>OZ220737.1:0-5780672 GCA_965116935.1 Pseudomonadales bacterium | reverse complement strand
CCGCATCGAGCATGGAGAGGCGCACGTGCTGCCCCTTGCCGGTGCGTTCCCGCGCCAGCAGTGCCGTGGAAACCGCTTGCGCCGCCGTGATGCCGGTGAGCTTGTCCGGCAGGATCGTGCGGATCAGCCGCGGACGCGCCTCGTCGGAACCTCCTTGCACGGACGCGAGCCCCGAAAGCGCCTGGATGATGGGGTCATAGACCGGCTTGTGCGCGAACGGCCCTTTCTCGCCCCAGCCGCTCATGGAGACGTACACGATCTTGGGGTTTACCGCCTTGAGATCGTCGTAGTCGATGCCAAGCCGCGCCATCACGCCGGGACGGAAGTTCTGCAGGAAGACATCGGCGCTGGCGGCGAGCTTCAGGATCACGTCCCGCCCGGCGGGCGACTTCACGTCCACCGCGATGCAGCGCTTGTTGCGGTTGTTGTTGAGGAACGCCGCGCTGAACTCGCTCTGCGCATACCCCGCCCGCCGAACATGGTCCCCCTGGCGCGGCGCCTCCACCTTGATCACGTCCGCCCCCTGATCGGCCAGAATCATGGTGCCGTAAGGCCCCGCAATCATCGTGGTGAAGTCGATCACGCGGAATCCGTCGAGAGGTCCTGCCACAGTAGGGTTCTCCAAAGGACGAAGCGGGCGTTATTGAACCACAACGAGCCAGGGCGTTTTGCGGATCGAGGGATAAAAGGAAGCGCAGGCGCCTTGACACGTCGGATGGGGAGCGGTCCGATTGGGGAGAGTGGCGGTGTACAGGCCGATCCCACTTGGCCACTCATCAGCCTCACAATCCGTCAGAAGGAGAAATCCCGATGAGTAGCCGAGTCCGAGTCAAGCTCCACCCGTACAAGGAGAGGAAACTGAAAGCTCGAACCAGAAAGAAAGCAGCCAAACCTCTTTCCCAGGCTGAATGGGTGGCCGGTGCCAACAAATTCTACGACGAGCAGGAGGAAGAAGCCCGTCTAGAAGAAGCCCGCCGCCGAGAGGACCCAGAACACTACGAACACTTGCGCCGGGAGCGCCTACGCAAAGAGTTCGTCATAGACGTGCTCGGCGACGACCCCGAAGGTGAAGACACGGGACAAATTCGTGATCTCACAGCCTTGGCCGATGTCTATTTCGATGAGTAGGGGATGGGCTTGCCCCGTCCCGTGCTGGACGCTTCGACCCATCTGGAACGGGACGGGACAAGCCCGCCTCTGACGGACCCAAGACCCGCGTCTCGAACAGCCGTTGTACCTGGGCATCGGCCACGGGTTTCCCCCGCGCGGAAACGACGACGTAAACCGCCATCGATGCCGCCAGCGCCGGGAACACTTCGTGCAGGAACGACGTGAGCCCCAGCGCCAGCCAGGCAAGCAGCACGGCGATGCCGACGCCGAACGCCGCCAGTGCCGCGGTTTCGTTGCCGCGTCGCCAATGCAGGCCCAACAGCACCGTGGGCAGAAAGCAGACGGCGTAGAGGCTGCCGGAGAAGATGGTGAGTTCGACGATTCCACCGGGTGGGCGCAAAGCGATGAGGGCGGCGACGGCGGCGAAGACGATCACGCCGATGCGGGTGAGGCGCACCTCGGTCGCTTCCGACCTTGGCCGGACGAGGTCTCGCGACGTCACCGAGGCGGCCACCAGCAGTACGCTGTCGAGGGACGACATGGCGGCACCGAGGATCGCCACCACAAGGAAGTCGCTCACGAGGCGGGGAAACACGGTTGCGTCCGTTACCAGCGTCGGGATGATGACATCCGTGTCGGTCACGCCGTCGAGCAGAAACCGCGCGTAGAGCCCCAGCGGAAACAGACAGAACTGAATCAGCAGGATGCCGCCAACGGCCACCCAGATGCCAGTGCGCAGGCTGCGTTCGTCGCGCAGGCCGTAGAAGCGCGACACCTGCCTGGGATCGATCAGGAGCTTCAAAGAGCCGGCGAGAGCGATGCCGAGCAGCACGGGAAAGGGAATGGCGGCGTCCAAGTCGAACAGTCGTTCCGCTCCGGGCAGTTCCGTCACCTCGGTTACGGAGCCAATGCCGCCAGCCGCATGGGTGATGAAGCCGAAAAGCAGCATCGAGCCCACCAGCATCAGCGCGCCCTGCAGAGCATCCGTGCGCACCACCGACAGGAACCCGCCCACAGCCGTATAGGCCATGACGATCACGAGATTCACGCCCACCGCCGCCTCGTAGGGGATGCCGAGGAAGGCCTCGAACAGATGCCCCACGCCCTTGAAGATGGCGATCATGTAGAGAAGGCTGGAGAAGACGATGATCGCCCCGGCCGCCCGCCGCACCCGATCGCTGCCGAAGCGAACCGCCAGGAGGTCCGGCACGGTCACCGAGTTCCAGTCCGAGGCGAAGCGACGGATGCGCGGCGCCACCAGCTTCCACGAGACCCACGTGAAGAGCACCAGCAGCAACGCCATCGTCAGCCACGGCGCGCCGTACTCATAGCCTTTCCCGGAATGCCCCAAGTAGCTGTTCGTACTCGCAAACGTGGCATAGAACGAGATGCCGATGGCAACCCCGCCAAAGCGCCGGCCGCCGACGAAGTAATCGGCCGTGCCGCGAGTGCCTTTCAGCCCGGAGCGAGCGTGCAGCACGAGCATCCCGGCATACCCCAGCAGCAACACCGCCGCAAACCAATGTTCGAACAGCCAAGTCACGCCGCTGCAACCCCCACCTCTAGCCCGTGCATGCTATCCGGGAGCGTGTGTGAGGTGTGGTCTCCGTCCGAGAGACAGAAGCTCCTCGCCTTGCACCAGGCTGATCCTACTGGTCGATTGACTTCACTCGGTCGCCGGGGCGGATCTCGCCGGTGGTCACGACTTCGGCAAAGAGGCCGCAGCGGTGTACAAGTGCTTTGGCGACGCGCTTGCGGACGATCGCTTCAAGTCGCGAGCAGGGCTCGTTCAGCTTCAGCCCTCGAAGGGTCGCGTCTCCCGCGCGGAAGCGACGCCCCACCAAATGGGTCAGCGGCACGCCACGCGTGATCACATTCATCCGGCACTCGTGGGGCGCCAGCACCAGATCGTGGTCTCGAAGCACGGCTGCGAGCACTTCCGTTTCAAACAGTGTGATCTGACGTCGCGCCCCCTTGTGACCGGAGAAATGACCCAACTCCTTGCCCAGACAATAGCGGTCTCCCCGCACGCCTCGTCCCGCGAGCGCTTCGATGCAGGCAGGCGACGTCATTGCCGCACCACCGTCTTCTGCCAAGTGGACGGAACACACTTGCCCTTCCCACGCCATGGTCAGCGTCCTTTCTGCAAATCCCAACGCGCAGCCTCCTCTATCTTTGGATGCACGAAAAGTTCCAAAATGGTGACTTTCGTTGGTACCAATGTGGCCCGATGTCCCAGCTTGCCCTAGCGCTCAAGCCCGGCCAGCCTTTGAACAGAGCCGTTTACGCAGCGTTGCGCCAGCGGATATTGGAGGGGAGCATCTCCTCTGGAAGGCTCCCTTCATCCCGTGCCCTGGCGGAAGAGTTGTGCGTTTCGCGCAACACGGTGCTGTTCGCATACGAGCAACTGGCCGCGGAAGGCTATGTCGAGACCCGTCGTGGGGCCGGCACATTCGTAGTGCCCGCGGTGAAAACCCGAAGCCAGGCAAAGCACCAACAGGTTGGAACGAGGGCAGGCGCGCGACATCGCTCGTCGAGGCTCGGTGCGCGCCTTGCTGCATATGGCTCCGAGGCGACACGTACCGAACGCAAGCCCCTCAAACCCGTTCCCTACGATCTGCGCTCCGCGGGATCCGGCTACGACCGCTGGACACTCAACGCTTGGGCGCGCCTGCTTGCACGCCATGCTCGCAACTTGCCGCGCGCGTTGCCGGGCTATCAGCTGCCCGGCGGCTTCTCGGGGTTGCGCGAAGCGTTGGCCGACTACTTGGCGCGTGCTCGTGGCCTCGACTGTGCGCCGGAACAGGTCATCGTCACGCAAGGCTCCCAGCAAGGGATCGACCTCTGCCTTCGCCTCTTTGTCGATCCCGGCGACGCCGTTGTCCTTGAGGAGCCGCACTGGACCGGGTACTCGCACTGCTTGGCGGCCTGCGGTGCCCGCGTCGTTTACGTCCCGGCCGACTCGCAGGGGATGCAAGTGGAGCAGCTCGAAAACCACGCCGATGCGAAGGTCGTCTGCGTCACGCCGTCGCATCAGTTCCCGGCGGGTGGGGTAATGCCGCTCAGGCGTCGCCTGCATCTCCTTGACTGGGCGCAGAGGCATCGTGCTGCAATACTCGAAGACGACTACGACAGCGAGTTCCGCTACGAGGGGCGCCCTATCGAGTGTCTGCACGGCCTTGACGGCGATGGGCGGGTCATCTATCTCGGCTCGGCCTCAAGGATGCTGTTTCCTGCACTCCGCATCGGCTGGGCCGTGGTCCCGGCAGCACTCTCGCGCACATTCGGGCAACTCAAGGCGATCACCGACCGAGACACACCAAGTCTTGAGCAGCTTGCCTTCGCAGATTTCATCCGTGAAGGGCTCCTGGAACGGCACGTTCGTCGAGCCCGAAAGCGTCTCGCCAGCCGGCGTTCGGCTCTCCTGGAGGCCCTCGGCCGGGAGCTACATGAACGTGCGGAAGTAACGGGAGCGAGCGCAGGGATCCATGTGCTCTTGCGCTTGCGTGAGCTTCCTCGAACCGCCTTCGCGCCCTTGCGGCACGCGTGCCTGGCCCGCGGCATCCGCATCTACTCCGCCGCGCCGAACTATGCACAGCTGCCGGCGCATGTGGAGCTTCTCGTGGGCTACGCCTCCATTCCCGAAGAGGACATCACATCGGCGATCTCAGGACTGCGGGAGGCCTTGGACAGTCTAGCTAGCCCATAGCGCGCCGCAAGACCCGCGAGGCCCGGGACGAGGGGCCGGCTTGGCACGCTGGACGTCTCGGTCAGGGTCTCGGCGCGACCGGGTAGAACAGACCGTCGTACAAGAAAGCTCGCCGGATGGCTTCGCAGTCCGCCTCGGTCACGCCCGCGCTTTGCATCTCTTTGCGCCAGTGACTGCGGACGGTTTTCGTGATTTGGTCGAGGATTGCGCTCGCCTCCGCCCCTTCGAGCAGGAAGCGGCCGTGGCGGCTCAGGAGATTGGTTCGGTTGGCTTGGCGGCCGTATTGGCCGCAGGCCATGGCGAGGTCGCGCCGGTTGAGGGCCAGCACGGGCGAGGGGACAAGGTCGTAGCCGGGGCTCAGGCGCCAAGACGTCCCCCGCGCCAGCATCGCGTGGTTGCGGGGATGGTCGTCGAGGTTCGATGTCGCCGCGTTGAAGCACATGCGGGCGAAGAGTTCCCTGAGGTCGTCCTGCGGCGCTGCGCTCACGCGACGGATTTCGTCAGCAAGAAGCAGGTAAGACCAGCCGTCGCGTTCTCCCACTGCGTCGCCGCTCTGAAGCAGCGTCAGGGCACTGATCATGTGGTGGCGCAAGAGGGCTTTGCCGCGCCGCTCGCGGTCGAAGCGACGGACAAGAAGCACGTCACGGTCCGCGACGGTAACGACGCGACTGTCGGCAACCTGCAGACCACACGCTCGGGCGAGATTCAGCATGCCGTGTTCGACCTTGGGGTGATTCCAGCGGTCTTCAGGGCTTGCGAACTTAGCGAGCCAGACGGTGTCGCCCTCTTGGACGACCGCCTTTGGCCTGGCGCCGCCCATCGAAGTGGCGAGCAGGAGCAGTTCCTCGACGTGGCGAGCGGTGGGCGTGGTGTCGGGTTCCTTGCCGGTAACTATGGCGTCGGCGGTGCTCTGCAGGCTCGCGAGATCCACAGTGCGACTGAATTGGTGCCTCGGCAGGGGAGGCTGCACGTTGGCGCCGAACCCCAAGGCTCCGGCTCGGTCGTCCGGTGAGCGCAGCAAGTAGTCAAACTCCGCGAGTTCTGCGACGCCGGCTCTGCGTTCCATCACCCGGCGGCCCCAGAAGTCGGGCATGGCGTCGCGGATTGCGCCGAAGAAGC
The DNA here is from genome assembly GCA_965116935.1 of Pseudomonadales bacterium. Taxonomy (GTDB): domain Bacteria; phylum Pseudomonadota; class Gammaproteobacteria; order Pseudomonadales; family Azotimanducaceae; genus VXYL01. The sequence continues at coordinate 5,774,734 of OZ220737.1, read as the reverse complement.
CTTGCAGGCGAGCCTTCTGGCGGACTTCGCTCGAAAGCTGGAGTTCGATCGGATCGAGTTCCACGGCATCTGGTCGCTCGAGGTAGGAGCGGCCATAGACGAACTGACCCACGGGAAATTCCCCGTCGTCGATCCAACGAAAGCGGCCGGCAGTGACGAACTCCGTTGCGCCGGGAAGCATGACGTAAACGAAACACTCGCGTTCAGAAGTCATCACTGAGTCGCTTGGCGGGGCGGGCCGAGCGACGGCCGCTGAGAGCCTCCAGCGCTTTGCCTTGCTCGTCGAGGTCTGGGTGGGCGACGTTCTGTAGGTTGCCGATCAGATCCAGCGCCCACAGGGCACCGATGTAGGCGGCGACGCCGGTGGTCGGCTTGCTGCGCTCGACATCGGCAACGACGAAGCGGGAAACGCCGACTCGCTCGGCCAGTTGCTGCTGCGTTATGTTGCGACGCAGACGGGCAGTGCGGATGTTGCGTCCGAGTTTTGCGAGCGCTTCCTCGACCGCGGCGGGGGGAGACTGGGTGATCTTGCTCGGCGCGACCATGTTGCTTTGGAGCTACATATGCTGGATTTGTGTCGATTGTAGTCAACAGTTGAGCTTCCTGCGACTCCTACCGTGCGGAACCTCAAGGTGCGGCGAGACGTCGTCAGTTGCTCGTGGTGCGGAAGGGGATGTTGGCGTGGGCTGTATGGCCTTTGGGGTCGGAGGCGTAGGCGAACAGGCGGTATGTTCCGGGCTCGGGTGCCTGCAATGTGATGGTGGGGCGGGTGGGATCGTCTATCAGGCCGGGGATGTTGGGGATGGCGGGTTCGTAGTCGCCGCCGTCGGTGGTGGCCGTGCTTTCGGGCTTTAGGTGCCAGCGGTAGGTAAGTGGGTCGCCGTTCGGGTCGTGGGTGGTGAACTCCGCGTGGTAGCGCTCGCCGGTTACGAGAGTCACATTGTTGCTGGCGGTGTGGTTGTTGAGGCGCATTGCTTGGATCACGGGGGCTTGGTTGGGAGGGTGTTGCCCAGACCATGCGAGTTGCATGGCGTCCACGGCGGCGGTGGACTGGTCGGCGGGCGTAAACAGGCTGTACCACGTGGGCGTGCGTTCTTGCTTCTGGCCCCACAGGAACACGTAGCTGCCGAGGCACCGGCCGCCCCGTGGGGCGCTTGCGAGATGGGGTTCAATGAGTTGGCGGTAGCCGTTTAGGTAGTGGCGGGCCTTGGTGGTGCTGTCCATTTCCACGGGGGCTCCCCATGCGGTTTGGCTTGCTTCCCAATGGCCTATGGGGCCCCATTCGGTGACCAAGAAGGGCCGGCCGGCAAGCCACTCGTCTGCGTAGCGCGGCATCAGCGCCAGCGCGCCGTAGAGCTGGATGCTGATGAAGTCGAGGTCTGGTGCGCGCTTCTTCACGACTTCGATGGGCTCTTCGCCGGCCGTGATGGCGGTGGTGGTTGGATGGTTGGGGTCCAGTTCGTGGATCATCTTCGACAGCGCGTTCACCTCGTCGTACACGCGCCCGTCCTTCATGCCGTGGTTCAGTTCGTTGCCGATGATCCAGGCGAGGAGGGCAGGGTGATCGCGATAGCGTTCGACTGCTTCTCGCACTCGTTGTCGCTGCGTCGCCACCTCGTCCTCGTCGCCGTAGTCCATGCCCCAGCGTTCTGCGGCCACCGGCAGGCCGAGTGTCACGGTCAAGCCGTGCTTGGCGGCTTCGTCGAGGTCGCGACCGGCGGTTTCGACGCCCCAGGTGCGCACGGAGTTGCCGCCGCGTTCCGCGAGCGTGCGGTAGTCGACGCCGACTACCCCAGCGCCCTTGACGACATAGGGCTGGCCGCCTCGCAGGAGTTGGAAGCCGGCTTCGTGCGCGACTACCTTGACTTCAACGGGTGCAGCGCAGGCCAACGACAGGGCTAGTGCACAGAGCAAAGACGTCGCCCGGCGAAGACACGCCCACCGGCGCGCCGTCTTGATGGGTCGTTTGTGCATGAGCGCGCCTTGCGGCGCGTGCGAGGGCGAGACGCCCTCGCCCCTAGGGGCCTTCCAAACGCCATCGTGCCCATGGTTTTCGCTGCCAGGACCTTCCCGCCAGGGAAACCACGGCGTCATCGGGGATACGTTGGGTTGGTGCGTGGGCGGGCGGTGTCTTCGGGCATGTCGGCCGCGGTGTCGGACTCTTCGAGTTGTTCTAGGGGTGGTGCTTTCTCGCCGTAGCGAAGACCGAAGCCGTAGGGGAACAGCGGGCCGTAGCTTGTGTCGCCCACATTGAGTGGGGTTTGCAGCGCATGTTTGGGCCAGGAGAAGCTTAGGCGACCGTGGAATTCGGGGCCCTGCTCGCCGGCCCGGGCTTGAAACAGCACATCTGCGACGCCAGCGCCTTCGCTACCCGGCAACCACGCGACCACGAAGGCATCCGACGCGTTGAGTTCCGGGTTGATCCACATCGGCCGGCCGTTGAGGAATACCGAGACGGTAGGGACGCCGAGTGCCTGCAAGCGTCGCAAGACAGCGAGTGGCTTGGCGTTGGTGCGGGAGTGGCTGAGGTGGGTGCGGTCGCCGTCGCCCTCTGCATATGGGTCTTCGCCGAAGACGACGATGGCGGCGTCGGGTTTGGCGCCGCCGAACTGCCCGTCTGGTGCCAGCACTGCCGAGCCGCCGTTCGCGACCGCCGATTGGATGCCGTCGAAGATCGATGTCGCGTTCGGGAAGTCGGCATTGTCGTTGTCCGTGCCCTGCCAGGTCAGCGTCCAGCCGCCGCACTGCTTGCCGATGTTGTGTGCACCGTCCCCTGCCACCAGCACGCGCATGTCACGCCGGAGCGGAAGCACGCCGTCGTTCTTGAGCAGCACCAGCGATTCGCGCACGGCCTGTCGCGCCAGCACTCGATGTTCGCTTTGCCCGATCACGCTGGCGTCGCCGGCAGCAGGCCGGCTCGACGGTCGCCCCTTGTGGAACAGCCCAGCTCTCGCCTTCACCAGCAGGATGCGGGAAACAGCGTCATTGATCCGCGCCTCGGAAACCACGCCGCTTCGCACCTGCTGCAACAGGTCGCGATAGGTGCGCCGCCAGTCCTCGCCGACCATCAGCATGTCCACGCCGGCGTTGACGGTGCGGGCGCAAGCCTCGCCGTGGTCTTCGGCGACTTGCTGGTAGCCGTTCCAGTCGCTGACCACGAAGCCATCGAAGCCGAGGGCGCCCTTTAGCACTTCCGTAAGGAGGTAGTGATGGCCATGCACTTTCTCGCCGCACCAACTGTTGTAGGCGGCCATTACGGTCTGCGCCCCGGCGGCCAGTGCCGCGCGGTGGCCGGGCGAATGGAGGGCAAGGAGTGTCTCTTCCGAGCAGTCCGCATCGCCTTGGTCACGGCCGCCCACCGTCGCGCCTTCGCCGATGAAGTGCTTTGCCGTGGCAATCACGCGACCGGGGCCGAGGAAGCCTTCCGTGCCGGGCGCGCCTTGCAGGGAGGCGACCATGCGCGATGCGTATTCCGCCACTACGTCGGGATGCTCGGCGTAGCCTTCGTAGGTTCTGCCCCAGCGATCGTCGCGCGGCACGGCGAGCGTAGGCGCAAAGGTCCAGTCGATGCCCGTCGCCGCTACCTCACGGGCGGTGGCGGCGCCGATGGCGGCAATGAGGTTCGGATCGCGAGCGGCGCCAAGGCCGATGTTGTGGGGGAACACGGTGGCGTTGTAGACGTTCGAGTGTCCATGCACCGCGTCCGTGCCCCACAGGATCGGCACGCCATTGCCGTCGTTGGCTTTCGTGGAGGTCTCGTGGAAGGCATCGGCAAGCTCGACCCAATCCGCCACGCTCGCATGCTTGTTGCCACCCGGAAAGCTGCCGCCGCCGTTGAGGATGGAGCCCAAGCCGTAGCTGCCAGCCTCGGCGGGAGTGACGCTCGCGATCTCCGCCTGCACCATCTGCCCCACCTTCTGTTCCAAGGAGAGGTGCTCGAGGTGACCAGCAAAGGTCCTAGCGTCGGGTTCGCCCAAGGGCAAGGTCGGAGTGGTGGCCGGGCCCCAGCGGGCTATCCCTTTGCTCACGCTACCCGACCGGTGCGGACGTCGAGCGCCGCACCACCAACCGGCAGCCGAAGGTCTTGCGAACATGCACATCGCGCTCGCCGCGAGTCCACTCGAGCAGCAGTTCTGCCGCTTGCGACGCGATCTCGACGATCGGCTGGCGCACCGTTGTGAGCGGCGGCCAAGTGTGCAGTGCCGTCGGCGAATCGTCGAAGCCCGCCACCGACAGTGCTTCAGGCAGCGCCATGCCTGCCTCTCGCGCCGCGACGATCACGCCAGCGGCCATGTCGTCGTTGCCCGCGACGATGGCGGTGGGGCGGTCTGCCAGCCGAAAGAGTCCATGTGCCGCCGCCTTGCCGGATTCGAAATCGAACAACCCCGGCACGATCAGGCTCTCGTCCACGGTCATGCCGTGCTCGCGCAAGCATTGCAGGTGACCATCAAGGCGAGCGCTGGCGGCACCGTGGCGCGGGTCGCCTTGGATGAAGCCGATGCGAGTGTGGCCCAAGTCGAGCAGATGCTCGGTGAGTGTGTGGCTGCCGGCGAAATCGTCAGGCCCCACCGAGGTCCAGCGCGTGTCCGTGATGCCGGGGGAAATTTGCACGAACGGCACGTCCCGCTCGGTCAAGGCATCGGTGATGTCTGGACGATCCCCGATGGGTGCGGTGAGCACCATTCCGTCCACGCGGGTTTGGGTCAGAAACCGCACGATGTCTTCCGTCGCCGGGTTCTCGCTCGAAGGCCGCAGCAACAGCGCATAGCCATGTGCTTGGCAAACGTCGAAGACGCCATCGAGAATCTGTTGGATGTAGCTGAACTCGTGAGGGTTCTCATAGAGTAGGCCGATCGAGAAGGTGCGCCTTCCAGCAAGCCCCCTGGCGGCCGGATTGGGCTCGTATTGCAGTTCGCGCACCGCTTCCATCACCCGCTCCCGCGTGGCGGGGCGCACGTTGGCTTCGCGGTTGATGACCCGCGAGACGGTCTTGATGGAAACTTCCGCGCGACGGGCAACGTCACGGATCGTGGCGCGGGCGGGTGTGCGCCGGCTAATCGTGTTTTCGTCCATCGCGTCGGGGCCGGTGACAACGGTGTCAGTTTATCAACAACGGGCGCCCTGCGGAGCGCGACCAGCACCGCGGAAAACAGTCTCTGCCACGCGAGGGGGCCTCTCTGGAAGGAGCCCCTGCCATGCGTGGGCCTCTCTGGAAGGAGGGCGTCCCGCCCTCCATCGCGCGCCGCAAGGCGCGCAGAACACTCGCTGCACTAGCAAGATGCCGCCCTTGCGGGCGCGGTGGAGGGCAAGATGCCCTCCCTCCAAAGGCACCGCGCGCTCGCGTAGCGAACTGCCGACGTCCTTTCAGGGCGCGCTACGCGCGGCAGTAGTGGTCGATGAAGCGTTGGTGTTCCGGCAGTTGCCCCACCATGCCGGCCACGTTGCCGTGGATGCCGCTGAGGAAGCCCGCGAGTTCCTCGTCGCTCATCATGTTGACGATGGGGTGGTACTGCTCTGGCAGCAGGCCCTGCCCCAGCATCACCTGAATCCACGAGTTCTCGCCGAAGAGTTCCGTTGGCACCTTGAACACTCGGCCGGCCTGGCGGAACAGTTCGATGCGGTGGCGGAGCGAGTCGGGCACATCCATGCTGGCGCAGTGGCGCCAGAAGTCCGTGTCGCGCCGCTCCGTCACATGATAGTGCAGGATGATGAAGTCGCGCACGTTGTCGATCTCGAACTTCATCTGGCTGTTGAACTCGTCGATGTCCGGCTGGCGGATGCCGTCGTAGGGGAACATCTGCATCAGGCGGATGATGCTGCGTTGGATCAGGTGAATGCTGGTGGACTCGAGCGGCTCGATGAAGCCGGAGGCGAGCCCCATGGCGATGCAGTTGCGGTGCCAGTGCTGGTGCCGCTGCCCGGTTCGAAAGCGGATCACCCTTGGTTCCGTCAGCATGTCGCCGGTCACGTTTTCCTTCAGGTGCGCCACCGCTTCGTCGTCGGACCAGTGTTCGGAGGAGAACACCACGCCGTTGCCGACGCGATGTTGCAGGGGGATGCGCCACTGCCAGCCGGCGCCGCGGGCTATGGCGCGGGTGTAAGGCACCGGTGGCGACAGTGCCTCGGTTTGCACGGCAACCGCGCGATCGCAGGGCAGCCAGTGGCGCCAGTCCTCGTAGCCCACCTCAAGCGCGCCTTCGATCAAGAGGCCGCGAAAGCCGGTGCAGTCGATGAAGAGATCGCCCTCGATGCGTTGGCCTGATTGCAGCTTGATGGCCGTGATGAAGCCGGTCTCGTCCTGCTCCACTGCCTGAATGCGCCCCTCCTGCCGCACCGCGCCATGCTCCTCGGCCATGGCGCGCAGGAACGCAGCATAGAGCGATGCGTCGAAGTGATAGGCGTAGTTGAGGCCCTGGCTCGGCAGCACGGCAAATCGGCTTTGCTTGGCCGCCAGCCATTCCTTGCAGTATTCGCCGAACTCCCGGGCGATCCCCATTCGCTTTCCCTTGAGCCAGAAGTGCTGGAATCCGGCGGCCCAGCTGTCCCGTCCGGTCCAGCCGAAGGAGTGGATGTAGTTCTTGCCGAGGTCGCGCCAGTTCTCGAACGAGATGCCGAGCTTGAAGGTGCCTTGGACTGCGCGCACGAAGTCCTGCTCCTTCACCTTCAACAGTTCGTGCAGCGTCAGCAGGGTGGGGATTGTGGCCTCGCCAACGCCTACGGTGCCTATCTCATCGGACTCCACCAGCGTGATGTCGAGGGTCTTGCCGAGGAGCTTCGCGAGCGAGGCCGCGGCCATCCAGCCGGCGGTGCCGCCGCCGGCAATCACGACCTTGTGGATCTTCCTGTGCTGCACGGTGCTTCTCCGTTAGGAACGCTCTGCATAGGGCGGGCCCTTGGAGGGAAGGCATTCTGCCTTCCCTAAGCGCCGCCGACAGGCGCTTTTCTCGCAAGTGCCGTCAGTGCGCCGTACGGCGCACCAGGGAAGGCATTCTGCCTTCGCTCCAAAGGCTCGTCCTATTGTCATCACTGGTTCAGCCGGTTGAGTAGCGTGGCGCGAAGCCGCTTGGCGGATGCTTCGTCGATGGGGGCGAGAAATCCCTTGCCGGCGGCGGGTATGTGCTCGTGCACAGACTCGTCCGCATCGAATACGTAGTGGTTGAAGAGGCCCCGCCACGCCTCGCGCTGGCGTTGCGGCAAGTCTCGCAATGCCAGAATCGCATGCAGCAGGGCGTCCGACGGGGCGCCGAGCGCAGCGGGCGAGTTGCACCACCAATAGTTGACGAGCAGATTGAAGGCGGCAAGCGACTCGATGTGATGCCACCACATGCTGGGAATGAAGATGGCGTCCCCCGGCTTCAGCAAGGCCGTGCGTGCATGCCGCATCGCCTCGGCGAAGCGAGGGTGGCGGGATAGGTCTGGGGCCGCGAAATCCACCAGACTGATGGCCTGCCCGGACGGGGTGCGGTCCACGGGCCCCACATAGAGATTGTCGATCTGATCCGGCGGCAACAGCGTGAAGCGGCGTTCGCCAGCCACCACGCAAGCGAGATTGTCGGGGAAGTCGTAGTGCGCCGAGATGCGCGTGCGACTGCCAAGCCAGAAGCTCGCCAGCGCATCGTCCTGCGGCAGTGCCACGTCGTTTTCGGCGCGAAAGCCGGGCAGCAGGCTGTCCACGGGCGTCGAGCCGACATAGATCGTGGCGAGCCGTTCCTCGCGTCCCGCATCCGCGAGCCGGGAGACCACCTGCGGCACGGTGGCCTTGCCGCTCGCGAAGTTGAAGCCGGTGAAGTCGTCGTTGTAGAAGAACCTGCCGTCGATGCCGGAGCCGCCGGCATAGACCGTCACCGGCGCCTCGTTCCAGAACCTCGACAGATAGCGGGCGGCGGAGTCCATGGAGGCACCGCATTCGGTGACGGCCGGCCAATCCGCCACCAGGCCCGGAAGGTGCACCGGTTCACCGGCGCCGAAGACATGGGGCGGGATGGCCCCTTCACCACCGCTGGGCGTCAGCTTCCGCACCGGCGCCACATCGTCCAGCCAGTTCACGCCGCTGCCTCCCGACCGATGGCGCGGTTCTTCCGCTCCACCAATCCCTGCACATGAGCGAGGGAGGCGAGCGCCATAAACAGCGGCATCAGGTAGCCGCTCTCGTTGAACGCACCGAGCACGTCGCCGGCGAGTGCCTGCACCTTCTCTTCGGCGACGCAGTGAAAGCCGAGCAACTGATTGCGCGAGCCGTCGTTCAATTCGATCTCGAAGGTGATGCTTTCAAGCAGTCCATGCTCCGCCAGCGCAGCACAGAACCCCTTGCTGTGGTCGATGCCGGCATAGATGGTTTCGAGGAGGTTAGCGGCGTTTTCGAGGTACGGGGTGCGGCCGCCCAAGGGGGCGAACAGCGCTTCGCCCACTTCGGTGTTGACGCGCGGGTGCTCCATGTCGAGCGACAGCATGCGGGCGCGCTCGGCAGCACCCGGCCCCGTGGCCTCGCCGAAGCCGATGAGGAACGGCTCGCGCTGCACCATCGCCGGGATGTAGGGTGCCTGCCAGCCGTCCTCGGCGAGAAAGAGGTTCTCGCCCTCCTGGAAGCCGAACAGCGCCACGGGGTAATAGTCGCCGGCCGGATTCTGCTGGAACAGAATCGGGTAGTGCGCCTGCACGTTGCGAAACTCGAACGTGAAGGCCATCGCCAGCATGATGTCGTCACCATAGCGGGCCGAACGCTCGGTGATGATTTTCACGTCCTGATGGTCGACGTTGTTGAGCAGGGCAAAGTCAGGCACCGTTGGCGAACCTCCCCGTCTGCTCGGCCATGGCGCGCAGCGCCTCGCGATTCGTCGGCAGCCTTTGCTGCGCCTGCGCCGCCTTGGCGCGGCTGGCGTGAAACACCTTGTCGGCCTCGGCGCGCATCGCCACATAGGACGGCGATTCGTCACCCGCATGGCGGGGGCGGAAGCCCATGCCGTAGAGGACGTATTGGTAGCTGGCCGAGGGGAAGAGCTCATCGACGCGCGGGGCGTCGTCGTGCCACGGTGTTTGCTGTTGCCACAGGAGCAGCTTGTCGGCGAGACCCTCCGGCCAAGTGGCGCGGTCGCGATGTGCGCGCCAGTACGGTTCGTCTCGGGCGCTGGTGGCGTAGTGCAGCTTGAGGAACTCGACGATGCGACCCCAGTGATAGCGCAGGCGCTCGTTGAACCGCCGTGCCACCGCGTCCATCACCTGCCTGTCGCGGGGCATTTGTTCGGCAACGATTGCGGCGGACTGCTCGACCAGCGCCAGCGCGGACGCTTCGAGCGGTTCCACGAATCCCGCGGACAGGCCGATGGCGACGCAGTTGCGATGCCAGAACATGTCCCGATAGCCAGGTTCGAAAGCGATGGTGCGATAGGGCAGCGATTCGGCATCGACTTCCGGCGAGGTGCGCTGGACGTATGCCTCCAGCGCGGCGCGCGCCGTGCTCTCCTCCATGTGGTCGCTGGCGTACACGTAACCAACGCCGCGCCGGGTTTGCAGGCCGATGTCCCAGATCCAGCCGCTCGGCTCGGCGGTTGCCAGCGTTGCCGAGGCGATGGGCGCGTCGGGGTGGTGGTAGGGCGCTTGCACGGCGATGGCGCGGTCGTTGAAGAGCACTGCGCGGGCCGAGACGAAGCGGCGGCGGTAGTGCCCGCCGATCAGCAGGGCGCGTTGCCCCGTGCAATCGACGAACAGGTCGCCTGGTACGCGAACGCCGGTGTCGAGGGAGACAGCGGCGATGTCGCCGTCGCCCTGCGATTCGATGCGCTCGACTTTGCCGGCCACATGCGTCACGCCGAGGCGCTGAACGGCGTGCCGTTGCAGGAGCTCGGCGAATCTGCCGGCGTCGAGGTGGTAGGCGTAGTTGAAGGCAAACGCATACTGGGGAGCGGATGCCTCCTTCGGCGCCAATCCCTGTTCGATGGCGGCCACTTGGGGTGTCGCGAAGCGCGCAAACGGCACATTCGGGCGCTCGCCGAGCCAGTATTTCGCAGGGTTCAGGCGCACGTACTCCACCGGCAGGCTGAACGGATGGATGTACTCGTCCGTCTCACCTTGTCCCGACCAGCCCAGGAATCGCGTGCCTTGCTTGAAGCTCGCGCTACAGGCGTGCAGCATCTCGCCTTCGTCAATGCCGATGCGCTGCAAGGTTCGGCGCATCGACGGCCAAGTGCCTTCGCCAACGCCGATCGTGGGAATGTCCGGAGCCTCGACCAGCACCACTTGCAACGGCTCGCGCCAGTGGCGGCATTCGGCGGCAATGCAATTGGCGGCAATCCAACCGGCCGTGCCGCCGCCAACGATCACGACCTTCCGAGTCGCCCGATCCATCCCGACCTCATGCGCTCTTAAGAACGCCCCTTCAAGGCACCGCAACGATCATACAAGCGCCACAAGAAACCGTTGCCGTCGGACAACGCTTCTTGCCCCAGCCCCTGCGATGCGAGGGCCTCTCTGGAAGGAGGGCGTCCCGCCCTCCAAGCGTGCCGAAGGCGCGCACGCAGCGGAGCCGGCCAAGGCCACCGCAAGCAAGCGTTCCGGACAAACGCCAACAAAGCGCCAGCCCCGAACACCGCCACTAACGAACCAGCCTCTCCTCGCTGGCACCCGTGACGTGCGTAGCTACAGCTTGTAGCGGAACCCGAAGTTGTAGCGAGGCCCTGCCTGCCCCGCGGACAGCGTCTGCATCCAGGCGCGGCCGAACACGTGGGTCGTCTGGTCGTTGAGATTGAGGGCATCGACGTAGAGTTGCATGTTCTCCGTGACCCAGTAGCTCGCGCTCAGGTCGAGCTGCTGATATGCCCCCACATGGGTCGGCGGCCCGGCGCCGACATTGCTCTGCCCGGTTCCGGCGAGGAAGTTGTCGCGCCAGTTGTAGGCTAGCCGAACGCTCAGCCCCTCCTTGTCGTAGAAGGCGATGAGGTTGGCCGAGTCGGAGAGGCCCGTCAGCACGAACTGCTGCGCCAGGCTGAAGTTGTCGTAGCCCACATCCGCATCGACGATGGTGGCGTTGGCGATGACGCCGAAGCCGGTGTCGCCGAAGTTGTGCTGGACGACGACCTCCCAGCCCTTCATCGTCGCCTTCTCGATGTTCACCGGCACGGTCAGGTTGAACGGTGCCGAAGGGTCGCGGCCGGCCACGCCCGAAATGACGCCGTTCTCGGCGTCCACCCCGGCGGCGTCGGCACGGTTCTCCAGAATCCAGGTGTAGAGCAGGCCCGAATCCGAGCTGCCGGTGGCGGCGCGGGCTTCGTCGGCGAGGGGGCCGAGGCCCGGGTGCGGCAGGTCGAAGGTGTTCTCCACCACCGACGCTGTGCCGATGAAGTTATCCACGTCCTTGACGAAGTAGCCGAGCGCGGCGTAGCTGTCGTCCGCGTAGTACCACTCGAACGACAGGTCGTAGTTGCTCGACTCGAATGGCAAGAGCCCCGGATTGCCGCGGTTGCCGGTGCCGCCGTCGATCCGCACCAGCGAGTTGATGGTCTGGCCGCCCTGGATGTCGCCGTAGTTGGGCCGCGTCATGGTTTTCGCTGGTGGAGAACCGGAACAGCACGTCCGAGGTGAGATCCAAGCGGAAGTCGATGCTCGGCAGCAGCAGGTCGTAGCTGCCAGAGAGCTGCGTGAACTCCGGGTCTGCCTGAATGGCGTTGAGTTCGTTGCCGGCTACCCAGTTGATGGCCGTGTAGGCGGGCGAGAGCGCCTCCGACGAAACGTCGGTATCCTCGTAGCGCAAGCCCAGGCGCAGCCCTGCCGGCATCGTGCCCCAAGTCCAGCCGAGGTTCGCCTGCGCGTGCAGCGCCGCCGACTCCTCCACCGTGCGGCGGTCGGATGTGAACCGGCTAGACGTACAGAGCCCAGTGCCGCAGTCGCCCATGTCCGTGAGTTGGAAGACGGTCGCGTCGCCCGACGCCATGAGCGCCTCGGTGCGGGCGACGAGCTCGGCCATGTCGAAGCGGTAAAACTCGGTTTGGCGGCGAGAATCGTCGCCGCCGGGAGTCTGGTCGAAGGCATCCCCGGCGGAGTCGGGCGTTAACAAATCGGCAATCGCGCCGGGTTGCGTCACCCCGCCCCATGCATCCCGCTGCACCACCGAACCTGCGGAGCGGTTGTTGACCTCGGTGAGCTGAATGCCAAAGTCGATGCTCTCGATCACGCCCACGTCAAAGTCGTAGTGGCCGTCGAGATGGGTCTGGTCGATGCCCATCTTGGAGAAATTGTTCTGGAACACGCTGCCGGTGACGATCATGTCCTGGGGCGACAGCGGATTGCGCAGCGTCAGCTCCAGCACGGGCAATTCGTGGCCGAAGTAACCGGTGGTGCGGTCGCGCGTGAACGCCGCCGTGGAGAGCAGCGCGGAGTCGCCGAAGGGACTGTTGGGCGACCGTTCGGCGGTGGAGTCGTGGTAGTCGAACTCGAAGGTGAGTCGGTCCGTGGCGTCCCAAAGCAGGTTGATGCCGGTGGCGCCGTTGCGCGCCTTCCACGCATCCTGGCCCCCACCCATCGAGTAGTCGCTGCCGGCGAGGTTTTCGGTGTAGACCAGAGGGGACGCTTGTGGGCCGTCGGTCCACAAGGTCTCCTGGGCGCCAAAGTTGAACCAAGCCGAGAGATTGCTGTAGGTGCGGTCGAGCTCCACCTCCGAGAAGGTGTAGTCGAGTGTGGCGATGACGGTCTCGGTGGCCTGCCACTGCGCCGTAAGCTGGCCATTGGTGCGCAGGCGCGAGTATTCGGCCAGCTCGTAGCCGATACTCTGCGGCACCGAGTAAAGGTCGCCGGGCCCGGGCCGGTTGACCTGGTTGGGATCTCCTTGGGGAGGAATGCCGCCCCACTCCGACGGCCCAGCACCGCACCAGCAGTTGTCCACTTCGCCGGGGAAGGTGCGCCAGCCGCCGACGCTGGCGGTGTTGGCGCCGTTGTTGCGATCCTGCCGCACGGCGGAGAGGGCGATGCCCACCCGGTCGTCGGCGAAGGTGTTGGAGAAAAGCGCCGATATCTCCGGCGTGAAGCCACTGCCGTCCTCCGTGGAGGTGTCGTGCAGACCGCTGGCGGCGGCGGTGAAGTTCATGCCCGGCGCCTCGAGGGGGCGAGTGGTGCGCACGTTCATGGTCGCGCCGATGCCGCCGGTTGGGACGTCTGCCTGGCCGCTCTTGTACACCTCCACGGCGCTGATCCCCTCCGAGGCGAGGTTGCCGAAGTCAAAGGAACGGCCAAGACCACTGGAAGTGGGCATCTGGCGCCCGTTCAGCAGCACGAGGTTGAAGTCCGGCCCGAAGCCCCGCACGGTTACCCGCGCCCCTTCCCCGCGCTCGCGATCGATGGAAACGCCGGTGATCCGCTGCAGCGACTCGGCGAGGTTGCTGTCCGGGAAGTCGCCGATGTCCTCGGCGGTGATGGCATCCACCACGCCATCCCGCGCCCGCTTGAGGTCCATGGATTCCTTGAGGCTTTGCCGGAAGCCCACCACGATCACCTCTTCGACCGGCCCTGGCACCGTGGCGTCGTCGGTGCGCGCCGACGGCTCTGGGTCTTGCGCCGCAGCTTGCTGCGCCGAGGCAAGGGCACTCGCGATCACGAGCGAGACAGCCGAGGCAATCGGGGTTTTCCGGAACACGTCGCTTGGCATCCGCCTCTCCTTCGCATCCCGCAGCCAGCCGCGCGAAAAAACGCGACCGGTGACCGCGCCAAAACACCCTGCTTTGGCGCATTGTCACCGCGGTTGACAACGTTGTCAGTCTTGTATAGGGCAACAACGACAGCGTTGTCAAGTTCGCCCACGCATCGTGGGGTGTGCGTCCGCAAGAATGACGTGCAAGCGCGCGAACGGACACTGCTTTAGGGGTCGCGAATGGGGATGCGGGGGAATCCAACCCGCTCCACTCGCAGCACGAAATCTGCCGGTGACGACATGCGGCGGCGAGCCGAATCCGGTAGGAAAGCCGGGCGGCGGGCCGCCAGCCAAGGTCACGACCTGGGGTTTGCCCCATCCACGCCTAGCGGCGCAACGCTCGACAGCCCACCATGCGCGCCGATCTTGCGCGACTGCCCCGACCGGCGCCGGCAGGGGCGATGAGCAACCGAACGTCTAGAGCTTGTAGCGGAAGCCGAAGTTGTAGCGGGGCCCAGCCTGCGCCGCGAACAGCGTCTGCAACCAGTCGCGACCGAACATATGCGTCGTCTGGTCGTTGATGTTCAGGGCGTCGAAGTAGATCTGCATGTTCTCGCTGATCCAGTAGCTCGCGCTGAGGTCGAGCTGCTGGTAGGCGCCTACATAGGTCGGCGGACCCGAGCCGACATTGGCTTGACCGGTTCCTGCAAGAAAGTTGTCGCGCCAGTTGTACGCCAGCCGCACGCTCAGGTCGTCCTTGTCGTAAAAGGCGATGAGATTGGCGGAGTCGCTCAAGCCCGTCAGAACGAACTGCTGCGCGAGGTTGAAGTTGTCGTAGCCGACGTCCGCACTGACTAGGGTCGCGTTGGCGATGACGCCGAAGCCGGTGTCGCCGAAGTTGTGCTGCACTACGAGCTCTCCCAGCCCTTCATGGTCGCTTGCTCGATGTTCACCGGGACCGTCAGATTGAAAGGCGCCGAGGGGTCGCGGCCGGCAACGCCGGAGATGATGCCACTTGCCGCGTCAACGCCGGCGGCGTCGGCGCGGTTCTCCAGAATCCACGTGTAGAGGACGCTGGAATCCGAACTGCCCGTTGCAGCTCGAGCCTCGTCTGCAAGTGGGCCAAGCCCTGGGTGAGGCAGGTCGAACAGGTTTTCGACGACGGACGCCGTGCCGATGAAGTTCTCCACGTCCTTGAGGAAGTAGCCGACCGCTGCATAGCTGTCGTCCGCGTAGTACCACTCGAACGACAGGTCGTAATTGGCCGACTCGAAGGGCAGGAGGGCAGGGTTGCCCCGATTGCCGGTGCCTTCATCGATGCGCACGAGTGTGTTGATGGTCTGACCGCCCTGAATGTCGCCGTAGTTGGGGCGCGTCATCGTGTCGCTGGTGGAGAAGCGCAGGACAATGTCGGGCGTCAGTTCCATGCGGAAGTCGAGGTTGGGCAGCAGCAGGTCGTAGCTGCCGGAGAGCTGCGTGAACTCCGGGCCTGCCTGCACGGCCGTCAGCTCGTTGCCCGCAACCCAGTCGATGCCGCTTTAGCCCGGTGACAGCGCCTCCGATGTGACGTCCGTGTCCTCGTAGCGCAATCCCACACGCAGCCGGACCGGAATCTGGCCCCAGTCCCACGCCAGGTTCGCTTGCGCATGCAGTGCGGCCGACTCCTCCACCGTGCGACGGTCGGAAGTGAACCGGCTCGACGTGCACAGTCCCGTGCCGCAATCCCCCATGTCGGTGAGCGAGAATATGGTTGCCTCGCCGGAGGCCATGAGCGCCTCGGTTCTGGCTACGAGCTCGGCCATGTCGAAGCGATAGAAGTCAGCTTGTCGTCGACCGTCGTCGCCTCCGGGGACCTGGTCGAAGGCATCCAGCGCGGAGTCGGCCGTCAAGAGATCCGAAATGTCGCCGGGCTGCGTGACGCCGCCCCATGCGTCGCGCTGCACCACGGAACCTGCCGATCGGTTGTTCACTTCGGTGAGCTGAATGCCGAAGTCGATGCTACCGACGTCGAGCGCATAGCTGCCGGCGAGGCGCGTCTGGTCGATGCCCATCTTCGAGATGTTGTTCTGGAACACGCTGCCGGTGACGATCATGTCGTCGGGAGACAATGGATTGCGCAAGGTCAGTTCCAATACGGGCAGTTCGTGGCCGAAGTAGCCGGTGGTGCGATCGCGGGTGTAAGCCGCCGTGGACAGTAGCGCAGAGTCACCGAAGGGACTGTTGGGCGCCCGGTCGGCAGTGGAGTTGTGGTGGTCGAACTCCAGGATCAGTTGGTCCGTCGCCTCCCAGAGCAGGTTGACGCCGGTGGCGCCGTTGCTCGCGCGCCAGGCGTCCAAGCCCCCGCCCATCGAGAAGTCGCTGTCCGGCAAATTCTCGGTATAGACCAGCGGCGATGCCTGGGGGCCGTCGGTCCACAGGGTTTCCTGACCGCCGAAGTTGAACCACGCCGACAGGTTGCTGTAGGTGCGGTCGAGTTCCACTTCCGAGTACGTGTAGTCAAACGTGGCAACCAGCGTTTCCGTTGCCTGCCACTGCAGCGTAAGCTGGCCATTGGTGCGCACGCGCGAGTACTCTGCCAACTCGTACCCGATGCTCTGGGGCACCGAGTAAAGGTCGCCCGCACCGGGACGATTGCGCTGGTTCGGGTCGTCTGCGGTCGGGATGCCGCCCCAGTCGGCACGGCCCGTGGCGCATCCCCAGCAATTGTGGACATCGCCGGTGAAGGTGCGCCAGCCGCCAACGCTCGCTGTATTGGCGCCGTTGTTGCGGTCCTGCCGCACGACGCTCAGGGCAATGCCGACTCTGTCGTCGGCGAAGGTGTTGGAGAACAGGGCGGAGATTTCGGGCGTGAAGCCGCTGCCGTCCTCGGTGGACGTATCGTGCAGCCCGCTCGCGGCGGCGGTGAAGTTCATGCCCGGAGAGTCCAGCGGGCGCGTGGTGCGCACGTCGATCGTCGAGCCTATGCCCCCGGTCGGCATTTGCGCGTGCCCGCTTTTGTACACCTCCACGGAACTGATTCCCTCGGACGCGAGGTTGCCGAAATCGAAGGAGCGCCCCAAGCCGCTCGAAGTCGGCATCTGGCGTCCGTTCAGAAGCACTAGGTTGAAGTCTGGGCCAAACCCGCGGACGGTGACGCGAGCGCCCTCGCCGCGCTCCCGGTCGATGGACACGCCCGTGATCCGCTGCAGCGACTCGGCAAGGTTGCTGTCGGGGAAGTCGCCAATGTCCTCGGCAGTAATGGCATCCACCACACCGTCGCGATTGCGCTTGATGCCCATGGACCTCCGCAAGCTTTGGCGGATGCCGCGAACAATCATCTCCTCAATGGTTGGCATGGCCGCATCATTCGCCGTGTCGGCCGGATCCGCCTCCTCTTGCGCAGACGCGGAGCCCCCGGCGAGGGTGCTGGCGATGGCAAGCGAGATAGCCGAGGCAATCGGGTTCTTCCTGAAGACGTCGTTGGTCATCCGCCTCTCCTTTCGCACCGCAGCCAGCCACGCGAAACGCGTCCGGTGACCGCGCCGATACCCCCCTGCTTGGCGCTAGGTCACTGCGGCTAACGACGTTCGTCAGCAGTTTTCTATAACAGAAAGACAACGTTGTCAAGCGCGTCCGCGCACGGCAAAGGCGCGTCATGGCGGTGCTCACATGACCGTCACGGACCGGCTACGAAGAACACACACATTGGCGCATGCGAGGGCCCCTTGCCTCCGGGGGCCTCGCCTTAGGGCCTAAAATGTATCAAATGTCAACATGCTACGGATATTGTCCATCCGACGGCCTTGGCCCCCTAGGCCCTAGTCGCATGCGGGTTTTGCTCGCAGTCGCTGAGGGTCGGTTACCGGGATGGATACGATGTTGCCGCAGCCGTAGTCGGCCAAGAGCCCCGTCTCGTACTCGATGGTGGTGTTGTCGGGAGCGGCCAGCGCCGGTTCCAGGTCAATGTTCGACGCAAAGGCATTCCACACGCGCAAGGCGCCAGCGGAGCCGGTCAGTTGGTGGCTGCCGCCGTCGTCGCGGCCGACCCAGACGACGCTCAGGTGCCTTGCGCCATAGGCGACAAACCAGCTATCGCGGTAGTCGTTGGAGGTGCCGGTCTTGCCGGCAACGCCACGATCGGCGTGGGGTGAGCGCTTGCCCGTGCCGTGGGTCATCGCGACTTGCAGGGCGCGGGTGAGGGTGGCCGCGTGCTCGAGTTCCACCGCGCTCTTGAGCCGGATCGGATAGCGCGACAACGGCTCGCCGCTCGCGTCCACCACCGCCAGCACGGTCTTCGCCGGGGTGGTGAAGCCGCCGCTTGCGAACACGGCGTACAGCTCCGAGAGCTGCATGGGCGATAGCTGCACCGCGCCGAGCAGGAGTGACGGGAACGCCTGGGCTGCGACGCCGCTGAGCGCCTCCACACGATGCGCCACCCGTTCGATGCCAAGGCTCATGCCGAGCCGCACCGTGGGCACGTTGAGCGAGTCTGCCAGCGAGCGCACCAGCGGCACCGGGCCGCGATACTCGCGGTCGAAGTTGCGCGGCGACCAGTTGCCGTGGCCGGGCACTTCCAGCGTCACCGGACGATCCTCGATGAGTGAGGCGAGGTCGTATTGACCAGATTCGAGCGCCATCAGATACACCAAGGGTTTGATGGCGGAACCCACCTGACGGCGTGCGCTGACGGCACGGTTCATGCCGTAGCGCCCGGCTACGCGTCCGGCGACGATGGCTTGAATGTCGCCGGTCTGGCTGCCGCGCACCACCATGCCGGCTTCCAGGGAGCCTTCGTCCATGCCGCGGTCGCGCTCGATCTGGGCCAGCGTTTCCGTGACCGCGGCTTGGGCCGCATCCTGAATGCGGGGCGCAAGGGTCGTGTAGATCGCGAGCCCCTCTCCGCCGAGCGTGTCGGCGTCGTAGTCATCGGCCAGTTCCTGGCGAACCATGCGCAAGAAGGCCGGGTAGTAGCGTCCGGCCCGGCGCGTGCTGGCGAGGCCAAGGTCCCGCGCCAGCGCCGCTTGGTACTGCCGTTCGCCGATCAAACCGAAATCGTGCATGGTGCCGAGGATGCGGTCGCGGCGCCTCTTGGCGCGTTCGGGGTGACGGAACGGATCGTAGTAGGAAGGCCCGCGGATCACTGCCACGAGCAGTGCAATCTCGTGTGCGCCGAGTTCGGCGATGGGCTTGTTAAAGTAGAACTGGCTGCCGAGGCCGAAGCCGTGGACGGCGCGGGCACCGTCCTGACCCAAGTGGATCTCGTTGACGTACGAGTTCATCAGGTCCGCCTTCGTGAAGCGTGCCTCGAGCAACACGGCGAAGGCCAGCTCCTTGAGCTTGCGGGCAAAGCTGCGCTCGTTCGTCAGGTAGTAGGAACGCACAAGCTGCTGCGTGAGCGTGCTCGCGCCTTGGCTCAGTTCGCCGGTGGAGAGGTTCACCCACGCAGCGCGCACGATGCCCTTGAGGTCGAAACCGGGGTGGGAGTCGAAGGTGCGGTCCTCCACCGCCTTCAACGTCGCTGGCAGTAGCGGCGGCGTTTCCTCCGGCGAGAGGATCAGCCGGTCTTCGCCGTGGCTTGGGAAGAAGCTGCCAACCTGCGGCGGTTCCAGCCGCGCGATGGGCAATTCGCCGCCGGTGCCATCGTCGATGCGCACCACGCGGCCTTCGTCGAACTCGATGGCAAGGGGAAGTTCGCCACGCTCGCCGTCACCGAAGCGAAAGGGCCGCAGCACGGCGCGAAGGGTGTTGCCTCGTGCTGACCAACTACCGGGCGCGTTCGCGAACTCCACCTCGCGGTAGCCGAGCCGGGCGAGTTCGGCCACTGTATCGCGTTGCGACAGCCCGGCCCCGGGGTATAGCTCGACGGGCGCTGCGTATATGCGCGCCGGCAAGGACCAACGCCGGCCCTCGAACGTGCTCGTGATCTGGCGGTCGAGGAAGAAGAGGTAGCCGGCGATGGCGGCGATGCCAGCGAACCCGGCGGCGAGCCCCCATCGCAGGCAGAACAGGAAAGACCGCCAAAGTCTTGATGGCGGCTTCCCGCGCCGTGCGGCCCGATTCTTTCCGCGCATGGAGGGCTTGCGCCGCACTGGCTTGCGTTTGCCTTTCGCCACTTGTCGCCTCTGGGGGCGAGGGTATCCGGCCCTCGCAACGCGCCGTCAGGCACGTCGAAATCGTTGCAGGAATCTCCTAGCCCGGATTATTCATGAACGCGCCTAGCGGGGGCGACGAGACGCCGCTGCGGCTAGGTCGAGGGGGCCTCAAGGCTGCTGACGATCCCTTCAACTGGCTCCTCGCTCTGCCAGCAACTTCTCGATCAGGTTATCGAGGTTCGCCAGCGCTTGTTTCCTTCCCACGCCCATGTTGATGATGTACTTACCGTCCACGGCGAGCATGGGCACCGCGAGGATGCCGATGGCCGCGGACTCGGCGGCGTTGCGTTCCACTGCCGAGGCCGTGGCGGCAGAACCGGCCGCCGCGAGGAACGTGCCGCGGTCGATGCCGTAGCCGGCGACGAAATCGGCCATTGCCTCGGCGGTTAGGAACTGGCGGTTGCGGTCGTGGATGGCTCGGAAGATGCGGTCGTGGTTGGCTTCGAGGGCGCCGTGGCGTTCGAGCGCGACGTGGGTTCTGGCGAGCACGCGCAGGGGCCCGGAATACGAGACATGCACACGCCGGAAAGTGACGCCATCGGGCAGGTTCTGCTTCCAGCCCTCGATGAGTTCGTCGAGATTGCGGCAATGGATGCAGGCCCAGGAGAAGTACTCCACCACCTCCACGTCGCCGTCGCGGTCCAGCCGGTCTTCAAGCACCTGATACGGCTCGTCGGCACCGCCGAAACCGAGGCTGTAGCCGATGCCGACGACGGCGACGAGAGCCACCACCACGCCGATGCCGGCGATGATGGCGATGCGCGCCCGCGCCACCCGCTTCGCACTCGATTGCCTGCGTCGCCTAGCCATGGCCGAAGTTTATACTCGCGCTCCCACGAAGCGAAAGCTGGGGCTTGGTCATGGATGGCGGCAAAGACGCGAACGACGAAAGCTATGTGCTCTACCAATACCGCTCCTGCCCCTTCTGCGCCCGGGTGCGCAGCTACCTGAACGGGCGTGGGGTGGAGTTGCCGGAGCGGGACATCCTGCAAGACCCCGCCGCCTTCCGCGAACTCTTGGCCGGCGGCGGTCGCAGCACCGTGCCTTGCCTGCGCATCGAATCCACCGCCGGCACCCGTTGGATGTATGAATCCGCCGACATCATCGACTACCTCGACAGTCGCCTCGCCTGAAGGTGGTCGGAGCGTGCCGGAAGGGCAGGAAGGGAAGGTGGCGACCGCGCGAAGGGCGACCATATCCATCAGCAAGGACTACCTGCACTTTTCCGCGGCGCATTTCACCGTCTTCTCGGCCACCGAGCGGGAGAACCTGCACGGGCACAATTTCTTCGTGGAGGCGGAGGCGATTGGCGAGATTGGCGACGATGGCCTGTGCTTTGACTACAACGCCTTGAAGCAACTGCTGAAGGAGCTGTGTGATCAGTTGGACGAGACCACCCTCCTGCCAGCACGCTCGCCGCACCTCGACATTGAGGAAAAGGGGAGTCGCGTCACCGTGAGGTTCGGCGATGAACGCCTCGAGTTCCTGCCCCGCGACGTCACCTTGCTTGAGGTGCGCAACGTGACGGTGGAGGAACTCGCCTACTGGTTCCTGCACCAGCTTCGCGCCCGCGAAGAGTTCGAGCGCCTGCCCATCGACGAAGTTACGCTGCGCGCCTCGTCTGGCCCAGGGCAATGGGCCAGCGCGCAATGGAACTCTCGTAGGGGCGACCCTTGTGGTCGCCCGTGATCGTGTGATGCTGCCGATGCGGGCGACCACAAGGGTCACCCCTACGGAAGCACAATCCAGCGAGCGGGACCGACTCCGTCAGAGGTTCCCCAAGGAGAGTCTTGAATGAAAGCTGCCATCGTCACCGGCGGTAGTGCCGGCATTGGCCTCGCCACTGCGGAGCGCTTCGCCGACGCCGGCTTTGGGGTCGTCAACCTCTCCCGCCGCCCCTGTCCGCTGCCAAGCGTTGAGCACATTCGCTGCGATCTGTCCGACCCGCTCTTCCTGCACACTGTGCAAAAGCAGCTGGCAACGGCCTTGGGTGGAGCCGACCAGGTCGCCATGATCCACAACGCCTCCCGCCTCGAGAACGACAGCGCCGCCGAAACCGCAGACCAGCCGTTCCGCGACGTGATGCAGATCAACGTGCTGGCCATCAACAGCCTGAACCGCTGGTTGATTCCGCGCATGGGCGCCGGTTCCTGCATCCTCTTCGTCGGCTCCACGCTGTCGGAGAAGGCGGTGCCGGGCAGCTTCAGCTATGTGGTGAGCAAGCATGCGCAGGTGGGCATGATGCGGGCCACCTGCCAGGACCTAGCCGGAACCGGCATTCACACCGCCTGCGTCTGCCCCGGCTTCACCGACACCGAGATGCTGCGCGACCATGTGCCGGCGGATGCGATGGACGCGGTGCGCGGCATGTCTGCGTTCAACCGATTGATCGAGCCGGGGGAGATTGCGGACGCGCTGCTGTGGGCCGCTGGTTCGCCGGTGATCAACGGCTCTGTCATTCACGCCAACCTGGGCCAAGTGGAACGATGACCGGGTGGTGTCTCACTTTGACCCTTCGGGCTGTGGCGGATGTGCGCTGGAAGCCGGCATCCGTGTTCGACTTACCTGCCGGCACCGCTTTGGAGGGAGGGCGTCCCGCCCTCCATCGCGCCGCAAGGCGCGCAGAACACTTGCAGCACCAGCAGTATGCGCGCCCTCGCGGGCGCTGTGGAGGGCGGGACGCCCTCCCTCCAGAGTACGACGCGCCACGCGCTGTGCAAGTCAAGGTGAGACACCACCGATGACTGCGCGCCCTGACGGGCGCGTTGGAAGTTCCGCTGGTGCGGAACTTCGGCGCGATCCGGTGACCGAGGAACCAAACTACCGTCAGCGCCGCCAGCGCGTCTTTCTCGTGCTGGCCGGCATCTTCCTCGGCACCCTGAGCCTGCTCAACATTCTCGGCATCAGCCGCTTCGTCGATCTTTCCTTTAGCTTCTTTGGCCTCTTTGACATTCCAATGGTGCTGGCGGTGGGGGTGCTGCCTTATCCCGTCACCTTCATCTGCACCGACCTCATCAGCGAGCTCTATGGCGTGCGGCGCGCCCGGGATGTCGTGCTGGTGGGCCTTTTGCTCAACGTTTGGGTGGTGTTCCTGCTCTGGCTGGGCGGTGCCTTGCCCGGCTTCGAGACCATCGACCCTGCCACCGGGGCGCCGATGCTGGACGAAGCCGGCCGCCCGCCGCCCTTCTTCGAGATTCGAGCCCTCGCGTTCGGCGCGGTGTTCGCGTCGATGGTGGCGTATCTGGTTGCCCAGTGGTGCGACGTGCAGCTATTCCACTTCTGGAAGTGGATCACGAAAGGCCGCCATCTGTGGTTGCGCAACAACGGCTCGACGCTGGTGAGCCAACTGGTGGACACGACGGCAGTGATTCTGGTCACCCACTTCTGGGCAAAGGCGCTGCCGATAGACGAGAACTCCCCCCTCGTCGGCCAGCTTCTGACCTTCATCATCTCGGGCTATGTCTTCAAGATGGTGGTGGCGCTCGTGGACACCGGCCCCATCTACGGCTTGGTGGCGGTGCTGCGCCCGTGGCTCGGCATGACGAAGGACGAGGAAATCGGTGCGGATGACGAACCAGTTGCCTTCCTCAACAACCGGTAACGCGACTGTTTTTGTCGTGTGACGCCCTAGCCTCGGGGTTCAATAGGTTAGTGTCACGGGCTCTCGTGCGGAGCCCCCGCCGGGCTCAAGCCCGGCAGGGTCCCTTCGCCTCGCTAGAACTCCTCCCACACTTCGTAAGAGTCGCTATCGTCTTCGATGTAATCGCCCATTGCGATTCTGCCTCGCACGACCTCGCGCCAGTCGTCAAGCTCTTGACGGCACGCTGGGTCGCCCTTTTCGTCGTATTCGGCCTTGAACGCCTTCACCGCTCGCATTGCTTCCATTACTTGGGGGGGATGTCCTCTACTCATGTGTTCTCTCCTTTGTCCCGTGTCGTCTATCAATGTGTGTTGTCTATTCTCTCTGTTTACTCGGCGGCACGAGCCGCCCTTCTGTCGTTGATTCGCCCGGCGCATGACCCAGACTTGCGCGTCAAGGCGGAACCATAGCCCAAGGCCAGAGCCTTGTCCAGCGAGACCTGCATGGGGATCGGCGGGTACGCCGCGCTGAACCCTAAAGAAGAAGAGCTGCGACTTTGGCCACCGACTCCTCGAGCACCCGGCTTTCCACCCCGCCGATCCTGAGGCGCGTGACGATGAGGTGCGTCATGCCAAGCTCCTCCACATACTGCGCCACCCGCTCCTGCACAGCGCTCGGCTCGCCGATGATGGCCCACTCGTCGGTGGGCATGTCGCCGCGGCGGGGATCCGGCTGCATCTCCAGCTTCTCCCGCATCCGTCGCACGAGGCTGGCGTCTTCGGAAACGAACACGGAGCGCATGATGGGCACTTCCGGTGGGCTGGCGACGTCCTGCTCCGCACACGCCTCGGCATGGCGGGCGTAGTTCGTTCTGAGCCGCTCCACCGTCTCCATGGGCGAAGCCAGATACGGCGAGCCGAACGCGGCCGCCTGCGCCAATGCCTTGGGGCCAAACGCTGCCACCCAAATCGGCGGATGCGGCTTTTGCACGGGCAGCGGCGAGAGCACGACCGGTTCCGCCCCCTCGCTCGTCACCACCGGCTCGCCCTGCCAGGCGCGGATCATGGCGTTCAGGCACCAGGCGAAGATGCGGCGCTTGTCCTTTCGTTCGATGGAAAAGGCATCGAACATGGCGCCTTGATAGCCGCGCCCGACGCCGAGCGTCACCCGTCCGCCGGATAGCTGATCGAGCACCGCCACCTGTTCGGCGGCCTGCAATGGATGCCTGAGCGGCAGCAGATACGAGGTGGTGCCAAGCCGGATGCGGCTGGTGCCCCCAGCCACGGCGGCCAGCAGCATCAGCGGTTCGGGAATGGCGGCGACGCTGGGGGGCTGCCCGGCGCCACGAAAGTGATTCTCCGGCAGCCAGAAGGATTCGTAGCCCCAGCCTTCGGCCAACGCTGCCTGCCGCACCAGCTCCCGCCCTTCGGCATGTCCCGAAAGGTGCCACGGAGTGAGGCCCAGATGCATGGCGACGATTTAAAGCCGCGGACGACTTAACGTTGGCGCGGTGTGGCCATCGCGAGCTTGAGCACATCCGGCGACAGGTCCGAAACGGCAACCGCCGTCTGCGGCGAGCGCAGCAGGGTCATGGCCGCCACGGTCGCCTGCACGGCCTCCCGATGCCGCGCCAGGGCGAATTGCCGATACAACGGATCGTTGTCGAGCAGGATGCAGGTTCGCTCGGTTCCCTCGGCAGTTCCCCCGCACGGAAACTCCGTGCGCCGCCCGAAGCTGTTGCCGGCGACGCCATACTGGCCAAACGCGTCGTCGCCCTCGTCGAACTCCCAATACGCTTCCCAGCCCACCGGCAATCCCGGTATCACTTCCTGCACCGCGCCGATGGTGCTGTCGGCGACGCCCGCGAGAAGCTGCTCCCACGAGATGTCGGCGCCGCGCACCGCCGTGCAATCATCGGCCAACGCTGCCGTGAGCGCCTCCACATCCACCGGATAGTTGTTGAAGCGGTCGGTGATGCTGAAACGCCACCAACGCCCGGTGTAGATCGGCACAACATGCGCGGGGCTAGTGGCGTCTTGCAGGTAGCTCACCACCCGGCCAAGGTCGGAGAAGCGCTCTGCCAACTCCTGTTCGCTGGCAAGGCGCTGCGTGAGTTCGGCATAGTGCCGGTTCATGCGCGTCTCGACCATCCACAGGAAGCGTCCGCTTTCGCCAGCGCGGTCGTAGTAATTCCAGCGGAACAGCTTGCGCCAGAAGCCCTTGTCGGCCTGATCGGCATTGGCGCGGGCGATGTAGCGCACTTCGAGCGGCGTCAGGCGCGGAGTTTCGACTCCAACACAGGCGTTGAACTGCCGCGCCGCAAGGAATGTGATCTGCTGGTGGGTGTCGCCTTCGTAGCCGCTGACATGGGCGGCGGCGAAAAGCGTCAACAGCGCAAGCCCTCGCTTGGCGGCGGCGTGCATCACCCCTCGGATGCTGGCGGCAAGGTTCATGTGCGAACCATTGCATTTGTACGCTTGTGTTGCAAGCGCGAAACATGCTCGATGGTGTCTCACTTTGACCCTGCCTGCTGTGGCGGATGGGTTCTGGAACCGGTGATCGTGTTCGACTTACCTGCCGGTGCCGCTCTGGAGGGAGGGCGTCCCGCCCTCCATCGCGCCGCAAGGCGCCTAGAACACTCGTTGCACCAGCAAGATGCGCGCCCTTGCGGGCGCGGTGGAGGGCGGGACGCCCTCCCTCCAGAGTACGACGCGCCACGCGCTACGCATATCTTAAGTGGGACATCACCACATGCTCGGTGCTGGCACCGCCCTTGTGGAGAAAACAGCCAACGAGCCCTTCAGGGCGCGCTTGGGCGACTTCTGGCCTCTGGCACGAGTTACGCAATTCCGACAAACTGTAGCCGCGAGGCCAAACGGCCGATTGGGTAAGGAGAGACCGGAAATGAAAGCCGCCGTCCTGCGCGAAATCAACGAGCCGCTGTCGATCGAGGATGTCCAGACCGCGAACCCTGGCCCCCGCGAGGTGCTCATTCGCACCGCCGCCGCCGGGGTGTGTCACTCCGACCTGCACTTCCAGAACGGCTCCTACCCCTATCCCCGCCCCGCCGTCCTCGGCCACGAGTCGGCCGGAGTGGTGGAGGCCGTGGGGGCGGACGTCACCTACGTCCAGCCCGGCGATCACGTCATCACTTGCCTGTCGGCTTTCTGCGGCCATTGCGAGTTCTGTCTCACTGGGCACATGTCACTGTGTCAGGAGCCGGAGTTGTCCCGCGGAGCCAACGAGCCGCCACGCCTCTCAGGTGCCGAGGGCCCCATCTCGCAGTTCCTCAACCTCTCCTCGTTCGCGGAGCAGATGCTGGTTCACGAGCACGCCATCGCCAAGGTCCGCAAGGACATTCCGCTCGACCGGGCGGCCCTCATCGGCTGCGGCGTCACCACCGGCGTCGGTGCCGTGATCCATACCGCAGGGGTCGAGCCGGGTGCCACCGTGGCGGTGATCGGCTGCGGCGGCGTTGGGCTTTCCTGCATCAACGGCGCCGACATCGCCGGCGCGAGCAGGATCATCGCCATCGACCGGGTGGCCTCGAAGCTGGAACTGGCACGCAAGTTCGGCGCCACTGATGTGGTCAACGCCGCCGAGGTGGACCCCATCGAAGCGGTGCGGGAAATGACCGGCGGCGGCGTGCACTACTCGTTCGAGGCCATCGGCCTCAAGGTGACCGCCGAACAAGCCTTCAAGATGGTCCGCCCCGGCGGCGCCGCAACGGTCATCGGCATGATCCCGGTGGGGACGATGGTGGAGATTCACGGCCCCGAGTTCCTGCGCGAGAAAAAGCTGCAAGGCTCTTCCATGGGCTCCAACCGCTTCCGCGTGGACATGCCCCGGTTCGTGGACTTCTACCTCGCCGGCAAGCTCCACCTCGACGACATGATCGCCAGCCGCATCAAGCTCGAAGACGTGAACGACGCCTTGGCACAGCTAGAGACCGGAGAAGTCGCCCGCAACGTGATCGTCTTCGATCACTAGCGACGCTCGGAGGGAGGGCGTCTCGCCCTCCCTAGTGTGCCGTCAGGCGCACATTCCGTCGCGGCCCATTCGCTGTCCCGAGTCGTCGAGGCGCTTTGCGTATACCTAATGCCTCACTACACATCTCAAGGACAGAACGTGCCTACGGCGCACAGGGGCGCGCCCTTCGGGCGCATTGACGAGGCGTTCTCGGTCCAAAGGTCCGTTACAGACTCGCCTCCACCGCCACGGTCGGCGGCGGCAAAGGAATGGCCGAGCCAGTTGGTCTTCTACGGTGAGGGCTGGGAGTACTTTCGCGTCTGGATCGCCAACGTGGCCCTGACGCTCGCCACCTTGGGACTGTACTCTCCCTGGGCCAAAGTACGCACCCGCCGCTACCTCTATGGCAACACGTGCTTCGGAAGCGAGTCGTTCGACTTCACCGCCGATCCGGTCTCCATGCTGCCGGGGCGACTGATTGCCGTCGCGCTGATCGCAACGCTCTGGGTTGCTGACCTGTTTTCGCCGCTCGTCTATGGCTTTTCGCTTTACTACTTCGCGGGGCTCTTGGCGTTCGCGCCGATCTTGCCGTGGGTGGTGGTGCGAGCGCGGTCGTTTAACCTGCGCCACACGCGCTGGCGCAACGTGGCGTTTGCCTTCCACGGAAGCTATCGCGATGCGGCGCTGTGGTATCCGCTCGCGATCGTTGCCGGCTTTGCCAGCCTCGGCCTAGCATGGCCGTGGCTGCGCTGGCGCCGCGACCAGTACCTCACCAACAACTCGAGCTTCGGCTTGACGCAGTGCCGCTTGGTTGGGGGCTCCGGTGCCTACTATGGCGCCTATGCCGGCTCCGTCGGGATCGTGGTCGGGTTGATGCTCCCCTTTGCATACATTGCCGGTAGAGCCTTGCCGTCCGTCGGCACGTTGGGCACCACGCTCATCATGTTCGCACCGATATTCCTCGCCTCGGTCTATGTCAGCGTACGGATCGCCAACTACCGTTGGAGCAACACGATGCTGGGGGGAACGCGGTTCCGGCTTCGGCTCAGCGTGACGCAGATGTTCTGGCTCTACATGTCCAACATGGTGCTGATTGCTGGCACGGCCGGGCTCTTCATCCCGTTCGCACGACTGCGCGTGTTCCGCTATCGGCTTTCCCGATTCGAGGTCTTCCTCGCCCAGGACATGGCAACCTTCCAAGCCGACCCCGCCGCCTCGCCTAGCGCGATGGGTGCAGCGATCAGCGACGGGTTCGAGATCGACGTCGGCGCATGAAGATCGACGCCGAGCTCTACGATGGATCCGTCACCGCCGGTCGCCCCGTGGTGCTGTCTGCGGCACCCGGCGGACGGCTGCGGATTGAAGATGGAGGCACCATCCGCGAGCACGCCTACGCAGAAGTGGACATTGCCGCCCGCATAGCGGACACCCCGCGCCGGGTAGTGCTGGCGGATGGAAGTGCATGCATCGCGACCGACAACGACGCGATAGATGCGCTGGACGTAGCCCTCGCTCGTGCGGCACCGGTGCAGGCGCGTGGACGCAGGTTTCGTCGCGGTGTGGACCGCCTCGCTCGATTGCTCGACCGGAACGCACTCGGTATGGCCATCGCCCTCACCGTCTCGGTCGGAATCCTGTTCGCTGTCAGCCGCTGGGGTGCGCCGGCGCTAGGCACCGCCATCGTGTCGGCGGTTCCGCCAGAGGCGGACGCCCCGATCGGTCAGCAACTGGTGGACGCACTCGATCAGATTCGTCTGTTCCAACCCACGGCCTTGGCCCCGGAACGCCAAGACAGCTTGAGGCGGGCATTCGACGACATCCGGGGCGACCTCGGCGTTGACGCTCGGCTGGAGTTCCGGCAGGCCAAGCTGCTCGGCGCCAATGCGTTCGCGGTTGCTGGCGGCACGGTGATCCTGACCGATGCCATTGTCGAAATCGCCGCGCACGACGAGGAGCTCATCGCCGTATTGGCCCACGAGCTTGGTCACGTCCGCGAGCGGCATTGGCTGCGCATGGTGGCGCAGTCGGCTGCGATAGTCGTGATTTGGACGGCGGTGACCGATCCGACGCTTGCCACGTTGGCCGGCGTCGCGCCCGTGCAATTGCTGGAACTGTCCTACTCGCGCGAGTTCGAGCGGGAGGCCGACGAAATCGCATTCGACTACTTGACGCGCAACGGGATTCCGCCCACGCGCTTGCAGGACCTCTTGAAGCGCATCACCGCATCTTGTGGGGAACACTGCGACCAAGCGTCGTGGCTTTCCTCGCACCCGCCTGTGGAGGACCGCAGTCGCGATTGAACGATGGCCGCTTTGGCATGCCATCATGGGGACCGTGATTCACCGAGTGAAGGAGGTTCCGTGACCGCTTCCGATTTCTGGCCGCCCGCGCCTGACCTGCGTCGGGACGACATCGCCTTTTCGTTTCGGGGCAACGACTACCTTGGGCACCTGGTGGCGCCGCCGGAGGATGCCGGCCCGCGGCCCTTGGTGATGGTGATTCACAACTATCAAGGGCTGAAGTTCTTCGATGTCGATGTGGCCGAGTATCTGGCGCGCGTGGGCTATGTGGGCCTCGCCATCGACGTGTACGGCAACATCGTGCCGCCGGCGCAGCGGGTCTGGCCTGAGGGCGCGGACGAGGCCGGCATCCATGCCTTTCAGAAAAAGTGCTTCGAGGGCTTGGTGGCGATGGATCACGACCACGAGCTCTTCCGCTCGCTCCTGGCCGAGTGGCTGCGGCGCGGCTTCGAACACCCCACCGTGGACGAGTCCTTCCCCGCCGCCGCCATCGGCTATTGCTTCGGCGGCATGGCGGTGATCGAGTGCGTGCGCGGCGGGCTGAACGTGGGCGGCGTGGTCTCCTTCCACGGTCTGCTGCAAACTGGCGAAGACCCGAACCCGGCCCGCTACGGTGTCGAACGTCCAACGCTGAAGCCATGCGAGAACCGCTACAACACCAACGCCGTCGTCCTCATCGAAAACGGCGCTGAAGACGGCCTGGTTCCCGACGAAAGCAAGCAACGCTTCTTCGACGAAATGGACGCGGCCGGCGTGCCGTGGATGTTCCACCACCACGCCAAGACCCCACATGGCTTCGCCTTGCCGCCAACCTTGGGCCCGCCGGGCCGCCTGCACGAAGCCACCGACCGCCGCTCCACAATGGCCATGCTGGGCCTGTTCCGCGAGATCTTCCCCGGTGTGCCGCAAAACCCGGTAGCCCGCAATGCGGCAGGAACCTCCATCCCGTAATCGAGGTCGTTAGCCGCCGGGACTCAACTGCAGCAAGTGCCCCGTGCCGAGTTCTCCGCGGCGTTTGAAGCCGTTGCGCAGCAACTGCCGACGCGCCCGTCAGGGCGCGCGGCGCCGGGACGAGGCCGTCCCCTACGGCGCCGGCATGGAACGCGCCGGCGGATTCGGCCCTAGCGCAGCGTCAGGTATCCGTACCGCCCAGCCCGATACACGCGCAGTCTAGCTCGGCTAGCGTCACGCAGTCGCCTTGCGAGTTCGGCGATGTCCACGACGCCGTGGTTGTTGACGCCGATGATGATGTCGCCTTCGCGCAATCCTTGGCCCGTGGCTCTCGTGTCGGGGGTGAGGTCGCTTACCACCACGCCGACGCTGCTTGCCGGGTCGCCGTCTTCGCGGAAGTTCATCAGGGTGGCGCCGGTTAGGCGGTCGTCGATGCGCTCGCCAGCTACGGCGCGGTTGTCGTCGATGATGAGGGCAAGGTCCAGGCGCTCGCCGTCTCGCACCACCTCCACCGCGAGGCGGTCGCCGATCATTGCGAGAGCCGACTCGCTCGTGTAGTCGGCAATGCGCCGAACCAAGCGACCGTCCACTGCGGTCACCACATCGCCGGGTCGGATCCCCGCATCTTCGGCGATGCTGCCCGGTGCCACTTCCACCACCACTACGCCTTGGGCAGACGATGCTCCAAGCGCCTCCGCCAATTGCGGGTCCAGCGCCTCCACGGCGATGCCGATGTCGCCGCGACGCACTTCGCCGTATTCAATGAGGTGCGCCATGATCGCTTCCACCAAGTTGGATGGTATGGCGAAGCCGATGCCGACGTTGCCGCCGCTTGGCGCGACGATGGCGGTGTTGATGCCCACCAAGGCGCCGTTCAAGTCCACCAGTGCGCCGCCGGAGTTGCCGGGATTGATGGAAGCGTCCGTCTGGATGAAGTCCTCGTAGCCTTCGATGCCGAGGCCGCTGCGGCCCAGCGCGCTGACGATGCCGGAAGTGACTGTTTGGTCGAGGCCGAAGGGGTTGCCAATAGCCACCACGAAGTCGCCCACCCGCAGCGAGCGGCTGTCGGCGAAGTCGATCTCCACGAGCTCATCGGCGGCGATGCGGAGCACTGCCAAGTCCACCTGCGGATCGACGCCCACGAGTTCCGCCGCGAACTCGCGGCCGTCCGACAGCGTCACCCGGATCTCGTCCGCGTCGTTGACGACATGGTGGTTCGTGACGACGTGGCCGGCACGCGCATCCACGATCACGCCGGACCCAGCGCTGCGCGTGCGTCGCTCCGGCACCGAGAAAAACTGCCGGAAGAAGGGATCGTTCAAGAGGGGGTTGTTGCTGCGCGTGCGGGCATAAGTGGCGATGTTGACCACGGTGGGGGACGTCCGTTCCAGCATCGGCGCCAGCGTCGGTAACGGTTGGCCGTCTACCTCCGAAGGTAGCGCCGCCTGAGCGAACGTCGATGCGGCAAACGCGACAACGATCAAGACGCGCAACGTAGCGGTTGCCAAGCGATCCACAAGCGTCATTGCTGGCAGTCTGTCGGACTTGGTGCTGGAGGGGCCTCTGGAGGGAGGGCGTCTCACCCTCCCTTGCGTGCCGTAGGCACGCGTCCCTGCATGCGTCAAGGAAACGGACCGCGCCTTGCGGCGCGCGGGGAGGGCGAGACGCCCTCCCTCCAGAGGCCCGTCTTGTGCCTGCGCCTGCCCAACATCACGCACTTTTCGCGCTGCTCCTACAAGTTCGTACCGAGAGATGCATCAGCGACGAGATCCGTCGCGTAGCGCCGACGCAGGCGGCAGCCGCCCGCCGGTCAAGAAGACGAAGAATGCCACGCCGCTCGTCAGTGCAGCGGCGACGAACGCCACCCGGTAGTCGAACGCATCGTGCAGCAAGCCCATTGCCAGCGGCCCGCCAGCCACGCCAAGCGTCGTCGCGGCATGGGCCACCGCATACAAGCGCGGATAGCGCCCCACCCCAAACGCCTGCACCACGATGAGCGGTTGCAGCATCAGCAGGTTGCCGACCGTGACGCCGAACACCGCAGCCCCCGCCAATGCCGTCACCTCGGAGTCTGCATAGGCGATGGCGACCATGCCGAGAGATTGCCCGGCCACGTTGAGCAGCGTGAATGCAAGGATCGGGAAGGTCGTCACCACCACGCCGCCCAGCAATCGCCCGACGATGCTCACCCCGGCCATCACGGAAACCGCGAGCGATGCCACCACGTGATCGGTCATGCGCTGCACGTGGTTGAAGAGGTGTGCCACGGCACCGACCTGGGTGCCGAGGATGAGCACATAAGCGGCGGTAGTGGCGAGGAAGAAGCGCGAGGCGAGGGCAGAGCGGACGGGCTCGCCAGGTGGCGGCGGCGCGGAAGCCCGAGCCTCGTCCGGCCACGAACGCACCAGCCACAAGGCAATCGGCACGATTACCACGAACTGGAACGCCCCGAACCAAGGCATCGCCGCCTCGATGCCAAGGTGGTGGATGACGCTCGCGCACGCCGGCGTCAGGACGATGCCGCCCGTGGAAAGCCCGGTGCTCGCCACC
This sequence comes from Pseudomonadales bacterium, assembly GCA_965116935.1. Lineage (GTDB taxonomy): Bacteria > Pseudomonadota > Gammaproteobacteria > Pseudomonadales > Azotimanducaceae > VXYL01. Next base: position 5,741,641 of record OZ220737.1, on the reverse strand, counting down.
GAAAGCGCCACGGATCGGTTCGCGCCCGGAAACCAGCGCGTTACCAACGTCGTGCCCGGTATCAACGATATGCCGCTGTTGCCGACGCCGAAGAGGGCGTAGAGCAGCCAAACGTGCCATATCTCCTGGGCCGCACCCACCGCGGCCAGGGAAGTGCCGGCAATGGCCGCGCCGGCCACCATCACCCAGCGAACATCCACCCGCTCCATGAGCCGCGCAACCACCATCCCGGAGGCTCCGCTCACCACAAACATCACCGCGATGGCGCCGGAAAGCTGGCCCACGGCGAACGAGCGCTCGTCCGCCAGCGCATTCATGTACACCGAGAGGTTGTAGAAGCCGAAGCCCGACGACACCATCAGCACGAGAAAAACCCCGGCCACCACCCACCACGGCGACCGCTCGCTCATGGGCATGTTCTGCCAATCCAACCGGGCTGCAAGCGCAACGCATAGCGATGCCTGTGCCGTGTTGAGGCTGAGGGGGCGGCCGGATGGCGCGGTCCCCAAGGTGGATCGAAGTGAAGGTTTAGCACGCTGCCGCCAGCCGCGAGGCGCACGAGGCGCTGCACATGCCGTGTTGGGCCTGAGGGGTCGGCCGGATGGCGCGGTCCCAACGGTGGATCGAAGTGAAGGTTTAACACGCTGCCGCCAGCCGCGAGGCGAATAAAGAGAGTGGAGCGGGCGATGGGAGTCGAACCCACGTCACCAGCTTGGGAAGCTGGGGTAATGCCGTTATACGACGCCCGCGAGCGGTTTAGATTAACCCAAGTGACGCCGCGTTCACGCTCCGAGAAAGGGTGAGGACCGTTTCAGTGGGTAGTCCGCACCCAGAAACGCAAGCAGATGCGGCCTAGCCCTCCGATCCGCGCACCCGAAGCACCCACAGCAAAACCCCCACCGCGCCCCAGGCCACCACCATTCCCCACTCCTCCGGCCAGGCCAGCGAAGAGGGGCTGAACGGCATGTAGAGGCAGAGCAGCAGCACCCCAAGGACGATCGCCGTACAACCCACAAACGTGCCATGCCGTACCCGATACGGCCTTTCCATTTCCGGCGCGTTGCGGCGAAGCGCCAGAAACGCCACCGGCACGAACAGCCACGCCACCACCACCGCGAAGCTGCCGGCGTTCACCAGCCACACCAGAATCGTCCGTCCGAACAGTGGCGAGATGCAGGAGGCGATGCCGAGGGCGAGGATTCCCACCCACGGCGTGTTGTAGCGCGGATGCAAGCGCGCGAATGCCGCCGGCAGGGCACCCGATTGCGCCAGCGCGAACATCAGCCTGCTGCCGCCGATGATGAACGCGTTCCAACTCGTGAGAATGCCGCCCACGCCGCCAATGATGAGCGCCGCCCCAGCCCATTCACCGCTCCAAAGCCGGCTCGCCGCATCCGCCGTCGCCATCGTTCCCCCCAGTGCCTGCTGCGGCAGCGCCGTGCCCACGGCAAAGGAAATCGCGCCATACCAAAGCACCGCCATCGCCAGAGACAGCACCAGCAGCACGCCGATGCGGCGGCGCGGCACCGCAATCTCCTCCGCCGACTGCGGCAGCACGTCGAAGCCCACCATCAGGCTCGGCACCATGATGAGCACGGTCAGGATTCCCACCGCCGGCATGGCGATGAGCGGCTTTGCGGTGTCGACGCTGCCGAACGCACCGGCACCCACGAACAGCAAAAGGCCACTCAGGAAGATGGCGGCCGTAACCACGGTCTGCACCAACGCAGCGGTGCGGATGCCGATGTAGTTGATCCACGTCATCAGCACGGCGCCACCCACACCGACCGCCACGAACCCCACGTCCACCGGCGCGCCGAACACTTCCCACAGCGCCCCAATGCGGATGCCCGGCAGGAGGTATTCCACCGCCGTCGGCAACGCCACGGACTCGAACACGCACACCGTCGCGTAGGCCATGAGCAACGCCCAGGTACAGGCGAACGACCAGTGCGGCCCCAACGCAACCTTGGTGTACACATGCTCGCCACCGGCCTGCGGCATGGCGGCGGCGAGTTCGGCATAGGTGAGGCCGATGAAGCCGATTACGACACCGCCGGCGGCGAAAGCAATCACCGTGCCGAGGCTGCCAGCATTCTCCACCCACACGCCGGTGAGCAGCACCCAGCTCCAGCCGATCATGGCCCCGAACGAGAGCGCAAGCACCTCGCGCCCCTTCAACACGCGCTCGAAGTTTCCTTCTCGCTCGCTGCCTTGCCCCGCATCCATGTCGTTTGTCTACAATCCGCCGCCCATCGATGGGTCGATTGTCAGGGAAGGACTTGCCAAACCACAACCAACCGCGCCGTTATCGCATCCCGCACTGGCATAGGGCCGTGGAAGTCGTCATCGCCGAAGACGACGCCTTGGAGCTCTACCTCGATGGCTGCCTGCGCAAGCGCCGGGAACCCGGACCGCCTGATCCGCTCTACGTTTGGACCAATGTCGAACTCGATTGGGAAGAGCACCACTACATAGAAGCGCGCTACTTCAGCAGTGCTGGCGAGCTCAATGTGACGGTGAACGGCGAGCCCCTGTTCGAGGCGAATGTGGGCGAATAGGCGATCTGCCTGCAAGGACCGCTGCCGCCCGAAGGGCGGATGTGCGCAGTCGCAGACGGGACGGCCTCTCCACAAGCGAGGCTCCGCCTCTGACCAGCGAGGCATGTGCCGTGCGAGGGCCGTAGGGGACGGGCTGGTCCCGTCCCGTATCGAGTCTGTCGGTGCGTTCAGGAAGGGCGGGACAAGCCCTGCCCCTACGGGCCCTCGGAAACGCAATCCGACCGTGAACACCAGCCGCACTCAAGGAATCTGACATCAACCCGACCGCCTTCATGGGTTGCTTCCTTGACCCATGCGGGACGGTCTACTCGAACGGCCGCTCCCCCTCGCACATCACCCGGTGCAGCCGCCGCGGCTGGTCGCCATGGTCATACACCGCCGCGTGCATCGAGCAGCGGTTGTCCCACATCACGAAATCGCCTGCACGCCAGCGGTGTCGGTACATCGCGTGGTCGCGCATCGAGTGGCGATAGAGGAAGTCGATCAGGTTGCGCCCCTCCGCCTCCGTCATCCCCTCCGCCGCCACACAGCGCGCTGCGAACGTCACATAAAGCGCCTTGCGGCCGGTCACCGGGTGGGTGCGCACCGCTGGGTGCCACACCGGATCCGGCACCTCTTCCGGTCGATCGGTGCCGCTCACGACGTGCTTGAAGCGCATTCCCACGAGCCACTTCTTCATCACCTCGGAGAGGCTGTCGTAGGCCATGTACTGATTGCAGAACATGGTGTCGCCGCCGTGTCTCGGCACGTCCACCGCATAGAGCGACGAGAACGAAGGGGGCCGCTCCACGAAGCAGGTGTCGGTGTGGAAGCCGCCGGAAACCGGGTTGTCGGCATCGCCTCGGTCCGCCACCACATGCACATAGTCCACGCCCGAATGCATGTCCACGCCCGGCGTCTTGGTGATGGTGCCGAAGCGGCTGACGAACGTGAGTTGCTCCTCGGGCGTCAATGACTGACCCGGAAAGGCCCCCACGCAGTAGTCCCCAATGAGCCGCCGCACGGTCTCGACATCGTCGTCGGACATGTCCTGCAGCCGCACACCGGTGATCTCGACGCCGGTGTAGCCCGTCATCAGTTCGGCCTTGAGCGCCGATCCCTCGCCAACGAGCGGCTCCACGCCGCCCGCATCCCCATCAAGCTCCGCCTCCACCGCCACATCAAGGCTCATCGGAACGCTCCGAGCTAGTCACAACCCAAGTGCCCCGATACTGCCACAGCCAACCCTCGCCAGCAGCCTGGCGGACTTAATGACGCAGGGGCCTTCGGAGGGAAGGCATTCTGCCTTCCCTCGTGCGCCGTTAGGCGCACGGCCGGATGCCGACAACGGAAGGGCGCCTGTCGGTGCCAGGGAAGGCAGAATGCCTTCCCTCCGAAGGCCCGCTTTGTTCGGGTGCCAGCAGTTTGCGCCTGCGAACTGCCGACGCGCCCTTCAGGGCGCGCTAGCAGCCTGATGGGATGGTCCGCCCCGCTTCATTCCCAACGGCCTCGAGGGCCAGAATGACGGGGTCCCATTGACAGACAACGGAGCGGACCGATGGAGAACGTAACACGGGTGGGGATTGACCTGGCGAAGAAGGTGTTCCACGTCACGGCGGTGGACGGTGCGGGTGCGGTTGTGGAGCGCAAGCGCCTGAGGCGCTCGGGTCTGCAGTCGTATCTGGCGCGGCTGCCTCGGGGCTGCGTGGTGGCGATGGAGGCGTGTGGCGGCGCCCACCACTGGGCGCGGCTTTCGCGTCGGCTGGGTCACCGGGCGGTGCTGATGAGCCCGCAGTTCGTGGCGCCGTACGTGAAGTCGAACAAGAACGACGTGCTCGACGCGGATGCGATTGCGGAGGCGTCGTCGCGGCCGACGATGCGGTTCGTGCCGGTGAAGTCGGTGCCTCAGGAGCACGTGCAGCAGCTGCACCGTGCCCGGCAGATGGCGATGCGCAACCGCACGGCGCAGGGCAACCAGATCCACGGGTTTCTGCTGGAGTACGGCATCGAGTCGCCGCGGGGCAAGGGCGCCTTGCTGGCGCGGCTGGCGGAGGCGCTGGAGGATGCGGAGAACGAGCTGCCGGTTGAGGGCCGCGCGCTGCTGCGGGAACTGGGCGAGGAGTTCAAGCGGCTGGACGAACGGGTGGCGGAGTTCGACGCGCAGCTCGCGGGCGTGGCGCGGCAGTCGCCGGCCTGCCAGCGGCTGATGACGATCCCGGGGGTCGGCGTGCTGTCGGCGACGGCGCTGGTGGCGGCCGTGGGCGACGGGTCGGAGTTCCGCAACGGCCGCGAGCTGGCCGCCTGGCTGGGGCTGGTGCCGCGGCAGCACTCGACCGGTGGCCGCGCCGTGCTGCTGGGAATCAGCAAGCGGGGGGATCGCCATCTTCGCACGCTGCTGATCCATGGCGCCCGCTCGGCGCTGCACCGCGCCGGCGGGCGCAGCGACCGTCGCAGCCGGTGGGCGGTCGCCACCCAGGCGCGCCGCGGCGCCAACGTGGCGGCCGTGGCGCTGGCCAACAAGAACGCGCGCACCGCGTGGGCGCTGCTGCGACGCGACGAGGACTACGATGCCCGGCATCGGCAGACGCCGGCATCGACGGAGAGGGGCGTTGAGCGGCAGGCCGCGTGAACGACGCGCCGAGAGCCTCGGCGACGATCGCGTGTCAAGCCGCTGCGCGGCTTCTCCGCTGCGCTGCGACCCTTCGGGTGACACCCGATCGTCGCCGAGGCGGAGGTTGGCCATGGCCGCAAGCAAGCTTCCGGCCATGGCCGACGGCTCATAGACGACTTCCCCAGGGTTGCGAGGGAAGCGAGGAAGCGATGGTGGACAGGTTGGACCGACACGTACAGAACCTGTTACGGCGCAAGGTCACCAAGACCGCGAGCCTGTGCGAGGTGTGCGTGTGCGGATATCCATCGGGGCCCGGGCGCTCGAATGCGCCCATCGACGAGGCCGGATACATGCCTGCAACCAATCACCGCCGTCAACTCGTCTCTACCCTTGCAATCGCGGGGCGAACCATACATGCGCCGTAGGAAATTTCGCGGTAGGCACGGCCCTACTTGGGGCCATTTCAGGGTGGTTTTTGAGGTTCCATCCCTTAATGGCGGGCAATATCGAGGTATTTTGCGGCGGCAACCCACGAAATTCGCTCGAAAACGTCCTACAGCGCAGGCTGCTAGCGCAACCGATCGAAAACGAGGCCGCCTTTGGAGGGAAGGCATTCTGCCCTCCCTGCGTGCCGTCAGGCACGCCTATCGGCGTGCAGGGAAGGCAGGATGCCGGCCACGCCGTCCAATGGATTGTGTGAGCGCATAGTGTGAACACGCCCTAGAGTGACGCGTCGGTTACGCCTTCAACGGTGCCAGCACGTCCTCGATGAAGCGCAGGGCTGCCTCCTGAGCTTCCGCGCCGGGAGCGGCGAAGTTTGGGCCCATCACCGCGAATTTCTCGATTCCCAGTTCCACCAGCGCCGCCAGTCGGTCCGCGCAGTATCCACCCTCGCCAACGATGGCGTAGCCGTCGATGAACTCGTCCGTCAGCGCCGTCGTCTGTTGGCCGCCCTGACGGCCGTGGGCGTTCATGTCGTAGCGGTCGTGGATGTTGTGCAAGACGTCCGCCTGCCTATCGTCGGCGGGCCCCGACACCTCGCCGTACATCACCGAGAAGCGGGCGAACAGCCCCGTGGTAGCGCGCCCAAGTTCGCGTCCCTTGGCTGCGTCGGGGTGGCAGACCACATTGACATAGGCACCGAAGCCAACGGAGTCCGGGTCCCGGCCAGCCTTCTCGGCAGCCTTTCGCGCCGTGCTGATGCCCCAGGCGATGCGCTTCGGATCAGCCCCCACCGCCAGCATCACCCGGTCGGCGTGGCGCGCGGCGATGCCGATGGCGCGGGGGCCCGTCACGGCGGCCTCCACCGGCACCTTGGGGCCATCCCCCACCCAGCCAATGGCGCTTCCTTCTGGCGCGTGGGCAAGGCCAAGACGCTCCGCCGGCGGCGCCGCCGCATCAGGAATCTCCATGCGCTCGAAGCCGATTAGCTCGCCGCGCAGATACGCCTGCAGGTTCGCAAGGTAGCGCTCGAACCAGCCAAGCCTCGCCGGCGCCCGCCCCAGGTGCGCCAGGGCGCTGTCGCCCCGGCCGATGCCAAGCACCATCCGCCCTTCCGACAGTCGCTGCACAGAGAGCGCGGATGACGCCGTAACCGCCGCGTGCCGCGTCACCGGATTGGTCACCGAAGTCTCGAGCCCCAGGCGTTCGGTGGCGGTTGCGGCCAGCGCCAGGCACACATAAGGATCGCCAGACAGATTCTGCGAATCCACCACGAGCATCCCGTCCCAGCCCCGCGCTTCGGCTTCGCGCGCGAACGCGACACTCCGCCCCGGCGCGGCGACCGTTGCTGTCCAGAACTCCATCTCTCGCCCTCCTGCTATCACAAGCTAAAACAAGCCTCGTCGAACCAACAATCGTCGGTTCCGCGCCTCCACTTTTCATAACCCCGAGAGTAGCAAGGAAGTCTTCATAGGGGGACCCGTCATTCCCTGGCTTTTCAGAAACCTACGCTATGGCTGGTGTGAATCACGGACCCAATTCACAGGCGATCCCACCACTTCGTAAACCGGCTCATCGTGCCCTCCTGAAGCGCCCTTGGTGTGTCGACCGGATAGCCCAAATCCCCCTTGATCGCGTCAGCCAACTCCCTTAGCACCGGTGGAAACAGCCACCACGAGAGCACCAAACTGAAGCCACCACGCCCCGCAATCTCCTGAATCCATATCCTTGGCATCGTCCGCACCACGAACACCGCCCTTATTCCTAGAAAATCGCACAGGTCCAACTTCGTCCGCATCTCCTCCTCGTCCATATAGGAGAGCGTATTCTTGCACTCGATTCCGATACCCCGCCCATCCCGCTCAAAGATGAAGTCCATATCGTGCCCTGTCTTCGTCCATTCCTTACCTCCAAACCGCCGACTTCCGCGCCCCAAACGGACGAACCTTTGAGCCGAGAACGCATCCAAGGTCAAGTCCTCCAGCCTTTCCCCAATCGCGCGTGTGACGCGCGGCTCCGAGAAGCGCCCCACGAGATTCACCAAGCGACGAGCCGCCCTTCGGTAGTACCGGTAGCTCGGCCGTCGAATAACTTTGATACCGCCTTCCGTGCTTGCCGACAGCTCACCATCTTAGATCAAGAACCGCAGCGCTCGTGAGGTGACCCAGTGGAAGAACTCCTTCTCCATCAGCACCTGCAACTGACGCTCATAGAACACCTGCTCCCCGGAGACATGCTCCAGAATCATCCCCATCGCCGCTGTGGTTACCTCGTCTGCCATCCTCTTGTTCCTCGACGTCCATACCGGCTAAGCTAGGCACCCATCCGACCACATTGGTGCGCTTTCCTTACTGACTCCTCTCCGTCCCGCGCACTGGCCACGCACAGCCACAGCCATCAATCGCTGTTGAGACATCCGTTCGATGGCCCGCCCAAGCCCTTTGGTGGCGCCCCGAGAAGGATTCGAACCTTCGACCTGCCCCTTAGGAGGGGGCCGCGCTATCCAGCTGTGCCATCGGGGCGTAGGGGCATTTTGCGCCACTGGACCATGTCGCTTCAACAAATCCTGCGCGCCCCTGTGGGCGCATCGGCAGTTGCTGGCTTCCGGGTTCGCTAGCGGCCCGTCGGACTTTGCCGCGCAGCGGCGAGTTGGGAAGGCTGCTAGCCGTAGCTGCGAGCGAACGCGAGCACGAAGGCCAGCAGTTCGCGCCAGCGAAATGCCGACGCGCCCTTCAGGGCACGCTAGCGCTCACCCTGCGGCTGCCGACGCATTAGAATGGGTTGGCATAGTCACGCCACACCCCGCTTTCGGAGGAAGCCATGCTCAGCATCAACAGCGAAGTGCCGAATTTCACGGCCCAAACCACCCAGGGCGAAATCCAGTTCCACGACTGGATCGGTGAGGGCTGGGCCATCCTGTTCTCACACCCGAAGGACTTCACGCCGGTCTGCACCACCGAACTTGGCTACATGGCGGGCCTCGCGGACGATTTCGCGGAGCGCGGCTGCAAGATCATTGGCCTTTCGGTGGATCCGGTGGCGAGCCACAGCGAGTGGCTGAAGGACATCGAGGAGACCCAGGGCAATGCCGTCACCTATCCGCTGATTGGCGACCCCGACCTCAGCATCGCCAAGTCCTTCAACATGCTGCCCGCCGATGCCGGCGAGTCCTCGGAAGGGCGCACGCCGGTGGACAACGCCACGGTGCGCTCGGTGTTCGTCATCGGCCCGGACAAGCGCATCAAGGCCATGCTCACCTATCCCATGAGCACCGGGCGCAACTTCGACGAGGTGCTGCGCCTGCTCGACAGTTGCCAGCTCACCGCATCGCACCAGGTGGCAACGCCGGTGAACTGGAACCAGGGGGATGACGTGATCATCGTACCCGCGGTATCGGACGAGGAGGCGAAGGAGCGGTATCCGGACGGGTGGCAGGCGCCCAAGCCTTACATTCGGATTGTTCCGCAGCCGCAATAGGCGGCGCCGCTCACAGGATCAGCTTCTCGCTGCGGAAGCGGCGCACCGTGAGCCATACCAGCACCGCGGCCACGGCGGCGGTGCTGGCGACGGACGTGACGATGTGCAGGGGGTCGAGGGCCTCTGCGCGCAGGACATCGCTCAGCAGCAGGTGTTGCGACAACGCCGGCACCAGCATCAGCGGCACGGAATCCTGCATCGGGCGCAGCGCCGCGAACACCACCGGCAGCGTCGGCGCGATCATGGCGATGCTGGTGTAAGTCTGCGCCTCGCGGAACGAGCGCGTCAGCGAAGCGGCCGCCACCATCAAGGCGGCGGCCAGAGTCGCGAAGGGAAACACCAACAGGAACATCTGCGCGGCCTGCACAACGCCGAAGTTGGCGGTCATGCCCAGTTCGCCGAGCGGCAGGAACTGCACCGCAACGGCAAACGAGGCGACCGTGATCGCGAGGGACGCCGTCATCACCACGAGCGTCGCGAGCACCTTTGCCAGCACCAGCGTTTCGCGCTTGATGGGCATGGCTAGGAGCGGCTCCAGCGAGCCGCGTTCGCGCTCGCCGGCGGTGATGTCCACCGCGATCTGCGAGCCGCCGATGAGCACGGCGAAAAGCACGAAGTAGCCGACGATGCCGAGCAGCAGATAGGCGCGGCGAGAGGGCGTCGAAACGTCGTCGCGCAACACGGCGAGCGGTGCTCCCACGGTTGGATGAATACCGCGCAGTTGCAGGCGGATGCCCCCCACCACGGCGCTCCATGCCCCGAGCGCAGTCAGCACCCGGTTCATTGCCGGTCGGGCTCGGTTGCTCGAACTGTCGGCGACCACCCACACCCGCGCCGCCTGTCCCACCGCCAGCGCCTCGGCGAAGTCCTCGGCCACGACGATGCCCACCTCGACCTCACCGACCCGCACCGCTTCCCGCAGCGCCTCGTGCCGCGTGGTCTGGTCGCCCTGGTCCGCGAACGCCGCTGCATCGACATCGATCAGGCTCTGGCGCAGGTGCGCCACCAGATTCGGGGCGCGTTCCGCACCGATGGCGGGGATCTCGATCGCCGCGGCCACATCGTCAATCGCCTGATGCATCGTGAAGGCGGTGATGCCGACGAACAGGAACGGGCCGAGCAGCGGCGCGACGAGCAGAGTCGTTGCCAGCGCCCGCCACTCACGAGTGCCCTCGAGCAACTCCTTCTGCAGCACCACGAGGAAGCCGTTCAATCGGAATCCTCCAAATCCACCGCGGCCAGAAAGGCGTCCTCAAGGTCGTCCTTGCCGGTGGCGATGCGAATGTCGTGCGCCGTGCCGGTGACCGCCACGTGGCCGCGGCTGATGATGACGATCTGGTCGCACAGCGCCGCCACCTCCTGCATCACGTGGCTGGAAAACAGCACGCAGCAACCGGCGTCGCGGCGTTCAAGGATCACGTGCCGCAGCGCCCGCGTGGTCAGCACATCAAGGCCGTTGGTGGGTTCGTCGAGAATCAGGATGCTGGGGTCATGCACCATGCAGCGTGCCAGCGACACGCGGATGTGCTGGCCTTGGGAAAAGCCGCGGGCGCGGCGGTCGGCGATCTGTCCGAGGTAGAGCTCGGCGATCACGCGGTCGATGCGCGCCTCGGCGGCGGCACCGGTGAGACCTTGCAGCGCGGCGTAGTAGGCGATGTTCTCCCGCGCCGTCATGTTCCCGTAGACGCTCGAACCATGCGGCAGCACGCCGATGCGACGGCGCGCTTCGAGCGGGTGCTTGCGTGCGTCCACGCCATCGATACGCACCTCGCCCTGGTCCGCTTGCAGTACCGTGGCAAGGATCCGCAGGGTGGTGGACTTGCCGGCACCGTTGGGGCCGAGCAGGCCCGTGATGCGCCCGCTCGGCGCCACAAAGCTGACGCCCTCGATCGCTTGCACATCGCCAAAGCGCTTGCTGAGGCCCGTCACTTCGATCATGGCGCTGGACCGAGCGGCGAGATGAAGGGCGGGAACGGGACGATGCGTTCGACGCAGGAGGCGTCGAGTGCGGCAGGCTCCGGCGCTTCCAAGAATTCCGCCACGAGATGCGGCACGCAACCGACCGCCAACATGCCGTGGCCCTGCCCTGGCGCGACCACCTCGACATGCTTGGCAAGGAACGGCGTCGCCAGCGATACATACCGGGGTGGCGTGATGGGGTCCTGCTCGCCGGAGAGGATGAGCACCGGCACGTCGCTCCCGACCGGGTCCTTGAAGCGGTCGTCCATCAGTCCGGCGGGCCAGCGCTCGCAAACCTCGGCCAACGCCTCCACGAACATCGTGCCCAAGTAGGTGCCCCGCTGCGCTTCGAGGTCCACCTCGCCCCAGAAGGGCACGTCCTCGGTGCAGACGACGGCGAAGTTAAGGCCGTAGGCCAGCTCGCCAATCCCCTCCGCCAGCATGAGCGCCTGCGCCGCCAGCCGTTCGTAGCGGCGCTCAAAGGCGTCGTTGAACAGCACCGGCAGCATGGCGGCGCTCCGGGGCGAGTACACCAAGAGCCGCACGACCCCGGCCGCGATGGTGCGCGAAAGCACGAGGGGCGTCGGCTGCCCGCTCGCGGGGTGCGGCACGGTGACCTCGGCCGGCGCATCGCCGAGCCGCTGCATCACGGCATCGAAGCGGGCGCGAATGTTGGGGAACGCGGCATTGCAGGACGCGTTGGCCTCGCACCGCGCCCACGTGGCATCGAGCGCGGCCTGGCTTTCGAGGGCAGTGTCGGGGCCGAGGGCAACGCTGGCCGGAACCAAGCCATCGAGCACCAGGCTGCGGGCGCGTTCCGGGTACCGACGCAGGTAGTGCTGGGCGACGCGCGTGCCGTAGGACACGCCATAGAGATTGAGCTCCGCGTAGCCAAGCGCCGCGCGCACGAGTTCGAGGTCTTGCACGGCAACGCTGGTGGTGAAGAAGCGGGGGTCGTGGTCGAGGTCGTCAAGACACGCCAAGGTCAGCGCCACGGTTTCGTCCACACTGTCGCCGACGCCCCAGTCGAGTCCTTCGGCATCGAGCCCCGGACAGTGCAGGGGCGCAGATTGGCCCGTGCCACGCTGATCCACGAGGACGATGTCCCGCCGCCGCGCCACGCTCGTGAAGGCCCCTGCCATCGCCGCATAGAATCTCGTTGCAGCATCCCCAGGCCCTCCGGCGATGACGACGAGCGGGTCCGGCAGGCTGTCTTCCGCCAGGGCCGGCACTACGGCCACATGCAAGCCGATGTGCTCGCCATCGGGCTGACTCGGATTCAGCGGCACCGGCAACTCGCCACAGCGCGCCGCGACCTCGTAGCGGCCGCCCACGGCCGTGAGCTTGCAGGGGAGAAGCTCAAGTGCCGCCGCCGGCAACGCGAGCAATGCGACGAAGACTGTCGCCACTGTGGCGGCTGGGGTTCGCATGGCGAAGGAGCTGACCTGTCAGCCTCCGCGCCGGCGGCGGGCATCGATGGATACCACGTTGCCGCCGGCCACCACGCGCTGGCGCGGCTCCAAGGCGAGTTCCCAGGTGATGGCGCCGCGCCGCGACTTGGCAAAGCCGCGAATACCGTGGGTGTCTCGCAGCGTGAAGATGGCGAACGTAACGTGGATGAGGCCGTCGTCGGACCACAGCAGGCCCAGGTGCGGAACGCTCTCGAGCTTCGCCACCCCATCGACGTTGATGCCGGCGGCCTGCACGGTGACGGCCCAGGTGCCGAACTCATCTGGCGCAAGCCAAGCGTTCACCGCGATGTCGGTGCTTCCCGGACTTTCCAAGGCCCCTTCCACCAAGAACCCTTGTTCATCCTCGCGCACATGGATGAGGGCCGTGAAGGACACGGGCGCGGTCTCGCCAACAGGCCGCCAAGATCCGCGCCCCTGCCAATCGCCAGGCGTAAGCAGCACTCAGGTGTCGCCTACGTGGCCCACACCGCACCGCCAAACACGGTTCGGGCATGGCCAGGATGGAAAGCGGGCGCGAATGGCCTGACTGCGTGCCAATGGCACCCCGGCATCGAATGGGAGGGACGCGATTATACGCATGCGCTAGGTGACGGTGCCTTGGTCACGCGAGGGCCCCACGTCTGGGAATGAAGGAGCGATGGGGCCTGAGGTCGAATACCCCAGCAACATGCCACTCACCCATTTCTCGGCTCGGTCAAGCGGCGGCTCGGGATGCGTCGCGCTGCGGTTCGAGGAATCTGCGGGGAAGGACACCGTTTGCTCGGCCACATGCTACCTGACGGCCACCGGGTGGCCGGCGGACGTTATCGGGCGGCGCTGGAACTACTCGAGGCGTCTGACTGGGAGGCACCGGGATTATCGCGGTAGCCGTGGCGACGGCGTCTTGCTTGACGGGCGTCGCACTGGGGCGCACTGCCGTTTCATGCTGACCCTATGCCGACGGTGGAGCGCTTTCCACGCACCCATCGGTTCCTGTTCGGCGAGCCGATGACGTGCGAGATGGTCCACATTGTGTAGGCTGAAAGGTGGTGTGTCGGGTACGCCTGACGCTAGAGAAGAACGCGGAAGGGGCTTCGATGGGTGTCGGAGTTGCGCGAGATGAGAGAGAGAGGAAGTCCGACTAGGGCGGCTGAAGGCGGAGTGCATTGCCCAGAAGGAGGTAGGAGTTGGCAGCGACGAGGCACAAGGTGTTCGTGAGTTTTCACGAGAAGGACCGGAGGTACAGAAAACTGTTCGCGCAGCACATGGGTGCCGATGTCGTGGACAAGTCGGTCGGGGACGGGGACATAGACCCGAAGTTGAAGGTCGATACGACGCGTGGGAAGATCCGCGACGAGTTCATTGCCGATGCGACGGTAACGGTCGTGCTGGTCGGTCGGTGCACTTGGCAGCGCAAGTACGTCGACTGGGAGATTGGTTCTAGTCTGAGGGAGACTCGGAACAACTCGAGATGCGGCCTTATCGGGATTCTGCTGCCGACGCATCCGGACTTCGGCGAGCCAAAGTACCGGGGGTCGTTGATCCCGCCGCGCTTGGCGGACAACGCGGGATGGAACGGAGCCTTCGCTAGCATCTACGACTGGCCGGAACCGTGGAGCACGGCCGAGGTGCGTGGCTGGATTCACGCGGCATTCGGTCGGCGTGACACCAGAGTGCCGGACAATTCGAGGAGACAGTTCGTGCACAATCGCTCCGGCGCGTGCGCGAACGGCTGGACGGATTAGCGCAGATCGGGAACGGCGTGGTGAGCTTGGCGGAGAGGGTGTAAGGAGTCGATTGGATGGCGATCGCAACCCCTATACAGATTGTGGTGAGTCGCGACAGGGACGACCGGCGAACGGACGCCTACGCGGACACGCTGAGGCTGGCGTTCGAGGGCAGTGCCGAGCCGGCGAGTTCGCCGAGCGCCTATCTGGCGGATGCTGTGGACCTTGGGGTACGCGTGTTGGAACCGGCAACGGACATCGAAGAACCGGAGATCGAAGCCTTGGTGGGCGGTGCGCAGGAGACAGTGTTAGTCGTAATCGGGGACGGGTCCTGGCAGAGCGAGGCGCTTGAGGCGTTCGTGGGGTCGGACCACGTAGTTCAGGTAGAGTCGCCGCTGCCGGCGGTTACCGGCCCGGTTCAGGCTGCCCGGGGTGACTCGGAGGAATACGCGTTCGCGCCGGTGGTGACCACGCTGCGGACTATGGAACGTGCGCGGAGCGTTTTGGCCGCGCGGATTGCCGGTACGGCGGAGGATGGCTCGGCAGGAATGTTGACGTTGTTCATCAGCCACGCGAAGACCGATGGGCTGGCGATGGCGAGATCGCTAATCGGCGTGCTCCGTCAGCTGCAGGAGGCGGACTCGGCTGGCGCCGGATTCCAGTATTTCTATGATGCAGAACACATCACGCCCGGTACCGTGTGGCGGGAGGTGCTGGAAGCGAAGGCGAGCGAGTCGGTGCTGATCGCGCTGCGTACGGAGGCGTACGAGAGCCGTTACTGGTGCCGCCGGGAGTTTCTGTTGGCGGAGTCGAACGCTATGCCGATTGTTGTGGTGGATCTGCGGAGGGAGCAGTATCACGGTAGTGCGCTGCTTCCGTTTGAGGTTGCGCCGAGCGTTCGCGTGCATGACGGAAACCTGATCAGGGTGGTCCTCCATGCGATGGCGTCGCACCTGCGGGCGTTGCGTGTTGCGAGCGGAACGACATCGGCCGTGAAAGTGCTGCCGCATCGGCCGTCGGTGTACTCATTGGCCGGTGCGGGTCGGGCGGGTGCCGGATTGGAGCAGCTAGCCTATCCCGCGCCTAGAGTGCCAGACGCGTATGGCAGGGCTGTTCGGCCGATCTTGAGATCGTCAGGAGGTACTGCGAAACTCGTGACGTTCGACGAAGTGGAGTAGCGAGATGTGGTCCGTGGGTATTTCGGTCTCGCCATCGTCGGAGGCGGAAAGGCTTGGATACGACGAGCGACAGATCAACCGGATCGTGATTCGGATGGCGCAGTATTTCCTCGACTGCGACATGCGGGTGATCTTTGGCCACGACTGGCGTGAGGACGGGGTGATGCGTGCCGTGGCCGACTTCGCCGGGGTGGTCGCGGGGCGCGCGGAAACGCTGGCGGACGCCGATGAGGGTTTGCACGGCGAGACGCAGCGGAAAGGAGCGCCGATGACGCGTGTGGTCAACTTGGCAGCAACGCGGGACGAGTTGAGCGAGGCGGCACGGGAGGCGGAAAGGGACAGCGGCGGCGTGCTGACCGTGGTGGCCGCTGACGACATGGCGTTGGAGGTTTGGGAGGGCTGGGGTTCAGAGATGCAGGCGCACGGATGGGTCACCACGCAAGACAGGGATGGCGAGCTGACCCGGCTCCGGCATTGTCTGACCGTGATGCTGTCTCCCGGCTGCCGCGTGTGTCTCGGCGGCCGGACGGTGGGTTACCAAGGCAGAGAGCCCGGCGTGATGGAAGAGGCGCGGCTGGCTCTGACGTACGGAAGACCCCTCTACCTGATGGGCGGATTCGGGGGCGCGACCCGGTTGTTCGGGACTGTGTCGAAGCATGGCGGAGGGCGCTACTGGGAGGCGAGCAACGGGTTGGACGCGAAAGAAAAGCGCGAGTTGTTCGAGACAACGGACGTGGAGAGAGGGCTTGGACTAATCTGGCGCGGCATGGAGGTACAGGGGCAGCGTACGCACTACCTGTAATAGGGGTAGTCTGGAGCTATGCCGCAATCTAGGGGGAGACGGCGGGGGCGGTCCGAAGCACCACGGCAAGGCGGACGCGAACGAACACGAGCAACTGCGCCGCAGCCACTGTATGGTCGGAGGCGTCATGAAGCGCTTCTTCAACACCGAAGGGCCCGTCGTATCGGCGCGTCACTATTGCGTGCCACCCCTTGGCCGGATGGATCTGCCGACCGTTTTGGCTTTGATCCGGCAGATGCGCTACTTCGTGCTGCATGCGCCACGCCAGACCGGCAAGACATCGGTGCTGACGGCGCTGCGGGACTTGCTGAACAGCGGCACCGAGGGCGAGTACACCTGCGTACTCACCAGCACCGAGGTCGGTCAGGCGGCCAGAGACGACGTACGGAGTGCCATCGCCGCGACCATCGGCATGATCGCCACGAGAGCGCGGCTACTCGGCGACGACATCCCAACCCGGCTCGCCAAGGACGTGCTGGCTGACAACGATCCGCACCAGGCCCTCACCGAGCTGCTCACGCGTTGGAGCGCCGAGAGCCCCAAGCCATTGGTCCTGCTAGTCGACGAAATCGACGCCCTGGTAGGCGACAGCCTGCTCTCGGTGCTGCGCCAACTTCGCGCTGGCTACGAGCAGCGCCCGGATGGCTTCCCTTGGAGCATCGTGCTGTGCGGTGTGCGCGACATCCAGGACTACCGCATCCGTTCGAGTGCCGGCGAGATGATTGCCGGCGGAAGCCCGTTCAACGTCATCGCCAAATCGCTCCGCCTTGGCGACTTCACGGCCGCGGACACGCGCGCCCTATTGGCACAGCACAGCAACGAGACAGGGCAGGCGTTCACCGACGGCGCGTTGGCAACCGTGTGGGAGCAGACCCAAGGCCAGCCTTGGCTGGTGAACGCGCTGTGTGCCGAAGCGTGCTTCGACAGTCGAGCCGGCACGGACCGTTCCCGCGCCATCACCGCGGACGCCATCTAGCTAGTTCCTGTCCGTAAACGCCGTTTTGGCGGCAAGGAGAGCGCGTTCGGGAGAGTGCCTGGGGGTTTCGGGCGGATGCTTTCGGTGCCGCAGGAAGGCTCTTTTGCAGGCGTGACGGTCGAGTGTGGCGCTTTGCACGGGGTTTTCGTCGCGAGTCGGACGCGCGGGCGAGGGGAGCCATCGCGTTCCGTCCGGGACGCGGCGCTGGCCGTTTCGGCGGCGCTTTCTATCCGGGTCTGGGCAGGAGCCGGACGAGGCGGGCGAGGTTGTGGGCGAACACGGCCGACTGCACGTAGGCGCGGAACGCCGGCAGTCCCTTCCAGCGGCACAGGCCCAGGCCGAAGCAGCGCTTCAGGTGCGAGATGCCGGCCTCGACGCCGGCGCGGAAGTTGCGCAGCTGGCGCCGGATCCACGACGACGGCGACATCTCCTCGTCCTTCAGGCCGCGCGTCTTCTGGAACACCGCGTGCCGCACGCCGAGCGCCTTCGCCGCCTTCAGGTTCTCGCGCGAGGCGTAGCCGCCGTCGAACGCCGCGTGGGTCGGCGCCGCGCCCCAGCGCGCCGCGTGCCGCTCCAGCATCGGCAGGCAGCGGGCGCTGTCGGCCGGGTTGCCGTCCTCCACCGCCACGTCCAGAACCAGCCCGCTGCGACCCGTCGCCAGGTTCAGCTTGTGGCCGTACTGCGTCCGGCGACCGCCCTTGACGACGATGTCCGTGTGCGGCTCGAAAAGGCTCACGACCTTCTCCTGCGCCGGCACCTTCTCCCCGTCCAGCACCCGCCGCCGGGTCTGCCCCACCACCCGGCCCAGCAGCCTGTCGCACTCCTCCACCTTCTTCCGCCACGCCTGCCAGCACGCCTCGCCCTCGCCGGCCGCCTCCACGGCCGCCAGCGCCGCCGACGCGTACCCCCGCGTCCGCTCCACGATCCGCAGCAGGCGCCGGTACGTCTTCGCCCGGCGCTCCGCGCCGCGCTGCGTCCGAACCTCCAGCGCCCGCCGCTTCGCCGAACGGCGGTGGTCGCGGAACGACACCGCGTCCGCGCCGAACGACTCCCGCGCCTGAACCAGCAGCCGCGTCAGAACCCGAACCCCGTCCCACAGCAGCCCGCTGTCCGACGGCTCCAGGATGTTCGTCCGCGTCACCGTGCTGTCCACCCGAACCCGTTCCCCCGACTCCACCCCCGACGAGCGGGCGGCCGCCAGCAGAACCCCGTTGATCCGCTCCCACGTCTCCGCCCGGATCGACCCCACCGTCGCCTGAAGCGCCGACTTGCCCGGCGGACGCAGCGCGTCCACCCGCGCGAACCGCTGCGCAGAGCGAGAGTCCCGCAGCAGGAACTCCAGACCCCGGAACGTCTCCTGCCGAAGGTGCCTCAGCAGCGCGCAGCGAAGAACCGTCTCGCACGACAGACCCCGGCGCCCGACCCCGCCCGGACTCCCGCCAAGGTCCGACGCCACCTCCTCCAGCAGCTCCGGATGCCCGTCCAGCCACGACGACATCCGCTCCAGGTCGTCCCCCACCGGGTGGTCAACGGCGCAAGGATGGAATAGGCTCAACTGCGTGATGCGTCTCTGGCGCATTGCACCTCCGGCGGTTCGGTTCCGTTCGTTCGTTGGGGAACGAGCCAATGGTAGCCGAAACGCCGGACCAAACTCCCCCGAATGAACCCTTTTCCAAGTTCATTCAGTCCGTTGCGAGTTTACGGACAGGAACTAGCTAGCCCGGGAGGAGTTGATACTGAGTCGGCGCACGCACCTCGACCAGCTTGCCCACAAGCTGGTAGAGCCGAGGGTGCAGCGCGTGGTTGAGCCACTGCTGACCGGCGTAAACGAAGCGGTCGGGACCACGGAGGTCGGCAACCTCGAGCGTGACCGCGACCTAGGCTACGCGCGAGATCTTGGGCTGATCGCTCAAGGGGACGAAATACGCATCGCCAACCCGATCTATGCGGAGGTCATCCCGCGCGAGCTAGGCCATGCCACGCAAGTGGCCATGCCGCAGCAGACCGCATGGTTCGTCGATGCTTCTGGCGACCTGGACATTGACAAGCTGCTGGAAGCATTCCAGGTCTTCTTCCGCGAGAACTCGGAACATTGGCTGGGTCGTTTCGACTACCAGGAGGCGGGACCACAGCTCATCCTGCAGGCGTACCTGCAGCGGATCGTCAACGGCGGCGGGCGCATCCACCGGGAATACGGCCTGGGTCGCGGCGCCACGGATATCCTGATTCTATGGCCGACCGATCCAACGCAGCCCTCCGATTTGTGGCGCAGGATCGTGATCGAGTGCAAGGTGGTGTACGAGGCGCAGCGCCGGAGCGTTGACCGCATCGTCAGCGATGGGATCGCCCAGACTGCCGGGTACATGGAGCGCAGCGGCGCCGAGACCGGTCACCTGGTCGTCTTCGACCGCCGCCAGGACCGCGGCTGGAGTGAAAAGGTGTTCCGGCGCGAGGTAGTGCATGAGGACCGCCAAGTCGTCGTCTGGGGGATGTGAGGGTCGACCTGTTCCGAGGTCCTGCAAAGAGCACCTTCGCCGGCGGAGGCCCCCTGGGCAGCAGAACTCGCGGGTACGCCTCCATGCTTCAGGCAGAGGATCTCGTGCAGACCGCCACACGGGGCTTTCCAACATCGCGCGAGATCCTTATACTGTTGTTTTGAACAGCCCGTAGAAAAGCGACGCTCTTGGCCTTGGCAACGGAGGTCGCACCCTCGCAAGCCATTGAATCATGGTCAATCGATGACTTCCCCTTGTCGCCGATTCCGGCCGTCAGCGTCGCCGCAGTTCCGCAGCGGAGTCCTCTGTGGCATCCGGGGGGAAGACATGGCTGATTCCGCACATCGCCATTGTGCTTTAGGGGTAATGAGACTGTGAAGGAAGCCGATGTACCGCACGCGTATCACCTATACGCCATTGTCACCGACGAAGGCGACATCGTCGAGGTGTACACGTCCGAGGACATGGCGCGCGACGAGCTCGATGACGGCTACGGATTCCTAGACGGAATGACGCCAAACCGGTGCCGTGTCATCGCGCTGACTGCCAAGGAGGCGCCCGGTGCACTGCTGAGTCAAAGAGCCCTCGACACGTAGCGACCCGCAGCTCAAGGTTCGACTTTCGAGCTAAGGTTCCCGGACAGGCAACGATGGACGACCAAGGCCACCGACTAATCTGAGCTTTCGGTAGGCGATCGCAGCGCCCACAGCCCTCGAAGTCGTCGTCCTCGTGAACGGCTCCTTGTATTGGCTGGAGTCGCCATGCGGCGAGCCTACCAGGAGACGGTGGTTCCCGGTCAGGGATGTGGTCGCCTGCCATCGCCAGCGTCGGGACAATGCCTACCCGGTCGACCGTCTCCTGACAGAGACCACGACTCGCGGCGCTTTCGCCACACAGCCACGCGAGTTGCCTCGACTGGGACGTCCTTCGCGGGGCGAGAAGGTCATCCGGGGGCGCGAAAATGGTCCAACTCTCAACGCGACGACCAATCGATGGCGGTTGCCCGTCCCCTGCGGTCCCTCATGCCGAAGACTTCGGCCTAAGGTCGCTCCGTCGAGCGCTTGAGGACCTCCTCCGCCCACTGGCTGAGGCCTTTGCCCGCGAGTTCAGCGGCAACTGCCACGTCGCGATGTACGTCGGCGCTAATGTGCAGCGTGACCTGGCCGGAGTAGGGCCGATCCGGCACCTTGCCGATCTTCGCGCACGTGTCGAGGTAGTCGTCCACCGCCTCGCTGAATGCCAGTCGAAGCGCGGCAACGGACTCGGCATGGAACCCCACGCCGTCGCGGATGCCGGCCACGCGACCAAACAGGATCCCGTCCTCGTCGTCGTATTCGATGCACGCTGAGAATCCCTTGTAGGTCATGACGTTGTTCATGGCTCGACTCCGATGCGCCGCAGGAAGGCCCTTGCAGCTCGAACTTGGTAGCGCTTCGCCTCCTTGGCCGGGTGCGGTCTGTGGAAGGTCTCGACGTTGCCATCCTTCTCAAATCGCACCCGAGAACCGCGTCCTTCGATCCGTCGTGCACCCACCGCGATGAGAAGGCGCTCAATTGCGTCCCACTCGATGGTTCCTGACACCGGATCGGCAAACACCGCATCCAGAGTCCTGCGTTGCTTTGCGTTCACGCTGGGCACGCTACCGCACCACTCGCACGGCTCGCAAGAGTCTGGCCCACCACAGCAAGGCGCACGCGAACGAACGCCACCAGTGAAGGGTCCAACCGGCACATGTTGCTGAGCCCACGCCGCATGCGAGGACGGCGGGTTGCGCGATACGGCTGCCCCGTTCGGGGCGGTGCTGATCGCCATCGGACATCGGTTGGGACGGGCCGTCCCGTCCCGAGTGCGTCGCAAGTGTCCAATGCGGGACGGGACAAGCCCGTCCCCTACGAGGTTCGGCGGACTAACCCGAAGCGGACGCGAACCGGGGCGACGCCACCGACGCGGAGGGAGCTTTGAAAGGCGTATCGGCCCGCCACATAAGGCGTATCGGCCCGCCACACACCTTTTCGGTCCTACACACCGTAGGACATCTCCCACGCTCCCCTGTCCGCCCGCGGCCCACGCGGCCGTGCGGTCCTTCCTGCCACACACCCTTCCATCCTCGCTACACGTTCGCTCCGACGATGGGACTGGGCTTTGCCTTTGTCGATGACGGCAGGCGAGACGGTGCCTGACTCCCGGAGAGAAACAGCCGGCCTTGCCATGGTTGCGTAGGACATGGACGTCTAGTGACGTGCGTGGGCCAAAAGGGGCGGGTGCGTGCTCGGCGGGCCGCAGGCCAACAGGAAGCGTGGGAGATGTCCTACGGTGTGTAGGACGGAAAAAGTGTATGGCGGGAAAGCCCAGACAGGTCGGGTCCCGCACCCAATCCGTTCGGGAGCCGGGTTGCGGTGCGGCGGCGCCGGTCACCGTCGCGCGCTCCGGCGACGCCTCGCGCCCGAGACAGGATCGTGCGATCCCCGCCTCGAGGGGCCGAGCTCGGCCGCGCGGTCAAGCGGGCGGCCCGGTCGATGCGCCGCCGCCAGGCCGCTCGACGCCGGCCCGCCCGTGACGGGCGCCTTCCAGCCAGCAAGGGCCTCATACTGGTTGAGGGTTGCACGAGACTGACCCTGCTGCAGCGACCCCCACCTGCGGGCGACCGCTGGCAAAATCGGCGCTAGGTGACATTGAACGGATCGGAGGCTTTGCAGGCCCAAACCGTGCCGCCTCCATCGTCCGACGGCTAGTCGTCGAAACCCCGGGAACGCCGAATCGTCTGGCCCCATTGCGCACCTGCCATCCGCTTCCAATCTTCGCGGTCGTCGGGAAACTTGCGGCGCGGCCCCATCGCGGCGCGGTTCTGTGGGTCGTTCTCCCACTCAATGCGCCGCAGGTACTTCGACCACGCCTTTTCGTAGATGGTTTCGGGCTCCCGTACGCCATCCGCGACCTCCACGAAACGCCTCTGGCCATCGGTCCTCGGCGCGAGGTCCCCTTCGGCGAGTCGCTGAAATGCCACGCCGTATCTCTCAAGGATTTCCATCTCGTCCTCCGAGAAGACCTCCCGCGAGCACCGAATCACGAAGCACGTCCGACTGCCGCGTTTTCGTGAGCCTTCCCTGCTCAATTCACCGCTCCGACCATGCGAAACCTCGCCAACTGTCCAATCGCGATGCGTACGGCAGCTTGATCCGCCTCTGTCACGGTCGTGTCCATCCACCGCACATCCCATCGTCGGGTGTCATGCATGAACGCAAGATGAATGACTCAACCGTCGTCGACTCGCCATGTGACTGCATTTGGTCGACGAGACAGTGTGCGCTGTGGCGCCGTGCGGCAGCGCCACCAGCCTGGCCACGAACCACCAGGCGCGATCCACCTTCGTCGATCCGCTGAGGCATTCATGCCGTCAGATCATCCCGCCACACACCTTTTCCGTCCTACACACCGTAGGACATCTCCCGCGCTCCCCTGTCCGCCCGCGGCCCACGCGGCCGTGCGGTCCTTCCTGCCACACACCCTTCCATCCTCGCTACACGTTCGCTCCGACGATGGGACTGGGCCTTGCCTTTGTCGATGACGGCAGGCGAGACGGTGCCTGACTCCCGGAGAGAAATAGCCGGCCTTGCCATGGTTGCGTAGGACATGGACGTCTAGTGACGTGCGTGGGCCAAAAGGGGCGGGTGCGTGGTCGGCGGGCCGCAGGCCGACAGGAAGCGAGATGTCCTACGGTGTGTAGGACGACGGAAAAGTGCATGGCGGGAAAGCCCTTGGCGGGAAGGCCCTTGTCACGTAGTGACGGGGCGCGACAACCGTAAGTGGCCGCTTACCGACAACCTGCGGGCCCTGACGATTTACCCTCTATATTTTTTCCACATTTGACATCTTGCAATTTTCGACTTTTTTGCTGAAACTAAAAATGATCATTCTGCACAAAGGAACCGAAATGAACATCATCGACTACGACCACGGGTTGAACGACGTCCTGAAAAGAGCTACGAACGACGAGCTGGATGTCCTACATGCCGTCATCATGAAGAAGAAGATCACCGAGACCCTGTCCATTGAAGATGGCTACCGACGCTACTACCCGGATCATGGGCAGTATGTCGACCTGATAGCCAGGGAGATACGCGCGTTTGGCGGGAACACGTTTGCGAACTGCGCTAGGGGCACCGGCCCGTCCTACCATGAGATTGTCTGCGACGTCGCCACCACGCTGAAGGTGCCCTTCAACAAGGCACGCCCCATCGAGGACGTCGAGACGGCGATCCTGACGACGGTCTGCGAAAAGGCCTTCGAGTCAATGACCCCTGAAGAGCGTCTTGAACTCCTCCGCAAGATCGGCAAATCGAACCTGTCCTTCGTCAAGGGTGGCTCGGCAATGGCCCTGCAGGCGATCCTCCGGGCGGGTGGTTTCGGAACCTACCAACTCATGCTGATTGTCGCCAACGCCGTGGTGAAGGCCGCCATCGGACGAGGTCTCCCGGTCGTCATCAACTGGCTCGCCGCGAAGGGGCTCTCGATCGCCATCGGCCCGATCGGCTGGACAGCGTCTGTTTTGACGACTCTGAACCAGCTGGCCGGGCCCTCCCACAGAGTCACCATACCTAGCGTCATCCATGTTGCGGGGCTTCGCCTGCAACAGAAGCTCCGCCAGTGCCCCAGTTGCTCGGCGCTCCTGCCCGACTCGTTTTCCTTCTGCAACGAGTGCGGGGCCAAGGTCGACCAGCAGTCATGATCCCCGGCAAGCCTCCGCATGCGGGCCGGAAAGACCCGCACATACGGCGTCGGCCATCAGCCAACGCCTTTCGGCCTTCGCGGAAAAAAGATCAGATCGCCCGGACCGGCCACCTGGCAATATCTGACCACGCCACGCTCCCGTATCTGGAGCGCTTCGAAGGAGTCGACCTTGCTGCCGCAAGGCAACGGCTGAAGCGACGGCTTGACACCGTCGAGGCCAAGCCGCTCATCGCGTTCGCGGGCGGGTCTCCTTATCGCATTCGCGTCGAGGGAGCGACCTTTTGCCTCTGGGGCGGGAGAGTCCTAACGTGCTACCCATGAAACACACGGTCGAGTCGTTCGCGCATCAGCGACAGCTGGCTGCCCAGGAAATCCTAAGGGCGGCGAGGGAGATCGGGATTGGGAAGCGGTCGGAGGCCGACTCGCTCACCCCCGAGGAGCAGAATGAGCTGCTACAGGCTAAGACAGTACGGGATTTCGCAGCGAGACTCGACGTCTCCCACGGTCAGCTCCTCGGGGAGCTGGAGGAGATCGGTCTGCCAAAGGAGGGTCCCGACTCCTACCTCTCAGGCGAGCAGCAGTGGCAGCGGCAACATGCCCGCCCGGTCTCAGCCCTGGCCAACGAGACAGGCATCGACGTCGAAAGCCTGCTTTGCAAGCTCAAGGGGGAAGGACGCGCCGAACCCTCTCCAGGCACTCTTGTAACGCCGGATGAATGGCAAAGGCTGGTGCCGTTCGTGATCGCCAGGACTATCAGGGCGATCCGCGAATACAGGGGGCTTGCTCGGGCAGACGTCGCCGCGAACGCCGGCATCTCGGAGCGCCATCTGGCCAAGATCGAGGCCGGTGAGATTCTCGTCGGCGGGGATGTCGCCGCAGAACGCAGCAAGGGCGAAGTCCTGCCCGAAGACCATGCGCTCGAAGATCTGCTGGAGAAGCTCGCTCCGGCTCTAAACGCGACGGTCAAGGATATCAAGGGCACAACGGACACCGCCAGACTCGCCCGCGACGCGACCAAGCCCAAGCAGCTGGTGGCGATCAGTGCGAAGGTGACGACCGATGCCCGGTCCGGCTTCGCCCGGATCCGGGACCGGTACGGCTGGACCATCGCACACGTCATGGAAATCGCGCCCTTGCTGTTCGCTCTGCTCGCCGAGGGAAGCCTCGCCCGGAGGCGTCAACGCCTTCGGGACCTGCAGACCAAGCACGACGCTGTGCCCGAGTTGCAGGCTTTCCTAGCCGAGTTTCGCGAACGACGCGCCAGAGAAGAGGCTTCGATCCAGAACCGCAAACTGCGCGACGACGGCCTATCGGACGACGGTCCCGCCGATCCGTTCTTCGCTCATCTCATTGAACTGGCCCGCCCCATCCAGCATGCTGGTGCGTCATGTCAAGACGACGCCGAAGGCTGCAAACCCAGTCCGGCTTCAAGTGACCTGGATTTGGAGCGTGTCACGGACGGACCGGCACTTCTGCGCTGGTTGCTGCGCGACGACAAGCGCTGCCCGGCGTGCCGTAAACCGATAGAGCCTGAACACCTCCACTGCCCCTGGTGCGGCCAACGCCAGTCGGAAACCTCAGCGGGGCAACACGATTCTCAACCGAAATGACCTAGCGAAGGAATGAAACCATGACCAACACCGAAGTCCACGACGCTGACCTCAACCCGGTACTCGAACAGGCGACCAATGAGGAACTTGAGATCCTCGTCGACATCCTGAAGACCAAACTGAGCGAAACGCTCTCGATCGAGGACGCATACAAGAGGCACTACCCGGACCATCGGTTCTACGCGGACCTCATTGCGAAGGAACTAAGGGACTTCGGAGGCAACTCCATCGCCAACGTGTTCCGGGGTGAAGGGCCAGCCTACCGAGAAATCGTCTGCGACGTCGCCAAGGCCATCAAGGCCCCCTTCAACCGGGACTCCGATGTCGAACGGGTCGAAGCCGCTATCCTTGCCACGATCCTCTCCAAGGCCTTCGAGAAGATGTCCGAGGAGGAACGGGAAGCTCTCCTGCAGCAGGTCGGGAGGTCGAATCGGTCCGCTCTTGCCGGTGGATCCGCTGCAGCCTTCTTGGCCATCTTCAACGCGGGCGGCTTCGCGTCCTACAAGCTAATGCTGATCGTCGTGAACGCGGTCGTGAAGGGTGCCATCGGACGGGGCCTGCCATTGGTTGCCAACGCTGCGCTCGCGCGCGTCATGGGCATTGCCACCGGTCCGGTGGGATGGGCGCTGACGACACTGATCACTCTCATACAGATTGCAGGGCCGTCCTACAAGGTCACTATCCCGGGCGTCGCCTATGTCGCCATGCTGCGAATGACGCAGGCGACAAAGGACCAACTAGCCTGCACCGAGTGCGGCGCCTTCGTTGAGGGCGGCTTCCGCTTCTGCCCGGAGTGCGGCCAAGAGATCGACTGACTCTCGCGCCGGTCTTTCGGTCCGTGCCTCGAATCAACCAGCGGCAGTTCAAGCGACGAGGAGTTCGCGACCGCTCTGAATTTTCTCCTTGAGTTGCGCACCGGCAAACCACGCGGCGAGAACACTACGGCGATGATGCTCGAGGGCAACGCTAGCGGTTGACTCACGCTCTCGTGCGGCATGAAATGGAACGGGCGATGCAGGAGATAGGTTGATGTCCGTAGACATCGACACCGATCAGGAGCTTTTGCTCTACTTCAAGACCTCGGTGTGAGCCGAACCACGGGATCCGTCACAGCCGCCACCGTAAGGCCTCTCGAGGACCTCCTCGCCAAGGGCGCAAACCCCAATCGACAGATTGACGGCATTGCACCGCTACACCTTGCGTGTCAGCAGCCGCACGCAGACGTCGTGCGAGCGCTAGTGCGAGCTGGCGCAGAAGTCGGCACGCACGACTACCGGGGCAGGACGCCATTGCACTACGCGGTAGGATTCGCCAACGGGGACGTACTCGCCGCTCTTCTGAAGTCGGACGTGAACCCGAACCCACAGGATGATCGCGGCTCCAAAGATCATCCCGCCACACACCTTTCCCGTCCTTTGAGTCGATACGTCCTTACTTACGGGCCTCCGGGTTGCCTCCCTTGGCGGCTTCCCACGGCATGGATGCGACGGTGGGCAATCCGTCTGACGGGAGCCAGAAGTCGGTCGGGTTCCCTGCGCGACCGGGCACGAACGACCGGGACCGCGCTTGAGTCGCACTCCCAGTTCCTGCTGTGGCTGGTGCCGACGGTAGGATCGCTTCCGGCAGCGGTCGAACTCCTGCTCCGAGCCCGGATCGAAGTCGCGGCGCTCGACGTGCTCGATCGGCTGATCGAGGCGACTTGCACGCGCCGCCGCTCGGGGCACCGGCGGGCTCGAACCTGGGGCTCGAGAAAACTGCGGTCCCCCACCGGCCTGGATCGGTTGGCCGAGTGGCGGGACCGGATCGGCGCCCACCTGAACGGCCGCCGGGTGCGGCTGCACCCGCGCAAGACGCCGATCGTCCGCACCGCCGAACCGGCGCCGTTCCCGGGGTTCGTCTTGCTGCCGGACCGCCGGAGGGCAACGTGCGGCGCTTTCGGAAACGCCTGCGCGGCTTGCCTGGCCGCTGGCGCGCGGGCTCGGTCACGGAGGCCGAAGTGCAGCAGCGCGTCGGCGCGTTGGTCGCGCATGCACGACACGCGAATACCGGCGGCTATGCCGGACGATCTTCGCGCCGGGTGAACTTGCGGTCCGACACGCAAATGGTCATGGGCGACTTCTTGGCCGCATAGCCCGAAACGATGAATACCTGACGCAGTTGGTGTTCGGCTGCAAGAAAGGAGAGCGTAGGGGTGACGTGCTTCCCGCCGATACCATGGGACAAACAAAAAACGCCTTTACGGAATTACGAGAATATGCCATATTCTCATTGCGAGATGGACTCAGGAGTGTCTTGGATGCCGGATGTGACCATAGAGCAGGCGACCTTCGAGCGCCTTCAGCGGCACGCACGGCCACTGATCGACAGCGTGGACGCGGTGGTGAATCGCGCGCTCGACGCCCTGGAAGGACGGCATGCACCGCCGTCGAGGGAAATGGGGCAGGCCGTCGACCATAACGTGGAGTCGGACCGCTTGCCGGATCTCACGCACACGAAGCTGCTGACCGCCCGTCTCGCTGGCGAAGATGTGGCGAAGCCGAACTGGAACCGCATGCTGCACCGGGTGCTGATACTGGCCATGCGCGAGGTGGGCGATGTGGATGAACTACGGCGTCGGTGTCCAGCCAACGTAGTCGCCGGACGGAAGACGGACGACGGTTATCACCACCTCCCCGAAGCCGACATCTCGGTCCAGGGCCTGTCGGCCAACGAAGCGTGCAGTGCGTTGACGGTGACAGCGCGGGGACTCGGGATCGCCGTGGACATCGTGTTCCTCTGGCGGGTGAAGGAGGGCGCAGCGTTCCCGGGGAAGCGGGGACGGTTGAACATAGCCGCACAGTGACAGGTGAACGGGATGGCGATGAAGGGAATACGTGGGTGGATCGCGCGGCAGGGCGCGAGGCGGGTTTGCATGCGCGGTGAGGGGCTAGATGGTTAGTGCTACGAAAGTGTTCCTGTCGTACTCGTGGGACGACGAGACGCACAAGGCTTGGGTTGCGCGTCTGGCTCGCGACTTGCGCCGGGACGGCGTCGAAACCAGGCTGGACAGGTGGCATTCTGAACTCGGGGACTCCCTGCCCGCTTTCATGGAGCGGGAGATCCGCGACAACGACTATGTGGTGATCGTCTGTACGCCGGGATACCGCCGCAAATCGGACGCCGGCACCGGCGGCGTGGGTTTCGAGGGCGCGATCATGACCGGCGAGATTGCCGCACGCGGCAACCACCGCAAATACATCCCCGTTTTGGCGCGCGGCGCTTGGAGCGAAGCGGCGCCGTCGTGGCTGCGCGGCAAACGGTACGCGGACTTGAGCTCCGCGGCGCGCTACGCCGAGAGTTACGGCGAGCTGCTGCGGACGCTGCAGGGCAGGAAATCGGAGGTGCCGCCGATCGGCGCGGTCGGCATGGTGTACGCCTCGGGCGACGACGTGCGGAGGGGCGGCGGGTCGATCCGCGGGGACGAGGAACGTCGCGGTAGCACGGGGCAGTTAGAGGAGGGAGCGGCCGGCGGCGGCTGGCACGGCAGCAAGGCCGTGGCGGCGTACACCATTGTGGCGCTGGTGATCGCCGGTCTGACACTGCTCTACGGCGAGGGTCTTCTGCGTGGGACGGAGGAATCGAATGGTAAAGCTCCGAAGATGGTCGGCGAACCGGAAGAGAACGCCGTGACGGCGCCGGAAGGGGCGGACCGAGACCGAGCAGCGGGTACCGTCTTCCGCGACTGTGCAGGATGTCCGGCAATGGTGGTTGTGCCGAACGGCTCATTCACGATGGGTGCGTCGGTCCACGAAGCGGGAAGCTATCCGAATGAGCGGCCGCTGCATCAGGTGACGTTTGCGGAGAGGTTTGCCGTGGGAGTCTACGAGGTGACGCGGCGCGAGTTTAGGGGTTTCGTGGAGGCGTCGGGACACGAGCCTGAAAGGGGATGCTGGATCGAGGAGCCGACGACCCGGGGGTGGCGGTTGTCGATGAGGCACGGATGGCGGAACGTGGGGTTCGACCAGACCGACCAGCACCCGGTGTCGTGCGTTAGCTGGGACGACGCGCAGGGATACGTGCGGTGGCTCTCGGGCAAGTCCGGCGCGGAGTATCGGCTCTTGACGGAGTCCGAGTGGGAGTACGTGGCTCGAGCGGGCACATCGACCGCGCGTTTCTGGGAGAACGGCGATGCAGTCAGCGAGCGCGATCAATGTCGCTATGCGAACGGCGCAGACATGAGCACGGTGTTCGGATGGCGAGCGGATTGCAGCGACCGGTACACCTACACGGCTCCGGCGGGGAGCTATGAAGGGAATGCATTCGGCTTGTACGACGTCTTGGGCAATGTCTGGGAGTGGACCGAGGATTGCTGGCGACCGAGTTACGTCGGGGGTCAGACCGACGGGAGCGCGTGGGAAGTTCCGGGGTGTGAGCGGAGAGTGCTGCGAGGCGGGTCCCGGTACGTGGGGCCGGCCGGCCTTCGTTCGGCGCACCGCTTTAAGTACGAGCCCGTGACCCGGAACCAGAACACGGGGTTCCGCGTCGCCCGGCGGATGCTCGGAAAGGCTGGTGGCGACGTACAATGATGGCGATGGGAATCGTCTGGTGTCGAACCTAACGGAGACGATGGTTCTCGGTCAGGGATGTAGTCGCCTGCCATCGCCAGGCCTACCCGGTCGACCATCTCCCGGTAGAAACCACGACTCGCGGCGCTTTCGCCACAGCCAGGAACGTGATGCCGATTAGCTCACCGAGAGTCGCCGCGTTATCGCCGACTTTCGGCGACCTCCTCGAGGGAAGTGCGCCTCGCCCTCCGTGGCATCGGAACGACTCGCGTTTCGTTCGCCCAACCCCTCGCGTTTCGTTCGCCCAGCCCAAAGGCGACTCGTTGGTGGTCGTGTCCTCGGGGAGCGGGCGTCTCTACGGAAACGACGCGCCTTGCGGCCGTTGCGGGGGTCAAGCGCCTGCCACATTCAAGTCCTGGGTGCCGCAGAAGGGCACCGTGGGGTCAAAATGGTCCAGCTCTCAACGCGACGACCAATCGATGGCAGTTGCCGCTCCCCCCTCCCGTCCCTCGTGCCAAAGGCTTCGGCCTAAGGTCGCTCCGTCGAGCGCTTGAGGACCTCCTCCGCCCACTGGCTGAGGCCCTTGCCCGCGAGTTCAGCGGCGACTGCCACGTCGCGATGTACGTCGGCGCTAATCTGCAGCGTGACTTGGCCGGAGTAGGGCCGATCCGGCACCTTGCCGATCTTCGCGCACGTGTCGAGGTAGTCGTCCACCGCCTCGCTGAATGCCAGTCGAAGCGCAGCAACGGACTCGGCATGGAACCCCACGCCGTCGCGGATGCCGGCCACGCGGCCAAACAGGATCCCGTCCTCGTCGTCGTATTCGATGCACGCTGAGAATCCCTTGTAGGTCATGACGTTGTTCATGGCTCGACTCCGATGCGCCGCAGGAAGGCCCTTGCGGCTCGAACTTGGTAGCGCTTCGCCTCCTTGGCCGGGTGCGGTCTGTGGAAGGTCTCGACGTTGCCATCCTTCTCGAATCGCACCCGAGACCCGCGTCCTTCGATCCGTCGTCCACCCACCGCGATGAGAAGGCGCTCAATTGCATCCCACTCGATGGTTCCTGACACGGGATCGGCAAACACCGCATCCAGAGTCCTGCGTTGCTTTGCGTTCACGCTGGGCACGCTACCGCACCACTTGCACGGCTCGCAAGAGTCTGGCCCGCCACAGCAAGGCGGATGCGAACGACACCATCATCGAAGGGTCCACAGCCGACACACATTGCTGTGACATTCCCGAGGCCCGGACGAGCTAACAGGCACAAAGACCGTCGGGCGCTGGGTGTCGGCTGTCAACGGCATGAGCCGTGCCGGTTGCGAGGACGATGAGTTGCGCGATACGGCTGCCCCGTTCGAGGCGCTGCTGATCGCTATCGGCTGGGACGGCGCAAGCCCGTCCCCGAGGTCCTAGCGTGATGTGGCGAACAGCTCGTCCATGCGCGTTGCGGCGCGGTGGGAGTGGGCCTGCACCATGGCGGCCAAGTCGTCGAAGCTGGTGGCGCCGCAGATTTCGGCTAGGGCCTGTTGGTGCTCGGGGGTTGCGTTGCTGGGGTTGGATTGGTCTGGGCTCACCATGCTGGCGAAGCCTTGAAGGTTCTGCCACAGAACCGTGGCTTCGGTTAGGTCGGTGGCGGTCTCGGGGTCGATCACGCCGTGGCGGCCGGCCGCTTCCAAAGTTGGCACTAGCCCGGTTGCCACGACCTCCGGCGTCGCGGACGCGTTGGCCAACTGGATCGCTTCCGCTGCCAGCGCCATGTCGGTCAGGCCGCCGGGAAGTTCGTCCACGTCCCACCGGTCGCCAGCTTGCAGTATTCGGTGCGTTGCCAGTTGCTGCATCACGAGCCCAGCGTCCCGGGGTTGCGCGATTGCGCTCCGGCGCGCGGTGTCGAAGCGCTCTGCAAGCTCGCCGTCAGCGACGACGACTCTGGCATGCACCAGCACCCGCAAGTCCTGCCACGTTGGCGTTGCGGCGCAGAGCTCCTCGAAGTCGGCCATGGCGTGTGCTGGCGAAGCCGGGTCGGTGGCCGCGAGTTCAAGTCGATAGGGCTCGCTGGTCTGAAACAACATGCCGCCCGGCGACAGTTCGCGCGCGAGGCGCATGAAGCGCTGCAACAGGCGCTCGTGCCACTGCTGCGCCGTGAGGGTCACATCCGCAGGCACCGAATCGCACTCATACAGGAACAGGATGCGAAGCGGCGCACCCACGGCCAGTTCCCTCCGCCCGGCCGCATCGAGAGCCACCAGCGCCACTTTCCCGCTCGGCAACTCGCCGTGTTCGCCAGCCGTATCGCGCCGAGCCGCGTCGAGCAGGGCTCGGGTGGCGGCGTCGAGAATGTTGGCGAGGGGCTCCGCTGCCTCGCGCGGCGTTATCGCGGAGCGCAACATGTGGGCAGCAAGCTGGAATGCCCGCTGCTGCGCCCAGGAACGGACTTCCTCCACCTCTTTGTCGGTGGTCGGGGCGCGTTCCGCCATGGCCGCCAGTTGCTCGTCCATGGCCGAACGGTCGAACTCGCGCTGATAGTAGAGCCGCACCAGGCCCGCGCGAGCGATGCGCGCCGTCTCCGGGTCGAGACCCTCGTCGTCCACCACCAAGTCCGTGAACTCTTGGCTGGCAAGGCTCTCTTCCACATAGGGGTAGCGCTCCATCCAGCGCTGAAGCCGGGGCGACCGACCGACCAGGTTGCCGAACCCGGCGGCTACCGTTTCCTTTGCCCTGCTGCCGCCCCGGCTCAGTACCAGCCAGAACGCCGGCACGAACAGCAGCGCTGCGGCCGCCGCCGTCGCCACGCCAAAAGCCAATGACACGACGATCGGCCGCATCGGCGCGATGCTGGCGCTGG
The DNA here is from genome assembly GCA_965116935.1 of Pseudomonadales bacterium. Taxonomy (GTDB): domain Bacteria; phylum Pseudomonadota; class Gammaproteobacteria; order Pseudomonadales; family Azotimanducaceae; genus VXYL01. The sequence continues at coordinate 5,708,260 of OZ220737.1, read as the reverse complement.
TGTTGAGGATGAGCGGCGTCAGCCCCGCCAGGGTGGTGGCGGTGGTGATCAGGATGGGGCGGCAACGCGCGACCGCTCCGTTCTCGAGCGCATCGATCATGGAATCGCCCCCGGCACGGAAGTGGTTGACGCTGTGGAGGAGCACCAATGTCGCGTTCACTGCCACCCCGACAGCCGCGACCATTCCCATGAGCGACGGCATCGACAGGCTGACGACCGAGCCCGGCACCAGGCCCAGCAGGAGGTGGCCCACCACGGCGCCAACGAAGCAGAACGGCAGCACCGAGAGGATGATCAACGGCTGTCCATAGGAGCGCAGCGGAATGGCGAGCAGCGTGAACATGGCGAACAGCGCCAGCAAGAACAACGGCCCGGCACTCGCCAGCGACTCCCGCGCCTCCTGCGAACTCTCGAACGAATAGGTGATGCCCGGATACGTCTGCAAGGCTTCGTCGATGGGTGCCTGCAGGGCGGTGCGAACTCTGTCGGCGCTGGTCTGTTCGAGGTCCAACTTCGCCTGCACGGTGACGGTGCGAGCGCCCGACGCCCGCGTGATGATCGACGGCCCCTGGCCCCACTCCACCGTGGCCACCGTCCGAAACGGCACCTCGGCGCCGTCCGAAGTGCGGATGCGCAGCGATTGCAGCGACGCCAGCGAGCGCCGCGCCGGCTCCGGGTAGCGCACCATGATGCGAACGTCGTCCTCGCCCCGCTGCACGCGCTGTGCCTCTTCGCCGTAGAAGGCCTGCCGCACTTGGCGCCCCAAGTCCGTCAGCGTGAGGCCCAAGGCATGTCCTGCAGGCGTCAGGGCAATGACCAGTTCGCGCTTGCCGGCCAGATAGGTGTCGCCGACGTCCACCACGCCCGGATACTGCTCGATCTCGGCCACTAGGTGTGCCGCCATGGCGCGCAGGTGCGCGACGTTGTCGCCAGACAGGCGCAGCTCGATGTCGTAACCCTGGGTGGCGCTGACGTCGGCATCGAATGCCAGCGACTCCACCCCGTCGATGGTGCCCACGGCTTCGCGCCACTCGGCGACGATGTCGAGCGCCGTTGCCGGCCGCTCCTCGGCCGGCGTCAACTGCATCATCACCGCGCCGAGATGGCTCGATGCCTGACTCGATGCGTTGCCGGCGGCCGGGCCGCTGCCGTTGCTGCCGTAGATTTCGGCGATGTGAACCACCAGCGGCTCGCCGTGTTCCGCCTCCAGCCGCGACGCCACGTCTGCCGCTGCCGACCGCAGCCTCGCCATGGCCTCTGCCGTGACCGCTTCGTCCACGCCGAACGGCATCGTCAGCGCCGCCGTGATCCGGTCTCCGTACACGGGTGTCAGCAGAGAGAAGGGGAGCCGTCCGCTCGCCACCACGGCGAGGGCGATCAATACCGTCGCGACGCCCGCCGTGATGGCGAGCGCTGGCCGTTCCAGGGTTGCCCGCACGGTGCGGCGGAAGCGGTGACTGGCGAACTCGTCGAACCCCTGCTCGAAACGCACCTGAATGCGCGTGAAGGCGGCCCCCAAACGCTGCAGGCCACCCCAGAGCTGCGCGGCCCAGACGAGTCCCAGCGCTACGATGCCGAGCGCAATGCCGAACCGCAGGCTCGGCGCCAGCACCACCGCGCCGAGCACGAGGATGGCGAGGAACACCATGCCGAACTCGCCGAAGGGCAGGGAGTCGGAGCGGTGCCCCAAATGCGCCGGCAAGACAAACAGGCATTCCACCAGCGACAGCGCGAGGCAACAGACAACGACGGCGCCGACGTTCGCGAGCACCGTGCCGGCCGTGCCAGTCATGTACAGCATTGGCAGGAACGCGGCCACGGTGGTCAATACGCCAAAGGTCACCGGCACCAGCACCCGCTCGGTGCCGTCGATTGCGCCGGCGAGCTGCCCGATGCCGGTGCGCTGCGACACATACGCCGCCTCGCCCACCACCACCGCGTCGTCCACCAACATGCCGAGCACGAGGATGAAGCCGATGATCGAGTTCAGGTTGATCGTGATGCCAAACACCAGCAGCAGGAAGGTTGCGCCGAGAAGTGCGATGGGAATGCCGACCGCCACCCAAAGGGCAACGCTTGGGCGCAGAAACAGCGCGAGGACTACCAGAACCAACAGCAGCCCTTGAATGCCGGAACCCATCAGGGCGCCGAGGCGATCCCGCAGCATCGACGACTGGTCGTTCCACACCGTGAGCCGCACGGGTTCTCCGTTGTCGCGACGGCTGGTCTCGAACCCGGCGACGTAGTCCTTGACGGCATTGGCGATTTGGCGAATGTCCTGATCGCCGACCCGTGAAACCTGCACCAGCGCCGCCGGGGTGCCGTCGAAGACGAAGCGCTCGCTGGTGTCCTCGAAGCCATCGATGACGTCCGCGACATCCTCGAGCAGCACCCGGCTGCCGTCCGGACGCGCCTTGACCACGAGCTTGTTCAGTTCGTCGGCGTTGTAGGCCTGCCCCTTGGTGCGCAGCAGCACCTGGCCCTGATCCGCCTTGATGGTGCCCCCCGGCAGGTCCACCGAGTTTCTGCTCACCGCCGCTGCCACCTGATCGAAGGTCATGTCGTTGCGCAGCAAGGACTCCTCCGACACCTCGATGGCAAGCTCGAAGGGTCGAACATTGGCGACGGTTGCTTGGGTGATGCCCGGCAAGGCCAGAATGTCGGCGCGCACTTGCCGCGCCAGTTGCTTGAGCCGGCGCTCGTCGGTGGGTCCCGTGACGGCAACCTCGATCACCACCGAAGGCACTTCGACGAGGCGCACTAGCGGCGCTTCCGCCTCGGCCGGGAACGTCTCGATGGCGCCGATGCGGTTGCGGATGTCGTTCAGAGCCTGGGTTCGGTCTGCATCGTGAAGCAGTTCCACGCGCACCGTGCAGATGCCCTCGTCGGCCGTGGCGAGGACTTCCCGAATCCCCACCACGCCATCCACATGGTCCTCAATGCGGGTGCAGACGCCGCGCTCCACCTCCTCGGGAGCCGCGCCGAGATACGGCACGGTGATGGAGACGACGGGCAGGTCGAAATCCGGATAGGTGCGCACCGGAATCTGCGAGAAGGCCGCCACCCCGGCCACCACCGCGAAGCCCACGAGTAGGTTGGTCGCCACCGAGTTGGTGACAAACCACGTGATGATGCGCCTCATGTGCCGAGTGTTCCTAGGTAAGTGGGGGCTGGGGCCAGACGCCGAGCGCTAGCGAGGGGTTTGGCGGCGCTAGCCGGGGGCTGGGGCCAGACCGCGAGCGTTTGCGAGCGGTTTGGCGGCGCTGACGGCACGCACGCGGCGGCCTTCGAGAACGCGTGCAACGGTGTCGGTGCAGACCACATCGCCGGACGCCAGGCCGCCGACGTATGCGTCCTCGCCGACGATGCGAACCACATCCACGTCCTGCCGCACCAGGCGCTGCTCGGCGTCCACGAGATACACCGCGTCACCGCCCTGCAGCGCGGAGCGGGGCAGCAGGGCGATGTCCTCCATCTCGTGGCCGGCAATCTCGGCTTCGACGAACAGGCCGATGATGAGCGGCGGCGTCCCCTTCGGCTGAGCATACGGCGCCTGCACCTCGGCCACCAGGTTGACCATCTTGGTCTTGGGATCGAGCTCGCCTTCGCTGCGTTGGATGCCCGCCCGCCAGGAGTGCTCGCGACCGGCGAAGCGGGCAACGAGGGTGACGTCAAGGGCGATGTTGCCGGCGTCCTGGCCCAGGTCGAGCGGCAGGAAAGCGTGGTCGTCGTCGTGCACCGGCAGGCGGACTTCCGCAAAGTCCACCGAATACATGCTGGCAACCATCTCGCCGCGGCTCACGAACTGCCCCGGATCGACGCTCTCGCTGCGCACGCGGCCATCGTAAGGCGCAACAAGGCGCGTGCGTTCGAGGTCGCGTTCGGCGCGGCGGAGCAGTATCCGGGCCTCGTCCACCGAAGCACGCGCCACGAGCAATCGGTTGCGGGCGTCGTCCTTGCTCGACTCGCTGCCAGCCTGGGTCGCGGCCAGTTCCTCCTGCCGCGCATAGGCGCGCTCGGCACTGGCGAGTTCGCTCAGCGCGGACTTCAGTCGCGCTTGCGATTGCGCCACGGCGGCGGCGTAGTCGAGCCGCTCGATCTCGACGAGCACGTCGCCCTTGCGGAAGAAGCCGCCGGACACCATGGTGTCGGCCACGGCCACCACCCGCCCGGCAACCTCCGCCACCAGCCGGCTCTCGGTCTTCGGCACCACGGTGCCGAACGCGTTGACCACCATGCGCACGGGGCCCGAGGTCACCTCCACCACCGGCACGCTCGGCAACGTTTCGGCAGCGACTTGGGGTTCCAGCTTGGGCGCCGTGGCCATGATCAAGGCGGCAAGGAAGATGGCGCCAAGCGCCACCGCAACCGGCCCTAGGTGGCGGCGGAGCGCCGCAAGGAAGCGCGCCAACCGGCCCATGTCAGGCGAGTGCGTCCGTTGTCGCGAGCCGGTCGGCCAGGCGTCGGTTGGCGCCCTCGGCCATCGTCAGGATGGCTGGCACAAGGAACAGGATGGCGATGCTGGCGGCGACGAGACCGCCGATGAGGCTGATGACGATGGGCAGCAAGACTCTCGAAGTCGCCTCCGACGGAATGTAGAGAATCGGCAGCAGGCCGATGAAGGTCGTCACCGTGGTCAGGACGATGGGCCGAAACCGCTCGCGCACGGCGGCGCGGACGGCCTGTGCCGCCGACTGGTCGCTTTCGGCGCGGATGGCGTAGTAGCGGTCCATGAGCAGCAGGGTGTCGTTGACGGCCACGCCGGTCGCCGCGACCACGCCAAGGAGAGCCGCAAAGTAGAGGTGATAGCCGAGGATCAAGTGTAGGAACACGGCCCCGGCAAAGGCCATCGGCACCGTCGCAAGGATCACCAGCGGCCGCCCGAAGCTCTTGAACTGCAAAGCGATCAGGATGTACATCACCAGCAGTGCCAAGGGCGCTGTGTAGGCGAGGGTGGCCAGCCCCTGAAGGAACGCGCCGGCGTCGCCGGTGAATCGATGGGCGAGGCCGGGGTGACGCTCTGCAAGTGCCGGCAACGCCCCCGCGCTGAGCTGCCTCATCACTGCGTTGGCTGTGACGACGGTGTTGTCCACCCGCGCACGAACCTCTGCGGCACGCAGGCCATCGACCCGCATCAGCATCTCCGGCTGCTGCGCCTCGATGACTTGCACCGCCTCGGCGAGGGGAATCTGGCCCCCGGCGGGCAGGTCGAGACGCTCGTCCAGCAAATCCGCAACACTCCCACGGCGGGAACCCGGATAGCCCACCGTCACCTTCACCTCGTCGCGACCGCGTTGGTTGCGCTGCACTTCCGTGCCGAAAAAGCGCGCCCGGAGCTGCCCGCCCAGCGCGCGGGCGTCGAGCCCCGCCGCCTCGCCGGCAGCCGTCAGCGTGAGTTCGTAGTGGCGCTTGCCCCGATCCAGGGAGTGATCCACCTGGAAGACGCCCGGGATTCGATCCAAGGCTGCAACGAGGCCTAGGGCTGCCTGCGCCAGCACGGCTTCTTCGGGGTGCAGCAGCGCAAGTGTCAAGTCATACGATTCCGCAGCAGGACTCGCCGAGATGATGAGGGATCCGCCATGCTCCAGCGCGCCCACGGCGTCACGCCAATGTCCCGCCACTTGCTCTGGCGTCATGCTGCGCTCCGCATCGGGCGTGAGCCGCAACGCGACGCCGGCGACATTGGTGTCGAACTGCCCGCCGAGCAGGCTCGTTCTGCTGGGGCGGCTGAAGTAGTGGCCCACCACCATCCCCGTCTGGGCAATGGGTCGCTCCTCGATCGCGTCGTTGGCGCGCGCTGCGGCGGCGACGAGCCTGCGCGCACCTGCCTCGGTGACTTCGAGAGGCGTGCCGGCCGGATAGGTCAGCCGCGCCGACACCCGGTCGGACGCACGATTCGGTTGGTAGCCGATCGCCACCACTCCCGAGGCCACCAGCGCCAGCGCGGCAACGGCGACGCCAGCCGCGACCATTGCGGTCCAGCCGGGATTGCGAACCGCGAGGTCAATGGCCGGCAAGGCGCGCTCGTCACGCAAGCGGTCCAGTTCCCGGCGGAACCTCGCCTGCACGGCCGACAGCGGCCATCGGCTCCAGTCTCCGCCGTGTGCGAGATGCGTCGGCAGGATGAGAAACGCCTCTGCCATCGACATCGCCAGCGTCAGCATGACGACGATGGGCAGCACATTGAGCACCTGGCCGATGCCACCCTCCGTGAAGAACGCCGGCACCGTGGCGACCATGGTGGTCGCAATCCCCAAGGCGACGGGTCGGAACACGCGTCGAGCGCCGGACACCGCCGCATCCGCGCCGGCCAGGCCAAGCTCTCGCTGCCGGGCGATGCTCTCGCCCACCACCACCGCATCGTCCACGACGATGCCGACCACGAGCACGAGCGCGAACAGCGTTGCGGCGCTGATCACGAGGTCGAATGCAGGAAACAGCAGCAGCGCCCCCAAGAAGGATGTGGGCACGCCCAAGGCCACCCACATGGCCAGCCGCAGATCCAGCACCAATGCGAGCGCCACCGCCACGAGAGCCGTGGCGATGATGCCGGCGTAGAGCACCGAATTGACGCCATCCAAGGTGTTCACCAGGATGTTCTGCCAGACGGACACCTGAACGCCGGCCAGCGGCTCGTAAGAATCGAGCATGGCGCGCACGGACTCGACGACTTCGATGTCGGTAATGGCCTCTGAACGATGCTTGACCGCCACGAACACGGTCGGGATGCCATCCACTTCGGTCTTGACCCCGGTGTCCTGCAGATCGTCGCGCACCGTGGCCACGTCGCCGAGCCGAACGGTGGCGCCGCCGGGGCGCGCCAGCAGCACGACCTCTTCGAGTTCCGCGCCGGTTCGACGCCGCTCCCGCACCCGTGGAACCACGTCGCCAACGCTGGTCCACAGTTCACCGGCGGTTCGGTCGAGCGACGTTGCGTTCAGCTTGCGCACGATCTCAGAGACGCTGAGGCCGAACTCGTCGAGCGCCTCCTCGTCCACCTCGACCCGCACTTCCCGGCCCGGCGCGAAGCGGAGCTCCACATCCGACACCGTGGGCAGCGCCAGCAGATGCTCGCGCAGGTCTTCCGCGGCGCTGCGCAAGTACGGCGGCGAGGCCGACTGCGACGAAACAGCGAGCGTGATCTTGGTGGGCGCGTCGGCCTTTCGCATGACGAACTCGGGCCGCTCGGCATTGCGCGGCGGAAACGCCTCGATCTGGCTTACCGCCGCCCGGGCGTCTTCGAGCACGCGCTCGCTGCTCCCACCCGGCTCGACGTGCAAGGTCACCTCGCCAAAGTTGGCCGTGGCACGCGAGGCGATCCAGGCAACGTCATCGACGCCCCGGAGCCCCTGCTCGAGCCGCTTGGTGATGCGCTCTTCCACCTCGGCCGGGCTGGCGCCGGGATAGGGCACGGTCACGTGAATTTGCTTCCAGTCGGTTGCCGGGAGGTAGAGGACGTCGAGCCGGGTCACCGCCAGCAGGCCGCCGACGATGAGCAGGACCATCAGCACATTGCCGGCCACCCGATTGCGAACGAAGCGGGCGATCCAGCCGCGTCCCGCAACCGAGCCGGTGGCCGCCGCCGTGGCCGCACCCCCCGGAGCGTCGCTCACGCGGGGCCTCCCGCGGCGAAGGCCGGTTCCGCACCGCGCCGTTCCGCAATTTCCTCGGCCACCAGCATGACGGCCGGCACGAGGAAGAGCACCGCCGCACAGGAAGCGACCAGCCCACCGAGCACGCTTACCGCGAACGGCACCAGCGTCCCCTGCATCGCCTCCGACTCGATGTACAGCACCGGCAACAGCGCAACCACCGTGGTGACGGTCGTCATGAGGATGGGGCGGAAGCGTTGCCGCACGGCGCCGCTCACCGCCGCCACCGCCGGAATGTCGGCGCTGGCGCGGATCGAGGAATAGCGATCCATGAGCAGCACGGTGTCGTTGATGGCAAGCCCCAGCACCGCGACGATGCCCAGCAGCGATGCCAAGTTCATGGCATAGCCGAGCAGCAGGTGTGCGAGCACGGCGCCGGCGGCGGCGAGCGGCATGGCCGTGAGGACGATGAGTGGCTGGCCGTAGCTGCGCAAGAGCACCGCCAGCACCATGTACATGGCCAAGAGCGCCAGCGGCACGGTGAAGCCGAGGGACTCGAAGTTGCCGGCGAGGTCGGCGGTGGGCCCGGTGGCCGTGTAGGAAAGGCCCGGATGGCGAGCGAGGACTCGCGCGATCGCGCCCTCCTTGAGCTCTGCCATCACGGCGGCAGCGGTCGTCTCGTTCGCATCGACCTGGCCGCCCACCTCGGCAGATTGAACGCCGTCGACGCGCACCACCGCATCGAACTCCTGCGTCTCGACCACGTTGGCCGCGACGGCGAGGGGGATTGCCGGTCCGCCGGGCAGATCGATGCGCTCGTTGGCGAGTTCCGCCAAGTCCGCCCGCCGCTCCGTCGGATAGCGCACCATGACCTTGACCTCGTCGCGGCCGCGCACGATGCGCTGTGCCTCCGCGCCGAAGAAGCGGTTGCGGAGAGCCCCCGCCAGGAGGCGCGGCGTCAGTCCGGCGGCTTCGCCGACGTCGGTGATCTCGATATCGAAGTGGCGCTTGCCGCTCGACAGCGAGTCGCGCACGGCGCGCGTGCCCGGAACTTCCCGTACGAGCGCACGCAAGTCGTCAACCGCTTCGCGCAACGTATCGGCATCGGGGTGCGAGAGCGCGATGCGGAAGTCGTCGCCCGCGCCCCGGAGCCTGGTGCCAAAGGCCAGTCGCTCGGCACCGGCGACTTCGCCGACGCGACTGCGCCATTGTGCCTCCACCGACGCAGCCGACACCGAGCGAGAGGATTCCTCCGTGAGCCGCAAACGCACGGCTGCGACATTGCTGCGATAGCTGTCGGCGTCGCTCGTGAAATCCATCAACGGTGGGAATCGATGCCCCACCACCAGGGCCACGGCCTCGATCGGCGCGCCGGGCAACGCCTCGTTGGTCTCGGCGGCGGCGCGCACAAGCTGCCGGGCACCGGCCTCGGCGACGGCAGGAGGCGTTCCAACCGGGAAGGTGAGGTCTGCCTCGACGGTATTCACCTCGAACTCGCCGAGGTCGCCCAGACGCACGACACCGGTGCCGACCGCGAGCGCAGCCACGGCGACGATGGCGAGGCCAATGGCCAGCGACCAAGCCGGATGCCGCACCGCGGTGCCGATGGCAGGAACAGCCGTGCGGTCGCGGAATCCGTCGATGCCGACGCGAAGCCGTCGTTGGATGGCCGACATGGGCCAGCGGCTCCAGTCGCGCCCGTGCGCCAAGTGCGACGGCAGGATCAGGAATGCATGCACCAAGGAAACCGCCAGCACCAGCAACAGCGCTGGCGCCACGTTCAGCAGTTGTCCCGCCAATCCATCCAGGAACAAGAGCGGCAGCACGCCCAGCATCGTCGTGCCGACCGCCACCACCAGCGGCCAAAAAACCCGCCGGGCACCCTCGATTGCCGCCGCGGCGCCGGCGAGGCCGGCCTCGCGCTGCCGGGCGATGTTCTCGCCCACCACAACGGCATCGCCGACGACGATGCCGATGGCGAGAATGAGCGCGAACAGCGTGGCGAGATTGATGGTGAGGCCAAAGGCGGGGAACAGCAGCATGGCGCCGAGGAACGCCGTCGGCAGGCCGAGCGCGATCCAGAACGCGAGGCGGAAGTCGAAGGCGAGCGCCAGCACGATGAACACCAGTGCGAGGCTCAGGAGCCCGGTGTTCACCAAGGCGTTGATGCGGGCGCTGAGGTCGGCCGACCCGTCGTCCCAGATCGACACCGTGCTGCCGGCAGGGGCTTCGTACGCGGCAAGGAAGGCGCGGGCTTCGGCGGCCAGTTCGATCTCGGAGGCCTGGCCTCTGGCGCGTGCGGAAAGGAACAGCGCCGGCACGCCGTCGAGTTCAGCCACCGGGCGGATGTCGCCGAAGGCATCGCGCACGGTGGCAACGTCGTTGAGCCGCACCATCGCGCCGTTCGGTCGCGCCATCAGCACGATGTCCTCGAACTCCTCGCCGCGTTGACGGCGCTCGTCCACCCGCAACATCAGGCTGCCAGCTTCGGTGTGCAGTTCACCGGAGGTGAGGTCCGCCGACGCATTGCGCACGGTGGAGACCACCTCGGGGATCGTGAGGCGGTGCTCCCGCAGTGCCTCCTCGGAGAGCTCGATGGTGATCTGGCGTTCGGCCGCCCACTCGATGTCGACAGAGGCCACGCTCGGCAGCATCAGCAGGGCTTCCTGCAAGTCTTCGGCGGCGCGCCGGAGGCCCTCGGCGGCGAGCGACGGGGAGGCAACGGCGAGCGTCAGCGCCGGCACCTTCAGGGCACCCGCCACCACCTGTGGCTGCTCGGCATCGGGTGGCGGGAAAGACTCGATCCGGTCGATGGCGGCGCGAACGTCCTCGAGCACCTGTGCGGTCTCGGCCAGCGGCTCCACGTCCACAATCACGGTGGAGGTGCCGGCCACCGAACGCGCTGTGACACGGCTCGCCCCCTCGATCCCGTGCAGCCGCTCCTCGACGCGCCGAGTGATGCTCGCGTCCACCTCGTCGAGGTTCGCGCCGGGATAGGGCACCGTCACAACGACCTGCTTGAGGTCCACGTTGGGCAGCAGTTGCCGGTCGATTCCGGTGGTTGCGAACACGCCGCCGCCAAGCACCAGCACCATGAGCAGGAAGGCGGCGACGCGGTTGTTGACTATGCTGGCGATCAGGCGAGTCGGGCCGCCTTGCGCATCGGCTTCAGCCGCGCCCGGCCCCGGCGCGGGTTCGCTGCCGGCGTCGCTCATCATCGCTCACCGGCAGCGACGGCAACGACGGCCAGCCCCGGCTGTTCGTCGGGAACCGCACCGACCACGATGCCCTCGCCGGCGTCGAAGGCGGCCACCACCCAGCCTTCGTCGGTGCGTCCGAGCGTGCGCGGCACGACGCGCTCGAGCTTGCCGTCCTGCACGATCCAGACGCTGTCATCGGTTCTGTGCGCCGTGTCCGGCAGCAGGAAGGCGTTGTCGAACGCCGGCCCGCGGATTGCGACTAGCGCGAAGGTTCCGGGCATCGGCAACTCGTCGGCACCCTCGGCGAAGTCGAGGAACAGCGCTGCCAGACGCGTCTTGGGTGCTAAGACCGGGGATTGTTGCGTGACGACCGCGTCGTACCGTCGCCCTCCGGCCCATACGGTGGCGGCGCGGCCACGGGGGTCGTCGAGATAGGCGAGATCGCCGGTGGCGATGGGGGCGCGCACCTCGACGTCACCGGTGCGGAACACCGTGGCCACCGGGCCGGGGCCGACGCGTTCACCGGCCGCAACGGAGGCGACGATCACCGTGCCGTCGAAGGGCATCGACACGCGCGTGTCCGCAAGGCGCGTCTCGGCCAGCTTCACGTCCGCTTCCAAGGCTCGCACCCTGCCCTCGAAACGCTGGATCTGGCCGAGCCGGGCAACGCTTGGTGGCACGTCCTGGCCGGGATTGGCGCGGCGGAATTGTGCCGAGTCGTATGCGCCCTTGTCTCGCTGCTTGCGCAGGCGCCCTTGCGCCGCTTCCAGGTTGGCGCGGGCGCGGTCCAGGCGCAGCTCGAATTCCGTTGTGTCGATGCTGAGCAGCGTCTCGCCAGCACGGAAGGTGCCGCCGGAGCGTAACGAGGGCGACACCTCCACCACCTGTCCACTCGATCCAGGTTGCACCCGCACTTTCTTGCGGGCATCGACGCCCCCGGTGAGCGAAACCGTCAGCGCTTGCGACCCTGCCGTCGGCTGCAGGACGGTGACGGCGGGTGCCTCGGCACCGCGCACGGGTGCGTCGTCATACTGCGGCACCTGCGGCGCGCGGGCGAAGTAGATGCCCACGAGCACAACAAGGACGACGATCCCAACCTGCAGCCAACCTAGCCAGCTACGCGTTTCTTCTACCGGCTCCGCCATGTCCCCTTCCTCCGCACATCCCCGCCTGCCAAACGTAGCACGATTTCCGTTTGGGCATGGCGAACATGCGCCGGTTGCGTGGGGTTCGAGTGCAGGCCTGCCCCTGCCCGACGACGTTCTTGGGTCGCCAAACGCGCAGGGAACAGGGCGGCGGTCCGTGCGGACGCCGGTACGCCTCGTGGGGGTTACGACTCGCGAGCGTAGCGGGTGCCTGGAGCGTAGTAGCGGCGTGCCCAAATGCCGGTGGGCGACTCGCCCTGCACCGGCATCCGCCACGTTCGCACCTTCGATCCCGCGAGCGGCACGAGGTAGAGACCGCGCTCCTGGTCGATGGTGTTCTGGATGTACGCCTCTGCGCCTTCCTCGTTGACATAGCGCTTGGCGATGCGGCGGTAGCGGTCACGCCAAAGGTCGTCGGCACCGAGGTCGTGGCGGAGTTCCGCTGTGCCTTCGATCACCACCTTGCGATACGGGTTCGCCTCTTCGTCGATGCAGAGCGCCACGCGCGGGTCATGGCGCAGGCAAGCGAACCACTCGGAGGCCGCTCGGGGCGTGAACCAGATGGCACCCTCCTCGTAGATGAACCAGATGGGTGTCACGAGCGGGCCACCGTCCTCGCGCACGGTGGCGATGCGCATGAGCACGCCGCGTTCGGCGAGGAACGCGTCGCGCTCCGCGATGGTCAGACGCGGCATTGAGGCGTGCGCCAGAACGCGCCTTCGGGCGCCTCGAAGGGCAGGATGCCCTTCCCTCCAAGGCCCTGCCGCTCACCGCTTTGCAGCGGCTCGGCGCGTCGTCCGCAAACGAGGTCTGGTGAGAAATGCGGGCTAGCCACGCCGACGCCGCGCCAGCGGATCGAATGCCGTAGCTGCACCCATGTCCACGACCTTTGCCACCTGGTCCGTCAGGTCCTCGATGTTGGCTTCGAGGCCGAGCGAGACGCCTTCGTTGGTGAAGGTCTGCGAGCGCGAGTAGCGGCCGCCCGCAGCGTGGATCGTGTGTGCCGAGGGGGCGTCCTCGCTGCACATGTAGAGCACGGCCGGGGTGACAAGTGCTGGGCTCATTTCCGGCGGTGGATTGCTCATGTCGATGGTGGAGCCGGGGACGCTGGCGGTCATGCGCGTGGCCGCTCCGGGCGCGAGGCAGTTGACCCGCACGTTGTGCGCCGCGCCTTCGATGGCGAGCACGTTCATCAGCCCCAGCATCGCCATCTTGGCGGCGCCGTAGTTGGCTTGGCCGAAGTTGCCGAAGATGCCGGAGGTGGAACTGGTGAGCACCACGCGGCCCCAGTTCTTCTCGTACATGATGGGCCAAGCGAAGCGGGTGACGTAGGCGGTGCCGCGCAGGTGCACGTCGATGACGAGATCGAACTCGTCGAGGGTCATGTTCTTGAACGACTTGTCGCGCAGGATGCCGGCGTTGTTGACGACGATGTCGACGGTGCCGAAGGCGGCTACGGCGTCGTCGACGATGCTCTTGGCGCCGTCGCGATCCGACACCGACGCCTTGTTGGCGATGGCCTCGCCGCCGGCGGCCTTGATTTCGGCCACCACCTCGTCGGCGGCGTCGCTTTGCCCGGCGCCGTGAACGGAGCCGCCGAGGTCGTTCACCACCACCTTGGCGCCGCGCTCCGCAAACGCCAGCGCATGCGACCGGCCCAGCCCGTTGCCAGCGCCGGTGACGATGACGACCTTGTTCTCGAAATCACTCATCGGATTGTCTCTTCCCGTTGTGGAACACAAAACCGCACCATCACGCCCGCCACTCGATGCGAGAGAGCGTGTCAGAAGTCTCGCTGACGGAGCCCCAAGCGGCAAAGTGCGTATTCAAACCATCCAAGCGCCGCGCCGCAACCTTGACGACGCAACTCCTGTGCCTAACCGACTCCTCTGCCTGCGCGCCTAACGGCCGCCGGAGGGCGAGACGCCCTCCTTCCAGAGGAAGGCGTCACCAACGCGACGCGGTGGGGAAGACGGGCCTTGGAGGGAAGGCATTCTGCCGTCCCTTCGGGCGCGTCAGCAGAATGCCTTCCCGGCCAAGGCGCGCCGCAAAGGCCCGTCCCTGTGGGGCCTGCGCCGGGTGGGTTCGTGGGGTAGCATCGTTCGGTTCGCGTGGCTTTTTGGGAGGGGCTATGACTAAAGGAAGTTCGGGCGGCCTTGCGGCGGCGACGGATGCCGAGATCGAGGCGGCGCTTGAGCACGCCCATGTGCCTTCGCTGATCAATGCGCTGGTGCATCTCACTGGCGACGTTTCCTTGATCCGGGGGGACATCCGCCCGGTGAGTCAGCTCTTCGGCGATCCTCAGGGTGGAGTCTCGCCGGAGGATCAGGCCGCCATGCGCGCCCGGGCCCTCGAAGCCCTGAAGGCGCATCGCGACGCAGGCTGCCCCGATCTCGCCGCCCCTGCGACGGAAGTGATGCAGGAGATGCTGCACTTCATCATCGGTGCGGAACTCTCGCCCGACTACGTCGAGTTCCTTAGCTCCGAGCTCAAGCTCGTCAACGAAGACCCGTACCGGGTGGACGGTTTCGATAGCATCCCCGAGGCGGCGCGCAAGGACTTCCACGTCGTCGTCGTGGGTGCCGGCATGTCGGGCCTCGTCAATGCCATTCGGCTGAAGCAAGCCGGCATCTCCTGGACCATCTTCGACAAGAACGCCGGCGTCGGCGGCACCTGGTTCGAGAACCGCTATCCCGGCTGTCGCGTGGACAGCCCCAACCACACCTACTCCTATTCCTTTGCCCCCAACGACTGGCCGCAGCACTTTTCCCAGCAAAGCGTGCTGCTCGACTACTTCGACCGCATCGCCAGCGAGTACGAGCTGCGCGACAACATCTGTCTCGACACCGAAGTCGTCTCCGCCCGCTATGGCGACGATGGCCTCTGGCGCGTAACCGTGCGCGGCCCGGAAGGCGAGCGCACGGTCGAGGCGAACGCCATTGTCACCGCCGTGGGCCAGCTCAACCGGCCAAAGCTCCCCGACATTCCGGGTCGCGACGACTTCGAGGGCATCGCCTTCCACACCGGCCAATGGGAAGCGCAGCACGACCTCAAGGGCAAGCGCATCGCCGTCATCGGCACCGGCGCGAGCGCCTTCCAGACGGTGCCGGAGATTGCGCCGGAAGCCGAGAGCGTCACCATCTTCCAGCGCACGCCGCCTTGGGTGGCGCCGCGCGCCGAGTACCACGACTACATTCCAGACGGCAAGCACTGGCTCTTGAACCATGTACCGTTCTACGGCAAGTGGTTCCGCTTCTGGATGTTCTGGACCACCTCGGAAGGACTGCTTTCGTCGGTGCGGCGAGACCCGGCGTGGAACGAGACCGACCGCTCCATCAGTCCTGCCAACGACCAGCTTCGGGAGCTGCTCACCGCCAACGTCAAGGCGATGGTGGGCGACGATCCGGAACTCCTGGCCAAGTGCGTGCCGGACTATCCCCCGGCCGGCAAGCGCATGCTGGTGGACAACGGCCACTGGTTCCGGGCACTCAAGCGCGACAACGTGGAACTCGTCACCGACCCCATCGCCCGCATCGTCCCGGACGGCATCGAGACGGAATCCGGGCGCCGGGTGGAGGCGGACGTGATCCTCTACGGCACGGGCTTCTATGCCTCCCGCATTCTCTTCCCCATGAAGATCTACGGCGAGGGCGGCGTCGAGCTGCGCGAGCATTGGGGTGCCGATCCGCGCGCCTATCTCGGCATGGTCGCACCGGGCTTTCCGAACCTCTTCTTCTGCTACGGCCCCAACACCAACATCGTCGTCAACGGCAGCATCGTCTTCTTCTCCGAGTGCGAGGTGCGCTACATCATGGGCTGCCTCAAGCTCCTGCTCACCGAAGGCAAGGCGGCCATGAACTGCCGCCGCGACGTCCACGACGCCTACAACGAGAGGATCGACGAGGGCAACCTAGCGATGGCTTGGGGCTCGCCCAACGTCAAGAGCTGGTACAAGAACGAACACGGGCGGGTAACCCAGAACTGGCCCGGGACGATGCTCGAGTTCTGGCAACAGTCCCAAGCGCCCAATCCGGACGATTTCGTGCTTTCGGGCGAGTTGTAGGCCGGCGCCCAAACCCCGACGCCAAGGCGCGGCCGATGGCCGATCGGGAACGCATAACCCGCGCACTGGCAGCCATCGCCTCCACGCCGATTGGCTTCGTGGTTGGTGCCTTCGTCGGTGCGCGCCTTGCCTCCACGACCGAAGGCATCGCCCTGCTCGGTTGGGGTCTCGCGGGTGCAGGCCTCTTTGCTGTAGCGACCCTTGCCTTGGCGCGATTTCTCACCGGCAGGCGCTTGCTGGTCGTGGCGCTCGCCCTCGGCGCGTCGTCCTTCGCCCTGCTCGCCTTCATGGTGGAGGACTACGTCGCCGAACGCATCCGCGCCGCCAATGCCTTCGACGCCCACTACGCCACACTGCCGGAGTTTGCGCTCGAACTACGCCACGTCGATCGGACGCGACAGCCCCTGTCGCAATTCACCTTCGACGCTGCGACGCTAGCGTTCACCGCCATGCGCCCCGGCAACTGGCACTGCACCGGCAAGGCAAGCCGCGAGGAAACGGCCGAACTGCTCGCCGCTCTGCGGACGACGCCGGTTTCCGGCGCTGCCTCATGCACCACCACGGCGCAATGGCACATCGCCGGCGGCGAACCCATCGAGTCCTGCGACGACACAACGCTCATCGCTCTCGCCGACGACATCGTCCGCGCCCACGAGCGCCGCACGCGTTGCCGGCGCGCGCCGTAGGCCACCGCATACGCGCGTGCCGGCGCGGGCCCGCACGAGGAGTACAGTGTTCCTTTTCGTGGAGAGCCGCCCGTGAGTGCCATGCGCCGCTATCTTGAATTCGTCTCGAGGACGCCGGTTCTCGTCGTCGCGCTGGTGGTGGCGGTGCTGCTCGGCGCCGGCTTCCAGGCGCTTCCCATCGGCGGCGAGATGCTCGACGTGCGGCAAGGCTATGACCACGGCGAGGTCATGGCGGCCATGGAGCAATACGGCGAGGCGGGGCGCCGCGTCTATGTCTGGGCCAGCGCCAGCCTCGACACGCTGTTCCCCATCGCTGCATGCAGTCTCCTGGCTGGGCTCATCTTCCGGATGCGCCCGAACGAGCGCCTCGGCACACTCGCGTTCGTGCCCATCGTGGGGGCCCTGTTCGACTTCGGCGAGAACATCCAGGTCATGGCGATGCTCGCGGGCTATCCGGATATCGCAACGACCCAAGTCGCCGCCGCCTCCACCTTCACACAGCTCAAGTGGCTGGCCATCAACGCGAGCTTCCTTCTTGTGGTTGGGTTCGGCGCGACCGCGCTGCTTCGTAGAATGCGACGGGCACGCCAAGAACGCTGAAAGGGCAGGGCATCGTGACCGACCTCACGCTCGTCATCGCGAACAAGAACTACTCGTCGTGGTCGCTGCGACCTTGGCTCGCCATGGCCGAACTCGGTATTCCCTTCGCCGAGCGCATGGTGAAGTTCGACTCCGACGATTGGGAACGCAACCTCGGGCGGCTATCGCCCACTCGGCTCGTCCCGGTGCTCTGGGAAGGCGAACCGGGCACGGGATTCGCTACCTTCGACACCATTGCCATCCTCGAACGGTTGCACGAGCTGTTCCCGGCCGCCGGCATTTGGCCCAAGGACACCCGCGCCCGCTCCCGCGCTCGCTCGCTGGTGGCGGAGTTCCACTCTGGCTACGAGGCCTTGCGCAACGCCATGCCCATGAACATTCGCAGTTCCCTGCCCGGTAAGGGTGCCTCGGCAGAGGTGCAGGCAGACATCGATCGGCTCTGCTCCCGCTGGCGGGAGACGAGGCAGGCCTTCGGCGCAGCGGGCCCGTTCCTGTTTGGCGACTTCACCGCCGCAGACGCCTTTTTCGCCCCTGTGGCTTCGCGCTTCGCGACCTATGCCGTGTCACTTGAGGTACCAGCGCTCGCTTACCAGCAGGCGCTGCTTGACACCGATGGGATGAGGCAGTGGTCCGCGGCGGCCCGGCAGGAAACCGAGTTCGTGCCAATGGACGAGCCCTACCAGTCGCCGCCAGCCTGAAACGGGCCTTGGAGAGGGAAGGCAGGGGCGCTCTCTTCGAGGCGCACGCCGCCCCTTGCGGTTTGCGCGTGGCACGGCGACCATTAGTGAGCAAACAAACGAGGGGCGTACCAACGTGAAATTCGGCATCTTCTATGAGCACCAGTTGCCGCGCGACTGGGCACCCGACAGCGAGCATCGGCTCATCAAGAACTCCCTGGAGCAGATCGAACTCGCTGATTCGCTCGGCTTCGACTATGCGTGGGAGGTGGAACACCATTTCCTCGAGGAGTATTCGCATTCCTCCGCCCCGGAGGTGTTCCTCGCCGCCGCCAGTCAGCGCACCAAGGACATTCGCCTCGGGCACGGCATCGTGCAGATGACCACCAACCATCCCGCGCGGGTGGCGGAAAAGGTGGCAACGCTGGACCTCGTGTCTGACGGCCGGGTGGAACTCGGCCTCGGCGAAGGCGCCTCCGTCACCGAACTGCACCCGTTCAATCTGCGCTTCCGCGACAAGCGCGACGTGTGGGAGGACGCGGTGCGATGCACGCTGCCGATGTTCTGGAACCACGGTTGGGAATACGAAGGTGAGTTCTTCAAGTTCCCGCTCCGCGCGGTGGTGCCGAAACCTCTGCAAAAGCCGCATCCGCCACTGTGGGTGGCTTGCTCGCAGCTCGACACCATCAAGTACGCGGCGCATCGGGGCATGGGGTCTTTGTGCTTCAAGTTCGTCAGCCTGGACGCCGCCCGCGCGTGGGTGAATGCCTACTACAACAACTACGTCCACAATCTGGAGAAGCTGGCGGATTACCAGACCAACCCCAACATCGCCGTCGTGTCGGGCTTCATGTGCGCCGAAACCGACGACGAGGCGTGGGAGAAAGCGGACGGCTGGACCTTCTTCCAGTTCGCCTTGCAGCTCTACAACAAGGAAGGCCCGTTCGAACCCGGCACGATGAACTTCTGGGATCGCTACCAGGAGTGGAAGCAGACGCCGGCCGGGCAGAAACGCTCCGGCAGCGAGCTGATCGGCTCGCCGGACACCATCCGCGAGCGGCTCAAGGAGCTTGAGCGCTCTAACGTCGACCAGGTAATCCTGCTCAACCAAGCCGGCAAGAACACCCACGAGGACATCTGTTCGAGCCTGGAACTCTTCGCGCGCGAAGTCATGCCGGAGTTCCACGCCCGCCACGGCGAGCAGGAGGCCTGGAAGGCCGCCGTGCTGGCCGGCGAAATCGAGCTCGAGGACATCGATACGGATCCCTTCAACTTCGCCGCACGTGGCAAGCCCTCGCTGAAGTCGAGCAAGGAAGCACGCAACATGATCTCCGGCGTCACTGGACGGCCGGAGGCGCAATCCGTGGCTTGAAGACTTCGTGCATGGGCGGCGGTGCGGCCATCCCACCCTTCACCGAAAGGGCCTGACGACTTTGATTTCGGAGTTCCAGCCCGCCGAGGACGTGCGGGTCGTGGACGCCGAGGGAGAGGCGGCCGCCCCGCCACCCAAGGAGCCATCCGTTGAAAGCCGGTAGGCCCGTAGGCCGCGCCCGCGTCCATCCCGCCGCCTTCGACCTTCCTGTCGATGCCATGCGCGCCGGCACGTACTCCGATCGCTACTTCGTCAACACCCAGCGAGTGCTGCGCGCCGACGGTCACAGCCCCAACGTCCTGATGCAGGTGTTCTGTCGCACAGAGGGCTGGCTCGGCGGCATTGACGAGGCCGTGGCCATCATCGAGCTCGCGAGCGACGACAGGGAAGCGCTCACGGTTCGCGCCCTGCGCGAAGGCGACCAGATTGCTCCCTTCGAGACGGTGATGACCATCGAAGGCCCCTACGACGCCTTCGCGCACCTCGAAACCCTGTACCTCGGCTCGCTGGCGCGCGCCACCCGCATCACCACCCAAACCCGTCGCGTGGTGGAGGCGGCGGCACCGAAGGAGGTGTTGTTCTTCCCCGCTCGGCACGACCATTGGAACTTGCAGGCGCGCGACGGCTACGCCGCACACGTGGCCGGCGCCACTGCGGTCTCCACCGACATGCAGGCGAACTGGTGGGGCGGGCGCGGCGTCGGCACGATTCCGCACGCGGCGATCGCGGCCTATGGCGGCAATACGGTCCTCGCCGCGCGCAAGTTCGCCGAGCACTTGCCGGCGGACGTTCGGCTGGTGGCATTGGTCGATTTCGACAACGACAGCGTCGGCAACTCCCTCAACGTAGCACGGGCCTTGGGGCCCCAACTCTACGGCGTGCGCCTCGACACCTCCAGCGACATGGTGGACAAGAGCGTGATCCCCGAGATGGGGGGCTTCGACCCGCGCGGCGTAAACGCATACCTGGTTCGCAACGTGCGCTCGGCCCTCGACGAGGCCGGTTTCTCGGACGTGCGGATCATCGCTTCCGGCGGCTTCAACGTCGAACGCATCCGCCGCTTCGAGCGTGAACGCGTGCCGGTGGACGCCTACGGCATCGGCTCGGCTCTGGTCGCCAACCGCGGCGACTTCGACTTCACCGCCGACATCGTGCGCACGAACGGCAGGCCCTGCGCCAAGGTGGGGCGAGCGGAGCGCCCCAACCCACGCCTGGAGCTAGTGCCGTGACGCACATGTTCTGGGACGTGGACACGCAAGTGGATTTCATCGTCCCGGACGGCAGGCTCTATGTGCAGGGCGCCGAAACCATCCGCGCCAACCTCGCCCGCCTCACGACGTTTGCCCACGAGCAAGGCATCCGCATCATCGGCAGCTCCGACTGCCATGTGCCGGAGGACGAGGAGCTTTCGGGCGACCCGGACTTCCAAGACTCCTTCCCGCCGCATTGCATGAGAGGCAGCGCGGGACAGGCCCGCATCGTCGAGACCAGCCTACACGCCCCATTGATCGTGGAACCCGATGCGAACCCCGCCGATGTCCTTGCCAGGGTCCGAGATCACGGCGGCGACATCCTCTTCCACAAACGCTTCTTCGACGTGTTCACCAATCCATCCGTGACGCCGGTGGTCGAGGCGCTGCAAGTAACCGAGGTGACCCTCTACGGCGTGGCCCTCGACGTCTGCAATCGCTATGCTGTGGAGGGCATCCTGCAACACCACCCAACCATCGCTATCACCGTCGTAACGGATGCCGTCCGCGCCATCGATGAAGCCCGCCGCGACGAACTGCTCGCCGCTTGGCAAGCCCGGGGAGTGACGATGGCCACGACCGAGCAAGTCACTCGCCCATAGGGTGGCCTCGGAGTGGGCAGGATGTCTTCGCCCCAAACGGCTCGCCGATGGACCGTGAAAGTGGGAGCGGCTGCGAGTGCATCGGCAATCGCTTCGCAAACGCGGTCCCACGGGTTCGTTTGCTCGCCCCCGGCCAAGAGCCCGCGCCCGCCTCTGCGGGCGAAGTCCGACAGGCTGCTAAAATGCCCGGACCAAGGCTCCGATGAGCATCTGATGTGACAGTCGTGACCGACCAACTCATCGATCAAATGGTGCAAGCGGTGGTGCAGGAAGTGAGCCCCCAACAGGTCATCCTGTTCGGTTCACGTGCGCGCGGCGATGAACGCGCCGACTCGGACATCGACCTGATCGTCGTCGAGGCGGAGCCTTTCGGCCCCGGGCGCAGCCGCCACACGGAGTCGTCGAGGCTGTATCGCGCACTTGCCCGGTTTCGAGTAGCTGCCGACGTACTGGTCTACTCCCAGGACGATGTGGACTACTGGCGCGACTCGCTCAATCACGTATTGGCGCGTGGGCTCCGGGAAGGGCGCGTGCTCTACGAGTGCCATGCGTGACCTCAAGTGCGCCGAGGTGCTTTGCGCCGCGGCCGAACGCGACTTACTGACCGTCGAGAGCATGACTGACTCGGCCCCCGTCGAGTCCGTTGGGTTCCACCTGCAGCAAGCCGCCGAGAAGGCTCTCAAGGCTTGGCTCGCCATGCTCGGCGAGACCTACCCCCTGACGCACAACTTGGCTACGCTGCTGGGCCTGCTGTCAGATTGCCACATGGACATTGGCGCGTATGAGCGCGTCACGGAACTAACGAGTTTCGCCGTGGAATTCCGGTATGAAGCGGCCAGCGACGCGAATCCAGAGCAACTGGCGGTCATCCGCGCCACCGTTCTGGGGTTGGTAGGCAAAGTGCGTCGGTTGCTCAACGCCCAAGGGACTGACTGACCGGCGAGCGCCCACAATCTCTAAACCACGCGAGAACACTGCTAGCGATGTTCCTGAGCCATCTCAAAGTGCTTGACCTCGGTTCCTACGTAGCGGGGCCCGCCACCGCCACCGTGCTTTCCGACTTCGGCGCCGACGTGGTGAAAGTTGAGCCGCTGACGGGCGACCCCTACCGAACCTTGCTTGGCGGCGTGCTGGCGGAATATCCCAACTTCTTCTGGGATCAGGATAGCCGCAACAAGCGCAGCCTTGCCATCGACTTCACGACGCCCGAAGGGCGGGATGCCATCGAGCGACTCATCCGCCGCGCCGATGTGGTCATCACCAACTACCGGCCGGAGCTCTTGGAGCGGCTGAAGTTCACCTATGCCGACGTGCGTGAACTGAACGAGAAGGTCATCTACGGCCAGGTGAACTCCTATGGGCTAAAGGGCCCCGACGCCAACCGCACCGGCTTCGACGCCACGGCGTGGTGGGCGCGCAGTGGCCTGATGGATCATGTGCGCCGCCCGCTGTCGCCGCACGCCATCTCCGCACCCGGCATGGGCGACCACCCCACCAGCATGGCGCTGTTCGGCGGCATCATGGCGGCGCTCTACCGGCGCGAACGCACCGGCGAGGGAGCGCACGTGCATACGTCCCTGTTGGCTAACGGCGCTTGGGCGCACAGCATGATGATGCAGGGGGCAATCGTCGGCTTCGACTATTCCGACCGGCGCGACACCGGCGAAACCCGGGCCACGCCCCTTGCCACTGTGTACGAGACTCGCGACGGTCGCACGATCCTCCTCAGCATCCTCAACCATGCCAAGGAATGGCCGAAGTTCGCAGCCGCGCTCGGCCATCCCGAATGGGCGGAAGATGCACGGTTCGTCGACCATGTGGCGCGCTTCGAACACCGCGAGGAACTCCACGCCCTGATCGCCGCCGCCTTCTTGGACGACGACTCCGACCAATGGTGCGAGAAACTCGACCGAGCCGGCATCACCTACTCCCTAGCCCAACGCATGTCGGAAGTAATCGCCGACGAACAGGTGCATGCCAACGACATCCTCACAGAAGTCGAACCAGGCGATCACTTCTATGCCTACACGGTGAACAGCCCCATATGGGTCGCGGACACCGAGAAGCGCCAGCCGCGTCTAGCCCCCAACATCGGCCAACATACCCAGGAAATACTCACCGAAATCGGCTTCTCGGCAGAGGAAACGGAGCAAATGATCCAGCGCGGAGTCGCCCGCCAACACCATGACGAGTAGCGCGGCTTCGCCCGCGACCGACGACGCATGTGTGGTGCGAGGGCCGTAGGGGGACGGGCTTGTCCGAGGGGAACTGCGTTCAACGCTCTGATTTAACTACAATTCATCGCGTGTGTCCATGAGGGATTACTGACAGAGTTAGTGGTTCTGTGGCGGGACGGCAGCGCGTGGCAGGGCGGTTGGATGGTTGGAAGTTGGGATCGTCATCCAGACCTCGCGGGAAGACCGGCAGGACAGGACCCACCGGGTATGGGGCGGTCCCACCTTTCGGCCGGGTCGCGGGCCAAGGGACGCAAGCGTCTGGCGGCCTGAAGCCACGGACCTGCTCTGGGGCTCGTGCCATTGGTGTGCTGGCGAGCGCGTTGCCGGACGGTTCCGAACTGGCCGATGCAGATGGCCGTGAACCCGCATTCGGGACTGTCCAGGCCCATGGCATACACCAAGACGCAGGGGGCGCCGGAGCGTTCAACGTCCCCCGGAACGGATCGTCCTCCAGCGGAGGTCATGGGCGGGAGGAGTCATTCGCGGGTTTCGGCGTGGTGATCGGTGGGAACCGGTTGGGATAGGCGGTCAGCGTCGGTCGGGTGCCGGCCAACGTGCCCGTCGGCGCTCCTGGGCCTCGTTGATGCGCAGGGGACGGCCCGTCCATCGGCTGGGCGTCAAGGGCGCGGATGGCGTCCCGGCCGGCGCTCTCCGACTCGATGGTGACGAAGGCGAAGCCGCGCGGCCTCCCCGTGTCGCGGTCGGTGACGAAGCGGACGGAGGCGATCTCGGCGTGAGGCGCGAAGTGGCTGTGCAGGTCGTCTTCGGTGGCGTCGTAGGGCAGGTTGCCGACGTAGATGTCCAAGGAGGGCTCTCCTCAAAATATAGAGTTCGACGGGGCCACACCAGCTCACGGTTGCACAATGGCACGATGGCGATTGGCGAATTCCTCACAAGCCTCGCGCCAAGTCTCAAGATTCGTGAATGGGGACTGGCTCGGGTGTTGCGGCCAAAGCACGATCTTGACGTGGTTGCCGAGTGGCCCGACACAATCCCACTCTTGGAATGCGAGATGTTTACGCGTGTACGACTTGAAGCGGTATTCCTGGTTCGGACTGGCCAAGTCGAAGCCATCGAAGACCGAGGACAAGAGCTTCACCGCATCCTTCTTGCCTTTCAGGCCCAGACAAACTAGGAATCGTGGTCTGAGCTTGTCGCGAATGGTCCGCAGGATCCACTCTCCGAACACCGGGTCGATCCGGACGTCACTCCCCTTGCCGCTCCGTCTTGTGTCCAGGTTCATGTTGCCGAACAGCGCATACGAGTCTTCGTCGCCCGTTGCATCTGACCGGACGAGAGTGCGTGCGAGGAAGCGGATCTTGTGCCAGAAACGCCGTTGGTCGTTGCAGGTGGTGTGGGGGTGCCGGATTCCGGCCGTCGGTAGCGTGAGAGGCTCTCCCGCACAATCTGCACACTCGGGGTCAGGGGAATTGCCGGGCGAAAGCCCTAACGTAACCAAAAGCGGGTTAATCGAAGTTGCGTTGCCATAGGGCCAGACGGGGACGGGACAGCCCTCGCGCAGATCCTCATGCACGGTGGCGAGCTTCAAGCCCTTCAGCAACCGCGCACCGTGGAGGCGCTGACTGATTGAGTGGCCCCAGATTCGCGCGGTTTCCTCAGCGGTCAACATTGGTCGGTTCTGCGCTTACGGAGACGTCGTCTTCGCCGGCACATGAGCGCCGCCGCGACAAACAACAAGACCGCAGCAAGGCCAGTGCCTCCGAATTGATACCACCCGAGGAAAGCCGTGCCCACGATGGCCCAGAACCACAGTGCGACTTTGTCGAGCTTCGACAGCGGCTTGTTGCCAGTTCGCAGAACCTTGACGAGCATCCATCCTGCGCCGCGCACTGCACCGTAGGTCGCTGTACCGGCAGCAACACCGGCCGCGCCGGCGAGCTTCGCGGCTTCGCGGCTCGGTTTAGTGGCGATCTCATTCTCGAGCTTTTCGGGCATGCAGCCGACCCTGCCTCCTCTTATGGGGGGAGTCAATGAAAACTACTCTGTCGACGGTCGAGAGCTGAGAGCTGCGCCCCTAGACAGTTTCGCGTGACAGCGCCTCCGGCCCTCCGGCGGCGAGTAGAGGCGGCTCGGCGCGAGCAATCGCCTAAGGCGAAACTAAGCCCCGTCACTACCTCCGGCTGTCGCAGGAAGTTGCAGACGCGTGGCGGCGCATTGCTGCCCGTCCGCGGCAAGTCCGGTAGTGACGGGGCGCAGAGGCGGCATTCGGGCCAGTGGCGGCAAGCGAAACGGTAAGAAGAAAGTTGGTGCTGGCGTGGTGATGCGGTGCTAGAGTGCGCGGCGTCATTTGGTCGCCATGTGCGACGTTGCCGGGACGGAAGAGTCCGGCGTGACGGCGTCACCGGAGAGGCGGTGACGACCCAGTGCCAGGCTGCAACGCAGCAGCGCAGGCGGTCGACGCATCGCAGGGCACGGTCCGCCACATCCGCGGTAGCGCGCGGATGGGGGCGGCACCACCGACGGCCAGGAAAGCCGCATGTCGCGCGCAGACGCGCGATGCCGGGGAACCGGCGTGGCGGCGGATGGATCGTGGTGCGACGCATCGCGCGGGACGGGGAGAGCCCTGTCGTGCCTGAAGAGGGCATCGCGCGGCGCGGCGCGTGCCGAAGGGCTGGCGGGCCAGATGTCGCAGGACACGCCGCGGCCGCCGCAGGAGACGGCAAGGGAATACGCGTCGACGGGCATTGCCGCACGAAGGTGCGGGGTTCGGACACCCTGACGGGTGCCGGGTCGCCCATTAGAACTCAACGAACCACGTCCGCTCCCGGCCGCAGTCGCGGCCGCGGGGCGCGGCCGCTGCGGCAACGCCGCAAGCCGATCCCCAACCTCGGCCTGGAGCTGGCGACGCGCGTCGCCGGTTCCGAGGTCCTGCGGCGCTTGCCGTTCCGATAACAACGCGGTCGTTGACGCCTGCGGGCGCCCTCCCTAGCTTTCGGAGCCGGCATGGCGGCCCCCGCCGGCAAGGGATCCGGACCGATGCGCGAACTTCACTTCGACCTGCTGCGTCTGCTGGACGACGACCGGCGGGGCTCGCACGCCTCGCGGCGCGCCCGGCGCCACGTCCTGGCCCAGGCGGCGGAGACGCTGCATCGGCTGGGCTACCGGGGCCTTCGGGCGCGGGGGTTCAAGGGCCGCCACGTCGACGCGCTGGTGGCGGAGTGGCGGCGGCAGGGGCTGGCGGACGGCACCGTCAGGAACCGCCTGGCGCACCTGCGCTGGCTCGCGGCGAGGATCGGCAAGCCGGGCATCGTCCGAAAGGACAACGCGAGCTACGGGATCGGGCGGTGCGCGACCTGAACTGGGACCTGCTCCAGCTGCAGCGGCGTGCCGGAGACGACGGCTCGCACGCCACCCGCCGCGACCGTTCCTACGCGCTGGCGCAGATGGCGAACGCCCTGCACGGGCTTGGCCACCGCGGCCTGCGCGCCGGGGGGCTGAAGCCGAGGCACGTCGAGGCGCTGGTGCGGCACTGGCGGGAGGGCGGCCTGTCCGACGCCACCATGACGAACCGCATGGCGCACCTGCGCTGGTGGGCCGAGCGGGTCGGCAAGGCGGGCATGGTCGGAACCAACGCCGGCTACGGCATCCAGCCGCGCAGCCACGTCTCGGACGGCACGAGGCGGCGGGACCTCGACGGGTCGAGGCTCGCGCGCGTGAGGGACGCCCATGTGCGCATGGCGCTGCGCCTGCAGGCGGCGTTCGGGCTGCGCCGCGAAGAGGCGATCAAGTTCACGCCCGCACGCGACGACCGGGGCGGCCGCATCCGCCTGAAGGGAGCGACCGCGAAGGGTGGCCGCCCGCGCGACGTGCCGGTGCTGACGGACGGCCAGCGGCGACTGCTCGACGAGGCGCGTCGGCTGGCGGGTGGCGGGGCGCTGATCCCGCCCGGCCGCAACTACGCGGAGCAGAGGAAGGTCTACGAGGACCAGACGCGGGCGGCGGGCCTCGGCCGCAGCCACGGCCTGCGCCATGCGTACGCCCTCGACCGGTACGAAGCGCTCACCGGCTGGAAGGCGCCGGCCGCGGGCGGGCCGGCGTCGAGCGGCCTGACGGGCGCGCGGCGGCGCATCGACCGGGCCGCCCGGCTGACGGTGGCGGCCGAGCTGAAGGCCCGCCTCCCGACACACAAACATTTCGTCCTACGCGCCCGCAGACATTTCGCACACCGGCGGCGGTCTTGCTGGCCGGAGGATGCGCCATTTCACCAACGCCCAGTGTAGGAAATCGCCCACACGACCGTAGGGCGAGATGTATGTGTGTCGGGCAGGAAGATGTATGTGTGTCGGGCAGGAAGTGGGCACTGGGCTGACGTTTGTGGCTGCTGCGCTGATCGTCGCGGCAGGCCTCTTCATTCTTGGCGGGCTGCCCTATTGAGTGCGTGGGACCTGCTTGGGACGACCTTGAGCCGGCAAGCCGCTTCCCGGCGGCGTTCTGGCGATCGACGGCGCGATTTGGGCCGTTGGCGACTTTCCTTCGCGTGGGATTCGCCGCCTACGCCCGACTGCCGAACGGGCACACGGGGGAAGCTAGGCGTCGCGCATGCGCGACGCGGCGGTCGCCGTCGCGGCGTCTTCCGCGCCCAGACACAGGCGGCGCAACGAAGCCTATACTCCGCGCCGAACGAGAACACGGGGGGTGGCGTTGGCGGACTCCGCGGTCGAGAGTCGGGGGCTGACTCGGGATTTCGGTACGCTGCGGGCGGTGGACGAGGTGGACCTGCATGTCGCCGCCGGCACGCTGTACGGATTCCTCGGCCGCAACGGCGCCGGGAAGTCGACCACGATCAAGATGCTCACCGGCATTCTCGCGCCGACATCGGGTGCGATCCGCTTGCTGGGCGCCGATCTTTCGAGCGAAGCCGACGCAGTGGCCGAGCGGCGCCGGATCGGTGTCGTGCCGGAAGATCTCGCACTGTTCGATCTGCTGACGGGGCGCGAGTACCTGACGTTCGTGGGTCGCATGTATCTCGTGGACGAGGACGTGGCGGCAAACCGCATCGAGGAACTCGCCGAGGTGCTCGACATCGGCGCCGAGGAACGGCAGCTGGTGCTCGAGTACTCCCACGGCATGCGCAAGAAGCTTGCGCTCGCCGCAGCGCTTCTGCCGGACCCGGAACTGCTGTTTCTCGACGAGCCCTTCGAAGGCGTTGACGCTGTCGGTTCGCGGGTCATGCGCGACATCCTGGTGCGCTACGTGGAAGGAGGGCGAACGGTGTTCGTGACCTCTCACGTGCTCGACGTTGTCGAAGGTCTGTGCACGCATGTGGGGATCATCGATGCGGGACGACTGGTCTTCGAGGACTCCCTTGCGGCGCTTGGCGGCCGTCGGCTGGAGGACGTGTTCCTCGATCTCGTGGGTTCGACCGACGAGATGCGGGCGGAACTGAGCTGGCTTGGGGACTCGGGTTCTTGACCGGCGCCAAGCCGGAGATGCCGACGGGCAACACCGGGCTCGAGGCTGCGCGAACCGAGCGGCACCCGTCGTGGGGTCGACTGCGCACGGTGGCCTGGCTGCGGTGGCGGCTGTGGCAACGTCGCTGGCACCGGGAAGGCGCACTGCTTCGGGGCCTGGGCGTTCTGGTGACTTTCCTCGCGGTGGTCGTTGGCGGGCTGTCGTTCCTGCTGGCGTTCGTCGGCGGCATCGCCGTGTTGCCCGATGCCGAGCCGAAGGCGGTGGTGGTCACCTGGGCCGTGCTGATCGTCTCCTTCCTGGTCGTGCGGGTAATCGGGGTTCTGGGGGGGCTGCAACTCGGAGAGGAACTGCCGCTCGACAGGTTTCTGCACCTGCCTTTGCTGCCGCTGCAGGTGTACGCCCTGAACTTCGTGCTGTCGCAGCTCACGCTGTCGACCGTCGTCTTCCTGCCCGCGTTCCTCGGGCTCGCGGTCGCCTGCACGATCGCGCTGGATGTCCGCAACGCGGTTCTGGTGCCCGCCTCGCTGGCGCTGGCGCTGTGCGTGGCGGCGCTGGTCTACCAGCTTCAGGGCTGGCTCCTGGGTGCAGTGGTCAACCGGCGGCGGCGTGCGGCGTCGGGCTACCTGCTGCTGATGGTGGCCTTGCTCGGGATGCAGGCCGTGAACCTGTCGGAGCGTCATGAACGGCAGGCGCAGCGCGAGGCCGCTGAGGCAGTGGCAAAGACGCCCGAACCGGCCAATGAGGCGGGACAACTGCGGGAAGCCGGCATGGACGGGTCGGCGCTCGGGAACCCGTGGCTGACCGGGTGGGTTGCGCAAGGGTCGAGCGATGGGGCTCGTGGTCTGTGGCGCCCGTGGGCGGCCACGCTGGTGCTGCTGGCGCTGGCGGGGGTAAGCCTTCGGCGCAGCTACTGGACGACGCTGGCGAGGTACCGCGAGGGCCGCGCCGGGGCAAGGCCCCGATTGGCGGCAAAGCGGACACGGCACAGGGCGCGTGGGCTTGCCCTGGGGGCTTCGCCTGCAGTCGCGGTGGCCCGGGTGACCTTGCGGCAGTGGCTTCGGTCGGCGCACGGCAAGATCATGGTGCTGCTGCCGGGCTTTCTGGCGCTGGCCGTGGCGTACCTGTGGATCGAGTTTCCGTCGTTGGTGGATCCGGAGACGATGCCGTTGACGGTCATCGGCATCATGGTGATCGTCGGCGTTCCCGTCGGGCTGTCGTGCAACCTGTTCGCGTTCGACGGTCACGGGTTTCGCATGTATCGACTCGCGGGAGTTCCGGCGACCACTCTCCTGCTTGGCAAATGCGTCGCCGTGCTGCCAGCGTTCGTCGTGCTGGGCGGCGCCGCGCTGACGGTCGCCGCCGTCATGGCGCCGATGGCGTGGCACCACGTCGTGGCCAGCCTGTTTCAGGTGGGTACCGCCTTTCTGGGTTCCTGCGTCCTCGGCCTACTGCTGTCGATCGAGTTGCCCTATGCGGTGTCGTACACCTCGATGAGCGTACGCGGCGCCGGCGCCGCGGGGCTGCTCGGAATGCTGGCGGAACTGGGGCTTGTCGTGGCTCTCATACTGGTCGCGCGCTCCGTCTTGGGGCTCGAGGCGGCGTTGGTTGAGGCGGGCTACCTGCCCGGCATGTATCTGCTTCTGTCTGCAATGGAGTTTGCCGTTGCGGCGTGGGCGTTTGGCGGCGTGCTCGGAGCGTTGGGGACTCGGTTCGGCAGGCGGTCGGACGACATCATGGTCACGGTGACGGCGACCGACTGACGCGTGCGAGCCGAAGTCGTCGGAGGAACCGCTGGGGACGCGCGCGGGTGCCGTCACTGGTGTCAAGCCACCCAGCGACGTCGATGCCCGGATTTGACACGCCGGTTTTCGCAACGAAAGATCGACTCACAGTGGCCAGGTCCTCGTGGTGGAGGGCCGGCAAGTTGTAGACGACGTTCAGGGGGTAGCTGGCAGTGGTTGCGACACAACGCCCGACGGCTCGGCGTTCGCCGGCGGCTTGGCTTCGCCGACGGCTGATCGCGCGGTATCTCGGACTGCTCCTCCCGATCTGCGTTGCCAGCGGAGTGCTGGCCGGCGTCTTGCTCGTGCAATGGCTGCCACAGTTGTACATAACGGTCGGTGCATCCCTAATGGTCGCCGGCGGCTATGCTTGGTGGCAACTGCTGGGTCGCAGGTCGCTGTCGAATCTGGAGAGAGGGCAGGATGCCGAGTACCGCGTCGGCCAGGTGATCGAGTACGCGCTGGTGCCGCGGGAATGCGCTGTTGCCCATGGTGTCACGGAGATCGCCGCGGTCGGAGACATCGACCATCTGGTTGGGACGCGGAGGGGCCTTTGGGTAATCGAGACGAAGGTTCGCGCGGTGCCCACTGACCGTTTCCCTGAGGTGCTGGACCGGATCGCTCAGAACGTCAGGGCCGTCGAGGCGTGGGCTGCCGGGGTACCGGTGCGCGGGTGCCTGGTGCTGCTGGAGCCGTTCTACGGAAAACGGGATTACGAGGCCAAGGACGGTATCCCGGTGGTCGTGCACGATGAGCAAAGTCTGCGCGACGTGCTGCGAGCGGAGGCGGGCGAGGACGGGCCGGTAGGTCCCGAACTGGCCCGGCGCGTCTGGGAACTGGGTCGCGTAACCGATTAGAGCCTCCCGACAGTCGTGGGGAAACGGCGTAAGGGAATTGGTCCCTGGCAGCAAGAAGCGAGCGTGGAGTTGGCATGCTCGGCCTCGCGACACCGGTCAGGGGATTGAGACAAGCCGGGCTCGGCGGACCGGGTCGAACCTACGGCGGCTATAGGTTCCAGACGTCGGCGGACGTGGTTGTTTCGCACGCGTCGATCCCGGGCACGGCGAGGATGTCGTCGATGAGGCCGCGCGTGCCCGCAACGATGGACACGGGTTTGTTCTGGGGCATGGCAACGCACCAGCGCCGATCTTCGGGCCAGCAGGCGGACGGCGGGTGGAAATGGATCTTGATCGTCCCGAAGTCGGAGAGCCACCACGCGATCTCGTCCAGCGTGCCTCGGTAGAGGAGGACTTGCCCCGGCGGTCCGTGCGCCGTGGCGGCCGCGATAATCTCGCGCCGCACGCGGGCGTCGCGACGGCGAGACCGCCAAGCTGCAATGAGCGACCCGACATGTCGGAAGCCACCGGGTCGCGCCGTGCGGTGGATCCGGCCCGCCACCGTGCCGCCAATGGTCGGGAGCCGCGTTTCCCAAAACCCGCAGAGGCACGCCATATGAGCTGGGGTATGCGCCCGCAGCACGTCAACCAGCGGACGAATCACCGATGGTGCTCCCATGGCGGAGTCGATCGGTGGATCGAGGGGCGGTTCGGTGCCGGAAGCGTCCCGGAGACGCGCCGCCTCGGATCGTCGGACGGGCCGGCGCCAGTAGCCGGATTCGCCTGCGGAGTCGGACGGGTCGTAAAGCGACCCGTCCGTGGCCGGAGGCACCTCGAGCCAATAGGGGTGGGGAAGCCGCACGTAGGCCGCGTACCCGGCTGGAGCGATGGCTCCGACACTGTTCTGCGAGCCCTTCAAGGCGTCGACGAACCAGCGGCCGGACGCCGAGCCGGTCGGAGCGAAACCGAGCGGCGCATGGCCCGCAATGCCAGGCTGGTAGTCGTGCGGGAAACGAGGCCGCATGGTGCAAAGCCTCGTGTCCGTAGTGGTAGTCACGATGGACGATACGCAATACGGAGAGAATGCCGCAAGGTCGGCAACGAGAGGAGAAGTTGGGAGCGGACCGAGGTGGGCGCTCGAGCGAGAGCAGAAAGCGTGGCCGTTGTTGTCGCGCATGCACGTCAATCTGGCATACGGGTGCGCAACGGCATCCTGCCGCAGTGGATCGTCGCCGATGTTGGTGAGGGCAGCATGTGCGCGTAGCGGTGTCCGCGAACCTTACTGCGGGCCCGACACCCGTTTCCACTCGACCAGGCCAACCGCACGCCGCTATTTCACTGACGTTCGACGGTTCGCCCTCGCTCCCGTGTGCCTATCGCCTGGCTTCCTGTACGGGAGATCCGTTCGGCGCCGTGGCCGGATGGCGGGGCGACCTGCCGTGTTGGTGCGACGGCTTGCCTTCGCGGGAGACCGGAGCCAAGCCGGATTGTCCAGCTAAACGTCCACTGCGCATGACGGCGGGCGATGCGGGTCGCTCGACTGGCGCAGTTCGGGACGGCGCGGAGTAGGTGCAACGAGGCATGGGACACGCGTAGGCGTTGAAGGATGGCGCATCCAGCCGGCGGAGTCGCGACCCTGCGTTCAGGGAACGAAAGTGTCTCTAGCGGTTGCCAACAGTGTTGGTAGAGATTCCGTCAACGGTTGTGCGCACGCCGCCGCCGCCGACGGGCACCATCTTGCCCAAATTGACGAGGCCCTTTTCGCCGAACTTGGTCAGCAGGCGAAATCCCACGGCACGGTTGATTGCCACGACGGCTTGCCGTGTGACCAGACGTTGAATCGCGGTGGTCGTGAGTTTTTTTCCGATTTGAACGCCTGCGTTGCGAAGGATCTCTCTCACGCCGTTGCCAGCCATACAGGCGTAGACGAGGGCATTCACGCGGTCATCGTTAACGTCGTAGCCCCCGATGGTGGCGATGGCAGCAATCATGCGCATTTGCACGAGGAGGACCACGGACACGTCTGCCGGAACGGTCACTGGCATCGTGATGGCTCCGCCGAGGCCGGTGACGAACCCCGTAGTAGCGGCTTTGGTGTTCTGCCATCGAATCAGAGAGTTCGCCTGCTCACGAGGTGAATCGTCGTTCTTCATGTAGTCGGCGGCTAACTCGGCCACCGCGGGTACTCCGGCCTTGGGGATACCTTCGACGGCAGTACTGTATGCCCAGTCCAGTAGCTTGATGATGGGGCTGGGTCTTTTTTCTCGTCTTCGGTGGCCATGTGTCCTCCCGTTTGGACGGTGCTCGGACGGTCCGGCTGATATGCCGACAGAAGCGCGAGATCTTACACCCACTGGGACGCCTATGGTAAGACTCGAGTGCAGGGCGGGGCGGCGTTCGTTGTGGTGTTGTGGTGGGGTCAGGCCGTGACGTCCGCGGGCCGGCGGGCCGAGACTTCCCTGGAGCTGCCGTCTGTCACTACCCGGCGCGTGTCGCAGGACGTCGCATGCCCTGGGCGGCCTTGTGGTCTGGGGCGCGGCCGCATTCGGGTGCATTGCCTGCGGCGACAGCGGCAAGGGGCGCCGACCGCACGGCTCGTACTCCTGTGTGGCGCGTCAAGCAGGATTAGAACGCGTATTGCCTCATGCAGGAATGCTCCCGACCCGAAGGCTGTTGCCTCACCCAAATGCTCCCCACGCGAGCCTAACCGACAGCCCGGTACACCATCCGATCGCCGACGCCACCGCGGCAAGCGCGGGCTTGCTCGCACTGTGCGGTGCGGCGACTGACCGACCCCTGGCGACGGTATGGGAGGGCACACCAAGGAGCAAGGCGGAAGCGACGTGGCGCAAGAAGGCACGAAGCGACAGAGCCACCTAAAACGTGCCGATCAGGTCGGCGAACCAGCCGTGATGCTGGTAGGACGACTCGCGCAGGTCGTGACTGAAGTCGGTGAAGTTGTACCCGACTCCGAGCTTGAGGTGGTCGTGCAGCTGCCGGTAGCCGCCGAGGAGCAGGCCGCTCCGGTGATTGTCGCCGTGCCGGTCGAACAGCGTCCGGTATTCGATCAGGACATCCCAGCGTGCGGTGACGTGGTACCAGGCCCGTGCCGTCGCGAGGCCTACGCCGTAGTCGTGCCAGTCGCCTGTCGCGGCCAGGCCTCTGAGGGCGCCTTCCTTGACCGCGACGCCGCCGCCGATTTCCCACTTGGGAGAGAGGCGGTACAGGGCCTCGGTGGACAGGATGTGGATGCGCTGGTCGGGGCCGGGAACGGGTCGTGCGCCGGCGACGTCCTTCAGGTAGCCGTATCGGGAGAGCGCGCGCCAGCGGCCTTCGCCGGCCGGGCGCCAGGCGTGGCCGAGGTCCAGCTCGACGAACTGGGTGGCCGGCGCGGAACCGGCCGGCTCGGAGGTCCATGCGAGGTTCAGCTTCGCCAGCAGGCGCTGGTTCTCGCTGACGGTGCGGGAGTAGGCGAAGGAGGCGACGTTCTGCTCGATCCGGTTGGCGAGGCGGGTGTCGGTGCGGGACTCCAGCCGGCTGCTGAACCGCTGGCTGTCCGCAGCGAGTGACGCGCCGACCGAGATGGCCTGCCGCCTGAAGGGATCTGCGGCCGCGTCGCCGTCGGCGCGGGTCACGAGGCCCGACAGAACCCAGTCGCTGTCGGTGGTGTAGTCGAGGCCGAGGGTGTGGGCAGTGCCGCCACGGCGCTCGAGTTCGCCGAAGCGGGACTCCGCGAAGACGCCGAAACGGTTGCCGAAGTCGCGGCGCTGACCGAGCGTGACTAGGTTGCGGTCGGGGGTGGTGCGGTCGGGGTCGACCGCGTAGGTGCCGTAGAGCTCGTGGCCTTCGGCGAGGCGGTAGGTGCCGGAGAACTCGGTGAGGGCGCCCGGGCCGACGCCGGTGGAGAAGCGCAGCCCCGCGCCGGCGGCGGGCGCGTAGTCGATGCCGCCCGAGAGGGCGCCGCCGCGGTCGCCGTCGCTGAGCTCGACGGTCGCTGCGGTGGTTTCGGACAGGCGGGAGCGGAGGCCGGCGGCGACGAGGTCGTTGTCGGCGGCGGCGCCGTGCCCGTCGATGCCACGCTGAACCGTGCCGTAGAGGGTGCGCGCTTCGGAGAGGTCGTAGCCGAGCCGGATCCCGCCCATGAGTGCCCGGTGGGCGTCGGCCCCGGAACGGTCCTCGCCGGGCAGCGGGGGGCGGCTGACGGACTCGTGCCGCATCTCGCCGCCGAGGGCGAGGCGCCCCTGGCGGCGCTCGACCTGCACCCGCGCGACGGTGTCGCTGCGGGCGAGGCCGCGGTCCACGTCGGCGTAGCTCGTCCGCAGCAGCACGTCGTCGGCGGGCCGCACCAGGGCATCGAAGCCGCGCTCGACGACATCCGTGGCGGAGGCGAGCGGACCTGCCGCGAAGCCCCCGTCGGTGGTGTGCCACCAGAGCCTGACGTCGCCGTCGGCCGGGGCGGCCGTCTCGGCGAGATTGACGCGGGCATCGATGGCTGTGGCGGCTGCCGCAGGGTTCCCGGGTGTGGAGGGTTCGCGCTCGCGGAAGGTCAGGCCGCCGTCGGTGGAGACGAGGCGGCTGCCGGCGGTCAGGGGGCGCGAGCGCGCGCGCTCCACGCTGAGATAGGTGCCGCGGCCAGCCTTGACGGTCAGGTCGAGTCCCTCGAGTTCCGCGTCGCCCGACCGCGAGTGGCCGATGCGGGTCGCGCCGATGGCGAGGCGGTCGCCGAGCCAGAGCCTGCCGCGGGCGCCGACGGTGAGGTCGTCGCCGGCGAGGTCGCCGGGGACGTGTTCGTAGTCGGCAAGGAGATGCACCTCGTCGCCGTCGAACGGGCGTGGGCGGACGATGGCGGGCGCCCGGGATGCAACGACGTGCGCAAGGGGCCGGCGCAGGAGGATGCGGCCCTGGAGGGCGTCGATCTCGTAGTCGCGGCCGGCGAGGAGTTCCTGCCGGTCCACGACCCGGCGGGAGTCGCGCTCGCGGACCTCGATCCAGACCTTGTCGGAACCGACCACGATGTCCGCGTGCGGGAGGAAGTAGAGCGACCCGCCGGTGGCGCGGAAGGCGACCTGCGCCGGGACGGACCCGGGTTCCGACGCGAAGGCGGTGAAGGTCCGCTTCGGGTCCCCGAATCGCGTCGCATCGCCGGCTTCGTGGCGCACTCGAGCGCCGTAGAGCGAGCGGTTGTAGCGGGTGAGGCGGGTGTCCGTGAGGCCGGTGTTGAAGTTCCCCCAAAGCACCTGGCTGCGGTCGAAGTCCAGGCGCACATAGAGCGCGCCCTGTGTGTCGACGTCGCTGACCGTCGTCGAGTCGTCGCCGTAAACCGGGTAGTGGCGGTCGGGGTCGAGCTGGCGGAAGATTCGGTGTGGGTCCCGGCGCCTGAGGTTGTCGCCGAGGCTGTCGAGGGCGTCCGAGGTGGTGTCGAGCTGCGCGGTCAGCAGGTAGCGGCCCAGGATCTTCGCCTTCGCATAGAAGGCAAGCCGGCCGTCGACGAAGAGGGGCCGGTCGCCAGCCTGGCCGGCCGACAGCGGTTCGAGGCGGCTCGCGGTGACGCGCCGGCCGACGCTGAGGTTGGCGAGGGCGACGAGGAACGTGTAGCGGTCGTCGACCTCGGGCCGCAGCGTCTCGGACCAGTCGTGGCCGTCCCGTTGGCCCGAGACGGTGACCCCGTGCGTGCCTTCGGGCAGGAGGAGGTCCGCGGCGAAGCGACCCCGGCGGTCGACGGGCACCTTCCGGGTTCCGACCATGACGACCTCCCCGGGTTGGAAGTCCTCGCCGTGGACGCGCACGCGGCTGCCGCTGAAGGGGATGCGTTGCGTGGCGAGGTTCGACTGGCCGCGGACGGCCGCCGGCTCCACCGGCGGGGGATTCGGGCCGCTCGGCCCCGTCACGTCGACGAGACGGAGGTGCGTGGCGTCTTCGCGGCCCTCGCCGTCGACGGCGTGCAGGACGTAGGCGAGGGTCTGGCCGGGCGCGAGGCGCAGGCCCGCGTCGAAGAACTCGAAGGCGTGCGGCCAGGCCAGCGTCGGCGCGGCGAGACGCGCGAGGGGGCGGACGAGGTCCGTGTCGTCGCCGCGATAGAGGTCCAGCCGATAGCGAACGGCGAACGGGCCATGGTTGGCGTAGGCGGCAAACCGAAGCGGGCGGATCATGCGGCCCTCGGCGTCGACGCGGACCGGGCGCAGGGCGAGAACGTCGAGCTCGGCCTGCGGGTCGAGGGCGTCCTCGGTGAGCCAGAGGCGGCCGG
The DNA here is from genome assembly GCA_965116935.1 of Pseudomonadales bacterium. Classification (GTDB taxonomy): domain Bacteria; phylum Pseudomonadota; class Gammaproteobacteria; order Pseudomonadales; family Azotimanducaceae; genus VXYL01. The sequence continues at coordinate 5,670,542 of OZ220737.1, read as the reverse complement.
CCGGCGGCGCGGCGGTCGGCAGCATCTGCGCGGGCATCAGTTCGAGCGGCCGCGTCGTGACGATCTCGGCAACCCGCCGGTAGGTGACCTCGACCTCCGCCCGGCGGTTCAGTGCGCGGCCGAATTCCGTCGCGTTGTCGGCGACGGGATCGGTGTCGCCGCAGGAGGCGACCGTGATTCGGTCGGGCGGGAGGTCGACGATCTCGGCCAGCGCCCGGGCGGCATTGCGCGCCCGTTCGAGGGCAATGCCGGCGTCGGACGCCCCGGGGATATCCGCGGGGAGATCGGACGCGGGGTCCGCGCCGGCCTCCGCCGCTGGTGGTTGGGCGCTCTCGGCGGCGGCGTTGCCCGTCTGCAGCCAGGTGAGTCGGTGCGGCGGCTCCCGGGCAGTGGACGGGCCGGGACCGGCGGGCGGTTGGTGCGCGGTTCGCCACCAGAACAGGCGCGGCAGGATGGCGGCGGGCGCCGGTGCGGTGGCGCTCGTGCGGCCCGGCGCCACAGGCAGGCCCTGCCCCGGCGTGCACCGGCGTGTTCCCGGCGGCACCGGAAAAAGCGCATCGGTGTGGCCGGTGACGCGGGCAGACAGGATGTCATGGCCGGCGAGGGAACCGAGATTACGGGCGAGTGCCTGCGCCTGGTCGTCCGTTACCGTCGCGTCCCCGGCGGCGAACCGCACCGGCTCGACGGTTGCAACCTCGACGGCATGACGGACCTCGGTGCCGGACTCGGGGGCGCTTTCGGGCGGGAGCAGGTCGGTTGTGGAGGTCTCGCGCTCGTCGAAGGCGAACTCGATCTCGACGCGCCGGTTGAGGGCCATCCCCTCCGGCGTCAGGTTGGAGGCGACGGGGCGGCGGTACGCGTGCCCCTCGGTTTCGATGGTGTCGGCCGCCAGGCCAAGCTCGGCCGCCACCCAGCGCGCCACCTCCTCGGCGCGCGCTTCGGACAGCCCCTGATTGTCCCCGTAGATCGCCTGCGCGCGGGGGCTGAGTGGCTGCGTGTCGGTGTGGCCGACGAAGCGGACGCGCAGGTTCTCGGCGTCGCGGTAGCCGTCGATCAGCTCGCGGAGCCGGTCGAGATAGCCGTCTGGAATGTAGGAGTAGCCCGACTCGAAGCGGACCGGTTCGATGCGCCGGGTGTGCAGTCGCCGCACCACGCGCTCGACGGCGACCTGGGGCGCTGGCGCGGGTACCGGCGCGACCTCGTCGGGCGCGCTGACGGCGAAGTCGATGCGCGACATGAGACCGGGGGTGACGCGGACGACGCGCGGATTCTCGCTCAGGACACGGGTGCCGGCCGGGAGCGAGCGCGGGTCGAGCTTGACGATGGCGTGGGGCGTGCTGGCGGTCGCGGGGTCGGGTTCGGCGAGATGGTAGCGGCCGTGCGCATCGGCTTCGACCAGGAGTCCGGCGACGGTCGCCAGGCGCGCCGCCGCCACGCCTTCCTCGCCGGCGTCCTGCAGGCCGTTGGCGTTGCGATCCACGAAGACGCGGCCGACGATCGTCCGGTGTTCGAGCACGGCGTCGACGATCACGTGGGCGGTCGCCGAGGCCGGCGGCCCGACCGGCGCGCCGCCGATGCGTGCGGTGACGGTGTTCGTGTACGGACCCGGGACCGCGCCGGTGTCGACGCGGGCGAGGTAGCGGACCGACCCGGTCGCCCCCGGAGGCAGGTCAAGCGGACCGAACCGCACCGGATCGTGTCCGGCGGCGACCAAGGCTGTCGGCGGGTCGTCGCACTCGGCGGCCGCTGCGTCGGCCAGGCACAGTTCCGCCGTGTCCGACACGTAGGTGAGCCCGGCGGGAAGGTCGTCGTGCAGCTCGAGCCCTGGAAGGTTGCGCGCGGTCAGGTTCGTCACGTCGATGCGGTAGCCGAGGAGGTCGCCGGCGACTGCGCGGCCGGGTCGCACGCGCTTGACCGTGTCCACCAGATGGCCGCTCGCGGAGGCGCTCGACGGGTCGAGGGGCAGATGGTTGTGGACCACGGCAGCGTCGCCGGCGCGGACCCGCCAGAGGAGAAAGTGCGTGGCCGGCTCGCCGGCCCTCGGCGGATCGCCTTGCGGCTGCACCAGGCAGGGCAAGCCCGGGTCGGGATCGACGGGACAGGTGGCGGGGTCGAGCGCGGCGTCTTCAGGCGGGATCAGCCTTGACGCCCCCGCCCGGTGGCCGTCCGGCGCCGCGGCGATCCGTATCCGGTAGTCCGTCGCGGCGGCTGGGCAGGCGGCTTGCGCGCCCGGGAGCGGATCGAGGCGGTATGCGCCATCCGTGCCGGTCGTTTGGCGCTGTTGCCCCGGGAGCAGGCAGGCGTCCGGGAGAGGGGTCCCCTGCGGGCCCACGAGTTCGATGGTGACGCCGGCCACGGGATCGCGGCTCAGGCTGTCGTAGACGCGGCCGCTCGCGACCACCGGAAAGTCGACTCGGGCGACCACCTGGTCGAGCAGGCTCGCCGGCCGTTCGCCCCACACGACCCCGGTGTCCGGATGGCGGAAGCGCAGCGTGTAGTCGCCGGCCGACAGATCCGTGAACCGGTAGTTCCCGGTCGCGCGGCTGGTTGTGTTGCCGAGGCGGCCGGCGGGGCCGGAGAGATCGACGCGCCAGTCGGGGAGACGGGGCTCGCCGGAATCGAGGACGCCGTCGAGGTCGAGATCCTCGAAGACGGTGCCGAGGACGGCACCAGCCAGCCGAATCGGCGTCGGCTCGCCGTTGTTGCCGGGGTCGCCGTCGCCGTCCGGGTCCGGGTCCTCGCCGTCGGTGGACGCGTCGGCGGCGGTACCGAACTGTCCGGTGGCTGTGGCGCCGGCCGCGTTGAGGAAGGTGTCGGGCTCGTGGGGACGCACGCGCACGGGCACCGTTACGGTGGCGGAGGCGCCGGCATCGAGGGTCGCCCGGCCGTCCAGCAGGAGGGTGTCGTCGCGGCCGTCGTAGTTCGCGTTCGTGCCGAGCGTCGGGCTGACGGGCGGACCGGTGACCGAGAACTGCGCGCCTTCGCCGAAGGTCCGGCGCAGGTCGTCTTCGACCTGGGCGCCCGCGAGCGGCGTGGTGCCGTAGTTGCGGAGCGTGAACGTCAGCGGCACATCGAAGCTGCCGTCGTCGTTGAGGGCCGCGAGGCCCGCGCGCTTGGCGAGGCCGATGGCGTCGACGTCGAGGCGCGTTTCGGTGGGGTCGTGCTCGTCCGCGTCGTCCGGCCGGCCGTTGGCGTTGGGGTCGGGATCCGTGCCCTCGTCGGAGAGGTCGAGGCCGCGGGACCCGTCCGGCCGGAGTACCCAGGTCGCCTCCGCCTGGTTCGTGAACGGGCCCGAGACGCCGCCGATCCGGACGACGAGGGCGATCTCGGCGCGGCCGCCGGCGGGAAGGGTCTGCGCGCCGGAGAGCAGCCGCGTGTCGCCGACGCCGTCGTAGTCGGGATTGGCGGCGTTCAGGTCGCCCGTTACGACCGGACCGTCGAGGAGCGTCAGTTCCGCGCCGGGAAAGGCGGCCGCGAGGTCGTCGGTGAGCTGTACGTCCGGTGCCGGTCGCGGACCGAGGTTGTGCAAGGTAAAGGCAAAGGCGACCTCGAAGGTGTCCGGCGGGCGTCGGGCGAGGACTTCGCTCGCCTTGGCGGCCCCCACCACGGCATCGTCCGTGATGGTGCCGAGTCCTTCGTCATCGGCGAGGCGCACTCCGGCGGGCGATGCGAGCCGCACCGTGAACGTCTCGTCCGGTTCCGGGACGTCGTCGTCGACGATTGGCACGGGGATGGTTGCGGCGGTCTGCCCTGGGGGAACGGCCAGTTGGCCGGCACTGCGTGCGTAGTCGAGTCGCTGCACGGCGGTGCCGTCGACGGTCTCGTAACGGACGGTGACCGTGCGGTAGGTGGGACGGTCCAGGGTGACGGGGAACGTGGCGACCGACCCGGGCGCTTCGGGCACGGTCACGTCGCCGATGGACAGCCAGGGCAGGTCGGGGTCGGTGATGGTGGCAACTCCCTCGCCGTCGTCTATGCCGGCGTTCGCCGGCGAGGAGAGGCGGACGGCGAAACGCTCGTCGGGCTCGGGCACCTCGTCGTCGACGACGGGCACGGCAATCACGGCGGTGCGGCGGCCCGCGTCGAGGGTCACGGTGCCCGACCGGGCCAGGTAGTCGGGGCCCGAAAGCGCGGTGCCGTCGACGGTCGTGTAGTTCGCTGTGACGGCCTGGCGGGACGGGACATCGAGGCTGACCGTGAAGCCAGCGACGGCGCCGGGGGCCTCGGCGACGGTGACGTCGTCGATCGAGAGTCGAGGGAGGTCGGCGTCGGTGATCGTCGCCACGCCCTCGTCGTCGACAAGGCGCCCGTTCAGCGGCGAGGAAAGCCGCACGCTGAAGACCTCGTCCGGTTCGGAGACATCGTCGTCCAGAATCGACACGTGGATGAAGGCGAAAGCCTCGCCGGCGGGAACGGTGAGGGTGCCCGAGGCATGGCCGTAGTCCTCGCCGTCGAGCGCCGTGCCTGGGGAAGTGACGTAGTCCACGGTGACGTCGCGGGGCGCCCGGATGTCAAGGAAGACCCGAAACGCGGCCACCGCCCCGGGCGCCTCCGCGACCGACACGTCGTCGATTCGGATCTCCGGAACTTGGGGCGGAGGCGGCGGGCGCGTCTGGCGGGGCGGCTCGTCGTCGTCGGTGATGGTGCCGGTGCCGGCGCGGTGGATGATGGCGCCCGCGACGTCCGTCAGGGCGAGGGTGAACGTCTCGTCGGGCTCCGGGAGGCTGTCGTCGACCACGGGTACGGTGACGGTGGCGTCCGTGTGCCCGGCCGGCAGCGTGATGGTTCCGGTCACGGACGTGTAGTCCGTCGGCTCGGCCGCGGTGCCGTCTTTGGTGCCGTAGGTGACCGTCACCTCGCGATCGCCCGTGGCGCCGAGCGATACGGTGAAGGTCGCCGTGGCGCCCGCCGCCTCCGCGACGGTCACATCGTCGATGCTCACCGCAGGAAAGGACAGTCGGGCCGGCTTGCCGGTGGCGGTGCCGAGATTCTGGAGCCATTCGGAGAGCGGAGAGCCGGCTTCGATCAGCGTGCCCGGCGGCGGGTTGCGACCGTCGCGGTAGAGGTCGAAGGCCTCCCGCTTGAGGAGGGCGACCCCCATCTCGACGCCCGTCGCTGCGTCGAGGCCCGGAACGACAAGGGGCGATGCGACGCCCTGCGCGACCAGCGTGCGCCAGGTGCCGTCGCCGGCGATTGGCCGCCATCGGACCATGACGCGACCCAGCCCGAGGCTGCCGGAAATGTGCAGGTGTGCCTCGTGCGGGCGGCGGGCCGACACGCGCAGGTTCTCCGACTGAAGGCCCTGCGGCGACCGGCTTCCCGGAATGACGAACCGGAAAGCGCGTTCCTGGCTGGTTGCGCCAAACGTGGCCGTGACCGTGCAGACGGTTTCGGACTCCGTGTGCTTGCCGTGGAGGTGACCGCGGCGGTTGGCCTGCAGCCTGAGGTCGCGTCCGACCACTTCGGCGGTCTCGTAGTAGTCGGAGCTTGCGGCGTCACAGCCAACGGCAAAGGCGTTGACGCTGGCGCCGTCCGCAACGTAGTCGTCAAGGCTGACGGTGGTCTCTTGCCCGTAGGGGGTCGAGAGGTCGTAGTCGGCGTCCGGGTCGAATAGCGTCTGGCCATGAGCCGACGCTGCGAGCGCCGCGCAGAGACCCGACAGTGCGAGCACGGCGCAACGCGCGAGCGAGGCGGCTCGGGGCGCGTGGAGCGCTGGCCGGCCGGCACCGGCCGGCGCTGTGTACGGAACGTGCGACATGGGAAGACGTCGGCGCGGGTTCGGCTTCTGGCTGTTCTTGGGGACACCACGGTCAGACTTGGCGGAGAAGCCTACTCGAAAGACGGTGGAGTGGCCAGCGGGACGGACGGCTGAACCAGGCGGCGCAGTCTCTTTTCGGGCACAGCCTCGAAAGACGGTGGAGTGGCCAGCGGGACGGACGGTGGGGCGGCAGACGCAGCCAAGACCGGCGAGGGGCGGGTCAGCGAGTGGCTGGCCGGGCTGTTCGCCAGACATCCAACCGTCACCGGAAGAAGATTGGCGAACAAACCGTGGGGCCCTGTCACAGTTCCCGCCCGGGGCGAAACCGGAGCGCAGGTGTGCGATCCCAAGTGCCAGCGACGAAGCGCCCGCGGTCCCCCGCACAGCCATGCTCCGGGGTTCGCCAAGGTGAAGGGGATTGCTGGCGCGGGCGGCGGAACGGCTCGAGGAACGGCGTGGGAAACCACAGCAGGCAGACCCAGGTGCGTCGGAGTCGCCGGCCGGGGATGCAGCGGTGTTGCCGAAGAGATTGGCGGCCAATGTTTGTGTCCCGTTTCGGGCCGAAAAAAGGGGGTTGGAGCAAGGTTGGTACAGACGCTGCTCTTGCGGGTTGCCCGAGCGTGATGGACGGCGCACCATGCTGCGCGTCGTGCATGCGCGACACTCGGAGCGGAGCATCCGGCAAGCAGCTAGCGGCGGCGCGGGGAGGCGGTCATTCGGGGCGACGAGGAGCCCGACGCGTTCCTGCGGTCCTCCGGCAGCGGGCGCAGCGGCCCATGCGCAGGGCAAGGCCATGGTGGACGTGGAACTCGCCCCGGGATTGGTGGTGCGCGGAACGACACCCTGGCGTTGAACGCGAGTGCCGCACGGCGGTCTGTTTGCCGACTCCTGCCGCCCTGTGGTTAGATCGCCCGAATGGTCGCTGTGCGCAGTCGCGGGCATGCCGTGTTTCGAGCCGTGCATTGGGGGGCAGATGTCGCGCCGGGCAGCAGAGCGTTGAAGGTGTCGCGACAGTTGCGACCGTGGCGAATCCCGCAGGCTCGGGAGCGTGTGCCGGCAGTGGGCGTTGCCGGCAACGGGCTTCGGGCACGAGCGGCCTGGTGCCGTGCCGCGCTTGCGCTGGCCCTTTCCGCGGCACTTGGGACGGCGGCCGCGGCCGGCGGCACGGGAACGACGGATGCCGGCGTCTGCGGCCGCAGCCCGGCCGTGGCGGCGGCGATCGCGGCGGTCGCGGGCGAGGACTGCGGCGACATCGACGCCGCGGACCTGCACGGTGTGCTGGCGCTGGACCTGTCGGGGCATTCGCTCGGCAGCATTGCTGCGAACGACTTTGGGGGTCTGGTCCGCCTGCGCGAACTGGACCTATCGGACAACGCCCTGACGTCGCTGCCGGAGGGCGTCTTTGACGACCTGGGCGTGCTGGACACGCTGGGGCTCGCGGACAACGCCCTGGCGTCGCTGCCGACGGGCGCGTTCGACAGCCTGCTGGCGCTGCGTACGCTGACGCTGCACGGCAACGCGCTCGCCACGCTGCCGGACGGGGTGTTCGACGAGCTGCTGCTGCTCGAGACGCTGACGCTGCACGGCAACGGGCTTGCGTCGCTGCCGGACACGGCGGGCCTGTTCGACGCGCTGTCGCCGTTCTGGGGCCTGCCGCTGGACGGGCCGGGCGATCCGCCGCGCGGGGCGGAGGCGCTGCGGCGGTTCGTGGCGGAGGCGGAGATCGACTCGGTGGAGGGGTTCGTGGCGGCGCTGCCGGCGTCGCACAAGCGGAACTTCGTGATGGTGTACGAGTCGCTGGGGCTCGGCGCCGAGTTCGTCTCCCGGGAACATCCGCGGATGATCTCGTGGGGCGCGGACGGTCGGTTCCTGTTCGCCTGGACGACGGATCCGGACGCGGCGGCGCCGTTCGGAACGGGGGTGGAGTTCCTGATCGCGGCGGGTGCGACGTGGGACGCCGGCGTGGTGGACTTCTCGGGCGAGGCGCCGACGATCGTGCGTCCCGAGAGCTGCGCGTCGTGCCACGGCGAACTGCTGAAGCCCGTCTGGGGCTCGAATTCCTGGCTGCTGGGGGACGATCCGACCGACGTGCCGGAGGAGGCGTACGCGGGCACCGAGGAGCACGCGTGGCGCGATGCGGAGGTGTGGTCGGCGACGTCGGCGCTGATGGCGTCGGAGAACGCGCGCATCGCGCCGATGGACTTCGCGGCGTCGACGCTGGCAGAGGGCGACGCACGCCGTCTGCGGCCGTTCGCGACGGTCGCGGAGGAGTTCGGAGCGGCTGTTGGCCGCCGCCACGCGGAGGTGCAGTTCCGCAGCGTGCTCGCACGGGACGACAGCGACAGGTTGCTGCAGCGGCTTTCGTGCAGGCCGTCCTCGCCCTACAGCACGTACTACGAGGAGTTGCTGCTGCCGCCCAAAGAGGACTGGCGGCCATCGTTCGTTCCGGCGCTTCATCGCAACGTTGGCGCTGTCGGCGGCCTTCGTCTGTGGACCTACTTCCACTTCGGTTCGATGGGCCACGCGTTCCGGCTTCGCGCCTACGGGCACTGGTGGCGCAACCGCGAGGCGTTGCGCGCGCTGTTCGCCGAGACTTCGAACCGGCACCTGCGGGACGACCTGCGACAGGGCGGCTTCGTCGGCACGCTTCCGGACCTGCATTTCCACGAACCGGGGACGGCCTTGATGGAGGACGAACTGATCCGCGCCCTGCGGCAGAGCTTCGGGCACGGGTCGTCGTTGAACGTGGAGGTGGGCAAGACCGCGTACCGGCCGGAGGGCCGGTCGCGGGTGGACCAGGACAGGCGCGTGCGGGTCGACGACTACGCGCTGCCGCCCTACCGGGCGATGGTCGGAGGGATGGAGGCGGCGCTGTGCGACGCGAGCTACCTGCGCAATGCCGCCCCGAGCATGGCCGCCGCAAGCGAGCTCCGGGACGAAGGCAGCAGAATCGAGGTGGAGGTCTGGTACCCGTCCCATGTCGGGGCGGACCTTTACGCCGACAGCATTCGCGTCTACGTGACGAACGGTATCGTGACCGTCAAGAGAGTCATCGACGCCCCTCCGCCGCAACCCCGGGGCGAGGATTCCGGCTACTTCCTGAGGATCAAGCCCGATGCCGATGCGGAGTGGGTGGGCGTCGAGGTGCCGCCATACCGGCCCAGATCGGCGGGTGCGATGGTCCCGGGAGGGTCCTGGAAAATCTCCACAGCGACGGGCGACGTGCTGCCCAGCGCCGACGCTTCGTTGCTGGGGCTCGTGGTCTCGGGCGCTGACGTTGGCTGGTTCGACCCCGCGAAGACCGCGTACACCGCGCGGGCGCCCCACGGCCAGGAAGAGACCACGGTGGCGCCGACGAAGTCGCACTTCGGGGCGACGTTCGAGATCACGCCGGCGGACGCCAACGCGGACCGCTGGGGCCACCAGGTAGCGCTGCCGGTGGGGGACACGGAGATCGAGGTGGCCGTGACGGCGGAGGACGGCGAGACGACGGCGACGTACGCCGTGACGGTGACGCGGGCGGCGTCGGACGACGCGATGCTGGCGGGGCTGTCGCTGACGGGCGTGGACCTCGGGACGTTTGCTTCCGGCACGACCTCGTACTCTGCGAATGTGGCCAACGACATGTCCTCGACGACGGTGACGGCGAGGACGAGCCACGCGGACGCCGAGGTGGCGATCGCGCCGGCGGACGCGGACGGCGCGACGCCGGAGCACCAGGTGGCGCTGGCCGTTGGCGACACGGTGGTGACGGTGACGGTGACGGCGGCGGACGGCGCGACGACGGAGACCTACACGGTGACGGTGACGCGCGCGAAGTCGGCCGACGCGACGCTGGCCTCGCTCGCGCTTGCGGGCGTGGACTTCGGCACGTTCGCGTCCGGCACGAGGTCGTACGCGGCCCAGGTCGCCAACGACGTGGAGTCGACGACGGTGGAGGCGGACGCCACCGACGACGATGCACGGGTGGACATCGCGCCGGGCGACGCGGACGCGGTTGCGCCGGGGCACCAGGTGGCGCTGGCGGTGGGCGCGACGGCGGTGACGGCGACGGTGACGGCGGCGGACGGCGCGGCGACGGCGACGTACACGGTGACGGTGACGCGGGTGGGTTCGGCCGACGCGGCGCTGTCGTCGCTGTCGCTGACGGGTGTGGACCTCGGGTCGTTCGACCCGGCGACGCTGACGTACTCGGCGGTGACGGAGCTGTCGACGCTGACGGTGGCGGCGTCGGCGGCCGGCGCCGGGGCGACGGTGTCGGTGCCGGGCGGGACGCGGGACGCCGACGGCAACTGGACGGTGCCGCTGGCCGAGGGCGACAACGAGATTGCCGTGACGGTGACGGCCCAGGACGGCACGACGCGGACGTACACGGTGACGGTGCGGCGGGCGCCGGCGGGCACGGCGACGTGCCGCGACGGCACGGCGCTGGCGGACCCGGAGGGCAACCCGGGTCTGGTGCGGGACTGCGAGACGCTGCTGTCGCTGAAGGACGAGCTGGATCCGACGGGCGACATGAACTGGGGCGACCAGCCGGGGTTCCGGCGCCTGGATCTGGGCGAGTGGGACACGGTGGCGGTGCGCGACGGCCGCGTGCGCGGGATCGCCTGGGACGGCACGGACTCGTCGATCTCGCTGAGGGGCGTGCTGCCGGCGGCGCTGGGGGAGCTGGACGCGCTGGAGGTGCTGCGCCTCGACAGCCACGGGCTGCGCGGCGGTCTGCCGGCGTCTCTCGGCCGGCTGTCGCGGCTCGAGGTGCTGGACCTGGGGTACAACTGGTGGATGGACGAGGAGCCGCTGCCGGCGTGGCTGGGCGAGCTGACGTCGCTGCGCCGGGTGCGGCTGCACGCGCATGCGCCGGGCACGGTTCCGGACTCGTGGTCGTCGCTGACGCGGCTGGAGGACCTGGAGCTGTACGCGCCGACGGGCGCGACGGGCGCGGCGGGTCCGGTGGCGTCGTGGCTGGGGGATCTGCCGGCGCTGCGGCGCCTGGTGCTGCTGCAGCGTCGGTCGACGGGTCGCATCCCGCTGAGCCTGGCGCGGGAGTTCGACGAGCTGGACCTGCGGATGAACGCGCTCGCGGGTTGCGTGCCGGCGCAGCTGGCGGAGTCGGAGAACGCGCGGGCGTCGGAGCAGGGCCTGGGCGCCGGGCGCTACCGCCTGCCGGCGTGCGCGCTGTCGGTGGACGCTGGCGCCGGCGGCGAGGTGTCGGCGGGGGCGACGGCGGAGCTGTCGGCGACGGCGGCCGGGCACCACGGGGACGCGACGCTGGTGTGGTCGTGGACGCAGGAGTCGGGACCGTCGGTGGCGCTGACGGACGCCGGCACGGCGACACCTTCGTTCGCGGTTCCGGTGCGCGGCGCGGCGGACGCGGAGTTCGCGTTCTCGGTGACGGTGCACGACGCGGAGGCGACGTCGGGCCGCGCGACGGCGACGGTGACGCACCGCCTGCCGGGATTCGCGGGCACGGCGGCGCCCGTGGTTTCGGGGCCTGTGCTGCACGCGGTGGTGGAGGGCGACACGGCGGTGGCGACGCTGGCGGCGACCGATGCGGACACCGCTGCCGAGCGCCTGTCGTGGCGGCTGTCGGGCGGCTCGGACGCGTCGCACTTCGCGCTGGGCGGGTCGGGTTCGCTGTCGTTCGTTTCGGCGAAGGACTACGAGGCGCCGGACGACGCCGACGGCGACGGCACGTACGCGGTGTCGGTGGAGGTCTCCGACGGTCTGCGGTCGGGGTCGGCGTCGCTGTCGGTGGCGCTCGTCAACCGCAACGAGGCGCCGACGGCGGAGGCGGGGCCGGACCAGTCGGACGTGGCGGCTGGGGCGACGGTGACGCTGTCGGGCTCGGCGACGGATCCGGACGCCGGCGACGCGCTGACGTACGCGTGGACGCAGGTGTCGGGCGCGTCGGTGGAGCTGTCGTCGTCGGCGGCGGCGTCGGCGACGTTCGCGGCGCCGGCTTCGGGGGGCGCGCTGACGTTCCGGCTGCGGGCGACGGACGCTGGCGGGCTGTGGGGCGAGGACGAGACGACGGTGTCGGTGCTGGCGTCGGCGGACGCGCGGCTGCGCAGCCTTGCGCTGTCGGACGTGGACTTCGGGGCGTTCGACGCGGAGACGCTGTCGTACGCGGCGGCGGTCGAGGGCGAGGTGGAGTCGACGACGGTGGCGGCGGCGGCGTGGGAGCCGGCGGCGCGGGTGGAGATCAGCCCGTCCGACGCCGATGGCGGGGCCGCCGACCACCAGGTGGCGCTGGCCGTCGGCGAGACGGTGGTGTCAGTCACCGTGACGGCGGCGGACGGCACGACGACGCGGACCTACGCGGTGACGGTGACGCGGGTGTCGCCGGTGTCGTGGGGCGACCGTCTGGCGGAGCGCGACGTGGAGCTGGACGGCATCGGCATCGCGTCTGGGGTGTGGTCGGACGGCGACACGGTGTGGGTGTCGGACTGGGAGGACCCGGCGGTGCGGGCGTACGCGCTGGCCGGCGGCGCGCGGCGTTCCGGGAAGGACCTGACGGAGCTGCCGGCGACGCGGGCGGCGGGTCTGTGGTCGGACGGGTCGACGCTGTGGGTGGCGGACTTCTCGGGCGCCGCGGTGCATGCGCGGGATCTCTCGACGGGCGCGGCGGCGTCCGGGGGCCTCGCGGACCTGGACGACGCCGGCAACGCCACGCCGACGGGGGTGTGGTCGGACGGCACGACGCTGTGGGTGTCGGACTACTACGACCGCAAGGCGTACGCGTACGCGCGCTCGGACGGCGCGCGGACGTCGTCGCGAGATGTGGCGCTGTCCGGCGTGGGCCGGGCGTTCGGGCTCTGGTCGGCGGGCGGGACGCTGCTGGCGGCGGACTGGACGGGCGGCCGGGTGCGCGCGTACCGGCTGTCGGACGGGACGCGGCTGGCGGACCTGGACATCGACACGAAGGCGGCGGGCAACGCGAAGCCGATGGGTCTGTGGTCGGACGGCGAGACGCTGTGGGTGTCGGACGAGCAGGACGACAGGCTGTACGCGTACGCGGTGCCGGCGCCATCGGGACAGGATGCAAAGAGTGTGGCGCGGTTCGCGATCCCGGACGCGGCGCTGTCGGCGGCCCTTGGCGCGGCGCTGGATGCACAGGGCGGCTCCCGAGACCCGGGTGCGCTGACGTCGCTGGATCTGTCGGACCTGGGCATCGCGGACCTGACGGGCATCGAGGCGGCGACGGCGCTGCGCACGCTTGACGTGTCGGGCAACGCGGTCGTGGACCTGGGGCCGCTGTCGCGCCTGCATGCGCTGGCGGAGCTGGACGTGGGCCGCAACCTGCACCTGCGCGACCTGGCGCCGCTGGCGTCGCTTCGGAACCTGCGCGTGCTGCGCGCGTCGGACAACGCGATCGCCGACGTGTCGCCGCTGGGACGTCTGACCGGTCTGGCGGAGCTGGACCTGTCGGGCAACATGATCCGCGACGCGTCGCCGCTGGCGGCGCTCGGCGGCCTGTCGCGGCTGGACCTCGGCGACAACGCGGTGGCGGACCTGGCGCCGCTGGCGGGGCTGGGTGCCGGCGTGGTGCTGGGGCTGGACGCGCAGTTGGCACTGCCGGCGTCTTCGCCGACGGCGTACTTCGCGGACGCGCAGCTGCGTGCGGTGGTGGCGGCGGCGCTGGGCAAGGTGCCGGACGCGGTGGTGACGGAGGCGGAGCTCGGCCTGCTGACGGCGCTGGACGCGCCGGTGCCGGGGCTTGCGGACCTGCGCGATCTGGGCCGGGCGACGCGGCTGCGGGCGTTGCGGCTGGAGGGCGGCCGGATCGCCGACCTGTGGCCGCTGGCGGAGCTGGGCGGCCTGCGCCGGCTGGGCCTGCCGGGTAACGCGGTGCGCGACGTGACGGCGCTGGCCGGGCTCGGCGGCCTGCGCGTCTTGGACCTGAGCGGCAACGCGGTGTCGGACGTGCGGCCGCTGGCGCGCCTGAGGTCGCTCGAGCGGCTTGACCTCGGCGGCAACCCGGTCGGCGACGCGGGCGCGCTCGGCGACCTCGAGGGACTGGTGTGGTTGCGCGTCCCGGATGCCCGCGGCGTGCCCGTGCAGCGGCTCCTGAACCTGCGCCGGCTATCGGACGACGCCGGTGCCGCCGGAGAAAGGGACGGCGTGACGCGCAGGTAGGACGCGCGCCGGCGACGCCGGAGGCGCGATCAGGTCCGGTCCCCGGGGACTTCGGGGCAGTGACTCCTGGCGCCGGGCCCGCGGGAGGCGGTGGCCGGGCACTCGGCGGCGGGTACCGCAGGGACCGGTCGATGGACCGGGACGCAGCATTGCGTTGCATTGGACCAATGGCAGCGCGGCACGAAGGTGCCGCTGGACTCCCCTCCTGGACGCCTTCCCCACGACCTGCCGACGCAAGGCGATGCGGCCCCTGGCCGGCGAGGCGGACCCGCGGTGGCGGGAGGGAGCGGGCCGGCGGCGGTTTCAAGGGTCGACGGTCTGTGGCGGAGAGACGGCTGGCACTCGGAGCGGAGGCTCGGAACGGCAAAGAGGAACGCAAACTTGAACGGTTGTAAGGACGTTGCAATGAGGCGACGGGCGCGTACGCTCCGAGCTCCGGTGAGGAATCTGACATCCGTATTAATTCAATGGGTTAATGAATGTCGGCACCAGTCGTCATTCCCCGACAACGCAAGGTGCGCAGCAACTGCCGACGCGCCCGTCAGGGCGCGCCGGGATGGGACAAGCCCGTCCCCTACGGTCCCTCGACCCGTCACCGCGCATGTGACGCAAGCGCTCCCGCAACCGTGCGCTACGGCGTTACACTTCTTTCGCACATGACGCTTGCGCGAGGCGTTCGTGGTTGAGCCGGAAGTCATCCATCGAGTCGCGGGGGCAGCCCTGCTTGGCGGCGTCATGGTGCTGTTTGGCGCCGGCTATGCCATCTTTCACGCCTTGGCGGGACTCACCGGTTCGCGCCGCATGGCAGGAGCGTCGATCCTCAGTTACGGCCTGCTGTGCTGCTGCGCGGTTGGCTTCGCCGCGCTCCTGCAACTCGCCGACTGGTGGCTTGCCCTCATGGGCCTGCTCTTGATCGGCTACTTCGTCGCGCCGCGCTTCATCTGGAAGCTGTCCCTCGCGGTACACGGCGAGACTCCCCACATCAACGACGAAGCGCCAGGGCAGGCAACTGCCACGGACACGGAGGCAAGCCGCCATGAGTGAACCCGGCATCCCCAACGAGTGGTGGGCCAGCGAGAACTTCTGGCGCAAGTGCGCCATCTTCGTCACCGGCTTCATGGCGCTGTTGCTGGTGCTGCTTACCTTCCACACCCTCACCGTGATCGAGGCCGGCAGCGAAGCCGGGCGCGTGCCTGCCTATTCCGTCATCAACCACCGCATCGGCTATGTCATGGACGACGAAAAGCGTCGCATGATGCCCGTCATCGGCCCCAAGGCCCCGCTCTTCGGCGAGGAACTGACCGAGGCCGAGGCCATGGCGCTGGTCGATCACGGCAAGCTCACCGTCCAAGCCCGCAACTGCATGAACTGCCACACCATTCTCGGCAACGGCGCCTACTACGCACCAGACCTCACCAAGGCATGGCTCGACCCGGGCTGGGGCAACGAGCAGGCGCGCGAACTCCTGATGACCATGTTCCTCAAGGACCCGCCCACCAACGCCCGCACCTTCGGCACCGGCCGCCGGATGCCGAACCAGGAGCTCACCGACGCCGAGGTGCGCGCCGTGATCGCCTATCTCAAGTGGATGTCCGCCATCGACACCAACGGCTTCCCGTCCGGCTTCAAGCCGCTGCCGCAAGGCCCGCTAGCCGAAGCGCCCCAGAGCCAGTCCGGTGCCTCGCATGCGCTCGGAACCAGCCCGCCTCTGGCCCAGCCCCGCCGTGCCTCCACGAAAAGTCCGGCCCCGCTCGCTTCCGCTCCCGCCACCGGACTTTCCGTGCGAGGTGCGACATGAAGATCGGCAAGATCAACTACTCGGAGCTCTCCACCGCGCAGAAGCTGTCGGTGAAGTACTTCACCGTGGCGATGGTGCTCTTCCTCGCCCAGCTCGTCTTTGGCCTGCTCGCGGCCTGGCAGTTCCTCGCGCCCGACTTCCTGTTCGGAATCCTCGACTTCAACGTCAACCGCATGGTTCACATCAACGCGATGGTCGTGTGGATGCTCTACGGCTTCATCGGCGCCATCTTCTGGCTGGTGGAGGACGAGTCCGGCGTGCCGCTCGTGGGCGCGTGGCTCGCCAATACCACCTTCTATGTGCTGACGGTGGCGGTGACCATCGTCGTGCTGGTGTACCTCTTCGTGCAAAGCGGGCCTGGCGATGCCTGGACGCTCTGGCTCATCAACGAGGGGCGCGAATACATCGAGGCGCCACGCTGGGCCGACATCGGCATCGTGATCTGCATGGTCGCGTTCTTCTACAACGTCGCCGGCACCTTCGTGGCCGGGCGCTGGAGCGGCATCTCCGGCGTTCTCGTGCTCGACCTCGTGGCGCTCGCTGGCCTCTATCTTGCGGGCATGTTCTACACCACCAACCTGCCCATGGACCAGTACTGGTGGTGGTGGGTGATCCACCTCTGGGTGGAAGCCACCTGGGAAGTGCTGGTGGGCTGCATCATGGCCTGGGGCCTCATCAAGACCTTGGGCGCACGGCGGCGCATCGTCACGACGTGGCTCTACGTCGAGGTGGCGCTGATGTTCGGCTCCGGCATCCTGGGCCTCGGCCACCACTACTTCTGGATCGGCACACCCGAGTACTGGCTTGGCATCGGCGGTTTCTTCTCGGCACTTGAACCAGTGCCGTTAGTGGCGATGGTGGTGCATGCGGTGTACGACGCCGGCCGCCACAGCTTCCGCTCGAGCAACCACCCGGCCCTTGCCTGGCTCATCGCCCACGCCTTCGGCAACTTCATCGGCGCGGGGGTGTTCGGCTTCATGCAGACGTTACCGCAGATCAACATGTTCACCCACGGCACGCAGTGGTCCTCCTCGCACGGCCACCTCGCCTTCTTCGGTGCCTACACGACGATTATCGTCGCCTTCATCTACCTCACCATCCAACGGCTGCGCGGCGACGTGTGGATGTCCGGCGACCTGCAGGGCGGCTGGCGCTGGAAGTGGTCGCTCGCGCTCCTGCACGTGGGAATGGTGGGCATGTCGATGGCGCTCCTGATCGCCGGCTACGAACAGTCGTTCATAGAACGGGCCATGGGCGGCTCCACCTGGCAGGCATACTTCGATGGCCAAACCCAGCCGTGGTTCATCCAGGCAATGTGGTGGCGCATGATCTTCGGCGTCATCATGACCGCCGGCCTCGTGTTGCTGCTCGTGGACTTCGTCAAGATCGGCGCCGGCGACGACCGCCCAATTCGAGCGGTACCGTCCGAAGCGATCCCAGAGCCCGAGGGACAATCGGAAGAGCTAGTCGAAGCCGCTGCCGGCAGCTAGGAGCTTGCGCCGGTTGTCGTAGCTGGGCAGGCGGCCGTCGCGTTTGCCACGGGCCTCTGGACGGAGGGCGTCTCGCCCTCCATCGTGCCGCAGGCACGTCAAGGAACAGAGGCTGGTTTGTGGGTGGCGTTGTTCGGGGCTGGCACTTTGGTGGCGTTTCTGGAACGCTTACTTGCGGTGGCCGTGGCCGGCTCCGCTGCGTGCGCGCCTTCGGCACGCTTGGAGGGCGGGACGCCCTCCGTCCAGAGAGGCCCTCGCAGGGCAGGGGCCTGTTGCTTCGGTGTTTGCCGGCAGGCGTTGTTTGAGGAGGGCTCGCTAATGCGCGCTAGCAGTCGGACAGGGCGACGCATGCGTAGCCCTGTTCGGGTTCACCTCCTATCGCTCCTTCCTTGGGGCTGGGCCGTAGAGGGCGGGCTTGCCCCGTCCCAGCGCGCGCTGACAGGCGCGTTGGCAGTCGCTACGCAGCTGCTTCAGCCGCTGCGATGGACTCGGCACGGGACGGGGACCAGCCCGTCCCCTACGACAGACGCACTTACAATCAGCGGCTGGCACGATGTACCTTTGTAGGAGGGGCAAGCCGCCCGCAGCGAAACCGACGAAGGAAGCGAGTTTGAAATCGACGATCCACCTGGCCGCCGCAGCACTAGCCGCCAGCCTATTCGCCACGCACGCCGCCGCCCAAGAAACGGGCAACGCCGAAGCCGGCAAGGCCAAGGCCGCCCTCTGTGCCGCCTGCCACGGCCCTAACGGCATCTCCATCAACCCCCTCTGGCCAAGCCTCGCCGGCCAACAGCCCGTCTATCTCGCCAAGCAAATCCGCGCCTTCCGCGACGGCGAACGCGTCGAGCCCACCATGCAGCCCTTCGTTGTCAACCTCACCGACCAAGACGTGGAAGACATCGCCGCCTACTACGCCACCCTCTCGCCCTGCCCTTGAGGAGATTGAGGTGATGCGAACGCCGGCAGCAATCGAAACTACTGCCAACTTCGCCCATCCCCGCCATCGGGGCTTTCGCGTGCCGAATCAATACTCCGCGGCAACCACGGACGACTTGGCCACGCTCGGCACCCGGGAGCACATCACCGTCCACAACGCACGCCTGCTGAACCGGGTCCCGACCCTCGCCACGCACGGTTTCGAGCTGGTGCGGGCGCCGACGGCCCTCGATCTGATGGATACCGAAACCGTACAAGGCGCGTTCTATGACGAGTGCCGCGACCTTCTGCGTCGCGTTACCGGCGCCGGCGAAGTGCGCGGCGGCGCCCACGAGTACCGCACCGGCTTCGGCGGCGAGAAGGGCCCTCGCGGCGTCAAGCCCTCCCCCAACGGCAGCGGCGGTGCCTACGCCCAGGGCATCCACAGCGACATGAGCGCGGCGGTGGAAGACCGCTTCGCCAAGCTCATCCCGGACGCGCGCCACTTCGAGAGCATCAACATCTGGCGCAGTGCCAACCGCGAGACCATCCGCATGATGCCTCTTGCCGTATGCGCCAGCCCATCGGTGAAGCCCGACGACATCGTCTTCGGCGACGGCCAGAACACCGGCAACATCCGCCAATACATGAAGGTGGTGGACCAGCGTCTGATCCACGGCCCGCACCAGCGCTGGTACTACTTCCCGGACATGACCCCAGACGAAGTGCTGCTCTTCCGCCAATACGACACCCGCAAGGAAGCCTTGAACCTGCGCACCGTCTTCCACACGGCAGTAGCCGACCCCAACACGGCCGAGGACGCGCCGATGCGCGCCACCATTGAAGTGAGAATGCAGCCCATCCACGGCCCCGAAACCGACAAGCCTGCTCGCGTGGCCCGGTTCAAGGCGCAAATCCCAACGACCTACGCCGACGGCCGCCCCTGCACCTGGTGGAGCGGCCCGATCGAGGACTACGTTCCACCGCCGTAATGCCCCTAGGCGAGCGGATGTCCCGCCCGTGTGTTGGGCAACGAAGGTTCTTGGTTCAGCCTGCGCGGATGTCCACAAGGGTCGCCCCTATGGTCCGTTCCCGACCGCTGGTGCCGCAAGGCCCATGTCCTCGGTGGTGGGGAGGCCGGTTGAGTGGGGCAGGGCTCCGGGACTTACTCGAGCAATTGCCCGACGCCGTACATGGTGGCAACAGCAAGCAGCCCACCAGCAATCATCACGCCGACAAATGCCCGCGTCGTCATGATTTCGTCGGCGGGGTCTTCTTCAATTTCCTCCGCGGACCGAGCCTTTCGCCGACCATGCAGCGCCCAGCCGAGAATCAACCCGAACACGAGCGCCGGTAACACAAACTGAAGCACGAGTCGCATGGAAGGCAGGATACGCCTAGCCGTGAACTTGCGCGAGCACGATTAGAGAGGAAATCCCTATCCTCCGCGTAGGGAGGTCAGACCTTGACGACATGTTCGACCTATGATCTATTGATCGTCTAATCGAATGGACAAAGAGGCCGACCATGCAACACAACATCCGGGTGGCCGACGAGGTTTGGCTTGCGGCTGCGTCGCTGCATCGAGCCCAGCCGGATCGCGCAGACTTCACGGTCGCCGAGATCTTGGCGCAGGCAAGGGCAGCGAACATCACCGGCGAGCCCCTTCGACCGGGGGTCAGGGTGCATGTCAATCAGCACTGTGTGGCCAACCGAGCACCGAACCCGGGCGCGTATCGGATGTTGGTCGAGACCGATCGGAGGCGGCGGCGACTGTACCTCCCCGGTGACCCATGCCACCCGAAGCGAGCTGGCAAGGACGTACCAGACGCAAGCGAGATCCCCGAGCCCTACCGATATCTGGTCGAATGGTATCGCGACACGTTCGTGAAAGACGATGGCGCGACGCAAGACCCTGTCCTAGCCTTGCGCGGTCTCGGCAAGGGGTTGTGGGCGGACGAAGACGCCGATGCCTACGTCAATCGCCAGCGGGAGGGTTGGTGATGAGCCGCATCTTCTGGGACACCAACCTCTTCATCTACCTGCTCGAAGACAAGGGAGAACTCACCGAACGGGTCGTCTCGTTGCGCACCCGCATGGGAGAGCGCCGCGACGAGTTGTTTACATCGACACTCACGGTCGGCGAGATTCTCGTCCGCCCTCTCGAGGCCGGCGACGAGCAACTCGCCGACCAATACGAGCATGCCTTAGCCGCCGCAGCCACCGTTTTGCCCTTCGATGCCCCGGCAGCCCGCGAGTTCGCAAACATCCGCCGCGACCGAACCATCCGCCCACCGGATGCCATACAACTTGCCTGTGCCGCGGCAGCCGGGGTGGATCTTTTGATCACCAACGACCAACGCCTCAGCCGGAAGGTCGTGCGTGGCGTCCATTTCATCCAATCCCTGGAGACGGCGGCTCTTTGACCCATCCACCGAAGTCGGAGAAGCAGACATGAGCGAGAAGACGATCAACCGAACTCGATTCACCGGACCTGAACTCGTGGAACCAATGCGCACCACAGACGGGACGCCATGCGAGTACATGCCCCAGTCGAACTATGCAAAGAGGAGTACCAAACGCCTAAACCGCCACGGGCACGGCCCGTTCTGCCGGTTCAAAGCGCGGGGCTTGCCCCACGTTCGCGGCGTGTACGCCTTGGCGGTGGACGACAAGGTGGTATAGGCCGGCAAGACCGACAACCTCGCATTGCGTTGGGGGCTTGGAGGCTACGGCTCGATCTCTCCGGCGAATTGCTTTGTAGGTGGCCAATCGACCAACTGCCACGTGAATCACGGAATCTTGCTTGCCACGCAGGCTGGATCAACGGTCGAAGTCTGGTTCCGAGAGGAGCCGGACGCCGAGCGTGTTGAGCGAGACCTGATTCGGCGGTTGAACCCCGAATGGAACATCCAAGTGCCGTGACGGCGTAGATCCGATGTGGAAATCGTGGCGCGAAAGGGCTCTGGCCCAACCTACGGCATGGAGAGAATGTCGGACGGCGAACGCAACGCCGTCATCATGGCCGCCACCGTGTTGACGGTCGAAGCGGGAACTACGCTTCTGATCGATGAGCCCGAGCGCCACTTGCACCGAGCGATCATCGCCCCATCTCAACCCGAGACTACGAGCAGATGGTGGTGGTGCGCACGGCCAAGGACGAGGCCTTGGCGGCCGCCCTAAAGAGTCGCATCCAGCCCCTGACGGAGGCGGTCCCACAGCCACGTCGTAGGCAGTCGAGCCTCGGCCACCCCGTCGTGTCTCTTGTGGGTGGTCGTCAAGCGACGCCAGAAACAGGGGTATCTCCCCGTGGACTATAGTCCGTGGCCGCATTGTGATTGCAGACAATAGTCTCCATTCGCGTGAACCTCACCACTTTGTTTTCGGCCGCCCTGAAGCACTACCGCGAGCGTGCGGATGTGAGTCAGGAGGAACTTGCTGCCAGTGCGGGGCTGGATCGAACGTACATCAGTCAGCTTGAACGTGGCCTCAAGAGCCCGACGTTGACGACATTGGAAAAGCTCGCGATCCGTCTCGATGTCAAGGCAGAGCATTTACTGCAACGACCGCGAGGCAACGGACCACGGTTTCCCGACGACTACCACCTGCGTCACCAGCAGCCGCTTCCTGTCTCGCGCGGGCGCGTTCGTGGCACAGTACCTGCCGACACAATTACGCGGGCGGTCAATGTCGCTCACGAACTGATCGACGACCTCTACGCCGTCGATCTAGACGTTGCTGCTGTCCTAGGCTTGCGCAATTTGAGCGCGTTTATCGGCGAACTGCTCGCCGCGGCCATGGTGCAAGTTGCCGACGGATATCTCCAGGCGAACCCGCATCAGGATGGCTACCCAGACCTGCTCCTGCTCGACAAGCACGGTCGTCGCCACTGGGATCGACTTCAGGACCGAGTTGACGAAAAGGCGCCCTTCAGCCCATTCCAGGGCGGAGGGATCGAGGTGAAGGCCACATGCGGAAGTGTGCCATCGTCGGCGGTGTGCCAGCGGCGTGGCATCCAACGGCCCGACATGGGCGATACGCGAATCGACACGATGACGGGCTATGACTGGAAGGCACACCATCGGGAAACCAACAACCTCGTGGGCGTCTTGTGGGACTTTCTGGAGCGGCGCCCACGAATTGTCGCCGTCTTCTACTCCGCAAAGATCCAGCAACGTGACTGGGGCAAGATCGTCCAACCCCGAGTTGGCGGCGGCAAGACAACCAGTGTTTCGATCATGGCGCGAACGGGAATCGAGAAGATGTACCAGGGGTGGGTGTGCGTCTTAAAGGAAGGCGGGTACTCGGAATTCCTCAACAAGCGAAATCGCGGGGATCTGATCCCCATTTGAGTTGGCGCGCATGTGGCCGCTCGGTTGCGCTGGTCCGCCAAGCACCCGCAGAAAACTCGTTGACCGTCTCTCGCAGCGTGGACTATAGTCGTCGGGTGGACAACTCAAGCAGTGCCATCAGCCTATTCTCGTCCGGCGGCATTGGCGATCTCGCCATACGTCAGGCCGGGTTCGAGATTCTGGTATCGAACGAGGTGCTGGCGGATCGGCACGCCGTCTATCAGACGAACTTTCCCGACACGGCCGCCGTGACCGGCGATGTCTGGGAGTCGCTTGAGGAACTTGAGGGGCTTGCACTTGACCGGCTCGACGGTAGGCCCTTGACCTTGTTCTACGCGACACCGCCCTGCCAGGGGATGTCGAAGAACGGCCGCGGCAAGCTCCTTTCCGCAATTCGGGCTGGGCAGAAACCCACGTTGGACCCTCGCAACCGCCTGATCGTGCCGGCGATGGAACTCGCCCGGCGGCTGCAGCCTGAGGTTGTCCTGCTCGAGAACGTGCCCGAGATGGCTACGACCTTGATTCTTGATCGGGACGGCAATCCGGTTCAGATCGTTGATTTCGTTCGCCGGGAACTTGGGGATCGGTATGTAGGCTGTGCGGAAGTCGTGGAATTCGCCGACTTTGGCGTTCCCCAATGCCGGCAACGACTTATCTCTGTGTTCACGCGGAATCGACGACTGGCGGACTGGTTCTTGCGCCAAGGCACCTTCATGCCGCCGCGGTCTCATGCGCGGGATGCCGCGAATGGTTCGTTACGCTGGGTGACCGTTCGTGACTCCATCGAAGCTCTGCCACCCTTGGATGCGAAGTGCGCAGCGTCGGCCAAATCGTCGATCCCGTTCCACCGTGTTCCGCTGCTCGATCCGATGAAGTATTGGTGGGTGGAGAACACGCGGCCGGAGCGCAGCGCCTTTGACAACCAGTGTGGGGAGTGCGGCTTTGCGGAAAACCGGACGCATTCGGCGCGCCGGGATGCGAAGGGCATCAATCGGGCCTCGCGGGAGACGCCCCTGCATTGCGAGCGATGTGGTGCGATGCTTCCGCGCCCGAGCGTCGAAAGGGACGGTGAGCGGGTGCTCATGCGGGGATACACGTCGGCGTACAAGCGCATGGCGTACGACAAGCCTGCAAGCGCATTGACCCGGAACCTGTCCTATGCCTGTAGCGATAACAAGCTCCATCCGGTGCAGAACCGCGTCCTATCCCTGTACGAGGCGTTCCGCCTGCACACCCTCGACCGCTACGACTATCAGTGGGAACGTCCGGATGGACGCCGTGTCAGCGACAAGACCATTCGAGAGATCGTTGGGGAGAGCATCCCGCCCGCCGGGTTGCAGAAGATCATCGACCATCTCGTGGCGGTTTGCCAAGGGAAGGAGACGGAATGCGTGGGCAAGGGGCAGAAGGCGATGGTGCTGACGGGCGGGCGGCTAAACGGGGCATTGGTGCGGTAGCTATGTCGTGGATGATCCGCAGGGTCGTGTCGGCACCCACAGGCCCCTGATCAAATAAGGCACCAGGCGAGGAAGTTTCGGGGCGGGGTGGACTGCGCCAACTCGTGCAGATGTTTCCCTAACGGCGCGTAGGGATGTCGCTCATACCGCCGCCAGGGGCACGATGTTCGACACGTCCACCGCCGCCCGTGCCCGGTAAGGTCGTGGGGGTGCTGCAGGTTCATCCAGAACTCCGCAGTGTTGCCAAAGAACGCCGACAATCAGACCCGTGTCGCCCTTCACCAGCCGTTCAATCCGTGTGCGCGGCACAGTGCTGCAGCCGCCTTGCGAGTTCGATGGCGCCCATACCGAGCGGCTTGAGGTAGAGCTCGGCGAGCACCTCGCCGGGGCGCGACGGATTCTGCATCAACGTCATTTTTCAGCTCCTCGCAGTGGCCCGAGGACGGCTTTAGCCGTCTGGACGGCCCTTCGTGCTGTCTCCGCGTCGGTTGATTAGGCGGTCTGGGTCGGCCATGGGGGTGTTGCGCATGGCTTGGTCGACGCGTTTGTCGTATTTGGGATCGAGGCGAGCGGTTTTGGAGCGGGCGGAGAGGTGGACGGAGGGGCGGGAGAGGATGCGCGGCGCGGGCTTGTCGCAGTGCTCGCACGGCACTTCGGTGGGAATCGACGAGATGCTCGCAAAGGTGGTGCTCACTTCGCCGCAGGAGTTGCAGCGGTATTCGTAGATGGGCACGGTGAACGACGCCGTGTGCGGAGCGTCGGGTCGCTAGCGCCTCGCCGCCCTTACGGATGCCTTTGCGCCCTTGTCCACCAAGGCCTGCAGGGAGAGGTGGAAGCGTTCGAACTTGAGGCCGGCGAGCGGGTCTGGGGCCTGGACGATGTTGCGGTCGATGTCGAGACTGACCAAGGACGGGCCGCGGCCGTCGGCGCGCTGGCGGAGGTAGTTGGTCCAGTTGCGGGCGGGCATGTCGATGACGAGTTCCCAGTCGCGCAGATCGTTTTCGTCCACGTCCTGCACGTTCGTCACCTCGAAGGCTTCGAAGGTGATGCCGCGGGCCACGGTGCCGGCCTTGAAGGCGATGCGCATGTCGGTGGAGCCGAGCTTGCGGAAGGCCGGGTCGGAGTTGACCGCCTTTGCGGCTCGTTCCAGCCAGTCGAGGTGCGCCATGTTCGTTCGTCGCCTCCGCTGCGGGTGGTCGGGAAAGTGGGAGAAAGAGGGGTCTGGCCGCCCGTCAGAAGTCGGTTCGGATGCGGGCCGAGGCGTTGAAGAAATACTGGAAGGTCTGGTTGTAGCGGAAGAATAGGTCTTCGCGGTACTGGTCGCCGTGGTGGGAGATGGCGAGGCCGTCTTCGCGTTCGAGGTCGAGCGTGTTGAGGGTGTGGTGCCGGTCGGCGCCGTTGTTGCTGTGGATGTTGGAGATCATCTCGCGCCAGTCGGCGGGGGCCATGTCGAGGTAGAAGTCCACGTCGTCTAGCGCCGCGTCGTCTGCCTTGACCGCTTCAGTGCACTCCACGCCCTCGAACGTGAGAACGAAGACGTCCTTGCCCACCTTCATGCCGGCGACGCAGTTGCAGTAGCCGCCGCCGCCGCCCTGCACGGACTCGTCGCCGTTGAACACTTCGCGGACGGCGTCGAACCAGCGCACGGAGGGGAATTTCGCCATTGCGGACGGTGCCTTACGTCTGTTGATCGGTGCGGGCGGCTGGCCTAGGCGTCAGGCGGCGGCGCTCGCGCCGGCGTGACGGTTGAGCGGTGGCGGCATCGCTTCCGCCGGGGCGCGGGCGATGCCGAGCCAACGGCAGTAGCCGAGATGGGTTTGCATGAAGTCCGCCATCATTTCTGCATACGTCTCCATGCCTTGCCTCCTCGCGCCGCGAATGCCGCGGCCGAAGATGATGGCGAGGGCCTCGCGCAATGCCGGGTCGCGCAGGTCGCGGGTGAGCACGCGGTCGCCGATGGCCAGCACGGTGGCCAGCACTGCTGGCTGCTCGTCGTCGTGGGCGACGGCGAAGTGGAGGTGGTCGAGGCCGTAAGTGAGCAGCCGCGCCTTGTCTTGCAGCACGTGCTCGTAGATGAAGCGTTCGGCGTCGTTGTAGGCGTGGCGGGCGAGGTACTTGAGGATGGTCGTGGTGAAGACGGCCCGCACCAGGACGAGATAGGCGACGGTGGCGGACCAGCCGCCGCTGCTTTCCAGGATCATGCGGTTGACTTGCCCCGGCCCTTCGACGCCGAGACCGCCGCCGTTCACCAGCGCGCGCTTGCGGAAGCACTCGTAGTGCTTGGCGGCGTCGAAGCTGGCGGTGGCGAGATACTGCTTCACCTCGTGGTAGCCATAGACCATCTGGTGCTGCCAGCCGGCGATGGTCTCGATCTCGACGTTGGCGAACTGCGACAGTTCGGTGCAGACTTGGCAGATGGCGCGCTCGATGTCGTCCGGGAGCTTTTCGACGGTGTTCCACGGCACGTCGGTGGCCGGCGCCCAGCGGCGCTGAATGGCTTCTTCGTAGAGGTCGGCGGCGGAGTCGGCCCACATGCCCACCTTCTCGCGCACCGCGTAGCCCACAGGTGGCATGCCCTTGCGCGGCACGGCGCCGCGGGGGTTGCGGCTCTGATCGCTCCACTGCATCGGAATCTCGCCGTAGATGCCGACGTTCAGGTCGCCCAAGCGCAGGCCCGCCTTGCCGGGCTTGACGCGCACGCCCCATTGGCGGGTCTTGTTCATCCAGTCGAGCACGGGCTCCAGCTTTTCCGGCTGCCTCGAATCCGCCTTGCCTTGTGCCTGTGAAGACACCAGCGTCGGGGTGGCAGCGATGGCGGGGTCGCTCGCCGCGGAGGGCTTTGCCGATGCGGCTGGGGCCTTCTTGGCCTTGCTGGCTTTGCTCGCCTTGGAACTCTTGGCCATAGGGATTACGGCTCCGTCTTGTGCCGACAGGGCTGGAAGTTGGGGGTGTGAGTGCCGCCTTCGGTCAGGCGGCCTCCTCGAACATCTCCATCAGGCGCGAACGGCCGTTCTCGAAGCGCTCGCCAAAGCCGGCGGAAACGATGCGCTTGCGGTATTCGCGGAACTGGCGCCGCCGGATGGCCGTGAGCATGTTCATGCCCTCGTCGAACTTGTCCTTGCCGCCGCCGAGCAGGATGGCGAGGGATTCCCCCACCGGGCCGCCGCGGGCCGCCGGATTGCCGACGCCGGAGACAATCTGCCCTTCTGCCTCGTCGAGATAGCAGTGTATCTCCTCCCGGCGTTCCGGGGCGGAGGCGGACATGTAGCGCATGTGCATTACGCCGAACGCCACGTGTCGGGCTTCGTCTTGGGCGCAGAGGCGATACATGGCCTTCTCGGCCTCGTTCTGCGCCATCAGTTCGCCCATGCGGAACATGGTGAGCACCGCGCCCTCGCCAGAGAGGTGCAGGCGCGAGGACATCTCGGTGAAGTCGCGGGAGAGGTCGATGCTGCCGACGAAGCCCGAGGTGGCGCCGGTGGCTTGCATCAGGCCGCCGCCGTTGGCCATGGCGCGCTTGCGGAAGACGTCCATGTGGCGGGACTCGTCCATGACCTGCGCGAGGAGCACCTGGCGAGCTTCGAAGAAGTCAGGGGTCGTCTCCGATACCCAGCGGGCGGGAACGTCGCCGGCGACAAACTCCACCTCGGTGAAGAAGGTGGCGAGCTGGCATTCGGCCTGCTCGATGTCGTCGGGCAACGGCTCGATGGTGTGCCAGGGGACGTCCGTGGCCGAGCTCCACTGCCTCTGCAGCGCTTCCTCGTAGAGGAACGAAGCGTTGTCGAGCCAGATTTCGTTCTTGGTGCGCACGGCGTAGTTGCCGATGCGATAGCTGCCGGGGCGGGGCGCAGAGCCTCGCGGGCGCCCGGTGAGGTTGTCGCTCACGTCCGGCGTTTCGCCATACTCACCGATCTGGATGTCGGCCAGGGTGAGCCCGTAGCGGCTCTCTTCCGCCTTCGTATCCCAAGGGCCTTTCTGATCCATCCAGCCGAGATCGAGCTCGTGCTCGCCGCTGGTGTCCACCGCCTCGCTCATTGGGTAGGTCCTTTTCCGCCTAGCAGACAACTATAACCCGCTGACGCCTCGGCAAGGCAAGCGGTTTCTCTCCAATGTCTCGTTTTTTGGCGAGGACATCTCGCCCCCCCACACGCGTCGCTCGCGAGGGGGAGGCTCCTCAATGCCTTCCCTCCAATGGCCTAGCTTGCCTGTGCGGGGTTGCCGCAATCTCGCGAAGCGCCCACAATTTTCGGTCACTTCTTTGGCGGGGGGTCTATGGCGCTCACGTATCGCGATGCTGGTGTGGATGTGGACGCCGGTAACGAACTCGTGCGTCGCATTGCCGGCACGGTCCGGGCAACGCATCGGCCGGAGATGCGGGGCGGCTTCGGGGGCTTTGCCGCGGTCACAGCCTTGCCGGCGGGCTACCGAGAGCCGCTCTTGGTTTCGGGCACGGATGGGGTGGGGACCAAGCTCAAGCTCGCCATCGAACACGACCAGCATGACACGGTGGGGCAAGACCTCGTCGCCATGTGCGCCAACGACGTGCTGGTGAGCGGCGCGGAGCCGTTTGTGTTCCTCGACTACTACGCCACCGGGGCGCTCGATGTGGATGTCGCCGAGCGGGTGATTCGCGGCATCGCCCGGGGTTGCGAGACAGCGGGCTGCTCGCTGGCCGGGGGCGAGACGGCGGAAATGCCAGGCTTCTATGCCGACGGCGAATACGACCTTGCCGGCTTCTGCATCGGCGTGGTGGAGAAGGATCAACTGGTCACGGGCGCCGAGATGGAGGCGGGCGATGTACTCATTGGCCTGGGTTCCAGCGGCCCGCACGCAAACGGCTATTCCTTGATTCGCCGCATCTTGGCGGATCGCGGCGCCTCCGATGCGGGCTTGGCCCGTGACTTGCTCGCCCCCACGCGCATCTATGTCCAGGCGGTGCGCGCGGTGACGCCGCGCATCCGGGGCATGTGCCACATCACCGGCGGCGGCTTTGTCGAGAACGTGCCGCGGATGTTTGGCGAACGCTCGGACTTAGCGGCTGACATCGACCTCGATGCCTGGCAGCGCCCGGACGTGTTCCACTTTCTGCAACAGGCTGGCAACGTCCAGGAGGCGGAAATGCTCCGCACCTTCAACCTCGGCATCGGCTTCATCCTCTGCGTGGCTGCCGAGGATGCGACGCAGGTTGTCGCGGAGGTAGAGGGAACCGGCGAGACGGCGACTCGCATCGGCACGGTGGTTGCCGCCGGGGCAAGCGTACGGCCGGGGCATTTGCTGCTGCGCTAGGAGCTTGCGCCGTAGAACGGGCCCTCCGGACGGAGGGGGGGTGGGGGATGGGGCCCGACCCGGAGCGTTAGCGAGGGGTTTGGCGGCGCTCGCCCTCCATCGTGCCGCAGGCACGTCAAGGAACAGAGGCCGGTTTGATGGTGGCGTTGTTTGGGGCTGGCGCCTTGTTGGCGTTGTCTGGGACGCTTGCTTGCGGTGGCGTTGGCCAGCTCCGCTGCGTGCGTGCCTTCGGCACGCTTGGAGGGCGGGACGCCCTCCTTCCAGAGAGGCCCGCGCTTGGCAGGGGCTGCCGTAGAACGGCGGTTTACACCTTCGGTGGTGTAACCCCTTGCTGGCCCTGATACTTGCCGCCTCGGTCCCGATACGTCGTCTCGCAGGGTTCGTCGCTCTCGAAGAAGACGAGCTGCGCCACCCCCTCGTTGGCGTAGATCTTCGCCGGCAGGTTGGTGGTGTTGGAGAACTCCAAGGTCACGTGCCCTTCCCACTCCGGTTCGAGCGGGGTGACGTTGACGATGATGCCGCAGCGGGCGTAGGTGGACTTTCCGACGCAAAGCGTCAGCACATTCCGAGGGATGCGGAAGTATTCCACCGTGCTTGCGAGGGCGAATGAGTTGGGCGGGACGATGCAGGTGTCGCCCGTGATGTCCACGAAGCTGCGCTCGTCGAAGTTCTTCGGATCGACGATGGCGGAGTGGATGTTCGTGAACACCTTGAATTCCGCCGCGCAACGCACGTCGTAGCCGTAGCTCGACACGCCATAGGAGATGACGCGGTCGCCGCCCATGCGGCGCACTTGCTCTTGCACGAACGGTTCGATCATGCGTTCGCGACGCGCCATGTCGCGAATCCAGCGGTCGGACTTGATGGTCATTGGCTGTCGATGGAAATGCTCGGGGCTGGTGCCGCCTGGGCGCTGGCGCGCCAAAGCGCGCTGGCGGCGCGGCGAGCGCAGTCGATGTAGAGCGCGGTCACGCCGCCTTCCCGATCTGCGGCCACCGGCGGCGTGCCGCCGTCGGTCTGTTCGCGGATGGCGGGGTCCAGGGGGAACGATCCGAGCAGGCCCACGTCGTACTCCCGCGCCACGCTCTCGCCGCCGCCGGCGCCGAACAGGTGGTGCGCCTTGCCGCAGCCGTCACACTCGAACCAGGCCATGTTCTCGACGATGCCGAGGATGGGGATGTCCACCTTGCGGAACATCTCAATGCCCTTGCGCGCATCGAGCAAGGCCACTTCCTGTGGCGTGGTGACGATCACTGCACCGCCAACGGCAGCGGCTTGGGAGAGGGTGAGCTGAATGTCGCCGGTGCCGGGCGGCATGTCCACGATCAGGTAGTCGAGATCGCCCCATGCCGTCTGCCCCATGAGCTGCTGCAGGGCGCCGGACGCCATCGGTCCCCGCCACACCATGGGGGTGCGGTCGGTCACCATCATGCTCATGGAGATGGCCTCGATGCCGTGGGCGCGGATGGGCAGGAAGAACTTGCCGTCCTTAACCTCGGGCTTGCGCCCTTCGGCAACGCCAAGCATCAGTCCTTGGCTGGGACCGTAAATGTCTGCATCCAAGATGCCGGCCTTGGCCCCGGCGCGGTCGAGAGCCAGCGCAAGGTTCACCGCCGTGGTGGACTTGCCGACCCCGCCCTTGCCGGATGCCACCGCGATGAGGTTGGCGGCGCCGGGCGTCTTGCTCGTTTGCGGGGGCGAGAACGTGAGGTCGAGTACCACCTCGTCGTTCAGCCACTTGCCAAGCGCCTTGCTGTAGTCGTCGGCAAGACCGTCCACCGGATAGCCGAGCACGGCATCCACATGCCAACGCTCGTCAAGCCGCGCCGCACGCCGCACGGCACCGAGTTCGCCCCAAGGGGCCCCGGCTACCGGGTCCACGAAACTGTCGAGCGAATTGCGCATGGTTTGGAGGGCGGGTGGGCGGAGAGGCAATTATACGAGCCTTGGTCACCAGTTCTCGTAGGGGCGACCCTTGTGGTCGCCCGTGTTCGCTTTTTCTCCGGCGTTTGGCTTGGCAAACACGGGCGACCACAAGGGTCGCCCCTACGGGGTGCCGATCCAACCAGCGGAAACGGCTTGATGCCTAATCGGCGACGCGGATGATTCGAGTGCCGGTATTGCCGCCGGCCAACAGGTCAATGAAGGCGTTGGGGGCTTCTTCCAAGCCGTGGAACTCGTCCTGCAGGGGCTTAAGCTGGCCGGACTCCACCCACTCGCGCATTTGC
This sequence comes from Pseudomonadales bacterium, assembly GCA_965116935.1. GTDB lineage: Bacteria > Pseudomonadota > Gammaproteobacteria > Pseudomonadales > Azotimanducaceae > VXYL01. The sequence goes on along the minus strand of OZ220737.1, from coordinate 5,639,122 downwards.
GCCCTGCCTTCGCCGTAGCGGTCGGCGTAGTCGAAGACGAGGAAGCCTTCCATGCGCACGCGGTTGTTGACGAGCAGGCCCGGGATGCCGCGTGGGCCCGGTGCCGGGTTGCCGGTGTCGTATTGCGACACCACGCCGCAGCAGACGATGCGGCCATGGGGCTTCATGCGACGCAATGCGCCGCCCAGGATTTCGCCGCCGGTGTTGTCGAAGTAGATGTCGATGCCGTCGCCGCAGGCCTCGCGGAAGGAACCGCGAAAGTTCGCGTCGCGGTAGTTGACGGCGGCGTCGAAGCCGAGTTCGTCGGTGAGAAGGCGACATTTCTCGTCGCTTCCGGCCACGCCGACAACGCGGCAGCCGACGATCTTGGCCATTTGGCCGACGATGTGGCCGACGGAACCTGCCGCGGCCGACACCACCAAGGTTTGCCCCGCCTTCGGTTCGCCAAGATCGAACAGACCAAAGTAGGCGGTGAGCCCGTTGGTTCCGTACACGCCGAGATGGTGCGCGGGGTCGCCACCGCCCTCTACCCGGTTTAACGCCTTGGCGGCATGTACGGCGTAGTCCTGCCAACCGGAAGGACAGGTGACGAGATCACCCGCCGCAATGCCGTCGGCACGAGACTCCTCGACCCGTGCCACCGCCGTGCCGTTCATCACCCGTCCGCTTTCCGGTGCTGCCGCGTAGCTCGCGCTGCCCTGAAGGCCGGCGCGTTGACCGGCACCCACGGTGAGCGCCAAGGTGCGACACAGCACCTCGCCAGCACCGGCCTCCGGTACATCGGTCGTGTCCATGGCGAAGTTCTCGGGCGCGAGGCGATCTTGCGGCAGCGACTCGATGAGGATGCGACGGTTGGGCATAGCGGTCCTTGGTGGCGAAGCGAAGCGGCGAGCTTACCGGATCGCAGCGAAGGTGCGGGCGGGGGCCGCGGATCGAAGGCATCCGGTCTTTCTTCGTAAGCCCCGCCTTGGTGAGGATAGTATCGACCGGCATTGCGGGGAGGCGTGCATATGGCGGGGAGGAGAGCGCGCGATCGCATCGTCCCGTTTCCGAGCAAGCTCGCACTCGCCATCGCGCTCATCTTCGACGCCGTCACCGATCCCTTGGCTGGGTCGCTCTCGGACAACTGGAAGTCACGGCTCGGACGCCGCCACCCGTTTATGTATGCCTCGGCCATACCGCTGGCGCTGGCTTTCGTGGGGCTGTTCTCGCTGCCGCAGGAGCTCGGCGAGTGGGGGCTCTTCCTATGGTGCTACTCGCACTACAACCTGAGCCGCGCTCGCCACGCCCAAGTGCTCGACGGGTTGAACGAACTGCGTGCAGAAGAGCGGCGAGCGGAAGCGGCGATGGAAGGCGGGGAGGCGAGCGCAAGACGTCGGGGTGAACGGTCGAGCCGCCACCCCCGACTCGCATACGAGCCCCTGGAGGGCAGACGCCCTCCACCGAAGTCAGGCAAAAGGTCTTTGGCCGAATGTCAGCGGCTGTAGTCGCTGTCCCCCGGCTTCGACTCTTTCCCTTCCGAGCCCGCCAGCGCCCGATCCTTGTGCTTGGTGACGTACTCCGCGCGGAAGTCGCCGAACGGGCCGTCGCGCCATTCCAGGGCCGCCTTTAGGCCCTCCTCGCGCACCCGGCGGCCAAACTCGCCGGCGGCGGGGCGGTGCTTGGACATGGCCTCCACGTCCGTGCCGGACATGAGGCCCGTGCGCATCCCCATGATCTCGTACTGGCGATTGACGGCGCGCTTGTTGTAGTTGAGCTGGTCGTTGTCGATGTGCCCCATGCGGCGGGCGAACTTCTCGACAAACTCGTCCAGGTCCTCCTTCGGCAGGGCGTAGTTGGCCCAGCCGTACTGCGCCATCTCCTCGCCGCTGAACCAGTCGCCCGTATAGGCGAACTCGCGCGCCTTCACCGGCGGCAGGAACCACGGTGCCCACATCATGTCCATGGTGCCCATCGCGCGCACCGGCGGATAGCCGATGCGGGCGTCCTCGGCGACGATGCGCAGGTCGCACATGGAGGCGAGTTCGGTGCCGCCGGCCAGGCAATAGCCGTGGATTTGGCAGATGACGGGCTTGGCCAGCTCCCAGATCAGCCAGTGCCCCATCAGGGCGTGGCGCGACCAGTCGTAGTGCTGCGGATGGGTGGAGCCGGTGTCCGGCATCCCGGAGCGATCGCTCACGTAGTCGCTGGTTTCGTCCGGGTTCGGGGCGAGGTCGTAGCCGGCGGAGAAGGCGCGGCCGGCACCCTTGAGGATGATGACGCCGATGGCGGGGTCGGATTCGGCCTGGCGCATGGCGTCATAGACCTCGCCGCGCAGGGCATGGCTCAGGGGATTGAGCTTCTCCGGGCGGTTGAGGGTGATGTAGGCGAGGCGGTCGTCGGTTTCGTAGATGACGTTGTTGTAGGTCACGGTGTTCCTCCGGTTGGGTTCTGATTTAGGTCGCGGGCCCTTGGAGGGAAGGCAGAGTGCCGTCCCCAAGGCGCGCCCGCGCCAATAGCTCGACCTGCCTTACGCGGCCCCTGCGTAGGCGCGGCCCCGCAGCAAGCGTCCCGGCGCGGCGCCGGTGTGCTCGTTCTGCTTGAGCATGACTTCGCCGTTCACTACCGTCGCGAGGATGCCTTGCGCGGTTTGCTTGAGACGCGTCGCGCCGGCCGGCAGGTCATGCACCACCTCCGGCATGTTCGGGGCGATGGCGTCCGGGTCGAAGATCGTGATGTCGGCGGCGAGGCCGGGGCGCAGCAGGCCCCGATCGTTGAGGCCCCAGTGGCTCGCCGTGTCGAAGGTGACCATGCGCACCGCTTCCTCCAGGGAAAGCGCCTCGCGCTCGCGCACCCACTGGCTGAAGATGTTGGTCTGGAGGGAACTGTCCATGATCTGCGAGACGTGGGCGCCGGAGTCGGAGAAGGTCACCACCGAGCGGGGGTGCTTCATCATCTCGATCACGTCGGCGTCGTTCTCGTTGTTGATGGGCATTCGGAAGAGGGTCTTGAGATCGCCTTCGACCGCAAGGTCCATAAACGCCTGTGCTGGGGAGACGCCGCGCTGCGCGGCGATGGCGGCGATGCTGCGATCCTTGCCGTCCGGGCGATCCATGTGGAAGAACCAATCCCAGTCCGGCGGGTTCGCCGTCGTTCCGCGTGCTTTGTGGCGTTCGCTCGGGCGGCTGATGACGTCGACGAGCCTTGCGCGCATGTCAGGGTCTTTGAGCTGCGCTCGCTGCTCCTCAATGGGCAGCCTTCTGAGTTCCCGCCACACGTCCCAACTGTCGAACGGCAGGTGCGCCTCGAACGAGAACAGCACGTTCAGCGAGCGGGAATGCACCTGCGCGAACATGCGCCCGCCGGCTTCGGCCACCTCGTCGAGAAGCGCGAAGTAGCGCCGCCACACTTCCGGCGCCTTGCGGCTGGCGAACATGCCCCAGGTGATGGGCACGCCGGATTCCACGGCGAGCGCCTTGAGGCGGTCGTGGTACTCGCGGATGCGCTCCGGGTCGCGGCCCACCGCTTCGCCGGCGATCTCGAACATGCCGGCGCCGGTTTCGCCCACCGCGTTGACAATGGCGCGCACTTCCTGCCAGGACGCTTGACGGCTAGCGACCGGACGACGATCGGAGGTCTCGTGGTTGGGCGAACGCGAGGTGGTGAAGCCCATCGCGCCGGCGCGCACCGCCTCCTGCGCGAGATTTGCCATGGTGCGGATTTCGTCTTCGCTGGCCTCTTCCTCGAAGGCGCGCTGCCCCATGACGTAGGTGCGAAGGGCCGAGTGTCCCATGTAGCCGGCGTAGTTGATGCCCTTCGGCAGGGCATCGAGCACGTCGAGATATTCGGGATAGGTCTCCCAGCGCCAGTTGATTCCGGCCAGCATCGCCTCGCGGGAGATGTCCTCGGCGCGTTCGAGATTGCGGAACACGAGGTCCGCTTCGGACTCCCGACAAGGTGCCAGCGTGAAGCCGCAGTTTCCCATCACCACGCTGGTGACGCCGTGGTAGCAGGAGCAGGAGCCGATGGGGTCCCAGAACACCTGCGCGTCCATGTGGGTGTGGCCGTCCACGAACCCGGGCGAGACGACGTGCCCTTCGGCGTCGATAGTCTCCTTGGCGCCCTCGGCAGCACGACCGACGAAAGCGATCTTGCCGTCCCGAACCCCCACGTCCGCACGATGCCTCGGCATCCCGGAACCGTCGATGACGGTGCCGTTGCGTATCAAGAGATCGAAAGCCATGCCCCTTCCCCATGCGCCCGATGCGAAGCGACAAACATACCATCGACTCGGCTTGGACGCTTGGGCGTCGGAGTTCGACTACGACGTAGGGCCAGGAGTCCTGCGAGGAAGAAGTGCGCCTAGGCTGGCGAGCAGAGGAGGGCTTAGTGGACGCAGGATCAGTTCGACCCGTCCATGGGCCCGTCGTAGTAGAGGTTCGTGATCATCGACTGCGCGAATGTCATCTCGCCAAAGTAGCCGGGGTGCCAGTACACCGTGTACCTTCGCTCGTCTTCGAAGCCGCATCGAATCTTGCTGATGTGGGTCCCGGCTGTCTTGCCACGCCGACAGTCGACACCCGTGGCATCGGGGCCATACTTGCGGACGTACGCATCAACGATGGACCCCAGTTGCGGATGTAGCTGCGCTGGCACGTGGGAGTGGAGTTCGTTGAAGCGGTTGCGGATGGACGGCATGGTCGTTCCGGACGCCGCCACGCCCAGCCATCCCATGCCATCGCCGACGTTCTGGTCGATGTCGTCGAGGCCCAACACGAGAATCTCGCCGAGGCGCGCCTGCGCCATCTTGAAGCCGCGCTTCGCGGCAGCGCGCAGGTAGGGCACCGCCTCTCCGTAACGATGCTGAAGATAGAGTTGCCGGCCGCGTTCGTTGGCGCGGTGCGTGTCTTCGATGATCCTCGCCTGGTCTTCTTCCGTCTCAACGCGAGGTTCCTCGAGCACGGTCACCGTCTCGTCCGCCGGCGGCAAGGCACCAAGGCGATCTTGCGTCCGTGCGAGGTGCGAGAGCGTCTGGTGGCGAAGTTCCGTGGCGGCGTCGCCGGTCGCGTTCTCACCCCCCGCTACGTCACCGTAGGCCACCGTCATCGCGCCTGTGACGAGGACGGTACCGACGAAACGCGGAACGCGCATCAAGGCAGCAGGAGTGGTCACCGTTTCTTCTCCTAGGCGGGGTAAGGGTAAACGCCCAGTTTCATCCTACCAAGGTACGGTCGCATGGCGTCAGCCGGGATTGCGGTCGAACTTCGGCATTTCCGCAGAGGTTTCGGCCCAGGGTTGGCCGCTTGCTGTCCAGATGTGAACCGCAGGCTTGAGCCAACCCGGGTCGTCGAGCGTCGCTGCTTTCAGCACCGTCATCGCGGCATTCGCGGAAAGCTCCGAAAGGATGGGCGAGCCGCAGGTGGGACAGAACTTGCGCGTCACCTGATTGCCGCTGTCGGTGTCCACGGTGAAGCCGTTCAGTTCACCTGTCAGGTTCAGCGCGTCGGTGGGGACCCGACGATGGTGGAATAGGCCCCGCCAGAGGCGTACTGGCAGTCGCGACAATGACAGTGCCCCACGAACATCGGCTCCGCCGAGCACTCGTAGCGCACCTTCCCGCACCGGCAACCGCCGTTGAACTGACCCGCCATCTCGATTCCCTCCTGGAGGGAGGGCGTCTCGCCCTCCTACGCGCCGAGAAGCGCGTCAGTTTTCCCGACTTCAGTTTGCCCCGGTCGGCACTTCATTGAACGGAATGCCCTTGTCCAGGCGAACGTCCTGAGGCATGCCTAGGACGCGTTCGGCCAAGATGTTGAGCATGATCTCGTCGCTGCCGCCGGCGATTCGACCGCCGGGGGAGCCCATGTATGCGTTTTGGAACAGGCCATGGCGCTCGGCGTATTCCGGGTCTGTGACTGCGCCGGAAAGCTCCATGAGGTCCATGGCGAAGGAGGTCATGTCCTGGGTCTTGGATGCGCCCACCAGCTTGCCGATGGAGTTCTCCGGGCCAGGAATGTCGCCGCGAGAGAGTGCGGACATGGAGCGGTAGCCGGTGAAGCGCAAGCCCGCCTCTTGGGCATACCAAGTCGCGAGCTTCGAGCGCACGTTGCGGTCCTGGATGGCGGGCTCGCCATCCACCTCGAGGCGCTTGGCAAGATCGAACACCTGCCGGAAGCCCACGCCGCCGCCACCGCCGATGGCGAAGCGCTCGTTCATCAGCGTGGTGATGGCCACCTGCCAGCCTTGGCCCACCTCGCCCAAGCGCTGGTCGTCTGGGATGCGCACGTCGTTGAAATAGACCTCGTTGAAGTTCGCGCCGCCGGAAATCTGCTTGATGGGGCGGATGTCGACGCCGGGGGACTTCATGTCGAGGAAGAAGTACGACAGCCCCTTGTGCTTCGGCACCGTGGGATCGGTGCGAACGACGAGGATGCCGTAGTCGCTGTAATGGGCGCCGGACGTCCAGATCTTCTGGCCGTTGATGACCCACTCGTCGCCGTCCTTCTCGGCGCGGGTGCGCAGCGCCGCGAGATCGGAGCCGCCGGCCGGCTCGCTGAAGAGCTGGCACCAGATGTGCTCGCCGGAGGCCAAGGGCGGCAGGTGCTTGCGTTTGTGCTCTTCCCGCGCCCACGCCATCATGGTCGGTGCCGCCATGCCCTGGCCGATGCCGAAGACGCCGCCCGGAACGGAGAACTTCGCCTCCTCCTGATTCCAGATCACCTGCTCGATGGCGGATGCGCCGCGCCCGCCGTATTCCTCCGGCCAGCGGATGCACGCCCAGCCGGCGTCGTACTTGCGCTTCTGCCAGAGCTTGGAAGCGGCGATCTCGTCGAGGCCGGAAAGCTCCTCGCGGCTCGGTACGTTGGCTTCGAGCCAGGTGCGTGCCTCCTCGCGGAACGCGGCCTCTTCGGGGGTGTCGTTGAAATCCATGTTCGTGTGTCCTCTTTCTTGGCGCTTCGCTTTCGTCAGGCGACCGCGGGTTCAGCGGCTTCCACCGCGGCGATCAATCGGTCTTGCCATGTCGCCTCGCTGCCGATGTTGACGCTCAGGAGCTTGGCGCGACGATAGTGGAACTGGCAGTCGAACTCCCAGGTGAAGCCCATGCCGCCGTGGGTTTGGATGTTCTCCTTGGAGGCGAAGTAATACGCCTGGCAGGCGCTCACTCGTGCCGTGGCGGCGGCAAGTGGCAGCTCGTCGGCGTCCGTCGAGAGCGCCCATGCGCCGTAGTAGCAGTTCGAGCGCGCCAGCGTGTTCTTCACATAGACGTTGGCGAGCTTGTGCTTGATCGCCTGATAGCCGGCGATGGGGCGACCGAAGGCGTAGCGGCCCATGGCGTACTCGCGCGCCATTTCGAGCGCAGCCTGGGCACCGCCCACCTGTTCCCAGGCGAAGAGCACGGCGGCGCGGTCGAACAGGCGCTGGGTGTGTTGCCAGCCTTCGCCGGCGGCGCCCAAGGGCTCTGCTTCAGTGTCCGCGAGTTCCAGCCGGGCGTGGGAGCGGGTGGGATCGAGGGTCGAAAGCGGCTTGCGTTCGACGCCACCCAGTTCCACGAGGTGCAATGCCGCGCCATCGCCTTCATCGCAGGCCGCGACGACCACGGCGAAGTCGGCCACGTCGCCATCCGCCACCGGCATCTTCGCGCCGCTGATGCGTCCGTTCGCGGCACGGGTTTCCAAGGTGCCTGGACGAGCCTGCCCAGCACGCTCGCCCAACGCGAAGGTGCCGATGGCCTCGCCCGTGGCGAGCTTCGGCAGCCAGCGCTCCTTCTGGGCATCGCTGCCGGCGGCAAGAAGCGCTTCGGTGGCGAGATACACCGAGGAAGAAAACGGAATCGGCGCCACGGCCCTGCCAAGCTCCTCGGCAATCACGCACAGCTCAAGATAGGAAAGCCCCAAGCCCCCAAACCGTTCCGGGATGACCGTGGCCGTCCATCCCATCTCGGCCACCTTCTGCCAAAGCTCGGCGTCGTAGGACGCATCGCCATCGAGAATGGCGCGAACAGCGCTCGGCGGGCAGTTGTCACGCAGAAAAGCCTGCGCCTGATCGCGCAAGAGGTTCTGTTCATCGGAGAATTCAAAGTTCACGGATTGTTGCCTCACGCTGGTTCTGGCGCGATTGTAACCGGGCGCGGGCCCCGTTCCCCCCACACACGTTGGGTTTCGCGAAAGCCAAATTGCCTCGACAGGGGATCGAGCGAAGAGTCAGTGCCCCCAAAGCCAGTCCAGTTCGGCGAAGGCGAGTTCGCGCTCGAAGTTCTCGATGTTGTCTCGAACATTGACGATGAGACAGCGGTCATTGCCGCCGTTCTTCGGGCCGCGCAGGCCTCGACCAATCATCTGGAAGTACAGATTGGGGCTGTAGACCGGTCGCGCGACAATGATAACTCGGGTGTTGGGGGCGTCGAAGCCCTCGCGGAAAACGCCGTAATTCACGAGCGTAGCAATTCGGCCAGCACGGAAATCATCAACAATCTGGCGGCGCACGGTGGCGTCCGTGCTCCCGCTCACGGCTCTTGAGGGGATGCCCTTCGAGTTCAGCAAAGCCGCGACAGTCTGTGCGTGTTGCACGGACGTGGCGAAGATGAGCGTCGGCCATCCCGTTTCCACTTGCCCTTCGTAAGCGGCGAGGATGCGCCCGGTACGGGATACATCGAGCGCGATACGCGACTCGACGCTACGCGGCAGCCACGCTGCATTCGGAGTTGAACGCAGCTCAGCCAGTTCTCCCTCGTTGAGTTGAACTCCTGCCCCTTCGATGACCTCGTGATCTGCTTGGGCAATGACGTGTTTGTCTTGGAGTTCCCGGACTACCGCGACGGGATCGTCGCTACGGAATGCTCCTTGATCCAAACGACTACTGCCGTAGCGGCGGACTAGCCGTTCAGTCTCGCGTTCGTCATGGCCGCGATAGGGTGTCGCCGTGAGACCGATCAAGAACGGCTCGTCAGCCGTGGGACTCCGCGTAAAGCCGATCTCGGACATCACGGTGGTATACGTTGGGGCGACGGAGCGGTGCGCCTCATCGAAGACGACGAGGTCGAAGTCGCGCAAGAACGTGTACTCGCCGCCGCGACGGTCTAGCCGGGCGCTCAGCGTTTGGATCGAAGCCACCACGACATGCCGGCGAGTCTCCTGCGTCGGGCGTGGTTGGCCACCCCATAATCTTGAGATGCGGAGACGTTCACCCACCGCGCCGAGGCTGCGCCATCCTTGCGACCAAGCCTCTACGGCTTGTTCGCATAGCTCGTCCCGATCCGCCACCCAAAGGACGCCGCCGGCGAATCCCGAACACATTGCCGAGATAATCGCCTCGACGGCAACACGGGTCTTGCCAGCACCAGTGGGGAGACTCAGCATGCCGCGTCGCCGGTCGCCCCTACCAAGTAGCATTTCCCGCACCCGATCAACGATCACCTGTTGGAAACTATGCAGCGGGGGCAGTCTCGTCGGGCCGTCAACGACCAAGTCGCGTGGGCGGCGTGCGTTGCGCTGGCCGGCCCATTGCGCGGAGAATCCGAGCTGCTTTACGAACGCGATGGCCTCAGCGGAGCCGGCGAACTGACGTGGCGGACGCAATGCCGGGTCAAGTGCGTGCCGACATTCCTTGAGTGCGGATGTATGAAACGACGCGATCACGGCCTCGGCTAGCTGAACGGAGTCGAGCGGCCCCTGCTGCGCTTCGATGGTGTTGATCAGCGAGCCTGAGAGCGTGTCGCGCAAACCCCGGTCGCCGACTGCTCGCGCCAATCGTTCGGCATCCGTCCCGCCGGCACTGACATACCGCCGGGCCCCTTCGACTTGGCCTGGAGTGGTGTACTCAAGGACTTGCGCGATGCCCGTGCTGTCCAAGTCAATCCCGAGCTCGCCGCAAACCAAGTCCAGATCCCGTGAGTCGTCGTGGGCGCTAACGAGGTAGACGTCCGTTCCCACCAGTAGGCAATCGAGCGCGTCGTCAACGATTCGCCGGCATCGGATCAGGTCGTATGCGTGGGCATCCTCAAAGTATTGGGCAAGTCCCGGCCACACGTCCATCAGCGGGATGGAATCCTCTGCGTCAATCGGCTCGACCGAAGGATCTAGCAGGTCGAACGCGTCCTTGATGTGCTTAGCGTTCGGGAGCGATAGCAGCGCCATCACCGCTGCGGCGTTGGCAGGTGCGTCACCAAGTGCGTCCGCGAGCGGTACATACTCCGCCCCGCAGTGGATACGACCATGCTCTCGCAGAGTGGCTAGGGCGAGGTTGTCGCACTCCAAAGGCTCGTATATCTCTTGCGTCTCGTGGCGCATCGTCCAAGGGTCAAAGGTCTCGGGCATATTGAGCATGCACTGCGTGTAGAGCGCCTTCCCCCGTTCCGAGAGTCGCTGTAGTGGGTACACCGGGCCACTGCAGGTCGTCTTCGAAAACATGAGCTTGTCTTGATGGGGATTCCTTGGAAGGTCCCGCGCCGTAAACTCCGCCCTGCAATCCCGTTGGAAACGCGGGAAACCGGGCTCGACGGACACATCGTAGGCTGGGCGCGGCTCGCTTGCCGCACCCAACCTCCGCAATACTTCCAGATCGAGTTCGTGGTAGATCGTGTCTACGGTAACGTCCCGGTCCTCGTAGGCGCCGTTGCCTGCGACGATCCGCCCTGGGAGCAGGACGGCGAACAGCTTTTCCCACTCGCCGGACAACGTACGAGCGCACACGCCTGCGCGCCGGGGTCCGATGATGTCGTACACTTCGCTGGCCGGCAGTTCGCGAGCCGAGGTCCAGAAGGCGTGCCAGCGCTCGCCGGACGCATCGGCGGAGGTGAGGGTCGACTCGGCGATGGATCGAAAGAGCCCCTCCGGCGAGACGCGCTTGATGCCGAGCTCGTTCAAGGCGTCTAATGTGGACGGTTCTGAGACAAGCTCCGGGTGGACAACTGCTACGTCGCCGGCTGCCGGGAAACTGTCGGTCGGCAGGAACACATTGTCGGGGTCGGGTTCCACCCAGTTACCAGTTCGTGTCAAGACAATGCGACCCAACGGAACTTGAGAAGGTGCGCCCTCCCAACCCCTTCCCACGCGATCCGCCTTAGAAGTCGAAGCAGCGACTTGCACGGCTTTTCGCGAAGCCTCGACGGCCCGCTCCGGTGACACCCCGGCCACAAGCGACTCAAGCCACCCGCCGATCGTCGCGCGTGGCACCCGCAAGGGAGACGCATAAAGGCGATCGAGCTTGGCCATCCTTTCCCGCGTCAGCACACGGTGATGGGCCCAGTCCTGCGGACGATGCTCGATGCCTTGCCAATGTTGTAGGGCCGCTGCATCCTGCAACTCGGGAGCGTAGCGCACATCGCCTATCCGGCGCAGGCACCCGCCTTGGTCCGGCACGACCTCAGCACCACCAAGCACGGCTTCCATTTGCTCGCGGAGGCGAATGCTGTGCTCGGTATCGCCAGCCTCTCGTCGACGTGGCAAGGCATCAAGATGCAGAGCTGGGTCCACGCTATCGGCAAGCTCCGTCACATGATCGGCCGCGAGCTCGGCGGCAGCATCGACCAAATCCTCGTTGTACGGCCCCGAGAGCAGGTTCTGGCGATCTTCGTTCGTCTTCCATGGCGCATTCAAGATACCTGCCAACAGGCTCGGAGTCTGGGTAGGGAAAAAGTGCCAGAACTGTCCCGGCTCGTTCAGCCGGTCCAAAGGGACAGCCCACCATATCGGCACAGTCTCGTCGTCGTCGAGTGTGCGCCTGTCGGCTTGGGCTGCGGCTGACAACGTGTGCTCGGTCTTGAAGGTCTTCCACTTCGACAGTGCGGTGCCGCTATCCAATAAGCACACTCCGTCCGCGACTCTGTCGACGTGGATGTCTCGCGAACCGCCATTGATTTCAAGCGCGAGGTGCCTGACGTCGTCGACGAACAACAAGAACTCGGCGGGGAACTCCTCGATCTGCTGTGCTAGGTCGTCATGCGCGTCGGGCTTGAGCGGCAGGCGCACGATGTTTGTCGCCCAGGTCATCATTTCCGCCAAATCATCGTCCCCGTGTGCCTCTTCGTTCGCGCTGATGCAGCTAGGAAGGCGAAGCGTCGGATAGCGCTCGGCTTGCGCAACGGCACCAATTCGTCTCGCTGCCTCCTGCGCGTCGAACCGGAACGAGCCGTTTCGGCTAAAGAACTCTGGGCCGTTCGTGACGCCTAGTACTGACTTGAAGCCGAGGCCGAACCGCCCGATTTCGTTCGTGTTCCGCTTTGGAGAAAGGTGCGAGAACATCAGCGCTCGGACGCCGTCGGCACTCATCGGCTGGCCATCGTCGGCACAGTACAGGTAGCTGGTCGTCAACCGAACCAATACGCTGCCTCGCCCAACCCCGGTGATCGCATCCGCGCTATTTTGAACCAACTCGAAGAGCTGGCGATGTGCATAGCCACCCTTGGCCATGTCCAGCTCGTGATTCGCGTGTTCCACGACGAGACTAGGCTGCGCCCGATACGCATCGAGAGTCTTCTTTGCTTCCGCAACGATGTATGCAGGGATGGGCCCGTCTCCATCGGCCCATTCCGCGTCCAATGCACGAGGCAGGTGGAACCGGGCATCGTCCCCATGGAAGCGCCCCCGCTCCGCATTGCTGAAGTCGTACTCTGGTCTCATCACGTCGCCGTCATCGCTCGGATGCGTAAGCTCTGGCTTCCCGAGGCACGGCCCTCCTTGCGGAGATTATCCGCTCCATCGACCTGCCTTCGATCTGGCGGGACGTATGTACCACAACCAGCAGCCTCCCGTCCTCGGCGCGGCCAAGCGTCACCCGTCGATCCTCGTCATAGCTGTGATCTACGTCCGGAACGGATAGTCTCAAGGGATCCCGAAACACGGTCGTGGCTAGCGGGAACGAGATGCCATGTTTGCGCTGATTGCTGGCCGCCTTCGCTGGGTGCCAGTCGAATTCCCGCTGGTGTGTATAGTCCATTCATGATGCTCGTGGTTGTGCCCAACCCACCCATTACGCTTGCGCCTGATCGCGCACGAGCTCCTGCGCGTCAGAAAACAGAAGTGCGGGAACGCTACACAGGCGCAACCTTGCTTTCAAGCTTCCACACCGATGCTTGAGCTGGGGCCCAAGCAGCGTTTCGGTGTTTGCTTGTGCAACTGCTAGGCTTTTTGGTATGGACTTCGGGACATTTGGCTTCGTTCGGGTGACGGCGGTGGCGCCGCCGGTGGTGGTGGCGGATCCTGCTGCCAATGCTGCGGCGATTCTGCGTGCCTATGGAGAGGCGCCGGCAGATGCCTCCGTCGTGCTGTTCCCGGAGCTGGCCATCACGGGCTATACCTGTGAGGACCTGTTTCTTGGAGACGACCTGAGGCGGGCGACGCTCACGGCGTTGATGGAAGTGGCCGAGCGGTCGGACCATCGTTGCCTCGTGGTGGGTGCCCCTTGGTGGTTGCCGGATGGGCGGATGCTGAACTGTGCGTTCGTCTGTCGCGATGGTGCGGTGCTCGGTGCTGTGCCGAAAGTGTCACGGCCGAATTACGAGGAGTTCTACGAGAAGCGGTGGTTCGCCTCCGGCGCGGGGGTTGCCGAGGAGGCGAGGCTTGGGCAATGGACGTTTCCGCTCGATGCTCGGCTGCTGTTTGAAGTGGGGGAGGCAGGCGAGCCAAACCCCGGGGCGTTTCGCTTCGGCATCGAGATTTGCGAAGACCTTTGGGCGCCGAAACCGCCGAGTGCGGACCTTGCCCTTGGCGGCGCCGAGATCGTGCTGAACCCGTCCGCTAGCACGGAGTTGGTCGCAAAGGCGGACTATCGCCGCGATCTGGTGCGAATGCAGAGCGCACGGACGCTCTCGGGCTATGTCTATGCCGGTGCGGGGCCAACCGAATCGACCAAGGACGTCGTGTTCGGTGGCCACCTGTTGGCGGCGGAGGATGGCCAACTGCTCGGGCAAACCGAGCGCTTCCGGCTCGAAGGCGCGCAACTGACGGTGGACATCGACTGTTCGCGGCTCCGCCACGCGCGGCAGCGCAATGCCACGTTTGCGCAAGCGCCGCGCGACGCTGCAGCCGTGCGGATCGTGCCAACCGGCACCTTGCCCGCGCTTGCCGGCATCCTGCGCGACTATCCGAAGCAACCCTTCGTTCCGAGCGACGAAGCGGAGTTCGATGCCCGTGCGCAAGACATCCTCGCCATCCAGTCCACGGGCCTTGCCCGCCGCATGATGGCGGCGTGGGCCGACCGGCTGGTCATTGGGCTATCCGGCGGTCTCGACTCCACCCTCGCCTTCCTCGTCTGCCTCGACGCGCTGGCGGCACAGCGGCTGGACACCGAGCGCCTCGTGGCGTTGACGATGCCCGGCCCCGGCACCACGCCGCACACCCTGGAGTCGGCCAAGTCCCTTGCCGCCGCCGTCGGCGTTGCATTGAAGGAAGTGCCCATTCACGATGCGGTGCAGAGCCACCTTGCCGACTTGGGCCACAGCGGCGAGGCGGACGTGACCTTCGAGAACGCCCAGGCGCGGGAACGCACCCAGATTCTGTTCAACAAGGCCAACCAGGTGAATGGCATCGTCGTTGGCACTGGCGATCTCTCCGAACTCGCCCTTGGCTGGTGTACGTTCAATGCCGACCACATGGCCGGCTATAATGTCAATGCCGGAGTGCCGAAGACGCTCGTGGCTTATCTGGTGCGTTGGTATGCGCGCCACATTGCCAGCAAGCCGCTCGGCAGCGTGCTGAGGCGCGTGCTCGACACGCCCATTACGCCGGAACTCGTGCCAGCGGCGCCCGGCGACGCCGTGGCGCAACCCACCGAAGCGATCATCGGCCCATACGAACTGCACGACTTTTTCCTGTATCACTTCATGCGCCACGGCGCCGGCGCCGCGAAGATACTGGCCCTCGCGACGCACGCATTTCAGGGCGAACGCGACGAGAAGGAAATCCGGCACTGGCTCGCCGTCTTCTTCCGCCGCTTCTTCCGAGCCCAGTTCAAGCGCACGACCCTGCCGCCGGGGCCCAAGGTGGGCACCGTCAGCCTGTCGCCGCGCGGCGACTGGCGGATGCCGGACGAAGCCTCGGTGGCCGCTTTCCTGAACGACGAGGAACCGACCGGAGGCCCCAAGAGTGACACCTAACAATGCAAGCCCCCTGAGGCCGGTGCGCGGACGCTGGCTGAGTCCGCTCGTCGGCACAGCAGCAGCGCTTGGCTTTGCCGTGTCAGCCCTGGCCCAAGACGAGGGCTATTGCGGTGACGAGGGTGTGTGGCTGCAGATCCTCGGCTCCGGCGGCACGGAACTCACCGATCAGCGGAGTGCAGCGAGCTATCTGGTCTGGATCGACGACGCGGCGCGTCTGATGGTGGATGCCGGTTCCGGCGCCGCGTTGCGCTTCGACGAAACCGGCGCGGACATGGCCGGGCTTGACGCCATCGTCTTCACGCATCTTGGCGCAGCGACCACTGCGGATTTGCCGGCTCTACTAGAAGGCTCCATTGATGCCGGACGCAAGGGGCTCTTGCCGGTGTTCGGGCCATCGGGCAACGAGCTCCGTCCCGCCATCGGCGACTTCGTGGAGCGGCTCATCGGCGCGAACGGCGCCTATTCCGAACTCGCGAGCTTCCTGACCTTCCGCAACGCCGCCGGCTACAAGCTGTCGGTGCGCGAAGTGGCGGCCACGGGCCAGCGACGCTGGTCCCGCTTCAGCAGCGATGTCCTCAAGCTCTCGGCCATTCCGGTGCATCACGGCGGCATTCCGGCCCTCGCCTGGCGGGTGGAGATCGGCGAGTTCGTCATCGTCTTCGCCGGCAGCTTCAGCAACCAGAGGGACCGCGTCGCCAACTTCGCCAAGGGCGCCGATGCCTTGGTGGTGTCGCACGCAGCACCGGAAGCGGCGCGAGGCGAACTGCGCGAATACCACGCCATCCCCTCGCAGCTCGGCCGCGTCGCCGCCCGCGCCGAGGCACACATCCTCGTGCTCGGCAACCGCACGAGCCGCACGCTGGGGCGGGAGAGCCAGAGTCGGGAGGCGATTGAGCAGCACTTCGCGGGGCCGCTGGTGTTTGCCAATGAGCTCGAGTGCTGGGGGTTGCCGGACAAGGAGGCCGAACTGCCGTAGGTGTTCACGGCACCTGCGCGGTGCTGTTTGCGTGCGGCAAGACGGTGCGCGATAGTTTCCGCTTCCATCTACATGGGCGCACCACGCATGGGCAAGGGCGACGTTCGCACGCGACGCGGCAAGATCAACCGAGGCACGTTCGGCAATGCGCGACGGCGCAAGAAAGAGCGCAAACGCGCCGACGGTAGCCGCACGCCCTAACGGGTGCCTCGGCAGTTCGCTTGCGCGAACTGCTGTGCTTCGACGTAATACCTCGCATTGGGACGGGCCCGTCTCGCGGGGAGGGGGGGCTGGTGGCATGTTCGGGCCCTTGGTTGCTTCGCCTTCGGCGCGAGGAGCGTGATGGGCCCTCGCTCCGAATGACGTACGGGACCGCGCCATCCGGCCTGCACGTTGGTGTTGACTCGACTTCGAGGAACATCCTTGTCGAATTCAACACGGGCGGGGACAAGCCCGCCCCTACGGGGCTAACCACCTTTGACTTGCCAAGGCTGCTGCGTAAGATAGCCGCCCGCTGACGTCCGGCATGGGCCTACTGCCCTTGTTTCGGCGTCGCGCCATTGAGGCACCGAGCCGATGTGCGGGCCTGCCTTCACAAGAAAGCGCTCGGCCACCGTACGGAATCAGGAGAGACCTTTGCAAAGATCAACGAAGGGGCGTAAAGCCCAAGGATCGCTGTTGTCGCGCTTCCTCATCGTTGCTTGTTTTGTGCTGGCCCAGGGCTGGGCGCATGCACAGGAAGCGAGCGACGAGGTGGCCGTCGGCGAAGACGTCGAAGAGGTCGTCGTCACCGGCAGTTACATCAAGCGCAAGAACCAGGCCGACCTCTCGTCGCCGCTCGACACCGTGGGCCTCGAAGACATCGAGGCAAGCGGTTGGACCGACCTCGAAGACGTCGCCGAGACCTTCACCTTCAACACCAGCTCCTGGGGCCGCTCCGGCCTCAACAGCGGCTGCTGCGGCACCGCGAGGGGCATCGAGATTCGCGCCCTTGGCTCGTCCTCGACCCTCGTGTTGCAGAACGGCAAGCGCGTCGCCTCGACCCGCACGGGCCGTCACGGCGCCGACATGACCAACATCAAGGCGCTGATGCCGGTGATCGCCATCGACCGCATCGAGACCTTGCTCGACGGCGGCGCGGCGCTCTACGGCTCCGACGCGGTGGCGGGCGTGGTGAACATCATTCCGCGCCGCAACTTCGAGGGCTTTGAAGCGCGCATCGGCAGCAAGGCCATCGATGGCTCCGGCCAGTGGGAGTCGCAGTTCATCGTCGGCACCGGCAACGACTTCATCCGCGGCATGTTCGCGATCAGCTTCGAGCACACCGACCACCTGTTGCAGCGGGAACGCCCGTTCACGCTCATCAACAACACCTCCGGCAACGGCACGCCCGGAAGCTACAACCTGCGCGTGTTCGATGCCGACCTTGGTGCGGTGAACCCGGCCTGGCGTCCCCTTGCCGACGACGGCGGCGACCTCATCATCGACAACGGCTTTCATGGCCCGGTGAACTACTCGTCCATCTGGGACGACTTCGCCGCGATGGAATCTCCGCCGGCCAGCTTCCGCGTCGCGGACCCCTATTGCCGACCCGGCATCGTGCCGGACTTCCCCGGCGGTCGCGGCCCGAACGGCGAATCCAACGTGACGATCCCCGGCGGCGGCCAGTTCACCGGCGCGGAGTTCCCGCTCGGCACCTGCCGCTTCACCTATCAGCCAAGCAACTCCATCGCGCCGCAGGAAAACACGGCGCTGATGTACTCGCTGTGGGAGATCACGCTTTCCGAAACCGCGGACTTGACGCTCGAGTACAGCGGCCAGCGGCGCAACTCCTGGACCGAATTCATCGCCACCTTCCCGATGACCCAAGGCAAGCCCGTCGTGCCGGCACAAAGCCCCTTCAATCCGTTCAACGTGGACGCGATCTGGACAGGCCGCCCCATGGGCAACGCCTATCCGCCGGTTCGCGTCAGCGGCGAGGGCATTGCCGAGCGCTACTCGGTGACCTTGACGGGCGATTTCGCCGAGTTCCTGAGCGGGAGCTGGGTCGAGACCTGGAGCTACAGCCTTTCGGCACAGTACTCGCACCACCACACCGACGGCGAGGCGCCAGACAGCGACCTCAGGATGGTGCAGTACGCGCTCGACGGCTTTGGCGGCCCGGCCTGCAACGTCCGCTTCGACGGCCCGCACCCAAGCGAACAGGCCGGCGTCGGCAACTGCTTCTACTTCAGCCCATTCGGCGCCAACATCTATCGCAGCACGTTCGACCCGAACTCGGGCTACGGCGCCGTCGGCTCCGTGGATACGAGCGGCAACCTGGTGCTCGCGAGCGAGCAAGAGACGATGGACGTGCTGAACTACAGCATCCAGACCGAATCGAAGTCGTACTCGAACCGCGGCCTGATGATCCTCGAAGGCGTCATCACCGGTGACCTGTTCGACCTTCCGGGCGGCGCCGCTGGCCTCGCTCTCGGCCTGCAGAACCGTCGCCACTCGCGGGGCGTGTTCATCACCAACTTCCGCCAGGGCTTCTGGCAAGGCTTCCTCGATCCGTCCATCGGCGGTCGCGGCAGCCGTCAGGTGGAAGCGATGTTCGGCGAGCTGTGGCTGCCGGTGCTCGATCAGGTGGAAGTGCAGGTGGCGGTTCGCCGCGAGGCCTACACGCCTGGCCTCTCCAACACCGACCCGAAGGTGGGCGTGCGCTATGCGCTGTCCGACTGGCTGTCGCTCAGAGCGTCCTACGGCACTTCGTTCCGGGCGCCTTCGCTCGGCCAGGTGGTGGGCAACGACACCGATGCCTACGTGACGGAGATCGCAGACCCCTTGGACCCGGCGGAGTTCAACACCGGCACCGGCACCTTCCGCACGATTCTCGTGTCGAAGAACCCGGATCTCGAGCCGGAGGAATCCACCAACTACAACTTCGGCTTCTCGCTGACGCCGGAAGTGCCTTGGGGTGACGGCGACCACGCCTTCCAGGTGGACGTGGACTGGTTCTCGCTCACCTTCGAGAATCAGGTTCGGGCGGAGAACGCGAACCAGGTGGTGCGCGAAGACCCTTGCGGCCCGCAGGTGCAGCGTGACCCGACCAACGCGATCCAGAACCCGCTGCTCGGCAACGTCGGCGCCACGGCTTGCCCGAACAACGTCGGCAACGTGCTGATCGTCGAGACGGGCTTCTTCAACTCCGGCCAGACGGAAGTTGCAGGGGCCGACATCGGCGCCCAGTACTCCTTCACGCTGGGTGACAACTCGTTCGCGATTCGCAGCGAAACCAGCTACATCCATCTGTTCGAGATTCAGGTGTCGGACGGTGGCGCGATCGTCGATGGCGCCGGGGCGCGCAACAAGCGCAACCCCGCGAGCGCGGTGCCGCAGATCCGTTCCAACCTGTTCCTGAACTGGCAGAACGGCGCGCAGGCCGGCAACCTGACCTTCCGCTACATCGACGGCATGGACGACGACTGGTGGGGCGGCATGACCAAGGTTGCGGCGCACACCGAGATCGACGTGCAGTACTCCTACACGTTCGGCGAGGGCGACCGCTACACGGCTTCCGTGGGCGCGATCAACCTCTTCGACAAGGAGACGCCGTTTGCGCGGTTCGACGGCTGGGAGCCCACCGTCCACAACCCGTACATGCGGCAGCTGTACGCGCGCCTGAACATCATGCTCTGACGCGCATCGCGGGCGCGCCCGAAAGGGCGCGCCCGCGAGCTTACGCGCGCAGGTCTTGACTCGAGGCCCGCTTCGGCGGGCTTTTACGCGCGATTGCCCGCTCCGTGTGGATGGGACAGACTCGCGCCCGGCACTTGGAGGAGCGGAGGCAGGGCATGGCAGGACGATGGATGGCGGCGTCGTATCTTGGAGCCTGTCGGCATTCGGCCGGCGTAAGCCGGCCGAATGCCGACAGGGTTCGAGGAGGGCTTGGGCTGGGGCAAGAAGCGTTGCCGAAGGCGGCGGTTCTTGTGGCGTTGGTGGGAGCGGGCGCGCTGGCAGCCGATTCCGGGCAGGAAGCGATGCCCGAACTCGTCGGCAACAGCATCACGGCACAGAGCATGGATCCGCAATACGAGGAAATTCGGTTGCTGTTTCTGGCCGAGGAACGTGGCGTGGACCTCTACCGCGTTGGTGACTTCGAAGGCGCGCACAAGGAACTCGAAGCGCCGGCAGCGAATGGCCTGAAGGTGGCGCAGCAGATCATGGCCTTCATGTACATGCGCGGCGAGGGCGTGCAGAAGCACCCCGCCAAGGGCGTGGCCCTCCTGGGCCTCGCCGCCGAGTCTGGCGATCGCTCGGTGCGCCGCCAGTACCGCAAGGCACTCGGTGCGGTGCCCGACCAATACCGCGACGTGGTGGAGCAGCAGGTGCAGTTCTACATCGAACGCTACGGCATGGAGGCGCAGGGCATCACTTGCAAGCGGGCCAACCGTCCGCAGTCGCATTTCATGGCAATGGACTGCACCAAGGAAGTCGGGGACTACCCAAACCACCCCTGGGTGCCGTAGCGATCAGAGCCGGAACGAGTCGGCTACATGCGTGCGACAATCTCCCGCTTTGTCGGATCCGGTGAGGGGAACCCATGATTGAACTTGAGCAGGACGGCGAGGTTTTCGTCCTGACCATGGCCGCGGGGGAGAACCGCTGGAACACCACCTTCGTGCGCGAGTTCGATGCCGCGCTCGACCAAGTGGCGGCTTCCAGCGGCCCGGCGGCACTGCTCACCCGTTCCGCCGATGCCAAGTTCTTCTCCAACGGGCTGGACCTCGCCTGGGCCGGCTACGGCGAACAGCCACCCGGCGACCGCGAGGTGTTCGGCGGCGAATTCATGGCCCTCGCCGGCCGCCTCATCACGCTGGAAGTGCCGACAGTGTGCGCCGTGAACGGCCACGGCTTTGGCGCTGGCTTCATGATTGCCCTCTGCCACGACGAACGCCTCATGCGGGCGGACCGCGGCTATCTCTGCGCCAACGAAATCGAACTCGGCATGACCATTCCCGACGCCGAGCTCGCGCTCTTCCGCCACAAGCTCCCTGCCGCAGCCTTCCACCAATCTGTGCTGCTCGCCCGACGTTGGGGCGGCGCGGACGCCGTCGCCGCCGGTGTGGTTCAAGCCACCGCGAACTTCGATGACCTCGGCAACCGCGCTCTCGAACGGGCACGACAACTGGCACCCCTTGCTCGCAACCGCGACGCAGTCTGCACGATGAAGGAACGCCTCTACGGCGAAAACGCGGTGCTGAACTCACCCCACGGCGCAGCCTGGCTGCTCCAACACGCTGGCTAGCAGTCTGTCGGACTTGGCGGCGGCCCACCGGTCTGCCGGACAGGGCGACGCATGCGTCGCCCCTACGGCCGGGACGTGACCGACACCTTTCCTGTAGGGGCGACGCATGCGTCGCCCTGTCCGGCAGCTGGCCTTCGTGCTCGCCGAAGCAACAGCCCCTGCCATGCGAGGGCCTCTCTGGACGGAGGAGAGGTGGGGGCTGGGGCCAGACGCCGAGCGGTCAGCAAGGGGTTTGGCGGCGCCCGCCTCCAAGCGTGCCGAAGGCACGCACGCAGCGGTGCCGGCCAAGGCCATGCAACCCGCGTCCCAGACAACGCCAACAAAGCGCCAGCCTCGAACAACGCCAACAGACCAGCCCCTGCCATGCGAGGGCCTCTCTGGACGGAGGGCGTCCCGCCCTCCAAGCGTGCCGAAGGCACGCACGCAGCGGTGCCGGCCAAGGCCACCGCCACCGCGTTCCAGACAACGCCAACAATGCGCCAGCCTCGAACAAACGCCAACAGGGTCGGCGAGACTACCGAACCTTCCGAGCCTTCGTCCGCTGCCCTGAGCGCTCATTGTCGAGGTTGAAGGTGCCGAGCATCCCGCTCGAGATCACCACCGTGTCGCCGATGCGATAGTTGGTGCGCATTTCGCGTTCGTTCTCGCGCCAAACCTCGCCATTCTCCAACTCCAGCTCGAAGTTGCCCCGCGCCAGCTCGCGCACCCGGACGATCTTGCCGCTTGCCACCACGTTTACGGGCTTTGGCTTCGGAACCTTGATGGCACCGAGCACGCGCCTGAAGGGGCCCGGGCGGGCAGCCTCTGTCCATTCGTTGCCAGGTTGAGTGCGCGCCTCGGCTTCCGGGACCGCTGCCGATACGGCCGTGGGTTGCGGCGCTATCGACTCCTCTTCCGGCGTCGCCAGCCGGTCGTAGCACGCGAGTCGATCCGCATCGTTCTCGATGGCCCGACAGTCATCGCCACTCGCCGTCGCAGCGCCCAACACCCATGCCAAGAGCACGACTCGACCACTTCGCATCCGTGCCATCCTTCCTGCAGTCCAGCCGCGCATCCTAGCGCCCCTGAAGGGTGCGTCGGCAGTTCGCCTGTGCGAACTGCCGTGCTTCGACGAGTTCGGGAAACCGCAGCACTCGTGCCTAATGTCGCTTGCCCGGAATGCCGTACGCGGTAGTCGCCTTGATCTCCGACATCGCGATGTTCGAGTGCACCTCCTGCACGCCCGGCAACTGCGACAGATGGTTGAAGAAGAAGCGTTCGTAGGCCGCCACATCTTCGGTGACGATCTTCACCATGAAGTCCATCTCGCCCATCAGGGTGTGGCACGACTGCACCTCCGGGTACTGGCGAATCGCGTCGGCGAACTCCGGCAAGGACCTGCGCCCGTTGGCCGTGAGCTTCACCATCGCGAACACCAGCACGTCAAGGCCCAGCTTGTGGCGGTCCAGGATCGCCACCTTGCGCTGGATGTATCCATCCTGCTGCAGCCGATTGATGCGCCGCCAGCACGGAGACTGCGACAGCCCCACTCGATCGCCAATCTGGGCGGCGGTAAGCGAGGCATCTTGCTGCAGCAGATCGAGAATCCGGGTGTCCATCGCGTCGAGCGACATAATCTATCTTCCATGCAACCACAGTTGGGCAATTGTATTCCCAATTGATGCCGAAAGCGCGTAGATTGCAACCCTTTTGCCCACATCGGGGGCTAGGCTGCCGCCATCGTTTGCAGTGTCTGCCCTAGAGGCGACGACAAAGGAGAGAGCCGATGAGCGGTCCCCGGATGCAAGACTTTCACCGCGTGGAGGTGCGGACTGACCGGGCTACGGGCCTCAAGGCCGTGTTCGCCCTGCACGACCTCACTTTGGGCCCCGCCGCTGGCGGCGTGCGCCGCTGGCACTACGACAGCGAAGACGACGCAGTGGCCGATGCCATGCGACTGGCCGAAGGAATGACCTGCAAGAACGCCTTGGCCGGCCTACCCTTCGGAGGCGGCAAGTCCGTCATCTTGAGCGACGGCAAGCCGATTACCCAAGCGCAGCTCCGAACGTTCGGCCGCTGGCTGAACCAACTCGGTGGCGAATACGTCGCAGCCGAGGATGTCGGCATGACCGTCGAACACATGAAGGAAGTGCGTCGGGAGACGACTTTCGTCACCGGCATCGGTGCCCACCCAGGGCCGAAGACGGCGCACGGCGTCTTTGTCGGCATCGAGGCGGCGCTCGAAGGCAGGGTGACCGGAACGCGCATCGCCGTGCAGGGCCTAGGTGCCGTGGGCATGGCTCTCGTGGAGCTGCTTCACGCCGCGGGGGCGCGATTGGTCGTGGCCGATCTCGACGAGGCCAAGGTGCAGCGCGCAACTGCGCTTGGCGCGGAGCGCGCTGGAACCGAGGAAGTGCTGCTGAGCGAAGTCGACGTGCTGGCGCCGTGCGCACTCGGTGCGATCATCACCCCCGAACGCGGCCGCCAACTGCGTGCCAGGGTGGTGGCCGGCTCCGCCAACAACCAGCTTTCCGAACCCCTGGCTGGCCACATCCTGCATCAGCGCGGCATCCGCTACGCCCCGGACTATGCCGTCAACGCCGGCGGCATCATCCACGCCGGCTACGAGTACCTCGGCTGGACGGGCGCGATGGGCCAGATCGACGCCATTGGCCCACGCCTCACGGCAATCTTCGCCGAGTCAAACGCCACCGGCGAGCCCACCCACGTGATCGCCGACCGCATGGCCCACGCTGCGGTCGCGGCGCGGCGCTCGCACGACGCCACGCCAGCCGCGGCGGTGGCTTGATCTAGGGCGCTTGATCCGGACGGGCCTTTGGAGGGAAGGCATTCTGCCTTCCCTGCGCGTCGACCGGCGCGTAGACCGCGTTCCTACGAAGGATGCGCCTGTCGGCGCATGGAAGGGCCTCGGCCAAGAGGCCCGTTCCTCCCGGGCCACCGGCGTGCGTTCGTGGCCAACACCTCAAGGGAAGCGGTTCTGCCGTCAGTACTTGTACGACTCCGGCTTGAACGGCCCTTCCACCGGCACCTTGATGTAGTCGGCCTGGTGGTGGGTGAGGCGGGTGAGGGTGCCGCCGAACCCCTCCACCATGAGCTGCGCCACCTCCTCGTCGAGCTTTTTCGGCAGCACTTCCACCGTCACTGGCGAGCGCTGGTTCGGTGGCTGGTCGGCCCAAGCCTCCTCGTATAGGTGCATCTGCGCCAGCACCTGGTTCGCGAACGACCCGTCCATCACGCGAGACGGGTGGCCCATGGCGTTGCCCAGGTTCACGAGGCGGCCCTCTGACAGCAGGATGAGGTAGTCGCGTGGGTCGTCGGAGCGGAACACCTGATGCACCTGATCCTTCACCGCCTGCCAGCGCCAGTGTTCGCGCATGTAGGCGGTGTCGATCTCGTTGTCGAAATGGCCGATGTTGCAGACCACGGCGCCCGCCTTGATCGTCTGCAGCATGGCAGCGTCGCAGACGTTGCTGTTGCCGGTGCAGGTGACGAGGAGGTCCGTGTCGCCCATGATGCGGCGGTCGATGTTCTCCGCTGCGCCCGTGTTGTTGCCGCCGAGGTACGGCGAGACCACCTCGTAGCCGTCCATGCACGCCTGCATGGCGCAGATCGGGTCGATCTCGACAATGCGGACGATCATTCCCTCCTGGCGCAGGCTCGCGGCAGAGCCCTTGCCCACATCGCCGTAGCCGATGACGAGGGCGCGGCGACCGGCGAGCAGCATGTCGGTGGCGCGCTTGATGCCGTCGTTGAGGCTGTGGCGCGTGCCGTAGCGATTGTCGTTCTTCGACTTGGTGATGGAGGCGTTGACGTCGATGGCGGGCGTCTTGAGCGCGTTGGCGGCGATCATGTCGCGCAGGCGGTGAACGCCGGTGGTGGTCTCTTCGCTGATGCCGTGGATGGCATCGAGCATCTCGGGGTAGCGTTCGTGGATCATCTCCGTTAGGTCGCCACCGTCGTCTAGCAAGAGGTTAGCGCTCCACGGTTCGCCGCCAGCAAGGATCGTCTGCTCGATGCACCACTCGTATTCCGCTTCGGTCTCGCCCTTCCACGCAAACACCGGCACGCCGGAAGCGGCCATGGCGGCGGCGGCATGATCTTGGGTCGAGAAGATGTTGCACGACGACCAACGCACCTCGGCACCCAAGGCGCGCAGGGTGTCGATGAGCACGGCGGTCTGCACCGTCATGTGAATGCAGCCAATAATGCGGGCACCGGCCAGCGGCTGCGCCTCGGCATACTTGCGCCTTAGCGCCATGAGCGCGGGCATTTCCGCCTCGGCAAGAGTGATCTCCCGACGGCCGAAATCGGCCAGGGACATGTCGGCGACCTTGTAGTCGGGCATGGGCTCTCAAGTCCGTGCTAAACGCGAAGCGCACAAATATACGCGGATGGCTTGGTTATGCCTAACCCGCCGGTGCGGACCGGGCGCGGCAGGTAGCTTGCGCATCAGCAAGGTCGGGTCGATCTGGCTCGAGGCTTTGCGTGGCTGAAGACTGGCGCGTTGCGCGGCGGCGTCAAGCTCGTATAGTCCGTCCTTATGCAGCGCGGGCATGGAGCGACGGATGGCTGGGTCAAGGTTGCGTGGCTCAGGCCGCTGATGCCCACGGTGCTTCGACGGGGACCGTACCGGCTCTTCTTCTACTCCAACGAAGCTGGCGAGCCTGTGCATGTCCATGTGGAGCGGGACCGGGATGTCGCCAAGTTCTGGCTCGACCCGGTGCGGTTGCAGCGGAGCGGTGGTTTTCGGGCAGCGGAGATCAGCCGGATAGCGAGGTTGGTCGAGGAACACAGTGAGGAGATCATCGAGGCTTGGCATGGACACTTCGGCGATTGAGATGCGGGCGCCTGTGGTGCTGGATGTGGACGTGTCTGACGATACGTTCAGCGTGACGTTGAGCGACGGAAGGGCGCTTAGCGTTCCTTGCAGTTGGTATCCGAGGCTCGTCCACGCAACGGCGACGGAAAGAGGTAGCTGGACGATCATCGACGGCGGAACCGGGATTCATTGGGACGGCATCGAAGAGGACATCAGTCTCGCCGGGCTTTTGGCCGGCACCCCGTCGCTCGAGAGCCAAGAGTCGTTGAGGCGTTGGTTGGCGCAAAGGGCTTAAGGCCCAGTCGGTATAGCCCACAACCTTCCTCGGGATTGTCCGAGGGCAGAACCGCGCGGACGCAGTCAGCCAGCGTTTCGGAGTTCCTCCCGCACCACGCGCCGCAGGGTTGTCTCCAAGCCTTCGCTGGCTAGATACTCGCGCAGCGCACGATTGATCGCGGTTTGATAGCCGCGTCCGGTATCGCTGGCACGCGCGCGGAACGCGGCGACGACGTCGTTGTCCAGCATGATGGTGATGCGCGTCTTGCCGGGCTGGTCGACCGCTGGCCCCCGGGTAGCGTCGCTGAGGTCATATTCCTTGCGCATAGATGGCTGTCTCCTTGCGGGTGGCGCGACGAGCCGAAATCAGTCTGACTTGGTCGCCGCGGTGGGTGTAGACGACGGTTACGATGCGACCAAGAGCATCCACACCGACAGTGACGAAACGGCGTTCTCCGCGCGCGTCCGGGTCTTCTCGGGTCAAGCCAGCCGGGTCGCTGAGCGCCAGTTCCGCATCCTCAAATGCGATGCCGTGCTTGGCGAGGTTCGTTCGCGCCTTCGATGGACTCCAACCTGTGCTCACGCACGTAATATGTACGTTCATATGCATTCCGTCAAGCCACGTCGCATCGAACGGCAAGCGCTGCCCCTCAAGCAGCAGGGTGGACAAGCTCCCTCGCGGCCTCGTTGACCCGAGAGGCCAGCACGGCGCGACTCATCAGGTAGAACTCGGCATGGGGGCACTGCAACGCGGCACGAGCTGCCGGCCGGTTGTATGCCGTCAAGCAATCCTCCCAACCGGCGACTTTACCGTTCAGCCATAATCTGAAGAAGATCAACGTCAGCGCGAAGACGCCGTCCCCTCGGTAGACCCGTTCCCAATCGAGCATCCCCGTGACGTCGAACTCATCGGGGTCAGCGAGGAAGTCCCTCAGGTCTTGGTCTGCCTTTTCGAGTGCCGGGATAGCCGGTTCCGTCAGCTTGCCCAGACGTGCCTTTAGGTAACGCCGCACCGGGACGACTTCATCGCCGGACGCATCGAGCGCCCGCGCAAAGAGCCACTGTAACGAGCGTCCTTCGGACTCAGCAACCAAATCAAGATGTTCAGGTTCGTGAAAGGTCGCCAGACACGCGCCAAGGCTGGCACCGAGACTCCGCAGCCCCTCGCTTTCGGCGGCGGCGACAATCGTGCGCAGCTGCTCGCCAGGGAGCCGTTCCATGACCATCAGGGGCAAACGATCCCCTACCTTGGTGCAGCAGTGGTGCTTTGGGATCGGCAGGTTCGTCCTTTCCCGAAGCGCGTTCGCGACCTTGAGCTGGCGATTGAGCGTACCGGCGTTTCGTTTTGCCCACCTTGACGACGTCGTCGCGATCTCGCGCATGCGCAAACACGTTGGGGTTGGCGGTGTCGCCATCTGGAACGGGGGTCACTGAGTGGCAGACCGGCAGGCCCTTCGCGGCAAGCAGCCGGTTGGTCTCGTCGAGCAACAATGCCAAGTCTGGCATTGGGCTACGGTGAGGCGGCCTTTCCCCTCGTTCCTTCAGAATGTGCACACTCCCCCAGGGTAATCGAACACCGGCTCGCGCTTTTCCATGAAGGCGCGCACGGCCTCGTGGTGGTCGGCTTGGGCTGACGCGCGCACCATGCGGTCGGCTTCTGCGGCGAGGCAGGTGCGGAAGTCCGTCGTGAGTGCGCGGTTCAGGTTCTCCTTCATGTAGCGCAGCGCCGTGCGCGGACCATTGGCGATCTGCCGGGCAATCTCTTGCGCCTCTTCACGCACAGTCTCGTAGGGGGCGAGGCGATTGACGATGCCGAGAGCAAGGCATTCGGTGGCGGGGACGCGCCGCGCGGTGAGGTAGAGGTCCTTCGCAATGGCCGGCCCCACAAGCTGCGTCAGCAGCCAGCTGCCGCCGTAGTCGCCAGAGAGGCCGATGTTGCGGAAGGCGGTGGTGATGAAGGTGTCCTCGGCCATGACGCGCATGTCGGCGGCGAGGGCAATGGAAAGGCCGGCGCCGGCGGCCGGGCCCGGCAACGCCGCAACGATGGGCTTGGCGAGTTCGTGCATTCGCAGGGTGAGGGTTTCCTGCTTGCGGATAAGGGTGCGCACCGCGTCGTCGGGACCGGGCTTCGGTGCATCCGAGGCCGGCTTGCGGGGTCCACCCATGCCGGACACGTCCCCGCCGGCACAGAAGGCGCGCCCGGCGCCGGTGAGGACGATGGTGCCGCAACGGGGGTCGCCTTCGAGCGTGAGCAGGATCTCGCGCAACGCCGGGGTCAGGATGTCGCCCAAGGCATTGCGCTTGTGCGGCTTGTTCAGGGTAACGGTGGCGACGCCGTCGTCGAGGTCGCAGAGGAGTTCGGTGGTTCCGGTGTCGATGGCGGTCACTTGGGGTTCCTTGTAGTGCTTGGGCGCGATGGATCAGTTGCCGTTGAACGAGGGGGCTGTCTTGGCGAGATAGGCGCGAATGGCTTCGGCGCGGTCTTCGGTGGTGGCGGAGAGGATGTTCTGGTCCACGTCCATGTGCATCACGGCGCGATCCATGCTGCCGGCGAGCGCGTTGACGCTCTGCTTGATCATCTGGGCGGCGATGGGTGACTTGGCGGCGTAGCGCGCCGCCCATTCGCGCGCCGTGTCGATCAGCTCTGCTCGCGGCACGAGTTCGTCGATCACGCCCCATTCGAGCAGCGTCGATGCGTGGATGCGCTCGCCTCCGGCGACGAGGCGCTTGCTGCGGGAAGGGCCGGCCAGATGCATGAGTAGAGGCAGCCCCTTCCACATGAGGTTCACGCCGATGTCGATCTCTGGGTATTGCATGAAGCAGTCGTCGGCGCCGATGCGGAAGTCCATCGCGGTAGCGAGCACCGCACCGCCGCCCATCGCCGCGCCATTCCAGGCGGCGATGGTGATCTGATCCATGTGGTGAACGGCGAGCGTCGCGCGTTCGCCAATCCTTGCGGCGCGACGACGCATCACCAGCCGAGGATCGGCCTTGCCGCCAGTGCCGCTGTCGGTGAGGTCCGCGCCGGAGGAGAAGTGCTTGCCTGCACCGGTGAAGATGACGACGCGGGTGTCGCCGTCGTCGCGAAAGGAAAGCGCCGCCGCCTCAATCTCGGCGAGATGCGCGTGGTGCAGCGCGTTCGCCTTGTGCGGCCGGTTGAAGGTGATGGTGGCGACAGCCTCGCCCCGATCGATCCGTAGGTGCTCGTAGTCGGCCAATGCGGAATCCTTGGCACCGCTTGAAGTGGCTATGGATGTTAGCGGATTGGGTGGATGGGTGGCCTTGGAAAGCTCTGGTCGACGGGAGGCGGACCACCCTTGGGGAGTCGAGAAGTTCCGTCCTCGGCTTTCTTCGGGATTGATCGCGCCGCGACACCGGCACTAGGGGAGAGAATTAGGTGTAGGCTGGTGGGACCGGGGGTGATCCCAACGCAGCCTACGAGGGGAGGGGTTCCTTCGCCGATGCCGTTCGCTCCCTTCGAGGCTTCCGGCACCGTTTCCTGCCCTGTTCCCTCAAGCGCCTTAGCGCTTCGATGGGCAGCGGCATTCACTGCTTGGCTGCATATGTTACTTTCGGTAACGCCGTGGTCAAGAGTAACAACGCAACACGCTGTTGCATTTTTGCTGCATATTTGGTCCTTGGCTCCCTCGCTTCCTACAAGCGCATACTCCGGCAATGGACGAACTTGACTGGGATGATCTCAGGCTCTTTGCGGTGCTGGCGCGTGCGGGGTCAGTGCGGCGGGCGGGGGAGCAGCTTGGGATTCATGCTTCGACGGTCACGCGGCGGCTCGAGCATTTCGAGCGGCGGCTGGATGCGCGGCTGTTCAATCGCACGCCGGGTGGCCTGCGCATTACCGAGGCGGGGGCGGACGTGCTCGAGCGGGTGGAGCAGGTTGGGCGCGACATCGACGACATTGAACGTCTCGTGCGCGGACGCGACCGGCGCCTTGCCGGCAGGCTCATGGTGTCGATCCCGGAACCCATCGGCCACACGTTTCTGATGCCGGAGATCGGCGGCTTTGGCGAGCGCTTCCCCGAGATCGAAATCGAGTTTGCGCCGGCCGCGGAGCGGCTTGATCCTGGCCGCCGCGAGGTGGACGTGGCCATCGAGTTCACCGAACGCCCAGCCGAGCACCTCGTCGGCAGGCCGCTCGGACGTTATGCCTTGGCCGTGTATGCCGGACGCGAGTACCTGGCCCGGCACGATCCGTTCGGTGCCCCACAGGACTGCGGCTGGATCGAGTGGGAGACTCGCCAAAGCACCAGCGGTCACGTTCGGCCGACGTTCTTTCCGGGTGTGCCCATCCGCGCCCGCTGCCGCACCGCCATCCTGCAACTGGCGGCGGTTCGGGCCGGGCTTGGCCTGGCCGTCCTGCCTTGCGTGCTCGGCGACGCGGATGACGACTTGGTGCGGGTGCCTGGCCTCGATCCAATCCCGGGGCCGCAAATCTGGGCGCTCACGCATCGGGACATGCGAGCGGTTTCCCGTGTGCACGAGTTCATGAGCTTTTTGGCCGACACATTCAACGCCAACGCGCATCGCCTGCGAGGCGAGGTGGAGTCGGGCTAGGAGGTAAGCGCCGCAGAAAACGGCGCTTACCTTCTAGCCGTGTAGCTGCGACCGCATGCAAGCACGCGCCCCGCCGCAGGTCCACCACAGGGCTATTCGTCGAGGTGCCCTGAAATCCCCTTGCACACCGCAAACCACCTCGCCAAACTGCCCGCCCTTCGCAGCCGTTCTTCGTTGCACATGGCCCGTCCGCTCGAAGGAATCCGCGTTCTTGATCTGTCGCGTGTATTGGCGGGGCCCTTTGCCGGCCGGATGCTGTGCGATCTCGGCGCAGACGTGGTGAAGGTGGAGCCGCCGGATGGCGACATGACGCGGCTTTGGGGGGCGGTGATCGGCGGCGTTCCGGGCTACTTCCATCAGCAGAACGCGGGCAAGCGGGGGATGTGCATTGATCTTGGCCGCGACGAGGGTGTTGCCATCGCCCGCGATCTCGCGCAGGCAGCGGACATCGTGATCGAGAACTTCCGTCCCGGTGTGCTGGCGCGGCTTGGGCTTGGCTACGAGACGCTCAAGGGGCTGAAGGAAGACATCATCCTGCTTTCCATATCTGGCTTTGGCCAGGACGGCCCGGAGTCGGGCCGGGCCGCCTACGCCGCAGCGATCCATGCGGAGACGGGCCTAGTGCATCGGCAGGGGCGGGACGGCCGCGAGCCGGCGGATATCAAGATGTCGGTGGCGGACACGAACGCCTCTCTGCACGGACTGGTGGCAGTGTTGTCGGCGCTCTTCATGCGGGCGCGCACCGGGCTCGGCCAGCACATCGACATCGCCATGGTGGACGCGATGCTGGCGACGGACGACCAGCTTCAGTATTACCTCGAAGATTCCCACGACACGGCGCCTGCCGTGTCTGACATCTGGCGCACGGGCGTGGGCTCGATCCTGACCGCTGGCGATTTCCGACACATCTGGCGGCAACTGAACCAGCGCATGGGAGTCGAGGATCCAACGCCTCCGGGCGCGCCCTTGGCCGACAAGATCCGACTCCGGCGACAGGCCGCGACCGAGTTCTTCGCTTCCCTTGCGAGCATGGATGCGGTTCACGACGCAATGCGTCGCATGAATCTCGCATGGGGGCTGGTGCGCGACGCCAAGGACGCGCGCGAATCCCCCACCGTGGGCCACCGCGGTGCCATCGTCGACGCCGACGACCGTGCCGGCGGAACCCGTCCCCTCACCCAGTCTCCGTACCGCTTCTCCGCCGCCGAGTCCGGTGTGCGCGGCGTCGCGCCGCATCGTGGCGAGCACAATGCCGACGTGTTGCGCGACTGGCTGAAGCTCGATGATGCGGCCGTGGCGCGGGCGCTCGCGAGTGGCGCGCTCCTCGCCGAGGCTGCCGCACCGGGCGCGAGCTGAGCCGATGGCCATTCGAGTTCCCCACAGCGCCCGGCGCATCGGCGTCGGCATCGACTTCGGCACGACCAACTCGGTGGCTGCCACCTTCGATGGTGAGCACGTTCGCCTGGCAAGCCTTGAAACGCGTGCAGAGCCAGAACCCATCATGCCTTCGGCCACCTACATCGACCGCGACCTGCACACCCGCACTGGGCGCGAGGCCATAGACCGCTACATCGCCGACAACACCGGGCGCAAGGTGGAACTGACTCCGGAGGTGATCGGCAAGGCGACGCTTGCCGTCGGCTTCGGCGGCGAGGAATCCCGCGACCCGGGTGCGACGCTGACGCAGAACGTGTACGGCGACGCCACCACCGACGCGGGTCTCGAAGGCCGCCTGTTCCGTGGCGTGAAACGGTTGCTTGGGCGCAAGGATGTGCGTCGCTTGGTGGTGTTCGACCACCCGTTCAGCCCCGTGGCGCTCGTGACGCCGATCCTGCTGCACATCCGCAAGACCTTGATGGACGCGGGCGTGCCTGGTGGCGGCGGCAAACTGCGGGCGGCGACCATTGGCCACCCGGTGAACTTCGAGGGGCGCGACCGCTTCCGCAACCAACTGGGCCTCGCGCGCCTCGGCGAGGCCTATCGGTACGCTGGTGTGGGCAAGGCCCATTTCTGCCCGGAGCCCATCGGCGCTGCCGTGAGCTATCTGCATGAACGCCCCGGGGCGTCCGGCGAACGCTTGCTCACGGTGGATTTCGGTGGTGGCACGCTCGACTTCTGCGTGTTGCAACGCCGGGCGGCGCATCGCTTCGACGTGATCGCGACGCACGGCGTCGGCTTGGGCGGTGACCACATCGACCAGCGCCTCTTTCGCGAACTGCTCTTTCCGCTGCTTGGCAAGGGCGAGCGTTGGCGCCGACGGGGCCAGGCGGGGGAGATCGACACGTTGTTCCCGTTCGATCGCTATGAAGAGCTACTGGTGAACTGGCCGGTGACGTATCTGTTGAACCAGAACCGCTACACAACGGCCGTGCAGGACTGCATCGAGCAAGGCGGCGCCGCGCGGCTGAAGTTCCGCCGCCTGCGCGAGCTGATTCAGCAGAATTACGGCTATGTCGTCTTTCAGGCCATCAAGGACTTCAAGGCGGAGCTCTCGAGCCAGGACGAAGCGGTGCTCGACATCGGCGAGATAGACGTGGAGGTGCGGCTGACGCGGCGCGAGTTCGAACGCCTGATCGGCGATTTATTGTGTCAGGTGGAGGAGGCTGTGGAGGAAACCATGCGTCGCGCCGCGTTGCCGTTCGATGCCGTCGACATCGTGCTGCGCACCGGCGGCTCGTCGCTGATCCCTGCCGTGCATCGCATCCTGGACGAGCGCTTCCCCGGCCGGGTGGTGAACCACGACCCGTTCACGAGCGTCGCGGCGGGGCTGGCGGTGGCAGACTTTCACGAGATGAGGGACGGGAGTAGAGCATGACGGGCGAGGGCTTCGCGGGGGTGCTGGACCGGTTTACCACAGCGGTTGAGGCGGGAGACGGCACTGCGCTCGCGAGCCTGTTCACTGAGGACGGCGTGTACGAGGATGGCTTCTATGGGGCATCGTCCGGCCGGGCAGAGATCGCCGGCATGCTGGAGACGAAGTTCTGGGGCCACGCCGAAGGCTTTCGCTGGCGCATGTTGGAGCCGGTCTGCGATGGCGGGTACGGTTACGCGCGCTATGTCTTCAGCTATCGCTCCAAGCTCCCCGGCGTCGTCGGCGAGTCGGTGGTGTTCGAAGGCATGAGCCAGTTCACCTTCGAAGGGGAACTGATCCGTCGCTATCGCGAGGTCTTCGAGACGGGCGTGGCGATGGCGCAACTCGGCTTCCCCGCCGAACGGATCGCCAAAGGCCTCGGACGCCGCGCTGCCGCGTTGCGGGAGCGGGAGGGCATTTGAGGATAGGCCAGGCCCCGGAGGTCGAGTGCGAGGGCCCGGCGACTGTTACTCCGGGATTGGCTGGTAATCGCTGTCGATGGTGGCGAAGAAGGTCTGCACCATGCGGTAGGTCATGCCCCAGACGAAGTGGCCGCCGGCGAGTCGAAACCCGTTGAAGCCCATTGCGCCGGTGGCAACAGGGCGACGTTCGATGTCGTGGTTGTCGCCGCGATGCATAGGCGCTAGCGGCGTCCACACTGCCTCGGCCACTTCGTAGTTGAGGGCGAACGTAGGGTCGCCTTCGATGGCAAAGACGAACGGTGCCACGACCATGTCGCGGCGCACTGCCTGTGGTCGCTGGGGCTCGAGTTGCCCGAGCACCGGGGCGGAGCTGATGTCGAGGCCGATCTCCTCATGCGTCTCCCGCACGGCAGCGGCACAGAGGTCGGCATCGGTGGGGTCGAGATGGCCGCCGGGAAAGGCCATGTGCCCGGACCACGGATCGCCGGGACGCTTGGCACGCTGGATGAAGAGCACCTCGGCGTCCGCGCTGCTACCGTCAAGCGGCTCCCGCAAAACCACGGCAACTGCCGCTTGTCGCGTGTGTTCGGTGGTGGTGACGGGAGCGGGACGGGTTTCGTCCAGGCGGCGGCGAATCGAGGCCAGATCAAGCATCGCCGCATGATAACTTGCGGGCTGTGGGCGGCCTCCATACACATAGCAACGGGACGCAAGCCATTGAGCCTCCAATCCACTGCCAACAGGTGCTTCGTCTGCGGGCCGAGCAATCCCATCGGCCTCAACGTGCGGTTTCACCTCGACGACGACGTTTGCCGCGCCGAGTTCACGCCTCGGGACGAGCACGTGGGCTACGACGGCGTCACGCACGGCGGCATTCTCTTCAGCCTGCTCGACGACGTGATGGCGAATTGGGTGTTCCTGCGCGGCGAGCGCTGCTACACGGCCCGTGCCCAGGTGCGCTTTCGCAAGCCGCTGCCGATCGGCACGCCGGTGCGGCTCGAAGGGCGCCAGGAACAGCGACGGAGGCGGCTTGCGACGCTATCGGGGAAGATCATCCGTCAGGACGACGATTCGGTGGTGGCGGAGGCCACGGCGCAGTTCATGGTTGAGCGGACCTGAAGCTGCCCCTACGCCATCCTCGGGTGGTGTCTCACTTGAGATTTGCACAGCACGTGGCGCGTCGTACTGGAGGAGGGCACCAAGAGCTTGCACCGCACGCAGGAGCGGCGGACGCGCCGTATTCTGGCGTCCCGCCCTCCACCGCGCCCGCAAGGGCGCGTATCTTGCTGGTGCCGCGAGTGTTCTGCGCGCCTTGCGGCGCGATGGCGGGCGGGCGCCGCCAAACCCCTCGCTAACGCTTGGCGTTTGGACCCAGCCCCCACCTCTTGGTGCCCTCCCACCAGAGCGCCGGCAGCCAGTCGAACGCGATCGCCGGTTTTGCAACACCATCCGCCACAGCAGGTAGGGCCAAAGTGAGACACCACCGATCCTCGGATGTGGTTCCCTAGTAGGAAGCGGGCGAGTACAATGCGTGCCCTTTTTTGGCGAGATGTCCATGCCCAGCGTCAAGGTCCGGGAGAACGAGCCGTTCGATGTCGCCTTGCGGCGATTCAAGCGTTCCTGCGAGAAGGCGGGAATCCTTGCCGAGGTTCGCAAGCGCGAGTACTACGAAAAGCCCACTGCCGTGCGCAAGCGCAAGGCCGCTGCGGCCGTGAAGCGCAACCTCAAGAAGCTTCAGCGCGAAGCCCGGCGATTCGAGCGCACCCACTAGGGAAGCGCCGGCGCGCTTGAGAAGGCGCCCCCGAAAGGTTCGACCATGGCCGAACTCAAAAGCACCATCGGTGCTGCCACCACAGCCGCCATGCGGGCAAGGGACCGCCGGCGGGTCGGTGCGCTGCGGCTCGTCAACGCCGAGATAAAGCGCGTTGAGGTGGACGAGCGACGCGAGCTTGCGGATGCGGACGTGCTGCAAGTGCTCAGCAGAATGCTCAAGCAGCGGCGCGACTCGCTGCGCCAGTATCGCGACGCAGGGCGTGACGACCTCGCCGATCAAGAACAGTTCGAGATCGACCTGATCGGCGAGTTCATGCCCGAGGCCCTATCGGATGCAGACATTGTCCAAGCCATCGACGAGGCGGTGGCGAACGTCGGCGCCACATCCATGCGCGACATGGGCAAGGTGATGGGGGCGTTGCGCGGAGCGCTGCAGGGCCGTGCGGACATGGGGCGCGTTAGCGGTTTGGTAAAGGAGCGCCTCGCCAGCTAAGCCACCGGGCGACGGGCGGTCGGCGAAGGCATCCTGGGCGGCTACCAACAGCCCGCCACCCAGCATCGGGAAGGCAGGGTGCCTTCCCCCAAAGGGGGGTCGCCCGCTTGCCATCTTGAGTAGAATCTCTTCATGGCTGGCCGCATACCTCAGGAGTTCATCAATTCCCTGATCGAGCGGGCGGACATCGTGTCGGTGATCGGCACGAGGGTCGAGCTCAAGCGCGCCGGCAAGAGTCTCAAGGGCCTCTGCCCCTTCCACGACGAGAAAACCCCCTCGTTCAACGTCAACCCGGACAAGCAGCTCTACTACTGCTTCGGCTGCGGCGCTGGCGGCACGGCACTCACGTTTCTGCGCGAATACGAGCGGCTTGACTTCGTGGAGGCGGTGGAGACGCTCGCCGGCATCATGGGCGTGGAAGTGCCTCGGGAACGCGGACGGGAGCCGCCTCGGGACACCGGCCTCTACGATGTCCTTGCCGATGCAGACCGCACCTATCGCGGCTGGCTGCGTCGCCACCCCACGGCGCACCGCGCCACGGACTATCTGAAGCGGCGGGGCTTAAGCGGCACCGTGGCGCGGGACTTCGGCATAGGCTTCGCGCCAGAGGGGTGGGACGGCCTCAAGACGGCCCTTTCCAACGTTGGCGTGGAACGACTCATCGACGCGGGTCTCGTCATCCGCAACGACAACGGCCGCACCTACGACCGCTTCCGCGACCGCATCATGTTCCCCATCCACGACACTCGAGGTCGCGTTGTGGGCTTTGGCGGCCGGGTGCTCGGCGACGAACAGCCGAAATACCTGAACTCGCCGGAGACCGATGTCTTCCACAAGGGCCAGGAGCTCTATGGTCTGTTCGAAGCGCGTCGCGCCAGCCGCAATCTCGATTCCGCCATCGTCGTCGAGGGCTACATGGACGTGGTAGGGCTGGCGCAGTATGGCGTTGGCGGTGCCGTCGCCACGCTCGGCACCGCCATCG
Source organism: Pseudomonadales bacterium (assembly GCA_965116935.1). Taxonomy (GTDB): domain Bacteria; phylum Pseudomonadota; class Gammaproteobacteria; order Pseudomonadales; family Azotimanducaceae; genus VXYL01. The sequence continues at coordinate 5,601,595 of OZ220737.1, read as the reverse complement.
GCGAGACGCACTTCCGCAAGCTGTATCGGCACACTCACGACGTGGTGTGCTGCTTCGATGGCGACGCAGCCGGTCGCCAAGCCGCCTGGAAGGCGGTGCTGGCCGCGTTCCCGGCACTCGCCGAAGGCCGCCAATTGCGCTTCATCCTGCTGCCCGACGGCGAGGACCCGGACAGCATCGTCGCGCGCGAAGGCCCCGAGCGTTTCGACGAGCGCGTGCGTGAGGCCGTGCCCGTGGCCGAGTTCTACTTCGCGAAACTGGAGCAAGGTCTTGACATGGAGCGCATCAGCGACCGCGCTCGGCTCTGCGACCTCGCGTTGCCGGACATGTCAACTCTACCCAGTGGCATGTTCCGTCGCATGATGATCGAACGGCTAGCGCAAACTGCACAAGTGGCAATCGACATATTGGAGCGGCGGCTGGAGCAAGTTGCCCGCACACGTGGGGGCGAGCGGGGCCCTGTGCGTAGAGGGGCTACTGGCGAGAGTACAGCCATGTGGGCGTCTGCGGTGCCGTCTACTAGGGGCCAATCGTCGGTGGAGTCCCGGCCCTCGTTGATGCACAAGCTTCTACGCATGCTCGTGCTGCAACCTGCCTGTCTTCGGCAAGTCGACGAGCAACAACGCGACGCGTTCATTGCAGCGGTCCAAGGTACGTTGCTACAACCATTGGTTGAGTACTTGGCGGGCAACCCGGAGTCCGACACCCCGACGTTGGTCGCACGGTTCCTCGGCGATCCAAGGTACGAAGATCTCTCAGCACTGGCAGAGGAAGAGCTCGAGGTTCCGGACGGGGTTGAGGCGGAGTTCCGTGACGGCGTGGCACGGTTGGTTCAGGTACGCGACAAAGCCAAGCGACAGGCAATGGGAAGGGACCTAACCCTTGCTAACAGCGACACCGAACGACTGCGCGAGATTTGGCGTTCCCGTAGCGAGGCTGCCCGCGCAGCGTCCTGACTTGCACCCGTGCCACATTTGCCGCAACGTTGGGATGGTGCGGCGGAGGGGTTGAACGTGCTATAGTGCCACGTTTTTTCGGCGCGCAATAGGCGCAGACGCATGAGACGTCGCGCAAAAGCTCCATAGCGCCGAGCGGCAAGCAAGCGGCAGCGAAGATTTTCCCTGCGGGCGAAGCGGCTCGTGGGCACAACCAAAAAAGGGGCGAAATGGCGACCAACACCGGCAAGCAATCCCGACTCAAGGACCTGATCGCGAAAGGCAAGGAGCAAGGCTTCCTTACCTATGCGGAGGTCAACGATCACGTTCCGGACGACATCAGCGATCCGGACCAGATCGAAGACATCATCCGCATGATCAACGACATGGGCATCACCGTGTACGAGACGGCGCCCGATTCGGACGAACTGCTGAATGCCAGCGACAACACCGCCGACGAACTCGCCGCCGAGGAAGCCGCGGCGGCACTGGCGGCGGTGGAGACGGAAGCCGGCCGCACCACCGATCCCGTGCGCATGTACATGCGCGAGATGGGCACGGTGGAGCTCTTGACGCGCGAAGGCGAGATTGCCATCGCCAAGCGCATCGAGGAAGGCATCCGCGACGTTCTCGCTGCAGTCGCGTGGTATCCCGGCACGGTGGAGTACATCCTCGACACCTATACGGCGGTCAAGGATGAGCGCCTCACCGACCTCCTCATCGGCTACCTGAATCCGGCCGAGCACGTTCCTCCGGCGGCACAGATCGACGCCCAGCAGCGCCGCGAGGAGGCCCAGGCGCGGCAGGAGGCCGCTGCCCGCGGCGAGGAAGTGGAGGAAACCGAGCAGCCCAAAGGGCCGGACCCCGTCGAGGCGAAGCGCCGTTTCGTCGCCTTGCGGCGTGCCTACAACAAGTCCCTTCGCGTCCTTGAGGACGAGTCTCGCTCCGGCAAGGCTGCCCGGGAAGAGCTCGCCAAGGTCGGCAACAAGTTCTGCTACTTCAAGCTCGTGCCCAAGCACTACGACCACATCGTCGCCATGCCGCGGCAGATGCTGATGGAAGTGCGCCGCGCGGAACGCGAGATCATGCGCCTGTGCATCGAGCAGGCCGGCATGCCGAGGCGCGAGTTTCTCGCCGCGTTCCCGGGCAAGGAAACCTCGGTGGCGTGGCTCAACCGGCACATCAAGGCCGGCAAGTCCTACAGCCGCGGGCTCGAAAACGCTCGCGAGGACATCGCCCGGGCGCAGAAGAGGCTCAAGGCGCTGAAGAAGGAGACGGGCCTCACGGTCGCCGAGCTCAAGGACATCAACCGGCGCATGTCCCTTGGCGAGGCGAAGATGCGCCGCGCCAAGAAGGACATGGTGGAGGCGAACCTGCGCCTCGTCATCTCCATCGCCAAGAAGTACACCAACCGGGGCCTGCAGTTCCTGGACCTGATTCAGGAGGGCAACATTGGCCTCATGAAGGCGGTGGACAAGTTCGAGTATCGGCGCGGCTACAAGTTTTCCACCTACGCCACGTGGTGGATTCGCCAAGCCATCACCCGCTCCATCGCCGATCAGGCGCGCACCATCCGCATCCCGGTGCATATGATCGAGACCATCAACAAGCTGAACCGCATCTCGCGCCAGATGCTGCAGGAGAAAGGGCGCGAGCCGACGCCGGAAGAGCTTGGCGAGCGCATGGAGATGCCGGAGGAGAAGGTGCGGCGGGTGCTGAAAATCGGCCGCGACCCCATCTCCATGGAGACGCCCATCGGCGACGACGAGGACTCGCACCTCGGCGACTTCATCGAGGACATCACCATCGGCTCGCCGGTGGAGCTCGCCACCGGCGAAGGACTCAAGGAAGCCACCCACAACGTGCTTGGCGGCCTGACGGCGCGGGAAGCGAAAGTGCTGCGAATGCGCTTCGGCATCGGCATGAACACCGACCACACGCTAGAAGAGGTTGGCAAGCAGTTCGACGTCACCCGCGAGCGCATCCGCCAGATCGAGGCCAAGGCCCTGCGCAAACTGCGCCACCCCAGCCGGAGCGAGTATCTGCGCAGTTTCCTCGATGAGTGGACCGAACAGGGCGGCGGACGGCACGGGTAGGTCGGAAGCGCCGTACTCCACCAATAGCTTTGGCGGTCGCGCCCGCGAGGGCGCGACCGTCGCTAGATCACCCCTTGAGGGGCATCGAAAAGCCGGCTGTTCCGGCGGGGTTGGCACGGCGTCATTCCTGAGTCGACGGGTGCCGTCCCGAAGGAGAGAGTTGGTGGGCCCACCAGGACTCGAACCTGGGACCAATGGATTCGCTTTTCCCCGGCATTTCTGCCGGGAGCGGACTATCTCATCACCCTCGCTCGCGCCCCTTGCCTCGCAAGGGGCGTGGGCGGTGGGGTGCGGGACGCTCTAGCCTGTTGTTAGGGACACTTTGGGCGGTTCCTCTTTGCGAGGGAAGGGCTCCGCTTGCGAGGGGCGGCCCCTCGCGCTGAGGGCTCCTACCCAGTCCTCAGGTAGTCTCTGCACCTTCCGGCGGTGTACCGCCGGCTTGGCTCAGGGTTGCCGGGTCGCGCCAAGCGCGCTGACGGGTTCCCTGAATTCATCCCGTTCACCTTCCGCCTTTCAACGGAAGCGCACCTTTTCTGGCCACGGTCAGGCGCTGCCTGCCACGGCCGAAGCCAGATGAGTCCACTGCTCTAACCAACTGAGCTATAGGCCCACGAAGGACGAGTGTAATGCAGAGGGCGTCCCTGTGGGGGAACACTCCGTCGAAAGAAGCCTGGGCTAGCCGAAGTGGTGAGCGCAAGCGAACCCGGAGGCCAGCAGTTCGCGCAGCGAACCGCCAACGCGCCCGTCAGGGCGCGCGAGGCTCCTCAGGCGACCGGCACGCGGGCAACCGGAACCGGCAAGCCAGGCACCGATGCCCGAACGCGATACACGGCGCCGTCATGCTGCCCAGCGCCGCCGGGGGAGCCGGTGACGATGTAAAGGTCTTCAAGGCTGTCGCCGCCGAAGCAGACGCTGGTGCACATGGGCTGGGGAATCCCGATGTGCTCGCGCAGGCCGCCGTCCGGTTCGTAGACGTTGACGCCGCTGCCGCCTGCCATCGCGACCCACACCGCGCCATCCTCGGAAACGGCAAGGCCGTCCGGTGCGCCGTTGTCGGATGGGGCAAAGAGCCGTTTCTCGCCGAGTTCGCCACCCTTGGCGACGCTGTAGCAATACACCCTTTGCCGACGCGAGTCGGAGTGATACAGCGTGCTGCCGTCGGGCGAAAGGCCGAGGCCGTTGGTGAGCAGGATGTCCCGCCCGACGATGCGACTCGTGCCGTCCAAGTCGATGAGATACAGGTTGCCGGGTTGCTGCTCGCCCTCTTCGAATACCGGGCTGCCGAGCGAGCCGGCGTAGATGCGCCCTGCCTCGTCCGTCGTCAGGTCGTTGTAGCCGACGTTGCCATGCTCCGGGTCGCGGTCCAGCAACGTCACCGTGTCGCCGCCGGCAAAGGGCTTGTAGCCGATGTTGCGTCCACCCACCACCATGCCGCCGGCTTCGTGCAACGCCATGCCACCGATGCCTCGGCGGTGCTCGAAGACGGTGCTCACCTCGCCGTCGGTGCCGAGGCAGAAGACGCCGCCGTGGTGAACGTCGCTGAACAGCAGCCCCCGCCCCGGCACCCAAACCGGGCCCTCGATCAATCCATAGCCCTGCGCAAGCGGCTCCATGTCGGTCTCCTGACTGTTGGTTGCATCCTGGCGAGCCGAAGCGCGCGCCCGCCAAGGCGCGCCAGCATCTACTGCTGCAACACTTGCTCGTCGGCTTCGAGGTCCAGCGCCGCCGCAAACAGCGCCTTGGCGTAGTCGGTCTGTGGATTCAGGAATACGTCCCGTGCCGGTCCCTGCTCGACGATTACGCCGTCGCGCATGACGATCAGCCAGTTCGCCAGAGCCCGCACCACCTTCAGGTCGTGGCTGACGAAGAGATAGCCGAGGTCGTGGTTCGCTTGCAGGTCGCGCAGCAAGTCCACGATCTGCGCCTGCACCGACATGTCGAGCGCCGAGGTGGGTTCGTCGAGCACCACGAAGCGGGGGCGCAGCACCATGGCCCGGGCGATGGAAATGCGCTGGCGCTGGCCGCCGGAGAACTCGTGCGGATAGCGGTCCATGTGTTCCGGTTCGAGTCCGACTTCGTCGAGCACTTCGGCGACACGCTGGCGGCGTTCTTCCTTGGACACTTGGGGATAGTGGATGCGCAGCCCCTCCTCGATGATCTGCAACACCGACAGGCGCGGCGAAAGGCTGCCGAACGGGTCCTGGAAGACCACCTGCATGTCCCGCCGCAGCGGAATGAGGGCCTTGCGCTTGAGATCCTGGATGTCGTTGTCGTCGAAGCGCACGCCGCCTTCGCTGGTCAAGAGCCGCAGCATGGCGAGGCCCAGAGTGGTCTTGCCGGAGCCGGATTCGCCCACCACGCCCACCGTCTGCCCAGCGCGTACCACCACATCGACGGTGTCGACCGCGGTGAAGTACGACTTGCCGCCGAACCAGCCCTTGCCCACCGGGTACTTCACGGTCAAGGACTCTGCCGACGCCACCACCGGTGCCCGCGCATTGGTGGGCTGCGGGTCGCCCTTCGGCTCCGCCGCGAGCAGGTGTTGGGTATAGCGATGCTTGGGCGTGGTGAAGATGGTGCGGGTGGGGCCGCGCTCGACGATCTCGCCGTTCGTCATCACGCACACGCGGTCTGCCATGTTGCGCACGATGCCGAGGTCGTGCGTGATGAGCAGCATCGCCATGCCGAGTTCCGCTTGCAGGTCCTTCAAGAGCTTCAGGATCTGCGCCTGAATCGTCACGTCGAGTGCGGTGGTGGGTTCGTCGGCGATGAGCAGCTTCGGCTCGTTCGCGAGCGCCATCGCGATCATTACCCGCTGCCGCTGGCCACCGGAAAGCTCGTGCGGATAGGCGCCCAGGCGGCTTTCGGCTTCCTGCAAGCCCACGTGCCGGAGCAGTTCCAGCGTGCGTTCCCGAGCCATCTTGTTCGACAGCTTCTTGTGCACCACCAGCGCCTCGCCCACCTGACGGGCGATGGAGTGCAGGGGATTGAGGGAGGTCATGGGCTCCTGAAAGACCATGCTGATAGTGCCGCCGCGAACATCGAGCAGGCGCTCTTGCTCCGCCCGCATCATTTCCTCGCCGTTCACCAGCACACTGCCGTCTGGATGGTTGGCGAGCGGATAGGGCAGGAGCTGCAACACCGACAGCGCCGTGACCGACTTGCCGGAACCCGATTCCCCCACAAGGGCGACGGTCTCGCCGGCGTCAATGTGAAACGACACACCGCGCACGGCCGGCGTGTCGCCAAAGTTGACGTGCAGGTCGCGCACTTCGAGCAGGTGTTCCGCCAACGGCATGTCCTCTCAGTTCCTTGACGCACGCCGCCACATGGACGTGCCTACAACCCCGCCCAAGCTTAACCCGGTCTTGGCAGGGGGTTGGCGCTATCGCCCACCCTCCTCAAGCCGGTTCAGGCCACGTCCAATTGGCGCCGAAACATGGCGAACAGCCGCTGCCAATGCCGCTCTGCCGCGTCCTTGACGTAAATGCCCTCGCGCTCGGGGAAGACGAAGCCGTGCGCCGTGCCGGGATACCACTCGATGCGGTAGTCGATGCCCGTCGTGGCGAGGTGCGCGTCCAGGCGCTCGATCAGTTCCGGTGGCGCCCAGTTGTCGGTTTCCGCACAGCCGAAGTAGATTTCGCCCTGGATGCGGTCTGCGGTGAGGTGCGGGGAGTCCGGTGCGTCGGTGTGCAGGCGCACGCCGTGCAGCGAGGCGCTGGCGCGGATGCGGTCCGCAAACTCTGCCGCCGCCGCGAACACGAACGGGCCGCTCATGCAATAGCCGATGGCGCCCACCGGGCCGCTGCCGGCGGCTTCCTCGCCGGCGAGGAAGTCGAACATCGCCCGGGTGTCCTCGCAGACCATGGCGTTGGTCAGATGTCCCATCAGTTCCTGCATCCGCTCGCGGGTGGCGCCGGGCATGGTGAGGTTGAACTCGCGCACGTCGCGGTAGTAGAGGTTTGGCAGCAGCACGTAGTAGCCGACGCTGGCGATGCGACGCGCCATGTCGTGTAGTTCCTCGCGCTTGCCGGGGGCGTCCATGTAGAACAGCACCACGGGGTGCGGGCCGCCCTCGTCGGGATGCACGAGGAAGGAGTTCATCTCGCCGTCCGCGGTCTGGATGTCAATGTGCCGTTCGATCATGTCCGCTGCGTCTCCATGCGTTGTTCGCGAAAGGCTACCCGCGCCGCCCGCTCTGCGGCAACTCCCGCTCCGAAGCCGACGCCGAAGGTCAACCCTTGCAAATGCAGGTGGCCCACGGCTAATGTCATGGTTACTGACTCCTAGGCGCGGCAGAAATGGCACAGCAGAACGGACCGGAGCCACAGAAGACGCTCCGCCGAGCGTCGCTAAAGGTGACGCTGCCGCGCCTCAAAGTGCTCGAGGTGCTGGAAGCTGCGGACCCGCACCACCTCTCCGCCGAAGACGTGTACCGCAAGCTCCTCGACGAAGACGACTCGGTAGGCATCACCACCATCTACCGCGTGCTCACGCAGTTCGAGGGTGCCGGCATCATCGAGCGCCACAACTTCAACGAGGGCCATGCGGTGTACGAGCTGAAGAGCGACGTCCACCATGACCACATGGTGGACGTGCAGACCGGTACCGTGATGGAGTTCGTGGACGAGGAAATCGAACAGTTGCAGCGCGCCATCGTCAAGAAGCGTGGCTACGAACTGGTGGACCACGAACTGGTGCTCTACGTTCGCAAGCTGTCCTGACGGGCTCTTCCTTCAAAGTCGCCCCGAAGCCAACGCCTGGAAGACGAAGCAACTGCCACCGCCGCCCGCGCTAGGCGCTCGCCCTCCATCGTGCAAGCACGTCAAGGAACAGAGACTGGTTTGTTGCTGGCGTTGTTCCGGGGGTGGCGCTTTGTTGGCGTTTTCTGGGACGCTTGCTTGCGGTGGCGTTGGCCAGCTCCGCTGCGTGCGCGCCTTCGGCACGCTTTGGAGGGCGGGACGCCCTCCCTCCAGAGGCCCTCGCATGGCAGGGACTGCTGATTCGGTGTTTGCCGGCGGGCCTTGCTTGGGGAGGGCTCGCTAGCGTGCCGCCCGGCGGATCTCCTGCATCGAGCGCCAGTGACCAGCGGGCCAGGGGCGGAAGTCGATCGTGTCGCGCCAGGCGAACGCGGTGAGCGGTCGGTAGGTCGGCAAGCCCCCGGCGAGTTCCTCGTGCTTCCTGCGCGCGATCTCGCGCACGAGCGTCTGCCGCTCCGTCGGATCCAGCGTCGTGCGTGCCGTCTCGAGGAGCCGGTCGAAGCGGGCGTCGGCGTGGTAGGAGACGCTGCCGCGAGTCTCGTTCCACGAGTGCAGGTGCAGGGACCACGCGGAGATCGGATCGCCCGGCAGGCCCTGTTCGCCCATGGCGCTGATGATGCCGTCCATGTCCGGTCGGGTGCGCCGGCGCAGGACGTCGGCCCAGGCGCCGTACTCCAGTTGGACGATGCGGCAGCGGATGCCGACCGCGCCGAGAAAGGCGTAGGCGGCCTCCCCGACTTCCTTGATGTTCGCTTCGCGCGGCGTCGTCAGGTTGTAGCAGTTGATGTCGAATCCACGCGGATAGCCGGCTTCGGCGAGGAGCGCGCGGGCGCGGGCGGGGTCGTAGGGGTACGGCGCAAGGCCCGGGTCGTAGCCAAGCGAACCCGGCGCGACCTGCGCCGTGCGAATGGCCTGGCCGTTGACCACATGCTCGACGATGGCGTCGACGTCGATGGCGTGGGCAATCGCCCGTCGCACCCGGACATCGCTCAAGGGGCTTGCGGGGTCGATCGCGTTCATGCCGAGATAGAGGTTGTTGGGAGTCGGCAGCGATGCGACGCGCACCCCGGGCATGCCGCGGAACTCTTCGACGAGGGCGGTGGGCAGGGCGTCGATCCAGTCGGCGCGGCCGGTGCCCACGCCGGTGAGGCGGGTTAGCGGGGCAGTGGTGGAACGGGTGCCGTTGGCGATCGAGCCTGCAAAGCCCGCCATGAAATTGCTTACCGTGTCCGCGAACACGCCGCCTTGCACCGCGCGGAAGTCCACGGCCCGCTCCTGCCGCCAGGCGACCCCCTGCAGGGACAAGATCGCGCTGATCGATTCGAATGGCGGTGACCACGTACACCAGCAGGAAGGCCGGCAGCAGCGCCCAGAACGACGAGCCGAACTCGAGATCGAGACCGGGCCATTGCGGCGCTGGGAAGCCGATCCAGTCGGCGCTCGCAACTCGTGCGGTGTCATAGGTGCCAAACCCCACCGCGACGACCGAGCCCAGCACAATGCCGGCCACCGGCGCCCAAGCGCGCAGTCTGGGTCCGCCGCCGAGGGTGCCTCCGGCCACCACCACAGCGGTGACGAGACCCGGCGCGAGCGCGGACGAGATCCCGTGTCCAGCCGGCACGTCGTCCAAAAGGTCGAAGACCGACGGCACGGTCACCGGTACCAGCATGAGCACCGTGCCCAGACACCGTCGGCGTGATCACGCGCCGGAACAGCGACAGGCGTGCAGCGAACAGCAGTTGAACCACTGCGGATGCGACCATGAGCGTCGCCAGCAGGGCCGGTCCCCCGTCCACCAGCGCATCCACGCTCACGGCGATGACCGCGCTCGTCGGGCCGACCGAGAGAATGTAACCGGCGCCAACGCGGGCGATCGGGTACGACTGCAGCGCGGTGCAGAGGCCGCCGATGACGACGGACACGAACACGGCCCAGGCGAACACGGCTTCCGACGCGCCGGCGGCGCGGAACGTGATGATGGTGATCATCATCACGCCGCTCAGGTGCAGCGCGGCGAATTGCAGCCCCATCCCTGCGGTCAGGGCGGCGGGAGGATCTTCGTCGGGTTGGTAACGAGTCCCCGAGTTTTCTTCCCGAGCCTCCGACAAACGGGCAGCCCTCCCACAGCCGATCAAATTGCAGCGTATCACCGCCTCCGTTCCGCCCTGTAACGTCACGCAAATGCGTGCGCTAGGCTCCTCCACGACGGCAGGCTCGGTGCAGTGGCGGACGCTTCGACGAATATCGGCATGGGACGGGACAAGCCCGTGCCCTACGAACTGCGTTCTACGGCGCAGATTCCTGGCTCAGCACTCCGAGCAGCTTGGTGCGCTTCTTCTCCACCGCAAGATCGAGCGGGGTCTTGCCGTCGGCGTCTTGCGCGTTGCGGTCCGCGCCGGCTGCGAGCAGCGCTTCGACGTAGTCTGCTCGCACGCCTTGCCAGGCGGCGCAGTGCAGCGCGGTGCGGCCATCCGGGGCTGTCGCGTTCACGTCCACGCCCCTCGCGATGAGCCAGGCGGCCCCGGCAGGACGGCGAAAGTGCATGAGGTCCATCAGCGGTGTGCGGCCGTGGAAGCGTTGCTCCCAGTCTGCGCCGTAGCGGTCCAAGAGGTCGCAGACATCATCGCCGCCGTCAAAGGTGGCTGTGAATGCGGCGGGATTGGGGTCGGCGCCGCGTTCGAGCAGGAACTCCGCCAGCTCCAGATTCCGCTGCCAACTCAGTGTGCGCCAGAGCGCGGTGGCGTGGAACACCTCGTCGCCCTCGGCCATCTCCTCCGCCGAGTTCACGTCCGCCCCACGCGAGAGAAGCAATTCCGCACATTCGATGGCGGCTTCGGAGCGCTCCTGCCAAAGGCCCGAAAGCGCCACGAAGTGCAGCGGCGAGCGTCCGCGTGCGTCCACGGCGTTGGGGTTTGCGTCCTCGTCGAGGAAGCCGCGCAGGCGGCCCGTGTCGAGTAGGATGGCCGCAAGGTGCATGTCGATAGCCGTGCCAGCCTCCATGAGCGCCGCCATCTGCTCCTGGTCTGCCGCCATCGCCGAATACGCGAGCGGCACGAAGCCGTGCGGCCCTGCTGCCAGATTGGGATCGGCACCGCGCGTGAGCAACAGCCGCATGGCGCCGATGTGGCCAGCGTGCTTTGGAATCGTGCTGTGGTGCTGGGCGATGCGGGTCAGCGGCGTGTGCCGGGCACTGACGCCGGAGATGACATTGGGATTGGCGCCGGCGTCGAGCAAGGCGGCGAGCATGTCTTCGCGGCCGGCGAACGCGGCATCCACTACGGGCTTCCAGTGGCGAACGCTCTCCGGGTCTTCCGCCGCACGATCCTTAAGCTGGTCGAGGTCCCCCCGACCGATCGACTCGCAAAGCCGCTTGTAGCCCTTGTTCGCTGGCATGACCGCTTCCGAAAGCCCGGATTATCCATGAACGCGCGTAGCGAGGGCGACGAGACGCCGCTGTGGCTGGACGCGCACGCGTGCCAGGAGGCACTTCGTTCCGGAGCCCGAAAGCATAGCTTCGCACTATGTCGAGGGCCTGAGCGAACGTGTCCGAAGGACACGCGAATGCGTCCGCGGGACGCACGAGTACCTGCACAGCCACAGCGAGTGGTTCGTCGTCCGCAGTAGGGCATTCATGACCCGGGCTAGCCCTGGCGGGGGATGTTGCAGCGAAACGGGGCCTCAATCCATCCCGGATTGGAGGAAGTTCTGGATGCCCACCTTCTCGATCAGCTCGATCTGTGTCTCGAGCCAGTCAACATGCTCTTCCTCGGACTCCAAGATCGACTCGAACAGCTCGCGGCTCACATAGTCGCCGATCGATTCGGCGAAGGCCACGGACTCCCGCAGAGGCGGCATGGCGTCCATCTCGAGGGCAAGGTCGCAGCGCAGGATCTCCTCCACATTCTCGCCGATGCGAAGTCGGCCGAGGTCCTGCAGATTCGGCAGGCCGTCGAGGAAGAGTGTGCGCTCGATCAACCGGTCGGCATGCTTCATCTCGTCGATGGATTCGCCGTATTCGTACTCGCCAAGCTCCTTGAGCCCCCAGTCCTTCAGCATCCGTGAATGCAGGAAGTACTGGTTGATGGCCGTCAGCTCGTTCTTCAGCACCCTGTTGAGGTGCTCGATGATGGCGGGGTCTTGTGGCTTCATCGGCGTCTCCAGTGGATTCGGTACGGGATTGTCGGATACCGAACGCCAAGAGTCAACGTAAATTATTGATATATATTGAATTGAAGAATGAGAACGATAATGAAAACGCACTTGCCAGCTCCTTTTCGAGTGGTTGCGAGAGCGGCTTTGGCGCAGCACCAGTTGCCCTCCTCCAAACGGCCCGTCCACGCAAGTGGGTTGTGCGCCAAACCAAAACCCTGCCGCTTGCGACAAACTTCAGGCAATCGGCGCGCCAATGAACTGACCGTCCCGCAGCGCCGGCGAAAGCGGGACGCCACCGGAGGTTTCCGGCGAGCGCGAACCCCTTGTTGGGGTGCGCTGGCCCAAAACGGATGCTGAGCGACGTTTCCGACGAGACGCTGGTCAAGCGTGCCTTGGCAGGATCGGACCGCGCATGGACGGCGCTTGTGCGTCGCTACGACCGGAGGGTTTACAACTATGCGTTCAGGATGTCGGGCAACGCAGAGGATGCCCGCGACCTCGCCCAGGAGGTGTTCCTCGGCGTGTTCCGCAACCTCGGCGGCTTCCGCGGCGACGGCGTGTTTGCGGCGTGGCTGTTTCGCATTGCCGCCTTTCGCTGCACGGACTACCTGCGTCGCCGTCGCCCGATGGGCGAGTTCGACGAAACCAGCGCGCCTCCGACGGATGACCCCGGACCTCAGGAGGGGGCGGCCATGAGCCGCACTAACCGGCGCATTCTCGCCGCACTCGAGGCGCTGCCGGCCGCGCAGCGCCACGTCGTCGAGCTGAAGTTCTTCCAGCAGTTCACGTTCGAAGACATCGGGATGCAGCTTGGCATCTCACCCAACACGGCCAAGACGCGCCTCTACGGCGCACTGAAGAAACTGAAGCACCACGAGGAGCTGCAAGGTGAACTGTGATGAGGCTGGCCCCCTGCTCGCCGAGCTCGCCGACGGCACGCTCGACGCGGCAGCCACCCGACGCGTGCAGGCGCACATCGAGGGGTGCGACGACTGTTTCTCCCTCGCCGCCACGCTCGGCGCGTGGCAACGACAGGCAGAGGCGTGGGAAGACCTGCCCGCGCCAATGATCCTCTTGCCGCATGTGCCGTCCGGGCGGCGGGGCTGGCGTCTGCCGCCCTGGCCTCGGGATCTGCGCTGGTGGCAACTGCTTCCCACCGCGGCGAGCCTGGGCGCGTTGGCGCTCGCCTTCGTTGCCTTCGTCCGCGTTGCCGCGCCCGACAGCGAAGCTCCGCCGACGATGGCGGCAACGCCCGTGCCGGCGAACGCCCAGGTGCTGAATGCCACGTTCGACGAATGGCAGCAGGACTTCCAGCATCGGCTTGAGGTGGACCAATCGCTCATCGTCCAGGCCGTCATGGTGGCGAACGAGGACCGGCGCCAACGCGAACTCGACGCGCTCGCGCGCCTGCTCAAGGCCGAGATGGACCGCCAGGCGCTGGAGACCGACCAGAGCCTGCGCTATGTGGTGGCGCATCAACTGAAGGAGCAGGAGCGCGTGGACCAGCTTTCCTTGCAGTTGCAGCAGATCGGCTGGGAACCGCCGCCGGGGCTCTCCTTGGAGCCCGAGGGCATGACACCTGAAGGAGCATCGCCATGAAGTTGCTCGCTGTGGCTGGCACGATGTCGTTGACGCTGACGGTCGCCGCCGCGTCGAACCAGCCGCCGGCGTTGGAGGCGCTGCGGCACGAGATGAGCGTGGCGCGGGAGGTGATTCCGACGGCACTTGCCAACACCGCAGAGCGCGTTCGCGTCGTCGACGCGGAGGCGATTTATCTCGCTGGACAGGGGGTGTTGATCGACATGGACATGGCGCACCGGCCAGCGAGTCGCGTTGGCGATTTCGAGGTTACGGCCATCGACCAGATACCCCACGTGGTGCAGGAAATCGTCGCCAACGTGCAACTCGCCATTGCGCCCTACGAGCCGGAGGACCTCGCGGAACTGAGGGAGCTGCGCGAGGAACAGCGCGCGATTCGCAATCAGCAACGGGATCTGCGCCAGGAACTGCGGCGCCTGCGCGCAAAACAGGCGCGTGACCCCAGCCTTGTCAGCCGCTTCTACGATCCCGACGAAGGCCGCATTGGGATTCGGTTTGGCGACGAATGCAAGGACAAGGACGAGATCGCGGACTGCATCCGCGAGCGCGAGGCGGAACTCGCCGCCTTGGACAGCGAATACGAAGTGCTAGAACAAGACATCGATGCACAGTACGACTTTCTGCGAACGCTGCGCCAGCACGAAGCACAGCCACCGGAACCGGCGACCGGCGACATTACCGAGGCCGTAGCCAGCGTGGCCTGCGACTACGGCGGCACCCTCAAGTCCCTGCCCGAGGACGAGCACCTCACATTCCGCCTGCGCCGGGGCCGCGAAAGTGCCTTCTATGTCTTCCGCAAGGAAGACTTGGTGGCCTGCCGCCGCGAATCCATTGCTGCCCCGGAGCTCTTGGCCCGCGCCACGATCTACCACCACTGAGCCGAGGCGTCCGTCGGGGCGGGCCGTCGTTCCCTCTTGGGGGCGGAAGCCTGCAGAGGCTGCAGGACACCCTCACCGAAAGAGGCTAGGGCGTGTTAACACTTGTCGCCAAGAAGGCACATTTTATCCATTTAAATCAATCACCTATGGAGTGCCATCGGCGGCCTTCGAGTTTGCCGACTGGATCGACCGTTCGTCGCGCATCCCATTGAATCTACTAGGGATGCAGTGGCAACGGCAGCGCGTAGTGTGAACACGCCCTAGCAACTCCCTAATGCACGCGCCCCCTGGCATCCGCGTGGAACACCGTGCTGACGCGGCCGTCCCGCACGCCGAGAAAGCGGTCCCAGCGGTTCATGGTCATGTCTTGCTGGTGCGTGCGCAGGAAGAACGGAGCGCCTAGAGCGAGCGGCATCGGTGCTTCGCTTCGGAGCGTGACACCGTGGTGATCGAGGGCCACGACAGAGATGTCGGGCGAGTCCGCAACGGTCGGCAGGCCCCGAGGGGCACCAATCGCGTCGATGGGTATGTCGCCGATGGCCGTTTGAGCATCGGGTCGCTCCACGACACGCCCCATGATCCGCATCGCCTGCCGGAACTCCGCCATGTACCCGTAAGCCATCTCCATCACAACATAGGTGCCGCCCTCGATTTCGGTCACCTCGGGGTAGGTGGCAGCCACGTCATACGTCCACGACTCGCCCGTGGAAACGACGTCCACGGCAATGCCCACCGCCTCAATGGCGCGCTTGGCCGCAAGCACCTTGTCGATGGCGCGTCCTCCCTCCACGAAGCGCTCGTCCCGTGTCGGTTCCGCCACGCTTGGCGTCTGGTGGCTCATCACGCCGCGGAACGCAAGGTGCGTCGCGTCGCCCACCCTTCGTGCCAACCGCACCGCCTGATCGATGCTGCGCACGCCCCCACGCCCCATGGTCGTGTCGATCTCGATCACGACGCCAATCGTCGCGTCCTCTTCCCTCGCACCTGCTTCGAGCCGCTCGACCTGGGTTTCGTGGTCAATCGCCACCATCACGTCGGCAGCCTGCGCCAGTGCCGCCAGGCGCCGAATCTTGCGCGGCGCAACCACCTGATTCGCCACCAGCACGTTGCGCGCCGCACCGGCATGAACGAACGCCTCCGCTTCCGAGACCTTGGCCGCGCACACGCCGCCCACTGTGCCGCCAGCCTCGATTTGCATCGCCAGGATGCGCGGGCACTTGTGATTCTTGCCGTGCGGGCGCAGGCGAATGGTGCGGCCCTCGTAGTGCTCGGCGATGACACCGATGTTGTGCTCAAGCGCCGCCATGTCGAGCAGCAGCACGGGAGTGTCGAGTTCCGCAACCGGCGTGCCGATCATTGCCACGCCCCCCGTGCACTCACCGGCCACACGGCTTGGAGCCGCCCGTCACGCACGCCATAGGCAAAGTCGTGCAGCGCGAACGCGGTGGCGACGTCGCCGGGAATGAGCTCCAGCCAGTCGCCGATGGAAAACGGTTGCGCGCCGGATCGAACGGCAACGATGCCATGCTCGGCGCTGCCGGCATTGGCGATCAAGCCTTCGCGCCCCTTGACCGTCGGCGATGCAGTGTCACGCCCGATGGCCTTCTGGCCGCAGTCGTGAATGGCGCGGTCCGGCTCCGGCGTGCTTGCGATCGTTGCCGACACGGTGACAGCCCCGGCGAGTGCATCTTCCTCCCACAGCGCCAAGCCGTCGTCGTCCGTGACGACGCGCGCTGTACCCGCGAGCGCATGTGCCCGTCGGCGCGTTGATGCCGTCACCAAGGGGCGCAGGATGCGGATGTCCCCGCACCCCGCCGCCGCAAACACTTCCGCCTCGGCCACGCCGCGCACCGCGATTCCCGCCACGTGCCGGCACTGAAGCTGCAAGTGCGCGATCGCCGGCGTGCAATGCACCCACGCCGCCGCCCGCACCGGCGATTGCAGCGCACGAAGATTGGCCGCCAGGCGATCGAGGTCCACCAGCAGCGCCGGCGTGTCGATCTCGTCCACCGGCGAGCCGATGGCCGCGTCGATAGGCTCCTGCATCGGTGTCCGCCCCTCTTTTGAACCGGCGCAGACTACCTTACAGAGGCTCCGCTTCCATGCGAGAGTTTCACAGAAGGCGTACGCTCTTGCAGTCGGAAACGCAGCGGCAACCAAATCGCATGAACACGCAACCGCTCATCGAGCACCTGACCGAACTGCGCCAGCTTGCGCTCGCCAAGTATGAGGCGGACCCTCTCCCCACGGGTGAAGCTGCACGGAAGGCGCTCGATCGCGAGATCGAAGCGCAGGGGCTAAAGGCTGCGGTCGCGGACCTAGAGACCAAGGGCTATGCCGTGCTGCCGCCAGGGACGGTCAAGCCGCTCGCGTTCTTCAACGAGTTGCGGCAGACGCTGCTGCGGCTCGCCGAAGACGACTCCTCGCGCAATCTTGGTGCCGAGTCTGGCCTTGGCAACACGCTCTTCCACCTGCTGCCGCGGGCCCGGATCATCGAGGAGGCGTTGCTGGCACCAGCGCCGCTCGCCCTCGTCACGTACCTGCTCGGCTACCGCGCCAAGCTCTCGCAATCCACCGGGCTCATCAAGGATGCAAGCGCAAGGCCGCTGGCGCTGCACGCCGACCACAGCGGCAAGATTCCCGCCCCGTGGCCGTCCGTGGCGCAGTACTGCAACGTCACCTGGGTGACCACCGACTACACCCGCGAGAACGGCGCCGTCTGCGTTTGGCCGGGCAGCCATCGGTTCTGCCGTCCGGTGCCGGCCGATCTCGTCATGGCGCACGATCGCGCTGAGGTGGATGTGCTCGAAATGCCGAAGGGTTCGGTGATCGTCTGGCACGGCAGCCTGTGGCACGGCGCGGTTCCGCGCACGACCGGCGGCCAGCGCGTGACGCTGGTGCTGCCGCATGTGCGCGACCATGTGCAGGCGCAGGAAATGTACTGGGCCACCACGACGCCGGAGATGGTGGAGCGCAACCCGACGCGGTTCTGCGCGCTGATGGGGCTCTACTCCGCCTACCCGTGGCTGCAGGACGGGCCACCGCCGACGCTGGCCTTGAGCCCTTACTCTGGGAGCCAGTTCGAGTGACCGACGTGGGAGCAAGGCCAGCGGTTCCTACGACACGTGGGCGCGCCCGTCAGGGCGCGCTGACGCCCGGGGCCGTGGTGTGCAGGTGTATTGGCAGCCGGGGTGAACCAGTTGCCTTCGCGTGAAGGAGTTTCTCTCCGTGCGGGGAGTCCCGTTTGAATCTTGCGATGTCGCGAACGATGTCGATGCCGCGGCTCGCCTGCGGGCGCTGGGCCTCCGATCGGTACCCGTGGTGGCAGTGGCCGACACGGACGGAGGCGTGGCTGGTTTCGCCTTTGGCGTAGACCTCGAAAGCGTCGCGGAACTCGTGGGCATTCGCTTTCGGGCCCGCCCCGCGCTCCCGGTGGCGGAGCTGAAGCACCGTCTCGCGGGGGCGCTCGAAAACGCAATGCGACTCGCGAGCGAGTTCCCGCCGGATCGGCTGCATGACAAGCTGCCGCGCCGAGACCGCACCTGCCTCGCGCTCGCGAACCATGTTGTTGAGATCGCCGCCGTGTTCCTGCGCGTTTGTGACGGAACGCCCTTCGACGTGGGGCTTCGGCGGCTGTCCCGACAACGGAACTCGACGTCGCCGACCTTCGCGTGCGCTCGAGGGCTGTGGCTCTGCGTCTCGAGGAGGCCCAAGTGCAAGGCTCTGGCTTGGTCGAGACCTTCTTCGGCCGGCAAACGCTGCACCTTGTGCTCGAACGATGCGCCTGGCACGCCATGCAGCACGCACGACAGCTCGAGATGATGCTCACGCGCACGGGCACTGCGCCCACGCAGCCGATTCCGCCGCATCTACTCGCCGATCTGCCCCTGCCGCAGGCCGTGTGGGGTTGACCACCGGACCGTAGCGCAACGATCCTTGGGAGCCTTCGGAAAGCGTTGGCCCTTGGGGGAGCGGGATGCCCCCCAAACGAGGCCCCGCTGTCAGCGCCCCTTAAACACCGGATCCCGCTTCTCAACGAACGCATGGAACGCTTCGCGGGAGTCTTCGCTGCCGCCGGTGCGGGTGTGTCGCTCCGTCTCGAGCTCGATGTAGTCGCGCAGCGGCATGTTCTCGGCGTTGATGAAGTTCTTCTTCATCTCGCCGATGGCGAGCGGTGCGGAGCGGGACAGTCGCTCGGCAATCGCCTGCACCTCCTCGCGGAAGGTCTCGTCGGGAATGGTCTTCAGCACGAGGCCGATGCGTTCGGCCTCGTCGGCACCGAACTTCTGCGAACTGAAGAAAAGCTCCCGCGCCTTGGTGGCGCCAACGATGCGCGGCAGCAGCCAAGGCCCCGCCATGTCGCCGGAGATCGCGACACCCAGAAATGCGGAGTTGAACACGGCCCGCGAGCTGGCATAGCGCAGGTCACACGCGCACGCCCAGCCGAAACCTGCCCCGGCGCAGGCGCCGTTCACCGCGGCGATGGTCACCTTCGGCATCTCGTGCAGGAGCGACGTGATGTGGAAGTACTCCTTCCGATTCGGCTCCTGTTTCTCGCCGCTGGTGGACGCCTTGAGGTCCACACCGGGACAGAATCCGCGCCCCGCGCCGGTGAATAGCAGCACCCGAATGCGATCGTCCCCCGACGCCTCGCCCAGGCACTCGTAAAGCTCCCGCATCATCGTGTTGGTGATGCCGTTCAGGCTCTCGGGACGATTCAACGTAACGGTAGCGAGGTTGTCCTCGATCTCGTAGGTGATGGTCTCGTAGTCGGCCATGGTTCACTTACTCCCCTTCCTGGACTGTTCGAATCCGTGCCAAGAGCCTATCAGTGATTTCGCGGGCGCGAGCCGGTGCTTTCGGTCCTGGCCGCTTGGAACGGAGGGCGCTCATCCGCGACAATGCCGGCCATGCAAGCGACGATTCACTGGAGCGGCAAGGTTCGGTTCACCGGGGTGGCCGGCAGTGGCCATGCGGTTGCCATCGACGGGCCGCCGGAGATGGGCGGCGAGAATGCCGGGGTTCGGCCGATGGAGTTGATGCTGCTTGGGCTTGGCGGCTGCACCGCGTTCGACGTGGTCAGCATCCTGCGCAAGGCGCGACAGCGGGTTGTGGATTGCCGGGCGGAGATTTCGGCCGAGCGGGCGGAGGACGAGCCGAAGGTATTCACGCGCATCCACGTGCATTTCGTGGTGGTGGGCGAGGCCGTGGACGAGCGCAAGGTGCAACGGGCGATCGACCTGACGGCGAGGAAATACTGTTCCGCTTCCATCATGTTGGAGCGGGGTGGGGTGGCCATCAGCCACAACTTCGAGGTGCAGGAGCCCCCCACAGCCGACGCTCCACCAAAGGCATGAGCTCGGACGCCGGCGAACGCAACCGACCGCCTCTCGCGGGGCTGCGCCATGTGGCGCTGTTCGCGCGGCGGTTCGAGGAGACGGTGGCGTTCTATGTGGACGTGATGGGAATGAAGGTGGAGTGGCGCCCGGATGCGGACAACGCCTACCTCACCAGTGGCGTGGACAATCTGGCCATTCATCGGGCGACGGTGGATGCGGTAGAGGAAGGGCAGCGGTTGGACCACATCGGCTTCGTGCTCGACCGACCAGAGGACGTGGACCACTGGCACGAGTTCCTGGCGGGGCACGGCGTGCCGATCTTGGCGGTGCCCAAGACGCATCGGGACGGCGCACGCAGCCTGTATTGCTCGGACCCGGAGGGAACAACGGTGCAGATGATCTTCCACCCGCCGCTCGCGAGATGAGACGAGAGGCGATGGCGTTTGTTGGTTGCTAGAGCAACGCGGGGGAAGTGCAGGAGAAAAAGGACATGGAGCAATCTCGCGAAGACGAGGTGGATGTTGGCAGCGATGCGAGGGACATCGATTTAGAGGCGACGAAGAGGCAACACCCATTGTCGAAGGTGACGCGGGAGTTGTCATCCGAGGAGTTGACCCAATCCGGCACCGTCAAGATGCTGGTGGCAAGCGTGGACCGATTAGAGGACGAAGTAAGCGAGTTGAAGGACTACCGGGAACGCTACCACGAGGCGAGCAAGGCGGGGGCGGTCCTGGATGTTCGACGCTCTGCACTTCGGAGACAGTTGACGACGCAGGAGGTGGTGACCACGGTTACGCTCAGCGCCGGTGGGGCACTCATTGGTTCTTCGCCTTCGTTCAAGGATCAGCCGGAATTGCCGATTGTTCTGCTTTTGGGGGTAGTCTTGATTCTTGGTGGCATTGCCGCCAAGGTTCCACGTCTGTGGCTAGGCAAGGAGGGTGGCTGATGAAAGTCCGCATTCGATATGTTGTGGACGCCGGCGACAAGGAAAAGGAACGTCTGGTCCTGCGAGCTCGCTCGGCCGCAGACATCGGTGACTTCATGCTGGTGCGGACTGGATTCCTTGACGAAGACGTCACCACCGACGTCAAGGACTCATTCTGGTTTCCCTACAAGCGTGTAATGGCGCAGGATCTCATCGTGCTTTACACCAAGGCTGGACGGCCAAAGGAGAAGCCTTTGGATGGCGGAAGAACGGCTCACTTCTTCTTTTGGGGACGGTCCGAACCGTTGTGGGGAGCGGACGATGTTGCGCCGGTGCTTCTCTACGCGCCGGAGTGGTCTAGCCGGGCTCCCGACAAGCTGGCTCAACAAGCCTGATTTGCCAACGGGCTTCGGGGGCGAAACAATGGTTCCCTCTTCCCTTGGTCCGGAGGCTAGCCGATGAATCCCTTTCTTGAGCATCGCGAAATCGGTCGCGCCGGCATGGTGACGAGCCGGCTTGGCATCGGTTCCACCTTCAATGCGCCGGCCCAGGTGATCGAGTCGGCCTTTGAACGCGGCATCAACTACCTGTACTGGGGCACCGTGCGACAGCCCGGCTTTGCCGAGGCGATGGTGAACCTTGCCAAGAGCCATCGCGACGAGCTGGTGCTCACGATTCAGTCCTATTCGGACGACCCCGGCACCATCGAGGCGGAGGTGGAGGAATGCCTACGCACAGCGGGCCTCGAGACTTTCGACTTCCTGCTGCTCGGCAATCGCAACCAGCGCCCGGGCGATGGCTATCGAGAGGTGTTTGAGCGGCTTCGGGAGCGCGGCAAGGTGCGTTTCATGTCGCTCAGCAGCCACAACCGGCCGCTGTTGCCGGAACTCATCGCCGACTACGAGCGCGGGGAGAGCCCGTTTGACCTCTTCATGCTGCGCTACAACGGCGTGCATCGGGGGGCGGAGAAGGATGTGTTCCCGCACGTTCCGGCCGAGGGCGGCCCCACCATCTGCACCTACACGGCCACGCGCTGGGGGCACCTCGTGGATCCCGCCAAGATGCCGCCGGGTGAAGCGCCGGTGAGTGCGCGGGACTGCTATCGCTACTCGCTCTCGCACGATGCGGTGGACATGGTGCTGTGCGGGCCGGCAAACGCCGAGCAAATGGACGAGGCCATCGCGGCACTCGAGCGGGGGCCGCTCGAAGCGGAGGAACGGGAGCGCATCGAGAAGATTGGCGCGTACCTTTACGGGCAATATGCGCCGGCGTACCCGGATGCGGGGGACGCTGAGGACGTTTCGGCGGGAAGGGCGGCGCAGTAGGGGTCAGCGTTCGGTCTTGACCGCTTCCAGGCGCTCCAGTGCCTGGCCGTGGAGGAGGGTTTCGTAGGCGTTTGTTGGCGGGATGGCGGCGGCGGCTTCGAGGAGTTCTAGCGCTCGCTCCCTGTGCTTGTCTGCATCGAGCACCAGCAAGGCCG
Organism: Pseudomonadales bacterium; assembly: GCA_965116935.1. Classification (GTDB taxonomy): domain Bacteria; phylum Pseudomonadota; class Gammaproteobacteria; order Pseudomonadales; family Azotimanducaceae; genus VXYL01. Next base: position 5,579,431 of record OZ220737.1, on the reverse strand, counting down.
TTCCTGTCTCGAGCAGCACGGCTTTGCTGTTGGGAGCGAGGGCCAACGCTCGTTCCAGGTGCTCCATCGCCTTCTTGCGGGTCGCGCCGAAGGTCATCCGCCCGACCAACGCGCCGGTGCGATCGACGACGTTGGCGTGCCAACTCCCGAGCGCCAGTTGGGCGACGGCGTTGTCGGGGTCTAGCTCCAACGCCTGGTGCAGGGCGTCGCGCATCTTGCCGCCGTAGCCGCCCGTGAGCGCTTCGCCGATGCCGATGGTTTGGGCGTAGCGGCCGATGGCACTGGAGGATTCGACGTGCGTCGACGGGTCCTCGGGAGCCAGTTCCACCGCTGCCTGGGCGTGCTGCATGGCCTGCTGAAAGTGCTCCTTTTGCTCCTCCGGTGCCGCCAGGTAGGCGCCGTGAACGCGCAGCGCCCTCGCCGCCAACACCAGCCCATCTGCCGAGCCTGCGGTCGCTGCGCGCTCGGCTGCTTCAAGGAACCGACCGGCGTCGAATGCGGCGTGGGCTTCGGCCAAGGCATCCGCTTGCAGGCTGGCAGCGCCGAGCAACAGGCCTGCGGCAAGCACCAATGCTAGGCGTTGCGGCGCTGGCCGACCTCGTCGCGCCCGGTCGAACCGTGGGGCCGCTGCTGCCATGCGTGGTCTCCTTGTTTTGGGGGCCGTTCGTTCACCAAGCACGGGCGACCACAAGGGTCGCCCCTACGAGTGCCGGTTTGACCGTAACCCTGCCGAACGGCCGTCGCGCGTTCAAGGCTAGGAGCTTGCGCCGAAGAAAGCCACTTGAGTGGCATTCTGCGGCGCGAGGTCATAGGGAGGTGGGGGCTGGGGCCAGACGCCGAGCGTAGCGAGGGGTTTGGCGGCGCCTTTGGGCGCGGTGCTAGCGCGCCCTGAAGGGCGCGTCGGCAGTTCGCTGGCGCGAACTGCTATGCTCGGTGGCTTTCTCCCAGCAAGCGGTTGGAGACGTTCCCGTGGCCGAGACCCAAGCCGCTCCCCAAGACCCCCAACTCGCCGACAATCCGCTGTACCTTGAGCGCAGGAAACGGGCGGATGCGGACAAGCCGCCCTCCCGCGCCACCGCCCTTGGTGCCGTGGCGAGGGTTCGCGTTCCCGGCACCTCCAGCCGGCAAGAGATGATGGAGGGAATCCGGGCCCAGGACCGCGACCTCGTGGCTGGCCATTTCGGCACCGTGCATTACAAGCCCGTCACGGTGTGCGGGGTGGAGCTAAAGCTCGAACCGCTGCAGCCGAGCATCGGCACGGCGGTGCATGGCATTGACCTCGCCACCGCGACCGACGAGCCAGACATGGTCGCGTTCCTGCGCGCGCTCTGGCTCGAACGACGGGTGGTGGCCTTCCGTGACCAGAACCATCTCACTCGCGAGCAGATGGTGGCCTTTGCCGAGCGCTTCGGCGAGGTGGGTGCCCCCTTCGGCGAACGCGAGCACATGCCGAACTCGCCGCACGACCTGAACCAGCAGATCAAGGCGCCCGGCATTCCGGACATGCTGGTGCTTCCCTCCGACGAGACGGTGCCGAACGCAGCGTCTGGCTGGCACTGTGACGCCACCTGGCAGGCGCGGCCGCCGATGGCCTCGATGCTGATGTGCCGCGAGGCGCCGCCTGTGGGTGGCGACACCTGCTTCTGCGACTGCTATGGGATGTGGGAGGGCCTGCCGCTCGAAATCAAGCAGCGCATCGAGCACCTAACCGCTGTTCACATCGGCACAGTGGGGCACCAGATGGACGGGGTGACCCCCGTGGCGGTGCATCCGGTGGCGCGAACCCATCCCGAAACCGGGCGCACCACGCTCTACGTGCAGCAAGGCTTCGTGCGCCGCTTCGCCCCGGAGCACGGCATCCCCGAAGAAGAGGAACGCGAACTGCTGCGCGTGCTGAAGCTGCAGGAAGGCCGCCCGGAGTACACCTGCCGCCTGCGCTGGGAACCCGGCACCATCGCCATGTGGGACAACCGAGCGGTGCTGCACAGCGCCAGCGGCGACTTCTGGCCCCACCGACGGTTGATGGAACGGCTGACAGTTTTGGACCGGGACAATTCCCGCCGAACACCGTACTACGATCTGGAAGGATGACCCGGTGCGAAAAACAACTCGAGGCGGTCAGCAAGATGGTCGAAATCCTCCCGGCATTTCTGGCGGATTGTCTGCACTCGACGGGATGCCTCCTCGCCCAGGCGCTTGCGGCCACCGCCCGGGGTATCGACCAGTTCGCGCTGCCGAACCAGTGGCTCGAAAAAACGCTCCTTGACGTCAACTGCGGCACGAATGTCACGCCAACGCCAAGCATCCGGTAGATCAGTCAGTCCGGCGAGGGCCCACGTCTCGACTTCCTCCCATGCGTTCACCGCGAGCAGATGGCTGTCCTCGAACTCGTCCTCTAGTGCGTCGAGGCGGTGACGGCGCGTGGCAATGCCGTCCCGGTCCACGCACAGGATGAAGATGTCAATCATCCCGCGATACTGGCGCACGATTTCCCTAAGCCGGTCGGCTTTCAATGCTTCGCCCACCCCACCGAGAAGCGGGTCCATGCAGACTTCAACCCGGACGTTTCCCGGGCCACGAAGCGTCGTGGCCAGCCGTCGCAGTATTGGTCGCAGGAGATACTGATCCTTGCGGAAGTCCTCCGGGATGATGAGCACGTTCAAGGGTCGGAGACCTGATCCTCTGTGAATGCGACGGCATTCTCCATCCAGCCGCCCATATGGAGCCGAGCGAGTTCCTGACGATGCTCTCGGACATTGGGTAACTCGGCAAGAGGTCGTATGACGGCCCGATCACCTAACCGACACACCAGCGAAGCCTTCTCGAAGGCTTCGTCACCTAGCATACTGAGCATCTCGGACGAGTGGGTCGTGGTGATCACTTGAACGCCGCGCTTTTTGGTTTGGCCCTCGATCAGTTCCACGAGCAGCCGAAGGCGCGCCGGATGAATGCCGTTGTCGATTTCCTCAAACACGTACACGTTTGCGGGGCCTGGTCCCAAAAGCGCCGCAAGCATCGCGAGGAAGCGAAGGGACCCGTCCGATGCACTATAGGCGGAGACGCTGCGCCCGGGGCCCTCTTGGATGACCAAGTGCACTTGCCCCGTCACGGGGTCGCGTGGGAACGAGAAGTCGCGCACGTCCATGGGAGTCAGTTCGCGCAGCCAGTCAGCCAACGTAACTCGCCGTGGCTGATCGGTACAGATGTCCTCCAACACCGTAGGCAGATTTTCGCCACCGTCCCCAAGCACGACCTGCCCCGGGAAGGCCGGCCGGCGCATTGCTTCAGGAGACAGGTCCACAAAACGCATGGCACCGAGCGCCTCTAACGTCCTGCTCACCACAACTTTGTGGCGAGCTGGGACGCGCTTGTGTTCGGCGATCTGGCTCAGCGCAGGCTGGTCGGGACGAACAGCAATGCGAAGTCCGTACTTACGTGGCGTGCCTGCCTTGGCAAGCCGGAGCAGCAGGTGGTTATCGTCGTCCTGCACCGTCACCGGGTCGCCTGAGCCCGGATGGCTCGTGTAGATCGGCTCGACCCATCCGAGTGTTAGTTCCTCTGCAAGAACGACCAAGGTTCGGCTGCTGTTTCCGGACTTGGAGCCAACCTCGATGCTATACGTTATGGGTCCGAAGCCGTCGTCACGAAACCTGACCCGGAGCCGGAATGAGGAATGGTCGAACCGAACGATCTCAGGGGCGCCTCCACGGAGTTGGTCCCATTCAACTTGCCCTCCAACACCGTACTTTCCCCCCACGATGTCGGCGATGGAGTAGCCCCGCCCCACACCATGCAGGAACCGAAGGGCGTCGCGGATGTTGCTCTTACCGCTCGCATTCGCACCGACCAAGACCGAAAAGGGGCCTAGCGAGAGCCTCTCGTCAGAGAAGCCCTTGAATCCGCGCAGTTCCAGTGCTTCTAACATGGCACGAGTCGTCGCAGGGCCGTAGCTACGGACCAAAGGTCTCGTCGATGACGGTCACTACAGGATCCTACCGGACTCCGGCGAGGCCCTTGCCGATGCCTTCCGTTGCCCACCCCTGCCACGGCAGGGTGAAGAAGCGGAAGCCTTTCTCCTGCAACTGCGCCGGCGAGATGCCCGGCGGCACGAAGAACATGCCGGCGGCGACGCCGGCTGCTTGGCAGGCGCTGCCGATGCGGTCTAGGGCGGCGTGGTATTTGGGGTTTTCGTAGTCGAGGGGGACATCGATGTTGATGGAGAGGTCCGACGGCCCCACCAGCAGCACGTCGATGCCGGGCACCGCGAGGATGTCTTCGATGCCGTCCAAGGCCTCTTGCGTCTCGATCATCGGGATGATGAGCAGTTGCTCGTTGACCGCGTCCATGTATTCCCGATAGCTTGAGAACTCGCCCCATTCGCCACGCATCCCGGCGGAGCTGCGCTCGCCTTCGAAGGGATACTTGCACCACTTCACCATGTCGGCGGCTTGGCCCGGGGTATTCACCATCGGCACGACGATGCCCTTGGCGCCGACGTCGAGGGCGTAGCAAATCTGGTCGGGGCGCAGGTCGCCCACGCGGATGATGGGGATGGCGTTGGCGCCGCGCATGGAAGCCACCGGTCGCGCCAACCCCTTGATGTCGTCGGTCGAGTGCTGGGTGTCGAACAGCAGGAAGTCGAACCCTGAGCCCGCGAGGAAGCGCGCCTCGCTGGCGATGCCTGCGGTGGTTCCCACAGCGGTTTCGCCCGCCTTGAGCATGTCCTTGACGCGATTCATCCGGTGATCCCTCCACAAACGAAGCGCGGATGTTACCCGCTTTGCCGTTGGCACGGCAGGGAACGCGAGAATGACGCGCCGTACGGCCCCTCCGAAGGCGCGTGCATCCGGGAGGGAGACCCTCACTTCGCGCCGCAAGGCGTGCCTCTTTGCCTTCGGACGGCGCTCTCCCGCGCGCCAGGGAAGGCAGAATGCCTTCCCTCCAAGGCCCCTCCGCACCGATCAGCCTGTCGTCCGTGGTGATAGGGTGCGGGCCTCGGCAGGGTGTACTGCGTTCGACAGTCGGTTAGCCACATGTTGGGTGTTCGAGTGAGTTCGACACAGGCCAAGGTCCTGGGTGGGCTCGTGGCGCTTGGGTTCTGTGCCGGCGGGGCCCTTGCGGCGGATGGGTGGGCGCATTACGGCGCGTCGCTGCCGGGGGACCGCTACCATGCGCCGTCGGAGATAACGGTCGAGTCGGTACGGGGACTGGTGTCGGCATGGACGTATCGGACGGGTGACGCCACCGATGGCCGCGAGTTCGACGGCAATCCATCGCGGTTCGTCGCGACGCCCATCCTCGTCGGCAACCGTCTGGTCGTTTCGACGCCTTTCAACCGGGTCGTCGCGCTTGATCCTGCAACTGGGAACGAACTGTGGACGTTCGACCCCGAGGTGGACTTCTCGCGGCCGTATTCGGAGATGTTCACGTCCCGCGGCGTCGCGGCTTGGCGCGGTCCTGCGGGCGAGGGACCGTGCCGCGAACGTGTGTTTCTCGGAACCCTTGATGCCCGGCTGATCGCCCTCGATGCAGACACCGGCTTGCCGTGTGCCGATTTCGGCAAGCGCGGCACCGTCGATCTCTCGTCCGGCATCCGCCTGTACTACAAGTGGGACTACTCGCTCACCTCGCCAACTACCGTCGTTGGCGACCTGGTCGTCGTCGGCTCGTCCGTCGGTGACAACGGCAGGGCGGAGCTGCAGCCCGGCGTCGTACGCGCCTACGATGTCAGGAGTGGAGAGCTGGTCTGGTCCTTCGATCCCATCCCCCGCTCCGCCGACCACCCGGGCGTGGACACTTGGCCCAAGGGCGCGGATACGCGCACAGGCGCCGCCAATGTCTGGAGCGTCATTTCGGCGGACGCGAAGCGCGACATGGTGTTTCTGCCGACCACCTCACCCTCGCCCGACTTCTACGGCGGCGAGCGCCTGGGCGACAACGCCTTCGCCAACTCGGTGGTGGCGCTCAGAGCGAGCACGGGCGAGTTTCTTTGGGGCCACCAGACCGTGCGACACGACCCTTGGGACCTGGATATCGCTTCCCAGCCACTCCTGTTCGACCACAGCGATGCAGACGGCACGGTACGCCCGGCCGTGGCACAGGCGACGAAAATGGGCTTCGTGTTCGTGCTCGACCGCGAGACCGGCGAGTCGCTGCATCCCGTGGAGGAACGCCCGGTTCCTGCCAGCGACATTCCCGGCGAACGCGCCGCGCCCACCCAGCCATTTGCCAAGCTGAGGCTGATCGCCACCGATGCGCGCCAGCTGCCGCGCTGGAGTGTCTCGGACGAACATCGCGCCGGCTGCGATGCATTGCTCGCGGGCGTGCGCTACGAAGGCATCTTCACGCCGCCGAGCATCGCGGGCAGCCTGCTCTTTCCCGGCAACGACGGCGGTGCCAACTGGGGTTCGATGGCCTACGACCGAGGCGCGCGCATCGGCTATGTGGCGGTCAACCGCATCCCCACCATCGCCAAGCTCATCCCGCGCAAGGAGTTCCGCGCGGCGAGGCGGCACCCTGAATGGCAATCCTGCGGAGTTTGCGGAGCAAGGCGGCACGCCCTACGGCATGGCTCGCACCGAGCTTCTCTTTGACGACTTCCCTTGCCTTGAAGGCCCGTGGTCCACGCTGGCGGCACTGGACCTCGACCGCGGCGAAGTGCTCTGGGAGCGGCCGGTGGGGACGATCGGGTGGCGGGATCTTGGCCCGGTGGTCGGCAACTGGGGGCACTTCATTCGCGGCGGGCCGATGGTTACGGAGGGCGGGGTGGCGTTCCTCGCGACGCCCTACGACCATACCTTGCGCGCGCATGATGGGGCGACGGGCGAGGTGCTTTGGTCCACCGTTCTACCCGCCGGTGCCCACGCCACGCCCATGGGATATCGCCACGCCGGCACGGACTATGTGGTTGTGACGGCCGGCGGGAGGCGCACCGGAGGCGGGGGCCGAGGGGATTACGTGCTGGCGTTCCGTTTGGACCAAACCCAAAACCCCGAAACGTAGCAGGTTGAGGCCCTAGCAGTCTGTCGGACTTGTGGGATGGGCGGGCCTTCGGAGGGAAGGCATCCTGCCTTCCTTAGCGCCCTCTGGCGCGCTGACTGCGACGTGCAATAAGAAAGCGCCTGTCGGCGCTAAGGAAGGCAGGATGCCTTCCCTCCGAAGGCCCGCCTTGTTCACGCACTAGGAGCCGCTGTGGCTGCGGGCGAACGCGCCCGCAGGAGACGCAGGCTAGATCGGCTTTCCCTTTAGCCGCTCGCATCCTCGGTCGCCACAGCGCGGCGCTCTGCCCAGGCTTGCTCGATCAGTGCCATCTGTTCGAGCCGCAGGTTCGACTTGGCGCCGGTGTCGAGGCCCAGTTCCATGTAGGCCTCGTTCTCGCGGGTGTAGGCAGGCCACTCGGGCAGGCCCTCGCCGTTCGGAGTGCCGGCCTTGGCGAACTGGGTCCAGATGCTGGCCATTTGGTCGGAGAAGGCGTGGTCTGCCTCCGTCGGCACGGCGCCGAAGAGATCGAGGTTGCCGAAGACGTAGCCGATTTCGGCGGCGTGGAAAGCGCGATACTCCTCCTGGCGCTCGATGGGCGGCTGCCAAGTGAACCAATAGAGGTACGCATCGCTGGTGACGTTCTCCATGCTGCGCACCCAGATGCGCGACGGATAGGCGAACAGCACGTCGCCAAACAGGTCAATCCACGATCGCTCCGCCTCGGCGTCGTCGGCACCGGGGTAGTGCGCGTCGATGCCCTCGACGCTGCCTAGGGTCGCCTCGGCGTACGCGGCGAGCCCTACGGTGCCCTCGCCGAACTGTGGCGTGAAGAACTCGAGGAACGGCGTGCCCTCGTCCGCGTTGGAACCGATCATCACCGGAACATCCGCCTGCCGTCCCTCGGCAAAGATGGTTGCCACTTCGTCGGGAATAACCTCGCCATCGACGATCGCCAGCGTGTCGTAGTTCGAGAACGTGGGGTCCGACTGAAACACCTCCAGCACCCGTTCCGCTGGCGCCTGCCGAAGCGCCGCCAGCGTCACGTCGCCACCTTCGCCGGCCAGAGCCGACGCGAACTGCTCGCCAAGCGCCTCGCCGGAGCCGGCATAGCTCGTGGCCTCAGCACGAAACGCCATGGGCTGGAACGCGCCGCCGCTCTGACCAATCACGCCATGGAACAGGCCCCGTGCCAGCGGACTTGCCTGCAACAGCGACATGCTGAGCGAACCGGCAGACTCGCCGAAGATCGTCACCCTGCCGGGATCTCCGCCGAATCGTTCGACGTTGTCGCGCACCCATTCGAGCGCCGCGATCTGATCGCGCAGCCCCTGGTTGCCCGACACGCCGGCAGGATTCTCGGCGCTGAGTTCGGGATGCGCCACGAAGCCGAATGGACCGAGCCGGTAGTTGGCCGTCACCAACACCACACCCTTCGACGTGAGCAACTCGCCCGGGTACCTATCGCCGGCCCCGGTCACCAACGCGCCGCCGTGAATCCACACCATCACCGGCAGGGCGTCGCCCTCGTACTCAGCGCGGGTCCAGACGTTCACCGTCAGGCAGTCCTCGTCCATCTCGAAGCCTGTTTCGCCATAGAACTCGCCACCCTGTCCCTGCGGCTGCACGCACGAAGGCCCGGCCACCATCGCATCCCGCACGCCTTCCCAAGGCACCAGGGGCGCCGTGGGTGCCCAGCGCAGGTCACCGACCGGCGGCGCGGCGAAGGGAATGCCGTGGTATTGCTTGAGGCCGTCTTCGCCGATCATTCCGCGCACGACGCCACCCGTGACGGCCACCTCCGCGCCGATGGCGACAGGCGGCGGCTCTGCCGGCGCGGGTTCTTGAGCTGCCTGCTCCTGGCCACAACCAACCGTCAGCCACAATGCCCCCATGGCGACTGCCGCCGCCGATTTGCTGCGCACCATCCGATGTCCCCTCCGTTCGGTTTCGCGTCGCATCGTACTGCAATCCCCGACGCCGGTTGGTGCACAATGCGCGCCCCTTGGAGCCCACCCCAGCGGAGAGCGCATGGACGAGTTCGAGTTTCGGCCCGTCGTGGAAGACGAGCTGAAGGAGTTCCGTCGGGTCTTGCATTACGTCTTTGCCGAAACGCCGCAGCCGGCCGAGGAGCGACGTGCTGGCGACAACGAGCCTCCTGAGGAAGCACCGGAGGAGCTCGACGCTGCGCTCAAGCCGGAATGGACCCACGCTGCGTTCCACAAGGGCAAGATCGTCGCCAGTTCCGGCGGATATCCGTTCCGCATGAGGATGAACGGGCGTGCCGTGGCCGCCGATGGCGTGACCGCGGTGGGCACCTACCCCGGCTTTCGCCGCCGCGGGCTTGTGCGCCGCCTCATCACCGACCTCCTGCATCGCGCGCACGACAACGGCCAGCCGGCGGCCATCCTGTGGGCGTCCATGGGCGCCATCTACCAGCGCTTCGGCTACGGACGCGGCAGCACGCAAGCCCGCTATCGCTTCGATCCTCGCCACTTCCACTTTGAGTTCGGGGAGCGCGCCGAGGGCTATACGCGACTTTTGAATATTGACGCAGCGCGCCCCATCGTCAGCGACCTGTACCGCCGCTTCATCGAGGAGCGCAACCTCCTGCTGCACCGCACGGACGTGATGTGGGACATCGTGCTGCCGAAGAAGAAAGCGCCTTGGTGCGCCGTGCACTTCAATGCCGCCGACGAGCCGGTGGGCTACATCACCTACCGCACAGCCGGCGAACTGTCCTCGTTTGGCCCCTCACAGGAGCTTACGGTGCAGGATTTCGTCTGGCTCGACATGACCGGCTATCGCGGGTTGTGGGAGTTCCTCGTGGGGCACGATCTCGTCGGCCGCATTCTCTGGTGGCGGGCTTCCGAGGACGATCCCGCGCCGGAACTGCTGCTCGAACCTCGCCTCCTCGAACGCACCACCTACGACGGCATCTGGCTGCGGGTGGTGGACGTTCGGGCGCTGCTCGAACAGCGCGGCTACGATACCGCTGGCGTCGCCACCATCGAGATCACGGGCGACCCCGAGTGCCCATGGAACGAGGGAGTCTGGCGCATCGAGTCCGCCGGCCAGGAAAGCGAGGCGCGTTCCGCCAACGGCCAGACCCCAGACCTCCGAACCGATCCCCGTGGCCTCGCATCCCTATAATCTCCGGCCACACCACCGCCTCGGAACTGACGCGTTACGGCCGAATGGAAGTCACTGACCCCAGCAAACTGCCACAACTAGACGCCCTATTCGCCACCCGCCACCGCCCCACCTGCATGAACGACTTCTAGCAGCCTGCGGAGCCGGGCCATTGGAGGGACGGCAGCATGCCTTCCCTCCAAGGCCCGTCTTTATGCGGCGCTCCGTCGCCGAATCGAGGCCCGCGAGAGCGCCCCATCGCTGGCGGATTGGGTACAATCCGCGCCCTTTCGTCAACACAAGGGGGGGCGATGACAACCTTGTCCGCAGGCAAGCGTCTCAAGAGCGCGGTCTGTTCCACCGAGATCATGGTCATAGCGGCGCCGGACGGCGACGTGGAAATCACCTGTGGGGGCAGCCCCATGGGCGACGGCGCAACCAATGGCGGTGCCGTGGATCCGGGTCACGCGGAAGGCACGGCCATCGGCAAGCGCTACGTGAACGCCGACGGCAGCCTGGAAGTGCTCTGCGTCAAGGCGGGGGAAGGCTCGCTGGCGGCAGACGGCGACGCACTGGCGGTCAAGGACGCCAAGAAACTGCCCAAGACCGACTAGAGAGCAGCAGTTCGCGCCAGCGAACTGCCGATGCGCCCGCAAGGGCGCGCAAGCGCGCCGCCGGGTAAGCCGGCGCCGTTCGCGAACCGCGCTTTGGGGAGGGCGCCAAGCGAGAAGTGAATACCACCATGCTTCTGGAGATGGCGGCCGACGCCTTTGGCGATCGGGTTGCCTTCGTCGACCCGGTGGCGGATTCGTCCATCACCTATGCCGAACTGCTCGCCGCCGCCCGCACCGCGGCGCAGGCGGTGCACGACGCAGGCGCCGAGCGCCTCGCCATGCTGGATGTGTCGAATCTCGCGATACCGGTGGGGCTCTTTGCCGCCGGCTGGGCAGACGTGCCATACGTGCCGCTCAACTATCGCCTCGCCGAAGCCGAGATCGACGCGCTGCTTGAGCGGATCACGCCGGCGTACCTCGTCACCGACATCACCCACCTGACGGCCTTCGGCGAACGAGAGGGCGTCGCCCTCACCAGCCGCGGCGACTTTCTCGGCATGGCGCGGGGCGGAGGCGGCGACGAGGACTACCGCTCGATGGACCCAGACTCAGTGGGCGTTCTCCTCTTCACCAGCGGCACAACTGGCGCGCCCAAGGCCGCCGTGCTGCGCCACAAGCACCTCGTGTCCTACATCTTCAACTCCGTCGAGTTCGGCGCCGCCGACGAGGACGACGCCGCGCTCGTGTGCGTGCCGCCGTACCACGTCGCCGGCATCGGCGCGGTGTTGAGTTCGGTCTATTCCGGGCGGCGCGTGGTGCAGCTTGCCAACTTCAGCCCGGAGGCGTGGATCGAGATCGCGCGCACGGAGAAGATCACCACGGCCTTCGTGGTGCCGACCATGCTAGCCCGCATCGTCCACGCGCTCGAAGGGCAAGAAAGCGCCCACATGCCGCATCTTCAGTCGCTCTCCTACGGCGGCGGCAAGATGCCGCTGGCGGTGATCGAACGGGCGATGCAGCTCTTTCCCGAAACCGACTTCACCAACGCATACGGCCTCACCGAAACGAGTTCCACCATCACGGTGCTCGGGCCAGACGAACACCGCGCCGCCGCCGGCAGCGAAGACGAAGCGGTGCGTCGCCGCCTGCAATCCGCTGGCGTGCCGCTCCCCGGAATCGAGATCGAGGTGCGCGACGACGAGGGCCAGGCGCTTCCCACCGGCGAACGCGGCGAGATCTACGTGCGCGGCGATCAGGTCTCCGGCGAGTACGAGGGCCGCGGCAGCACGGTGGGCGCCGACGGCTGGTTCCCCACCCGCGACGCCGGCTATCTCGACGAGGAGGGCTATCTCTTCCTCGAAGGCCGCGCCGACGACGTGATCGTGCGCGGCGGCGAGAACATGTCCCCCGGCGAGATCGAGGACGTGCTGCTCGAACACGGCGCGGTGGAAGACGCGGCCGTGGTGGGCGTGCCGAGCGTCGAATGGGGCGAGGCGGTCGTGAGCGCGGTGGTGCTCAAGGCCACCGCCACGCAAACGGAGCTGCAAGACTGGGTCAAGCAGCATCTGCGCTCCTCGCGAGTTCCGGAACGCATCGAGTTCTGGCAGGAACTGCCTTACAACGAAACCGGCAAGCTCCTGCGCCGCGTGGTCAAGGAACGCTTGGACAGCGACTAGGGGGTTCCGGCCCTGACGTGCGCAGAGCGCCCTTGCCAAATAGGGGCGCTCCACTCTTCCATGGAACAGACGCGTAGCACGTAGATGCTTGAGCGATTCGACTCGAAGCGAAAGCCTCGGAGGGAAGGCATCCTGCCTTCCCAGCGCGCCAGCGCACTTGCTTCATTGTGGCAGACGGAAAAGCGCCTATCGGCGCTTAGGGAAGGCAGGATGCCTTCCCTCCGAGGGCCCTTCAAGGGTGTTCCTTGCGCGTCCGCGACTCGGCGTCCTCGATGGGATGGGAACTTGCACGCGAACCGTCTGGAGGGAGGCAACGCGCCCAGCTGCGTGTAGCGGGAGGGCTACAAGTGCCTTCCCTTCAAAGACTCGTTCCCGAGAAGGAGCCCTGAATGCCCAAGCGCCCCCACATCGTTATCTTCAATCCCGATCAGTGGCGGGGCGATGCCCTCGGCCACATGGGCCACCCGGCCGTCTCGACTCCCGTGCTCGACAGCCTTGTGTCCTCCGAGGCCGTTTCCTTCCGCAACGCCTTCGTGCAGGCGACGGTTTGCACACCGAGCCGTTGCTCGTTCATGACCGGCTGGTATCCGCACGTGCGCGGCCACCGCACCATGCACCACATGCTGAATCCCGACCTCGGCGAGACCAACCTCCTCAAGGTGCTGAAAGACAACGGCTATTTCGTCTGGTGGGGCGGCAAGAACGACCTCGTGCCCGGGCAGCTCGGCTTCGAGCAACACTGCGACGTTCACTTTCGACCGACAGCCGCCGATTACGCGCGATGGGGCGTTACGCGCCGGGAGGGGAACCACGGCGGCGACCTCGCTTGGCGCGGGCCAGCGGATGGCGACAACCATTTCAGCTTCTTCAAGGGCCGCCTCGATGCCGCGGGCGAGCGCGTGTACTGCGACGGCGACTGGTCGATGGTGTATGGCGCCATCGACTTCCTGCGCGAGCGCGAGGAGTCCGAGCAGCCGCTCTGCCTGTTCCTGCCGCTCGGCTACCCCCATCCGCCGTATTGTGTGGAGGAACCGTGGTATTCCCTCACGGACCGCGCCGCGGTGCCGCCCCGCCACGTGTTCGAAACATGGGACGACAAGCCTGCCCTGCTGGCCGGCATTCGCGACGGCCAGGGGCTGACGGGCTGGACCGAGGAGCGCTGGCGGGAACTTCGCGCCACCTACTACGGCATGTGCGCCCGCGTGGATCACCAGCTTGGGCTGCTGATCGATGCGCTGCGGGAAACGGGCCGCTATGACGACACGGCCCTGTTCGTGTTCTCCGACCACGGCGACTTCACCGGCGACTACGGCCTCGTGGAGAAGACCCAGAACACCTTCCAGGATGCCTTGAGCCGCGTGCCTCTCGTCGTGAAGCCGCCGGGCGGCGCGTCAGCGCCGGGCATACGTGAGCAGATGGTGGAACTGGTGGACTTCCCCGCCACCGTGTACGACATGGCCGATATCGACTGCGGCTACTGGCACTTCGGCCGCTCGTTGGCAAACGTGCTGGCGGATCCGAGCGCCGACCACCGCGATGCCGTCTTCTGCGAAGGCGGACGGCTCGAAGACGAGGCACAAGCCAGCGAGCGCGAAAGCGTCTCCTCAGGCTCGTCCCTCGGCCTCTACTCCCCGAGGGTGAACCTCCAGGTGCGGGAAGACCGCCCCCTGCTTCACACCAAGGCCACGATGTGCCGCGACGCCCGCTTCAAATACGTCCGCCGAGCCTACGAGACCGATGAGCTTTACGACCTCGCCAACGACCCCGGCGAAACCCGCAACCTAATCGACGCGGCCGAACACGCCCCCGAACTCGCGCGTCTGCGCGACCGCATGCTGACGTGGTACATGGAAACCACCGACGTGGTGCCGCTCACCCCCGATCAGCGCAACTTCGCTCGCTAACCCCACGCTCTACCCGTCCGTGGCCGCTCTGCACGTGGATGTTCGCAAGACCCTATAATCGCCCGCGAGTCCCTCTGGGAGCTGGTTGCGTGTTGAAGTCACTCAAGATGACGGGGTTTCGTGGCTTCGAGTCCTACGGGCTCGACTCCCTTGCCCGAGTCAATCTCGTGGTTGGCAAGAACAACAGCGGGAAGACCTCCGTCCTTGAGGCCGTGGATCTGCTCCTATCCGGAGGAAGCACCGCATCGATCTCAAACTCTGCCCAACGGCGCGACGAAATGCGCCCCCTTGAGTGGCGTGGGATACGCCGAGTGCCGAACATAGCCCACTTGTTTTACGGTCACGCGTGCGAGCCTGGTGCCTCTTTTGAGCTGCTCGGCTGCCGAAAGGACCGAGTGACTGTCGAACTGCGGTCCTTGGACGAACTTGGTGAGGACACCCTATCTAGGATTTTCGACGAGCAGTTCCCATCCGAAGCATCGCCCGCGATGGCTTTGGCGGTCACCCTTGCAGCACCAAATGAGCCTACATTGGTCTTGCCCGTCACTGAAGGTGGATTGCTTCTTCCTGACCCGCGCCGTCCGCGGCCAACACGTCCATCGGCTCGTTTTCTCTCCCTGACCTCGGCGGCCCCGTCCTTTCTGGGTGAAGCATGGAATGCCCTCGTCAATAACGGCCGCGAGGTCGAAGTCGTAGAAGACATGAAGCTTCTCATGCCCGACATAGAGTCCATTCACTTCTTGGCGAATGACCGTATGCCGAGGGGAGGAATCGTCGTTGGCCTACGCGGACATGGCCCTAGGTATCCTTTAGGTACTTTCGGTGATGGAATGCGTCGGCTGCTACTTCTCAGGTTGGCCTTTGCCAACAATGCCGATGGCTGTGTCCTCGTTGACGAGGTGGACACTGGCTTGCACTGGACTGTCATGGCTGGCATGTGGCGTCTATTGGTCGAGGTCGCCCAGAAGTCTCATTTGCAGTTATTTGCGACCACACATAGTCACGATTGCATCCGCGGCCTTGCAACGATGGTCAAGTCGCACCCCGAACTTGCGGACGAGGTTTCCATTCACAAGATAGACACGTCACTCCCCCGAGCCGTCAGCATCCAAGGGGCTGATGTACCTCCTGCTGTCGAGAGCGGCATCGAGTTTCGCTAGCAGGCTCTTCGGCATGGTAGAACGATCAAGCCTTTTCGTTGAAGGCACGGACGACAAACACGCCATCAGACACCTATTGCGGCGCCACGGTGTCGAGTGCCCGTTTGCAGGCGGGGTTGTTGCGGACACACTTCCCGCCATGTGCCCCCAAATCGAGCCGGCTGGGAACAAGGACGAAGTGCTCGCTGCGATGGAGCAGGCAGTGAAATTCAGCACCGGCCACTCGGTGGGCTTCGTCCTTGACGCCGACGAAGCTGCCGAGAACAGTTGGCGGGCAGTTTGCGACCGTCTCTCGTTTCTAGATCCCAAACCCCCAACCGAGTTGCCCGCTAGCGGCTTCATCGCCGATGTGCCGGACTACAAAGCACGCGTCGGCGTGTGGCTCATGCCCAATAACCGTACCTCCGGTGCTCTCGAACATTTCCTCAAGGACCTAGTGGACGAGAATGACCCATTGCTAACGCTCGCCCGCGATTCGACGACGGCCGCACGCCACAGCGGAGCCACGTTCCCCGCAGTCAAACACACGAAGGCCGTGATCCATGCATGGCTGTCATGGCAAGAGGAGCCGGGCCGACCGTTCGGGACGGCGATTGCCGCAGGATATTTCAACGCGGACAGCGAAGCAGCTCGGTTGTTCTTGCGTTGGTTCGATGAACTTTATGGAACGAATGCGGCGAGCGGTCCGTCGTAGAAACTCCGCCGCTCTCGCTTGGGGAGTGCTGTGGACGTAGATTCGGCTGCTGCCGGTGGTTTGGCCGGTTAGCCCACAGTCCACTCGTCCGTTGCGCGGAGCTTCTCGATGAACTCCTCCGAATAGGCGCTTTCCGGGTCTGCTCGCACCATCCCGTCGAGGACGTGGGCGTCGTCGCCCACCAGAATGCGCCAGCGTTCTTCGCGCACGCCATCCAAGATGATCGAGGCGGCCATTTCTGCCGTGGTGCGGGCGTTGTCGCGGAAGCTGCGGCCCATCTGTTCCATCATGGCCAGCACTTGCTCGTCGGAGGCGTCGTCTTCGAGCATGCCGAGAGAAGACCAGCGCTTGCGTGCCACTTCGAGCTCCGCGGGGGTCATCTGCCGCTCGTCGCGGCCGGTGATGATGCGGTTAGAGTTGAGGGCGATGGACGTGCCGATGTGGCCGGGCATCACCACGGACACCTTCACGTGCGGCGCGTTGGTGCCGAAGTCGTTGATGAGCGCCTCGGTGAAGCCCTTCACCGCGAACTTGGCGGCGCTGTAGGAGCTGTGTGCGCTGGTGGGGCCGAGCGTGGCCCAGAAGCCGTTGACGCTTGAGGTGTTCACCATGTGGGCGTCCTTGCTCGCGAGCAGCATCGGCATGAAGGCGCGGGCGCAGAAATAGACGCCGAACCAGCAGATGTTGAAGGTGCGCTCCCAAGTGTCGCGGTCGCCGTCCACGAAGCTCGCGCCGGCACCGACGCCGGCGTTGTTGAAGAGCAGATCAATGTGGTCGGTGTCGTGCTCGCGCTTCACGGCGTCGCGGAAGTCGTTCACGGCCTCTTCGTCGGAAACATCGCAGATGAAGGTGCTGATGACGCGCCCCTGGCTTGCCTCCGTCTCGCAAAGGCGCCGGGTTTCGACGAGGTTGTCCTCGAGGATGTCGCACATGGCTACATCGCAACCTTCCGCCACGAGTTGCCGAGCCAGCGCCCGCCCCATGCCAGTGCCGCCGCCGGTGATGACGGCGAGCTTGCCGCTGAAGTCCTTCATGGGAATCCCCTCTTTCGATTGTGCATTCGCTGGTAGGGGCGAGGCTTGTCCTCGCCCGCGTTGGGTTAACAAATGGCCTCGGCGCAACGGGCGCGGGCGACCACAAGGGTCGCCCCTACCGCGTGAAGCCCAACTTGGGGCGAGGGCATCTTGCCCTCGCACGCGCCGCGAGGCGCGCCTTTGCCGCAAAGAGAGCCCCCCTTACATCGTTCAGCCGAAATACATCCCCCCGTCCGTGTTCCGCAGCTTGTCGCGTGCGATGACCATGCGGTGAACCTCCGAAGGCCCCTCGCCGATGCGTTTCACCCGCAATTCACGATACCACCGCTCGAGCGGCATCTCCTTGGCCATGCCCATGCCGCCGAACATCTGCATGGCGCGGTCCACCACCCGGCCGGCGGTTTCGGTGCCGTAGAGCTTGCACACCGAGGCGTCCACCTTGCCCGGCAGGCCTTCGTCCACCTTGGTGGCGGCGTCATACACGAGCAGACGCGCGGCGCGAAGCTCGACTTCAGAGTCGGCGATCATCCATTGAATGGCCTGCTTGTCGGCCAAGAAGCCGCCGCGGGCGGTGCGTTGCTTGACCCAGCCGCAAGCCATGTCGAGCGCCTCCTGCGCCATGCCGATGCAGCCGGCGGCGTAGGGAATGCGAGCGTCCACCAGCCAGCGCTGGGCAACGCCGAAGCCTTGCCCCACCGGCCCGAGCACGTTCTCGGCCGGCACTTCGCAGTTGTCGAGCACGATCTCGTACGGGGAAAGGGCCCGGATCACCTTGATTTCGTTGAAGGAGATGCCGGGGAAAGTCGGCTCGACGATGAACGCGGTGATCTCAGGCGGTGCGCTCTCGGTGCCGTCCTTGGAGCGGGCGAAGATGATGCCGTAGTCGGCGCCCTGCGCTGCCGTGATCCACATCTTGCGGCCGTTCAGAACCCAAGTGTCGCCCCGCTTCACGGCGCGGGTGCTGATGTTGTTGCGCGGGTCGGAGCCGCCGGTCGGCTCGGTGATGGCGACGAACGCTCGCTTCTTGCCTTCGACGCATGGGATGCCGTATTGCTCGATCTGCGCCGGCGTGCCACCCCAGATGATGTTCGGCGCCCCGCCACCGAACGCGCCCAAGGCCGGGGCGTAGCCACCGAGCCGGCACTTGGCGGATTCCTCGGCGATGATGACCCGGGCGAGGGCGGAGACGGGATTGCCGCCGTATTCCTCCGGCACCGTGAGTCGGGTGAGCCCCATGCCCTCGGCGATGTCGCGAAGATGCTGCCGGTCCTCGGCGCTGCATCCGGTGGCATCGTGCGGCAGCTTGTCCTCGATGGGCTTCACCTCCTCCCGCATGAACCGCCGCACCTGGTCGCGCAGCAGCACCAACTCGTCGGGCAGGCTGAATCCGTAATGGTTCGTCTCGCTCACGCGCATCCCCTCCTCCTGATCCGCTTACGTTAACCCGGACCGCTAGCGCCCGCACGAGGCAGGCGGGATGCCTTCTCTAGAGGCCATGCGTGGCGAACCGTGGTAGTTTCGAGCGGCGATGAGCCATGAACCTCCGTATCGGATCACGCCACGCATCCTTGGCTTGGTCGAGGAGATTGGCGAGGCCATTGGCCGTGCGGAGTCGGAGGCGTTGTGGCAGGACTTGCGACTGCGGCGTCGCAATCGTATTCGCACCCTTCACGGCTCACTGGCCATCGAAGGGAATGCCCTCAGTGAAGAGCAGATCACGACCATTCTTGACGGCAAGCCCGTGGTGGGTCCGTTGCGTGACATCCAGGAAGCGCGCAACGCGATCAAGGCGTACGACGAGTTCGAACGATGGGACCCGGGCGATGAATCGCATCTGCTTCGGGCGCATGAGCTGCTGATGACTGCACTGCTCGATGAGCCGGGGCGATACCGTGGGGGACAGGTCGCCGTCATTGGGGGCGGTGAGGTACAGCATGTTGGGCCGCCAGCCGCTCGCGTGCCGCAGTTGATGAAGGACCTTCTGCTCTGGGTTGCGGCCACGGACACCCACCCGCTCGTCGCCAGCTCGGTCTTTCACTACGAGTTCGAGTTCATCCATCCGTTCGAGGACGGCAACGGTCGCCTGGGGCGCCTTTGGCAGACGTTGATCCTCACGCGCTGGAATCCGCTCTTCGCCCACATTCCCGTTGAGAGCTTGGTCCACATCCGACAGAGCGACTACTACCGGGCGATACGCGAAAGCACGGAGGAAGGCGCGAGTTCCAAGTTCATCGAATTCATGCTCGAAGTCATCTCTGCGGCGTTGGCTACCCCCCAAGCCGCCCCCCAAGAAAGCCCCCAAGTAATGCGGTTGCTTGGCGTGTTGACCGAAGACATGCCGACCCGCCAGATTCTGCTCGCCTTGGGGCTTAGCGACCGCAGGTCGTTCCGAGCGCGGTACCTCGCGCCGGCGATCGCGGGAGGCTACGTGGAACCAACGCGACCGGACGCGCCGAGAGCACCGAACCAGAGGTATCGACTGACACCCAGAGGCCGCGCCTTGCGGGATGCAAAGTGAGCTGGACTCGCGCCTGGTGCTTTGCCCAAGGGGGGGTTAGACCTCGCCGTCGTAGGACAGGGCGGGAACGAGAACAAATCCTCGCCGGCGACAACGGGCCAGGCGACAGCCAGCGACACGTTCACGCCGTGTCCTAGGGCGCCGGAGAAGATGAACGCCGAAAACGAGCAACCGACACGAGCCAAGGGGCACGCATCAGGGGCTTGGTCAAGGAACGACAGTCATCTCTTGGCCGGGTTCGCAGGTTGCCACCCGGCACGTCTCGCCTCTGTTGCCGAGCAGAACCACCGTTCGCCAGTTCGATTGATTCGCGTTCTTTCGTAGTCGCGGTCTCCCGGCTCGTGGTAGTAGCGCTCGCCGCCACTGCCTATGTTCCCCTTGATGTTGCAGCCTGGGGGTTGCGCCGTCGCTGCGGGCCTTGCGGGCGCAGACGAGACCTCCCCGCCTCGGCTTGAAACCTGCCGCCTGTTGGCTGGGTTTGCTGGTTGCCACCCGGCAGCTCTTGCGTCTGCGGCAGAGCAAAACCACTGTTCGCCGGCACGGTTGATTTGCGTTCTTTCGTAGTCACGGTCTCCCGGTTCGTGGTAGTAGCGTTTGCCGCCACTGCCTATGTTCCCCTTGATGTTGCAGCCTGGGGGTTGCGCCATCGCGGCGGTCCTTGCGGGCGCAGACGAGACCTCCCCGCCCTGGCTTGAAGCCTGCCGCCAATCCCACGGGGCGGTCAGTACGCCGCGCCACACCCCGAGTCTGGCGGACTTCGCTAGCGACTCCGCCTCGACGTAGTCATGTCCGTAGCGGCGATACGCCAACGCCCATCCGTTCGTGACGAGCCAGGCGTTGATGTCCGTGTCACCATGTCGGCACACGGCGACGATGCGCCCGTGAGTGTCTTGGTCACGTTCCTCGCAGACGACGACACGGCCCTCAATCAAGCCACGGAGCGCTTGCGCTGCTTGCAGGCCACATCGCCACGGCGTTCCGTCCATCTCGCACGCTTGCATCGCCTCGGGCGCATCCACGCCAAACAACCGCACCTCCACATTGCCGACGTAAACCGAGTCGCCGTCGATTACCTTGGCTCGGCCAGAGACGTCCGTCTGGAAGGGCGGCTCCGCGCCGCGCTCTTGGCGATCGTGCGGGAACAGCACCGCAGCGATCCCGAACACCGCAACACCCGTCAGAGCGGCAACCATCCACCTCATCGTTTACTCACCTTGGCCGGGACAAGCCTGTGTGGCGCGATTGCACGGCGGCTGCCTCCGGGTTCTTCCTGCGTCCCTGTGTGGCGACGCGTAGGCCAGTGCTGGGAGCTTACGCCACAGAGAGACGCGCCGTTTCGGTGCGCTCGGTTCCGGGCGGACGCAGCGCACGGCGCGAAACGGCGACTGCGTCAGGTTCCTTCACCATCAGACCCCTCTCCCGTGTCGCTGTCCCGTTGAGCACCGCCACGGGTGCCGGGTCGTTGAATGACACGCACAGAGTACTGTGGATGTACCCACCTATTCGCCCCAGGCTCAGGTAGCTACCCCGTGCCGGATCGAGGCTTATTCGGAGGGCAACCCGGCCTCGAAGGCGCGGGACACCCTGCTCGTGTCATTCGGGAACGAAACTAGCGGCATGGATTCCGCAGCGCAAGTGAACTGCCAGCGCGCCAAGCCCGACGATGGCGCCTAGTCAAGAACGCGAGGACGCAACACCGCGACTGCCTGACTGCCTCAGGCGAGGCGTCGGTGCGATACACTCGCGCAGAGGAGGAGGATTTCGCTTTGGCGAAAGTTCGGGAGCTGTTTCGCGATCGGAGCGTGGTTTCGTGGGCGCTCTACGACTGGGCCAACTCGGTCTTCGCCACCACGGTGATCGCCGGGTTCTTTCCCGTGTTCTTCAAGGAGTATTGGAGCGCGGGATCCGATGCCGTGACGAGCACGGCGCAGCTTGGGTTCGCGAACTCCATCGGCAGCGCGTTCATCCTGGTTGCCGCGCCGATTCTGGGCGCGATCGCCGACGGAGGCGGGGCGCGCAAGCGGTTTCTGGGCGTCTTCACCGGCCTCGGCATTGCCATGTCGGCGGGGCTGTTCTTCGTTGGGGAGGGCCAGTGGAGCACGGCGGCTTTGGTGTATGTGCTGGCGAGCATTGGGTTTTCTGGGGCGATCGTGTTCTATGACGCGCTCCTCGTTGGGGTCACGACGCCAGATCGCTACGACGAGGTCTCGGCGCTTGGCTTTTCGCTCGGCTACATCGGTGGGGGGCTCCTGTTTGCGCTCAATGTGGCCATGACGCTCTCGCCAGAGACGTTTGGCCTTTCCGGCGCGGCGGAAGCGGTGCGGCTCTCCTTCCTCACGGTGGCGCTGTGGTGGCTCGTGTTCTGCATTCCGCTGTTCCGGAACGTCGCCGAGCCGCCCCGGGTGGAGGCGGCGGTGGGTGCGGTTGCCGCCGGATTCCAGGCCCTTGCAAAGACGTTCCGCGAATACCGGGCGCATCGCATGGTGGCGCTGTTTCTGCTGGCGTACTTCTTCTACATCGACGGCGTCCACACCATCATCCGCATGGCCGTGGACTACGGGCTGTCGCTGAGCTTTCCTTCCGAAAGCCTCATCGTGGCGCTCCTCATCACCCAGTTCGTGGGCTTCCCGGCGGCACTGGCATTCGGCATCGCCGCAAGGAGGTTCGGCCCCAAGCCCACCCTCTATTTCGGCGTAGCAATTTATGTGGCCGTCACGATCTACGCCTACTTCATGACCTCGGTGGTGGAGTTCTATGTGCTCGCGGCGACGGTTGGCTTGGTGCAGGGCGGCGTGCAGGCGGTGTCGCGGTCCCTCTTCGCCCGCTTCGTGCCGCCAGCCCAGGCCGGCGAGTTCTTCGGTTTCTTCAATATGCTGGGCCGCTTCGCCGCCATCATCGGACCGGCACTGGTGGCGATCACGGGCGTCCTCACCGGCAGCTCGCGGCTGGGGATGCTGTCGGTGGTGGTTGTGCTGGTAATTGGCCTGGTCCTGCTCGGGTTCGTGCGCGAGGAGGGCGTGACCGCAGCCGAGCACTAGACAGCCCGGAGAGTTGACGGGCCGAACTCGAAGCGAGCGCCTCGGAGGGAAGGCATTCTGCCTTCCCTGTGCGCGGTAGCGCGCCCACCCAACGCGAAGAGACGCGCCTGTCGGCGTGTAGGCCCGTCCTGAGGCGGCGGTGTCAGTTCCGTGTGTCTGCGGCCCGGCATCCCCCGCGGCCCGACAACTCCACGCGGTTCAACCGCCTTGGCGAACGTCGAGGACTTCACCGGTGCCGTGGGCAGGTTCGGTGGCGTACCAGCTTGTGAGGTTGACGCTCCAGCCAAGGTGCTTGCCGGCGCGGGCGCAGCGCTGCGACAGTTCATAGAAGGTGGGGCGTCCGGGATCGGCAATCACGACCCGTTCCGTGCCGCCTTCCATCGCCCGCGACACCAGAGCCGCCATCGGCTTCACCATCCGGTCCCAGAAGCAGATGTCCGCGCCGATGAGCATCTGTTCCTCGCCCAGCCGTTCGGCGGGGAGTTTGTTGAAATCCGCCTTGAGGGGCGCGACCTCCACGCCGTTCAGGGACGCCGTGATCTCCAGGAACGGGAAGACGTCCTCGTCGATGTCCACCCCCGTCACTTCGGCGCCGAAGCGTTGGGCGCAGAACACCGCCGCCGGCCCCCAGCCGCAGCCGAGTTCCATCACCCTTGCGCCTTTTGCTGGCGGGTGATGCAACAGGTAGTCCATCAGCAGGTAGCTGGCCCGCCACGCCTTGTTGCCGTGCACCGACGGTTTGTACACGCGCCGCAGCCGGCGAATGAACCGATGCCGCGAAGTCAGCAGGAAGATGCCATAGGCCTGCCGAATGTTCGGCTCCGGCAGGGCTTCGAGCTTGGGCATGGCGCTTGTTTCCTCGGCAGGGCGCTATCGCCGCTCGCGCTCCCGGAACGGGTGCGCGTCGGCCACTTCCTCGTCAAGCTCCACGCCAAGCCCCGGCTCGCTGGGCGGAATGATGTAGCCGTCCTCCCACCGAATGGGCTTCTTGAGAATCTCTGCGTGGAAGCCGTCGAAGCGCTCGATGCTCTCCTGCACGAGGAAGTTCGGGCTGCATGTGTCCACCTGAATGTTGGCGGCGGCCTCGATGGGGCCGCAGTACAGGTGCGGCGCGATCTGCGCGTAGTACGCCTCCGCCATGCCGGCGATCTTCTTCGCCTCCAGAATGCCGCCCACGCGACCGAGTGCCATTTGCAGGATCGCCGCCGCCTGTTTCTCGAGCAGTTCCCGGAACTCATGCTTGGTCGCAAGCCGCTCGCCGGTCGCCACCGGAATGCTCGTGGCCCGAGCCACGCGTGCCATCTCGTCGCGATTCTCCGGCGGCACCGGCTCCTCGAACCAGAGCGGGTCGTAGCGCTCGATGCGCTTGGCGAAGCGAATGGTGCCCGACGTGGTGGACTGCCCATGCGTGCCGATCAATATGTCGCAGCGCCCGCCCACGGCTTGGCGCACGCTGCGCACCACCGCCTCCGCATTGTCGAGCCGGTCGAGCGGCGGCTCGCGAGGGTCTTCAAAGCCCATCACGTCGATGAGCGGATCGAACTTCACCGCGGTGAACCCCTGCTCGACATAGGCCGCGGCGCGCTCGCCGGCGGCGTCCGGATCGGTGTGCGGCGACGTTCGCTCGCCGGCGGCAGGGTATAGATACGTATAGGAACGCAGCCGCTCGTGGTACTTGCCCCCAAGCAGGTTGTACACCGGCTGATCGAGCGCCTTGCCGACGATGTCCCAGCAGGCCATCTCCACCGCGCTCAGGATGCCGGCGACGGTGTGGTCAGGATGCTGATGATGGTCATGCCCCTCATAGCCTTCGCCGTAATACACCGCCCGCCAAAGCCGCTCGATGCCAAACGGATCGCTCCCCTCCACATACGTCTCGAACACATCCTCGATCAGCCGCACCACCGTCCGGGGATGAAACGGCGCCTTGTACACCTCCCCAACGCCCTCGATGCCGTTGTCCGTCACAAGCTTCAAGAACACCCAATTCCGCCCGCCCCGATACGGCGGCGGCGTCCCGACGATCCAGGTCTTGAGGGCGGTGATCTTCATTTGCGGCGGCTCCGTGGTGGCGACGGCGCACAATAGCAGGCGCAGAAGGCTCACGCAGATCGGCTCGGAGCACGCCCTGCCTCGACAATCGCGCCCAATGTCGGTCGAAAATTCATGCTTCGATGGCCTTCCACGGCGCGACGCTCTGCTATGCTTCGCGGCCATCGGCGTGTGCGCCAACGAGTCGTGAATCTGCCCTCCCCGAAACGCGGCTTGAGGGACGCCCGAAGCGTGGCGAACGCGTTGCGACGCGGGCGCACACGGCTTCGGTGGGTGGCGACACGCCCGGTCATCCTCTTCGTGAAACGAAGCCAAAGGCCAGAGGCGAACGGCGATGAACGGCGATCAGCGTACCCCCTTGGAGAAGTTCCAGGACTTGCTCCGCGAACTCTTCCAGTTCGATTGCGCGGATTTGGACTTCGGCATCTACCGAATCATGAACCACAAACGCGACGTCGTGGAACGGTTTATCTCCAGCGAGCTTTCGGAGACGATCGACCGCGAGTTGGGCGCAGGGATGCTTGCCGAACAAGCGGAAGCGCAGCGGGCACTGGACGAGGCTCGGCAGCGCGTGATCGAGGTGCTTGGCCGCAGTGCATTGGACGCCAATGGCGAAATGCCGAACGATGCTTGGGCCGCCACGCCTGTGGCCAAGACGTACTTTGATGCGAGAGAGCGGGCGAGGGGGAACCGCAGCCGCGAAGGATTGGAAACGGATGTATACAACCACCTGTTCGCCTTCTTCAACCGCTACTATCAAGATGGGGATTTCATCTCCAAGCGACGCTATTCGCGGACAGAACGCTATGTGATTCCCTACAACGGAGAGGAAGTCCATCTTCATTGGGCCAACAGCGACCAGTACTACGTGAAGACCGCTGAGCACTTCCACAGTTACCAGTGGAAGTCCCCAGCCGGGGTAACCGTTCACTTTCGGGTCGACTCGGCCAATGTTGAGCAGAACAACGTTGTAGGCGAAAACCGCTTTTTCGTGCCCCGGAGCGCCGACGCCAAGTGGGATGTCACTACCCGCACCTTGTCCGTTCCGTTCGCGTACCGCCCGCTCGTCCGCGCCGAGCAGAACGAATACGGACGCTCCAACCTGCAAGAGAAAATCAATGCGAGGACTGTCGAAGACCTGCCGCAGCGTTTCGTTGACCCGGACGCCTTGGCGGCGCTCACCGGCACAAGCCGACGCGATGCCAGCGGCAGGCCGGTCACCCATCTCGAACACCACCTGCGCCGCTACACGCGGCGTAATGACTCCGACTTCTTCATTCACAAAGATCTCCAAGCGTTTCTCACTCGTGAGCTCGACTTCTACCTCAAAAACGAAGTCCTGAATCTGGAGGACATGTCGGTCGCCGGCGAGCACGCGGCGGCGGGATGGTTCCAACTCCTCCAACTGATCAGATCCACCGGCGGCCAGATCATCAACTTCCTCGCCCAGATCGAAGGCTTCCAGAAGATGCTCTGGGAGAAGCGGAAGTTCGTGACTGAGACCAACTACTGTGTAACCCTCCGGTGTGTACCCAAGGAAATGCTTCCCGAAATTGCGTCCAATGAATCGCAATGGGCTGAGTGGCGCTCTCTCGCGGTTGTCCCTGCGGACCAGACCAACCTAATCGACTCGAGTGCGACCACGGCGGACCGCATTGCCTTCCTACGACTCAATCCAACGCTCATGGTGGACACCACGCATTTCAACACTGACTTCACCGATGCCCTCTTGGCTACCTTCGACGACCTTGACGATTCCGTGGATGGCCTCCTCGTGCATAGCGAGAATTGGCAGGCTTTGCGCCTCCTGACAGCGAAGTACTCCAACTCGATAGATTGCGTCTACATTGACCCGCCGTACAACACGGACTCTTCTGCGATCCTGTACAAGAACGACTACAAGAACTCGTCCTGGCTCTCCTTGATGGAGAACCGCGCTTCCGCGGTCAAGGGACTCATGGCCGAGAAGTCCGTTTTGTGTTGTGCGATTGACGACGAGGAGGCGTGGCGTTCCAGGGCATTGTTTCAATCGATGTTCGAAAAGGAGATGGGCATCGCACCGGTTCGGTCGACGCCTATTGGAAGGACATCTCGTGGCAAGCTGTCGCCCACTCACGAATATGCGATTTTTTACTCCGCCGAGTCTGCGGTGCCGGGATGGCTCCCCAAGACCGAAGCTGAAAAGAAACGCTACCCATATGTCGACGCGAAGGGCCACTACGCGTGGCGGAACCTTCTTCGGACTGGCACAAACGACAGAAGAGCCGACCGGCCCAAGCTCTACTACCCCATTTACGTTGGCGGCGACGACGCGATTCGAGTGCCACGACTGGAATGGCGAGATGATGTTGGCGAATATGATGTCCTCGAAAAACCCCGTGGGGACGAGGTCATTGTCTGGCCGGTCAAGAGGCAAAATGGAAGTCCCGTCGAAAAGAACTGGGAACGCGGCTGGGAGAGAGTTTCGCAGGAGGCGCAGGACTATCGTGTAACTAGAACTGGCCTAAAGTCTGGCGATCAGGATATCAATATCCACTTCATTCAGCGCATGGATACGTCCTCAGTACCGAAAACATGGTGGGGTGACAGCAGATACGCTTCGTCCAATCACGGCGCCAAGGTACTCAAGGATCTTTTTGTGGACAATCCACTCGACTTTCCGAAGTCTGTGGCGTTGGTTGAGGACTGTATCCGTGCGTCTGGAGGTTGGGTGCCGGATTCGCGCATTCTCGACTACTTTGTCGGTTCAGGCACCACGGGCCACGCGACGATCAACCTAAACCGTGAGGATGGGGGCCGGCGGCGATTCATTCTGGTTGAAGTGGCGGACCATTTTGATACGGTGGTTCTTCCGCGCTTGAAGAAGGTCACGTTCGCTCCGGATTGGAATTCGGGTACGCCTGAACGGCCTGCAAACGCTGAAGAGGTGGACAGGTCCCCGCGCATCATCAAGTACATCCGCCTTGAGTCCTACGAGGACGCACTCGACAGCATCGAGTTCGACGAGCACGCGGAGCAGCTTAAGCTCGAGGACCGGATCGAAGGTTACTTCCTGCACTACATGCTCAAGTGGGAAACCAAGGACAGCGAGACGCTGCTGAACCCCACGAAGCTCATCAGCCCGTTCGGTTACCGACTACGCGTCCACGCGAACGGCAACACAGTGGATCGGTCGGTGGATGTAGCAGAAACCTTCAGCTACCTACTTGGCCTCATCGTGCGGACACGCCGCGTATACGCGGACGGCCGGAGGCGCTACCTAGTGTACCGAGGCGAGACGCGCGCTGAACCGGGGCGCACCACTGTGGTCATTTGGCGTGACACCGCGGACTGGAGCGAGGAAGACCTCATGCGCGACCAGAGGTTTGTCGAGGAACACAAGATGTTGGAAGGCGCGGACCACGTTTACGTCAACGGCCTCTGCGGAATCGTCGATGCTACGCCGATCGAGCCGCTGTTCAAAGACCGGATGTTCGCCGGCGTCGCCGATCGGGCGTAAGCGGGACCAATGGCAAGGCAACCCTCCCAGCCAACAAGCCCGGCGGCACGTTCGGCCGCTTTGGAGCGGCGGATGACGCTGCTCGCGTGGCTTCACAAGCGTCTCGGGTATGCCGACACTCGCGAGCTGCTCACCGACCTCGCCCAAGTCGATGAAGGGTTCGACGCGGACGGTCGCAGCTATGCGTTGGCGCGGCTTTTGTCACGGCGGAGCCAGCTTGATGGGATCACGAGTGACGATCTCGAACGGTACGACGCGAACATCCGTAACGCTCTCGCCAGTGCCAACGCGGGGCGAACTGCTCCCATCACGTTGCGGTACTTCCAGTATTCGGCAGCCCTGTATACGGAGATTTTCCTCGACCGCTGGCGTAGCCGGTCAGCACTGATCAAATCGCTGAACGACTTCGTGCGCGAACTCAACATCGGCAAACGCCCATCCGAACCAGCCTACGATGCGTTCGCGGAAGCGGATCTCGACAAGCTCGCGTTCTGGATGGCGACCGGAAGCGGCAAGACCCTCATGCTCCACCTGAACTACCGGCAATTCCTGCATTACTGCCGGGAGCCCCTAGACAACATCGTGCTCATCACTCCCAATGAAGGGCTGAGTGAGCAGCATCTGGCCGAGATGGCAGACGCGAACATCCCGTGCCAGAGGTTCGAGCTAGGCGGTCGGCAACTTGACGGGCACACGGTGCAGGTCACCGAAATCACGAAGCTCGTTCTTGAGAAACGAGGCGAAGGCCAAAGCGTGCCGGTCGAGGCGTTTGAGGGAAACAACCTGATCTTCGTTGACGAGGGGCACAAAGGTTCCGGCGGCGACAAGTGGCGCCAAGTGCGCGACACTGTTGGGGCTACCGGCTTCACCTTCGAATACAGCGCCACGTTCGGCCAGGCGCTGAGTGCCGCGGGCAAGGACGACCTAACGGCCGAATATGGCAAAGCCATTGCCTTCGACTATTCCTACCGCCATTTCTACAACGATGGCCACGGCAAGGATTTCAGCATCGTCAACCTGCTCAAGGACCCCGACAACGAGCTTAGGGATGTCCTGCTGCTTGCCAACCTGTTGTCCTTGCACGAGCAGCACACGGCTTTTCGCAGGAACCCAGACAACGTGCGCCGGTACAAGCTGGAGCAGCCCCTTTGGGCACTGGTCGGTGCAAGTGTCAACGCGGTGTATTCGCAGAACAGACGCAAGCGCAGCGATGTCCTCACGGCAATCCGCTTCCTCCACCGTGTCCTTACCGATGCGGCGTGGGCCACGTCCTCCATAGGAAGGCTGCTCGATGGGCGGTCTGGTCTCGACGGCATTCAGGGGGACCTTTTTCGCACCAGGTTCGGCTCGTTGAAGGGTAGCGAACCCGATGCCATCTACGCAGACCTGCTTCGACATACGCTTCACGCGCGTTCGGGTGGCGGCTTGCACCTGTGCGATATCGTCGGCGCAGACGGCGAGCTCGGCTTGAAGGTGGCGGGCTCCGAGGACTATTTCGGGCTGATTTACATTGGCGACACGACAGCGTTCAAGAAGCTGGTGCAGGCAGACGACGCTGGTATAACGATCGAGCGGGATGCTATCTCGGGTTCGCTGTTCGACGGCATCAACCGGCCTGGTACAACCATCGAAATCCTGATCGGCGCACGCAAGTTCCTCGAAGGCTGGAACTCTTGGCGGGTCTCAAGCATGGGCCTGCTCAACATTGGCAGGAGTGAAGGCGCGCAGATCATCCAGATGTTCGGCCGTGGCGTGCGACTCAAGGGCGCTGGCATGTCGCTCAAGCGGAGTGCAGCACTCCCCGGCAGCCACCCTAACTCCTTGAAGCTTCTGGAAACCCTCAACATCTTCGCACTGCGCGCAAACTACATGGCCCGTTTCCGGGAGTACCTGGAACGCGAGGGCGTAGCTGCCGAGAACCTCTTTGAGGTGCATCTACCGATTCGGACCAATCCGCAATGGCTCGGTAAGGGCTTGGTCGTTCCGCGGCTGGACAAAAAACGAGACTTCAAGCGCGAGGTCAAGCACTTCCTCGTTCGAGGTGCTGGTAAGGTTGCATTGGATTGGAGAGGCGGTGCGCAGGCCATGACGAGTGGCCGTGTCTTCGAGACGGAGGACGCAAGCTTCGGTGGGGCCACTGACCTGACTGATGCGTTGGGCCTAGTCGACTGGTCCGCCGCTTACATCACGGTCGTAGGTTACGCAACGGAACGTGGGTACCACAACCTCGCAGTTAGTCCCGGTGGCCTCAAGAAGATCATGGAGGACCCCGATGCCTACGAGTTGGCTGCGCCAGAGCATGTGGCCAATCCAACGACGCTGCTGGGCATGGATAGGCTGCAACAGGTCGTCGTCGCAATTCTCTGCAAATGGGTGGACCGTCAGCACCGCACGCGGCAGGCGCGATGGGAGTCTCGGAACACGAGCTACCAGCTTCTTGACGACGAGGACCCCAACCTCCGGTTCAACTTCGAGGTCGGTGAAGAACGGGCAAAGTACATCGTCAGCGTTCCCGAGAGCCAAGTGGCCTTCTTGGAGGAAGTCCAAGCGCTCGCAAGTTCAGATGAGCTATATGGGTCGGATGGACACTTGCCACCGCGCATCTATTTCGACCGCCACCTGTACCAGCCGTTGCTCATCGCGGACTCGGTCCGCCAGCCCGCCGAGATCAAGATTTCTCCACCGAGCCTGAACCGAAGCGAGCGGATCTTCGTGGAGGACCTCAGGCGCTACTGGACCAATAGACAAGCATCGGCGACCGACGAGACCGAGGTTTTCCTCCTGCGCAATCTCTCTCGTGGACGCGGCGTGGGCTTTTTCGAAGAGTCCGGCTTCTACCCGGACTTCATCCTCTGGATCAAAGAAGGAAACGCGCAACGAATCGTCTTCATCGAACCCCACGGCATGTTGAACGCCTGCGCTTACGCCCTAGACGACAAGGCGCAGTTGCACGAGCGGTTGCCCGACCTAGCACGCTCACTCACGCCTCCGCAGCACGTCTCAAGCGTCACCCTCGACTCCTTCATAGTGTCCGCAACTCCCTTCCACGACTTGCGACCTCGTTACGAAGACGGTCAATGGACACGAGCACACTTCGCCGAGAAGCACATCCTGTTCCAAGAAGATCGGGGGAAATCGGGGATTGACTACATCGCCGTCTTGCTCCAAGCGTGAAGCAGGAGCAAAGTTGCGTTGCGCCTTGTTGGCTTGAGTGCCAGGGCGGCCTTTCGTCAGCGTATGTCGAGCATGTCGATCCGAGCAGAGACTATGCTCAACATGCGCGATGATGTGTATCCACGGAGTCTCTGCACCCACCACGCGACCCCTTCTTCGTCGAGGGAGCTCTCGTACCGTGCTAGCAGCGGACTGGAACCAGCGTGCCCCGGATGGGCAAGGATGATGGAAGCCTCAAGGAAATTGGCGTGGCGGCTCCCTCGAACCGGTTTGGTCCAGTCAAGCGCAAGGAAAGTATCGGCGATTTCCTCGTCCGTCCTTTCCCCCTTCCGAAGCGCTCGGTATCCGGGTTCATCAGTCAGCCTAAGGATCATGAGGGTAGGCAACATCCACCACCATGCTCGCTCCTCGTATTGCCGAAGTGCGCCCCATGCGATGGCGTAGTGCTGAATAGTCTGCTGGAGGGCGCGGATTCCGTAAGGGGCAGCTGCGAGAAACCCGGCTAGGACTTCCGCTGGCACATCATCAGTCGGCAACCCGAATCGTTCGAGCAAAGTTCGGATGAGCGCGTGTCTGTCCGGGTCCGGAAGCGTAAGCTCAATGTCGAAGAACCGCCGAAAGTAGCTCTCAGGGTCGGTCGCGCTTCCGTACAAGATAGCCGCAGATTGGTCGAGTTGCTCCCGATTGACGGCAAGCACGAATGCAACGCCGTCAACGTCAAAGACATGCTTGATCGTCTCGAGGAACTCGACCGCATAGGTTGGGCGACACCGGTCAAGCTCGTCCACGACAACCACCAACGGCTGGTCGCTACGTGCAGCCACCCGCGCAAGCGTCTGTCGAAATGCACAGAGCGACTCTTGATGCTCCTCGAACCGCTGAAGACTAGCATCCGCCCAGCCCGTCATTCCTTCGCTTGCTGCTCTCTCGAGACTTGCGTTTATGTCTAGTAGACCTTGTGTTGCCAGCCGAATCAAGGGTGGTGCGACGACCCGTAACAATCGTGCCGCCGCAGCCTTGAATTCTGGTCGACTCTCCCCCTCGATTTCCTGCTCGACCGCGGACGACAACGCAGCCAAAGGGGCATCGGCGTAGTCAGTCTCCCAAGCGTTGATCTCGACAACCGCAGATTTCCTTTTGCGCAGATGTTGCGTGAACATATTGACGAAGGTCGTTTTCCCCGTGCCCCACCGCCCATTCACCGCGATTACGCAGGCACCATCTATCGATGCAAGTGAAGTCGCTAGCGCTTCCCCGAAGTCCTTACGGCTAAGGAGGTCGTTTTTGAAGGGGTCGTCAGGCGGAACATTGACCGCGACCGGTTGTAGCCTGAACGTTGGCTTGGCGTCGTTGTTGTTTGTTGCGTCTGACACTGCGGCTCCACTGTGGCAACAGGTCACCCCATTGTATCGCTGGACGGCCTTTGTGGCGGCCGGTGACGCCTCGGATTCAACCCCTAGGACTGGCTTCCACACGCGGCAAACAGCGGTCGTCTGTGGGCATCCAATCACCGTGCGTGCCGACTGGACTGTCGTTGGCCCTAGTGGCGCGTGAAGCGAGTGCTACGCCCAGACCAGGGAATGTGCGGCTGCCATGTTGGGCGCGTAGTTCAGCCGCACAGCATTGAGTTCGGACACCAGCTCTTCCGGTAGACTAGCCTCGGACTTGGCGTAGTCGGCGGTATTGGAGGAGACGAAGACGGCTCGTTCCCTGAGGCCCCCACAGCGGGCGTTCCGAGCGTGTTCGAGGTAGGTTTCGAGGATCAGGCAATCCTTCGTGGAATCCTTGCCTCGGCGGGAGGGTGGCCTACGCTGGATGACTCTTGCGAGCGCTCGCTGCTGAATCACATCCGACTCAGGGGCATCTTTGCCCACGGTCAGCCATCGGTCTGCAACCCGTCGACACCGCAGGATGTGTCCGCTCCAATGTCGAATGTCGGCCACGCCTGGTGAACCGTGGAGGGCCGCCAGTGCATCGACCTTCGCAACATCGGCGGTGGTCGCCTCAAGGCCGCGTTCAGCGTCGCGCTGGACCGCATCAGCGTGGTTCTGGAACTCGCTTCGCACCATCCTACTAACCAACACGTCGATTCGTCCTCTCTCTGCGGCTTCCAATAGCTGGATGGAGGCACTTTGGTGTTGCTGCCGGACGTCGTGGCGACGTGGGTCGCGCACCACATCCAAAATGGCGCATGTGTCCAAGTAGAGAACGGGCTTCACGGTGGTGCGGCGAGAGGTAACTGCAGCCGCATCAGTGGGTGTCGTAGTGCTCAAGAAGCACGAGCGCTTTTTCCCGCTCGATGATGAGATCCACCGCCTCCTCCTCAGGCCAGTCTTCAACTTCAACGAGCCAACGTTGAAGATTGTGGGAACTCGGGTGCCGGCCTGAACGGTGATCCGCGATGAGGAAATCGCGCCATCTTTCGGCATCCATTGGATGAGACGCCCCTGTGGACTTGTTGGCCGCCGCAGAAAACAAGCGAAGCGCGTCGGCCGCCTCCTTTGATGTCCAGTCAGTGATTTGCTGCTGGCGTTTGGTGAGCTTCATGGATATGCCGTCTGCCTCGCAAGGTTTCAAAACTCTGTCCACGAAGTCGTTGAGTAGGTCGTTGTAGCCCTTCTCGCCAAGGTCACCGCCGTTGTCTGCCGGGACGATGTTCAGGACCCGACAGCTGTCGCCCTCGGATCCACTGCGGAGCACGAGCATTGCTGCGCGGAGGTAACCGGAAGCTGTTCGCTCGAAAGCTAGATGCTTGCCCTGACCGTCGGGCAACGATTTGGCCATGTCCCCTTCAAACTTCTCCGCTCGGCGCCAAGGCGCTTGCAGATGCTCCATCAGGACATCAAGGACGGCACTCTTGGTGCCGTCGTAGGTCAGGTCGAGATCCTGGAAAACCTCGATGGCGTCGTCACTGGTGGTCATGTTGGTCGTTGCTCAAGGTCGGCTGCGCATCATCCTGCGTTAGCCGAGCGATTGGTCCACGTGACGCGATTATAGCGGTCGAGGTTCGGCGCGCAACGCTGTTTTCGAGGGGAAGCTGCGCTACGAGTTCGCATTGGCGTTTGCTTCGGGGAGTTCGATAATGGTTGCCAAATCGGTTGTCGATCTAGGGAGGTGTCGGTGAGGGTTGCGCAGACGCGTTCGGGGCGAGTCATGGGTCTGGAGCGCGATGGCGTGCTGCTGTTCGCCGGGGTGCCGTATGCGGCGCCGCCGACGGGGTTGCGGCGGTTTCGGGCGGCAGAGGCGCATGAGGGCTGGGCGGATGTGCGGGATGCGAGGAAGTTTGGGCCGGCGGCGCCGCAGATTGCCAGTGGCGGCATGACCGATCCCGCGCCAGTTCGGTGGGATGAGGATTGCCTGACGCTCAACATTCAAACGCCGGCGCTTGATGACGGCGCAAGGCCCGTGCTGGTGTGGATCCATGGCGGCGGCTATCGGAACGGGCAGGGTGCGGTGCCTTGGTACAACGGTGCGCGCTTTGCCGCCAACGGCGACATCGTGGCGGTGACGATCAACTATCGGCTCGGCGCCCTGGGGTTCACCGATCTCTCGCGCTTTGGCGACGAGTTCGCGACCTCTGGCGTGAACGGACTGCTCGATCAGATCACGGCGTTGGAATGGGTGCGGGACAACATCGCGAGTTTCGGCGGGGACTCGGCCAAGGTCACCATTGCCGGGGAATCGGCGGGTGGGTTTAGCGTCGCGACGCTGCTTGGTTCGCCGCGGGCGTCGGGGCTCTTTCGTGGGGTGATCGCCCAGAGCGGTGCGGCGCACCATGTCTTGCCGGCCGAGGCGGGCAGGTTGGTTGCGGATCGGTTTCTTGATGCGCTGGGCGCCGATGACGTCATCGGGGTCGAAGCGGCCGACGTTGACGCCATCCTGGCAGCGCAGACGGAGGTTGCCGGTGCGCTCGAAGGCGGGCCGGGGCTTGCCGGGGAGTTGGGCGTGCCGGTTTCGGCGTTCTATCCGGTGGTGGGCAACGACGTGCTGCCAGAGCCGCCGCTCGATGCGATCTCGGGCGGCCTCCATGCCGATGTAGCGCTGCTCGCTGGTTCGAACCGCGACGAAACCACGCTTTGGGGCTATGGCGAAGTGGACGAAGCGCGGCTTGCGCGCACCGCCGTGGGGTTTGGCGGACTTGATCTCATCGACACCTATCGCCGCACGCGCCCGGAAGCCTCGGTGGAACAACTGATGATCGCGCTGACCACAGACCACATGTTCCGCATGCCCGCCATTCGCCTCGCGGAGGCGCGGGCGGACGCCGGCCGGACCTGGCTCTACCAGTTCAACTGGCGCTCGCGCAACGAGCGCCTGGGTGCCACGCATGCGTTGGAAATCTCGTTCGCGTTCGACAACCTGCACCAACCGGGCGTGGATGTGTTCATCGGCGACGGCCCCTCGCCGCAGCATGTTGCGGATGCCGTCCACGGCGCCTGGACCCGCTTCGTCAAGGCCGGCGATCCCGGCTTCCCGCACTACTCCTTGGGCAGCCGCGAGACGATGGTGTTCGACGAGGCATCCACTGTGGTCGCAGACCCGGACGCGGAGGAACGCGAAGCCTGGGAGCGCAGGCGCTAGTGTGGCGCCTCGACGAAAGCGCCCCTACATACCCCACACATCGATCGTGTGGCCATGAGCGTCGCCAATGCGGTGGAACAGCTTCTTCTCCCAGGATGCCTCGCTTCGGTCAAATACGACGAGGTGTCCCGTCTTGGCTCCGCATCCGTCGATGTAGGTTGCGGTCTGCTCCAAGCCCCGGGCAATGGTCGCCTCCAGGCTGCCGTGACGAACCTTACACTCCACAACATGCCGATCCTCTGTCTCCGGCTTCGTGCCGGCCTTGCGGGGCCAGACGATCAGCAAGTCCGTGCGCCCGCGACCGATGCCGTACTCCCGTTCGATGCGCCCACCGCCATTGACGACCCGCTGAAGGAATCCTTGCAGCATCAGTTGCGGTCCTGCCTCCTTGTAGGTGAAGCGGTCTGCCCAGTGCGCCGAGTGGTCGCGGAAGAAGGCCTGAAACGCCGCCAGCAGCTTTGCCATGTCGAGCCCGCCTGCCGCATCCACGTACCACTGCGTCTCCTGCACCAAGCTGTCCTGCAGGACGTGGGCGAGTTCCCGTGGAGCGACCTCTGCATAGATCGGGTTCGCCATCCGCACCGGTGCGTCGGCGGCGATCAATCCTAGATCGCGCGCGTATTCAACATCTCGGCTGTCGTAGGTCGGCGCCGAGGTGCCCGCCAGAAGCGGCTCAACCACCCGCTGAACCCGCTGCTCGCGCAGCTTGTCGGCAAGTTGGTCCAAATGCGTGCGCCGCGACTGCACCAGTTGCTCCTTCGCCGCAAGGATCGCCTTGTCGTCGATGGGCCGCGAACGGTCGCGCCCGGCCCCCTCGAAACACGCGCTGTCGGCGATGGCGTTCACCAGCCACGGCTGGCCTTGCGTTTCCCACCAAACGGCGGCCAAGGCCGGCGGCGTGAAGCGCTGCCCCGTCTCCTCTGTATGCTGCGCCAGCAAGGCACGGGTTTCGTCCTCGCTAAAGTCCCCCAAGCGCAAGGACTTGGCGGAGATGTTGAACGCGCTGCCGCCGGCAACCGGATCGGTCGCCGAACCGGCGTGAATCCGGTAGTCGCGGATGTCGCGCACGCCGCATAGGACGATGCTCTGCGGAAACCCGGCCGGGCGCTGATCGTAGCCAGCGCGCAGTTGCCGCAGCACCGACAGCAGCGTGTCACCCACCAACGCATCGATCTCGTCGAGCAGCAAAACGAGGGGCTTGGGGCTCGCGAGCGCCCACTGCGTGAGCACCTCGCGCAGCGCCCCGTCCGGGCCGAAGTCGTCGAGCGCCTCGCGCCAGACCGAGGCGGGGAAGTGCTCGCCCAGCAGCGTGGCCCGAGAAGCGACAACGCCGAGAATCGCCTGCATGGCGCGCGCCGTGTTTTCTCGCGCCGCTTGGCCAACCTCGAGATTCGCATACAGGCAGCAATAATCTCCCGTGCGGTTCAGCAGATCCTGGAACGCGAGCAGCACCGTCGTCTTGCCGGTTTGCCGAGGAGCGTGGACGGTGAAGTAGCGCTCCGCGGCCACCAGCTCTTGCAGGTCGGCGACATCGACCCTTGCGAGCGGATCGACTTGGTAGTGCTGCTCCGATCGGGTTGGGCCTTCGGTGTTGAATCGGCGCATGGGAGCATTATGTCGGCATTGAGGGCGGAGCGTCACTTCGACCCGAGAACGAGCCGAGCCCCACCGTCCCATGACCTCCCTCCGAAGGCCCGTCCATCGCCAGGCTCTTGCCCCAGCCCAATCCGTCTCATCGGTTGGCTCGAGGAATCGCCCTAATGCGCGATCGGGACAGCGGTGTCTCGCCACCAAGGCTTCGGAAGTGGTTTCTCCTCCGGCCAGATTTGGTTCAGGGTGTCCGCCTCGAAGACCTCGCCGTTTTTCACCACCCAAACCAGGTCCTTCGTAGCCCGCAAGTCCTCGAGCGGGTTGCGGGAGAGGATTGCCATGTCTGCCAGTTTGCCCACTTCGAGGGTGCCGAGGTCTTGGGCTATGCCGATGATTTCGGCGCCGTGACGGGTGGCGGCGGTTAGGGCTTCCATGTTGCTGAATCCGCCGCTGGCTACTGCCCACAGTTCCCAGTGGAAGGACAAGCCTTGGAGCTGGCCGTGGGAGCCGATGCCGATTCGGCCGCCGGCCTGGGCGATCTTATGCGACTGCTCCGCCAAGGTGCGGAATACGTGCTCGTGTTCGTGTACCCAGGGGCGGCGCAGGGCGCGGGCGGCAAGGGCTTCGTGAGGGATGAAGCGGGCGAGTTTTTCGTCGCTCCACGGAGATTCGCGGGTGTAGAACCAGTTCTCGGCGGAGGGGCCGCCGAAGGCGACGAGGAGGGTTGGCGTGGAGGCCATGCCGGAGTGGGCGACCAATTGCACCACATCCGGCTGCAATGCGAGCAAGGGGAAGTTGTGCTCGTTGCCGGTGAAGCCGTCGATTGCGTGGGTGAGGTCGAGCTTCATGTCGAGCGCGCCTTCGGTGGTGGGCATGAGGCCGAGGTCGCGGGCGGCCTGGGCGATCCACTGTCTTTGGCGGCGGCTGCCGGCGATGTAGGACTTGAGGTTGCGCACGCGGTAGTGGGTCTTGTAGCGCGCCAGCACGGCGCGGGCGTGTTTGCGGGAGGTGAACTCGTTGTCGTTGAAGATGGCGGGGCCGGTGGAGAAGGCGCGCGGGCCCAGCATCAGGCCGGCGTCCACGAGGTCTTGGTAGGCGAGGATGTCGACGGTGGATGGCTGCACGTCGATGCCGGTGGTGACGCCGTAGGCGAGGTTGGCGAGGAACGACCAGTTGACGAGGTCGGGCACGCGTCGGAGCGGGCGAAAATGGGCGTGGGCGTCGACGAAGCCGGGCAGGATGGTGCGTCCGCTGGCGTCGAGCCGCGTGGCCCCTTCGGGAATCGGCGTTTCGGCATCGCCAACGGAGACGATGCGGTCATTTTCGACGACGATCACACCGTTCTCGATGGGCGCGGCATCCGGGGCCATGGTGAGGATGGTGGCGCCGACAATCGCCAGGGTTCCTTCGGGCCTGTGCCGTGGCAGCCAGACGTCGAGGGGCGTGGCAATTGCCGCCTCGTGATCCTCCCGCAGGGGTTCTGCGTCATCCTTGTCGGGCTTGGCGGCGTTGTTCTTCGCGCCAAACTCGATGCTGGCCAAGGGACGTTGATGGAGCGTGGCGCCGGCGGTCCAAAACACCGTCTCCCCATCCGCGCTCCAGCCGAACGAGTCTGCACCGATATCCGTCAGCCGGGCCACCGGCAAGGCGGCTGAGGTGAGGTCCACCTCGGCGTTCTGCAGCGGCGTGTTCAAGAGTTCCACCAGGTAGAGCTGGTGCGCGTGCAGCACGAGGGCGCGACTGCCTGCCGGTGCGAGGCGGATGTCGGCAACGCGCACCTTGTCTTCGGCGCCGTAGATGCCGTAACCCTTGGCGGAGAGGACCTTGCGGCGGTCGCTGCCGTCGAGGCGCATGGAGACGAGGTTGCCGGCGCCGTTGTCGTAGAGGTAGATGCGGTTTGGTTCGGGGCCGAAGTGCGGTTCGATCAGGCCCCTTGCCGGCGTGATGACGTGCGCCTCGCCTTGGCGGCGCGGGAGCAGCATCACGTCAGAGCCCACCGGGGCGCCGAAGTCGAACTCGCGGGTGAGGCGCTCGTGGGTGGTGGCGCGCAGGACGGCGATTTGATCGCCAGCCGGCGTGAACACCGGGTCG
Source organism: Pseudomonadales bacterium (assembly GCA_965116935.1). Lineage (GTDB taxonomy): Bacteria > Pseudomonadota > Gammaproteobacteria > Pseudomonadales > Azotimanducaceae > VXYL01. The sequence goes on along the minus strand of OZ220737.1, from coordinate 5,539,756 downwards.
GTGTAGTAGGCGGGATGTTCGGCGATGCGGCGTGGCTTGCCGCGACCATTGGCACGAATGCGCCAAACGTGTCCGCCGCGTGCGGCTTCCGGGCCGGCCGTGTCCCACGACACATAGGCGATCTCGCGCCCGTTCGGTGACCATGCCGGCTGATAGGCGGTCTCGCCCGGCTTCGTCAGCGCCCGTGTCTGGCCGCTTTCGAGGTCGTGCACATGCAGCGTCGTCAACGCGGAAAAGGCCACTTGCTTGCCGTTCGGCGAGAGCACCGCATCACTGGCGAGCCGCGCCTTCACCGGCCCGACGCCGGTTCGGTAGGGGGCGTAGAGGCTCGGCCCCAGCGTTTGCTCCACCTGCACGGTGAGCGGGATTTCGGTGGCCGTGCCGTCGGTGATGCGAAGCCGTGTCAGGCGTCCGTTGCGGGCGAGGATCAGGTGCTCGTCGTCTGGGGTGAAGGCATAGCCCGGCAGCAGGTCACGCGTGAAGCGGGACTCCTGATCGTCGCGCTCTACCGGAACCGTGAGCAGGCGATCCTCGCCGGTTTCGAGGTTGCGCAGGCGCAAGGCGGTGGCGCCGGCGTTGGGTGCCGGTATGCGGGTGGCATAGACCAAGAGCTGGCCGTCGCTCGAGAGCCGTGGGCGGAAGGCGCTGCCGCGGGCGTTGGTGAGGGTGTCCTCGATGCCGGACTCGATGTCGCGCCGCACGATTTGCCACAGCGGCAGCCTGAGGTCGTAGCCAAAGCCGCCGCGCTTGCTGGCGTAATAGAGGAAGCGGGCGTCAGGCGAGTAGACCGCGCCCAAGGCGTTGGATCGGCGCCGCGCCGGCGTGTCGCTTGCTGGCTTTGCGCGGGTGACGCGCACGCCCTTGCCGCCTTCCACGTGGTGCGCCCAGAGTTCGAACGTGCGCAGACCCCACGACGTGCGCGAGACGATCACGTGGCGGCCATCTGGCGACCAGGAGGGGGAGGCGTACTCGATGCGGTCGCCACCGGCGGAGAGCTTCGCTGGATCGCTGCCGTCGGCGGCCATGATCCACAGGTTCTCAGTGCCGTCCCGGTCCGAAAGGAAGGCGATGCGGCTGCCGTCTGGCGAGAAGGCCGGCTGGCTGTCGAACGCCATGCCACGGGTGAGGGCTTCGGCACGTCCGCCTTCGATCGGAACGGTGTAGAGATCGCCCAAGGCTTCGAAAACGACGGTCTGGCCGTCGGGGGAGACGTCGAGCGACATCCAGGTGACGGAATCGGTCTCGAACGAGATGGTGCGGGCGGTCTCCGGGGCTTCCTTGACGAGGGGGAGCTCGGCGGCCCACGCCACGGTAGACATGGCCAGAGCAACGGACGCAAGGAGATTGCGCCGCAGCAGACGGCCGGCTATGGGGCGCTCCCTCGAGAAGGGCGTTCGTTTCATCCCCCGGGACCTGACTGTCGATCCGTTCGTTGCTCCTCGCCGGCGTCTTGCAGTCGCCGTTCCAGTCGCGCCAAGGTCGTTCGCGTTCGTTCCAGCTCCGTCACGATTTCCTTGTAGGAAGGTTCCGACCGCAGTTCCGCCAGACGCTCCTGCTTGGCTTCGTCGAGGTTGTTCAGCACCACGGCGATGAAGAGATTCACAACCACGAAGGTGCCCATCACCACGAAGCTGACGAAGTACGCCCAGGCCCACCAGTGCGCCTGCATCGCCGCGTACATGATGTCGGTCCAGTCCTCCAGCGTGACGATGCGGAAGAGCGACAGCAGGGCGATGCCGAGGTTGCGCCAGTGGGTGGGATCCACCTCGTGGAAGAGGTGATAGCCCGCCACCGCATAGACGTAGAAGATGATGGACAGGAGCGCTATCACATTGAACATGCTGGGAATAGAGCGGATCAGCGTGGTCACGATCAGGCGCAATTCGGGCAAGGCGGACACCAGCCGCAGCACCCGCAGCAGCCGCGCGAGGCGCGCCACCGTCGCCAGTTCCCCCGTGCTCGGCAGCAGGCTGATGACGATGATGGTGAAGTCGAAGACGTTCCAGCCGTCCCTGAAGTAGCGCTCGATGCGCGGATAGTGCGCCGCCATCTTTGATGAGTGCCTCGATCACGAAGATGCCGAGGAAGACCTGATTGGCGGAGCCTAGGCCGTCGCCAAAGCGTTCGGTGGCGGCATCCCACGTGTCGAGGCCAATGACCGCTGCGTTCAGCAGGATGATGCCGGTGATGCCGTGGTTGAACCACGGCGAGGCGACGATGCGCTGAGCCCGTTTGGTGACGTGGCCGGCAGTCATGGCAAGGCGCGGCGCCTCATTCGAGTTCGCGGAAGCCACTCTCCGCCATCCGTGCGGCGCGGAAGATGGCACGGCCCTTGTTCATGCTCTCCTTCCACTCGAGGCGCGCGATGGCGTCCGCCACCACGCCGCCGCCGGCGTGGATGTAGAGCTTGCCGTCCTTGAGGATGGCGGTGCGGATGGCGATGGCGGTGTCCATGTTGCCGTTCCAGGAGAGATAGCCCACGGCGCCGCCGTAGATGCCGCGCTTGACCGGCTCGAGTTCGTCGATGATCTCCATGGCGCGAATCTTCGGCGCCCCGGAGAGCGTGCCCACGGGCAATGTGGCACGCAGCACGTCCATCGCGCACTTGCCTTCGGCCAGCTTGCCGACGACGTTGGAGGAGATGTGCATGACGTGGGAGTAGCGCTCCACCACGAACTCCTCCGTCACCTGCACGCTGCCGATCTCGGCGACGCGCCCGACGTCGTTGCGGCCGAGATCGATGAGCATCAGGTGTTCGGCGATTTCCTTGGGATCGGAGAGGAGCTCCTGCTCCATCGCCAGATCCTCCTCCTCCGTGTGGCCGCGGCGGCGCGTCCCGGCCAGCGGGCGGTTGACGACGGTGCCGTTTTCGACCCGGGCGAGGATTTCGGGCGAGGAACTGACGATGTGGAAATCGTCGAGATCCATGAAGTACATGTAGGGCGACGGGTTGAGGCTGCGCAGGGCGCGATAGAGGTTGATGGGCTGTGCCAGGAAGGGGATGGACATGCGCTGCGCCAGCACCACCTGCATCACGTCGCCAGCACGCGTGTACTCGCGGATTCGCTCGACCCCCTGCATGAACCCCTCGCGCCCGAAGCCGGAGGCGAAATCGCTCTCCTCCACCGGCTGGTTGGCGGTGGCGGTGTGGATTTCGGGCTTGTGCGACAGCAGCCGGGCGGCGCGTGCCTCGAGTTGCTCTCGGGCGGCGGCAAGGGCGCCCGGCTGGCCCGCCTCGGCCAGCGCCACCAGCTTCATGCGCCCGGAGACGTTGTCGAAGACGATTACGTCCGTCGAGAGCATGAGCAGTATGTCTGGGGTGTTGAGGTCGTCCGGCGGTGCGCCGCCGGCGAGGCGTTTTTCGACATAGCGGATGGTGTCGTAGCCGAAATAGCCAACCAGACCGCCGAAAAAGCGCGGCAGGCCCGGCAGTTCCGGCACGCGGAAGCGACGGCGGTAGTTCTCGATCCAGGTGAGCGGATCGTCGGTTTCGGCGCTTTCCGTCACGCTGCCTTGGTGCGTGACCGTGAGCCGGTTGCCGTGGACGCGCAGGATGGTGTCGGAAGGCAGCCCGATGATCGAGTAGCGCCCCCACTTCTCGCCCCCTTGCGCGGCGGATTCTAGCAGGTACGAGAACGGCCCCGTCGCCAGCTTCACGTAGGTGGAAAGCGGCGTGTCGAGATCGGCCAGCGCCTCGTGGACGACCGGGATGTGCGTATGCCCTTGCGCCGCAAGGCTGTCGAAGTCCTGCTGGTTCACGGTCGATCGTCGAGTTGCGGGTCGTGAAAGCCGGGAAGTTTGCCGCAAAACGCCGCCAAGGTCGTGCCTCTTTGGAGGGATTTCAACGCGAGGAAGGACGTTCGCCGCCGTTGCCCGACAGAAAACGTCCGTCCGCACCAAGCCCCGCCAACGAGTGCTGCCGCGCGCTTGTCATCGGCTGCCGTGCCCGTAAGATGCGGCTGCAACAGGCATTGGAACGACCATGACCATGACGAAGGGCCTCTGCGGCAGCCTCGTGGCGCTCATCACGCCCATGACGCGCTCGGGCGATGTGGATTTCAGCGCGCTCGACCGCCTGATCGACTGGCACATCGAGTCTGGTACCCACGGCATCGTGCCGGTGGGCACCACGGGCGAATCCGCCACCTTGACGATCCCGGAACACCACCAAGTCATCGAAGCGACCATCAAGCGGGTGGATGGCCGGGTGCCGGTGATCGCCGGCGTTGGCGCCAATGCCACCGCCGAAGCCATCGAACTGACGAGCGCAGCCAAGCAAGCAGGGGCGGACTACGGCCTATCCGTAACGCCCTACTACAACAAGCCGCCGCAAGAGGGCCTCTACCGCCACTTCGTGGCCATCGCCGACGCCGTGGACCTGCCGCTCGTGCTCTACAACGTGCCGCCGCGCACGTCCATCGACATGCAGGCCGAAACCGTGGCCCGCCTCGCCCCGCATCCCAACATCGTCGCCATCAAGGAAGCCTGCGGCGATGCCGACCGGGTGGCCGAAATCCGCGCCTTGGCGGGCGACGACTTCATCCTGCTCTCCGGCGAGGATGCCCAAACCCTCACCATGATGGGGCACGGCGCCGCTGGAACCATCACCGTGACGGCCAACGTGCTGCCGGAACACATGGCACGCTTCTGTCAGGCGCATCTCGACGGCGATGCGGCGCGTGCCGCGCAGATCGACGCCGAACTGCAACCCATCCACGATGTGCTGTTCATCGAGACCAGCCCCATCCCCACCAAGTGGGCACTTGCCGCGATGGGGCGGATCGATGCCGGCATCCGCTTGCCGCTGGTGGAACTGACTGAGGCGTCACAGGTCGAAGTTCGGCGGCGACTCTCTGCAATTGGCGCACTGTGACAGAACTTCGACGCGATGGCGTGCACTTGACTCGCCCAGGGCGGGCCCTGACCGCCTGCGCCGCAGCCGCGCTGGTAGCGGGATGTGGCTGGTGGACCAGCGAGGATCGTGCGCCCTACCCCTATCTCAACGCGGAGCCCGGTGGCGCGCTTGAGGTGCCGACGGACCTCGTCGGCGTCACCATCGAAGACACTTGGCCCATTCCCGAAATCGACGACCACCCCTTGGCGCGGGTTTATCCCGGCCAAGCCCCGCGGCCGGAGATCTTCGTCGGCCGCGAAGATCGAGACGCGGTCAAGATTCAGCGCTTGGGCGAGCGCCGTTGGGTGGTGGTGGCGGACCCACCGGAGCTGGTCTGGCCGGTGGTGAAGCAGTTCCTCACCGACGCCAGCGTCGCCATCGCCGGCGAAGACCCACCCGAGGGCGTGATTGACGGCGGCTGGCTCGACATTGCTGACGGCGATTCCGAGGACGTCATCCGCTCGTCGTTGCGCACGGCGCGAGAGGAGGCGGACATCACGGCTGGCCGCGACCGCGTGCGCTTCCGCGTCGAGCAGGGCATCCGACGGGGTTCCACCGAGATCCACCTGCGCCACGAGAACGACGCCCTGATGGAGCCGCAGGACGCGCTCGCGGAGACCTCCGCCATTCCGAGCGCGGAAGAGTCGATCCTGGGCGAGTTCGGCAGCTACTACGCCGCCGGCGTTGCCAGCGAAACCGTCTCCATGGTGGGCCGCGACGTGGCAACCGAGAGCAAGGCACGCGTGGAGCGCGACGATGCCGGACATCCCGTCCTGCGCCTCAACGTCGATTTCGACCGCGCCTGGGCCACCGTGAGCCAGGCCTTGGGCCGCGCCGAGGTCGACGTGCTCCGCGAAGACCGCGACGCCGCCCTGATCGAGGCCATGATGGAGCCTGCGGGCGTCGGTATCTCTCGCCTCTTGCGCGGTAGATCGCAGCGCGCACGCCCCGTGCGCATCCGCATCATGCCGGAAGGCGACGCCTACGTGGTTCACGTGCTCAGCCTCGAAGGTGCACCGGTGGCGGTGGAACTCAGCGAGCGCGTCCTCGCCGTGCTGCGGGAGTACGCCGCCTGAAGCGGGGGCCCGCGTATGTTGCGGCTCCACCGAGAACGTTATAACGTATCGTTTTCGCGGGAAGGGACGTGTACGTGGCGCTGGAAACTAAGCCGCCGGCCATCCAATCGCCGATTTTGGCGGACGGGCAAGGTGGAACGCTGCTCGATCATCGTGGCGCGGCGGGCGGCGGCTCCGGGACGATCGCCGTGGACCCGTTTGGCCCCAAGAGCGTGCGGTGGAGCGCGGCGGCGCGCCCGGACCTGTACGCGGCGGGGCTGTCGATGCTCTGCGTGCTCCACTGCGTCGCTCTGCCCGTGCTCGTGGCGTTCATGCCGGTGGTGGCGCAGGCGGCCGAGAGCGAACTTGTGCACAAGCTTTTGGTCATCGCCGCGGTTCCGGTGAGTTTGCGCGTGGTTTGGCAGGCCCGCTCCGCGACCGGCAACCGACTGTTCGTCGGTTCCGTGTTCGTCGGCCTTGCGCTGCTGCTGTTGGCCGCGTTCGCAGAGTCGGTGTCGGCGTACGAGGAGCCGATCACCGTGTTGGGCGGCGTGCTGTTGATCTCGGCGCACATCTGGCACTGGGTACGAAAGTGTGCCGGCGGCAGCGTTCCAGGCGCCCCGGTGGAGTCGAACGAGTGCCTCGACTGTCGGTGTGCGGAGTGACCGAACGTGAACCGCAGGCTTCCGCGGATGGTTCGTTTGGCTAGCGCCGCCAAGCCCCTCGTTAACGCTCGGGGTCTGGCCCCAGCCCCCACCTCCCTATGACCTCCCGCCGTAGCACGACGTCGACGCGCCGTTCTACGGCGCAAGCTCCCAAGCCGTCGTCCAGCGCACCGCTCGCGGCCAAGTGGCAGAAGCTCGCCGAAAGCCGTTGCGCAGAGAGAAGCGAGCGACTAACGCCGGCGCGCCTCGCCGTCTATGCCGAAATGCTGGCCCACGACCGCCCCCTCTCCGCCTACGAACTCATTGGCCTCTTGGAGGAGCGCCAGAACCGCAAGATCGCGCCCCTCACCGTGTACCGCCACCTCGACTTCCTCATGCGCGTGGGCCTCGTCCACCGCCTCCAGTCCGCCCACACCTACACGCCTTGCGACCACCCCGACCACACCCACGAAAGCCAGTTCCTCCTCTGCTCCTCCTGCGGCCACGTGGACGAAGTGGAATCGACCGGCCTCGAAACGCTACTGGCCGAGATCGCAAACGAGCGCGGCTTCCGCCCAAACAACACGGTCGTAGAAGTCACCGGCGTCTGCGGCACCTGCGCCACCGACAAACAAGGCTGATCGCGCCTCGCTAGCGCCGCCAAACCCCTCGCTAGCGCTCGGCGTCTGGCCCCAGCCCCCACCTACCTATGACCTCGCACCGTAGAATGACGCTGTCGCGCCATTTCTACGGCGCAAGCTCCTAGCCGAGCCTCGCTGGAGAGACTTCGGCTAAAATCTCGCCCCGGAGAGGTGCCAGAGCTGGTCGAATGGGCCTGACTCGAAATCAGGTGTGTCCTTACGGGCACCCAGGGTTCGAATCCCTGCCTCTCCGCCACGTTGAGCCGAACCAACCCCTTCCGACCCCCGCAGCATCCCGGAGCTCACGTGCCCATCATCATTTCTAGCCTCGCGGACATGCCCCACCTTGTGCGGGACTTCGGCGTACGCGACCTCGTCTCGGTCATCCATCCCGAAGCGCAGCCCCGAACGCCGTCGGAAATCGACCCGGCACGACACCACAGGTGCGCGATACACGACATCACCCTGCCAAGCCCCGGCAAAATCTCCCCCCAGACCAAGCACATCGAGGCCCTGATCAAGTTCCTTGACACCTGGGACAGCGAGGTCCCGTTGCTGGTGCATTGCCTAGCCGGCGTCAGCCGGTCCACTGCCGTCGGCTTGATCGCGCACACACTAAAGACCGGCGACCCGAGGAAATCTGCCATGGCTTTGCGCAAGGCATCTCCCTACGCATGGCCAAACCGCCGCATCTTGGCACTGGCGGACTCGATCCTTGGGCTTGATGGCGAACTCACCAAGGCACGCGAAGCGATGGGCCCAGCGAGTTGGGAAGCCGACCCAGATTGCGTCGCCCCACGCCTCCAAGGCGATAGAGCGGCCGGCTACCAACTGCAACGCTTTACGACGTTGCACGTATGGCGAGGATTGCTGACAAGGAACCATGCTGACGGAAGCTGGAGGGCGGTGGTTCGATGAGTGGGGACCAGAAACCCCATCGCGCTGCCGTCGTCGTGCCGGCCCACCTCCAGGCCGGCTTCGACGTGCGGTGCGAGTGGGGATTGGCAGGCATTGAGGCATTGGCACCGACAAGCGATGTCGTGGTGGTCGTGGACGTGCTCTCCTTTACGACATGCGTCGCGATCGCAGTCGCGAACGGTGCGGCGGTGCTCCCATACAGGTTCCGCGACGAAACCGCGTCGGATTTCGCGGTCCGGTCTGGCGCGCCCCTGGCTTCCTCACGCGGTGGCCGTGGCTACTCGCTCTCGCCCGCCTCCCTGCTAGAGATTCCCGCCGGGACGCGCCTCGTATTGCCTTCACCGAACGGCGCCACGATTTCGCTCGCGGCTCAAGGGGCGCGGGTAGTCGCCGCATCTTTGCGCAACGCGACTGCCGTTGCGCGCGCTGCGGCAGGCTCTGGCACCCGCATTGCGGTCATTCCCTGCGGCGAGAAGTGGCCCGATGGAACCCTGCGCCCTGCGCTTGAGGACTGGCTGGGCGCCGGTGCGGTGATTGCGGGGTTGGGCGGGTCCAAGTCGCCGGAGGCAATTGCGGCGGAGCGCTCGTTCAGCGCTGCCGGTAGCGACCTGACGGAGTTCGTGAAGTCGTGTGCATCCGGACGGGAAATCATCGATCGCGGTTTCGCTGTGGATGTGGAACTCGCCGCGGAGCTCGACTGCAGCGATGTGGTGCCGGTGCGCACGAACGGCGAGTTCCGGGCCTGAGACCGGCGACGCTGCAACGCCCAGTTTCAGTCCGGGGCACTTTTCCCTGATGCCAGAAAATTGTGCCAGCTAGCCGATTGGGTTGAGGGTGGCTCGTTACCACTACTGACGAGCCGGGCTGCGAGGCTCAGGGCTCACGCAACACTACGTGATGGCGTTCTATCTGCCGCCAAAATCGCTCGGGCAGCCGTGCCCAATCCTGTGCCTCGACGAGGAACGGAATGGTGGATTCGCGCACGGCGTCCTTGAAGTCAGCCATTTGCTCGGGCGAAATCTCCTTTAGCCCGGGTCCACGAAGCACGAGGTCCAGGTCGCTGCCGTCGTGGCTACGGCTGTTGACGCGGCTGCCGTAGGCCCACACCTCGACATCCGGCATGTGATCTTTGAGCAGTGCCGTGAGCATGCGTCGGTGCCTCTCCTGCAGGTGCAGGCGATCAGGCATTGCCCGCGTCGTCGATCATGTCCGCGAACGCCTTGGCATCGTCCACAAACGCAGGCAGGAGGACGAGCGTTGCCTCCGCGAAGTCCTCGCCGTAATCGTGCGCCGTGTCGTTGCGGTTGTCCCGATAGCCGATCCAGCGCTCGACGGCCTCGCAGTCCAACAGGCAGTGCTTGGCGGCGTGGCGGAAGAGATCCTTGAAGTGCAGGCGGTCAGCCTGCCGGTTGCTGGCGAAGTAGGCCGCGAGTCGCTTGCGCAACAGCTTGCCACTCTGCTCGAGCACCAGTTCGAACTCCTTCACGCACGCTGCCCGATAGATATCGTAGAGGACATCCTCGCTGTCGCCCAGCCCGTCAAGCTCCTCCACCGCCCTCTCGAGCGAGGCGATGCAGCGCCGTAGGAATGTGGTGTCGATGTTCACGAGACGTTGCTCCAACGGTCGCGGAAGGCAGAGTCTCAGTCGTAGAGCCCCCTCGGCATCAGGGCGAATTTGCTGTAGTCCGGGCCTTCCGTTTGCCAGCCGTAGGGTTGTTTGCCCGCCAGCAGGTGGAGGAAGCGGGGGTTGTTGGCGTGGCGGGCGAGGACCTCTTGCGGGACGGTGGTGCCGTGGCGTTCCTGGGTCTGGATGTATTGGCGGTTGAAATAGACGGCGAGATTCATGCGCACGCCCGGGAGCTTGCGGACGAAGGAGCCGTGCCAACTGTTGCCGTGCCAGATCACGGCGTCGCCGGGGTCGATGTTCATGGACACCGCGTTCGGGTTGGGGTTGTCGCCGAGGTCGGATTCGTCCGGCTTGGGCTGGCGGGCCAACTTGTGGCTGCCGGGCACCATGGCGAGGGCGCCGGCTTCGCGGGTGTAGGGGGTGAGGGCGTAGTTGACGTTGGCCACTTGGGAGAAGGACGTGAACGGTGCCGGGATGCCGTTGCCGTTGTCGGAGTGGAGCGGCAGGTGCATTCCGCCGGGGCCGCGGAAGTGGCAGCCCATGCTGGAGAGCAGGCAGCTCTCGCCCAGAAGGTAGGTGATGAGGGCGAGGGGCTCGCGCGCCATGAGGATTTCCTCGAAGACCTCATCCTCGTAGAGCATGTAGGGGATGTAGGTCATGCCCTCGCAGTCTTCGGCGGTAGCCGTCGCGGGGTCGATGCTGTGGCCAGCGTCACGCTCGGCCCGGGCGAGGATGGCGGCCCTGGCTCGCTGGATCTGGGACTCCGAGAGCACGCCCTTGACGGTGGTGAAGCCTTGGGTTTCGAGCTCGATCAGGTGCTCGCCGAGGCCGAGTTCCTCAATGGAGGCCAAGGTGCGAGTTAGGGCTTCGGACTCGGCGGGGATGGTCTCGGCTTCTGCCACGGCTTGCTCTCGGTTTGCGGAATGGACTCGCAAGTTTGCCGCAAGTTGCGCGGTTTGGGCAGTGGGCCACGCGTGTCGGAGGCGGCCGCGCGGATCAATGCGTCGGTTACATGCCACTCCATTCGTCAAGTGGCACAGTGCGTCCGAGGATTGCCTCGACTTCGAATCATGATGCGCAACTGTGCAACCGAGTACTCCGCGTTCGACGGTACGGCCAGTCGGTGGTTGTCCAGCAGCATGAACTGATGGCGGGATCCGTTGTACGGCCCGTCGAAGCCCAACGCACGCAGGCGCCCAATGAACACTTGCCGCCTACACGGTGTCCATCGGCTCACGAGCAGGCTCTTCGTTGAGGTCGATACCCGCGAACACCGGGATCGCGTGCCCGAGCTTGAGCCCAAGGCAAAGCCAGTCCTCGAGTGTCGACTGCAGCGCCTGTTGGCATTCCACGAGCGTTGATCCGAATGCGACCACTCCCTTGCAGGGGGGAATCTGCCCGCTGAAGCTCCCGTCCTGGAATTTGTCGTATGTCGCCTCGCGCATCGCGCGGTCGATGTAGTCGGTGAGGATACAGTCGGAGTTCATGCGGACATCCTCGTGCTTGCGTGCAAGGCGCAACCAAACGGTTCGCCCACAATGCGATTCGGACAAGTGTACGCCGTAAGGCAGCTCGACGGATGTCCCCTGCGTCGCACCCGTAACGCGGTTACTTTCTCGGGCGCGGCGCTGCGCCGACGCGCGCCATGCCGCCGTCCACCGCTACGACTTCGCCGGTGACGTAGCGGGAGGCGTCGGTGGCGAAGAACAGTACGACGTCTGCCACGTCGTCGCCGTAGCCCCAGCGCTTGAGGGCGATGCCGTCTTCGAGGCGTTCGATGAGGCCGGGGATGTTCTGGCGGTCGGGTTCCCAGATGGCGGTGGCGATGAGGCCCGGACATATGGCGTTGACGCGGATGCCGTGGGCGCCCCAGTCGGCGGCGAGGGCGCGGGTGATGGCATCGACGGCGCCCTTGGTGCCGGCGTAGGCGACGCGGCCGAGGGGGCCGCGAAGGCTGGCGATGGAGGAGATGTTGATGATCGAGCCGCCGCCGCGTTCGACCATTGATGGGCCGAGCCCTAGCGTCAGCATCAAGAGGGAGCGGACGTTGATGGAGAAGACTAGGTCGAAGTCTTCCTCGGTGAGCTGGTCTGGCGTGCGGCGCATGGGGATGCCAGCGTTGTTGACCAGGATGTCCACGCCGCCGACGGCTTCGAGCACGCGCTCGGCCAGTTCCGTGCCGGACTTGGGCGGCGACAGGTCGGATTCGAGGACCACCGGATCGTTTGTGAGTTCGCCGGCGACTCGATGGAGGTCTGACACGGTGCGACCTGTGAGTACGACGCGTGCGCCGGCAGCGTCAAGAGCGCGAGCGCTGGCCTCGCCAATGCCCCGCGTCGCGCCGGTGACGACGGCGATTTTGTCTTTCAGGTCGTGCATTCGCGGCCCTTCTGTTATTGGCTTGGAACCGGCAAGCCTACCAAGTCGTAATGCAAGCGCCCGGCGGCGCTGTGGAGGGCGAGCGCCGCCAAACCCCTCGCTAGCGCTCGGGGTCTGACCCCATCCCCCACCTTCCCATGACCTTGCACCGCATACGCGGCGCATTCGCGCCGCTCCTGCGGTGCAAGCTCTTGGTGCCCTCCCTCCGGGGGTGTGGTTCCAGGTTGCTTGCAGGGTCAATGCAGCCTCGCCGGATCGAGCCGCGCCACGCACGGACGCACCCTCGGAGGGAGGGCGTCTCGCCCTCCACAGCGCGCCGCTAGGCGTGGCCTTTGCTCGCAACTCAAGGTTCGAGCCAGAACAAGGCACCGATGTGGTCCGCCAACGTAAAGACGGTCCCCTCGCCCCGTTCCATGATGGCGTTTTCTGGATTGGGGCCGATGTAGCGGGCGCCGAATCCCGCTTCCTCCTGCCGCCAGACGATCTCCACTTCCTTGAAGCCGATCATCAGCCCGACGATGGGGTTGACGGCCTTGAACACTGCTTCCTTGGCGCTGAAGTTGGCGGTGCGCGAATGGGGAGGCCAACCGGCAGCCGCGCCTACCAGCTCGCGCTCGGTCATGGTCTTGGGCGCGATCCGGTCGGTGACGCGGTTTGTGCGTTCTAGGTCGATGCCTACGCCGACGAAATCCGAACGCGGGCAGACGGCGGCCAGCGCGTAACGCCGTGAATGGGTGATGCTGCCGACCGCTCCTGCCGGCCAAAGCGGGCGGCGGCCGGCAGAGAGGATGGAGGGGGCGTCGATGCCGAGCCGACCCAACGCCCGCTTTGCCAGAAAGCGCCCGGTGGAGTATTCCGCCCGGCGCGACGCCACGGCGCCCTCCACCTGCTCGCGCTCCCGGGGCGAGAGCGCGAGGGTGTGATCCTGCACGCGGCCCACGGCAACGCGACACCCCACGCTCGACAAGAGCGTGCAATCGCCGACGGCGTCGAGGTTCGTGATTTGTTGCGCTAGGTCTTGCAAAGGACATGCGGACACCTTGAGAAACAAGGCAAGGATAATCCGGGGCAGGGGCTTGCGCCGCCGTGAACGGGCCTTCGGAGGGAAGGCATCCTGCCTTCCCTAGCGCGCGGGAGCGCGCCGTCTGCGGTTTCCGGGAAAGCGGCTGTCGGCGCCAGGGACGGCAGATGCCTTCCCTCCGAAGGCCCGTCCTTGTTCAAGCGCTGGCGAAGGGACGCGCCTTGCGGCGCCTAGCGGCGCTCCCCGAGGGCGCGTCGGCGAGACGCCCTGGCTCCAATACGCCCTCGCAGGGCACCTCCGGTGGTCTTCGTTGACAGCGGCCCAGTGCCGCGTCAAGAATCGGGGCATGACCTATTGCCTTGGGATAGCGGTGGACAGGGGGCTCGTGTTTGTCTCGGACTCCCGCACCAACGCCGGTGTCGACCAGATCGGCACGTACAGCAAGATGCATCGCTTTTGCGTCGAAGGGGAGCGGTCGTTTGCGCTGCTGGCGGCGGGGAATCTCGCCACGACGCAAAGCGTGATGGCACAGATCGAGCAGGACATCGAAAGCCGCGCCAGCGAAAGCCTGATGGTGGCGGAAACGCTGGACGATGCCGCCGACTACGTCGGTCGGGTGTGCGTACACAAGGCGGAACAGGCGCGGGACCGCGTGCAGCGGGGCAGCGGCGATTTCGTGCCGGAGGCGTCGTTCATCCTCGGTGGCGAGATTCGCGGCGGCCGCGCCGACATCGCCCACATCTACCCAGAAGGCAACTTCGTCCACGCAAGCGCAGCCATGCCGTTTTTGCAGATCGGCGAGGTGAAGTACGGCAAGCCGATCCTCGACCGCATCATCCATCCCGACACCTCCATCCGCGACGCCCTCAAGGTCGCACTGGTGTCGATGGATTCCACCATGCGCAGCAACGCGACGGTGGGGCCGCCGGTGGAGTGCTTCATCTACCGCGCGGGAAGCCTGAGCCAAGGCCGCCACCTTTTGCTCGACGAACACCACGAGTATTTGCTCACGGTGCGGCGGCTGTGGGCGGAGAGCCTTCGGCAAGCCTTCGATTCGCTGCCCGACGTTCCCGGTGCGGAGGAAAGCGTGCCGGCAGTCACGCGGCTGCGCTAGAGGCCCTCGACCAAAGCCCCTCTCGAACGAGAGGCCCCTTGCGCCCTGGTGCTACAATCCGTCGCTTACCCCCGACCCCCGTGTGAAGCATGGAAGCGAGCCCTGCGGTCTTCGATATTGACCTGCGTACTTTCGCGCAGGATGTGGTGGAGCGCTCCAAGCAGGTACCCGTGGTGGTGCTGTTCTGGACCGATCAGGTGCCGCCCTCGGTGGATACACGTCAGGCACTCGAACGCCTGGCCGGGCAATACCAGGGCAAGTTCGCGCTGGGCCTTTCCGACATCGCCCAAGATCAAGCCCTCGCCCAGCAACTGCGGGTGCAGGGCATACCGGCCATTCGCGTCATCAAGGACGGGCAGCTTGCCGAACAGATGGAGGGGCCGCAGGGCGAGGGCGTGCTGCGCGAGCTCATCGACCGCCTCACCATGTCGAGCGGTGAAGTGCTCAAGGAAAGCCTCGCCCGGCACCTGGAACGGGAAGACTGGGACGCAGCCCTACGGGCACTGCAGCAGGCCATTGACGAAGAACCCAACAACCCCGCATTCAAGGTGGAATGGGCGGACATCCTCGCCATCCAAGGCGACGTGGAAGGTGCCCGCACCGTGCTCGCGACCATTCCCGAGGATGCGGCCGAACGCGAACGACCAGCCGCCCGGCTTCAGGTCGCCGAGGAGGCCGCGGACATGGGCGACCTTGAGGCCGCGCTTGCCGGCGTGACAGCGGACGAGTCCGACCTCGAAGCCCGCTATTGCGCTGCCATCCTGCTTGCCGAGGCGCGCCGCTACGAGGAGGCGCTCGAGCAGGCCATGACCATTCTCGCCACAGACCGGGACTTCCGCGAGGATGCGGGCCGCGTCACCATGATCCGTATCATGGCCCTGCTCGGCAAGGGTTCACAAGTCGCCACTCGCTACCGTCGGCGCATGTTCAACTTCATGCATTGATCCAGCCTTGCCGCCTTGGCCTGTTCGCGGCGATGTTTTGCTTGCAGAACAGAAGGTTGCGGGAGGAAAAGGCACCGCGCGGGGCATTCTTATGCACAAATGCCAACGCTCTCCACCATTGGCACGCAAGCCTTTGACTTGTCGAGAAATCCTGTATCTACTTCGCGTAACTTGTTGATATTATGATGAAAATGCATTTCGTGGCCAATGTGTGGCGCTGGCGGATACGCAGTCGTTAGCAGGTTTTCCGAACGTCAACACACTGTTATCCCACGATTTATCCACAGGGAGCCTTCAGCCGGGGAAGCGTCCAAGGTCGCTGGCGCGTGAGAGGCGATTCGCCGCTCAGCCCCGGACGGTGGGGGCGTGGATCGTAAAGAGCCTTCAGCCGGGGAAGCGTCCAAGGTCGCTGGCGCGTGAGAGGCTGTTCGCCGGGTCAGCCTCGGTGGGTGGGGCGTGGACCATAAAGAGCCTTCAGCCGGGGCGGCGGCCGGGTTGGCCCGGGCGCGCAGGTGGTCATTGCCTGTGCAGTCTCGGCCAGTAGGGACGTGGACCCGGAAAGAACCTGCATACTGCGCGTGGGACTGTTGCGGGGACGAGGCGCATGGCCGAGGGCGAAGATCGATCACTGGACGAGGCGTTCCAAGACTATTCCGAACGGGGCGCCCGTGCCGCCATGCTCGGATTGGCAGACCTCGACGGCGTCCTCAGGGGCAAGTTCGTCAGTTTGGACAAGCTCAAAAGCCTCATGCGCCACGGCGGCGGCTTCTGCGACTGCGTGTTTGGCTGGGATGTTGCAGACGAACTCTACGAACACCCGCCGGGGGCGGCGTGGCAGGGCGTCACCGGCTGGGACACCGGCTTTCCCGACACCGACTATCGCCTGCTGACAAGCACCGAGCGACGGCTGCCGGACAGCGAGGCGCCGTTCTTTCTGGGCGAGTTTGCCGGCGAGGCTGGCGATCACCCGGCCTGCCCGCGTTCGCTGCTGCGGCGGGTGCTGGAGCGGGCGGAGTCCTTGGGGCTAGTGGCGCAATGCGGATTCGAGTACGAGTTTTTCGTCTTCAAGGAAACGCCGGATAGCGTGCGTGCCAAGGGCTATCGAGGGCTTCAGCCAGTGACGCCGGGCAACTTCGGCTACTCGGTGCTCCGGGCAGCGTCGCAAGCGGACTTGTTCCAGGAACTCTTGGCGCACTCAATCGACTTTCGGATGCCACTCGAAGGACTGCACTGCGAAACCGGCCCCGGCGTTTGGGAAGCGGCGCTGGCGGTTGCCGATGCCTTGGAGGCCGCCGACCGGGCGGTGCTGTTCAAGACCTTCGCCAAGTCGTTCTTTGCCCAGCGCGAGATGATGGCGACGTTCATGGCGAAATGGTCGATGGACTATCCGGGGCAGAGCGGTCACTTTCATTTTTCGTTGCATCATCGAGACAAGCCGGCGTCGCCCGCCAACGCCTTTGCCGGTGACGACATCCCCGACACCGCTCGCTGGGCCCTTGGCGGCCTCATGCGCCACACGCCGGAGCTGTTGCCCATGCTTGCACCCACGATAAACAGCTTCACCCGGCTGGTGAAGGGTGCCTGGGCGCCCACGGCATCGACATGGGGCGTCGAGAACCGCACGGCGGCGTTCCGGTTCATACCGGGTTTGGCCGCGCGCCAGCACATTGAATGCCGCGTGGGAGGTGCCGACGGCAATCCTTATCTCGTCGCCGCGGCGGCTCTGGGCGCGGCCCTGCTCGGTATCGAACAGCGTCTGGAACCGGGCGGCGCCGTGCAAGGCAATGCCTACGACGCCGTCGACGAACTGCCTGCCGAGTTGCGCTTTTCGCCGACGCTGCGGCAGTCAGCCGAGCGCTTTGCCGCATCGGCGGCGGCGCGGGAACTCTTCGGCAACACCTTCGTCGATCACTTCGCCGCCACCCGAAGATGGGAAAGCGAACGCCACGAACGGTTCGTGGACGACTGGCAACTGGCGCGCTACTTCGAAATCATCTAGGTCGTAGGTGGAAAGCGGCGGGCGGGGCCGCCACCGATCCTGCAAGGACCGCGGTCGATCGCTTCACTCCCAATCGCCGTTTGTTCCATGTAGATGCGTACAACCCAACCAGGTTCATGCTAAGGGCGGCGTTCGATGTGTCACGTCGTATCTTAACTAATTGACAATCGGTTATTTACTTCGCGTTTCGGTAAGCGCAATGCCGATGCAGACGTTTCGCGAAGTGCCGCTTCGTCGGACATATTTTGTGGGGCGCATTGTGTTGTCTGTGCAGCGCGTGCTAGGCTTGGCTCGTGCCCTGAAGGAGCGATCCCATGCCCCGACTGTCTCGCAACGCCCTCTCCGCCGCCATGGTGCGCTCCGCAGGCCCCGGCAGCTACGTCGACGGCAACGGCCTGATGCTCCGCGTCCGCAAGAGCGGCACCCGCCAGTGGATACAGCGTCTCATGATCCACGGCAGGCGCGTGGACCTGGGACTCGGCAGCGCCGATCTCGTGAAGCTCGCCGACGCGCGCAAGGCGGCGGCGGACAACCGCGCCATCGCCCGCACGGGCGGCGACCCGCGCAGGTCGAGGGTGCCGACGTTCGAGGAGGCGGAGGCGACCTGCTTCGCCGAGAGGCGCCAGACGTGGCGCTCGAACAGCCCGGCGCACAACTGGCGCTCGGCGGTGGACCGCTACGTGCTGCCGAAGATCGGCGGCATGCCGGTGGACAGGGTGGGCAGCGCGGCGGTGTACGAGGTGCTGCGCCCGATCGCGCTGGCCGGCAAGCACGCCACGGTCAAGGTGGCGGGGGCGGCGATCACGGCGGTGCTGGAGTGGTCCCGCATCAACGAGTTCCGCGCCGAGGGCTCTCCGGTGGAGACGGTGCGGCGCGGGCTGCCGAAGCGGGCGGGCGGTCCCAGGCACCACGACGCCGTGCACTGGTCGGACATGGGCGGCGCGCTGGCGCGGATCGATGCCGGACAGTGCCGGCCCTCGACCAAGCGGGCGATGCGGTTCACGGCGCTGACGGCGGCGCGGCAGGTGGAGGTGCGGCGGGCGACCTGGGACCAGTTCGATCTCGAGGCCGCTGTCTGGATCAAGCCCGCGGAGGCGACCAAGACGGCGAAGTCCCACCGGGTGCCGCTGTCCCGACAGGCGCTGGACGTCCTTGCCGAAGCCCGGAAGGCGACGCGGGGCGCGCTGGCGTTCCCCGGCCGCAGACCGGGCGCGACGATGGGCAACGCGGTGATGACGCAGGCGCTTCGGGCGGCGGGGATCGCGGCGTCGGGGCACGGCTTCCGGTCGAGCTTCAAGGACTGGGCGCGGCAGCACGACGTGGACGAGCTGCTCTCGGAGTTCGCGCTGGCGCACGTCGAGGGCTCGGCGACGGTGGCAGCCTACGCCCGCGACGACCTCTTGGAGAAACGGCGGCCGGTCATGCAGCGGTGGGCAGACTGCATCGCGTGACGGCGATCGAACTGGCGCAGAGAACGTGAACTGAGCGCCCCCTGGCCGAACGGAAACCAGACGAACGGGTGTGGCGCGCGTGCCGGCGAACCGCCTGAAGCGCATCCTGTCGGCGTTGGACGAGGCGCGGCGTCCGCGTAAACGGGCGCTCCTACACGCATTGGATACGACGGCGAGGGCTGGGCGGTGCTTGGCGTGTGGCGCACATGCTCGCGCATGACCTGCCGGGCAGGCAAACGCCCCGCAGCCGAGTCGCGGTCGATCTGCCCGCTGAGAGCCGCGTACTGGCTGCCCTCTTGCCTTGCAGGGCAGCCCCACGGATACGGGCCACGGTGCTGGCGTCCAACAAGGGCTTCGAGGAGCGGGCAACAGTGCTCGCGACGAAGGTCATGGCTGCGGCACTCATCGACCGCCCGCTGCCCCATTGCCACATGGTCAACGTCAGCGGCAACGGCTACCGCATGCGCGAACACCAGGACCTGTTGCGATCCGGATCGGAGGAAGTCTCCAAGGGAGCGCAGCACCGTGCCCCGGCTCGAAGCTCACGGTCAGGCGGGACCGCCGGGCCGTCTCAGCCGGAGACGCAGCGGAATCCGCCCTTGCCGCCCCACCAGTCGGGGTGGAACGACATGTCTCCGGCCAGCCTGCAGGCGGCGATCTGGATGCCCTTGCCGTCGTCGCGGATCGTGCTGTTGGGCAGCATGGTGCGAACCTCCGTGTAGTAGGTATCGGGAGCGCCGCAGTCCGTCGCTCGGCAATACGCCATCCGCACGCTGTACAGGCACGAGTTGCGCCACCACGCGAAGCCGTCGTTCGCCATGCGGACCATGCAACGGTTGCTGTTCGACGTCGCGGTGGGGGCGCGTTGCGCCGGCGGCACCACACCGGTCGCGTTGCCGCGATGAAAGAGGTCGTCGGTGACGGTCGGCATGTTGACCGGCAGCCCCTGGGTCTCCGCGTAGATGCTGGAGGTGACACGGCTGAGGTCGCTCCAGAGGCGGTCGCGCGCGGCTCTGGCGGCGGCGTATGCTCCCTCGCGCAGGGCGGTTTCCCGGGCGACGAACTCGTGGAGACTCTCTTCGAGCCGAGGAGTGTCGAAATCCGCTCGCTGGCGCGTTTCGCGCAATCCCCGTCCCAGCACAGGTAGCGCTCGCCGTCCAGGCGCCGGACCTCGCCTTCGAGTCCTGCCCGCCGGGCGGCGTCGACCTCCATCTGGCGGAACTGCATGCGGAAGTCGAAGGACTCGCGTTGCTCGAGCGTTTCGCAGCCGACCAGGAAACAGGCAGCCAAGGCGATCATGGCGTTGCGTCCCATGAGCAAGTCCCGTCCAGCGGTCCGGTTTAGGGAGTCCAGCAAACCGTGACTTGCGTCTTCACGGGCTTGGCGGTTGGAGAGCAGGTAGCGGGAGTGCTAACGTGCCCCGCTGTCGCGCATTCACCAAGACGGACCGTGGGTCGTCTTGGTCGATGGACTAGGTTGGCCGGACGATGAGCCAGCGCCAGGTTCATTGAGGTCGTTCCTCGGCCTGCACGACTCGGGACCCGGTCACACGGACCGAGGGTTAGAAGGGAATCGCATCATCGCGAATGCGGAGAACGAGCCATTGACTGACTGGCTGGTCGAACGGAAAGCCCAGGTAATCACGGCATTTCTTGCTGTTGCCGGGACATTGATCGTCTGTCTTGCCGTCTGGCCGGACCGGGGCGATGCAAATCAAGCCATGGATTTCCTGCAAGGGCTGCCGTCACGGTGGGAGTTCTACCTGCTTGTCCTGACTCTCGCCGGCCTTTATGCATTCATGCGGGCATTGAGCCGCCACGCGGAAGGTCAACAGGACCGCGCGCCCCCCGTGGTCGAGCGGCTGCGAAAACGGGCGTTCGACATGGAGACCTGGGCCCAGGTTGCCCTGTTCGCCATCGTGGCCCTTCTCCTCGGGGGCGTCTACTTTGTCGTGTTCCTGTTGCCGCTGGTTTCCGTGACCGACGCGAAACTAAGGGCGCAGGGCCTCCTGGAGTCGCAGTACGGGGTCGCCCTCGACCGGATCGTCGAAGGCCGGCGCTGGGTAAAGGTGGCCCACATCCCCGAACTTGCGGGCCAGCGCTCTGTCGCCGCCGCCTTTGTCGGTCAACATGGCGTCATCGCCGGGAATCCGGGCAGGATGTTCGCGACGACGGACGGCGGGAGGACATGGACGAAGTCGGAAGCCCCGGAACTGCGCGATGGCGAGTGGCTTCCCGCCCTGCTGCTCTCCAAGGATGGGTCGCTGGCCGTCACTCTGGGTAGCCTCGGGTCGGTGTTCGTGAGCCGCGACGGCGGAAACAGTTGGCGCGGCGGTGGGTTCGGATCCAGGCCGCCCGTGCCGAGGCGTTTGCTCGAACGAGATCAAAAGCCGACCAAAGTCGTAGACGGCGCATGTTCGGGGATGCTCTGCGTCGCGATCGGTGGCGACGGCACGCGCTACCTGCGTACGGGACACGGGGCCGCACGAGATTGGATGCGGCTCTCGAACCACCAGTTCTGGACCGGCCCGGACCTGTACCGGATAAAGGTGACACCGACCCTGGCGGTTGTTGGTGCCGCAGAGGCCCACGGCTCGTTTCTGTCCCGGGACGGCGGGGCCACTTGGACCGCTCTGCAGCGTTGCACAAACCTGCCAATTGTGGATGCCGTCTCCGGGAGAGAGGGCACTGCGTACGTCCTTGCGACCGGCAAAAAACTCTACGAATACACTCTCAAAGGGTGCGTTAAGTTTAAGCATCAGCCGCCTTCGGGCTCGAAGGTGCTGAGTCTGCGCACCGACGGGCAAAACGAGCTTCAGCTTGTCACCAAGGGCGGTATTTTGAGTTTGGCCAACGACGCATGGTCACAATCCGAACCGAAGCTACCGGACGGCGAGACCGTTGTACGCGTGCTCGATGACGGCCAAGTCGTGCTCGTCGGACCCTTGGGTTCCGTGTCGCGATGGGATGACAACGGAAGTTGGGACCTGGAGGAGGCAAGGCCTAACAACGCACAAAAGCCTTTGAGCGCTTTAGTCGGCGGCAAGGGCACCGTCGCGATCATTGACCGTTCCCGGTCGGGTTTCCTGCTAGAACCGGACCGACAGAACGGCGGATGGGGAGCCTTCGCCGTACCCGAGCTAGGCGGTCGCGACGTCTCGCTCATAGCTGTGGACGGTCCCAGCGGCGCGGCGGCCATCGACATCTTCACCGTAGGCGGCCGCATGGCCTCCTACACCCGAGAGAAAGGATGGAGTGTCGACCGGCTCCCCATCGCGGCGGACGACCAGATCGTCGGCTACGGTGCGCAAACTGTTCTGATCAGTCGATCGGGCCGGTTCCTGACTCGCAAGGACGATGGTGATCGGTGGCGGCTCGGCGACGAGTCCGCACATTGCGGTAGGCTGCCGCTCCTGCCGCGGGAGGATGTCGATTCGGGACACCAGCCGGAGTTCGACGCGGCCGGAAAACACGGTGTCGTCGTCGGCGAAGATGGGTCGGTCGCGACCAGCCGTGACCACGGCGAGTCGTGGACAACGCCCGTCCGGGTTGCCGTGTTCGGGCATTACAGGATGGGGCCGCGCGAACCGGCGACGCTACATTCATGCACGACGGAGGAGCGGCTGTACAACCATGGGCGGATTGTCCTGACGGCGAGCGCGTCGCCCCGTGAGCTCGATTTCGTCGGCCTGGACAGCAACGGCGGCGTCTATCGCCTCAGGGAGCGCCCCGAACTCGAGGACTGGCGCGAGATGACCGTATCCGAGGTGCGCGGAAAGCTGCTTGGCAGCGACATCGACAAGGCGGTTCGGGAACTCTACCGGCCGCATGTCGAATCCACGGCCGATCAGCTGTCCAGGGTGGACGAGGTGTCGCGGACGGACGAGATTCGCTCCCGAGGCAACGAGCGGGCCTCCGAAGGCGGGGACCGGTTGCACGTCTACGAGGACCGCACGCTGACTGTCTACGGCGAGTGGAAGCTCACGTTGCTGCGCGTCGTGACGCTGACGGTCCTCTTCTTCCTGGTGCGGATTCTCGTTCGCATCTACCAGTACACCCTGCGCCTGTCGGTTTTCCTGCACTCTCGAGCGGACGCGGTATCGCTTTCCCGCAACATCGCCCTTACGGACTTCAAGGATCTGGTGCATGCCTTGGGCCCGGAAGCCATCGGGTTCGATGGCAAGCCGCCGTCCTGAGGGGGGCCGTCGCGAAAAGGACATCGTCGGCTGCGCGTCGACGATCTCAGGCCAACTGTCGGTCGGCGATGCCGGCCATGTCGTCGAGGGGGCTTCGGCATGACTCCGCCGGCGTCTCGCACATCACGCGAACGCTCGCGATTGACAGGATCGACCGCCGTAACCTAGATTCATCCGATGCGAGGCGCCACCGCCATCTTCCTGTGCGTGGCAGCGGTCGAGACCGCTGCTGCAGATTACGAGGCTTGCGCCAGGTGGTTCGGCAACGACGCCCCCGCGAGCTACCGAACCAGAGACAGCGGGCCGTTCTTCGCGACTCGGCTCTGCTACGTGCCTTTCCGTCTGACGAAGAACGGGCGGATCGACACGTCGGGACACGACGTGGTTTCGCACACCGGGTCGCCTGGTACGGACGGAATGGCGTGGGAGGAGGTTGTCACCTATCGCGCCGTCCACCCCGATCTGCTGGAGTCGCTCGACGTTGCGGACGTCACCGCAGAAACCCCCAAGGATGCTGTGGCCACGGTCTCGATCCGTCGGAACGCCGCAGGGGACATCGCGGAGATCGTCGAAAAGCCGGGACTGACCGAAGATGAGATCGACGACCGAAAGCAGGGGCAAGAGGAGGACGCGCTGTACTTCGCGCACATTGGCACGAGTACGAGATTCAGGATTTCCGATGGAGGTCAATGCGTCCCAGTAGACCGGCGGGAAATCGTTCTCCGAGAGTCACCGGACGGAGGACACGCGGAGGAGATTGCCAATCTGGTGTTCGACGTCGCGTATTGCCGCGACATCGCTCAGTCCATCTATGGCACGAGGGGCGCGGTAGCGGCATTCGATCGCGAAGTGAACCGTCCGGCGTTGGAAGTGCTGCGCAAGTGGAAAGACACGATCGGCTTTCCTGAAGAGAAAGTGCTCCTCTCCAATGAGAAGGTGGACGAAATGATCAATTCACGTTTTCGAAGGACGGCTCCAATTCATGACCTCCGTCTGCAGTTATTGACGGGCTACATGGCTTGGACACAGCTCTCGTCGTTTGAGCGAAAGAAGCTCGGAATCTCTCCCTTGATCACGACGTACATGACACTCATTCAGTGCTATGAACACGAGCTCTCGGACTTTTTCATGGACGATTCGCTTTGGCCGGATGTCGAGACACCGGACGAGTCGAACAGCGGCAATACGCTTGGCGGCGGGGGCGACGACAGCCAATCACCATGACTTCCAAGTTCGGGCTTTGGCCCTCCAGGCTGCGGGCGCGTGGTGTGCGATTCGCGGCGGCACATCGTCGGCATCCGAGCAGGTCAGTGCTCGGCATCAAGAGATCCGTTGAGCTCCGCGATCGCTTGGATTAGCTGGAATCGCGTCTTGGTCGAGGGATGCGGGACCGTGTGTGCCCTTCCGGGTACCGACCTTGACGCGGCTGTGTCCGGCAACGGGTAAGCGGTCGGTTGTTCTCCAGGGCTTTTGTCGGTGGCGCGGGGACGGGGGTACTTCGAAGACCACCTATCCGGCAAGGATTCTCCGCAGCGCGTCTACAGCATCTACTACGTCGCTGCGATGTCCGCCGGGCTCCTGCTGGGTTCATCAATGAGGAGTGTAGCGAGGCGTCGGCTGACAGGCTGACATGCGAACTTGCGAACGGACATTAGTTGTCGGACGTTCCGCTTGTCGGGTCGACATGAGGGTGTAGCGCCGCCCCGTCACTACCGGGCACGCGCGGTGCCTGAGGGCACAGAAGACGCGGCCGCGCGAACTGCGGGCGGGAGTCCCGGTAGTGACGGGGCGCAAGGGCGGCATTCGGGCCAGTGGCGGCAAACGGTCCGCTAAGAAGAAAGTTGATGCTGGCGTGGTGATGCGCCGCTATGATGCACGGCATGACCTCGTCGCCCTTTGGCGACATGGCCGGGCCAGGAGCCCGGCATGATGGCGTCGCCGGCCTGAGGTGACGTCCAAGTGCCTCGCTGCAAACGCTGCAGCATGGCGGTCGACGCATCGCAAGGCACCGCTCGCCACGTTCACGGTAGCGCGTGGGCGGGGGCGAAGCCACCGAGACCTGGGGACAGCCGTGGAGCGGCGTCGGTCGCAGCCGGAGTCGATCCGGCATTGGGCGGAACCGGGTTGCGGCGCGAGGCTTCGCGCCGACGGGGAGCGTTCCCCGTCGCTGCCCTGCGAGGGGCGGCATTGCGGAGTCTCGGGTGCCGAACAAGGCTGGCGGGACCGATGTCGAGAGACACGCCGCGGCTGCCGCACGAGACGGCAAGGGAAGACGCGTCGACGGACAGTTCCGCACTTCGGTGCGGGGTTCGCATGCCCTGGCGGGCAGCGGGCCGTCCATCAGAACTAAGCGAAACCCGGACCCGCTCCCGGCCGCGCCCTGCGGCCGCGGGTGCGG
Source organism: Pseudomonadales bacterium (assembly GCA_965116935.1). Lineage (GTDB taxonomy): Bacteria > Pseudomonadota > Gammaproteobacteria > Pseudomonadales > Azotimanducaceae > VXYL01. The sequence continues at coordinate 5,514,476 of OZ220737.1, read as the reverse complement.
CCCGAAGCGGCAATGCCGCACCCATCTCCACCTCGACGACGAACTGCGCCGGCGCTTCGGCAGCGGCCTGCCGGCATCGCGGCGCTTACCGTTTTGGGAAAGCACGCAGTCGTTGACGGTCGGAGCCGCCGTCCCTAGCTTCGCGGGCGATGCGGTCTCCGGCCTGGGGACGGGGACCGGAGACGGGCCTGCTCGAGGAACGGAACGATGCGCCAGGTGCATTTCGACCTGCTGCGCCAGCTGGAGGACGGCCGGCGGCGCTCGCACGGCACGCGCTGCCGCCGGCGCCACCGCGGCTTCGCTGTGCGTAGGTCGGTGGCGCGACGACAGCGTAACGTGAACCCCGTGTCCGTCGCGTGTGGGCGGCGTTGGGACAGGTGGTTCTGTCGTGCATGCACGTCACGGCGCGCTGGTTGGGCGGTGCCGATGGCGCGAAGTTCCGTGTTGATCGACGGCTGAAGTTGCAGAGATCCCGGTTGCCGGCTCTGGGTTGCCAGAGGTGTACACTCTGGACGCACGGGCCATTGACGCAGGAACGCGAGCAGTGTCCAACGCGAGCAGTGTCCAGTGGTGACGTCAACGTCGCGCCTGAGGGCGCCGGCCCTGTCCGGGCCGTGGATGGCTCCAGATGTTCAGGAGGGGCTGGAACGCCTGCATTGGCGATGAAGACGGGGGCGTGTCGACCAAGGACGTTGCTGTGGCTGACGTGCGGGCTCCTCGTCATGTCGGCATCCGCCCGGGAGCCCATGCCGGACGAACGCGCACTCATGGAGCTTCTGGGAAGGCCCGCGCCCGCAACGCAGGACGCTGGCTCGCTGCGCCTGGTCCTGCGGGGCTGTCTGGAAAGCCGCCGTCGCGTCAACGATGCGCTCCATGAAGCTGTCTCGAACGGTGGTGACGAGCGATGGGATCGCTACAAGGGGATCATGGAGGCCGAGTACGGGGAAACCGGCTGGGCGTGTCTGCGCGCCGACATGGCGTATCGAACGCTGCTGGACGAAGCGGGTGCCGGGGTGCCCGATGCCACGCACTGCCTCGAGTACGTCCGGGTCGACGGCGAGCCGCGCCTGAGGAACGCCTGCGACTTCGAGATTTCGATCGCGTACTGCTCGACGTCGCGGTCGATTTCGGAGGGGGGCTGCGGCTACGACGGGCGTCGCTACTTCACCGACTTCACGCGGCTGGGCCCAAGCCGGTCTCCCGTTGACTCGACAGGCGTCGCGTGGGCCGACGACGGCGAGCCGGATCTGGAGGCCGAGGCGTGCCGGGCGATCGAGTCCGGCCATGAGTCGTTCGACCCGGATGGATGGGATGGCGAAGGCGGCTTTCGATGTTGGCCATACGAGTAGGTCGGAAGGGACTGCGAAGGTGGCACGGCGTCCGCCGTGCGGCCGAGGCGGCTGTCGTGCGCCGTTTTGAGCGACGCTGATCGGTTCCGAGGCGACTCGTTGCGGGGGACTCTACCCGCTGCCGTCGCGGCGTTCTTCGCGGTGACCGTCGGAGGCGAACATGGTTGCGGCGGCACGACGTTCTCGCTGCCGACCTGAAGGTTGACCTGGACCGGTCTCCCGGCGCACAGTCGCCGGCGCGCATCGGCCGTGGAACCCGCTGCGCCGGGTTCGCCGCTGAATGCAACAGCCCCATGGGACTGGGCAGCTCCCCGGCCCCGGTGCGAACAGGCGGCACGTCAACCACGTTCTGCGCGCTGATGCGCAAATGGCCCGGCACCGGTTGTTCCGATGCCGGGGGAGTCAATGAGCGGGACGCGACGACGGTCCCGCCGGCGCGGACGCGCACGAGTTCGCAGTGGAACTGGAACTGGACGACGCCCGGCTGCGCGAGCGATGGGAGTCGGCGGCGGACAGGGGCGAGCACGGAGTCCCGCACGCGACGGTGCGGTGCGAGGGCGGGAAGGTCGACCCGGCGGCGCTGCGCGCGTCCCTGGAGCGGTTCAACGAAGCGCCGGTCGACGGCTGGCGCTGGACGGCGGAGGCGCTGGCGGCGCACCTGCTGGACGACCTGTGCGGCGTGGCGCTGGTCGGCTGGCTGGAGCCGCCGAACCGCCCGCAGGACGGGAAAGGCAGCTAGTCCGAGCCGGCGCGGATCGCCGGCGACGCGATCCGGCACCGGCGCCGGGGCGCAACGTAGTCCCCCCATCGCTGCATCACCGGGCGGCGGCGTTCCAGCAGGTCGCTGCGCGCGTAGGCCCGCTCGTTCGAGTCGCCGACGACATGCGCGAGACAGAGTTCGGCGACCTCCCGCTCGACGCCGGTCTCGCCGGCCCAGTCGCGGAAGCTGGAACGGAAGCCGTGTGCCGTCGCGCCGTCGCAAACCCGCGACACAAGCCGGCGGATGGCGTTGTCCGGCAGCATCTGGCCGCGCCAGCCCTGCGCCGGGAACACCAGGCCGGCGTCGCCCCCGAAACCGCGCGCCGCCTCGAGGACGTCGAGCGCCTGCCGCGAGAGCGGCACGCGGTGCGCCCTGCCGGCCTTCATCTTGTGCGCCGGACGGTTCCAGGTCGCGGTGTCGGGATCCACGTCGCGCCATTCCATCCGGCGCACCTCCATGCCGCGCGCGGCCGTCAGCACCATGAACCGGAACGCCAGGCGCGTCACCGGGACGGTGCGCTTCGCCGCCGAGACGGCTTCCAGGGCGCCGCGCACTTCGCCATGCGGCAGCGCCGCCATCCGGGACCGTTCGATCTTCTGGACGCGCAGCGCCCTGACCACGGCGTCCACCGGGTTCGGGGCGTCGTAGAAGCCCTCGATGCGCGCCCATTCGAGCGTCGCCCTGATGCGTCCGCCGGTGCGCCGGACCGTGTCCGCCTTGCCGGCCGCCGCGATCGGCGCGAGCGCGCTTGACGTGCCGCGCCTCGATGCGGTCCACCGGCACGGCGCCGATCTTCGGGAGCACGTAGCGCTCCATCGTGCTGACCCACTTCTCCGCGAAGCGGCTGGCCTCCCTCCACTGCGGGAGCAGTTCGGCGTATGCAGCGCGCTGCGCCTGAGCGAAGCTCGGCGTGCGCCTGCGGCGCGGGTCCAATCCGTCGCGCACCATGCGGCGGTTCTCGAGGGCGGTCCTGCGCGCCTGCGCGAGGCTCACGTAGTCGGCGCTGTCCCTGTCGGCGGAGCCCAGGCCCAGGTCGACCCGCTCGCCGAACAGGCGCAGGCGCTGCACCCACGAGCGCGCCCCGGACCGCTTGACGTAGAGCATCAGCCCGTTGCCATCGGTGTATCGGCCCGGCCCGGCGGCGCGGACGGCGGCTGCAGAGAGCTGGTTTCTGACGATGCGCGGCATGGTGTGTCCGTCTGTGCCTGCGCCTTGCGGCGCGCCGGGTGTGGGGATGCACTCTAGCGCGGAACGGGACGGAAACCAACGTTCCCACCAAGGAGTTGAGATTTCGCTGTGTCCCGTGAGGGCGTCTGATCGTCCGGGAGGATGGGGATTAGTATCGCAATGCTAAATCAAACCATGCGGTTAAGTACGAGAGACGCTTTCTGGTCGAGCCTGAGTCGGACACGCAGGCACAAGTGTACGGGTCCGGGCTGTCCCGTCCCGGCGCGCCCTGACGGGCGCGTTGGCAGTTCGCTTGCGCGAACTGCTGAGCTTCGACGCATTCCTCGTGTCGAATTCAAGACGGGCGGGGACAAGCCCCGCCCCTACGGGGCCCGTGCCGAATCCCAACGGAGCGTTTCAATGCACTCCTCGTAGGGGACACCTGTGCGCGGTGAGGCGCGTCAAGGTGTGTAGCTTTCCGCTTCCGTTCGCCAAGCGACTTGCCGGCCGTTCCAACCATCCCGGAGGTGCTCGTAAATCGCGCTCGCCTGGGCGTCCTCGCCCAATGCGGCGTGTGCGCGCGCAAGGCCGCGCAGGGACAAGGGGCGGTTCGGCGTGCGCAGCAGGGAGGCTTCGAAGGCTTTGAGCGCCTCCGCTGGCTTGCCGGCCGCCAGCAGCGCTTCGCCGTGGAGTTCGTGGACGGGCTTCAAGGGGTTCGGTGCGCCGTTGGGCGGGCGCATGGACTCGGCGATGGCGACGCCTTCGGCGAGCAGCGCCAGCCCGGCATCCGTTTCGTCCCGGGCGATGGCCAGCATTCCTGCCACTTCCTTCGCCATGATGTCGAGCGGCTTGCCGCTCTGGGCATAGTAAGAGCGGTCTGTGTCGTCCGACCGCGCCTCCTCTGCCCTCCGGGCCAGCTCCGCCGCCGCTTCTTCGGCAAGTGCCAAGTCTCCTGTCTGCGCGGCGCCAAGCCCTGTGGCTAATAGCTCGGTCGCACGGGAATCCTCGGTGACCGGCTTCGGGTCCCAGGCTTCGCGCTCGATTGCCATGCGTGCTCGCACCTGCGGCAGGATGGCGCTGGCGAAGGGGTGATCGCCGGCCCGCTCTTGGATTCCCTCCATCCGCTCGATCCAGAGCGCGGCCCGCTCGTAGTCGCCACGCTGGAGGTCGCCGTATTGCCCCCAGTCGAGTGAATGCACCATGTCGCCGAGGCTGTCGCCCGGCTCCCAGAGATCGACGGCGGCCTCATAGGCAGACTGGTTGGACGAGGAGACGAGGTCCCACATGCCGCGCTGGATGAAAATATGCGAAGGCATGTGGCGTGCGTGCGAGACCTTCTCGGCAATGCCGGCGAAGACGCGGGCGGCCGGCAGCGCAAGCGGCGCGTGAACCGGGTCGTCGAAGGCATGGATGGTGTAGTGCGCAGCGCCGGGATGGTTGGGGTTTCGCGCCAACAGTTCGAGGGCGATGGCGCCCGCCAGCACATTGCTGCGCTCCGCCTCGCCAGCGGGTCCGGCGGACATCAAGAGCGACAGCGCATAGAAGGCGGCCACCTCGTCGTCCTCCGGAAACGCCTCATGCAGGCGCTGCATCTGTTCCATGTGCGCCTGCCGCCGGGCGCGTGTGTCGCCCTCGCCGAAGAAGAGCGCCTCCACAGCCGCGAGAAAGCCCTTCTCACGCTCGGTCGGTGCCCTTGCGAGTCGGGCTTCCGGCGTTTCCCCAAGCCGCTCCAGGATTTCCCTCGGCGTGTCCCGATCCTGCTCGCTGATGAGTGGATGGTTGTAGCAAAGCGACTCGCCCCAATAGGCCATGGCGAAGTCGGGGTCCAGTTCCTGCGCCGCCTGGAACTCCAGCCGCGCCTGCTTCCAGCCGAAGCTGTGCAGGATGGTCACGCCGCGCAGAAAGCGCTCCTGCGCCGCCCCGGTGGCGGAGGTGGGGAAGCTGATGGCGCCAAGCCCGGCAAGCTCCGCGCCCGCGGCAGACGGCGCGAGCCAGGCGGCTGCGAGCAGTATGGAGATGACGCGCTTCATGCCAGGTCCCCCGGCTTGCCAAGTGCAGGGAGTATGCCCTCTCTTGGGGGAGACGGGACGCCGGCCGCGGCCGGCAGGGAACAGGCTTCTCCCGCCCTCGCTGCTGCGGGTCGTGCGGCCGCAGGGGACGGGCTTGTCCCGTCCCGGCGCGCCCTTGCGGGCGCGTCGGCAGTTCGCTTGCGCGATATGCTGTGTTTCGACGATTTTGGCGTGGGACAGGACAAGGCCGTCCCTTGGGGAGAAACGACCTAAAATCAAATGGTTGCCGTGCGAGGGCGTTTCAGCGCTTGTCGAGCAACAGCCAGGCGATTATGTAAGAGGCGATGGTGATCTTGGGGAAGAAGATGGCGGCCACCAGCACGCCGATGCGGACGAAGGTGGGGTCAACATTGATGAAGTTGGCGAGGCCCGCGCAAACGCCGCCGATCCATCCCCGACGGTCTCGCACCAAGTTGCCGCGCAGGCGCTCTAGTTGATCTCGCATGTTCGCTTCTCCTCCCGTTGTATCCACGTATCTGGCGTGGCGTTAAGCCCGGGTTTGCGTGCGCTTCGGCACCGGTGCCTTGGCCGCGATGGGGCGGAACCCTCCGCTGGGCCGCGCCGGGCTCAAGTCCGGAACGGAACGAACCGGCCAAGACTCATCATCCGGACAGACCACGAGTTCGCGCGACGCATCTTCAGAATCGCCCTCGGCGTCCTCCGCCTCCACGGCCACGAAGGCGGGTGTATGGGCGAGCGAGAGTTCGGCGAGCGTACCGAAGCCGAGCATGACGGCGGCGAGCATCGCGAAGGCCGCGAACGTCGCCCTTGGGGAGCGCAAGCGAGACAGCCTGAACATGATCCGATCCTGATGTTTCCCGATGGTGCTTGAACGTAAGTCGTGCTTTCAGACGCGTTGGTTCCAATTCCCGTGCCATGCATCGCGTGCGCCTGCCGGAATTCGATGCAAATCGCTGTTTCTATAAGCGAAAAAACTTCATTTCCAAGGCGCGAGGCGCGCTATGCCGATCCATCACGTGGCGGATTTGACCAACGCCGGCGGGCAACGCCGCCACCCGCCGTGGCATCATCCGCGCTTCAGTGCCGACGAGACCCAAATGAGCCCTGCCGACAGCTCTTTCGCCGGCGACATCGCCAGCCGCTGGGAGAGGCACGCCGACCGCTTGCGCCGCCGCATTGCAATCGCCTGCGGCGACACCGAGCGCCTCTGGCGCGACTTCGAGCGCCGTGCAGCCTGCGTTGCCAGCCTGTTGCACGCGCACGGCCTTGGTCCCGGCACCAGCATCGCGTTTTACCTGCAAGACTCTGTGGAGTATGTGGAGGCGTTGTTCGCCGCCTTCAAGGCCGGCGCGACACCTTTGACTATCGCCTCGCGATTTCGTTCCGACGACCTGGTCAGCCGCCTCATCGAGGCGCGGGCGGAAGCCGTCGTCTTTCACGGCAGCTACGCGGCGCGGCTTTGGGAGGTTAGGGACCGCCTCCCGGCCGTGCGCCTTTGGGTGCAGGTGGACGACGGCACCGAAGCGTTACTCGATTTCTCGCTCGACTTCGAGCAATGCATCACGGGGCATGAGCCGGCGCCGCGGGCGGAGGCGCGGGGGCAAACCTCGAGCCACCTGGCATGGGCCAACGAAGCCTATTCGACCGGCCAGGACGACGCTGGCGCGGACCGCCTGACCTTGGTGGTGGGGCCGCTGTCCGACCCCGCACAGCTCGCCCTCGGCGTCTTTGCGCCGCTTGGGCACGGCGACGGCGTGGCGACGATTCGCCAGCCCATGGTGGAACCGCACAGACTGTGGGCGGAAGCCGAAGATCGTGCTGCCACCGACATCGTGCTGGGGCGGCAGCCGGGCTGCGCCGCGGCGGTCGAAGCCTTGGATGAAGCGGAACGCCTCGGTTCGCCCTACGACCTAACCAGCATCCGCCGCATCTACGCAACGACCGCGTGGGGCACCGAAGCGGCTGCAGCGCTCGCCCGCCATGCCCCCATCGAACTGATCGACGTAGCTTTCGGAACGGATTAGGAGGGGGCTGTTCCGTGTACGATTGAGGAAATCCAATGTTCGTTAGGAGCTTGCATGGAAATCCTCCTGCTCGCGCTTGCGCTGGGCCTGATTCCTGCTTTCATTGCCCACAAAAAGGGTCGGAGTTTCTTTGGCTTTTGGATTTACGGCGCGTTACTCCTCATCGTGGCTCTGCCGCATGCGATCCTCGCCAAGCCCGACCAAGCTCGGCTTGAGGCCCGCATGTTGTCGGATGGTGGGAGTCGAAAGTGCCCCCAATGCGCGGAGATCATCAAACGCGAGGCACGGGTCTGCCGATACTGTGGTACCACCCTTGATGCCGAGGCGTGATGAGATGGTCCCAGCAGCGAGCACGGCTGGCAATGGAAGGCCCCCAAGCGCAACTTTCCCCAGCCATTGCGCTATGATCGAAGCGAGCTCCGGCCTAGGGCGCACGGAGTTTTTGGGCGAACCTGCCGTAAGGCCAACATAGGTAAGCAAGGGGAGAGATCGAATGGAAGTCATGGGACTCATTGAGTTTCTGTTCCGTTGGGGGCATGTCGTGTTTGGCATTGCCTGGATCGGATTGCTCTACTATTTCAACTTCATCCAAGGCGGCTACATGGCGGCGGCGACAGACGAAGCCAAGGTGGACGCGTTCACCAAACTCGTTCCGAGCGCGCTTTGGTGGTTCCGTTGGGCAGCCGCGATGACGTTCCTCACCGGCGTCATACTGTTGTACGTAATCATGGGCAGCCTTTCCGTAGGCATCCTGCTCGGTGCACTGCTTGGCACGGTCATGTTCCTCAACGTTTGGCTGGTAATCTGGCCGAACCAGAAGATCGTCATCGCCTCGAACGAGTCGGTGCGGGATGGCGGCGAGGCGGATCCCAACCAGGCGGCTGCGGCCGCGAAGGCACTGCTCGCGTCGCGCACCAACACGCTGTTTTCCTTGCCGATGGCGTTTTTCATGGTGTCGCATGCGACCTACGCGTTTGGCGCTGGCAACCTCACCAGCATGGGCATGTGGATCGGCATCCTCATCGTTGCCGCCATCGAGGCGAACGCACTGTTCGGCAAGATGGGCCCGATCACCACTGTGCGTGGCGTGATCACTTCCAGTGTCATCCTGACGGTGGTCATGGGAGTCGTCGCAGGGCTTTGACGCACAGCGAGCATCGGCTCGACCCCGGCGCTGGCGGATCCGCCGGCGCCGGGGATGCCTTTTGACGTTCGGTAGGCAGGGAGCGACAAGGAGAGCGCGTGGCGGAGGGCGACTCGGAGGCGGGGCTGATCGCGGCCAATCCCAGCGAGGGACGGCCGTATCAACGTGGATCGCGCCGCGGTGGCGGCGGCGGTGGACGAGGCTCCTCGGTGCTGGTTTCGGTGGCGCTGGTGGCAGCGCTCGTGGCCGTTGCCGGTGGCGGCTACTTTCTCGTCACGCAGCACGAGGAGCTGCGGGCGACGAAATCCACTCTTGAGCAAGCATCTCGACGCATCGGCGCGTTGGAGGAACGCCTGCGGCTCACCGACGAATCTCTCTCCGCCTCGGAGGAAGGAACCAACGAACAGATCAACTTCTGGGAATCCGAAATCCGCAAGCTGTGGGACGTTTCCAACAAGCGCAACAAGCGCTGGATCGAGGACAACCAAGCCGCCCTCGCGAACCTCGACAAGAACCTCGCCGCGGCCCTGGCAGACATGGACACGGTCAAGAGCGCCGTCTCGCGCCACGACACCGCCATTTCCCGACAGCAGGACATTGCCGACCGCCTAACGGCCATTGACCTGCAATTGAACCGCATGGTGGCGAACAACCGCGACCTCGTCGACAAGGCCAACGTCGCTGCCGGACTCGCCACCCGCGTCGAACAGCGCGTGGCCAAGAACGAGGAAGCCGTGGCCGCCATAGACCGCTGGCGCGCAAGCACCAACTCGAGAATCCTGAACCTCGAATCCGGTCGCCGCGGCACATCGCCAGCTCAGCCAGCGAGCCCCAACATCGACCTCTAGCGTCCAGCACGGGACGGGACAAGCCCGTCCCCTACGAAGAGGACGAGCTAGTGCGTGCGGGAGGGCCACCCGAAGACGGGCGACGCATGCGCCGCCTTCGCCGGCTGCTAGTGCGTGAACAGGGCGGGCCTTCGGAGGGATGCCCTCGCCCCACAGGACCTCCTATCGCCGGTACGGCGCCCTAGATCGCGACCTCTCCGCCGCCGTTCTCGGCAGATCGGTACAGTGCGTCCAGCATCCGTTGCACCGCCAGGCCGTCCTCTCCCGGGGCCAAAGTTGGGCGGTCGTAGAGGCAGTGTTCCACGAAGTTGAACATCTTGCTCTGGAACATTGGCTGTTGCTTCTCCGCCAGCCAGGCCGGGGTCTTGTTCACCATGTGGCCGTGTTCGTCGCGGAAGATCTGCGGCGGGTCCCAGGTCGCCCCGCCCTTGTCGCCCATCAGGGTGAAGTTCCACTCGTCACCGGCAATGTGGGCGGCGAATGCGGCCTCGATATGCGCCACCGCTCCGTTTTCGAACCGGATCCGGCCCACTGCAAGGTCCTCGACGTTGTAGGTGCGGTGGTCCCAGCCCTTCCATGCCGATTCGATGCGGTTCGAGGGCTTGTTGCCGATGTACGTGAACATGTCCGCGCAGGCGCTCACCGGCACCGGCGAGCCCATCGTGTAGTGGGTCATCTCCAGCACGTGCACGCCGATGTCGATGAGCGGCCCGCCGCCCTGCAGCTCCTTGCGCCCGAACACGCCCCAGTTGGGAATCCCGCGCCGCCGGAGCGCCTTCACGCTCGCATAGAGGATGTTGCCGAACTGCCGGCCCTCCGCGGCCTTGCGCAGGAACTGCGTGCGGGCGTTGTAGCGATACTGAAAGCCGATTACGAGCTTGCGCCCCGCTTTCCTGGCCGCCGCCACCATTCGCTCGCCGGCCTCGGCGCTGTCCGCTAGCGGCTTCTCGCACAGCACGTCGCAGCCGGCCTTCAACGCATCGATGGTGGGTTGCTCGTGCAGCTTGTTCGGCGTGCACACCGAAACCGCGTCCAGTTCTTCGCCGGCAAGCATCTCGCTGTAGTCCTCATACCCGGACGCGATGCCAAAGCGCTCCCTGTGCCTCGCAATAGCCTCCTCAGAGATGTCGGCCATTGCCACCACCTCCACATCGTCGCGCTTGGCAAGCTCGCGTAGGTGCGCTCCCGCGATGCCTCCGGCACCGATGAAGCCGTAGCGCAGCTTCCGCTTTCTCGCAGGGCGTCGTGCCATGTCGCTTCTCCTACGCGGCTTCCGCCGCCCAGCATTGCCGCACCGACTCCGGCACGCCCGCTTCCGCCATGAAGGCGTCGAAGCGTTCCGCCATTTCGGCGAGTTCCGAGGGATGGTCGCTGGCGACGTTCGTCGCTGCGTTCGGGTCTTGCGCCAAGTTGTAGAGCTCAGGCTTCCCTTGCGCCCCACACGGCGCGTAGCCCCAGCTCTCGGTTGCGGCGAACGGGGTGACGGATGTGGGCGGGCAGCGGCCATCGTCGCCCGGGCGCACGAAACCAGCGCTCACCGCCATCTCGCGGTGCCCACCGCCGCCGTTTCGCACGGAGCCAGCGAAGCTCTTGCCTTCCACGGGCTTGGGCATGGTGCTGTCGAAACCGGCGAACTCGGCGATGGTTGGCAGGATGTCCTGTGGCTGGGCGAGGAGACTCAGGCTGTTGCCCGCCGGCACATCGCCGCCGCCGACCAGGAACGGCACATGGCCGACTTCGGGATAGATGGGCCAGTAACGCTCGTCGTGGTCGCTGATGTTGCTCTTGCCGGTGCGGTTGTGTTCGCCCAAGCTGGTGCCGTGGTCGCTGGTGACGACGACGATGGTGTCGTCCCACAGCATCAGGTCGTCGATCTTCTGCAGCACGCGCCCCAAGTGGCGATCCACCATCTCCGACTCGGCCGCGTAGTGCGCCCAGAGGTTTGTCAGTTCGTCCGGCGTGTAGTCCGTGGCCGGACCGTAGTTGCAGTGCAGCATGGGTTCGCCGTCGTAGTCCGGCTGGTAGCGCCGCACCATGTATTCGGGCGGGTCCCAAGGCTCGTGCGGGTCGAAGAAATCCACCCACAGGAAGAACGGCGTGCCGGCGTGGTTCTCCTCCAGCCAGCGGGTGGCGGTGGCGGCGGTGCGCGCGGCGAAGGTGTCCTCCTCCGACTCGAAGTAGCGGTTCATCCAGCGATGCAGGTCCGTGAGGTTTGCGCCGCGCCACGCCGGCCTCGTGCGCGCCTTGGTGGGCGGCACGGTTTCCCGAATGGGGCGATTGAGTTGCAGCAGATGCTTGTCGCCCTCCTGCCCCCGGTGCTGAAAGGCGGCATCGAAGGCGTGCTGGAAGCGGCTGTTGAACAGGTGCGGGCAATCGCAGATGAGCTGCGTGGCATAGCCCTGCGAACCTAGGCTGCCGGCAATGTGGTTCGGCCCGCTGCGCGAGATGGGTTGCCACGGATAGTGCGGCCAGCCGAGCACACCGGTGGCGACATCCGTGCGATGCGGAATGGTGGGGAAGCTGGCGGTGTAGAAACCCTCGATGGCGGTGGCGCGAGATTCGGCAAACGCATCGAGACACGGCGTGCGCACGGGGCGCGTCGCATGATCGGCCAGATTGTCATAGCGAAACGTATCGGTGATGAGCAGGATCACGTTCTTCATGGGGCTCACGGCATCAGACTGCGGGAGCGCGAAAGAATGCCACGCCAATGTGCCGTTGTGGCACTAGCCCGCCCTCCCGAAGAACGCTCTCCCCGGTTTGTCACGCCTCGCCGCCGCACTCGACCCAGAACCGCCTGCCGTCCTCCAGCCGATAGGCCGTCATGGTCCTGCCCCAAACGCACCCGGTGTCGAGGCCAATGAAGTTGCCGCCGCCAGCATCGCCGTCCAAGGCGGCCCAGTGCCCAAATAGCAACCGTCCGCCTACTTGGGTCGGGTAGCGAAACCACGGAGCGAAGCTCCCTCCGGGCGGCGCCTCGGTCGGAACTCCCTTGAAATCGAAGTCCATGCGCCCGTCTGGGTCCACGAACCGCATCCGCGTCAGGTAGTTCGTGATGGCGCGCAAGCGCTCCATGCCGGCGAGCTCATCGTCCCAGGTGTCGGGAATGTCCCCGTACATGCGCTCGAAGAAGCCCTCGTAATGCGGGCCGCGGACCGCGGCTTCGATCTCCCCGGCCAGTGCACAGGCCATGTCGAGGCTCCAGATGTGGGGAACCCCCGCATGGACCATCGTCACGTCCTCGGCGCGGACTAGCAGCGGCAGCGAGCGCAACCAGTGGGCGAGCTCCATGCAGTCCGGCGCATTCAGCACGTCGTCCAGCGTGTCGCTCGGGCGAGGTTTGTGACCGCCGAAGACGATGGCCAAGAGGTGCAGGTCGTGATTGCCGAGCACGCACGTGGCGCGCTCGCCCAAGTCGCGCACGAAGCGCAGCGTGGCGAGGTTGCCAGCGCCGCGATTGACGAGGTCTCCCACGCACCAGAGCCGATCGTGCTGGCGGTTGAACCGCAGCCGATGGAGCAAACGCTTCAGACTGCGAAAACACCCCTGGATGTCGCCGACCACATAGGTTGCCACGCCCCTACTGCACCACGTTGGGCACGGCGAGGGTGAAGGCGTCGATGGGCGCCTCGAACACGTCCCCGTCGTCGGTGTGGAACTCGTAGTGCCCCTGCATGACCCCCACCGGCGTCTCCAGAATGCAGGCGCTGGTGTAGCGAAACGCCTGCCCTTCCTCCAGCCGAGGCTGCTTGCCCACCACCCCGGGCCCCCGAACCTCCTCGCGCTTGCCGTTGCCGTCCGTGATGAGCCAATAGCGATTCACCAGCCGCGCGGGTTCGCCGCCACGGTGGGCGATGGTGATGGTGTAGGCGAACACGTGCCGCCCATTCGCCGGATCGGACTCCCGCTCGATGTAGGCCGTCTCCACATGAATCGCAATCTCGCTCATTACCGCTCGCCCTCCCTCTGATCTTTCCGTGCCTCGGCGCCCGTGACGACCCAAACGCTTCGACGCACGCGAGACCCGCATAGCCTATCGCCAGATGGCGCCGTGTATCCCTCCCCGCCGAGATGAGCGTGTTCCCCCCTTGGTGGGGTCACCGCCTCACCGGGCTAGGCAACGCCATCTGGCGCGCCAGCCCGACGTAGTCGTCCACCGACAGTTCCTGTGGCCGAAGGGATGGTTCGAGGCCTAGGGCAGGGAGGTCCAACGGGAGCGGGGCGAGTGCGTTGGCGATGGTTTTGCGGCGCTTGGAGAATGCCGTGCGGAGCACTTGGGAGAGCGCGTCGAGGTCGCAGTCGGGGTGGTTGGGTCGGGGGCGGAGGCGCACGAAGGCTGAGCGCACCTTGGGGGCGGGTCGGAAGCTGGTGGGGTGAACGTCGAACAGGCGTTCAACTTGGCAGTGGTATTGCGCCATCACGGTTAGGCGGCCGTAGTCGGCGCTGCCTAGGGGCGCGGTGAGGCGGTCCGCGACTTCGCGCTGGAGCATTACGTGGATGTCGGTGATGGGGTTGGGGGTTGTGGCCTTTTGCGAGTTGGCTATGGCGAATAGCTGGCCGAGGAGGGGAGTGGCTATGTTGTAGGGGAGGTTGCCGACTATGCGGGTGTGGGGGGCCTGGCCTTGTGTGCGTTGGGCGAACTCGGCCAGGTCCGTGCGGAGGACGTCCGCTACCTCAAGCTGCAATGTGGGGAATCGGGTGGCGAGGCGGGCCGCCAGATCGCGGTCGACTTCGATGGCGGCAACGCTGGCGGCTTCGCTGAGCAGTCGTGCGGTGAGGGCACCGTGGCCGGGGCCCACCTCGATCACGTGGTCGTCTTGGGCGAGGCGGAGGGCTGCGAATATCTGCTCCACAACCCCTTGGTCGACCAGGAAGTGCTGGCCGAAGCGCTTGCGCGGCCGGGGCCGCCGTGGGGGAGGGGGATCGTTCAACCGGCGGTTTCGCCGCAGCCACCCATGGTCTTCACGAAGGCTTCGTCGCGCAGTTCCGATTGCCACTCTTGCAGCTTTTCCTCGAAGCGGCGCTGGTGCAGCACGCGGGCAGCGATGTCGGTGCGGGCCTCCTTGCTCATGTCCTCCTCGCGACGGCCCAGCACTTCGAGGATGTGCCAGCCGTGTTCGGTCTGGAAGGGTTCGGAAAGGTCGCCGAGTTGGCTGCCATCGAGCACTTCGCGGAACCGATCGACGTAGTTGGTGGCTGGTGCCCAGCCCAGTTCGCCGCCGGCGAGGGCGCTGCCGGGATCGTTGGAGTGCTCGCGGGCGAGGTCGGCGAAGTCTTCACCGGCGACGATGCGGGCGTGCAGGTCCCAGATCGCTTCGACGGTTTGCTCCTCGGAGCGGATGGTGGAGGGTTTGAGCAGGATGTGGCGGGCGAGGGTTTGCTGTTCCCGCCTTTGCGATGCGCCGCGCTTGCTCACTAGCTGCACGATGTGGAAGCCGGACGGGGCCCGCACGGGGTCCGCGGTCTCGCCGATTTCGAGCGCAAGCACCGCTTCGGCAAACAGACCCGGAATCTGGCTTGCCTTGCGCCAGCCGAGGTCGCCGCCTTCTAGGGCGGTGCTGGCGGCGGAATGTTCCACGGCCATGCGGGCGAAGTCTGCGCCTTCGCGCAACTGGCGCACGATGTCGTCGGCTGTGCGTGTGGCTTCGAGGGCCGCCTCTGGGGTGGCGTTCTGGCTCACTTGCAGCAGGATGTGACCGATGCGGTATTCGTCGGAGATGTAGTCGCGGAAGAAGGGCGAGGCGATGAGCGATTCCACGTCTTGCTCGGTGAGGTAGACGCGGCGGTTGACGACGTTTTGCTGCACGCGCTGCAGGGTGAGTTCCCGGCGCACCTCGTCGCGGAACTCGCGGTAGCTCATGCCGCTGGCGGCTAGCTGCTCGCGGAACTGATCGAGCGTAAGCCCTTGCTGCTCGGAGTAGGCCTGCACCGAGTCGGTGAGGGCCTCGTCCTCGATTTCGATGCCGCGCGCCCTGGCCTCCTGCAACTGGAGGTTCTCCATGACGAGTTGCTCGAGGATCTGGCTGAGAATGGCGTCGCGTTCCGGCATTTCGTCCTGCCCTTGGGCGCGCATCCGTTCCTCGAAGAGGGCAAGGCGACGCGCCACTTCGCTGGCGAGCACGACATCCTCGTTGACGATGGCGGCAATGCCCTCGACGCACACCTGGGCCGGCCAGGTGTGCGCGGCGATGCCGAGGGCCACCACGAGGGCGAGAGTTGCCAAGGGGCGGTTCCGCCATCCGGCGTTGCTTGTCAGGTGCTTGTGCAAGTTGCTCACCGTTTGTCTCCGCGTGGGGTAGATTACCGGGTTGTGGAGTGGGAGGTAAGGCTGGGTGTTCTCGGGTGAGGCGCCAAGGCACTTCCTATGGCGTGCGGCGGTAGCCTCGGACCCCGCGTTCCAAGTGGGATTCTATGCGGCGGCCGAAGCCGGCTAGGCCGCTCAAGGACACTTGCAGCATCACTCGGTCTTCTGGCGTTGCATCTGGGGCTCCGGTGGCTTGGAGGGGATTGTTCGCGTTGCCGAAGGAAGGGTGTCTTGGGGCGTCGATCAAGCGGCGCCATAGCAGCTTCACCTCGACGCAGCAGCCGCGCCAGCCGAAACCGGCGAATCCTTCCACCATTTGACCGTTTTGCCAGTCATGGTTCCATCGGCCGAAGATGCTGAGGCGATGGGTGACGGGGGCGTAGATGCCGATGTCGGTCTGGTCCACGTCGATGGCGGCACGGCGGCGATAGCCGAAACTCATGATGCGGCCAGACTCCGAGCGGGTCATGGCAATGAGGCCGGCTTCGTCGAGGCGGCGGCCCTCGGTGTCCCAGGCGGCCGTGCCGGTGATACGCACCGGGCCAATGTGGCCGGTCATGTCGCCGGCGAAGGCAGCGGGGCGGGTTTCGTTCGCGCCGGGTCTGCCGTTCAGCGTCACTCGGCGGTCATCCAGCCAGGCGATGGCGCCGACGCGGGCGACGAGGCGCTCGGCGCCGCGTTCGGCCTGGAGCATACGACTCACGACCCCGGCGGAAACGCGATGCGCATCGCCGATGCGATCCAGGCCCGCGAAGCGGTCTGTGCGGAACAGTTGGTCGTAGCCGAAGGTGAGAGCGGCAGCGTCGAACCTCGGCAGATGGTCTTGCTCCGCGTGTTGCTGGCGGAAGTAGGCGACTCGCGGTTCGAGGGTCTGTATCCAGCCTTCGCCGAGCGGGCGCTCGAAGAAAAGGCCGCCGTCGATGCTGGCGCGGGCGAGGGCGCGGTGCGGTGTGGCGTCGCGGCGGGCGTGATCGAGGTCCCACTCGGTGTAGCGGTAGGCGGCGCCCAAGTTCAAGAATCCGAACGGGCGGGCGAGCCGCAACCGGGCGCCGGGCTCGACGTGCAGGCGACGGCCGGCGAGGGACGGCGCGGCGAGGGCGGCATCGTCGCGGTCGAACCAGGACCAGACGCTCGCCAGCGACCATTCCAATGGGCCGGCGAGCCGGCCGCGATACACCACGTTTGCTTCGGGTACGCGCCGCCAGGGTGCCGGCCGCTCCGTGAGGGGCTGGAAGCTCTGTGCCCAGATTCGTGCGTCCCAGCCACCGCGCCGGTAGCGCGCTTCGGCCCGGCTCGGCAGGGTCACTTGGCTGGCGAACTCGAGGTCGGGGCCGGCGCCGTAGCCGAAGTCGGCGAGATAGTCGCGGTCGCTCGCCTTGGCGTAGCTGACGAGCGTGCTCAAGGCGCCGAACTGTCCTTGGTGGTCAAGTCTCGTGAGCCAGCGATCGGCCGGGTTGAAGCTCGTCACGCCTTCATTGCCGGCACGCAGCCAATCGCGGCGTGACAGCACGCCGTTGTATTGCTCGTCGTTGCCGAGCCAGGCGGTGCGCAGTTCGGTGTCGCTGCCCGGGGCCTTGTGCCGGAACTCGCCGTCGATGCCGGTGCCGCGGCGGGTCATCAGGCGCGGGATGAGGGTTGCGTCGTAGTTGGGCGCGAGGTTGAGGTAGTAGGGCAGGCCGAGTTCGATGCCGCTGACGCCGCCGTGGCTGAGTTCCGGGAAGAGGAACCCAGACACGCGCGTTTCGGTGACCGGGAAGCGCAGATAGGGGGCTCGGAACACGGGCACGCCACCGACGCGCACCTGGGCGTCCGTGGCGGTGGCGAAGGTGTCGTCTTGGTCGATCTCGATGCGGTCGGCGCGGATCACCCAGCCGTTGTGGCCGGGAGGGCAGCCGGTGAGGGAGGTGTTGGTGAGCCTGAGCCCCGCGCCCTGCTTCTCGAGACGGTCGGCGGTGCCGCGCATCTGGCTCTGGAGCATGACGAATTCGGCTTGTTCGAGGGAGGCGGAGTCGTCTTGCATGGTGAGTTCGAGGTTCTTGCCACGCAGGTGGAGGGCCGCGTCGCGCAGTTCCGCGATGCCCTCGGCGCGGGCCGTCTGTGCTTCCTCGTCGAGCATGAGGGCTGGTGCGCGCAGTTCGCGGCCGGGCTGCCGGACGACGACGTTGCCGCGCAGAGTGGTCATGAGGCCGAGGCGGGAGAGGGTGGCGGCCGTGGCAACGGTGGCATTTTCGTGCAAGGGCGCGTCAGGACTTTCAAGCGGTCGGTGCGCGTAGCCTCCGCAAACGCCGCGGCCCGGGTCTTGCGACCACAGCGCCGTTGCCAAGTCGCCTTCGCTGGCGAGCGCCGCCGGCAGAACGCATTGCAGAATCAGAGCCAGCAGTTTCGGAGAGCGCAAAGAGCGTGCCGTGGCAGGGGCGTCAAAGGGTCGGGGTCTTGCGACGCTAGAGCTTGGGAGCGTTCGGTGCATGGCAGTCTTGCCTTGCGTTCGGCTGAGCGCCCTTGCGGGTCAAGCGAAGTCGTCTCCGAGATCGCCGCGCTGCCGGTCGAGGTCTTCGGAGTCGATGTCGTCATAGACCGGGTCGCCGGGAATGACGTGGCTTTCGCTGGCCCAGCCGCCGAAGTCGATCAGTCGGCAACGCTCCGAGCAGAATGGGCGGAACGGGTTGGCTGGTGTCCACTTGACCGGCTTCGAGCAGGTTGGGCAGACGACGATGCGGGCCGTGTCATGCGCCATTGGCGAGCTCCAGATACTGGGCGTGCAGTTTCCTCACGGGGGCATCGAGTTGGTCGAGGGTGCCGTCGTTGACGATCACGTCGTCGGCGAAGGCGAGTCGCTCGCTGCGCGGAAGTTGGCTGGCGATGATGGCTCGCGCCTGCTCTTCCTCCACGCTGTCCCTGGCGGTGGTGCGTGCGACCTGCACCTCTTCCGAAACGTCCACCACGAGGATGCGGTCGGCACGGGCGTCGCGGGCGCGCATGAGCGGGTTTACCAGCAGTGCGTAGGGCGATGTGGCGGCGGCGAGGCGCTCGGCGATGAGACGGTTGATGGCGGGATGCAGCAGCCGCTCCACCCAGCGGCGCTCATCGGTGTCGCGAAAGATGCGCTCGCGCAGGGCTGCGCGGTTGAGTTCGCCGTTGCCGTTGATGACGGCGCTGCCGTAGCGCTCGGCGATGGCCGCGAGACCCGGCTCGCCGGGGCGCACCACGTCGCGGGCCGCGACATCCGCATCCACCACGACGATGCCGTGTTCGGCGAAGCGGTCGGAAACGGCGGTTTTGCCGCTGCCGATGCCGCCGGCGATGCCTACTACGTAGCTGGCCAAGATGTCTCCGTTGTTCGGTGCCCCCACCTCCCCATGACCTCGCGCCGCAGAGTGCCACTGCGTGGCTTTCTACGGCGCAAGCTCGTAGGGTGCGAGGAGGGTTCCTCGGAACAGCGTTGCATGGACGATCCAGTCATGGAGAAACAGCGTAACGCAGCCGCCGATGGCAAGAAACGGGCCGAAGGGCATTGCCGCGGCCGTGGGGTCGTCCGAGGGCGGCGGGCCGTGCCGCAACCTTCGTGCCACGGCGAAGGCGAGGCCGGTCAGCGAGGCGATGAGGACGATTGCCGGCAACGCCTGCCAGCCGAACCAAGCGCCGAGCGCGGCCAGCATCTTGAAGTCGCCGTGGCCCATGCCTTCCTTGCCGGTGACGAGGCGGAAGGCATGGTAGATGCCCCACAGCACGAGGTAGCCGGTGGCGGCACCGATTGCGGCATCGGCGAGGGCCGGGCGCTCGGGGAATGCCCACGCACAGCCGAGGCCAAGCCAAAGCAGGGGCAGGGTGATTTCATCGGGCAGCAGGTGGGTGTCGCAATCAATCAGGGCAGCCGTGAGGAGGGCGAGCAGGAAAACGCCGTGCAGGAGGGAAAGGGCCGTGAAACCCCACACGGCGGTGGTGGCGAGCGCAGTTGCCAGGCCCGCGAGTTCCACCAGCGGATAGCGTGCCGGAATCGACGTTCCACATGCCGCGCAGCGCCCGCGCAGCAGCAACCAGCCGATTACGGGGATGTTGTGACGCACGCGGATGGGCGTGCTGCATGAGGGGCAGTGGGAGCGCGGTCGAGCTAGGTTGAAGGGCGATGCCGTCGCGGGCTCGATGTGCAGCGTTGTCAGCGCCTCGTTCCGCCAGCGTCGCGCGAGGACGATCGGCAACCGCCGCGCGGCCACGTTGGCAAAGCTGCCCCCAGCGAGACCGAGGCCCGCGGCCAGCAGGAGCATTAGGAGGTCGGTGGTGTTCATTGCGTCGATGGTGGCGGATTTGTGTGCCGCAGGGAACGGCTTTGGGACGCGATGGAAGGATGCAATCCCTGCCCAGATGCGACGTTCGGCGTCGCACCATTGGCCGAAGGGGTAGCGAGGGGCGGTCTCGGGGGAGTGGAACGGCCCGCTATTCGGGCAACCACTCGGGGTTCAGGAACTCAAGAGCGCCATCTCGCATCATGCGCTCATCCGTCCCATCGGCAATAAATGGGCACTCCTCTGGAAACTTGTCGATCGCAAGGCCCGTGTCCTTGGCAGCATAAAGCCTGGCCTTTTGGTACACGTCATGCACGCCGGCGCCCAGATCTCCCCACAGGCTTGGCGAGTCTTCCAGTATCCCTTGTATCTCGTCCCGTGCGTTCCGTATCGAGCCCTCCCAGCTCGATGACCGGTTGTCTGGCTGTGCTTGCCACTTCAGGAGATGGTGCATGAGCACCTGCAAATGGCTACGAAGAGAACGCCTGTCTCGCTTCGCCAACGCAAGCAACTCCTCGGTCAGCTCCTCGATGTCGAGCTCAGTCGATCTGCCCGCCCGGAGCAGCTCCACCTGTTCGGCAATCCACTCGGCAAAGTCGATGTTGTAGTCGGTGCCGATGTCGACCTCCTGGCAAGAGCCAAGCAGGTCGAAGTAGACGGTCCGACCGTCCTCGCGCAGCAGGAAAACTTCGCGGAATTCGCTGAGAGTGGGAAAGTCGCCTTCGATAATCGGGGCGTCGCGAACCTCGCGCGCATCTGAAAGGTCGTGGCCGATGTCCGAATATGCGTTGCAGTTGTCGTACACCACGAGATCGCACATCGTCGGAAACTCTCGACGGTTGGCGTAGTCCTTGTTCAGCTTTCCGGTTTTTTTCTTGAGCGCTTCGGCTAGCGCTTCCCTTCTCTGCCCGAGAGGCACCAAATGCTCTTCGCTTGCGGGGCCGTCAAGTCGTGCCACCTCGGTTCTGCGCTTGTGTATTGGCGCAGAACCTGCTTCCGTTACCTCCAGGCCCCACTCGCCACGGCTATCTTGGATGACGAAGTCTGGTGCACATTGGTCCTGCGCCCAGATCGTGAGTGGATGGTTGAGCCGGTTCGCGCGATGCAATGCGACGAGCACGCGGCGGAGGACGTAGTCTTCCTTCTGGCCCTGTAGCTGACTCGATGGTCCCCGGCGCGGTGCCACATACGCACCCAAACCACCAAGGTCCTCGGAAAAACTCGCGGCGCTCTGGAACTCCCGGCACCAGCGCACATCACTCTTGGTCGCGGGTCCGCTCACGATGGGATTACCTTGGTGTGGCTCCAAGATCGCATTCGAGCCGTGTGCTCGTATTGCGCCACGGCGGTTTCGGCGTGTCAACCGCGTGCCGCTGCGCGCCGGAAGGGGCGTCTTTCGCCCTCGGACGGCGCGCTTGCGCGCACCAGGGAACAGAATGCCTTCCCTCCAAGGGCCCGCCCCACACGGATTGGCGGTGCCTTGCGAGGGCCTTGCTTGGGGCGTGGGCGTGTCGCCCTCGCTCGCGCTGTAAGGCGCGTCTCCTTGGCGACGCCGGGGTGGGGCTTTAGGCGTCGGCTAGGAGTTGGCGTAGAAGTTCGTTCACTTGGCGCGGGTTGGCCTTGCCCTGGCTCGCTTTCATGACCTGGCCGACGAAGAAGCCGAGGAGTTTCGCTTTGCCGGCGCGGTATTGGGCGGCTTGGTCGGGGTGGCTTTCTACTGCTTCTTGGGCGAGGCGGCGTAGCTCGTCGTCGTCGTTGAGTTGCGCGAGGCCCGAGCCCGCGATGTGCGCGTCCACGTCGCCGCCCTCTTGCCAGAGGGTGGCGAGAACGGTGCGGGCGGCGGCGCCGGAGATTACGCCTTCGTCGACGCGGGCGATGAGGGTGCCGAGCCCTTCTGCCGGAACGGGGATGTCGTGGGGGGCGCGTTCGTCGCGGTTGAGGGCGGCGCTCACTTCGCCGAGTACCCAATTGGCCGCTTGGCGGGGTTCGACGCCGGTGGCGGTGACGGCCTCGAAGTAGCGGGCGAGGTCTGGATCGCCCGTGAGGCGGGTGCAGGCATAGTCGTCAAGGGCGAAGTCGCGGGCGTAGCGCTCACGCTTGGCGGCTGGCAGCTCGGGCAGGCGGGCGCGGGCCTCCTGCAGCATGGCGTCGGTGACCAGCACGGGGAGTAGGTCCGGGTCCGGGAAGTAGCGGTAATCCTCCGAGGTTTCCTTGCCGCGCATGGGCCGGGTTTCGTCGCGTTCGGCGTCGTAGAGGCGCGTTTCCCGCACCACCTCGCCACCGGCTTCGACGACGCCAATCTGGCGCTCGATCTCGAAGGCGAGCGCGCGCTCGACGAAGCGGAAGGAGTTGATGTTCTTGATCTCTGTGCGCTCGCCAAGCTCCTTGTCCCCCTTTGGGCGAATGGAGATGTTGGCGTCGCAGCGCATGGAGCCTTCGTTGAGATTGCCGTCGCAGATGCCGAGCGCCCGTACCAGCGAGTGCAGGGCGCGAAAGTACTGTGCCGCCTCTTCGGGGCTCGTGAGTTCCGGTTCCGACACCACCTCAAGCAGCGGCGTGCCGGCGCGGTTGAGGTCGATGCCGGAAAGGCCGGCGTAGGCATCATGCACCGACTTGCCGGCATCTTCCTCGAGGTGCGCGCGGGTCAGGTGGATGCGCCGACTGCGGCCGTCGCCGAGGTCGATGTCGAGATGCCCGCCGCTCACCACGGGTTCGTCCAACTGACTGATTTGATAGCCCTTTGGCAGGTCGGGATAGAAGTAATTCTTGCGGTCGAAGCGGCATTCGCGGGCGATCTCGCCATCCACGGCAAGGCCGAACGTCAGCGCCATGCCGAGTGCGCTCTCGTTCAGCACCGGCAGGACGCCAGGGAGGCCCAGGTCCACTCCGCAGGCGCGGCTGTTGGGGTCGCCGCCAGCGGCCACCGGCGCGTCGGAGAAGATCTTCGACTCGGTGGCGAGCTGAACGTGCACCTCGAGCCCGATCACGCTTTCCCACTGTGTGCTCACTTAGGTCGCCTCCGGGGCTGCACGGGGTTGGGTTGGACGGAGCATGTGCCAATCGGTTTCCCGCTGCCACGCTTCGCCGAGGGCCAGCAGTCGATCTTCGGCGAAATGGGGCCCGATGAGCTGCATGCCTACGGGCAGGCCCTCCACCTGGCCGCAAGGCACGGAAAGCGCCGGCAGCCCGGCGAGGCTAGCCGGCACCGTGAATGCATCCTGGCGGTACATGTCGGTGGGGTCCGCTTGCATGGCGTCGAGTTTGAAGGCCGGCGTCGGCGTCACCGGGGCGAGGATTGCGTCCATTGACGCGAACACATCCAGGAAGTCCTGGCGGATGAGTCGCCGCACGCGCTGCGCCTTCTGGTAGTAGGCGTCGTAGTAGCCGACAGACAAAGTGTACGCACCGGTCAGGATGCGCCGTTTCACTTCATCGCCGAAGCCCTCGCTGCGGCTGCGGCGGTAGAGCTCTTCGAGGTCCTTCGGGGCGTTTGCGCGATGGCCGTAGCGCACGCCGTCGTAGCGCGAGAGGTTGGTCGAGGCTTCTGCACTGGAGATGACGTAATAGGCCGCCACTGCGGCGCGGGTGTGGGGCAGGGATACGGCGGTTAGCTGGTGGCCTAATCCTTCGATGGCGCGGCGGGCGGCATCGAGTGCGGTGCCCATGTCGGTGCCGAGTGCATCCCAATACTCGCCCGGGATGCCTATGCGCAAGGGGCGCGGCTTGGCTTCGGCGGCGGTGGGCGGCATGTCGGCGCTGGTGGAATCGCGTGGGTCGCGCCCCTCCATGCAGGCGAGCAGGAGCCGCAAGTCCTCAGCCGTGTGCGCCATCGGGCCGCCTTGATCGAGGCTCGAAGCAAACGCGATCATGCCGTAGCGCGACACGCGTCCGTAGGTGGGCTTGAGGCCGGATATGCCGCAAAAGGCCGCTGGCTGGCGGATGGAGCCGCCGGTGTCGGTGCCGGTAGCGGCCGGCACGAGTCCTGCCGCCACCGCTGCTGCGGAGCCGCCGGAGGAACCGCCAGCGACGCGGCTCGTGTCCCAGGGATTGCGCACCGAGCCAAGATGCCCGGTCTCGCTCGACGAGCCCATCGCGAACTCGTCCATGTTGGCCTTGCCCACGAGCACGGCGCCGGCGGCGTCCATGCGTGCCGCCACGGTGGCGTCGTAGGGCGCAACGAAATCTGCCAGCATGCGCGAAGCGCAGGTGGTGGGAAGCCCCTGCACGCAGAAGATGTCCTTGTGTGCGAAGGGGAGGCCAACGAGTCCTGCATGTCCCTCCTTGGCGATGTGGCGGTCCGCGGCCTCGGCGCGGGCCAACGCCCGTTCGGGGCACGTCGAGACGAAGGCGTTCAGGTGCGCCAGGGCAGCGATTCGGTCGAGACACGCCTGCGCCAGTTCCACCGCGCCAACGCGTCGCGCGGCCAGCTCCGCGCGAAGCTCCGCAAGCGTGGCGAACGCACCGCCTGTCATCGCGCTATTCGACAACGCGCGGCACCAGGTAGAGACCGTCCCGCGTGGCGGGAGCGCCCTGCTGCAGCGTCGCCCGGTCCACGTTTGGATCGGCCCGGTCGGGTCTGAGCGGCTGCACGGCATCGAGCGGATGCGCCAGAGGTTCTACCCCCTCGGTATCGACAGATTGCATCTCGTCGATGAGTGCAACGATGCGGCCCAAGTCGCGCACTACCCGTGCGCGCGCGTCCTCGTCGAGCTCCAGCGCGGACAGCCGCATCAGCTTCTCTAGCGTTTCCGAATCCATCTCGCCGCAGTCGCTCCATGTGTGCGCGCCGCAATTGAAGGCGAAAGCAGCCCCGTAAACAACCCGCAACAGCAAAGTCCGACTGCCAACGCGCCCTCAGGGCGCCAGCGCACAGACGCTGTAGAGCGTTGCCCGCTCGGCGAAAGGGGCCGCTTGTAAAGGGGTCGTTAGCGCACAAGAACCGTTGCCTTCGGACGACGCTTCTTGCCCCAGCCCAAGCCGTCCTATCACGTAAGTCGGCATTCGGCCGGCTTGCGCCGTCCGAATGCCGACAGATTGCTAGCAAAACCGCGCCAATCCGCCCACCGAGGGCTTGGCAAGCGTGGTAAAGTTCGCCTTTCACGTCGAGGCGCCGCGACTAAGGTGATCTTCAAGGGCTTGCGCGGACTCTTCTCGCGCGATATGTCAATCGACCTTGGCACGGCCAACACGCTAATCTATGTCAAGGAACAGGGCATCGTCCTGAACGAGCCGTCCGTCGTCGCCATCCGCAACAACGGCGCCCAGAAGCAAGTGGCCGCAGTGGGCATCGAGGCCAAGCGGATGCTGGGTCGAACGCCCGGCAACATCACCGCCATCCGCCCCTTGAAGGACGGCGTGATTGCCGACTTCGTCGTCACCGAAAAGATGCTCAGCTACTTCATCCATCGGGTGCATGACGAGGCACTCATCCGCCCCAGTCCGCGCGTGCTCATATGCGTTCCCTGCAAGTCCACCGAAGTTGAGCGACGCGCCATTCGCGAATCGGCGCAGTGGGCTGGCTCGCGCGAGGTGCGCCTGATCGAGGAGCCCATGGCGGCGGCCATCGGTGCCGGACTGCCGGTACACGAGGCGGTTGGCACGATGGTGGTGGACATCGGCGGCGGCACCACGGAAATCGCCATCATTTCGCTCAACGGCGTGGTCTATTCCGACACCGTGAGGGTCGGTGGCGACCGCTTTGACGACGCCATCATCGCCTACGTGCGCCGCACCCAAGGCAGCCTCATCGGCGAGGCCACGGCGGAGCGGATCAAGCAGGAAATCGGCGTCGCCTACCCGCAGGAAGTGGAGGTCAACGAAGTGGACGTGCGGGGCCGCAACCTCGCCGAGGGCGTGCCGCGCAGCTTCACCCTGAACAGCAACGAGGTGCTCGAAGCCTTGCAGGAGCCCCTCTCCATCATTGTCCAGGCGGTGAAGAATGCCCTCGAGCGGACGCCCCCGGAACTCGCGGCCGACATATCGGAAACCGGCATTGTGCTCACGGGCGGCGGCGCGTTGCTGAAGGATCTTGACGTGCTGCTGAAGGAGGAAACCGGCCTACCGGTCATCATCGCCGAAGACCCGCTCACCTGCGTCGCCCGCGGTGGCGGCATGGCGCTCGACATGATGGACCGCAACGCCACCGCCGATCTGCTCTCCACCTAGACCCCAAACGCAGCCCAAGCCGGAGGCGCGCTCGATCTCTAGATAACCGTTCCGTTAACCATCCCAAGCCGGGTGTTGTCATCAAGAGCCTGTTTGTTCGCAGAAGCATTTCCGGCTACGTCTTGGCCGGGCTTTGCGTCGCTTCAGGCGCGCTAGTCGCGGTGGACAGCGGTACGACGACCCTCAAGCCCTTGCGCGGCGCACTGACCACCGGAGTTTCCCCCCTCTACTACGTTGCCGAGTCCCCCTACCTGTTGGGCAGCCGCATGCATCGGCTGTTCTCCAGCCATGCTCGATTACGCGCCGACGTCGAACGGCTCGAGACGGAACTCGTTGAACTCAGGCGAACTGCGGGCCGCTACCGGGGCCTTGCGGCGGAAAACGACCGTCTGCGCGCTTTGCTTGGCTCCACGGAAAGCCTGCCCGAGGGCGTGCTGGTGGCGGAGATCATCGCCATCCTGCCCAATCCCGCCCGGCACGAGGTGGTGATCGACAAGGGGCTCGGCGATTCCGTTAGCACGGGGCAGGCGGTGGTGGATTCCGGCGGACTGTTCGGGCAGGTGGTGCAGTCGGCGGCGAACACCAGTAGGGTGCTCTTGATCTCCGACACCACCCATGCGGTGCCGGTGCACGTCAACCGCAGCAACCTGCGCTCCATCGCCGCCGGCACCGGCGCGTTCGACCGCCTGACGCTCGAGAGCGTGCCCATTGCGTCCGACATCGTTCCGGGCGACCTGCTCGTGAGTTCCGGTCTCGGGGGACGCTTTCCGTTCGGCTATCCGGTGGGCATCGTGCAGTCAGTGGTACGCGACCCCGGCGACGACTTCGCCCGGGTGGAGGCGATGCCGAGCGCGGCCCTCGACCGTTCCCGCCACGTGCTGGTGGTGCGTGAGGGCGACGCATGAATCCTCGCCGCGGCGGCTGGCTGATCTTCGCGACGTTGCTTGTCGCCATGCTGGCGAGTGTGGTGCATCTTCCCGCCTCGGTTCCCGACTGGGTCGGCCACCTCCGTCCCGACTTTATCGTCGCCGTGTTGTTCTATTGGAGTTTTGCCGCTTCCGAGCGGACGGGGCTGGTGGAGGCTTGGCTGCTTGGTTTCGTGGTCGATGTCCTCGTTGGCGACCCGCTCGGCCTAAACGGCGCTTGCATGGCCGGGGCCGTATTCAGCGGCCACGTCCTGCACGAGCGCATCCGTCTCTACTCGGTGCTGCAGCGGGCTGGCATCGCCTTGGTGGTACTGCTCTTGGCGGCCCTTGTGCGCGAGGTGGCGCGGGTGCTTGCGCTCGGCACTACGCCGTCGTTCTGGTTCCTCGCCGCGCCTGGCGTCACCGCGCTCTTGTTCCCGGTCTTGGCGCTGGCACTCGCGGCCTTGCGACGGCGGTTTCCAGTGCGATGAAGACGCACATCGTGCTTGCATCCGCCTCGGCCCGCCGACGAGACCTGATGCGGCAGGCGGGGTTCGACTTTCGCATCTCGCCGGCAAACATCGACGAGACGCCCCATCCCGGCGAGAACCCGCGCGATCTCGTGCTGCGGCTCGCGCTCGACAAGGCCCGTGCAGTGGCCGGCGAGGCTGCGTGCGCCGTTGGGGACGACCATCGGGTCGTGGTGGTGGGTGCGGACACCGTCGTCGTGTCGCCGGGTGGCGATGTCTTTGGCAAGCCGACCGGACGGGACGACTTCCTTACCATGTTCCGCACCCTCGCCGGCCGGCGCCATCAGGTGCTCACCGGCGTCGCGGTGGTTGGCGGGGGACGTTCCCGAACGGCGTTGGCGGAAGCTGGTGTGACATTGCGTGACGTGCCTGAAGCGGAGATGGCAGCCTACTGGGCGACCGGCGAGCCGCGCGACAAGGCCGGTGGCTACGGCCTGCAAGGATTGGGCGCGATCTTCGTGCGCGCCATCGAGGGCAGCCCGAGCGCCGTCGTCGGACTGCCGCTCGACGAACTAGAACGGCTACTGACCGAACTCGGCGTGGAAACCTGGCGCTTTCGAAGGCCAGCAGTTCCCGCAAGCGAACTGTCAACGCGCCCTTCAGGGCGCGCGAGTGACCGTCAGTTGCAGGGCCGCGGCGCGTGACCGGGCGGCTTTTGATCGAGGACCGCGGGTTTGAGGCGCGGGTCGCGCTTCTGCAAGGAGCCGGCAACGGTCGAGACGGTCTTGGCGAAGCAGTGGTCGAGGTGCAGATCGAGCGAGACGATGCGGCGAGCCTCGTCGGCAGCATTCGTCGCGGCCGCGTGCGGCGGGTCGTTCCAGGTCTCAAGGCGGCGTTTGTGGAGGTGGGGCTCGAACGACCCGGCATGCTGGATGTGCGCGAGACCCCAAAAGCGGGCCGCGCAATCGCTGATGCGCTACACATCGGCGAGCACGTGCTGGTGCAGGTGATTCGCGACCCCGTACGGGACAAGGGCGCGCGCCTGTCCATGCGGCCGACCCTGCCAGGGCGGCGTTTGGCGCTCCTTCCGGGGCAGGACCGGGTGGCGATTTCGCAGCGCATCGGCGACGCCGACGAACAGCAACGCCTGAGGGCCCTGACGCAAGAGGCACGCGAGTCCCTCGGCACGCCCCACGGCTGCATCATCCGCAGCGCCGCGCTGGGCGCCGGCGGGGACGCCATCGAGGCGGAATTGCGACACCTGCTGTCGCTCTGGGCGGACGTGGAGGAGGCGCGCGGACGTGCCCGCGTCGGCGAGGAGCTGCATCAGGATCTGCCGCTGCCGCTCCGGGCGGTACGCGATCTGGCGCCGAACGCAGGTGCGGTGACGGTGAGCGAACCAAGCACGTTTGCGCAAATCCAACGTTACATGCGCCAACACACCCCGGAACTCGTCCCCCGCCTTGCCCTGCATGAGGGTCCGACGCCGCTGTTCGAGTCCGCCGGGGTCGAGCGTGCCATCGACGCGGCGCTCGAGCCGCGCGTGGCGCTACCTTGCGGCGGTCATCTCGTCATCGAAGCCACCGAGGCGATGACCACGGTGGACGTCAACTCCGGCACCTTTGCCGTGGCCGGCGACGACGATGTGGCGTGCGTCAATCGCGAGGCGGCCGAGGCGTTGTCGCGCGAGCTGCGACGGCGCAACGTCGGCGGCATCGTTGTCATCGACTTCGTCGAGATGCCGAGCCGCCGGCACCGGCGAGAAGTGCTGGACGCATTGCGCGCGGGCTTGGCAGACGACCCTGCCGCGACTCGCGTCTCGGGCATGTCGCCCTTGGGATTGGTCGAGCTTAGTCGCGGCCGCCGCGGGCCCAGCCTCGCCGAGCAGCTTGAACGGCGTTGTCCGGTGTGTCACGGCAAGGGCCGAAGGCGCGTCGGCGGGGCGGCGCCATGAAGCGGACACTTGCGTCCCTTGTTGCGACGGCAACGGTGGTGGCCGTGTTGCTGGCGCTCACACAGCTTGCTGGCCGCACCGCCGTGTACTTGCTGCCGGCCTTCGAGCCGGAGCTCAATGCGTGGCTCGAAGACATCGGCGCCGAGGTGCATGGCATCGAAGGGCAATGGCACGGCATCAACCCGGGCTTTGTAGCGCGCCGCCTTCGCTTTGCGTCGGGCGAACTCCGCGACGTGCGCTTCGAGCTAGACATCCTCGAGAGCCTTTGGCGAAACCGCGTCGTTGCCCGTCACCTTGCGGTGGCGGACGGCACCGTCGATTTTGAGCGGCACGGGCAGGGCTGGCGCTTGCGCGGCGTCACGCAGCCGCTCGACTTCGACTTTGCCACCCTTGCCGCGTACAGCGACGCGGTCCGGGTGACGTTGCGCCTGCGCATGTTTGCGGCAGAGGAGGTGCAGGAACTCGGGCGGCTCGCCTGGCTCGGCAGCAACTACAACAACCGCCACTTGCTGTCGTTGACCCTAACGCCGCCGGACGCCTGCGACAGTTGCGGCCTGCTCGTGGAGGGGGAGGTGAGGAGTGGCGGCGATGGCCATGGACGCCTGATCGCCTCCCGCCTGGCCACCAAGGCTTTGCCGCTGGCGGGCGGCGCCGAGATCAACGCCATCGGCACCTGGCGCCGGGACGAGGGCTCGGGGCAGGCGCGCGTTCGCCTCGATGTGAGTGATGCGCAAGCCCCGGGCGGGGCCGTGGACCTAACCGCGCAACTATCGGCGTGGAGCGTTGCCGGAGGCGAAGGTGAACGCCAGCGGGGTCGCATCGATCAACTGCGCGTCACCGTCGGCAGCGAGTCGGTTGCCTTCGGCGGCGGCTTTGCCGTCGATGGCGACGGGATCGACGTCTGGAGCCCGGAACTGAACCTTGCCGAGTTCGCGCGCATGGGCGCGCTCGTCCTTGGCTCCTACGCTGGCGCGGAATGGCTGCGCGGACCCGCACCCAAGGGGCGCCTGCGCGCGGTGCGGGCCCGCGTGACCGCGGACGGCAACGTCGCCTGGATGGCGCAGGCGGAGGACGTTGGTTTTGCGGGCTACCGTGGTGCACCAGCGGTGGCTGGCGCGAATGGCCGCTTGGTCGGCGTATTGGCAGAGGGCGTGGCGCGTGTGGCGGTGCGAGCGCAGGACGGCCTCGAAATCGGCTTCACGGACCATTTCGCCGACTCCTGGCGGCTGCAGCGTGCGGTGGGCGAACTTACCTTTTGGGTGGGAGGTGGCCACCTGCATTTGCGTGGATCGGGCATCGAAGCCGAGACCGCCGATGTGCGGGCCCGGGGTGGCTTCGCCCTTGCCTACGACGGCGGTGAGGGCGAGACGCGGGTGCTGATTGAAGGAGCGATCGACCGCGCCGACGTGGGATCGGCCTTTTCCTACATCCCCCGCAAGCTGCCGGCCGGGACACGCAACTGGCTGCGGAGCGCCACCGGGGGCGGCGTGCTGCGCGATGGCCGGTTGCTGTGGCACAGCCGCGCCCGGCCAGTTTACGGCTTGCTCTCGCGTCGGTTTGAACTCGCAGCGAGCGTGCAGGACGCGACCGTGGCGTATGACCCGGAATGGCCCGAAGCGCGAGACTTCCATGGTCGCCTCACCATCACGCCGGGCGGCGTCGTGGTGCAGGGCGATGCGACGGTGTTCGGCGCGCGGCTCAAGTCGGCGGATGTGCGCGTGCCACCGTCTGGCGACCTTGTCCGGGTTCGTTTCGCCGCCGAGCACGACGCCGACCAACTGCTCGCGTTCCTGCGCGCCATGCCGGAGCGACGCCGCCTCGACTTCCTGGACGACGAGTGGAGCGCGACCGGTAACGTCGCCGTGACGGCCTCGCTCGCCATACCGCTCCGCCAGCCAGTGCCGGACTCCTTGCCGATCGAACAAGCCATCGACATCGAGCTGGACCTCAAGGGCACGGACGTCGACCTTGCCAACCTTGGCCTTGCCTTCGACGACATGGTCGGGCAGGTGTCGCTGCGTCTTCCCGATGTCGCCCGCGCCGACGGCCTTGCGGGAACGCTGTTCGGCAAGCCGGTGACGATGGTCATCGCCAGCGAGACCGAAGCCGATGGCGGCGACCACGCCATTCGCTTCGATGCGCGGGGCGCGGCGAGCGCCCGTGATGCAGCGGCGCTGCTCGACGTCGAGCCGCCGTCGGTCGTGGCGGGCGACTTCGCCTTTGATGCCACGTTCACCGCCTTTCCCGAGGCAGACCGGGCGCCTGAACTGACGGTGCGGAGCAATCTCGTAGGCGTTGCGCTGGACTTGCCCGCGCCGCTTGGCAAGCCGGCGGAGACGGCGCGGGAACTGCACTTGACTGCACAACTACTCGACGGCTATCGCGCTGTGAACTTGCGCTATGCGAATGACGCCGCGGCGCGGCAATCGGCGGGCGAGGCAACATCCGCGGCAACGGCAGACGGCGACGATCTTGCCCTTTCAGGCTGGCTGCATGTCGTGGACGACGGACTGCAGCGTGGCGCACTGGGCATCGGCGCCCCGGCACCCATCGCGGACGCCACCGCCGACCGCGTCATCCTGCAAGGCTCGCTTGGGGCCGTGCCGTTCGCGGCGGAGGCGATTGCCGCGCTGCCGGACTGGGAGGCAAGGGAACTGCGCCTTGAGCGCCTGGACCTCGGCCAGTTTGCGCTCGACGACGTGGTGGTTTCGGGCCAAACCATCGGCAGCGAATCGACGTTCACGCTGCGGTCGCATGAGGCGGAGGGCACCTTTGCCCGCACTGGCGATGCCCCATGGCAAGTGAACTTGGCATCGCTTCGCCTGCCGGCCGGGGAGGAGGAGGACGAAACCGACCCGCTCACGGTGGCCGTCATGGACGACCTGCCAGATGCCGACGTGAACATCCAAGGCGTGCACGTAGGAGAGGACGACTACGGCAGTTGGCGCTTCAACCTGCGCAGGGACGCCGAAGGTGTCTCGCTTGTGGACCTCGCGGCCGAGGTGCGCGGCCTTGAGGTGGAAGTGACGCAGCCGCTGCATTGGTCGCGGGCGAGGAACACGACGGAGTTCGTCGGGGTCGTTCGCGCCGGCAACGTTGCCGAGGTGCTGCCGCAGTGGGACTTCGCGCCGAGCGTGGAGAGCGAATCGTTCGCCATGCAGGGGCGGCTGTCGTGGCCCGGCTCGCCGCTCATGTTCAATCTCGCCCACCTTTCCGGAAACGCCAGCCTCGATCTCGACAACGGCCGCTTCGTCGATGTCGACACCGGTTCCGGTGCCACGCGCATCATGAGCCTGGTGAACTTCTGGACCATCGCCAAGCGCCTCAACCTCGACTTCTCGGACGTGTTCGGCGAGGGCATCGGCTTCGACGAGGTGCGGGTGCAGCTTGCCCTCGACGACGGGCTGGCCCGCTTCGAGGAGCCCGCGAGCATCGCCGGCACCGGTTCAAGCTTCCGCATCAACGGCACGGTCGATCTCGACACCGGCGCACTCGACAACGAGATGATCGTCACGCTCCCGTTGCACCAAAGCCTGCCTTGGTATGCAGCCTTCATCGCCCTCGCGAACCCTGCCGGTGCGGTGGGGGTGCTGGTTGGCGGCCAACTCCTGCGCGAGCCGCTCAGCCGGCTCACCAGCGGCAAGTACCGCATTGGCGGCACTTACGATGAGCCGGAAGTGGATTTCGTTTCCATATTCGCCGAGGACATCGAAGGCACCGCCGCCCCCGAAGCGGCTGAAGAACCGCTGTCTGAACCCGTCGATGCTGCTTTAATGGAAACCTCAGCGCGCTAGAACGCGCGGCCCAAGGAGTGAATGTGACGAACCCGATCGAGAGTGCCCGCAAGGCATTGCTGGATGCTGGGGAGATCGGCGATGGCGACGTGGATCGTCTGCTTGGGCGACTCACCTCGAAGCATATTGACACCGGTGAGCTGTTCTTCCAGGTCAGCCGCAACGAGAGCTGGTCGCTCGAGGACGGTCGCGTCAAGGACGGTGCCTATCACGTCGACCGCGGCGTCGGCGTGCGTGCCGTCAGCGGCGAACGCACCGGATTCGCGTACGTGAACGACATTGCCCTACCGCGTCTCGCCGAGGCCACCGACGCCGCGCGCAGCATTGCGAGAAGCGGCGGCAACGCGATTGCCGGGCCGGTCTCGCCCGGAGCGCCGGCACCCCGCTACGGAGCGGTGGATCCGCTCGCTTCCGCCGGCGAGACGGACAAGGTCGCTTTGCTCTCGCGCATCGACTCGTTCGCCCGGGGCCTTGATCCGGCGGTTCGGGAAGTTCACGTCACGGTGGCGCTGAGTCAGGACATCAACCTTGTCGTCGCCACCGACGGCACGCTGAGCGCCGATGTGCGTCCCATGGCGCGCTTCTCCATCGAGGTCATTGCCGAACGCGGCGGCCGCCGCGAGCGCGGCACGAGCGGCGGTGGCGGACGCATCGACGCCGGATGGCTGTTCAACACCGATGCTGCTGAAGGCTACGCCCGCGAGGCGGTGCGGGCTGCGCTGGTGAACCTCGATGCGGTGGACGCGCCGGCTGGGGCCATGCCGGTAGTGCTCGGGCCCGGTTGGCCGGGCGTGCTGTTGCACGAAGCCGTCGGCCACGGCCTAGAAGGCGACTTCAACCGCAAGGGCACCTCCGCCTATGCCGGACGCGTTGGCGAGACGGTGGCGTCGAAGCTGTGCACGGTAGTGGACGACGCCACGCTCGCGGACCGGCGCGGCTCCCTGACGGTGGACGACGAAGGCACCCCCGGCGAGCGCACGGTGCTGATCGAAGACGGCGTCCTGCGCGGCTACATGCAGGACAAGATGAACGCCCGCCTGATGGGCGTTGCCAGCACCGGCAATGCGCGCCGCCAGTCCTATGCCCATCTGCCGATGCCGCGCATGACCAATACCTTCCTGCTCGCCGGCGAAAGCGAGCCGGACGAGATCCTCGCCAGCGTCGATCGCGGCGTCTATGCCGTGAGCTTCGCCGGCGGCCAGGTGGACATCACCAACGGCCAGTTCGTGTTCTCGGCCACCGAGGCGTACCTGATCGAAGACGGCAAGGTGACGGCGCCCATTCGCGGCGCCACCCTGATCGGCAACGGCCCCGACGCCATGCACAAGGTGTCGATGGTGGGCAACGACCTCGAACTCGACGCCGGCATCGGTGTATGCGGCAAGGAAGGTCAGGGCGTCCCGGTGGGCG
Organism: Pseudomonadales bacterium; assembly: GCA_965116935.1. Taxonomy (GTDB): domain Bacteria; phylum Pseudomonadota; class Gammaproteobacteria; order Pseudomonadales; family Azotimanducaceae; genus VXYL01. The sequence goes on along the minus strand of OZ220737.1, from coordinate 5,479,872 downwards.
TCGGCCAGCCGACGCTGAAGATCGACGAACTGACGGTGGGCGGCACAGCCGCTTGACCAACTACCGCCGACGACACGGCAACAAGGAACGGGGCAGCGATGGAAGCCATCGACACGGCAGGGCTCGCCGGCGAGCTCAAGGATTTGGTGGGGCGGATTCTCGACGAGGCAGAGCGCCAGGGCGCGACGGCGGCGGAAGTGTCCGTCACCGACGATGCCGGGCTCGCCGTGAAGGTTCGCAACCGTGAGCTCGAGACCGTGGAGTTCACGCACGATCGCGGCTTCGGCATCACGGTTTTCGATGGCCAGCGCAAGGGCAGCGCATCCACGTCCGACGCCAGCGAGGACGCCGTACGGGGCACCGTGCGGGCGGCGCTCAACATCGCCCGGTTCACCGAGGAGGACCCCTGCAACGGCCTCGCCGCGGCAGAACTCATGGCGCGGGAGTTGCCGGAACTCGATCTCTACCATCCGTGGCCGCTCGACGTGCCGGAAGCGGAACGCCGGGCACTCGAAACCGAGGCAGCGGCATTCGACCATGACGCACGCATCACCAACTCGGACGGCGCGGAGGTGTCCAGCCACCGCAGTTGCTCGGTCTACGGCAACAGCCACGATTTCGTCGAGGCCTTGCAAGGCACCCGCCACAGCGTCTCCTTGACCGTCATCGCCGAAGAAGACGCGCGGATGCAGAACGACTATTGGTACACGATGGGGCGCGTTGCCGATGCCTTGGACGACCACGAGGCGGTGGGACGCAGAGCGGCGGAGCGTGCCGTGGCTCGGCTTGGCGTGCGACCGGTGGCGACAGGCCACTATCCGGTGCTGTTCGATCCGCAGATGGCGTCCGGCCTCATCGGCCATCTCATCGGCGCGATTAGCGGCGGCGCTCTTTACCGCAAAGCGTCATGGCTGCTCGACTCCCTCGGCAAGCAGGTGATGCCGAGTTCGATGTCGTTGGTGGAGAATCCGCACCTGCCACGCGGCATCGCCAGCACGCCCTTCGACGGCGACGGCGTCGCAACGCGGGCCAAGGCCTTCGTCGAGAACGGCGTAGTGGCGAGTTACGTGCTTGGCAACTACGCGGCCAAGCGCCTCGACATGGTCACCACCGGCAACGCTGGCGGGGTGTTCAACCTCGAAGTGCAAACCGAGCGCAAACCGGCGTCCGACTTGATGCGCGAGATGGGCACGGGCCTCATGGTTACCCACCTCATGGGGCAGGGCGTCAACCGCGTCACCGGCGATTACTCCCGCGGCGCCTCCGGCATCTGGATCGAGAATGGCGAACCGGCCCACGCCGTGGACGAAGTGACCATCGCCGCCAACCTATCCGATGTGTACCGCAACATCGTCGCCGCCGGCGACGACGTGGACCGCCGCGGCACCATCCACGTCGGCTCCCTGCTGGTGGACGGGATGACGGTGGCGGCTTCGTAGTCGCAAAAGCGGCGCTTCCGACCGGCGCTACGAAGGGCCACGGGTTGGCAAGACGGGCGACCAAAAGGGGGGGGGGTCGCCATACGCGCGACGGGCAACTATCAGGATCGCCCCTACGAAGGTAAGGCCGAATGCCTTCTCTCCGACTAGGCGGCTTGCTCAGCCGGTTTGCGGCGTCGGCGCGCAAAGAGCTTCTTCGTCTCCTCCGACCCATACTTCATCGTGCGGCTGTAATCGGGGCCGTTTTCGTCCCAGCCCATGGTGTCGTCGGCGGCTACGAGGCGGGCGAACTCCGGCGGGTTGCGGTCCAGCATCTCTTGCGTTACGCGCCACTGATACGCCTCTTGGGTCTTCAGGCGCTTGTGGCAGTGATAGCTCGTCACGTTCAGGCGCAGGCCGTTGGTCTTCTTCTCGAATGCGCCGTGCCAGGTGTTGCCGTGCCAGACGATGAGGGAACCGGCCTCGGCTTCCACCGGGATCGCCTCCTTCTCGCCTTCCCCCGGGCCCGGCTGGCGGCAGCGGGTGTGGCTGCCGGGCACCATGGCGATGGCGCCGTTCTCCAAGGTGTAGTCGGTGAGGCAGTACGCGGCATTGGCGACGTCAGAGCATGCTGGCAGGCGTCCGTCCCGGTCCGGCGGACTGTCGCTGTGGAGTCCTAGACCCTCTCGCTCGCCCTTCCACTTGACGAAGGAGGTGAGGCTGGAGAGCTGCTGCTGGCCGTGCATCAGGTAGTCGATCAGCGTGTAGAGGGTGGGGTTCAGTACCCATTCCTCGAACACCCGATCCGCCATCAGCAGGTAGAACAGCAGGAACTGTCCGTCCGTTTGCGGCTGCGCCTTGTAGTGCCCCATCGTGCCATTGCTGTCGAGCGCGAACTCGACACCGGTGCGCTCTTTGCAGAGGCGCAGCACGGTGGTGCGAATCCGCTCAAAGAACGCGGGTTCGGCCACTTTGTGGGGCGGCACGACCGTGAAGCCATAGGTGTCGAGCTCGACGACGTTCTCGCCAAGCCCCAGTTCTTGAATGCGCTGGAACGTGGGGTTGAGAACGCCGGTGTTGCGGAAATCGCCGAATTTCATGAGGGCCTCGCTGCATGTCGCTTGCCGGGCAAACCGGCAACCATCCTACTACCAGATGTCCGGCCGGGCTCCTCAAGGCATGCCCGCCCCTACGAGGCCCGTGCCGAATCCATCGGTGCGTTTCGACGCATTCCTCGTGGGGACGGGCTTTTCCCGTCCCGGCGGGCCCTGGCGGGCGCGTACGCGGTTGCTGCGCAACTGCATCAGACGCTGCGGTGCATTCAAAGACGGGCGGGGACAAGCCCCATATGCGCTAACTTGTTTTGCGCATCGGCTGTCCGTAAGGTGGGGGTGTCGGTTCGGCTGGGGGCTTGTGCGGAGTGGACGAGGACTGGAAGGTGGTGGTGTCGTTCCTTCCGGAAGGCTGGGAGGAACTGGCGCAGGAGACGGGGGCGCTGAAGGGACTGCGCAAGGCGAAGTCTCCGGAGGCGCTGCTGCGGGTGCTTCTGCTGCATCTGGCGCGGGGTCATTCGCTGCGGGAGACGGTGGTGCGGGCGCGGCAGGCGAACCTTGCGGAGCTCTCGGACGTGGCGCTGCTGAAGCGGCTGCGGAAGTCGTCGGAGTGGCTGCGGGAGCTGTGCGCGGCGATGTTCCGGGAGCAGGGCGGAGTGTCGGCGTCTGGCGAGCTGCCGTTCCGGGCGTTCGACGCGACGACGGTGAAGGAGCCGGGGCGGACGGGCTCGCTGTGGCGCCTGCACTACAGCGTGCGGCTTCCGTCGCTGGCTTGCGACTTCTACAAGCTGACGCCGACCGAGGGTTCGGGCGTGGCCGAGACGCTGGCGCACTTTCCGATCGCCCGGGGCGACCTGGTGCTGGCGGACCGGGGCTACTCGACGGCGGCGGGTCTCGGCCACGTGGCGTCGTCGGGCGGCCACGCCACGGTGCGCGTGAACACCGGCTCGCTGCCGCTGCGGACACCGGACGGGGAGGCGCTGGACCTGCTGCAGCGGGTCGCCGGGCTGGACGAGGCGTGCGTCCCGCGGGCATGGCCGGCGGTGGCGGTCGGTCGGGGCGTCGCGGTGCCGGGTCGCGTGTGCGCGATCCGCAAGACCGAGGAGGCCGCCGCCATCGCGCAGCGCAAGGCGAAGGAACACGCAGCGCGCCAGGGCCGGCAGGTGCGGCCGTCCAGCCTCGAGTTCGCCCGCCACGTGATCCTGTTCACCACCTTCCCCGAAGGGACCTTCGACGCCCGCAGCGTGCTGGACTGGTACCGCGTCCGCTGGCAGGTCGAACTGGTCTTCAGGCGCTTCAAGTCGCTGGCGCAGCTCGGCCACCTGCCCAAGCACGAGGACGACAGCGCCCGCGCCTGGCTCCACGGCAAGCTGCTCGTGGCGCTGTTGGTGGAGAAGCTCGTTCGCCACGCCGGCTCCGTTTCCCCCTGGGGAGGCACCGTGGAGAGCCCGCCGTCGCAGTCCCTGGCGTGACTTCCGCTTCATGTACGGCCAGATCGCCCGCGCCATCGAGCCGCACCTCCCCCTGCAGCAGGCCATCGACGACTGGGACCGCATCTCAAGGGGATTGGCCGACCCGCCTCGCCAGCGGACCCCGCAGATCGACGAACGCTTCCCGGAACCATCGATCCAAACAAGTTAGCGCATATGGGGACAAGCCCCGCCCCTACGAGGCCCGTGCCGCATCCATCGGTGCGGTTTCGACGCATTCCTCGTAGGGGACGGGCTTGTCCCGTCCCGGCGGGCCCTGGCGGGCGCGTACGCGGTTGCTGCGCAACTGCATCAGACGCTGCGGTGCATTCAAAGACGGGCGGGGACAAGCCCCGCCCCTACGAGGCCCGTGCCGAATCCAACGGTGCGTTTCGACGCATTCCCCGTAGGGGACGGGCTTGTCCCGTCCCGTCTCGAATTCAAGACGGGCCTCGTTGGGGACAGGGTTATCCCGTTCCGAGTCCGTCGGTGCGTTCAAGACGGGCGGGGACAAGCCCACCCCGAAGCGCCTCTACGACTCCGCCCGCAGGTAATCCGCCCGTTCTTCCAACCCGTCGCCTTCCCCGCCGGCAACCGCCACCACCATCCTCTCCAGCGACTGCCAAGCGTCGCCGCGCAGCATGCCCTTTGATTGCAGGTCCAGCACCGCGGCGGCGCGGAGCAGGGCGTCGATGCGGTCGGCGCCCAAGCGTCGCACGGCGCGTTGGACTTGCTGGGCGCGGTTTCTCGGCATCCTCGGTGACCCACCCGCGGCCACCTCTCGCGCCCGCCGCAGTTGGTTCACCAGGGCACCCATCACCATGAAGATGGGAATGCCGTCCTGGCGCAGCACCCGCGCCATGCGGCAGGCCCGGCCGCCTTGGCCGGCGAATGCCGCGTCGATCATCTGGAAGGTGTCGAAGTGCGCCGAGTCCCCCACCGCGTCGCGCATCTCATCCGAGCCAATGGTGCCTTTCCGGCCAGACAGGCGGAGCTTCTCGATCTCCTGCGTCGCCGCCAGCAGATTGCCCTCTACCCGTTCCGCGAGGATGTTGATCGCCTCGCGGTCGAGTTGCAGGCCACTCGCGCGGCAGCGCTGGTCAAGCCAGCGTGGCAGTTCCCGAGCGCCGATTGGCCACACCTGCACCACGGCCCCCGCCTTGTCGATGGCGCGGTGCCAAGCCGAGGATTTCGTGCGCCAATCGAGCCCCACCGCCCGACACAGCAGCATCGTCGAGGGCGGCGGTGAGCCCAGATAGCGGCGGATGGTGTCGCTGCCCTTGCGGTCGAGCCCTTTGGCTGGCAGGCGGATGTCGAGCATGCGCTTGCTGGCGAAGAGCGAGAGATTGGCGGCACCCGCCAGCGCCTCCTCGAGCCCTCCGTCCACCGCAAGGTCGAACCGCGTGCGGTCGGAGAAGCCATTCGCCTCGGCGGCGGCAACGATGCTGGCGCAGGCCTCGTCCACCAACAGCGGCTCGTCGCCGGAGACGAGATAGATCGGCGCGAAGCGCCCGGCATCGAGGTGCCGCTGCAACTGGTTCGGTTTGATCTGCATCAACGGCTCCCGCCGCTGGCGAGTGGTTGCGACGCGGCTGCGTCGGTCGCAAGCGCACCGTGTGCTTTGGCCACCATGGCGAGACTCCGCACCATGCGCGAGGCAAGTTCTTGCTGCATCTCGCCCTGCAGCAACGCCTCTTCCTCGCTACTGCCGACGATGTTGTCCACATCGATGCGCTGTACCCGCGCAACCCGCAGGCTGCGCTCCGGCACGAGTTCCTTGCCAGCCGCGTCCTGCACGGAGAACGTCACCTCCAGCGCCAACTCCACTTCCGCCGCCCGCCCCGCCGCCGTGACGGCGGCGCTGCGTCGCTCTTCCCGCTGCTGCGACAGCAGAAGCACCACGTCGCTTCCGTTCGGCACCACCTCCAGCCCGGAATACCCAAGCGCGCGCACCAGCGCGTCATCCAAGGTGACACCCTCGCTCGCCACCACGGACGCGCTTGCGAATGCCGAAGAGAGATCCCAGTTCCTAAGCTGAAATCCACAGCCGAGCAGGGCCAACAGCACGACACTCGCAATGGCCGTGCGAACTCGCTGCAACGTCATGCGTTCGTGCCCGTTTCAGCCACCTCGCGCAGGCGCGCGTCGCGCCGTTCGATGAAGCCGCGCATGCGCTCCTGGCGGGTGCGGTTCAGCGGGTAGCGCCACAGGAGCGGCAGCGCGATGCAGGCGATGATCGCGGGAATGATCGAGTACAGGAGGGCGACGGACATCTTGGCGGTGGCGTCGTTGGCCTCGCTCTGCGGATCGAAGCCCATGTAGGCGGCGCCGGCGGTGGCGATGAAGACTCCCAGCGCCGTCGCGCCCTTGTTGACCATGCCCCAGAGCGAGAAATACAGCCCCGTGCGCTGCTCCCGGGTGCGCAGGGTGTCGAGATCGACGATGTCCGCGGCCATGGACGTCGGCAGGAACACGAGGGCGCCGATGGCGGAACCCTTCAGCAGCATGATGACGAAGAAGAGCGCAAAGTCGTCCGGCCCCAGCAAGGGAATGAAGGAGCTCCAAAGCGACAGCCAGGCGATTCCGAGGACGACCGTGCGGTGCTTGCCGAGCTTTTTCGAGATTTGAAACCAGGCCGGAATCGCGACTGTACTCGAGATGTAGTAGGCGAGCACGAAGATCGCGTAGCGGTCGAAGGCCTGTTCCATCACGCGCTGGACGAAGAAGAACGACATCGACGCCGTCATGCTGATGCCGGTGGCGAAGAACGTGAGGCAGATCACCAGCCGCCGAAACGGCCCGTTCCCCCAGACGATCTTGAGCCCTCGTGCCCAAGTGACGTGCGGCGTCGTCACGCCCCGGATCGGCGGCTCGCGCACGAACGCGATCGCCGGGAAGGTGAGGAGCGGCATCAGCACCAGCACGGCAAAGGCGACGCCATAGAGCGCGTTCTCCGCGCCCGGGCGCGCCAGGCCAAAGGCGATCGCCAGCGGGATGATGAGCGACATCATCGTGCCGCCATAGCCGAACGCCTCGCGCCAGCCGGTGACCCGGGATCGCTCGTCGTAGTCGGGCGAGAGCTCCGCCCCCCAGGCCCGATACGGCAGATCGACCAGCGTGAACGAGAGATACAGCGCGCTGATCCAGACGAACAGATACAGGTTGTCGACGCCGCTGCCGCCGAGGGCACTCCAGACGGCGACGGAAACCGCGCTGTCGGGCACAAACAGCATCCACAGCGACAGCACCATCAGGGGCGTACCCGCCACCATCCACGGCTTGCGCCGCCCAAATGGCGTCCGCCACCGATCCGAAAGGATGCCGATGAGCGGGTCGGTGACGACATCGGTGAGCCGCGACAGCGCGAGGAGCGCCCCCACCGCGGCCAGCGAGAGGCCGAGATTCTGCGAGTAGAAGGCCGGCACATAGAGCGCAATCGGCAACCCCACCACCGACGTCGGCAGGTTTGCCGCCCCGTACAGCGCAATCCGGACCCGCCCAACGCGCCCCGCTCCAGCCTCTGGCATGGTGTCTCCCGCGACTAGCGCGCCCATCCTATCGCAAGGGGGTCGCGGCAAGCGGTTCTACCGCTCTTGCTGACTCGCGACACCGCTGGGGCGATGTACGATGCGCGTTCGACGCGGAGACAGCCACCATGCCCATGCGAATCATCGGAGCCTTGTTCGTTGCCGTCGGGCTCGTCGTCGCCGTCCACACGGTAGTGGAGCCGCTCTATCACGTCTCCGGTGAGGACAACCCCTACAGCCCGCTGTGGACCTACATCAATCCCCTCATGGCCTTGGCAATCGTCGCCGGCGTGGTTCTCGGCTACCGGCGCAAGATGGCGCTCGACGCCGAAGGCGACGATGCCCCGGTGACGAGGGCCTACATCGCAGCGAACGCCTTGCTATACGGCTTCCTGTTCATCGGAATCCTATTCTTCTTCAACTGGTTCAACTACGTAACACCGTCGTACACCGCGGTCGGAGCCGACGCCATGTCCGCAATCTGGGCTCTAGTCGACGCCGCCCTGCCTCTGCTCTGCCTCGCCATGGGCCTGGCACTATGGCGAGAGGAATCGACGTAGCGAAGCCCTGCAGCTGCGTGCGCCAAGGGGTTCCCAGCCGCCGAGGACGCGAAGCCGCCGGTGCGCAAGGAACTGCTGACATAGGTTGCCTCCGTAAGAGCGGCGGACGACGGGGCCTTGGGGGGGAGGGCATCTTGCCCTCCCGCGCGCCGCAAGGCGCGTTTCCTGCCGATCCACACCGCTGGAACCGATCCAGCCGAGACCGCTCCGGTACGATGGCCCGTCAACACCTCATGCTTCGGGGTGCCTCGCAAGACCCTCCGTCAGCACCTTGCAGATGAGCCGTTCGAGTCCCCCTTGGGAGGTGTCGGTGTCACGGGTCGCGGCTTTCGAGGAACGGGTTGACCACGACGACTCCACTGTAGTCCTGGCCGTGGGTGAGATCCTCCGTGTAGAGGATGTCGCAGCCCGATGCCTGCGCTGCGGCGAGAATGGCACCGTCCCAGTACGACAACTGGTAGCGTTGGCTGAGTGCGACGCCGGCTCGGAAGATGTCGAGGGTGACATCCTGCACCGGAAAGTGACGGATCCTGTCGATGAATGTGTCGCTCGGCCGTGGCTGATCGCTCCTCGTCGGTTGGAACGGGTTGCCTGGTGATAGAACTCCTGCAAGACCTGCACCGACAGCGCCAGAGCGTTCCCCGATAGTAGCTGTTGCGCAATCTCCTGCTTCCGTTGCTCACCCGGTGCAGGGCTGACCGCGTACAGCAGAACATTCGTGTCGACGAACCGCATGCCGCTCAACTGCGCTTGAGGTTCTAGTCTCCGTCGGCTGCTGCCCGTACCTCAGCTCTTGCCTTGGCGCGATCGTACAACTCGTCCCTGGGTAGGTTGTCAGCGCAGCTGAAGTGTGGGTGTTCGGCGTGAATGTGTGCGATAGCTTCCCGGATCCCCCGCGCCCGGCGCTCAGCCTCCGATTCACCGACCGATGTGCGAGAGGGTACGTCCTTTTTCCCGTGCGTCAGATCCACGAGATAGCCACGCACGAGCGCCGACACCGACGTATCCATCTCTGCCGCACGAATCCGAGCACGACGATGCGTTTCCTCGTCCACGGAGACGGTGATGTTCTTCATGCCCACAGCTTCACAGCTCCATAGTTCCTGTGGCCCGCATCCATAGGCCGGGAGACTAGTCAAAGCAAGGTTACCCGCCGCCACCTGCCTGACCGCCGGCACGTATGCGTAACCCGACGCCCAGCAGGGCCGCCACCAGCAATCCGTCGACGAATAGCCATGTGGAGAGGCTGACTGCTCCGCCGGTTAGCTTCCTCAGCCAAGCGTCGAACCACACCACGGTGACGAATGCGACGGCGACGAACTCGAGCCGTGCGCTTGAGGCGCCGGCACCGGCGAGGGCCAGCCTGCGGGTGCTGGCTGCTGCCGCCAGCAGCATCGCGAGGCTGATGGGCCAATCGAGATAGGCCCAGATCGCGTCGGCGCTGGCAAGGTAGAACGAGTCGAACACCATTTGCAGTGCGACCAAGGCACCGACTGCGAGCAGGTAGAAGCTGATGATCGGTCGAAGTGATTCCACGACACGCTCCTGCCCAAACGGGATGTCCACCGTACACCCCCAATGTGGCGGGTAGCAAGGTCGTGGGTACCGCCCCGTGTGACGTTGCGTGTGAGCGCACCCTTTCGGGCGCAGGGGCCTGCGGGACGCGCTCCCCTGGAGGCCCCGCTTACGGTTCCGCGCCCGCTTCGACGCTTGCTTGCGCGCTCTCCCGCCGCTTGGTCCAGGCCCGCTCGATGAGGTCCATCCTGGGGAGGCGCAGGCCGGTCTTGGCGCCGACGGTTTCGCCGAACTCCATGTAGGCCTCGTTCTCTCGCGTGTAGGCGGGCCAGTCGGGCGAGCCCTCGCCGTTGGGGTTGCCCGTGCGGGCGAACTGGGTCCAGATCGTGGCCATGCGTTCGGAGAGGGCGCGGTCGGCGTCGGTGGGGCTGGCGCCGAAGAGCTCCAGATTGCCGAAGACGTAGCCGATTTCCGCGGCGTGGAAGGCGCCGTAGCGCTCGCTCTCTTCGATCGGTGGGGGCCAGGTGAACCAATAGAGATAGGCGTCGCTCGGGACGGTTGCCATGGCGCGCGCCCAGGCACGCATCGGGTAGGTGAAGAGGGCATCGCCGAAGAGATCCATCCAGGATGCGGTGGCTTGCTCGTCATCGCCGGCGGGATAGTGCTCGCCGATTTCGTCTTTCACCTCGGCGAACTCCGCCTCGACGTAGGCCGCGAATCCGGCTGCGCCCTCGGCGAGACCGGCCGCCATGTAGGGCAGGAGGGCGGTTCCCTCGTCGGCGTTGGAGCCGATCAGAACCGGCACGTCGGCCTGTGCGCCGGCCGCGAAAACCGCTGCGACTTCGTCCGTGAGCACATCGCCGTCAACGATGGCGAGGGCGCTGAGGAGCGCGGGATTCGCGAGATAGGTGGCGAGCACGTGTTCGGCGGAGAGCGTTCTCAGGGCTTCGAGCGACGTGTCTCCTCCCTCGCCAGCGAGCGCAGTCGCGAAGCTCGCGCCAATCGCCTCTGCCGGGTCGCCATTGACGGATGGCCGGTCGCGGAAAGTCATGGGGCCGAAGAGGCCACCGCTCTGGCCGATGATGCGGTGGAAAAGCCCCCTTGCGGGAGGACTCGCTTGCAGGATCGACACGCTCATCGAGCCGGCGGACTCGCCAAAGATGGTGACGTTGTCGGGGTCGCCGCCGAAGCTCGCGATGTTGTCCTGCACCCAACTGAGGGCGGCGATCTGGTCGAGCAGGCCTTGGTTGCCGGAGGTGCCGTTCGCGCTTTCGGCAGTGAGGTCGGCGAGCGCGAGGAAGCCGAAGGGACCAAGGCGGTAGTTGATGGTGACGAGAACCACGCCCTTCGCGGCGAGTAACTCGCCGGGGTAGGCGTCTCCCGAACCGACGGTCAAGCCGCCGCCGTGGATCCACACCATCGTCGGCAGCCGCTCATCAACGTGTTGGGCTCGCGTCCAGACGCTGAGGGTTAGGCAGTCCTCGTCCATCGTCGCGACCGCCGTGGCGGTATCGTAGAAGCCGCCCTGGGCGCCTTGCTGTACGCAGGCCGGTCCCGGTGCGGCAGCATCGCGCACGCCCTGCCAGGGTTGCACTGGCCCGGGAGGTGCCCAACGCCGCTCGCCGACGGGAGGCGCCGCGAAGGGAATGTCGTGGTATTGCTTGAGGCCGTCCTCGCCGAGCACGCCGCGAACGACGCCGCCCGTGACGGCGACTTCGGCAGCGATGGCGGCCGGCTCGGATGCCTCTTCGGGCGCTTCGCTGGGGCCGCAGCCGGCTGTCGCGATTGCGAGGGCTGCGAGCGTCGTTAGGGTGCGCATGTGCATGGCCGGGTTCCTCCGCGAGGTGGCTAGTCCGTGGCGGTTGGTGCCGCCTTGTCGCGCCGGCCTTGCAGCCACTCAGCGAGTGCCTTGCTGGGGTCGGCTAGTTCGTGGATGGATGAATACCAGTGGTCGCGCCACGTTGCTTCAGGCAAACCGGTGAAGAGCATTAGGTTTAGGGGATAGCCTTCGCTGTCGGTGCAGCGACGGAAGTCGTCGCGGAAGAGAAACACGGGCTTGTTCCAGGCGATGGCCATGCCTAGTTCCACCATCACGCCTTCGTCGGGAGGGCAGCCGTTGACGACGGCGAACAGGCCGTCCGCGTCCCGAACGTCGCGGAGGTCCGCCTGGCCGATCTGGTAGGCCCATCCGGGCGTTGTGCGGTCCACCTGATTGTTGCGGGCGAATGGCTCCCAAACCTCCACGCCCATGCGTTCGAGCTCGGCCACCAGCGCCTTGAGCGGCCCTTCGCGCTGCTGTTCGGAGAAACCGTAGGGATTGGCGAGGTAGAGGCTGGCGGAAGGCTTCGGCGCGGACGCGTCGTCACGACCGGCGTCGTTTGCCGCGACCGGTGTCGCGAGGGCAAGGGCCGGGAGAAGCGCCGCCAACACCGACCTCTCTATGACCTTGCTTTGTGGCCCTCCTCGAACAAAGCCCGCCGGCAAACACCGAAGCAACAGCCCCTGCCATGCGAGGGCCTCTCTGGACGGAGGGCGTCTCGCCCTCCAAAGCGTGCCGAAGGCGCGCACGCAGCGGAGCCGGCCAAGGCCACCACAATCGGCGTTCCAGACAGCCCCAACAAGGCACAGGCCTCGAACAGCGCCCATTTTAGGGCGCGATTTCCTACGCGACCACGACATTGAGCAACCTCCCAGGCACGTGGATCACGCGGCGCACTTGGCCTGCCTCCAGATGGCGACTGACGTTCGGCTGCGCGCGGGCGGCCGCCACCACCGCCTCTTCGGAGGCGTCCACTGGCACCGTGACTCGGCCGCGCATCTTGCCGTTCACCTGCACGGCGACCTCCACGGACTCCTCTACCGTCTTGGCGGGATCGTAGTCTGGCCATGATGCCGAACCGAACAGCCCCTCGGCGTGGCCCAGGCGTTCGTAGAGTTCCTCTGCGATGTGGGGAGCGAACGGGGCCAGCATGACGATGAGCGGTTCGAGTTCGGCTTTCTTCGGCGTGCGGCCGCCGGCGCGGGCCTGATTCAGATACTCCATCATCGCCGCGATGGCGGTGTTGTAGTGGAGTTCCGGCACCTGCTCGCTCACTTGCTTGATGGTTCGGTGCAGGGCGCTTTCCACGTCCGGGTCCGCGGCCTCGTCAACCGCCTCTTCGACGCTCTGCCAGAGGCGACCCAGAAAACCGTGCGGGCCTTGGATGCCGCGCCCCTGATAGTCGCCGCCCTGTTCGTAGGGGCCGAGGAAGAGCAGGTACAGGCGCATGGTGTCGGCGCCGTAGCGGCGGATGACCTCGTCCGGGGTGATGACGTTGCCCTTGCTCTTGGACATCTTCTTGCCTTCGCGGATGAGCAGGCCGTGGGCGCGGAAGCGTGTGAAAGGCTCGTCGAAGTGCAGCACGCCGTGGTCGTGCAGCGCCATGCTGATGAAGCGGGCGTACATCAGGTGCAGCACGGCGTGCTCGTTGCCGCCGATGTAGGAATCCACGGGCAGCCACTTGCGGGTGAGTTCGGCGTCGAGCGCCACGTCGTCGCGGTCGGTGCTCGGATAGCGCAGGAAGTACCAGCCGCTGCAGAGGAAGTTGTCGGTCACGTCGGTGTCGCGGTGCGCCGGCCGGCTGCACACGGGGCAGGGCACTTCGTACCACTCCTTCACTCGCGCCAGCGGGCTGACGCCGGAGTCGTCCGGGCGAAAATCGTCGAGATGGGGCAGTTCCACCGGCAGGTCGGTTTCCGGCAGCGGCACTGGGCCGCAGTGGTCGCAATGCACCATCGGGATCGGTGGCCCCCAGTAGCGCTGGCGTGAGACGCACCAGTCCCGCAGGCGAAAGTTGGCCTGGCTTGTCGCTTGCTGCTTCGCTTCCAGGCTCGCGACGATGGCGCGCTTGCCGTCGGCCACCGATAGGCCGTCGAACTCGCCGGAGTTGACCAGAACGCCGTCGCCCGCCCATGCCTCCTCTAGGGGAGTGGCCGCGGTTTCGCCATCGGCGGCAATCACCCGCACGATGGGCAGGTCAAACGTCTGTGCGAACTCGAAGTCGCGCTCGTCGTGCCCCGGCACGGCCATGATGGCGCCGGTGCCGTAGCCCATCAGCACATAGTCCGCAATCCACACCGGAATGCGCTCGCCGTTCACCGGATTGACGCAGTGGGCGCCGGTGAAGACGCCGGTCTTGTCCTTGTCGGTCTTCTGACGTTCCACCAAGTCTTGCCTTGTCACCTGCTCGCGGTAGGCGTTGACGGCCACTCGCTGGGAGTTGGTGGTGATGTCGTCCACCAGCGAGTGCTCCGGCGCCAGCACCATGTAGGTGGCGCCGAACAGCGTGTCGGGGCGCGTGGTGAACACGCGAATGGTCTGGGCATGGCCATCCAAGGGGAAGTCCACCTCGGCGCCTTCGCTGCGGCCGATCCAGTTGATCTGCGCCTTGCGGGTTTTGTCGGACCAGTCGATGTGTCCCGTGTTGGCGAGCAGCCGTTCCGCATAGTCGGTGATGCGGAAGAACCACTGCGGCAGGTCGCGCTGCTCCACCGGGCTTTCGCAACGTTCGCAAAGGCCTTGGATCACCTGTTCGTTGGCGAGCACGGTCTTGCACGACGGGCACCAGTTCACCGGCGCCTGCCGCCGTTCCACGAGCCCCGCCTCGTGCAGCTTGAGGAACACCCACTGGGTCCAGCGGTAGTAGTTGGGGTTGGTGGTGTCGACCGTGTGGTTCCAGTCGAACATGCCGCCGAACCGGCGCAGCATCCGGGTGAAGTTGTCGATGTTGCGCGGGATGAGGTCGTTCGGGTTGACGCCCACCTTGAGGGCGTAGTTCTCCGAATGGATGCCGAAGGCGTCGAAGCCCATGGGCTGGAACACGTCCTTGCCCTTCAGCCGCCAAAAACGGCCGTTGGCATCGGCGCCGGTGTAGGCGTAGATGTTGCCGATGTGCAGCCCCTCCGCCGAAGGGTAGGGGAACATCATCAGGTTGTAGTACGGGTCCTTGGCGCCGCGCAGGTCGTCCTGGCTCAGCCGGTTCACGCCCAGCCGCTCCCAACGCTCCTGCCACTTCTCCTCGACCGCATGCGGGTCGTAGCGCTCGCCCATGGGCCCGAACCTCAAGAAAACGGCGCACCTTACCGCATATCCGGGGCTTGGGGCACGATGCCGGCAGCCGAGCGCCGAGCCGCACGCAGTGGCGGCCCGTCGAGACGCGGGTCACTCTCGGCTTAGGAGGACGGTGACGCCCTTGGGGTCCTGACCGAAGCCCGTGCGGATGATGAGGTCATCGCGGCCGTCGTCGTTGAAGTCGCGCTCCTCCACCGAAACGGCCTCGTGCAGCGTGGCGAACTCGATCTCGTGGCCTTCTTCGGCAAACACGGTCGCGCCGCCTGTTCCCGGGTACACCAAGAGACCGTCGTCGGTGTTGATGAGCACGGCATCCTTGATGCCGTCGCCGGTTACGTCGGCGAAGGTCGCATCCGGCGAGCTTATGGAGCCGGTGCGGAGGCTGAACTCGAAGTGGACTCGGCGGCTGAAGCTCGGCTCGTCCGGGTAGGCGCCGTTCGTGAATGCGTACATTTCGGCGTCGAACGGCACGGAACCGGTGATGAGCGCGGCGATGATGCGCGCGACGCTCACCTGCACGGTGATGATGGTGAATTCCTGGATGCCATCGCCGTCGATATCGATCGTGTCCATCACCTGAATGCCATCGGAGGCGAACGTCGCGTCCGGCGTCGGTCGAAAGGTGGTGATGCCGTCTTCGTGCGTCCCGAAATGCACGAGGTAGGTGGTTTTCTTCGACAGGAGCCCGGAACTCGTCACCCGCTGTGTGGCGACGTCTGGTGTGCCGTCGCCGTTGTAGTCCTCCATGCCCCAGAAGGTGAGCATCTCCGCTTCGGGGTCTTCACCGAAGGCGACCGAGATCATCTCCTCGTCCGCCGCCAGCGTGAGGCCAAGGTCGGTCACCAGCGCTTGGTTGGCATAGCCGTTGTCGGTGGCGAGGTGGATCAGAAGCTCGCCCCGGTCCCAGAAGGCAATGTCAGTGTGTCCGTCGCCGTTGAAGTCGATGGGGTAGTTGGAGCGCGGGCGGTAGCTCCACGCGAATCCAGGTGACACGCCGGCGGTGACCGCCACCTTGGTGGGTTCGCGCCAGGAACCGTCCTCGCGTTGCCGCACCAGCCAATAGCCGTCGAAGGCGGCTAGAGCGATGTCGTCGAGGCCGTCGCCCGTCACATCGCGGGCGATTTCGACGCGGGGCACTTCATCGAGGGGCGCGACGTTGTAGATGGAGGGCAAATCGAGCAATGGATGCTCGCTGCCAGACGCCGCATCCAGCCAGGTGATTCGGCCGCGACGGCCCACGAGCAACCGCTCGGTGCCATCGGCAAGGCCCACCACATCCATGAAGATCACGTCCTCATCGAGCGCCTGCCGATGTGCGACGCGCCAGGTTCGCCCTCCCGGCTCGCCGGCGATCGAGTGGATGGTGAGCTCGCGCTGGTTTTCTTCGTTCACCGTGACGACAGCGAGATCGTCCATCGCCCCACCCCGGAAGCGCCCCGGCAGAACGATGTGGTCCTCCGGCGCACCAAGCGCCAGGTCGATGCGCTCGAACGAAGGGGCGGGATCGGTGCTTGCGGCAACGGAAGAGAGGAGGGTGCAGGTGGCAAGGGCACCGACGCGACCCATTCGACCAACCATAGCCACGGTGCCTTTCATTGTTTGCGAGCCCTTCCCAGCAATCCAAGCGACGTTGGTTAGTCGCACGGCATGCTGGGAGGTTCCGCAGTTGGCGCGAAGGGCAACTCGGATCAAGTTGTGCCAGCAGTTCGCGCCAGCGCACTGCCGACGCGCCCTTCAGGGCGCGCTAGCAGTCTGTCGGACTTGACGACGCAGGGACCTTCGGAGGGAAGGCATTCTGCCTTCCCTCGTGCGCCGTCAGGCGCACGGGCCGGATACCGACAAAGGGAAGGGCGCCTGTCGGCGCCAGGGAAGGCAGAATGCCTTCCCTCCGAAGGCCCGCCTTGTTCACGCGCTAGCACCGAGGAGGAGCTTCCTGGGGCGGTGGCTCAGGGGTCGAACGGCGGGAGCTTCTTTGGTGTGAGTTGGTTCTTCAGTTTGGTGTACCGCGGCAAGCCGCCGCTGAACTCAGGATAGTCCTCGCCAGCGATGAGAGGGCGCAGGTAGCGCAGTGCAGCCGCCGTTACGCCGAAGCCGTCTTGGGCGATGTAGTTTTTGGGCAGCTTGCGCTCGACGTTGGCAACATCGGCCAGCGGCGCTTGGCCGGTGCGCCATGCATAGGGATCGTCGGCTGTGCGCTCGATGGTGACCATCACGCCGCCGGTGCCGGCGAGGGCTAGCTCCACCGCACCCTTGCCGACGGCATAGGCTTGTTCGACGTCGGTGGCAGAGGCGATGTGCCGGGCCGAGCGCTGCAGGTAGTCCGCCACGGCCCAGTGGAACTTAAGCCCCAGCTCGCCGCGCACGAGTTCCGCCAGCATCGGTGCCACGCCGCCGAGCTGGGCGTGACCGAAGGCATCGACGGTGCCGGATTCGGCGAGGAAGCTGCCGTCCTCGTAACGGGCACCCTCCGAGGCGACGACCACGCAGAACCCCACCCTTTGCACCGTTTCCCGTACGCGTTCGAGGAATGCATCGCGCCGGAAGGGCACCTCCGGCAACAGGATGATGTGCGGCGCATCGTCGCGGGTTTGCTTCGCCAGCGCCCCGGCGGCGGCGATCCACCCGGCGTGCCTTCCCATCACTTCGAGGATGAACACTCGGGTGGAAGTCTCCGCCATCGATGCGACGTCAAGCGCCGCTTCCTGCACGGACACCGCGACGTACTTCGCCACCGAGCCGAAGCCTGGGCAGACATCCGTGCAGGGGAGATCGTTGTCCACCGTCTTGGGGATGCCAACGCAGGTGATTGGGTAGTCGCTGCGCGAGGCCAGCTCCGCCACCTTGTTGGCGGTGTCCTGGGAGTCGCCGCCGCCGTTGTAGAAGAAAAAGCCGATGTCGTGGGCGCGGAAGACCTCGAGCAGACGGTCGTATTCGCGGGCGTTGTCTTCGTAGCTCGCGAGCTTGTAGCGGCAGGAACCGAACGCGCCGCCAGGGGTGAAGCGCAGCGCAGCGATGTCGGCGTCGCTCTCCTGGCTCGTGTCGATCAGCTCCTCGCGCAAGGCACCGAGGATGCCGCTCTTGCCTGCGAACACATTGCCAATGCGTTCACCATGCTCGCGAGCGGTCTCGATGACGCCGCAGGCACTGGCGTTGATGACGGCGGTGACGCCACCGGACTGCGCGTAAAAGGCGTTGCGGGGGGACACGGGGGGGCTCCGATGGATCGAATGCGCCTAGCGTAAACGAGAGGGGGGGTCGGTGCTTCCTGGTCTCTCAGGCAGTCGTGCCACAGGTCGCGCTTCTCTCCTGCCAGCAGTTCTGAACCTTTGCAGCCCGCCGTGAATCCCACCGCCGCGTCCGCGCAAGCGCCGGATGGAGGTTGGCGTCGTTGTGGGAGATTGCCTACGGTGTGTACGAAACCGTGTGTTGCGGGGCTTCGAGCCTCGTTAGGGTGCCCGACCTTGCAGCAGGGTGGCTAGCTCCAACATGCCGATGGCTTCGATGTTCTCGGTTAGCGGGAACCGCTCGTCGCCGGCGTAGGCTACGAACGACCGCGCTGGCTGCAGGTCCGCACAGGCGATGTGGAAGCCGCGCGTGACCCTTGGAGCGAGTGATCGTTTGATCTCGATGGCCCAGATCTCGTCGGGGGCGAACTCGATGACGAGATCGATCTCCGCTCCGGCACTCGTTCGATAGAACCATGTGGTTGCGGGCCAGGGCACTGCGCTTGCCAGCGTCTCGACCACGAAGCCCTCCCAGCTGTAGCCAACGACGGGATGGCCGGAGAGTGCCTGCAATGTGGGGATGCCCAAGAGCGCATGAACAAGGCCGCTGTCTCGCACAAAGACCTTCGGCGACTTCACGAGGCGTTTGCCGATGTTGGCGACATATGGGTGTAGTCGTCGCACCAGAAGCAGGTCGACGAGTAGATCGATGTAGCGCGTGACGGACTGCGGGCTTGATTCGAGCGCATGGGCCAAGGCGGATGCGTTGAGCAGCTGGCCTTGACGGTGCGCCAGCATTGTCCAGAGCCGTTCCAAGGAAGCCGCCGGAATGCGGGGGCCGAATGTCGGTACGTCGCGCTCGAGGTATGTGCGGATGAAGTCGCGGCGCCACGCCAAGCTTGCGTTGGCGTCGTTCGCGAGGTAGCTCATCGGGTATCCGCCACGCAGCCACAGCCGCTCGCGTGCCGTGCGGTCGGACTCCACCTCCAAAGGTGTGAACGGCGTTAGATCGAGATAGCTGATGCGACCCGCGAGCGATTCGCCGGACTGACGCAAGAGGTCGATGGTGGCCGAGCCGAGAACGAGAAATCTCCCAATGCCCTTGCCTTGGCGGCGGCCTTCGTCGATCACGCCTCTGAGGGTCGGGAACAGCCCGGGCACGCGGTGGATCTCGTCGAGGATGACCAAGCGGTCGTCCACGCTGTCGAGGTAGAGCACCGGTCGGAAAGGCGATTGCGGTCATCGGCGTTTTCGAGATCGAGATAGGTCGCTTCGCGCCGTGCCGCGATTTCGAGCGCCAATGTGGTCTTGCCGCATTGCCGCGGACCGATGATGGCGACAGCTGGCTGCACGTCGAGCGCGGCCAAGAGTTTGGGTAGAACGCTGCGAGGGATCATTTTCCTTGCATATTGTCCATGCCTTGGACGTATTGCAAGGATAGCGTCAATCCCCGTTAATCGTCCTCGCGCAGCGAGCGCAGGAGCGAGGCGGTCATCAAGGCGAGCACGCCCAGCAGGGGCAGCGAGGCCACCAGCGTTGCAGACTTGGCGGCACTCATGGTGTCGATCACCACAAGGCCCACGGGGAGGAGGGCAAGGGTGAAGGCCCAGAACACCCGATGCGCGCGGCTTGGATCGGTGCCGGGGGCGAGGTTGCTCGTGGCCGAGGCGGCGATGGCATAGGACGCCGAGTCGTAGGTGGTGGCGACGAAGATGAGGCCCAGCAGAAGAAAGACGGCGAGCGGCATCGGCCCGCCGGCGACGGCGCCGACGGCGGTGGCAATGGCGGTGGCGGGTCGGCCTTCGCGCACGAGTTCCAGGAAGCCGAGGCCTTCGTTCATGTCCATCCACATCACACTGTTGCCCCAGATGACGTAGAACAGGGTGCAGCCGAGCGTGCCGAAGCCGATCATGCCCAGAATCACGGAACGCAGCGTGCGGCCACGGGAGATCTTCGTGACGAACAGGCCCATGAAAGGGCCATAGGCGATCCACCACGCCCAGTAGAACACCGTCCAGTCCTCGATGAACTCGGTTTCGAGGATGGGATCGGTCCAGGTGTTCATGCGCACGAACTCCTGCAGCATCAGGCCGATCGACGAGGTGCCGAGTTCCAAGGCAAAGATGGCGGGGCCCGTGATGAGCACCCAGCCGAGGAAGATCCCGGCCAGCGCCACGTTGACGTTTGACAGCCTTCGGATGCCGCGTTCCAGGCCCATGTACACGCTGCCAGCGAACAGCAGCACGCAGAGGCCAGCGATGGTCAGCGTAAGGCCGAAGGACTCCTCAACGCCGAGCAGGCGTGCGGCGACCGCGCCCAGCATGGGCGTCGCGAGCCCAAGCGAGGTGCCGGTGCCGCCCACCATGGCGAGGATGAAACAGAGGTCCACCAACCTTCCCCAGGGCGTCTCGGAGAAGCTCTGCCCGAACAGCCCCGTGAGGGAGCCCGACAGGCGCAGGTACGGCAGGCGATAGCGATAGTACGGCCAGGCGATGGCCACCGTCGGCAGGCAGTACAGGCACCAGGCGGATATGCCCCAATGGAAGATGCCGTAAGTGGCGGCCCATTCCAGTGCCTCGGGGCTTTCCGGCGCGACGCCGAAGGGTGGTTGGTCCACGTAGGCCGCCCACTCGACCCCGGACCAATACAGAATGCCTGAGCCGATGCCGGCGCAGAACAGCATTCCCATCCAGCTCACGGCGCCGTATTCGGGCTTGGCGACGCCGCCGAGCACCTTGGCGCCGTGGCGGCTGAAGGCGAGCCAGGCCAGGAAGCCGGTGGCGAAAATCGTCGCCCATTGGTAGAAGAGCCCGAGCTCCTCGGCGATCCAGCCGTAAATGGCATCCACGACGCCAGCGGCCGCTTCGGGATACAGGATCATTGGCACCGACGCGCCGACCACGCAAGCAAGGCTGATCGCAAACACGGGCCGATCGATGCGTGCCCCTTGGTCGCTGCCCGTCAGCAACTCTGCATTGCCGACTGGGACGGTCGCGTCCTCTGCCAAAGCCCTCTCCCCAAAAAGTGCTGTGTGCAGCCTAACAGCCTGTCGGCCTTCGGGCGGCGCAAGCCGCACGAATGCCGACAGGGCTTTGGGTCGGCTTGGGCTGGGGCAAGAAGCGTTGTCCGCAGGCAACGGTTCTTGTGGCGCTAACGGCCTGCCGGCATTCGGGCGGCGCAAGCCGAGTCTGTCGGTGCATTCAGCACGGGCCTCGTAGGGGACGGGCGTATTCCGTCCCGGCGCGCCCTGACGGGCGCGTTGGCAGTTGCTGCGCAACTGCTTCAGACGCTGCGATGCACTCAAGACGGGCGGGGACAAGCCCTTGGGACAAGCCCCGCCCCTACGTAGCGGCGTAGCGTCTGGATTGGCCTCGGAAGAGACCCATGATGTCTTCGCGCACCACGAGCAGGGATGGCACCAAGAACAGGATCACGACGCTGGCGAAGACGATGCCGGTAGCCAGGCTCACGGCCATCGGGATGAGGAACTGCGCTTGGGTGTTGGTCTCGAACAGCATGGGGGTGAGGCCGAGGGCTGTGGTGGCGGTGGTGAGGAAGATGGCGCGGAAGCGTCGTTGCGCTGCGGTGACCACCGCTTCAGCGGGGTTGCTGCCGATGTCGCGGATGATTTGGTTGTAGCGGTCGATCAGCACGATCGAGTCGTTCACCACCACGCCGGACAGCGCCACCATGCCGAGCACAGAGACGAACGAGATGTCGAAGCCGAGCACCCAATGGCCGATCACCGCGCCGGCGGCGCCGTAGGGCACGGCAACGAGGATGATGAGCGGCTGCGCGTAGCTGCGAAGCTGCGATGCCATCAGCGCGAAGATCACCAGCAGCGTCACCGGCAGGAGACTCGCGAGGGATGCCAGGTCCTGCGACTGTTCGCGTCCGAACCCGGCCTGCATGATCTGCAGGCCCGGATACTGCGCCTTGAGTCCCGGCAGCACGTTGGCGACGAGGTCTGCGTTCACCTCGGTTGGCGTCGCGATATCCGTGTCCACGGCAGCCGACACGGTGACGACGCGAAGCCCGTCCACCCGGTCGATGGACGAGAAGCTGCGCGACTCGGTGACCCGCGCCACCGACGACAGCGGCGCCTCCGCCCCGTCGGCGAGACGGATGCGGACGTTGAACAAATCCTGGGTGCTGCGGCGCTGTTCGTTGGGATAGCGCACCATCACCTTGAGTTCGGAGCGGCCGCGCTGCACCCGATGCACCTCGTCGCCGAAGAAATTGCGCCGTAGCTGGCGTGCCACGTCGGCCGGGGTAAGCCCGGCGGCCTCGCCGGCGGGGGTGAGCTCGATGTCGTACTGGCGCTTGCCGAGGCTGTTCGAATCCTGAATCTCAAAGGTCGAATCGTAGCTGCGGTATGCGTCCTTCAGCGCCTCCACCGCCGCCTCGAGGGTGGCGTCGTCCTGATGTGCGAGCTCGTACTCCAAGTCGGCACCTGGCCCGAACTGATCCGCGACAAAGGTCAGTCGTTCGACGCCCGGGATGTTGCCCACCTTGCGCCGCCAGATGCGGCTCAGCTCGTTGGCGGACTGGGTCCGCGGCGGCTCTGGCGCAAGCCGAAGGTCCACCGTTGCGACATTGGGAGCGATGCTCATGGTCGACGTACCGCCGGGCCCGACTCCGCCGAACGACTCGCTGCCGCCGATGGTGACGCTCACGGCACGCAAGGCCGTGCCGCCGGTTTCGATGTTGAGCGCCTCCGCTGCGGCGAGGATCTGCTCTGCCGCAGCACGGGTCACGGCAAAGGGCGTGCCCACCGGAAACTCGACGTTGGCGCTCATCTCGTCGCCTTCGAGGTTGGGGAAGAACAGGAACCGCGCCTGCCCGGAAGCGAGCAGCACGATTGCCACCGCCGGCAGGGCAAGGCTGACGAGCAGTGTCAGGTAGCGGCGGCGCACGGCGGCCCTGATCCAGCGGCAGAGGATGTTGTCGCGGAAACCGCGAACGCCCCGCCCGACGGCGTCCTGGAAGGCGTCGAGGGGCCAGCGGCTCCACTTGCCGGGGTGGGACAGGTGCGCCGGCAGGATGAAGAAGACCTCTAACAGCGACATGGCGAGCACGGCGATCACCACGATCGCCACCGAGCCGAGAATCTGCCCCATGATGCCGGTGACGAATAGCAGTGGCGCAAAGGCCGCCATGGTCGTCAGCACGCCCACCAGCACCGGGCTCAGGACGCCGCGCACGCCGGCGATGGAGGCCGCGGGGCCCTCCAGCCCCGCCTCGCGTTCGGCGGATATGTTCTCCCCCACCACCACGGCGTCGTCGACGACGATGCCGAGCACGATGATGAGGGCGAACAGCGACACCATGTTGATGTTGACGCCGAGGAAGTCGAAGAACAGGAAGCCGCCGAAGAAGGCGATCGGCACTCCCATCGACACCCAGAAGGCAAGCCTCAAGTCCAGCATCACTACCAGGAAGAGGAACACCAGCGCAAAGCCGAGCACGCCGTTGCGCACGAGGAGGCTAAGGCGCTGGCCGAGGATTTCCGTCTGGTCCTGCCAGAAGGTGAGTTCGACGCCGGTCGGGGGCTGGTAGTCGGCGTACCAGACCTTGATTTCCTCGGCGATCGCAAGCACGTCCTCCGGCTCCGACTTCTGCACCTTCACGAACAGGCTAGGACGCCCGTTGTACAGATGCACGAGATCGACATCCGCGAAATCGTCGCGCACGTTGGCCACGTCGCCGAGCCGCAGGATGGTGCCGTCCGGCTGTGCGGTGAGGGGGATGTCCTCGAACTCTTCGCCGCGCTCCCGCTTGGTGTTGGTGCGGAGCAAAAGGTCGCCCGCCTCGGTGCGGATTTCGCCGGACGACAGGTTCAGCGACGAGGAGCGCACCGCGTTCGCCACCTGGGCGATGGTCAAGCCATAGCGGCGCAGCGCCTCCTCGCGCACCTCGATGGCAATCTCGTAGTCGCGGGCGCCCACCAGCGAGACCAGCGTCACGGCGGGCAGCGCGAGCAGCTCTTCTTCCACCAGTTCGGCGGCGCGACGAAGCTCCTTCTCGGACAGTGCCCCGGAAACCACCAGCGTCATCACGTCGCTGATGGTTTCGGCACGGACGATGTCGGGTTCCTCTGCATCCTCCGGCGGGAAGTCGGCGATCTGCTGCACGGCCGACTCGACGTCGTCACGCACCCTCGATGCGTCCACGAAGTCCTTGAGTTCCACCGTGACCGTGCCCATGTTCTCGGACGCCTTGGAAACCACGCGGTCCACGCCGTCAATGCCGAGCACTGCCTCTTCGACGCGACGGGTGATGCCTTCCGCCACCTCGGTGGGGGTGGCGCCCGGATAGGGCACGCTAACGGTGACGATGCCGGGGTCCACGGTGGGGAACACCTGTGCCGTTAGCTGCGTGACCGCGGCAAAGCCGCCGATCAGCATCACCGCCATGACGAGATTGGCGGCCACGGTGTTGTGGGCGAAGCCGGCGACTATGCCGCGCTCCTCGAAGGTCGGTGCGCTGCGCATGGCTGGGGATTGGTCGTCTCCGGTGGCCTCGCTCATGTACCGAGCTCCGCTGTGTCCACTTCGAGCCCTTCGCGGGCGGCTGGAACGGCGCCGATGACGATGCCGGTGCCGTACTCGAAGGCATCCACCACGAACGAGCCTTGGCGGCGGCCATGCATCACGGGCGTGCGCCCTTCGAGCCTGCCGTCGGTCACCACCCACACCTGACCATTGAGTTGGTCCGCGGCATCTGGCAACTCGTAGGTCCCAGGCAGCAGCGGACCGTTGATGTCGAGGTCCACGAAGGTGCCCGGCGGCAGCGAGGCCGAAAGGGGCTGCTCGCGCTCGCGCCCGGCACGGCCCGTGGGTTCGTCGAAGTTGAGGTAAATGCGGGCAAAGCGGGTGCGCTCGTCGAGTTCTGCCGAGACCCGCTCGACCGTTGCCGTCAGGCTCGCGTTTCTGCTGCCGGCCGGCAGCGACGCGGCATCGACGTGCACGAGCGCCACGCGTCCCTCCGCCGGGGCGATGCGGGCAAGGTCGTCCGGGGCGATGGGTGCCACCACCTCCACCGAGTCGAGGGCAAACGCCTCGGCGAAGGGTTGTCCCCGGCTCAGCAGTTGCCCCACTTCGGCGGTGTTGGAGGTGATCCTGCCGGCGAACGGCAGCGAGAAGCGGGTGCGGGAGAGGTCGAGCGCCGCGATGTCGGCGCGGGCCCGGGCGGCGGCGAGTTGGGCGCGCGCCTGTTCGATCTGCGGCACCCTTGCCACCAATGGCGGCACGGCCTCGCCAGGATTCAAGATGGCGTAGTTCTGGCGGGCTGCATCCCCCTCTGCAACCCGGAGCTTGAGCGTCGAAATGGCGTTGGCGATGTCGGCCTGGGCCTGGCGCAGGGCGAGCTGGAAGTCGCGCGCTTCGATGCGCAGCAGTTGCTCTCCGGCGGCGAACGCCCCGCCTGGTCGCAGCAAGGGCGACACGGCGGCCACCCGCCCGGTGATCTGCGGCGTCAGGGCAACGCGATTGCGCACGGTGATGGTGCCGGTGACGCTGACGGACAGTGTGGTGGAGCGGGGTTCCGGCCGCACCACCGACACGAGCGGCTTGGTGGCGGCGTCGGTCATCATCGTGAAGTCGGGCTGCTCGGACGAATCGGGCCCGCGCGCGAAGATGATCGCGGCCAGGATCAAGACCACGACGACGAGAATCTGCAACGAACCCGTCAATGCTCGCCGCCGCGGCGCCTCGCGCCCAAGCACGGCCTCGCCCGACCGTGCCTCGTCGGCCGACGGCGCATCGTCGGCCACCGCCGGCTCCTTGTCACGCAACAGCTTGGGAAACCTCATGGCCCGTGAGCACGCCCCTTCGATGTCGCCCGCATTATGGCGAACGACTCACCAATTGCTACCGCCTGCCTTCTACGCGGGTTTGGTCGGAATCCGTCGCATCGTTGAAGAGGTGCCGGCACATGCGCATGGATGAGGAGTACGTCGTCGTTGCGCCCGTGGCTGGCGTGCGCCTATGCTTCGCGCCCCTTTTCGGTGGCGGCATGGTGGTCGGCTTGGCGGAATGCGTACTCGGGTGAAGATGTGCGGCGTCACCACGCCCGCTGATGCGGCCTTGGTGGAGCGTGCCGGCGCGGATGCCGTGGGGCTGAACTTCCATCCTGCGAGCCCTCGGGCGCTCGACTTGGCGCGGGCGGAAGAGGTGGCAACTGCGGTTTCGCCGTTCGTCGCCGTGGTGGCTGTGGTGGTCAACCCGGACGCGGGATTCGTCGAGCGCTTGCTGCAGCGGGTGCGGGTGGATTGCCTGCAGTTTCATGGCGAGGAAGAGGCTGCCTTCTGTGGCTCGTTCGGCGTGCCGTACCTGAAAGCCGTCGGCGTGGACGCTGCCTTCGACATGGGAGCCTTGGAGCGCGCCCACCCCGACGCCGCCGGCTTCTTGCTCGACGCGCACGATCCAGAGCGCCGGGGCGGCACCGGGCAGACGTTCGATTGGTCCCGCTGGCCATCGAGCGACCGACCGCTCCTGCTTGCCGGGGGCTTGACGCCCTGCAACGTTGGCGGCGCCATCGCTGCCACCCGGCCCTTCGGCGTGGACGTGGCGAGCGGCGTGGAAGGCCGAGTGAAGGGACGCAAGGACGCCGCACGGATCGAAGCCTTCCTGGCGGCAGTTGCCGCGGCACCAACCGCATGACGCCCTCACAGATGAGTTGGAACCCATGACCCGAGCGAATCTCGCACCCTACGACGCGCCAACGGCAGTCGGCTACTTCGGCGACTACGGCGGCCGCTTCGTCGCCGAAACCCTCATGCACGCGCTCGACGAACTCACCGGCGTCTTCGCGGCGGTGCAGGGCGACGCCGCCTTTCGCACCGAGCTCGAGCAAGACCTCTCGCGCTACGTCGGTCGGCCGACACCCCTTTACCGCGCCGAACGCCTCGCCAAACACGCTGGCGGCGCCCTCATCTGCCTCAAGCGCGAAGACCTCAATCACACCGGCGCGCACAAGATCAACAACACCGTCGGCCAGGCGCTGCTGGCCCGGCGCATGGGCAAGACCCGCATCATCGCCGAGACCGGCGCCGGCCAGCATGGCGTCGCCACCGCCACCGTCGCTGCCCGCATGGGGCTCGAATGCCATGTGTACATGGGCGCGGAGGACATCCGTCGCCAGAGCCTGAACGTCTATCGCATGAAGCTCCTGGGCGCCGAAGTGATCCCGGTCAACTCCGGCTCGCGCACGCTCAAGGACGCCATGAACGAGGCCATGCGCGACTGGGTGACGCATGTGGACCACACCCACTACATCATTGGCAGCGTCGCCGGGCCGCATCCTTATCCGCTCCTGGTGCGCGAGTTCCAGAGCGTCATCGGCATCGAGGCGAGGGCGCAGTGTCTGGAACAGGAAGGCCGGCTGCCGGACCTCCTGGTGGCTTGCGTGGGCGGCGGCTCCAACGCCATAGGACTCTTCCATCCCTTCGTTGACGACGAGGGGGTGGACATGGTGGGCGTCGAAGCCGCCGGCCTGGGGCTCGACACGGGCGAACACGCGGCGCCGCTCAACGCCGGCAATCCCGGCGTTCTGCACGGTGCCCGCACGTATGTCATGGACGACGACGACGGTCAGATCGTGCCCACCCATTCCATTTCCGCGGGGCTCGACTATCCCGGCGTCGGCCCCGAACATTCGCACTGGAAGGACATCGGCCGGGCGCGCTACGGCAGCGTCACGGACGAAGAGGCGCTGGCGGCGTTTCGCCTGCTGAACCGCACCGAAGGCATCATGCCGGCGCTTGAGTCGAGCCATGCCATCGCCTACGCCGTGGCCGAGGCCGCGAGGCGTCCCGAGAGCGATCTGATCGTCGTGAACCTGTCGGGGCGGGGGGACAAGGACATCGGGACCGTCGCCGAGGTGGATGGGATCGAGC
Organism: Pseudomonadales bacterium; assembly: GCA_965116935.1. Classification (GTDB taxonomy): domain Bacteria; phylum Pseudomonadota; class Gammaproteobacteria; order Pseudomonadales; family Azotimanducaceae; genus VXYL01. The sequence goes on along the minus strand of OZ220737.1, from coordinate 5,452,099 downwards.
TGTGACCGCCACCCGACTGGTGCGATGCCTAGCTGAGCTGAAGGGAGCAGAGCGCAAGGCCCTCAATACCTTCATCACGGCAGGGGACCCGACCAAGGCGGCGACGGTGCCGGCCATGCACGCCTTGGTGCGCGGCGGCACCGACATCATCGAACTCGGAGTGCCGTTCTCCGACCCCGAGGCGGACGGCCCCGCCATTCAGCTTTCCTCCGAGCGAGCGCTGGCACAAGGCACCACGCTGCGGGACGTGCTCGACATGGTGGCTGCATTTCGCACCTCCGACAGCGCCACCCCGGTGCTGCTCATGGGCTACCTCAACGTGCTCCTCAAGATGGGCCTCGAGCGGTTCGCGTCGGCAGCGGGCAAGGCGGGCGCGGATGGCGTGATCCTCGTCAACCTGCCGCCGGAGGAAGCCGCAGACGTGAAGGAGCTGCTGGCGGCACAGGGCATGGACCTCGTGCTGCTGGCGGCACCCACGACGACACCGGAGCGTGCGCGCATGATCGCCAGCGTCGCCAGCGGCTTCCTTTACTACGTCAGCTTCCGCGGCACCACCGGTGCCAACCTCCTGGACCCGGAAGCGGTAGGTCAGGCCGTGACGCGCCTGCGCGAAGCGACGGAACTTCCCATCCTGGTCGGCTTCGGCATCCGCGACGGCGACTCCGCACGTCGCGTTGCGGCGGCCGCAGACGGTGTCGTGGTCGGCACTGTCCTCGTGACGACAATGGGCGAAGCGCCGCCGGAGGAGATCCCGGCCCGCCTCGAAGCCCAGGTCCGATCCCTCCGCCAAGCCCTCGACGCCTAGGGGAGATGGGGGACGGCTTGCACCGGTGACGAAACCCATCACGCCCGAAGACTGGCTAGAGCGGATTGGCCACGAGATCCCTGCCAACGTAATCCGCGGTCTCGACCATGTGGCGGACGTGGCCGCACGTCTTGGCGTCAATCCCCCGGCCCCATTCTCCATTGTCGTGGCTGGCACCAACGGCAAGGGCTCGACGGTAGCGGTTCTCGAACGATTGCTGCTTGCACATGGACATACCGTCGGCACCACCACCTCGCCGCACTTGCGCCGCTTCAATGAGCGTATCCGCATCAATGGCGTGTCGGCAGACGATGCGGCGATTGTCGAGGCGCTAGACGCGGTGAACGCCGGGCGGGGCGATGCGGAGCTTTCCTACTTCGAGTTCGCCGTGCTGGCGGCGCTCGTGCTGCATCGACGAGCCAACGTTGCGGCGAGTGTGCTGGAGGTGGGCCTCGGCGGACGCCTCGATGCCGTCAACGTCGTTGACGGCGACGTGACGGTCATCGCCAGCATCGGCCTTGACCATCAGGCGATCCTGGGGCCGGATCGAGAGGCCATCGGCGGCGAGAAGGCCGGCATCCTGCGTCCAGGGACGCCGCTCGTGTTCGGCGGCGGGGACCCGCCGGACTCGGTGCTGCGGCGGGCTCGCGAGTTGGAGGCACCGGTGTATCTGGCCGGGCGCGACTTCGGCCATGATTCAGAGGGCTACTGGCTCACCGGAAAGGACGACGCCGTGCGTCGCTTTGGCGATGTGCCGTGTGCCGCCGCGACAGCCAACGTCGCGACCGCGTTGCAGGCGGCGGCCTTGGGCATGAAAGACCTTGGCGATGCCGGCTGGCACGAAGCCGCCGGGATGGTCCGCATCCCTGGCCGCTTCGAGACCGCCCGTGCCCGCGGGCGACAGTGGGTGCTCGATGTTGGCCACAACCCCGATGGCGCGGCGTTCCTTGTCGGCCAGCTCGGGGAGCGATTCCCGAACCGATCGGTACATTGCGTTGTCGGGTGCCTCGCGGACAAGGACATCCGCGCAATCGTCGCGCCGCTCGCCAAGGCCACCACGACGCTTCGCTTCGCGGATACCGAGACGTGGCGGGCTCGCTCGGCGACGTCCATGCGCGAGGCGGCAGGGATGCCCGAAGCCTTCGCCGGCAACCTCGACGCCGCCATCGAGCTCGCGCTCGCAAGCAGCGCCGAGGACGGTGTTATTCTCGTCTGCGGTTCCTTCGACGTCGTGGAGCGGACACGCCGCTTGCTGTCGCTACCCGGATGAAACTGTCGGAACAGACACGCCATCGCGTCACCGGCACGGTGTTTCTGGTCGCCGTGGCGGCCATCGTCCTGCCGATGCTGTTCGACGAGGAGCCTCCGGAGCTTGAACGGCCCTATCCTGCCGCGCCTTCCGAACTGGCCGTGCAGCCGGACGCTGCCGCAGTCGCCGATATGAACGAACTCACCGAAGCCGCCGCTCGCCTGGTGGACTCAGTGGATGCCGACGGCTTCGCCACCGACACTGGGGTGCGGATTGGCGAACCCGTGCTGCTGCCGGAAGCGGCGGCTGAGCCGGACTCGGCCGCGACGGCAGGCGCGCTGGAACCTGCCTGGGCCGTGCAAGTGGGTGCCTTCAGCAATCATGCCAACGCCGAGGCGCTGCGTGAGCGCCTGCGCGCCGACGGCTATGCGGCGCTCAAGTCCACGATCAGGAGCGATGCTGGCGAAAGCACCCGCGTCGCGGTAGGGCCGATCATCAGCCGCGAGGATGCCGCAGCCCTCAAGCAGGAACTCGAAGGTCGCTATAGCCTCGACGCCGTCGTACGGCGCGTGACGCATTGAAGCTAAGCCGCACGACGTGCCCCTGCCGACAGCCGATATCGTCATGTTGATCGCCATCGGTGCGTCGGCAGCCTTCGGGCTCTTTCGGGGCCTCGTGCGCGAGGTGGTGTCTCTGGCGATCTGGGCGGGGGCTTTCTTCCTTGCCCTCCTCCTCGGCCCGCTGCTAGCGGAACAGATGCAGTTCAACGTCGGCGGGGGCGTCAAGGACGCGCTCGGTTTCGCGGCGACTTTCGTCGTGGTGTTGGTCGCCGGCGCGTTCCTACAGAAGATGCTGGGGGCCATGGTCGAGGCCACTGGACTCACCGGCACCGACCGCACCCTTGGGCTGGCGTTCGGTGCCGTGCGGGGTGCGATCCTGGTGATCGTTACCCTGGTTGCCTTGCGCCCGTTCGCGGAGGAACACGCTTGGTGGGCCGACTCCACCGTCGCGCCGGTCCTGCTGCGCTTCGAGGGTCTTGTGATGGAGTTCGTCAACGCGGTGCTCGCACCTTTTGGCGCCGGCTCTGAAAACGAAGGCATGGGAGCGTTCTGAAGCATGTGTGGCGTCGTCGGCATCGTCAGCAGGAGACCGGTCAACCAGCAGATCTATGACGCCCTGCTTGCGCTGCAGCACCGCGGCCAGGATGCCTCCGGCATCGTCACCGGCGATGGCAACCGACTGTATCTGCGCAAGGACAATGGCCTCGTCCGGGAGGTGTTCGAACCGCGCCACATGCAACGGCTGCGGGGCAATGTCGGCATCGGCCACGTGCGCTATCCCACCGCCGGCTCTTCGAGCGCCGCCGAGGCGCAGCCCATGTACGTCAACTCGCCGTACGGCATCAGCCTTGCGCACAACGGCAACCTCACCAATGCGGCCGAGCTCGAAGACGATGTGTTCCGGGCCGATCTCCGCCACGTCAACACCAACTCCGACTCGGAAATCCTGCTCAACGTGCTGGCGCACGAGTTGCAGAAAATCGGCGCCCAGGAGCCGCGCCCGGAGCATGTCCTCGACGCCGTGGAGGGCGTGCATCGGCGCTGTCGCGGCGCCTATGCTGCGGTCGCGATGGTGCGCGGCTTCGGCATCGTCGCCTTTCGCGACCCGCACGGCATCAGGCCGCTCGCTTATGGCGTGCGCGAGACCGTGCGCGGCACCGAGCACATGGTGGCGTCGGAGAGCAATGCCATCGACATTCTCGGGTTTGACTTCGTGCGCGACGTGGCGCCCGGCGAGGCCATCTGCATCACCGAGGCCGGCGAGGTGGAGGCGCGGGTGTGCGCGCTGCCGGCGACGCATTCGCCCTGCATCTTCGAGCATGTCTATCTTGCCCGCGAGGACTCGATCCTGGATGGCGTCTCGGTGTACAAGGCGCGGCTGCGCATGGGCGAGCACCTGGCCGAGCGCATCTTGTCGGAGTGGGGCACGAAGCACGACATCGACGTCGTGATTCCGATCCCGGAATCGAGCCGCACCTCGGCGATTCCGCTCGCCTATGCGCTGAACGTGAAGTTCCGCGAGGGCTTCGTCAAGAACCGCTACATCGGCCGCACCTTCATCATGCCGGGGCAGAAGCAGCGGCAGCGCTCCGTGCAGCAGAAGCTAAACGCCATCGAGCTCGAGTTTGCCGGCAAGAACGTGCTCTTGGTGGAGGATTCCATCGTCCGGGGCACCACTACGGGGCAGATCGTGCGCCAGGCGCGCGCGGCCGGTGCGAACAAGGTGTTCATGGCCGTTGCGGCACCGCCCGTGCGCTATCCGAACGTCTATGGCATCGACATGCCCGCCTCGCATGAACTGGTGGCATTCAACCGCACCGAAGAGCAGATCGCCGAGCAAATCGGGGTGGACGGATTAGTGTATCAGAACGTGGACGATCTGGTGGCATCGGCGGCGGAAGGCAACCCCGCGCTTACGCACTTCGACTGCTCGGTGTTCGACGGCGATTACGTCACCGGCGACATCGACGACGACTACCTGACGCGCCTGTCCATGGTGCGCAGCGACCGCATGAAGCAAAAGCGCGAAGCCGATCGCGCCGGCATGGTTCGCACCGCCATCGACCTGCACAACGTGGACGCCTAAAGCAAAAACCTTGTCATCCCGCGCGCTCCACGGCAGACTTTGTCTCGTCAATGGAACCTTGATGGGTTAGGAGGAAAGCGGGAGAACAACAATGTTGGAAATCCTGGATATCGCGCTCACCGCCCTTGGATTCACGGCAACCGTTCTGTCCCTGCTCTACGGCTTCTCCACGCTTCGTTGCCGCGACGAACTCCACCACACACATCATGGAACTGGTGGGTAGCTTGGCCCGCAGCGAGCCGTCGTACGGGCCGCGCGATGCGCCGTCACGGCGCAACCCACGTTTACGCCGCAACCCCACACGTCCTTAAGGAAGCTCTGGTCGTAGGGGCGACCCTTGTGGTCGCCCTTGTTGGCGTGATGTACGGCGTTGGCTAGCGCGCCCTGACGGGCGCGTTGGCAGTTCGCTGCGCGAACTGCTGGCCTTCGTGCTCGCATTCGCTCGCAGCTACGGCTAGGAGCCAGCGCCGTCTCTACGGCGCAGGCTCCTAGGGCGTGTTCACACTAGCGTTCTGGTCACCGAAAACTACCTTGAATCAACCGGCGACAGTTACCAAAGTCCCAGCGCAACCGATCGAGAACGAGGCCGCCTTTGGAGGGAAGGCATTCTGCCTTCCCTGCGAGCCGTCAGGCACGCCTATCGGCGTGCAGGGAAGGCAGAATGCCTTCCCTCCAAAGGCCACGCCGTCCAATGGATTGTGTGAGCGCATAGTGTGAACACGCCCTAGCGCACTAAGTCCAGCGCCATGATTTCCACTTCGGCGGCGGCGCCGTAGAGACGCGCGGCGTTCATCGCCGGAGTGACCTCGCTTGGCACGAGTTCTGGCCAGAGGTCGTCCAGTTCCCCAAGGCGTGTCTCGATGGCCGAGAACACCGAGGCGGATTCGCCTGATTCGGCGAGCTTGGCGGCCCAATCCTTAGCGGTTTGGGTGAATCCCCAGGCGTCTTGGTATTCGTGGGCGTTGGTTACCTCGCCGTCCGTGATGCCGATGCCATACTCCCAGGCAGCGACGCGCAGCAGGCCGAGGATCACGTTCGCAGCCTTGACGGGGTTCACTACGGCCGCCGACTCCGCATCCGAGATCGCCTCGCGCACCGCGTCGTGCATTTCCCTCGCATCACGGAGATCCCCGGCCTCGAAGGCTGTGGCCAGTTCGCTCAGGGCAGGTGCGAAACCGGGCTTGCCGCGAGCCTCGAAGGCGCCTTCGAGATCGGCATAAAGCTCGTCGGATGGGTGCTTGGAGTGCGTTGCAGCGGCTGCATCGGCACCGGCTTCCAAGAGCGCATGTCCCACCAGCAGGTGGCCTCGGATGAGGCCAAGCTGGACGAGATACGCCGTGTCGTCTGTGGCGAGAGGCGACGGCTCGCCACTGTCCAGAACGGCACGTTCGCCCGGACAGGCGGCCAGCAGAAACAGCGCCCCCAACGACGCGACGGACTTCACTTCCACCCTGCCCGGTCGAAGGCCATGACCGCGGCTGCTTGATTGGCACCGAGCACGTTTGCGTCCACCTCGTCCTCCCGGAACTCGCCAAGTGTAGCGATGGGCCCGCTCGCAGTGCCATGCACGGGGTATTCGTTGTTGCCTTCCGCGAACAGGCGCTGGGCGAAATCGCTGGTGAGGTATTCGAGGAACTTCACCGCGTTGTCGCGGTTCGGCGCATGGCGAGTGATCCCGGCGCCGCTGATGTTGACATGCGCGCCGCGGCCCTTCTGATTGGGGAACAAGACGCCGATGCCCTCCACCACTGCCTGTTCCTCCGCATCTTCGGAACCCAGGAACCGGCCGATGTAGTAGGTGTTGGCGACGCTGACGCCACATTCGCCCGACGCCACCGCGCGAATCTGGGCGCGGTCGTTGCCTTGCGGGGCGCGGGCGAAGTTGGCGACCACGCCGCCGGCCCAGCGCTCGGCGGCCTCGGCGCCCCGGTGCTCGATGAGCGAGGCGAGCAACGACAGGTTGTAGATGTTGCCGGACGATCGCATGCACACCTGCCCCTTGAGGCTTTCGTGCGCCAGGTCTTCGTAGGCGTCGATGCCTTCCGGCAGGCCGGCTTCCTTGTTGTACACGATCACCCGCGCCCGCTTGGAGAGGCCAAACCAGTGCCCGTCCGGGTGCCGCAGGTGGGCAGGGATGCGCGCATCGAGCACGTCGGACTGCACCGGCTGGAAGACCCCCGCCTCGTCCGCCCGCCAGAGCCGCCCCGCATCCACCGTGATCAGCATGTCCGCCGGGCTGAACTCGCCTTCGTTGACGATGCGCTCGATCAGGCCGTCGCTCGAACCCTCGATGAGGTTCACCACCACGCCCGTCTCTTCCGTGAAGCGGTCGTAGAGGGCGAGATCGGTGTCGTAGTGGCGCGCCGAATAGACGTTGACGACCTCCTCTGCCGAGGCGGGGGCCGCTAGCAGAAGGAGAGAAAGGAAGGTGAAGGCAGGTTGCATGGGTCTTGCTCGCAAATGAGAATGATTAGCAATTGTAAACAAAGGTGCCAGCGGGATGGAACGTCGCCGACACCCGATCGCCGACGGCCAGGTCGCCGAGCGGAGAGAGTCTAGCGCGAAGCACTTCGTCGCCGGCTGGCACCAGGACGAGGCAGCCATCGCCCAGGAATCGCACATCGTCGATGGTTGCCGCGAATGTCGCATCCGCGGCCGCCCGGGCAAGCGACACGGCGTCGGGGCGGACGATGATCTCGACGGCGCCGTCATTCACGGGGTCGGTCGGCTCGATGGTGCCGAAGCGCGTGCTGACGATGCCACCTTGGGCCTCGCCGGTGATGCGTTGCGCGTTGCCGAACAGGGCCGCCACGACGCTACCGGCCGGCTGCTGCCAAACTTGCGCCGGCGTGCCCACCTGCACGATCTCTCCCGCCACCATCATGGCGATGCTGTCGGCGAGTTCGAGCGCCTCCTCCGGATCGTGCGTGACCACGACGGCAATGGTGCCGGCATCCCTGAGCGCCCGTCGCGTGTCTTCCCGCAAGCGTCGCCGCAGCGTGGCATCAACGTTGGCGAACGGTTCGTCCAAGAGCATGGCCCGAGGCTTGGGCGCCAGTGCCCGCGCCAGCGCCACGCGTTGCTGCTGGCCGCCGGAGAGCGTGTGCGGATAGCGATCCTCAAGACCGTCGAGACCCACGGCGGCAAGCTGCTCTTCCACCACCGCACGCACGTTCCTCTGGCCGGCGGCCTTGCGCCCCCGCGCCAAGCCAAACGCGACGTTCTGTGCCACCGTGCGATGGGGGAACAGCACGTGATCCTGGAACACGAGACCCACCGGCCGGCTCTCCGGTGCAGTGTCCACGCCATCACCGGCCATCTTCCTTCCGTCGAGGAGTATCTCCCCTCGCTGCAACCGCTCCAGTCCAGCCGCGAGTCTGAGCAACGTGCTTTTGCCGCTGCCAGACGGCCCGAGGAGGCACATGATTGCCCCGGGCTCCGCCGTGAGATCGACATCGCGCAACACGGGCTGCGTGTCGTAGGCATGGCTGACGCCACGAAACTCAAGGCTCAACGGCAACCTGCTTCCATGGAACAGATTCCGCAACTCGTTGATTTCGAAAAAAGAGTATCTCGAAGTCGAGGAGACACCAACGCAATTGGCCGGATGGCGCCGTGTGAAGTACCTCGGAGCGAGGGCCCCTCACGCTCCTCGCGCCGAAGGCGAAGCAATCAAGGGCCAGAAGGTGCAACCAGCCTCGTCCCCGCGAGACGGGCCTTCTCGGCGGCTGAGGCGCTACCCCGTTGCTTGCGCGTGCGCGACGTTCGCACGCCGGCACGAGTGCTTCAGGGAGACCGAGTCGTCGCATAGGCGCTACCGTAGCACGTCAGCCACCCCGCCACGCCTTGCGAAAGCGGCGCGCCGGGGTAAAGTCTCGCTTGTGCCGACTGTGGCGCGTGCCCAGCCACTCAGGGAGATTCTTGCCGTGCCCATCATGCTCTTTCTCCTCGCCAACCTTGCCGTCATGTTGGTGGCGGGGGTGGTGTTTTCACTGCTCGGCTTCGAGGGCATTCTTGCGTCGAACGGGGTGGACCTCGATCTTCAGGCGTTGCTCGTGTGGTGCGCGCTGCTCGGGTTCGGGGGCTCGTTCATTTCCCTCGCCATGTCGAAGTGGCTGGCGAAGCGTTCCACCGGAGCGGAGGTGATCGAAACGCCGCGCAGCGCGGACGAGCGCTGGCTGGTGGACACGGTGGCGCGGCAGGCGAAGGCCGCCGGCATCGGCATGCCCGAAGTCGCGATCTTTCCCTCGCCACAGCCCAATGCCTTTGCCACCGGAGCTTCCAAGAACAAATCGCTGGTGGCGGTGAGTTCGGGCCTGCTGCAACACATGCGGCGCAACGAAGTCGAGGCGGTGCTGGCGCACGAGGTGGGGCACGTGGCCAACGGCGACATGATGACGCTGACGCTGATTCAAGGGGTGGTGAACACCTTCGTGCTGTTCCTGTCGCGCATCATCGGCTTCGTGGTGGATCGGGTGGTGCTGCGCAACGAGCGCGGGCTCGGCATCGGCTACTTCATCACCTCCATCATCGCCCAGATCGTCCTCGGCATCCTCGCCAGCGCCATCGTCATGTGGTTCTCGCGCAAGCGGGAGTTCCGGGCCGATGCCGCCGGGGCGGAGCTTGCCGGCCGCGCCAGCATGATCGCGGCGCTTGAACGGCTGAAGGCGTCGAGCCAGATGGAGGACACGATGCCGGAGTCGATGGCCGCGTTCGGCATCTCGGCGGGCGCACGCAGTGGCCTGAAGGCCCTCTTCTCCTCGCACCCACCGCTCGACGACCGGATTGCGGCGTTGCGTGCGGGGGGTTGATATCCCTGGAGTTTTCCGCCTCGTCGTAGGGGACGGGGTTGTCCTGTCCCATGCGGAATCCGTCGGTACATCCAGCACGGGCGGGGACAAGCCCCGCCCCTACGCGTCCCCTGCCGAATCCATCGGTGCATTCAGGACGGGCGGGGACAAGCCCCGCCCCTACGGGGCCATCCCTCCAGGGGGATTGGGGTGAGAGCCCACCTTTGGCGCGTCGGCGGACTTGTGGCGGCAGGTATCGTCGCGTTGCCCGTGTTCACCGTGCTCGGTTCGCTGCTGTTCCCGTCCGGGGAGACGTGGGCGCATCTGCGTGCCACCGTGCTGCCGGACTACCTCGCCAACACGGCGCTGCTCATGCTCGGCGTTGGCGTGCTGGCGGGCGTGATTGGCGTCGGCACTGCATGGGTGGTGGCGACGAAGGAGTTCCCCGGCCGGCGCTGGCTCACTTGGGCGCTGGCGTTGCCGCTCGCGGCGCCGGCGTATGTGATCGCCTACGTCTATACGGACTTGCTCGAATACGCGGGCCCGGTTCAGTCCGCGCTGCGCGAAGTCACCGGCTGGCAGGCTGGCGACTACTCCTTTCCCCCGGTGCGCTCTCTTGGCGGCGCGACCGTCATGCTCGCGCTGGTGCTGTATCCCTATGTCTATCTTCTCGCCCGCACCGCCTTCACGACCCAAGCGGCGGCAATGTTTGAGGCGGCACGGGTGCTGGGGGCTTCGCCACGCCGCGCCTTCTACAGCATCGCCTTGCCGGCGGCGCGGCCGGCGATCGCCGGGGGATTGGCGCTGGTGCTGATGGAAACCGTTGCCGACTACGGCGTGGTGGACTACTTCGGCGTCGCCACCTTCACCACCGGCATCTTTCGCACTTGGTTTGCTCTGGGCGACCGGGACGCCGCCATGCAGCTTGCTGGGCTCTTGTTCCTGCTGGTGGCTGTGCTGGTGGTGGCGGAGCACTACGGGCGCCGGGGGCGGTTCGACAATCCCGTTTCTCGCAATGCGCCGCCGCCACGGGAAACGCTCAAGGGCCATCGGGCGTTGTTCGCAGTGGCCCTCTGCCTCGCTCCCGTCGTGCTCGGCTTCGCCGTGCCGTTCGCCGCATTGGCGCATTACGCCTTCACGGTGGGCGATCCGCTGCTCGGCCGCAGCTTCGCCGATTTCGTGCAGGCGAGCTTCGGCGTCGCCGGCGTCACGGCGGTGCTCGCTGCCGGTCTCGCGCTGTGGCTGGTGTCGGCGCAGCGGGCGAGTTCCGGCCCGGTGACACGATTCAGCGTGCGCATGGCCACGCTCGGCTATGCGCTGCCGGGCGCGATGCTGGCGGTGGGGCTGCTCGTGCCGCTGACCGCGTTCGACAAGTCCGTGGCCGGCTATCTCGCCCGCAACTTCGACATGCAAGTGGGCCTCTTGCTCACCGGCACGGCGGCGGCCTTGGTTTTCGCGTATCTGGCACGCTTCCTGACGGTCGCCTACAACTCCTGCCACGCCGGCATGGAGCGAGTGCACCAGAATCTCGATGCCGTGGCGCGGAGCCTAGGCGCAACGCCAGGACGGGTGCTGCGGGAAATCCACACGCCGCTGATGCGCGGCGCGGTGGCAACGGCCTTGCTGCTGGTGTTCATAGACGTGCTGAAGGAACTCCCCGCCACCCTCATCCTGCGCCCGTTCAACTTCGAGACGCTGGCGACCAGGGTGTATCGGCTCGCATCGGACGAACGACTGGCGGAAGCCTCCACGGCAGCCCTCGCCATCGTCGCGATGGGCACGCTGCCAGCGCTACTGTTGGTGCGAGGAACGGCCGAACCTCGTCCCGTAGGGGCAGCGCATGCAGCGCCCGTATCGGGAAGCGTGGCGCCGAAGTAGGTTCGAGGGTGCCGTCGCGTGCCTATAATGGAGTTGGCGCCTTGACCAATGCTGCGAACAGGAGGAACGCAAGCATGTCGCCCGACGTAATCGCAATTTTGGGAGTCGGCATCACGCTGGCCGGCCTGATCCTCGGGACGGTCGTCCCAGGCTTTCGGGAACTGCGCCGCGAAGTCGCGTCGTTGCACGACCGAATGAACCGGTTCGAAGCCGAAATCCGTGACCGAATGTCGCGCTTAGAAGCGCGCACAAGCGAGCACTTGGCCGAGTTGGAAACGCGCATGGCCAGTCTCGAACGGGAACTGGACACACGCATGGCCAGTCTCGAACGGGAACTGGAGACACGCATGGCCAGTCTCGAACGGGAACTGGAGACACGCATGGCCAATCTCGAAAAGCGGCTTCTGCAGTTCGAGGCCGAGGTGCGGGAACGGATCGCACACCTCGAGGGCCTGACCGAGGGCTTCATTCGGGAGCAAAGGGATCAAAAGGAGGGCACACCCCAACTATGAGATATCCATCAGCGAGTTGCGCTTGATCGGGGCTTGTGCCGCACGCGTGGCACAGGCCCTCTTCATCCAAATCGACACTGTTCGCCACCTCCACCACAAACCACGAAAGCCGCGCTAGGCCACCAACGATGCCACCCTCCCGCCCAACCTCCATTCGTTCCATGCTTAAAGGCCCACTCGCCGAAGGACCCGAAATATCTGTCGCTGGCTGGCTCAAGTCGCGGCGCACGTCGCGTGGCGGGTTTTCCTTCCTCGCCTTGAATGACGGCTCCTGCTTTGCCGATCTGCAAGTGGTGGCAGACGAATCGCTGCCGAACTACGCCAGCATCGTCGAACTCGGCGCCGGTTGCGCCGTTTCCGTGCGCGGCAAACTCGTCGCCTCCCAAGGTCGCGGCCAGGATCGGGAACTGCAGGCGAGTGACGTCGCCGTCGTCGGCACGGTGGAAGACCCGGAAACCTATCCCGTCGCCAAGAAACGTCACACCTTCGAATACCTGCGCGGCGTCGCCCATCTGCGCCCGCGCACCAACACCTTCGGCGCCATCGCCAGGGTGCGCAACACCATCACCCAAGCCGTCCATCGCTACTTTGCCGCCCACGATTTCGTGTGGGTCAACACGCCCATCATCACCGCCAGCGACTGCGAAGGCGCCGGCGAGCTCTTTCGCGTCAGCGCCTTAGACTTCGCCAACATGCCCGCCGGCGGCTTCGACGACGACTTCTTCGGGCGCGAGACCTTCCTCACCGTCTCCGGCCAGCTCAACCTCGAGTCCTATTGCCTGGCCCTCACCAAGGTCTATACGTTCGGCCCCACCTTCCGCGCCGAAAACTCGAACACCAGCCGCCACTTGGCGGAGTTTTGGATGATCGAGCCAGAGATCGCCTTCGCGGACCTAGGCGACCTTGCCGACCTCGCCGAGGACTTCCTCAAGGCCGTGCTCGGCGACGTTTTGAACGAACGCGAAGACGACATGGCGTTCTTCGCCCAGCGCATCGACCGAACCGTCGTCGACCGCCTGCAACACGTCATCGACACCCCCTTCGAGCGCATGGACTACGGCGACGCCATCGCCATCCTCGAGCGTTCCGGCGAGGACTTCGAGTTTCCGGCGGCTTGGGGTCGCGACCTGCAGTCCGAGCACGAGCGCTATCTCACCGCGCATGTCGGCGGCCCCATAGTGGTCGTCAACTATCCAAAGGAAATAAAGGCCTTCTACATGCGCGCCAACGACGACGACAAGACCGTCGCGGCCATGGACGTGCTCGTGCCCGGGGTGGGCGAAATCATCGGCGGCAGCCAGCGCGAGGAACGACTCACCGCGCTAGAGAGCCGCATGGACCCGGCCATGCGCGAAGAACTCGCGTGGTATCTGGACCTGCGCCGCTACGGCACCGCTCCCCACGCCGGCTTTGGCTTGGGCCTCGAACGGCTCGTGCTCTACGCCACCGGCATGGAGAACATCCGCGACGCCATCCCGTTCCCACGCACACCGAAACATGCTGCGTTTTGACGCCCGCACAATCATGTCGATCGCCGAACAGCACGGGCCTTTGGCGGGCGGGCATTCTGCCTTCCCTAACGCCGATAGGCGCTTTCTTTTGAGACCACCGGTCAGTGTGCCCGACTCACTAGCGAAGGCAGATTGCCTTCGTTTGGGCGTCTGATGTTCCGCTCACTCGCACGCCTCAAGCCCTATGCCGGCCGCTACCGTGGCCGGATCACCTTCGGCATCGCGCTGTTCCTGGTAGCGCGGGTTTTCGAAAATTCCGTGTGGATCATCCTAGGCGCGGGCATCGACTCCATTGCTAGCGGCGAAGGCAAGATTCTCTGGCCCGTGGTGGGCATCGTCGTCGCAGTATCCCTGCGCTTCGTCACCGTGAGCTGGGCACGCATTGCCGTGCGCCGCTCGGCGTATCTCCTCGCCGCGGACCTGAGGCGCGACCTCTACGAGCATCTCCAAGTCATGGGGCCAAAATTCTTCGGCCAATACTCCATCGGCGACATGATGACCCGCGCCATTGCCGACATCTCGCTCATTCAGCGGCTGATCTCCCACGGCACAACGCTGCTCGTCATCATGGTGTTCGCGACGCTCGTGGGCTTCAGCTTCATGCTCTATATCTCCCCGATGCTGACGCTCCTGATCCTGCCGCCGCTGCCGTTCGTGTTCGTGTACACCCTTCGCGCCTCGCGGCAGATGGGGCTGGCCTCGCGCCAGGTGCAGGACCGCCTCTCGGACCTTGGCGCCCACGTGCAGGAAAACCTCTCCGGCATCCGTACCATTCAAGCGATGGTGCAGGAGGAAATCGAGATCACACGCTTTAAGCGTACCAACCAAGGCTATGCAGACGCCTTCTATCGCCACGCCCGCATCACTTCGCTCATGAGCGCGGTGATGCCGTCCATGGCCGCCGTTTGCACGGTCACGATCCTCGGCGTTGGCGGCATAATGGTGCTGAACGGCGATCTCAGCGTCGGCCTCTTCACCGCTTTCTTCCTCTACGTGAACACGGTAGTGCAACCGTTCCGCGTTGCCGGGATGGTCGTGAACATGTTCCAGCGGGCGGCGGTGGCGTCGGATCGCCTGTTCGAGGTGTTCGGCCGGCCGCCCGAGATTCCCGACGCGCCGCAGGAAGGAATCCCAGCGCACATTCGTGGCGACCTGGAGATTCGGGGGCTTTCCTTCACGTACGACAAGGCCGCAACGCCGGCCCTCTCCGACATCTCCCTAAACATCGCTCGGGGCGAATCCATCTCGGTGATGGGACGCGTGGGCTCCGGCAAGTCCACGCTGCTCAAGCAGCTCGTGCGCATTCACGACCCCGAACCCGGAACCGTGCTCATCGACGGCCACGACGTGCGCGACTATCCGCTGGCGCAGCTCCGCGCCCAGGTGGCGCTGGTGCCCCAAGACCCGTTCCTGTTCGGCGAGCCTCTGCGCGACAACCTCACCTACGACGATCCCACGCGCAGGCTCGACCGCATTTGGATGGCGGCCGAGTCGGCAGACCTCAAGGAAACCATCGAATCCATGCCGGAACGGATGGAAACGGTGGTCGGCGAGCGCGGCATCACGCTCTCTGGAGGCCAGAAGCAGCGTGCAACGTTGGCGCGCGGCCTGATCCGCCACTCGCCGGTTCTGATCCTGGACGACTGCTTCTCGTCGGTGGATACCGAAACCGAAGAACACATCCTCGCCGAGCTCAAGCGCCTGCGCAGCGGCCAAACCACCATCATCGTCTCGCACCGCGTCTCCACCGCCCGCCACTCCGACCGCATCGTGGTGCTGGACGAAGGCCGCATCCTCGAAGTGGGCACCCACAAGGAGCTTCTCGAAGCCGGCGGCTTCTACGCCGAACTCGAACGTATCCAGCGCGAAGGCGCCGACGAGGCCGATTTCGAGGCCGCGGCCGCGACCGCCGCCGGGGCGGGGGGCTAGGGCGATGGCGGAACCCACCATGGATTCGGCTGGCGCCGCCAAGTCGGGAGGGGCCGGACAATCCCAGGCGGACAAGCTGAGGAACTACCGCCGCGACTACTCCATGTTCGATGCCGACCTCTCCGGCAACGTGCTCAACTTCCGTCTCCTGGCTCGGCTCCTGAAATGGCTCGTGCCCTACCGCGTGCAGTTCGTCCAAAGCGCCGTGCTGGTGCTCATCACCTCGACGCTGGCGGTGCTGCTGCCGATCATCATTTCCATCGTCGTCATCGACCACATCATCCGTGGCGACGTGGCGGAGACGGCGATGGACCTCGGCATGATCGACCTCACCGAGTGGTTCATCGGCACCACCGGCCTGCCACCGCTCGGTGCTGCCTGCGTCGTCTATGCGCTCGTGCAACTCCTCTGGGCTGTCACCGGGCACTACCACCGCATGACGCTGGTGACGGCGGTCATCAACGGCCTCAGGGACCTGCGCCGGGACCTCTTCGCCCATCTCGAAACCCGCCCGTCGCAGTTCTACGACCGCGTGGCCGTGGGCCGGGTGATGACCCGCGTCACCAACGATGTCGAGGCGCTCTACGAACTCCTGCGCGGCATGGGCAGCCTGATCGGCGAACTGGTGCCGTTCTTCGTGGCCCTCGTGGTGATGCTCGCCATCTCGCCGCCCATGACCGGCATCCTGCTCCTCGCCCTGCCCCTCATGGCTGTGGCCACGCACTACTTCCGCGCCGCCACCCGCGTCCTGTTCCGGCAGACGCGACAGACCGTCTCGGCCATGAACCAGAACCTGCAAGAGAACCTGTCTGGCCTGCAGGTGGTGCAGATTTCCCAGCGCGAGAGCTACAACCACGACCGCTACATGAAGATCAACCGGCGCAATCTCGAACTCGAGACGAAGTCGATGAAGCTGTCGACGCTCTACACCGCCTTCACCGACTCCATGGCGAGCGTGGCGATGGGCGCCATCCTCTGGTACGGCGGCGGCGAGGTGATCCAAGGCCACATGCGCCTCGGCGAGATGATCCTCTTCACCCACTTCATCAACATGCTGTTCCATCCGGTGGTGATCCTGGGCGAACAGCTCAACATCCTGTTCCGCGCCATGGCGAGCGGCGAACGCATCTTCCAGGCGCTCGACTGGGACGAGAAGATCCACGAGCCGGCGCGGCCGGTGACGCTGCCGCCACGGCTCGAGGGCGAAGTGGAGTTCCGCCATCTCGACTTCCGCTACGACTTCGACGTGCCGGTGCTGCGCGACGTGTCGTTCACCATCGAACCGGGCGAGAAGCTCGCCATCGTCGGCCCCACCGGCTCCGGCAAGAGCACGCTCATCAAGCTGCTCGGCCGCTTCTACGACTTCGACGACAACCAGATCTACCTCGACGGCATCGACCTCAACCACATCCACACACGCGACCTGCGCCGCCGCATCGGCGTCGTGCTGCAGGATTTCCACATCTTCTCCGGCACCATCTTCGACAACATTGCGCTTGGCAACGAGAACGTAGATCGCGTGCGCGCCGTGGAAGCGGCGCGCACGGTGAACGCCCACGGCTTCATCAGCGCCCTGCCCGACGGCTACGACACGGAACTCTCGGAGCGCGGCCAGAACCTCTCCCAAGGCCAGAGGCAACTGCTGGCCTTTGCCCGCGTGCTGGCGGCGGATCCGGAAATCCTCATCCTCGACGAAGCCACCGCCAGCATCGACACGGAAACCGAGCTGCTCATCCAAGACGCCCTGCGCAAGCTCACCGCCGGCCGCACCTCCATCCTCATCGCCCACCGCCTGCAAACCATCCAGGAAGCCGACCGCGTGCTGGTGCTGCAAGACGGCGCCGTCGCCGAAATCGGCACCCACGACGAACTCTTGGCCCGCGAGGGCCTCTATTACACACTGCACTCGTTGCAGTTCCAGGAGACGACCTAGGTGCGTGGTACAAAACTGGGGGCAAGGGCATCTTGCCCTCGCACGTGCCGCAAGGCGCGCCATTCCCGGAGCATTGAGGCATTCGCCGATCCGCGCGTCCTTCGGACGCGTGGGAGGGCAAGATGCCCTCCCCCCAAGGGCCCAACACTCCTCAGCGGGTCGTCAAAGTGAGCGCCGCGAGGCCAGCAAGCGGGGCGAAGTACCAAACTCCGCAAGGCACCACGGCCATCAAGGACGGCATCAAGCTCGTCGAGCTCGACGCACCCAAGCCGAGGCGCCGCAAGCCCGACTGGCTCCGAGTCCGCATCGGGGGCGACGCCGGCTACAAGCGTGTCCAGCGGGTGGTGCGCGAACATTCCCTAGCCACCGTCTGCGAGGAATCCCACTGCCCCAACATCGGCGAATGCTGGAGCCACGGCACCGCCACGCTCATGCTGATGGGCGCCGTCTGCACCCGCGCCTGCCGCTTCTGCGCCGTGGACACCGGCAACCCCCACGGCTGGCTCGACCCGGACGAACCCGCCCACGCGGCAGAGTCGGTCGCCCTGATGAATCTCGGCTACGTCGTCCTCACGTCCGTGGACCGAGACGACCTCGCCGACGGCGGCGCCGAGCACTACGCCCGCTGCATCCACGCTATCCGCGAGCGTTGCCCGGAAACCATGATCGAAGCCCTGACGCCAGACTTCGCCGGCAACGAGGAAGCCGTCGCAACCCTCGTCGATTCCGGCGTCGACGTCTTCGCCCAGAACCTCGAAACGGTCCGACGCCTGACGCACAAGGTGCGCGACCCCCGCGCCGGCTACGACCAAACCCTGAACGTCCTCGATTTCGCCAAGCGCCACTCCGGCATCGTCACCAAGACCGGCCTCATGCTTGGCCTCGGCGAATCCGACGACGAAATCCGTGAGTGCCTAACGGACATTCGCGCCCGCAACGTGGACCTCCTGACGCTCGGCCAATACCTCCAGCCCACCGCCAACCACCTGCCGGTGGAACGCTGGGTCCACCCCGACCAGTTCGCGCTGTTCCGAGAGTGGGCACTGGCAGAGGGCTTCCGCGAGGTGGCCTCCGGCCCACTGGTGCGCTCCAGCTATCGAGCTGACGAGTTGGCGCGGGCTTAGGCACGGTAAAGCGCGCCGCAAGAGATTGCATCGTGGCCAAGGTCGTCGCAGAAACCACCGTGGGGACCCACTCGACGAAAGCAGTCGATCACGTCCGGCATACTGGCAACCGCCGAAGTCAGCGCCCTGATCCTCACGGCCTCGCGAAACAAGCCGATTCGGCCAGTTCGTCCGCTCCGAACTCATCAGTTTCCGCGTGAGAACCGAAGAAGCCACCGGGGCGAAGCCTTGCGGAACGGTGGAGATCAGAATCTAAGGATTCAGCCCGTGCGGAACGACGTCGGGTCCGAAGAAGCCGACAGACCTGGATCCACTACTCGGCTACGTCAACCACGAACAGGCCCAAGCCGCCGTCGACCATCCGCCTCGTCCCCCTCCAACTCATCGGACTGAAGCGACTTGGGTGTTCGGGCAACCTTGTCGCGTCAACCCCAGCCTCCGCACTCCTCGGTTGCCCAAACACCACACCGCCTGTATAGTCACTCGTCCCTATTGAGTCACCGGACGAGCGTCTGGCCACTGGCACCCTTTGCATGACCACACGCTGCAGAAAAAGACACATACACGCATACCCACACGTCCTCGGCATGGCGCGCCCACTCGATGCTGCCGGCCACGGCTGGATTGAGCCCGAGCCTAGAAGCATCCACCTACCATGTCCATACGGAAGGCACCGAGCGTCGGCTAAACCAAGGCGGCGGGAAGATTGGCTGACATTGCAGGCCCAGACGCCATCGCCACCCGTCGGCTTTTGCCCCGGAATGCCGAAGGGTGCACGCCATGCCCGCCGCACGACACCTCCTCATTTCGAGCCAAGCCCAGAACTTCCGCAGCAAGAGTGATGTACGGCATCGACCTTTTTGCCGGCGCAGGCGGCATGAGCCTCGGTGCCGAGATGAGCGGCGTTGAGGTCATTGCGGCAATCGAACTAGACCCCCATGCGGGCATAACGTATGCAGCAAACCACCCAGACACGTCGCTGATCCAGAAGGACATCACGTGCATGGACGACGACGAAATCAAGGGAATCCACACCTACCAAGACGATTTGATCCTTTTCGGCGGTCCCCCATGTCAAGGATTTTCGTACTCCAATCCCCGCCATCGTAAGCTTGCGAATTCCTCAAACTGGCTCTTCCTCCAGTTCCTTCGGTGCGTCCGCCTCCTCCGGCCCGCCTGGGTGGTGTTCGAAAATGTCCGCGGACTTCGGGACACTGCCCACGGCTACTTCCTCAACGCCGTGACCTCGTCTCTAGAGGCATTGGATCTTCATGTCGTCGGCACGATACTCGACGCTTCCGACTTCGGCGTGCCCCAACGGCGACGACGCTACTTTCTAGTCGCGAATCGCACTGGAAAACCCTTCGATATGCCCATTTCAAACCCCACCCCGCCACCATCTGTCGACGACGCGATCCGCGATCTACCGGACCTCGAAAACGGCCATGCTGTCTCTGAGATGCCTTACTCAGCTAGGCAACCCTCCGCCTATGCCAAAGCCCTCCGCAACACCAACGCCAAATCCCACAACCATCTTGTGACAAGGAACAACGCAATAGTCATTCAACGCTACCACCACATACCTCAAGGAGGCAACTGGCAAAACATCCCCGAGCGTCTGATGGCCAATTACGCCGACCCGGCTCGTTGTCATACTGGAATATACCACCGTCTCGAGGCCGACCAACCTTCGGTCGTGATCGGCAACTACCGCAAGAACATGCTAATCCACCCGACGCAACACCGCGGCCTTTCCGTGCGGGAAGCTGCTAGACTCCAGTCCTTCCCAGATCATTTTCGCTTCCACGGCTCGATCGGCTTCCAACAACAGCAAGTCGCAAACGCCGTACCTCCTCTGCTCGCCAAAGCGGTGTTCGATCGAATCGTGGATTGCACGCAATGACCATCAGCAATGCAGACTTGGCAATCGTGCAGCACATTCAGGCCGACGATAGCTCCTACGAAATCAAACAACCGACTCCAGAGGTAGACTACCATCAGCGCTTTGTCGATTTGGACCAGTATCTCAACGAGCATGTCCATCCTCGTGTTACCGCCGGGGCCGCTGCAAGCGACCAAGTGTGGCTGACCGACCACGGACCTGGCCACATTAGAACCGTCTTGAAGCGGACCGGAGACCTCTCATTCAAGGAAGGGCGATGCGTTCTCTCTCCCTACGAGGCATATCTTCTCGCTGTGGGCACCCACTTCCACGATATCGGCAACGTCTTCGGCCGCGACCAGCACGAGGCGACCGCGGTAGCGATCATGGCCGAGCTGCCCGATAGCCTCATCGGCAACGACAGCATCGAGAAACGCATTATCCGTGATATCGCTAAGGCACATGGAGGATTCGCCAAATTGTGCGGCGACAAAGACACCATCGGTCAATTGTCCACCGATCCTCCTTACGTTCGCAGTCTCGCGGCAATACTTCGCTTCGCAGATGAACTCGCGGACGACCACACAAGAACGCACGATATCGACCGGATCGTCATGCAAGCTAATCCCAAGCTCCGCCAGGCTAGCCACGTATACCATGTTTACGCGCACCATCTTAAGCGCGTAACCGTAGATCATTCCACCCGAAGTGTCCTCCTCACCTTCGAGGTACTAGACGATGTACTAAGGGAACGATTCGATAAGGCCGGGCAAAAGGTCTACCTCCTCGACGAGATTTTTAAACGGACAGCAAAAATGCACCGCGAACAAATATACTGTGATAGATTCATGCGACCCCACGTAATGACGGAACGTGTCCAAGTCACCATCACAATCTGCCGGGAAAAGTTCCATAAGGTCCTTGGCAAAATACCGTACGTTCTCGAGCAACACGGATATCCCGCAGAAGAGAAAAACATCGCCAAAATTGCACCCGATCTAGCGGGAATCACTGGCGCGGTTGTGCGTCGCCACATCAAATCGCTACAGGTTAACTCCGATGAGCACAACATCATCCCGGAAATAAGACAACGAAATAGCGCCAAGGGAACATGATGATGTCCGAAAATACAAGACAAAATCCATTCCACGTACTGACCCCGGAGTCTCTCAGCGCTAGCGAAGCCGTAGATCTGTTTGTGGAGGTTCCCGATTTCCGCAAGATCTATGACCTCGGGCATACCATGCTTAACGGGCCCCGGGGGAGTGGTAAAAGTATGCTTTTCCGATACCTCATGCCCGATTGCCAAATGCGAGTGCACGGACGTACCCTCGACCAGCTACCGTTTTTCGCCGTACTAGTGTCAATAAAGAACACGTACCCCAACCTAACGGAACTGCGGCGCCTTGCGGATAGCATGGCACAAGTCATCCTTAGCGAGCATGCACTAACCAGCTACGTGGCCGCTAGCTTGTTTAAAACGGTTCGGCAATCTTTGCCCGACGCGACCAAGGAATGCTGGATAGAACCAGTGCGACAACTCCGAGACGAAATCAGGACTTTATTGTTGCGCGCAGGCATGACGAGCGACGCGCTTCCACCGACTGTTGCACCTGAAATGGGTGTCACCGACATTCTTAATGATTGTGCCGATATGTGCGACAACGCCTACCTCGCCGTTAGCCTGTACGCCAAGCGAATCGCTTTCGAGGGAAGCGGCCTACCATACAACGGACCGCTCTGCGACTACCTATCGTTCCTTTATCCGATAATTGAATCCCTGCAGGCATTGCCCTTCTTCCCATCCGGACCAACATACCTTCTGATTGACGATGCAGACTACCTCACACAAGATCAGACGCGCGTTCTCAACTCGTGGCTCACAACTCGTACGCAACATGTAGTGAACATCAAGGTGTCGACACAGAACACGTACAAGACGTTGGCCACTGTAAACGGACTCCCGATTCGCTCGCCACATGACTTTCAGGAGATCAATATTGCGGACATTTATACCACACGTCATGGAACATACCAAAACAACGTCCGAGAAATCCTGCACAGGCGCCTCGCGAGGGCCGAAATCGACGTCGACCTACCCTCTTTTTTCCCTAAAGACGAGGATCAGGAGGCTGCAATAGCTGCAATCGAAAACGAGATCCGGGTTTGGTGGGAGCTTGGCTTTGGCCGGGGCAATCGCGTAGAGGACGATGTTATGCGTTATGCCAGGCCCACATACATGAAACGGCTTGCAGGCACCTCTAAGTCGTCGTCGTCCTATTCCTATGCGGGTTTCAATCAGCTGATCCATCTATCGTCGGGGCAGGTTCGCTACGTCCTTCACCCTGCGGCGATGATGTATGACGAACAACGAGCACGGAACTCCAACGGGGATGTCCAAAGGATCGACCCATCGGTCCAGAATGCTGTGCAACAACGCTGTTCGGAAGACCTAATGTACAAGGAGTTCGACGACCTCGTGCGCGATCCTGACGTAGGGCGACCGGGTGCCCCGATCCCACCATCGGGCCATCCGAACCGGGTCATGAAGCTCCGTAACCTTGTGGCGGTTTTGGGTGGGATTTTCCGACGTAAGTTGCTTTCCGATGACGCTGAACGCCGCGTTTTCTCTGCGGCCATATCGGGCGACCTGGAACCAGATGTTGAGGATATCTTTGAGTTGGGAGTGGCGTACGGCTATTTTCACAAGTCTTCGATTGGGAATAAGGAAGGCACAGGACGGACGAGGCTCTACATTATGTCGCGCCGATTGGCGCCTCACTTTCGTCTAGACCCATCTTCGTTTGCCGGCTATCAGTTCATCACGTGTGAAGCATTGCGTAGCGCAATGCGGTCTCCGAGTCGAGTCTTGACGTCGGTTCGGCAAAGGGGTATAGAGGAAATCGCAAATCCGCGGCAAAGAGGGCTAGATCTGTGACGGTTGAACGACATAGTGTATCTTCCCTTCGCGGCGGTGACCTTGGTGTCGTACATTTGTTGCTTTGCTCGGCGAGCTTCGAGGAACGGTGCGTGACCGTTCCGCTAACTTTAGGACAAGGCCCCAGTGCCCCTCATAGGGTGGCAGTAGCGTTCAACGAGAACTACAAGGGCTACGTGGAGGGGAATCTTCGTAGGATTGCAGGCCGATATGAGAACCCCGTCGTCTGTACGCTGCGAACGGATGATCCGGTTTTCTCAGCCGACAGTATCGACGGAATGCTGGCAGAGGTTTGGCAAAGTGCTGATTCGTTTCGCGTTGTCGTGGACATAACGGCATTTACTCGCGAAGCGTTGCTAATTCTTCTTCAAGGGCTGCAGCGTCGCGCCGGTGCCAGTGACGATATTTACATGGTCTATACAGCAGCAAGCGAATACGACGTTGGGAACCCGGACAACAAATGGCTTTCGCAGGGCATCCGGGAAGTAAGGTCCATTCTTGGATTTCCGGGAAACCTGCGCCCGTCGAGGCCTACGCATTTGATTGTCATGGTCGGCTTCGAGCATGACCGAACCGTTCAGCTCATAACAGAATGTGAGCCAACGTTCGTTTCGCTCGGAGTCGCGGACGTAATGGACACCGCAGCGCGGTCGCACGAACCGGCGAATCGTAGCAGTGTGGCTACTATTCGTAGCCTTTTGGCACGTCCGTTGCGCGAGTTCGAGTTTTCGGCATACGACCCGTGGCTTGCGGCTTCCACCCTTCGTGAACAGGCGCGCCTAGTCCAGGATGCAAACGTCATAATTGCGCCGATGAACACCAAGGTATCCACTATCGGCGCCGGACTCATAGCGCTGACGGATCCCGCGATCCAACTTTGCTACGCCGAAGCCGATATATACAACTACGACGCTTACTCAACCCCGGGAGATACGATTTTCGGGTTCCCGCTTTTTGGTGAAGATGCTACAGGGACGACGCCCGCATGACACCCTTCACTCACCTAGAAACAGCATCGTCGAGAAATCAAGTGCTTGAGCTCAGCATCGAGTTCAGCCTACGTTGCCACTCATCCTCATCAACTACCTCGAAACGCATGACCTTTCCCTGCATGGCTGGAACGAAATCTGACCACTCTGTCTTGCGGGCTTGTTCGGAGCAGAGGTCGAAGACGGAGCGTTTGTAGGCCGTGTCTTCGGTTTTCTTCAAATGCATGCCCTTTGTCTCCATAACGAACACTTGGTGGAACGGGTCTTGGCCCGCCGGCTCGTCTGCGCTCAGCGTGAAGACGAAATCGGCGTAGATGCGGCCGCGTTTCCAGCCTTGTACGAAGTAGTCCTTGCGGGAGCGGTTGCGGTACCAGAAGAAGAGCTGTTCCTGGCGGTCGAGATAAGTTGCCACGCTCGTCTCAAGGCTGTTCATCTCGTCTTCGCTGGTGCGCTCGAAGAGGCTTCGCATGAACGGTGCGCCATCATTGCGGTTGGCTTGCTTCGCATCCTTTCGCGATTCGACCGAGCCCGGTGGCCGGTTGAAGCGCAGTTCGTCGGTTACGACCATGAAGCGCATCGTGCCTGCGTCGAGCGCCTCTCCAAACACGCGCCGGGCCAGCCTGTCGCGCTCGGACTCGAGCCGCTTGCGCATTTCTTCGAGGATGAAGACGTAGTTCCCGACCACCCGCTCACGAGGATGCTGCACCAGCAGCGCGCCAAACACCCGACGAGCAAGCCCGTGACCCCGCCAAGGATTTGGCATCACGTCCAAGAGGTGGTTGGCAGCGAAGTAGTAATCGAGTTCCCCGTCCATCGAGGCCGCGTCGTGGGCTCGCTCCAAACGCAGGTTGGCGTCTAGCCCAGCCCGCAGTTCTAACCCACCGATGCTCGACTGTTCGAGTGCAAGCTCCATGAGCGGGCTAACATCCACTTCGCCCCACGGCACGCGGGCAAGGATGTCGGCTTCATAGGACACAAGGCGCCATTCGCCATCGTCTCGAACCATGAAGGCAGGCAAGACAAGATTCCGCGCAGCATCACGGAACTCCGCCCGTTGCTCATAGACCACATGGTCGGGCCGTGGTCGGTCTTCGCTGAGAGCAACTCGTCCCTCCAATCCCTGAAGGCCCTCTAGTCCGAACCCCTTGCGAACCTGTTGCAGCAGATCGTTGCCGCGCCGCTGAAAGCAGAACACGTAGCTCTCGTCCAATGCAGGAACGCCAGTTTTCCGAGCTAACGGTTGGCGCAGGATTCGCCCAACAAGCTGCGTCAGTGCACTCCGGGAACTCGGGTTCGCAAGGATGGCAAGCACATATGCAAACGCGCAGTCCCACCCCTCCTGCAACGCTTGCTTGGTGATGATGTAACGGATTGGGCAGTCGCGTGAGAGCAGGCCACCAGCCTCATCCACGTCCTTTAACTCGTCCTTCTGGCTTGTCTTGATGGCGATGTGCTCCGGACGAATGCCGGGGTGGCGTAGAAGATATTCGCGCACATCGTCGGCGTGGACGAGGCCACCCCCGCGCTGGTCACGGCCTGTACGTTCCACCTGAATGAGGCAGATCGGACGGATGTAAGTATTGGTCGTTCCTTCGTGCTCGCTGGCCTCTTGCTCCAAGCCATTGCGATGCTCCACGGCGGAGAGAAGCGTGTGCTTCCAGTCCACGCTCGAACTGTTGCGGATGTGCAGGTCGAGTTTGATCATCTCTTCGGCTAGGAGGTCGCGCCCGGACACAGCTACCAGGACGTTCGCACTCTTGGGGGGCGTAGCGGAGAGCTCCACGATCATGCAGGGGTTGAAGCCCTCCAGCGTCTCCTTGGCGAGCCTGCTATACGCCTTGTGGCCTTCGTCCAGCACGATTAAGGGTTGAAGTCGTCTCAGAGTGTTGCCGAGTGACGTTTTCACATTACGTCGCCAGAGCCCATCACCGGTCGTGAACGCATCAAGATTCGGCACCTCTTCAAGCAGACGACGCTGCTCCTCCAAATCGTCCTCGGGCGGAAAGAATTGGTCGAAGCCACCGCTGTCGCGGAACATTCGTAGCCGTTCCTTCGTTTCGGTGTTCACCGACGGCAGCATGAGTAGCAGAACACAAAGATTCTCCCGCAAATCTGCGGGGGTGAAGGCGCTCGTCTTCTCCAAAATGGTCGTGCGGCCAGCTGACGAAACATCGAGCTGTTGGCGATAGGGGTGGTCACGATCCGTCAGCGCCCGCAGCGTTTGGTTGTAAATCTGCGTGCTAGGCACGATCCACAGCACCAGCCCTGTCTGGCGGCGAAGATAGTGGACATTCACAAGGTCAATGATCCTTATGGCCAGCAGCGTCTTGCCGCCGCCGGTGGGAACCTTCAAGCAGAACGTCGGTAGCGGTTTGCCCAGACCATTCTTGCGCGGAAAGTAAGCGCTGAACGCACCTGCGCCTTGCCATGCTCGCGCAACCCAATCGTAGTCGGGATCGTGCTCGACGATGGCGACGGCTCGTTCGCGCCAGTCGTACAGGCTTTCCAGATAGTCCCGCACGCTGGCGAGTACGCGTTTCTGGAACTCCTTGAGGATCACGGCGACAGTCGCTCCACCGATTCGTAGATCTCGAACGGCAGTTGCTGGAAGGCGATGCGGTGCCGTTGCAGATGCTCAGGATCGACGTATTTCGTGGGTGCAAACACGAGCTTGCTGCGCTCGCCATCAGGAAGCTTCCTCGCCATCGGCAAGGTAAGCGCCATGTCTTTGAGTTCTTCCACGTCGTCCGTGTAAATCAGGAACACGTCATAAAGACGGCTGCTGCCGATGAAGCCAGTGCTGTGGTCGATGGCAGCCGGGTCGAACTCCTCACCTGTAGCGGTGAAAAAGACGTACGCGGCAAGCTTGTCGTAGCTTGGCAGGTTGGAACCATCGAGGATCGATTCACGCCGCATGGCATCCCCAAGCTCGAAATAGCTGAAGGTGCCACCTAAGCCGGCCCTAACCGCTTCGTCTTTGACACTCGGGACGCCATTGACGACGCGGCGTATGCGCTCCGCCGTGACAGCATCTGCGTAGTCCTCGTATTCAACCAGGACAAAGCGTCGGCTGCCGCCATCCACCTGGTTTTGGGCGAGCACAGCTTGGGCTGTAGTACCAGAACCGGCAAAGGAGTCGAGGACAATGGAGTCTTTGTCGGTCGCGACTTGCAGAATGCGTTCGAGCAGCCGAACTGGCTTCGGTGTATCGAACGGCGCTGCCCCATCGAACAGGGCCTTGAGTTCGAGGGTGGCCTCCTTGTTGTGGCCAGCAAAGGAGTAGTCCCACCATGTATTCGGCGTTAGACCTTCTTGCGCCTCCGACAAGTACCGTTTCAACATCGGCCGACCTTTGCCAGTCTTGCCGAACGTGATCCGTCCATCGGCCAACCATTCCTCGTACTGCGCCTTGCTCATCCGCCAATACCTGTTTGGTGGCGGCTCGAATTTCTGGCCATGCGGGCCGGTGATTACGAATAGTCCGGCCTTGTACGGCTTGCTCGCGGACAAGTCCTGAGCACGCCACCGACCTCGTGGATCCTCGTCGGGATTTCGATAGGGTGCCTCCTGTTTCAAGGTTCGCGGAATCTTGTGAACTCGGAAATGCTCAGCGTTTCGTGCGTAGCAGATTACGTGGTCGTGCATATCCGAGATGAAGCCGGCTGTGACATTCGAAACGTATCGCTTCTGCCATACGATGTTCGCGACGAAGTTCGTCTCTCCGAAGACTTCATCCAGCAAGCACCGAAGCCGATGCACCTCATTGTCATCAATCGTGACGAAAATGGCTCCGTCGTCCGTCATCAACTCCCGCAACAGCTTGAGCCGCGGCAGCATCATGCAGCACCACTTGTCGTGCCGGGTCAGATCCTCCCGATCCACCACCTTCCCAAGCCAATCCTTCATCATGGGCGAGTTAACCTTGTCGTTGTACGCCCACCCCTCGTTCCCCGTGTTGTAAGGCGGATCAATGACGACGCACTTCACCTTCCCGTGATACGTCGGCAACAACGCCTTCAAAGCCGCCAAATTATCCCCATGCACCACCAAATTGTCGTGCAAGCTCGCCTTCTCAGCCAGCCCCTTGGCCGGCACCGCCGTCAACTCATGGAACGGCACCGCCAAATGGTGGTTTTCCACGAACGTCCGCCCCTTGAACGACAGCATCGTCATACCAAATCCCCTGCTGCTCCACTGCCCCAGCCCCTAAACCGCAAACGCAATCACGTACGGTCGGGTAGCTCAAGAGCTTCGTGTCCCCCAAACCGGTTGTTGTCGAGAATCGTCCGCACCGCCAATGGCGACACTTCGAAGTGTTCCGCTGCGTCTTCCTGCTTGGCGTCCGTGAAATCTCCGTCCAAAAAGGCGTCGAGCAAATCTGCGGGAGCTAGGAACTCGGCAGCGAAGGCGCGCTGGACCTTCTGCCGATAGGTGGATGCCCGAGTCGCTGGGAGGACCGCGTCCTGTTGCCCGTCTGGAAGCCAACGATCGGCAAGCAGCCGGGCGAGATCGAATCGACGGCCCGTGGTCCACTTCGAGCGCAGCGCAATCCGGGCATCGCAACCCGTCCGCCACTCTAGCGAGACTTCCTCGGCAACGCGCCCGCTTTCTTCCAAGCAGCGCTTTTGGACTCCAACTAGCTCGGAGAGCCTTGCGTTGGTCAACGCCTCGTCGCGGACCCCGGCGCACTCGCGTGCTTCGTGGGCCAAAGCGACGCCAACCATCCAAGCCCGTGTAGATCCCCAGTTCCTAACGCTCTCAGGATCCTTCAACTGCATGGCATCGACCGGCCGCGCATCAAAGCCCGTGCGTTCAAGGCTGGTGCGCAACTCACCCGCGCCAGCGTGAACCGCATCCGCGGCCAGTTCCATGACAGCCGCCTTGCCAAGCACTTCCACTTCCGAGATGCGTCGCTCGATCGCAACTCTGTCGCCCTCGCCCGGATCAGCTCCGAGGCTCGCTTCCACTCGGCGATAGACGCACGCCCGGTCGTCGCCTCGTTCACGTTCCATTTCGTCGCAAAGGATCTCAAGGTTCGACCCCGCTATCTCCGATCGGCCCAGTTCGACCAAAACCCGCTCGGCAAACGCGTCAATGGCTGCTTCGAGTTCCGCTGCTGCAACCCTTGCTGACCTGGGAGCACCCACGTAACGGAATGTGCAGGGTCGGGGGTCTTGCGGTGGCGACGAAGTCAGACGCACCCGTTGCCCATCCGAGGCAAGTTCGATGTTGGGCCACAGGTAACCGGACCCAACCGAGGGTAGGTGATGTGCGAACTGCCACTCGCGTGATGGCGCGGAAGGTCGAGGTTCCCAGAGGAGGCGCCACCGATTCCACACCAGCCACTCGGCCAGCGGATAGGCGGAGACCAACGGGCCCGGAAGCAGGCTGTCTTGGCCAAAGGCCACTCCCTCCGTCAGAACCAAGCCGCCGGCATGAATCTCAAGCCTTCCCGTTGTGGCGCGTTCCTCCTGCGTCGCAACCGGGTCGTCAATGCGGGCTGGCGTCAACGAGAGCCTCATGCCCGACGCCCCCATTCCTCTTGCACCCAAGCTCGCATCGCCGACTCATCCAAGGTCAGCCGATAACCGTGGTACCGGCCATCGCGGCTGAGTTTTGCCTCAAACGCCTCCCCTACATCGTCCACAGCCCAAACGTACTTGGGCATGTCTTGCGGGCCGCAAGCACTAACCATCCCCTTGGCGAACCCGGACCGAAGCAGTTCCGTGGCTTCGTCGAGGCGAATCACCCGAATGTCGTCGCAAACGGACTTCGATGGCCTCGGATTCACGGGTGGGTGGAAGCCGTAGTCGGCGGGACGGAGCTTGTGGTGTGCGCTGCCCTCGTAGCGAGCCCGATCGAAGAAGTGCGCGAGTTCCACAGGCGTGAAGTGGCCTTGCTTGGCGATGCGCCGCTTGGGATTGTTGCCTCGGAGTTTCATGCGGTGTCCTCGGTCGCCTCGACCGAGAGATGGAATGCTACCGCAAACTCTTGGCCCGCGAGGGCCTCTACTACACACTGCACCCACCAACGCCGGTTCGCGCCACCATGGATCGCCTCATCGACGACGCGATGCGTCCCCTCGCCGACGCCGCGTCCGCGTTCGTTTTCTACAGCGTGCCGCTGTTCGGCGCGTACGTGCCCCTGATCGTGCTCTGGCTCGTTGCCGGCGGTGTGTTCTTCACCGGCTATCTGCGCTTCGTCAACGTGCGCGGCTTCGTACATGCGATCCGGGTGGCTGCCGGGCGCTACCGAACCGCCGAAGACGCCGGTGACGTATCACAGTTTCAAGCACTTACGACTGCCGTATCCGGCACCGTGGGTATCGGCAACATCGCCGGAGTCGCCGTCGCCATATCCATAGGCGGCCCGGGCGCCACCTTCTGGCTGATCGTCTCGGGCCTCCTCGGCATGTCCACCAAGTTTGCCGAGTGCACCCTTGGGGTGCTCTATCGGCGCACCAATGCGGACGGTTCGGTGTCGGGCGGGCCCATGCACTACCTGGAACGGGGGCTGGCGGACCGCGGCTTGCGTCGACTCGGCAGGGCGCTCGGCACCTTCTACGCGGCAACCATGGTGATCGGCTGCCTTGGCATCGGCAGCATGTTCCAGTCCAACCAAGCGACGGCCATCGTCGTGGACGTGACCGGCAGCGACCTCTTGGCTGAGAACGCCTGGCTCGTGGGGACGGCGCTGGCGCTCTTCGTGGGCCTCGTCATCGTCGGTGGCATCCGCTCCATCGCCAGCACCACGGCACGTCTCGTGCCGGCAATGGCGCTGCTCTACGTCGTCTCGGCTCTCGTCATCATCGGCCTGAATGCGGAACGCGTGCCGGGCGCCTTCGTCGCGATCTGGAACGGCGCCTTCGCGCCCCAAGGAGTCGCCGGCGGCCTGCTCGGCGTGATGGTCATCGGCTTTCGCCGCGCCGTGTTCTCGAACGAAGCCGGCCTCGGCAGCGCCGCCATCGCCCACGCCGCGGCACGCACCGCGAAGCCGGTGAGCGAAGGATTCGTCGGCCTGCTCGAGCCGTTCATCGACACCGTGGTGATCTGCACCATGACCGCCCTCGTCATCATCACCACCATCTACGACCCAGCGCTTGCGAACCAGAACGTCAGCGGCGTGGAACTGACGGCCCGCGCCTTCGCCTCGACGGTTCCCTTCTCCTCCGTTCCGCTTGCCATCGCCGCAGTGCTGTTCGCGTTCTCGACCATGATCGCCTGGGCCTACTACGGACTGAAGGCATTCACCTACCTCGCCGGCGAAGGACGCATCCGCGACCTCGGCTTCAAGGCGTTCTACTGCCTGTCCGTGGTGGTCGGCTCCAGCATCACCCTCGGCGCCCTGGTGGACCTCTCCGACGCCCTGATCTTCATCGTCGCCATCCCCAACCTCATCGGCCTGTATGTCATGGCACCTGTGGTGAAGCGGGAACTGGAACGCTACCGGCCAGAGTGACACGATCGAAGGGAACTTGATGCGCAGTCGGGGCACGTACCGTTCCAGGCTTATGCAAGGTAGCTGGCGACAGGGCGTTCGCGCTTCGCGCTTTGTGGCAAAGTTGATTCGGAGGGCTCCAAGGAGGGTTGGGAATGGCAGGGTCGACGTTGGCGACGCCCGAAGAGGCGTATTTCGAGTTCTTTCGCGCCGACAGTGCGCAGGAAGCTGAGGCGTGGGCGGCGGTGATGAGCTATCCGCATGTGCGGGTGTCGGCGGCGGGGCGGGTGGACTACTACGCGACGGCCGAGGACTATGCGTCGCGGGCCTCGTGGGAGGCGCGGGAGGCCACCGGCTGGGTGCGGTCGCGGGGCATTGAGCCGGTGCGCTTGCAGGAATCCGCAGACAAGGTGCACCTGGCCGGGGGTTGGACTCGGTTCAACGCCGACGACGAGCCGATCCTCCGCAATCGGGTCACCTACATCCTCACCCGCATCGACGGTTCGTGGGGCATTCAGGGGCGGTTCGGCACCGACTCCTTCGCGGAAGCGGAGGAGTCGGGTGTTATCGGGGCGGTGGGTGCGGTGGAGCGGCATCTGCAGGATTTCGTGAAGGGTGACTTGGACTCCGTCGTCAGCGCGTTCGAGTTCCCGCTGGTGGATGTGGGCATCGGGCGCGTGGTGCGCCATGCGAACGCTGCGGCGGCGCGTTCTGCGCTCACGGCCGCGCCAGCGCCTCGTGTGATCGAGGAAGTGAGCGCCGGACAGACAAGGCGCGACGGCGTGGTGGTTGCGGCGCGTTGGTTGGCCGAGAACGAAATCCGCACTTCGGCGGTGTTCCTCGTGGCGAGGCGCGAAGATCGCTGGCGCATCGTGGGCTTCTCTGGAATGCGCGATTGAGGCGCCGTGCCCGAGTCTCCTTCGTGTCGGCGACACCCCTTCGGTGAGAGGGCGTCCGGCCCCTCCCGAGGAGGTCGCGCCAGGAACCCAGCGCCGTTTTCCGCGGCACGGCCCCCGAACCGGACCAAGCGACGTCAAGTGGCTTGGCCGTAGCCGCTGCCTCGGAACTGCTTGAAGAACTCGTCCCATTCGGCGGCCGTCAGATGTGCCGGCTCT
Organism: Pseudomonadales bacterium; assembly: GCA_965116935.1. Taxonomy (GTDB): domain Bacteria; phylum Pseudomonadota; class Gammaproteobacteria; order Pseudomonadales; family Azotimanducaceae; genus VXYL01. Next base: position 5,419,361 of record OZ220737.1, on the reverse strand, counting down.
CCGAGCTGCCGGGCCAAGAGGTACTGACGGCACAGTATCTCCAGTCGGTGCGCGTGTTCCACGGCTTCTTGGAGGCTCTGGCCCCGGGCGATCATGCCGTGGTTGCCGAGCAGGCAGACGGTTCGGTGGGTGAGGGCCTCGGCCGCGTCCTCGGCCAGTTGCGCCGTGCCGAACGTCGAATAGGGAACGCACGGAACGTCGTCGCCACCGAAGGTTCCGACCAGATAGTGAAAGCCCGGCAAGTCCATTCCGTGGCTGGCCAGCGCGACGCAATGGTCCGAGTGCGTGTGCACCACCGCCCGGGCCGTGGCGTGGCGGCTGTAGATCGCCGCGTGCATGCGCCACTCGGACGAAGGCTTGCGGCGGCCTTGCCAGTCGCCGCCCAGGGACACTTTCACGACGTTGTCGGCGGCGATGCTGTCCGCCGTTGCGCCCGAGGGCGAGATCAGCATCCCTTCACCGAAGCGCACACTCAGATTGCCGGACGACAGTTCGTTCAATCCGATCCGCTCCACATGGCGGTATTGCGCCGCCAGTTGTTCGCGCAGACTCATTTCGCCCGGCTCGTTGGCCATGAGCTCGTCTCCTCGTAAGCTGTGGCGGCACCAACATGCCCCTGGAACGGGCGCTGGAATGCCATGCCAACCCCACTCCACAGCGCCACGCTGCATTGTGCCCGCATCACACACAAGACCTGCTGGAGCTTCGTGGGGCTGACAACTGAGGATGGTCGCACAGGGTACGGGGAAGCCACGCTGCAAGGGCGCGAGGACGGGTTGACGACCGCGGCCGAACGACTGGTGCCGGCGGCATTGCGGCAGGCATCCCTCGACGATCCGAGCGCTTTCGCTCGGCAACACTCGCCTCGGGACATCGAGGAAGCCAGCGTCGTCAGCGCCTTGGATCAGGCGCTTTGGAGCCTTCACGCCGAAGTCCGCGAGCGCTCGCTAGCGCAGGTTCTCGGCATCAAGCGAGCCGCCGTGCCGGTGTACGCCAACATCAACCGCCGCACGGAACAACGCACGCCGCAAGGGTTCGCCGTTAGTGCCGAGGCAGCGATGGCAGCGGGGCACGTCGCGTTCAAGCTCGCGCCGTTTGACGAGGTGAATCCGAAGGTGTGTAGCACCGGCGACGGCGTGGCAGCGATGCAGGCTGGGCTCGAGCGAGTTGCCGCGGTGCGAGAGGTGATCGGCGACGACCCGCGCTTGATGGTCGATTGCCACTGGCGCTTCGATGAGGCTACCGCCCGCGAACTGAACGAGGCGGCTGCGAAGCTGGGCGTGCATTGGATCGAAACGCCCATCGCGGAGACGGTGGAGAACATCCCCGCGCTCGTGCGTCTTCGCGGGCAGTGCAACGCCCTGGGGATTCGGCAGGCGGGCTTGGAAACCAGCATCGGCTGGGATGCGTTTCGGCCCTATTGCGAGGCGGGGGCCTACGACGTGGCGATGCCGGACGTGAAGTACATGGGTGGCCTGCAGGAGGTGGTGCAGACGGCTGAACGCTGCGCGGAGCTAGGCGTAGAGGTTTCGCCCCACAACCCGAGCGGGCCGATTTGCCATGCCACGAGCCTGCACGTCTCCGGCGCCCTCGAAGCCTTCGACATGCTGGAGATGCAGTTCGACGAAAGCCCGCTCTTCGATGCGTTGGTCGGCGCACCCTTTGGCGAGGTTCGCGAAGGCCACTTGGAGCCGCCTTCGGGGACGGGCCTCGGCGTCACGCTGTCGGAGAGCGTGCTGCGGAGTGTTGAAGACCGGCCAATGCAGAGTTGGCGCAAGTAACGGCGATCTCGAAAGGCCCTGCAAGTGCGCGCCCTTCGGGCGCGTGGGAGGGCGAGACGCCCTCCCCCCAAATAGGCGCCCTCGCCGCAAGACGGGTTTCCCGATGGTGCGCCAGCTATCGCATCCCCCGGAAGCAGTCGCGCAGTTCCCTCACAAACAGCTCCGGCTGTTCGAAGGCTGCGAAATGGCCGCCCTTGTCGAGTTCGTTCCAGTAGACGATGTTGCCGAAGCGCTGTTCCGCCCAACTGCGCGGCGTCGGGACGATCTCTTTGGGAAAGATGCTGCATCCGGTGGGCAGCGTCACCTTGGGCTGCTCGCCGCCGAAGGCGCGGTTGAAGCTCTCCCAATAGAGGCGGCCGGACGATGCGCCGTTGCCGTTCAGCCAATAGAACATCACGTTGTCGAGGAGTTCCTCGCGGCTCAAGGTGTTTTCCGGATGGCCGTTGCAGTCGGTCCACTCCCAGAACTTTTCGATGATCCAGGTCGCCTGCGCCATGGGCGAGTCGACTAGGCCGTAGCCAAGGGTTTGCGGGCGCGTGCTCTGCTGCTTGGAATAGCCAGCGCCCCAGGCGTTGTAGTGGCGGCCGCCGTCGAAGGCGAGTTGGTCCCGCTCGGTGGGGTTTTCCCGGGCTTCCTTGGTGGGGCCGGCGCCGGGCATGTTGAGGTGAATGCCGGCGCAGCGGCCGTTGTTCTGCACGGCGATCTGCGTGGTCACTGCCGCGCCCCAGTCGCCACCCTGGGCAAAGTAGCGCTCGTAACCCAAGCGCTGCATCAGCACATCCCACGCCTCGGCAATCTTGCCGACCCCCCAACCGGTGCTCGAGGGCTTGGCCGAGAAGCCGTAGCCCGGCAGTGACGGGCAGATGACGTGGAAGGCATCGCTCGCGTGGCCGCCATGCGCCGCGGGGTCCGCAAGGGGTTCGATGACCTTGTGGAACTCCACCACCGAGCCCGGCCAGCCGTGGGTGACGAGCAAGGGCACGGCATCGGGATTGGGGCTTCGCACATGGATGAAGTGGATGTCGAGCCCATCGATTTCGGTGATGCCTTGCGGGAAGCGGTTGTAGTAGTCCTGTCGAGCGCCCCAGTCGTACTCCTCAAGCCAGTAGTCCCGCAGCTCCTGGGCATAGGCGATCGGCAACCCCTGCCCCCATTCCTTGCTCGCCGCCTCGCCCCGAACCGAAGTCGGCTGCGCCTCGGCCGCATCCGGCATCTCGGCCTCCGGCCACCTCGTGCGGCGAAGCCGCTCCTTCAGATCCGCAATCGCCTCCACATCCACGTCAATCCGAAACTCGCGCACATCGCTCATGGCCCTTCCCACATCATTGCGTTCGGCGTCAGTTTACCCGCCGCAAGGCGGGCCCCGGAGTGGAGACAGGGTTGTCTTCCCTAGCTCCAACAGGCGCCGACCCTTTTTGAACCGATCCAGGCCACGCACGCCATTCGGCGTGCTAGGGAAGGCAGGATGCCTTCCCTCCGAGGGGCCGTCATTAGTGCACCAGTCGCCCTTCCGCGAGGGTCAGGGTGCGGTCGGCGACTTGCTGGTACTTGGGGTTGTGAGAGACGACGCAGAGCGTGGCACCGTTTGCGTGGCAGGCGGCGAGGAGTTCCATCACGGCGTCTTCGGAGTCGGAGTCGAGGTTGCCGGTGGGTTCGTCGGCGAGGATTAGGGAGGGCTCGCCGATCAGGGCGCGGGCTACCGCAGCGCGTTGTTGCTGGCCGCCCGAGAGCTGCGCCGGATAGTGCTCCGCACGATGGGCGATGCCGACTTGCTTGAGCAGCCCCATGGCCTTCTCAGCGCGTTCGGGCGCCGTGAGTTTGCGTTCGCCCTTGCGGTAGCGCAGCGGCAGTTCCACGTTCTCCAGGATCGTGAGGTCGCCAATCAGGTTGAACGACTGAAACACAAAGCCGAGTTCCCGATTGCGCACGCGGGCTCGCCCAGTGAGGCCGAGGTTGGCCGTGTCGTTGCCTTGCAGGAGATATTCACCGCTCGTCGGCTGTTCGAGCAAGCCCAAGATCGACAGCAGCGTGGACTTGCCGCAGCCGGATGGGCCCTGGATGAGGAGATACTCCCCCGCGCGAATCTCGAACGACACATCCGAGAGCGCTTGCGTCTCGACCTTCTCGGTGAGAAAGGTCTTGTTCAAGCCACGCAACTGCACCACCGGGGCAGCAACCCCTTCAACTTCCGTGTTCATCGGATTGCAATGCTCCCTATGTACCTCGCCATGTGACCTCGCCATGTGACCTCGCCTCACACAAATGCTGCGTGTTCGACCGCCTTCCGTCCGTGTCAACGCCTCTTCAGCTTCACCTGCTGAAGGCTCCCCTGATCTTCGAATCCCGCGGTGCTGCTGACGATCACGGTGTCGCCATCGTCCAAGCCTTCCCGCACCTCGATGTGGCGCAGCGTGCCAGCGCCGAAGCGCACAGCCACGCGCGCGGCACTCTCCCCGTCGGTCGCCAGCCGAAAGACCTCGCCCGGGCTGTCTTCGCGCACCCCCAAGGGGCGGCGAACGAACAAGACATCCGTGAGGTTCGCCACCGTGATGGTGGCTCGAATCGACAGATCTGGCCGCGCACCCACCGGCAGTTCCCCCTCGAACGCAACATCCACCGCCACGCTGTTTTGCCTAACCGCCGGATCGACCCGAGTGATCGTGCCGGGCACCTCTTGGCTCAGCACCGTCACCACCGCCGACTGCCCTGGCGCCACGCGACTGGCATACGACTCCGGCACCCGAATCAAGCCACGCAGAACCGCTGTATCCACCACCCTCGCAACCTGTGCGCCGGCACCGACCCGTTGACCCATCTCCACCAGCACCTCGCGCAGCGTGCCGGCAATGTCCGTGGTGACTAAGAGCCCTTCCGCCAAGCGTTCCGCTTCCTTCAGCGCCGACTCCCGCTCCGCGATGCGCGCCTCGCTCGCCTCCCGCTCCGCTGCAAGCACCGACTGCAACTCCTCGAAGCGCCGCTCCTCGAACGCCAACTCCGCCCGCGCACGTTCCGTGCGAATCTTGGTGCTTCGATAGTCGATCTCGGACACCGCCTGCCGTTCGAGCAACTCGGTCTCGGCTTCGAGTTGCAGTTCGAGTTCCTCCAGATCGGCTTGTCGAGCGAGTATTTGCGCTTCGCCAGCCAACCTTCGATCGGTGAACTCCGCCAATCGACGCCGGTGCTCGGCAGTCGCCTCGGCAAGCTGCAGGCGGGCGGCAACGGCGCTCTGCCGAACTTGCGGATTGATGAGGCGGGCAATGCCGTCGCCAGCCGCCACCGTCTCGCCAGCGCGGGCGAGGATTCGTTCCACAGAACCGGCAACCTCGGACGCGATCCAGCGCTCGTTGACCGGTTCAAGTTCGCCGGCGCCCTGCACTTCGATGGCGAGCGTGCCGCGCTCCACGGTGGCGGTGGTTACGTCCGTCAAGGCAACCGCCGAGTCCGGACGGAGCCAAAGCCGGTCCGCCACGATAAACAGGATCACCGCGACGGCTGCGAGCGTGGCCCAGCCAATCTGCCGAATCAGCCTTCGCGGATCGCCCTCCCGGGGGCGATCCATCGAGTAATTGTCCGCATCGCTTGGCAAGAGGTTCGCTCCCCGGCTATGCGCCGCCTTGGCGGGCGTCCGCGACGGAACCATCCACCAATGCACTGATGGCGTGGCGGCGGGCGAGTTGCCCCATGAGGAAGCGAATCAGCATGGCGCACACGAGGGCGAGGGAGGCGAACGCGGGCAACAACCACCAAAGTTCCAATGCCTCGGTGAACGCAGGTGCCCAGACCTTGGCCGCTATGCCCGCCGCACCAACCACCGCTGCCGCCACAATGAGTTCGCGTACGCTTGCAGCAGAACGCGCGAGCGCGAGCTCCCCGGGAGTCGCGCCCAGGGCAAAGCGGATCCCGATGCGCGACCGCGTTTCCGCGATGTTCCGCGCGAGCGAATTGCCGACGCCAGAGAGCGCTAACACGAGGGCGAATCCGGCGGCCACGGCAAGCACCACCTCCACGCTCCGCTTGGCAAGGAATTGCTTGCGGAATCGCTGCGCCGGCGTGTCGCGAAGCTCCACCTCCCAGCCGTGGTACTGAGGTAGTTGCGCGAAGGCATCTGCCAAGTCAAGCCCCGGGTCGGCGTCGACCAACCATCGGCGCGGATACGCGAACCCGATCCTTTGCCCGTAGATCATTGGCGGCACACCGTCGGCATAGTCGCCATATGGCACATCGCCGACAACGCCAACCACAGTCTTCTCGGATTCCCCATCCCCGGCAATCGACACCCGCAACGGCCCTCCTATCACGGCTTCCGCCCCGCCAAGCGCCTTGGCCGCGGAGTGCGACAAGACGACCTCACGATGTTTGCCGTCCTCGAACATGCGACCGGCCAAGAGTTCGACGCCAAGCGTGCGGAAGTAGCCCGGGGTCACGTGGTTCTGGAAGAAGGGGGTGTTGTCCAGTTCTGGGAAGCCCGCGACTTTGCACGAGAAGTAATGCAACTCCTCTTTCGGCGCAACCGGCTCGAGTGCGGCCGCGGCGACTGCACGAACGCCGGGAATCGCCTCGATTTCATCGACCGCTGTGGACCACTGAATCTCAGGGGTGATCCAAGACTCCCTATTGCCTGGGTCACGCAACTCAACGGCCGCGACATCAGGATTCGGGAGCCCGAGCGTCAGGCGGGCATCGGCAAGGTAGCGTCCGGCCAAAGACAGCACGACCATGAAGCTGGCCACGCAAACGAGCAAGAGGAGTTGCCGGGTCGTCCGGCGAAGCCACTGACCGGAACGCCCTAGCGCCGCAGAAGTCCGCGAGATGAACCAACTCACATAGCCGAGACAAGCAAGAAACGCGAAGACAAGCAAGAGACCGGCTATGCCCAGACCGACAGTTCGCGCCGTGGTGGAGACTCCACCGAGGTAGCTCGAGAACGGCTCGACCCGCAGGAGCACATCCAGTACGTAGCTGGCAGCCAACAAGCCCAAAATCCCCATCGCCAGCGGCACCACCAGATTCTCGGCGAGTGCACGGCCAAATAGGTCCATCGGCGCAGCGCCCACCGCGATACGCACATGGTGCTCGTCCTCTCGGGAAACATGCTCGGCGAGCAGAAACTCCACCACGGACACGAAGGCCATCAGCAGCAGCATGGCAACAATGCTGGCAAGCCAGAGGGTCCTTTGGATGACGTCCGCGCGCATGTCAGGCGACGTCTCGAGGCCACGGCCGACGGCGACTCGATCCGTGTCGCGGAAGCCAAATGAAAACGCCCGTCGATTACTGTTCGCACCCTCCACCACAGGTGCCTCGGACTCCACCTCCACCAAGACCATCTTGCTGTCGAATCGATGTTCCGCCAGCCGAGCACGCGCGGCGGCAAACTCGGCATCAACATCCTGGCCTTCGGGAACAACGCCGAACACGGTGACGTACGGCGACATGCGGGCGATGCGACGCCGGCCCTCGTCGTCAACATTCGCGGCCCACGGCGGCCCGGCCTGTTCCAACGGCAAGTTCATCAACCACACGTCCGCGCGCAACTGCAACGGGCCCGCGAACTCCGGCGGCGCGACACCGATGATGGGGACCGAAGTGCCGTCCGCAGTCGTCAAGAACTCGCCCACGACATCTCGGCGGCCGTACGTGCTGCCCCACACCTCGGTGGTAATCACCGCAGCCTGCGCACCCTCCGTCACCGACAGCGTCCCGAAGGCAGGCCGCACCCCGAGGTGCTCGAAGAAGCCAGGTGACACGAGATGCGTCTGCAGAGGCTCCAGCGAGCCGGCCGAGCCGCCACGCTCCAGCGTCAGCCAGTACGCAGGGCTGGCGTAGAACCACGAGATCTCCGGCACGCGTGCCACGATCTCATCGTAGTCACGGACGGACATGGGCTGAACAACCCCACCGGCATCGCGCAGGGCCGTCACATAGGCCCGATCCGCAACACCATCTGGCAGCCGAAACCAACTCGCATGGGCAAGCGTCACCACGGCCGCGATGAACCCGAACGACAGGCCCAACGAAATGACGAAATAGGCGAGCTTCGCCGGCCGACGACGCGCCGTGCCGACGATGCTTCGTAGCGCTTCCACGGGCACCCCTACCCCCAACGCCTTGCCGGTAAAGAATGCACGAGGTTGCGCCGCCGTTACAGGCCCGATTGCAGCCTCTCAGAGGAACGTGTCTCGCCCTCTCTGGCGCGCCGCGACGGAGCCGGCCAACCATGATCTCGCGCACGGCGGTGACGTAGGCCCGATCTTGAACCCCGACCGGCAAGCGCGACCAACTTGCGTGTGAGGGTCACCGCGGCACGATTAACCCAAACGACAACCCCAGCGAATCACAAGATAGGCAGTGTCGCCGGCCGCCGTCGCACCGCGCCGACGGTGCTTCGCAACATTCCAGCGGCCACCTCCCCCGAACATGGGCCATGTTTTCGATGCGCCAATTGCAATGCCGCTACAGTGTCGATTGTCGCCTTGGAGAAGACGCCTCGTGTCGAACATGCAACATGCCCCTGCCTACCAGCACCGTGACCGACTCCTCGTCATCACCCACTCAACCTTTCCGTTGCACACGATTGGACTGGAAGGCGGCCCAGCCCACTGGACAAGCTCTGCCAGGCAGGTCGCGGTGTGGCTGTGGCCGAAGAGGGCACGTTGCCAAGCGGAGGGTCGCCTGAAGCTCCGGGTCGGTGGCCAGGGCGCGGCGCGGGGACACTTCGTTGCTGTCGATATCGACGCTGCAGGCGAAGGGACGATCCGCCAGGACCAGTTCGGCTTAGCACCGCTCTATGTCGCCAACCGCGATGGCTTCTCGTTCGTCTCCAACAGGCCCGATCTGATCGCGCTGGCCCAGCATCGCGTGTTTGGACAATGGCCAGACCGCGACCCTGCATTCAGCGCTCTACTCGCACTCAAGGGCTTTCCGATGGGCGAGCGGACGGGCTACGCCGGCATCGGCTGCGTTCCCTTCCTCGCGCACGTGGAGGTTGCCCGATCGCAACTGCGCCTCAAGGCATCCTCGCCACCGCCTTGGGTACTCTCGCTCCCGGAATCCACATCCCACCTGGTACGCGCGGCTGATGAGTTGGAAGCATCCGCAACAGCCCAGATGCGGCATGTCGTTGAAAACACCCCTTCCGACGTTGGACGACCCAAGCTCGAACTCACTGGCGGGCACGACTCCCGACTCGTCCTCGCACTTGCCGTCCGAAGCGGCACGATCGACAACTTCGACGTGATCACGTACACCGGCCAAGCCGATGACGTTCGAGTTGCGCGCCAAGTCGCTCGGTCTGCCAACGCTCGACACCTGATTGAGGATCGACCACCGGCGCCGGACGATCCGCTCGACCGCGTGCGCTCGACCTCGGGGGCCTTGAACCTCAGCGAAGCGCATCGACCGAACCCACGATCCGGCGCCGCGACCGTCTTGTCGGGGTTCGTCGGCGAGACTCTCGCATCCAACTTCCCTACAACGGCGCCGCTCGAGACAAGGGGGCAGGTCTTGCGGGCATTCATCGAAACGCCCACCCTGGACCTCTTGACCGAGCCGGCTTGGGTCGGGGCCGTGGCGGAGGCGATACAGCATCTGCTGGCGCCGCTGGCGAGCGGAACCAACACAGCGGATCTCTTGGACGCGTTCTATGTTCAGCACCGAGTCAGGCGTTGGATTTCCGTACGACCCGACGCGTTCTCGGCGACCATCTTTCCTCTGTATTGTCCGACCGCTGTGCACTTGGCCTTCGCGCTCGGCTGGCAAGGGCGCGTGAACCACTGCATCCACGACGCGGTCATTGAGCGTGCGGGGCGCGGCATCGCCGACATCCCCTACGCCAGCGCCAAGCGCACGGCGACACCCTCGCCGGCAACAATCGGATATCCGGAGGTCGGTCCGCCGATCCTCGATGTGGAAGCCCTGCAGCGTGTCGTGCGGGCTTGGCGCGACCGGAGACCCGTTTGGCGACTGCCCGACGTCCATAGCACCCCAGGCCCAAACTTTGAAGGAGCTACGCTCGCGGCCCGCCATGCCTCACCAGCCAAGCTCGCACTGTATCGCGACATTGTCGGCGCCAACGAGTCGAACCCGGCTTTCGAGGTGATCGACAAAACGCGATTGCTCGCGGCGGTGCGGGTGCTGCCGATGCTCCCGTCACATCTTGCAAAGCAGGTCCACGCCGCCATGGCATCGGTAATCTGGCTTGGAGGTATGGAAGGCGGGGACGGCTCGCCTTCAACGACGCTCGGCTAACCAACTACGCCCAGTTGGGCAAGGCATTCTGCGCACGGTCGCGCTACTAGGCGCATGTCGAGTTTTTCGGCCCACGAAGAGGGAAGCGTTGTCAGTCCGCCGCCTCGGCCTTCCATGGCGTAGTTGGGTCGGCAAGTTCCATTTCCGTGGTCATTTGCCGGCGTACGAGGCGGGTGTAGAGGCCGCCGCGGGCTAGCAGTTCTTCGTGGCTGCCGGTCTCCACGGTGCGGCCGGCGTCCAGGACGACGATGCGGTCGGCATCGCGGACGGTGGAGAGGCGGTGGGCGATGACGATGGTGGTGCGTTCGCTCATCAGCTCTGCGAGCGACTTGCGTACGGCTTGCTCGTTCACGGCATCGAGATGCGATGTGGCTTCGTCGAGGATGAGCACGGCTGCGTCCTTCAGGAATGCCCGGGCGATGGCGACGCGCTGGCGCTGGCCCCCGGACAGCCGCACGCCGCGTTCGCCTACCGGGGTGGCAAGCCCCTCTGGCAGGGCGTCGATGAACGGGCCGAGCGAAGCGCGCCGCACGGCTTCGTCGAGTTCCGTGGCGGTGGCGTCTGGTTTGGCGATGAGGATGTTGGCACGCAGGGATTCGTTGAAGAGGTAGGTGTCTTGCGTCACCAGGGCGACCTTCTTGCGCAAGTCTGCCAGTCGATAGTCGCGAAGGTCGTGTCCGTCGAAGTGGATGGCACCGGAGTCCGGGTCCCAGAATCGCATCAAGAGGTGCGCGATGGTGGTCTTGCCGGCTCCCGACGGGCCAACCAACGCCAAGGTGCTGCCGGCAGCCGCCGTGAACGTGGCGCCGTCGAGGGCGAGCCGGCGATTGCCGAAATAGGAGAAGCGGATGTCACGAACCTCGATCTCTATGCCGCCCGTGCCCGATCGGTCACCGTCTCGCTGCTCGGAAACGCCCGGCCCATCGACAACCGCCTCGGTTTCGCTGTGCACCGCGTGGAGCCGCCGCGTGGCACCGAGGGTGTCTGCGAGTTGGCGACCGATGTGGGCGATCTCCGAAACCGGCAGGAACGCCGACATCGCCAAGAGCGTCAACATCGGCAGCATCGCCGGTGCCAGCGCCTCGGAAGCGACGAGGTCAGCGCCGGTGGCAACGACCACCAGTCCGCCAAGGCCCGTCGCAACCTCCAGCAAGGCGGTCTGCTTGGTCAGGCTGGAATGGAACGGCAGCCGCAGCGAAACGTGGCGTTCGATGCGCGCCACGAACTCTTCTCCGCGCGTCCTTGTGCGCTGAAACGCGAGGATCTCCGAGAGCCCCTGGATGGTGTCCACCGCATGGGCGTTCATGTCCCCGAACGCCTCCCGCGCCCGCGAGCCCAAGCTGTCGATGCGGCGTCGCGCCAGCACCGGGCTCGCCGCCACCAGCACGAGAAACGGCGCGAGAGCAAGCGCCATCGGCCAGCCGAACCATGCCAGCGTGCCGAGCACCGCGGTCGGCACCAGCACCGCGACGAAGAACGGCGCAACGGTGTGGGCGAAGAAATACTCCACGAGTTCCACGTCGTGGGTTGCCATCCCCACCAAGTCGCCGGTGCGGCGTCGCACGAGGTACGCCGGTGCCAGCCGATCCAGCTTGCGAAAGAGGGCAATGCGCATCTCGGCGAGCATTCGGAAGGCCATGTCGTGCGCGAACCACGACTCCAGCCAGTGCAACAGGCCCGCAAGGGGCGCAACGACGGCAAGTACGATCAGATGCTCGGCAAAGGGCTCGCCGCGCTTGACCGCAGCCACCGCAAGCGCACTCGCAACGCCGACGCCAATGAGTGCAGCGACCCGGGCAATCCCGAATGCCAGCACCACGGAGAACTTCGCCCGCCATGGAACCACGTGACGCAAGAGTTCGCGGAATGCGCCGATCCAGCCTAGGCCCTCGGCGCGGAGGATCGCGTCCGTCGGCTCCAACTGAGCCTTCGCGTCTTCGACCCGGAGGTCCTCGTAGGGGACGGGCTTGTCCCGACCCGTGTTGAACACCTCGAGGGATTCGGCGCGGGACGGGGCAAGCCCGTCCCCCACGGCCCCTCGTGCCATCTCCTGACGGCCAATCTCTTCGGCCTGGCTCCCCATGAGCCGGCGGTAGGCGCCGCCGGCCCGCATCAGCGAGGCGTGGTCGCCGGATTCGACGATGGAGCCGTGGTCAAGCACGAGGATGCGGTCGGCGTCGATGACGCTCGACAGCCGGTGCGCGAATATGAGCGTCGTGCGGCCCTGCATCAGCCGGTCAAGCGCCAACTGAATGACCGCCTCGTTCTCGGCATCCACCGCCGACAGCGCCTCGTCCAGCACCAGAATCGGCGCGTCCCGAAGCAGGGCACGGGCAATCGCCACGCGCTGCCTCTGCCCTCCGGAGAGCCGGATTCCGCGCTCGCCGATGACCGTGCCATAGCCATCGGGAAGGCGTTCGATGAACTCGTGGGCGTTGGCGGCACGGGCGGCAGCTTCGAGCTCGGCCGCGGTCGCGTCGGGTTTGCCGAAGCGCAGGTTGTCCTCTACGGTGCCGTGGAAGAGGTACGTGTCCTGATTCACCACGGCGACGTTGCGATAGATGTCGTCGGCGCCAAGATCACGCACGTCGTGGCCACCGAGGAGCACCTTGCCGCTGTCGGCGTCGTGAAAGCGCAGCAGCAATCGCACGATGGTGGATTTGCCGGCGCCGCTTTCGCCGACGAAACCCACGCGCTGGCCGGACGCGACCCGGAACGACAGCCCGCGGTGCGCCGGTCGGCGGGCACCCGGATAGGCGAACGAGACGTCCTCGAACTCGACAACCGGCGCCAGCGGAGCATCGAGCACCACCGGCGTTGCCGGCGGTTCGACACTCGAACGGGCGTCAAGCAGCGCGAAGATGTCGTCGGCCGCCGCCCGTCCCACCATGCCGTTGTGCAACAGCGCCCGCAGGTCGCGCTGCGGCCGGAACACCTCGATGCCCATCATCAGCACAATGAGCAGCAACTCGAGGCTCATCTGCCCTTGCGTGACCCGCCAGGCTCCCATGGCCAGCACGGCAGCGCTCCCTACCGCAATGCCGGTGTCGGTGAGCCCCCGCGTGGCCGCATTGCTGGCGAGCACCCACATGGTGCTGCGAAACACCTCGTGCGCCCGGTCCGCCAAGAGCCGCCCCCGCGTCGCGCTCTGGCCAAACGCCTTCAACGTGGCAAGCCCCTGAATTGCATCCAGAAACTCCGCCGCGAAGGCGCGGTAGGCACGGGAGCGCCGCATGCTGCTCGCCGCCTCCCGGCGCTGAAACGCCAGCGGCGCGAACAACGTGAACATGGCGAAGGCAAACATCAGCGTGGCGACGGGAAGATCGAACGCCGCCACGAAGGCGAACACAACCAGCGGCGTGAGCACAGCCACCAGCAGCTGCGGCAAATACTGACCGAAGTAGGTTTCGAGCTGCTCAACCCCGTCGATCATGGAGATCATCACCGATCCGGTGCGCGTGAGGCCAAGGTGCGAGGGCCCGAGCGCCACGACCCTGGCATACAACCGCTCGCGCAGCGCAAGCTGCACCCGCGCGGCTGTGCGGTGCGCCAGCATGGCGCGCGAGTGCTCCACCCAGCCCCGCAGCAGCATCACCGCCGCCACCAACGCAAGCGGCAACGCCAGCTCGGAGAGCGCCGCGCCGGCAAAGACCAGCGCAAGCAACCAGCCGAGCAATGCCAGCCGGCCAATCCCCACCAGCGACGCGGCAACACCCATTGCCACGGCGGCAGCGATGCGGACGCGAACGCCGCGGGTGAACTGCCAGAGACGAGATTCGAAAAGCATGGGCGGACTGTCGGTCCTTGAGTTCGGTCCTTGAAAGAATGTCTGTTCAAGCCGCTGCGAGAGGATGCCACGCCTGACCCTGTGTTGGAGACTCCGTGATCAAGTTCGACCTGTGCTGGTGCCTCTCCCCAAAAAAGGCGGACCCCGCGCAGAACCGTCCGCCCAACCGCCGTGGCACCCCCTACGACGGCGGCCAATGTGACAATGCCAAACCAGTGCGTTAGGGTCCGTTCCACTTTGGAGGGGGAGTCTTGCGATGTTTAGGGAAACGAAGCTATCTCGTGCCGTTGGGTCGGTGATTGCGGTTTCGCTGGCTGGCGGTGCGGCAATCGTCCAGGCGGCCGAGATCGAGGAAGTCATCGTCACGGCGCAGAAGCGCACCGAAAGCATGCAAGACACGGCCATTGCCGTGCAGGCGATGGAAGAGCAGTCGCTTGACGAGCAGCGGATCGACACGTTCGTGGACTACATCAAACTGCTGCCGAGTGCCTCCGCCGGGGGGCGCGGCCCGGGGCAGAACGAAATCTACATTCGCGGTGCCGCCGTGGATGCCATCAACATCTCGGTGGCGGAAGCGCAGGGGTCTGCACCCAACGTCGCGCTATATCTCGACGAGCAACCGGTGACGGCCGGCGGACGCAATCTCGATGTCTATGCCACCGACATCGCCCGCATCGAGGTGCTGCCCGGCCCACAGGGCACTCTCTACGGCGCGAGTTCGCAGGCCGGCACCGTCCGGCTCATCACCAACAAGCCCAACATGGACGAGGTGGAGGCGCGGCTCGATGCCAGCACTTCCGCCACCTGGGAGGGCGAGCCTTCGACGGCGCTCGAAGGCGTGCTGAACGTGCCACTAAACGACCGTACCGCGGTGCGGCTCGCGCTCTTCAGCGACAATCAGGGCGGCTACATCGACAACGTTCACAGCCAGCTCTGGCCCGACCCTTCGAAGAATCCCCGGCTTCCTTCTCCCAGCGGCATCATGTTCGTACCCGCAGGTGGCGATCCCACAAGCCACGAGTTCGCCGACGGGACGTTCGCCGTGCCTGGACGCACCTATCCGGTGCGCTACCGACCGGCCGAAAACGACCACCTCGTCGAGGACGACTTCAACGATGCGGCCTATAGCGGCTTTCGCCTCAGCGGCGCGTTCAACATCACCGACGACTGGACCCTGAATGTCTCCCACCACCAGCAAACGCTCACGGCGGAAGGGGTGTTCGACTATGACCAGGAAGTCGGCGACCTCGAGGTAACCCGCTACAGCGAGGATTCGCTCGAGGATGCCTTCGGCC
Organism: Pseudomonadales bacterium; assembly: GCA_965116935.1. Taxonomy (GTDB): domain Bacteria; phylum Pseudomonadota; class Gammaproteobacteria; order Pseudomonadales; family Azotimanducaceae; genus VXYL01. The sequence continues at coordinate 5,404,251 of OZ220737.1, read as the reverse complement.
AGACCTCCTGGACCTTGCAGGGGCGGCTTGGCATGTTGGATGCCATCTACACGGGCGCGTATCTCGAACGCGAGGTGGAGCACTCCTACGACTACTCCGAGTATGTCAATGTCGGCGGCTACATCCCCGGCTACATCTGCGAATACAACACGCCGGGCTATCACGGTGGGGGCGGTGTTGGCTACAGCTACGACCCTACGCTCTCGGGCGATCCCGGGGTGATCGAATGCGTACCAGGCGACGGTGCCTTTTTGGGCGCCACCGACTTCGACCGCCTCAATCACGAGTTCCGCATCCAAACCGAGATTGGCGGGCGCCTCGGCATCACCGGAGGCGTGTTCTTCCAGGAACGGGAGGCGCTGCACACTGGCAACTTCCGCTATGGCATCGACGGCGGCAACCCCATCGACCCGAGCCGGGTCAGCCGCGGACGCAACCGCAGCTCCGTGGTGCGAAGCCCGGAAGTGCAGTTCACCAACGACATCGTGCGCCCGGAGGAGGAAGTCGCCTTTTTCGGCGAGCTTTCCGTCAACATCACCGAAGATCTGGCCGCCACAATCGGCGCCCGGCAATACACGCTGGAAACGGGCTTCGAGGGGTTTTCGGCCTTCCGCTACGGCAATCGCCCGGTGCCGAACCTGGCCGGGGAGCCGGGCGTGACGGTGACGCCGAACGTCACCGGTGGGCGCGACTATGCGCAGAACCTCGGTGGCTTCCAGCCGCTCGAAGTGGACGACGTGATCACCCGCCTCGGCCTGTCGTGGCACGCAAACGACGATGTGCTGCTGTATGGAGCGGTGTCCGAAGGCTACCGACCGCCCGGCTTCAACCGCGCCGCTGCGGCGGGGGTGGCGACCGCGCAGGGCGTGGCAGCGCGAGGCAACGACGGCCCCGGCGGCTTCCCGGACTACTTCATTCCGGTCACCTACCGCAGCGACAGCGTCCAGAACATGGAGTTCGGTTGGAAGGCAGTGCTTTTCGATCGGTTCATGCGGCTCAACGGCGCCATCTATAGCATCAACTGGGACGACATCCAGGTCTCTCACTTCGACTCGCAAAACATCTCTATCTTCACAATCGTCGACAACGGCGGCGATGCCGAGATCCGCGGCTTCGAGGTGGACATGGAGTGGCTGCCCACGGACAACCTGTCGCTTTACGGCGCACTCTCCTACAACGACACGGAACTGGTGGCGGTCAACCCCACCTTCGACTTCGTGGTGGCGGATGTCGGCAGCCAACTGCCGCTGACCCCGGAACTGCAATACACCGTGCGGGGCCGCTACGAGTGGGAAATGGGCGGGGGCACGGCGCACTGGCAGCTATCGCTCAAGTATGCCGGCGAGAGCTTCAACTCACTGGTGGACATCCCCGGCACCGACCCGCGCAAGGTGCAAGACTCCTACGCGATTGTGGACGCGAGCGCCGGCTATCGGAGCGTGGATGGCTGGGCCGCGGAACTCTTCATCGACAACCTCACCGACGAACGGGCGCAACTGCACATCAACCGGCAGGACTTCCGCGAGCGGATCACGACCAACCGCCCGCTGACGGTGGGGCTGCGGGTTTCCTGGGAGATGTTGTAGAGTTCCGAGGGGCGACCCTCGTGGTCGCCCGTTCGGTGCAACGAACCATCTCGGACCAACACGGGCGACCACAAGGGTCGCCCCTACGGAGTTTGCGCGCCTTGCGGCGCGGACGCCGGCGTGACCTCCAAGCAAACCACTCCTGACGATACCGCGCCGATCAAAGCGATTCAGGCCGAGATGCGGGCTGGGCGGATGCAGGAGGCAGCAGCCTCCGCGGAGCGGCTGCTGAGCGAGGGCAAAGCGCCACCCGAAGCGCTCTACTGCCTTGCGGTCTGTCGGCGGTATCTGCGGCAGGGCAAAGCGGCCCTTGCTGCACTCGATCAACTCGCCGAGCGGGCGCCCGACTTCGCTCGGGGTTGGCAGGAGCGGGGGCATCTGTTGCGGGCCATGGGCCAGCCGGCGCCGGCGGTGTCGGCCTATCGGCGGGCGGTGGCGCTCAACGACGCACTGCCGGCGAGTTGGCAGGCGCTCATGGAACTGGCGCAGGAAACCGGCAACGCCGACCTTCGCCGCCGCGCTCTCGCCCGCGTCGAGTACCTTGCGTCTCTCCCCGAAGAGCTGATCGCCGTGCAAAGCTTCGCGAACGACGGCCGAACACTGATCGCCGAACGCCTGTGCCGTGATTTCCTCAAGCGCAATCCCAAGCATGTCGAGGCCATGCGCCTGTTGGCCTCGTTCGGCGCATCGCACGGCATCTACGACGATGCCGAGTTTTTGCTGGAGAGCGCACTCACCTTCGAGCCTGGCAACCGCCGCGCCCGCATCGACTACATCGACGTGCTGCACAAGCGGCAGAAGTATGAGCAGTCACTGAACGAGGCGCAGACGCTGCTGGACGCCAACCCCGACGACCCCGTCGCCCAGCTTTCCTATGCCAATCAGGCCGCCGCCGCCAGCAGGTTCGACGAGGCCATTCGCATCTACGACGAGGTGCTCGCGAGCAATCCGGGCGCCACCTTCACCGGACCCACGTTGCAGCTCACCCGAGGCCACGCCCTCAAGGCCACCGGTCGGGTGGCGGAAGCCGTGGATGCCTACCGCAGCGCCTACCTCCTGCGAGCGAACTTCGGCGATGCCTTCTGGAGTCTCGCCAATCTCAAGACCTATCGCTTCACCGCCGACGAACTCGCGCAGATGCGGGCCGTGGCCGAGGCACCGGACACGCCGGAGGAAGACCGCATCCACGTGCTTTTCGCGCTCGGTAAGGCATTCGAGGACGCCGGCGATGCCGACGGTGCCTTCGACTTCTACCAGCGGGGCAACTCGCTTCGCCACGCCCAGCATCCGCACGAAGCCGCACAACTCTCGGAGCGTATGAAGCTGCAGCAGGAAGTCTGCACGGCAGCGTTCTTCAAGGAACGCAAAGGCTGGGGCTGCCCTGCCCCGGACGCCATCTTCGTGGTGGGCCTGCCCCGCGCCGGCTCCACCTTGATCGAGCAGATCCTCGCCTCCCACTCCGCCATCGACGGCGCGCTGGAGTTCCACCACATCGGCGCCATCGCCCAACGCCTCGACGGTCGGCGGCGGCGCGGACAGGCGCCCCGCTATCCGAAGCGCCTTACGGAACTCACCGCCGACAACGCCCGCGAACTCGGCGAGCGCTTTCTCGCGGACACCCGCATACAGCGCCGCGACGCCCCCTTCTTCGTCGACAAGATGCCCAACAATTTCCGTCACTTGGGCCTCATCCACATGATCCTGCCGAACGCTCGCGTGATCGACGCCCGGCGCCAGCCGATGGCCTGCTGTTTCAGCAACTACAAACAGTTGTTCGCGAGCGGCCAGGAATTCAGCTACGACCTCGAAGCCCTCGGCACCTACTACCGCGACTACGTGGCGTTGATGGAACATTGGGACCGGGTGCTGCCGGGCAAGGTGCTGCGCGTGCAGTACGAAGATGTGGTGGCAGACCTCGAGACGCAAGTGCATCGGCTGCTGGACTTCCTGGGGTTGCCCTTCGAGCAAGCCTGCCTCGACTACCACCGCACCGAGCGCGCCGTGCGCACGCCGAGTTCCGAGCAGGTGCGGCAGCCGATCTTCCGGGAGGGGCTGGACCAGTGGCGGCAGTTCGAGGGGCATCTTGGGCCGCTGCGGAAGGCTCTCGATGGTTGACGAACTTTCGGGCCAGGCGAAGGAGCTGAGCCAAACTCGTGGCTATGCCTTTGGCACCGCCGATTCAGGCGCGGTGGAAGGCGCAGCCGACGCTCTCGCCCGCTACGGCTTTTGCGTCGTCGACGATGTGATCCCACAGCAGGACGTGCCTGCCATCCGCGACGAAGTCGATCGCGCCGAGATCGCCATCGCCGACAACATGGGAGCGATTCGAGACTGGCTCGCCAAACACCAAGGCAGCACCGAGTCCATCGCCGCGACCAAGGCTGCCCTCGAAGCCGCACCTGCCGACATCGAGCTTCGCCCGGTGCGTCGCGTCGGCCTGCCGCCAAAGCCACCCAACGACATCGTCTGGTTGTCGCGCTATGCCCGCCATCTTGCCCACCCGACCCTCGTCGGCATCGCCCAGCGAGTGCTCGACGACCACCTCAAGATCGCCCAACTGCATTTGCGCCCGATCGCCGCGGGAGACGGCGATGCGCCGGGCGGCTTTGGCAATGCGCGCTACCGCGGCCGCGCGGACACGCGCGAATGGCACACCGACTGGCCACACGACCTTTCGGCCTACGGTGCGGATCAGCCGCTGCAGAACGCCGGCTGCATCCGCCAGCCGTTCCCGGACGTGGCCATGTGTCTGGTGATGATCTGGTATCTCACCGACGTGGACGCAGATTCCGGTGCAACCTGGGTGGTGCCCGGCTCACACAGAGACGGACGCAACCCCCGTGGCCCGCAAGACGGCATCACGGTCACGGCACCCATACCGGGCGACATGCAGGTGAGCGCCAAGGCCGGCGCCGTCTTCATCCAGGATTCACGCACTTGGCACGCCTCCACCATGCACAACACGTCAGGTCGCAAGCGCGTGGCGGTGGTAAACCGGTGGTGCCCTTGGTGGCTGTCCGTGGACGACTATGCGCCGGGCGGCGTCTTCAACACGGTCTGCCGGCCCCTCTCCCAAGCCGAGTTCAACGCGTTGCCGGAAGATGTGCAGCCGTTCTTCCGGCACGTCTGCCCCGACGAACACGACACCCTGCAACAACCGGTGCTGGACCGCGCTGGCGCCGCGGCAAGGCGCAACCGCTTCGGCTACGACCAGCTCGCGACAGACCCCGACGGTCTCAGAGCCGCCAACAAGCACATCCACGTCCCTATCCGTGACTCGACTCCGTGACCGAAGGCCGAGGCTCGTAGGCGACGGGCTTGTCCCGTCCCCGCGCGCCCTGACGGGCGCGTCGGCAGTTCGCTTGCGCGAACTGCTGTGCTTCGACGAGTTTCCTCGTAGGGGACGGGGGCGGGGACAAGCCGCGCCCCTACAGGCGCGCTGCCGCTCGCGGGCCTTTGGAGGGAAGGCAGAATGCCTTCCCTCCAAAGGCCCCTCCCCCATGGAGTCGGAGGAGATGCGTTGGTTCCACCCCGCGCCGCATCGATCGGCGCGTTCAAGACCGGCGGGAACAAGCCCGGGCTTGTCCCCGCCCGTCCTGAACGCGCCAAGGAGTTGGTTGACGCAAAGCAGTTCGCGCAAGCGAACTGCCAACGCGCCTGTCAGGGCGCGCCGGGACAAGCCTACGCAGCTCGATCGCGCTGTTGCATGGCCCAGAGTTCAGCATAGAGGCCGCGTCGGGCCAACAGTTCCGCATGGGTGCCGCGATCCACCACCTCGCCCTTGTCGAGCACGATGATGCGGTCGGCGTCCTGCACGGTGGAAAGGCGGTGGGCGATGACGACGGTGGTGCGGCTGCGCGCGAGCTCCTCGAGCGCTGCGAGGATGGCTTGTTCGGTGCCGGAGTCGAGCGACGAAGTGGCCTCGTCGAACAGCATGAACGCGGGGCGCTTGAGGATGGCGCGGGCGATGGCGATGCGCTGCTTCTCGCCGCCGGAGAGCTTGAGGCCACGTTCGCCCACCGTGGTCTCGTAGCCGGCCGGCAAGCGCGCGATGAACTCGTCGAGATGCGCAAGCCGTGCCGCGTCGCGGACTTCCGCGTCGCTTGCATCCGGGCGGCCATAGCGAAGGTTGTGCATCAGCGTGTCGTTGAACAGCACCGTGTCCTGCGGAACCATGCCGATGCCGGCGCGCAGACTGTCCTGCTCGAGCCCGGCGATGTTGCTGCCGTTGATGCGCACTTCGCCAGCGTCCACGTCGTAGAAGCGGTAGAGCAGCCGCGCCACCGTGGACTTGCCGGCGCCGCTGGGCCCCACCAGGGCCACCTTCTCGCCGGGTGCGACGACGAAGCTCACGTCGCGTAGGATGGGCCGTTCCGGGTGGTAGGCGAAGCTCACGCGGTCGAACTCGATGCGAGCGTCGCCGGCGGCGAGGGGCACCGCATCGGGTGCGTCCACCACCTGCGAGCGGCGGTCGAGAATGTCCACCATCCGCTCGACGTCGGTGAGCGCCCGCTTCAGTTGCCGATAGACGCTGCCGAGGGCGTTTAGGGGCGCGAACACCTGCATGGCGAAGGCGTTGATGAGCACGAGGTCGCCCAAGGTCATGCTGCCGTCCGCCACCTGACCGGCGGCGAGGATCATCATCGCCAGCATGCCGCTCGTGACAAACAGCGCTTGGCCGCAGTTGAGGAAGGCGAGCGAGTAGCGATTGCGCGCCCGCCAGCGTTCCCACTCGGCGAGGTCCTGGTCGTAGGCGTCCTGCTCTAACTCCTCGTTGCCGAAGTACTTGACCGTTTCGTAGTTGATGAGGCTGTCGATGGCACGGGTGTTGGCGCGCGAGTTGGCGTCGTTGGAGCGGCGGATGAACTGCGTGCGCCACTCGGTGACGCGCACGGTGAAGGCGATGAACACGGCCGCGGCGACGGCGACGATGGCGGCATAGGTGGCATCGTAGTTGGCGAGCAGGATCACGGTGATGCCGCCGATCTGCAGGAACGTCGGGAAGATGCTGAACACCAGCACCCGCATGAGGTCCGTGATGCCGTTGACGCCGCGGTCGAGGTCGCGGGAGACGCCGCCGGTGCGGCGCGAAAGGTGGTATTCGAGATCGAGGCCGTGCAGGTGTGCCAGCACCTTGAGCGAAACCCGGCGCATGGCGCGCACCGTCACCGTGCCGAAGAGGGCATTGCGCAACTCGCCGAAGACGGTGATGCTGAAACGGGCGAGACCATAGGCGACCAGCAATGTCATCGGCACGGTCAGCGTCGGCCCCACTTGGGTGGTGTCGAGGTTGTCGACGATCAGCTTGAGCAGCCACGGCACCAGCAGCGAGGTGCCGGTGGATGCGAGCAGCAGCGCCACGGATATGGCAACGCGGAAGCGAAACTCGAGCAGGAACGGCAACACGCTCCCCAGCACGCGCAGATCGCGCTCGCCGAGCAGGCGCAAGGAGGACGTGGGTGCTTGGGTGGTTTCGGACATCTAGTGGCGCCGACTAGGCGGCTGTCGCTGCACTGCCGTTGTTGGTTGGTGGCAGCATAGTGCCCGATTCCGCGCCGTGGCGTGAAGGGCAACAGGCTGCGGGAGGAAAGGGAGCAACGCACGAACCCAGCGAGGGGAGGAACCGAGTTCGTGCGTCGCCGCAGGGCCTCCTATGCAAGGATGCGGCAGAGCGTGTTTTCGTCGCCAATGCTGCCGCCCTTGGTGACGATGCGCAGCTCCTCGCCCTCGAAGCGACTGACCGGAACGCCCGTGAGGACGCAGCCCTCAACGCGCATGGGGCGGTCTCCAAGGATCGCGCCGGCAGTGTCGCCACCCAAGATGACGAGGGTGCCCACGGCACACCGGCTCAGCAGTTCCTGGACGCTGGCTGACACCTTGCTGGCCATTGCCTCGGCCGCGCTGTCGGCTATCGGGCCAACACTGTTCGCGGTCGCGAGCACCGCGTCGTTGCCTCGGCGCAGTTCCTGTTCCGCAAGGCCAACGTCCGATTCGTGGAATTGCGCGGCCGGCAGCCCGGCGAGTTGCCGCCGGCTCAGCGGATGCAGGCTGCCGCAGACCACAAGAGCTGGCCTTGGCAGCACCGGTGGTGCGGCCGGGGGCTGGTTGCGGATGAGTGCGGCGTAGGCGGCCAGAGCTCCGGTCGCACCCACGGGGATGCGGGATTCGGTGTGGCAGCGCTGGGCGGCAGTGCGGAGTTCTGCGTTGTCGTCTGCATCGAGCACCACCACGTCGCCGTTCTGGAGCGCATCGCCACATCCGGCGGCACGGAGGTAGTCTGCCGGACGACTCGACGGCAACACATTGCGCGGGTCGCGACCGAGCGGCCCTTCCGCCACCGGCACGCCATGCACATAGACCGTGCCGTCTCGACAGCGCCGCCCCGCGTCGGGATAGCTGGCAATCACGCCCACCCGGTGCCCGGCGCCGAGCAGTGCTGCCACCTCATGTGCCCAGTTGCCCCGGAGGCCCGAGTCCATCTTGTGGCATCGATGGCGAGCCGGATGGCCGTGTGCCGCCACGACCGCCCGCCCTGCCGCCGCCCCTTCGACATGGCGCGAGGCGACATCCAGCAGCAGGCAGTCGTCGCGGCAAGCCGGCGCCCCAGCGAGCCGAGCCGCAAAGCCAAGATCCGCAATGGCGCCCCCGACCTCCAGCGCGCCGGTACGGTCGTCGGCGGTCACCAGCAACGGGACATCCACGCCCATCGCCTCTCCTAAACGTCTTTGGGCGGAAAAGGAATGCCCGCCCGCCGAAGGACCGTCGCCGCCAGCTTCCCTCGGTGGCGAGTCAATGCCGGCCGGGGCGCGCTACGCCGCCTCGCGGTCGAGTCGCTCCCGCACCGCCTGGATGTCTCGGGGGCCGATGCCGCAGCAGCCGCCGACAATGGTGGCGCCGGCGTCGATGCAGCGCATGATCGCTCTGACGTAGAGGTCGCGGGGCAAGTCCTTGCGCGGCCCCGTGACCACTTCGTTGTCGAGTGTCCAGCCTTCCGGCACCACCGCGAGGCGGTTCGGATAGCAGCCGAGCGGCTTGTCCGTGAGCGGCGCGAGCTCAGCTAGCGCCACTTCGATGGCCTCGGGGTGGGTGCAGTTGAAGAGGAAAGCGTCGATGGCGAGGCCATCGAGGCGACGGTGCGCCGCGGTCACGCTCTCGCCGCTGCGGAGGCCAGCACCGGGCTTTTCGTTCAACGTCCATGAAACATACACGGGCTTGCCGCCGCCAGCATCGAGCGCCGCCGTGGCCGCAGTGTGCGCCTCCTCGGCGGACGCCATCGTCTCGCACAGGAACAGGTCCACATGATCCGCCATCTCCTGCACCATGTTCCGGTACACGGGCGCGGACTCCTCCGGGCTTGGGATCAGGTCGGCGCGGTAGCTCTCGGACATCGGCGGCAGCGAACCAGCCACGAGCACGCCGCCCCTTCGGGCGCCGCTTGCCGTGCCAGTCGCGCGGCCTTCTCGGTCAGCTCCACGTAGCGATGCGCGAGGCCGCCCTTGCCGAGATAGCTCGGAATCGTGGAGTAGGTGTTGGTGATGATCAGGGTGGCGCCAGCGGCGATGTACTCGCGGTGGATGTCCGTCACCATGTCCGGGTTGTCGATCAAGACGGTCGCGGACCACAGCCCGTGCGCCGCCTTTGGCACGCGCCGCTGGATTTCGCCGCCCATGCCGCCGTCGAGAACTGTGATCATTGCGTTGCTCCACGTCGCCGCGGGGCGCAAGTGTGGGGCAATCGGGACAGCCGGGGCAAGCGGACGAGCAGCGGTGGGAAATCGGGCCCGATCTTCGTTACTGTGTGGGCTTTGTGTTTTCCGCGCCGCGAGCCATGCACGACGACATCCGCTTTTTCCCCGCCAAGTCGGAACACGCGAAAGCGCTCTCTGCGCCACAGGTGCGGAGCTTCAACGAGCGTGGCTACATCGCGCCGCTCGACGCCCTCTCGCCGGCCGAGGCGAAGGCCAGTCGCGTCTACTTCGACGGCTTGCTCGAACGGATGCGCGCCATGCGCGACGGCCGCAACGCCTACGCCATCATGGGCTACCACAACCGCTGCAAGGGCATCTGGGAGCTGGCCCAGCATCCGGCGATTCTCGACTATGTGGAAGACCTCGTCGGCCCCGACATCATCTGCTGGTCGAGCCACTACTTCTGCAAGGTGCCTGAGGATCCGAAACGCGTGCCGTGGCACCAGGACGCCACCTACTGGCCGGTGCGCCCGACCATGACCGTCACCGCTTGGCTTGCCATCGACGATGTGGACGAAGCCAATGCGCCCATGCAGTTCCTGCCCGGAAGCCATCGCCACGGCCCTATCGAATGGCACCCTGCCCAAGGCGAGGTGGCACTGCAGCAGGAGATTCCGGCGCCGGAACGCTTTGGCGCGCCGGTGAGCAACACCATGCGCGCCGGCCAGATATCCCTGCACACCAGCACGCTGGTGCATGGTTCGGCGCCGAACCGATCAAGCCGCCGTCGCTGCGGCCTGACCTTCCGCTACATCCCGTCAAGCTGCGGCGCGCTGCCGAAAGCGGAACGAGTGCTCCGTGACGGCATCGTCTGCCGTGGCGACCCAAGGCACTGGCGCGTCAACCCCCGCCCGCCCGAAGACGATCTGACGCCCATCCACAGGGCGTACATGGATGAATGACGGGGCGCGTCCCCAGGGCAAAGACTGCTTCGCGCAGAGCGAATGCGCTAGATTACGAATGTCGCCGGACGAACGTGATCGACAGCCTGCCCTTGGGGCGCAGCAGCGGCAAGTGTTGGAGAGCTGGTGCGTCCGCCATGGTCTGCTTGAGGTCGAACAGACGCAGCAAGTGTACGAAAAATGCCTTTGCCTCCAACAAGGCAAAGTGAGTGCCCATGCACATGTGGCTTCCCCTGCCGAACGGGACCCATGCAAATGGGTCGACGCGCTGGCGAGCCGAACCGACGAAAAAGCGGTCCGGTCGGAAGGAGTCCGGATCCTCGAACACAGACGCATCCCGGTGGCAGACCTGAGGCGGGAGCAATACATGGCTGTTGGCCGGGATGCGATGGCCGCACCAGTCGAACGGCCGTACATTGCGCCTGGGCAGGAGCTGTATGGGCGAGTAGAGCCGCAACGTCTCCCGAAAAATCGCCTCGGTCACTGGCATGTCGGAAAATTCCTCCAAGTTGGGCGTCTCGTCTCGACACCGGGCGACGACCTCGGCGCGCAATCGCGCCTGCCACTCCGCGTGCCGTGCCAGGGAGTGCATCATCAGCGACATGGCGCTGGCTGTCGTCTCGTGGGCGGCGAAGATCATGCCGAAGACGTGGTCCACGACATCTTGGTCGCCGAGCCGGCGACCGCTCGAATCCGTGAAGCGCGACAGGCGACTGAAAAGGTCAACTCCGTCCGCGTCGCGTCGCCGCGGCACTTCGGCAAGAAAAGCGCCGCGCAGCCGGTTGCGAGCGCGCAGGGCGCGACGGTAGCGGCTGCCGGGCAACATGCTGCGCCGGGCGAGTACGCCATCGAACATGCGCCCGGTATTCGAGTACATAGTCTCGTCCCGTCGTGGAAACGAGAATCCCGCAAAGACCGCCAGAGCGATGTCCAGAGCCAATCGCTTTGCCAGCCGGTACGCATCCGATGTCCCGGCTAGGCCGTTGACTTCGCGTCGGATCACGCGGTTCATGGAGACCAGGTCGCGCCGCAGGGAGTCGGCTTTGAAGAACGGCCGGAGCAGGTCACGGTGGAAGGCGTGGTCTTCGAAATCACGCAGCAGCACGAAGCCGCTGAGTAAATCGAGGGCAGCTTCCCACCCCAGCCGGCTCGAAAAGTTGCTGTCCGCATCAAGGAGCACGAGACGGTTCGCCGCCGCTCCGGCCAGCACGATCACACGGCGGTTGCGCAACATGCCCACGGTGAAGCAGTCGCCGTGCTGAGCGCGCATCTCGGTCAGGAACGGCGTTGGATCGGGGAGCAACTCGCGGACATTCCCGAAATACCAGTGTCCCCGCGGGCCAGGGAGGTGGGCCAAGTCGTCGTTCGGGGTGCGTGACAGACGATCTGACGCGACTTCGATGGCCGGTACGTGGTGCAAGGCGATCCTCCGTGTGTTTTGGACCTCGCCGGTGACCTTCGTACTCGCTCTCGCTCGCAGCTACGGCACCGGCCTGACGGACTTCACCGCTGGAGCGGTCGAAATCCGTCAATGCCGCTAGTATCCGTGCGATCGCTCGGTTTTCATACTCGGATTCCCCACGCGATGAACGATGCAAGTCCGCCAGACGCCAACCCCGCCTACGCACTGCGCAAGCACCCGAAGCAGCGTCGCGCCATGGCGACTGTTACGGCGATCCTCGATGCGGCCGCTCGGATTCTGGTTGAGTCCGGGTACGCCACGGCCAGCACGAACCGAATCGCGGAACGGGCAGGCGTCAGCATCGGCTCGCTCTACGAGTACTTTCCAGGCAAAGAGGCCATTTTTGGGGAGTTGCGCCGACGGGAAGCCCAGAAGGCCTACGCCGAACTCCTGGCTGGGGCCCACCCGGGGCACCCGCGCGACGCGATACGCCACATTATCCGCTCCCGCCTCCGTTGGATGCGTCGCAACCCGGCCCTCTACGCTGCCTTGGAAGCCGAAGTGCCGAGACATGCGATCGCCGAAGTCGAGGCCGAGATCTCGGAGGATTTCCTGAGTGCTTCCCTCGCATTCCTGGATGCCCATCGGAGCTTGCTGCGCCCGAAGGTCGAACTGCGGTTCTTGGCAGAGTTCCTCGCACGCGTTGTCAGTGCCACAGCCAACGACTACGGCTTGCGCGCGCCCGAGCGACTCGACGACCCGCGACTCGAACGGGCCTTGACCGACATGGTTGAACGCTACCTGCTCAAGGACGATTGCTGATCGACACGGCCATCGCTCACTACTTCTGCCGAAGCCAGCGCCGTTCTGGGGCGCTTCGGTTATCGTTGCCGCGTCTATCTGATCGGATTTGAGTGGGGAGTGGACGATGGGAGAGGCGAACCTCTGGGTAGGGCAGCGCACGATTCGCCCGGACGGTGAAGAGAAGGTCACCGGCAAGGCGCGCTTCGGCGCGGACTTCAGCCAGCCCGGGATGCTCTGGGGCAAGGTGCTTCGCAGTCCGCATCCCCATGCCCGCATCCTCTCGATCGACGCCTCCCGCGCCGAGGCATTGGCCGGCGTGAAGGCGGTCATCACCGGTGCGGACTTGGTGGACTTCCCCGTGGACACGCCCGTGCAGGTGGGGCCGGCGGACATGCGCTTCGTCAGCCGCAACGTGATGGCACGGGACAAGGCGCTTTACGCCGGCCATGCCGTGGCCGCGGTGGCTGCCACCAGCGCTCAGGCCGCCTCGGAGGCGCTCGAACTCATCGATGTCGAATACGACGAGCTGCCCTGGGTGATCGACGTCGAGGACGCCATGAAGCCCGACGCCCCGGTGCTGCACGATTTCCTCCGCACCGACGGCATCGAGCCGCCTCCCGACACACCGAGCAACATCGCGAGCCGCACCGGTTTTACCCTGGGCGACATGGAGGCGGGCTTCGCCGCAGCGGACGTGGTGATCGAACAGAGCTTCCGTACCCGGCCAGTGCATCAGGGCTACATCGAGCCCCACGCTTGCCTCGTCAGCGTCGGCGGCGACGGCCGCGCAACCATCTGGAGTTCGAGCCAAGGCCACTTCATGGTGCGCAATGCCACTGCAAAGATGACCGGCGCGCGGCTCTCCGACATCCGCGCCATTCCGGCGGAGATCGGCGGTGGCTTCGGCGGCAAGACTATAGTCTATCTCGAACCCCTCGCCTATGCGCTCAGCCGCAAGAGCGGGGCGCCGGTGAAGATGGTGATGACGCGCGAGGAGGTGTTCCGCGCCACTGGCCCTACCTCTGGCTCCTCCAACACCGTGCGCATCGGCGCCAAGCGCGACGGCACCATCGTCGCGGCGAAAGCCACGTTCCGCTTCCAGGCCGGCGCGTTCCCCGGCTCGCCGGTGCGGGCGGCCGCCAACTGCGCGTTCGCGCCTTACAACATCGCCAACGTGTCGGTGGTGGGCTATGACGTGGTGATGAACCGGCCCAAGTGCAACGCCTACCGTGCTCCCGGCTCGCCCATCGCCGCATTCGGCGTCGAGTCGGTGATCGACGAACTGGCCGAGACGCTGGGCTTGGACCCAATCGCGCTGCGGGAGAAGAACGCCGCGCAGGAAGGCACGCGTGCTGCCTACGGACCAACCTTCCGTCGCATCGGCTTTCAGGAGACGCTGGAAGCCGCCAAGTCGCATCCGCACTACTCCGCCCCGGTTCCCGAAGGCGGTGGCCGGGGCATCGCCTCCGGCTTCTGGTTCAACGTCGGCGGCGAGTCGAGCGCGCAGGTGTCGATCAACGAGGACGGCACCGTCGCCATCACCACCGGGCACCCGGACATCGGCGGCTCGCGTGCGTCCATGGTGAACATGGCGGCGGAGATCCTGGGCATCCACTACCGCGACGTAAGCGTGTTGGTGGGCGACACCAACAGCATCGGCTACAGCGCCACCACCGGGGGCAGCCGGGTGACGTTCGCCTCCGGCACCGCCGTGACGGAGGCGACTCGCGCCGTGGTGCAGCACCTGCGCGAGCGCGCGGCGATCCTGTGGGACATCGATCCCGAAGCCGTGGAATGGCAAGACGGCCACGCCCATCCCGCCGGTGCCAATGCCGGCGACTTCGAGCCGCTGTCGCTGGCAGAACTAGCCGGCAAGGCATCCCAAACCGGTGGCCCCATCGTCGCGCAAGTGTCGGTCAACGCCCAGGGCGCTGCCCCAGCCTTCGCCACCCATATCTGCGACGTTGCCGTGGACCGCGAAACCGGCAAGGTGGACGTGGTGCGCTACACGGCCGTGCAGGACGCCGGCCGCGCCATCCACCCTGGCTACGTGGAAGGCCAGATCCAAGGCGGTGTCGCGCAAGGGATCGGCTGGGCCTTGAACGAGGAATACATCTACGACGACAACGGCCAACTCGAGAACCCCGGCTTTCTCGACTACCGCATCCCGGTCGCCTCCGACCTCCCGATGATCGAAACGGAAGTGGTGGAAGTCCCCAATGACGCCCACCCCTTCGGCGTGCGCGGCGTCGGCGAAGTCCCCATCGCACCACCGATGGCAGCGGTGGCCAACGCCATCCACAATGCCTTGGGGCTGCGCCTGCGAGAGTTGCCCATGTCACCCCCGAAGGTGCTCGCGGCGATGGATGGCGACGGCGGCGCCTGACCGTCGCCGAGCGGGTGCCCCCGTCGTAGAATTCGGAACGTGGAACCGCGGTGTTGTGTGGACGGGATGTCGGCGCGAGAGTGGGAGAGACCATGAGGAGGCGAGTGAGACGCCGCCTCGAAATCAACTGTTGCCTACAGGACGAGGACCTTGAGGCGATTGCGGATGGGGCCGAGTACGTGGGGAGCCCAGAGCACAAGACCTATCCGAGTCCAGCCGGCCCGCCAGTGCTTCGATCAGACGCCATTCCGTGTGAGCCAATTGACTACGACGACATCAATGCCGCTCTTGCGAGGGGGATTCGGCGTGGCTGTGTGAGCGAGGCCATGGAACAGGGCTTCCCGAAGTATGTCTGGGGCTGGCTCGGCGGTGAACTCTACGAAGCTCGGCACCTCAATGGAGCAGGCGGCCAGTACAAGGGCTATCGACTCGAGTCCGCCGAATACCCGCGCGACCCGGATGGCCGTCTCGATTGGTGCGCACCATGATCCACTTCGACGTCGACTGGCAAGATGCCCGAGGAGTGCGCGACCCTGTACTCGCACGCACTTGGTGCGCATTGACCGTGCGCGTTGGGGACGAAGTGGTCACGCGCGTTTTCGACAACCGCACTCGTGGCTGGCGCAACAGCGTTCACGGCGCAGTCTTCCCCCTCTGCGCGTGGCTCGTGGACAACTTCTGGTTGCTCCTGAACGAGCCGTACCGCTGGGCTGCACCATATGGGTCACGCGATCTGGCTAGGGGCGCCGAAGGGCGACCGTGGGTCCACCGCCACAGCTTGCTGGCAGCGCGGGAGGGAGGTGCCCTTCCGGACCTCACGCTTTTTCGCGACGGCGATGCGGTGGTGGTTCGCTGGCTCAAGGACGGCGGCGATGCCTCTCACCCCTTCCTTCGGTTCGTCGCGGAGGGGCAGGTTCGCGTGGACCCCGAAGAGGTACGCCAATGCCTTCGGGAGTTTGTCGAGTCGGTCCTTGCGCGAGTCGCGGACTTGCGGGAGCCTGAAGTGGCGCAACTCCGGGACGATTGGAGCGACCTTGCAGATCTGTCCGCGGCGGACCAGCGCATCTGCATGTGGGCTGCGCGTCTCGGTCTCAACGCGCATTACGACGACGAACTCTCCGAGGAATCCATACACCGTCTCGCGTCCACCATTGGCGGCTTGGAGCCAACACTTGCCAGCGACCTTTTGGATGTGGCCAACCTCGATGCAGTTGCCAAAGACATTGAGTGGCTCGAACAAGCGCATGGCAAGGCTAGCCAAGCACGTCGCGGACGGAAGCGTGAGGGTAGTGTCAGTGCTGGCGGCGTGACCCACGGTGGCGTTGCATACCATGCTGGCTATGGGCATGCGCAGGCCCTTCGTCAACGGGCAGGGATGCCGGACGAGGAGCTGACGGACCTTGACGCCTTCGTCAGCAGGTTCGGGTGGGCCGATACCCCCACGATGCACACCAGCATCGAGCCGGCTAGCCCTCTGCGCGCAGTTGTCGATTACAGCAGCGAGGGCGTTCCGTTCGCGGCATGGCCGCCTCTGCCAACAGCGTCCGCGAATCGATTCCGCTTGGCTCGTTCCCTTTTTCTCCACGCTTCTTCCGAAAGGCGTGAGCGCAGGCTCGTCACTGCCGCCCACACTTGGGACCAGCGCGCTTCGCGAGCGTTCGCAGCGGAACTCCTCGCTCCGGCGGAGGCGCTCCGACAGAGGATTCGGTGTGATGCGGTGTCTTTGGTCGATGTCGAGCAACTTGCCGACGAGTTTCTCGTCGACCAAGAGGTCATCGAACGGCAGATCAGAAACCACTCCTTGGCCCACTTCGACCGCGGGCGCGACAGCTTGCGGATGTGGTGACTGGAACATGCCTGACACGGCGCTCACGGACGTCTTGCGCCATCTTCGATCGTGGCTCGCACTTGCCTGCGGTCGCTTTGACGGTCTGGATTCTGGCCGCTCTGCCTTGCGGGGCCGCGCTGACGATCGGCGTCGCTGCGGGCGACCCGGACCGTGTCGAAGCATCGATGGCCGACCCAGCGGCGGGCAGCTACGGCACGCGAACGGGAACGGAATGGCCGTCGGAAATCCGGTGCGATCGTCCTGACGCGCTGCGGTCGGGGGAGGGTGTGGTCCAAGTCGTGTCAGATTGCGGCGCACTGCGGTGGCGCCTCAGTGCTGGCTCATATCCGACGAAGGGGATCATGGCGTCAGATCAGGGAGCGTACTACGCCGAGAACTCGTCTTGGTGGCTGATCACCGAGACGGCTGGAATTCTACGCAGGACCGGTAACCATGCGATGCCCCGCGTGCGCTTACAGCTCAATGGTGCGACGGTAGCACCGCTTGCAGGTCCCGACAGGCTACCAAGTCTGGATCGTGCGCCGGCGTTCTTGCTACTGGGTACAGTGCCACGTGTCGACGTGGGGACATGCCGGCATTTCTTTGACCAGTCCGAGCCGCCAGCACACCTCGCTGACATGCTGCCATGCTGCTGGCGTTGCTTTCCTTGCAGACTCGCTTCCAGGTGGCGTGCTTTCCCCGGTCTTCTGGCTGGGACTTGAGGAGTGGCAGGCGGGCATGGGTGGTGCGGCGGGAACGGGCCTCGTCCTTGCGAACTACCCACTCCACGCGCGTGACTTCGATGTGGTCGCCCAAGCGATCACCCTCTACTTGGTGCTTCACGAACACGCCCACCAGCTACTAGCCCGGCTAAACACCAGTGGCGTGCTCTGGATCGACGAGAGCCTCGCGAGCTATCTTGCGGCGGCAGTACGCGAGGCTGTGCCACGACACTATCGGACAATCGCGCACGCCTTCGTAGAGCCCGGCCGTCACCCGGATGTCTCTCTGCCGGTGCTTGGGGCGCGTGCTGCCGCTGGCGACGGCGTCGCATACGGAAGGCTATACAGCGGGGCTGCGTTCTGGTTGGCGCTAGAGGAAGCGATGCCTGCGAGCAGCAGCTTGTTGCAGCAACTCCCGATCGTGCTGGCCCGCGGGTTTGACGGCGAAGGACAGCCGCTGCCACGGTCGCTGTCACGCGCGACGGGAATCGCAGAAAGTGTGCTCGCCGGACTTCTCGACGCTTACGTCGGGACTAGGCTGTCACCGACCGCACCGTCGGGAAGCGGCGGGAGGGAGCATTGACGATTCCACACGCGTCCCCGACGGCTTGCGTTCGGCGTGTGCGGCCCTGCCGAACCCTTCAACTCGGCTTGTCCGTGGAGTGCCGTTGGCAACGCGCCTAGCTGACTTTCCGCTGGATACGCCGTATATGTCATTGGACGACTCTGCGTCTTGAACTTACCTGCGCCCAGTCTTTCAGGTCAGTTGTTTGGCTCGCTCCTTTGGGCGATGTTTGGAACCCGAGCACACCCGAATCACAAACGTCTCGTCCCACGAGCCCGATGTCCGATGTCTCACCTTCGCTCCGGGACGGATTAGGCCGGCAGGCGGGCGAGTTCGAGGAGCAGGTCTGGTGGGCGTGCAGGCGCAGGCGTGTCAGGGCGGCACACCAGCGAAGGGGTTGCGCGTGCGTAGTTCCGGGAACGCGGAGAAGTCGCCATCGCGCGTCAGAAGCTCCTCGACGCCATGCGCGACGCACAGAGCGGCGATGCGGGCGTCATGAAAGACGCCGCCGACTACGTGCGGACGCTGCACGAAACGTCCGAGGACATTCTGGAAGTCACTGGTCTCCGCGATGAGGCGACATGTGGGAGCATTTGCCCACGCTTGGAACTGCGCCCACGCGTCCTCGGCAGACGTGGCCGCATCCTTCCAGATGCGCCGGTTTGTGACTACGCTGAGAAACTCGTAGCAGCAAGGCCACGGGATGGCCCAAGGACGGTCTCCTGCCGCCAAGTCCGCCAGCAGGGCGTGGGCGGCGTCTCCAGCGCCTATCTCTCGACGATGGCCGTAGACCAGGACGTTGGTATCTACGGCGATCACCGCGTGCTCGCGTCACCGTAGATCAACTCTCTGAGCTCCGGCCAAGCGTATCGCGCCAGCGGATCGGGCGCATTTCGGGTCGCCGCGCCGTAGATCTGGAAGGGAGTATCCGCTCGCGGGCGTCGAGTCGCAGACTAGCCGGAGTCCATCCTCTACGACCGCCCGGAGCGGCTGGCCCGTCTCCTTGGCGAGTCGCTTGGCCGTGCCAGCAACTCGTCGTGAATGTCGATCGTCGTCTTCATGGAGCCATATTGGCCATATTCAGGAGTATGGGGAAGCAATAGTTCGGTGCACCACCGTCCGGGAGTTCGAGGAGCAGGCGCTCCGCGGGTTGGCAGATGTGCAGTGTGCGACATCTTCCACCAGCTTGTGGAAGAAAATGTCTGTGTCTGATAGGAGTTCACGGTAGCCAACGCCATCCACAACGCCTTGGGGCTGCGCCTCCGGGAACTGCCCATGTCCCCCCCGAAGGTGCTCGCGGCGATTGGGGATGGGTCGTGAGTGGCCCTCGCACGCGCCGCAAGGCGCGTCCTCAAGGGTGCTCAGCCTCCGTCCAGCCCCTGCTCAGTCGCCGACCTCGCGCAACTCGCCGGGTGGCATCGCTGCCAACGTCTGCTCGATGGCGTCGACGAGTGGTGTCAGATGGATCATCCGGTTGGATTGCGCTCTGATGATCACTATGCGCAGGCCGGAGACGCCGAGGTTCTGTTGATGCGGCAAGCCTCGATCCATGGTTAACAACGCATCGAAATGTGACCCAGCTCGCTGAAGAAGCTCGCCATTCTTGGTTCCGGCCCAGCCCTCTGCCTGCACCGTGCGAACGTCGTGCTCGCCTAGGTGGGATGCAAGCGCACGAGGCAGGTTCTCATCAAGCAGAACGCGCACGGGCCACTATGGAATCTCGAGCCATGCCAAGAGCAGCGCAGGCCTGTTCCTTTGACACCGAGGGGAACTGGTCAAGGAACTCCGCTAGGGTCTCTCCGCCTTCCAGATAGTCAAAAAGGGACTGGACTGGAACGCGTGTGCCAACAAACACGGGCGTGCCGCCAGATATTTGCGGGTCGCTGTGGCAGATGTGGGGTAGATCAAGTTTCATCCGCTGATCTTACTCCATGCGCTGGTGTCGAACGGACATTTGGAGGGAGGAGGGAGCCGTTTCGTAGCGCTCGTGAACTCGATCCTAGAATCCACCCGCGGCGTCTGCGGGCCCGCGGCTACGGCTCTTCCTCGTCGAAGTACCAGGTGGCTGGGTGATAGGACAGCGTCCAGCGGTTGTCCCAGCCCCAGATGCCGGTGGAGGTGACATTCTTCAGCCGGTTCGACACCACCACGGGATGTGGCGCCTGGCCCACGGTGCCGATGGTCCACAGGTTCTCCGCGGCGGCTTCGAGCAGGGTCTTGGCGGCCTTGGTGCGGTGCTCCTCGGTGGTTGCTTCGCGTAGTTGGTCGCCCCAGAACTGCAGGTTGCGGACGAGCGGTGGCGGTTCTTCGCCGAGGCGGCCGTCGGTTTGGTAGTAGCGCGCCCAGTGGTTCCACATGGCGATGTCCCAGCCGGAGCGGTGGGGGTAGAACCAGTCCGGCACCAGCGGGAAGAGGATGTCGGTGACCTTGTCAGCGTGCCACAGGGTCATCTGCATCTTGTTTGCCTGCGCCCGCTCGGACTGCAGGCGCCGTTCCACCGACTTGAGCCTGAGGTCAATGCCCACCTCGCGCCAGTATTCGCGCACGAGTTCCATGGTCATCGTCTTCGGCGTCTCGAAGTCGAGATACTCGAAGGTGATGGTGAGCGGCGAGCCGTCGGGGTATTCGCGCAGGCCGTCGCCGTCGATGTCCGCAAGGCCCAGTTCGTCGAGCAGGGCGCGGGAGTAGTCTGGGTCGTAGCGGGTGTGCGCGTTGGCGAAGCGCTCCTCGTACCAGCGGCTGGTGGGATGGGCGGTCACCTGGCTCGGCACGCCCTTGCTGAAATAGATGACGTCGTTCATCTGTGGTCGGTCGATGGCGTGTGACAGGGCGCGAACGAACCGTCGTTGGCCCTTGCCCCAGAGGAGCTCGCGATACTTGGGATCGTCGTAGTTGTAGTTCGGCTGGATCGACACATCGCTAACGTGCAGCCGGGTCCAGACGTGAACCTTGTTGACACCCTTGACCTCGCCGAGCTTTAAGAGCGGTATGTCCTCCGTCTTCAAGGCATAGGCGGCGAAGTCAAGCTGTCCGGTGGCCGCCTGGAAGGCGATCATCTTCGAGTTTTCGAGCAGGATGATGGCGTCGATCTCGTCGATGTAGGGCAGTTGATTTCCTGCCGGATCGATCTTGTGATAATACGGATTGCGTTCGAGCCGCATTTTCGTCGGCGTGCGCTCGGTCACCCGGTACGCCCTGAGGGTTGGCACCTTGACGGCATCCTCGTTGCCCCAGCCGCGCAGTGCGCCATACATCGCCATCCACGTCACGAAGCCTTCTTCCTCCACCAGCTCCTCAAGTTCCTCCTTGTCGCGGAAGGCGGCGTGGTAGTCCTTGAAAAAGTGCATCGGGTCCACGAAATGGCTGCCGTACTGGGCGAAGAAGTTGGCGAACATCGGGTTCGGGCCGGGGAAGACGTACTGGAACGTGTAGTCGTCGATCTTGACGAACTCGCAGCCTTGCACGAGGCGATACACCACGGGCGAGATGTCTGGGTCCTGCCAGACGTGCTTCAGGCGAAACATGAAGTCGTCGGCGGTGAGGGGGTGGCCGTCGGACCACTTGATGCCGGGGCGCAGGTGGATGGTGGTGGTGCGCCCGTCTTCGCTGAGTTCCCAGCTTTCGGCCAGGTTCGGCAGCACGTCGCGCATGTTGGCGGACAGTGTCAGTGCATGTTCCCAGTTGAAGAACTGCCAAGTGTCCCAGAGCGTGATGCGGGCGGTGCCGCCGTACTTGCCGATGTTGCGATAGGGCTCGATGATGATGGGGTCGTCCGGGAGCCGCTCCTCGACCGACGGCAAGCCGCGATCGTCGAGGTATGGACTCTGGGAGAAGCGAGTGAGACCGGCTTCGCTCGCGGTCTTCGGCGCCTCGAACCAGGCCTTGGGCCATGGCGGCTCCTCATCGGCAGGTTCGGCGCGAACACCGAATGCAAGCGCGGCGGCAACGAAGGCGAACATCGCGCCTGCCGGGAACCGCAATCCGACCATCCCGTCCGCTCCGGCCCTTCCACGTGTGCCACACACTAGCACCCTTGCGGGTGCCTGCGGGTTCGCTTGCACCCACCCCTCCGGCTGGCGCGCCCTGAAGGGCACGTCGGCAGTCGCTGGTGCGAACTGCTGGCCGTCGTGCTCGCATTCGCTCGCAGCCTGCGCATGAGGAGGGCCACCCGAAGAAGGGCGACGCATGCGTCGCCCTGTCCGGGAGCCGGGTGCACCGCCGCCAAGTCCGACAGACTGCTAGGAGCGTGCGCCGTAGAACGGCGCACGCTCCTAGCCGAAGTGGTGAGCGAACGCGAACCCGGAGGCCAGCAGTTCGCGCCAGCGAACTGCCAACGCGCCCGTCAGGGCGCGCTAGCGCGTGAACAAGGCGGGCTTTGGAGGGAAGGCATTCTGCCTTCCCTGCGCGCCCTCTGGCGCGCTGAGGTCCTGCTGAACCAGGGGTAGCGCCGGGCTACCTAATCGAGGTCAAAGACGTAAACGGTGTTCGCCGCATCGCCCGTGACCCAGACCGTCTTGCCGTCGGTGGTGATGCCGTTGAAGAGCATCGTGTTCGGGAAGCCTCCCGACGCCGGGACGTGCAGTTCGAGAGGCCCGGCAATCGTCGCCGACTCGCCACCCGCTGGATCGATCGCTGTTACCTGACCACTGCCCGCCTCGACGACGTAGATGGCACCGTTCGCGGCCGCGAGCCCCTCTGGCTGGTCGAGACCTTCGGCGATCAGCTCTACGCCGCTCGTGCCGATGCGGTGCAAGGTGCCGGCCAGATTGTCGGCGACATACAGGGCACCGCCTAGGGCGGTCAGACCGGCGGGCCCCGAAAGCCCATCGGCCAGCACACGCTTCTCGGCGGGGTTCTCGGGCGAGAACGCGATCACGTTGCCGGCGCCCCATTGGCTGGCGACGATTTCACCGTCGAACAGCAGGGCGTCGATCGGTTGCGCCAGCTCGCCAAAAACCTGCACCAGGGCATCGGCGCCCGGGTCCCAAACGCGAACGGCGTTGTCGAACCAGCTCGTCAGCACCAGCTTGTCGTCTGCCGTCGCCTGAACCGACATTGCGCTGCCAAGATCGGAAAACCCGATCACGTCGCGAACCACCGAGAGTTCCTCGCCGGTCGTCGGGTCGAGTTGCCTCAGCGCGAAGAAATCCGCGACGACGAGGCGGGGCGACTCGGCGCCACCGATCAGAGCGACCCCGCCCGGCATGTTCAGGCCGCCCGCCAATACGACGCGGTTCTCGTCCGGCGACACCGCTTCGACGATGAAGCCGTCCGCGAAACTGGAGATGAAGAGGCGGTCTTCCTCGTTGAAGGCAAAGTTGTCGAGCCCGGGCTGAACGCGCGCCACGACCTCGCGGCCACCGTCCTCGTCCAGCCGGACGACCTCGCCGCGCAAGGCATCCAAGACATGGAGCCGACCCTTGCTGTCGAACTTCACCGCTGCCGGCACCCCAAAGCCGTCCGCCACGGTTTCCAGTTCGCCGCTGTCCACGTCGACGCGGGCGACCTCGCCGCGGAACCAGCGCGGCCCATAAAGGCGTCCGTCCGCCGAACCCCAGTCCATGCCGTTCAGGCCGCAGCCCGGCCCCAGGTCGTCGCGGATCAAGCGTGGTTCCGCAATGCCTTGCGGGTCGAGCTCGAAGAGCCGAGTGTCCATGAAGCACTGCGAGACGAACAGGCGGCCGTCGTCGGAGAAAGTGATGGGATTCACGCCGACGCCAGGGGCGGCGACGATTTGCGTGCTCCCATCTGGGCTGCGCATGGCTACCTCGCCGTCGCTGATGTCGGTCCAATAGACCGAGCCGTCGGGCCCGAATGCGAGGTCGTCGGGCGACTTCGGACCATCGCCGAGGCCCAGGTTTTCGAGGATCTCGCCGGTTTCGGGGTCGATGCGAGCGACCGCGGGCGTAACGACGGAAGCGAGCCAGAGATCGCCGTTTGGCCCGAAATGGATGCCGTTGATTCCCCGGAAGCTCGCGGAGGCCCCGATTTGGCGCACGGCAGCTTCCGGTTCGGCGTGTGCCTCTGTGGGTGCGGCTTCGTCGTGGGTTGATGCGGCTCCGTCGGTGGACGCGGCCTGATCGCAGCCGGCGGCGAACGCAACCACGGCGAGCAGCACGGCTCCACGGGCGGTTAGGGAACGGTGGATCGACATTCGGTGGGTTTCCTTCCGAGCGTTCACCAAGCCGATGACGTTGGAGAGCAAAGGCTTGGTTCAACAAAGGGCGCGGATTACTCGTGCGCCTAGACCAGCTGAATCTACAGTGTGTCCCGGACGGGCCAGTTTTGCCAATCCAAAGTATCACGGCCGGAGGCATGGCTCGACGGACGGCCCGGGCGCCGTGCCCAAGGCTGGAGCGTACGCCAGCGCCCCAATCTCCTCGCTGGCGTGCTGGAGCGTGGCCCGCGCCCCGTGCCGCGGTGGGTCGACTGCTTGAGGCAGAGCGATCCGTGGCGGTCCCCACCAAAGCTGGCACACGTACGAGAGACGCGACCATGCATTGAGGGGCTGATCGCCGCTTCTCCGAGGGCGAAAGCCGACGAGCATGGGCGGACTCCCTTCCGGCGTCTCGTGTATGCCCAGGCAGATGCGGCAGGGAGCACGGGCCGGCGAAACCTCGTCGCGGAGCATCGGCTCGATTGGCAGGACTTCAGTTTGCATCGCCTCCATCCGGAATTACTCTCCCCCCGAGAACCGTGACCACCTTCCGCGACGTGGCGCTGCCCACTCGATACGACTGCTTCGGATCCACGAGAGTCAAGATGGAGAATGCCGCATACATCATCAAGACGGGAAAGAAAACGCCGGCATTCTCAAGGTCGTAGCGCCACTTCGTGAACGCATCATTGTGGATGCGCAGGAATGCCGCCAGATCATTGATGGGAGGCCGTTGGATTCGTTCGTCTTGATCGAAGCTGATAATGCCCTGATAGATGGCTGAGGCGCTTTCCTGTCGTTCATGATTCAGCCTCTCAAAGAGAACGTGGAGCTTGTGCGTCCGCAGCTTGCCGTCGATAGGAACCCCGTCACTTTCGAGGAGGGCCTTTAGGGCGAATTCCACACTAAGCGAGAAGTTGATCGCACCTCCTATCCTGCATGCCGCCTGCAAGATTGGGTCATCGCTGGTTACAGTGGCGTTATGTGCCGCTACGGCGTACCTCACGAAGGCAACAGCTCTGCCAGCCCAATCCCTAGTCGACACTTTTCCGCCTCCCACTCCCAACATTGAAGGCTCCCTAGCCGTAGTGGCTGCGTCGCTCGTGACTGGACAAGCGCTGTCCTTGGCAGCCTGCCGGTGAAAGGCGATGACGTGGTTGCATTATCCTTGGCCGTCGAGCCCACGCGCAACACCCTTCTTCCAGCTACAGTTCCAGCCCTCCCGCAATGCATCTGCGGTCGTCACAGCCGCCGGGATGGACGGACGGACCAAAGCGGCTAGGCAGATCGGGCCTCGTGTGCTGCTCTGTCAGCGAAAAACACCCGGTCACGGCGGACGTCACAAGTTCAGGGAGGACCGCATCCGTCGGCCGACTTGCCCGAGGCGAAGACGCCGCATCGTGGCATACTATGTCACCCACGCCAATCTGGTCGCGGTCCGACAAGCGCACAATAATGCAGCCAATCCCTATCCGCTTTTCACTTCGACACGCCGCCGCGGGCTGAATGACGCCCGCTCAGTTCATCGCCAAGTGGCGGACCGTTGAGTTGAAGGAGCGTTCTGCTTCGCAGGAACACTTCATCGACCTCTGCCGGATCCTCGGAGAACCCACGCCGGCTGCCGCCGACCCGATTGGGGAGAACTACTGCTTTGAGCGGGGAGCCCGGAAGGACTCTGGTGGCAACGGCTGGGCTGACGTCTGGAAGCGACACCACTTCGCTTGGGAGTACAAGGGCAAGCACGCGAATCTCGACACCGCCTTCCGACAACTTCGGCAGTACGCGCTCGCACTGGAGAACCCGCCGCTGCTGGTCGTCTCCGACATGGCCCGCTTTCGCATCCACACTAACTGGACCAACAGCGTGAGCGAGGTTCACGAGTTTCTGCTAGACGATCTCATCGAGCCGCAGACACGTAACAAGCTCAAGTGGGTGATGTCCGACCCGGAACGACTGCGGCCCGGAGTTACCCGACAGTCGCTTACCGTTCGCGCGGCGGAGACTTTCGCCGAGCTGGCGCAGTCACTGCGTGAACGTTACGACCCCGAACCTGTCGCCCACTTCGTCAACCGCCTGATCTTCTGCATGTTCGCGGAGGATGCTGGACTCCTCCCGAACGATCTCTTCACGCGGATGCTTGACCACTCGAGGAGCAAACCGTGGGAGTTTGCAGGAATGGCGTGCGACCTGTTTGGCGCGATGTCCACGGGAGGGAGGGTAGGGTTCGAGTCCGTGGATTGGTTTAACGGCGGCTTGTTCGACGACGACACCACGTTAGCGATGACCAAGGACGAAATCGAGATTGCCCTTGGCGCATCGTCCCTCGACTGGTCGGAAATCGACCCTTCCATCATGGGAACGCTATTCGAGCGCGGTCTCGATCCCGACAAACGCTCGCAACTCGGGGCACATTACACCGACCGCGACAAAATCATGCGCATTGTCGAACCCGTCGTCGTCAAGCCTCTTCTCGAAGCATGGGCAACCGAGAAGTGGCGCATTGAGGACTCGCTGGCCCGTGCTGATGCCGCCAAGTCGCAGGGCGTGGAGACCCGACATCGGCGTGAAGCCAATCGGATTCTCGCGGCCTTTCTCGAACGACTGCGCGACTTCACCGTGCTGGACCCGGCTTGCGGATCAGGCAACTTCCTCTATCTAGCGCTCCTGTCATTGAAGGACATCGAACACCGGGTCCAGATTGAAGCCGAAGCCCTCGGCTTGCCACGCGCCTTTCCCAGCGTTGGTCCCGCCAACGTCCGCGGCATCGAGGTCAACCCGTATGCCGCGGAGCTCGCACGGGTCTCCGTCTGGATCGGGCAGACCCAATGGATGCTCCGCAACGGCTTCGGGACGTCCAAACCCATCCTGAGCCCGCTCGACACGATCGAATGTCGTGACGCAATCCTTGGGCCCGGCGGCGAAGACAGCGACTGGCCATCGAGCGACGTGGTGATCGGCAACCCGCCCTTCCTCGGCGGCAAGCTCCTCGTCAGACGCCTTGGCGAGGAGTACGTCAACGACCTTTTTGACACGTTTCGCGAACGGGTACCCCAAGAGGCAGATTTAGTCACCTATTGGTTCGTGAAGGCAGGCGAGCACATCGCTGACCGACTCCAGCTTCGCCTTGATGGGTCGCAGGTTGACGCCATACACACGGATCTGACCGGCCGGCTCGGGGAACGCGGACTGGACCTCACTGCGGTCAAGCGCCTAGCCCAGAACGCTGGCGTGGCCTTCATGGGCGACACCAAGGGCGGATCGTTTGACGTATCGGGCGATCTGGCGCGGGCATGGCTGCGGTTCCCGGCAAACCCCAATGGTCGCCTTAACGCCGACGTGCTCAAGCCCTGGGCCAACGGCATGGACGTGACGCGGCGTCCTCGGGGTAAGTGGATCGTCGACTTCGGGTGGAAGATGAGTGAGACGGAAGCCGCCCTTTTCGAAAGGCCGTTCCAGCACGTTCACAAGTTTGTTCGTCCGAAACGCGCGGGAAACCGGCGTAAGTCATACCGAGAGAATTGGTGGCGGCACGTCGAGCCCAGACAAGGGATGTGGGCGAACTTGCGCGGTCTTGCCCGTTACATTGCGACGCCAGCCGTCGCAAAGCACCGACTCTTCGTCTGGATGGATAGTCGCGTTTGCCCGGATCACGCGCTCATCGTCATCGCCCGCGACGACGACGTGACCTTCGGCATCCTGCACAGCCGGTTCCATGAGGCGTGGTCGCTCAGGCTCGGCACCTCCCTTGGCAAGGGCAACGATCCTCGCTACACCCCCACCACGACTTTCGAGACGTTCCCTTTCCCCGCCGGTCTTGCGCCAGACATCCCACCCACAGAATACGAGCGCGATCCACGCGCCATCTCGATCGCCGCTGCCGCCAAGCGACTAGTGGAACGCCGGGACCGCTGGTTGAACCCGCCCGAATGGGTGCAATGGATCGAACCGGCACCGGGCTTTCCGGTCCATCCCACACCCCACAACGACGAAGCCGCAGCCCACCTGAAGTCCCGCACCCTAACTGAGCTCTACAACGACTGCCCTAGATGGCTCGCTGACGCACACGACGAACTCGATGCCGCCGTCGCGGCCGCATACGGATGGGACGAGACTATTGCCGACTCGGACGCCGTGGCTGAGTTGCTTGACCTCGCGACCGCGATGCAGGAATGAACCGCCTCCAGCGCTCCCGGTCCGTCACCTCGGCGCGTCCTGCCGGCTGGTCCGCGTCAGGATGCTGTTCGTGACCGTTGCGCAGGCTTGTCCCCATTTAGTCCACGGGTATTGCACTGGTTGCCAAAATACTGGTATTAAGAACAGTATTTGGTGGGCGTCTCTTTGGTCGCCCGAACTGAGGAGCGCCACAAATGGCTGATAAATCGGCAATTGAGTGGACTGACGCCACATGGAATCCGGTCACGGGATGCACAAAAATCACCCGCGGCTGCGACAACTGTTACGCTGCCCGATTCGCCGAGCGGTGGAGGGGCACGCCAGGCCATCCGTACGAGCAAGGGTTCGACGTGCGTCTGTGGCATGAGCGCCTCGACCAACCATCTCGCTGGCGGAATGGCCGCATGATTTTCGTGAATTCGATGAGCGATCTGTTCCATCGGCGAGTCCCGCGAGATTTCATCGACCGTGTCTTCGACGAGATGGAGAGTGCAAGCCACCACATCTTCCAAGTGCTCACGAAGCGTAGCTCGCTCATGCGCGATTACCTTCGGAGCCGGTATTCCAGTCGCCTTGCTCCAAAGCACATCTGGTGCGGCGTGTCGGTGGAGGACGTCGAAGGGGCGGCTAGGATTCGGCATCTGCGAGCGGCCCCGGCGGCTGTCCGCTTTCTCTCGATCGAGCCTCTGCTGGGCCCGATTGACCAGCTTGATCTCGACGGGATTTCGTGGGTCATCGTCGGTGGCGAAAGTGGACCCAGCGCCAGGCCGCTGCGTCTAGAGTGGGTTCTGAGCGTTCGCGATCAGTGCGCGTTGGCCGGGGTGCCCTTTTTCTTCAAGCAATGGGGCGGGCGAACCCCCAAGGCCGGGGGGCGCGAGCTCGAAGGCAAGGTGCATGACGCCATGCCATACCACCCGCAGGCGGAGACCATTCGTGTCGTTCAAGTGGCATCCTGACGAACCGCCTCCACAGATTGAGTCGCACAGCAAGGCCAAACTCACGGTCCTGCGCAGCTACCTTCGGGCGTACTTTGACCGACTGAACGTCAATCCGCAGCGCGAGGAGTTCAGGCTCGACCTCGTCGACGGTTTCGCCGGCGGCGGCCTCTTCAAGGACGGCGCGGTCACCATCGCCGGCACGCCGGTCATCATGCTGGAGGAAGCGACAGGCGCAGCCGAACGTCTCAACGAGAGCCGCATCAAGCCGCTCGATGTCAATTGCCGGTTCTACTTCGTCGACAAGGAAGCCGCGCACACTGCCCACCTCCACAACGTCATCAAGGAGCGCGAACTCGACCCTACGGACCGCGTCACTGTACGAACGGGCCGCTTCGAGGATGAAGTGGACGCGATTCTTCGGTCAATCAAAGAGAGGCAGCCGCGTGCCGGACGTGCGCTGTTTCTCCTCGACCAGACCGGCTTCGGTCAGGTGGAAATGGCGTTGGTCCGACGGATTTTCTCTGAGCTTGCCTCCGCAGAAGTCATCCTGACATTCGCAGCGGACGCCCTGATTAATCACCTCTCGGAAACACCCCAAATCGTGAGTGCCGCACGTCCCCTCGAACTGGATGAATCACAGATTCGCGACCTAATCCAGGCACGTGACGGGAACACCAGCAGAGCGGTCGTGCAAAGAACCCTGCGCGACCATGTTCGCTACAGTGCAGGCGCAACCTACGACACCCCGTTTTTCATTCGGCCCGATCAATCCAGGCGTGCGTTGTGGTTCCTGCATCTGTCGAGACATGCAACGGCACGTGACGTAATGATCCAGCAGCACTGGAACGTTCAGAACACGTTCGAGCATTACGGCCGCGGCGACTTTGGAATGTTGGGCTGGGATGCCCTGAGGGACTCGGAGACGCCACCCTTGTTCCATTTCGGTGACGCGGACAAAACGCACATGTACGAGCAACTGTTGAGCACGCTTCCAAGGGAGCTCTTTACGCTCACGTCCGAAGGCCCCGTGACGATTGAAGCGATGCGGCACGACATCGCCAACCAGACGGCAGCTCGCTTCTTGGACCTCGACGCGGTAATCGCGCGCCTGGTCGCCGAAGGGGAGTTCGAGATCCTGAATCGCGACGGCATCGTGCGAGCCAAGTCTCTCACTCGTTTGAGTGCCACGGACAGAATTGCGCTGCCATCGAGGCGGCTCTTGCCGGGCCTGTCACGCTTCTGATTGCTGTCGCGAGCTGTTCTCGCGTCCGAGCCGGCCTCGGCTTTCGCCACACCGAGGCGACGATACGGTACTTCCGCTTCGACCCCCGCTGCCTCCACCCGACAGCTGTAAGCAGTGATGGGCGATGGTTGGCGCCCGCGTCACATGGGTCGCCCCGGTTGCCATTTAGCAACGAACGCAGCGCACTCTTGGCGCGGAGAGAAGAAGCGAGGGACGCGTAAGCACCCGAGGTCCTCTCGGCAATGGCCTTTGCGGTGCTACCTGGCCCGCCTTTGTTGGCGCGGGCGGGGACATAGGCGTCGCTGTGGGAAGGGTACGCCAGGTTGGTAATGTGGGCCACGGGTGTGGGTGGCGGGTTCGGCGACCGTGCCATGGTGCCAGGTGGGCATGGCCCAAATGCCGACCTACGAGGAGAAGCCGTCGGGGGGAGTAAGATGCGCGATTTGGCGGCCCAAGAGTTAACACTATGAGCGTTTTTGCGCATGTCGTATCCCTAAACCTCCCACCGGAACCCGCAGCCACTCAGGCGTTGGAGTACGTGCTTAGAGACCCGGACGCGCTTCGGACGTTTGTCGGAATGCTGGCACCCATTGGCGTGTCGTTCGAGGCACGTGGTGTCGAAAGCGAGAAGGCGTACGGCAATGGCCGGCCGGATCTGGTCGTTTATGACATAGCCGGCAGGCACCGGGTGTTCGTGGAGAGCAAGTTCTGGGCAGGGCTCACACCTGCACAACCGGTGACGTACCTCGATCATCTGCCTCAGAACGACGAACTCTCGGCTCTTGTGTTCCTCGTCCCAGAAGAGCGCGCAGAAAGCGTCTGGGCGGAGCTGAGGAGGCGGTGTTCAGAGGCGGAACTGAGCGTTGTGGAAGAAGGGCGAGTGGGAACGCTGTTTGTTGGGAAGTTGCCAGGCAACCGCATGATGGCAGTGGCGGACTGGCGACGCGTGCTGGACGGCCTAGCGTCGGTCCGATCGGTTCGTTCGGACGTCCTTCAGCTTCGTGTCCTTACCGAAAGGATGGATGCGGAGGCGTTCCTTCCGATTCAGGCGAACGAACTCACTGACGTAGATGTGCCCCGCCGGATGATCAACTATGCGGACCTGGTGGAGCCGATCGCCGCGGAACTGGTGCGGCGACGCATGGCAAGCACGAGCGACTTGAGGCCGTCGCACTTCTACCATGCTGCCGGTCGTTATGTGGCCATGCATGAGCGGCTTGGCCTGTGGCTGGGCGTCGACCTGGACTTGTGGCGTGAAGCCGGCAACACCCCCCTGTGGTGGAAGATGCTGGAGGACGAGTGGTATGGCGTTGAGGCAGTTTGGCACGACCTTGGGGAGATGTTCGACGAGGTACGGACTCAGGGCAGGTGGAAGTGCCTGCCGATCCAACTCAAGACTGGCGTGGAAAAGGACGCGGTGGTCGTGGACGCGGCCGATCGAATGGTGGCGATCGCGGATTGCCTTTTGGCCGCAATGACAGATTGAGACCATAGTCGTGGTTGGCCGCGACCTATCTACGCCGCCAGTACCGGATTTCATGGCCGCCTCGCCCGCAACCCCCAACCAGGTCGCCCGGAGCGCCGCAGACACGACAGGGGAGCTGTCGCACATAGCCGCCGCCTGGGTCGTGTAGTGTGTGGCGCGGCTCGGCGTTCAGGGTCACGGACCCACGCGGCTTGCCGGTGCCGCATGAGACATTGCCGTCGTTGCGTAAGGCGAAATGTTGTGTCTCGGAAGGCAGCCGAAAAAGGCAGCTTCCCTTCGGGCTATGATGTCTGGGCTGCAGCTAGGTGTCAGGAGTATGCCGTTTAAGATTGTGGACTGCCGCCGGATTCAGGTCGACAAGTCTCCGGAAGACGATTGTGCGGAGCCCTATTTGGTCCGGTTCGATGACGGTCGCTTTGCTAAGGTCTGGCAGGAGGAGCCGAACGAATGGGAAGATTACTGGTGCCTTGCCTTCCTCGAAGGCCACCCGGACAATTGGTTAGAGGAGGACTACGACCGCGACCACGAAGACTATTTTCCGCGAAGGGAAGAGGAGGCGGTGGGGGCGACGCTGGCCCGTGTATTCGCGCGGTTCAATGTCGAACGCTAGCGTAGCGAGGTTTTGTGCCTCCGACCGACGAGACGTGCCGTAGGGGCGATCCTCGCGGTTGCGCGTACCGAACAATCCGCGACGGTGTCCGGCGGGAAGGCGGGCTTGTGCAGAGGTTCCTTAACTACCGTCGCGAGTAATCCACCGCGAGCCAGGTTTCCGGTCGGATGGTGACCGTCAGGCTTGTGCCGGTCGGCATGCTCTCGGCGTAGGCTTTGCCGTCTTCCTCGCCGAGGTAGCGGGTGGCGAGTTCCAGGATGTCCTCGTCGGTGCCGGGCCGGATGCTCTCGACGGGCCCTTCCGCCGTGACGTAGGCGTAGGGCGGGTCTTCCTTCTGCGCGCAAAGCGACACCCGGGTGCCTACCTCGAGCAGCCCGGCCTTGCGGGAGTCGCGTCCGATCATGACCCAGAGGTTCTCGCCCGGGGCGTAGCAGTACCAGATGGGCGCCGTGAGAGGGCCACGTCCGTCCTGGGGAACGGACAGAACACCGACGTGCAGTTCGCTCAGGAAGGCTTCCTTCTCCTGCTGGTTCAAGGCCGTCATGGATAGCTCCTTTGCGCTCATGCCGCCAGTTGTGACGCGCGTGCCCGTGCGATGACGTCGCGGGCGGGATCGAGGGACGTTGCGCTGTCCCCGGCGAGCTCGCGTTGCGCGAACTGCCGGATGGCGACCTCGTGGTCGAACAGAATCTGCACCGCCTCGCGGTGTTCCTCCGGCGCCATGTCGAGTAGCGCCCGGAACCGCTCGATGGCGGGTTCGACGAGTGTCGTCATCCGTTGCAGGGCTTCGGCGTAGGGTAACGCTCCGTATGACTCGGCGGCCGCATCCACGTCTGCGCGCCGCTCCGCCGAGGAGGCTGCGTCGTCGGCGACGAGTGGTGCCAGCGTGTCGCCGGTGGTGCGCTCGAGCTCCCCGAGCACCTCCCATTTGGTGCGCTGCTCGGCGTCGTCGGTTGCTGCGGCCAGCAATTCGAAGAACCGCCTGCCCCACTGCTCGCCCTGCCACGCGGACAGGATGCCATCCCGATATTCCTTCGCTGGGCTGGTCATGCAAGTGCCTCCCTTTTTGGTGGCGAAACTGCGCGGGTCGTTGCGGCAAGCGTCACACGTTGCCGGAGGTCGGTCAAACGCATGCGGCGGCGCGTCCAATTCTCGCGAATCGCCGCCGCGAGACTTGCCCTGCTGCGGCTAGTCCATCACACTAGCAGTCGCGATGAGCGAGTCGATCTCCACAGTGGTTGCGCACGAGCTTCCTCTCGACGATCGGGCGCGAGGCACTCTTGCCAACCGGCGCTGCGCGAATGTCGTCCAGCCGTCGCCCCAGCCGAGACCGTCCTCCTACCGTCGCCTCTCCGACTCCTCTCCTCGGATCCCCGAAGTTTCGGGCCGGTTGCTGATCTGTGGGGACGCCCGGTGCGGGCTTCGCCTGCTCCCAACGGAGTCTGTTCAGACCGTAGTGACCTCACCGCCATATTGGTCGTTAAGGGATTACCAGATCCCGGATCAGATTGGTCGCGACGAAAGCTTGGGCGCATACATCCACAGCATCGTCGACGCCTTTGCCGAACTGCGGCGCGTCCTTCGCCCGGATGGAACCGTGTGGCTCAACGTCGGCGACTCCTACACCTCTGGCAACAGACGCTACCGGGCTCCAGATCGCAAGAATCGCGCGCGTGCCATGGGGGTGCGGCCGCAGACGCCGCAGGGGCTGAAATCGAAGGACCTGATCGGCGTCCCCTGGCGCCTGGCATTCGCGCTGCAGGATGCGGGGTGGTGGGTTCGGAGCGAGGTCATTTGGCACAAGCCCAACGCGCATCCCGAGTCCGTGCGAGACCGGCCCACGAAAGCTCACGAAACCGTGTTTCTGCTGTCGAAGGAGCAGGACTACTACTACGACGTCGCCGCCGTCCCAGGCCCGAATGGTCGGAGGTTGCGCAACGTGTGGGAGATTCCAACGGAACCGCTGAAGCGAACGAACGGGCAAGACGACGACCATCCGGCGATGATGCCCCTCGCTCTGGCCCGGCGCTGTGTGGCGATCACGAGCAAGTCCAGTGACGTTGTGCTCGACCCCTACGCAGGTTCCGGCACCACGCTTCTCGCCGCCGAAGAGATTGGGCGCCAGTGGGTCGGCATCGAACTCAGTCCTTCTTTCGTGGACCTCGCTGAACGACGGCTCGGCCTTTGAGCCTCGACGAACTCAAGGCCAGGCTCGACTCGTTCTCGCCAGCCAAAATCGCCTTTGTCGCCACCGTTGTCGAGTCCCTGTCCAATCCAGCGCACGCCAATATCCGCTCCGAGGGTACTTGGCTCACCGCAGTGCCCGAGTGGATCGAGTACTTCGGACTCGCATTGTCAGTCCACCATGCGGCAACGACCGTCCCCCTAGGCTTGACCACGTTTGAGACCGTGTTCCGCAACGCCTGCTCCCATGTCGAGTGGCAAGTGTCTCCTCCCGGGTCGGCCACTCAGCGTTTCGTCGACCTGTCAGTTCACCCAGCCTCGGGCCACTCAAGGCATCTTTCCCTGAAATCCACCGCCGCCAAGACGCTTTCCTCCACAACCGTTCACATCTCAAAGCTAACCGAAGCCGCATGGATCCAGGACACACGCACGCCCGGTGCTCGGCGCGAGGCCACACTCGAGTTGTTTGCCGCGTACCAGAGCGCCGTCACGTCGATTCTCATGCTACGAGCCTTCCGCTCTGGAGATGACGATGAGGCACCGCGCCTCTACCAGCTTGTCGAGATTCCTGCGTCGCTGTTCGACCCCATCCAGCACGAGCCGCTCAGCGTTTTCCATAGCGATGCTCCCGTTGTTCCCTGCAAAGGCTCCGATGGCCAATCTGTCGCCCGCGTCGCATTGGACCGGTCCGACGCAAAGATCACCGTTCGCGGCATCAAGCTCGATGCCTGTACAGTCCACGCGGAATGGGCCCGCGCCTAGCTGGCGCGCTCGGCGGACGATTTCAAAGGCGCTATCGAGCCCTCACGGGCTTGTTGCGCAACCCCGCGAGGAAAGCAAGAGTGGTTGGCGTCCGCGGCCAACTTCACCTCTTGTCGTGCACGGACAGATCAGCCCCGCCGAGGGGAAGGTCGAGGCGCAGGTGTGGTGGCTGCAGACCAGCGCGAAGTCGTCCCCCGGGCTGTGGGGCGGGATTGTCTGTGTGGCGGGGGGATTCCCTGAAGAGACGCTCTCTGCTGTTCAGGGTTAAGCACTGCGACGGTGCAGTGTCTTGCCTCGATGGTCTTACCGAAGAGCTCTGGCACCGGGTGGACCGTGACAGGCAGGGGTTGTGGTGTATTTTGCGCGCCGTCTACAGGCGCCGTGCTTTGGGCCTTCGCTCACCGTACCCGCCAGACCGTCACGCCGCCCCGGGCGTCGAGTGCGGCAAGCGCGCGCCCATCCGGCCGCCAGTAGAGCTCGGCTACCACGCCCGCCACAACTGCGGCCCCGACGGGACCGCCTTCGCCATTTCGCCGAAGCGACCACACAGCCACGCCGCCGTCGCGGCCCCCCGAGGCCAGGCGCAGCTTGCGGCGGGCGAAGGCGAGCGTCGTGACGGGTTGGATGTGAAGGCTCAATATGCCCGGCCGCGACCCTTCCGGGCCTCCTCCCTGAAAGCTCCAGACCGTCACGGAATGGCCCCCTCCGGTGGCCAAAAGAGTACCCGTGTCATCGAAGACCAGGGCCGACGGTTTGCTGGTGTAGCCGGACATCATGGAGTCGTCCTCCGTCGAGCGACGCCAGAAATGCACCGAGTTGTCTTGGCTGCCGCACGCCACGACATCCCCGTCCGGGCTCAGTGCCATCGACACCAAGGAACCCTTCCACTCGAGCGTCTGGCGAGGCTTCCCGGTGGACGCTTCGAAGAACGCAACCCGGCCGTAACAGGCCGTCGCCAGTTCTCCTGCGCGGGACCAGGAAATGGCGCTGACCGTGCTGGGGTGGTCGTCGGTTTGCCAAACTTCCCTGCAGTCCGCGTCATACACGCGAACCTGCCGAGAGCAAGACGCCGCGAGCCAACTGCCGTCCGGCGACCAGGCCACGTTCTCCACCCAACCCGTGCCGACGTCGATGGCCTTCTTTACCTGGCCATCAGCGACACCCCAGACAAGGACTCGGCCGTCTTGGCCAGCCGTGGCGAACGTGTTTTCGGTTGGGTGGATCGCCGTTGCAAGCACTCCCCCATCGTGCGCCAAATGGCCGGTCCACGCGCTTGCGCCGGACTTTGCCGTCGAAAGCGTGGACTCCGCCGGCAGCGTCGGCGACCACCAGCGCTTCACCTCGGCGGGTCCAGCCGCCGGCGATGGCGTAGTCATCGACCGTTGCGGACCAGCCCCGATGGAGGACGCCGGTTGCGCTGTCGGCGTTCAGACTAGGCACGCCTCGAAGCCCTCGCGCATGCTCTGTTCATCGAGGTTGCGGCCGATGAAGACGAGCTGATTGCGCCGAGGCGAGTCTCCCCAGGGGCGATCCGGCTGGCCGTCAAAGAGCATGTGTACGCCTTGGAAGACGAAGCGACGCGACTCACCAGCGAGGCTGATGAACCCCTTCATTCGGAAGATGTCCACCCCGCGCTCACGGAGCAATCGGCTAAGCCAGGCGTTGAGCCTCTCGGCGTCGACGTCGCCGTCGGTCTCGATGGCGATCGAACCCACCTCGTCGTCGTGCTCGTGCTGCGCCACCCAAGTACGCTCGGCCTCTGGCCCGATCGTTGCTCCTAGCGCGTCCGTTAGTAGGAGGTCGAACTCTTCGGCGGTGTGCTGGGCGTAAAGGCCAACGCGCAAAGGCACATCACTCACGAGAGTGAACGACTTGCGGCCGGGGGAGTCGAGCTGCAGGTTCAAGTGCTTTCCGACTGGAATCTCGTCTCCCGGGCCAACGGGCTGCGCAGGTTCCGCATACCGCCTCACGCACCATTCCGCACCCTCACGCAAGGCAGCGTCGTCCGGTTCTTGGTGGGGCACGACGACGAGCGACATCGCCGGATCGGGTCCGTCGGCTAGGCTGAGTTCGTAGCGGCCGACACCGAGCGAATAGACGCCGGTCCACTCGAACGGATACTCCGGCTCAAGAAAGGTGGGGCGACGCTCAAGCACGTCGTCGAGGTTGAAGGCATCGAGGTTGAGTACGGTATCTACAGGAACGTCGGCGCGCTCGCTGCGCACCACCTGCGCCATTCGGTTCATTTCGCGAAGCCGAGCTTCGAGCCTGTCGAGCGCCTCATCGTTGACCAGGTCTGTCTTGTTGAGTACGAGGACGTCTGCGAACGCGACTTGCTCAGTGCTTTCGTCGCTTCGGCCAAGCTGCTGCTCGATGTGGGCCGCGTCGACGAGCGTGACAATCCCGTCGAGCGAGAACTCCGCGCGAATCTCGTCGTCCATGAAGAAGGTCTGGGCAACCGGGCCAGGGTCTGCGAGCCCTGTGGTCTCCACCAGCACATAGTCGAATTTGTCGCGGCGCTTCATGAGGTTGCCGAGCACGCGAATCAGGTCTCCTCGTACCGTGCAGCAGATGCAGCCGTTCGACATCTCGAAGATCTCCTCGTCGGCGTCGATGACGAGCGCCTGATCGATGCCGACTTCCCCGAACTCGTTCTCAATCACCGCAATGCGCTTGCCGTGCTCCTCGCTCAAGATGCGGTTGAGCAGGGTCGTCTTGCCGGAGCCAAGGAAGCCGGTGAGGATGGAGACGGGTACTTTGGGCGGCGTGTTCATCTGGTTCTCCTAATGCGCCCTGAACGGCGCGTCACAGTTCGCTAACGCGAACTGCAGGCCTTCGTGCTCGCGTTCGCTCGCAGCAACGCCTTGGCGTCCACGTCAAGCTCCCTCCTGGGGCCACATTACTTCGGCGAGACCGGTGGCTTCGTTGCCATCGATGAACGTGATGTTATAACGTATCGAAGTCAAGCGGCAATAGAGATCCATGTCATGGAACTCCCCCCGACCCAACCCCATCCCTGCACCGATC
Organism: Pseudomonadales bacterium; assembly: GCA_965116935.1. GTDB lineage: Bacteria > Pseudomonadota > Gammaproteobacteria > Pseudomonadales > Azotimanducaceae > VXYL01. Next base: position 5,365,729 of record OZ220737.1, on the reverse strand, counting down.
CCAACTGCCGCGGGCCGCATGCGCCGGCCGAACGGGTTGCACTGGCGATGTCCCTTTGCGCGGTGCGGGGGACCAAGCTAACGCCGCTCAGGCGGGAGGTTTTGGAGCTGCTCTGGGAAAGAGGGCGACCGACAGGCGCTTACGCCCTGATCGAGGCGCTGGAGCTTAGGCACTCGCGTCGGGTCGGCCCCACCACCGTGTACCGAGCGCTTGAGTTCTTGATGGCAGAGCGATTCGTCTCGAAGATCGAAAGTCGCAACGCGTACGTTCCCCGCATGCATCCTGAGCGCCAGCACGATGGTCTTTTCTTCATCTGCAACGTTTGCGGGGCGTCGACCGAACTCGAAGATCCGCGGGTCCTTGAGGTGCTCGCCGAGGATGCCGTGGCCTTGGGGTACCGAATGACGCGACGGGTGGTGGAGGTGGAGGGTGCCTGCCCGACTTGCGCCTCGCGGGATGTCGTGCTCGAGCCGGAGACCAGGGTGGCGAATGCGCCTGCTCATGCGTAGGCCAACCGGAGTTGACGGCACCGCCGAAGGCGCTCGGTTCGGGCGCGCCGTCTCGCCGCTAGGCAGCGGCGTGGTCGTTCAGCTTGCTTGGGCCGTGCCCCTCGCAACCCTCCTGTGGGTTGCCGCCGCCTGGGCCATGGGAGGGTTGCCATGACGGCTGCCTTTTCTCTCCATGACGTCACCCTAGGCTACGACCGCCATCCGGCGGTGCATCACCTGACCGGCAGCTTCCGGGCTGGTTCGATGACGGCTGTGGTCGGCCCCAATGGATCGGGCAAGAGCACGTTGCTCAAGGGGCTTGTTGGACGCATGGCGCCTCTTGATGGGCGCTTGGAACGCAACGGGCTGCGCCAGTGCGACATCGCCTATTTGCCCCAAGAGGCCCAGATCGATCGCAGTTTCCCGATCTCGGTGATGGATACGGTCTTGCTGGGTCATTGGCGATCGATTGGCCTCTTCCGACCTGTCACGCGTGCGCAGCGCCGGCAAGCCGCCGAGGCCCTGCTGGCGGTCGGTCTTGATGATTTCGGTCGACGGCCCATTGCGTCCCTGTCAGCGGGGCAGTTTCAACGGGTGTTGTTCGCCCGCATGTTGGTGCAGAACTGCCCTGTCATCCTGCTCGACGAGCCCTTCACAGCCATCGACGCCAAGACTTCGGCCGACCTGCTTCGGGTGGTAGTGGCGTAGCATGGCGAAGGACGAACGGTTGTCACCGTGCTGCATGACCTGGACCAGGTACGTGAGTGTTTCCCCGAAACCTTGGTGATGGCGAGGGAGCCGGTTGCCTGGGGTGCGACTGCCGAGGTGCTGCGGGCAGAGCATCTCTCTCAGGCGCGGCAGATGGCTGAGGGGTGGGACGACCGTGCCGAGGTCTGCCGCCGAGGCGTTGCTTGATGGGCGTGTACGCCGTGCTGATCGAGCCATTCGTGGAGTTCGGGTTCATGCGGCGGGCCTTGGTGGCCTGCCTCGCGCTTAGCGTCGGCGGTGCTCCTGTGGGCGTGCTGCTTGTCTTGCGTCGCATGAGCCTCGTCGGCGATGCCTTGAGCCATGCCGTGCTGCCGGGCGCCGCCGTTGGCTTCATGATCGCCGGACTGTCGCTCGTGGTCATGAGCGTCGGCGGCTTCGTCGCCGGCCTCGTCGTGGCGATCCTGTCCGGATTCGTCGCACGGGTGACGCCTCAGCGCGAGGATGCCAGCTTTGCCGCCTTCTATCTCATCTCGCTGGCGCTTGGGGTGCTCATCGTCTCCACGCACGGGAACAACGTCGATCTCATGCATGTCCTCTTTGGCACCATTCTCGCGGTCGACGATGCGTCGCTGCTTCTCGTCCTCTCCATAGCGACGCTGACCCTTTTCACTTTGGCCATAGTCGGCCGGGCGCTGATTGTCGAGTGCTTCGACCCCGGCTTCCTGCGCGCGGTGGGTGCACCAGGCGCAGTCGTCCACTTCGTGTTTCTGGCGTTGGTCGTGATGAACCTTGTGGCCGGATTCCATGCGCTCGGCACGCTGATGGCAGTGGGATTGATGATGCTTCCGGCCGTGACTGCGCGATTCTGGGCGGGGGAGGTGGCGACACTTGCGGCGATGAGCAGCGTGATCGCGTTCGTGTCCGGCTATGCGGGGCTCCTGCTCTCCTACCACGCAGACCTTCCCTCCGGACCGGCCATCATCCTGGTCGCGGGCGGCTTCTACATTGTCTCGCTCGTCGTGGGTCCGCGTGGCAGCTCGTTGGCGCGCTCGATTCCGCGCCGCCATCTTGCGGCTTGAGCGGCAGGGAAAGCGGTCATGTATCGCCTGTCACGCCGCTCGTGGTTCACTGCGGCTGCGGCACTCGCCGCGGCCACCACACATCAGCCCTGGGCGGCCGACAAGCTCAAAGTCGTCACCACCTTCACGATTCTCGGAGACATGGTCAAAAACGTCGGCTGCGAGCACGTCGCGCTGACCACGTTGGTCGGTCCGGACGCTGATGCCCACGTTTACGAACCGACCCCAGCCGACGCGCGCGCGCTGGCCCAGGCGGACGTCGTGGTGGTCAACGGGCTTGGTTTCGAAGGCTGGATCGACCGGCTCGTCAAGGTGTCCGGCTACAAGGGGCGGGTCGTTGTCGCCAGCGCAGGAATTGCGCCGCTGACGGCAGAGCCAGACCGACCCGATCCTCATGCCTGGCAGGATCTCGCCAACGGACGCCTTGGTGTTGCCAACATCGCTCGTGAACTGGTTGCGGCGGACCCGCCTCACGCGGATGACTACCGTCGCCGCGCCGAGGCATATGACCGCCAACTGGCAGCGCTGGATCGGGATATCCGCGGCCGGCTCGAGGCCCTCCCTGCAGACCGGCGCAAGGTGATCACCTCGCACGATGCGTTCCAGTATTTTGGCCGCGCCTACGGCATAGACTTCCATGCCCCGGTGGGTCTCAGCACCGAGAGCGAGCCTTCGGCAGGTGAAGTGGCGGCGCTGATCCGCCAGATGCGCGATGAGGGCATCCAGGCGATCTTCGTCGAGAACATCACGGATCCGCGCCTAGTGGAGCAACTCGCCCGCGAAGCCGGCGCCGTCATCGGCGGCACGCTCTACTCCGACTCGCTATCGGGCCCCACCGGCCCAGCACCGACCTATCTCGACATGTTCCGCCACAACGTTGGTGAAATCTCGAAGGCCTTATTCGAACCGAGTCGGCGTAGCCGTGCATTGCGTAGCGGTCCGACCAGGGCTTTCGCGAAGCCGTTTTGAAGTCGATGGAGTCGGCCGGCTGTGGAGGTGATATCGCCGTCAAGCGGTCAGGCCTGTGGTGCTACAGCGTGCTTCCCTGCCGCAAAGTATGTGCGCTGTCGGTCGCTAGGTCGTGCCAGGTTTCCGATGTTCCGTTCGGCCACTGAACCGTGATCTCCGCGGCGGTGGCGGTGCCGAGGCCGAAGGTGAGGGTGGCCTCGACGCTGCTGAGGTAGCTGCGTGCTGGCATGACGGTGCGCACTTGCTGCGTGCCGGCGGCTGCGACCGTGACGGTTGCGCCGATGGCTTGGGCGTTGGGGGGTGGGGCCTCGAGGGCTATGCGAATCCAGGCGTTGCCGGTGTCTTGGTCGTTGCGGAGCAGGGCCGCCTTGCCGCCGGTTTGGGTGAGGGCGAGGTCCAGGTCGCCATCGCCGTCGATGTCTGCATAGGCAAGGCCACGGCCAATGCGTGGGCTGGCGAGAGCGCCGATGTCCGTGAGCGGGATGAATCGACGCGGGCAGTCGGTGCCGCAGTTCCAGAATAGCTGGGCCGGTTGGGGGTAGTTCTGGCTCGCCTGGACGCGGTTGATTTCTGGTTCTACGTGGCCGTTGGCGGCGATGAGGTCGGTGCGGCCATCGAGGTCGGCGTCGAGGAAGAGCAGGCCGAAGGTGAGTGCCCGGCGGCTTGCGGGGCCGACTCCGGCGACGATGGCGTCGTCGCTGAAGATGCCTTCGCCCGGGCGCAGGACGTAGAACGACGACATTTCATTGGCGAAGTTGCCGATGGCGAGTGTGAGCCCGTCGTCTCGCTGCGCGGCATCGATTCCCATGGCGCCGGTGGCGAGGCCGGCGGCGTCGAAGGCTGCCCCGAGTTCGATGCCGGCCTCGCGGAATCCTTCGCCGTGCTGGTTCACGAAGAGGAAGTTGCGGGTGGTGTCGTTGGCGACGGCGAGGTCCAGCCAGCCGTCGTCGTTGATGTCGAGGGGGCGCACGGCCAGGGCCTTGCCCACCGGCGCGCCGGTGGCGGGATTGGCGACCTTGATGCCCGCTTCGGTGGAAATCTCGGTGAAGGTGTTGCCATCGTTGCGGTAGAGCCAAGAGTCGGTGCCGGGAAAGTCCGTGGGTGGGCCATAGGCGCGGCCGATGCCCGTTAGCCGGAAGTCGACCTCGCGGTCCACTTCCGGCGACCAGCCGACATAGTTGCAGACGAAGAGGTCGAGGTCGCCGTCCCGGTCATAGTCGAGGAAGGCGGCGCTGGTGCTCCAGGTCTCGCCGTCGCTGGCGACGCCCGCGCTGTTCGTCACGTCCTCGAATCGTTCGCCGCTGATGTTTCGATAGAGGCGGTTCTCGCCGACGCCGGCGACGAACACATCGACGAAGCCGTCGCCGTCGTAGTCACCCGCGGCCACGCCCATGCCGTAGAAGATGATGTCCATGCCTGTTGCCGCACTCACGTCGGCGAAGGTGCCGTCGCCCAGGTTTCGGTACAGGCTCGAGGTGGCGGGGCGCTCGGGCTGCGGTTGCCAGGGCCAGTCCATCGAGTTGACGAACAGGAGGTCCGGGTGGCCGTCGTTGTCGTAGTCGAAAAAGGCCACGCCGCCGCCCATGGTCTCCGGCAGCAGGCGTTCGCCATAGGCGCCGGTGCGATGCACGAAGTCGATGCCGGCTTCGGCAGTGACGTCTGTAAACGGAATGGACGGCGTGGCAACCGCTGGCGCCGTGGGCACTTGTGGTCCCGCCTGCACGGCATCCGGTGAGACTTGGGTTGCTTCTTCCCGGCGCAGCAGCAGGACCGCGACAACCGTCACAAGTGCCAAACCCGCGGCCACGCTGAGCGACAGCTTCAGTGCGCGCCGAATGCGCGCCTCGCCGGCAACGTCGCTCACCTCGGAGCGCTCCGAAATTTCAGCTCCGGTGCATTCGTGTGAGTGAAAGGCGATTGGAGGGAGGGCGTCCCGCCCTCCGCGAGGGGCCCTCGCTCCAAGGTCTCGTCCGAGCACAAGGAGAAGGTCATCGCTGGGCTTCCCGCAAGGGTGGCGCGTAGGCGACGTGGCTGGACGGTGGGGCCGTCAGGTCATAGACGGTAACGGCTTCGGCGGCGTGATTGGCGGCCGGATCACGTCGTCTGGCTGCGCTGACCGCGCTGTCGCGGGCGTTGTCGTCGCTGCGGTACTTGGCGTGCAGGGCGCGATGCTCGTTTGCGGCGTCGGAGTCTCCCAAGCGTGCATACACCTGCGCCAGGCCGTGGTGTGCCGCAACGTTCTCGGAGTCGATGGCCAGGGCGCGTTGATGACGTACTTCGGCTCGTCGCAGCCACTCAAGCTGATCGCCGCCGGGCCGGGCTAGCTTCGCGCGCTCGAACAGTGCGCGGCCGAGGGTGTTTTGCAGGCGGTAATCGAGCGAGAAGTCGAAGCCGCGCGCCCTTGCCTCGGCGAAGCGTGTCTCGGCAAGACCCGCGAGCGTCGCTATTGCGGCATCGAACTGGCCGTTTTGCAGGTCCACCAAGCCACTGAACCAAGCCACCGACCACGGATGTGCGCCAGCCGCAGCGGCGTCGCGCAGGGACTGGGCCGCTTCGTCCAGGCGTCCCTCGCGCAGCAGCACGCGGGCGACATTGAGTGCGCCTTCCGGGCGGCCCTCGTCAGTCACGGAGCGGAATGCGGACTCCGCCTGTCGCAGGGCGCCTCGGTCCGGTTTCGCCAGCAGACCAATGCCGTAATCGTTCCAGCGCACCCAAGTTGGCGTCTCGGGCGCGGCTTGTGGCATTGCGTCGCCACCAGCGATGGGGAACACGACCTCATCGGTCGCGATCGTCACGATCGGCAAGTCGTTGCGAACGAACTCGTCGCCTTGGAAGGCGGCTAGATACGTCGTGTCGAACTTGCGGTAGTGCAAGCGCGCCGTGATTGTGACTGGCTCCGTGATGTCTTCCGGCAGCGTCAGCCGGTAATGCACCACGGCCGCGCTGCCAGGGGGAATCTGGTGGTTGTAGAGCGGCGTGAAGATGTCTTCGACATTGCGCTGATCGATGCGCCCGCCGTCGCGGTCCAGCACATAGGAGTTGACGAAGTGGCTCCAAGGATCGACGGCCCCCTGTTCGTCGCGGGCACCGCTGTGGCCGAGCAGGCGGTCGCCGCTCGTGGCCACGACTTCGAGCCACACTTCGTTGGAGTCGGCGGTGCCTTGGGTGAAGTGGTGGCCCAAGGTGAGTGTTCGCAGCACCGCGTCGACGACATAGGTGGCACCGGGCTTCAGCGCCGGCACATCGGGGCGTAGCGGCGCAGTCGCCGGCGCGTCGATGCCTTCGCCTTGCCGAAGCGCGAACAGGTCCACCCGCAGCGAACCCTCGAGAATCTGTCGATGTGCTTCGTTGACATGCGCTGGCATGTCGAGCAGTGTCGGCAGCGCAGTATTGGCAGCCGGGAAGCCGTGGCCGTGGACGGTGAGGCGACCGGATTCGTCGTTGTCGCGGGCCGCGAAGTCGGTGGATTCGATGAGGGGCATGTGGCAGCCGTTGCAGTTGATCTGCGCCTTGTCGGGGTAGTTGAAGCTGGTCACGCCATGGCCGGAGACCCCGCTCAGCAGGAACGAGTCGTAGTGGTTCTGCCCGCGCAGCCAGCGGTAGTCGTTGAGTTCCTCGGGGATGTGAACCTTGTGGCAGGTGCCGCAGAACTCCGGGCTCCGGTGCATGGGCTTCAAGAACGTGCGCTTGTGGAAGTCTGGGTTGGCCTTGATGAGCACGCCGTTTAGCCATGCCAGCACCGGCTGGCTGCTGAACGCGAACGGGTAGTGTTCCGGTGCCGCGATGGTGTAGTCGGCATTGCCGCGCAACGGCTCGTCCACGCTTTCGATGGCGTGGCAGGCGATGCAGGTGATGCCGGCGGAAGCGGAGGGGTCGCCCTCGTGGTCGAAGTCCGGATCGTCGAACCGGCCACTGAATAGCGGCGCGGGGTCGTGGCAGCCGGCGCAGAACCGCGCCGCGTGGACGTTGCCGTCTCGTTCGAGCAGCACCGCCCGCGTGTTCAGCACCGAAAAGCGATAGGCCGGATTGTTGAACGAGGCGAAGCGGTGGGCGCTGTGTTGCCAGCCGGCATGAGCGTCGGCGTGGCAACCGGCGCAGTAGTCGTCCTGCATCAGCGATTCGGCGGGAATGTAATGGCCGTCGGCCGTGCGCGAGAGCGCCGGATGGAAGTCCGCGGGCTCGTCGGCAGGCGTTTCGTCGGGGCCGGTGAGCCAAGCTCCGGCGATGCCGGCGGCGACGCCGAATGCCGCGATGCCGCCGCCGGCAGCCCAGCGAATGGGGCTGCCCGCAAGCCGGTGCATGACGAACAGCCAAGCCACCAGGACTGGCGTGGCGACATGCAGCCAGTAGGCGATCGAGCGCCCGAACGGGTCCTGCACCTCGATCAGCGGCATCCCGCGAGTCAGCAGCAACCCCGTTGCCAAGAGCACGATTGCGGTGCCGAGCAACGTCAACCCTAGACGCACGGCGAGCCGGTTCGGATGCGGCCAGGCGCGGCGCAGGTGCAGGAAGCCGTACACGAGCACCGGCGCGATGATGACAATGCCCAGCACCAGGTGGCCGAGAAACATGAACTGGTAGAGGCGGTCTTCGAGCGCAGTGCCTTGCAGCCATTGCAGGAAGCTCACCGCGCCGAGATAGGCGGAGTTCACCGCCAGCAGCGCGAACAGGGCCAGCACAGCGAGCAGCAGCCGGCGCAAGCGCGGGCCGACGACCACCAGCGCGGCGCGTCGTCTGGGTGCGTCCGGTGCGGGCGCGGCTGGCGATGGCGGCTGGGTTTCCGTTTACAGCCCCTCCTGGAAGCGCACGTTGTAGCGTGCGTGCAAGGCGTCGCGCTTGGCAAGGCCGCTCTCGTCGAGACCGGTCGGTACCGGCAGCGGGGCTACGGTGTCGCCATGCTCCGTGTATAGGTCCATGTCTCGGGCCCAGCCCCGGAACTCCAACGCGAACCAACGCGTCGCGTTTTCGGGCGGCGGCGGAAGCTCCGCAAACTCCACATGCACTTCCTCGCCGCTGCCGAAGATGGCCAGCGCCCCGTCGGCCTCGCGCACGAGTTCGGTGGCATCGCCGATGGCGGTGTAGTAGCCACGTGCGAGCTTGGCGTCCCAATAGGTCGCGCGCGCGCCATAGTCGTAGTGGGGCAGGCGCTGTGCGCCGGTGGTTCTGAGTGCGAATCCGCTGCGTGCCACCCGCGCTGCTATGGGTGTCAGCGCGATGTGGGAGAGCTCCGGCAGGTGTTGTTCGCGCACCACCTGCACCTTGTCCCAGTAGATCTCCATGTTGGAACTCAGGCGCAGGGCGTTGGTGCCCTGCGGCAGCTCCGGCAGCGGCAGCACCATCTTGCGCGGCATCCCGGCGGGGTAGCCGAAGGCCGGGGCGATGGTGTGCCACGCGCCGTCGGCATCGCGGGCTTCGAGAGTCGGCGGGTCGTAGCCGAGGCCCGCTTGCCAGGCGGCGAAGACGGTCTGCGAATACGGGTACTCCATCCATGCATCCGCAACGAGCACCGCGTCCTGGCGGGGTAGCGGGGCAGCGAACTCCAAGGTCAGCCGCTGTTCTTGCTTCAGCAAGCCGATGAAGCGGGGGTCACGCTCGATGGGCGGAGCGCGTCGGTCCGCCAACGTGGCGAGGGCTGTGACGTTGTTGCCGCCCGCGTCTGTCGCTTGGATCGGAAGGAGAGCCTCATCAAGCCGCCAGGTGATGGGGCGGCTCGTGGCGGCCGGTTCGGCTGTGGCGAGGCGCTCGTCTAGGGCAATGCCCCAACCGGGCGGCAGGTCATAGGCGTGCAGGCGCGCAGCGTCGATATAGGCGGTCTCCTCCATCGGTTCGCCGAGCTTGATCTCGTATCGACCATCCTTGGCGGCGAGTTGCTCGGCTGTGAGCAGGAAGCGTTCGAATGGCCGTGCCGGCACGGTTTCGCCAGGCGAGGCGAACAACCCCATCGCCGCGACGCCGAGCATGTCGCTGACGAAGGCATGCTCGGTGCCGTTCCACGCGAACAGCACAGGGCAACTGGCGAGTTGGCGCTGGGTCTCTGGGATCGCGTGCAGGGTGCCGACGGCGAGATCGAGTTCGCTTTGGGACACGCCGTCGGACCAAACGAGCGACACGAAGTCCGCTTGCTCGAAGCCGTCCAAGCCAACGCTGAGCGGCATGAGGCTTTGGCCGGGTGTGGAGTTGGCGTCGAGGGCATCGACCACGGCCCAGTCGCCGGCGAAGCGGACCCGCACGTGGGTGCCGATGCCGGAGGCGTTGGAGCGCATCTGGTCCGCTTCCGAGCGGCCTGTGGGGGCGAGGGCGAGGAAGGGGTGGCGGCCGGGCCCGGCGCGCCATAGGTGCAGTCCCTCGGCGCCGGCCGACACCAATGCAGGTCCGTTGGCTGGCTGGATCAACACCCGCGTCAGTGCGCGCGTTGGCGCATCTTCGATGTGCTGCACGGCACCGGTGTCAGGGTGCAGCAGGGCGAAGCCCTCGCGCCCGGATAGCAACAGTTCTGGCCCGGCGTCGCCGTCGAAGTCGGCGATGTCCAAGGCACGTGTGGGGCGCTGCGTTTCGGCGAGGGACTTCGGCGTCCAAGCGGTGTCGCCGCCGGGCCACACCCAGGCCAGCAACTGTCCGGAGGCCGTGACGCCGTACACCTCTGGCCGACCGTTTGCGTCGGCGTCGGCGACGGCGAGCGCCGCCAATTCTGTGGCGCGCAGTGTGTCCAGGCCCGGCATGGGCTCGTAGCGCCAGGTGCGGTCGTTGCGCCACGCGTCGTGGGGTGGCACTTGGTTCAGGACGACAATGTCGAGGTCGCGGTCCGCGTCCAAGTCTGTCGCCAGCACTTGCCTTCCCGGATTGCCGCGCAGCCCGTATTCCTCAGCGAGGGGACGGAAGGTGCCGTCCAGGTTGTTGCTGAGGAGTTCGTTGCCCTCGGCGCCGGTGTAGAAAATGTCGAGGTCGCCGTCATGGTCGGCGTCGAAGAGCGCGCCGTCGGTGCAGGGCAGAGCCGCGCCTTGTTGCGTCTGGCGCCAGTCGCCAGCCGGGGCTTGGCGCCAGAGTTGCACGCCGGTGTCGCCGCAGAGCGTCAGGTCGATCAAGCCGTCGTTGTCCATGTCGCCCCAAAGTGCCGCCCTTGCCGGGGGCGTTTTCGCCAGCACGTGGTTCGGTGCGTTCGTGAATGTGCCTTGGGGATCGCCGAGGAACACGGCGGTTCGGTCGGGGGCATTGACCATGAGGTCCAGCCTGCCATCGCCGTCGATGTCCGCGACGCTAAGCGCCGCATTGCCCCAATTGCTGTCGTCGAAGGCAATGGGGCTCGAGAGAACCGCTCCTTCGCGCATCGGCTCCGGCTCTCGAACCTTGACGGTGACGGCCTTGGCTTCGGCCTTGGGCCCCATCCGCATGTAGGAGAACGCGGCCAGCCGCGCCGCAGGATGCGCCTCGAAGCGCTGGTAGCTCGCCAGCAGGTCCGCCGCCTCGTCCTCGCGCCCAACGCGGCGCAGCGCTTGGGCGCCGGCCCAATAGGCGCTGCGCAGATACGGGTCGAGTTCGGCGGCACGCAGGAAAAGCGGCGCGGCGGCGGCATGATCGCCTTGTTGCAGGAGCGACTGGCCGAGGAAATACGTGGCATAGGCATCGTTCGGATCGCCGGCAGTCGCCTGCTGGAGCCGCGCCGCAGCCAACTCCGCTTCGCCGAGATAGAGATGCACGATGCCGCTCGTGTAGAGCGCCCGCAGGTGATTCGGCTCGGTGTCGAGCACCTCGCTCAGAATGGCGAGCGTCAGCCGTTCGTCGCCTTCCTCCTGCCGGTTCAAGGTGGCGATGGCTTGGTTCACGCGAGCATCCAGCCAGTCCGGCGCCAACGCGAGAGCCGCCACGAAGGCCCCTTCCGCGTCGGCATATTGGTAGCGCGCCATCAGGGCAACGCCTCGGTCGTTGTGCGCCACGGCCTCGTCCGGCGGCGCAGCACCCTCGTCAACGCCACAGCCGGCGAAGCCAACGGCCAAGGCTGTGGCTAACGCAATGCCGGCGGCACGCACAGTGGCTCGACTACGGAAAGGAGCGCCCAAGGCAAGCTCCCGCTGGCAGAAGGGCAGCATGATCGACAACCCCATGGCGGCTTGCAAGCCGTGGGCCGCAACAGGTGACCTATGCGAAAATAGTCGTTTGATCAATGTTCGGCAGGAACTGATCTCATGCAGGCCGTTGCCGATCTGCACGTCGTTTCCGATTACCGGCCGGCCGGGGACCAGCCGGGTGCCATCGCCGGGCTGGTGGATGGCCTGCAGTCGGGCTTGGCGCAGCAGACATTGCTAGGTGTCACCGGCTCCGGCAAGACCTTCACCGTTGCCAACGTCATCGAAGAGATGCAGCGCCCAACACTCGTGCTGGCGCCGAACAAAACCCTAGCGGCGCAGCTCTACGGCGAGTTCCGCGAGTTCTTCCCGCGCAACGCCGTCGAATACTTCGTCTCGTACTACGACTACTACCAACCAGAAGCATACGTGCCGGCGTCCGACACCTACATCGAGAAAGACGCCTCCATCAACGCCCACATCGAGCAGATGCGGCTCTCTGCCACCAAGGCGCTGCTCGAACGCCGCGACACCATCATCGTCGCCTCCGTGTCCGCGATCTATGGTCTGGGCGATCCGCAGTCCTACCACCGCATGGTGCTGCACCTCGACCGCGGCGACCGGGTGGACCAGCGCTACCTGCTGCAACGCCTCGCCGAACTGCAATACACGCGCAACGACATGGCGTTCCAGCGCGGTGCCTACCGCGTGCGGGGGGACGTGATCGACATCTTCCCGGCGGAGTCCGAACGCGACGCCATCCGCGTGGAGCTCTTCGACGACGAGATCGACAACCTGGCCCTGTTCGACCCGCTCACCGGCGAGGTGGTCAAGCGGGTGCCGCGCTACACCGTCTTCCCCAAGACCCACTACGTAACTCCCCGCGATCGCATCCTGGGCGTGCTCGACGAAATCCGCGAGGAGCTGCGCGAGCGGTTGAAGGTGCTCAAGGACGCGAACAAGCTGGTGGAGGCGCAGCGGCTCGAACAGCGCACCCGCTTCGACCTCGAAATGATCAAGGAAATCGGCTATTGCAGCGGCATCGAGAACTACTCGCGCTATCTCTCCGGGCGCGAGGCGGGCGAGCCGCCGCCGACCCTGTTCGACTATCTGCCCCGCGACGCTCTCCTAGTCGTGGACGAGTCCCACGTCACCGTCCCGCAGCTCGGCGCCATGTACAAGGGCGACCGCTCGCGCAAGGAGACGCTGGTGGAATACGGCTTCCGGCTGCCCTCCGCGCTCGACAACCGGCCGCTTCGGTTCGACGAGTGGGAGTTGCTCGCGCCACAGACCATCTTCGTCTCGGCCACCCCCGGCCCCTACGAAGCGGAGCGCGGGGCGCAGACGGTCGAGCAGGTGGTGCGCCCGACGGGGTTGGTGGACCCCGCCGTCATCGTCCGCCCCGCCTCCACCCAGGTGGATGACCTGTTCGGCGAGATCGGCGAGGTGGTCAAGGCTGGCGAACGGGTGCTCGTCACAACGCTCACCAAGCGCATGGCGGAGGATTTGACCGAATACCTTGACGAGCACGGCGTGCGGGTGCGCTATCTGCATTCCGACATCGATACGGTGGAGCGCATGGAGATCGTGCGCGACCTTCGCCTCGGCAAGTTCGACGTGCTGGTGGGCATCAACCTTCTGCGCGAGGGGCTCGACATGCCGGAGGTGTCGCTGGTGGCCGTGCTCGACGCGGACAAGGAGGGCTTTCTGCGCGCCGAGCGCTCTCTCATCCAGACGATCGGCCGCGCCGCCCGCAACATCAACGGCCGCGCCATTCTCTACGCCGACGACATCACCGGCTCCATGGGCGCCGCCATCAGCGAAACCAACCGCCGCCGCGAGAAGCAGGTGGCGTTCAACGAAGAGCACGGCATCGTCCCGCGCGGCGTCACCAAGGCCATTGCCGACGTGATGGAAGGCGCTCGTGCCGAGCCGGGGGCGGCGCGGGGCAACGGTCGCGGAAGCCGCCGGGGGGCGAACGGCATGGCGCCCAAGCGGGCGGCGCCGGACGATGCGAAGGGCGTCGGACGGATGCTCGAAGAACTCCAGCAGAAGATGATGGAGCATGCCCGCAATCTGGAGTTCGAGGACGCTGCCGCGGTGCGGGATGAAATCCGCGAACTGCGCGAGGCGTACTTGACCAACTGATTCCTCTTGAATTGGACGCACCGACAGACTCGGCACAGGATTGAACGCATCGACGGATTCGAGACGGGACGGGACAAGCCCGTCCCCTACGAGGAATGTGTCTGGTTTGGGCTTACGAGGAGCACGCGATGCAGGTTCAGCCCTTTGAGAGAGCTTCCTTCGGTGCCGATGTCACGGACATCGACCTCGGCGCCGTCGGCGAGGCGGACTTCGCTGCATTGCACGCGGCGTGGCTCCGCTACGCCGTGCTGCGCCTGCGTGACCAGCACGTGGACGACGACATCCTGCAATCGTTCAGCGGGCGTTTCGGCCCGCTCGAATATGCGCCCTTCGGACGCATGCGCAAGAGCGAGGTGGACAAGCTGCCGAACCCCTACATCACCACCATCTCCAACATCGTCAGGAACGGCCAGCCCATCGGCGGCCTCGGCAACGGCGAGGCGGCCTGGCACACGGACATGTCCTACATCGAGCGGCCGCCCACCGCTAGCCTCCTCTATGCCGTGGAGGTGCCGGAAACCGGCGGCGACACCCACTTCTGCAGCATGGTCGGCGCACTCAAGGCGTTGCCGCCTGAGCTCGAAGGGCGCGTTCGGGGCCTCCGAGCCAAACACGATGCCGCCCACGACAGCGTCGGCAGGCTGCGCCGCGGTCACCACGACGTGGACGACCCCCGCGACGCGCCGGGAGCGTGCCACCCAATGGTGCTGCGCCACCCGGAAACCGGCATTGACGCGCTCTACCTCGGACGCCGCCAGGACGCCTACGTGGAAGGCCTGCCCCTGCCCGAAAGCGAGGCACTCCTGGACGAAGTGTGGACCCACGTCGCTCTGCCCGGCGACACTTGGACGCAGCAATGGCGCGCGGGCGATCTCGTGATCTGGGACAACCGCACAGTCATGCACCGCCGCGCCGCCTTCTCCCCCGACGCCCGCCGCCTAATGCGCCGAACCCAAGTCCGCCCCCGCGCATAACCCGACGCAAGTGCTCTACAATCCCACCACGCAGGCGCGTAGCTCAGCTGGTTAGAGCACCACCTTGACATGGTGGGGGTCGTTGGTTCGAATCCAATCGCGCCTACCACCCGATTTGCAGGTTGTCCACAAGGGCAACGGCAAGTACCATCTACATTTCCTGCAACGGGCTGGCAGTGCCCGTTAGCCAAACCTCGTCACAGGAGGAGTGCCTATCAAGAGATCAGCCGCGAAGACGCAGACCAACAATCGAGCCGTGCTCAACGACGACATTCGCGCCTTTCGGGTTCGCCTGATTGGTTCGAGTGGGGCCCAAGTGGGGATCGTTGACCGGGACGAGGCGCTGCGCGAAGCCCGGAGCGAAGGGCTGGACCTGGTGCTCATCGCGCCGGATGCTGAGCCCCCAGTCGTCAAGGTGATGGACTATGGCAAGCATCTGTTTGACCAAAAGAAAGCCAAGGCGGCCCAGCGCAAGAAGCAAAAGCAGGTTCACGTCAAGGAAATGAAGTTCCGCCCCGGCACCGAAGAGGGCGACTATCAGGTGAAGCTGCGCAATCTGGTGCGCTTCTTGGAGGACGGCGACAAGGCCAAGGTGTCGCTTCGATTTCGCGGACGCGAGATGGTGCATCCGGAGATTGGCCTCACCCTGCTGAAGCGGATCGAGGGAGACCTCGACGAACTCGCTAGCGTGGAAACCGCGCCGAAGTTCGAGGGTCGCCAGATGACGATGGTGCTCGCGCCAAGAAAGCGCAAGCGCGGCGGTGCGCCGCGACGCGTAGAGGCGGAAGCGTCGGCGGCAAAGGACGCGCAAGCGGGAGGCGCACCGGGCTAGCGCACGACGCGCCTTGACCCGGGAGGGCGTCTCGCCCACCACACGCGACAAGCCTGCGTCCGCAAGTTTGCAGACAAGCGGCGAGCGTTCAACCAACGAGAAGATGCGAAGGGATTGACCTCCCGAACGCGCCAAGGCAGACCCTGCCCGTTTGAGTGAAACGGCCAGAGGTGACTCAAGCAACCAACAAGCCCGGCGATTCAGCAGAATCGCGACGTGCCAAGGCGCGGGGCGAAAGGAACGAAATCAAACATGCCAAAACTCAAGACCAAGCGCGGCGCCGCCAAGCGGTTCCGGCGCACCGCGAAGGGCTACAAGCACAAGCGGACCAACAAAAACCACCTGTTCATCAACAAGTCCACCAAGCGCAAGCGCCAGCTCAGGGGCTTCGCCGATGTCTCGGATGCGGACCGCAGCCTCGTGGACCGCATGCTACCGGGCAGAAAGCGAGCCGCCCGCAAGGGGCCCGCCGCCGACAGCGCCGGCGAGGAGGAGTAACGCGATGCCAAGAGTGAAACGAGGCGTCGCTTCCCGCGCCCGCCGCAAGAAGGTTCTCAAGCAAGCCAAGGGCTACTACGGTGCCCGCAGCCGTACCTTCAAGGTCGCGAAGCAAGCGGTCATAAAGGCCGGCCAATACGCCTATCGCGACCGCCGCCAGCGCAAGCGCCAGTTCCGTTCGCTTTGGATCGTGCGCATCAATGCCGAAGCGCGCCAGCACGGCCTTTCCTACAGCCGCATGATGGCGGGGCTGAAGAAGGCTTCCATCGACGTGGACCGCAAGGTGCTTGCGGATCTCGCGCTCAACGAGAAGGCGGCGTTCGCTGCGCTCGCGGAGCGCGCACGCGCGGCCCTGGCCGCGTAGCAATACGGGCCTTTTCGGCGCCAGCGCCAGGGCGGGTTAGCGATGGACGTCGACTCCATCACCGCATCCGCGCTCGCGGACGCGGCTCGGGCGCGCGACGAACGGGCCCTGGACGAGGTGCGGGTTCGCTATCTCGGCAAGCGCGGAGAACTGACGGCACTCCTCAAGTCCTTGGGCGCAATGCCGGCCAAGGAGCGGCCCGCCGCCGGTGCCCGCATCAACGTTGCCAAGCGCGAGGTGCAGGCGGCCGTCGATAGTCGCAAGGACGTCTTGGCGCGGGAGCAGATGCAGGAGGCGCTCGCGGCGGAAGCTGTGGACGTCACGTTGCCGGGCCGCCAGCGTCGACGTGGGGGCCTGCATCCGGTGACCCACGCCCTGCGCCGCATCGAGGACATCTTCGCGGCCGCTGGCTATGCCGTGGTGGACGGGCCCGAGATGGAGGACGAATACCACAACTTCGAGGCGCTCAACATTCCCGCCCACCATCCGGCGCGGGCCATGCACGACACGCTTTACCTCGACAACGGCTTGCTGCTGCGCACCCACACTTCGCCCGTGCAGGTGCGAACGATGGAGTCGCAGGGCCCGCCGGTGAAGGTGATCTGCCCGGGCCGGGTCTATCGCAAGGACGACGTGGATGCCACCCACAGCCCCATGTTCCATCAGGTGGAAGGACTGGTGGTGGACGAGGGCATCAGCTTCGCCGACCTCAAGGGCACCGTCATCGACTTCACCCGGCACTTTTTCGAGCAGCCCTTGGGGGTTCGCTTCCGCCCGTCGTATTTTCCGTTCACGGAACCCTCTGCCGAAGTGGACATGGAGTGCGTCCACTGCCGCGGCAAGGGCTGTCGCGTGTGTGGGTTCACCGGCTGGATCGAGGTGCTCGGCTGCGGCATGGTGCACCCCAACGTGCTGGCCATGTCGGGCATCGACCCGGAGCGCTACACGGGCTTCGCCTTCGGCTTCGGCGCCGATCGCCTCGCCTCGCTGCTGTTCGAGGTGGACGACCTGCGGCTCTTCTTCGACAACGAGCTGGCCTTCTTGGAACAGTTCGCGTGAGGCGCGTTACATCGTGAAGGTCAGCGTTGAGTGGCTCCGGGAGTGGGCGCCGGCCACGGTGCCCACTCGGGAACTTTGCGACCTGCTCACCAACGCGGGGCTCGAAGTGGACGGCACCGAGCCGGTCGCTGGCGAATTCAGCGGCGTGGTGGTGGGGCGCATCGTCGCCGTGGAACCGCATCCCAACGCCGACAGGCTCTCGGTATGTGTAGTGGACGCCGGCGAGGCGACGCCGCTGCGTGTGGTGTGCGGTGCACCAAACGCCGCGCCTGGGTTGGTTGCGCCGCTGGCGCGGGTCGGCGCGGTGCTGCCGGGCGACGTTCGCATCCGCGCCGCCGAAATGCGCGGTGTGGCCTCGGCTGGCATGTTGTGCAGTGCTGCGGAACTCGGCCTCGGCACCGATGCCGATGGCCTGATGGAGCTCGATGAGGGCTTTGTGCCGGGCGACGACTTGCGTCGCGCTCTGCACCTCGACGACACCACCATCGACATCGACCTCACGCCGAACCGCGGCGATGCGCTGAGCGTGCGCGGGCTGGCGCGGGAGGTTGGACTCCTCTGCGACGTCGCGGTTACCGCACCGTCCATCCCCGAAGTGCCGGCGTCGACGGATGCTGTGTTCCCGGTACGGCTCAGCCAACCGGAGGATTGTCCGCGCTACCTAGGGCGTGTCATCGAGGGCATCGACATCACGCGCTCGTCGCCATTGTGGATGCGGGAGCGCCTGCGCCGTTCGGGCCTGCGCAGCATCGACCCTGTGGTGGATGTGACCAACTATGTCCTGCTCGAACTCGGCCAGCCGATGCACGCCTTCGACCTCGACTGCCTTCGCGGAGGCATCGACGTGCGCAGTGCGATGCCCCGCGAGCGCATCACCCTGATCGACGGGCGCGATGCGACGCTAAATGACGCGGAATTGGTGATCGCCGACGACGACGGTGCGGTCGCCATGGCCGGTGTCATGGGCGGCGCGAGAACTGCGGTGCGCGCATCCACCACCAACGTCTTCCTCGAATGCGCGTTCTTTGCGCCGCTGGCGGTGATGGGCACAGCGCGTCGTTTTGGGCTGCACACCGACGCCGCCCACCGCTACGAGCGCGGCGTGGACTACCAGTTGCAGCACATGGCCGTGGAGCGCGCTACGGCGCTGCTGCTTGAGATCGTCGGCGGTGCGCCTGGACCCGTCGTGG
The DNA here is from genome assembly GCA_965116935.1 of Pseudomonadales bacterium. Lineage (GTDB taxonomy): Bacteria > Pseudomonadota > Gammaproteobacteria > Pseudomonadales > Azotimanducaceae > VXYL01. The sequence continues at coordinate 5,347,360 of OZ220737.1, read as the reverse complement.
ACACCACCAGCGAAGCCCATTTGCCGGTGCCAAAACACGTCACATTGCGTCGCGCTCGGCTTGATGCGCTGGTGGGCGAGGCGGTGCCGCCCCAGGTCACCGAGCGAGTTCTCGACCGCCTCGGCTTCGCGCCGAAAGCGTCCGGTGAAGGGGACGAGACACATTGGACCGTCACGTCGCCGAGCTACCGCTTCGACATCGAGCGCGAAGAAGACCTCGTGGAAGAGGTGCTGCGGGTTCACGGCTACAACACCGTGGCGAGCCACCCGCCAAAGCTGGCGCAGCCGCTCGGACAGGCCACCCGCAGCCGGGTGCCGACGGCGCGCATCGCGGACCTGCTCGTGGACCTCGGCTATTCCGAGGCCATCACCTATAGCTTTGTCGATCCCGTTCACTTGGACCTGTTCGAACCCGAGGCAGCGTCGGTGGCGGTGGTCAATGCCGTGTCTCGGGAACACTCGGTGATGCGCTCGACGCTGCTGCCCGGGCTCGCCGGGGCGCTGGCCGGCAACCTTGCGCGGCGCGCGAGCCGGGTGCGGCTGTTTGAGATCGGTCAGTGCTTCCTGCCCGGCACGGAAGGCGAAGTCCAAGCGCAGCAGATGTTGTGTGCCGGCATCGCCTACGGTGCGCGCGAGGCGGAGTCCTGGACGCAGGACGGTTCGGCGGTGGATTTCTTCGACATCAAGGGCGATGTCGAACGCCTGTTGGCGCCGGGCGGACGCGAGGCGACGTTCGTTGCCGACGATCACCCCGCCTTGCATCCGGGGCAACAGGCCCAGGCTGTGCTCGATGGCGAGCCGGTGGGGTGCTTCGGCCGACTGCATCCGGAGGTGGAGCGGGCGCTCGACTTGCCGCCGGGGGTGTTCGTGTTCGAGCTGTCACTCGAGGGCTTGCTGGGCCGACGCCCCCGCCGCAACGCCGGCGTCTCGCGGCATCCAAGCGTGCGGCGGGATTTGGCCCTGTTGCTGCGCCGTGACGTGCCAGCGGCGCTGGTTGAATCCATCACGCGCACGGAACTCGGCGAGCTTTTGCGCGAATATTCGGTGTTCGACCTATACACCGGCGAAGGCATTGATTCCAGTGAGAAAAGCCTCGCAATCGCCTTGACCTTGCAGCATCCGTCACGCACCCTAGAGGAAGGCGAGATCAACGACAACGTGGATCGCGTGGTGGCGGCGCTGGCAAGGGAGGTCGGTGCGCGCCTGCGATCCGGGCCGGGGTAGCGCCTTAGGGGGACTCTAGTTGGAGGGGTATATGCGGACTTTCCAATGGGCGCGTTGACCAAGGTGCAGATGGCAGAGCGACTGTTCGAGGATGTTGGCCTAAACAAGCGCGAGGCCAAGGAAATCGTTGAGCTGTTCTTCGAGGAGATCCGCGTGGCGCTTGAGCGGAACGAAAGCGTCAAGCTGTCCGGCTTCGGCAACTTCGAGCTACGCGACAAATCTCGTCGCCCTGGGCGCAATCCGCGCACCGGCGAGGAGATTCCGATCACGGCGCGACGCGTCGTGACTTTCCGCCCGGGGCAGAAGCTGCGGGCAAGGATCGGCGATGGTGGACTCGGGTCGTAGAGTCGCCACGGGCGCAAGCCCAGCGGGCGCCGAGGCCGAAGCGCAGAACTACGGATTGCCGCCCATTCCCGGCAAGCGCTACTTCAGCATCGGCGAGGTGAGCGAGCTCTGTGCCGTCAAGCCGCACGTGCTGCGCTACTGGGAGCGGGAGTTCCCACAGTTGCGCCCCGCAAAGCGCCGTGGAAACCGGCGCTACTACCAGCATCGAGACGTGTTGGTGGTACGTCGCATTCGCGAACTGCTCTACGGCCAAGGCTTCACCATCGGCGGCGCGAGACAACGCATGCGCGATTCGGAACCGAGCGGCGTGACCAACCAGCAGCAAGCCATCCGCGACCTGCGCGCCGACCTCGAGGGCCTCCTCGCCGAACTCGAGCGCTGACAGCCACATCCTGGGTCGGCACGTGGGTCGTGCTGCTATAGTTTCGGCACTTCGGGGCGTAGCGCAGTCTGGTAGCGCATCACACTGGGGGTGTGGTGGTCGCAGGTTCAAATCCTGCCGTCCCGACCAACCTGGCAGCCTTGGCGGACTTCGGACGGCGCAAGCCGGCCGAATGCCGACAGGGTGAAGGGCGGCTTGGGCTGGGGCAAGAAGCGTTGTCCGAAGGCAACGGTTCTTGTGGCGCTAAGCTTCTCACCGGTTGGCGTGGCAGCCGCCAACTGCCAGCATTCGCCGATGTGGAGGGTGAATAGTGCAGGCCCTGACGGAGCTTCTCGCCAACGCCCGCCCTTCCCGCGGGGCCCTCTCCGACGACGCCATCGGTGCCCCCGGCCGCGCTGCGCTCAGCTATGGGGGCCTCGAAAGCCAGGTCCACGCCGTGGGTCGACAGTTGCGCGGCGCCGGCGTGAGCGCGACCGATCGCGTCGCTATCGTGCTCCCAACGGCCCGCTGGCGGCCAGCGCGTTTGTCTCCATGGCCCCGTGGTGCGCGACGGCGCCCCTCAATCCGGCGTACAAGCAGAGCGAGTTCGAGTTCTATCTCGACGACCTCGGCGCGCGCGCCCTGATCGTCGAGGTCGGCTCGGAGTCGCCGGCGGTGGAGGTCGCTGAAGCCAGGGGCATTCGCGTCATCGCGCTGCGCGAGGGCGAATGTGCTGGCGAGTTCGCCCTTGAAGGCGTTGCCGAAGCGGCTGTAACGGAACGCGATGGCGACGCCACGGCGCTCATCCTGCACACCTCCGGCACGACCTCGAGGCCCAAGATGGTGCCGCTCAGCCAGGCGAACCTCTGCGCCTCCGCGACCAATATCGTCGCGACGCTAGCTCTCGCGCCCTCGGACCGCTGCCTCAACGTCATGCCTCTGTTCCACATTCACGGCCTCGTGGCACCGGTTCTCGCCACCCTTGCGGCGGGTGCCAGCGTCAGTTGCTCACCAGGCTTCGATGCCTTGCGCTTCTTCTCCTGGCTGAGCGAGGCGAAGCCGACCTGGTACAGCGCCGTGCCCACCATGCACCAGGCGATCCTGGCTCGCGCCGGCCGCAACGAGGACACGGTGCGTGCCAGTGTCCTGCGCTTCATCCGTTCCTCGTCGGCTTCCCTGCCGCCGCAGGTGATGCAGCAACTAGAGGCGGTGTTCGGCGTGCCGGTGATCGAGGCCTACGCCATGACCGAAGCCGCACACCAGATGTGCTCGAACCCATTGCCGCCGAAGGCGCGCAAGCCGGGCAGCGTGGGTCCTGCGGCGGGGCCGGAAGTGACGATCATGGACGCGACGGGAACGCCGCTGGCCCCGGGCAAAGAGGGCGAAATCGTCATTCGCGGCGCCAACGTCACCACCGGCTATCTCAACAATCCCGAAGCCAATGCCGGCGCGTTCCATGACAGCGGCTGGTTCCGCACCGGCGACCAGGGCGTGATGGATGCGGACGGCTACGTCAAGGTCACCGGGCGATTGAAGGAGATCATCAATCGCGGTGGCGAGAAGATCGCGCCGCTCGAGATCGATGAAGTGCTGCTGGACCACGAGGCGGTGCAGCAGGTGTGCGCCTTCGCGGCGCCGCATCCGAGGCTCGGCGAGGACGTGGCCGCGGCGGTGGTGCTGGCCGATGGCGCAAATGCCAGCGAACGAGATCTCCGGGACTTCGTGGCAGAGCGCCTGGCCGACTTCAAGGTGCCGCGGCGCATCCTGTTCGTGGACGAGATTCCGAAGGGCCCAACCGGGAAGATCCAGCGCATCGGCCTTGCCAAGGCGCTTGGCATCGAGCCATGAAGGTCTGCATATACGGTGCCGGCGCCATCGGTGGCTGCCTCGCCGTGCCGCTTGCCGAGGCCGGGCTCGACGTATCCCTAGTGGCGCGAGGGCCGCATCTCGAAGCGATACGAGCGGAGGGCCTCACGCTCCTGCAGGAAGGCGGCCGGCGCAACGCCCGCGTCCGCGCCACGGACAGGCCGGGCGAACTCGGTGCCCAGGACATGGTGATCGTGACGCTGAAGGCGCATTCGATTCCCACTGTGGTGGACGGCATCCTCGACCTCGTGGGCCAGGAAACCGCCGTCGTCAGCGCCGTCAACGGCATCCCGTGGTGGTACTTCCACGCCCTCGACTCTCCTTGGGGTGAACGCCATGTGGAAAGCGTGGACCCGGGCGGCGTCCTTTGGCGACGCATAGGCCCTGAGCGGGCACTCGGTTGCGTGGTCTATCCCGCCGCTGAAATCGTCTCGCCCGGCGTCGTGCGCCACACGGAAGGCAACAAGCTGGTGCTCGGCGAACCGGACGGCTCCGCCAGCGATCGCATTGCGGCCCTGGCAACGGCGTTTCGCGGCGCCGGCTTCAAGGCGCCGGTGCGCCCGCGTGTGCGCGACGAGATCTGGATGAAACTCTGGGGCAACCTCGCCTTCAATCCCTTAAGCGCCCTCACCGGTGCCACCCTCGACGTGCTGGCCACCAACGCAGACACTCGCACCATTGCCAAGTCGATGATGGACGAGGGGCGCGCCGTCGGCGAAGCCTTCGGTGCCCGCTTCTCCATCTCGGTGGAGCGCCGCTTGGCCGGCGTTGCCAACGTCGGCGCCCACCGAACCTCGATGCTTCAGGATCTTGAACTCGGCCGCCCGCTCGAACACGAGGCAATGCTCGGTGCGGTGCAGGAACTCGCAACCCTTGCCGGCATAGCCACCCCAACCATCGACCTGATCCACGCCCTGCTGCGCCAACGCATCGCCTCACGCGACGCCGGCGGCTGAAGGCGCGCCCTAACGGGCGCGTTGGCAGTTCGCTGGCGCGAACTGCTGGCCTTCTTGTTCACTCGCAGCCACGGTGCGCGAGGCGCCTCCGTTGCATGATCGTCGGCGTTGCTGTCCAATCGCTTAAGTGTCTTCTAGTTCGCAGGTCTGCTGCATGGTCACCGTTGCCGACGACGTTCCCGAAAAGCTAAGGCCAGCCGCATCGGCGGCGCTCGCGTGGATCAACGAGGAGCGCGGTGCCGCCTTCAAGGTCACCGGTGTCGTGGATGCGGACGAAGCGCTCGCGGCACCCGCCGACGAGGCCGTGGAATTCGGCCTGGTGCTGTGCGAAGACGAGATGTGCTTGCGCGAGCAGGTTCGGGTGCAACGGCAGGGCGACGGCTTTCAGGTCGCCGCGGTGGAAGCGGCACCGTCGTTGATTCCCCCGCTCCTGGACCCGCCCGAAGGGGTGCGTCGCGACTGGCTTGATCGTGCGCTTGACACCCGCGAGTTCGCACTGCTCCTCGTCTATCGCGGGCTGTGGTGACCCCCCTGTCGCTCCGAGTTGCGGAGCTTCGTCAAGTCCGGCGTCCTGGACGCCATCCGTGCTGCGGGGGGCGAGGTGTTCGGCCTCACCAGCGAGCCGCAGAGTCTTGCTACCGAGGCGGAACAGGCATGGGAGCTTGGCTATCCGTGCGTCGGCGATCCGCACCACGAGATCAAGGAATATTGTCGGGACAAGGGGTTCCTTAGTTTTTTTGCCAACGAAAACTCGGGGCACCTGTGGATGCGCTCTTGGGCCAGCCACCCGAAGGGCTACTACCAGCCTGCCGTGCTGGCGGTGCATCGGAGCGGTCGGGTGCTCTATCGGTGGCGCTGCCGTCCCACGCACGAGAACATGAGCGGCGCGGGCCAACGCCCGACGCCGCAGCATGTCTGGCAGGAGATTGAGGCGCTGCTCGGCAAGGATGTGCCGGATGCGGAACTCGACGACGCCCCGGAGTTCCGTCGCAAGGACGTATCGTGGCCAATGTTCGTCGGCTTGATGCTGGCGCACGGCTGGTTCCTGCGCCCGCGGGCCTTCCCGCTGCCACGGGAAGGGGATCGTCCCTCGGTGCCGCCGCAGCGAATGAAACGACGCGTTGCCGTGTTCGTCGCAGCTTGGATCGCCGCCTTCGCTGTCCTGCCGACCACCTGGGTGGCTGGCGCATTCGCATTGTGGGCTGTTGTCGCCGGCATCGGCGTGGCACAGGTGAATTCGTGGTTCCAGAACATTCCGGAGGGTGAGCCGGACGGCTGATCGCTCGTCGATTGGTGCCCGCGGCCACCGGCAGCCGGAGACCGCAGCAAGGTGTAGACTCAAGAGCAGATCTGGCGCAGCCCTGCCGTCGGGTCGATTCGGCGCCGGGGCTCGGACTACCGCATTGCTTGAGGGAGCCGACCATGGCCATTGAAGCAACGGCGGGAATCACGCCGCCGCGTCCGCCGACATGACCCCAACGCCATCCGACGCAAGCCGCGCCTATGGACGGCTAGGCGGCTGCGCCGTAGAAACTGCGACGGCCCGTCGCATACGGGGCGTGTCCGCGCGATTTCTACCCCGCAGCCTCCTCGTGCGCACAATGCAGCCGGTTGGGTTCCTTGCGCTAGCTACGACTTTGACCTTGGCGGGGTGTGCGAACACCCATACGGTCGAGGTGACGCCGAAGCTCGGTAGCGCAAACCTTGTTTCCGGCGTCGAGATGACCGTCCCGATCGGTGGCACGCCAACCCCGGACGGGCCGCCCGTTGCGCTGTGTCTGCGAGACGCGGCTGGACAGTGTTTGACCGGGGGACAGGTCCTCGGCTGGGGACTTCTCGCCGCTGCAGTGGTGGGGCTCGCTGTCATCACGTTCGACAAGGACGACCTCTGCGACGACTGGCCGAACGGCTGGTATTCGCCCCTAGAGGCGCGACGTGGCCCGCAAGGTCAGTTCACGTGCAACTCGAACGACCCCAACGAGCGCGGCGAGTGGCTGTGCGCGTGCTTGACAGACGTGTAGCCGCTTGCGCCCACCCCTCCGGCTAGGAGCCAGCGCCGCCTTCTACGGTGCGGCCTAGCAGGCCACGACTTCCGCTTCCGTACTCGTTCGTGGGATCGCGGTACACGGAGTGGAAATGCCCACTTGCGCCGGCGTCCTGGACGGAAAACTCGACGATGAGGCTCGGGCCCTGAATGCGGAAATAGGTCTCGTCACCGTCGCCTTCGATAGCGCCGCTCCACGCAAAGTGCAGGTCATCGACGCCCGACGCCAATGCCGCCATACGCGACGCGGCGTGTTCGGGGGGTTGCAGCGCCACCCAGTGGAGGATGGTTTGCAGCAACAGGGCGCGGGGCTCGTCCGGCCAGTTCGCGACCGCGCTGCCTTGCACCTGCGGTATCTGCCCATCCCTGCCAGCGCCGGCCTGCATTCGTGTGCTCTCGATGGTCGCCTCGGCCCGCATTTGTGCTGGCAGCGCCCGCATGACCGCGCGACCCGCCTCGAGCTCCTCCGAGAGGGGTGCCATGTGCATGTCGGCCACGCAGAACGCGGCAGGTTCCACACCAACGAAGGTGGGCGAAAGACCTGTGGTCTTGCCGTCAGCGAAGCTGCCGTTGACGGCAAGGTGGTGGCCGCCGAACTGCCAACCCCACGCACCCGCGGGCGTCGGGTCACCAAATAACGCGAGCCAATAGTTACCTTCCGACCAACCCTGCAGTCCAGACCAAAGCGAGTCCGACAGCACCGCCTCCGCCGCCACGACCTGCGTGACGGTCTCGTAGCCGTGCGGGCCGAGCGCCGCGGCTAGAAAGTCATAGACCCGCGCAAGCTGCTCTGGCGTCAGGTCGCCGAGCCGGACACCGTTGTGATCGAAGCTCACCATGCTTGCCGGGAGGTTCGACCAATTGCCACGCAGCGGGCTGTCGATTGGCAGCGTGAGGACGCTCGCCTGCTCTTCGGTCAAGACTTCACGCAGCGCGATAGCCGCGTTAAAGGCAGCGCCAGCGCCGGGCGGGCCGTAGGGTTCGTGATAGGTCGGTGCGGGAACGATCGCAGAGGTGGCATCACCCGCGGATATCTCGGCGCTTGCCTCGCGCTCGGCCGTGTCACAGGCGGCGAGGTGCGTTGCCACGACGCCGGCAACGACTCCCATCACGACGGTGCCTCGCCAGGATTTCCAGATGTGCATCGACATGCTCGCGGCTACCTCGTGCGGGATTCTTGGGGCATTCTACGAGGCCCGCAGCAGGTACGGAGTGCGATTGGCCCGTCCGTCAGCGACGACTCGTGGTGCCGTCTCGGGGTGCGTCAAGCATCGGAGTTCGCGTGTTGGGCGATGCGCGCGTCGCTACCGGGTTGTGGCGCTGGTCTTGGCAATGTGGCCGACCGTCGTTGTCGGTGACGAACCCCGCCTGCTCTTCATAGGGCAGGACTTGGACTCCATTCGCGGCTATCTCGCCAGTGGCTGCTGTCCGGCGCCCGATGGCCTGACTGCTTACCTCTCGCTCTACAACCTGCGCTCGAAGGCGGATGGCTTCGGCGGTCTTGGCCTGGACGAGCGTGGCGAGCGGGTGGATTTCGAGCACTCTTGGGGCGCGGGTCCGGTCAACGCCCACCGCACCGCCACCGCGTTCGGAGCGAGGCACTTGGCTGTGGGGCTTGACTTGACGGAAGCGGCGCGGTTCGGCGGTATCGACGCCATCTTGGCCGGCGCCTACGACGCTGAGATCGACCACCTAGGCCACCTCTTCGCCGACGTTCTGGGGCAGGTGTTTCTGTGCATCGGCTATGAGTTCGACGGCGCGTGGAACGCCGGCTACGAGGATGCGGATCGCTTCCGGCGTGTGTTCCGCTACATCGTCGATCGGCTTCGCTCCCGCGCCCTCGCCGCCAACGTGCAGTTTGTCTGGCAGGCGTCCGCGTCGCCGCTCGACGACATCCTCGACGGCGAGCACGAAGACATCCGCGCCTGGTATCCGGGAGACGACTACGTCGATTGGCTCGCCTTCTCCTGGTTTCTGCACCCCGACGAACGGCCCACAACCGGCGCGAGGCCTAGGGCCGCGAGGCAACTGGCTGAGGAAGTGCTGGTGCTTGCCGAAACGTCGGGCAAGCCGGTGATGGTGGCGGAGGCGGCGCCGCTGGGCTATGACCTCAAGCGCCTCACCCGTCGATTCACCGGGCCGCTGTGGGACGGCACGGCCGGCGACGGCGAGCGGATGCTCAGCGAGGAGGAGATCTGGCACGCTTGGTATGCGCCGCTCTTCCGCTTCCTGCACGAACACCGGCGCTCCATCCGCGCCCTCGCGTACATCAACTGCCACTGGGACGCCCAGCCGATGTGGGGACCGCCCTACCAAGCCGGCTACTGGGGTGACAGCCGCCTAGAGACGAACCGAGAGCTCGCCCGCCGATTCTCCCAAGCCGTGGCAGATTGGCGCATCGAGAACTGACGCCCGGCGGTACTTCCGAGGACTTCGCAGGGACGGGGCTTGTCCCGGGCTTGTCCCCGCCCGTCCTGAGCTAGAGTTCGAGCTTCGTGCCCTGCGCCACTCGCTGCGGCTCTTCCTTCCAGACGTCCGAAGTGTCCACGTACAGCTCTACCTGGTTCCCGTCTGGGTCCGCAAAGTAAAGCGATTGCGTGACCTCGTGATCCACCGGGGCGCACTTGATGCCGGCGTCGTCTAGGTGCCGCTTCGCATCTCGCAGTTCATCGAGCGACTCGCCAATCTTGAACGCCACATGGGCAAGCCCGGCCGCCTTGCGCGGCGCCTCTTCGGCGTCGTCGCCCAAACCGAGCACCGCGAAGTCGTGATGATTGCCGAGCGAAAAGAAGGTCATGGGCATCTGGTCGCTGCGAGCGACGATGGGCAGGCCCAACACGCCGTTGTAGAACGCCTCGGCACGCTCGACGTCCCGCACCTTGATGACAACGTGCCCCAACGACTCAATCTGCATGTTCGCCTCCGCTGATGGCCAATGCCGCTAGTGTGTCGTTTTGCCCCATCCGCGGCAAGAGCGGGTTCTTGCGGTTCCTGCGGGCACCTCGTGCTACACGAGCAGCGCCTTCAACAGTGCGTCCGTCGTGTCCGAATAGAACTGGACGTTGATTCTCGTTGCCATATCGTCCGACAGGTCGATTAGCTGCCGCCGGGCAGAGACCGGCATCAGCACTGTGTCAGCGGATTTTTCAACGGCTGCCTCGACAATACCTACCGGATTGCCCAATGGCTCGGTAGAACCGCCAAGATTGAGCGCGCCCACGACGATGAGTCCCCCTCGGTTGCTCTTCTCAAGCAATCCGCCGCATAGGGCCAACAACGCAGGAACTCCGAGCGAAGCCCCGCTACGCGCGTTGTCCATGGCGCGCAGTTGCACGGAGAATTCGTGCTCGCGCGGATTGCGGTCACCGACAAGTGCCGGTGCTCGCGTGTAGAGATTCTGTTCTGCATAGCGGACACTCTCGCGGAAGGCGGGTGGGATTGGCGAATTGAGGATGCTGACCCCGCTACCTCGACCGACGGTAACTTCAATGCGGTACAGACTCGGACTCGCCTCGGCGCCCCCAGGGCTCATGGCCCAGACCTGACCAGGCGGCAACGGGTCCGCCTCGATCGCTTCATCGCTGTGCAGCTCCGGGGTGGCCACGAACTTCTCTACGCCGTCCTCGCCGATGGCGTAGCTGAAGTGCGTGTTGCGGAACTCACTCCGGAACACGCGTTTCTGCTGCTCCTTGACGCGACGCCTAGCTTCCAGCGCGACCCTGGCCAACTCTTCCAACTCGTCGTCCGGCACTGGCGCTTCTGGGTCTGGGTAGAGCAGTTTCAGCAATCCGCTCATCGTCTTGTTGACGGCGGTGATGTCCCGACCACTCAAGGCCCCACCGTAGTTGACGCGCCCCTGCAGCACCGCAACCCTGCTGCCCGTGCGGAGCCTGCTCCAGCATTCGGACAGGAAGTCGCTCACGAGCCCGAAATGGTCGGTGAAGTGCTCGGACGGATTGAGCTTCGGGAAATCCCATCCGGGGGCGTAGGCGTGGATGCGGTCCATGAAGGCGGTGTCGTCGCGCATCTCCCGTGGCAATGGGCTGAGAAGGTGGCCGACACGCTGCTGATGCTCGACCTCGACATCGAAGTTCCCGACCATGACCACGCCGCCTTCCGCTCGGATGCTCTCCTTGCCCCTGGAGAACTCGCCGGACTCCATGTAGCCCTTCAGGATGTTGACTCCGTCCTTTTGGTCGAACGAGACGCCAGAGATCTCGTCGAAGCAGACCACGTCGTACTGGCAGACGAGGCCCCGTTGCCCGTTGGCGTTGTTGACGAACATCTTGGCAACAGTGGCCTTGCCGCCGGAAATCAGGTGCGAGTAGGGCGAAATCTGCTGATAGAGATGGCTCTTGCCGGTCCCGCGTGGCCCGAGTTCTGCCATGTTGTAGTTGCGTTCGACGAATGGGACCATGCGCAGAAGGGCTACCGTCTGTGCCCGTTCGCTGAGACGCGCCGGCTCTAGCCCTACGCTGCGCAGCAGGAGGCAGCGCCATTCCTGAGCGTTGAACTCGTGCCTTGCTCGTTGGAAGACGTCGAGCACGTCCGCTTTGGAGAGCTGAATCGGCCTTAGGCTGTCGATTGCGAATGGCCGGCCGCCCTTCTCTTGCGCGATGGTGGCATCGTAGCTAAGCGTGACCTCTGCGTAGAACCCGTCGGTGAGCATCCGCTCGTGTTGTTTGACCAACTGGTCGTCGATGCTTGCGTCGCGCAAGGCGACGCTCGGAAGCTCGGCGATGAACGAGTCTGTCTTGGCGTCTAGCCGGGCCCGCACGATGTCGATGAGCTTGACAGAACCTCGATCCCGAGAGCGCGCCTTGAAGAGCTCTTCTTCCCCCGTCCTTACCGTGCGGTCCGCCAGTTGTCGTTCGACGATGGCGAGCCCTTCCTCGATCTCCTGTTCATCGGTGCTCGCGCAATAGCGCCCCAGGAGGAACTCGACCACATAGGTGGGCACCGGATACTCCCGGCTGTACCTGCGCACCAGATCCTTGCGCACCAAGTAGCCATCGAAAGCCGCCGCCGCACGCTGGTCGAGGTCATCGAGTTCCATCGTCATTCGCCTCCCACGATGGTCGCCTCTTGCACGACAGCTCGGTCGTTGGCGTCCACCACCACAACCACTGCGGACGAGCCTTCGTGGTCCTCGTCTTCGAGCAGTAAACTCGCGATGCCGTTGGAGTCGACCTCTCGCGACTCGCAAATTGCGCTGGCCGGATCGTTCACCTTGGTTCGCAATTGCACCAGCAGGCCCTGGGCACCGCCTTCCACCTGTACGCGGCAGCGCAAGCCGCGCCAGGAGATAGCCTTGATGGTGGCGTCGCCGCCAACAGTGGTGGGTGCCGCCACAGTAATCACGGGCACGATGCTCTCCTGCGGGCTTAGGCCGCCGTGTGCATACTCTTCCCCCGACTTGAAGCACGCGATTCCGGGTGCCAACGCCACCCGTTCTGCGTCGTTCCAGTACCAAGGGCTGGTTGGCACTTCGACCTTGGCGTCCTCCCTTATGGCCGCGCAACGGGCCCAACGGCTTTCTGTCAGATAGTGCGGCAAGCTCACCTTAGGCAAGCTTCCCGGCAACCACAGCCAGCCGTGATCGGTCACGACGCGCACCTCTTGCCAGCCAGCCTCCAGCAGCGCTTGCACACGCTCAAGCAGGAGTTCGACCTCCTCCTCGATGTGCCCCGCAAGCCTTCCCTTTCGCTCGTGGCCTAGCTTGTCGAGACTGCCGTCCTCGGTCCAGCCGCGCGTCGATGGGTTGCCCGTCTCCTCTGCCGACAGGACCTCGTACCCGGCCTCGGCCAGCAGCCTGCGGAAGCGGTCTGTAGTCAGAGTCTTCCGGCCCTCCACAGTTGCTGGAGCGAATCCATCTCCTGGCGACGCGCCGGTGATCAACTCCGTAACGGGAGACACCGCGGGTTTGCCGGTTGCCGTGACCGTCGGCAGACCCGCCCAGCACCACGACGACTTCGGTGCCAAGCCACTCTCGCGCATTCGAGCGGCCAGCCGTTGCGACACATCGAACCGCAAGCCGTCCGCGAACAGGATTACGCCTCCTGGCTCCACACTGAGGTTGGCGGCATTCTTCGAATGCGTGGGGATGGGAGCCTGCTCCGACAGCTCTTGCAGGCGAGTGGCGCCCTGTTCCAGCCAAGGCCGATAGATTGCGGTTAGCGCTCCACTCACCGCGTTGTAGTCCGCGTTGCTCCTGATAGTCGCCACAGCGTCCAGCGCGGCGTTGTCCACCTCGTAGCCACTGGCCGTGTACTGCTCGGCCAGTTCCTCCATCGATGTCCCACCGAGGGATATGGATGCCGCTTCGGCCATGCGGCTGATATGGCGCAACGCCTGTGCGAGGGGTGCTTGACCGAGCTTCGACCACACCCAGCCGCGTCGCCGGCCATGGGTTTCTTCCAGCCTGCGTACCTCTGCGATGGCTTCCCCTTGCGACTTCGTTCGCAGGTTACTCAGGCGTTGCCTGAGTTGGTCTTCTTTCGATTCGTTGCTCTGTGGCCATGAAGACTGGCTTGCCAATAGGTCCCTAGGCTTCGCTTGCCGCAGGAGGCCCCCGATGTTTTGGTAAGACGGAGGCGATTCTGCGAAGCGCGACCAGACGGCGTCCCACTGACCCGACCGGGCACCAAGGCGTTCCGCACCGACCAGTTCCCCATCCTCTTCCGGGTCGAAAGCCAGTTCCTGGCCACATCTGGAGCGGAAGGCCGTCCACCGACTCGGGCTCCAAGCGGACCTCGATGCCTCGGGGTCGTTCAGCCATTCCAATACGTCGCGAGGTAGATCCTCGGAGAGGAGTCGGTCGAAATCCTCCCGCTCCAAGCGCTTGCCCTTCAGGTTGACTATCGGCTCGATGGCGAGTTGGGAAAGCGCGCCTAGCATGGCCGTCCGCGTGGCGGCATCGCGCCCCACGTCCAATGCTAAGCCAACGTCCGAAGATGTGAGGAAAGCCTCCACGGTCCAGTCCTTGCCGTTGCGTTGCGTCCAGCACGTTCCCCGGTATTGCAGCTCCACCAACGGTTTAAGACTGTCAGGGCATTCCTCCACCGCGCGCAACGTTTGCCGGCCCACGCCTGGAAGATATAGAACTGGGGTGACGCTTTCCGCGATTTCCACTTCCGGCAGTCGTGCATCGAGCGCAGTGCGAAGCCAGATGGCTGGTCCCGTGCGGTCTTCGGACAGGTAGTCGCCAAGCGTGAGCAGTTCGGGCATGCGCTGGCGGAGTTCTCCGGCGACCGGCCGCCACTGCGAGTTTGGGTCTGTCCACAGCACAGCAGCAGGAGCGTCCGCGTCGTTTCGGTTGTAGCGTGACGCGCCACGCAATGAGCGAATGAGTTGCTCGATGACCGTCGGCTCGGTCTGCGGATCGTTCAAGTTGCCCTCTCCGCTCACATCGTTGGAGCGGCTGGAATCGTCAGCAAGAGTTCTGAGTCGCCCAGCATGCGATACACGGGAACGTCGCCCCCAAGCGCAACAGTTCGAGAAAGGACGGCGGGGACGCCTTCGCCTCGCTTGTCCATGATGTTCGCGCGATGCGCCGGGAGCCCTATGTCCTGCATGGGACAACGCGCCAACAAACTGGTGATCGCCTCATTTCTTGCCGCCTGCCGGAACGGGAGATCTTCGGGCCCCATGGAGTTGGCGAGCATTCCAGGCACATACAACTCCAAGCGGTTGTCGAACAGGCGCAGGCGCACCTTGCTCCCGTGCATGGAGTAGTCCCGATGGGCGACCGCGTTGGCGATGGCCTCGAATACCGCGACCAAGTCGAACTGTGGAAGGTCCACCCTTCCGCCCTGTGGACTCTTGCGTCCCCCCGTTCGCATGTTCGCTCTCACAAACGCGCAGGCGTCGAAAATCTGCTGGTCAAGTGGTCCTGTGAGGTCCGATGCGTCCCGCTGATAGGCTTCGTCTGCCTGCGGAACGACACTCGTCCCGCGGTATGCGACGGCTTGAATGAACGCGTTCGGCAGGAACGCCTCCGGCGACGTGCAGGCAAGCAACAAGCCTGCAACCGTGGGCCGCATTGTCCCTTCCTCGTCGAGGGAGGCCATCGCAAGCTTGGAGAGCATCTCGTGCGGCGCGCTGGCGGTCAGCACCGTCTTGAACCGGCCCCAAAGCTCCTCGTCAAGATCTGCGAGGGTTGCGTTGGGAACCGGCGTTTCATCGAATCGTATCAATCGCGATTGGCTGCGTTGCTGGAACAAGCGGGCGAGGTAGTCTGAAGGAATCGGTCGCTTGGACCCACCAACGCGGTGGTAGTAGCCGCTTGGACTCCGGTGGACAAACAGACTTCGAGACACATCCACCCGCAGGATTGGCTGGGCAACGCCCGCGCGATCGGGCAACGTCATGCGCTTGATGAGGGGGGCAACCCGCGGGTCCAACGAGTCCTCGCACGCCTGCGTGACCACCGCCTCCACGGAGTCCAGCCGTTCTACCGGAATCCCAAGGATGTTGCGAGTCGCATCGTCCACGCCAAGGACCAACACGCCGCCATGTGCGTTGGCAAAGGCAGCAATTTCGTCAGCGAGTTCGTCCTGCGTTGGTCCTCGAACCTTGCCGCCGGCGAAGCGCACTTCCTTGAGTTCCAAAACGGAATCTTCGCCGAGTTCGATTTGCTCCAGCAGTTCAGTGCGCGTCTCGAACATTTTAGACCTCGCGACCCAAGCGTGCCCAGCGTCGCGAGAGTGCCTCTCGGCCCCCTTCCATGACACCGCAAACTTCCTCCCGAACCAACTTCTGCTGCAATGCGCCGGCCTGCTTGACCCGGCACTGGCCGTTTGTGAAGTCGAGCACGTGTACCAACTCGGCATCGCCGTTGACGACGACGTTGGGGTTGTGCGTCACGACGATGAGCTGTCGTCGCAGCTTGTTCTCCCGGATCTGCCGAACGATCAAGTCGTAAATCAAGTGGTTGTCCAGATCGTCTTCGGGCTGGTCAAGAACGAGCGGTTCTTCGCCGAAGGCGAGCAGGAACGCCAATAGGGCCGCCGAGCGTTGTCCTTGGGAACCTTGCTTGATGGCGGTCCACGCCTGACCGTCCCCTGCCCGACTGTACTGGATGCGCAGATCGTCCTCCGGGAACCAGCAAAGAACGTGGTCTGCGAATTCGGGACGTCCTAGTTTGCGTTCCAGATAGTTGCGCAGAAATCCGCCGAGCGCGTCGTCGACTTCGGTCAGCTGTCGCTTGATAGTTGCTAACAGGTCCTCTTTGTCGTCGTCCGCTGCGTTTGCCAGATCGAACGCTAGCCCCCCGTGCGGCTCTGCACCGTCGTATCGCAGGATATCCCGCTCGAAGCGATCGTCCTGGCATTCAAGGACTTCCCGTAAGCCGCGTTCTACGGCGCGTGCGTCGAACCCGAACGCGATCACCTCCATGCGAACGAACTGATTGTCGGTGAGGGTCTCCCGAACGAACGACCGGCGAGCTTCGGTGATACGCTTGCGCACGTTGACGACAGTGTTCCACTGCTGATCTATTGTCTTTGCTAGGCGCGCCCGCTCCTCCGCTACATCCGCTAGGGCCTTCAGCTCGCGCTCCAGTTGCTCTCCTTCCTGAAGCAGATGCCCGAACGCCTGAGAATCGGAGACGCCCTGACTTGCCAACCTCTCCTGCAACTCCGCATAGTCTGTCTGTGCTTTGTTAGCGCGTTGACGCCATGCCGCAAGGCGGTCGTCGCTGCCAAGAGAGCTAGCACTAGTCGACAAGTCCGCGGCTGCCTTGAGCAGCGCATTGCGCGCCGTTTCCAGTGCCGCTTCGGCAGCGCGTCGCCAAGCGAGCAAGTCTTGGTCCGTGTTGGGCTCGAAAACGCCGTCGGGCCAATCGTCGAGCAAAAGGCCCATGGCAAGCGCCTCGATGTGCTCTGGGAATGACGCGAGTTGTTCGATGGTCGCATCGGTTTCGCGACCTTGCCTTGCCGCTCGCTGCTGAGCATTCAGGACGTCCGCGTGCTTAGCCTCAGCAAGGACATCCAGTTTCTGCTTGACTTCGTCGAGCTTCCGGCGTGTTTCCGGCACGCGTGACAAGCGCCCATCCAGTTCCCGCATCCGTGCCCGTTGCGTGCTCCACGTCCGCTTCGCATCGTCAAGGTCACGATGGAGGTGGTCGATTCCCGCTGCCTCGTCGATGATGCCAAGCAGTGCCTCGCGGCCCTCGCCCGCCATTGCCGCGATTTGTCCTTGGGAGAACAGCCGGATTCGAAACCGGTCGGACGTTAGCGCCTGACTCACCGACTCGCCCCAGTCTCCCGATCCGTTCTGCTCCTCGACCGCGGAGCCAGTTCCGTCTTGACGCCACCGTAGGCGGTGCTTCGCGGCCTCTCGATGCAGCTCAACACGGACCTCCGTAGCTTCACGTAGAGCGCCCTCGGCATCGCGGCTCCGGGCGACGGTAGCGAAGCTGTCAAACCGGTGACGGGGCTCGCTGTTCTCACCCAAGTGATGCAGTTCTTCGCTTCGTCGATATGCAAGGCGCAGGGCGTGGACGATCGTTGATTTTCCGGTGCCCCGTCCACCGATCAGGGCGTTGTAATACGGCGTCAACCGAAGTCGTTCTGGCGCGCTATTGCCCATAAATCGGGCGTCCTCGATCTCAATACCGGCGATGAAATGTCTCGGCGTTTTGAAGGGCTCGAACGACTCTCCGTCGCTCCGCCGCACCGAAACATCGTCGCCATCCAGAAGTGCGAGTCGCAGGCCTTCAAGCGTGGGCTCAGCCATCTTGATCCAAGTGAAGCGCGAGCCCGGTGTACCGTCTCCTCGGAAGCTGTGGCAGTCGCTACCGAGGACTCTAGTGATCCGGTGTGAGTCCTTCTCCACACATGTTGGCATCGGCAACTCTTGGTCCACCCACTCGACGGCGAGCAGTCGATCCATGGCCATCACTTCACGCAGAGTGTTTGCGTCCATCACCGATTCGTGAGAGCCGGGCTTGACGCGGAGGAGCCCCTTCTCTTGATCCGCGTGGGCGGGAATGGGGATACCGCCAGCATCCAGGACCATTTGAACGACCTCTGGCGGACTTGCGTGAGTCACTGCGTCGCTCGCCCCCTTTGTGCCTCGGTAATCTACCTTGCCCAGCAAGGTGTCGATGTCGCTCCTCGTTGCGTTGAGGTCGAGGAGGGCAAGTAGGTGGAAGCCGCCGCTCACGGAGATCTCGACACCGGGGAATAGGGTCAGGTCTCGGAAACCGTCGGGTGCCCCATCCCCGGCGTGCTGCTTCATGGTGGCGTACGCGTCCTTGAGCTTGTCGATCCATTCGCCACTGTTGTGGTCGGTCACCGCCACGCAGTCGATGCCGGCGTCCATGAATTTGCGCAGCCAAACTTCCGGGGTCACCTCACGTTCGGTGCCTGTTGCCTTTTGCCATGCGTAGGTGTCCGCAGAGGCCGGTGTGTGCGTGTGGAAGTCGAACTTCCACCAGCGGGAGCCTGGGTACGGCCAATCGACTTGGTTTTCGTGAGTCATCGCTGTGCCTCGCGCTGCGCTGCACGCTTTTCGGCGTTGCTGAAATGCTGGTCGTTGACGCGCTCGCCGGTGAAGTGGCCGTCCTTCCGAAACCAAGGGAAGTCCGACTCATCCCGCGGCTCCTTCCCGCGATCCTTGCTCCAGTTCACGTTCGGTTTGGAGCGCAAGATGCCGGCAGCCTTTCTCCCACCTGGAATATCCAGCGACAGGAATGGGCGGATGTTGAGCCGAACGCCATCGTTCAAGTCGGGATTCCATCCGATGGCCTGTTCACTAAGTGGTTTCCATCGGACGAAGAGGTCAAACGGTGGCTCTCCCTCGATGATCGCAACCAGCCCTCTCTGTAGTTTACGCGCGGCCGCGAGACGGTCTTCGCTCCCGGCCTCTCCACGTGCTACGCCGTCTTGTTGCCGTGCGATCCATTCGCCGAGGTAGCTGTATGCAAGCGACTCCAGCAGCTGCCGCCCCGCGCCGCCACCCTCCGCGAGCCGGTGGTAGTTGACAAGAGCGTGGAACCCATCGCGCTTGCGGCCGTCCCACACGTGCCAAATGAACGGTCTTTGGTGGAACAGTTTGCAGTGCTCATCGAAGAACTCGTTGCGTAGCCAACTGTCCAGGGTGGTAGCACGCCCGTGGAGCAGCCTGGTTGGTATGTCCTCTGTCCAAAGTTCGGCGTACGACTCGCGGACCAGATCGAGTAGGCGCTCGTCAGCGGGCCGTTCGCCTCGAACCGAGGGAATGCAAACGATTCCATCTTCGTCCTCGTGTCCGTGCAGAGCCTCGCAGCGCGCCACCCACTCGCGCTGCTCGTCCGCGAGTTCCATGTCTGGATCCTGTTCCGCGGGCCAGCGATAGCCTAGGAGTCGCGCGACCGCAACATGAAGAACAGTCCGGTCGGTGCGAAGCGAACCTTGGGTCGTTCGCTTGGCGGTGTCATCCCAGACGACCGAGCCGCATGGGTGGCCGTGGAATATCCACTGGGTGGGGTCGTCAGAATAGGGTCCGGGCAAGCCGCCCGGATAGCGCTCCTTGCCAACTCTCGTCCATCGCTCGGCATCAAACGGCACCTTGACCAGAGTCGAGTTGGTGACGTTCAGCTTTTGGTCGATGCGACGCACCGCCTCACTGTACTCAGGCGACGAAAGGAAGCACCAGATGGGCACAAGGTCACGTTCGCTCTTGGGTACGACGACGGCAACATTCTGATGTAGGCGGGTGCCGTAGAACAGGTACGGGACCAACACGCGCATCCGGTGAATGCACACTCCTGGTCTACCCAATGCTTTCAGACCTTGCGTCGCCCTTGAACCTGAGCTGCACAGTAGCGGCCCGATGCCGGAATCCCAGCGGACTAACCCTGTCAATCCGTTGTACAGAGCGCCAGAGTCATCGAGTGTGTTCTGGAGGAACTCCCATACCCTGGCGTCTCGCCGAGGCAGCTGCCAGAAATGCGTGCAGTACCTCGGGTCATCGCCGGT
The DNA here is from genome assembly GCA_965116935.1 of Pseudomonadales bacterium. Classification (GTDB taxonomy): domain Bacteria; phylum Pseudomonadota; class Gammaproteobacteria; order Pseudomonadales; family Azotimanducaceae; genus VXYL01. The sequence continues at coordinate 5,327,603 of OZ220737.1, read as the reverse complement.
CTGCAGCCCTACAAGCGAGTCAGTGCGCTCCGAGAGGAGAGGCATATCCGACCGGTCCGCGAGCACGATCCGCGCATCGGGGTTGCTAAGCTGGGCAAGCTGACTCACAGCTACGAGCTCGCTGCGACGTAGTGCCTCTGCCTTCTTGTTCGGAGTGGCTACACCGGATACGTCGATACCAGTAAGACTATGGCTCGATGGAGGCAGCGAAGGTGTGACAGTCAGTAGAATTGTGAAAGCGCCGGCAGCTTGACCACTTTGAAAGCCGCCTTCCCCTAAGCGCGCTAAGAGATTCCATTCCACTCCCGTGAGTAGTGCTTGGCGTTGAGACTTGTATGTACTCAAGAAGAGCCAGTTTTGCGGCATCACGACCTGCACGACGCCTCGGTAGGTGGCGAGTTGGAGGCATCGTTCAAGGAATACGTTGGCGAGATCGCCACTAGCACCGCCGTACCACTTCGCGCAAAAGCGCCGCAAGCGCTCCGCCTGTTTGCCGCGAGCGAGATACGGAACGTTGGTAACTACGAGATGGAACCGCCCGGTGAGGATCGCGGCTGCTTCCGCCATGCCAAGAGCCGCAATCGCCGTTTCGTCCCGTTCCGCATCCCCCGTACGCCGTTCAAGCGCTCGCTCCAACAGGGGCCGCAATCGACCGAAGTCCGCCGTTAGGATGTCCTCCGGTGCCGAAAGCGCTGGATCTATCAGGCTGCCCAGCGTCGGCGCATCTCGAAATGCGTCGTGCAGCGTGGCCATGCCAGCCTCGACCCGCGCGTCGCCGTCGGCCAAGCTGAGCCACTCCTCCTTCCTTGTGGCCACTGGTTGTCCACACCACGCAACGTTGAGTCTCGGAAGCATCCTGTAGCCTCCGGCATCCGGGTAGCGCCAAGCCTCCAGTGCCAAGGCGAACGCAGCGATGGCCACGCACCGTTGGTCGATTTCGAGGCCGTGGAGATTCTCGCGCAATACGGCATTGACGGCTGTCGCGGCGTCGAGTCCCTCCAGCCGCATGCGCATCGGCACCAGAATCAGCAGCGCGGTGACTAGGAAATGCCCCGAGCCGCAGCATGGGTCGAGAAGCCTGAACTCCGAGAGGTCGTCCGGCCAGCCGTCGAACGTACCCGCTGCGGGCTGCCCGGCATCGGCGTGGCGCAGGAAGGTCAGGTCAACCGGGCACGACTTGCCGGGATGCCGGCTTTCCCACCATGCCCCGAGCGAGTTGTGCAGCAGGAACCGCACCATGTAGGGCTCCGTGAAGAGCTGTGTCACCGCCGGCAGTTCGTCCGCCCCAATTTTTACCTCGGAACGGTTGACCTCGTCCTTCTTCCTCGCTTGCCAGAACTGATACACCCAACCCAGTGCGTCGCTCGCCTTGAATGTATGCTTGGGGAGTCCTTCGACCAGCTCCTCAAGCCCAACGCGACTCTCGCGTGCCAGCCGAACTTGGAACACCGGATGGTCTGGCCGGAACACCTGCGGAAGCATCCGCTGCGCGAACCGGTAGGCCAGGGTCCAACGGTCGGTTCCTTCGTCCTTCGCCAGTTCTTCGCATTCATCTAGGGTGACCGGCACCCCAAGCTCGGGTTCGATCAATAGGTTGTTTTCCGCCAGCAAGCGGGCAAACAGCATGGCGTGCCACTGTTCGTAGGCACACTCGTGCGTAAGGTGGTCGATTTCATGTGCGCTGGACCTTCCATCCGTCTTGTCGCCCAGATGCCGCGCGTGCGCCCGAAGCCGACGGCGTAGGGCGCGCTGTTCCTCCGACATGTGCTCGAACGGGTCGCGTGCGTCGACCGCAAGGGCCTCGAGGGCCGCCCGTGCGCCCGTTTCCGCAACCTCGCGCGCGTTGACGATCGTGCGTTCGAGTTGCCGGCGGTGTTCTGTCGAAAGCGTCTTCATCCTTAATGCGAAACCGCAATCGGCCCTTTCTCCAGTTCCTCCAGCAGTCGCTTCTCCGTCTCGGCGAGCCATGCCTTTGCCTCGTCGGCGGAACGTAGTGTCGGGCTGTCGAGTTTGATGTGCCGTACCTTGGGTTCGACCAGCTTGTCGGCTTCCTTCCGCGCCTCCGTGAAGAGCTGGGGGAGGGCGGCCGTGCGCGTGCGCCATGATTCAAGGGACATTCGCGCGAGAGACTGGATCAGTTCCTGGTCGGTGCCGATGCTCTCCGTGGTGCATTCAACGATTCCACGTTCTCCGAAGAGACGCTCACGTACTGCAGGTGTGATTGCTTGCCAGCTTTCGGCCTTGCCAAGAGCCTCGGACTGTGCCGCGAAGACGTCCTGGTACCGACGTTCTGCCTCTGCGAGTGCACTGCGCAACGCATCCGCGAAGCCCCGTACAAGGTCTGGCACAGGGTCTGTGGTTGCCAACAGGCCGCGGTTAGTTTCGACCGCATCGAGTTGAGCAAGGATGTCCTTGACCTGAGGCAACGACTCCGCGTGTTTGGCCATCGAGCGAGCGAGTTCGTAGGTGGGCATACGTTTGGCTGACAGCTCACCCGCTGCCGTCCAGTCGTCAACGTTCTTTTGGAGTTCGTCGTGGCGTTCGAGGATGGCGAGTAGTTGCTCGTTACCGGAGAGCGACCGGAGGCCATCTAGGTGCTTGGTGTCCGGCACAGGAGGAAGCGGTGGCTCGCCGCCTGCATTCTGAGCCAACTGTCCTAGCCGCTCAAGGAACTCCGTCGCGGCCGCGGCTTCCTCATTGGGCTGTACGGCCACGCCTCCCTTGGTCAGAAGTTGACGAAGTCGCAGCCGCTGCCGCGTGTCCACCGTCGCGTTCTCCACGCGGAAGTCGGCCGTTGAGACCTTTCCTTGGTCGAGTTGGCCGCGGGCGACGGCCGTACCGTTCATAGTTGCTCGAAGGTGGTCGGACTCGAACAGGCATATCAGCGCAGCGTCCACCGCGTCGCGGGGCCAACCAAATGGCGGCGCCCCGAAGTGCGTCCGAACCTCTCGCCCCTTCCTGCCGCTGCCGATGAACGACAGAACCGCGCTACATACCGCGTGGTCCTCAGTCTTGCCCATGTGGCCCACCGCTTCGAGCGGATTGCCTGCACCCTTTCGGGCACGCTCGATCACCGTACGCCAGTGCGTGTCGTCGGCTTGCCTGAAGGAGGGGAACAGGCGGTCGAGCGATGCCGTTGCGCCCGCTCTGATCTTCTCGGTCAGGCTTGCTTGGAGTAGCTCTGTGCCTCCGCCGTGGAACGCCTTGGCGCCGGCGATGACCTCTCCGACTAGTGCCCTCAGGCTGTTCCTCGCCTCGGTGAGTCGTGTCTCGATGCCCTGACGAGCCTCGATCCCTTCCGGGCTCGACGGAACGCCCTTGTAGTCGAGAGTGCCTTGTGCCCCGTCGCGTGCGGCGATAGCGCGCTGCAGGGCGTCGGCCCGTGCCCGTGGCACGAACACGTAGATCGTGGCGTCGTCCGTCCCAGCGGCCCGGGCGTCGTCGAGCACGTTCTTCTCGGAGGCACCCCAGCCGTCGCGTACCCATACAGTTATGTCGCCAGCGTTGGGTTGGGGCTGATCGGCGCTGAAATGCAACGACAGCTTGCGCGGCTCCTTGCTATCGCCGTGGGGCAGCTTTGCGGAACCGATGACGTTCTGGATGGCGTCGCCGAAGAGCTGACCTCGCAAGGGGCCTATGCGCGTGGGATCGTTCATCAGCCGACTCTGCCGTGTGCGGAACTCGGCTTCCCATTCGCTGCTCTCGCGCGTCTGCAGGCTGTATTCGTCGCCGAGCTGCATCAAAGTGCTCGCTTCGACCAGTTCGTCGAGGAGAGGAGGGAGGCGGCTCCGGAGCTTTGTGCCGTCTTGTGCGAGGTCTGACACCATCAAGTCCGCGAGGGTCGAAGCGGTTGCCCGCACCCCGATATCGGCGCTGGGCTCCTGTGGCAGGTTACGGATCAAGAAAATCAGGGCGCAAGCGCGCGCCTTCAACTCGCCGTCTGGCGTGCCGTCGTTCTGACGCGAGATCGTGTCGTTGATTTCGCGTAGCAGAACGCCGGACTGGACCAGGTTGGGACCGATCTCGTCGAAGAGAAAGTCTGCTGGCACGACGGTGCCCAGCGGGCGGTCGGCGGTTTCGCGGATTGCGTCGTAAACGATGCGTAGTTGCGTGCGCAACTGGCCCGCCGTTCCGGCTCGATCCACCGCGTGCAGCACCCGTTCCCAGAAGCGTCTTCGGACCGGGAGAAGGGGATAGTCGTCCACGAGGACGCCCTTGTCCTCGGAGCGGGGGCCAATCGCTGTGCCGACTAGATGTCGATCAATCTCGCCCGCATGGATGTCCAGCGTAGTGCGCACGTCGTTGATCTTGTCTGGCCGTTTCGCGAGGACGACCCTCCGCGTTACCGTCTCGACATCGGTGTCCGAGAGTTCCACATTGACCGTGAAGCGGCCTTGCAGGCGCTGAAGCGCCGGTGTGCCGGAGAGTGCGGTCTGGCCGGTTCCCACGAAGAGCAGCCGGTCCTCAAAGCGCTTGCTGCATGCCTCCACGACCTCTTGGACGACGTAGGAGCGGCTTGTGTCCTCACCGATGTACTGTTGCACTTCGTCGAGAATCAGCACGGTGCATGGCATCTCGCCGTTCGGAGCCAGGACATCGCGCATCGCGTGCACCAATGCCTCGTTGGAAATGTCCCTTTCGTTCGGGAACTGGCTGCGAAGCGCCGCACGAACTTCGCGACGGTTCGGTGCGAAGTCCGGGTCTGCATCAAGCAGCGCTTGGGCGATGACGGGGCTGACATACATGTCGTTCAGTTCCGCGCGGAAGTTCCGCCCGGCCGCCTCCACTTCAGCACTCACCGTGTCATAGATGCCGTTTCGCTTTAGCCAGAGCACGAAGCGGGCCTGTGGATAGCTTTCCGGCAGGCCAGCGGATCGCAAGACGACGCCAAGCAATGCCAAGCGGACACTATCGCCTGCCGCGGCCCCCAACGTTCCCGCCGCAGCATGCAGACCACCCGACCGTCTGCCCAAGGTCGTAATCTCGCGGAGGAGATCGTGTACGTCTGCCGGAAGGCGGGCAATGCCGCGCGCCGTGGCACCGTCCCCGAACTCTTGATCGATCCAAAGAAAGCGCAGCACCTTGGCAAGGTGGGACTTGCCACTGCCGAAAAAGCCGCTGATCCAAGCCGCCGGCTGTTCTGGTTGGCCCTGGCTGTTGACGAAGGACTCGAGAATACGAACGAGGCCGCGCTGATACTCGCCTTCGCATACGAAGTGCTCCAGCTCGAATCGTAGCGTCTGCCGTTCGTTGTCCGTGCTTGCGTCGCTCATTGCGGCGACGCCGTTGTTGAGCAGTGCCCCGGGGCTTGGGTCTCGCCGATAGATTTCGCGGTTCTTCATCGGTCTGTCATGCTTGGTAGATTCCTCGATCCTCGTTCAGGGTGATCGGCACAGCGAGGTAGTTCCAGCCATCGCGTGCGTTTAGCAGGCGATAGGTGTTGCCTTCGTGTTCGCCGGGGAAGAAGACGACAAGCCTCCCGCGCACGTCCGACTCGACTCCCTTCAGCAGGGCAGACAGGCGGACAAGGCCGAACAGCGCTGCAACGCCGTAGATGGCGACGACCGCATCTTCGTCTGCGTCCGGTGAACGCAGCACGTCGCGAAGTCGATCAGTCAAGTGGCGCAGGAATCCCGTGTCGAGCTGCATTTCCAGATCCGTGGGTTCCTCGAAGTAGCTCTCGTGGTAGTCCACTCCTGCCATCCACTGAGCGAACGCCGTAGTGAGATCGAACTCGAGCCAGGTGTGTCCCGCTTCCCGGGTGATGGTCTCGAAGCTCGGCAACCTCAGGCGCAGCCTGCGTTCGTCCGCGTTGTCGTACACGATGAAGATGGCACGTTCTGGCCCTGCCAAATCGCTTCGCCACGGCAATCCGATGTGGCGGCCGTAACGTCTGGCTAGGGTCTCAATGCGGCTCATACATCGATCTCTGGTCGTGTCTGGCGAGAGTGCTGGGAAAGGAAACCTCGATCATCGCGCCGGACTGCTTCAGTTCTAGCAGCCCCAGCCGTTTGGCGTCGAACGCCAACTCGACCAGTCGGGTTGGATCACTATCTAGCACGGCAGCCCAAGGCGATCCAAAAAGGCGCTGTCCGCGCCGTCCGGTTCCGTATGCGACCAACAGCGCGAACGCCGTTGCGGCTGGAGTCGCTGTCACCGCCTGACGGATCTTGCGGCTCCAACCGCGAAGGTGCCCAGATTGCGTCCAAGACGACAGTGCATTTCTGACGACCTTGTCGAGCGTCGATTCGTTTAGCCGGGCTCCGACCGACTTTGCAACTGCGTCCCTAACCGGTTGACGGGCCAGCTCGTGGCCGGCGGCTAGGGGAACGATGGCGGCAGCCGTCGTTCTGAGCAGAGGATCCCGAGCCAACGAAAACAGCAATGCGAGCAGCGGGCGGCTAGTCGCGTGGTTCGCCCAAGTGTCGCGGAAGACCCGGAACAAGGGTACGTTCGCATCGAGGGCATACAGTTCTTTCAGGTGCTGCAAAGAAATGGCGCGATTTGCGTTTGTCCGCTTGCTCAGGCAATTGCCGTTGATGACCGCGTTGGTGTACTGCGCCGGTGTCGCATTCCCGGGCAGGGCGCCCATGAGCTGCGAGATCTCTTCGAGCATGATCGTCCGACTGGTGTGTGTGCCACGCTCGCCTGTGCGAAAGCCGATCGACGCTGCTAGGCCGGGTGACACGCGAGCGAGGTCCGCGTCAAAGTCGGCTTGAGGGCAGGTGTTCATGCGGCGTAGCGTAGCGGCTCTCACCGCTGAATACAACCCGCTAAATCCACCGGCAAATTGGCCGGTGGACGATCTGGCATCGGCCGAAACCGGAGCTGTTACTGTCGTCTCGGTACGAGCCATTTGGCGTGGCCGTCCTCCAACCGAAGGACGTTTCGCATTCTTCAACCCCCTATAGGGGGATGATTGGAGGGCAAGGCCGTACCAAGTGGGCTGTGCCGAGTTCCTCAAGGACGCGCTTGCGGCGTGTGCGAGGGCAGATGCCCTCGCACAGGCCCAGCGATTCCCGCGGCGGCTATGGCCTTAGGCTGTAGGAGACCTCCACGCCCACCAGTCTTGGTTCCGACACTTGGGCCGTGCGGCGGTAGCCGTCCACGGCGCCGTGGCGGAGGATTTGGCGGATGCCGATCTTGTCGAAGACGTTGTGGACGAAGCCGGTCACGGTCCACTCGGACGAGGGGCTGGTCCACGTGGCGCGCAGGTCGAGGCGGTCGTAGGCCGGGGCCTTGTCGAGTTCGGACTCGTAGGCGGCGAAGTACACGTCGGAGATGTACGCCCAGGTGCCGAGGAGTTCGAGCGCCCCGGACTGTCCCAAGTCGAAGCGATAGCTTGCGAACGCGCTTACCTTGTTTTCCGGCACTTGCAGCAGCTGGTTGCCTTTGATGTCGCGGCTGCGGTCGGCGTTGTTGGCGAGGTTGTAGAGCACCTGCGGCACCGTCGGGTCCGCGCCGTCGATGATGACGAAAGACTCGGTGTATTCCGAGTTCGTCAGGCTGAAGTTGCCGCCTAGCGTGAGTTCGGCGGTCGGCAGCCAGAGCACTTCGAGCTCGAGCCCGGAGACTCGCGCACCGGGCGCGGCTTCGACGGAAGTGGTCGAGGAAACGCCGATGGCGCAGACGCTCGACAGGCTGTCGAGGCCGAGCTGCGGCGGACACGCTTCCTCCGTGCGGGTGTGAATGGCGGAGTAGTCGTAGAGGTAGACCGAGCCGTTCACTTGCATGGTGCGGTCCAGGAACTGCCCCTTGTAGCCGAGCTCGTAGGCGATGAGTTCCTCCGGCTCGTAGGTGGGCGTCTGGCTGAAGAAGGTCAGGTTGAAGCCGCCGGAGCGGTAGCCCGTCGTGATGTTGCCGTAGAGCTTGGAATCGTCGTCAAGAGCGTAGTCGAGATTCAGCCGGAAGGTGGTCTTCTCGTCTCGGCGGGCGAGGTGGCGATGGGCACCGAAGGTGATCGGAGTGCCGCCAAGCCAGGGCTCGACCAGGCCCGTGGGTTGCAGGGTCGCCGGATCAAGCGCCCCACGCAGCACGTTGGCGATGCCGAGAGGAATGCCGAGGGCATTGAGCACGCCCATTGTTTCCGAGTACTGCACGTAGTCCTCGCTGCCCATCACGTCGTCATAGGCGTAGCGCACGCCGGCGGTGAGGGACATGAGGTCCGTCAGATCCCAAACGGCCTGGGTGTAGATTGCGAACGCCTCACGCTCGGTCTTGTTGTTGCCGTGCAGGTCGCTGCCGGTGGTGTTGATGCCGTGCTTCACGGAACCGAGGGTGGCGTCGCCGAGCCAGGTGCCGACAGCTCCAGTGAAAACGCCTTCCTCGTAGCCCGACGCCTCAGCCATTTCCCGTGCGGTGTAGGAATTCACCGGGGTGGGAAGGCCGGCGAGGAACATCAGCGGCGGATCGCCGGGAACCGCGCCCGGGGCCGCGGCGGCGAGGATGCCGTCCATGCCCCAGTTTGGATCGGTGAACTGCGGCGAGCCTGTGGAGGAATAGAAGTCGTAGCGCTGGTCGATGGTGGCCTCGTAGAAGAAGACGCCCGAGGTGAAGGAGAGCTCCGGGGTCAGGTTCCAGAAAAGCTGCAGCTCATGCGAGACGTACTCCGCCTCGTGGTTGACGTAGAAGGAGCGGTCGTCGGTGAGGCTTGCCGTGGAATCGTCGTCGGTGATGCGATGGTAGATCAGGTCGTTGTAGCCGAAGATGTACTTGAAGGTGGTGGTGTCGTTCAAGGCCCACTCGAACTCGGCCTGATTGCCTTGCTGGTCGAAGATTTCGGAGTTGAGGCCGTTGGTGTAGGCGCACAGGTCCTCGCCCTTGATGTCTTCGCGGTCGAGGAACACGCATTCGGCGGGGTCCAGGGTCACGTCGCGACCGTGGTTGGGGAACCCGGAGCCGCCGGACGGGTCGATTCCGGGTCGGATGCGCTGTGCGAGCAGTTCCGCACCGGTGGTGGGGTTTCTGTAGCGCAGCACCGGCATGCGCGGATCGAGGAACGCGGAATCGAGCGGATTGGCGACGCTGGCGTCCACGGCGCGGATGCCGTGCGCCTGCACGGTGTAGTTGCGCAGGCCGTCGCCACCGGGAATGATGTTGTTCTCGCCCACCAGCACGATCAGGCCGCCGCCGTCCGCGCCGCCGAAGACGCGGTCCACGTCGGCCTTGTTGCTGCGCACGTTCAGCGTCATGGCGTCGGTGATGCGCCACTCGAACTGCAGCGCGACGTTGGTCTCGTCGCCGCTGTCGAGATCGGGGCCATCGCCACGTTCCTCCACCCAGCCGTCGTGCTGGCGGGAAGACACGGTGAGTCGGGAGGTGAGCACATCCTCCACCAGCGGCCCGGAGATGGCGCCGTAAAGGTCGCGGGTGCCGTAGGTGCCGAGCACGGTTCGGCCCAGGAGCTCAAACTCGTCGGTGGGCTTGCGATAGATGAAGTTCATGGCGCCGCCGACGGCGTTGCGGCCATAGAGGGTGCCCTGGGGCCCGCGCAGCACCTCGATGCGGTCCATGTCCCAGAACGAGCCGATGGTGGCGGTGTAGAGGTCTTCGGAATAGACCCCGTTCATGTAGGTGGCGACACCTGGGTCGCCGCCCAGGTTGCGGAAGTTGCGCCCGACGCCGCGGATGGCGGAGTCGTAGGGCTGGATCGTGGTGGCGGGCACCAGATTCTGCAGGTCTGACTGATTGCGGATTCCGAAGTCGTCGATCATTTCCTCCGTGAAGGCGGTGATCGAGATGGACGTGTCTTGGATGGAGGCTTCTTTGCGTTCCGCCGTGACGGTGATCTCTTCGATCTGGCGGCTCTCCTCGGCCGCGAGGAGCGGTGGCGAAAGCAGGGCGAGAGACGCCAAGGAGGCGGTGCAAAGCGAGAGCAGCGAGGCACGATTCGACATTTTTTGGGAACCTCCGCGGCCGTTTGCCGGAGGCGGGCCGCTCGATTTGTGACGCCACGGAGCAAGTGCATCCCTAGTCGGACGACGGTACGGCCTTTTCCCGCACCTGCTCTGCCGGCACTATGCACTAGTTTGACGCATTTTGTTGCGGGATGTTCCGGTATGTGGGGCAGACTTGGGGGTATCGCGCTCCCTCCTATGGGACAAACCGAGCAACACGTTGATAGTTTGAGGATTTGACTCCAAGCGAGGGCCCTCGGAGGGAAGGCATCCTGCCTTCCCTGAAGCGCCGACAGGCGCTTTTCCATCTGCCAAGGAAACAGGCGCGCTGGTGCGCGCCAGGGAAGGCAGGATGCCTTCCCTCCGAGGAGCCCCTCGGCCTGTTCCCTGCGCGTCGGCGCTCCGGCGTCCTCGGCGGCCGAACTCCAACGCCGAGCCACGCCGCTATACTCGTCGGGCGGTGCCGGCCCCGATGTCGGCGAAGGCACCTCGTGCGGATGCGAAGGAGGAGTGAGGGAAACATGGCGACGGCGAGTGCAGCGCTTGAGTCCCGGCATCAGCCGGCAGGGGAGTTCAATCCCCGGGTCACCACCTTCGTGCGGCCGGCGCATCACTACAGCTATCTGCACACCCGGGAGGGTGATTGGCTGGCATCAGATGGCGAGACGCTGCACGTGCAGGAGCATGTGGACGACGCCGCTCTTTGGGATGTTGAAGGTGACGGTTTCGTCCATGTGGCGAGCGGCCTCAAGCTCGCCGCATCGGCGCAGGAGGTCGGCGGCGCTTGCCGGCTGACATGGAACGGTGCCGGCGTAGGTGCAGACGGATCGCTCGGAGAAGCAGCCGACTTCACGGTCGGCCACGGCCCTGAGCAACTGCCTTCGGAGTCCCTGCGCATCCTGCGCGAGCGAGGCTGGGTGGCGCTCACCTGCATTCTCGAACCGGAGGTGGTGGACGGCTTGCAGCAGGTCGGCTGCGTGGACGCCTACGAAAACCGCACTCCGGTGCGCGAAACGCCCCTGGTGCAACATCCTGCGGTGGCGAAGATGACCGTGGAGCCCGTCTCGCTCTGGCTCACGCGCCAGTACATGCACACCGACGACATCCGCCTTGGTCACTCGCCGGGCATCACGGCGCTGACCAAGGACGACGGCGAGCGCGAGGTGCAGGGCTGGCACACCGACTTCCCGTATCTCTGGGGCACCGGCGACCGCGTGCCGCTGCCGTCGGGAGACTTGGTGCTCGGCATGCAGCGCAATGTCTGCGTCTCGGACTTCACGCGCACGAACGGGGGCACCCTGTTCAAACTCGGCAGCCACGCCACCGCCGCGCCGCCGCCCGAGGAGTGGGGCATCTCGCGGCACACCTATCGCAAGGGGCATCGCGCGAAATTCGGCCTGCCCTACAGCGGCCCGGAGTCCGACCTCATCGAGGCGCCAGCCGGCACCATCATCCTCTACGACGCAAGGACATGGCACCGCGCCGGCATGAACTTCACCGAGAACAAGCGCGGCGCCCAGATTCAGGCCATCATTCCCGGCTTCATCGTGCCGTTCATGGACACGAGCGCCACCTACAAGGCGTTCTTGGCAAGCGCGGCATACAACGGCGTGACCGAGCGCGAGCGGCGCGAAGTGGAGCGCCTGATGGTGCAGAAGATCGTCGGGCCCGCTGGCGTCTTCGCCATCACCATCGACGAGGAGCTCACCGAACGGGCGCGCCGGCGGCGCGACGATCGCGAATCGTTGTACTGAGCGTCGCCGCGGTGGCGCGCTTCGGGCGGGGGGTGGCCGGCGCCGGGGCCTTGCTGCTGGCGGGCTGGGCGAGTGGCGCCGAGCGGCTCTCCTTCGATGTGGGCGTTGGTGCCGTGTCGGTGGAGTCGACGCGATTTCAGGATGTGAAGGCGGCCGACGCCACCGACCTGCCCTTGCTCTATGGCGGCCCGGCACGGTTCACGGATGGGCAATATGACCGGGGCGCGGAACTCAAGCTTGGCATCGGCTATCGGTTCATGCCGCGCCTTCGGGCTGGTCTCGAACTTGCGGCTGCACCGGGCGTCGACTTCAGCGGCAATGCCAATTACGTGCGCTCCGGCGACGAACAGCCATCCACGGCGGAGCTTGCTGTCCGTCGTTTGCTGCTGACGGCAACGTGGGATGTGTTCTCGTGGCGCTTCGGGGGTGCGGGCCCGGCTTCACGCCTCTATGTCGGCGGCGGCTACGGCGCCACCGATTACCGCCTCACGGACTTCGTGCAACGATTCCCCGCCTTGCGCCAGGGGCCGAATGGCGAAATCGCTCTCACGGCCCTCCCCTCCGGCAGCGACCGAGAAGCCACGTTCATGCTTACGACCGGCGTCGCCATCCCCCTCAAGGGCCCCTGGGAACTGGACTTCGCCTACCGCTACACCGACGGCGGCGATGTCGAGACCAACCTCGGAGACATCGACATCGTCCGCTACCGAGCGGACGGAACCCGCCGCGACCTCGCGATTCCCATCGACCGCACCGCCGGCGAATACCGCGCGCACTCCTTTTCGGCAACGCTGCGTTGGCGCCGGGACGGGACAAGCCCGTCCCCTACGAGGCCCGTCTTGAATGCGACACGGATGTGCCTCGAAGCCGAGTCAACACCAAACGTGCCGGGCGGATGGCGCAGCGTGATGTTGCTCGAAGGGGCGCTTCCCTAAGCTGTTCGCCTTGCTACCGCTTCAGCCGCATCCGCCCCAGGAAATCGCCTTTGCCAATCGGCGTGCCCTTCATGCGCAGCATGTCGTAGGTGGTGGTGGCGTGGAAGTAGAAGTTGGGCAGGGAGAACGTCAGCAGGAAATCCTCCGCGACGAAGGGCATGGCGCGGCTGCCCATGCGGAACTCCATCTCCTTGCCGGCGAGGGCGTTCACCGTGTCTGCCGAGTAATCGGCCAGTGCCTTGCGTGCATCCCCCACCATGTCGCGCAGGCCGCCATAGTCGAGGTCGTTCATCGTCGGCGGGCTGAAGACGCCAGCCTCGACGCCTTGGATCGCGCCGAGCGAGTGGTGGGTGACGGAGATGAGCTGGAAGCGGAACGGCAGCATGTCGTCGATCAGCCGCATCTCGACCACCTCGCCGAGGTCGATGCCATTCGCCTCGCAATGCTCGCGCCCTTTGTCGAGAACGCCTTCCACGGAACTCAGGATCTGAAGATAGGTGCCGACGCTGGCGTCGTACAACGAAACGGGCATGGGTTTGCCTCCGCAAATGACAGGTTGGGTGAACGGTGCTGCGCGCGCTGCGCCCTCCTCGTCAGTGTAGCAGCCAGTAGGGTCCGGCAGGGTGTGCTCGACGGGAGGGAAAGCCTCGCACCCGGCCATCGAGCGCGGTGATTTCGCTTCGCTCACGCCGCCCGGATGGTGCAGAATGTGGCCGTCAATCGCTTGCGTTAGGAGTCTGCGCCGCAGAACACCATCGAGTCGAAGGAGGGAGCGAGCTTCCTTTCGCAGTTTTTCGCGTAGCGAAAACCCGCCAGAGTGCGCCGGAGGCGCTTGTGCGCCTTGAAGGGCGCGTTGGCCGTTCGCTGACGCGTACGGCTGGCCTTCGTGCTCGCATTTCGCTCGCAACTACGGCTAACAGCCTTCGTGCGTCGCCGCTCGTGCGGCAAGTCCGAAAGGCCGCTGGGAGGAAGGGATGAGAATCGCGAAAATCCTCGGCATCGTGGCGCTGGTGTATGTGCTGCTCGTGACCGTGTTCGAGAGCCTGCTGGGCTACTTCCAGCCCCAAGGTCCGGGCACCCTGGTCATCACCACCACGGACGCCGACGGGAATCCTCACGATCGCGTGCTGTCGGAGCTCGAAAGCGACGGCAAGGCCTATGTGGCCGTGAACCACTGGCCCCGCGCTTGGTATGGCCATGTGCTGGCCAATCCGGAGGTCACGATCCGACGCGGCGAGGAGCCCGCCGGACATCCTCACACCGCCGTCGCGGTCGCCGGTGAGGAGGAGGCGAGGGTGGCCGCGGACAACCCGACCGGGGTCGTCTTCCGCATCCTCACCGGCTTTCCGCCGCGGCATTTTGTGCGGCTCGATCCGCAGGACCAAACCGCACCATCGGGCGCCCCGTAACGCGCACGAGGCAACAGGGCACTCAGGCAGCCGTCACGGCCGTTCCGCTGGCCGTGACCATGAGCATGCTGCCGCCCTGGCCTACCACCTCGTAGTCGAGGTCCACGCCGACCACGGCATTGCCGCCCAAATCCTGCGCCGCGTATTCCATCTCTTCGAGCGCAATCTCGCGCGCTTTCTGCAATTCCTTCTCGTAGGAGGCGGAGCGGCCGCCGACTATGTCGCGGATGCCGGCGAAGAAATCGCGGAAGATGTTGGCGCCGACGATGGCCTCGCCGGTGACGATGCCGTGGTAGTTGCGGATGGCCTTGCCTTCGATGTTCTGCGTGGTGGTGAGGATCATGGGTTCGCCTTGGTTGCAGAAAGGCGCAAGGATGCGTGCCGACGCGGCAACCGGCAAGCCCAAGATTGGGCGATGCGTCCGGTGAGTCGTAAACTGACGTGCAGATGCTGGTTTAGAGGGGAAGCAGATGCCGGGACCACTTGCCGATCTGCGTGTGGTGGAGCTTGCCACGGCCATCCAAGGCCCCGCCGTGGGGCTGCACTTCGCCAACATGGGCGCGGATGTCATCAAGGTGGAGCCGCCCATGGGCGATGCGAGTCGCTACCACCGGGGCGTCAACAACACGCTGCCGGCGGATGCCTATGCCTCGCAGTTCATCGCCATGAACAAGGGCAAGCGCTCGTTGGTGCTCGACTTGCACGTCGCGCCGGGTCCGGAAGTGATGCATGCCCTGCTCGCCACCGCCGACGTCTTCATCAGCAACTACCGCGCCGAGGCCCTCGGCCGGATGACGCTGGACCCAGACGCCCTGTCCGAGCGCTATCCGAACCTGGTGGTGGGCCACGTCAACGGCTTCGGGCCGCACGGCCCGGACGCCGCCAAGGCCATGCTCGATGGCGCCGCCCAGGCCCGCGGAGGGATCGCCAGCATGACCGGTCAGCCCGGCGAGACCGCAACGCCCCCAGGCGCGGCGATTGCCGACCACGCTGGCGCCATGCAGCTCGCCCTCGCCTGCGTCACGGCGCTCGTCGCTCGGGCCGGGAACGGTCGAGGCCAGGTGGTGCGGACTTCCTCGCTAGGCGCGCAGCTCTGGCTGCAGATGTGGGAGCTTCAGCACTCCTTCCTCACCGGCACGCCGCTTTCCCGCGAAGGCGGCCACCACCCGAACATCAAGGCGCCGTATGGCATGTACACCTCCCAGGATGGCGTCGATGTGCTTTTCGTCGCAGCCATGACGGACGAAGCGTGGAGCGACTTCTGGATCTTCGCGCACCGCCCCGAAACCATCCTCATGGAGGAGTGGAACACGCCCGGCAAGCGCATCGGCATGGCAGGCGCGGACGACGGCGTGGCCGAGATTCGCACACTCATGCGGAACGCCTTCGCCAGCAAGCCGTGGCACGAGTGGGAAGCCTTCTTCGCCACCCAGCCGGAGATCATCTGGGAACGCGTGCGCGGCCACGGCGACATCCCCACCGATCCGCAGAACGTGGCCAACGACTACGTGGTGGATCTGGCGCTGCCGGTCAGCGGCACCACCCCAACCGTGGGCACGCTCATGCACTTCAGCGCAACGCCGACGCCGCATCCGTCCCCGCCCCCCGCGCTCGGCGCCGACACGGCCGAAATCATGGCGGAACTTGGCTTCGACGATCAGACGGCAAACCGCGTGATAGCCCACGCAACCGCAACCCGCGACGCAATGCGGGCTGCCCTCCTAGGCGCAGACTGACAACGGGCCGCAAGGCAGCACCGCGAGCGAGCGCAGTCCGACTGCTGTTGTCGCCTACGCCACAGCCGGCAGCACCTCGCGGCCCACGCGTTCGAGCACGTCGAAGCGGGTGTCGAAGTTCGGCAGGATCATCACTTGGTCGAGGCCCACTTCCGCCAGCTCCAGCAGGCGTTCGGCGAGGGCCTCGCGGGTGCCGATCAGGGATGACGCTTGCAGCACTTCGGGGGTCAGGAACCGTTCCTCCTCCGGCAGCACCCAGCAGTTGTGGCCGGCGTGGATGCGTTGGTGGCGGCGGTCGGCGGGATGGCTCTCGATCATGGCGCGGTAGTCGTCCCAGATGCCGGCCAGGGCACCGGAAGGCTGGCGGCCGAAGTTGCGGAACTGGTCGTAGGCGAAGTGAACGCCGGCCATGGCCATCGCCCCGCACTCCGCCTTTACGCGCGGCGAATCCACCGCCTCGCCGGGGTCCAGCACCACCATCGTGGTGAGACCCGTGGTGTAGTAGGCATCGCGGTCGATCGCGCGGCCGACGACGCGGGCACCGTCCTCGATCATGCGCCAGATGTTGAGCATCACGGCGCGATTGGCCGGCATGGCCAGCACCGCGCCGTCGCCGTGCTTGCCGGCGAGGCCGAGTGACTTGGGGCCGAAGCCGGAGACGTAGAGCGGGATGCGGTCCTTGAAGTTGACGAAGCCATCGTCGGGCATGATGTGGCGGATGGGGCGTTCTTCTCCGTCTCGCCGGAACATCGCTTCCTCCCCGCGCAACAGCGGCGCGAGGGTTTCGAGGTAAGCGTCGAATTCGCGGATGCGCTGCGGCGGGAATCCCATCACCCGCATGGCGGTGTTGCCGCTGCCGACGCCGAAGAAGGTGCGTCCCGGCGCCAGCGCGTTGACGGTGGCGATGCCGGAGGCGTTGTTCGGTGCAGGGCGGGTGCCGGTGATGGCCACTCCCGTGCCGAGATGGATGGTCTTGGTGCGCACCGCCGCCAGCGCCAGGGCCGCGTAGCAGTCGGACCACAGCATCTGGCTGTCGGCGAGCCAGGCGTGGGAGTAGCCGAGTTCCTCGGCGCGAACGATGTAGTCGATGTCCTTGACGTGCGAGGCGACGCAGATGCCGATGTCCATGAGGTTGTTCCTTGATGACGGACTCTGGAGGGAAGGCATTCTCTGCCAACGCGCCCGCAGGGCGCGCCCCTAGCGCCGACAGGCGCTGTCCTTTTGCACCCCAGTCAGCGCGCCTAGCGGCGCGAGGGAGGGCAGAATGCCTTCCCTCCACCGCCTTTCAAGACTCGGTTGCGGCAAATGCCAAGAGCGATGCCCGCGGCAGGGCGGGGTTGCCGAAGTAGGCGATGCTGCGGCGGTCTTCGCTCATCACGGCAAGCAGCGCCTCGCGGTCGCCGGAGAGGTTTACCACCTCATCGCAAGCGAGCCCTTCGGTGGCGAAGAATGCGAGCAGGCGCTCGCCCACGTCGATCAGGTGCATCGGGATTTGGGTGACGCCGACGATCCAGCGATCGGTGCAGGAGGCGACAAAGGCGCGCACGAAGGTGGGCAGCTTGCGCTCTCGCGGCGAGATGTCGAGGAGCCCGCCTTCGACGATGCCCGGGCCCACCTGAATCGCCGACTCGAACATGCCTTGGTGATAGTCATTGCGGCCAACGATGGCGACATCGCGCTCGCCGCCGTCGCGCACGCCGAGCACGCGGGTGTAGCCATGCGGCGTGATTTCGCTTAGCACTTCGCCCTGCACTTGGAGAAGGCCCAGCGGCGACACGGGATCGAACACCGAAACGAAGCCGCTGCCGAGCACGAGGGTTTGCCCGCCGCCCGTCAAGGCATCGACCGGTGCAACGCCCGGCCCCAAGATGCGGGGATCGAAACTCGCGGCGGCAAGCTGGGCGAGCACGATGTCGGCGTTGGCGGCACCGTCCCCGTCGTCACCGGCGGCAGCAATGGTGCTGAACGTGATGCCGAGATTGCCTCCACCACGCAGCGCAGCGATGAACCCGGTGGCGGAAAGCTGCTCGTCGAACCGCTGCGTAGCGGTCATGGGCAACGTGATCACGCCAGACACAAGCGGCGCCTGAAAGCGCGGATCGGGCTGATCGTGGCAACCCCCGAGCCACACCAGCGCCGCCAGCAGCGCGAGGGCCTTGCGGGCGAGGGCAAGATGCCCTCGCCCCCAGAGGCCCGTCAGCCAGTCCGGAAACGGCAAGCGATGCAGAATCCCCGCGCTCCCAAAGGCTCAAGCCATGCGGATGGGCAGCGAGCGGTAGCGCGTTCCCGTGGCGGCGAACAGAGCGTTCGACAGCGCTGGCGCCACCGGTGGCACGCCCGGCTCTCCCACACCGGCCGGGAGCCGGCCTTGGGATGGCACCACGTGCACCGTGGTCGGCGGCGCTTCGTTCATGCGCAGCATCGGGTAATCGTGGAAGTTGCTCTGCTGCACCTGACCGTCCTGCATGGTGATCTCGCCGTGCAGCGCCAGCGACAGGCCGAACACGACGGCGCCCTCCATCTGCGCGGCGCAGGTGTCGGGGTTGACGTGGGTGCCGCAGTCTAGGGCGACGTAGGAGTTGGTCACCTTCGGTCGGCCAGCCTCCATGCGGGCTTCGAGCACAATCGCCACATAGGAGCGGAAGCTGTGATGCACCGCGAAGCCGAGGCCCGTGCCTTCCGGGCGCTCGCGATCCCATTCGGACAGGTCCCGAACCTTCTCGATCACATGGCGCAAGCGGCCGATGTCCATGGCGTGTCCCGGGGGCGGCTGCATTCCAGGCACCTCCATCTCGCCGCCTTCGGCGAGCATTTCGAGGCGGTGCTCGATGGCGTCGCGACCGCCGAGGGCAGCCATTTCGTCGGCGAAGACATTGGCGGAGAAGCTGTGGAAGATGTTGCACACCGAGCGCATCCAGCCCACGCGCACGCCGGGGCGAATGCCGGCCGATTCCATGCGCTGGTTGCTGACCCGATAGGGCAGGTTGGTGAAGCCCATCTCCAGCTCCCACTCCGCCGGCATCAGCGCCTGGCCGGAGAAGACGGTGGTGATGGACGGGAACGCCGTGCGTTGGAGCCAGGCGGTGGGGTGCCCGTTCTCGTCCACCATTGCACGGTGGAACTGCGCGCTGGCGGCGTGGTAGTAGTCGTGGCGGACATCGTCCTCGCGTGTCCACTGCACGCGCACCGGCCGCTTCAGCCGCTTCGACAGCTCCACGGCCTCGAGCACGAAGTCTGGCTTCGACTTGCGCCCGAAGGCGCCGCCGAGCAGGGTGACGCGGATGTCCACGTTCTCGAGCGGCATGGACAGATACTGCGACACGAGGCCTCGCGTGGATTGCGGGTCCTGCACTGCTGCAAACACCCGACACTGGCCGTCCTCGACGCTGGCGACCGCAGCCGGGGGTTCCATCGGCATGTGGCCCAGGAATGGCGTTTCGTACACCGCCGACAGTTCCTGCCCGTCCGAGTCGAACGCAGCGTCGACGTTGCCGATGTCGAACAGCGTCTGGCCGGGCGACTCGAGCATCGCCTTAAGTTCCGCCGTCAAGGCCTCGCTGCCGAAGCTCTGGTTCGGGCTGGCCGTCCATTCGATGTCGAGTTCGCGGGCGACGCTGAGTGCGGTCCAGGTGTCTTCGGCGAGAACCGCGACGCCTCCCCAAGGCGCGAACATCGGCCCGGCGGGCGGTGCTGGGTCAATGACCTCAAGCCCAATCAGGCCTGCGCGCGGTTCTGGGTCTGCAACCTTGGCAACGCCGCCGCCAAGCCAAGGACAGCGCACGATGACAGCGGTGGCCATGTTCGGCAGCTTCACGTCGGCGCCGTAGTTGCCCTTGCCGCGGGCGATGTCGCCGTTGTCCACATGCACCACCGGCTTGCCGATGAAGCGATGCTCGGACTCGGACTTGCGCGTGACCGTCTCCGGCACGGGCAGCGCGGCAGCGTCGGCGGCAAGTTCGCCGTAGTCGGCGCTTTGGCCGCTGCCGGCGTGGGCAACTATGTGGTTCTCGGCGCTCACCTCGTCGAGCGGAACGCCCCACTTCGCCGCGGCGGCCTGCCGCAGCATCAGTCGCGCTGCTGCGCCGGCATCGCGCAAGCGGTCGTAGTTCATCAGGATGCTGCGCGAGCCGTCGGTGTTCTGGTCGCCGTATTTGGCATCGCCCGGTGCCTGCGCGAGCTTGACGCGGCTCCAATCGGCATCGAGTTCGTCTGCCACGACCTGGGCGATCGCCGTGCGAATGCCCTGACCCATCTCCGAGCGGTGCGAGGTGACGGTAACGGTGCCATCGGTGTCGAGGGCGACGAAGAGGTTCGGCTCGAAAGCCGCGGTGACGCTGCCGTCCGGCAGGTTGGCGCGCGCCGGCAGTGCCGCGCCCAGGACAAATACGCCGGAACCCTTGAGGAAGTCGCGGCGGGAAACGTTGGCGATGTTCATGCTGCGTCCTCCTCACTGCCCGTGGACATGGCGTCGTACGCTGCGACCTCGTGGATGGCCGCGCGGATGCGTGTGTAGGTGCCGCAGCGGCAGATGTTGCCGGTCATGGCGGCGTCGATGTCGGCATCGGTCGGGCTGTCGTTGCGGTCGAGCAGGGCCGCCGCCGCCATGAGCTGGCCCGATTGGCAGTAGCCGCACTGCGGCACGTTGTTCGTCTCCCAAACCTGGGCCAGCTTGGGGTGGTTTTCGTGCAGCGCTTCGATGGTGGAGATGGCCTTGTCCGCCACCGTCGAAACCGGCGTCTGGCACGAGCGGGCGATGTCGCCATCGACGTAGATCGTGCAGGCGCCGCAAAAGCCGCCGCCGCAGCCGTACTTGGTGCCGGTGAGATCGAGATGATCCCGCAGCACCCACAACATCGGCGTGTCCGGCGCCACATCCACCGCCACCGAGCGCCCGTTGACGCTGAGTTCGTATCGCATGAGCGTGTCTCCCCTCCGAGTGCTCAGACTCTACTGCGCCCCGACGGCGTGCCGCAAGCGCCCACCGAGGACACCGGGTCGCCGACGCGCAAGGAACAAGCCGAGGCGCCCCTCGGAGGGAAGGCATCCTGCCTTCCCTGGCGCGCACCAGCGCGCCTGTCTCATTGGCAGATGGAAAAAGCGCCTGTCGGCGCTTAGGGAAGGCAGGATGCCTTCCCTCCGAGGGCCCTCGCTTCGAGTCAAGTCCTGAAACCATCAATGTGTGTTACGCAATTGGTTCCATGCGAGGGCTCTACTTCCCCGCCAAGGCGTCCTCGACCAGCGCCATTGCCGCCTCGGAAGCCAGGCCAACGCCCACGTCCACATTGGGCTCAATGCCGGAGCGGGAGCGCCTGTCCACCACCGTCATGCCGCGGGTGTGTTCGCCGGCCAGTTCCACCGTGACAGCGCACGACTCGGTGTCGAGGAGTTCGGGGTGGGTTACGGCGAGCACCGCGCATGGATCGTGCAGGGAGGCTCGGCGGGTGCCTGTGAGCGAGTCGAGCCGATCCAAGAGGAATGTGAAGGATTCGGTTGCGAGCTTGCCGGCGGGGGTGTCGATTTGTCGCACGCGATCGAGAACCGCATCGTCCACGGGTAGTTGGTGGGTGAGGTTGAGGCCGCACATGATGAGTCGAGTGTCGCTACGGCAGACACGTGCGGCGGCTTCTGGATCGGCGTAGATGTTGAACTCGGCTGTGGCCGTGACGTTGCCGTTGTCCGTGCTGCCGCCCATGATGGAGATGCCGGCGATGCGCTTGGGCCAAGTTGGGTCGCGGGCTATGGCAAGCGCGACGTTGGTGAGGGGGCCGACGGCGACGATCCACGTGTCGGGGTCGCTCGCTTCGAGCAGGAAGTCCACCGCGTGACCTTCGGCCAATGCTCGGTCGTGGCGCGGCAAGGTGACGCCGCCGAGACCGGATTCGCCATGCACGATGCGGGCATCCCTGGCTACGCCGAGCAGCGAGGTGTCAGCGCCGGCATACACGGGCGTCTCCACGCCGAGCACGGCGGTGACGGCGAGTGCATTGGCCGCGGTAGCCTCAAGCGGCGCATTGCCGGCCACAGCAGTGATGCCCACCACCTCCGCATGGCGATGCGCCAGGATCAACGCGATGGCGTCGTCTTGGCCGGGGTCGCAGTCGATGATCATCCGTTGCATGGCATTCCTTTCGCTCTGGCTTGTCTCCGAAGTCGACCGGGCGGCCGAGTCAGACGGCATCGTAGATGGATTGCATCTGCCACACATCCAAGGACTTGAGCTCTGTTGGAGATCCTTGCGAGCGTAGGCTCATGCCGGTGCTGTCTTGGCGTTCGGGATAGACGCGGGCCGCCACGCACTGGCGGTCATTGACGAAGACTTCGACGACGCTGCGGTCCACGAACACGGTGAGTTCGAGCGGCTCCTCCGGCGCGAGGCGCAAATGTGCCGTTTCCGGGGCGCGGGCGCGCACGTCGGGGGCGGTGGAGGAGCAGGAGGTGTCGAGGGTCACCAGGCTCCCTCTTGGTCGTTCCCGGAGCACGTTGTCGGCGTAGCCGCGGTCCCGGTAGAAGGCAATGCGGGTGAACTCCTCCCGCCCTGGGGAGACCAGCACGTCGAGCGCGACCATGCTGGCGGAACTCGGAGCGATGGTGGCGTGGATTTCCACGGCGTCGCCGCCGAGGCCTGGCAGAATCTCGTCCCGGTTGGCGTCGATGGTTCGAGCGCCGAGCGATGCCAGTTCGCCCCGAAGCCCGTGCACGGCCTCCACCGGCCGCATCGTGAGCTCGCCGTACGCATCGAGCGAAAGCCGCCTCGGCAGGGTCATGATCTGGTTCCAGCCCGCTGTCGGCTTGCCGGGGTTCATGTTGAACATGACGATCACATCTTCGCCATCGGGCGTCGCCGAAGGGGCGTGGACGCCGGACGGCCCCGACGGCCCCATGTTGAACTTGCCGCCAGCCGTCGCCTTGAGCTTCTGCCGCTCCGTGTCGTAGTCGCCGATTAGGTACTGGCCGCCGCTCATGTGGCTGTAGAACAGCAGGATGTGGCGCTTGCCAATGGGCCAGAAATACGGACAAGCGCCGTCGTCACCCACGAGCGTGTAGTGGTCGTCTTCGACGAACGGATGCAGGTATTCCCAATGCGCAAGGTCCGTTGAGCGCAGGAGGAAATCCGCAGCCACCGGCTTGCCGCCCGGCCCGCTCGGCGTCTGGCCGGCCGAAAGCGAGTAGTAGAAGCCCCCCTGCTTCCAGATGCAGGGGTCGAACACGCGGTAGGGCAGGGCGCCACCGTCCGGCGCCGGCATCGGAATCACCGGCGCGTTGCCCACCTTGGTCCAATTGAGGAGCAGCGGATCTCTTGAGGTCGCCACCATGTTGCCGGCCTTGGTGCCGTGATACATGGCGATCACCCGATCCTCCTCCACCAGCGTCGCGCCGGAGAAGCAGCGATCCTCCGGGTCCGGATAGATGCAGTAGGGCAGGTCGCGCCAATGGATGAGGTCGTCGCTGACGGCGTGCCCCCAATGCTGGCGCGTGTCCTCCGGCGGATATGCCTGATAGAAAAGATGCCAACGCCCCTGCCAGAAGCACAGCCCGTTGGGGTCGTTCAGCATCGCCTCGGGATTGACGTAGTGGTAAGTCGGCCGATGCCGATCCCCGGCGTACGCTTCCCGGGCCCGCAGCATTCGCGTGAGCAGAGGATTGTCCGCCAACGCGGCTTCCTGCTCGGCAAGCGTGTCGGGGAAGACGTAATGGGGAACCTTGGAGCGACGATCGGACATAGGCATGGACTCGAGCGATGGACCTTTCAGCATCAAGGATATCCGCAAGCGGAGTGCAAGGCTCGTCGCTTGCGTCCGCTACGTTTCCGCGAAGCGCAAGGGGCGGTTCTTGCTCGTGTACGATGCCCGCCGATGCGCTTCGCTACGACGAGGGCCGCTTTGAGAGTTCCGTTTCGACGCGCTTTCAGGGGCGCGGCAGGGTTGCTTTGGGCGGCCATCTTTGTCGAGGCCCTGTGGGGGCACGGTGACCGCAGCGAGCATCTGGCGCACCTTGACGCAGAAGTCGAGGCCAATCCCGACTCTCTTGGCATTTTGCTGGAGCGTGCCGAGGCCTTGCGCCGGCTTGGCCACTACGACGAGTCATTGGCCGATCTCGACCGTGTACTGGTGCTCGCACCCGCCCATCACCTTGTCCACTACCTACGCGGCCTGACGCACTTGCGCCGAGGCGAACTCGTCGATGCAGAGGCTTCGCTGCGACGTTACATCGACTCGGGGCCCGAGAGCCCATCGGCGCATGTCGCCCTCGCCGAGACGCTGACGCAGCGGGGCCGGCACCGAGAGGCCGGGGACGAATACACGCTTGCCATCGCCGCCCATCCGACGCCGGCACCCGACCTTTACCTCGCCCGTGCGCGAGCCTACCAAGCAGCTGGCGAGGAGTTTCTGGACTTGGCCATCCGTGGCCTCGACGACGCCATGGCGTGGCTCGGCCCCCTCGTCACCCTGCAAAGACTCGCGATCGAGATCGAACTCGACCGCGGCAATCACGCGCGTGCGTTGGGCCGCATCGACAGTGTGCTCGCCGACGCACCGCGCAAGGAACGCTGGCTTGCGTACAAGGGCAGGATTCTCGCCTCGACCGGTCAAGACCAAGACGCCGTGGTCGCCTTCCGGCAGGCGCAGGCCGCCCTTGAATCCCTTCCAGCTAGGGTTCGATCAACCCCGGCGATGGTTTCGCTCAGCGAGAGCATCACTGTCCACCTGGGAAGTGATTTGAACGGCAGCGCCGCACCATGAACTACACACCAGCCGCCTCCTCGTCGCCAAGGCACCCACGCCGTTTCTCCCTGCGTGCATTCCAGCTCGTCGCGATCAACGTGGCGTTGGTGTTCACCTCCGCCCATGCCGACGAACGGATCCCGCTCGGAGCCGAGTGGCGATATCTGGACGACGGTAGTGACCAGGGCACCGCCTGGCGAGCGTCGGACTTCGACGACTCCGGCTGGGAATCCGGCCCGGCTGAACTCGGTTTCGGGGACGGCGACGAGGCAACCGTCATCACTCGCGGCGCAATCACCTATTACTTCCGGCACACCTTCAGCGCCGACAACACGGGGGTCGTTGACCTCGAAGTGAACCTGCGACGCGACGATGGCGCCATCATCTACTTGAACGGCAGCGAAATCGTCAGGTCGAACATGCCCTCGGGTGCGGTGGGTTACCGGACGCTTGCAATGCTCGCCGGCGACGACGGGGACTTCCTGCACCGGTACGTAGTTCCGGCCGACTCGCTGGCCGACGGCGCCAACGTGCTAGCGGTCGAAGTCCACCAGAACAGCTCCGGCAGTTCCGACGTGAGCTTTGACCTCGGTCTTCAGACGCGGGACGAGGCCGCACAGCCCTCGGTGGTGCGCGGGCCGTACCTGCAAATGGGCACGCCGTCCTCGATGATCGTGCGTTGGCGCACCGACGGCCGCACCGACACGAAGCTTTCGTACGGAAGGAGGGTCGGTAGTCTGAGCACGACCATCGCCAGCGAAGGGCTGACCCAAGAGCACGAAGTGCTAATCACCGGCCTAGACAGCGGCACGAGGTACTTCTACGAAATCGGCAATGCGGACGGGACGTTCGCCGGCAACGACGCCGACCATTTCTTCAAGACCTCACCAAGAGTCGGTTCATGGGAACCGGTGCGGGTTTGGGTGATCGGCGACTCGGGCGAGTGCTCCGCCTCCCAAGACGGTTGCGTCGAGGCGGCGGCGGTCATGAACGAATACCTCGACTGGACGGCAGCCAACGGCGAGAGACTGGCCGACATCGTGCTGATGCTCGGCGACAACGCCTACACGGACGCCACCGACAGCGAGACCACCCGAGGCTTGTTCGAGCCCTTCGCCAAGGTTCTGCGCAACCATGTCCTCTGGCCCGTGCCGGGCAACCACGAGTTCGGAGCGTCCGACTCGCCCACCCAATCGGGCCCCTACTACGAAGCCTTCACCTTGCCCAAAGCCGCTGAGGCGGGAGGCATCGCCAGTGGAACCGAGGCGTACTACTCCTACGACTACGGCAACATCCACTTCGTGGCCCTCGACTCCCACGACACCAGCCGAGAGGCACCCAACAATCCCGCCACCAACATCTGTCCCGGCGACGGCAGCGGCGGTGCCATGTACAGCTGGCTGTGCGAAGACCTCGCCGCCACCAACCAGGATTTCATCGTCAGCTATTGGCACCACCCGCCCTACTCCAAGGGCTCGCACGACTCCGACAGCCCGAGCGAAAGCACCATGCGGCATATGCGCCAGCGATTCGTGCCGATGCTGGAGCATTTCGGTGCGGACCTGAACCTCACCGGGCACAGCCACTCGTATGAACGGTCGGTCTTGATCGACGGACACTACGGAGTGTCGGCGCTGTATCGACGGGGAGTCCACGGCAAGGACATCACCGCGGGGCGGCCGAGCAGCGGCGGCTACCGCAAGGACCCCGGAGCGAACCAAGGTTCGATCTACTCGGTGGTTGGCAGTTCCTCCAAGAATCAAGGCGGCTTGAGCAGACATCCCATCATGGTCTATTGGGAGAACATCGAGGGGTCTGTCGTGCTCGATTTCGCCGGCAACCAGATGGACGCCCACTTCATCCGCAACGACGGTGCCGTGAACGACCGGTATCGTCTGACCAAGAACATCGAAGAAGGTGACCAGGGCGATACTGTCGAAAGCGAGCACACGGGTCGCACCGCCTCGGCGCTGCTCGGGATCGGCCCGCCCGAGATCGGCACCATCGACGGCGCAGACGACGTCGACTACTACCGCATCGACCTCGCCGGCAGCGCCACGGTGACGGTCGCCACCGCCGGCCCGACCGACACCCGCGGCGAGCTGCTCGACGGCAGCGGCGCGCTGATCGCCGCCGACAGCGACTCCGGCCCCGGCGGCAACAACTTCCAGCTGACCGCGGCGCTCGAGGCCGGCGTCCACTACGTCGCCGTCTCCGGTTCCGAAGGCGGCTACGCCCTCACGGCGCTGCTCGCCGACGCCGGCGACCAGGGCGGCACCGCGGCCAGCTCCACGCTGCTCACCCTCTACGGCGCGGCCGAGGTCGAGAGCGTCACCGCCATCGGTTCGAGCGCCCTGCTCTCCACCGTCGGCAGCATCGACGAGGCCATGACGGACCTCGACTACTTCCGCATCGACGTGCCGCGCGACGGCGTGGACGTGACCGTGCGCAGCGCCGGCGGCACCGACACCGCCGGCCGCCTGCTCGACAGCGCGCTGGCGGAGATCGCGGCCGAGGACGGCGGCGACGGCAACTTCCAGATCGAGGAGACCCTCGACGCCGGCACCTACTACGTGGAGGTCATGGGCGAGACGGGCCGCTACCGCGTGCTCGCCTCCGGCTCGGATCCCGACTGCCCCTGGGCCGGGGAGGCGATGGCCATGGGGGACCACGGCGGCACCGACGAGACCTCGACGCTGATGCCGATCGGCCCGCCGCTGACCGGGACGATCGCCGACGGCGACGACATGGACGTGTTCCGCATCGACCTCGCCGGCGACGCCACGGTGGTGTTCGAGACCGCCGGCCCCACCGACACCATGGGCACGCTGCGCGACGGCGCCGGCACGGAGCTGGCGACGGCGGACACCGGCGGCCCGGCCATGAACTTCAGCATCGCCGAGGAGCTTGTCGCCGGCGTGTATTACCTGGAGGTGTCCGGGGCTGCCGGCAGCTACGCGGTGAGCGCGCAGCTCGGCGGCGGCGACTCGGACCACGGCGACACGGCGGGCCTGTCGACGCTGCTGCCGCTGTACAGCCAAGACGACGTCGACAACATCAAGCCGAGCGCGCTGCTGTCCACGGCGGCCGAGATCGACGCCGCGGAGACGGACATGGACGTGTTCCGGCTCGACGTGCCCGAGGACATGACGGACGTGACCATCCGCAGCGCCGGCACGCTCGACACCTTCGCCTACCTGCGCGACGCGGACGGCATGGAGCTGGCGATGGACGACTCCGACGGCGCCTTCCGCATCGAGGCGACCCTCGACGCCGGCGTCTACTACGTCGAGGTCGGCGGCCACGAGACCGGACGCTACCGCGTGCTCGCCTGGGGCGACTCGCAGGTGCCGTGCGCGTGTGTCGACGAACGCGGAGGCGATGACCAGAACGACGGCGATGGGTGACGGTCGCCCATGCAGAGTCAATGCCCGCACCTAGGGCTGCTTGAGCGACTCCGCGCAATCGTGCGTCTGCGGGTCAGGCAGGATCATAGATGGACGCGAGTTACCACGCATCGAGGGCCTTGAGTTCCGCCACCGAGCCTTGCGAGCGCAGGCTGATGCTGGTGCTGTCTTCGCGATCGGGATAGACGCGGGCGGCGACGCCGTGGTGGTCGTTGACGAAGACATCGACGACGCTGCGATCCACAAACACGGTGAGTTCGAGGGGTTCGTCGGCGCCAAGGCGGACGGATGCGATTACCGGGGCGCGCGAGCGCACGTCGGTTGCCGCGGAGACTAGCGTCAGGGCCAGTGAAGCGCCGCTGGCGCTGGCACCCTCCGAACCGCTGAGCCTGGCGCTGTCCCGCTCCGTGGACGAACACGGCGTCTGGTCGCTGTACTCGTCCGCCCCAAGTGCACAGCCGCCCCGAAGTGATGTTCCGGGAGAGTTCACTCTGACGCTTCACGACGACGCCGGCGTGGAACTCTACCGCCAAAGCATGGCAACCGAAGACGTAAGCGACGGAACGACGCGGATGTGGGCGGTGCGTGTGCCGATCTAGGCACGGGAGGTTCATGCCGTGCGAGTTCGCGACGCCCCCGGCGTCTCCTGCTCGATGCACCGTCAACCTGCCGGGACGTGACCAAAAGACACCGCAACCCCGACGATAGCCACCAAGTAAAATCCTTGACATGAAACGCACCTTTGAGTGCCGCGATTCGGAAATGCGGCGAGCCGCCTCGGTGTTCGCGGCATGCTTGGTCACTACGTTTCAGTTCGGCGTGGCGTGGGCGCAGGACGACCACGGGGACAGACTTGAGAGTGCTACGCTGCTCGCGATTGGTCCGCCGGAGATCGGCACCATCAACGGCGCCGACGACGTCGACTACTACCGCATCGACCTCGCCGGCAGCGCCACGGTGACCGTCGCCACCGCCGGCCCCACCGACACCCAGGGCGAGCTGCTCGACGGCAGCGGCGCGCTGATCGACTCCGACAGCGATTCCGGCCCCGGCGGCAACAACTTCCAGCTGACCGCGGCGCTCGAGGCCGGCGTGTACTACGTTGCCGTCTCCGGTTCCGAGGGCGGCTACGCCCTCACGGCGCTGCTCGCTGACGCCGGCGACCAGGGCGGCACGGCGGCCAGCTCCGTCCTGCTCACCCTCTACGGCGCGGCCGAGGTGGCGGGCGTCACCGCCATCGGCTCGAGCGCCCTGCTCTCCACCGTCGGCAGCATCGACGAGGCGATGACGGACCTCGACTACTTCCGCATCGACGTGCCGACGGGCGGCACCGACGTGACCGTGCGCAGCGCCGGCGGCACCGACACCGCCGGTCGCCTGCTCGACAGCGCCCTGGTGGAGGTCGCGGCCGACGACGGCGGCGACGGCAACTTCCGGATCGAGGCCACGCTCGACGCCGGCATCTACTACCTGGAGGTCACGGGCGAGATGGGCCGCTACCGCGTCATCGCCTCCGGCTCGGATGCGGACTGCCCCTGCGCCGGGGAGGCGATGGCGATTGGGGACCACGGCGACACCGACGAGACCTCGACGCTGATGCCCATCGGCCCGCCGCTGACCGGCGAGGTCGCCGGCGCCGACGACGCGGACGTGTTCCGCATCGACCTCGCCGGCGACGCCACGGTGGCGTTCGAGACGGCCGGCCCCACCGACACCATGGGCACGCTGCGCGACGGCGCCGGCACGGAGCTGGCGACGGCGGACGGCGGCGGCCCGGCCATGAACTTCCGCATCGTCGAGGAGCTTGCCGCCGGCGTATACTACCTGGAGGTCTCCGGGCCCGCCGGCAGCTACGCGGTGAGCGCGCAGCTCGGCGGCGGCGACTCGGACCACGGCGACACGGCGGGGCTGTCGACGCTGCTGACGCTCTACAGCCAGGACGACGTCGACAACATCAAGCCGAGCGCGCTGCTGTCCACGGCGGCGGAGATCGACGCCGCGGAGACGGACATCGACGTGTTTCGCCTCGACGTTCCGATGGACATGACGGACGTGACGATCCGCAGCGCCGGCGCCCTCGACACCTACGCCTACCTGCGCGACGCGGACGGCATGGAGCTGGCGATGGACGACTCCGACGGCGCCTTCCGCATCGAGGCGACCCTCGACGCCGGCGTCTACTACGTTGAGGTCGGCGGCCACGAGACCGGACGCTACCGCGTGCTCGCCTGGGGCGACTCGCAGGTGGAGTGTTCGTGTGGCTTCCATGACTCTTGGTTGACGCAACTCTATAGAGATAGCGTCCTCGTCATGCACGCCGAAGGAAGGATCGACCCTTACGACTTCCGCGTCTACGCACAGCACTTCTACCTCTGGTTCGATGACGCTTTCGACGTATTGATATTCATCCCAATCACAGTTTACGAGACCGAAGGGTCAAGCGGCGGTTGGCCCTACAACGGTTTGTATAGCCATGTAAGCAATGATGTACGAGGAATCGGAAAGAGACAGTTCTCGGTTGCCGGGGAATTCGGATCTAGCGGTCGCCTGAAAGGAGTAATCCATCTCCCTTGGCGGAAGTACCTTGTACTAACACCTCTGTTGCACGAACTAATGCACATGTGGGCTAACTATGCGGTGGAGACGGTCGACAGATCGCACCTATCCTACACGTGGGGGCCTCGCGCATTCGGACATATAGGGGGGTTTGATTCAAAGGACGTGATCGACCACGGTGGTGGACTGTTTGGATACGATCCAAGTCGGTTCCAGACTGTCCGCCCGTACAGCGACCTTGAACTGTATTTTGCCGGGCTAGGGTCCGCGACAGAAGTGCCGCCGAGATCAATAGCAAAGGACGCCGAGTTGCTGAAGGACCAGAACGGGCAAATCCAACGTGATGAGGAAGGGCGGATACTCTTTACCGCCCTTGACGTTCGTGAGTACTCGATCCACGAGACCATTGCTGAGCATGGCC
The DNA here is from genome assembly GCA_965116935.1 of Pseudomonadales bacterium. GTDB lineage: Bacteria > Pseudomonadota > Gammaproteobacteria > Pseudomonadales > Azotimanducaceae > VXYL01. The sequence continues at coordinate 5,296,766 of OZ220737.1, read as the reverse complement.
CGCGGAAGCCCGACTTTAGCGCTGCGCCACGAAAACTGCGTGCGGCAGTGATCCTTCTAACCGAAGACATGGATGTGATAACCCCGGAGGTGCTCGACCGTACATACCAGTTCTTGCGTGCTAGCAGCAGCTCGGCATATACCGATGACTATTGGACCTTCGGTCAGAACTATGCCATGGCGACCAAAGGACGAGGGAAGATCGAGTTCGGAGGTCTGGGTCATCACGTCAAGGTTGAACCCATGCCAAACTTGCGTCCACCCTCGTTCGGCAACGTGCCTGCTTCCGCTATGTGCGTCGTCGGAAGCGATGGACACATTCACCACCTCCCTCCGCGTAGCCCGGTTGAGTCGACCGAGATGAAACAGGAGACTGCCAAGTAGTGTCGCATTGGACACGATTAGCGCTAGCCACCAAGGAACCATGATATGAAGCGCACTATCGAGGACCGCGACTCGGAAATGCGGCGAACCGTCTCTGTGCTCGCGGTATGCCTGGTCGCTATGTTTCCGTTCGGCGTAGCGTGGGCGCAGGACGACCACGGCGACAGACTTGAGAGTGCCACGTTGCTCGCGATTGGTCCGCCGCAGATCGGCACCATCGACGGCGCGGACGACCTCGACTACTACCGCATCGACCTCGCCGGCAGCGCCACGGTGACCGTCGCCACCGCCGGCCCCACCGACACCCGCGGCGAGTTGCTCGCCGGCAACGGCGCCCTGATCGCCTCCGACGACGGCTCCGGCCCCGGCGGCAACAACTTCCAGCTGACCGAGACGCTCGCGGCCGGCGTTTACTACGTCGCCGTCTCCGGTTCCGAGGGCGGCTACGCTCTCACGGCGCTGCTCGCCGACGCCGGTGACCAGGGCGGCACCGCGGCGAGCTCGTCCCTGCTCTTGCTTTACGGCGCGGCCGAGGTGGCGAGCGTCACGTCCATCGCGTCGAGCGCTCTGCTCTCGACCGTCGGCACCATCGACGAGGCCATGGCGGACCTCGACTACTTCCGCATTGACGTGCCGCGCGACGGCACCGACGTGGTGCTGCGCACGCCCGGCCAGCTCGACACCGCCGGGCGCCTGCTCGACAGCTCGCTGGCCGAGGTCGCCTCGGACGAGGGCGTCGACGGCGCCTTCCGCATCGACACGACTCTCGCCGCCGGCACCTACTATCTTGAGGTGCTTGGGCACGAGGCGGGCCGCTACCGGGTGGTCGCCTCCGGCTCCGATGCGGACTGCGCCTGCGCCGAGGAGGCGGCCGCGGCGACCGACCACGGCGGCACTGCGGAAAGCTCTACCCTGATGCCGATCGGCCCGCCGCTGACCGGCGAGATCGCCGGCGGCGACGACATGGACGTGTTCCGCATCGACCTCGCCGGCGACGCCACGGTGGTGTTCGAGACGGCCGGCCCGACGGACACCATGGGCACGCTGCGCGACGGCGCTGGCACGGAGCTGGCGACGGCGGACGCCGGCGGCCCGGCCATGAACTTCGGCATCACCGAGGAGCTGGCGCCCGGCGTGTACTACCTGGAGGTGTCCGGCGCGGCGGCCGGCAACTACTCGGTCAGCGCGCTGATCGGCGGGGACGCAGACCACGGCGACAGCGCGGCCCAGTCGACGCTGCTGACGCTCTACAGCGGCGACGACGTGGCCCGCGTCCCGCAGACGCACCTGTCCACGGTGGGCAGCATCGACGCTGCCGAGACGGACATCGACGTGTTTCGGCTGGACGTGCCGCAGGACATGACGGACGTGACGATCCGCAGCGCCGGCACGCTGGACACCTTCGCCACCCTGCGCGACGCGTCGCTGATGGAGGTCGCCATGGACGACGGCGACGGCGCCTTCCGCATCGAGACCACCCTCGACGCCGGAATCTACTACGTCGAGGTCGGCGGACACGAGAGCGGCCGCTATCGCGTCCTCGCGTGGGGAGACGCGCACGCAGCGTGTCCATGCGCGGATGGCGAGGACGATGGTGAAGACCAGGGCTCCGGCGACGAAGGTCGTGGCGGGGTCGGCGTCGGCGAACCTACGCGGAATGACCTCGATGGCGATGGCGTTCTCAATTCTCAGGATGCCTTCCCTCGCGACCGCACCCGAAGCAGGCCCGAACGGGGGATATCCGCGACCGTGGGTGGTCAGGTTCTCGTCAGCCTTGCGCCGGACGAACTCGGGCCGTCCAACCTCTTCGACCTCAACGGCAAGTCCGTGACATTCACGCCCGACATGGCAGGGGGTTTAACGTGGGCAGTCGGCCCCTTGGATTGGGACTCCGACATAGGCGACGAGGTTGGTGACGGCCCAGTCGAGATCGAGGGATTCCGGTTCCCGTTCGCAGGCGACTCGCATGGCTCGCTGCATGTCAGTCGACAGGGGATGCTGACGTTGGGCGCAGCGAGGGACATCGACATCAACCATTACCGATTTGCCACCATGTCGGCGTTCTCCGGCGCTCTGGCGCACGGCCCACCGACTATCAGCCCGTTCTTCAAGCCGTGGTTCGGCGTTTTCGGCACCGCCCGCAGGCATGTGCGGCAGTGGCCGGACCGCGTGGTGGTCACATGGTTCGCGCAGACGTTCTACTTCAACGTCTTCGGTGTGCCGCCGGCGCAGGACGAGGCCTTTCAGACCGTCCTGTTCCCCGATGGCCGGGTTCGGTTCAGCTACCAGCACATCGCGAACAAGGATGCCATCGTGGGGCTCTTTCCGAATCCGGAATCCGTTCGCGGAGAAGTGGTGGCAACGCTTGTCGACGGTGCGGATTCAGAGCTCCCCGGCCATCTCGACATCAGGGCGGTCACGGTGTACGCGACCAACACGGACGCCTTCATCCTGGAGTTCTCACTCGGCGGTCCGCTGCGGTCCGTTCCTGCGGGCAGCGTCGACAGCTACCGCCTGTACGTCGACACCGATCCGCCTCTGGCCGAGACGCTCTTCGACGACGTGGAGTTCGTGTGGGCCATCGACCGAACCTCGGGCGGCGTTGAGGTGGCATGGGGCCCCGGTCAACCTCGCGTCCTCGACAGCGACGACGACAGTCGCATCAGGTTGCTGGCGTACGTTGGGGATTTCGCGGGAGGCGATGTGGCGGTGTTCGCCACGGCCACCGAGTTCATCGACCGTCGCTTCGTTCAAGAGGACAGGCTGGCGACTGTCGACGCCTTCCTTGCCGTGCGGTCCTTCGACATGGCGGACCTGTCGCTCGCTGGCGACACTCGCGCGGCGCGCCCGCACGAGGTGTTCCACTGGCCAGCCGCGCCGGACACCACCGAGATCGCCTGCCGGATCATCGACGTGCTTGGCGACGAGTTCGACGTGCTCGCGTTCCACAGCGAGTTCCGCATCGACTCGCAGGAGGCGGCTTCGCCGTTTCGCCTGTACGAAAGCTCGGTGATGGGTGTCGGACCTGGCGCAGGCTGGCCACATGATTGCAGCGCGGGCCGCCTGAAAGGGCATTACGCAATCCCGGCGTGGGCGAGGTCAACGTTCCTGTACGACTCTCGACCGGTCACCGGGAGCAGGCGATACAGCGGCTTCACCGAGGCAAGCTGGCACTTGGCGCACGAACTTGGTCACGCATGGGGCGCCTTTGTGTCCTTTGCGGCGCCGGGCAACCAGATCGAACCGCTGTTTGCCGAACGCGAGCCCTGTCGATGTCATTGGCGCACCGATCTGCATACGCCCGCAGCGTTTCCGTCGGACCCGACCGTCGGCGAACCGTCATCGACGATGGATGGACGCTTTTGGAAGGACAACGGCGATGGTACCTGGACGCCCACCTGGGGCACGTGGTGGGGCGGCTTCTCCTGGTTCGACCTTTACCTGATGGGTTTGGCCGATCCAAGCGAAGTGCCGGACACGTTCCTGCTTCGCAACATCCAACCGGCAGGCGATGTCCCCGGCCACCTGGCACAGAGGTATTCCGGCGGCAACTACACGGCGCGGCGAGAGCCGGTGAAGCTCGCGCAGGTCATCGCCGCCGAAGGACCCCGCCGGCCCGCCTACCCCCAGACACAGTCCGTCCTGAATGCAGCGTTTGTGTACCTGCCCAGGCCCGGCGAATCGCCCGATGCGGACCTCTTGGACTTGCACGCCAGATACGTCGAGAACACGGTCGCCTATTGGTCGCGTATCACCGGCGGACGATCAACCCTCACGACCCGGATGACCTTTGCCGGGCTGCCCGTGTTTGTGCCGCGCCCACCGATTCCGGACGAGCCTGCCGGCACGACGCCTTTTTCGCTTGGCCGCACCGTGGATTTGCCCAACTCGCTGCACCGAGAGCCTTTCCATCATCACTGGCATGGACCGCTCCACTGAGCCGCGCACTTCACACACCGGGCAGCGCGAACTTGTAATTCCCCGTCGGGGACGGCAACGTGTCGCCGGTCGCATCTCGCCAGCATGAAGGAGCCGGGCCTATGGCCGTGTACGACGCGTTGGGCGCGCTTCCCGGTGGAGAGCCAGGGCCTTGGGGAGAGCCCGTCACGATTCGCTACGACCAGCGCGATGTGCTGCTCTATGCCGTGGGGATTGGCACGCGGGACTTGCGGTTTGTCTATGAGCGGCATGCGGATTTTGCGGTGTTCCCTACCTTCCCGATCCGCTGGGGTGGGGCGGGGGCGCCCATGGACACGGCGCTCGTGCCCAATTCGCCTGGCCCGCTCAACATCGATGCCGAGCGCTATCTGGAACTCGTGCAGCCGCTGCCGCTCGCTGGCGAGGTGCAGGTGCGTTCGCGCGTCGTCGGCATCCACCCGCGCGGTCGGGGCAACGGTTTCGTCGAGTTCGAGAGCGAAGTGCTTGGCGAGGGTGGCGAGGTGTGCGTGCGGATGGTGAACGGCTCGTTCCGGCGCGGGGTGGAGAAGCTCGGCGACATCGAGCCGTTTGAGGGTGTGGGGCAGACGTTCTCGCAGAAGGTCGCGGTGCCGGAACGCGCACCGGACGCCACGGTCAGTGCCGTCGTGGCGGACAAACAGGCGCACATCTATCGCCTTTCCGGCGACTACAACCCGCTGCACATCGACCCGCAGGCCGCCCGCTTCGGCGGCTTCGACGAGGTGATCCTGCATGGCCTGTGTACTTTCGGGCACAGCGCGCAGCTCTTGCTCGAGGAACTTGCCGGTGGCGATCCGGCACGGTTTCGCCGCATCAAGGTGCGCTTCTCGGCGCCGGTGTTCCTGAATGACACGCTCACGGTTCTGGCGTGGAACGACGGTGAGGGGCAGGTGGTGTTCGAGGGCCGGGTGGACGATCGCGTCGTCGTCTCCAATGCGTACTTCGAGTACGCGGCCTGACAGAAGTTGGAGGCCGACTCTCCCGAGCACGCCGGATCGCGTCCGATCGAGTGCGACTATGTGATCGTTGGTGCCGGCACCGCCGGCTGCGTGCTGGCGAACCGGCTGTCGGCCGATCCCAGCATCAGCGTGCTGCTGATCGAAGCCGGTGGCCAGGACGACTATTTCTGGATCGACATTCCCGTGGGTTACCTCTACACCATCGGCAACCCGCGCACCGACTGGTGCTTCGAGACCACGCCGCAGGCCGGACTGAATGGCCGCGCCATCGGCTACGCCCGCGGCAAGGTGCTCGGCGGCTGCTCGTCCATCAACGCCATGATCTACATGCGCGGACAGGCGAGTGACTACGACCACTGGGCACAGCTCGGCAACCAGGGGTGGGGCTGGGACGACGTGCTGCCTGTGTTCAAGCGCTCGGAGGACTACCAGCACGGCGCGGATGCCTACCACGGGGCCGCGGACGGTGGCTCGGAGTCGAAGGGCGGCAACGTCGGAGGCGAACTGCGGGTGGAGGAGCGGCGCGTCAACTGGCCCATCCTCGACGCCTGGCGAGACGCAGCCGAGCAGTGCGGCATTCCCAAGATCGCCGAGTTCAATCGCGGCGACAACTTCGGCACCGCATACTTCCAGATGAACCAGCGCAAGGGCGTGCGGGTCAGTGCCGCGAGCGCGTTCCTGCGTCCGGCCAAGTCGCGGCGCAATCTCTCGGTGATGACGGATGCACTGGTTGAGTGGATCGACGTGGAGCGCTCGGCGTCGGGATTGCGCGCCTCCGGCGCCGTGGTGCGAACCGCCTCCGGGCGCGTGTCCGTGCGGGCGCGACGCGAGACGATTCTGGCGGCTGGCGCCATCGGTTCACCCCACCTGTTACAGCTCTCCGGCATCGGCCCCGCGTCACATCTGGCCGAGCAGGGCATCGACGTGCTACACGACCTCCCGGGCGTTGGCAGCAACCTGCACGACCACCTGCAAATCCGTTCCATCTACAAGGTGCAGGGCACCCGCACGTTGAACGGTCGCGCCCGCACGCTCATCGGCAAGGCGCTGATGGCGGCGGAGTACGCCATGTTCCGCACCGGTCCCCTCACCATGCCGCCCTCGCAGCTTGGGGCGTTCGCCCGCAGCGACCCCGACCGAGCGGCGGCCAATCTCGAATGGCACGTGCAGCCGCTGTCGCTGGACCGTTTCGGCGAGCCGCTGCACCGGTTTGACGCCATCACGCCGTCGGTGTGCAACCTGCAGCCCACGAGTCGAGGCACGGTGCGCCTGACCAGCGCCGATCCGGCGAGGCCCCCCGCCATCGATCCGAACTACCTTGCGACACCGGAGGATCGCGCGGTGGCGATTGCTGGCCTCCGCTTCACCCGCCGCATCATGGCGGCGCCAGCGCTGGCTCGGTTCCGGCCCAAGGAATGGAAGCCCGGGGCGCATCTCGCGTCGGACGAGGATCTTGAGCAGGCGGCCGGGGACCTCGGCGCCACTATCTTCCATCCGGTGGGCACCTGTCGCATGGGGCGCGACGCCGACGCGGTGGTGGACGACCGCCTGCGCGTGCAAGGCGTGGCTGGTCTCAGAGTGATCGACGCCTCGGTGATGCCGCGCATCACGTCAGGGAACACCAACGCGCCGACGGTGATGATCGCGGAGAAGGGGGCGGAGTTCATTCGCGCCGAACGGGATGGGCGGGTGGCCGCATGACGGACATACCCAGCGATCAGCAGCAAGCGGCCACGAGCGAAGCGGACGCACCGCCAAAGCCGACCGGTGCCATGCGCGCCATGCGCGGCTTCACCGACGGATCGGTCGGCCGCCACCTGCTGCGCCTCGGCTCGTACATGGCGCTCGGCTCGGTGGCTATGAACGCCTCGATGTTTGCCGAGGCGATTTACCTAGGTGTGCTGGGCACCCAGGCCCTCGCCGCCATGGGCGTGGCCTTCCCGGTCACCATAACGCTCTTCGCCTTTGCCGGGGGCATCGGCACCGGCGCTTCCTCGGTCACGGCGCGGACGATGGGGGCGGGGGATCGAGAAGGCGCGGCGCGGCTCATCACCCACAGCCAGATCCTGGCGCTGGCAGTGGGCATCGTCCTGGGTGCGCTCGGCATTTGGCTGGCGCGAGACATCGTGACGCTGATCGGCGCCACCGGCGACCTGCGCGAACTCACGGTGGACTATCTGACGGTGTATCTCTTGGGCTTTCCGGCCTTCATGCTGTCCATCGTCGGCTCCACCTTGCTGCGCGCCACCGGCAATGCCAAGAGTCCCGGCATCATCATGGCGGCAGGGTCCGTGTTGCAGATCCTGCTGGGGCCGCCGCTTATCTTCGGTTGGTTCGGCATTCCTGCGCTCGGGATTGCCGGCGCTGCCTGGGCCTACGTCATCTCACGCACGCTGGGCATGGGGCTCTATGTCGTGCTGCTCATGCGGGCACGGATGCTGCGCTGGACGATGGAAGGGGCGTTCGACTCTTGGCGGCGCATCATGCACGTGGGCGGCCCGGCCGTGGCGAGCGGCCTCGTGATGCCGGCGGGGATGCTGGTCATCACGCGCATGTTGATCGGCCACGGCGAAGCAGTGGTTGCAGGCTATCAGGTGGCGTCGAGGGTGGAGACCCTGGCGCACATGATCCTGTGGTCGGCATCGTCCTCGGTGGAGCCGTTCGTGGGGCAGAACTGGGGCGCGAAGCTCTACGACCGCGCCAAGGCGGCGCTCTCCATGACCCACCGCTTCTCCATCGCCTGGGGCGTCGTGACCTTCATCGTCATGGTGTCGGTGGGCAAGACCATCGTCGCGATGATCGACGACAACCCGATCGTGGTGGAGGTCTCGGTGGCGTTCTTCTACATCATCCCGCTGAGCATCGGCTTCATGGGCATGACGCAGGTCGCAAGCTCCTGCTTCAACGCGCTTGGCAAGCCGACGCCCTCGCTCGTCATCTCCATCCTTCGGGCCTTGGTAATCGGCGTCCCTCTCGCGGTTCTCGGCAACTACTGGTGGGGCTACGTCGGCATCTTCGTCGCCACGGCCATCACCAACGTCGTCGTCGGCATCCTCGCCTGGCGCTGGAACTGGAGCTACGTCAACAAGGCCAGCGCCGGCCAACATTGACGCGAGGTCCCGCGTAAGCGGCCTCCATCCATTGGGAAGGCGCACCGGGAGGGCTGGATTCTCCTGACGAATGACGAGGAATTCGGCGAGAAAAGTGCATCGAGAGCGCATGCCCACCGACGCATCGTGCTTTCTTCGTCGCCAAGACCTGTGGGAACGGCCTTGGCCTCTATCCGTGGCGTTGTCGCAGGAAGCCGCCGTCGTTGACCCACAGGTCTCCCCACCAGATGGGCAACGCCTTGTCCTCGTGCCAGTCGGGGTCAGATGAGTACTGGTTGATCCAATTCACCACCAAGGCGCGCCTGACGCCGCACTCCCGCATAAGCCGGGCCATGTCGCGGGGCGATGCGTCGCTGGTCACCATGAACTCGCTGCATTCCGCCGGGGACAGCTGCGCGAAGAGTTCCTGCACCGCGCCTTTCTCCCAGTCCTCGATGCCGGAAATGTCATGCACCAAGTCGATCAGCCGCTCGCCCGTTGGGCAGTGCATTCCAGCCATGTACGCACCTACCGCCCCATGCACGCCTAGTGGCCGCTGCATTCGGTCTGCAAGCGACTCGGGCAGTCGATGTCCCATGCGCAGGTTGGCAATCGGCGAATCGAAGGTGTGGTCTGCGCAAACATCGTAGTGCGGGACATGCGCGATCTTCACGTCAAGGTCCTCTCGGCCGCTCTGACTCGCCATGCCCCTAACCACCTTGGTCGAGAGGCGGGACGTATTCAAGGTTGCTTTCCAGCAGCAGCATGACATGTTGCCAAAGTTTGGCGGCGATTCCCTCGTGGCGGGGATTCACGAGTGCTCGGGAGTGCGCGTGGGCCTCGCCTCGTGCGAGGTCCCGGCAAGCGGCCACTGCCTCCCTTCGCATGTCGTCGGTCATGGTGCTCCAGGCGTAGGCCAAATCGTCAGTAGCAAGGGTTCGTGCCACGGCGAAGTCGTAGGCGTCCCGTTGGGTGACTAGGCGGTTGATGCCAAGCCGGTTGTACATCTTTTTCGTCAGGATGTCCCTCGTGCCCGCCAGAAGCACGCCAGTCTCGTGCTCGGCCTCATCGCAGGGGTCACCGTGGAACACTTCGGTTCGCACTAAGGAGACGGGCACGTCGCCAATTGCGAACTGGATGTGATTTCTTCCATTCAGGACGACCCCGTCACCGGCAATCGTGCTATCACTCACGAGTCGGTACAGATCCATGCGGATGTCGTCAAAGTCCTTGAGGAACAGCGGGCCTTGGGTTGGCGCGGCCGGTGAGAAGAAGAAGTCCAAGTCGGTGCTCGAACGGTGGTGCCAGCGAGCCTCCAGTGCAGTGCCGCCACCGAGCCGCAAATGCTTGGCCGCGATCCACCTGGACAAGATGCTGACGGCAGTGCCCACCGCACATGCGGGCGCGGGGTCGAGTCGTAGTCTGACGGCTTCCACGGCCACGATCGCCAGTATATGTCCCCTTGCGCTTGGCAAGTGCAACTGACTGCGAACCCAAGCGGCGCTCAGGCAGTCTAGGCGACTTCCCGCATGGGCCGTGTCAGGGGTTGCGGAAGAGTCCGCTCAGATTGCTCCAGCTCCGTCAGCACTTCATCGACGACGGTACAAAGCTCGTCGTAGAGGCGCACGGGGTCGGCGCCGTGGATTCCGGTGATGACGTCTGGGCAGCGCCCAAGGTAGGCGCCATCCTGATCGCTCCACTCGATCCATTTGTGGTAGCGGTCACTTGGTCTCACTCGCTCACCTCCTCGACAGCACGTCCAATCTGCCGTTCCTGATAGGGCTTCGCGTCGTCTCCTGGTCTTCCGCTCACAGTGACTGCGCCAGCAAATCCCGGATTCGTGTGAGAGCCCTTGCCGCCGGATTTCACCTCTTCAAAACCTGCCGCTCGCAAGTCATCAAGCCGATGCATGCGAACTGGTGCGCGATCCGATTCCCACGCCTAGTCCGCGTCCGCGACGCGTCGGAGCCGGAGCACGAAGTACAGCGCAGCCACCCCGAGCAATAGAACGCCGGCAATCGCCGGGGCGCGCCAATCCCCCGCCCCGACACGGGCCCCGAACATCGCTACACAGACGACGGCACCGAGCGCGGGCACCGCGAGCGGCAGTTCGAAGCCGCCCGGAGGTTCACCAGGGCGCATTTTCAGAACCACCAGTGCGCCGTTCACCGCCAGGAACACCAACAGCAGCAGCAGCACGGTCGCCGAGGCCAGTTCCGAGATGTCGCCCGACAGGACGAGCGCCACGACCAGCGCGAAGATCAGCCAGATCGCAACATGGGGGGTGCGGCGCACCGGATGGACTCTCGACAGCACCGGAGGCAGGTGTCCGTCGCGCGCCATGCCGAAGAGCAGGCGCGAAGCGGTGATGTAGTTGATCAGCCCTGTGTTGGCGACCGCGAACACGGTAATCACGATGAACACCCACGCCGGAAACCACGGCGCCGCGCGCGCCACGACCTCGGCCAGCGGCGCGTTGGCCTCGGCGAGCTCCTGCCACGGCACCACCGAAACCGCGCTGATCGCCACGCTCATGTAGATGACGACGGTCAGTACCAGCGCCATCACCAGCCCGAGCGGCAGGTTGCGGCGCGGATTCTTCAACTCTTCGGCGACGTTGAGCGAGTCCTCGAAGCCGATGAAGGCGTAGAAGGTGAGCACGATTCCCTGCGCCAGGAACACCAGCGGCAGCCCCGCCTCGGTCTCAGGGCGCGCCGGAAACTCCAGCAGGTTCGCCGAGCCCCAGAAGCGCAGGCTAACGGCGATCACGAGCAGCAGCCCTCCCGCCTCCATGAGCGTGAGGGCGACGTTAGCCCACATCGACTCGCGGATGCCGCGGTAGGCGATTCCGCCCACGACAGCGACGTAGAGGAACGCCAGCATCCCGGTGGGCAGGCCCTCGAGCGCAGGCAGGGCCTGCAGATTCTCTCCCACCACGCGGGCACCGGCCGCGATCGAGGTCAGGCCTGAACACGCGACCGTCAGGCCGACGATGTGGGTCAAGAGATCGCGGCCGTAAGCGCGCTGCGTGATGTAGGCCGCGCCGCCCGCGCGCGGATAGCGCGAGCCGAGCGATGCGTACGACAGTCCTGTCAGCCCCGCCGCGACCAGCGACAGGGCGAAGGCGAGCCAGATCGCCGACCCCATCTCGCCGGCGACCTGGCCGATCAATCCGTATATGCCGGCGCCCAGCATGCCGCCGGCGCCGTAGAGCGTCATCTGCCATAGGCTGATGCTGCGCCTGAGCGTCGGCTCGTCGCCGGACGGTTCGAGTGGCTCGCCTCCCTGCTCCATCGTCTCCTCCCCCTTAGTCGGCAAACGCCGACGGCCTTCCGGCTCTCGGCTCTTGATGCTTGCTGTACTGCCTGCGCCCGACCATACGCCACTGACGGCGGCCCGTCACGCGTCGGCTGGACCCATCTCGCCCTAGTGCAAGGAAGCCGATGGCAAGGGGAGCAACCCTCCTTCCAGGGGCTACGGCCTTGGTGGGGTGCCTGGTCGCCTTGAGCGGAGGATGAAGGTCTCCGGTTCGAGGTTCAGTAAGGCGCGGCCGGCGTCCTCGATCAAGTGAGGGGCAACGGTGGCGTGCTGGCGGACTACGCGCACGTCGCGGTTGATACGTTCCAAGGGATGGCCCAAGCGGTTGGCCGTGGTGCCGGCGGCTTCCGTTACGGTCTCCACCACTTCCACTGCGGCGCGGGCGGCGTCGGAGGCGATGATGTGGAAGAGGGCTTGGTCCCGAGGCTGCACGCTGTCGCCGCGCACCACGGTGTCCCAAGTGCGCTCGGTGAGTTCCATGAGAGCCGCGCGCGCGCCGATCAAGCGTGCTTCGGCGTGTGCCACGGCGCGTTGGGCAAAGGGGCGGTCGCGGAGTGTGCGGGTGGTGAAGCGCGGTTTCTTCTCGGTGGCGAGCTCGACGAAGGCGTCGATGCCGGCGCGGGCGATGCCTATTGCTACGGCGGCCTTGTTGTAGGCGAGGCGGTTGCCGATGGGCAGGCGCAGTTGCGGCGAGCCGACGTTGCCGCCGATGGGGTTGACGAACAGGCGATCCGGCACGAACACGTCGTCGAGCCGCACGTCGTGGGAGCCGGAGCCGCGCATCCCGGCGACGTGCCAGGTGTCGACGATCTCGTAGCCGCCCTTCGGCACCACGGCGTAGAGGTTGCCGTCCTCCACGGGTTCGTCGTTGTCGTAGCGCCGCACCGTTGCGCCGAAAAGCTCCGCGTTGTGGATGCCGCTCACGAACTGCCACTGGCCGGAAACCCGCCAGCCGCCGTCCTCCTTGTCGGCACGGCCCACGGCGGCGGTGGAACTCGCCATGATGGTCATGGGATCTTCAATGAGTTCCGGGCAGTGGGCGAAGCCGGGGGCGATCAGGCCAAAGGTCTCGATGCCGATCATCAGGTTCCAGCCGGCACTGCCGTCGGCTCGGGAAACCGCTTCGATGACGCCGATTTGGGTCATGGGGTCTGCGTCGGCGCCATGGAACTCCGCTGGCGCCGCCACCCGGTAGAGCCCCTCGCGGGCGAACGCTTCCGCCACGGGTCGCGGCAGGTGGCGTTCGCGCTCCGCCTCGTCGGCATGTTCGCGCACCAGTGACGCGAGGCCGATGGCGGCTTCGATGTGGCGATTGGCGTCGATGTCAGCCGGTCTCCTGCCGGATCGCCTCAAAGGCGCGACCGAGCACGTCGATGATCGCGTCCACGCTGCGGGCGCCGGACTGGAAGATGGCCGTGGCGTTCAGCGCGCCCCATGCGAAGCCCATTGCTTGCACTTGCGCGGCACGGCGCGCCACGTTGCTCACATCGGCATAGAACGCCTTGCCGGCGTCGTCCCTGGGCGGTACGTCCAGCATCATTTGATAGCCGATGCTGCCAGGGTCGCGGCCAGCGGCCTCGGCATAGGCGGATATCTTCTCCCGGCAGCGGTTCGCCACGGCCGCGTCGGTGATGGCCGTGGCCAGCCAGCCGTCGCCGCGCTCGGCCACCCGTTTGAGCGCCGCCTCCACGTTGCCGCCGATCCAGATCGGCAAGTCGCCGCCCTGCGGTGGCTTCGGCTCCATCGCCATGGCCAACGACGAGTAGTGGTCGCCGTCGAAGGAGATGTTGTCGTCGCGCCAGTAGCTGCGCAGCACGTCGATGGCCTCGTCCATGCGCCGGCCGCGATTGTTGAAGCGCTCCTCGAGGGCGTCGTATTCGGATTCCTGCCAGCCGACGCCGACACCCAGCCGCACCCGGCCGCCTGAGAGGGTATCGAGAGTGCTGATCTGCTTCGCCACCAGCACTGGCTGGCGCTGCGGCAGCACCAGCACTTCAGTGCCAAGGCCGATGGTCTTGGTGGCGGCAGCGACATAGGACAGCGTCATTAACGCTTCCAGGATCGGCATCTTGGGTGGATACATGGGCGCTTCCCGGCTCTCGGTGGGGAAGCCCATGACCACGTGATCGAACATGTCGAGCTGATCGAAGCCGATGTCCTCGATGGCGCGGGCGAGGCGCAGCACCGCCTCGCCGCCCTCGCGATAGGACACGCTCGGAAACTCCACCGCCAGTTTCATGCCGCCTCCGGTTCGGTCTGTTGGGGGTTGGTTTCCCGCAAAGGGCTGTGCGTCACTCGCCGCGCTCGTCGAGGAGTTGGTAGATGCGCTGCACGGCCTGCAGGTTGGCACCCGGCTGACTCACGCCAAGCGTATCGGCGTGGGCCGTGAGGTCCGCTTCGGCGGCGACTTCCTCGGCCGATTTGCCTTGGCCTCGCAGTTCCACCACGGTGGCCCAGAGGTCGCGGTAATACGCCTGCACGTGGGTCGCCACTTCCCGACCGTGCTCACCGCTGAAAGTGGGCCCATGTCCCGGCACCACGAGGTCCACATCGAGCTGCTTGAAGCGCTCCAAGGTGTCGGGCCACTCGTCCACGTGTCCGTCGCCGAGCCAGGAGATGCCACCGAGCATCATGTCGCCGGTGTACACGAGGCGTTCGGCCGGCAGATGGATGACGATGTCGCCGCCGGTGTGGGCGCGGCCCAGGAACGCGAGTTGGATTTCCCTCGTGCCGCGGTAGAGCGATAGACGGTCCGACATCGTCACGTCCGGTGGCACGGGATCGATTTCCTTCGAGGCTTCGACATGTGCGGTGTAGGCGGCGAGCACCGTTTCGGCTTGGGCGCGGGCCTCGTCGTCCTCGGCCTCGGCCACGCGTTGGCGCATGGCTTCGAGGGTGCCTGGCTGGCGCTGCAGTTCGCCGGCGAAGGTTGGTTCGCTGAAGGGGTCCGTCGCCATTTTCATGCGGGTGAACTCGTGGCCGATGATGGTGGCGTCGTCGAAGGCCTGGTTGCCGTGGGCATGGTCGTAGTGGAAGTGGGTGTTGATCACCGTGGTGACTGGCTTATCGGTCACTTGGGCGATGGATTCGATGAGATCGCGCGCCATGGCCGGGGTGATGTGGGTGTCCACCACCACCACGTCCTCGTCGTTCACCACCACCATCGAGTTGCTGTTGAAGATGGGGGCGACGGTCTGCACGAAGTACACGCCCGGCGCGATGAGGGTGAAGCGGTGGGTGTCGGTGGTCACGTCCCCTTCCGGGGGCACGAACGGTGCTGGCGCTGCGGCGGCTTCGGGCTCGCTCGTCTCGACATTCACCGCCACGTTGTCGCAAGCGGCAAGGGCGAGTGCGATGATCACGATTGGCAGAGCGCTTTTCATGGTGCCTCCTGCGATGCGCGGCTTCAGCGGGAGCGCGGCGCGGCGGGTGAAATCGGATATGATCGAAGCGTCATTGTGCATGACTGGTGGGGTCATGCAAATCGGGCCGCGGGCGAACGTGGACCGTCGCAGAGCGGGTAGCCGGGCGGCAGCGAGGGCCGCAAGAGGAGGATTGCGAAGATGCGAACATTGGCCTCTATGGCTCTCGTCACGGCCTTGGCCGCGTTGCCGGCTTCAGCCCACCATGCCTTCTCGGCGGAGTTCGACGCCGACCTTCCCATTCGCATCGAAGGCACCATCACGCAAGTGGACTGGATCAACCCCCACGCCTGGGTGCATGTGGAGATCACCAAGGACGACGGCGAATCGGAAACGTGGATGCTGGAAGCCGGCACGCCCAACACGTTGCTCCGCCGCGGCCTCACCCGCACGGTGTTGCAGCCGGGTATCGACGTGATCGTGCGTGGCTACCAGAGCAAGGATCGCAAGTGCAACCCGATCTGCAAGGGCAGTGGTCGCGACATCACCTTTGCGGACGGCCGCAGCATCTTCATGGGCTCGTCCGGCACCGGCGCTCCCCGCGACGGCGCCGATCCTACGGAACCGCCTAGAACGGAATAGCCCGCCGCTGGGTCGGCCGTCTGTCTCGAGACGATGGCCGGGGCCACCGTACAATCGACCCACCACTTCACCGAGCAGGGCACTCCAATGGGCCAGTCGGATCTGCAGCTTGTCTTCAGCCGGGAGCAACTCCTCTCGGACCACGACTACGCTCGCCCGCACGAGATCGACGGCCAGCGCCTGCATGGCGGCTACGACAGCGAAGGCAATTACATCCCCCCGCGATCCCTGGGCCGCAGCAAGGCCATCGCCAACTGGACGGAGTCGTTGCGCCGCCGCGGCGGCGACCTGCTCGACGCGGATTCCTCGCTCCTCTCCGGCCCCCGCGTGCCGAACCCCGCACAGCAGAGCCTTTTGGTTCGCCGGGGCCTCGATCGGTTCTTCTGGAACGCCCTCACCATCACCGGCAAGATCGAAGGCCGGGGCCGGATGCTCTCCGCCATGCCGCTGCCGAGGCTCCAGCCCCTGTTCGTGGAGGACATCTCGGGCACTGCCCTCGGCCACCTGCATAAGGGCCTGATGCATGCGCACGGCATCGACGAAGGCGGCGAGCCGGAGAAGGGCATCGGCGGCCACGACGTGATGTGGTTCGTGGCCCGCGACCTCGCCTTCGGGGCAGACGCCCACCCCGACGCCGAGCCACCGGAACGCATCGCTCGTCCGGAGGAGGGCACACGCTGGATGCCGCAGGTGGATGAGCCCTTCGAGATGCTGTTCGCGTTCCTCATGAATCTTCTGGTGATCGAGTTCCGCGCCGAAATCGGATTTGCCGGCACGCAGGAAATCATGCGCACGCCCGACCTCTTCCCCACCCGCCGCCGGCAAGCGGAGGAAGCCGCCCGGATCATCGAACGCATCCGCACGGACGAACTCATCCATGTCGAATCGCTGCGGCTCTATCTCGGCGAGCTGCGCTCGCTAACCGTGCGCACGGTGGACGGCGGCACGATGCCTGGCGCGGAACTCGTCGATCCGTTCTGGCAGGGCCTGCTCGACTGGGCCACCGTCGAGCAGCCCCGCATCGTCGCCGAGCGGATGCACGCTGAACTCCGAACCCGCATCCTCGAAGTGCCAAACGGCTCCCAAATCCTCGCCGACTTCGACGCCCTGGCAGACCCGGGCTACTCCCTAGTAGTTCGTTCCTCCTAAACATTTACATCTTGGGCGATGTCGAGGTCGGAGAACTTCCAGCGGAACTGTACCGGCGCGTCGTTCATCTCGTCGATGCCCTGACGGATGCGCGCCTTGAGTTCCTCGACCGAGGTCACACGGATGTGGCGAAGGAAGGTGCGCGCCATCTTCGAGAAGGCGCATTCGATCGGATTGAGCCAGGAACCGTGCCTGGGCGTGTGGACATGGACGAAACGTCCCGGTCGCGTTGCCAGACAGGCCATGGTCTCGCGCGAGATGTGGGCGGAGTGGTTGTCGAGGATCAGCCGGATGACCGCCTCGGGCGGGTAGTGCTCGTCGAGCCTCTTGAGCAGGGCGATGAACTCGCGGCTGCGATGCCGGGACTCGACGTTGGCCAGGATGTGCCCGGTGTGCAGGTCGAGTGCCGCCAGGATCGAGACCGTGCCGTGGCGCACGTATTCGTGATCCCTCGACAGCGTCGGCTGCTGCCCCGGCACCGGCGGCAAGTCCGGGGCGGTGTTGCCAATGGCTTGCACCCCGGGCTTCTCGTCCACCGACAGCGTGAACATCGGTCGCGCCGTCCCCGCCTGGTCAGGCGTCGAGAGGTGCACCTCGCGGCAGACCATCAGCACATCGCGCATCTTGCTGTCGAACTCCGGATCGCGACGCTCCAGGCAGTGGCGTACCCGGTGCGGCTTGAGTTCCTCCTCCTTGAGCAGCCGCCACACCGACGTCTTGCCGACGGTCGCAAGACGCGGATGCCCCGCCGCCTGAGCCGCCCCCTGCAGATGCTTCGTCAGCGCCGACAGCGTCCACAGCTCGGCCGCCAACCCCAGCGCCTTGGGCCGCTGGGCACGCAATGCCGATCGCCCACGCCTTGGCGTCCGGCAGGATCTCCGGTTCTCGCGGGCGGTGGAAGCGATCCTTGAGTCCCGTTCGCGCGCCCGCTGCAAGTGCCTTGTCGATGCACTTGTAGATCGTCGGCCGCGACACCCCGACCTCGCGTTGGATCTGCGCGATCGACACCCCCGCCGCGTACTTCAACAGCACCTTCGCGCGAGTGGCTTCACGCGCCGGCACCGTGGCCGAGCGGCTCAGTCTCGTCGGGTACGCCCGATCGTCTTCGGACAACGCCAGAGGCGCTCTGTTGGTCTTCCTTGCCACCGCCGACTCCCGCCAATGAATCGGGTGGACACCATGAACCGGCCCTGTCTTAACGTAAACTATTTATGGGAACAAAATACTAGCCGCCTAGCGACGGCGGTTGGCATAGGGCAAGACTGGGGACCGTCGGGAAAGGGCAGCCTTCCCTTGCATTGAACCGACCGTCTAACACGTTGATGCACTTGGGATTCATCTCGAAGCCGACTCGACACCGACGTGCCGGCGGGATGGCGCGGTCCCACACGCCATTCGAAGTGAGCACCTGTCACGCTTCTCGCGCCGAAGGCGAAGCAACCATGGGCTGGAAGGCGCAACCGGCCCTCTCCCCGCGAGACGGGCCCTGTCGGTGGCAGGGGAGCTGTCTCGTTCTCTGGGGTCGACGGTCCGGCGTCCTCGCTGGAATGGAACCCCAAAGGCCCGTTCTTTGCGGAGCCCCGCGTAGGCGGAGCTAGCGCCGCCAAACCCCTCGCTACGCTCGGCGTCTGGCCCCAGCCCCCACCTCCCTATGACCTCGCGCCGCAGAATGCCACTCAAGTGGCCTTCTGCGGCGCAAGCTCCTAGCCGTAACTGACCCCCATGCCCGCCCGCACGTCGTTGTTCACGCCGTACTGCGGAATCGGATATCGCAGGCCGTTGCGGGAGAGGTGCCCGAGCCCCGCAATCACCTTTGGCAGGTAGGCCGGCGGGATGGCCATCAGCAGTTCGTCCTCCATTACGCCGCCGTAGCGCCGTTCCGCGAAGCACGGAATCGACAGGCTTGGCTCCCCCGTCGCCAGCGCCCGCCCCCAGGAATCCGCACAGGCCGACTCGCCCACGCAGCCCCACTCGAGCTTCTTGTAGCCGCTCCACTGCAGCCCGTTGATGAACAGGATCATCTGCGCTGGCGTCGCATAGATGAGCGCAATGTCCGGCGGGTTCAAGCGGCCACTCGCAAGCGGGCTCACGGCCATCGCCTCATACGAGCCAAACGGCGCCACGTCCATGGAGTGCTGGTGCAGCGAGGAATCCTCCACCGTCGCGTACCAGACCCCGGCCATGTGCTGCCCGGAAAGCCAGTCCTCGTCTCTCGGCGCAAGCCCGATCACCGTCTTGCACTGTGCCCCCACGAGGTCGTCGGCGGTGATGCCCACGGTCCACCCGTTCCGGCTCGCCTGGCCGACGATCTGGTCGGTCGTGTGGATGTCCTTCGGCCGCCGAACCCGGGGAATCCCCTCCATCTCGGCGGCATCCGCAAAGAGTTTCATGCCGATGGGCGTGGTTCTGAGGCGCAGGTAGCGGTTCAGGCCATCCACCAGTTCCTGCCAGTCGATGTTGCTGAGGTCGGTGGCGATCAGGTCGTTGTCGGGCATGTTCCCTCCCAAGGCTCGCTTGCAAGGCAGTGTACGCCCCCGGCGCTGCAATGGGGTTCCTACCGCCCTCGCGTCTGGCATATGATCGCGCCCTCACGAGCCGTCGCTTGAAGGGTGCGACGGCAACCACAGCCCAAGGGGAATGCACGCGATGCCCATGATTCTCAATGAAGAGCAGAACATGCTGAAGGACCAGGCCAAGGCCTTCTGCACCGACGAAGTGCCCATCGGCCAGTTGCGCAAGCTGCGCGACGACGACAGCGCCGACGGTTTCGACCGCGACACCTGGTCCAGCATGGTGGAACTCGGCTGGGCCGGCATCCCGTTCCCGGAGGAGCACGGCGGCCTCGCCTTCGGCTACAAGGGCCTCGGCGTCGTCACGGAAGAGACCGGTCGCACGCTGGCCGCAAGCCCCCTGTTTGCCACCGTCTGGGTCGGCGGCACCATCCTCAACTTGGGCGGCAGCGATGCCCAGAAGGCGGCGCTCCTGCCCGGCGTCGCCAGCGGCGAGAAGCTGCTCGCGCTCGCGCTCGAGGAATCCCATCGCCACAGCCCCTACGGCATCTCGACCACCGCCACCAAGGACGACGCCGGCTATCGCGTCTCCGGTTCGAAGAAGTTCGTTCTCGACGGGCACGTTGCGGAGCAGTTGATCGTCGCCGCCCGCACCAGCGGCGGCGCCGGCGAGCGCGAGGGCATTTCGCTGCTGCTGGTGGATCGCGCCGCCGACGGCGTCTCGGTCACCCGCACGAAGATGGTGGACAGCCGCAACGCCGCCAACATCGAGCTCGAGGATGTGCAGGTGGGTGTGGACGGGCTCATTGGCGCGGAAGGCCAGGGCGCCGACATCCTCGACCGTGCGCTCGACATCGCCCGCATCGGCATCTCGGCCGAAATGCTCGGGGCGGCGCAGGAGTGCTTTGACCGCACCATCGCCTACCTCAAAGAACGCGAACAGTTCGGCGTGCCCATCGGCTCCTTCCAGGCACTCAAGCATCGTGCCGCCAACATGTTCTGCGAGCTCGAACTCTCGCGCTCGTGCGTGCTCGAAGCCCTCACGGCGCTGGACGAAGACCGCACCCCGGAGGAAGTCGCGAAGCTCGCGAGCCTCACCAAGGCCAAGGTCGGCGAAACCTTCCACACGGTCTCCCGCGAAGGCATCCAGATGCATGGCGGCATCGGCATGACCGACGAGTTCGACATCGGCTTCTTCATCAAGCGCGCTGCCGTCACCGAACAGACCTTCGGCGACCAGAGCTTCCACCGCAACCGCTATGGAGAACTCGAAGGCTATTGAGGCGAGTTCATCGGCGCGTTCAAGATGGGCGGGGACAAGCCCCATATGCGCTAACTTGTTTGGATCGATGGTTCCGGGAAGCGTTCGTCGATCTGCGGGGTCCGCTGGCGAGGCGGGTCGGCCAATCCCCTTGAGATGCGGTTCCAGTCGTCGATGGCCTGCTGCAGGGGGAGGTGCGGCTCGATGGCGCGGGCGATCTGGCCGTACATGAAGCGGAAGTCACGCCAGGGACTGCGACGGCGGGCTCTCCACGGTGCCTCCCCAGGGGGAAACGGAGCCGGCGTGGCGAACGAGCTTCTCCACCAACAGCGCCACGAGCAGCTTGCCGTGGAGCCAGGCGCGGGCGCTGTCGTCCTCGTGCTTGGGCAGGTGGCCGAGCTGCGCCAGCGACTTGAAGCGCCTGAAGACCAGTTCGACCTGCCAGCGGACGCGGTACCAGTCCAGCACGCTGCGGGCGTCGAAGGTCCCTTCGGGGAAGGTGGTGAACAGGATCACGTGGCGGGCGAACTCGAGGCTGGACGGCCGCACCTGCCGGCCCTGGCGCGCTGCGTGTTCCTTCGCCTTGCGCTGCGCGATGGCGGCGGCCTCCTCGGTCTTGCGGATCGCGCACACGCGACCCGGCACCGCGACGCCCCGACCGACCGCCACCGCCGGCCATGCCCGCGGGACGCACGCCTCGTCCAGCCCGGCGACCCGCTGCAGCAGGTCCAGCGCCTCCCCGTCCGGTGTCCGCAGCGGCAGCGAGCCGGTGTTCACGCGCACCGTGGCGTGGCCGCCCGACGACGCCACGTGGCCGAGACCCGCCGCCGTCGAGTAGCCCCGGTCCGCCAGCACCAGGTCGCCCCGGGCGATCGGAAAGTGCGCCAGCGTCTCGGCCACGCCCGAACCCTCGGTCGGCGTCAGCTTGTAGAAGTCGCAAGCCAGCGACGGAAGCCGCACGCTGTAGTGCAGGCGCCACAGCGAGCCCGTCCGCCCCGGCTCCTTCACCGTCGTCGCGTCGAACGCCCGGAACGGCAGCTCGCCAGACGCCGACACTCCGCCCTGCTCCCGGAACATCGCCGCGCACAGCTCCCGCAGCCACTCCGACGACTTCCGCAGCCGCTTCAGCAGCGCCACGTCCGAGAGCTCCGCAAGGTTCGCCTGCCGCGCCCGCACCACCGTCTCCCGCAGCGAATGACCCCGCGCCAGATGCAGCAGAAGCACCCGCAGCAGCGCCTCCGGAGACTTCGCCTTGCGCAGTCCCTTCAGCGCCCCCGTCTCCTGCGCCAGTTCCTCCCAGCCTTCCGGAAGGAACGACACCACCACCTTCCAGTCCTCGTCCACTCCGCACAAGCCCCCAGCCGAACCGACACCCCCACCTTACGGACAGCCGATGCGCAAAACAAGTTAGCGCATATGGGGACAAGCCCCACCCCTACGAGCCATCGCAACGCAAGGAAAACCGTGAACATCGGCTCCACTCAAGGAACATGAGGCGAAGGGAGGCCATGGTGGTGAGGAACTTCCTGCGGGCGGCGATGGTCGGAGCGATGGCGCTTGCGACCGCGCCGCTCGTGGCGGAGGGCGAGGCATCGGATGCGGCGCTTGCGCACGTGGCACTCAACGTAGCGGACATCGGCCGCTCCGAGGAGTACTACGGCGCGGTGCTTGGGTTCACCCGCATCTGGCAATACCCGCCCGACTCCGAGACCCCCATCGAGATCGGCTTGGCGGCGCCGGGCGGCGGCGCCGGGCTCGTCCTCGCCCGACTCAATGACGAGCCGCTGCCGGAAGGCAAGGGCAGGTACGGCAGGGTCATCGTCAACACAGCAAATGCCGAGGCGCTGGCAGCGAGGGCCGAGGCTGCTGGCTCGAAGCCCCGTTTCGTCACCATTCCCGGCGAAAACCCGCCGACGATCGTGTTCTTCCGGGACCCGGACGGCTACGAGATCGAGTTGTACGAGGCGCCGACGCCGGAGTAGTCGGCGACCGGCACTCTTGCCGGAACTCGTCCCTTCAAGCCCCTTGGCGGGGCTGCCCCAAAACGAAGAACGAGGGCGCTCGACTCCTCACTTGTGGGAAGTCGAAAGCGCTCCCGGTTTTCGTTGGGCGTGATCTTGGTCGAGGCCGTGGCCGCGGAGGACGTGTCCGTGCGCGTTAGGCACCGGTGGGCTAGGAGCAATGTCGCACAAAGTCGCGACCTTGTTTGTCGCGTACGGGCGTCAGAGTTGTCCCCGGTTCATCCACCGGGAGTCCACAGATGTTCAACAGTCGCGAACGGGCCTTGGTTTTGCGTTGGAGTGGCAACGTGCTGGCGCGGGTTGGGGCGGATTCGCCAGAAGCGCTTGAGTTGGCCGACTGGCTGAGTGCGCATGCCGACGACCTCGGGCTCGCGCCGGCCGGTGACCGCGCTGCCTTGGCTGGCTCTGACTTGGCCGCCCCGGCCTCGCGCCGGCCTGCCGCCGAAACCGAAATCGCGGAAGAGGACAACGCCTTTCGGCGCCTCGCAGACCTCGCAGCCGTGGTGGGGCTCGATGCGCGGGAGTCGGCCGCGCTTGAGCTGCTGTTGCGCTCAGAGACGCAACCGTCCATCCAGGCGATGGTCGCTGCCGTGGCCGGTGTTCGGGGAAGCGGCTTCAGCCTTCGCGAGCCGACGCTGGGTTGGCTGCTCGGCGCCGGCCCTGCCGTGGTGCAACGACTGTTCCGTGCTGACGGGCGCCTGGTGCGCTCTGGCCTCGTGCGTGTGGACGAGGATCAGCGTCTGACGTTGCCACGGCGCCTGAACCGCCTCGCGTGGTCTGCGGGAAACGCGGATGTGCGCCGCCTGTTGCTCGGCGGCGAAGGCGAAAGCGAGCTCGATTGGGAAGACTTTGAGCATCTCGGTGCCGTCCGGTCGGACGTGGAGGCGCTGATCCGAGGGGCGGCGGAACAGGGCGCGTGCGGCGTCAACATCCTCGTGCACGGGGCACCCGGCACGGGCAAGACGGCGTTCTGCCAGACGCTCGCCAGGCACCTTGGGCTGGCGCTGTTCAGCGTTGGCGAATCCGGTGACGGGGGCGGGGAGCCCTTGCGCAGCGAACGCCTGTCGGAACTCCAACTCGCCCAATCCCTGCTCGCCGCCGACCGCCGCGCACTGCTGCTGTTCGACGAAACCGAAGACCTGCTCGTGGGCGGCGGCGAGGCGGTGTTTGGCTTCGCGCCACCGCCGGCGAGTGGGGTGTCGCGGGTGTTCCTGCATCGTCTGCTCGAACGCAATCCCACGCCGACCCTGTGGACGACGCACGATGCCGAGGCGCTGCATCCGGCGGTGCTGCGGCGCATGATGTACGCGGTTCGAATGCAGGCTCCGCCGGTGTCGGTGCGCGAGCACATCTGGTCGCGGCAGCTTGCGCTGCACGGTATCGACGCAACCGAGGACGACGCTCTGGCCCTCGCACGGGAGTTCGGGGAGGCGCCGGGCCTCGCCGCTGCCGCCACCGCCGCCGCCCGCATCGGCAAGGGCGGTCTCGCGGCCATTCGGCGCGGGGTGCAGAGTCTTTCCGCCGCCATGGGGCATGACTTGCAGGTCCAGCAGGCAGCCGCAGAGCTCCTCCCCGATGCCGGCGTTGACGTTGCGTTCGACCCGAGCCTGATCGAGGCGGACACCGACCTTGTGGCTCTGGCGGATCGCCTCGCCGAGACCGAAACTCGCGCCTTCTCCCTCTGCCTGCAAGGCCCGCCCGGCACCGGCAAGACGGCGAGCCTGCGCTATTTGGCAGGGCACTTGGGGCTTGACTTGACGGAGGTGCGCGGCGCGGAACTCCTCGGCATGTGGCAAGGCGAAACGGAACGCAACATCGCCGACGCGTTTGCCTCGGCCGCCGAGCAGGGCACGTTTCTCGTCATCGACCAGGCGCAGGCACTGCTCGCCGAACGCCACGCGAGCTTGGGCTGGGAGACGGGCGCCGGCAGCGAGGTGCTGGCGTGGATGGAGCGGCATCCGCTGCCGTTCGCCTGCATCGCCAGGGACGAGGAGCGGCTGGAGGCGACTGTGCTGCGCCACTTCGTCTTTCGCTGTGCGTTCGGCTTCCTTGGCCCGGCGACGGCGGCGAGGGCGTACCGGCTCTGGTTTGGTCGCGACCTGCCGGCCGATTTGCGCCTGCCAGCCTCCCTCACGCCTGGCGACTTCCGCATGGTGCGGCGCCGGGCGGCACTGCTCGGAGTCGAGGACAGCGACGAGACGCTCGTTGCCATGCTTCGGGACGAATGCCGGATCGCACCGCCGCAGGGCAGGGCGTTGGGGTTTGGCGTCGAATCCGATCGCGCTTTTGGCCTGCGCCGCAGAAGCGGCGCTGGCCCGCAGCCGAAGGCGCGAGCGAGTGCGAGCCCGTCTGGGCGCACCGATTGCGAGCCAGCAGTTCGCGCAGCGAACTGCCGACGCGCCCGTCAGGGCGCGCGGTTACCAGTTGGTGAACGCGCCGTCCGGGCGCCGAAGCTGCGGCGGCCAGCCGTTCAGTGACGTGCTCTTGGCCCGCGCAAGTTCCTCGTCGAGTTCCACGCCCAGCCCCGGCTCGTCCGGGCAATGGGCGTGGCCGTCTTCCCAGTGAATCTGCTTGGGAAAGAGATCGGTGGCGAAGGTGCCCGGGGCGCGGGGCATCTCCTGCACGCCGACGTTGGTGGATGCCATGCAAAGCGCCACCCCGGCGGCGGCGCTGACGGGCCCGAGCGGGTTGTGCGGCACGATGTCGATGTAGTGGGTTTCGCACCAATGCGTGATCTTCAGCGCCTCGGTTAGGCCGCCGACGATGCACAGGTCAATGCGGGCGTAGCGGACGAGTTCCTCCTCGATCACCTCCCGGAAGGCCCACTTCGAGCACCACTGCTCGCCGGCGGCGATGGGGGCGTTGGTGTGGCGCGCCAGCGTGCGATAGCTGGCGGCGTTCTCGGAGCGCAGAGGATCCTCGATGAAGAACGGGCGGAAGCGTTCGAGGCGGCTGCAAAGCTCCACGGTGTGCGCCATGTCGAGCCGGGTGTGGACGTCGAGGCACAGGCCAATGCCCTCGCCAACTTCCTCGCGCACCGCCGCCATCTGGGATACCGCGAGTTCGATGGACTGACCGGGGTCAAGCAAGGCTGGATCTGCATCGATGCCGCCCTCGACCGCGGTGGGCAGGTGCCAGCGCAGGAACTTCCAGCCATCGTCCACCGCCCGACGACAACGCGCGAGCAACGCTTCCGTGCCGTTGCCCTGCACGTGCGGATAGCACACCACTCGGTCGCGCACAGGGCCGCCGAGGAGGCGATACACGGGCTGGCCCAGCGCCTTGCCCTTTATGTCCCACAGGGCAATATCGATGGCACTGATGGCTGAGCCATAGACCTTGTCGGCGGGAAAGAACGCGCCTCGGAACATGCGCTGCCACAGGCGTTCCGTCGCCATCGGGTCTTCGCCGATCACCACGTCGCCGAGGTGCCGCACGGCCTGGTCCACGGCGCCGCCCCAGTGGGTGATGCCGACTTCGCCGAGGCCGTGGATGCCGGCGTCGGTTTCGACCTTGACGATGAAGTACTTGCGTCCGCCATCGTCGAGAAAGCAGAAGGTCTTGAGGTCCGTGATCTTCATGGCGGTGGCCAGTTGCTCCGAGTAGGGAACCCTATTGTGTACCTGTGCGGTCACGCCCGGCCGTTGCTTCCTCATAACCGTCATTTCTGGAGGGAGGGCATCTTGCCCTCCAACGCGCCGATAGGCGCGTTCCGGCGGGTGACGTGTGATGCGTTACGCTCTTGCTGCACATTTGGCGATGGGGGAGGAAACGGGAATGAAGGTCAGCATCGGCATTGGTGGGGCGGCATCCGGATCGCGCCGGGACTTCGAGGAGGACGTGCGCTTCGTTGTGGAAGCGGAGAAGCTTGGCGTCGATGCGGTGTGGACGGCAGAGGCATGGGGGCATGACGCGGTCGCGCCGCTCGCCTATCTCGCCGCAAAGACAAGCCGCATCCGCCTCGGCACCGGCATCATGCAAATCAGTGCCCGCACGCCCAGCATGACCGCCATGACGGCGCTCACCATGGCCGCCATCTCCGGCGACCGCTTCATCCTCGGCCTCGGCGTCAGTGGCCCGCAAGTGGTGGAGGGCTTGCAGGGCCGTCCCTTCCGCGCCCCGCTGACGCGAATGCGGGAAACCGTGGACATCGTCCGCCTCGCCTTTGCCGGCCAGAAAATCGCCTACGAAGGGCGCTTTCACCAGCTTCCACTCCCGGGCGGCGAGGGCAAGGCGCTGCGGCTCGCGCAGCCCGGCAACGATGGCATCCCCATCTATCTCGCGACGCTCGGTCCCAAGGCGCTCGAGTACACCGGCGAAGCCGCCGACGGCTGGCTCGGCACATCCTTCACTCCGGACCACGCCGGCGCACATCTCGACTACATCTCGACCGGTGCACGGACAGCGGGTCGCAGCCTCGCGGACGTGGACATCCAGGCTGGCGGCAGCGTGGCCTTTGGCGATGTGGCGGAACTCGCGGCGCCACTCAAGCGAGGCATGGCCTTCACCTTGGGCGCGATGGGCTCGGCGCGCACCAACTTCTACAACGACGCCTTCAAACGCGGCGGCTGGGAGGATGTGGCAAGGGAGTCGCAGTCGCTCTGGGTAGCGGGGCGCCGCGACGACGCGGTGGCCGTGATTCCCGACGCCATGGTGGAAGAATCCAACCTCATCGGCGACGAGGCGCGAGTGCGCGAACGCATCTGCACCTATCGCGACGCCGGCGTCAACACCTTGCGTGTGAGCCCAGCGGGAAGCACCGTCGAGGAGAGACTCGAGACGCTGGGCCGTGCCATAGACCTGATCCGCGCGGAAACCACGACGTAGAGGGCTTCGTAGGGGCGGGGCTTGTCCCCATATGCGCTAACTTGTTTTGCGCATCGGCTGTCCGTAAGGTGGGGGTGTCGGTTCGGCTGGGGGCTTGTGCGGAGTGGACGAGGACTGGAAGGTGGTGGTGTCGTTCCTTCCGGAAGGCTGGGAGGAACTGGCGCAGGAGACGGGGGCGCTGAAGGGACTGCGCAAGGCGAAGTCTCCGGAGGCGCTGCTGCGGGTGCTTCTGCTGCATCTGGCGCGGGGTCATTCGCTGCGGGAGACGGTGGTGCGGGCGCGGCAGGCGAACCTTGCGGAGCTCTCGGACGTGGCGCTGCTGAAGCGGCTGCGGAAGTCGTCGGAGTGGCTGCGGGAGCTGTGCGCGGCGATGTTCCGGGAGCAGGGCGGAGTGTCGGCGTCTGGCGAGCTGCCGTTCCGGGCGTTCGACGCGACGACGGTGAAGGAGCCGGGGCGGACGGGCTCGCTGTGGCGCCTGCACTACAGCGTGCGGCTTCCGTCGCTGGCTTGCGACTTCTACAAGCTGACGCCGACCGAGGGTTCGGGCGTGGCCGAGACGCTGGCGCACTTTCCGATCGCCCGGGGCGACCTGGTGCTGGCGGACCGGGGCTACTCGACGGCGGCGGGTCTCGGCCACGTGGCGTCGTCGGGCGGCCACGCCACGGTGCGCGTGAACACCGGCTCGCTGCCGCTGCGGACACCGGACGGGGAGGCGCTGGACCTGCTGCAGCGGGTCGCCGGGCTGGACGAGGCGTGCGTCCCGCGGGCATGGCCGGCGGTGGCGGTCGGTCGGGGCGTCGCGGTGCCGGGTCGCGTGTGCGCGATCCGCAAGACCGAGGAGGCCGCCGCCATCGCGCAGCGCAAGGCGAAGGAACACGCAGCGCGCCAGGGCCGGCAGGTGCGGCCGTCCAGCCTCGAGTTCGCCCGCCACGTGATCCTGTTCACCACCTTCCCCGAAGGGACCTTCGACGCCCGCAGCGTGCTGGACTGGTACCGCGTCCGCTGGCAGGTCGAACTGGTCTTCAGGCGCTTCAAGTCGCTGGCGCAGCTCGGCCACCTGCCCAAGCACGAGGACGACAGCGCCCGCGCCTGGCTCCACGGCAAGCTGCTCGTGGCGCTGTTGGTGGAGAAGCTCGTTCGCCACGCCGGCTCCGTTTCCCCCTGGGGAGGCACCGTGGAGAGCCCGCCGTCGCAGTCCCTGGCGTGACTTCCGCTTCATGTACGGCCAGATCGCCCGCGCCATCGAGCCGCACCTCCCCCTGCAGCAGGCCATCGACGACTGGGACCGCATCTCAAGGGGATTGGCCGACCCGCCTCGCCAGCGGACCCCGCAGATCGACGAACGCTTCCCGGAACCATCGATCCAAACAAGTTAGCGCATATGGGGCTTGTCCCCGCCCGTCTTGAATTTCGACACGGGGAACTCGTCGAAGCACAGCAGTTCGCGCAGCGAACCGCCAACGCGGCCCATCAGGGCGCGCTAGCAGTCTGTCGGACTTGTGACGGGCGGGGGCCTTTGGAGGGAAGGCATCCTGCCTTCCCTGCGCGCCCTCTGGCGCGCTGATGGCGGGTCGCAATGAGAAAAGCGCCTATCGGCGCTAGGGGCGCGCCCTGCGGGCGCGTTGGCATGATGCCTTCCCTCCAAAGGCCCCGCCTTGTTCAAGCACTAGCAGCCTGTCGGACTTTGCCGCGCCCTGCGGCGAAGTCCGACAGGCTGCTAGCCGTAGTTGCGAGCGAACGCGAGCACGAAGGCCAGCAGTTCGCGTAACGCCCGTCGGGGCGCGCTAGCGCAAGAGCTCGACGCTACGGGCGTGTTCGACGATGGCTTCCACCACACGCGGCACTTCGGGTTCCGGCAGGTCGTGCCCCATGCGATCGATTTCGACGATGCGGGCACCGTCAATGGCTGCTGCCGTGTCGCGGCCGGCCTCCACCGGCACCAGCGGGTCGTCCACACCGTGGATCACCAGCGTGGGTGCGCGAACCGCGGCCAAGCGTTCCCTGCGATCACCGTCGGCGACGATTGCGCCGAGTTGCCGCATCAGCCCCGCCGGCCGGAACGACCGTTCCACCGCACGACGCGAAAACCGGGCAAACCCCACTTCAGCGGAGTCGTAGTGCTCGCTGCCGATGGCCTGAAAGGCCCGGGTCTGGGCTTCGATGGCAGCGTCGGTGTCGCCAGCGCCCAGCGGCTGCAGGAACGCCATCAATGCCTCGTCGCGCCGCGGCAGGTCGGGATTGCCCGTGCTGGACATGATCGATGTGAGGCTGAACGCTCGCTCCGGATGGGAAATGGCCATGTGCTGGGCGATCATGCCGCCCATCGACAGCCCCACGACGTGGGCGCCGGCCTGGCCCAAGTGGTCCAGCAAATCCACCGCATCTTGCGCCATGTCCGCGAGCGCGTATGCGGGCGCGAGCGCCGAATCCCCGTTGGCGGTGGCGACGATGGCGTCGATTGCAGGCGGTTCCTCGGACGACTCATGCGACAGCCCCGCATCGCGATTGTCAAGCATCACCACGCAAAACCCAGCGTTGGCGACGCCATTGACGAGCGAATCGGGCCATTGCACGAGCTGGCAGCCGAGCCCATGAATGAGGAGCACGCGAGGGTCGGCGCGCGCACCACGCTGCTCAAAGTAGATGTCCCCGCCCCGGGCATGGAATGTTGGCATCGAAGAAGACTTACGCCGCTGAACGCAAGCGCGGCATCGTATCGTATCCCGCACGGCTGTTGAAACTACGGGGCTCGCTGGAGAACGCGCTCTCCTTCCTTCCGGGATGGCCGCAAGTAGGCGGTGGCGTCCAGCCCACGAATGCCTCTTGGCTTTGCTTTACAGTCGCTCACTTCCTGGTCGGGACGCGGCCAATGAGGGATTGTCTCGCGGCATGGCGATAGAACCCATTGTGCATTCCCCTGCAGGCGGGGGGCTCATGGTGTCCATGGTGGTGGACTGGCTCGACTCGCATCCATATCAAGCGGAGTTGCTGCTCACGACGCTGGAGAGGATGGCAGGGATTCCGCGCCAGCGAATGGTCGTGCAATGTACCGATCGGGTTGCGCCTGCTGTGCGGGAAGAGTTTCGGCAGCGTGGCCATGTCGTGGTGGTCATCGAGCCGTACCTCGACCGCACCTATTGCAACAAGATCGCCCAGCTCGACCACTTCCTGACGCCGGAAGGCTTCGATGCCGATGCCCAGGGCGTGCTCCTGCTTGATCTCGACACCGCTGTGCTGGCGCCACTCGACATTCCAGACACCGAGGCGGTGTGCGGCAAGGTCGTGGATGGGCCGAACCCGCGTCTCGCCGACATCGAGCAAGTGTTCGCGAAGGCGGGAGTCACGCTGCCGGAGGCGATCCCGTGCGACTGGCGCGCCCGCGGCGAGACCGTCGCGACCAACCTCAACGGTGGCGTCCTCTACATCCCGCGCCGGCAGGTAGCGGTTGTGCGCGAGCGGTGGCGGCACTGGGCAGCGTGGATGCATGCGGACCCGACGGCATTGCCGGCGGCCCGCAAGCACATCGATCAGGTCTCGTTCGCGCTGACCTTGGCGGAGAACGAGATGCCCTGGCGCCACCTGCCAACGCACTGGAACTTCCCCGGCGGGCACGACCGCACGCCGAGCCTCGATCCGGCAGAGCCGGTGCGAATCCTCCACTATCATTCGTGGGGGCTTGACGATGCGGGTCTCGTCCAGCCGACGTACTCGGAGACTTCCGTGCTCGACGAGGGAGTGGCCAGGGTCAATGCCCTCATCGCCCGGCGGCCGATGGTGTTTTTCGAGCGTTTCCGGCGCGACAGGGCATTGGACGCGATCGGTGCCGTACCGCTGTTGGAACCTGATTTGTTCTCATCGGAACTCGTGCAGCGCGAGGTGGATGCTGGCTGCCGTCGTCGGCTGGTGTTGCACGGTGGCGCACCGAAGACGGGCACGTCGTCGCTGCAATGGCACTTGGCGGAGAACCGCGAGGAGCTTGCAGCGCGCGGCATCTGGTTTCCGCCGCCTGCGTTCTCTCCCGAGCCCAAGCATCAGCCGTTGAGCGCTACGCTTCGCAAAGGCGACATCCCCGGGTTTGTCCGCTATGTCGAGGCCGCACTCACCGACATGCCTCACGATACCCACACGGTCATCCTCACGACCGAGGGCGTCTTCAACCATTGGTGGGACTACCCGCCCGAAGCGAAGGCCGCACTGCGGCGGCTCGCGGCACTGTTCGACTTCGAGCTTTGCCTGTGGCTGCGCGAGCCGGTTGCCTTTGCCGCGGCTCTTTGGGTGCAGTACCTGCTGAATCCGCGTACCGAGGGGCCGTCGGCCAACGTGCAAGGCCGCGACATTGCCCTGGCCGAGGCGATGGAAGACGACTGGTTTCGTCGCCATTTGGATTGCTTCGGCGTCTTTCAGGAGATGGAGCTGCTGTTTGGCACGGGCCGCGTGCGGGCGCAGCGGTTCCAAGGCGACACCGTGCAAGGGTTTCTCGACGAATACGACATCGCGCCTCTGCCCGTGTCGCCAAGGCGACACAATGCGTCGCTGGGCTGGCTTGGCGTCGCCCTCGTGGGATTCGTTAACCGTCATTTCGGTGATGGGCCAAGGCGTGCACGAGCGTTGCGTTGTGTCGAGTGGCTGGATCGGCGTAGCGGACCGCTGACAGGTCGCGTGCGGGTGACGGCCGAAGAGCGGGCGCTGATCGAACAGTCGAGCGCGGCGCCGTGGCGCGCGATGCAGCCGTTGCTTGATTCCCCGCGCCCGCGCCGCCGACGGCAACGGCCCAAAGTGTTCTGCATCGGCTTTCACAGAACCGGCACCAAGTCCCTTGCGACCGCGCTCGAGTCTCTCGGCTATCGCGTCACCGGCCCGAACGGCGCTCGCGACCCAAACATTGCCAACAATGCGCTGGCACTTGTGCTTGGGCTGGCCGGCGAGTTCGACGCACTGAACGACAACCCCACAACGTTGCTCTACAAGGAACTCGATGCTGCCTTTCCCGGCAGCCGCTTCATCCTGACGACGAGGTCCACCGACGCTTGGCTCGCAAGCGCAGTGCGCTACTTCGGCACCGACCAGACGCCGATGCGCGAGTGGATCTATGGTCACGGCTCGCCGGTCGGGTTCGAGTCCGTGTATAGGAAGCGCTATGAGTCCCACAACGCGGAAGTGGCCGCCCATTTCGAGGGCCGCCCGGACCTGCTCGTGCTCGACTTCGAACGCGGCGACGGCTGGCCGGAACTGTGCGCCTTTCTTGGCGAGGACGTGCCCACAGCGCCTTTCCCACACACCAACCGCAGCGGCACGTTGGCTTCGTCCGCGTGACGCGAACGCCCGGCGCAGCTAACGTTGCGCCACACAACCACATAACTGGCCAGAGCGACGCGCATGCATGAGTGACGGAACCGACATCGGGGCGACATCCCCGCAGAATCTCTTCACCGTGGAGCATCGCGTGCCCACCGCCGAGCGCGAGGCGCGCAACGGCCATCGCGGCGGCGTGCTTTGGTTCACCGGCCTTTCCGGGGCTGGCAAGTCCACGCTGGCGTTCTCGCTGGACGAGGTGCTGTTTGCCGACGGCTACCACACGTTCGTCCTCGATGGCGACAATATGCGTCGGGGTATCAACGCGGACCTCGGCTTCTCGCCGGCGCACCGGAGCGAGAACATCCGCCGCGTGGGAGAGGTGGCGGCGCTGTTCGCGGCGTCGGGCACCATCTGCATCTCTGCCTTCATTTCGCCCTATCGCGCACACCGCGCCCAAGCGCGGGCTGCTGCCGGTGACCATTTCCACGAAATCTACGTTCGCGCCACCCTCGAGACCTGCGAGCGACGCGATCCGAAACGCCTCTACGAACGCGCTCGCGCCGGTGAAATCGCCAACTTCACGGGCATTGACGACCCCTACGAGGCGCCGGATGCACCGGAGTTGGTGGTGGATACGGACCGGCTTAGCGTCGAGGAGTCGGTTCAGAAAGTGCGCGCATATGTCCACCGGGAGTTCCGCTTGTCCTAGCAGTCTGTCGGCGCATTCAAGACGGGCGGGGACAAGCCCCATATGCGCTAACTTGTT
This sequence comes from Pseudomonadales bacterium, assembly GCA_965116935.1. Classification (GTDB taxonomy): domain Bacteria; phylum Pseudomonadota; class Gammaproteobacteria; order Pseudomonadales; family Azotimanducaceae; genus VXYL01. The sequence goes on along the minus strand of OZ220737.1, from coordinate 5,263,227 downwards.
TGGATCGATGGTTCCGGGAAGCGTTCGTCGATCTGCGGGGTCCGCTGGCGAGGCGGGTCGGCCAATCCCCTTGAGATGCGGTCCCAGTCGTCGATGGCCTGCTGCAGGGGGAGGTGCGGCTCGATGGCGCGGGCGATCTGGCCGTACATGAAGCGGAAGTCACGCCAGGGACTGCGACGGCGGGCTCTCCACGGTGCCTCCCCAGGGGGAAACGGAGCCGGCGTGGCGAACGAGCTTCTCCACCAACAGCGCCACGAGCAGCTTGCCGTGGAGCCAGGCGCGGGCGCTGTCGTCCTCGTGCTTGGGCAGGTGGCCGAGCTGCGCCAGCGACTTGAAGCGCCTGAAGACCAGTTCGACCTGCCAGCGGACGCGGTACCAGTCCAGCACGCTGCGGGCGTCGAAGGTCCCTTCGGGGAAGGTGGTGAACAGGATCACGTGGCGGGCGAACTCGAGGCTGGACGGCCGCACCTGCCGGCCCTGGCGCGCTGCGTGTTCCTTCGCCTTGCGCTGCGCGATGGCGGCGGCCTCCTCGGTCTTGCGGATCGCGCACACGCGACCCGGCACCGCGACGCCCCGACCGACCGCCACCGCCGGCCATGCCCGCGGGACGCACGCCTCGTCCAGCCCGGCGACCCGCTGCAGCAGGTCCAGCGCCTCCCCGTCCGGTGTCCGCAGCGGCAGCGAGCCGGTGTTCACGCGCACCGTGGCGTGGCCGCCCGACGACGCCACGTGGCCGAGACCCGCCGCCGTCGAGTAGCCCCGGTCCGCCAGCACCAGGTCGCCCCGGGCGATCGGAAAGTGCGCCAGCGTCTCGGCCACGCCCGAACCCTCGGTCGGCGTCAGCTTGTAGAAGTCGCAAGCCAGCGACGGAAGCCGCACGCTGTAGTGCAGGCGCCACAGCGAGCCCGTCCGCCCCGGCTCCTTCACCGTCGTCGCGTCGAACGCCCGGAACGGCAGCTCGCCAGACGCCGACACTCCGCCCTGCTCCCGGAACATCGCCGCGCACAGCTCCCGCAGCCACTCCGACGACTTCCGCAGCCGCTTCAGCAGCGCCACGTCCGAGAGCTCCGCAAGGTTCGCCTGCCGCGCCCGCACCACCGTCTCCCGCAGCGAATGACCCCGCGCCAGATGCAGCAGAAGCACCCGCAGCAGCGCCTCCGGAGACTTCGCCTTGCGCAGTCCCTTCAGCGCCCCCGTCTCCTGCGCCAGTTCCTCCCAGCCTTCCGGAAGGAACGACACCACCACCTTCCAGTCCTCGTCCACTCCGCACAAGCCCCCAGCCGAACCGACACCCCCACCTTACGGACAGCCGATGCGCAAAACAAGTTAGCGCATATGGGGACAAGCCCCGCCCCTACGAGGACACGACGCGTTGAACGTTGGGGATCTGATTCCAAGCGAGGGCCCTTGGGGCGAGGGCGTCTCGCCCTCGTACGCGCCGGCAGGCGCGCAGATTGGGAGGAATGCGCCTGCGCACGGACGCGTTGGGAAAATGCTGTACAGTGCAGATGGGTGCCGGCGCGCCAAGACGCGGGCGGAACTTCGGCCTTGTTCAGCGGAGGTGAATGTGAAACTGCTCCTTCGATCGATGCGCTTCGTGCGATTTGCTTTGCTGGTGCCGATCCTGTTGCTTGCGGGTACGGGGCTCGCCGCCGACTATCAGGACGACTGGGGGCCGGCGGTGGGTAGCACGATGCCGGCCATCGATGCCCCGGATCACACCGGCGCTCAGCGTGCCTTGGCCGACCTCACCGGCGAGAGAGGGCTTCTCCTCTTCGTCAATCGCAGCGCCGACTGGTGACCCTTCTGCATTCGTCAACTGGTCGAGTTGACTGAGTGGCAGGGACGCTTCGAGGCGGTGGGTGTGCAGGTTGCGGCGATGACCTATGACGGCGTGGACAAGCTCGCCGCCTTTCAGGAAGAGCACGGCGTTGGCTATCCCGTGCTGTCGGATGCAGGGGCGGCAAACGCCAATGCTCTCGGCATCCGCAACGAGGAGTATGGGGAGGGCCACGGTGCCTATGGCGTTGCCCATCCCGGCATCTTCCTCATTGACGCCGAGGGGATCATCCGTCTCAAGCGCGCGCTGCCGGGCTATCGCGACCGGCCGCCGTTCGAAGAACTGCTCGGTGCCGTGACGGCGGCTGTGGGCACGGCCCAGGGGGACGAGGGCGAGTCGTGAGCCGCGCATCCGTCGCCGTCCTTCGGCTCGCTTTGGCTAGCTGCTGCGGCCTTGCGCTCGCCGGCTGCGCCAATGTCGTCACGGGAATGACAGAAACGCTCGCGAGCGACCTCACCGCCGCGATGCTCGACAACGATGACCTCGAGGTGGTGCGCAACGGAGCGCCGGCCTATCTGATCATGCTCGATGCGCTCCTGCGCTCGAACGCCGACAGCCCGGCGCTGTTGCAAGCGGCGGCGAGTCTCAATGCGGCCTACGGCTCGGCGTTCGCCGACGACCCCGAACAGGCGCGCAGCTTCGCCGACAAGGCTCTGCGGCTGGCCTCCCGCGCCGCTTGTGCGGAGGTGCCGTGGACTTGCGAGGCGCGCACCATGCCCTTCGCCGAATACGAGGAGCGACTGCCGACGTTGGGCGAGGAGCATGTGCCGGTGGCCTACACCTTTGCGACGTCCTGGGCCGGCTGGATTCAGGCACACAGCGAGGATTGGAACGCGGTGGCGGAACTCGGCCGGGTGAAGGCGCTCATGGCACGCATCGCCGAGCTTGACGGAAGCTGGGAACACGGCGGCCCGCACATGTATCTAGGCGTCTTCGAGACGCTTGCGCCGCCGGCATTGGGTGGCCGTCCCGAAGTGGGGCGCGAGCACTTTGAACGCGCCATTGCGGTTTCCGAAGGCCGCCACCTCATGGCGCGCGTGATGTTTGCATCCCAATACGCTCGCCTGGTCTTCGACCGCGAACTGCATGACCAAACCCTGCGCGACGTGTTGGCGGCCAACCCCCGCGCCCCGGGGCTAACCCTGTCGAACCGCGTCGCCCAGGAGCAGGCGCGTGCGTTGCTCGATTCGGCGGATGAGCACTTTTTCTAGGATGCGAACCGTGAGTTCGCCGACAATGGAGCCACCGCTCGTGGGGAAATTCCGCACCGGGTCTCGAACCTCTCGCAGGTCGATCTTCGGCGTCGCGCTCACCTGTCTCTTGCTCGCGTTCCCGACGGGCGCAACCACCTTCAAGATCGCCACCCTTTCCCCCGCTGGCTCCACGTGGATGAACATCCTGCGCGCGGCGGCGGAGGAAGTGGATGCGGCCACCGAAGGGCGGGTGGCGTTTCGGTTCTATCCGGGCGGCGCGATGGGCGACGACTGGGCCGTGCTGCGCAAGATTCGCGCCGGCCAGCTACACGGTGGCGTGGTGACCACCACCGTTTTCAACCGCATCTACTCGGACGTCCAGCTCTACAACCTCCCGCTCATCTTTCGTGACCTGTCGGAAGTGGATGCGGTGCGGGCGCAGTTGGACCAGGTGCTGCTCGCCGGCATGGAACGAAACGGCTTCGTCGCCTTCGGCATCGCCGAGGTGGGCTTGGCCTATGCCATGAGCCGGCGTCCCGCCGCCACTCTGCAAGCCATGCGTCGGGCCAAGGTTTGGTCGCCAGAGGGCGACATTTCCGTGGCGCGGGCCCTCGACACCTTCGGCATCGCGCCCATCCCCCTCACGGTGGTGGACGTGCTTCCGGGGCTCCAGACGGGCCTCATCGACACGGTGGCGTCCCCCCCCGTGGCCGCGGTGGCGCTGCAATGGCACACCCAGCTCGACTATGTGCTCGACATCCCGCTCATGTATGTCTATGGCCTGCTGGTGGTGTCGGAACGACGCTTTCGCCGCTTGTCCGATGCCGACGCAGCGGCGGTTCGGCGAATCCTCGGCAACGCCGTGGCGAAGGCGGACCGGCGCAATCGCGGCGACCACGATGCCACCATGCAGGTGCTGATCTCGCAGGGGTTGAAGCTCGAAACTCCCGCGCCGGATGAGCTGGCCAACTGGCGGCGGCTCGGCAAGCAGGCGGAGGTGCGTTGGGTTCGCGAAGGCATCATATCGGACGGCCTCTACCGGCAACTGGTGGCTGCACTTGCGGCAGCACGGGGCACGGCAGCAACCGTAACCGCGCCCGGTGCAAGCCCTTCCGTGGCACGAAGCCGGCCCGGTGCCCCGGCGCGTCCGATAGGGCGCGCCAGCCGCCGGTGAACAACCGCTTCGGGCGTGCCGTTCACAGCGTCGAAACGGCGCTATTGGTCGCGCTCCTTGCAGTGATGATCGGCATCGCCGTCTATCAAGTGCTGGCGCGCAATCTCTTCGGCACCGGCATCGTCTGGGGCGACGAACTGGTGCGCGTGAGCGTGCTCTGGGTGACCATGATCGGTGCCGCATCCGCCGCCGCCACCGACAGCCACATCCGCATCGACATCGTCTCCCGCTTCGCGAGCGAGAAGATGAACGCCTTGGCGAACCGCATCACCTCGGCCTTCACGGCTCTCGTCTGCGGCCTACTCGGCTGGTATTCGGTGCGCTTCATCCGCTGGGACTACCTCGACGACACCATCGGTTTCGGCGCCGTGCCGGCCTGGGTGTGCGAACTCATCATTCCGGTGGCCGCTGGGGTGATGGCGTTGCGCTACTTTGTTCGTGCGGTGACAGGGCGTGGGGCGCGAACCCACGCGGAGGACGAAGCGTGACCTGGAGGGGGGCATCTTGCCCTCCAACGCTGAGGAGGAAGCGTGATCTCTGGAGGGAGGGCATCTTGCCCTCCAACGCGCCGCCAGGTGCGCGCCTTCTTTGGAGACTAGACCACGATGGCGGGCTTGAAGACAAAAACGTCCTTGAGGCAGCAACTGCGCATGTTCGCCGCTGACGCACCTTGCGGCGCGGTGGAGGGCAAGATGCCCTCCCTCCAGAGAAAGGCGAGCATGGAGGGGAGGCGGCGGTGATCTGGGCCGGCATTGCCCTCGTCGCTTTCATGGCGCTCCTTGGTGCGCCGTTGTTCGCCATCGTTCTCGCGGCAGCCATGCTTGGCTTTCTCGCCTCGGACATCGACCTCGCGGTGGTGGCCATCGAACTCTACCGCATCTCCGACACGCCGCTTCTGGTGGCGCTGCCGTTCTTCACTTTCGCCGGCTACGTCATGGCGTCGGCGAACACGTCGGAGCGTTTGATGGGCCTCGTGCGGTCGCTGTTCGGCTGGATGCCGGCCGGGCTCGCGATTGTCGGCTTCGTTGCCTGTGCGCTCTTCACGGCTCTGACCGGCGCTTCCGGCGTGACCATCGTCGCCTTGGGCGCCCTGCTCCTGCCGATGCTTAAGGCGGGGGGATACGAGGAGCGCTTCAGCCTTGGCCTCGTCACCACCTCCGGCAGTCTGGGCCTCTTGATCGTGCCGTCGGCACCGCTGTTGCTCTACGGCATCGTCGCGCAGCAGCTTGACGTCGGCGAACCGTTCACCATCGGCCAGCTCTTCCTGGGCGGGCTGGTGCCGGCGGCGCTGATGGTGCTGCTGCTGTCGGCCTGGGCCTGGTGGCAGCACGGCGATGCGCCGCGCACGAGGTTCGATCTCAAGGACGTGCGCGCTGCGCTGGTGGCGGCCCGCTGGGAGCTGCCGCTGCCGTTTGTCGTTCTCGGCGGCATCTATTCGGGCTATTTCGCGATCTCCGAGGCGGCGGCGATGACGGCGCTCTATGTGCTCGTCGTCGAGGTGGCGCTGTATCGGGAAGTGAAGCTGAAGGCGCTGCCGGGGGTGATGCGGGAGTCCATGGTGATGGTGGGCAGCATCATCCTCATCCTCGGCGCGGCGCTGGCGTTCACCAACTATCTGGTGGATGCCGAGGTGCCACAGCGCCTGTTCGCGTTCATGCAGGAGCACGTCTCAAGCGCGCTTGCCTTCCTGATCCTGCTCAACATCCTGCTGCTGGCGCTTGGCGCGCTGCTCGATGTCTTTGCCGCCATCGTCATCATGGTGCCGCTGCTCCTGCCGGTGGCGGCGGGCTACGGCATCCACCCGATCCACCTCGGCATCATCTTCCTCGCGAACCTGCAGATCGGCTACTTCACGCCGCCCGTGGGCATGAACCTGTTCATCGCCAGCTACCGCTTTGATCGACCGGTGCTCGAACTCTACGCCGCCTGCTGGCCGTTCATGCTGGTGCTGCTGATCGCGCTCCTGGCCATCACCTACGTTCCGGCGCTGTCGCTCTGGTTCTTGCCCTGAGGGTTGGCCGCGGTGCGGAACCTCGATGTAAGCTACAGATTCTCCCGATAGTCTCGCTCAATCGCCTCGTCGATGGCCGCTGCGGTCTCTTCCGATGCGTTATTGCGCTTGGCGTAGAGCTTGCCGAAGGACACCTTGTGGCGTTCGCCCCAAACGTCCGGTTGCCAGAGCTTCGAGCGCAGGAACGCCTTGGAGCAGTGGAAGAACACCTCTTCCACCTGCACCCGGATCACCAGCACGGCCGGGCGACCCCGCGCCGCCAGCCGTTCGAGCAGGTCCGGATCGGCGGTGAGCGACGCCTTGCCGTTGACCCGCAGCGTCTCAGTGGTGCCGGGGATCATGAACAGCACGCCGACGTGCGGATTGGCAAGGATGTTGCGGTGCCCGTAGGCGAGCCGATTGCCGAGCCGATCTGGAATGAGCAACGTGCGCGCATCCTCCACGGCCACAAACCCCGGCGCATCGCCCTTGGGTGAAGCGTCGAGCCGGCCTTGGTCATCGGCGGTCGAAAGCACCAGGAACGGCGCCTTGGCGATGAACTCGATGGCGAACTCGTTCAGGTAGGGTTCGTTCTTCTTGGTGAGGCTAGGGATTTCCTCCCCGATCACGTCGCGAAGCGCTTCCTCGCTTGCGATGGTCTCCACACCAATCTCCTTGGGCGTTCGGCCCGATGCCGTGCCCCTATTCAAACGCATTTGAGAATCGTTTGCATTCCTTTCCACCATCGGTACTCGCTTCCGCTCGGTCATCAACGACTGTCTGACGCAGATGAAGCAGTCTCGCTCGTAGTCGCCCGGTCCAAGTTGGGGAACGCACACTAGACACTACGGCGGTAGAATCAAGCCACCGAGCAGTGCGCTTGCGTGCCGTTGACTAAGGGCGACAACGCCGATGCTGACCAAATTCGCCATCAACGGCTTCAAGCGATTCCGGCAGGAGACGACCCTCGAACTAGACGGTGTGACGGTGCTGGTGGGCGCCAACAACAGCGGCAAATCGACCGTGCTGCAAGCGCTCAGCCTGTTTCAATACTGCATTGAGACGACCCGGGCGGAAGCGAACGGCAGGGGCCTACATCTGACGAAGAAAACCGTGGCACCGGACGAGTTTGGGGTGCTTCCAGTGGCTGAACCTGCCGACCTTTGGCCGGGCGGCCGGGTCACAGTCGGCGGCAAGCCAAGTGCAATCAAGTTGACTGGCACTTTCGACAACGGAGCCCAGATTGGCTTCGACCTGAAGATCAGCTACAACCGATTCAGCATTGTGCCAAGCACGCATGGCGCGTTTGGGGACGCGATCACAGACCGGGCGATTCGGTTGATTCCGTTGTTTTCTGGTTTCGCGCCGCGTGAGGAGTTCCTGACGCCGCCAGCAAGACAGGATCGCATTCGGTTGCAGCGACAGGGGGAGATGATCCGCAACCTGCTTTGGGAACTGCGCGACAGTGCCAAGCCTCAGTGGGACAAGCTCGTGGCGCTCTTGGCCAGTGTATTCCCGGACAGTGGCATCGATGTGCACTTCGATATCAGGCTCGATCGATTCCTGACGGCAACCTATCGCGACGATGTGCTCTCGAAACCACGAGACATCACCACGGCGGGGTCCGGCTACCACCAGATGCTCCAGATACTCGCGTCGGTTCTACAGCCGGGGGCTGGCACCGTACTTTTGGATGAACCGGATGCCCATCTGCACGCTCGGTTGCAGGGCCAGTTGCTTGGAATCCTCGCGAACTTGGCCGCAGAGGAAGGCCGTCAATTCATCCTTGCGACACACTCTCCCCAGATTCTGTCGGCAAGCCCAGCTGGATCCGTCCGCGTGTGCCTGGATGGCCGAATCATCCGCCTGTCCATGCAGCCCGAGCAGGTCGACCTGCTGGACGCTCTCGGGGCGATGGATCGCATGGAGCTGATACCGCTGCTTACAAACCGTGCGGTGGCGTTCGTGGAGGACAAGCGCGACAGGAAGCTGCTCGAGCACTTCGCTCGCCGACTCTGGGGCGATGCGAGGCGGCAGGAGGTGTGGCGCAGTCTTACCTTCCTGTACACGCACGGCAGCCCGCTGACCACGGATGTGCTCGGCTATGCACGACAGGTGCGCGATCTGATGGAGAGCGCGGTTCAATCGGGGCAACGCGTTCGTGTGCTGGTCATCGGCGACCGGGACTACCGCACCGACAGATCGCGTAACGCCGCCCTTCGTGAGAGACGAGGCAAGGCGAAGGACCTCGGCCCGTCTCTGGACGTGTCGTTCCGCGTTTGGTCCGCGAACGAGATCGAGAACTACCTGCTGGATTCGGCCGCGATCATGGACAGTCTTGATGGCCAAGCCGGAACTGCAAAGGTCCGTTCCTCGTGGCGAAAGAACCGCAAGGCGTTTGCCAGCGAACTCGCGCGGCTGATCGAGGGTCAGCGCGAATCCGTTCGCCAAGCGATCGCCGAGCAGCTGCAAATCGAAAGCCGGCATGCGCTCACGCTGCGCACAGCCGAAAAAAGGGCAGATGAGTTCCTGCAGGAAGCTTGGACGCGAGCTGAGAACTGGTGCGACGCCAAGGTAGTCTTCCGAGGCCTGCGCCAGTGGCTTCAGGAACGAAGCCTGCCATTGCAGTTGGATGAGCGACGAGTTATCGACGCCATGGCCAGCGTGCCCGACGACGTGCGACTCACGCTAAACGCCTTAGCCCGGCTGGCGTCAAAGCCTGCTAAACGGCGGACGAAACGGAGGGTTGGGTTGGTGAAGCGTCCTCGGCAGAGAAACCGTCGCTAGGGCGTGTTCACACTATGCGCTCACACAATCCATTGGACGGCGTGGCCTTTGGAGGGAAGGCATTCTGCCTTCCCTGCACGCCGATAGGCGTGCCTGACGGCACGCAGGGAAGGCAGAATGCCTTCCCTCCAAAGGCGGCCTCGTTCTCGATCGGTTGCGCTGGGACTTTGGTAACTGTCGCCGGTTGATTCAAGGTAGTTTTCGGTGACCAGAACGCTAGTGTGAACACGGCCTAACAAAGGCGTTGCCGGCACAACACAGCCAGACCAGAGCGCGCTACGTGAGCAACGCGAACTTCAGCGCGAAAATGCCTGCCACCAAGTACACGGCGACGGAGCACTCACGCATTCGGCCGGAGAACAGGTGAATCGCGGCACAGGTGATGAAGCCGATGCCGATGCCGTCGGCGATGGAGAAGCTGAGTGGGATGCAAATGGCCGTGGTAACACCCGGAACCGCTTGCAGCGCGTCGTCCCATTCGAGGCCCCCGAAGCTGCGCGCCATCAAGCAGGCCACGAAGAGCAGCGCTGCGGCAGAGGCAAACCCCGGCACGCTTTGTGCCAGCGGTGCCAGCCAAAGGCAGGCCAGGAAGAGCGCCGCCACGACCACTGCCGTCAAGCCGGTTCGTCCGCCGCTTTCGACGCCGGCGGCGCTCTCGATGTAGCTGGTGGTGGAAGAGGTGCCGACAAGGCTGCCGAAAACCGTTGCCGTGGAGTCGGCCAGAAGCGCTCGCCGAAGCCTGGGCAACCGGCCCTCGGCATCGACCAGGCGGCCGCGAGCACCCACGGCCACCAACGTGCCGAGGGTGTCGAACACGTCCACGAGCAGCATGGCCAGCACGATGGTCAAGGCAGTCAGGCTCAATGCCGCCGATATGTCGAGTGCAAGAAGCACCGGAGCGGGGGACGGCGGCAGGGACCCAACGCCGTGAAACTCCGCCTCCCCCGTGAACCAAGCGACTGCCGCCACCGCCAGTATGCCGATCACCAGCGCCCCCGGAATCTGCCGCACGGACAGCGCGGCGATCAGACAGAAGCCGGCAATCGCCGCCAGTGCCGGGAACGTCGTGAGGTCGCCTAGCTCGACCAGGGTCGCTGGGCTGGCCACGACGATGCCAGCGTTGCGCAAGGCGATGAAGGCGAGGAAGAGGCCAATGCCTGCAGCCGTGCCGGCCTTGAGGCCGCGCGGCATCGCATCCATGAGCCAAGCCCGCACCGGCAGCACGCTCAAGCCCACGAACAGCACTCCAGACACGAACACCATGCCGAGCGCCGCCTCCCACGTCTGGCCGCTGGCCAGCACCACGGTGTAGGCAAAGAACGCGTTTTGCCCCATGCCGGGCGCAAGCGCCACAGGGTAGTTCGCCGCCAGTCCCATCACCAACGTGCCGACCGCCGCCGCGAGGCAAGTGGCGACGAATACCGCCCCAAAGTCCATGCCTGCATCCGCCAGGATTGCCGGGTTGACGAGGGCAATGTAGGCCATGGCAAGGAAGGTCGTGCACCCGGCCGTCACCTCGCGACCGAGGCTGGAACCCCGCTCTGCGACCTGAAAACGTCGCTCGAGCCACTCGATCATTGTAGGGCGGCCAGCACTCGGTCGATGGTGTTGTTGGGGTTGGCAGCCCAGCGGGTGACGATGACAAGCCCGCGTTCGGGAGCGACGAAGACGACGTTGCCGCCAGCGCCGATGGCTGCGAATGCGCCCTCGGAAGCGTTTGGCCAGACGGATTGCACTGGATTGAGCCACCACATGAAGCCGTAGCGGTCGTTCTGCGGGCAGGCCGCAAGCGCGGCTCGGATCCAGGACGGCTGCAGGATGCGTCGCCCGTTCCATTGCCCCTGCGCCAGCCACAAGAGCCCAAAGCGGGCGTGGTCGAAGCTGTCGATCATCAGGCCCCCACCCCAGTGACCGCCGCCGGGCACGGAGGCCATGTCATGTCCGGCGATGGACACCGTAGCGTTGTCGTAGGCCTCCCAGCGCCAGCCGGAAGATGCGCCGATGGGTTGCATCACCTCGCGCGTTAACACTTCCGGCAGCGGTTCACGCCAGATGCCGAGCGCCGCCAAGGCCAGCGCATTGACACGCACGTCGTTGTACTCCCAAAAGGTACCGGGCTGCTGAAGGGGGCGAGGAATGCCCTTGCGCGCCGGGGCGTCGGCGGCGGAACGGTTGTGATCCACGCTATCGGGAATGCCGAACAGGGTGCCGCTCCACTCGCTGGTCTGGTGCAGCAGATGTCGCCAGGTCACGAGCTTGTTGTGCTCGTCGGCGAATCCGTCCGGCACGCGGTGGCAGACCGGCTCGTCCACATCGCCAATCAGGCCACGGTCCAATGCCAACCCAACGCAGGTGGAAACATAGCTTTTGGTGGCGCTGAAGGTCATGTCCACACGCTGCGGTTCGCCCCACTCGGCGACTATCAGGCCGTCCTTCACCACGAGACCGGTAGCGGGGCCGCGGGGGCGAGTGGGGCCGATCGGACGGTTGAACGGTGGCGGATCGTCCTTCGCCACCATGCCACCGACATCGACCGGCCACGGGGACTCATGATCTATGGCGTGGCGAACGGCTGCTCGCAGTGCGTCGGCATCGAATCCCACGTTGGAAGCGTCGGCACGAGCCCAATTGCCGGCGGGTGGGAAGTGGAGTTCTGGCATGAATCAGTTTCCGATGATCTGGCGCAGCCCACCGACGATACACAACGTGGCGAGTGCGAGGATCGCCCACTGCGAGACGCGGCGGAACTGGTTGTCCTCGAAGCGCGCGAGGAACCTGGTGCCGATACGGGCGCCGACGACGGCGGTTGCCATGCCGGCGAGGATGATCCAGATGGGTACCGCCCCAGCCGATGCCTCGCCCCACGCGAGTCCCCCCAAAGTACCGTAGTAGGCGAGCTTGACCAGGTGGCCGAGGGTCTGCGTGAACGCCTTGGTGGCGACGATGCGGAATCGGTCCACTGGCGTATTGACGTAGAAGGCGTCGAGCAGCGGGCCGGAGGCGCCGGCGAGCAACTGTGCGCCGGTGACGACGCTGCCGCAGCACATGGCGGTGACCGGCTGGCGCACGTCGAGCTTGCCGGTCTTCGGCAGGATGCGGGCGAGCCACGGCAGCGTGCCGACGAGCACCAGCACCACGGCGGGGTCGGGAACGAACGCGGCGAGCGAGAACAGGATGACGACCAGCGCCGCGCCAGCGATGTAGGGCGGCACCACCGACCACATCATGTGCTGCCGCAAGAACACGAACCGAGCGCCGTTCGACGCCGCCTGCACCGCGCCATGCAGAACCATCGCCCCGGACACGGAAAGCGTGGCGACAAGAACCGCCATGAGGATGACACCCCCGGCCATTCCAAGAATGCCGGAGAGGATGGATGTCGCGAGGACAGCGAAGAGGATTCCAGCGGCGAGTGCTAGGGTCATGGCTGGTCGAACTCCTCGCTTGGCAGTGTGGCCCATTTCGCCAAGGCGTCTGCCCAGTCGGCGCGGTCGTTCAGGCAGGGGATGAGGGTCAGGCGATGGCCGCCAGCTTCGCGAAAGACCGCTTCGCCCCTCATGCCCAGTTCCTCGAGGGTTTCGAGGTTGTCGGCGACGAAGGACGGGCCGGCGACTGCGACGTGCCGCACGCCGCCCCTGGCGAGCTCGGCGAGGTGTTCCTCCGTGTAGGGCGTGAGCCAGCGCAGGCGGCCGAGGCGAGATTGGAAGCTCGTGCTGTGGGGGATCGCGAGGCCGGCAGCGAGACTCGTGGTGGTCGCCAGGCACTGATGTCGATAGCAGCCGGCGTGGGCGGAGGAGGGTGTCTCGCAGCAGTCCGGGCGTTGTAGGCAGTGCTCTCGCGTAGGGTCGGCCTTGCGGATTTGGCGCTCGGGCAGGCCGTGGTAGCTGAAGAGCAGATGGTCGGCGTCCTTGGGCAGCTCTTGCGACAGCAAATGTCGCATGGCTTGGAGATATTCCGGTCGGTCGTAGAAGGCCGGCAGGACGAGCAGCCTGTGGCCCGAGGCGAGTGCCTTTGCCCGTTCTATCGTCGTTGTGCGCGTGGCGCCAGCGTGTTGCGGATAGAGCGGCATGAGCAGGATTTCGTCCACCGATGCGGCTGTCAGCGCCTTGAGGGCACCCTCCAGGCTAGGGGCGCCATACCGCATCCCCAGAGCCACCGGGATGTTGACCCGCTGGCGCAGTGCATCGGCGAGGCGCCCGCCCCAATGCAACAAGGGCGAGCCGGGTTCCTCGTCCCGCCAGATCGCCTGATATGCCCTTGCGCTCGCTTCGGGCCGCTGCCTGAGGATGAGAGACACGACGAGACGCCGCACGGGCCATGGCGCATCGATGACGTGCCGATCCATCAGGAACTCGTTCAGATAGCGGCGCACCGCGTCGCGTTCGGGCGCGGTGGGGGAACCGAGATTGGCGAGGAGAATGCCGCGAGTGGTCAACGCGCTACCCGTGTCGGGCCGGAAGCGTGATTGTAGGCGCGCGAGCAACGGTGGTGTCTCACTCTGGCTTGCCCAGCGCGTGGCGCGTCGTATGGAGGGAGGGCGTCCCGCCCTCCACCGCGCCCACCAGGGCGCGCACCTTGCTGGTGCAGCGAGTGTTCTGCGCCCATCGGCCACAGCCGGTAAGGTCAAAGTGAGACACCACCCTAGTGACCGTTGACGCGCGTGGAAAGTCTGGTCGCTGATAGTATGCCGCGCCTTGTAGCCCTCTTGAGTCTCGCCATTGGACGCTGAACGCGACAGATCACGCCGCGATTCCCCGATGCCGGCGCCCACTGCCGTGATCGTTGACTACGACGCCGGCAACCTGCGCAGCGTGCAGCGGGCGTGTCGGGAAGTGGGGCTCGATGCCGTCATCAGTGCGGATGCGGATGAGGTGCGGCGGGCGGAGCGGATCATCTTCCCCGGCGTCGGGGCCGCCGGCAGCGCCATGCGCAGCCTCCGCGCCACCGGTATCGGCGCGGCGCTCGCCGATGCCTACCGCGCCGGCACCCCCATCCTCGGCATCTGCCTGGGCCTGCAGATCTCGCTCGACCACTCCGAAGAGGGCGACACGGAGACGCTTGGGCTCGTGCCTGGATCGGTACGGCGGTTTCGGTTGGCCGATCCGGCGCTCAAGATTCCGCACATGGGCTGGAACGCCGTGGAAGTCCTGCGGCCGCACCCCGTGCTCCTGGGGATCGAACCGGGCGACGAGTTCTACTTCGTCCACGCCTACTTCCCGAGCCCGGCAAACCCGGATGACGTGCTCGCCAAAGCGGATTACGAAGGCCGTTTCTGCTGCGCCCTCGGCCGCGACAACTACATTGCCACCCAGTTCCACCCGGAAAAGAGCGGCGGCGTGGGCCTCGCCCTCCTCAAGCGCTTCGCCGAGTGGGACGGCCATGCTTAGCAAGCGCGTAATCGCCTGTCTCGACGTGCGCGACGGCCATCTGGCCAAAAGCGTTCGCTTCGTCGACACCAAGAACATCGGCGACCCGGTGGCCAAGGCGCGCGAGTACTACGAAGACGGCTTGGACGAGCTCGTCTTCTACGACATTACCGCCAGCAGCGAGAAGCGCCGGATCATCCTCGACGTAGTGGAAGCCGTTGCGGCCGAGGTGTTCATTCCGCTCTCCGTGGGGGGCGGCGTGCGCTCCGTGCAGGACGCCACCGACTTGCGCCTCGCAGGTGCGGAGAAGATCAACGTCAACTCCGCCGCCGTGCGCCGTCCCGCACTCATCGCCGAATGCGCGGATGCGATCGGCAGCCAGAACGTCGTGCTGTCTATGGACATCCGCCAGGTGACGCCCGACGAACGCCACCCGTCAGGCTACGAAGTGGTGATCGACGGCGGCCGCACGCCGATGGGCATGGATGCGCTGGCTTGGACGCGGGAAGGGGAGCGGCTAGGCGCCGGCGAACTGGTAGTGAACTCCATCGACGCCGACGGCACCCGCCAGGGCTATGAGCTGAACCTAACGCGCCAGATCAGTGAAGCCGTGCGGATTCCGGTAATCGCATCGGGCGGTGCGGGGCTGCCGGAGCACCTGTTTGATGTCCTTACCGAAGGCAAGGCGGATGCTGCCCTAGTCGCCTCGATGGTGCACTACGGCGACTACACAGTAAGCGGCCTCAAGAGCTATCTGCACGGGCGTGGCGTGAAGGTGCGGATGTCTTGGTAGGGCGAAGGAGGGGAATGCGGTGCAAGCGATCTTGGTGAAAGGCGACGAACTCGTCTGGGGCGACGCCCCCGAACCGGCCTTGGGCGCAGGCGAAGTGAAGATCGACAACCGCGCCACGGCGGTGAACCGCGCCGACCTCGCCCAGCGCGCTGGCGGCTATCCCCCGCCGCCGGGGGCGAGCCCCATCCTCGGCCTCGAATGCGCTGGGGTCGTGCGCGAGGTGGGCGAGGGCGTCACAAGGGTGAAGCCCGGCGACGAAGTGTGCGCGCTGCTTGCCGGCGGCGGCCATGCCGAAGTGGTGGTAGCGCCGGCAGGTCAGGTTCTGCCGAGGCCCAAGGGACTCTCGTTCACCGAAGCCGCAGCCCTGCCGGAAGTGTTCGCCACGGCCTGGATCAACCTCTTCCATGAAGCCGCGGCACAACCCGGCGAGCGAGTCCTTCTGCACGCCGGCGCCAGTGGCGTCGGCACCGCCGCCATCCAGATGTGCCGCGAGTTCGGCAACCCCTGCTTCGTCACCGCCGGCTCGACCTCGAAGATCGACCGCTGCGTGGAACTCGGTGCAGATGCCGGCTTCAACCGGCACGGCGGCAGCTTCGCGGACTCCGTGCGGGCATGGTCTGGCGGCGTCGACGTAATCCTGGACCCCGTAGGTGCTGCTTACGTTGCAGACAACCTGAAATGCCTGAACCTCGATGGCCGACTTGTCATCATTGGCCTGCTCGGCGGTGCGGTTGCGGAGGTGCCCTTGGGCGCGATGATGGTGAAGCGCCAACGCATCATCGGCTCCACCCTCCGCGCCCGCACCATCGCCGCCAAGGCGGCCGTGATGGATGCACTTGAGGAGCGTGTCTGGCCCCTGATCGAATCCGGCGCCATCAAGCCCATCGTCGAGGCGACCATGCCGGTGCAGCAGGCGAGCGCCGCGCACGAACTCCTCGCCACCAACGACACCTTCGGCAAGGTGGTGCTGGAGGTCTAGCCGCAACGGTCACCAGGCGAACGATGGAGATCGCCGCCACGATCATCGTTGCTACAGCATCGCAGGCAATGCAACCCGAATGCCGAGAGTCTCCGCCACGGCGCGTTGTCGACCGTCTAGGGTTGCAAAGAACAGGTCCTCGGCTCTTGGAGTGCTGTAGAGCGCAGCGGCGACGTGCCAAAGGTCGGCTCCTCGGAGGTAGCCCGCACCGAGTACGTCCGCGAGCTCTGCCGCAAGTGGTCGGGTGGGAAGGACCCACTCAATGCGTGCGATAGTCGTGTCTCGGAAGGGCAGACCCTCCCGCAAGAAGGCGGCTCGGAGTTCTGCTTCGAGCAAGTTGGAAGAAATCAGGCGCGTGAATTCTCCTAGTCTCTCGGCAACTTGCAGCGCGTCTGGTTCACCGAATGCAATTGATGCCAGCGCCGAGGTATCGACGTAGCAGACCATCATTTCCGCCGCTCGTGCAGGAATCTGGCCAACGCACCAGGTCGCCTCTCGACTGCTTGAAATCCCTGTTTCGGCGCAGCCGCGGGCACCAATGCGCCGATGCGTTCGAGTTCGTCAAGATGCTCTTCGATGGTTCGCCCCTGCTCCTGCCCGATCGAATGGTCGGGAGCGACATGCTCTGGCACTTCGATTTCCATGACGTACGTCTCCCTTCGCAATCTCCGCTTCGCCTCGCCAGCTCCCGCCGTCTCGAAGAAGAGCGACAGGGCTTCAGCCAAGTTGTCGCGCGCTTCTGCCACCGTGCTACCTTGGCTCGCGACATCCACTTCGGGGCACAGCGCAACATAGCCGTCGCCTTCTCGTTCGACAATTGCGGTCAAGCGGGTCTTCATTGCTCCTGTCTCCCTTGACCGGCGTGGTCAGCGCAAGTATCCACCAGGCACGCGGTTCGCGGGAAATTTCGAGGCCGGGTCGCGGTCCATGATCTCCTGCGGCACTTCGCCATCCCAGCCGTCCGGGACGTCGATGGAGCGGCGGTTGAACCAGCCGAGCAGCACGGTGCGGTGTTTGTCCGTGGTGTTCGGGTGGGTGCCGTGCAGCAAGCGGGCGTCGCCGATCATCAGTTGACCTGGGCGCACCGGCACATCCACCGCGTCGGGGTGGTCGTGGAACATCCATTCGTTGGTTTCCTCCACCTCGTAGCCGCCGCTTTCGTGGGGCGGGATCAGGTGGCCGTGCAGATCCGTGCGGCGGCGGTGGCTGCCCGGAATGACACGCAGGCAGCCGTTGGCGACGTGGGTTTCGGTGAGGTACCAGTTCAGGAACACCACCTGCGGCCACGGCGAGAGGCTCATGGGATCGTCCCAGCGCATCCAGTCCTGATGCCAGTAGAGCGGCGCGCCGCCGGGTGGCTTCGAGATGATCTGAAAGTGGCCGATGGAGCGGAACTCGCCGAAGCCGAGGGCATCGAGCAGCGCAGCGGGCTGCTCGATGAGGAAGTCCACGGTGCTGTCGGTGGGGAAGTGGTGGAAGCGCTTGGCGCGGCGGGCGCGAACGCCAGAAATCTTGACGTCCGAGCCCTGATACTTCCACTGCTTCGGATGCTCGGTGCGCGCGAGCCAGTCGTCCGACCAATGCCGGAGGCGCTCGATGTCTGCCGGCGCCATCGCATCGTCGATGAGACAGTAGCCATCGTCGATCAAGCCCTGCCGTGCGGCGGACAGCTGGCCTTGGTCCATAGGAATCCAGCCTTCGGTGTGAACGGGCCAATTATGCGGAGTTTCCGAGGTTAGAGTGTGCTCGAAAGCGAGGGGAGGTTGCGCTATGGCAGACGATGTGGTTGACGTGCTCATCATCGGTGCGGGGGCGTCCGGGGCGGCGGTGGCCTGGAGTCTTGCCGAGACTCGGATGCGGATTGTGTGCCTGGAGCAGGGCGGGTGGATGAATCCTGCCGAGTATCCGAGCACCCGGCGGGATTGGGAGACGGCCAGGGCGCAGGACTTCGCGCCGAGTCCCAACATTCGGCAACTGCCGTCGGATTACCCGGTCAACGACGCCGACTCGCCCATCGCCGTGCTCAACTACAACGCCGTCGGCGGCAGCACCATCCTCTACTCGGCGCACTTCCCGCGCTTTCACCCCTCCGACTTCCGGGTCCGTTCCCTCGACGGCGTGGCCGACGACTGGCCCATCGACTACTGGACACTCGAACCCTTCTTTGCCCAGAACGACAGCAACATCGGCGTCTCCGGGCTTTCTGGCGACCCGGCCATCCCCGCGCATGAACCGCCGCTGCCACCGGTTCCCTTGGGGCGAATGGGTGAGGCCATGGGACGCGGCTTCAACAACCTCGGCTGGCATTGGTGGCCTTCGGACAGTGCCATCGTCACGCGTCCGTACGAGGGGCGCGACAAGTGCCTGAACCTCGGCCCATGCAACGCTGGCTGCGCCCAGGGTGCAAAGAGCAGTGCGGATGTGTCGTATTGGCCGATGGCGCAGCGTGCTGGTGTGGAACTCCGCACACAATGTCGCGTCCGCGAGATCACGGTTGATGAGCGCGACATGGCCACCGGCGTCACCTACTACGACGCCGACGGCGCGGAGCAGCACCAGCGCGCCGAAGTGGTGATCGTCGCCTGCAACGGCGTCGGCACGCCGAGGCTGCTGCTCAACTCCACCTCCGCACGCTTCCCGAACGGCCTCGCCAATCGCTCGGGCCTCGTTGGCCGCAACCTTATGCTGCATCCATGGGGCATGGTGGCCGGGGTGTTCGACGAGCCGCTCGCCTCGCACTACGGCCCCCAAGGCACCTGCATGCTGAGCCAGGAGTTCTACGAGACGGATGCCGAGCGCGGCTTCGTGCGCGGCTACGACATGCAGATCACGCGGGGCGGTTCCGCCGTGCAAACCGCCATGGGAGGGCTCGCGAGCGGCAGCATTCCGTGGGGGGAGGGCCACCACAAGGCATTTCGGCGGCACTACGACCGCACGGTGCATCTCGGCATTTGCTGCGAAGACCTGCCGGAGGAACACAACCGCGTGACGCTCGATGACGAACTCACCGACTCCGACGGCACCCCGCGCCGAAAGTGAGCTACACCTTGAGCGAGAACAGCCGCCGAATGCTTGATCACGGCCTCGCCCACGGTGCGGAAGCGATGCGCGCCGCCGGGGCGGTGGAAGTGCATCCGGCGGGTTCTCCCATACGCATGGCCGGCTGGCACCTCCTCGGCACCGCCCGCATGGGCAAGGACCCGGAGCGCTCGGTGGTGAACGAATGGGGCCGCAGCCACGATGTGCGCAACCTCTTTCTCGTGGACGGCAGCGTCTTCGTCACCTCAGGCGGCGTAAACCCCACCACCACAATCCAAGCAGTGGCGCTCTACATCGCGGATTCGATGAAGCGGAACCTTGCGAACCTGTTTGATTAGCAGCCCGTGCCAGCGAACTGCTGTGCTTCGATGAGTTCGTCGGTGCGTTCAAGACGGGCGGGGACACGTTGCGCCCCTACGGGGCAGGTGTCGAGTCCATCGGTGCGTTCAAGCGACTCAGAACGTCAGAGAGCCGTCGCCGGCCAGTGTCGCTCGCCGGCCACAGAACTCCTCCGCGACCATCGCAGCAAGGGTGTCGGCATCTTCGGTGTTGCCCCAGGTGCGTTCGCCGCCGCTCGTGAGGCAGGCGGCGATTCCCTTGGTGGGGCCGCTCGCGCCATACATCACGGTATAGCCCTCGACTTCCACGGCGCCCTCGTGGTCGGTTGCCACCTCCCGGGTAGGGGTGGCGTCCACCTCCGCTTGCGGCTCGTCATGCAGGAAGGCGCCGTGGGCAGATGGTTCGGCGGAATAGATGCCGAAGGCGTGCTTGGTGAGGAAGCCGCCGTTGCTGGTGACAAGGCCCTTCTCGCCCGGGTTCTCCCGCAGCACGTCGGCCATGCGGGCGATGGCGTGCATAACGTAGTTGTTGAGCGGGCCGCCGCCGAAGGTGAGGCCACCGGTCACCGTTAAGGGGCGCGCTTCACTCAAACCGAGTTCCGCCGCCGACACCTGCACGGCGGAGGGGAAGCAGCTATAGATGTCCACGTGATCGATGGCATCGACATCGAGTCCGGCGAGTTCCAAACAGCGAGCCCCGGCGATGCGGATGCCGGGCGACGTGTGCAGGTTGTCGCGGTTCGACACCGCGTACGTATCGTGCGCCTCGGTGGCGGCCCAAGGGTGAACCCAGCGCTCGGCCGGAACGCCCAGCCTGTGCGCGAGCCCAGCGGAGCACAGGATGAGCGCCGCGGCCTGGTCAACATTGCTGTTGGAATTCATAAACTTGGGATAGGGGAAGGACACGCGCCGATTGATTGCACTCGGCGTGCGAATCTCCTCGGCGGTCTTCTCTTCCCGAATCCACGCATGGGGATTGCCGGCCGCCACGCGGCTGAAGCCGGCCCAAAGCTCGGAGACCCGCTCAATGTGCCCTTCGAGGGACTCGCCGCGAGCGTGGCGCAGCGCGTTCTCGAAGATCGGGTACATCTCGATGGGCTGGGCAATGCCCCGTTGCGCCTCGATGCGGTGGCGCATCTTCAGCTCCACACCGAAGCGCTCGTCCGATTCGCCGGGCGCGTCCTGCCATTCGAGTTCAACTCCGGCTCGCCTTGCCCGCGCTTGCGTCTGCCCGCATTCCGCACCGGTGAGGATCACGGCTTCGTGCGTTCCCGCCGCGATCTCAAGCGCACTCTGGCTCAACACGGATTGCACCGAGTTGCCACCCCAAGTCGTGACACCCGTCTTCGCCCCCGGGTTGCCGATGGCATCCGCTACCACGGCGGCAGGGTTCGAGTATGGCCACATGCCTCGCACCACGCGCACGGCACCGGCCCGCTTCAGAAGCTCTGGCGCATGGGCGTCTTCGGCAGCGGCACGAACCGCCTCGATCATCAGCTTGAGCGGCTCCTTGGCGGCAAGCGGGTCGGCCGCGCGCTGTTCGAGTTGGGCAACTCCCACCAGAACGGGGCTCAGGTCGGCGTCATTCAAGGTTGGGCTCCTTGCGAGGGGCGTTGGGCGCAAGGCACGGCATCATACGGCACAATGTCGCGCGTTTCGGTCGGGCCTCGCAGGGAAGGCATTCTGCCCTCCCTAGCCCGCATTTCTCACCAGACCTCGTTTGCGGACGACGATGCACTCGCTGTGGCTGCGCAAGTGCTCGCCTGTCCTTCGGACAGGTTCGCTCCAGCCGGCTCGACATAGTGCCCAGCTATGCCTTCGCCGTCTTCCGCTCCGCGCCCGCAGCCACAGCGGCGCCTCGTCGCCCTCGCTACGAGCGCTGGTGAGAAATGCGGGCTAGCACCCACAGGCGCTTTTTGTTGCAATCGGTGTAGTCAGCGCACCCAACGCCACGCTGGAGAGGGCAGAATGCCGTCCCCTTAGGGCCCGACTGATTGCGGGGTTAGCACAAGACAAGGGAGGAGTCGCCCATGCTCAAGCACTTTTTGGTGCCGGAAGAGGATCAGGTTCGGGTTTCGGAACAGGCGGCGCGGGCCGGCACGCAAGCGGTGTTCGAGGCGATGGGAGTTCCCGAGGCGGATGCCGCGCTTTGCACGGATGTGCTGATCACGAGCGACCTCAGGGGCTGCGAGAGCCACGGCATCTCCAATACCTTGCGTCAGTACGTGGCCGGCTACCGAGCCGAGCGCATGAATCCGGTGCCGAACGTGAAGACGGTGCGCGAGTCCGCCGTCAGCGCCACCCTCGATGCCGACACCGCCATCGGCCTGCAGGTGGGGCCGAAGGCCATGGAAATCGCCATGGACAAGGCCGAGGAGTTCGGCATGGGCGCGGTTGGTGTGCAGAACTGCGGCCATGTGGGGATGCTCGCCTACTACCCCCTCATGGCCATCGAGCGGGACATGATTGGCGTGTGCATGGTGTCGGCGGGGGGGCACCTCATGGTGCCGACGTTTGGTTCCGAGACGGTGTTCGGCACCCACCCCATCGCCTGGGCTGCGCCGGCGGACGAGATGCCGCCGTTCGTGTTCGACGTGGCGACGACGCAGGTGGCTGCCAACAAGATCATGCTCACGCGCCGCATCGGCTCGAAGCTCGAGCCCGGCTGGATCACCGACCTCGAGGGCAACCCCATCATGGATCGGGTGGATGCCCCGGACTACGGCAAGTTCTTCATGCCCCCCTTTGGGGGCACGCGGGAGAACGGCAGCCACAAGGGCATGGGCTTTGCGACCGTGGCCGACATTATGTCGGGAATCCTCTCCGGCAACGGCCCCGGCTTCATGGCCGGCGGCGGCAAGCTGTCGCAGTTCGTCATGGCCTTCCGCATCGACGCCTTCACGGACCTCGCCAAGTTCAAGGAAGACATGGATGCGCTGCTCCGTCGCATCGCCGACATGAAGCCGGCCAGCGGTCACGAGCGCGTGTACTACGCTGGCCTGATCGAACACGAGGAAGCGGCCAGCCGCCGGGAGCTGGGCATCCCGTACCACCGCGAGGTGGTGGAGTGGTTCAACGGTGCCAGCGCGGAGTTGAACCTGAATCTGCGCTGGCCTTGATGGGTGCTCTAGAGGGGAGCACCCGAGGGCCCCTCAGCTTGATACGCCTTTGAGATCAACTAGCTGAGGAGTCTGTTCGACGCGAGCGCTAGGCCAAGTCCCTCGTCCTTCGTTGCCAGGGGGGCAGCTTCCATCCGGCGATGCAGCCGGCGACGAAGCCGGCGATGTGCGCCTCGAACGAGATCTCCAACGCGCTTGGCAAGAGTCCTTGCAGCAGTCCTCCGTATAGGGCGCCGGCGAGGATGGCCAGCAAGAACGACGATAGCCGGCGCTCGGAGACGCCCCTTGCGAGCACGAAGCCGAGATAGCCGAAGACGAGGCCGCTCGCTCCCACATGCATCCCGCTGCGTCCGAAGCACCAGAGCAGCAGCCCGCCAATCACGCTGATGGCGACGGTGGCCAGCGCAAGTTGCACGCCACTTCGCAGGGCAATGATGATGGCGAGACCGGCGAGGGGGAGCGTGTTCACCGCCAAATGCCCGAGCGAGGCGTGAACGAAGGCCATGCCGGCCACACCCCCGAGACCGTCCAATGACCTCGGCTCGAGTGCCAGCAAACCCACAACCTGCGGATCGATCAGGCCCCAAAGCGAGACCAGCCAGATGGAGAGCAGGAAGGCGCCAAGGCCCGTCCATGTCGAAGCGCCGCCACCACGCCGCCGCAAGTTGGCGCCCTTTGGTCCCAACGCGGGGACGGTGGAGCTCTGCGCCGAGGAAGTACGCCTTAAACGAAATGCAGCCAATGGTCGAAAGCCCGATCTTCGCCAGACACGATGGCGCGATAGCGTCCCGCCAGCCGCATAGTCGTCGGGCCAGGCGTGCCGTCGCCAACCGGCGCGCTGTCGATGCGAACCACCGGCCAAACGCCGACGGACGTGCCGGTTAGGAACACCTCGCGCGCCGACTTCAGCGCAGTCTCCGTCAGTGGGGTTTCCCGGCATGTGAGCCCCTCGGCATCGGCAATGCCCATCACCGAGGACCGAGTGATGCCGAGCAGCACGCGGTTGCCTTCCGGCGTCAGAAGCTCCCCTGCTTCGTTCACCACGAACAGGTTCATCGTCGGTGCTTCCGCTACATGCCCGTGCTCGTCAAGCAGGATCACGTCGTCAAACCCCTCGCGCCGCGCCTTCCACTTTGCGGTCATCGGCGCGGTGTAGCTTGCCGCAACCTTGGCGTGGGGCGGGATGACATCCTCTCGGCGACCGGATTTGTCGCGTTCGACCTTCAGCGACAGCGTCTGCCGGCGTCGCAGTTCGCCGGGATTCTTGGCGATGATATCGGCGGCGCTGTCGTAGGCGGCGATGAACACCGCGACCCGGGGGTCCTGGGGCACCAGCTCCACTTCCACAGACGGGATCAGCGCGCTGATCTTGATAGATGTGGCACCCGGATTTCGCCGTACTGCTTCGGTACAGGCCTCGATCAGCTCATCGGCGCTCCATGCGAGTGGCAAGCCCACGATCCGGCAGGTGGTCAGCAAGCGTTCCACATGGTCCCGCAGCCGGAACACTGCGACGCCGCGGGTCGTGTCGCGAACGCTCACGTAGTCGAACGCGAGCGAGCCCCGTTGCAGGCTCTGCGAAAGCACGTGCACGGTCGCATCGTCCCAGGCGATGAACTCGCCGTCGCGCCAGATCAATCGCTCGCTCATGTCATCCCCACAGGCCGGTGTCGGGCATCGACACGACGCCGCCATTGTAGTGAAGGCCGCCCGGACGGTCCTTTGCCAATAGCAGAGGGCCGTCCAGATCCACGAAACGGGCCTGGCCGGTCAGCATCAGTGCCGGCGCCATTGCCAGAGAGGTGGCGACCATGCAGCCAAGCATGATGTCGAAGCCGAGACGCCTCGCTTCCCCGAGCACTGCGATGGCTCGGGTGAGGCCACCGGTCTTGTCTAGCTTGATGTTGACGACCTGATAGCGCCCGACGAGGCTGCGCAGTTCGGAGCCGTCGCGAATGCTCTCGTCGGCACTGAGGGGAACGGGGGTGTCGTAGGTTGCGAGGATTGCGTCTGCCTCGGCCGGCAGCGGTTGCTCGATGAGCTCCACGCCAAGATCGGCGGCAACCGGGGCGACGCTCGCCAGCATTTCAGCGTCCCAGCCTTCGTTGACGTCGACGATGAGGCGACAGTCCGGTGCTGCCCGGCGCACGACGCGGAGGCGTTCGGCATCGCGACCATCCGCGTCGCCGAGCTTCGCCTTCAGCATGGGCATATGGGCGTGGCGTTCGGCCTCTTGAGCCATGTCGGCGGGCGAGGCGAGGCTGAGGGTGAAGGCCGTGACGACGTTGGTGGGGGGAGGGACGCCCAAGAGTTCCCAAACGCGCTTGCCTTGGCGTGTCGCGTTGAGTTCCCAAAGTGCGCAGTCGATGGCGTTGCGGGCGGCACCGGCGGGCAGCACACGCATGAGGTCCTCGCGGTCGTCTGGAATCCGTGCCGACTGGATCTCCGCTGCCACCTCCTCCACGGATTCACCGTACCGGCCGTAGGGAACACACTCTCCGCGACCCTGCGCGTCGCCATCGAGGAGCGTCGCCACCACCACGTCCGCCGTCGTCTTCGAGCCGCGGGCGATGGTGAACTCGCCGGCGATGGGCCAGCTCTCAATGGTGGCTGTTGCCCGCAGCGTCATGGAGCCAGAAGCTCGTCCACGAGCGGGGCAACGCCAGTTCGCATCGGGTCGCATGCTGGCAGGTGGAAGCGTGCGGCGTGCTCGGCCAAGGCTCGTTCTGCTTCGTCATGGGCCAGACGCGACGTGTCGATGGCAAGCCCCGCGCAGCGGATGTCGGGATTGGTGAGCCGGCCGTGTCGAGTCGTCGCCTCGATCACGTCGCCGACGTCGGCGATGGGCGTGGCCACGTTGCGCATGGTGCGCCGGGTCGGCTCGTGACAGACCACGAACGCATCCGGCTGTGCACCGTGCAGCAGTGCCAGAGACACGCCGGCGAACGAAGGATGAAACAGCGAGCCCTGCCCCTCGATCACATCCCAGTGTTGAGGGTGGTTGTCCGGCGTGAGCGTTTCCACCGCGCCGGAGACGAAGTCCGCCACCACCGCATCGATGGCGACACCGGAACCGGCGATGAGAATGCCGGTCTGACCGGTGGCACGAAAGTCGGCCGCAACCCGTCGCCGGTGCAGTTCTCGCTCGATTGCGAGCGCCGTGTACTTCTTGCCGATGGAACAGTCCGTGCCTACTGTCAGCACGCGCCGGCCGCTCCGTCGCTTGCCGCTGCCCGTCGGGTATGTGCGCGTCGAGTGCCGAACATCGTGCAGCCTCCGCCCGCTACGCGCGGCCGCTGTGGCCACGGCCTCGACGGCTCCAAGCCGAGCGTGCATGCCACTCGCCACGTCCATGCCCGCCTCAAGTGCCGCCACGATGGATGCAACCCAGGCTTCCGGCAGCGTGCCACCCGGATTGACCGCCCCGATCACGAAGGTCCAAGCGCCTCGGCGAAACGCCTCGGCGATACCCATTTCCGCTACACCGAGGTCGGCTCCGCAAGCGGGCAGCCGCATCTGCCCAACCACCCGCTCCGGCCGCCAATCCACAATCCCCTGCCCAGTCTTGGCCGCTAAATCGTCCGGCACATCGCCTAGAAAGATGAGAAAGGGCGGACGGATGTCGGGAAGCTCAGCCAACGGTGTTCAACAGCACAAGATGGCCGGTCATCCTAACCGTTGGAGTGGCTTGGCCGTGAAGTCCATCGGATTGGTTGGGCCCGTGGACCGGCTTGATCTGCTTGTTCGTGGCTGAGCAGAGGAATACGATGGCCGTGTTTGTCGGCGTTCTAGTCACTTTTCTGGAAGCTCCACGGCGATGCCCGATCCAGCAGTGGGCCAGCTTGGCCTCGACCTGTACCGCGACCCAGGCGATGTCGCAACTGACGAGGACCCGGCACCACACGCTCGCGCGGAGGCCACGATCCGCCACGGCGATGCCTTCCACCTGATCGAGAGCGTCGCCGATGCCTCGGTGGATCTGATTATCACCAGCCCGCCCTATTGGGGCCAGCGCACCTATGGGCTCGACCACAACTGGGACATCCTCAAGGAATGGGAGATGGAGCACTCCCGCCATGAATGTCCCCCTTGGGAGTGGTATCGGGCTCAGGGTGGTGTCTTGGGGTTGGAGCCATTGCCGGAGTGGTATGCGAGCAATCTCGTGTCGTTTTTCGCACGGTGCCGGCGCAAGCTCAAAGACTCCGGCAATGTCTGGGTCAATGTGGGGGACACCTACTTCGCCCGTTGGGCGAGCATCCGCGACGAAGGACGCCAAGGTCTCGGCGACAACGAGCGCATTCGCAGAAGGACGCCAATGGGAGGATATCTGCAGGAGAAGCAGTTGCTCCTGATCCCATCTCGCTTCGCCATTGCGATGGAGCACGACCGCTGGATCCTGCGCAACGACCTGATCTGGTTCAAGCCCAATGTGCCGCCGAGGCCCGAAAGAGATCGGCTGCGGCTGGCGCACGAACATTTCTTCCACTTCGTCAAAAGGCCGAAGATGGGGCGGGCGAAGTACTTCTACGACTTGTCGGCGGTGGAGCCATCGGCGCTTGATGTTGTTCGGTGCAACGTGCGTCCCGGAACCAAGGGACACTCCGCCACCTTTCCGACCGAGTTGGTGCGTCCGCGCATCTTGAGTTCCTGTCCTCCGGGTGGCTTGGTTCTTGATCCCTTCTGTGGAACCGGTGCAGCCGTGGAGGATGCGGCGAGCACCGGCAGGCAGGCCTTGGGCTTCGAAATCGCCGAGAAGTTCATCGCGGCCGAATGACCACGCCCCCGGCCAACCTCGTCTCGGAGTGGTATGGCGTTCGCCTGTACCCTTCGGCTGCCGACGCATTGCAGGCAATGGATCGGCTGCGTTCGAAGCAGTGCCCTTACCTCAGCGATGCACTTGAGGAAGCCGTCGGCTGCATCAAGAGGGCGAACAGTTCCGGAGTCTGCACGGTCACGACGACGAAGATGGGGACCAAGGACTGGGTCGTCTGTCCGTATCGTGTCTTGGAGCGCGAGATCATATCTGAGGTCACTCGAGTCATCTTCTCAGATCGCCGGCAAGACATCGCTGTGTATCCCGTCGTTCACCTTGGTGACGAGGCCCGTTGCGCGAGGATTCTGGACAGGGCACGTCACGGAACGGTTTACCTCTTCTATCAGGACAAGCTTGGGGGCGAAATCAATATATCGGGGTCAGCCGAGACGCCAGAGTTGTCCTTCGACATCACCATAGTGGAGTGCGGTTTCGACGATGGCTGGCTGCTGCTCAAGCGCTACGGCATCTTTGAAGTGCAGACGATGGACTTCCATGGCAGCTATCGCCATGCAGTTCGTGCGTTGGAGCAGGCCGTGGATCTGCACGGCGACGCATTCGCGCAGCAGGTGGACGAGAATCAGTCTTGGCTCGGGAGGAACATCGAAGGGCTCAACCTCGCCAACGTCTTCAAGCGTACGATCTACCAAACGATCTTGAAGCTGGGCTTGGGCCGGAAGGACCGCTGTGCTGGCGTCATCTTGGGCCTACCTGAAGCGGTGTGGGAGAGCTGGGCGCCGCATTTGGGTGGACTCGGGTGGGAAGGTGACGACGAGGACACGGACGGCTCTTGGTTGCTGATTTTCTCGCCCCAGGGACCAGGCTCGGACGCGGAAAGGACAATTCGGCGCGTGATCCCGATCAAGGCCAGCACGTTGGTGCGTCGGGCGTTCATGGTCGTGCCAGAGAAAATCCAGGAAACGGCGATGCCGAGCCTGTTTGAAGGGATATTGCGTCGCACGCGCAGCTTCTACAGCAGCACACGACCGCATGACGACTGGTAGGCACCCTGAGCGTTTCCCCTTTGGGCTGCGGTCCCCGCCAGCATCATCAGGTGCTGACCGAGGCTTAGTTCCGCTTCACGTCGCGGAAGGGGCCCGTGTCCATGCGGGGTTCCTTGGGCAGGCCCAGCACTCGTTCAGCGATGATGTTGCGCTGGATTTCGTCGGTGCCGCCGGCGATGGAGGTTGCCGGGACGGAGACGAGGATTTCGGCGATCAGGCCGTTCAGGTCGCCGTCTTCGCCGGCGAGCATGGCGTTTGCGCCGGCGATCAACGTATGTACGTGAGAGGCCTGGCGGGCGATGTTGCTCGACGCGAGCTTGCCGAGGGAGCCTTCCGGGCCCTGCGGGCGGCTTTGCTGCTGTGCGGCCCTCGCGCGACGTGCGGTCCACTCGGCGCACCTGGCCATCGTCAGTAGCCTGGCAATCTCCTGGCGGGTAGCCGGGTCGGTGTTGCGGCCCGTCGCTTGCGCCCGTTCGAGCACGAGATCGACCCGCCCGGCGCGCTGCGGATACCACTTGTAAGGATCGAGCGCTACCGCGATCTCTTCGCGCTCCTGCTCGTAGATGCGTCCGGGCAAGTCGCGCTCTCGTTGCATGCCGCGCAGGCCGTCCGCCCCACGCCGCTCGTGCATGAGAGTCGTGATGGCCACCTGCCAGCCGTTGCCAACGGTGGAAACGAGGTTCTCGGCCGGCGCCACCGCGTCGGTGAAGAACACCTGATTGAACGATGCATGGCCGTTCATCTGCTTGAGCGGGCGCACGTCCACGCCCTCCTGGTGCATGTCGAGCACGAAGTACGTGAGGCCTTGGTGCTTCGGCACGTCCCAGTCGGTGCGGGCGAGCAGAAGGCCGTAGTCGGCGTGGTGGGCGCTGGTGGTCCACACCTTCTGGCCGTTGACGAGAAAGTGGTCGCCGTGGCGGTCGGCACGGGTCGTGGCGCCGGCGAGGTCGGAGCCACTCCCCGGTTCGCTGAAAAGCTGGCACCAAGTGTCTTCGCCCGTGAGGATGCGGCGCAGGAATCTTGCCTTGTGGGCGTCGTTGCCGTGTTCGAGCAAGGTCGCCGCAGCCAACAGGCGGACTCCCGTCTTGGCGACGCCGACGGCGCCCAGTCGTGCGAACTCGTCGTCCACCACGGGTGCGAGGGCCTGCGGCAGATCGCGCCCATGCCACTGTCGGGGCCACACCGGCATGCCCCAGCCGGAGTCCGCCAGCAGGTTGCGCCAGGCGACGAGGTCTTCGTTCGGGTCCCAGTTGGCCTCCAGCCACTCCCGCACTTCGCGGCGAACGCTGTCCGCCGAAGGGACCATGGATGCGGTCTCGCTCACGCTATACCTCCCAGCACCGCATCAGCCGCTCGCGGTGCCACGCTGGGGTGCCGAAGAGCACTTCCGCGCTCTTGGCGCGCTTGAACCACAGGTGCGTGTCGTTGTCCCAGGTGAAGCCGATGCCGCCGTGAATCTGGATGCACTCTCGCGCCGCCCGCATGGCCGCATCGGAGCAGGCGGCCTTGGCGAGGCTTGCGAGAGCCGGCAGGTCGGGGTCGCCATCGGTTGCCGCCTCGGCGGCGTAGCGAGCGGCCGACTTGGCGAGTTCCACCTCCAGCAAGAGGTCGGCGCACTTGTGCTTGATGGCTTGGAACGAACCCACCGCGCGGCCGAACTGCATCCGCAGCTTGGCGTAGTCCACGGCGGACTCAAGCAAGGCTTCGGCAACTCCGGCGAGCTCGCAGGCGACGGCGATGCAAGCGGTTTCCAGCGTTCGCCGCAGCGCCGGGGCGGCAGCGCTCGAGATGCAGCGCGCCTCCACGTTGGCGAAGTCGATGCGGGCGAGCTTGCGGGTGGGATCGAGCGCCGTGAGGGGGTGGCGGGTGACGCCAGGGGCGTCGGCGGCCGCTAGGTGCAGCGACAGACCCTCCTCGCCGGTGCTGCCCGACGCCCGTGCCGCGACGATGAGTAGGTCTGCAACATGGCCATCGATGACATGCGTCTTGCTGCCGCTGAGTCGACCCTCGTCGGCGACCAACTCGATTCCGCCGGCGTCCCAGCGCCCGTTCGCTTCCGTCAGCGCCAGTGCAGCCAGTTGCTCGCCGGTGGCGATGCCGGAGACGATTCGCTCGGCTTCCTCGGGCGCGCACGCCTCGGCGACGGCGGTTGTCGCCAGCACGGAGGACAGATAGGGAGCACACAACAGCGCCCGCCCCATTTCCTCGAAGGCGATGCCGAGTTCGGTGACGGAAAATCCTTGTCCGCCACGATCCTCCGGCACATGCAAGGCGCCAAGGCCAAGCTCCTGACACAACTGCCGCCAAACGCCTGGATCGTGGCCGAGCTCGTCGTCCATCAGCCGGCGCACCTCTGCGGGCGGCGAGCGATCGCGCAGAAACCGACGCACAGCGTCGCGAAACTGCTCCTGCTCCGGGGTGAAGGCGAAGTGCATCGTCGCCTACGGGCTCAGCGGCGCGCGAACTGATGAGGATGGTGCATCCGCGCAACATACCGTGCCCGGCTCGATGTTGCATCCACCGTTCAAGTTCCCCGGCGGGGGTTGCGGCGGCGTTCCTTCACGTCCTCCATCCAGCGCCGGTGGCCGTCTGGGTCGAGGATCATGGAGGAGAAGTACAGCAGCAGTTGGCGATGGGTCTTCGACACCTTCGCCTTGTCCATGGCCAGTTCTCCGGCACGGCTGTTGATGAATCGGAAGCAGCCGGCGATGGCCTCGTCTTCGCCGAGCACCTGCCCGGCGCTTAGGTTGATGAGATCGTGGACGCTCTCGAGTTCGTCCTCGTCGACACCCAGAGCGCTCGGGTCCATGACGATGTTGGCCCATACGGTGGCGAGGTAAATGCGGTACGCCTCCTTGTCGATGAAGCTGCCAGCCACGGAGGCGCGGTCGGACACTTCCTTCAGAATCGGCGTGAGCGCCCGTGCGATATCGGCCTCGGTCATGCGAACGGGCACCCCTGGGTGCATAGCTGATGCTGGCGATCATAGCGCCGGTGCCGTTGGAGGAAAGTCATCGGCGCCTTTCTCGCCAGGGGTTGCCGCGCCGAGTGATACGCTTTCGTGCAAGACAGCAGCGGTGGGGCAGGGCGAGGGTGTTTTCCGGATTGACGTTCGCGCCGGCGCGGCTGCCGGACGAGGCGGAGGCGCTGCGCACCGAAGTGCGGGCGTTCCTGGCCCAGGAGATGCCGGCGGATTACTGGCCCAACTCCGACTTCAACGAAGGCCACAGCCCGCAATTCACGCGCCGCTTGGGAATGCGGGGCTGGATCGGCATGACCTGGCCCAAGGCGGTGGGCGGCGGCGAGCGCACGTTCTTCGAGCGCTATGTGGTGACCGAAGAGTTGCTGGCGGCGGGCGCCCCGGTGAGTGCGCACTGGATCGCCGACCGGCAGAGCGGGCCGCTGCTCCTGCGCTTCGGCACCGAGGAACAGCAGCGCCGTTACCTGCCCGGCATCGCCCGCGGGGAGACTTGGTTCTCCATCGGCATGAGCGAACCGAACACCGGCTCGGACCTCGCTTCGGTAGCCACCAAGGCGGTCCGCGTGAAGGGCGGCTGGCGCGTGAGCGGAACGAAGATCTGGACCACGGACGCACACCGCAACCACTACATCATCGCCCTCGTGCGCACCGAAGGCACACCGGCGGACCGCCATGCCGGACTCACGCAGGTGATCGTCGATCTCAAGGGCGAGGGCGTCACCGTGCGCCCCATCGCCAACATCGCCGGCGGACACGACTTCAACGAGGTGGTGTTCGACGAGTGCTTCGTCGCGGACGCGGATGTGGTGGGCGAACCGGGCAATGGCTGGCAGCAGGTGACGAGCGAGCTCGGCTATGAGCGCAGCGGCCCGGAACGATTCCTCTCTGCCTTTCGCGTTTTCGTGGAGTTCGTCCGCGCCGTTGGCACCGCACCCATGCCGGAGCAGGCGGCCCTCATCGGACGCCTCGCGAGCCATTTGATGACGTTGCGGAAGATGTCCATCTCCGTGGCTGCCATGTTGCAGGAGGGAGCGAGTCCGGGCGTCGAAGCGGCGCTGGTGAAGTCGCTCGGCAACGACTTCGAAAAGACGCTGCCGGAGCTTGTGCGCTTGGCGCTGCCGCAGATGCCGCCGGAGCACCCCTTCACCCGCAGCCTCGCCCAGACGCTGATGCATTCGCCGTCGTTCACGATCCGGGGCGGCACCCGCGAGATTCTGCGCGGCGTGATCGCTCGCGGGCTGGGGTTGCGCTGATGGCGCGCCCTGAAGGGCGCGTTGGCAGTTCGCTGCGCGAACTGCTGGCCATTGCTGGGGACTCGCGTTGCCACGAACCAAGGGGCGAACGCTGATGCGCCAAGAGACGCATGACACGACGCTAGTTGCGGACGCTGCCGACCGCATCTTCGCCGACCACGTGGACAAGCCGCTGCTTGATCGCGCCGAGGCCGGCGAGTTCCCGCAAGAGCTTTGGCGGGTGCTGTGCGAGGCGGGGCTGCACCTGGTGGGGGCAAAGGACTCGGGTACGGGCCTGGCGGACATCCTTGGCCTGCTCAAGGTGGCGGGACGTCACGCCGTGCCGCTGCCGTTGGCAGAGGTCTGGGTCGCGGGGTTTGTGCTGGGCGGCGAGGACAGTGACACGCTCACGGTCGTGGCCGACGACGGGCTGGTGGCGGCTTGGGGTCGTCGCGCGGAGCGGGTGTTGACCCTGGATGGCCGGTTGGCAACGGCGTTCTTGGTGGCAGACGGCACCAACCTTGCCGGTGAGCCACGCGACCGCATTCACGTGGACGCGGCCACCGCGCTTGACTTGCCCGACGAGATGCCCGAACTGATGGCGACGACCCGTGCCGCCTTGGCGGCTGGCGCGCTCGAGCGCACGCTCGAACTCGCCATCGAATACGCCACCACGCGTAGCCAGTTCGGGCGCACCATCTCCCGCTTCCAGGCCATCCAGCACCAGCTTGCGGTGTTGGCCGGCGAAGTGGCGGCGGCGGTGCGGGCCTGCGACGGCGCCATCGAAGCCCTGGACGGCGACGGCTTTGGCACCCAGGCGGCGGCGGCCAAGGCGCGGGTGGGGGAGGCGTGCGGCATCGCCGCCGAGATCGCCCATCAGGTGCATGGCGCGATGGGCTTCACCCACGAGCATACGCTGCACCACTTCACCCGCCGGCTATGGTCTTGGCGGGACGAGTTCGGCAACGAGGCGTTCTGGCAGCGCCGCTTGGGCGAACGCCTGGCGGCAACCGGCGCGGACGGGCTGTGGGACTTCATCGCCCGAGAAGGTTGACCGAGGGCCCGTCGGCATGCAGCGGACCTTGGGTCGGCGCCGGCGGGACGCTCGAGCGAGGTTGGGCGGAACGTCCTCCAAACGTTCGGTTTCTCGCCCGCCTGCCGATGTTCCAGCAAAAGTCTCCACCGCGCGAGGAACGAAGAGCGCCGGCTAGGGGGCACCGGCGGATGGGGTAGCGAGCAGTCGATCGCGTCGGTCGAGGCCCGCCATCCAGCGCAGGATCTCATCGACGACGAGGTCCGGGTTGCCGATCTGGCAGTGCTCGGCCGCGTGCTCGGTGGCGGTCGTCAGACGGGTGGCGACGGACCGTGCGCCGACGAGCGCGTCCGCCATGTGCCGCAGCTGGTCGCGCGGGACGAGGTGGTCATCGGAACTCGACACGACCAGGACGTCCTGGGCGATCTGGTGCGCCACATCGCGGAGGTGGAAGTCGAGCATCCACTGCAGATAGCCGAACGGGTCGGTGCGGCCGCTGACGTGCATGCCATGCGAGACGGCCCAGTTCGCGCCCGCGTCTGCCGCCATACCCCTGCGCACGGCCCGGTTGACTGTGCGGCGCCAGCCCCACCGCACCAACTGAAGCACTCGCCCGCCTCGCTTCTCGCCCATCGACCGCTTCACGCATTCGGCGAATTCGTGTATGGCGCCCCAACAGACCAAGCGCCGCACGCGGCTGTCGAATGCCGCTGCCCGGGCGGCGAGGAACGAGCCAAGCGAGATGCCGAGCAGTGTGCAGCTTGGCACGCCCAGGGCGTCGAGCACCGCGCTGGTGGGTTGCTCCCAGTCGGGCGTCATGGGCAGGCCCGAGCGGCGCAGTGCAGCACCTTGCCCCGGTCCCTCGTAGAGGACGACCCGGTAGCCGGCCTGACGCAGGCGCAAGGCTCTGCCGCAGAGTTCCTCGATCACGCCGTCGTAGCCGGTGCAGAACAGCAGTACGTCCTTGTCCTCAGCGAGCGCCGGCAAGTCGATGACGCCAAGCGAGCCGCTGCCGAAGTTGACCTCGCGCCGACCGGCGCGCGCGTCCGGCGTGACCTCGTAGAAGAGTTCCATGAACCGTTCGTAGGCCGGCTCCTTGTCGGGATGCGAGGGGGCCATGAAGAACTCGGCGCCGCGGTAGAGAAAGGCTGCGTCACGGTGCCGGCCGTCGCCTTCGGCGCGGCGCGCCTCGTCGAGCACGACCCGAACGAAGTCGTCTTGCGTCGCGACCCGTGCACCGATGTCGAAGAGCCGGGCCTCATCGATCTCCCAGGCAAGCCGGTTGAGCATGAAGTTCAGGGTGGGGTGCGCGGCGAACGCGAGGTACCCCGGCTTCCTCTCGGTCACGTGCCCCTCCTGCATCGCCTTTGCGTCAGCCGCGTTCGTGCTTTGTAGCACAGCGGTCGTGAACGCGGCCACCGGCGAGGGCCGCGCCCGCGTCCGGCAGCTTGGTGCGACGCTAGTGGGCATGGCTGTCGAAACTGGATCGCTGGGTGTACGACAATCGCTGCGGAACGGACCTATCCGATCGGACAGTTGACTCGGCTTCGAGGTGGTCTTGTGGAAAATCAACGAGTTGAGGGGTTGCTCCATGCCGATCTCCGGGCAGGCACGCCGGCGCGCCGGTCGTAGCGAAATGAGGGCACCGTGAATCTCGCGGCACGGTTGGCGCAACGTTCCATCCGGGTCGCCGTGAGCGAGTGCCTGCTCGGTGCTCGCGTGCGCTGGGATGGCGACCACAACAGCAATGTTTGGCCCCGAGAGCGATTGGAGGCCGTGTTCTCGTTGGTGGGACTTTGCCCGGAAATCGGCATCGGCATGGGCGTGCCCCGACCGCCGATCCAGCTCATCGGCAACGCAACCTCGCCTCGCGCCGTCGCTGTCCATGACCAGACGCTGGACCACACGGACCAACTCGCGTCGTGGCACCGCACCGTCACTCCCTCGATTGCGGACGTGTCGGGCTATGTCTTCGCCGACCGCTCACCAAGCTGCGGCCTCAAGGGTGTGAAGGTGCATGCCGAGAACGGCGAGTGGCAACGTGTTGGCACGGGAATCCACGCCGCCGCGGTGGCGTCTGCCTGGCCAGAACTGCCGTTGATCGATGCCGAAGACCTATCGGCGCGAGACGCGCTCGAGCGCTTTGCAGTCGCGGTGGTCCGCCATGCCGTGCCCGACGAGCCTCTTGCCGAAGAAGCAATACGCCGCGAACTCGCAACTCGCTGGTAAGCAGCCTCGGCATCCCGTCCCCTACGAGGAATGCGCCTCAAATGAACCGACGGATTCGGCACGGGAGCGCCTCCTCTCCTGTCACTCCCCCCTTGCGGGGGAGTCGAAAGCGTCCTCGCTTTCGGAGGGGGGCAAGGGGGGCCGGCGGCTGACTTGCCTAGCCCCCCCTCCGAGAAAAGCGAGGACGCTTTTCTCGACTCCCCCGCGAGGGGGGAGTGACAGGAAAGGCTCCGTTTCGGGATTGCGGCATGTGGCATGGGGCGGGAATGCGTTGAAACGCACCGGTGGATTCGACACGGCCTCGTAGGGACAGGGCTTGTCCCCATATGCGCTAACTTGTTTTGCGCATCGGCTGTCCGTAAGGTGGGGGTGTCGGTTCGGCTGGGGGCTTGTGCGGAGTGGACGAGGACTGGAAGGTGGTGGTGTCGTTCCTTCCGGAAGGCTGGGAGGAACTGGCGCAGGAGACGGGGGCGCTGAAGGGACTGCGCAAGGCGAAGTCTCCGGAGGCGCTGCTGCGGGTGCTTCTGCTGCATCTGGCGCGGGGTCATTCGCTGCGGGAGACGGTGGTGCGGGCGCGGCAGGCGAACCTTGCGGAGCTCTCGGACGTGGCGCTGCTGAAGCGGCTGCGGAAGTCGTCGGAGTGGCTGCGGGAGCTGTGCGCGGCGATGTTCCGGGAGCAGGGCGGAGTGTCGGCGTCTGGCGAGCTGCCGTTCCGGGCGTTCGACGCGACGACGGTGAAGGAGCCGGGGCGGACGGGCTCGCTGTGGCGCCTGCACTACAGCGTGCGGCTTCCGTCGCTGGCTTGCGACTTCTACAAGCTGACGCCGACCGAGGGTTCGGGCGTGGCCGAGACGCTGGCGCACTTTCCGATCGCCCGGGGCGACCTGGTGCTGGCGGACCGGGGCTACTCGACGGCGGCGGGTCTCGGCCACGTGGCGTCGTCGGGCGGCCACGCCACGGTGCGCGTGAACACCGGCTCGCTGCCGCTGCGGACACCGGACGGGGAGGCGCTGGACCTGCTGCAGCGGGTCGCCGGGCTGGACGAGGCGTGCGTCCCGCGGGCATGGCCGGCGGTGGCGGTCGGTCGGGGCGTCGCGGTGCCGGGTCGCGTGTGCGCGATCCGCAAGACCGAGGAGGCCGCCGCCATCGCGCAGCGCAAGGCGAAGGAACACGCAGCGCGCCAGGGCCGGCAGGTGCGGCCGTCCAGCCTCGAGTTCGCCCGCCACGTGATCCTGTTCACCACCTTCCCCGAAGGGACCTTCGACGCCCGCAGCGTGCTGGACTGGTACCGCGTCCGCTGGCAGGTCGAACTGGTCTTCAGGCGCTTCAAGTCGCTGGCGCAGCTCGGCCACCTGCCCAAGCACGAGGACGACAGCGCCCGCGCCTGGCTCCACGGCAAGCTGCTCGTGGCGCTGTTGGTGGAGAAGCTCGTTCGCCACGCCGGCTCCGTTTCCCCCTGGGGAGGCACCGTGGAGAGCCCGCCGTCGCAGTCCCTGGCGTGACTTCCGCTTCATGTACGGCCAGATCGCCCGCGCCATCGAGCCGCACCTCCCCCTGCAGCAGGCCATCGACGACTGGGACCGCATCTCAAGGGGATTGGCCGACCCGCCTCGCCAGCGGACCCCGCAGATCGACGAACGCTTCCCGGAACCATCGATCCAAACAAGTTAGCGCATATGGGGCTTGTCCCCGCCCGTGTTGAACGCACCGACGAACTCGTCGAAGCACAGCAGTTCGCGCAAGCGAACTGCCAACGTGCCCGCGAGGGCGCGCCGGGACGGGACATGCCCGTCGCCTACGAGACGCGCTAGTGGGTTACGGAGTGCGGGGAATGTCCAGTTCCAGCCAGTGCAGAAGGAGGCGCTCGACCTGCATTTGGCGGTTGAGCCCGCTGTTGACTTGCGCGGCGCGGTAGATTTCGAAGGCCGTGTCGGCGAAGGCGAGCATTCTGACGTCTGGCGGGCCCGCGCCCCCGGTTTGGCGGATGAGGCTGTGCACGATTCGCAGCCAGCGTGCCAGCAGGGAGACCAGGTTCTCGTTGCGCAGGCGCTCGGAAAGCGCTGCGAGGTCGGCGGAGGAGCGGGCCTGCATGAGGACTGGCCAAAGGGGTTCCTGCTCGCGCTGTACGGCCTCCAGCACATGGTATGGCGCGCCGCCGTATTCGAGCGTGAAGTGCTCGGCGACCGCATGGTCGATGCCTTGCGTCCCAAGCCACTGGGTCGCTTGTTCGGTATCCGGGGCCTGCACGACGACGCTCTGGCACCGGCTGCGCACGGTGGGCAGCAGGCGCTCGCTGGCCGAAGTCACCAGCACGACGAAGCTGTCCTGCGGCGGCTCCTCCAGCGACTTCAGCAATGCGTTGGCGGCATTGGGGTTCATGCGTTCCGCTTCGTCGATCACGACGAGCTTGCGTGGCCCTCGCTGCGGGCGCTGAACGAGGAAGTCCGAAACCGCGCGGATCTGATCCACGACGATAAACGCCGCGTCTTCCGTGGCCACCCAGCGCAAGTCCGGATGCGCGATTTCCCGCGCTGGACGATCATCCTCGAGCGCCAGGATCTGTCGCACGAGATACTCCGCCAGCAAGGGCTCCCCGCATCCGCCCGGCCCCTGAATCAGCAATCCGTGAGGCAGCCGGCTCGCCATCGCGTCAATGGTTGCGCGAGCAGGTTCTAGCCAGGGCGGCAGGGTCACTTTTGCACGGCCTCCAATCGGCGGACGAACGCTTCGACCGCATCCTGCACAGCCGCTGTCACGACGTCCAAGTCGCGACTGCCGTCGATCACGACGATGCGTGCCTCACGCTCTGCACGCTTCGCGAATCCGTCTCGCACGCGACGGTGAAAGCCGCCTTCCTCACGCTCGAAGCCATCGAGTGTGCGCTCCTGCAGGCGCTCGGCGGAGGTCGCCGGCGGCACATCTAGGCAGAGCGTGAGATCCGGCCAGCAACCCGGATGCGCGAAGGCCGCGAGGTCTTCGATGTCGCTCTCGGCGATGCCGCGCCCATCGCCCTGATAGGCGAAGGTGGAGTCGGTGAAGCGGTCGCAAACCACCCAGCGCCCCGCCGCCAGCGCCGGTTCGATGACATGGGCGACATGCTCTGCACGGGCGGCGAACATGAGCAGCGTTTCGGTAGTGGGTTGCAGGGGAGTTTCCGGGTCCAGCAGCACCTGCCGCAAGCAATTGCCCACCGCCGTGCCACCAGGCTCCCGCGTCGTTACCACCTCCTTGCCTTGCGCGCGCAGGATGGCTGCCACGAGGTGGGCTTGCGTGGTCTTGCCGGCGCCGTCGGGGCCCTCGAGCGTGATGAAGCGGCCACGGCGCTTGGCGTCCACTAGCTTCCTCCAAGCTGAAACCGCCGCACGGCGCGGTTGTGTTGCTCGAGGGTGGCGGAGAACTCGCTCGAACCGTCGCCTCGGGCGACGAAGTAGAGCGCGTTGCCGATCTCTGGATTGAGCGCCGCGTGGATGGAGTCTCGGCTTGGCAGCGCGATGGGCGTCGGTGGCAGGCCGTGGCGGCTGTAGGTGTTGTAGGGGCCGTCGGCGTCGAGATGCACACGGGTCAGGTTGCCGTCGAACGCGTCGCCAAGACCGTAGATCACGGTGGGGTCGGATTGCAGCCGCATTTGGAGCTCGAGCCGCCGCACGAAGACGCCGGCGATGGGCGCTCGGTCGCTGGCGCGGCCCGTTTCCTTCTCCACCAGCGACGCCAGCACGAGGGCGTCTTGGGGGTTCTCGTAAGGCAGCTCCTTGGCGCGCCCGGCCCATGCCTCGGCCAGCACCGTGTCCATTTGCCGCAGCGCCCGCCCGAGCAACTCGGATACGCGGTGCCCGCGATCGAACTGGTAGGTGTCGGGAAAGAACCTTCCTTCGAGCGCCGGATTGCCAGGGCTCGCGATGCCAAGGTTGTCCGCAAGCGATTGAGGAGCGGAGTTCGCGAGGTCGAAGTCGAGGCGTTCATCCGCTTGAAGCCGGCTGAGCAGAGTCGCCACCGTCTCGCCCTCCTCGATCCGAACGTGGTGCTGCACCACTTGGCCGAGGGAGATCAGGTCCAAGAGGCCATCGGGCGTGATTCCGGGCGTGACGCGGTACTCCCCCCGTCGTATCGCCTCGATGAGGCCGCGCTGGCGGGCCCGAAGCGTGAGTCGGGTAGTGGCGTCCGTGATGCTGAGCTCGCGCATCGTGTCGGCAACTTGGGCGAAGGTGGCGCCGTTCGGAATGTCGAACAGGACGGCGTCGGTCAGCTCCACAGGCGTCTTGGCCCATCTCTCAAGCCATGCATCGAGGCCCAGGAACGCGGCAAGGCCGAGGGCAAACAAGGTCGCCGGGAGCGCAAGCGCCCGCGCTGTGCGTCCGGACATCCAAGCTTGCTTGGTCACGCGTGCCTCAAGCCCCTAGCAACACGCCGGCATCCTTGAGAGAGCGCCCCAACGTGTCACGATAACCGATCCATGCGAGGCATCCCTGCCGAGGTTCGCGCGCTGGCGCGAGCTTCCCTAGTCCACTCTACACCGCGCTGAAAATCAGTGTGCCGTTGGTGCCGCCGAAGCCGAAGGAGTTCGACAGCGCTGCGCGAATCGGCATCTCGCGGGATTGGTGGGGGACGTAGTCGAGATCACAGGCGTCGTCGGGGTTGTCGAGGTTGATCGTCGGATGCACCGTCTGGTGGTGGATCGCGAGGATGGTGAAGACGGCCTCCACTGCGCCGGCCGCGCCGAGCAGGTGGCCGATCATCGACTTCGACGAACTCACCGCCACCTTGGTGTCGTCGCCGAAAACGGCCTTGATGGAAAGGGTCTCGGCGATGTCGCCCTGGGGGGTGGAGGTGCCGTGGGCGTTGATGTACTGCACGTCGTCTGGGCTCAGCCCCGCGTCGCTGAGTGCGTTTTGCATGGAACTTACCGCACCGCGGCCGTCGTCAGGCGGGCTCGTGATGTGGTGTGCGTCGCCGCTCATGCCGAATCCGGCGACCTCGCAGTAGATGTTGGCGCCGCGCGCCCGGGCGTGCTCGTATTCCTCGAGCACCAGCACCGCTGCGCCGTCACCGAGCACAAAGCCGTTCCGGTCTCGGTCCCACGGCCGGCTGGCGCGTTCCGGATCGTCGTTGCGGGTGGAGAGGGCGCGCATGGAGGCGAAGCCAGCCACCGTGACCGGGGAGGTGGCCTGCTCGGAGCCGCCAACCACCATCACGTCGGCTTCGCCGTACTGGATCAGGCGAGCGCCGAGGCCGATGTTGTGCGTGCCGGTGGTGCAGGCCGTCACGAGGGCGAGGTTAGGGCCTCGGAAGCCATACTTGATGGATAGGTTGCCAGCGATCATGTTGATGACGCTGGAGGGCACGAAGAACGGCGAGACGCGCGAAGCGCCTCGGTTGAGGTAGGTCGAGTGGGTCGCCTCGATGGTGTTGATGCCGCCGATGCCGGAGCCGATGGCGACGCCGATGCGTTCGCCGTCGTCCGCTGCGTCCTCGAGCCCCGCGTCGCGCACAGCCTGAATGCCCGCAGCCATGCCGTACTGGATGAAGGTGTCGAGCCGCCGCGCCTCGCGCCGCGCCATGTAGGGCTCGACGTCGAAGTCCTTGACGCAGGCGGCGATGGTCACCGACTGGCCTACGGTGTCGAAGGAGTCGATGGTCGCTGCGCCGCTGCGTCCGGCCAGGGCGCTGGCCCATGCCTCGTCGGCAGTATTGCCTATGGGGCAGAGCACGCCGAGGCCGGTCACCACTACTCGCCGCTTGGTCATGCGAAAGTCCGAAATGTCTTGTAGGGAGTCCCGATGTGGTCGCCTTTGCGACGGATCAGGTGTGCGCTTGTATGTAGTCGATGGCCTCTTTCACCGTGGTGATGTTCTCGGCTTCCTCGTCCGGAATCTCCGTCTCGAATTCCTCCTCGAGCGCCATCACGAGTTCCACGGTATCGAGTGAGTCTGCGCCGAGATCGTCGACGAAGGAGGCATCGTCCTTCACCTCGTCTTCCTTCACGCCGAGTTGCTCGCAGATGAGCTTCTTCACCCGTTCTTCCACACTGCTCATGGTTTCCCGTCACTCCCTCACAAGGATTTGGATTTCGCCGAAGCATCGGCATCGCAAGAGTTTCGCTTCGGCGTGTGCCGGGGTGCGAAATCAGGGCGCGAATTATACAGCCCGCCTCGGCGTCGCTTTCGAGTTTGGCGCTGACGCGCTTCAAGCCATCACGCCGAGTAAAGCCCGCCGTTGACGTGTACCGTCTCGCCGGTGATGTAGCCGGCGCCGTCGCTGGCAAGGAACGACACCGCCG
This sequence comes from Pseudomonadales bacterium, assembly GCA_965116935.1. GTDB lineage: Bacteria > Pseudomonadota > Gammaproteobacteria > Pseudomonadales > Azotimanducaceae > VXYL01. The sequence goes on along the minus strand of OZ220737.1, from coordinate 5,221,044 downwards.
CTGCCACGTCCGCCGCCGCTCCCATGCGGCCGAGTGCAATGCGCTCGACCAAGGCGGCGCGGGCGCTCTCGGCGAGGGCTCGGGTCATGTCGGTGTCGATGAAGCCCGGTGCCACCGCATTCACGGTGATGCCCCGCGCGCCCACCTCTTGGGCGAGGGCGCGCGTGAACCCCTCGATGCCGGCCTTGGCGGCGGCGTAGTTCGATTGCCCCGCATTGCCCATGCGTGCCACTACGGAACTCATGTTGACGATGCGTCCCCAACGCGCCCGCATCATGCCGCGCAGCAGCGGACGGGTGAGCCGGTACAGACCCGTGAGGTTGGCGGCAAGCACGTCGCCCCATTGCTGCGGCGACATGCGCACAAGCAGGTTGTCGCGGGTGATGCCGGCATTGTTGACGAGCACGGCCGGCGTCCCGCAGCGACTTTGCACGTCGTTGATGGCGGCGGCGACGCTGTCTTCGCTTTCGAGCCGTAGCACGACGCCGATGCCGGCGCCGCCAAGGGCGTCCTCGACTCCCCGGGCACCCTCCTCGGTGGTCGCGCTGCCGACCACGCGGAAGCCGTCCTCGACGAGGCGCTCCGCGATCGCCGCGCCGATGCCCCGCGATGCGCCCGTGACCAGTGCGACTCGCGGTGCGCCGCCGCTCATGCCGCGAACTCCGTCAGCGTCGCCTCCAGGGCATCGAGTGTGTCGATGCCGCGCACCACCAGCTTGCGGTCGATGCGTCGCGCCAGACCAGCGAGCACGGCGCCAGGCCCGCACTCGACAAAGCGCTCCACGCCTTGGCTAGCCATGTGTTTCACCGAATCGGACCAGCGCACCGGCGAAACCAGTTGCGCGAGCAGCTTTTCGCGGACGCCAGCAGGATCGTCGGCAACGGTGGCATCGACGTTCTGCACGACCGGAATCTGGGCCGGCGCGAGCTCAACCGCAGTCAGCAGTTGGCCCAGGCTTTCTCCTGCCGGCGCCATCAACTGGCAATGGGAAGGGACGCTCACATCGAGCGGCACGGTGCGTCGGGCGCCGGCTTCCTGACACGCTGCGCTCGCGCGCTGCACCGCGTCGTGTGCGCCAGCGATCACTACCTGACCGGGCGAGTTGTAGTTGGCTGGCGCCACAACGCCGCCGGCGTTCTCGCAGCAAGCCGCAATGACATCGTCGTCGAGGCCAAGAATGGCGGCCATGGCACCCTCGCTTTCGGGCACCGCAGCCTGCATCAGCTTGCCGCGCTCGTGAACCAGGCGCACCGCGTCCGCGAAGTCCATGCACCCGGCGGCGGTGAGTGCCGAGTATTCGCCCAGGCTATGACCGGCCGCAATCGCCGGCGTCGCACCGCCCCGTGCGCGCCAGACGTCGAAAAGGCCCACGCTCACCGCCAGCATGGCCGGCTGGGTGATCTCGGTGCGGTTGAGCGCCTCGGCCGGGCCCTCGCGAATGATCCTGGCAAGGTCGAACCCGACCGCCTCCGAAGCCTCCTCGAAGCGTTGCGCCAGCACGGCTTCGGATGCGGCAATGTCCGTCGCCATGCCCACGGTCTGGGCACCCTGACCCGGAAAGAGAAAGCCCACGCTCATGCGATGCTCCTTGCTAGTGCCTGCGGCTCGCGCATTCAGGCGAGCCGGCCGGCGAGGCAGCCGGCGATTCGCTCGGTTACGTTCATCTCGACCTCCTCGATCGCCGTCCGCACCGCTTGCGCAAAGCCCTCGCGGTCGGTGCCGCCGTGGCTCTTGACGACGACGCGAGAAAGGCCCACCAGACTCGCGCCGTTGTAAAGCTGCGGATTGTATGCGTTGAAGACGCGGCTCAGACCGGCGCGGGCCTGTTCGTCGGAATCGTTAGTTGCGGCGCTCCCTCGGAGTGTCCGGCGGCGCAGTTCCTCGCGCAGCACATGCGCCGCCATCCGCGCGGCGCCTTCGGAAGCCTTGAGTGCGACGTTGCCGGCGAAGCCCTCGGCGACGATCACGTCGGCGGCGCCTGTGAACAGATCGTGTGCCTCGACGTAGCCGACGTGGCGAATGGCGTCGTCTTCGGCAAGCAACTGTGCCGCCGCGCGGATGTTCGCTGGCCCTTTGTGAAACTCGGAACCGATGTTCAGCAGCGCGACACGAGGCGTCGCGATGTTGGCAACGGACTCGGCCAAGGCAGCCCCCATGTGGGCGAACTGGTACAGCTGCTCCGGTCCGGCCTTGAGGTTGGCACCAAGGTCGAGTAGCCATACCGGCCGGCCAGAAGCCGTGGGCAGGCGCTTGGCGATGGCCGGTCGGTCCACACCCTGAGCCCTGCCGACAAGGTGTCGGGAGAGGGCCATCAGCGCGCCGGTGCTGCCGGCGCTCACGAGTGCGTCGCAACTGCGGTCGGCGACGCTCTCGACCGCCGAGCGCATGGAGGAAGCGAGCGCGCCACGCAGCGCAAGGCGCAGCGAGTCGGCGATGTCGAGGCGGCGGGGCGAGGGGGTGACGGTGTGGCGGCTGTAGCTGTCGGAACGACTGCGGAGGGCCTCGTGAATCGACTCTGGCTCGCCTATCAGGTTGAGGGCGATGTCTGGCCGAGGAGCCACCGCATCGAGCGCACCATCGACTAACACGCCAGCACCGGCATCGGCACCGAGGGTGTCGATGGCGATGCGCAAGGTCGCTCGTCGGCTAGGATTCTCCAGACGGGCGTGCGAGTTTGCGACTGTCCTTACTCGCCGGTGTCGACGACGCGGCGACCACGATAGAAGCCGTCGGCGGTGATGTGGTGGCGACGATGGGTTTCGCCGGTCTCGGGATCGATGGAAAGCGTGGGCTTCGCCAAGGCATGGTGCGATCGACGCTTGTCGCGCTTCGACCGCGTTACCCGATTCTGCTGCACCGCCATGTCTTTACTCCTTGTGCTGCGCTGGCCGATTCGAGGCCAGCCGCGAGTTCTATCGTCGGCCGCCGAGGGCGCGCCGAATCTATTCCACTTCTCGGCCAGTCTTCAACGCCGCCAAGGCGTCAAAGGGGTTGGCGCGGCCCGGCGCCGCGTCGTTATCCGCAACCGGATACTCCGTCGGCGGCAGGTTCGGGCACGAGTCACTCTGGCCGCATCCCGTCTCCGGCAGGCCGAGCAAGAGGTCGTCCTCGATTAGGTGGGCGACCTCCATATCGCGCGACGGTGCCACGATGACATCGCACTCGGCGATCAGTTCACTCGCCTCCGCCTCGCTTCGAACGACTCGCGCATCCACCGAGGCTTGCACACGCACCGCCACATCCTCCATGCAGCGCGAACATGCCACCGTCACCGAGGCAACGGCCTCCCCGGCCACCTGCAGCCGGCCGCTGGCGTCGATGCGAAAGCCGAGCTCGACCTGCACCTCGCCAGCATCGCTTTCGCTGGCAAGCAGCGCGCGCAACCGAGGCAATGCCGAGAGCGGCACCCGGCCCGACCACCTCGCCTCGCGCCGAGCGAGGGAAAGGATGTCCAGCCAAGGTCCATCACGCATGGCGCGCGGACTATAGGGAGGGCATGGGTTAGTGTCAAAAGCGGGGGGCTTGGGACAAAAGCCTCGCACAGCTGTCGGCGCAAGCACCGGAGGGACTTGGACATGGCGTACGAATTCGACATCGTGGGCACCCCAGCGACGACCTTGGCGACCGCCAGTGCCGTCGTGCGGATGGAGGAGATTCCGCAGCGAATCACGGTGCTGTTCGATGTGGTGTATGAGTGGCTGCGGGAGCGCGGCCGGCAGCACGGCGGACACAACCATGCGCTGTACCGGCCGCATCCGGATGGCCTGGTGTTGCAGGTGGGCGTGCCCGTGTCGTCGCCGTTCGAGGACGCGGACTTGGTGCGCTGCGTCGAACTACCGGCCTTGCGTGCCGCGCCCACACCCGACATCACGGGGAGTATTCCGGGTTGCCTCGTGCCAACGCAGCGCTGCGGAATTGGTGCAGCGAGCGGTCGTTGGTGACGGGTCCGCTGTGCTGGAGGTTTACGGCGACTGGTACGACGAGCCGAGCCGGCTCGTCACGGATGTTTACTTCGAGCATCTCTGACGCTGCCTTTGCCTGCGCTCCTTCCAGCGGCGAACCACGTGCATCCGCCACAGCAGCCGGGAGACCACCATGCCGGTGAGTCCGCTCACCCAGGCGCAGACCAGGCAGCCGAGCAGGAACGGCTGCCAGTTGGTACGAAGAGTCGACACCAGCCACTGCCAGGAAAGGTCGGCGTCGCCAGCCGAGGCCGGCATGTCGAGGAGCCAGGCGCCGAGCTTGTAGGCGAAGAAGAACATCGGCCCGGCAGTGAGCGGATTGGTGACCCAGACGAGCCCCACTGCCATCGGCAAGTTGCAGCGGAACATGATCGCCAGCACCGCAGCGACCAGCGTCTGTCCCGGCACTGGCACGAAGGCGGAGAACAGGCCAATGAAGAACGCTCCGCCGACGCTGCGGCGGTGCAGGTGCCACAGCTCCGGGTCCGCTAGCCGATGTCGCACAGGTCCGAGGAGCCTTTGCCTACGGATCGAATGGCGAGTTGGGAGGTATCGCAAGAGCCAGTCAGGTGGCATAAACGGGGGCCATAGCGGGTGGTTTGTTCGTTCCTGTGTTGGTGCCGGATGTTCGCGAAATCGCGCTTGCCTTTTGCGCGGGCGTCATTGTCGTGCATTGGCTGCCGACCGTGCACCCGTTTTGGTGGGCGCTGTTCGGCGCTGCCGGCGTCTTGGCGCCGGCAGCATGCGTTGGCGCGCGCGCCGACGCGTGGACTCGACCCTCGGTGTGCGGGAAAGTGCCCGTGCTCGTCGCGTTGCTGACTGGCCTAGGGCACGGAGCCTTGCACATCGATGTCACCAGTCCCGTGGCGGGTGCAGCTTGCGTCGGCACCGGCGAGATCACCGGACGCGTCATCGACCTGCCATTCGAGCAAGACTCGCTCTGGCGCTTTGCGTTCGCAATCGAGGACGCACCAGCGGCCGCGGCGCTACGCAACCGGCCTCCCCTTGCCGAACGCTGCCGAGGCGCCAGGGTGCGGCTTCTCTGGCAGGGCGTGGAGCGCGTGGCACCGGGCCAGCGCTGGCGTTTGGTCGTTCGCCTTCGGGCACCGCACGGCGGCGTCAACGACGGCGTCTTCGATGCCGAACAGTGGCATCGTCGCGCCGGCATCGTCGCGACCGGCAATGTGCTCGAAGGAGAACTGCTCGAAGTCGAGGCGACGGGATGGGGACGCGTTGATCGGCTGCGGGACCGCATCCGCGAACGCATCGAGAGCTTGGGGCTCGCGCACGCCGATGTCATCCGGGCCCTGACCGTCGGCGATGGCGCCGCGCTTGGCCCGGAAGCGAAGGATCGCTATCGCCGCACCGGGACGATGCATCTGCTCGTCATTTCGGGTCTGCACGTGGGGCTCGTGGCCGGGTTGGGCTTCCTCGTGGGTCGGGCGATTGCCTTCTTGCTGGGCGCGCCGGCGCTTGTGCTGGGAGCAATGGGGGCGCTCGCGTTGTCTGGTGGCTACGTGGTGCTTGGTGGGGCGGGATTGTCGCTGGTGCGCGCCTTCGTCATGTCGGCGGCGGCGCTGTCGGGAATGCTGGCTGGGCGTGCGGCGCGGCCCATGCGCGTGTATGCGCTGGCGATGGCGGCGGTGCTGGCGCTGGACCCGATGGCGCCGCTGGACGCGGGGTTTTGGCTCTCGTTTGGGGCGGTGGGTGCGTTGCTGGCGTTCTTCGCGCCGCGTCAGCTCGTCGCCGAGTTTGGCGAGCCCGGTTGGCGGGGTGGCGGGCTTGGCGAGTCCTGGGTCGGCTCCTTGGTGCGGGTGCAGACAGTGGTGGCGGTGGCGCTGGCACCGGTGACGGCGGTGTTGATCGGTCACATTCACCCGTATAGCCCGGTGGTGAATTTCGTGGTCGTGCCGCTCGTGACCTTCGCGGTGACGCCGCTTGCACTGGCGGGCGCATTCCTGCCTTGGGTCGATCCGAATGGCTGGCTCCTAGTCGGTGCCGATTTTGGCATCCATGCCATGGAACGACTGCTCGCGAGCGTGGATCGGGTCGCGCCGAAGGCGACGCCCGTCGAGGGCTGGCACATGCTGCTGGCGGGTTGTCTTGCCGCGCTGTGGCTGCTGCCCGTGTCGCGCACGACGGCGGCGGGGGCAGCCGCTGGGCTTGCTCTGCTGCTGTTCGTTCCCGGCCCGGTGCCGGTGCCGGTTGGCGAGGTGAGGATCACGGCGTTCGATGTGGGACAAGGTACGGCGGTGCTGGTGCAGACAGAGACGCGAGCCCTCTTGTATGACGCCGGACCGAGCTATCTGACCGGGCGCGACGCCGGCGCGTCGGTGGTGGTGCCGGCGCTCAATCACATGGGGGTGACGGAACTCGACATCCTGGTCGCGAGCCACGGCGATACCGATCACGCCGGCGGCGTGGCAAGCGTGCTCAGGGCGGTGCCGGTGGGGACGGTGCTTGCCGGCGAACCGGTGCCGCACATCGCCGCCGCGCCCTGCCGCGCCGGGCTCAGGTGGCAATGGGATGGAGTGACGTTCTCGGTGCTGCATCCGCCACCATTGGGGCTCGTTGATGGACGGACCGCACATGGGCACGGGCACGGCGACATGAAGTCCAACGATGTGTCCTGTGTGCTCCTCATCGAGACTCGCGGCGCGCACGCGCTGTTGCCGGGGGACATCGAGCGCCGGGTCGAACGGGTGCTGCAAGTGCCGCCGCTCGACTTCCTGCTGGTCGCCCATCACGGCAGCACCACCAGCACCTCTGAGACCTTCCTTGCCGCCGCCAGTCCACGTGTCGCGGTGGTGAGCGCGGGGTTCGACAACCGCTTCGGCCATCCACATGCCGACGTGATGGAGCGCCTGCGCGAGGCCGGCGCAACCATTGTCAACACCGCGCATTCCGGTGCCGTGCAGTGGTCCAGCGCAGAGCCGGACGTGGTGCGGCGAACGCGCTGCAGGGGCGGTCCCTATTGGCGTGTGGCGGCTACGGGGTCATGTGGTCCATGAGGACCCGTTCCGCCACCGTTGATGTCCGGGCGCGCCCGTTAGGGCGCGCCGGTGCTGCGGCGTTGAATTGCGGCGCTTGGGGCCGCATTTAGGCAGAGTGCAAGAGTCGCCTCAGGAAGTTTGAACATGCAGATCGACAAGCTCACCGCCCGGATGCAGAAGGCCTTGGCAGAGGCGCAATCCCTAGCCGTGACGCACGACCATCCTGCGGTGGATCCGCTGCACCTGTTGTCGGCGCTGCTCGAGGACGGTGGGGTCAATCCGCTGTTGGCGGCGGCGGGCGTGCGAACCGGTGAGTTGCGGGCGGGGGTGGACGAGGAGGTCGGCCAGTTGCCACGCATCGGTCGCCCCACGGGCGAGGTCAACCTGACCCCGGACTTGGGGCGGGCGCTGAACCTGGCCGAGCGTGAGGCGGCGCGGCGCAAGGATGACTTCGTCTCGTCTGAAGTTGCGGCGCTGGCGCTGGCGCAGGCGGGAGGCAAGGCCGCTCGCCTGCTCGACGAAGCCGGCTTCGATCCCGCTGCCTTTGAGCGGGCACTGGGGCAGGCACGAGGTGGCGAGACGGTCACCGACGCCAATGCGGAGGAGAATCGCGAAGCCCTCGAGCGCTATACCGTGGACCTCACCGAGCGCGCCGAAGCCGGCAAGCTCGACCCGGTGATCGGTCGGGACGACGAAATCCGCCGCACGATCCAGGTGCTGCAACGGCGCACCAAGAACAACCCCGTACTCATCGGCGAGCCTGGCGTGGGCAAGACGGCCATCGTCGAGGGCCTGGCCCAGCGCATCCTGAACGGCGAGGTGCCGGAGGGGTTGAAGAGCAAGCGCATCCTCGCCCTCGACATGGGCGCGCTGATCGCCGGCGCCAAGTTCCGGGGCGAGTTCGAGGAACGTCTGAAGGCCGTGCTGAACGAGCTCGGCAAGCAGGAAGGCAGCGTCATCCTCTTCATCGACGAACTGCACACCGTGGTGGGCGCGGGCAAGGCCGAGGGTTCGATGGACGCCGGCAACATGCTCAAGCCCGCCCTCGCTCGGGGTGAACTGCACTGTGTCGGCGCCACCACGCTCGACGAGTACCGCCTGCACATCGAGAAGGACGCGGCCCTGGAGCGCCGCTTTCAGAAAGTGCAGGTGGACGAGCCGAACGTGGAGGACACGGTGGCCATCCTGCGTGGCCTCAAGGAGCGCTATGAACTGCACCATGCGGTGGACATCACGGACCCCGCAATCGTCGCCGCGGCAAGACTCTCGCATCGCTACATCACCGATCGACAGTTGCCGGACAAGGCGATCGATCTCGTGGACGAAGCGGCGAGCCGCATTCGCATGGAGATGGACTCGAAGCCCGAGAGCATGGACCGGCTGGAGCGACGCCTGATCCAGCACAAGATTGAACTCACGGCGCTCAAGGACGAGACCGACGATGCCACCAAGGCGCGCCGGGAGGCACTTGAAGGCACCATCGGCGAACTCGAACGCGAATATGCGGACCTCGAAGAGGTGTGGACCGCGGAGAAGGCGAGCGTCAACGGCGCGCAGCAGGTGAAGGAGTCGCTTGACGCGGCGAGACTGGAATTCGAGGCGGCGCGCAGAGCCAGCGACTTCGCCAAGATGTCGGAGCTGCAATACGGTCGCATCCCGGCGCTCGAGAAGTCGCTCGAGGAAGCCGGCGAGCCTGCCGAGAAGGGACGCCACCTGCTGCGCAGCTCCGTCACCGACGAGGAAATCGCCGAGGTGGTTTCGCATTGGACCGGGGTGCCGGTGGCGAAGATGCTCGAAGGCGAGCGCGACCGGCTGCTGGCGCTCGAGGGCGAACTGCACAAGCGGGTCGTTGGCCAGGACGATGCGGTGCAGGTGGTGGCGGAGGCGGTGCGGCGGGCGCGTGCGGGGCTTGCCGATCCAAACCGGCCGAACGGCAGCTTCCTGTTTCTGGGCCCTACCGGCGTCGGCAAGACCGAACTCTGCCGGGCGCTGGCGGTGGCGCTGTTCGACAGCGAGGACGCGATGATCCGCATCGACATGTCCGAATACATGGAACGCCATGCCGTCGCCCGGCTGATCGGCGCACCGCCTGGCTACGTCGGCTACGAGGAGGGTGGCCAACTCACCGAGAAAGTGCGCCGTCGCCCCTATGCGTTGATTCTGCTTGACGAAATCGAGAAGGCGCACGCGGACGTGTTCAACCTCCTGCTGCAGGTGCTTGAGGATGGTCGCCTCACCGACGGCCATGGCCGCACGGTGGACTTCCGCAACGCCGTGCTGGTGATGACCTCGAACCTCGGCTCCGACGCCATCCAGACGCTTGCCGCCGAAGGGCACGACGACGCCATCCAGGACGCTGTGCTGGCGGTGGTGGGAGAGCGCTTCCGGCCGGAGTTCATCAACCGCATCGACGACGTGGTGGTGTTCCACGCGCTCAAGCGGGAAGACATGGCAGCGATTGCGGACATCCAGCTCGCCCGCTTGCGCGAGCGTTTGGCCGATCAGGACCTCGGCCTTTTGATGGATCAGCAAGCCACCGACGCGCTGGTGGAGCAAGGCTACGACCCCATCTACGGCGCGAGGCCCATGAAACGCGCCATCCAGCGCAGCTTAGAGAACCCGCTCTCCACCGCCTTGTTGGAAGGCCGCTTCGGCCCAGGCCAAACCATCGCGGTGACTTGGCGTGACGGGGCCATGCAGTTCCACGCAGCGAGTTGAGGGGAGTACCGGGTGCTCTCGGTATATCGTGGCGTGGCCTGCCCAATCGAAGGCCAGCAGTTCGCGCAGCGAACTGCCAACGCGCCCGCCAGGGCGCGCGGGCGCACAGTCATGACAGAAACCCATGATTGTAAAAACATACAGCACTTGGTAAGCTGCATGCATTGAGCGGGAGGGCCTCGAAGCAACGGGACGAGAGCCATGAGACAGGCAGGCCGCAAGAGGGATCACGACAACGACAGGGCGATTGGCATTGCCGTGACGCAGAGCGGGCGAGAGTTGCCCCTGTTCCCGCCCACGGCCGCTGCAGCAGCGCGCGCGCGCACATCGCGGCAGGGAAAGCGCACAATGCCCGGCCGCAGTCCACGCTCTCCCGAGGCCGAGCACCGCGAAGCCGCATGGCGTCTTTCGCGTGCCATTCGCCGAGCCCCGGGCCCAGCCGCCCAGGCCCGAATCGGCGGTCTGGTTTGCGGTCATTTGCGGGCGATGCTGCGAGAAGGGCGCGAGAGCTCGGGCGAGAGGCAGGCGCCATAGGCACCCCGCTCGCGCCGAGTGCGCGTCCTCTTTCGATCGCGCGGGCCTCGCCGAGGTCGCAGCGGCTTCCTTTGCCGGGGTTCTGGTAGGGTTGCCGGGACGAAACGACGCAGTGTCGATCCATGCCGCGCGCGGCACCGTCGCGCAGCACATCGAGCCCGGCGCGCTGCCGTGGCACATCATGGGGCCGCTCTCCGTCGAGCAGACGGTGGAAGTGGACTACCAGGCGAGGCTCTGGAATCTCCGCTCCCACGCCCGCCGACTGCTACGAGATTGCGACGGTTAAGGGCGATCCGGGCAAGTATCTCTTCGCCGGCGTAGAGGGCTTTCGTCAAAAGGACCATCACCATTGCCGTCAAGGACCGCGAGCCGTTGACCGTGACGGCTGAGTACACGGACCACAACGACGTGCCGTCGCCGGTCGTGGCGCGCGACGGTGACCGGGCTTGGGTCGTCAGCACGCCGTACTACGCCAACCTTGAAGGGCTCGCCAACGTCGCCCGCGCCATGAACATGGCAACCAGCGTCAACAAGTTTTTTCGACGCCCAGCGCGCCGGCTGGATGTTCCCGCAGAATTTGCTTGCGGCCGACCGCACCGGCGACATCCTCTACCTTCGCGCCGGCATGACCCCAGTTCGTCCCGATCCCGGTGTCGACTGGCTGCGGCCCGTGGACGGCAACAGCAGCGACACCGCCTGGCAGGGCATCCACGAGGTCGAGGATCTCCTTGCCATCCACTCCCCTGCGGCCGGCTACCTGCAGAACAACAACGTTGCCCCCGCCTTCATGGACACGAGGCCGCCGTCGCAGACGCACGGCAAGCCGGCTTACCTCCTCACCGCGGGCTACACCACGGGGCCGAACAGCCGCGGCCAACGCGCCATTGACATGTTGTCTGAGACGGAGCAAATGACCGAAGCCGATGCCTTTGCGCTCGTCTTTGACACGCTGAGCTTAGGCTGGGAGCGATTCATCAACCCGCTTCGCGCGGGCCTCAAGGACGCGGATCTTGCCCCCGAGGTGCGGCGCTTTGCGGACGATCTCTTGAGCTTCGACGGCCACCTCGACGCCGAGTCCACTGCGGCGCTGAAGCATTTGTACTGGCGCGAAAGCCTGCGCACCTCGCTCGCCAGTTTCGACCGCTACATGCTGCGCGACGTGATCGAGCGGGGAATGCCGCCCGACGGCGGCGTCGTGCGCGCCATGGTTGCGGGTCTCGAGGACGCCGCCGCGCGGATGGCCGCAATGCCTCACGGCCTAAGCCGCCGGTATGGCGACGAGTTCCGCGTCGGCGGCCGGGAAGGCCGCGACTGGCCCATGTCCGGCGGACGCATCGCGCCGGGCGGGGCACTCCACGTCAAGGACCAATGGCGGGACTGCGACATGGGGCCGGTGTACTTTTGCCCGACCACGCTGTTCGCCGTCTCCTACAGGCCACGCGGTTTCGAGAAATGGGTCGCGTTTGTCGGCTCCCGAATCATGCGCCTCGATTTCTACTCCCGCGGAGGAATCCGCTCCCACTCGTAGAACCCCGGCATCAGCGACGACCCGGAGTCCCGTCATGCCGACGACCAGGCGGAGCTCCTGACGAGCCAGCGCAAGATGAAACCCGTGCGGTTCGAGTGGGAGGAACTGCGCCCCCACGTAGAGTCGGTGGTGCTCTTGCAGCGGGATTGAGGGCCGCTGCGCTTGCGCTCTGCGGTCAGTCCGCCGGAGCGTGAATGGACGTTCTATGCCGCATGCACTGCCGCCTATAATCGCCTCGACGCCCTCTTGGGCGCCGGCGTGGCCACTTCCGCCATGATTGCCAAATGCCTGTTTCCGGTGGCCGGCTACGGCACGCGGTTCTTGCCGGCGACGCGGGCGGTGCCGAAGGAGATGCTGCCGATTCTCGACAAGCCCCTCATCCAGTATGGCGTGGAGGAGGCGGCGGCGGCTGGCATCCGGCACATGGCTTTCGTCACGGCGCGCGGCAAGGGCGCGATGGAGGATCACTTTGACGATGTGCCGGACGTGGAACGGCGGGTTCAGGGTTCGACGGCTGAAGGACGCTTGGACGGCATCCGGGCGCTGCTCGATGGCTGCCGTTTCTCTTGGTTGCGACAGCGGCAGATGCTCGGGCTTGGACACGCGATTCTGTGCGGGCAGCCGCTGATCGGCGAGGAGCCATTTGCGGCACTCCTGCCGGACGACCTTTGCCTCAACGAACCAGATGCCGTGCTCGAACAGATGACGCGGACGTTCGAGCGGCACGGATGCAGCGTCGTGGCGGTCGAAGACATAGCGCGAGAGGCGGCGTCACGCTACGGTATCGTGGCTGGCACAGAGATCGACCAAGACACCCTTCGGGTCACCGACATGGTGGAGAAGCCGGCGCCAGACGATGCGCCGAGCACCTTGGGCATCGTCGGTCGCTACATCTTCACCCCCGACATCTTCGGCCTGATCGAGGCCACGTCGCCGGGTGCCGGCGGCGAGATCCAAATCACCGACGCGTTGCGCCAACAGGCACAAGAGGGGCGGGTGGTGGCGCTCCGGTTCAAGGGCCGTCGCTTCGACTGCGGCACCCTCGATGGCTTCGTCGCAGCCACCAACCACTGCTATGCCCTGCGCCGGGGCGATGCCGTCGCCGCAGCATGAGCTCCCTCGCGCCGTGAGCGAAGAGCGAAGCGAGACTCCGGAAGCCGTGACCGTACCCGCGGCCCCGCCTGCCGCCACCAGCGACTGGCGCATCTACCGCCGTCTCCTCAGCCATGTCGCGGACCAGAAACGCTACTTCGCCCTTGCCGTGCTCGGCTTTCTGCTCGCGGCGGCCGGGGAGGGCGGCTTCGCTGCCGTTTTCGGCCTTGTCGTGGACGCCTTCCAGCCGGCCGCGGCCGAGACAGGCGGATTTGCCGGAGCACTCATGGGGCTGGCCGAACGCTGGGGCAGGGGTGCCGGAGACCTCCTCTGGCTGCTGCCGGGCCTCATGCTCTTCCTCGCCGTCGTGCGCGCCATCGGCTCGGTGGCTGGGGAGTACCTGCTCTCGCGCATCTCCTTCCGCGCGATCCATGTCATCCGCTGCCGCCTGTTCGAACGGCTGCTGGTCATGCCGAGCAAGTGGTTCGACGGCACCGAGCGTGGCCACGTCGTCTCCCGCCTCACCTACAACTCGGCGCAACTGCGCGACACCACCACCGACGCCCTCAAGATTCTCGTGCAGGACGGCCTCAAGGTGGTCGTCTTCCTGGCCGGAATGGTCTTCCTCAACTGGCGTCTCACCCTCATTTTCCTGCTCATCTCGCCGGTGGTGGCGCTCATCGTCCGCTTCGCCTCGCGCCGCTTCCGGCGCATCAGCGAACGCATTCAGGAGTCCATGGGCGATGTCACGCAGGTGACCTCGGAGGCCGTGTCGGGCTACCGCGAGATGCGCGTCTTCGGCGGCGAGGAGTACGAGCGGCGGCGCTTTGTCGCCGCGAGCGAAACCAACCGTCGCCAGAACCTGAAGATGACTGCCACCAAGGCGGCCAGCACGCAGCTCATTCAGGTGATCGCGGCGCTGGCGCTGGCCGGGCTGGTGGCGCTCTTGTTCCAGCCGGAAGTGGCCGGGCAGATGACCACAGGCGAACTCGTGACGTATCTCGGCCTCGCGGGGATGCTCGCCAATCCCATCAAGCGGCTGTCGGACGTCAACTCGCGCTTGCAGCGAGGGTTGGCGGCGGCCGAGGACATCTTCGCTCAACTGGACCAGCCGCAGGAGACGGACGACGGCACCGTGGAAGTCGGGCGCGTGGAAGGGGCCTTGCGTTTCGAGGGCGTCTCCTTTGCCTATCGGGAAGATCTCGGCAATGCCCTCACCGACATCAGGTTCGATGTGGCGCCGGGACAGACCGTGGCGCTGGTGGGCCCTTCCGGTGGCGGCAAGAGCACCCTTGCGAGCCTGATCGCCCGCTTCCACGAACCCACGACCGGCCGCATTCTGCTCGACGGCGTGGCGCTCGCCGACTATCGCCTTGCGTGCCTGCGCGAACAGATTGCGCTCGTGAGCCAGAACGTGACCCTGTTCAACGACACGCTGCGCAACAACATCGCATACGGCCGCCTGGCGGCGGCGTCGGATGGCGAAATCCGCACCGCGGTGCGACGCGCCCACGCCGAGGACTTCGTGGATGCGCTGCCGCAAGGCTGGGATACGCCGGTCGGCGACGATGGCGCGCGGCTTTCCGGCGGCGAGCGCCAACGTGTGGCCATCGCCCGCGCGTTGCTCAAGGACGCGCCGCTACTGATTCTGGACGAGGCCACCTCTTCGCTCGACGCGCACGTGGAACGGGAGATTCAAGCCGCACTCGACGAGGTGATGGAAGGGCGCACCACCCTGGTCATAGCGCATCGGCTGTCCACCATCGAACGCGCCGACGTGATCATGGTGCTGGTGGATGGGCGCATCGTCGAGTCCGGCCGCCACGAGGACTTGCTGGAGGCGGGCGGCGCGTACGCGGGGCTGTATGGGTCGCAGTTCGGCGGCGAGGCGGAAGCTGTCCGGCCCAAATCCGTGGTGAAGGCCGATCCCGCGCCTGTCCAGCCGGCGGGACGGCTTGGGGGGCTGGTGGAGGCCTGGTATGGCGACGAGCGCTGGGTCCGATTGCTGGCCCCCCTCGGGGCGGCTTTTCGACGCCTCGCGGTGCGGCGTCGGCAGCGCTTCCTCTCTGGGCGCAAGCCAGGCTGGCGGGCGCCGGCGCCGGTTGTGGTCGTGGGCAACATTGCGGCCGGTGGCACCGGCAAGACGCCGCTCGTGATTTGGCTCGCCCGCTGGCTCAAGCAGCGGGGCATGTCCGTGGGGGTGGTTTCCCGGGGGCATGGCGGCAAGGCTTCCTATCCCTTGCACGTGGATGCCGACACGCCGGCGTCGCAGTGCGGCGACGAAGCCGGCCTGATCGCTCGGCGGACCGAGTGCCCCGTGGTGGTGGACCCTGACCGAGTGCGGGCCGTGCAGGCGTTGTTGGGACGGCAAGTGGTGGACGTGGTGATTGCCGACGACGGCCTGCAGCACTATGCGCTGGCGCGGGAGGTCGAGATCGCCGTTGTGGACGGGGCTCGTGGCGTCGGCAACGGCCTTTGCCTTCCGGCGGGGCCCTTGCGCGAACCGCCGTCGCGGCTGACGGAATGCGATTGGGTGGTGGCGAACGGCGTCGCGTCCGGGCTGGTGGCGGATGAATCGGTGATGGTGGCCATACCCACGGCCTTCGTGAACCTGGGCAGCGGCGAAGGCGTGGCGCCGGAGCAGTGGGTGGCGAGGGAGTTGCGGCCCGTGCTCGCAGTGGCAGGCATCGGCAATCCGGAACGCTTCCACGAGACGCTGCGCGGGCTCGGACTTTCGCCCACCATGCGGACATTCCTGGATCATCACCGCTTCAAGGCTCGAGACCTCGCGACGGACGCGGAGATGGTGGTGGTGGTCACGGAGAAGGATGCCGGCAAGCTCCGGCAATTGAATGGGGCCGGGGGCTCTCTGCTGAAGGACGTCTGGTACCTGGAAATCGCCATGCAATTCGCCGAGCCGGTGGACGACAAGCTCACCGAAGTGCTGCGCCGGGCTGGCATTGACGTGGCGGAGCCTATAGCCGCCAAGGCCAAGCTAACCGCATGAATGGAAGAAGAGGAGCGCTCCGCAAGCCGCGGCGGCGGTGTGGGAGCTGATGCAGGACATGAGCTACCGCGTCGTGATCCCTGCCCGATATGCATCCACGCGGCTGCCCGGCAAACCCTTGGTGGAAATCGGCGGCCTGCCGATGGTGGTGCGTGTGATGCAGCGGGCGCTCGAATCAACCGCGGCTGCTGTGGTGGTGGCGACGGACGATGAGCGGGTGGTGAATGCGGTTGTCGCGGCAGGGGGCGATGTGGAGATGACCCGACCGGAGCATCCGTCGGGATCGGATCGGGTGATGGAAGTGGCCGCGCGCCGTGGCTGGCGCGACGAGGACATCGTGGTCAACGTGCAGGGAGACGAGCCGCTCATCCCGCCCGCGGTGATCGATCAAGTGGCGCGCCTTTTGGCCTCGGCACCGGACGCCGGCGCCGCTACGCTGTCGGAACCCATCGAGATGGTGACCGATGTCTTCGACCCCAACATCGTCAAGGTGGTGGCGAGCCAAAGCGGTCGGGCCATCTACTTCTCCCGTGCGCCCATGCCTTGGCACCGCGATGCGTTCGCCGATGGCCCGCCAGCGGCCCTGGCCGGCGCCTGGAAGCGCCACATCGGCATCTACGCCTACCGCGTCGGCACGCTGCGGCGCTTTGTCAGCCTGCCGCAAAGCGGCATCGAGCAAACCGAAGCCTTGGAGCAACTCCGCCTTCTCGACAACGACATCGGCATCGTGGTCGCAAATGCCGTCGCCCCGGTACCGGGTGGCGTCGACACCGAGGCCGACGCCGCGCGCGTCCGCGCACGCTTGCGTCACATCGACCGCTGACCTCCGGCCCAACCTGCTTTCTTGGTCGGGCTGATCTGGGTACCTTCAAGAACGGTCCGACGCATGATGTCGAGTTCCTTCTCCTCGGTGTGGCGCAGCCCACTGATGACGAAACCAACGCCAACGGCAATGCCCAATCCGATCAGGCCCCACACGATCGCTTCCACCGCGGTGCCTCCTAGCAGTAGCTGTTGTCATAGTACAACAACGCGGCCTCGCCAAAGATCGTGATCACGCCAACGCCGGTGAATACGCGTGCAAGTCGCACCATTTGCGTTGCTCGACGCACCACCAATGCCACTCGGGCTTGGAATGCTCTTTCCCCAAGGACATGTGCGATGATCGTCTCGACGCCCGCCGAGGCGAGGAGCAGGGCGTCCACCCAGGCGAGCCTGCCGCAAATTGCGTCGCCAAAGGCAAAGATCGGCAGTGCAAATACCGCCGCGACGGCCATAGCCACGACAGGAAGTGGCAGCGCTGGTGCGAGGCGCTGATCGCTGACCTTGGTTTGGCGCATCTCATTTGACCATCATCATCTGACCGACGGGTGTTCGCGATCCCTATCGCGGCTGCATCCGAATGCCGCCGTCTAAGCGGATCGTCTCGCCGTTGAGGTAGGGGTTCTCGACGATCTGCCGGGCGAGCAAGGCGTACTCGGTTGGTTCGCCCAAGCGATCGGGGAACTGCACCATGTCGACCAGGGGGCCGCGCACGCGGTCTGGCATGCCCATCATCATCGGCGTCTCGAAAAGGCCCGGCGCGATGGTGCAGACACGGATGCCGGAGCGGGCGAGGTCGCGGGCGATGGGCAGCGTCATGCCCACCACCCCGCCCTTGCTGGCGCTGTAGGCGGCTTGGCCGATCTGACCGTCGTAGGCGGCGACGGAGGCGGTGTTGATGATGACGCCACGTTCGCCGTCTTCATTCAGCGGCTCGTTCTGCCCCATGTGGAACGCGCACAGGCGCAGGCTGTTGAAGGTGCCGATGAGGTTGACTTGGATGACGAAGCTGAAGGCTTTGAGATCCAGGGGGCCGTCGCGTCCCACGGTGCGGGCCGCGGCGCCGATGCCAGCGCTGTTGACGTTGATGTGGATGGCGCCGAAGCGTTCCATGACACCGTCGATGGCGGTCTGCACGGAGTCGGCATCGGTGACGTTGGCGACGAAAGCTGCCGCGTTGTCGCCGAGTTCGGCGGCGGCCTGCTGCACTAGGGACTCGTTCAGGTCGAGCAGCGCCACCTTACCGCCGGCGGCGACGATGGTGTCGGCAGTGGCGCGGCCAAGCCCTGAGGCACCGCCGGTGATGACGGCCACGCGATCATTGAGTTCCATGCAACGCTCCCTGTGAGTGTGGATGGCCGTTCGCGCAAGCGAACTGCCCACGCATCCGCCAAGGACGCGCTGCGACCTATGATAAGCGGATGGATGTTGCGACCGTGGAGACACAGGCCAGTTACGCACCACCCGACGCGCTGGTGCGCGCCGGCGCGGACTTTCCCGTGCCGGACACGCTGCTGGTGCCGGACTTCGTCGTTCGGGACTCAAGGGCGAGCTTGCTCAGAACGGCCCTCGCCGACTTCGACTGGCAGCAGGAGCGGTTTGTGATGTTCGGGCGGCAGGTGGCTGCGCCACGACTGTCCGTGTGCTTCGGCGAGCGGGGTGCGGCATATCGCTACAGCGGCGTGGTGCGGCAAGCGCAACCGTGGCCCGACGCGGTTCGTGCCCTGGCGGAGCAGGTGTCGGCCGCAACGCAATGGCACACCAACTTCGTGCTGGTTAATCTCTATCGCGCCGGGCACGACCATTTGGGCTGGCATTCGGATGACGAGCGGGACATGGGCCCGGTGCCGGTGGTGGCCACGGTATCGATCGGCGCGCCACGCACGTTCCGCATGTCGGCGCGGCGAAAGGGAAGCCCCAATCACGACGTGACGCTGCCGAGCGGTTCGCTCTTCCTCATGTGGGGGCGCAGCCAGCGCGACTACCGCCATTGCGTGCCGCGTCGGTTGCGTGAGAAGGGCGAAAGGATCAGCTTCTCGTTCCGCAACACCGCCAACGTCAAGTGTCCCTCCTCCCGCCACTCCCCCCTTGGGGGGGAGTCGAAGAAGCCGTAGGCGGCTTTGCAGCGGGGCAGGTCGCACCCATGCAATTGAAGCAAGCGCGAGTGCCGAACACCCTCGGCGTGCCCTGCAAGGCCGAGGAACTCGTCAAGGTGGACAGTCGCGACGCCTTGGCGCGCCGGCTCGACGCCGCAGACGCGAACGGACAGCGGGTCACCCTCATCGGCGGCGGCTCGAACATCGTCCTCAGGCGGTGCCTTCCGGGCGTCACCATGCTGCTCGCGCTGCGGGGCATGTCGTTCGAACCGCTCGGAGGCGGCGTGTGGCGCGTGCGAGCCGCGGCGGGGGAGACTTGGACCGATTTGGTGCGGCGCACGCTTGCCGAAGGGATTCGTGGCCTCGAGAACCTCGTCGAGATTCCGGGCTCAGTGGGGGCGGCGCCATACCAGAACATTGGCGCCTACGGGCGCGAGCTCAGCGAGGTGCTGGAGTCAGTCGATGCCTATGACCGCGAGGCCGGCTGCTTTCGCATGCTGTCAGCGGCCGACTGCGCCTTTGCCTATCGCGACAGTCGCTTCAAGTCCACGGACGCGGGCAGATTGGTGGTGACTGGCATTTCGCTGCGCCTCGGCAACCAGCCGGTGGAGGCGCGCTACGACGATGTCGCCCGCGAACTTGGCGAGCTGAAAGGGGAACCGACGCCCTGGGCCGTGGCGGACGCGGTAACCCGAATACGGGCAGGCAAGCTCCCGGACCCAAGCCGCATCGGCAACGTCGGCAGCTTCTTCCGCAATCCGGTCCTCAGCGGGGCCGAGGTCGATGCCCTGCGTGGCAAGCTGCCCATGCAGGCATGGCCTCACGAGGGCCGCATGAAGGTCTCCGCCGCACGCCTGATCGATTGCGCCGGCTGGCGGGGCCGGGAGGTGGGTACGGTCGGCATCTGGCCACGCCAGCCCCTCGTTCTGGTAAACCGCGGCGGAGCCACGGGCAGCGAAGTTCTCGACGTCGCCGAACGCATCCGCGACGACGTGCAACGCAAATACGACGTTCTTCTGGAAACCGAACCCGTGGTCGCTGGCGTGGACTGACGCGCTTTACCGGTGTTCCGGCGGCCGCGGGGCCCCGTCCCTCCAAGAGCCAGTCGGCATACCCCCTATCCCTCGTGAGGTTCGATGCGGATGGTGCCGCCGCTGGTGCGGAGGCGTACGTCGGGGCCGCCGCCGTTTATTGTGCCGGTCACCTTGTTCCTGGAACTCGTGCCTTGGCTGGTTAGCGCGAAGGCTTCGTCGATGGCGACGTTGCCGCCGCCGGTCCTCGCGTCGACGGAGAAGGCGGCATCTTCGGGCACGCGCAAAGTGATGGAGCCGCCGCTCGTGGTGAGGCTGCTGTCGCGGCTCAGTGTGCTGAGGTGCGCCCGGACGCTGCCGCCGGAAGTCTGCGCCTGCACCCCTTCGGCTGCCTCGCGGATCACGATGTTGCCGCCCGAGGTGTTTACCTCAACGGCTGCGTTCGCCCGCCTGACGGTGACGTCGCCGCCAGAAGTGCGCGCGGTAACCTCGCCGCCGATGCTGCCGAGTTCGATGTCGCCACCGGATGTTTCGATGTCTGCGGTGCCACTGGTGCCGTCGAGGCGAATGTCGCCGCCGGAAGTCCGGCCCCGGATGGGGCCGTCCACGTCTCGGAAGCGGATGTCGCCGCCGGAGGTGTGGACATCGATGTCGCCGGACAGGCGCACGACTCTGAGATCGCCGCCGGAGGTTTTCACATCGACATCGAACTCGCGCGGCAGGTCCACATCCACCCGAAGGTGCCGCCGCTCGCGCCAGATGCGGTGCCAGAAGCTGCGGTCGCGCACGCGGATGGTCAACTGAACCCGGTCGCCCGATTGATGGAAGGCGACATCGAAATCGTCACGGATGTCGGCGTCGCCGTCGTTGCCTCGGACCACGGTGATACGCGCTTCGTCGGCACCGCCGCTGACACGCACGTCCGATGCCTCGGCATCGATGACCAGGCTGCCGCCCGGCGAAACCGCGAATGTGCGCTCGATGCTGGCGGAAGCGACGGGTGTTGCCGTGATGGCGAAGGCCGCAAGCAATGCGGGGGTCAGAGGTGGCTTGCGTCGCATGGCAATGGCCTCCTTGGCGAGGTTGTGTTGGCGGGGCGGAATGTCTGCCTATTCAGTCGCTGGGCGAGTGCAAATGGTTTTCCGGAGAGGGAGGTAAGTCACGCCGATCGCCCACGGGCGACAGGGGCTAGGAGGTAAGCGCCGCTTTGTACAGCGCTTACCTCCCAGGGCGTGTTAACACTAGCGTTCTGGTCACCGAAAACTACCTTGAATCAACCGGCGACAGTTACCAAAGTCCCAGCGCAACCGATCGAGAACGAGGCCGCCTTTGGAGGGAAGGCATTCTGCCTTCCCTGCGTGCCGTCAGGCACGCCTATCGGCGTGCAGGGAAGGCAGAATGCCTTCCCTCGTATGGAACAAATCGTGTAACCCATTGATACTTTGATAATTCGACTCGAAGCGAGGGCCCTGGGGGCGAGGGCGTCCCGCCCTCGCACGCGCCGACAGGGGCCGGCTCAAGGTGGACGCAACAGGCACGCACGGACCGCGCCTTGCGGCGCGTGGGAGGGCAAGATGCCCTCCCCCCAAGTGCTCGCCTCAAGGTCGCCCTCGCGGTGCGTGGCCGGCGTCAGTTCCTTCCGCGTCAGCGACTCGGCGTCCCCGGCGGGGTGGGAACTCCAAAGGCCACGCCGTCCAGTGGATTGTGTGAGCATAGTGTGAACACGCCCTAGGTCGTGATGTAGCGTGTGCGGACGGTGAAGACGCTGTCGCCCGTCAGCACGCCCCCGCGTGCAAAGAGTCGGCCGCCCTGCCAGTTGGAAAGGCCGAGTTCCGGCTTGCCAAGCGCGTATTGGCCATCCACCCAACGCGTGTGCCCGTCGCCGACGAAGGGGGCGTCCAGCGTGCGCCAGAAGCGTTCGTGCTCATCGGCATCGTCGGACACGAGGGTGCCCACGAGGCGGGGGCTTTGGGCGTTGAATGCGGCGATGGCCTCGTCGAGGGTGGCGGCTGCCGTGAGCGTGACTTCCGGCGTCTCCTCCCACTCCCACTCGTGACCGAGCGTGTCTGCCGCCACGATGTCCGCCTGCATTTCCGTGACCTCCCCTTCGGCGCGCATCACCGGCACCGGGGTCGTGAACATGGCTTCGGGCACGAGGTGCCGCCCGCCATCTGCCACATGCAGGCGAAAGGATTGCCCGCGCGCCTCCCCAGCGGCAGCGAGCGCCTTGAGCACCGTGGCGACATGCTCTTGTGGATTTGCGCCCAGCACACAACAGGTATTGAGCGTGTTGCAGACCTTGCGGTCTAGCGAGCGCGTCACGGCCTCGCCCAAGCTACGGGTGGAAGCGGATTCGGATACGACCATCCAGGCCCCACCCGTGCCGTGCAGGCTCACCGGCGTTCCCGCAGATCGCGCCAAGGCACCGAGCAGTTCCACCGCTGCCCCAGAGCCACGGGCAACCGCCAAGGCCAATCGCGGATCGAGGAAGAGCGCCCAGCCGGCGGCATGGGCGGCGCTGTCCACCAAGGACACGGCACCGGGCGGCAGTCCAGCCTCGGCGAGTGCCGGTTGGACAACCTGCTGCATGATCGCCTGGGCCGTTTCTAGGGCATCCGAGCCGATGCGGAACACAACGGTGTTGCCCCCCCGCAACACCCCGCATGCGTCCGCGAGCACGTTCGGCCGCCCTTCGAACACGAACGCCACCGGCCCGAGCGCCGCACCCACAAGCTCGATGCGAAAGCCGTCGTGGGCAATCGTCTCCAGCACCGAGCCGCGCGTCGAAGGCATCTCGGCCCAGCCCCTCAAGCCCTCGATCATGTTGGTGCGCATGGCGTCCGACACCGCAAGCCGCGTCGTGGAGCGACCTCGCCGGTGCGCCCGTCGAACATCCTCGGCGTTGGTTTCGGCAATGGCGTTCCAAACCGCATCGTCTTCAAGCCGTGCGGAAGCCTCGGCGTAGAAGCCGACGATGGCGTCGTCGCTCACCGCGTTCATGGCACCGAATGCGTCGCTCGCCGCCGTCACCGCCGCGTCGGCCCGGCGCACTTCTGCCGCGGGAATGCGGAGCAGACCGGCTTCCTCGGTCGCCACCAGGCGGTCGCCCGGCTCGAATGCCGTGGCCAGTTCCTCATCGACAGCGAACGCCGTGCCGTCTGGCGACAGCACAGTTGCGCCGGCCTTGAGGCGCTCGATCATTCAATCACCTTGTTGATCGGGTACTCGATGATGCCCGTTGCGCCCGCCTGTTTCAGCGCTGGGACGATGGTGTGCACGGTGGCCTCGTCGATGATGGTGTTGAGTGCCAGCCAGTCCGGATCGGAAAGGTGCGAGATGGTCGGGTTGCGCATCGCCGGGAGGATGGACGTGACCTGTTCCAGGTCTGCGGTGCGCACGTTCATCATCAGTCCTACCCGACCTTCGGCGGCCAGGCACGAGCGCAGCATCAGGGCGATGTTGTCGAGCTTGGTGCGAATCCAGGGGCGGGCGAGCGCGTCGCGATTGGCGATCAGGCGAGGCGTGCTCGAGAGCACTTCATCGACGATGCGAAGGTTGTTGGCGCGCAGGGAGTTGCCGGTCTCGGTTACCTCGACGATGGCGTCGGCCAGGCGCGGCGGCTTGACCTCGGTGGCGCCCCAGGAAAACTCCACGTCGGCGGTGACGCCGTGGCGGGCGAGATAGCGGTTGGTGAGGTTGATGACCTCGGTGGCGATGCACTTGCCCTGAAGGTCGGTCACCGACTGCACCTCCGAGTCGTTCGGCACGCACAGCACCCAGCGGGTGGGGCGACGCGTGACCTTGGCGAACACGAAGTCCGCGAGTTCCTCGACGTCTGCGCCGGTTTCCACCACCCAGTCGTGGCCGGTGATGCCGGCGTCCAGCACGCCCTGCTCCACATAGCGCGCCATTTCCTGCGCCCGCACCAACATGCAGTCGATCTCGGGATCGTCGATCTCGGGGAAGTACGAGCGGGAGGAAAACGTGATGACGTAGCCGGCGCGGCGAAACAGGTCCGCAGTGGATTCCTGCAGGTTTCCTGCCGGAATGCCGAGTTTCAAGAGATTGCTCATGGCGATGTAACCCGTTGGTTGGGTTTAGAAATGTGTGGTGCGAATCGACCTGGGCCGGCGCGGGGTGCGATCAGGAGCGGCCGTACACCTCAGCGGGATCGAACACCCGCTCGGCGATGATGTGGGCCGCTGCCGTGTCCGGATCCACCTCGCGGAAAAAGCAGCTCTCGTAGCCTTCATGACAGGCCGCGCCACCCACCTGCTCCACCCTTACGAGCAGCGTGTCGCCGTCGCAGTCGTAGTAGAGGTGCTTCAAATGCTGCACGTTGCCGCTTTCCTCGCCCTTGCGCCACAGCTTGTCGCGAGACCGGCTGTAGTAGCACACGCGTCGCGTGCGCAGCGTCTCGGCATAGGATTCTGCGTTCATGTACGCCAGCATCAGCACCTTGCCGCTGGTGGCATCCTGCGCGATCGTCGGAATGAGCGCCGACTTCTCAAAGTCCGGTCCGTCCATGATCCTGCCGTGTGGGGCTTTGGAAAGGCGGCGCATTCTATCGGGAATCCGCGCGCGGTTGGGCATCTCGTCCATCGACCAGGCGCGCCGGCCGCGCGCCCTGGCGGGCGCGTTGGCAGTTCGCTGCGCGAACTGCTGACCTTCGCGATCGCATCCGCCCGCAGCTACGGCTAAACGCACGCTACGGTGCGCCGCTGGGCGGTTGCGCACCTGTCGGCGCCACTGCGGGCAGGATGTCCTCGCCTCCGCGAGCGAGGCGGACCTCGGGCGGGATCCACCAAGAAGAACCCGGCGCGAAGGGCGTCTCGGGCACGGTGTCCTGGTCGATGGCTTCGAGCAGCATCGTGGCGTCGGGGTGGGGCGATTGCCGGCGGGCGAGGTCCTTCGCCGCCGCGACGTCGCCGGCGGCGAGGAGAACGAAGGCGAGAGTCAAGCGCGTGTCCGGGTCGTCGCGGGCACGGAGGAGGGCGGCGGCGCGGGCAGTGGCACGGGAGAGGGTCTCTCCGTTCCTGGCTTGGTCACAGGCGGCCTCGGCGCGGGCCAGCGCCAAGTGCGCTTCGCCCCAGTCGCCTTGCAGTCGCAATGCCTGTTCGAGTGCTGCGACGCCTTGGCAGTCGCCGGTGGCCAGACGGGACATCCCGAGCCAGTAGTGGTGATGGGGTTCGGTGGGTTGGACATGGGCGAGATGGTGATAGTGGCTTTGCGCCGTGGCGAAGCGTCCATCGCGCATGGCAAGGGCGCCGGCCAGGGCGCGAGTGCTGGGCACGTCGGCAAGTGCCAGGGAGCGCGCCGCCGCCTCGGCCGCTCGTGCGTTCGCGTTTGGGGCGAGACGCAGTAGCCACGCCAGCAGCCGCCAACCGGTGGCGGAATCCGGTGCCAGCTCCAGCAGGCGTTCCACGTCCGCCATCGCCTCGCCCGGCGCATGCTCGGCGAGCGTGGCAGCGAGGCGTTCGTGCAGAGCAACGTCCCTTGGCGCCAAGGACACGGCGCTCTGCAGTGCCTTGACGGCGCCCTCGGCATCGCCCCGAGCCAATGCCCAGTCGGCCGCCATGCGATAGAAGCGGGGCGTGCGGCTCAGGCTCGCCACTTCCAGCAGGATCGGATCGTCGATGGTGGGGGCGAGCCGGTTGCCGGGGTCGCGTTTGAGCCAAGCCTGCGCCTCGGCGACATTGCCGAGCCTTCGTTGCACCGAGGCGATCTTGTACGCGAGCTGACCGGCCTCGGGTTCCAGCTGGAAGGCGGCGTCGAGCAGCGCCAGTGCCTCCTCAGGCTCGCTCTGCAAGATGCTCACGTCCGCAAGCGCCGCAAGCACCAAGGCGGACTCCGGCGCGAGGCTTCTCGCCTGTTCCAGCGCGGCTCTGGCGGCAGCCGCGTCTCCAACCTGAAGCAGTGCTGTGCCGAGTCGGTACCAGGCCGGCATTTCGTCGGGCGCAAGTGCCGCGGCACGGCGGAAGTCGGTGACGCTCGCCGCGAGCGCACCCGACTCGGCGAGGACCACGCCGTGCAGGTAGCGCCACCGTGCGGACTCCTGCTCTTCGATCGCCTGCCTGTAGGCGTCCTGGGCTTCACCCAGGCGACGCTGGGTGTGGAGGAGCATTCCCTCGCTGCCCCAGATCATGGCGCGTTCGGTCGGCGTGGTCGCGGCGTCAAGCCGTTGCCTTAGGCTGGGCTCCACCTGTTCGGTGCCCGCGCCGAGTGGGTCCGCCGTCTTGAGCGCATGGCTGTCGGCTCCCACCGCCAAGACGGTCGCGAGGAGGAGACGGCTGACACATACCCTTGTTGTGACCCCCACCCTGCGCATCGGTGCTTTTGCCGAGAGCCACCTTCTGTCGAATGCCGCCTTCGCCAAGGGCCCGTCCCAGGCCGGCCGGGCGACAAGAGCGACGGCCTTGACCGGGGCCCTAGTGCTTGGCATTGGGGCGGTGGTACCGGTTTGGGCGCAGTGGAGCGGTTGTGGTTTTGCGGCCGTCGGGCCAGCCCAGATGGACGCGATGGGGCTCGTCTCGGGTCAAGCGAAACAGGAGGCGGGGGTCGTTCGCCGATGCGTAGCTGCCGTCGGTGCTGGCGCGACGCAGGGGGCATGCTTCGCCCTCCAAGGTCGCGGTTGTCCCTTGGGGCAGTTCGAGCCCGATCCAAGGCCCGGTGGGGGCGTCGTTGCGGTAGAGGCGGGGCGGGCCTGAGTTGTTGCTGACGACGATGTCGGTGTCGCCGTCGTTGTCGAGGTCCGCGAAGGCTGCGCCTCGGCTCACCTCTTTGGCGTCGAATGCGCCGGTGCTCGTGAACTCGCGATAGACGCCGGCGCCGTCGTTGATCCAGAGCTGGTTGCGCTGGCGCAGAGGGTAGGGGTCGCCGGCGAGGCGTTGGCGCTCCACCGGGAACACGGTGCCGTTGGCACTGAAGAGGTCCAAATCGCCGTCGTTGTCGGCGTCGATCCAGCCGGTGCCGAAGCCGGTGTAGGGGCCGCTCGAAGCGGCGAGCCCCGCGCCGGCTGTGCTGTCGCTGAACCAGCCGCCGTGATTGACGTAGAGCGTATTGGTTTCGGTGGCGAGGTGCGTGACGAAGAGGTCCGGGTCACAGTCGCCATCGTAGTCCTCCGCGTCCACGCCCATCCCCGCTTCGGGTGCTCCGTTGGCATTGAAGGCTGCGAAGGCGAGCTCGGCGCCGTCGCGAAAGGTGCCATCGCCCTGATTGAGCCAAAGATGGTTGGCGGCGCCGTCGTTGGCGACATAAAAGTCGGTGTCGCCGTCGCCATCGAAGTCGTGCGCCGCCACGCCAAGGGCAGGCGCGCGGAGGTCAGCGATGCCGGCGTCGTCGGTGATGTCTTTGAAGCGACCTTCGCCAAGGTTGCGATACAGGCGGTCCGAAACGGCCGGATAGGCGGTGGGAGCACAGTAGCTTGGACGCCCCGACAGGTCCGGGCAGTCCTTGTGCGTCGCAAGGGTGAAGTTCAGGTAGTTCGCGACGTAGAGGTCCAGCCTGCCGTCGCCATCGATGTCCGCGAAGCTCGCGCTCACAGACCACTCCGCATTGCGGAGCGACGGGTCGTTCATTTCCCGGAAGCGCCCGTCGCCCACGTTCTCGAATAGCTGGTTGGGACCGTAGTTGGCGAGGAAGACATCCGCGTCGCCGTCGCCATCGATGTCGCCCGTGGCGATGCCCATGCCGTAGCGCCCCGCACGCACGCCGGACGCGTCTGTGATGTCGAGGAACCGTAGTTGCCCATCCGAGGTGACGTTGCGGAACAGTCTGTCCATGGGCGCGTCGGGGGAGGCGGTGGCACCCGCGGATGCATTCTCGGGTACGGCGCCGCTCTGCACCAGCCAGATGTCCAGCAGTCCGTCGCCGTCGAAGTCGAGGATGCCGACGCCGGCACCGACCGTCTCGAGGATCCAGCGTTCGCCGGCCATGCCGTTGACGTGCTGGAACTCGAGCCCGGCCTCTGCCGCGACTTCGGCGAACTGCACGGCGCTCGCCGCCCCGTCCGCGGCGGTGCCGGCGAACACGCCGCCAAGGGATGCGAGGCCAAAAAGAAAGCCCCCGCACAAGATATGCGGGGGCTTTGCGGATGACGTCCTGCTACCCAATGGAGGGCCTGCGGGACGGTTTTAGTGTCGCGTCATGCGTCCTTTGACGCATCAGAGCGTCGGCAGCGCGTCAGCGCGAGGCGGAATGCCCGGTCGCATTGCCAAGGGCTGCAACGACGCGATGGCGCGCTGCCGACGCTCCCGAAGGGCGTTCTCCCCTTGCCCCGTGGCGGCGTTGCGCCCCTTGCCAAGGGGCCTGCCATTGCCGGCGGGACGCGCCT
Organism: Pseudomonadales bacterium; assembly: GCA_965116935.1. Classification (GTDB taxonomy): domain Bacteria; phylum Pseudomonadota; class Gammaproteobacteria; order Pseudomonadales; family Azotimanducaceae; genus VXYL01. The sequence goes on along the minus strand of OZ220737.1, from coordinate 5,192,929 downwards.
TGCCACGAACCAAGGGGCGAACGCTGATGCGCCAAAGGACGCATGACGCGACACTGACTACATGGAGAACGCCAGTCGAACCAGCATCATCCGCCCCATGATGTTGTCCAGATACGGCTCGTGTGCCGAGAACTGGGTGATGGGGTCGGGATAGGTGTCGAACACGTTACGCACCGCGACGTTGAGCAGCATCGAGCTGAAGCCCAGCGTCTGCGGTCGGCGATAGCTGTACGACACGTCCCAGTAATGGCGCGAGTCGATCTTGCACACCGGCCACGGCTGGAACGCGCAGCGTTGCGACTGCTGCTCGCGCGGGATGCGCTTGGTCACCGCATCGTCGCCCGAACCGACCGTAACCTCGTCGAAGCCGCGGTACGGCACGTGGTGCGGATAGGAGGAGCGCCCGCCCGTGTCCCACGTCCACGAAGCGATTACCGTGCGCGGATCGAGGGCTTCGCGCTCCTTCATCGGGTCCCAGGCCACGTTCAGGTTTTCCACCCGGTCGTGCCAGCGGACGGCAACCTGCAGCGTGTGCGGGCCGTTGAACCAGCGCAGGTTCGCGTTCGCGCGCCACTCCGGCGTCGGCGGCAGGTCCGAATACAGGTTCATGTTCGGCGGCGAGAAGTACTGGGAGTTGCGGTTGCCAACGCCATCGACGCGAATGTCGGCGAGCACGTGGTCGCTCGGGCAGAAGCCGCCGACGTTGCGGTTGATGGGATCGCAGCCGAAGCTCTTGTACTTGGTGAGCGCCTGGGTCAGGAACTGCGTGGCGCTGAAGGTGAACATGAACAGGCCCGTGTCCTCGCCCATCCAGTCGGTGAAGCGGCTGCGCGGCAGCTCGAAGCCATAGCGCATGCCGTAGATGACCGTTTCCGCCTCCCGCTTGCCCTGCGCGGTCCACGAGTTCTCGACGTAGTCGAGGACGATCGGGCTCATGTAGGTGCTGCCGTCAGCCGCCGTGAGCTCCCGGCCCCGCTCCAACGCGCTGCCGGCGAAGGCGATTTCGCCAGCGCCGGCGTTGGCGCCAGACTCGATCCAGCTCAACGCGGCGTTGCGGCGGCACTCGAGGTCCGCGGCGTTGGTGTAGCTCGACGTACGGAACTCCTCTTGGGTGAGCGCCGCGAGCTCTGGATCGCCGTGCTTGCGCTCGTTGTCCCAGTCCACCAGCGTGCCCGGGCAGGCCGCCAGGAGATACTCGGTGAAGCCATTGGAGTTGAGTCCGACCCGCTGCCCGGCCCCCAGTTCCTCAAGCTGGCCCCGGAACTCGACGTTGGTGTAATCCACATCAAACACCAGATCGCCGTCGAAGAACTTGAGCGAGAACCCGACGTTGTAGAGGTCTGAAGTCTCTGCCTCGAGGTTCGGGCTTGCCGCGCTGGCGGTGCGCACGTCCGGCGTGCCGCCGCCCTTGCTGGCGCCAGCGTCGATGCAGTCCTGCATTTCCGGCAGGTAGTCGCAGATGTAGTCGCCGAGGGTGCCGATGTTGGAAACCTCGGCGGCACCGAACAGCGCATACAGCCCCGGCGTCACGAAGCCTTGGGTGATGCTGCCGCGCAGGGCGAGCATGTCCATCGGCTCGTAGCGCACCGCCAGCTTCGGAATGGTGGTGTCGAACGTGGTGGAGCCCGGCTGGCCGTAGATGCCCGTCGTCTCGATCTCGGTGTAGCGCAGCGCCACCTGTGCCTCCAACGTGCCCAAGACGTCGCTTGACATCAGCGGCAGCGCCAGCTCGGCAAAGATCGCCCGGCTCGACTGTTCGCTCTTGCGCAGGGCGAAGCGGTTGCCACCGATGGCGGACTGTGCGAGGGCGTGGGGTCGGTACTCCTCCTCTTCGAGCCGCCAGTGCGTGCCGATGGCGAAGCCCACCGGCTCGTCGTTGTACCAGAGGTCGAACAGGCTCGAGTTGGCCGCCACCACATCGACGATGGTCATGCCGAGGTCCTGGATGTTGTAGGACATCACGTTGCCGGCGAGCCGGTGCTCTTCCTCGGTATTGACGTAATCGTGGTCAGGTGGCGTGAAGCCCGGGTCGTTCTCGGCCGGGAACTTGGTGTTGGGGTTGCCGGTGATGAAGCCGTTCTCGTCCATCATCAGATAGGTCGTGCTGAATGGGTTCCAGCAGGAGTTGTTGTTGGGCCCGGCGTTGCAGCGCAAGGCCTGGATCATCGCCGGAGTCACTTCCTGGAACTGGTTCTGCTCACGGTTGCCCTTGGACCAGATCCAGTCCGCATCGACGATCCAGTCCGTGTCCGGGATGCGGATTTCGCTGCCGAGGCGGATGCGGATGTCGTTGCGCTGGGTGCGGCGCAGGAAGTGCAGGATGCCGTCGTCCACGGCCCAGTCGAGGTTGTTGTTGCGCGGATGCTTGGGAAACGCGAACAGGCGCCGTTCCTCGAACCGCACGTCCTCGTAGAAGACGATGCCGCCGCCATCCGGGTCGAATCGATCCGGGATGCCGTCGCCGTCGGCGTCGCCCATCCCCATCAGCACAACCCTCGCCTCGGGTAGGCGCTGGGCGTTGGTATCGGCGATGCCGTCGCCGTCCCAGTCGCGGTCGGGAATGCCATCGCCGTTCATGTCCTGTGCGAACACCAACAGCTCGCCGGGTTCCATCAGGTAGTCGTAGCGACCGTTGCGGTTGACGTCGATGAAGTCGAGCTGGCGCGTCGGCCGCGCCGTCCAAGTGCTGGAGCCGCCGCCCCAGACCGCCGGATTGCTGCCGGGGTTGCAGTCGGCAAACCCGGGCAGTTCGGCGCAGGGGGCAACGCCCGCCGGCCACACGTCGGGCGTCACGCCGGGCCAGAAGACGTTCGTGCCCGGCGGCAGGAAGGTGTTGTTGTCGTTGGGATCCCACACGAGGCTAGGAACGTAGTCCGAGATGGTGGAACCGTCCGCGAAGGCACGGAACGGATTGCCCGGGTTCGAGCCGATGGCAATCGGGAAGCGGTCGTCCACCAGCCCAGCGCCGGAGTAGAAGTCGTTGAAGCCCGGCGCATAGAGGCGGGTGTTGTAGTCCACCGCGCCGGAGACGAACTCGCCGCGCACCGTGATGTTGTCGGTGAACTCGTACTCGAAGTAGGCCATGCCCTTCTGCCGCGAGCTTTCTGCCTGGATGTCCTGATAGTCGGAGTCCACCATGCGGCAGTGGTAGGCCGGGTCGTTCGGGTCCATGTAGCCGTTCATGAAGTTGCCGTGCTTGGCAACGTCGTTGTACTGGAACGTCTCGCCGGGCACGTTGCGGAAGTCGGTGCCCCAGTGGGCGCCGTACTGCGCCTGCCACTGATCCCGGCGGGCGTTGTGGGCTTCCTCGCCGTTGCCCCAGTCGAAGAACGGCCCGAACTGGCTCGCGGGCGGTGGGCCTTCCTCGTCGTGCCCCGCAGCAAAGCCGTGTGCACAGCCGGGGTCTTGCGACCATCCCACGGCGATTTCGCTGATGTTGTCGGACCAGCGCCTGTGGCCGGCTTGGCTCGCGAAGCCGTAGCCGGCATCGTCGAGGGCGGTGCGTTCTTCCGGCGTCATGAGTTCGCCAAGCGGCGACCGCACCGGCACATGGATGCGGCTTGCCGGGTTGCCACCGGCGTCGTAGGCATCCTTCCAGAAGCGTGACCACTGACCGTAGTGGTAGTAGTCGTTGCCTACCGTGGTGTGCCGCGCCCAGGGGTTCTTGGTGTCGATGATGTAGTCCGGCCGGTCGGTAAAGCGCATCCGGTCCGTTTCGCGCAGTTCCATGGCGAAGATCGCTCGTCCGCGATCGCCCTGCACGCCGCCGAGCATGCTGAAGGCTTGGTTGGGAGCGCCGTCTTCAAGCGGTGACTGCCAGTCCACACTGAACGTCAGCCCTTCGAAGTCCTTGCGCGGCACCATGTTGATGACGCCGCTCACGGCTTCCGCGCCGTAGAGCGCGGAGGCACCGTCGAGGATGGTCTCCACCCGACCGATGGCGATGGCCGGATACATGCCGCTCACGTCCACGCCGGCGCGCTCGCCGCGAGGGGTCGTGTCCGCCGGCAGGCGGTGGCCGTCCATCATGGTCATGGTGGCGCGGGTGCCGAGGCCGCGCAGGTTAGCCCAGACTTCCGTGCCCTGGTTGCCCTGCTGGTTGTCGGCCTGTCCGCCCCATTCGTCGTTGCTGATGCCGTCCTGCCCGGACTCGGAGCAGCAAATGCCTTCGAACGGTGCAGCATTGGCATTGACACCAAGCTGGAACGACTGGTCGAAGATGACGTCGCCGATCTCGGCGTTGCCGGACATCTCGATGTCGATGTTGTCGAGGATCGACTTCGGCGATGGCAGATCGAAGTTATCACGCCGGATGTAGGACCCGGTCACGAGCATTTCCTCGATTTCGCCGTCGGCCTCCGCGACTTCCTCGTCTTCGGCCTCTGCGTCTTCGTCCTGCGCTGTGGCGACGACGCCGAACGTCAGAGTGAGAGACGCGCACAGGATGCGAATCAGTTGCCTGCGTGGGTGCAGAACCATCACCTTCCCTCCTCGGCCCGGCGTCAGGTGAGGCGCGGACCCGGTGAAACCTAAGCTTCCCGTGTGCAGGTACGATCGCACGCGAACGTCGCACACAATGGAACCGGAAACTATGCCTATCGTCGGCTGCGGTCAAGGGGAGTTTTTGTCGCCCCCGGCGGCATGGCAGCGCCTTGGCCGCGTGCGAGAACGGCGCTGGTGCCGGCCGCGAAGTCACCGAACCGCTCCAGCGTTCCTCCGGGCCAGCGCACCGCTACATCTCGCGCGAACCGGAACTCGCCAAGCCCGACGTCGATGCGGTGATCGTGCGATGCCAGATAGCTGGAGGAGGGCGCGGCGTCGCGCCGGATGCGGCGGCTGCCTACCGTTGCCAGCAGCACGGCGCCAGGAACGTCGGCGCCCTGCTGGTCCAGGAGGCGAAAGCGCGCCCAGTTGCCCGCTTCGGTGCGGTTCATCAGCAGATATGCGGGGCTATCGCGGTTGACGACGAGGACGTCCAGGCGGCCGTCATTGTCCACGTCGCCCACGGCAGCGGCGCGGCTGGTGTGTACGAGTGGCGCTGCGGTGCCAGCGCGGGGCCGTGCCGGGGAGAATCGAATGCCCGAGTCGCTCCCTCGGCCGCGGTAGAGCAGATTCGGCTCGGCGAACGCGTCTGTGGCGGCAGTTGGGTCGCCATCGACCTTGCCGTTGGCCTGATAGATGTCGAGCCAGCCGTCGTTGTCGAAGTCCTGGGCAACGACGCCGAAGCGGGTGTGGCGACGTCCGTGTACGGTGAGCCCGGCTTGCGCCGTGGCGTCGGTGAAATAGCCGCCATCGTTGCGGTGGTAGGAGTCGGTTTCGCCTTCGAGGTTCACCACCAGCACGTCGGCATCGCCGTCGTCGTCCATGTCGGCCACCGCGACGCCCATACCGGCCTTGGCGCCGCCGTGGTCGTCCACCGCACAGCCCCACGCCCCCGCCGCCTCCTCGAAGCGCAGCCCGCCCTTGTTGAGCCAAAGCCGGTTCACGGTCTTGTCGTTGGCGACGAAGAGATCGACGAGGCCGTCGTCGTTGAAGTCGGCGGCGCCGAGACCGAGGCCATTGCCGCGACCTTGGCCAAGGCCGGCCGCGGCGCTGACATCGGTGAAGGTGCCGTCGCCGTCGTTGCGAAAGAGGCGATCCATGGCCGGCGCCGCGTAGGTAGTGGGGGCGCAGTAGGTGGGTCTGCCGCGCGAATGGCAGTCCTTCTCGATGGCCAGGGACCAGTCGATGTAGTTGACGAGAAAGAGGTCGAGGTCGCCGTCGGCGTCGAGGTCCAGGAACGCGGCCGCCGTGCCCCAACCTGGGTCGTCGACGCCGGCCACATCGGCGACGTCGTCGAAATGCCCGCTGCCGTCGTTGCGCAGGAGGGCGTTGGCGCCGACGTTGGTGACGTAAAGGTCGGTGTCGCCGTCGCCGTCGTAGTCGCCGGCGGCGACGCCCATGCCGTAGCCGCGCTGCGCTTGCGGCCGAGGCTCGAACCGGCCATCCCCGCGGTTCACGAACAGCGTGTCGCTGGGCGCATCGGCGTTGCTGCCATCGAGCCGCCAACCGGCCTGGACAAGATATGCATCGAGATCGCCATCGCCATCCACGTCCACCAACGCCGCGCCACCGCCGACGATCTCCGGCAACAGCGGCAAGGCGCCGGGGACGTAGCCGGAGCGATGCGTGAACTCGAGCCCGCGCTCCGTTGCTTCGTCAACGAACCAGGGCTCGGCTGGTTCGGCATCGACATGGTCGTCCGGCGCGCAGGCGGCCAGTTGCGACAACAGCACAAGCGTGCCAAGCAGGGGCGTTGCGCCGGCGGCGCGCCCACCTCTCCGGTGCCGACAGCGCATCAAGGCGACTCGCTTGCCCAGAGAGCCAGGAGGCGCCGCCGGGCACTTGCGATGTCCGCCGAGGCTGCACCGAGGCGCTCCGCGTCGTCGAGCGCGCCGCCCGCCTCGTCATGGCGACCAGCCTCGGCGAGACTGCGCCCGAGCGCGAGATGGGCGCGGGCGAGCTTGGGTGCGAGGCGCACAGCCTCCTGAAAATGGCCAATCGCATTGCTCCAACGCCCACGACTGCCTTCAACAACCCCGGCGCGATACATCATCGAGGCGGTCTGTGCGCCTGCAGCCATCGCGGTTTCCACTGCCGCGAGGGCATCCTCGTGTCGCTGCTGCCCGATCAGCACGAGTACCTTCCTTTCGTGCGCCGGCGAAAAGGCGGGCTGTAGCGACAGCGCCCGATCGAGGTGCATGAGCGCCGTTCGCGCGTCGCCGCGCTCCTCGTATGCGACCGCCGCGTTGAAGTGAAAGAGATAGTAGTCGTCGTGCAGCCGGAGCCCTTCCTGCAGCGTCTCCATCGCAGTCGCCGGCTTGCCGGTGGCGGCATAGGCAATGGCAAGGTTGTTGAGCAGCGTGCGATCGCCGGGACGCCGCTTGCGCAAGGGCTCGAGAATGTCGAGCGCAGCCTCGGCATCGCCGCGGTTGAGCACGCCTTCGGCCTGACGCAAGCGCGCATCGAAGCCGCGCACGAAGTCATCGAGGCGCGCCCGGCGCGGGTCAGGCCACTCGAGTGCGGCGGCCGCAGGCTCATTGCTTGGCAGGTCAGCTTCCTTGCCAAGGGCGCGGCTGCTGTTCGCCAGCAGCCGGAGCACGGCTGGATGGGGCGCACTCTCGGCAAGACTCGAGAGCAGCCTGTGCGCGTCCTCGGCGTCGCCTTGCGCGAGCAGGGCACGTGCCAATCCAGCCTCGGCGGCGACACGTGTGGGCTCGTCCGGCGCAAGTTCGCGCGCTTGCTGGAAGGCTTCGGTGGCCCCGCTTGCGCGGCCCAGGTCCAGGAGCCAAGTGCCGCGCCACAGCCACGCCGGCGCGTAGTCGCCGTCGATTGCCAATGCGCGGCCGAGGTCTTCAATGGCGCCCTCGTAGTCGCCTCGGTGAGCCAGCAACAGCGCCCGCAGATACGGCCAGAGAAACTCGTCCGGCGCCAGTTCCGTCGCCTGCGAATAGCTTGCAATGGCGGCCTCATCGAATCCATTCGCGTCATAGGCCATCGCCAACCGACCACGGACGGGCCCAGACCGTGCGTTCGCCACGGCAGCATCGACGCGCTCCCGCACGAAGGCCGCGAGCTCGGCGTCGTCGGCATCGACGCCCGCCACCACCGGCGGCTCAACACTCGCACGATCCGTGCAGGCGGCAAGCGCCACTAGTGCGGCTAGCGCCGCAAGCCTTGGGCCAGTCAAGCCGCCAAACTCCGCAACGCCAAGCAAGCGCCAGCACATCGAGCCAAGGGATCGTCCGTTCGGTAAAGGGCGTAAAACGACCGACGGGAGACGCGAAAGTGCCAAAGCTGTGGCACAGCCGCGGGCCGGAGGGCGGGTGACGGGAAGGGCCGACGTCGCCCTACATACTGGGAAGGCGACCGGCGGGCTGCGTGGGGTGACACGTCGTCAGCTCCACGCCTCCGCGAACTCAAGAGCCCGGCGGCGATCTAGCCGTGCGGCTTCATACTGACTGCGGAATGTGAGTAGGCATGCCTCGCAGGCGGCATCGCACTTGTTGCGGCAGCGTAGAACCTCCACGGTACGCTTGAGCGCAACTCCAATGTGCTCGCGAAGTGCTGCAACGTAGCCGTTGCCGCCGTCGGCCATGTCGTAGAGGAACATGGACTGGCATACGCTCTGGTCCTCGGCCCGCGCTTGACGCACGGTAACCCCGACCTCGTCCTCTTGGATACCAATCAAGCGGCAGAAAGCGGTGCGCAACGCCGTACCGATGGACATCGCCGCCACCTCGTCGCTGAGTCCAACAAGCTGCAACTCGAAGACGTCCGTGTGACGACCTCCGCCTAGCGATAGGCCGCGCTGGATTGCAAAGCCCTCACCGTCGCAATCGCTTGCGCCATCGCGGTCCCTGCCGCCTCGCAACCTCAAGTGGCCGGGGCCGACGGCTTCTGGAATGGCGGTTTCGTGCGGGTCGCCAATCTCCGATGCTGCCCGACCGCAACGCAGGCACAGGGCGTAGCCGTGGCCGTGGGCACCTCGGCTGCCGTGGAACAGGTGCCCGCTGTCCGAGTACCGGTACCGACCGGCGCAAGGTTCGTCGACTTGCGACCAAGCGGGAGTAGGGCAACTAATCCAAGGGGCCTCTACGGGTATATAAGTGGGCGTGACTACGTTGTTGTGCGGCGCGTGCCGGATATCCACTGCGAAGCCAGCAGGCTCCAGGTACTTCCTCGTACTCACCGTACCGCCGCAGCTTGGGCACTCGACCATTACCGTCCGCGCGTCGCCGGTGGCGTTGCAGGAACGACAGCGCCACACATAGCCGAGCGCTTGTACCTCGTTCACATTCTCCACATCCGGCGGAACATGCCAGTTCAGTGTGACGCCGCTGGATTCGTACACCCTCCCGTCGATTGTCACTTCGGCACCGGGCGCGTACTCGCGGATTGCCAGTTCCAATTGCCTCGAAGGGTAGCCGGCACGCCTACCCGAGAAGGTCTCCCGCTCATCGCTGTCTTGAGTGCGCCGCCTCAACTCATCGGCGGTTAGCGTGTTGAGCGTCACGATGCCGGTCGGGAAACCGTAGCCCGGTAGAAACTGCCGGTTCGCGAGTTCGGCGAGCAGATACTCGCCCTCTAGGCGTTTGAGCTGGCGCTCAATTGCCATGAGCGCGGGGACCTGGGCATCGTCGTCCTCGAACTCTGTGGCCTCGGCGCGGAGAGCGGACACCTCTTGCTGCCAAGAGCCCATCGCGTGCTTGAGCGCAGTCGCTGTCCTCCTCAGCAACACCCGTGCGGCGCTCCCATCGCATGCCGTGCCGCTAACCAGCCGCTCTAGACCGGTGAGCAACCGACTATCCTGGTTCGCACCAGCGAGGCACCAGCCAACGAAACGGGCACCTGGACTCTCGCCGCCATCCCCCTCGAAGAACCAACCCGTCTTAAGGCGGCGCGCATCTAAGCCGTCCAAGTACGTGCCCAAGCAGAGTGAGTTGACGTGGCGTTGGACCAGCCGCGAGCTGTCGAGGGCCACTCTAGGGACAGTGACTTCAGACGAGAACGGCCATAGGGGATTGCCGAACACCTGCTCGCCGTGCGGCGAGTTTGGACACAGCGTCACGGCGAAGGACATCCCTTCGCCACGACGCCCGGCACGTCCTGCACGCTGTCGGTAGTTGGTCGAGCTCGGCGGCGCATTGTTCATCACAACGGCCGACAGTCCACCGATGTCAACGCCCATCTCCATCGTAGTCGAGCAGCTCAGCACGTTCAGCGTCCCTTCCTTGAAGCGCTCCTCGAGTTGTCGAAGGCGCGGGCCGTCGAGTTGTGCGGAGTGCTCGGCGACAGCGTAGTAGGGGGCGTCCGCGACGACCCGATCATTGAGGTTGGACCAGACGCCGAGGGATCGTGCGGCTGCGACCGCCGCGTCGCTCTCCAGCCAGCCATCCACCTCCTCGCGACTCGCTACGCGCCCGGTGCTGTCGCGCCAGTACGCATTCGGCACTTGTGGAGGCTCGAACGTTTGGCAAACTTCGGCGGCGCCGTGCTGTGGAAGATAGGGCGACAGGCCGCTAAGGGTGGTGTCCAGAACCCGAGCAGTGTACGGGCAAACGGCAGGCGTCCTGAGTTCGCTCAGTTCCGCAATGTCGGCGAGGCGGAGCACATACCCGTCCGCAACCTGCTGCAGGTGCGGGCGCAGGGCGTCCCAAGCGTGTCGAAGCGCTTCGTTCACGCGGTCGCGGGACTCATCCGAGTTGTCCAGCCCGGCAGCGTCCCGGATCAGGCGCGGCAGGCGCGATGGCCCACGGTTGGCGTGCCACGTCGGCCATCGCCGCTGGCGTCTGGTCAGCGAGGCATCGTAGCCGGGGCCTTGAACGTAGCGTTTCCTGACGGGCACGCCCATCCATCTGAGATAGTCGTCGTTGATGTCGACTGCACTCACGTCACGCAGGAAGAAGTCCACCACTAGCTTGAGGAAGCTAGTCCACTCGATGGTGCCGAGTGGCCAACCTGGAGGAGCGCTGCCGCCCTCCAAAGACGGATATCGGAGCGCCATAAGCCCCATCGTCTCCGCGGAGTTCATCCGCTTCGGGCGGCGAAAGAACTCTCGGTAAAGGCAGAAGCTCGTGAACTCGCGCAATGACTGGCTGCCACCGGTGAGGTCCCTAAAGGCTTTGTGCATCGTGCGTAGCGACGCATCGTCAGACAGTGCGTCCAGCGCCGCGCCCCATGTGAGCGTGCCCGCGTTAGCGCCGGCGCGGGCAATTTGGATTTTGCGCTCCATGTCCTGAAGCATGGACCGCAGCACCCGGTTCTCGTCCCGCTGTAACGCCTTTCGCAGAGCGTTGGCTTCAGCTTCGGCGCGACTCGTCTGTGCGGGACTCCGACTCGCGGCAAGCGCGTGGTAAAGTACGCTGCGCACGCGGTTGCGTTCAGCCTCTTGCTGCAGGCGCACGGCGAGTCTTGCAGATCCTTGGCGCGAGTCCGTGAACCCCAGCAGCCGGCGTCCGTCGCTCGGTTTCCCTGCCGACGGGACCATGGCGGGTGTGTGCGCCAGTGCGGTAGGCACGATTGTCGAGAGCGCGAATGGTGCGCCGATTCGAAGCTCTCTGAAGAGGCGGTCTCTTCGGTTGGCCGCGCCGCACCGTGGGCAGGGCGGCGGTCCGCCACTTAAAGGTACGATGGAGACCGTTACACCGTCGCCGTCTTGCGTCAGCAAGCCGTCCGGATCTATCCGCCACTCGTCTACGGGTACTACGCTTTCATCCGGGTCGCAAAGCAAACGACGGGTCGTCGCCGAGAACTCCGGCGCTTCCTCAGTTTCATCGTCTTCGAGGTCGACATCAAGCTCGAACTCGTCGACTACCGATGGTCTGCTAAGGGGTACGAGCTTGGGCGCACCCTCGCTGAACGTGAGGGTCTCCTCGGCGGCCAGGTAGTGAGCACCACACTCCCCACACGCCACCAGCTCGAATGCTGGCGAGTCACAATGGCTGCACCGCGCGCGTCGTGTTGTTGAGAGGGCGCCGAATCCCCAACTCGGTCGCGGTCCGCTACACGATCTGTTGACGCATGCCCACAAACCGCTTTGTGCTCGATGGAAAAGGTGCATGCGTAGTGGCAAGAAAAAGTCGTCACCGTTCTTGGCCACGGACGCTTTCTCTAGCAGCGTTTTCGTCTCGTCGACTGGAAGTCGAGCTGACCGTTGCAGGGTTGCCAAAGTCGCCGGTTTGTTGGCTAGCGACGACCGCAAGGAGCGTGCAGCACGGTGGCCGCACAAAGTGCGGAATAGGTCCCGCTCGGGAACCTCGTTGAGGCCATCCATTCCGATGGTGCCTGCTTCTCCGGGAGGGAGTCGCGGAACGTACCGCTCACCCGTGACTACGTGCACGCGGTCCATCGGCGCGCCTGATACATCCGCCAAGAAACGCTTCAGGTCCGCCTGGGCTTCAGACCCTCCGATCGTTGCGGATGTGGCCACAAATCGGACCTGCGCCGGATCGACGTCGAACGCGTGCATTACTCGCCTGAGTAGCAGCGTCATCTCGGCTGCTTGCGAGCCGACATAGGTGTGGGCTTCGTCGAGCACGATCCAGCGGAGCATCCCCCTCGAGCGCTCAAGGATGGGACGGTCTTCCGCCCGCACGAGCATGTATTCCAGCATGGTCGAGTTGGTCACCAGCAGCGGCGCGGGACTCTCGCGCAATGCTCGGCGGGCCAGTTGCTGCGCCCCAGCCCTAGCCTGCTCGGTCGCTGGGACAGATTGGCGCGTCTCGCCGTTGTAGAGGCAAAACCGGATGTCTTGGCCGAAGGGGTCACACCAAGCCCTGAGCCGCTCACGCTGGCTATTGATGAGGCGTTGAGCGGGTAGAGGAAGAGGGCGCGTACGCCATCGAGCGAGCCACTCAAGGAACGTTCCCGCACAAGGTCTTCGAGGATGGGCACCAAGAAGCATTCGGTCTTGCCAGAGCCAGTGCCGCTCGAAACTAGGACGGAGCGTGGAACCTCGTCGAGAAGGAGTTTCCAGCACGTCTCCTGATGCGTGAAGGGCTTGCGACTCTGGGGGAAGGCATGCTCCCGGAGCTCGCGCGGCGGATTGGCCATCGCGGCGATGAGGTCGGCACTTAGGAGACCTGAGGACGCCAGACCCGCCATGTCGGGCTCTGCGAGGTGCCAACCGAATGCGCCTTCGAACACAGGTTCGGCTAGCAAAGCGCCGGGTGCTCCTGGCTCGCGCGCAAAAAGGGCAGCCAAATGATCTCGAAGTGCTTGGGACCGCAGACCGAGTTGCGACATGATCGCCCGACCTGAGCGGGTGGAAAGATCGGTGATTAGCTCCGAGATGCGGCTTGTTTCCGTCACGTCGTTCAATCCTTCGCCAAGTTCTGGGCCCGCGCCAACCGATACCATGCAGCGCGATACGCCACATCGAACCAATGCGGGGCATGAGCCCGCATTCGCTTAACGAGAAACACCGTCCTTGGGGTGGGGCTAGACGCAAAGCAGCACCACGCGGCAGCTACCGGCGTGTCGAATGTTGGTTGGGCGCTCGGAGGGATGTCGGGCTCCCAGATAGGTGCATCTGCCAAGCCCGCGTTTCCGAACTCTTGGCTCCATTCAAAACGACGATCTCCCGGTGGCCAGTCGTCCTGCATTGCCAGCGCCGAAACATGATCCGCCGCACGACGGTCACGCTCTTCGCAGACGTGTTGGACGAACTGCTTGCTCAGCCCGCCTCCGGCGAACGCCATCCTTACGTCCGTAGTTACTGTGTCTAGCGCCCCGATGTAGTCCGCACCCTCTTCGAGTACGGAGAGCACATGTTCGCTCGCTAGGCGTCCAGGGTCCTCTACGAGTCCGTGCAGTTCTCGGCATATCTCACCAAAGGCCGTCCCTGCCTCTCGCCGCCAGATTTGGCGCTTGATCATTAGCCAGCTAAACGGTAACTCGCCATCAAGCTGCCAGATTCGGTTGCGCAAGCTAGGATCTAGGCGCAAGAGGCACCGCACGAGCGCCTGCGGGCAACGCGGCAAAGCGCTGATGAGGTCCGATGCCGCTGGCGGCACGCCATCAAGGCTAAGCAACATCTCGTTGAGGAATGCCCAGTTCGCTTCTTGGGACTCGTCCTCATCCTCCACCATGTTCGTCAACGTCCTCTCGACAGCGGCCGTACGCTGACTCGCGCCCGTTAGAGCAAGTGCATCCATGAGTGATCGAGTTGGCGATGGCGCTATGCGAGCCTGGCCTTCCACGACCGCGGGTTCGGCCCGCACTCCGTCATCTCCACGGAGCACCACCAGCCAAGGTTCAGTGGGCGTGGTCAATTGGTCTGGCAATTGTGCGCATGTGGGCGACGTGGTCGGCCCAACTAGCCGCAACGTGATTGGGGGGATGTCCGTACGGGCCAAGGGGAATGCCTCAAAGGTCGGCATGGCGCGAAAGTCGAGCGGCGGTTCGACTAGCACGGAGCCCATCGAAGGGTCGTGCCTGAGCGAGGCTGCAAACGGACGCACATCCACAGTGTCGTGCTGGTGTCCGGCGTTATCGACAATCTGTAAGGTCACTCTCGCGTCTTGCGCTGCCGAGGCCCCGAGCAGCAAGCGCAGGTTCGAGTTGACTTCGCCTAACGCTAGTTCATGGCGGGTACCGGAGTTACGTAGCGCGTGGCGGAAGTAGGCTACGCGTTTCACTGGTACCGCATCCTCTGCCCTTAGTTCGGCCTCGATCCAGAAGCGTTGGGTTTCATTGCTGGACAGCGCGGCTGCGCGCACGCCATATAGGTCATCCACTGCGATAGCTGGGTCAGTCAGCGCTTCGCCGTTCCTCACGAAACGAGCCCCTGCTACTGGGAACGGAGCTCGGACCCGCAACTCCACAGCGTCGGGCCAACGCAGACTAAGTGCCGCCTCGGCAGGCGGGTCTGATCCGTCCACGGCGCTGAGTCGAATGCGCACAGTTGAGGCGTCTTGATCAATCGCAAGACGCGACTCATTGGCATCGTTGGCCACGCCGACACCGTCGCCGCCTTCGAATACCAAGGCCCCCGCATCCAAGGATGTGGGTTCGATTGAGAGGGACATGGTCTCCGGCAGCAGACCCACGCGCTCGTGGTGGCGGAGTACTTCCCCTTGCAAGTGGCGGACTTCCCACAATCCGTAGCCGTCAGGACTCGACTGCCAACGCCGGCCAGTTCGCCGCCAGCTCACCTGATTTCGGGGAACAGAACGACTCGTTGCCCCCGCCTTGGACGCGAAGAGGCGCGGCTGGCCCCGAAACAGGGAGCATGTGGATGTGAGCGAGTAGCAACGGTCTCCAACTAGCCGGTATTCCTCCTCCACCATCTGTTCCGACGCTGGCTTGATCTCGCATTTCCCACTGTCGGTTGGAACGACGGCTGGCTCGTCGATCCGCCAAAGATGCCTTCCCACGATAGTCCCATCCAGCGCCTCCCCAGAGCTTGGCTGGAATCTCGCCGGTAGCAAGACAAGTAGCGCTGGCGCGCGGTCACTGACGCTGCCCTCCCCGACATATGCGTGGTCTCCATCTGCCCGGAATACCCAAGGCAGCTCGCCAAGCGGTGCACTTCGTTGTGTCGTCACTTCACCGAGGACGTCCGGTGCGAGGAATTCGAGACGAAGTTCCCCCACGGCGGAGCCATCCCAGAATGCGGCAATTGAGTTGTCCTCACCGGACATCAGGTGGAAGTGCCCACCTCCCGCCCCGTAGAGCCCCACGATCTGTCCGCTCTCTCCTGCTGTCCTAACGTGCATTCTCGCGGGTAGGTCTGACGCTGGCACACCCAGATGGCGTCCCAAGTCTTCACTATCGACGGAACGCGGCATCCGCATGTGGGCGCCCATGCGCCACCCGGAGTCCGTCTGCACCAAAAACCGCTCAACCCCGAAACCACTTCTGCTCGGCCCCTCGGCCTTTGCGTCGCGCAGCAGCGTGCCCAGCAACTGCCTAGCCGTTTCGCTGTCAAGATCCAAGGGCATGGACTGGCGCCACTCGGAGCGTCGGGCATCCAACTCAGCCAGCAAATCCTCGGTCTCGCCGATGTCTTGGCGCAGATCAAGCACTGCACCAGCTAGATCTGCGGCGAGACGAAACACATACTCGCGCCGCAACGTTGGCGGCCGGAGCAAGTGTTGCTGGTCACGTGCCAACTCGATCGGGTCGTCGACGAAGGTGCGATATCGAGCGACATGGCGGAGGACTGCCCGAACGTAGGCGGTTGTTCGACTGGACTCGCCGACCAGCGATAGAGGCAAACCGCCTTGGCACGCGAACGTCCCAAGGTAGCGTCTTGTCGTGGACAGTCGCACCAACTCGACCTTCCACCAGAGGAGTGCCTGACCCACCGGCCCATAGAGATCGGGGTAGTGCACCTCCGTCCAGCTGATGTCTCGGAAGATCGAGTCCCAACTCCAAGGGCCGCCGCTATACTGACGCTGCCACCACTGGGATGCGTAAAGGACGAGGCCGCGTACAACCCGCTGCCCTGGTGCCGCGTGATTGGGAACTGCGCCGGCCAAACGCTCCCTCAGATCGGCGAACTCGACCTGCGTACATTGGTACGCGTACAGGGGCCGACCGTCCGGCTCGCTAAGCCCCCGCTTGTCGATGAAGGTAACCAACCACTCGTGCACCCCTAACGTCAAATCACGCGCCCGCTTCGGAGGAAAGACGCAATGTTGCCGGCACGGGCGTGGCGAGATCAAGGAGAACCTCAATGACGGCCCCCGATGCATGGAGTCTCCCGACAAGCGGACATGCTCTTCCCGTGCGTTGCACGGATCACGTGCGTCCGTAAGCCTCGCCTAGATGTCCTGCCCCCCGGTTCTGATCCGGTAGTGGCCAATGTGATTGCGTGTCAGTAGTGGTAGCGGCACTGGACGATCAGGCAACGGTGACCTTCCACCTTGTAAACTAGGCGGTGCTCCTTGGTGATCCGTCGCGACCAGCAGCCAGCGAGGTCGTGCTTGAGGGCCTCGGGCTTACCGATGCCCTCGGTCGGATGGCGCAGGCAGTCGGCGATCAGGCGTGTGAGCCGTCGCGCTGTCGCCGGGTCGTTGTCCATCCAATGCTGGTAGTCTGCCCAAGCTTGGCGCGAGAAGGCGACGGCGTAGTCGGCCGCCCGGTCGGTCAAGACTGCGCTTCGATCCGGCCCCCGACGACTCTCGCCTCGACGACCTTGCCGTCATCGATCTCCGCCAGTGCCGCGCGGATCCGCTCCGCATTGCGCGGCGAGCGCAGCAGATGGAAAGTCTCCATCAGTGCATCAAATTCGGACTTGGCGATAATCATCACGGGCTCGCTTTTGCTTCGCGTGACAGTGACCGCGATGCGGTCCTCGACCACGGTGTCCATGAGCGACTTGAGGTTCTGGCGCGCTTCCGTGTAGTTGACGACGTGTTCCATGTCGTGGACTCATCTGGGTGCGTACAACTTATTGTACTTCAGGTCGTTCTGTTCATGGAGCCCCGACGGGCGGCACCTTCCGGTTTGTGTCAGCAAGCCCGTGGCTGATAGGCTTCGCGGCTTTCGCTCAAGCGATCACCGGGGATCAGGGGACACATGAACGGTTACGACTTGGTTACGCGCTGCCTGAAGGCCGAAGGGGTGGAGTGGATGCCTTGCTTTCCGGCCAATCCGCTCATCGAGGCTTGTGCCAAGGTGGACATCCGGCCGCTGGTGTTCCGGCAGGAGCGGGGCGGCATCAATGCCGCCGATGGCTTCAGTCGGCAGCGGCGGGGCGAGACGGTGGGCGTGTTCGCGTCGCAGTCGGGCCCTGGCGTCGAGAACTCGTTCGGCGGCATTGCCCAAGCTTGGGGGGAGGCGGTGCCCATGGTGTACCTGCCCGGTGGGCATGGCCTCGGCGGCTATGACGTGCAGCCGAACTTCCACGCCGCCCGCAGCTACGAGACGGTGACCAAGCTCGCCATTTCCATCGACCGACCGGATCGCATCACCACGCAGATTCGCCGTGCGTTTCACACGGCGAAGCAAGGCCGGCCGGGCCCGGTTCTGGTGGAACTGCACGGCGACGTGCTGGGGCGAGATGCTCCGGAGGGCGCGGCTGAGGCGTACCGGCCATCCAAGACGATGCGCTATGCGCCCAACGCAGGCGACGTCAAGGACGCGCTGAAGGCGTTGCTCGGAGCGAGCAATCCCGTGATCTGGGCGGGGCAGGGCGTGCTCTACTCGGGCGCCACCGAAGAACTCAAGACCTTCGCTGAGTTGGCGCAGATTCCCGTCATCACCACCATGCAGGGCAAGAGCGCGTTCCCGGACGACCATCCGCTGGCGCTCGGCAGCGCCAACCGCACGGCCCCCAAAGGGGTGTGGAAGTGGCTCGGAGCCTCCGACGTGGTGCTCGCCATCGGCTCGGCGCTCACCCGCACCACCTTTGGCATTGCCATTCCGGACGGCAAGTTCATGATTCAGTCCACGGTGTCGCCTGAGGACATCAACAAGGACTACGCCATCGACATTGGCCTCGTGGGCGATGCCAAGCTCACCCTCGAGATGATGATCGAGGAGCTCAAGGCCACGGTTGGCGAGGGCGGCCGCGCCACGGCGCAGGAGACGCTCACGGACATCCGCACGACCCGGCAGGAGTGGCTGGCGGACTGGGCACCGCTCTTGAACTCCGACGAGACGCCCATCAACCCCTATCGCGTCATCAACGAGATCAACCAGGCGGTGGATCACGCCGATGCCGTCGTCACGCACGACGCCGGCAACCCGCGCGACCAGATCATGCCGTTCTACAAGGCCGCCGCGCCCTTGGGCTACATCGGCTGGGGCAAGACGACCCACCTCGGCTACGGCATTCCGCTGGCGATGGGGGCGAAGGTGGCGGATCCCTCGAAGTTCTGCATGAACTTCATGGGTGACCTTGCCTTTGGCCACACCGGGCTTGAGATCGAGACCGCGGTGCGCGGGGAGATCCCCATCACCACGGTGGTGATCAACAACCGCACCATGGGCGGGTACGACAAGTCGATGCCGACGGCCATGCAGCGCTACGGTGCTGGCAATCAGTCTGGAGACTATGCCGGCGTTGCCAAGGCGCTTGGCGCCAAGGCCATCCATGTCAACAAGGTGGAGGAGCTCGCCCCGGCGCTCGAGAGCGCGCGTCGCGCCAATGAAGAGGGCGAGGTGTGCGTGATCGAGGTGGCAACGCGGCAGGACACGCGATTTTCGCAGTACGCGGATTTGCTGCGGCCCTGATTGTCGGGAGTCTGTGGCCCTCTACCACCGCACCAGGTAGGTGCATAGGGTCACGAGCGCGAACCGTAGTGGTGCAGTGCATAGGGGCAATTCCTGCGAGCGGACGGGCCCTCGCTCAGAAGGTATCCTGCTTTCCCACCGCGCCGCGCCTGTTCGAGCAGTAGCCTCGGTCTCGCACCAGCATTTGACGCCCGCGCCCGGACGGTGCATGGTTCCGCGCCGCACGCCGGACGGCGTGCGCGTGGACGGGGTGCGACAGCGGGTAGTCGGCAGTCGAATGGCGCGCATGTTGCATGGATGCGCGACTTGAGACGCGGGCCGTCCGGTCCCGCGCTGAGGCAACCAAACCCACACCATGTGTTCGATGAACGGAAAGGAGCAAGAGCACTTACATGAGCAAAAGCAAGTTGGAGTACATTTGGCTCGACGGCAACAGGCCGACGCAGAGTCTGCGCGGCAAGACGCGGGTGGAGACGGACTTCGGCGGCACGCTGGAGGACTGCCCGGTGTGGTCGTTCGACGGCAGTTCCACGCAGCAAGCCGACGGCAGTTCGTCAGACTGCCTGCTGAAGCCGGTGGCGATATTCCCCGATCCCTGCCGCAAGAACGCCTACCTCGTGATGACCGAGGTGCTGAACGCTGACGGCACGCCGCACGAGTCGAACGGCCGTGCCACCATCGAGGACGACGACGACGATTTCTGGTTTGGCTTCGAGCAGGAGTATTTCCTGTGGGACACCCAGACCAACCTGCCGCCCGGCTTCCCGGCTGGCGGCTACCCGCCCCCGCAGGGGCCTTACTATTGCTCGGTGGGCGGTGCCAATGCCTTTGGCCGCAACATCATCGAAGAGCATCTCGACGCCTGTCTCGAGGCTGGCATCAATGTCGAGGGCATCAACGGCGAAGTGGCCGCTGGTCAATGGGAGTTCCAGGTGTTCGCCAAAGGCGCAGCCCGCGCCGGCGACGAGACGTGGATCGCCCGCTACATTCTCGAACGGGTCGCGGAAGAGCACGGCTATGCCATCAACTGGCATCCGAAGCCGCTCGGCGACACCGACTGGAACGGCTCGGGGATGCACGCCAACTTCTCCAACGGTCCCATGCGCGACTCGGGCGAGGAGGGCACGTTCACGAAGATCTGCGAGCACTTCGGCAACCACATCGATCGCCACATCGTGGTCTATGGCGCCGACAACAGCAAACGCCTCACCGGCGCCCACGAGACCCAGTCGATCGACAAGTTCAACTATGGCGTTTCGGATCGCGGCGCATCCATCCGCATCCCCATCGCCACTATCGACGATGGCTGGAAGGGGCGGCTCGAAGACCGGCGACCGGCTTCCAATGCCGACCCGTACAAAGTCGCGGCGGCCATCGTCAAGACGACCAAGGAAGCGCTGGCGTAGTTCTGCTTGCGGGAAAGGGCTGGCAGCGAGCATGGTGCAAGCTGCCGGCCGCGCGGCTGCGAGACTTGATCCGAGGTTCCTGGTCCAAGCCGGGCTAACGGGCATTAGCGAGCCCTCGGAGGGAGGGCGTCCCGCCCTCCATCGCGCTGCAAGGCGCGCAGAACACTCGCTGCACCACAAGGATGCGCGCCCTCGCGGGCGCGATGGAGGGCGGAACGCCCTCCCTCCAGAGGACGGCGACGCTAGAGGCCAACGCATCCGCTCGCTTGTTTTGCGCCGTTCTCTACGGCGCTGGCTCTTAGCACGGCCTAGTGCCTCTGCACCCCCGCGGCGCCCCCCTCCGACAAACGGCCAGGCACGCCGTTTCTCGACTCCCCGCAAGGGGGGAGTGACAGGAAGGCCCTCGCCCCCCAACAACGGTGGTGGCGTGCACCCAACGCCCGTACGCCACAATCTCCGAACGAAGCCCCTCCTGCCACTCCCCTCTTGCGCCAGCGCCGTTTTCTACGGCGCAACCTGCTAGCGTGAAGCCCATTGCCGTCACGATGGGCGATGCCAGCGGTGTTGGGCCGGAGATTCTCCTGCGCCGCTTTGCCGATGGGCTGCTCGGCGAGGGCACCGTTGCCTATGGCGATGCGGCGATTCTTGCGCGGGGGGCCGAGATGCTCCGGCTGTGCATCCCCTTGCACGTCGTGGCTTCCCCCGGGGAGGCCCAGCCCGGCTGCCTCAACGTAGTTGATGCAGCGTTGCTTTCTGCCGCAGACCTGACGCCCGGTCGGTTGAACCCGAAGGCCGGTGCGACGGCCTTGCGCTACGTCGAGCGTGCCACCCAAGATGCCTTGGCTGGGGAAGTCGCCGCCATCGTCACGCTGCCCATGAACAAGGAGGCGACCGGGCGCATGCATCCGGGCTTCATCGGTCACACCGAGACCATTGCTTCGCTCTGTGGCACGGACGACTACGCGATGATGCTCGCGACCGAGGATGTCGCCGTCACCCACGTGAGCACGCACGTCTCTTTGGTGGAGGCCATCACCCGCGTGACCGCCGCCCGGATCGGCACCGTAATCAGCCTGACGCACCAAGCGCTCGCGCGGTTCCTGCCCCGCCCGCGCATCGCCGTGTGCGGCCTCAATCCCCACGCCGGCGAAAACGGCCTCATGGGCACGGAGGACCGCGACATCATCGCCCCCGTCATCGCCCGTGCCCGATCTTCCGGCCTCGAAGTCACCGGCCCTCACCCTGCCGACACGGTCTTCTACCAAGCCATCCACAACGACGCCCATGACGCCATCGTCTGCATGTACCACGACCAGGGCCATGCCCCCATGAAGCTCATCGGCTTCGAGAGCGGCGTCAACGTCACCATCGGCCTGCCCATCGTTCGCACCTCCGTGGACCACGGCACCGCCTTCGATATCGCCTGGCAAGGCAAGGCCTTCACCGACTCGCTGGGCCACGCTCTGAACTACGCGAGAAAACTGATCGGTACAGCAACGTAGAGCAAGGCTAGGAGCCTGCGGCGCGAAACGGCGCTGCCTCCGAGCCGCGCGCAAGCGTTGCCGCGAGCGCCAGCAATCGCTAAAACATGCGGCCATGCTGCACACCCTCGCTATCGCCAACTACCGTTCCCTGCGCGATGTAGTGCTTCCGCTGGAGCGGATGAACCTCGTCACCGGCGCCAACGGCAGCGGCAAGTCGAACCTCTACCGGGCGCTGCGCCTGTTGTCCGAGACTGCATTCGGCGGCGGTGTGCAGGCCATCGGCCGCGAGGGTGGCTTGAGTTCGGTGCTGTGGGCCGGCCCCGAGCGGTTCTCGATGTCGGTGAAGCGTGGAGAACATCCGGTGCAAGGGGGGCCGCGCAAGGATCCGGTCAATCTGCGGCTCGGCTTCGGCGGCGACGACTTCAGCTACTCGATCGAGTACGGCCTACCCGTGGCAGGGCCGGGATCGATGTTCGGCAAGGACCCAGAGATCAAGCGCGAGGTTATCTGGCACGGCGAGACCTGGCACGAGCGCAGCGCCCTGGTGGATCGCAGGGGCGGGCTCGTGCGCAGTCGCGACGACAGTGGCGCCTGGCAGGTCGTGGAACAGCATCTGCCCGCTTTCGACAGCATGGTCTCGCGCGTCGCGGACCCGGAACGCGCGCCGGAAGCGCTGCTGCTGCGCGAGCAGGTGCGGTCGTGGCGCTTCTACGATCATTTCCGCACGGATGCCGACGCCCCCGCACGGCACGGACGCATCGGTGTGCGTACGCCGGTGCTGAGCAACGACGGTGACGACCTTGCCGCCGCCTGGCGCACCATCGTGGAAATCGGCGACGAGGATGCGCTCGCCGCTGCGGTGGACGACGCCTTTCCAGGCGCGACCGTGGCCGTGGAGGAACGAGCGGGCATCTTCCAGCTTCAGTTTCGCCAGCACGGGCTGCTGCGTCCGCTGTCCCAGGCGGAGATCTCCGATGGCACCCTGCGCTACCTGCTGTGGATCGCGGCGCTCCTGACCCCGCGTCCACCAACGTTGATGGTGCTGAACGAGCCCGAGACAAGCATCCACCCAGACCTCCTGCCGGCCCTGGCCCGCTTGATGCGCCACTCCGCCACCGACACGCAGGTGTGGGTGACCTCCCATGCTGCGGCGCTGGTGGAAGCCCTCACGGAGTCCGGCGAGTGCAACCACATCGAACTCGACAAGGAGATGGGCGAAACGGTCCTGCCTAGCTTCGCGCCGCTCGATTTGCCCCCTTGGCGCTGGCCACCGCGATAGCGGTAGAGTGCGCCCCTTTGGCTCAAAGGCACGGGAGGACATGGGAATGATCATCGTCAACGGACGGATTGAGACCACTGCGGAGAACATCGCGCACCTCAAGGCGGCGATCGCAGCGATGGAGACGGCGAGTCGCGCCGAGGATGGCTGTGACGACTACACGTTCTCGGTGGAGCTTAACGATCCGAACGTGATCCGCATCACGGAGAAGTGGCGCGAGATGGAGGCGCTTGCCGCCCATTTCGTCAGCGCCCACATGGCAGAGTTCCAAAAGGCCATGCGCGAGCGGCCGGGCAAAGGCGGCGGTGTGACGTTTTACGAAGCGACGGAAGTGGAGCCCCCACGCTAGCCGGTGCGCCAGTTGCCGAGGCAGGTGCTCAGTAAATCCCCGCCTCGAGCCCCGCGGCCAGTGCCATGCCAAGGTCCCGGCAGGCTTGGAGGTGTTCGGGCAGCACCGCCCCTTGGGCGATGATGGGTTCCTGCACTTCGTTGAAAGGGTAGCCGCCGATGATGCGGCGCAGGGCACGCAGTGCGCCGGAACCGTCGTTGCCGGCGCTGATGAAGATGCCGCAGGGCAAGGGGGCGATCCGGCCTTCCACGGGATAGAAGGTGCGGTCTAGGAAATCCTTCATCGCCCCGGACATGTAGCCGAAGTTCTCGGGCGTGCCGAGAAGCACGCCGTTTGCCCACAGCACGTCGTCTGGGCCGGCGTCCTTGGCCATGAGAAAGCGCGTCTCAACCTCCTCGATCAGCGAGTCGGTGGCACCGTCGCGGACGGCGCCGGCCATCGTCGCGGTGTTGCCGGTCTGCGTGTGATAGACGATGAGCAAGTGCTTGATGTGGGCGAGCCCTATACTGCCAAGGATGAAAGATAGCCCGCTTCGTCTTCCGCTGCCGTGACCGTCGATCTCGCCGCCATTCAGAGCGCCCGCAAGCGCATCGCCGAGCATGTGGCAGTCACGCCCTTGGCGCCGTCGCGCACGCTCTCGGCGTTTACGAAGCGCGACCTCGTGCTCAAGTTCGAGAACCTGCAGTTCACGGCCTCGTTCAAGGAACGCGGTGCACTCAACCGGCTTTGCCTGCTGTCCGAAGATGAGCGAGAACGGGGTGTCGTCGCCATGTCAGCCGGCAATCACGCTCAGGCGCTGGCCTACCACGGCGGCCGGTTGGATGTGCCTGTCACCATCGTCATGCCCAAGAACACGCCGAACGCCAAGGTGCGCCAGACCAGCGTCTTCGGCGCCGAGGTGCTGCTGCGCGGCGACACCTTCGCCGCGACGCTTGCGGTCACCCAGGAACTCGCGGCAAAGCGAGGCGCGACGCTAGTCCATCCATTTGACGACGAGGCCGTAATCGCCGGGCAAGGCACGCTGGGGCTTGAACTCCTTGAACAGGCCCCGAACCTTCACACCATCGTCGTCCCCGTCGGCGGCGGGGGCCTCATCGCCGGCATCGCGGTGGCCGTGTGCAGCCTGCGCCCGGACGTCCGCATCGTCGGCGTTCAGACCGAGCGCTTCGCCGCCGTGCACGACGCACTCGAAGGCAATGAGTTCCGTGCGACCCGACCAGGGACCGTTGCAGAAGGCATCGCCGTGGAAACGCCGGGAAGCATCACGTTGCCCATCATCCGCGAGCATGTGGACCGCGTGGTGACCGTGACGGAGCCCGAGATCGAGGATGCCGTGTTCGCTTTGCTGGAAGTGGAGAAGACGGTCACCGAAGGCGCCGGCGCCTGCCCATTGGCGGCGGTGAAGGCTTACCCGGACATTGGCGCCGGCGGTGTCACCGCGCTGGTACTGACCGGCGGCAACATCGACATGATGATCCTGTCCTCCATCCTGCAACGCGGCCTCGTCCGCACCCGCCGTCTGGTCCGCATCAAGGTGGAGGCGCCCGACGTACCCGGCGCGATGGCGGACCTAACCCGAATCCTGGGCGACCTCGACGGCAACATCGTCGACATCGCGCACCAACGCGCCTTCGCCGCCTCCACGGTACGCACGACGGCCATCGAGTTCGTGCTGCAGATGCGGGGCGAAGAGCAGGTGGAAGCCGTGCTGGATTCCCTGTGCGGCGCCGGCTATGACGCCGCGGAAAGCTAGCGCCGCTTCGCGGCGCTCTGGCCGGGCCCCATGGGGCGGGGCTTGTCCCCATATGCGCTAACTTGTTTGGATCGATGGTTCCGGGAAGCGTTCGTCGATCTGCGGGGTCCGCTGGCGAGGCGGGTCGGCCAATCCCCTTGAGATGCGGTTCCAGTCGTCGATGGCCTGCTGCAGGGGGAGGTGCGGCTCGATGGCGCGGGCGATCTGGCCGTACATGAAGCGGAAGTCACGCCAGGGACTGCGACGGCGGGCTCTCCACGGTGCCTCCCCAGGGGGAAACGGAGCCGGCGTGGCGAACGAGCTTCTCCACCAACAGCGCCACGAGCAGCTTGCCGTGGAGCCAGGCGCGGGCGCTGTCGTCCTCGTGCTTGGGCAGGTGGCCGAGCTGCGCCAGCGACTTGAAGCGCCTGAAGACCAGTTCGACCTGCCAGCGGACGCGGTACCAGTCCAGCACGCTGCGGGCGTCGAAGGTCCCTTCGGGGAAGGTGGTGAACAGGATCACGTGGCGGGCGAACTCGAGGCTGGACGGCCGCACCTGCCGGCCCTGGCGCGCTGCGTGTTCCTTCGCCTTGCGCTGCGCGATGGCGGCGGCCTCCTCGGTCTTGCGGATCGCGCACACGCGACCCGGCACCGCGACGCCCCGACCGACCGCCACCGCCGGCCATGCCCGCGGGACGCACGCCTCGTCCAGCCCGGCGACCCGCTGCAGCAGGTCCAGCGCCTCCCCGTCCGGTGTCCGCAGCGGCAGCGAGCCGGTGTTCACGCGCACCGTGGCGTGGCCGCCCGACGACGCCACGTGGCCGAGACCCGCCGCCGTCGAGTAGCCCCGGTCCGCCAGCACCAGGTCGCCCCGGGCGATCGGAAAGTGCGCCAGCGTCTCGGCCACGCCCGAACCCTCGGTCGGCGTCAGCTTGTAGAAGTCGCAAGCCAGCGACGGAAGCCGCACGCTGTAGTGCAGGCGCCACAGCGAGCCCGTCCGCCCCGGCTCCTTCACCGTCGTCGCGTCGAACGCCCGGAACGGCAGCTCGCCAGACGCCGACACTCCGCCCTGCTCCCGGAACATCGCCGCGCACAGCTCCCGCAGCCACTCCGACGACTTCCGCAGCCGCTTCAGCAGCGCCACGTCCGAGAGCTCCGCAAGGTTCGCCTGCCGCGCCCGCACCACCGTCTCCCGCAGCGAATGACCCCGCGCCAGATGCAGCAGAAGCACCCGCAGCAGCGCCTCCGGAGACTTCGCCTTGCGCAGTCCCTTCAGCGCCCCCGTCTCCTGCGCCAGTTCCTCCCAGCCTTCCGGAAGGAACGACACCACCACCTTCCAGTCCTCGTCCACTCCGCACAAGCCCCCAGCCGAACCGACACCCCCACCTTACGGACAGCCGATGCGCAAAACAAGTTAGCGCATATGGGGCTTGTCCCCGCCCCGGGCCGAGAATCGCGGCGTCTGAAGCAGTTTCGAAGAAACTCAAACTATCGTTCTATCAGGTTCCGCATCGGATGCTCCAGCTCAGTCGGGCCGGCTAAAAATTGCGGGTAATGGTGTGTTGGCGACCGAAGGTGGCTCGTCATGCATGCCCGCCCTCCTTCACCGAACAGTGACGCCCTGACGCCCTGATTCCATTGTGGGCGATGCCGCCTGACGGCGGCCCGCGTCCTAGTCGGCTACGCCGACCGGAGCCCCCAGGTGGTCTCCGCCCATTCGGGTTGCGGTCGCTATCGCTTCCGCCCTCCGGGCGGTGAAGCCGCCCCGCGGCGACCCACAGGCTGCGGCGTCCGCGTTGCGCGCTCAGATGGCCAGCGTCTCGCCGGAACCCTCGACGATCCGGCGCGCAGGGTACTCGACGTACTCGCGGCCCGACCCGTCCTGCATCTCGCGGATCCGCCGGAAGATCGCCGCCACGTCGTAGTCGGCGCGCGCCGCGATTCGGTCCCGGACCGCCCGCACCTCGGCGATGACCGGGTCAGTCTCCCTCGTCTCCATCCCGGTCTCCATCAGTTCGCTGGGCGTACAGATCACCGGCGGCTCGTAGCCCGCCTGCCTGCACGCGCGTTCGATCCGCACCCGCATCGCCTCGTTGGCGATGTGGCGGAAGTTCCACGACACCAGGTACTCGACGCCGTCTCGTCACGGCGATGGCGATGTGCGCCGCGTCCGTCGCAGCTTCGCGCGGAACCGCCCCGAGATCAAGCAGACGCTGCGCGAGGTCCTTGGCCTCCGCGGAGGTACCCAGCAGCGCCACGCCTTCGAGCGCCTTCAGGCGGTCCCGCGCGGCTGCCCGAGTCCCCGCCCGCGCATTCCGCGCGCACCAGCTCCGACGCGACCAGCTCGAACCTCCCGGCGGCGGCCCCCCCACCACTCGCGCGTCACCTCCTGGTACGCGGCGACCACCACGTCCCGCGACGGGCGCGCCGTCAGGTTAGCTGACCACCGACGTCTCGATTTAGGCGGTCGGGTTTATCCGCGGCAACTCACCGCAGGCACCCGGAGAGACCGCGCCCGGAGACCATGAACTTCCCGCCCGGCTTCCACAACGAACCGTTGTGGCCCAGGCAGGCCGCGTTTGCAAGCCCCGGGGCCACGGATCGGCGGATCTCCCCATACCGCCGACTTGCCCGGCACACCGAGCGGCCCACGCGACCCGTAGCGGCCAGCGCCCGTCCCGTCCGTCGGTGGCGCCCAGGGTGGCGCGCGTGCTCGACCGGCCAACCCGGAGGGTTCTCCGCTTCGCTCCGACCTCGCTGCCGCGAGGTGACCGGCCTGCGCGCGCGCGCCGCGGCCGGGGGACCGACGCACTTCCGCGTCACCACCACGGAGAACACCATGGACCTTCAACTCCTCATCGCCCAGTGGAGCGGGGCGTTGCCACCGGGATTCGTCCGGCCCGCCACCCGCACCGAGGGCTCGGACCGCTGCGTCCAGTCGAGATGCTCGCGGAAAGTCGCGATCAAGAAGGACGGGACCCCCGCGCGCTCGTGCCAACGCTGTCTGGATAGGAGAGCCGCGTCATGCCGACGCTGCCGCAAGGTGCTGATTGCAGAAGGCGGCTGCCGGCGCTGCGCGTATCGGCAGCGTTTGCAGGGCGACTTCCTGTGCCAGCGGTGCCGCGACGCCGAGCGCGCGCAGAAGCGCCATCCAGCAGCGTTGGTGGCGTGTCTGCGGGTACACCTCCGACAGCGCCGCGAAGAACCCCGCCGCGCCGTCGCCCCGCCAGTCTCGCCGGCTTCGCGAAGCCGCTGCCTCATTCCCGGCAGCACCTCGCGCCAGCTCTGCGTGGACTTCCGAACCCCGTCCTCGATCGCGAGGAAGCGCTACTCTCCGCGGGCGTTGACGCCGATCACCACCAGCACGCACAGCCGGCCCTCGTCGCCGAAGGCCGCTGTACACGCCGTCCGCCCACAGGTACACCCAGTCGTCGTCGAGCGAGCGGCCGCACCATTCCCGGTACTCCTCGGCCCACGCCCTCTTCAGCCGGCTCACCACGTTCGCCGACAGACCGCGCGCCTCCTCGCCCACCAGCGCCGCCACCGCAGGACGCATCTGCCCCGTCGACACCCGTGCAGGCACAGCCACGGAATCGCCGCGTCCACGCTCGCGCTGCGGCGAACGTACGGGGGAACCAGGGAAGACCGGAACGGCTCCGACGACCCCTCGGGGCTGCGGGACTTCGGAACCTGCACCTCCACCGCGCCGATCTCCGTCAGGATCGTGCGCTCCGGAAGGTGCCCGTTGCGCACCACGCCGGCGCCAGCCGCTCGCCCTCGAACGCCGAAAGGTGCTCGTCGAACTCCGCCTGCACCGCTGCCTCGATCAGACGCTTCGCGCCCGTGCGAAGAAGCTCCGTGAGGGGATCGGAAACCGTTGCTGGTGCCGCCAGCTCAACCGCATTATCTTTGTCCATGTGCGGTGTGCTCCTCTTGCCGAAATGAAAGCTCGAACTTCAATTTCAGCAGAAGACACGCCGCACGACTCAACTCATCCGTACACCACTTTCGACCATAGCTCACGCATTATTGGGGCAAGACATAACCGCAAGTGGGCGCTACCGATTTAAGGGGTGGCCATCCTTGCCCAAGGGGAGGATTTCGACGGTTTCGCCAGCGGGTAGGTTGCTGGCGTTGGCGGGGATGATGACGAGGCAGTTGGCGCCCGAGAAGGTGGCTAGGCGGTTGGAGCCTTGGTTGCCGTTGATGGCGACCTTCAGGTGGCCGCCTTCGTTCGTGGCGATGCCGCGCATGTATTCGCGACGGCCCGGGGCATGGGGGACATACTCGGCGAGCGTTGCGGGGATGGTCAGGGGAGGCGATGCAGTGGCACCGGCGAGCAGGTCTATGGCGGGGGCCACGAACAAGAGGCACGTGACGATGGTGGAGACCGGGTTGCCGGGCAAGCCGAAGAACGGGGTGCCGCCGATGTCACCGACGGCGAGGGGCTTGCCGGGCTTCAAGGCGATGCGCCAGAAGTCGATGCTGCCGAGTTCGGCCACGAGGTCGCGCACATGGTCGGCATCGCCCACCGAAACTCCACCACTCGTGACGATGATGTCGCCGATGTCGGCCGCCTCTTCCAGGGCGGCGCGGATTTGCTCCGGGTCGTCCGGGACGCAGCCGAGGTCGATGATGTCGCTGCCGCGTCCTTCGAGCAGCCGCGTCATTGCGAAGCGGTTCGAGTCGTAGATTTGCGCCTCGCCCAAGGGCATTCCGGGTTCTGCCAACTCGTCGCCGGTGGAGAGCAGGACGACCCGTACCCGCCGGCGCACACGCACCGTGCCGATGCCGCAGGCGGCAAGCCAGGCTAGGTCGTAAGGGGTGAGGCGGTGGCCGGCGCGGCAAATGGTGTCGCCCTTGGCGATGTCGTTGCCGGACGGGCGAACGTGCTGGCCTACCCGCACCGACTCGTCGAACTCGATGGCGGCTGCCTTGGCGGTCACATCCTCTTGGAGCACCACGCTGTCTGCGCCGTCGGGCATGGGTGCGCCGGTGAAGATGCGGATGGCCGTGCCGGTGGCTGCAGCCTCGCTGGCCGGATGTCCGGCGAGGCTTTGGCCCGTGACCTTCAGCCGCTTGCGACCCTCGCTCGCGAGTTCCGTCGCGCAAACCGCGTAGCCGTCCATGGCGGAGGCGTCGAAGGGCGGCAGGTTCAAGGGCGCGATGATGTCCTGTGCAGGAACCCGGCCAAGTGCGGCATCCACCCGCACGCGTTCGGTGCCGCGCAGGGGCTCGATGAGTTCGCCAAGCTTGGCAGCGGCCACATCGACGTCGAGCATTGCGAGTTTGGCTCCCGGGCGAGTGAGTAGAATCGCAGCAGTCTAGCGGCAATCGGCGGCCTTCCCATGCAACGCATTCTCGCCGTGGAGACCACCACCGATGTCTGTTCTGTCGCGCTTGGCATTGTGCCCCGTGGGTCGGGTGTCGAATGGGTCGTCGAGAGTCGCATTGCGCCGAGGGAACACAATCGGCTGGTTCTGTCGCTCATCGACGGGATTCTTGCCGCTGCCGGGGTAGCGCGGCCGCAGCTCGACTGCGTGGCGTTTTCCGCCGGGCCGGGCTCCTTCACCGGTGTGCGCATCGGCGCTTCCGTGGCGCAGGGGATTGCGCTTGGCCTCGATCTGCCGGCGTTTGCCGTGCCGAGTTCGGAAGCGCTGGCATGGGGCATGGCCGCGCTCGACGTTGCCGGCGAAGGGCGTCGAACGGTGCGGCGCTATTCCCGACCTGGCTGGCTCTACGAAGCCGAGTATGAGTTCGGGCGAGGTGCGGGCGAGGTGCGTTGCCTACAGTTCGATCGACTCTTGGAGGGGGAAGCCCTGTGCGATGACCAGCGCATCGCCATGTCGGCCGAGTTCGTCGGCATGGTGGCTCTGGCGCGAGAAGACTTGGCGGTTCCGGCCGAGCGTGCGTTGCCGCTCTATGTTGACGGGGACACACCTTGGCGGCCGGTAGAGTGAAGGCCGAGGCCGGCGCCATCACGATTCACATAGCCGGTCGCACGCTCCGCTTCGATGACCGGGAAGTGCGACGCCGGGCAAGGCAGGGGCGACGCGGCGCCTTGGCGCGGGCGTGCGGAGCGCAATCCGGCATCAGCGTTCACGACGCGCTGGCCGGCTGGGGTACGGATGGCTTGTTGCTGGCGACGCTCGGCTGTCGCGTTCACATGACCGAGGCACATCCAGACGTTTGTGCGGCCCTGGCGGCGAGGGTGCGGGCTGCCGCCTTGCCGGCCTCTTGCCCTGCCCCGACTTTGGCATGTGGAGACGCCCGCGAATGCTGGCGCGAACGGCAGTTCGACGTAATCTACCTCGATCCGATGTTCGGTGACCATCCGAGCGGCGCCTTGCCGTCCTTGAGGATGCAGGCACTGGCAGCCTTGGCAGACGAAATGGACGACGCCGAAATCGGCGAGTTGCTGGCGGGTGCGCGGGGGAGCGCGGCATCCCGTGTCGTGATCAAGCGCCGTCGCCGTGCGCGGGCGGTGGCGCCACCAGACTGGCGCATCCTCGGCCGCTCGGTGCGCTTCGATGTCTATCGTGGCAATGCCTGACTTAGTCGTCGTTATGCTGTACAAGACATTGATCCACGAAGGAATTATGTGGAAGCCGAGTCAACACCAACGTGCCGGCCGGATGGCGCCGTGTGAAGCGTCTCGAAGCGAGGGGCCGTCACGCTCCTCCCGCCGAAGGCGAAGCAACCAAGGGTCAGAAGGTGTAACCAGCCTCCTCCCCGCGAGATGGGCCTTGTCGGATGTCCCTCAACGCTCCGTACGAATGCCGGACGACCGTCGCACGGCGTAGCGGATTTCGGCTGGGATCACTTCTTCGGCTTGCTTCAGCGCCGTTGCCAAAGGGCCGTGTGCTGTGTCGTCGAAACGCAACCGGCCGTCAGCGTCTTCGCTAGCGAGCCCCAGGCGGAGCAAGGCATCCAGGAAGCCGTGGAACAGGCGTGCGTCGTGGAACTCTGGGGCATTGCTGCCGTAAAGGCGCGAGATGCGTTCGGACGTGGCACCACACTGTTCCATCAAGTCGGCGCGACTCAGGATGCCACTGCCGGAGCGAACGAGGAGCGTGGAGGCGATGAAGTAACGTTCGAGCGTGGGCATCAGGATGCGGGCGAGGAGCTCGGTGCGAAACCGCCGTTCGAGGTCATGCGGAGCGGTGATGCCCTCCGGCGCCATTTCGACCAGGCCCATCGCGCGCATGTGGCGCAGGCAGCGACGGCAGGTGCGGGCATCTAGTTGTGTGTGCAGTTCGTTTGCGACCAAGGGCGCAAGGCCGGCGAAGGCGCGCATCAAGGCTCTGGCCGAGATGCTGCCGCGTCGCTCCACCACGAAGCAGGCGATCAGCGCCGGTGCGGCGAGCGTGTGCAGCGCGTTGTTGGCGTACCACGTCATGTGCACCGCGCCGGCGTCACCGAGGCTGACGACGTCGCCAACCGGGCTGTGCTCGCGGCGCACCAGTCCGAGTTCCTCAACGCGGTCGATCAGGCGATGGGCGGGACGCCAGTCGATGGCGTGGTTGTGGTGGTTGCGTTCCCTTTCCAGAAGCTCGCGACAGACATCGAGCTGAGTGCCGAGGGCCGCCACATCGATCGCGTGGCGCGGCATGGCGAGGGTGATCAAGGCAACCAGATGGGTCGCGTTGATGCTGGCCGCACGGTTCAGGCGCCTCAGGATCTCGTTTGCCAGCCGATGGCTGCCGGCCTCCGATGCGACATAGGCATCGGGCTCGATCGGCGGCGCGAAGGCAAGCGCTACAGAGCCGAACTCCTGCCGCACGAGCCGCCTTGCACGGAAGATTCCGCCCACGGATTCCGGTCGCTTGCTGCCACCCGACAGTTCCTCGTCGAAACTCGCCGCCTCGATCACCTTTTCGTAGGCGATGTGAACCGGAATCACGGCGACGGGGCGCGGCAGGCCTCGCGCCACGGCGTCGAGCGTGGTCTGCAGCATTCCCGTGCGCGGCGGCAACAGGCGCCCTGTGCGCGAGCGAGTGCCCTCGATGAAGTACTCCACCGAATGGCCGCGCCTGAGCGTCTGATAGAGATACTCATCGAGCACGGCGCGATAGATGTCGTCGCCGCGAAAGCTGCGGCGGATGAAGAAGGCACCGCAGCCGCGCAGCAGGCGTCCCACCAGCGGCAAGTCGAGATTGTCGCCGGACGCGATGTGCGGAAGCATGAGCCCCTGATGGTGCAGCACGTAGGAAAGCAGCAGGTAGTCGATGTGCGAGCGGTGGCAGGGCGCGAACACCAGGGTGTGGGTGGCGGCGAGGTCGGAGACGTGTTCGAAGCCATGCACCGCCACGCCGTCGTAAATGCGGCTCCAGAACCAGGTGAGGAAGCGGTCGAGTACCCGCATGGCGGGAAAGGACATGTTGGCGGCGATGGCAAAGGCGGCCTTGCGGGCGCGGGCGTGGTGCGCCGGCTGGGATGGCTGGCCCTTCGCCTCGGCCGCGATGGCGGCGCGCACCTGCGGGCTTGCCAGCACGCGCTTGATGAGCGTGCGGCGGTGCGAGAGGTCAGGTCCTAGCGTCGCTTGCCGCTGATTGCGAAAGCGCACCCGCAACAGGCGCGCAATGCGGCGTTCGGCGCGGGCGGCGTCGAGGCCACGGGCCAGGTCCCGCCAGGGCAACGGCCGATGGAAGTGCAGCAGCACGTCCTTGCGGCTGAGCAGGAGGCCGAGCAGGCGGCGCAGGCGCGACGACGTGCCCCAGGATTCGGAGACCAGCGAGCGCAGCCAAGACCGTTCCTTGTCTGCGGCCCGTCCCCAGAACACCGACACGGGCACCAAGGTCACGGCTGGCGCCTGGCTCTTGCGCAACTGCTCCTGTATGCGCCGCATGCGCGCCGAAGTGCGGCGCATGGTGTGACGGCGGCGCCAACCGGTCGGTCGGTTCAAAAAGAAGAACCGCCGCCCCTCGTCAAGCACTTCGAGGCGTTGGCGCGGCGCTGGCAGCCCTTGTGCGGTGGCCACGACGTCCAGCAGCAGCAGGTCCGCCAGCGAACGGTTCGGCAGCACATAGACGATCTCGTCGCCGGCCGGTGGCGGCGCGCCGGTCACGGTCGGCCGCGCCAGCGTCCGCACGATGCCCCGTCCAAGGCGGTAGTTGAATCGCTTGATGGGTGCTGCCAAACGCATGGCGGCAGACTAACAGGCGCACATACTTGGTTGCGGACGGCCTTGGGTGGGAGGGCGACCTGCCTTCCTGCATGGGAAGGCGCTACCGACCTTGGAACAGGCCCTCGGCGTTCTGCGGCGCCTCTGCCGCATCGACGCGCAGGTCCAGGATGCCGTCGTACTTCGCCTCGGTGATGTCGCTGAGGTCCTCGGGCGTGCGCTGGATGGTCGGGCGCAGGAAGAACAGCAGGTGGCGCTTGACGCGGACGTTGGTGGAGCTGCGGAAGAGGGCACCCGCCACCGGGATGTCGCCCAGCACCGGCACCTTGCGCAGCGTGTTGCGCTGGTCGTCCTGAATCAGGCCGCCCAAGACGATCGTCTGACGGTCGTCAACCAGAATGGTATTGGTCAGCTTGCGCTTGTTGGTGACGATGTCGGTGAAGCCTTCGAGGGCCGTGTCGACCACGTTCGAGACTTCCTGCACGAGTTCGAGCCGCAGCGACTGACCGTGGATGTGCGGCGTCACGGAAAGGTCGATGCCCACGTCCTTGCGCGACACGGTGGTGAAGGGGTTGCTGGCGCCGTCGCTGGTGGTGGTGAAGGCGCCTGTGACGATGGGCACTTCCTGCCCGACGGTGATCTGTGCCTCCTCGTTGTCGAGCGTCAGCACGCTCGGCGTGGACAAGAGGTCGGCGTTGGCGTCGACGGCGAGGGCGTTGACGATGGCGCCGAAGGAGACCTTGTCCGGGTCCAGTCGGGTCAGCGCCAGCGTCGGAGAGCCCACCGCGGCGGCGGCGATGGCGGGATTGATGGCGTCCTCGCTGGACGCGAGCTCGGTGAGCAGCCCACCGATGATGCCACTCAGGGTAGTGGTGAAGAGCGGCGTCGAGACACCGGTGGGGTCGCCGGCCGCAACCTCGATTCCAAGGCTGTCGCTCGCATCCGCCGACACTTCCACCACCGCCACCTCGATCAGCACCTGCCCGCGGGGCGCGTCGAGCTGACTGATGATGCCGCGCAGGTCGTTGACGAAGGACGGGTCTCCCCGCGCCACCACCGCGTTGAGAGACTCGTAGGCGTGCACGGAAGGCGGCGGCTGGTCACTGGCGCCGGGGGCGCTGGAGGCCATCGCGTTCAGCATCTCCGCCACCTCGGTTGCATCGGCATGGTCGAGTTGGATCACCTGCGTGCCGCCGCTCGCGGTGTCGGGTTGGTCGAGCTGGCGGACAATGGCCTCAATGCGCCGGACCGGTTCCTCTTTGCCACGCAGCACCAAGGTGTTGTTGCGCTCGTTGGCGACGATCTGCACACTCGTGGGGCCTTGCGCGGCGGCGCCGAGGCTGCTTGGGGCGAGTTCCTGCAACAGCCTTGCAACCGTGCCGGCCCAGGCGTGTTCGAGTGGCACGACCGTGATGATCTCGGTGCCCGGCAGGTCGGTCTGCTCGATGATGGTCAGAAGGCGGTGGATGTTGTGGGCGTGGTCGCTGATGATGACGACGTTGGCGGACTCCACGGCGGCGATGTGGGCGTATTGCGGAATCAGCGGACGCAGGGTCTTCACCACGTCCGTTGCGAGGATGTGCTTGACGCCGATCACCTCGGTGACGATTTCATCCGGTGCGGCGTCGGCGGAGTCGATGCGGCCCCCCATCTGTTTGCCGACCGTGTTCTGCACCACGGTGTACACATCGCCGGCACGGGAAAGGGTATAGCCATGCACCCGCAGCACCGAGAGGAAGAGCTCGAACACGCCCTCGCGGCCGAGTGGCGTGTTGCTGATGACGGTGACGTTGTTGGCTTGGCGCACGCGGGGATCGACGACGATGATCTTGTCTGTGATCTCCGCCACCTGCTGCACGAACTCGTGCAGGCCACCGTCCTGGATGTTGATGCGCCATTCCTGCGGTTCGGCCCAGACGGCGGCGCACAGCACGAGGGCAGCGCCGGCATAGCAGAGTCTCGATAGATGGTTTTGCACGAGTTTCCTTGTCACCTTGGACGGCCGTTCGCCGACTACTACATCGACACCGTGACGAACCACCGGCGCCCACCTCGCTGGACTTCGATCCGAGCCGTCCCGGCGGCCACGACGCTGGCGAATTCCGCCTGATCGAGTTCGACATTGCCGACGGCACGTCCGTTCACCGAGAGGATGCGGTCGCCCGGACGCAGGCCGGCTTGCTGCAGCACGGGGTTGGCGGCGAGCTCGCCAAGTGCATAGCCTTCGGCGGCGCCGGGTTGCACTGGCGTCAGCCCGGCATCGTAGAGGATGCTGGCGGGGTCCCCTTCCGGCATCGGTGGACGCGGCGACGGAGCCGCCGAGGAACGCTCGACGGCGGGAGTGGTGGCTGGCGTGTCCGGCGCCGCCCTGTCGTGGGTGCTCGGCGACGCCGCGAAGCGTTCCTTCGGCTCGGGAAAGCGGATCAGTTCGCGCACGCCGCCACGGCGGATCACCACCCGATCGCGATACACCGCTTCCAGCGTTGCGCGCCCCGGCAGGCGGTCGCCGATGCGGTAGCGCTTCGCCTTGCGATTTGGTTGCGCGATCAATGCCGCCGACGCCTGCGTCTCGTCGGCGGCGAAGATCCCCACGAGCAAGAGCGAAAGGCCGGTGGTGGCGAGCCCCTCGGTCGCGTCGGTCGCGGCAACGTCGCCAACGTCGGCTCGCGCACTGCCGAAAAGCTCCCAAGAGGCGATCTCGGAGGCCGGATACTCCTCTTGCTGGGTGCCGGCGCCGGGTTCGAGCGCAGACACGGGCAGGTCCGCCGGCCCCGCGAGCAAGAACGTCGCCGTGTCGGCCACCACCCAGGCGATGGCGACCACGACGAGCACCTGTGCGCCGAAGCGCACTGCGGAACCGAGCGCCGCCGGGCGCCCCTGCAATGCACTAATCCGGGGCATCGGTCATGTTCTCGGCTCGTTCCAAGGTGATGAGGGAGCCAATCTCGCCTCGCTGGATGATATAGATGTGGCTGCCGTCGGCACTTTGCACCCCGCGCGGCACTCCTCCCGAGGGAAGCTCGGTGCCGAAGCGATCCGGCTGCAGAAAGCCAAAGTAGTCGCTCAGCAGCAACTGTTCGCTGTCCGCATCCCACCTTGCCACGAACATGGCGTCGAAGCACGCGGCATCGATGGCGGTGAGGCTCCGGTGCTGACCGACGGCGCTGCACTCGAACAGGAAGAACGGTCGATACACGTGCGAGGGCACCTCGAACAGTCGCCCGAACGGGTCCTCCGCCGACGCGGTTGAGGCGATGAGGGCAGGTGTGGCCGGCTCCTTCGCCACGTCGAACGCCAGCACGAGCGGCATGCCGTTGCCGATGGCGAACAGATAGTCACCGCTCGTGTCCAAGGTCGCCGAAGTCATGCTCAGGAAGCTGAAGAAGGGGTCCGCGTTGGACTCGGTGAGTTCGTTCAGGTCGATGTTCGAAACGATGGCGAGTTCGCCGGTTTCGGGGTCGCGGCTGAAGGTGACCAAGGCCTGGTCGGACAAGGCATAGATGTGTGATCCGTCGGCGGAAAGCGTCGCGTCGCGCAGCCCCATCAACTCGCGGTGGGAACTGACGCTGTCGTCGTCCACCGTCGCCGCCGTCATCCCCTGCACCAGCGATAGGCTGCATGGCTCGTCGATGGCGAGCACGGCCACGGCGCCCTCGTTGGTGAGTGGCGCGTTGCCAAAGAGGTACAGGAAGCTGCCGGATGGGTCCGTGAGGACTCGCCTCGGCGTGGTGTCGCCCAAGAGCGGGAAGTCCTCGCCGAGTTCCAAGTCGCAGACTTCGACATCGGTCGCATCGCCATCCGTTTCGCGGTAGGCGAGCAGAACCCCTCCCACGCCAAAGGCATAGAGGGTCTGGTGCGCGGCCCCCCAATGCAGCAGGCGGTCGTCCTCGAACAGCGCCGCGTTCTCGGACTCCTCCATCGCTGCATCGCCATTGTCCGCCTCTTCATCGGCCGGCGGATGCGCCACCTCTCCAGCCGCGGTGATGCCCCCCCCCCATATGCGCTAACTTGTTTTGCGCATCGGCTGTCCGTAAGGTGGGGGTGTCGGTTCGGCTGGGGGCTTGTGCGGAGTGGACGAGGACTGGAAGGTGGTGGTGTCGTTCCTTCCGGAAGGCTGGGAGGAACTGGCGCAGGAGACGGGGGCGCTGAAGGGACTGCGCAAGGCGAAGTCTCCGGAGGCGCTGCTGCGGGTGCTTCTGCTGCATCTGGCGCGGGGTCATTCGCTGCGGGAGACGGTGGTGCGGGCGCGGCAGGCGAACCTTGCGGAGCTCTCGGACGTGGCGCTGCTGAAGCGGCTGCGGAAGTCGTCGGAGTGGCTGCGGGAGCTGTGCGCGGCGATGTTCCGGGAGCAGGGCGGAGTGTCGGCGTCTGGCGAGCTGCCGTTCCGGGCGTTCGACGCGACGACGGTGAAGGAGCCGGGGCGGACGGGCTCGCTGTGGCGCCTGCACTACAGCGTGCGGCTTCCGTCGCTGGCTTGCGACTTCTACAAGCTGACGCCGACCGAGGGTTCGGGCGTGGCCGAGACGCTGGCGCACTTTCCGATCGCCCGGGGCGACCTGGTGCTGGCGGACCGGGGCTACTCGACGGCGGCGGGTCTCGGCCACGTGGCGTCGTCGGGCGGCCACGCCACGGTGCGCGTGAACACCGGCTCGCTGCCGCTGCGGACACCGGACGGGGAGGCGCTGGACCTGCTGCAGCGGGTCGCCGGGCTGGACGAGGCGTGCGTCCCGCGGGCATGGCCGGCGGTGGCGGTCGGTCGGGGCGTCGCGGTGCCGGGTCGCGTGTGCGCGATCCGCAAGACCGAGGAGGCCGCCGCCATCGCGCAGCGCAAGGCGAAGGAACACGCAGCGCGCCAGGGCCGGCAGGTGCGGCCGTCCAGCCTCGAGTTCGCCCGCCACGTGATCCTGTTCACCACCTTCCCCGAAGGGACCTTCGACGCCCGCAGCGTGCTGGACTGGTACCGCGTCCGCTGGCAGGTCGAACTGGTCTTCAGGCGCTTCAAGTCGCTGGCGCAGCTCGGCCACCTGCCCAAGCACGAGGACGACAGCGCCCGCGCCTGGCTCCACGGCAAGCTGCTCGTGGCGCTGTTGGTGGAGAAGCTCGTTCGCCACGCCGGCTCCGTTTCCCCCTGGGGAGGCACCGTGGAGAGCCCGCCGTCGCAGTCCCTGGCGTGACTTCCGCTTCATGTACGGCCAGATCGCCCGCGCCATCGAGCCGCACCTCCCCCTGCAGCAGGCCATCGACGACTGGGACCGCATCTCAAGGGGATTGGCCGACCCGCCTCGCCAGCGGACCCCGCAGATCGACGAACGCTTCCCGGAACCATCGATCCAAACAAGTTAGCGCATATGGTGATGCCCCCCGTGTCCGCGTCGCGGTCGAAAAGCCTGAGCGAGTCCTTCGTGTTGACGAAGAGCCGAGCTCCGGAGTCGTTGATGGCGACGTCGCCCAGATTGCGCAGCTCCGCGTAGCTGCCGTCGGGGCGCATGTCGCCATCGCTGAGGGCGCTAGCGATTCGCAGCCACGCCGGTGCCGTGCTCGGCCCGGTGGCGAGTTCGAAGTCGCCCCGGTCGGAGCCGCTGCGCACCGCCACTTGAACCCAATACTCTTGGCCCGGGTTCGCGAGGACCCGCGCTTCGGCTCGTCCCGACAGCAGGAACGAACGGTCGCTGGTGGCGATGAGTTCGAGGGCGCCGGTGGCGTCGCGGCCATAGACGGCAACGATGTGGGACGGGTCGTGACCTCTGAGTGCAAACCGCTGCCAGCCGTCTTCGACTGCGGTCCATTTCCACCACAGCGAAGCATCGCCGGCCAGCGTCGCGGGTTCGTCTGCGGAACTGGTGGCGTGGCGGCTCGACGCCATGGCGCCGCCGGCTGCGAGGGCAATGGCGGTGGCAGGGCGGTCGTTGGCGGGGGTTGGCCCCCAGTCGATCGCCGCGTCGCC
Organism: Pseudomonadales bacterium; assembly: GCA_965116935.1. Lineage (GTDB taxonomy): Bacteria > Pseudomonadota > Gammaproteobacteria > Pseudomonadales > Azotimanducaceae > VXYL01. The sequence continues at coordinate 5,152,885 of OZ220737.1, read as the reverse complement.
GGCATCCGAGAACATCGAGTCGGCACGTTGGCCGGCCGCGATCCAGAATTGCTGGCCGGCCGCGGCATCGAGCACCACTTCCGAACCGCCGGCGATGACTTCCAAATCGTCGAGCGAGTCGCCGGTGAAGAAGGCCAGCGACATGGCGTTGGCGCCGATGCCGCCAAGGCGCCACGTGAAGGGGCCGTCGCCCGGTGCCTCCCACTGCCACCAGACCGTGCCGGTGCCGGACTCGCTGGGTTCGTCCGGTTCTACGGTGCGACCGCCGCTTGTCGCCACGGCATCGCCCACTTCGCCATTGAGCGACGCCGCCTCGGCGAAGGCGTCGTTGTCGGCGAGGATGGCGAGTTGCTCTTCGGTGGCAGGGGCCCAGGTCAAGGAATAGGGGCTGCCTGAGGATTCCGCGCCGCGTGCCACGACGGCGACGTGGTAGGTCTCGCCGGCGGCAGCGGGAAAGATCGCATCGCCCCCTTCGGCGGCGACGATGGCGATGAGCCCCGAGGGCGGGCCATTGCCGAGACCGATTGCGCTCGCGGCGTAATGCGAAACGCGGCGCAGTGCGCGGATGTTCCTTCCCGTGAAGGCAAACACACGCAGGGGTTCGTCCACCGAGAAGGCGAAATAGCCGTCGTCGGGTGCCCTCCAGCGATACCAGGCGGTGGTGGAGTGGCTGCCGAAGAATTCGTGGGGTTCGAGGGTTGCGCCTCGGTTGTCGCCGGCGACGCTTCCACTCGTGCCGGCGATGCGCTGGCTGTCCGCGAAGTCGTCGTTCGCGGGCCGTTGTCGCGGCCCCCAGCGCAGCGTCTGCGGCATCACGTCGTGTGCCTCGGTGGCGATGCGCAGGCGATAATCGGTGCCGCCCTCGGCATGGAAGGTGAGGGATCGTTCCCGACCGGCGACGTGTTCGAGTGCCGCCAACGCGCCATTGCGGTAGATGTCCATGCGGACTTGCCCGCTGCCTTGGTCGCCGGCGCCGCTGACACCGAAGACGTGCAGGCCCGGCGCCGGTGCCCGCCACGAGAACCACACGCTGCGTGTGGCGCTACGGGAGTCGGGCTCCGCCGGCTCTCTGGAAGCCGCCAGCAGGTCGACGCTGCGTTCGCCGGACTCTTGCGTCAAAGGCGTGGCCTCGGCGAATGCATCGTTGGCGGGTGGCGTTGCCGCCGGTGCGGCGTCGGCCGGGATGCTGAACTCGACACTTGCGTGCCCGGCAATGGCGTTCCAGCCGCCTGCCGTGAAGTGCAGCCGATGGGGGTCGGTGGTGGCCGGCAGGCGCAGCGTGACGGTTTGCCGCTCGCCAGCGGTGATTTCGCCGAGCGACAAGGCGTGGTGCATGGGTCGCGCCTCGATCGGGCGGGAGAGGTCGCCACGCAGGATGTTCCCCCCCGGAGGCCAGGCATCGACGTAGCGCTCGCAGACATCCGAATCCTCCGCGAGAGCGCGGCAGCCGAGTCGAAGCATGGTGCCGGCGGCGACGTACCCCGTGCTGGTAACTGCCAAGTCCACCTCCACGCTGCCGTCGGGGCGACTGCGGGGGGTGCTGGCCTCGACGCTGAGGGTTGGGGTTGAGTCACCCCGGATGGCGGTCCAGGCGACTGCGGCGCGGGGGGCTTGGCCGTAGATGCGCTCCGGCACGACCTTGATGCGGTGACGGCCCGGCGCCGGATCGCGCACGAGCAGCCATTCCACGTTGTCGATGCGCGAGCGCGATGCGTGTTCGCCGCAGGCACCCTCGCCGCAGTCCGCGCCTTCGTCCAGCCAGAGGTCGAGATCGCTCAGCACGGCTTCGGTGATGGTGTCGGCTGGTTGCTCGTCCCATGTCAGCACCACGTCGAGGCGGCTGGTGCCCTCCGGCACGTCGATGTCCTGATAGGCGTAGCCGGCCTGGCCGTCGAAAGTGCTCACGGCGCTGCCGGTGGTCCAGCCGTCCTCGGCATCGCGCTGCAGCACCGTGGCGGCTGCGGAGACGAGGCCGAGTCCATAGATGTGCTGCAGCGGCCCAGGCCCCGTGCTGTTGTCGGCCACAAAGGCTTCGGGCGCGGCGAGGAAGGCGTCCGGCTTGATCGCGCTCGCCATGAGCCGGGCTCGGGCCAGCGCCGGCTGGCGCCGGAAATCCGGTGCCGAGTCGAGCAGCAGGGCGGCGACGCCAGCCACCGCCGGCGAGGCCATGCTGGTGCCGCTGAAGTCGATGTAGCCGTCCGTGCGGCCGCCGCCCAGCGCAGAGCTGACACTGGCGCCGGTCCCCACCACGTTGGGTGCCAGGCGCCCGTCGGCGGTGGGGCCGTGGCTGCTGAACGGCGCGATGGTGCCGGTGTCGAACGCAGCGCCCACCGCGAGGGAGTTCTTGGCTGCGGCATAGTTGGAGAAGCCGAAGATGTTGGCGTTGGCCTGCGCCACGACGTAGAGCTGACGGTGGGTCCAAACGGTGGAGTCGAGCTTGCGTTCGCCCACGCCGCGTCCGGTGTGCTGCAACGAGGTTTCGCCGAGGCTCATATTGACAACCAGCGCCCGTGCAGAAGGCGAGACCACTCCGGCCCGCTCGCACGACGACCGCGTGGCCAGAAAGTCCATCGCTTGCCGCACGCCTTCGTCGGTGCCCAAGCCGCGTTGCGACAGCACCTTGGCGAAGCGGATGTGGCGCACCCCGGGCGCAATCCCGGCGTGCAACGGATCGTTGAAGCCGTTGCCGGCCATGGTGCCGGTGACGTGGGTGCCGTGCAGGCCGAGGTCCAGCCAAAGATCGAAGTCCTCGCGCCCGCCGGCGCCGAACAGTGGCTGGGCGAAACTCGCGCCGCAGATGCTGGCCCGGCCTTCGCCAATGTCGCGGTGGCGCACGTTCAGGCCGCTGTCCATGACGCCAATGGGAATGCGAGCGCCGGTGGTGCCGGTGAAGCGTCCCGTTCTCGGGTTGTAACGGCGCAATGCATCGGCGCCCATGACCGGCACTGCGCTCGCATGCCCGGCGCGGATTGTGGCCACCGGTTCGATGGCGAGGACAAAGTCTCGGCTTGCCACCGCCTCAAGCGCCGCGAATGGCACGCTCGCCGCCGCCGTGCGCAATGTTGCGTCCCACCGCCCGACAGCAACGCCGAGCCCTGTAAGCTCCCGCCGCCAGCGTCCGTCCGCGTCGTCGGGCATCAACGTGATGCTCACATCGACACGCTCGCTCGCTGGGCGCCCGGCGGCGTATGCCAGGAACTGCGCGTCCACTTTTGCATCGGACGGCGGTGCGCCGAGGCCGACTACATCCGGCAGTGACGCGATGGCACGCAAGCGGTCTGGATCGGCGGGAACCCGCAACCGAACATAGGCACCGACATTGCCGAGCACTTGCGCCCCCGCATCATGGAGCCGCTCGCCGAGGTCGTCGCCGGGCCCGGAGGAACCACGTTGCAGCCAGGCAAAGGTCCAGTCACGCCCAGCAGCTTCCGCTTGCGCCGCAAGCAGCCCTGCGCCGGCGGTGGGCTCGAGCCACTCGGCCCGCACCACTGGCGTGACCGCCGTGCGTTCCGCAAGCGGGGCAATGCGCATCTCGCCGCTGTGGCCTGCGTACGCATGGCCGGCGGGCGGCTCGGGCGCCACGTCCACCGCCTGAGGCACGGGCCGTGGCATAGTGCCTGCCCCAGATACGGGCGGCGATTCGGCGCGGGGCAACTCGGCGCCGGTCCCACGGGGCTCCTCAACTGGCTCCTCGCGGGAAACCAAGAGCACGAACATCGCCACGAGTGCGAGCCCGGCCAGGCCGGCGAAGACCTTGCGCATGGGTCGTCCATCCTCCCGAAGCCGCCGGGCGTGATCCGTGACGGAAGTATAGCCGCGTGCAGACTACCCATTGCTGCGTCCCGCAGCGCTGACAGCGCTTGCCGCACAGCAGGGATTCGGAAAGCGAGGACATCCTGCCCTCCCCCAAGTGCCCCCAAGTGCCCCCAAGGGAGCGTGGCATTCCCCGCACCGAGACCCCTTGGGTTTTCCGACGCCGCCTCAAGGGGGGAGTGATACGGGAAACGACTCCCGCAAAGTGCTCTATAGCAGGTACTGCCCTCCTTTCGCTCCCTCCTTTTTGGGAGTCGAAGAAGGCCGCCAACGTTCTTCGGAGGGGGGGGTAGGCAAGCCCTGCTCAAGCGCTAGCGCGCCCTGACGGGACGGGCGCGTTGGCAGTTCGCTACGCGAACTGCTGGCCTTCGTGCTCGCATTCGCTCGCAGCTACGGCTAGGAGCCAGCGCTTCTACGGCGCAACCTCCTAGCCGAGCCGCTGAAGAACTCATTCGTGGTCGTGCAGGAGAGGATCAGGCTACCCGTCTTGGAGAGCATCTCCGGGCCAGCCGCGCCGCGGCCAGGAAGCGGTTGTCGGCGGCACCCTCAGGCAGCGCCGCGTTGCCACCGATGTCCACGCCAATATACGCCTGCGGCTGGTGTGGTGCGACCTCCCGCCACGCCCGCTCCGACAGGCCCTGCATCGGCTCGGTTCCGTCCACCGCCCGCCACCGGCCCGTGCCGGTGTGGATGACGGAAGCACCAGCGGGGTCTCCTGCGTGCCGAGAAACCCTTGGTGGCGACCTGCGCCCAGCATCATCGTCGTATATTCCCGCGCCCGTTCGAGCATGTCGTCGTCGTTGCGGTCCTGAAACTCGCCGGACGCAACGACGCAGCGTCGCGCATCCTTCGCAAAGGGAATGCGATAGGCCGCATCGCCAATGCGCCGCTCGCGCTCCATGTCCACGAACTCCGTGGGTAGCGGCTCGATGGCGTCAAGGTCCAGCACAGCGGCAAGCGCCGGCATCGTCACCCGAATGAGGTCAGCGATCACGTCGCCAACGAACAAGAGCTTGCTGGCCGCGTTGATGCGGCCTCGCCTGGGAGCGTCCATTCCCACACACGATCGCCGCCGAAGGCGGCAAAGCCGACATCGCAAAGCGGCTTAAGGGGCTCGGATCGGGCGTCTTTGAGGTCGCCATGCCGTTCCAGCGCAATGCGTGGCGAGTCGTCTACGTCGTCGAACTCGGCGACTCCCGTTGGGTCGTCCACGCCTTCCAGAAGAAGTCCAAGAAGGGGATCGCGACCCCCAGTCCGATGTTGACCTGATACGACATCGCCTCAACCGCCTGCGACGGGAGCCAGACCTATGAGCGAGGAACCGGACTTCGAGCTGGTCAGAGGGAGCGGCAACGTCTTTCGAGATTTCGACGACCCCGATGCCGACCTGAAGCACGCAAAGGCCGTATTGGCTGCGCACATAATTGCGGCATTGGACGGACGCCAGCTCACCGTGCGTGCGGCCAGTCGCCAGACCGGATTCGCCGCAGCGGATTTCTCGCGAATTCGAAACGCGAACCTCGGCCGGTTTACCCTCGATCGGTTGATGCGCATGCTTGCCTCGCTGGACGATGCCAAGGTTGGTGTTAAGGTGGGTGACGAACGCAGGGGCAACGACCGTCGTGCCATCGTCATCGACAAGAGCTACGCCCAAGGGGAGTCGGTCGCATCGCTGCGGAAGCTCCAAGACGATTGGACGTTGGTCTTCGGGGACGCATTTCTTTTTGAGGTCGCATCGACCGACGCACGGGCCCGTCAACAATGCCTAAGTAAGCTAAGGCAACTCAACCGAACTGGAAACGTCAATGTTGGGCCGAATGTGGGTAAACTTCTCAGCAAGGAATTCAGCACGTTGACCCCATCGGGTGCACCGTCAGACAACCTTGTTATCGGGATTGGTCTAGACGATTTCCTCAAGGCGGATTTCGGTAGCCTATCCCGAGCGCTACAACAAGCGGTAGACGAAACAAGCTTGGACTTCAGACACGATGCTATGAACCTTATCAAAATGGCGTACTTGGCGAAGAAGTGTTTCCCAAACGCAGTAGGGCATGATGGAGCTTCCCGCGAGGCGGCAAACGCCATCGCTACGGATCAAGCCTTCATCAGACGATTCCTTGGTGAATTCGTTTGACGTGGAGCCAGCGCTCATTACGCGCCCATATGGGCGGCAATTGCGGGAAGTCGAACATTCGGACCAGATTGGACAATGTACCGTTGGCTACAGGTTCAGCTTTTGTACGGCTTGGAGATAGCGAAAAGGTACGGCCACGCGAGTGCCGAGAAACTCACACCTAAGGCCATGAAAAATCTTGAGAATGAGGCTACGGACATGGAGTACCTCGTTCTAGGCTTACTGGAAGGTGCCATTGCCACTAGGGACAAAGGAATCCGGCGTGGTTTTTCTCTTCTTGACCCCGGCGGTACGTTGCTACCATCGAGCATCTGATCGCTGGGTACAGGCGCGGCACCAAATAAAATGAACCCCGAAGAAGTCAATCTGATACACTACCGGCCAAGGTGTCAGACAACGACAGAAGCGGCCCCCCTAGTTGCTGTCTGTGAACATGCGGTGCTGTAGATGCTGGATTCGATGGCGAGCAAGCTGGTGCGATGTACGGCCGGGTGGCGGGGTTGTAGACGACGCTCGCTTCCAGACCGCCGGGTACGGCTGCGCTCGGGACGTACAGCAAGGCAGCACTCGCCTCTACCAGCCAACGCGTCCCCATTCGTTGCGTGGCGGGCCGATGTGCGGGAAGGAGAGATCATAGGACGGGCGCGACTGACGTCGCCCTGACCTTCCCGGGCGGAGCCGAGTCTGGCGGTCAGCTTCGCTCTTCGGTGACCATTCGCCTTACCTCATTCACGGCATCTTGGACCTCGGCTGGGAGTGGGCCTAGGTCTTCGCCCAGTTCGGCGCGGGCGGCGAGCCATAGGGGTTCTAGGGACTCGGTGGCACTGGCGTCGGCGAGCATTCGCTTGACACGCGCCGCGTGACCGTGCGCGATCATGGCTATCAGCGTTTGATTCCAGCGTCGTGCGAACCGCTCCAGGGCATTGGCTTTGACGTCAGGTAAGCGAGCAAGCATAGCCTTCGCTGCCTTGCGCTTCCTGCGCCGCTTCAAGACGGCATAGAGCGTCGGCAAGGCGTCGTGGTCCTCTGATGCCAACTCGACGGCGCGGCGGGCACAGCGTTCGGCCTCTTCTAGGTGGGCACGGCCCTTTTGCGCCAACAGCGCTTCCGCCAATGCAGTCCACCCTTGGTCGCAATCGGGGTCGATTCGTACTGCGTGACGGGCGACCATTTCGGCAGGTCCCATTTGGCCGGTGACGCAAAGCCCGGCACCGGTCGTGGCGAGGGCCTGAGCTGTGCTCCGCCGGAGGTCCTTGGGGTCGTCAGGACGTAGGTGGTCCGAGAGTCGCTCCAGCAAGGCGATCGCGTCTTCGGGCTGGCCTGACTGGATGTTTGCAAATGCCGCTCCAACCAATGCCGCCGCCTGCTCGTGACGGTGCGTCGGAAGGTCCTCAGATTGTCTGTTGTCCGCGACCGCTTGCAGGAGAACGCGGCCATCTGCCCATTTCTCTGCCTGCATCTGTGCAATACCCCGCCGCAGAAGGGCCGCTCTGTGCAGACGGTTCAACTCGCTTGGGCTATCGGGTTGCGCCAACTCGGCGACATGCGACCAAGCCAGCAACGCCGAGTCCCTCCATCCTTGCTCGTCAAAGGCGTCCCCCAAAGCCAAGAGGGCTTGGGCTCGCAAAAGGCGCACCGCAGGATCGCCAGAGTTGTCGAGAACCGGTGCTCGGGCGATGACATCGGAAGCGAGGTCGGACTCTCCTAGTCGCAGTAGGGCAAACGCCTCGCAGCAGGGGGCTAGGCCGCGGATGGCTTGAGCTAGTGCTTCGTCCTCGACGCCGACATGCGTTGCGGCTTGCCGATACTCCTTGAGGGCCTCTGCAAAGCGGTCTTGCCGATAAAGCGCGAATCCGAGCGCCAGTTGCAGGCCGGGTCTGAGCGCGGGTGTAGTCGCCATCACGTCGCGGAACGCAGCCTCGGCACGTTCGGCTTTGCCCCCTAGCGCGTCCATGACGCCTGCGTAGAAGACCCGCGCCATGTCGGGCTGACCCCATCCCGTGCCAGCGACGATGGTGCCCAGCTCGCGATGAAGCGGCGAGTCTTGCCCCAACGTCCTCTCGACTAGCTCGGTGGCACCAGCCAACCAGCCTCCGCGGCCCGGATACGCTTGGTCGGCCGCCACGCGGCTCGCAAGCACTGTGAGCCAATCCGACAAATCGCTCATCGAAAACGGGCCCTCACGCAACGCATCGAGGGCTGCCTCGTAGGTGTGCCGCATACCGATCGGGCCGAACAACTGGTGGAGGAAGTCCACCAGATGCTCCAGCCGAGTGCGTCCGCTCCTCGAGAAGCGCAACAGATAGTAGATGTTGTAGAAGCGGTCGCTCACCTCGTAGCGATTGCGCGTTTCACCCTCTAGCCGCAACTCCCGTACGAGGCCCTTGTCGATCAGTTGGCGTAGTTGGGAGCTTGCGTGGGAAGAGCTGAGCTTCGCATCTGCTGCCACTTCCCGCGTCAGTTGCGGTGCCCACGCCTTGGCCAGGGAGTGGAAGACCTTTCGTGCTTGTGCGGGGAGTTCTTCTATGCGGGCCTTGAAATACGGCGTCTGCTCGTCGATGAGTCGCTCCATGTCCTCGAATGCGAGTCCAAGGGGCGACTCCAGCAACACCCGACAGGCGAGCACCAGCAGGCGTGGATTGCCACCCGTCAGGCGGCGAATGGCCTCTAGGCGGCCTTCCTCTAGGTCCAAGTGTGTGGAAGGCCGATTGCCATCGTCCTGATCGGCCAACGCGTGCAATAGTTGGCGACATTCGTCGCGTTCCAGCCCGCGGAGTGTGACCGTGCGGAAAAACTCATAGAACGGTTCGCCGTGGCTGCGTATGGCTTCGAAGACGGTGTTGGCTGAGCCGACCAGGAGGATCTCGGCATGTTCCATGAGCGCCTCTCGCAAGGCGTGGACGTCGCGTTCGTCGCTCAGTTGGGAGAACACGAGGTCGAGGTTCTCCACGAACAGGATTAGCCGCTTTCCCTGTTCCTCGCAGAAGTCGAGAAGCGCGGCGAGGGCGTATGTGGCCAGGCGTTCAGTGTCGCGTTCGTCCTGCAAACCGTCCGCTTTGTCGCGCCAGCGCTCGTCGTGCGTCGCTTGCGCCAGATGACGCAGAGCGGACAGCCAGAAGTCGGCCAGATCGCTGATTTCGTAGCTTTCCTCCGGGAATGGGACGGGTTGCCACTTCGTTGCGAGGTCCGCATCCTCCCGAACCGCTTGCAGGAACGACAGGCCGAGAGTCGTCTTGCCCATGCCGCGCGGACCAACGAGCACGATGTGCTGACAGGCGTGGTTTGGCTTCTGCTCGGCCAGAAGCCGCAACAGTAGCGCAAGGGTTTCGTGCCGAGCGATGAACGACGCCTTGAGTTCCTCGGGCGTCAGCTGGGCGGGGTTGTAGATGCGTTGCCGCATCAGGAGGCGGGGCTCCTGTGCTTGCGCCACCAAGTCCGCAGTAGGTTGCTCTGAAAGCTCAAGCGGTCTCCGCAGCGGCGGAGGTAGCCGTCTGATTCGAGGGTTTGCAGAACTTGGCCCAAGTCGGATGCGCTATGGTCGCCCTCGAGTTCTGACCCTTTCACGCCGCGCTCGGATCGGCTTGCTTGAGCAAGGACGCTCCGAGCGACTTTGTGCTGCGTCGGGCCGAAGACGCTCTCCAAACGCTCTGCGTAGTGGTCCAAGAAAGGTGTCCCGGCGGGGCCCGTCAGCCGCTCCTCGAAGCATCGCTCGACCAACTGCTCCGTGACTTCTGCCGAAGTTTCGCAGGCGTCCCGAAGGGCGGAGAAGAAGAGCTGCACATGGTATGGCACCGGCTCACCGAGCAAGTTGACGATTCTGTCGATCCAGTGGTGCGCGAGCGGGAACTGGCTTTCTTCGCCGACCCGCTTCAGGAAGCAAGCCGCCGTTGCCCGGTTCCAAGCGGCCACACGGAATGGTGAGAGGTCGTTGATGGAGGTTGACAGACCGGCCTGGCGCAACACCCCTTCGAGGCCGATGGAACCGCCGACCAGAGTTTGCACCGTGCCGCGAAGCGTTGGTGCCTGCCGCCATTGTCGGAGCTTGGCGAGCAACAGCGGCACCTCCTCAGCCCGGTCTTCGGAACGCAGCATCCGGGCGATCAGGATGGGAAGTTCATCAATGACGATGAGCAGCCGTCGACCGTCCGGCTGGCGTTCGAGTTGCCCTTCGATGCGGTCAGCGGCGCGAGCCCAATCTCGTCCAGTGGCGCGCTTGATCTCGAACTTCAGCACTTTCACGTGTTTGATGGAGGCAAGAACGCCCCTTGCTCGCGACCAGCGAGATGTGAACCGCGCTCGGTAGCGAGGATGTTGGAGCAGCGCTGCTTCCACCCGGGCAAAGAGGTCTGCGGCACCCTCCTCGGCTTCAACATCGACGTACAGGACATCCCAGCCTGTTCGCGGGTCACGCTTGAGCTCCTGCATCAGGCTCGTCTTGCCGACGCGGCGAGGGGCCAACATCAGCAGGTGCTCATCGCGTTCGAGCCTTGCCCACAACTCATCGACTTCATCGCGCCGCCCGAACAGGTCGTCCCCCGTCACGGGCGCACCGGTCACGTTACGCATCGCAGCCGCCAGCACGAATCCAGACATGCCAACCTTAACCCGCAAAGCATCTTTTGGCAAAGAAAATTTTGCCAAATATTCCTTTCCGAAGAGCGGGCCGGGCGACCACAAGGGGTGCCTGCGGCGTCCCGTGCCCCCAAAGTTGGTTGCGGACGTCTGACACGGGACGGGACAAGCCCGTCCCCTACGGCGGCAGGGCATGTGCTCCAACGTCTGCTCTGGTGGTGCTATAGCATTTCGGCGACTTCTACGACGAATTCGTCGGGGGGGCCGGGAGTTGGCCACGGTTGGCCGGCGAGGATGGTGAAGCGGCGGGTTATGGCTATGTGGAGCCAGTTGTCGGGGGTTAGGCGGGTTTGGATTAGGGGGGCCGGGGCGTCGGGGGTGAAGGTCTCTGCTTGTGGGTGGCCGTCTTTGTTCAGTGAAAGGATGGCTCGCATGGGTGGCAGGGTGACGTTTTCGATCTCTCCGGCGAGGCGGTAGCGGGTGGCGCCGCCTTCCCATCGCAGGGTGCCGGAAGCGGCGGTTGGGTGTGGCCCTTCGCCGAAGCTCAGCGCTATGCCTTCTAGCTCGAAGGCTCCGCTTAGGCGGATGTGATAGTCGGATAGGAGTTGGTTGACGAAGTCGGCGTCTATGTGGCCGTCCACGGAGATGTCGGTTTCGGCAAGCGAGGCATGTGCCGTGCCGCGCAGCGAATGGTTCGCTGCCGCTACCCGCCAGCGTGCGCCGATTGCTCCGTAGAGGAGACTCGCCGGGTCGAATTTCCAGCTTGCTCGGCCGAGGTGATGCCCACCGACTCTGATGTCGGCCTTGCCGCTCCAGACCGTGCCGGCACTGTGGGAAAAGCTGATGGGCAAGGCATCGCCGAGGAACCGCTCGATGAGCAGCGCGGGCGCCCGGAGCACGAGGAAGGTGACGAGGGCGAGTGCCCCCGCGAGGCCCAGCCAAAGGGCGCGTTTCATGCCAGGAGTCTGGCGAGGATGTTCTCGTAAATGCGCGTCAGTGGCGCCAGATCGGCGATGTGCACGCGCTCGTTGACCTTGTGGATCGTCGCGTTGACTGGGCCAAGTTCCACTACCTCTGCGCCCGTTGGGGCGATGAAACGGCCGTCGGAGGTGCCGCCGGAGGTGGACTCTTCCGCAGCTTGGCCCGCCACTTCCTCGATGGCGTGCTGAACGGCGCCTGTCAGCGCTCCGGAAGGGGTGAAGAAGGGGTGGCCGGAGAGTCGCCAGTCCACGCGCCATGGTGCGCCGATGGGTGCCAGGGCCTGTTCGACTTTGGTGCGCAGGCCCGCTTCGGTCTGCGAAGGGTTGAAGCGGAAGTTGAACGCCGCGACCAGTTCCCCTGGAATGACGTTGCCGGCGCCGGTGCCGGCGCGGATGTTGGAGACTTGGAACGTGGTTGGCGGAAACGGCGGGCTGCCTTCGTCCCAGCGCCGGCTCGCGAGGTCCGCCAGCGCCGCGAGGCTCGCATGGATGGGATTCAGGGCATCGTCTGGGTATGCCACGTGGCCTTGAATGCCGGTGACCGTCACCGTGCCGCTCAGGGAGCCACGCCGGCCCACCCGAATCACGTCGCCCACCGCCGCCGTGGATGATGGTTCGCCCACCAGGCAATGGTCGATCTGGATGCCTCGGCCCGTGAGCGTTTCCACCACACGCACGGTGCCGTCGACGGCATCGGCTTCCTCGTCGCTGGTGATGAGGAAGGCCAGGGTGCCGGCGGGCTTGGGGCAGCTGCCGAGGAAGCGCTCTGCCGCCACCACCATTGCCGCAAGACTCGACTTCATGTCGGCAGCGCCGCGTCCGTATAGCCAACCGTCCCTCTCCGTGGGTTCGAATGGCGGTGTGTCCCAAGCCTCCTCCGGGCCGGGCGGCACCACGTCCGTGTGCCCGGCGAACACGACCAGTGGGGCACCGTTGCCGTGGGTGGCCCACAGGTTGTCCACTGCGTTGAACGGCATGGATTCGAGGGCGAAGCCTGCCCGCGCAAGCCGCTCGCCAATCAGGTTTTGACAGCCGGCATCGTCCGGGGACACCGACGGCCGGGTGATGAGCTCCTTGGTGAGGGTGAGAACTGCTTCGGTCGGATCGTCCACCGACATGGTTCGCCCTTCAGCCGAAGTCCTGTGCGAATGCGGCCAGCCGTTCGGCGGCTTCGACGCATTCACTGAGTGGTGCCACCAAGGCGATACGGATGCGGCCGGAGCCTGGGTTCACGCCGTCCTGCTCGCGGCCGAGGTAGCTGCCCGGCAGCACCGTGATGTTCTCGCGCTCGTAAAGCGCCCGCGTGAACTCGCAATCATCGCCAGGGGTTTCGGGCCAGAAATAGAACCCGCCCGGCGGCACGTCCACCTCGAAGGCGCGTGCCAGCACGGGCGCCACCGCATCGAACTTGGCGCGGTAGGCGGCGCGGTTCGCCACCACGTGTGTCTCGTCACTCCACGCCAGCACGCTGGCCGCGGCCACATGCACGGGCATGGCGCAGCCGTGGTAGGTGCGGTAGTCGTAGTAGCGCGCCATCAGCGCCGGGTCTCCCGCCGCGTAGCCGGAACGGAGCCCAGGCAGGCTCGAACGCTTGGAGAGACTATTGAAGGCGACGCAGCGGGCCATGCCGAGACCGGCCCGTGCGGCCGCGGTCAACAGCCCCACCGGCGGCGAGTCCTCGTTGTGGTAGATCTCCGAGTAGCACTCGTCGGCGGCAATCACGAAGTCGTGCTCGTGGGCTCGCTGCACCAGGCGCACCAGCGCTTGTTCTGACATCACCGCGCCAGACGGATTGCCGGGGTTGCACAGGTACACAAGCTCCGTCTCTTGCCACACCGCATCCGGCACCTGCTCGAAGTCCGGCACGCCGGTGGCGGGCACGTAGTACGGCTCTGCCCCCTTCAGCAAGGCCGTCCCTTCGTAGATCTGGTAGAACGGATTCGGCATCAGCACCCGCGCCCCGGGCCGGCCGCTGAGCATCGCCTGGCCGAACGAGAACAGCGCCTCGCGGGTGCCGTTCACCGGCAGCACGTCCGTCGCGGGGTCGATATCCACGCCAAAGCGGCGCCCGATCCAGGAGGCGATGGCGCCACGGAGATCGTCGCCGCCGCGGGTTGGTGGATAGGCTGAAAGGCCGGCGAGCAAGAGTTCCTCGCGGATCAGCGCCTCGATGATGAAGTCTGGCGGCGCATGCTTCGGCTCGCCGATGGAGAGCGCTACGTGCGGCCGATTGGTGCGCGGTGCGAGACCGGCCTTTAGCTCGCTTAAGCGTTCGAAGGGATAGGGTTGCAGGCCGTCGATGTAGGGATTCATGCAGCTTCCGCTGTGGAAAGGGCGTCGAGATGGTCGCGGATGCGGGCGCAGATGTCGTCGGCGCGAGCGCGCTCGGTTACCGCGGTTCGGTCACGCTCCGTCACTTCAAATACATCCTCCACCCGCTCGCCCAAGGTCGTGATGCGGGCGCGGGTGACGGCAAGCTCGAGTTCGATGAAGAGCCTTCCGATGTGCGCGAGCAGCCCTGGCCGGTCGGCGGCCACCACCCGCAGCGTAGAACTCGATGCGTCGGGAACGGTGCTGAGTTGCACCTCGGTGGGCGCGGCGAACTGCTTTTGCCGCCGCGACAGTCGACGCTGCGCCCTGCTCCCAGACAAGCGGCCGAGCGCGGCGCGGCCCACCGTTGTGCGGATGCGGTCGCGTATGTTGGCGTCGTTCGGCACCGGCCCCCGGTCCTTGAGCACGATGTAGGAGTTGAAGCAGACACCGGACGCATTGGTGGCGACGGTGGCGGCCTGAATGCCAAGCCCGAGGCCAGCGATGGCGGTGACGCTGTCGGCGAACAGGTTGTCGCGATCCTTGGCGTAGACGAAGACCTCGCTGGCGCCGCCGCCGTCTTCGCCGAGGAGGTCTAGGATCAGCACCAGGGCGCTGCCGGCCAGATCGTGCGCCGCGACGGCTTCGGTGATCGTCAGCACCTCCATCGGCGAGTGTTGCAGGAAGAAGTCGTCGCCGGGCTCGTCCCACAGGGCCAGCACTCGATCCTCGGCGAGGCCCCGCTCCGCGGCGGCGTCGAGCGCCGTGCGCCGGCAGGCGGCTATGTGTTCGCTGCGCCGCCGGGGCGAGTCGAGTCCTTGGCGCAGGGCGCGTCGGGTTTCGACGTAAAGCTGCCCCATGAGGGTCGCGCGCCAACTGTTCCAGAGGGTGGGATTGGTGGCGTTGATGTCCGCCACGGTCAGGGCATACAGATAGTCGAGCCGCGTCTCGGTAAGCACGAGGCGAGCGAACTCGTCGATCACTTCCGGGTCGTGGATGTCCTTGCGCTGCGCTGTGGTGGACATGGTGAGGTGCTCCCGCACCAGCCACACCACGAGCTCGGTGTCCGCGTCGCCCAAGCCGTGGCGGCGGCAGAACTCGGCCGCTTCGCCGGCGCCGATGTCGGAATGGTCGCCGCCGCGCCCCTTGCCGATGTCGTGGAAGAGCCCGGCGATGTAGAGCAGCTCGATCTTCGGCAGGTTGCCGGTGACGCGGGTGGCGAGAGGGTAGTCGGCCTCGCGGCTCGCGGCGTGGAAGCGGCGCATGTTGCGGATCACCATCATGGTGTGCGCGTCCACCGTGTAGATGTGGAAGAGGTCGTGCTGCATCTGCCCAACGATGCGGCCGAATTCCGGAATGTAATGGCCCAGCACGCCGTAGCGGCGCATCCGGGTGAGTTGGCTGACGAGCGTGTACGGTGCCTTCAACAGGTCGATGAAGTGGCGCGTCACCTCAGGATCGTTGCGAAAGGCGTCGTCCATGAGGTGGATGTGCTCGCGCACGAGGCGAATGGTGGCCGCCCGCACGCCGCGCGCGTCCTTGCGGTTGGCGAGCAGCACGAACATCTCCATGAGCGCGGCGGGGGTCTCGCGGAAGACATCGTCACCCGTCACCTCGATGTAGCGGTTGCGCAGCCGGAAGCGCTCGTTTACTGGCTCGATGACCTCGCGCCGGGAGAGCGGACTCCTTGTCAGGCTCTCATCGAAGTGCTGCAGCACGATGTCGTTGACCTCGCGCAGGTGCAGCACATGGCGATAGTAGTCGTGCATGAACTGCTCGACGCCAAGCTGCGCGTCCGTGTCCACGTAGCCGAAGCGGCGCGCCAGTTCGCGCTGGTGGTCGAACAGCAGCCGATCCTCGCGGCGGCCGGTGAGCAGGTGCAGGCCGAAGCGCACACGCCAGAGAAAGCGGCGTCCCTCCACCAGCCAGTCGCGCTCTTGCGAGGTCAGCACCGAACGCTCGACGAGCTCGGCGAGGTCGGCGGTGCCGAACTGGCGGCGAGCGATCCAGCCCACGGTCTGGATGTCGCGCAAGCCCCCGGGCGAGCCCTTGATGTTGGGTTCGAGGTCGTATTCGACGTTGTCGAACTGCGCGTGTCGGGCCTCCTGCTCCTCACGCTTGGCGCGATAGAACCGGCCAGAGGGCCACAGCGCCGGACGGGCGAGGATTTTGTCCAGGCGGCGCGTGAGGGTGTCCGAGCCGGTGAGGCGCCGCCGCTCCATCATGGTGGTGACGACGCTGACATCGCCGCTGGCTTCGCGCTTGCAGTCTGCCAGCGTGCGCACGCTGTGGCCGATGTCGAGCTTGAGATCCCAGAGCAGGCGCACGAAGGCGGCCACCGCTTCCTGGCTGCGGCGACCGCGCAAGACGAAGCTGTTGCGCGCCAGCAGCATGAGGTCGATGTCGGAATGCGGGTGCAGTTCGCCGCGCCCGTAGCCACCCACAGCCAGGAGCGCGAGATTGCTGTTGCCGTGGAAGAAGGCGTGCCACACTTCCGCGAGGAAAGCGTCGATGAAGCGCGCCCGTTCCGCCACCAGGCATTCGATATCGTCGCCGCGCCAGAAGCGAGCGGCCAGCGTATCGTCCGCCTGGCCTATGCGGCGGCGCAGTTCGCTGAGGTCGCCGGCGGCGGGCGCCGACCTCACCCGCACGGGCTCTTCAGGAGCGTGCTGGGGAGCAGGGCGTCCCAGCGCTCGCGCCCACGGCCGCGCCGGCGGCATGCACTCACGCTGAGGCCACCAAGGAAGCGTTCGTCGCCGTTGGCGCTTGCTCCAGCCAGCCGAGCTCCTCCTCGCGCAGGGTCAGCACTTCCACGCCATCTTCGGTCACCAGCAGGGTGTGTTCCCATTGGGCGGAGAGCTTGTGGTCCTTGGTGACGACGGTCCACTCGTCCGGCAGGATTTTCACGTGCCGCTTGCCGGCGTTGATCATGGGCTCGATGGTGAAGGCCATGCCCGGCCTGAGGACGATGCCGTCGTTGCGCTTGCCGTAATGCAGAATCTGCGGCTCGTCGTGGAACTTCGCGCCGATCCCGTGGCCGCAGAACTCGCGCACGACCGAGAACCGATGCGACTCGGCGTGGCGCTGGATGGCATGGCCGATGTTGCCGATGTGGGCGCCGGGACGCACCTCGGCGATGCCGCGGTAGAGGCACTCCTGGGTCACCGCCGCGAGCCGACGGGCCAACACATTGGGCTTGCCGATGAGGAACATCTTGCTGGTGTCGCCGTGGTAACCGTCCTTGATGATGGTGACGTCGATGTTCATGGCATCGCCGTTCCTCAGCACCTTCTTGGTGGTGGGAATGCCGTGGCAGACGACGTGGTTCACCGACGTGCAGATGGACTTCGGAAACGGTGTCTGGCCAGCCGACGCGCTGTAGTTGAGCGGTGCCGGCACGCAGCCGAGTTCGCCGACGATGTACTCGTGACAGATGCGGTCCAAGTCTTCGGTGCTGGCGCCCGGCTTGACATGCTCGCCGACCATTTCGAGCACGCTGGCCGCAAGCCGGCCGACCGTGCGCATCTTATCGATTTCCTCGGCGTCGAGGGTGGGCGTCGTGCGCTGATGCCGCATGGTGCGCTGATTCCGCATAGAGTGAAGCCAGTCTCCGAGCAAAGACAGGGGCGCGAGTATGGTATAAAGCCGCCGCCCGGCAAAGCGCCGGGGTGGGAAACTCCCTCAACCAACGGGCACCAACGCGGTGCCTTCCATCAAACCAACAGGCTGTCGCGCGGCTCAAGACGAGGCGCTGCGGGTGGTTCCGACTTAAGGCTCTCGAAGGCCAGCGAAGGAACGGATTCGGCGCTTGCCGGCGGCCTCGACAAACCAACCCGGAGCGAAATTCATGGCCGAGATCAGCATGCGCGACATGCTCGCCGCTGGCGTGCATTTCGGGCACCAGACCCGATTCTGGAATCCGAAGATGGCGCCCTACATCTTCGGTGCCCGCAACAAGATTCACATCGTCAACCTTGAAATCACGCAGCCGGCGCTCGCCGCGGCGCTCGAAGAGCTGCGCCGCCTTGCTGCCCGCAAGCGCAAGATTCTCTTCGTCGGCACCAAGCGCGCCGCCTCCGGCGTCGTCCGGGAACAGGCGGAGCGCGTTGGCATGCCGTTCATTGACGAGCGCTGGCTCGGCGGCACCCTCACCAACTACAAGACCATCCGCCGTTCCATCCGCCGCCTCACGGATCTCGAGACCCAAGCCGAGGACGGCACGTTCGAGATGCTCACCAAGAAGGAAGCCCTGCAGCGGCGTCGCCTGATGGCCAAGCTCGAGCGTAGCCTGGGCGGCATCAAGGACATGGGCGGCCTGCCCGACGCGCTGTTCGTGGTGGACGTGCAGCACGAGCGCATCGCCGTCACGGAAGCGGGCAAGCTCGGCATCCCCGTGTTCGGCATCGTCGACACCAACAGCGACCCGGAAGGCGTCACCTACGTGATTCCCGGCAACGACGACGCCATCCGTGCCGTGCGGCTCTATGTCACTGCAGCGGCAGACGCCATCGAAGAAGGCCGTGCGGAGGGCGCGGGCGAGGTGGCGCTAGAGGAGTTCGTTGACATGGACGAAGGCAAGGAAGCGCCGGCCTAGCCCCGGATTGTTCATGGATGCGCCCGGCGGGGCGATGAGACGCCCAATCCGCGCCCCCGCCACGTCCAACCCAACGACTTAAGGAAAGGAACCCAACCGATGCCCGCCACGAACATGCAACTGATCAAGGAACTCCGCGAACGCACCGGAGTCGGCTTTGGCGACTGCAAGAAGGCACTTGCACAAGCCGGATGGGAGATGGAAGAGGCGATTGCCATCGTGCGCCGAGAAAGCGGTGCCAAGGCGGCAAAGAAAGCCGACCGCACCGCCGCCGAAGGGTTGCTGGGCGTCGTCGCATCGGCTGACGGCGAAAGAGCCGCCATCGTCGAAATCAACATCGAAACGGATTTCGCGGCCAAGAACGAGAAGTTCGTTGCCTTCGTCGCCGAGGCGGCGGAACGAACCTTGGCAGAAGGTGCGGAGGGCCTTGCCGAGGCCCTTGAGAGTCGGCGGGCAGAACTGGTGGCCGAGATCGGCGAGAACATCAACGTGCGCCGCGCCGCCCGAGTGGAAGCCCCCGGCGGCACCGTCGGCGTCTATCTGCATCAGGACTCCCGCCAAGGCGCGCTGGTGGGGCTAACCGGGGGCGATGCGGACTTGGCTCGCGACCTCGCCATGCACGTCACCGCCATGCGCCCCTTGGTGGTGGCCCCTGCGGACGTCCCGGAGGCGACCGTCGCTCGCGAGCGAGCCATTTTCGAGGCGCAGGCGGCGGAAAGCGACAAGCCCGCCAACATCGTCGAAAAGATGGTGGAGGGCCGGGTGCGCAAGTTCCTGGCCGAGTCGAGCCTCACGGAGCAGCCCTTCGTCAAGGACGCCCAAGTGCGCATATCGAAGCTGCTCAAGCAAGCGAACGCCACCTGCACCGGCTTCGAGCGCTTCGAGGTGGGCGAAGGCGTAGAGAAGCAGGAAGAGGACTTCGCCGCAGAAGTCGCTGCGCAGGTCGAGAAGAGCGCCTGATCGCGCCATGACCTATCGCCGGATGCTGGTGAAGTTCTCCGGCGAGTCGCTCGGCGGCGGCGCCGGCGTTGGCATCGACGCTGGCGTGCTGGCGGAAATGGCCAATCAGATCGCCGGCCTTGCCAGCTCCGGCGTCGAGACCGGCGTGGTGGTCGGCGGCGGCAACCTGTTTCGAGGCCGCGACGTGGCGGATGCTGGCGTCGACCGGATCACGGGCGATCACATGGGCATGCTCGCGACGGTGATGAATGCGCTCGCCCTCCAGAGCGCGCTCCGTCGCGCCGGTGTGGCGGCACATGTGCTTTCCGCTCACCCCATAGCGACCATCGCCGAAGGCTTCTCGGTCACCAAGGCGCGAGGACTGCTCGATTCTGGCCACGTGGTGCTCTATGCCGGCGGCACCGGCAGTCCCTTGTTCACCACCGACACCGCCGCGTGCCTGCGCGCCATCGAAACCGGCGCCCAAGTGGTGGTCAAGTCCACCCGCGTCGATGGCGTGTACAGCGACGACCCGGAAAAGGATGCCGCCGCCCAGCGCTACGACCGCCTCGACTACGGCGAAGTGCTGGCGCAGGAACTAGCCGTGATGGACTTCGCCGCCATATGCCTCTGCCGCGACCACGACCTGCCCATCATCGTCTGCGATGTGGCCGAACCGGACGCATTGACGCGCATCGCCCGCGGTGACAAGGTGGGAACGAGAATCGACGGGCGGGGAGAGCGGGGGCCGTGAGCGCGGGCGACGAGTTCATCGACGACATCAAGGAAGACGCCGGCAAGCGCATGGACGGCGCCCTCGAAGCGCTCAAGACCGCGTTCTCGCGCATCCGCACCGGCCGCGCCAACGCCGCCATCCTGGAGGGCGTGCAAGTGGACTACTACGGCACCCCCACACCCGTTACCAGAGTCGCCACCGTGACGGTCGAAGA
Source organism: Pseudomonadales bacterium (assembly GCA_965116935.1). Lineage (GTDB taxonomy): Bacteria > Pseudomonadota > Gammaproteobacteria > Pseudomonadales > Azotimanducaceae > VXYL01. Next base: position 5,132,593 of record OZ220737.1, on the reverse strand, counting down.
GGCCCGCACCCTCCTTATTTCCCCTTGGGAGAAGAAGATGGTGGTGGACATCGAACGCGCCATCCTGAAGAGCGACCTTGGCCTCACCCCCAACAGCAGCGGCGACGTAATCCGCCTGACTCTTCCACCCCTTACGGAAGAAAACCGCCGCGATCTGGTGCGCGTCGCCCGCGCCGAAGCGGAGAAAGGCCGCATCGCCATCCGCAACGTCCGCCGCGACGCCGTCAGCGACATCCGCGACCTCGTCCGCGAAAAAGAAGCCTCGGAAGACGACGGCCACCGCGCCGAAGAGGACATCCAACGCATAACGGACCGCCACATAGCCAACGCAGACGAAGCACTGGCAGAGAAGGAAGCAGATTTGCTGGAGATCTAGGCTGGTCGTTGGTGCATGGCGAACGGGGGCAGCCATGCGGTTCACTCGAGGCGAGAGTCCTGCGACGGTCACCGACGGCGGGACTGCGTGGTGTCTCACTTGGACTTGCAGCGCGTGGAGCGTCGTACTCTGGAGGGAGGGCGTCCCGCCCTCCACCGCGCCCACAAGGGCGCGCATCTTGCTGATGTGACGAGTCTGCGCCTTTGTGGCGCGATGGAGGGCGGGCGCCCTCCCTCCAAAGCGGCGCCGGCAGGTAAGTCGAACACGATCGCCGGTTCCAGCGCCCATCCGCTACAGCCCGAAGGGCCAAAGTGACACACCACGCGGGAGTGAGTCGGCTTGACCCGGTAGAGTGGCTGCCTCAAACTGTGGCTAATCTAGCTAGTTCCTGTCCGTAAACGCCGTTTTGGCGGCAAGGAGAGCGCGTTCGGGAGAGTGCCTGGGGGTTTTCGGGCGGATGCTTTCGGTGCCGCAGGAAGGCTCTTTTGCAGGCGTGACGGTCGAGTGTGCCGCTTTGCACGGGGTTTTCGTCGCGAGTCGGACGCGCGGGCGAGGGGAGCCATCGCGTTCCGTCCGGGACGCGGCGCTGGCCGTTTCGGCGGCGCTTTCTATCCGGGTCTGGGCAGGAGCCGGACGAGGCGGGCGAGGTTGTGGGCGAACACGGCCGACTGCACGTAGGCGCGGAACGCCGGCAGTCCCTTCCAGCGGCACAGGCCCAGGCCGAAGCAGCGCTTCAGGTGCGAGATGCCGGCCTCGACGCCGGCGCGGAAGTTGCGCAGCTGGCGCCGGATCCACGACGACGGCGACATCTCCTCGTCCTTCAGGCCGCGCGTCTTCTGGAACACCGCGTGCCGCACGCCGAGCGCCTTCGCCGCCTTCAGGTTCTCGCGCGAGGCGTAGCCGCCGTCGAACGCCGCGTGGGTCGGCGCCGCGCCCCAGCGCGCCGCGTGCCGCTCCAGCATCGGCAGGCAGCGGGCGCTGTCGGCCGGGTTGCCGTCCTCCACCGCCACGTCCAGAACCAGCCCGCTGCGACCCGTCGCCAGGTTCAGCTTGTGGCCGTACTGCGTCCGGCGACCGCCCTTGACGACGATGTCCGTGTGCGGCTCGAAAAGGCTCACGACCTTCTCCTGCGCCGGCACCTTCTCCCCGTCCAGCACCCGCCGCCGGGTCTGCCCCACCACCCGGCCCAGCAGCCTGTCGCACTCCTCCACCTTCTTCCGCCACGCCTGCCAGCACGCCTCGCCCTCGCCGGCCGCCTCCACGGCCGCCAGCGCCGCCGACGCGTACCCCCGCGTCCGCTCCACGATCCGCAGCAGGCGCCGGTACGTCTTCGCCCGGCGCTCCGCGCCGCGCTGCGTCCGAACCTCCAGCGCCCGCCGCTTCGCCGAACGGCGGTGGTCGCGGAACGACACCGCATCCGCGCCGAACGACTCCCGCGCCTGCACCAGCAGCCGCGTCAGAACCCGAACCCCGTCCCACAGCAGCCCGCTGTCCGACGGCTCCAGGATGTTCGTCCGCGTCACCGTGCTGTCCACCCGAACCCGTTCCCCCGACTCCACCCCCGACGAGCGGGCGGCCGCCAGCAGAACCCCGTTGATCCGCTCCCACGTCTCCGCCCGGATCGACCCCACCGTCGCCTGAAGCGCCGACTTGCCCGGCGGGCGCAGCGCGTCCACCCGCGCGAACCGCTGCGCAGAGCGAGAGTCCCGCAGCAGGAACTCCAGACCCCGGAACGTCTCCTGCCGAAGGTGCCTCAGCAGCGCGCAGCGAAGAACCGTCTCGCACGACAGACCCCGGCGCCCGACCCCGCCCGGACTCCCGCCAAGGTCCGACGCCACCTCCTCCAGCAGCTCCGGATGCCCGTCCAGCCACGACGACATCCGCTCCAGATCGTCCCCGACCGGGTAACGGCGCCCGGATGGAATAGGCTCAACTGCGTGATGCGTCTCTGGCGCATTGCACCTCCGGCGGTTCGGTTCCGTTCGTTCGTTGGGGAACGAGCCAATGGTAGCCGAAACGCCGGACCAAAACTCCCCCGAATGAACCCTTTTCCAAGTTCATTCAGTCCGTTGCGAGTTTACGGACAGGAACTAGCTAAAGAAACCCGAGGCCATGCTCGTCAACGTTCACAATGCCAAGTCTCAGTTGTCGAAGCTGATCGCTGCGGCGGAGTCCGGCGACGACGTCGTGATCGCCCGGAATGGCAAGCCGGCCGTCCGGCTCGTGCCCGTGCAGACGCGTGGATTCCGTTTCGGCACGCTCGCGCACCTCGTCACCGCGGTGCCGGACTTCGACGAGCCGATGGACGATGAGGAACTCGCCCTTTGGGAGGGCGAGCGTTGAGTGCGATCCTCCTCGACACCCATGCCTGGGTGTGGAGCCTCATGGATCCGGTGCGGCTTCGTGACCGCGTGAAGTCCGTCATTCGCGAGGCGGACTCCGTTCACGTTAGTCCGATCAGTGTGTACGAGATCGTGCGCAAGGCGCAGCGCGGCCAGTGGCCGGAGGTCGTACCACACCTTGAATCACTAGTGGCGGATGGGCAGACGGTTTCCGCGCCTCTCACGCGTGCAATCGCGGTACGGGCAGGCACGTTGGATTGGCGTCATCGCGACCCGTTTGACTGGCCGATCGCGGCGACGGCCATTGAGTTCGCCTATCCGCTCGTCTCCAAGGACGGTGCATTCGACGCCCTTGAGGGGACGGTCGGATGGCAAGGCCGCGTGTGGTCGTGAGCGAGGAGATCGATTACGGCTGCCACAATCGGATTGCGGCAAATGTGCGTCGCACGTCGCTGTCGCAAGGAACATAGACGGGCCCTCGGAGGGAAGGCATTCTGCCTTCCCTGGCGCGCAGGAGCGTGCCGTGGGCCGGGGCACTGCCTTCACTAGCACATGAGGGCGGCCACCCGACGAAGGGCGACGCATGCGTCGCCCCTACGGCCCGAGGCATGACCGACGCTTTCCGTAGGGGCGACGCATGCGTCGCCCTGTCGGGAAGCCATGTGGGTCGCCGCCAAGTCCGACAGACCAGGGAAAATTGGTGAAGAACTGCACGCCGGCGAATGGGTGGGGAAGTGCACAATAGGCGACTTGTGACGTAAGCGACCCCGCCTTCATGCAAGCAACTGCCGTTCTTTCTTCGGTGCCGGACGAGACATGCCTGCCCTCGCATGTCGCCATTGTGATGGACGGAAACCATCGCTGGGCGCTGCGGCGGCGGTTGCCGGGGGCGATGGGGCATCGGGCGGGCGCGAAGAACGTCCGCGCCGTGGCGCAGGCTTGTGCGGACCTCGGCGTGCGCTATCTGACCCTGTTTGCCTTCAGCACCGAGAACTGGAGCCGGCCGGAGCGGGAGGTGAAGCTGCTGCTCGACCTCATGCGCGGGATGCTGCGAGACGATGTGGAGGAACTGGATCGGGAGCAGGTTCGGTTGCGCCTCATCGGCGACCGGCGCGAGTTTCCCGCCGACTTGCAGATGGCCATGACGCGGGCGGAGCGAATCACCGCTGGCAATGACCGGCTCTTCCTCTCCATCGCAGTCAATTACGGCGGGCGCTGGGACATCGCCAATGCGGCGCGGACAATCGCCAGGGAAGCGCATGCGGGAAGGCTGGACCCGGATGCGGTGGACGAAGCGTGCGTCTCCTCGTTTCTGGCTTTGAATGGGGTGCCGGCGCCGGATCTCTGCATCCGCACGGGCGGCGAGCGGCGGCTCAGCAACTTCTTGCTGTGGGATCTCGCGTACACGGAGTTCTACTTCACGGACACCTTTTGGCCGGACTTCGAGGAAGGCGAACTGCGTGCCGCCTTCGCCGACTTCGCCTCTCGCCAGCGCCGGTTCGGTCGTCGGCAATCCGGCTGAAGCGGTGCTTCGCACACGCATCCTGACTGCGGCGGTTCTGGCGCCGCTGGCCATCGCTGCCGTTTTGCTGCTGCCGCTTGTACCGTTCGCGGTGCTGATGGGGCTCGTTGCGCTGGCGGCGGCGTGGGAATGGTCGGCGCTTGCGGGGCTTGACGCGCGTCAGGGCAGGGCGGGTGGTGTTGCCTTGGTCGCCGCCTCGCTGGTGTTGCTTTGGGTGTTCCCGGGCGTATGGAATGCGGCGCTCGCGGTGGTGATGGCGTTTTGGATGGTGGTGGTCGGGATGGTCCTCACTTGGCCGCGGGCGCGCGCCATGGTTCGTTCGGCGCCGTTTGCGCTTGGGATGTCGGTGCCGGCGTTGGCAGGGGCATGGCTGGCGATGGTGCTGCTGAAGGCGCAGCCGGACGGGGGCTGGATCATCGTCTGGACCTTGGCGTTGGTGGCGATTGCCGATAGTGGGGCGTACTTCGCGGGGAGGCAGTTCGGGCGGCGTCGGCTCGCGCCGAAGGTCAGTCCTGGCAAGACTTGGGAAGGGCTTGCCGGCGGGGCTGCGGCGGCAATGGCGTGGAGTTTGGCGGCGGCACTGTGGTTGCCCGGAGGCGCGTGGCTCTGGCTTGTTGCCGGCATTGTCGGCATCATTGCTGCGGTGTTTGGCGATCTGTTCGAGAGTGCGCTGAAGCGTGCCCGGGGCGTGAAGGATTCCGGGGCGTTGTTGCCAGGGCACGGTGGCGTGCTGGATCGGCTGGATGCTTCGCTCGCGGCGCTGCCGGCGGTGGCGCTGGTGGTTTTGGGGGCATTTCAGAGGCCTGCCGGCTAAGGGTGCCCTCAGGTGTGTCGCGAGGCTCCGATGCCCTTCCGGTAACGAGGCCCGGTGTGGCGAGTCCTGGCGGCGTGGCGAACCAACGTGCTTGGCTTGTGTCCAAGCACAGGAAAACGACGGGAACTGTCTGTGGAACTCTTGCTTAGCCTCATCTCCGGCGCCTTTTGGTTCGTGGTGATCATCGCCGTGCTGGTGACGTCGCACGAGCTGGGCCATTACATCGTGGCGCGGCGGTTCGGGCTTTACATCCTGCAGTTTTCCGTGGGTTTCGGGCCGGCGATTGCGCGCTGGCGTTGGCGGGAGACCGAGTGTCGGATTGCCTGCATTCCGCTTGGCGGCTACGTCCGGATGCTGGAGAGTTCGCAGTTAGAGGGGCTTGACGCCGAGGAGCGAGAGGAGCTCAAGGGGCGCACCTACGACGGGCTGGATCCGTGGCGGCGCATTGCCATTCTGCTGGGTGGCCCGTTCGCAAACCTCGTGCTCGCCTTTGTTGCGTATTGGCTCGTGCTCGTGATCGGCGCGACGGTGGTGGTGCCGCATGTGGGCAAGGTGGTTCCCGATTCGCCAGCGGCCGAGGCGGGGCTTGTGGGCGGCGAAGAGATCCTTGCCATCGACGGTCGTGAGGTCGCATCGGTGACGGATGTGGGGCTGGCGCTTGGCAGCCGCCTGGGTGAAACGGGCCACATCGAGATCGAGGGGCGCTCGCGCGGCATGGATCGCGCATGGGCGCTGCCCATCGAGTCGTGGCATACGGGCGACGACGACCCCAACCCGTTCCTTTCCCTCGGCTTCGGTCTCGACCATCCGGCCTTGATCGGCGAAGTGCAGGAAGGTTCGCCAGCAGAAGCCGCCGGCCTCGAACCCGGCGATCGCATCACTTACATCAACGGTGCCCCGGCGTCCTTGTGGACCGACTTCCGTGAGGCCGTTCAGGGCAGCCCCGAACGCGCCCTTGCCATTACGGTCGAACGCGATGGCAGGGCCTTGCCGCTGCAATTGACGCCCGAGCGGACTGCCGACGACACGGGAAGGGTCGGCGTTCTTGCCCGCGTGCCGACCCGGTTGGTGCGGCAGACGCCTTGGGCCGCCGTCCCCGACGCCTTGTCCGACACATGGAACAACACCGCGATGACGGTTGACATCGTGCGCAAGATGCTCACCCTCGCCGTGTCTCACCGCAACATCTCTGGCCCCATCACCATCGCCGACGTGGCGGGAGACTTCGCCCGTGCCGGATGGGAGCACTATCTTGGCCTCTTGGCGCTGCTCTCCATCAGCCTCGGCATCATCAACCTGTTGCCGATTCCGGTGCTCGACGGCGGCCAGATCGTGTTCTGCGCCGCAGAGATCGTGCGTCGGCGGCCGGTGTCGGCACGGGTGCAGGCGCTTGGCAATCAGGTCGGCATTGGCCTTGTGGTGTGCCTGATGCTGCTCGCGTTCTACAACGACATCACTCGCTACATCACGGGCTAAAAGGGAACGACAGATGAACCCACGCCGAACTCTCGCCGCCGCCTTGCTCGCGTGCCTCGCCGCCTCGGTGGCCGCTCAGGAGTCGTTCCGGGTTGCCGACATCCGCTTGCAGGGACTGCAGCGGGTCTCCTCCGGCACGGTGTTCAACCTGTTGCCGGTGAACGTCGGCGACGACATCGATGGCTTCACGCTGCGGCAGCTCACCCGTTCGCTGTTCGAGTCCGGCTATTTCGACGACATCCAGATGTTGCGTGACGGCGAGGTGCTGGTCGTCAAGTTCCAGGAGCGCCCCGCCATCGAGTCCATCGAGCTCGAAGGCAACAAGGCCATCAAGAGCGAAGACCTGCTCAAGGGTCTCGCCGAGCAGGGGTTGCGCGAGGGCGAGATTTTCAAGCAGGCGACCCTCGAGCTCGTGAGCATTGGCCTGCGCCAGCAGTACATCGCCCAGGGGCGCTACGACGCTGGCATCGAGACCGACGTGAAGGAACTGCCGCGCAATCGGGTGGGGATCAAGATCGAGATCGATGAGGGCAAGAGCTCGGGCGTGCGGCACATCAACATCGTCGGGGTGACTCAGTTTGAGCAGTCGGAGTTGCTCGAAGCGCTCGAACTCAAGCACCCGACCTGGTTCTCCTTCATCGGCGGCAAGGACCGCTACTCCCGCGAGAAGCTCCAGGGCGACATGGAGAAGCTCGAGTCGTGGTACCAGGACCGCGGCTTTGTCGAGTTTCGCCCCCTCTCGACGCAGGTGAGCGTGGCGCCGGACAAGCGCTCCGTGTACGTCACCATCAACGTCAAGGAAGGCGACCGCTTCACCGTCGGCGACGTGAGCCTCATTGGCGAGTTGTCCGACGTCAAGCCGGAGCAGGTGGAGAGCATGTTCCTCGTGCGCGAAGGGCAGCAGTTTTCCCGCGCCCTCGTCACCGCCACCGAAGAGCGCATCGGCGCCGCCTTCGGCAACGCCGGCTACACGTTCGCGAGCGCGAGCGGCGTGCCGGAGGTGAAGGAGGGCGGCATCGTCGATGTCAAGTTCATCGTCGATGCCGGCAAGCGCGCGTACGTCCGCCGCATCACCTTTGCCGGCAACGCCATGACCGAAGACCACGTGCTCCGGCGCGAGCTTCGACAGATGGAGGGAGGCTGGGCGTCGACGCAGATGATCGACCTGTCCAAGGTGCGACTCGACCGCCTCGGCTTTTTCGAGAACGTCAATGTCGAGACGCCGGCGGTGCCCGGCACGGACGATCAGGTCGACGTGGACTTCACCGTCGAGGAAATCCCCACCGGCAGCATTTCCGCCACTCTCGGCTACGCCGAATACTCTGGCCTCATCATCGGCGGCAGCTACATGCAGGAGAACGTCGGCGGCAGCGGCAACAGCGTTGGCGTCTCGGTGAGCTTCAGCGACTACCAGAAAGCCGCCAACTTCAGCTATCGCGACCCCTACTACACCATGGACGGCATCAGTCGGGGCTTCAACATCTTCGCCCGCGAGACCGACTACCACGCCCGCAACATCGCCCGCTATGCCACCGATGCCGTGGGGGCGGGCGTGAACTTCGGCTTCCCGATCGGCGAGAACCGGCGCCTCGCCTTCGGCGCGCGGGCGGAGTACACGCACATTCGCGAAGGCCGCTTCGCCGCCGGCGAAATCTCGGAGTTCATCCAAGCGGAGGGCGACACGTTCGTCAACTACAAGCTCGAAGGCACCTGGAGCCGCACCACGCTCAACCGCCTGATGTTCCCGAGCCGCGGCACGGCGCAGCGGCTGATCGCGGAACTCGCGACTCCCGGCAGCGACCTCGAGTTCTACCGCGTCACCTACAACGGCCAGGTGTACATCCCGCTCTTCAACCCGCTGACGCTGCACCTGCGCACGCAGCTCGGCTACGGCAACACCTTCGGCGATTCCGAGACGTATCCCTTCTACGAGCACTACTACGCCGGTGGCCACGGCTCCGTTCGCGGCTACGAGAACAGCACGCTCGGCCCCCGCACCACGCCGATTTCCGGCAGCTTCTTCTACCGCCCGGATGGCGACCCCATCGGCGGCAACATGCTGATCGAGACCTCCGCCGAGCTCATCTTTCCCATGCCCTTCATCGACTCGGGCCTCGCCCGCCCCCTGTTCTTCGTCGACGCCGGCAACGTTTTCAACAGCAACTGCCCAACCACGAGCGTCAATTGCTTCGACTTCACCCCGGACGAGATTCGCGTCACCACCGGCCTTGCCGTGCAATGGATCACCGGCATGGGGCCGATGACGTTCGCCATGACGCTGCCGCTCAACTCCAAGCCCGGCGACGAGGAAGAGCGCTTTTCCTTCGAGATGGGGCACAATTTCTAGCCCTCTTGCGGCGGCGAAGGCAGCAAGAAAGCAGTAAAATGCCGCGCTTTGCGGCTCGTGCTGGCCTGGCCGGCAACACACACTTGGAGAAACCATGGCGAAGAGAATCGCCGCCTTGGCGGCTGTCATGTTGGGGCTGGTCGCGCCGAGCGCCGTCGCAGAGCTCAAGGTGGCCGTGCTCGACACGGCTGGCGCGGTGGCGCAGAGCGAGGAGGCGACCGAGGCCATCGAGGTGATCCGCAAGGATCTCGAGCCAGAGCAGGAGCGGCTGCAAGGGCTGCAAGCCGAAATCCAGGCGTTGCAGGAACGGGCGCAGAACGAAGCCGACGTGATGAGCGAGGACGAGCGTCGCGCCATCGCCCGCGAGATTCAGGACAAGCAGTTCGACCTCGAGGCGGACGCGCAGCGACTCCAGAAGTCGTTGCAGGACAAGCAGGAAGACCTGCAGCGCACCATGTTGCCGAAGGTGCGGGCGGTGCTTGACGATCTCATCAAGATCGAGGGCTATGACTTCGTGATGGAGAAGGGCGGGTTCCTCTACGTCAATCCCAAGCACGACATCACCGCCAAGGTGACCGAGAAGCTCAACGAGAAGCGCTGATCGTGCGGTCCCTGGCCTCTATCGCCGAGACCCTGAGGCAGCAAATCGGCGGTGAGGTGGTCGTTCGTGGCGACGGCGACATTGCCATTCGGGGAATCGCTCCCATCGACCGCGCCGGCGAGGGCGAGATCACGCACCTCTCGAGCCCGGCCTATCGCCGGCATCTTGCCGCCACCGGTGCGTCTGCCGTGTTGCTCGGCGAGGGCGATGCCGAGGACTGTCCGTGTGTCGCGGTGGTCGTCGACAATCCGTATCTGGCGTTTGCGGTGGTCTCGCAGCTCTTTGAGCACAGGCCCGAACTCGATCCGGGTATCGATCCTCGCGCAGAGGTTCACCCGGAGGCAGACGTCCATCCCGATGCGCGCATCGGCGCGTTCGCAACCATCGGCGCCGGCGCCGCCCTGGGGGCTGGCGTGCAGATCGGCCAGGGCGCGCTCATAGGCGAACGCTCCAGCATTGGCGCGGGCGGTGATATCAGGCCCCGTGCCATCGTCCACCACGACGTGCGCATCGGCGAGCGCTGCGTTGTCCACAGCGGTGCCGTGATCGGCGCGGACGGTTTCGGCTTCACCCCCCATGCCGACGGTCGCTGGCAGGCCATTGCCCAGCTTGGCGGCGTCGTCATCGGCGACGATGTCAGCATCGGCGCCAACACCACCATCGACCGTGGAGCCTTGCAGGACACGATCATCGGCAACGGCGTCAAGATCGACAACCTCGTGCAGATCGGCCACAACTGCGAGATTGGCGACCACACGCTCATCTGCGGCTGCGTGGGGATCGTCGGCAGCACCAAGATCGGTCGCCATTGCGTGTTCGCTGGCGGATCTGGCGTTGGTGGCGCGGCGCCCATCGAAATCTGCGACAACGTCATGGTGAGCGTGGTGACGACCATCACCCAGTCCATCACCGAGCCCGGTGTCTATTCGAGCGGAACCCTCCATAATCTGACTTCGCGCTGGAAGCGCAATGCGATTCGATTCCAGAACCTCGACGAGCTTGCGCGGCGGGTTTCGCGGTTGGAGAGCCTTCAGCCGGGGGGAGCGCGAGGGGCCTCCCCTAGCAAGAGTGGCCATCAGCCTGGGGGAGCGCGAGGGGCCTCCCCTAGCGAGAGCGGCCTTCAGCCTGGGGGAGCGCGACCTGAGAGCGGCGCACGTTTGACGAAGGATGGACGCCATGCAGATGGACATTGACGCCATACTCGAGTACCTGCCGCACCGCTATCCGTTCTTGCTGGTGGACCGGGTCGACGAGCTGGTGCCCGGCGAGCGCATCGCCGGACGCAAGAACGTCTCCATCAACGAGCCGTTCTTTGCCGGCCATTTTCCCGAGCATCCCATCATGCCCGGCGTGCTTTTGGTGGAGGCGATGGCGCAGCTTTGCGGCGTGCTCGCGTTCAAGACCCGCGGCAATCGCCCCGACCAGGGGTACCTGCACTATCTCGCCGGCCTCAACGACGTGCGCTTCAAGCGCCCCGTGCGGCCGGGCGACACCTTGATGCTGTCCGGCGTCATCACCGGTGCTCGGCGGCAGATGATGAAGTTCGATTGCGAGTCCAAGGTGGACGGCGAAGTCGCCTGCTCGGCGCGCCTGCTTTGCGTTGAACGCAAGGTGTCGTCGTGATCGACGCCCGTGCGATCATCGATCCCGGTGCGGAACTCGGTGCCAATGTCTCGGTGGGTCCGTGGTCCATCATCGGCCCGGACGTGGTGATTGGCGACGACTGCGAGATCGGCCCCCACGTCGTGCTGAAGGGCCCCACACGGATGGGCAGCGGCAATCGCATCTATCAGTTTGCGACAGTGGGCGAGGGGCCGCCGGCGTTCGCCTATCACGGTGAGCCGACGCTGCTTGAAATCGGCGACAACAACACCATCCGCGAGGGCGTCACGATTCATCGCGGGCTCGCCACCGACCGCGGCCGCACTGTAATCGGCAACGACAACCTGCTCATGGCCTATGTTCATGTCGGCCATGACTGTGTTCTCGGCGACCGCATCGTCATGGCCAACAACGCCTCGGCGGCAGGGCATGTGGCCATTGGCGACGAGGCAGTACTGTCCGGCTACGTTGGGGTGCCACAGTTTCGCAGCGTCGGCACCTATTCCTTCATCGGCGCCATGAGTCTCGTGGTGAAGGATGTGCCGGCGTTCGTGTCGGTGAACGGCAATCCGGCCGGCGCCACCGGCCTCAACGTCGAACGCATGAGGCGCATGGGCCTCGATGCCGAAGTGCGCGACGCGTTGAAGGACGCCTATAACACGGTGTACCGCCGCGGCCTGCCGGTTGCCGAGGCACTCGAGGAACTGGCGGAAGCCGCAGCCCGCTTCAAGGAAGTCGCCTGCTTCGTCGAGTCGGTCGCAGGCTCCGAGTACGGCATCACCCGCGAGCGTCGGCGCCGAGAGGACTGAGCTAGTTCCTGTCCGTAAACTCGCAACGGACTGAATGAACTTGGAAAAGGGTTCATTCGGGGGAGTTTGGTCCGGCGTTTCGGCTACCATTGGCTCGTTCCCCAACGAACGAACGGAACCGAACCGCCGGAGGTGCAATGCGCCAGAGACGCATCACGCAGTTGAGCCTATTCCATCCGGGCGCCGTTGACCACCCGGTCGGGGACGATCTGGAGCGGATGTCGTCGTGGCTGGACGGGCATCCGGAGCTGCTGGAGGAGGTGGCGTCGGACCTTGGCGGGAGTCCGGGCGGGGTCGGGCGCCGGGGTCTGTCGTGCGAGACGGTTCTTCGCTGCGCGCTGCTGAGGCACCTTCGGCAGGAGACGTTCCGGGGTCTGGAGTTCCTGCTGCGGGACTCTCGCTCTGCGCAGCGGTTCGCGCGGGTGGACGCGCTGCGCCCGCCGGGCAAGTCGGCGCTTCAGGCGACGGTGGGGTCGATCCGGGCGGAGACGTGGGAGCGGATCAACGGGGTTCTGCTGGCGGCCGCCCGCTCGTCGGGGGTGGAGTCGGGGGAACGGGTTCGGGTGGACAGCACGGTGACGCGGACGAACATCCTGGAGCCGTCGGACAGCGGGCTGCTGTGGGACGGGGTTCGGGTTCTGACGCGGCTGCTGGTGCAGGCGCGGGAGTCGTTCGGCGCGGACGCGGTGTCGTTCCGCGACCACCGCCGTTCGGCGAAGCGGCGGGCGCTGGAGGTTCGGACGCAGCGCGGCGCGGAGCGCCGGGCGAAGACGTACCGGCGCCTGCTGCGGATCGTGGAGCGGACGCGGGGGTACGCGTCGGCGGCGCTGGCGGCCGTGGAGGCGGCCGGCGAGGGCGAGGCGTGCTGGCAGGCGTGGCGGAAGAAGGTGGAGGAGTGCGACAGGCTGCTGGGCCGGGTGGTGGGGCAGACCCGGCGGCGGGTGCTGGACGGGGAGAAGGTGCCGGCGCAGGAGAAGGTCGTGAGCCTTTTCGAGCCGCACACGGACATCGTCGTCAAGGGCGGTCGCCGGACGCAGTACGGCCACAAGCTGAACCTGGCGACGGGTCGCAGCGGGCTGGTTCTGGACGTGGCGGTGGAGGACGGCAACCCGGCCGACAGCGCCCGCTGCCTGCCGATGCTGGAGCGGCACGCGGCGCGCTGGGGCGCGGCGCCGACCCACGCGGCGTTCGACGGCGGCTACGCCTCGCGCGAGAACCTGAAGGCGGCGAAGGCGCTCGGCGTGCGGCACGCGGTGTTCCAGAAGACGCGCGGCCTGAAGGACGAGGAGATGTCGCCGTCGTCGTGGATCCGGCGCCAGCTGCGCAACTTCCGCGCCGGCGTCGAGGCCGGCATCTCGCACCTGAAGCGCTGCTTCGGCCTGGGCCTGTGCCGCTGGAAGGGACTGCCGGCGTTCCGCGCCTACGTGCAGTCGGCCGTGTTCGCCCACAACCTCGCCCGCCTCGTCCGGCTCCTGCCCAGACCCGGATAGAAAGCGCCGCCGAAACGGCCAGCGCCGCGTCCCGGACGGAACGCGATGGCTCCCCTCGCCCGCGCGTCCGACTCGCGACGAAAACCCCGTGCAAAGCGGCACACTCGACCGTCACGCCTGCAAAAGAGCCTTCCTGCGGCACCGAAAGCATCCGCCCGAAAACCCCCAGGCACTCTCCCGAACGCGCTCTCCTTGCCGCCAAAACGGCGTTTACGGACAGGAACGAGCTAGGAGTTTGCGTCGTAGAACGCGTTTGCCACGGGCCTCTGGAGGGAGGGCACCAAGAGCGTGCACCGCAGGAGCGGCGCGGACGCGCCGCGTATGCGGTGCACGCTCTTGGAAGGTGTGGGCTGGGGCCAGACCCCGAGCGTCAGCGAGGGGTTTGGCGGCGCTCGCCCTCCATCGTGCCGCAGGCACGTCAAGGAACAGAGGCTGGCTTGTTGGTGGCGTTGGCTGGCTCCGCTGCGTGCGCGCCTTCGGCACGCTTGGAGGGCGAGACGCCCTCCGTCCAGAGAGCCCCTCGCAGGACGGGACGCCTCCGCCCCGAGAGGCCCTCTAATGCCGGCTAGCGGGCATTAGCGAGCCCTCCTCGAACAACGCCCGCCGGCAAACACCGAAGCAACAGTCCCCTGCCATGCGAGGGCCTCTCCGTCCAGAGGCCCGTGGCAAACGCGTTCTACGGTGCACGCTCCTAGCGCGATCACCCCCTCTTCTGGCGCTCGATCTCCTCCTCCACCTCGCGCAGCCGGTCCTTGCCGAAGTAGAGCTCCTCCCCAACGAAGAAGCTCGGCGAGCCGAAGACGCCGCGGGCCACCGAGCCTTCCGTGTTGGCGATGAGTTCGGCCTTCACTTCCGGGTCCTGAATGCCGGCCAGGATGTCGGCGGCAGGGAGGTCCGACTCGGCCAGGGCCGCGGCGATCACTTCGGCATCGCCCATCTTGCGACCTTCGGCCCACATGTGCCGATACACCGCATCCACATAGCGCTCGAAGAAGCCCGCACGGCGGGCATACACGGCGCCGCGCATGATCTGCAGGGTGTTGACGGGGAAGTGCGGATTGCTGCGATAGGCGGTGATGGCGTGCTGCTTCACGAAGCGCTGGGTCTCGAGGCGCTGGTATTCGGGCTTGTTCTTGATGCCCTGCAAGGAGACGGCTGGCGAGACGTTCCCCGTGGCCTTGAAAACGCCACCGAGCAGCACCGGCACATACTCGAACGAGACCCCGGTGCGCTCTTCAATCGAGGGAATCACCAAGTGCGAGAGGTAGGCATTCGGACTGCCGAAATCGAAGTGGAACTCTGCGCGAACGGTCATTCAACTCCCCAAGGGGTGCATGTTGTGAAGCGGCGCATTCTAGCCCCGCCCGAGAAGCTCCAAGGGCCTTGCGAGCCGGTAAACTGCCGCCGACACCCGCAAGCGGAGCGAACGTGGCCGAATACCGCGCACCCACCAAGGACATCTGGTTCGTGCTTGAGGAACTCGTGCCGTGGCGCGAGATCAGCTCTCTGCCCGGCTACGAGGAGGCGACGCCGGATCTCGTTCGTGCTGCCTTGCGCGAGGCTGCACGCTTCGCCGAAGAGGTCATTGCGCCCACGAATGGCGTTGGCGACCGGGCCGGTGCGCGAATCGAGGACGGCGAGGTGCGCGTGCCGCCTGGCTTTGCCGACGCCTTCGATCAGTTCCGCGACGGTGGCTGGCCGGCGTTGTCCTTCGCCGAGGAATACGGTGGTCAGGCGTTGCCGGTGCTGCTCGCCATCGCCACCGGCGAGTTGTGGCAGTCGGCGAACCTCGCTTGGTCCAACTGTCCGTTGCTTGCAGAAGGCGCGGTTCGAGCCATCGCCAGTCACGCATCGGACGAGTTGAAGCGACGCTACCTGCCGAACATGGTGAGCGGGGTCTGGACCGGCACGATGAATCTCACCGAGCCGCAGGCAGGTTCCGACCTTGGCCTGCTGCGCTCCACGGCAACGCCGGAGGGCGACCACTACCGCATTCGCGGGCAGAAGATATTCATCACCTATGGCGATCACGACATGGCGGACAACATCGTCCACCTCGTGCTCGCTCGCCTGCCCGATGCGCCTCCGGGCGTGCGCGGCATTTCGCTGTTCCTCGTGCCGAAGGTGCTGACCCGTGACGACGGCAGCCTGGGTGAGGGCAACCGGGTTCGCGCCGTGTCCCTCGAGGGCAAGCTCGGCATCCACGGCAGCCCCACCTGCGTGATGGAATACGACGATGCCGTGGGCTATCTGGTCGGTGGCCCGCATCAGGGCCTGGCCTGCATGTTCACCATGATGAACGATGCCCGCGTGCGGGTGGGATTGCAGGGTCTCTCCATCGCCGAGCGGGCGTATCAGGACGCGGTTGCCTATGCACGGGAGCGCGTGCAGGGGGCGGCGCCGGGCTCGGAGGGTTCGGTGACCATCATCCACCACCCGGATGTGCGGCGCATGTTGATGGAGATGAAGGCGCAGATCGAGGCCATGCGCGCCGTGGGTTATGTCGGCGCATCGCATCTCGACCGCGCCGCGCGTGCAAGCGGCGCTGAGCGTGCCTACCACCAGGCTCGCATCGACCTCCTGACCCCCGTCATCAAGGCATGGATCACGGAAACCGGCCAGCAGATCGCCTCCACGGCACTGCAGGTGTTCGGCGGCATGGGGTTTGTCGAGGAGACCGGCGCCGCGCAGCACTACCGAGACGCCCGCATCACGACCATTTACGAAGGAACCACCGGCATCCAGGCGATGGACTTCGTGGGTCGCAAGGTCCTGCGCGACCAGGGGCAGGCGCTTCGGGTGCTGATCGACGAGATGCAGGCGCTTGAAGATCCAATCGCGACGGAATTGCCGGACTTGCTGCCCGCCTACCGCGGAGGTGTCGAGCGCATGGAACAAGGATTGGAGTGGGTGCTCGCCAATGCCGGCAACGATCTTGTCAATGCTGGTGCCGCAGCCTACAACCTGCTGATGCTCTGCGGCGTGGTGGCCGGGGCCCAGCAAATGCTGCGGGCGGCGCTTGTGGCGAAGGCGCGCCTCGCAGCCGGCGATCCGGACCGGTCGTTTCTCGAAGCGAAGCTGACGACGGCGCAGTTCTACGTGGAACATATCCTGCCGCGCGCCGATTCCTATCTAGCGGCCGCCACCGCCGGCGGCGAGAGCTTGATGGCGCTGCCGGAAGAGGAGTTCGAGCCGGCATCTCTGTAGGACGCTGTCTCTTGTCGCGCTCGTGCGCCCTGAAGCGCGCTAGCGCGGGTGGTAGCGCTCGCCGTCGTAGCGGTTGAAGAACCGGCCCAAGAGGGGATGGTCGATCTGCGTGTGGTCCTCGCTTGGTTCCAAGTGCCGTTCGGCGACGTAGGTGGTGTGGGCATCGCCGTCCACCAAAACGTGATACCAGGGACGGTCCTTCGGCGGCCGGCTGCGGGCCACGGCGTCGTACCATTCTTCCGACAGCGAGAACACTTCGTCTGCGCCGAACACTACGCCTCGGTACGGGAAGCGGTTGTGTTCGACAATCTGGCCGATGGCGAAGCGCATCGCGTGTGAGGGGGCCCTGAGGTGAAGTACCCACACTATCACGACGAAGTGCTCGAGGCCCTGCAGGCCATTGGACGTCCGAGCTTCGGCCTGCACATGGCGAAGGATCGGCGCTCGAACATGCTCTACGTCGGCATTCGCGTGCCGACGTTGCGGCAGCGGGTGCGCCAGGGGTTTTCGTTCTATGCGCTTGATGCCCTTGAGGTTCTAGACGTGTGGGATGACCTCTGGATGCACAGCGAATGGGGCGATGTCCTGTTCGCCGCCGAGGAGTACTACCGACCGATCGTGCGCCGGCGGGTCATGCCCGAAATGTGGCCCGTGATGCGCCGCTGGATCGAGCGGGTGGACAACTGGGCGCATGCGGACGCGTTGAGCTGGACCTACTCGCGCTTGCTGGAAGCCGACCGGGAGTCGGTCCTGCCGGTGCTACAGCGCTGGAATGCCAGCGAAGACCTGTGGCCAAAGCGCATCTCCATCGTCAGCCTCATCCACTACACCGGCAAGAATGCGGTGTTCCTGCCGGCCGAAGCGATGTTGCCGATGCTGGAAAGCTGCATCGAGGATCGCCGCTATTACATGCAAAAGGCCGTGGGCTGGGTGCTGCGGGAGATGTGGCGGGCGTATCCCGACGAGGTGAACGATTACGTGCACTCGGTCTTGCCACGCATCGCGCCGGCGGCCCTCACCCGCGCCATGGAACGCCAGCCAAAGGAGGAACGCGCACGATTGCGGGCCCTGCGCGAGGCGAGCGTTTGAACGAGGAGGGTACCGAGGTCCGCACGCTTCGGAGGGAGGCATCCTGCCTTCCCTCCAAAGGCCCGCTTTGTTCACCAAGCCAAGGTGCAACCAGCCCTCTCGCCGCGAGACGGCCCCATCATGCAGCGAGGAGGCCGCCTTGTTCCCCGCCGTCCCGCGCTCACTTCGAGGCTCTCGCCATCGGCTAAACTCAAGCGGCTGTACAAGGCGAGGGGAGCAGCGATGTCCGAGTCAGGCCATGTGGAACAAGCGCCGGTTCCGCCACCCCGCGACCCCGAAGCCGCCTTTGGCACCAAGGCCCCGCCAGGCCTGCTGCCGCGACCGACGCTGCCCGAAGATGATCCGCCGGGTGCGGATCGCCTTGGCCTGACGCCGGAGGAGATCGAGCAGTTCCGCGAGTCGGGTTTCCTCGTCAAGCGCGGCATGGTCGCCCCGCAACTGTTCGAGCCGTTCCTCGCCCTGTGGTGGCAACAGCCGCCGGCGCGCGCGGCAGGGCTCAAGCCCGACGATCCTTCCACGTGGGTGGCGCCCGGAAAGCACTGGCCGGTGGAGAATCGTTGGGGACTTGCCCGCAACTGGATGGGCCAGGGCGAATGGCCCTCTCCGGAGCAGGAGCGTCCCGCCGCCACGCCCGGGGAGCGGGTCGGGCGCTTGCCCTACAAGCTCACCAAGGACATAAGCAACGACGTCTGGCGCTGGCATGGCATTGGCCACGATCCAGCCTTCGTCAATGCCACCTCGGCGCACCCGAACGTGCTTTACATGGCCGAAGCGCTGTTGGGTGGCCCCGTGAAGCGCCCGCGCCGCAATCGCGGCATCTACTCGATATTCCCGCGGGACCCGGATGGCCCGGCGTCGAAGCTCGGCCCGCACATGGACCAGAGCATGACCGAACTGATCGTCATCACCTACGTGAAGGACGTGCAACCCGGCGCCGGGGGCTACACCTTCTACCCAACCTCGCCGCAGCGGCTTTACCCCACCTCCGAACAAGCCTACAACTGGGTGGCGACCGACGCCTCCAAGCCGGCCATGGACCAAATCAAGGCCGAAGTGCAGCCGCTCGAATTCACCGGCAAGGCGGGCGACGTGCTGTTCTGCCACGGCTGGATGGTGCATTCCGCCGGCATCCACGAGTCGGACCGCGTGCGCATGGCCACGGTGCAGGACTTCAACCGCGTCCGTCGCCGCAGCCACATGCGCTGGACCGCCGCCGGCAAGAACGGCGGCCCTCGCATCAACTGCACCATGGACGGCACGTTCACCATCCCGGGCGACACCGACGACGACCCCACCGACGGCAATCGCGAAGTCACCAACCAGTGGATCATGGACTCGAACGAGTTCGTGGCCGAGCGGCGCGCGCCCTTCGCCGACATCTTCCACGAATGGAACCTGGGCCAACGGCCCGTGGAAGGCAACGTGGTCCTTGAGCCGCCGTGGTGGGAGAAGTACGGCCTCCCCTTGTTGCCCACGGGCCCCGTTCCTCGAGGCGGCGGCGGCATGCCAGCCGTTCCGCTGTCGGAAATCGCTCATCACGAGGGCGACGGCATCTGGCGCGTTACGTCCCACGCCAACGACTGGATGGCGCGCTGACCACCGAGACTGTGGTGAGCGCAAGGGCAAGGACGCCAGCGGCTCGCGTGGCGAACGGCCGACGCGCCCGCAACGGCGCGCATAGCCATGCCATCGACATTCGCCGGGCGACGCGACTTAAGCGGGTGAAGGAGCGCGGAAATGGTGATCGTGGTGGTCAAATGGTCGATCCAGCCGGACAGGATTGAGGATTTCCGCGAGTTCTGGACGCACCAGGCGCAGGTTCAGGACCGCCTGGGATTGGTCGCGGAGTTCCTGAGCGAGGTGGGGGCCAAGGACGATTTTCCCTACATCACCTGGACGCTCGAGGACCAGGCCGCGGCGTCGGGTCACTTGTACGTGAACGTGGGCATCTGGACGGACCCGGACGCCTTCCGGGACCAGATCGCCAGGTACTTCAACGACGATGGCCCGATCCGGGACTTCGAGGCCGCGCGGCGGATCAGGGCCGTGCTGCTGCCCAAGTGGTGGCGAATCGGCGACGCCGCACTACCGGCGGCTGACAGCAGCGGAGTGCTGTAAGGCGCAGCGGTTGCATTCCGACGCACGAAGCGTTCCCCCGCGAGCGCCGGCCTATGTTCAGTCGGGCAGGCGCGCGGGGAACCTGATGGGGTTGCCGAGGGGAGGCTCGTCAGCAGCCGAGCTTGTCGGCGAAGTCTCGGTAGTCCTCGGCGACGATCTCAAAGCTCGAGGTCTCGCCGCGGCTGCCCATTTCGAGCAGCTTGGGCTTGACGTAGCCGGCCTTGAGCCCCGCCCTTTGCGCGGCGAGAAGGTCCGGCGGGTGCACCGCCACCATCATCGACTCGTGGGGTTCGGCGCCCAAGAGGCGCACGCCTTTCTGGTATGCCTCTGCTTCCGGCTTGTACACGCCGAGCATTTCGCAGGAGAGATAGGCGTCCCAGTCGATGCCGGCGTGGCGGGAACTGTCCACCACGATTGACAGCGACAACACCGTGAGGATGGAGACGATGTAGCGTTCGCGCAGTCGCTTGAGCGACTCTGGAAAGTCCTCCCACACGCCCATGCGGTGCCAGGCGCGGTTGAGGGAGTCGCGATCTTCCGGGGATAGTTCGAGCGCGGGATACTGCTCCGCGAGTTCGTCGAGCACGGCGCGGTGCAGGGAGTCGGCGTTCTGCCACGGACGGGTGCCGGCACGCACTTCGCCGAGTTGCTCGAACATCCGCCGACGCCAGGTGAAGCAGAACGCCTCGTCGTCCACTTCCACGCCACGCTCCTGCGCCAGCGACGACACCGCAGAACGGGTTGCCGTCTGCCAGTCGAACACGCTGCCGCCAACGTCGAAGACGAGCACCTTGATCCCATCCATGTCCTAACCCTCTTCCCTTCTCTCAGTTGGCCTGGTCGGCCACGCTCTTGGCCCACTTGTAGTCCGCCTTGCCGTTCGGGCTGCGGAAAATCTGGTCCAAGAACAGAAATGCCTTCGGCAGCTTGTAGCGTGCGATGTGGCGCTCGCACTCTGCGAGCAGTTCCGCCCGCGAAGCCTCCGCCCCGGCGCGGAACTGGACGATGGCCACCACTTCGCTGCCCCAGCGCTCCGATGGCCGCCCCGCCACCACGGCGTCGTACACGGCCGGATGGTGCTTGATCGCCTGTTCCACTTCTTCGGCGAAGATCTTCTCTCCGCCAGAGTTGATCGTCACGGACTCGCGCCCGTGCAGTTCCAGCGTCTCGTCCGCCAGCAGGCGAACCTTGTCTCCCGGCACCGAATAGCGCACGCCATCCACGGTGGGAAAGGTCTCCCGGGTCTTGCTCTCGTCGCCGAGATAGCCGAGTGGGATGTTGCCCGCTCGCGCCCACCAGCCGAGTCCTTCGTGGCCGGGTTCGAGAATGCGCGACAGATCATCGCTCAGCACCGCATTGTGGGCCGAGAGCTTGAAGCGCCCGCTTGCCGCACCACTCGCGGCGTTGCTGACATGCGAGGCCTGACCGCCGGTTTCCGACGAGCCGGCAGTGTCGATGATGTTGATGTGGGGCAGCAGTTCAAGCAACTCGGCCTTCAGCTTCGCCGTCATGATGGCGCCGCCGGTGAGGAGGTTCTTGAGGCTCGGACAACTCGCGCCGCTTGCCCGCAGGGCATCCGCCAAGGGCCGCCCGAAGGCATCGCCGACGATGAGCAGGTTGTTTACGCCCTCGCGTTCGATGACCTCGACCGCGCCGGCGGCATCGAAGCGCTTCACCTCGTCCTGAATCACAACCGTGCCGCCGGTGTTGAATGCCTGGAAGGCGGTCCAGTGGCCGGCGCCGTGCATGAAGGGTGGCGCCGGCATGTGGCGACGGTCGCCGTGCAGGGCCCGATCGCGGTAGTCGGCGAGCGACTGCATCACCTTGCCGCTGCCTCGGCGGCCGCCCAGGGAGGCGATGAGGATGTCCGACTGCCTCCACAGCACGCCCTTCGGCATGCCCGTGGTTCCCCCCGTGTAGATGATGTAGAGGTCGTCGGCCGGCAGTTCGATGTTCGGTGGGGAGGGATCGGCGGCGGCCAGCGCCTCCTCGAAATCGAGCGCGCCATCCACGAGCGGATGGTCGTCGTCGCGCACTTGCAGCAGAAGCTCAAGCGTTGGCACTTCGGCACGGATGCTCTCCACGTGCTCTGCCAGCGAACTGTGGAAGATCAGTGCCTTGGTGGCGGCGTTGTTCAGCAGATACAGCAGTTCCTCGTCCACATAGCGGTAGTTGACGTTGAACGGCGCCAGCCGCGCCTTGAACGCGCCGAGCATTCCTTCGAGGTACTCGTTGCCGTTGTAGAGATACAGGCCCAGGTGATCTTGGCCCGACTCGAAGTCCCTGAGCGAGCCGCGATCCGCATGGCAGCCGTAGCCCCGTGTCGCAAGGAGGTGCGCCAGACGATTGGTGCGCTCCTGAAGCTGCCGATAGGTCAGGCGCCGGTCGCGAAAAACGATGGCGTCGCGGTCGGCAACGGCGTCGGCAATGGTGTCGAATACGGTAGCCAGATTGAAGTGCACGCAAGCTCCTCTCGTGAAACCCGTTCCTGCGCCGAATGCCGTCGGCAGCTACAGCCGCCGGGCCCCGGCGAACCAAGGACCAAGGTTCCATGACGCGAATCCCGGCGAACGCGAAACCTACCACGATTCCACGCCCCTCCATGCCCCGTACGGGCACCTCCGGCTATCATTGCGCCGGATCGCGAACCCGGAACGCTCCCAAGATGACCGCCGCTGACCTCACGTTCGAGGCCCTGAAGGCCAAGCAACGTCACCTTCGCGAGGGTTTTCCGTCCGACCTGGGCCTGCGTGTCCATCGCGCCATCAGTTGGGTTCAAGGCGCAGAGCAGGCTGCCAGCCGGAAAGACGCCGACACCGCCTTCATCTGCTACTGGATTGCCTTCAACGCCGCCTATGCTCAGGGCCGCGACCTGCACGGGCTATTCCGCGAGACCGAGTTTCGACAGTGGTACTTCGACATGATCTTCAGCGTGGACGACCGGCGCATCATCTACGAAGCCATCTGGCAGCGCTTCTCCGGCGCCTTGCATCCGTTCCTGAGCAACCACTTCGTCTATGAGCCGTTCTGGCGGCACCACCACGGCGAGGGGGGATACGACGACTGGCGGGAGCGGTTTCGCGCCGACCAACGCTATGTCAACGAAGCGCTAGGCCGACAGGACACCCCACGAATCCTCGCGGTCTTGTTCCGACGCCTCTACATCCTGCGTAATCAGCTCGTCCACGGCGGTGCGACTTGGAGCGGCGGCGTGAACCGGCAGCAAGTGGAAGGCGGCAAGGAAATCATGGCCTGCCTCGTGCCCCACTTCGTCAACCTGATGATGGATCACCCGAACGAGGCTTGGGGCGTGCCTCCCTATCCGCCGGTTGACGGCTAAGGGTCACGAGGAGTTCGTGCGCATCGATGCGGCACCCTCCAACGAAGGCGTGCTCGCCTTCTCGTAGGAGTCTGAGCGGCCGAGCCTTGGCCCCGACGTCGGCAGTTCGCGCCAGCGAAACTGCCGACGCGCCGCTTTTGGGGCGCGCCGGCTTCCATTACGATGGCGTCTGGCACGCGGGGTGAGGCATGGGTAGGAGAAAACCGTTTGGGCGAGGCGCTGGCGATGGCCGGCAGACGCGGGCGAAAGGGCGCGGTTTTGGATCGCGGCCGCAAGCCCCCTCCCGCTACGAGGGCAACGAGGGCACGGGTCGGCACACACCCGTGCCTCGCCGCGACTCCCCCAGGACACAGCTTGGCGACCTCGTCGAGCGGATCGCCGCGACGCGGGGCGTCGGCATTGCTGTGCTTCGAGCAAGCGAACTCGTGATCCGTGCTCCTGACGGCAACACCCGCCGCATCGCGCAGAACAGCCAGGTCGTGTACACCCGCGACACCACCAAGCGTGCCGGGGAACCCGTCGTGATCGACGGTGACGAGCTTCCAGATGTGGTGCTCGAAGCAGATGGCACTGCGGTTGCCCTACGCCGCAAGTTGTCGCTCTACGAGAAGTGCGGATTCCCCGAGGTGTGGGTGCTGGGGCCGGATTGGCGTCGGCACCAGATGGCGCGGAGGTGGGCCGTGCGCGTTGCCATCCACCTGCGCACGCGAGTCGGCTTTGTGCGGGCGCCCAGGAGTGCTGCCTTGCCAAGCTGGAGTGCGGGAGAAGTCCAAACCTCGCTCAACGAGCCGGAAGGGTTCATGTCGGACGGGACGATCGCGGCTTTGCGCCGCGTTGGACGGCTGATGCGCGCGGACGCCGACATGGGCCCCGACGACGATCCAATCCTGCCCGCAGACCCAGGCGAACTGCGTGCCGAGCCAACGATGGAAGACCGCATCGACGCACTCGACGAGATGTTCGGCCTGCGTGGCTTCGCGGTATCGCCATCCTTCACCGCTCGAGTGGCCGCGTTGCGGCGGCCCTTGCCGTATCTCCTCCGCGCAGCCTACGAGTGCCGCGACGAGGACGACTTCCTCGAACGCATAGGCGTCGTGCGCGAAATCCCATTGGTGCTTGACGCCTAACTGCTTCGGTCAGCCTGTAAGAAACTGATTCCCGATTAGCAATGACGTAGCTCCACGCAAGGCTTGCCATGCCCTGCGACGAGTGCGTGGGCGGTTGACCATTTGTTGTGAGGTCCGCGGCTGCGGGCGCATGTCTCACAGGCGTTTGGGCGCTTGTCTGCATCATGCGATGGCTCCGAATCCGTCATGCTTTGCGGCGCATAGCGGCAAACAAAAGCGATGACGGCCAACCACGACCAGAACTTCAAGAACCTCATCCTGGACTATCCGCGCGAGGCGCTGGCATTGTTTGCGCCTGAGGAGGCACCGGCACCCGAGGAGCGCGCCCAAATCGTGCCTGTGCGACAGGAGCAGTTGCAGGACAGGCTGGGAACGAGGTGGCGCGAACTGGATGTGCCCCTGTTGGTGGAGTGGCCGGACGGCCAGCGCAGGTCCGTAGCGTTCGTGGTGGAGGAGGAGACGGACGCCGGCCGATTCTCTCCCCGCCGGCTGGCGCGCTACTGCCTCGACCTTGCCGACCTCAACGAGACGGATCGCGTCGTACCGGTGGTGGTGTTCCTGCGTTCCTCGCAACCGCCGCCCGGTCGCTGACGCTGGGGACCGAACATCGGCGTTACCTTACGTTCCAATGGGTGGCGTGTCGGCTGGACCAACTCCCCGCAGGGGATTGGCGCGGCACTGACAACGTCGTGGCGCGGGTGAACCTGCCGAACATGCGCGTGCCACCCAGCGAGCAGGTCGCTGTGTACGCAGATGCGACGCGAGGGCTGCTGGCACTTGAGCCGGATCGGGACCGGCGGCTGAAATGCCTCGAGTTCATCGACATGTACGCTGAACTGACGGACAATGAACGACAGGAATTCGAGCGAAAGTACCCGGAGGAGAGCAAGGCTATGGCCGGAGGTTTCCAGCGAGCCCGGGACGAGGGCATGCAGCAGGGCATCGAACGGGGCATCGAGCAAGGTATCGAGCGAGGCCGTGTCGAGGGGGAGCGGGCCGTTGTCGAACGGCAGTTGCTGCGTCGCTTTGGCGCGCTTCCGAGGTCAGCGTCGGAGCGCTTGGTTGGGGCGTCGATGGCTGACTTGAAGAGATGGGCGGATAGAGTGCTGGAGGCTACATCGCTCGACGACGTTTTCGATCGGCCTTAGAGCCGTGACGCCCCTCCCGGACGGGCGACGCGTGCGGTGCCCGTGTTTGGTTCGCGACCGGGGGTTCAGCTCTCGATGATCCGCCGGAGTGCATCGGCAACGCCCGGTGGATCGCCGATGTCCACGGTGGCTATGTGGAACGGCGTGGGCTTGCCGGAGACAGTCCATCGGGAGTACGCCCTTTGCTGCTTCGCCGAGCCTTGCGTGCCACGGATAGAGGAGCAGGAGACGCTCGGCGTCGTATGCGCTTGCGTAGGCGAGCATTTGGTATACATCGCCTTGGGTGATGCCAAGGTTGCGCTCGTTGGGCTTGAGCTCTTCCACTTGGTGTCGATGACGATGTCGCCGTCAAAGATCAGGTCTGGCTTTAGCTGGAAGCGGCCCTTGGCGCCTTCCTGCAACGCAAACTTGCGGCTTGGCTGAGTCTCAACCGACCTTCCGCCTGCGGTCCCAAGCATCTTGCGGGCGATGAACTTCTCGAACAGGTCGTTCATGGGAAACAGCAGGGCGAAGCCGGAACTGTCGCCTTGGTTGGTGGCTTGCCAGTCGCCTTGGAGGAACGTGCGGGCCGACTTGTGCAGCTCGTGGAATGCCGTGTTGCTTCGGTCAAGTCGCACGGGTTCGCGCAGTGGCTCCGTGGATTCGCCCACGAATTCGAGGCGGGCGGATAGTTCGTCGAGGCGGCGAATGTTGGCGTGTGTGCGGGCGCGCTTGCGGAGCACGGTGACGGTGGCCTTCAAGACGCGACCATGTGGTAGCGTTCAGGGTGCTTGTCACGGTTCCACTGAAGAAAGACCAGCCAGTAAGCGGCGTCGTCTGAGGCGATTTTCAACCCATGAAGACCGTCCTTGTCGTTAGCCCACGAGTGGAACTTTCGCAAGGGTAGCCGCCGTTCCTCCGCAACCTGGAAAACTCCAACGTTCGGATTGCCTCGGATCAACCCTACCAAATCTTCTGCCTGTGTCCTATCCATGTCCTTCGCTATTCCTGAGCATAGCGCCAGACCGTTTCCGGCTGCTCTGCCTCTTCATCCACCGTCCATAGGGGCAAGGCGATTCCGCCGCCCATGTCCTTGAAGACGATGCGGACTCGGGTGCCGATGCCTACGGTGTTGACGAGGTCCTCGCCGGCCATCTCGCCGTCAGCATCCACGAGGTTGCCGTTGATGCGCAGGGCCTCGTGTTCCGTTGGCTGGCCGAGTTGCTCGTCCAGGTCCACCAGCAAGATGTGGTATGGCACATGCGTGCGGAAGACCGGGTCGATGGCGTGATGGACTTCGGTGTAGGAATGCACCGTGCCCTTGCCGGAGACGGGCTTCCAGTCGTACTCGGCCCTCGCGCACCAGGGGCAGGCGGTGGTGGTGGGGTAGCGCATGAGGTCGCAGGAGGCGCAGTTCTGCAGATGCAGAGTACCGGTGGCGCAGTGGCTGTAGAACTCTTGGTTTGCCGTGTCAAGGTCGTTGATGACGACGTCGCGGCCCATGTATTCGCCTTCGAGTGGCATGGCTTAGGCTCCCCTTTGCATCACGAGGGCGCTGCCGGTGTTTGGCGTCGCCCAGCCCAGATTTGCCGATAGCTCGACGTCCTTGACTTGGCGGCAGCCGCCTTCGGAGTAGTCGTACGTATGGTGGCGCTTGCCGTCGGGGGCCACGGGGCAACAGTCGTTGTCGTGGCGCAGTTGGCGCACGTTCTCGATCACCATGGCGATGCCGTGGGTGTAGCCCTCGCAGAGGTGGCCGCCGCTGGTGTTGTTCGGGCGCTTGTTGCCGAGGCGCATGATGCCGGAACTGACGTATTCGCCGCCTTCACCCTTCTTGCAGAAGCCGTAGTCTTCGAGTTGCAGCATGGTGGTGAAGGTGAAGGCGTCGTAGGAGCCGGTCACTTGGATGTCCTCGGGGCCGACCCCGGCGTTGGGCCACAGGATGTGGCGGGCATAGTGGCCGGCAACCGTGGAGATGGGGCCGTGCTGGTAGTGGTTGTCCATGCGCGGTTTCGAGCAGCGCCCCACCACCGAGAGGATCTTCGCGGGCGTGTGGCGCATGTCCTTGGCGCGTTCCATCGACGTGACGATGATGCAGTTGGCGTTGTCTGTCTCCACGCAGCAATCAAGCAGGTGCAGGGGCTTGCAGATCATCCGGCTTGAAAGCACGTCGTCCACGCTAACGCGGTTCTTGTAGTACGCCTTGGGGTTGTTGGAGGCGTGCTCGGAGTGGATCACCTTCACGTGCGCCACCTGTTCGGGGGTGGTGCCGTAGTCGTACATGTGGCGCATGAAGCTTTGGGCAAAGTTCTGGCCGGCGCTGGCTTGGCCATAGACGCGTCCGAACAGGGCATCGCCCGAGAGTGCGGAACGACCGCTCGAGCGCCCGGTGCCGCCGATGCGGAATTCGGAGTAGCCGTTCATGGCGCGGAAGATGGCAACGGTGTTGCACAGACCCGCCTCGATGACGCCCATGGCGATGCCGACCAAGGCTTCGGTGGAGGAGCCGCCGCCTTGGCAGTCCATGTAGAAGTTGAGCCTCATGCCGAGGTCGCCGGCCAAGACCGTGGAGGGGATGGAGTCGTTGCCGCTGTAGGACAGCATGCCGTCGATGTCGGCGGAGGTGAGTCCAGCATCCTCGACCGCGGCACGGACTGCCCTGGTTCCTAGGGCACGGGTGGTCATGCCGGAGCCGCGCGTGTACTCCGTCTCGCCAATGCCGACGATGGCGTATTTGCCGCGCAGGTGCCGGTCGCTCGTGGCGTCGATGTCGCTCAAATGCGGCCCTCCCCAAAAAAACGCGGCGACCATACCACGGTGCTTGGATTACAGTGGTACGACCAAAGGCACGGGGGTGCAGGGTATGGGCGATGGGACGAAGGCGGAGCAGGTCGGCGAATTCGGGTCGCTGGCGTGGTGCGTGGCGTGTGCGGAAGCGGGCGTCGGAATGTTGCGCGAGGCGGAGTTGCCGGCGGACATGGCGTGGGGATTCAGCGAAATCTACACATCGCCGCCGGCGCGGCTTTTGCCTGCGGGCAGGGAACTCTCGGCCTACCACTTCATGGTGAAGGACGGCCAAGTGAGTGGCGGCGACGGCGCTCCGGAGTCGTGTCGAGCACTGCCGGGATTTCATGTGCGGCTACCTTGGGCGGCCATCTGCAACCAATCGGCTTCGCAGTACGGCCGTGCTGGCCAGCGCCAGCGTTCGGCAGAGGAACAGGTCATGTACCGCGAGATCGAGGAGCATGTCGGGCGAGCCAATCCCCTGGGCCTCGGCGGCGGCCCGGAACGGGTTTGGCCGCCGTCGATCGCGGCAGCCTTGAGCCGGGGTTCGGAGGAAGGCGGCGGGCTGCACAACATCGCAGCGCGGATGCAAGCGCCGTCGCCGGAGTTTGCCGACCTTCCAACCACGGAGCTAGGCGTGCCGATCTTGTCTGCCATGACGGAGGAGCAGAAGGAGCGCTTCCTTGCGCTCTGTGGGTTGCGCTAAATAGTGTAATTCTGCACAGTATTGGATATGCTCGACGCATGAAGACGCCGACGTGGCCGCGCGTAGTGGCGCACGCCGACATGGATGCGTTCTACGCTGCGGTGGAGCAACTCGACGATCCTTCCTTGCGGGGGCGCCCCGTGCTTGTAGGCCCCCGCAGTTGGCGGGGCGTGGTGCTGACGGCAAGTTACGAGGCGCGGCCCTATGGGGTGGGCAGCGCCATGCCGGTGGCCGAGGCGCGGCGGCGCTGCCCACAGGCGGTGATGGTGGCGCCACGGTTCGGTCGCTACGAAGAGATTTCCCGTCAGGTCATGGAAGTGTTCGCCGATTTCTCGCCCGTGGTGGAGCCGATCTCGCTCGATGAAGCGTTTCTCGACATGTCCGGTGCCGAGCGGCTGTTCGGGCCCCCGCGGGCCATGGCCAGGCGCATCAAGGAAGCCGTCCGGGAGGCAACGGGCCTCGCCGTGTCGGTGGGCGTGTCCGCGACCAAATACGTCGCCAAGGTTGCGAGCGTCTGCGGCAAGCCAGATGGCCTGCTGGTGGTGCCGCCCCAGACGGCGCGGCGCTGGCTCGCACCGCTGCCCGTGTCGCGACTGTGGGGCGCGGGACGCAAGACGGTGCCACGGCTTGAAGCCTTGGGCTATCGCACCATTGGCGACATTGCCGGGGCTGATCCGGCGTTGCTTGCGCATCAGCTTGGCTCCGCTGGGGCGCATTTCCATGAACTTGCACACGCCCGCGATCCACGCCGAGTCGATCACCGTCGCCGTGCCGCCAGCGTCGGTTCAGACCGCACTCTCAGCCACGACGTGTCCGCGCGGCACGACATCGAGATGCATCTGCGTCGTGCCGCAGACCGGGTCGCACGTCGGGTCCGGGCGAAGAACCACGTCTCGCGAGGGATTCGCGTGCGTCTGAAGACCCATCGGTTTGAGCTCCTCACCCGACAATGTCGCCTGCCCCGACCGGGCGACACGTCCGCCGAGTACTTCGCTGCCGCGAGAAACCTGCTCGACGAGTTCGACCACCCGGGGCCGTTTCGTCTGGTGGGCCTTGCGGCCTATGACCTCGAATGGAGGCGCTATCCTCGGCAACTAGACCTCTTCGAGGACGGTGCCGCGCGGCGGCTGGAGACGACCATCGACGGTTTGATCGATCGTTTCGGCGCCGGCGTCGTGCAACGCGCCTGCGACATTGGCAATGCGCCGGGCAAGGCCGCCGAGGTATCGAGCGGGGCGTTAACCTCGACCGCCTGCGCGAGGCGTCGGCACCGTGAGCTTGCCCGTGACGATCCGCAGGATCGCTTCACGACGTGCGCATTGGCTTCTGGACGCACGGCGCTGATGAACCTGCTCAACCGCAACCTCGCCATGCTCATGGGTGCCCAGCTTGTCGGCGTGAGCGGCACCGTGGCGATGGTGACGCTGGGCGGGATCGTTGGCCAGCGGCTTGCGCCGACACCGGCGCTGGCAACCTTGCCGCTGTCGGTGCACATCGTCGGCACAGCCGCTACCACCGTGGGTGCCGCCTGGTTGATGTCGCGCATTGGGCGACCGCGGGGATTCGCCGTCGGCGCGCTGATCGGTTCCCTTGGCTATTTGCTGGCGATGGCGGCGACGGGACTCGCGAGCTTTGGCCTGTTCTGCGTGGCGGTGGCGCTCGTGGGCGCGGCGAATGCGTTTGCGCTGCAGTATCGCTTCGCGGCGATGGAAAACGCGCCGGAAGGGCGGGAGAGTCAGGCCATTTCCTTGGTGTTGGTGGGGTCCCTCGGCGGCGCCATCGTTGGGCCGGCACTGGCGGCTCAAGGCGAACACTGGATTGAGGGCATTCCCTTCGGCGGCGCGTTCCTCGTGGTCGCGGCGAGCTATGTCGTGGTGGCCGCAGTGCTGCGTCGCCTCTCCTCGCGTGACGTGGCCGACGACGCAGCGGCCCAGGCTCCGCGCCCACTTGCCGTGGTGGTGCGCCAGCCACTGTTCCTGGTCGCCGTGCTCGGCGGCGTTGCCGGGTTCGGCGTGATGACGTTCGTGATGACCGCTGCCCCGCTCAGCATGCACATCGTGGACGGGCATTCGATGACTGCCACGGCCGCGGTGATACAGGCGCATGTCCTCGCCATGTACCTGCCTTCGCTGGTTACCGGCTACCTCATTGGTCGGCTCGGCATAGGGCGGATCATGACGATCGGCGCCTTGGTGCTCGCGCTCACGTTGGTCGCCGGGTTCCTCGGCCGCGAGGTCATGCACTACGGGGCGGCCATGATCGCCCTTGGCGTCGGCTGGAACTTTCTGTACATCGGAGGCACGGCGCTGCTCGGTCATTCGCACCGCCCGTCGGAACGCTTCCGCGCCCAAGCAGTGAATGAATTCAGCGTGTTCGGAGTCTCCGCCTGCGGGTCGTTGGGCGCCGGCGCGGTGATGCACTTTGCCGGCTGGAACGGCGTGCTGCTGGCCGCGGCCCTGCCGATCGCCGTGGCCCTCGCAACCCTCGCGGCCGTGCGCCCAGGGCGACGCCTTGCCAGCGCCTGAGGCTGCCTCGTGAGGTCTCGGCCTCGCGCTCCCGACAAGCCCGTCGCCTTATACTCGCCGCCATACAAGCTTGGAGCCGCGGCCATGCGCTCGTGTCGTCTTGGGTTCGTCTTCGCCCTCGTTTGGAGCGGCTGCGCTTGGGGCGCTTCCGTGGACAACTTCATGCTGCTCGACCACCGTGGCACGGCGCATGAGTTGCATTACCACTCGGATGCAGAGGCGGTGGTTCTCGTCGTCCAGGGCAACGGCTGTCCGGTGGTGCGCAACGCCTTGCCGGACTTCAACGAAGTCCGAGAACGTTATGCCGGCGAAGGCGTGGTGTTCCTGATGATCAACTCCAACCTGCAAGACACTCGCGAGTCGGTGCGTGCCGAAGCCGAGGAATGGGACATCGATCTGCCCATCCTCATCGACGAAACGCAGCTCGTCGGCGAGGGCTTGGGCCTCACCCGCACCGCCGAGGCGCTTCTGATCGATCCAGATGGTTGGGAACTCACCTATCGCGGCCCGATCAACGATCGCCTCAGCTACGAGCGCCAGCTTGCCGAGGCGAAGGAGCACTATCTGGCGGATGCCATCGACGCGTTGCTGGCCGGTACGCAGCCGCAAGTGGCACAGCGAGACACCGTCGGCTGCCTCATCAACTTCCCGGAGCGGGACAATCCGGCGCACGAGCGGATCTCCTACGTCGACGCCATCGTCCCCATCCTTGAGCAGAATTGCGTGGGTTGCCATCGTCCGGAGGGCATCGGGCCGTGGGCAATGACCAGCTACGAGATGGTGCGAGGGTTCGCGCCGATGATGCGCGAGGTGCTGCGCACGAAGAGGATGCCGCCTTGGCACGCGGACCCGCACGTGGGCGAATGGCGGGACGATGCCGGCATTTCGAACGAGGAGCGCACCACCCTCGTCCACTGGATCGAAGCCGGCGCCCCCCGGGGCGAGGGCGAGGATCCGCTGCCCGGCATCGCCGTCGCACCGGCTTCGGAATGGCCGCTCGGCGAGCCAGACCTCGTGATCGAACTGCCCCCCTACGAGGTTCCCGCCAGCGGTGTCGTGGACTATCAGTTCCCCACGGTGGCGAATCCCCTCGATCAAGACGTGTGGGTGCGGGCGATGGATGTGCTGCCCGGTAGCACAGAGGTGGTTCACCACGTCCTTGTGGGCCTGATCGACGGCGATTCCAACCGACGCGGCGGCGTGTTTGATGACTATCTCGGCGGCTACGCGCCCGGCGTTCGTCCGGTGGAGTTGCCGGAAGGCACGGGAATGCTCCTGCCCAAGGACGACCACTTCCTCGCCCAGATGCACTACACGCCATACGGCAAGGCGGTTACCGACGTGACTCGCATCGGCTTCTACCTGCACGACGAGAAGCCGGACACCTTCTTCCGCCAAGGCGTGGTGATGAACCCGACCATTGCCATTCCGCCAAACGCCAAGCGGCACGAGCAGCGTGCCTATCAGGAGTTCCCGGCCGACGCGCTGCTCTATGACGTGTTGCCCCATTCGCACTATCGAGGTCACAGCTCGACGTTCTCCCTGGTCTATCCGGACGGGCGCGAGGAGCTGCTGCTGAACGTGCCGAACTACGACTTCAACTGGCAGCGCGGCTACGCCTTCGTGGAGCCGAGGCCAGTGCCCGCCGGCTCGCGCCTGGTTCACACAACGGTGTACGACAACTCGGCGCAAAACCTCGGCAATCCGGACCCGTCGAGGCTGGTGCGCTGGGGCCTGCAATCCTGGGACGAGATGCTCTATGGCGCGTTTTCATTCGTGTGGGTGGATGAGACCACCGATCGTCCCATCCACGACGGCCGCCTCATCGATGCCTACCAGACCATCGGCTATCTGGACCGAGACATGGATGGCCGCGCCGAATGGGACGAGTTGCCGCCGCCCTTGAAGCGTCGCTTGGCGAAGGACTTCGAGCGCGGCGACGCCGACGGCGACCGCGCCCTGACGGCACAGGAACTGCACGCGGCGCGACAGGCTCGGCGGCAAGCTGCGAGCGGCAACGACGTGGCCGCGGCCGGCGGCGACTAGGGCGCGTCCCGAGGTACCTGCGCGGCCTGCAAGCAAGGACTGAGCCGTGCGTCGCGTTGCCGCCTCCGCGCCGCCGCTGCGCGACATCGTGCTGGTAGGGGGCGGCCATGCCCACGTGCAGGTGGTGAAGTCGTTTGGCATGAAGCCGCCGCCGGGGTTGCGCCTGACCATCGTTGCCCGTGAACCGCACACCCCCTATTCGGGGATGCTGCCGGGCCATGTTGCCGGCATCTACGACTTCGACGACATCCACATCGACCTTGCCCGCCTGTCGGCGTTCGGCGGTGCTCGCTTCGTGGCAGCGGAGGTCACCGGCATTGACCTCGACCAGCGGCGGTTGCTCTTCGCCGGGCGCCCCTCGATTCGCTACGACGTGGCATCGCTGAACACAGGCGGCGTGCCGGGTGAAGGCATAGCGTCCGAGTTCGTTACGCCCGTGAAACCCATCGGCTCTTTTCTGCCCCGCTGGCGGAGATTGCTCAGAGCGGAGCCCAAGCGCATCGCCTTGGTGGGCGGCGGAGCGGGGGCCGTGGAACTTGCGCTGGCGATTGCCGGCCAGCACGCAAACATGGGGCTCACGCTGCTCACGGACGAGCCGGACTTGCTGCCGAACTATCCACGCCGGGCACATCGAGCGTTGGCGGCGAGCTTGGCGAGAGCCGGGGTCGAGGTCGAAGTGGGCTTTCGCGCCGTTGCAGCCGACGCTGGAGTCGTGCGCGCCGAGGACGGTCGGGAGCTTGCCGTCCATCACGTCCTGTGGGTGACCGGGGTGGACGCGCCGTCATGGCCAGCCGCAGCCGGTCTTGCCTGCGATGACTCGGGATTCGTGCGAGTCAACGAGCATTTGCAGTCGGTTTCGCATCCAGACGTGTTCGCTGCTGGCGATGTCGCCAGTCTCGACGGGCAACCGCGGCCCAAGTCGGGCGTCTATGCGGTGCGCGAAGGCCCGGTGCTGGCGGAAAACCTGCGCCGCCGGGCCGACGGGCGGCGTTTGCGTCGCTATCGCGCCCAAGGCCATGCACTGGCGATCATCGGACTCGGGGAAGGCCGGGCGTTGGCGGTTCGAGGCAAGCGCAGCGTCAGCGGCACGGGGGTATGGCGCGCCAAGCAGTGGATCGACCGCCGCTTTATGCACCGATTTGGTGATCTGCCCGAGATGACCGTCGATCTGCCGACGCTTCCTGTCGCCTTGCAGGCGGATGTGCCGGACGAGATGCGTTGCGGCGGCTGCGGTGCCAAGCTCGGTGCCGATATCTTGGAGCGCGTGCAGCGGCGCTTGGAGGTGCCTGTATCTACCGCCACCGAACGGGGCATCGGCGACGATGCCGCGATCATTCGCCTGCCGGGCGCTGCCGCCGGTGGCGTGCCAAGGCTTGCGGCTAGCTGCGACGCCTTCCGCGCCATGATCGACGACCCGTACCGCTTCGGTCGCATCGCTGCCCACCACGCCTTGAACGACCTGTTTGCGATGGCGGCAACGCCGGCCTTTGCCCTGGCACTCGCGACGGTGCCTGTGATGGCCGACGCGATGATGGAGGAAGACCTATACCAACTCATGGCCGGCGCGTTGGCCGTGTTCACCGAGCACGAGGTCGACCTCGTCGGCGGCCATTCGGCGGAGGGTGCGGAGCTCAGCCTCGGCTTCGCCGTGAACGGTTACCTCAGCGGGCAGGCGCTGGAGAAGGGTGGCTTGGAGGCCGGCCAACGATTGGTGCTGACCAAGCCGCTTGGCACCGGCACGCTCCTGGCGGGCGCCATGCGCGGCAAGACCAGGGCGCGGCACTTGCTCGCGGCGGTCGATCAAATGGATGTATCCAATGCACAGGCGGCGGAGGTATTGCTGCGCCACGGCGCCACTGCCTGCACCGACATCACCGGCTTCGGTTTCGCGGGCCACCTGACGGAGATGACGCGAGCATCCGCAACCGGGGCGCGTGTTGAACTCGCCAGTCTGCCTGCGCTCGGTGGCGCCCTCGACTCGCTCGAAGCGGGCATCGCCAGCTCCTTGCAGCCGAGCAACGAACTGGCGCTCACGGACTTCGCGATCTACGGCAGCGCGCCCAATGCCCCCTTGGTGCGGCTGCTTGCCGACCCCCAGACCGCCGGCGGATTGCTCGCATCGCTGCCGGCCGAGCGGGTCGCCGACTGCTTGACTGCGCTCTCGGAAGCCGGCTATAGCGATGCCTCTGCCGTTGGCAAAGTGACGGGCGGCGAATTGGAGATCCGAGCATGAACCCGCGTCTGGTGGTGGTGACCGACCCAATGTGCTCCTGGTGCTTCGCCGCCGCACGACATGTGGAGAACGCCATGGCCGCGTTTGCCGGCCGCGTGGACTTCGATCTCATCCTGGGCGGCATCAACACCCACGCCACGCAAGCCATCGGCGAGTACGGTCGGAAGCGCTTGGACGGTCTCTGGCATCAAGTGACCGCCACCACCGGGCAAGAATTCAGCCACGTTTTCCCGGAGGGCTGCATCTACAACAGTTTGCTGCCTTGCCGCGCGGTGGAAGCGGCTCGCGACCTCTTGGGCGAACCCCCGCTCGACTACCTGCACCGCTTGCAGAAGTGCTTCTTCCTCGAGGCCGTCAACATCAACGACCGCGACGTGCTCACGAGCGAGGCGGCGGAGTTCGGCATCGATGTTGACGATTTCCTGCAGCGGTTGGATTCGGCGGAGGTCGCCACCCGCACCCAATGGGGCTTCACCCGCAGCCGTCGCCAAGGCGCAGGAGCGCTGCCGAGCTTCCTCTTTGGCCGGGGAGATGACCTGACGCTGATGGCTGGGGGCTACCTCGATACCGAGTTTCTTGGCGCGGCAATCGAGGCCCGGCTCGCGTAGGAGCTAGGGCGTGTTCCCACCAGCGTTCTGGTCACCGAAAACTACTGGATCAACCGGCAACAGCTACCAAGGTCTAGGCGACAATCGGTCGAAGGCGTGGCCGCCCTTGGAGGGAAGGCATCCTGCCTTCCCTGCGTGCCGTCAGGCACGCCTATCGGCGTGCAGGGAAGGCAGGATGCCTTCCCTCCAAGGGCCACGTCGTCCGATGGATCGTGTGAAACGCCCTAGCAAACTGCCGCGGCCAACGCGCTAATCGCTCGCGCTCGCGACCTTCTCGTAGATGTCCATGAACACCTCGTCGCGGCGCACATCGTGCCCCTCGCGCATGAGGTGGCGGCTCGGCGCGTGTTGCCAGTACAGGTCCTCCGAGAGGATGGGCGCCTTGGTGAGGTGGGTCGGCACCCAGTCGGGATTCAAGAGCCAGGCGATGGTGATGATGTCCCAGATGATCCAGGTGCGCTTCGCATCGTGCTGCGAGGCCCACATTCGGTGTAGCGGGTTGTCGGTATAGAGCTCGTGCAGCAGATCGCCGATGGCACTTCGCCCGCGCACGAAGGCGTCCATTTCCGGGCGCGAGATTCTGAGTTGCGCGCCGACGTGATAGCCGGGCAGATAGACGAGCGGCGCGCCGCAATCGAACATCAGTCTTGAAGCGAGCGGGTCCTGCATCAGATTGAGGGAGGGGCGATTGCAGTGCGGGGCGGAGGAGGGATAGGCCGACGTCCAAACGATCACCACGTTGCGCACGATCTCCGGTGCCCGCAGCAGCGCTGCGGCAACGTTGGTGACGCAGCCGATCGCGACCAAAAACAAGGGATTGCGCGAGTCGCCAGACTTGGCGAGGTCAATGATCGCCTCGACGGCCGGCGGCGTGGGCGGCGACTCGAGCGAGGTGAGATAGCCCGTCGCTCCCCGCACGATGCGTCCGGCTCGCGCCATTCGCAGCGCATCGAACACCCGCAGAATCTCCTGATAGCTCCGCTCCATGCCTTCGGCGGGATCGACGAACTCGACCTCCGAGGCGCGGCGGCCCTCGCCGTGCAGGCGTTGCGCCCAGGCGAGGTAGCTCTCGTCGACGGGCGGGGCGGTTTTCTGCGAGCGGCCGGAATGCTGGGGGGCGATGCCATCGAGCCATGCTTCGGCGGCCAGCAACCCCGCCTGATGGTGCTGAAACGAAAACGGCGCCGCAGTGACAGCCTCGATCCGCAAGCGATCGCGGGACAGCAGCGCCCACGCAAGCGCGAACTGATCGTCGATTTCGTTGGCCGCATCGGTGTCGATCAACACCCGCACCGGCCCATCGGGCGGCGCCAACCTCCCGCGCAGGAAGTCGGGCTCCAATCTTGGGAACCGCACCGTAGAACGTCGCATTCGCACGAGCCCCTGAAAACGTCGGTGGCATAATCCACCGAAGCGGCAGCAAAGGTCTATACGTGCCTGACTTCGAGCTTGCGCCAAGGCAACGGAATCGCGGACGCCAATCCGAGCGGGACGCTGATGCATGCATCCCGATCCTTGAAAGCGGCGACCGCCTGACCCGCTCGGAGTTCGAACGACGCTACGCGGCATGTCCGACAGTCAAGAAGGCTGAGCTGATCGAAGGAGTCGTGTACGTGTCGTTGCCCGTTCGTGCCAGTGTCCACGGCGACCCGCATGCGGCGCTTCAAGGATTGCTGTTCCTGTATGCGTTGCGAACGCCGAGGGTCGATGTGTCGGACAACACCACCGTCCGCCTCGATGTCGACAACGAGCCGCAGCCGGACACGCATCTGCGCATTCACCAGGATGCGGGCGGTAATGCCGCGATCAGCGAGGATGACTATCTGGATGGCGCGCCGGAACTCGTTGCCGAGGTGGCGGCAAGCAGAGCGTCCATCGACCTGCACGCGAAGCGCAACGCCTATCGCCGCAATGGCGTGCAGGAATACATCGTCTGGCGCACTCTCGATGCCAGCATCGACTGGTGGGAACTGGTCGACGGCGAGTACGTCTCCCTTCCAGCCACTGAGGCGGGAGTCATCGAAAGCCGCGTCTTCCCGGGCCTCTGGATAGCCGTCCCCGCGCTACTGGCGGGCGATCTTCCCGCCGCTGCGGCAACGCTGGAGGAGGGCCTCCGCTCGGGGCAACACCGAGCATTCCGGCAGAGCTTAGATGCGGCAATCGGAGACCGCTCCCGCCCGCTCTAAGTCCCGCCGACCTCTCCGGGGAGGGCGTCTCGCCTTGGCCGCATTCCTCCCCCTCCATAGAGGTGGTCGCTCGTAGGGCGGTGGACTCAAGCAGACGTGCCTAGGCCCGACCGCAGACGATGCCGTTGCTGACGGCTCTTTGGCCATCCTCGGTCACGGTGCGGAAGAGCACGCGTCTCTCGCCGTCTGCGATCTCCTCCGCCATTGCCTCAACGGCGATGGTGGTGTTCATCAGCACCATGGCGCGCAATTGGCCGCAGAGTCGGGTGATGCGGCTTGGGTCGCCATCGAAGCAGCGGTTGATTACGGCGCTCAGGGAGATGGCCTTGGTGGCGCTGCCGTGCAGGATGATGGCCGGCAGGCCCGCGGCCTTGGCAACGCTGGGCTCGGTGTGGATCGGGTTGTAGATACGCGCGCACTCAGTGTATTGCTGTGCGGCGTGCAAGGTGATGGGTAGTTCCTCGCGCCACAGCACCGTGTCTCCCGCGGAAGCCAGCGCCGGCCAGGCGGGTTCTTCGTCGATGATGGCATCCGGCCCTTCGAGCGTGGCGCCGCGCGTGATGCCGTTGTAGTAGAGCTCGGCGACCAGTTCGCCGTTGCTGGCCGTCATGCGGTAGCGGTCCACGTTGTACACACCCGGCCCAATCTGGCGCTTGCCGATGACCATGCCTTGGGTGGTGATGGCCTCGCCGGTGCGGAAGGGGCGGTGGATTCGCAGGTCCGTCGAGGCATGGACGCCATACGGCGCGGCGCGCAGATTCGGCGTTTGGTCGGGGCGAAAGCGGCTTGGCCATTGCAGCGAAAACACGATCCCCGGATGCACCCTGACCCCGCCCGGAGCAAGGTCATCGAAGTACGCGGGATTCGCGTCATTGATGCCAGCGGCGTAGGCCATGGCAAAACGCGTGTCGATGAGCGTGGTCTTGGCGATGGACAGGACGCCTACGTCGTCGGTGTCAACGACCCCTGGGCCGGTCTCCGCATTGGCCATTGGCTGCCTCGTCGTTGCCTTGCTGGTGTGGGTCGATGGTAACGCGCCGCACCCACCAAAGGCTCAAGCGACTCTGGAGGGAGGGCGTCCCGCCCTCCATCGCGCCCGCAAGGGCGCGGATCGTGCTGGTGCGACGAGCGTTCTGCGCGCCTTGCGCCGCGACGGAGGGCGGGCGCCGCCAAACGCCACCTGCTATTCGGACTGCGTCGCCCTCGCCATGTTGTAAACCTTGGCGATGAGCGGGCTCCCCGGCCGATACGGAAGACCGTCCTCCAGAATCCCCTTCATCCGCGTTTCGGCTTGGCGGTAGATGTGGCCGGGGTCGTCTTCGGCTTCGGCCATGACGTAGAAGGTGCCGCTCTCAATCGCCTCGAAGACGAAATCGGCGCAGCGTGAAGGCGGCATGCCGTATTTCTTGAATCCTTCGGCGACGGGATTCGCTCCTTCGCTCACGCGCGGGCCACCGAATCGCTCGGGCCGGTTGCGTTCGGAAGTGACGATGTTGGTCGCCACCACGTTGGGGCACAGCACGTGCACCGACAATCGCCCGCCAAGCTCCTGGTACAGCGCCTCGCAAAGTGCGACGCAAGCGTGCTTCGACACGCCATACACGCCTTGCGCCGCGCACAGGCCGTCTTGGGACGATGTGGCGACGATGGCCCCGGGCGCACCCTCTTCCAGCATCCTTGGCACGAAGGCGCGGATGCAGTTGGCGACGCCCTTGACGTTCACGCCCAGCACGAAGTCCCAGTCGATGTCGCTCGCGCGCAGGATCGCGCCGCCGCCGCCCACCCCGGCGTTGCAGCAGAGCATGGATACGGGCTTGTCCGGAAACCGCTGGCGGACCGCGTCGGCAAGAGTGAGCACGGCCGCTTCGTCGGATACATCGACGCGGTGCCCGAAGACCTCGACTCCGGCGGCGGAAGCGCTGCTGGCCAAATGCGCCTCTGCATCGGCGATCGCATCCTCTTCGATGTCCGCCAGCACGGCATGCATGCCGCCGGCAATGGCCCGCGCCGCGAGTGCAAGGCCGATGCCGGACGCGCCGCCGGTGACGACGGCCACGCCGCCGGCGAGGGCGGCGAGATCCGGGTGCGCGTTGCGGGGGCCGTTGTCGTTGTCCGGCACTGGCCATCCCTCCCTGCATCAAGTCGTTGCGAGCCTACGCGACCGCAACCAGATGTTCCATGTATGCGCCTTGGGACGCAGGGGCAACCTCCTACCCCTTGGCTACTCGGTTGGGACATAGAATGCGCTGTGGGGGTGGCACGAATCCGTGGGTGAAGTGTTGCTTGCCGTTGCCCAAACCTGTGGAGCCTGCATGCGAACATGAACCGCAAACTCAACATCCCCAACTGCGACGGCGCTTTCGAGATTTGCTGGGACGATCTCGGCATTCCGCATGTCTATGCCTCCACCGTGGCCGATGCGTTTCGGGGCATGGGCTATGTCGAGGGGCACGAGCGGCTTTGGCAAATTCACCTTTCATGCCTTTATGCCAACGGCAACGCCGCAGAGGTGATGGGGGAGCGGTTCGTGGCGCAGGACCTCCTGCACCGCGCGTTCGACGTTCCCGCGGCGCGTCTCGGCATCCCCGACAGCGAAGGCGACCCGATTGTCGATGCCTACCTCGATGGCCTGAACGCTTGCGTCGCCGCCTTGGACGAGGTCC
This sequence comes from Pseudomonadales bacterium, assembly GCA_965116935.1. Taxonomy (GTDB): domain Bacteria; phylum Pseudomonadota; class Gammaproteobacteria; order Pseudomonadales; family Azotimanducaceae; genus VXYL01. The sequence continues at coordinate 5,091,455 of OZ220737.1, read as the reverse complement.
CCCCGGAGTTTGCCGGCATCGACGCCGAGCCGCGCCCCTTCACCCGCGCCGACATCGCCTCGCGCTATCGCTTCACGAGTTGGTTCCAGGCACGAAGCTGGCCGGAGAAGATGTTCCTCGGGCGCATCATGGCCCGCCACGGCATCGAGCGCTTCCGCGGCCACGCGCCGAGATTCTCCGAGCAGGACGCCGAGGAAGTTAGGCGACTTGAAGCCCAGCTCAAGGAACTGGACCTAACCCCCATTGCCCTGGTCAACATCGGCGCCAAGGTGGGGCCCCAGGCGAATGCCCCGAGCGGCAGCAACAACTGGGCCGTTACCGGTGCCCGAACTGCCTCCGGCAAGCCCATGCTGGCGACGGACCCGCACCAACCCCACTCCATTCCCAACACCTTCTTCTACGTCCACTTGCACGCGCCTGGGTGGGACGTGTTCGGCGCCAGCTTCCCGGGCGTGCCCTATTTCATGATGGGCTACACGCGCGAGGTGGCGTGGGGGCTCACCACCGGCATGATCGACAACTACGACGTGTACATCGAAGAGGTGGACGGCGAACGCATTCGCACGCCGGATGGCTGGCAGCCCATTCAGACCCGAACTGAGTCCATCGCCGTGCGCGGAGGGCAAAACCGCGACTTCGAGGTGGCGTGTGGGCCGCACGGCCCGTTGCTCGAGCCGCTCACCCACCAGCTTGGCATGCGCGAGGCGCCAGAAGGGCGCCATCGAACATCGGTGCGCTGGGCCTTGGGGCACCACGCCACGTCCGCCGGCACGCTGGCTCGCCTGCCTCTGGCCACCAATACCGAGGAGTTCGGCGAGACGCTGTTCGAGGGCGATGTCTCACCGCTGGTCAACAACATCATCGCCGTGGACCGCCACGACTCGCTGCGGCGCTTCATCGTTGCCACCTTCCCGAAACGCAAGGATGTGACCGGCGTCGTCCCGCTGGCTGGCTGGGATGCCCGCTGGGACTTCGAGGCAACCACCGCCGCCGAACTCACGGTGGAAGTCGACCCGCCGAGCGGCTTCTCGGTGACCGCCAACAACGATACGCTCGGCGAGAGCTTTCCGTTCCCGGTACACACCTTCGCCGCGGCAAGTGCACGGGCCGACCGCGTGACCGAACTGGTGGGCGACCGCACCGGCCTCACCGCCGCCGACTTCGAGGCCATGCAGGCCGACCTCAAGGATCTGCGCGCCCAAGCCCTCGTGCCGGAACTCCTGCCCTTCCTTGCGGGCACAGGCGATGCCCGGCTCGAACTCCTGCACGAATCGCTTGCGGCGTGGGACATGTGCGCAACCCCCGACTCTGGGGCCGCCGCCATCTACTACACCTTCCTCGACCGCATGTGGCACTGCCGATTCCTAGCCCAGAACGTTGGCGAGGACTTCGTCGCCCAGCCGCTGGCGGCACCGAACCTGAACAAGGTCGAGCCGAGTCGATACCCCGCGCCGCTGTGGGATGTTGACGAGGTGGGGCGCGCGATTCGACGCACCTTCCTGCAAGTGCACGAGGCATTGGAGAAGCAATTCGGCGACCCGGCGCGCTGGCGCTTTGGCGACATGCACCAAATCTCTTTCTGGCACACGCTGAGCAAGCGTGAACGGTGGCAGGCGATGCAGGTGGGCCCCGAACCCTTGGGCGGCAGCCCCACAACATTGGCGATGGCGGTTCACATGGGCAAGGGGCCGGGTCAAGAACCCGGTGCGGATCGAGTGCCGCAGCGGGTCTTCCACGGCCCCGCGTTCCGGCTCGTGGTGGACCTCGCAGACCCCGACCGCTGCCGCTTCGTCATCGCTTCCGGCAACAGCGGCCGTGCGGGGAGCAAGCACGTCACGGATCACTTCCCCACGTGGCTCAAGGGCGAACACCACACCGTCAGCCTCTTGCGCGACGAGCTTCGCATCGAGGAAACATGGCGGGTCGAATGACGATGGAGCGCTCCACGGACGCGGTCATTCACAACGCGTTCGGCGAACACGCGCTCAAGCGCTTCGACTATGCCGCCGCAGCTACGGCCGGCAACGAGGTCGAGTTCGACGCAGACGTTCTCGAAGCGCTTGATCGACACGGGTTCGTGGTCATCGAGAACGCAGTCCCGGCCGCAGACTGCGACCAACTCGTGGCCGAGATGCGCCCCTACATCGATGCCACGCCCCACGGCTTGCACGGGCTCGGCGGCACGCGCCGGGTCGGCGCGCTGGTGGCGCGTTCGCCCACGAGCCACCGCTTCGTCGCCCATCCCGCGATCCTGCGTCTGGCACAGTCGGTACTCGGCGAGCAGCGTCTCTCCGGCGATGCGGTGCACATCGGCAACCGCACCGGCAAGGGCGAAAAGGGCTTCCGCTATCCCTGGCAGCTACACCTCACCCAAATCATCGACGTGGGCCCCGGCGGCGGCACCGACGCCATGCCCCACCACCTGAAGATGCATCGCGCCAACGGCATGTGGCTGCACAACTTCGAACAGGCCAGCCTCGACCCACAGATGGAGGTGATGTGGGCGCTGTCCCCCTTCAGCAGAAAGAACGGCGCCACCCACATTGTCCTCGGCAGCCACAGGGACCAGCCCCGGGGCGGCCCCAAGGCACACCGCGAACCGACCATCCAGGCCGAGATGCAGCAAGGCAGCGTGCTGATCTGGACCGGATGGTCCGTACACGGCGCCGGCACCAACACGTCGAACGAGCGCCGCATCGGCATGAACATCAACTACGCCCTCGCCTTCCTCGCCCAAGAAGAGAACCAGCTCCTCGCCTGCCCGCCACACCTGGCTCGCCGCTTGCCGGAGTCGCTGCAACGCCTGATCGGCTACCGCCAACCGGCAGGTGCCCTCAACTACGTCGCCGAATGCCAGGCCCCAGCCGACTCCGTGCTCAAGAAAGACTTCGACGTCCTCGTCCCCGGCGCACACGGCCACGACATGGACGCCGCCACAGACGGCCCTAGCTTCGCGCCGCAAGACGAGACGGCCTTCGCCGCCAAACTCGCAGACCTCGAAGCCCGCAAGTCCGAGGCTGTGGCCATCGACGACCTCGAGCTAGCCCTCCACCTCAAGCACGCCATCAGCGTGCTCCGGCGGTCGCCTCGGCTGCCGCGAGCGCTGATGCGCAGGAGGATCCAGAAATGAGCGAACCGATCTCCCGTATCCGTCTTGAGCGCTTCACGGCGTTTGAACTCGTGGACATGACGCCGTCTTCTGGCATCAACGTCCTGACCGGTGTCAACGGCACCGGGAAGACTCACCTGATGAAGGTTGCCTATGCGGCGTGCGAGGCATCGAGGGATACCGTGCGGTTCGCCGACAAGCTGCAAGGCGTGTTCATGCCGTGGCAGGGTCGTATCGGGCGCTTGGCAAAACGACGCCAAGGGCACGGACAGACCAAGATTCGCGTCGAGCGTGGCGAACGGACAGTTCAGGCATCCTTCAGCAGCCGCACCGCTTCGCCGGACAGCGCGGAGGTCCGCCTGCGTCACTGGAAGGAGGAAGTTCGGTCTGCATACATTCCGGTCAAGGAAATGCTGGCCAACGCCCCCGGGTTCCGCTCACTCTATGCGCAACGCGAACTCCATTTCGAAGAGGTGTATCGGGACATCCTCGACCGTGCCTATCTTCCGCCGTACCGTGGTGCGCCGGGGGCCGAGCGGCGCGCCTTGCTCGACGAGTTGCGCGCATGCTTGGGTGGCAGCGTGATGCTCCAGAATGAGGAGTTCTTCCTGAAGAGCAGTCAGGGAAATCTGGAGTTCGCATTGCTCGCCGAAGGGTTACGGAAGCTTGGCCTACTGTGGGTCCTCATGCAGAACGGCACGTTGACGGAGGGCGCGATCCTCTTCTGGGATGAACCCGAAACCAACCTGAACCCGGAACTGTTCGACAGAGTGGTTCGAGTTCTGCTGGAACTCCAACGCGCCGGCGTGCAGGTCTTCATTGCAACGCATGACTACGTTCTCCTCAAGGAACTCGACCTGCAGACGAGGACCGATGACGAAGTGGCGTATCACGCCCTCTTTCGCGACGAGTCCAGCCAAGTTGCCTGCCGAACGGCAGAAGCCTACCTTGACTTGCGGCCCAACGCCATTGCGGATGCCTTTGCCCGACTATACGACCTTGAGGTCGAGCGGACCTTGCGTGCAGGGGAGAGATCCGCGTGACGGCGTTGCGAGAGGGGGAACTGGTGCTGGCACTGCCTGATGGCGTGGAGGGACTGCAGTTCGACGGCAGTGGGCACCGGATGTCTCATTGCATGAAGGCGGTTGACTGGATCATCCAGTGGCGCAGGCAACTGCTCTTCGTTGAAGTAAAGGACCCCTCGTCACAAGCAGCTCGGTGCCATGCGGATGCAAAAGACTTCGTGGAACGCTTCAAGTCGAAGGAACTCATGCGCGACTTGGTGACGAAGTTTCGCGACTCGCTTCTTTACGAGTGGGCGTGTGGCAAGCGAATCGACCATGTCAGGTACTACGTCATTATCGCGGGCGTGGATAGGACGCTGTTGGGGACCCAGGCGGAGGCCCTGCGGCGTAGGCTCCCTGCCGGCGACCAGAGACCGTGGCAGCGTCCGCTTGCCCTAGGTTGCGGGATGTTCGACATCGACTCTTGGAACCATGCGTTCCCTGACCTGCGCTTGACTCGCGACCCGCCAGCATAGGTGCCATTGGCGCGAAAACCCCTGAATCAGGTGTCGTGCTGGGCTGCTCGTGTACCTAGAGCCCGCAAAACGCAACCATCGCTGCCAAGAGCCTTCGCTTGGTTGGGGTGGTCATTGCTCACGATTTGACGATGAGGCGAAATCCGAGCTTATCGTAGAGACCCGGTGCCACCAATCTTAAGTCGCGGTCGAACTTCTGTATGGAAGACTTGGTCATGGCTCGGTCCTGCAATCGGCCAAGCGCCAAAGGCTTCAAAGGCGGTGCAGTGGCTGCAAGGCAGCAGACCCTTCACCGGCAAACGCACGATCATGGTCGAAATGGTCCGTACTCCAACAGTGAGGATCGGCCCACGATGTCGACGATGGTGACGGAGAGCTCCGCGCCATGGGCGTCTGTCAGTCGCATTGGCTTACCCGGTCGAAAGGGCACTGGTTGTTGCCGCCCTTCGTCGATGGCGATGTTTTCCGCATAGAGATAGGTGCGATCGGACGTGTCCCGGATGGGGTTCAACCGCCCGCGCAGACCGGGAAGGTGGCCGGTTTCCTGGGCGAATATGGCGGCGCCGCCTGACGGCAGTGGTTCGAGATCGACCAAGAGGCCCCCCTGGCTTGGCGTCCACTCGCGATGGAGTCCGGCGCGATACCCCGGGCCGGCGGCATAGATCGTCATCGGCATGTTCGTCGTGTAGAGATTTAGCGACGCCTCGCCAGACTCGTCGGTCGTTGCTTGCACCCACGTCTTGTTCGGGAAGAGTGCGAGCACCTGGATGCCGGCTAGGGGCTCGCCCCCCGAATGCACTGTGACCATTGCGTCGGCTGGCGCAAGCTCCAGCTTTGCCGCCGGAATGCGCAGCACCAAGCTCGACTCGTCAACCAGCTCGTATTCCGGCGCGGTCCCGGTGTTTTCCTGCGTTTCTTTGCGGATGATCGACACGCCGTCGCCGCGGCGTTCCATCAGGTAGCGACGATGGTCGGAACCAGCCACCCTTCCCACGGGAATGCGGCCGAATACGGAAGCGATCACCTCATTGCGAGTGGCTTGACTCGCTTCCATGCCTTCTATGGTCATGCCGTTCGGGAGAGGTCCGGGGGAGTCAATCTCCAGGCGGTCCTTGAACAGGGAAAGCCGGATGCTGCGCGCGGACATTGAGTAGTCGCGGTGCGCGACCGCGTTGACGACAGCTTCAAAGACGGCGGCCTTGCTGTACTGCGGCACGTCCTCTCGCTCCGGCGTCTTGCGTGCGGCGACACGCATGTTGCGAACGACGAACTGCACGGCATCTGCAATCTGGACAGGAAGCGGGCCGATGATCTCCTGTGCGTCCAACTGACCCGAAGCCCTGTCGTTGCCGCGATAGTGAGTGGCGACAATCGTCGCGTGCCCTAGCCAATCCTGTGGTGCGGGGGTGCAAAGCAGTATGCCGGCGACTGTGGCCCGGTCTACACCGGCTTCGTCCTGTGCCAACAGGCGGAGGTTCATGAGGCCGCGCCTCGGGTCGGTCGCTCCCTGGATGCTTAGCAGCGGCTCCCACAAGCGCTCGACAAGCGTTTCGAACCCGGTTCCCGGTACGACCTGTTTGTCGAACCACAGATAGCGGGCTTGCGCACGACTCTGTGCCAGCCTCAGGCGCTCGTCCCCGCGCAAACGGCGTTTTGTGGCTCCCACCCGGACGAACGCCCGTCCGGCCTGTTCGTGCACGGCCTCGCCACGGGGGACTTCCACGAGCAAGAGAGCCCTTCCATCGAGTTCCCTGTGATAGACATGGATACGCAACGGCGGCTCGATGGCGTCGGTGCCTACCTCCACGAGCAAATGGTCAAGGGCGGCTAGTTGCTCCCGGGACATTCCTTGGATCGTCCCGTCGTCAGCTACCCCGCACAGCAATACGCCGCCGTTCGCGTTGGCGAAAGCGCCGATTTCGTCGGCCAGAACACTCCTGCGGGGGCTGGTGGGAGTGTTCCCGCTGAACTCGAACTGCTTGAACTCCCATCGGCTGTCCTCGCCTAGTGCCAACTGTCGACGGATGTCCTCGTCGCTTATCGTCATCTGACCGAATCCGCGACGCCCCTGATGCAGGCGTAGGCACCAATCGTCAGGGTAGATTCCACGTCGTTGAATCCCGCCGCAGAAAGCATCGCCAAATGCCGGTGCAGGGGAATGCGGGTGGGGCCATTGCCGGATTGGCGTACGAGGTCGGCGTTGAGGAACAGTCCCGGCGAGTGCAGGAGTTGCCGGGCGGCCGCGTAGATGGCCTCGTGTTCCGGCTCGTCGCCGACATCGTGCAGGGCCTGCATCGAGATGACCGCTTGCGGATGCCGCGCAGCCGCTCCGGGCCAGTCGTCGTCGCGCAAGTCCACCTGATGCAGATGCACGCGCTCGCCGAAGCGTTCGGTGCGTTCCCGCGCCAACGTCAGCATCGGCTCTGAGTAGTCCATCCCTTCGTAGGTAGCGTTGGGCAGGCGTTCGAGCAGGAACTCGGCCAAGATGCCTGGGCCCGATGCCAGCTCGACGATGTGAAGCGATTCGTCGCCCTGCAGCACAAGCTGGGCGAGGATGTGGTGGAAGACGCTCTCGCGCACGGGATTGCCGACATCCTGTGCCCAGTTGGCAACGTATTCCATGCTGTGAAAGCGGTGCGGAACCCTCGCCGGCCGTTCCGAGTCGCCTGTCTCTTGGGGCATTACGTCACGCGCACCGGCAGTTCGGAATAGCCGCGGACGAAGTTCGACAGCACTCGCACCGGCTCGCCCACCACTTCCACGGTCTCGAATCGGCGCAGGATCTCCTCCCAGACGATGCGCAGCTGCATCTCCGCCAGGCGGTTGCCCATGCAACGGTGGATGCCAAAGCCAAAGGCGAGGTGGGCGCGGGCGTTGGCGCGTTCGATCATGAGGTCGTCGGGGCGCTCCCAGACATCCTGGTCGCGGTTGCCGGAGACGTACCACATGACCACCTTGTCGCCCTTGCGGATGGTTTGGCCGTGCATCTCGATGTCCTGCGTGGCCCGGCGTCGCATGTGCGCGAGAGGCGTTTGCCAGCGGATGATCTCCGACACGGCGTTGGGGAGAAGCTTGGCATTGGCACGGAGCTTAGCGAGCTCGTCCGGGAATCGGTTGAACGCCAGCACGCCGCCGGAGATGGAGTTGCGGGTTGTGTCATTGCCGCCGACGATCAGCAGCAGCAGGTTGCCGAGGTATTCCTGCGGCGACATGTCCTGTGTCGCCTCGCCGTGCGCCAGCATGGAGATGAGGTCGTTGCCGGGCGGAGCATTGACGCGCTGGTTCCACAGGTCGGTGAAGCAGGCAAGACACTCGTAGAGTTCCTCTCGGCGCTGCTCCTCCGTTTCGACGATGCCCATGCCAGGGCGTGCGGTGGCAACGTCCGACCACCGCGTCAGGCGCCGGCGTTCCTCGAACGGGAAGTCGAACAGCGTGGCGAGCATCTGCGTCGTCAGCTCGATGGAAACCCGCTCCACCCAATTGAATGTTTCGCCCCTCGGCAGGCCGTCGAGAATCGCGCAAGCTCGGGTTCGGATCGTGCTCTCCATCGTCTTGAGATTCATGGGCGCCACCACGGGGCTCACGACCTTGCGCTGCTCGTCGTGCTTGGGCGGGTCCATGGCGATGAACATGGGCAGCTCGAAGTCCTCGGCCTGATCTCCAATCACGATGCCGGTTTCCGACGAGAACAGGTCGTGGTGGGTGTCCACGTAGCGGATGTCCTCATAGCGGGTCACCGACCAAAAGGAGCCGAACAGCTCCGTGTCCGCCGTGAAGTGGAGGGGCGCCCCGGCGCGCAAGCGCTTGAACACCGGACGCCAAGTGTCGTCCGCTTGCAACGTGGGGTCGGATGGGTCGAGGTCGGCGAGCGGCGCGGCAGGTGCGTTCATGCTGACTCCTTGCCTGATGGTCGATCAGGCGGGGTTCATCGACGCCGCCGGGCTCGGCACGGTCGGCGAGTAGCGATAGCTCGGATCGGCAAGGAAGTTCCTTCTGAGAGCAAGCATCTCGCGCCAGGTGGCGATGAGGCCGTGGGTTGCCGGCGGCAGGTCCTGTTCGATCGCCTTGCGCAGCTTCGGCAGGTTGTAGAAGGGCACGGCGGGGTACATGTGGTGTTCCAGGTGATATTGCATGTTCCAGTAGTAGAACGCCGGCAGCCAGGAGCAGGTGAACGTGCGGGTGTTCATGCGGAAGTCCGGGACATCGGAGTTGAGTCCGTAGTGTTGCGGCACGCCGCAGAGGAATCCCAGCCAGCCGCAGTATTGGGTACCGATGGTGAACACCACGATCAGGAACCAGTTGCCGGTGAGGATGAACGCCAGTGCCAGAACGCCGTGGCCTATGAGCAGCGTGCGCGCCCAGTTGCGGTGTCGGCGGCGAAGTGGCTTATCCGACTCCGGCAACACGTGGCCATACCAGTCGCCACGCACCTCGCCGCGTGCATGACGCCAGACGAGCTTGAGCCGCTGCCAGGTGGCGCGTGGATTCCAGGCCAAGAGTCCCAGCCACACCCGCCAGCGGCGCAGGCTGAAGCGCACCGGTAGGAGCACTTCGCCATCGTGAGCCGCGTGGCAGGTGGCTTGGTGGTGGATTGCGTGGCTCTCCTGATACCAGATGTAGTCCGACCAACTGATGAAGGCGTACACCTTCTCGAAGAAGGCGTTGAGGCGTCGCGAGCGGAACACGGTGCGATGTTGCAGTTCGTGGACGGCAATCAACCCCATGAACGGGCCGATCGTGCCGTGGGCGAAGAGCGCAACGACCAAGAGCGGCACGGCCCATGGCCAGTTCGAGGCATCGATGTTGAGGTAGGCTAGGGTTGCCAAGGTGGCCGTGACGAAGAAGAGTCCCAAGTGACCAATCGTCTGTAGCCATCCGCGCAGGTCGTCGCGCTGCATGAGTTCGGTGAGCACGTCGCGATCGATGGGGCTCCGATACCAGTCGATGCGGAAGTCGGGATCGAAGCTGTGCGTGCCGCTCACGCCGTCGCTTCCTCGACTTGTGCGGCAAGGCGCTGCATGCAGGCTCGATCCAACTCCCGTGCTTCGGCAATGTGACGGCGTTTTTCGGCGGCTGGCGACTCTCGATCAGACGCGAGTCGCAGGAGGCGGGTGAGCTTCTGATACTGGTCTGCCAACCAACCGGCATCTTCCGCCGAGATGGGGCTTGCACCATTGGCCCCACTGGCGAAAGAGGCGAAGTAACCGGCTGCATGTTGCCGGCATTCGGCCCAAACCGAGGCGTTCCACCAGTTTCCATGCACGTCTTTGGGACCTTCGTCGATGGCGGCTAGCCACTTGGCATAGGCGCCGTCGCCGGCAGCGTAGGGCGGGTTCGTGTGTCGTTCCGGGTGCTCCCAGAGATCGACGGCGTACGCGAGCGCATCCAGGGCGGGCTGTGCCGACGGCGGTTCGCACGCTTCGAGCCGGAAGAACCCGACGGGTGGGCCGTTCTGGCACTCCGCCCATGTGCCGTAGGTGAGCCGTGCCGGCGTGCTTTCCATCCCCGGCCAAGGCTGCGCCAGCATGAATCCCTCGTCGTCGTGCCCAAGAACCAACTGGTGATCAAGATGCACCAACGAGCAGACGGCACCCTCGGCCATCGCTCTGCGCACCTGCGCCTCCACCTCGGAACGTTCCGAAGCGTTGGCTGCGGGCATGAGCATCGCTAGCTCGGTCATGCGGATGCCGGCGTTGGGCAGAAGGCGGAAGAACTCGTCCCAGTTCCACACATACGGCCCGCTCGGGCAAATCTCGTCGTGGATGTTGATGAGGAAGGCATGGCCTGAGAGGAAGAACGCTTCGGCCACGGTGCGTTCAACGCCCAAATGGGACATCGCTCCATGCACCACGCCCAGCATCGAAGTGTCAAACGGGGGCTGCCCAAGCCCCTCCACGACCGTGCCTGCCATGCCGTTGCTCGCTCGCCCGCCGTAACGGTGCAACCTTACCGCAAACTTGCCGTTCCGTTAGCCGGTAAGTCGGACTTGTGATGGGCGGGCCTTCGGAGGGAAGGCATCCTGCCTTCCCTGCGCGCCTCTGGCGCGCCGACCGCGACTTGCAATGAGAAAGCGCGTATCGGCGCTAGCGCATGAGGAAGGCCCCCGAAGAAGGGCGACGCATGCGTCGCCCCTACGGCCCGGGACGTGACCGACACCTTCCTGTAGGGGCGACGCGTGCGTCGCCCTGTCCGGCTTCTTGCCCCAGCCCAAGCCGTCCTACAGGTTGCCGCCGGAGAGGATCACGCCGACGCGGCCTTGTGCCGTGCCGGGGTTGTCGGCCATTGCGGCGAGGGTTGTTGCGGCGGAAGGTTCGATGACGATCTTCATCACTTCGGCGATTCGGTTCGTCCAGTGCTTGATGGACGATTCGGATGCCAGCAGCACGCGGCACCGATGGCGCTGGAGGATGTGGAAGTTGAGGCTGCCGAGGCCCGTGCGGAGTCCGTCGGCGACGGTTCGTGGGGGCAGTGGCGGGCGCAGTTCGTGAGCTTCCAGCGAGTCCTTGGCGTCGCGGGCCAGCTCCGGTTCGGCGAGGATCACTTCGCTCGCATCTGCGGCGAGCGCCGTTCCGGCAGCGAGGCCACCGCCGCCGACGGGAACCCACACCTGATCGAATGGCCCGTGGTCCTCGAGCAGTTCGAGCGCTGCCGTGCCGGCGCCGGCGACGATGTGGGGATGGTCGTATGGCGGCACGAACGTGGCTCCAGTGTCCCGCACCACCCTCTTGAGCGTGGCGGTGCGGGCTTCGAGCGTCGGTTCGCACTCCACCAAGGTGGCACCGTAGCGCGCGATGGCGGCGCGCTTGGAGGCGCGGGCGTCGCTTGGCACGACGATGAACGCGTCGAGGCCAGCCTCCCGCGCGGCAAGGGCGAGAGCCGCGCCGTGGTTGCCGGAGGAATGCGTGGCCACGGCCCGCACTTGGCGCGGCAGTTGGCGCACCGCGTTCGTCGCACCGCGAATCTTGAAGGCGCCCATCCGTTGCAGGTTTTCGCACTTGAACAGGAGCGTGGCACCGAGTTCTGCGTCGAGGGTGCGGCTCGTGTGAACCGGCGTGCGATGCACCCGCCCCGTGATCCGGCGCGCCGCGGCCAGCACGTCGTCCCGATCCACGGATGGGTGTGTTCCGCCGAAGGCGGGCGCGGGCTCAGACGACGCCGGCATCGCCCAGCGTTGCCAACTCGTGCTCGCCGAGGCCCAGCAGCCCACCGTACACCTCGGCATTGTGCTCGCTGAGTTCTGGCCCCGGCCAGCGCACCGTGCCTTGGGTGCGCGAGAGCTTGGGAAAGACGTTCTGCATCCGAAGGTTGGGGAAAAGCCGATGCCCCACTTCGACGATTGCCTCGCGGGCGCGGATGTGCGGATCGGCGAGCATTTCCGGCGCCCGGTAGATGCGGCCGGCGGGAACGCCCTTGGCTTCAAGCGTTGCCAACAGTTTGTCGGCGGGAAGGGTGCGGGTCCAGGCGGCGATGCGCTCGTCGAGTTCCGCTTGATGCTCGCCACGGGCCACGTGATCGGCGTAGCGTGCGTCCTGGGCCAGCGTCGGCTCGCCCATCGCTTCGGCAAGGCGGGCGAACACCGAGTCTTGGTTTGCGCCCATGACGATGTCTTCGCCGTCGGCGCTCGGATAGACGTTGGAGGGCGCCGTCTTGGGCAGGATGGCGCCGCTGCGTTCGCGGATGAGCCCGGCCTCGGTGTACTCCGGGATGGTGGACTCCATCACCGCCAGCACCGCCTCGTAGATGGCGGAGTCCACCATCTGGCCACGACCGCTCAGTTCCCGTTCGTGCAGCGCGGCCAGGGTGCCGACACAGGCGAAGGTGGCCGCCAGGGAGTCTCCGATGGAAAGACCGACGCGGCTTGGTGGCCGGTCCGGGTCGCCGGCGAGGTAGCGGATGCCGCCCATGGCCTCGCCGATGGAGCCGTAGCCGGCGCGAGGCGAGTAGGGCCCGCTCTGCCCGAAGCCGGAGACCCGCGCCATCACCAGACGCGGATTCACGGCGGCGAGTTGGTCGTAGCCGAGCCCCCACTTCTCCAATGTGCCGGGGCGGAAGTTCTCCACCACCACATCGGCGCGTTGCGCCAACTGCCGGAGGATGTCCTGGCCGCGTTCGTCGCGCAGGTTCAGCGTCACGGATTTCTTGTTGCGCCCGATCACCGGCCACCACACCGGCAGTCCGCGGCCCCAGGACCGCATCGGGTCGCCGACGCCAGGGGCTTCCACCTTGATGACTTCCGCGCCCATGTCGCCGAGAAGCTGGCCACAGAACGGGCCGGCGATGAGAGTGCCGAGTTCGATGACTCGCAAGTCTGCAAGCGGCCCCTTGCTTTCGGGCTCTGCCATCGGCCTAGCCTTGCCCTTGTGCCTTGGGCTTCCAGCCGTCGCGCAGGGAGACGATGCGATTGAAGACCGGGCGTTCGGGGTGGTGCAGTTCGCTGTCCTTGACGAAATAGCCGGTGCGCTCGAACTGGAAGCGGGTTTCCGGGGAGGCGGCGATGGCAGGTTCGACGAAGCCGTGGTCGGTGCTGAGCGAGTTTGGGTTCAGGTCGCTCGCGAGATCGTCGCCGCCAGGGGCGGGGGCGCCGAACAGACGGTCGAAGTTGCGCACCTCGGCGGCGATCGCGGCGTTGGCATCCACCCAGTGGATCACGCCCTTGGGCTTCAGCCCGCTGGTGTCGCTGCCGCTCTTGGACTCGGGCACGTAGCGGCAGCGAAGCTCCGAAATCTCCCCGGTGGAGTCGCGCACGACCTCTTCACACTCGATGATGTAGCCGTAGCGCAAGCGCACCATGCCGCCGGGCACCAGCCGCCGGTACTTGCGCGGCGGGTTGTCGCTGAAGTCTTCCCGTTCGATGTAAAGGTTGCGCGAGAAGGCCATGTCGCGTTGCCCCATTACGGCCTGCTGCGGGTGCCACGGGCCCGTGAGTGTCTCGCCTTCGCCGTGGTAGTTGGTGAGGGTGACCGGGAGCGGGTTCAGCACGGCCATTGCCCGTGGGGCAGTGCTCTCGAGATCGTTGCGGGCGCAGAACTCGAGGAACTCCACCTCCACCAAGTTGTCGGCCTTGCTGACACCAATGCGGCGGCAGAACTCGCGGATGGCTTCCGGCCGATAGCCGCGGCGGCGCAGGCCCGCCAGGGTGGGCATGCGGGGATCGTCCCAGCCCCAGACATGGCCATCGGCGACGAGCTTCGTCAACTGTCGCTTGGACATCACGGTGTAGGGCAGCCCCAGGCGCGAAAACTCGATCTGCGGCGGGTGGTAGTTCATGTCGATGTTGTCGAGCACCCAGTCGTAGAGCGGCCGGTGATCCTCGAACTCCAGCGTGCAAAGGGAGTGGGAGATGCCCTCGAGGGCGTCGCAGATGCAGTGGGTGAAGTCATACATCGGATAGATGCACCAGTCGTCGCCGGTGCGGTGATGGGTAGCGTGGCGAATGCGATACAGGACGGGGTCGCGCATGTTGACGTTCGGCGAGGCCGGGTCGATGCGGGCGCGCAGCACGTGGGCACCGTCCGGGAACTCGCCAGCTCTCATGCGCCGGAACAGGTCCAGGCTCTCGTTGGCCGGCCGGTCGCGGTAGGGGCTTGGCTTGCCGGGTTCGGTGAGCGTGCCGCGACTGGCACGGATCTCCTCCGCCGTGAGGCTGCAGACGAACGCTTTGCCGCGCTCGATCAACTGCTCGGCAAAGTGATAAAGCTCTCGAAAGTAGTCGGAGGCAAAGGTCGGCTCGCCGCTCCAATGGAAGCCGAGCCACTCCACGTCCCGCCGGATCGCCTCGACGAATTCCTCCCCTTCCTTCAAGGGGTTGGTGTCATCGAAGCGCAGGAACGTGCGCCCGTCGAACTCCTCCGCCACGCCAAAGTTGAGGCAGATCGACTTGGCATGGCCGATGTGCAGATAGCCGTTCGGCTCTGGTGGAAACCGGGTCACCACGCCATGCGGCAAGCGTTCCGCGGCAACATCGGCCCGTATCCGGTTGCGGATGAAGTCGCGAAGGTCGTCCGACATGGCAAGCTGGCAGGGCGGCAAAGGCGGCATTGTAGCCGGCGAACTCCTCGGTCCGGTTAGCTCGAATCCGGAGGCGCCTCTCGTCCCGTGGCAGCTTCCGTGAGGATCGGGAAGCCTTCGCGTGCAGCGGCGTCGTTAAGTCGTGCGTCGAAAGAGACGAAGCCTACGCCGGCTTGGTTGTCTTCTGCGAACACAACAGCCGCGGCGAGTTGCAGGGCATCTGCTGCTCGAAGCGGATGCACGCGCAGCAGACGCCGCGCGTGGGCCCTGATGCGCTGGTCCGGCTCGACTTCATGCCAGAACTCGGCGAGCTGATCTGCGCGTTCGAGGATCTCTGTGGCTCGATGGGGCCGCAAGGACTTAGCCCGCTCTCGACTTGCGACCGCAGCGGCACACTCAACCGACGTGCCCCACCACACGACCATGCGGTCGTCGGCGTCGTGGATGCGGCGTGCGATTGGAGCGGCATTTTCACCGGCAAGCATGGCCACGACTGCGGAGGTGTCCCAGAAATTCATCGATAATCGTCGCCGTCGCTTTCTCGTCGGGCGGCGATCACAGCTTCGACAAGGCCTGCGCCCGGAATGGGCTTCCAGCTTCGGATTAGGTCTCGGGAACTGCCCGTTCGGGCCGGCCGTGTGATCACGCCCAAAGCTTCCAACCGAGCGAGCTTGGCTTCATCCTCCACTTTCCGACTTTCCACGACGTACTCGGCCCGTTCTTCCCGTATTCCCGGCGTTGCATCAACCGGGATCAGACGCGCCACCGGCACCTTGCGATCCATGACAAGGACCGACTCGCCGCGCCGAACCCGGCGCAGATACGCACTTAGCCCATTTCTGAGTTCGGAGATGGTCGCTCGCTCCACCGCATGGCTCGTCGTGGAAACTACGCCATGTTAGCCATGTCACGAGTGCCGTACAAGGTTCTCAAGGTCCCGTCAGAAGGACTGCCGACCCGCAACAGCGACTAACATGGCCCCATGAGGGTACGAATCAGCGTCGGCATCGCGCTTGTTCTTGTCGGCGTGACGGGCGTAGCGTGGTGGCTCTTGCCTTCGGCGGCACTGCCGAGCACGCCCGAGGGGCTCCTTGCGGTACGCATGGCTGGCGAGCGGTGGTATGCCGTGCAACTGCGGCATCGTCCGGTGGGGCACTACCGAACCGTTGCCGAGCACACGCGGGACGGCTTTCGCTTCTACAGCGAGCTGGAGTTTGCGCTGGCCGCCGCGCGGGCGACGCGCATGGAGGACGAGCTGATCTTCGCCGCCGCACCGCCCCACCGGCTCGTGCTTGCCAGACACGCGAGGTTCGCGGGCGGCACAGCGAAGGCAACGGTGCACTTGGCGGACGGCGTCGCAAGGATCGAAGAGGACGGCACGGTGCGGGAAACCGTAGCCGACTTCGACTTCGACTTCGATCTCGCCGGCTATCTCTCGCTCGAACGCTGGCTGCAGGCAGCCCCGAGACGGCCAGGGCAAACGCACGCGGTGCATTCCGTGGATTTCGACCGGCTGGCGCTCCGGCGCACGGTTTGGCGTGTCCTTGAAGCGGGCGCTGGAACAGGCGGCGATGTAGTTGTCGGCCGAGACGGTCGGCTGGACGAGACCCGAATCCGCCTTGATGCAGACCTGGTGCCGCGCAGACTGGCATTGCCGCCGTTGTTCACCATTGACCGCGTTGGCGATGCCGACATGGCGCTCGCGTGGCGCGATGCCCAGGGCGTGGGCGCTGCGCCGTTCACCGCCGGTTGGTGGCTCGCGCCGGCAACGCCGGGCATTGATCGCCCGGACGAATTGACGCGCCTCGTGCTGGCCGCGAGCGAAGCGCTGCCTTGGCCGGGCCACTCCGAAGTGGTCGGGGGAGAGATGCGGCTCATCGGCGACTCGCTGCGGTCTCGGCCGGCCACCGAGCGCGAGCTCGAGGCCGCAACGGAAGCAACATTGACCTATCCCGCCGATGCACCCGAAGTGCATGCGGTCGCCGAGCGCGCAACCGCCGGACTCGACGATGCCCGGCAACGCGCCAATGCCCTCACGCTGTTCGTCCACAGCCACCTCTCCTACCGCGAGCAGGTGTCGTTGCGCACCGTTCACGACACGTTGCGAGACCGCGTTGGCGACTGCTCCGAATTCGCCGACGTGCTCACGTCCCTGGCCCGCGCCGCCGGCTTGCCAGCGCGCACCGTCGTCGGCATCGCCTACAGCGTCGAGCAACAAGGCTTCGCGCCGCACGCCTGGAACGAAATCGCCGTGGACGGCTACTGGCACGCCTTCGACCCGACTTGGGGGCAAACACGCGCCGACGCCACCCACCTGCCCATCCCCGACGAGCACTTCGTCCGCACACTCGCCGATTGGTCCGACGTGCGCTTCCGCGTCGTGGAGGCAACACGGGAGGGGGTCGGATCGCCCTAGCCAACCCAAACGCCGTAGCACGCCCCTAGGCAGCGGACTGGTACTCCCACCCACGCCGGGCAACACGGCGCGGACCACGAACGTTCACTTCCTTCCCAGGGAAGCTCTGTCTCGGGCCGACGAGGCATGTGCCGTGCGAGGCCGTAGGGGACGGGCTTACTCCGGGCGTTTCGAGAGTAAGCTCTTGACATGAATGCGAATGAAGAGTCCCGGGGACATTCGCGTTCCTACGACCCATGGTGACGCTGGCGGCAAATGGGCTCGGAAGGCCGGACGCCCGCGCCGGGACCGAAGTGCAACTGCTCAACGCCCCGCGGGTCCGGCAGCTGCGCGGACGCAAGACGCACATCGAGGACAGCCGCTGGCTGGCGCGCATGTGCCGGTTCGGGCTCGGCACACCGAGCTTCGTGCCGCCTCGCGAACGCACGCCCGTCGATACCTGCAGATGACGCCACGCCGACGGCTGCCCGCGTACAACCCGTCAACGAACGGCCCGCAGGGGTCAGCCTTTCGGATGTCTGGGCTAGTTGTGCGCGGATCGAGTTCTTCAACCGGAAGCACCGGGCCGTCTCGGTGGCGCCGTAGCGTGTCGGACGAGCACAAGACGACGCAGGACTAGCGAATCCCCTGCCCTGGCGGGCGAGACTGGCCAGATGTCTTGGATCTCCACCACCGTGCCACATGTCGTTGGCGGCCGGCCTTCAGTTGGCAAGGCCACGCGGGCGGCACCGTGCCAAAAGCAGCAGGCATGAAGGCTGGCGACATCCGCGCAGGAACCATAGCATCCGTCCGACTCACTGGAGACTTGGATGGTCTGGATGAAGGTCCTGAACTGGAATGCTCAGGCGGACAAGCTGCACATTGGGACAGTCAGAGTCGAGAGATCGCGCCAGCTTGTTGCGCGCCACGACGCCGACGTGATCTGCCTCACCGAGGCGCTTCCCGAACTGATGCCGGATGGCGGGGAGACGGTCACGAGCGACCTGTCCGAGTGGCCGGGGGGACACGAGGAGCGCGGCGCAAGGAAGGTGGCCCTCTGGAGTCGGTCAGGATGGACCGATGTGGACAGGATGGGGTCTGAGAGTCTGCCCGAGGGACGATTTGTTTGCGCGACCACGACATTCGCCGGAACGGCCATCACGGTGGTTGGCATGTGCATTCCATATCACGGCTACCGCACAAAGGAAAGCCGATGGGGAACCAGGACGCATCAGCGTTGGGAGGGGGCCTGCGAGTATCTGGACGCCCTGCACCGCGACGTCCTGACACAGCCACAATTCCGCCAGCGGACGATACTGCTCGGGGACTTCAACCTGGAAATACCGCCAAGGGGGTATCCCGGAAGGCGAAGTGGGGTCAATCGGAAACGGGAGGCCGCATTTTCCGGATGGGCGCTGCCGACGGCCGGCGAATGGGATGACCCTGCCCTGGACAAGAGGTTCAAGGACCACGTCGGGCTTTCGCCGGACCTTCGTGCAGGACCGCCGCGGTTCTTCAGTCGCTTCGACGGGGAGTTCGAGCTGAGCGACCACAACGGTGTCTGCATCGAGATAGAGATGCCGTGAAGTGCATCGACGTGCCACGCTGGTGTCCGTGGCGTGGCGGAGCCCGGCAATGCGGCTACGTCCCCGCAGCCGGAATCGTGCGAGACGGCGCTTGGGAGCGGCAACTCGTCGAAGCCGCATACCGGCGGACGCATGTACTGCCATTGACATGAGCCAGGGGAAGGCTCACGTTGCCACTGTCTGCCAAGGTTGACGCTGGACGCTAAGCAATGCCCGGTGCGTGCCGGGCCTTGCTACCAAAGGTTCAGCGCTGGTAGCTTGATCACGGTGAATGACGAGGTTCCAGAGCGAGCATCCGACATGGATGCTCTGATTGAATCAGCCGTGGCCCTCAGTCGCTGGCTGCATGGCAGGCTGGACGGGTGTGCGATGCCAGCTGGCGACCGAGAGCGAGTGGCGATCGCCTTGTTCCAACACTCGCAGGACCTCTCTGATGCGACGACGATACTGGCCAAGTGCAATCTTCCGGGCCCTGCTCTCGGGCTCGCAAGGCCGCTCGTCGAGGCGTATGCGCGGGCGCTGTGGGCGTTGCGAAGCGCAGACGACGCGGCAATCGACGAGTTCGTGAGGGTGGGGCGACCGACGCCATGGCGGATCAGGGATCTGATGTATGCGCTAGACGAAGTCGCACCGTCGGAGTCCAAGTGGCTGAAGCGTGTTGCGGAAGGGATGGAGGCGCTTCACGACCTGGCGCATGGTGGCCGGCTTCATGTTCTTGGGCGCGTAGGCGCAGACACCATAGAGCCCAATTACGCGGTGCAGGATGTGATGTCGCTCATTGGACTCGCTATTGAGATCCAGATTCGCGCCGGCGCTGAGTTGCTTGAGATGAACGGGGATGAAGCCGGGATGGAAGAGCTTGCCGAGATTTGTGGCGGTCTTGATCGGCATCTGAAGGTCATTTGACGCCACGCATTCAGCGCCGGCTTCGTACGGAGGGCAAGGTGGCGGGCGCGATGTCGGCGCGAATCCAGACGCTCGCGACATTGCAGGCCGAGCGCTGATGGTCGCGACGTTGGGTGCAAGATGTGGCGAACGCTTCCGTTGTGGAGGCTTTGCTCGTCAGAGGTGCGGACGCGAGCTTGAGCGGTCGGAAGGGTGCCGTCGTGGGACCTTGCCGACAGACACGCGGCGCTTCGGGCGACGGAACGGTACTGGAGATTGAAGACGCGCGGTTCGACTGAAGCGCGTCGCGCGCATTCGTTGGAGGCGTTGAGGCCGCGCCAGGTCACTACCAACAGTCGTTGCAGGCCGGCGCACCTATGGGAACGGCGGAGCGCTGATTCCGCCCGGGCACAACTACGCCGAGCAGCGCAAGGTGTACGGGGACCAGACGCGGGCGGCGGGCCTTGACCGCAAACACGGGCTGGGGTACGCGTATGCCCTCGACCGCTAGCGGCGCCCCGAGCGATGTATCCACGAACCCCCGCGTCGTTGTCTGGGGATCGGGAAACGGAAAGTAGCCGTCAGCGCTTGGAGATCATGCGCTTCGACCGTGGTATAAGTGGTGATCCCGGAGGTTGATGCAGAGCGAGTACCTCCGCGTCCCGGACACATGGCCGTACACCGCCAAGACGCGCTAGCCAACAATGAATATGCTTGAGATTGGATGAGACGGTGCCGAACCCAGCGAGTCATTTCCGCGGCGCACGCCCCTCAAATGCAGGCGACGACTACCACGAGCTTTGGGCGGCACGGCAAGCCATCCGTTTGCTAGCGAATGACGATGACCTGCAAGCGCTTGCGCTCGAGGGCTTGGCCGCAGTTGACGAAAGTCAAACCACACCGGATGCGTGGGACGGTGTGGACTGCACCTTGTATTTCGGCGGCCGGAATGCAGCCGACGCGACGCGTATCACTCTGGTTCAGGTCAAGTACTCTTCCGCCAACCCCGATACTAGCTGGACAGTCGCCCGCCTAACGCAAGGTAAACACCGCTCGGTGGTGGCTCGCCTGGCTAGAGCATGGAAGGAGCTCGTCGACCGCAATCCCTCCGTTGATCTTGCCTTCGTCAGCAATCAGCCCGTTGATCCCGAGGTTCAAGCAGCCCTGCGGTGCGGATGTGCGTTGCTAACGTCAATGCCTGCGGAAGAACCACCACTGAAGGAACCGTCCGCTCGCTTGGCATTCGCAGCAGGCGCTGCGGGCCTCACCAAGGACCAATTCGTCAGCTTCGCATCAGCTCTCAGTTTCCAGGGTACCGACGGGTCTCGCTTGGCCGCCGAGGGCAACATGTTGCGCGCCGTCGCAGCGTGGACTGGGCCGAGCATTCGAGAGCCTGCGACCCGCTTCCGACAGTTCGTGCGCCGATGCATGATGCCTGAGGCTGCCGGTGAGATAATCACGCCCGAAGACGTGCGACTGCAACTCGTGGGCGCTTCCGACGAGTACGGTCTGTTTCCGTGCCCTTCCGACCTCAAGCACATCCAGCATCCTGTCAGTCGCGTCTCGGTTCGACAGGCCGTTGCGGCAATGCAGAGTGGAAGCCAGTACGTGTGCCTCCACGGCGCCGCAGGCACAGGTAAGACGACTGCCTTGCAGGAAATCGAGGCAGCCTTGCCACAGGCATCGGTCGTGGTTGTCTACGACTGCTACGGCAGCGGACGCTATTTGGACGTGAGCGCATTGCGGCATCGTCCAAGAGATGCCTTTCTCCAACTCACCAACGAACTGGCCACAAGCCTCCGTCTTCCTCTGTTTCTCACGCCCGGCCCCGACTTGGACTACCCACGCCTTTTCCACACTCGGCTTTGCCATGCCGCGGCAGCCCTCGCAGATCAGGCACCCGATGCTCTGCTCGTAGTCGCGGCAGACGCCGCGGACAACGCAATCGTCGCGAGCGCAACCCGAGAGGAATCGTGCTTCATCGAAGACTTGCTGCACCTCGGAGAGCTGCCGCTGAACGTTCGCGTCCTTGTCACTTCGAGAACCGGTCGCCTTAGCGAACTGCATCTGCCGCCGGCATTCCGCAAGATTGTGATTGGTCCCTTCAGCCAAGACGAGAGCGCCGAACACGCCCGCAGAGAGCTAACGGTGGGCGACCAGTGGGTTGAAGAGTTCCACCATCTATCCAAAGGCAATCCACGAGTTCAGGCCTACGCGTTGGCCTCCGGTCCGGATCCCCATACCGTCCTCGCCATGCTGAGGCCGGGCGGCAAGACGCTCAGCGACATCTTTCGCAGTCAGTTCGATGAGGCCATCGGGAAGGACGGTACCGACCTTGTGCCGCGACTATGCGCGGCACTCGCCTCCCTGCCAACGCCCATCCCCCTCAATCACGTGGCCGAAGTGGTCCAAGAGCCGATATCCAGGGTGAAGGACGCTTGCGCTGATCTTGCGCCCGGTCTTCGCGTCGACGACGACGCCGTGAGACTCGCCGACGAAGACCTGGAGGCCTTCGTGCGTGAGGAGGCCGAGCGAAAACTCTCGGAAACTAGGGGGCGCGCCGCAGACGTGTTGCTAGGCCAGTGGAGAAATGACTCCTATGCAGCCTTGAACGTCGCCGGTGCGCTTGTTTTGGCCAACCGCGGCGAGGAGCTGCTGGGCCTGACAGAGGCAGAACAAGCCCTCGACGCTATTGCCGACCCGGCACTCCGACGTGAGGCGGAGGCGCAGCGATTGAGGCTAGCTATCAAAGTCTGCCGCAGTGCTGGGGACCCGGCACGAGCTACACGTTTCATCCTAATGGGGGCCGAGGGTATCGAAACCGAAACCGCGTTGCGGCGCCTGTTGGTCGATAGCCCAGATCTCGCGGCTCGGTTCGCGCCAGATACAGCTTCGCGCATGATACTAGGCGACGACAATTCCATCGCTCGCCATGGACCGCTTCTCTTTCATCAACTGGCCGTGTACGCGGATCGACAGGACGGGCTGTCCTACCGCGACGGCTTGCGGTCCCTCGGTGCTTGGCTTGAGGCGCGAAGGCACGCCGCGGCTTCACGACCGCATCTTGACTGGCCGATAGGCTACTCCGCGATTGCAGGCAGCATCGAGGCGGCATTCAAGCTCGATGGTCCTGTCGCAGCGATCGAGAACGCCGCAAGATGGCGGCCCCGGTCGATTCGTCCCCCGGTAGCGAGCTTGGTCTGTCACCGATTGCTTGCTGAGGGTCATCGGGGATGGGGCCAGACCGCCCTGTCAATGCTCCGGACCGATCCAGTAACCTACCTGACTGTCGCAAACTGTCTCGCGCTTGCTGGCTGCGACATCGACGGCGACGAACTTGCGGCGATGCTTGCGCGACTGAACGTCCCAAACCGCCTCCAGAAGCACGGCAAGTCCGTCTCAACTCGTTCGAACACCAAGGGCCTTGCCCTAGATGCGGCCCTAACGGCGTGCGAGGTCCTTACTGGCCTCGGTAGCGGGAACGACGCCGTAGCGCGTGTTTTGAGTGCCTTCCTAAGCTGGGGCGGGCGCCGTGTCGACAGGCTGGATTGTTATACCACGTTCAATGTTGATTTGATCTTTCGCGCGTATTCACTGTATCAGGCCCGCGCAGGCCACACCGCGGAACCCGCAGATGTGTTCTCGCCTAGACCACAGGTTGCCAAGGACTCGAAGCAAAAGGCGCAAGAGGACCTCCACGATAGCCAGCTCAACGGTGTCGCAAATTCGGTGCTTGGAATATACTCCGCAGTTGCCAAAGCACTTGTTAAGAAGCGTATCGACGTCGGACGCCTGCTCGATCAAGCGCGCAAGTCGCTGGAGCGGGAGGACTGGCAGATTTCCCGGCTGCCAACGGACTTCCGCATCCCTGCGGCGCGGCAAGTGACCGCTTTGCTCGCCGCTGGATATCACCCGGACATCGTCATGCAATCGTCGAAGGCCTTACACAGAACATGGGTAAGTGACGGCACGAATGAAGCCTCAGATCTCATTGGGCGGTTGAGTCTTAGGCCCGAGCTTCGAGAACCATTGTTGGAGGATCTTTTCTCAGGTGCCGCCGAGGTGCGGAAGATGCAGAAGAGTGCAAACGAAAAATGTCAGGCACTCCTCGAGTATGCTCGCATGATCCTGCCTCTAAGCGCAGACGATGCAAAAGCGTGCTTCACTTGGGCCATGGAATCGACGAAGGAATTGGATGCGGAAGCAATGCTGCAGATCGGCGTTTTAGATAAACTCGTGGACGCTGGCGGCGGTTATCTTGCGGATCGACACGAAGCCGTGCGGGAACTCTCGGCGATAGTCGAGGATGCAGCAGTAAGGCTAAAGGGATACGATCACTTCCCATGGCAGGAAGCCATCCATGCAATAGCTCAGCTAGACGTACCGATGGCTCTCGCGTGTACGAAACGATGGGATGTGGAAGGGGTTGTGAGCCTGACCGAGCTCCTGCCGCCGCTGCTCCGAGCCGGATTGTCAACCGGTTCGTTGAAGCCAACGCAGGCTGCAGGGCTCGCTTTGTTCAGTGACGACGCAGTCGAGCTTTTGGCTGAGGCTGCCGCCGGTGAGGAGTTGCCGGACGGCAATCCACACCAACACGCTCTGGCGGAGGAGGCCGCAAGCTTCGCCCTAACGCAGGGCGGCCGACTATCTGAACAGGCGATGGGGAAGAAAGACGATCACATCCACCGACGGCTGGTTGCTCGGCAGAAAGAGTTCCTCGCGTCGTTGGAGGCTCGCGCTTCTGTTTCCCCCGAGGAAGACGACTCCGATAGACCCAGCGCCGCAGCACCGACTCTTCGTGAATGGGATCCAGCGACGCTCGTCGACTCGGTTCTCCTACAGGCAACCATCGATCAACAGTGCGAGGCTTCCAGGGACCTCGGCGTCTCGGCGTCTCCTGCCGCTCACTTCGAGGCGGCCAGAGCGGCGGTCCCGCCTTCCGGCCGCCGGCAACACCTAGACGCGTTGTCGGCCATTCATACCGGCTGGAGTGGCTCCCATGCGCCGAAAGCGCTCATCGCCGCGGCGGAACAGTGGGCGAACAGCCCGGCTGTTGAAGATTGGTGTCGAGCGGCTCTACCCGAGTTTGTCGTGGTTCGGTTCGATGCGTTGGCAGGTTTTCTCCCGTACGAATCAAAAGCCCTACTGTCGGCATTAGAGCTACTGGGTCTAGACGCACCCCAACAGTGCGACGTGGTGTTCCGTGGCGTCGAGCGGCATGTCGCTAGCTTGGGGTCAGCAGCTCTGTTTGGTCTAGCTGGCTTGGTTGCCAGAAAGCTAAAGGCGCACGAAGCAGCCGCACTTGCCACGTGGTACGTCCACCGTATAGCGAGTCGCCTCGGTGCGACGGACCTTGCGACTTCCGACGTGCCCCGCGCCAATACGGACGCGGTGGCGCAGTTCCTCTTCGCATATCTTGGCGACTGCGACCTGGGCCTGCGCTGGCGCGCCGCCCATGCTATTCGCTCCTTGGCACGGACGGGTGACATCGATACTCTGCGGGCCCTTGTCGGGGAGTACAACAGGCGCGCTAAAGCGCCTCCCCGAAACACTTCTGGCCATTACTGGCTGGCTGCGAAGCTCTGGTTCGTAATCGCTTGGGACCGAATCTCCGCGGAATCGCCCGACGTCGCTAGCGAGTTCGGGCAAACCCTCCTAGAGATCGCCCTTGATGTTGACTTCCCCCACCTCCTAGTTCGCTCCTTTGCCCACGATGCAAGTTTGAAACTCGCTGCGACCGGTCATCTGTCGCTGGCAGACGACGTGAGAGCCCAGCTGGATGCGATCACGAATCCCCTACTACCGCGGATTTCCCGTCGGCAGCCGACGTCCGTCTTCGAACCATTCGGGTCCGTAGAGGAAGGCCGTTTCAGGTTCGACCCGATGGATACACTGCCGTATTGGTACGAGCCATTGCTTCGTTCCTTTGCTGATTTGGACATGGCAACCTTCGTGGGCGAGGCGGAACGCTGGATCATCGATAAGTGGGGCTACTCGGGTGATGTTTCGACCGCCCGCCATGTTGGACCTGCGGGTCGTTTCGACGTGGGCAGCTGGGCATTACTTTCCAATCGCCACGGTTCCATACCGACCGTCGAACCGCTAAGTACCCACCTGGAATGGCATGCCATGTGGTGCGCCGCAGGGGAGCTTCTCAAGACTTGTGCTTTGCCGAAGCCCGCAGAGGAGGACTGGGAGGATGAATGGAATGCGTTGTCGACGAAAGTCGAGCGCGAGAAGTTAGCAGGATCCCCGCTCTGGTCCGCCGACCTCCGACGGCCCGTACCCCTTCAACCGAATAACTGGGTCTCGCCATCGGAGGACTTTGAAGCGTGGATCCAGCAGATATCCGAGTCGTACTATCGAGCGGAGGTACTCCCGGAAGGGGTATCGCACCTTGTCGTTGTGGATGCGGCATCAGACCGTAGGTTTCAGACTACCAGCGAGACAGTAAGGATTTCGAGCGCGTTGGTGGAACCGAGTACAGGGGGCGGGCTTCTTCGTGCTTTGCAGACGATGGCGGATTCTTGGGACTACAGGTTGCCCCAGGAAGGTGATGAGCACGAAATCAAGGAAGTGCCGTTCCAACTCATTGGTTGGCTAGCTGAAGACTGGCGGGATTCCGGCCTCGACGAAAAGGACCCGTTTCGAGCCAGTACCCTTACGGTCGTATGCCGGCCCGGAAGGCTCGTTAGCGCCGCTTGTGGATTGCGCCGAAGCCCCGATGGGCAACCTTGCTGGTTTACCCGCGACTCCGAGGCCCCCATGTTTAGATTTGAATGCTGGGGGGGGGCCGCTCGACGACGACGAACCGTACAGCATGCGCAGGCATGTTTCAGGCCATCGCATGCTTGTGACGAAGGAGCATCTAGCGCGATTCCTCCGAGCGGCACAGTTGGACTTAATCGTAGAAGTGGAGGTATCGCGACGTGAGCGCGAAGCCAGACGACGCATTGGCACGCAAGGTGACGACCAACGCAAAAGCCGATTTGCCCGACTCTATCGGCTTGACAGCCGAGGAGGCATTGACATCGCCGAAGGACGTATTGGCACTTGGACAGGCGATCGTCCATGAGCTTGAGCTCACGGATAGGGGCAGCGTGCTTCAACGGTGGCTTGCCCACCACCTCGCAGAAGTATTGGCTAGTGCTGATGGTGCCGAGGGTGGCGAGAAAACCGACGCCGAAGGGCGTGCTGTAGACCTGACCTTGAAGCTGTGGAGCCACAGGCGTGCGCTGCCCGAGAGCGTGGATCCGCTGGGTGGAGTTCGCGAGGCTGTCAACGTCCTGCGGCTGCTAGGACCCGATGGCAACCCATGGGAGCACTTCGGGGCCGGACGAGACCATGTATTGTTGCGCCAGACGTTCGATTTGCTTGCGCAAGTGGTGATGATGGGTGCGGCGCTGACGGTCGCACCTAACCAAAGGTCGCTACGGAAAGAGGAAGTTCTGGGCCTGTCGGGCGAAGAGCGTCATCTGGTGGCGGCCCTTGCCAAGTGGCGGCCTGTGGCGGAAGGGGCTACAAGGCAAGCATTGGAGGATTTCATTGCCAGTGGTGACGAGGTCCAGGAAGGGTCGACGTCAGAGGTGGTCGAATCGGAAGATATCCGACGCAACATCATCGGTGCATTGAGCAAAGCTAAGGATACGCTGGAGAGGATCATCGACCAATGGCAACGTCCCGCAGGCGCGAAAGACGAATGAGTTAATGCGCTCACTCGTCTAGCAACCGTTCTGTATGTTACTGCGCTTCAGGCCGCGTCGATGGCCAGGCCCGCACTTCGGTGCGTGGCCTGCATGCCCCTAGGCGGGCCGCGGGTCGTCCATCGGAGCTAAGCGAACCAGCCCCCTCCGGTCGCGCTTCGCGGCCGCGGCGGTGCTATGTCAGGGCGCAGCATAGTACCCCTACCGCTGCATGACCGGGCGGCGGCATTCCAGCAGGTCGCTGCGTGCGTAGATCCGCTCGTTCGAGTCGCCGACGACATGTGCGAGACAGAGTTCGGCGATTTCGCGCTCCACGCCCGTCTCGCCGGCCTGGTCGCGGAAGCTGGAGCGGAATCCATGCGCTGTCGCGCCGTCACAGACCCGCGACACGATCCGACGGATCGCATTGGGTCCGGATTTGTCCCGTCCGGTGCCAAGAGAGGGACCAGCGCCGGACACCGGCGGGGACAAGCCCGGTCCCTACGAGGCGTTCGGAAGCGCAAGGAAGACCGTGAAACACTAGCCCCGCTCTAGGGTCAATATCCGCCCCCCTGGGCCTTACTCTACGTCGATGACTTTCATCACCTCGTCGCCTAAGTGGTTGATGGCTTTTACGGCGATTTGGCCAGAGGTGGGTTTGGGGAAGGGGCGGGAGATGGCGGAGTGGAGGCTGGCCCAGGCTTCTTGGTCGATTTCGGCCTTGAGGGTGGTCTTTAGGGACTTGTAGGGGTCGCCTGCGCCTAGGAAGTAGGCGTGGCGGACGAAGAAGCTGGCCATGTCGTAGTCGGTGTCGATGAACCAGCAGGCTAGGTCGTCGGGTTCTGATGAGCGGACGTTGCCGGTGCGGGGATCGAAAAGATCGACACCGTTGATCTGCACTTGGATTTGGTCATCGGCTGCGGGCAAGACCTCGATGTCTGGTTCGCCGAAGATGACGAACAGGTTGCCGCCTTTGGTCTTCTTGAGGTCTGTGGACATTTGCAGGTCGGCGTTCATGCGCGCCTTGAGGATAGGCAGACGGCCGAGTTGCTTGAGGTCGGTGGTTTGGGCGTCGTAGTTGAAGGCGCAGGAGATGAGCACGTCGAACCCAGCCTCGCTGGCTTCGCGGGCGGCGCCAACGAGGTGGGAACGGCCTACCGTGCCGTGTTCGGAGCCGATGAAGATGGCGGCGCGGCGGTCATCATCGCCTTCCTGATAGCGGCCCTCGGCGGCAAACCGTGGCCCGGGCCAGCCCGTGAGTGCGGTGAAATCGATCTTGCCTTCCTTCTCCACTTGCTGAATGCCAGCGGTTCGCAATTGCTCCAGAATAACGGCGGCGAAGTCGCGAGGAGTCGTTGTGGGCGGCCCTGCGACCTCGTATGTCGGGCGTTCCTCACGGACTTCATTGGCCGGAATGGTTGTTGTCGGCGGCGGCCGGTCGGCCTCGACGACACGGTGTGGCGTGAGCGATTCGACAGTGAAAGGCCCTGCTATGCGAACCTTGCCTCTGTCTTCGTAGGGCTTGTCGTAGAGGTATTCGAAATCGGCCTTGGCGGCAATGGAAGCGTCGATCTCGCGCTGTCGCGCGGTACGGGCATCCCAAAAGCGAGCGTGCGCGTCGCTAGCCGCGTCGTTCCAGCTTTCTTCCGGCTCGCGAGGGACTTCCCACTCAAGGAGACCATTGGCTGGCCCGGATTCGCCAGAAGGTAGGGCAACGGTGGCACCCTCAGTGGCAGCGAAGTCGATGGACTCGCCCTTTCGGCCGCCGGCTTCGACCTTAAATGGTGCCGCATGACCTCTCAGGGCGTAGTTGAGGTCGCCGAGCGCAGCTTCGACTTCCGGCTGCATCCGTTCGCAAATCACGTCAATTTCTGTGTTGTTGGCGATGGATTTCAGAGTAATGTGCGGTACCCGTTCGTACACGAAACCTTGCCGAATATCACCATAGGTGCGTGATTCGGAGGGTGCGCTGCGCGACAACTCGGCCGCTTTACGCTGGCCCTCCGAGCTATCTGCTAGGAGGTAGTACGGGTAGCGAGCACCCATGATGCGGGAGCGGGCGAGGGCCAAGGCTACACGAGAGGTATCAATGGTGATCCAGCGACGGCCCCATTGCTCAGCGACATAGGCGGTGGTGCCGGAGCCACACGTTGGGTCTAGGACGAGGTCGCCGGGGTCCGTCACGCTCAATATACAGCGCTCCACCACTTTGGCATTCGTCTGAACAACATATACCTTCCCCATCCCGCTACCAGATGCAGTGTCGCTCCAAAGGTTGGACAGTGGGTTCACTGGATTGTCGCCCACGAACCGCACGTAGTTCAGCGTTCTGCCGACGTGGACCACACGATCAGAGCTAACGAGTCTTGCCATGCCCTCCCGGTTCGTAGACCAGCTACGACCTGCGGTGGGTGAGAAAGTCCGGCCAAAGACGTTTATAGGGTATACGCAGCTTGGCGTTCGACCGGCGGCTAAGAGTATTTGGTACCTCGCGTAGGAATCTGAAGCAAGCTGCTCGCCTGGTTGAACGCGCCTGAACTGACCAACGTTTTCCTTAACGAGCGAATAGGCGGCGTCATCTTCTGGCTCCTTCGCATTGAACAACAGCCGCCGCTTTGTACGAAGTCTATCGCGAGAATACCAAAGGACAAAGTCGGTAACTTCCGCCATCTGCCCCTTGCCCAAGCCTGCGGTCTTCTTTACTGTGATAATTGTCACGAAATTGTCGGTCCCAAACACCTCGTCCATAACTGCCCGCACCCGATGCACGTTCTCATCCCCGATCTGCACGAAGATGCTGCCGCTCTCTGTCAACAGGCCCCGCGCCACGGTGAGCCGGTCCCGCAGATAGGTCAGGTACGAGTGAATACCATCCCGCCAAGTGTCCCGAAATGCCTTCACCTGCTCCGGTTCCCGAGTGACATGCTCTGCCTTGCCGTCCTTCACGTCGCGGCTGGTCGTTGACCACTGGAAGTTGGAGTTGAACTTGATCCCATAGGGCGGATCGATGTAGATGCACTGCACCTTGCCGCGCAGCTTCTCTCTTTCGGCCAGCGACGCCATCACTTGGAGGCTGTCACCAAGAATCATCCGGTTCGACCAGTTCTGATCGTGCTGGTAGAACTCGGTTGATGCGTCGAGGCTCGGCAGGCCGTTGAAGTCGGCAAATAGATCGGGCATCTCCGGCGCCACCTCGTTTGCCCGTTCCGTGGTTTGGCGACGCAGATCGTCAATGAGCGCTTTGGGATGGACCTTCTCCTGAATGTAAAGGGGCGGTGCAGGGACTTCGAGGTCGGCATCCATCTGCTCGTCTTTGCCCCGCCACACAAGCTGCGGGTCCAAGTCTCGATTGCGACGCTCGAAGGCAACTCGGATCGGGCTCTTGTCGTCCTCCGCCATCACGGATTCGAGCTCGGCGGTCGGGATGTTCCGCCTTGACTCTTCCTGATGCGTCAGTGTTTCGACTTCCTTCGTCTTTTTCTTTGCCTTCGACCTTCGTGCCATAGTCAAGCGTCCTCTTCTCCATTTCCGCCGGCTTCAATGAACGCAACACCCAACGCGTCCGCCACCTCATGCAGGCGACGGTCACGGGTCCAAAGCCTCGTGCCGTCCCGCTCGAGCGCCGAGCAGATCAAGTGTGCGTCAACGAATCCAACTCCGCGGCCCATCAGTTCGTGCTCCTCGATCTTCGCGATTACCGTGTCGTTGTCGAGCTCTTCGATTCTGGGCAGCTTGCGCAGTTCTGCAATGCGTGGACGACGGTTGGCCATGTTTCCCAACGCGACTTCGCCAATGACCATCGAATGCAGCAAGACTTGGCCCGCGTCAACGAGCGCGGTCATCCTGTCGTCGGGCCGGTTGAGATGATCAATCCAAACCGAAGTATCAGCCAAGATCACCAGATTTTGCTTCTTCGTCGCGGAATGTACTCGAGGTTTGGCTCGCTGCCTCCAGCCAAGATCAGAGAGTGGCCAGCGCGCACCGCTTCCGATGCAGCATTCTCTGCCATCCAGCGGTGGTAGTCTTCCTCCATCGTCTTGATGTCCTTGAACTCCGCGAAGGCCCACCGGCCGAAGTCTCCCAGGGCATTGACCGCCGGCACCCACATCGAACGCATGGTGTCTGCCTTGTCTTTGGCGTCTTGGCGGCGCAATCCCTTGATCTCGACCACCAAGTTCACCGGTTCCTCGCCGCCATCCTTGACGCGAACGATGAAGTCCGGAACGTATTGTCTCGACACGCCGTCCGAGCAATACGGAACCGTGAAGTCCATGCCTTGGTTCTTGACGTATGCCAAGATCGAAGACCGTCTCTCCGCGAGGCGGCAGAACTCTCGTTCCCAATCGCTGTCACAGATCGCCCAGTTAACGTGGCACTTGGTCGGGTCCGTTTCCCAACGGTTGGTCTTGGAAGTGGTGAAGTCCACTTCCGCCGTGGAACCTCGAGGATTGTAGGGGCCGAGAACGGCCCGCACCTGCTCCTTGTGCGGCTCTTGCCCCGCTTCGGGAGGTGCGACGATGGCCCGATGGATGATGCCGCAGGCTTCGTCGGCGATGACCGTGTAGAGAATCTGGCCGGGTGTCGTTCCTTCCTCACAGATCAGGAACTCGTCAAGCCACTGCCGCGCGATGCACCGCAAGTCGCCGAGTAGATGCACTTTGGGTGCCTCATTGGCACCGCGAAAGTGCTTGAATAACAGATGTTTGGCGAGGTGGAACGCCACGGTCGCCTTGCGTGTGGCGATCGCCTGTTCTGGCGTCAGGTCGACTCCCTCACCGAGTATGCCTTCATTTCTCGTGCGCCTTGGGCCGACAAGCTCTTGCGTCAAGGTCAGCGTCGAGTCTGCCGTGAAGTTTGCGCTGAGCCGTTCCTCCGGAAGTTCGTAGGTGTAGCCCTCCACGCGGGGGAACTCGATGGCCAAGGCGTCGCGGTCCGGTTTCACTGCGTGGACGTGGATCGTCCGGCGCGGCCTGACGGGTGGCACCACCACGGGCTCGGCCGTGAAGTCGAAGGGAATGCCGAGCACGTCGGCGTATTCGACATTGAAGCGGTTTTCCGCGTTCAGTTCGTACGACTGCCGGCGCAGGCCACGACCCACCACTTGCTCGCACAGCAGTTGCGTGCCGAACGCACGCACGCCGAGAACGTGCGTGACGGTGTTGGCGTCCCATCCTTCCGACAGCATGGCGACAGAGACCACGCAGCGGATCGACTCGCCAAGCTGTCCCGGCTTGCCGACCGTATTCATGGCTTCGCGCAGGAGTTCGGCGTCCGTGATGGGCGCATCTTCCTTCCCTGCGCCGTCGCGTTCGGTGCGTTCTCGGCGGAATCTCTCGATCTCGTCTGCGGCGATGGTGCGGAATGTCCTGTCTAGGGCCTCGCCAGACTCCAGTTGCTCGCTGTCGATCAACAGCGTCTGTGGGCGCGCGGCGCGGTTTCCGTCTTCGTCGTAGTTGCGGAAAAGCGGCAGGTGCCCCGGCACGATTACGCCGTCCGAGCGCTCGAAACCGGCGATGTAGTCGTAAACCAGCTTCGAGGTGGCGGTGTTGCTGCAAACGACGATGAAGACGGGGGGCACCTCGATGCCTTCCGCTTGCCAAGCGTCGAAGTGCTTCTTGTAGTGGCTGTACAAGGCGTCAATGGCGCCCTTCAGGTCTGGCGGAAGGCTGAGAGGATCAAGGCGTCCGGCCGAGGCACGTCCCTTCTTGGGCATGGAAGGCCCGATGTGCTTCCAAAGCTCGCGGTAGCGCGGCACATCGTCGCCGGGCACATCATCGGCCACCGGGACACGGGGCAACTTGACGATGCCGGATTCGATGGCGTCGAGGAGCGAGAAGTCGCACATGGTCCACGGGAAAAGCGTGCCCTCGCGATAGCCGGACCCGGCAAGGAAAAACGGCGTTGCCGAAAGATCGAACACCGTGCGAATGCCCAGCCGGCGTTGCACCGTTTCCAAGCCGTTGATCCAAAGCCGTGCCGCATCGGTGTTTTTCTCGGCCTCGCCCTTTGCCTCGCCCGTGGGCGTCTCCTCCTCCGCGTCACCCGGCTTTTCGCGGTAGCAATGGTGCGCCTCGTCGTTCAGCACAACGATGTTCTTCATGCCCAGGAGTTCGCCGCACGAGCGTCGCAGCATCTCGCCTTCCGTCTCCTTGGTGGCGATTTCCTCACTGTGGCCCTGGAGCAGGGCGCGGCTTCCCTTGGGGAGCTTCATGCTCTCCCGGCGGAGGAATGCGTGATAGTTGGTGATCACGATCTTGGCTCGGCCCAAATCGGGCAGCATGTCCTTCGGAACGAGGTCGTGCTTCGCGTAGTAGCTGGCTGGGTCGTTTGGCTGCAGCACCCGCAGGCGATCTCGGATCGTGATGCCCGGCGTGACGATCAGAAAGCCGCGTGTGAAGCGCCGGCTTCCCGGCTGGCGGACGGCATTCAGTGTTTGCCAAGCAATGAGCATGGCCATCACCGTCGTTTTGCCGGCTCCGGTGGCGAGCTTCAGGGCGATGCGCAAGAGGTCTGGATTGGCGTTTTCGTTCGCGCCGTGCAGGTGGTCTCGGATGTGGCGGTACGGCGCACGACCGCGCCCACCCACGCAATCCGCCACTTCCGTCAGCCAAATTGCGGTCTCCACCGCCTCGATCTGGCAGAAGAACGGGCGCTGGCCGGGGAACGGATATTCGCGCCAGTGCCGGAGCAGGCGAGCCGTGACGGGCGTTACGCCAGACCGCTCAGCGGGCAGTTGCCGCCAAGCGTCCACGTGGCCGCGGATGTCGTTGATGATGGGCATTGGGTCGTACTGCTGCTCGGCAGTGGACAGTTCCGCGACGCCGATTTCCAAGCCAGCTTGCGGATCTTGGCCCAGATGCTTCGGAACGGCTGTGATGTGCTTTGACTGGCGGCGATCGTCGACAATCATCCCGGTTGGGCGTCGATCCTCGTCCAACTCCCAGTGCCGACTCGGCCGCTCATATGGCGAGTTGAGGATGGGATTTGCGAAGAATGGTTCTGTCATGGTCTCGATCTGTTCTGGCTAACCAAGCGGGTGCCGTCTGCTGACGGGCGTTGTTCAGGCTGGACGGTACGCGAGATGCCACAGCGACCGCCGATCGGCGGCGTGAACCAGGACGTTGGTATCAGGCGCCACTCACTCGCCCCCTTCCATGGATCGGTAGAGGGCATCGCGGTCCGCGGTATCCACGCGGAAGCCGCCGCTATCCCAGCTCGGCAGAGGGGGTGCGTCGAGTTCGCCTGCCCCCGGTTGCCCCGGGGGAAACAAAAGACGCAACCCCGCCTCCACGAGCGCCGACGTGGTAGTGGCACGTCTGCCCGTTTCCTCACGCAATTGCCGCGCCAGCGCGTCGTTGATGCTCACGATCATGTCCATGTAGGGAATCATACTTGGAGCACGCTGCGCGGCCACCGACTCTTCCTGCTCGGACGCACCTCGCCTACGCGCCCCAGCCACCTACCTCAGATCAGGCCGGCGGCAGTCCTGACGACACCCTTCAGGCGTGCGTGCGCTGTTCCGTGTTGCGCTACGCGAACGGATCCGTCCCCGTGCGCATCATTCCCGCAACGCGGGTGTAGTCCGGTGCCTGCGGGTCTTCGTAGGGGTAGAGGGCCTTGCCGATGACGCGTTCGAGTTCTGGGTATTTGGCGAGGAGTTGGGGTGAGGTGTCTTCGTAGTCGTGCTGCACGCGCATGTAGCTGCGCATGTAGTTCTGCACCAGCGTCACCCGGAGGCCCGGATTGGTCCGGCCGGCGGAGGCGTGCCAGGTGGCGCCGTTCCAGATGGCGAGGGAGCCGGCCTTGGCGATGAGCGGCACGAACTTGTAGGGCGTGTCGGTGAGGTCCGACTCATGCGGCAGCGTCGCTCGGCCGTAGTGGTGGCTGCCCGGCACGAACAGCGTCGGGCCGTCCTCTTGTCCCGCATAGTCGGTGCAGACCCAGGAGGCGTTGCACATGTGCGCGATCTGACCTGCGCCGGGCGGGACGCCATGGGAGTCGCTGTGCAGCCCCAAGCCCGGTGAACCCTGGCCCTTGATGATCCAGGTCTGCCCGGAGAAGACGGCGCTCTGCCCGAGCAGCCACCGAACCAGCGCGAGGTTAACCGGATTGATGGCCGCCTCGACGAACACCTCGTCCTCCTCCAGCAGGTGCCAGCCCTTGCTCGTCTGCTCCCGCTTCACGTTCGCCGTGCGGTAGTCGCCGATCTCTATCCCGTTGCGCTTCTCGCAAGTGCGGATGATGGCGTCTCTGAGCCGCTCCACGAAGTCGTCGGCTATCCGCATCGTCTCCGGCGGCACCACCGTCATGCCATAGGCTTCGAGTTCCACGATGTGCTGGTGGAGATCGTACTTGTCGATCTCGGCCATGAGGTTGTCGACATCGGGATAGGCGTTGTAGGAGGCAAGACCCATGCTGCTGTTTCCGTGGGTGCGAGCCCACAATCATGCAGCGAAGGCTGTGTGCCGTCCACTGGATGGGTGTCCTGCCGCATAATTCGCGGCGACGTAAGAGGACGCAGATGACGCCAGACGAACTCCAGCAACTGATCCGAGGCGGGGAGGACTCCGGCCTCGAGTTCAAGCGCGGTGAGGTGACGAATTGCGATCTCGCGCGGGAAGTCACGGCGTTTCTGAACCACATGGGCGGCACGGTGTTGCTGGGCGTGGACGACGACGGGCGGATCGTGGGCGCGCAACGGCCGCACTTGGAAGAGTGGGTGGTGGAGCTTTGCCGCGCCAAGATCGACCCACCGGTGATCCCGTCGCTGCACTGGATACGGAATGCGGAGCCGGGGAGCGATGTGTTGGCGGTGCGGGTCAGCGTGGGGCCGGACAAGCCCTATGCCCGAGTTCACAACAGCCGCAGGACTTACTACGTACGCGTCGGCAGCACCTCTCGGGAAGCGAGCAGCGAAGAGCTCGAACGGATGTATCAAAGCGCAGGTCGGCTGAACTACGGCTTGAAGCCCGTTCCCGGTGCCGGCATCGAGGAACTGGACTTGCGCCGGCTGCGCGACTATCTCACCCGGGTACTTGGCGGCAGTGCGCCGGATGACGACGATGCGAACGAGTGGGGAACTTTGCTCCGCAATTTGGAGTTCGTTACGGAAACGCCAGAGGGACTGGTTGCCACCGTGGATGGGATGTTGCTGTTCGGCACCCGTCCAAGGCGGTTTCTGCCGCAGTCCGGGATTCGCGCCATCTGCTATCCGTCATCTGCGCCGGATTACGCTACCCGCTCCGACCGCGACCTGCATGGCCCCATCGCCCCCTTGGTCGGCATCGATGGTTACCTCCTCGACCCGTCGCTGGTGGACAAGGCATGGGATTTCGTGCGCCTCAACACCACGCCAACGGCCCGCCTCGACGGCATGCGCCGCATCGATCGCTGGCCGTTCCCGGAGGCAGTGGTGCGCGAGTGCGTCGCCAATGCACTTGCGCACCGGGACTACAGCATCCGTGGCACCGACATCACCCTGAGCGCCTTCCCCGACCGCCTCGAAATCGAAAGCCCCGGCGGCTTGCCCAATACGGTCACCATCGAGCGAATGCGTGCGGGCGTCCGCTACGCCCGCAATCAAACCCTCATGAACGTCATGCGCGACTACGGCTACGTGGATGCGCGAGGCATGGGCATCCGCAACAAGGTGGTCCCAGGCATGCTCGCCCACAACGGCACGGAACCTGAGTTCCTGGCGGAGGAACATCGCCTCACAGTGCGGTTGCGGGACGATCCGCAGGCGGTTCCTCGTTAAGCGAACGCTTCGGGGCCGTCGGTGCTACGCTGATGCGATCCGAGAGTGAGGGGTTCGATGAAGATCACGGATGTGGTGCTGGTGCGGCTCAAGCTGCCGAAGGATCCGGGGCGGAGCCGGCTGTTCCTGCGCGTGGATACCGATGAGGGTGTCTCCGGCATCTCCGAGGCCGGGCGGAGCCGGCGTCTCATGCAGGTGTTCCTCGACGAGATGGTGAAGCCGCTCATCGTCGGGATGGATCCGTGCCAGCCTCGGGTGATCCGCGAAATCCTCGCGCTTGGCGATGGTCAGCGGGCGACGCGGTTGCCGTCGCAGGTGGTGGGGGCCGTGGATGTGGCGCTGTGGGACATCACCGGCAAGGCCGCGGGACTGCCGCTGTATGCGGTGCTCGGCGGCGCCTTCCGCACCGAGATTCCGCTCTACTGGAGCCGTGGCAATGGCTGGCACAAGTCGCCGCAGGAAATGCTTGCGGAAGTGCAGGAGGGCTACGAGCGCGGCTTCCGGGCGTTCAAGATTCGCATGGACTGGCGCGACTATCGCCAGGACTCCGACCCGCGCAAGGACTTTTCCCTCTTCGAGGCGTGCCGGGAATGGCTGCCGGAAGAGGTGCCGCTCTCCTTCGACGCCAACAACGGCTACTCGGTGCCCACCGCCATCGAGCAGGGGCGGCGCTTCGAGCAGATTGGCATCGCCCACTTCGAGGAACCGTTGCCGCAGTACGACCTCGCGGGGCTGAAGCAGGTGGTGGATGCGCTCGACTGCGCGGTCTCTTCCGGCGAGCAGGAGACCTCCGCCTGGCGCATCCGCGACATGATCCTGCTCGGCAATCCCGACATCGTGCAGCCGGATGTGCTGAACGTCGGCGGCATCTCCGAGATGTTGCGCAGCTACGAGATGTGCGTGGCTGCGAACAAGGTGGTGATGCCGCACAGCCCCAATGTGGGGGCGAACCTGGTGGCGAGCCTGCATGCCTACGCGACGGTCCGCAACGCCGTGCGGCCGCACGAGTTTTCCGAGGAGTTCACGGGGCCAGCGGAGGCCGTGGCGGATCTCTTCGCCGAGCCGATCATTCCGGCAGGCGGCGTCATCCGCCTGCCGGATCGTCCCGGGCTCGGCCTGGAACTGAACCCAGACCTCACGCCGGAGGCAGACTGACGCCATGCGCATCGCCACCTGGAACGTGAACGGTCTGCGCGCACGGCTCGAGTTCGTGCTGCACTGGCTCAAGGCACGGCAGCCGGATGTCGTGGGAATGCAGGAGACCAAGGCGTCCGACGACGACTTTCCCCACGAAGAACTGGCAGAACTCGGCTACAGAGTGCTGAACCACGGCCAGAAGGGCTGGAACGGCGTTGCCATCGTCAGCCGCGAGGATGCCGAGCTGGTGACGGCGGGCTTGCCCGGCCGCGACGACGATGGCGCCCGTTTGCTGCGGGCGCGAGTCGGCGGCATCGATTTCACCACGGTCTATTGCCCCAACGGCAAAACGTTGGAGCACGCCGACTTTCCGATGAAGCTCGACTGGTTTGGCAGTCTCGAGGAGTTCCTGGACGGCGGCGTGGGTGACGATTCCGTGCTCTGCGGCGACTTCAACGTCGTGCCTGAACCGGCGGACTGCTGGCGCGGCGAGGCTGCCGACGGCACCATCTTCTGCACCGAGGAAGAGCGGTCGCGTTACTCGGCGCTCTTGGAACTCGGCTTCACCGACCTCTATCGCCACCTCCACCCCGACACGCAGGCGTTTTCGTGGTGGGACTACCGCGGCGGCGCATTTCATCGCGGCATGGGCCTGCGCATCGACATGGTGCTAGGTGGCGCGAACGTCGCTGGCCGCGTTACCCACGTCGAGATCGACCGCGAGTACCGGAAGAAGAAAGACGGCCACATCGCCTCGGACCACGCGCCGGTGTTCGCAGACTTGTCGGATTGACCTCGCGGAGGGAGATGAATGCTTGAGGATCTAAAGCTGGATGGGCGCAGTGCCGTCGTCACCGGCGGCGGTCGCGGGCTCGGGCGGGCGATGGCGAAGGCGCTCGCCAAGGCCGGCGCGAACGTCCTCGTGGCGGCGCGGACCCAGGCGCAGGTGGACGAAGCCGTGGCTGAAATCCGCGCCGAAGGCGGCAACGCGCTGGCGCATACGGCGGATGTGACGAGCTCCGCCCAGGTGGACGCCATGGTCGCTGCCTGCGTTGGCGAGTTCGGCGCCATCGACATCATGGTGGCCAACGCCGGCGGTGGCGGGGTACAGGGCGACTGGCCCTTCTGGGAATATCCGGACGACGCCTTCGAGACGGTGCTCGCCACCAATCTCAAGAGCAACTTCTACTGCGGTCGCGCCGCGGCACGCTACATGGTGGAGCGGGGCGAGGGCGGGGTCATCATCAACACGTCCTCCGGCACGGCGCTGCGGGGCAATCGCTCGTTTGCCTATCCCACCGCCAAGGGCGGCCAGATCAGCCTCACCAAGAGCATGGCCACGATGTTGGGGCCCGAGGGCATTCGCGTAAACGTCATCGTGCCGGGCTTCGTCGCTCAGCAGCCGGCGCGGGACGACCGCGAAGCGGCCACGCGGCAGCAGCGCGGGGCGCGGATTCCGGTGCGGCGCATCGGCGAATGGTGGGAACTGGGCCCGCTGGCGGTGTATCTCGCCTCCGATGCATCGCGCTACGTCACCGGGCAGATGTTCATCATCGATGGTGGCGGCCTTGCCGGCGGCATCGGCCCCACCGGGTTCGTGCCGGAACACGCCGGCGAGGCGGAGGAGGCGGGCTGATGGAGCATTTCGAGCTCGACGGTCGCCGGGCGCTGGTGCTCGGTGCCGAGTCGCCTGCGGGCGAAGCCATTGCCAATGCATATCGGGAAGCCGGCGCAGAGGTTGTCGGCGTCGATCGCGTCGATCCGGCGGCAGGCTCCTTCGACGTGCTCGCCATCGCTCGGGACGGCTTCGTGGCGCAGCCCATTGAGGATGTGGACGAAGAGGCGCTGGGCAAGGTGATGGCCACCAACTTCGGCGAGGTCTTTGCCGCTGTTCGCGCGGCCCGGGGCGTCATCCGCAATCCAGGCCGCATCGTCGTTGTCACCAGCGTCCTTGGCGAACGAGGTCTCGCCAACTGCACCGCCTATGCTTCGGCCCAAGGCGCGGTGCACAACTTCATACGTGCCGCCGCACAGGAGTTCGCTCCGGCGGGCATTTCCGTCAACGGCATCGCCCTTGGCTGGATGGACTGGATGGACGACCGCATCGATCCGACCGACCCGGAAGCCGCTCGGGCGGTGCGCTTCACCATCCTCAAGCGCGCCGGCACCGCCGCTGAGATCGGCCCGCTGGCGGTGTGGCTGTCCGGCAGCGGAGCCGGCTTCGTCACCGGCCAGATCTTCACAGCCGATGGCGGCCTGACCGCGCATCTTTGAACACGATCCCCAGGCAAGGAGCGAGAGCATGAAGGCAATTTGGAACGGCACCACCATCGCCGAGAGCGACGACACGGTTGTGGTGGAAGGCAATCACTACTTTCCGCGCGCGTCGGTGGGGGATGAGTTCTTGAAGGCAAGCGATACCGAGACCTTCTGCCCGTGGAAGGGCACCGCGAGCTACTACAACGTGGTGGTCGGTGGCGAGATCAATCCCGACGCGGCGTGGTACTACCCGGCGCCGAAGGACGCCGCCGCCGAGATTCTGGACCGCGTTGCGTTCTGGCATGGCGTGGAGGTGTCGGCGTAGGCTCCCCTCCTCGACCTCGAACCCCATGAACCACGGATGCGGGGTGTTCCTGCGCGCCTTGCGGCGCGCGGGAGGGCGAGACGCCCTCCCTCCAGAGAGGCCCCTCGTGTCCTCCTTGGAGCGAGGGCGTCTTGCCGACGCGCCGTGCGGGCGCGCCGCAACCCGCCGAAGGCGCGTCGTGGCCTCGGCGTTGCTGTCTGCGCTTGCGTTTGCCGTGTCACCCATCGACGCTCGCGACATCACCATCGCTTTCGGCGCCGAACCCACCCAAGTCGATCCCACACGCTCTTCCGCTGGTGTGGACCTCTACTACACGGATCTGTTCTACGAGGGCCTGCTCACCGTGGATGCAAGTCTCAATCGGGTGAACTGGCTTGCCGAGTCCTGGCAGGTGGTGGAGCGCGACGGCTTGCCGGTCATAGAGGTCACGCTGCGCGACGGTGTCCGCTTTCACAACGGCGAGAAGCTGACGGCAGAAGATGTCGCGTTCTCCTTCAAGCGCCTCACCGATCCGGAATCCCGCACCGCCGGCCGGCTGCGCTATGTCGAACGCGTGGACGTGCTGGACGAAAGGCGTCTTGAGATGGTGCTCACGGGCCCCGACGGCTCGCTGGAACCCCTGAACCTGCTGCTCCTCGCCATCCCCAAGCGCTACTTCGAGGAGGTAGGGGACGCCGGCGTGCAGGCGCATCCAATCGGCACGGGTCCGTGGCGTTTTGTCTCCCGCAAGCCGCGCGACGAGCTGGTGGTGGAGCGGTTCGAGGACTACTGGAATCCCGCCGCCGCCCCGTCTCCCGAAATCAACCGCCTCACCATCAAGATCATCCCCGAAGACACCACCCGCGTCGCCGCATTCAAGACCGGCGCGGTGGACTGGATCGATGCCGTGCCGCCGGCGCAGATCGCAGAGTTCGAGGCGATGGAGGGCGTGCGCATCGCTTCCCTGCCGACTCCCAACAACCTGTTCATCGCCATGAACGCCAGCGATCCCGCGAGCCCGTTCCGGTTCGAGAAGGTGCGTCGCGCCGCCGCCCATGCGGTGGATTTCGACTCCATCGTCGAGTACATCCTCTACGGCCAGGGCATCCGCACGGCGCAGCTTGCGCCAGGTTCGATTGGCTACGACGAAACCCTCAAGCCGTGGCCGTATGATCCTGACCGCGCCCGGCAGTTGCTCGCCGAGGCCGGCTTCCCGGCCGGCGTCAGCGTCAACTGCTACAACCTCACCACCCCGCGCGAGGCCTACATCAAGGAGATGGGCGAAACGGTGTTCGCCTATCTGACGGAAGTCGGCATCCGCTGTCGCGTCGTTCAGCTCGAGTACGGCGCCTGGATCAACCTCGCTCGCAGGTTCGCCCGCCCGGAAATGGACGGGGTGCTGAACACCATGTGGGGGCAGGGATTGCCAGGCGACCCCACCGACGCCTGGGCCGGCCATGTCCACAGCGCCGGCGACGGCTGGGGATACTATTCCTACCACTCGGACCCGGAACTCGACGCCCTGATCGAGGAACTTCGCACGACCATGGAGCAGGAGCGTCGGGTGGAACTCATCCGAACCATCGCCCGCCTCAAGCACGAGCGCGTCGCCGGGGGGCTGCCGAGCTATCGGCCCATGATCACCCTGGCCTGGCGTGACACGCTGGACTTTTCGCCTTGGCCGGGAGCGTTCTGGCGCTCGATGCGTGGGCTGGGTCGCAGCCGGCAGGAGGCCAGGCCGTGAAGGTCTATGTGCTCAAGCGCATCGCCCAGGGCCTCGTGGCCATCGTCGGCGCCCTTCTGATCGTCTTCGTGGCGCAGCGCCTCTCCGGCGACCCGGTGGCGCTCATGTTGCCGATGGATGCCGGCGAGGAGGACTTCGCCGCCATGCGTGCGGCGCTCGGCCTCGACAAGCCCCTGCCGCTGCAGTTCGGCATTTTCCTGGGCAACGCGCTGCAAGGGGATTTTGGCCAGTCCTATCAATGGAACACGCCGGCGATGCAGCTCATTGTTGAACGGCTGCCAGCGACGCTGGAACTGGCTCTGGCGGGGCTCGTGTTCGCGCTGCTGCTCGCCGTGCCCCTCGGCGTGCTCTCCGCCGTGCACCGAGGTGGGGTCATCGACCGCGCTGGCAAGGTCTTCGCCATGCTGGGGCAGGCCGTGCCGGGGTTCTGGATTGGCCTTC
Source organism: Pseudomonadales bacterium (assembly GCA_965116935.1). Classification (GTDB taxonomy): domain Bacteria; phylum Pseudomonadota; class Gammaproteobacteria; order Pseudomonadales; family Azotimanducaceae; genus VXYL01. Next base: position 5,048,608 of record OZ220737.1, on the reverse strand, counting down.
TGTTGATTCTCTTCATCGCCGTCGAACTGCAATGGCTGCCGGCCTTCGGTCGCGGCGACGTCTCGCATCTGATCCTGCCGGCGATTGCCCTCGGCTGGTACCCCGTGGCGGCCATGACCCGGACGCTGCGCTCGTCGATGCTGGACATTCTGGAGAGCGACTACATCCGCATGGAGCGCGCAATTGGTCTGCCGGAGCGGGCCATCGTCTGGCGCTATGCGCTGCGCAACGCAATGGCGCCGCTCGCGACCATGATCGGCGTCTATTTCGCCAACATGCTGGGCGGAGCGTTCGTCATCGAGGTGGTGTTCGCCTGGCCGGGCGTCGGTCGCACCGTGGTGGAAGCGGTGTTCGCGCGGGATTTCCCGGTGGTGCAGGCTGGCGTCGTGCTTGCGGCGGTGGTCTTCGTGGCGGTGAACCTGCTCGTGGACCTCTCCTACGGCTTCATCGATCCGCGCATTCGCCATGACTGACGCCGCGCTGCCGCGACCGCTCCTGGGCCGGCTCTTGCGCCGGGCGGCGGCGCGCGTTCGGGGTCGGGAAGGGGGATTCCCGTGGCTGGCGGCTTGCGTCCTTGCCGCCGTGCTTGTCTGCGCGTTGTTCGGACCCTGGATCGCGCCGCACGAGGCGGGTGCCATTTCCTTGGCGGATGCCATGACGCCGCCGGCATGGGAGGAGGGCGGCAGTTCTGAGTTTCTGCTGGGCACCGACAACCTAGGTCGCGACATCCTCAGCCGGGTCATCGCCGGGGCGCGGGTGTCGGCCGTGGTAGCGCTCTACGCCATCGTCATCTCCGGCCTCATCGGCGCGGTGCTGGGCATGGCCGCCGGCTATTTCGGCGGCGTGGTGGACGCGCTGATCTCGCGCCTCATCGACATCCAGATGTCGGTGCCCTCGATTCCCCTCGCCATGTTATTCGCTGCTGTGCTGCCTCCGGGGGAGGCGATGGTGATCTTCATCATCGTGCTGAGCTACTGGACGTGGTATGCCCGAATCGTCCGCGGCGAGGTGCTGAGCCTGCGCGAACGCGACTTCATTGCGCTCGCGAAGATTGCCGGGGTGGCGACGCCGGTCATCTTCATCCGCCATCTGGCGCCGAACCTGCTCAACATCCTGCTCGTGCTGGCAACCCTGCAGTTCGGCAGCGTCATCGTCTTCGAGGCGGGGCTCTCCTTCCTGGGCCTCGGCATCCAGCCCCCGCAGGTGTCTTGGGGCGGAATGCTGGCGGACGGGCGAAACTTCATCGAAGTGGCGTGGTGGCTCATCACCATCCCCGGTATCGCCATCATGGCGGCGTGCCTCGCCTCCAATCTCCTCGGCGACTGGCTCCGCGACACCTTCGACCCTGTGCGACGGCAGATTTAGCAGGTGGTCACGTCGGCGGCCTCTTCAAATGGAAACCTGCTTGAGGTTCAGGACCTCAAGACCCACCTTTTCCTCAAGCGCGGCGTGGTGCGAGCCGTCGATGGCGTCAGCTTCGATCTCGCTGGCGGCGAAACGCTGGGCCTCATCGGCGAGTCCGGCAGCGGCAAGACCATGACCGGGCTTTCCTTGCTAGGTCTGCCGCCGAAGCCGGCGGGGCGCATCGTCGCCGGCTCCATTCGCCTCGGCGGAACCGAACTCGTGGGCATGGGCGAGGAGGAGCTGGCGGCGGATGTGCGCGGCAGCCGCATCGCCATGATCTCGCAGGACCCCATGACCTCCCTGAACCCGGTCTTCACCGTGGGCTCGCAGGTCGCCGCGCCGATTCGAGCGCACGTTGCGGACGGGAACTCGCGCGGTGCGGCCCTCAACATGGCCGTGCGTGAACTCGACCGCGTTCGGGTGCCGTCCGCCAGCGCCCGGGCCCGGGATTATCCACATCAGTTCAGTGGCGGCATGCGGCAGCGAGTGGTGGCGGCCATGGCCATTGCCTGCCAGCCGGAAGTGCTGATCGCCGACGAGCCCACCAGCGCCCTCGACGTGACCATTCAGGTGCAGCTCATGGACCTCATCGAGCGCATCCAGGGGGATACCGGTGCTGGCCTCTTATTCATCACCCACGACCTGGGCGTTGCGGCGAGCCTGTGCCATCGAATCGCGGTGATGTACGCCGGGCGGATCGTCGAACTCGCGGAGGTGGAAGCGCTGTACCGTGACCCCCGACACCCCTACTCGCAGGGGCTGTTGGCATCGGTGCCGAGACTGGGCCAACGCAAGCGCCTGATCTCGATACCCGGCAACCCGCCGAACCCACTGTCGTTGCCAACCGGCTGTGCCTTCCATCCGCGCTGCCCGCATGCAACGGGCCAATGTCGGAACGAAGCGCCGCCAGAAGTGACGCTGAACGACGGCGAAGGGCAGTCGAGGCGCGTCGCCTGCTGGCTCGAAGCATGACGGCGCTTTTGGAACTTGAAGACGTCGCCTGCCACTTCCGGGTGCCGGGCGGCCTGGTGCGCGCCGTGGACGGCGTCTCGCTGCAAGTGCAAAAGGGCGAGACCTACGCCTTGGTGGGCGAGTCTGGCTGCGGCAAGAGCACCCTCGCCAAGACCATCCTCCGCCTGCACCCACTCATGGCCGGCACGATTCGCTTCGATGGCGAAAACGTAACCGCCATGCGGGGCGCCGACGCCAAGCGCTACCGTTCGAGAGTGCAGGCCGTGTTCCAGGACCCGTACAGTTCCCTCAATCCGCGCCTCAGAGTCCGAACCATCCTCGCCGAGCCGCTCCGCGCCCACGGCGTGGCTCGCGCCGACATTGCGCCTCGGGTGGAACGGGTGCTCGGTCTCGTGGGACTGCCGGCATCGTCAGCCACGCTCTATCCGCACGAGTTCTCCGGTGGCCAACGACAGCGCATCGCCATAGCGCGGGCACTCATCCTGGAGCCGGACCTTGTGGTTCTCGACGAGCCGATCTCCGCGCTCGATGTCTCCATCCGCGCCCAGATACTGAGTCTCTTGGAAAAGCTGCAACAGGAACTGGGCCTAACCTATCTCCTGATTGCCCACGATCTCGCCTTGGTGGAATACGCCGCCGACAAGGTGGCCGTGATGTACCTAGGCGAAATCGTCGAAACCGGCCCCGTAGAGCCGCTGTTCGAAGCCCCCAAACACCCCTACACCCAAACCCTGCTGGCTGCCGTCCCTCACCCAGACCCAACCGCCCCTCGCGCCTCCGCCGACATCCGCGGCGAAGTGGCCAGCGCCTTATCTCCACCCTCCGGTTGCCGGTTCCACCCCCGCTGCCCCTCATGCCTACCCAAATGCAACCAGCAGGCGCCGAAAACCGTGACTATTGCCCCCACCCACACCGTCGCCTGCCACCTCCACAACCATTAGCTAGTTCCTGTCCGTAAACGCCGTTTTGGCGGCAAGGAGAGCGCGTTCGGGAGAGTGCCTGGGGGTTTTCGGGCGGATGCTTTCGGTGCCGCAGGAAGGCTCTTTTGCAGGCGTGACGGTCGAGTGTGCCGCTTTGCACGGGGTTTTCGTCGCGAGTCGGACGCGCGGGCGAGGGGAGCCATCGCGTTCCGTCCGGGACGCGGCGCTGGCCGTTTCGGCGGCGCTTTCTATCCGGGTCTGGGCAGGAGCCGGACGAGGCGGGCGAGGTTGTGGGCGAACACGGCCGACTGCACGTAGGCGCGGAACGCCGGCAGTCCCTTCCAGCGGCACAGGCCCAGGCCGAAGCAGCGCTTCAGGTGCGAGATGCCGGCCTCGACGCCGGCGCGGAAGTTGCGCAGCTGGCGCCGGATCCACGACGACGGCGACATCTCCTCGTCCTTCAGGCCGCGCGTCTTCTGGAACACCGCGTGCCGCACGCCGAGCGCCTTCGCCGCCTTCAGGTTCTCGCGCGAGGCGTAGCCGCCGTCGAACGCCGCGTGGGTCGGCGCCGCGCCCCAGCGCGCCGCGTGCCGCTCCAGCATCGGCAGGCAGCGGGCGCTGTCGGCCGGGTTGCCGTCCTCCACCGCCACGTCCAGAACCAGCCCGCTGCGACCCGTCGCCAGGTTCAGCTTGTGGCCGTACTGCGTCCGGCGACCGCCCTTGACGACGATGTCCGTGTGCGGCTCGAAAAGGCTCACGACCTTCTCCTGCGCCGGCACCTTCTCCCCGTCCAGCACCCGCCGCCGGGTCTGCCCCACCACCCGGCCCAGCAGCCTGTCGCACTCCTCCACCTTCTTCCGCCACGCCTGCCAGCACGCCTCGCCCTCGCCGGCCGCCTCCACGGCCGCCAGCGCCGCCGACGCGTACCCCCGCGTCCGCTCCACGATCCGCAGCAGGCGCCGGTACGTCTTCGCCCGGCGCTCCGCGCCGCGCTGCGTCCGAACCTCCAGCGCCCGCCGCTTCGCCGAACGGCGGTGGTCGCGGAACGACACCGCGTCCGCGCCGAACGACTCCCGCGCCTGAACCAGCAGCCGCGTCAGAACCCGAACCCCGTCCCACAGCAGCCCGCTGTCCGACGGCTCCAGAATGTTCGTCCGCGTCACCGTGCTGTCCACCCGAACCCGTTCCCCCGACTCCACCCCCGACGAGCGGGCGGCCGCCAGCAGAACCCCGTTGATCCGCTCCCACGTCTCCGCCCGGATCGACCCCACCGTCGCCTGAAGCGCCGACTTGCCCGGCGGACGCAGCGCGTCCACCCGCGCGAACCGCTGCGCAGAGCGAGAGTCCCGCAGCAGGAACTCCAGACCCCGGAACGTCTCCTGCCGAAGGTGCCTCAGCAGCGCGCAGCGAAGAACCGTCTCGCACGACAGACCCCGGCGCCCGACCCCGCCCGGACTCCCGCCAAGGTCCGACGCCACCTCCTCCAGCAGCTCCGGATGCCCGTCCAGCCACGACGACATCCGCTCCAGGTCGTCCCCCACCGGGTGGTCAACGGCGCAAGGATGGAATAGGCTCAACTGCGTGATGCGTCTCTGGCGCATTGCACCTCCGGCGGTTCGGTTCCGTTCGTTCGTTGGGGAACGAGCCAATGGTAGCCGAAACGCCGGACCAAACTCCCCCGAATGAACCCTTTTCCAAGTTCATTCAGTCCGTTGCGAGTTTACGGACAGGAACTAGCTAAGCTAGGAACCTATCCGACCTTCGGAGGGAGGGCGTCCCGCCCTCCAAGCGTGCCGAAGGCGCGCATGCAGCGGCGCCCCCCCCGGCCGCGGCCCTTGATGTTCTGGCGCCTAGCCACTCGGCGGGTGGTGCGCTGTGAGGTGTGGGTTGGCGAACGGCGGGCGTTCGGTCCACTCGAGCTCTTCCGGGTTGGCTTGGTTGAAGCTCTTCTGATAGGGGTAGTCGTCGCCGACTACCTGGCTCGGACAGTCGCCCGCCGGCGGGATGATCCAGTCGCAGCCGGGCGTGTTCTCGGGTCCGTTCGTCCAGCAGGCCAGCAGTTCCTCGAAGTGGCCTGTCAGGCTGCCGGGGTCATCGGGGGGCATGTGCTGATTCGGGTGCCAATGGTCTCCCATGAACTCCTCGACGGTCTTCATGCCTATGCGGTGGCAGCCCAGGCACTCGTTGTCTTCGATGTGGATCGTTCGCATGTCCCAATCGCTGCCGCCGATCACGTAGTAGGGGGTGTTGCTCCGGCTCCTACGGCCGCCGATTCGAGGAACGACCGTCTGGTTCGGCGCACCTGCTCGCGTTGCGCCGTCGATGAAAGGGTTGTGGACGAACGGATCCGCCTGATGGCACGCCACGCACTGGGTCTCAGACCTCACGTAGGCCCTGTCGAAGGCTTCGGGATCGTCGATCCCCGGCATTTTGCCCATCAGCTTGTTGGTAGCGGGATCGACGTGGGTCCACTCGCGGTTGTCCGCGCTCTCGAAGAACGCCGTCGCCCCCGTCACCCGGTTGTAGCCGATCATCTGCACCGAGTCGGGGATGTCGTAGCCGAAGTCGTCATCGCGACCGTCGTGGCGGCAGAAGCTCACCCACACGACTTCGTGACGGACGCTGCCGTCGGGCCTTTTCCGACGTAGCGCTGCACGCTCGATCCAGACATGCAGTCTCCGACCTGCAAGCTCGGGTTGTCGCACTGGTGCAGACCAGGATCGCCGATGCTCTTCGCGCCGTTGACGTAGATGGGCAACTCGACGTTGGCGCCGCAATCAACCGACGGCGGAACGCCCAGTTCCTTCTCGATCAGCTTGGCATACGCGAGCGCGGACGAGTTGCCGCCAATGCTGGTGTTCTCTGGCTGGCATCCCTGCCACGTTCCGCTTTCTTGCTCTTCGTATTGCGCCGCGACGACATCCGCCTCGAGACCGAACCCGATTGCCAGGTTGACGGCCACTGCAGCCACAAGCGCCCCGGTTTTCCCCACCCTTTTTCCAACTTCAGCCGGTTGAGCAATGATGCCAATCACGGTCACTGGCGGCAAACAGGGGCTCAATCTCCACCTGCCACCCGGACGAATGCTGGCGTCTCGGCCGTCCTCGACGATGTAGCGGTGGAGTCAACCAGTACCCCGGAAAAAATGCCGTCGTCCTCATCGTGGCGCCAGCACCAATCCGTTGCGGGAAGATTCTCCGAGGCGGGCGTTGCGTTTGTTTGGTCGAGCACCTGCCTGCTCGGGTGCTGCGGATCAAAACACGGTCAAAAGTCCTTTGATGACATTAAATAAATGTATTACAACCAGTTAGGGGGCTCCCTCCGTGCGAAATCAGGGAAATCGACCACCCCAATCAAATCCTGTTCAAATGTTGGTTGTTGCCTCGCTCCCGGTGGCTCGGTACGAGCCTTGGACAGCGTACCGTACCCCGGCGGTCGGCTGCGATGGAGGTTCCTCAGGCCCAGAACGGCACATAGCCGGACCTGGGGCGCGCTGGATCTGCGACTCGGATCAGGCCTTGGTCCAATGCTTGACGAATGACGTCAGAGACTTGAGCCGCATTGGAACTCTTCACGCCGAACCGCTCGCGCAGTTCCCGGTTTCGCATCCGGTCCCCGCTCAGGTACAGCAACACGGCGTGTTGGTAGCAGGCACGCAGGCGTTCCTGTGTCGTCATTCGCGCAAAGGGTCGGGCGGCGAAAAGAGAGACGCGGGTGGCCGCTGCCTCTGCCCGGAACTCGGGCGGCGGAAGCTGCGCCGTGCCGATTGCGGCGACCACCTTGTCGATGCCAGTTCCCTGTTCCTCGCAGAGTCCCAAGCGTCGCATGAGCGAGGCCAGTGCTTCGTTGCGTGACCGGGGTGGGTAGTCGATGAATCGATCTGGCTCCACCAAGGGGTTGCCGGGATTGGTGATTTCCAGCCGGTTTCGGAACAGTTCCACCGTTGGACCGGCTCCTGTGATGGTCATGTCTTGGTGGATCAAGGAATTGGCGATTACTTCACGAATGGCTATCGCCGGGAACAAGGGCTGTGCACTGCGAACGATACCGCCTTGTTCGGGCGACGGTACGACGGCGTTGATGTAGTCGTTCATCGCCACGAACCCCACCGCGTAGCCAAAGGTGAAATCCTTCCTCTGCAGAACCTGAGCGTCGCGGCCAGTGCCGTCGTACATCACGAAGCGCACCGTTTTGCGTGCGAGTCGGTCGTCGACGGCGTGGATGTCCCTCGCGAACAGGATGGCACCGAGGTTCAGGATGTTCCACCGACCACCGACATCGGCCGAGATCAGGTGGTCCTGTGCCAAGTCTTCCAAGATGCTTCCTTCGCTAGCCGGCCTAGGCTTGCCGAGGCCGTCGTAGTAGGCGTTGCAGTCGAGCAAATCGAGGACTCGCTCGCCTTCCAGGAAGCCGAGCGCGATGCCGGCCTCCCAAGCATACGGGCGCAGTTTTTCCCATAGGGCTCGCTGATGATCCGGATGGTCCGCGAGTCGCGGCGTTGCTTCGCCGATGCGCACGAACGCCGTACGGCTGAATTCGATTGGTGCTGTGGCGGCCGATGGGATAGTCAGCAACACGAGGCGACCCTCGGGATGCTGCACAGTCTCGAACGAGACTGCGATGCTAGGTTGCAGGTGCTGCGCCAGCCAATGTTCCAGGGGTTGTTGACCTCTCTTGGCAGAGGCGGGCTCAAATGTCGTTCCAGTGACTGCGTGGTCGCCGTCGCGTATTCCCCAAACGAGGTAGCCGGTCTCTTTGTCAGCGATGCGGGCAGCGTTTGCGAGCGCGGAGATCAGCTTGCCAATGAGTTGCGGGTCGGCGTTGTCCTGCTTGAACTCCACCCAAGCGGCTTCTGCCGGCAGCGCGCGCAGGTCGTCGATGAGCGCGATTGTGCGGGAGTCCGACATGGCTGGCCGAGCTCTTTCAGGATTTGACTGAGATTTGATTGTACCGCGCTATTCGGCGCGCATGCCTGTGCATCGCCGGACGAAAATTAAAGTATTAACAGTCTGTTATGCGCTAAAGACGAGGATTTGAGCAGGATTTGACGATTCGGCCGCGGTTGCGTGCGACGCTCGCGGGCCTTGCGGCGCTGCAGCAAGGAAGGATGCACTCGCGCCCAAAGCCATGTGGCTCCCATCGCAGCTCCATCGCCATTCGTAGCACCCCCGTCCCGTGGCCAAAGCCGCTTCCTTCGTGCCGAACTCCCGCGGGCGTTACTCGGTCGTTGGTATCACTCGGACGATGTCGGCATCTCGGCCATCCTCCACGATGTATAGGTGGCCGTCGTGGACACGCACGTCTCGGATGCAGCGGTCGAGTTCGGTGAAGAGTGCCTCCTCGGCCACTATCCTCCCGTGCTCCCCGTGCTCTCCGTGCTCGACGTCTAGCCGCCGCGTCTCCTTGTCCACCAGTGCGCCGACGAAGAGGATCGCCTTCCTAGTCCGGGAAGCGCTCTCCCGCATACACGGCGAGGTCCGAGGGGGTGATGGGGGCGGCATTTGGTCAGCGGAAGGCCGCGTGCACCATAATGCCCGCTATGTCGTTCGCCCAACGTAAGCCCATGCGACAATTCGATGCTGTTGCGCGACTCATAGATGGGGCGACCGATCCATGTCGAAGGATGTCCAGATGAACGAACCGCGCCTTGCGGTTTTGATCGATGCAGACAATACGTCGCCCGGTTGGGCCAAGGCGATTTTCGAGGAAGTTGCGACGATTGGAGAAGGTAGTGTCCGACGGATCTATGGCGATTTTTCGGGAACGAAACTTGCGGGTTGGTCGCGTGTGCTGCCGGCGCACGCGATTGTCCCACACCAGCAGTTCGCGTACACGACGGGCAAGAACTCGTCTGACATCGCGTTGGTGATCGATGCCATGGACCTGCTCCACACCGGACGATTCGACGGGTTTGTGCTTGTATCGTCGGACAGCGACTTCACGCGGTTGGCAAGCCGGGTGCGGGAGCAAGGGCTGGACGTTTTCGGGATCGGCAGGCAGAACACGCCGGGGTCGTTTCGGAAAGCGTGCAAGCGGTTCATTTTCATCGAGAACCTGCTGCATGCAGGAGGCCGGGGGCAGGCCGACGACGGACCCGAAGCGTCGGTTCCCGAATCGTTGGGGGAGCAAGGCGCGGCGCCTTGCGCGTCTTCCCTCCGGCCGGTCCCGTTGCAAACGAACGGTGACTCGGTCGCCGGCAACAACGTCGAGAAATCACCGCGAAGGGCGATGCCGATGATCGTTGCTGCAATGCGCAACTATGACGAGGATTGGGTTCCCCTGGGCGTCATTGGGAAGCACTTGCGAGCGGCGCATCCAGAGTTCGACCCACGCACTTACGGTTGTTCCAAGCTGGCGGAACTGATCGAGAGGGCGAGCCGACAGTTCGAGGTGAAAAGGGATGTCGTCCCAGCTGTCGCGAGGCGTAACCCGGCATGGCGCACATGAAGCCGCAGAGGATGAAGGGCAATAGTTGGCGAGGGTAGCCTTGCCCCGCCGGAAATGCGATTGCGGTTGAAGCACGCGCCGCCAATGTGAAGGCGGCACGCACTATGGAGGTGTGGGCGGTGGGAATGCAATCTTCATGAAGGCACTGGGCTTCGGGATGTTGGGAATGTGGCCGGACCGTATGTGTGCGGCCCATTCCTTGAGCCGCCAGCCAAAGTACCGACTCCAGGCACCGGCGCACTGCTCGAAGTACGCGGCAACCGCTTCACGTTGGCCATGCTTGATGAGTTGCCGGGCAAGGCTGACATTCGGGCCCCAAGTGAACATGAGCTGGTCTGTCTGCTGGCCCGCCAACGTGAGGTGGCGGGCGGCCCGTTCTGAATCGCCCTCGTCGAGAGCCAGGTGTCCAAGAACCAAGTGGGCGGCGTAGCGGCCATCGCTGTTGTCCGCCCAGGGCCTCGGCGTGAGGGTGAGCGCCTCATCGGCGTAGGCACGCGCCTGTCCGTATTGTCCGGCGTCAAAGGCGGCCCAAATGAGTGCAGGGAGGTGCAAATGTACAACTTCCTTGGGGAGGCCTTGGTATGCCTGCTGGAACTCGACCAATGCCGCGGCGGCTAGCTCTCTGGGCACGTCCGCCATGGGCGGAAGGCTGAGATACAGTTTCACTCCGCGCTCGAACGCCTCACTGGCCGGTCCGCGAGTTTCATCCTTGCCCTCGTGAGCATCGGGAATGTCAACCCCTGCGGCCGCAAAGCCGAAACCAAGGGCAACGGCGATAGCGGCCGCTTGTAGTCGTGTGGAACCTGCGTGCAAAGGCTTTCAGGCGGCTCATCGGTGCCGGAAGGCCATCGCCAAGCGTGCCGCAAGGCGTTCCGCTTGTGCGTCTCGTGCGAGGTCGTCTGGTTCGTGCAGCAGTGCCTCGATGTCGGACGGCTTGAGAGACGGAACGATGGTTGACTCCCGTGCCTCGTCGTATCCGTTATCCGAAGCGACGAACAAGGTGGCCTGGCCTACCGGAGCTGCCTCGGTGCCGGCGGTGCGCCGCCACACCCATACTTCCGGCACGTCCATCCGGGCATAGGCGGCTAGCCGATCACGTTCGCGACCGGGGCTTAGTGGCGTGGTGTCCACTTCAACAACCACATCCGGCACTGGTGCGGGTCTCGATGCCGCGCGTAGGGCCTCGAGCTTGGCGGGCGTGACGAAGAACTGTGCGTCCGGATGGCGACGGTCGTTGGCGCTGCCTTCGAGAGGCGAGGTGGTGCCGGCGTAGGCGCTCACTCCGGATGTGAGCCGAATCTGCTGGAACAGGTGGTAAAGGGCGGTAGCGCGGGGATCGTGATAGCGACCATTGGGCACGGCGTCCACCTCCATGGCGCTGCGAAGTCCGTTGTACGAGGCGCCACGGGGCAGGCTTTCGCCATCCATCAGGTGGTCGTAACACTCGACAGGCATGGGGAACACCAGCGCCCCGTCCTCAAGGCGCAGATCCGAATGTTCGCCAAGCCAAGCGTGGGTTGGGTCAGGCATAGGGGCAGAGTAACGCCGCTTGCAACGGCGGGCAAACAAGGGGTCGAAGGGCCCGTAGCGTTCGTCTGGTGGGGGCGGTTGGCTTACTCGGTCGCCGGTGCGACGCGGACGATGCCGGCGTCAGCGCCGTCCTCGACGATGTAGAGGTGGCCGTCGTGGACGCGCACGTCGCGGATGCGGCGATCGAGTTCGGTGAAGAGTGCTTCCTCCGCCACCACTTCGCCGTTCTCGATGTCGAGCCGCCGCACCTCCTTGTCCACCAGTGCGCCGACGAAGAGGTCGCCTTGCCATTCCGGGAAGCTCTCTCCTGCGTAAACGGCGAGGCCGGAGGGGGCGATGGATGGGGTCCAGTCGTGGATGGGGCTGGCCATGCCCTCCGCTTCGGTGAACGGCGAGATGTAGGCGCCGTTGTAGTCGATGCCGTGGGTGAGCGCGGGCCAGCCGTAGTTGGCGCCAGGCGTGAGGACGTTGGTTTCGTCGCCGCCGCGGGCGCCGTGTTCGTGCAGATAGACCGTGCCGTCTGGTGCCAGCGCGAGCCCTTGGGCGTTGCGGTGGCCGTAGGTGTATATCTCGGGCAGCGCCACTTCGACGCCGGCGAACGGGTTGTCGGCGGGAGTGCTGCCGTCGGCGTGGATGCGCACGGTCTTGCCAAGCAGGCTGCCGAGGTCTTGTGCCTGCTCGCGGAAGTCGAAGCCGTCGCCGCTCGTGAGGAGCAGCGTGCCGTCGGGCAGAAAGGCCATGCGGCCGCCGTAGTGGACGGGCGTGGGCTTGCGCGGCGTCGCCGAGAAGATCACCTCGCCGTCCACTAGCCTGTTGCCATCAAGCCGGGCACGGAGCACTTCGGTGGCGTTGTCGTCTTCCGGCAAGGCGGCGTAGGAGAGGAAGAGGGTGGCGTTGCTGGCGAAATCCGGGTGCAGCAGCACATCGAACAGCCCGCCCTGGCTGCGGCGAAACACGGGCGGGACGCCAGCGATAGGGTCGCTGACGCTGCCGCCTCGAGAAACCCGGCGCAGGGTGCCGCCGAGTTCCGTCACAAGCATGTCGCCGCCCGGCAGGAACGTAACGCACCAAGGAAAGTCGAGTCCTTCGGCCACCCTTTCGAGACGATACTCGGTGGCGGACACGGCGCTGGCGCATGCGAGGGCGAGGGCCGCCATGGCCCGCCCGGCACAGGCCCGCCAATCGGCGACCAGCCGACGGATGTCCATGGACGGTTGGGCTCCGGAGGCGGAGCCAGCTCCGAGCGAGTGCAAGGTGGCGGTCCGGCTTTGGGTCGCTCCTTCCTTCACCACGATACTCCGGTTATTTTGGCGGCTTGGCGTTGAGGGCGCAGAGTACATGACGCGACGCATCGGGGCCTTCGCTTGCGCGGTGTTGGTGACCTATCTGGCCGGATCTCTGCTGTCCACGCAGATGATCCTGCAAGAGGTCGCCTCGTTTGGCGTGCCGGTGGATTTCGCCACTCGCATCACGGCAACCCTGCACGACCTTGCCGGGCTCGCCGTCACCTACCTGCCCATCATCGCCATCGCCTTGCTGGTCGCCTATCCGGTCACGGCACTCGTGCTGCGGTTCGTGCCTGGGCCACGCGCCGTGGCCTATGCAGTCGGCGGTGCTGCGGCGCTCCTTGCCCTGCACTCGCTCATGTTTGCGGTGCTGGGCATGCATCCGCTACCGGCTACTCGCAGCGGGCTTGGCATGGCGCTTCAGGCCGCAGCCGGTGCCATCGGCGGCTTGACGTTCGCCGCCGTCGCCCGCCGGCGTCCGTCAGGAGCTTCGGACTCGACCTGAACGCGCCACCTTGCGCGGCGCCTTCAGGAGAGAGGCGCTGGCCGTGCGGGCACGCCTTCGCTCAGCGCCGCCAGCGGAGTGTGAGGTAGGTTGTTTGCCCAACGTCGACGGACATTCTGGTGCCGGGCGGGCTGTAGAACTCCAGCGCCCGTTGTCGTTCGATGCCGATGGCGACTGCGGCCTGCTGCCGCCTCGGCAGACCGAGGGCCAACTCGGCTTCGAGCCGCCACCCGCGGCGGGCGAACTGTGTCTTGTGCGTGAGTTCCCTGTCGAACGCATGCCACGCGCCGCCCGAAGGCGACAGTGCGAGGCCGAGTCGCAGGGAGGGGCTCAGGCGATGGTGGATGCGCGAGTCGGGATAGCCCAGTAGCACCTCCGTGCCGGCGTGGGGCTGCCAGCGAATCGCTGCCGATGGCAGGGTGCGGACGACGCCCTTCCGGTCGTCCCGACAGATGCCGAAGAGCACGGCGAGGCTCGGCGTGATGGGTTCGATACGGCGCGCAGAAACGTGCCAATCGACCATGCTCGCATCCAGCACTCGAGGGTGACGGCCGGCGTTGGAGGAGGCAGCCAGCGTCGGCGCGACGGCCACCTCCCACTTTGGCGAGTGCCGGTGCCACTCAATGCCGAGCCGGTGCAGGTGGCCGTTGGTTGGCATCGGAATGCGGGCATCAACCTCGTGCGCCCCATAGGCGTGTACGAGGCGAACGACCTGTTCGGCACCCGCGCTAGCGTTCTGCCACGATCGAAGGCGAACACGCAGCTCGGATTCCTCGACGGACACTGCATCCACGGCAGGGCCGTGGGCCACGGCCTCTTGGACGCGACTTAAGGCCACGAAGACGCGTTCGGACACACCTGTGGGCGCGCACACCGAGGTGCCCTCTGCGCTGTAGGCCGCTGCGCAAGCGATGGATCCGAAGAGCCTCGACAGGTTCATGCATGTCCCGTTGGCAGTGTTTTGCCTGCGTCCCGTTCATCGATTGTGACGCCCTAGCAGTCTGTCGGACTTAACGACGCGGGCCTTCGGAGGGAAGGCATCCTGCCTTCCCTCGTGCGCCATCAGGCGCACGGGCCGGATGCCGACAGAGGAAGGGCGCCTGTCGGCGCCAGGGAAGGCAGAATGCCTTCCCTCCGAAGGCCCGCGTCGTTAAGTCCGACAGACTGCTAGGGCGAGCAAAGGGCGTACCATGGTCACAAAGGCAAAGGTGGCGGAGACACGTAACGTGAACTACCGGACTGGCCTGATTGCCCTCCTTGCATTCGTCTCGTTGGGCGCGTTGGCTGCGGAGGAACGGTCGGGCACGGAAAGCGCCGACCGCCTCGAAGAGATGGTTGTCGTCGGCACCCGAGCGCGCACGGAAAGCCGCGCCGATGAACTGCCGGTTCCCGTCGATGTCCACCAAGGCTTCGACCTTGCCCGCACCGGCGAAGTCGACCTCGGCGCCGCGCTCACCAAGCTCGCGCCCTCGTTCAATTATTCGCGCCTTTCCGTGGGCGACGGGGCGCTCTTGCACACCGCCACCTTGCGCGGGCTCGGGCCGGATCAAACCCTCGTGCTGGTCAATGGCAAGCGCCGCCACAGCATGGCCTGGCTTCGGGTGCTCGACGGCGTGATCGGCTACGGTACCGGCGGCACGGACCTGCGTGCCATCCCTCAAGCGGCGATTGGCCGCGTGGAGGTGCTGCGCGACGGTGCGGCAGCGCAGTACGGCTCCGATGCCATCGCCGGCGTCATCAACCTCGCGCTGAAGGAGACGCTTGCCCCGGAGACGACCCTCTATGCCGGCACCAGCCCTGACGTGCAAGGGGGCACCGTTGGGCTTTCGGTCAACAGCGGCATTGCGGTTGGTGACGGCGGATTCCTGAACTGGACCTTGGAGGCGCACCAAAAGGACTCCATCGAGCGCAACGGCGGCAACGGGGGCCTCGATCCCGACTACCAGGACCAACTCGTCACGTTGAGCTCGCCGTCGCACGCCGGCATGGCCCTCTTCGCCAACGCCATGTTGCCGGTTGGCGACACCTCCGAACTGTATGCATTCGGCGGCGCATCCCGGCGCGAGGGGCGTTCGAGCGGCGCCTATCGCTTCCGGCACGGCTATTGGGAGGGCATTGAGACGGGCGATCCGACCTGGGATTTCGTGCTGCCGAACTTCATCACGTTTCACGAACGCAACGCGCACCCGGTCTATCCGAACGGCTTCCTGCCGACGGAGGAATCCGGGATCGACGACATCTCTCTCGCCGGCGGCTGGCGCCTTCGCGTCCGAGACTGGGAGGTGGACTTAAGCGCCGGCTATGGCAGAAACCGGTTCAACTTCGCCGCTGCCAGCACCATCAACGCCTCCATCGCGGCGTACTACCTCGCCAGTCACCCTGAGGCCAGCGTGGCGCAGGTGATCGCCAACGCCGGCCCCCGAGGCGGCAAGAGCGGCGGCATCGACTTTCGCCAGGCCAGCGTCAACCTCGACATTCGCCGCGACTTCGACGGGGCACCGCTGAGCGCCGTGGCCGCCGGGGTGGAGCGGCGGGGGGAGTCGTATCGACAGCGAGCCGGAGATCCCGCGAGTTGGTCCTGCGGTCTGCCGCATGTGGCGGACTTCCGCGCCTTTGCCGTGGGCCCGGACGGGCAGCCGCTCGATGGCGTCGTCGCTGCCTGCGGCTTTCAGGGCTATCCGGGCTACAGCCCCCGCAATGCGCGCCTGAGCGACGATAGCCGCTACAGCATGGCGGCCTACGTGGATGTGGAAAGCCGTCCAGCCGAGGGCGTGTTGATCGGCGCGGCATTGCGCGCCGAGGATTACAGCGACGCCGGCGCCCAGACCACCGGCAAGGTGGTGGGCCGGTTCGAGCTCAGCGATCGGATCGCCCTGCGTGGCGGGGTTTCCACCGGATTTCGGGCGCCGAGCCTGTCGCAGCGGCGCTTCAACTCCATCCTGTTCGTCGCCAGCGATGCCGGTCTCACCACGACCCTGTCGGCGGGCGAAGGGCACTAAGTCGCCCGCGCCTTTGGCGTGGATTCGTTGCAGCACGAGACGGCGCAGAACGTCAGCGCCGGCCTTGTCGGCGTCTGGGCCGGAAACCGCCTGCGGCTGACGGCAGACGTCTTCTCCACCCGCATCAACGACAGGGTGGTGCGCTCGCAGGGACTCGGCTGCGCCGGCATTGCCGCATGCGATGCAGAGCTCGTGAGCACCGCAGCGTTCTTCTTCAACGGCGTTGACACGGAAACGACCGGGTTCGACCTTTCGGCGCGCTGGGGCTTGCCGGTGGCTGGTGGCTACCTCTGGCTCTCCGCTGGCGCGCACGCGAGCGAGACCGAAATCGCTGGCCGCAACCTCCCGGCCGGCACTCCTGCCGGGGTGGGGTTCAGCGACTACTACGGCGGTTGGGCGGCGGACCAGCTCGAACGGGGCCAGCCGGGGCGGCAAGCGAACGTTACCGCCGACTTCACCCGCGGCCGGTGGGGCGTCGTTGTCTGCATCAACCACTTCGGCGACACGGTGCAGCACCCTCTCGACACCGGAAAGATCGAGGTGGACGCCGGCAATGCCGTGGATGCCGAGGCCCGGCTCGACTGGGGCTCGCTCAGGCTGGCGGCAGGGGTCAACAACCTCTTCGACGAGTTGCCAACGGAACTGCCCAAGACGCACCTCTCCAACGTGCTCTGGGGCATCCGCTATCCTACAGACACCCCTTGGGGACTCGGCGGACGGTTCGTGTACCTTCGCCTGAGCCACGGACTCGCGCCGTAGCGGCCGATGTCCAAGCAGGAGGACATGCCATGAAGACTCGAATCCCGGAATCCTTCAGCAGAGCCTGCATAGCTGCGCTCTGCATGGCCCTTGCCACCGGCAGCGCGGCGGACATCCGGCGCACCAGCGCGGGGTTGCCCGATCTCACCGGCAACTACGATAGCGGCTCGATCACGCCGGTGGAACGGCCGCGCGAACTCGGCGAGCAGCGATTCATGACGCCGGAGGAAGCCCAGGCGCAAATCAAGGGCGTGGCCGACGCCCTGGCATTCGCCGAAAACCGTTCCAGCGATCCGAACCGCGGCGCCCCGGTGAAGGGGGGCGATGGCATCAATGCCTTCGGTGCCGGCAATGTCGGGGGCTACAACTCGTGGTGGGTGGACCCCGGCAGCGACATCGTGGCCATCGATGGCAAGTTCCGCACTTCCATCCTCTACGACCCGCCGAACGGCCGCTATCCACCCATGACCGCCAAGGGCATGATGAAAGTGGCGGACAACTTCAGCTCCTTCATCCACGACAACGACGGCACCGCATCCTGGCTCGATCAGCCTCGCGGCCCGTTCGACAATCCCGAAGACCTCGCCCTCGCCGAACGATGCATACTCGGCTTCAGTGCCGGGCCGCCGATGCTCCCCGGCCTCTACAACAACTTCAAGCGCATCGTGCAGACCGAAACCCACGTGATGATCCTGGTCGAGATGGTCCACGACGCCAGAATCATCCGCCTGGGCTCGGAGCATCCGCCGGCCGATGTGCAGCTTTGGCTCGGCGACTCCATCGGCCACTGGGAAGGCGACACCCTGGTCGTGGACACCACCAACTTTCGCGAAGACACGGGCCTCTACGGCGGCGACGAAAACCTGCACCTCGTCGAACGCTTCACCCTGCGCGAAGACGGCAACCTCCTGTACAACTTCACCGTCAACGACCCCACCATCTGGCAAGCCCCGTGGAGCGGCGAGTATGTCTGGAAGCGCAGCGACGTGGGCGTGTTCGAATATGCCTGCCACGAAGGCAACTACGCCATGGGCAACATCCTGCGCGGCGCAAGACGGCTAGAGCGAGAGGAGATCGCCCGGCGGGCGGAGAGTGCCGGGGAGTAGGTCCGCTGGGCGGGAATACAGAAGCCCCGGAGGGAAGGCACCCTGCTAGCGCATGACAGGGCGGGCCTTCGGAGGGGAGGCATTCTGCCTTCCCTGGCGCCGTTAGGCGCCTTCTCATTGCAAGTCGCGGTCAGCGCGCCAGAGGGCGCGGAGGGAAGGCAGGATGCCTTCCCTCCGAAGGCCCTGCTACCGCCCCGTGTTCACCATCACGCGATGCATGACGCGGTCGTAGGGCTTGTCGCGCACCACATAGTGCTGCGTCTTCTCGTTGTCCCAGATCACCAGCGTGCCGGGTTGCCACGACACGCGAAGCTGCAATTCCGGCACCGCGGTCTGACGGAAGAGAAAAGCTAGCAGCACGTCGCTTTCGTCTTGCCTGAGTTCCTGGATGCGGGTGGTGTAGAGCTGGTTGACATACAGCGACTTGATGCCGGAGTCCGGGTCTTCCATCACCACTGGATGCACCACTGGCTCCGCCTCGGGCTTCGACGCGCCCCAGCTGTTGAGTGCCGTCAGACCATCTAGAAACTCCTTCAGCGGCGGCGACAGGCGTTCGTAGGCGCCCACCATGTCTGCAAACAAGGTGTCGCGCCCGAACGGCGGCACTTCGATGGCTTGCAGGAACGTAAACCACTGCGTCTTCTCCCGTGGCGGCCCGTCGGTGTGCCAGCTATCGCCCACGTCGATCCCGGTGGCGTAATCCCGCCCGACGATCCGCTTCACGCCAACGTGCCCGGTTACGTCATCCCAAATCGGATGCTGCGCCCGCTCCGCCACCCCAAACTCCTCGGCGAACGCGAGCAGGTCGTCCGGTGCCATATCGCCCTGGTCGGGTGCCACCAGCACCTTGAACCGGGGCAGCGCATCCTTCACCGCAGCGACCGCGCCGGTGCCTTGGCGGCGGAAGTCCAAGTCGATCCGCGCCCCAAGCGTGCCGTTCAGCGGTTGTGGATTCAGCACGTCCCACACTCCTTGTTGGCTTTGAGCTTCACCATGCCCTCCGACACGCAGCGCGGCAGTCCCACCGATCCGCTTCATGCCATCGCTCGATCATAGCCTTGGAGGTCACTGTCGAGAGACCAAATGGTAACGCGCTGTCCGGGAAACCGGCGACAGGCGTCGTCCCATACGTTGATGATGGTTAGGTCACCGAAGCCTATGCCGCGCATTGCATGGTCCGGGAAACCCTCAAGCAGGGAGGCGAACCGGGTTGCGTCCTCCGGTAAGGGAGCGAGCTGCCAAGGGGTGCCTTCAACCGATTGCCGGACCACTTCCTGCAGTTCTCTTGCGCAAGCGCGCCGTTGGTTGCCATCGCCGTTCTGCGCGATGTGGTTGCCCGTTTCCACCACTGTGGCTGCCGGCAATATCAGCATGTCGCCGCGCTCGACGCGCTGTCCAATCGCGTCAAGCACCGCATCGCGTTCGTCGCTCATGTAGGGAACGCCAAGGACGTTGACGAGTATGGTCGTGTCGACGATGACGATATCGCCCATGGAATGGCCCTTCACCCGGCTGCGCTGCGCCGGCGAGCCTCGATCCACTCCAGAGCACGTTGGCGTGTGTCTGCGGCAGTTGGACTTGCCTTGACGAAGCGATCCAACGTTCGACTGGTCACCAATCGACCCAATGGGCCTTGCAGGACGAGTTTGGGCAGGTCCGGAAGATTCTGGAGCCGCACGAGCCGACTAGCGCCTTCGTCGGTGTCGCGGTAGCAGAAGACGACGTCCGGGATGGCTGTATCGGGCAAGGCATCGAGGAGCGCGGGATTGTGACTGGTCACCAAGACGTGCAAGCCACGCTGGCTCGCGATACTGCAAATCCGGGCGATCAAGCTCTCGACTCGGCTCGGATGCACGCCGTTGTCGATCTCCTCGACCACGAGAAGGCCTTGTTCCGGCGTGGACAGCACGGCGGCGGCAACCGCAAGAATGCGTAGCGTGCCGTCGGAGAGCTGGGATGCGTCGTACTCCGCCCTTTGCCCACCGAAGGTCTCGACCAGTTTCAGCATGACCTCGCCTCGTTCCGTCTCGATGAAGTCGATGCGCTCAATGTCCTGTTCGGGAACGTCGCGGATGAACTCAAGCACTTGATCGTTCAGCGCACCATCGGCGCAGATGTTGCAGAGCACGGCGGACAGATTGCTGCCGTGTTCATCAAGGCGGGTCTCGTTGAGGAAGCTGTATCCACGCATCTGCCTGGGTCGGGGGTCGAGCAGCGCGATGTTCCGCAACAGCACTTCGTATTGGCGGGCGATGCTGGGGACCGTGCGGAGGGCTTTGCGATGCGTTGCCTGAAATCGGGCCGGGCTCTGCAACTGCGACAGCAGGGATTGCTGGTCGGTGCAGTTGACGCGGGGTTTCCTTCCTCCGCGCTTGAAGTTGTCGTAGGCCACGCCAACGTCGCTTCCGAGGCCCGTGGAGGGGTCGACCACCGCAAAGAGTGGTACGGCGCGGCCGGGACTTTCGACGCGCTCGTCGACGATGTGCAGCCGGTCACCCTCCCGGAGCTCCATCTCAAGCCGGTAGGTACTGTACTCGGGGATGCGGGCTTCGCAGGCGAAGGAGAATCGTCGGGCGCCGCGGAAGCCGAGGTCGCGCAAGCTCCCCCGCAGGTCGGCATCGCTGGGGCCTGGGCGGATGGTGTCGAGACGGGTGCCGCTTGCGATGGTGGAGAGAAGCCGCAGTCCTTCGATGAGGTTCGTCTTGCCCGAGGCATTCGCGCCGATGAGCACGGTCAGGGGTGAACCCTTGGACTGCCCGTCGCCGAGTTCGAGCGTGGCTTGGCGGTAGCTCTTGAAGTTTGCGATGTCGAAGCGATGCAGCAATGGACTGGCCGGTGCCTCAGCAGCGGGCATTATGCCGGTGACTGCCCGCCACTGTTGGCTTGTGGTGGGAGTGTTTCAATCCGGCGCCAATGTCTTCGCCAGTGCTGGGGGGTTTGCACGTGGTTGGGCCTCACGCTCTTGCACACGTTGCGGGCGAAGTCGGAGACCGGGAAGCTTCCGGCGATGCGGAGGACGAGGCCCTCCCGGAGTCCGCCCAAGGCAGAAGGGCACGCGTGGGCGTGGTCAATGAACGATTGGATGGCGGCAAGGGAGTCGAAACGACCGCGGTAGAGCACCGGGACGAGCGGGATGCCGTGGCCCCTCGCGTAGGACTCCAGCTCCGTGAACGACGCGAACCGGTCGGCCCTTCGGATGGCGAAGGCGAAAAACGTACGGTCTTCGGCTATCGCATCGTACTCGATGCTGTGGACGGCGTAGATGTCTTCGCCGTAGAGATACAGATCGTCCTCCTGCACCCTCCACGCCATGTGCTTGCGAACCATCGCCATCCAGCCATCGTGTGATGGCGCCGCCGTGCTGCGGGCATAGACTTCGCCCCGGTGGATCATGGTGTTGCCGCCATCAATCTTCTCGGTTACCACCACTTCGGGGCCCACGAACCGGGCTGGGCATTCGTGCCTTTCGGTCGCTCGCCCTTGGCTGGGCGAGGCGGGCCAGTAGGGCGTGCGAGGGTATTTCGGGTGCATGGTCGCTTGACGCTGCCCTAGGTCCGCGAATGGTAATGCGGGGGGCGGGAACGGGACAGTCCCAGTGTGTGTTGTTGGTTGCTCGCTATCTTGCGATGGGGGCCACCAGTGACTACGCTTGCTGGCAGGCAACAGGGCTGGTGGGTTTGTGCGGCAGGCATTGCGATTGCATGGAGCATCGGGTCGGCTGGTGGCGGGGATTGCGCTGCTTTGCGCCGTTACCGGCACCGCGTTCGAGGCCGAGATGCGTCCGTTGCTCGACAGTTCCTGCATGGCCTGTCACAGCAATCAGGTGCTGAGCTCGCTGGACTTGACGCAGACGGGGTTTGATCTTGCCGATCCTGCGGCGTTTCGGGTCTGGGAGCGGGTTTACGACCGGGTGCAACGGGGGGAGATGCCGCCGGCACCCATGCTTACGCCGCCCCGGAAAGTGCTCGAACCCGCTCTCGGGGCACTCAAGGAGGCGCTTGCCCAGGCCAATCTTGCCGCGCGGGGGCCGCAGCGGACGCCGCTTCGCAGGCTGACGCGGCTCGAGTATCGCTACACGTTGGCTGATCTGCTGCATATTGACGTGGAGCATGCGGCGGCACTTGCAGAGGGGTTGCCGGCCGAGGCGGATTCGGGCGGGTTCGACACCGTGGCGGCGAGTCAGGGCATTTCCGCGCTGCATGTGCGCAAGTATCTCGATGCCGCCGACCGCGCCTTGGACCTTGCCCTCGATCTCGGCCCGCGGCCTGAGACGCAGGCGTTCAAGGTGGAGTACGCGGAGTCGGGGTATCTCAACTTCATGCACGATGGCGAGTTCTTGGGCGCTGGCGTCACCATGAAGGTTGGCGACACCGTGGCGACCTTCTTCGACACCGTCTCCACCTACATGTTCCACACCGACACCGAAGGCTATTCGGTGCCGGCGGCAGGGCGCTACAAGGTGACGGTGGAGGCGCGACCGTATCAGGCCACCTCTCCGGTGACGCTGACGGTGTTCAAGGGCAAGGAGGGCGTGGCGGCTGCGGCGGCGCTCACCGAGCTCATCGGCAGCTTCGACCTCGTTGACGACGAGATGCGGACGCTAGAGGTGGCGACGTTCCTCCGCCCCGGCGACGTGGTGAGTCCTTCGGTGGCGGATCTCAAGCGACCGGAAGGGGATTACGTCAACTACTACGCGCCGGAGAACAACGTGCGCGACTACAAGGGCGAGGGCATCGCCATCCGTTCGCTTGCCGTGGAAGGGCCGCTGCACGATGCGTGGCCGCCGCCGAGCACTCTCGGCCTGCTCGGCGGCCTCGCCATTGAGGCCGGGGTGCCGGTGCTGACGAAGGAACCCCACGCGCACATCCAGGACATCGTCGCCGACTTCGCGGCGCGGGCATTCCGGCGGCCGCCATCGCCGGAGGAAGTGGCGGCATTTGCGAGCTTGGCGCGGCCCTTGCTTGAAGAGGGCGAGTCGTTCCTGAATGCCTTGCGGGTGCCGCTCAGGGCTATCTTGAGTTCGCCTTCGTTCCTGTTTCACGCGGGTTCGGAGGGTGTGTTGGATGATTTTGCGTTGGCGACGCGGCTGTCGTATTTCCTCTGGCGCAGCATGCCGGACGACGAGCTGTTCGAAGTGGCTGCGGACGATCGGCTCTCGGACCCCACGGTGATGGCGGAGCAGGTGGAGCGGATGCTGGCCGATGCCAAGAGCGAGCGTTTCGTGAAGGACTTCGCCGGGCAAGCATTCCGCCTCTACGAGATGAACACGACAACTCCGGATGCAGGCCTGTACCCCGAGTTCGACGAGCGCTTGGGGCAGGCGATGGTGGCCGAAACCGAGCTCTTCCTCGCCCAGCTCATCGAACGCAACCTCGGCGCCGCCAATCTCGTGGCCGCAGACTTCACCTTCGTCAATCGCCGGCTCGCGGAGCACTATGGCCTCACCGGCATCGAGGGCCAGCACATGCGTCGGGTACCCTTGCCGGAAGACAGCGTGCGTGGCGGTCTGCTGTCGCAGGCCAGCATCCACAAGATCACCGCCAACGGCACCACCACCTCGCCAGTGCCCCGGGGCAACTTCGTGCTCGCCAACCTCTTGGGGCAGCCAGCGCCGCCACCGCCGCCGAACGTGGCCGGGCTCGAGCCGGACACGCGTGGCACCACGACCATCCGTGAGCAGCTTGCCGCGCATCGCGCCAATCCCATGTGTGCTACCTGCCATGTGACGATCGATCCGCCGGGTCTTGCGATGGAGTCGTTCGATCCCATCGGCGGATTCCGCACGGTGTACCGGGCGTCGGGCGAGGAGGTGCTCGGCTCGGATGGGCAGATGTATCCGGGGCCGTACAAGCAGGGCTTGCCGGTGGATGCGAGCGGCGTGACGCCGGAAGGCGATGTCTTCGCCGGTTTCGAGCAGTATCGCGAGTTCCTCGTGCGAGAGAAGCTCGAAGACGTGGCGCGGCACTTCGTCTCGCAGCTATTGGTGCTTGCCACCGGGGCGGAGGTGCAATTCGCCGATCGGGAGGCGCGGGATCGCATCGTCGCGAGGCTGGCGGCGCACGAGTATCCGGTGCGCTCCATGATTCACGAGGTCGCCCAGAGCGACCTGTTCCGGAGGCAATGAGAATCGCCATGCGCAAGATGGATCGACGCAGCTTCCTCAAGGGTGCGCTCAAGACTTCGGGTGTGGCGATGTCTTTGCCGCTGCTCGAGACGCTCTCTTGGGCAGATGCGCCGAGGACGCCGGCACGGATGGTGAACATTTGCGCCACGCTCGGGCTCTATGCCGACTCGTGGTTTCCGAAATCGGAAGGCGAGGGCTACGAGGCCAGCGAGTACCTCGCGCTAATCGACCAGCACCGGCAGCACTACACCTTGATCTCGGGCCTCGCCCACGCCAACCAGAGCGGCCGGCAGGCGCACAACTCGGAAATCACCTGGCTTACGTCGGCGGAGCATCCCGGCCTCGACGGTTTCCGCAACACGCTTTCCCTCGACCAGGCCGCCGCGGACCACCTGGGCTACGTGACGAGGTTCCCGTCCATCGTGCTCGGCACCACGAGCCCGCAGAGCCAGTCCTACACCCGGAGCGGGGTCATGGTGCCGGCCGAGACGAGCCCGGCGGCGGTCTTCACCCGTCTGTTCCTGCAGGGCAATGCCGAGGAAGTGGCCAAGGAGACCCGTCGGCTGGTGGACGGTGGCAGCATCCTCGATCACTTGAGCGCCGGTCGGGAGCAACTGCTGAATCAAGTCAGCTCCGCCGATCGCCACAAGCTCGCCGCCTACTTCGAGGCGGTGCGCACCGCCGAGCGGGAACTCACCGAAGTGCGCGCCTGGCTCGACCGTCCCAAGCCCAGCGTCGATGCCGAGCCGCCGGAGGACATCAAGGACAACGCCGACATTGTCGGTCGCGTGCGCTTGATGCTGAACATGGTGCCGCTGATCCTGGAAACCGATTCCTCCCGCGTGGTGAGCCTGATGATTCAGGACCACGGCGTCGTGCCGAAGGTGCCGGGTGTCTCCGGCGAACACCACGGCCTCAGCCACCACGGCCAGGACGAGGCGAAGATCGTCCAGCTTCGCAAGGTGGAGTCTGCGCTGGTGTCCGCCTTCGGCGAATTCCTGACAGCCATGCGCGGCCGCGACCTGCTCGGATCCACCGCCGTGCTGTTCGGCAGCAACCTCGGCAACGCCAACTCGCACAGCGCCACGCACCTGCCGATCCTCGTCGCCGGCGGCCCTTTCCGCCACGGCAGCCACGTGATGGCGGGACGGGGCGAGAACGGCACCGAGGACGCACCCCTCTCCAACCTCTTCCTCACGCTGCTGCGCACGATGGGCGTGCAGAAAGACTCCTTCGGCCACAGCGACGACGCCCTGACCTGGGGGTAGCAACCTTTCGGCGCCAGCGCCAGACTTGGCACGGGCCTTTGGAAGAGGGGCTGGAGGGAGGCGCCCGCCCTCCAAGCGTGCCGAAGGCGCGCACGCAGCGGAGCCGGCCAAGGCCACCGCAACTTGCGTTCCAGGCAGCGCCAACAAAGCGCCAGCCTCGAACAACACCACCAACAAACCAGCCTCCATTCACTGATGCCCGTCATGCCTTGACGACGTGCGGCGCGTAGGGAGGGGCGAGCGCTGCCTTTAGCCGCCGTCGGTGCCGAACGTGAATGCGGTGGATGCGCGCCACACCTCACCCGGGCGCAGGATGGCGTGCGGGCAGTGGCGCAGATACGCAGCGTGGTTGGGAGCGTCGGGGAACTGCTGGGTTTCGAGGCATAGGGCGCCGTGGCGTGTGTACGGGACGCCGGCGGCGCTGAACTCGTCGAGCGTGTTTCCCGTGTAGAGCTGCACGCCCGGTTGGTCGGTGTGGACGACGAGCCAGCGTCCACTGGCGGGATGACGAACCCGCGCCGCTTCACGCATCCCTGTGCCGTCGATGACGAACGTGTGGTCGAAGCCGCCGGCTCGTTGCAGTTGCGCGTCCTTCAGGAATAGCCGTTCCCCAAGGGCGACGGCTTGGCGCAGGTCGAAGGGTGTGTCGTCCACTGGCTGTAGTTCGCCGAGTTGCAGGAGCTTCTCGCTCACCGGCAAGTAGCGGGAGGCCGTGATAGTCACTTCGTGGTCCTCGACGGTCGAGCCTGGGCTTCCGCTCAGGTTGAAGTAGCCATGCGAGGTGAGGCTCACCGGTGTGGGCGCGTCCGTGGTCGCCTCGAGGTCGAGCGACAGGCGGTTGCCGGCAAGCGAATAGCGTGCCGTGACTTCGAGCGTGCCCGGATAGCCACCGTCGCCAGCTTCGCTCGTGAGTCGCAGCACTACCGACTCGTCTTCCACGGCACCCCGCCAATGGCGAACGCCAAAGCCACGTCTTCCCCCGTGCAACTGGTGCGGCGGAATGTTGGCGTCGAGTTCATGAACCTGGCCGTCGAGTTCGAACCGCGCCCCGGCGATGCGGTTGGCGTAGCGACCGACCAGACAGTTGAAGTGCGGGTGGCGTCCGAGGTAGCCGTCGAGGGTCGGGCAGCCAAGCAATGCGTTGGCGAACTCGCCGCGGCGGTCCGGCGCCTCGATGCTGGTCACCGTGCCGCCGTGCTCAATGATGGTCACGCGCAGCTCCGCCGTTCTGAGGTGGAAGCCTCGGAACTCGGGGTGTGCGTCGAACGAGTCGATTTGCGTCGCGGTCATTCGCTGTGGTCGCCGGAACGGGCGGAGCGGTTGCGGCGTCGTCGAAAGCGCTTGTACTCCCATTGGTACTGAGCCGGATTGCGCCGCACAACCTGTTCGATCGCGACGTTCATTGCCGCGGCACTGGTTGCCGCATCGGGCGAGTACACGTCACCGTGCAAGGGCTCGACGTGGGCGGCGAAGCCTCGCCCCGTGCGCTCCACCCAGGCCATCACCACTCGTGGCTGCACACGCGTGATGAGCCGGTGTGCCAGTACCATCGTCAGCACGTCCTGGCCGAAGAACGGCGCATCGACTGCGGCCGATGGCGGTGGGGTTTGGTCGGGCAGCAAGCCAACGATGCCGTGGTCGCGGGCAACGCCATAGAACTGCTTGAGGCCATGTGGCGTGGTGGGTGCCATGCGCACGCCCCAGCGGGTCCGTGCCCGACACACGAGCGGCTCGAGGCTTTTGATCTTGGGGGGTGCGTACAGGCAGGTGAGCCCCGGGCCGCTGCCGAACACATGGCCCAGAAGCTCCCAGTTGCCGAAATGCGGCATCAGCACCAGCACGGCACCGGGGGCGGCCTCGACGTGCTCCATGCCCTGCACACTCTGCACAAGGCGTGCGGCACGGTTCGGGCTGCCGTACCAGACGAGGCCCATCTCGGCGAAGGTCTTGGCGGTCTCGGTCAGGCTTTGGCGCGCGAGCTTTCGTTGGCAGCGGGGCGAAAGTGCGGGAAAGCACCGCTCGATGTTCTCTTGCGTGGTGCGGGCGGCACGGACGCGGAGAAGCCATTGGGTGCTGGCGACGACCACCGCCAGGGCATGGGCAGCCGGTAGTGGCAGCATGCTGAGGCCCCGCGCCACGACTCGCAGCAGGAGGGGCGCCACCGCTTCCAGCCGTCGACTGCGACGGCGACGCGCAGCGTCGCGCTGCGAGGCGATGTGTTCCTGCCGCCTTTCGGCAGCCGGCGCAATCCCGGTCATTGCGGCGGGAGAAGGCTCGGCGGGCCGCATTGCGATTGGGGCTGAACCCGCAACGAGGGTTGCACAGCCGCATCCACCTGGACTGACCGGCTAGAAACCCGCCTCGCCGGCCTGGATGGTCTTGAGATACTCCTCATCGAGCTGCTCGTACTCCGAGCTGCCCGGCTTCATCACGAACACCGGGTCGTCAATCGCCGTGATGTCATATGCCTCGCGGCGAAGGTCGCCCTTCACCATCTTGAAGGTGCCGGTGACGTCGATGTCGGATTGCTGGCGCACGAAGATGGGGCGAGCGTAGGACGGAAGCTCTCGATTTACCCACTCCGCCAGCGCATCGAGGCGCAGGCCTTCCACGCCCTCCGCCAGTCGCACCGCGGCCATGCCGGCGCGGCCGTCGCTGCCCGGCACCTCCACGCCATAGACGTTGCAAAACTCCACATCGCCAAAGCCGTTGAGGATTTCGCCCACCTCGTTGGTGGAGACGTTTTCGGACTTCCAGCGGAAGGTGTCGCCGACGCGGTCCACG
Organism: Pseudomonadales bacterium; assembly: GCA_965116935.1. GTDB lineage: Bacteria > Pseudomonadota > Gammaproteobacteria > Pseudomonadales > Azotimanducaceae > VXYL01. The sequence continues at coordinate 5,020,504 of OZ220737.1, read as the reverse complement.
AACTGATAGTGGGGATAGCCCAAGGTAAAGCCCACGTCCACTTCGCGGATCAGGTCCCCGGTGTTGAACCAGGCATCGCCGTCCTCGAAGGCGTCGCGAACGATCTTGCGCTCGGTGGCCTCGGCGTCGGTGTAGCCCTCGAACTTGGCCAGCGGATTGATGTGGCCGAGCAGCAGGCCCGGCTCGCCGCTCGCGACATTGCGACACTTGCCGTCGTCTCCGCGCACGATCTCGTCGGCGTCCACGTCGTATTCGACGACCGCGACGCGGTTGGACGTGAGGCCGATGGTGCAGTCCTTGTTGAGGAAGTTGGCGAACGAGATGTTGCCTTCGCTGGCGGCATAGAACTCCGAGATGCGCTCGATGCCAAAGCGGCTCTTGAAGTCGAGCCAAAGATCGGGTCTGAGGCCGTTGCCCATCGCCGTGCGCACCGGGTTGTCGGCGTCGCCCGGCTGTGGCGGCGTCGCCATCAGATACCGGCAGAGTTCGCCGATGTAGAGCAGTGCCGTGCAGCCGTGCTCGCGCACGTCGCCAAGAAAGGCGCTCGCGGAGAAGCGACGGCGCAGGAACATGGAGGCGCCGGAGTCGAGCACGGCGCCGAAGCCGATGATGAGCGCGCTGCCGTGATACAGCGGCATGCAGCAGTAGAGGCGGTCCTGCTCCGTGATGCGCAGTCCTCCCCGTGCCGCTGCGCCGCCGCCCATCAGGCAGCGCCAGTTGGAGACGATGGCCGCCTTCGGCAAGCCGGTGGTGCCGGACGTGAAGATGTGGAAGGCCTGCTCGCCTAGGGTTCGGTTGGCGGTGTCCGCGGGATTGGCCTCGGACTGACCTTGGCTGAGGTCCATGAAGTCGGCGGCCCAGTTGGGTGCCGGCGCGTCGTCGTCGGGCACGAACAGGTAGTCGGCGCCTTCTTCGAGGTGCAGATCGGACTTCACGCCGGCAATCGCCTCGCTGAGTTCCGCACCGAAGACGCACTTCTTCGACTGCGTCACCGTAAGGCAATGGCTGAGCGGCCGCCCGGTGAGATTGGTGTTGATGAGCGAGGCGATGACGCCGAGCTTGTTGGCCGCTAGCACGATCGCGAGCATGTCGATGCTGTTCTGCATCATCACGCTCACCGCGTTGCCTGGTTCTAGCCCCGTGTCGCGCAAGACTCCGGCATAGCGGTTGGCGCGGGCATTGAGCTCCGTCCAGGTTACGGAATCGCCCTCGAACACGAGGGCCGTGCGCTCGCCGAACATCGTCGCATTGCGCTCGGCTAGTTCGCCCAAGGAGCCCCGTTCCCCTGGGGGCCGAGGCGTCATGGCTTTCTTGAGCTTCAGCAGCGCCGGCAACTGCACCACCGTCGATATCACGTCGCGAACGCCCATGGCCGCTTCACCCTGCTTGATGGAGTCCCGCGAAGATAGGCCGGCTACGCTCCGAAGGAAAGGGGTGGAACCGGCTCCCGCTGGAAGTCTCTGTCGGCGCATGGCGGTGGCCTAGTTCGAAAATGCTCGACTTCCACCCTCCGGATGTGGTAAAGCGCTACACCGCCCGAAGCGGGGCGTGAACCCGCCGGGGAACGCGGAGATCACAATATGTGGGGTTTTGAGCGCTGTTTTTGTGCAGATGTTGTGTTTTGCCTGCCAGCGTGTATATTCCGCATTGGGGGAGGAACCTCCCAAAAAAGAGGCGGCACCTGCCGCAGTGGTGCGACTGCCGTGAGAGGACGGGGGCCCGGCGGTCACTGCCGCCGGTAACGCAACCTTCTGCAATGGAGAAGCTAATATGGCGACCCGCAGAGTTGTACGCGTCAGGACGGTACGCAAAACTGTCCCGGTTCGCGTCCAAGTGAAGGTCAGGCAGACGGTCGTAACCACGACTGTCCGCAAGACTCGCCGCTAGGACGCGAGCTTAGCACCTTGGCAAGCCCGTTCGGGGAATGCCAAGGTGCACCCCCATGCTTCATAGCATATCCCATCATTCAACTTGAAAGGGAAAACACCTTATGGCCAAGAAGGTCACAAGCAAGAAGGTCGCAAGCAAGGCATCTGATGTTCTTCGCGACAAGCGGACAAGCTCCAAATCGAAATCTGCGGCAGCATCAGCCCTAGCCCAGCGGGAGAAGGGAGGGAAGAAAGGGAAAAGGTGAATGGGCTGTCTTGAGTCCAGGAAGGCCGCGCCCTAGCTCTGTGGGCGCGGCCCTCTTGCCCTTTGCCTAGCCTGATGGCGCTAGCAGCGCCTCTGCCCCCGAGGGGGCGTCCCCGTCCTTCCCAATGTGCGCCGGGCTATCTCCCCGAAAAGTAAGCGGTGCACAAAACACCATGAAGCAAGCGAAGATGCCGAGGGACGCGAGCCAGCGCAGGAAGCTCGTTGTGGACATAGCGACCGGCGCGTGGACTTGACCCGAAGCGAAGCGCGGTAGGCGGACTCGCCACAGCCGCCAGCATATCGTTCCAAAGGGCCTCCCTTCCGTTGGTTGAGTCGCGAGAGCCCCGGCAAGGCCCAGTCCTCGCCGGTGGCTCGCTCACCGCACCGTAGCAGGGGGAGGGCAGTGGCTACAACGCCGGGTAGGCGGTGTTTTCAAACTAGGCCACTACCCGGTGCAGCGCTCCACGCCGCGCCGTCCGATGGGCATGGAGGGCTGGCGGGCCATAGGGGTTGCACGGGTTGCAAATGGCTGTGACTCTCGTGGTTGGGGCCAACTAGAGGAAGGGTCATGAACGAGGTCTGGAACGTAGGCGACGTGCGCATCACGCGGGTGGTGGAGATGGAAGTCACCGGCGGGTCGCGCTTCATCCTGCCCGATGCGACCCGGGACGCGTGTCTCGACTACCCATGGATGCAGCCGCACTTCATGGATGCGAAGGGCAACTTAGTGATGAGCATCCACGCCTTGGTGCTGGACACCGGTGCACGCCGCATCGTTGTGGACACCTGCATCGGCAACGACAAGGAACGCGCCATTCCTACCTGGAGCCATCTGCAAACGACGTTCCTTGCCGATATGGAGGCTGCGGGCTATCCGCGCGAGGCCATCGACACCGTGCTCTGCACTCACCTACACGTCGATCACGTCGGCTGGAACACCATGCTCGTCGATGGCGAATGGGTGCCGACCTTCCCCAACGCCCGCTACCTTATCGGTGAGCATGAGTTCGGCTACTGGGAATCCGAAGACGACGAAACCCGTCGCGACTCCATCATCGCCGACTCCGTCCGGCCCGTTATGGACGCCGGCCTCGTGGATTTCGTCGCGACGGATCACGTCGTCGCCCCAGGCATCCAGCTAACCCCCACACCCGGCCACACCCCCGGTCACGTCAGCGTCCGCATCTCGTCCGGCAACGAAGAGGCACTAATCACCGGCGACTGCATCCACCACCCCTGCCAAATGACCCGCACGGATTGGTGCAGTTCGGCGGACTACGACCAATCGGAAGCGAGACGCACAAGAGAGGGACTCCTAGCCGACCTAGCGGAGTCCGAAACTCTGGTGATCGGCACCCACTTCGCCACCCCCACCGCCGGCCACGTCCGCCCCCGCTCCGAAGGCGGCTATTGGTTGGATGTGGGCTGATTGATGGTGTCCGGGTCGCGGAAGGCCACAAGTATGTCGTAGCGTGCCAGGCTACGATGTTCGAGCGACCGACTAGAAACACGACGATTTTCGTCGTGTTAGAGGGCGTAGCAGTTCTTCCCTAGCTGCGGCTGCACTGGAAGCGCAAATGGTTGGGCTCACGCTTTGCTTGCTCCGCACAGCGAGGAAAAGTCGCAGTTTCCGCACTTGCGCTTGCTCGGCGTTGGCTTCAAGCGGAGTGAGCGTAGGGCCTTCGCTGCTTTGCGCGTCTTCTTCCGGACGTCTTCCATGAACTCCTCGTCCACGGCGCGAGGTCTTTTCTTGCCATCTCGAAGCTCGTATATCTCAACGTAATCTGCATCCCGCCCGGTGAGTTCCTCATAGCCGAGTGCGTACGTGTGTAGCTGGTGTTCCGTGACCTCCGTTTCTTGGCTCCGCTCGTTTGACTTGAGGTCGACTATCGTGACTTCGTCCGTGTCTGTACGGCGTACCAGATCAATACGGCCTCGAATGCGCACTCCGCCACCCAGATTCACCTCGACGTTCTGTTCCGAGAACTCGATCTGGTCGAACCGATCCTTGTTGTCCTCGATGTACTTGCGGATGTCGCGACGTGCGGCGCGCTCTAGGTCTTCCCGCAGCTGGCCGAAGGCGTAGGGCGTACGCAAATGACGCTCAACGAGTTCCGACACATCGGCGACGCTCACAGGCTTACCGTCCATTGCCCGGTAGTGCACCTCTGCCAATGCATCATGCAGGGACTTGCCGTAGCCCATGGGACGCTGGATCGGTGCGTTGAATCCGTAAAGAACCCGGAGTTTGAACTGGTAGGGGCACTCGAACATGTACTTCAGATCCGAGAACGAAAACTCCACGTCCGCGACGGATGCCCGGGGAGCAGGCTTGCGTCTGGGCCGGCCCTTATAGTTCGGCTTGCGCCGCTTGACGTGCTTGGATGCGAGCACCTCGTCCCAGAACATGGACTCTTGCTTGTATAGCCGTTTCGTCGAGATGGGTGCCCAGGTCATGTGAAGGAACTTCATGCTCCTCGTCATGGCCACGTAGAACAGGCGGCGCTCGTCGTCGATGGATGCGTCGTAGCGGCTGGGGTTGTTGAGCGCCTCGCGAGGAATCAGGTGCCAAATTCGGCTTGATCGCAATTGGGACGGAAACCGATTTCGCAGCAAGGCAGGCAAGAATACGACGGGCCATTCTCGCCCCTTTGCTTGGTGAACAGTGGTGATCTGTACGGCATCAGGCGTGACGTATGCGGTGTCTTGCGAGCCCTCGCTGTATGTTTCATCACCATCGTAGTGCAGGAACGCTGAGAAATCTCGGAACGAACTCCAGGTCTGATCGGCAAAGTGAATCGTCTCCCAGTCTGTGATAACTTCGCTGAAGCGGCCCAAATTGAAGAGCGCAGTTTGGCCCCTCGCACCGCCGACTTCCTCCTCACGCAGCTGGATCAGTTCTAGGAACCCGAGAAAAACGGCTTGGAGGCTCGGAAGCCCGCTATCCTGTTGCTTTACTCCTATTCGGATTCGGTCCGCATAGTTAAGCGCCTTTGAGAGCTGGCGTGGCTGCGTTCCAAGGCCCGCCTCTAGCCATGCTTTGCGAACGTCCGTCCTCGTTGGTGGCTCTCGCCGGTTCTTGCCCCAGCCGAACGGACCGCTGATGTAGTGGAAAAGCCGGCGGGCCGCATCTGCCTCAGTAGCGTCGAACAGGTTGGCGATGCCTGCCACGACGAACGGTATACCCGCACTTGAAAGGGCTTCCGCGATGACAGCCCCGTTATTCCTGACGCTGCGCAACAGGATTGCCATGTCGGACCAGGTCAAGCCTCGGCTCTCGCCCCGATCCTTGAACTTGACCCCACGTAAAGACTTGATCACATTGACGATGTAGGTGGCCTCTTCTTCGGGCGAGTCGAACGACAAGGCTACGACATCGCCCTTTTCGAACTCTTGGGTACCGCCGAACGACATAGACTTCGGTAGTCGATCATCGACCGTCTCAATGAAACTGCTCGCGGTCTCGATCACTCCGAGGCTCGATCTGAAATTCTCCTGAAGGCGAATCTGCCGGACACCGGGGTAGCGCTGCGCGAAGGTTAGGATGTTCTCTACGGTGCTGCCACGCCATTGGTAGATCGTCTGATCGTCGTCACCTACGACGCAAAGCCCGGCACCCAGATCATGAAGATGCCGGATGAGCCGCTCTTGGACGGGGTTCACGTCTTGGTATTCGTCGACAATCACGCATTTCACTCGCTTGGCGAGACGATTGCGTAGGTCCGAGTCCTTGTCTAGCTGCTGAACCGCTAGCTCAAGCAACGCGGAGAAATCCAAGTAGCCGTCCTCGTCGGTCTGCTCGCGGTATTTCGGGAGTCCCACTTTCGCCACTGAGCACTTCGTCAGGCGTCTTGGCTTTGTCTCATCCTCGCGTAGGGCGCTCAGAGCTGCCGTGTATCGGTCAGTGTCGATGTACCGACTGAGTTTGCGACCTTCCAAAGTAGTACATTCGAGAAGGCCGGTCTTCCTGCAGTTCCGATCCACATAGAGCTTCTGCCTGATGGCGTCGAGCGGCTCGTGCTTGAGGTATCTTGGTACCTCGCTCTTGAGCAATTCTTGGCAGAAACCGTGGATTGTGCCGACGTACATCTCGGCTGCGCCGATGGGCATTTCTCCGAGGGCGTCCTCCGTTCGCACAAGAATCCGCTCCTTGAGTTCTGCGGCGGCCTTGTTGGTGAACGTGAACGCAATGATGTTCTCGGGCTTGAGCCTGCGCTGCCGGCGAGTGAGCAAATGCGCGACTCGACGGGCGACTACCTCAGTCTTGCCGGAGCCTGCACATGCGATGAGTTGAAGGTTGCGGCCGCTGTAGCGGATCGCCTGTTGCTGTGGTTTGGTGAGCTTCAAGGTTACGCTTGCCTCCCTTCTGGGCACTGCCTGCTTACCGCAGTATTGCGTCGTGGCCAAGGACTTCGACAAGCTCCGTCTCTGCTGCTTTAGCAAGTCGAGTATCGAATGTTGCGAGGGCGATTCCCCGGCGTTTGGCGACCTCGAGATAGGCGGCGTCATAGACCACGAGGTTGAGGCGGTCTGCGAGGGCAGTAATCTCGTCCATGTCTCCCTCGCTATCCTCGATCAAGCTGAAGTCGCCAAGTTCCGCGAGGCGAGACTCAAGCCCTTGGTCGTCAATCCGCTTTCTCCGCTTCGCCATTAGCAGGATGTTGCGGACTTCATACGGGAACACGGTCGGTACGATGCCTTCTTGCGTACTGAGTCGGGCGAGAATTGGCCTCGCGCTGCCGTGCTGCACCTCGTCAGGCAATAGCTGCGCCCCCATCACGGAGGCGTCGATCACGATGGCCACGTTAGGCGCGACCCTCTTCACGCCATTCTCTGATTTCCTCTTGGGTAGTTGGTTTCGACTCGCGTTGTCGTGCCTCCGCCCGCTTGATAGCGCGGTTCACCAAGAACTCACGGAACGTCTTGTCGTTACCCGTGAACTCGCTTTGGTTCACCCTTGTGTATCGCCACTCTTGGCCCGTTGCGTTGGTTACGCGACGACACCAGGCCTCGGCGGCGGCGTCCTTCTCTTCAGTCCCCTCCCAAACTCGGCCTTTGGTTTCCACGAGCCAGTGCGTTTCCACACCATCTCGCTCCTGCACCATCACCCAGTCCGGGTAGTAGAACCCGATCGCGCCACTCGGCTTCAGGTAGTCAATGCGGAACTCCGCAGCCGAGGCACCTTGCTCGGTGGTCGCAAGGGCACCGAATCGCACGACGTCCTCTGCTCGTTCCAGGAATTGTGCGAACTGCCGCTCGAATCGGTTGTAGGTGGCCACGCGGTTGAATACGGTCTTTGTGGCGCGCCGCCAGAGTGGCAGATCTCGTCGCCACTTGAATGGCTTTGTGTCCGAGAGCTGATGGTACTGGATTTCCAACTCTATCGACCGGCGCTCCACTGACAGCTTGGCCAACTCGGTGGCAAGGTACTTCGCGATACCCTCCCTAAGGTCCAAGCGCGAAAGATGGGAACGTACGGAATCGTCCTCCAAGTTGACATCGCGACCAAAGCATTGGTGCTCCACGTATTCGCGCACGATTGGATACACGCGCTGGAACTGCATGGGGAGGCGCGCCAAAGACAGTGCCTTGTTCGTAATATCGGTTAGAAGATCGCTCGCCAACGAAGCCCGAGGCTGGAACTCGTCCTGACCGACTCCCGTCTCGGGGGTTGCGAAATCCATTTTTAGTATGACACGATATGGTTCGCTTAGATCCTCGCTCTCGAAAATGGGTTGCAAGGCTTGGGTGTCGATATCTTCTAGCCGTTGCACATCGTGGGTGAGACTCGGTTTCGTTATAGGCAATCCGATGTCATACTCCATGCGTTGCTTCAATGGTTGCACCGTCTCCGGCGGGGTCGGATCGGTCGACTTGGAGATAACGCCCACACCTTCAGCTTCCAGTTGCTCCTGTAGAACGCGGAGCAGGTTGCGGGTTCCTAGAACCTCCAACGTCTGGGTTTTATCTGGGCTGACTCCTTCCATCAGGCGCAAGCCCCGCCCGACGACTTGCTCGGGCAGAATCTCAGCGCTCGCAGTGAATGGCCGCAAGCCCAACACGACCGAGACATTGCGGACATCCCATCCTTCGCGGAGCATCATGACGCTGACGATTACCCTTGTTTCGTTCTTGGGCGCGTCGATGTCTTGGGCAACCCGACGTGCCTCCTCAAGGTCCTTCTTCCTCACGTCTCCTGCCCCGTCCGTATGGATGACGAGGACTTCTGATGGCTTAAATGTCCCATTCTTGCGAAGGCTCTCGCCAATTGCATCAGCGAAGTTGTTCTTTTCTACCATGATGAAGAGAACGGGACGGATACCCAGCGGGGCGTAGGCCGCAGAGTGCTCCTGCAGCCGATGTACGGCCGCATCGATCCAATACGCGTACTTCTCGACGACGTTTGTCCTATTGATGCCCTCTGGATCCTCGGCTGGTTGAGCCGAGTCGTCCTCCTTGGTCACGATGACCGGCGCCTTGACGATTCGGTCCTCCACCGCCTGTGCCAGCGGGTAGTCACAGACGGTCCAAGGGAAGTACATTCCCCCTTGATCCTTGGGGGTCGCGGAGAAGTCAAGCCACAGGGTCAAACCATCTGCTACGGCTTGGTGGGCCGACAGAAGCGACTGCGTCCACTTCAGTCTATGGTCATGGACGTGGTGCGCTTCGTCGTTTAGCACGATGAGATCATTGAATGAGTAAGCGCGCTCAAGCAGGGACTTCTCGTGAACCGCGACCGGGTCTTTGGAGGGTTTTCTGCCCACGATCGCATCGACCGCGTTGGTAGGCGCGACCTCTTGCTGACGTTCGTACAGCTGCTGAATGTTGGCCAGGATCAGATTGCCCGATGGGTCAGGATCTCCCGCATCTCCGCGCAATAGAACTTTCTGGCGGAACCGGCCTTTCCATTCCGGTGGAACCAAGGGAAGTTCGCGGAACACCCGATTGGCGGCAAAGTCCTTGGCGAGGCGTTGATACACGATTACGTTTGGGGCGACAATCAGGAAATTCGTAGAAAGCGGGGAGTTCGGAACGAGCTTCTTGTGGAGGTGCGACCAAACGACCACCATCGCCATCACCCACGTTTTGCCTGCACCAGTTGCCAGCTTGAACGCGAATCGACGTAGATTGTCTGGTGGAAGCTCTTGCTCCCCTGTGCGGTTCAACTCAGGCACGAAGCGCCGAAGTCGCGTTGTGCCGTCGGGCCGGGTTTCAAATTCTACGTTTGGTGATACTAGATCGACGTTGAACGTCGTCGCATACGCGTTGATTAGGGAGTGAGTATCCTCGACGGATGCGATCTCAACCAGCCACGCTAGAGTCTCAATCGCCTCTCGTTGGCAGAAGTAGTAGCGGAGCGTACCGTCGAATCCAGCAACGTCGTGATCCTCATCGAACCAATACCCGAACAAGCGGCGCGTGATGTCAGAGCCGCCTGGGTAGCCATCGTCGCGCCACTTGTCTACGGAAGCCCTGATTTTCGGTACGAGCAACAGATCGCTATGCCGCCTGCCGTCTTCGACACGCCATCCCGTAGGGGTGCCATCGTCCTTGACTAGGTGCTCGGAAGGGGCCAACCATGCGCAACGTCCACCAATCTCGGGCAGATCCTTGTCGTATTTTATGACAGCTTGCGCCATTGGGCTATCGAACCGTTATGTCGAGGGCTTGAGACGTGTCGTTGCCGAAGACATCCACCACTTTCACCAATATGCGGAAATCGCCACGTTGGTCATAGGTGTGTTCTGCCGAAACAACCGGCAATGAACGGTCCCTCCGCGTTCGATACGCAACCCAGCCCTGCATGAAACTATCGTGCTGGAAATCCCAATCCACGGCCCAGTAATCAATGTAGTCCGACCAGGAGTTGACCTTTTGTCGAACTTCATCTGGTATGAGCTCCGGGCTGGGAATCACGAAATCTTGAAGGGCTAGGCGGACTGTCCTGCGCTTGCCGCGGATTCTCTCCGTTTTCACATCCATGTACGCAAGTTCAAAGAAGCGAACGTCGCCCCTATCTATCGCTTGTTGCTCCATAACTTCCCGCGGAATGTAAAGTAATCGAAGCTTCACCCCTCGGTCTCTTGCGACTCGCTGCATCAGACCGCCTTGCCTAAGGTCATTCCGCCCGCCGAGCCCCATCTCCCATTCCCAGCCAAGCACATGAAGTTCGTGTGCCTTTAAATGCACGCATTCTTCGACCGCACTTTGGATGTCGTCGATGGTAACGGGTGCATCGACCGCGCCGATATGCACCAAGGCATTGCCCTTGCGGCCATGAACATGTGCCAAGCCTGGAATAGGGTTGGCACCATACAGCCTGAGGATGAAGGTGAGATACTCGTACAGCGCACCTTCGGTGAGTGGTGTGTTCCGGTGCTTGGTGAACGTGGCGCCTTGCCAGTGTTGGCGTTCGTACTTTCCGAGATTGAGTATCTCGAAGGGCTTGCAATCCTTGATGTCGAGCAGCCGCTTGCGGCTAACGTGAACACCCCAGCGTCCAAGATCGCAACCAAGCCAGCGGCGACCGGGTTTTTCCGCGACGGCAAGAGTGGTTCCGGAGCCGCAGAAGAAGTCGGCAACTAAATCACCCTCCACCGACGATGCCGTAATGGCCCGCTCCAACAGTGCTTCCGGCTTTTGTGTAGGGTATCCTGTTCTTTCGTGGCCGACAGGATTGATCATCGATATATCCCACATATCTGGCATCGGCACGCCCTTGGTTGGCTCGTCCGTCATGATAGAACGCCGAATCCCGTCTTCGCCGATTACGCTCTTCCACGACTTACCTTGAGCGCTTGATTTTGGTGATTTAGGTATGTATAGCTGGTTGAATCGATGACTTCCTTTTTTCTTGGCGTAGAACAGAATCGTGTCGTGGTTGCGAGCGAACATGCTCCCGGCGATGTTCCAACGTCGGTAGTACCAGGAAATCTGGTTAAGGAAATTCTCCGGGCCGAACACCTCATCCATTGTCATGCGTACAAGCGCATTGACATGCCAATCGCAATGAACGTAAATGCTGCCGCTCTCTGCTAACAAATCACGCATCTGCTGGATGCGTACTCGTATCATGTCGATAAAGGAGCTTAGGCCTGCACCCCAGGTGTCTCGGTACGCCTTCTCCTCGATGCTGGTTCGCATCTTTTCCACAGCTGCAGCAGAGTCACCTATTTCTGCCTCAAAAGAGAAGTCGGCACCCGTGGCGAATGGGGGATCTATGTAGATGAGGTCGATCTTCCCGGCGAATTTGTCCTGGAGGGATTCCATCACCAGCAAATTGTCGCCCCAGATCAGCTTGTTTCGCCAGCCCTCGTCGAATGTGGTGCCTTCTGATCCGTGGTATGTATCGAAGAGTGTAGGTTGTGCTTTGGTGGTAGCATCGCGAGCAGCGCGGCTCTCGTTGACCTTTTCGATGACTTGAAATGGTAGGGCGACTCGTGGTGTTTCGCGTAGGGTCCCATCGTCATTGTACTTGCCCGGCCAGACCAACTCGGGCTTGGTTACACGTACCATTCCTGGCGGCGGGCTAGGCAGATAGGTACCGGGGTGCTGGCGTTCTGTGTCCGGTGGACGGACTTCGTTCGTGGCTGGGCGGGAGTCCGGCTCGGAGTTAGGTGTTGCGGCCTCGGCTGCAAGCAATCGGGCAATCAGAGCCCTTTTCCGTCCCTTCGAACTGATGTGCAGAGCGTCGCAGACTGCCTTGACGTGAATCTCGGAAAGATGTGGGAGCAGGGACTTGGCCGAGGCTCGCGGGGTGCGAGACAGGCGAGTCCGCATGTCGTCGGCGCTCCGACGGTCGATGTTCGTGAGGTCGAAAGACAAGATGGCCGCCTTCAGTTCGTCGCGGCTCATCGCTTGTAATACTGCGTGCTTCAGCTTCATCGAACCAAAGCGTAATTGTCCATTGCCTTCATAGCAACCCTTCGTTGCGGAAGCTGAATGTCGTGCTGGAGGACACGATCACATGGTCGAGGACGCGCAACTCGATGGTGTCTGCCGCTAGTACGATGGCACGCGTGATCAGCTTATCTCGCTCGCTCGGATTGACGTTCCCGTTCGGGTGGTTGTGCGCCAACACGATCGCTGCCGCGCCTCGCCGAAGCGCACCTTCCACAATGCGGCGGGGATAGACGGCGGCGCGGTCAACCGTGCCCTCCTGCATGCGTTGGACGCCGTCGGGCAGCAACCGGTGTGCCGTATCGAGGAAGGCCACCTCGAACACCTCGTTCATCAAACTTCCGATCCGAAGACGCCAGAAATCGAGCAGACGTTCTGTGGTTTGCGATGGTTCGGCCTGCTCCGTGGCTTGCTGGAGGTACACAGCCGCAACTCCTTGGACCACCGCTAGCGACACCGCGGCCACCTCGCCGACTCCGGCCACGGAACGGAGTTCCCCGATCGGCGCATCCAATACGCCGCGCAGGCTGCCGAATCGAGCAAGAAGCGCTTTTGCGGCTGGCTTGGTATCACGGCGCGGGATCGCGAGCGTCAACAGCAGTTCCAGAACCTCATGCTCGGCGAAACCAGCGAAACCAGCTTTGAGAAAGCGCTCTCGCAGGCGCTTCCGATGGCCGTGGTAGTGCGGTCGATTGCCGGTCGGAGCCTTTGTCTGACGTCGCGTTGCCATACTGCGCCAGGAGCGTCGCCCACGAGGGCGGGTCCGCATCATGCAAGTCGAGAGGCTGCGAATCGGGCCAGCGTGCGCAAGCCCTCGCGGTAGGGGTTCGGTGGCAGGTTGTCGGTTGCTGCCAGTGCTCTTCTGAGCTCCATGCCGGCGCATTCGCGGGTGTGGTCGAGGGCACCGGTACGGCGAACTGCCGTGAGGACTTCGGCGAGGCGACCGGCGGAGCCGGCTGCGATGGACTCGCGGATGAGTCGGGCGTCTGCGTCGCTGCCGGTGCGGGCGGCGTGGATCAAGGGCAGTGTCATCTTGCCTTCGGCGAGGTCGTTGCCGGCGTCCTTGCCCATCACGTCGCGTTCGCCGGCGTAGTCGAGCCAGTCGTCCACGAGCTGGTAGGCGAGGCCGAAGTGCAGGCCGTAGCTTTTGAGCGCGGCGGTGGTGGTCGCATCTGCGCCGGCGAGGGCGGCGCCGGTGTGGGCCGAGGCCTGGAACAGTATTGCGGTCTTGCGGCGGATGATCGCCATGTATTCGCGTTCGTCGATGTCGGCGTTGCCGATGTTGGCGAGCTGCATTACTTCGCCTTCCGCGACGCGGTTCGTCGCCTCGCTGATGATGGCCATGATCGGCATGGAGTCGAGTTCCACCATCAGTTCGAAGGCGCGGGAGTAGAGGAAGTCGCCCACGAGCACGCTGGGACCATTGCCCCACAGGGTGTTGGCGGTGGCTTTGCCGCGGCGCAAGGGGCTGTGATCCACCACGTCGTCGTGCAGCAGGGTGGCGGTGTGCAGGAACTCGATCACCACGGCAAGGCGCTGAGGCCCGTCCATTCCTTCGTGGCCGCATAGGCGAGAGGCGAGCAGGGCGATCAATGGCCGCAGACGCTTGCCGCCGGCGGCGACGATGTGGCGGCCGATCTCCTCGATGAGCGGCACCGAGGACGAGAGCTGTTGCGGGATCAGGCGATTGACGGCCTCGAAATCGCCCCGAACGAGGCCGAAGGCGGCATCAGGGCCCGTTGCTGTGCAGGCAATCGCTGCATCTAGGGTGGCGAGTGACTCGGCAACGGGGGACGCTGGCATGTACGAGGGCTCCGGGTCTCGTTCGCGATGTGGTGGCGGCGCTTGACCTTCCACGCGCGTTGTATTCGGCTCGTCGCATCCGTAGAATGCCGCGCCTTTGCCGGCAGGCTGATTCGGCGGTGCGATGGGCGTCAGGCCGGTATCCCGGCGGCGCTTGTCAAGGCGCGGGATTCTACACCTTGGCTCCGCAGCCGGGCGGTTTGTCGTTAGTTGCGGATGGGTGGCTGGGCCGGTGGAGGCTAGAGCGGCAGGAGCAGGACGCATGTTTGCGGTATTCGAAAGCGGCGGAAAACAGCATCGCGTGTGCGAAGGCGACGTGGTGCAGCTCGAACGACTGCCGGCCGATCCTGGCGATGAGGTGGTGTTCGACCGCGTGTCGCTCATCGCGAGTGGCGACGACGTACAGGTAGGCACACCGTACCTGGATGGCGGAGCGGTTACCGGTGAAGTCGTGGAGCAGGGTCGGGCTCGCAAGATCCGCGTGATCAAGTTCAAGCGCCGCAAGAACTACATGCGCACCAAGGGGCACCGTCAGCACTTCACGACGGTGCGGATCACCGGCATTTCGGCAGCCTGAGGGCGCGACGGCACGAGGAGAGCCTGGGATGGCACACAAGAAGGCAGGCGGCAGCACGCGCAACGGACGCGATTCGGAGTCGAAGCGTCTCGGCCTCAAGAAGTTCGGCGGCGAGTCAGTGCTGGCCGGCAACATCATCGTTCGCCAGCGCGGCACGAAGTTCCATCCGGGCGCAAACGTCGGCTGCGGGCGGGACCACACGTTGTTCGCAACGGCGGACGGCTTCGTCAAGTACGAGCGCTTGGGTGGTCTGCAGCGACGCACGGTCAGCGTCCTGCCGTCGCTCTAAAGGCGCGCTGCCAAACGCGAACACCACTCGCCGAAAGGGCGGGTCGTACATTGATCCAACGCGTCCTTTGGTCAACACGGGCGACGCATGCGTCGCCATTGCGGCGCTGGGCATGCCGAAAACCGCGACGTTTTCGGTCGTCGCCAGGAGGCTTCCTGTGCGGACGCAATTTCCGCCAGTTGCATTCCGATGCGGTTCGTTGACGAGGCGGTCGTCGATGTCGAGGCCGGGAAGGGCGGCGACGGCCACCTAAGCTTTCATCGTGCCCGCAACGTTCCCCGCGGCAGGCCGGACGGTGGCAACGGTGGCGAGGGTGGCTCTGTCGTGTTGGTAGGGGATGCCGCCCTCAACACGTTGGTGGACTTTCGCTTCAATCGGGTCTTCCGCGCCGATGCCGGCGCTTCCGGTGGTGGTAACGAGCGCACCGGTGCTGCCGGCAAGACGCTGTGCGTCGCGGTGCCGGTGGGGACGACAGTCGTGGACGACGCTAGCCTTGAGCTTGTTGGCGACGTGACGGAAGCGGAGCAAACGCTCACCGTCGCCGCTGGGGGTCGGCGGGGCCTCGGCAACGCGCATTTCAAGTCGGGTTCCAACCGCTCTCCGCGGCGTACCACCTCAGGGCGCCCCGGCGAAGTGCGCCGCCTTCGGCTGCAGTTGAAGGTGATGGCCGACGTGGGCCTCTTGGGGGCGCCGAATGCCGGCAAGTCCACACTCATCAGCCGCATGTCGGCGGCGAAGCCGCGCATCGCGGACTATCCGTTCACGACGCTCACACCCAACCTCGGTGTGGTTCGGGTCGGGCCGGGCGAGAGCTTCCTCATGGCCGACGTGCCTGGACTGATCGCCGGGGCTGCCGAGGGAGCGGGCCTCGGCGTGCGGTTTCTGCGCCATCTCACCCGCACGCGTCTGCTTGCCCATCTTGTCGACATTGCGCCCATCGATGGCAGCGATCCGGTTCAGACGGTGGCCGCCATCGAAGCGGAGCTCTACGCCTTCAGCGAGGCCTTTCGCGAGCGGGACATCTTCCTGGTTGCCACCAAGACAGACTTGGTCGCGGATGGCTCCGCATTGCAGCGCCTGCGCCAAGCCTTTCCGCAGCGCCGGATTTTTGCGGTGTCCGCGGCTGCGGGGGAAGGGGTGGACGAGCTGGCCCAAGCGCTGATGAGCGAAGTGGAAGCTCTGCGGCGACGGCTTGTCGATGACGAAGAGTTTGCCTTGCAGGATCGGCGCATCATGGAGGCCATGCGAGCGGACGTACTCGCTGGCGCCGAACCGCGACAGCATGTGTCGGCTGGCGATTGGGACGACGACGAATGACGACGCAGCCACGAAGCGAGGTGCTGGCGCTCGACCACGAAGCCGAGTTGCGTGGCGCGCTCGCCGCTTCTGCAACTTGGGTGGTGAAGGTCGGCAGCGCGCTGCTGACCGGCGAAGGAGAAGGGCTGAACCTCGATCGGATTGCGGATTGGTGTCGCCAGATTGGCGCATTGATGGAGAGCGGGAAGAGGGTAGCGGTCGTGTCGAGTGGAGCGGTGGCGGAAGGCTGCCGCCGCTTGGGCTTCGACGAGCGCCCTGGCACCGTGCATGACTTGCAGGCAGCTGCCGCGGTGGGCCAGATCGGGCTTGCGGAAGCCTATGAGCGTGGCTTTCGCGACGTCGGGCGCAACACGGCGATGGTGCTATTGACCCATGACGATCTCTCCAGCCGCGAGCGCTACCTCAACGCCCGCGCGACTCTCAGCACCCTGCTTTCCTTGGGGGTCGCGCCGGTTGTTAACGAGAACGACTCTGTGGCCACCGACGAGATCAAGCTCGGCGACAACGACACGCTGGCGGGGCGGGCGGCGAGCCTGCTGTCGGCAGACGCGCTGGTGATTCTCACCGATCGCAACGGCTTGCACGAGGAAGACCCGGCCAAGCGTCCGGACGCGCGCCTCGTGGCTTCGGCTGCGGCCGCGGACCCGCGCCTCGATGCGATGGCCGGGGATGCCGGGCGCCTGGGGCGGGGGGGCATGGCGACCAAGCTGAAGGCGGCGCGCTTCGCGGCCCTCTCCGGGGCCAGCACGGTGATCGCCAACGGTGCGCAAGCCGACGTCCTGCTACGGTTGGCGCGGGGAGAAACCGTTGGCACGCTGCTCGCGGCAGACGTCGCGCCGCTCGATGCACGCAAACGCTGGCTCGCCGGGCATCTGCGCGAAAAGGGCTCCGTGCAATTGGATGCCGGTGCGGTCCGGGCCTTGCAGGGCGGCGGCAGCATCCTTCCGGTCGGCGTCACCGCCGCGACCGGCAAGTTCCGTCGCGGCGACATGGTGCGGGTGCTGGCCCCTGGCGGCGGCGAAATCGCCAAGGGCCTCGCCAACTACGACGCCAGCGAAACCCGTCGCCTGCTCGGACACAACTCGAGCGAAATCGAAAGCGTGCTCGGCTATGTGGACGAGCCGGAACTCATCGGACGCGACAATCTGGTGGTACTGACGGCGGGAAAGCCCTGATCAAGGCGCGCTAAGAGCTTGCGCCGTAGAGCGCGTTTGCCACGGGCCTCTGGAGGGAGGGCGTCCCGCCCTCCATCGTGCCGCAGGCACGTCAAGGAACTGAGGCTGGTTTGTTGGTGGCGTTGGCTAGCTCCGCTGCGTGCGCGCCTTCGGTACGCTTGGAGGGCGAGACGCCCTCCGTCCAGAGAGGCCCTCCAATGCCTGCTAGCCGTAGCTGCGAGCGAACGCGAGCACGAAGGCCAGCAGTTCGCGCCAGCGAACTGCCGACGCGCCCTTCAGGGCGCTAGTGCGCGGCTACGCGGCGAGTTTCTTGACCTGGGCAGTCAGACGGGACTTGTGCCGCGCCGCCTTGTTCCTGTGCATGATGCCCTTGGTGACCATCCTGTCGATGACCGGGATCGCGCGGCCGAGGGCCTCGCGGGCCTCGTCGGCATTGCCGGCACTGATTGCGGATTCGACCCTCTTGATGAAGGTGCGGTACATGGATCGCATGGCGGCGTTGCGCTCTCGGTGGCGCTCCGCCTGACGGACGCGCTTGCGCGCTTGGGCACTGTTGGCCAAGGGGGTTCCTTTCTTGCGTTGTGCGCGTGGGTGCGCGAAAGGGCGCGTAACATGCCACCGGCCCTCATTGATGTCAACGAGGTATGTGGCGACGCGGCATGGTGCGCGTTTCGTCGCAGCCGCTTACGTCAGCGGAAGGAGCCGCGTAGTCGGGATGATCTTCCCTTGAGCGAGTCTGCCGCCGAACACGACCGCACCCATGACCTCGCCGCCCAAGGCGGCGTGGTGGGTGCGATGACGGTGCTGTCGCGGCTGTCGGGCTTTGCGCGCGACGTGGCGCTGTCGCACCTGCTCGGTGCCGGTGCCGCCGCGGACGTGTTCTTCGTTGCCTTCCGGGCACCCAATTTCTTCCGCCGGCTGTTCGCGGAAGGCGCGTTTGCGCAAGGCTTCGTGCCGGTACTGGCGGAATACCGCGAGCGCGGAAGCCGATCTGCGTTGCGGGCATTTGTTGCCGCGATGGGCGGCAATCTAGCGGTCGTGGTGACGCTCGTGTCGGCCCTCGGCGTCGCCGCGGCACCGCTCGTCGTCTTCCTGTTCGCGCCGGGTTTCGCCGGTGACGCCCGATTCGACCTCGCCACCGACATGGTGCGGATTACGTTCCCCTACCTCGCATTCATCTCGCTCACCGCCTTCGCTGGCTCGCTGCTCAACAGCGCCCAGCGTTATGCCGTCCCCGCATTTACGCCGGTGTTGCTGAATGCGACGTTGATCGCCGCCGCGCTGGTGGCCGCGCCGGCATTCGACGAGCCGGCGATGGCACTGGCGTGGGGCGTGCTGGTGGCTGGTGCGGCGCAGTTCCTGTTCCAGTTGCCGTGGCTCAAGCGAGCGCAACTGTTGGTGCCGCCGAAGCCGAATTGGAGGCATCCCGGGGCACGACAGGTGGGCAGGCTGCTGGGGCCGGCGGCTCTGGCGGCATCGGCGGGGCAGGTAAACATCCTGATTGGCGGCATCCTCGCCTCCATGCTCGTCACCGGCAGCGTGTCGTGGCTCTACTACGCCGACCGACTGATGGAGTTGCCTATCGGCATCGTCGCGGTGGCGCTCGGCACGGTGCTGCTGCCGAATCTCTCCCGCCTGCACACCGACGGCAACGCCGAGGGCTTTCGCGCCGCTCTCGACTGGGGAATGCGCGCCGGCGTGCTCTTGGGGCTGCCGGCCGCGGCGGGGCTGTACGTGCTTGCGACGCCAATCGTCGCGACGGTGTTCCTCCACGGCGAGATGCGCGAGACCGATGCGCTGATGGCGTCGGCGGCGCTCAAGGCGTTTGCGATTGGCCTGTTGCCCCTGGTGCTGACGAAGATCGCGGCACCCGGCTACTTCGCCCGGCAAGACACCTCTACGCCGCTCCGCTACTTCGCGGTGTCGGTGGCGGTCAACATCGTCGGCAGTCTCTCGTTCATCAACTGGTTGGGCCATGTCGGCATCGCGCTTGCGACGAGCCTTGCCGCGATCGTCCACGCCTGGCTCCTGATTCGCGGGCTGGCGCGGAGGGGCGATTGCCGCCTGGAACGGCGGTTGCTGCACGTGATGATCGCCAGCCTGGTCGCGACGGCGTTGATGGCGCTGGCGTTGCACGCCTTTGTGGCAGATGCCTCGCATTGGCTCGTGGCGTCTGTCTGGGAACGTACGATGCAGCTTGCGGTGGCGGTGCTTGGTGGCGGCGTTCTTTATCTGGTCATCGCGCTGGTGCTGGGCGTGCGAGCGAGCGACCTCAGGTTGCGTGTGTAGAATCGCTCGACGGACGCTTCAGTCGGCACGCAGGCTCCTCGCAACTCGACATCCATGGAGATCATTCGCGGCCTGCACAACATCCGCCCGAGGCATCGGGGCTGCGTTGCCACGATTGGCACCTTTGATGGTGTCCACCACGGCCACCAGATGCTGCTCGCGCACCTCAAGGCGAAGAGCGAGGAACTCGGCGAGCCTGGTCTTCTCATCACCTTCGAGCCGCAGCCGCGCGAGTACTTCTACGCTCCCACGGGCACGCGCCCGGATGGCGACGGTGCCGCCCGTGAGCCGAGCGGCCGGCCGCCGCCAGCACGCCTCACCCGCTTTCGCGAGAAGGTCGATGCGCTCAGCGCCACCGGCATCGACCGGGTGCTTTGCATCCCCTTTAACGAGCGCACCCGGCTGATTCCGGCACGGGAGGTGGTGGAGCGCTTCCTGGTCGAGATGCTGGGAGTGAAGTACCTCGTCGTCGGCGACGATTTCCGCTTCGGCCAGAACCGCGAGGGCGACTACGCGCTCTTGAAGGCGCTCGGCGACGAACTGGGCTTCGGCGTCAGCCACATGGGCACCCTCACGTTCGACAACGAACGGGTAAGCAGCACCCGCATCCGCACGGCGTTGGGCGAGGGCGACTTTGCGCTCGCGGAGAAGCTCTTGGGGCGGCCGTACTGCATGATGGGGCGGGTGGTGTATGGCCATCAGTTGGGCCGCACCATCGGCGTGCCGACGGCGAACATCCGCCTGCAGCGCTACCGCGCCGCCCTCGACGGCATCTTCGCGGTGACCGTGGACGGCTTGGGAGACACCCTCCCCGGTGCGGCGAGCCTAGGGGTCCGGCCCACGGTGCACGAAAGCGCCGAACCCTTGCTCGAAGTGCACATCCTCGACTTCGACCAGAGCATCTATGGCCGCCTTCTTACCGTGACGTTCCACCGGCGCATTCGCGAGGAGCGCAAGTACCCGAGCCTGGAAACCATGAAGGCGCAGATCGAGCGCGACATTGCCGACACGCGGGATTGGTTTGCGCGCCACCCGGTGCTGGTTGAGCCAGCCCCACGACGCGAATCATCGTGATTCGCTGGTACGCGTTGGCGGCTGTTGTGCTGGTCGCCGATCAGGCCACGAAACTCTGGGTCCTGATGGTTCTTGAGCGAGGCTCGTCCGTGCCGGTGCTGCCGTTCCTTTCCTGGACCCATGCCTGCAACTCCGGCGTCGCCTTCAGCATGTTTCGCGGCTATGGCTGGGTGTTCGCGCCGGTGGCGGTGGCGGTGAGCGGCTACCTTGCTTGGGAAATCTGGCGGCTCAGGCGGCGTGAGGCCACGGCCCTGGTGCAGCTTGAGGGCGCGGCGTACGGCTTGGTGATGGCCGGGGCGCTGGGCAACGTGCTGGACCGGCTCACCCAAGGAGGCTGTGTCGTGGACTTCATTCACGTCCACTACGGCTGGTTCAACTTCCCCGTGTTCAATGTCGCGGACAGCGCCGTGACGGTGGGTGCGGCGACGTGGATCGGGCTGCTCGTGGCGCAGATGATCGACGAGCGGCGCCGGCGTGCCGCCTGACACGCCCCCGCGAGTGATTGCTCGCGAAGGGCAACACACCATTCGCCCAGGGTCCCGGGTCACGCTGCACTTCGCCATTCTGCTGGCCGACGGCCGCGAGGTGGATACGACCCGACGGGGCAAGCCGGCGACGTTCACGATTGGCGATGGCAACGTGCCGCAGGGCTTTGAGTCGGCACTCATGGGGCTCGCGCCCGGCGACGACGAGCGGATTCCGATCGCACCGGAGCGTGGCTTTGGCCCTCGTCGCGAGGAGAATGTGCGCACGCTGCCGGTCGCCGACTTCCCGAAGGCGGAGCCGCTCGAGCCTGGGCTGGTGGTGGCATTCCATTCCCCGGAGGGCGACCTGCCTGGCGTCGTGCAGGAGGTTCGAGGCGACAAGGTGGTCGTGGATTTCAATCACCCACTGGCCGGGCGGGACCTGATCTTTGACGTGACGATCCTGCGTGTGGAGTAGCGCCGTCAGGACGCCTTGAGCGTCGCTCAGTTGCGGATATCGCCGCCCCTCGGACGTGCGATTCGGCGGAAACCCGTGTGCGACATTCGCCATCGGCGTCACAACAGACTCTCCCCGTTGTAGCTTGGCCATCCGCCCTTGCGGAAAACGCAAAATGCGCCCCTCGCGACACCCCCGCCGCTCGCCGACGGGCCTTTCTCTTGTGGAACTGCTCGTGGCCTTGGCGGTGCTCGCCATCTTGGCTGCGGTTGCGCTTCCCGTCTTTCAGAGCTTCGGCATTCGTGGCAGTCGGGCCGAGGCACAGGCCGACCTCATGGTCTGCGCGCAGGGAATGGAGCGAGCCGTTGGGGTGGGATTCGGATACGCGGGGCTGGTCGATTCTGACGACGACGGCGTGGGCGACGCGGACACGGGGCCGGTGTCCGCGAACATCTGCACCGCCAATGGCCTTGACTACTCGATCCGCGTTCAGTCGGCTGGCCCAACCAGCTTCACCCTTCGGGCGGCGCCTGCCACGGCCGGTAACCGCGTCGACGGCGACGGCGTGCTGGAACTCGACAGCGACGGGACCCGTCGCTGGGACCGCAACGACGACGGCGACTTCGACGACGAAGGAGAGGGTCGATGGAGCGAGTGAAGTTGCTCCGTTCGCGCAGCAAGGGAGTCGTGGGCTGGCGTTTCCCAACAGGCTCCTGGCGAGGTCGGCAAAGGGCGGCACGTGGACATTCCATGATCGAGGTGCTTGTGGCCGCGCTGGTTATGGCCACGGGCGTCTTGGGGGCGAGCGCACTGCAAACCGCGGGCCTTCGCGCCAATCGCATCGCACTGCAGCGCAGCGACGCGGTGCAACTCTCCTGGTCGATCATCGACCGCATCCGGGTCAACGCCGGGGGCGACTACGCGTTGGCTCTCGGGGACGCACCGTCGGGGTTCATCAACTGCATCGCCGGCGCATGCTCGGTCGACGACCTCGCGACGTTCGATGTCGTGGTGTGGAAATGCTCGCTCGGCAACTGGAGGGAGGCCGACGCTTGCGACGCGGCGCGGAGCGCGGGTGCCCTGCCGGCGCAGGAACTGCAACCAGGGTTGCCGCAGGGGGACGGCAGCATTGAATACAACGGCGCCGAGATGACGGTTGTGGTGCGCTGGCAGCCAGGCAGCGGCGATCCGTTGACGTTGCGCGTGAGCAGCCGTCCATGAAAGGCCCCGCGAGACAGAAAGGACTTTCCCTCGCCGAGCTTCTCCTTGCACTGGCATTGGGCGCGGTGATCGTCGCCGGGTTTGGCCGCATGTTCGCCGCCAACCGCGCCACGCACGCGATGTTGGAGGGGCAGTCGCGGCTGCAGGAGTCCGCCCGCGTGGCGCTGGACCTCATCGCCCGTTCCGCCCGCATGGCCGGCCACATTGGCTGTGACTCAAGAGTAGCGGCGGCAAATGGCCTGAATGGCGTCTGGCGCGACTTGCCGGAAGTGCGCCTTGATGGCCCAGTGGAGGCATTCGAAGGCGTTGGTGCCGACTCGGATGACGACGCATGGCAGCCGTCGCTCGCGGGTCTCAAGGCGACCGACGGTTCCGGTGGCCTCAGCCGAGCACCCGAGCCGGGCACCGACGTTCTCGTCCTGCGTCGTGTCGAGGCACCGCAGCCATTGGCGCGTTCCGTTGGTCCACTCGACACCGTGGTCGTGGATGCCGACGACCTCGACTTGCAGGACGACGATTTTGCCGTGCTGGCGGATTGCGAGCGGGCAATGCTCTTTCGCGTCACTTCCATTGCCGAAGCGGCTGGGATGGCGACGCTGGCACGGGCATCCGGCGCAGGACGGCTCGACAACAAGGCGGTGGCGCTCGGTGCCACTCCTTGGGGTGGTGCTTCGGGTGCCGAGGGTGCCGGCGTCGGACGCGTCGTTGCGGATGTCTATTTCGTTGCCGAGGTTGATGAGCAGAACAACCGCGGCGAACCGGTGTTCGCGCTCTGGCGCAAGGTCGGCGATGGTTCCGTGGCCGAGTTGGTGCGTGGCATTGACGACATGCAGTTGCTGCTCGCGGTGGATTCCACGCCGATGGACGCGGACCCGCGCGCAGACCGCTACCTGTCACCGGCTGACCTCGGCGCCGAAGCGGTGCGTGCCGTCCATGTCGAACTCCTGGCGTCGAGCATCGACACGGCGGATGGCGACCGGCCCTTGCGTCGCGCCTTCGCACGCACGGTGGCGCTGCGCCCACGGCTGTTGCAGTGACGATGCACGGGCGTGGCAGCGAATTGCGCGGAACACGGGGCGTGGTGCTCTTCACGACGCTGGTGTTGCTCGCGCTCTTGACCATGGTCGGCGTTTCCGGCGCGCGCACGACGCGCATGGAACAGGACATGGCGCGCAACGCCCACGACTCGATGCTGGCCTTCCAGGCCGCCGAGTCTGCGCTCCGTGATGCAGAGGATTGGCTCGCCGCCAACGCGACAGACCCTGCCGCGGTCTTTCCCGCGTCTGGCCGAGGTCGACACAGTGCGCCGGCATGGGGCGCGGCGGCTGGTTGGCGTCAGGACGGTGTGTGGGAGAGAGGCAGCGCAGAGGCCAAGGCGCCTGCCGGCGTTGCCATGAGGCCGCGCTACGTCATGGAGTGGCTCACGTCATATGCAGACGCTGCGCCACCGGACGGCAGCGGCGGCACCGTCGATGTCTTCCGCATCACCGCCTTGGGTTACGGCGGCACCGAGCGTGCTCAGGTTGTGCTCCAAACGACGTTCGGCCGCCTGCGGGGAGTGTTGGGCGCGGGCCCAGGCCGGCTTTCGTGGGTGGAGTTCGACAGCGTTCCATGAAGGATGCTGCGGACCCTGCGAAGGTTCCGGCGTTCAGCGAGCCGCAAGCGCCTGTTTCCAGAAAGCCACCATGTCCTCGTGGAACATCTGGGCTTCGCCAGGGGCGCTGCCGATGTGGGCGCCGCGCCGGCCGTGGCCGGACTTGATGGCGCCGACGAAGGCATCTCGGTCCACGAGGCCAGGGTCGGCCGTGTCCGAATGGGCGAGGATCATGGCGCCGTCGTCGGCGAGGTAGGTGATGGGTGCGCCCGGGGCCACGGATGCGTCCGCGATGAGTTCCAAGGGGGTGTCGCGGTCGTAGCTGTGGTGGGCGCCGGCGACCAGGCGCATCGTGGCCTTGCCGCCCGTCAGCCGGATCGCGTGGCATTGCGCCTGCACCTGCACCGGAGCGCACCATTCGTCGGCGTCGCCCATGAGTACGAGCACTTCCGTGTCGCCCACCGTAGGGTTCTCGAACTGCTGGCCGCACCAAGGGTACGCCGCGAGCACGGCGGCAAGACCTTGGCCCTTCCCCGCCACCACGTCGGCGATGCGGCGACCGGCGGCCATCAAGACAGCCGTGCCGCCACGGCTGTGGCCTTGGGCGCCGATTCGCTCGGCATCGATGTCGTCCATGCCGGCGAGCACACGATAGGCCGCCAGCACGTCGCAGGCGCTGGCCGCAAACGAGAACTGGGATTGGTTCGCGACCGTCGATGTCACGCCGCGGGCGGCGAAGCTGTCGAGGATGCAGGTGGCGAATCCTAGGTCGCAGAGGGCCTCGGCATGGCGCACGTGAGATGGGGCGACGCCGAGGCTTCCGGGCACCACCAGCACCGTGGCATAGGGTGGCCGGGCATCCACCGGCCGGAACAGCTTGCCGTCAATCACCGTGCGCGGCATTTCGTCGGGCGCGGTGATGAGCTGGTGATAGTTGGTGGGCGATGCCGAGGGGATAGCGATGTTCACGCCCTCGGCGCCGCTTGCGAAGGTGATCGGCCGCTCGCTGAGCGGTGGCGTTTCTGCATTGGCTGCCGTCATGTCAGCGTCCTTGAGGATCCTGTATGTCGGCCGGATTGCGTCAGCGTGTGTGCATCGCCGCGCACCGGAAAACGCCCCAACATACACGAAGGGTGGCCGGTGCCTCGGCCCTCGTGCTCGCACTCGCTCGCAACTACGGCTAGAAGCCAGCGCCGCTTTCTGCAGCAACCTCCAAGTTGACAATTCTCTTGCTGACCAAGGGGTGTTCGGTGCAATGATCTTGCTGTGCAAGTCCTGCCTGCGCGTTCGTTTGGTGCCAAATTGCGGCGTTCGAGGCGTACAGTGGTGCCGATGCTGGCCTCGAGAGGATGACGTTGTGAGCGGCAATCCGATGGGTCTCGACGGTTTCGAGTTCGTCGAGTTCGCGGCGGCGCAGGAGGGCGCCATCGAGCCCGTGCTCGGCATGCTCGGTTTCGCCCTGGTGGCTAGGCACCGGTCGAAGCAGGTCGCGCTCTGGCGGCAGGGCGACATCAACTTCGTGGTCAACCACGAGCCGAGAAGCCCAGCGGCGTATTTGGCGGCGGAGCATGGTCCTTGCGCGGCTGGGTTCGCGTTTCGGGTTCGGGACGCGCATCGGGCATTTGCGCGTGCCTTGGCCTTGGGCGCAGAGCCGGTGGACGTGCCGACCGGGCCGATGGAACTCAGGCTGCCGGCGATTCGCGGCATCGGCGGGGCACCCCTGTACCTGATCGACCGCTACGGCGAGCAGGGCTCGATCTACGACATCGACTTCGATTGGCTGGGTGAGGAGCACCCGAAAGGCATTGGCCTGCGTGTGGTTGATCACCTGACCCACAACGTCTATCGGGGTCGGCTGGCGCATTGGGCCGGCTTCTACGAACGACTGTTTGGATTTCGCGAGTGTCGGCGCTTCGACATCGAAGGGCGGCACACCGGATTGGTTTCGCGCGCCATGACGGCGCCAGACGAGAAGATTCGCATTCCCCTTAACGAGGATGCGGCGCCAGAGGGCGGCATTGCGGGGCAGGTTGAGGAGTTCCTGTTGCAGCACAACGGCGAGGGCATCCAGCACATCGCCCTGGCCTGCGAAGACCTGCCGGCGGTGTGCGACCGGCTGGCGACGAACGGGGTCCCGCTACTGGAGCCGCCGCCTCCGGCCTACTACGAAATGCTCGAGGAGCGTCTGCCGGGGCACGGGGAGCCGGTTGCGGAGTTGGCGGCGCGGGGCATTCTTCTCGACGGCGACACCGGCGGCGACGAGGCGCGCCTGCTCTTGCAGATCTTCACCACGCCGCTGATCGGACCGATCTTCTTCGAGTTCATCGAGCGCAAGCGCGACGAGGGCTTCGGCGAAGGCAACTTCCAGGCGCTGTTCGAATCCATGGAACGGGAACAGGCGCGCCCTGGCGGGCGCGTTGGCAGTTCGCCTGCGGCGAACTCTGGACCCGTGCCGAGCACCGAGGCAGACCGCGCGGAATCGACGGAACGCGACGAGGCGCGCCCTGGCGGGCGCGTTGGCAGTTCGCCTGCGGCGAACTGCGGACCCGTACCGAGCACCGAGGCAGACCGCGCGGAATCGACGGAACGCGACGAGGCGCGCCCTGGCGGGCGCGTTGGCAGTTCGCCTGCGGCGAACTGCGGACCCGTACCGAGCACCGAGGCAGACCGCGCGGATTCGACGGAACGCGACGAGGCGCGCCCTGGCGGGCGCGTTGGCAGTTCGCCTGCGGCGAACTGCGGACCCGTGCCGAGCACCGAGGCAGACCGCGCGGAATCGACGGAACGCGACGAGGCGCGCGCTAGTGGGCGCGTTGGCAGCTCGCCTGCGGCGAACTCTGGACCCGTGCCGAGCACCGAGGCGGACCGCGCGGAATCGACGGAACGCGACGAGGCGCGCCCTGGCGGGCGTGTTGGTAGCTCGCTTGCGGCGAACTGCTGACCCGTCGAGCGAGGAGAGACGACATGGAGATCAAGCGCATCCACCATGTGGCCTATCGCTGCAACGATGCCAAGGAGACCGTGGAGTTTTATCGGGACGTGCTCGGCATGCGCTTTGAACTGGCGTTTGCGGAGGACAAGGTACCGTCCACCGGCTCACCGGACCCCTACATGCACGTCTTCCTGGATGCCGGCATGGGTAACGTGCTGGCGTTCTTCGAGTTGCCGGGCTCGCCGCCCATGGGCAAGGACCCGAACACGCCAAACTGGGTGCAGCACATCGCCTTCGAGGTCGCGGGCCGGCAGGAACTCTTGGCAGCGAAGCAACGCCTGGAAGCCGCTGGGCTCGACGTTTTGGGCCCCGTGGACCACGGCATTTTCGACTCGATCTATTTCTTCGACCCGAACGGCCACCGTCTGGAACTCACCTGCAACAAGGGCGGCGAGGAACCCCGCGCCCGTGCCCACGCGGTGGCGGACGACATGCTGGAGGAATGGCACCGCACCAAACGCGCCCCCCGCCACGCCGCCTGGCTGCATGAAGGGGGCTGAACGGTCCTCCCCTTGAGGGGCGCCACACCGACCATCTTCGGGGAGTGGCACCAGATAGGGGGGTTGACCGGCATGGCGAGCGAAGCGCCACCCGCTCGCATTTAGGTTCGCGGCACCACGAGCCATCCCGTAGGGGCTACGATGCATGGTGGATTGACGGGGAGACGCCTTCGGGCCGGATCGCGCGTGTTTCGTCCCATTGCGGTGAATGTGGGTTTGCGCTATGCGCGTTCGCGACGGAGCTTCGTCTCGTTCGTGAGCGTGCTGGCGCTGGCGGGGCTGGCATTGGCGGTCGCCGTGCTGGTGTTTGTGCAGGCGGTGGCGGAAGGATTCGATCGGGAACTGGAGACGCGCATCCTGCGCCTGACGCCGCACGTAACGGCGACGGCGCGTGACCCTCGCCAGGACATGGCACCGGCGCTGGCGGCGGTGCGCGCCGTGCCGGGAGTGCAGGGCGCGGCGGCGGTGGTGTCCGGCGTCGCGCTTGCGGCGGCGGGAGAGCGGGTGGCCGGGGTGTTGCTCACCGGCGTGGATCCCGATGAATACCTCGCCGTGTCGCAGGTCTTCGAGCATGTGGAGGGCGATACAGGCTTGGCCGCGGGTTCCTTCCACGTCGTCCTGGGCGGGCTGCTGGCGGAGCGGTTGGGGCTGGGGCCCGGCGATGCGGTGAGTTTGGCTGTGCCCCAGGGCTCGCTCAGCCCGCTCGGTGCGTTCCCGCGTCAGAAGCGGTTCGTCGTGACGGGGCTCGCGCACACCGCCTCACAGCTCGACGCATCCCTTGCCGTTGCCCATCGCGCCGATGTGGCGGCGCTGTTTCGCGCCAATGCGGCCGGTACGAGCCTCGAGATTTCCCTCGAGCGGCCCCTTGTTGTCCACGATGCGCTTGGCGACATCGCCCGGGCGTTGAACGTAGGCCATTTTTCGTTGCGGGTGTGGACGCAGTCTTTTGGCCCGCTGCACCGCGCCATCGCCACCACCAAGCAGATGCTGTTTCTGTTGCTGTCGCTCTTGGTGGCGGTTGCCGCCTTCAACCTGGTCTCGTCGCTGGTGATGGTGGTGAACGAACGGCGTGGCGACGTCGCCGTGCTGCGCACGGTGGGGGGGCGTACCGGCCAGGTAGTGACGGCCTTCCTCGTGCTTGGCGGCATGGTGGCGCTGGTCGGCATTGCCGTGGGCGTGGCGGTCGGCGTCGCCCTCGGCTTTGGCGCGGAGGCTGGCTTCCCGCTTCTCGAAGCCGTGCTCGACACGCGTTTGATGGCGGAATACCTCGTAACGGAATTGCCCGTGACTTTCGTAGGCTCGGACATCCTGCGGGTCGTGGTCACGGCCTTTGGACTCAGCCTCATCGCTTGCGTGTATCCGGCCTGGCGGGCGTCGAGGCTGAATCCGGCGGATGTGCTTCAGCATGAATGATGCTGCTGCCGCGCACCGACGCACGCGTCGCAGTTTCGGGGCGT
The DNA here is from genome assembly GCA_965116935.1 of Pseudomonadales bacterium. Classification (GTDB taxonomy): domain Bacteria; phylum Pseudomonadota; class Gammaproteobacteria; order Pseudomonadales; family Azotimanducaceae; genus VXYL01. Next base: position 4,991,262 of record OZ220737.1, on the reverse strand, counting down.
AGCCTTGTCTCGGGGCGGCTCAGGCATTGCGCTGGCGGCGCAGGGACTCTTCAAGTCCTTTCCTCAGGGGCGCGGGCGCCTCGCGGTGTTGCGCGGCGTGGACTTGACGGTGGCATTGGGGGAGCGCGTGGCGGTGGTGGGTCGCTCGGGCTCCGGCAAGAGCACACTGCTGCATCTGCTTGCCGGCTTGAGCGATCCTGACGAAGGCGTGGTGACCGTCCGGGGCCAGCCGCTCACCGGTGCATCCGCGGCCGCCCGGGCCCGCATCCGCAACGCCAACATGGGCTTCGTCTATCAGTTCCATCACCTGCTGCCGGAGTTCACGGCGGCGGAAAACGTCGCCATGCCGCTGTTGGTGGGCGGCGTTGCGCCAGCGCCGGCGCTGGAGCGGGCGCATGCGTTGCTCAGCCAAGTGGGCGTGGTCGAACGCGACACGCATCGTCCGCATCAGCTCTCCGGCGGAGAGCGCCAGCGCGTCGCCGTGGCCCGGGCGCTCGCCGCGCGACCTGCCGTGGTGCTGGCAGACGAGCCCACCGGGAGCCTCGATGCGGCAAACGCGGAAGGCGTGCTGGAGGTCATGGCCGGCGCGAGTGCGACCGACAATGCCGCATTGGTGGTCGTCACCCACGACGAGGCAATTGCCAGCCGGATGGATCGCGTCGTCATGCTGGTGGAAGGCGTGGTGCGGCCGGCGTGAAGGACGCGGCGCAGAAAAGAGCACGACGGCTCGGCTTTCCCCCAGCGGCGACGTGGATCGCGCGGCGCTATCTGTTCGCGCGGCGGCATGGCTACGCTGCGTTCGTGAACTGGGTCTCGTTCGCAGGCCTCGCTCTCGGCGTGATGATCCTCACGACGGTAGTCAGCGTGATGAACGGCTTCGATCGCGAACTGGTGGGGCGGCTGCTGTCGGCTTCGCCGCACCTGATCGTCCGCGACGTCGCCGAACTCCCGGCCGAAGTGGACGCGGTGCCGGAGGTGCTTGCGGCTGGACGCCACTACCGGGGCGAGGGCCTGTTGCTGCATCGCTACGGCAGCACGGCGCTCACCGTCATGGGTGTGGACGCCGCCGGCGGCGAGGCGCTGGCGCACATCGAGGATGAAGACGGCATGCCGGCATTGCCGCACCTGTTCGAGGGGCCGGCCACGGTGCTGCTCGGCAACCGGCTCGCGGGAACCTTCGGCATGAGTGTCGGCGATCCGGTGGTGTTGACGATGGCGTCGGCGCAGGGCGGCGGCGTACAGCCACGGATGGAACGGTTTGTGCTCGCCGGCACGTTCGCCGTCGGGGCAGAACCGGACTCCACCTTGGCGTTGGTGCGCTACGACGATGCCCTTGCGCGCGGGCTCACCTCCCACGGCATCGCCGGCTGGCGGCTGTTTCTCGCCGAACCGCTTGCTGCGCCGGCGCTGTTGCCCAAGCTCGAGTCGATCTTGCCGGACGAAGCTCGCATCACCTCCTGGGCCGACCGCTACGGCGGCCTGTTCCGGGCGGTGAAGATCGAAAAGGTCATGATGTTCGTGCTGCTGCTGCTGATCGTTGCGCTGGCGGCCTTCAACGTCGTCTCCTGCCAAGCCATGCTGGTGAACGAAAAGCGTGCGGACGCGGCCATTCTCTCCACCATGGGCGCAAGCCGAAGCCTCCTCGCCACGGTCTTCTTCCTGCAAGGCGCTGCCGTTGCCGCCGCCGGCGTAGGTTCGGGGCTCGCGCTCGGCGTCGTCACGGCGCTGCACGCCGACGCGGCGATAGCTGCGGTCGAAGGCCTCCTCGGCGCCAGCATCATCGACGGCACCTACTTTCGTTCCATCCCGTCGGAAGTACAGATCGGCGACTTGGTGCTGATCGCGCTGCTTTCGCTCGGCCTTTGCGCCGCCGCCCTGCTGCGCCCGGCGCTGCGCGTCACTGCCGAGGATCCGGCCGACGTCCTGCACTCGCCCTAGTTCCGGGACGGGACAAGCCCGTCCCCTACGAGCTTCCATCTCGCCGACGACGCCGAGTCACTGACGCGCGAGGAACGGGCTGGGCCTCGGAGGGAAGGCATCCTGCCTTCCCTAAGCGCCGATAGGCGCTTTCTCACCTGCCACAATGAAGCAGGTGCACTGGCGCGCAGGGAAGGCAGAATGCCTTCTCTCCGAGGCCGTCACTTCGAGTCAAATCGTCCAAGCATCAACGTGTTACGCGTTTTGTTCCATGGAAGGAATGCGTTGAAACCCACCGATGGATTCGGCACGGGACGGGGAGCTAGTCTTCGCCCGCCCGGAACGCGCCGGTGAATTCGGCATGGGCCTCGTAGGGGCGGGGGCTTGTCCCCACCCGCCTTGAACGCGCCGACAGATTCGGGACGGGACAAGCCCGTCCCCTACACATAGCCTCCTAGCGCGCCTTGCGGGCTTCGTCGGCGAGGACGCGCCAGATCGCCACGCAGATGGCGAGGAGGACTGCGGCGAAGGGCAGGCCGCTGGCCAAGGATGCTGTTTGCAGTGCGGTGAGGCCCCCGCCGGCCAGCAGCACGGCGGCGATGATCCCGAGGGTGACGGCCCAGAGCACTCGCTGCGCCGCGGGAGTGCCCTCGCGACCACCGGAGGCCACGAAATCGAGCACCAACGCGCCAGAGTCGGCCGACGTCACGAAGAAGGTGACGACGATGATGACGGCGGCGAGGCTGGTCACCGTTGCGAGCGGCAGCTTTTCGAGCAGGAAGAACGTCGCCTCCGGCACGCTTTCGCTGGCGGCGGCTGCGAGGCCCGCTTCGCCGAACATTTCGAGATGCAGGGCCGTGTTGCCGAAGATTGTGAACCAGACGAACGTCAGCAACGTGGGTGCCAAGAGCACGCCCAGGACGAACTCCCGCACCGTCCGGCCGCGCGAGATGCGGGCGATGAACATGCCCACGAACGGGGCCCAGGAAATCCACCACGCGTAGTAGAAGACCGTCCATTCGTTCTGCCATTCGCCGCCCGTCCATGTCTCGTTCCAGGTGGCGAGCCTGGGAAGATGCTGCAGGTAGTGGCCCGTGTTCTCCACGAAGCCGTTGAGGATGAAGAGGGTCGGCCCGCCGAACAGCACGAAGAGGCCCAGAATGGCCGCCAGCGACATGTTCATCTCGGACAGGCGCTTGATGCCGGCGCTGAGGCCGAGGGCCACCGACACCAGCGCAATCGCGGTGATGACACCCACCAGCACAAGCTGCACGCCGAGCGAGTTGTCGAGGCCAAAGATGCGCGCCAGGCCCGCGTTTACTTGCGTCGCGCCGAGACCTAGGGAAGTGGCGATGCCGAAAACGGTCGCCACGATCGCCAGCACGTCGATGGCATGGCACAGGGCATGGCTGCGCCGCGGCAGGATCGGTGCCAGCACGGCACCAACGGTGAGCGGCAGCCCTCGGTTGAAGGCCACCAGCGCGAGGCCGAGGCCAATGACACCGTAGATGGCCCATGCGTGCAGGCCCCAGTGAAGGAAGGTGAAGCCCATCGCGTCGCGTGCTGCCGTGGCGGCATCGACGGCTTCGCCACCTGGCGGCGTTTGGTAGTGCAGAAGGGGTTCGGCCACCGCGTAGAACAGCAGGCCAATGCCCATGCCGGCGCTGAACAGCATGGCGAACCACTCCCAGCGGGAGAACTCGGGCCGGGCATCGGCGCCGCCGAGGCGCACCGAACCACCGCGCCCGAAGGCAGCCGCCAACGCGAACAGCAGCAACGCGTTGGCCGTAAAGACGTAAAACCAGCCGAAGGACGAGGCGATGGCCGTTTGCAAGGACCCGAACGCCGCATTGGCGCGATCGAGATTGGCGAGGGTGGCAACGGCAAAGACGAGGATGATCAACACGGCCGGCACGAACACGGGGGCGTTTACGCGATACTTGCCGGACTCAAACATACGTCGCTCCCCCCAACCTAGTCATTGTGACCATACAAGGCGCTGATGCAACCTTGGACCTCTTGAACCTTGGTCAAAAGCGTTGCCGGCCCTTGAATCCGGTTCTTTGCGCCCCCACTTGCCGAGGCTGGGGTAGCCAATGGGCCGTGAAGCTATGACCGAAGCCAGCGCAGCCGAAACCCTCGGCTTTCAGACCGAGGCGAAAAAGCTCCTGCAGCTGATGATCAACTCGCTGTATTCGAACCGGGAGATATTCCTGCGGGAACTAATTTCCAACGCCTCGGACGCCATCGACAAGCTGCGCTTCGAGGCACTTGGCGACGATTCCTTGCTGGCGGGCGACCGGGATTTGCGCATCCGCATCGAGTTCGACAAGGATGCCAAGACCCTCTCGGTGAGCGACAACGGCGTCGGCATGACACGGGACGAGGTGGTGGCTAACCTCGGCACCATCGCCAAGTCCGGCACGGCCGAGTTCCTCGAGCGGCTTACCGGGGATCAGAGAGGCGATGCCACGCTCATCGGCCAGTTCGGCGTCGGTTTCTACAGCGCCTTCATCGTTGCCAAGGAGGTGGAGGTGCTCACCCGGCGGGCGGGCCAGGAAGCGGGCGTGCGCTGGTCATCCCAAGGGGAGGAGAGCTTCACTGTTGAGGATGCCGAGGGGCTCGCCCGCGGCACCAAGGTGACGCTGACGCTCAAGGACGACGCAGAGGAGTTCGCCGACGGCTTTCGCTTGCGCTCCATCGTCCGCCAGTACTCCGACCACATCGGCGTGCCGGTCGAGATGCCGAAGGAGGGGGACGCCGAGGAAGGCGAACTTCAGTTCGAGAGCGTCAATTCCGCCAAGGCGTTGTGGACCCGTTCCCGCAGCGAGATCGACGACGACGAATACCGCGAGTTCTACCGCCATGTCTCGCATGACTTCGAAGACCCGCTGGTCTGGAGCCACAACCGCGTTGAGGGGAAGCTCGAATACACGAGCCTGGTGTATGTGCCGAAGCGCGCGCCCTACGACCTGTGGAATCGGGAGGCGCCGCGTGGGGTCAAGCTCTACGTCCAGCGCGTGTTCATCATGGACGAGGCGGACGAGTTCCTTCCCCTGTACCTGCGCTTCGTGCGCGGCGTGGTGGATTGCAGCGACCTGCCGCTCAACATCTCGCGCGAAATCCTGCAGAAGGACGAGCGCACCCGCACCATTCGCAACGCCCTGACGCGGCGCGTGCTCGACACCTTGGGCAAGCTCGAAACCGAGCAATACGGCGAGTTCTGGGACGAGTTCGGCCAGGTGCTGAAGGAGGGCGTGGCAGAGGACTTCGCCAACAAGGAGGCGCTCTTGAAGCTGCTGCGCTTCGCCTCCACCCACGACGAGGAGGCGAGCCAGCGCATTTCCCTCGCCGACTATGCGGGGCGCATGGGCGAGGGCCAGGACCGCATCTACTACCTAATCGCCGAGTCGGACAGCGCGGCGCGACAGAGCCCACATCTCGAGGTGTTCCGGGCCCGGGGCATCGAGGTGCTGCTGCTGACCGACCGGATCGACGAGTGGTTCATGTCGTTTGCCGGGGAGTTCGACGGCAAGGAATTCCAGGACGTGACCCGCGGCGAACTCGATCTCGACAAGGCGGAGGCGTCGGCGGAGAAGGACGAGGAAGAGTCCAAGGACGAGGAAGACGACCCTCTCGTGACCCGCGTCAAGGAGGCGCTCGGCGAGCGGGTGAACGAAGTGCGTCGCTCCAAGCGCCTGACGGACTCGCCTGCCTGTCTCGTGCTCGGCGAACACGACATGGGCTTGCAGATGCGCCGCATCATGGAAGCCGCCGGCCAGTCCGCCCCGGAAAGCAAGCCGAACTTCGAGATCAACGCCGACCATCCCTTGATACTCCGCCTCGACGCAGAGCCGGACGAAGACCGCTTCGGCGACCTCGTGTCGATCCTGTTCGACCAAGCGGCCTTGGCGGAAGGCAACGGCATCGAGCAGCCGGGCGCCTACGTGCGGCGAATCAACGACCTGTTGGTGGAACTGCTCGGCTAGCGCGCCCTGACGGGCGCGTTGGTAGTTCGCTAGCGCGAACTGCTAGCGCATGAGGATGGCCACCCGAAGAAGGGCGACGCGTGCGTCGCCCCTACGGCCCGGGACATGACCGACACCTTCCTGTAGGGGCGACGCATGCGTCGCCCTGTCCGGCAGCTGGGTGCACCGCCGCCAAGTCCGACAGACTGCTAGCCTTCCGCGTCAAGCCCTGTCAATTCGCGTGGAACCGGCGCCGCCCGTCGCCTATGCTTCCTCGGGCGTTTGTTCCATGTAGGGCCTTCGCTTGAACGTTGCCATTGTCGGCGCCGGCAATTTCGGCACTGCCGTTGCGAGCCTCGTGGCCCGCAACGGCCACGCCGTGGATCTTTGGATGCGCGACGAGCAGCAGCTTGCGCAGATCCTTGAGCACCGGGAAAACCGGCGCTACCTGAAGGGGCATCGGTTGCCGGACAACATCCGCCCCACCACGGGCATCGACGTTGCCGGCAGAGCCGAAGTGGTCTTCGTCACCGTGCCGAGCGCGTCCTTCCGCGACGTCACGCACGAGCTCGTTTCGGTGGTGCCGGCCGGTACCCAGGTGGTGAGTGCCACCAAGGGGATCGAGGAGGACGGCTTTCGCCTGATGAGCCAGATTCTCGAGGAAATGCTGCCAGCGGCGAAGGTGGGGGCGATCAGCGGGCCGAACCTGGCCGAGGAGATGGCTGACGGTCGTTACACCGGCACGGTGGTGGCGAGTCGGCATCCGACGCTGCGCCGCAGCGTCCAGGACGTGCTGACCCACGCCACCTTCCGCGTGTATACGAGCGAAGATGTCTATGGCGTCGAGCTCGGCGGCGCGCTGAAGAACATCTACGCGATCATCGCTGGCCTTGCCACCGCCCTCAAGGTAGGGCAGAACACGCTGGCCATGCTCATCACCCGAAGTCTCGCCGAGATGAGCCGCTTCGCGGTGGCGCTCGGTGCCAATCCCTACACTTTCCTGGGGCTTGCGGGCGTCGGCGATCTCTTCGTCACTTGCACATCGCCGCTGTCGCGCAACTTCCGCCTCGGCACCAGGCTCGCGGCGGGGCTTACGCTCGCCCAGGCAATGGACGATCTCGGCAAGCTGGCCGAGGGTGTCAACACCGTGCGGGTGGTGCGAGGCAAGAGCCGGGAGCTGGGAGTTTACATGCCGCTTGTGGATGCGCTCTTTCGGTTGCTCTACGAGCAAGTGGAACTCGGCGCAGTCATCCACGAACTGATGACGAGCGAGCAGCGCGTGGATGTGGACTTCGCCCTGCCAGCCGAGTGGACGGCTTGAAACCTGTGGCGGCGCGCCCTGGCGGGCGCGTTGGCAGTTGCTCCGCAACTGCTTGGTCTGCTCGTCTCTCACGCGCATGGTTCCGTGCCTGGTTCGGCGCCACGTGCGCCGGCGCCGGCCTTGGCGTCCTGGCCGCGGAACCCGACCTGCCGGGTTCGGCCGACCCGCCCGACTTCGCGCGCTTCCCAAGCGCCTGGATCGTCGCTTACTCGGCGCCAGACGCGGTGCGCGACCATGAGTTCATCACGGGCCCCGTGGACAAGATTCGCCGCGACGTGCGCATCGACAACAGCCTGCGTCTGTCCGGGACGCTCACGCGCGTCACGTGGAGGACCCCGGACGGCACCCGGCTCGCGGATGCGATGGCGCACTATCGTGGCCTCGCGCTCGCTGCCGGAGGGCGGCTGGTGTTCGAGTGCAGCGGACCGGACTGCGGACGCAGCGCGGTGTGGGCCAACGATGTCTTCCGCGTGCCGGTGCTGGCTGCGCCGAATCGGACCCAGCACTATCTGGCGGTGGCGATGCCGAGTGGCGATGGCGCGCGCCTGCTCGCGACGATCTACGTCGTGCAGCGCGGCAACCGCCGGGTCTATGCCCATGTGGATACGTTCGCGCCAGATCCCGGCGCGGTGGTGGAGTTCGACCGCAATCGCGACCTCGCGCAAGTGCTGGCCCGGCATGGCCATGCCGTGGTCGATGGCGTGACGCCCGGAAGGCTGGGGCGACTGCCGCCAGAGGCGTTGACGACGCTCGAGGCCCTCGCCTCATCGCTGGCGACGTTCGCCGACCAACCGCTCCACGTCGTCTGTCATCTTGGCGGCACTGCACCGATGGACACGCTGCTGGCCCGCTCGACGGCCTGTGCCGAGCAAGCGGCGGCAACACTGGCCGAGAGGGGCGTCTCGGCGCTGGCGTTCGGCGCCGGGCCGCTGCTGCCGCGCGAAGATGCGCCGCTCGAACGGGTCGAGCTGGTTGCACCACAGCGTCTGCGGCGACGTTGACCGCAGACGAGCTGCGTCGCCGCTTCGCGGCGCGCTTGGCGAACGCAAGTGTCGCCTTCGGGCAGGGCACACACGACGCCCGGAGCGATGCGGCTGCGTTGGTGGACGGCTATCTGCTCGGGCTCGGCCTGTCAAACGACGCGACGCTGCCGGCCGGCGCCGAGCAAGAGTTGGAGCAGCTTTTGGCACGGCGCATTGGCGATCGGTTGCCCGTCGCGCACCTCACAGGCGTTGCTTGGTTCGCCGGCGAGACTTGGCATGTGCCGCCGGATGTGATGATCCCTCGCTCTCCGATTGGCGAAGCCTTGCGAGGTGGGTTGTCGCCGTGGCTGCGCGATGAACCCGAGGCAATCCTTGATCTCGGTTGCGGCTGCGGCTGTCTTGGCCTCGTTGCCGCAAACGTCTTCCCGGGCGCCGAGGTGGACCTCGCCGACATCGACGCTTCGGCATTGGTGGCAGCAAGGACGAATCTTGCAGCCCGACCCCACCTCACCGAACGCGTCCGAATCGTGCAGGGCGACCTCTTCGCGAGCCTCGGCGGACGCCGGTATGACCTCGTGATCTGCAATCCGCCCTATGTGGCGAGCGCCGAGCTTGCGCGGGTGCCGGCGGAGTTCCACCATGAGCCGCGTCGCGGCCTTGACGGCGGCGACGACGGCTTGACCGTCTGGCGCCGCATCCTCGCGGACCTCCCCCGTCACCTAAAGCCGAACGCCGACCTGCTCGGCGAAGCTGGTAGCGCTTCCGAATGGTTCGACACCGCATTCCCGCACCTCGGCGCGATCTGGCTGGACTTGCCCCACGCCGAGCAACAAGCAGACGGCACCTACGGCGTGTTCGTCGCCACTCTTGACGACTCGCCGGGAGGGTCTCCGCGAGAGACGCAGGAGCGGAACCGGTAAGCTTCGCAGATGGCTGGCAACACGTTCGGACAGGCGTTTTCCGTCACCACCTTTGGCGAAAGTCACGGGCCGGCGCTTGGTGCGGTGGTGGATGGCTGTCCTCCGGGGCTGGCGCTTTGCGAGGCCGATCTGCAACGGGACCTCGATCGCCGCCGTCCCGGACAGTCGCGCTACACCACGCAGCGGCGAGAGCCGGATCAGGTGCGCATCCTCTCTGGTGTCTTCGAGGGCGTCACCACGGGCACCGCGATTGGCCTTGCCATCGACAACGTGGACCAGCGTTCGCGGGACTACGGCGCCATCGCCGAGCAGTTCCGTCCCGGCCACGCCGACTACACCTATCGCACCAAGTTCGGCCGTCGCGACTATCGCGGCGGTGGCCGTGCATCCGCACGGGAAACGGCCATGCGTGTCGCCGCCGGCGCCATAGCCCGCAAGTACCTTGCGGTACGGGCCGGAGTCACGGTGCGGGGCCACCTGTCGCAGATCGGTCGGCTCCGGCTCGAGTCGGTGGACATGGACGCCGTGGATTCCAACCCCTTTTTCTGCCCCGACCCCGATGCCATAGACGCCATCGCCGGCATGATCGAGGCGCTGCGCCGCGACGGCGACTCGGTAGGCGCTCAAGTGACCGTGCGGGCGAGCAACGTGCCGGTGGGGCTCGGCGAGCCGGTGTTCGGTAAGCTCGATGCGGAACTCGCCGGGGCGCTGATGGGCATCAATGCGGCCAAGGGGGTGGAGATCGGTGCCGGCTTCGCTGCCATCGAACAGCGCGGCAGCGAGCACCGCGACGAACGCGACCTAACGGGCTTCCGCAGCAATCACGCTGGCGGCGTGCTCGGTGGCATCTCGTCCGGCCAGGACATCGTCGCTCGCGTCGCCTTCAAGCCCACGTCGAGCATCACCAAGCCGGGTCGAAGCCTCGACATTCACGGCAACGAAGTGGAAGTGGTGACCACGGGTCGTCACGATCCGTGTGTCGGCATCCGTGCCACCCCCATCGTCGAGGCCATGACGGCACTCGTCCTGATGGACCACCTGCTCCGAGACCGCGGCCAGAACCTGGACGTCGCGCGCCACGGCTAAGCGGCAGCGCCACGGCCTTTTGCCTCTTCCTGCCTTGCCGAGGGACCGTTGAACATCCGCAACATCGCCATCGTCGCGCATGTCGATCATGGCAAGACGACGCTCGTGGATCGGTTGCTGCAGCAGACCGACGCCGATCGTCGCCTTGTCGGCGTCGAGCGCGCGCTCGACCAGGGCGAACTCGAACGCGAGCGCGGCATCACCATCCTCGCCAAGACCACCGCCATCGAGTATCAGGGCTGCCGCATCAACATCGTCGACACGCCGGGGCATGCCGACTTCGGCGGCGAGGTGGAGCGCATCCTGTCGATGGTGGATTCGGTGCTGTTGTTGGTCGATGCGGTGGAAGGGCCGATGCCCCAGACCCGGTTCGTCACCGCCAAGGCGTTTGCCGCTGGCCTCAAGCCCATCCTCGTCGTCAACAAGATCGACCGCGACGGCGCCGAGCCCCATGCTGCAGTGGACAAGGTCTTTGATCTCTTTGATGCCCTCGGCGCGAGCGAAGAGCAGCTCGATTTCCCCATGGTGTTCGCATCGGCGCTCCAGGGCGTCGCCGGTCCCGACCCCGAGCAGCTCGAACCGGACATGGCGCCGCTTCTGGATCTCATCGTCGAACGAGTGCCGCCGCCGACCGTGGATGGTGACGGACCGTTTCGGATGCAGGTGAGCACCCTCGACTACTCGAGCTACGTTGGCGTCATCGGCATCGGCCGAGTGTCCCGTGGCCGCGTCGCTCCCCGAGATCCGGTGAATGTGGTGAATGCCGAGGGCGACGTGCGACGGGCGCGCGTGCTTGAGGTACAGGCAAGCCGGGGGCTCGCTCGGGTGGACCTTCCGACCGCGGAGGCCGGGGACATCGTCGCCTTGAGCGGCATCGACGACATCGAGGTCTCCGACACCATCTGCGCCGCCGACTCGGTGGACCCGCTGCCGCGTCTGGCGGTGGACGAACCGACCCTGACGATGGCTTTCGTCGTCAACTCCGGTCCCTTCGCCGGCAAGGAGGGAAGCTTCCTCACGGCCCGTCACCTGCGCGAGCGGCTGTTTCGGGAGGCGACGCATAACGTCGCGCTGCGCGTGTCGGACACAGACCAGCCGGATCGATTCCAGGTCTCCGGACGCGGCGAACTGCATCTGTCGGTGCTGATCGAGACGATGCGACGGGAGGGCTACGAAATGGCGGTGACGCAGCCGTCGGTTATCACCCGCGAGGAGGAAGGTCGCACGCTCGAGCCCTGGGAGGTGGTGGCCTTCGACGTTGACCTCAGCCACCAGGGCGCACTCATGGAGACCTTGGGCGAGCGCCGCGGCGAGCTGCTCGACATGGAGGCCGCTGGCACTGGACGCGTGCGCCTGCGCTACCGCGTCGCCAGCCGTGCCTTGCTCGGCCTGCGATCGGAGTTCGCCTCGTTCACTTCTGGCAGCGGCGTGATGACCTTCGCCCCGGACGGCTACCACCCCAAGGCCATCGGCGTGCGCGGCGGTCGCAACACGGGCGTCCTCGTCTCCAATGCCACCGGCAAGGCCGTGGCGTATGCCCTCTTCAATCTGCAACGCCGCGGCGAACTCTTCATCGGCCCAGGCGACGCCGTCTATGCCGGCATGGTCATCGGCGCCCACTCCCGCGGCAACGATCTCGTGGTCAACCCGCTGAAGGAGAAGAAGCTCACCAACATCCGCGCCGCCGCCAACGATGAGAACATCCTCCTGACGCCGCCGCTACGAATGTCCCTCGAACAGGCCCTCAACTACATCGCCGGCGACGAACTCGTGGAGGTAACCCCAGCCGCCATCCGCATCCGCAAGGCAGACGCGTCGCGCTGACTCGGTTGCGTGGCCGGGTGCTACTCGACGTCGAGGACCGCTCGCTGCACCCAGCTCAGGCGTTCGAACACGGCCCGATCGAGGAGTGCCGGCACGTCCGTTTGGGTGGGTCGTTCCGCCCGCGTGAAGAACGCGTGTTGGGCGCGGCGTAGGTGCGGCGAGAAGTTCTGCGTGCCGCTGTGCCACAGGTGGGCGTTGTAGGCGATGCAGCTTCCGGCTACGCCCGTCAGGTGCACTTCCCCGGGGACGGGGGCGACCAGGTCTCTGGGCGTGCCGCCTACGGTTGCGCCCATCGGGTGTTGGCGCCAGCGGTGTGAGCCCGGCACCACGCGAGTGGGGCCGTTTTCCTCGGTGAAGTCGTCGAGCAGCCAGATGGCGTTCACCACTTCGGGTTTCTGCACGCCCCAGCCCCAGTCCGCGTGGATGGCTTGGTGGCCATAGCCGGGCAGCGGGCAGTGGAAGTTGGTGCTCGAGTAGCGGAAGCGCAGGCCAAGGACGTGCCGCACCGCCGCGAGCAACTTCGGATGGAAGGAGAACGGATCGAGCAGCCCATCGGTGTTCAGTGCCTTGATGACCGTGCCGGAGACTCTTGCGATGCCGCGGGTCTGCGACACTTCGTGGCCGGCGACCGCGCCTTCGCCTTCCACCGCATCGCCCAGGCGCTGACGCATCGCATCGAGTTGTGCCGTGGTCAGGAGGGGGCCGAGGTTGACGTAGCCGTCTTCGTCGAGCGCCTTGCGTTCGGCGGCGCTTAAGAGCGGGTTGTTCGCGTCGTCGATGCCGAGCTCGCGGCAGGCGGCCTCGATTCGATCCGGGGGCAGGCGGTTCGCCGCGCCGCACAGGTGGCGGTTCAACATCTTGCGAACGGGTTCGAGGGCGGTGGCTTCCGCCTCGCAGTTGGCCAGCAACTCCCGCCGCTCGGCGTAGGTGGCGCCCGCGCACCAGATGCGCGTCGCAAGGGCTACCCGCGCTTGGCCCGCGGCGCGCAGGGCAGGATCGATCGCCGGGAGACGTGGCGTTCGGAGATCGGCCGGAATCTCGGCGAGGTGTGCGGCCGTTAGGTAACGGGCGATTTCGGCACCCGAATCGTTCTTTGCTGCTGCGCTGGTGCCGTTGGCCGATGCCTGCAAGTCCATGCCGAGTGCTGTCCTTGGCCTCCAGTGTCCGAGCATTGTGCCCTAAGGAGCCTGCGCGGGTGGTGTCTTTGACTTGCGCAGAGCGTGGCGCTTCGTACTCCGGAGGGAGGGCGTCTCGCCCTCCATCGCCCCGCAGGGGCGCGCATCTTGCTGGTGCGGCGAGTGTTCTGCCCGCCTTGCGGCGCGATGGAGGGCGGGACGCCCTGTACCCTTTCCGTTGCCTCGATTCGGTCTTTGTCCGGTTCGAGGGGCGGCTGGCCGGGAGCGCTTCGGGACGCCCATGCGACGTTGATCGCCCAGCGAGGATGCGCGCCCCGGCCAGCACTTCATCCGCGATCGGACTCCCAGAAGAGAGTCAGCGCCACGAGCGCCGGTACAGGGACGGGAAGCGTTTCGCGGACATGCCCGTCGGGCATGGCATCGGAATGGGGAGAGTTGCGGTGGCGGCGTTCGCGGGTCTGGACTGGGGTTTCCGGGAGCATGTCGCCTGCGTGGTGGACGGGTCGGGCTCGGTGGTGGCCGAGCGCTCGTTCGGACACGGCGGCGCGGGTCTTGGGTCGCTGGCGGAGTGGCTTCGCTCGCACGGCGCCCCGGCGGTGGCGATGGAGACGCCGCGGGGTGCGGTGGCGGCGTTCCTGCTGTCGCGGGAGATCGAGGTTCGCTCGATCAACCCGCGGCAGTCGGACCGTTTCCGGGATCGGCACTCGCCGTCGGGGTCGAAGGACGACCGCCGCGACGCGCGGGTTCTGGCGAACGCGCTGCGGACGGATCCGCAGGCGCTGCGGCGGGTGTCGGCACAGCGGCCGGAGGAGGTGGCGCTGGGTTCGCTGCAGCGCCGCCTGGACTGGCTGGGCGAGGACCGGGGCCGTCTGGAGTCGCGGCTGCGCGCGGAGCTGTGGGAGTTCTACCCGGAGTTCGAGACGATGGCGGCGGGCCTGAAGGTGGGTCTGGCGACGGAGTGGGTGCTGTCGCTGCTGGAGAGGCTGCCGCGTCCGGGCACGGTGCGGGGCGTCCGCGACGCGACGCTTCGCAAGGCGCTGAAGCGGGCGCGCAAGGTGGACGCGGCCGGCGTGCGGGCGGCGCTCGACGTGCCGACGGCGGCCACGGAGGCGCGGATCGAGGCCGGCGCCGCCGCCGCCTGGCTGCGCCGGCGCCTGCTGGAGACGATGCGCGAGATCGCCGCCCTCGAGCGCCAGCGCGAGCGCCTGCTCGACGAACTGAAGGAGGCTCCCGGAGAGGCCGACGTTCCCGAACGACCCTCCGACGCATGGCTGCTCGGCACCGTTCCCGGCCTTCGGCGCCGACACCCTCGCCACCCTCCTCGCCAACGCCGGCGACGCCCTCCGCCAGCGCAGCCTCCAGGCGCTGCGATGCCTGTGCGGAACCGCGCCCGTCACCCTACAGTCCGGAAAGTCCCGGCGCGTCGTCCGCCGCGCAGCCGTCGATCCCGACCTGAGAAACGCCATGTACCACTGCGCACGCGTCGCCAGGGACAACGACCCCGGCCTGCGAGCCGTCTACGACCGCCTCCGCCAGCGCGGCCACGGCGACGCCCGCGCCCTGCGAAAGGTCGCCGACTGCATCGTCCACTCCATCTGCGCCATCCTCCAAAGCCGACGGCCCTGGGACCCCTCCATCCGACAGCCCAACGCCGCCTGACGCAACGCCCGCCAGAGCCGCCAGAAAGGGGAGACCGAAACCACGCGAAAGTCCAGCCCACAAGACTTGCCAATGGGAAGAGAGTCCTCCCTCCAGAGACGCGCTGTGCAAGTCAAGGTGAGACACCACAACTGTGCCGGCGTTGCCGCGTAGCCTTTACAATGCGCGGCCAGCTTTGCGGAGGAGCAGTTGATGCGGCAGTCGGACCACCATGACGTGATCATCATCGGTGCCGGGGTTTCCGGCCTCGGTGCCGCGTGCCATTTGCAGAAAGAGTGTCCGGGCAAAAGCTACGTCATCGTGGAGGGGCGGTCGTCCATCGGCGGCACGTGGGATCTGTTCCGCTTCCCGGGCATTCGCTCCGACAGCGATTTGTACACGTACGGCTACGAGTTCAAGCCGTGGCATGGCCAGCCGATCGCCACGGCTCCCGAGATCATGAAATACCTGCAAGAAGTGGTGGAAGAGCACGACATCGAGCCGCACATCCGCTTCGACCATCAGGTCACAGACGCTTCCTGGTCCACCGCCGACGCCTGCTGGACCGTGCGGGCGCGAACCGACGACGGCGAAGTCGAGTTCAAGGGCGACTTCCTCTTCATGTGCCAGGGCTACTACGACTACGAAGCCGGCTACCGGCCGAGCTTCCCGAACGAGGAAGCGTTCCAGGGCACGATCGTGCATCCGCAGCAGTGGCCCGAGGACCTCGATCACGCCGGCAAGCGCATGGTGGTCATCGGCTCCGGCGCCACCGCCGCCACCATCGTCCCGGCCGTGGCGGAGGAAGTGGCCGAAGTGGTGCAGCTGCAACGTTCGCCCACCTACTACATCTCCCTCGACAACAGCGTCGAGGACGCGACGATCCAGGAACTGCGGGCGCTCGACGTTCCGAAGGAGTGGATCCACGGCATCAAGCGCCGCAAGATCCTCGAATTCGGGCGGGTGATGACGTCGCGGGCGCTGTCCGAGCCGGACGCGGTGGCGAAGGAGCTGATCGGCATGGCCGCTGCGGCGCTGCCCGAAGGCTACGACGTGGAGAAGCACTTCACGCCCCGCTACGGGCCGTGGCGAGAACGCCTCTGCCTGCTGCCGGACGGCGACCTGTTCGCGGCGATCCGCTCCGGCAAGGCATCGGTGGTCACCGACACCATCGAGCGCTTCGTCCCGAACGGCATCGAGCTGTCGTCTGGCGACGTCTTGGAGGCCGACATCATCGTCGTTGCCACCGGCATCGAGCTCTCCGGCCTCGGCAACATCCACTTCGACGTGGACGGCGGCAACGTCAACCTGCCGGACACCTTCACCTACCGCGGCATGATGGTCTCCGACGTGCCAAACCTCGCCTGGACGTTCGGCTACATCCGCTCGTCGTGGACGCTCCGCGCCGACATGATCGCCCACTATGTCTGCCGCCTGCTCAAGCACATGGACGCAATGGGCGTGCGCCAATGCACCCCGCGCCTGCGTGCCTCGGATCAGGGCATGAACGGCAAGGCCTACATCGATCCGGACGACTTCGCCCCGGGCTACATCCGCCGCGGCGCTCCCCGCCTGCCGAAGCAAGGCGACCGGGTACCGTGGACCAACTGCCAGGACTACTACCAAGAGCGCGACACGCTGGTGGAAGCACCGTTCGACGACGGCGCCCTGGTGTTCGACAACCCGGTGCAAAAGGAACGGGTCGCGTAGGAACACCGCGCTCGCCGCGTCGATGCAGGAGTGTCCGATCGGGCCTTCGATCCAATGTAGGAAAATGCGTACCGCAGGCGGGCGGATCTCACACAGGACTTTCGGACTTCGTCCATTGCCCCGGCGTGAGGCAGGTGGCTACGTTGTTCCGCATGGACAACGACACCGCCTTCAAGCGCATCTTCAGCCACCGGATCATGGCCCAGCACCTGCTCGACTGGTTCGTCGGGGACCTGCAAGAGGCGCGGGCGCTTGTCGCCCGGCTCAACCTCGCGGGACTGCGCCGCAGCCATGAGCAAACCGTTGGCGGCCAAACCGGCAACCTGCACCGATTCGCCAGCGACATAGTCTGGGAGGCGCCGTTCGCAGACAGCCCGGACCCGGACCCAAATGCATGGCTGGAGCTTCTGCTGCTGTGGGAGTTCCAGCGCTCGCCGGACTGGCTCATGCCACTACGCATACGCAACTATGTGGACTGCCATCACCTTGATGCGTGGCGGGCCGACGGCAGACGCTTCGGCGCCAGGGACAGGCTGCAACCGGTCTTGCCTATCGTGATTTACACAGGTCGCGAGAGGTGGACCGCGGCGCAGCGGGTAATCGACCTCGTGACACCGGTTCCGGGCGAGTCGCAAGAGCCGCCACCCCCGTGTCGCGACGAAGCGGACTGTTCGCGGGGGACGGTTACCTGCTGCTTGACATGCAACGCGTGGAACCGGACGATTTGCGCGAGGACAACGCCATGTCGCTGCTGGCGGAGCTGACCGACCCGTCACCTGACGCCCGCACGGCGCGGCATGCACGGACGCTGTTCGACGTGCTTGCCGGTGAGGACCGCGACCTTAGGCCTGCGCTCTTGGAATGGATCAAGCAGGAGTCGGGTCTAGACTTGGGAGTGAACGAGATGGACACCGTGGAACGCCTGCAACCTGCCGAACGCGAGGGCTTTTTCGAAGGCCGCAAGGTAACTTGGAGCGACCGGATCCGAGCCGAAGGAGTTACGGCAGGCCTTGCGGCAGCAAGGGCGGAGGAGCGCGAACACCTGGTTGGCCTCGCGGCGCGGAAGTTCGGTCAGGCACCGGCACAGAGGCTGGCGAAGCTGCTGTCCGACGTAAACGACGCCAGCCGGCTCGGCGAAGTCGGCGGCTGGATCATTGACTGCGAAACCAGTGACGAGCTACTCGCCCGCGTCGCCGAGGAATGAGTTCCCCAGCCTTCCCGACACACCAACTCCAGCTTTCCCGACACCAGCTCCAGCTTCGTCCAGCTTTCCGACACAGAGGCATTTCGTCCCACGCCGCCAGAGGCGATCTCTCACAGTGGGGCTACTCGTCCTTTGGCAACGCCCGGGCGTGCCACAGGCAGTAGACGAGCGGCAGCACGAAGAGCACGACGAGGCCGGAGGTGACCACGCCGCCGACAAGGGGCGTGGCGATGCGTTTCATAACGTCGGCGCCGGCGCCGGTGCTCCACATGATCGGCATCAGTCCAATCACGTCGGTGGCGATGGTCATCAGGATGGGGCGCACGCGCTTCACGGTGCCGTCCTTGATGGCCTCGGCGAGGGCGGCTCGACTCACCAGCGCATCGCGCTCGCGCCACTCCCGCACCGACGTGCCGAGATACAGCAACAGCACCGTTGCCGTCTCCGCATAGAGCCCGGCCAAAGCAATGATGCCCACCCACACCGCGACGCTCAGGTTGTAGTCGAGCGCATACAGCAGCCAAATCGCTCCGGTCGCCGCAAACACGGCACCGCCGAGCACGGCAAGCGTCTCGAACGCGGACTTGCGGCTGATGTACACGATGGCCGCGATGAGGATCAGTGTGACCGGAATGACCAACGCCAATCGCTGCTCGGCACGCTCTAGAAACTCGTACTGCCCGCTCCAGGCGATCGTGTAGCCGGCGGGAAGTTCCACCTGTGCGCCCACCGCTCGACGCGCGGCCTCCACGTAGCTGCCCACGTCCACGTCGCGGATGTCCACATAGACCCAGGCGTTCGGCCGCCCACCCTCGCTCTTGATGCTCGGCGGCCCCACCGTCAAGTCGATCTCGGCAAGGCGACCCAAGGGAACGTGCGCGCCAGTTGGTGCCGGCACCAGCACCCCACGCAAGGCCGGCAAGTCGTCGCGCAGTTCTCGGCTGTAGCGAAGGTTCACCGGATAGCGTTCCAGCCCTTCCACGGCCCAGGTGATGTTCATCCCGCCGATGGCGGTGCCGATCACGTCCTGCACGTCGCGCACCGTGAGTCCGTAACGGGCGATGGCGTCGCGATCGATGGTGACGTCGAGGTAGTTGCCGCCCATGGTGCGCTCGGCGTAGGCGCTGTCGGTGCCGGGCAGGGAACGCACCACCTGTTCCACCTCCTTGCCGAGGCTTTCGAGCACCGCAAGGTCGGGGCCCGCGATCTTGATGCCCACCGGTGTCTTGATGCCGGTGGAGAGCATGTCGATGCGGGTGCGGATCGGCATGGTCCATGAGTTCGTGAGGCCGGGAATGTCGAGCGCCGCGTCCATCTCCTCGATGAGTCGGTCCACGGTCATGCCGGGGCGCCACTCTTCCCTAGCCTTGAGCGTAATGGTGGTCTCGATCATCGACAGCGGCGCCGGGTCGGTGGCGGTCTCGGCCCTGCCCACCTTGCCGAAGACATCCTCGACTTCCGGGAACGAGGCGATCACCCGATCGGTCTGCTGCAGCAGTTCCCCAGCCTTGGTGATCGAGACTCCCCGCAAGGTGGTCGGCATGTAGAGCAGATCGCCCTCCCACAGCGGCGGCATGAACTCCGAGCCCAGCTTCGAGAACGGCACCGCGGTGACAACGAGTGCGGCGCCGGCAAGACCGAGCACCCAGAACTTGAAGCGGAACACGGCGTTGAGAACCGGTCGCACCAACCAGGAGAAGGCGAACAGGGCCAAGCCGAGTTCCATCGCATGGCGCCGAATGGGCCGCACGGTGGCCATTGGGCCGCGCCCCTTGGTCAGATAGCCCACCAGAACCGGCACCAGCGTCACCGCCAGTAGGGCGGCGGCGGCCATGGCAAAGGTCTTGGCGTAGGCGAGTGGCTTGAATAGCCGTCCTTCCTGGGCTTCGAGGGCGAACACCGGCAGGAACGACACCGTGATGACCAGCAGAGCGAAGAAGAGCGTCGGTCCGACCTCCCTCGCCGCACGTGCCACCACCTGCCAATGATCTTCTGCGAGCTCCTCCTGAGGGAGGGCGGCATCGCGTCCATCAGGGTGGGCAAGCCCGCTCCCGCGGGCTAGGTGCCGATGCGCGTTTTCCACCATGACGATGCTGGCGTCCACCATGGTGCCGATGGCGACAGCGATGCCACCGAGCGACATGATGTTGACGTTGATGCCCTTGAGCGACATGGCGAGGAATGCCAGCAGGATGCCTATCGGCAGCGACGCCACCGCCACAAGGCCGCTGCGAAAGTGCAGCAGGAAGGCCATCGACACGAGGCCGACGATCAGCAGTTGCTGCGTGAGGCTCTGCCGCAGGCTGCTGACGGAGCGTTCGATCAGCCCGCTGCGGTCGTAGGCGACATGAACCTCGACGCCCTCGGGCAATCCCGACTTGATCTCGGCCAGCCGTTCCTTGACGGCGCGGATCACTTGCAGCGTCCCGGCACCGTGGCGCACCACCACGATGCCGCCGACCGTCTCGCCTTCCCCATTCCATTCGGCGATGCCGCGGCGCATCTCCGGGCCGATGCCCACGCGCGCCACATCTTGCACGAGGATCGGCGTACCGCCGGCCTCGACGCCGAGGGCAACCTTGCCGATGTCCTCAACCGAATCGATGCTGCCGAGCCCGCGGATGACGAACTCCCGCTCTGCCACCTCCAGCGTACGCCCGCCCACATCCTCGTTGCTGGCGGCAACCGCAGCGCGAATCTTGGAGATGGGAATGCCGTAGGCACGCAGTCGGTTGGGGTCCACCGTGATCTGGTACTGGCGCACGAAGCCGCCGATGCTGGCGACCTCCGACACCCCCGGCACGCTCGCGAGTTCGTACCTGAGAAACCAGTCCTGCAGCGACCGCAGCTCGCCGAGATCGTGGCGGTCGGAGGTGAGCGCATACATGAACGCCCAGCCGACGCCAGTGGCATCGGGGCCGAGCGATGGTGACACCCGGTCCGGCAGCCTCGAAGCGGCATGGTTCAAGGTTTCGAGCACTCGGGCCCGCGCCCAATAGAGGTCGGTGCCGTCCTCGAACAGGACATAGACGAACGAGTAGCCGAAGAACGAATAGCCCCGCACCACCCGCGCTCCCGGCACCGCCAAGAGCTCGGTGGTAAGCGGGTAGGTCACCTGGTCTTCGACGATGCGGGGCGCTTGGCCCGGGTACTCCGTGTACACGATCACCTGTACGTCGGAGAGGTCCGGAATCGCATCCATCGGCGCCCGCACGAGCGAATAGACGCCGGCGGCGGTCGCCAGCACCGCAGCGACAAGCACGAGAACGCGGTTGTCGATGCACCAATCGATGACGCGTTCAAGCATCGTCACGCCGTCCGGTCAATGGTGGTGCATGTGCGAAGCATCGCCCTTGGGCAGCTCGCCTGTGCCACCGCCCGCACCCCGCAACATCTGGTCCATGGCCGCCTTCAGATTGCTTTCCGAGTCGATCAGGAACTGCGAGGCGGTCACTACCCGCTCGCCGGCGGACAGCCCGCTCGCCACGTCCTGCACCCCTTCCGCCGCGATGCCCAAAGTGACCTCGCGTGGCTCGAAGCTGCCATCGTCCTTGGCGACGATGACCACCGCCCGTTCGCCGCTGTGCAACACCGCCTGGGCCGGCACTAAGGTGGCGTCCGCCGCTCCTTCAGCGCGGACCGACACGTTTACATACATCATGGGCCGGAGCGCCAGATCGGCGTTTTCCACCTCCACGAAGGCAGTCAGCGCCCGGGTGTCGGGGTCCACTGCAGAGCGGAAGAACAGGATTTTCCCGTTCCAACTGCGACCGGGAAACGCATCCGCCTCGACGACCGCCTCGCTGCCCTCCCGCACATGGCGCAGATGCTCCTCAAAGAAACGCACCTCCGCCCAGAGGGTTGAATGATCGGCAATCTTGAGCACGGTCATCCCGGCATCCACCCGCATCCCTTCGAGCGAATCGCCACTCTTGGCGACCACTAGGCCCGATGCGGGGGCGAAGAACCGTACCGTACGGGGCGCGGCCTCTTCCTGCTCTAAGCGGGCGATTTGTGCATCGGCGATGTCCCAGTGCTTGAGCCGCTCGCGAGTCGCTTCCAGCAAAGCCTCGGCGCGCTCGACAGCATCCGAATCCGCGCCGCCTGCCACGAGCCGCGCCACGTAGGTGTTCGCAGCGAGGTATTCGCGCTGTGTGGCCACCAACTCCGGGCTGTAGATGTCGAACAGCACATCGCCCTCGGCAACGGATTCGCCGATGTTGTTGACGTGCGCCCTTTCGATCCAGCCACCGAACTTGGTGTTCACCGACACCAGCCGCTCCTCGTTGTGCGCCAGCACGCCGACGGTGCGGATAGACACCGGCAATGGGCCCCGCTCCACGACGGCGGTTTTCACCGCGAAGTTCTGCAGGAACTTGCGAGGTACCCGCACTCCGGTTGTGTCGGCGAGGCCCAACGCTTGAACGGCATCGCGCCGCTTCGGCACCAACTCCATGCCGCAGATGGGGCACTGGCCCGGCTCGTGGCGAACCACCTGTGGGTGCATCCCGCAGGTGTAAAGCGTGGCATCGGCGGTGGGCGTCTGCTCCGCAATCACGCCATTGGCATGGCCCTTAGAGGAACGCGCCCACGGGCTCCAAGCCACCATCGCCACAACCGCGGCCCCAAGCAGACTGCCGCCAAGCACCATCAAGACGTTGCGCGCGTTCATGCCCCGCCCTCCGTCTCCGTCTGCGCAGGGAACGGCACGCCCGCGGCGCGTTCGATTTCTGCCAGTGCCTTCATGTAGTCGGCGTGCAGGCGGGCGAGATCGTGCCGCACGCCGAGCAGCATTTCCTCGCCATCGAGCAGGTCAAGGACGCCGACGGCCCCGGTGGCATAGGCGTCTTCCGTGGAGCTGAGTGCGGTTTGTGCCTGCGGCAGCAGCGTGCCTTCGGCCAGAGCGAGGCGTTCGTCAAGCGCGACAAGGCGGCTCGCGATGGAACTCACGGCGGCATCGACATTGGCGACCGCGTTTCTGTGGTCGTCCTGGGCGGCGGCGAAGGCGGCATTGGCCTCGCGGATGCCGGCGTCGTACTTGGCGCGGCGAATGGGAATCGTGACACCGGCGCTGACATGGAAGGTGTCTTCGCCGTTGCCGGTCGGCGGGTTCGCCCTGCCGGGGGCGTCGTTCCGGTCGCCCACGACTCCCCAGCCAGCGCCGACGACCAGATCGGGTAGGTGCCGGCGCTCGGCAATTCGAGCAGCCGCGGCCTTAAGCGCCACCCGTGCTTGTGCCACCTTCACCTCGGGCGCGTGGGTCCGTGCCGTGACGCGCAAGGCATCGCCGTCGACACCAACGACAGGCCGTGCACCAAGCTGAACCCCAGGCAGGCTGCCGTCGGTGGGCTGATGCCGCAACGCGTTCAGATGCGCCCGGACGCCGGCGCGCATTCCCTCGAACTCCCGAAGACGGTCTTGAACGCGGGTGATCTCCGCCTGGATCCGCACGACATCACGTTGCAGTCCGGCTCCTTGGGCATACTGGGCGCGGGCCAGCGACTCGTAGTGACGAAGCAGTTCCTCTTCCTCGGTGGCGATCCGAATGGCGCTCGCGAGATACGCAGCCTCGAAATAGGCGAGCTTCACTTGCTGCACCACATCCGCCCGCACCATGGCCGCGAGCGCTCGTCGCACTTCTGCATGGCTCGTGAGCGCTGCGCCTTCGTCGGCGAGCTTGCCGAACCACGGAATCCTCTGAGTGATCGCGACCCCGGCGATCTGCGGTCCAAGGCGCGTCTGGGGTCCTCGCGGGAATCCCGTGAGTTGCAGAGCGGGGTCGGGCAATGCCTCGGCGGCCACAATGCCCTCCCGCACGGCGAGTTCCTGCGAGTCGGCGGAGTGAACGGCCCGATTGTGCGCAAGCGCCTCGGCGATCAGTGTGGCGAGAGTCTCGTCGCCATGCGTCGCATACGCGAGCGCTGGCGCCGCCATCGGTGTGGTGTGTGCGATAAACGCGAGGGCAAGAGCCGTCGCTCGACGCATTTTCCTGTCTCCTCATTCCCGGCCAACGAGATCCGCAGCAAACAGCGGTCGTCAGGAACGTAAGGAGAAACGCTAGTCGAGCATCTTGTCGAAACGACGCACCGGCGAATCGGCCAAGCGCGCGAGGGGCAGAGGTGGTGAACGGCAAGAAGAGGCACGCAATCCGGGCGCAAGGAACAGATGACCGCCCGCCAGCGCAACAGCTTCGTCCAGCGACACTTCGGCTGGCAGGCTGCTTGCAGAAGATCGAGAAGTCAGCCCGTCGGCACTGCAATCGCCGCAGTCGACGTGAAGGCAGTCGTCGCCACCAGTGATGTCTTCGGCATGGTGACCCACCATGTGGTGGCGGTGTTCCGCATCGGAAGACGCGAACTCCGGAACCGCGCAAGCACAGGCAACGCTGGCCGCCGAAACGGCAGTCGTCAACACCCACGCCAGCAATGCCCGCGAACGACCCATGTCGCAGCTATACGACGCCGCACAACCGAAGTCAAACGCGAGCGCTTCCCGTGGGGCCATGAGCCTGAAAGGGCCGCTCTCGCCGAGCGTTGCTGCGGGGGAACGGGGCGGGCGGACCGTCGCTGCGTAGCCTTGAGGGGGAGTCCGTGTCGGTGTTCTGCCAGCGTCTGTTCGGCGTGCGGGCGAGGTGGCTCTGGTCAACGGCGGCACCCGCGGCAGAGCGTTTAAGCGGACTGCGTAGTAGTGTTCGCTCATCTGTCAGCCGACAAGCGCCGCCAAACCCCTCGCTAGCGCTCGGCGTCTGGTCCCAGCCCCCACCTGCCTATGACCTTGCACCGTAGAATGACGCTGCCGCGCCATTCCTACGGCGCAAGCTCCTAGGGTGCCTGATGCCATACATCGAGGACCGCATCGTCCACGACGCCGATTCCCACGTCATGGAGATTCCCGGTTGGCTCGACGAGTTCGGAACACGAGCCGTGCGCGATGCGTTCAACGCCCGTTTCGGCAAGGGGCACCGGGGCGGTCTCGACCGCGCCATCGGGCAACAAGACGATCCGGCCTTTCGCGCCGGCGACGCGGCCGAAATCATGGCGCGCAAGAACCACGATGCGACAGGCGCCTTCCGCCGCGAGGACCGGCCGCTCGCGCTCGATCTGATGTGCATCGCCAGTCAGCTCGTTTTCCCGACCTCGACCAACGTCTGGCTGGAAGAACTCGAACACGGCGACGACCTGGAGCTGCTCTACAACACCGCGGCGGCAACCAACCGCGCGCAGACGGAGTTCTGCGCCGCGGATGTCCGGCTGCTGCCAGTCTGCTACGTGCCGCTTGCGAGCCTCGAACGTGCGCCAGCGGCCGCGCTGGAAGCGCTCGACGCCGGCGCCGCCGCGTTGCTCGTGCCCTGGGCCTGCCCGAAGGAGCATGCGACGAGCCACGTCGCGCTGGATGCTCTCTGGGGCCTCGCCGCCGAAGCCCGCGTGCCCATCCTGTTTCACGTGGGCGTTGCGGACCGCGTCCTCCCCCGCGCGCACAAGAACAACGGCCTGCCGCCGGTACCGGACTTCCACGGCGGCGAGGAGAATTTCCGCTCTATCTCCTACATGGCGATCCCGCACGGCCCCATGCAGGCTCTGTCCATGCTGATCCTCGACGGCGTGCTCGAACGTTTCGAGAGCCTGCGCATCGGCGTCATTGAACTCGGCGCGTCCTGGCTGCCCGGATTCATGCGCCAGCTCGACTCCGCCGGCGAGGCATTCGCCCGCCACGAGGCGCGGCTCGCCTCCCTCACGCTTCGGCCCGGCGAATACGTCGAACGTCAGGTACGGGTGACGCCTTACCCCACCGAACCCGCCGGCTGGATCATCGGGCAGTCGGCGCCCGGCACCTGCATGTTCTCCTCGGACTTCCCACATGTGGAAGGCGGCCGCAATCCGTACGGGCGCTTCCGCCGCACCACGGCCGAACTGTCCGTCGCCGATCAGGACCGCTTCTTCCGCGGCAACTTCGAGGACCTCATGGGCATGGCATGAACGCAGTGCAGGCAGCATGACGAACGCAACCCAGCCCGGGCGCGGCCGGAACGCCGGCTACGCGGCGGTTGCCTTCCTCGCTGGGGTGCTTGCCACGCTTGCCGTCATGCAGATGGCGCCAACGAAATTAGCGGAGCCGGCGCCGACCGCCCCGCATGCACCGGCGCCGGCATCGCCCGCCGCGCCACGACCGCCCCAGACGGCCGCGCCGCCAGCACTCGCCGACATCGCCGCGATCGGCAATGACTTCGAACGCAACACCCGGTTGTATGCGCTGGCGAAAGACGCGGACCGCCGGCGCATCGAAGAACTGCTGGCCGCTGCGCGGAATCTGCCCACCTCGTTCTGGCGCAACGACATCTCGCGGCTGCTATACGTCCGTTTCGCCTCCATCGACCCCGCGGCCGCCGTCGCTCATGTGCTGGATGGCCTGCATCAACCCTCCTGGCTTGCCACCGTTTTTCGCGCTTGGGCGCATGCCGACTTCGACGCGGCTCTCAAGCGTGCTGCCACCCTGGAGCCCGAGGACCGCGCGGTCGCCGCGCAATCGCTGCTGGAGATGGACCTCGCGCCGTGGCAACGACAGCAAATCGCCGAGCAGCTCGACGCGGAGCGGATCCTGGCGCAGGTGCTGGCGCGCGAGGACCTTGCTTTCGGCACTCCCGAGCAGGCGTGGACCCGGGCGCTCTCGACGCCCGCCGGCGGTGCGCGCAACAGACTGCTGAGCAATGCCGGCCGCGTGTGGGCCCGTGCAAATCCGCAAGCTGCCCTCGAAGCGGTCCTTGCCGTCGCCTTGGACGATGGCGAGCGATTCCCGTTTCTTGCCGATGGGATACTCAGCGACTGGGTGGAGTCCGACCGCGCCAGCGCGTTCGAGTGGCTTACGCGCCAGGATGCCGGCCCTTACAGCGAATGGCTCGCCTCCACCGCGGTCCGTACCCTCGCTAAGGACAGCATGGACGCGGCACTCCTCTCGCTCGATGACCTCCCGGCCTGGGCACGCGAACCTGCCCTCCGGGGGCTGCTTGGTGTGTGGGCAAAGACGGATCTTCCAGCCGCTGTCGAGTGGTTCGATACGCTCCCGGCCGCCGAGCAGCGGGACCTAGGCTGGACCATCACGACCGCGTTCGCCGCGCACGATGCCGATGCCGCATTCGACTGGGCGATGACGCGTGACTCCCGTATCCGCGAGCACTTCCTTGGCCCGGTGATTGGCGCGGTGACCGACCGCGCGGAAGCGGCACGGCTTGTGCGCCGGATCGACGATCCCGACCTCCTCTGGAGGGCCTTATCCTGGTTCTGGAACAACCACTCGTTTGCCGATCCGCGCGAAGCCTTGCGCTGGGCCGACACCTTCGAGGGCGAGGCGCGCGACCACATTCGCGCCGATGTCCTTCGCGACTGGGCCAAGGACGATCCCGCCGGCGCGGCCGCCGAGGTCAACCGCCAGCGCACCACCGAACTACGAGACCAGACGGCAGTCAGCGTCATTCCCGGCCTGCTGTCCGGGTTGCACACGGAGGCCGCCGAACGACTGTTCGAGACCATCATCCTGCCGCCCGAGCGTTGCAGAGCCGCAGGCTTCCTGCACACCTACTTTGTCCAGACGGACGCCGTTCCCGAAAAGGCGGCTTTGTATCACGCGATCTTGAACGCTTGCGCCGGTGGTGGTGGCGACGGTTAAGCGGCTGACGGCGGCCGCCGCATGAGTCCCGCAGGCCAAACTCGCGAAAGGGGGGCGTTCTCGGTCAATCCGTCTCGACAATGCCGATCAGGGCGTCGAGCACCTCGTTCGGCCTTTCGTTCAGCATCGCGTGGCCGCAGTCGAGGCGCACAACGTGGGCGTCGGGCAGGTGCGAGGCGACATCGAGGCCGGCCTTGGCTGGGGTCATGCGGTCCTCGTTGCCGGCGATTACCAGCGCGGGACAGGTCACTTCGCCGCCTCCTTCGTCGGCGCGGAAGCCGTTGCAGGCCGCGAGATCAGCGTGGAACACACCCGGGCCGGAGCGTTCAAGCAGACGTTCGCCGGCCGCCAGCATCCACACTCCGGGGTTGTCGTTTGCGCCGAGTGCACCCGGCGTGCTGTGGCTCCATGCATTGGCCATGTCGATGGCGGCATGGTGATTGTCTTCGGCAGCATTCAACAGGAGGTCCGTTACCGGCATCGGCATCGATGTGCCAAGAAGTGCCAGCGCGCGGCAGCGTTCGGGGTGGTCACAGGCGAAACGCCATGCCACCAGGGAACCCATGCTGTGTCCCACAACGGCTGTTGTGGCAATGCCCAAGGTATCGAGCAGCTGGGCGATCCAAGCGGCCATCTCCCCTACCGAGGTGAGCGCCGGTGCACCATTCGCGGGTGCCGAAGAGCGTCCATGCCCCGGCAAATCGGGTGCCACGACGCCCAAACCCTTGCGTGCGAAATGGCGCGCTGGCAAGGCCCAGACTGTGTGGTCCATACCTGCGCCGTGGATGAACACAACCGAAGGCGCGGCGGCATTTGCGCTGCCGCTACCGGTGCCCACGTACGCTTGGGCGCCATCCACCTCCACGGAGAAGCCGCTCACTACGAACCTCCTTCGAGGCGGTCGGGAAGCCCGTCGCAAGGCCCGCCCCAAGTCCTCGATCAGATCGTTCGGGTCTTCGAGGCCAATGGAAAGACGCACCAAGCCCTCACCGATGCCCGCCGCCGCCAACGCCTCCGCGTCCATCCGATGGTGCGTCGTGCTGGCGGGATGGATGACGAGCGACTTGGCATCGCCCACATTAGCGAGGTGCGAGAACAGCGACAGAGCCTCGATGAAAGTGCGCCCCGCCTCGCGCCCCCCCCTTGAGTTCGAAGCCAAACACCGCACCAGCCCCCTTGGGCAACAGCCTGGCGGCCAGCTCGTGGTCTGGGTGGCCTGGCAGTTCCGGATAGCTCACCGAAGCCACCGCCTCGTGCTCCGCCAGAAAGCGAACCACCTGCCGGGCGTTGTCCACGTGTCGCGCCATCCTGAGCGGCAGCGTCTCCAGCCCCTGCAGGATGTGGAACGCGGTCGTCGGCGCCATGCAGGCACCGAAATCCCGCATTCCTTCGCGCCGCGCCCGCGTAACGAACGCCTGCGGGCCAAACTCCTCAGCGAACACCAGATCGTGGAAGCCCTCGTAGGCTTCCGTAAGCGTTGGGAAGCGCGCCAGCCCTCCCTCGCCGCCGCCAGCGTCCTCGGCCCGCTCCCAGTCGAACGTGCCCCCGTCCACCACGAGACCGCCGATGACAATTCCGTGGCCGCTCAAGAACTTGGTCGCCGAGTGGATGACGATGTCGGCGCCGAGAGAAATCGGCTTGCAGAGCCACGGCGTGGCAAACGTGGAATCGACGAGGAGCGGCACGCCAGCGCCGTGCGCCACCTCGGCGATGCGCGGCACGTTGAGCACTTCGAGCCCCGGATTGCCGAGAATCTCGCCGAACAGCAGCTTGGTGTTGTCGCGAATGGCCGCCTCAAAAGCCTCGGGCGAACGGGGATCGACAAACGTCGTCTCGATGCCGAAGCGCGGCAGGGTGTATTCGAGCAGGTTGTGCGTACCGCCATAGAGGGAGCGCGAAGCAACGATGTGATCACCGGCCCCCGCGATGGTGGCCACCGCAAGATGCATCGCCGCCTGCCCGCTGGCGGTGGCGATGGCCCCGACTCCGCCCTCTAGGGCACTGATGCGTTCCTCAAGAACCGCATTGGTGGGGTTCGACAGGCGCGAATAGACATGCCCGGCGCGCTCGATGTTGAAGAGCCCCACAGCAAAGTCGGTGTCTGGAAAGACAAACGACGCCGACTGATAGATGGGAGTCGCCCGCGCCCCGGTTGCCGCGTCGGGCCGCTGTCCCGCATGCAGCGACAGCGTGTCAAATCCTGTGGGCCGCGGCCCCCGATGCTCTCGCTCCGCCATGCAGCCATCCTACACGCTGTGCAAGGGACGTGGCGAACCGTACAAGCGATTCGACAATGGCCGCGCACTCGTACGGGCCTTTTGCATCCAATGCAAGTTCGCTAGCGAGTAAATTTGACTTGGGTGCAAAATAGTCGTACACCGACACTATGGACGCATCACCTAGATACCTCGCGCGCCAGATTCTTGCGGACCTCAAGCGCAAGATGGTCTTCGTGGCCGGCCCACGCCAAGTGGGCAAGACCACCCTGGCTCTGAACCTCCCCGGCGCCGGTGACGGGTACCTAAACTGGGACGTGGCCGAGAATCGGGAGCGCATCCTCCGGCGCGAACTGCCTCTCGCAGACCTGTGGACGTTCGACGAAATCCACAAGTACCGAGGCTGGCGCAACCTGCTCAAGGGCCTGCACGACGGCCGCCGAGAAGGCCAACGCATCCTCGTGACAGGGAGCGGCCGACTGGAACTCTTCGGCTTCGGCGGGGACTCCCTGCAAGGCCGCTACAACCTGCTGCGTCTGCACCCGTTCTCTGTGGCGGAGGCAGGCATCGGCAATGACGAGGGCCTGTTGCAGCTACTCCATCTTGGCGGTTTTCCCGAGCCGTTTTTGGGCGGCGGCGAAGTGGAGGCACGCCGATGGTCGCGGCAGTACCGCGCTCGCCTGCTCGACGAGGATGTGGCTTCGCTCACCAACATCCGCGACCTCGGCCGACTTGAAGAGACCATGCTAAGGCTTCCTGACCTGGTCGGCTCGCCGCTGTCCGTGAACGCGCTGCGCGAGGACCTGCAAGTGGCACACCGCACGGTCGCCGCCTGGCTCGATACGCTTGAGCGCCTGTATGCGATCTTCCGACTCCCGCCGTTCGGCGCCCCGCGCATCCGCGCCGTGAAGCAGGAGCGCAAGCACTACCATTTCGACTGGTCGCTCGTGACCGACCCCGGCGCCCGGTTCGAGAATCTGGTGGCAAGCCACCTGCTCAAGTGGGTTCACTATCAGCAAGACGCCGAAGGACGCGACTTGGAACTGCGGTTCTTTCGCGACGTGGACGGGCGCGAAGTGGACTTCGTGGTGATTGATCGGCGCGAACCGATCTTGCTGGTGGAGTGCAAGCTTCGAGACCGCGACATCGACCGGGGCCTGCGCTATCTGAAAGCGCGCTTTCCGGCCGCGCAAGCGCACCAGATCGCGCTATCCGGCGAGCGCGACTATGTGACCCCCGACGGCATCCGTGCCACGCCGGCACTGGACTTCCTGCGAAACCTCGTGTAACCGAAGCGCTAGTCGAGCACGAGTCAACTCCAGCAATGGAACGCCGGATACCGCGGGGCATCGTTTCTCGGTGTCCAACATTTGCCGCTCAATCTCGCTGCGAGTTGGCGTGCGACACCCCCCCAAGCTGGAAGTGTCCGAACCTAGCTTGACATGTACGAAACATGAATTCATCCTCATTTGATGGCAAGCATGATTCAGATACGCAACGTTCCCGACGAGCTACACCGTCAGATCAAGGCGCGTGCGGCGTTGGAGGGCGTTTCCATGTCGCTGTACATTCTGCGTCAGGTGGAAAGGGCGCTGGAGCGACCTACCCGGCGCGAGTTGCTGGAGGCGATTCGCAGGCAGTCGACGGTTCGACTTGATCCACCACCGGCACAGGTTGTCCGGAGCGAGAGGGTCGCACGCGATCGCTCGCGAGATCTCTAGTGGTTCTCGATGCCTCGGCGGCCATAGAGTTTCTCCTCAACACGGGGCCTGGCGGCAGACTTGCTGACCGGCTTGTGGACGAACGCGAAGCGGTGTGCGTGCCGCACTTGATCGACCTGGAAGTCGCCCAGGTGTTGCGCCGCTACGTGTCGCAAGGTGCGTTGAGCGTTGAACGTGCGTCCTTGGCGTTGGGCCATTGGCGCAGCCTCGTTGTGGACCGGGTATCCGCACGAGCCCTTTCTGGCACGGATTTGGGAGTTGCGCTCGAACGTCAGCGCCTACGATGCCGTTTACGTTGCGCTGGCCGAGACGCTGTCGACGGTGCTTGTGACTGCCGATCGCCGACTGGCCCGCGCAACCGGTGTCGGTGCCCTAACGAGTTGGTTTGACGCGGATCAAGAGCCCGTACGTCTGCCGGTTGTCAGTCTGCTCCCGCAACGTGCTCGTACAGGGCGTTGACCAACGCCCAGCGGTGGGCGGAGTACTCGCTTCCGGTGGCGGCTGGCCAGGCGCTGTGGGTGACGATCACCACCTGATCCTTGGGCGAAACCCAGATCAACTGGCCGAAGATGCCGATGCCGGCATAGGCGCCGCCTTCGCGCAGCCACCAGAGGTAGCCGTAGCCGGGGTAGGCGCCGGAGGGTGCGGTCGAGTCGCGCATCCAGTCTTCCGGCAGGATGCGGGTGCCGTTCGGGTGGACGCCGTCCGACAGGGTGAACAGGCCAATGCGGGCGTAGTCGCGCAAGGTGGCGTGGATGCAGCAGCCGCCGAGTTCCACGTTCTCGGTGATGCTCCAAGTGGCCGGATGCTCCATGAACGGCCGCCAGATCTTTGCTTCCAGATAGCTTGATGCGTTGTTGCCGATGGCGGCGCGGAGCAGGGAACCGACCAGGTTGGTCTCGCCGGTGTTGTAGTTGAAGGCGAGGCCCGGGTTCGCCTCGCGGCTGAGGCCGCTGAGATAGTTCACCAGCACCATGCCGTTGGCGGCGCCGGCCAGGCCGACATCCGACTCGGCGTCGGTGTAGTCCTCGTTCCAGGCCACGCCGGAAGCCATTTGCAGCAGGTTGCGGATGGTGGTGCCGTCGTACGCCGTGCCCTTCAGGCGCGGCAGGTAGGCGGTCACCTGCTCATCGACGCTCTTGATATAGCCATCTTGGATGGCGGCGCCGATGAGCATGGACGTGACCGACTTGGCGATGGAGTAGGAGACCCAGCGGCTCTCTTCGTCGTGGCCGAGCCGATAGCGTTCGAGCAGGATTTCCTCGCCCTTGGCGACGAGGATGCCGGCGACGAAGAGGGATTCGAGATGATCGTCGAGCGTGTAGGTCTCGCCGTCGATCTCGTATTCGAGCGCTCCGAAGTCCATCGGCGCAGGACGCAGCGGGAAGAACTCGCTGCCGTGGTCGATGGGCCGCGTGGTGTAGATGGCATCGAAGTTGCGAAAGCCGACGATGCGCTCTTCCTGGGTCCAGAACAGCGAAGAAGTGGCAGCGTCAGGAAGCTGCTCGTCGGCAAGGGAAGGCTGCGTGAAAACCAGGACAGCCAAGGCCAGCAGCCGAAGCGCACGAGTCATGTCCCACTCCCAAACCGGACGAGGTTCCTCAACGCACAGCATTGTAGCCGGCCAGATGGCATCGGTTCCTCTGGAGGGACGAGCCCCTTGACCGTAGGGCATCTGTCGTAGGGACGGGCTTGTCGCGTCCCGTGCCGAGTTGGTCGCAAGGATCCAATGCGGGACGGGACAAGCTCGTCCCCTACAGCATCTTGCTCCTCCCGGCGTCAACGCCTCGGCGTCCTCGGCGGGGTGGACACTCCAAAGGAGCCGACCATCCCAAGTAGAATCCAACACCGCCATGCCCGCGCCAGGAGCAACAATGTCCGCGATCCCACGCCGGTCGCACGGCGCTTTGCGGGCATTGGCCGGCCTCGTGTTGCTTGCGCTCGGCGCGGCTGCCCATGCCGGCGGTTCCTACATCGAGGGACGAGTTGGGGCCATCGCGCTAGGCGACATGTCCGGCACCGGAGTCATCGACTCCACCATCGGCTTCGCGCGGCTCGAAGGGGACGTGGCCGGGCACCTCTCCTACGACGACACCTTCGCCCTCGGGGCGGAGTTCGGCGTGGACGAGGTGTTCGGAACTTCGCTGCGCATCTCGGCGAGCCTTGATGGCTTCCAGCCGGACCTCAGCAACGCCAATCTCGCCGCCGACCTCAGCATCAACGGCGTCGACGTGCCAGACACGCCAGACAACTCGCCCCTCACCGCCGATGCGGGTGTCCGAGCTCGGCCTCGACTTCAATCACAGAACCGTCATCGCCACGGGCAATGTCTTCTTCGACCTCGACCTTGGCGCCATCGTCCCGTACGTGGGCGCCGGCTACGGCGTGCTGCTCGTGGAGAACGCAAACCAGTACGAAACCGGCTTCGCGGCACACGCGGGCGTACGCTACGACATCACCCCGCTCAACTACATCGGATTGCGCCTAACCTGGTTCCGGGGCGACGGCCCTCAGGACGACACCGGTGTCAACTTCGAAACCTTCGAGACCCAGGCCATCGCCGTTTCCGTTGGGGTCAAACTGTAGGAACACGCCCCGTCGCGCGATAGGCGCTCGCTACGGAGTCGGCACGGGACGGGACAAGCCCGTACCCTACAGCCCATCGAGGCTCGATCCGTGTCCGCGACTCGGCGTCCTCGGCGGGGTGGGCACGCCGAGAAAGCTGGCGCATGAGGGAGGGCCACCCGAAGAGCGCCAACGCTGCGCCTTGCGGCAATGGTGGACGAAGGGCGACGCATGCGTCGCCCCTACGGCCCGAGGCGTGACCGGCGCCTGTCCGTAGGGCAACACATGCGTCGCCCTGTCCGGCAGCCCGTAGGGGCGACGCACGCGTCGCCCTGCCCGGCAGCCGCATGGCCGCCGCCAAATCTGACGGACCGCTAGCGCCGAAAGGGGCACTGTAGTCACCGCCCCAGTACATCTTCCACATTCACCCCCAAGTCCAGCCGAACGTGCTCCGCAAACGTGCGCAGCCGTTCTGCCGCCGCGTCGTCGCCCTGAATGCCTCCATCGAGCCCATCCGGAAGACGTTGGCAAAGCTCCCACAACGTTACCCGCCGCAGGCTGCGACCAAGCACCCAACACCGATCGCCGCCAGGTGATTCGTCGCCAGCCACAAGCCTCGCGACGCCCGTCTCTTCCAAAACGCGGAGGACGCGTTCGCGCTCCTCGTCGGCGAACGCCCCCTCCTCGCCCACCGCCGCCTCCGAAACCGCCTTGCCCTCGCCATGCGCATTCCGCAACAGCCGCACAACGGCCAAGCAACGAAGCACGAGGGGCAGCGAGCCGACATCTGCCGGCGCCGGTCGCATTCCCATCGTGTGCACCAGCACCGCCCCGGCCAGCACCAGAGCCCAAAGCAGATACACGCCCGCAAGAAACAGGGGCAGCACGGCGAATGCCCCATAGATGAACTGATGCTGGAGCAATGGCACCACGGCGCCAAACGCCACCTTTGCCCCCTCAAGCGCCGCCGCCGTCACGACCCCGCCGGCCACGGCGTGAAGCACCCGAACGGGCGCCGATGGCACCGCGTAGTAGAGCAGGGCAAACGTGGCCGCAGTCGCCGCCGGAGGCAGCCACTGAAGCTGCCCGGCCTCGCGATCCGCCAGAAACGACAGCCCAAAGTCATAGCTCGCCGCCGTCACCGCGACGCCAACCAGCGGCACGCCCAACGTCACCACCCCCCAATAGGTGAAAAAGCGCGCCCCGCCGCGTCGACGCACGGGCACGCCCCAGATCGCGTTAAACGTCTGCTCAACGCTGCGCACCAACAGCAGCGTGGTGGCAAAGACAAACGCGAGGCCAAGCAACGTCAGTTCGTTGGCGTTGGCCGAGAACTCCTGCATCTTCTCGAGCAGCACATCGCTCGAACCGGCCACAAAGTTGCGAAAGATGAAGCGGGTGATGGCGTCGCCCGTGTCGTCAAACCCCGGCAGGAGCGACAGCACCCGATAGACGACGGCCATGAACGGCACGACTGCAATGAGGGTGGTAAACGTCAGCGCCGCCGCCGCCCCCATGCACCCCCGCGCCACGAACTGCCGCCCAAGCGTGCCGACGAACCAGCGCGCGTAATGGAGTGGCTCACGAAGCTGCATCGAACCGTTTACTGCACCGTGGCAAAGGGATTCATGATTAGCAGCGTGTCGGCGATGCGCTGGCCAGAGCGCATGTCTTCGGTCAGGACCACGCCGCAATCCGCCAGCGTTGCGGCAGCAAGGATCATGCTGTCATACACCGAATACTGGAAGCGCGCAAAGTACGCCATGCCCAAGTCATGAGTATCGACTGTGAGGGGCTCCACCCGGCAGAAATGACGGATGCCGGCAAGCAGTTCGGCCACCTCGCCAGCCCGTAACCCAAACTTGCGGCTCGCAACGGCAGCGAACTCGTTCAATACCTGCACGCTCACTGTGCCGCCAGCTCGCAGCAGGGCCTCGGCGCGATCCGCCTTGGGGCTGTCATCAGAAATCGCGTAAAGAAGCACGTTGGTATCAAGAAACGGGCGTCCATGCGCGGCGTCACTCTCGCGCATTCGCAGCCTCGCGGTCGAAGCGGAAATCACGCGGCATCCTTCCACGGTACTTGCGGATGCGAGCCAGAATCTCTCCGGGATCCTCGACTCGACCGAGTTCGAACGCACCGTCCTTGGCCACGCGGATCTCGACGTCCATTCCCTCGGCCAGACCGAGCGCCTCGACCACCACAGCGGGAATCCGGACAGCCAGGCTGTTCCCCCATCTCGCGACCTGCATGAGTCGTTCTCCAACCATATACGCATGGCCAACTGTATATCCTGTGCCGTGGTTCGGCAACCGCCATGCACCTCGGACCCCCTTCCGACGAGGAGGCCCCATCGACTCAAATGGCACTCGCTTGGTTCGCATGGCGTACGCTCCTTGGAAGCTACGTTTGGGAAACCCAAGGGCAAGGCCCGATGGAAGCGGTGCCTTCGCGTGCGCAGCTCGCCTAAACTTCAAGCGAAGGGACCGGCCGAAGGAACAACCACGATGCAAATCAGGACTGCGACGCCCGACGACGAGGCTGCTTGCGCCGCCCTCTTGGGCGAACTCGGTGCAGCAACCGGAACAGAACCAGATCCAAGCCTCGGAGAGACGTTTCAGGCCCTCCTAACCAAGGATCGCGGCCAGATCATCGTCGCAGTCGAAAACGGCGTGGTACTCGGCATGGCGACGGTGAGCTTCAATCTCGCGCTCCGTTATCGCGGCGAATACTGCCAACTCGAGGAACTCATCGTCTCCGCCAATGCAAGAGGTCGAAACTTGGGCGGCCGACTGGTGCAAGCGACCATCGACGCAGCGAAGGCAAGAGGCTGCCCCGAAATGGGCCTGTACCTGCTCCCAACCACCGAACACAACCGGCCCTTCTACGCCAAGTACGGCTTCGAGCCACTCGGCACGGAAATGCGCCAGCGCCTCGACGGGTAGCGGTGGCGGGAATGTCCCGTCTCGGATCACCGGGCCCGGCGGCGGTGGGTGGTTTCAGCAATCTGCGCTGCTGCTCGTTGGCCGGTTAGGTATGCGCCGTGGACGGTGGCCGGGTAATCCTTGGTGGTTGCTTCGCCGGCGAAGAACAGGCGGCTGTCGATTGGCGCCGCGAGCTCTGCGTGTTGCTCGAACGATGCGCCGATGGGGACGTAGGAGTAGGCGCCGTGCGACCACGGGTCCGAGAACCAGCGCGTCACCCGAGCGTCCCTTGGTTGTGGGGTGGTGCCATACATCTCGCCAAGCGCTGCGAGTGCCAGTGCTACGGTGTCGGCGTCCGACAGGCGCTCGAGCTCGGTCGCCACGTTGCCGGCGTTGAACATCATGAGCATCGGGAGGCCGGTGGCTGGGTAGAGGTTCAGGGTCTCTGCCCATTGGCCTGGGGCTCGGCCGACATAGCCGATGACTTGCGCGTCCTGCTCCCAGAAGACCTCGTCGAACAGCAGGCAGGTCTTGTTCAGCACCCCCATCTGAAGCAGTTCCATCGCTCGCTGTTTCGGCGCCGGAAGCGCCGGGCGAAACGAGACCGCTCCCTGTTTGAGGACACCGAGGGGGAGGGTGACGATCACGGCTGAAGCTTCGTAGGTGGCGCCAGAAGCGACGGTGACGACGATCGGCGAGTCGGCGTAGTCGATGCTTATCACGGCGTCGGCGCACCTGATGTCCAAGCCGGGAACCAGCGCATCGAGGATCTGGCGGTAGCCGCCTGGGAAGACGACATCGCGTCCCCGGTATGCCCTTCCCCCGGTGATGCTCTCGAGTGAGAGCCTTCCGACATCGGCGCCGAACTCGTGCTCGACGATGGTGTTGAGTTCGTGGGCCAGATAGCGTCGTTCGCGGACACCGAGCTCGCCAGTGGCGGCGTAGCTGCTGTATGCGGCGGCAAGGCTTTGGCGCGGACGTTTCCTTGCAGACGACCAGAACCCGTCGAGGATGTCCTCTGCGTGCTCCGGCGGCGCGCCGCCATCGTGGAAATGGACTACGTCGTTATCGTAGTCGGTTGGCGAGGTCGCGATCCCGAGGTCCGAGGCGATGGCCGAGATCGGATTGCCCTTGACGCCGTGAATCCAAGAGGCGCCAAGGTCGATTGGAATGCCACCGCCGAATGTGTCCGTCCAAATGCGTCCCCCGATGCGGTCTCGGGCTTCCAAAACGACCACATTGGCGAACCCACTGGCACGCAGTTCCGCCGCGGCGGCCAAACCTGCGATACCAGCGCCGACGATGACCACTCGTTCACCACGAGCCGCGTTCGCCTCGCCGCGGCTAAGGCGGCTGCCCGCCACTGCGGATGCCGCGGCCCCGAGTCCGGCAGCAGCCAGCCCATGTGCCAATGCGGCGCGACGGCTTAGCACGGTGCCCGCGCTTGGACAGGCACACCCGTGCCAGACGATGCAATCATCCGCCTGCCGAGGTCGTTTCGCTCCGAGCCAAATGCGAACGCTTGCGAGCCTCGCGCTCGCACAGGATGCCGGCGACGATTCCGCCAGCGTCCACCTCAGCACGCCCAGCGCCTAGGGTGTCGACGACTCGGCCGTAGTTCAGGTAGTAGCGGGAGCCATTGGGGGTGCGTTTGAGGAAGCCGCAGTCGATCATGCGACGGCGCAGGGTTACGTGGTCCGGTGTTCCCCGCACCGAAGCGAGCCAGGCAATGAGGGCCTCGTTGATTTCCTGCTCCGCGTAGGGGCGCTGGCGTTCGAGCGTGCAGGCGACCACCGCCAGCAGCGTGTCGCGGTCTGTCGGGTTCGTTGGGAAGGCGTGAAAGCCGCCAGCGCGGAAGATGCGGCGCAGGGTGCCCTCGACGCTAGCCGTGGCGGCGTGTGGGTCGTCAAGGCCATCGCGCGGCCCCGCCTTCGCCGGCGCCTCACCAAGTGTCGATGTACGGATACTTCTTCTCCGTGCGTGGTTGTTTCGGCGGCAGGCGCTTGAGGCTGCTGGCGATCCAGCTTCGCGTGTCGGCCGGGTCGATGACGTCGTCGAGGCCGCCGCCAACGCCGGCGTTGATGGCTTTGGCGCCTTCGTAGGCACCCGCGACGCGGCGCTCGAACTCCTGCCTTCGTTCCTCCGCATCCTCGATGGCGGCGAGTTCCTTGCGATAGCCGAGTTTCACCGAACCCTCGATGTTCATGCCGGCGAACTCCGCAGTGGGCCAGGCTACCGTGAAGAAGCCCACCAGCGAGCTTGCGCCGCACATGGCCTGCACGCCGAGGCCGTATGCCTTGCGCACCACCACGCCGAACAAGGGGGTGGTGAGGTTGGCGCCGGCGTTGAACATCCGCACGCAGTGGCGCACGAGGGCCGTTCGTTCGACATCGGGCCCCACCATCATCCCTGGGCAATCCATCAGGCTCAGCACCGGGATGTCGAAGGCGTCGCAGAGGTGGATGAAGCGGGCGCCCTTGTCGGCACCGTCGGAGTCGATGGCGCCGGCGAGATGGTGCGGATTGTTGGCAATGACGCCCATCGGCTGACCTTCCACGCGGATGAAGGCGGTGATGACGCCAATGCCGAACTTCTCGCGGATTTCCAGCACCGAACCCTCGTCCGCCAGGGTGTAGATGATGTCCTTCATGTTGTAGAGCCGCAGGCGATTCTCCGGCACGATGTGGCGCAGGCGACGTTGATCCGGCGCTTCCCACTCGCTTACCGACCCTTGGAAGTACGACAGGTACTTCTTCGCCACCTCCACGGCATCGGCCTCGTCCTTGGCGAGCAGGTCCACCACGCCGTTGGGCACCTGGAATGACATCGGCCCCACCTCCTCGGGTGTGTAGATCCCGAGGCCGCCGCCCTCGATCATGGCCGGGCCGCCCATTGCCACGGTGGTGCGTTCGGTGGCGATGATGACGTCGCAGCAGGCGACCAATGCCGTATTGCCGGCGAAGGTGCGACCGTTGATGACGCTGATGAGCGGCACGAGGCCGGAGAGCTGTGAGAAGCGGGTGAAGGTGTGGGTGTCGAAGGCGACGCCGGGGCCGCCGCTGTCGTCGCCGGGGCGTCCGCCGCCGCCTTCGCCAAACAGGATCAGCGGGATGCGGAACCGGTGTGCCAGCTCGAACATGCGGTCCTGTTTGTAGTGGTTGCGGCCGCCCTGGGTTCCGGCCAACACCGTGTAGTCGTAGTGCACCAGCATCGTGCGGGCGTCCTCTTCGCCGAAGAGATCCGCGTTCACCGTGCCGATGCCGGCGATGAGGCCGTCCGCGGGGGTGTCGCGGCGCAGTGTCTCCATGTCGTGGCGGCGATGCTGGCGGGCGACCACGAGCGGCCAGTATTCCTTGAAGCTGCCCTCGTCCATCAACTGCTCGATGTTCTCGCGGGGCATTCGGTAGCCTCGGCCATAGCGCTTCGCCACCGCATCGGGGCGGTTCTCGTCCAGGATGTAGGCGTGGCGCTCGTAGGTCTGCGCGAGATCGGGGCGGATGTAGTCGGGGTCCAGTTCCGCCGCTGCCGATGCGGCGCCGCCGGAGACTTCGGCCTCCTCGACGAAGACGATGGGATAGCCCTCGCGCACCACATCACCTTCGGCCATCGTCACCTGCCGGACGATGCCGTCGTGCTCGGCGGCGATGACATGCTCCATCTTCATCGCCTCCACCACCGCCACCTGCTGCCCGGCACGCACTTCGTCGCCCGGCGCGACATCGAGCGAAACGATGGTGCCTTGGATGGGCGAACCGACGCCGGTGGCGCCGTCCGGGCCCTGCACGGCGGGCAACTCCGGTTCGCTGCTCGGTTGCGATGCCTGCTCCGACTTCACCTTGGCGTCGTGGTCGAAGAGCGCCAAGGGATCGCTGGTATCGACCCGGGCGCCGGCAAAGCCATCTGCGACGGAGGCTGGCCCATTCGCCGACTTGGAGACGAACCGCTGTCGAGGTTCGGCCGAAGGCACCGCCAGATGCTGCAGGTTGTCGTCAACCCAGCGCGTGGTGACTTCGCCTGCAAGGAAGTCCTCGTGCTGCAAGACGTTGTTCAGGAAAGGAATGTTTGTTCCCACCCCCTCTATGCGAAACTCCGACAGAGCGCGTCGCGTGCGGGCGGCGGCGGCCTCGAAGTCGGGCAGCGGCGAGTGCCCAATCACTTTCGCGAGCAACGAGTCGAAGGCGGTGGAAGTGGAATAGCCGGCGTAGCCGAAGCCGTCCGTACGCACGCCGGGGCCGTTTGGTGCCTCATACACGGCGAGTTCGCCCCCGGCTGGACGCACGGAACCGTCCTCGCCCAACGTCTCCATATTCACCCGCGCCTGGATGGCGTAGCCACGCGGCTTGGCGATGGCGGGGTCGTCGAGGCCCAGTTCCTTAAGCGTCGCCCCTTGGGCGAGGCGAATCTGTGCCTGGACGATGTCCACCCCGGTCACCTCTTCCGTGACGGTGTGCTCCACTTGCAGCCGGGCGTTGGTTTCGATGAAGACGAACGGGCGTTCGCCCCCGGAGTCCGAGGCGTCTAGGAGAAACTCGAACGTCCCCAAGCTCGCGTAACCCTGATGGCGGGCGAACTGCACCGCGGCGTCGATGATGCGGCGTCTGAGATCACCATCGAGCGCCGGTGCCGGCGCGATCTCGACCACCTTCTGATGCCGCCGCTGCACGCTGCATTCGCGCTCGCCAAGATGCGCCACGTTGCCAGCCGCATCGCCGAGAATCTGCACCTCGATGTGGCGGGCGCGGGGCAGGAACTCCTCCACATAGACATCCGCGACGCCGAACGCCGCCTTGGCTTCGGACTGGCAGCGGTGCCACGCGGACTCGACCTCAGAAGCCTCCTGCACGACCCGGGTGCCACGACCACCACCCCCGGCGACAGCCTTGACGATCATCGCGCCACCGCGCAACGAGTCGAAGAACGCCTGCGCTTCCTCTAGCGAAACCGCGTGGTCCAAGCCGCCTGCCACCGGCACCCCCGCAGCCACGGCTGCGGCTCGGGCGCGCCCCTTGTCGCCGAACAGAGAAAGGTGTTCAACCTTTGGCCCGACAAAGGTGATGCCGGCCTCGGCACAGCGCTCGGCAAAGCTCGCACGTTCCGCAAGGAACCCATATCCCGGATGCACCGCATCGCAGCCCGTGGCCCGCGCCGCCTCCACCACAGCCTCTTCGTCGAGATAGGCCGCTGCCCCAACCCCAGCCAGCGCATGCGCCTCATCGGCCACCCGAACATGCAAGCTCGCCGCATCGTCCTGCGAATTCACGGCCACCGACGCAAGACCAAGGTCCGCCGCTGCCCTCGCTATGCGAATGGCGATCTCGCCTCGATTGGCGATCAGTAGTTTCATGGTTCCCCTCCCTACGCGATGATTGCCCGCAGTCGGGCGAGGACCTCGTCCATAACCGCCTGTGGGATCGACTCGATGCGCCTGCCGCGCCTGGCAGCCACGTCAACAGTGCGGGGTTGGTCGCATCGAATCACGCCAGTGGTCTGCGTGCCCGCACCTTCAAGTGAGACCGTGAAGCCTCGTCTGCGGGCAAAGTTGCCGCCTCGAGTGATCGGAACGACTACGGGTGTCCCCGTCAGTTGATTGAACGAGTCGGGCGACACGATGACCACCGGCCGGGTGCCGCGCTGTTCGTGCCCGGCCGTCGGGCTCAAGTTGACGAGCCAGATATCACCTCGCTCCATCTACAGCAGTTCTTTGCCGACGGGCCCTGAGTCAAGCCAAGCACGGTCTACATCATCTTCCGCGGTCTCGTCGCATTGCGCCAAGAGCTCGTCCAACGTATAGCTCGGCTGTACGCACGGCAACACGACCAAACGGCCATCGTCAATGTCAAGTTCAACCTTGGCGCCGGCACCGAGATTGAGCAGATCAAGAAGTGGCGGCGGCACCGCCAACATGACAGAACCGCCAACTTTGCGAAGACACGTCGAGTGCATGGTTTGCCTTCCTCCTTTGGTGGCGAGGATCTAACATACGAGTTATACCGGAGTATAACTCGCGGGTCGGTGCCGAGCGTGCGGGCGCCGCGTATGATTGGCTGGATCATCAACGAGGGCGCATGGCGTGACGAACTTCGCAACGGCATCCGAAGAGGCGATGGGGCTCGGCAACCGGGGGCCGCTCAAGGTCGATGCCGACGGACGGGTGGATGAAGCCATTCTCGACGCCTATTGGCGCACCGGCTTCTACATCTTCGAGGGTGCGCTCGATGCCGAGGAGATGGCGGAGCTCACGGGTGAGTTCGATGAGCTTGTGGCGCGGGCACCCGTTGCTTCTGGGGCCGACACCGATGCCGAGGGTCGGCCAGCGGTGGGTGACGAGACGCAGCGCAAGCTGTTTCGGTTCGTCAAGCCCCTGACGGATCCCTACGGCGCCACGGAGACGACGGGCGGCCGCTATCAGATAAGGATGCGCGAGCCGAACGCGCCCAAAGGCGCGCCGGCGCAGGTGCTGCTGCAAATCGGCGGCATCCTCCAGTTTATGGACAGCACGCTGCGGGTCTATGGCCACCCTGGGCTATTGGCCGTGGCAGAGGCGGTGAACGGAGCCGATTTCACGCCCTTCACCGAAGTCATCTGGTTCAAGCAAGCTCGGCTGGGTGCCGCCGTGTCGTGGCATCAAGACGGCACAACCCACTGGCAGAGCCCCGAACTCGATCGCGGCACCCACGGCTTCAACTTCATGGTAAACCTCTACCCGACTTCGCCGGAGAACGCCCTTTGGGTGGTGCCAGGCACCCACAGTGGCGGCAAGGCCGACCTCAAGGCGATGATGGCCGACAGCGGCTCCGACCGGCTCGAAGGGGCGGTGCCGATGCTCTGCAACCCAGGCGACGTGGCCATGTGCAACCGCCAGGTGGTGCACGGCTCGTTTCCCAACACCTCTGCCACGCCCCGTGCCACGTTCGTGTTCGGCTTTCACCGTCGCTCGTCGGTGGCCGGCGTCCAAGGCTGGGCGCCCGAGCCGTACAGCGACGCCTACATCCAATCAAGCAGCCGACTCATCCCGCTCGCCATCGACGCCCGCAAGCAGCGATTTCCCGAGGAGCGGCCCTATTGCTATGGGCCGCTTGCGGATCAGCCCATCCGGCTTGACGAAGTGACTCGCAAGGAGGTGCTGCACAACTATCAGCAGCGAATGATTGGGATCTGAGGCCGAGTGCGATCGACAGCGAATGGATCGTCGTCCGCATTAGGGCATTCATGAACAGCCGGCAAGGAACCTGCTACTGCTCGAACCGAGCAGCCTGCCTCATCCGGTCCTCATCGGCCCACTTTGAAGCCCGGTCCTCGACACACTCAGCGCGGCCGTGGCAAGGTCCGC
This sequence comes from Pseudomonadales bacterium, assembly GCA_965116935.1. Lineage (GTDB taxonomy): Bacteria > Pseudomonadota > Gammaproteobacteria > Pseudomonadales > Azotimanducaceae > VXYL01. Next base: position 4,947,139 of record OZ220737.1, on the reverse strand, counting down.
GCTTTCCGCCTGTGGGCCGCCCTAATGAGCGAGCTTCGAGTCTTCCTTCCTTACGCTGTCCGTATCGTGAAGCGCCCCGATCTCGCCCCCGTCAGATCCGGTCGAACTCTCGAATGGGGCATCATCGTCTGCGACCGCGAATACAACCTGTTGTTCACATCCTGGTTGCTTAGAAAGCCCACCAACGAGCAAGTGGCTGCTTTTGCCGTCGACCTCCACGAATGGACCGAGGACGGTGTGCAGGTGTGGCTCTACGACGATGCAACTGCGCCGACCAAGTCCAGACCCGACCACTGGCGTGTGTATTGCGGTCGACTACAGGCACTTTCGCGGTTGGAAGTCCTTTACCGGAAATACTGGAACAGCGAGTCCAGCGAGGATTATGAAGCTGCACTCGCCAGTTGGCGGCGATGATGCGTTACGCGCTCAGCTAGCGGGCCCGACCAAAGGGCCGGCGGCTAGTCCGTCATTGCGTTCGCGATCGACTACTCCATCAACTCGGCGACCCCTACTTTCGTGGCTAGTGTCAGGCACGCCCTCCCGCCAGCGCTCCCGGATCACTTGGCAGGCGTGATCGCCATCATCCGGATTTGGTCCTCGTGGGACATGGCGAGGCGGAACATCCATCAGGCGTTCCCCAAGCATGGCCAGTTGAAGCTCAGGGGTGGCGGCGGCGCTGCCATGCTCGTGTCGCGCCAATGCGCGTCACTCTTGCGTTTCGTCGTCCCTCGCCTTGCACGCGTCCTCGTTGACGCGTAGGTAGGCGTCGAGGAACCGGTCTATGGCGGCGGTCACTGCGTTGCGGATGGATCCCGGGTCGTTTTGAATATCGTCAGCGCCAACGATCCATGTGTTGGCGTGGCCCCATTCGCCAATGTGTCCGTCTAGCATGAATTTATGGAATCGAACGAGAATGGAGGATGATCGTGCGGTCACGTTGATGTTGACTTCAAGAGTCGAGGCTCGCGCCTCAAACGGGTCTTCCGTGTAAAGGAACGCCGCGCGCATTCGGCTCCGCACAGCCGCCGTCACAGAGTCTTCCGTGATGTCCGTTCCCGTGGGATGTTCGTCGAGATGAACAACGAGTTGGAGGGGGCGGCAGTCGTTCCATAGCTGAAATCGTTCGCCGCCGACGATGGTCGCGTCGGTCGGGCGCGCGATGAAGGCGAGCAACACCAACGCGATCCCCATAGGAAGGGCCTTTGACGTCGGTTCATGACGGCGCATTTGGCATGGTCGTCGTTCTACGTCAACTATTTGATTAACGTGACAAAAATGTCCTATCTGGTCTAATGTCCCCCATGTTAGCTTCGCCATAGCTACCTCCGTCATCGTTGATTCTTGGTGCCCGAAGGACGACCGCTCGCAGTGCGGTGGCCACACGTCGGCGTTGGACAGATCGGGCCGGGTGCCGGCCGACTACGTACTCTACCGTATTAGGGGGAACCGGCCCCGCCACGCCGCTGCCGGCCGGGTCCCGCGGCCGGCGTGGTCCCTCCCGGCCCCGCCGTCCGCTCCCCACGGGAACCGCAACGCCGCCGCCGAGTTCGACGGGTCCGCAAGGCCGGCGCCCCGTTCGGCGACGCTCGACGCTCAATGCGGACGCAGTGCACTGTACACAAGAGAAACAAACGTGCTGCACGCCACCTTGCGGATCGCTTCGATGCCTTGCTCGGAGTCTGCAACCGCTAGTACGCGCAGCCTCCTAGCCCGGATTATTCATGATGCTTGCGAAGAGTGGGATTACGGAGCGTCCGGAGGCGTTTTCCGGGGGATGGCGCGCTGTCGGCTGGCGGTTGTGGCGAAGCTGGAGCGACGGAGAGTCGCGGTTGGCGGCCTGGGCACCGCCGAGGCGCCCCGGACGCGTTTTCGGGGCGAACGCCGGCACGGAGCGTCGTCCGTGCGTCGGGGTGCGGGCTGGAGGGGGAGTCCGGGTCAGGTCTTGACGGCGCCGACGGAGACGGCGATGCGTCGCCAGTCGTCGGCGAACGGGGCGCCGGCCGGCAGGTGGACGACGACGCGCCGCACCGACGCCTCGATCCAGGCGCCGAGCTTGAGCAGTCGCAGCCGCAGGGTGCCGATCTGGGCACGCGCGCAGCCGGTGCGCCGCGCCCTGAGCCGCAGTTCCTGCATCAGCACGCAGGCCGCGGCGGCCATCAGCGCCCGGAACTGGTTGGCCAGGAAGCTCGTGCAGCTGGTGCGGTCGATCTCGAGTCCGTGCTTGAGTTCCTTGATTCGGTTCTCGGCGTCGCCGCGGCCGCAGTAGACGGTCTCGCAGACGTGCCGTGGCGAGCCCTCGATGTTGGTGACCACGAAGCGCGGGCTGTCCTTCGGTTCCCGCCCGAAGTGCTCGGCCACCTCCGCCCGGACGACCACCCGTCGCTGGCGCGGCCAGCTCCGGGCGCGGTAGGCGAACTCGCCGAGGCGACGGCTCGGCTCGCCGGCCCCGAAGGCGATCCGCGCCTCGGCCATCGTCGGCTCGGCCAGCTTCAGCAGCGTCGCGTTCTTCGCCATGCCGACCGCGTACTCGAGCCGCTCGGCCTCGAAGAGGTCGAACATCTCCGGGCCCATGAAGCCGCTGTCGAGGCGGATGCGCAGCCGCGCCCGGGGAAACGCCCGCCGCAGGCGCGGCAGCAGCCGCCGCAGCAGGCCGAACATGCCGTGCGTGGCGGCGGCGTGGCCGTCGCGCAGGACGTGGCAGAACAGGTACTGCTCCGGCTCGTCGTCGAAGGTCAGGAAGCCCGCCAGCGGAAGGTAGCACCAGGTGCGGCAGGACGCGCTGAAGAGCGTTCCCTGCTGGCCGCCGTGGGTCGGGTCCACCGTCGGGTCGAGGTCGATCGTGATCCGCCGCACCCGCCCCCCGCGGCGGCGCCGGTGGCGCGCGATCACCGACTCCGCCAGCGCCTCCGACAGCCGCAGCAGATCGCCCCGGCGCGGCGCGTTCTCGAACCGCGACAGCGTCGGCTGCGACGCCAGCGAAGCCCCCGACAGCGGATCCCGACCCGCCAGCAGCTTCATCACCGGGTCGTCCGCCAGACGCGCCGCGTCGTTGCAGTCGGCGTAGCCGCAGGCAATCCCGAACAGGCGCTGCCGGAACAGCTCCTCCAGCGTGTGCGTCACCCTCGACCGCTGGCGACCGTCCGAAAGGCACGACGCCAGCCGGGCGCTCAGCCCCAGCCTCTCGTCGCACGCCTTGAGCAGAACCGCGCCCCCGTCCGAGCTGCTGTGCTCCTGGTCGAACCGCGCAACCACGGCCTTCTTCGAGAGGTTCGCGAACAGCACACCCTGTTCGGTGGTATGGTGCGACATGCGGAAGCCCTTCTGTCGGTAACTGGTTGTCTGTCAACACCATTTTCCCACACCAAGGGCTTCCGCTCCATCCACACATGAATAATCCGGGCTAGCGCCAACGCATTCAGCCGGTGCCTTTGCAGGTCCCAACGCCGTGGCGAATGCGGTTGCGAGCGCGTTGGCCGAACCAGAGAAGAAATGGTCTGCGCCTTCCAACGTGATTAGGCGCGCGGACTCCTGCTCGGCCGCCCACTTGGCAACGAACGCTGCATCCACGAAGTCGTCTTGATCGCCGTGGATGAGCACGGTCGGGGGTGCGCCTCGATGGTGCGGGAAGTCCATTGATGGCATGGGGGGTGCAACCAGCACGACTTGGGCGATGTCGTCGAGCACGCCGGCGGCACGCCATGCGACACTGGCGCCGAAGGAATAGCCAAGCAGGGCGAGCGTTCTGGCGCCGAGCGTGGCACGTGCCCAGTTTGCGACGCAAACGGCGTCTTCCGCCTCGCCATTGCCGCCATCGAAACTGCCCTCGCTGGCACCGACACCACGATAGTTGAAGCGGATAGAGCTGCCCTTCTGACGTCGCCATGCTTGCTCGGCAATGCCCAGCACGGCGTCGTGCATGGAGCCGCCGTAGAGCGGGTGCGGATGGCAAAGCACTGCGCAGTCGCCGCCTCGGACATCTACTGCCAGTTCCAAGGCGCCGGCGGGACCCTCGATGTGCGTCATGTTCCCCCTCGGTCTTGCCACGTGGCCGGCAGCGCAGCAGATGCTTTTCCGTCGCTATGATGAAGCGACATTCGCGTCCGCAGCTTCGCGCACGGACCGCAACGTCCTTCGCAGATTCTCGCCGAGCAGGAGGCCAAAGGCCAGCAGCGCATGACCTCTAACCACAAAGCCGCAGCCACCATACGAGACGAGCAGTCCCGCGATGCGGACGCGGTACACGCGCTGCTCCTCGAGTGCTTTCCCACCGAGGCCGAGGCAAACCTGGTGCGGCAGCTTCGTCGGGATGGCGACACCGCGTTTTCGTTCGTTGCGCTCTCTTCTGATGCCGTCGTCGGCCATGTCGTCTTCTCGCGCCTTGTCGCGCCCAAGGGTTGCTTGGCACTGGCACCGGTTGCGGTGACAGCAAGCTGGCGCCGGCAAGGCATCGCCGCCGCCCTCATCGAGGCCGGAATCGCCCGTGCCAAGGAGCACGGAACCGCGATGCTGGTGGTGCTCGGCGACCCCGCCTACTACCGCCGCTTCGGCTTCCGCGAACAAACCGTTCGGGGCATGACCAGCCCCTACGCGGGAGCCAATCTCATGGGACTCACTCTCGCATTGAACAGCACTCCGGGCGGCGCGATCGTGCATCCCCCCGCCTTCGAGTCGGTGTAGCCGCATCGACAGCGGCTGGAGGGTGAAGGCCCGCGCCTTGTGCTAACGTCGTTTGGCCGCATATACAGCGGACCCCAACTGCCGGAGAGACGCCATGGCAAGAGTGCAGGTCGCGATCAACGTTCCCGACATCGACCAAGCCGTCGCCTTCTACAGCCGCCTGTTCGGCGTCTCGCCCCACAAGGAACGGCCGGGCTACGCCAACTTCGAGGTCGCGGACCCGCCGCTGAAGCTGGTGCTGTTCGAGCAAGAGGGGCCGGATCGGCTCAATCATCTCGGCGTCGAGGTGGAGGCAACCGCCGCCGTCGCCGCCGAGACCAAGCGGCTCGCGGCATCGGGCCTCGCCACCGAGGTGGAAGACGGCGTGGTGTGTTGCCATGCGGAGCAAGACAAGGTGTGGGTGCGAGACCCAGGCGACATCCGCTGGGAGATCTACACCATCACCGACGACATGCTGAGGACAAGCGACGCATCGGCAATCGAATCCGGCCGTGAGGCGGCTACAACCGTCACCGGGCGACCTTGTTGCTCATGACCTCGGCAGCTTGATCCGGTTTGTACCGCTTGCGCGGAGGGTCCGAGTCACCAGACGCGTTGTAGCCCGAGGTGAAGGCCGGGAAGGACGGGCTCGCCGGACAGGAGTTTCGGAGCCGCAAGGCGCACCGCATCCTCCCCCATGCGATAGACGAACACGGCCTGGCCCACCGCGTCGATGAGCCAGCCGAGTTCCGTGCCGTTCGCTTGGTATTCCAGCATCTTGGTCTGCATGGCGGGCAGTCGATCTGAAGGCGAACGAAGTTCGATCACGAACTCAGGGCACAGAGGAAGGAAGCGCTGGCGCTCTTCCGCGGAAGCTGAGGCCAGCCGCGCGTTGCTGAGCCAAGAGGCGTCAGGTGAGCGAACCGCCCCGTTCGGGAGGACGTAGCCGGCCGACGAATCCGCAGCTACCCCGCTGCCATCCTCCAGCGCCCAGGCGAATAGCTGCGCCGTGATGTCCGCATTCCGGCGCGAACTTTCCCATCCTGCGGCGGGCATGATTGTCACATCTCCGGTGACATTCCGTTCGATGCGCAGTTCGCGGTTCTGCCGGCAGAACTCATAGAACTGGTTGTCAGTGGGGCAAAGTGCCGGTTGCAGACGAACCCGCAGAGGTAGCGGATCGGCGGGTTCGCTGGTTGGCGTGGGTTGCGGGGCGGAGGCCACGGGCGACCGTCCTTGGTGGAGACGGGCCAAAGAATACCCCTTTGCTGGCGGGAGGCCGCACGTGCTCCGGCGTGCAAGGATGTACAATCGCGGCGTAAGTCGAGGAGTTCGAGATGCGAAGCGTCCGGATGGCATCGTTTGCGTTCGCTGGCGTCTCGTTGGCGCTTGTATCGGGGCCTGCGTTCGCCGAGGACGAGATTGCCGTCGCATCTGTTGACGCCACTGCCATTCAACTCCTGCAAGGGGCGCTCGAGCTCACCCGCGGCGCATCCTCCTACACCCGCCTCGCCATGAAGATCCACCGCCCGGACTGGGAGCGGAACATGGAGCTCGAAGCCTGGACGCAAGGCCAGGAAGACGCCCTGATCCGCTTCACGGCACCCGCCAAGGACGCCGGCAATGCCACGCTCAAGCTTGCCGACAGCATGTGGACGTTCGTGCCGCAGCTAAAGCGGGAGGCGCGGCTGCCGTCGAGCATGATGTCGCAGAGCTGGGCCAGCTCCGACTTCTCCTACAACGACCTCTCTCGCAGCGACAACTACCTGCGCTACTACGACGTGCAGATCGTGGACCGCGACCAAGAGGGTGGCCACACCGTCTTTTCGCTGCAGATGACGCCTTACGACGATGCGCCCATCGTCTGGGGACACGAAACCATGGTGCTGCGCGACGACTACGTGATGCTGAGCCAGACCTTCCACGACCAAGACCTCATCGCCTTGAAGCAGATGGAGACGCGGGACATCGGCCCATTGGGCGGGCGCGAGATACCGTTGGTCATGCGCATGTCCGACTTGGCCGAACCCGAGCACTGGACCGAAATCCGCTACCTCGAAGCCGACTTCGACGCCAACGTGCCGGCATCGAAGTTCACCCGCTTCGCCTTGCGCGGCGAACGCTGACCCGAGGCACGCCGCAAAGTCGAACGAGGAAGGAGGCCACCAAAGCATGGCTGCCGCCGACATCGCCCAAGTGTCACCGGTCGCTGACCCGGCCGCCACGGGCAGCGTAAGCATGGGGCTGCACGTGCGCATCGCCTGGCGCAATCTCTGGCGCAATGGTCGCCGCACCTGGCTAACGGCATCCGGCATCGCTTTCTCCATCTTCCTGTGCGTCGTCTTCATGTCGTTTCAGCTCGGCAGCTACGACGGCATGATCGACACGGCCACCGGCATGATGTCCGGGCACATGCAGGTGCAGCACGTGGACTATTTCGACGATCCCAAGGTCGCCAACCGAATCGCCGGAGGTTCAGAACTGCTGCGCGAACTGGAGCAATCGCCGGACATCGTTGCCGCTGCACCGAGAGTCGAAGGCTTCGCGCTGGTGTCGGTGGGCGAGCGCAGCTTCGGCGGGCTGGTGATGGGGGTCGATCCGGTGCGCGAGCCGAAGGTGTCGGCCCTTTCCGAGCAAATCGTCGAGGGCGAGTACCTGCCACGTGCTGACAGTGCTTACGTCGGAAAGGCGCTGGCGACGAATCTGGGCCTCAAGATTGGTGATGAGATATTCGTCATGGGTTCTGCGCTCGAAGGCGGCGTTGCTGCGGCGCTTTTCACCGTGGACGGCCTTTTCGATACCGGCCAAGTCGAACTCGACCGCAGCATCCTGCAGGTGCCCCTGTCGGCGGTGCAATCCGCCTTCGATCTCGGCGACAGCGTGCATCGCATCGTGCTGATGGCCGAGAACGCAAACGATGCCACCGCCATCGCCCGAGGACTGGCGCCAACGTTGCCAGCGGAAGCGCGCGTCCTCGACTGGGACAAGCTGCTGCCGGAACTCAGGCAGATGATTCAAATGGACGCCGTCAGCGGGCTCATCATCTATGTGCTCTTGGTGGCGATTGTCACGCTGTCGGTGGCCAACAGCTTCACGATGACGGTGTTCGAGCGCACCCGAGAGTTCGGGATGCTGATCGCCATCGGCATGAGGCCTGGCGGCATCGTCGCCATGATCGTCATCGAGGCACTGTGCATGTGGGTGGTGGGCACCGCCATTGGCGCCGCGATTTCCTACGCCCTCATGGTTGGCTTGGGCATTGTGGGCGTGCCCATAGCCGGGCTCGAGGACATGGCCGGCCAGTTCATGATGCCGGAGCGCATCCACCCGGAGGTCAGCTTCTTCACGCTCGGCACCGCTCCGTTGGTGTTGCTTGTGGGGACGCTCGTGGCCGGGCTGATTCCCGCCTTGCGGGTGCGCCGTCTGAAGCCGGTTGAAGCATTGCGCGAGGAAGAATGATGGCCCGACATCGTGCGCACGCGCGCCCTGAAGGGCGCGCGTGCTCGCATTCGCCCGCAGCTACGGCTACCAGCCTGCCCGACTTCGCCGCTGGCCCGGCAAAGTCCGACAGGCTGCTAGGGCGGAGCTCCTCGTGCCGCTGAAACTCCTGCTGCAACTTTCATGGCGCAACCTTTGGCGCCACCGCCGCCGTAACGGCATCATGGTGTTGGCGATCGCGCTGGCGGTCACCGGCGTCATGCTCATGAACACGCTCATGCGCGGCATGGCCGCCGAGATGCGCGAAGCGGTGATTGACAACCTCACGGGCCACATCAAGGTCATCCACCCCGGTTACATGGCGGACCCCGGTATCGGCCGGGGCTTTGAGCCCGAGCAAGGGTGGGAGCAAGCGCTGGCCGACGTTCCGGTGGCTGGCTGGGCGCAGCGCGTGCGCGTGCCGGCGGTCATCATGAGCGAACGGGAAACGCGTGGCGTTCAGCTCGTTGGGGTAGACCCGGCGCAAGAGGCCATTTCGTTCCTGGGCAGCCTGTCGGTGGACGGCGAGGCATTGAGCGGTGCCCAAGACCGGCGCATCATCATCGGCGCCACGCTGGCGGAGCAACTCGAGACGTCGGTTGGTCGCCGTCTCGTCATCATGACGCAAGGCGCGGATGGCCTGAATCGCGAGGCTGGCTATCGCATCGCCGGCACCTACGATGCCGACAGCAATGCGCTCGAGAAGGTGTTCGTCTTCACTGGCGCGCAGACCGTGGCGACGTTGCTCGAGTCGCCAGCCGTGACCGAGGTGTCGCTTCGTCTGGAGAGCGGCGACGACATTCCCCTCGCGCTCGCGGAACTCGGTGCTGTCTTCGAGGACCTCGACGTCAAGGCATGGCAGGACTTGGAGCCGCAGGTGGCAAGCATGGTGTTGGTGGCCGATTTCGGCCTTTACATCATGTACTTCGTCATCATGGGCGCCTTGGTGTTTGGCCTCGTCAACGCCCTTGTCACTGCGGTCATGGAAAGGGTGCGGGAACTGGGAATGCTGCGGGCGCTGGGCATGAGGCCGCGTAGCGTGGTGGCGCAGGTGGTGGTGGAGTCCACGCTCGTGATGACTGCGGGCGTGGTGGCCGGGCTTGCACTGGCGGTCGTCTGTTACCTGCCGTTCTCAGGCGGGATTGACCTTTCGGCCTTCAGCGAGACCATGCAAATGATGGGTGTGCGCAATATCTTCACGCCCCGGCTGGAAGTGGCGGACATGGTGATCGTGTTCGTGCTGAGCCTTGTGCTCGGGGTCCTTGCCAGCCTCTATCCTGCGCGCCGAGCGGTGAAGGTGACGCCGCTAGACGCCATGCGCCGCTGATTTCCCGAAGGCAACCGGCAATCCACCTCGAACGCGCCATCGCTTTAGACCGGAGAGACCCGTCCATGACTCAGCACGTTGTCGAATGCCAAGGCGTCTCGCGCACCTATCAGGACGACGCGGTTCCCGTCCATGCGCTACGCGGCGTGGACTTTGCGCTCGATCAGGGGGAGTTCGTCAGCCTCGCCGGGCCCTCTGGTTCCGGCAAGTCCACTCTGTTGCACGTCATCGGCGGCTTGGACCGGCCCAACGCCGGCGCCATCAGCGTGGACGGCGAGGACATCAACGCCTTGGGCGATAGCGAACTCGCGGATCTGCGCCTCAACAAGATCGGCTTCGTGTTCCAAGCTTACAACCTCATTCCGGTGCTGTCGGCGCAAGAGAACGTGGAATTCATCATGCAGCTGCAGGGCATCGACGCCGCCGAGCGGGGCGAACGGGCGCTCGGCACGCTCGACTCGCTTGGAATGCGCGACCTGGCAGACCGGCGCCCGGGCGAGATGTCTGGCGGCCAGCAACAGCGAGTGGCCATCGCCCGTGCCATCGTCACCAATCCCGTCCTGCTGCTGGCCGACGAGCCAAGCGCCAACCTCGACACCGGCACCACCGGCGAGTTGCTAGAACTCTTGAAGCGCCTGAACAAGGAAAGGGGCGTGACCATCCTCACCGCCACCCACGACCCCATGGTGATGGGCTATGCATCCCGTCAGGTACACCTGCGCGACGGCGAGATCGTCAGCGAGTGAGCCCTCGCAGGGACTGCGACGAGACCCGTCGCGCGGCGCCGTGGTTGGTTGCGTAGCAGACCCTTGAATGCCTCGCCTCCGGCGCGAGGAGCGTGGATGGGCTCACGCTCCGAGTGGCCTTGGGCACCGCGCCATCCGGCCCGCTCGTCGGTTTCGGCTCGACTTCGAACCAAGCACGGGGGCATTCCAAGGGGCGCATCGGCTCCGCGGGCAGTTGAGCTGGTGTTGTTCGCGCTGCTCGTGGTGGCAAGTCCCGCGAGCCCTGCCGAGCTCGACGTCCGCCTCACGTGGTACAGCACCGCGCAGTCATTGCCGGAGCGCGACTTGCAGCGCCAGGCAACCGAAGAGTCGACGCCGATTGACCACAATGCTGGCCTCCGCCTGATGTTCCGCGAAGACATCGGCCCGTTCCGTTTCTCCCTAGACCACTCCACCGGCTGGAACTACGGCGACTCCCTGGCTGCCTTGGGCACGCCCGGACTCACCTTCGACCAAACGCCAGTGGGCGATGCGACCCGTGCCATGCAACTCACCTGGAACTTGGACGACGGCCCGGGTCGCCGCACCGTGCATCGTCTGGATCGGCTGGCGGTGGAGTACCGGCAAGGCAATTGGGGCGTCACCGCCGGTCGCCAAGCCGTTAGTTGGGGCGGTGGCCTCACCTTCCAGCCGTTTGATTTGTTCAACCCCTTCGCCCCCACCACAGTGGACCAAGACTTCAAGCCCGGCGACGACCTGCTGCTGGTCGAGCGCCTGTTTCCGGACGGCAGCGAGTTTCAGATGCTCGGCATCGCCCGCCGCTCCGGCGCCGAAGTGAGGCGCGATGCGTCCAGCTTCGCCGCCAAGTACCGAGGCTTCCTTGGCACGGGTGAGTACGAACTCATGGCTGCCCGTCACTACACCGACGACATCTACGGCGTGGGCTTGCGCATCCCCGCCGGCGGCGCCCTCGTGCGCGCCGATGTAGTTGCCGGTCGCGACACCACCCGCCTTGAACCCGGCTCGCCCTGGACCTTCTCGGGCGTGCTGAATGCCGACTACAGCTTCGCGGTTTCCGAACGGCTCGTGTACGTCTTCGCCGAGTACTACCGCAACGGCTTCGGCGTCTCCGAACTCCCAGGTAGCCTGTTTGACCTGCCCGCGCCCCTCGTGAACCGCATCGCCCGCGGCGAGATGTTCAACGTCATGCGCGACTACGCGAGCCTGGGCGCCAATATCCGCTGGAGCATCCTACTGGGGCAGAACATCGCCTGGATCTGCAACCTCAACGACGGCTCCGGGGTCGTCACCGCCTCCCTCTCGTATGACGAGGGCGACCACGCCCGCTGGCAACTCGGCGTCATCAAGCCCGTCGGCGGGGCGGGCGAGGAATACGGCACCATCGACACCGGCAACGGCACCATCGGCGGCAGCACGCGAGCCTTTGTGCGGTTCGTTTACTACCTTTGACGGGGCGTCTGCCGGCACGACCGGAAGCTGTCTTCGGACCGCAAGCCCCTTCTATCCATGCGTTGACGGCATGGCGGAGGCATCCGACAATCCTCTCTCCGTGGCGACAGGCGATTCGACAACATGACTGACGCGTGGCCCGCGGGCCCGCACATCGTCGCACCGGGCAACGGCACGATTGCGAGTGCCGACACCATGCAGGGCCTTTGGACAGAGAGCCAATATTTGGCCATCACCGATGGCTGCAACCACTTCATCGAGTTCACGGACGGCTGCATTGAGGTCTTGCCCATGCCGACGCATCGCCACCAGGCCATCTCCCGCCTGCTCTTTATCGCGCTTCTGGAATGGACCAGAGAGCATGGCGGCGAGGCCCTTTACTCGCCGTTGCGCCTGCGCGTACGCGAGGGCAAGTTGCGCGAACCGGACCTGCTCCTCGTCCGCGATGCCAAGGACCCCCGGATGCAGGATCGATACTGGCTAGGCGCCGACCTCGTCATGGAAGTCGTGAGCCCAGACAACCCGAGCCGCGACCTCGTGACCAAGCGCAACGACTACGCCGAGGCGGGCGTCCCCGAATACTGGATCGTCAACCCTCTGAACGACACCATCACCGTCCTAACCTTGGATGGCGATGCGTATCTGGAACACGGCGTCTTTGCTCGGGGCGAGAAGGCAGAAGGAACCGTCCTTGCGGGCTTTAGCGTTGACGTGTCAGCGGCCTTTGACGCCGGCGAGCTTCCGTAGGGGCGACCCTTGTGGTCGCCCCTGCTTGTGTGATGTGCGCCAATACGGGCGACCACTGGGGTCGCCCCTACGACTCCCACCAAGGCTGGTTGTTGAGCGGCCCTAACGTCTGCCCGAGCTGAATGAGAACGCCGTGCGCGCTCTTCGGCGAAATGAAGGCGCCGATGTTGTTCGGGTCCTCGAACTCCTTGTCCACCACGCGCACCCCAGCCTCCTCGAGCGCAATCGTCTTGGTCTCGATGTCTGGCGTTTGTAGGGTGATGTGGTGGACGCCTTCGCCTCGGCGTTCGAGAAACTTGGCGAGGAAGCCGTCCGGATCGATGGGTTCGAGCAATTCAATGCAGAAATTGTCTAGGTCCAAGATGGCGACGCGGAAGCCTCCGGGGTTGTCGCCGATGCGTCGAAGCTTGGCGCCAAGCACGTTCTCGAAGAAGGGGCGAGCCTTGTCAATGCTGTGGACGGCGATGCCGATGTGGTCGAAACGGCCGAGGGGCTCGTCCGGCATGGGGTATTCTCCGTTGGCGATGGGGCAGGGCATTATCCGCTTCTGTCTGCGGCCCGCGCGAAAGTGCCGAAGACGCCCGCATGGATTGGACGGAAAGCGACGTTGAGCAAGTGACAGACGTTGAGACCTTTAGCCGTGCCTTTGCCGTCGTGGGCGAAACGCGCCTCCTAGCGCAAGTGCATCAGCCGCGGTCCGCGAGCGAACGCGCCGGCAAGGGCATCGTCATGGTGCACGGCGGCGCTTGGACGTCGAACGACCGCCTCTCACCGCATGTGCTGTGCGACGCCTTGGCAAGGCGGGGCCTCACCGTGTTCTCGCTCGACTTCCGCGATGGGCGCACGGGCCGACACCCTTGCGCGGTGCAGGACATCACTGCGGGCATACGCTTCGTCCGGGCACACGCCGACGAGTTCGGCATCGACCCCGAGCGGATTGGACTCATCGGCAGCTCCTCCGGTGGCCACCTCGTGCTGCTCGCTGCCGCGCAGCCGGACGCGCCGGCACATCGGGGCACGGCCATCGTTTCGGGTGACGGCGTTGATGCGGCGATGGACATCTCGGCAGAAGTGGCGTGCGTGGTGGCGCTATGGCCGGTTTCCGATCCCTTGGTGCGGTTCCGGCATGCGCACGACACCGGCCGCGAGGAACTCATCACCGCGCACCTCAAGTACTACAACGATGAACAACACATGCACGAAGCGAGCGTGCAGCGGATGCTCGCCGCCGGCGAGGCGCAGACGGTGCCGCCGCTTCTCGTGGTGCAGCCGGGCGAAGACCGCAACGTGCCGCAGCCGATGACGCTTGAACTCCTGCGCGAATGGCAGAACGCGGGAGGCGCGCTGCAATACCTCTTCTATCCGGGACTGCCGCACGCCTTTGCCTACGAGGCGTCGGCAGAGACCACGCAGCTCGAACGGGACATGTGGCCGTTCCTCGATCAATATCTCGCCGTCGGCACGAGTTGATCGGGCGCAACGAGCAAGGACCCAAGGAGAAGCAAGGATGGCGTGGCGAGCTGCGCCCGTGCTGGGCGTTCGGGACGTGCCGGCGGCGGTGGATCACTACCAGAGCGCGTTGGGGTTCGAGTGCCCCGGCGGCATGTTTGGCCCGGAAGACGAGCGCGTCTATGCCGTGATGCGGCGGGATGGCATCGAGGTGCATCTGCAGATCCGCCGCCGCAGCGTCTGGGCCGCGGCGCGAGGGAGCTACGAGCGGAGCGCCTACCTTTTTTGCGCTGACGTCGATTCCTTGCACGACGATTTCCGTTCCGCCGGCGCTTTGGTCGCCCAAGCACCCACCGACATGCCCTACGGCAACCGTGAGTTGGTGCTGCGCGACCGAGACGGCCACCGTCTGGCCCTCGGCGTGGACTTGGGCCGCACGGAATCGGGGTGGGAAACCGCCCCGGTGCTCGGCTGCCGGGACGTGGAAGCGGCCATGCGCTGGCATGTGGATACGCTGGGGTTCTCCTGCCCGGGGGGCCTCTTCACGCCGCCGGATCACGAGCCCGTGTATGCCATCGTCTTCCGTGAAGGTGCCAGCATCCACCTGCAAATCCGCCGCCGCCCGGTCTTCGTCGTCGAACGCCAAGCGCACGAAGGCGATGCCTACATCTTCGTGGACGACCCCGACGCCTTACACGAGGAATACGCGGCAAAGGGAGTCACGGTAATCCGCCCGCCGCAGGACGAACCCTACGGCCTGCGCGATTTCACCATCGAAACCCCCATCGGCCACCGCCTGACATTCGCTCGCGAGAGCTGAAGGGGCCCGAACGACTTGGGCGGCGGACGGCGTGGAGCCCGCTGCTTGGGCGCGGGAACTCGTAGGGGACGGGCTTGTCCGGACCGCCCTGAGTCTGTCGGTGCATTCGATGCGGGCGGGGACAAGCCCCGCCCCTACGCGTATTGGCGCCCCGGCGGGCGCGTTGGCAGTGGCGTTCCAGGTGGCTAGGAATTCTCCACCTGAAGCAGCGGGCGTCCCAGGCCCTTGCGGTGCGCGTTGTGGTAGTGGTGCAGGGCCGGTTCGTTGCGACCGAACAGGAAGTGTTCGTGGATGCCTGCCTCTGCGCACGCTTGGGTGGAGGCGGCCATGACGTAGTCCTCCCCTTGAATCACGCTGTTGAAGCCGGCAAACCGTTCCCGTGGGTCCGTGCCGGTGCGCCGGAAGAAGTCGGCGGCGTTTGGCGTCAGGTACACGCTGTGCGCCGTGCGGGAGCGGCCGGTACCGTCAGGAAACATGCGCAGCACGTCCACGACGCCTATGTCCACCAGGAAAATCGTGTTCGGATAGACGAAATACACGCATAGTGTCATCTGTCGGAACGGCCACTGGTCGCGGTCCGGTACGGCTTTGGCGACTTCCTCGAAGTTCGAGCGGGCGAACACCATGCGGTAGTTCAGGCCCATCACGTCGTGGGTCTGCAGGTTGCCGTGAAAACCTGGTCCCAGCGTGTGCCGGTGCAGCACGGGGAAGTGGTAGTTCTCGCCGAACGTGTCGATGGCAAGCTTCCAGTTCACGTCCGCTTCCAGCACTTGCGTCGCCGCGTGCTGGTAGGCGCCGAGCTCCCAGTTCTCCATGTCGTCCGACAGCTCGCCGAAGCAGGCGTCGACGTCGATCGTCTCGCGGGAATGCGGATTCGGGATTACCCACAGCGTGCCGTACTTCTCCGCGCTCGGAAGCTCCACCAGGCCGTGCTGGCTGCGGTCGATGCCGCCAAAGCTGTCGGCGCGGTTGACGGCGACTAGGTCGCCACGCATGTTGTATGTCCACGCATGGAACGGGCAGCTCACCCGAGGCCGCTTGCCACGACCGTCCGGGACCACCTGTGCCCCCCGGTGGCGGCAGGCATTGGCGAAAGCACGGAACTCGCCGTCCTCGTCCCGCGTCATGAGGATGGGCAGTCCGGTCCGGCTGTCCGCCCAGTAGGTGCCCGGCTCCGGCAGATCGCACGAAAGCCCGGTGAAGAGCGGTGTCTCGCGGAAGAAGACCTCCTGCTCCTGCGCCAGGAGATCCGGGCACGTGAAATCGGAAGCCGGCGAGCGCATGACGCCGTCGGCAAAGGCCGTGCGGCCCGTGGCAATACCATCCTCCAGAATGTCGAGGAGGCGAAGCTGTTCGTCCTTGCGCATCGTGCGTACCTGTCTGTAGCTCGTTGGAGCGTCGTTGAAGAAGACGTCGTGGTGCGAGGCTTCGAACGGATGTCAGCGGACCTGCGCCGCCCACCGTCGCTCTTGGCGCACAACGGCCTCGCGGTAGCCATCGTACCAGCGATTTTGCCGAAGGATCGTCCGCGCTGTCCACAACGGCTGGATGTCGCCGTCCGTCACCAGCGCCGCCAGGGCGTCCGCACTGGCGGCTGGACAAGTGCCCGTCTGCATGTAGTCAAGCGCCGCGGCCAGACGCGCCTCTTCCGGGTCGCCGAGCAGGTGGTCGAAGTCATCCGCCACGAAGCACCCGGGCACCTCCCAAGGCTCGGTTCCACCCCCCGCGACGGGCACGAAGCCGTCAGCGAAGTCGCCGAAGCCCTTTTCGTTCACGCTCCTGAACTGGATGGAGAAATAGGTCGTGCCGCAGTTGTCCGCCGGCAGGAAGCCGTAGGGCTTGCCGCAGGTGGCGCCGCCAATCAACACCACTTCCACGTCGATGCCTCGCAGCCCATTGATGATCGACTCGCTCGCCGAGCAAGTGCGCCCGCTGCCGAGGATGAAGACGCGGGTGAGATCGAGACTGGGCAAGGGCCGGTCGTTGCGGTCCGTGTCGATGAACGGGAACGCCTCGTTGCGGTGCGACCGCTTGTCGTTGTACTGCAAACCGTCGAAGACCTTGCCGCTCGACGCCGGCCCCGCAATCATGTAGCCAAGGCCGGCGGCGATGTAGAGCAGCCCGCCGCCGTTGTAACGCAAGTCCAGCACAAGGTCCTCTACGCCTTCGTCACGGAACCGCCGCACCGCAGCCGCGAGCTCGCCTTCTGCCACGCGGTTGTGGTCGTGAAACGCCATATAGCCCACCTTGCGCCCGGCGTATTCGAGCACGGCGTCGTTCTGCACCGGGTCGGCGGCGACCTCTTCCGCCGCCAGAACCACAGTCCGCTCCGCGCCAGCGCTTGCGCCGAGGTCGCGCACGACGAACTCGTGCGTCTCGCCAGGCTGGTCCGGGAAGAGCCCTGCGTTGAGCGTGTCGGGAGAGCCGTCCAGCACGGCGGCGCCGTCGATGGCGATGACGTGTGCGCCGCGAGTGAGCCCGGCGCGCGTGGCCGGGGCGTCCGGTTCGGTGAAGGCGATGCGGATTTCACGCGGGGGCCGTGACGCGACGATGGCCCACTCGGCACCGTATCCCACCGCCACGCCGCTGTCGCGAGCGCGCCGGTATTCCTCCGTTTCCCACGTGAAGTGGAACTGATCCTTGTCCCGGCCACTCGGGGTCGTGGCGAAGGTGCGCATCAGGTCGAAATACTCCGGAGTGTCGTGATCGATGGGGTCCACATCGACGATCTCGTCGTACCAGAGGTATTCCTCGTTGCTCCAGGAGCGAATCCAGTTGTTCTCATAAGCCACCGAACCTTCCAAGTCCGGGAAGACACGGCCCGAAGAGTCGACGCCGCTGCGGGGATTGGCGCAATAGGCGGCGAAGTCCGTGGATGCACGGAAAACGCTTGCCTGGATGGACCGGCTGGCATCGAGCGGATGCTCGTCGATCACGTCCTCCGCGCCGTCGTTGTCGTCGTCCAGATCGCCATTGTCGCCGGCGCCGTTCCCGTCGGTGTCGGTGGTTTCACTGGCATCGTTGGGGAAGGCGTCTGCGTTGTCGCCGACGCCGTCGTTGTCGGAGTCCTGGGTCTCGCTGGCGTCGCGGGGAAACGCATCGAGGCTGTCGGACACGCCATCGCCGTCGGTATCCGGATCGCTGCTGCCGCCGCCGCATCCAGTGAGGCCAAACGCCGCCACCAGGGTGACAGCACCAATCATCTTGACGGGGGAAACCTTCACCTTCCTTGTCGCAACACGCGCGTTCGATGTCGATCCTGGCGGACGACCGCATCCCGGTAGCCGTCGTAGAAGCGGTTCTGCCGCAGCAAGTCGCGAGCTTGCATCGGCGCGGCGTCGCCGAGGGCCGTGAGCGAAACCGCCGAAGAGCTCGCCGCCGGGCAAGTCCCGGTCTGCATGTAGCCGAGGGCTGCCTGCAATTGCGCTTCGTCCGGGTCGCCGAGGAAATGGTCGAAATCGTCGGCGACGAGACAGCCGGGAACTTGCCACGGCTCCGTGCCGCCGCCGCGCACCGGCACGAATCCGTCGGCATAGTCGCCGAAACCCTTGTCGTTGACGCCCTTGAACTGGATCGAGAAGTAGGTGGTGCCGCAGTTGTCCTCAGGCAGGAAGCCGTAGGGCTTGCCGCAGGTGGCCGCGCCGATCAGCACCACTTCGACGTCGATTCCGCGCAGGGCGTTGACGAGCGCCTCGCTGGCGGAACAGGTGCCTGGACCGGCAAGCACGAACAGTCGGTCAAGTTCAAGCGTCGGCAGGGCTCGGTCTTCGGAGTCAATGTGGAGGAACGGAAAGTCGAAGTTGCGGTGCGAGCTCTTGTCGTTGTATTGCAGACCGTCGAACACGCGCCCGACCGACTTGGCTCCAGCCACCATGTAGCCGAGCTCGGCAGCGATGTACAGCAGACCGCCGCCGTTGTAGCGAAGATCGAGCACAAGCTCTTCCACTCCGGCACTCGCAAAGCGTCGAACCGCCGCCGTCAACTCACCTTCCGCAACCCGGCTGTGGTCGTTGAACAGCATGTAGCCGATCGTTCGCCCCGCTCGCTCCAGGTTCGCCTCGTTCTGCACCGGGTCCTCGGTGATCTCCTCGGCGGTGAGCACGATCGTCCGTTCCGAGCCCGCCAAGTCGCGCACCAGGAAGGTGTGCGACTCGCCAGGCTCGCTGGGAAAGAGCCCGGCATTGAGCGTGCTGGACGAACCATCGCGGATGCTGACGCCGTCCACTTCGATTATCTGTGCGCCGCGGGTGAGGTCGGCGCGAGTCGCCGGCGAGTTGGGCTCGGTGTAGGCAATGCGGATGTCCCGCGGCGGGCTGCGCCGCAACAAGGCCCACCTGGCGCCATAGCCCACCACCACCCCGGCATCGCGCTCCGCTCGGTATTCCTCGGTGTTCAAGGAGAAGTGCGCCGAATCCTTGTCCGCGCCGCTTGGCGTCGTGGCAAAGGTGCGCATCAAACTGAAGTATGTCGGGGTGTCGTGGTGGATGGGATCCACATCGACGATCTCGTCGTACCAGAGGTAGTCCTCGTTGCTCCAGGAACGCAGCCAGTTGTTCTCGTAGGCGACCGACCCGGGACGATCGGGGTAAGGCTCGCCGGCGCTGTCCACGCCGGTGCGTGGATTGGCGCAGAAGCCGGCAAAGTCGGCGGACGGGCGAAAGGCGCCAGCGAGCACCGAGCGGCGCGCATCGTTCGGGTGGTCGTCGATGACATCGCTCGCGGTGTCGTTGTCGTCGTCGAGGTCGGCGTTGTCGCCGACGCCGTCGCGGTCGTAGTCGCGAGTCTCGGTGCGATCGAGCGGGAAGGCGTCGCTCGCATCGCCCACGCCGTCGCCATCGGTGTCCACGAACGTTCCCGGGCCGGCAGAGGAGGGAGGAGAGTTCTGTGCCAGCACCCGATATGCGCCGCCCGCCGGTGCCGTCACCTGCAAGTAGTAGATGCCCGCCGCCAGCCGGGTCGAGAAGCGGAAGTTGCCGCCGGAAGCATCGGTGCGAATGGCACGCCCCTCGCTGTCGAGCAGGCTGCCGTTGGCATTGGCTGCACCCGCGGCTCGAGTGAGCAGTTCCGCGCCATCCTCGCGCACATCGATGCGAAAGACATCCACGTCAGCGGCGGGAAAGATGCGCCCCGAGGTCGCAAGCAACGCCGAAGGCCTGACCCGGGCGACCTCCTCGGGGCTCCACAGCCGCAGAACGGTGGCCGATTCCAGGGTGTCCCCGTGCAGGTCGTCCACGTTGCCCACGACCGTCACGTCGACCGCGTAGCTGCCGCTGCCACTCACTTGAATGTAGTAGATGCCCCTGCCGAGGTCTTGGCGAATGAGGAAGTTCTCGCGAGCGCCGGAGTTGTCGTCGGTCGCCAGCAACGTGCCGGCGCTGCTGGTGAGCCGGCCGGCCGTGTCCGCCTGACCGCTGGTGCGCACCTGCACCGAGGTCGGGCCGACCAGATCGAAACGGAACACGTCCACGTCGCCCGCACCCACCCGGCCCGGCACCGGCTCGCCGAGCCGCAGCAACGTGGAGCTGCGCGGCCCATCGCCGTGGTCGTCCTGCGCCAGTGCCACCTGCGCCAGCAGCAAGGCGGCGGCGGTCGCAAGCGCGCGCAACGCTGGCGTTCGCTGTTTTCCGGTGGGCAAGATTCTTTCCTCCAAGTCTGTACCGGCGGGCGGAACGGACGAGTGTTCCAAGCGCCGGCGGGCCGTCGCGCCAAGCATAAGGCGAGCCGACTCGATGGCAAGGCGCCGAGGCCACTCCTGTAGGATGCGTCCAAGGTCGAGGAGATTGCCTGCATGAGCTACGAATGCTTCGACGTGGAAGTGAAGGATCGGATCGCGCACATCGTGCTGTCGCGGCCGGCGAAGCGCAACAGCATGACGCCTGCCTTCTGGCGCGAGTTGCCTGAGATCGTGACCGAAATCGACGCCGCCGTCGAGGCGCGGGTGATCGTCATCTCCTCCACCGGGCCGCACTTCACGGCTGGTCTCGACATCAGTCACCTGCGGCAAGGCGGTGGCAACGGGCAGGATCGTCCGGATGCCGCGGCTGAGGCGCGGGAGGCGGTTCGCCACGGCGCTCGCTTCTACGACAACACGCGGCACCTGCAAGAGAGCTTCTCGGTGCTGGAGAACTGCCGCCTGCCGGTGCTTGCGGCGATTCAGGGCGGCTGCATCGGGGGCGGCGTGGACATGGTCACCGCCTGCGACATGCGCTACGCCACGGCAGATGCGTTCCTCACCGTGTTCGAGATCAATGTCGGGATCACCGCCGATGTCGGCACCTTCCCTCGGCTTGTCAAGCTCATCCCGGAGGGCATCGTGCGCGAGCTTGCCTACACCGGGCGGCGCATGCCGGCGGCGGAGGCGAAGGAAGTGGGTCTCGTCAACCGCGTCTTCCGAGACCAGGAGGCGATGCTCGAAGGGGTGTTCGAGATCGCTCGCGAAATCACCGCCAAGCCGCCGCTCGCGCTCTACGGCTGCAAGCGCATGATCAACTATTCCCGCGACCATACGACCGCGGACGGCCTCGACTACATCTCCATCTGGAACGCCTCTTTCCTGCAACCCGCAGAAATGCGCGAAGCAGTGGTGGCCAACCAGGAGAAGCGCACCGGGGAGTTCGTGGACCTGCCGCCACTGCCGCGCAGCGCTGGTTGAGGCCGAGGGCGAAGCAACCAAGGCCTGGAAGTGCAACCAGCCCTCTCCCCGCGAGACGGGCCTGCTCGCAGTCGGGCAAGGGCCTGTTCCCGCCGCGTCGCCACGCTTGGCGCGCATGCTATGGTTCCGAGTCCTCCCAACCAATCAAGAGGCACCCATGGGCACCGTATTGAACGCCGACGATTTTGCCGGCGCGCGCGCCGTCCGGTCGGCGACGCTCAAGGAACTCGGCGTCGCGCCAATCTGCATGGCGCCGGGGGAAGAGGACGCCGGCCACAGTCATACCGTCGTCGAGGAAATCGTCATCGTCCAGAAGGGCGAGGGGCGCATCCAGATCGAGAATGAAACCTACGATTTGTGCCCAGGATCGGTCGCCGTCGTGCCGGCCGGCCAGTTCCACGCCATGTGCAATCCTGGCAAGGAGAACTTCGAGGCCGTTGCCATCTTCAACTCCAACGTGGATCGCGATGCCGTGGTGCTGAAGACGCGGGAACAGCACTTCGGCGAAGCGGAAAGCGACGAGACCGACGTGGACGCGCTGAAGGCCGAAATCGCGGAACTCGGCAAGGCAGTGCGCAGGTTGCAGAGGAAACTCGCCAAGTAGGCGGACGCATAGGCGTCCCTTGCACTGGGAACCATGTGCGGTCGTTAGACTTGGCGTTTACGGCGGCGCGCTAAGCAAAGGGGTACGTCACCTGCCCGGCTCGACGCTGCTCGTCGCGCGGCACCAGTGTGGCATTGCGGGACTCCAACTGACGCTGCCCTAGGGACAGAGGGTCCGGGTCGGCGTGGGCCGGTGGGAGCCCGCTGATCGGGCGAACGGCCACCGTTCCACGGTACGGGACGCCCGGCACTCCTGCGGCGCAGGCGACAGTTCGGCGTCGAGTGTAGTCCCAGCCGACCGGAAACCGAAAGCATAGACGGACGGGTTGCCCGGTGGTGGTGTGCGCGGCTTTCTCAACAGCGACGACGGATGTACGCGGCATGACCCAGGAGACTCGAACTGGATGGCGGAACGTGTTGAGCGCGAACGGTCGGAGTCCCTAGCCATGATCGCGGTGTTGGACCAGATAGCCGACGCCTTGGAGGCTGACGTGAAGCGCGGTGTTGCGGTCCGCGCGAAGCACATAGTCCAGCGAAGTGAAGGTCTGGTTGACCTTGGCGCAATTGGCGACGACGAGGAAGGGACGGTCACGGTTGCGTCCATCGCGATTGACAGCCGCACCACACTAGCACTGAATACCCCTAGTGCATCCGAGCTACCCCAGCGCCTGCACGTTGCCCGGGGGCGAATCTGGCGAGTTGGACACCCTTTACTTCGGCCCACAACGTGTTCTGGAACCAGGCGTCAAGAAGACCCTGCTTGTCGTCGGTCCTGCGCCGCTCTGCGCGCTTGGCCCTGCGACGCGTCTTGTCGCGTTCCTTGGTCATGTCGGTACTCCCATTGCGGTGCGGGAGGGCTTAGGAACGACTTCGGCGCCCTGCAACTGCCGGCTGCAGACGACACGAAGCTTGTCTTTCGGGTCCGGACACTCGTTCATAGCTGGTCCGGTCAGGAGCGGATTGGACTCTCGCCTGGCGGCCGCTCAGGCGGACCGAGCCAAAGACGATCATCGAATGACCGAGTCATCCAGCCGAAGATGCGGTGATACCATTTGAGCTTGTAGAACATGGCCGCTTCCAGTTCAAAGCCAAACTTCGACCGAACAAGCTCGTTGTACGCCAGCGCATACACAACCCGGTTGACGGGCGGCTCGGCCGCTACCTTTGTTTCCTTTCGGCATGGAGTCCCTTCTCATCGGATTAGTTTGTAACTGTTGAGATTACCACACGCCGCCACATGGAAACCTCCGAACGTGTGTCGGAATCGCTTTCAGAGATCCATAGCCAGAACGTCAGCGCGTCCGGCCCGACCACTCCCCCACGTCGACGCCTTCCAAATCAAGTAGCCAGTGGTAGGCTGGTCCTAGAAATCAACTGGAGAAGAACGCGGTGACTGAGCAGGAACTGGCCGGCGTGTTACCCGCCCACAGGAACATCCTTCGCATGTTGCTGAAAGCGGCGGTGCCACAAGACGCAGCGAGGACGCTGCGCGAGACGCGTTTTGCCCCCGCCGTTCGTGCGGAGGTCGACGAAGTGCTGAGCCCAGGATCGAACCCTGATGCCATCGACCTGATTGACTTGATCGGTCCCGATTGACTAACGTGTCAGCACCTTCCACGGCAATGATTTGCCGACCATCCTAGGGGCCAAGAGCCGCATGTGATCCTCCGTGCTCAGCCGCCGTGCGTTGTTGCGGCCGGCGAACTCCTAGCGGTGCAGGTGCTTGCGGCTCATCCAGTGGTAGGTGCCCTTGTAGCCACGCTTGAGCGGCGCCCAGAAGGACTCGATGCCGTTCGCCGACACCTCGTCCCTGACGTACTCGCCACCGTTGTGCGCCACGCTTGCGTGGTGGAACTCCGGCATCTCCGCGTAGCTCGGGGCCTCGTCTGAGTACACCGTCGATCCGGGCTCCGCGTGCCGCCAAAAAGGCCCGCCTGAGAAGACCGCGCCCCTCGTTTAGGTCGTCGTCGCATGTGTCGTAGTTCCACGGCAGGTCCCAGTCCTCGTCGTCCGCGGCTGAGTTAGCCCACTTGGGGTCAATGTCCTCTACGTCCCTCGCGGTCGTGCTTGTTCCTTATCTCGATGCGGACACGCAGTCCGTCCGTTGCCACGTGACGGTGGCAGGTGCCTTGGTGCTCATGGTTGCTCCTCGGGTTGGTTGGTTCCCGAACGGAGTCCGGGCCGAGCACAACCCCTGCTGTGGCAAGGTGCAGGTGGGGCACGACCGCAAGCTGAGGGGAAGGGGGCAGGGGGTAGGGCTGGGGTGGAACACGACCTGGCCAATCCATCTGCTCCGGCTGGCCCACCTGCCCACGCTCCCCTTTACGACGCTTTGCGTCGCCTTTGTCGAAGGCACGCTCCGCCACGCAAGATTATCACGCGGGTTCGACCTTGTGAGAAGGGCGGAGGCATCGTCAATGAGGCTCTAGGACCGACTCGCTCCCTCGCTATAGCCTTTGGCGTGAGGAGCGAGGCGGGATCTAGCGCCCGTAAGCAATCCCTTTGCACTGCCGCTAATACCTTCGGCTAGGAGCCTGCTAGGTGCGGTCCAAGGAATTGGTCGCCATTGAAGTGAATCAGATGGCTGGGAGCATCGGCGCACCAAACTTCCGTTTCCCACGAGATCTCGGCGAGATACCGCGACATGTCCCTGCGGGACGGAAAAGCGGTGACATAGACCAAGCCCGGCGTGGCGGTCTCGAACAGCTCTGCCAACTCGTTGTGGCGCTTTGCGTCTACGGGCCCATGGCTCGTGACCGCCTCGACCAGCAAGAGCCAGTCGTTGGCGGGCGCGTAGAGGACGACATCCGGTAGTTTTCCGTGTTTGTCGACGGTAACTCCGAGGGTGGCGAGGCGTTCTACCTCGAAATGACCGGTCTTGGCCCCAGTGTCGCCGATGTAGATGACCTCCGCGCCTGGGGCAAACCGAGGAGCGAAGGAGGCAATGATCTGGCG
Source organism: Pseudomonadales bacterium (assembly GCA_965116935.1). GTDB lineage: Bacteria > Pseudomonadota > Gammaproteobacteria > Pseudomonadales > Azotimanducaceae > VXYL01. Next base: position 4,922,258 of record OZ220737.1, on the reverse strand, counting down.
AATCAGCGCGCTGTGGCGGCCAGGCGTCAAATAGGTTAGCTGGTGGTCGGCGATTTCTACTGCAACCATATGCATATCGCGGTGTCGAGCCCATCTCTCGGCTAGTGTCGGCTGCGCCCGCAGCCAGCCGTGCAATGCGTCGTCCCATTCGTTGGTGCCATAGCAGCGGATTGCTGCGGCGGCCTCGTCGCTGACCTGATAACAGGTTCGGGGGCTATTCACCGGTCGCTCGGGGTCGTCTGGGTTGTGGATGGCGAGTCCAGCCTCGACGAACTGGTGCACTGTCTGGCGCCGGATCGTCTCCCGCGTATTCGGAGCATACTGTTCACCGTAGTGGTCACGGATGTAGTCCATGATTGGCGTGATGCCAACTAGGGGTTGCTTGATGCTCGACCAACGCCCTGATGGCTTGAGGTCGAGCAGCGCCAAGAGGGTGAGTGCTGACCGCTTGTTCTGTTGTCCACGAGGCATCCCGAGCGCCTTGAGGATTTCCAGCGCCTCGTCGATCTTGCCTTGGGCGTTGAGGGGGTCTTCCGTGCCTGGCATGTGCATCACCTCTGCACCAATGATGTCGTCGATGTCGTGCTGCGAGAGTTGGCGTCCATCGACCGCGTGGCCGACGCGCGTAAGCGTGTCGGCGTCGGGGTAACGCAGCGCTCGCAGATCCGTCGCGTTGACCTGCGTGTGACCGTTGAATTGTCGGAAGTACCGGTCCACCAGAGTGCTGTTGAGATAGACGGACAGGCCGAGTGCAAGCGGGCGAGTTAGTCCGCGCTGGCCGGCATGGTAGACGTTGAGGTGGTTCTCGAAGCCCACGAACTCGCCGGGCAGGTCCCCCGTGTAGGTGGACGCAACGATCCGCCGCGGTTCTTCCTTCGAGGTGAATCGCCGTGTGACGACGAAGTTCCCCTCGTTCGCCCACAACCACTTGCGGGTTTCGGTGCATACTTGGATCGAGTTTGGCTTGCGCGACCGTTTCGGCCACGAAGTGAAACCGTCGCGAAAGTGCGTCGGGTAAAGAACGGGCACGGTGCCAGAGACGGGATTGGGTTTCAGATAGCTTCTGAGCCGGAAGTCGACCACTGGCCCCGTAGAGACTTCTACGCCCAGGTCATCGAGCGTCGACGAGAAGACGGCGAGCTGGTCAGCAATGCTCTGTTCGATTGCATTGACAGCGATGTGGACGAATCGTTCTGGATCGTCGGCGTGGACGAGACGCTCATGTGGCACGAGCCGCTCAGTCATGTCGTCGAACGTAGAGTCCGTGCTGGCGGTAATGCGAACGTGGTCCTTGGGAACGCCTCTGATGGCATGGACGATTATGTTCTCCTGGAGCACGTCCTCGTGGCCGAACGCTCGATCCCGGGCTTCGAATACGTGGATGTGACGAAGTGTCATCAGGTCCAGGAAACGGACCCTGAACGGCTTGAAGTAGGGCCCATTGCAGAATGACCGGGGCACGATGGCGACCATTTCTCCACCCACTCGGAGGGCTTGGGCGGCGAGGTGCATGAACCCGGTGTAGAGATTCGATGTCTCGATGCCTGCTTGCCTCAGGGCCACGCGGTGATTTGATGTGCTGGAGATTTTCCGGTAGGGCGGGTTCATGATGACGTGCGTGAAATGGCCGTCGTTCGCATGTCGGAAGAGATCCGTCAGATTGGGCGGCGTCAGGACGAAGTCCTGACTGCAAAGTTCCGTGTTGGTGCGTACATCGGCATGGCGACAGCGATCGGCAACTTCCTCAAGCGTGCGTTTAAGGTAACCGCCGAGGATGGCGTCGATTTCGTAGGCGACGAAATCAACGCATTTGGCATTCCCTTCCTGGCATAGGCGCTCGGCGAAGGCAGCGGTTAGGGCGCCGACTCCTGCGCCTGGATCGAGAACGCGCATGTGCGGTGGCAAAGAGTCGAACATCGCGGCCATGTAACGCCCGATGGGCGTAGGCGTCATGAACTGGCCGAGGGACGCACGCCTGTCGGGGTCCAGCTGTGGGGCGACGGACCTCCTGTATAGGTCCGCAGTGTCGGAGAGCGGAAGTATCCCTGCCTGTTGGCCCAATTCCGCCGCAACGTTGGGGTGCATTTCTCGGTTGCGGGCTCGTGCGGCTGGCATCGTTAGAATGGGACGCCCGGAGTTCGTTAGCGACGAGGCATCTTACCGTAGGAGGAGTGACGAGGGCGGCTCGTCAGAGGTAGCTTGGCCTGCGATGAAGGACGATGGCCTGCGGTGCATGGAACCAAGGGACGAGGGTCACCGCGGCGGTTTGTCCACGATCACACCGGATTTGGCCAGTTCCGCGATGCGGTCTTGGCGGTAGCCGAGCCATTGCGACAGCACTAGGGCGTTGTCCTGGCCGAGGGTTGGGCACGGGCGCCAGTCTTCGCTGCCGATGCCGGACATGTGGATGGGGTTGCCGGGCATGGGCGTTGGGCCGGGCTCCAGCGGCACGAAGAAGCCGCGATGCTGCACTTGGCTGTCGGCGGTCATGTCGGGGGTGGTGTTGACGGCGCCGGATGGTACGCCGGCCGCTTGTAGCTCCCGCGCGGCGGCCTGCTTCTCCCGAGCGCTCGTCCATGCCGCGATGGTGGAGTCGATGGCGTCGTGGTGGCGGCGGCGCGCATCCAAGTCCCAGTCGGGTTCCAATGCACCAAGCAGGGCACACAGCGCACGCCAGTCTTCGGCGTTGCGGCAGCCGACTGCGAGCCAGCTGTCCTCTCCGGCGCAGCGATAGACGCCGTGTGGCGCCATCTCGGGGTGTCGATTGCCGAGGCGCGGAGCCCGACCACCAAGCTGATGCTCGACGAGCCAAGGCCCGCACAGCGCCACGCCGCCCTCGTGCAACGCAAGCTCGACGAACGCCCCCTTGCCCGTCTGTTGGCGGCGGCGCAATGCCGTCATCACGGCGGCGGCAGCGTTCACGGCTGTAATGGCGTCCATGAGAGCCATTGCGGTGTTGCGCGGCTCGTCCGGGCCGTAGCCCATGACGGTGGTGAGGCCGGACATCGGCTCTACGCTGGGTCCAAACGCCACGCGGTCGCGCCAAGGACCGCTCCTGCCGTAGCCCGGCGCCGTCACGCAAATGAGCCTTGGATTGGCTTCCTGCAAGCGCTCGTGGTCAAGTCCGAGCCCGGGCATGGCGCGGGCGCTGAAATTCTCGATCACCACGTCGGCCACGGCCACGAGCTCCAGAAAGGTCTCCCGTCCCGCTTCGGTCTTGAGGTCCAAAGCCAAGCTGCGCTTGTTCCGTTGCAGCTTGACGAACACGGCATTGGCATTCCACGGCTCGTCGCTAGGCTCGCCGCCGATCCAGCCGCCGATGGGAGTTGCGCCACGATATTCGCGCGGGCCCCGCCCCATCGGCCGCTCCACCTTCACAACCGCGGCGCCGAGATCGGCGAGGAAACGCGTTGCCAAGGGGCCGGCCCAAACGTGGGTCAGGTCGAGGATGCGTACGCCGTTCAAGGGGCCGCGGCATAATCCGTCGCCTTGGTCGCTCGCTTGCAGGGCGTTGCCGTGCGCGGCCCCGCCGGTACGCAGCGAAGCTTGCTGCGCGACGGCGCAGGTCGCGGTTTCGGAGCGAGGCCGGAACCCTTTCGACTTTGCCTTCGGCGATGCAATCTGTCGCACAGGGTTCGGTTCGCCGTGCACCACCCAACCAGGCCGTGGCGAAAGAACCTCCCGTTCGCCGTCAGTCACCCGTTGCCACACATCACGCTCTCGCAGGTGCTCGGCCCGCAACACCTCCTCGAAATCCAGCACCACCCCAAGCGGAAAGCGATACTCGCTGGCTCGCCGAAGCATCTCCTCCCGGGTCAGCGGCAACACGGCACGGGCGATGATGGCGTGCAGCGCGTCGCGGTTTTCCACCCGGAGGTCGTTGCTCGTGAAGCGCTCGTCGAGCACCAGTTCCGGCATCCCGAGCCCCGTGGCGAAGGCGTCCCAGAAGCCGGGCACGATGTTGATGTACATCCAGCCGTCGGCACAGCGGAACATGTTGGTGGGCGGCACCGACCAGAAGTCGTTGCCGTGACGCGACCGGATGCGCCCCGCGCAGTGCCACATCACGGTGGTGAACTGGCTAAGCGCCATCACCGTCTCCAGCATGCCGACATCGATGGTGTTGCGCTGGCCGGCGACACGACAGGCGTTCGCCGCCGTGAAGGCGAGCCCGCCACTTTGAAACTCAACGTAGTGACCTGGCAAAGACAGGGGTGCCCGCTCGGGATCGCCCATCAGATTGGTGTAGCCACCCATCGCCAGAAGCGTGTGCGGCGTTGCCCGCCAGTTGCGTTTGGGTCCGGAGCGGCCAAAAGGCGTGATCGCCAGCTTCACCGGCGCATCCCAATCGTCAAAACCGAGAGCCGTCACCGCATCGGCAGTTTCGCCCTCCACGACAACGATGTCCGCCTGGGCCGCAAGCTCCCGGAGCCGCAAGCGGCCGTCATCTCCGCCTTGCCCCGATTCCCGACGCTTCTCGGCGTGCAGAAAGAGGTCAAGCGCCGCAGAACCCGTCCAGGCCGGCACCGCGTCGCCGCCTTCGACGCGCACCACGTCACACCCCGCCTGCGCAAAAAGCCGACCGCAAAACCCCGCCGCATAGCCGCCAATCTCAAGAACCCGATCCAAAGCTCCCCCACGAGCCACCAAATCAAGCGCGGCATCATACGTTGCCCATGGCAGGGCAAGCCTGAGGTGCCACCACCGAGGCGGCGGCGCGCAGGCCTATGCGCGCAACCAGTCCGGGTCAGCCGCCGCCAAGAGTGGGGGTGGGCGGGGGGCTGTGCGGATGGTTGGGTAGCCGACGTCGATCAGGTAGAGGCCTTGGGCCGGTGCGGTGGGCGGGGCCCGGCGGCGGTCTCGGCCGGCCAAGAGCTCGGCGGGACCGTCTTGTGGGAGGGCGCTGTGGCCGACGGCGAGCAACGTGCCGGCGATGTTGCGCACCATGCGCAGGACGAAGGCGTTGGCCTGGATGTCGATGGCGACAAAGCTGCCGATGCGGCGCACGCGCAGATGGCGGATGCAGCGCCAGGGCGAGCGTGACTGACAGGCGGCGGCGCGGAAGGCGGAGAAGTCGTGCTCGCCGATCAGCGGCAGGGCGGCCTGCTGCATGGCGGTTTCGTCGAGTCGTTGCTCCGCCCAGGCACACAGGCCTCGGGCGATGACGGGGCGTCGCGAGCCGTCGTCGATGACATAGACGTAGCGTCTCCACGCCGCATCGAAGCGGGCGCTGAAGTCGCTCGGCGCCTTGCGGCACCAGACCACGCCCAAACCGTTCGGCGTGAGGCTCGTGACCCCTAGGCGCCAGGCGTCTTCCGTGCGCTCGGCGCTGGCCGTGAAGCTCACGACCTGTTGCGTCGCATGGACGCCAGCATCTGTGCGTCCGGCCGCGACGATTCTTGCCGCGCTTGGGGGTTGGTTGCCGACGCGGGCGATCGCCTGCTCGAGCGCATCCTGCACCGTGGCCACGCCCGCTTGCGATTGCAGGCCGTGGAAGCAGCGACCGTCGTACTCGACGCCGAGCACAACCGAGCTCGTGTTCGGCGGGGACTCCACCGCGGTGGCGGCATCGCCCGGCCCGTTCACAGGCGCTGTAGCAGTTCCGCTGCGGCGGCGCGTTGCTCGAGGTTGCCTTGCGCCGAGATTTCCTTCAGCACCTCGTTGGCGCTGTCGGCGTCGCCGATGTCGATGTATGCGCGTGCCAGTTCCAGCTTCACGGCCACGGGGTCGCCTTCCACGGTCTCAATGGCGGCGTCGAGGTCGTCAGGCGCTGACGTTGCCGGCGTCGTGGGGCTCGAGGCGACGGCCGCCGGCGCGGCCACGGTTCGCACGCGACTTGCCAGCCGATCCATTGGCGATGCGACGGGTTCTGACGGCACTGCGGGCACCGGACGTCGCTGCCAGCGTTGCCAGCCGGCACTGCCACCGACCCCAAGTAGAAGGCCGAGCAGGAGGGCAACGGCAGGCAGCAAAACGGGTGGCCGGGTAGGGCGACCGACTGCCGCTTGCGCTGGCTGAGGGCGAGACGGCTCCGCCACGTCCGGCCTCTCCTGCACCCGCAGCGAGGTGTTCTCTTCAAGAAGGCGGTCGCGCTCACTCGCCACGCGAGCATGTGCCTCGACACCACGCGCAACTTCCGCGCGCAGTTCATCGATCTCCGTCGTCAAGCGTTCAATGGTGGCGGCGGCGCCGGCGCCAGGGAGCGCCGTGGCAGCCGCGTCGTCCGTAGGGGCCCGGTTCGGGGGCGCAACTGCGGCGGGAACCGGCGCTGCAACGCGGTCTGGTTCCGCTTCAACCTGCGTATCCACCCAAGGCAATGCCAGTCGCGCTCCTGCTCGCAGCTGGCTTGGGTCCCCGTCGGTGAAGGCGTTTGGATTGGCGCGGACAATCGCAAGCATCGTCTCCTCGATCGACACATCGCGGCGCACTCGGGCGGCGATGCTCCAAAGCGTGTCCGTGCCGCCGACCACGACATGGCCGATAGGCTCACCGGAACCGCTTTTGGCACCGATCGCGGGTAAAGCAAGCAGCACCACCAGAGCGGAGACCGCACACGACTGTCGTGCCGTGCGCCCAAGGAGCCTTGCGCAACGGGCGCTGGAGGGTAGGTGCCCCCTCCCAGGGTGGCTTGGCCGAGCGTGCCGCCTCGGGCAGGCCATCAGAGCAACTCTTGCAGCCGTTCTGCGATTTGGATGCTGTTGAGAGCGGCGCCCTTGCGCACGTTGTCCGACACCACCCACAGGTTCAGGCCGCGCTCGTGGCTCAAGTCTTGGCGAATGCGACCCACGAAGACGGGGTCTTCACCGGCGGCATGGTCCACCGGATTGGGGCAGGCGGCATCCATGTCGTCCACCACCACGACGCCCTCTGCCGCATGCAGCAGATCGCGGGCGTCGGCTGGCGAGATGGGGTCGCGGGTTTCGATGTGCACCGCCTCACAATGGCCGTAGAACACCGGCACGCGCACGCAGGTGGGGTTCACCTTGAGGTCGTCGTCCTCGAAGATCTTTCGGGTCTCCTGCACCATCTTCATTTCCTCGACGGTGAAGCCGTTGTCCAGTGTGTCCCAGGCGTTCGCCACCGCGTTGAAGGCGATCTGCACCGGATGGGCAGTGAACTCCTCCACCGGCTTGCCGTTCAGGAGATTTGCGGTTTGGCCCGCAAGCTCCTGGATGCCGGTGGTACCGGCACCAGACACCGCCTGGTAGGTAGCCACATTCACCCGTTCGATGCCTACGGCGTCGTAGATGGGCTTCAGCGCCACGGTCATCTGAATCGTCGAGCAATTCGGATTGGCGATGATATTGGTGCCGAGGCCGTCAACGATGCGGTGCGGATTCACTTCCGGCACCACCAGCGGGATGCCTTCCTCCAGGCGAAACTTGGAGGTGTTGTCGATCACGACGGCGCCGGCGTCGGCGGCGCGTGGGGCATGATCGGCAGAGATGCCGCCGCCAGCGGAGAAGAACGCCACCTGCACGCCATCGAAGTCGAAGTCGTCGAGCACCTGCACGGCAACCGACTTGCCGTGGAACTGCAGGCGCTTGCCGGCAGACCGTTCCGACGCCAGCAGGTGGAGTTCGGCCACCGGGAACTCCCGCGCTTCGAGGATCTCGCGCATGGCCTCGCCCACGGCGCCGGTGGCGCCGGCGATGGCGACGTTCATTGGTTCCATCAGGGCGTCTCCGTAGCGACGCCGAGGGCGGCGATCACCGCATCTGCCATTTCGTCGGTTCCCACCCGCCGCAGGCTGCCGTCGTCTGCTCCCGCCGGCAGGATGTCCGCCGTGCGCAGCCCGCTCGCCAGCACCGTCTGCACGGCACCTTCAAGGCGCTCCGCCGCCCCTGCTTCCTCTAGGCTGTAGCGCAGCATCATCGCTGCCGAGAGGATGGTGGCCAGCGGATTCGCGACGTTTTGCCCGGCGATGTCGGGCGCGCTGCCGTGTACCGGCTCGAACATTCCCTGGCCGTCCGCGTTCAGCGAGGCCGAAGGCAGCATGCCGAGCGAACCGGTGAGCATGGCCGCCACGTCCGAGAGGATGTCGCCGAACATGTTGCCGGTGACCACCACATCGAACTGCTTCGGCGCCCGCACGAGCTGCATGGCGGCGTTGTCCACGTAGAGGTGGCTGAGTTCAACATCGGCATAGTCGGCGTGAACCTCCGTCACCACCTCGCGCCAAAGCTGCGTCACTTCCAGCACGTTGGCCTTGTCTACCGAGCACAGCCGGCCACCTCGCTTCTGTGCGAGTTCGAAGGCGACGCGTGCGATGCGGGCGATCTCGCGCTCCTCATAAACATAGGTGTTGAAGCCCCGCCGACCGCCGTTGCCGACTTCCACCCCCCTCGGCTCACCGAAGTAGATGCCGCCGGTGAGCTCGCGGACGATGAGGATGTCGAGGTCAGCCACCAGCTCTGCCTTCAGGGATGACGCCCCGGCGAGCGACGCGAACAGGGTCGCCGGGCGCAGGTTGGCAAAGAGGTCCAGCCCTTCCCGCATGCCGAGCAGGCCCTTCTCCGGGCGCTCCGTCATGGGCAGGTCGTCCCACTTCGGCCCACCCACGGCGCCTAGCAGCACGGCAGCCGAACTCCGCGCCGCCGCCAGCGTGTCCGGAGGCAGCGGCGTGCCATGCCGGTCGATCGCCACGCCGCCCATGTCCGCCTCGTCAAAGGCGAGCGGCAACTGCAATGCTCGCAGCACGCGCAGCACATGCGGCATGACTTCTGCGCCGATCCCGTCGCCCGGGATCACCAAAACGCGCTTTTCCATTCGTCAGGGCTCCAAAGGGAGGGTTGCGCCAAAGAGGCGCGGCATCAAGGAGCATTTTACGGCCCAACGCGAGCGCGACCAAAGCGGGGCCAAGGCCCGTCACTTCCGTCGCGTGCGTCAGCGTCGTCGATTCAGGGCCCGCTGAACACCCAAGGCATCCGTTGTCGGTGTGCTTCCTCGAAGGCGCGAATGGCGTCGGCGTAGCGCAGCGTCTGGGCAATCTCGTCGAGTCCTTCCGTCAAAAGGCGCTTGCGCTCGGGCTCGATGTCGAAGGACGCCGCGAAGCCCTCGCCGGCAATCGTCTGCTGCGGCAGGTCCACCGTGAGCGAGAACCCGGGCACCGATTGCGCCTGTTCGATCAACTGGCCCACCGTGTCGTCCGGGAGCGTCACCAAGAGCAGGCCGTTCTGCAGGGAGTTGCCCGAGAAGATGTCCGCGAAGCTCGGCGCGATGATGCAGCGGAAGCCGTATTCGAGCAGCGCCCAAACGGCGTGCTCGCGGCTGGAGCCACAGCCGAAGTTGGTGCGTGTAACCAGGACGCTGGCGCCTTGGTAGCGCGGCTCGTTGAGGACGAAGTCGCGGTTGATCTCGCGCTCGTTGGCCGTCTTGGTCATGTCGCCTTCGTCGCGAAAGCGCCAGGCGTCGAACAGGTTGTCGCCAAAGCCGGTGCGGCGGATCGACTTCAGGAACTGCTTCGGGATGATCTGGTCGGTGTCGACGTTGGCGCGGTCGAGCGGCGCCACCAGTCCCGTGTGAGTGTCGAAGGCCTGCATCACAGATACTCCCGCACGTCGGCGAAGCGGCCGTTCACCGCCGCCGCGGCGGCCATGGCTGGACTCACGAGATGCGTGCGGCCAAGGTGCCCCTGCCTGCCTTCGAAGTTGCGGTTGGAGGTGGAAGCGCAGCGCTCGCCGGGATAGAGCCGGTCGTCGTTCATGGCGAGGCACATCGAGCAGCCGGCGTCGCGCCACTCGAAGCCGGCTTCGCGGAACACAGCATCAAGCCCTTCCGCCTCCGCTTGCCGTTTAACGAGTCCGGAGCCCGGAACCACCAGGGCCTCACGGATCGACGACGCAACGCGTCGTCCTTGCGCGACCTCGGCGGCGGCTCGCAAGTCCTCGATGCGGGCGTTGGTGCAGGAGCCGATGAAGATGCGGTCCAGCGCCACGTCGCGGATGGGCGTGCCAGGGGCAAGGTCCATGTATGCGAGGGCGCGCTGGCACAGTTCCCGACGGGCAGGTTCGTCGAAGGTCTCCGGCGAAGGCACCGCCTCGTCGATGCCGAGCACGAGCTCCGGAGATGTACCCCACGACACTTGCGGCGAGAGTGAGGACGCGTCCAGTTCGGCTGCGCGGTCGAACTTGGCGTCGGGATCGGATACAAGGCCGCGCCAATACGCCTCTGCCTGTTCGAGCAAATCGCCTGACGGCGCGAATGGCCGGCCGCGCAGGTACTCGATGGTGGTGTCATCCACCGCCACCATTCCTGCCCGACCACCTGCCTCGATGGACATGTTGCACAGCGTCATGCGCGCTTCCATCGACAGCGTCCGCACCGCGCTGCCGCCAAACTCGATGGTGTGTCCGGTGGCGCCAGCGGTGCCGATCTGGCGGATGATGGCGAGGATCAGGTCCTTGCTGGTCACCCCGCGCGCGAGCTGTCCCGTCGCCGTAACCCGCATGTTGTCGGCCTTGCGTTGGGCGAGGCATTGCGTCGCCAGCACGTGCTCTACATCCGACGTGCCGATTCCTTGCGCGAGCGCGGCGAAGGCGCCGTGGGTGGACGTGTGCGAGTCGCCGCAGACGATGGTCATGCCCGGTAGCGTCGCGCCTTGTTCTGGCCCCACTACATGCACGATGCCTTGGCGGGGGTCCGTCATCTCAAACTGGCGAATGCCAAAGCGACGGCAATTGTCGTCCAGCGCAATCACCTGAGTGCGCGCGATCTCGTCCTCGATGCCGCCGATGCCAGCGGCGCGGTTCGTGGTGGGCAGGTTGTGATCGGGAGTTGCGAGGTTGGCGTCGAGCCGCCACGGCTCGCGCCCGGCAAGCTGCAAACCCTCGAATGCCTGGGGCGAGGTGACCTCGTGCAAGAGGTGCCGGTCGATGTAGAGCAGCGTCATGCCATCGTCGCGCTCGGCAACGGCATGGGCATCCCAAATCTTGTCGTAGAGGGTCTTTCCGGCCACGCCGCTCGCGCCCGCATCGTCAGGCCGGCAATCCTAGCAGCCTACGGCGCGTTCGCGCCGCGCTGCGGCGCTCTGGCAGATGGCCCAGGCGCGGATTGCTGGCCTTCGTGCCGACGCTCGCTCGCAGAGTCAGGGGCAGCCGGCACGTCTTGCGCCCGCGCATCGCTCCCCTACGGTATGGTCATGGGGCTACCGTGCCCGAGGTTCACATGCCCAAGGTCGATCTATCCCGCGTGCCGAGAAGCAAGGGGACCATCTATCCGCCGGAGTTCAATGCCCCCTGTTCGGAACGCATGCGGCAGTGGCTCGGCGACGCTGGCGGACTGAGCGACTTCGGGGTCAATCTTGTGCACCTGCCACCCGGAAACTGGTCAAGCCAGCGCCATTGGCACTCCCATGAGGACGAGTTCGTATACGTCCTGCAGGGCGAGCTAACGCTGGTCGAGGACGGCGGCGAGACCGTGCTCTGCGCAGGCGATTGTGCAGCGTTTCCCAAGGGCACTGGCGACGGTCATCACATGATCAACAAAACCGACGCCGCAGCCAGCTACCTGGAAATCGGTTCGCGCCAACCCGAAGACCTTACGACGTGCTCCGACGTCGACATGATGAGTGCCAACTCCGACGGTCGATTCGTTCACAAAGACGGGACTCCGTATCCCGGGCAAGACAGGCTGTTTGGCCTAACGAGGGAGTCATTCATCCGTTTGTGAAGTCCGATCGACGGGGCCCAAATGGGCGTCTTATCAACCATGGCAACCGTAGATTGGGTTGCGCCGCAACCGCTGCCACCGGGTTCGCGCTCACCACTCCGGCTAGCTCGACCGGATGCCGGCTTCCGCCTTGGCGGCGCGGCAGAAGGCGGCTACGGCTGCCGTCAGGTCCTCAACGCGGTGGTTGCCGGTGCGTTCGGTGAAGCAGAAGGAGAGGCGCAGTTCGTCGAGGCCGGCGCGAGGGTTTCTGGCTCGGGCGTCGGGCGGATAGAAGTCGTACATCGGCACCACCACGACGCCATGCTTTGCGACCATGCCGGCGATGAAGTCGTCGTCGGTGACGATGTCGTCGCCCAAGAAGCGGAAGACGGAAAAGAAGCCAGCCTCCGGTCGCGTCCATTGGAAGCGGTCGGGCCAGGCGCCAAGCCCTTCGCTCAGGCCGCCGAGCAGGATGGCACGGTTCTCGCGATAGACCTCGAGCTTGGCATCTGCCACGGGCCAGAGCGAGTCGCGCAGACGACATTCCTCGTCGTGAAGCAGGGACTCGAACGACAAGAGCGCCGCCGGGTTGTGGAACAGGATGTCGGCGCTCGACTCGGTGAGCAGAAGGTCCGACAGCGGCGCCTCGCGACCGTCATCGATCGCAAGCCGCGCCTCCGTGTAAGCGAAGCCGACGCGCGGCCCCGGCAAGCCGATCTTGGAGCCGGTGAAAAGGTGCACCGTGCGCGCGGGGTCCAGGGCGAAGAAGGGTTTGGGGCGCTCCTCTTCGTCGGCAAAGCTGATGTACACGTATGGCGCGTCCTCGACGATGAGGATGCCCTCCTGGCGGGCGATGTCGAGAATGGCCTCGCGGCGGTCGCCACTGAAGGAGAAGCCAGCAGGGTTGTGGCCGTCGGGAACCGTGTAGTAGAAGGGCACGAAACGATCGTCCGCCCTCGCTTTGGCAATCGCCTCGCGGAACGCCTCCGGGTGCGGTCCCTCCGCGTCCATGTCGGCGCTGTAGATGCTCGCGTGTTGGCAGAGCGACGCTCGCGCCACGAACCCGGCATAGGTGGGCGCGTCGGTGATGTAGCCGATCGGCCGCCCCGGTCGTTCAAAGAGCGAGCAAAGGAGGTTGATGCCGCCGCTAGCACCCACCGTGGGGATGAGGCGGTCGGGGTCCATGGCAACGCCCCAGTCGTTGCCGTACACGTGCGCAAACGAACGTCGCGGTCCCACCGGGCCCAACGTGTCGGTGTAGGCATAGGACTCGCGCAAGAACTCCGGCAGCGCGTTCGGATCGTTGATCCCCTCCCGCGCCCGCAGATGCTCATGGAATCGCCGTTCGCCGGCAAGGAAACCGCGCGGATCGGTGACCTCCGGGTTCGGATAGCCGGCACCCAAGTGATGGATCGGCAGGCCGCTCGCCTCCGCCACACGCCTGAGCTCCGGCAACGAAGCTGCCATCTTCCGCGTCACCGACACCGGCTGCAACGCAAGCCCCGGTGCCTTCAACGCCACGTCACCCACCGCTACCTTCTCCCGCACCGCGCCCAACGCAGTGCATCTTATCCCCCTCCACGCGCGCTCCCCGCTGACACACCGGCGAACGGCAACGCCATCGATCACCCGAGCTACCTTGCCATTTGCACAAATGCGCCGATTGCGCCAAATTGTGCGGACCGGCCAAGGAGGGGGGTGCTTCATGCAACCGGACGACGACACTCTGCGCGACATCCATCGTCGCATGGTGCGGATTCGCGTGTTCGAGACAGAGGCCGGCAGGATGGCAGAGGCGGGACGGATTCCCGGCGCGCTGCATCTCTACGTCGGCCAGGAGGCGGTGGCGGCCGGGATCATGGCGCATCTCTCCGCCGACGACTGGATCACCAGCACCCACCGGGGCCACGGACACCTGATCGCCAAAGGCGGTGCCTTCGACCGCATGTTTGCGGAGCTGTTTGGCCGTGCCACTGGCTACTGTCGCGGCAAGGGCGGCAGCATGCACATCTCCAACATGGAGCTCGGCATGCTGGGTGCCAACGGCATCGTCGGCGCCGGGCCGCCCATCGCGGTGGGTGCGGCGTTCACGGCCAAGTACCGCAAGACCGACCGCGTGGCCGTCACTTTCTTCGGCGACGGCGCCAGCAACGAGGGCTCGTTCCACGAGGCCGCCAACATGGCCGCTCTCTACAAGCTGCCGGCGCTGTTCGTGTGCGAGAACAACGGCTACGGCGAATACACGGCGCAAGCCAACCATCAGGCCATCGTCGACGTGGCGGATCGCGCCGCCGGCTATGGCATGCCCGGGGTCATCGTCGATGGCATGGACGCGGTGGCGGTGTACGAGGCCGCCGGCGCCGCGCTCGAACGCGCCCGCGCCGGCGACGGGCCCACGCTGCTCGAATGCAAGACCTACCGCTTCTTCGACCATGTGGGCGTGCGCGGCATGGGTCTGTCGTACCGCACCGACGCCGAACTCGAAGAATGGCAAAAGCGCGATCCGATCCACATGTTCGAGGAGCGGCTGGCGGAACTCGGCGTCTTGAGCCAGGAGCAGGCGGCCGAGGTCCACGACGGCATCATGGCGGAAGTGCAGGCCGGCATCGAGTTCGCGGAGCAGAGCCCCGTGCCCGATGTTGCCACGTTGCTCGACGACGTTTACGCCTGAGGCAAGTCGAAGGCCGAGCAACCGAAGTTCATCCTTGAGGGGGATCACATGGCCGAAGCAGTCGCGACCCGGGAACTCACCTATGTCGGCGCAATCGCCGAGGCCGCGCACACGGTGCTCGCCGAGCAGGACACCGCTTTCGTCGCTGGCGAGGATGTCGCCGGCGCTGGCGGCGTGTTCGGCTCCTATCGTGGCCTGCTCGACGCCTATGGCGAGGAGCGCGTCATCGACACGCCGATCTCCGAAGAAGGCATCGTCGGCCTCGCCGTAGGTGCCGCCGCCACAGGCCTGCGTCCCATCATCGACATCATGTTCATGGATTTCATGGGCGAGTGCATGGACGAGATCGCCAACCAGATGGCGAAGATGCGCTACATGTTCGGTGGCTCGGCCACGCTCCCCATCACCATCGTCACCATGTCCGGCGGCGGCATGAACATGGCGGCGCAGCACTCGCAAAGCCTGGAAGCGTGGATCTGCCACCTGCCCGGCCTCAAGGTGGTAGCGCCGGCAACGCCGCACGACGCCAAGGGCCTCATCATCGCCGCCTCGCGGGACGACAACCCGGTGTTCGTGGTGCTGAACAAGCTCTCGCTGCGCAACACGGGCGAGGTGCCGGAGGACAGCTACGAGGTGCCGATCGGCAAGGCCCGCACCGCGCGCGAAGGCAGCGATCTCACCATCCTCACCTACAGCCGCATGGTGCATGAGGCCACCACCGCGGCTGAAGCGCTCGCGGAGGAAGGCATCGACACGGAAGTTATTGACCTCCGCTCACTGCAACCCATGGACACCGAGGCGATGGTGGCCTCGGTGCAGAAGACCCACCGCGCCATCGTCGTCCACGAGGCAGTGCGCTTCGGCGGGCTCGGCGGCGAGATCGCCTCGCAGATTCAGGAACTCGCGTTCGACTACCTGGACGCGCCGGTGGCGCGGATCGGCGCACCGTTCTCGCCGGTGCCGTTCGCCGCCAACCTCGAGCAGGCGTGGCTGCCGAATGCGCCGAAGATCGTCGCGGCGGCGAAGGAACTGCTCGGTAGCGAATAGCCAAGGCGCGAGTCGGGGTCTCGTCGGCGCACGGTGTTCCTTGGCGTGAGCCTGTCGGAGCAAACCGCGACGCCAATTGTCGGCATCGTCGCCAACCCTGCATCCGGCAAGGACGTGCGACGCCTGACCGCGCGGGCGTCCGTGTTCGACAATCAAGAGAAGGCGGCCATCGTGCGTCGCTGTCTGGCCGGCATAGCCGCGTTGCAAGGGCGGGGCCAGAAAGCGCCGGGAGATTCCCCCGCCGCCGTGCTCGTGCGCTATCTGCCGGACTCACACAACATCGTCGCGAGCGCAGCCGCGGAGACGGGCATTGCGGCGACTCCCCTCGACATCGAAGCCTCGGGAACCGCTGCCGACACCCGCAACGCCGCCCAGGGGCTCAAGGGCGCTGCAGCCGTCATCACGCTCGGCGGCGACGGCACCAACCGAGCGTTCGCGCAGGGCTGGCTCGACGCGCCGCTGATTCCGCTCTCCACAGGCACCAACAACGCGTTCCCGCACATGCAGGAGGCCACGGCCGCCGGCGTTGCGGCCGCGTTGGTCGCTTATGGCGAGGTGCCGCTGGCTGCGGTCTCGGAACGCGCGAAGGTCATTCACGTGGCAATCGAGGCAGAGCCGGACGACCTTGCGCTGATCGATGCGGTGGCGACAACTGACCGTTTCCTGGGTGCTCGCGCCATCGTCGATCCACGCACCTGGATCATGGCCGTGCTGACGCGAGCCGATCCCGCTGCGGTGGGGATGACCGGTGTCGCCGGTTTCGCCCTGCCGCTTGCGGCATCGTGCGACTCCGGCGTCCTGATCGAGTTCGCAGCCGCCGAACGACCCACGACGCGGGTCCTGCACGCGCCAGTGGCACCGGGACACTTCGCCGATGTGGCGGTGGCCGCGACACGCAGCGTCGCATTCAACGCGCCGGTACACCTGCAAGGCCCCGCCACGCTGGCTTTCGACGGGGAGCGAGAGCGCACCTTGAAGCCGGGGCAGCGCGCCACCTTCACCTTGCGGCGCGACGGCCCCCACGTCATTAGCGTGCGCCGCGCCCTCGCCCATGCAGCAACGGCGGGCCGGCTTTCGGTCCAATGCACAACCCCTGCACACCTGACATCGAGCAACAGCACCGGAGATTGACATGCCGACCGAGATTTACCTCGTCAAGGTGGGGATGACCATGCACGAAGGCACGGTCGAGGAGTGGTATGTCGGCGACGGCGAGCGAGTGGAAGCCGGCGCGATGCTCTACCGGCTCGAAACCGAGAAGGTGAACCTCGATGTGGACGCGGAGGCGTCCGGCGTCGTCCGGCACCTTGCTGCCGAGGGCGATACGCTGGAGCCCGGCGACGTGGTGGGGTTTATCTACGCCGACGGCGAGACCATCCCGGACGTGTTGCCGAGGCCGAAGCCGAAGCGGGACATTGCCGTCGTGGGCGAGGAGGCGGAGCCGGCGGCGGCACCGGCAGAGCCGCCGGCGGCAGCACCCGGAAAACGCGTGGCGGCTTCGCCGGCTGCGCGCCGGCTTGCACGAGAGCGGGGGGTGTCTCTTGATGGTGTGGCAGGCACAGGCCCCGGCGGCCGCATCGTCGAAGGCGACGTGCCCGCAGCGCCGCTCGCGCCGGAACCGCCAAAGCGCATTGCGGCATCGCCGGCGGCGCGCAAGCTGGCGGCCGAACTGAACGTCGATCTAGCCAACGTGCATGGGAGCGGGCCTCGAGGCCGGATCACCCGGGAGGACGTGCAGGCAGCGGCCGAAGCGCCGACGCCGGCGCAACCTTCCGCTGGCACGGCCACGCGCATGTCCGCCATGCGCCGCACCATCGCCGAGCGGATGCACTCGAGTCTGCGCGACACGGCGCAGCTGACGATGGACATGGAAGTGGACGTCACGGACCTTGTGAAGCTTCGCGGCAACCTCATCGACGAATGGGCCGACGAGGGCGTTCGCGTGACCTATACCGACCTTGTGCTCGTTGCCGCTGCCCGCGCGCTCATCCGCCACCCGAAGATGAATGCTTGCCTTGGCGGCGACGCCATCACCTCCTACGACTACGCCCACGTCGGCATGGCGGTAGCACTCGACGAAGGGCTCATCGTGCCGGTCATCCGCGATGCCCACGAAAAGCCCTTGCGCGAAGTCGCCCGAGAGTCCGCGGACCTCGCCGCCCGCGCTCGCGCCTGCTCCCTTGGGCTCGGCGACCTCAGCGATGGCACCTTCACCGTTACCTCGCTCGGCATGTACGGCGTGGACACCTTCACCCCCATCCTGAACCCGCCGCAGGCCGGCATTCTCGGGGTGGGCCGCATCTATGACGGCGTGAAATGGCACGACGGCAGCCCCGTTCGCACGCCAATGCTCCGCCTCTCCCTCACCTGGGACCACCGCGTCCTCGACGGCGCCCCTGCAGCGGAGTTTTTGGCCGCGGTGCGGGAATACCTCGAACAGCCTTACCGCCTGTTGGTTTGACGGCGGCGCACTTTCCCACCAAACTTAAAGCATCCAACGAACGTCCGACAATACGACCCCGCCTAGGACAACCGTGACTAGCACTTACACAACGCTCCCGACGCAGCAGGTCATCTTCGACTGCGACAATCCGAGAATCAAAGTCGCTCTTGAGAAGTACGGCGACAAGCTTGACGGGCAACGCATCCGATTCGCCTTACAGTCCGCCACTGAAGGGCTTTCCTCAGCCTCGTCCTACCGGTCGTTGAAGGACTCGATTCGTGCGGCCAGGGAAATCTCGATTCCAATCGTCGTTCGGCCCGAAGGCGACCGCTTCGTGTGCGTTGACGGCAACACACGCCTAGCCATCTACCACGAACTCCAAGACGAGGGTGCGCCCGGCGACTGGACGCAGATCGCCTGCCTTGTACTTGACGACCCCGACCAGCGCGATGTCGAAACCATCCGTGTCACCGCTCACCTCGTTGGCGCGAGGGAATGGCCAGCCTACGAGAAAGCGCGTTACTTGCACTACCTGCGGAACGTCGAGTTTATGGACTACGACGACATGATTGCTCGATGTGGAGGCAACAAGAGCAACATCACCCAGCAGATCGACGCCTTCCACGACATGAACACCTACTATCGTGACGTCAACAAGGGCGACGCTTTCAAGGTGGACCGGTTCAGCGGTTTCGTAGAACTCCAGAAAGCGGGCATTAAGGACGCCATTTTCGCTGCCGGCTTCGACCTCCAAGATTTCGGAGATTGGATCCGCGACGGCCCAGATTTTCCGTCTTGCCGACGTTCGAAAGTTGCCACGCGTCCTTGCTGACGAGGAGGCCAAGAACACGTTTGTAAACGGTGCCGTCCGGTCGATCGAGGGTGCGATCGCCATCGCCGAGGCGAACCGTCAGGTTACGGCCCACCCATCGCCATCCGACGTCTCCGTTGCGGACGCCGGGATGGGATGACCACGCTCGCCGAGGCCCTACTCGAGAAAATCAAGTCGCTACCACGGGACAGTTACATAGCCCTCCGCGACCGCCAGTACGACGAAGCCAACCAAGACATCGATACGCTCAACGACCTCGCCGAGCACCTAAGCGACCTGCTTCAAGATGTCGCAAAGTGACGCGCATCGGGACCTCGTCCTCGAGACCGCGCGCGCCATCCAGCAGCGTGACCCCAGTCTGCGCGTTACCGCCGATGTCTCCGCCGTCCCTGGCGACCCGGTTCCGCCGCGAATCGGTGGCTATCGTCCGGACATCATCGCCCGTCGTCAAGTCTCGCCGTTCAGGCTCATCATCGCCGAAGCCAAGACCGACGGCGACGTGAACAACGCGCATACGCATGACCAGATTGAGGCTTTCACCAGCCACCTTGCCTGTATGCCCCATGGAGACGGTACGTTCGTGCTTGCCGTCAGCGGGCGCGTCGCAGACGCCGCTCGCACTTTGCTACGCTTCGCCTGCCGCGACCGCGTGTCGTGCAGGTTCCGAGTGGCGGTCTTCGATGGTCAAGATTTCTGGACCCTAGATCCACGTGGAACGCCCCCGTGGCATTTGTCCTAAAGCGCCAACCGGAGTTCTCGCCGAAGCACGCGGCGTATCCGTACCAGCTCGACGCCATTCGTGCAGTGAAGGACCTACCTTACGCGGCAATCTTCCACGAGCAAGGTCTCGGCAAGACGAAAATTGCCATTGACCTCGCCCTTTCTTGGCTGAAAAGCGACACCGTTGACACGGTATTCATCGTCACCAAGAAATCCTTGGTCGAGAACTGGCGCAAGGAGGTTGCCGGCCATTGCCACATAACACCACACGTGTTGGCGGGAAACCGCCGCCAGAACAGCATGTCGCTCAATTCTCCTGTTCTCCTGTACGTGACCAACTACGAGGTGTTTCCGGCCAACGCCCAGCTGATCAGGCTGTTTTTGCAGACGTGCCGTGTCGGATGCATCCTTGACGAAAGCCAGAAAATCAAAAACCCAGCTGCTGCGCTTACGCGAACCTTCGTGGAACTGGCCTCGATGTTCGAGCGTCGAGTAATCATGACCGGCACTCCGGCTGCCAATCGACCGTACGATATCTGGTCCCAGATCCAGTTCCTCGATGGTGGCCAGGCGCTCGGCGAAACGTTTGAGGCGTTCAAACACGAGATGGACTTGCCAGACCGGGCGGCCGACCCCGCGGATTACGGCGCTCGTTTGGCAACCATTCACCATCGCTTGTCTACATTTGCTGTTCGGGAGACGAAGGACACGGCGGGCATCCATCTCCCTGAAAAGACAATCACAGCACACCACGTTGAACTCCCGGCGTGGCAAATGGCCAAGTACTCTGCCTACCGCGACGAGCTCGCCTACGAGTATGAAACGGATGGGGTACCGGAAGTAGATGACGTGGAGAGCGTTCTCAAGCGGCTGCTCCGGCTCGTTCAATGCGCGTCAAACCCTGCTCTCATCGATGGACGGTACGACCAAGAGCCCGGCAAGTACGCCCTCCTTCTCGATATGTGCCGGAAGTTCACGGCGGATTCAAAGGTGATCGTCTGGACGGGCTTTGTCGAAAACGTCGAATGGCTGGCAACCAAGCTGGCAGACTTCCGACCCCTATGCATACATGGGGCCTTGCCAATGAGTAAGCGCGACCAAGCCGTCACAGCGTTCACTGACTCGTCCAACCTCGTACTGATTGCTACGCCAGGAGCTGCCAAGGAGGGCCTGACGTTAACTGCTGCCAATCACGCCATCTTCTTCGACCGCGGATTCAGCCTTGACGACTACCTCCAAGCGCAAGACCGTATCCACCGGATATCCCAAACCCGCGAGTGCTTCATCCACAATCTGATCGCTGAAGACACCATCGACGAATGGGTGGACGTTCTCCTAACCGCGAAGTACCGTGCGGCGCAGCTCGCGCAAGGTGACATCGACATCCCAGCATTTGGCGAGTCGTTCCGTACCGACATCGCCGAAGTGCTCCAAGGAGTGCTCTTCCCAGACCGACAAAACAGCACACCTCCCCACCACCAGCTTGAGCGAGAGGGCATATGAACCCTGACGAGACCACCATCGCAATTATGGGAGAACACGTGCCTGCACGGCACGAGTTGATGTCCATCGACCAACTCCATTTCCTTCCAGACAACCCCCGTGTTTATGCTGCTATCCGGGAAATGACTGACTTCGACGAGCTTACGGACGAGGAAAAACAGCATCGGATTTACGAGCGCCTGCTCCAAGAGCAGAGTGTCAAGAACCTCATCCCAGAAATCCAACGTGACGGGGGGCTCCAAGAACCCATCACTGTTCGCCACGACTATATGCAGGTCATTGAGGGCAACTCGCGGCTGGCTGCGTATCGCAAGCTCGCCGAAGGGTCCAATGACGACCGTTGGACTCACATACGCTGTCTCATCGTGACCGGGCTCACCGACGACCAGCAGACTCGCCTTCTAGGCCAAGCGCACCTTCACGGCAAAACTGACTGGTCCGCCTATGCCAAGGCCCTTTTTTGCTTCCGATGGGTCGAAGAAGAGAAACGGGATATGTCCTCGCTCGCCAAAATCTCCGGCATCTCTGTCGCAGAAATCAACAAGAACGTGAGGATTGTCAAACTCATGAAAGAGAATAGTGACGATAAGCAATCCCACTTTAGCTACTATGATGTCCTAGTGAGGAGCAGGCCGATCTCTGCCGCTATCTCTGGAAGCCACAAACTCGAACAGACGCTCTTGGCCCAGATCAAAGCCCAACCTCAACCCTTCACCGCGCAGGAAATGCGTGGGCGGTTGCCCACGGTCATTGCGAAACCTCGTATTCTGCGCAAGTACGAGAAGGGCGAAATCTCCCTTAAGGACGCATACGACCGCGCGGAGACTAGCACCGCCGAACAACGCCTGAAGAAGGTCCGCGACCGGCTGGACGACATTGAACGTGAGGAGATTGCTCCACTGGAGTACCAACAAATCAAGGCGATACAGCAGGTCGTCAGACAAATCCGAAGACATCTCAAGCGTGTCAACGATATCGTGGAGGAATCGCTGACGGCCAAGTCGCCCCAAGGTTCCAAGGACACCAAGGCGTGACCAAGAAGAACATCCTCCTCGTCGAGCCAGGGTACCCGAACAAGTACCCGCCCCTCGGCCTCATGAAGATCGCTGCCTACCACGGCCCGCTTGGCCGTGATGACAACCTACGATTCGTGAAGGGCGAAACCCCGGAGGTTCTCTCGGGCGTTTGGGACCGCGTCTACATCACTACCCTGTTCAGCTTCGAGTGGAAGCGCACTTCCGCTGCGATCGACTTCGCCTTGCGCGCCGTTCGTGGTCAAGCCGAGCGCGTGTTCGTCGGCGGCATCGCCGCGACCCTCATGTTTGACGAGTTCCGGCGCGAGCCTCGATGGGCAGGAGTTCGGTTCATCAAGGGTCTGCTCGATCAACCACCGGCGATTTCGCTCGAACTCTCAACAGAGGACGGTGACTTCGGTGCCGACGACGTCGCCGGCCCCCCGATTGAGGAGCTAGTGCCCGACTACAGCATCCTGCAGCACATCCCATACACCTATCCCGTGCGAGACGCCTACTTTGGCTACGCATCGCGCGGATGCGTCCGCAAGTGCTCCTTCTGTGGTGTGCCCAAACTGGAGGGAGGGCAGCGAGAAATGCCGCCCATCACCAGCTTGGTCGAGGGCGTGAATGAGCAGTTCGGGCCCAAAAAAGACCTTATTCTCATGGACAACAACGTCGCGGCAAGCGCGCGCTATAAGGAGGTCGTCGCCGAAATCCGAGACGTTGGATTCGAAAACGGTGCGACGTTCGAGCGGGCTGGTGCAGGATCGGCCAAGCGACGTGTCGACTTCAACCAAGGCGTTGATGCACGGATCCTGTCGAAAACGCCGATGTACCTGAAGGAAATGTCCACAATCTGCATAGACCCGCTTCGTATCGCCTTTGACCACGTGGGTATGCTCCGCGTGTACGAACGTTCTGTCGAGATGGCAGCGGACTACGGGCTCACGTCGCTCTCCAATTACATGCTCTACAACTTCATGGATACCCCTAACGACCTATACGAACGCATGAGAATCAACATTGACCTCAACGAGCGCCTCGGCGTCCGTATCTGGTCCTTCCCGATGCGGTACCTGCCGGTGACCATGAAGGACCGGTCACATGTCGGCAAGAATTGGAACCGCTATTTCCTACGCTCGTTCCAGATCATGCTCCAGGCTACACACGGCGTAGTCTCCGGTAGCGAGGAGTTTTTCAATCGTGCATTCGGCGAAAGCTACCACGAGTTCGAGCGCTTGCTCGTCATGCCGCACGCGTTCATATTCCAACGGGAGTTCTACGAAAAGGGCGAAGGGCGCCCCGTGCTCGACGAGTATCTCGCGCTCCGGCGTCGGCTCGGGCCCGCGCAGCAAGCGGAGTTGATTGGGCTCCTCAGCGAGACGCTTCTCAAACGTCCTCGCCGGGACGCGTTTCTCACGCTAGTGGGTGACCGATCTGTTAGTGCGCTGATTCGCGAGCTTGCCCGCTTCCACGCCATTGACACCAAGGCGCCGAAGGTGACGGATATAGCCCAAGTCTTCCCTGAACTCACGCCGGATCATATGCTTCCGGAACCTGATGCACTCGTCGAGGATGCTGGTCTATACGAACCGGTCGATCCGCCCTCCGACCGCATCCCGCTTAGGGACATCACGTCGAATGCCAAAGATGCCTAGTGGAGCCATGGTAGGTGGCGACATCCTTCGCCTCATCACAGCGGGGATGTACGACAGCCCGCTAATCCTCTTCCGCGAGTATCTGCAGAACTCCGCCGACGCGGTTGCCTCTAGCGGCCATGGCGGTGCCGTTCTGGTCGGTATCGAGCCGTTGGAAAGTCGCCTTACGATCACTGACGACGGTCCCGGGCTTTCCCGGACCGAAGCAGTGAGTCGACTGATCCCAATCGGCAACAGTGTCAAGGACCCAGCTGTTGACCGCGGCCTACGAGGAATCGGAAGATTAGCGTCCCTCGCCTTCTCGGACGGAGTGCATTTCACCACGCGGGCTGACGGTTCTGGTCCTGTGACTCGCGTGTCTTGGTCCGGCAGCGCATTACGAAGCCCGCGATTGGACGGAGTCGACGCCGAAACGGCCATCAAGGAGTGTACGAGCGTCCATACCGTTACGGACGGCCATTGGCCCGAGCGGTTTTTTCAAGTCACAGTCGAGGGCGTTACACGGCATGCGGCGTCCACCCTCCTCAATCGAGACGCGGTGAAGGAATACATTGCGCAGGTCTGTCCCGTTCCGATTTCCTCCTCCTTTCCCCTGTGCGATGAGGTGAATGATTTCCTGTCTCAACACATCGACCACTTCGCCTTGGATGTCCGATTTGATGCAGCCGAGTCTCCGGTCACGCGCCCCTTCGGAGACGCCCTCCCGCTCACTGAGAGTTACGCTGCCCCATTTGAGCGCCTAGAGACGCGCGTCATCCCCTCATTGGACACCGGGGATGCCGCTGCAGTTCTTTGGCTTGCACATACCCCCTACGCGGGCTCAATACCGCTCCACCTTGGAGTTCGAGGGCTCCGTGCCCGCTCGGGCAACATACAGGTCGGTTCAGAGGATGTCTTCAGCAAGCTGTTCCACGAAACACGATTCAACGGCTGGTGCGTAGGTGAGGTGCACATTGCGGATAGCCG
The DNA here is from genome assembly GCA_965116935.1 of Pseudomonadales bacterium. Taxonomy (GTDB): domain Bacteria; phylum Pseudomonadota; class Gammaproteobacteria; order Pseudomonadales; family Azotimanducaceae; genus VXYL01. The sequence continues at coordinate 4,897,753 of OZ220737.1, read as the reverse complement.
CATTGTCCCCAATGGCCGTCGCGACTACTTCGAGCCCGGTCCCCACCTGCGGAATCTAGAGAACCATCTAGGAGCCATCGCACAGGAGATTAGTGCTCGTTGTCGACGAGCGTCCTCCCACCGCAACAGACTTCGCCAAGCCGCGGCTGCGGTCAGACAAGCGGAGGCTGCACGCGTGCTAGCGCAGTCCGGCTGCCTTCTGCCCGAGGACGCCACTACCATAGTCGAAAGTGCCCAGGAAAAGCTGTCGGGCACCAAAGACATGCTGGTGGAGCTTAAAGTCACTCGTCAACCAGCCTGCGGGGAAGACGTGGCCGACCCATCAGGTGAGGGACCCGTACAATCGGATTCGGACGTATTCGAAGGCCTTGATCCCCAGTCGGTCCGTGCTCTCCAGTCCGCTTTCGGTGCTCTCGCGACCGAACTGCCACCGGACACAGCCCTCGACCTAATCCTGGCCATGCTCAGGCGCTTGTCCGACCACACGCCGTCGCGGTAGCTGATTCCGGCGGACTGCCAGAGCCAACTGCCGAACGTAGGTACTTTGGCGCCCGGTCACTTTCGTCGAACCAACCACGCAAGCGCCACAAGTCCGGCAATCAACATCCCGGCCTCCACGAGCCGCCGTTTCACGCGCCTATCCCGTCGGTCAACCATCGCTTGGTACGCCAGCATGCCAATACTCGCGGTGGTGCCGACGAGTCCGAATGCCATGCTTACAACTTCGATCATTTCGAAAATCTCCTGACTATAAAGCTAACATAGATAATAAGACAGTATTAGGACCTGGCGGCCACCACAGGGTGTCCGCTGCGACGACCTACGCGGGCTGCGACGTTCACCGTCATTTCCTCGCCATGTTCGGCATGGACACCTTCACCCCATCCTCAACCCGCCGTAGGCAGCATCCTCTGGATCGGCCGCATCTACAACGGTGTGAAGTGCCACGACGGCTTTCCTTGCGCACGAACTTTGGCTGATGCGCTACCTACGACAAGGTGGCCGGTGGCCGCAGCGCGTACGGAAGGCAGTCCTTCATTAGGGACTTACATATCTGGCTAGACTCGCACCCTCCCGCTCACAGCCTTTTCCCCTGTTGATCTGAGCGCAACGAGAGGCAGGTCACGGCTTGCTCGGGCATCCTCGCTGGCACAGGTCAGCATCAAACCAGTGTTCTTTGTAGTTGAGTGCCCTCATGCACAACCCAACATGCCGATCTCTGGCGTTGTTGATGCGCGCCAAAAGTCCCCAATCAGTTGTCTCTGTGGCAGCTTTCTGCCGCTCGAATTCTGCCGCCATCGGGGAGGAGAGCCATCCCACTTTACAGATCGCGAGATCGGACTGAGTTTCCTCAGGGCCGTTTACGTCGTGGACGAATCGCCAATAGCCGGTTGTTGTAGTGCAGCCTGCCAAGAGAAGGAAGACTAGAATCAAAGCCGATGTTCGCATTGACGTATTCCTACGACGATTGTTCTACGGGAAGCCAGTAGTTATGGCCTTCTTCATTCGGGTATCCGGCCCTCGTGCCTCTTGTGATGCGGCGATTCTTCGCAAGATGGCGGACAGCCTCTTTGACAACCTTTGGTGGCAGGTCAAGTTCCATCCTTAACTGGTAGAGTGTGCATCGTCGGTTTGGGTACAGATTCCTAACAATTGCCTCTTCAAGCAACTCCAGTCCAATCTTCGCCATGCGTTTTGGTGAAGTCAGTACGGGCGTCACTATTGCGGGGTCTTTGGTAGCCTGGCTGTTGGCTTCTTCGCTCATACCGTATTCTCCTGGTGTCAGATTACGGACGCTGAAACGTTGTTCTCTGATTCGTCCCTGCAACTTTTTCAAGTGCGTGAATCCCTTCGGTGACGGCGTAGCGGTGCCTGCGCGTCGAGTCAGGTAGCGGCAGAGGAATCCTCAGCAATCACTCGAATAGCTGTGCGCGTAAGCGCGTCCGGTTTGCCAAAGCCGTCCTCAGTGACCTTGCAAGACTACGGGCACCAATCTCGTCCAGTTGACCTGGGAGTTCAGGTCGCGAGGCCGCGTGGACGCCGGCGCTTGCGAGGACCGCTCGCGCCTGGTGCGAATGGGATGCGACTTCGAACTCAAGAGCGGCTTCCTGGTCGCCCAAGGCGAGCATTTCCTCAAATCTCCGTCGTGACGTCGCAGCCCTCTGTCGAGATATGCAGGGATCCGGCAGGGGCACTCGACCTTCCCACCTCTGCACGATGCTTCGCCAAACGCCGTCTCGATCAAACATCAAGGCACCGAATAGAACCGCCCAGCCTAGCAGGTCGTGCCCCGCCGCGATCTTCTCGTCAACGGAGGACATGTCGTAGGCTCGCAGGTCGATTTCCATGGGGGGTCGTTCGCGGAACTGGAGCTTGTCGGCGCAAACCACAAGGATGTCTAGGTCATCCGAAACCACTCCCGTCCTGACGGCAGAACCAATTCCTACAACCGAAAGGACGTTCGTATCTCCGCGAACTCGCTGAAGAAAGCGCACGGCCCACGTCCGTGCTCTCTTGGAGGGCCAACGCTTGATGCAGTTAGTCGCGAGCGAGCCCATCGTCGCTGGATCCACGCACCAACTCTCGCACGGCATCGATGAACTGCTCTATGTGGGTGGCCGTCTCTTCAGCATCCAGCTCCGGCGCCTCAATGTCGCCGTACGACTCGCTCTTGCGCGTCTCGTTGAGGTCGTACAGCAAATCTGAGACATCCGGCAAGCCATGCTTCTCGTGCAGGTGTCGTGCCGCGTCCACTCGTGACGGGTGGTCTCTCACCAAGCGCTTGCCTACATGGAGCCATGCTGCATCCACCCCGTTTTCCAGTGTGTGGAACCCGTAGATCGACAAGTCCGCCCAGTCTGGCTCGTCCCATGACGACAGCACGCGGTCCAGTTGAGTTTCCGCCAACCGAAGCTTCTCAAGAGCGTCCGGCGTCATCGTGAATCAAGCTCCAGCATTCCTCAGCGAGACACAGAGAAGTGTAGCACGGACCGGCTTTACTTCCGTGCGTCTCACCGACTCACCGCCGAACTCCCGGTGCTGCGACCGGCCTGCGCAGTCGGTGTTGGGGCGGTCTTACAGCCAGCCTATCTCTGGAGACAGTCGCAGTCGATGCCGACCGATGCGACGCTCAGCCTCGGCCACCGCCGCACCGCCGTACCGTTCGGTTAGCCCGGTAGTCGACGCGGGGTCAGGACTTGGAGCGGGCGCAGAGGCCGGCCCGAGCCGCGTCTCCTTGCTCGGAGCTTCAGGCGGCTGCACCGCGTACCGGCCTGACCGAAGGCTTAACCGGGGTGTAGTCACTCCGCCGCCGGGGTAAGGTGATGCGACAGTTCCAGCCGGCAACCAACCTAGGGTGAGGCACGCACCAAGTAGCTGGGACCGCGGATTCTGACGAGGCCCGGGAAGTCACCCTACTTTCTGCCCGTGAGGTCGTCAGCGACTCGCGACACACGCGCCCCTGCCAACGCAGAGGGCGCCGAAAGTGCGACATGCGTTATCCCGACCACGGAACGGCTATGCCGGGGCTAACGGAACGCGGTTACGAGCTGCATATCACCCGGCCGAAAAACGACCGTTCGAAGCGCGATGACCGCACATGGGCACTGAAGCGGTAATCGAGCCATTCGTACGTCTAACGTCGTTACACGCGACTCCGCGAATCCTCGGACACGGACTGGCCGTCCTAGAACGCCGGCAACGGCATCTCCTCGCTGTCGTCCGGCCATGCTCCTTGAAAGGCCGGCATCGGCGCTGCAGTTCGCACCTGTTCCAGCCAGAACACGCCGTCGAACGGGGCGCTATTGCCGCGCGTGCCGAGGAAGTCGATGTCTCCGTCGCCGTCGAGGTCCCGGGGGATCAGCTTGTCGAACATGCCGCGCTTGCGGCGGGAGATGTCGTGGCGGGGCCAGCCTTCGTCCGACGCGCTTGCCGTCCCCGGTGCTGGATCGCCCGGGTTTTCGAACCAGCCTAGGCGACCGAGCGAGTCCGTTGGCGTCAGGTCGCCGTCCTCACTGCGGGGGCCCAAGCTGTAACTCCCCGCCATCACGTCTAGCTCGCCGTCGCCGTTGATGTCGGCGAGGGCGAATCCGGTCATGCTGTCGGGGGCGAAGGTGCCGATCCTGTGCAGTCGCCAGGCGCCCCATTTCCCGTCCTGCCTGGGCGGCTGCTCGAACCAGGCGAGTCCGGGAGGGCTGCCAGCCATGGCAAACGCCGTCACGATGTCCAGCCGGCCGTCGTGGTTGAGGTCGGCGAAATCAAGGTTGAAGGCACTCGCCTCGGCGCCGTCCGTGAGCGCAATCGGGTGTTCCACAAACTGGAAATCGCTGCCGTTGGTTACGTTCTCGAACACGACCATGCGGCGTTCGCCACGACTGCCGACCACGATGTCGAGGTCGCCGTCGGCGTCCAAGTCCACTGGACGCGCGTTCTGCGGAATGCTGAAGGTGCCGAGCTCCACCTCGCGCCACCCCGAGTCCGACAATGGATCGCCCACCACCTGGAACAGCGACACAGGCGTCTTCCGGGCGTAGTCGGCTGTATCCGGGTTCTGCGCTCCCTTGTTTGCGGCGGAGATTTCCGGCCTGCCATCGCCGTCGAAGTCCGCGAAGAACACGCGAAGCCAGGAGCCCCTCCCTTGGGTGCCCGGCAGGATCAGGTGTGGCCAGGCACCTTGGCGCGCGGCCTCGCCCGGGTTCTGGAAGTAGGCCAGATGCGCCAGTTCCGACGCCACCACCACGTCGGGCAGCCCATCGCCGTTAACGTCGCCAATGGCTGCATCTTCAGGCGCTGCGGCAAGCACGCCCTCGGCCAACGTCACGTTGTGCCATGCACGTGGATTGGCACTGCCGAAGGCGATGCGGACATGCCCGTCTGGCTGGCCGTCGTAACTGGTGTCCGACTCATGCACCGAGACGACATCCTCATGGCCGTCGCCGTCGAGGTCTGCCATCACCAGTCCGTCGCTGCCACTGATCGAGGCCCCGTGTTGGGCGTCGTCGATCCGATGCTCACGCCAACTGATGGTCTGGTCCCCCACCGTTGCGCGCGACAAGGCGTCTCCCACGGGCGTCGCATCCGCCGCACAGGGCAAGGCCAATGCCCCCCACAACACGGGCAACCAGCACGCCATCTTTCTTCCGTTCACACCCCAAACTCCCCCACCAGTTCCCGAACGGCGCCGGGCGGCATCCTGCCTCCCAGCGGAGCACCACGCATGTCAAGGCTACACCTACACGGATGCGCCGCCTGCGCCATAATCGTGCCACTTCGCCAGCCACCGATGCCGCTTCATGACCGACCTGCTCCCACGCGCGCGCGCCATGCTGGCGCACTCGGCGGCAGCCGTTGAGGCCGTGTCGGCCCTGCTCGACGAACGGCTGGCGCAAGCCGTGCAGGTGATTGCCGGGCTCGATTCCATCCTCATCGTCACGGGCCTCGGCAAGAGCGGCCTGGTGGCGCAGAAGGCGGCGGCGACGCTGTCGAGCACTGGCACGCAGACCGCCTTCGTGCATCCGGTGGAGGCGCTGCACGGCGACCTCGGTATCGTCCGGCCCGGTTCCGCCTTGCTAGCGCTGTCCAAGAGCGGCGGCAACGAGGAAACCATCGAGTTCGCCCGCCAGTTCCGCCTGGTGACCCAAGGCAAGGTCATCTCCGTGACCGAACCAGACTCCCGTCTCGCCTCCGTGGCAGACATTCCGCTTGCCATCCCCGTGCTGCCCGAGATCGACCGCTTCAACCTCGCGCCCACCACCAGCACGCTGACGACCATGGCGGTGTGCGACATGCTGGCGATCCTGGTGCAGCAGGAGAAGGGACTCACCGACCACGATTTTGCTCGCTTCCACCCGAGCGGCACGCTCGGTCGGCGGCTGCTGCTGGAAGTGAAGGACCTGATGATCCAAGGCGATGCCTTGCCCATCGTGGCGGGCAATGTTCGCTTTGCTGACCTCGTCTACGAAATCTCTTCCAAGAGCATCGGCATGGCCATCGTCGTCAACGACCACGGTGGCCACGTCGGCGTGGTTACGGACGCCGACATCCGCCGCCTGCTCCTGCGCGGCGAAGACGTGCGCTCGCTCTCCGCCGCCCAGTGCTTCCACCGTAGCCGCCGCGGCGCCGAAAGCAACGCCCCCACCGACGTCCACGGCGCCACTGCCACCGACGCCAAGGCCATCGATTGCCTGCGCCAAATGCGCGAGAGCCGCATTACGGAACTGGTGGTGCTCGAAGCGACCCGGCCGGTGGGCGTGGTGCGATTGCAGGATCTGATCGAGGCCGGCATCTAGCCCGCATTTCTCACCAGACCTCGTTTGCGGACGACGATGCACTCGCTGTGGCTGCGCGTGCTCGCTCCAGCCGGCTCGACATAGTGCGCAGCTATGCCGTCGCCGTCTTCCGCCGTGCCTCCTGGCACGCGTGCGCCCCGCAGCCACAGCGGCGCCTCGTCGCCCTCGCTACGAGGGCTGGTGAGAAATGCGGGCTAGGTGCCGAACTGGAAGGAGTTTATGATCCCGTTGCCAGGAACACGGCCCGGAACATGACCTACGCCCGAGAAGAAGCGCTCGACGCCCTCGCGTGCGGCGCGCTCCCCCGGCAAGGCAAGTGGAGTGACGAAGACTATCTGTGGCTGACCGACGAGACCAACCGTCTGGTCGAATTCACCGATGGCTTTGTGGAAGCACTGCCGATGCCCACCTCGACACACCAAGCGGTCCTGTCGTTCCTGAACGACTGCTTCAAAGAGCATGTGGTTCGTCTGGGCGGCCTCGTCTTGTTCTCCGCCCTTCGAGTGCGAGTGCGCCAAGGCAAATTCCGCGAACCAGACCTGCTCGTGCTGCTAGATCGAGACGATCCGCGCTTCCAAGACCGCTTCTGGCTGGGTGCTGATCTAGTGTTGGAAGTGGTGAGCCCCAAGGGCCGCCGCCGCGACTTGGTGCAGAAGCCACTCGACTACGCCGAAGCGGGCATTCCAGAGTATTGGATCGTCGATCCACGCGAAGAGACCATCACGGTGCTCGCCCTCGATGGCGATGCGTACACCAAACACGGCGTGTTCGAGCGGGGCGGCACGGCCACCTCGCCATTGCTGCAAGGCCTCGAAATCGACGTGGACGCCGTCTTCGACGTGTAAGGCCCTAGCCTCTGGCTAGTCGCCTGGCGGATGAAGGTGGCAGGCTACCTGGCCGGCTGCCGGGTCGCCGTGCAGCACTGGCACCTCTTGGCTGCACACTTCCATCGCTTCTGGACATCTTGGGTGGAAGCGGCAGCCTGCTGGGGGATTGCGGACGCTGGGGACTTCGCCGGCAATCAGGTTTTCTGGGCGGCGAGATTCCAGCTCCGGGTCTGGGAGGGGGACGGCGTTCAATAGGGCTTGGGTGTACGGGTGGCGGGGGTTCTTGAAAAGCGTATCGCGGTCGGCGACTTCGACGATTCTGCCGAGGTACATGACGCCTATGCGGTCGCTGATGTGACGCACCACCGAGAGGTCGTGGGCGATGAAAAGGTAGGTGAGGCGTAGGCGTTCTTGTAGCTCCACGAGCAAGTTGATGACCTGGGCCTGGATGGAGACGTCGAGTGCCGAAACCGGTTCGTCGCAGATCACCAGGCTCGGCTCCAGTGCCAGTGCCCGGGCGATGCCGATGCGCTGGCGCTGGCCGCCGGAGAATTCGTGCGGGTAGCGGTCTGCCATGTCCGGCAGGAGGCCGACCAAGTCCATCAGTTCCGAGATGCGCGCGCGCCAGGCGGCGCGATCCTTGGCGAGGCCATGCACCACCAGCGGCTCGCCGATGATGTCCTGCACCTTCATTCTCGGGTTAAGGGCGCCGAAGGGGTCCTGATAGACCATTTGCATCCGCCGCCGGATGGAACGCATGCCTGCCCTCGTGTGGCCGGTGACATCCTCCCCCTCGAAGACGATCCGCCCCGCCGTGGGTTCGATCATCCGCAGCACGGCGAGGGCGGTGGTGGACTTGCCGCAGCCGCTCTCGCCCACAAGGCCAAACGTCTCACCCCGGCGCAGGTCGAACGACACGCCGTCCACCGCCTTGACCGAGGCGGCCTCGCGCTGCAGAAACCCCTCGCGCACCGGGAAATGCACCTTGAGGTCTTGCACCTGAAGCAGCGCGTCGGTCATGCGCCCGTCCTCTTGCCAGGGGAGGCCCCTCGCGCTCCCCCGGGCTGAGGGCGGAAGTGACAGGCGCTGAACCGGCCCTCTTCCGTCTCTTCTAGCAGCGGCGCTTCGCCGCAACGCTCGAATGCGTGTGGGCAGCGCGGTGCAAAGGCGCAGCCCTCGGGCAAGGCTGCAAGGTCGGGTGGCTGCCCCGGAATGGTGGCGAGGCGGCGAGAGCCTTCGACATCGCCATCTAGCGTCGGGATCGATGCCATCAAGCCGGCCGTGTAGGGATGCCTTGGATCGGCATAGAGCGCCCGTGCGCTGGCAGTCTCCACCACGCGTCCGGCATACATCACCGCCACCCGATCCGCATATCGCGCCACCACCCCAAGATCGTGCGTGATGAGGATGAGCGCCGAGTTGGCCTCCCGTGTGAGTTCCTTCAGGAGCGCGAGAATCTGCGCCTGCACGGTCACATCCAAGGCCGTCGTCGGCTCGTCGGCGATGATGAGGCGCGGGCGGCAGGCGAGGGCCATGGCAATCATCGCCCGCTGTCGCATCCCGCCGGAGAAGTGATGCGGATAGTCCTTCAGGCGACCGCTGGCGTCGGGAATCCGAACCCGCCGCAACAGCTCCGCGGCGCGTTCATAGGCCTGCTTCCAGACCGACCCGCGGTGCAGGCGGATCGGCTCCCCCACCTGCTTGCCGATGGTGAGCACGGGGTTCAGCGACGACATGGGTTCCTGGAAGATCATGGCGATGCGGTCGCCGCGAATGGCGCGCATGGTCGCCTCGTCGTGGCGCAGCAGGTCCTCGCCATCGAAAAGGATGCGCCCGCCGTCGATGCTCCCCGCGGTGTCGATCAAGCGCAGGATAGAAAGTGCAGTCACGCTCTTGCCGGAACCGCTTTCGCCAACGATCGCCAGCGTCTCGCCGGACTCCACATGCAGCGAGACCCGGTCCACGGCGCGCACGAGGCCCCGGTCGGTGCGGAAGGACACGGAGAGGTCCTGCACGTCCAGCAGCGGAGCGCTGCCTGCGGCCGTCACTCGAACCCCATTGCGCGCTTCATTTCATGGTCGATCCAGATGCGTGCGTAGATCGGTCCCGGCCGCACGGCGCCGGCGCGAAGTTCGCCGCCGTAGTTCTTCACCCACGGCCACCAGGCGATGTAGTTGTAGTTGGTCGGCAGCCAGATGGACGGTGCCTCTTCGAGCAGCTTCAAGGTCAGCGCCCTCGTCTGTTCAATGCGCGACGCTTCGTCGCGGGTCTGCATGAGTCGGTCGATGGCGGCGTCGAACTCGGCGTCCGCGTAGAGCGCGGGATTCCACTTGTGGCCGCGGATGAACTTGCGGATCGACGTGGTCGGGTTGGTGTGCCCGTTGTTCATGAAATAGCCGGGGCCGTGGGTCAGCGTCGTCATGCGCGACAGGAACGAGGCGTATTCCATCGGCTCGATCTCCATGCGCACGCCAACCTTGGCGAGATAGTCATCGAGCAAGGGAATGAGGTCCATGTTGCTTGGCGAACAGGTACACACCTGCACCTTGAAGGAGAAGCCCTCGGGCACGCCAGCCTCGTCGAGCAGTTCCCGGGCGCGCTCCGGCCGATACTCGAAGAGCTCTTGCACCGACTCGGGCATCTCCTCCAAGGGCTGGAAGTAGCCGCCGAACTCGGGATGCTGCGGATAGGCCATCAGTTCCGCGTGGCCGCCGTAGAACAGATCAACGATTTCCCGCTGGTTCACGGCCATGTTCAGCGCCCGGCGCACGCGAATGTCGTCGAACGGCGGGCGATCCATGCGCAGGGCGACGAAGTTGCCGGTGGTCGCCAGCCAGCGCGCCCACTTGAGCTCCGGCGTCGTCTCCTTGAGGTGGTCCACGGCGATCCAGCGGATGGACTCGAGAATGTCGATCTTGGCGGTGCGGATGGCGGTGAGGAAGGTGGCTTCGTCCTTGATGATGCGATACTTCACCTCGTCCACGAACGGGATGGGATAGCGCTCCCCGCCGATGGGCTCTGCGTCCCAGTACTCCGGGTTCTTCGAGTAGTGCTGGACGTGCCCTTGGACGTAGTTGGTCAGCGTGAAGGGGCCGGTGCCCACCACGTTGCGCCAGTCCTTGGCGTTGACGCCCGCGAGTTCCCGCGGCGAGATGGACGATTGATAGCCGTAGCCGAACCGGTACGGCCATTCGGCGTTGTACTGGTTGAAGTGGAACACCACCGTGTAGTCGTCCCGGGCTTCCACGGAGTCGATGTAACCCCAGTAATCCGCCTGTGCCTTCTTCGGGCTGTTGTTCACCAGGTTGAAGGTGAACACCACATCGTGCGCCGTAAGGTCGCGCGGCTCCATCACCCCCGGCTTGCCGGTGAATCGGGCGCCGCGCCGCAGATTCACCACCAGGGTGCGGTCGTCTTCCCAGCGCCAGCTTTCGGCCAGTTCCCCGCGCATTACCTCGGTGGGCAGATAGGCCTCGGCGTGGAACGTGTAATGGCCGCCCTTGCGGATGCTCTTTTCGAGATTGCCGGAGAAGAGCTGCTCGCGGATCATTCCGTAGTCGTGGTTGGCCTTCCACGTCCAGTCGATGGGATCCCACGACAGCGCCGAGAGGGTCACAACCACGGTGCCAACATTGAGCGTGCCGCCATACTGCGGCGTCTCGGCAACGCTTGCCGGCGCAAGCGCCAGCAGACAGGCGAACGCAACTCCACGAACTCTCATCGACTGCCCCTCATGCGCGGGTCGAGCAAGTCCCGCAACGCATCGCCATAGACGTTGATGGCATAGACGACAATGGTCAGACACAGTCCCGGCGCCAGCGCCAGCCAAGGGCCTAGATACATATATGTTCGTCCGGTGCCGCTCAGCATTGCGCCCCATGTCGGCTCCGGCGGCGGCACGCCAAGGCCCAGAAACGAGAGCCCCGCCTCGGTCAGAATCACCGCACCAATGCGCGTGGTGAATAGCACAATCAGCACCGGCATCACGTTCGGCACGATGTGACGCGCAAGGATGTGCAGCGTGCGGGCACCGATGGACTGCGCCGCGTGCGTGTACATGCTTTCCTTCACTGTCACCACCGCGCCGCGCACGATGCGCGAGCCGGCTATGCCGTAGAGGAGGCCCAGCACGATCACGATTTGCGGTATCCCGGGCCCCACGACCGAGATGATGACGATCAGCAGCACGAGGTCGGGGAAGGTCATCCACGCATCCACGCCGCGCTGCAGGATCATGTCGGTCTTGCCGCCGAGATAGCCCGACAGCACGCCGATCACGAGGGACACCAGCGTGCCGATGCCGGCAGCCAGAAAGCTCACGATCATGGAGAGCTTGGCGCCGATGAGGATTCGGGAGAGCACGTCGCGGCCAAGATGGTCGGTGCCCAAGGGATGCGCCAGCGACGGCGCTTCGAGTCGCACCTCCAGATTGGTCTCGTTCATGCCATAGGGCGCGAGAAAGTCCGCGAAGATGCCGCAGAACAGGAACACGAGGAAGATCGCCCCGCCGGCAGCCCCGAGCGGCTTCTCGCGCACGAGCCGCCGCACGAACGCGAACAGCCGCCCTAAGGCACCGTGGGGCGCCAAGGGCTGGGCGACGGGGCTCAGCACGGCTTCGCTCATTCGTGCCGCACCTTGGGATCGAGCCAGCCGTAGCTCACGTCCACCAGGAGATTGATGAGCAGCACACCCACGCCGACGACAAGAAACACGCCCGATATCACCGGATAGTCGCGCTGGAACACGGCTTCGAGCAGCAGCAGCCCGACCCCCGGCACCACGAAAATCTGCTCGAAAATCACCGCGCCACCAATCAACAGGGGTGCTTGCAGCCCGATCAGGGTCACCACTGGGATCAGCCCGTTGCGCAAGGCATGGCGGGCTATGAGCAGCCACTCGCCAACGCCCTTCGCCCGCGCCGTGCGGATGTAGTCCTGGCGCAGCACCTCCAGCATCATCGTCCGTGTCATGCGCATCGTGACCGCCGACATGGACAGCCCAAGCAGAATGGCCGGCACGATCATGTGCGAGAGATTGGCGAGCGGGTCGGTGAAGAACGGCGTGTACTCAAGCTCCGGCGCCCAGCGCCACCACACGGACGGAAACACCATCACCAACGTACCGAGCCAGAACCCCGGCACCGCCAGCATCAAGAGCGAAAACGAGCGTGCGATGTAGTCCCCGGCCGTGTCCTGTCGAATCGCGGAGTAGACGCCGATGGGCAAGGCCACGGTGAGCGCGACGAGCAGAGAAAGGAAGCCGAGTTCGAAGGTGATCGGCAACGTCGCCTTGAGCTGTTCGGTAACCGGCACGTTCTGCCACAGCGAGGTGCCAAGATCGCCCGTGAGCACGCCGCCAATCCAGCGGAAATACTGCACATACACCGGCTGATCCAGCCCCAGCGCTGCCTCGATGCGAGCGCGATCTTGGCCCGTGGTGATGTCGTTCTGCGCCAGCATGAGGTCGATGACGTCGCCCGGAATGAGGCGCATCGAGATGAAGACAATGAGGCTCGCAAAGAACAGCGTCGGCACCAGCGCCAGCAGGCGGCGAGCGAGATAGGCATACACGTTAGGCTAGCCCCAGCTCTGCATGGGCCTTGGCGGGGAAGGCGTTGTGCCTTTTCCCTCCGGAGAAGCCGCGACGTGTCGCGAAAAGGGACTTGCGCTGAGCCTCACGTAGAGTATTCCCCTCGAGCTTCAATCGTCGTGCATCAAGCGACGCAGCCACGGTGCCACCAGCATCACGGCTATGCCGATGCCGACGCCGGCCCAGCCCAGGGTGTTGAACACGTCCGCATACACCGGCAATGACGCCGCCGGGTCCACCGCTGCCCCCGGCGATCCCTCCACCGACGCGCTGCCGGCGATGATCCCCGCAATGTAGGAGGCACCGGCACTCGACAGGAACCATACGCCCATCATCACGCCGAGCACCTCCTTGACGGTCAGTCGCGTCACCATCGAGAGGCCAACGGGCGAAAGACACAGCTCGCCGGTCGTGTGAAGCAGGTACGCGAGGGCAAGCCAGATGAGCGCCACCTGCCCCATGCCGTCGGCGAAGCTCGCGCCGACCACCAGCACCAGGAAGCCGAGCCCCGCCTGCAGTACGCCGAGGCCAAACTTCATCGGCGTGCTCGGCTCCAATCCCCGCCGCGAAAGCAGCCGCCAAAGCAATGCAAACAGAGGCGCGAGCAGGATGATGAAGGCGGGGTTCATGAATCCCATCTGTGACGCCTGCAGCGACACGCCCGCCACATCCCGATCCACGTTGCGATCGGTGAACAGCGTCATCGACGTGCCGGCCTGCTCGAAGAGCGTCCAGAACACCACCGACACCGCGGTGAGCAGGATCACCACCAACAATCGGTGCTGCTCCGCGCGGGTACACTTCGACAGCGCATAGATGGTCACGCCGCCCACGGCACCCACCGCAACCACGGCCAGCAAGCCGCCCACCACCGCCTGCATCTGCACCAGATACCAAACCACCACGACGCCGAGGATGCCGCCGCCGTAAATGATGGCCTCGCGCGGCAACCCCAGGACGCGTTCCCGAAGCAGCGCCGGGTTGGCCGGTTCGCCGGCGCCGAGAAAGTGCCTCTGCCCGCGCAGAAATGTGGCGAGCCCCGCCAACATGCCGATGCCGGCCAAGCCAAAGCCATAGCGCCAGCCATAGGCCTCGCCCAGCCAGCCGCACAGCAGCATCGCCGTAAGCGCACCCAGGTTGATGCCCATGTAGAAGATGGTGAAGCCCTGATCCCGCCGAGGATCGTGCTCGTCGTAGAGCTGCCCGACGATGGTGGAGATGCTGGGCTTCAGAAACCCAACTCCGACGACGATGAACGCCAGCGCCAGGAACATGATCTGCACCGCGCCGTCGTCGCGCACCACCACGCCATCCACCACCGTCGCCGGATCGCCCTCGAAGGCCATCAGCAAGTGGCCGCAGCAAAGCAGCACCGCCCCGAAGGTGACGGCGCGACGAAAGCCCAGATACCGATCGGCGATGAAGCCCCCAAGCACCGGCATCAGATACACCATCGAGCCATACGCGCCAAAAGTGCCAGCCGACATCCGGTCGTCGAACAGAAAGTGCTTGGTGAGATAGAGCACCAGCAGCGCCCGCATCCCGTAGAAGCTGAACCGCTCCCACATCTCGGTGAAGAAGAGCACATACAGCCCCCGTGGGTGCCCCAACACCCCCGGCTCTGCCCGTGCACTCTCCACCGACTCAGTCAATTCCCGCCCCCTCGATTTGAGGCTCGTCAGCCTACAACGGAATCACCCCCAGTTGGTGCCCGCAATCTGGCTAGGAGGTGGGGGTGGTGCGGTCAGTCGAATGCGGCTTCCACCGGTAGGCGGAGCGAGGGGATGGCTGCGGAGTGGATTACTTCGCCGCGGTTGTGAATGGTTTCGCGCTGGTAGGTGAGTCCGGCCGGTTCGCTGAAGGCGTGGATGCGTTCACGGCCGACGTCGACGATCCAGGCTTCGGGGATGCCGGAGCGGGCGTAGCGGGGGATCTTCCCCCGCCGGTCTTGGCGCAGGCTGCTGTCGGACACTTCGATCACGAGCAGGACATCTGGCGGAAGGGGGTGGCGCAGCTTGAACGCAGGGGTTTTCCGCGCGACGACGAGGTCTGGCTGGGGCTCGTTGTACTTGTCGAGATCGATGGGGTTTTGCGCCCGCACATGGTGGTTCGGCAGTTGGGTGAAGAGTGCGTGGCTGAGCTGGTCGACGATCCATGCGTGGGACACGCCGATGGGCGACATCTCGCGGACTTCGCCATCCACGAGTTCGAGCCGGGCGTCGTCCGGGAATGCACCCTCGCGGCCAAGGCGCTGGTACTCAGAGACGGTGAGTCGGCGGCCGATCTTGTACAGCGTTGGCTCGGACATGGCTGGCTCCCAGCCGTTGGTTTGGGTGAGCAGTTTAGCGAGCCACGTTTGCCGCGCACAAGCTGTTGCGGAGCTCTCTGGTCAAGTTGCCCTCGTGGGAACGACTGCGTTGCGTGTCGGCCTATAAAACCGCTTCCTCCCACTCGCCGAGCATGGCGAGTAGGCGGCGCATCATGTCCTCTACCTCGCTTGTGGTGATGGACAGCGGCGGGGAGATCCAGATCGGCAGACCGCGCGCCATTCCGGGTTGGCGGGCGGCGCCGCCGAGGGAGCTGTACATGGCGAGGCCGTGCTTGAGGGCGATGGACTGGAACAGCTTCTGGGCGTCGACGCTGCGGTCGAAGAAGGTCATGGTTTCCTTGTCGGCGACGATTTCGAGCACCATCATGAGACCCCAGCCGCGCACGTCGGCCACGGTGGGATGGGAGAGAAGCTCGCCGGTGTAGGAGAAGACGCGCTCGCTCTGCCGGTTGCAGTTGTCGATCAGGTTCTCGTCACGGATCACGCCGATGAGTTCGCAACCTGCGGCGCAGCCGAGGGGGTGGCCGCCGAAGGTGTAGCCGTGGACGAACGGGGTGCCCTCCTCGAACGGCGCGTTGATCCGGCTCGATACCGAAACCGCGCCGAACGGCACGTAGCAGCTTGAGATGCCCTTCGCCATCGCCATGATGTCGGCGTCGATGCTGAAGTGCTCCATGCCGAACCACTTGCCGGTGCGGCCGAATCCGGTGACGACTTCGTCGGCGATGAGGAGGACGTCGTAGTGGTCGCAGATCTCGCGGATCCGACGCCAATAGCTGTCGGGCGGGACGCAGGCGTAGTCCGCGCCGCAGCCGTGGGGCGTGGCGAGGAATGCCGCGACCGACTTGGCGCCGGCGTAGTGGATGGCGAATTCGAGCGCCCCGGCGCATTCGACGCCCCATTCCTCGCGGCTCATGCCTTCCGGTCGGTCGAAGTCGGAGTACTGCCGGATGTGCGGCCACTTCGGCAGCATGGGCTCGAACACGGCTTGCGTGCTCGGGTTGTGCGACACGCCGAGCGTGGCGAGGGTCATGCCGTGGTAGGAGTCACGGTGGCTGATGACCTTGTACTTGCCGGGATTGCCAAGCGCAATCTGCGCCTGTCGGGCGAGCTTGATGGCGGTCTCGACGGCTTCCGAGCCGCCTGAGACGAGGAAGGCGTGGTCGAGGTCCGCCGGGGTGACCTCGGCGAGGAGGCTGCAGAACTCCGCCCGCATCGGATCGGCGATGGAGGGGTGGGTGTAGGTGTAGCGTTCGAGTTGCCTCGCGATGGCGCGCTTCATGCGGGGGTGGTTGTGCGGCAGGTTGACGGCCATCGGTCCGCCGGAGACATCGAAGTAGCGGTTGCCTTCGCTGTCGAAGATATAGACACCCTCGGCGCGCTCAATGGCGACATCCATGGGGTGATAGGCGAACACGTGCTGCCAGTCGCCATCTGGCCGAAGCGTGTCGGGGAGGTTGTGGAGGGGTTCGGCCATGGGGCGGTCCTAAGGGTTGGGGGCTGGCCATCGTAGCACCGCCAAACCCCTCGCCTGGGCGCCGGGCCTGGCGGCGCTAGCGGCGTAGGGTTGCCAGTTTGCGGTATAGGGCGCGCTCGCTGACGCCGAGTTTCGCCGCCAGTTCGTGGCGGGTGCCGGTGTGGGTGGCTAGGGCGTTGCGGAGGAAGGCTTGTTCGGCTTCTGCCAGCGTGGAGGGGGCAGTGGCCTCTGCGGTTGGCGGCGTCTGTGCGCGGCAGCGGTCCGGGAGGTGGCGTTCGTCGACCTCGGGGCCGTCGGCCAGCAGGATGGCGCGTTCGACGATGTTGCGCAGTTCTCGGATGTTGCCGGGGAAGGAGTATTGGCCGAGGGCTTGCAGCGCGGCTGGAGTGAAGCTGGCGTCGGGCCTGCCCGTGCGTTGGCACAGCGCGTCGATGAGCAAGGGGATGTCGCCGGCGCGCTCGCGCAGCGGCGGCAAGGTGATCTCGAAGACGCACAGGCGGTAGTAGAGATCTTGGCGGAAGTCGCCTGATTCGACGAGGGCGGCGAGGTCCTTGTTGGTGGCGCAGATGAGGCGGAAGTCGGCTTCGTGCCAGTCGGTGGTGCCCAAGGGGCGGTAGCGCCGGGTCTCGAGCAGCCGCAGGAGCTTTACCTGGCTCGCGAGCGGCACGTCGCCGATTTCGTCGAGGAACAGGGTGCCGCCTTCGGCCGCGGCCACGAGGCCATCGCGGGCTGCCCAAGCACGGCGAGAGGCCCGGTCCGGAGAAGAGGTGATGCCATGAAAAAGCAAACCGATGAAGGTCCTTGTCTTGCGGCCAGCCAGCATCTAGGCCCCAGATGCAGGGAAACGCGGGAAGTTCTTTTCTCTGCGGTTTCGTCAGTCTTGGGAGAGGCGAGGGAACCGGGAGGATTGAAGAGCTTGAAAGGATAGGACTCGGTACGCAGAATTGCGGCTTGAGGTGGCCATGCCGAGTACCCCGCTAGGCAATGGCCTTTGGCACACAGCAAGCTGGAGAGATCCCTGCGCGATGTGGAAGTCCCCTTCCGTCCCGCCTGGCTGCAAAACGCCAAGGCATTCGCAGGCAGGCGGAGCGCCAGCATCAGCGTAGTCGGCGAGAAAAGGACCAATGGCTGGATCGGCTAGAACAGGACCTTGTGGGCGAAGCGGAGGAGATTCCCATCCGCGCCGCACGCCTATGGATTGCTCGGAACCGGGATTAGTCGGGTGCTTGGAGTGCGAACCTAGGAAACATCATGTGTGGCAGCGTAGTGGTGACGATTGGATTGGTCATGGACATCGCGGGGGTCTTCGTGCTCGTATGGTGCGGCAGCTTCGACAAGCTTTACAAGCTGCTTTCTTCTCGGCCCGACAAAGACGGCAATCTTGTTTTTGATGCCCAAGGCGACAGCGAGCAGACCGAAAAACTAAGGGAGAAGGCCCGCCAGATGGACAAGTGGGGACTCTGGTTGATTATTGGGGGATTTCTCCTGCAAGCCATTGGAATCTGGCTAGCCTAGAGCTTACGGTTCCCCGCGCTGCTGTTGCCCCTTCCTCCTGCGCAGGTTCTTGGCCTCCCCGACGTAGTCGATTTCGCCGGTTTCCTTGTTGCGCCAACGGTACTCGCCAGGCTTTGCCGGTGGTTCGCCCTTGTTCGGCCTGCCCGGCTTGTATGGATTCGACATCACTTGCGCCCTCCGCCACCACGCCGCTGGTTGAACTTCGGCTTGTGCTCGTCGATTTTTGCCGCTTCGTGAGCCCGCCGTGCATCCGTTGACGCGTCTTCCTTAGCTTCCTTCCATTCCCAATCCCACTTGTCGGGATCGAATCTAGGTCGTTTTTCAGCCATCGCAGGCCCCTGTCTTGTTCCAGAAGTGAATTAAGCCACGTATCCAGGAAACGTACAAGGTCCGCCGCCTTGCTGGAGCTTTTTTTGCGGCCTCGACGCTCATCGTTGCGGTACTCGTTCGAAGGGTACGACTTCGTCCCGTCAAGCGTCTTCACGCTGAACCAGTGGATCAGCGTGTTGGCCATCTTGGTGGCGGCGGCGCTCATCCTGTGGAATCTGGCGTGGAGCTGGCGCCATTGGGTGCGTGCGCCGCCGAACCCGTGGCGAGCCACGACGTTGGAGTGGCAAACGGCGGATATGCCGCCCGGGCACGGCAACTGGGGAGAACGACTGCGGGTGGTGCACCGCTGGGCCTTTGACTATGCCTTGCCGGGCGAGAGGAGGACTTCGTGCCGCAGACGCGGGGGTCCCCCCTCTCTGATTGAGCGGTCCGTTCGAGAGTGGGCCGCTGTTGTCTGCCTCGGTCGCTCCCTCGCATGGAGCAATCACGGAACCGAATGATGCTGGGCATGTTTCCGTAGGATAGTGTAGGGGCTTTGCCCCTCCCGAGCTGGACGCTTCGACAGACTCGGCACGGGACGGGACAGGCCCGTCCCCTGCGCTGCTCCACCCGCCGCCGCGAAGGTGCGAGTAGCCTCAACCCTGCGCGTCGGCGATCCGACGTCCCCGCCGGGCCGGAAAGCGGAATGCCTCAGCCGCTACCCCGGCAGAGGCGAGACGATCTGCAGTTCCTCCATGACGCCGTTGAACCACTCGATGACTTCCGGGTGGTAGGGGATGCCGTTGGCGTGGCGGTCCTGTTCTGCCTCGTGCTCCGGGATGCCGGGATAGACCACGCGGGTCTCGCCCGGAGCCGGCTTGCAGTCGAGGATGGAGCGCAGGTACTCGTCCATATCGGTCTTGAAAGTGTCCACATCGGTAAAGGTCGCCACGTCGTAGGCCATGAAATAGTGCGCCGTGCCTTGGCGTCGGTGCGGGCCGCCGCCGGTGCCGGTGAGGACGCTGCAGAGGATTTCCACGAGCATCGAAAGGCCGAAGCCCTTGTGCGAGCCGATTTCCCTCGTGCCGCCGAGCGGCAGCATGAGGAACTTCTCCGGCACGGACGACTCCTCCATGATCGGTGCGCCATCGGCGCCGGCGATCCAGCCCGGCAGCACCTCGCCGCCGACACGGCGCAGGAGCTGGATCTTGTTGCCGGCCACGGAGCTCATGGAGGCGTCGAAGATGAACGGTGGCTCGTTGCCCGACGGCGCCGCAATGCCGATGGGATTCAGCCCCAAGAGCGGTTCGGCGCCTTGGGTGGGCGCCACTTGCAGGCCGCCGGCCGTCATCGAGATGCCCACCATGTCGTGTTCCAGCGCAAGGTGCGCGAAGTAGGCGGAGGGACCGTAGTGGCGCCCATTGAAGGCGGTGACGACGCCGACGCCACTGGTCTTGGCACGCTCGCAGGCAAGTTCCATCATCGCCTTGCCTTGGGCGAGGCCGAGCCCTTGGTCGCAGTCGATCGAGACGGCGGCCGCGGCGTCGCGGGCGCGCTTCATGGTGGGTGTGGGGTTTATCTGGCCTCCTTTCAGGCCGGCAACGTAGGGGCGCATCATGTTGGAGACGCCGTGGGAGTCGATGCCCCGGACATCGGCGTAGATCAGCACGTCGGTGGCGGCCCCCGAATCGGGCCCGGGCATTCCGAGGGTGGTGAAGATGGACTCGACGGCGGCACGCATGTCCTCTTGGGGCACGCGAACGGCGATGTCTTCCGGGACTTGGAATCGCTCTAGCATGAAACTCGCAACCCTCCGCAAACTAGACGACGGCGCAAGCATAGGCGGCGCTTGCCTTCCACGCAAAGAGTTCGACCAAGGGACTGTGTCGGCTAGCAAGAAAGGGGAGGGATGTAGAATCTGCCCGTCCCGAAGGACGGACGTTCGATCGCCTTGGAACCCCTCGATGAGCTAAGGGTGGCCTATTCGCCCGCTGCTGCCAGAATGGACCGGACGATTCTGGGGTCGAGCCTGAATGCCTCCCGCTGAAGCGCGTCGAGGATCGGCCTGATTTCGGCCACGATGCCCGACATCTTCGCTTCAAGAAGGAGTCCCGCCACTCCAATCACGGGGATCCCCAGTCTCTCGGCCTCTGATCTACCCGCACGCTCATCCATAATCACGAGGCGGTCGCCGTCATGGGCTCTCGCAAGGGAGAGCGTGCTCGACTCACCGGGGCCAAGACCAAGAAGCGGTGACGCTTCGGAGTCCTGGCGCACGACTTCCACCCATCCGTCATTCGTCGCCCGCATGGGTTCGGTCGCTCCTGGCAGGTCGTCGCGAACGCACACTTCGTCCCGAACGACGTTGGTCACCGTGATGGTTTGGAACATCTCGCGAAGCAAGTTGAAGGCACCGGCCTTCGCCAGCCCGATCAGCGGGCTGGCGTCGGCCGCTACGAGTCTGTGCGCCACGCCTTGATGGCGCTCGCTTCCTCGGCCAGCGTCTGGCTGTTGCCGTACACCACCGGGATACCCTGTCGCGATGCTGCTTCGATGAACTCGGCCAGCGCCAGACCTGCAAAGCGTGCGGCGTTTCCGGCCGAGAGGCTGCCCTCCTGATACGGTGCCAGCGCAAGTGCGCGTCGGACCTCGGGCCATCGCCGCAGGCGATCCTGGTCCAGATGCACCAGCACCGCCTCTGGAGCGTTGCGCTTCAGCACCATGACGGGATGCTCGCGTGCCGCTCGCAGAGCGGCTGACGGATTGTCCTTCAGATCGCGAACGCTGAACGCCTTCATGGGATTGCTGGCCTCCGTCGCAGGAATGCACCGTGGTTGGGCACCCTATGCGATTTCCATGCCCAATGCCATCCGTAGCGCGACTTGGTGTCGCGAGGTCCACGCGGACTTGGGAAGCCGCTTTGGAATCGCCACAAGTCTCGTGGTCTTGCATGGTCTTGTTCCTTGGTTTCCGACAGGCAACAGAAGGTCGGGTCGGTCGCACCGGACTCCCTATGTGTATGTTCGATCGCCCAAGCCGAAAATCGGTTACTTTGCCCACCGCTGTGGTCTAACCAACGTGGAACCGGAGAACCTCGCGATGACGACACTGCTGATGATGCCGCCGCTCGATGACGACATTCGCTCGTGGGCCCAGCGCCTGCGTGAGGACTTGCCCGAGATGGATGTGCGGCTGGCAGAGGACGACGCCGAGGTGCGGGCGGCGCTCCCCGATGCCGATGCGTCCTACGGCTGGGTGTCGCCGGAGAACCTCCCGCTCGCGAGGCGCCTGCGCTGGTTGCAGAACCCCTTTGCCGGGCCGTTTCCCGGCTACTACCACGAGGCGCTCATCGAACATCCGGTTGTCATTACCAATCCGCGCGGCATCTACTCCGACCACATCGCGCACCACATCCTCATGTTCATGCTGGCGCTGTCGCGGGGGTTGCCCTATTGGATGGAGGCGCAGCGGCGGGGGCGGTGGGAGCGCAATGCGCGCAAGCGCGGCTACACCAACATCGCGGGATCAACGGTGCTCATCAACGGCGTCGGCGG
Organism: Pseudomonadales bacterium; assembly: GCA_965116935.1. Taxonomy (GTDB): domain Bacteria; phylum Pseudomonadota; class Gammaproteobacteria; order Pseudomonadales; family Azotimanducaceae; genus VXYL01. The sequence continues at coordinate 4,875,866 of OZ220737.1, read as the reverse complement.
CATCGGCGCCGAGACAGCACGGCTCTGTGCGGCCCTGGGGGCGAAGGTCGTCGGCGTCGATCCGCGGCCGGAGCACGACTGCCCGGCGACCATCGTCCCTCCAGACCAGCTCGACGAGCGCCTGCCCGAAGCGGACTTCGTGGTCACGACGGTGCCGCACACGCCGGAAACCGAGTTCATGTGGAACCTGCGTCGCTTCGCGCTGATGAAACCCTCTGCCTACTTCATCAACATCGGCCGAGGCATGACCGCCAACCTCGAGGAACTCTTCGAAGCGCTGGCAGGGCGGATCATCGCCGGCGCTGGGCTCGACGTGTTCCAGATCGAGCCGCTGCCGGACGACCACCCCCTTTGGCATCTGGAGAACGTGATCATCACGCCCCATGTGGCGGTGGCCGACGCCGAGGACATCCCGGAGCGGCGCTACCGGCTCCTGCTCGACAATGCCCGGCGCTTCCTCGCTGGCGAGGAGCTCAAGAATGTCGTGGACAAGACGCGGTGGTACTGACGGAAGCGGACACTACGCCGAAGGCGTATGATCGGGTGCAGGCGAGGCAGATTCGGAGAGCAAGATGGCGATCGGTGTTGAAACACAGGTGCGCTACCTGAACGAGGAATGGCGCGAGCGCGACGAAACGCCACGCATTGGCACTCGGGAGACCCGGCGAGCCAACACCAGCAAGCACGACGTGGTGGTGTTCGATGCCCGCAATCGTCAGGGTGACCTTAGCCTGGACGTGAACGGCTTCAAGCTCGTCGCCCACGTCACCGGGCTTGACGACTTCACGGGCGATGCCGAAATCCGCGAGACGTACTATCCCGAGATCGAGGCCCTTGCCAAGGAGATCACCGGCGCCGAGGAGGTGTTCATCACGCAGCACGTCGTGCGCACCGAGGACACGTCCGACTTCAACAAGGCCTACGCCCGCTTCGTCCATTGCGACTACAGCCTCGAGGACCCGCTGGCGACGGCGCACAAGCTCCTCGAAGGGCGCGGGATGGACCCGGCCGATTACAAGGGCGCGGATTTCGCCTGGTACAACAGTTGGCAGCCCATTCACAATCCGGCCAGCCGCAACCCGCTGGCGGTGATCGACGCCGCCACGCTCGCCAGGGACGATGTGGTCGATTACTTCTACACGGGCTACGGCAAGGACGGCAAATCGTCCATGCCGGTGCGCAATCCAGACCACGAGTTCTATTACTTCTCCGACATGGCCACGGACGAGCTGCTATTCATCAAGCAACTCGACAGCCGCCCCGGCCGCGCCTCGCTGTGCCCCCACACGTCGTTCGACGATCCCACCTCGGATCCGAATGCGCCTCCGCGCAGGAGCATCGAGGTGCGGATGATGGCGGTGTTTCGCTAGGAGGCTGCGCCCGTAGAAGACGGCGCTGGCGCCTAGCCGTAGCTGCGAGCGAAAGCGAGTACGAAGGCCAGCAGGCGCGCACGCAGCGGAGCTGGCCGAGGCCACCGCAAACAAGCGTTCCAGGCAACGCCAACAAGGCGCCGTCCTCGAACAACGCCACCAGCCTCGAACAACGTCACCAGCAAAAACCAGCCCCTGCGATGCGAGGGCCTCTCTGGAAGGAGGGCGTCCCGCCCTCCAAGCGTGCCGAAGGCGCGCACGCAGCGGAGCTGACTAAGGCCACCGCAAGCAAGCGTTCCAGGCAACGCCAACAAAGCGCTGCCTCGAACAACGCTACCAACAGACCAGCCTCTCCTCTCTGGCATCCGAGTGCCTCGACGTGCCTCCGGCACGATGGAGGGCGAGACGCCCTCCCTCCGAAGGCCCTGCCTTTGCTTGTTGTGGCGCCAGAAAGGGGCTTGATCCGGGTCCTCGGTCAGGGGCTTTCGGTTACGCAGACGCCGTATCGCTCGCGCGCTCGCGGCGCAGCCACCACGCGGACAGCAGCAGCACGGCGGCCATGGCGAGGTCAGCAAGCAACGACGGCGTAGCCAGTGCGGCCTCGTGGTTGCCCCAGGCCAAGAGGCGCAGGCCCGCGGTGGCGCCCGGCAGCAGGGCCGCAGCGAACAGCCAGCTCGGCTGCGCCTTCCATGCGCCCACCAGGGCGAGCAGCGCGCCAATGAGGAAGTACGTGCCCGTGATGCCGATCTGCGCGCCCCGTGCCGACTCGTCGAGCAGGGACATGCCGACCCGCTCGGCGGCGCGAGTCGGGTTCAGCACCCATGCCATCGCGTTGGCGAGCAGGTAGGCGGCCGGCAGGCAGGCCAGAATGCGGACGACGCGGTTCATCGTGGTTCCCTTGCCGCCCCTTTTTTGGAGTCAGCCGGTGACGCGGTCGAAGAACACGCCAATGGCGGCCAGCGCTTGGGCAGACTCCGGCAGGTTCGGATTGTGCTGGAAGACGTGGAAGGCGCCGTCGAACACCTCTAGCTCCACATCGACGCCAGCTTCCTTGGCCCGCTCCTCAAGGCGAGTGGAATCGTCGAGCAGCACTTCGAAGTCGCCCACCTGAATCAGGAGAGGCGGTAGCCCGGCCAGATCACCGAAGAGCGGGGAAACGCCGGGAGTGGCCGAGGGAGTGTCGCCGCAATACAGGCCGGCCATGGGCACGAGCACGCCACCGTCGATCATGGGGTCTGCGTTGGCCCGTGTGCGGACGCTTTCGCCCGATGCGGTGAGGTCGGTCCAGGGGGACAGCAGCACGGCGCCGGCCGGTTGCGGCTTGCCCTGCTCCTTGAGCGCGAGGAGGCAAGCGAGTGTGAGGCCGCCGCCGGCGGAGTCTCCCGCGATGACGATCTGGCCGGGTGCGATGCCCCGATCGCGCAGGCGGTCGTAGCTCGCTACCGCATCTTCCACCGCTGCCGGGTAGGGATGTTCCGGCGCGAGGCGATAGTCGATGCCGAGCACCGGTGCCCGGCAGGCGCCCGAAATGCGCCCCATGAGTTCGGTGTGGGTGTTGAGCGAGCCCATCACGTAGCCGCCGCCGTGGAAGTAGAGCACGCCTCGGTCGTCGCGCACGTCGGCGGCGCTGACGTGCCTTGCGGGGATGCCGCCGGCGTCCATGTCGCGCTGGGAGATGTCGTCCGGAACCGGCGTGAGCGTGGCCATGTCCTCCATGTTGCGACGCATGGCGTGGATGTCGCCACCCCCATCGGTGGGGCTCGGCGCGTCGCGCATGGCCTGGACGGCGGCTTGCATCTCTTCGCTGGGCATCGTCATTTCCTCCAAGCCGTGCCGGCGTCTGCGGCAGTATAGGGGTGTATGCTATTTGCACGGTAGTCGGCAAAGCGGTTTACGATGTCCGAACGCACAGGCATGGCGTTGCTCGTTGATGGTGACAACGCCCGCCCCTCCCTCGTCGAACCGATCCTCGCAGAGGCCGTCAGGTACGGCACCATTGCGGTACGACGTATCTATGGCGACTGGACGACACCAAACATGGCCGGGTGGAAGGTCGCGCTGCAGGACCACGCGTTCCAGCCTCAGCAGCAGTTCCGGTACACGACCGGCAAGAACGCGACCGATAGTGCGTTGATCATCGACGCAATGGACTTACTGCACTCGGGGAGAATCGATGGTTTCTGCATTGTGTCGAGCGACAGCGACTTTACTCGCCTAGCCACTCGTATCCGTGAGCACGGCCTGTTTGTGATGGGCATAGGCGAACCCCAGACGCCAAAGGCGTTCGTTAATGCATGCGATGTCTTCGCACTCACCACGAACCTCTGCAGCGAACAAGATGCCGGGGAGGCCCCGGGCGAGAACGACGAATGGACGAAGGTAGTTCGGCAAGCCGTTTCTGCCACGGCACAGGATGACGGATGGGCGTTTCTTGGTGCCGTAGGCGTGGTCGTCCGCAAGCTCGACCCAGCGTTCGATCCACGCAGTTTTGGTCACCGACAACTCTCCGCACTCGTCAAGTCGAAGCCCAAAGTCTTCAGAACTCGCGTGTCCGAGAATGAACATGGGGCGGCCGTGATCGATGTGAAGTTGGCGGATTGAGACGGGGCGAACGCACTCCACCACTCGCGATTAGGCGAAGTGTTTCACCAAACGCGGTGGTGGCGGCCGAGAAACTCGAACACGGAACGCGCAGTGCCCTCGCGGGTGAGGTCGTCGCGGGCAAATCGCGCAGCGGCTGGGGAAATCGGGCGCGGGTTCGTCGCCTTCAAATGTGCTTCCGCGACCCGTTCGAGCATTGCGAACCACACCACCGACTCGGCGACGCTGGCACCGACCGTGAGCGGGCCGTGGTTGCGCAGCAGCAGCGCCCTATTGCGACCGAGGCTTTGTGCCAAGCGAGCGCCGGCGTCGAGCCCCTGAACCTGCACTTCCTCGTCGTCGAACAGCGCCGCGTTCTCGAAGAAGATGCAGGCTTCCTGTGTGATCGGCTCGATCGGGCGTACCTCGGCGCAGAACGGCGTTCCCCACTGAGTGTGGGTGTGTGCCGCACTCACCACATCGGCGCGGGCGGCGAGGATCGGCTGGTGGATGTAGAAGCCAGGGCGGTTGATGTCGCCGTTGCCTTCGACGAGCTCGCCTTCGGGACCTACCAGCACGAGATCGTCTGTCGTCGCCTCTGGAAACGGCACGCCGTAGCGAAGCAGCCAGAAGCAATCGCGACGTTCCGGATCGCGACCGCTGATGTGCCCATCGCCAAGGTCGCCCCAGCCGAGAGCGCCGAAGATGCGATAGCCGCGGGCAAGGTCCTCCTTGAGGGCCGTTCTTGCGTCGGTCACTGTCGCAGACCTCCGTGTTGCGTAAAGCCGCGTTCCACCTCAGCCGGCGCCGGCGGCGAGTTCCAAGGAGCGGCGGGGAACCTCTGCCTGATGCATCGGCGCGCTGCCGGTTTCGGTTAGCTGGTGCAGTTCTGCCAGCACCCGGTCCGTCTCGATGTGGAGGAAGCCGATGCTGCCGAGGCGCAGCGACTTGTTGTAGGGCAGGGTAGGAGAGCCGGGATTGACGTAGAGCACGCCCTCAACACCCGTGGCCTCCTCGATGTGGGTGTGGCCATAGAGCACGACATCCGGCGTCGCGCCGGGGAAGCGCTGCTCCGTGCGCCGCGCCAGGATTTCGGGGCTTGCGCGCTCCGGCGAAGGGAAGTCGTGGATCATGGCGACGCTCACGCCCTGGAAATCGAGCACCCAAGTGTCTTCGACCCGCGCGTCGGTGACGTGCATGTCCCCGTTGCCGCGTGCCGCCCACACTGGCGCGATGGCCGCGAGTTCGTCGAGCAGCACCGGCGACCACAGATCGCCGGCATGGAGGATGGCGTCCACCCCTTGGAAGGCGTCGAACACCTGCGGCCACAGCTCGCCGCGGCGAGAGATGTGGGAATCGGAAATCAGCCCAATGCGCATCGGTGCCAGCGTGTCCTTCGCCAACCAACCACCTTACAGCAATCCCACGAGTGCGGCGCAGCCGTCTTGGCCTAGTTCCTTCAGGGTGGCTAGCAGTTCGCACCAGCGAACTGCCGACGCGCCCTTCAGGGCCAGTCGGACTTGACGACGCGGGGCCTTTGGAGGGAAGGCATCCTGCCTTCCCTCGTGCGCCGTTAGGCGCACGGGCCGGAGGCCGACAAAGGAAAGGCGCCTGTCGGCGCCAGGGAAGGCAGAATGCCTTCCCTCCAAAGGCCGCATCGTCTCGATCGGTTGTCGCTAGGACTTTGGTAGCTGTCGCCGCTTGATTCAGCTGGTTCTCGGTGACCGGCACGCTAGTGTGAACATGTCCTAGTCTGGGCGGGAGAAGCTGAGCCAGCGGGCCGCTTCTTGCGGCGTGGTTCCCTTGCGTCCGGCGTAGTGTTCGAGTTGATCCTCGCCGATGCGGCCGACGCCGAAGTAGCGCGCCTTGGGATGCGAGAAATACCATCCTGCCACCGAGGATGCAGGCCACATTGCGTAGTTTTCCGTGAGACGGGCGCCGGTTGCGTTGGTCGCGTCCAAGAGTTCAAACAGCGTTGCCTTCTCGGAGTGGTCGGGGCACGCCGGATAGCCGGGCGCGGGGCGGATGCCGACGTACTTCTCCGCGATCAGTTCGCTGTTGTCGAGGCATTCTTCTTTCGCGTAGCCCCACCAGTCGCGTCGCACCCGGGCGTGGAGCGCTTCGGCGAACGCCTCCACGAGGCGGTCCGCCAGCGCCTTCAGCATGATGGAGTGATAGTCGTCGTTGCCCACCTGGGCCAATGCTTCGTCTAGCTCTGCCCCGACGCTCACAGCGAAGGCGCCTAGGTGGTCTTCGCCCGGCGCCGGCGCGATGAAGTCGGCGAGCGAGTGGTTGACCGACGCCGTTCCCGATTGCTGGCGAAGGAAGTGCAGGCGCGCGAGCGGTGCGGTGCGCTCGGCGTCACGCCAGAGCGTCACGTCCTCGCCATCGCGATTTGCGCGCCAGAAGCCGGCAACGCCGTGTGCCGTTAGCAGGCCTTCATCCACCACCCTTGCCAGCATGGCCTGGGCATCGGTGTAGAGGTCGCGGGCAGCGGCACCCACCACTTCGTCGTCGAGGATGGCGGGGAAGCGCCCGGCCAGCTGCCAGGTCATGAAGAACGGCGTCCAGTCGATGTACGGCACCAACTCCGCCAGCGGGAACTCTGGCAGGGCTCGGGTACCCAGAAACGAGGGCTGCGGCGGTTCGTAGGCATCCCAATCCCAGCGCAGGCCGTTCGCCGTCGCCTCCCGCCACGGCTTTAGCGGCCGGTTCTGGCGTCCGCCGGCGCGGCGTTCGCGCACTTGCCGGTAGTCGTCGTCCACGGCGCCCAGGAAGTCCGCCCGCGCCGTGCCGGACATCAGCGACGTGCAGACGCCCACTGCGCGGGAGGCGTCGGTGACATACACGACCGCGCCCTCGTAGGCGGGATCGATCCGCACCGCTGTGTGCGCCTTGGAGGTGGTGGCGCCGCCGATGAGCAGGGGGATGTCGAAGCCGCGCCGCTGCATCTCGGAAGCCACGTGCACCATCTCGTCGAGCGATGGGGTGATGAGGCCCGACAGGCCAATCATGTCCGCGCCGATGCTCTCGGCCGTGTCGAGGATGCGCTCGGCCGGCACCATCACGCCGAGGTCATGCACCTCGAAATTGTTGCATTGCAGCACCACGCCGACGATGTTCTTGCCGATGTCGTGGACGTCGCCCTTCACCGTGGCCATGACGATGCGGCCGTTGCTTGCGGGTTCCCCGGCACTGCGGTCCTCTTCGATGAACGGCACCAGATGCGCCACCGCCTGCTTCATCACCCGGGCGCTCTTCACCACTTGGGGCAGGAACATCTTGCCGGCGCCGAAAAGGTCCCCGACGACGTTCATGCCGTCCATGAGCGGGCCTTCGATTACGTCGATGGGACGCTTCGCGTCCTGGCGCGCCTCCTCGGTGTCCTCGACGATGTATTGCGCGATGCCGCCCACGAGCGCGTGTCTGAGCCGCTCCGCCACCGGAGTCTCGCGCCAGGAGTCGTCGAGGGCCGCGCTGCCGCTGCCCTTGCCGGCGTGGCGCTCGGCCACTTCGAGCAAGCGCTCGGTGGCGTCGGGGCGGCGGTTCAGCACGGCATCTTCGCAGGCGTCGCGGAGCTCCTTCGGGATGTCTTCGTAGATCGCGAGCTGTCCGGCATTGACGATGCCCATCGTCAAGCCAGCGCGAATGGCGTGGTAGAGGAATACCGCGTGGATCGCCTCGCGCACGCGGTCGTTGCCGCGGAACGAGAAGGAGACGTTGCTGACGCCGCCGGAGGAGCGCGCGGCCGGATAGGTGGCCTTGAGCCAGCGCACGGCTTCGATGAAGTCGACGCCGTAGCTGGCATGCTCCTCGATGCCGGTGGCGATGGCGAAGATGTTGGGGTCGAAGATGATGTCTTCGGGCGGGAAATCCGCTTCCTCGGTGAGGATGCGGTAGCAGCGGGAGATGATCTCCTTGCGCCGTTCGAGCGAGTCCGCCTGGCCCTCTTCGTCGAACGCCATCACCACCGCGGCAGCGCCGTAGCGGCGACAGAGGCGTGCCTGACGGACGAACTCCGCTTTGCCCTCCTTGAGGCTGAGAGAGTTGACGATGGCCTTGCCCTGCACGCAGCAGAGCCCCGCCTCGATCACCTCCCACTTGCTCGAGTCGATCATCACCGGCACGCGGGCAATGTCGGGCTCGGTCATCGCGAGGTCGAGGAAGCGCTGCATCGCGGCCACGCCGTCGGTCATGCCCTCGTCCATGTTGACATCGATGATCTGGGCGCCGTTCGCCACCTGCTGACGGGCGATGTCGAGCGCGGTGCCGAAGTCGCCGGCCTTGATGAGGCGGCGAAAGCGCGCGGAGCCCGTCATGTTGGTGCGCTCGCCGACATTGACGAAGAGACTATCGCCGGTGATGTCGAGCGCTTCGAGGCCAGACAGCGACAGGGCGGTCTTTGCCGGGGCGGGGCGGCGCGGCGCCGCGCCGTCGATGCGTTCGGCGAGGGCGCGGATGTGCTCCGGGGTGGTGCCGCAGCAGCCGCCGATGAGGTTGACGAGACCCTGATCGACGAAGTCGCCAACAACGCGGGCCATGGCTTCGGGCGATTCGTCGTAGCTGCCGAACTCGTTCGGCAGTCCCGCATTCGGATGCACGCTCGTGTGGGTATTGGCAACGCGGGAGAGTGCCTCGACATGAGGTCGCAGTGCCTCCGGCCCCAGCGCGCAGTTGAGCCCGACGATGAGGGGGCGGGCGGGCGCCACCGAGTTCCAGAACGCTTCTGGCGTCTGTCCAGAGAGGGTGCGGCCGCTCAGGTCCGTGATGGTGCCGGAGACCATCACCGGCACGGCCTGGCCCCGTTCGGCGAACAGTTCATCGAGCGCGAACAAGGCTGCCTTGCCGTTCAAGGTATCGAAGATGGTCTCGACCATCACCAGGTCCACGCCGCCGTCCAGCAGCGCCTCGGCGGCCTCCCGATAGGCCGCCACGAGTTCGACGAAGCGGATGTTGCGGGCGCCGGGATCGTTCACGTCTGGCGAGATGCTGGCGGTGCGGTTGGTGGGGCCGAGCACCCCGGCAACGAAGCGCGGTCGTGAACCGGTGCTGAACTCGTCGGCCACTTCGCGGGCGATCTGGGCGGAGGCGAGGTTGATCGCCGCCACCGACGCTTCGAGCCCGTAATCGGCCTGGGCGATGGAAGTGGCCGTGAAGGTGTTGGTCTCGATCATGTCGGCGCCGGCTTCGAGATATTGCCGGTGGGTGGCGGCGACGACATCCGGGCGCGTGAGCGACAACACGTCGCCGTTGCCCTTGAGTGGAATCGAATGCTCCCGAAACCGCTCTCCCCGATAGTCCTCCTCGCCAAGGTTCCACGCCTGCTGCACGGTGCCCGTGGCTCCATCGAGCAGCAAGACGCGCTCTTTAAGCGCTTGGGCGAGCGGATGCGCCATCAAGACTGGCGACGCACCAAGAGCACGTAGATGGCGAACGCACGCCGGTCGCCTGCAGGTACTGTGGAGAACTGGGCGATGATGTCTTGAACCCGGTCTATGTCACCTACCACGTCCGACTTCTTGAAGCGTTCAGAGGGGTCGTAGTCGGCCGAATGGCGCTTTTGCTGCATTTCGACGAATAGGTCGCCGAAGTCGCGGACGCCGGGCGTGAACGATTGCATGGCAACTTGGTCCTGGCAGCGGGACCTGACCGTGCCGTGCTGGAGCGCCCGATAGGTTTGGCGCCATGCGGCCGCATTTCGGCCAGATCCGGTGCGAGCGAGCAGGTCGGCGCAGTTCCGTGCCAGACAGTGGAACATAGCGTAGTAGGTCGAGCTCACGGCGCGACGCAGGTCGACCTGGCGTGGCCGGCGTGAATTGGCATCCGCCAAATATCGAGCCGCCCGCAGATAGTCAAAGGGCGGCAAGTTCCTTCGCCGTGAAGTCGGACTTGGAGATGTACGAGATGACCGGGAAAGCCTCCACATCGACCTCATCGAGCTTCGATCGGACATATCCGATGACCCTGACGGATCTGAGAGTGTCAATCGTTCCGAGTCCTCCCTCGTAAACCGCCTTCACCCAAAGGAATTCCTCGTCGTCTTCGCCGAGTTCGGGGAAGACCGCGATCTTTACGAACGGGACTTCGTGCAGGTAATCGCGGAGCGCTTCGTCGATCACTCGCTTTGCTTGATCGAGTGTTGCTTGCTTCATGGTCGTGTCCTCGGGCGGCACAGCTTCAGGCGGCTAGTTTACGCCGGTTGCGCATGGACAAGGAAACTCAAACCCTGAAGCCTCTTCGCCGCTAGCGCGCCCTGTAGGGCGTGTCGGCAGTTCGCTGGCGCGAACTGCTGGCCTTCGTGCTCGCGCTCGCTCGCAGCTATGGCTAGCGCAGCGAGGTCCGACAGGCTGGTAGAATGTCGGCTTCAACCGAGGGGCAATCCATGCAGGCAACGATCACGACCGAGAAAGGGGACATCCGGGTGGGCCTTTTTCCCGACCACGCTCCGGTGACGGTGGCCAACTTCGTCAACCTTGCTTCGCGCGGTTACTACGATGACCTCGTCTTCCACCGCGTGATCGACAATTTCATGATTCAGGGCGGGTGTCCTAGCGGCACGGGGACCGGCGGCCCCGGCTATCAGTTCGAGGACGAGTTCACGCCGGAGTTGCGCCACGACCGGCCCGGGCGCCTGTCGATGGCGAATGCGGGGCCGGGCACCAACGGCTCGCAATTCTTCATCACCCATGTTGCAACGCCTTGGCTCGACGATGCCCACACCATCTTCGGCGAGGTGGTGGACGGCGCGGATCAGGCGGTGGTGAATGCCATCGGCCAGGGCGACCGCATCGAGTCCATCGCCATCAGCGGGGAGGTTGACGCCCTGCTCGCGGCGAAGAGCGCTCGCGTGGAGGAGTGGAACGCCCGGCTGGGCTGAGGCGTGCTTCCCTAGGGGAGCCTATCGACTCCCCCGTTCCTCGCCAGCCCCCTTCGTGGCATCCAGAACACGCGTGGCGGCACCGATCATCGAGGTCATGTCGCTTAGGTTGGCCGGCACGATGAGGGTGTTGCCTTCCTTGGCGAGGCTGCCGAAGCGCTCGAGGTAGTTCTCCGCCACCCGCAGTTGCATGGCCTTGTCGCCGCCGTCGGCGTTGAGCGCGTCGGCGACCTTGGTCAGGCCAGCGGCGGTGGCTTCGGCGATGGCCAGAATTGCCGCTGCCTCGCCTTGCGCCTCATTGATTTGCTGCTCCCTCGTGGCTTCGGACTGCTTGATGACCTGCTGCTTCTCGCCCTCCGCTTCGTTGATGCGGGCATCGCGCTCGCCTTCGGATTGCAGGATCGTGGCGCGCTTCTCGCGCTCGGCGCGCATCTGCTTCTCCATCGCGGACACCACATCGACCGGCGGGTTGATGTTCTGGATTTCGTAGCGCAGCACCTTCACGCCCCAAGGATCGGAGGCGCGGTCGAGCTCCTCCACCACGCGCAGGTTAATGTGGCCGCGTTCCTCGAAGGTCTTGTCGAGCTCGATCTTGCCGATCTCGCTGCGCAGGGTCGTCTGGGCGAGCTGGGTGATGGCAAAGAGGTAGTCGGCGATGCCATAGGACGCCGCCTGGGCGTCCATGATCTGCAGGTAGAGCACGCCATCGACACCCACCTGCACGTTGTCGGAGGTGATGCAGAGCTGCTCCGGCACGTCCACCGCCTGCTCCTTCAATGTGTGCTTGTAGGCCACACGGTCCAGAAACGGCACCAGAATGTGGAACCCCGCCCGCAGCGTGCGCGCGTAGCGGCCAAGGGACTCGATCACATAGGCGTTCTGCTGCGGCACGACGACCGCCGTCTTGACGATGATGATGATGGCGAGGATGGCGAGGACGCCGGCGACGATCAGGGTATCCAACTTCTAACCTCCTTGTTGCTGGTCAAGTTGCGCGAGCGGCTCGATGTCGAGACCGGCGCCGCGCGGCCCCACGACGCGGGCGGAACCACCGGCGGCGATGGGCGCCTTGCCCACATTGGTGGCGTTCCACTCTGAGCCGCGCAGTTGCACGCGCGTGCGCTCACCCACGCCCACGGCCTCGGTGACCTCGATCACCTCTCCGGCCGGCGTGCTGTCAAAGCCTGGCGCATCGCCCTTCAGCTTTTCGTAGACGCGCCTGCGGAACAGCACCATGGAGGAGAGCGAGATGCCAGCGAACGCGAGCCACTGGCCCCACAGCGGAAGGTCGGCGCCGGCGAGCTCTGCAAGCCCCACGACGATGGCCGAGACGCCCAGAAAGATGAAGTAGAAGGCGAGGTCCGCCGCGGTCAATTCGACCCCGGCAAGAACCGCGCCCAGAATGAGCCAACCCCACCACGGCATGGCCATCTTCTCCGCCACCCTTGAACGGCGGCAGTGTAGCAGCCAAGGAATACGCGCCGGGCAAATACCAAGGCGCTGCAGCCTCGAGAGCCGCCCGCGTGGTGGCGATTCTGTCGCCTCGCTGGTATGTTTCGCGCCTTCGCGAATCGGCCGTTGAGGACCTTCCCTTGGAACAAGCAGAGCAAACGACGGGCATGTTCGGGTCCGTGCGCTTCTGGCAGGGCTGGAGCATCGCCGCCACCATCGGCGCGCTGTTCGCCATCGTCGCCAATCTCGACTTCTCCGATACTGCGCCGGGGCCGGATTACGTTGCCATCGTCGGGGCGCTGGACGCGGAGCCGCTCTGGGTCATAGGTGCAAACTTGGAAGAAGGCGTGGTGACGGCGCGTGCCGTCACGGCAAAGGCGACAGGCGACACCGCCTATCGCCTCTGGCTGGTGCGCGGCAAGGGCGAGCCGCTCGCCATCGGCACGTTGCCGGTGAACAGCGCCCAAGCGTCCATCCCCATTTCCGACACCATCGCCACGCTCTTGGGGCACGGCCGCACCATTGGCGTGAGTCGCGGATTGGCCGGCGAGGACGCGGATGCCGAATCGGTCTCCTTCGAGCACCGCGCCAACCTGACTCGCGTCTGACCACTTGCTGGGGCACCTGTGGGCCTCCGTCCAGGGAGGGCCTCGCATGGCAGGGGCTGGCTTTTGGTGGCGTTGCTCGGGGCTGGCGCCTTGTTGGCGTTGTCTGGAACGCTTGCTTGCGGTGGCTTTGGCCGGCTCCGCTGCGTGCGCGCCTTCGGCACGCTTGGAGGGCGGGACGCCCTCCCTCCAGAGGCTCTCGCATGGCAGGAACTGTGGCTCCCTCCAGAGGCCCTCGCATGGCAGGAACTGTGGCTTCGGTGTTTGCCGGGGCGCTTTGTTCGAAGAGGCTCGCTAACGCCCGCTAGTGCGTGAGAAAGGCCCGTCTGAAGTCCGACTTACCTGCTAGAAGAACAGCTCTAGGTAATCTCCTAGCGACCATCCGTAGCGCTCGCGGTAGAGCTGCCACGAGATCAGGAACATGACGATCAGCACCAGTGCCGTAGCGCCCATGATGCCGAGGCAGGCAACCACGGCGTCGCTGCGCAGGAATGATGCGACTCGTCCGGGCCGCGCCACGACGGGCCTCGTGAGGTGTGTTTGCCGACGATGATGCCATACTCCGAGCGCATCGAACGCGGGAGACGAGGCTTGGGCTTGCAACAGGTGGATGATCTTCGGGAGGAGGGCGAGGCGCTCCACAGGCTCTTGGCAACGCTCTCGGCCGACGCGTGGGAGCGCCCCACGCCATTCAAGGGCCGCACCGTCAACTGGGTGGTGCAGCACCTGCACGATGCGGATCGCTGGGCCGTGCACTCGGTGACGGACCCGGACGGCTTTCGCCGCTGGGCCGCCGAGCGGGCCCGTGGCGGTGTGGCAGCCGAACCGCCATTGACGGGCGATGCCCTGCTGCAGCGCTGGCGGTCGTACTTCGACGAGCTCTGCGGCGCGCTCGACCGTGCAGATCCCACCCTCCGGGCGCCGTGGTTCGGCCCCGACATGGGCATCCGCATGATGGCCACCGCCCGTCAGATGGAAACCTGGGCCCACGGCCAGGACATCTACGACCTCTTGCAAGTGCCGCGCGAGAACACGGACCGCATCCGCAACATCTGCCACATCGGCGTGCGCACGATGGGCTGGACCTTCGTCAATCGTGAACTGCCCGTGCCCTCCCCGGCACCCCACGTGCGCCTGACGGCACCGTCCGGCACCATTTGGACTTGGAACGACGAGAGCGAAGAACACCTCATCGAGGGCGATGCCGTGGAGTTCGCCCACGTGGTCACCCAAGGCCGCAACATCACCGACACCAGCCTCACCGTTAAGGGCAAGCCGGCCGCCGAGTGGATGGCCATCGCCCAGTGCTTCGCCGGCCCTCCGGAAAAACCCCCGGAACCGGGGCAGAGGTCTTGGTAGCGTCCTTGCCCCAACACTTGGTGGTGGTAAGGACCTTCGGAGGGAAGGCATTCTGCCTTCCCTAGCGCCGCGAACGCGGCGCTCTGGCGCTACCCATTGCCAAGAGGAAGGGTGCCTGTCGGCCAGGGAAGGCAGAATGCCTTCCCTCCGAAGGCCATTTGTTCCTTCAATGGCAGCCTTTCGGATTTCGGCGATGGGCAAGCGCCCGTAGGGGCGACCCTTGTGGTCGCCCGTACCGGTTGAACCGACGCCTTTCGATGCCGAAACGGGCGGGGACAAGCCTCGCCCTACGAGCCACGTGCCTTGCGACTAGCTACCAGGAACGGCTTGCCGTAACGCCGAAGCGTTGCGGTTCGCCGAACTGCGTGAAGCCGCGGTCTGTGTAGCCGTCACGTGGGTCGTTGCCGAAGTAGAAGCCGCGCACGAAATAGTCCTCGTCGGTGATGTTGCGTGCCCATGCCGTCACCGACCAGTTGCTGCCCCGATAGCCGAAACTCGCGTTCAGGAGTTCATAGGGCACCGACTTTTCGTCATGGCTGTCGGAGAAGTAAAACTCGTCGCGTCCGTCCAGGCTCAGCTCTGCGAAGTACCCTTCGCCGAACGCGAAACTCGCGCCCAAGCTGAACTGGTAGCCGGGTGCGTGTGCCTGCCCGCGACCGCTGAGATCCTCGCCCTCGCCGTTGATGTAGTCGTCGTACTCGGAGTGCAAAAGACCAAGCCGGGCATGGAGCGACACCGCATCGGTGGCCGCGAACTCCATGTCCACCTCGACGCCTCGGTTCACGCCCTCGGCCGCATTGCCGACGAAGTCGATGAACTCCGCGCCGCCGTCTTCGTGGAAGAAGACGATGGAGCTGTCGATCTGCACGTCGTCTCGGCGCATTTCGAAGATCGCGGCGCGAAGACTCAGGCGCCTCGCCATCGCTCGCACCTTGAGTCCCGCCTCGAAGTTCCACAGCACTTCCGGATCGTACTCGCGCAGATCAACCGGCAAGGTGCCGTCGATGTTGAAGCCGCCGGCCTTGTAGCCGCGCGAAATCGAGCCGTAGCCGACCACCCCCGCACCGAGCGCGCGGTCGTAGGCGAGGCGTCCTCCCATCAGGTTGTCGCCCGGGGAGAAGCTTGCGCGGTCGCTGTCGTCGTAGGACGACGAGTGTCGCTCTAGGCGCAGGCCCATCGTCAAGGTGGATTTGGCGTCGAGGGCCGTCTCTGTCTGACCGAACACGGCAAAACGTCCCACTTCGTAGTCGCTCGTGAAGTCCGAGTCGATGAACGTCGATTGCCGCGTCAGAGCCACGTCCTGACGCAATGTGTAGGCACCGAAGGACCAGGCCGTGCCGCGGCCCCATATCTCCGCACCCGGCTTCGAGACCAGACGCAGCTCCGCGGTCAAGGTGTTGCGGTCGCGCCGATAGTCGTCGGTGCCCGAGTACTCCCACGGATGGAAGCCGACATGCACCCAGTCGGCGTCATAGCCGTAGGCCATGTCCGACGCGGCGACGCCAACGTGCGCCAGCGCCGTGAAGGCCGGGTTGTCGTCCCACTTGACACCGGCGGAAGCGTAGGTTGTTTGCTGGGTGTCGTGCCCCGGCTCGTCGGCCAGCGTGACGCGCGTGTTGTCGAGTGAAAACGCATCGTAGCCGTTGTTGGCATCGATGTAGCCGGCGGTGAGGTCGATGGTTGTGGATTCGCCGGCATCCAAGGAGAGCTTGCCGCGCAGCAACGTCTCGTCGGTGTTGTCGGTGTCGTCCGCACCCAAGTGACGGTTTTCCATGAACCCGTCCGCCCGATCCACGCGCGCAGCGAGCCGGCCACGAGCGTTTTCGCTCAAGGGTCCTGAAACCACCGCGCCGACGCCCATCGCGCCGTAGTTGCCGGCGGCGAGTTCCATCTGGCCCTCGGGTGTGGCAGTGGGTGCCCGCGTCACCACGTTCACGAGGCCCGCGAGCGCGTTCGCGCCATATCGCGTGCCCTGCGGCCCCCGCAGCACCTCCGCCTGTTCGACATCGAACAGGGTCGCCACGGTGCCAATGCCGGAAAGATCGACGCCGTCGACGATCAAGCCCACCGAAGAGTTGAGCGGTTCGCTGAACTGCCCTCGTTCGCCAATGCCGCGAATCTGCAGGAACCGCGCTCGCGAAGCCCCCTTCGAGTAATTGACGTTGGGGATCATGCCGAGAATCTCTTCGAGGTGCGTGGCGCCGCGCCGGGCAACCTCGTCAGCGCCCACGACGCCAATGCTTGCCGGCACGCCGTATAGGTCATCGCCGCGAAACGTCGCGGTAACGACGATCTCTTCGATTTCGGGCGAATCGGCAGATGCCTCGTCCTCTGCCGACTCGGCGAGTGCCGGCAGCGCCGCAACGATGAGCGCCAATTCCAATGTGGCGCTTCGAGGGATGGCGGGGAATCTCTTCATCTCGTCCTCCTGTAGCGGCGGAGGAGAGATGCCTTGGTTCTGGCGCCCTATCCCTCCGCCGGCATTACCCGGTTCAGGTTCAAAGGGTCCGCGGCTTCAATCCGCGTCTCAGGCTTGTGGCCACCCCTTGGGTCTGCCGCCAATCTTACAGGATTCCGGCTCTCGACACCGCCCGGTTCGGAGGAACTGGCACCGGTTGCTCGGGGGCCTTTTTGGGGCGAGGGCGTCTCGCCCTCGCGCGCGCCGTAAGGCGCGTCATGGGCGAATGCTGTTCCACGGACCTCGCGCCTGTCGGCGCGTACGAGGGCGAGACGCCCTCGCTCCAAACTAGACCGGGGCTTCGCGCCTTGCCGACAGGGTGTTGGTGTTGAAGCCGAGGACGTGCATGCGGCCGATGTAGCGGGCGTGTTCGATCTTCAGGCAGCGGTCCATCACCACGTCCATGCCGGCATCGCGGGCCTGGGTGGCGGCCTCTTCGTGGATCACGCCGAACTGTAGCCACAGGGCCTTGGCGTTGATGGCGATGGACTCCTCCACGATGGCCGGCACGGCGTCTGGCGCGCGGAACACGTCCACCACGTCCACCGGCTCCGGGATTTCGCTGAGGCTTGGCCAGGAGCGTTCGCCGAACACTTCGGTTTCGCGGGGGTTGACCGGGATGACCCGGTAGCCGTGGCGACGGGCGTAGAAGCCGACGAAGTTGCTGGCGCGCAAGGGATTCGAGGAGAGCCCGACGATGGCCACGGTTTGGGCGTTGTGGAGGATGGTCTGGATGGTTTCGGGATCCTGCCACACCTGGATGTTGTCGATTTCAGCCAATTTGCGCGAATCCTTGTTCGAGGTCCCAGAGGAGGTCTTGCGCGTCCTCGAGGCCGATGGAGAGGCGGATGGTGCCGGGGCCGATGCCGGCGGCGGCGAGTTCGTCGTCGTTAAGCTGGCGGTGGGTGGTGCTCGCCGGGTGGATGATGAGGCTCTTGGCGTCGCCGACGTTGGCGAGGTGGGAAAACAGGCGCACGCCGCGGATGAAGTCCTGGCCGGCTTGACGGCCGCCGTCAAGATCGAAGCAGAACACGGCACCAGCGCCTCGGGGGAGGTACTTGGCCACGAGCCCCTGGTACTTTGAGGCGGCGAGGCCCGCATAGCGCACCTCGGTCACGTCGTCGCGCTCTGCCAGCCACGCGGCGATGGTGCGGGCGTTGCTGACGTGGCGGTCCATGCGCAGCCCCAACGTCTCGATCCCTTGCAGGAACAGGAAGGCGTTGAACGGGCTCATGGCACCGCCCAAGTCGCGCAGCGTCTCGGCGCGCAGCTTCATCAGGTAGCCATAGGTGCCGAAGGTCTCGTGGAAGGCGAGTCCGTGGTAGGCCGGCGACGGCTCGGCGATGATGGGGAAGCGGCCGTTGGACCAGTCGAACTCGCCGGCATCCACCACCGCACCGCCGATGCTGGTGCCGTGGCCGCCGAGGAACTTGGTGGCGGAATGCACGACGATGTCCGCGCCCCAGTCGAGCGGGCGGCAGAGCCAAGGGGTGGCGAAGGTGTTGTCCACCAACAGCGGCGCGCCAGCGTCGTGGGCAACGTTGGCGATGGCCTCGATGTCGAGCACGTTGCCGCCAGGGTTGCCGATGGTTTCGCCGAAGAGCAGCTTGGTTTCTTCCCGCACCGCATCGGCCCAGTTCTGCGGCCGGTCTGGGTCGACGAAGGTGACATCCAGCGAGAGCTTGCGTTCGAGGTGCTTGAGCTGGGTCACCGTGCCGCCGTAAAGGGCGGCGCTCGCCACCACATGATCGCCGGGTGCAAGCAGGGTGAACAGGGCCGATGACTGCGCCGCAAGACCGCTCGCGAACGCCACGGCACCAATGCCGCCTTCGAGGTTGGAAAGCCGTTCCTCGAACGCCGCCACGGTGGGATTCATGATGCGGGAATAGGTGTTGCCGTATTCCTGCAGGTTGAAATAGGCGGCGGCGGACTCCGGGTCCTCGAAGACATAGCTTGTCGTTTGGAATATGGGGATGGCGCGGGCGCCGGTGGTGGGGTCGGGCCGTGCGCCGGCATGAATGGAGCGGGTGTGGAAGCCGAACTCGCGGTCGGGCCGGTGTTCCTCGGACATGCTCAAGCCGCGAGCTTGAGGGACGAACCGTCGGCGGCTTCGAGTTGGGCGGATGCGCTGCGAGTGGCCGCGAGCACAATGCCGGCACCAACGCCGACCACGGTGCCGACGCGGCGCGTTCCGTCCAGCAAGTCGTCGCCGATGGCCGGAGGGGTGTTGCCTGACGCTTCGTAGCGTCTGAGCCGAACCTTCACCTCGCCTCGGTGCTCGGCG
This sequence comes from Pseudomonadales bacterium, assembly GCA_965116935.1. Taxonomy (GTDB): domain Bacteria; phylum Pseudomonadota; class Gammaproteobacteria; order Pseudomonadales; family Azotimanducaceae; genus VXYL01. The sequence continues at coordinate 4,856,881 of OZ220737.1, read as the reverse complement.
CGCGCGACCACTTCCTGGCCGAGATAGCAGCCCTTGGCGAAGCTGACGGCGCCGATGTCGGTGAGGCCAATCATCTGCGGCAGGAACGACTCGGATGTGTCCGCATTGACGACCACGAACGCCGCCTCGGCAAGGGCGTCTGCGAGCGCTTGGACATCGTCGCCGGCACGGCCTGCGGTGGGCCGCAAGGCAAGTTCCGGCGGCAGTACAGCCCGCTCCAGTTTCGAGCGGGAGAACAGCAGGTATTTGCGCATTTCGCGTTCGAGGGCGTCGGCCACAGAGCCGTCCACGAGCAGCGTCACGGCCTCCGAAGTGCCAGCAACCCAGCCGTTTGCCAGTACCCGTCCCTTGAGCGTGCACCACGCCATCGGCAGGCCCGCGTTCGGCTTGATCTCGGTCATGTCGGCGGTGAGATACCCTTGCAGGAACTGCGCCGCATCCGCGCCCGCCAACTGCAGGGCAGCGAGATTGGGGACGCGGCTTCTGGTGGGTTCTGTGTCGGCCATGTAGGAAAGTGTAGCAGCCAGACGATGGACACAAGGAACGACCCCGCCCGCGCCGACTGCGAACGAGTGCGCTGGCGCAGCCGCCGGGGGATGCTGGAGCTGGACCTGCTGCTCGTGGGCTTTGCCGACAAGCGCTACCCGACGCTGCCAGGGCCCTTGCAGGCAGACTACCGGGCGCTGCTCGAGTGCGACGATTGGGTCGTGCTCGACTGGCTGCGCGAACGGGAGTCGCCACCGCAGGAGTTTGACGTCGTGGTGGAGGCCATTCGCGAGTTCAACCGCGGCAAGTTGGAGCCGTAGCTGCTCACCCCGCAATGGAAGAAGCGACGTTGGTGGAGGCCGCGGATGAGGTTCGGTGGTGGCCCGATGGAGAATGGTTCGCCGTTGTGGCGGTCATTCACGTTCTGCTTGCCGCACCTTGGGTCGCCTGGTTCGGTTGGCTGGCCGTGGTCGTGGCGGGGCTGTCGCTCGCTTGGCATGGGCGCGCGCTTGCGGGGCGGGAGGTGTGGCGGTTTCGCTTTGTTGACGATCGGGTGGTGATTCTGGCGCCGGAGTCGACCCCAGCCAACCCGGTTCCCGTGGCTGTGGCTTCGCCTTTGTGGATGACGGACCGCCTGGTGGTGGTTCGCACCCGGCGGCGGATCATCCCAATGCGCGCGGGCCGACTGACGCCGGAGGCCTTCGCCCGGCTGCGACGCGCCTTGCTGGCTGGAGCACGTCCAAGGGGTCGTCGCTGACCGGTGGCACGATGCTTGGCATGGCGATGGGAGAGGTGTGCGGATGGTCCAGCGTGTAATGCAATCCGCGGCTCTCGCGCCGCATGGTCGCGCACTTGACGATGAGCGCCGCCACCTGGACTAGATTGCGCAGTTCAATGAGGTCCGCCGAAACCCGGTGGTTGGCGTAGTACTCGTGGATTTCGCGCTTCAGCAGCTCGATGCGGCGCGCGGCACGCGCGAGACGCTTGTCGGTGCGGACGATGCCCACGTAGTCCCACATGAAGCGCCGAAGCTCCGTCCAGTTGTGCGCCAGCACCACCTGTTCGTCGGAATCCGTCACTCTGCTCTCGTCCCAGTCCGGGGCCGAGATCACCTCGGCCGGACGGCGGCGTTGGCGGCGGATGTCGGCGGCTGCGGTTTCCGCCAGCACGAGGCACTCGAGCAGTGAGTTGCTGGCCAGCCGGTTGGCGCCGTGCAGTCCGGTGCAGGCGGCTTCGCCAATGGCGTAGAGCCCTGGCAGGTCGGTGCGCCCGTTGATGCCCACCATGATGCCACCGCAGGTGTAGTGCGCCGCCGGCACCACGGGGATCGGCTCACGGCGCATGTCGATGCCGACCTTCAGGCAGGCTTCGAGAATGGTCGGGAAGTGCGCCTCGATGGCCGCCGCCGGCTTGTGGCTGATGTCGAGATGCACGCAGGGCGCCCCGAGCCGCTTCATCTCGTGGTCGATGGCGCGCGCCACCACGTCGCGCGAGGCGAGTTCGCCGCGCGGATCGAATCGCTGCATGAACGGCGTGCCGTCCGGCAGCAACAGACGGCCGCCTTCGCCCCGCACGGCTTCCGAGATCAGGAACGACCGCGCCTCGGGATGGTGCAGGCAGGTGGGGTGGAACTGGTTGAACTCCATGTTCGCCACCCGGCAGCCGGCGCGCCACGCCATGGCGATGCCATCGCCGGTGGCGCCGTCGGGGTTGCTGGTGTAGAGATAGACCTTGCTTGCCCCACCGGTGGCGAAGGCGACGCTGGGCGCCTCGAACACTTCCACTTGGCCGGTGTGACGATTGAAGACATAGGCACCCAAGGCGCGATTGCGTCGGCTGCCGAGACGTGCGGCGGTGATGACGTCGATGGCGACGCGGCCGGCGAGGATGCGGATGTTGGGATGGCTGCTGGCATGCTCGATCAGCGTGGTGGCGATGGCGCGGCCGGTGTGGTCGGCAACGTGCAGCACGCGGCGACGGGTGTGGCCGCCTTCGCGGGTGAGGTGCGGGCGTCCATCTTCGCCGTCGAAGGCGAGACCTTGCGCAACGATGCGGTCGATGGCGCTTGGCCCGCGCCGCACCACTTCCTCGACCACCGCCTCGTCGCACAGGCCGCCGCCGGCGGCGATCGTGTCGGCAATGTGGGAGGCGAAGCTGTCGTCGCCATCGGTGACCGCGGCCACGCCGCCCTGAGCACGATTCGTGGAACCTCCGCGCACTTCGTCTTTCGAAAGCACTGTGACTCGGGCGTTGTCGGCAAGATGCAGTGCAAGGGCAAGGCCGGCGGCGCCGCTGCCGACGATCAGAACATCGCTTTGGTAACGTGTGTCCATATCCGACAACACATTAGCGTAAAGGGCGCAAGGGGCGCAAAACAGCTTGACAGACGAGATCCCCAGCCCGCACTTCTCACCAGCCCTCGTAGCGAGGGCGACGAGGCGCCGCTGTGGCTGCGGATGCACGGGTGCCAGGAGGCACGTCCGCGTGCCAGGAGGCACGGCGGAAGACCGCGAAGCAACCGCCTTGAAGTTTCGCGCAAGCGGAACTTCTAACGCCCGTAGGGCGCGCAGGCATAGCCGGGCACTATGTCGAGCCGGCTGGAGTGCACCGTCCGCAGGACGCGCGAACGCGTCCGCAGGACGCGCGAGCACCTGCGCAGCCGCAGCGAGTGCATCGTCGTCCGCAGTAGGGGGCTGGTGAGAAATGCGGGCTAGGCAAGGTCGGGGCGCCGACACCGACGCCGAGTTGGTGCGACGTGTCCAGGGTGGCGACGGCATGGCCTTCGACCTGCTGTACCGCCGCCACCGCCATCGCATCCACGCGCTCGTGGCGCGTTTCGTCGCGACGAAGGAGGATGTCGAGGATGTGGTGCAGGAGGCCTTCATCAAGGCGTTTCGGGCGCTGCCGCGCTTTCGCGGCGAAAGCGCCTTCTACACGTGGCTCTATCGAATCGCCGTCAACACGGCGAAGAACTTCAACGCCACCCGGATGCGGCGGCCGGCGCCGGTGGAACTCGATCCGGAAGGCACGGACTCGCCGAACATCGAGTCGCTGCAGGACGGTGCCGACCCGGAGAGCCTCTTGCGGCGCGACGAACTCGAACGCGTCATCGCCGCTGCGCTCGCCGATCTGCCGGAAGATCTGCGCGTTGCGGTAACTCTGCGCGAGTTCGATGGTCTAACCTATGGTGAAATCGCGGCAATCATGGAGTGTCCGGTGGGTACGGTGCGTTCCCGCATCTTCCGCGCTCGGGAAGCCATCGATGCGGCGATTCGCCCGGTGATCGCGGCTAACGCCAGCAGCAGGAGGACGGGGAGGTTCCGGTGATCCAGGCAAGCACTTCAGATGGCGTGCAGGAGACGCTCTCGGCGGCCATGGACGGCGAGGCCACGGCCGACGAACTCCACGGCGCCCTGGACGCCGCCGCCGGGGACGACGTGCTGCGTGCCAAGTGGGAGCGCATGCATTTCGCGAGTGCGGTGATGCGCGGGGCGCTGACCACGTCGGCAACTCCCTCGGCATCGACTCCGCTCGGAATGAGACTTGGGCGTCGTGTTGCCAAGCCGAGCCGCCGGCCGCGACTGCGACTGGGGCCGTCGGTGGCCGCGGTGGTGGCGGTGCTGGCTGCCTTGACGGTGGTGCTGGTCGCCGGCCTCATGCAGGAGGAGGAGCCGGCGAACCTCGTCGCTGACAGCGAAGCGTCGCCGGCAGCCGCTCCGACTGCAAGGGCAGCGACAGACCTCCAGCCGTCGCTGGCGGAAGTTGAGCTCGCGCCCATCGACCGCCGCCGCATGAATGCGTACATGCTCCAACACGCCCGCTACAACGCCGCTGCCGGCACCGTCGGCATTCCGCTGGCGCGGGTGCTCGGCGATGCACCAACTGCGGAGTCGGTGGACGAATGATGCGCCGCGTTCGTGCTTCTCTTGCTGTGGCGAGTACCGCCCTTGCGCTGGGCGTGGGCGCTGCCATGCCCGAGGACTGGCTGCAGCGCATGGACCAGGCGTTTCGCACGGCCGACTACGATGGCGTGTTCAGTTACCTCGACGGCGAACTCAGCGCCTTTCGCATCGTCCACAAGGTCGTCGATGGCGTCGAGCACGAACGGCTCGTGTATCTCGACGGCGCTCGCCGTGAGATCATCCGCGTCGGCGACGATGTCTCCTGCATCGCCGAGGCGGGCGATGAACTGCACGCCGTCATCGACCAGCTTCCGGACGGTCCCTATGCCCGCGCCTTCTCGCCGCGACTGCAAGGGCTCGGCGAGCACTACGACGTGCGCCTCAAGGGCCAGGACCGCGTTGCCGGACGCACCGCCGTTCGTCTCGCGATCACGCCGCGCGACGAGAATCGCTACGGCTACCGGGTTTGGCTGGACCAAGACACGGCGCTGCTGCTGCGCTCGGAACTGCACGATCAGGCAGGGCGCCGGCTCGAGGTGTTCCAGTTCACGTCGTTGCGTACAGGCGACCAAGTGGCCGCCGCAGACGCGAGTCCAAGTGCGGTGGGCCTCGTCACCAGTCGCGTCCCGCCGGCGTCAGGTGGCCCGCTCGCACCCCCGGCATGGCGTGCCCGCTGGGTACCTTCCGGCTTTCGCATGACCGACGGCCGTGGCCGTGTCGACACCGCCAGCCGCCAAGTGAGCACGCTCCTGTTCAGCGATGGCATTGCCACCTTCTCGGTGTTCGTCGAGGCGGCGCCGGCAAGGGCGCCGGCGGCGGCCACAACCCGGCGCGGAGCAACCTCCCTGCACACCCGCCTCGCCCGGGGACCGGAGCGCCGCAGTCATCTGGTGACCGTGGTGGGAGAAGTGCCGGCGGCAACGGCGCGACGCATCGCCGAAGGCATTCACTATGCGCCTGAGGAAAAGAACAGGGGCAAGTGAGGGCGGTGTGACGCCGATTGAGGGCGCCGTCGCACCTAGACTTAAGGGAAGCGGCACATGAATGGCTTGATCCGCACCGGCATCGTCGAGGAGTCCGCCGCCGGCATGTGCCGCGTGCGGCTAGACGACGCCACCTGTGCTGGTTGCAGCGGCCGTTGCGGCGTCGGGTTCCGCTCGCCACGGGTCGCTATCGATGTGCCTGGCCATGCGGCTGTCGGTGCCCGCGTCGAGGTGGAGGCGACCTGTGCAGGCTTCGCTCGGGCGAGTGGCTTGGTCTTCGGCCTGCCGCTCGGGATGGTGGCCGTTGGGATGCTGGGCGTGGCGGCGTTCGACCTCTCGGAGGGATGGCTGATTGCTGCCCTTGTCGTCGGACTCGCCTTGACCGCGGGCTTTGCTCGTCGCTCCCCCGCACCGGCAGCGACCATGCTGCGGCAGCTATAATCCTGAGCGATGACGCAAGCCGAGTCTGTTCGCAACTTCTCCATCATCGCCCACATCGATCACGGCAAGTCCACGCTGTCGGATCGCCTGATCCAGCGCTGTGGCGGCCTTTCCGATCGCGAGATGGCGGAACAAGTGCTCGACTCCATGGATCTGGAGCGCGAGCGGGGCATCACCATCAAGGCGCAGAGCGTTACCCTCGACTATGCGGCCCGCGACGGTCGCACCTACCGGCTCAACTTCATCGACACCCCTGGCCACATCGACTTCAGCTACGAAGTTTCGCGCTCGCTGGCGGCGTGCGAGGGTGCGCTGTTGGTGGTGGATGCGGCGCAGGGGGTGGAAGCGCAATCGGTGGCGAATTGCTATACCGCCATCGGCCAAGGGCTCGAAGTGCTGCCGGTGCTGAACAAGATCGACCTTCCCCAGGCCGATCCGGAACGGGTGAAGCGGGAGATCGACGACATCATTGGCCTGCCGGGCGATGACGCCATCGCGGTGAGCGCCAAGACCGGCCAGGGAGTCGAGGAACTGCTCGAGTACATCGTCGCCGGCGTGCCGGCGCCGACGGGAGACCCGGACGCGCCACTCAAGGCGCTCATCGTCGACTCCTGGTTCGACAACTATCTCGGCATCGTCTCGCTGGTGCGCGTGCTCGACGGTCGGGTGCGCCTCGGCGAGCGCGTGGTGACGAAAACGGTGGGCAAGGCGCACGTGGTCGACCAGCTCGGCGTCTTCACGCCCAAGCGCCAGCGCCGCGACGCTCTCGAGGCCGGGGACGTGGGCTATTTGGTGGCCGGCATCAAGGACATTCGCGGTGCGCCGGTGGGCGACACCATCGTCGCGGCATCCACCCCGGACATCGCTGCCGTGCCTGGCTTTGCGGCGGTGAAGCCGCAGGTCTATGCCGGCATGTTCCCGGTCGATTCCGACGATTTCGAGAGTTTCCGCGAAGCGCTTGGCAAGCTCTCGCTCAACGACGCGTCGCTCTTCTATGAGCCGGAAACATCGGACGCGCTCGGCTTCGGCTTTCGCTGTGGGTTCCTGGGCCTGTTGCACATGGAGATCGTGCAGCAGCGGCTCGAGCGGGAGTATGGACTCGACCTTGTTACCTCTGCGCCGACAGTGGTGCACGAGGTGGTGACTGGCGACGGACGCACGTTGCGCGTCGAGAATCCGTCGCAGTTGCCCGACCCCGGCAACATCGCCGAGATGCGCGAGCCAGTGGCCGCGGTGAACATCCTCGTGCCGAAGGAATACGTCGGCAACGTCATTGGCCTCTGCGAAGAGCGCCGGGGCGTCCAGAAAGGGATGCAGTTCTCGGGCTCGCAAGTGTCTATCGACTACCACATCCCGATGGCGGAAGTGGTGATCGACTTCTTCGACCGACTGAAGTCGGTCAGTCGCGGCTTCGCCTCCCTCGACTACTCCTTCGATCGCTTCGAGCCGGCCCCGCTCGTGCGCCTCGACATTCTCATCAACGGCGACCGGGTCGATGCACTGGCGCTAATCGTGCATCGCGCCGAGGCGCAGTTGCGCGGTCGCGACCTTGTCCGGGCGATGAAGGAGGTGGTGCCCCGGCAGATGTTTGATGTTGCCATCCAAGCCGCCATCGGCGGCCAGATCATCGCCCGGCAGACCGTCAAGGCGCTGCGCAAGAACGTCACGGCGAAGTGCTATGGCGGCGATGTCACGCGCAAGCGCAAGCTCTTAGAGAAACAGAAGGCCGGCAAGAAGCGCATGAAGCAGGTGGGCCGGGTCGAAATTCCGCAGGAGGCCTTTCTGGCCGTGTGTCGGCTGTGACGCGACTTGCGCTCCGAGCGAGAACGGAGCTGGGTCGCCTGGAGCGCCGCATCGGTCACGCCTTTGCCGACCACAGCCTGCTCGAAACCGCACTCACACATCGGAGTTTCAGCGCCGAGCACAACGAAAGGCTGGAGTTCCTGGGGGATGCAGTGCTCGGTCACATCGTGGCGCAGCGACTGTACGACGCCTCGGACGAGCGCGAGGACCGGCTCACCCTCATGCGTGCCCACGTCGTGCAGCGCGATGCACTCGCCGAGGTGGCGCGCGAGATCGGTCTCGGCGATTTCCTGCGCCTGGGTGGCGGCGATAGCGCTCGGCAGCGTGCATCGGTGCTTGCCAACGCCCTCGAAGCCGTGATCGGCGCGGTGGCTTGCGACGGCGGCACGGATGCGGCCGGACGGGTCGTGGACCGCCTCTTCTGTGCCCGGCTGCTGCGTGTGTCGCATGCGGACCTCAAGGACCCCAAGACCCGCCTGCAAGAACACATGCAGGGGCGTGGTCTTGCCCTGCCGAGCTATCGCGTGGTGGCGCAGCGAGGTGGCGACCACGAACCGATCTTCGAGGTGGAATGCGCGGTAGCGGTGCCGGAACTCGCCGCCCGAGGCGAAGGTCGCACCAGGCGGGAGGCAGAGAAGGAAGCCGCGGCCAGGCTCGTGGAAGCGATCGGCGAGTCGCAGTGACGCGATACGGACACGTCGCCATCGTCGGGCGTCCCAACGTCGGCAAGTCCACGCTGCTCAACCACCTGCTCGGCCGCAAGCTCTCCATCACCTCGCGCAAGCCGCAGACCACCCGCGACGCGGTGCTCGGCGTCCTCACGGAGGGGGATTTGCAGATCGCCTTCGTGGACACGCCCGGAATCCACGCCGTGCGCCCCCGCGCCATCAATCGCTTCATGATTTCCGAGGCCTTTGGCGCCTTGAGGGATGTGGACCTGGCAGTGGTGGTGATCGAGGCCGCAGGGCTCACGGACGACGACCGCGCGGTGCTCCGGCGCGCATCGACCGCGGGCGTGAGGACCCTCTGTGCCATCAACAAGATCGACCGCCTGAAACAGCAGCAGCGATTGCTGCCCCTGATCGACGAGGCCCGAGGCTTCGACGCCGTGGAGGAGTTCGTGCCCATCTCGGCGCTGCGAAACCGGGGCCTCGACGATCTTCTCGGCGAAATCAGCCGGCGCATGCCGGAGGGCCCCCACCTCTTTCCGGCCGAGCAGGTGACCGACCGCCCCACCGAGTTTCTCGTCGCCGAGATCGTGCGCGAGAAGCTCATGCGCCGGCTCGGCGACGAACTGCCACACCGGGCCGCAGTGGTGGTGGAGCGGCTGTGGCGTCCCGAGGGTGCGAAGGCGACGCACATCGACGCGGTGATCCACGTCGAGCGAGAGTCGCAGAAGGGCATCGTCATCGGCCGCGGCGGCGCGCGGATGAAGTCCATCGGCGAGGACGCCCGTCGCGACATCGAGTTCCTGCTCGGCTGCGACGTCATGCTGCGGCTGTGGGTAAAGGTGGCACCGGGCTGGACCAACAGCGGCGAGGCGCTGCGCCGTTTCGGCTATCGATAGGGGACGGGCTGGGATGGGGCAATATCCTGACGATGGACGGGCCTTCGGATGGAGGGCGTCCCGCCCTCCATCGTGCCGCAGGCACGTCAAGGCATGCGCGTGCCTGCGAAGAGAGGCTGGTTTGTAGGTGGCGTTGTTCAAGGCTGGCGCTTTGTTGGTGTTGTCTGGAACGCTTGCTTGCGGTGACCCTGGCCGGCGACGCTGCTTGCGCGCCTTCGGCACGTTTTGGAGGGCGGGGACGCCCTCCCTCCAGAGAGGCCCTCGCATGGCAGGGGCTGTTGCCTGGGTGCCTGCTACGCTTCTCGCATGGTGGCTCCCGCCCAACATCAGCCGGCCTTTGTCCTGCATCGGCGCGCCTATCGCGAGACCAGCGCGATCGTCGAATACCTGACGCGGGACTTTGGCCGCATCGCTGCCGTGGTGCGCGGCGTGCGGGGACGCGGCAGGAACCGCCGAGCGGAGCCGTTTGACCTGCTTTCCATTGGCTGGCGCGGACGCGGCCAACTGGTAACGGTCACCGACACCGAGCCCGTGCACTCGCGCGTGCTGGTGGGGGAGCGGCTCTACGCCGGCCTCTACCTGAACGAACTCTTGACGCGCACGCTGCGCCACGAGGATCCCGCGCCGACCCTGTTCGAGCAATACGATGCGGCCTTAAGCCTCCTTGCCTCTGCTGGCGACATGGAGGCGGCGTTGCGCTCGTTCGAACGGCGGCTTTTGGAGGAGATCGGCTACGCGATCCCGCTCGACGTCGAGGCGGAACGGGGCGAGCCGCTGCAAGCCGACCTCCTCTACCGTTTCGACGGCGAGGGATTCCGCGCCTTGCGCGGCGACAAGGACGACGCGGAGCGCCGAACTGTGGTCGGCAAGGGGGCGGACATCATGGCCATCGCCACGGACGACTACAGCCGTCCCGAGGTGCGCAAACTCGCCAAGCGACTGTTTCGCCAAGCCCTGCATCCGCACCTCGGCGCAACCCCTTTGCGGACGCGCCAACTCATCCGGCAGGCGTATCATCGTCCCCCGCAATGATCCTCCTGCACCCACCGAGAGAACACCGTGGTCTGGCTGCGTAAGACCCTGCCGCGCAACGCCGACGGCGAGCCCGTAATGGATGCGTGGCTCGACGCCATCGTGCGCCTGCCGCCGAACGCGAGGGGCCGGGTGGGCGAGACGTTCGCGGCGGTGACGGAACCCGAGGCGCGCGCCTTGGGTCTCGAACTCGCGGAGCTCCTTTTGGGTCTGCGCATGGACGCGCCATCGGTGATGGCCGGAATGGCGTACTTCGCCGTGACCCGGGGGGAACTTCGCGGGGGCGAGCTTCCTTGTCTCGAACCGGACACGGCGGCACTGATCGATGCGGTGCAGCGCCTCTCCGCCACCGACGTGCTCGCCTTTGCCGACTCGCCTTTGCTTTCCAGCGAGCGCAAGACCCAGGCCGGCAACGTTCGCAGCATGTTGATCTCCTTGATCGACGACCCGAGGGTGGCGGTGATAAAGCTCGCCGAACGAGTAGTGGCGCTCGGCCAGGCAAAGCATGAATCCGCCGACGCGCAGCGGCGGGCGGCGCGGGAAGGACTGGTCTTCTTCGCGCCGTTGGCGGGTCGCCTGGGCATCGGCCAACTCAAGTGGGCGATCGAAGACCTCGCCTTCCGCTACCTCTTCCCCGCCGAGTATTCGAAGATCGCCTCGCTCTTGGTGGGGCGACGCGCGGAACGCGAGCGCCATGTCGAGGCAGTGCGTCAGGACTTGGCGTTCCGGCTGGAAGCCAAGGGCGTACACGCCGAGGTGCATGGTCGCGCCAAGCACATCTACAGCATCTGGCAGAAGATGCGACGCAAGGGAATCGGCTTCGCCTCGGTCCACGACGTGCAAGCGCTGCGCGTGCTCGTCGACGATGTGGAGGCTTGCTACAACGTGCTCGGCGTCGTGCACACCCAGTGGCCGCACATCCGCAACGAGTTCGACGACTACATCACCAACCCCAAGGAAAACGGCTACCGCTCCATCCACACCGCCGTCATCGGCCCCATGGGGCGGATGCTGGAGGTGCAGATTCGCACTCACGAGATGCACGAGGAGGCGGAACTCGGCGTTTGCGCGCACTGGGCTTACAAGGGCCACGACGAAGGCGAGGCGGACAAGGCCAACTGGCTGCGCAGCGTGCTCGACTGGCACGACGAACTGAACGGTGCGGCACAGGGCGGCGGTCGCGCCGCGGACGGAGCGGAGAGCCCGGAAAGAACCTTCGTTACCACGCCGCAGGGGCACGTCGTGGACTTGAGCGTCGGCGCGACGGCGCTCGACTTCGCGTTCCGTATCCACACCGACGTGGGCCTCTGCTGCTCCGGCGCGTTGGTGGACGGCAAGCCCACGCCGCTCAACGTGCCGCTGCGCACGGGGCAGTCGGTGGACGTCCAAACCAGCGAAGCCGAGGCGCCCAAGCGAGAGTGGCTGAACCCAAGCCTCGGCTATGTCACCACGGCGCGGGCACGCTCGAAGATCCAGGCTTGGTTCCGGGCCCAGTTGGCGGAATCCAACATCCGCGCTGGCGAGGCGCTCTTGCACGAGACGCTGGAACGGCTGGGACTGCCGGCGGATCTCGAACGCCTGGCGGGCTCCGCAGGCTACGACTCGGTGAATGCGCTGTCGCTGGCGGTGGGCGTTGGCGACCAGTTGGTGGTGGACCTCGTGCACGACATGCTGGCGCTGGAGAACGGTCAGGACGCGAGCCAGCCAGACGAACCGGACGCCGGCACCGGCACGCTGCACGACCTCACGCTGACAGCGCAAGACCGCAACGGCCTCATGCTCGACGTCATGGCGGCGTTGGCGGAACTATCGGTGCCGGTCACCAGCGTCAACGCGGAGGCAGACCGCCAACACGCTACCGCCATCATCCGCCTCACGGTGCTGGCGCCCGACATGGCCACGGTTGCCGCCGCCGTCGAACGCCTGCGACGCGTGGCTGCCATGAACGACGTTCGCCGCACTCCCGTCAACGCTCTCCGCGCATAAGCCACCCTCAAGTCAACCGATCCTGGAGGCCCCTCGACCATGCGCTTGATTCTGTTGGGTCCGCCGGGTGCCGGGAAGGGCACCCAAGCGGCCTTCATCTGCGAGCAATACGGCATCCCGCAGATTTCCACCGGCGAGATGCTGCGTGCGGCCGTGGCCGCCGGCACCGAACTAGGTCGCCGCGCCCAGGCCATCATGGCGTCCGGCAATCTCGTGGACGACGCCACCATCGTGGCGATGGTGAAGGAACGCTTGGCCGAGCCCGACTGCGCCGGCGGCTTTCTCTTCGACGGCTTCCCCCGCACCATCGCCCAGGCCCAGGCCGTGTCAGACGCTGGCATCGAACTCGACTGCGTGGTGGAAATCCACCTCCCGGACGATGACGTGGTGGCGCGAATCTCCGGCCGCCGCACTCACGAAGCCAGCGGCCGCGTCTATCACGTTGCCTTCAACCCCCCGCGCCGGGAGGGCCGAGACGACGAAACCGGCGAACCCCTGATCCAACGCGAGGACGACCGCGAGGAAACCGTCCGCGAACGGCTGCGCGTGTACCACAAGCAAACCCGCCCGCTAGTGGACTACTACCAAGCCGAATCCGACCAAGGCAAAGCCCACTACCACACCATCAACGGCAACGGCGACGTTGAACGCATCCGCCACGACATCGGCAAAGCGTTGGCGGGAACGACGTCTTGAGCCGTAGGGGACGGCCTTGTCCCCGCCCGTCTTGAACTCGCGCAGAGCCCCGAGCTAGTGTGCCGTCCCGCAAGTTCGTGGTACTTCGGGATGCCAAATGCAGGCACTCAACGACCTCTCGGGGGCGAGTCGCGGACGGCACATCCTCGCTTTCTCCGGCATTGTTGCACCAGCCAACGTCCAGCACGAAGGGTGAGGTATTTCTGGGACGCGACACTAGCGAGGAGCCTGAGTCCTCCCTCCTCGACACTGGAGCGTCCTACGGATCAACTCGAACCGTGACGATCTCGGTGTCGTGGTATTGCTGGTGGCGCACCCACGTTGCGTAGTGGCGCAGCAGACGCAGGGGCGTTTCCGACTCGTTGGGGAGTTTCGTCACGCCTTCGCTCAGCATGGCCAGTTGGTCCTCGATGTTGACTTCGGTGCCGCTGGCGATGAACTCGAGGTCTGCGGCGTTGCCGTCTGCTCTCGCCACCAGCAAAAGGCCCGCGATCCGTGTCGGAGGCACTGTTGGCGAGGAGGGTGTGCACGGTCTCCTCGGCCACGGCTCGCAACCGGGAGGTCATTGCCTCGTCGCACCGTGCCTTGCTTGCGAAGCGGCACAGGAAGCCGTCGATTTCGGCGAGGGTCGTCGCGGAAAGGGCGGTGCGCAGGCGCTTTGGCCGCGCCGCGGTCAGGTCGAGAAAGCCGGAAAGGAGGATCATCGTAATGCCGCCGGCAGTCATCCCGTGGCCGAGCAGTTCTCCCCAAGCACCGGTCAGGAGCTGCGGAAACATCAAGTCGAACTGGAACGCGAGGCCCACCCAGAAGGCGAATCCCACGATCAGGCTCTTGCGGTAGTCGAGCCCGTCGGCTGTCAATATCTTCACGCCGAACACGAACAGCGGCGCGACGATCACCGCGAGATACGAGCCGGCCACCGGCCCTGGCATCGCCACGATCAAGGCCACCAGTTTCGGCATCAGGGCAAGGCCAACGAACAGGATGCCGGCGCACACGCCGACGGAACGAGCGGTTATGCCCGTCAGTTCGGAGATGGCGATGCCGCTGCCGTAGGTGGTGTTCGGCACCGTGCCGCCGATGCCGGACAGCAGATTGCCGAGCCCGTCGGCGTTGATGGCGCCTTGAATGGAGCGGAAGTCGATGGCGCGCGGCTCGCGCCACGAGGCACGCTGAATGGCGATGGCATCGCCCAGCGTGTCCATGGCACCAACCAGGGTGACGATCAGGAAGCCCGGCAGCAAGGCCCAGAAAGCGCTGCCGAAGGTCAGGTCGAGGCCGGGATAGGCACTGAGCTGCGGCAACCCGAACCATGGCGCGGCGGCCACCCGCTCGATGTCGTAGATTCCGAAGGCGAGCCCAGTGAAGCCCGGCCACGAGACCAATGGCGGGTGCCCAGACGCGCCACGCTCCGGACAGGCGCAGCGCAACGAGGACGATGGCTGCCAGGGTCACGAGCGCGGTCACCGGTGCCGCCGTCTCCGACGCGTGGACAGGAACATCCTCCATCTTCTTGAAGACGATGGGCGCAAGACTGACGGGAATCAGCATCAGCACGGTACCGGCGACGGTGGGCGTGAACACGCGCCGCAGCAATGCCATCTTCGCGCCAAGCACGAACTGCACCAAGGAGGACATGACGATCAACGTCGCCAGCAGCGCTGGCCCTCCTTCGGCCAGTGCGGTCACGCTCATCGGCAGGAAGGCGGTCGTGCTGCCCATGATGAGGATGTAGCCAGCCCCAATTCGACCCAGCCGAACCGACTGCACGACCGTTACCAGGCCGCTCACAACCAGCGCCGCAAACACGGCCCAATTGATGTATGCCTCGCTCTGGCCGGCGACGCTGATCAGGATCGCCGGCGTCAGCACCACGCCGCCGAGGGCGACGACCGCGTACTGGATCCCGAGCCCAACCGTCAGTGGCAGGGGAGGTCGTTCATCGGCTTCGTAACGGACTTCGTGCTCGGCTGACGGCATGGGTTTCCAGCAGACTTCGCGGGACGCCGAAGTGTAGTGGCGGTGGGCCTAGATCAGTACTGGATTTGAGCGATAGAGCGCTCTGGACTAGCTGGCCGTCGTCCAGCCGTCCTCAAGGAGTTGGACGCTCGCGAGGGCCGGTCGGCCGCCCGGCTTGCTGGCTGCGTAGCGCGCGCGGAGGTGCCGGTCATCGCGGCCCGCTTCCTCGATGTGCCTCCAGGTGATCGACGACAGCGGCACCTTGACGCGCCCGGACCATTGCGGCTCCACCAGCTCCGAACACCGCCCGACGCACAGATAGAAGAACCGTTCGCCCGGGCGGCCTTGCACGAACGGGCCGGCGAAGTCCGGCATGCCCTTGACCTTGCCTTGGCGCACGGTCACGGTCAGGTCGAACGAGATGTCGTCGCCGGCCGCGTCGATGTAGTCGAGGCGTTCGGCATTGGCGCCCTTGCCGCGTTGCAGGCAGAAGGCGAACCCCTCCGGCGGCTCGGTCAAGACGATCGTCAGGTGGAGCTCATCGGCCATGCTGGCGCTCCTCGTCTGGCGACGCTTGCGGTGTTCGAGGAACCCGGCGCGCGCCGTAGAGGCGGCGAAACTCATCCAGAAAGCGGAGGATGTCGGTGGGCGAGAGTTCCCGGCAACGCTCCAAGTACTCGTCTGTGAAGTACTGAACCGGGCGCGGCGCAGGGTGTTCGTCAGGTTGGGTCATCGCAGACGCTCGAGAGCCTGCACGTCTGCGACGTCCTGCACGCGATCGGATTCGCGCTTCATGGCGATCAGGTCGTCGATGGCAAGGACTCGCACTGGTCCGCTCTCGGCTTCGATTTCGACGGCATCGACTGCCGCGAGGTCGTGCGTGATAAGGATGTCCACCTGCTCAATCGGATTGCGGGGATTGTGGAAGTTCCACGCGATCATATTGCGACGGTGAATGTACTCGTCACGGTTGTCGAAGACGCTGGCCGCCGTGACGGGCAGGCGCGAGACCAGTCCCATCCCGCCCAGCGCGTTTTCGGCACGCTCCAACGTCCGTTTGGTCCAGCGCAGGACCACATCGACGTCGATCGAGCCCCGAACCGCACCGTGCAAGGCCACGGCGTGGCCTCCGGCTACCGCATAGTCCACGTCCGCAGCCTGCAGCGCGGCGCAAACACGTTCGAGAAATGTCGTCGCTCCGTCCATCGGTCAAGCCGTTTGCAGGTTGACGAGATCGCCGCTCGATTCGCCGTCGCCGCGTTGGGTCATGGCGCGGCGGGGGTCCAAGGCGTCGCGGACGCCCTCGCCGACGAAGATTAGCAGGGTCAGCAGCAGGGCCAGGGTGATGAAGACGGAGATGCCTAGCCAAGGGGCGTACAGGTTGGCCTTTGCCGACGACAGGAGACGGCCGAACGACGGCGAGTCGAGCGGCAGGCCGAAGCCGAGAAAGTCGAGCGCCGTCAGCGAAGTGATGGAACCGTTGAGGATGAAGGGCAGGTATGTGAGCGTGGCCACCATCGCGTTCGGCAGCACATGGCGGCGGAGGATCGTCATGTCGGAGACGCCGAGGGCCTTGGCTGCGCGAACGAACTCGAAATTGCGTGCACGCAGGAACTCGGCGCGCACCACCCCCACGAGGGCCATCCAGCTGAACAGCGACAGGATGATGAGGAGCCAATAGACGTTCGGCTCGACGATGCTCGCGAGGATGATGAGCACGAACAGGATCGGCAGGCCCGTCTGAATCTCCACGAGTCGTTGGCCAAGCAAGTCCACGAGGCCGCCGAAGTAGCCCTGAAGGGCACCCACGGTAACGCCGATGGCGGAACTGATGGCGGTGAGGCCCAAGCCAAACAGCACGGACAGCCGGAACGAATACAGGAGCTTTGCGAACACGTCCGTGGCGCCGCTGTCGGTGCCGAGGATGTGCGTCGTATCCGGCGGCGACGGCGTGATGTCGTAGGAATAGTCGATGGTGTCGTGCGAGAAGCGCAAGGGCGGCCAGACGGCCCAGCCGTCCCGTTCGATCAAGGCCATCACGAACGGGTCGCGGTATTCCGCCTCCGTTTCCAGCACGCCGCCGAGTTCCGTCTCCGTATAGGTGAACAGGATGGGGAAGTGCAGTTCGCCCCCTTGGGAGAACAGGATGGGCTTGTCGTTGGCGATGAACTCCGCCCCCAGCGAGGCCGCGAACAGCACGAGGAAGATGCGCAGCGACCAGTAGCCCCGACGGTTGGCGCGAAAGAGTTCCAGCCGACGGCGATTGAGGGGTGTGAGTGCCATTTTCTTATTGCCCCCTCACTCGCGCTTCTCGAAGTCGATGCGCGGGTCCACAAACGTGTACACCACATCGCCAATGAGCTGCATCGTGAGGCCAATCAGCGTGAAGCAGAAGAGCGTGCCGAAGAAGATCGGATAGTCGCGCTTCACCACCGCCTCGTAGCCCAAGAGGCCAATGCCGTCGAGCGAGAAGATCACCTCGATCAGAAGCGCAGCCGTGAACAGCAGCCCCACAAATGCCGCCGGAAAGCCGGCGATGACGATCAGCATGGCGTTGCGGAACACGTGCCCGAACAGCACACGCCGCTCGGTGAGGCCCTTGGCGCGGGCGGTGAGCACGAACTGCTTGTTCACCTCTTCGAGAAAGCTGTTCTTGGTGAGCATCGTCAGCGTGGCGAAGCCGCCGATGGTGAGCGCCATCAGCGGCAGAGCGAGGTGCCAAAGCCAGTCGGTGATCTTCGCGTACCACGGGAAGTTCTCCCAGCCTTCGGAAACGAGGCCGCGCATGGGGAACCAGTCGAGATAGGAGCCGCCGGCGAAGAAGACGATCAGCAGCACGGCGAACAGGAAGCCAGGCACCGCGTAGGCGGTGAACACGACGGCGCTGGACCAGACATCGAACCGCGTGCCGTCCCGCACCGCTTTCGCGACGCCGAGAGGGATGGAGATGGTGTAGATCAGCAGCAGCGACCACAGCCCCAGAGACAGCGACACCGGCAATCGCTCTGCCACAAGCTGCATCACCGGCCGGTCTTGAAAGTAGCTGTCGCCGAAGTCGAGTCGCATGTAGTTCCACATCATGCTGAGGAAGCGCTCGTGCGCCGGCTTGTCGAAGCCGAACTCCGCCTCCAGCCTTGCCACGAATTCCGGATCCAGCCCTTCGCTGCCGGAATAGCCCGTCTGCGTGTTCGGCCCCATGCTCGCGGAGGAGACGCTGGCGGTGGAGGACATGCCGCCCAGGCCAGAGGCCGCGATGATGGCCTGCTCCACCGGCCCGCCCGGTGCGAACTGCACGATGACGAAGTTGATCACCATGATCCCGAACAGGGTCGGGACGATGAGGAACAGGCGGCGGAGGAGATAGCGCCCCATCTACTGTCCTTGCCTGCGCGTTAGCCGAGACGGGCGACCACAAGGGTCGCCCCTACGACGTTGCATTGCCGAGGGGCCGTAGGGCCGGCCGACCCTTGCGGCCCTCCCCACAGCGTTGCGTCTCCGAGGAGCCGTAGGGGCGACCCTTGTGGTCGCCCGTCTCGGCGGTTGCCCGCTTCTGGCGAAGTCGCATTAGTCCATGCCCCGGAAGCTCGCCACTTTCGCCGCACGGTCCTCGTCGTACCACCAGGTGTCCCAAAACACCTCGCGCTTCAAGGGGCCGTCGAGTTCCGGCTGTCCGAAACGGTCCCAGAACACGGCGCCGATGCGGGTTTTCGTCATGCCGGGAACATAGTAGAAGTTCCACAGCAGCACCCGATCCAGGGCGCGGATGGCGGCGAGGTAGTCGTCGTAGGTAGTTGCTGCGGTGAGCTGCTCGATCAGGTGGTCCACTGCGGCGTCGCGCATGTTGGGCCAGTTCAGGCTGTAGTCCTGATCCGCCATCACGCTATGAAAGCTCTGGAAGATCAAGAGGGTAGGCGTGTAGTTGGGGCGGAACCAATGGGCGCCGCCGTCGTAATCGCCGGAGCGCAGGCGATAGAGCCAATTGGAGATTTCCGGCGACTTGATGCTCGTCGTGATGCCGAGCCGTTCGAGGTTCTTGGTGTAGTGGATGAAGGAGCGGCCAAGGGCAGGGG
Source organism: Pseudomonadales bacterium (assembly GCA_965116935.1). Classification (GTDB taxonomy): domain Bacteria; phylum Pseudomonadota; class Gammaproteobacteria; order Pseudomonadales; family Azotimanducaceae; genus VXYL01. Next base: position 4,837,956 of record OZ220737.1, on the reverse strand, counting down.
AGACGGCGACGAAGCGGATGTGGAAGGGCTCGCCGGTTTCGCCATGCACGAGGCGATTGTCGCGCACCACCCAGCCAGCCTCGCGCAGGAGCGCGGCGGCGCGAATGAGATTCTCCCGGTGCCAGCCGCCGCCGCCGTTCGGCGGCGCTTGATAGGGTTCGGTGAAGACGCGTGGCGGCACGTGTTCGCGCACCGGTTCCAACAGCTTGAGTTCGCGTTCGTCTGGCAGTTCCCGAGCAGCGAGTTCGGAACCGTGGAAATAGCTGGTGGCAAGGCCGTAGAAGTCGAAGTTGGTGCGGTTCAGCCACACGAAGTCCGACACCAGCCACAACGCCTCGCGCACGCGCACGTCCTGAAAGCGGGGTTGGTCCAGGTTCCAGAACACCGGCCACCAAAGCCCCCAGGGCTGCTCCACCGGCAGCCACTCCTGGCGGAAGACGCCGGCGCGGAAGGCGGGCGTGTCGTAGTCGCGCTCCCAATAGCCGGGGATGTTCTCGATGTGGAAGTCGATCACGTCGCCTTTGACGGCCTCGGTCTTCAGCCGGTCGTCGGCGAAGTAGTCGTACTTCAGCACGTCGAAGTTGAAGCGACCCTTCATCACCGGCAGGTCTTGGCCCCAGTAGTCCGGTACCCGTTCCCAGCGAATCCAGCGCCCCACCTGAAACTCGCCTACGCGATAGGGGCCCGAGCCGAGTGGCGGTTCAACGGTGGTGCGGCTGATGTCGCGGGTTTCCCAGTAATGCTTCGGGATGATGGGGACTTGGCCGATCTGGATGGGCAGCAGGGGATCCCCTCGGGTCTCTTCGCGGATGTGGAAGCGGATTTCCCATTCGCTGAGCACCTCGATGGACTCGATGGGTTCGAGCGGCGTGCTGATGGTGGAGGTGGCGTCCTCGCGATAGACCTTGAAGGTGTAGGCGACGTCTTCCACCGTGAGCGGGCGCCCATCGTGCCAGCGGGCGTGGTCGCGGATGCGGAAGGCGATCCATGCGCCGTCTGGGGCGATGGCGATGCCGCTCGCGAGGCGGCCATACCAAGTGGAAGGCTCGTCGGCTGCTTCCGTGAGGAGCGAATCGTGCAGGAAGTTGGCGTGCGGGGCGGCGGTGGAAAGGCCAGCCACCACCTGGGCCGCGCGCAGCGCCGCCGGGTTGAACGAATCCCAACTGCCGGTGCCGTGGCGGCGCAGCATCCCGCCTTTGGGGGCATTGGGATTGACGTAGTCGAAGTGCGCGAAGTCGGGCGGGTACTTGGGTTCGGCGAGGAAGGCGTAGCCGTGGCGGTAGTCGATGGTGCCGGCGGTGCCTTCGGCTGCGAGCTGGGCGCACGCGAGCGAGACAAGGAACATCAGTGCCGCATGACGGGAGATTGTGCGCACCGGTCTCCCCGTCAGGCGTTCATGAGACCCCGCGCTTCCTCTTCCAGCGCAACCAGGCGCTTGACCCAGTTGTCCATTAGGAGGAAGCGGTCGTCGTCGATGCCGAAGGTGCGGGCGATTTCCTTGAGCAGGCACTCCTCTTCGATCTCGAAGGCGCCGTCCACATAGGAGAGCCGCAGCAGATTGAGGATCGCCACGGCCCGTGCGCGAGGCGTGTTGAAGACCTCGCTGATGCCGTCGAGTTCGAGATAGTCGGCCTCGATTTCGGGCTTGAGCGCCATTTCGCGCTTGAACTCGTCGAGCATGAACTCTTCGTTGGGATCGAGCAGCCCGTCCGAGACCACAACATTGTGGGCGAGCCCGAGCAAGGCATCGCGCTGTTCATCGGTGAGGGAGGAAAGCCACATGCGCGCCGAGTCCCTGCCGGTTAGGTTGCGCTTGCGATCAGTTGAGTAGCGGCGAGATCAGGCTCAGCAGCATGATGACGATCGCCAGCCAACCGACGGCGATGAAGAGTTTCATCACGATGCTCTGCTCAAAGAAATCCTCGATCAGATGCCACATGGGCAACGCCTCCCCGCCACTTCCAATGCGTGTTTGCCCCGCTGCCGGAGCGGGCGCGAGCATAGCACGCGAGTCCCCCGCGGCAGGCGCCGGTTGCCGTAGCTAGTTCCTGTCCGTAAACGCCGTTTTGGCGGCAAGGAGAGCGCGTTCGGGAGAGTGCCTGGGGGTTTTCGGGCGGATGCTTTCGGTGCCGCAGGAAGGCTCTTTTGCAGGCGTGACGGTCGAGTGTGCCGCTTTGCACGGGGTTTTCGTCGCGAGTCGGACGCGCGGGCGAGGGGAGCCATCGCGTTCCGTCCGGGACGCGGCGCTGGCCGTTTCGGCGGCGCTTTCTATCCGGGTCTGGGCAGGAGCCGGACGAGGCGGGCGAGGTTGTGGGCGAACACGGCCGACTGCACGTAGGCGCGGAACGCCGGCAGTCCCTTCCAGCGGCACAGGCCCAGGCCGAAGCAGCGCTTCAGGTGCGAGATGCCGGCCTCGACGCCGGCGCGGAAGTTGCGCAGCTGGCGCCGGATCCACGACGACGGCGACATCTCCTCGTCCTTCAGGCCGCGCGTCTTCTGGAACACCGCGTGCCGCACGCCGAGCGCCTTCGCCGCCTTCAGGTTCTCGCGCGAGGCGTAGCCGCCGTCGAACGCCGCGTGGGTCGGCGCCGCGCCCCAGCGCGCCGCGTGCCGCTCCAGCATCGGCAGGCAGCGGGCGCTGTCGGCCGGGTTGCCGTCCTCCACCGCCACGTCCAGAACCAGCCCGCTGCGACCCGTCGCCAGGTTCAGCTTGTGGCCGTACTGCGTCCGGCGACCGCCCTTGACGACGATGTCCGTGTGCGGCTCGAAAAGGCTCACGACCTTCTCCTGCGCCGGCACCTTCTCCCCGTCCAGCACCCGCCGCCGGGTCTGCCCCACCACCCGGCCCAGCAGCCTGTCGCACTCCTCCACCTTCTTCCGCCACGCCTGCCAGCACGCCTCGCCCTCGCCGGCCGCCTCCACGGCCGCCAGCGCCGCCGACGCGTACCCCCGCGTCCGCTCCACGATCCGCAGCAGGCGCCGGTACGTCTTCGCCCGGCGCTCCGCGCCGCGCTGCGTCCGAACCTCCAGCGCCCGCCGCTTCGCCGAACGGCGGTGGTCGCGGAACGACACCGCGTCCGCGCCGAACGACTCCCGCGCCTGAACCAGCAGCCGCGTCAGAACCCGAACCCCGTCCCACAGCAGCCCGCTGTCCGACGGCTCCAGAATGTTCGTCCGCGTCACCGTGCTGTCCACCCGAACCCGTTCCCCCGACTCCACCCCCGACGAGCGGGCGGCCGCCAGCAGAACCCCGTTGATCCGCTCCCACGTCTCCGCCCGGATCGACCCCACCGTCGCCTGAAGCGCCGACTTGCCCGGCGGACGCAGCGCGTCCACCCGCGCGAACCGCTGCGCAGAGCGAGAGTCCCGCAGCAGGAACTCCAGACCCCGGAACGTCTCCTGCCGAAGGTGCCTCAGCAGCGCGCAGCGAAGAACCGTCTCGCACGACAGACCCCGGCGCCCGACCCCGCCCGGACTCCCGCCAAGGTCCGACGCCACCTCCTCCAGCAGCTCCGGATGCCCGTCCAGCCACGACGACATCCGCTCCAGGTCGTCCCCCACCGGGTGGTCAACGGCGCAAGGATGGAATAGGCTCAACTGCGTGATGCGTCTCTGGCGCATTGCACCTCCGGCGGTTCGGTTCCGTTCGTTCGTTGGGGAACGAGCCAATGGTAGCCGAAACGCCGGACCAAACTCCCCCGAATGAACCCTTTTCCAAGTTCATTCAGTCCGTTGCGAGTTTACGGACAGGAACTAGCTAGGCAGGCGGCTGTCGCGTTTGCCACGGCCTCTGGAGGGAGGCGCTCGCCCTCCATCGTGTCGCAGGCACGTCAAGGAACAGAGGCTGGTTTGTTGGTGGCGTTGTTCGGGGCTGGCGCCTTGTTGGCGTTGTCTGGACCGCTTGCTTGCGGTGGCGTTGGGCGGCTCCGCTGCGTGCGCGCCTTCGGCACGCTTGGAGGGCGAGACGCCCTCCTTCCAGCGAGGCCCTCGCATGGCAGGGGCCTGTTGCCGGCGGGTGTTGTTCGAGAAGGGCTCGTCAATGCCCGCTAGGCCGCCTCTTGCGTGTCTCCAAACATGGCGTCGAGGTGCTCTTCCGGCAACGGTGCCGTGGCGCGGGAGACGAAGTAAGTGACCACGACGCCGACGCCCTCGCCGATCGCGGCGCAGGATGTCGGGTTCGGGCCTTCGCCGGCGAGCCAGGCAACGACGATGTAGAGCGGACCGCTGTCGCCGAACCACGCCGGATTCAGGAGTTCCGCGTGCAGGATGCAGAAGGTCGCGAAGCCGGCAATGAGGCCGGAATAGGCGCCGGCCTTGGTCACCCCCTTCCACAGCGCGCCGAGGACAAGCGGCCCCGCGAAGGCAGCCATCATGCCGCCGACGCCGATCCAGACGATCAGCGCAATGTTGCGTTCCACCAGCGCCCAGGCCATCGCGGTACACAGCACCATCACCACCACGGTGGCGACCCGGCCGATGAGGAGCTCGTAGCGGTCGCGCTCCTCTTGGGTGGCGTTGGGCGTGAGCTTGTTGGCGAAGGTGCGGCGGTAGAGGTCGTTGGCGATGATCTGTGATGAAGACACGACGAGGCCATCGGCGGTGGACATGATCGCGGCCAGGATGCCGACGCCGATCAGAGCCGCCAGCCACGTCGGGAACAGCTCGATGAACAGCATCGGCAGGGCCTCGTTGGGGTTCGAGCCTTCCGCGTACAGGGAGTCGCCCAGAAGGCCCCGTGCCAAGAGCCCGGCGAGACCCAACATGCCGAGGGTGATGCCAAAGGTGAAGGCGAGCTTGATGAATGACTTCTGCTGGTCCGTGCCCTTGAGCGCCCACAGCTTGTTGCCGAGGTGGGGCAGCAGGCCAAGGGGGATGTGCGCGAGGACGATGCAGGCGATGGACCACCAAGAGTGATACAGGGGCGTGCTGGTGTTGAGCGGGCCGACGAGGTTGTCGTCCTGCCGCTCGAGGTTGTCGAGCAGGGAGCCGAGGTTGCCGTCCATGCCCACCGCGAACACGAACAGGAAGATCACCACCACTGCGAGCACTAGCATCATCACGCCCTGCGCACCGTCGGTGAGGATGTCCGCATGGGCGCCGCCCATGAAGACGTAGATCGTCAGCACCGAGGACGTGACGATGAGCGCCCAGATCGGCGGCATTCCCAGCATCACCTCGAACATCACCAGCCCCGACACGAGCTGTCCGGCGAGATAGAAGAACAGCACCAGCGAGAAGATCGAGACGATCACCCGGATGCCGTCGGACTGGTAGCGGTCGCCGAGGTACTCCGGGATCGAGCGGTTGCCGAATCGGTTGCCCGACGTGGCGATGAGCCGCATCGAGATCATGACGCCGAAATAGACGCCGATGGGGTAGAGGAAGTTGCCCCAGATGGTGGCCGTGCCCCATTCGTAGGCAAGTCCCGGCCCGCCCAGGAAGGTGGCGCCGCTAGCCGTGGTGGCGGCGAAGGCGAAGGCGAGGAACACGGGGCCATAGGAGCCACGCGCGGTAGCGAAGTCGTCCGCGTGCTGCACGCGGCGCTGGCCGAGCACGCCGATGGCGAGCATGGCACCGATGTAGAGCACCAAGAACAGCCAGGACCAGGCAATGAGCGACACGAGTTGGCACCTCCCCACTAGCATCGTTTCGCAAGAAGTGGCGCAGTGTAGCGGGAAACGACGGCCCTCAACGCATGGCCTCGTTGTCAGGTTGGCGGTGCGGCACGAAGCGGCAATGTCGCACAAGACGTGGCGGCGATGTCCTCTTTGCCTGTCGTGCTGGAGCAGTCACGATTCGTGCATGAACGAGATGCTGCCGTGCGCCCGCGTGCATCGGTGCCGTGGGGGTCATCGAAGGTCGAGTGTCGGGGGCGTCACCCTCGCGGAGATGCTCACGACACTAGCCGCTGGCGCGTTGCTGATGGCCGTTGCGCTACCCGGTTTCGACAGCCTGCTTGAACGTGAGCGCGCCGGCAGCGCGATCAACCAGATGCTCGGTGCGGTGCAGTTCACGCGGGCGGCGGCGGTGGGCCATCGCGTCACCGCCGCGCTCTGCCCCGGCACCGGGGACCGCTGCGGCAGGCGCAACACTTGGCACGACGGCGCGTTGGCCTTTCTGGACCCCAACGGCAACGGCCGCCGCGACTCCGGCGAAGAAATCCTCATGCGCCTGCCACCGCTGCCTGCCGGTCACCGCATGTACTGGCGAGCGTTCCGCAACCGCACGGCCTTGGTGTTTCGCCCGTCCGGTCTTACCGATTGGCAAAGCGGCAACATCCTCTACTGTCCACCGGGCGGCGACCCAACGCTGGCACGCCAGATCATCCTCAACGTGCAGGGCCGCGCCCGCCGCGCGATCGACACCGACGGCGACGGCATCGTTGAAGACGCCAGAGGGCGGCCGGTGACCTGCCCAGCGACGTAAGCTCGCCGAGGCTGTGCTAGTCGCAGCGACGGCGGTTAGACTTTGCCGGCGGGGCACGGTCCGCGACTTGCTCCTAATGCCGCGACATCAGGAGATGCCATGTTCGATGCAACGAAATCCGCTCCTTCGGACTTGCGACGCACCAGACGCTTCGCAATCGTCGGGCTCGCTGGGCTCTTGGCCTCGCCGTCGGCCTTCGCTGGCCTCGCCGACGCGCTTCGTGACGGCAAGTCCAACGTCAGCGCGCGCTATCGATACGAGAGCGTCGATCAGGGTGGCTTGGCAAACGAAGCGTCCGCGTCCACGGTTCTCGGCCGCCTGACGTGGACTTCCGCCGCATGGGGCAACCTCACGGCTGGCATCGAGACGGATTTCGTGAGCGTTGTCGGCATCGACGACTACAACTCCACCACCAACGGCAAGACCAAGTACCCGGTCGTGGCGGACCCTGAAGGCTTCGACCTCAACCAGGCTTTCGTCCGGCGGCAGTCGGGCGCCGTCACGATGACGGGGGGACGCCAGCGCATCCTGCACGGTCGCCAGCGCTTCTTGGGTGGCGTGGCGTGGCGCCAGAACGAGCAGACCTACGATGCCGTGCGGATCGAGTCCAAGGGTGACGACGTGACGCTGGACTACAGCTTCATCGCCAACGTCAATCGCATCTTTGGCCCGGAGGATGGCGCCCAGCCGGCAGACTGGCAAAGCGCAATCCACGCCTTCCGCGGCGCCTTGCGCATCGGCGATGGCGAAATCTCCGCATTCGCCTACGACTTCGACCTCCAGAACGACAACGGCATCCCCAACTCCAACCGCACCTACGGCGCGGAATACACCGGCGAGCACGGCGGCATCACCTTGAGCGGCGGCATCGCCCGGCAGTCGCCATCTGGGGACAGCCCCCTCGACTACGACGCGGGGTGGTATTGGGTCGAAGGGAAGACGAGCCTCGGGGGCGTTACCTTTACGCTCGGCCACGAGGTACTGGGCAGCGACGGCGGCAACGCCGGCTTTCGCATGCCGGTGGCGACGCTGCACAAGTTCAACGGCTGGACCGACCGCTTCCTCGCCACCCCGGCGGCCGGGCTCGAAGACACCTATCTGACCATGGCGGAGGACTGGAGCAAGGTGAGCCTCGCCGCGACGTTGCACGCCTTCTCCGCCAACGAGGGCAGCACCGACTACGGCAAGGAGTTCGACCTTTCCGCTTCCATGCCCCTGGGCGAATCCCTGACGGTGCTGTTCAAGTTCGCAACCTACGCCAGCGACGGCTACGCCACCGACACCACCAAATGGTGGCTCACCTTCACCTACAAGCCATGACGGACAGTCCTGCTACTTGGCGTGGCAAAGTCGCCGCCGAGTGGCGCCGACGACCGTGGTGGATGAACTTGATGTGGCTGTTCTGCATCTACATGACGTTCGTCTATCTGCCGTTCGACCTATTTTTCAAGCCGGTGCATCTCGACCAGGAAGTGTGGTTCGGCATCGTCCTCTACGGCTGGTGGGCAAAGCTCACCGCGCCGCTGCATTGGGCGATATACGCTGCCGGCGCGTACGGGTTCTGGAAGATGCGCTCGTGGATGTGGCCTTGGGCCGCGGTCTACGCCGCGCAGGTGACCTTCAGCATGGCGGTGTGGCCGTTGCTGGACGAACGCGGCAGCATTTGGGCCGCACCCATCGCCGGCGCGATCTTCGCGGTGCCGACGTGGGCGCTATGGCGAGCCAAGGAGCGCTTCCGGCCGACATCCACGTGACCTGTAGTCCCGCATTGGCTGGGTCGACGGACTAGGCACGGGACGGGACAAGCCCGTCCCCTACTTGGCAGCGATTTGCGCCGCGTCAGCTTCAGCCTTGGCCGGTTCTTCCTTGGGCTTGTTGACACCGGGCACGTCGTCCACTTCGAACGGCCCCTTGAGGCCCAGTTCCTTGCCGATCTCGCGCACTGCGGGGATCACTTCCTGGCCCATGAGGCGGAGGCTGCGCATGGCGTCGTCGTGGTCCATTGCGCCGTCGCCATCCCAGAAGAAGATCGTGCCGGGGCGGATGGTTTCCAGCACGTGACGCACCTTCGGGATCACCGTGTCGGGCGTGCCGGAGATGATGGAGAGCTTCTCCGTCTGGTCCAGGTAGGTGTCCTTGGGCGGGGGCGGCGGCGCGTCCTTCTGTTGGTTCTTGAGGTGCTGGTCGGCACGGCCCCTTGAGGCTGCGGCGGCGAAGCTCTTCATGGTGGGCAGGAGGTTGTTGCGCTGGGTGAGGCCCGGCAGGTTCTGGATGAAGGGGCGGACGATGCCCTGGTTGCCTTCGAGGAACGGGTTTGACGGCCCTTGGACGTACTTGCGTCCAGCTTGTTCGGCAAGCTCCTCGGTCTCGTCCACATGCACCTTGAAGAGATAGCCCCGGTGCTCCGTGCCAGCCGTGAACCCGGACTCCTCGGCCACCTCGTCGTAGTACTGGAACGACTCCACGGTAGGCTGCAGCTCGGTCGCCAGCATCAGGTAGGGGTAGCGGTGGCGGGCGGCCCAAGCGACGGTGTTGCGGCTCATCACGCCCGGAATCCAGATCGGTGGGTGCGGCTCCTGATACGGGCGCGCCCACGGGTTGACGTAGCGGTAGTGGTAGTGCTCGCCCTCCCAGCGGAACGGGCCGGGGCGCATCCAGGCGTCGACGATGAAGTCGTGCGCTTCCTGAAAGCGTTCCCAGTTGTAAGGCGCGGCGGCGTTGTGGGCAACGCTTTCGCGCCCGGTGCCGCGCACCCAGCCGGTGACGAGACGGCCGCGGGAGATCATGTCGATCTCGGCCAGTTCCTCGGCGAGCCAGAGCGGATCGTCCCATATTGGCAGGATGTTGCCGAGCAGGACGATCTTGGCGCGTTGGGTGATGCGGGCGAGGATTGCGGCTTCGAGGTTCATCACCCCGCCCATGCAAAAGGGCGTGGAGTGGTGCTCGTTCAGCATCAGGCCATCGAAGCCCATCTCCTCGGCGTAGATCTTCTCGTCGAGGTAGCGGTTGTATAGGTCGGCGCCCAGCTTTGGATCGTAGCTGGAGTTCGACATGCCGAGATCCATCAGGTTGCGCCCGGTGGCGCCGAAGTAGCCGGAGTTTGGGTCCTGATACGGACGCTCGGTGAAATAGCCGATGAACATGATGGACTTCTCCTTGGCTTTGCTTGCCGGCCTAGCCGGTGAACCCGGCGATGAGGTCGGCGGCGCGTTCGGGCTCTTCGATCTCCACGACGTGGCCGGCGCCGGCGACCACCTCAAGCCTTGCGCCTGGAATGCCGGCCTCGAACTGGCGGGCGCAAGCCAGCGGCACGATGCCGTCCTGCTCGCCCCAGATGAGGAGCGTGGGCACTTTGATGTCCGGCAGCAGCGGCGCAAGTCGGCGATTGAACATGTAGGGCTTCCACGTGACGCGCGCCGTCATCTCGCGGGAGAAGTCCCATAGCTGCCGCACCTCCTCCGGCGGTTCCTCGTCGCCGAGGAAACGCACGTAGGTGTCATGGTCGCGGAAGCTCGCCTCGATGTAGGCGCGGTGCGAGAGCATCATCTGATCGGTGATCTCGCCTTCATCGGGCTTGAGCCCGGCGGCGCCAACGAGGGTGAGGGCACTGAGTCGGGAAGGGTTCATTGTGGCGAGTTCTGCCGCAATGTAGCCGCCAAAGCCGAGGCCGACGAGTTTGACCTCATCGAGATCGGCGCCGTCGAGCAGGCGTCCGACCAAAATGGCGATGTCGCGCGGTTCTCGCGCCCAGGCCGGGCGTTCGGACCCGCCCCAGCCCGGTAGGTCCGGTGCGATCACGCGATGGGACTCGGCGAGTCGTTCGTGAAACGGCAGCCAGCCAGGGTTGCCCCAACTGTGGTGCAGGATGACAAGCGGCGCGCCGCTGCCTTGTTCGAGATACTTGATGCGGCCCGTGGCAAGTGCCAGCTCCCGCTCGGCATAGGAAACGGTATCGGGCAAGTTGGCCTCCCCTCCAAGGCGCTCCTTCGCGTGCGCCGGAGTGTAACTCGATTGCGGCGCTTGCACGTGCGCTTCGGGCCAGCCGCCAGGAACCCAACTGCAACGCAAGTGTCCCCCCGTAGGAGCAGGTAGTGGCGGGGCTCGTCCCTGGGCTCCTGCCCGTCCGACGCCGTCGAAGCACGGCCGTTCGCGTGAGCGAACTGCCACGTGCCCGTAAGGGCGCGCCGGTGCGGGACGGGAACAAGCCGGCGCAAGTTCCAAGCGCCGTAGAACCCCTCGCTACGCTCGGGCCCCTAGCCTCAGACCCTACTGTGCCACGCATCTTCGGTTGACAGGCTGGCGTTGCTTGAGGATGCTCGTATTCGCTGACCACATGCAATACACGCAAAGGGGGAACGGTTTCATGTTCAGGTTTGCCATCCGACCCGCAAAGACGCTGCTGGCCGCCGGCGCGGCCTTGGTTCTAGTCGCCTGCGGCGCGACAGGGCCGCAGGGCATCGAGCCCACTGCCGCACACAAAGCGCTTTTCCCGGGGCAGTACAACACGACGGTTTCCGGCGGCGATGTCGTCACGCTCATCATCTCGCCAGAACTGGAGTACGAATACGAGCAGCCGCTGGAGGCGCGCAAGGTGAGGAAACAGCGGGGCACGCTGATGGTGACCGGCGACCGCACCGCGCGCGCCGGCCGGATTCGGCTCGACTGGGCCTCGCGCAACACGGTGGAGGTCAAGTCGCCGTATGGCACCGACCTCGAATCGGGCGGCGGCACCGGCGGCGTGCAGGGAACGTGGGGACGCGAGTACAGGCTGCGTCGGCAGTAAGCGGCTTTAAAGGTCCCGGGGCGCACTCTTGCACCGGAATGCATGGGGGTGCCCCGAAGCCGGCACGGTGCCATGACCGTCATACGCCAGGATGACCTGATCGACAGCGTCGCCGACGCGCTGCAGTACATCTCCTACTACCATCCGCCGGACTTCATCCGGGCGATGGCCGCGGCCTGGGAGCGGGAGGAGTCGCCTGCGGCCAAGGCAGCGCTGACGCAGGTGCTCGTCAACTCGCGCATGTGCGCCCTCGGCAAGCGTCCCATCTGCCAGGACACAGGCATCGTCATCGTGTTTCTGGAGGTCGGGATGGACGTGTCTTGGGACGCCACCATGAGCCTTGAGGACATGGTCAACGAGGGTGTCCGGCGGGGCTTTTCGTTGCCCGACAACGTGCTGCGGGCATCGGTGCTGGCCGATCCGGACGGCGCCCGTCCGAACACCGGCGACAACACCCCGGCGGTGATCCACACCCGCATCGTGCCGGGTGACCGGCTCACCGTGGAAGTGGCCGCCAAGGGCGGCGGCAGCGAGGCCAAGGCCAAGTTCCAGATGCTGAATCCGTCGGATTCGGTGGCCGACTGGATCGTCGATGTGGTGCCGGACATGGGTGCCGGCTGGTGCCCGCCGGGCATTCTCGGGGTCGGCATCGGCGGCACGCCGGAGAAGGCGATGCTGCTCGCCAAAGAGGCGATGATGGCGCCCATCGACATTCACGAACTGAAAGAGAGGGGGCCAGCGAACCGTTTGGAAGAACTGCGGCTTGAACTCTTCGACCGCGTCAACGGGTTGGGGATCGGTGCACAGGGCCTCGGCGGCTTGACCACGGTGCTCGACGTGAAGGTGAAGGAGTATCCGACCCACGCGGCCAACAAGCCGGTGGCCGTGATACCCAATTGCAGCGCCACCCGGCATATCAAGTTCGAGCTCGACGGCTCTGGCCCGGCGACCTTCGCGCCGCCTGACCTTGCGGACTGGCCAGATATTGCCTTCGAACTGGGCGACAATGTGCGTCGCGTAAACCTCGATGGGATCACCCGGGCCGAGACCTCCGAGTGGCAGGCCGGCGAGACGATCCTGCTTTCCGGCAAGATCCTGACCGGTCGCGACGCTGCCCACCGACGCTTGGTGGAAATGCTCGAACGGGGCGATCCGCTGCCGGTGGATTTCGAGGGCCGCTTCATCTACTACGTCGGGCCGGTGGACCCGGTGCGCGACGAAGTGGTGGGCCCAGCCGGCCCCACCACCGCAACGCGCATGGACAAGTTCAGCCGCGCCATGCTCGAACAAGCTGGCCTTCTCGGCATGATCGGCAAGGGCGAACGCGGCCCGGAAGCCATCGAAGCCATCCGCGACAACAAGGCAGTCTCGCTCATCGCCGTCGGCGGCGCCGCCTACCTCGTCGCCAAGGCCATCACCGCCTCCCGCCTCTTGGCCTTCGAAGACCTAGGCATGGAAGCCATCTACGAGTTTGAAATCCGCGACATGCCGGTGACGGTCGCGGTGGACTCCCAAGGCCGCTCCACCCACGAGATCGGCCCCGCCGAGTGGGCCGGAAAGATCGCCGAGCGCATCGAAGCGGTGGAGGTCGGGTAACGCTTGCGTCAGGTCGACGCCAGGACCGCAGGCAATCGCTCCACGAGGTACATAGGCAAGGAGATTAGGCGGTAGGCGACGTCAACCTGACTCCGTCCTCGCTGCACGCGCGTGCGGATTGTCTGGATGGATGGTGGCGAGGCGTCGAAGCGGACGGCCACCTCGGTGGCCTTTTCGGCAGCGAACTGGTGCAGCGATTTCAGGCTTCCGCTGGCGCCCGCCTTGACCTCGATGGGCACGATGCGGCCGTCAAACGCGGCCACATAGTCCACTTCTGCACTTGCGCTACGGCCTTCCCGCAGCCAGTAGCTGAGGCCGCGGTTGGGCGAGTCTGCAAGCAAGGCTTCGAGGTGCTGGCCGACGAACTGTTCGGCCATGGCACCTTCGTTGACGAGTCGGCCCTCGTTGGTTCCCTCGATGGCGCTCCAGCTGAGACCGGACACCGCGTTCATCAGGCCCACGTCCATGAACAGCAGCTTGTACGAACGCGGGTCGAAGTCCGCCTGCAATGGCAGGCCGTTGCAGTGGCTGTGCGTCACCTTCGACAGCACCCGCGCCATACACAGGAGCTCGATGTCCGCCTTGATTGTTGCGGCCCTGTCTTCGCGGGAGAAGTGGATGTACTTGACCTTGCGTCCGACGTTGCGGGCCGCGAAGTTGAACGCGTTGACGATGCGGGAGAGGCTCCGCGAGCCGACGTACTTGGGGAAGTCCTCGCGATAGGTGTCAATGACGGAACGGTGTACATCCGTGGTGTCGCGGAACCGTTGGGTGCCTGCGTACGCCTGAACCGCCTCCGGCATGCCACCGACGAAAAGGTACGTGCGCAACTGCTGCATGAGGCGCTGGTGCACTGCGGGGTCGAGCCCGGAATTCATCTCGAATGCGTCGATGGCGCGTGCCAGGCCTTCCGCGCCCACGGCCTTCAGGAACTCCGTGAAGCTCATCGGGCCCATGTGCAGGTAGGCAATTCTTCCTACCGGCATCGGCGTGCGGTGGTCTGCAAGGGCAAACTCGAGCAGCGAGCCGGCGCCGAGCACCGGAAGATTGGGCATGTCCTCGCGGAGATAGCGCAATGCGGGGATGGATTCAGGCACCGCCTGCAACTCGTCCAAGAACAGCAGGGCATCCGGGACAAATGCGCCGAGTTCGGGCAGCGTTTCAAGGACGTTTAAGAGATGTGCAGGATCATTGCGCGCAAAGGCCGGGCCCAAGTCCGCGTGCCGTTCGAGATTGACCTCGACCAACGGGCGGCGACAGCGTTCCGCGAACAGGCGCACCATTGTGGATTTGCCAACTTGCCGAGCGCCTCGAAGGATCAACGGCTTCCGGTTTGGCGTCGCGAGCCACCGGTCCAAGAGCGCAAATTGCTTTCGTTCCATGGTTGGAGATTAGCGTAACAGGGGGGTGTTTTGAAAGGTGACGGGACAAAAGACGGGGGTGTTTTATCAATTAGGGGGAGAAAACAAGGGGGTATTTCGCTCTCGCCGCAATGCGGCTATAGGGATGGGCTTGTCCTTTCCCGTGTTTGGGGCTTGCGTCGGACTTCGGCACCGGACGGGGCAAGCCCGTCCCCTCCGATCCACGCCATGATGGGAAGCCTCGACTGCGCCATCACTCGCTCATGGGTTGAAGATCCGGATGGTTGTGGAAGGCCTCCAGGGATTCTGGGTTGGCAAGGGCCGAGAGATTGGTGGCTTCACGGCCGTGGACAATCTCGCGCACGGCGAGTTCGGCGATCTTGCCGCTTAGGGTGCGAGGGATGTCTGGGACTTGGGCGATGACTGCCGGAGTGTGGCGCGGGCTCGCTTGCTTGCGGATGTTGCCGCGGATGGTGGTGCGCAGTTCCGCGGTCAGGGACTCGCCTTGTCGGAGGACTACGAAAAGCACGACGCGGGTGTCGTCTTCCCATTCCTGGCCGATGGCTAGGGCTTCGACCACCTCGTCCAAGGCTTCCACCACGCGGTAGATTTCGGCGGTGCCGATGCGGACGCCGCCGGGGTTCAACACGGCATCGGAGCGGCCGTGGATGACGATGCCGCCGTGCTCGGTGATCTCGGCGAAGTCACCGTGGGCCCAAACGTGCGGGAACCGGTCGAAATAGGCTTCGCGATAGCGGGTGCCGCCCGGATCGTTCCAGAATCCGACGGGGGCGCTGGGGAACGACTTGGTGCAGACGAGTTCGCCCTTGGTGCCTTGCGCGGGCCGTCCGGACTCGTCGAACACGTCCACGGCCATGCCGAGGCCCTTGCACTGGATTTCGCCGACGCGCACGGGCAGCCACGGATTGCCGAGCACGAAGCAGGAGACGATGTCGGTGCCGCCGGAGATGGAGGCGAGCCAGGCACCGGGGCGCACGTCGCGGCAGACATAGCGGAAGCCGCCCTCCGTAAGCGGCGAGCCGGTGGAAAGCACACTGCGCATGGCGGTGAGATCGTGCGTCTCGGCGGGACGGACCCCGGCCTTCTGCAGCGCGGAAAGGTATTTGGCACTCACGCCGAACGCGGTGATGCGTTCCCGTTCCGCGAGTTCCACCAGCGCGCCTGGTGTGGGGTGAAACGGCGAGCCGTCGTAGAGAACGATACGGCAGCCCACGGCCAGCGCCGAGACCAGCCAGTTCCACATCATCCAGCCGCAGGTGGTGAAGAAGAACAGCGTGTCGTCCGGCCTCAAGTCGACGTGCAGCCGGTGTTCCTTCAAGTGCTGCAGCAGCGTGCCGCCGGCGCCGTGGACGATGCACTTCGGCTTGCCGGTGGTGCCAGACGAGTACATGACGTACAGGGGATGCTCGAACGGCATCTGTTCGAAGCCTGACTCGGCATCCGGAAAGCGACGCAATGCGTCGTCAATGGCATCGGGCGCGTCGGTTTCGACCCAAAGCAGGCGGCGCACTGAAGGCAAGGCCGAAGCCACCGACTCGGCGCGTTCGCGCACGTCGAAGGTGCGGCCGCCGTATTGGTAGCGCTTGCAGGCGATAAGCGCCGCCGGCTCGATCTGTCCGAAGCGGTCGAGGGCCCCTTCGGTGCCGAAGTCCGGCGAGCAGGACGACCACACGGCGCCAATGCTGGCGGTTGCGAGCATGGCGATCACCGTCTGCGGCACGTTTGGCAGCCATCCGGCTACGCGATCGCCGGGGCTGACGCCGATCTCTCGCAGCTCTGCGGCCAGGGACGCGGTGGCGGCGGCGAGTTCGGCATAGGTCAGTTCGCGTCGCTGTCCGCTCTCGGGCGCCGAGACGATGGCGACGCGATGGCGCTGGACCGGGTCCGAAGCCGCCCGCAGCAGGTTCTCGGCGAAGTTGAGCCGCGCACCGGGAAACCAGCGGGAACCCGGGAAGCGGTCGTCATCGGCGAGTGGCGTGTCCGCCGGGCGACTGGCAATCACGCCGCCGTCCTCCCAAACCGCGTTCCAGAACTCCGCCCGCCGCTCGATGGACCAAGCGTGCAAGGTGTCGTAGTCCGGTGGCGTGAAGCCGCGGCCTGCCGCAAACGCGGTCAGGTTCGCCTGCGCGATGGTGTCGTCATCGGGTCGCCAGAGGATTTCGGACATTTGGCTGCGCCGGAGTGCAGAAGGGCGGCAATTTGCAGAGGGGGCCGGGGTCAAGTCAAGCGGCGCCGAGGGCAAGGTGCCGCGCCAACGCAGTCGACCGGCGGCGCCTCAAGCGATGTGACTGCATGACGTGCGCGTTACCATTCGCGGCTTCGCAAACCTCGGGCCCGGCCATGAACCTGTATTCGCGGTTCGAACGCGCCTTCTCGCACGCTCTGGAAAAGCCAGCACTGGTGCTGGCGGATGCGCCGGACTGGACCTACGGCCACCTCCAGGGACAGGCGGAACTTGCCGCCGGCGCCCTGGCGGCAGCAGGCGTGGCGCCGGGCGACAGGGTTCTGGTGCAGCTTCCGAAGCTGCCCGAGACGGTGGCCCTCTATCTTGCCTGCCTCAAGATCGGCGCCGTGTACGTGCCGGTGAACACCGCATACACACCGCGCGAGGTGGCCTACTTCATCGAAGATTCCGAGCCCAGGCTTTTCGTCGCCACCGACCCCGACGCCGGCAACGGCGACGTGCGGGTCGAAACCTTGACCGAGTCCGGCGGCAGCTGGCGCACGCGTTTGGCAGAGGAACCGGTGCAAGACACCATCGCGCGCGACGACGAGGACCTCGCGGCCATCCTCTACACCTCCGGCACCACCGGTCGCGCCAAAGGCGCGATGCTGAGCCACAACAACCTCGCCAGCAACGTCTTGGCGCTGGATCGCTACTGGGGCTGGCAGGATGACGACGTCCTCCTGCACGCGCTGCCGATCTTCCACGTCCACGGCCTCTTCGTCGCCCTGCACTGCGCGTTTCTGCGCGCCACCCCGGTGATCTTCCAGCGCCGCTTCGAGATCGACGCGTTGATTGCCGAATTGCCGAACGCCACGGTGCTGATGGGCGTGCCGACGTTCTACACGCGCCTCCTTGCCGATCCTCGCTTCGATGCGGCGCTCGCTGCCGGGATGCGCCTTTTCATCTCCGGTTCCGCGCCGCTCACGGAGCAGACCTTCGCCGAGTTCGAGACACGCACGGGCAAGCGCATCCTGGAGCGCTACGGCATGACTGAAACCTTGATGAACACCTCCAATCCGCTCGACGGGGAGCGCGTGGCCGGCACCGTTGGCTTCGCGCTCCCTCACATCGCGGCGCGAATCGCCTCCGAAGACGGCCAAGTGCTCGGCCCGGGCGAAGTCGGCGGCATCGAAGTGCGTGGCGAGAACGTCTTCTCCGGCTACTGGCGGATGCCCGAACGCACCGCCGAGGAGTTCCGTGCCGACGGCTTTTTCCGCACCGGCGACCTCGGCGTGATGGATGCCGAGGCGCGGTTCTCCATCGTCGGCCGCGCCAAGGACCTCGTCATCTCTGGTGGCTACAACGTCTATCCCAAGGAAGTGGAGCGGTTGCTCGACGAGATGCCGGAGGTGACCGAGTCCGCCGTCATCGGCGTGCCACACCCGGACTTCGGCGAGGCGGTGGTAGCCGTCCTTGTCACCGCCGAAGGCGTTTCCGAAGATCGCGTGGACGTCCACTTGCGCGGCAACCTCGCCCGCTACAAGCAGCCGAAGCGCGTCCTGTGCGTGGACGAACTGCCCCGCAACGCCATGGGCAAGGTGCAAAAGAACGAACTGCGGGAGCGCTACTCGGACATCTTCACCGCTTGACCATTGGCCGCGCCGCCATCATTGTGCGTGCTCGAATTCGAATGGACGAGGGGAGCCCCCGCAATGAAGAGACTGGGATGGATGCTGCTCGCACTGGCGTTCAGCGTTTCGGCCACCGCCGCGGACCTGCGCGAAGCGCCTGCGGACGAGGTGGGCATGTCCGCAGAACGACTCGACCGCATCACCGCCATGGCGCAAGGTTATGTGGACGAGGGCAAGCTGGCCGGCGTCATCACGCTGGTGGCTCGCGACGGCGCCATCGTTCATTTTGAGGCCGTTGGCAATCGTGGGGCGAACGACGATCGTCCGCTCGAAAAGGATGCCCTGTTCCGCATCTTCTCGATGACCAAGCCCATCACGGCCGTTGCGGCGATGATCCTCTACGAGGAGGGCAAGTTTCAGCTTTCGGATCCGGTGAGCAAGTTCGTGCCGGAGTTCGAGAACCTCACCGTGCTCGGCGACGACGGCGTGATCCGCCCGGCCGAGAACGAGATGACGATGCAGCAGCTTTTGAGCCACACGACGGGGCTTTCGTATGGCTTCAACCCGGCGGATGCCGTGGACCAGCGCTATCAGGCGGCGGAGCTTTGGAGTTCCAAGGACCTCGATGAACTGACCGAGAAGATCGCCGCGCTGCCGCTCAAGTTCGAGCCGGGTGCGCAGTGGCACTACAGCGTGGCGGTGGACATCACCGGCGTCGTCGTGGAGCGCATCTCCGGGCAGACGTTCGACGTCTTCCTGAAGGAACGCATCTTCGATCCCCTCGGCATGGAGGACACTTTCTTCAACGTGCCGGAAGACAAACGCGACCGCTTCCTGCCGAACCACACTTGGGATGCCGAGAACGAGACGCTGGTGCAGACGGCCAGCGATGACGAAGTGTTGGTCGGCTACACGGACACCACGCTCTTCTCGGGCGGTGGCGGCCTCGTCTCCACGACGATGGACTACCTGCGCTTCTGCGAGATGTTGCGGCGCGGGGGCGAACTGGACGGCGTGCGCATCCTGGGGCCGAAGACGGTCGCCTACATGGCCACCGATCACCTGCCAGGTGCCATCGACGCGGGTGGGGCAGGCGAGCGTCCGGCAGATGCCTTGCTCGGCGCCGGCTTGGGCTTTGGCCTCGGCTTCGGCATCGTCACCGATCCGGTGGCGGCGCGAGTGATGGGTTCCGCGGGCGAGTACAACTGGGGCGGCGCCGCCGGCACGGTGTTCTGGATCGACCCCGTCGAAGACCTGATCGTCATTGGCATGATCCAACTCTTGGGTTCGCCGTGGCCGCTGCGGGCGGAGATGAAGACGCTCACCTATCAGTCGTTGACGGAGATCCGATAGAAGGCTGCGCCGTAGAAACGGCACGGAAGGACATCGATGGGCCGTAGGGGACGGGCTTGTTCCGTCCCGTGCCGAATTGGTCGCAAGCGCCTCGCCACGGGAGGGGACGAGCCCCTCCCCTACGGTAAACATGCGCCGCCATCAGTCGGTTGCGCAGTTTGTTCCATGCGAGGGCTTGCCGGCGGCAGGGCTTGCGCCTAGTGGGCGGGGTGGCGGCACGAAGGGTCGTGGGATTCACCAGTGAGGTAAGGTTCGCTTGATTGACGATACGACTGACAGGCCGCGCGAGCATTCCGTGCGCCTGCGCGACATCGATCTTGCGTTCTTCGAGTGGGGCAAGCCTGGCGATCCACAAGTGCTGCTCGTGCACGCAACAGGCTTCCACGCCCGCTGTTGGGACCAAACCGTCGCGGAACTAGGCCCTGGCTTTCACGCCTACGCCCTCGACATGCGCGGCCACGGTCGTTCTGCCAAGCAGGGGCCCTACGAGTGGAGCGAGTTTGGGGCCGACGTTTCTGCGTTCGTGGAGGCGATGGGCATCGTAAACGCCATCGGCGTCGGCCACTCCATGGGCGGGCACTCAGTGGTGCAGGCGACTTCGGCCCACCCGAAGCGGTTCAAAAGCCTACTCTTGGTGGACCCCGTGATCATGTCGCCGGACGCCGTGCGCGACCACCCCGTCGGTGCCTTCCTCTCCGCCGAAGACCACCCGGTGTCCCGCCGCCGCTACGAATGGGATTCGCCAGCCGCCATGTTCGAGCGCTTCAAGGACCGCCATCCCTTCAACCTCTGGCGACCGGAAGTGCTGCGCGACTATTGCGACCACGGCGTCATCCCCGACGGCGATCGTTTTGTACTCGCCTGCCCGCCGGTGGTGGAGGCGTCCATCTATCTCGAAAGCGGTCGCCCAGACCCCATGCCCATCATCGCGTCACTTCCCCATCCGGTGACGGTGCTGCGCGCCCACAAGCGCGAAACCCGCGACGGCCCGATGGACTTCTCCCAGTCCCCGACCTGGGAGGGCCTTGCCGCCGCCTTCCCCAACGGCCAGGACGTGTACCTCCCGGACCTCACCCACTTCATCCCAATGCAACGCCCAGACCTGGTAGCGAGCCACATCAAGGTGTTGGCCGCGACGTAGCGACGGCTGTTGGCAGAAGCCGGAGCGAACGCGAGGCGCCCTTCACCGAAGAGTGTCGACTACCCTTCGAAGAACCGCGCCACCACGGGCCGAAAGCGGTCCATGTCCACCAGAAAGGAATCGTGGCCTTGGATCGAGGGGAGGGCGTGGAAATCCACATCGGCGACGGTGGGTCGCAGCCCTTCGGCAAGTTCCCGCTGTTGCTGCAAGGGGAACAGGAAATCGGTTTCGACGCCGACGATGAGGGCCCGTTCAGCCTTGATCCGCGCAAGGCCGGCCTCGACGGAGCCGCCATGGTCCGCCACGTCGAACAGGTCCATTGCCCGCGAGAGGTAGAGATAGCAGTTGGCATCGAAGGTGCCGATGAACTTGTTGGCATGGGCTTCGAGATACGACTCGATCTCGAAGTCGATGTCGAACCTTGCCCCCACGGCTAGGTCGTCGGTGGCACGTTCGCGGCCGAAGCGACCGCCCCATTCCTTGGCCGAGCGATAGGTAATCATGCCGAGCTTGCGCGCGAGGCGCATGCCTAGCACTGGCGGCGCGTCGTAGGCGTACTTGCCATTGGCCCAAGCCGGGTCCGAACGGATCAGTTCGCGCTGCAGGGAACGCAAGGCGATGGAGAAGGGCAGGCTGCGGGCTGCGGCGGATATGGAGACCAGCCCCTCCGCCTTCCCTGGGTGGAGAATGGCATAGGCGAGGGCGGTCATTCCGCCCATGGAAGGCCCCACCACGGCCTTGAGCCGCGTTAGACCCAAGTGCTCCACCACCGCGTGCCCAGCGCGGGCGATGTCCTCGAGCGTCAGAACGGGGAAGTCGAGGCGATACGTGCCGCCTTCCTTGCGCTCGGAGGCGGGGCCGGTGGAGCCGAAGCAACTGCCGAGGGAGTTGACGCAAACGACGTAGAGCCGCGAGGTGTCGATGGGCTTGTCCGGGCCGATCATGTCCTCCCACCAGCCGCTGGTGGGATCGTCCGGCGATGACGCCGCGTGGGCGGATGGCGACAGCCCGGTAAAGAGCAGCACCGCGTTGTCACCGGCTGGTGTCGGCTGCCCCCAGGTTTCGTAGGCGACGGTGGGGCTTTCGATCGCGCCGTGCAGCATCTCGAATCGACCGCCGACCGTGACGTAGCGGCGGGCATCGCTCGCGCTCACGCGGCCACCTGCGTCATGAAGTAACAAAGGCAGTCTTGGCGGGCGATGGCGACGTCGCTCGTGTACATGGAAAGCGTGACCGAGCGCGTCAGGCGCGTGGCGTTGCCGTCGGCTTCGAGGTATTGATCGGTGACGACTCGGCCTTGGCTGTCCTCGGCCACCAGTTCACCGCGATGGGCAATGCACTGGCCGGGCACGGCAACGCCGAAGTTGAGCCGTTCCAGCCCCGGATGCGGTTCGACGTCGCCCCGAACCGTCACGCGAACGGTGTTCTCAAAGAGCGCGAGCCGGGAATGCTCGGCTGAGGGAGGCTCGGCCCTCCGAAGGCAATCGAGCAGGTACGCTTCGGCCCGCTCCGCGCTTTGTGGATCTTCCGGCTGCCCAGTCTCGATGGTCACGGCAGGGCAGAAACGTGCGAAGCGCCGGGTCTGGACGCCTGCCGGCTGACGCGCATGAATGGCTCGGGGCGAGAACGCCGCCGCTGCCGCAAGGGTCGTTGGGTCGATCGACGTGATCACCGAATAGGGCGGGTTGTGGCCGGAGTTGTTGTGTACGTCCACGGCGAAAAACGGCTTCGCCGCCTTTGCTGCTTGCGTAACGGCATCGGCGAGTTGTGCCTCGGCGGGGTGCGCGTGGCTGTCTTCCTGCCAGATGTCGGCATCGGCAGACGGAGGCGTTGCGTGGTCCGCGGCGGACGCGTCCCAGATGCGGTTGAAATCGGGCTGCTCCGGCAAGGAGCGTGCTCCTTGCGCCGCCGCTTGGACGTTGCCGAGGAACAGCATCCACGAAAACTCCCGAGCCTCGTCGCTGAGGGCGATGCGGCGCACCGCATCCCAGCCCGATGTTTCGTTGCCGTGCAGGAGCGTGGACACGAAGAGCGGCGGTTTGCCGGGATGCCGAAGGTCGAACAACGTGGGGCCGCCGAGCACCGCCAGTAGTTCCGCCGCCGGCAGCGTCGCGACTTGCCGTGGCAGGGCTGTCGTGGTGCGCACGGGCGCCCCGCTCAGATATCCCATGTATGCACGGGCTCGCCGGTTTCCTGCTTGTCTAGATAGGCGCAGGTGAGGCCGCTCCAGTCCGGGCCGTGGCGGCGCACCCATTCGGTTTGCCATGCGGCCCCGTTGCGGCCGCTTTCCACCCGGGCCGCGATGATGCCGAGGTAGCGCTCCGTCTCATCCGCAGGAATGTCGAGTTCTTGGAGGCTCTTGCCGGCAAGCGGAAGCAGCGTGTCCTGCAGCAGCTTGCGCACGGGCACGGTGCCGAGGCCAGGCCAGGAGATGTCGGCTTCGAGCCCCGTTTGAGCCGCGTGATAGAAGTTCCGCCGGGCCGTCTCGAAATCGAGTTCCTGCTCGATGATGCCCGGATGCAGATCGACCAGGCCCCGCACCATGCCGAGATAGGCCGCCGCGTTGGCGACGCTGTCGCGAATCGTGGGCCCGGAGGGTGTCACCCGATGCTCGATGCGAACGTGGGGCTGGCCGTCGAAGTCGAAGCCCAGCAACGGTCGGTTCCAGCGCCACAGCGTGCCGTTCTGGAAGCGCACATGGGTGTACTTGCTCGGCGGCTCGTCGGGCTGCACGAACGGAATCAGCACGCGATGCACGCTTTGGTTCTCGCGGAAGAGCTCGAACAAGGAGTCTTTTGCATAGCCTGTGCCGAATGTGACCCGTTCCGGGTTTCGCTCGCCCATCGACACCGCCTGCTCGAACAGCCGAATGCGGGTCTCTGCCCAAAGCGAACGGCCGAACAGGAACGGCGAGTTCGCCGCCAGCGCCACCATGGGCGCGGAAACGGCGAGGGAGGCGTTGAAGTCGCGTACGGCACGATCGGGCAGGCACTGCAGGTGAATCTGAAACGAGGTGGTGGCTGCTTCCAGCATCACGTCGTCGTGCTCCATCGCTAGATGATCGGTGCCTTTGATGTCGATCTCGAGCGGCGCACCGTCGCGCACCGCCATGATGCGGTCGTTGAGGGCTTGGTACCGCACCATGGGCGACATGTTGCTCGAATGCAGCAACTCGGGCTGCACGGTAGGGAGCGTGCCGATGCTGACGAGACGGCAGCCGATCTGGCGGGCGCCTTCGGTGCAGCGGGTCCAGGTGGCGTTCAGCTCGTCGAAGATGCGCGAGAAGACGCGCCCCGTGAGGCGCGTGGGACTGCCGTTCAGTTCGACGCTGAACGTCGCAAGCTCCGGCACCAGCAAGGGATCGTCCACGGTGCGAAGCAGCTCTTGGTTGACCGGCGAGGGATTGCCGTCGCCATCGACGATCCACGCCTCGAGCTCGAACCCGGTGATGTCCCCCCGCGTGCTGAAACCGCCGTCGCGGAACAGCGCTTCGACGAGGTCAGTCTCCTCCGCCAGCCGCCGGCGAAAGCGGCTGAAATCTTCCGCATGGAAGTCGCGCTGACCGATTTCGTCGCCCATGTGTCGGCTCGGGACGGCCCTAAGGGACGAGCGGCCCTGCTGGAGACTCGATCTTGGCGCCCTAGAAAAAGACGAACGACCGCACCACCACATTCTTGCGGCAGCGGGCGTCCTCGGGTGCCGTGGGATCGACGCAGGCGGAGTGGAACGACCAGCGGGAGACCGAGCCGTCGGTGATGGAGTCGTAGCACTTCAGCATCGAGACTTCGGTGGATTTCTGCTGCGGGAACCAATACCACTCGTGGTCGGCGCGATGCGTGAAGCGGGTGGTCTCGCCGACGCGGTCGTCGTAGATGCGGTAGTTGGTGATGTAGGGCTGGTCCGCAAATGACGGCCAGGCGCACAGCACGAACGGGAACTGCTCCACGGTCTCCATGGGCTTGGCCAAGTTGATGGACATGAACCGGCGCGACATCTTCTCGTCGGCCTCGGCCTCGGTGTAGTGCTGCTCGCGGCCGAAGTTGCGCAGGTTCTTGGTCAAGAGCTCGCGGCAGCGGACGCGGCCGCTGTTGTCGTTGAGATCGTTGTGGACGAGGTTGGCGTAGCCGGCGTTGACGCCGGGGTTCTTGGCGTCCTGATCTTCCCGGCGATCGCCGTCGTAGTCCTTGTTGAATACGTCGTGGTTGTACACGAGGGCGTCGGTGGCGCCGGGGAAAAAGTCGAGCAGGAGCTTCTCGATCTCCAGGTAGAAGACGCTGCGCACCTCTTCGGAGTCGTAGAAGTTCTTGCACTTGGACTCGATGTGCGCGAGCGAGACGCCGAGCTTGTCCATGCACTCCGGGCTTGAGGGCGAGAGGCCCGGGTAGTACTCCTCCATCCGGCGCGCATCGCGCAGCACCTGCGGGAAGTAGAGATTACGGCGACCGTGGTCGCGCTCGTACTTGCGCACGCGCTCGGCTTCGTCCTTGCGCGAGGGGTCGCGCCACAGGGCATTGGACGAGACGATGGAGTAGGTCGGTTCTTCGTGCACGGTGTAGCGCAAGGGCAGGGCAACGCCGCCGGGCGGGGCGGTGATGTTGTTGGCACGGATGTACTCCATGCACTCGTCGTACTCGCGAAAGCCAATCCCCCACTCGGTCTCGATGGGGCCGGGCGGCGCGTTCTCGATCATCTCGATCACGTCCTGGCCTTCGCCGTCCGCAACCTGGGCCAAGGCAACCTCGGTGGCGGCAGCCGTGCCGGCATCGCCATCCTTGTCGAGCGCCATGTAGGAGATGCCACCGTTATGCGCGATGGGCGGCGGCTGCCCCTCGGTCAACTCGAACGGCGGCACATAGGCCCTTGTGCCTTGGCTCGCCATACTCTCCTGCACACCCATGCAAATGCCCCCGACCAGAAAGCGCGAGAGTATGGCACAGCGCGGGTGTGGCTGGAAGCCGAAGGGCGAGTTCCGCCGCGCGCCTTCAACTCGATGTGCACCGGAAACGCACCCTTCGGAGCGGGAGCGGATTCCGCCGACCCCTTGGATGCGCCCACCTTGAGGATTGCGCTCGGTCTGCTGGAGCTGCGTTGACTCCTCCGGTAGCCACCCGGCCGACGAAACGTGGTTGCGCTTTTGGTGCGTGGGACGTCGCTCGGTGCAGCTGTGGGGCGAGTTGCTTGTTTTGGCGGGTACGGAATCGCGATTACAACTGCTCCAGCGCTGGACGTCGCCGAGGTTGAAACGTCAAGTTCGTCGATACACAACGCGCTCATCGGCCGTTATCTGAAGGACGTTCCCGGTTTCCAAAACTCTGACAAGCCTACGTCCTGCCGCCTCAGAAAGGCTCTTGTTGAACTCCGCGTTGATCCAGCGGCGGAAGGCGGGGACGGTTTTTGGTCGATCACGCTGCGAGTCCAGTGATCTCGCTATGTCTACCGGATCGGGGGGTGTGTGGCGGTCGACGAGCGCACGGACTTCGGCCGCGCCCTGTTGGCGGGCGCGCTCAAGGTTCCGAACGAACTGACCGTGTGCCTCGACGCCTGGGTCCTTCGGTAGGGTCTCGGGGTGTTCGCCAAAATAGCCGCCGGGGAAATCCTCGAAGTACTCTGACCATTCGCCCATAAGGAGCCTCCTTATTTGAACCTCGCCCGTTGCGTTCTCGAAGCCTATCACGAAGCCTTTTCCCGACAGGTGACCATTCGTGCCGTGCGGTGAAGGGCCGATGGCTACACGTTGAGGCGGGTTGTGGCCCGACCCGGCACCACACAGCATGAACGATTTCCGGAGGGGTCGTCTGACGCCTCACGTTGCCACCCGGCCCTGCTACTCGGGGCCGGTTGTTCGTGTGGGAGATGGCCCGCCGGAGCCGTGGGACGAAGGGTCTCCGCTCGACAGAATTGCATACGGAGCAGGCTCCTAATGCGCGTTCAGCGGCGTCGCGATGTATCTCCCGTCTCGCAGCCACCTTCGCATCGACGGAATCGGCGCGGTGTATCCGCGTCGTCCGTAGCGCGTTTGGAGGAGTCCGCCGTGGACCATCGCGTCTACGAAGGCTCTGGGCTCTGTGTTACATTCCGGCTCCTGCGCCAGCGCCTTGCGAGCGACTTGAATCAAGTCGACCTTGCTTGGGCCGTCATTCGCGGTCGCATGCTCCACCACGGCGAGCATGGACATCGGGTGTTCGCCGCCTGCGACCCGAGCCGCCCGCTCTTCGTAGAATACGTCCCGGCGTTGTTCCACCCGTCGGGTCATGCCGGCGAGGTCTAAATCGCCCATGTCCCTGGAATCGGCTTCGAGCATCGCCTCGGCCACGGCCGCGTTCTGTGAGCGAAGATGCTGAGGCCAGTGATCGGACATTCGCACCGTCCAATCGTAGAGTCTCGACATCTCCCCCTTCTTGCCGGTCAGCCCGAGATGGTCGCGCAAGATCGTGACTGCGCATTCACGGGTCTCTTCGGGTTCCATGCCTGCCAGAGAGAACGTGTTGATCTCGACAGAGCGCGAGATCCCGGCCTCCTCGGCCAGCACGTCGCGCGTGTCGCCAAGGCCGCAGTACACGGGAATGATTGGCACGGCCTTGCGGCCCTCGTGAAGGCTGATGGGAATGTCGTCGTGATGCAAGTTGCCGGTTTGCCGGAAGCGCTGCATTTCGTCCACGAGCAGCAGGATGGGCCGGCCCGCGAGCGCTTCGTCGAACTCCTCGTGGATCACGTTCCACGGCACGGGTCCGTCTTGGTCCGCCTGCTCCAGCAGCGCCGGCATGAGCCGTTCCGTGGCGCGCCGGTACTCGCCCCGGGCTATTGCGATGGAGGCGCCGCTGCTTGTTTCGTGGGTAGTGGATGTTTGCGGGGTCAGGGATGTGTTCAGCGCCTCCGCGAGCAGGCGCACGAACTCCCGGGGCGACATGCGCGCCACCTCCATCGACAGGGGAACGGCCGGCAAGCCGTTTTGTATGCCGTGCCGGTAGCGCCGCATGCACTCCTTGGCGAATGCGGACTTGCCGGCGCCAGGCGCTCCGCTGACGATGGTGGTCAGACTGTTGCAATTGCCTTTGGCGGCGCGCAGTACCTTGTTTTCGACATGCTCGAACAAATGCTCGCGGCCTTCGAACACCGGCTCTACGTCGCGGTCCTCCTTCAAAATGTACTCGCGCAGGCGCTCCCGCCACGCTTCGTGCGAAGAAAGTTCGGACGCCTGCGGCCAGTCGGAGGTCTTCACGTGGGCATGATAGCCGGATCGGTCCCATCGGACAGGCAACTCCCGTCTTGCATACCGTGGCAGGGTTGCACGCTTGGGCCAGTGTGGATTGGCGAGTGCGGTGGAGCACCAAGTCCTCCAACGCGCCAATCCGGCTCCGACGATTCCGGCGTCGGGTAGAGCGGCCACGGCAATGGTGGCAGGTGGGGCCGCAGTGGTGCGGGAGGATGATCTTGTGTCCAGGTTGGCTGCCTAACGCGAATGGCCAGGCGCCCCGAAACCAGTTCGAGCGCCGTCTCGGCAAGCCTTATCTCGAATCAGGGCGAATGTCGGCGACCACGGGGTCCTTCAACCCGATGTGCGCCGGAAACGCACCTTTCGGAACGTGAGCGATATTCTTCGTTCACGTGGGATTCGTTTGCCGCCCACACGCTCGGTCTTCCGAGACGGGATTTCGTGGGTCCACTTGTACCGTGCGTCCCCGGCCAGCACGGCGACACTACGTCGCTCAAGCGTTCTTTCGACCTTCTCCTTGCCACCGCGCCGCCGAAACACCATGCCCCATGACTCCAGCAAGCTGACCGTCGCAACGGGTTCGGCGAAGCTCTCCGGCTGGTCAACATGGCGAGAGATTCCTTGATTGCCGCGGTACTCATTCACGATCACCTGATCGGGCAACTCCGCAACCAAACCTTTCGCCACCAGTCGCTTTGCGATTTTGTCTGCCCAAAACGGGAGTTCGCCAAGCCGCATGGACTCGTCGATCTGCCGCTGGCCGTAGTCGTATCGCCAGCCATAGTGCTGGACGCGGCGCTTCAACTCCGTACTCCACTCTGCATCGTCAATGTGCTGCAGCAACTCGTCCTCTTCCTCCGCCGTGATGAAGTTCGGCAGATACGCGAATCCATGCAGCTTGCCGGGAGGTCGAGGTGGGTCCGGCACCTCACCTGCCTCGACTGCCAATTGACGACGGAACTCGTCGTGATCCAGCCACTCGGCGGCCGACAGGTCCACCGGCAGTTCCATTCCCTCGACGAATAGGCTTCCGTTGCCATCGACAGGCGGGGCGGCGCGCAGGCATGGCCATTTCAGTCTTGATGCTAGATCGCGGGCGGACTTGGCCGTGGCGGCGTCGGTGAGATCTGCATTGAACCAACGCGCTCTCGGATGCCAAGGCTTCCGGAACACCGTCGTGCTGCCCCAGGTCAAGGAAAAGCAATCGCCATCTTCCTTGCGCCGCAGGACGTGCGAGAGCAGGTCGTCCGGGATCACGGCTGACACGTCGCCCTTCCATGATGCCGCCAGTGCCTGGATGGCATGGAATTTTTGCAGGTTTGCATCGCCGCGGAACCGTACGTCGAGAGCTCGGTAGCCATGTCGCCAACCGCAGAGAGCCGCGGCACCCCACCACACGGCCGGTGGCAGATTGGGCAGGTCCTTGCTCCAAGCCTTGAAGGACATTGGTTCGGGTCGCAACAACGCAAGCTGGATGGCGAGACCAGCACCGCGCTCGCGCCAGTTCATGCAGCTCAGAGGCTCCTCGGCAGCGACGAGCCGCTGAGTTTGTCGCGCCCACGCATCAGCCATCGTCATCGCACTTGAGCGACTTGCAGTTTGTGCGATTTTCTCCGCCAGTTGGCTGGGCGAGTTGCCTTGGGCCGTCGGACTGCACATAACCGACACGGCCGCTCGCCATAGCGCAGCCTGTGCATCGACCGGATCGTCCCGCCGGTTGCCGACCAGCCATGGCAGGTCAAGCCAGCTTGCGCGCAAGGCGCGTGCGCCTCCTTCAACGCCTGCAGCGTCCCCCCGGAGCGCCGCCGTCAATAGGTCTATCCACGGGTCAATTCGCGGCACCGCCCACGTCGCCGTTGCCATTGCGCCTTGGACAGCGTCCAAGCTGTCGGGCAGATCGAAGACAGGCTGGTCAGAAGTTTCCAGAGGCCGTGTTGGCGTGGGAATGACGGGTGGGGCACCTACGTCGATTCCAGTACCGGGCAGCGGGACGTTGGCAAGTTGCCCCGCCATCGCCACAAGGCGGTCCCGGTTCTCTATGCACGGAACTTGGACCTTCACGACGGCATGCAGTGAAAGCGGGGCAGCACATCGGATCATCTTCGGAGGGCGTTCCATGCCGTCGCGGACTTCGACGATTCGTTCTTCCTTCCGTGAATTGGGGAATGGCAGCCGTCGCGGATCGAACGCCAGCAGAACTGGGATGACATTCGCCTTCGCGGGGACTTCCGCGTCGCCGATGAAGCACTCGTACCCCAACAGCAAGTCAGTGCAGTCGGCAGGTCGCAGCCATCCGTCTTGGCTCGCGTCTAACAACCGCCTATGGTTGGTTGCGATTCCGAGCCAGCCCTTGGGAAGATTGTCCGTGCCCTCGGCCCGTTGCGCTGTCGTCTCGCGCGGGGGCAGCACGTCGCTTTCCAACTTCGTGGGAGGCACGTTCAAGAGGAGTTGCGACGGCGTACTCACGGCCGTTCCAGAACGTCGGCGCCGGGCAGCGAGCGGAGCACCGCGACAGGCAATCTGCTGCCGTGATGCATCAGGAACAGGTTGTCTCTCGCACGAGCGCACAGCATATACATGACGCGACTCTGTGCGTCCGTCGTGCAGGGGAGGAGTTCGTCAACCTCCATGATGAACACTGTATCGAACTCCTGGCCCTTGATCGACTTCTTGTTCAGGATCGTGATGCCGGGCTTGGTCACATCGATTTCGTCCTCGTTCGTTTGGTCGAACGTGTACAAGCCCACGCGATGTCCCTCCAGGCGACCATGGAGACTTTGCCGGAGTTCCCGTCCTGTCTGGTTGTGGACGACAACCACGCCTGCGCTCCCACCTCTGATGGCGTGCCAGTTGGCGATTCGCTCCGAAGCCTCCTCAACGGTTGGATACAGCACGAGCCTTGGCCGTTCGCCGGAAGGTGGTCGATGCACTTGGGCGCTCGGCACAATGCCGGTGTGGAAATGCTCCGCCAGTTTGGCGACCTCTGGCGTGTTGCGGTGATTGCCTTTCAGGAGGATCGGGTCGTCGAGTTCTGCGGCGCGTTTGATGTCGCGAAGGGTGGAGCGTTGATCGCTCAGTGCTTGGTCCTCGTCCACGAAGACGGAAATCGTCTCGGCGACGAACCGCCGAGTGTACGCATAGAAATCTCTCGGCAGATCCTGTCCTTCGTCGACGATCATATGTAGTGCATCGGGTTGCACTCCGCGTTGCACCAGCGCCTTGGTCATGGCCTCCCAATCGAACTCGTTGCGCCGGACCTCTGGGGCTTGGCGAGAGCCTGTCTTCGGGCCGTAGTGCCGTTGACCCACGAAACTGTGCATCGTGAACGCTTGGACCTTGCCTTCCGTCAGAAGGGCGACGAGCCGCCGGAGCATCCGGTTGTACGTCACGAGCACGGCCGAGACGTTGGCTGTTGCCATCGTCAGGGCGCGGCGCACAGCCAGAACCGTTTTGCCCGAGCCGGGTGGCCCGGCGACGAAGAGCGATTGATCGAAGGGCACCTCCATTACGTCGAGCTGCTCCTCGATGAGTTCGTCGTAATTGGGCAGCCGCACGTCACGAGGCTCCCAGTGCCAGTCGACGTTGTTCAGGGCGATGAAGCACCGCATATCTCAGGCGGCGTTGCCGCTCGCCGCTCCCTCGTTCGACAACGACTCGACCAGCGTCGTCGACGTGCTGGTAAAATCCTGCATCGATCAAGCGCTTTTGGAATACGTCCCATGCTCGATTCGCGGCATAGCGGGTTGAGTTTGTGTAGAGCACCGTGACCGCCCCGCGCCCGAGCCGATTGAGCAATTCCACGAGATCGTCGAACATGGTCGGTGCATCGAGCGTCGGGCTGGCGAACAGATACGAAAGCAGCACGAGGACGGGTCGCCAGCTGGGACTTCGCCACTCCACAGCACTGAGAGAAGGTGCCCATAGCTGCTTGATGTTGCCGGGCACGGAATCCGACGCCGCGAGACGTTCGCCGAGCCGGCGCATCGACTCGGCGCGGTCCACTCCAATATAGTCGAAGCACGGGAGCGTGCCAGCTAGCGCGAGGCCGCCGGTGCACGGGCCGCACCCGATGTCCACCACGATGGGATTCTCTGGCAACGATTCGGATTGTCCGAAGCACTGGCCGAAGGCTTCGATCAGTTCCTCCAAGTGTCCCTTCTGGTTCCAGTACGCATACAGAAGGGCGAGATCGTCGGGCGTTAGATCGCCGCGTGGCGCATCGAAATCGGCCTGTCCGCCGCCGATGGCCTGAAATGCCTGCTCAGCGTGCAGGCCGAGCGTTGTGTTGCCGAGAGACCTCGGATCGTTGCGGACTCGATCAATCACTTCGGTCTGCCGCAGTTTCTCAAGCCACAGTGGCAACTCCACTGCATCCATGGCATGACTCGCTCCGAAATATGCTGGATAAAAGTATAGCTGTTGAGCCTCGCGCTCGGCAAGTGCGCATCGTCTTGCAGTCCACGGCCCTATGTCGAGGGCATCGTGTTTCGATACCGTTCCGGGATCGGGAACTTGAAGATGCGGGCAGCGTTCAGGCCCAGCACTTTCGCCCGTTCCTCGTCCGTGAGTTGGGACATGGTGCGTTCGATCGCTTCGGCGGAGTGGGGCCAGGTGCCCTCGTGGTGGGGGTAGTCGTTGGCCCACATGAAGTTGTCGATGAGATTATGCTCGCGGGCGAGATCCAGGCCCGGCTTGTCTTCCTGGAAGGTGGCGAAGCCGCATTCGCGGAAGTACTCGCTCGGCAGGCGGTCGAGTTTGGGGCGCACGAACATGTGGTGCTTGCGGTAGGCCTCATCGAGTGCCCAGATGGCCCAGGGCACCCAGCCGATGCCCGCTTCCACGCTGCCGAAGCGCAGCCCCGGATAGCGGGCGAGCACGCCGGAGGCGCAAAGGTTGGCGAGGGGTTCCATGGTCGGCGCAAGGGAGTGAACCGCGTAGTTGATTACGGCGCCGCCGTTGCCACGGGAGGTGCGCGGGTCGCGACCGGTGGAGACGTGGAAGGTGATGGGGAGGTCCACTTCCTGAATGCAGGCCCAGAGCGGATCGAACTCCGGCAGGTTGTAATTGAGGTGCTCGTGGCTGCCTGGGCCCCAGACCGGCTTGCAGGGCAGGGAGAGGCCGCGGAAGCCGAGCGCGGCGAGGCGCTCGATTTCAGCGATCGCGCCGGGGATGTCGGCGCTGGCGACACATCCCATGGGCGAGAGGCGGTCGTTGTAGTCGCCGAAGACTTCCCAGGCCCAGTCGTTCCAGACGCGGCACATGGCCTGACTGAACTCGGCATCGGGGGTGGCCCAGATGGTGAGGCCCTTGTTCGGGAACAGCACTTCGGCGTCCACGCCGTCGGCGGCGAGGTCGGCGAGGCGTTCCTCGGGCGTCGTTCCGGCAGCGTTGCGCAGGCCGTCTTCGCCCTCGAACTTGATGTTGCGGATGCGCAGCGGGCGGAAGCCTTCGGTCTTCTGGTATTTCTTGCCGTCCTTGTCGACGGCGACGCCGGGCAGGCGATCGCGGAACTTGGCGTCCATTCGCGTCTGCCAGAGGTCGGCGGGTTCCTGTACGTGACCGTCCGTCGAGACCATGAAGTATTTGTCGGGATCGTCCGGGCGAGCGGTGCGGGGCCAGCCCTTGACGCCGGGGGTGTCGAGGCGCCAGACATTGTTCTCGTCGGGGAAGGGGATGGCAGATGCCACGATGGAGTCTCCTCGAATGCAACCGAGCAACTTTACCGCGCATTGCAGACGCTGTGGCGCTAGCAGCCTGTCGGACTTGACGACCCGGGGGCCTTCGGAGGGAAGGCATTCTGCCTTCCCTCGTGCGCCGTCAGGCGCACGGGCCGCAGGCCGACAAAGGAAAGGCGCCTGTCGGCGCCAGGGAAGGCAGAATGCCTTCCCCTTCCCTCCAGAGGCCCGCCTTGTTCACGCGCTGGCGCGCCCTTAAGGGCGCGTCGGCAGTTCGCTAGCGCGAACTGCTGGCCTTCGTGCTCGCGTTCGCTCGCAGCTACGGCTAGCGCATGAGGAAGGCCACCCGAAGAAGGGCGACGCATGCGTCGCCCCTACGGCCCGGGACATGACCGACACCTTCCTGTAGGGGCGACGCATGCGTCGCCCTGTCCGGCAGCCGGGTGCATCGCCACCAAGTTCGACGGGGTGATTGGACGGCTTGGGCTGGGGCAAGAAGCGTTGTCCGAGGGCAACGCTTCTTGTGGCGTTAGCGAGAGGAGCCAGACCAATACCCCGGCTTGCGCCCCGGCTCCCACACGTGGGCGCGAGCGACCTCCTCGTTGAGGTTGGCGCCCCAGCCGGGTCGGTCCGGGATCAGCACGCGTCCCTCCTCGAAAACCATCGGCTCGGTGACGAGGTCGTCCTTCCAAGGCACATCGTCGATGTCGATTTCGCAAATGCGGATGTTTGGCGAGATTGCCGTGAGGTGCAGGGAGTGGAGCGTCGAGAGATGGCTGTAGTAGTTGTGCGGGGCACAGTTGACCTCGAAGGTCTCGGCCATTTCCACGACGCGCCGAGAGTTGGCGAAGCCGTTCCAAGGCACGTCCACCATGCACACGTCCATCGAGCGCGCCTCGAAGTAGCGGCGGTAGTCGCGGGAAGTGAACAGGTTCTCGCCGGAGCAGACGGGCACCCGCACCGCGTCGCGGATCTCGCGCAACCCTTCCGGTTCGTACATGTCGATTTCCACCCACATCATGCGCAGGTCCTCGAGCGCATGGCAGATGCGCGTGGCCGCTTCGACGCGAAAGTTGAAGTTGAGGTCGAGGGCGATGTCCACATGCGGCCCCACGGCATCCCGGAATGTACCGATGTGCGTGCGGATGTGGTCGAGCATGGCGTTGTCCACGGTGCCGTCCGTGGTTCCCTCGCCGCCACCGAAGCCGCCGCGATAGGTGTGGGCGGGTTCGCCCGGGTAGACGATGTTGGTCTTGAGTGCCGTGAAGCCGCGCTGCACCACCTCGTGGCCGAGATCGGTGATGTCCTGCCACGAGCGGATCGGCGGGACGCCGATGATCTCGTGGTTGCCGGCGCGGGAACTGCCGCAGTGCGACCAGTACACGCGCTGGCGGGTGCGCAAGGGGCCGCCGAAGAGTTCGTACACGGGCACGCCTAGCGCCTTGGCCTTGATGTCCCAAAGCGCGAGCTCGATGCCGGCGATGGCCTTGGCGGCGATCCCGCCAGGGCTCTGCCGCGCCATGCGGTACATGTCCCAATAGCGCGCCTCCACCGGGCGCGGGTCTTGACCGAGCAGAATCGCCTCGAACTCCTGCGCGGTGTGGACGACGCTGTAGGGCATTCGGCCGTCGGAGCATTCGCCGTAGCCGGTGATGCCTTCGTCCGTGCGCACGGCGACGAACTGCCAGGGACGCCAGCCGGCGTCCACCACAAAGGTGTCGATGGCGGTGATCTGCATGGGTTCCTCCGTTGGCGTGGCAGCCAATCCTTGCGCGAAGCGGCGTGACGCGCAATGGTGGCGCTCGCCCAAAGGCCGCGCGCTGACGTGTATGTGACGCCCTTTTCGCGGCTGTCGGCCCTTGCTTGGGCAGAATGCCCTCCTTCCCGAGGGGCTTCGATGTGCCAAGGCAGATGCGGTCTCGCGGGGAGGATGCAGGAGGGGACATGAGCAGCGGGTTGTCCAAGACGACGCCGAATGACGTGATCGAATATTGGTTTGGCCCGGCGCCGAGTCACCCTGACGACCTCAAGCCCCACAGCGGTCGCTGGTATCGCGCCGATGCGGATGTGGATGCTGAGATCCGCAAGCGCTTCGGCCAAGCCGTGGAGCAGGCGCGGTCCGGCGAGCTTTTGCATTGGGCTGAGGAGCCGAAAGGCGCCCTGGCGCTTGTGCTTCTTCTCGACCAGTTCGGCCGCAACATCTATCGCGACTCGTCGCTTGCATTCCTCGGAGACTCGCTCGCCCGCGCCATCGCCATTCGGGCGTTGGATCGGGGCCTCGACACGCAGCTTTCGGTGGCGGAGCGGGCCTTCCTCTATCATCCGTTCGAGCACAGCGAAGACCTCGCGGATCAGGCGCGGTCGGTGGCCCTGTTCGAGCGCTTGGTGGAGGAGGCCGCGCCGGATTGGCGGGATTTCGCGGCGAGCTTCGTGGGCTATGCGACGGCGCATCGGCGGGTGATCGAGCGCTTCGGACGCTTTCCGCATCGCAATGCGGCGCTTGGCCGCGAGAGCAGCACCGAAGAGAAGGAATATTTGGAGGCAGGGGGTGGGTTTTGAGTCTAGGCGCGCGCAAGGGCATGTTTGAACGGGTGCTGATCGCCAATCGGGGCGAAATCGCCATTCGCATCGCGCGCGCGGCGGCGGAGCTTCAGATCGAGTCAGTAGCCGTGTTCGCGACGGACGATGTCGCGTCGTTGCACGTCGCCAAGGCCGATCGAAGCGTGGAACTTGGCGGCAGCGGCGCAGCCGCGTATCTCGACGTCGATGCCATTGTGGCAGCGGCGAACGCCACGGGCTGCGACTGCCTGCATCCCGGCTACGGCTTCCTCAGTGAGAGTTCGGCACTTGCCGCAGCTTGCGCGGCAGCCGGCGTCGTCTTCATCGGCCCCGAGCCGGCAACGCTCGACATGCTTGGCGACAAGACGGCCGCACGCGCACTCGCGGAAGATTTGGAAGTGCCAGTTCTCGCTGGCACGGGCGCGACCACTGCAGAGCAGGCGGAGGCATTCGTTGCGACGCACGGCGCCGCGATCATCAAGGCCATCGCTGGCGGTGGTGGACGCGGCATGCGCGTGGTGCGGCAGCCACAGGAAATGGGCGAGGCATTCGCTCGCGCTTCGTCGGAGGCAAAGGCCGCGTTCGGCAACGGCGCGCTCTATGTCGAGCGCTTCATGGAAGGCGCGCGTCACGTCGAAGTGCAGGTGCTCGGCGATGGCACCGAGGCGATGCACTTAGGCGAGCGAGATTGCAGCATCCAGCGTCGGCATCAAAAGCTGATCGAGATCGCCCCGGCGCCTGGCTTGCCGGAGTCCCTACGCGCGGACCTGCACGAAGCGGCGCTGAAGCTGGCGCGTGCCTGCGGCTATCGCGGCGCCTGCACCTTCGAGTTCCTTGTGGACGTGACGAGCGCGACGCCGACGTTCGCGTTCATCGAGGCCAATCCCAGGCTGCAGGTGGAGCACACCGTTACCGAGGAGGTGACGGGCGTTGATCTCGTGCGGGCGCAGTTCGAAATCGCCGCCGGCCAACGACTCGCAGAGCTCGACCTCGACCGCCGTTCAACCGGGTTTGCCATCCAGGCCCGGGTCAACATGGAGCGGATGACCGAAGGCGGTGACGCAGTGCCGGCGGGAGGCGTGCTTGCCGCCTTCGATCCGCCGTCCGGGCCAGGCCTGCGCACGGACACCTTCGGCTATGCCGGTTACGCGACCAACCCTCGCTACGACTCGCTGCTTGCCAAGGTGGTGGCCTCTTCCCGTGCGCCGTTTCGAGCGGTCGCGGCCAAGCTCAGTCGGGCGCTGCGGGAGTTCCGCATCGAGGGCGTGGACACCAACATCGCCTATCTGCGGGCGATTCTCGATCATCCGGCGTTCCAGGACGGCCTCCTCGCCACTGGGTTCGCCGCCGAACGTCCCTTGCACTTCGACGAGTGTCGGCTGTTGCACATCGCTTCGACGGATTCCGGCGCGCCTGCACCCATGACGGCGGGAGCCAAGGTGGATGCTGACGATCCGCTCGCGGTTCTGGCCTATGGTCGGGAAACCCGCACCGCACAGTCGGCCGCCGATGCGCCGGCTGCCGACGAAGGCGAAGCGCTGGTAGCCGCGCCGCTGCAGGGGACGGTGGTGTCCATCGACGTGGCCGAAGGCGATGCGGTGGCCCCCGGCCGCTGCGTGGCGGTGATGGAGTCCATGAAGATGGAGCACGAAGTGCGTGCCGAGGTGGCCGGCATCGTGTGGCGCGTGCACGCGAGTGCAGGCGACACGGTGTATGCGGGTCACCCGCTGCTCGTGCTTGAGGAAGCAGACGTCGACGATGCCCACGGCGGTGCCGAAGAGACGGTCGATCCTGACTACATACGTCCCGATCTTGAGGAGGTGCTCGCGCGCCACGCCGTAACGCTCGACGACGCCCGCCCAAGCGCCGTGGCCCGCCGCCGCGCCAAGCAACTGCGCACCGTCCGCGAGAATGTCGAGGACCTGGTGGACGCCGGAACCTGGGTGGAGTATGGCCCGCTCGTGATCGCCGCCCAGCGTCGCCGCCGCTCGCTCGACGACCTCATCGCCAACACCCCCGCCGACGGCATGATCACCGGCGTCGGCAGCGTCAACGGCGAACTGTTCGACGATCCCGCCAATCGCTGCGCCGTGATGGCATACGACTACACGGTGCTTGCCGGCACG
Source organism: Pseudomonadales bacterium (assembly GCA_965116935.1). Lineage (GTDB taxonomy): Bacteria > Pseudomonadota > Gammaproteobacteria > Pseudomonadales > Azotimanducaceae > VXYL01. The sequence continues at coordinate 4,799,904 of OZ220737.1, read as the reverse complement.
CAAGGCGCGCAGAACCACCGCAAGACCGACCGCATGATCGGCGTAGCCCGAGAGGGCCGGATGCCGATGGTGCTCTTCGCCGAAGGCGGCGGCGGACGCCCCGGCGACACCGACATGGTGGGCGGCGGCGGCGGCCAGGGCACGTTTTCGCAGTTCGCGACGCTGTCGGGGCTGGTGCCGATGGTGGGCATCACCGCCGGTCGCTGCTTTGCCGGCAATGCCTCGCTGCTCGGCTGCTGCGACGTGATCATCGCCACCGCAGACGCCAACATCGGCATGGGTGGCCCGGCCATGATCGAAGGCGGCGGCCTTGGCGTGTTCGCGCCGGAAGACATCGGCCCCATGTCCGTGCAGGTGCCGAGCGGCGTGGTGGACCTTGCCGTTGCCGACGAGGCCGAAGCAGTGGCCGTGGCGAAGCGCTACCTCGCGTTCTTTCAAGGGAACACCAAGGATTGGTCTGCACCGGACCAGCGAGCCATGCGACACATCGTGCCCGAGAACCGGTTGCGCGCGTACGACATTCGAGACGTGATCGCGACGCTTGCGGACGAGGGTTCGCTGCTGGACCTGCGCCCGGGCTTCGGCTTCGGCATGGTCACCAGCCTCATCCGCGTCGAGGGACGGCCCGTGGGCGTGATCGCCAACAACCCATTGCATCTCGGCGGCGCGATCGATTCCGACGCCGCCGACAAGGGCGCCCGCTTCATGCAGCTATGCGACGCCTTCGACATCCCCATCCTGCACCTGTGCGACACGCCCGGCATCATGGTGGGGCCGGAGATCGAGAAGACGGCACTGGTGCGGCACTCGAGCCGCATGTTCCTGACCGGCGCCAACCTCCGCGTGCCGTTCTTCACGGTGGTGATCCGCAAGGCCTATGGCCTGGGCGCCATCGCCATGGCTGGCGGCTCTTACAAGGTGCCGTTCTTCACCGTCGCCTGGCCCACCGGAGAGTTCGGCGGCATGGGCCTTGAAGGGTCCGTGAAACTGGGCTTTCGCAAGGAACTCGAGGCCATCGAAGACCCTGCGGCCCGCCTCAAGCGTTACGAGGAGATGGTCGCGAACGCCTACGAAAACGGCAAGGCGCTCAACACCGCGACACACTTCACCGTGGACGACACCATCGATCCCGCCCACACAAGGCACTGGCTGTCGAGCCTGCTGCGCTCGGTCCGCGTGCAGACGCGCCACGGCAAGAAACGGCCCGCCGTCGATGCCTGGTAGGCGAGGACAGCGGATTCGGACTGGCTACGCGGCCCGGTCGCGGTCTCCCTTGGGCGGAGCATCGCCCCGGACGCGCCAATATGGGAGCGGCGTCGCCGGACCTGAAGGGGAGGACGCCGTGTCCGCCGTGCGCGCAAAGATGCGCAAACGACGGCTCGCGGCCTTAGGACGCAGCTTGCGCTGCAGCCTCCCGCGCCGCCCGCACCTTCTCGTTCGTCTGGTTGAATAGCAGTTCCCGACGCGCCTTCTCTTCTTCTTCCGTGAGCTCTCGGCGCCCCAGGTCTCGGCCCACGCGGCGCCCGGTCTCCACGGCCGGCCGTTCGCCCACCTGGTCCACCCAGCGCTTGAGGTTCGGGAACGTCTTCCACATGCCCTCGTCGATCAGGCGGCCGATGAGAAAGGCCCACGGCCACGTGATGATGTCGGCGATGCTGTATTCGCTGCCAGCGAGGTATTCGTTGACCGAAAGCTGCGCATCCATGACCCCCGAGAGCCGATCCACCTCGCCGACGAAGCGTTTGGTGCCGTACTCAAGCTGCGCCGGATCGTCGGCGATATTCTTGCCGTAATTCTTGAAGTGGTTGGCGTTGCCCATCATCGGCCCAAGATTCGCCATCTGCCAATGCACCCACTGCAAGGCTTTATACTTGCCGACGGGATCGGCCGGCAGGAACTTGCCGGTCTTCTCCGCGAGATACTCGAGAATCGCCCCAGACTCGAAGATCGCCAGCGGCTCGCCACCGCCAATGGGATCGTGATCCACAATCGCCGGCATCCGGTTGTTCGGACTGATGCGAAGGAAATCCGCCTTGAACTGGTCGCCGCCGCCGATATCGACGGGCACGACCCGGTAGTCGAGCCCACACTCCTCCAACATGATGGAGACCTTCCAGCCGTTGGGCGTGGGCCAGTAGTGAACGTCGATCATCGGCGTTTGTCCTCGTGGTGTCGGTTGCGGGTGGGATTTCCGTGCAGCGGCGCATTATGCATGTCCGGTTCCGCAAAAGGCGCTCGATGTGCGAGTCGTTCGCACGCCTACATCGGCGCTTCCGTTGCGGTGCGGTCGGTTCCGCGAGGGGCAGGAGTATTGCGGACGACGAGCGGATTAGCTCTGCCACCCGAGCGTGGCCGCGCTTCCATTGCGAGTACGCGTGCCCGGTCGATCCGATCCGCGTCTTCCGTTGACCATGTGCCCATCAGGTGGTCCAAGGACGAACCCACGACATCGGTGCCGCTTGGTGGAGGCTGGCACCCCTGCGAATCAGCCGCATGACGGCACGATTGAGCGAGATGCCTTCGCGCCTGGCGAGTACGTCGCGAGTTCGTCGTCGAACCCTCGAATGGTGAGTTGGTTCATGTGAGCTCCCCTGCGAGTCAGGAGTTGACTCACTCTGCATCATCTCAATGACTCGTCCCTGGCTGTCAGCTTCCAACAGGCAATTCGTGGCCCCGGCAGGACACCTAGCGAGCCAGCAACGACGACTGCGGCGACAGCTTGGCCGATTGTTCACATCCGCGACGCCCGAGCACGGTGATCTTTCGCATTGCGTCGTCTTGGGCGTCTGGCGTGTCCCAACGCTCAGTCGATCTGATCCGCTTCCCCTGACCTTGTGCCATCTTCCGGGCGAATCGGCGCTAGACTGACGCTCCCTGCGTGCCCATCCCATTGGATCGTGACCGGTTCGTAGCCTTCTTTCGAGATGGCGAGTTCGTGGCCGGTGAGCGTTAATGGAACGTGTTTCCCAAGGGGGATGTGGACGTGGGTCCCATGGAACGGACCACCCTCGACCTCCACGTCTACGCGTTCGAACTGCTCGCCCGTCAGTGCGTCCAGGAAGCGCATCTCTCGGGTGTCGGCTAGCGTTAACTGCAGGTCCACGCCCTCCAAAGCGCCCCCGTCGGCGACGGTGACGGTTGGGAAGTCGCCGGTCCACACGGGTGCCGCCATGATCGTGTAGCGGCCCTCCTCGAGCTGCTCGAAGCGGTAGCCACCAGCGCTGTCCGTCCAGATTGCTCGGCTGCGTCCATTCTCGAAAACCGCATGGATGTTCGCGCGCCAACGTCCCGCCGAAAGTCCCGCCATGTCCGTCTGCACCGTGCCCGCGATCGACGCGGTCGGGAAGCCGATGTCTGTCAGAGTCTGTCCAAGCACGGACACGTTGAGAACCTGCATCGCCTGCTTTGCGGTCCACTCGGCACGAACTTCGTACTCCCCGGTGGCCAGCCCCGCGAGCTCGTAACGCCCCTCGGCGTCGGTAAAGCCAACACTACGCGGATGCTTGGCATCCTTCGGCCGGGCAGTCACCCGGACTGACGCCAATCTGTCCGAGCCAGCTCTTACAACGCCCCACAAACTTGAACGGTAGCCGAAGTCGAAATCGACCCAGGCCTGTCCAGCGCTCACGTCCACGTCAGCCCAAAGCGTGCGGAATCCGGTCCGTGACTTCGTTGTCGCCCGGACCCGGGCGGGTCCGTCCTGCACGCCCGCCAACGTGTATGCGCCGTTGCCCACGTCCGAAACAAACAAATCGCCACGCGCTTGCTCCTCTGGCACGACGGACACCGTGACGGTTTCCCCTTCCATCAGGCCGCTCACAGTCCCAGAGATTTCGCCGGCATGTTCGACGATCATCGTCACCCGTTGTGACGGGTCTTCTTCGCCGATCGTGACCCTTCGCTCCTTGACCGCGCCTTGGGGCGAGTTCGCCGACAGCTTGTACGCGCCTGATTGCAGGCCCTCGAAGCGGAATCGGCCGTCGCTGCCTATCCGCTGCTTGATAGGATGGAAGACCAATCCACCGGTGGCGGCGGCGAGGTGCCACTGTGTATTGCCGCCGTCACGAGAGAGCCAAACCGTCCCCGGGGCAGGAGAACCGGCCTCCGTTGTGAGCGTGCCTTCGATTTCCGCGAGTGGATAGAGTTGGACCGTGATATCACCCTGGTCCTCCTCCAGCGCGAATACTCGTCCACGATAGCCCTCCGCCAGCGCTAAGGCCTGGCTGCCGCCTGCCCGAAGGCCATGCAACGCAAACGTCCCTTCGGCACCTGTAATGTCAAACAACCCGGCCGGCCGCCAGTCAACTCCCTTCATCGCCAGAGAAATCCCGTCGCTCCAGGAGAAATGGTCGACTCGTGCGCCAGCGAGCGGGTGCCCAGTTTCTGCGTCCACGACCCGCCCGCGGACGGTGACGGCACGAGAAAGCCTCACGTTACCTAGGTCCAACGAGCCCGGCGAGTGGAACTCGACTGATTGGACGTGCGTCTCCCGGCCCGGCGCACTCAGGGCGAGCACGCTCGCGCGACGATCAATATCGGCAACCAGCCGCCCTTTGGCGTCGAGATACTCCATCGTGCGCACATCCCCCGTTTCCCGATATACGGTCAACGTAAACGCATCGAGCGGGTCGCCCGCGTCATCCGTAAGGACTGCGCGCAGCTCAACCGTTTCCGTAGCTTGGGGCGACTCGGCGGCAAAGGCTTCCAAAGCCAGTGCGGTGAATCCCAACAATCCGAGCACCAATGGCAAGCGTCGCACCTGACACCTCCACGCACTTTGATCTGCTCACGGAGCATACAGCCCCAAGTTCATGTGGGGCCTAGGGATGCGATACCGACGAATCGGCCCTCGCTTGCGGCCTTGGTCCACCGCATCCCACGAGGAACCGGCTCGACTGCATAATCGCCGCCATGGACACCGACGTGCTTACATTGCGGGCATATGCGGCTGCCGTTGAGGACGGATGGACTGAGGCCGAACTCCTGCGGGCGATCGTGCATGACCTGCCCAGACGGTTCCACGCGCTGAGCCGCACGGGGCAGGACAATGTGCTTGCTGACGCACCGCCGCTCACCGGAAGTCGGTGGGACGCGTTACTTGCCGCAACCGTCGAGTACCTATGCGGACTCCACGGCCACACATCGCCCGCTTGGGTGGACGAGCCAGCGCGCTTCTTGGCCGAGACTTGGGTGGTCACGGACGTTCATTCCATACGGATGGATGCCGTCGCGTTTGCGCCGGCGGCGTTCATTCGCCACGGTGCGCTGCCGGACCCACGCGACTTGGACCACCGGTGTGGAGAACACCGTGCCTGGGTCCCTTGACCGGGAGACGCTAGTCGACGTTGCGACGCTGGTCGGGCGGCTGGGTATCACCGCCTCGGAGGAAGCGCTGGCGATCCACGGACGGCTCTTTCCCGACTCTAGGCGACGTGGCAGGGCCGAGGAAATCCTGAGCACTGCCCTGGCGCCACGATGTAGCTGATGGCCTATGCGACATGGCTTGGGGAGGGGAATGTCGGCGGCTCACAGCCTGCCACCGCCTTAGATCTGTTCGTACCAATCCATGAGGGCGGCCAACACGCCCAAGTCTTGTAGCACAACCTTCCATGCCTCGTTGCCTTCGGAGAGGTTGGGTACGATGGCCTTGTGGTTGGAGCCGCGGCTTTTCGAGGGTGGATAGCGTTCGACGGTTACTCCTAGAGCCGACGGGGGCCGGTCTTCCACCCACAGATAAAGCGCGGTCTTGCGCTCTCGCTGCAAGGCGATCTGGCGACCGTTACTCGTCACAAAGCCCGCGAGCTTCTGTGTCGCCTTCCGAGTCCGATCGAACCGCTCCTCTAAGCGTCTTTCGGCTATGCGCACTGTCGATACACTCACTTGGTAGTCCGCCCCGCGAGCATGAGCTACGCCGTCGCTAGATCCAGCCTTGGGCCTTCGCTGCTTCCTCGCGTACCAACTCCGGGGCGCCCAAGAGTTGGCGGTTGAAGCCGATGCGTTTGAACCAGTAGTGCAGACCCAAGAGGTCGGTGATGCCCATGCCGCCGTGGACTTCGGTGGACTTGCGGGCCACGAACTGGCCCACTTCCGCCAGGTGTGCCTTGGCGTGGCAGGCCATGGCGCGACCTTCTTCGGGGATGGCGCCGTAGGCGTGGGCGGCGTACCAGATCATGGAGCGGCACGGCTCGAGTTCCGCCGCCATCTCCGCGCACATGTGCTTGACGGCTTGGAAGGAGCCGATGACGCGGTTGAACTGGCGGCGCTCTTTCGCGTAGTCGATGGCCTTGTCGAGCATGGTCTGGGCGGCGCCCAAGGTGTCGGCGGCGAGGATCAGGCGGCCTACGTCGATGGTGGCGAGCAGCGGCTCGCGGCTGGTTGTGGAGCCTGGGAGGGTGTCGGCCTTGGCTCCGTTCAGCGTGACTTCCGCCACCGTTCGGGTGCGGTCGATGGTCTTCAGGCGCTGGCGTTCCACCTCGCTGGAATCGACCATGTGCATGGCGCCGTCGTCCGAGGCGATGAGATAGGCATCTGCCTCTGCGCCGTCGAGCACGAACATGGCCTTGCCGGTGAGGTTGCCGCCCGCGCTCGTGATGCCATCGCTCTCGCGGCGGCCGATCTGTTCGGTGACGCCCACTCCGACGACGACTTCGCCGGCGGCAATGCGCGGCAGCCAGCTTTCCTTTTGTTCGCTGGAGCCGGCGGTGGCGATGGCGGTAGGTGCCATGATCGACGAGGCAACGTAGGGCACCGGAGTTGTGGTTGCGCCGAGGGCCTCGGCGATGAGCGCGGCTTCGAGGTGCCCAAGGCCAACACCGCCGTAGTCCTCGTCGATAAGGACGCCGTGGACGCCGAGGCCAGCCAGTTCCTGCCACACATCGTCGGCCCGGGCGCCGCCGTCCTCGGCGACTTGGCGCACGCGTTCCAAGGATGAGCCGCCTTCCAGATAGCCCGAGATGCTGTCTTGCAGCATCCGCTGCTCTTCACTGAGTGCGAAATCCATCGATGTCCTCTAAGTTGCGACCTGCAGAACCGACTTGTCAGGCCGCGGCCTGGTCGTACTTCGGCTCCTTCGGCAGCCCAAGGGCGCGCTCGCCGATCATGTTCTTCTGAATCTGCGCCGTGCCGCCGCCGATGATGAGCCCCAAGTCGAGCATGTAGCGCGCTTGCCAGAAGCCGTGGTCGCGCAGGTACGGGCTACCGTCGTACAGCAGGCCCAGCTCGCCCATCACGTCCACGGCCATGCCGGCCATCTGGTGGTTGAGCTCGCAGCCGTTCAGCTTGACGATCCAGCGCGGCAGCCCCGCTTCTTCGCCCTTGATGTTGTGCGAGAGCACCCTCATGCCGTTGAACTTCATGGCCAGAATGCGCGCTTGCAGCTTGAGTAGCCGGTCGCGGTAGATGGGGTTCTCCATAAGGCTGACGCCGCCCACCGTCTCGCGCTGCATCATGTCGACGATGCGCAGGAAGCGGTTTTCCGCCTCGTTGGGGTCGCCGAGGCCACCGCGCTCGTAACGCAGCGTGGTGTTGGCGACGAACCAGCCTTCGCCGCGCTTGCCGACGATCTGATCCTTCGGCACCCGCACGTCGGTGAAGAAGACCTCGTTGAAGAACGCTTCACCCGTCATGGTGACCAGCGGGCGCACATCGATGCCGGGGGTGTCCATCGAAAAGACGAGATAGCTGATGCCATTGTGCTTGGGTGCATCGGGTTCGGTGCGAACGAGGCAGAACATCATGTCGGCGGTCTTGGCGCCGGAGGTCCAGATCTTCTGGCCGTTGATGACCCATTCGTCGCCGTCGAGTTCGGCCTTGGTGGACAGGGAAGCGAGATCGGAGCCGGACCCGGGTTCGGAGTAGCCCTGGCACCAACTGACCTCACCGCGTACGGAAGGCCCGACGTATTTGCGCTTCTGCTCCTCGGTGCCGAGTTCGAGCACCGTGGGCACGAGGCGGTTGTCGCCGGAGTGGCCTGGCGGCACCCGGGCGCGGGCGAACTCTTCGGCGATGATGCGCGTCTTGAGGATGTCCGGCTCGGCGCCATAGCCGCCGTATTCGCGGGGGATGGTGCGGGCGGCATAGCCGTGTTCGATGAGGAGCTGCTGCCAGTCGCGGGGCTGCATTCGGTCGTCGCCGCCTTGCGGACGCGGTGCCTTGCTCCCGTGCTCGCCCAAGAACTGCCGGACCTCGTCACGGAAGGCCTGATACTCCGGGCTGTACTCCAGGTCCATCGAAGTCTCCGTTGCCGCTCGTGGACGCCATCCTAGCAGCCCGTCGGACTTTCGGGCGGCGTAAGCTGCCCGAAAGTCCGACAGGGTGATAGGACGGCTTGGGCTGGGGCAAGAAGCGTTGCCCGAAGGCAACGGTTCTTGTGGCGCTAGCCGAAGTGGTGGGCGATGCGAACAACCTTGGGGGCGCGGGCGTCGTTGGGGCTCCACGCCACCTACGGCACCGAATGCGAGGCTCACTTGAATGGGAAAAATGCGCCATACTCGCGGCAGTCGCAAGGAACGTTGCGGGCGGAGAGGAGTTGCGATGCCGTTGTCGGGGGTCGTACGGAGATTGGGGCTCGGTTGGGTCGGCGGCGTAGCGGCGTTGCTTGTCGCTGGCCTGGTGCATGGTGGCGTCACGCCCGAGCAGCCCGGCACCACCACCCTGGGGCCACCGTCGCCTTCCTGGTTCATCATCAAGAACGTGATGGGCAGCGCTTCGGTGTTCGATGCCGCCGATGGCGAGATGCTCGGCACACTGTCGCTGACGCCGTGGACGCCAACGGTTAGCACGCATCGGGAGCGGGGCGAAATCTACGCCGCCGAGGTCTTCTACGCCCGCCAACACGACGGCGAACGCACGGACGTCCTTCGCATCTATGCCCACGAAACCCTCAGCCCGGTGGCGGAGGTGCCCATTCCGGCCAAGGTGGCGTCGCTGCACCGGCACTACATGGCGCTCTTGTCTGGCGGCCGGTATGTGGTCGTCTTCAACATGACCCCGGCGCAGTCCGTGACCGTGGTGGATGTGGTGGAGCGCCGCTTCGTTGGCGAAATCTCCACCCCCGGCTGCGCCAACACGATGGCGGCGGGGGAACGCGGCTTCCTCATGGTGTGCGGCAACGGCACGCTGCAATGGATCGGCCTCGATGAGGACGGCGAGGAGGCGTCGCGGGTGCGCAGCGAGGTTTTCTTCGATGTGGACAAGGACCCGCTCCTTGGCAAGCCCGTGGCCACCGGCGATGGCTGGCAGTTCATGACCTTCGAGGGCCAGGTGATGCGGGCCTCGGTTGCAGACGGAAGCATCGTCGTGAGCGAGGCCTGGTCGCTCATCGGCGAAGACGACCAAGGTTGGCGGCCCGGAGGCACGCAGCCCTTCACGGTTCACGACGAGCTGGGCCTCTTGGTGGTGCTGACGCACGAAGGCGAGAAGGACACGCCGGACGAGGCCGGCACGCAGGCATGGGTGTTCCACCAGGACGGGCAGCGTCGGGTGGGCAAGATCGAGTTCGAAGAGCCGGTGGGCGCCGTGCATGTGGTGGAGGGCGAAGTGCCACTCTTGCTTGCCAATTCGGGCAGCAATGTCCTCGTCTATGAGCTCGCCACCGGACGGCTCGAACGCACGATCGAAACGGGGCGGGGCGGCTTCCTGCTGTCGTATTGAGATGACCCACGCCGGTTCGCCCATGCTGGCCATCGCCTTGGGATTCGCCTTGCTGCTCCTTTGGGCGGCGGCGGGCAAGGGGCGGGACCTTGTGGGGTTTCGGGCTGTGCTGGCGGACTACCGGATTGTGCCGACGCCGCTCCTGGCGATGGTGGCCGTGATGGTTCCGGCCGTGGAAGCCACGATTGCCGCCTTGTGGTTGGTGGCGCCGTGGTCTTCTTCGGCCATGCTGTGGGCCTCGGGCACGACCGTTGTTCTCATGCTGGCTTACGGAGGCGCGGTTGCCGCCAATCTCGTGCGCGGCCGTTCTTGGATCGATTGCGGCTGCGGGGCCGGGGAGTCGGTCTCCTGGCCGATGGTGGCGCGCAATGCGGTGCTTGCGGTTTCGGCCGCCCTGCCACTGGCGATGGTGGAGGCGGCACCCCCCGGTCCGCTTGATTTCGCCATGGCGCTGCCGCTGCTTGCCCTGGCCGCACTCGTCTATCACGCCGGCAATGCGCTCATTCGCAATGCGGCGCTCTTGAGAACCTGAGGCGGCGGGTCGATGGAAGCAACCGTGCTGTTCGATGTGCTGCTGTGGGCACTCGTGCTGGCGCTCGGCGTCGCCGTGCTGGCGCTGGCGCGGCAGGTGGGCGTCTTGAGCCAGCGCATTGCGCCCGTGGGCGCGCTGACGCCCGTGCATGGCCCGAAAGTGGGCGAACTCACGGAAGCCCTCGAAGCGGTGGACCTCGACGGTCGCGCGCAGCAAATCGGCGGTGCGTCCGCAGGCGAAGCAACGCTGCTGCTCTTTGTCTCGCCCACTTGCCCCGTCTGCAAGGCGCTGCTGCCGGCAGCCAAGTCGCTCGCGGCGGCGGAAGGGCTGCGGCTGGTGTTCGGTAGCGATGGCGGTGACCCTGAGCGGCATCGGGCGTTCGCGAACGAGGCCGGCATCGGCAAGTTCCCGTATCTGCATTCCGAGGCGCTGGGTTTGCGCTACGGTGTCAGCCGGCTTCCGTTCGCCGTGCTGATCGGTGCCGACGGCACGCTGCGGGGGCGCGGCCTCGTGAATACTCGGGAGCACTTGGAGAGCCTGCTCGAGTCGTGGCGCACAGGCATCGCTACATTGCAGGACTATGTGCGGGAGTTTGATCCCATCCAGTCGGAGGAAGTTCGATGAAGGGGCCATCTGGTCAGGGCGCCGGCATCGCGGGCTGGTTCGACGGCGCGGCGCACCGGGCCTTGCCCGCCACACGTCGCGACGCGGTTTCCTCGGAAGGCTTGGAGCAGTACTGGCGGGGGCGGCTGCCGTTCCCTTGTTGCCGGTGTCGCGTGCCTTCGGCGCGGAAGAGGCGGGTGCGGAAGCGAATGCGCCAGAACCAGCAGCGGACGGCATCGTCGAGTATGGCGATCCGCAAAGCTGCGAGTACTGGCGCTACTGCGCGCTCGGCGGCTCCCTTTGCAGTTGCTGCGGCGGCACGATGAACTCCTGCCCACCCGGCGCCGAGCCTTCGCCCATCACTTGGGTTGGCACCTGCCGCAACCCGGTCGACGACAAGGAATACCTGATCTCGTACAACGACTGCTGCGGCAAGGCGTATTGCCCACGCTGTTCCTGCCACCGCACGGAAGGCGCGAAGCCGTCCTACTTCCCGAGCAAGAGCCCCAACGTGCTGTGGTGTTTCGGGGTGGAGAGCAACGCCTACCACTGCACGATGGCGGCGGTGATCGGCGCGGCCCCGGAGGAGGCGGAAACGACGGTTGAGGAGTCCTAGGAGCTTGCGCCGCAGAAAGCCACGCAGCGGCGTTCTGCGGCGCGAGGTCATGGGGAGGTGGGGGCTGGGGCCAGACGCCGAGCGTAGCGAGGGGTTTGGCGGCGGTAGGGCTTCGGCGCCGCGCGCAGTGGGTAGCCGCCTTTGGCCCTGCACCGCGCTTGCTCTGCTCGCCACGGGCGCGCTGGGGGATACCCAATCCGAGTCGCCTGAAGCGGCAGTGGCCCGTTACGACTACCTCCTGCACTGCGCCGGCTGCCATATAGCCGACGGCCGAGGCGCACCCCCAGAAGTCCCGCCGCTGCGTTCGATGGCGCGTCTGGCGGCAATGCCAAACGGGCGCGATTACCTCGCCCGCGTCCCAGAGGTGGCTCAAGCCCCCCTGCCGAACGCTCGCTTGGCTAACCTCCTCAACTGGGCTGTCCAAGAGTTCAGCCGAGACACATCGGCGGCAGGATTCCGTCCTCTGAGCGCCAAGGAAGTCGGCGACGCCCGCGCCCGCATCCTCAAGGACCCACTCCGCGCCCGAGCCGAAATCCTCAAGGCGGCGCGTTAGCGCCGTAGTTCCTGGAGGGCGAGTTCGTGCAGCCTAGGATCCCCCGTTGCCAGCACCTGGCCGCCCATTGCGGGGTTGCCGCCGTTCCAGTCAGTGATCACGCCGCCGGCGCCCTCCACAATCGGAATCAGCGCCTGCACGTCGTAGGGCTTTAGGCCGGACTCGATGACGAGGTCTGCCTGGCCCATCGCCAGCATCGCATATAGGTAGCAGTCTGTGCCGTAGCGCACCGTGCGCACGTGGGTACGGATTCGCTCGAAGGCTTCCGTTTCTTCCGGGGTCTTGAAGAGGTCCGGCGTGGTGGTGCCGGCGAGGGCATCTGCGAGCCGGGGGCATGGGCGCGTGCGCAGTGTGTGCGACGTGCCGTTGCGTTGGTAATGCGCCGTCTCGCCGTCGCCCGAGAACGTCTCTCCAAGGAATGGCTGGTGGATGACTCCGACCACCGGCCGTTCGCCATCGAACAGCGCTACGAGGGTACCCCAATGCAACAGCCCCATTACGAAACCTCGCGTGCCGTCGATGGGGTCCAGCACCCAAGTGAGCCCGTCGCCGGGTTCCTCGCCATACTCCTCGCCAAGGATGCCGTGGCTGGGGTAGCGCTCGCGGATTGCGTCGTGCATCACCCTTTCCGCCGCGCGGTCGGCTTCCGTTACGGGGTCGTAGCCGCTGCCTGCCTTCTTGTTGTCGATGGCCGGCGCGTGGCGGAACTGCGGCAGGATGGACGCTCCCGCACGCTCCGCAAGTTCACGTGCGAATTCGAGAAATTCGGCGCGCTGCTTGGCTTTCACGGGCGTTTACCCTCCGAAGTTGGTGTGACGTTAGCCCAGAAGATAAGGCCAAGAGCGATGCGAGCCCGGATTCTACTGTGCGTCTTGCGTGCTGGCGCCCTTGGCGGGCGCGTCGGCAGTTCGCTTGCACGAACTGCTGTGCTTGCCTGTCGTTGACAACGCGTCCGAGGCGCGAAATGCTCCAAGTCGAACCAGCCGAGCGGAGAAGGCATGAACGCGACCCGCGATCCGGTTTCCCGCCGCCCCACCAAGGAAGAGGAGCTTGAGGGGTTTTGCGTGTTCGGCGACACGCTCGTCGGCTGGGATGCCGCCGTGCCGCCGAACGAGGTGGTGGACGAGGACGGCGTGCCGATGCAGAGTATGGTTGGCCGAGCGCCCGACCCCCGATGTCCCTCACGCCGGGTCATCGACGACCCGGAAGTGCAGGCCCTTCGCCGCCACCTCAAGGCCAATAGCGGCATCCCGGGCCTCGAAATCTGCACCCCGGACGAAGTGGATCGGGCAACCCGAATCTTCCGCCGCGACGGCTTCGTGGTGGTCCGCGATGCCTTGGACGCCGCGCACCTCGCCCTCTTTCGCGAAGGCTGCGCGAGGGTGCTGAAGGAAATCCTCGCCATGCCGGGGCGCGATGGCCGCCGCTATCTGGCCGAAAGCGGCCGCCTGCCGCATCGCTACTGCTACGGCACCACCTCCGCATCGCGCCAGATGATGCACGACCCGGCGTGGACATCGATGATCGATCTGCCCACCACCACGCCCATCCTCAAGGCGATCTTCGCCTCAGCCAACTACGAAGTCTGGGGCGGCGGCGGCGACCTGAGTTTGCCCGGCGCAATCGAATACCAGCACCTGCACACTGACGGCATCGACGAACAGCAAGACGGGGATGGCCGACTGGCCGCCTACCGCCGCCAAGAGCCCGAAATCGAAACCGAGCGCCTTGCGGACCTGCCATTCCGCACCCAGCGCCTCGTCATGGACCGCACCTCGCCCGGTGTGACCATCAACTTCGCCATGACAGACCTGACGTGGGAGAACGGCCCCATCCGCGAAATCCCCGGCACCCACACCGCCACCGCCCCGCCGCCGAAGCCCGATGAAGAACCGGAGTGGATGCGCCTCTCGACCTTGGTAGGTGCCCCCGCCGGCTCGGCCATCTTCCGCGATGTTCGCGCCTGGCACGGCGCCACCCCCAACCTCTCCCGCGAGGTGCGAGCCCTGCCGAGCATCGAATACTCCGCCCCCTCCCGCCACGGTCGCCACTTCCAGAAGACCATGCCCCACGAAATCTGGCAGTCGCTCTCTCCCCATGCCCAGCACCTCACCCGCTTCATCAAGCAGGAACCCGGCGTGTGGCCCCACGGCGCCGGCATCACCACCCCCCTTGCCAACGGCCGCCGAGCCGCCTTTGAGAGGGGCGTCGGCAAGGCGGGCAACGCCAAACTGGTCCGCACCGACCCGAGTTCGGCCGGTACCGTGGTACGGGTCTTCAACCACGAAGCAGGCGAATGACGATTCCCCGCACAAGGACTCCCTCCAGAAATCGGCCGTAAGGGGGGGCTCGCCGTTGAGCCGAGGGCCCCTTGGGGCCGCGGGGCTCCCTGTCCGGCCCGCGTTACGCGATACGATCCCGGACGAGCATGAACACCACGCGGGGGACACGATGGCCGATGACGCAACCTGGGAAGACCGGCTCGAACATGCGTCCGCGACGTTTTCGCGCTTCGTGCCGGATACGGAACCGGCGCAAGTGCTTGCCTCCATGGAGCGGCGCATGGGTGCGCTTGGGACGTTTGCATTCGCAGCGGTGGGGGAGATGTGGGACCGCCCCGGGCTCAACCGGCGCGACCGCAGCTTGATGATCATCGCCGTGCTGGCCGCGCAGGCGCGCGCCGAGGAGCTTGAACTCCACACCAGGATCGGGCTGCGTCACGGGCTCACTCGCACCGAGATCGAGGAGATCAACCTGCACATCGCGGCGTATGCCGGCTTCCCGGCAGCCATGGCGGCCAGCCGCCGGATGGACGCGGCATTCCGGGAGGCGGAAGGGGTGGAGCGCATCGAGGGCCGAGCGCCAGCGGACCATCTCTCAGATGCCGAGCGGTTGGCGCGTGCCGCCGGCGTGCGAGCGTCGATGACGGGCGGCCGTGCTGCCACCGATCCGCAAGCTGATCTCGAGGCGTTGCGCGGCCATCTCGGCGAGCTCGGCGACTGGGCGATGAAATGGGCGTTTGGGGAGATCTGGTCGCGGCCGCAGCTCTCGCGTCGCGACCGGTCCTTGGTGGTGATCGCGATCCTCGTCGCGCTCGGACAGGAAGCCGAGCTTTCCTTCCACGTGCGAGCGGGGCTGAACCACGAACTTAGCCGCGACGAGATCCGCGAGGTGATGACGCACCTGTGCCTGTACGCGGGGTTTCCGCGCGCGGTTCAAGGCATGCGCACCGCGCTGGAGGTGTTCGAGCGGATCGACGGATGACGGGTGTTGCCGGTCCGGCGACCGGCGCACTTCGCGCGGGTTCGGGCGCGCTGTGGGGAACTTCGCGTTGGAGCGTCACGATTGATGTCAGGAACCCCGGACGCTTGGATCGACCGCTGGGCTTTGGTGGAGAGGAACCTGCGGTGGCTTGGTTTCCTGCGGCACGGGGAACGGCAACGGCGCACCGGGTGTATTGACGAACTGCCAAGCATTGCCCGGAAGCCAGCCGTCCACGGACGCGCTGTGGAGTTCAGAAACAAGGAACCAAGTCTGCCCTAGCCGCCTGCGCAGCACCGCCGCTAGGTCGCGCACATCGAGACTGGATTGAATGATTGCCGCATGGGGAAACGGCTGAATCCAGTTTGTGACCGCCTGTGTGGCATCAAGAATGGCCTGCGCCTGCCAATCGGGACACAGTTGGCTGTAGGCGAACATGTACGACTTCACGTTCCGTCCTCCGTTTCGGTCTGATGGGCAGAATCGCCGGTCCCTTCCGACGCGCCTAGCTCCTCGGCGGGGTTTGACTTCGGGTCATCGAGCAACTCCGCAGAGACGGGTTCGGACAACCCCTTCGCGCCCATCAACTGCATATGCTGCATTTGAACGCGGAAATGTTCAGATTGAAGACGATCCGGATCGCCCCTTGCGAACTTCATGTACTGGAAGAGGAAGACAGCAACGATGGCGATCGATGTGGCCACCAGTACGGCCGAGATTAGCGGAATTCCGTGGAAAACGGCCACGTCGACGAAGAGCAGTGCCACGAGCACGAAGGCCACGGCAACTCCCAGAAGCGGAACAAGCGGCCCCAGCGCCGTGCCTCGCTTGATGAGCGCGGTTCCGGTATGTCGCAAGGCCCCGAACGCCTCGTTCATCGGGGAGGATGAACCGAGCTTCACGCGAATCCCCTTTCGATCCTTGGCGGATTGTACGACCCTCGGAGACTCCATGCGGTTCGTTCTGTGTTCGTTCTTTATTGGCGGGCGAGACGCTAGGGCGCACTTCCCGTCGCGTCGGCAGTCCCGTGTGGGTGAGGTCGATGGGGCGACCAGGATTTGGCAAACAACCGTCCTGCAAGGCATCCACAATGCGCCAGAGGACGATCGCTGCTGCCGTCCAACCTTCGACCTCGTTAGGGCCGTTGACCGCGACGTTCAGCAGGGCGTTGTTGAAGCGTGCGCGCACGGCTTCGGGCGCATCGTCGAGAGACGATGGGACACCCCCAACAAGGGACGCATGGCGATTTGGGTGTAGTGGGCTTCCGGGTCGATCGTCGTTTCCAACTGGCGGCTCCTGTGCAGGTGACACGCGCACACTAATGCAAGCCATTCGCATTAATAGTGGGCGATTGCGTGGGGTGATGGTGGGCGGTAAGTTCTACAACTCATTCGCTTCGTCGTGCGGAGGTTGGCGTGGCAGACGAAAGACCGGTCTTTGCGGTGGGCCATATGCGGATGGCCGTAACGGACGTGCCGTCGGCCTACCACTTTTTCGTCCGGCACGGGATGCGGGAAATCCTGGAGCGCCCGGAGTTCGCCATCCTGGAACTTCGCGGCGGCACCCACCTGATCCTGTCGAAGTCGGAGGAGGCCATCGAACCGGGCCGCCGCGCCCCGTTTGACCTCATGGTGGACGACGTGGACGCGGTGCATCAGCGCTTCGTCGAAGACGGCGTCGACGCCACACCCATCGAACGCGGCTCAATTCACGACTCGTTCTCGATCACGGGACCTTCGGGCTACCGAATCCCGGTGAACTCCTCGCATGTGGAGGGGGTTGTTTGAGGTTGCCCGCGATCGCTGGAGCCGAGATTGGCGTTTAGCTCGCTACTACCGACGCCTGAGACTCATTTGTAGGGGCTGCTTCGCCTTTGCGGTCGCACGTCAGGATGGTGCCGGTGACTTTGGAATCGTCACCGTGCCGGACGCTGGGGGACTGGCGGTTCGATCGTTCCGGGCCCGAACCTCGATCTCGTAGGTCATGCCGGGCTCAACGCTATGGATGACGGCCGACCGGGTGGCCTCAATGGGACCGACCTCTAGCCACCGGCCCCACGAGCCGTGGCTCGCCTTCTTCATTCGCAACTGGTAGTTGGTCATGGCGAGTAGCCCGAGGTGTTTCGGGCGCTGCCACTCGGCCAGCACCTGATTGGTGGCCACGTTGAAAGACAAGCGCAGGTCGATTGGCGCGGTCGCTCGCGGGAACGCTTTGGCGGGTCGGTCGGTGTTGGGTGGGGATTGCAGAGGCCAGTACCACGAGGTCGGTGCGGACGGCTGCCAAAGGTTGCGGTAATCGCCGTCGCCTCCCCAGGGCGGGGGCGAACCGGCTAGGGCACCCGTGCAGATGCTTGCGAGGACCGCAAGCGCGGCCCGCGACACGCTTGCGCATCTTGCTGGACGCTTGACGACCTTGGAACGAGTCGCGTTCTGCAATGCAATGTCCCTCCGTGCAGGCGGAAAGAATACGGCACACAACCTGAACCGAACCTGAACGGAGACCCTAAGGCTGGGGCTAGGCGGACTCGGGCCCCGTGGCCCATGGGTACGGGGGGTGACCTAGAGGGCCCCGTGCAGAGAGTGACGCGAGCTAAACGCCCCCTGTCACTCTCCCTTCGGGCAGCCTCGGGGAGGGCCCCCTCGGCCTTTCCCGCATGAGTCCCTGTCGGTGCGCGTCCCTATCCTTGACCGTGGCGCAGGAGTTGTCCCGGCGTGTTGCCGGTGCATTCCCCTTCTTCGAACGTCGGGACGCCGTTGACGAGGATGGCTCGGTAGCCCTTGGCATGCTGGACGCGGCGCCATTCGCCTGCCGGGAAGTCGTGGGCGACCTCACCGACCCAGTTGGGGGTGACTTCGAGACGGTCCAGGTCATAGACCACGATGTCGGCCGGGGTGCCTTCGCGCAGGAAGCCGCGGTCGCGGAAGCCGGCGGCAAAGGCGGGCAGGAAGCTCAGGCGATAGTGGGCTTCTTCTAGGCTGATCTTCTGTTCGTCGCGCACCATCCAGGCGAGGAAGTCGGTGGTGTAGGCGCCGCCGGTGAAGAACTTGGTGTGGGCGCCGCCGTCGGACACGCCGGGGATGGAATAGGGCGCCGAGATCATCTCTGCCATGTAGTCGGCGTTCTGGCCCCGGTCGCGCCCTAGGAACTCGACCTTGAGCTGACCTTCCACGGCGAGGTCGAGCATCGCGTCGATGGGGTGCTTGCCGGCGGCGTCGGCGATTTGTTGCACGGACTTGCCAACGTAGCCCTCAAGGGCATCCGCGTTCGGGCAGTCGGCCACGGATTGCACCAGCAGCTCTTCGATGGGCCCGCCGAGCGCTTGGGTGCGGCCGAGTTTCTCGATCGCGGCGTCGGTCTCTGCCCGGATCGCAGCACGCACTTCCTCGTCCTGGAACTTGGCCATCTTTTCCTCGAACGTGCCCGTGGTGGCGTGGTTCCATGCGGGGCTCGAGTCGTAGAGGTTCCAGTGTTCGAGTGTGAAGGCAAAGCCCGTGCGAACGGTTGCGCCCTGGCCGAAGATGCGCAGGCCCTTGGCGTTGGCGCCGGCCAGCCAGTCGAGGCGGTTGCGGTGCACCTCCGGCTTCTCGCGGTTGACCACGAGGATGTTGTGCAGGATGGGGCGTCCGCTCACCTCGGCGAGCTTCTCTTGGAAGGCGAGGTCTTTGTCCAAGTCGCCGGTGAACTGGGTGATCTGGATGAAGCCCTCGTCGCGCTCCGCGAGCACTTCGCCGAGCGCCAGCACGTCTTCGTCGCACATGGTGTCGGTGACCATGGGCGTGCCGTCGAAGTCGGCCTGCACGGAGTGTTCGCCCAGGCGCTGCACCGAGAAGCCGCAGGCGCCGGCATCCATCGCCTCGTGCAGCAGTGCCTTCATCTCGGCCTGCTCTTGGCGCGTGGCTGGACGGGTCTTGGCGGCTTCGAGCCCCATCACCCATGTCATCAGCGGCGCCACCGGCATGTAGGTGAGGCAGTTGACGCCCTTGGGGATGCGTTCGAGGCTGGCGAGCCACTCCGGGAACGTCACCCAATCCCAGATCATGCCCTCCTTCATGGAGTCGAAGGGAATCGCTTCCGTGCGCGACATGGTGAGCATCGCGCGGTCCCGCCCGTCAGGCACCACCGGCGCGAAGCCGAAGCCGCAGTTGCCGAGCACGACGGACGTGACACCATGCCAGCCGGAGATGGTGCAGTACGGGTCCCACTGAATCTGCGCGTCGTAGTGGGTGTGGAGATCGACGAAACCGGGGGCGACGATCAGCCCATCGGCGTCAATCACTCGCTCCGCGTCGCCCTTGATGCGCCCGCCGATGTGGGCGATGCGCCCGTCCTTGATCCACAGATCGCCCCGATAGCGCGGCACCCGAGTGCCGTCCACAATCGTCCCGCCCTTGATGCACACATCGAACTCGGCCATGCCGCTTCCCCCCCTCGTGAATCACCTGAGGCTGCGCTTCGTGCCGACCGTTTTCAACACAAACCGCCCTGCCTGTCAAGGTGCTTGACGGCGCGGTGGTGTCCACTTTGACCCTTCCGGCTGTATCGGATGGGCGCTAGAAACCGGCGATCGTGTTCGACGGGCATCTGGCGCCGCTCTGGAGGGAGGGCACCAAGAGCTTGCACCGCAGGAGCGGCGGATACGCGGCGTATGCGGTGCGAGCTCTTGGGGAGGTGGGGGCTGGGGCCAAACGCCGAGCGCTAGCGAGGCGTTTGGCGGCGCCCGCCCTCCATCGCGCCGCAAGGCGCGCAGACCCCTCGTCGCACCAGCAAGATGCGCACCCTTGCGGGCGCGATGGAGGGCGGGACGCCCTCCCTCCAGAGTACGACGCGCCACGCCGGGTAAGTCAAATTGAGACACCACCGACGGCGCATTGCGCTGAACTGAGGGCGAGACGCCCCGTCCAGAGGGGTTAGGAGACGCCCGCCTCCCAAGAGAGGCTGAACTGGACGCTGTCCCTCACTGTACGCCGTACACCCTGGCCGCGTTGTCGTGGAGTATTTTGCCGAGGGACTCCTCCGCCACGCCGGCCAGCAGGGACTCGGCGTATTGGCGTGGGGGCAGGGCGGGTGTTGCCGGGCCGGGGGACATGGAGGTGGGGTGGGGGAAGTCGGTTTCGTAGAGGATGTTGTCTGGGTATTGGTCGATGGCGGTGGCGAGGGCCTCGCGTTCGAACCAGAAGCAGGCATAGACCTGGCGGCGGAAGTACTCGCTTGGCAGGAGGTCCCATTCGGGGTGTTCCTTGCTGACGCCGCCGTTGCGCCATTGCCAGTCGAAGGCTTCGAGCAGGGAAGGAATCCAGCCGGCGCCGCTTTCCACCGAGACGAAGTCGAGATTGGGGAAGCGGTGGCAGATGCCGCTGAAGAGGAGTTCGGCTATGCCCTTGGCGTTCTCCATGAAGGAGAGCGACGAGATGCGGGCGAAGTTGGCTTTGGGACCGATCTTGGCGCGATCCTTGGAGAGGCCGGAAAGGTCCTGGCCGCCGATGTGGAAACTGATCGGCAGGCCCGCGTCTTGCGCTGCGGCCCAAAGCCGGTCCCAATGCGGGTCGCCCAAGGCGGGCTGGCCGAAGTCGTGCGGCTGGCTGGGGAAGAGCACCGCGCGGTGGCCGTTGGCGGCGGCGCGTTCGAGTTCCTTGACGGCTGCCTCGATGTCCCAGAACGGCAGTGCCGTCACCGCCACAAAGCGCTCCGGGGCAGGGGAAGTCCAATCGGTGAGGAAGTCGTTGTAGGCCGAGACGCACTCCAGCATCAGTTCCGGCTCTTCGAGGCGCAGGAAGGTCTGCGAACCGAAGCCGCCGACGTTGGGATAGAGCACCTGGGCGTAGATGCCGTTGTCGTCCATGTGCTTGAGGCGCGCATCCGTCTCGAAGCAGGCGTTCGGAATGTCGGCGTAGGTGGCGGGGTGGTCCGGCACGGTGCCGTCGAAACCGGCCATGGAGACGGCGCCGGGCTTGAAGATCACCTTGTCGCCCACCACCCACGCATCTTCGTCGTCGCGGCGCTCGATGTGCGGTACGAGGTCGCCCCACTTGCTCGACACGCGGTCGGTCCAGACATTCGGTGGTTCCGTGAGGTGGGTGTCCACGTCGATGACCCGGTAGCGGTCAAACAGATCAGCCATGCGCCTCTCCCCCGTCGGTGGTACGTTCCGATCTTAACGCCGATTGACACAAGGCGTGGGCGTGCGCGGGTTGTGCGAGGCCACCGTTCGCGCCAAAGTGGCGGCGACAGGGCGGAACGGAGAGAACGATGCTGACATTGGAGCAGAACGAGACGCTCACGAAGACGGGGCCGGGAACCCCAATGGGCACCGCGTTCCGGCGCTATTGGCTGCCGGCGCTGTTGTCGCGGGAGCTGCCCGGGCCGGACTGCGATCCGGTTCGCGTGAAGCTTTTGGGCGAGGATTTCGTGGCCTTCCGCGACACGGACGGCCGCGTCGGTATCGTCGAGCCGCGCTGCCCGCATCGGGGCGCCAACCTCTTCTTTGGCCGCAACGAGCACTGCGGTCTGCGCTGCGCCTATCACGGCTGGAAGTTCACCACCGAAGGCAAGTGCGTGGACATTCCGAACGCAGCACCGGACGTGGCGGCGCGGTTGATGCCGCAGGCGGGCATTCGCGCCCTGCACGTCGCGGAGGCCGGCGACATCGTCTGGGCCTGGTTCGGCGAGGCGGACGAAACGCCGCCGCCGCTACCGGACTTCGAGTTCATGGCGGTGCCGCCGGAGCAGCGCTTCGTCGGCAAGAAGTTCCAGCAATGCAACTGGGCGCAGGCGTGCGAGGGCGGGCTCGACACAGCGCACTTCTCCTATCTCCATGCCGGGATGCGGGATGGGGAAAAGGTGGGGCTGCACGAGGCCGGGCGCGGGCCAAGGCCTGCGGTGGGTGACAACGAGCCGCCGAACCTCGCGCGCTTGCGCTGGCTGGCGGAGGATGGGGCGCCGAGATTCACCGTGCTGAAGCACGCGGCAGGGCTCTTGCTCTGCGCCGCTCGCAGCACCGACGATGATCGGCTCTATTGGCGCATGACACAGTTCCTGATGCCGAACCACTCGCTTACGCCCGGCAACTTTCCCGAAGACACGGCGCTCGCCAACACTTGGATGCCCGTGGACGATACCTCGTGCTGGATCTTCTGCTACGCATGGCACCCGGATCGGCCCATCGGTGAGAAGGAGCGAGCCCGCTTGGCGGCTGGGGCCGGCATCTTCGCCGAGGTGGACGAGGACTTTGTGCCGCTCAGCCGGCGCGAGAACGACTACCGCATGAGTCGCACGGACCAGCACGAGGTGAGCTTCACCGGGATTCGTGGCATCTCGGAGCAGGATCAGGCGATAGCGGACAGCCAGGGGGTGATCGCGGATCGAACGCGGGAGCTCCTCTGCCAGACGGACCTCGGTGTCGTGCGCTTCCGTGAGACGGCGCTGGCGGCGGCGAAGGATGCGGTGGAGGGGCGGACGCCGCAGGGGGTGAACCAGCCAGGGGCCTATCGCGTGCGTTCCGGAGACTTGGTGGCTCGCGGCGATGCCACGGTGGAGGAAGTGGTCCAGGAGCGGTTCGGCGAGCACTGGGGTATGGCTGCGGGGGGTTGACCCAGACCTTGCGCGCCCTTCGGGCGCGATGGAGGGCGAGCCGCCCTCCCCCCAAACGCGAAGGCGACACCCCGGTTGGGAGCGATGTAGCCACGCCATTGCAACCTACTGCACAGCGGCCGTTGCTGGCGGAGCCGTCGTTTCTCGTGCTTTGGCTCGTGGGTGCGCTGGTTGGTGCCGCTCGCTGGCTCGAACTGCTCGTGGTGGGCATCTACGTCTTTGACGAGACCGGCTCGCCCCTCCTGGTGGCGTCGATGTTGATGTTGCGGATGCTGCCGCTAGCACTCTTTGGTGCGTTTGCTGGCGTCATTGCGGCACGGTTCGATCGACGACGCATCCTGCTCGGTGGATTGGCCTTGCTTGCGTTGCTGGCTGGCGGCATGGGTTGGCTCGGCAGTACCGGGAGATTGGAGGTCTGGCACGTTGCCGTCGCGGCCTTTCTGGCTGGCACGGTTTGGGCGATGGATTTCCCGGTGCGGCGCACGCTGATTGCGGAGATTGCGGGGCCGGCCCGCACCGGCGCGGCCATGAGCCTCGACACGATGGCGAGCTCGGGCACCAAGATGGCGGGGCCGATCGCTGGCGGGGCGCTCTATGCCGCAGTGGGCATGGAGGGTGCCTTCTTGCTGACAGCGGCAACATATGGCCTCGCGTGCGTAGTTCTCGCCGGCACGCGGCCGCGCGTGCCCGGCCGGTTGACGAACGTCGCCAGTGGCGTGTTCTCCGGCGTGCGCGAGGGCTTGGCGGGGCTCAAGGATTCGCCGACGCTGGTGGGCGTTCTTGCCGTGACCATCGTCTTCAACGTCTGGGGCTTTCCCATCCTCTCGATGGTGCCGGTGATCGGCAAGGACGTGCTGGGGCTGACGCCGTTCGAGGTGGGGCTGATCGCCAGCATGGAGGGGCTCGGCTCGCTGCCAGCGGCCATTTGCCTGGCGCTGTTCGGGCGCACGTTGCAGTTTCGGCGGCTCTACATGGGTGGGGTGGGGCTTTACCTTCTGTTTGCGCTCGGCTTCGCGGTGTCCACCAACACCATCCTCACGGGCCTGTTGCTGCTCGGATTGGGCGTAGGACTCGCGAGCTTCGCGGCGATGCAGAGCGCGCTCGTGCTGCTCAACGCGCCGGAGCGCCTGCGACGGCACATGATGGGCGTCCTGTCGGTGTGCATTGGGATGGGGCCGTTGGGGTTCGCCCATCTCGGTTTGATGGCGGCCTGGCTCGGCGCCACTACTGCTTGCCTGGTAGTGGCGGTTGAAGGCTTGATCGTATTTGCCCTCGTGACACTGCGCTGGCGTGGATTGCTGGCAGAGCAGCCAGACCGCTTCCCCGACGATTGAACTGCCCTTGTGGGTGGCGGGCTAGCAACCTGTCGGACTTGTGATGGGCCTTCGGAGGGAAGGCATTCTGCCTTCCCTGCGCGCAGTTGGCGCGCTGACCGCGACTTGGAAGGAGAAGCGCCTGTCGTCGCTAGGGAAGGCAGAATGCCTTCCCTCCGAAGGCTCGTCTTGTCACGTCCTAGCGCGCCCCGGCTGTCGATGGTTTTCTAACGGCGCAGCCTGCTAGCTATAGCTAAGCTAGGCGAACCGATCCGGTGCCCGTGAGTCCTCCGCCCGTGTCTTCACGTCGATCAGCACCGTCTTGCCTTCCCCGTTCAGTCGCTGCGCCTGCTTGAGTGCTGGGCCCATCTCCGCTGCCTTCTCGACGTGGATGCCTTCTGCGCCCATCGCCTTGGCGAGACCGGCGTAATCACCCTGCATGTGCGAGACGCCGAACTGCTCGCGCGCGGTGGGGAAGCCGCCGGGGTAGGTGGCCATGATGCCGTTGTTGAGGACGACGGTGGTGATGGGGATGCCGGCCCGCGCCGAGGTCTCGATGTCGAGGCCGGACATGCCGAAGGCGCCGTCCCCCATCAGGTTCACGCACATCCGCTCCGGCATTCCCGTCTTCGCGCCGATCATGAGCGGGATCGAGAAGCCAAGGTGGGTCGTCTTGCCCCAGCCTATATAGCTGTGCGGGGTAGTGGCGGTGTAGAAGGGGACGATCTGGTCTCGGGGCGCCCCGGCGTCGTGGGTGACGATGCTGTTCTCGCCGTCGAGGTTCTGGTTCATCTCGTGGATGACGCGATAGGGCGAGAGCGGGGCGTCGTCGTTGCTGAGATAGGGCAGCCACTGCGCTTGCCAAGCTTCTCGCGCCGCGCGGATGCGTTCGCGCACGCCCGTGTCGCGGCCCGCCTCGCCAACGAGCCCGCGCACGGCGTCGATGATGGCCGTGAGGGTGAGGCCAGCGTCGCCGGGGAGGCCAATGTCGGCGGCGGTGTCCTTGTTGATCTCGTCCTCGTTGACCACTGCGTGGATCAGGAACTTGCCAGGGCGCACGCGCTGCGCGTAGGGCGACGTGGTGAGGGATGCACCGACTGCGAACAGGACGTCGCAGTCCTTGAGCCATTGCAGCGCGGGGCCAGTCACGCTTGAGCCGCCGGCGCCGACGGACAGCGGATGCCGCTCGTCGAAAGCCGACTTGCCCGGCATGGTCGTAAACACCGGCGCGTCGAGCAGTTCCGCTAGCGTGCGAAGTTCCTCCGTGGCGCCGGCGGTCATTACCCCGGCGCCGGCCCACAGCAGCGGCTCCTTGGCGGCGAGGAGCTTTGCGGCGGCGTCGGCGATGGCACCGGGGGAGGGCATGGCCACCGCAGGTGCGGGGGAGGTGTATTCGGCGGCGTTGTCGGGGATGTCTGCCATGCACACGTCCACCGGCATTTCCACCGCTACCGGGCCTGGACGCCCAGAGCGCAGGGCATGGAAGGCGCGTCGCATCACGGTGCCGGTTTGGTCGGGGCGGCTGATGAACTCCACCTGCTTGGTAACCGACTCCCACGTCTTGGCGGCAACGAAGTTGGGGCGCACGAACACCATGTTGAGCGGATTGCCGCCGGGCAGCACGAGGATGGGCACGTTGTCTGCGTTCGCTTGGGCGAGACCGCCCACCGAGTTTTCCGCCCCGGCTTGGGATTGCATCGCCACGACGCCAATGCGCTTGCGGTCGCCCACCCGCGAATAGCCATCCGCCGCCATCACCGCACCCCGTTCGTGCCGGAACGCGACTGGGCGGATGCCCTCCTTCGCCACCGCCTCGATGAGCGGGTTCGATGGGTAGCACGACATCCACTCGACGCCCTCGGACTTCAGGATCTGCGCGACATACTCGATGCTGTTCATGGAATCCCCCATTGATGAAAACGCGCCCTTCCGGCGCGTCGGCAGTTCGCTACCCGAACTGCTTGGCGCGGCGATTCTAAACGTGTGGGGAATGCGCGTGGTTGCGGAGCGCGCCATAGCCAGGCCCGGCAACGCCCTCGCTACGCGCATTCACGAGTAGTCCAGGCTAGCGTTGGCCTCGATCGGGGGCGTGGTCCCAAACCCCCTCCTCGTTCACCGCATATTCGTAGCGGATCGACGCCGGCTTGCGACGGTGGATGCGGTTGTCGGTGTCAGCCAGCCAAGCGCCGTCGGCATCGGTTCGACGCACCACCAGCAGCGCGTGGTGCTCGCCGACGCCTCTGTCGAACGCCACCACCACGCGCATGTCTGGTGCGGGAATGCCGAACTCGCGCAGCAGGAAATACTTGGCGAGGGCGAAGTCCTCGCAATCCCCGCCGCGGGCCAGAAACTCGCCGAGGGTCTGCCAGTGCGACTTCAGGCGGGTCTCGCCGTCGGCGCCCTCCATGCGGCGCGGCCGGTCATGGGAATAACGGCGGTTGTTCACGAAGCGGTTGACGAGGCGTAGCTGCTGCTCGCGCGTGAGCGTTGCGCCTCGCTCGAGCACCACGCGCACGCGCTTCAAATGCCCAGGACAGTCTTGCACATCCGCGCGACAGGCAGCGAGACTTGCTGCCGTTGCATGGTGCCGTTCCAACATGGCGGCAAAGGCAGGCCAGTCCGTGGCATCGGCGAATCGGCCGCTGTCGTCGAACGAGTAGGCGGCGAGACAAAGCTGTGCCACGAGCACCACCGCAGCCCCCATGCCGGCCTGCCATTTGCCCCGAGTTCGCATCACGGATCGCGCAACCAACACGGCTCCAAACCTACCCGAAGCTGGGCGCGGAAGCGAACGCTGAGCTCAAAGCCCCTCGGCCGGTTGGTGGGGTCGACGCTCGCCAGGGCGTCCGTACCGGTTGCGTCCGTGGCCATTTTGCTGTGCGACCATGCGCACATGGTCGATGAAGTCGGCAACGGCGGCCAATCCGAGACACCGCCTGGGATGGAGCGGTGGGTCTTGCTGCGTTCCGGTTTTGCGCGAGCTCAGCTTCGCGATCAGGCCCTTGTGCTTTCGGCGCGCGGCATCCGGCACCAGTTGCTTTGGCGGGAGGCGCGTTGGTGGCTGGCGGTGCCGGAGGCGCAGGGGGAACTCGCGAGCGCAGAGCTTGGCGAATACGCGCGCGAGAACGTGCCGGTTCCGAGAGTAGCGCCGCCGCCGAAGATCGACAGTGGCGTGGTGGGCGTCGTCGCCTATCTCGTGGCCATCTGGGCGGTTTGGCTGTTGGACGTGAACGGCGCGTTTGGCTGGGATTGGCGCGGCGCCGGGCGTCTGCATGTGGCGAGCATCGCCGATGGCGAGGTCTGGCGTGTGCTCACCGCACTCACGCTGCACGCAGACATCGGCCACATAGCCGCGAACTCCCTGTTCGGTGCCGTGTTCGGCGCCTTTGCAGGGCGCTACCTCGGCTCCGGCCTTGCCTGGGCGGCGATTGTCCTGGCCGCCGCTGTCGGCAACGCGCTCAATGCCATCGTGCAGCCGGAGTCGTTCCAGTCCATCGGAGCTTCCACCGCCACCTTCGCCGCCGTGGGCCTCGTCGCTGCATTCGTCTGGCGCACGGGCTACTACCGGCAATTCGGTTGGCGCAAGGGGCTTGCGCCGGTGTTCGCCGCGGTAGCGCTATTCGCCTTCACCGGCGTTGGCGGCGAGCGCACGGACATCGTCGGCCACTTGATGGGGCTGGTTTCGGGGTTTGTCGCGGGGCTCGTGCTGGCCCGCCTTGGGCTGGAACGAGCCGGCAGGGACGGGCAACGCTTCTTTGGCCTCGCTGCCCTTGCGAGCATCGTCATCGCTTGGGTCGTTGCCTCAGCCTAGTCACGTGCCAGCGTGCGCCGCCAGCACCGCGACGGTGGCGCGCCCGTCCGCAGTCTGCTACAAAACACCGCACCGAACTTGAAGCGCCAGTGTCGCACCGCCAACCGTGAGGGGAGCTGCCATGTCCTTGTTGCCCAAGAGCGTCACCATTACCGACGACACCATGCGGGAGGGCTTGCAGATCGAGAGCCCGGACATCCCGGTGGACGAGAAGCTCCGCTTGCTCGATGCGTTGGGGGAGACCGGTGCCAAGGTCATTTCCATCGGTTCGTTCGCCCACCCCAAGTGGACGCCGTCAATGGCCTGCATCGACGAGATCGCCCAGCGCTTCGTACCGAAGCCGGGCGTGAAGTACACCGCGGCCGTCTTCAACAAGAGAGGCTTCGACCGAGCCGACTCCTATTACCCGAAGATCGACGTGCGGGGCCGCCGCTTCGGAGCCCACGTGGAGATGTGCGACTCCTTCGCCCGGCGCAACTACAACCGCACGCAGGCGCAGCAGATCGCCGGCATCGACGTCAGCGTCGAGGGGGCCAAGAAGGCCGGGGCGGAGTCCGCCTCCTGTGCGCTCGGCAACCCGTTCGGCTCCAACTTCGAGGGCGCGTTCAGCCTCAAGCAGCGCATGGATCTCTTGGAGCTGATGATCGACAAGTGGCACGGGGCTGGGATTTCGGTGAGGAAGGTGTCGTTTCTCGATGCCATGGGCTGGAACATGCCGCACGAGGTGCGCGAGACCATCACCGCCATCCGCGACCGCTGGCCGGAGGTGGAGGTGTTCCACATGCACCTGCACAACACGCGCGGCGCGACCATGGCGAGCTTCTTCGAGGCGCTGCAGCTCGGCGCCACCGAATTCGACACCTCCCTCGGCGGCATGGGCGGCTGCCCCTACTGCGGCAACGGCCGCGCCGCGGGGCACGTTCCAACCGAGGACTTCGTGCATCTGTGCCACGAACTTGGCATCGAGACCGGCTACGACCTCGACAAGCTGATCGAGGCGGCAGTGATTGCCGAAGAGGTGGTGGGGCACCCGCTCTACGGCCACGTCTCCAAGGCCGGTTCTCGTCCCCACCGGGATGCAGAGCTCTATCCGGTCAACATGCCGTTCGTGGAGTCGCTGGAGGAAGCATCGCACTTCCGCCAGGGGCCGGAAGTGTACGAAGGCCAGATTTCGCCTTGGCAGGAGGGCAGTGCGTTGATCGACGGCGGCCCGCCGGCACGCGCCACCGCCTAGCTTCAAATCGCACCTGCGGGGGATCACGCATGGCCGTCACCCTTTATCACTGTACGCGCGCCCGCTCCATGCGTCCGCTCTGGACCTTGGAAGAGATGGGTCTCGACTACGAAGTGGTCACCATGCCGTTCCCGCCCCGCTACCTGCACAAGGAGTATCTGGCGGTGAACCCGCTCGGCACTGTGCCTGCATTGGTGGATGGCGACGTGACCATGACCGAGTCCGCCGGCATCTGCCAATACCTGGTGGACCGCTACGGGCCCACGGACCTCGCAGTCGGAAAGGACGAAGCCGACTACGGCACCTACCTCAACTGGCTCCACCGCAGCGACGCTACGCTCACGTTCCCGCAAACCTTGGTGCTGCGCTACACGCGCCTCGAACCGGAGGAGACCCGCAATCCGCAGGTCGCGAACGACTACCGCAAATGGTTCGCCCACCGCTTCCGTTCCGTGGAACGCGCACTTGAAGACCGGCAATACCTCTGCTCAGAGCGCTTCACCATCGCCGACATCTGCATCGGCTACTGCCTCGTTCTTGCGGGCTCCCTAGACATCGACGAGGTGATGACGCCCAACGTCACCCGCTGGTGGAACGTCATCACCGAACGCCCGGCGTACAAGAAGACGTTCGAGATCTGAGGATGGCGGCACTCAGTGCGTGCCAGGGCCGTGAAGGCTGAGCAGAGATTGGTACCGATCTTGCGTCTTCTCACCAACGCCGGCCTGCCAGTTCGGACGCATGCGCAAACATGAGTGGCACGATGTTTGTGGATGCGAGGACAAGGCTGGTCGAATGGATGCGCCGTCAGCTCATCGGTCCTGCCAGCGAAGGTGTTCTTCGCGAAGTCTCTCCCTTGGATCGATATCCGACCGGAGTGTTGCACCCGGTCGAGCCTGACGCATCTGGCATCGACCCCGCTTCGATTGGCGAAGGAGCGGAGTCGTCGACCCTGCTCGACGGACCCGACGAAGACGAGGAGGCGGTACATTCGAACCTGGAATCCGACGTCCCGACGTTTGCGCGACCGGCGCGCAGGCGCCGGTATGTGCCACCTTCCTCGGTCGGTTTCTCCTGCTTCGTTCGCGGGCATGTGCGTCTTTCCGTTACGGCAACTGCTGCCGTGTATCGGGGCACCGATGAACGAGGCGAGCTGGGGCGATTTCAAGCTAGGGAGTTCACCCGGCACAAGCTCCCGGAAACCACGGTCACTTGGTCAGGGGCGATCATCGCCAGCGAAACCGGCGAGACGCTCTGGGGAGGACGGGCGGTCATCGACATTCGCGCGCGGCCGCATCAAGACGGCTGCATCCTGACCATCACTTTGTGCAATCGAAGCGAACTGGATCAAGACGTCCCAGCGCGCGAGAGAGCACGTGACCGGGTGGAAAAGTCGCTGTTCGAGTCCCGGCTTGAGTGCGTCATTGAGGCAGGGGAACTCGTGGACTATCCCCGTGTCGATCCGAGTCTGCTGACGGACGAAGAGCAGGAGCTTGAGCTTCAATACCGGGACCAGCGCATCTATGCTGTTGGTCACGGAGCGGCCGCAGACTGGGACGTAGGGTCGGGGCGCGATGCGCGGATTTGGTCTGAGTTCATGCCTAGCGCGGAAGTACCGATGATGACCGTGAACATCGGCCGCGACGATGATGTGCTATGTCTCGCCCGCCTCTCCGATACGCCGATGCTCGACGAGCTTGACCAGTTCGTCCGCGGCTATGCCGACTGGGTAGCAGAGCAGGAACACATTGCGGCCGGGCTTCCAGATGCTACAGAGCAAGCGACGGCGAATCGGATTTCCAGCCGGATGAATGTTGCCGTCGACCGGATGCGAGCCTGTGTGGACATGCTGCGTGACGATGGCTTCGCCTTGGCGTCGTTTCAGTTGGCAAATCGGGCGATGCTCGACCAGATGCGCAAGGCCGACCGCGTCGCCGGCCGAGACGCTGATCCCGACGACTACCGCTGGCGCCCCTTTCAGTTGGCCTTCCTTCTCACGGTTATGGTGTCCACAGTTCGGGAAGAGGACGACTTCCGCGATGTGCTCGACCTCATCTGGTTTCCCACTGGTGGTGGCAAGACGGAGGCATACCTGGGTCTCATAGCATTCTTGATCGTCTGGCGCCGCCTGAAGTACCCCGACTCGGGCAGGGGTACGGTTGCCTTGATGCGATACACGCTCCGCCTGCTGACTCGCCAGCAGTTCGAAAGGGCAGCGCGCATGATTTGCGCTCTGGAACTGATTCGCAGGCGTGACCCGGCGCGGCTTGGCGAAGCGCCTGTGGACATAGGCATCTGGGTTGGAGGAGAGATCAGCCCCAACCGATACGCCCAGGCCCGGGAACTCGTCGAAGAAGTCCAGAACGGCAAGACCGACGCACGCTACAAGCTCCTGCTGGAGAGCTGCCCTTGGTGCGGCACGGCGTTCGACGTGAGGCGTGGATACCAATGCGCCGAGGGTGAGTTCCATTTCCATTGCACGGAGCCAGCGTGCGAGTTTGGCCCCGATCCTCGCCCGCTGCCCTGCAACGTGGTGGACGATGCCTTGTACGACCGGCCGCCGACGTTATTGATCGGTACTGTCGACAAGTTTGCCCGCCTCGCGTGGGAGGAGCGGACTGGTGCGTTCTTCGGCGTCGATAGCGGCTCGCGTCCCCCTGAGTTGGTCATCCAAGACGAACTGCATCTCATCACCGGTCCCTTAGGGTCCGTGGCGGGACTCTACGAGGCGGGACTCGACACATTGCTGGTCCGACGTGGCGTGCGCGCCAAGTACATCGCATCCACGGCAACCATACGAATGGCGCACGAGCAGGTGCGGCATCTCTACGCGCGAGAACTCGCGGTCTTCCCGCCGCCGGGGCTTTCCCAAGGTAACTCTTACTTCGCACGGACAGACGACGAGCGTCCGGGACGCCTCTACGTTGGGTACTTGGCGCCCATGCTTGATCAACAGCACTGCATGGCGCCGCTTGCCGCCGCCATGCTTGCCGGCCCCCAATCGGTGTTCAACAGCGACGCCGAATCGGACGCTCTGCTCGATGCATGGTGGACCCTTGTGGTTTTCCACGGCAGCCTTAAGGGCGTTGGCAACAGCCACAACGCCTTCGTGACGGACGTGCGCGAGTTCGGACGAAGGCTCACCCAAGAGATCGAGCAACGCGGCGGTACCGACTTGGTCGGCGGCGTGGGAGATGCCGAGAGCGTCGCCCATGAGAGTGACGTGATCGCGGCGCGGTTTGGGAATCCGCTTGTCGCGCAGCTCACCAGCCGACGAACGGCGCAGGAGAATGCAGAGACGTTCGGCCGTTTGGCGCGTCGCCGCGAGGAGGACGACAGTCTCGACGCAGTACTCGCAACCAACATGGTATCCGTTGGCCTGGATGTCCCAAGGCTCGCCCTAATGGTCGTCAACGGCCAGCCACTCACGACCGCCGAGTACATCCAGGCGAGTAGCCGCGTTGGCCGCGCCGACGTACCCGGCTTGGTGTTCGCCAACTACTATCGGAGCCAAACCCGCAGCCTGTCGCACTACGAGACGTTCCGCCCTTACCACGAGTCCTTCTACCGCTTCGTGGAGCCCAGCAGCGTCACGCCCTTTACGCACCAAGTGCGATCTCGTGCGCTTCACGCCGCCCTCGTCATCGCCATTCGGCATGTGTGCGCGCGCCTTAGGAGCAACACGTCAGCGGGGCAGTTCGACAAGGATGATCCAGAGGTCAGAGCGGTAATCGCAGCGCTGGAGCGGCGGTGCGAACAGGCGGCCGCCGAGCCCGGTCAAGGCCATGACACGGCTCGTCACCTCAATCGTCTGGTGGATCAATGGCACGACGAAGCGCGCCGTTGCGAGCAGGGACGCCGGCAACTCAACTACAGAGCTCGAAACAACGAAAGAAATGCCGAACGGTTGCTCTACACACACGGTGAGTCCCGCCCCGGCTTGTGGGCGACCCTGAACTCGATGCGGAACGTGGAAGGGGCCGGCGCGCTGAAAGTGCATGACTGGCCACCCCGGTGATGAACCACGCGCCGCATCTGCAGTCAACCGTTCGAGAACGCTGAAAACCGTGGCTGAAGAGCATGTGCCTGTTCGACTCTCGCATCTGCTGCGCGAATGCTCGGTGGGTGCCATTGTGCGCGGCCCAGACAGCCTGATGGTGGTGCAGGACATCCGTATGTGGGACCCTAGCAGCGATCCTTTGACGCGGGAAATACGCTATGTGGACCGGGTAAGGAGTGCCCTCGGTGTCGACAAAGTGCTGTGCTCGCCGCCCCGTGCAACGAAGCGGGACGGTACCGTCGTGGGATGGATTCCCGCGTTAAGGTTCCCGACGTGGATGAGGTGCAGGCAGTGTGGCTTGATGCACTCGGCACCATGGCGCAGACGGTGGACGACGGAGATTGACGGCGCGGATGGTCTAAAGGGGCACACCGAGGAAGCTGCGAGATCCCGTGAGTGCAGCGAGTGCGGCGGCGGGCTGGAACAAGCGCCCTGGGTGCTTGTCCACGAGGACGGCTATCTGGCGGATGTTCCTTGGCACGACTTGGCTCACGAGAACGTGCGTAACCCGGCGCAACGGCAATGCCGCGCCGACTGGACACAGCCATATCTGAAGTTGGACGAAACCGAAGCCGTCCGCCAAGTGCGTTGTACCAAGTGCGGATCGCATGGCAATTTCCCCTCCGGCGCGTTGCCGCGAATGCCGTTCCCGGCACGCACGTGGCAACAGCCTTGGATGCGCGAGCCACCGGCACAGTCGCCGGAGGCCTTGGCCTTATTGACGGAGATCAACGACGTACGGGTCCACACCGCCGTGACCCGCACTGCCCTCGTCATTCCACCGGAGTCGCGTATTCGTCGGGGAACGGTCACCGATCGCCTATACGGCAGCGCCACACTCCAAGAACAAATCCGCATGGCGAGGTCCGACCTATCACGAACGAGCAGGGTGCAACAGACCGCTCGCGGTCTCCGCTGCACGCCGGACGATATCGAGCGAGCCCTTAGGGAGATCGATGCCGGGTACCCCCTGTTTGGCGAAACGCCTACGGCGACAGACCTCCTGGCTGATGAATATCGGGCGTTGACCGAAGAGATCCCTGACCTCCGGGAAGACGAGGACTTTGTAACCGAACACTACACGCAAGATTGGAAAGCACGCGGGCGCGCACTGGCGGGCGGGGTCACCAGACAAGCGGTGGCCGCTGTTTCGACCCTGATCGCGGTCAATCGATTGAAGGAAATCATGCTGCTCCGAGGGTTTCAGCGCGCCGGCGGCCAGCACCCCGTACCTCCTGACATCACCGGCGAGAGCAGCTGGCTTCCTGCGTTGGAGCTGTATGGAGAGGGCATATTCTTCACCCTCGACGAGGCGTTGTTGCAACGCTGGGAAGGCCACACTGCTCTTCGCAACCGAGCGGACGCGTTCAAGCGGCGATACGTCCGCCGCGCCGGACCGGACGCGTCGGAGTTTGAAGTCGATGTCTCGCCGCGCTTCCTGCTGTGCCACACCCTGGCCCACCTCGTGATCCGTCAGCTTGAAGCCGTAGCGGGTTACCCCGCGTCGTCGCTGAAGGAACGTATCTACTGCAATACCGGCAACGAGCCAATGGCGGGCATCCTGATCTATGTGGCGGTTCCCGACGAAGAAGGCTCACTCGGCGGGTTGATGGAACTCGCCAAGCCGAAGCGCTTCCTGCGCCTGCTTGTCGGGGCATTTGAGGATGCGGCTTGGTGCTCGCTGGACCCGGTTTGCGCGGAGCAGGAAGGGCATGGGCCGGATCTGCTGAACGGCGCCGCGTGCCATGCCTGTGCACTCGTTCCGGAGACGACCTGTGGGTACGGCAACATCCTCCTTGCCCGCGCCTTCGTCAAGGGTGCGGCCCCTGACGTTCCCGCGTTTCTTGACTTCGTGGAAGCCGGTGCCTGATGGCCAAACGCAAGTTCGAGCTTCCCGGCATTCAGGACCTCAGCAAGGAGCAGGAAGCAGCGCGCGCCCTTCCACGCGAAGGTCAACACCTGATCGTGGGCGGGCCGGGAACTGGGAAGTCCGTGCTTGCGCTAATTCGCGCACGTCGCCATCAACGTGAACGCGACGGCTACCTGTTCCTGGTCTTCAACCACCTCCTGAATCGGGCGAGTGGACAGTTGTTTGGCGGTGGTCTCGACAGCGCGACTTGGGACGGTTGGTTTCGGAGCACGTTTCGGGAATTGGTCGGACAGCCCGTTCCGCTATGCGAGCCCAAGAGCAACGGGTTCCGGGAGATCGATTGGACAGGCGTCGAACAGGTCGTTCAGGACACACCGTGCGGAGAAGACGAGCGGCAGACTCCGTTCCTTGTCATTGACGAGGGCCAGGACATGCCCCGAGGGTTCTACAACGCGCTGGTGGACCTTGGCTTTGACCGCTTCTTCGTCGTCGCCGACCAGAATCAGCAGATCAGGGAGGCGAACAGCAGCCGCCAAGACATCGCGGACTGTCTGGCCATCGAATCGGCCGATGTCATTGAACTCACGCAGAACTACCGGAATCGGTACCACGTGGCGGCGTTGGCCAGGGAGTTCTATACGGGCGATCCGGCAAGCCCGCCACCTGACCTCCCCGCCAGCTCGGGTGGAGCCGTTCCCCTGCTTTACACCTATGGAGAGCACGGCCTGACCCAGGTCGCAGAGGGAATCGTGCGTTTGGCCGACCGGGACCCGCGTCACTTGATCGGCGTGATCACACCCAACAATCCAGTGCGGGAGCGGTATCTGGAGGCGCTTCAAGGCGTGGAAGCACGTCTTGACAATCCGCCTCCACCCATCACCACCTACCATAGCGAGAAACGTGCGGAAGTCGGCTTTGACGAGGGCGGCATCTTCGTCATCAATGCACAGGCGTGCAAGGGGCTCGAATTCGATACGGTAGTGCTTGCGGACATTGATGAGCATTACGTCCGACGCGATGACCTGGATGTCACCAAGCGCCTCTTCTACGTCATGGTCGCGCGAGCCAGGGAACGGGTTTTCATGTTCATGAAACGCGGCGGGCGCGCAGATGTCGAGCGTATCTTGCCTAAGGACAAGAACGTGCTCAGGCGCAAGGAGCTTTAGATGCGTACAACGGACATGTTCGAGTCGTCAAGTTTGCCTGCTCCGGCAAAAGCGCCGACCTCTGGCTACCTCGTCACCAACCATCTGAATCTGATGTACATGCTGGCGGCGGGTCTGGTGATGCCGCCATCCGGGTTCGGGGGCAAGTACTACCGGGACACCCTCCAGGACTTTCCGGGGTGGATTCCGCTGTTCGTCGGCAAGGTGCCGAGAGAAGCCATCGAGTCGTCCATCGTCGAAGCCGGGCACCTCAAGCCGAACATCGTCCAACTCGACCTTTCGCGGTTGGCGGGCATGGTGATGGCGATTGGTGAGGATGGCCTAAAGGAACTCCACTTCCCCGAGCAATGGCGCGGAACCGAGCGGGCTATCTTCGTGCCTGCGCCGCTGCCCGTTTCCCGGATAACGTGCATCAACTTTCGGTCGGCGGTCGACAGAGGGGCCTGTGAAGCGGACGCCAAGGACTTCGGTAACGTGCCGCTGGAGGACTTCAAGCCGCTGAGGGTCGACCACAAGGCTAAGGCGTTGTTCACCAAGGCGCCGAGCGCGCCGTGGCCCCCCGCCGAAGGACCTGCAGAGCGGAACACTCCCCTCCAGCAACCTCTGGCCGCTGGCGGGGTCATGGCGATGCTGCTGCAATTCGCCAACCTCGGTGAGCGGGCCATTGGTGCCTGCCGGACTGCATTTGACCCAGATGAAAGAGCCTCGTGGTCTGTCGATGGTCATCCGATCCTGAGCGAACTCGGGACGTGGATCCGGGAAGGGTCGGCGTCGTTACCGGTGGAATCCGGTACCGATCGAGTCGGTCTTCAGAACGCATCCCAAGCACGACTCTTCTGGGATGCGGTCGATCGACTGGTGCGGTGGCGCGATGTTGGAAGCACCGGCGGCGCCGAGCAAGTGCTGATCGACCAGCTTGCCGAAGCCACACCGAGCCTCGACTCGCGCCTGCAGGCTGGAATTCGGAAACTCCACGATACGCTCGACTCCCTGACCGGACTCGCGGGTGGTACGGCCAGCGAGCTCTTCGAACGACACGACACGCCGTTGGCCCATGCCATGACCCTGTTCTTTCTGCGTCAGGACTGCGCAGATTTGGTCGACTACGAAAGCGACCGGCTTGCCGAACCGGACTGGCTGGCGGCCGCCATCCTGTTTGGAGTGCGTGACGGATGGATGAGCCTACCTCTCCGGCTTCGAGCCGGCCGTAATCTTGTCGATGCCGTCTCCCACCGAATGGCCGGCCTGTCCCATCGCATTGGCGGCACTGGAATCGACTTGGGCAAGCCCCCGGCCAGACCACGGCCGCTGCGCGAATTGTTTGGTGACGGTTCGCATTGGCAGGCACACGAAAAAAAGGCGGCGTTGGAACTCGTGCAGGCGCAGAAATGGGATTGCGTCCATACCAAGGTCAGCCTTGGTGCCGGCGAGTATCGGCTCGTCGTCAAGGGAGGCTCGACGCATATCGAGGTGCCTGGCGAACCGAGAATATCCCCGGAGGTTGACCTCGATCGGTTCCTCGATCTGCTGTCGAACGCACGCGTGGACCATGTGATCGAGGCGAAGGTACGCAAGACGATTGGGGATTGACCTATCATGCGCATGGTCCCCGCATCGCCCCACGGCACCGACAGCGAGGCGGAGAAGCGTATATTCGAGAGGTTGCGCGCCGCCCTTGACGACCGTTATGTCGCCTTTCACTCGCTGAGGCCCACGCGGCATCCCGGCAAGCGGTTTCCGGAAATCGACTTCGTCATCTGCGGCCCGGAAGGACTGTACACGCTTGAGGTCAAGGGAGGAAGCATCTCCTTTAGTGAGGGTGTCTGGCAGTACCGCGACCGCTATGGCCGGTCGACGCCCTCGCATGAAGGGCCGTTCCGCCAGGCGCAGACTGCGCTCCATGGGCTGATCGACGATCTGCGCGCCAACCTTCCCGCCGACATGCTTGACCGGTTGACCACAGGCTACGGGGTGGTGTTCCCAGACTGCGACTGGCCGAGCGAGGGCGCGGAGTGGGATCGCGAAATGCTTGCTGACATGCGCCGCAGTCGCAACATTGAGGCTTGGCTGCGCAACCTGTTCGAGTATTGGCATAGGCGGGATGGACGACGAGTCAGGCCCGACGAACACGACATTGAGCGACTTCAGGGGTACCTGCGTCCAGAAGTGGATGCCCCGTCGGCTGGGAACGACGGCTGGCTGTTCGAGCAGGTGGAGGACGCACGGCGGCGCATCGTGCGGCTGACCGATGACCAGATGCGCATGGCCGACGTGGCGGAGGCGAACCCGCGGGTGCTCTGCGCTGGCGGTGCGGGAACGGGCAAGACGTTTCTGGCTGAGCGACTTGCTAGGCGCTGGGTCGAGGCGGGTTTGCAGGTGGCGCTTGTGTGCAAGTCTCCGTGGCTGCGACACTTCCTCGCTTCGCGGCTCGCGATGCCCGGACTGACGGTGTCGGTCATCGACGGCGTGCGTCTCGATTGCCGCCGAGCCGGATTGGAACGCTTTGACGCGCTGATTGTGGACGAAGGGCAGGACTTGTTTGAGACGCGCTGCATCGACGCGCTGGACAGCGTGCTGGCCCGGGGGATGGAGGCCGGTCGCTGGTGCTGGTTTCACGACCTGAACAACCAGTCATTGACCCCTCGCTTCGAGCCGGAAGCGAAGGACTATCTGGAGTCACTCGGTCCCGTGCGGATGCCGTTGCGAATCAACTGCCGCAACACCCGGGTCATTCTTGAATGGATCCAAGACACGCTCGACGCCGACCTTGGCGTGCAAGGTGCGGGTGCCGGCCCCGAAGTCCGCCGACAAACCGCGGCTACGCGGCGCGAATCTGCTGAGCGAACTGCGCGCGAGATTGGCGAGCTGGTTGACGTGGGGGGACTTGCGCCCGGTTCAGTGACCATCCTGTCCCCATTCGATCTAGCTGAATCTTCGGTTGCCTTGATGCCAACGGACAGTGCGCGCCTTGTACGGCGGCTGGATGCGTACTCGATGCGAAACATCCCCAGCGACAGGGTAGGGTTCGCGAAGATCGAGGAATTCAAGGGCCTCGAGAGCGAAGCGATCATCGTCGCGGATCTGCCGGTTCCCAACACGAAGCCCGGAAGGCCGTCGGAACACTACGTTGCGATGAGCCGTGCGCGTTCGGTGCTGTCGCTCGTTTACGATGGCTCGCCGTGAGGAAGTGCAATTTGACGGCCACGACCTTGCATGGGCCGGCAACGCGAACTGGCTGCGCAGGTGTACCGATGCCCTGGCTGAAGCGGCTTCGACCGGGGTTTAAGCAGCCAGTGCTGCCTGGATGACAAAGAACTGCTCGACAACTGCCGTGACGTCGATGCGTTGTGGGAGCAGTGTGCCGTGGGCGATCTGGTTGCGGATGTTGTAGTGCTGCATGGCCAAGGCGTATTCCCGTCCTTCAGTTTCCGGGTTGAGAACCAAGGCGGCGCGATCCTCGAAACGAAGACCGGACAGGCGGCGGTCTTGGGGGTTGTAAAGAGACAAGGATCGTCGCTGCCGCCAGTCACGTTGATTTCGTCCCTTGTCGATGGCGCGCCGGCACGCGTCGTCGATTGCGCTCTCGAGCTGTCCCCAAGCCAGAACGAAATACGCTTGGTCGTTGATGCGGAGCTTCTGTTCGATCGCGTCGCCGGGTGCGCGGGAAGCCGCGTCGCGAAGGCTGTCAAGGAAGTTGTCGACCTCGGTGTACAAGGCCGCGATGGCAGGGAGATCCTTCACAGAAGGACGCGGTTAAGCCAATCCGGCGTGAACGGCTCCTTGGTCCGCCTGTCCTGCACAGAACAAACGCGCCAATCAGGGCATGTGAAGCTGTCGGCGAGATCGAGCACGAGGTAGCGTTGCCCGTTCGCAGTGAGGTCGAGCCTTCCGTTTGCGCCGACTACCCACAGCCCGCGCGGTATCAGGGCGGCGCGAGCGCCCGACTGGTGCACAAACGCGAGCGCGGGCACAGTCGCTGCGGGGACGCTGAACTTGCGCATGAGTTCCTCATGCATCGTGATGGTGTCGGCTTTGGTCTCCCATCCTTCGGGGAGCGCTGCGCTCAGTTCGCCGTAGAGCGAATTCACTCGGTGAATCCAGTCGTCCACTCGCCGCTGGACATATGGGGCATCAATGGACTCGCTGGTTACGTCGTCGAGAACGGTCGCCATGTTCTTTGGCCCACGACCTGCGGACAGTTGGGAGCGTACGTCGGAACGTATCGTGGCGCAAACGCGGCAATGCGAAGGATGGCAACCGTCTGTTCGTCTGGTCTCGGGTCCGGCGCACGCCGGTCGCGGCTCGGGTCCACGCCGTGATGTGGTGGCGGCGCGAGGACGGCAAACCGATGCACGAAGCGTAGCCGGAGCGTTTGGGAAATGGTGGTTCCGGAATGTGGTTCACCGACGGCGGCACGTAGTTGTTGCCGCTGCTGGCTCGCGGTATGCCGAGGCTCTGGCCGCATCGGCTTCGATCTGCTAGAAAGTGCGCCTTTGCTCACGCCCGTACGGGGCACGGTCTTTTAAGGTTAGGGGACAGGGGGAAGCCGCATGGCGGTTCTGCAATCGAGGCTCGACACGCGCGCCGAGCAATACCAGATCAACCGGCGCGAGATGTTTGCCAAGCTCGACTTGCTCGACGGGCTCTACAAGGAAGCCGCCCAGGGCGGCGGCCCGGAGGCGATGGCGCGGCTGGCATCGCGGGAGAAGATGGCGGTGCGCGAGCGGGTGGCGCATGTGCTGGACCCGGATGCGCCGTTCCTAGAAATCAGTCCGCTCGCCGCATGGCATTCGCACTTCAACATCGGTTCCGGGTTCATTGTTGGGGTCGGCATCATCGAGGATGTGGAGTGCGTGATCCTCGGCCACGATCCTTCCGTGCAGGCCGGGGCCATGAACCACTTCAATTCCAAGAAGCTCATGCGGGGCCTCGAGATTGCCCGGGAGAACCGGCTGCCGTACGTGCAGTTCGTGGAGTCGGCGGGAGCGGACCTGCGTGGTGGCGGAAGTCGCGGCGGCGGCGAGCGCAAGCCCATGACCCCGGAGGAGGAGCGGCTCGAGTTCGAGCGGCAGGTGGCGGAGAGCCTGCGCGGCTCCACTGGGCATTTTGCCGAGTCGGGTCGCCTCTTCTACGAGATTACGGAACTGTCGAAGATGCGGATTCCCACCATTTCGGTGGTGTTTGGCGTCTCGACGGCTGGCGGCGCGTATCAGCCTGGCATGAGCGACTACAACATCTTCATCCGCGGCCGTTCGCGGGTGTCGCTCGGCGGGCCGCCGCTGGTGAAGATGGCGACGGGGGAGGATGCGGACGGTGAGACGCTGTCCGGCGCAGAGATGCACACGACCACTTCCGGTCTTGGTGACTATCTAGCCGAGGACGAGCTAGACGGGATTCGCATGTGTCGCGAGGTGGTGGCGCATCTGAATTGGCGGAAGCTAGGGCCTGGGCCCTCCATGCCGGCGGACCCGCCCATCTACGACCCCGACGAGCTCATTGGCCTCGTGGGCGAGGACCTTTCCATCCCGTTCGACATGCGCGAGGTGATCGCCCGCGTGGTGGACGGCTCCCGCTTCGAGGAGTTCAAGCCGCTGTATGGGCCGACGCTGGTGTGCGGCTGGGCCTCCATCCACGGCTATCCTGTCGGCATCCTCGGCAACAACGGCGTGCTGATGAACGAGTCGTCCGAGAAGGCGAGCCAGTTCATCCAGCTCTGCAACCAGATCGACGTGCCGCTCTTGTTCCTGCACAACATCACGGGCTACATCGTCGGCACCGATTTCGAGCAGCAGGGCATCACCAAGAACGGCTCGAAGATGATCAATGCCGTCTCGAACTCCACCGTGCCGCACATCATCGTCATCTGCGGCGCTTCCTATGGCGCCGGCAACTACGGCATGAGCGGCCGCGCCTATGGCACGCGCTTCTCCTACACCTGGCCCACCGCCAAGATCGCCGTGATGGGGCCGAAGCAGCAAGCTGGCGTGATGACCATCGTCCAACGCGCCGCCGCCCAGCGCCGGGGCATCGAGTTCGACGAGGCGGCCAACGACAAGCGGGTGGAACAGGTCGAATACCAGCTCGAAGAACAATCCAAGGGCCTTTTCGCCACCTCCCGCGTCGCCGACGACGGCATGATCGACCCCCGCGACACCCGCGACATCATCGGCATGTCCCTCTCCGCCTGCCACAACAACGAAGTCAAGGGCACCAAGGAGTTCGGCACATGGCGAATGTAGAGGACGCGGGCTTGCGCCCGCGAGGGAAGGCAGAATGCCTTCCCTCCGAAGGACCGTCATCGCACCAACTATCGAGCGACTCTTCGGAGGGAAGGCATTCTGCCTTCCCTCGCGGGCGCAAGCCCGCGCAATGGCACGGCGCACGCGCTGGCGTTGCCCCCGCCTCGGCGAACCACCGCACGCACCTCCCTCATGTGGAAGCTGGCGAGGTCCCTCAGCATGTCTGTTTTCGACTTGCCGATAGCCTGCCGCGGAGGGTCCGCGATAAGTTGACGGCTATGCCTGGTCAGCGCGATGTAGCGTCGGCCAACGCAGCTTGGCGGCGTCAAATCCACGTCGCTTTGGATGGCGGTTACGGTGCGTGCTGGCTACGAAGGCCGAGTATCGCCGTCCTTGTTAAGGATGCGCTCCTGCATTTCCACGAGCAGCGCTACCTCCTTCACGAGTGGGTGATCATGCCCAACCACGTGCATGCCTTGTTTACGCCGCTTCTCGGAACGCCGCTGTCCTCAATCGTGCACTCGTGGAAGTCGCACACGGCTCGACGCGCCAACTCGGTCCTAGCACGCAAGGGACGCGTTTGGGCTAGGGATTACTTCGACCGCGCCATCCGAAACGACGAGCATTTCCGCATTGCCGCCGATTACATCCGTGCCAACCCCGTCAATGCCGGCCTCTGCGATGCCCCCGAAGACTGGCGTTGGAGCAGTGCCTACGAACCCTCCGTGCGAGATGCGCGGCCCGTGTATCTGCTTTCTCCCACGCCTCGGCCGCCAAGACCGACCGTCCGCCCCCGACAACCCATGAGGACCCTCCATGCCAGCTAACGCGATTCAGCCCATTCGTCGCCTGCTCATCGCCAATCGGGGCGAGATTGCCCGGCGGATCATCCGCACGGCGCACGACATGGGCATCGGCACGGTTGCCGTGTATGCGAACGGCGATGCCGGTGCGCCCTTTGTGCGGGAGGCCGATACCGCCATTGCCCTCGACGGCCGCACCTCCGCCGAGACCTACCTCGATGCCGACAAGGTGCTCGCCGCCTGCCAGCGCACCGGTGCCGACGCCGTCCACCCCGGCTACGGTTTCCTCTCCGAAAACACGGGCTTCGCCGATGCCGTCACCCGCGCTGGCATCCTCTGGGTGGGGCCGAGTTCCGAAGCCATTGCGGCCATGGGCGACAAGCTCTCGGCCAAGCGCATCATCCAAGAGGCCAAGGTGCCGACGCTCCCGGCCATCGAGCTCAAGCCCGGCGAGGACATCGAGGCGGCTGCCGAGAAGATCGGTTACCCCGTCCTGGTGAAGGCCTCCGCCGGCGGCGGCGGGCGTGGCATGAGGGTCGTCGAAAGCCCCGAGGGCTTGGAAGAAGCAGTCACCGGCGCTCGCCGCGAGGCTGGCGCCGCTTTCGGCGACGACACGCTTTTCCTCGAGCGCTGGGTCACTTCGGCCCGCCATGTGGAAATCCAAATCCTCGGCGATAGCCATGGCAACCTCGTGCATCTGTTCGAGCGGGAATGCTCCATCCAGCGTCGCCACCAGAAGATCATCGAGGAAGCGCCATCCCCAGCGGTCAGCGACGACCTGCGTGCCCGCATGGGGGAAGCGGCCGTGTCCGCCGCAAAGCAGATCGGCTATTCCTCTGCCGGCACGGTCGAATTCCTGCTTGATGGCGACGACTTCTGGTTCCTGGAGGTGAACACCCGGCTGC
The DNA here is from genome assembly GCA_965116935.1 of Pseudomonadales bacterium. GTDB lineage: Bacteria > Pseudomonadota > Gammaproteobacteria > Pseudomonadales > Azotimanducaceae > VXYL01. The sequence goes on along the minus strand of OZ220737.1, from coordinate 4,755,700 downwards.
AGGTGGAACATCCGGTAACCGAAGAGATCGCCCGACTCGCCCAAGGCGGGATGCAGCGGCGGCTGGACCTCGTGCGCGAGCAACTCCGCATCGCCGAGGGCGAGGAGCTTGGCTACACCCAAGACGACCTCACCATCGATGGCCACGCCATCGAGGCACGGCTCTACGCAGAAGACCCCGAGCGGGACTTTCTGCCGTCCCCAGGAACCGTGCTCGAGTGGGTGCCGGCCGAAGGCGCCGCCCGCTACGATTCGGGCGTCGAGTCCGGCAGCCCGGTGAGCCAAGAGTTCGACCCGATGATCGCGAAGGTCATCACCCACGCTCCGACCCGGCGCGAAGCCGCCTCCAGACTGGCCCGGGCACTCGAACAAACCCGCTTGCAGGGCCTCAGCAACAACCGCGACTTCCTGGTCGCGACCCTCCGCCACCCTGCTTTCATTGCCGGCGACACCACCACGGACTTCATCGAGCGCATCGCCCCGCCCCGGGCGCGGGACGTGAGCCCGCGGGAAGTCACCGACGCCATCATCGCCGCCGCGATGTACGCCCAGGCCAAGCGCCGGGCGCTGGCGAAGACCCTGAGCGGCTTCCCGAGCGGCTGGCGCAACTCCCGCATGCCTCCAGAGCGCACCAAGTATCGCGTGGGCGATGAGGAAATCCCCATCGAATACCGCTCGCAGCGCAACGGCTCCTTCGAGATGGAAGTGGCCGGTGAACCATCCATCGTCGCCGTCTTCCACGCCGAACGCGGTACGGTAGACCTCGAAATCGACGGTCGCAGAACGCGAATGTCAGTCACCGAACACGGCGACAACTGGCTCGTGCACGGCTCCTCGGGCGACGTGGAAATCGAGGAACTCCCGCGCCTCCCCATCCCGGGCCTCTTGGACATCAAAGGCGGCCTAACGGCGCCCATGCCCGGCAACGTCCTGGCCACCCACATCGGCGTTGGCGACCAGGTACATGCGGGCCAACTCCTGCTCGTCATCGAAGCGATGAAAATGCAACACCGAATCACCGCTCCCTTCGACGGCAGCGTCACGGAAGTTCACGTCGCGGCCGGCGACCAAGTGGATAATGGGGCGTTGCTCGTAATGCTCGAAGAGCATGAGTCCTAAAGCAGGAGACAAGTGAATGGGAAGTGACACGATGCCCGATCGTCTGGGCGATTACCGGGTAGTCAAGCCGCTTGGCCGTGGAAATTTCGGAAGGACGTACCTTGCCGAGCATGATGGCATTGACCATGATCGCGTCGTCATCAAGGTTCTCACGTCGAAGGGGGACGCGCGCGTTGAAGGCGAGAACCTGGCCAAGTTGGCGCAGTACCCGCACCCCAACGTAGTGCCGTTTCGCACAATGTTCAAGGCCAAGAAAACGGGGCACTGCATTGTCATGGGCTATGTCGAAGGAGAATCGCTAGAGAAAGTCATGGAAGATCATGGCGAGTTCGAACTCGACGAGTGGTGGCCCATATTCAAGAAGATCCTGTTGGGCGTCGACCACATTCATCGACAGGGGCTGATACACCAGGACATCAAGCCTGCAAACGTCATTTTTGACCGCCGTGGCGAACCCAAGATCGTCGACCTCGGAGGCGCACGCAACGCGGATGGATCGGGTACGGTCGTATATACGCCAGGCTATGCAGCATGGGAGGTGCATTCACCTATCCACACACTTGGTACGTTCTCAGACATTTACGCGCTGGCCTTGGTTTTCGCGGAAGCGATTTTCGGCGATGGCATTCCCAACGAAAGAGAGGGCATAGAACGGGCGCGCGCTAGGCTGGCCAACGAGTTTGGGTCGTTTGGCGAGTCCATCGCGAAAGGGCTTATGTTTGAGCCACAAGCCCGGCCACAGACGGTCACGGAATGGCTTGCAGAACTGGTAGACTACTCTACGCGTGCTGCGGACGATGACACGAAGCCCTCAGCTTCCTTTCATATAAGACGATCTCAGACCGGTATCGATGGATTGACGATTAAAGATATAGTGGATGATATTGAAACGCGGCTTGGATTGCCTTCGGGGTCCGTCGCGATTTGCGGTGATGAAGGCGAGGCAGACGGCGATAGGAATGTCGCGGATGTTCTGATGGATGCATGGAACAGCTCGGACTGGGAACATGACATCGACGAATGGAGTTGTGGCGGTTTGAGACATCACCTTTCGCAATACTTCTCGCTAGGCGTCGAGCTCGTTGAAGGGGACGGGAGAAGCGCTAACGGGAATCTGCTAATACGGACGTTGAAGCAGCGCCACGCGACGGAGAGTTAGGTACAACGAGGCTGATTGCTCGAGGGAAGGCGGAGCAGCGGCTACCGTTCAGGGACTTTCGGGAGGGGGAACGATGGACATCGTGGCTGGCACCACTCGGGGTGTCTTTGCTGTTGGGGATGGGTGGGTGAAGCAAGTTCACGAGAGCCGCGGCGTGCGGGAGCTTGTGCAAGTGGGCAGGCGGCTGTTTGCGGGCACGGGCGATGGATTGTTCGCCTCCGACGATGGCGAGGCGTGGAAGCGGTCGGGGCTTGAGGGCCGTGAGGTGTGGCAGGTGCGGGGCGATGGCAATGGGTCGATCTATGCCGGCACGGCGCCGACGGGTCTGTTCCGCAGCGACGACAACGGCGATAGCTGGACAGAGCTTCCTGCGCTCGCCCGCTTGGCGGAGGAAGGCGGCTGGTGCGTGCCGGTGAAACCGCCGGTGGGGGCGAGGGCCAGAGCGCTTGTGGCTGCCGGGAAGCGGCTTTGGGTCGGTGTTGAGGTGGGCGGCATTGCGGTCTCTGAGGATGCTGGCGAGACGTGGGAGATGGTGCTTCCCGGCGACAATCCGGACCTGCACATGATGTTCCCGCATCCGGCGCAACCGGACACGCTCTATGCCTCCACAGGCTACGGTCGGCTTGACGGAGTGGCCGAGATGGTGGAGCCGAATGCTGGCGTGTTTCGCTCGGACGATGCCGGCGCCACGTGGACGTACGCATGGAAGGGCATCACGCCGCGCTACTCGCGACCGATGTGCGTGGATGCCCGCGCGCCCTACGGCCTCACCGTGGCAAGCGCTCCGACGGCATTCTCGAACCACCGCGAGGAAGGCGGCTCAAGGGCAATGTTGTTCCGTTCGGAGGACGGCGGCGAGTCGTGGCGCTCGCTGTGCGATGAGGCGCATTCGCCAAGCGCCGCCAATTTCCATGGCCTCACGGTGGATCCGGAAGTGCCGGGCGGCGTGTTCGTGGGCACCGATACGGGAGAGGTCTGGCGCGTCTCCGATGGCGCGCATTGGCAGCTTTGTGGAGACGGGATGCCGGCGGTGTTGTCACTAGCGGTGGTTGCCTGAGGCGCGCCGTGTGTTGACTGGAATCCGGGCGCGGTAAGCCCGTTGGGGACAGGCGCGCAAGCACGGACGTCCGAGGTGGCCCGGAGTATCCGTACGGTTTTCCGACACGGTTCGCGAACTGCCTTTCCCCAATGAACCAAGGACGGCCACCAAGCCGACCGTAGCCATCGCAGGCATGGTTCGCGTCCGGTCGCGCGGGATCCGAAACATCATGCGCAGGTCGACGACGCGGCCTTCGGCATGTCGTCGGCGGCGGTCAAAGCCGGGCTTGGTGCCGCTCAGCCGCGGCAGGAACGGCCCCTTGGTCGTCGAACGTCAGCGTGCCAGCGCCATCGAAGTACTTGCGCCAGAATGCCTTGCACGCCAGTTCGCCCGACGGATACTCGGCAATGCGCCCGGGGAGGTAGAAGACCATGATGTTGAGCTCGGAGTTGCCCGATGTCGCCACCGGACGGCTGCTGCATGCGGCCACGAAAGCGTCATGGTCCCACTCGCCGGGAGCGAGCGCGAGATGCGAGTAACAAGCGGAGTGCTGCAGCATGTCGGAGAGGATGTAGATGGCAGCGGGACGTGCATGTCCGTCAAGTTCCGCCCGCGTCTCCTCAATTGCTTCCACGAGGGGAGTAGACCGGATCGCCCGCAATGGCGCAGAGGTCGCTGCCAATCGGTCGACGCGCGCTGCCAGTTCTTCTCGACGCGCGCAAAACGCGGCCACGCGCTCCCGCGTTGCCGGCGGCAGCTGCGCCGGTATGTCGTCACAGTCTCGAACCGTCCCGCTCCGGCCCTTGGCTGCGACAACGGACAACTCGTCGTTGCGGAAGGGCTTGCACAGCCGAGCCACCCTTTTCCGCGGCTCCGCTGCCCTGGCACCAAGCACAAACACCTCAAGTTCCGAACCGTCTTCAAGTGCATTGGCCACGCGTCTGGTGATGGTTGCGGGAAGATGCGCTTGTTCGCCGAATGGCTTGCGCAAGTCGAGAAGGAGCACTGTATGGTGGTCTGTACTCTCGGCGACCGGGCACAGATCGGCGTCATGCTCCGGCGCTAGGACAAGATCGTCATTGCTTGCCAGCAAAAGCAGTGCATAGAAGCACACAATAACGAAGAGGGAGGCCGGCAACCCAAGCCAGCCGGGAATCGCAAACTCCGGTCCCTTCTGTTTGGAGGACGTTGCACGGGTGGCCATGGAGTCGCTCTCTGGGAGTCCTTCGGAAGGATTCCACGCTACAACGCGTAGCCCCGCTCGTTGTGCGACACCACGTCCAGTCCTTCCGCCTCGTCGGTCTCGGAAACGCGATTGCCCCCGAACAGGTTGGTGATGCGCAGTATGACGTACGTCACCAGACTCGAGTACACCGCCACAAGCACGACGCCTAGAAACTGAATGCGGAGCTGCGACAAAACCTGGATGCTCTCCGAACCCGCAAAGAGTCCGCCTAGTGCGTTGCTCGCGAACACGCCGCACAGGATCGTGCCCAGCGCGCCGCCAACGCCGTGGACGGCAAATACGTCCAAGGTGTCGTCAACCTGAAACTTGAGGTTCATCAACTGGGTGGCGAAGTAGCAGACGGTACCAGCGCACAAGCCCACGAGAAGCGCCGCGGCGGGTGAAACGTAGCCAGCCGCCGGGGTGATCGTGCCGAGGCCCGCAATCACCCCGGTCACGGCACCCAAGGCAGATGGCTTGTCGTACTGTTTCCACTCGAGCGCCATCCAGCTAAACATACCCGCAGCAGCTGATATATGCGTTGCAATCATCGCTCGGACGGCATCGCCGTCCGCCGCCAGGGCACTGCCGCCATTAAAGCCAAGCCAGCCAATCCAGAGCATAGCGGCGCCGGTCACGGCCAGCGGCATGTTGTGTGGAGGCTCAACGTGTCCCGGGTAGCCGCGTCTCGATCCGACCGTGAGCGCCGCAACGAGGGCCGCCATGCCGGCCGCCAGATGCACAACCAAGCCGCCGGAAAAGTCCATGACGCCCACTTGCGCCAGCCAACCGCCACCCCACACCCAATGCGCCAACGGAACGTACACGGCGAGCGACCACAGCATCGCAAAGCCGAGCACCGCCCCAAAGCGCATCCGCTCCGCGAACGCGCCGACCACCAAGGCCGGCGCGATAATCGCAAACGTCATCTGAAAGAGCGCGAAGGCACCTTCGGGAACTCCACCTTTGGAGTCGCCTGATTCAATGCCATGGAACAGCACTCGGCTGAAATCACCAATGACGAAGCCGTCGTCCCCAAACGTCAGGCTATACCCCACGGCGACCCACAACAGCGTGACCACGCAGGTGATGGCAAGGCACTGCATGAGCACCGACAGCACGCTGCTTGCCCGAACGAGTCCGCCGTAGAACAGGGCCAACCCGGGAATCGTCATGAACAACACGAGCACCGTCGACATCATGACCCAGCTTGTGTCGCCTGAGTCGGGCACGTCCGCCAACGCACCCTTACCTGCCAGCACGGCAACCGCTAGTAGGACAATCGGTCGCAGCAACGGAGTATGGGTGCTTACGCCCCGTCTGGTTCGGGGAAGGGGCTGAACGGCGAGCGCCGCACGCGAAATCGCGGATTCAACCAACGTCACGTCTCGCAAGAAATAGCAGGCACTCAACGACCTCTCGGGGCGAGTCGCGGACGGCACTTTCTCCGGCATGTTGCACCAGCCAACGTCCAGCACGAAGGGTGACGTATTTCTGGGACGCGACACTAGATGCCCAACCTGCCTTCCACAGACCGAAGTTGGTGCCGCGCCAACCCCGGATTCCCCTCGTTTCGGTGGATCGCAAGAAACAGGAGCAGCGAAGAATCGCCCTTCAGCCGCCGGATCATGTGGTATTGCGTGGTGAGGGTAATCAGGATGTCTTCGACCTCATCGTCGATCGTAAGCTGATCTATCGCCCGGTTCTGCGCACGCACGACATCGAGACCGCCCATGCTGGCGGTCTCGATAAACCCACGGTCCCGACCTTCGACTCCAAGCATCACGCCGCCATCGATGTCGATCAACGCAACGCCTATGGCCCCGTCAACCGCCTCGACCGTTTCCTGCAGGCCGTGCCGCCACCTTGAGGGTTTGTCCTCCCCCGTTGTCGCCTTACGACCATGGCCTGTCGTTTCGCCGTCTACCGCTTCGCCATCCGAAGCGCCGCTGTCCTCATCGGCGCCTTTGGCAGCGCGAGGAGACGCCTTGAAGAATCGCACGAAAACCCTCCTGCCTTGCCCCCGTGCGCAAGGCTTCTGTCCCGATTCCCTGAACCAGCAGGCAATTGCACTCCGGAGGGGGCGGTGCGTGAACCGGTCTCGCCCGGGACGCCCAACCGACCGCAGTGCAGGTCAGACCTCGAGGTTGCTCTCGACGACCCGAAGCTGGTGACGGGCCATGCCAAGATTGCCGCCGTCTCGGTAGATCGCGAGATACAGGAACATCGTGGGGTGGCGCTCAAGGGGTCGGATCAGGTGGTACTGCGTACTGAGCGTGATGAGAATGTCCTCGATGTTGTCGTCAAGGCCGAGCTGTTCCATGACCTTGACCTTCGCCCGCACAACCTCAAGGTTTCCTGAACCGGCAACGTTGAGATCCAAGACGTCCCCGCCACCTTCGGTGCCCAAGGTAAGCCCACCATCGAAGTCAACGAGCGCGGCACCAATAGCGCCGTCCACGTTGCCCATGAGTCTCTTCAAGCTGTTTGCCACATTGGCCATAGAAAAGTTCCTTTGTTTTCGTTGACTTACAACGATCACTTGTGTTTCCCAGCCGGACGACGACACGGCTCCCCCGGACGATCGCCAGCGTTAACTGGCCTCGTCTGATGGCGTTTCAGGCACAGTTGCCAAGCCGTCAGCCGACCTAACGCACGCAGATCGCTACCGCGAACTCGGTGCCCCATACCCCGTTGGTTCCGTCAATCCGCCGCCCCAGAGCCTATCAAGGCCCTTCTGATGCGTGCAAGCCTTTTCTCGAACTTTTTCGACGCTCTTCGCACGCGCTTCGACTCCTTTCGTGCCCACCTCCGTTCGCGCTTGGCGGCCGCGCCTTGCCGCGGCGGTGGGGACGGTTCCTGCCACCGCTTGGCGGCTCAACGCCGTAGCGCAACCGGGCCATCGGACCGAACGCCGCATCCTGCTCACGCACGTAGCCCACCATCGTCTCCACGCGATTCCACCGGCCCGCGGTCATCAGATCCGTCGTGGTGGTGCCGCGGTCCCGCAACGACTGCGCGGAGCTCACCCGCAGCGAGTGGCCGGACACCCGCCCCTCGATCTCCATCCGCCGCGCGGTGCTTGACGATGTCACGCACGCTGCGGGCCGCAGCCGGGAGGCCGCCACAAGCCCAGCCTTGTTGACGACACGGAACACGGACCCTTCCTCGATCTGTGCGGCATCGAGCCATTTGCGGGCCAGCCGCTCCGTGCCGGGCCCGCCGCGGAACACGACGCCCTTGCCGTCCTGGTCCGTCTTGCTGCGCCGGATCGTCACCAGCAGCTTTCCCTTCGAAAGCGCGAGGTCCGCAACGTCCAGCGCCTCCGCCTCGGACACCCGCAGCAGGCCGTCGGACATGATCCGGATCAGGAGCGCGTCGCGCAGGTCGCGAACGCCGCAACGCTCCGCCAGCAGGTCCGCGATGCGGATCGGAGTCCCCCCACTTGACGCCCACCACCTGGCCCGGCCCCCGTCCGGCGCCGTCGCGCCGGTAGGCGGACAGAGCGGCCTCGGTGCGCGTTCCGGCCGGCGAGTTCCACGTCCGCCATGGCCTTGCCCTGCGCATGGGCCGCTGCGCTCGCTGCCGGAGGACCGGAGCGGCGACCTCCACGTCCACCTCAACCACGACCGTGACTGCCATCCAGCCCGCTTGACGTGCATGCGCGACAAGACCTCCCGACCGGCAGCGCCAGCCGCACTGACAACACCTTGACCGGCTCGACCACCACCCGTCGGCGACGTCATGGGCCCGCGCTGTCGACGACCGAAGTGCTCATCGTGCTCATCGCGCGCCGCCAGCGCAGGTTCTCGTCGCCATGTCGTCTGGCTCTCCGTCTTGTTCATGGTGGGTATGTCGGGACGGATTGGTTACTCCAATGCCACAGCCGCCGACTCCGAGCGTCCTAGCGGAATTACGGCCAGACTCAAACCCTCGCCCCGTATCGTCCCCGACGCGCCTTCAGCCCGGCGTCTTCGCCTCAACCGTTCTTCCGAAAAGACGGATTCGCGGAGTCGAAACTTCCAGCCCGGTGACCTAGGGCGTGTTCACACTACTCATGGATCGTCGCATATTTCTCTAGCAATATCCGCCTCTTACGGAGCAAGAAGGCGCTTGCGGCGGCACCGATGTCCATCCGCCATCATCCGTCCTTAACTTATTGATTTACAACCTACTCTTTGGAGAGCAGTGGTGCCAAGTTTTAACACGCCCTAAGTTACTTTTTCTTCGCCGGTTCAGAGGTCGTTGATCTTCGCCGGCCCTTGTTGCATCGCAGGGGCGCAAGGTGGTCTTCCGTGTGGAGAGGGTCAAAAACAAGCGGTCCCCAGCGGCACAGTGGCACTGCCGTCGCTTGAGTTCGTCGGCCCTGTCGCGTCTCAGTCAGGTCGCGGAAGCCATCCACGGCAGCGCGTCAATCCCGCATGCTCCTCGCGCGGAGCGCTTCGAGCCCAAGAGTCGAAAGGTATAGCCAGCTTTCTGCCGGCACACGGCTATGCGTGCCGGCTACGAGCGCTCCCCTCGGTGAGTCTCGGGGGCCAACGCAGCAAACAACGCCGTGGCCACCGCCAGGGCCACCGCGGCGGCCCACATCGGCGCGTCGAGCCCCTGCCAGTCGCCCAGGGCGCCGAGCAGGATGGGGCCGGCGACGTAGCCGATGTCGCTCAGCATTCGATAGGCGCTCATGGCTGCCGCGTTCATTCCGGGCGGAGCCGAATCTGCTGCGTAGGCTGCTGGAGCTGCGCCGCTGGCAGCAGTTGCGCCGCCCCACACGGCGCAGGCGAGCAGGAACCAGACATAGTCGGGCGCGAGGCTGAAGGCCAGCATCGATGCGGCGGTGAAGAACGTAGCCGGCACGATGACGGACTTGCGCCCGTAGTAGTCCACCAAGGCGCCGGCGGGGTAGGTGATGAGCAGCCCCAGGATGCTGCCGACGGCGAAGCCGAAGCCGATCTGGGTTGCCGTGAGGTCCAGCCGGTCCCGTGCCAGCACCGGCACGACGCTGAACAACGCGCCGGTTCGGGCGACCGCGCCGACGAGACTCAGCGTGCAGGTAAGCAGGAAGCCCACATTGGCTGCAAGCACGCGAAGCTGCTGGCGTAGGGGCAGGGCGGTGCCACCTTGCGCATCCGCGTGCGCCGATGGGCGGGTTTCCGCAACGCCGAACCATGCCACGGCGGTGACAATGGCACTCGCGACGCCGTAAACAAGAAACGGCACGTCGAGCCCAAACCGTTCGGCGAGGAAGCCGCCGGGGAACGGCCCGATGCCCACCGCGAACAGGAACGTGCCCTGATAGATGGCCATCGTTCGACCTCGCGTGGCTGTGCGGGTGATGTCTGCCAGCACGATCATCCCAGCGGTCAGCACCACGCCGGCACCGGCGCCGGCCACGAGCCGCGCCAGCACGAGTTCGGCGTAGCTTCCCGCCACGGCGCACCAGAGATTGCCGATCGCGGAGAGCGCGCCACCGGCGGCCAGCGCTGAACGCCGCCCCAGCCAATCCGCCACCTTGCCGGTGGGGATGCTGAGCAGAACCCGCGCCAGCCCATACACGGCCACCGTCGCCCCGATTGCCGCCTGCGAGACGCCGAACGACTGTGCATACAGCGGCAGCACCGGAATCACCGCACCAAAGCCCAGTTGGTTGACGGCAATCAACACGCACATCCATACGAGGACTCGGCTTGCGTTCGGTTCCTTGCTGACCAACGGCCTTCGTCACCTCGTCATTGGGCGGGATTGCACGGGCGCTCCTTGGAGCGCGCATTCTCGCCCAACGCGACGTGCTGCGGTCCCGCGCGACATCGCGGCGTTCAGAGGGTTAGGCTTGGGCTTTGCCGCAACGGGCCGCCGGCTGGCGGACCTCATTCGTCTATTGCCTTCCGACGCCTCCGCCGCAGGATCCCATGGCATGTTCGCGCCGCTCGCCGTGCGCGACTTCCGCCTCCTCTTCCTAGGCCTCCTGATCGCCCATGCGCTGAGCCCGTTTCAGTTCGTGGCGCAGATCATCTGGGTGCAGGCCAGCGCCGAGGAAGATCTTCGCATCGTGCTCGTGGGTCTCATCGCCGCAGTGCGCGGTGGTGGAATGCTCCTGTTTGGCCTCTACGGCGGCGCGCTCGCGGATCGATTCGACCGCCGCATACTGCTCATCGTCACGCAACTGGCCGCGCTCGGCTTCAACATCGCCATCGGCGTGCTGATGATTGTGGGGGACGCGCAGGGCTCGAATCTTATTCTCTTCTATGCCTTGGTGTTCGTCTCGTCGGCATTGGCTTCCATCGACGCGCCCACGCGGCAGGCGATCGTCCCCGACATTCTGGGACGTGAGCGAACCACCTCCGGCATTGCACTGAACGCTGCTGGCGGTCAGGTCGCCTTGCCAGTGGCGTTGGTGGGCACGGGCTTCGTAATCGCCACCTTTGGCCCCGGTGTCGGCTATCTCGTCGGCGCATTCGGCCACTTGGCCGAGGTGGTGGCGTTGCTGCTGATGCGCCACCGCACGCGGCACCGTCGCCCGGCCACAAGATTCAGCCTCGGCAACGTGCTGCGCGACATCGGGGAAGGGCTGGCCTATACAAGGCGGGAGCCGAGAGTCCTCTGGGTAGTGGTGCTGCTGGTCACCATGATGGGCCTCGGCTTCCCAGCCGTCGCCAACTTGGGCCCGACCTGGATCACTACGGTGGTGGGTGTTCCCGTACGGGATTTCGGTTTGGTTGCCGCCACATGGGGCATCGGGGCGGTGCTCGCGTCCGGCATGATGGCGCGCTTCTCCCGCTATGAACGCAAGGGCCGCATCGTCGCCCTGAGCGCCGTGGGGTTCGGACTGTCGTTCTTCGTCTTCGGTGGCGGCCACACCCCCGCCAACGCCGTCATCGGCAACTTCGGCCTCGGCATCGCCATGGCCACGTCGCAAATCGCCGGCACGGCACTGATCCAACTCGTGGCCCCGCCCAACCTTCGGGGCCGCGTGATGAGCATCCTCAACCTCAACATGGGCATCGCCCAGATCGTCACCCTGCCGTTGGCGGCCTTGGGCCAGTGGGTGACGTTGCAGGCGCTGTTCCCGGCGTTGGCGATCTTGCTACTGCTCGTGACGGTCGCCATCCTGTTGCTTCGCCCCGTGGTTTGGCGCAGCGAAGTCTCTGCATGAGGGCGTGGTTGCATCTTCGCTTGCAGTCTGTCGGACCTGGCCGCGGCGCACCCCAATGGCGGACAGGGCAACGCATGCGGTGCCCCTACAAGAGCGTTTCTGCATCGGGCCGTAGGGGCGATGCGGCGTTGCCCCTACGGGGTGTTTCTGCATCGGGATGTAGGGGCGACGCATGCGTCGCCTAGTTCGCTAGGGCAAGAACGCGCCTGCGGCAAGATGGCTTCGCACAGGGGCTTCGCGTGGAAGGAATCGCAGGGAGCAAGTGACATGGCATTCGTATTCGATCCTGACAATCCGCCGACCCCGGCTTGCCATGCGGCTACCATCGTCGCCTTGGCGGATCGGCTTGTGGTGGCCTGGTTTGGCGGCACGCACGAGAAGAACCCCGATGTCGGCATCTGGGTTGCGGCAAGTCGGGGGCTCGATCCGGGCGAAGGCGATTGGGAAGCGCCTCGACAGGTGGCGGATGGCGACGGTCAAGCGTGCTGGAATCCGGTTCTTGCCGACACTGCCGAGGGCTTGCTGCTGTTCTACAAGGTGGGCAAGAGCCCAAGCACATGGCACGGCGAAGTGCTGCAATCGGTCGACAGCGGTGTGAGTTGGGAGCCGGGACCAGCGTTGCCAACGGGCTTTCTGGGGCCCATCAAGAACAAGCCCCTCACGCTCGCGAACGGCGACCTCTTGTGCCCGTCGAGCTTGGAGGTGGGTGGCTGGACCTGCCACTTCGAGATTCTGCCGCGGGCGTGGCTGGCGGGGCAGGGCGGGCCAGCGCCAGCTCGACACGACGTTGCCGACCCGAAGGGCCTTTCGCCGATCCAACCGAGCGTGTTCCGCACCGATACGGGTTTTGCGGCCCTCGTGCGAACCAAAGCCGGCTGCATTGCCCAAACCCACAGCCCCGACGGCGAGAAATGGTCACCCCTCGAAGCCGCGCCATTGCCGAACCCCAACTCCGGCATAGACGCCGCCAATCTCCCCGACGGTCGCACCGTGCTCGCCTACAATCCAACAGCCACCCCCGTTGGTCGCTGGGGTGGTGCCCGCACGCCGCTGGCCCTCGCGGTGCGCGAAGCCGACGGCGAGTGGCGACAAACGCAGGTGCTCGAGGACACACCGGGCGAATTCTCTTACCCCGCCATCATCTGCACCGACGCGCAAGTGCATGTGGCCTACACATGGCAACGCAGGAGCATCCGCCATATCGCCTTGGATTGCGTCCGTGTGGCGGCCTAGGGGCGAGGGCGCTACGCCCCTGTGCGCCGGGTTGTTTTCCGCTGATGCGGCTTCAGTCGAAGCGTAGGCTTTCGACGATTGCTCCTGCTGCCTCTATGCTCTCCGAGCCTTCGCGGGGATGGGCGGTGACGAAGACGACATTGCCGTCTCGGTAGGCGAAAACAGCCTTGTGTGGCAAGGCGGATGCCGGCGAGATAGAGCCAGCGGACTTCGGCGCGGTAGGCGGACGTGCCGTCGGCAAGCATTATGGCCTGGTTGGTCGTGGTCTCGAAATCGTCGCCGATGCCGGCGGCCTTTACCCCGGCGGCGTATTCCGCAGCCATTCCGTCAAGGGGTACATCCACCGGTATCGGCATTACCGCGACCTGGAAGGTCACACCGTCGGGTGTCGAACCGGCGAAGACTTGCTCCTGTGCGTCCGGCGACACGGGACGCGATCCTTGCGGGTACTCGATTGAGAAGGCGGGCTCGGCATCGTGTCGATAGCTGGTGGGACCTGCTGGTCGCGGCGGAACCGTCGCCGACAGTGCGACCTTGGGGTGCGAGTTCGGCGCCGAGAGCGCGTTCAACACCTCGAATTCGAGCCGTACCTCGTCGTCTTTCTCGACCGGCCGCAGCGTTAGCTCCGTGCGACCGTGCGGCACTACCTCCACGAAGTCGGCATGGCCCGTGAGTGACTGATCGGCCGTGCTGAGGTGTCGCAAACGCAGGGGGGATTCGGTGTGATTGACGAGCGTCACCCACACCACCTCGCGGGTCGGGTGCCAGCGCACATCATCGAGTGACAGCGACGCTTGCAGAAGCGCGTCGAGGTGAGGCGGCCGGCCGATCAACAGGTCCTTGAACCAAACCACCGTGCGCAACTCGAACAGCGCCCTCTTGAGCGCCTCTTTGGAACGCTCCTCCGCCAGCACCAAGGTAACGGGGCGGTGGCCCCCGCCGGGAATGTCGTGGTCCCAGTCGACGAGATTGTGAACGTCGGACGTGCCGATCAATGCAAGCCCGTGATCGAGGGCGATCCGGTGCGCCTCTTCGCTGTAGGTGCCGCCGTTGACGACCTCGATGCCGTGCAACTCGCCGTCGGCGATCCGTTCGGCGTGGAAATCCGTGAGCTTCGTCCTGAGGTCGGGCGTTTCCGGCGACGACCAAGGATGGTTCCAGAACACGAAGGCGCCCTGGCGGTTCGCGGCAGCCACCGCTTCCTCGACGGGCCAGGACTCCACCGGTTCGCCGTCGGCGATGGGGAACAGTTCGTTGGCATCGTCCAAGAACACCGCATTCATGTGTCCGGCCGGTGCGCTGCGGGTGATTTCGGAACCGTTGATGACGATCAGGTCCGTGGTTGCGGCTGCGATCCGTGCCTCGCGAACCGCGCTGTTGCGATCCTTGTTCGGCAGTAAGGCGCGATGGGGCTGGTACTCGAGGTGCTCGGTGATGGCCAGGGCATCGAGCCCGTCGCGCACTGCCTCCGCGACGCGGATGAACGGCCAGACGTGGCCATCGGAGAAGACGCTGTGCGTGTGCAGGTCCACCACCAGTGTCACATGGCCGGCCGTGTCGGGGAACTCGATCGCCCGACCGTCTTCGAATGCCGGCGAAACGCTTCCGTGACCCCCGGACGAAGCGGCAACGACCATCGCGCCGGCCGCAAGCATGTGTCGCGTCAGTCGGTCCCGACCAAGGCCGGAGTGCAACGGGTGTGCATCCAGCGTGCGTCGAATGGTGGGTAGCAACGTTGTGTATTGCATGGTCGTGGCCGGTGGCGTTCAAGGTGCGAGACTGTAAAGCACTCGGTGCCCGCCAGAAATGGGTTGGTGCTTGCCGGCGCCGACTCCGTGCGAAACACGAGGTCGGAAGCGCGTATGGGCGGCACATCCTCCGCTTTCGAGGCAGTTTCCGTTTCCGGGCATCATTCCCGGAAGTCCAACGCGTTCATGACACAGGACATTGGGCTAGCGCGCCCTGAAGGGCGCGTCGGCAGTTCGCTACGCGAACTGCTGGCCTCCGGGTTCGCTTGCGCTCACCCCTCCGGCTAGGAGCCAGCGCCGTTTCTACGGCGCAGCCTCCTAGCAGTCTGTCGGACTTGGCGGCGATGCACCCGGCTGCCGGACAGGGCGACGCATGCGTCGCCCCTACAGGAAGGTGTCATGTCCCGGGCCGTAGGGGCGACGCATGCGTCGCCCTTCTTCGGGTGGCCCTCCTCATGCGCTAGCGCGAACTGCTAGCACCCGAACAAGACGGGCCTTCGGAGGGAAGGCATTCTGCCTTCCCTGGCGCCGACAGGCGCCCTTCCTTTGTCGGCATCCGGCCCGTGCGCCTGTCGGCGCACGAGGGAAGGCAGAATGCCTTCCCTCCGCAGACCCCGTCACAAGTCCGACAGGCTGCTAGCGTGCGCGTTGGCGATTCACAGCGCGAACTGCTCGCCTTCGTCCTCGCAATCGCTCGTAGCTACGGCATTCGGAGTCCGCAAGGGAGCTGTGCTGGAGTCGATCCGCGAAGTGCCCGCCCTCCCTCCGAAGGCGGATTGGGTGCGGATGCGCGATTTGAGGGCGTTGGCGCGTCGGTTTGCACCGTTTGGCTTGGGAGAACCCCTCCTTTCAACTGGTAGGCCGCTCGTTTCTTGCACTTGGCACGGTTGTTGCTCGGTGCGCCTCATGGAACGCGTAGGCGGACAGAGTGACCTTGCTGGCCATCGAGTTGTGGTGGTTGGGAACGGAATGGTGGGGCATCGGTTTGCGGCGCTCGCCGCCGGCCAGCCCGGTGTCGCTGTCACGGTGGTGGGCGAGGAGCCGCGGGCAGCCTATGACCGGGTGCACTTGAGCGAGTACTTCGCGGGTGCGGCTGCGGACGAGCTTGCGTTGCCGGCGCTGCCGGCCTCTGCCACGGTTCACATTGATGAAACGGCTGTGGAGATTGATCGGGCGGCGAAGACCATCGCCACCAGCAAGGGCCGCAGCATGGGCTACGACACCCTTGTTCTCGCCACGGGCTCGGTTCCGTTCGTGCCGCCCATCGAGGGCCGCGAACTGCCCCATTGCCACGTCTATCGGACCATCGAAGACCTTGATGCGATCCAGGCATCCGGCGGCGGTGCCGAAGTTGGTGTTGTGGTTGGCGGCGGCTTGCTTGGGCTCGAAGCGGCCAATGCCTTGAAGAACATGGGCCTTGCGACCCACGTCGTGGAGTTTGCGCCCGGCCTCATGGCAACACAGCTCGACGAGGGCGGTGGCACGATGCTGCGCGGCATGATCGAAGAGCTTGGGGTTCGGGCTCACACCGGCAAGAACACACTGCGGATCACGGAAGCAAGGGTGACGCAGGCGTCACCAATGCAAGGCCCAGCATCACGCTATCGCATGGAATTCGCAGACGGTGACAGCCTCGAGACCGATGTCATCGTCTTCTCCGCCGGGATTCGCCCCCGTGACGAACTTGCCCGCGAGTGCTGTCTCGAAGTGGGCGAACGAGGCGGCATCGTCATCGATGAGTCGTGCCGGACGTCCGACCCCAACATCCTTGCCATCGGCGAATGCGCGCTTTACGACGGTCGCATCTTCGGCCTCGTCGCCCCAGGTTACGAGATGGCGAAAGTGGCCGCTGCCACGCTCGCGGGAAGCGAAGGGCCCAAGTTCCACGGCGCCGACATGAGCACCAAGCTCAAGCTCCTCGGCGTCGATGTAGCCAGCGTCGGCGACGCCCACGGCCGCACCAGGGGTGCAGGCACGTACACCTACATCAACGAGCGCGAACGCGTGTACAAGCGCATCGTCGTCAACAAGACCGGCAAGAAGCTGCTCGGCGCGGTGCTCGTCGGCGACACTGCCGACTACGGCATGTTGCAGCAGACGATGCTGAACGAACTGACGCTGCCGAAGCACCCCGATGCGCTGATCTTGCCCGTGCGCGAAGGCGGCGGCATGCCGGCCGGTGCCGTGGATGCGCTGCCGAACACGGCGCAAATCTGCTCCTGCCACGACGTTTCGAAAGCCGACATCATTGCTGCGGTCGAAGACGGCGCCAGCACCCTCGGCGCCATTCGCGGCTGCACCAAGGCCAGCACAGGCTGCGGCGGCTGCGCGCCCCTCGTGACGCAGCTTCTGAACGCCGAGCTCGAACGGCGTGGCATCGAGGTGAACACCGACATCTGCGAGCACTTCCCGCACACGCGCCAAGAGCTCTATCACCTCGTGCGCGTGGAAGGCATCAAGACCTTTGAGGAACTCATCGCCAGGCACGGCAAGGGTCGCGGCTGCGACATCTGCAAGCCGGCCGCTGCCTCCATCCTCGCGGCATGCTGGAACGAGCACGTGCTCAAGTCGGGGCACGCGCCCTTGCAGGACACCAACGACCACTTCCTCGCCAACCTGCAGAAGAACGGCACGTATTCCATCGTGCCGCGCGTCGCTGGCGGCGAGATCGCGCCGGACAAACTCATTGCCCTCGGCGAGGTGGCGAAGAAATACGACCTCTACACCAAGATCACGGGCGGCCAGCGCATCGACCTTTTCGGCGCGCAAGTCCACGAATTGCCGCTTATTTGGCGCGAACTCATCGACGCCGGCTTCGAGACCGGCCACGCCTACGGCAAGGCGGTGCGCACGGTGAAGTCCTGTGTCGGCAGCACTTGGTGTCGCTACGGCGTCCTCGATAGCGTCGGTATGGCCATCCACATCGAGAATCGCTACAAGGGCTTGCGCGCCCCGCACAAGCTCAAGTTCGCCGTTTCCGGCTGCACCCGCGAGTGCGCCGAGGCGCAGAGCAAGGACGTGGGCGTCCTTGCCACCGAAATCGGCTGGAACCTTTACGTTTGCGGCAACGGCGGGATGAGGCCGCGTCACGCGGATCTCTTCGCGACGGGCCTCGACGACACCGGCCTGATCGAACTCATCGACCGCTTCCTCATGTTCTACATCCGCACCGCCGATCGCCTGCAGCGCACATCGGTATGGATGGAGAACCTCGAGGGTGGCCTTGACTATCTCAAGAGCGTCGTGATTGACGACAGCCTGGGCCTCGCCGCTGATCTCGAGGCAGAGATGGCACACGTGGTTGGCACCTACGAGTGCGAGTGGAAGGCCACCCTCGAAGACGAGGAGAAGCTCGGACGCTTCCGTACCTTTGTCAACAGTGACAAGGCGGACGACTCCCTCGTCTTCGTGCGCGAACGCGGCCAACGCCGGCCGGCGTTGGCGGACGAACCAGAAGTCGTGGAAGTAGGGTGAGCATGACCAAATGGACCCCCGTTTGCGCCGTCGACGCGCTGGTCCCGGATGTGGGCGTACGTGCCCTCCTGGGCGAGGATCAAGTGGCCGTGTTCCGCGTCTCCGGCAGCGGCGAGGTCTTCGCCATCGATGCCTTTGACCCCTTCAGCAAGGCACCGGTGCTGTCGCGAGGCATCGTCGGGGACCTGAATGGCCAGCTCGTGGTTGCCTCGCCCATCTTCAAGCAGCACTTCAACCTGGAAACCGGCGCGTGCCTCGAAGACGCTGCCATGTCTATCCGCACGTACCAGACGAGAGTCGTGGCTGGTCGGGTCGAAATCGCGAGCGGCCTTGGCAGGGGCAAAGCGGCGGGGTCGCAGCAGGTTGCGCATGGCGAAGACTGCCAGAGCGCACTGGAGGGGAACTGATGCTGTTCGGACGCCGCAAGAAGAATCCCATCCGCATCGCCGACAAGGGCGTGGCGGAATGGAAGTACGCCACCTGCGGCTATTGTTCTGTGGGTTGTTCCATCGAGGTGGGTGTCGATGCCGCCGGCACTCCCGTTACCACCCGCGGCGTGGGTGGGGCCGACGTCAATCGCGGCAAGCTCTGCATCAAGGGGCTGACGCAGGCACAGATCTTCGCCGCGCCCGGACGCGGCAGCTCGCCGAAGGTGCGGGATCGCATCTACGACGGCTGGCAGCCGAGCGACTGGGACTCGGCGCTGGACCGGGTTGCCGGCGAGTTCCAGCGCATCCAGGCTGCCCACGGTCGCGACTCGGTAGCGGTCATCTCCACCGGCCAGATCATGACCGAGGAGTTCTATACCTTGGGCAAGCTGGTGCGCGGCGTCATCGGCACCAACAACTACGACGGCAACACCACGCTCTGCATGGCCTCGGCTGTTGCCGGCTACAAGCGTTCCTTCGGCGCCGATGGCCCGCCCGGCTGCTACGGCGACTTCGACCACACCGAATGCCTGCTGGCGTTCGGCTCGAACCTGCCGGAACAGCATCCCATCATCTACTGGCGCCTCAAGGAGGCGTTGGAGAGGCGCAAGTTCCCGGTGATCGTGGTCGATCCCCGCGTCACCATGTTCGCCCAGTTCGCGGACATCCACCTGCCCATCACGCCGGGCACGGACCTCGTGCTCCTCAACAGCCTCTGCCACGTCATCCTCGACGAGGGCCTCGCCGACGAAGCCTACATTCGCGCCCACACCGAAGGCTTCGAGAATCTGGCCGCCACGGCTCGGCAGTACGACCCGACCAACGCAGCGCGCATCTGCGGCATCGACGAGGACACCATTCGCACCGTGGCCCGCCTTTACGGCAAGGCCGGTGCAGCGATGGCCATCTGGACCATGGGCATCAACCAGTCCACCCACGGCACCGACGGCGTGTGCGCCATCAACAACCTGAACCTCATCACCGGCAACATCGGCAAGCCCGGCGGCACCAGCCTTTCCATCACCGGCCAGTGCAATGCCATGGGAACTCGGGAATGGTCGTCCTGTTCCGGCCTGCCGGGCTATCGGCAGCTTGAGAACCCGGCCCACCGCGAAGAAGTGGGCGAGTTCTGGAATGTCGATCCCGAGTTCTTCCCCACCAAGCGGGGCCTCTTCCAAACCGACATCTTTCCCGCCATCGAGACCGGCCAGATCAAGGCGCTGTGGGTCATTGCCACCAATCCCATGACTTCCATGCCCAACTCGCCGCGCATCCGCAAAACCATGCAAAAGCTCGACTTCTGTGTCGTCCAGGATGCCTATGAGGATGTCGAGACGGCTGATTACGCCCACGTTTATCTGCCGGCCGCCGTGTGGGCGGAGAAGGAAGGCTGCTTCACCAACACCGAACGGCGCGTGAACATCACCCGGCCAGTGACGGCGCCACACGCAGACTCCCGACCCGACCATTGGATCTTCACCGCCCTCGCCAAGCGCTGGCCCAAGGCCGCCGAGATGAGCTGGCCGGCAACGCCCGAAGCCACCTTCGAGGAAATGAAGAAGCTGTCGAAGGGGCGCGGTCGCAACCTCGACATCTCCGGCATGACCTACGCCGGGATCGAGGCAGCGCGCGGCCTGCAATGGCCCATGCGCGAAGGCGACGAGTCCGGCTCGCCCCGCCTCTACGCCGACGGCGTGTTCGCCTTCCCGGACGGCAAGGCCAGGCTGCTGGCGCTGCCCTACCACGAGAACAACGAGCGTCCGGACGAAGCGTTCCCGTTTTGGCTCAACAGCGGCCGCGTGGTGGAGCACTTCCACACCCGCACCAAGACCGGCAAGGTGGGGAATTGCAACAAGTTTTCGCCGACGCCCTACATGGAGATCAACCCGGACGCGGTCGCAGCGCTCGGCCTCGACCACATGGGCTATGCCCGGCTGGTGTCACGGCGCGGCGATGCGGTGGTGATGGCGCAGCGTACCGGGCGGGTGCCGAGGGACATGGTGTTCATCCCGTTCCACTTCCACGAATGCGTTAACCGGCTGACGCTGGGCCTGCTCGATCCCTATTCGCGCCAGCCCGCTTTCAAGCAATGCGCTGTGCGGATTGAGCCGGTGGACCAGGACGAAGCGGCGCGCTGGAACGCCGCCATGAGGCCGTATTGATGATCCCGCTGCGCGATGACGAACCCGGCTATTCCAAGCTCGCTGTGCTCGACTCCAAGCTTGCCGTAATCGACGAGACCGCGGCGCTCGCCGGCGCCAATACGGAGAAGCTGAACCGCTACGGCAATCCCATTGAGCTCCTGCCGGACGGCGACAACGGCGTGAGCCTGAACATCAACGGCGACGCCGGCATCGGCGACACCCCGGGGCGCACGCGGCAGCACGCCTTTCACTTCACCGCCGACAACTGCATCGGCTGCCATGCCTGCGAGGCGGCGTGCAGCGAGAAGAACGACCTGCCGCCGCATCTGTCGTTCCGGTCGGTGGGCTATGTCGAAGGCGGCACCTATCCCGACTACGCCCGCATCAACATCTCGATGGCCTGCAACCACTGCGACGACCCGGTGTGCCTGAAGGGGTGCCCCACGCGCGCCTACACCAAGCACCCAGAGTACGGTGCGGTGATCCAGGACCCGGACATCTGCTTCGGCTGCGGCTACTGCACTTGGGTGTGTCCGTACAACGCCCCGCAGCTCGATCCAATGGCGGGGCAGGTCGAGAAGTGCAACATGTGCGTTGATCGGCTGGAAGTGGGGTTGAAGCCGGCTTGCGTCTCCGCCTGTGTGGGAAATGCGCTGGATTTCGGGGTGGTGGAGAACGTGCCGGCGGGCAGGGCGCAGACGGAGACGCGCATTCCGGGCTTTCCTGATCCCGAGATCACCAATCCGAACATCCGCTTTCAGCACGAGCGGAGGACGCCGCTCGAGCTTACCCGACCGGATTCTGCACCGGTGAAGTATTGGAAGGATGCCGATGCGACGTTTCGGCCGGTGGTGGATGCGGCGGTGGGCGAAGGCGTTGGCTGGAATCTCTCGCGCTTGTCGTCCAGGGAGAACCCGCTGGTCGTATTCACGCTGGCGGTGCAGGCTGGCGTTGGGGTCTTCATCACGACGTTCCTTGCCGGAATGGCCGATTTCCGCACGGCCTTCGTTGCGCTGCTCCTCGTCGGGCTTGGCATGGCGGCATCTACGGCGCACCTCGGCAAGGTCCTGCGGTTCTATCGAGGATTCAAAAATTTACGACACTCGAACCTGAGCCGTGAAGCGTTGGCGACGGTGCTGTTCGGGGGCTTCGCAGGGCTCTACATGCTGGCCGATTTCGCGGGATTCGCACGGGTGTCGTTGGGCGCCGGCACCGCGGCCATCCTTGCTGGCGCCGCCACTCTCTACTTCATGGTGCGCTGCTACCTCATCCCGGCGAGACCGTTCTGGAACCATTGGCAGACGGGCGCGGCGTTCGTCGGCACTTCCCTCGCGCTCGGCGGCTGGCTGGGCCTCGCCTTCCTGCCAGCCTCGCCGGCACCACTCCTGCTCGCCATTGCGTGCGGCATGGCCATCGAAATCGCCGGCCTAGTCGCCCACGCCGGTGCCATGCGCAACGCCGAGCACGAAGGCGCGGTCTCCCATCACGTCCAACGCACAACCTTCGGCTGGGTGTATCGCCTCCGCAACGCCTTGCTCGGCGCCAATCTCCTGTTCCTGGCAGCTCTGGCCTTCGCCGGGGTTGCCCACCCCCTGCCGTGGATTCTTGGCGCAACCATCGGTGCCGCGACCGCGATTCTTGGCCGCGCAATCTTCTACGTAGTGGTGATTCCCACCACCATGCCCGGCGCCTTCTTCTGGAAGAACAAAGCGTTCGAGCAACACGCCCGGGACATCGGCCTTGCCAACAACCCCGCCGTGGGGGTGGCCCCGGTCGATCATTGAACTGAATAAAGGAGGATAAATTACATTAAGAATAGCGTTCAATCGAATGATTATATGAGATTTTTACGGTGTGGATCGGGCTTGTCCCTTCCCGTTTTTTGGCAGGCTCCCGCGCGCCGCAAGCGCGGCTCCTCTCCCTTGCGGTGCGGGAGTGCGTGCCTTCGGGCGCGTCGGCGAGACGCCCTCCCTCCAATGGCCGGTCCATGCGCAGGGAGAACGAGGCCGCCTGCTAGCAACCTCAACTTCAGACACAAAGGAGCATCCCCGTGACCCCCACCGAACCCGCGCGCTTCAACCTGTTCGCCTTCCACGGCAAGATGAAAGTGCTGCACATGAGTTGGATGGCGTTCTTCGTCACGTTTGTGGTGTGGTTCAACCATGCGCCGTTGATGGGGGCAATTTCGGCGACGCTGGGCCTCAGCAAGGCGGAGATTTCGACGCTCCTCACCCTCAACGTGGCGCTTGCCATTCCGGCGAGGATCCTGATCGGGATGCTCACCGACAAGTACGGGCCACGCCTGGTCTATTCCACGTTGCTTCTGGTGTGCAGCATTCCGTGCTTCCTGTTTGCGCTCGCGGATTCGTTCGCCCAGGCGGCGATCGCCCGTTTCGTGCTCGGCTGCATCGGCGCCGGCTTCGTCATCGGCATTCGCATGGTGGGGGAGTGGTTTCCGGCTAACGAGCTGGGCCGCGCCGAGGGCATCTACGGCGGCTGGGGCAATTTCGGTTCCGCGGCGGCGGCGATGTCGTTGCCGACGCTGGCGCTCCTGTTCGGCGGTGACGACGGCTGGCGCTACGCGGTTGGCCTGACCGGCGTGCTGTCGATCGTGTTCGGCGTTCTCTACTACCTGAACGTGTCGGACACGCCGAAGGGCTCCACGTATTTCAAGCCAAAGAACCTGGGCGCCATCGAAGTCACCAGCAAGGGCGATTTCTTCCTCCTCCTGGCGATGAAGGCGCCGGTCTTTCTCGCCCTCGCGCTCTTGACATGGAAGCTCTCGCCGAACGGCGTGGAGCTCTTGTCTTGGAACGCGGCCTACACGATCTACGCCTTCCTGCTGGTGGGCTATCTCTACGACGCATGGCAGGCGTGGCGGGTCAACAAGGGCGTGTTCGAGGCGCCGGTGCCTGAACTGCATCGCTACCAGTTCAAGCAGGTGGCGGTGCTGAACGTGCTCTACTTCGCCACCTTCGGCTCCGAGCTTGCAGTGGTATCCATGCTGCCGCTCTTCTTCGGCGAGGTGTTTGGCCTCAACATGGTGCAGGCGGGGCTGCTCGCGTCGTCCTATGCGTTCATGAACCTGATGTCGCGCCCCGCCGGAGGGCTACTCAGCGACTGGTTCGGGCGCAAGACCACCCTCTTGTTCCTGATCGCGGGCCTCGCGATCGGCTACTTCACGTTCGCCCTGGTGGATTCGTCCTGGCCGTTGGTGCTCGCTGTGATCACGGCGATGGCCTGTTCGTTCTTCGTCCAGGCTGGCGAGGGCGCGGTGTTTGCTGTGGTGCCCCTCATCAAGCGCCGCCTCACCGGCCAGATCGCTGGCATGACAGGTGCCTACGGCAACATCGGTGCCGTGGTGTATTTGACGATCTTCTCCTTCGTCGGCTACGAGGCGTTCTTCGCCATCATCGGCATCTCGGCGGTGGTGGGCTTCCTCACCCTCTTCTTCATGGAAGAACCCCGTGGCCACATGGCGGAAGTCCGCGACGACGGCACCGTGGAACTGATCGAAGTTGCCTAGTCGTTGCGCCGAGCGTGGAAGGCGCCTTGGCGGATAGGCATCCTGCTTCCCCTCCAGGGCCTGTTCGAGGGTTGAGGAGTTTCGGGCAAAACCCATGGCGCAAACTGCGGACACCCGCGAACTGGCTGTGAGCTACGGCGGCGTCTCCCTGCCTGGCATTCGGGCCACCAACGAAGATGCCTTCGCCGCCGCGCCCCCCCACCGCCTAAAGGGCGCAGTGGCGGTGATTGCCGACGGCCTCTCGAGCAGTGAGCAGGCGCAGATGGCGAGCCAAACCGCCGTCACCGAGTTCATCGACGAATACCTCGCAACGCCCGAGACCTGGACCGCCAAGACCGCGGCGGCACGGGTGCTGAATGCCCTCAACCGCTGGTTCTGCCATCACGAGGGCATGGCGACCACGGTGAGCGCCGTGATCGCCAAGGGCCGCACCGCGCATGTCTTCCATGTCGGCGACAGCCGCGTCTATCGCTTCCGCGACGGCAATCTCGAACAGCTCACCCGCGACCACCGCAAGCAGGCGATGCTCACAAACGCCCTCGGCATGGAACTGCACATGGAGGTGGACTACCTCGCCGAAGACCTTGCCGACGGAGACGTGTTCCTGCTCGCCACGGATGGTGTCCACGACGTACTCAACGCCCAGCAACTGCGCCGCAACGCGGCCCTCGCAGCCGCTGTGGACGCACCGCTAGAGGACGTCGCCAAGTCCGTCGTCGACGCCGCACTCGAGCAAGGCAGCGAAGACAACGTAAGCTGCCTGATCGCCCGCATCGATGCCGCGCCGGTAGAAGACATCGACGAGGCGCATCGCCGGCTCACCCGCCAGGTGATTCCGCCGCCTCTCTCCCCCGGTGCCCGAATCGATGGCTTCCGCGTGCTTCGCACCACCGAAGAAGGCACCCGCAGCCACATCTATCTTGCCGAGGACGAGTCCGGCCGGCGCGTGGCGCTCAAGGTGCCTTCCGAGTCCTTCGCCGAGGACCCGGTGTATCTCGACGGCTTCATCCGCGAGGAGTGGATCGGCCGGCGGATCGAGCATCCGGGCGTGATGAAGGTGCTGCCGCGCCCGGAGAGCCGCTTCCTCTATTACGTCGCCGAGCACATTGACGGGCGCACCTTGCGTCAGTGGATGCTGGACCATCCACGTCCGGCCATCGACGAGGTACGGCGTCTCGTGGGCGAGATCGCGCGGGCCCTGCGAGCGTTCCAGCGCCTGCAGATGGTGCACCGGGATCTCAAGCCCGAAAACGTCATGGTGGACCGCGACGGCAACGCCAAGATCATCGACTTCGGCACCGCCTACGCGCAGGGTTTCGACGAACTTGCGAGCGCCGTACGCGAAACCCATCCTGTCGGCTCGGTGGGCTACGTGGCCCCGGAATGCCTGCTCGGCCAGGGCGCCACCCATGCTGCCGACATCTACGCCCTCGGCATCGTCACCTACGAAATGCTCACCGGCAAGCTTCCCTACAAGCCCCCCTTGGCCCGCGATGCCAAGGCATATCTCGGCCGGCCCTACGTTCCGCTCGCGAAGGCCGGCCGCGAGGACCTCCCAGCCTGGCTTGACCTCGCTCTCGCCAAAGCCACTGCCCACGACCCGGCCAACCGCTACGAAGCACTTTCCGAACTCACCACCGACCTCTCCCGCCCAAACCCCGACCTGGTCCGCCGCGCCGAAGCCGCCCCGCTACTGGAGAAGAACCCAACCCTGTTCTGGAAGCTCGTCAGCGCAACTCTTGCCGTCCTTTTGGCCCTGAGCTTGGTGTTTTGACCCCTACGGCGTGCAAGGGGCGTCGACCGAACGCACGCATGGTTGCGCCGTTCGCTGCTACGCTAGTCACAACAGCCACATGCGCCCACCCACTGGAGACCACGAATGCCCTTGGAAACCCGCCTTCTGGGCCGCACTGGCGTGCGCGTCAGCAACCTCTGCCTCGGCGCCATGATGTTCGGAATGCGCACGGAACTCGACGACTCCTGCGCCATCATCGACCGCGCCATCGAGCGGGGGGTGAACTTCATTGACACCGCCAACGTCTATTCGCGTGGCCGCAGCGAGAGCTTCACCGGCGAGGCGCTTAAGCGCAACGGCAAGCGTGACCGCGTCATCCTTGCCACCAAGTTCCACGGCGCCATGGCGGACGACGACCCCAACATGCAAGGCGCCAGCCGCCGCCACATCATGGCCGCCTGCGAAGCGAGCCTCGCGCGCCTGAAGACCGACTACATCGACCTCTACCAAATCCACCGCCCCCGCCCCGACACCGCCATTGACGAGACCTTGCGTGCCCTCGACGATCTCATCCGCCAAGGCAAGGTGCGCTACATCGGCACCTCCACCTTCGCCGCCTGGCAATTCGTGGAGTCCCTCTGGGCATCTGAAAAGCACGGCCTGAACCGCTTCGTCTGCGAGCAGCAGCCCTACAACCTCTTGGACCGCCGCGTCGAACGCGAACTCATGCCCATGGCCGAGACCTACGGCGTCGCCACCATCCCCTGGAGTCCCCTCGCCGGCGGCCTCCTCACCGGCAAGTACAAGCGCGGCGAAGCCGCCCCCGAAGGCACCCGCTTCGCCAACACGGCCCGCATGAACCCTGCCCAACGCCGCCGCTTCAACGAGAACGTGTACGACGTGGTGGAGGCCATCGAACCCCTGGCCGCTGCCCACGAGGTCCCCGTCTCCCAGTTCGCCCTAGCCTGGGTAATGGCCCAACCCGCCGTAACCAGCCCCATCATCGGCCCGAGAACCATGGAGCAACTAGAAGACAACCTAGACGCCGCAGACATGACCCTAACCCAAGCCGACTTCGACGCCGTGGACCAGGTTGTCCCCCCAGGCCGAATGGTCGCCCCCTACTACGAAGCCAACTTCGGCCCCCACCGCTTTCGCATTTAAGCCCGACTCGCTGGTGGATTGTGCGCCGTAGGGGCGACCCTTGTGGTCGCCCGTCTTTGGGCGATGGACGGCCGCGCTAACACGGGCGACCACAAGGGTCGCCCCTACGGCGGTAGGGCACGGCTTTGCCACCTGGTGTCCCCGTGCATCCACTCATAGAGCAGCACCGCTCCGAAATCCTCGCCTTGGCCGAGAAGCGCGGGATCACCGACGTGCGCGTCTTTGGCTCAATGGCACGAGGCGACGCCAACGAGGCGAGCGACGTGGACCTCCTTGTCACGCTCCCTGCCGGCAAGTCCGGTCTGGCGCTCGGTGGCCTCCCTATGGACGTGCAGGATATGCTCGGCCGTCGCGTGGATGTCCTGACAGAACCGGCACTCCATCCGCTTCTTCGAACGCGCGTACTGCTGGAATCGATCGCGCCGTGACAGACGTTCCGGAAGGCGACGCGGTTCTTCTCACCCACATTTGCCGGGGACCTTGTGGTGTGTGCCTCAGAGGTTCTCAAGAAAGGAACGCAGGGGCGAGAATGCGTCGTGGTCGAAGTCCCAGACTCCTTGCAGGGCGGCAACTCCGACCGACACGTGCGGTGACGACGTCGTAGCCAGATAGGCGCACGCGCGTGACTTGTCGGGTCGGTTGAGGGACCGTCTCGTCTTGGCCTTGATGCACTCGAAGAATTCCTCAATGCAGGCGTCCTCCGGCGTGCCGGCGAAGGATCGCGCAAGGATCGTCTCTAGCATGCCTTCGCCCGCATCCGGCACCACGAGGGTACTGACGACCGGTGAACCCGCCGACAAGGCATTCGGGGCAGCCGGTACTGGCAGATCAGCTCCTTCAAGACTCGATTGCACGCTCTGGAAAGCTGCTCGGGCGGACGTCTCAGCGTCTCGGATGATGCCAAGGCGTTCTACGGTGCGGAAATCCGGCATCCGAACGAAGCCGCGGAGGAAGCCGCGGAGTTCGCCCACGCCCCCGTAGTTCTGGATCTGCACGTGATCTAAGCGGAGATGACGGCAAAGAGCATCGAAAAAGTTCCTCCCATCCTTCCCCTCGACCAATAGCTGCGTGGTGCTCCGAATCTGACTCGGCTCCACCTCAGCGCACCTCCAAGCCATGCTTGATGGCAGCGCTGATGTCGTCTCGCGCGTACGTCACGCACCAAATGCCGTCGTCATCCGCCTCCAGCCGATGCAAGGCCAGCTCCTCCTCTAGCTCGGCATCTGCCGCTTGAACGCATTCGAAGCTATGGGTCGTGGCGAACACCTGCGTGTCGAACTCTTGCGCTGCGCGGCTGACCACGCTCCATACCTTCGGGAGGATGGAGTGGTGGAAGCCGTTCTCGATCTCATCGACAAGCACGACGCCGCCAGAGCAACTCGCGATGTACAACACGACCCGTGCGAGCCGCGACATGCCCTCGCCCATTGCCGGCAGGGGGACCAGCTCATCCAGTCCTATGTCGCCCCAGATCATAGGGACGCCGCTCGCCGAGTTGTCCTCAATGCTCTGAAGGCGGGGTTCCACGGCGCGCAGTGCTTCGAGAATCACGTCGCCCCGCTTTTTCTTGCGCAATTCTCCGAGTTGGACCGCGTCCTCTCGGATGTCGGCATTGTGAGAAAGAACGATGGCAGAAATGAACGGCAGAGTTGCCGGCTGATGCGTGACCTGGGCTCCAGTCTGTCCCAGCCGGCACGAGCCCTCCCTCAAAATGTCGCCTTGGAGGTATCGGAGAGAGAGCTGTTCGGAAGATAGGTTCGCATCGCCCGATCCCGCCTTCGAAAGGGGCAACTGGACGGTCTCGACCTGTTCCAAGAACAACTGGACCGAGATGTCCCCCAGTGAGCGATGACGTGCCCCGATCTCGATTCGTCGCGACATGTCGAGTCCAGAGAACATCGGCTTCCAAAGAGCTTCACGAAATGCCCGGGGGTCCGATGCCACTTCAGGCTCGCCCAATCGAACCACGCTGCGATTCAGAACGAACTCGGGGGCGCCTGCACCGGACAACAGGAAAATCGCCTCAAGTAGGCTCGTCTTCCCGCAGTTGTTTCGTCCCGCAACCAGATTGAGGTGGGCGCAATTCGAGATCTTAAGGTGGCTAAACGCTCGGAAGTTGCTGATTTCAAGCTGCTCGATCATCTTGTGTCCGGCACCTTCCGTGGTCAGAGTTGTCACTCGGCGGCGCATCGCCTAGTGCCGCAGTATAAGCCCCCGTTCCCACATCTGAGGCACGGTGGCCACCAGCTAGGTTCCCGGGCGGCGAGATCCTGCGTCGGCGAGGGCGCCGTTGATTTGGCGGCTAGCGCCACGGGCCTTTGGAGGGAAGGCATTCTGCCCTAGCGCCGATACGCGCTTCCGTTGTGGGTCAGCGC
Organism: Pseudomonadales bacterium; assembly: GCA_965116935.1. Classification (GTDB taxonomy): domain Bacteria; phylum Pseudomonadota; class Gammaproteobacteria; order Pseudomonadales; family Azotimanducaceae; genus VXYL01. The sequence continues at coordinate 4,726,182 of OZ220737.1, read as the reverse complement.
ACCTGACGGTGCGTCAGGAAGGCAGAATGCCTTCTCTCCAAAGGCCGGATCCACCTGTGCATGGTCTTTGCACTTCCCGTGCGGCTATGTGACCATCCTAGGGGCATTGTACTCCGATGTGGGTCTAAACCGATTGGAGGGTCCGGCCTTGGTGCCACTACCCATTCGAGTTTCGATAGCGGCAACGTAAGCAGCTATCGAGTGACCTACCTTGCCTAAAGCCTAAAGAAGGGAAGATGATGGCGACCCGGACCGTGAAGGAAATCATCGAAGCGGCATTAGCGAAAGCAGCCGAGATGAACTCGCAGGAGACCGACGGCGATTGGCTTGAAGTTGTCACCGTTGAGTCCGCTCCCTACATCAAGGAATGGGACGTCGCCGAGTGCTGGCATTGGGACGAATGGCTGGACAGGGAGACGCACTTCCCGAACACCACCAGGCAAGATGTGGGGATTGATGCCGTAGCCAGGCGCCGCAGCGACGGGAAACACATCGCCATCCAGTGCAAGTCGCGCCAGCTCGACGACGAGGGACGCGGCGACTCGATCAAAAGCAACGAGGTAGCTAAGTTCGCGGCCGCGTCCGCCTCAGACCTCTGGGCTGAACGCTGGATTGTCACCAATGGCGCCAACCCGCTTGCCAGCGGGGCGGCCCAGTCGGCGTCGATGCACCCGGAGCCCCTCAAGCTGGTCAACATCACCAGCGACCTTCAGCAGCAGCGGCAGGCGAACGCCGCAGCCGAGCAATCCGAACAGGGGCTGCCGGACGCTGCCGGGAATGAAAGCCTGCAAAGCAAGTCCAGCATGCAAGAGGAAGCCGTCGCCAGCAGCGTGCGCATCCTCCGGGAACAGGAAGGCTCGCAAAGCGGTGGTCTGCCGCTGGGCGAGGCCCGCGGCAGAATCATCCTGCCCTGCGGCACGGGCAAGACGCGCATATCGCTGCGCATCATCGAGGAGCTCACGCCAGCGGGTGGGCTGTCCATCGTGCTCTGTCCGTCGATTGCGCTCGTCGGCCAGATCCGGCGGGAATACCTGCAATACGCCAGCGCCCCGCTGGATGTGCTGGCGGTCTGCTCGGACGCCACGGCGGGCTACGACCCAAAAAAGGAGGGCAGCCGCAACGCCACGCTGGACCCGACCGTTGACAACAGCAATGTCAGCGCCTCTGAAGTCAAGGGCAAGGTGACCACGGATCCCGGCGTAATAGCGGACTGGATGCGCCGGGATACGATGGGCGACGGAATCAAGGTCCTGATCGGCACTTACCAAAGCAGCGCCAGGGTGTCGGAAGCCCTGTTGAAGGCTGGCGTCAGAGGTCAGGTGATGATCGCGGACGAAGCCCACAGGACCGCGGGACTGAAGCGCAGGAACTCGAAAACCGCTGCAGCCAGCCAGGCGGAAGAAAAGCTGCGCGACTTCACCGTCTGCCATGACAACGCCAGGTTCCCCGTCACCTACCGCGTCTATCAGACCGCCACGCCGCGCATTTACGACGGCAAACGGCCCACCGGCAACCCGAACTGGATCGTGCGCTCAATGGACGACGAGACCACCTTCGGGGTGGAGCTGTACCGCAAGAGTTATCTCGAGGCCGTCCGCAACCGCTGGCTGTCCGACTATCGCATCATCGCCTTGGGCATCAACGACCCGGAGGCGTTCAGGACGGCGAACGAGCTGGCCAAGGCGACCAAAAGCACAGGGCGCGGCCAGCTGACCACCACGGACTACCTCAGGGGCCTGGCCTTCGCGCTGACCATGGGCGGCGGTACCCAAGGCGACAAGGTGGACGTCAAGTCGTGCATCGCCTTCATGAACACGGTGGACAAATCCAGGAACATGGCGGCGGATTTGCAGACCGGCAAGGTCAAGCAGTGGGTCTCGCGCTGGCTCGGCGAAAACGCGGACGGCAGGGCCGTAGCGGACTACAGCCTGGAGCACCTAGACGCTTCGAGCAACGCCGCGGCCCGCGAAACCGCAAAGGGGCGGCTGGCTGCGGCTGATTCGGCGCATCCGCACGGCATCATCAACGTGGGCATATTCGGCGAGGGCACCGATTCGCCGTCATTGAGCGCGGTGGCATTCCTGGAGGCCCGCAAGAGCCCGATAGACGTGGTGCAGGCCGTCGGCCGCGCCATGCGCACCGCCCCTGGCAAGGAACTCGGCTACATCGTCTGCCCCATTCTGGTTCCGCCCAGCGCCGACCCGGAGAAATGGCTGAGCACCAGCGCCCCCGAGGAGGGATGGCAGGAGCTGGGGCAGATACTGCTCGCCCTGCGCGCCCACGACCGGCGCATCGAGGAGAATCTTGAGGAGCTGCTACAGCTGTACATTCCCAAGCCGCCGCCGGTGGAGCGCACCTTGGTGGCGGTCGCCAGGGGTGATGGCCGGCGCATCCAATACGGCGAAGTCGAGGGGCCGCCCGGCGCCGCGCAGGAGGCGGTCGAGCAGGTATTGGCGGGCAAGTCCCGCGCCGAGGCGGGCATACGGCGCCTTGACGAACAGGCCGGCCACGGCGGGGAGCCCTCAGCCGGGGAGCGCGAGGGGCTTGCCCCTCGCAGGAAAGAGCCCGCCGCGGTCGGCGGCGAGCTGGAGGTGCGCCAAGCAGACGATGACTGGGAGCGCCCGGCCATTGGCGAGCCCGTGGAGATGACTCAGGTCCTCACGGCGAAAAGGAACGATGACGGAACGGATGAACTGCGCACGGATGCAGTAGCCCGGGACAAGCCGAAGGCGGGCGCGGCGCGGGGTATCGTCAACATCCAGAAAACCAAGGCCAAAGCCCGGAAGATGATCAACACCGGCGAGGGCGGCATCCGCGTGCGGCGGGGCGGCCAGCGCCAGCCGCAAAAATCCGCCAAGGACCGCGCCGAGGAACAGGGCCTGCTGATGCTTAAGCTGAGCGGGCTCGAGGACCACGGCAGCGCCATCAGGATGAACCTGCTGTCCAAGTCGGGCCTCAGCGACAACCGGGTGCTGCGCGATCTGAATATCCTGGAATCGAGCGTGTCCGAGGCGGCTCACCATATGCGGGCGGATGGATTGCAGCCCCCGCTGAACAAGCACTTCCAACTCGACCGTCTAAAGGAAACCGACAAGAAGCAAGCCGACGGCTGCACCATCGCCGCGCTGCTGATGATGAACGCCGCCATGCTGCACCAGCGCATCAGCAACGGCGGCTGGCTGTCGGGCATCAGCGACCTCTCACTCATCAAGAACCAGGCCGACGTCGTGCGGACGATCAGCCGCGAGTGGGAGCGCATCATGCGCCACGACTTCCGCCCGGTGCTCGAACCGGCATTGGAAGCGATTTACGCGGTCGAGACTACGGGCAAGGCCGCCGGCCTGGAGCGCGCACTGCATCATCTCGCCGCCGAGGCCGAGCGCATCGCCGAGACCTATGCGGACATGGGCGCCGACCACGCCGGCCCGCTGTTCAACCGCGTCATGGGCAACCAGGCCTCCGACGGCGCTTTCTTCACCCGGCCCGTCGCCGCTTCCCTCGCCGCCCGCCTGACGCTGGATGTTTGCGGAGACCAGGATTGGTCTGACACCGAAGTTTGGCGCAAACACAAGACAGTGGACTTGGCATGCGGTAGCGGCACCTTGCTGGCCGCCATGCTCACCGACATGAAGCGCCGGGCGCTGGTCAAGGGTGCGGACGACGAGAAGCTAACCCAACTGCAGAAACTGGCGGTCGAGGACATCATCAAAGGCTTGGACATTAACCCCGTTTCGCTGCAGCTCGCGGCGTCCCAGCTGACGGCGGGCAACCACCGGGTCAGCTACCGCAGAATGGGCCTGCACCTGATGCCTTACGGCCCCGACAGGCACGCCCCGGACCGGGTACACGCCGGCACGCTGGAGCTGTTGGGCCAGCCGGCCGTCGTGCAAAGGCCCGCCGAACTGGATCTGGGCGACGACGCCATCGGTTCCCGAGCCACTTGGGAGGCGACCGACGACACCGAACTCGAAGACGCCATTGATGCGGCGAAGAAGGCCCACATCGTCGTCATGAACCCGCCGTTCACCAACCGCGCCAACATGGGCGAGAAGTTCGCAAAGGAAACGCAGAGAATGCTGCGCGTACGAGCCGACTCGCTGGAGCAAAAGCTCACCCAGGCCGATCCCGCCCTGTTGGAATTTGCCGACAAGAACTCTACCGAACCGCTCTTCGTCGGTCTCGCCGACCACTGCGTGGAGCGGTCCGACGGCGTCCTGACGATGATCAACCCGACCATTGCGCTGACCGCGCCCTCCGCTCAGCGTAAGCGGCTGGTGCTGGCGCAACGCTTCCACATCCACACCGTGTTGACCTCGCACCAGCCCGGCAGCATGAATCTCAGCCAGCACACGAACATCAACGAGAGCATCGTAATGATGCGGCGCCATGACGGCGACAAACCGCCGACCCGTTTCATCAATCTTGACAGGATGCCAGCGGACGACGATGAGGTCGCCGACTTCCACCGCTGCCTGCTGGACTGTGAGGAAGGCTTGATCGCGAACGGCTGGGGCGAGGTTTCCCATTGGCCCGCAGAGCGCATCGAGGCTGGCGACTGGACGCCGAGCGTGTTTCGCTCACCGGACTTGGCCGAGGCCGCATACGAGTACGCCAATCACGAGTCGCTTCTGCGAATGGAGGACCAGGAAGTGGTGCCCTCCGCCGTGCTGGATGGGGGAGCGCAGTTGCGCGAGTTTGGGCGGGCCGATGCCAATGCGCCGGGAGGTTTCCCGGTCCTGTACTCCAAGAGTGCCGACGCTCAGCGAACCATTCGCGGTGTGCCCGATCAGCATAGGGCGCCAAAAACACTTGTTCCGCGAAACGAGTGGGTCGAAGTGCCCGTCTTTGATGGCCTTCAGCATCCCCTCACGGCCCGGCGCATCCTTCCGCAATCGTCCCACCTGCTGGTGACTAGCGGCCAGGATACCGGCACCGGCCGTCTGACGGCGGTGGCGCAACAGGAGCTCTGCGTGGGTGTAGGCTGGCTGCCCCTGCCGGGCGTGACACTGCAACAAGCAAAGGCATCAGCCGTCTTCCTCAACTCGACCGCAGGGCGGCTGCAACTGCTGCGCAATCCCGGAAGGAAACTGGAGTTTCCCCAGTACAGACCGGCAGGCTTGAAAACCATCCGTCTGCCCGATCTCTCCAACAGCGGCCTCGTGGACAAACTGGCCGACTGCTGGGAGCGCACCAAGGACATGGTCGTCCCCCAGTTCCGCGACGGCGAGTGCGAAGTGCGCCGCCTGTGGGATGAAGCCGTAGCCGAAGCGATGGGCTGGGACGCGGCCGAGCTCAAGCGGCTGCGCCTGCTGCTGCACCGGGAACCCCATGTGCGCGGCCTGGGCTACGGGCAACATGCCGACGAAGTGGAAGTCGATCCCGCCGTCCGTGAACGTTTCACGGAACTCGCCGACCGATGGAATAGGGAGACGGTCCTTATGTCCAACTCGGACTCTGCGGCCGCACATCCCGACCACATCGAAGTCATCAGCATGGGCGAACCGGTGGTGCCGTTGATATTGGAACGGATGCGGGCAGAGGGGGGACACTGGTTTTTCGCGTTGCGCGCCATTACGGGAGCCGATCCCGTGAGTCCAGCCGACAGGGGCAAGATCGCAGTAATGCAGGACGCCTGGCTGGAATGGGGCGAAGCCATTGGATACATCTGAATGGAAGCAAGTGCTTGAAGCAGAATTCCCAAAGTTATCGAGCGAAGGATTCGAGACAATAGGACAAGAATCAGAGCGTTACAACTGCATCGCATACGCTGCCGGGGACACCACCGAGTGGTGGTGGCCAGATGGAATCAACTACTGGCCTTCGTGGGCAACGGTCGACAACCAGGCGGAAAGCCTCAAGGAAGTGTTTGCTGGACTGGATTATGAACAATGCGACGAGAGCGGCCTTGAGCCTGGCTACGAAAAAGTGGCGCTGTACGAAATGCACGGTAGATTTCTACATGCGGCATTGCAGGCACCCAACGGACGCTGGCGCAGCAAAATGGGGCGGGGGCCGCTGATTGAACACCTCAGCCCGGAGTCGCTCGCCGGTGGATCGTACGGAAATCCGACAATCCACATGCGAAGGCAAGTGCCCGAAGACTCGCCGGGCTAGAGTAGGCGCGCTTCGCGGAAACTGAACACAGCGTCGCGAGCGACGATCAGATGGTCGAGGACGCGAATGCTGACCGTCTCGGCGGCCAAAACGATGGCACGGGTGACCAACTTGTCCTGTTCGCTCGGCTCCACTCGGCCGTTCGGATGGTTGTGCGCCAGCACGACGGCCGCGGCTCCACGGCGCAGTGCGGCCTCGACAACCCGCCGCGGATACACCGCTGCCCGGTCGATGGTGCCTTCCTGCAGTCGCTCGACTCCGTGGGGAAGCAGCCGATAGCCGGAGTCCAGATAGGCCACTTCGAACACCTCGTTCTGGTGGGCGCCTATGCGCATGCGCCAGAATTCGCTTAGGCTCTCCCGATCCTGCCGCACCTCCATGCCCTCGCTGGCCTGCCGCAGGTAAAGCGCGGCGGCCTCGCGAATGATCCGCAAGGCGACCGCCGCGACCTCGCCCAGCCCCTTCACGGTGCGCACCTCGTCCATTGGCGCGTCCAGGATTGCTCGCAGGCTGCCGAATCGCTGCAGCAGCTCCTTGGCGGGCTGCTTCACATCAGCTCTGGGAATCGCCAAGGTGAGCAGGAGCTCGACAACCTCATGGTCCGCGAACCCATCAAATCCCCCTTGCAGGAAGCGCTGGCGTAGGCGGCGACGATGGCCGTGGTAGTGAGGTTGGGTCATTGCATGTCCTGATTGGACTAACGGCTCACAGTGAAGAAGCCGCTTGACGATGCCGATGATAAAGGGGCCATCGTAACTCACTTGACAGGGCTACGGCAGCGTTGATCGATCCGTTCCCGACAGATTGTCCATTCCCGACACACAAGTGGTCATGGCCCGAGCCGGCCGCTCCGAAGTCATGAAACGCCTGGCGCAGTCGGCGTTCGACTGCCAGAATGGGAAGCGGAGGGGTGACGCGCTTTCCCGCCGTTACCCGAGCGAGGGGGCGTGCGCTAGGCCAGAAACCGGGCCAGCCGTATCGCACGCCCGACGTTCCCGCAGCCGGCGCGGGCCCTATGCCGCTGACGACCGACACTCCAGCGCCGAGGTGTTTTTCTGTGCTTGGTTGGCTGGTCCGGGCCTCGGGAATTCCATAGCGGACATTTCGTCCCACAGGCACGGTGGACGATTTTCGCACATGGGTGGGCGGATCCTTTGCACCGGCTTCGACCACGGTGCTGTGTTCACCTCGTCCCTTCGGTAGCGACCCGACGTGGCGTTGGCCAGCGAGCGCGTGAGACATCGGCCTACGGCCCGTGGGACGAGCTGTTTGTGTGTCGGGTTTGACCTTGCCCTCGCTGACTTCCCATGACCAGCGCTGGCAACGTGCGTTCCCATGTCGAGTCAGGCTGCTGTCTCTTGTCTTGATCGCCGTAGTCTATCCGCGCTGGAGGGGGTGGGGCTAGGTCTTTACGGAGCCGTGACGGGAACTGGGCAGAGCGAAATCGAACAAAATTGGGAACGAGGCTGAAGCAAGTTCAGCGCTTGAAGCCCCAAGGCGTGCAAGACTTGCGAATCGCCGGGTAGATACGGGATTTTCGGGGTTGGCGAGGCACTTCACCGTTGACTGTGGCGAGGACGCGCCGGCAAGATCCGCCAGTCTTGAACGCGGGCAGGTGACGTGGCGGATCAGACTGATGTTTCCGAGGGGATCGAGCCGATTTATCGCCGAGTTCTGATGCAGTTGGAGCACTTGGCCACTAAGGCGACGGAGCGGATACCTAGGCTTGTCGTTGAGCAACGCGGCGACATTGAGGTTCACCGGCCGTCCCACCGGTCGCTGGATACAGTGTTCGCATTGAAGCTGATTCAACTGGTCGGAAATCTGAAAGCAGGGGAGTCGCTCGTCCGAGAGGGTTGCTACTTTGAATGGGACATGGTCAAGCGGCTCGTGTACGAGACGTTGGAAGACATCGACTTTCTGGCTCGCGGCGATGCGACGGACGACTGGACCACTGTGCATGAACGCTACCTTGCTTCGTTTTTTGCCGAGGACTTTGGGGAGGACGGGAGTGTCATTCGTGAGAGCGTTCGCCCCGTTCAACGCCGGGAGATCACCGAGTACCTGCAAGAGGAAGCCGGATATCCCGCGGGAGGAGATGCTGGCGACGTGGCTCGCGACATTGGCAGAATCCATTCTGCGAGCGTCCACGGTCGGCTAACGGGCATCATGCGAGGGTTTTTCGAGGCTCCCCAAGAGCGTTTCTGGATCGGGGGGCGACGCCACAAATACAGTGTCGCGCTAGAGCGCTTGGCTCTTGGGTTGGCTGCTTCCGATATCGCGGATGAGGTTGCGCATTCGATCTGCGCAAGATGGTGGGGGGAGGTGTACCGGCGAGAAACGGCTGCTTTGGCAGGGCGCCTACGGACGGCGCTTGGGGCGCGGTATGGCTTTGGCGCTTAGGGCCTTGCTACGATGCCCGGAGTTCCTCGTGCGCTGCACGTAACGCACGCGCGGCGGATGAGCATTTGCACTCGAGGGCGTACCGGTATGTGTTGACCAGAACACGGACTGGGCGTCTTGCCGGTACGCTGCACCCGGTTACTTTGGAGGTGGATTGGGTCCATGAGCATCGTGTCCGCACGGGAAATGCGGGAGAACCCCTCCGGCAATCCGACGCCTCATGTCGTTGTGCTTGGGGCAGGGGCAAGTAGGGCCGCTCTTCCCGATGGTGATGGGCGGGGCGTTCCCGTCCCATTGATGACGGATCTCGACGTAGTTGCCGGCAATGGTTGGCGGTCTCTAGTCCGGGAAGCACGAGTACCGGCGGCAACCTTCGAGGCTCGTTTCGCGTGGCTCAAGCAAGATGGACGGTTTGACGACCGCCTCTCCGAAGTGGAAGCGGGACTGGCCGAACATTTCGCTCGGATGACATTGCCGGGCGCTCCGACGACATACGATCATCTCTTGCTCGGGATGAGGGGGCAGGACACGATCGCGACTTTCAACTGGGATCCTTTCCTCCTGCGAACGTATCGGCGGCATGTTCGCCGCTTTGGCTCGAGCCGCCTGCCCGACCTGCGGTTCCTCCACGGCTCGGTCGTGTACGCGACTTGCGAGGAACACGACGTGTTGGGCGATGTCGGGGCACACTGCGTGGAATGCCGCAGGCCGCTGCGGAACGTGCCCCCCGTGTACCCAACGGAACGGAAGAACTACGTGTCAGATCCGCTACTGAGGCGAGAGTGGGACGTAGTTCTGCGTCGGTTGCGAAGTTCGTTCCAGTTGACGATATTCGGCTACTCGGGCCCTGAAACGGACGCGGAAGCTCGGCGATTGCTGAGGGAGGCTTGGGCCCCGAGTACTCGGTCCGCAGGGCACTTGGAGGTCGTTGATTTGGTCGGACGTGCAGAATTGGAAAGGCGCTGGCGGAGATTTATACCGTATTCCCATTTCCTAGCGCATACCAAATGGGAGGAAGCCTCGATCGCACGATGGCCAAGACGTACGATGGAGTGGAAGCAGAGGGCGTCGCTCTACGGCCAACCGGCCGAAAGAGCCGGCCCCTGCCGAAGTGGTAGCTTGGCGGAAGTCGAGGACTGGTATGCGGCGATATGCGACTTCGAGCATCTGCCGGAGCGTAGGACAAGAGAGGCGGTCGTACTGGGGATGGACGCGGATGCCGATTGATGCTTCAGTTTCGAGTCCCACGGTCAGTCGTAGCGGATCGCAATGCGGTTCTGCTGGTCGTTCTTCGAGTCCTGGCAACTTCCGGGCAATGTTGGAGCCCAAGCCAGGCGATCGCGGGCGGATGCCTGCGTCAGGCCACTAGGAGGGTAGAGTGTCTTTGAGATTGCTGCTAACGTGGCCTGAGGAACTAGAAATCCCCGTGGACGTTTTGCCTTGCTGCGAGAGGGCGCTCACACATGCTGACGAGCAAGTGTGTTCAGGGATGCTTCAAACAGTGGACGTCAATTTGCGGGTGCAACGCGTCTTCGACTGTGACAAGCGCGTTCCCGACGCGGATTCATTCCGCATTCGACGTACCGGGGCGAGCATGTCGCTGACGGAGCGCGAAGATGTGCCTTTGTCAGTACACTTGGCTCCGTACACATCGTCGCGCGGGGTTCCATGCGTCCGGCCCTATTGCTCGACGCTTGCAGTAGTTCTGGAGTCACCGCATAAGGATGAGTTTGGGCCTTCGCTTTCACCGTTGTTCCCTGCCCAAGGGAAGACTGGTGATAACCTGAAGGACCAGCTAATCAACGTAATATGCGCTGATCAGGAACTCAAGCAGGCAATCAGCGGGCGCGTACCAGTGCGGGTGGTTCTGTGCAATCCGATTCAGTTTCAAACGTCACTTCACATGATCCATGGGGTCGGCAGGAGGTCGCTTTTGCCCAAAGGATGTAGACATGGTTTGACCCGAGCCGTTTGGCGGGCTGTTTGGAGCGTGGGAGGGGTCCAGGATGACTTCTTGGCACGGCTCAGAGCAATTGACGCCGACTGGATCCTCAACGCGTGCGTTCTCGACGGGTACCTCAATTGGACAATCAGTTCGTTTCTTGCAAATAGCAACTTGGGTGCCCGAAAGTACCGGACGATTCATCCGTCGAGATGGACAAGGGCGTCGCGCAAAAGGTGCGAACCACTCTAAGGCAATGAAACCGGGCCGTACCCGACACACACATTCGTCTCGGGCGATTGCGCACATGGTTGAGCAGACGCCTGGGCCGACATTGGTGTTCGCGCTGGAAGGGCGGAGGTCGCCGCACGCGCTTGCGGCTAACCCAAGCGCGACCCGACCGATCGCTATTGGGGCTCTTTCTGTCCCGTTGCGCGCTTCGCGTACTTCTCCACCATCTCGTTAGTCGAGCGCCAGAACTCCGGCACGGCGTTCCACTCGCCGAGTCGCTGCGCCGCCGCGTGGGCGATGGAGTAGTTCCTTGGTGCCGATGCCAGATAGAAGCGCTCGTAGAGTTCCATGCGGCCGCCGAGTGCGGAGCCGGCCAGGTCCCAGGCGGTGCGGAACAGTCGTGCCCGTTCGAGGGCGGGCATCTCGTCGGCGCCGCGCAGGTGTTGGCTGAGCAGCGGCTCTAGTTCGGCATCGTCGAAATCGGCGCGCGCCGGGGTCGCGAGCAGGTTGTGTGAACCGATCTGCTTGAGGATGTCGTTCACGCGCACCATCCAGCCCGGCATGGTGGGTCGCAGCGCTGCGAACGGCCGCTCGTCGCAGAACCAGGTGCCGTCGCCGTAGTCGAAGGCGCCATCTTCCGCCGCCTTGATGGCGCTGCGGGTGAGTTCCGCGTAGGACCACAGTTCGCCGAGCAGGCGCGTGACCTCGCTGCGCTGGTGCTGGCCGGTGGCCTCGGCCATGCGGGTGGCGAGTTCGTAGGCGAACTCCAGCTTCACAAGGGCGCGGATGGCGGTCTGCTGCATGATGTTGCCGGTCCAGCCGCGGCGGAGGACAGAGTTGAACACTTCGGCGTTGCAGTCGCAGAACACCCGGGATTTCGGCACCTCCACGTGATCGAAGATGACGAACGCGTCCTGTTCGTCGAAGCGGCTCGAGAAGGGGGCGTCGAACGGGTCGCGATCCACCCCGTAGTGGTCTCGGCAAAGCACCTTGAGCCCTGGAGTGCTCATCGGCACGGCGAAGGCGATGGCAATGTCGGTGTGCTCGGCGGGCACTGGGTGGGCCGGATAGACGGCGATTTCGTCGGCGAAGGGCCCCAGCGTTGCTAGGATCCGTGCGCCATTGACGACGATGGTGTCCGCCGTTTCGTCCACCTTGCGCAAGGCCGCTTCGAGATTGACTCCCTCGTAGTCGGCAACTCGCTTGTCGAGGACGGGGTGGACGATGGTGTGCGTCAGCGACAGGTCCTTGGCGGCGATCTCGCGCTGGAAGGCGACCAGGTTGTCGTGCCCCTGCTCGTTCCCGGCGGCCCGCCACAGGCTCGGCTGGCCGGCAAACCCGGCGAAGGTGACGTTGAGATAGTCCGGCGTTCGCCCCAGCATGCCGACGCTGTAGCGCGCGGTTTGCTCGAGGCCGCGGTGCCGGACGGCAAGATCCTCCCGACACGTCGGGATCAGATGGCTGACATGGTGGCTTTCCCCATCCACACCCTCGACAAGACAAGCCTCGCGATGCATGTGCTGCCAGTCGAAGTAACCCGCCATGCCGACCAGGGAACCCCTGAACGCGGAATGGGCGGTGACATCGGCAACGGCATCGCCATCAACCCAAACCGCCCGCCGGTCCTTGAGCCCCGCCATATACTCCGCCCCGGTTCGCGCCACCATGCGTCCGTCCCTTCCAATCCTTGCGACGAGTGTACGCTCCGACAGCGCGGCAAATTAGCGCTGCGGGCGGCGCCCAGGGCAACTCGGTACACTAAACCCCTTTAGGACGGTCTTCGCCCAGAGGGCTCCGCTGTTGACCTGGTCTAGGGCAGTAGTGTCCGTTGCTTTTGCGGCTACGTCTCTCGCGGGGCTTCCATCGGCGGTCAGACAGGACCACCCGGCGGCAAGGGACTGGGCGCTGCGGACGTTGTTGGCTGGGCAACACGGCACATCGGTGCGCTTGGAGGTGCAAACGGAATCCGGGAGCCTTCGCGCCACGTTCGAGCCGGGGGTGTGGGATCGTCCTGAGGGGCCGTTGTCATCCGAGCATCTAGGTCAAGGGATCGCGATCGGGCAGGCATGCATCTGACCGGGCGGCTCCTGCAGGACTTGGAGTCTGGACGGGCCATTGGAAGGAAGGCGTCTCGCCGACGCGCCCGATGGGCGCGCCCCTACGCACCGACAGGCGCGTTCCTATGGAGGCAGGTCGGAAAGGCGCGCCTTTGGCAGGCTAGGGAGGGCGATGTGCGGCCCTTGCCTCAGTTCGGGTAGTACCTTAGTGCCCGCGTCCGTCCTTCCGGTCGGACCAAGCCAGCTTCCGCAAGCTCGTTTAGCAGTGCGCGAGCGTAGGCGAGGTCTCGGTGGATCAGCGCGGCGCCTTCCGCAGACGATAGGCTGCCCCGGCGACGGATTTCATCGAGAAGCGCTTGCCGGTGAATTTGCCGGGCTACGGGCGGTCCGTTTCCCGCGCGTGCGATTATTTCTTCGGACAGGACATAACGTGAGCCACCGCGAACTCCGACTCGGCGCAGCAGTCGTTTCGAGACCATTTGTGCCAATACACTGTCGACGTCGGCGTCGGGGAGCAAGGTTCGCAAGGAGCGCGGTGTGACGGCGCCGTGGTGACGTGCCGCGACTAGCGCTCGGGCCTCGTCGTGGGTGAGTTCTCCGGTGCTGAGTTGGGTGAGCCAGACTTGGTCATCGACATCGACGAGCACTCGCTTTTGCAATGTCACCTTCACCGAGTCGGCTGTTGCCTCGAACACCGGCGGCTGCATGAGTCGGGACTCCATCTCGCGGAACATCCGGTCGATGCCTTCGCCGTACTCCTCCACGTAGCCCAGCGTTTTCAGCACGCCCATGATGCGCGGGTTCCGGCTGTAGTGTTCTACCCGCATGTTGTCGAGCGTTATGTGGCCAGGCAGGCCACCGGGACTTCGAACCTCCACCCGGTCGTCCCATACGGTGATGTCCACGGTTGTACCGGCGAGTCCATAGTCTCGATGCGCCAGGGCGTTCACCACGGCCTCCCGTACGACCGGCGGTGGATACGCCGGGATGGTTTCCCGGCGGTCTCCCGCCACCACTTCCAGCTCGCTGCTGTGGCGAGCGATGAAGTCCATACAGCACGTGACGACTTCCGCCAACGGGGCTGCACATTCCTCTCGCTCGATTGAGGGGCCAGACTGTGGCCCTGTGCCGGCGCGGCGGACTAGCTGAACGGCTGCGCCGCGGATGGAATCACGTGGGTCGGCGCCGAACAGGACGACCGCGGCGCGTAGAACACGCGGGTCCAGCGGTGGTGGTGCGGGGGTGGCAAGGCGAAGATCTGCGAGGGCTCGCAGGATTCCCTCTGTGCCAATCGCATGGCGATCGTCAGCGAGGAGCGCCTTGTTAATCGCCTCGACGGAGAAGGCGGAACGGTCGAACTTCACGACGGGTTCGTCTTCGGCGGTGCGTTGCTCGCGTTCGCGGACGAAGCGAGCCATGGCGTCGCCTCGCAGGGGCTGGGAGTCGCCCCCGATCCGCCTTAGCAGCCGCCCGTCCGGTGTCGTGATGATTCGGCCGCGCACGGCGGGAACGGCGGTGATGGTCAGTTCGACGCCAGCGACAGTGACTTGGCGAAGCTGCACATCGACACCGCATTCCATGGCAATGCGCGTGATCCGATCTTGGGTGTTCTGGGACAACGGGCAGCCGACAATCTGCCGCTGGTCGTCCACGCCGTGGACGATCAAGCCACCATCCGTCATCGCCATCGCCGCAATCGTGTCGCGAACATCGCTCGGAACGCCCCGCTTGAAGTCAAGCTGGGCGTGCTCAACGGGCCCGAACAGCTCCCAGAACGCATCTTGCGTGAGTGGGCTGGGTACCTCGCCAAGCAGTGGGATTGTGGCCATGAGCGAAAGATTATCAAATCTTTCTTCAAAATGGTCGTTGGAGGATGTTTAAAGGGAAAGATTTGGCAATATTTGCCCCGGGTGACATGGTTGTCAGGGCATTAGCTCCTAGCCCGGGTTATTCATGAATGCGCGTAGCGAGGGCGACCAGACGCCGCTGTGGCTGGGCTCTGTACGCCAAGGGCGTCCGGTGCTCGGCGTGGATTGCAGCCGCCGTTCCCCCTACCAGCACCGCATCCGGCAGAATCCGCTGCAGCCTTGCCGCAGCGGAGAGGACCTCCTCCCAATCAGGCAGCGGCTCGCTTGAAGCGGACATGGTTCATCCAGAAGTGGTAACGCTGCGCATAGGGGTCGCCGAAGTGCCGTGCGCAAACTTGCTCGATTCGATCCAAGATCGACGGATCCTTGATCGCCGCCGTGCGCAGGTCGGCCCAGTCCTGCCACCGCCCGCGAGCAATGATGTCATCCACCGCTGCGGCGGTGTAGCGTTGGTGGTTTAGGTGCCGATGTTCCATGCCGTCGGTCGGTGCGGCTGCTTGCGAGGCATTGTACGCCGAAGCGCACGCAGCGGAGCCGGCCAAGGCCACCGCGACCCGCGTTCCAGACAAACGCCATCAAGCGCCATCCTCGAACAACTCACCAACAAACCAGCCCCTGCCATGCGAGGGCCCCTCTGGACGGAGGGCGTCCCGCCCTCCAAGCGTGCCGAAGGCGCGCACGCAGCGGCGCCGGCCAAGGCCACCGCGAGCAAGCGTTCCAGGCAGACGCCATCCTCGAACAACCCCACCAACAAACCAGCCCCTGCCATGCGAGGGCCCCTCTGGACGGAGGGCGTCCCGCCCTCCAAGCGTGCCGAAGGCGCGCACGCAGCGGAGCCAGCCAAGGCCACCGCAAGCAAGCGTTCCAGACAACGCCAACAAAGCGCCAGCCCCGAACAACGCCACCCACAAGCCAGCCTCTGTTCCTTGACTTGCCTGCGGCACACGATGGAGGGCGAGCGCCGCCAAACCCCTCGCTAACGCTCGCGGTCTGGCCCCATCCCCCACGTTCCCAAGTGCGTGCAGAGGCCTTTGGCATGCGCGACAGCCGCCTGCCTGGCTACGACAGCCGGCGCTTGGTTAGCAGGAGTTGGGCGCTTTGCTGGTGATGTAGGCCACGAGGCGCCAGATGTCGTCGTCGCCTTCGGGGAGGCTGGCACCGAAGGGAACCATGCGGGTATTCGGCACGCCTTCGGCGATGGCGCGGAAGATGTCGTGATCGGTGCCGCCGTGCAGCCAGGTGCAGTCGAAGAGGTAAGGCGCGTCGCGTGGGCCCGGGGACATGCCGTGGCAATAGCCGCCGCAGGTGCCGTTGAAGAGGAGTCGGCCGCGCTGCATGGCGACGGGGTCGTTGCGGAAGGCATCGGCGGGGGAGGGCGGTTCGGCTGGGCCGCAGGCGGTTAGGGTGATGGCGAGGAGTGTGGTCACCACGCAAAACACCGATGGTGCGGTAGCGCGTGACAGCAAGCGTCGCCCTCGGAGGGAAGGCATTCTGCTTTGCCTGTGGGCCGCGAGGCGGACTGCCAGCGAATGGGCCGAAAAAGAAAGCGCCTTTCGGGGCTTAGGGAAGGCAGAATGCTCTCCCTCCGAGGGCCTGCCACGCCTAGGGAAGGCAGAATCCCTTGCCTCGGAAGGCCTGCCGCCAAGGGTTCGAAGGATTGTGGCGACAGCACCGGGCAGGACGATCACAAGGCGTTTAGTGCTTCTGTGGTGTGGACGGTGTCGAACGGGCCGCGCCGGGGAATGCCGTGTTTGTCGAGGAGGTCCCTGACCGCGTCGCGCACGTCGGGCGACGACAGCGCGGCCTCGATGGCGGCGGCTAGTGTCTGACTGTCCGTGCGGAAGGCAAGGTGCATGTTCCAGCGCAGTGCCTGGGGTGGCTCGGCGTCCACCTTGCGTTCGACTGCAAGCCCGCCGAGAGAGGGCCCCCACACGAGACCAACGCTTGCTGCGCCGCGTTCGACCGCGTCGACGATGGAAGGGTTGTCCGGCTGCATGGTCCAGTCGAAGCCCAGTTCGTGTACGGCGCGGTGGCCGACGGTGTAAGCGCGCACTGCCACCTTGCCAGCGAAAGGCTGGTGCCAGTCGAAGTCGGACTCTGCGGGAAACACTTCCCAGCTCGCACCGTAGTAGGGCTGGCTGAGGGTTAGGGCGTCGCCGAAATCGGCAATGTCTGCCGCGCCGGGGACGGACATCATGAGGTTGCATTGGCCTCGCAGCAGTGGGCGGTAGTCGGTGTCGGAGGACTCGATGTCGGTGAGGTTGGGGGTTGGCAGCCAGAGGATGCGCAAGGGCCGATCGAGCTCGTTCGCGAGGAGGCGTGCTACGTCGATGTCGAAGCCTTGGCTGGTGGCGCGGCTGGCTCGGGGTGGGGCGTCTTCGGGGAGGCAGATATCGAGGGATTCATCGCTAGCGGAAGCATGGGGCGTGTAGAGGGCCAGTGTCGCCAGGAGGCAAATCGCCTTGAACACCCCGCCGACGCGCCCGAAGGGCGCGCCGCCACCGGTCGCTAGGTACGGCAAGTTGCTGCGGCTGGCGGTCCCGCGCCGAGAGTTGCTCACTCCGGTAGCGCGAATACGAACAGGTGGCCGCCTTCCGGAATGTTGGTTGGGCCGCCGGCGAACGTGGCGAAGGTGTTGTAGTTGCCGGCGCCGATGGCGACGTAGCTGCGGCCTCCGGCGCGGTAGGCAACCGGCTGGCTGCGCACGCCGCCGCCCATGCGGAACTGCCAGAGCACGTCGCCAGTGTCGGCATCTAGTGCCATGGCGTGGCCGGATTGGTTGCCGGTGAAGACGAGGCCCCCAGCGGTGGAAAGGGCGCCGGCCATCATGGGGTCCGGGTCCACGTAGCGCCACTTCACCTCGCCCGTGTTCTTGTCCACGGCGACCACGTTGCCGTGCGCCTTGCCTTCGTTGACATCGACTGGGATGGGGGTGCCGCCCAAGAACGGCGTGCCCTTGACGAAGGCCGAGATTCCCTTCTGGTAATACTGGCAGGATTCCACCGATGGGATGAACACGAGCCCGGTGTCAGGGTTCATCGCGGCAGCCCAGGCACCGTTCAGACCCCCGAGGTTGCTTGGGCAGACGCGATAGTCCGGCTCTTCCACCGGCTTCGCCAGGGGATTGACCACCGGGCGCCCGCTTTCGTC
This sequence comes from Pseudomonadales bacterium, assembly GCA_965116935.1. Taxonomy (GTDB): domain Bacteria; phylum Pseudomonadota; class Gammaproteobacteria; order Pseudomonadales; family Azotimanducaceae; genus VXYL01. The sequence continues at coordinate 4,708,417 of OZ220737.1, read as the reverse complement.
GATTTCGGCCCAGTTGAGTTCCTCGACATACTGCGTGGCGGCCACGAACGAACCGTCGGTGCGGTCCAGGATGTAGTAGAAGCCGTTGCGGTTGGGCTGGACGATGGCCTTGATCGTCTCGCCGTCGCGCTCCACGTCCGTGAGGAAGATGTGGGTGTTGCCGTCGTAGTCCCACACGTCGTGCGGCGTGAACTGGAAATGCCACAGGCGCTCGCCAGTGTTGGGGTCGACGGCCAGGATGCTGTTGGAGAAGAGATTGTCGCCCTCGCGCAGGTCGCCGTTCCAGTCCGGGGCGGGGTTGCCGGTGGTCCAGTAGAGGATGTCGGTCTCGACGTCGTAGGCGCCGCTGGTCCACGCCGGGGCGCCGCCGGATTTCCACGAGTCGCCAGCCCAGGACTCGATGCCGGGCTCGCCTTCCACCGGCACGGTGTAATGCCGCCAGCGCAGTTCGCCCGTATTCACGTCGTAGGCATCGAAGAAGCCGCGCACGCCGAACTCGCCGCCGGCGATGCCGATGATGGCCATGTCCTTGACGATCAGCGGCATGGATGTCGCGCTGTAGCCATCGGCGTAGTTGACGATGGTGGTTTCCCAGTTGATCTCGCCGGTGAAGCGGTCGAAGGAGAGAATCTTCGCGTCCAGCGTTGCCATAAGGATGCTGTCGCCGGCGATGGCGGCGCCGCGGTTCACGGAGCCGCAGCACAGGCGCAGGTCTTCCGGAAGCTGATGGTCGTAGCGCCAGTGCAGGTCGCCGGTGGCGGGATCCAAGGCGAACAGGCGGTTGTAAGAGGATGTGACGTACATCACGCCGTCATACACGGTGGGGGAAACCTCGAACTGATCCGGCGTGCCGGTGGGGAATGCCCATTCCACCTGGAGGCCCGCAACGTTGCCCGTGTTGATGTCGTCGATGGGCGAGTGCCGGTGCCCGGCATAATTGCCCGCGTACAGCACCCACTTGCTCGGATCCGAGGCGCCAGCCTTGAGATGGGCATCGGTGACCGGCCCGTCGCCGAGGCCGATGTCGCCATCGCTCAGCCAATGCGTGGGCGCCGGTGGAACCACGGAAAGCTCGGCACTGGTGATCTCTTCCTCGGCCGCGGCATCGGCAGCCTCATCCGCCGGCGCCGCTGCCTCTTGGCAACCCGCCAACATCCCGCCGACCAACAGCCCCGCCGCAGCCCACGCGGCCCCAACCGAATGACGCATAACTCCCCTCGCCTTTGCCTTACGAACGCGAAGCGCGAATATAGCGGATTGGGTGGTGCCGGTGGCGATGGGTGTTTGGGCGTTTCACTGCGCCTCGGGTTGCATCGCCCGAAGCACTTCCTGGCCGAGATCGGTGAGGCGATAGCCAACTTCCAGGCTCTGCGTCAGGCCATAAGCCTTGAGGCGGCGGACATTGGCCTTGAAGGGCGCGGCATCGAAGCCGAGGACGAAGGCGAGGTCCGCGGCACGACGTTCCGGGTTTTCGGCGATGAGGGAGAGCGTGGCGGCGGCCCAAGGGCGCTTTGCGCGGCGGTCCGTGGCGCGCAGGCGTTGGACGATCTCCTCGGCGGGGAGGCGTGTGGGTGCGGGGACCTGTTCCGGGGCGACGTACTCGAACGCCACACGATAGACCGGGTAGTCGCCGTCGCCGAGGGCCCTCAGCGTCTCGGCCCGATCGGAGTGGCCGGCGAGCCTCGCGTCCGCGTCCGTGATGTCACTTGCCTCGACCACTTCCACGCTCGCCACGCGAATCGCGCCTTCCGGCGGCAGCTTGTAGAGGCCACCCGGCTTCGCCTGGGGCCGCCGCCAGCGGCGGAACGTGAGTGTCTGTTCGCCGCGCCGGATGCGTTCCTTGAACGGTTTGGTGAAGAGCATTGTGTTGCCTCGCGTCAAGGCCCTCCGAGTTGCAGCCCGTTCGCTAGCCCTCGGGTGGCGGCCGTCACTTGGCCGGCGCGGCCTCGGACCCGCCCGAATCCTGTAACGCCGCGATCCCTGCGTCGGCGGCTTCCTGCTGCGCGATGTCCGCCTGCACTTCCTTGAGCTTGCTCTCGGTGAGGGGATAGATCCACAAAAACGGCATCCCCACGAACTTGAAGATCGCCGGGATCACCGAGTAGGTGCAGGCGAGCATCAGCAGCGCGAAGTCGGAGTTGGTGGTGTCGCGCGGGTCGGCCAAGGCATCGAAGTCCCAGAACACCACCAACCAGAGCCCAATCGCCGTGCCGAGTGCATAGGCGCCCTTGCGCACCATCGACCAGATGGCCATGTAGGCACCGGCCCGGCGCTGCCCGGTCTGGCTGGTGTCGATGTCGATCACATCCGCGCACATCGCCAGCGGCAACGCCGACAGCGCCCCGATAGCTGAACCCTTGAGGCACATAATGATGATGAAGAAGAAGAACTTGCCGGTTTCGATGTCCGCCAGATAACCCATCACCGAAGCGTGGGCGCCACTCGGCAGCCAACCGAGGTACTGGGGAATCTCGAAAGCTCCGTACCAGTGCATGGGCGTGATGGCGATGATCGGAATGAACGACGACCAGAACGCGTACCAGCCGACGGCCCACATCGTCGCCTTGTGCTTGCCGATTCGGCGCGAGAGTCGGAACCACAGGGGGATCGCCGCCATCTGGCAGACGAAGTACGGCGTCAGATACACGGCGTACAGTTCGCCAGCCACCAGAACGTGCTTGACGAAGAAGAAAGACAGGCTGTTCGTCATCGCTGAGCCTATGGCGCCGAAGCCGAACACGATCACGAGATAGACGTAGGGGCGGTTCTTGGCAGCGATGCGGAGCCCCTCCTTGAAGGGGATGCGCTTGGCGATTTCCACTTGCCGCCACTCCGGCACCGTGATCAGGCAGTTCAGGTTGATGATCGGCATGAAGATGCACATCACGAGCACCAGCGCGAACACGGCTTCCGTGGGCCTGTCGTAGCCGAAGAACAGGATCAGGAGCGGAATGAACACGGACAGCAAGGAGCTGCCGGTGCCAATGAACTCCTTCCAACTCATGATGAGCGTGCGTTCGTTGTAGTTGCTCGAGAGTTCCGCGCCCCAGGCGGTGAAGGGGATGTCCTTGATGGTGGAGCCGAGGTAGAAGAGGGTGAGCGTGCCGAAAAGCCACAGATAGCCGTTCGAGAAGGTCCAGTTGAATACGGAAACTTCGCTGAACTCGAACGGGGGTATGAATAGGTACCACATGCCGAGAGCGAAGATAGGCGTGCCGAGCAACACCCACGGCTTGCGCCGCCCCCAGCGGGTCTTCCAGCGGTCAGAGAGGTAGCCGATGAGCGGGTCCGTCACCACATCCGAAATGCGCGACAGCGCCAGCAGCGTGCCCACCACCGCCAGCGACAAGCCGAAGCCGTCCGAGTCGCCGTAGATAACGGGCAGGTACACGGCAATAGGCAAACCCGAGAGCGCCAGCGGCGCGGCTGGCGCCGCATAGGACATGTAGTTCCACTTGGTGAGCGGGCGTCGATCCGACCCTGCCGCTGCCTCCGCCATGCGTTTTCTCCCCTCTTTATGCACCCCGCCTCCACCGGCGAGGGAGGGGCGACCGCGTCTCCCGCTTCGGCACCCGGTTAGCTCCCCCGGCTGAAGGCTCTCGCAAGCGGGCGCATTATGTGCGACTTCGCTGGCCGTGTGTTCGCTGGCAGCACCTCCGACCGTGCCTATAATGAGCGACCTGTAGCGTGGCCCCGATCAACGACGAGGAAATCTAATGACCACCTACACCATCGACACGGCGGCGGCCATCAAGCGGATGGCTGCGGCGGGCTTGTCCCACGCCCAAGCGGAGGCGATCGTCGAGACATTTGCCGAGAGCAACGACTCGGTTGCGACCAAGGCCGACCTCGACAGCCTAGAAGCACGCTTGACGACACGGATCATCTTGGCCCAAGTCGCGACAGCCGCACTGCTGTTCACTCTTCTGCAGGTTTTCAGCTAGGGGGTGGTGTCTCGCTTCGACCCTTCCGGCTGTAGCGGATGGGCACCGGAAACCGGCGATCGTGTTCGACTCGCCTCCGGTGCCGCCTGGAGGCGGGGCGGGACGCCCTCCCTCCAGAGTACGACGCGCCAGGCGTTGCGCAAGTCAAGGTGAGACGCCGCCGCTAGGGCAGAGCGCGATATCCTCCCCTAGCCTCTACAAAACCCGCCGCATCAAGCCGATGCTGCGCTTGTCTAGGCGGTCGATGGCGGGGATTTCGAAGCGGTTGCCGTCCACATCGAGTAGCAGCAGGCGATTGGCGCCGAGCCAGCGGGCGTTTTCCGCCGCGTTCTGCACCACGAAGTCTCGTGCGCCGCGATTGGTCTGCACGTCCCAGTACGAGGTGCCGAATTCGTTGCGCGCCGAGTCGATGGAGAGGATGGTGGCGGTGAGGTAGTGGGCGGCGAGGTCCGCTTCCACCACCTGGCGGGATTCGTCGTCGAGTTCCGCAAGGTCGTTCACCATGCAGATCTCCTCGTTCCTCGCGTCGAGAAAGGAGATGTAGCGGTCTGGGTCCGTCAGCGGCGCCGCACGCACGGGCCTTGCGACGAGAAAGGAAACGACGCCGTCCACGGTGAGCCGGGTGTGCCAGGGCGGCGCCCGGAACACGCGCAGGCTCGATGGCGCCGCGTCGGCTGCCAGCGCCGCAGGATTCGCCTCGTCCGCGTTCGCCGCAGTCACGCCGCCTCCCGCTCGGGCACTTCATCGGCCAGCACGCGGGAGGTCGCCCGCTGCGCTTCGACAAGCGAGTGGAAGATGCCGCGCTTGGCCATCAGCTCCTCGTGCGTGCCGGTCTCGGCGATGCGGCCTTCGTCCAGCACCACGAGACGGTCGGCGCTCTGCAAGGTGGAGAGGCGGTGGGCGATGGCGAAGGTGGTTCTGCCCTTCACCAGCCGGGCGATGGCCTCTTGGATCTTCTTCTCGGTGGCCGTGTCCAGCGAAGAGGTCGCCTCGTCGAGAATGAGAATCTGCGGGTCGTGCAGGATGGCACGAGCGATGGCGATGCGTTGCTTCTCGCCGCCGGAGAGGCGGTTGCCCATCTCGCCGGCCAGGGTGTCGTAACCGTCTGGGCGGGCGATGACGAACTCGTGCGCGTTGGCGGCGCGGGCCGCGCGCAGCACCTCCTCGAAGGACGCATCCGGACGCCCGTAGCGGATGTTGTCGGCGATGCTGGTGTTGAACAGCAGCGAATCCTGCGCCACCAGCCCGATGCGGGAGCGGAGTTCGCCCAAGGGCACCTCGCGGATGTCCCTGCCATCGAGGCGGAGGGTGCCGTGCTCGGTGTCGTAGAAGCGCGTGACGAGGTTGATCATCGTGCTCTTGCCGACGCCGGAACGGCCCACGAGGCCAATCATCTCGCCGGGCGCCACGTCGAGATGGATGTCGCGCAGCACCATTTGTCCTGGGTCGTAGCCAAAGGACACGTTGTCGAAGGTGATGCGGCCGGAAGGCGGCGCGCTTGCGTCAGCCGCGGTTGCGTCTTGGCGAGCCCTCGGGTGGATGCCGGCGCTAGAGGCGCGCCCTTCGGGCGCGTTGGCAGAATGCCTTCCCTCCGAGGGCCCATGCGACTCTGGTCGGCTGTCGATCACCTCGAAGATGCGCTCGGCGCCAGCATAGGCGCGCACCATGAAGCTGTAATAGTCGCTGAACCACTGCATCGGTTGGTAGAGCATCCAGAGGTAAGCCACGAACGCCAGCAACACGCCCAGCGTCAACTCCTCCCGGACGACACTCGCGCCGCCGAAATACCAGACGAAGAACGCGCCGAAGCTCATCACGAACTGCGTCACCATCATGAACTTCAGCCACGACCGCTCGGAGGTCACCGTGGCGTCGCGCAAGGCGTGGTTGCGGCGGTCGAAGCGGCGGCCTTCCCGCTCTTCCTGGGCGAACGCCTTCACCACCCGGATGCCGCCGATGGATTCGTTCAGGTGCGAGGCGAGGCCCGCCATGCGCACCGACCACCGCCGCCAATGCACTTCCATCCGATTCCACACCAGCGCGGCACCCACCACCAGCGGCGGCACGGGTACGAGCACCCAGAGCGCCAGTTGCCAGTCCATCACGAACAGCATCGTCAGTACGCCCACCAGCATCACCGCGTTGGAGAGGATGAAGGGTGCATCGAAGATGAGGTGCAGTTCGACGAGTTCGGAATCGGTGTTGACGCGGGAGATGAGCGAACCCACCTTGCGCCTGTCGTAGAACCTGAGTGGCAGGAACTGCAGCGCCCGGAAGAGATCTGCCCGCAGTTGCTCGGAGACGCGGAAGCCGACGATGCCGTTCAGCCACCGGCGCAGGATTTCGATTCCCCAGGAAAGCGCGGCCACGCCGGCGAGGGCGCCGACGAAGCCGAGCAGAAGCGCGGTGCTGCCGCCGGCGGTGAGCACATCATCGACGATGCGCTTGGTGATGTAGGGCGGCGCAAGGCCCAGCAGCGACCCGCCGGCCGTCAGGGCCAGCAGCGCCAGTGCCGGCCAGCGATACGGCAGCACGAGGCGCAGCAGCCGCAGCAGCGTGTCGCGCTTGTGGATGCAGGCAGGGCAGATGCCGCCACGTTCCGGCAGCAGGCGCCGGCACACCGAACACCGGGCATCGTCCACTTCTTGCGGCAGGTTGGGCTCTTTCTCGCCCTTGAGCCTCCGCACCGCCTCGGCGGCTTCGCCAAACGCGAATGCGAGCGACCTCGAGTGGACGATCTCAAGCGGCGGCCCCCCCTGAACGGAAAGGCGCAGCACGTCGCCACCCACGCGATTGACGGTTTCGACTTCGGTGATGTTGCCGAGGGGAAGGCACCGGTCGTCCTCGCACCGTTCGCCGACTCGGTACACCGCCTCGCGAGTCACCACCAGCCACTGCTGGCCGAAACGCTCCGCGGTCGCCATGTCGCTGGCGAGGCACGCCACCGGCGCAATCGGCCCGCCGCCCAATGCCTCGATGCGCTCCAGTAACTCAGGAGGCAAGGGCTGCTCCAAGGCCGCCGCCATCAGTCCGCCACCGCGATGATCTCTGATGTGGCCTGCTGCATCTGCACCAATTCGTGAAACGTGCCGCGCATCGCCATGAGTTCCGCGTGGGAGCCCTGTTCGGCGATGCGGCCCTCCTCCATGACGACGATGCGACTCGCGCCGCGCAGTGTCGACAGGCGATGGGCGATGGCGATGGTGGTGCGCCCCTGCATCAATCGTTCGAGAGCCACTTGTATGTGCCGCTCCGTCTCCACATCGACTGACGCCGTGGCCTCGTCGAAGATGAGGATGCGGGGGTCCCGCAGGATGGCGCGGGCAATGGAAATCCGTTGCCGCTCGCCGCCGGAAAGCCCGGTGCCCTTCTCGCCAACCGGCGTCTCGTAGCCGTCTGGCTTGGCCATGACGAAGTTGTGGGCGTTGGCGGCGCGGGCGGCGTCCATAATCTCGGCCAGGGTGGCGCCGGGCTTGCCGTAGCCGATGTTGTCGGCGATGGTGCCGGAGAACAGCAACGGCTCCTGCAGCACCATGCCGATGTGCGAGCGCAGGTGCCCCGGGTCCATCTCGCGGGCGTCCACCCCGTCGATTTCCACGCTGCCCTGGTCCGGGTCGTAGAAGCGGGCGATCAGGTTGACGATGGTGGTCTTGCCGACGCCGGAGCGGCCGACGATGCCCACCATTTCCCCGGGCCGAAGTTCCAGTTCCACGCCCTTGAGCACGGGCTTGCTCTTGTCGTAGCCGAAGGTGACATCGCGCAGGCGCACGCGCCCGGCGAGGGGCGGGCGCTTCAGAGCCGTGCCTTCGATGGCGCCTTCCGGGGGTGCGTCGATGATCTCGAAGATGCGCTCGGCGCTGGCAAAGGCGCGGGACATGTGGTCGTTCATCTCGCCGAGCCACTGAATCGGCCCGAGGAACATCCACATGTAGGAGTAGAAGGCCACCAGCGTGCCGAGGGTGATGGCGCCATTGAGCACCTGCTGCCCGCCGACGCCCCACACCAGCATCATGCCAAGTGCGGTGATGAACGCCATGGTGGCGAAGAAAATGCCCTGATGCAGCCTCACGCGAATGCCGGCTGCGCGTATGCCGCCGTTGGCGACGTTGAAGGAACCGATCTCCCGCGCCTCCTGGGCGAACGCCTTCACCACGCGGATGCCGGTGAGCGTCTCGACGGTTCGATCCGTCAGACGCCCCCAGGACTGCATCAGGCGCGTGAAAAGCATGCGCAGCCGCGACCAGTAGAACGCCCCCCACAGCAGGATCAGGGGAACCGGGAGGAGGACGTAGAGGCTGAGGTGCAGGCTCATGCCCAGCATCAGCGCAAGGATGCCCACGAGCGTCAGCAGGTTCGTGACGAGATAGGGCACGCCGTCGATCAGGAACCCTTGCAGCATCTGCACGTCGCGGGTTGCTCTGGCAATCAGGGAGCCAACCGGGTGCTTGTCGTAGAACGGCAGGGAGAGCATCTCCAACCGGTGATAGAGCTCGGCGCGGATGTCGGCGGTGACCCGTGCGCCGAGCCAGGTAGCATTCCAGCCGTGAATCCACTCGCCGGCCCAGGAAGCCACGCGGATGCCGACCAGCCCCGCGACGAGCAGGGCGAGCAATCCGAGGCGCTCCTCCACGGGCGGCGCCGGGTCGGCCGGCACGAGCACGTCGTCGACGATCATGGCGGTCACCAGCGGCGGCGCGAGGGCAGCCGCGGTGACGAACAGCGAAGCGACGGCCACCGCTAGCGTGCGCAGCTTGTGCGGCCACAGCCGTACCGCCAGTCGCGCGAGGGTTGCGGTCTTGCGAATGCAGGCAGGGCAGATGCCGTCCTTCTCCGGCAGCAGGCGGCGGCAGGTGGCGCAGCGATTCCGTTCAATGTGACCATTGATGTGGAACGCCTTGCCTTCCCGCAACTGCTCAATACCGCGCACCACCTCGGAGAACTTGGCGGCTTCCGATTGCGAGTAGCGGACGCGGATGGGCGCCTTGGCGGCGCGCTCGAGCACCATCGCCGCGCCGCCGACGCAGGGCTCGCTGCGACAGGCCATTAGCTCGGCAATCGGTACGCGTTGCACGGCGCTGCGCGCGTCGCCATCGAACACCCGCACGTCCGTTCGATCCACCACGACCCACTGCTCGCCAAACGAGCCGTCGCCGGCGACATCTGCGCGGGCCCGAATCAACACCTCCTCCGCCCCGACGTCGTCGGCGCCCGGTAAGCCCGGCGCGGAATCAAGCAGAACGGCGTTCACGGTGGCTTCAGGCCCAGCCTACGCCTCGGCGATCGCCGGCACCCCTTCGGCGGCGGCCGCTTCGGTTAGGCGACGGTCGAGGCTGGCGAGAGCGCAACCGTCGCGAATCGCGAGTGCAAGGTAGGCGGCGTCGTATGCCGTTAAGCCGTGGTCTCGGGCCAGCGCCATGACATGCCGGTCGTCGGCCTCTCCAGAAGAGCGAATGGGGAGCCGGCGCAAACGATCCATCGATAACTCGGTGTGGCGTTTGTCGATGCGCCCCCGACGTTCGGCCGAGAGCAGGAGATTGCGCAACTCGTGCCAGAACACATCTGGAACTTGCGCGGTGTCGTGGCCGAGCCGGTCCAGCGCGAGGTCGGCAAGCGCGGCTTCCTCGTCGGGCAGCACCCAGGCAGCAGCGATGGAAGCGTCGGCGACGAACGCCATCAGCGAGCATGTCCTTCGTGACGCCATGCCAGAAGTTCCGAAGTGGTCACAGCACGCTGCTGCGACCGCTCCCGGCGCAGCGTCTCGCATAGGGATGCGTGCTCGGGGCCGCCGAAACGCGTGACATGGGCGATCGGCGTTGCGCCGCGGCAAAGCACCATGTCCTCGCCGGCCTCCACTTCCGCAAGCAGCGCCGAGAGGTGCGTCTTGGCCTCACCGATCTTCACATAGCGTGTCATGTCTCTAGCCTTGTCGTTGGGGGCGCAATCCGAGTTGGGCAGCTCGGCGGAACCACCGGCGAGGTCGTTCGGGCCGACGCCTTGTCGCCACGCCCTCCACGCCGCCGGCTTGCGGTGCATGTTGAGGAAAGACTATGGTGAGGGCACAACTTGGTCAAGCGCTTGGTTCGATTGCGCTGGGCGTTTCTTGGCCACGCTGGTCCTTTGTGCAAGGCCGCTGGAAGCGGGGCGCCGTGCAGGGAAGAGCGGGGCGCCGTGCAGGGAAGTATGATGGCGTGGCGATGCATCGACTTGTGCTCACTGCGCTGTGCTTGGTGGTGGCCGGGGGACAGTACGGCCACTCGGCGGCCATTGAGGTTGTGATGGACGGGGACCGGCCGGCTGCGCCTTTGACCTTAGAGCGGCTCGAAGGCGCGGGGATCGCGGTTCGGCACGATGTCGTCTATGGCGAGATGCCGGGTGTCGATGCGGAGCGATTGAGCCTTGATCTCTACACCCCGGTGCAACGCCAATCCGAGGGGCCACTTCCCATCGTGCTCTATCTGCACGGGGGCGGCTGGTTTGTTGGGGACAAGACCCAATCGTTCCTGCAACCGCTTGCCTTCGTGCCGGAAGGGTTCGTGTACGCCAGCGCAAACTATCGACTCGGGCCAGCGGCCACCGTTGCCGAAATGGTGCAGAGCGCTGCGGACGCGGTCGGGTGGCTGGTGCGCAACGCCGACGAGTTCGGCGGCGATCCGCATCGGCTGTTCCTGATCGGCCACTCCGCTGGCGCCCATCTCGTCTCCTTGCTCGGCACCAATGCGACGTTCCTTGAGCGGGCCGGTGTCGATTTGCCTTCGGTGCGGGGGGTGGTCTCGCTCGATACCGCGGTGTACGACCTGCCGAAGCTGTTGGCGGAAACGGATCGGGACTTCTACAAGATGGTCTTCCGCACCACGGGCGACGTCGAGGAGGTCTCGCCGTGGCATCACATCAGCTACGACGCGGCACATCCGCCGTTCCTGATCTTCTATTCGGAGGGGCGGCCAGAGGCCCTCACCCAGACGATCCCGTTCGCGCAACGTCTTCGCGAAGCCGGCCACTCGGCGACGGCAGTGGAAGCCATCGACCGTAGCCACGGCGCGCTCAATGCCTACCTTGGCACCCAAGGCGACCGTTCAACCAGGCAGATCGTCGAGTTCCTGCACCGCCATGCGGACGCCTCGGACTATGGGGAGAGCACGCTGGAAACAGCGCTGGTGCCAAGCCCGCTCGAATACAGCGTGCTGCGGCCTGGCCCCGCCTTCTTGCCGGATGGTGCGAACGACGCATTGCCGATCCTCCTCTTCCTGCACGGCGGCAATGGTGACCGGCGTTGGCTGGCGAGCAATCGGCGCCTGTTCGAGCGCGCATGGGAGCTTGGCCTGCTGCCTCCGGTGGTCGTCGCCACGCCGTCCGCGGCATCGCTCGGCTACTACATGGACTTCCACGACGGCTCCGAGATGTGGACCACGCTCCTGGCCGGGGAGTTCCCGCGCCTGGTGGGAGAGCGTCACGGGGGCGACCCGGAACGAGTTGCCATCGCCGGTTACTCGATGGGTGGAGTCGGCGCGCTTCGGGTTTCCTTCAAGAACCCCGAGGCGTTCGTCGCCGTGGCCGGCATGGCCGCCGGCATCGAGCCGGCAATTGCCTTCGACCAACTGCCGCCGTGGTACGAAGGCTGGAAGCCGGCGCGTCTCGGCGATCGCTTCGGCACGCCGGTGGACGCTGCGTTCTGGGCCGAAAACAACCCCGCCAGCATCGCCGCGCAGAACCCGCAACTCCTGCGCGCGAGCGGCCTCGCCATCCTGGTCGAGTGCGGCGCCGAGGATCAATTCCACAACCACATCGGCAACGAGTTCCTGCACCGGGTCCTCACCGAACAGCGCATCCCCCACGAATACCGCCTGGTGCACGGCGAAGCCCATGTCCCGGTGGCGCCGGAACGAATGCTGGCGACGTTTGAGTTCCTGGGGCGGGCCCTACGTGGCTCAAGCGAGGCAAAGCGCGCGGCCCGCACTCGCTACGACGCACTGCTTGCGCCGATGCAGGCGATGGGCCCGCCGGATTCAACTCCGTAGCGGATCGAGACGGCCCTCGGAGGGAAGGCATTCTGCCTTCCCTAGCGTGCCGTAGGCACGCATTACGGTATGCCCAATGGAAGGAAGCCGCGGTGATTTGGCTGACACGGATGGGGCCGATGCGGGCACAATGCCGGTTTGGTTCCTGCCAGGAGGGAACCTCGTTGAGTATCGTTCCGCAACACCGTTCTGCGCGCCGCCGCAGCAACCATCGACAGAACAGGAGCTGTGCGGCTGGCAAACGCGTGCTGCTTGCCGTGCTTGCCTTCGCGGCGAGCTTTTCCGCAAGTGCCGAGGTGTCGGTTACGCCGGATGTGGTGTATGGCCACAAGGACGGCATGGCGCTGATCTACGATGTCTTCACGCCAGCGGAAGCGCATGGCGCCGCCGTGCTCTACATGGTCAGCGGCGGTTGGTTCTCGCGCTGGCAGCCGCCGGAGCGGCGGATGGCGCGGCTTGGGCACCTGCTCGACGCGGGCTTCACGGTTTTCACGATTCAGCATGGCAGCGCGCCACGGTTCAAGGTGCCCGATGCCGTCGCCGACGTGCGGCGCGCGGTGCGCCACGTGCGAATGCATGCGGAACGGTTCGGGATCGATCCGGCCCGTCTCGGCGTCCACGGCGGCAGCGCCGGCGGACACCTTTCGCTGATGCTGGGCCTTGCGAGCGATCTGGGCGATGCGGATGCGGAGGACCCGGTGTTGCGTGAATCCAACCGAGTTCACGCCGTGGTGGCGTACTTTCCGCCGGTGGATCTCGAGGGCATCGTCGGCCCGAACGAGCGCTTTCCGGCGCTGGAGTTCGACCCCGCGGGAGCGCAAGCGGTGTCGCCGATCCACTTCGCCAGCGCCGACGACCCGCCGACGCTTCTGATCCACGGCGACCAGGACGAACTCGTGCCAATCCTGCACAGCCAACGCATGGAGTCGGCGCTCGACGAGGCGGGCGTCGCCAACCAACTCATCGTCATCGAGGGCGCGGCACACGGCTTCCGCGGCGAGGACGGCCAGGCGGCGGCGCAGGCGACCGTTGAGTTCTTTATGCAACACCTATAGCGAGCATAGCGAACCCTGCTCGAACAACGCCCGCCGGCAAACACCAAAGCAGCCCCTGCCTTGCGGGGGGCCTCTCTGGACGGAGGGCGTCCCGCCCTCCAAGCGTGCCGAAGGCGCGCACGCAGCGGAGCCGGCCAACGCCACCGCAAGCAGGCGTTCCAGACAAGCCAGCAAAGCGCCACCCCCGAACAACGCCACCAACAAGACCAGCCCCTGCAGTGCGAGGGCCTCTCTGGACGGAGGGCGTCCCGCCCTCCAAGCGTGCCGAAGGCGCGCACGCAGCGGAGCCGGCCAACGCCACCGCAAGCAAGCGTTCCAGACAAGCGCCAGCAAAGCGCCACCCCCGAACAACGCCACCAGCAAAACCAGCCCCTGCCGTGCGAGGGCCTCTCTGGACGGAGGGCGTCCCGCCCTCCAAGCGTGCCGAAGGCGCGCACGCAGCGGAGCCGGCCAACGCCACCGCAAGTGAGCGTTCCAGACAACGCCAACAAAGCGCCACCCCCGAACAACGCCACCAACAAAACCAGCCTCTGTTCCTTGACGTGCTTGCGGCACGATGGAGGGCGAGCGCCGCCAAACCCCTCGCTAACGCGTGGGGGTCTGGCCCCATCCCCACCTTCCCTCCGGCCAGAGGCCCGTGGCGACGACCGCCCCGTTCCTACCGTCCGGGGCGCGACGTCAATTGCCTGGGTGGGGTTCTACAAGGATGCGGGCGCCGAACGCGGTGGTGGCGCGCCCTGAAGGGCGCGTCGGCAGTTCGCTGGCGCGAACTGCTGGCCCGTGCAGTGTGAGGGCGTAGAGGCCTTCGCGGTGTTCGAGGAAGCTCGCGACCTCGGCGGCAAAGGGGCGGCCAGGGTTGACTGGGGTGAGGAACTCGATGGTGCCGCCGGCCGGTGGTCGGCAGAGGAAGCTCTGCACTCCGCGTGACTCGTCGTCTTGGTCCGGATCGCACGGCAGGCCGAAGCCGGTTTGGTACGCGCCCCGTGCATGGCCGAGATCGCGCACCGCGACCAGGACGCGCATGATCCCGGAAAGGCCGCTCTTGCTCGGCGAGGTTCCGCCGGAGAACGAGTTGGTGGGATAGACGCGGATCAGCACGCCGTGGGTGGAGTTCGGATGCACGTCGCGACCGCTGGCACCGGGCATGAGCGGGAGGACGTTGAGGCCCCGTTCGGCAAGACCGACAGCCTCCTCGTCTGGATCGGGCGCCTCGAGCATGAGCGCGAACAGGCCCTCGCCGCGTCGTTCGAGGAAGCGCGACAGGCTTTGGGAGAGCGGCGCGTCGGGATTCGCCGGCGACATGAGCTCAATGTTGCTGCCGCCTTCGGGCACGCACATCGCGAGTTTGGCGCCGAGGCTCTCGACGCTGCCGGCCGAGATGTCCACGACCGGTAGGCCCAGTTGGTCCCGGAAGGTCGCGACGCCGGCGTCGAAGTCGCTCAGCGCGATGGCGATGCGGGGCATGGCTGTGATCATGGTTGGCCTCCCTTTGCTCGGATTATTCATGAATGTTGGCGCACCGTATCCGGCGCGCAAGAACCAGCAGTTCGCCCTAGCGTACTGCCAACGCGCCCGCAAGGGCGCGCGAGCAGTTGCGTAGAATCTTCGGCATGAGTGGAAAGATGCTGACGTGCACCTGGGCGCCGACGGTGTTCGCGGGGCCGCAGGTTGTTTCAACCAATCCCAAGGGCGAGTTCCCGGACGGGCGAGCCTTGCACTCCGCCGTGTTGCCGGCCGTTAAACGCATCGAGGCGTTGGGACTATCGCACCTCCTCATCGCCCAGCGCTGGTGGGGCAACGGCGTGGAGATGGAAGGCTCCTCCCTCGACTGCCTCGCCATGACGGCGCTGTTTGCCGCCCACACCGAGCGCATTCGGCTCGTCACCGCCATCCATCCCGGCTTCTTTCATCCCACCGCCATCGCCAAGTGGGGCACCACCATGGACTGGATCAGCGGCGGACGCTGGGACATCAACGTCACCAGCGGCTGGAACCTCACCGAGTTCGACATGTACGGCATCGACACGCTCGAACACGACCGGCGCTATGCACGCTCATCGGAGTTCATCGATGTGTTGCGCGGTGCATGGGATTCGCCGCTGTTCAGCTACGAGGGTGAGTTCTATCGCGCCGAGGAGCTTTGCCTGGAACCACGCCCTTCCTGTCCCCTCACGGTGTTCCAAGGCGGTCAGTCCGACGACGCGGTGGCGATGGCGGCGGCTCGTTCCGATTGGATGTTCCTGAACGGCGGCTCGCTCACGCGGATCGAAGGCATCATCAGCCGCGTGCGCAAGGCGTGTCTCGACACGGGCCGCACGGTTCGCTTCGCGATCTATGCCGCGCCCTTGGTGCGCCGCACGGACGCCGAAGCCTGGGCCGAGATTGAGACGCGCATCGCCGCCATCGACCGCACCCGGGCGGAGCGACGACGCGCCGCCATCGGTGGCGCCGAGGGCATGTGGGCCAGCAACGAGGACTTGAGCCTGCTCGACACCAACGAAGGCTATGCGGCGCGACTGATCGGCAGCCCGGATACCGTGTATGAACGGTTGGACGCCTATCGGGCCCTCGGCATTGAGATGCTGCACTTCAGCACCGGCGACCAACTCTTCAACGAGACGATCCTGCCCGAACTCGTGGGCTGAAGATGCGACCGCGCTCCCGAGGCCCTCTGGCGACTTCTGTTAAATTATTCGATAGGATCGTACAATTTGACATATGTGGATCGAACGTCACGTCGAGCCGTTGCTCGTGCAGAGGGCATCCACCCGCCCTGTGGTGGTCGTCACGGGAGCTAGGCAAACCGGCAAAACCAGCCTTGTCCGTCGCCTTTTCCCGAAGCACTCCTTCGTCACTCTAGACCTGCCAAGCGAAGCGGAGCAGGCGGAATCGGATCCCGCCTCCTTCCTGGCCCGGCACCCGGCTCCCGTCGTCGTCGATGAGGTGCAGTACGCGCCAGGCCTCTTCCGTCACCTCAAGGCCGTGGTGGATGAACACCGCGACCGCTTCGGCGCCTTCATCCTGACGGGGTCGCAGCCGTTTGCGCTCATGCGCTCGGTGTCCGAGTCCCTCGCCGGTCGCGCCGAGATCGTGCAGCTAGAGGCGTTGTCCTACGCAGAAGCGAAGGCCAGCTTGCCGGATCTCGAGCCAGAGGAGTTCTTGGTTCGCGGTGGCTTTCCGGAACTCTATGGCCATCCGCAAATCGAGTCGCGGGGATTCCTGCAATCGTATGTGGCCACCTATCTGGAACGGGACCTGCGCCAGCTTTTGCAGGTGGCGAGCCTGCGCGACTACGAGCGCTTCCTGCGGGCGGCGGCATTGCGCACCGCACAGCTCCTAAATCAGGCTGATCTTGCCCGCGACGTGGGCATCAGCGGCTCCACGGCGGGGGCCTGGCTGTCGGCGCTCGACGCATCGCACCAGGTCGCGCTGCTCGAGCCTTGGTTCAGCAACGCCACCGCATCCCTCGTGAAGCGCCCCAAGCTTTACATCCGCGACGCCGGTCTCGCCGCCTTCCTCTGCGGCGTCCACAGCGCGGATGACTTGCGCTCTTCACCGCTTGCCGGAGCGCTATGGGAGACACTCGTCTGTGCGGAAGGCCGGCGCTTGCAACTGGGACGTCACGGCGGCTGGCAGATGAACTTCTGGCACGATCGCAGTCGCGAAGCGGACTTCCTCATCCACCGCGGCGGGCGATTCCATCTCGCAGATGCGAAATGGACGCAAACGCCCCGCCGGCGCGACGCATTAGCCTTGAACAAGGTGGCGGCAAAGCTGCCGCTGGGATCGGTCGCTAGCCGCGCAATCATCTGCCGAACTCCGAATGCACATCCCTTGACGGAGGAGGTCGCGGCCGTCCCCCTCGACGGCTTCGCAGACGCGTTCACCAGCGCATAGACCACCCCGGTGGGAGGCTGCTTAGGGTGCCAGCGTGGGCTTGACGATGCAGAGGCCTTCGGAGGGAAGGCATTCTGCCTTCCCCTGTGCGCCGTCAGGCGCACGGGCCGGAGGCCGACAAGGGAAGGGCGCCTGTCGGCGCCAGGGAAGGCAGAATGCCTTCCCTCCGAAGGCCCGCTTTAGCGCTGGTCGGCCCTGCGTGTCCTAGGCAGGCGCAGCACTTCGGTGCCGCAGATCAGGTCGTGGAGGCAGCGGCGGTTGCTGCGGAAGATGAACGCCTGATCCACCAAGGGCAACAGCACGAGTGGGCCCAGGGAGACGGAGTAGAGGGCTAGGAAGAAGGGTGAGCGGATTGCCAGGCGCCACCAGCGTGCCGGATTCGTGGTGGCGGCGTCGACTACGACGAGGCCGAGGAATGCCTTGCCCAAGGTTTGGCTGTGGCGGGCGAGGTGCCAGCCATTGACGAGAAAGTAGGTGGCGAAGCCGAGGCCGATGATCCGGGGCAGGGGATTGGTGTAGTCGCCAGCGTCCTCGAAGGCGCCGGTTGCGACGACCAGAACCAGGCCCGCGGCGAGGACGAGCGTGAAGTCGATGGTCGCGGCTGCCAAGCGGCGCCCTCGTCCTGCGTGGGCGGGCATCTCGTCGCCAGCCTCGTTCACGGTTCGCCCTCCGCGTGCTCCTGCGGTGACTCGACGGCAACGGATGGCGCACCGTCGCTGCCCTCGAGCGCAAACACCAAGAGCGCGTTGCCGCCGCGCTGAAAGAAGCTGCCGTAGCCGGAAGAGACGATGACGAGGTCGTCCGCGATCATCGGTCCGTGCGCGTCGAAGGCCCCACCGGTGGCCGTGCCGTTCACCGCCTCGAAATCGCGCCAGGTGTCGAACGACCACAGCACTTCGCCGCTTTCGACATGGATTGCCTCGAGGAAGCCGTCGATGCTGCCGGCGAACACCACGTCGTTGGCAATGGAGATGGCTGCCGAGACTCCGCCCCAGCAGGCGCGCTCGTTGCATCGCGACTGCCGCTCGTGGAACCAAACCGGGGTGCCGTCCTGCACCCGCACCGCGTGCAGCCCTGGCCGCGGCTCGCCCGGCCCGGTGAGGGGACCAGCGGGCAAGTCGCTGATGGGCACGAGCACAAGCCCGCGGTCGGCGTGATAGGCGATGCCCCAGTGAATGCCGCCAAGGGCACCGCCGCGACCGAGCTTGCGCTGCCACAGAGGGCTGCCGTCCTCGGCCCGCAATGCATGGATGTCGCCAGACTTCTGCCCCGCGAGAATCAGGTCTTCGCCGTCTTCGGTCGTCGCAAGGATGGGGGGTGCGCCGAAGTCGAGGTCTGGCCCCACGGGGTCAGGGCAGTTCGGGTGTGCGGTTCCCATCAGGTCGCAGGCGATGTTGTAGGCGTCGCCGGAGGTGGCTTGCGTGACCCAGCGCACGGCGCCGGTGTTGGCTTCCACCGCGAAGATGGCGTCGCTGGTTTCGGTCGTTGGATGGCTGTAGTTCTGCCCGGTGCCGAAATAGACGAGGTTGCGCTTCTCGTCGAAGGCCGGAGCGCCCCATGCGGGGGCACCCGACGGTCCGCGTTGCTTCACCACCAGCCAGCGTCGGCCGGTGACTTCGGCTGGCTGCTCGATGGTGCGCCGATACCAGCGTGTGGCGCCGCTTTGGGAGTCAAGTGCCCCCAAGCCTCCGGCCGTATGACAGCAGCCATGGAAAGGCACCAGGGCGATGCCAATCTCCTGTGACGACACCGGCACGAAAACCGTGCCGCCGGTCACCAGCGGCGTTCCGGAATAGAGCGGCGCTTCGTCGACTCCGTCGGGGTGGGCGTTCCAGAGCAGCGTTCCGTCGCCGGCGTTGACGGCGAACACGCCATTGGTGGATTCCAGAAAGAAGAGCGTCGCCCCTTCGGCGGTGCTTTCGTGGACGATGGCGCTGCGCACCTGCCCCCCGTGGGCGAACCGCCAGCGTTCGCAGCCGGTCTCGCGGTCCAGCGCCACGAGTCCGTCGCCGTCGCCGATGAAGAGCGTGTCTTCCGTGACCAGCGGCATGGATCGTGGCGAGTCGTCGCCCAGGTTGTAGCTCCACTTGAGTTTCAGCGAGGCGACGTTGGTTGCTCGAATGGAAGTGTCCGAGACGCCGCGGAAGCGCGTGTTGGCGAGGTCATAGCCCCAGCCGACGGAGCGAATGTGCGTCAGTCCAGGGGTCCCGTCCGTGTCGGCACACCGGGCCGCGTGGCCATCGGCAGCGATCACGGAAGAGTGTCCCGCAACCAGCCCGAACGCAGCGAACAACAGCGGCGCGACGGTTCCGCACTTCATTGGGGGATTGGCTGCCTCGCGGGTCGGTGGCGTCACCTTATCAGCAAGCGGCAGCGGCGGCCGCGCTGCCTCGTGGCATCATGCCTTGCGAGGCACACGGAGCGGCAACGAGGGAGAACCCATGCAACTGCGTCCGAATCGCGTCAAGCGCAAGCTCGAAGCAGGCGAACCGGCGTTTGTCATCGGCGGCTTCACGCATGCCGACGACATCGACTCCTTTGGCCCGGTGGGCTTCGATGGCGTTTGGCTTGAAGGCGAGCATGGCGGTGTGGACGCGGCGGATCTCGGCAACCTCACGCGCGCCTGCGACATCTGGGGCATGACCTCCGTCGTGCGCGTCAATCGCAACGATCAGGGACTCATCTACCGCACCTTGGATCGCGGCGCCCAGGCCATCGTCGTGCCGCATGTGGACAGCCGCGCGGATGCCGAGAACGTGGTGGCTGGCGGCAAGTTTCCGCCGCTGGGCCGGCGGGGTCTCTTCACCAGTAGGCAGGGCTTTGGCGTGCCGGACTATCTGGCTCAGGCCAACGACGAGACGCTACTCATTGCGCTGATCGAGGACATCGAGGCGTGGCGTAACCTCGACGACATTCTCGAAGTGGACGGCATTGGGGTCTTCTTCGTCGCGCCCTCGGACTTCGCCGCATCGATGGGCCACATTGGCGATGTGGGGCATCCCGAAGTGCAGGAGAAGATCGAGGATGCGCTGCGCCGGATCGTCGCTGCCGGTCGCACCGCAGGTACTCTCGCCATGACCGGCAATGCCCAACATTTCGCCGAGATCGGCGTTCGCTTCTTCTTCACGGTCACGTCGCCTTGGGTTGCGGCGGGTGCCGAGTCCTTTCGCGCCGCCGTGTCCGAGGGCGTTGGCTGAGCACGGCCGGGCCCGCCGCAAGCCCTATGGCGACGGGCGCATTTCCACGGCGACGGAGTCGCGGGCGGCTCGCGCTAGGCTCTCTGGTTCTGGTTGTCTGCTCGGTGTCAGGGACACCTCGTGGTAGGCCGCGTCTTGTGGGAACTCATCGAGATATGCGGCGAGCAGGGCACGAGCACGCTCCTGGTCGGTGACGACGGTCGCTTCGCAGTCGAGCCGCTTGCCGCGCACCGTCAGCGTCACTTTCGCGCCGCCTTGCAGGTTGCGCCACCACTGGGTGTTTTGGGAACTGAAACATCGAAGCACATCACCGTCCTCAACATAGCGCAGCGGGGTGGTTCGCCAGATGCCGCTGCGCCTTCCCCGATAGCGCATGAGGAGCAGGCTGCCGCTGACGACGAAGTGCAGCGGCGAGGAAAGCACGAGCCGCATGAGCGGGTTGATGACGACAAACAGAGGTTCCGGCAGCTTCATCTCGTCACCGTGGTCGCGAGCGTTGAATTCATCATATGCATATGCCTATCCGGCACTGCAAACGGTGCCGGCAGGCGCGTATGATTGCGCGTTTTTCGCCCGCGCCCAGTCGATCCACGGGCCTTGAGACAAGGAAGGGGAACATGAGCGACAAAGCGAACAATGGAGTCAACGTCGAGGCGTTGCTGAACGCTAGGGAGGCGGTCTCGGAGGCTCCGGAGGCGGCGCAGTTCCGCTGGCGTGCTGCCTGCGAGTGGAAGAACGGCACGCATAGCCAGTCCACGGTAGAGGGCTACTTTGGCCTCGGCGCGGAGCAACACCACAAGCGCACCTTCGCCTTCGATGCCGACCACCCGGAGACCTTCGCCGCCGAAGACAACGGCGCGACGCCAGTGGAGTACGTGCTGGTCGGGCTCGCGAGCTGTCTCACCGCCGGTGTCGCTAGCGTCGCACAGAACCGCGACATTCAGTTGCGTTCGGTGCAGGCGACGCTGGAAGGCGACATGGACATCCAGGGCATCCTCGGTGCGGACGCAGACGTGCGCAACGGCTTCAGCGGCATCCGGGTCACCTACAACATCGACGCCGATGCGTCCAAGGACGACATCGAGGCGCTTGTGGCGCAGTCGCAGAAGCGCTCGGCCGTTTACGACATCATCACCAATCCCACCAACGTCACCGTGGACGTGAAGTAGCCGAGCCGGACAACACTCCGACTCGCGGAGCTTCGCGCCATGCCTGCTGCGGATGTCGTCATCGTTGGCGCCGGCCACTCGGGCCTCGCCATGAGCCGATGCCTGACCGAGGCGGGGGTTGAGCATGTCGTACTCGAACGCGGGGAGGTCGCGAACTCCTGGCGCACGGAACGCTGGGATTCGCTCCGATTGCTGACTCCGAACTGGCAGAACCGCCTCCCGGACTACGCCTATGCGGGCGACGACCCGGACGGTTTCGCGACCGTTCCTGACGTTGTGGACTTCATCTCCGGCTACGCGACGCACATCGCCGCACCGGTGTTGACCGAGACGACGGTGGAGCGCGTCAGCGCCGGTGAAGGGGGATTCGCACTCGACACCGATCGCGGCACATGGTTCGCCGGGGCATGCGTGCTCGCGAGCGGCGCCTGCAACGTTGCCAACGTGCCGAAATGTGCGGCGGACCTGCCGCCGGGCGTGCACGCGATCACGGCACGAGACTACCGTCGCCCGGACGATCTCGATGCGGGTGAGACGCTCGTCGTGGGGGCATCCGCCACCGGCGTGCAGCTCGCGGAGGAAATCCACCGTTCCGGCCGGCCGGTGACGCTTTCGGTCGGGGAACACGTGCGCCTGCCGCGCCTTTATCGGGGCAAGGACATCCAGTGGTGGATGACGCACGCCGGGATTCTCGACGAGGGCATCGCCGAGATCGACGATCTGGTTCGCGCCCGCAACATCCCTTCGCCGCAGTTGGTGGGCACGCCCGAGCGGCGCGATCTTGATCTCAATGCGCTTTCCGGTCAGGGCGTGCGGTTGGTGGGGCGTTTGGGCGGCATCCACGGCGACCGGGCGCTCTTTTCCGGTTCCCTCGCCAACATCTGCAAGCTTGCCGACCTCAAGATGAACCGGCTGCTGAATACGCTCGATGAATGGGCCATGGAAGGCGGCCGGGAGTTCGTCGGCGATGTGGAGCCAGCGCAGCGATTCGATGCCACCCGGGTGCCGGCGGAACCGGAACTGAGCCTGCGCTTGGGCGAGGAGGGCATTCGCAACGTGGTTTGGGCCACCGGCTACTCGCCGGACCTGTCTTGGCTCGACGCCCCGGCCTTCGACCGCAAGGGCAAGCTGCGCCACGATGGCGGCGTGGTGGCCGTGCCGGGGCTTTATGTTCTGGGCTTGAGCTTCCTGCGCCGCCGCAAGTCGAGCTTCATCCACGGTGCCGAAGACGACGCCCGCGACCTCGCGACGCACCTTGTCGCCAATTTGGACAATCGCGCGGGTGCGGGGGCTCCCAAGCGCCGGAGAGCCGGCGTGACACCTCTGATGCCGTCGGCGCCAGCCCAGCCCAGTCATCCGTTCGAGCGACCCCTGCCTCGTTCGCTCTCTGCCCAAGGCGCTCCTTCAAAGACCGCATGAGGGCTTGGCGGCTGCCTCGGCTCGGCGATCCTTGGACGGAGCTAGCTGCCGTGGAGGTGGTCGAACCAAATGCGGAGGAAGCCGCCGCCTTACGCTCCGATGCGGTTGTCGTCCGGGTCGAAGCCACCGATCTGAACTTCGCCGACATCCCGCAATGCCGCGGCCAGTATCAGGTGCGCCACGAGGTGCCGTTCACGCCCGGCATGAATGCGACCGGAACCGTCGTCGAATCGTCGGCCGATTCTCCTCATCGGATTGGCGAGCGCATTGTCGGGCCCACGGTCGCGCCGCTGGGCGGGTTCGCCGAATGCGCGGTGTTGGCGGGGGAGCTTGCCCATCCGGTGCCGGCTGGCGTCGCTTCCATCGACGCGATGGCTGCCCACATCACCTTTGGTACGGCATGGTTCGCGCTGCATCATCGCGGTCGGCTGCAGCCCGGCGAGACAGTGTTGGTGCTGGCTGGAGCTGGCGGCGTCGGCTCTGCGGCCATCGGAATGGCACGTTCACACGGCTGCTGGGTGGCGGCGGCGGCGGGCGGCAGCGAGAAGACGGCAATCTGTCGCGATCTTGGCGCCGACGCCGTGGTCGACTACGAAGCCGAAGACCTGTACGCGACGGTGATGGAGTTGACGAACGGCCGCGGCGTGGATGTGATCTTCGATCCGGTCGGCGGCGATTGGTCCGACACGGCGCGGCGACTCCTTGCCTGGGAAGGACGATTGCTGGTGATCGGCTTTGCCAGCGGCCGGATTCCATCCGCGCCAGCGAACCACGTGCTGGTGAAGAACTACGCGGTGATCGGGGTGCACATGGGCGGCTATCGCGAACGCCGCATCGACCTCGTGCGCAAGTGCTACGCGGACCTCCACGGGCAACTGGAACGCGGCGAGATCGAGCCTTTCGTGAGCGACGTAATCGACTTCGATGCCGTCCCGCAGGCGCTGCGGCGGCTCGCGGAGCGGCAGACTACGGGGCGCGTGGTGTTCGATCCGCGCCGCTAAGGCCGGCGCGGTCAGGTGGTCTCGAACAGACCGGCGACTTCGGCAGGGGTGAGCGAGAGTGCCTCGGCCACCATGTTGTAGAAGCCGACTTCGCGGGAGCTGACGCGGCCGTCGCTCAGGATCACGTCGGCGAGGGCTCCGGCGATCATGGCGCGGTCTTGGGCATCCACCTTGCGGGCGACGCTGGCGAGGTGGCGTTCGAGTGGCGCGGACTCGTAGAGGCGGGAGTGCGCGGCCATGCGCACGTCGTGGGCGGTGACCTGTTCGCCGGTGGTCTTCTCCACCACATCGCGCACAGTCTCGATCTCGATGTGCTTGATGTTGCTGTCCGCGGCCGAGGCGCGGGCCAAGGTCAGGAGCACGGTTTCCTTGACGAGGTCGTTCTTTTCGTCCGCCGTCGGCTCGCCGCCGCCGAAGATCTTCAGGATGTTGGTGAGGCTCGCGATGCTCATCGGCTGATTTCCGCTCCTGGGTGTCGTGAAGAATGTCGGGTCGCAAGGCAATGGCGCGGCAGTATAAACACCGTCGGGCGTTGGTGTGACGAATCGCGCCGCCCTCCCGGCTGGTGAGAAATGCGGGCTAGGGCTACCCATGCCCCACAAGTAGCACTGGACATTCGCATGCGGCGCGCCCATTGTGTGGGCGGTGGAGGCACAGCATCAGATCAAGCGCTGCCTGAGCACGGTCGAGTCGGTGGCACGGGTGTCGGCGATGATCGAGTCGGCGCCGGGGATTCACCGGACGGAGCTGGCGCGTGGGGTATGCGAGGAGTTCGGTTTCCGCGACGCACGCGGCCGGCCGCAGACGAGCGGTTGCCTGGCGGCACTTCGTGGCCTGGAGCGGGGCGGGTTGCTGCGGCTTCCGGCGGCGCGGACGGGCGGCGGCAGTTGCGTGCGCGGGGGGCCGCCGTTGGTGGTGGCCCCGGCCAGGGGGGTGCCGAAGACAGCGGGTCAGGTGAGCGGACTGTGGCTGGCGCCGGTCGAGAGCGTCGAGCATCGGGCGGTGTGGCACGGTCTGCTGGCGCGCGAGCATCCGCGCGGCGCGGGGCCGCTGGTGGGTTGTCGGCTGCGCTATCTGGTGGGTTCCGATCATGGCTGGCTGGGCGCGGCGGGGTTTGCGTCGGCGGCGCTGCACCTGTCGGCGCGGGATCGCTGGATCGGCTGGGACGCGACGACTCGGCGCGCGCACCTGCATCGGGTGGTGGGGCTGTCGCGGTTTCTGATCCGGGCGGGCGTCGACTGCCGCAACCTGGCCTCGCACGTGCTCGGGCAGTTGCTGCGCCGGCTGCCGGCGGACTTCGAGGCGCGCTACGGCCATGTGCCGTATCTGGTGGAGACGTTTGTGGACGGGGCGCACGACGGCGCCAGTCTGCGGGCGTCGAACTGGCGGCGGCTGGGGGAGACGGCGGGGCGGGGTCGGCAGGATCGGGGCAACGCGGCGCTGGCGGGTCGCAAGCGGGTGTATGTTTGCGAACTGACGGCCGACTGGCGTTGGCGTCGGCGCCGCGCCGGCGCTGGCGACGGATCCGCTGGCGCCCGGCGAGGGTCTTGACGCGGGTCAGTGGGCGGCGAACGAGTTCGGCGGCGCGCCGCTGGGGGATGCCCGGCTGAGCGCGCGGCTGGTGCAGGCGGCGGCGCTGATGGGGGCGGATCCGGCGGCGTCGCTGCCGGCCGCGGCGAAGGGGGATCGAGCGACGATCAAGGGCTACTGCCGGTTCATCGACCGGCCGGACGACAGCGACACGGCGGTGACGGCGGCGAACATCCTGCGGCCGCACCGCGAGCGCACGCTGCGTCGCATGCGCGCGGAGGCGACGGTGCTGTGCGTCCAGGACGGCACGGACCTGAACTTCGCCACCCGGCCGGGGTGCGACGGTCTGGGGGTGATCGGCGGCAACCAGACCGGCGCGCAGACCCGGGGCCTGCATCTGCACTCGACCCTGGCGGTGACGCCGTCGGGGGTGCCGCTGGGCGTGCTCAACGCCCGCTTCGACGCACCGGCGCCGAAGGCGAAGGCGGACAAGGCGAAGGCGACGGACGAGACACCGCCCAGGAGCGTGCGCTGGCTCGAGGCGTTTCGGGACTGCGCATCGCTGGCCGGGGAGCTCGGAGCGGGTCGGCTGGTGTGCGTGATGGATCGCGAGGCCGACGACTTCAAGGTGTACGACGAGCAGCGCGCGCATCCGGCGGTGGACGTGCTGGTGCGCGCCAACGGCCGCCGTCGCGTCGCGGGGGGGCGCTCGCTGCTCGACACGTTGCGCGCCGCGCCCGAACGCGCCCGCGCCGTGGTCGCCGTTGACCGCCTGACCGCGCGTCCCAGGCGCAGCGGCCGTCCGGCTCGCGACGGCCGCAAGCCGCGCGCGGCGACGTTGGCGCTGCGCTCGGCCACCGTCGAACTCGCGCCCACCGGCCGCGAACACCGCGACAGGCCACCCATGCACCTGCAGGCCGTGCTGGTCGAGGAGGAACGCGACCCCGAGGACGCCCCGCCGATCCGATGGGTTCTGCTCACCACCCTCGCCGCCGACACCCCCGAGGACTGTCGGCGCATCGTCGAATACTACGCCCGGCGCTGGCGCATCGAGGACTGGCGCCGCATCCTCAAGTCCGGCTGCAAGGTCGAGCAACTCGCCAACCGCAGCGCCGAGCGCCTGACCCGTGCCGCCGCCATCAACCTCGTCATCGCCTGGCGCATCTTCCTGATGACCCTGCTCGGGCGAGATCAACCCGACCTGCCGCCAGAGGCGATGTTCTCCGACCTCGAAATCCAGGTGCTCAAGGCGTTCGCGCATCGACACCGACGGCCCGCCCCGGACACCCTGGCACTCGCCGTGCGGCTCGTCGCCCAACTCGGCGGCTACATCTACCGACCCCGCGGCCCGCCCCCCGGCGCCAAGGTCATGTGGAGAGGCGACATCGCCCTCGCCGGCATGTGCATCGGCTTCCAACTCGCCATGGAGCAGCATCCTTGAAAACCGCACCCCCCAGTACCAAACCACGTCCCGGGCCAGAAATGGGGAATGGGTAGGGCTAGGGGGCTAGGGTTCAGGCGTTGGCGCCGCATCCGGCAGCAGGTCCTCGCTGCGCAAGGCGTGCCAAAGCTCGGCCGGGATATTGGCTTCAAGGTTTGCCCGGTTCGCGCGCGGCTCCTCGGGCGAACGGGCGCCGGGGATCGCCGCCGCTACCGCCGGGTGTGCGAGCACGAATTGCAGCGCGACGCTGGCGAGGGCCACGTCGTGCTCGGCGCAGATGCGCGCCATGCGGGCCGATCGTTCCACAACCCAATCCGGGGCCTTCTCGTACATGTACGTCGTCGCGCCGTCGGGGTTTGCGAGCCAGCCGCTGGCGTAGGGCGCGGCGATCACGACGCGGATGTTGCGTTCTTCGCAAAGCGGCAGGATGCGTCGCAAGGCGCGGGTTTCCAGCAGCGTGTAGCCGCCGGCGACGACGAAGAAGTCGAGCTCCACGATGTCCGCAATGCGTTCGCAGAGTTCCTCGTGGGGGCTGACCTTGGTGGGGGAGGCCCCAGGCGGAGGGCTCGCGCCTACCTCCCAGCTGCTGGCGTTGCGCGACTCCAGGTTGCAGCCGCAGCCAATGGCGGCGACTGCGCCTTCGGCGCGCAGCGCGTGCAGGTAGTCGGCGCCGCCTTGCCCTGCAAGTTCTGCGAGATGTGCTTCGACTTGTTCTGGGGAGTGGTAGCCAAGGTCGATGTCGTGGATGGTCAGGCTATCCACGAATGACGTGCCGAGTCGTTGCAGCGAGTCCTCGTGCTGGCGCTGAAGGGAGTCGGCGTCGTAGGCGAACCGAACGCGCATTCCCGTGTCGTGGTCCCTTGGCGTGCGCACCTGGCCGTTTGGGCTCACGGTGCGGTTTGCGTCGTCGCGCACCGCCTCGGGAAGGAGCTGCTTGCCTACCTTGGTGTTGATGCGGTAGTCGCCGCGCGGCGCAAGCGGCGCCAGCGCTAGGCCGAGCCTTCGCTCGGAGCGACCGAGGCCATACCAGGGCGCGGTGTCGAAGAGTCGAACGCCGGTCTCCCAAGCGGACGCCACGGTGGCGAGACTCGCTTCGTTGCTGATGGCAGGACTGCCAATGGTGCCGCCGCCAAAGCCCAGCGGGGTAACGGTCAAGCCACCGCGGCCAAGGTGGCGCGGCGTCACGAAATCGCTGGCGTTCATGGGGGCCTCGTCACCTTCTCGGAGGGAAAGCCATTATGGAGCGGGGCCTCAACTCGGGCCTCCCGGCTCGGGCGGCGCATTGCGAATCAGTGCCACGATGCTGTTTTGGCGGCGACGGGCTGCGTAGTCGAGGGGTGTTTCGCCGCCGGGTTGCATGCGCGTCTTGCGGGTGCGCGCTGTAAGGTCGGGGCCATAGCGCAAGATCAGCTCCACGGCGCTTCGGCTGGCAATGGCTACGGCCTCGTGCAGCGCGGTTTTGCCAGCGTGGTCGCATCGGTTCGGCGAAGCTCCTTGCTCCAGCAGGAGCTCGGCCATGTCGAGGTGTCGATGGGCTAGCGCGCGGTGCAGCATCACGCCGCCGTTGTGGCCGGCCGAGGCGTTGCAGTTCGCGCCGGCGTCGAGCAGGGCATGTGCCGCTCGCATGGCGTTTGCCTCGACGGCATAGGCGAGGGGCTCGTGGCCGTGGCGATCGGTGGCTTGCACGTTGGCGCCGGCCGCCAACAACGCTCGTACGCAACGCGTCGAATCGGCATGGGCTGCATGGTGCAGGGGCGTAGCGTTGCGGCGGTCGCGTGCGAACACCGCCGCGGCGTCGTCATCCAGCATTCGGGCAAGCGCATGGAGGTCGTCGACTGCCGCCGCGTGGTGCGGCAAGTAGGGGCACCCACATGCGACGAGGTACTTCGCGATGGCCCGCTGCCCTGCGCTGGCCGCTCGATCAAGCAGAGAGGAGCCGCCGCCATTGACTTGCCGCGCATCCGCACCGCATTCGACCAGCAGGCGCACGATCTCAAGGTCGCCACGCGAGACTGCTTCGCCGGCGGGCGTGTTCCCGTGTGCGTTGCGGGCGTCTACCACATCGGGGCGTTGGCCGAGCTCCCGTGCCACGGAGTCGATGTCGCCGCTCAGGATTGCCGCGATGAGGCTCTTGCGCGCTTGGGTCTTGTTCAACCGGGTCGCCTCGTCCATGCAAGCTGAGCCTTCCCTCAGCGAAGTAACTCAATCCAGTGCAGTACCGGCTTCGGGACGGCGTCGTCCAAGTGCGTCTGGCAACCGATGTTGGCCGTGGCGATCACGTCCGGCTCGTCCGACATCAGGGCGTCGGCCTTGCGATCCTTTAGCTCAGTTGCGAGCTGTGGCTGCAGGATCGAATAGGTGCCGGCAGAGCCACAGCAGAGGTGGGCATCGGGCACTCGCGTCAGGCGGTAGCCGCTACGTTGCAAGATGCCCTCGACGATGCCGCCGATGCGCTGACCGTGCTGCAGCGAGCAGGGCGGGTGCCAGGCGACGCGGTCGATGTCGTCGCGCTTGTCGAACTCGAACCCGTCAAGCACTTCCGCCACGTCGCGCACCCGGGACGCCACAGCCTTGGCCGCGTCGGTTCCGAGCAGCCGGCCGTACTCCTTCCAGGTGACGCCGCAGCCGCTAGCGGTCGAGACGATGGCACCAGCGGTCGCGGCCACATCATGCGACGCCAGTCGCCGCACATTGCGCCGTGCCATGGCGAGGGCGTCGAATGTCTCGCCCAAGTGCAGCGGGAGGCCACCGCAACAACCTTCCTCGGAGAGGCTAAACGCCTTGACGCCGCGCGCGTCGAGCAGCGCCGCAAGATGGGCGTTTACCTCCGGCGTCACCACCCGTTGCACGCATCCTTGGAGCACCAGCACCGACCCCGTGGACTCCGGCTCCGGGATTGGTGGCGGCTTGCGCAACAGTCGGCGATGGGCCTTGGGCGCGAGCCACCGAAACGGCCGTGCCAGACTCAACAGTGCTTGCAGCAGACGCGGCCGAGGCACCGTCGCCAGCAGAAGGCGCTTGACGAGGCTCCCGCGCCCGCGTTCCTCGGCGACGATTTCCCGGCCGATTTCCGCAAGCTCGCCGTACGGCACGCCGGAGGGGCAGGTGGTCTCGCAGGCGCGGCAGGTGAGGCAACGGTCGAGATGCAGCTTGGCGGCATCGCTGACCGTGCCCGATTCGAGCATGTCCTTGATCAGGTAGATGCGGCCCCGGGGGCCGTCGAGTTCGTTGCCGCGTACCTGATAGGTGGGGCATGTGGCGTTGCAGAAGCCGCAATGGACGCACGAGCGCAGGATTTCGTCGGCGCGAGCGCCACGCGGCGTGGCCAGGGTAACGGCTGGAATGTCGGTCTTCACGCAGCGTCCAATGGCACAAGGCCGGGGTTGAGGACGCCCTTGGGGTCGAAGGCGTCTTTGATGCGCTGCATGTAGCGAGCGAGGGCAGCATTCGTCACCGCAGTTGCCACAGCCGGTCGATAGCTCCGGACGTGCCCCCCCGCGGGAGCCTCAACGTCGTCGTCCCGCAGCCACGCCTGACTGCCACCCCACTCGATCAAGGCATCGTCGCGCTCAAAAGGGGTGCCGCGCGGAATGGCGACGCGCGTCAGCGGGGCATCGCCGTCAAACCAGGGATGGTCATGGTCGCGCACTCGCTCCCAGAACGTGACATCCGGATCGCGCATGGGCATGCCGAGTTCCGTTGCCGCGTCGGCAATGGCCGTGCGCGCTCCCGACACCCGCACGCGCAGTAGGCCACTCTCGAAGCAAGTGGCGCTGATGGGCAGGGGCCAGCGCGCCCAGGCGCGGAGCCAACGGCCGGCGCGAGCGGCGTCGCACTCCCTGACGAGCGTTTGCTCCGCCTCTGGTTTCGGCAGCAGGCGCACGCTGGCGGAGAGGATCACGCCGAGGGTCCCGAACGCACCGGTAACGAGGCGTGAGACGTCGTAGCCCGCCACGTTCTTGATGACGGAGCCACCGAACATCAAGCGCTCGCCCAGGCCGTTGACGATCTCGACGCCGAGCACCGAATCGCGCACGCCACCGCGCCAGGGACGTGCCGGTCCGGCCAGGCCCGTGGCGATGGCGCCGCCGAACGTGCCTTGGCCGCCGAACTGGGGTGGATCGAAGGGGAGCATCTGACGGTGCGAGTCGAGGAGCCGTTCAATGTGTGCCAGCGGCGTGCCAGCGCGCGCGGTGAGCACCAGTTCGTTGGGGCGGTGGGCTATGACACCGGTGTGACCGGCGACGGACAGCATGGCCTTCGCCTGCGCTTCGCCGAGAAATCGCTTGCTGCCGTGGCCGCTGATGGCGAGCGTGTCACCGTCTGCGTACGAGGCCGCGACGGTGGCGACTATCGCTTCGGCGTCGTCCCGGTTTTCGCCGCTTGAGGAAATGGCCACTCCTGTTGCCCTCTGCCGAGGCACTACAGGCGATCGAGTTCTGGAAAGGGCAGCGCACCACCGTGAACGTGCATCCCGCCGAGCTCGGAACACCGTGCCAGCGTTGGAATGGCCTTGCCCGGATTCATGAGGCCAGCGGGATCGAACGCCTCCTTCAGACGATGGAACTGGGCCAGCTCAGGCGCGCCGAATTGCTCGCACATGGTGTCGAGTTTCTCGACGCCAACGCCGTGCTCGCCGGTGACCGTGCCACCCACTTGCACGCAAAGCGACAGAATCTGCCCGCCCAGCTTCTCTGCCTGGTCGAGCTGCCCGGGCACGCTGGCGTCGTAGAGGATCAGGGGATGCAGGTTGCCATCGCCGGCGTGGAAGACGTTGGCCACGGCAAGGCCGCAGGCCTCGGACATTTCGCCAATGCGACGCAGAACGCCGCCGAGTTCGCTGCGCGGGATGGTGCCATCCATGCAGTAGTAGTCCGGCGCCAGTCGGCCAGCGGCGGGGAAGGCGGCCTTGCGGCCTTGCCAGAGCTTCGCCTGCTCCTCCTCGGTTTCCGCGAGCGTCACGCTGGCGCCACGGGCCTCAAGCACACCGCGCACGCGCGCGACATCGGTTTGCACCTCCTGCTCCGTGCCGTCCACTTCGCACAGCAGGATGGCGGCGGCATCGCGGGGATAGCCGGCCTCGACGAAATCCTCGGCCGCGTTGATGGCGAGCCGATCCATCATCTCAAGCCCCGCCGGCAGGATGCCGGCGGCAATGATCGCGCCCACCGCATCGCCAGCGGTCTCCACATCGTCGAACGCCGCCAGCAGCACCCGCTTGGCGCGCGGTAGCGGAAGCAGCTTGACGGTAACCTCCGTCACCACGCCCAGCATTCCCTCCGAACCCACCATCGTCGCAAGCAGGTCGTAGCCAGGTGCGTCGAGCGCCTTGCCGCCGAGCACAAGCTCGTCGCCCTCGTAGGTCTGCACGCGGATGCCGAGGACGTTGTGGACCGTCAGCCCGTACTTCAGGCAATGCACGCCGCCGGAGTTCTCGGCCACATTGCCGCCGATGCTGCAGGCAATCTGCGACGAGGGGTCCGGAGCGTAGAAAAGGCCATGCCGCGCCACCGCTTGGCTGATGGAGAGGTTGGTGACGCCGGGCTCCACGGTGGCCGTGCATGCTTCGAGGTCGATCTCCCGAATGGAGCGCAGCTTCGAGAGCACGAGGAGCAATCCCTCCGCCAGCGGCCGGGCACCGCCGGAGAGCCCCGTGCCGGCGCCTCGGGTGACGACTGGAACGCCGTGCTCGCGACAGGCCGCCAACACGGCGCGCACTTGAGCGACGTTGTCGGGCAGCGCCACGGCCCAGGGCTTTTGCCGGATGGCGGTGAGGCCATCGGTCTCGAACGGTCGCACCGCCGCAGCATCGGTGACGAGGCCGTTGCGCGGCAAGCAGGCGCGAAGTTCGGCCTCGGCCCTTTGCGTGGTCATTACGAATCCGTTGGCGCTTCAGGGGGAACCATGTATTCCAACACGGTGTGCATCGCCGCGCCATCTTGTGGACCGCCGGGCAATGCACCGATGGATCAGCCTGAGCAAGGGGCTTCCGTCCGTGCCGCTTTGGGCGCACACTCGCAAGTTGGACGAACGGACACGCTAGGGCGTGTTCACACTATGCGCTCACACAATCCATTGGACGGCGGCCTCGTTCTCGATCGGTTGCGCTGGGACTTTGGTAACTGTCGCCGGTTGATTCAAGGTAGTTTTCGGTGACCAGAACGCTAGTGTGAACACGCCCTAGCAGGAAGCGGTGTGGAACTGATGCAGAACGAACGGCGACGCCGCCGACGGGGCGCAGCATCGCAGCGAGGTCGGATGCGGCACCGATGGGCCCAGCTTCGGGTTGGGCACGGGGAAGGCGAACGCGATGGGCATCGTCGCCGCGGCGTCTATCTGCTGCCGAACCTGATCACGACTGCGGCGCTGTTCCTGGGTTTCTATGCCATCGTCGCGGCGATGAACGGGCATTTCGTGGCGGCGGCGTTGGCGGTGTTCGGTGCCCTGTGCCTCGACACGCTCGATGGTCGCGTGGCTCGCTGGACAGGCTCCGAGAGCGAGTTTGGCGCCCAATACGACAGCCTCTCGGACATGGTGGCGTTTGGCGTCGCGCCAGCCTTGGTGTCGTTCTCGTGGGCGCTGTCGCAGCTAGGGCAGGTTGGCTGGGTAGTCACCTTCATCTATATGGCTTGCGCTGCGCTGCGTTTGGCGCGCTTCAACACCAGCGGTGACAACCAATCCTTCACCGGCCTCGCGAGCCCGGCCGCCGCCGCCATCGTCGCGAGCACGGTTTGGTTGTGGAGCGAAGCGCTGGATGGAGGAGCGACGATTTGGGCCGCGGTCGGGATGGCGATCATCGTTGCCGCCACGGGCCTCCTGATGGTGTCGAGCTTCACCTACTACTCGCCCAAGCGCCTGCACATGAAGGGGCGTGTGCCCTTCGTGACGTTGGTTGCCGTGGTGCTGGTGTTTGCGCTGCTGCTGATCGATCCGCCATCGGTGCTGTTGCTATGCTTCTCGGGCTACGCGCTTTCCGGCCCGGTGGCGCACGTCTGGCGGCGCAGTCGCGGCCTCGATTCGATGGTGGCAGAGGACGAGTCAGACCCATCCGCTGCGGACGCAATGGAGAAGGAGCCGAGGTCATGCTGATCAAGAAGCCGCTGGACGTGCGCCCTTCAGAGATCACGCCAGAGCGCGTGTATCGCTCCCGTCGCCGGTTCATGGCGCAGGCAGCCGCTGGCACGGCGGTCCTGGCGAACTCGGCCTTGGCGCTGCCGAGTTCGTGGCTGGCGGAGCGGGAGGTCTCGCCGGACGATCCCATCGGCGAGGATGTGACCCCCGAGACCTACGCCACGCAATACAACAACTTCTACGAATTTGGCCCCGACAAGGAGGATCCCGCGAAGTACGCCCACGAGATGACCGTCGATCCCTGGAGCGTTCATGTGTCCGGCGAAGTGGCGAAGCCCGGCAAAGTCGGCATTGAGGACCTGCTGGCAGGCATCGACCTTGAAGAACGCATCTACCGCCTGCGGTGCGTTGAGGCGTGGTCGATGGTGATCCCGTGGATCGGTTTTCCCATGCGCAAGTTGATCGAGCGCTTCGAGCCCACAGGCAACGCGAAGTATGTGGAGTTCAAGACGCTGTATCGTCCGGCCGAGATGCGGGGACAGCGTGGTTTTTTCGCCAGCATCGACTACCCCTATCTTGAGGGGCTCCGCCTCGACGAGGCATATCATCCGCTGGCCATCTTTGCCGTCGGCATGTACGGCAAGCTGCTGCCAAACCAGAACGGCGCGCCCCTGCGCGCTGTCGTGCCTTGGAAATACGGCATCAAGAGCATCAAGTCCATCGTCTCCATCCGCCTCACGGAGGAGCAGCCGAAGACGACATGGAACGTCTATGCGCCGCAGGAGTACGGCTTCTATTGCAACGTCAATCCCAACGTGGATCACCCACGCTGGAGCCAGGCCAGCGAAAGACGTCTGCCGAGTTCCCTGTTCGCGCCGAATCGCATCGACACGCGGATGTTCAACGGCTATGACGAGGTGGCGAGCCTGTATGCGGACATGGACTTGCGCCGCTTCTACTGAAGTATGCCGGCGGGCTTGACGCAGGTTCGGTTGGAGCCCTCGCGAATGGCGCAAGCTGGGCTTAAGGTGGTCGCGTTCGGGCTGCTTGCCCTGCCGCTCGCGCTGCTGGCTCAGAATGTCGCCCGCGAAGTGATGCTGCCCGGAAGCGCCCTCGGTCCCGAACCGGGCGAGGCGGTCGTGCATGAACTGGGCACGTGGGGCCTTCGCATCCTGCTGCTGACGCTCATGATTTCGAGCGTTGCGCGGCTCGTCGGCATGCCCCGCCTGATTCGCATTCGACGCATGGTGGGACTGTGGGCCTTCGCCTATGTCGTGCTGCACTTCACCGCTTGGCTTGGCCTCTTGGCGGGATTCCACCTCGATACGATCCTGGCGGATTTCGTCAAGCGCCCCTACATCACCATGGGCCTCACCGCGTTGCTGCTGTTGATGGCCTTGGCCATCACTTCGACGCGGGGCTGGCAACGCCGCCTGGGGCGCCGCTGGCGGCAGTTGCACCGCCTCGTCTATCCCGCCGCCGTTGCCGCGTGGATTCACCTCCTGTGGCTCTCCAGAGCCAGCTACTTGGACGCCGCCATCTACGGGACGATCTTGGCCGTGCTACTTGGCGAACGGGTGGTGGACGCCCTACGTCGTTCCCGACGCAGGGCCGGGAATGCATCGGTGGCGGCTCGGAGCTAAGGGATGGGCGGGCCATTGCTGTTGTGTGTGTTGTTCTGGGACAGGTGCCTTCTCGTGTACGCTCGGGCGGCGACCGGGGCGCGCGGGTTCCTGCGGCCCGTGGGGGCACCGTGGTAGAGTGCCGCTCGGTGGAACGACCGCTTCGAACAGGCGCAGGGGCCCTTGCCGCGTTGGGTGGTTGGCTGTCGAAAAGACGCTCGACACTGTTCTGGCGCGTGATGCTTGCTGTCGTCTTGCTGGGCTGGTGGCACTTTCTCGCCATGTTCCTGCTTTCCGGCAGGGGGTGGCACCCCTATTGGTGGGCGTATGTGGAGGACATTGCCTCCGTCGCGGGCACTTCGTGGCCGGTCGCTGCCGGGCTGTCGGTTGCCCTCGCCGTAGCGCTGCTCGTCCCCTTCGCACCACCTTCCCACCGAGTCGGCCCTCCGAGCGGCTGGCGCACATGGCTAGCGGTGTTCTCACTGGCGATACTGGTGCCGCAGGTATGGATTGGTGCCATATGGCTTGGGTCGCCGACACTGGTACCGGCGGAGCGGACGCTGGCTGGGCACCCGACGCGGCCGGTGCTTTGGATCATCGCGGGGTCGGCGGACGTGGGCTTGCATCTTCCGAAAGTGGATGCAAGGCGCCACGACTACTACAGCGTCTCCTACTCGTTGTCGATTCCGTCCGGGCCGATGGCCGGCGCGTGGGCGCAGATTTGCGGCGACCAGCTCGACGCCGCAGGATCAGGTGCCCGGCACCGCTGCCTGGTGGACGACGGCTGGCGCATTGTCCATGGACGGGGGCGGTCTCAGCGGATCAACGCGCTGCTCGCATCCACAGGTGCCGATGTCGTCGGCAGCGAGACGTTCGACGCCTCCTCGGGCGAGGTTGCCGATGCGGAGCTTCTTCTGAAGGCAGCAAGCTTCGCTCGTGACCTCGATGGTGCCGGAGACAATGCGGTGGCCACCGACACGTCGAACCCCATCAGGCGCAACGTCCTCGTACTCACGGGCAACACCTCTGGCGACACCTCCGCGAACGATGCGGCGATGGATGCGGCCATCGGCGAATGGCTCGACCGCGGGGGCATCGCGCTGGTGACGACAAACCGTCCGAGACGACACGAGGGGTGGAAGGCACTTCCGGCCCGGCTCTACGGCGTGGAGCGGCTGAATCTGCCGTCGAACTCGGATGTCGCGGTGTTGCTGGGCAAGGCCGGTCCCGGGCGGCTCATGGGCGGTTGGCGGCGCGGCACTCTCTACGACGTTGGATGCACGGCGTGGGAACTTGCCGGCTTCGGCTGCCGCCGCGTGGGCCACGGCATCTCGCTGACGCGAGAGCGCAGCATTACTCTTGACCTCTTCCGGTCGCAAAGCTAAGCCGCCGGGCACCCCCAGGCCGGCAGTTGCACGCTTGCACGTTCGGGAGAGCGGGTGTAGTAGGCTGCGACGGCGGGGATGCAGGCGGGACAGCGGAGCGATGCGGAACCATTGGCGGAGCGTGCCGCGCATGTCCGGTCTCGCGTTCGCGGTGTTGCTCTTCGCCGGCTGCGGGCAGCCTTCGGCGGACGTGGCCACTATGCCGATGAAAACGCCATGGGGCGAGCCAGACCTGAGCGGGACGTGGGACTTCTCCGGCAGACACTTGGTGCGTGACGGTGTGAACTCCACGGTCATTGATCCACCGGATGGCCGCATTCCCGCACTGACGCAAGCGGCCCTGATGCGTTTGGCCGAAATGCGCGAGCGAATGGAGCGCCCGCCTCGCACGGCGGCAGACCGGCCGCCGGAGACGCGCTGCATCGTCGGGTTCAACGCCGGCCCGCCGATGTCGTCCCGCGAGTACAACAACCTCCTGCACATCGTCCAGTCGCCGGGGTACATTGCACTACTGACCGAGATGATCAACGACCATCGGGTGATCGCCACCGACGGCGGAGAGCACATGCCAGACGACGTTCGGTTTTGGAAGGGCGACTCGCGAGGCTGGTGGGAAGGCGACACGTTCGTGGTGGAGACCCGCAACTTCAACGAGCAAACCACGTTCCACGGCTCCGGGCCGAACATGCGCCTGACCGAGCGCTTCACGCGCATCGGCGAGGACACCCTGCGCTATCGCTACACCGTGGACGATCGGGAGATGTTCGAGGCCAAGTGGTCGGTGGAATGGGATTTCGTCCGCACGGACCAAGACATTTTCGAATACGCCTGCCACGAGGGCAATCGCGGCCTGCTGCTGCAGATGCGAGCGGCCAAGCAGCAGCGCGAGGCTGGCGACCTATCGAGCGACGATAGCTGGCTGCCGAGCTGGTTCCGGTGGGTGCCGAAGAAGGCAGACCTGCTGGCCGGTCAGGTTGGCGAGAGCCGCCCGGAAGGGGCGGCGGGTAGCCCATGACCACCCGCCTCCTGCTTGCAGGGCTCGGGCTCGCGATTTGCGTCACCCGTCCCGCACTGGCGCACCACGCCTTCGCGGCGGAGTTCGACGCGGATCTCCCCATCCGCGTGCAGGGCAAGATCGTTCGAGTAGAGTGGATCAACCCTCACGCTTGGATTCACGTGGCGCACAAGAATATGGACGGCACGACGACAATCTGGCACCTGGAAGCGAGCACCCCGAACACCTTGTTGCGGCGTGGGCTCACGCGCACCGTGCTGAAGGTGGGCCGCGAGGTGGTCGTGCGGGGCTATCAGAGCAAGGACCAGATTTGCGACCCGGCCTGCACCGGCAGCGGCAGGGACATCACCTTCCGCAGCGGCCTCGCCGTGTTCATGGGATCGTCGGGAACCGGTGCGCCACACGACGGCGCGGATCCCGCCGCATCGGTAGCCGGGGCGGATGAGCCCGTAGCGGCCGATGCAGATGATCGTGCTGAAAGGTGATGGCTGAAACGGCCGCTGCGGAGGACATGGCCGAGAAGATTGAAGCAACCGCCGCGCTGGCTTGCGAGACGCTGAAGGGCCTGTTGGACACAGACCTAGGTTTCCACGGCGCCGACGGGCGCTATGCCACGCACGCGTGGCACCCGTTCCCCGCCAAGTTCCCCCCGCAGCTCCCGGCGTTTTTCATCGAAGCGCTCACAGAAGAAGGGGATGTGGTCTTCGATCCTATGCATGGATCCGGGACAACATTGGTCGAGGCGCAACGCTTGGCGCGCTACCCCGTCGGTTGCGACATCGATCCTCTGGCAAGGCTGATCACCTCCGCCAAGCTCGCACCTTTGCCGGGGCGCAAGGCGATGGAAGTCGGTCGCGGCATCGGCGAAAACGCCGCGCAGCGCTTCCAAGAAGGTAGGGATGGATTGGTCGGGGAGCTCGAACGCCGCTTCGATCCCAAAACACGTGACTTCGTCGATTATTGGTTCGCGCACGAGACGCAATTGGAGCTGCTCGCGCTGCTGCAGGAAATCGAGGCCTTGGCCGACCCCATAGCGCGAAGGTTCTTCGAGGTGGTGTTCTCATCGACGATCATCGCCAAGTCCGGCGGCGTCTCGTTGGCGCGGGACTTAGCACATACGCGCCCCCACAGAGCCAAAGACAAGTGCCCGAAGTCCGCCTTCACCGAGTTTGACAAGCGACTCCGGAACAACCTGGTCGATCCGTCAGATGCGTGCCGCGGCGACCACGAGCTACGTGCGGAGCCGGCGCAGCGAACGGGCCTTGACGACGGCAGCGTTGACCTCGTTGTCACTTCGCCGCCATATGCGAACAACGCCATCGACTACATGCGAGCGCACAAGTTTTCCTTGGTATGGCTGGGCCGGCCAATCGCCGACCTCACCGACATCCGCAGGGGCTATCTCGGCCACGACGCCAAGGGCGGTGTTGTCCCCAATGCAGGCGGCATCAAGACGAACACGGAAAGCGACGGATTGGATCAGCATTGCCGTTGGGAGGGCGAGCTGCCCGCTCGATGCGTCGACACGCTGAATGCCTTGCGAGCGGTCGATGCCCGAAAGGCGGACGTTCTGCAGCGCTACTTCATGGATATGGCATTGGTGTTCCAGGAAATGGTGCGCGTTCTTCGCCGCGGCAAGGTCGCCATCGTCGTGGTGGGTTCGTCGGTGCTGCGTGGCATTGACGTGGAGACGCACAAGGCGCTCGCAGCCATTGGAGAAGCTGTGGGTTTCGTGTTGGCCGGCAGTGGCACTCGCGAACTCGACCGTGACAAGCGAATGATGCCGGCCCGCTGGGGCAAAGCCCGTGCGTCGCGCATCGAGGAGCGCATGCACCGGGAGTTTGTGGTCGGCCTGGTCAAGCCATAAGCGAAAGTGAAATGTCGCGGCTCCGGCATGATTAACACCGGGACGTCTTCGACCGTACCCGACACACAAGCATTCGTCCCAATTGCTTGTGTGTCGGTGTTGCCGCTTCGACCGATCTGCGAGAGGAATCGCGTGTCGGAGACGGCGGGGCTCGGCTCGTCCGCCTCGTCGTGCTAGGCTTTCTCGCGTCGATGTTGCGAGACCAATCGTGCCCTCCGCGCAGCCTGCAACCAAGGCCGACGAGCTCTTGACCCAACTCGATACCGTTGCGCACGCACCCGTGTTGGACGAGGTCGAGCTGCGGCGGATTGCGAGGGCCGCGGACACGCTGATGGACACTGACGCGGCGGGAGCGCACAGTCTGTTGGGCGGTGTTGCTGCCTTGCGAGGTGATGCCGACGCAGTGCGTCGCCATTACCGCATCGCATTGCAGAACGACAGCACGGTTACGGTGTGCCTCAACTATTGCGTGGCGCTCTCAGTGCTTGAGCTCCGGGACGAGGCACTCGAAGTCGCGATAGAGGCTCTTGACCGATGCCCTGGTGACCTTGGCTTGCTCGGTAGTGCGATCAACTTGGCAACGGGGTCCGGGCGTTTCGCGGTTGCTCAAAAGCTCTTGGACCGCTGGAGTGCCTTGGTGCCGGACCGTCCGCATCCGTTCGCCTTGGTCGTACAGCAGCTTGTCGCGGCCGCGGATGCCGGTGCTTTCAGCGAGGACGGTGTCCAGGCCGTGCTGCGGATCGTTGCAGAGGTGCAGCGCGAAGAGCGCGTGCGTTCGTTCGAGACCACGATTCGCTCCGTCGAACTCGATGCTTCTTTTCTTTACGACCGTAGGGTTTACGCTCCGCCGTCGGTAGCGGCGATGTTGAACGAACGCATTGCCGATCGAATCACGAAATCTCGCGCACTCATGACCGATCCCGGCCTCAAGTTCGTGCCTGCGTTCACGGGAATGATTGCCGATGGTTACGCCTGATGAACTGCTCGACGCGGCCGCCGCTCTTGCCGCCGGTGATCGCGAGGTGGACTGGCGCAATGCCACAAGCCGTGCCTACTACGCGGCGTTCCACCGCTGCCGACTCGTTGCGGCTGCCGAGGGAATACCGGAAGCAGCGACGCAAAGCGCCCACGCAAGTCTCATCGATGGTCTGACGTACCAGCGCAATCCGCCCGTTCTGAGGAGCCTGGGCTTCATGCTGAAGCAGTGCCGCGCGAAGCGTGTGGTGGCGGATTACGAGATCGGCGAGGGGTTCGACCGTGACGTTGCGCATACGGTCCTCGCGGAAAGCCGGCGCATTTTCAACAGGTCAGCGAGCTTGGTGCCTTCCTGAAACGCGCCTCGCGGTGCGTTGGAGGGCGCGACGCCCTCCCTCGAGAGGTCCGCGCGTTGGCAGGCAAGTTGGGCTTCGCCGCGCAACGGGGACTGCCCAACGCGCCTCTGTGCGTGCTTGGAACTGGGGACTTGGCGTTGGGAACGGACCTCTGGAAGGGAGGGCGTCCCGCCCTCCATGCGTGCCGCAGGCACGCCTTTCCCTAAATCGCCGGTACCCGACACACAGCATCTCTTCCCCTCAGGCGAATGGGCGATGTTGCACACACTTGGGCCGGAGGTTGCTGCGGCACACCGCGTTCTGGTTCGGTGGCGCGTTGATCTGGGTCATCGAGCAGTGTGCGAAACATCGACCGCCGTGCCTGTGCGACGAAATGCTTGTGTGTCGGCATATCTGGCAAGATCATGGGGACCGTGACAGCGTTCGATCTGCTGTGACGCATGAGGAGGAGCCGAGAGTGAGCCAGGATGGCCTCTACAAGGCAGCCTACCCGTTTCAGGACGACGTGCTTGCGTTGCCGGTCGAGGACATTGATCGTGCGGCAGCGTGGTATGGCGATAAGTTCGGTTTGCGCGAGGTGGAACGCCGGCAGAGTCCTGTGCCCACGGTGATTCTGGAACGCGACGGTACGCGGATTGGGTTCGCCGTCAACGGTGGCGATGCGAGTCAGGATGGTGCGGCCATTCTGGTTGACGACATTGCAAAGGCGCGGGATGAGCTGGAGGCCAAGGGGGTCTCGGTCGGCAACTCGCGGGTCGACGAACGCGACGACGGCAAGTATCAGGTCTTCTTCGTGGTGGCGCCGGATGGGCTTTGCTTCTACTTCCACGCGCCAATGGAGTAGCGGCTGGGTGTAGTCGTGGGTGCACTCTGGCTTTCCGCCGTAGTCAACTCACGGGTTGCTTGGGTCGCTCCTTGATGCTCGCTTGCTAACCCTGGCCCCGCCAGGTCGGCAGGGCTGAGCCGCGGGGAAGCTCGCGCGCGGGAGGCGCCGGTCGCCTTTTGGCGCGTTGAGGTCCAACGGCGTGCCGTATAGGGTGCCCGTTTGCTCCCTGCCACGGCCAGTCAATGGACGACTACCTCGAAATCCACAATCTCATCGCCCGCTACTGCTTCGTGGCCGACACAGGCACGGCGGACGACTTGGTCTCTCTCTTCTGGGAAGACGCGACGCTCTGGTTCGGCGAACGTTCGCGCAATGACGGCGCAGAGGGCATTCGCAGGGGCTAGGAGCGATGGATCAAGAAGATGCGAGACCCGGTTGTGGATCTCAGACATCTGGTCTATGCCCCGGCCATTCGGATCGACGGGAGCCGCGCGACTGCGGAGACTTACTACGACGCCGACGGCCACTCGCGCAAGCTCGGCAGCCCCATCTTCCTTCGCGGCATCTACCGCGACGTGCTCGAAAAGCGGGGCGGCGAGTGGCGCTTCCGCGAACGCCGCATCGTCATCATGCACTCGACGCGCGAGGACCTGCCACGGGAGGGGGCGGCGGAGATTGCGGGCTGAGTCTTCGACCAACCCGCAATCCGATCCACATTACACGACACACAATCGATTTGTGGTGCCTGGGGAGAGACTCGAACTCTCACATGGTTGCCCATACCAGATTTTGAGTCTGGCGCGTCTACCAATTTCGCCACCCAGGCTTGGGTTCGAAGCGGTGCGCGTCATTGTGGGGTTGGGGGGCTGGTAGTCAAGGATTTCGGTGGCTGCGCCTTTGCGGGCGCGTCGGCAGTTCGCCGACGCGAACTGCTGGGCCCTCCCGCTCGCGCTCGCGCGCCCGGCGGCTAGGAGGCGCGTCTTCCGCGTGGAGTAAGATTCTTCGCTTTCGGGAGACGGCTCTTGCGCAGGCAGTTCGCGGCGTTTCTAGGGGCGGCTTGCGTCGTCTCGCTGGGGGGGTGCTATACCGAGCGTGGCTCTGGCGAAGTGACGGTGGTCTCGCACGACGTCGCCGGTTTCACGAGCATCAGCCTTGTGGGGGACGGGGAACTCTCCGTGACGCCCGGTGCGTTTGGCGTGTCGGTGTCGGCGGAGGACAACGTCATGCCATCCGTGGTTGTCGAGGTGGATGGCGACACGCTCGTGCTGCGCCGGGACAGCGATTGGGGTGAGGGGGTGCGCGCTACCTATCCCATCGAGTTCATGGTTTCGCTACCCGAAATCAAGGTGTTGCGCGTTTCTGGGAGCGGTCGTGCGGCGGTGCAGGATGTGCCGGTCGCGGACGGCTTGATGCTCATCGTCTACGGCTCGGGCGAGATTCGGGTGGCTTCGGCGCAAGCGCCCACCGTGGTGGCGGATGTGGAGGGGTCGGGGCAGGTTACCCTTGATGACGTGAGTGCGTCGCGGCTCGTCAGCCAGATCGATGGTTCGGGGCGGGTTACCGCAACCGGCACCGCGGGAGACCTGAACGTGGACATCGGCGGTTCGGGCCTGCACCGCTCCACGGGCCTCAGGACGACGGGTGCCGCGGAAATCGAGATTGTGGGTTCGGGGCAGGCGCTGGTTTGGGTGGAGCAGCGCCTCGATGTGCAGATCAACGGCAGCGGCACGGTGACCTATCGCGGCGACCCCACGGTGAATGCGGTTGGCGGCGCTGGCGAAGGCGTGCGCCGTCAGGGCGGCTGACCGGGCGCTGTGGCCTCGCGTGACTGGCGGCGTTCCGACTTTGCCTTCGATCTACCGCCGGAGCTGATCGCCCAGAGGCCCGGCGAGGAGCGTTCGGCGAGCCGCTTGCTGGTGCTTGGCGAGGCGGGCCTTGCGCATCGCCGGTTTGTGGACTTGCCCGAGTTGCTTGCGCCGGGCGATCTCTTGGTGGTGAACGACACTCGGGTCATCAAGGCGCGGCTGCACGGCGTGAAGGACAGCGGGGGCCGTGCCGAGATGCTCGTTGAGCGCATCGAGAATGATCGGCAGGCGCTTTGCCAGGTTCGGTCCAGCAAGCCGCTGAAGCTGGGCCGGCGGGTGCAGGTGGCGGACGTCTCCCTCCGCGTGCTGGAGCGTAGGGGTGAGTTCTACGTGCTCGAGTTTCCGGAGGGCGTGGCGGCGGTTCTGGAACGCCACGGCCACGTGCCGCTTCCGCCCTACATCGAGCGTGCGGACGACGACGGGGACGCAGAACGCTATCAGACGGTGTTTGCCCGGCACGCCGGTGCGGTGGCTGCGCCGACGGCCGGTCTGCACTTTGACGAAAACGTCCTTGCTGCGGTGCGCGACAAGGGTGTGGAGGTGGCTGCAGTGACCCTGCACGTCGGTGCCGGCACGTTTCAGCCGATGCGGGTGGAGAACGTGTCGGAGCATCGAATGCACGCGGAGCGCTACCAGATTCCGGCGGCGACGCGGGAACGACTTGACGCTTGCCGGGGACGAGTCGTTGCCGTTGGCACCACGGTAGTCCGAACGCTGGAAGCTGCCGCGGCGAGCGGGGCGGACTCGGGCGAGACTCGATTGTTCATCACGCCAGGGTTTCGGTTTCGCGTGGTCGATGCACTCGTCACGAACTTCCACCTGCCGGAGTCGACGCTGCTGATGTTGGTGTCGGCATTCGCTGGTGCGGAACGAGTGCGACGAGCCTACACGGAGGCGGTCGCCAAGCGCTATCGGTTTTTCAGCTATGGCGACGCCATGTTCTGCACGCAAGGGAGGGGATTGACGCTCCCCTTGAGTGTGCGGCGTTAGGAGCCTCGGGGGCGGGGCTTGTCCCCCGTTGCAATGGCGGCTAGGAGCCTGTGGGGGCTTGACGATGGACGGGGCCCTTTTGGAG
Organism: Pseudomonadales bacterium; assembly: GCA_965116935.1. Lineage (GTDB taxonomy): Bacteria > Pseudomonadota > Gammaproteobacteria > Pseudomonadales > Azotimanducaceae > VXYL01. The sequence continues at coordinate 4,663,692 of OZ220737.1, read as the reverse complement.
GGAAGGCATTCTGCCTTCCCTGGCGCGCCTCGGCGCGCCGACCAAGCTTGCCGGGAAAGCGCCTGTCGGCGCTAGGGAAGGCAGGATGCCTTCCCTCCAAAAGGCCCGTCGTGTTCGTGCGTTTGGAACCTGCACCGTGGAACGCAATTCGTGGGGGACGGGCTTGTCCCGTCCGGCGCCGGAAATCGGCGGTGCGTTCAACGCGGGCGGGGAAGCCACGGCCCTGCGGGAGCTTGCGAGAAGCCTCCGCAAGAAAGTACTGCATGCCCTTGCGGCGGTGGCCTTGCGTCGCTGCGGGGGCGCCGCGACACTTGCGGTCCATGTTCGAGTTGCTTGCCACGGATGGCGCTGCGCGGCGCGGGCGTCTCACCACGCCGCATGGGACGGTTGAGACGCCGGTGTTCATGCCGTGCGGGACGTATGGGTCCGTGAAGGGGATGACGCCGGTGTCTCTGTACGACGTCGGCACGCAGATCTTGCTTGGCAACACGTTTCATCTGCTGCTCAGGCCTGGGGATGCCGAGGTGGCGGCGCTCGGCGGGTTGCATGAGTTCATGGGATGGGAAGGGCCCATCCTCACCGACTCCGGCGGCTTTCAGGTGTTCAGCTTGCGGGAGCTGCGGAAGGTCACGGAGGAGGGGGTCGAGTTTCGCTCGCCCATCAACGGCGACCGTATCTTGTTGACGCCGGAGCGGAGCATTGAGGCGCAGGGCAACCTCGGCTCGGATGTGGTCATGTCGTTCGACGAGTGCACGCCGTATCCGGCGACGGAAGACGAGGCCCGCGCCTCAATGGAGCTTTCCATGCGTTGGGCCGAACGTGGCCGCGAGGCGCATGGCGAGAGCCCCAATCTCCTGTTCGGCATCGTCCAGGGCGGGATGCACGCGAACTTGCGCCGTGAAAGCCTGGGCCGACTCACCGAAATGGGCTTCGACGGCTATGCCATTGGCGGGCTCTCCGTCGGTGAATCCAAGGAGGAAATGAACGCGGTGCTCGCCGGTATCGCGCCGCACATGCCCGCGGGCCACCCGCGCTACCTCATGGGAGTCGGCACCCCGGAAGACCTCATCTACGGCGTCTCGCAAGGCATTGACATGTTCGACTGCGTCCTGCCCACCCGCAACGCCCGCAATGGCCACCTCTTCACGTCCACCGGCGTCGTGCGCATCCGCAACGCCGTGCATCGCTCGGACAGGGCACCGCTCGACCCCTCTTGCTCCTGCTACACCTGCAGGAACTTCTCGCGTGCCTACCTGCACCACCTCGACCGTGCGGGCGAGATGCTCGGCGGCATGTTGATGACCATCCACAACCTGCACTTCTACCACTCCCTCATGGCCGAATTGCGCGCCGCCATCGAAGCGGGTACGCTCTCGCGCCTTGTTCCCACCCTTGCCGCCGCGTGGCGGAGCTGAATGAATTTGCATGAACTCATCGAGCCGGCGGCGCACGCCGCCGACGCCGGCGGCGCCGGTGGCGGCTGGATTCAATTCGTCTTCCTGGGCGGCTTCATCGCCATTTTCTACTTCCTGCTGATCCGCCCGCAGAGCAAGCGGCGCAAGGAGCATCAGGCGCTGGTATCGAGTCTCGACAAGGGCGATGAGGTGGTCACCGCCGGCGGTGTCGCGGGCCTCGTCACCAATGTGGACGACGACTTCGTCAAGGTGCGCATCGCGCCCAACGTCGAGATTCGCGTGCAGAAGAGTTCCGTCGGCGCAACCCTGCCCAAGGGCACACTCAAGTCGCTGGATGAGAAGTAACCCGGTCGCCGGGCAGAACCTGTTCGGCACGGCCGTCCGGCAGCGGGCGCCGAACGAAATCGCCGCATGGCGCTACGTAGCGTTCGCGCTCGTGGTGGTGATCGCGTGCATATACGCGCTGCCGAATCTGTATCCGCCGGACTACGCGCTGCAGATCAGCGCCGACAATGCCGCCGAGCAGGTGAACGAGGCGTTTCTCGGTGATGCCGAGACACGGCTTGAGGTCGCCGGCATCGCCGTCAAGGGATCGGAGATGGTCGAGCGCGCCGGACGACCGGGAGCGCTGCTGCGGCTCGAAAGCAATGAGTCCCAGCTTCGCGCCAGTACCCTGCTAGACGCGGCCTTGAATCCCGCCGGCGAGGAACGGCGTTACATCATCGCCCTGAGCCTTGCCTCAACCACGCCGCAATGGCTGGCCAACATCGGCGGCAAGCCCATGGCGAAAGGCCTAGACCTTGCCGGCGGCATCCACTTCGTGCTGCAGGTGGACATGGTGGAAGCACTGGCCAAAAGGCTAGGAGACGAGTTGCAGAAGGCCAAGGACGTGTTGCGGGAAGAGCGCCTGCGCTATCGCAGCCCGGACGATGCGGTCATGACGGGGGATGTCAACGCCATCCAGCTTGGCTTCTCCACGCCGAGTTCGCGGGAACGCGCCATTGAGTTGCTCGAGGAGGAGTTCCGGGAGCCGGACTATGTGATCGACGAGGCCACCGTGGATGGATTCCCCGGCCTCACGGTGACCGTGCAGGATTCCAAGCTCGATGAGATCGAATCCACCGCTATCGAGCAGAACCTGACTGGGCTGCGCAATCGCGTGAACCAGCTCGGGGTTTCCGAGCCCTTAGTGCAGCGGCTTGGCGGTTCCCGAATCGTCATCGACCTGCCGGGCGTGCAGGACAGCGCCCGCGCCAAGCGCATCCTCGACAAGTTCGCCAACCTGGAGTTTCGATTGGTTTCGCTGCCCGAGGATCGGCCTTCGGAGGTTGAGGACTGGATCGATGAAGATGGTCGCCCGGTGACCTTGCAGCGCGACATCATCGTCACCGGCGACAGCGTGACCAACGCCGTGCAGTCTCGGGACCCGGAAACCGGCCTGCCGCAAGTGAACATCTCCCTCGACAGTCGCGGCGGCGAGCAGATGCACGAGGCCACGTCGCCCAACGTGGGCCATCGCATGGCCACCATCTTCATCGAACAAAAGCCGGTGGTGGTCACCGAGGTGGTGGACGGCGAGCGGGTAGAGCACCGCAGTACGAGACAGGAACGCCGCGTCATCAGCGTGGCGACGATTCAATCGCCACTTGCCTACAACTTCCGGGTCACCGGCTTAGGGCTTGCGGAAGCGCAGGAACTGGCGCTGTTGCTGCGCGCCGGCGCCTTGGCCGCGCCCATGTACTTTGTCGAGGAACGCACCGTCGGCGCTTCTCTGGGCGACGAGAACATCGAGCGCGGAATGCTGGCGGTGTCGGTCGGCTTCGTGATGGTGCTGATCTTCATGGCCGTGTACTACAAGGTCTTTGGCCTGGTCGCCAACGTGGCGCTCACGCTCAACCTCGTGATCCTGGTGGCCGTGATGTCGCTCTTGAACGCGACGCTGACGCTGCCGGGCATTGCCGGCATCGTCCTAACCGTGGGCATGGCGGTGGATGCCAACGTGCTGATCTTCTCCCGCATCCGCGAGGAACTGAAGCGCTCGCCGCCGGCGGTGGCAATCCAGGCCGGCTACGACCGCGCCTTCCTCACCATCCTGGACGCCAACGTCACGACGCTGTTCGTCGCGCTCATCCTTTACGCCATCGGCAGCGGGCCGGTGGCGGGCTTCGCCGTGACGCTCTCCATCGGCATCGTCACGTCGATGTTCACCGCCATCTTCGGCTCGCGCGTGCTGGTGCACCTGATCTATGGCCGCCGCAAGCTCACCCGAGTGCTGATCTGATGGCGTTCGAGCTGCCAACCCTCGACTTCATGGGGCACCGCAAGACGGCGGCGGTGGCGTCTGTGGTGCTCGTGATCGTGACGATCGTGGCACTGGCGATCGGCGGCATCAATCGCGGCCTCGACTTCACCGGCGGCGCCTTGGTGGAGGTGGGCTTCGCGACTCCAGTGGAGCCGGTGACGGTGCGGTCGGTGCTCGACGATGCCGGGCTCACCGGCGGCATCGTGCAGAACTACGGCTCGGAGACGGAGCTCTTGGTGCGGATGCCGCCGGTGACTGGCGTGGATCAGTCCGACCTCGGCACCGAGGTGGGGGCTGCCTTGGCCCGAGCTTTCCCTAGCGTGGACCTCAGGCGTTCGGAGTTTGTTGGGCCGGCGGTAGGTGAGGAGCTCACCGAGAAGGGCGGCATGGCGCTGTTGGTGGCGCTGGGCGCGGTGATGCTCTACATCATGTTCCGCTTCACAGGGAAGTTCGCTGTGGGTGCGGTGGTGGCGCTGGCGCACGACGTGCTGATTGTGGTGGGCGCCTTTGCCGTCTTCCGCTGGACCTTTGGCCTCGCTGAACTTGCCGCCTTGCTGGCGGTGATCGGTTATTCGCTCAACGACACCATCGTCGTTTCGGACCGCATCCGCGAGAACTTCCGTTCGGTGCGGCGGGGGACGCCGGTGGAGATCATCAACCGCTCGCTGAACCAGATGCTAGGGCGGACGTTGGTGACGTCGCTGACCACGCTGCTGGTTTTGCTTGCGCTTCTCGTTGCCGGCGGGGAGCAGATTGCCGGCTTCGCCACGGCGCTGACCATTGGCGTGTTGGTGGGCACGTATTCGTCGATTTACGTCGCTGCAAATGTGTTGTTGACGATGGGGATCACTCGGCAGGACTTGGCTCTGCCGGAGAAGGAGTCGACGGAGACGCCCTGACCGGCCGTCCTGGGTCTGGCCGTCGCACCGCCACGGACGATTCGGTGGCCCTATACTGGCGGTCGTCAACCCGTTCGAGGAATCGTCACATGGACCGCATCGTCGTCTATCATAACCCCGGGTGAGGCAAGTCGCGCGGCGCACTGGAAATCCTGCGCGAGCGAGACGTCGAGTTCGATGTCATTCAGTACCTCAAGACCCCCATCGACGCAACCACGATGGCGCGCCTCATCGACCTCGTGGGCGAACCGCCAGCCACGTTCATCCGCAAGGACCGCAACTTCAAGGCGTTGGGCCTCGACGCCGCCGACTACACGACGCGAGATGCGGTGGTGGGCCTCTTGCAAGAGCACCCGAAGCTGATGCAACGCCCGATCATCGTGCGTGGCGAGAAGGCCGTCATCGCCCGGCCTTCGGAGAAGGTGGAGGAACTGCTTTAGCGTTACGCGGTCGCAAGCGCCGATTCGTTGCTCGTGGTCGGGTGGTATGCCTCGGCTCGAGGGTCCGGGTACGTCGGTGCCAACTCCGTTTCCGGTTCTCCGGCAATTCTCGAGGCGCGCAGCACGCGCGGGTGGCTCGTGTCGTAGGGTCGGGCTCGATGCATTAGGCAGCGGTTGTCCCAGACCACGAGGTCGCCGACCTGCCACGAGTGGCGATAGGTTCGGGGCGGCTGGCAGGCGTCTTCCATGAGCGCGTCGAGTAATGCCTCGGATTCCTCCGGCGCCATGCCGACAATCCCGTATGCGTGGCGGCCCGTGTAGATTGACTTGCGGCCGGTCTCTGGGTGGGTCTTGATGACGGGACGCCGCGGCGCACCCTTGTCGTGGAAGCCGTAGAGGTGGTCGGTCTTGTGGATGTAGCCGGCCTTCGACTGCGAGTGGTAAAGCGAATGGTGCGCCGACAGCCCTTCGAGCTTTTCCTGCGTTTGGGGCGAGAGCGCGTCGTACGCCGCGCGCATGTCGGCGAATTCCGTCTCGCCACCCTCCGGCGGTACCACGAGCGCCATCAGCATGGCCGCCTTGGCGGCCAGCGGCATGTAGGTGCTGTCCGTGTGCCAGCCCTCGTTGCCGCGCATGAGCGGATAGCCTGGGTCGCTCGGCTGCGCCGTCGTGCCGTCCGGCTTCTGGTTTGAGAACTGGATCGTGGGCTTGTCCTGCTTGGGGGCCAGCTTTTCGATGTTGCCGAAGCGAAGCGCGAATGCTCCTTGCGCCTCTTCGGTGAGGTTCTGGCCAGGGAAGATGAGCACGCCGAATTTGAGGAACGCGGCGTGGATCTCCTCCCAAGTGGCGTCGTCCAGTTGCGCGAGGTCCACATCGGTGACCACTGCGCCCAGGGTCGCATCGGTGGGCGTGACGGTGATGGGCATTGCATGGCCTCCCTTCATCGTGAACTGTCCATCATACGCCCTCGCCGCTTTTGAGGGCGGCCGAGGGCCTGTCGCTATCGGGCCGGTGCCGGCGTCGCCTGCTCTTCCCGCACCCAGAACAGCATGGCGGCGCCGATGAGCATGAGGATGATGAGCGAGGCGAAGCCAGCGCGCTGGGAGCTGAACCATGCTGTCGTGGTGGCCACCATGAGGGGGGCGAGGAAGGCGGTCACCGTGCCGCTCAAGCTGTAGCGGCCAAAGAACTGCGTTGCCATCTGTGGCGGCGAGAGCTTGGCCATGAGGGTGCGGGATGCCGACAGCGCCGTCACGAAGAACAGGGCAAAGACCTGGAAGGTGAGGAAGTAGATGAGCTCGGCGGGGGTGTGGAAGTAGGGCACGGCCCAGAGCGGCTCCATGCCGACATCCACGGCGAACAGCACCACGCCTGGCCCCATCGACACCAGCGCCAGAAGGATCAGCGTCGTCATGGCGATGGAGACCTTGAGGGTGCGGATGGAACCGAGCCGGTCATCGAGCAGGCCGCCGAGCCAGGCGCCGATCATTGCCGAGCCGGAGGTACAGAGGCCCAGAATGAGCATGGTCGTCGTGTCCCAGCCGAAGATGCCGGACGCGTACACGCCGTTGAAGACGAGGACGCCAGCCATGCCGTCGTTGAAGAACATGCGCGCCACCAGATACACGGCGATGTTGGCGTAGTGGTCGAGGCGGCGGACGGTGTGCACCACTTCCCGGATGCCGCGACGCACATTGTCGAGGATGCTCTCCGGTGAGCGCACGCCATCTGGCGTGAAAATCAGCAAGGGCAGGGTTGCCACCGCCAGCCAAATGCCGCCGATCGGGCCGACGATGCGGTCGTGCTCGTGGGCCGCCTTGTCGATGCCGAACAGCGGCGCATCCGGCAGGAAGGGCCAAGGCTGCGTGCCCGGCAGGGCGAACGCAAACAGCACGAAAATGAGCAGGAAAATCGCCGACATGTTGCCTGCGGAAAACGCGAGCCCCGACACCAGTCCTGCTTTATCCGCCGGGGTCACGCTCGGCAGCATCGCGTTGTGGAACACCTCGGAATAGCCGAAGGCGATCAGCAGCACCAGCAGCAAAGCGAAACCGACGCCCACACCGAGCCCGGCGCCCCCCGGCAGAATCCACCAGATCAGGATGGCCACCACGGCCAGGATCACGTGGCTTGCGGCGATCCACGGTTTGCGGCGGCCGATCTTGTCGGCGATGGCGCCCATGAACGGAATCGTCAGCGCCATCGCGAATCCGGCGCTGGCGTTCAGATAGCCGATCAGCGTCTGCCCCCGCACCGGGTCGCCCACCACCACGTTGCTGAAGTACGGGAAAAAGATGTAGATGATGACCATGATGTAGAGCGGGTCCCGGGAGCACTGTCCCATGGTCCAGCTGTAGTAGCCGAGCGGCTTCGCTGCTGGCGTTCCGGCCAGCGACAAGGGCCGAGCAGCAGTCGTCTCGGTCATGCAGATTGTCCCCTTCCCGATGGTGCTGCTAGCACCGTAGGGGCGACCCTTGTGGTCGCCCGTGTTGGCCCAAGCCGAGGCCGTACATCATACGAACACGGGCGACCACAAGCGGCGCCCCTGAAAGCATGGGGCTAGTGTGGCGTCCCAGAAATACGTCACCCTTCGAGCTGGACGTTGGCTGGTGCAACAAGGCCGGAGAAAGCGAGGATGTGCCGCCTGGGACTCGCCCCCGCGAGGTCGTTGAGTGCCTGCATTTGGCATCCCGAGTACCACGAACTTGTGGGACGGCACACTAGCAGTCTGTCGGACTAGGCGGCGATGCAACCGGTTGCCGGACAGGGCGACGCATGCGTCGCCCCTACAGGAAGGTGTCATGTCCCGGGCCGTAGGGGCGACGCATGCGTCGCCCTTCTTCGGGTGGCCCTCCTCATGCGCTAGCGCCACCGACTGCTCCTACCTATGACCTAGAAGCCGACTGCGGCGCCCTCCTTGCGGTGATCCGAGGCCGCGCAGTAGCTCCCGTCTTCCATGCGATAGATGAGCTGGGCGCCGCCGAATACCCCTTCCGCTTCGACGATGGCGACGCTGTGGCCTCGACCAGCGAGGTCTCGGGCGACGGAACGGGGAAAGCCGGCCTCCAGGGCGAGCTGGAAATCTGGCGTGACGTGCCAACGCGGCGCGTCGGAGGCGGCCTGCGGGTTTTCCTGATGGTCGAAGATGCGGGTGACCATCTGCACGTGGCCTTGGTGCTGCATGTGGCCGCCCATCACGCCCAAGCTCATGGCGGGGGCTCCGTTCCTGGTGACGAAGCCGGGGATGATGGTGTGGAAGGGGCGCTTGTTCGGGCCAACCTGGTTCGGGTGCCCCGGCTCTAGCGTGAAGCCAGCGCCCCGGTTCTGCATGGCAATGCCGGTGCCCGGGATAACGATGCCGGAACCGAAGCCCATGTAGTTCGACTGGATCATGGAAACCATGCGGCCTTCTTCGTCGGCGGCGGTGAGATACACGGTGTCCTGGCTGACCGGCAAGGCGACCGGCGGCAGGGGCGCGGCGGTCGTGCGCGAGATGGTCGCTGCAGCGCGACGAATCAAGTCGCGTTCGAGCAGGGCCTCCGGCGGCAGCTTCATCGCCCGCGGATCGGCGAAGTGGTCGAAGGCGGCGCGGATGGCAATCTTCATGGCCTCGACCTGTAGGTGCGTCCAATCCGTGCTGCCTGGCTCGAGCGAGGCGGTGCCCTGGTGTTCAAGGATGGCAAGGGCGATCTGCGCCGCCAGCCCCTGGCCATTGGGGGGGATTTCGAGCAGTTCCACGTCGCGGTAGGGCTGGGTGATGGGATCTACCCAGTCGCATTGATGTGCTGCGAGGTCGTCTTCGGTCATCGTTCCGCCTTCAGCAGCAGCGGCAGCGGCGATGCGGGCGGCCAGTTCGCCGCGGTAGAGGGCCTCGCCCTTGGTCTCGGCGATGCGCGTCAGGGTGTCGGCCAAATCACGGCGGCGGAACTTCTCCCCCGGTGCCGGCGCCTTCCCGCTTGGCAGAAAGTGCTCGCGGAAGGCCGGCAACTCGCCCAAAGTCTCGGCGGCGTGGCGCCATCCCGCAGCGGTCTTGTGGCCGACGTGGAAGCCGGTGCGTGCGTAGTGAATCGGCGCCTCGAAAAGATCGGCGAAGGACAAGCGACCGAAGCGCTCCGAGAGCGCGACCCAAACGCTCACGCAGCCAGGCACGGTCACCGCGTCCCATCCGTGCATGGGCATTTCGGCTAGGCCGGCAAAGCGCTCCGGCGTCCACCCGGCCGGCGATCGTCCAGAGCCGTTGATGCCGCTGATCGCCTTGCCGTCCCAAACGATGGCAAAAGCGTCGCTGCCGACCCCGTTCATCGATGGTTCGACCACCGTAAGCGTGATGGCAGCGGCAAGCGCAGCGTCGACGGCATTGCCACCCCGCCGCATGGCATCAAGCCCCGCTTGGGCGGCGAGCGGTTGCGAAGTGGCGACGACGTTTCGCGCCAGAACGGGCGCTCGGCGCGAGGCGTAAGGGAAATCCCAGTTCATGCTTGGCTCCTAAAATCCGAACATCGGCACCGGAGGGAAGGCATTCTGCCTTCCCTAAGCGCCGACAGGCGCTTTCCTTTGGCAACTCGGTGTCGGTGCGCCTTGCGGCGCGCAGGGAAGGCAGAATGCCTCCCTCCAATGGCTGCTGGTGGCTAGGGGTCGCCGGCGCTGACGTAGAACTCGACCAGCGCCTGCTTGTCGGTGTCCGACAGTGATTCGTACTTGCTTTCCATCTTGGGCACCATGCGACGGGCCCTGTCGTCGAAGGCTTGGAATTGGGCGGTCAGGTAATCGCGCCATTGGCCGGCGAGGATCGCTAGGTCTGCTTCGGGGATGCTGCCACCTTCGATGTGGCATTTGGCGCACTTGACTCGATGCACGGCCTCGCCGCGCTGGGCGCGTTGGGCGTCGAAGGGCTGGGGGTGCGGTATCCAGGTCTTGCCGGCGTAGTGCAGCGCCACGGTTTCTAGCTCTTCGTCGGTGATCGCCCGACTCACTTCCACCATGTCGGTCTCGGTGCCGTCTGCGCGCTCCATGCGCCGACCTTTGCGGAGGCCATCGCGGTAGGTCTGCATCAGGTCCATGATGGCGAACTCCGAGAAGCCGCCGATGGAGGGGATGTCCGGCTTCTCGCTGCGGCCGTCGGTGCCGTGGCAGTCGTCGCAGGCGTCGGCGAGGTCGGCTCCATCCAACTGGGCTTCGGCGGGAACGGTAAGTGCGATGCAAATGCAGAGCGATGCCCGTCTTGCGGCTACGCTTGTGCGGCTGTTCGGTGTTGTTGACACTGTGTGGCGTGGTGCGCGAAGCGCGAGCAGATGGTGTGGAGGGTTCATCATTCACCGGGTTAGGCGCGTTGGGCAAGGCCACCGCAGATGGGACTCGCGGCGGGGCTCGCGCTTGAGCGATCGCGCTTCGCTGCGGGCCGTTCTTGCGACCACCGCGGCGCTACTGGCGGTTGCGTCCGGCGGCCAGCCCGATTGGGCCCATGCCCATGAGGAACTCGCGCAGAAGCTCGCGAATGGCGACTATTCCCGTCGCGGTGCGGACGGCTGCCTCGGCTGTCACGACGAGGAGGAGCCGTTTCCGACGTTAGAGCTTTTCGCCAACGTGCACGGGCATCCGGCCATTCCCGGCGCGCCGTTCGCGATGGACGTTGCGACCTCGCCGCCTGGCGGCTTGCAGTGCGAGTCGTGCCACGGGCCGGCGGGGGAGCACGACCGGCGGATGCTGCCGGACGGCGCTCGCCGGGAGCCGATGCTGAACTTCGGGCAGCGCGGCAACGCGACGCCGGCATTGCAAAACGCGCTTTGCCTTGCCTGCCACGAGACCTACGAGCGTGCCCATTGGCTGGGCAGCGCCCACGAAGAGGCTGAGCTTGCGTGTGCAGACTGCCATCGACTGCATGCCGACATGGACCCGGTGCGAATGCCGGACACGCAAGGGCAAGTGTGTGGTGCCTGCCACGGCAGTGTGCTCGCAGACGCGCTGAAGCGCTCGTCACATCCGCTGCGACAGGGACAGCTCGTCTGCCGAGACTGCCACGACCCGCACGGCGGCGTAGGGGAGGCCCTGGCCCTGCATGACGGGGCGAACGAGGCCTGCCTCGCCTGCCACGCCGAGAAGCGGGGGCCGTTCCTTTGGGAGCACCCGCCAGCCGCCGAGGACTGCCTCACATGCCACGTGGCGCACGGCTCGAACCAGCCGGCGCTGCTCACCATGCGGGCACCCCAGCTCTGTCAGGAATGCCATTCGTCGGCGGGCCACCGCAGCTTGGCGCAGATGGCGGATCAACTACCGCCGGCAGCGGCGTCGGAGTTCTTGCTTGCCAACGCTTGCCTGAATTGCCATTCCGAAGTGCATGGCTCAAACCATCCATCGGGTGCGTGGTTGCGGCGATGAAGGCGAGGCGGTGCGCGGTTGGGAGCTGGTGCGTCGCCGCTCTGTTTGGTGTGGCCGTGGCGGGAGTGGCGGCGTTCGGGGAGCCATTCACGGCCGACTACACCAAGGCACGCACGGACCGATGGCGATGTCGGCTTTGCCCGTTCGACGACGCATTTCGTCGTGAGGGGAGCGTTGCGGCCGGTGTGCTGGCGGTGGGCGAGGCTGAGCCTCGGTTCGGGCGGGACAACGGGCTGGACCGTGCCGGCAACCATGCGGATGTCGCCGTCAATGTTCGCTATAGCGGCGAGGATGGTCGCATGGCCACTGTTCAAGGTGCGGATCTGGGGCTGGACGCCCGGCAACTTCGGGCGCTGTTCGCCGATCCGCGTGCTGGCACGACGACGTTTGAGTGGCGGGAGACGCCGCGCAATGTAGCGGTCGATGGACGCACGCCCTATGTCAGGGCCGACGGCGGCGGCTCGCTTTCGCTGCCGGCCGATTGGACCAAGGCCTACAACACCGCCGACATGGCGGATCTGGCCTCGGCGCGGTCCTTTCGCCTCGCTACCCATCGGCGTCGTCTCGGGGCGGCTTGGCGCTTTGAGCCAAGCCCGGGTTGGCAACTGCACACCGATTACCTGCGCGAGACCAAGCGTGGCACGGAGGAGACGGGGGCGGACTTCCTCTATCAGGCGGCGATCTTGCCGATACCCGTGGATTACAGGACGGAAGCATTCGGCGTGCGCGCGAGCTTTCGAGCGCGCCCCTGGCTGCTCGCAGTCGAGGCGCGCGAAGCGCGCTTCGCCAACACCACGCCGGCGCTGACGTGGGAGAGCGCCTATCCCGGTCCGGTGCCCGCAGGCCGCAAATCCCTCGCGCCGAGCAACGCACTGCGCACGCTGTCTTGGACGGCACGTTCCACGTTCGGCCGCACCAGCGTCCACAGCAGACTGTCGTGGTCGCGCGGGCACCAGGACGAGGCGTTCGTCTCTGGAACCGCGGGAGACGCTCTCGCTGCGTCCCCACCTCCGGCGCCGAGTCTCGAGGGCCACATTCATGGCTTTGCGGGATCGGTGCGGGCAGTGAGCCGCGTCACCAAGCGACTGCGACTCGATGTGTCGCATCGTCGAATGCAGCGAGACAACCGGACGCCCCTCAGAACGTGGACACCGGTGCTCGGCGACTTGGTGGCGATGTCGGCGCGAACCAACCGCGCGCATGGCTTCGACCGTCACCGCACCGAGTTGCGGCTGCGCTATCGGCTGCCGCGTGGCATGCGACTGGCGGCGGGCGCATCGAAGGCTGCACTTGGCCGACAGGTTTCGCCGGGTTCGCGGCCAGAGGTGGCTCGCAACGAGGAAGCAGGGCTTTGGCTTGAAGCCGCGGCCCGCTGGCGCGGCCTGGGGGTGACCCTCAAGGCCACGCGAGGCGACCGTCGGGCAAGGGCTTTCGAGGCGCAGGGCGCCAACAACCCACTTACGAGGCGGTTCCATCAAGCCGAACGGGAGCAGCGCGGATGGAAGGCGCGGCTGCATGGTGACGTGGGCGCTTCCGGCTTGTCGCTCGGCCTCTATACCGACCGGCAGAGGAACGACTACCCCGTCTCGGCGTTGGGCCGTCTTAATGACGAAGACCGAGGCTGGGGCGTGGACTTCCGCTACGCGTTCGGGACGAAGGCCACCCTGTCCGGCTTCCACGACGCGCAGCGAGCCACTTTTTCGAGCGCGGGAAGCGCGGCGTTTGACGTGGCGGATTGGTGGTCCACCAGCCGCGACGCCGTGGCTGCCCACGGGCTCACGTTCGAGTCCCGTCTGCTGGCAAACGACCGGCTGCACCTCTCCCTGGCATACGTACGTGCCTCCGGAGAAGGCGCCTACCGGACGACCACTTCGCGGGTCGAGATGCCGGTGGGGGCCTCCACCTTCCCGGTTCTTGTCTCGGGCCAAAGGTCTCTCGACATCACTGTTCGTTACCGCTACAGCGATCGAGTCACGCTGGCCTTGCGCCACTATGGCGAACGCTACCGAAGTGCCGATTGGGCGTTCGATGGCGTCGCGATGGACACGATTCGCAACGTCCTGACGACTGGCCGTGCGATGCCGCGCTACTCGAACCGGGTGGTGGGGTTGCTGGTGGAGGCGCGTTGGTAGCGCATGGGGAAGGCCACGCGAAGAAGGGCGACGCATGCGTCGCCCCTACGGCCCGGGACGTGATCGACAGCTTCCTGTAGTGGCGACGCATGCGTCGCCCTGTCTAGCAGCCGGTGCATCGCCGCCAAGTCCGTGCAACGAGAGGGTTTAGGGCCTGCTCAAGTGGTCCTTGGGACCACGTCTCATCGCGGCCTTTCCCGCAGCAGATTCGCCGGCGAGTACTGGTCCGTCAGCGCTCGCTTGTCCCGGTCCCAGTCGATACGGGTTGTCAGCGCCCTCGGATAGGAGGCAACCGGAACCCCGAGCGGCCGCATTGCGCCCCGCCAGCGGTTGGCGTTGCTCGTGAGCAGCTCCTTGGGCGGCAGCGAGTCGTTCATCGCGAGGACAATGCGGTTGTCGCTGTCGTTGCGCTTGAGGTTGTAGAACGGCCCGAAGACCTGTCGGTAGGTGACGCTCTCGTGGTCGTAGAGCTGACTGTGGGCGAAGGTGTTGGCCGCCACCACGCCACCGGGCGCGAGAAGCTCCCCGACTTCCTCCAGGAATTCGGCGGTCATCAGGTGCTCCGGAATGTAGTCGCCACCGTAGGCGTCGAGGAGGATGAGATCGTAGCTGGCACCCTCCCGGAGCGCCCGTTTGGCGAACACCCTGGCGTCGCGGACGATCACCCTTGTGCGCGAGCCCGGCTCAAACTCGAAGAAGCGGCGCGCGACGTCCACCACGGCGGGATCAATCTCCACCACGTCGATGGTGGCTTCGGGCAGCAGGTCGGTCAGCGCCACCACCAGCGAGCCACCACCGAGGCCAGCCATGAAGATGCGTTCCGGTTCCGGGTTCAGCAGCAATGCGGCCAGCATCATGCGGGTGTAGCCGAACACCAAGCGGTTGGGGTCCGTCTCGTCGCGGCAGGATTGGTTGCGCCGTTCTTCCCGGGTGCTGAACTGCAGGCACAGCAAATCGCCCCGGCGGACGACGAGGATCGTCTGATAGAGCGACTGCTCGCGGTGGATCACCTCGGCACCCCACGCCCCGGCGGCAGGAGCGGCGAAGAAGAGCGGCAGCAGGAGCGCCGCCAGGCTCCACCGCAACGCCACCTTGGGCAGTCCGAACCGAGTCCTGTGCACCATCGGGGCGTTAGCGCCCATGCACACTCACCCGATCGAGCGCCACTGCCGCAACTCCCAACGCAAGCAGCGTGGCCGAGAGCGTGATGATGATGTTGTTCACCTCGAACCAGAGCACGAAGTAGAAACTCGTCGCCAGCGTGCCCAACGCGCTGCCCATAGTGGAGGCGAAGTAGAGGGTGCCGGCGACCTTGCCGGACTCCTCCCGCACCCGCACCAAGAGGCTCACGGAATACGGCGAGATCATGCCGAGAACCACCGTCGGGGCCACGAAGAGTGCTAGGGCCGCCACGAGGCTGCCGTAGCGCGGGTCGTGGATGCGGTCGAAGACCCACGTGGTGATGGGTTCGGCGGCGAGCGCAAGCGGTCCGAGAATCAAGCCAGCGCCGAGGAAGATGACGGCGAACCGAGTAAGCGTTGGCCCGTGCAGGGAGAGCCGCCCACCCACCAAATAGCCGAGCGCGAGCGCCAGCATGAACACGGTGATGATGCTGCCCCAAACATAGATGCTGCTGCCGAACCACGGCGCCAACATCCGGCCGCCGAGCAGTTCCAGCGACATGATGACGAACCCGCCGGCAAAGGCGAGAACGGTGACGGTGGCGGCCTTCGCGAGTTTGGGGGATGGCTCGTCGGCGGGCGGACCGGCCGCGTCCCGATGTGAAGGCGCGTTCATGTCGGCATTATCGCCGTTTCGATTGGGGGGTGGGCCGCTCCGAGGCGCTTGAGCCGAGAATCCCCACGCGGGCGCGGGACAGCGGGCATTAGCGAGCCTCCTCGAACAACGCCCGCGGCAAACACCGAAGCAATAGGCCCCTGCCATGCGAGGGCCTCTGGAGGGAGGGCGTCTCGCCCTCCAAAGCGTGCCGAAGGCACGCACGCAGCGGAGCCGGCCAACGCCACCGCAACCCGCATTCCAGACAACGCCAACAAGTGCCAGCCCCTGTTCCTTGACGTGCTTGCGGCACGATGGAGGGCGAGACGACCTCCATCCAGAGGCCCGTGGCAAACGCGACAACCGCTTGCGTAGCTACGACAGCCGGCACTTGGCTGGCGCGCCCTGAAGGGCGCGCGTGCTCGCGTTCGCTCGCAGCTACGGCTATCAGCCTGGCGCACTTCGCCGCTGGCGCGGCAAAGGCCGCCAGGCTGCTAGCATCCCGCGAAACACGGAGGCGGACCGTCATGGCTCTGCAGCTTGAGAAAGACCGGTCCCTGGCCGCGCCCGCCGACATGAAGTGGCTGCTGGAGCGCGGCGTGGCGGTGCTCGGCTCCGACGGCATCTCGGACGCCATCCCGAACGCCGTCAGTTCCGTGGCGTTGTTTTGACCACGCGAAGCCCCGAGCGCCTGCGCGCGCTCTTTCATCGCTTCGGGCGCGTAGAGGCCATGGAACTCGCATCGCCGCTCTACGCTGAACTCGCGTACGCGGTGTCCGAGAGCCCCGACCTGCTGGCGCTCGCCGCGCACACGCAACCGCGTCAACCGCCTCCGAACATGCTGTTCGGCGCCGTGCAGTACCTGCTGCTGCGGGGTGCTACGCATCCCCTCGGCGCACACTATCCGATCGTGTCCGGCAAGCCCCGACCGATGGCGCCGGCCGCGGCGGACTTCCGCGACTTCTGCCGCACGCATGCTGGCGAGGTTGCCGAACTGGTGCGCACGCGTCGCACGCAGACGAACGTCGTACGGCGATGTACGTGCCTGGTCCCCGCGTTCTCATTGGTCTCCAAGGAGGCGCAGGGGCGTCCGCTGCATCTGATCGACCTCGGGGCAAGCGCAGGCCTCAACCTGAACTTCCACCGGTATGGCATTCGTTACACGCGCGCCGGCCGCGAGATCCTCCGCTGGGGCGATGCGAGTGCAGTCGTCCAGCTCGAGGCTGAACTCCGCGGCGACGGGCTGCCCGCGCTCGAGCGGCACATCGCGGTCGGCGGGCGCGTCGGAGTGGACCTCGACCCCATCGACGCACTCGACCCGGAGGCTCTGCTGTGGCTGCGGGCGCTTATCTGGCCGGAGCATGTCGAGCGCCACCAGCGCCTGTTGGACGCCGCTGAGGAACTTCGCAAGCACCCGGTCCGGCTGCGCGGAGGGGATGCCGTGGAGACCCTCCCGCACCTGCTCGCGGACGCGCCCGGGGACGAAGCCCTGACCGTTTACACGACGGTGGCCCTCTACCAGTTCCCACGTGCTGCGCGCGAGCACATGGAAACGGTCCTCATCGACGCCAGCCGGAGCCGTGAGGTCTGGCGTGTCGCGCTCGAGGGCGAGAGCGCCGACATCATGGAACTCACGCTAACCCGCTATCGCGACGGCTCGGCGGCGCCCGCGGAACTGCTGGCCAGGGCCTCGCCGCACGGCTGGTGGCTCGAATGGGCGGCCTCCTGATTCCAGGACGCACCGCTCGGCCCGCGCACCGAAACTCGTCACAGTTTGACGTGCATCCGGAGTCCAGCTCCAAGATGCACCTGCCACCAAATTGGGTTACGGTTTCCGCCTCTGCGCGTAGGGAATCCCCCATATGTCCAAGGCCCGTGATGCCGACCGCCTGCTGAAAGCGCTCGGCGACTCCGGTTACGACGTTCGCTGTGCGGCACTCCGCGATGCCTGTCCGTGTCGCAGCCACGTTCGCGACCCTGGCCTTTGGCGCGAGATCTTTGATCGTGCCCTGAACGGCGGGATGCGTGAGCGCGACCGAGCGGCACACGCCATCGGCACGCTGATGGAAAAGGCCGAGCGCAGCGACGAGTGGCGCGAAGTGCTGGCGCGGCACACCGGCGACCTCGACGCGCTGATGCAGGACTCCCGCGCCTCCCGCGTCCTGCTCGGCCAGATGAAGCGCCACGGCCACGCCCATCGCGGCGCGGCGAGGCAAGGCTTCCGACGCCGCAAAGCCGTGCTGGACCTTCGCACTCCCGCGCAGATTGCCGCCTGGGTCAACACCCGCCTTGGCCTCGAAGGCCGCGACGCCGTACCGGCTTCGGACCCCGGCGTCGCCCGGATGTGGAACTGGCTGAGGCACCGCGTCACCCGCCAGCCGGGCCGCAACACCAAGGAAGACGAACTGCTTGCCAAGGCACGCCGCTACTTGCCGCACTTGTTCCAGACGCCTTCTGCGGCATAGGTCTCGGCAGGAGCTCCGGACCGCGCCCGGCAGCGGGTCACGAGCCGCTATGCTCCCGCCTCTTGAAACCGCGCTTGAGGGGAGAACGGATGCACATAGGCGTGACGCTGCGCAACATGGGCGAGCAATCCACCGCGGATACCATGGCGACCTGCGCTCTCGCCTCGGAGGACGCCGGCATGGAGTCCATCTGGGTGGTGGATCACATCGCCATTCCGCCGGACGACGCGGAAGGTTCCGGCGGGCGCTACGTTGATCCGCTGGTCTCCCTCGCTTGGCTTGCGGGGCTAACGAAGAGCATTCGCGTGGGCGTAGGCGTTCTCATCCTGCCCTACCGTCCGCAACTGCCGACAGCCAAGCAGATCGCCAGCATCCAGGAGCTCTCCCGCGGCCGGTTGCTGCTCGGCGTCGGCATCGGCTGGATGGACCCCGAATTCCGCGCCCTGGGAGTCAACCGCCACGCCCGCGGACGCATCTCGGACGAGACCCTCGCGTTCCTGCGCGACTGCTTTGGCGGCGACGACGACATCGTAACGGCCAACGGCCAGAGCTTCCTGTTCCGACCCAAACCCGAAGCGCCGCCCATTTACATCGGCGGAGCGCCGCCCCATGCGCTTAAGCGCGCGGCGCGCTATGGCGATGGCTGGCTGCCAATGGGCATGACGGCTTCAATGCTGCCGGCGCGCAAGGCGCAGTACGCGGAATACTGCGAGCAGGCCGGCCGCGAAGTGGGCGAGGTCGTCGTGATGGGCGGCCTGCCGAGTGACGCGGGTGCAGCCGCCGACAACTTGCAGGCATTGGCCGAGGCCGGTGCATCGCGGTTCGTCTTTGGCGGTCGCTACGCCGACGCGGACGAGTACCGCCAGCGGCTCGACTTGCTGGTTACCGCTCGGGAGAGGATGCAAGCATGAAGATACTGGTAACCGGCATGAGCGGCCTCATCGGCACCGCGTTGCGGGAACGCCTCGAACCCCGCGCCGAACTCTCGGCGCTCAACCGCAGCGACGTACCGGGCATTCCCACCACCCAAGCCGATCTCAGCGATTTCGACGCCATCCGCCCCGCCTTCGACGGCATCGACACCGTGGTGCACCTTGCCGCCAAGGCCGGCGAGAACTTCCCCTTCAACGAACTCCTGCAAACCAACGTCGCCGGCAACCGCCAAGTGTACGAAGCCGCCCGCGAGGCCGGCTGCCGCCGCGTCATCTTCGCGAGCAGCGGCGCCACCGTGTCCGGATGGGAAGCCGACGAACCCTACCACTCGATGGTCGCTGGCGACTACGCCAACGTGCCAAGCGAATGGCGGATGATCGACCACACCATGCCCCCACGCCCCGCTGGCGTGTACGGCAGCACGAAGGTGTGGGGCGAAGCGCTCGGGCGCTTCTACGCCGACACCACGGACCTCTCTGTCCTCTGCGTCCGGCTCGGCTACGTCAACGCCCCCGACCGCCCAGGCCGCCCGCGCGACTTCAGCGTCTGGTGCTCGAAGCGCGACATCGTCAACATGCTGGAACTCTGCGTGGACGCGCCGGACACCCTCCGCTACGACATCCTTTTCGCCAACTCAAACAACCGCTGGGGCTATCGAGACCTTTCGCACTCGAAGGAAATGGTGGGTTTCGAACCGGAGGACGCAGCGGAGCACTATCGCTAACGGCCACCGCTGCCGAATCCCCCGTGAGGGTGAGAAGCCCTCGCATGGAACAAATCAACGCCACCGGGCACGGCTTGCGGTCGAGCTTCAAGGACTGGGCGCGCCACGAGGGCGTGGACGAGATCCTCTCCGAGGCACGCTGGCGCACGTCGAGGGCTCGAAGACGGTGGCCGCCTATGCCCGCGACGACCTGCTGGAGAGGCGGCGCCCCGTGATGCAGGCATGGTCCGACTTCCTCTGTCCTTCGGACTGAGCGCGGCGCAGGAAAACCGGCGGGGTGCCCCGTGCTCAACTAGGTACAGCGGTTACCCAGCATGACGTGACTAGTCTCGAATCGTAAAGGACCGCAACCGGATGTATTGGGAGGACTTCAAGAAGATGCCGACTCCATGTCCGCCGTCAGATGAACAAGCTGCGATTGCGGTTGCCATTGACAGGCAGACTGCAACGACAGACGCTTGCATACGGAATACGCGGTCTCAGATCAGTCTGGCGCACGAATACCGCACCCGGCTGGTCGCGGACGTTGTCACCGGCAAGCTGGACGTGCGCGACCTAGCGGCGTGTCTCCCGAACGAGATTGACGACCCAGGCACCCTCGACGGCGATCAATCGCTCGCCGAGGCGAGGATGGATCGACGCAGCCCAGGCGGCAATAAAACGTACCACCGAGAGGAGGCAATCCGATGATCGATTGGTCAACCTGTCCAGCGTTGGAGCAAATCCCTGGCAAGGTCAGCGGCGCCTGGTTGTTCACGAACACCAGGGTGCCGGTCTCGCACCTGTTCGCCAACTTGGAGGCGGGCGCGACTATTGAGGAGTTTCTCGATTGGTTCGAGGGCGTCGAGGACTGGCAGGTCAGGGCCGTGCTGGCGCACCTAGAGTCCAGCTTGTTGGAAGACCTCAAGCGTGAAACTGCTGCTTGACAACGGGACGCCAGCGCCACTGCGGCGTTATCTTGGGGATCACGAGATTCGTACGGCGGCCCAACTTGGGTGGGCCACCCTCGCGAACGGCGATCTGTTGGACCGGGCAGAGGAAGCTGGCTACGAAGTCCTGAAGGACGACGCGGAGCTCTTCAAGCAGTTCATGGACAACGACGGGTTCAAGCGCTGGATGACGGACACGGTGTTTGCGCTGGCGTACGACCGGCCTGTTACGGGATGAACATCGGACACAGTGCGGGGCCGACCCGTCGTAGAGTTCCACCTCACAGGACGGACCGCCGGTGAAAAGGAAAAACGTATGCCCTGTGTGCAACCATGCCGAGGCCGTTGTCATGGGAGGAAGCGACCACGGCAATCGAGCCAACTTGCACTGCCCGCGTTGCGGCAGGTTCACGATCGGCACAATGGCCGTCAACCGTTTGGCGGGAGAGGACAGACTCTTGGCGAAACTATCGGCGTGGATTCGAGAGCACGATGAGTTTGGCCGCGCGGCGCCGGTAATCCTGGAGCACAATCTGCAGACCATCTTGTCGTCGTTACCTGGCAATGAGCGCGTTGCCGACAAGCAGAGGCTCCTATTGGACGCAGTCGGTCGTCGCGCAGCGACCCCTGAACAGACCGTCAGGCTGACCATCGACGACGACTACACGTTGGGTCACGCGCAAAGCGGGGAGGAACTGAGGTATTTGCTACGCGCCCTGGACGAACAGGGGTTCATTCGGTGGACCGAGATGGAGGGGTGCGTGGATTGCGAGATCACTCCGAAGGGATGGAACCACTTGGACGAGAGCACGTTGGCGGATGGAGATGGGCCGTATCGAACCGACGATGAACCGCCGGAGTCGCCGATCCGACGGGGGCTGATCGACGTGACGCGGCATCGATTCGATGTCGCCCTGTCGTTCCCAGGCGAATACAGGTCTTACGTCGAGCGCGTGGCGAGGCAACTTGCGGAAGTTCTCGGTGCCAACGCTTGCTTCTACGACAAGAACTTCCGCGCGCAGCTTGCCGTTCCGGACGCGGACGTGTTGTTGCAGGAGATTTACAGGGGACGGTCGGACCTTGTGGTTGCCTTTGTGTGCCGCGAGTACGACGAGAGGAAGTGGTGCGGGATCGAGTGGCGCAAGATCAGAGAACGGCTATCTGATGGAGGCGTGGGCGAGATCATGTACGGTGCGGCTAGGCCCGTGCGAAGTTGCGAGGATGACGTCGCTCGACGGCTACGTGGACGCGCGCAAGGAAACGCCTGAGGCGATGGCCTTTCTGATTCTCGAGAAGCTCCAGATCGTGAAATCGCGAAAGGAGACCAGCCTAGAATCCTCACGATCCCATGGAGAAGAAGCGAAACCGGGCGCAGATGGACGGGCTCCCGAGCGACCGCTCGCCGCGTCGCAATCCAAAGTGGTCGCGTCGGTCGAAGCGCTTTGGAAGTCGGTCAACGTCTGTCAAGAGGTCCTCTCCGGCGCGATGACGACGCTCGGCCTACTCACGGCGCAAGAGTTGGACGATGTGTTCCACGGGCGGCGGGTCGGGAACGGTATGGCGGAGTACATGCTCGAAGAGTACCGTGACGTGACGTTCATAGGCGACAAACGGGACAGGATCCGTGCACCGCTGACCGGAGCAGAGGAGCTTTTCGTTAGCGAACGCCTCTGGGAGTTGTACGGCAGAATCGTCCAGATTCATGGCCGGATGGCGTTCCTTTTCCATCGATCCTTCGAATCGAGCTCCTACATAGACTGGCGAAAGAACGAGCCTACCGTGTTGATGATGAGCGTTCTTGGACGACACGCAGTTGGCGGCAGCCACGTCGCGGACTATTGGCGGGATGAACGACGTGGTCGGGTGGCTGAATGGCGAGTTCGTCAAAGAGGCTCGAAAGCTGATTTCGCGGCCCATAGCGCCGTGACGCGAATATGGAAACCAACTCACTGCCATGGAAAAGTTGCGTCACCGACTGATGTTGGGCACGTTTTTTGTAGGGGAGGGGCTCGTCGCCTCCCGTGACGAGGCACCTGCGATGAACCCGGCCCGCATCAGGCAAGCCCGCCCCCTACGGCCCATCCGCATCCTCCCGCATCAGCGACACGGCGGGGTGGAAGCTTGCATGGAACGCTCCTCCCACCGAAGGCACGGGGTCAGAGGGCCGAGAAATCCGGTTTGCGCTTCTCGCGGAATGCCGTGACGGCTTCGCGGTTTGCCGGGCCGCCGGAGAGCCTGGCGAGGGCGGCGTTTTCTGCGTCGATTACCGCTTTCAGGCGGTCTCGGTCTGGGTCGGTGATTAGCCGCTTTGCCTCGGCGAGCGAGCCTGGTGGCAAGGCGGCGAGGTGGGCGGCCTTGGCCTGCACCGCCTGGGCAAAACCCTCGTCGGGGAGAACTTCGAGCACGAGGCCAGCGGACTGGCACTGCTCGGCAGACATCCACTCTGATGCCATGAGGAACCACATGGCTTGCTGGCGGCCCATCAGGGCTGGGAACGTGCGTGTGCTGCCGGCCTCTGCCACCAAGCCGAGTTCCGAGAACGGACAGCGCAGCCGGGCGCTGGCAGCCATGAATGCGACATCCGCCACGCCGCAGATCGTCGCGCCGATGCCGACGCCGAGACCGTTGATGCCGAGCAGGAAGGGCTTCTCGAAGTCCACGATGGTGTGCAGCATGCCGTGGAAGCCATGCTTTGGCGGCGGGCCCGACTCGCCCGAGAGGTCGGCGCCGGCGCTGAAGGCGCGACCGGTACCGGTGAGCACGACTACTCGGCAATCGCTGTCTCTGCCAGCCGCGAGGAGTGCTTCGGTCACTTCGTCGTACTGCTGGCCGTTGAAGGCGTTCAGCGCTTCTGGCCGGTTGAGGGCGATGGTGCGGACACGGTCTTGGTCGGTGATGACGAGCATGCTGGCTCCCAAAGCGGCAGGTGGTGCGGTGTGGTTGACGATGGACGCGGAGTGTAGCCGGGTCGTTGCCTGCGTTGGCCATCCTTAGAGCTTGCTGGTCAGGCAGATCGGGATGATGTCCAGGCGGATGCTGGGCTTGTGGATGAGTAGGGGTGGGGTCGTGTCGGTGGGGGCGTGGACGAAGGGTTGGCAGGTTGGGTCCACCTCGTCGGAGCGGTGCCGGCGGACCTTGGCGAAGTGCGCTTCGAGGCGCTCGAAATAGTCGAGGCCGGGTTCGTGCATCACTCGGGTGGTGGGGTTTCGGGTGGACAGATCTCGGGTGCACAAATGCATGAGGGGGACGGGCAGAGCGGCGATGCCGTCTGGGCGGAGGACGCGGCGGACTTCGGCGATGGCCTTGCGGTCGTCCTTGGGGTATTCGAGGACGTGGGATGCGATCACGAGGTCGAAGGTGGCGTCGGGGAATGGGAGGCGTTGGACGTCGAGGCGAGCGTTCACGTCCTCGCGTTGCAGGTCGCCGCTGACGTAGTGCCCGAAACGGGCCTGCAGCCATTCGTCGAGCCGTGCCTCTGGGGCGATGTGGAGCACGCGCTTGCGTTCAGGCGAGAACGACTCGAGCAGCGGCGCGAGCACGGCGAAGAGCAGGCGCGTTCGTTCCAGGGCGCCGCAGGATGGGCATTTGGCGTGGAGGCGGTCGCGCTTGTCACGGAACGGGCCTTCGTAGTTGCAGATGGGGCAGTGGAAGGCCGGCTTGCGCGGATGCAGCAGGCGATACAGCGGCGCGGTTGCCTTGCGTGCGGTGCGGCGTGCAACTCCTCGGTTGGGTCTGCGTTGACGGGTCGCCATTTTGAATGGACTCAGCTTGCTCCCGAGGATGTGAGGCGCAAGCACTCGAGCAGTTGGTCGATGGATTTCTCGCGCAGGTCCGCGGCGGTCGCAAGGGTTTCAGGCGCGGCGTCAAGCGGGTCCGCCACTGAGATGCGCCGACACAGGCCCAGTCGGGCATATCGATCCAGCGCCTTGGCCAACTGCGGTTCGGCTGCGCCATCGCCCACTTCCACCACCGCCACCGGCTTTTGCGCACCGATGCACTCGCTGATCATGGACATGCTGTCCACGGTCACGAACAGCCGCTCCGCGGCGCCCATCAGCGTGCCCAGTATGGGTTCCGGGTGGCGGCTCCACCACACGGCGTAGGCGAGGTGGTCGGCCTTCAGATTCGTTGCCAGTGCCTCTTCGCCGGAAGCCCCCGTGCGGCGTGACGTGGAAAGCAGCCAGCGTATGCCGTGGGACTCGGCCGCATCGTTCATCCAATGGGCAAGCGTGCTCCAGTCGTCGGCGGTGTAGGACTTGCCAGCGCCGCTGCCGCCGCAGGCCATGAGCCAGAACTTCCCGTCCGCCAACTCGTGCTGGGCGCGGAACTCCGCGGCGCTCTGGGCGATTGCTTCGGGGGAGACGGGGCTTGGCGCCACGGGTGTCACGACGTTGCCGGCCTCGCCGGTGGGTTCTAGCGTCAGGTTGGCGGCGAAGGCGCTCGGGGCAATCCGCCTGGGGGAGCCGATGAAGACGTTTGGAACGCAGAAATGCCGGGCCAGGAGCGCGTTGGCGAAGGAGGTGTTGCCGCCGGCGGAGACGATCACGTCCGGTGCTGCTCCTGCCAATGCGGGCATTTGGTAGAAGGATCGCAGCGTCGCCATGGCCGGCGCCACTTCCACCAACGGCGGTAGGAGGCGGCGTGCCATCGCCCGCACTCTGAGGCGCACTTCCAATTCCTGGGTCTCAACGGCGAAGCGCGTGCCGAGCCAGCAGGCGAGGCCCCGGGATTGGTTCAGATGCCCCGGCAGGCCGTCCGAGACGATGAGGACGTTAAGGTTCTTCATGCCGCCATCGCCTTGGCATATACGCGACGGGTCTCTTCCACCATGCGCTCGACGGTGAGCGTTCGTTCTGCCCAGTCGAAGGTGGGAGCCATTCGCCCGTGTGTGGCGTCGAGGTCAAGAAGGGAGTGGCGGACCGCGGCTTCGAGACCGTCGGCGTCTGCCAACTGTTCGGGTGGCAGGATCTCCTCGGGCCCGCAAACGCGGGTGGAAACCACGGGCAGCCGTTCGCGCAATGCCTCGGCCATGCCGAGGTGGAATGCCTCGCGGATCGAGGAGATCACCAAGAGGTCTGCCGCCTGCATGAGGTTGCGGACATCGGCTCGAAAGCCGGCCAGCACGACCGGTCGGCCGGCGGCGAGTCGTGTCAGGCGGCGGCGTTCGGGACCCTCGCCGGCGATTACAAGGTTGCCGAGGTGTTCGTGCCAGAGCTCGATAAGACGGTGGAACCCCTTCACCGGCACCAGTCGCCCCACGGCGAGGGAGAGCGGGCGGCTCGGGTCGAGGCCGAGCTCTCGATTGATCGCTTGGCGGCAGGCGCCAGCGCCGGGTTTGGGCGCTGGCACACCGTGATACACCACCGCCTTGGCCGGATGGTCGAGTTCTTCGATCACCCCTTGGCTGACGCCAATGACCTGCGTGAAGCGCTTGTAGGCGGCCAGATCACGCTTGGTCCCATGCACGGTGCCGACGGTGGGGCAGGGGAGCGCCAGGGCGGCCACCAGCGCGGCCGCCTTGCCGGCGTGGGCGTGGACGACATCCGGCCTTGCGGCGGCTATGGCCCGCTTCAAGTCGCGTCGCGCCAGCGGGTTGCGACGGCTGCGCGTGAGGTCCACGGCATGGAAGGCCACGCTTTTGCACACCGATGCGGCGTGCTTCGAATGGGCGATCAGTGCGACCTCGTCGCCGCGCTCGGCGAGCGCGTTGGCGAGGGCATAGACGTGGTTCTCCACGCCCCCATCCTCGGCTGCGGCGAGCACTTGGCAAATCCTCATCTTGGATGGCGAGGCGTCTGGCGGTGAGTCGAGTCCGGTGGCGGGCGCCGCACCAACGGACTCGATCGGAGTTCCCCTAGCGCCCCTGCCAGTTGGGCGGGCGCTTCTCGGCGAAGGCGCGCGGGCCTTCGATGAAGTCCTGGCTCTTGTTCAGCGCCGCCACGGAGTCGTAGCGCACCGCCATGGACTCTTGCAGCGATTCCATGTCGAGGCTGCGATAGACCACGTCCTTGCTGGCGCGGATGGAGAGCGGAGCGCATTCGAGCGTCATCTGCACCCAGCGCAGGGTCTCTTCCATGAGCTTGTCGTGCGGGACCACGGCGTTGACGAAGCCGAGTTCGTAGCCTTCCTGTGCCGAGACATGCCGGCCGGTGAGGATCATGCCAAGTGCGCGCTTGGAGCCGATCTGCCGCGGCAGTCGTTGCAGTCCGCCAGCGAGCGCGGCAAGACCAACCTTCGGTTCTGGGAGCGCGAAAACCGCGCTTTCGGAGGCGATGATGATGTCGCAGGACAGCGCAATCTCGAAGCCGCCGCCCATCGCCACGCCGTTCACGGCGGCATAGACGGGCTTGGTGAGGTCGAACCTGCTGGAAAGGCCGCCGAAGCCCTTGGGCGCCGCCACTCGTTCGCCCCCTTCGGCCTGGTAGCGAAGGTCGTTGCCGGCGCTGAAGCCGCGACCCTCGCCGGTGACGATGGCCACCCACATGTCGTCGTCGGCTGCGAACTCGTCGAACACCTCGCCAAGCTCGGCATTGGCTGGGGGGTGCAGGGCGTTGAGCCGCTCCGGACGATTGAGGGTCACGGTCATGATGTGATCGGCCTTGTCGACCTTGCAGAATTCGGGCATGTGCCTCCCCTTGATGGGTTGTCTCGAACGAGCGGCGGATTGTAGAACAGGCGGGGCGGACTTTTTCGGCTACGGCGTCGCGCGGGCTCCTTCCTTCAGACGCTCCTTGACCTCTTCAACGTCGTCCCCGACCTGCTGCAAGTCGTCCCGAATCTCACCGACTGATGTTCTTAGGGCCGAGTAGTCGCGGGCAGTGGACTCCTCCAGCCGATCGACGCTGTGATGGACACGGTCGATGTTGGACGAAACTCGATCGACGTCATGGCCAAACGACGTGAAGCGGGCATCGATGACGCTGGTGACGCCAAAGTAGATCGTTAGAAGAAGGCCCATGAGACCAAGTACGAAACCTACCAAGGTGCTTACCGTCCTCCAATCGATTAGATTCGGTTGCGGGGTGGGTTCGACGCGATCGACCCACGCCCGCTTTGCGGCGTCATAGACGTTTCGCTTGTCGTCACTCACTTTGCAAGATCCCGGAGCTTCCTCAAAAGAACACGGTCCATGAATGCGAAATATCCTTCGAGAGGGACTACGATACTAGACCAGTTGGTGCGCGTTCCGCCTTCGGTAATGCCAAGCACTTGCGCGATTTCTTCGGCAGCAGAATCGGTCTTCACGGCCCATACTCCAGGTGGGAACAACTCCACAGCATCGGCAAAGGCCTTTGCAACGAACGTGGAGTCATCGTCCGCGCCATCGTCCTCTTTCAAGACGATAAGGTATCTCGGCATGTTGCTACGCTCCTTGAGTGGAACCGGATCAGCCTACCACGACAAGGCTATCCGACGAGGCCTATCGTCTGGCCGTGGTGATGGTGAGCACGAGCTGCTCGTTACCCGATGACCTGGCCGGAGTTGCGAGGGGCAGGCGTGCTTGTGCTGTGTTCGGGAATGATGCTTGGGTGCGGTCCGGACTCTCTGTCAGGCGCGACGATGGGGACGAGCTATCGCGTACTGGCCGACGGTTGTTCCGGTAGGTTACCGGAGGTGCGGGTCGAGGCGGTGCTCGACGAGGTGGTGCAGGAGATGTCCACCTGGGACCCGGATTCGAGCCTCTCGCATTTCAACCGAGCCCCGCTAGGCGAGTGGGTCGCCGTCTCGGCCGACATGGTTCGGGTGGTGGCTGCGGCCGCTGCGGTCTCCGATGCCACTGAAGGCGCGTTCGATGTAACCGTTGCGCCGCTGGTGGGCGAGTATGGGTTCGGGCCCCGGGCGGCACTTGCCGATGAAGCGGCGCAAGTGAATTACCGCTTGCTCGAGTTCCGGGAGCATCCCCCGGCCTTGCGCAAACGTGCCCCGCTCAAGGTGGACCTGTCCGCCATCGCCAAGGGATTTGCCGTGGATCGGGTTGCGGAACTGCTCGCCGGCGACGGTTGCACGTCTGCCTTGGTCGAGATCGGTGGCGAGCTGCGCGTTTTCGGTACCGCACGGGGTGGCGGCGCGTGGCGAGTCGCTGTCGAGTCCCCCGGCGAGGGCTTCGTTCCCGGCACGCTCACCCTGGATGAGGGCGGCATCGCCACATCCGGCGACTATCGCCAAGTTGGCGAACGGGACGGTACGCGCACGACCCATATCATCGACGCCCGAACCGGGGTGCCCATCGACGGCTCGCTGGCGTCGGCAACCGTCATTGCCCCCACCGCCATGCAAGCCGACGCGCTGGCGACGGCGCTGATGGTGCTCGGCAAAGATGCCGCGGCATTTGCCGAAACCCACGACGTTGCCGCCTTGCTGGTGTTCCGCAGCGAAGGTGGCTTTGTGACGAGGACTTCGCCAGCTATGCCGGGGCTGGGGCCAGACGCCGAGCGCTAGCGAGGGGGTTTGGCGGCGTGGGGCGGTGACAGGTCCCGGTGGATCGTGGCCGAAGCCGGCTCCTGTGCGGCTATAGTGCCGCCTTCTTTGAGCCTTGGGGACCCTCGACAGATGAAGGCGGCGCTTTGCGAAACCCTGGATGGAGCTGATGGGGTGGTGGTCCGGGAAGTTGACGATCCGGGCGAGCCGGGAGCAGGGCAGGTTCGCGTGGCGGTGGGCGCCGCCGGCCTCTCGTTTGCAGACCTCTTGATGACTCGGGGCGGCTATCAGAACAAGCCGGCCATGCCGTTCGTGGTCGGCGGCGAGGCTTCGGGCCATGTCACGGCGGTGGGAGAGGGTGTTGCCGACCTTGCGGTGGGGGATGCAGTGCTGCTGTCGTCGGGGTGCGTCGAGCATGCCGTCGTGGGAACCGATGAGGTGCGGCGCATTCCGAACGGGGTGGACATCGAGGCGGCGGCGTCGTTCCGGTCCAACTACGCGACTGCGCTCTACGGGATGCAGCGAGGTCGGCTTCAGGCCACCGAGACGCTCTTGGTGCATGGCGCCGGCGGCGGCGTGGGTCTTGCCGCGGTGGATGTGGGCAAGCTCATGGGCGCGACCGTTATCGCCACCGCTTCCACCGAGGCGAAGCTCGCGGTGGCGGAAGAGCTTGGTGCGGACCACCTCATCGACTATCGCGCCGGCTTTCGTGAAAAGGTGAAGGAGCTCACCGGCGGCTTGGGCGCGGATGTGATCTACGACCCGGTGGGTGGTGACGTGTTCGACGAGTCCACCCGCTGCATCGCCCCGTTTGGCCGCATCCTCATCGTCGGTTTCACCGGCGGGCGGCCGGCGCTGGCGAAGACGAACCATCTGCTCATCAAGGATGCCGAGGCCATCGGCTTCAACCTTGGCGCGCTGCCGCAACGGGACCCGGCGCGGGCGGCGCGCAATCAGCGCACGCTGATGAACTGGCTCGGTGCCGGTCGAATCCGTCCGTACATCTCCCACCGCCTGCCAATCGACCAGGCTGCCGACGCCTTGCGGCTGATCGAGGGGCGCGAGGTTATCGGCAAGGTGATCGTGCTGCCTTGAATCGCCGCTCTGCCGCATACAGAATCCGGGGCTTCTTGGCGATGGGTTGAGGGCGGACGCGATGCAGATTACCGACGTAAAGGTCGAGGTGTTCGGCTGGCAGGTGGAGCCTTGGCGGGTTGGCGCCGGAATGCGGTTTGGCGGGCCGCGGCAGATTGGCGTGGTGACGGTTGAGACGGACGAGGGCATCTCCGGCAACGCCTTTCTGGGCGGGCCGGAGCATCAGGCCGGATACCTCATCGACACCATCAAGCCGCGCCTGATGGGCCGGAACCCGCAAGACATCGGCACCATCTGGGCGGAGCTGTGGAAGCTCAACCGGGGCGTGCCGAACAGCGTCATCGGTGCTGCCGATATCTGCCTTTGGGATATCAACGGCAAGCTCGCCGGGCAACCGATCCACCGCTTGCTCGGCACCTGCAAGGAGTCAGTGCCCGTGTACTCGAGCACGGCGTGGTGGGAGACGAAGGAGGAGTATCAGGAGGAGGCGCTCAAGTTCCAGGAACTCGGCTTCCCGGCACACAAGATCCACCCGCATTCGGACCCGAAGGCCGATATCGAGATTTGTAGGGCCGTACGCGAGGCGGTGGGCGACGACATGGAGCTGATGCTCGACTCCATGTGGGCCTACGGCTACGAGGATGCCGTACGGGTGGGACGGGCGATGGAGGACTTGCGCTACTACTGGTACGAAGACCCGCTCGCGGAGGAAGACCTCTACAGCTATGTGAAGCTGAACGAGAAGCTCGATATTCCCATCATGGCGACCGAGTTCGCCCCGGGTCGCTACTACGGCATGACACAGTGGATCACCCGCTACGCCACCGACATCCTCCGTGGCGACGTGGCCGTGACCGGCGGCATCACGCCGCTCGTGCGCCTGTGCCATCTGGCGGAGGGCTTCCGCATGAAGTGCGAAATCCACCACGGCGGCAACTCCCTCAACAATGTCGCCAACCTCCACGTGACGATGGCGGTGCCGAACTGCGAGTTCTACGAGTTCTTCCCCTGCACCGGCTCCAACGTCTTCGGCTTGGTCGAAGACATCGACATGACCGGCGGCACGGTTCACGCCCCAACGGAGCCGGGCCTCGGCTACGAAATCGACTGGGAACGGCTACGCAGCGACTACAAGGGGACGGTGGAGTAGGGAGGGGCGCGCCTCTGCAAAGCGATTCAGGGGATGGCGTACTTCTTGCTGCGCAGCAGGCGAGGCTCGCCCGTGCTGCAAGAGAAGGCCCTGCACCACCAGCAACGCGCCTAGCCTGCACCAAGTTTCCCGACACGCCTACGCTACCAATCGCCACCTACCAAGGGCTGAAAGCGAGGCCCCTTCGAGCGAGGGCGTACCGCCTTCGTCCACGCCGACAGGCGCGCAGGTTGGCAGAAGACGCCCTCGCTCCAAGACGGGCCTTCGGAGGGAGGCATTCTGCCTTCCCTGGCACCGCTAGGCGCCTTTCCCTTGTCGGTCCCCGGCCCGTGTGCCTGGCTGCGCACGAGGGAAGGCAGAATGCCTTCCCTCCGAAGGCCCCTGCGTCGTCAAGTCCGACTTACCTGTCAGCGCTGGCATCCCGCCGGGCTGCAATCCTCACCCGGAGTCATCTCCAATCCGTGTTCCACTCCGGTCAATTCTGTCATTCGTGTTTGGTGTATTGTCAGACGCAAGGCGGGGAAGTGGGCCGACACTGGTCACTCAAAGAGCAATGGACCTTGACGGCAGGCGACCGGACGGCACCGCAGCAACCAACCGTCCCGTGCCCTTCTGGAACGACCGCGTTCCCGCACGGGCACTGTCCACAGCCGCAGGCCTCGTGCTTGCCCTCCTCGCGACCGCCGGTTCCGGCCACGCCGACGAAGGCCAGGCCACACGGCTTCAGGCGATCGCCGCAGCCGAGCAGGCCGCCGAGAAGCGCTGGCGAGACGCCCAGCGCGTCAGGCGCGAGCACCAGCGCCGAAGCGCGGCGGCCCACGCCCGGATGCGGATGCAGGGCGTCAACACCATGCACGCCTCCACGCCCAGTCCGCCGAACGGAGCCATGTGCCTCGCCCCGGGCGTGGCGCCGGCGCGCTTCTCGCCCGTCCGCACGGCGCCACCGCATCGGAGGATGCGATCCTCCGAATCGCCTGGCCAGTCGATTTCCTTGCGCGGCGCAGGCGCGTCGGATGGGTCTGGGTCGCAGGCGATCAGGACGCCCGTCACGAACGGCCTTGGGCTGCACCGACCATCGCCCACCCATCCCCTCTTCGACGCACCGGGCGCGAATGCGCCGATGCGCGAGCGGCGCGTGGCGTTCCTTCCCTCCGCCTCGCGCGAGCCCGCCTGGCGCGGCATCCTCCGCCTTGCCAGCCCCGACGCCCGTCCCACCATCGTCCGCATCACGGCCCACGACGACAGAGGGCGCGCCTTCGGCCCCGCCGCGGTGTCGCTCGTCCCGGGCCACACCCTCGAACTCACGTCCTCCGACCTGGAGGGCGGCAACCCGCTCAAGGGCCTGCACCGCGGCATCGGCGCCGGCCAAGGCGACTGGCGCCTCGTGGTGCAGTCAACGGCCAAGCTCGATGCACTGGCATATGCCGAGACCGCCGAAGGCCTGCGGACACCCCTGCGCGACATCGGCCAGGCCCCGGACGGACTCCGCCATGTGCCGCTCTTCCCCGCCGCCGCCGCCGAAGCCCCCGGCCTGCTGCGGCTCTCGAACCCCGGATCCGAGCCCGTCGAGGCCCGCATACGCGCCCGCGACGACGCTGGCGGCGTGTCCGAGGTTCGCGCAACCCTTCCGCCCGGCACGTCCCGCTGGCTCTCGGCGGGGGCGCTGGAGTCGGGCCAGCGCGTGTCCGGCGCGCTCGGCGACGGCGCTGGCGACTGGCGGCTCGCAATCCAGGCCCCGGCACCGATCCACGCGTTCGCGTTCTCCTCGCCCCAGGGCGGGGAACTCGGCGACCTCGCGCCATTGCAACGCATTCGCCTTGCCGCAACCGACACCGAAGCCAAGGCTGCATGGCTGCCCAGCACGCCGGGCGGCGAGGGCCTGCTGCGAATCGCGAACCGCTCGCCAAGGCCCGGCACCGCAACGCTCCGCCGAGAGGCACAGGACCGGTCGCCGGAACCCCTGACCGTTCGGCTGGAGGCCAACGCCGCCGTGACGCTCAGCGCCTCCGACCTGGAGTTCGGCAACCCCCCGAAGGGCCTGCCGCAGGGCTTCGGCGCGATGCGCGGCGACATCCGCCTGACGGTGCAGTCAAGCCTCGACCTCGACGTGCTCGCCTACGTCCGAGGCGCAGACAGCGGGATCGCGGCCATGCAGGACGCCGTGCCCCAGGCGGATGCCGCGAACCGCCGCGTCCTGCCCATGTTCCCCGCCGGCGGCGGCGACGCCGAAGGCCGCCTGCTCCTCTCGAACCGGAGCGACACGCCGGCGACGGTCCGGATCGAGGGCGTGGACGACGAGGGCCGCGCGAGCCAGCCCGCAACGCTCACGCTCCCGGCGAACGGCACCCGGACGCTCACCTCCGCCCAGCTCGCATGGGGCGCTCCGGAACTGGACGGCTGGCTGGGCGCAGGCCGCGGCCACTGGCGCCTCGGCGTCTGGTCGAACGCCGCACTGGAAGTCACCGGCCTCCTCGCCACCGCGGCCGGCGGACTCGCCAACATCTCCACCGCCTCGAGCCCGACGGCGTCGGACAGACGCGTGCCGCAGCCGATCGGCGACCTCAACGGCGACGGCAAGGACGACGTGCTCCTCCGGCACGTCGATGGCCGCTGGACCTACTACCCCATGGACGGCAGAACCCCCATCGAGTCCGAGCGCGGCACCGTCGCCCTCGAACGCAGCGCCCGCTGGCGGCTCGCCGGCATCGGCGACATGGACGGCGACGGCAGGGACGACGTGCTGCTCCGGCACACCGACGGACGCTGGAAGGGATACATCATGGAGGGCAGGACCGTCCTCGAGTCCGGCGGCATCACGGGGCTTCCCGCCGATCCCGTGTGGAACGTCGCCGGCCTGGGCGACCTGGGCGCAGACGGCAAGACCGACGTGGTGCTGCGCCATCCCGAGGGCCAGTGGCTCCACGCACCCCTCGACGGCCTGGCCGTCGCCCCCTCCGCCGCAGTCGAGCCCAACCTCACCAAGAGCACGAAATGGTCCTTCGCCGGCATCGGCGACCTGAACGGCGACGGACGCGACGACATCCTGCTCCGCCACGACGACGGTCGCTGGCACTACTACCCGATGAACGGCAGCCTCGCCGGCTCGGGTCGCGGCTCCGTGACCGGCGTCACCCACAGCCTCGACTGGCAACTGGCAGGCCTGGGTGACCTGAACGGCGACGGCAACGACGACATCCTGCTGCGGCATGTCGAAGGCCGATGGACCCAGTATCCGATGAACGGCCGCAACGTCATGGACGGCAGGGGCGGAGTCCCGCTCACCCCCAACACCGCCTGGAGCATGGCCGGCCTCGGCGACCTCAACGGCGACGGCAACGCCGACGCCCTGCTCCGCCACGACGACGGCCGCTGGACCTACTACCCGCTGGACGGCCGAACCGTCCTCGCCGGCCGCGGCACCGCACGCATCACAAGGAACCCCGACTGGTCCACCACCGGCCCGGACCCGGAGCCCGACGAGGCCACCAAGGACGATGGCCCTCCGGACGAGACGGCGGAGGACGTGTTCGCCTCCTCCGTCTCGCACGTCGTCCAGTCCCAGTGCGCCACCTGCCACGTGTCGGGCGGCGTGTCCGGCAACACCCGGCTGGTGTTCGTCGCCGGCGACGGCGCCGCGGCCAACCTGGAGGTCTTCAGGACCTTCCTCGCCACCGTCGACGGCGGCGACGAGCTGATCCTCAACAAGGTGCAGGGCGTGGACCACGGCGGCGGCATCCAGCTGGCCTCCGGCACGGAGGGCTTCGCCTCGATGCAGCGCTTCCTGGGCCTCTTGACCGACGGCCCCGGCGCCGGCCCCTCCGTCACGCCGGCCAACCTGTTCGCCGGCGTGACGATGGAGCCGGCTAGAAGCACCCTCCGCCGCGCCGCCATCGTCTTCGCCGGCCGCATCCCGACGGATGCCGAGTACGAATCCATCAAGACGGGCGGAATCGCCAGCCTGAGAAGGGCAATCCGAGGGCTGATGACCGGGCCGGGGTTCCACGAGTTCCTGATCCGCGCGGGAAATGACCGCCTGCTGACTGACAGACACCTGCGCGATCACACGATCGAGAACGACGGCTTCTTTGTCGACTTTGACAACGAGTTCTACCGGCGATACGCAACGGATCGCGAGGAAGCGAGCAGGTGGGAACAGCGTGTCCAGTACGGTGCCGGCAGGGCGCCGCTCGAGTTGATCGCGCACGTCGTGGCGAACGACCTGCCCTACACGGAGGTGCTCACCGCGGACTACATCATGGCCAACGCCGAGGCGGCGCGGGCCTACGGCGCAGCGACGGAGTTCGAGGATCCCGGCAACGTCCACGAGTTCAGGCCGTCCGATATCCTCGGCTACTACCGCCAGGGAGAGGGGCACGTGTCGGAGTTCACGCCCGGGATCGGCCTTCGCGTGATCGACCCCGGCCCCCTGCGGACCCGATGGCCGCATGCCGGTATCCTCAACGCCAAGGTCTTCCTCAAGCGCTATCCGACGACCGCAACCAACCGCAACCGGGCCCGCGCCCGATGGACGTACTACCACTTCCTGGGGCTCGACATCGAGAAGTCGGCATCGCGCACCACCGATCCGGTCGCGCTCGCCGACACGAACAACCCCACCATGCACAACCCGGCATGCACCGTCTGCCACACCATCATGGATCCCGTTGCAGGTGCCTTCCAGAACTACGGCGACGTGGGCTTCTACCGCGACCAATGGGGCGGCCTCGACGCGCTCGACGACCTTTACAAGAGCAACCTAGGGGCCGTCAGAGGCGTGGAAGGCGCCTCTAGAGCCGCAGCACAGACGCTGTCGTGGGCGTTTTACTTGGCCGAAGGCCGTCATGACGTCGCCGTCAACTTCACCAACGACTTCTACGACGAGCAAACCGGCGAGGACGGGTTCCTCTACCTCGACAGACTCGACGTCATTGACGCCTCACAGGGATTGGTGTCGAGCCACGAGTTCGAGGAAGTGGGCCCACCCATGGCGCCGCACGGGCCGTGCGGCGAGGCACGTAGCGACCATCTGGCACTCTGGAACGGCGGAGCGCCGAACTGCACCGTCTGGATTGCACTGGATCTGCCCGCCTCCGCGACCTACAGCATCGAGGTTGTCGCGTGGGCTGACCGGTTTTCGCAATACACGTCTGGCCATGCCGAGATGAGCGTTGGAGTAGATGGCTATCGCCATGGCGACACGTGGTATCGCGACATGCGCGAACCGGGTTTCGGCGACAAGCGAGTGCCGAGCGCGGACAACAGCCTTCAATGGCTGGCGAAGCAAATCGTGGCTGATCCGCGATTCGCCGAAGCGACCGTGAAGTTCTGGTGGCCAGCGGTCATGGGAGGCGACGTGGTCGAGCCGCCATCCGAGGGCGATCCGGGTTTCCAAAGCCGTCTGCTCGCATCCAACGCGCAAACGGCGGAGGTAGAGCGGCTGGCCGGCGCGTTCCGTCGCGGGTTCGGCGGCGGTCCGCGCTACAACCTCAAGGACCTGCTCACGGAAGTCGCCCTCTCAAAGTGGTTCCGAGCGTCCTCGGCGGCGGATGGCGATCCCGTGCGCACCGCCTCCCTCGCCAACGCCGGTGCGAAACGCCTTCTCACGCCCGAGGAGCTCTCCCGCAAGACTGTCGCCTTGACCGGATTCGATTGGAAGAGGCACCACGAGGGAACGTGGAACCTCGGCGGGTCACCGAACTGGACCAATGCCGAAAAAGAGTACGGCCTACTGTACGGGGGCATCGACTCCGACGGCATCACCGAACGGGGCCGGGACCTTACGTCGGTGATGGCCGGCGTGGCCCAGCGGCACGCCGCGGAGGTCAGCTGTCCCGTGGTGATGAAGGACTTCTATCTCCTGGACGAAGCGAGCCGTCGACTGTTCGGGGGCGTCCGCCTCATGGACTCCCCGGTCGCGGAGTTCGGCGCAACTCGAGATGTCGAAGCGTCAAGCAAGGGGAGCGCAGAAGAGGTGTCGGTTGCGGGCCACCTCACCAAAGGCGCGGCTACGGTCACCTTGGCATTCACCAACGACAAGTCGGAGGGGGACCGTGACCGCAACCTCCGCCTGGATCGCCTAGTGTTACATGGCCCAGGTGGCCGCATACACGACACCATCGAACTGGAAGACCTCCCTCGTGTGGACCGATGCAACCATCCGGTGGGCGACCATTTCGCCCTGCACTGCGAGGGCGCCTTGGAGGTTCCGATCAACATACCCGCCGACGGACGCTACGAAGTGGAAGTGGTCGCTTGGGCGGACCAATTCGGTGACGAGCCGGCGAAGCTGGCGATCTTGGTGGGGACAGACACCGTGCGCTCTCGTGGTGCCGAGGTCATCAGGAACAAGCTCGTGGAACTGCACCGGAAGCTGCTGGGCGTAGACGCCACGCCGTCGTCTCCCGACATCGGCGCAGCATACAAGCTGTTCGTCGACATCTGGAACCGGACCAATGGCGATGACTTCCGCCAATATCACTGCCGATTCCATGCGGACGACCACTACTTCGATGGCATTCTGGACGACGTGTGGTTCGTGGACGAGGAGGGCGAACGGCGCTGGAAAGGGGACCGGGTGGACGACTTCATCTGGCGCGAGACCGACATGCCCGATCCATACGGCATCGCCAGAACCTGGGTGGTCGTCCTCGCCTACCTGATGACCGACCCGCGCTACCTGCACCTGTAGGCACGACGATGAGACGACGCACATTCCTCAAGGCCACCGGCGCGCTCGCCGCCACGGCAATGGCCGGCTTCCGCCTGCCCATCGCCCAGGCCGCCGGCGGGTCCCGCAAGCTTGCCGTTTTCATCCAGGCCGACGGCGGCTGGGACCCCACCAGCTTCTGCGACCCCAAGACGAACACCCCCGGAGAGCCCGTCATCAACCACTGGGCCGAGTCGAACGAGATCCAGCAGGCCGGCAACATCCCCTACGCACCCTTCGCCAGAAACGAGGCGTTCTTCGAGAAGCACCACAGCAACATGCTGGTGATCAACGGCGTGGACGCCCAGACCAACTCCCACACCGTCGGCATCGTCCACAACTGGAGCGGCCGCAACTCCGAGGGATACCCCGCCACCACCGCCATGCTCGCCGCCCACAGCGCCCCGGAACTGCCCGTCTCCTACGTCAACTTCGGCGGCTACTCCGAGACCGGCGGCCTCACCCGCTAC
This sequence comes from Pseudomonadales bacterium, assembly GCA_965116935.1. GTDB lineage: Bacteria > Pseudomonadota > Gammaproteobacteria > Pseudomonadales > Azotimanducaceae > VXYL01. The sequence goes on along the minus strand of OZ220737.1, from coordinate 4,625,463 downwards.
ACGCGCCTCGACAACCCGGACCTGCTCCGCTCCATCGCCTACCCGAGGGGGGAGGGCGAATGGGACGACGCGGACGACCCGAGGACAGCGCCTTCATCACGAAGGAAGACTGGGCCGCCATGGCGCGCCACCGAGCCGCCACCGTGCAGCGACTTGCGGCCCGCCCGAACCTTCTCCCCGGCGAGGCGATGCGCCTGGCCCACTACCAGGCGGCGTTCGCGTCGAGCGAGGCATTGAAGGGGTTCGCCGACGCCATTCCGCCTGAGGACCAGCTGGAACAGCCCGTTGAGGTCCAGATCGGCAACGACAGCTACGAAAGCCAGCTCCGCCGCCAGGCCCAGCTCACGGTGCTGGCGTTCAAGACGGGCGTCTCGGTGAGCGCCGACCTCTGGCTCGGCGGCTTCGACACCCACGCGAGGAACGACGCCGGTCAGTCCTGGCTCCTGGCCAACCTCACGGACGGCATCGACTACCTGTGGGAGTACGCCGACGAGCACGGCATCGCCGACCGCCTTTTCGTGGTCATTGGCTCCGACTTCGGCCGCACCAACTTCTACAACGCCGACGACGGCAAGGACCACTGGCCCATCGGCAGCTTCGTGATCATGGAGCAGGGGCAGACGTGGACGAACCGGGTGGTGGGCGAGACCGACGGCCTGCACTTCGCCCAGAGGATCAACCCGCGGACGCTGCGGCGCGATGATGCGGGCGGCACGATCATCTACCCGAAACACGTGCACAAGGCACTGCGGGGGTATCTCGGCGTTGAGAGTTCTGCGGGTGCCAAGAGGTTCCCGTTCAACAACACCGAGGACTTCGCATTCCTCGGATGACGCAAACCCCGCTACCAGACGATTCGAAGCATAGCCTACAAAGGGGCACAGCAGACTGAACGAGGAGGAGAAATCTCAATGATGCTATCGGAAGTTGCGGAATTCGAGATCGAAGAGTCGGGGATGGTGTTGTCACCTGCCTGCCAAGAGCTGGTCGCCCAGCTCGTCACTACAGGAGACGCCGCAGTAGCACGGGAGCCGTATCGGCGAGAGGAAGCAGAGGGACATCTGAGAACATGGATCAGATCTATGGTGGAGAACGCTCGTTCGGAACACGCCGAAACGATCGACCAAAGACACTACATAGCGAGCATGCAGCTATGTCCTTTATGGCCATTTTGTTAAGCTGTTGGGCTAGTGGCGGGGCAGCGATGGATACCAGGACAAGCAAAGCCTTTGACTTCTCATTGGAAGTCACAAAGCAACTCGTAACGCTGGCAATGGCCATATTGGTGCTGACAGTGACCTTTTTGGACACCACCGAGAAGGGCCCGGATACGAGTGAGACACCGTGGTTATGGGTTTCCGCATGGATAATCTACATTCTCTCCGTAGTGTTCGGAATCTTGACCATGATGGCACTGACCGGAACACTAGAGCCCAAAGATAAGGCACAAGTGAAAACAACGACCATTCGTCAAGGCAGCGTGGTCATGTTCTCCTGCATGCAGATCGTGCTATTTGTGGTTGGTACAGCGTGCGTCGTTGCCCTTGGCACCATAAAACTATTGTGAACGGAATGGGGCTGTTCCAGACACACAAACGGTCATGGCCTGAGCCGGCCAATCCCGAAATCATGCAATGTCTGGCGCAATCGGCGTTCGGCTGCCGATGGGAAGCGGAGGGGTGACGCGCTTTCCCGCACATCCGCATCGGGTCGATCCCGCCACACACTTTTTCCGTCCTACACCCCGTAGGACATCTCCCACGCTCTCCTCCCCCTGCGGCCGCTCGACCGCGCGCTCCGTCCCGCCACGCGCTCTTTCCTTCCTAGGTCGGGAACGGATGCGTCGCTGGGGGCAGATGTCGGGGCCGGCGACGCGGGCGGTGATGCGGCCGAGTTTGAGATGGTCGGCGACCGCCGCTTCGAGCGGCTGGCGTACATTTCGGTCAGCCACCTTTACAACCTGCGGCGCATGCCGCCGCCCGCGGACGCCGGAGCTCAGGATCCAGGTTCCGCGTCCAAGAGACCATGCAACCTCTCAAGAAGCGCGCCATAGTCCCGAACCCATCCCTTCAGCGTCGCCGTCGTGCTGTCGGGCAGCCGCATTCTCGTCGCCAGCTCAGCGAGCCGCTCTTCCTCAATCGCCGACGACGTGCCGTCAGCGAGCGCCAACATGAACGCGTCCCGGTAGATCAGTACGCGTGTAGGCCACGAGACTTCGGAAAGATCCTCCGGAACGCTCGGCAAGGCATCCAAATCCACCCCGAACTGGGACGCGTAACGGTCCAAGATGGCCTGTTCTTCCGGATCGATCCCGTCAGAGTGGGCGATGTCGGCCAGTATCGCGACGTAGTGTTCGGGCGAAAACTGGTCTAGTGAGTCCGGGGACAGCAGATCCATCGCCTATTCCTCCATAAATACGTCGAGGTCGTCTCGCGACCGGATTATCTGATCACTGCCCACGTCGACGACCTCCGCGAATCGAACGCTTGCCGCCATCCTCAACTCTGTGTTGACACCTTCATCGAACGCCAAGCGAGCGAGGTCCTCGAGTCGGCCGAAGTGCGCATCGAGTGCGACCACTGTGGCCCGCAACGCCTCGTCGAGCCTCTGAATCGCCGCCGCCTCGAATTGCCGCAGCCGCTCGATCAATTCCGACTCGGCCTCCCCTAGGCCGTCCTTCACTGCCGATGCCACGAGCTTCCCGGCAACGCTGCCTATGAACGCCCCCAGCACCGGGACCGGAATCGCCGTCTGCCCGGCCACCGCCGCAATGCCTACGATCGCCGCTTCGGCGGCGACGATGACCGACAGATCCGCAAATTCCTCGTCACTGATGTTGCCCCGTTGATGCTCCTTCAGCAACGCACCGATCCCCATGAGACCACTCACGAGCGAGCCCGCAAAGGGCGCGGCCAAATCCGTCGAGTTGGTTAGCCAGTAAACCGAAAACCCAGCCACGGCTCCGGTACCCGCACCCGTCGCTGTGTTTAGCCCGACGTCCTTCCAATCCTCGTGAGAGAACCCTCCCTCGCGAAAGGGACTCTTGCCTTCTCGGTACTTTGCCCAAAGCGTCCCTGCCAGCGTCACCCCAGCACCGACTGCCGCGCCAACCGCCGCCGCTTCGAGCGAGCCAGCCACCGATGGTCCATGCTCCTCGCGCGCCTCGTTTTTCAGCTGGTCGTCCTCTTTCTTGAGCTCCTGCTCCTTGCGATCGACGGTCTTGTGGACCGCCCCTTGCTGGACCTCGTCGTAGGTGGCCTCCCCGGGTTGAATCAGATCCTCGATCGGGCGGCCCGTCTCCCGCTGCAGCGACTCGATCTGTGCTTTCACCTGCTCAATGCGTCTTTGCGACAGGCCATCCACGGTGCCAGTCTCTCTGAGCTCTCGTAGTTGCTCGAACTGGTCCCTCGGAATGTGGTAGCGGCCCTCGCCGGCAGCAAAGGTGTCGTGGTTTCGCTCCGCATGCGACGCGACTCCCTCGAGCGTGTTGCGCAACCCGTTGTAGTACTTGGATTGGATCTCGACGCCCCCGTCCACGTAGTCGACAGGGCCCGTTCTAGGAACGTCGTCAGTCGCCGATGCCGGCCCTTGATGCAGTGCGTCCTTCGCGCAGCGAACGCCCACATGCACCTTCTCCGCGATCTCGCCGTGCTTCGTGTTCGCACTGCCCAATATGTTCTGCGGCGAACCGATGAAATCTCGGACCTTTGCCATCTCTGCCATGGCTTCGCTCAAGGCCCGATCCTGATTCTCCAGCGCCCCGGTGAGAGTCTCGGCGCGGATCGCGGCTTCGTGGCCGACCCAGGAAGCGGACGTCTGCGCCGCCACGTGCGGGCCTGACCCGTCGCGGTCAGGCCGTGCCATACGTCACCTTCGCAACAAGCAACTTCCCAAGTGACCGGATGTGGTTGATCAACGCCGCGAGCCTTTCCTTCTCGGCTTTTCCGAACTGGCCGTAGTCTCGGGGAGCCTCCTTCTCCAGCCAGTCCAAATCGGCCAGACAACCATCGGCGTGCCGGACGACACTCGCCTTCAGTCCGTCTATCTCGGCTCTCGCCGCCTTCAGTGACCGGATCTCCGCTTCCACTTCAACCCGCTTGCGCGTCGATTCCTCCGCCTGTTTCATGTTCTTGGCGCGCAGGTACGCGGCGGAGCCTGCAAGGGTCACCCCAGCGACCGTCCATCCAACAGGCCCCGCCAGAGCGAGCAGTGCGTTTCCGGCTGCCATTCCGCCGCCACCGGCAGCCAATGCGCCGCCGCCCAGCCACGCGAGCGCCGCGTTGGTCGCTGCAGCACCCGAGAGCGCTGATATCGCGGTGCCTGTCGATGCTGTTCCGAAGGTCGTCGCTACCGCGACGGCCGCTGACGGACCGAGGGCCGCGACCCCCACTCCGGCCACAGCTCCAGCCGTCCCCGTCGCGCTGCCAACCGTCGTGGATTGCGCCGCTTCCACCTCAAGTTGCTCCACCTCGCTTTCGAACCGACCGGATTCAACCCGATATTGTTCAACCGTCTTGTCGAACTCCTTCGGCGAGTTGGCCAGCGTGTTGACATAGTTTTCAACCCGGTCGACCACCTCGCTCGCAGCTCGCTGACGCTGTGAGAACAACGTTGCACTCGCTTCGGTGGCGTCTTCGCGAGCCTCGGCGTGCTCTTCAACCGATTTCTTGAGTCTCTCCAGCGCCTCTCGGCGCACTGACGAGTTCAGCATGGTCATCCGCGCGTGGATTTCGACGGCAACTATGGCAGGCCGTACCACCACACACAAGCATTCGTCCCACAGACCCAAGGGTCGATTTCTCACATGTGCTGCCCGCCGCCGTCCGGCGGGCCGAGCCCGACCGCGATGGGGAACTTCAGCGCAGCACGAATGTGCCGTGCTGCGTGACATCGGTCGCGATCATCAAGCGACACGTACCTATCGAAGTTGCCCCTCGCCAGCACATCCGCCAACTCCTCGACCAACGCCTCGAACTAGACGAACTCGTGCTCGCGCCGCGCCTTGTCCTCCGCCAGGGCGGCGACGGCCCCCAGCAGGCGGCCGACCCACAGGTTCGTGTCGATGACCACCCGAACGGGTTTAGCCCTGACCCTAGGTCGTCCCGCCACACACGTTTTCCGTCCTACACCCCGCAGGACATCTCCCACGCTCTCCTCCCCAGCCGCGGCCCGCTCGACCGCGCGCTCGCGCTCCGTCCCGCCACGCGCTTTTCCTTCCTCGACGGGGCTTCGCCTTCGCCCTTGTCGATGACGCCAGGCGAGATGGCGCTAACTCCCGAAGAAAAGAGCCGGACCCTGCCATGGTCGCGTAGGACATCGACGCCCTGTTGACGTGCATGAGGTCAAAGATCGGTGCCCGTCACACGCACATTTCGTCCCACAGGCCCGGTCGGCGATGTCTCACACTCGATGCAGCCCGGCCACTCGCACTTGAACCGAGCCGCTGCTAGGAAATGCACACGTCCTGCAAAAGGGGAATTGCGGGAAGGCATCGTACGGGCCCGATGCGTCAACGACGCGGGAGGCGGTGTAGGCGCGAAACCAAGGCTGTTGTGAGCGACCTCGTCCTGAGCCACGAAACATCCGAGTGTCGGTTGACCATGGCGGCCTGTCGGAGGGCTAGCCATGCACGACTAGCGAGCGCCGGCCGAGTTCCACAAAGGTGGCGTCCCCAAGCGCCATGACGGTCGAGTCGAGGTTGTCCTCGAACAGCTTGAGCAACCGAGCATTGTCGATGTTGCCTGTGGAAACCAGCAGGAGCCGATGGGGCGTCTGCTGCAGCAACAGCGTATCCACGAAGTCCGCGTCCTTGGTTACAACCGTGCGTTGCTCGCGCAGCGAGATCCTGTTTATGTCACGATCGGTCGTTCGATTCCCGTCCGGGAGATCTCTGGTGTGAACCACATCGTGGCCTCGTTCCCTCATCCAGCGCGCGAGCCTTAGCGGCAGTTGCGCGTCGACAAGGAACTTCACGAAGCCAGGGCCTGAACGCTCTTGACTCGGCTCAGGCGCGCCGCAAAGGCAAGTACGGCGGACACGTCCTCGGCCTCGAGGTCGTCGTAGTCGTCGAGGATGTCTTGTGTGGTCATTCCAGCGCTGAGCAGGTCGAGGATCGCGTCGACTGGGTAACGCAGTCCGCGTATGCAGGGTTGGCCGTGACAGATCGACGGATCGGTCGTGATCCGGTCTAGCGGGTTGCTGAAGGAGTTCGGGGCGATTTCCTCGTTCACTTGGTTTGGTTTCCTCAGCCGGTCCGTGACTTTGAACCGTCTAGCATACGCCGCTTCGCTACGCCAGCAACGACCTGTCCCACATCGTGCGACATCCGCCCGCCATGGCTGACGACAGGCGTCCGCGTCCGGCCGTCGATGGAACGGAAGGTAAAGGCCAAATCCCGCCAGACACTTCTTCCGTCCTATACACACCGTGAGTTCCGCTCCCGACGCACAGACATTTCGTCCCACAGGCCCAAGGGTCGATTTCTAACATGCATTGCCCGTCGCCGTACGGCGGGTCGAGCACGAGCGCAATGGGCAGGGCCCTTTAGGCATGATCCGCGCCGTGTGGGGCGACGGCGGTTCGTGCGCGAGGCTGCCCCGGGGTTTTGGTCGCGCGAGCGAGGCCGTCGTGGTTCTGGCCTCAGGCGTTGGCCCAGTTGACGGCGAGCGAGCCGTCCTCCCGCGACTCGAGGACGCCGAACTCCGCCAGCTTGGCGAGCCAGCAAGGGTGGACGACCCGATGCACGCGTGAGTATGGGGACTACGAGGAGTCGAGCTTGTCAAGCACCTGCAATCCCTTGCGCAAGTCGCCGCGCGCCGCGCGAATCCGAAAGCGCATCTCGGTGTCATGTTCGGCGAGTGCGCGCACGGAGAGTTCCTGCATCAGCTTGTTCAGGCTGACGCCCTGCCGTGCCGCCATCGCCGCAAGCCGGTCGCGCTGCGCGTCGGGCAGCCGAATCGTCAACGTCGCCATTCAATCCTCATCCTGTCGTAGCCACGCATCGGGAGTGAGGACGCCGAAACTGTCGAACTTCAGTTCGCCTCCCGCCACGTCCCGCGTGTTGCGCGTGATGATCCAGTCGGCATTGCCTGCGATCGCCAGCTCGATCAAGTGATTGTCCGCTTCGTCGGGCAGGTTGGGTCGCCACAGGAACGCGACGTCTGTCCACTGACAAACGCTGAGCAGGGCATCGAGCAACGCGGAACGCTCTTCCGCGTTGATGCCAACCCCTTCAAACAACCGGCCCCTCGAAAGAACATCCTCGTACGCCAAGAACAGCGCATTGCCGATTAACGGCTCCACGTCGCCATTCAAGCACCGACGCAATACCTCGCGAGCGGCACCGTCGGCAGACCGAATCGCGGCGACCAGGACGTTCGTGTCAACCACGATTCGCTGCTGCACACCACAACCGACCGGCGAAGTCGGTTGACAGCATATATGCTGTCATTGATGACGCGCAACCCAAGGGCCCTCGCTTCGAGTCAAGTCGTCCGAGCATCAGGACAGGGGTACGGGCTGCATCCGAAAGAACCTCTCTTCCCGACACAAGAACCTCTCTTCCCGACACACGAACATTCCGTCCCACAGGCTCAAGGGTCGATTTCTCACATGCACCGCGCGTAGCCGCCGACAGGTCGAGCCCGACAGCGATGGGTGCTGCCGCACAGCGCGAATGCACGGTGCTGCGTGACGGGACGGTCGCGACAACTCACGCCCCCCCGTTGGTGGTCGTTGCCGTCGGCGGGGACCGGTCGTCAGGTTGGGTGGAGCACCGACCTCGTTCCCAACCAGCCACCCCCGGCGAGACGGGCCCGTGGGTGGCGGGGAACGCTGCCCTGTTCCGTGCCGGCAGCGCTAGCCGTCGCTTGGTGCGTCCACGACGACGGTGCGGAAGTTGGCTGGCGAGACGATTTCGAGTACCTCGAAGTCGTCCGAGCAGGCGATTTCGCGGTGGCGGATCATGGGGCGTTGGTTGATGCAGTCGCCGGCGCGGATGGTGCGTTCGCCTTCGCCCTCGTACTCGAAGGTGGCCCAGCCGTTCAGCACATAGACCATCTGAAAGCTGCATTCGTGGATGTGCCACTCTTGCACGTCGTCTTCGGCATGGCCGCCCTTGCGGCGGATGACGTGGGCGACGTAGTCGCCGTCGGTGGAGTCCTTCATGCCGAGGTCGCGGTATTCGAAGATGGTCCTTAAGCCCTCGCTCCACGCCGCCTGGTCGGCGCTGGCGATGTGGAAGTTCCAGTTGCTGCGTTCCATTTGCCCGTCCCTCCGGTTCTTTGAACGCTAACGATACTTCGCCTCTAGGGCGGCGAGTCCAGCGTCGAGTTCGGCGCGGTCGAGCCAGCGCCCGCGCACCATGACGCCCTCGATCGCTGTGCTGGCCGTGATGTCGTCCAGCGGATTGGCGCCGAGGAGCACGAGGTCGGCGGCGCGGCCCGGCTCGATGGCGCCCCACTCGGCGGTTTTGAAGAAGGTGGCCGGGGCCGTGGTTGCGGCGGTGAGAGCCTCGAAGGGCGTCAATCCCGCTGCCACCATGGACTCGAGCTCGCGGTGGGCCGAGAAGCCGGGCACGTTGAAGACCTGTGGCGAATCGGACCCGAGCAGCACCGGCACGCCGGCGTCGTGGAGTGCCTTGATCAGCGCCTTGCGGATCGTCAGCGCTTGGGCGGCAACTTCAGCGCCCGTCGTGGCCGCCGCGCCGCTTAGGCTGCGAACGTAGCTCTCGCGCAGTTCCCGTGGCACGTAGCGGAACTGTTCCCGGCCCGCCATCTCCTGCCATCGTGCGGCATTGGCGAAGTTCTCGAGCAGCGTCTCGGTGGGCACTACCGCAGCGCCAGACTCCACCGTTTGTGCGACGACGCCCTCAATAAGGCTGCGATCGACGTATGGGGCCAGGTCCATGCCGAAGGGCGAGGCGGCCTCGCGCGGATAGGAAGCGATGTCAGGCACCAGCGCCTGCATGTAGCCATCGAGATGGTCGATCCAGCGCTGGCCGGCTTCGAGGCTTTCGGCGAGCCCCATGCGTTCGGTGATGTGGCCGCCGAACGGAATGTCCACGTCGTTGGCGGTGAAGGCCAGGATGTCGAACTCGTCGCGGGAGAGCCCGGGGTGGATCTTGAGAAAGTCATAGCCGGCCTTCTTCTGCCGGCGCGCCATCGAGGCCGAGGAAGAGGGTCCGGAGATGGTGCGGCCGCTGAAGGCTTGGCCAGCCGTGAGCAGACGGGGGCCCAGCACTTCTCCGCTGAGGAGTTGCTCGCGCAGTTGCAGATGGCTTTGATGCCCCAACATGCCGCGCACGAACGTGACGCCGTGCGCGAGCCAAAGGAACAGCACATCATCGCGGTAGTCGGGGTCATCCGGCACGTTGGCGAGCATTTCGGCGAGGCCGGGGATGAGGAACTTGCCTTGGCCATCGATGATCTGGGCCTTTGGCGGCAGTTCGGATCCGATGGAGGCGATGGTGTTGCCGCGGACCACCACGACCTGATCTGGCTGCACGCCCTCCTCAAGCATGGAGATGACGTTGACGTTGGTGAACGCCACGGATGCGGGAGCTTCCTCGGCGACCCCTTGCGAGAATGTGCCAATCAACGCCGCGGCGACCGCCGCCACGCGAATGCCGCCCAATGAACTCATCCGACCTCCCATTGCCAAGGGCGCGGATCGTAACAGGGCCTTGCTAGTCGCGCCCTGGCAAGTAAGTCGGACTTCGGACGGCGCAAGCCGGCCGAATGCCGGCTTACGTGATGGGACGGCTTGGGCTGGGTAAGAAGCGTTGTCCGAGGCAACGGTTCTAGTAGCGCTAGGGCGCAGGGCCGGCAGTTGTGGGCTATTCCGGTTCGCCTGGATGCTGTGTTTCGGAGGCCAGGCGGTCTTCGTTCAGGGCGCGGTAGTGGTCGAGGTAGGCGCGGTAGCGGTCGCGGATTTGGCGGACGTAGCGCACCGGCTCGGCGGCGCGGACGTAACCGTGCATGGATTGGCTGGCCCATGGCTCCTCCGCCAGCAGTAGCATGGCGCGTTCGACGTTGTCGAACCATGCGTTGGGGTCGAGATCCTGCTGCCGGGCTACGCGCCGCGCCTCGCGCACGTGGCCGGCGCCGGCGTTGTAGGCGGCGAGGGCGAACCACAGCCGCGGGCCGGGCGCGAGGTCGGGGAAGCGGTTCCAGGTCCATTCGAGATAGCGCACGCCCGCGCGGATGTTGCTGCGCGGTTCGTGCAGGCGGGTCGGGTCCGCTCCCACCTCGCGGGCGGTGCGGGGCAGCACCTGCAGGAGCCCCTGGGCGCCAGCGTAGGACGAACTTTCCGGATCAAAGCCGCTTTCCTGATACATCTGCGCCACCACCAAGCGCCAGTCGAATGCGCCGTCGGCGACTTCCTGCACTTCGCTCTGCACCACCTCGTCGTAGGGCGACAGGTCATCGCCGGTGACGCGGTCTTCGTGCTGGCGCTGCATGCGACGTTCGTTCTGGAAGTACTTGCGATAAAGGACGTTGAAATCGTAGCCGCGCCGCTCGCGGGCGAGAAAGGCGTCGAGTTCCAGCTTGAGCGCCGTGTGGCCGCTCGGCACGGCCCAACGCAGCCCCTCGGGTGGCTCTAGCTGCAGGCCGAGACGGAGCCGTTCGTCGAACTGCGCCGCGAGTTCCGCCTGGTGGCTGTCCGCTAGCGTCGCGTCGTACGCGCCCGTCGCCACGTCGCCCAGAATCGCGGTGGTAAGGCGATTCACCAAACGCGGCTGCAAGCCGGTGGACGTGGCCATCTCTGCAAGCGTGTGCACTTGGCTTGCCGCTTCGCTGACCACCACCTCGCGGCCGGCCAATTGCTCCAAGGAATCCACGGGGCTGCGCGCCGTGACGAAGGTTTGCTTCACTTCGAGATACGGTTCCGAGAATGCGAGCCCGCGATCGATGCGGTCTTGGGTGGCGAACCAACTCGCGGAAATGAGGTCGCCGCGCCCTTCGAGCAACCAGTCGGCAAGCTGCGAGGAACTCGGCGCGACGACGACTTCGAGCTCTAGCCCGTGGGCCTTGGCGAAGAGTTCCACCAACTCCTGCTCGAAGCCGAGCCGCTCGCCGCGCCAAAGGTAGTAGGTGGTTGGACCGGTGACGGTAACCATGCGCAGGTAGCCGGTTGCCTTGATGGCGTTCCAGTCGCGCACTTCGTGGGTGGCGTCGATGGCATGCCGTTCGGCCAGGAACGCATCGAGCCGCTCTTTGAGCGTGGCCGCTTCGGGATGCAGCGCCCAGGCGAGATGCCTTGTCTCGGGAAGGGCCTGAAGCAGCTTCACCGCGTCGCTCGAGTGGACGGCTCGGCGTGCCGTTGCCTCGTCCATGATGGAGGCAGTGATTTCGCCTTGCTCGATGCGGTTTAAGACATCGAGCGGGTCGGCGCTGTCGGGAAGGAGGGTGACCTCGGCGTCCGGATAATGCCGCGCCAGGCTCTCGGCAAAGGCGCGGCCTTTGGGGATGCCGAAGCGACCATCGGTGGCCGTGCCGATCACCCACTCCCGCGAATGGGTCAGCGGCGCGGTGAAGAGGAGCCGCGAGGTGCGCGCTTCGGTGATCGTGACCGGCGCCACCACGACGTCCGCCATGCCGTTGCCGACGCTTGCCAGCAGGTCCTCGAAGCCGGGCACAACCACCCACTCGGCCGTAAGCCCGTGCTGCTCGGCAAACTGCTCGGCGATGCGCTCATAGTGTTCGGGTCGCAAGCCCTGACGCGGCAGAGTGTCAAATCCTGCCCATTGCTGTCGCGCCAGCCGGATGCTGCCGCGGGCCTCGATGGCCTGCCAGCCGAACTGCGGCGACTCAGGAGGCGGGCTGCAAGAGACGCTGGCAAGGGCTACCGCAAGGAGGGCTAGGAGGCTGTGCCGTAGAAACCTCATCGAACGTGCCCGGGTTTACGAGCCTTCGACTTCGCACGGCGCGGCGAAGTCCGACAGGCTGCTGAAGCGAGTTTGCGCATCGACGGAGGGGCCTGTTATTGCGAGTTCGTGCCTTCGCCGGTCCAGAGGGTGCCGTCGGGGAGTTCCTCTGGGGGCAGATCTGGCGACAGCGGCTCGTCTTCGCGCCACGCTTCGAGCTCGGAGTTAACGGACCACGCGCCGGTGGTATTGCGCTCCATGAGGAGGAAGAACGAGCGTTCTTCGGTACCAAAAACCTCCATGCAGACCAAGGCTTGGTTGCCTAAGAGGCCGGCGCGGGAGATGAGCAGCGCCGGGCTCCGGCTGCGGGCGGCGATGCGCCGCGGTGAGTCGCCGCTGTCATCCACCAGCAGCCTGGGTGCGGCGCGGGCGAGGTCAAAGGAGCCGGCGCGAGAAGCGTTGGCAGCCAGGAATGCGGCGAAGAGGTCCGCGGGGAGCGACGCCTTGGTCTCGCCGTCGGTGCGGCAGTCGCTTGGCTGGCTGACGACTGGGAGTTGCCCTAGGGGCAGGACGTACTCCTTGGCGAGTGCCTGCATGACCTCGAACTCGGTGGCGGGGGGGAGGTCGGGCGTGCAGGCTGCAAGCGCCGTCAGCAGCGTGAGGGAGCAAAAACGGGTGCATCTCGAAGTAGAGTCAACACCAAAGAACCGGCCGGATGGCGCTGTGTGAGTCGTTTCGAAGCGGGGGCCCGTCACGCTCCTCGCGCCGAAGGCGAAGCAAGCAAGGGCCCGAAGGTGCACCCAGCCTCCTCCGCGCGAGACGGGCCCGTTGGTTGCCCGGGCCGGCTTCGGGACGCTTGCCCCGGAAGAGTGCTGTTCCCCCGGAGAGTCCCAGGCCGGCGGAAGGCACCCGATCCGTGGATCAGCCACTTGCTGCCGTGGCTTCGCGGCGGGCGAATACGCGCTTGCCGTCGATGAGGGCCTCGGTTGCCGCTTCGGAATAGCCAAGTTCCTTGAGCAGGGCGACGGTTGCGCCGCCGGCAGCACCGGTGCCGAGGTAGTCGTCGCCCTTGCGGAAGCGGGCCATCGGGCCGTTGCGCAGGTAATCGCCCCAGTCTGGATGCACCGCCGGCACCGCCAGGTGTTCCGCTTGGCAATGGGCGTCGCGGAGGAAAAACTCCTGCGGCGGCAGGCCGTCGGCGCGCACGCAGCCGATGCCCTTGGGGGCGAGGCGACTCTCCCAGGCATCGGCGTCGTCCGCCGCGAAGAGGGCGGAGAGGGTCTCGGCCAAGTCGTCGTCGTCCCGCGCCGAGGTGATGCCCGTTTCCGTCACGAACGCGTCCCACTCGCGGCCGGTGACGACCATCAGGAACACCCAGCCCTCGCGGCAGCGATACAGGCGTTGCAGCGGGCCAAGGCCGTAGCCGTCGGCATCCACGGGCGTGCGTTCGGGCTTGCCCTCGTAGCTGAGGAAATCGTCCCAGTTGGCCCAGGCGTTGGCGCCGAACATATCGACGTACACCTTTTGGCCGCGGCCGTGCGAACGTCGGGCCGCGAGCCCGACGAGGGCCGCCGTCGCCACGACCATCGATGTGTTGGGGTCGGGGTTTACCTCGTTGGCGCGCAGGAGCTTGCGTGCCGTCTCCCGCAAGCCTTCGTTGTCGAGTTCCTCGTCGGTGGAGGGCAGGCCGCCCATTTGCCACACCACGCCGCCGAGGGCCGCGCCCGGAATCGGATGGGTGGAGGGACGCTTGGCACCGGGTCCATTCGGCCCGTAGCCATTTGCCGAGACATAGACGAGATTGGGATTGATGGCCGAGAGATCGTCGTAGCCGATGCCGAGCTTCTCCGGCACGCCCATGCGGTAGTTGTGAATCCAGATGTCGGCCTTTGCCGCCAGCTCCTGGGCGATCTTCTGCCCTTCGGCGCTCTTGAGGTCGAGCGAGATGCACTCCTTGCCGGCGTTGCACTTGGAGGCGCCGAAGCCGTGGAACATGGCGCGGAACGGATCGCCCGTGAGCGGCTCGATCTTGATGACGCGGGCGCCGAGATCGGCCAAGACCGACGCGCCCAAGGGCGCAGCGATGATGGTGGCGCTTTCCACCACCGTGACGCCGGCGAGAGGCTTGGCTGGCGAGTCGCTCGCCCTGCCGTTGCCGGTCGGGCGGGTTCGGGGTTCGATGGCGTCGAATGCGACTTCCGTTGCCACACCACCCACGTTGCCGGGGCTCTCGGTGAGGTTCGCAACCGGGCCCAACTGCGTCACGCCCTCGCGTTCCACCACGTGGCCGTTCGCTACGCAGTCTTCGTCGCCAAGGGCGTCTTGCGTGGTCTGGTAAGGATGCGACACCACGCCGCCGTCGCGCACAAAGCGTTCCGTCCAGTCTGCCAGCGTGCGGCTCTGCATGTGTTCGAGCAGGCGGTCGCGGAACGCCTCGCGCACGTCGGCTGGCCAGCGCATCGGGTCGCCTTCGTATTGCGGGTCCTCGAACACTTCCTTGAGCCCGGCGGCGCGGAAGAAATTGTTGAGCAGATGCGGCAGCAGATTGCCGAGCTGGAGCCATTGGCCGTCGGCGGTGCGGACGGGATGGTAGTTGAAGGTGGGCATGGACTTGGTGCGGTCTCGCGCCGCCTGGGGGCGATCGAGGGCGCCGGTGTCCTGCAACTGCACCATGGACATGATGCCCATTTCGTAGGGCATCATGCCGCGCAGCATGGACGTGTCGAACGACAGTGCCGCACCGCTCAGTTCCCGGCCGATCAGCGCGGCGAGCATGGCCGCTGCCGCGCTTTGCGCCGTGGCGTGGGTGCCCACCTGCAGGGCGGAGTAGTTAGGACCTTCGCGGTCGGCGACGCCGGCGAAGTTGAGCATGCGCCCGGACTTGGCCGCCACCACCGGCTCGTAGCCGGGATAGGCAGCGTAGGGGCCATCCTCGCCGAAGCCGGTGATGACGCCGACGATGAGGTCGTCTCTGCCGAGGGCCTCGGGGGTGAGTCCGATGCGCTCTCTCGCTTCGGGCTTCAGGGTCGTCAGCACTGCATCGGCGGAATCCGTGATCAAGCGCTTCAGCCGGGCAATGTCGTCCTCGGAGCGAAGGTTCGTCCGGACGATACGCTTGCCGCGTGTCCACAGTCGATAGGAGGGCATGTCGGCGAACGGGTCGCCGTCTGGCGGCACGACCTTGATCACGTCGGCGCCGAAGTCGGCGAGGATGGTGGTGGCGATGCCGGATGCCGGGCCGATGCCGACCTCAACGATGCGGAAGCGGGAAAGCGGATTCATGCGTGCTCCGATGGCTGAACCGGCGCACTATAGCTCGCGCCCGTGGGGAAGGAAGCACTGTCGGATGATTCGAGCATGATCTTCAAGGCCCTTGCTGACATTGCCGTGGTGGTGCATCTCGGCTTCGTGGTGTTCGCCGTGCTGGGCGGGCTCACGGTGTTGCGTTGGCCGAAGATGGTTTGGCTGCATCTGCCGGCCTTGGCGTGGGCAACGGCGATCGAGACATTCGGTTGGATCTGTCCGTTGACGCACCTGGAGAACGCCCTTCGCATCCGTGGAGGCGAAGCTGCCTACGAGGAAGGGTTCGTCGACCGCTACCTCATCCCGATCCTCTACCCCGAAGCCTTGCCCGTGCTCCGCTGGCCCCTCGTCGCGGCGTTGCTGGCCATCAACGTGGCCGCGTATTGGTTCGTCTGGCGACGGCGCGGGCGCTGAGTCGGCCATCCGATTTAGAGCCGAAGGGAAGGCATTGAAGCGGTCCCTAGCGTGCGGGAGCGCGCCCAACCAAGCCGAGGAGACGCGCCTTTGCGGCGCGTAGGGAAGGCAGAATGCCTTCCCTCCAAAGGCCCGCCTTGTTTACGAGCTAGTCGGAGGCTGCGTCGTAGGAACGGTGCTGGCTCGTAGCCCGAACTTGACCTTGAACGGGCCCTCGGAGGGAAGGCATTCTGCCTTCCCTGGCGCCGACAGGCGCTTGGCGTTAGATCCTCGAACTATCAACGTGTTACGGACTCTTAGGACGCTTAGGTCACCGTGAACTCGATGGTGCCGAAGGAACCGTAGTCGGCGACGTAGTGCCCTGGCGTTGCCGGGTGGATGCCGCCGCAGGCGCCGGTGATCAGAAGCATGCCGTCTTCGATCGCGAGGCCCCGGACGTTGGCCTCGTTCAGCATCCAGGCGAGGGCCGCGTGCGGGCCGCCTAGGGCGTCCGTCGCGGGGGCCGTGGTGACTTGCTCGCCGTCGCGGGTGAGGGTGACCTGAATGTCGCCGTAGGAATCCCTGAGCGGTTGCTGTTCGCCGACGATATAGCGGTCCGCGGCGATGTTGCAGGCGGTGAGGTTGGCGCCGTTGCGGTCCGCCTCGTCCGCGAATGCCATGCGCGGCACTTCGATGACGGGGCCGGCCGTCTTCGGTGCGCCGTTGGCGTCCACGACGATGCCGATCTCGCATTCGAGGCTGACGCCAGGCAAGCCTTCGAAGGTCGCCCCCGGATCCAGCCGACCGGCGCCATACAGGCTGCCGATCAGCGGGTGCGTGAGGCCGAACGCCTGCTGCCCGGCCGGAGCCGTCATGCCGGCCTTGAGGCCCGAAACATCCCCGCCGGCCACTTGCGCCACCACGTCCTTTTGCAGGGCGTATGCGTCTTCGAGACTCAACCCTTCGGGCATCTTCGGCAGGGGTTCGCCGGCGCGAATGGCCCCTGACATCGCTTGTGCGAGTTCTTGCATGTTCTCGTTCCCGTCTCTAGTTGCCGAAGTCCCAAGATTCGCCGGCGTGGTAGCGCCTGAGGACGTTCTTGGCGATCAGGATGCGATGCACCTCGTCGGGTCCGTCTGCGATGCGCAAGGTGCGGGCACCTTCGTACATGCCGGCGAACGGGAAGTCGCCGGAGACGCCGGCGGCGCCGTGTACCTGAATGGCGCGGTCCACCACCCGGTGGTAGGCGTTCGGCACATAGACCTTGATCGAGGAGATGTCGGTGCGCGAATCCGCCCCTTCCTCCATCTTCATGGCGCAATCCACAACCATTAGGCGGGAGGACTGGATGTCCATGTAAGAGTCGGCGATGAAGCCCTGCATGAACTGCTTGTCCTCGAGCTTCTCGCCGCCATGCACCTCGCGGGTC
The DNA here is from genome assembly GCA_965116935.1 of Pseudomonadales bacterium. GTDB lineage: Bacteria > Pseudomonadota > Gammaproteobacteria > Pseudomonadales > Azotimanducaceae > VXYL01. Next base: position 4,608,472 of record OZ220737.1, on the reverse strand, counting down.
ATGATGCGGTCCACCATCAGGTCGAAGCAGCGCCACATCGATCCCACCGAGTTCATGCAGTGGTAGATGCGGCCAGCGCCGAGGCGGTCCTGCGCCGCCTGATGGCCGGTACCGGTGCCGCCGAGCTGGTTCGACTTCGGCACCCGCACGTTGTCGTAGATGATCTCGCAGTGGCTTGACGCCTTGCCCCACACGGGCACGCCGCGAACGATGTTCACGCCCGGCGTCTTCCTCGGCACGATGATCTGGGTCATCTTCTCGTTCGCGCCGCCCGGATCGTCGGGGTCCGCCGTTCGGCACATGACGATGTAGAAGTCCGCCCCGTGGCCATTGGACGTGAACCACTTGTGGCCGTTGATGACCCACTCGTCGCCGTCGAGCACGGCACGGGTCTGGATGGAGCGGGGGTCGGAGCCGGCATTGTGTGGCTCGGTCATGGAGAAGCCAGACTGCATGCGCCCCTCGGTGAGCGGGATCAGCCACTTCTCGTGCTGCTCTTGGGTGCCGTACTTGAGCAGGATCTTCTGGTTGCCGGAATTGGGCGCGACGACGCCGAACAGGGAGGCGGCGCCGGGGCTGTAGGCGAGCACCTCGTTCATGTAGGCGTGTTGCATGAAGGAGAGCCCCATGCCACCGAACTCCGGCGGCAGGTGCGGCGCCCACAGCTTCGCCTTCTTGACCACGTTCTGCACATGCGCCCGCACGTCGCGGGCTTCCTTGACCTGCGTTTCGGAAGGCCAGCCGCCGTCGGAGCGCCAGCCGTAGAGCACGTTCTCGTTCGGCAGGATTTCCTGATTGACGATTTCGGCAGTGCCAAGCCGGACCTCGTTGACCTCATCGTCCAGCGTCGGCACCGGCTTCACATTCATCGGCATGGCGTTGTCCCCTTCCCTCTGTCGTCTCGCTCACGGGCGGGCAAACCCCGCCGCAAAAGCCCATAACCATACTTCAAAGCCGGTGAGCCCGCACTAGCGCCGCTTCGCGGCTCACTGGCAGTTTTCGCTAGCGGACATTCACGAGTCCCTCGGAGCCGGCCAAGGCGACCGCAAGCAAGCGTCCCAGGCAACGCCAACAAAGCGCCAGCCCCGAACAGAGCCCGCCGGCAGACCCAAGCAGCCCCTGCCTTGCGAGGGCCTCTCTGGAAGGAGGGCGTCCCGCCCTCCAAAGCGTGCCGAAGGCGCGCACGCAGCGGAGCCTGGTCAAGGCGACCGCAAGAAAGCGTTCCAGGCAACGCCAGCAAAGCGCCAGCCCCGAACAGCGCCACCAACCAACCAGCCCTTCCTCGCTGGCATCCGCATGCCCTTACGTGCCTGCGGCACGATGGAGGGCGAGACGCCCTCCATCCGGAGGCCTCCATCCGAAGGCCTCGCGTTGGCTTTAGCGGCGCAAAAATCTGCCAAAGCGCCGCGCGCTCGCGCACGCCGTATAATCCCGGCAATGGCACTTCAATACCCCTACGACTCCCATCCTCCCTCCGGCACCACGGTCGAGATCGTGGAGGGCGTGCGTTGGCTGACCATGCCGATGGGAGGCTCGCTCACCCACATCAACCTCTACCTCATTGAAGACGCGGACGGATGGTTCGTGGTGGATACGGGCCTTGGCAATGCGGAAACGCGCGACCTCTGGCACCGCATCTTCGACTCCGAACTCAAGGGCAAGCCGGTCAAAGGCGTCATCTGCACGCACATGCACCCGGATCACATCGGTCAGGCGGGCGAGATCACGGATCATTTCCGCTGCCCGCTCTACATGACGCGCGCCGAGTATTACCAGGCGCGCTCGTTTGCGACGATGGGCCCGTCCTCGCGCGGCTCCGGCTGGCTTGGCGAGCAGTTCTACCACCGCTATGGCATGCCGTCCGACTACATGCAGAGGGTGCAGGCGATGTGGGAGTCGCGCTCGTCCACCGCGCCCGCCAAGACGTCGAGCATGACTATGCCGGCGTCGTTTCCGGCCGGCTACCAGCGCCTTCGGCACGGCGACATGCTCACCATTGGCGAGCACGACTGGCATGTGGAAGTGGGGTCGGGGCATTCGCCGGAGCACGCTTGCCTGCACTGCCGCAGCCTCGGCGTGATGATCTCGGGCGATCAGATCCTGCCGGTCATCACCAGCAACGTAAGCGTTCATGCCACCGAGCCGGAGGCCAATCCGCTCAAGGACTGGATGGAGTCGCACGACCGCTTCCTCGACACCCCGGAAAGGACCCTGGTGCTGCCGGCGCACAACCTGCCGTTCTATGGCGTGCGCGAGCGCCTGAGGGACCTCATCGCCCACCACGAGGACCGGATGCTGGCGATTGAGGAGACCTGCCAGGACGAGGCGCGCACCGCCAAGGACCTGCTGCCGGTGCTCTTCAAGCGCCATCTGGACGCACGGCAGATGATGATGGCGCTCGGCGAGGCCATCGCCCACTGCCATCTGCTGATGCATCGCAATCGGCTTGAGCGGGAGGAAGGCGAAGACGGCCGGTTCTGGTTCCGTTCGGTGGACCCCGATCTCAAGCGACGAGCCCATCCTGGCCAGCACGACGCGCCGGACGACCGACCGATCCTAGTGTGAGCGCGCCTTCGGAGCGCAACCCCGACTGGCGCGAACGCGTCCGGGATGTGGTCTATCGGGGCCTCGTTTGGGGAGACAGGCGCGTGCCGTTCGGCATCCGCTCCCTGCTCGGCGTGCTTTTCCTGTGCGGCGGCGTGCTTTGGTTCCTGCCGGTGCTTGGCATCTGGATGCTCCCCTTGGGGATCGCCTTCATCGCCCTGGACATCCCCTGGTCGCGGCGCCGGGTGCGCGGATGGATGCGGGCACAACAACGCCGGCGGCGAGCGCGCAGGAGCCGCGTTTGACCTTAGCCTGCCGGCGGCGCAGACTCGCGCCACCGAATGCTCTTGAGGGGAACACCACCTTTGTCTCACGATCTTGTGATCCGAAACGGTGCTGTCGTGGACGGCACCGGCAGCGCACCCGTGGACGCCGATGTCGCCATCGACGGCGACGCCATCACCGCGATCGGCGAAGTGTCCGGCACCGGGCGCGAGGAAATCGACGCTCGCGGCCACTACGTCACGCCCGGGTTTGTGGACCTGCACACCCATCTCGACGCCCAGATTGGCTGGGATCCGCACATGACCTCGGTCACTTGGCACGGCGTCACCACGGCGCTTCTGGGCAACTGCGGTGTCACGTTCGCGCCCTGCCGACCGGCCGACCGGGAGTTCCTCGCCGGCATGATGGAGACGGTGGAGGACATCCCCAAGTACGCCATCCTCACGGGCCTCCCTTGGGACTGGGAATCCTATGGCGGCTATCTCGATTCCATCGAGCGCTTGCAGCCGATGATCAACGTTTGCGGCCTGGTTGGCCACAGCGCGACACGTTTCTACGTGATGGGCGAACGCGCGATCGAGGAACAAGCGACACCGGAGGAGATCGAACAGATCGCACAAGTCGCGGGCCAGTCCGTGCGCGAAGGTGCGCTCGGCTTCTCCGTGAACCGGCATCCGGGGCACACGCTGCCCGACCGCCGTCCGATTCCGGGCACGTTCGCGTCCCGCGAAGAGCTGCTCGCCATCGCTCGTGCGGTGGGCAAGGAAGGCGGCCTGATGCAAACGGTGCCGCACTTCGGCAACATCGAGGAGGAGATGGATCTCCTCGCCGAAGAGGGCCAGACGAGTCGCATCCTGTTCAGCGCCATCGGCGAGCACCGCGAAGCGCTCGACGAGAAGGTGACCGCCATGCGCGGTGCCGGCGTCGATGTGACGGCGGTGACCGTGCCGCGTTCCGGAGGCGGAGTCACGGGCCTCGCCACCAGCAACTTCTGGCGCACGCCTTCGTGGAATGAACTGCGCAAGATCGACTTCGACGCCCGCCTAGAGGCCATTCGCGACGCCGACTTCCGAGCCAAGCTGGTGGCCGAGGTGCGGGAAAACGAAAACCTGAACGAGCAGGTGCTCAAAAGCTCCCGGCGCGTTTACCCGATGGGCGGGGCGGAACGGCCCTGCTACACGCAGGAGCGTTACGAGAGCCTTGCCGACATCGCCGCAGCGGCTGACGAACACCCCGTGGAGGCGTGGCTGCGACTGACGTTGGAAAGCGATGGCAAGGAGCTGTTCCACAACCGCGGCTTCAATGTCAACCTCGACAATCTGGAGCAGATGATCACCACGGACTGGGCCATGCCCGGCCTTGGCGACGCCGGTGCGCATGTGAGCCAGATGATCGACTCTGGCTGGGCCACGTTCGTGCTTTCCCACTGGCACCGCGACAAGGGCACGTACTCCATCGAGGAGGCCGTGCGTCGCATCGCCGCCGAGCCGGCGCGTGTGCTGGGCCTAACCGATCGCGGCATTCTTGCGGCCGGCAAGCGGGCAGACGTGAACGTCATCGACGTCGATCGCATCGAGGAACGCCAGCCCTACATCGTCCACGACTTCCCCGGCGGTGCGCCTCGCTTCCAGCAACGCGCCCAGGGCTACAAGGCGACGGTGTGCAACGGCCAGGTGACCTTGCGCGACGACGAACACACGGGTGTTTGCGCCGGCCAGGTGCTGTGCAACGCTTCGTAAGGTCGTTGTCGCGCCGAATGCGGGCTCCCTCGGAAGGAGGGCATTCTGCCTTCGCTCCGAACGCCCGTCGGGCTAGCCATAGAACGTAGTTCGTAGGGGACGGGCTTGTCCCGTCCCGGCGCGCCCTGACGGGCGCGTGGCAGTTCGTTTGCGCGAACTGCTTGCCCTCGGCACGTTCAAGACGGGCGGGGACAAGCCCCATATGCGCTAACTTGTTTGGATCGATGGTTCCGGGAAGCGTTCGTCGATCTGCGGGGTCCGCTGGCGAGGCGGGTCGGCCAATCCCCTTGAGATGCGGTTCCAGTCGTCGATGGCCTGCTGCAGGGGGAGGTGCGGCTCGATGGCGCGGGCGATCTGGCCGTACATGAAGCGGAAGTCACGCCAGGGACTGCGACGGCGGGCTCTCCACGGTGCCTCCCCAGGGGGAAACGGAGCCGGCGTGGCGAACGAGCTTCTCCACCAACAGCGCCACGAGCAGCTTGCCGTGGAGCCAGGCGCGGGCGCTGTCGTCCTCGTGCTTGGGCAGGTGGCCGAGCTGCGCCAGCGACTTGAAGCGCCTGAAGACCAGTTCGACCTGCCAGCGGACGCGGTACCAGTCCAGCACGCTGCGGGCGTCGAAGGTCCCTTCGGGGAAGGTGGTGAACAGGATCACGTGGCGGGCGAACTCGAGGCTGGACGGCCGCACCTGCCGGCCCTGGCGCGCTGCGTGTTCCTTCGCCTTGCGCTGCGCGATGGCGGCGGCCTCCTCGGTCTTGCGGATCGCGCACACGCGACCCGGCACCGCGACGCCCCGACCGACCGCCACCGCCGGCCATGCCCGCGGGACGCACGCCTCGTCCAGCCCGGCGACCCGCTGCAGCAGGTCCAGCGCCTCCCCGTCCGGTGTCCGCAGCGGCAGCGAGCCGGTGTTCACGCGCACCGTGGCGTGGCCGCCCGACGACGCCACGTGGCCGAGACCCGCCGCCGTCGAGTAGCCCCGGTCCGCCAGCACCAGGTCGCCCCGGGCGATCGGAAAGTGCGCCAGCGTCTCGGCCACGCCCGAACCCTCGGTCGGCGTCAGCTTGTAGAAGTCGCAAGCCAGCGACGGAAGCCGCACGCTGTAGTGCAGGCGCCACAGCGAGCCCGTCCGCCCCGGCTCCTTCACCGTCGTCGCGTCGAACGCCCGGAACGGCAGCTCGCCAGACGCCGACACTCCGCCCTGCTCCCGGAACATCGCCGCGCACAGCTCCCGCAGCCACTCCGACGACTTCCGCAGCCGCTTCAGCAGCGCCACGTCCGAGAGCTCCGCAAGGTTCGCCTGCCGCGCCCGCACCACCGTCTCCCGCAGCGAATGACCCCGCGCCAGATGCAGCAGAAGCACCCGCAGCAGCGCCTCCGGAGACTTCGCCTTGCGCAGTCCCTTCAGCGCCCCCGTCTCCTGCGCCAGTTCCTCCCAGCCTTCCGGAAGGAACGACACCACCACCTTCCAGTCCTCGTCCACTCCGCACAAGCCCCCAGCCGAACCGACACCCCCACCTTACGGACAGCCGATGCGCAAAACAAGTTAGCGCATATGGGGACAAGCCCCGCCCCTACGGGGCACTAGCTACAGTTTGGGTTCTCGGCGACTAGTCGAGGCTGTGCAGGCGGTTGATGTTGGCGTGGCGGGCGGGGTCCAGATCCCGCCCGGCCAAGGCCGGATGGTCCGGAGCGTAGCGGTGTGTGCGGTAGATGCTCACCGTGGGTTCGCCGCGACTGTTCGTGTTCAGGAACGGGTTGATCCATTCCCACACCACTTCGCCGCTGCGGGTGACCTCGAACAGGCGACCGCTGGTGCCTTCGCACACGAGTACGCTGCGCGACCATAGCTGCACGGCGCCGGAGATGTGGCCGCTGAAGAACTGCGGCGAGGGGTTGCCGCGGTAGCCCCAGACGATCTCGCTCGTTGCCGGGTCGATCTCGATCACGCGCGAGCCGGCGTCGCCGTTGTCGAACACGAGCACGTTGCTGGGCTCGTGCTTTCCTTCCGGACGCACCCAGGTCGGCTGGTGCTGGCCGTGGGTCTGGTCGAACTTCCACTTGAGCTCGCCATCGGCACCGATGATGCCCAAGCGGTCGATGTGTCGCGCCGAGAACACGATCTCGCCGGCGGGGTTGATGTCGATGCCGTTGACGTGGGTCCACTCCCAGCGCCGCACGGTGGGGTAGATCGGGTCCTTCACCGGGTCCATGAGCTGCCACAGATGGATGCGGCGCACCTCGTTGCCTTCCGCGTCCACTTCCACGAGATCGTCGCCGATCAGCCTTGGCAGCTTCTCTCGACGCTGGCGCCGGCGCCCGCCGCGCACCTTGCGTTGCACCTCTTCGGGCAGTTCGATCCACACCGGCACCATGGTGTTGCCGTTCTCGAAGCGGAAGAAGTCGTGGTGCTGGTAGGCATTGACATACTCCCAGACCACGTTGCCATCCCAATCCACCTCGCAAAGCGTGGTGTGGTAGCCGCCGAGGGTCTTTACGCGCTCCTCGAACGGCGGCGGCTCCTTGGGGGCGGCGTCCCGGCGCATGGGTTGCTTTGGGTCCGAGCCTGTCATCAACAGGTTGCCGTTCTTGAGCAGACGACCATAGCCGGGGCGGATGTGCTGGAACGTCCAGCGGTGCACCACGCGGCCGTGGATGTCGATGAGCCAAGTCGAGTCGCCGCCGTGTGGCGTCAGCAGGGTGTAGCCGGGCGTCGCGAGCCCGGGGCGATGGTGTGTGAGCCCGGTGGGGCGGTTGACCGACCAGCCCAAGGCCAGCCCTCCTGCATCTATGCGTTCTTGGAGTTCCGCGAGGGGGCGGAGCGTGTCTGTGGATGAGGACGCAGAGGAGCATTCAGGTAGCGGGAGCGCCCAATGCGTCAGAAAAGGCGCGCAGTTTGCCACAGACGGTGCCGTGGCCGCGCCGCTCCGGAGGGAGGGCGTCTCGCCCTCCGTCGCGCCGCAAGGCGCGCAGAACACTCGCTGCACCAGCAGATGTCCGATGCCCTGCTGCGCGTCTCCGACGCCCACAGGCTCGAGGTGGACGACATCGGCTTCATGGAGGACGGGTCGGGCCGTGCCCTGCTGCGAGAAACGAAGACCGATCGCGAAGGCACGGGCGTGGTGCAGTACCTGGGACCGTCGACGGTTGAACGCATCCGGGCATGGCTGTCGGCAAGCGGTGTCCGCGAGGGCCGCCTATTCCGCAACGTACGTCGGGGCGGCCACGCGGCCGCGGGCGAACTGGGCGTCCGGTCGATCCGCCAGATCATCGTGGACCGCGCTAGGGAGATTGGAGTGCGAGAACGGGTGTCCAGTCACTCGCTGCGGGTGGGGTCGGCGCAGTCGCTGGCCGAACGCAACGCGAGCCTCGTTGGCATGCAGCGCGCCGGTAACTGGGCGTCGCCGTCGATGCCTGCGTACTACACGCGCGAGCAGGAAGCGGGCTTCGGGTACGTGGCGCGGCTTCGATACGGCGTCGAGCTCTCGACGGTCGCTGTCTTCGGGCGACTTGGCGAAAAAAAGTCGTCAGAGGGTTGTTAGTCCAAAGCACTAATGTCCCCTTTGTCCAATTCTAAAGTGTCCCCTTTTGGGGGTTGCGGGGTTGTTGTCGGAGGGGGTGAGATTGAGCGTTCGGGAGTCGGATCGGGCTGCGGTGATCCAGGCGGTTGTGGAGCGTCGCCTGAAGCAGTCGGAGGCGGCGGTTCGGCTTGGCGTGGGGGTGCGGCAGGTGAAGCGGCTGGCGAGGCGCTTTCGGGAGGGTGGCGTGGCGGGTCTGGTGTCGGGGCGTCGGGGGCGGCGGCCGAACAACGCGCTGCCGGACGAGGTTCGGCAGGCGGTTCTGTCGCGGGTTCGGGAGCGCTGCCCGGACTTCGGCCCGACGCACGCGTGCGAGAAGCTGGTGGAGGAGGACGGCTTCCGGCTGTCGGTGGAGACGCTGCGGCAGTGGATGGTTGCGGACGGGCAGTGGCAGGCGAGGGGTCGCCGGCGGCTGCCGGTTCACGCGCCGCGTCCCCGGCGGTCGTGCGTGGGGGATCTGGTGCAGGTGGACGGCTCTCCGCACGCGTGGTTCGAGGATCGCGGGCCGCGCTGCACGCTGATCGCGTTCGTGGACGACGCGACGAGCCGGCTGACGGCGCTGCGGTTCGCGCCGTCGGAGACGACGCGGGCATACATGGAGACGCTGGGGGAGCATCTGGCGGCCCACGGCCGTCCGGTGGCGCTGTACTCGGATCGCGCCGGCGTGTTCCGCAACAACCTGCCGGGGCACGAGGGGGACCTGACGCAGTTCACGCGGGCCCTGAAGACGCTGGACATCGAGCCGATCCACGCCTCGACGCCGCAGGCGAAGGGTCGGGTGGAGCGCGCCAACCGGACGCTGCAGGGCCGGCTGGTGCGGGAGATGCGGCTGCGCGGCATCGGCGACCTTGCGTCGGGCAATGCCTTCCTGCCGGCCTTCATGGCGGACTTCAACGCCCGCTTCGCGGTGGCGCCGGCGTGCCCGGAGGACGCGCACCGGCCGGTGCTGCACGACGCTGGGGAACTGGCGCTGATCTTCAGCGAGCATCACGCGCAAGGTGACGAAGAACCTGACGGTGCAGTTCGAGTGCGAGACGTGGCAGGTGACGGGGGCGGGCAGGGGGCGCCGGCTGCAGGGTGCCGAGGTGACGGTGTGCAAGGGCTTCGACGGCCGCGTGACGGTGCTGCGGGAGGGTCGCGAGCTGCCGGTTCGGCGTCTGGCCGCCGGCGAGCCGGCCGCTGCCGTGGAGGACGAGAAGACGGTTCGGGATCGGGTCGCCGAGGCCAAGGCGGCGCAGCGGTCGCGGCCGGCGCACAGGCCGGCGCCGGACCATATCCGTGGCGCAGGGACTACCAAGCCGCCTGACCCGGACAGGCGGTGGACTTGTGGACGAGTCCTTCGGACCGGCGCGTGTCCTTCGGAACGCATGGACAGCCCGTGGACAACGGGAGGACCCGTTGCCCACCGCCTGCCCACGCTCACGCGCCTCTCGCCCACAACCCCACCGCCCAACAACAACCTCTCCCCACCGGAGTCGGAGGGTGACCAGAGCCGCCTTCAGACAGCCCTTCAAAGGGGACATTTCTGTCTTGGAGAAAAGGGGACATTTCTGCTTTGGATTGACAAAGTCGTCAGAGGGGTTGCATCGGCCGAAATCGTCGTGATAGGTCCTCCAACGGAAATAGGCGGCGCCAGACCCCGCGACACACCGCATCGTCCATCGCGACCATCACCAGCAACGGAGGTTAATTACGGTGCGCAACACTTTCAGGATCGTGTCCCTTGCACTCGTAGGCGGACTTGCCAGCCAAGTCCTCGCCGACCTCAGTTCAGACCCGTACATGACGGACGAACTCCGCTCCACCACTTACGACGAGAGCGGCCTCGATCCGGAGGACGACCTCTACGCCGAGCACGGTTCACTGGGCCCGGCTGCCACCGTACGCGGCGCACTGGTCGGCATGGACCTGCACGCCTATGCCCGAGAGACTGGTTACAGAGTCGAGGAGCTCAAGTCGACCTATGGGGGGCACACGGTCCCCGTCGGCTACCCCATGTGCACGTACAATACCTGTTCGGTCCGCACAAGGGTGACGTCGATCTGGGCTACGGTGTTCACCGAGACTGGGTGAAGATCAAGGCAACGGTTAGGTGCAGGTTCGAGTACACCGGCCCGGGGACCATGCCCAGTCCCGACCAGGTCTCATGGAAGCTTGAGTTGCTATTGCGGAACCCGGGCACTGGCGATCGTGTCTCTAGGGACTTCAGGAGGCCGGATACCTTAACGCCAGTCTGGCGCGCAGACGTCTCTGGTCGCAAAGGCACCCAAGTGTGGTTCGACTATTGCGACAATGGTCGATATAAAGCGAGGTTGGACGTTTCGCTATATGTCGATTACCCATATCTGTACCTAGGCCCGAATCCGTTCGACTGGAGCGGCAAGCGTGGCACGGTAGCAAGTTGCCCCCCCTAAAAGGCCGTGGGGTGATTCTCCGCGCGGATGGCTGGCCGCGCGCGGGCCTCGAGGCGCCTTGACCTATGGACTGCGATCGCCCTAGACTTCTCGCCTTCATCGTCCATTGTCAGTGAAGCCTGCCGCAACGTTGCGGTCGGCCCACGTCGGCAACGAGAACACCAATGCCGCTAGCCACGGATGCCCTGGAGTCGAGAAGTCCCTACCACTCCCCGGCAGGTTTAGGGGTTGGGCCATGCGAAACTCCCGTACCCACGTCCCCGTCGCTGACGGAACGTGATGGCTATCCCCTGCCGTAGTTCAGCGTGACGGCAGTCGTCGCCCCCATCCAGGACCGCCGTCACGTGTTCGTCACTGGCGCCGGCTTCACCCGAGCCTTCGTTCCCGATGCACCCCTTTCTGTCGACGAATTCGACGTCGCGCGACTCGTCGAAACAGTGCGTGGGTTACCTTTCGCGAGTCGGCTACTGGACGCTGAGCGAAGCCGGCACCGAGACGGCTCCATCAACCTTGAGCGTCTGATGGTTCGCCTCAAGGCACGGATGCCCTACGACTACACCGGTAGCGCCGCCACGCAGTACGCGTTCTTGCTCTCTGAGCTGACGCAGCTCTTCCTTCAACGCTTGAGTCGCGCCATGGCGGACGCACCCGTCGAAGGTGCGATCGTAACCTTCGCCCAACATTGCGCGCGACACAACGCCTCCTGCGTCACTTTCAACTGCGACGACTTCCTGGACATCGCACTCAGCCGCACAGGAACGTGGAGCCCCGACTGGGGCTACGGTTTCTTCTGCCGACCGTCCCATGGCTTCATCTATGGCACGCCTCGTGCCGTCAGGAGATCCCCGCTCAAACTGCTCAAACTCCATGGATCAGTCAATTGGTGGCCACTTCTGGGGCATCATGAGCCAACCACGCCCGATGCCCTCGTGTACCACCACTTCTGGGAAGACAGCTTTGACCGTGAAGCCCGCCACGACGAACTGGCGCTCCACCTCGCTCCGCTTCCTGTCATTCTCCCCGCGATCTCTTCTCATGCAGAGTTGACCTCCCAACCACTCCTCCGCATCGTTTGGACGCTTGCCTTCGACCTCCTTTCCACTGCGGATTCTGTCACGTTCATCGGCTACTCCGTTCCCGACAGTTGCTTTCTCGCTCGGACGCTCTTTGCCGACGCATTGATCGATCTTCCCCCTGACAGGCTTTGGATTGTCGACAGGAAGGAACCTTCAGAGACCGGTGGATTTCGGTCCGCCTGCCGAGCACTACTCGGAAAGCCAGTTCCTGACGAGCACTTTTTTTTTGGTGGGGCTCGAGATTGGGTGGATAGCTTCTGCGCCCCTTGATCCCGTTGTCATCCCGTCAACAGGTCCTACTAGACCCGAGTCGATCACCCGAGGAGTTGGCCAGTTCCCTCGCGGAGACCCGTCCTGCCCCGTTTGTTGTAGCTCAGACACATTTGGCACGGGACGGTCGGTGACCAAATAGTGCGACGCCGCGGCGGTTGAACGCCGACCGCGGCGCCGGATCGGGTAGCCTCCAGTGAACGCAAACCCACTGGGAAGGAGACCCGAACCATGAACATCAAGTCCATGCGCGTACGATCGTACCGCAGCTTCGCGGTGGACGAGCACGTTCCGAAGGAGGCGGCGGAGCGCTGTCGGACGCTGAAGGCCTACGACAGGCTGCGCGCCGCCGGCTGCGGCGAGGGGGCCGCGCTCGAACAACTCGGGATCAGCCGGCGCACGCGGTACCGGTGGCAGTCCGCGCTGGCCGCGAGCGGCCAGCGCGAACTGGCGCCGAAGTCGACCCGGCCGCACCGCGTGCGGCGGCGCGCTTGGAAGCCGAAGGACGTCAAGGCGGTTCTGGACGTGCGCCGCAAGTACCCGTCCATGGGCAAGGCGCGCATCCAGGCGGTGCTGGCGCGCAAGGGCCGGGAGCTCAGCGTGTCCACGGTCGGGCGGATCATCGAGCGTGCGCTCAAGGCCGGCGCGATCCGCCCGGCGTCCTTCTGTGAAGGCCGCGTCAAGCCCAAGAGGCGGTGCCGCTTCGCCAAGTGGGCGCGGCGCTGGAAGTACGGCGCCAAGGCCACCAGGGCCGGGGAACTGGTGCAGGTGGACCACATGACCTACACCTGCGAGGGGCGCACGCTGAAGGAGTTCCGCGCGGTCTGCCCCGTGTCGAGGTTCATGGTGGCGCGGGTCTTCACGCGGGCCACCGCCGGCAACGCCAGACGCTTCCTCGGGGATCTGGTCGGCGCCCTGCCGTTCCCGGTGCTGTCCATCCAGGTCGACGGCGGCAGCGATGTTCATGCGCCATGAATGGCGGCCGACTTCGAGGACGCCTGCGAGGAGCTCGGCGTCCCGCTGCACGTACTGCCGCCGCGCAGGCCGCAATGGAACGGCTGCGTGGAGAGAACCAACCGCTCGGCGCGAGCCGAGTTCTGGAACCTCTACGGCGGACCCCTGACCGTCGAGCACGTCGCCCCGCAGCTCGCCAGGTACGAGTTCTTCTTCAACTACGAGCGTCCTCACGCATCGCTCGCCTATCGAACCCCGAACGAGTACCTTGTCGCTCAGGAGGCTGCCTAGTCCTCAGTGCCAAAAGCATTGAGCCAGTACACCGTTTGGCGGTTCAATGTGCACGATGCTATTGTTTGGGTACCGTGGTTTTCCACCAAGCGATGCAACGTGACAGTGGAGCTGCCTCAGGGTCGTGCCGAAGATGGGCACCTGCACTTCGACACGGGCGGTGTGCCGATCAAGGCATGGACCGATGGCGTGCCGGTGGAGCCGCAGGCGATGGCGCAGGTGCGCAACGTCGCCGGACTGCCGTTCGTGCACCGCCACGTGGCCCTCATGCCGGACGTGCACCAGGGCTGGGGCGCGACCGTCGGCTCCGTCATTCCGACGCACAAGGCCATCGTGCCGGCCGCGGTGGGCGTCGACATCGGCTGCGGCATGATGGCGGTGCGCACGACGCTGACCGCTGGGGACCTCCCCGACGGTCTGACGGACGTGCGTTCGGCGATCGAGCAGGGCGTCCCGCACGGTCGGACGAACCAGGGCGGGAAGGGCGACCGCGGCGCCTGGCACGACGTCCCTGAGGACGTGGCGGCCGCCTACCGGGCGCGGGGCAGGAAGAACCGCTCCCTCGAGGAGCGCCTCGGCGAGATCCTTGAGTACACCCCGAAGCTGCGCCGCCAGGCGGCGAAGGCGCCGATCCATCTCGGTACCCTCGGTACCGGCAACCACTTCATCGAGATCTGCCTCGACGAGGCGGGCGCCGTCTGGGCGATGCTGCACTCGGGCTCGCGCGGCCCGGGCAACGGTATCGGGACCTGCTTCATCGAGCTCGCGAAGAAGGACATGGAGCGCTACTTCATCCGCCTGCCGGACCGGGCCCTCGCCTACCTGGTGGAAGGCACCGACCACTTCCGCAACTACGTGCGTGCCGTGGCCTGGGCGCAGGATTACGCCGCCGTCAACCGCGAGGTGATGATGGCCCGGGTGCTGAAAGCGCTGGCGGGCGCGACGCGGCGGTTCGACGTCGTCGATGAGGCGGTCAACTGCCATCACAACTACGTCGCCCGCGAGAAGCACTTTGGTGCCGACGTCTGGCTGACCCGAAAGGGCGCCGTGCGTGCCCGCCGCGGCGATCTCGGGATCATTCCCGGGTCGATGGGCGAGCGCTCGTTTATTGTCCGCGGCAAGGGCAACGCGAACTCGTTCCACTCGTGTTCGCACGGCGCGGGCCGGGTGATGTCGCGCGGCGACGCGCGCCGGAGATTCACGCTTGAGGACCACCGAAAGGCGACGGACGGCGTGGAGTGCCGCAAGGACCGTGAGGTGATCGACGAGACGCCGGGCGCCTACAAGGACATCGACGCGGTCATGGCGGCGCAGCGGCAACTCGTGGACGTGGTGCACACGCTCAAGCAAGTCGTGTGCGTCAAGGGTTAGTCCAACATTCGCTGATCCCGAGGACCGTTGTGCTCCCCGGACCGGTACCGCGACACCGCGTGACGGCGCTGTGCCTCCCCCGCGCCTTGCGGCGGCCGCCCCGACGCCCCCGGGCGCGCGCCGACGCCAGACCCGCCTGCGCCCGCTCCCGGATCACCGCCCGCTCGAACTCCGCCAGTGCCCCGAAGACACGGAACACCGGCTGACCCGTGCTCGACTCGGTGTCAATCGCCTCCTTGAGGCTCTTCAGGCCAATGCCCTGGGTGCGAAGACGGTCCGCCTTCCCGATCAGATGCTTCGGCGACCGGCCGAGGCGGTCCAGCCGCCACACCACCAGCGTGTCCACGGCACGCAGGTGATGCATCGCGTCGCGCAGCTCGCGCATGGCCGGGCGTTCGCCGGCGGCACGGGCGACCACCTACCCGAAGCGCGTAACCGGCGCGTGGACACTGACGTGGTAATCCACGGACTCCCGAAAGCTGGAATCTCCAACCCTCAATATACGATTCTCGGAGCCTTGCGCACGGACAAGCCGTCCGAACGCCTCCGTCGTGCCGCAAGCACGTCGGGGAACAGAGGCTGGTTTGCTGGTGGCGTTGGTCAGGGTTGGCGCTTTGTTGGCGTTGTCTGGAACGCTTGCTTGCGGTGGCGTTGGCCGACTCCGCTGCGTGCGCGCCTTCGGCACGCTTGGAGGGCGGGACGCCCTCCCTCCAGAGAGGCCCTCGCGTGGCAGGGGCTGGTTTGCTGGCGTTGTTGGGGGTGGCGCTTTGTTGGCGTTGTCTGGAACGCTTGCTTGCGGTGGCGTTGGCCGGCTCCGTTGCGTGCGCGCCTTTGGCACGCTTGGAGGGCGGGGACGCCCTCCCTCCAGAGGCCCTCGCATGGCAGGGGCATGTTGCTTCGGTGCTTGCCGGCGGGCGTTGTTCGAGCAGGGCTCGCTAATGCCCGCTAGCGGCTGTCGAGCAGCACTTTTTTCGCTTCGTTGAGGGTGGCGGCGAGGAAGGCGCTGCCGCCGCGGTCGGGGTGGAGGCGTTGCATCAGGCGGCGGTGGGCGGCGATCACGTCGTCGCGGTCCGCGCTGTCCGGCAGGTCAAGCACCCTAAGCGCCCGCTCGACGGTCATGGTGTCTTGCTGGCCGTCTTGGTTGCCTTGCGCGGCGTCGTTCCAGCCGGGGGCGCGGCGGTCCAGATAGGCAGTGAGCAACTGTCTTGAGCGTTCGTCGTCGAACGCGGTCAGGAGAGTGACCACCTCGGCGAGGTCCAATTCGCCGAGGCGCTTGCCTTGGCGCTCTCCGCGCAGGACTTCGCCGTCCATCTCGCCGGTTTCGTGGTTGAGCGTCATCCTGAGTTCGTCGGTTTGCACGGAAGACTGGCGGGGGTCGCCGTTCGCTTCCGGAGGACTTTGCCGGAAACCGCCGAACATCCCGCCGAGGGGCGAAGGGCCGCCACGGCCAGCGAGAAAGCGTCGCAAGAGCAGGCCGCCGACCGGATTCAGCGCCAGCCGCAGCGCATGCCGCAGGAAGGGTAGGGCACCGGTGGCGAGGGCGGCGAGCCAGTGCAGGCGGCCGCTGGCGGCGAGGATGGCGAGGGCGGCAAGCAGTGCCACCACGGCACCGGTGACGATGCTGGTGGGCTTGTTGGGCGTGTTGCGTGCCCAGTAGAGCTTCATCAGCAGCGCAAAGGCGAATGCGCCCACCACCGCGACGACGACCAAGAGGATCATGGCAGTTGCCGAAGCAGGCGTGCTGCCGCGGGATGGTCGAGTTGTTCGACACCTCGGCGTCCGGATGCGGCGAAATGCGCGACCGCCTTGAGCAGAGCGCGCAGCTCTGCGGCGCGACCCGGCTCGAAGGGCGAGTGGGCGCCGCCGGTGAGCCGCGCCACTTGGCGGAAGACCCGGCTGGCATCCGGGTCCGCGCCTTCTTGGAACACGAACACCGGCGTTTGGAAGAGCGCCAGGCGTCCGGCGGCGTCCGCCACCTTGTCCACGGGCTCCTCGCAGGCATCGCCGATGAAGACGACGGCGCGGATGCGGGCTTGGCTCGTTTGCGCGATTGCGTGTTCGAGCACGCGTTGAATCTGGGTGAGCCCGCCGCGACAGCGCACCTCGGTCATCTGCCGCAGAAGCGCCGCTGGCCGGGTCGTCCAAGGCGATGCGTGAAACTCGTTGAAACCGCCGTAGTGCACCAGTTGCACCGCCGTGCCGCCGTCGTCTGATGCCGCTTCGAACAGCTCGCCGTGCAAGCGCGAGGCAAGATCCCAGGTGGGTTCGCGGCTGGCGGTGGCATCAAGTGCAAAAAGGATGCGGCGATCGCTGCGCGTTGCCAGCGGCGTGCGCCGGGCCTCGGCGAGAAAGCGCGCCACGCCAGCATCGGATGTGGGCAACTGGGCCATCAGTCACGCAAGTTTGGTGGGAGTTCCGAAGTGGAACATCATCGCAGATGCGGCGCCAGCGCGCCCTTGCGAGCGCTGGCAGTTCGCTTGCGCGAATTGCTGCGCTTCGATGGATTGGACACGGGACGGGACAAGCCCGTCCCCTACGAAGAAAGCGCCGGTACGGTCGCTCGGTTGCGCGATTTGCTCGGTGTGAGCTGGTGCCGTTCCACGGCGCGGGCCGCTAGCCGCCGGCTGGGGGTTGGTCTGCCGGTCGCACCACCAGGCGTTGGCCGGGGTGGATGAACGCCTTGGGATCGATGTCGTTCCAATCGACCAGCTTGGCGACCGAGACCTTGAATCTGGCGGCGATGGTGGAGAGGGAGTCGTTGCGCCGCACCCGGTAGGCGATGGCCTCCTGGGTGACCTGCTTCTCCTCGATGCTGCGGGTACCGCCGAGGCCCGGCAGCGAGAGCCGTTGGCCAATTTGCAGCACCGACCGCTTCGTCAGTTCGTTAGCGCGCATGAGCAGGTTCATGTCGAGGTCGAGGCGTCGAGAGATCTTCCAGATGGAGTCGCCTGAGCGAACCACGTAAATCGCGTCGCCGCCGGCGCCCGTGCGGAACGGCGTCGGGTAATCCGCCCAGTCGCGGAACGGCGTCGGCACCATCAGGAAGTCGCCTTCCTCGATGCGGGCACCGCGCACACCGTTGACGCGGCTCAGGGTGTCCATGGCCACGCTGTATTCGCTGGCGATGCCGCTCAGGGTGTCGTTGGTGCCGATGCGAACGCGGGCCCACAGCATGCGTTCATCGTTCGAGAGGCTCGCGAGCGCTTGCTGCGCTTGCTCTGCGTGCTCGGCGCGGACGAGCAGTTGATGCGGGCCATTGGGCGGCGTTGCCCAGCGCTTGAGCGCCGGGTTCAGGTTGTAGAGGTATTGCATGTCTTGGCCGATGGCCTCCGCGGCACGGGCCAGGTCGATCTGCCCGCCCGTCTCCACCACGGCGATCCTCGGTTCGGCGCTGTCGAGCGGACCGAACGGCAGTTCCACGCTATAGCGTTCCGGCTCGGCGAACACCGCGGCGTAGGCAAGGATGCGCGCCACGTAGTACTCGGTCTCGCGCGGCAGGCGCAGGTCGAAGGCCGTCTTGGCGCCGGGCGTTCGCCGCAGCGTGCGATGCATTCGTCCCTCGCCGCAGTTGTAGGCGGCGAGCGCCAGCGTCCAGTCGCCGAAGCGCTTGTGCAGTTGCTCGAGGTAGTCGAGGGCCGCAGTGGTGGAAAGCGCCACGTCGCGGCGCTGGTCGGTCCACCAGTCCAAGGTCAGGTCGAACCGGCGTGCAGTGCTCGGCATGAACTGCCAAAGGCCCACCGCGCCCTGGGGCGAGAACGCGTGCGGACGCAAAGCACTTTCGATGATGGGGATGAGGCAAAGCTCGGCCGGCATCTCGCGCTTGTGTACCTCGGCGCAGATGTAGGGCAGATAGCGCAGGCCGCGCTCGCGCTTGCCGGCGAGATACTCGGGGTTGCGTACCAGCCACTCGACTTCCTTGCGAACCTGCTTGCGCTCGAGGTCGTGGTCGAGCCGGAACCCGGCGCGAAGCTGGGCCAGAAAGCCATCCGCAGCCTCGTCCGCGGCGCTCGGCAGCGGAAGCTCTTCGGGCTTTGTGGCCGCCGGTTCAATCGGCTCGGCGGGGCTCGCCTCCGGCTTGACCTCGGCCGCAACGATCGGCGGCGGCAACACTTCGCCATCGTCGACCTCAGGCACGGCAACCGCGCCCGGCGCGGGCGCGACACCCGCCATCTGACAGCCGGCCAAGATCAATGCCGTGGTGGGCAGCGCCCACCATCTCTTGAACATGGTTGGTGAATGGCTCTCGGAAATCGAGGGTCGGCAACTTTGCGCCAAAACGGGGCGTTTGGCAAATCGCCCAAATCACCGAAGAGCAGGACTTGGGAGTAAGATTCGGCGGCGTGAGACGGATGGTGCCAATCGGGTGACCCCCGAGACGAGTTCCGCGCCGGTGCCAGGGCCGACGGATGCCGAGACCGGCTTCCGGGTTTGGCTGCGATCGCCGGCGGGAAGGCTCTTGTGCGAGCGCGAGCGGCCGCACATCGGCCGTATCGTCCGGCGTTTTCATGGCGATACCCTGCTTTGGATCGGTCCGCAGTGCGACGCGGTGGCCACCACCGACCGCTGCATGGTGCGCACGCGCATGCTGGCATGGTCGTCCGCACGCGTGTCGCACGCAGGTGGTGTGGGCGTGGTGGCCGCGAATCCGGTGGCTTTGCCGTTTCCACCGCATTGCTTCGACAACGTCGTGCTGCATCATGCGCTCGATGTGGCGGAGGACCGGCGGGCGGCATTGCGGGAGGTGGCGCGGGTGCTGCCTCTTGGCGGCCGGCTGTTGGTCGTCGGCTTCAACCCGTGGAGCTTGTGGTCGCTGGCGAAACCCTGGCGGCCGTTTCGCGATATGCATCCGGTGAGCCCTCTGCGCCTTGCGGACTGGCTGGACTTGCTGGGGTTCGATCGCGAGCGTGGCGTGCATCTCAGCTATCGCGGTGCGTTGCCGGCGGCCCTCGAGGGGCAGCGCTGGCGGCGAGCCAGCGAAGCCGTGAATCGCGTGCAACTGCCGTTCGGCGGCGTGTACATCGTGGCCGCAACCCGGATCGGACACGGCATGACGGCGCTGCGCCGAGTGCATCTGCGGGCGCCGGTGGCCGCGTCGGCTACGCCGGCGGCAGCGTCGTCGTCCGCAGTGAAGGGCTGGTAGGCAATGCGCACCAAGGTCGAGGTGTTCACGGATGGCGCCTGTCGCGGCAATCCCGGACCAGGCGGCTGGGCGGCTCTCCTGCGCACCGGCGAGGCGGAACGGATGCTGGACGGTGCGGAACCCAACACCACCAACAATCGCATGGAACTCATGGCCGCCATCGAAGGACTCGCCGCGCTCAAGCGACCCTGCGCCGTGACGCTCACCACCGACTCCGAATACGTGCGCCAGGGCATCACCTCGTGGATCGACGGTTGGAAGCGTCGCGGCTGGAAGCGCAAGGGCGGGCACCCGGTGAAGAACCAAGAGCTCTGGCAGCGACTCGATGAGCAGAACATGCGGCACTCGGTGGATTGGCGCTGGGTGCGAGGCCACAGCGGGCACGAGGAAAACGAACGCGTGGACGCTGCCGCGCGCGATGCCATCGACCGGATGCAACAAGGCATGGGAGAGCAGGAGTGAGGCAGGTCGTTCTCGACACGGAAACCACGGGGCTGGAGCCGGAGCGGGGCCATCGGGTGGTGGAGGTGGGGGCCGTCGAGGTGATGGACCGCAAGATCGGCAAGCACTACCACTGCTACATCCGCCCGGATCGCGAGGTGGACGACGCCGCCTTCGAGGTGCACGGCTTGAGTGACGAGTTCCTGTCGGACAAGCCTGCCTTTGGCGAGATTGCTGGCGAGTTGCTTCAATTCATCGAAGGCGCGGAGCTCGTCATCCACAACGCTCCCTTCGACGTTTCCTTTCTCGACTACGAACTGTCGCTTCTACCCGAAGGCCGCCCAAAGCGCATCGAAGACATCTGCACGGTGACCGACTCGATGGTGATGGCGCGCCATAAGCACCCGGGGCAGAAGAACGGGCTCGACGCGCTCTGTCGCCGCTATGGCGTGGACAACTCCACCCGAGACCTGCACGGCGCGCTGCTAGATGCCGAGCTGCTGGCGGACGTGTTCCTGCTGATGACGGGGGGGCAGGGTTCGCTCCTGCCGAGCGACGAACCGGCGGAGGCGGTGGCCGACATCGTGCGTCTGCCCGTCGATCGTCCGAAGGTGCCGGTGCTCCGCGCCACACCGGCGGAACTCACAGCCCACGAGGCCTACCTCGACATGCTCGACAGCAAGTCGGAACAGGGCGCCGTTTGGCGCCGTCTGGCCACGGCCTAAACCGCCGGCGACGCCTGCGTCGCCGCGCCCGCTTTACAGGATGTACTGCACCGCCAGCCATCCGGCGATGCCCATCGTGATGGTGTAGGGCAGTGCCATGTACACCATGCGGCCATACGAGAGGCGGATGAGCGGTGCGAGGGACGAGGTGAGCAGGAACAGGAACGCGGCTTGGCCGTTCGGCGTCGCCACGCTGGGGATGTTCGTGCCGGTGTTGATGGCGACGCCCAAGAGGTCGAACTGCTCGCGGGTGATGGTGCCGGCGTCGAAGGCGTTGCGTACCTCGTTGATGTACACCGTGGCCACGAAAACGTTGTCGCTGATGGCGGAGAGCACGCCGTTGGCGATGTAGAACATGCCCGGCTGCTGCGACAGCGGCAGGGTCAGCACGTACTCGATCACCGGCTGGAAGAGCTGCTGGCTGGCGATGACCGCGACGATGCCGAAGAAAACGCAGAGCAGCGCCGTAAACGGCAGCGCCTCGTGGAAGGCTGGCCCCAAGTCGTGCTCTTCGACGACGCCGTTGAAGGCGGTCTGCAGGACGATGACGGAAAGCCCCACCAGCCCCACCGCGATCAGATGCAGTGCCAGGGCGACGACGAGAAAGAGGCCGGCGAGCGCCTGCACGACGAGCTTGGCGTTGTCGCGGGGAGTTCTCTTGGCGTTCTCGGCGGCGTCGAAATCCTGCAGCACCTTGAACACGGGCTGCGGAATCTTGGCGCCGTAGCTGAAGACGCGGAACACCTCCAGCAAGATGCACGTCAGCAATCCGACCGCGAACACGGGCAGCGTCACCGGCGACATGCGCAGGAAGAACTCGATGAACTCCCAGCCCATGCGCTCGGAGATGAGGAGGTTCTGGGGCTCGCCGACGGTGGTCATCACGCCGCCTAGTGCCGTGCCCACTGCGGCATGCATCATGAGGTTGCGCAGGAATGCCCGGAACCCTTCGAGATCTTCCCGGTGGATCTCGTCCACCGCGCTGTCGTCGGACGCATCGTGCTCGCCAGCACCGGGCGCGGCCACTTGGCGGTACACGGCGTAGAAGCCCCCGGCGACGCTGATGATCACCGCCGTCACGGTAAGGGCGTCCAGAAAGGCGGACAGGACGGCAGCGACGAAGGAGAACAGGAACGACAGCGCGATCTTGTTGCGCACCTTGATGAGGAGCTTGGTGAAGATGAAGAGCAGCAGGTCTTTCATGAAGTAGATGCCTGCCACCATGAAGATCAGCAGCAGGATCACCTGGAAGCCGCCTTCCACTTCATGGAACACGGTGTGGGCGTCGGTCAGCCCCAGGAACAGCGCCTCGATGGCGAGCAGGCCCCCCGGCTGCAGCGGATAGCATTTGAGCGCCATCGCGAGGGTAAAGATGAACTCCAGCACCAGCATCCAGCCGGTGATGTAGGGGCCCAGGAGGAAGAGCGCGATGGGGTTGAGGACCAGGAATCCAATGATCGTCAGCTTGTACCACTCTGGCGAGTGGCCGAGAAAGTTCGTCCAGTACGGATTCGTGGATAGTTGGCTCCGCGCGGCATCCGTCATTCGATGCTCCCTCTTCTGGCTGACATGGGCTGGCGATGAAACCGTCGCCCTGTCGTGGGGGGGCGCGGGTCGGTAGAATCGGCGGCGCAGTATAGCAACGGGACCGAGCGCATGTTGTGGCCCATCAACCCGTCGAAATTCATCTCCGAAGTCGAGCCGCCGAGTGGGCTCAACGGCGACGAAGCGTACTATTTCGTCTTCTTGGGTGCCGACGAGTTGCTTTCCATCACCGAGCACGGGATTCCGCGCCCAGTCACCGCCGACGAGTTCCGCTGGCTGGACGTGAAGGTGGATTTCCGGCACTACCTTGGGCGCTGGGAAAACCGCGCCTGCTATGTGCTGGCGGCGAGCGGCGCCGTGCCGGAGGGCTACGCCGTATCAGGCCTGCGCGGCTGGCTCGGGCGGGTGGATCCCGATTTTTTCTATCTCGCCGGCCGCGCCAAGCAAATCGCCGAGTGGAATCGCGACCACCGCCACTGTGGCCGCTGCGGCGGCCTGAACGACGACCATGGCGAGGACCGCGCCAAGCATTGCCCGGAATGCGACCTCACCACCTACCCGCGCCTGTCCCCCTCCATCATCGTGCTGGTGCGCGACGGCGAGAAGATGCTCCTCGCTCGCAACGCCCGCTGGCCCACCGGCATGTATTCGACGCTGGCGGGGTTCGTCGAACCGGGGGAATCCATCGAACAGACGGTGCATCGCGAGGTGGCGGAGGAAGTCGGCATCCAAGTGAAAAACCTGCGCTATCTCGGCAGCCAATCCTGGCCCTTCCCCAACTCCCTCATGCTCGGCTTCCACGCCGACTACGATGGCGGCGACATCGTCTGCCAGGAAGGGGAAATCGCCGAAGCACGCTGGTTCCACTTCCGCGAATTGCCAAACGTTCCAGGCGGAACCGCCATCTCCCGCTGGCTCATCGACGCCTTCATCGACGAGAAGTCAGCCGCGGCTGGTTAGACGCCCTTAAGCAGTTCAGCGGGGGCCGGCTTGTCCCGTCCCTGTCGAGTCCATCGGTGCGTTCAACACGGGCGGGGACAAGCCCCGCCCCTACGCGTCCCCTGTCGAGTCGGTCGGTGCGCTCAACGCATTCCTCGTAGGGGACGGGCTTGTCCCGTCCCGCGTCTGTCGGTGCGTTCAACGCATTCCTCGTAGGGGACGGGCTTGTCCCGTGCCGCGTCTGTCGGTGCGTTCAACGCATTCCTCGTAGGGGACGGGCCTGTCCCGTCCCGCGTCTGTCGGTGCGTTCAACGCATTCCTCGTATTGGACGGGCTTGTCCCGTGCCGCGTCTGTCGGTGCGCTCAACGCATTCCTCGTAGGGGACGGGCCTGTCCCGTGCCGCGTCTGTCGGTGCGCTCAACGCATTCCTCGTAGGGGACGGGCTTGTCCCGTCCCGTGTCGAATGCGTCGAAGCGTTCAAGACGGGCGGCGACAAGCCCTGTCCCTACGCGTCCTGCGCCCTCCATCGGTGCGCAGCCGGCTGCGCCGCAGAGGTGGTTGGGGAGCCGCCTAGTCCGGTGTCGGCAAGTGCAGTCCGGGGCGGAAGAGGCTCAGCAAGATGAAGGTGAAGGGCAGGTTGCCGTCGCTGCGCACCTTGCCGGCCATGAAGGCGTCCATGAACGCCGTGATGAAGTCGCCTTCTTCGTAGAGGATTGCTGCCGCGGTCTCTCGGCTGTCGAAGATGAAGGTTGCGTCGGCGTTGCCGACCGGCGGGTCGAATTGCAGCGTGCCGTTGTTCAGGGCGATGCCGATGGCGGGCTCGTCGCCGATTCGCAACTCAATGACGAGGTCCAATCCCTGCGTCGCAGATGCCTGTGCGCGGCGTTCGAGTTCGGGGCGAAGGTGCATGGTCTCGAAGGCGTCGCGCCTCGTGACAAGGAAGCGCCAAGAATAAACGCCTTGCCGCAACCACCTCGTTCCGACAAACTTCGCCGCTTTGCCCCCCACGCCGCGAGGCCCGCACCGCACCAATGGAGTTTCTTTTCGATTATCTCGGCTTCCTCGCGAAGGTAGCCACCATTGTCGTCGCGATCGTGGTCGTCATCGGTGCCATCGCCAGCGCCGGCCAACGTCGCGCGCATCGGCAACAGAGGCCAAGGGGACACATCGAGGTAACGCCGCTCAATGACGTACTGCGCGACATGCGGCATGTGCTCGAACACGCCCTAACCCCGCAGGCGGAATACCGCAAGCGGATGAAGGCCGAGAAGGCTGCAGCCAAGGCGGAGGAAAAGGCCCGCCTTAAGGCCTTGAAGCGGGAACGGCGGCGGCCCCCGGCGCCGGCCGAGACTGCGGTGGGGGGCAGCGCCGAAGCGTTGCCGGCCCAAACTGCCAAACCTGCGGACGGAGAAGCACAAGGCGACAAGCGCCGCCGCATCTTCGTGCTCGACTTCGACGGCGACCCAGCCGCAAGCCGCGTCGATGGTCTGCGCCACGAAGTGACGGCCGTGCTCGCCGCCGCCGGCAGCGAGGACGAGGTGGTGGTGCGCTTGCACAGCGCCGGCGGCATGGTGCAAGGCTATGGCCTCGGCGCATCGCAGCTCGCGCGGTTCCGCACCCGCGGGGTGAACCTCGTCGTCGCGGTGGACCGGGTCGCGGCCAGTGGCGGCTACATGATGGCAGCCGTTGCCAACACCATCCTGGCGGCGCCGTTCGCGCTTGTGGGCTCCATCGGCGTCGTGGCGCAGGTGCCCAATGTCAACCGCCTGCTGAAGAAACATGACGTGGACGTGGAGCTGCACACCGCTGGCCGCTATAAGCGAACCCTGACGGTGTTCGGCGAGAACACGGAAGAGGCGCGCGCCAAGTTCCTCGAGGAACTGAACGACATCCACGTGATGTTCCAGGAGTTCGTTGGCGAGTTTCGGCCAGCGCTGGACCTTGAGGCCGTCTCCACGGGGGAGGCTTGGGCCGGTCAGCGCGCATTGGACCGGGCCCTGGTGGATCGCTTGGTGACCAGTGACGAGTACCTGGCTGGGGCCTGCGACGAAGCTGATGTCTTCGAAGTGCGCTGGGTGTTGCCCCAGACCCCCATCGAACGGGCGATGGAACGCTTCAGCGACGGCACCGCCAAGGTGGTGGAACGGCTGGTGGGGTTGTTCCGCAGGTGGGGTTAGCCGAGCGGTAACGAGATGCACCGTAGGGGCGACCCTTGTGGTCGCCCGCCTTTCTTGGGCACGGAAACCGCGTCGGTTGCTCAGGCACGGGCGACCACAAGGGTCGCCCCTACGGAGAAATGACGCTTCGACGGAAAGTGGGATTGACAGGCAAAGGAGGATCATCAATGAGTTCGTTTCGAGCGTTCTGGGTAGAGAAAACGGGGGATCGCGAGTACTCGCGCAACGTCATCGAGCGCGACAGCGGCGATCTGCCGGAGGGCGACCTCCTGATCGACGTGGCGTACTCGTCACTCAACTACAAGGATGCGCTTTCCGCCACCGGCAATCCGGGCGTCACCCGCAACTTCCCGCACACGCCCGGCATCGACGCAGCCGGCACGGTGGTGGAGTCCGCGAGCGCAGATTTCGCTGCCGGCGATGAGGTGATCGTCATCGGCTTCGACCTCGGCATGAACACGGCGGGCGGTTTTGCAGGTCGCATCCGCGTGCCGGCTGGCTGGGCCGTGTCGATGCCGGCAGGGCTCGACCTTCGTTCCAGCATGGTGCTTGGCACCGCCGGCTTTACCGCCGCGCTCTGTGTGCACAAGCTTGAAGCCGCCGGCATGACGACGGATGGCGGCCCTGTGCTGGTAACGGGCGCCACCGGCGGCGTCGGTTCGGTGGCGGTCATGCTGCTCGCCCGCCTCGGCTACGAGGTTCATGCCGTGACGGGCAAGGCGGACCGGCACGAGTTCCTGCAAGGGATTGGCGCGAGCACCATCCTCTCTCGCGAAGACGCTTCGGCGGGAGGCGACCGACCGCTCCTGCGCGAGACCTGGGGCGGCGTCGTGGACACCGTGGGCGGCGACATCCTCTTCAACGCCGTCAAGTCCCTGCGCTATGGCGCGAGCCTCGCCGCCTGCGGCCTCGTTGCGTCGCCGCAATTCGCGGCTTCCGTGCTGCCGTTCATCCTTCGCCACGTCAACCTGCTCGGCGTCGATTCGGTGGAACTGCCGCTGCCGCAGAAGGCGCAGATCTGGAACCGCTTGGGCAGCGATTGGCGTCTCGACGGCACCGACGTGCTGGTGGAAGACCTGACCCTGGACGACCTTTCCGCCGCCATCGACCGCATCTTGGCCGGCAAGATGGTGGGCAGGGGTCTTGTCAATCCGAACGCTTGAAGGCGCGAAACATCCACAGGCCGTCGCTGAGGCCAAGGGGCATGCCCTGACAAAGGCCCGTGGCCGGACAGCTTGGCGCATGTCGTTGGTTGCCGGCCTGCAAGGTCTGCTCTGCATGGCCGTGGCCTTGGCCGGTGCGGGCGCCCTTGCCGCATCTACCTCGGCGGCCGTCAATGGCTATGTCCGCACCATCACAGGCGGGCCCCTCGGCGATGCCCGAATCGAGATCGTCCACATGCCATCGGGCACCGTTGCGGTGGCCGTTGCCGCGACCAACGGCGCTTTCTACCAGTCCGGCCTTCGGGTCGGCGGCCCCTACGAGATGCGGTTCTCCGCCGATGGCCATCGCCGCCGTACGCTGGCGCCCGTGACGCTCAGGGCGGGCACGCAGCGCCCACTCGTCGTCAACATGATTCCCCTCGACGTCGAGGAAGTCGTCGCCACAGCCAGCGCCGCACCACTCGAACTTGGCTTGAACAACGGCGTCGGCTCTGCCTACAGCGCCCAGGATATCGGCAACCAGCCGAACGTCACGCGGGATGTCATCCGCACGCTGCTGCGGGATCCGCTCGCGCAATCGCGCGGCGAGGGCAGCCTCTCCGTAGGTGGCGTCAACCCCCGTTTCAATGGCCTCGCCATTGACGGCTCGCTGCAGCAGGACGACTTCGGCCTCGGCACCAGCACCTACGCCACGGGTCGTTCGCCCATCAACCTCGACGCAATCGAATCCGCATCGCTGGTCGCCTCGGACTATTCCGTTAGCGCATCCGGCTTCACCGGTGGCCTTGTCAACGTCACAACCAAGTCGGGCACCAACGAATGGGACGGTGCCGCCTTCTACTACTTCCACGGCAACGGTCAGGTGGGCGACACCTACGACGGCGACAGGCCCTTCGTTCCGGCCGAGTTCGAGGAGAAGGAGTTTGGTCTTTCGGTGGGCGGGCCACTTATCGCCGACCGGCTCTTCGTGTTCCTCTCCCACGATCAGTTCGAGGCCGTCGAACCGCAGGACTTCGCTGCCTTTGATACTAGCCACGGCATCGGGCCCGGCTTCTTCGAGGCGCTGCGGGGCGTGATCCGGGACGTCTACGGCTACGATCCCGGCGGTCGCCCGGCGGCGGCCGCGACGCCTGAGGGCTCGGAGCGCACGCTCGTGAAGCTCGACTGGAACGCTGGCGAGCGGCACAGGGCATCGTTCACCTACCAGCGCAGCCAGGAAACCGGCACGTCAACCGCCGCGGATCGGCTCGTCTCGGCGTGGATCGACGTGCCTGTGGACCTCGCTGCATACACGACGCAGCTCTTTTCCGACTGGAGCGAGCGTGCCTCGACCACGCTGCGCGCCAACCTCAAGCGCTTCTCCCGCGGCCAGAACTGCCGGGCGCAGGGCGTCGGGGCGTTGGAGTTCGACGGCATCGCCGCCGACGATCTGGTCGGCACACCACTGGCGGGGCTTCTGACAGGCGAGGTGGACATCGTTGCCGGCTGCGACCGCTTCCGTCACGCCAATGCATACGACGACGAGCGTCTGCAGCTGTACGGCGCTTTCGACTATCTCGCTGGCGACCATATCCTGCGCGTCGGTGCGGAGCTCGAGTCCTTTGACTTGTACAACCTGTTCGTGCCGGGCTCGAACGGTCGGTTCGTGTTCGCCGACTATGCGGCCATCGTGGCCCGCACGGCGCGGGTCGACTATGTCAACGTTCCCTCGAACAACGCGGCGGACGGCGCGGTAGCGTGGGGGTACCGGCGCGCGACGCTGTTCGCGCAGGACACCTGGCAGTTGCAGGGCGAGCTTGAACTCACCGCCGGCGTTCGCCTGGAACGCTTCTCCCAAGACGACCGACCGGTCTTCAGCCCCCTCATCGCAACCACCTACGGCGTGCGGACGGATCGGGGCCTCGATGGCTTGAGCCTGCTGATGCCGCGGCTCAGCCTGCGCTGGACCGGCCTCGCCCGAACCGTCGTTACGGGCGGCATCGGCCGCTTCGCAGGTGGCGATCCGAAGGTGTGGACATCGAACGCCTTTCAGGTGCCCACCGTATTCTCCCGCATGACCGCAAGTGGCGTATCGCCGGGGGTCGTGCCGGCGGAGCTGCTCGCTGCCGTGTCGGGCGGCAACGCGGTACCGGTGGACGCCATCGCACCGGACTTCGAGGTGCCGTCCGATTGGAAGGCGTCGCTGCGCATTGAACGGACCCTGGATCTCGACGCCGGCGGGTTGGGCCTTGGCGACGATTACGTTTTCACGGCACAGGCGCTCGTCACTCGCACGGAACACGGCTTCCTCTGGCGCAACCTGGCACAGACCCAACTCGCCGCTGCCTTGCCGACCGGCACGGCGCCGGATGGCAGACGCATCTATGCGGACCTCGACGACTTGGGGCAGCCGAACCTCGTCACCCTTGGCAACCACAGCGAAGGCTTGAGCCGGGTTCTCACGGCCGCCCTGGCAAAGCGCTACGACAGCGGCATTGACATGCAGCTGAGCTACGCATGGCAGGACGTCGAAGCCGTCACGGAAGGCACCTCGTCGCGTGGCATCTCCAACTGGCGCAGCATCGTCGATGCGGACCGGAACAACCCCTCGCCGCGCACGTCGCCGCATCAGGTCACACATGCCTGGAAGCTCAGTTTCGGCTATGAACGGGAGTTCGGTGGCGTCCGTGTGCGGGCAGACCTTTTCGCGCGCGCCTGGTCGGGCGACCTCTTCACCTACACCTTCAATGTGGACCGCGACAACGCCCTGTTCGGCCGTGCAGGTGCCGGCGAGAGCCCTTACGACAACAGCCCTCTATACGTGCCGGCGGCGCCGAGCGACCCTGCCGTCGTGTATGGCCGAGGCTTTGACCAGGGCGCCTTCTTCGCGTACCTCGCCGACAATGACGTGCCGTCAGGCATCCACGAAGTCAACTCGGCGGACGCCGGCCTGAACCAGGTCTGGGACGTGCGCCTGCGCGTGGACCTGCCGCGCCTGAGCGTGCTGAATCGCTGGACGGGCGAGAGCCGCGCCAGCGTTGTGCTCGACATCGAGAACGTCCTGAATCTCGTGAACGACGATTGGGGCACTTTCCACTCCGGTCCCAGCTTCGGCCAGGCTGCAGTGGTGCGGGCGGACCTCCTGTCCGTGGCCGACGTGGCGGCGCTCGGCGTGGACGCGGCGCCGGCACTGACTGGCGATGCGCCCAGAACCACATGCCGCAACCAGGGCGACTGCGTCTATCGCTACAACAGCTTCCGTGCGATCGCGGCGGAGTTTCCTTGGGCCTCGCGGTCCGTGTATCGAGTCCGGCTGGGCCTTAGGTTCGAGTTCTGACCGCGCTAGCAGTCTGACGGACTTGACGATGCAGGGGCCTTCGGAGGGAAGGCATTGAAGCCTTCCCTCGTGCGCCGTCAGCGCACGGGCCGGAGGCCGACAACGGAAAGGCGCCTGTCGGCGCCAGGGAAGGCTTCAATGCCTTCCCTCCGAAGGCCCGTCTTGTTCGGGCGCGCGCGGGCGGGGTCAGTTTCGGCGCAGCCGTTCCGACACCGCGATGGGGCTCGGGTAGCGGAAAATCACGAGGTAGGTGGAGACTAGTAGCGTTACCACCGTCGCCCCCTGAATGACGTGTGCCGCCTCCGCCGACAGCAAGGCCGCGCCGGCAACGTAGGTCAACAGCAGCGAGAACTCGCTCGCCTGGCCCAAGCGAAAGCCGGCCTCCGTGGATGCGCCGCTTGGCTCTCCCTGCCAGCGCAGCAAGGCGCGGAACACCGGTGGCTTGATGGCCACCAGCACGACGGCGAGGATCACGGTGGGCACCGCCATTTGCGCCAGCAGCACCGGGTCGATGGCGGCGCCCACGGAGAAAAAGAAAAGCACCAGAAAGAAATCCCGGAGCGGACGCAGGCTTTCGGTGATGTACTGCGCGATGGGGGAGTTGGCGAGCGACACGCCGGCAACGATGGCGCCGATCTCGAACGAGAGCCCCACCAGATGGCCGAGGCTGGCGATGCCGAGGCACCAGCCCACCGCCAGCAAGAAGATGAACTCGTGAAACGCATCGAAGCGGGCGATCACGGGCACGATCAGATAGCGCACGCCCACCGCGGCGACCACAGCCACCGCCGGCAATGCCACCGCCACCTGAATGGCGATGCCAAGCGCGCTGCCGGAGTCGGCAGTCGAGAGCGCCGCCAGCACGAGCAGCGCAAGGATGGCGATCACGTCCTGAATCAGCAGCAAACTGATGACCAACTCGCCGATGTGGCGATGGTGCAGCACTGTCGTGGGCAGGAGCTTGATGCCAAGAATCGTGCTCGAGAACATGGCCGCAACGCCGGCGATGCAGGCTTCCGCTAGGGTGAAACCGAACGCGTAAAGCACCCCGAAGCCGACGGCGAAGAAGGCGGCCGAACTGCCGAGCGCCGTCAGCACCGACTTTCGGAACAGGTCCTTGAGCTTGTTCGGTGGCAGGTCGAGGCCGACGAGATAGAGCAGGAAGATGATGCCGATTTCGCCCACCTCCGCCAGCAAGGCGGGGTCCGCCACCAGCGCCAGCGCGTTGGGACCTAGCACGCAGCCGACGGCGATGTAGGCGACGATGAGCGGCTGGCGCGTGTACAGCGCAAACGTCGCCAGCACCGCCGCGCCGACGAAGATGATGAAGAACGACTCGATGATGCCGGTTTCCATGACCCTTCGGGCCTGGCGCCGCTCAAGCCGTGGAGCGTCGGAACGGTGGCACTGGTTCCCGCACGGATGCCTGATAGTGGTCCGACATGCGGCCGATGCTGGCGATGGCGGCTTCCGCATCGCGCTCGCTCGCCATGACGAAGGCGTTGAAGCCGCAGCGGTGCATGTATTCGGTGAGGTCTGGCACCACTTCGCCGAAGGCGCGCAATTCGCCACTGTAGCCGTGGCGCGAGCGCAGGAGCGCGCCCATGCTGAGGCCGCGGCCGTCGGCGAAGGCGGGGAACTCGATGGCGATCACCGGTGCCGCGAGCACCTCTTCCGCCACGGCGTCGACTTCGGTGTCGCTACGCAACCACACGCCGGCGCCATCCGGGTTCTCGCGCCAGGCGTCGAGGGGTGCGATCAGTCCCGGTGCAGCAGGGCCCTCGTCCACCAAACGCCAGTCGTCCTCGGCGATCTTGAGGTCCCTAACCAGCGTCGGCATAGACCTGCTCCCGGAACGGCTCGATGCCGATGCGACGATAGCAGTGCAGGAACTCCTCGCCCTCGAACCGGCTCTTGAGATAGACGTCGAGAATCTTCTCGATCACGTCCGGCACCTCGGCGCGAGAGAACGACGGCCCGACAATCTTGCCAAGCGATGCGTCGAGGGCCTGATTGCCACCGAGCGAGACCTGATAGAACTCGGCACCCCGCTTGTCGACGCCGAGGATGCCGATGTGCCCCACATGGTGGTGGCCGCAGGCGTTCATGCAGCCGGAGATGTTGAGGTCTAGCGGCCCCAAGTCGTGCAGGTAGTCGTAGTCGTCGAAGCGGCTCTGGATGGCTTCCGCCACCGGGATCGACTTGGCGTTGGCGAGCGAGCAATAGTCGCCGCCCGGGCAGCAGATGACGTTGGTGAGAAGCCCCACGTTTGCCTGCGCCAACCCCTGCTCGTCGGCGAGACGGAAGAGCGCTCCAAGATCGCGCTGCGGCACGTCCGGCAGGATGAAGTTCTGCTCGTGCGAGATGCGCACCTCGTCGAAACCGAAGCGTTCGCTCCAGTCGGCCACCGCTTCCATCTGGATGTCGGTGACATCGCCCGGCGGCACCCCGGTTGGCTTGGTGGAAAGGGTGACGATGGCATAGCCGGGGCGTTTGTGCGGCGCCACGTTGTTGCGCAGCCAAGTGTCGAACGCTGGGCTCGCGAGCCGCTCGCTGGCGAGCAGGTCGGTTTCATCTTCGAGGCTGGCGTAGGGGTGCGGCTCGAAGCAGGCCTTGATTCGCTCCAATTCCGCTTCCGGCAAGGTGCTCGGGCTGTCCTTGACCCGCTCCCACTCCGCGTCGACCTTCTCGCGAAAGCCCTCCGGCGACATGGCGCGCACGAGAATCTTGATGCGCGCCTTGTATTTGTTGTCGCGCCGTCCGTAGCGGTTGTACACCCGGAGGATGGCTTCGAGATAGGTCAGCAGATGGCGTTCGGGCAGGCCGTCGCGGATGCGGGCGCCGATGGCCGGCGTGCGACCAAGACCGCCGCCGACGAGAAAGTCGAACAGCGGCTCGCCGTTCGCACCGGGGCGGATGTGAATGCCGATGTCATGGACATGGGTTGCCGCGCGGTCCGACTCGGCGCCGTTGACGGCGATCTTGAACTTGCGCGGCAGCCAGTCGAATTCGGGATGGAAGGTGGACCACTGCCGCATCACCTCGCACCACGGGCGCGGATCGATCAGTTCGTCGGCGGCGACACCGGCGAACTGGTCGGTGGTGATGTTGCGGATGCAGCTTCCGCTGGTCTGGATGGCGTGCATCTGCACCCTGGCGAGGTCGGCCAGGATGTCCGGCACGTCGACGAGTTCGGGCCAGTTGATCTGCACGTTCTGGCGCGTGGAAAGGTGACCGTAGCCCTTGTCGTAGTCGCGGCAGATGCGCGCGAGCGCCCTCAGTTGCGTCGCGCTCAGGATGCCGTATGGCACAGCGATCCGCAGCATGGGCGCGAGGCGCTGGATGTACAGGCCGTTGCGCAGCCGCAGTTGCTGGAACTGATCGTCGGTCAGTTCACCGGCGAGATAGCGCTCCGTCTGCGAGCGAAACTGCTCCACCCGCTCGTCGATGAACCGCTGGTCGAACTTGCTGTATTGGTACATGCGCTCCTTGCTGGGAACGTTGGTAAACCCCATAGTATGGCCGAATCCGCCCACCAAGCGGAAGGTACCTGCGACTCGTTCAAAGGGTGGCGGGGACGGCCTGCGGGTGGCATGCGTAGAATGCCGTGCGTGAAATCCGGCACCCTGTTGGTACCTCGCCTTCGTCGCTTGGCTCCTGTGGCCATGGTCCGCATGTTGGCTGCGTTCGCTCTTTGGCTGTCTTTGGGGGCGCAAGGGGCGGATGTGCTGGTGGCGGTGGCGGCGAACTTCGTGCGGCCGGCGGAGCGTCTGGTGGCGGACTTCGCCGAAGTGCATGGCGGCGAGGTTGCCCTCGTTGCGGGTTCCACGGGCAAGCTCTATGCGCAGATACGCAATGGCGCGCCCTTTGACGTGTTTCTTGCGGCGGACCAGCGGCGTCCGACGCTGCTTGAAGACGAAGGGGTTGCGCTGGCTGGGTCACGCTTCACCTATGCAGTTGGGCGCCTCGCGCTGTGGAGCGGGCGGGAAGGAGTGGAACTCCATGCCGATACGCTGCGTCGCGGTGACTACCGCAAGCTCGCGATCGCCAACCCGGAGCTCGCGCCCTATGGTCAGGCGGCGCGTGAGGTGCTGTCTCGACTCGGATCGTTGACGCGGGCGCAGGAGCGCCTCGTCACGGCGGAGAGCGTTGGCCAGGCATTCGCGCTGGCAGCCACCGGCAATGCCGACTTGGGCTTGGTCGCCGCGGCGCAGGCGCAGCGCGCTGGGCGCGGCAGCCTGTGGCTCGTCCCCGAACGCCTGCATGAACCCATCCGTCAGGACGCCGTCATGCTGGCGCGCGCAAGAGACAACGCCATCGCGGCGGCGTTCGTCGCATTCCTGCGCACCGACGCCCGTGCCGTCGTCGCGAGCCTCGGCTATGGCGTGGCGGAGCGCTGATGGAACTCGGCCCCGTCTGGCTCACGCTGCTCTTGGCCACGGTCACCACCGCGGGGTTGCTGCTGCTCGGCACGCCGGTCGCCTATTGGCTGGCGCGCACCAAGTCGCGGACCAAGCCGGTGGTGGAGGCAGTGACCGCGCTGCCCTTGGTGCTGCCGCCCACCGTGCTCGGGTTCTATCTGCTGGTGGCGCTCGGGCCCCTGTCTCCGGTCGGAGGCTTCTGGCTGGAACTCACCGGCGAAGCGTTGACGTTTTCGTTCTCGGGCCTCGTCGTGGCATCGCTGATTTACTCGCTGCCCTTCATGGTGCAGCCGCTCGCGTCGGCGTTTGAAGCGCTCGGCGATGGGCCTTTCGAGGCCGCCGCTAGCCTCAGGGCATCTCCGCTCGCGGCGTTTGTCCACGTTGCGGTGCCGCTATCGGCGCGAGGATTCCTCACCGCCATCGTGCTCACGTTCACCCACACGATCGGCGAATTCGGCGTGGTGCTGATGGTGGGCGGAAACATCCCCGGCGAGACGAGGGTGGTGTCGATTGCCATCTACGAGCATGTGGAAACACTGCGCTACGCCGAAGCCCACGCGCTGTCGGCGGGACTGGTGGCGTTCTCCTTCGCGGTGCTGGTGCTGGTGTATGCGCTGAATCGGAGGTTCCCGCCGCATGTCGGTTGATCCATCCGAGCCCGCCAGCAGCCGCGCAAGCGAACTGCCAACGCGCCCGATAGGGCGGACGAGCTCGTTGGTGATGGACTTCCACCTGCAACGGGCCGACTTTGGCCTCGCCGTGACGGCGGAAGTGCCGCTCGAGGGGGTGACGGCCGTGTTCGGCGCGAGTGGCAGCGGCAAAACGACGCTGCTTCGGGCCGTGGCTGGCTTCGAACGCCCCGATCAGGGCCGAGTGGTGGCGGGCACGGACACATGGTTCGACTCGGCCACGCACACGGACGTGCCGCCACACCGCCGAGCCGCTGGCTTCATGTTCCAGGACGCGCGACTGTTCCCGCACCTCGACGTTGCCGGCAATCTTGCATTCGCGGCCCGCCGCGCGAGCGCGGACGGCGGCGGATTCGACCGCGCCGATGTGGTTGCGGCATTGGATTTGGAGCCGCTCTTGCGCCGCCGCACGGGGTCGCTCTCGGGCGGCGAGCGCCAACGTGTGGCGCTCGGCCGCACATTGCTTACTCGACCTCGCATCTTGCTGCTCGATGAACCGCTGGCGGCGCTGGAACGGGAGCGCAAGGCGGACATCCTGCCCTATCTGGAAGGCGCCCTCGCGCGCTTCGGCATTCCGACGCTCTATGTGAGTCACGACATCGACGAGGTGGCCCGGTTCGCGGATCGCATGTTGCTATTGAGCGCGGGGAAGGTGCAGGCGCACGGCCCAACACCGCAAATGCTGGAGCGGCTCGACCTGCAGCCGGCAATGGGCCGCTTCGAGGCCGGGGTGTTGCTCGCAGGCCGGGTGCTGCGCCGGGATCCGAGGCTGCATCTGACGTGGGTGGACGTGGGCGGTGACGAGATCGCCGTGCCGGAAATCACCGGCGCCGGCCGCGCCGAAGTGCGGCTACGCATTCGCGCCCGTGACGTGGCGCTGGCGACGAGCCGACCGGAAGGCATCAGCATCCGCAACGTGCTGCCGGGGACGTTGCTGGAGTTGACTCCGGGTGATGCGCCGGGCTTCGTCGAAGCGCTGGTGCAGTTGCGTGCCGCGCGCATCCGCTCACGGCTCACCTTGGCGGCGGTGGAGGAACTGCGCCTGGAACCCGGCATGGCGGTTTTCGCCCTGGTGAAGACGGTGAGCTTCGGCGTGTAGCACCGCTAGGTTCCAGGGCGGCAGCGATGGTCGCCCGCCACGTCTGCGCTGTGCTCGGTACGGTGGCTTACTATGGGGTATCGCGACTTGGAGGGGAGCATCGTGAGCGGCAGGACTGTCTTGGTAACCGGCGGCGCCCGGGGGATCGGCAAGGGAATCGCGCAGGCCTTTCTGGAGGCAGGAGAGCGCGTGGTGATTGCGGATCTCGGCGGCGGCGCAGACTGGAACTACGCGCTTGGCAGCAGCGCGCAGATGGCGGAAGCCATCGCGGACCTGAGCCCCCTCGGCGAGGTGGACTCCGTGCCCCTGGATGTCACGGATGCCGAGGCATGCTCAGCTGCCGTCTCCTTCACGCGGGAGCGTTTTGGCGGCGTCGATGTGCTGGTGAACAACGCTGGCGTCGTGGACAGCGGGCCCGTCGAGAGCTTTCCGGTGGAAAGCTGGGACCGCATTTTCGACGTGAACGTCAAGGGCATCTATCTGATGACGCAGGCTGCGCTGCCGGCATTGCGGGAGTCGAGTGACGCGGCGGTCGTCAACACCGCATCCATTGCCGGCAAGCGTGGCTCCCGCAACATGTCGGCGTACTGCGCGTCCAAGTTCGCGGTGGTGGGCTTTACACAGTCGCTGGCGCAGGAGTTCGCTCCCGACGGCATTCGCGTCAACGCACTCTGCCCCGGCATCGTCGGCACGGCCATGTGGCACGACCACCTGATGGCGAATCAGGGCGAGGAGGCCTTCGAGACACGCATGGCGGAGCTGATCCCCTTGGGCCGCCCGCAGACTGCGGCAGACATGGGACAGGCCGCTGTCTATTTGGCCTCCGCGCGCAACGTCTCGGGCATCGCTCTGGCTGTTGCCGGGGGGCTGGAAATGCACTGACGGGCCTTCGGATACGGGACGGGACAAGCCCGTCCCCTACGAGGAATGCGTCGAAGTGCACCGCCGGATTCGGGACCGGCCTCGTAGGGGCGGGGCTTGTCCCCGCCCGTCTTGAACACGAAGCCCGGAAGCCTCAGCCCCTGCGCATCACGATGTCCACGGCAGGTTCGTTGCGCCGCTTCCAGCCCCAAAGCGCGTCGGCGTGGGCCAGCGCCATCAGGAACCACATCAGGCTGTGTAGGTCCATGCCGATGCCGAAGATGCTGAAGTGGACGTGGCCGTCGGCGGTCACCGCAGTGATGCCGCCGATCAGGAACGCGAAGGGCCAGATGACCTTGTAGGCTCTCTTGAGCAAGCGAGCTTCCTCCTTGTTGGTGCGGGTGGCGCAGTCGCCGTTGCCTCTGTCAGCGAGCGCCTATGAGGGGACACAGGGGCCGTGGGATGTCAGCGAGCGCCCGTTGGGGCACAGGGGCCTTGGGCCCCCAGGGCTAGACGCCCTCGTACCCAAGGGTCACGTGCTTCCGTCCTCGGCAACGTCGAAGCCGGCCCCGCGAATTGCCTCGGCGATGGCAATGAGCGCCACCGTGTCATCGTGCTCGATGCAGGCGTTGCCGCTCACATGATCCACCTGCGCTTCCTGCACGCCGCCGAGGGCCGTGACGACGCGCTTGACGGCGGCCGAGCAGCCCTCGCACACCATGCCGGTCACTTGGACTTGGGTTTGCATGGCTGGCTCAGAACGAGTAGCGCACGCGGCCATACACCAGCGCTCCGTTGTAGCCGGCCGGCGAATAGCGCGGATACAGCCGCCCTGAACTCGGCGAACGGTTGGCTTCGTCGGGGTAGGTGTCGAGCACGTTGTCGACGCCGATGAGCGCGGAGATGTTCTGGTCGAACGAATACTGCGCCACGAGGTCCAGGTAGCCGTAGCCGTCGTGGTCGGCGCCGTCGTCGGAGTCGTACCAGCCACCGTAGAAGTTGTAGCGCGCCGTGAAGGTCCACTCGTTCATCAGATGCGTCGCCATGGCGCTCAGGCGCATTTCCGGCGAGCCGTCCGTGATGGCGCGGCTGCGGCTACCGGTGGAGGCCTGCTCGAAGTCGCCCACGTCCGTGCTGGTGAAGTTGACCCCGACGAAAAGGTTCGTGGTGCCGACGTCGCTGTCGAAGCCATAGGACGCAACCGCGTCGATTCCCGTCGTGTCGGTGTCGAAGTCGTTGGTGAAGTAGCGCACGCGGTTGAAATCCTGCGCCGCCGTGACGCCGCTTGCGAGCAGCCTCATGCGCAGCGCCGGGTCCACGTCGAGGTTCTCCGACAGCGCGATGCGGTCGTCCAGGTAAATGGCGAACCAGTCGAGCGTGAGATCGATGCCGTTGTCGAGCTCCGCCACCACGCCGACGGTGAAATTCACCGACGTCTCCGCATCGAGCGGCTGCCCGCCGAGCGCGAGCGCTACGGGGTTGTTCGAGGCGACCGTTCCTTGCTCGCGGAAGACGCCTGTGGCCGAGTCCACGACCGTCGCGAGATTGTTGGCGTTCTGCTGCCCCGGGGTGGGTGCCCGAAAGCCGCTGCCGACGGAGCCGCGCACGGCGATGATGTCGGTCATCTGGAAAATGGTGGCGAGCTTGTAGTTGAGCACGCCGCCGAAGTCCTCGAAATCCTCGAACCTGAGGGCGCCGCCGGCGCGCCAGGTGTCGGACACGTCCGCTTCGAGATCGACGTAGGCGGCGATGTTGGCGCGGTCCCAGGAGCCGGCGCTGGCCGGATTGAAGCCGCCGAAGCCGTTCGAGCGGGCAGAGAAGCCGTCTGCGCCCAAGGGCCCCGTGGCCCACGAGTAGCGCTCGCCGGTCTTGATCTCGAAGTTCTCGTTGCGCCATTCGAAGCCGGCGGCAACGTTGAGGTCCGACGCGAGCCCGGCATCGACGGGATAGGAGACATCGACGTTGAAGTTGGTCTCCGTTTGCAGGTATTCGCCGAGGTCGAACGAGCGCGGCGTGGTGGCGCCGAAGGAGGCATTGACGGTGTCGTCGATGTAGAAGTCGATGCCGTTGTGGCCTTGGCTGACGGAAACGTCGTAGAGCAGGCCGTTGTCGAGGCTGCCTTCCACGCCGAATACGCCAGCGTAGTCGGTCATTTCCGCACCGAACGCTGGGGTGAAGCCCTCCGGCAGGAACTCGACGAAGGCGAAGCAGGAAGGATCGCGGTAGGTCAGGTCGCGCACCATGACGACGTTGGCGGGAGTGGCGTCATAGTCGTACTTGTCCTTGCAGTACTGGCCGCCGCCGATGAGGATCTTGCCGCCCGACTGATAGACGCCGGAGCGCCCCTGCGGCGAGCGGTAGAAGAAGGCCGTTTCGATGTCGCGGGTGGTGTAGTTGCCGAATGCATAGCCCCGCATGGAGTCATTGATGTCCATGCCGGCGTTGAGGAAGGTCTTCACCGCGCGCTTGATCTCGGCGTTGCCCCAGGGCTTGGCCGGGTTGACGACGTTGGTGCCAACCGCCTGCATGGCCACGGCGTCCGGATGCTGCACGCTGCGGTCGGTGGGTGCGGCGGAGTTGAACTCGGCGCTGAAGTTGAGAAAGCCGGTGCTGCCGAGCACCGTGCCGAAATTGGCGGAGATGAGCATGTTGTCTTCGCGGGCGTCTTCGGTGTGGGCGCCGTACTTGGCCTCGATGCTGCCGCCTTCGCTGTCGTCCTTGAGCACGAAGTTGACGACGCCGGCGATGGCATCGGAGCCGTATTGGGCCGCGGCGCCATCGCGCAGCACCTCTACGCGCTCGATGGCGGCGGCGGGTATGGCGGAGATGTCGGGGCCTTGGGCGCCGTCCGAGGCGCCGTTGGAAATCCACTGAATGACAGCAGCGCGGTGGCGGCGCTTGTTGTTCACCAGCACCAGGGTGTGGTCGGGGGCGAGTCCGCGCAGGTTCACGGGCCGCAGCAGTGCGGCGGCGTCGCGGGAGGGATTGGTGCTGACGTGGAACGATGGGATGGTGGTGCGCAAGAGGTCGGTCATGTCGCCGACGCCCTGGTCTGCAAGGGCGTCGTAGTCGATGGCATCCACCGGCACCGGCGAAGCGGTGGCGGACCGAGGTGCCGCACGGGTGCCAACGGTGACCACCACCTCGTCGTATTCGTCCTCGGCCGGCACGTCGTTGTCTTGCGCGACCGCGGTCTGCGCGCCGAGCGCGACTGCGATGGCGAGGCTCGACCTTGCCCAAAAGCGGTTGTTCATTGGCCCATATCTCCCACTGGCTTGACGGAATCCCCAATCCCCATGCCCAGAACAAAAGAAACGCGCCGCGACGATGAGCCGCGGCGCCCTTGCCTCGTCGTCAGCAAGGACGACGTGATGCGTCGCCCTTGAGGGGCCTCTCTGTGGGGGGAGGGCATCCTGCCCTCCAACGCACCGCAAGGCGCGCTTGTGGACGTGCTTTGCATGGCCCACTCGCCATGCGGGATTTCTTTACGCTGTGTCGCTGGCGACGGATAATAC
This sequence comes from Pseudomonadales bacterium, assembly GCA_965116935.1. Lineage (GTDB taxonomy): Bacteria > Pseudomonadota > Gammaproteobacteria > Pseudomonadales > Azotimanducaceae > VXYL01. The sequence goes on along the minus strand of OZ220737.1, from coordinate 4,567,921 downwards.
ACGACACGAGTGCCTGCCCACCCGCAGCCGGAGCGCCGGCAGATGTTGGGCAGGGGTCAAAACGGCTCAGGCTGGGGCGTTCCCCAGCCATTTCGACGAGGATCGCAGCCTTGGCGCTACCCCATCTGGACGACTACTTCCCCGACTGGAAGGAACGCGAAGCGCTTGCCGAGGCGATGATTCCGCTGATCGGCCGGCTCTACCGCAACAATGTCGTCACATACTGCTACGGACGGGCGCTGCACAACCAGAGCGTCACGGACATCATGCGCACTCACCGATACGTGCGCCAGGTGGCGCAGAACGAGCTGTCAGAGTTCGAGAGCTTCCCCATCATCGAGGCGATGTCCAAGCTCGACCTCGGCCCTTCGCACGTGGACGTGGGCAAGCTGGCGGTGCGCTACATGGAGCGCATGGAGGCAGGCACGCGGCAAATGCCCCTCGAATACGCCCGCGAAGCCTGCGCTTCGGTGATCGGCCGCAAGACCCCGCCCATCGAGAAGCCCCAGGACGTGGTGCTGTTCGGCTTCGGCCGCATCGGTCGCCTCCTGGCACGGCTCCTGATCGAAAAGACCGGCGGCGGCGACCAGCTTCGGCTGCGGGCGGTGGTGGTGCGGCCCACGGGCGGCGACGATGTGCGCAAGCGCGCTGCGCTCTTGCGCCGCGACTCGGTGCACGGAGCGTTCCAAGGCACCATCCGGGTGGATGAGGAGAACAGTTGCATCATCGCCAACGGCAACGTCATCCGCTTCATCTACGCGAGCGACCGTTCGGCCATCGACTACCGCGGCTTTGGCATCGACAACGCCATCCTCATCGACAACACCGGTGCCTGGCGGGACGAAGCGGGCCTCCGCGAGCACTTGGCCTCGCCCGGCATCTCCCGCGTGATGCTCACCGCGCCGGGCAAGGGCGCGATCAAGAACATCGTCTCCGGCATCAACTCGCACGAAGTGTCGGATGCCGACACGATCCTCTCTGCCGCCTCCTGCACCACCAATGCCATCGTCCCGGTGCTGAAGGCGGTTCACGATCACTGGGGCATCGAGCATGGCCACATGGAAACCGTGCATGCGTACACCCCCGACCAGAATCTCATCGACAACTTCCACAAGAAGGCGCGCCGGGGCCGCAGCGCGCCCCTCAACATGGTGATTACCGAAACCGGGGCTTCGGACGCCGTGGCGAAGCTCTTGCCGGCGCTGAAGGGGCGGCTCACCGGCAACGCCATCCGCGTGCCGACGCCCAACGTGTCGCTGGCAATCCTCAACTTGACGCTGGAGCGGTCGACGACACACGAGGAGGCCATCGAGTTCCTGCGCGACACCGCGCTCAACTCCTCGCTGCAACGCCAGATCGACTTTACGGGATCGCCGGAGGTGGTGTCGAGCGACATGATCGGCAACCGCCACGCCTGCTGCGTGGACGGCGGCGCCACCATCGTCGACGACAACCGAATCGTCCTCTACGCCTGGTATGACAACGAGTTCGGCTACTCCTGCCAGGTGGTGCGCGTGGTGCAGAAATGGGCCGGCATCCGCTACCCCTTGATTCCGGACGATGTGGCGCCGACGGGCTTCGAGGAGATGAGGACCTTGGTGGCAGCGGATTGAGCGCGACAACGAGCGTCGCCTTTCCCAATAGGGGGCGGTCGCGCAAGCAGCCGCTTGATGCGTCGTGACCGGCCGGAGCCGAGCGAGGGGAACTTTCAAATGCACATCGGCGTACTGGCGCTCGACTTCCATCTTGAAGGCTGCCGCTCGCTGAAGGAAAAGCGACATCGCCTGTCGCGGTTGCGCGAGCGGTTCGGACGCAAGCCGCACCTTGCCGTGTGTGAGAGCGGCCATCAGGACTCGCACCGCCAGGCGCGCTGGCAGGTGGTGGCGACGGCGGACAGCCTTCGAGTGGTGGAGCAATCCCTCGCCGAAGTGGAGAATTGGGTAGCGATGTCGATGGATGCGACGCTCACCGGCGTGGACCGCGAGGTGCTGCGGTGATGAGCTACGTTCTGCTGGCGGTCATCGTCGTGGCGGTGGTCATCTATCTGCGCGGCGTGCGCGCGGCCCGACAGCGCTGGCTCGTCCAACTCAGCCTGCCGGGAGCGTGGCATCGCGATGCCGCCGGCGAACGGCGTCTGCTGCGGCTCGGTGGAGAACTCGACGGTGGTCGCTATGTCGCCCAGGACGGCGGCAGCGAGGAGACGGGCGTCTGGCGACTCTCCGGGCATACGCTCGTGCTCCACCCCGACCAATCGGATGACCCCGAAGCAGGGCAGCATTTCGACATTCGCCTTTTTGACACCGGCCGCATCGGCATCGACGGACCCGGCCGCGAACGCGAGGTCTACGTCAAACGCGCCGACAACGTGATTGAACTGCGCGCGCGCTCGTGAAGGCAACGGATCGCCGCCCGTGAGCGGATCCAAGACCGACCTCACGCAGCAAGGCGGCGAACTGCTCTCGCGCCTGCTCGCCATCTTGCCGGCCCGCGGAGCCTTGGACTGGCGCGTACACCGAGCGGCACGCTGGATGAGCGGCACCTTCGGCGGCCGTCTCGTGCCGTTCGGTCACCTGGACCCCATCGCCTTGACTGACCTCCTGGGCATTGACGACCAGAAGGGGCGCCTGGTCGCCAACACCGAGCAATTCCTGGCCGGCCACCCGGCCAACAACGCACTCCTGTGGGGCGCCCGCGGCACCGGCAAGTCCTCCCTCCTGCACGCGCTCCTGAACCGGTACGCCGATGAGGGCTTGCGCCTCATCGAGGTGGACAAGGAATCCTTGGTGGACCTGGCCGCCATCCTCGAACTCGTGGACGAAGAGCCCTACCGCTTCCTGCTCGTTTGCGACGACCTCTCCTTCGAACCCGGTGAATCCTCCTACAAGGCCTTGAAGAGCGCCCTCGAAGGCTCGGTGTTCGCCACCGCCGAGAATACGCTCATCTACGCCACCTCCAACCGCCGCCACCTGCTCCCGGAGTACATGACCGACAACACCGCCGCCACCCACGTCGGCGGCGAACTCCACGAAGCCGAGGTCGTGGAGGAGAAAATCTCCCTCTCCGACCGCTTCGGCCTCTGGCTCTCTTTCCACGCCTTCCGTCAGGACGAATACCTGGCCGTCGCCCGCCACTGGCTAGAACGCATCGCCACCGAACGCGGCCTAACGCTTGAATGGAACGACGAGCGAGCCAAGGCGGCCATCCGTTGGGCCCTGGCCCGAGGCGTCCGCAGCGGCCGCACCGCCCGCCACTTCGCCACCAACGAGGTAGGCGCCGCCCTACTGGCCGACACCGACGCCCAACGCTGACGCAACGCCCGCCCGTCACCCGCTTGGGGGTGGGCGGTTCGCCTTCCTTCCATCGCGATGGGAGCCGCAGTCGAGGCTATGATTCCACGGCGGATTGGCAACGGGACCAACCACATGGCGGTCAACACAAAGCCCCCACACGACCGACGGCGCGCTGGAACCGTCACCCAACTGGACCGCGAATACATGCGCCGGATCGGTGCGGCGATGGCCGAACCCCGGGGCAAGTCGCATGGCATGACGCTCGTGCAAGTGCTTGAGCGTGTCGAGGAACTCAATCGCGACATCCCGCCAACCCACGACCACGACACGGAACGGGAGCTTGACCTCCACGGCCATGTGCTCGTTCACGAAGCGATGATGCGCAAGAAAGCGGAGTGGGGCGAGTGACTTCCGGCCCAGGTTCCCCGTTCCCCCTCAGCGGACGCCCGTTGGCGGCGGTGCGGACCATTAGCGCTCTGCTGGAAGCCCAAGGCGCCACTTGGGCACTTGCCGGCGCGTTGGCGGCGAACGTGTACCGCCACGACGTGCGTGCCACGGGCGATGTCGACTTGCTGGTGGGGTTCGGCGCGTTCGACAGCGCTTCTGCGTTGGCAGCGCTCGCCGACACTCTCGAGCGCACCGGCTGGGCCTTAAGCGACAGGCGCAACCGGGACTGGATGCTGCGAGCGCGGCATCCCGAATACGGCCTCGTGGATGTGCTCTCGGTTGGCATGGTGTACCAAGAGCGGGCGGTCGAGCGAGCTGTCGTCCACGTTAGTCACGACGGCACGGAACTCAGAGTGCTGGCCATCGAGGATGTACTCATCCACAAGCTCATCGCCGACCGCAGCAAGGACGCAGCGGACGTCGAGTCCATCCTCGCGACGGACCCAGAGATGGACCTCGAATACCTGAACCACTGGCTCGCGGAGTGGGACATAGAGGACCGCTACGAGCAAACGAAAACCGTGGTGCGCGAACGCCAGGCTTTGGCTTGCGAGAGAAATCGCTGAAACTTCATCCGCCTCTCTTCGAGGCATCCAGCCCCCCATGCTGCTCATTTTGGCTTGCACAGGCGCGTGGCGCGTCGTAACGGAGGGAGGCGCCCGCCCTCCATCGCGCCCGCAAGGGCGCACATCTTGCTAGTGCGACGAGTTTGCTGCGCGCCTTGCGGCGCGACGGAGGGCGAGACGCCCTCCCTCCGAAGCGGCACCGGCAGGTAAGTCGAACACGATCGTCGCTCCACCCGGTTTGGCTTCTGGTATAGTGCGCGCCGCTTTTTCTCGTGGTCCCCTTCGTCTAGAGGCCTAGGACACTGGGTTTTCATCCCAGTAACAGGGGTTCGACTCCCCTAGGGGACGCCAGCTTGAGGCCCGTTCACTACTACTACATCGGTGCCGGCTCATGGTTTGTTTGCCACGGGCTGCAGGGCGTGCTGTTTGCGTGGCTTGTGACGATGGTGCTGCGGGAAACGCCGGGCAACGTCGGTTTGGCGCAAATGGCGATGCTGGCGCCGGCGATGCTGCTGATGCTGATCGGCGGCAGCGTGGCGGATCGCTTCGGCGGCAAGCGGGTGGCGATGGTGTCGCATGTGCTCGCCATCGTGCCGGTGCTGCTGCTCATCGTCGTGCTGGCGACCAGGCGGCTCGACTTCCACTCCATGATCCTCTATGCCTTGGCCATGGGCTGTGCGCTGGCATTCGTGACGCCGGCGCGGGATGGGCTGCTCAACCAGGTCGCGGAAGGCCGTGTGCAGCGCACGGTGGTGAAGGCGACGCTGATTCAGTTCACGGTGCAGGCCTGTGGCGCGCTGCTCGCCGGGCTGGCGCAGGTGGTCGGGGCGGTCGCGATCCTCGGCTTCCAGGCGACGGCGCTCGCGGTTGGGGCACTGGCGTACAGCCGCATTCATGTCGAAGTGCCAAGTAGGGCGGTGCCAGCCGGTGCCGTGCGCGATCTAGTGGCCTCGGTGGCGGAGGGGTTCCGCACGGTGTGGCGTTCGCCTTCGATGCGTGCCGTGGCGGGGCAGAACATCGCCATGGGCATTTGTTTCATGGGGTCTTACATCGTCACGATTCCGCTGCTGGTGCGTGAGGTCTATGCCGGCGATGCGCTCGATTTGGCGCTGGTGCAGGCGGTGAACGGATTTGGCCTGATCGCGACGATCCTCGTCATGTTGCGGGGCGAGGACGTGCAGCGGCAGGGCAGGGCATTGCTGCTCGCGCATGGCGTGGGCGGCGTCTTCCTGGCGGCGGCGGGGCTGGGGCTTGGCTTCAGCACGCTGCTCGCTTGCGTCTTTCTGTGGGGCGGGTGTGGCGGCGTGGCCATGAGCATGTCGCGGACGATCATGCAGGTCGAGGCGCCGGAGGGGCAGCGCGGGAGGGTAATGGCCTTCTTTTCGTTCTCGTTCATGGGCGCCGGGCCGCTCGGGGCGTTGGCGTGTGGCTATCTGGTGGATTGGATTGGCCCCGGCGCAGCGTTGATTCTGGCATCTGCCATCATGGCGGGCGTGGCGATTGTATTTGGCTTCAAGTCGTCGCTGTGGCAGCTCGGGGCCGCGGCCGAGCACAGGGACGTTGCCAGTGAAGGCTTGGGTACCTAGCGTGTCGTAAAGTGCGCGTCCTCGTAGGGGCGAGGCTTGTCCTCGCCCGTGTTGACGTGTGGCGGGTCTCGCTTTTGGACGTGAAACGGAAGGGGCGATTGGAGCGGGAAACGAGACTCGAACTCGCGACCCCAACCTTGGCAAGGTTGTGCTCTACCAACTGAGCTATTCCCGCCCGCCGGTGCAGCCGCAGCGCACCGATCGGTCATTGTGCCTGATTTGGGCGGAAAATGAACCCCTACCGGCCTGTCGGCGGCTTGGAGTGGATTGATGGCTTCGGCGAGTGACGGCCCATTGGGCCGGCCGACGGTCTATGCGGATGCTTACGACGCGGCCTTGCTGCATGCCGTGCCGCGCGCTCGCGGGCGGTCGGCGTGGCTGCCTGATGGGGCGGAGTTGCCCTTCTTCGGCGAAGACGTTTGGCACTGCTACGAGCTTTCCTGGCTGGGGCAGGAAGGGGTGCCGCGTATTGCCGTGGTTCGGCTGCGGGTGCCGTGCGACTCGCCGGCCATCGTCGAGAGCAAGTCGCTCAAGCTCTATCTCAATTCGTTTGCGCAAGAGAGGACGGAGAAGGACGCGGTGACAGCCTTGCTGGTGCGGGATATCGGCAAGGTGGTCGGTTGCGAGGTTGGTGTGGAGCTGCTCGACGCACGCATGTCCGCCGCGACTCACGTCTCAGAGGGGGAATGCCTCGACGGGCTGACGCCGGCGGTGTCGGAGTATCGGTGCAATCCCGCGCTGCTCGGAACGGCGACGGAGCGTGGTCGGGACTGCGTGCACACGAACCTCTTCCGCTCCGTTTGCCCGATCACGGGGCAGCCGGATTGGGGCACGATCACGGTCACCTACGCGGGGCGGCAGATCGCGCGGGAGGATTTGCTCGCGTACCTCGTCTCCTACCGGCTGTCGCCGGGGTTCCACGAAGACGCGGTGGAACGGATTTTCGTAGATGTTCGGAAGGCCACCGAAGCGACGGAGCTGTCGGTGCATGGGCGGTTTCTGCGGCGGGGCGGGATCGACATCAACCCGTTTCGGTCTATGGAGGCGATGTCTGCGCCGCTCGAACGGGTTCCGCGGCAATAGCCGATCACGCCCCTTCGCAGCGCCGGCCTGCCCTGGTGACATTGCGGGCGCGATGGAAAGGCCGAGTCGGGCTCGCGGGAGAATCCCCTAGCCGTCGCCGAATCCACGCTGCGGGAACGGGCGGTATGGGTGGGCGGCCAATGCGTCTTCGTCGAGCTCGATGCCGAGGCCGGGAGCCGTTGGGAGCTCGATGTAGCCGTTGTCCAGCGACCAGTGCGGGCTTGCCCACTGCTTGCCGATGGTCTCGAAATTGACGAAGTACTCCGTGATGAGAAAGTTCGGCATCACTGCCGAGGCGTGCAGGGTGGCGGCGAGGCCTACGGTGGTGCTGTTGTAGTTGTGCGGCGAGACGGCGACGAAGTATGCCTCCGCCATCGCGGCGATCTCCTTGAGTTCCAGGATGCCGCCGACGTTGCAAACATCGGGGTTGATGATGTCCGCTGCACCTTGCTCGAACACTTCGCGAAAGTCGAACTTGGTGTAGAGCGCTTCGCCCGTCACCACCGGAATCCGAATGTCGCGCTTGGCGCGGGCGAGGGCGACGATGTTCTCGGCCAGCACCGGTTCCTCGAACCAGAAGGGCCTCGCATCCTCGATGGCGTGGGCGATGCGCACGGCGTGCATGGGGGCAAGGCGGCGGTGCATCTCCACCAGCACCTCCACATCGTCGCCCACGGCGCGGCGAACGGCGTGGACGTTCTCGATTGCCCGCCGTTCCACTTCCTTGTCCACGAATGTGCGCCAAGGCCCCGGCACTGGATCGAACTTGAGCGCCGTGAAGCCCCGCTCCACCACAGCCAGCGCCTTCTCGCCAAGCTCCGCCGGTGAGCGGGCGCCGCCGGACCAGCCATTGGCATAGACGCGAATGGCGTCCCGGCATTGCCCGCCGAGCAGCTTGTACACCGGCATTCCGGCGGCCTTGCCGACGATGTCCCACAATGCCTGCTCGATGCCGCTCACGGCGCAGTAGTAGTCCATCCCACCGCGCCGGGCGGCGAAGTCGTCATATGCGGCTTGGGTGAACTCGCGGATGCGCGACGGGTCGCGGCCGACGAGGTAGCGCCTGATGGCGTCGAGATGCGCTCTCACCTGCACGTCCCGATCCGATTGGGTGTAGCACTCGCCCCAGCCGTGGAGCCCTTCGTCGGTGTCGACGCGAACGAAGCAGAGGTTCTTGCCGCTGCCTGGATGGGCGAGAAAGTGGTTGAGGGAGGTGATCTTCATGCTGGCAAACCCCGGCGTGCGATACGATTTGGCCCCTTGAGTTGCGTCCGAGCGGCGCACCGCCACGCGCCACCGAAACCCGCTACCTAGCAGCCGAACAAGACGTGCCTTCGGAGGGAAGGCATTCTGCCTTCCCTAGCGCCGATAGGCGCTTTTCTTTTTCAAGTCGCTCTCAGCGCGCCAGGGGCGCGCAGGGAAGGCAGAATGCCTTCCCTCCGAATGCACGTCTTATTCACGCCATAGCCCGGATTGCTCATGAATGCGCGTAGCGAGGGTTGCGCGCATTCATGAATAATCCGGGCTAGATTGAGCCGTGGGCTGACAAATGTCGAGTCACCGCCAGAGTCCATCCGAACCAGCCGAGCCGCGCACGTCGCTCTTGATCGAACTGCGTGGCGACCGGCCCGGGGCGTTGGAGGCGGCCCTTGCGCCGTTTTCGCGGCATGGCGTGGGTCTGACGCACATCGAGTCGCGGCCGAGGCGGGGGCAGACGTTCGACTTCTATGTGGATTGCGAGGGCGACAGCGGCGGCGCGGCCATGCGGGCGGTGGTGGCGGAGCTTCGCGAGGCAGCCGTTGGCGTGGTGGTGCTCGACCATCGGCACGTGCCTTGGTTTCCGCGCCATCGCAGCGAGTTGGACCGAATCGCGAACAACACGCTGGAGGCCGGCGGGGACTTGCAGGCGGACCACCCCGGCTTTGCGGACCCGGTCTATCGGGCCCGTCGGGCGAATGTGGACGCAGTGGCGCGCAGCCATCGGCATGGCGACGAGTTTCCGGCCATCGACTACACGGAATCGGAACATGCGACGTGGCGCGAGGTGCATGGTCGGCTCTCGGAACTCTGCCGCCAGCACGCCTGCCTCGAGTACCGGCGTGCCTTGGACGACCTGGAGCGGCACTGCGGCTATGCCGACGGCATCCCGCAAGGGCGAGACGTCAGTGCGTTCCTGCGCGCCCGCACCGGCTTTCGGTTGCGGCCCGTGGCGGGGCTGCTCGGCTCCCGGGACTTTCTCGCCGGACTCGCCTTCCGGGTCTTCTTCTCCACCCAGTACATGCGGCATCCGTCGAAGCCCTTCTACACGCCCGAGCCGGACGTTTGCCACGAGTTGATCGGCCACGCGCCGATGTTTGCCGACGCCGCCTTCGCGGATCTGTCTCAGGAGATTGGCCTTGCAAGCCTCGGCGCCAGCGATGCCGAGATCGAACGCTTGGCGCACTGCTACTGGCATTCGGTGGAGTTCGGGCTGGTTCTGGAAGGGGGCCAGCGCAAGGCATACGGCGCCGGCCTGCTGTCGAGCGCGGGGGAATTGGAGCACGCAATCTCGGCCGGATCGGCGGCGAGCTTCCTGCCGTGGGAACCGGAACGAGCCGCGCACCAGCCCTATCCTGTCACGGAGTACCAGCCCCTCTACTACGTCGCGGAGTCGTTGCAGGACGCGAAGGCGCGGATGCGAGCGTTCTGCGAGTCTCTGCCGCGCCCCTTCCATGCGCGCTACAACCCGGCCGCCGAGAGCATCTGGGTGGATCGAGCCATACGCCGGCAGGGATAGGGCGAGACGGGCACGCCGGGGGGCGGGTCTGTCAGTGCTGGTGCAGGGTGCGGCAATGTCCGTCGAGTGAGGTGTAGCGCGGCGGGGGCACGACACCGAAGGACGCCGGCAGATTTGCGGGCGGCGATTCCTCGGCCTTCGCTGCGCCGGTGAGGTCGAAGCTGATAGAACCCCGGCCGCCGGTCGCCTCGTGGAAGTTGTGGAGGTAGTCGTCGTCGTTGCCGGGATGGCTCATGTAGGCGGCGTGTTCGACCAGCGTTGCGAGCTGTTCCTCGGTCGCCGGGTGATCGTCGTCGACGAGGAGCACGAGGGCGGCGCGGTGGTGCCACTGGGCGTCGGCCATGGATGGCACGCGCGGGCCGTGGCGGGCGATTAGGTCCTCGATTGTGTAGGTGGTGACGCGGCTGGCGGTGAAGATGCCGTTGCCGTCGTCGCTCCTGACCAGTTCTTCGTCCTCGATCACCTAGGCGCCGTCCTCGGCGACATGCAGGTCCGGCACCTCCTCCGGCGGGATGAAGCCGGCGTAGTAGAGCTCGATCGGGCTGTAGGCGGGCCCATTGCCTCCATTCGCGATCGGGCCGAAGGAGCCAGCCGTGTATCGGCCATCGCCGAGGTCGTTGAAGTCCGCCATGTCGAATCCGCCGAGCTGACCGTGAGCGCTGCTGAAGCCCCAGTGGCTGGGCCACCCGGTGTCGACGGCGAAGTTGGACCAGGCGTGCTGGAACTCGTGCAGGGCGGGTCCATTGCGAAGCGCTCGGTTGTACGGGAAGTGGACGACGCCGCGCAGGCGGCCGGCGGAGCCGTAGTTGCGGTGATAGAAGGGATCGATGCCGAGGCCCTCGGTGTCGTTCATCACGGACAGGTACACCCCGTAGTAGGGGGAGGCTTCGTGGTCGCGGATCGAGTCGAGGTTGGAGAAGAACAGCAGGTAGTCGAACCGGTCTTCGAAAGACGTGAAGAAGGTGCTGGCGTAGAGCTCGAACGACATGCTGCCGAATGCGGTGTCCGCGGCGATGTCAGCGTCCACGGCCATCACCACTACCGTGTCGTCGTGCACCGCCAGGATGCGCACGCTGTTCCGCTGTAGCGCGCCGTCCCACTGTACCTCGACGCCTCGGTCCCTGAGGGCGACAACCGCGTTGTCGGCCGTCTCCGACTGAAGCGGGTTGCCGCGGACGTCGACGGTGTCGCTGGCGCCGAGGCCGGTGTTGCGCGCGAGGGGCGACAGGTCCTCGATGCGGTTGAAGGCCAGGTTCAGTTGTCGGAGCTCGACCAGCCGCTCGAGCGGCGCGACATCGACGATCCGATTGTGGTCGAGGTGGAGGGTGACCAGCTCCAGAAGGTTCCACAGTGGCACCAGGTCGACGATCTCGTTGTGCGCCAGCCCGAGTTCGGTCAGCTTGGTCAGCAACTTGAGGTGGGTGATGCTGCGGATGCGGTTCCCGTCCAGTCTGAGGGTCTGGAGCCGGGTCAGCCGCACGAGGGGGAAGAGGTTCTCGATCAGGTTGTCTCGAAGGTCGAGACGCCACAAAAAAGGGTGGTCCGACAGCGCGGCGATGTCGACGATTCGGTTGTGAGACAGGTCGAGGTGTCCGAGGCGCAGGTTTTCGAGCCCCGTGAGATCCGAGATTCCGGTACCACTTACGTGCAGCCGCCACAGCCGGCTGAGGTTCGCAAGCGGTTGCAGGTCGGTGACGCGGGTTCCGTTCAGGGTGAGTTCACGGAGTCTTGCGAGGTTGGCGAGCGGCGTCAGGTCCTCCAGAGGATTGCCGTCGAGGTACAGCGTGGTAAGTCGATGGAGGGCGGCAAGCGGGCCGATGTCGTCAATCTGGTTGTTCTCGGCCGACAGGTAACCCAGACCCCGCAACTGCGTCAGCGGGCTGATGTCGGTCACCTGATTGTCCTCAATGGTAAGCGTCCTCAGGCGCCGCAGCGTCGCGAGGACGCGCAGGTCGGCAATGCCTGTGTTGTCGATGTGGAGCTGCGTGAGCCCTTGCAGGCTGGCCAGGGGGGAGGCGTCGGCAATCGGGTTGTGGGCGACGTTTAGCCTCGTGAGTTGCCCGAGCGCGACCAGCGGCGAGATGTCGGTGATCCGGTTGCGGGAGGGCCAGAGCCGCTCCAGGTTCGGCAGACCGACCACCGGCGCGAGGTCCTCGATTCGGTTCGTCACCGCCCAGAGCTCCTTCAGGCTTGTCAGCCCCGCGAGCGGCATCAGGTCGTCTACGTGGTTGCCGCCGATGAAGAGGCGAGTCAGACCGCTGGCGTGGTGAAGGCCGGTGAGGTCGGCGATGCCCGTCCACCAGGGAACTCGGAGCTCGGTCAGCTCAGCCAGTTCCCGGCGCGTGATGCGTTCGCCCGCCGCCTTGCCGAGGTGGCTCTCGACGGATGCGCGCAGTGGCAGGTCCGGTACATGGACGGCCGGCGCAGGCAGTGACCACGCGGAGTCGGCGGGCAGTGCCGGCAACCCGGGGTCGGAGCCGCCTCCCGCTCTTCGGTCCATGGCGAGGGAGCGCCAGGCACCGTCGTCGTGACGGATCAGGACATCGTCGCTGCCGTTGCCGTCAAGGTCCCCGACACCGGCGAAGCGCCACCGCCAGTCGACGGGGAGCGACACCGGAGCGCGCGCGTCGGCGACCATCGGCGACTGCCGCATCCAGCGACCATCCGCGTGGCGCAGCAGCATGTCGGTGCGGCCATCGCCATTGAAATCGCCCGCACCCGCAACGCGCCAGAGCCTGTTCTCGGTCAATGTCGGCGTGTATGAGCGTTGCACCCGGCGCCCCTGCATGCGGAAAACCTGCCAGGAGCCCGTCTTGTGGTGCCGGAGGAGGACGTCGTCGCTGCCGTCGCCGTCGAAGTCCGCTACCGCCGCCGTGCGCCACGCCGGGTCGGAGGGGAGGCCGGCCGAACCGCGTTCAGCGACAATTGCGTGCTTGCCGTCCATCGCGTAGTAGAACCAGCGACCATCGTCGTGGCGCAGCAAGACGTCGTTGCGTCCGTCCCCATTGAGGTCGCCCGTACCGACCGGGCGCCATTCGCGGCGTGTAGTCAGGGCGGCCCGGCCGCGGTCTTCCGCGATCACCCGGGCGCCGTTCATCGGGTAATAGCCCCAGCGGCCGTCGCCGCGGCGCAGCAGGAAGTCGTCACGGCCGTCACCGTTGAAGTCGCCGACGGCAGCCGGGTGCCAATCGGGGTCCCGGGTGATCCGAACGGGGCGAGGACGTTCCGTAGCCACGGCAACATCCCCAGTGGCGAAGTGCCGCCAGGTTCCGTCGTCGTGTCTCAAGACGATGTCAGCGGCGCCGTCGCCGTCGAGGTCCGGTAGGCGGAAATCGGCGGACCCAGAGATCGACGCCAGGACCAACGCGGGTACGGCCAAGAGACGTATGCGGCAGGAGCGCCTCAGGGCCCAGAAGCGGGGGGTCGGCTTGCCGGTGCGCACGAAGGTCGGTCCGCCTGACTGGAAGCCAGATTATGCCCCACTCGCACTTCCTTCCGGCTGGCACGGGCGCAACAGATCGTTGAAGGCACGCGGTCAGAGACGATAATCCCCACCGGTTTGAACTGCGAAGGGACCGCAACGCCATGGTGCTTCCCCCACATCACAACGGCAGTCTCTGGTTCGACTCGCTGGACGAGTTGCCGCAGCCGGTTGCGCCGGACGCCTTGCCCGACCACGTGGATGTGGCCATCGTCGGTGGCGGCTTCACTGGGCTCTGGACGGCCTACTATCTCCATCGCCACCAGCCCGACCTCGGCATCGCCGTGTTCGAGGCCGAGACTGTGGGCTTCGGCGCGAGTGGCCGCAACGGCGGCTGGTGCATGGGCATGGCGATGGGGATCGAGGAACGCCTGCATGGGCCCGAGCAATCCAAGGGCATCGAACTGTTGCGAGCGATGCACGACACGGTGGACGAGGTAGGGCGCGTCTGCCAGGCGGAGAACATCGACTGCCACTTCGCCAAGGGCGGCACGTTGAGCGTTGCGACCACCGAGTTCCACGCCGATGCCTTCCGCAAGCGCGTCGAGGATAGGCAGGCGCTGGGCTTCACGGACCACGATTACCGATGGCTGACGCCTGAGGAATCGAGGCAGCGCATTGGCGTCGCGCCCAATCACGGCGCCGCCTACACCTCGCATTGCGCGGCCATCCATCCGGCCCGGCTGGTGCGCGGCTTGGGTGACATGCTGCGGCGCAAGGGCGTTGCGATACACGAGCAGACGCCGGTGACGGCAATCGGCGAGGGCGTGGTAGCAACCGCGCGGGGGGAGGTGCGCGCCGATGTTGTCCTGCGCGCTACCGAGGCGTACACGGACACCATTGCGGGTCAGGCGAGGCAGTTGCTGCCGGTGTACTCGATGATCGTTGCCACCGAGCCGCTTGCTGACTCGACATGGAAGGAAGTCGGCCTCGCGCAGCGGGAGACGTTCGACGACGGTCGCCGCATCACCATCTATGGCCAGCGCACATTCGACAACCGGCTCGCCTTCGGCGGTCGGGTGGGCTATCGATTCGCGTCTGGCATCCGGCCCCGGGTGGACCCTGCGGACAAGGCCTTGGGCGATGTGGAAGCCTCCATGCGCAAGTTGCTGCCGGCGTTGGCCGACGCCAAGGTAACCCATCGTTGGGGCGGCGTTCTCGGCGTGCCGCGCCATGGGCGCCCGTTCGTGACGTTCGACAGGAATCGTGGCGTCGGTGCGGCCGGCGGCTACACGGGCGAGGGCGTAGGCGCGTCGAACCTTGCGGCACGGGTCCTTGCCGATCTCGTGCTTGGGCGAGACACGGGCCTCACACGCCTTGCCTGGGTGGACGATGTGCCGCCGAAGTGGCCGCTTGAACCGATGCGCTGGCTCGGCGCCAAGACGGCGTTCGCGCTCGGTCGGTTGGCGGATCGCAAGGAACTCGGCGGCGAGCGCCCCTCACGCGTCTATGGCGCGCTTTTCGACCGCTTCCTATGATGGGGCACAATTGCACTTGATCGGAGCCAGGCGGAATAGGGGAGCCAGTCATGGCGGAAGCTGAAGTTGCCGAGCCGCATACCGAGGTTAAGCGAGAGGTCGATCACGAAGTCGTGGTGATCGGCGCCGGCGTTGCCGGCATCTATCAGATCAAGCGCCTGAAGGACCTTGGCGTGCGTGCCGTTGTTCTCGAGGCGAACCCCGACCTCGGCGGAACCTGGTACCACAACCGCTATCCGGGCGCCCGCTTCGACTCGGAGAGCTACACCTACGGCTACTCCTTCTCCCAGGAGTTGCTCGACGAATGGCACTGGACCGAGCAGTTCTCGCCGCAGCCGGAGAACCTGCGCTATCTCGATTTCGTGGCGCGCAAGTTCGGGCTGCGCGAGCACATGCAGTTCGACAGCCGGGTCGAGGCGATGCGCTTCGACGAGAGTGCGAACATCTGGGGGCTCTCCCTTCAGGACGGACGCGAAGTCACGACCCGATTCGTCGTCACCGGGGTTGGCGTGCTGTCGACGCCCACGCTGCCGAGGTTCGAGGGGATGGAGCTCTTCGAGGGACCGTCGTTCCATTCCTTCCATTGGCCGCACGAACCGCTCGACCTCGCCGGCAAACGCGTGGCGGTGATTGGCACGGGCGCGACGGCCATCCAACTCATTCCGGAAGTCGCGAAAGTGGCCGGGCATTTGACGGTGTTCCAGCGTCGGCCGAACTGGGCTGCTCCGCTCAACAATGCGCCGATCTCTGAATCGGAGATGGACGCCATCCGCGCGCGCTACGACGAGATATTCGAAACCTGTGCCCGCACGCCGGGCGGCTTCGAGCACGAACCGGATCGGCGGGGGTTCTACAACGTCACGGCCGAGGAGCGCCGAGAACTGTGGGACCGACTCTACGGCGAGCGGGCTTTGCCATTTGGCTGCGCAACTTCGTCGAGATATTCATCGACGAGGAGGCCAATCGAGAGTTCTCGGAGTACATCGCCGAGCGCATCCGCCGGCGCGTGGACGATCCTGTGGTGGCCGAGAAGCTGATTCCGAAGGATCACGGCTTCGGCATTCAGCGGCTGCCGATGGAGACCGGCTATTTCGAGGCGTACAACCGTCCGAACGTGGAACTGGTGGATGCGGCGGAAACCCCCATCGAACGCATCACCCGGACGGGACTGGAAACGACCGACCGCACGTTCGAGTTCGATGTCATCGTCTATTCGACCGGCTTCGACTCCTTCACCGGCGCCTTCGACCAGATCGCCATCGAAGGCGTGGGCGGCGCCCGCCTGCGCGACAAGTGGGCGGACGGCCCGGTGACGTACCTCGGCCTCTTGGTGAGCGGCTTTCCCAACCTGATCATGCTCGCAGGCCCGCAAAGCGCCGCCACCAACTTCCCCCGCGGCGCCGAGCTCGCCGTGGACTGGGCGACGCCGCTCATCGAGTACATGCGCGAACACGGCCACCGCCGATTCGATGCCGAGGAGACAGCCGAGGCGGAGTGGGTCGAACACGTCAAGGAAATGTACCAGGGCCTGCTCCTGCGCAAGGCCAAGAGCTGGATCACCGGCTACAACTCGAACCTAGACGGCCACGAATACGGCAAGACCCGCTACAACATCTACAACGGCGGCGGCCCCAAGTACGCCCAGCGCCTGCGCGAGGTAGCGACCAGCAACTACGAAGGCATCACGTTCGACTGATCGGATCCCGGGCGCAACGTGGGACAGCGGGCATGGCGATTCCAGATTTCAACCAGCACGGGTTGCTCCCCACAGGAGTCCACCAATGCTCGATGGCTGATGTCGCACAGCAACTGGGCTGGAATGGTCACAGGCAGGGCCTGGTGGAGAAGCTGCGTGTATTCCTTAACGAGGAGATTCGACCGAGCTTCCCGGATCCAGTGGAAGTTGACGGGAGTTTCGTCACGGACAAGGAGGAGCCTGAAGACGTGGACGTCGTCCTAGACTTGCAGGCGGCGAGCGATGAGCGGCAGTTCCGGGGTTGGTTGCTGCTGCGCGATCGCCGCTCGACCTTTCGAGAGATGTACAGCGTCGATTTCTGGATTAATCTTCCTGGGGGAAACAGCTTCTCGATGTTCTTCCAGTACGTCGGCGCCAAGGCTTCGAGTTCCAAGGGGCTTTCGCCCAAGTACCGCAAGGGGATCTTGAGGGTTCTCTGATGGGTGCGTGGACAGAAGCGCTTGAGGCCAAGGCTCGAATCATCCACGGGCAGCTCGCCGCTGCGCGGGACTTGGCCATACGGAACAGCGAGAGCGCGGACGGCATCGAAACGCATTATTTCGACCTCCTAAACGCGCTGTACAGCGACGAGTTCCCCTTTGCGCAACTCATGGACTCGTCCGATCTTGTGGCGAGATTCGAAGGTCCGGCGGTAGCTGGGCGCAACCCAACCGTCTCCATCGTTAGCTCGATGTGCGCGGACCTCCGCAAGCAGATTCACGGAATCGCAAAGTCGATCGTTGGTCTTGCAGGAGACGATCGCATGCGCTGGCCTCGCGAACTCGACCCTCAGTTGGCGGGCATCACGAGGGGAAGCCTCGTCATCGGCGTGCGGATGCAGACGATTGAGGAGCCATCGGCCGATCAACCGGCACTGCCGGATGTTTCCGCACCTGTGTTTGAGGCCGTTCGGCAGGCGGTCAAGAGCCTCTCGGTCGTGGCCCGGCATGTTGGAGGCGAAGCCTTGGAACCGGCGATGGCGGAAGAACTGCCCGACCCCGCGGTTCGAGACACGGTGATGGTGGCGGCCAGCAAGCTCGCCCCGAGTGGCCAGCGCGGGATTGATCGTCTGTCACTGTACGAGCCCGCCAGCGCCGGCGCGGAGGTTGCGCCCCTTACGCCCCACGCGCGCAAGATCCTGAATCGTGCCGTGCGTCGCCCGGTTCTAGTCAGCGGCAGCGGCGCCTTTCAGGGAGTGGTGCGAGAGGTCGACCTCGATGCCAGGCGGTTCGAGATACGTCAGGTGCCGGGCGTCGGGGCAATACGCTGTGTTTACGGGCCGAACATGGATGCCTTGGTGCGGCAGATTCTGGACTCGGCCATCCATGTACGGGGAGAGTACGAAACCTTGCCAAATCGCAAGCCGAGACTGATGAAAGTGTCCGGCCTCAAAGTGACCAGCAGACCATCTCAGATGGAGCTATCCGAGGAATGGCTCTGGCGGGAAGACTCTGTCGCTCGCTCGTAGCGACGCCACCCACCGCGCCGGCAAGGGCGCATCTCGCTGGTGCAGCGAGTGTTACGCGCCTTGCGGCGCGATGGAGGGCGGGTACGCCCTCCCTCCAGAGCGGCGCCGGCAGGTAAGTCGAACACGATCGCCGGTTTTTCCAGCACCTATCCGCCACGGCAGGTAGGGTCGAAGTGAGACACCGCCGGCGGTTGAAAAGACTCAAAATCCGCCTCCGATTGCCGTATGATGCCGGAGTTTGGGCGAGGCCCTTGTGTGGCGGCGGACGGGCTGCCGGCGCACCGGTGGGCGGTCGGCAACCGGCGGGGAGCGAATGAAGGCAACCGACATTGCGGATCCGGACTACTTCCACAAGGTGGTGGACTGTCAGTGGGCTTGTCCGGCGCACACCCCCGTGCCGGAGTACATCCGGCTCATCGCCGAGGAACGCTACACCGAAGCCTACATGATCAACTGGGATTCCAACGTGTTTCCCGGCATCCTGGGGCGCACCTGCGACCGACCCTGCGAGCCCGCCTGCCGGCGTGTGCGCACGGAAGAGAAGCCCGTCGCCATCTGTCGGCTCAAGCGCGTGGCCGCCGACCACAAAGGCGACATCGCGCCCTACCTGCCGCATGTCCCGAGGCAGAAAAACGGCAAGCGCATCGCTCTGCTCGGCGCCGGCCCTGCCTCGCTCGCCGTGGCACGAGACCTCCTGCCGTTTGGCTACGAAATCGACATGTTCGACCGCGACCCCGCCGGCGGCGGCATGATGCGCAGCCAAATCCCCGCTTTCCGCCTGCCGGCCGACGTGCTTGAGGAAGAGGTGGACCTCATCGTCAACATGGGCGTCAACGCCACCTACGGCTACGAGATCACGAGCATGAAAGAGATGCTCGACATGAACTACGACGCCTATTTCGTCGGCACTGGCGCCCCGCGCGGCCGCGACCTCGACCTGCCCGGCCGCAAGGAGGTGGACAAGCACATCTCCATCGGCATCGACTGGCTTTCCTCGGTGGCCTTTGGCCACACCACGTCCATCTCCGGCAAGGTCATCGTCATGGGCGGCGGCAACACGGCGATGGACTGCTGCCGCACCTCTCAGCGGCTGGGCGCGGAACGGGTGACGGTGGTGGTTCGCTCCGGCTTCGAGGTGATGAAAGCCTCGGAGTGGGAGAAGGAAGACGCGATGGCGGAGGGCATCCCCATCATCAACAACCGCCCGCCGAAGGAATTCGTGCACGAGAACGGCAAGCTCAAGGGCATCGTCTTCGAATGCGTCAAGCCGGTGGAAGGCGAGAACGGGCGGCTCAAATACGTTCCCACCGGCGAGCCGGACGTGTTCATGGAATGCGACCACATGCTCATGGCCATCGGCCAGGAAAACCACTGCCCGTGGATCGAGCGCGACATTGGCCTCGAGTTCGACAAGTGGGATTGCCCCATCCTGGACGAAGACACGCTGCAGTCCACCAACCCCAAGGTGTTCTTCGGCGGCGATTCGGCCTTCGGCCCGGAGAACATCATCTGGGCCTCGGCGCACGCCCACAAGGCCGCCATATCCATGCACCTGTTCTGCCAGGGCAAGGACCTGAAGGCCGACCGGCCGCCGGAAGGCGTCAATCTCATCAGCCAGAAGATGGGCGTGCACCAATGGAGCTACGACGCTGAGCACGACCCCTCGGCGCGCTTCATCGTCCCCCACGCCAACCGCGCCAAGTCGCTCGACAACATCAAGATCGAGGTGGAACTCGGATTCGACAAGGACTTGGGCCTGCAGGAGGCGCAGCGCTGCCTCAACTGCGACGTGCAGACGGTGTTCACCGAGAAGCTCTGCATCGAGTGCGATGCCTGTGTGGACATCTGCCCGATGGACTGCATCACCTTCACCGAGAACGAGGAGGAGGAACGCCTGCGCACCAACCTGATGGCGCCGGCGGACAACACCGAGCAAGACCTCTACGTGTCCGAAATCCTCGCAACCACCGGCCGCGTCATGGTGAAGGACGAAGATGTCTGCCTGCACTGCGGCCTGTGTGCGGAACGCTGTCCCACCAACGCCTGGGACATGCAGAAGTCCGTCGTGCACATTCCGCAGCTCGGGTCGTTTGCGGAGCCGATCGCTGCCGGGTAGGGGCCGGGCTTGTCCCGTCCCAACACGGGACGGACAAGCTGGGTCCCTGCCACAAGCCGCCAAGTGCCGCCATGCACCGTATAATGGCGCGTTGTCGTGCCGCCTAATCGGTGAACGCTCCTCGGCAAGGGAGAGTCCATGACCACCTACAACGACTTCGTCATCCGCTTCGCCAACGTCAATGGCTCGGGTTCTGCCTCCGCCAACGGCATGTTCGCCAAGGCGCTCTTTCGCATGGGCGTCCCGGTGGCGACGCGGAACATCTTTCCTTCCAACATCGAGGGGCTGCCGACGTGGTTTGAGGTGCGGGTGTCGGAGCGCGGCTATCTCGGCCGCCGCGAGGGCATCGACATCATGGTGGCCATGAACGCCGAGACGTTCGAGGAGGACATCGCCTCCATCGTCCCCGGCGGCTACCTCGTCTATGACAACTCCAAGGAACTGCGCCCGAACTTCCGCAGAGACGACATCAACCTTGTCGGCATCCCCATCTCGCAGCTCGTGCTGCCGGAGTTCCCGAATCCCAAGCACCGGGCGCTGTTCAAGAACATCGTCTATCTCGGCGCGTTGTCGGCGCTCCTCAACATCGACTTCGACATCATCAAGGGCATGGTGTCGGCGCAGTTCAAGGGCAAGGACGAACTCATCGCGCCCAACATCCATGCGATGGAACTCGGCCGTTCCTATGCCCGCGAATACCTCGAGTGCCCGCTGCCGATTCAGGTGCGCCATTCCGACGCGGTGGGCGACCGCATCATGATCGACGGCAACGCCGCTGCCGCCATCGGTGCGATCTACGGCGGCGCGACGGTGTGCGCGTGGTATCCCATCACGCCTTCCACTTCGCTGGCCGAGGCCTTCGAGCAGCATTGCGCCCGGCTGCGGGTGGACCCGGAAACAGGCGAGCGCCGCTACGCCATCATTCAGGCAGAGGACGAACTTGCGGCTATGGGCATCGTCATCGGCGCTGGCTGGAACGGCGCAAGATCCTTCACCGCCACCAGCGGCCCCGGCGTTTCGCTGATGACGGAGTTCCTGGGCCTTGCCTACTTCGCCGAGATTCCCGCCGTGCTTTGGGACATTCAGCGCGCGGGGCCCTCCACCGGCATGCCGACGCGCACGCAGCAGGGCGATCTCGTCTCGTCCGCATACGCCTCCCACGGTGACACCCGCCACCCGCTCATGTTCCCGTCGACGCCGCGGGAGTGCTTCGAGTTCGGTGCCGACGCGCTGGATCTAGCCGACCGCCTCCAGACCCCCATCATCGTCATGAGCGACCTCGAGCTCGGCATGAACGACAACCTCTCCGAGCCCTTCACCTGGGACGACTCGCGGCGCTACGACCGCGGCAAGGTGCTCTCGGAGGAAGACCTCGACGACGTGGAGCGCTTCAGCCGCTACCTCGACGTGGACGGCGACGGTGTGGGCTATCGCACGCTGCCCGGTACCCACGCGGAGAAGGGCGCCTTCTTCACCCGCGGCACCTCCCGCGACGAGCACGCCACCTACACCGAGCAGCCGGAGCACTACATCAGGAACATGGATCGGCTGCTCCTGAAGTGGGAGACGGCGCGCGAACTCGTGCCGAAGGCCGAGATCGAGGCGCACGGCCGCCGCGCCGGCATTCTCTACTACGGCACCACCGCCGCGCCCATGCAGGAAGCCCTGGACCGGCTCGCCGAAGACGGCGTGCAGCTCGACACCATGCGCATTCGCGGCTTCCCGTTCGGCAACGAGGTGCGCGAGTTCATCGACAGCCACGAAATCCTGTTCCTTGCCGAGCAGAACCGCGACGCCCAGATGAAATCCCTGCTCGTGAACGACCTCGAACTGGACCCCGCCAGCATCATCCCGGTGCTCTACTACGGCGGCTTCTCCATTTCCGCCGATACCATCCACCAGCAGGTGCTCGACTACTACGTCGGCAACAACCTGCCAAGGCTCGATGAAGTCCAGGAGGTGAGTTCATGACCTTCGTTGCCAAGCCCCGGACCCATCATCCGCTGCTGCAGGTCAACGACCTCGGATTGACCCGGCGCGACTACGAGGGCTCCGTCTCGACCCTCTGCGCCGGCTGCGGCCACGACTCGGTTTCCGCCGCCGTGGTGCAGGCGTGTGCGGAACTCGCGCTGCCGCCGCACAAGTTCGCCAAGGTGTCCGGCATCGGCTGCTCGTCGAAGACGCCGAGCTACTTCCTCGGCAACTCGCACGGCTTCAACTCCGTGCACGGGCGCATGCCGTCGGTGGCCACGGGAGCGAACCTCGCCAACCGGGAGCTGTACTGCATCGGCGTCTCCGGCGACGGCGACAGCGCCAGCATCGGCATCGGCCAGTTCGCGCACATCGTCCGCCGCCGCATCAACATGCTGTATCTCGTGGACAACAACGGCACCTACGGCCTCACCAAGGGCCAGTTCTCCGCCACCAACGACCGCGGGTCCACGAGCAAGAAGGGCGTGCCGAACCTCTACGAGCCCATCGACATGATCTCGATGGCGCTGCAGATCGGCGCCAGCTTCGTCGCCCGCAGCTTCTCCGGCGACAAGCGCCAGCTCGTGCCGCTCATCAAGGCCGGCCTCCTGCACGAGGGCTTCGCCTTCATCGACGTGATCTCGCCGTGCGTCGCCTTCAACAACCACAACGGCTCCACCAAGAGCTACAACTACATCCGCGCCCACTCCGGCAGCGTGGTGGACGCCGACCTCATCGCGCCACACGACGAAATCACCGTGGACTACGACCCCGGCGCCAGCGAAGACGTGCAAATGCCCGACGGCTCCACCCTGCGCCTGCGCAAGCTAGCCCACGACTACAACCCGCACGACCGCGTCCAGGCCCTGCACTACGTCCAGCGCGCCCAGGAGGAAGGCGAGTTCGTCACGGGCCTGCTTTACGTTGACCCGACGGCCAGCGACTGCCACGAAGTCCTCGGCACCACGGAAACCCCGTTGAATGCCCTGGGAGAGGACGAACTCTGCCCCGGCCACGCGGCACTGGACGGAATCAACGCCTCGTTCCGGTAGGGCCCGCATGGCACACGCCTGGCGTCCCATAAAAGACTACGAGGTCGAGCCCTCGTCCCTTGCGGACGGCGAGCTTGCCGCGCTAGCCGGCGTATGGGTCCAGCAGAAGGTCACGATCGGAGAGGCCGTGGACCTAGGGAGGTTCACCGAACGCCTGAAGCGAGAGTGGGCAATCGAAACAGGCCTAATCGAGCGTCTCTACACCTTGGATCGCGGCATGACGGAGACCCTCATTGAGAACGGAATCAACGCCGCCTTGCTGAGCCACCGTGTTTCCGATGCCGAAGAGACTGTGGCGCTTATCACCGACCAGGAAAGCGCGATCGACAGCGTCTTCGACTTCGTAAAGCGCGTTCGACCCTTGTCGACCAGCTACATCAGGGAACTGCACGCCCAGTTCACGCAAAACCAAGACGTTGCCGAGGGGCGGGATCAGTTCGGTCGTGCAGCGCGCGTCCCGTTGATCAAAGGGGACTACAAGACCCGCCCCAACAACCCGACGTTGACCGATGGCGGTTCCCACGAGTACTGCCCGCCAGAGCATGTTGCCGCCGAAATGGACCGCTTGATCGAGATGCATGTCGAGCACAACGAGCGCGAGGTGGCGCCAGAGGTGGAGGCGGCATGGCTGCACCACCGCTTTGTCCAGATCCATCCGTTTCAGGATGGCAATGGCCGTGTCGCTCGGGCATTGGCGACCATGGTGTTCCTGAGGGCGGATTGGTTGCCGCTCATTGTGCGGGACAGCGGCCGCGGTGGTTACATTGGAGCTCTGGAAAAGGCGGACAGCGGCAACCTGGCGCCTCTCGTTTCGTACTTCGCCAGCCTGCAGAAGCGGGAGTTGATCGCAGCCGTCAGCTTGGCAAAGGAACTAGCCCAGGCGGAACCGGTGAACGCCCGAGTGGCGGCGATCGGCGAGCGGTTCAAGCGTCGTCGCGACTCATTGGCGGAAGAGTGGCGTCGTGCCGAGTCGGTCGCGGCGATGCTCCAGGGGGTGGCTCGATTGCGGCTTGAGGAGGTGCGCGAGGGCTTGGACTTGGCGCTTGGAGCCGAAAGCGGCTTTCAGACCTTCGTGGACGAGGAGTCCAACGACGGGAACCGATGCCACTTCTTCCAACGTCAGGTGATCTACACGGCAAAGAAGCTGAGCTACCACGCCAACATGCGCCACTATCGGTCGTGGGTCCGACTGGTGGTCAAGGACGGCAGCCAGGACGGCAGCCAGAGCGACATCCTCCTCTCGTTCCACGCCATTGGCCACGAGTTCCGTGGCGTCCTGGCCTGCACTGCCACTGGTTTCCACCGCGTGCCCACTGATGACGGACGCCAATCCGAAGGAGAGGCGGCGCTGTGCGATGAGGTTTTCCAGATCAACTACCTTGAAGGCACAGGCGAGATCGAGCAACGCTTTCGCGACTGGCTAGAGAGCGCCATCGAGCGTGGCCTCGCGTGGTGGGAGTCAACTGCGTTGTAGGTGGTCGGTTGAACCAAAGGACGAGCCAACTCGCGATGGCGCCATACCCCTCGCCGCTGAGTGCCGAACAGCTTGGCGCCTTCGCCCGCGACGGCTTCCTGCATGTTGCGGGGTTGGTGCCGGAGAGCGAACTCGCCGCGCCGGACCGAGACAGCCTTGAACTGATCGAGCGCGGGATTGCTGGGCCGTTCGGTGACGAGCGGTGGCGCTATCAGGAGGATGCGGAGAATGGCAAGGATCATTGCCTCTACCGCGTCAACCATCTTGCCGCAACCGACATGCCGCCGAGCTTTCAGGTGTTGCTTGCGTATCCTCGGTTGCTTGCTGCCATCGGTCAGTTGGTGGACGGCGACGACTTCGCGGCATCGGTGCATGCCCTGGTGTTCAAGCTGCCACTCCACGGGGCGCCGGCGCGTTGGCATCAGGACCCGGTGAAGGTCTTCCGCTTTCCGGTGTTCAACGTGGACATCTACCTGGACGATGCGAGCACCGACAACGGCTGCGTGCGAGCGTTTCCGGGCAGCCATCTCGCCGGCCACCACAGCCCCGCTGAGTCACCGGACTTCATCGAGAGTTGGACCGGGGGCGGCGACGAGGCAAGCGCCCGGGGCGCCGTTGCGATTCCTGCGAAGCGAGGCGACGTGATCTTCCACGCCACCACCTTGGTGCACGGAAGCCCATGGAACCGCAGCGAGGACCTGCGGCGCACCATCTACTTCCACATCGATCATCGTCGAGATGTGGAACTGGCCGGCGACCGCTGGCCCCAACGCCAGTTTGCGGAGGCTCGCGAAGTCACCGCCCGCGCCGTCGCCATGCGGGCAGAGCGACGCCCTGAGGAACAGCCGTTCCCTTACGTTTGAGCCGCGAGCTCTTCGGGGCCGAGCTGCCTTCCCCAGAGGAGAGGCCAGCGCGGCGAAAGGTATTTGCCTGTGGCTCGCCCCTACGGATCGTGCGTAAGTTCCGTGCCGTCGAAGTCCGCGACGATGCGGTCGAAGCGGGCCTTGATGCGCTCCTTCGTGCTCGCGTGGGTAAAGATGTAAGCCTTGTTGCGGCGGATGCCGTTCAGCACGAGTTCGCCGATGCCGTCGATGCTGATGCCGCGGGAGAAGAGTTCCGCCATCTCCTTCGAACGGCGCTCTGCTTCGGCGCCGCCGCGTAGTCGGGGCGCGCCGTACTCGGCCGGGCGGTTGCGCCCCGATTGCAGGATGCGGGTGTCGACGATGTAGGGGCACAGTGCCGAGACGCCGATGCCGAACGGCGCGAGTTCCTCGCGGGTGGCTTCGGAGATGGCCACCACGGCGTACTTCGAGGCGGAATACACCGAGCCGCCGGGATGGGTCCACATCCCCATGACCGAGGCGGTGTTGACGATGTGGCCGTCGCCGCCGTCCTTCAACGTTTCCTTGATGATGGGCACATAGGCCCGCATTCCGTTGACGACGCCATGCAGGTTGACGCCTAGCACCCATTGCCAGTCTTGCGGCGTGGCCTCGTCGATGGGGCCGCCAGCGCCGACGCCGGCGTTGTTGCAGGCGATGTGGACGCCGCCGAAGTCCTCCCGCACGCGGTTTGCGACATCTTCCACCTGCGCCGAGTCACTCACGTCGCAGCGGTAGCGACGGACATCGACGTTGGCGGTGTCGAACTCGGCATGGGATTTCGCCAGCGCGTCCTCTTCCACATCGAGCATGGCCACCTGCGCCCCGGCGCCGGCGAGCGCTCGCGTCATGCCGAGGCCGATGCCGGAGGCCGCGCCCGTCACCACCGCGACCTTGTTCTGAACCGTCTCCATCACCACACCTCCGGCGTTGCTCGTCGCTCGCGATGCTACGCCATCGCTCTTTGCCAAGTCGCTGCCGGTGCGATGTCTGGTAACTTGGCGCCATCGAAGATGTGCGCGGCTTTCCATGAGCAATCCCAACACTCCCGTGCTGGTCGGGGTCGGCCAGTTTCTCAATCGCATCGACGATTTGGACCAGGCGCTCGAACCCTTGGAGATGATGCTGCGTGCGGTGACGCTGGCGGAACGCGACACCGGAGTCGGCGAACTGCTGCCCAAGGTGCGGTCGGTGCGCGTCACACGGGGGATCTGGAGCTACGAAAATCCGGCCCGTGCCATCGCCGAACGCATTGGCGCGGCAGGGGCGGAAACCGTCGGCACCCTGATCGGTGGCAATCAGAATCAGGCCGTCGTGAACCGCACCGCAGACGACATTCTCGCCGGTCGCGTGGACCTCGTGCTCATCACCGGCGCGGAGAACGGCTACAGCGCAAACAAGGCCCGCAAGGCCGGGCGGGAACTTCCGCAGACGAAGGCGCCGGGCACCTACGACTTCGTCATCGGCGCCGCCCAGCAGCCGGAGCATCACAAGTTCGAGGTGGCGAAGGGCATTCGCCAGGCCATTCAGGTTTATCCGATGTACGACAACGCCATCCGCCACGCGCGCGGCGAAACCTTGGGCGAGCACATCGAGCGGGTGTCCGGCCTGTGGGCGCGCTTCAACGACGTGGCGCAGCACAACCCCAACGCCTGGGTGCGCCAGGACATGACCGCCGAGGAGATACGCACCGCTTCGCCAAGCAATCGCCAGATCAGCTTCCCCTACACCAAGTACATGAACGCCAACATGATGGTGGACATGGGCGCGGCGCTCATCATGTGCAGCGTGGCGAAGGCGAGGGCGCTCGGCATTGCCGAGGACCGATGGGTCTATCCGCACGTGGGGGCGCGGGGCTACGACCACTTCTCGGCTTCGGTGCGGGAGGATTTCCACTCCTCGCCGGGCATCCGAATCACCGGCGGGCGGGCGATGGAACTGGCTGGCATCGGTCCGGACCAACTCGACTTCGTGGACCTCTACAGTTGCTTCCCGTCCGCGGTGCAGGTGGCGGCGAAGGAGCTGGGGCTTCGAGAGGATCGGCCGCTCACCGTCACCGGCGGCCTCACCTTCGGCGGTGGCCCACTCAACAACTACGTCATGCACAGCATCGCCCGCATGGTGGAGCTGCTGCGAGAGAAACCGGGCGGCTGGGGGCTGATCACGGCCAACGGCGGCAATCTCTACAAACACGTCCACGGCATCTATTCGAGCGCGCCGCCCGAGACGGACTTCCAGCACATCAACATGCAGGAGGAGATCGACGCCCTGCCATCGCGAGAATGCCTGGCGACATACGACGGCGAGGCAGAAATCGAGTCCTACACCGTGATGTACGCGGCCGACGAGCCCGCCATCGGCCACGTCGCCTGCCTAACCCCAGCCGGCCAGCGCACGTGGGTGAACACCCAAGACCGCGACCTCATGGCGGCGATGGTCACCGAGGAGTTCTGCGGCCGTCCAATAACGATCAAGGATGATCGCTTAGCGGTGACCGCCTAAAACCACTGCGTCGCAACGAGCGACGGACGTCCTCGCGCCAGGTCTCGCGAAGGCAGCGCGCCGGCAGGCGGTCGGTTTCGCTCCTCTTGGAGGGAGGGCGGCCCGCCCTCCTAACGCGCCGAAGGCGCGTCAACGAGGAGGGCCTTGCGGCGTGCCAGCACCCCAACGCACCGGCATTCTCGCCGCCAGGTTGCGAAGTGCGATAGGCTGCCCCGTTCTTGGCAGCCCGCGTACCGACAATCGTCCCTGAGGAACTCCAACATGCCCGTCTTCGAGCAAAGCGACATCCGCATCAACTACGAGATCCACGGCGAGGGCTTTCCCATCCTGCTGTTCGCGCCCGGTGGGATGCGCTCCGCCATCTCGTTCTGGCGCGGTTCCGAATGGGACCCCATCGAGGCCCTCTCGCCCCACTACCAAGTGATCGCCATGGATCAGCGCAACGCCGGCGAGAGCACGGCCCCGGTCACCGCCGACGATGGCTGGCACAGCTACACCGACGACCACGTCGCACTCCTCGACCACCTCGGCGTCGAGCGCACCCATGTCATGGGCGGCTGCATCGGCGGTCCCTACTGCTTCGGCGTGATGGAACGGCTTGGCGACCGCATTGCGTCGGCCATCCTGCAGCAGTCCATCGGCGACGACGGCGCCAACCGCCCGCTCTTCTACGACATGTTCGACGCTTGGGCCGTGAACTTGAAGCCGACGATGCCGAACGTGCCGGAATCCGCCTGGACCAGCTTCCGCTCCAACATGTACGACCACGACTTCGTCTACAACGTCTCGCGCGACTTCGTGGCGAAATGCCAAACACCCATGCTGGTGCTCATGGGCTCAGACCCATACCACCCAGAGACCACTTCCCGCGAAATCGCCGACCTCGCCCCCAACGCGACGCTGGTGGAGCAGTGGAAGAACGCAAGCGAGGACGGCACCGTGCAAAAGGCGCTCGACTTCCTGCAAGCGAACACCCCGTAGGGTAGCGGCCTTCCGTTCCGTGCACGAAACGGTGATACGGTAGGGTTTTGCGCTCCACCAATCTCCCGCCATGGCCCGATACAAGGGATCGCTGAAGCACAAGGACTGGCGTCCCGGCGGCGCTCGGGGGACCCTCTGCCCGATTGGACCCACCGAACCAGGGGTGGCGGCTTCGTCGGCGATGAGTGACTGGGCGGAGTTCGGCGATCCGCAGGGCTTTTCCCTTCGGCTGCGATGGGTGACGGATACGGCCCCGCTCGCACGCCGACCAGCGGGACACGGGTGGTCCATGGGCGAGATGGAGATCATTGTCGCAGGAGTCAACGTGACTGCGAGTTCCCTAGGGCGGGAACGGCAGGGCTGCGTTCGATGGTATCTCTCACCTGTGCTTAAGTGGCTTGCGGCCAATTGGGCCGAGTTGCTGCACGAGGAACAATGGCCTTGGCCGGGCCGACGGCGAACGGGACCGGCTGCAACGGTCGTGCGGATCGCAGCGGACCAGTGGGCGGACGCGAGCGACCAGCAGGGCCAGGCGACCTACGAACGCATTCAGAGTTGGTATAGGCGCCACGGTCTCCGGGCAGCGGCGATTGGGGGCGTGTTTCCGGACATGTTCCTGAGACGGAGCGGAGATGACATTGAGGTGTCGTGGTCGGGGACTCCTCCTGAGTTCACCCCGAGTGGGCTTGTGTTCGAGAGCGGGAGTGGGTGTTCGCTAATGCCTGTCCCAGCGGTGGCAGAACCCATCTGGCAGGCGTTGCAATGGGCGAAGAAATGCGCCGAGGAGGGCCAGTCGGAAGGGCCTGCTAGCTTTCGAGAGGACAAGGAAGCGCTGATTCAAGGCATTGAGAAACTCAACTCATTGCAGGCCGACAGTTTGGCTGGTCGGCACGCGTCCGTCCGAATGGTCGATGCCGCAAGACGGGCATTCGAAGAGGTCTCCCGTCTCGACCTTTTTGACTCGGACATGCGCAGCGACATTCCCTTTGTTGAGAAGCTCTCGCCTGCGGTCGCGATGTT
The DNA here is from genome assembly GCA_965116935.1 of Pseudomonadales bacterium. Classification (GTDB taxonomy): domain Bacteria; phylum Pseudomonadota; class Gammaproteobacteria; order Pseudomonadales; family Azotimanducaceae; genus VXYL01. The sequence goes on along the minus strand of OZ220737.1, from coordinate 4,538,014 downwards.
TGGCGGGGTGTCGCCAGAACTCAATCTCCGAGATGTGGAGCGGCTGCGTGATTCCCTTATCTCGGCGCACGGCGGCGGCGATGGCGAACGCCTCGCCGCGTTGGTTTCGGATCGAGAAGGCGAGCCGCTCAGGGTCCCGTATCGTGACGGACAGCGTTTCGCAACCGACCTGCTCGACGAGCTCGAGCTTCCGCGCCCGGGCGATGAATGCATCGATGTTGAAGCCATCTGTGGCCATCTAGGCATCGACGTGGCACCACTGCACTTGGATACAGATTCAATCCGTGGCGTCGCGTTTGCAGGGGACGACTTCTCGCCCCGCGTGTTGGTCAATTCCACCCATCCGTTCAACGGCAACGAATCTGGGCGTCGCTTCACCTTGGCGCACGAACTTTGCCACGTTCTGTTTGACCGAACTCGCGCCCGCCGCATCGCCCATGCAAGCGGCGACTGGGCCGCGCCGGGCATTGAGCAGCGTGCGAACGCCTTTGCTGCGTACCTTCTGATGCCGCGCGAACTCGTTGTCGGGACCCTTGGAGCTGGCAATTCAGTCGACGTTCACCGCCTCGCCGCGCGGCTTCAAGTCAACCAGTCTGCGCTGATTCCCCACCTGTTCAATCTAGGGCTGATCAACTCCGCGCAGCGCGAAAGACTCATGCAGGGCAGCTTGCCGTGAGTGTCAACCGGATGGTCCCGTTCCTGGCGGTCGCCGACATCGCACGTTCGGTGGCGTTCTACGTGGACGGGCTCGGCTTCGAGATCAAGCTGCAATGGCGGCCCGGCGGCAAGCTCCGCTGGTGCCAGATCGAGCAGGGCGGCGCTGCGTTGATGTTGCAGCAGCATGGCCCCGGCCAACATGGCGATGGCAAGGGGGAGGGCGTGGTGCTGTGCATCTTCTGCGACGACGCGGTGGCGCTCTATCGCCGCTTTCTAGCGAGCGGCATAGCTGCCCAGGAACCGTATGTGGGAAATGCCCTCTGGGTGACACGGGTGGTTGACCCAGACGGCTACAAGATCGACTTCGAGAGCCCCACCGAGGTGCCGGAGGAAACGACCCTCTCCGAGTGGGAACCGAGCAAGAGTGCCGAGACCGGGGAGCGCGAATGACTGACGAGGACCTTTGCTTCACCTCCGCCACCGAACTCGCGTGGCTCATCCGGGCGCGCGACGTATCTCCTGTGGAGGTCACGCAGGCGGTGGTTGCCCGAATCGAGCGTTTCGACGGCCGCATCAACGCCTTCTCCCGCTTCACTCCGCATATGGCGATGCGCATGGCCAGAGAGGCCGAAGCCGCAGTCATGGCAGGCGACCCACTCGGCGCCCTCCACGGTGTCCCCGTCACCATCAAGGACCTCTTCGACCTCAGAGGCTTCGTCACCGAGTCTGGCTCACAAACCCAAGCCACTGCCACCGGCAAGCAAGCGGCCGAAAGCGACTCCCCGGTCGCCGCCCGCCTGAAAGCCGCCGGCGCCGTCATCCTCGGCAAGACCACCACCCCGGAGTTCGGCTGGACGGGCGTCAGCCGAAGCCCGCTCTCCGGCATCACCCACAACCCCTGGAAACACGGCTTCAACGCCGGTGCCTCCTCCGCCGGTTCTGGCGCCGCTGCCGCGGCGGGCTTCGCGCCCCTGCACCAAGGTTCCGACGGAGCTGGCTCCATCCGAATGCCAGCTCACTTCAGCGGTGCCTTCGGCATCAAGCCCACATGGGGACGAGTTCCGCACGTTCCTGTGCGCAACAACGACCTGGTGTCACACGTTGGCCCGCTATCCCGCACCGTCGAAGATGCCGCGCTCTTCCTGAATGCCACCGCTGGAGCCCACCCACTCGACCACACGAGCCTCACCGAACCCGTGCCCAACTTCACGGAGAACCTATCGCGCGACGTCAAGGGTCTCCGAGTCGCATTCAGCCCCAACCTAGGCCACGCCCGAGTTGATCCCGAAGTCGCCACGCTAGTCGCCGCCGCCGCACGCACGTTCGAATCCGCCGGCTGCGTCGTAGAGGAAGTGAACCCGGAATGGGGCCCGCTAGGCCCGGAACTCGGCCGCTTTTTCTGGTCCGTCCACGAAGCCCCCTTGGCGCGATACCTCAACGAATGGGAGTCCCAGATGGACCCGGGCCTCGTCGCCTGCATCCACGCCGGCACCGGCCACTCCGCCGAGGATTACATGGCCATGCGCGCCCGCAAGCTCGACTACATCGAACGCCAAAACCGCTTCCTGGCCGACTGGGACCTGCTGCTCACCCCAGCCGTATCCGTCGCCGCCTTTCCCGCCGAGAGGCTCCAACCCGAACACTGGCCCGAACACCCGTGGGACTGGCTCTCCTGGGCCGAATTCTCCTACCCCTTCAACATGAGCGGCCTCCCCGCCGCCAGCATGCCGTGTGGCTGGACCGAAGCCGGCCTCCCCGTGGGCCTGCAAATCGTCGCCCGTCGCGCAGAAGATGCGAAAGTCCTGCAAGCCGCCGCCACCTTCGAACGCGCCCAGCCCTGGGCCCACCGCCGCCCATCACTTGATCCGTAGCGAAGGGCCGGTTTCAGTCGGGCCTCTTGGGGTGAGGGGTGCTGCCCTCGCAACGCGCGTCGCTTTGGTCGAGCGAAGATGATCCTCTCAGAAGAGCGCGCCTTGCGGCGCGTGCGAAGGCGAGGGGCCCTCGCCCCAAGTGGTCCTCGCCAGCGAAGACGGCTATGCGCACAAGTACCCAATAATCTCCGCTCATTGCGGATAATGCATACATTTTCCGCAACATGTGGTTCAAAATGCATACTTCCGTGATTTGGGAGCGTTTGCATGAGACGTGGAGAAGCACAACAGATGCTCACCGCCACCAACCGATGGTGGCGCGACCCCACTGGGTGGAGCGCGGATGACCCCGACCTGCGCGAAGCCGCGCGCGCACCGTTTCGGTACCGTACCGATGTGTTGTCAGACCTCGCTCCCGGTGGGTTGTACGTCCTGCGCGGTCCGCGGCGCGTTGGCAAAACCGTCGCCATCAAGAACGCGGTCCGCGACCTCGTGAGTTCGGGCACGCCCGCAAGAAATGTCGTTCACATGGCAGTGGACGGGTTGCGCAGCCGCGACCTTGGGCTCCTCGTCGATGCTGCCGATGGCTTGATGCCGGAACACGGTCATAGGTATTGGTTCATCGACGAGATCACCGGCATTACCGATGGCTGGCCCGAGCGAATCAAGTGGCTGCGAGACAACGACCCTCGCTTTCGCACGGATACGGTCGTGCTTACGGGCTCCTCTGCGGCCGACCTGACCGGAGCCACAAAGGCATTGGCCGGCCGTCGGGGCGAGGCAGGCGCTCCGGATCGTGTGTTGCTACCAATGGGCTTTCGATCCTTCACCCGCCTTGTTTCGTCCGAGGTGCCGCCGATCGACCTACCGCCATCCGAGTCGCTACGACGAGTCGCGGACCTCAGTCACGACGCCCTGAGGGATGCTCTCCTCGACCTAGTCCCGTGGCAAGACGTGCTGGTTCGCGCGTGGGAGAGCTACCTTGGATGCGGAGGGTTCCCGAACGCGGTGGCGCACTTCGCCGCCACACGAGAAGAACCTTTGGCGCTCCGGCGAAGCCTGGTGGACGTCATCCACGGCGATGCCTTTCGTCGCGCCGACTGGTCGCAGTCACAAAGCACGGACTTGCTGAGACGCCTCGGGGCGGGCCTCTGCTCACCACTCAATGTCGCCTCCCTCGCAAACGACACCGGCATCGCGCAAGGGACCATGAAGCGCCGTCTCGGCGAGCTGCGAGAAGCGTTCGTAATCTGGCCTTGCTACCGCGAAGGCGACCTGCGCCCGAAACTCGGCGCGCAGCCCAAGGTGTACTTCACAGACCCGATCTATGCCACCCTTGCCCCCGACGCTGCAGCCGACTTCTCGCGCCTCTCGCAACAGCAGCTAGGCATGGCGCTCCTGCGTGCGGCCGAACGCGAGGCTCCCGGTGCCTACCTCGAGTTCGACCGCGTGCTCCACCATCGCACCGCCACCCGCAAGGTGATCGACTTCGTGGGGCCAGCATTCGGCGGCCTTGCCTTCGTGTCCAAGTACGTTGGCGGCGGCTGGCGAAGGGTCGCGCTTACGTTGCGTGCATCACGCTGGCGAGGCATCGTCGCAACCCGCGCGGAGATGGATGTCTCGGACCCTGATGTCATGGCCGTGCCAGTCGCGCTCCTTGCCTGGCTCGTTGACTCCTGAAGCGCGCCTCAGGAGTATCAGGTCGCCCACCGCAAGTGCGGCAGCATCTTTGCGGATGGCTTGTATGGCGCACCACCCTTGCTGGGAGCTATTGTCAAATCTGGTGTACGGCGAGTTGGTCATGCGGCGGTTCTGCTGACCTCGATGACCTCGATGCCGTCGTTGAACGTCATGCCCTCGATGACCTTTGGCGAGCTGCCGGAAGCCTCGCAGCCTGCGCCAGGGGTTTCTCCGCGCTCATGTCCATCTTGTAGATCATCGACAGCATGCTCCGACGAGCAGAACGTCGCCGGCGCGCCCTCGCGGCTGCGCGACTTCGGCACCCGCACGTCAACCGCGCCGATCCCGGTCAGCACCTGCCGCCCGGGCAGGTGGCCGTTGCGCACCACGCGCCGCCGCCCGTCGGCCAGCCTCTCCTTCCCGAACGTCGCCAGATGCTCTTCGAACTCGACCGCCACCGCCGCCTCGATCAGCCGCCTCGCGCCTGTGCGAAGAGGATCGGTGAGGGGGTCGGAAGGGTCGGAAACCAGCGCTGGCGCCGCCAGCGCGACCACATTATCGTTGTCCATGTGCGGTGTGCTCCTCTTGCTGAGACTGGATCGTCAAACTCAATCTCAGCAAAGGCACGCCGCACGACTCAACTCATCCGTACACCACTTTCGACCATAGCTCGCCGGGGCGAGCAGGCGATGCGATGCGCCTCCTGTCCGTGCCCAGCTACTGGAAGGGCCGCTGCGCTACTGTGCCGGACGACCTGGGGTCGCTCGCTTGCGCCTGCTGCAACGCCACCGCCCCCGGGGTTTGCGCCGACCGGGAGACCAACCGCTGGCGCGATGGTCGAGAGCTTTCTGAGCCGCTGGTACGAACGCCAAGCGCGGACGATTCGCGGCAAGGCATGCCTGATTGAGTGGGTGGACGGCCGCGTTGCCCAACGCTGATGGCGGATGCAAGGGTCGCCAAGGCGTGCCTAGCGCCGGTGAGGGCCACCTTCCGCAACGCGACTCGGCCCATGGGCTACGGGAGTGAATCCACCATTGTCGTTCCGGTGCATCGAAAGCGCACTCGGCCGGACACGTCGGGGGGGGGGGCTCCAGCAGGGCGGATGACGGAAAGTCTCGGCCGAAGGCTCACCCTCTCTGTTCGATGTCCAAGAATTGGTGCTTGCCGTCGCGGCTGACAACACGAACCGCGACGGGCTTGTTCACCATCGGGCCAATCACGTCATCCACCTGTTCGCCGACGCCCACGACTCGCACTTGGTTGCTGTCAACGGCTACCTCCAGCCAGTCCCTGTCAAGGTGGACGGCACGTAGAGTGCCGTTGAGAGTTTCCTCGTTGCCTTGGTCGGGCAAGTCGTCCTTGAGCTTCCGAATGGTCTTGGTCAGGCCTTCACGGGCGTGTGAGTCGAGCGTGACTTGCCCCGGACTCTCTGCCACACGAAACGCGATGCTCTCTCCTGCATCGCTTCGTGGCGCGAGGTTGCGCGTCAGCTTCAAGAACGTGCTTCGGTACTCCGGGTCTGGCACCACGTCGTGAAATTGACCATCCGGATCGTCTATCCCTGCGCGGAGAATGCGCAAGAAGTAATCGGCGATCCTGTCCGGAGACAGAGGGTCGTCGAACATTTGGGGCTGCTTCCCTTGCACGGCGACGGCAAATTGGTAGCTGCCCGGTGCAGCTTGGAATAGCCAAGGACGGCAACTGTCTTGGATTTGCCGGCTCGGTTGTCCGCGTCGCCTGTGCGCAACGCCGGTCAAGAACTCCGCGGTGCGGTGGTAGATCGACTCGACGGCCTTCATCTTGCTCGTGATGAGATCGAGTGGCGCTCCGCCGTGAACGACTTCGCCGCCCTGCACCGAGACAAGGACTTGCCCGGGTGCGAAGTCAGCGGGACTTTGCTGACGAACCTGCTCCGCCCAAACGGACTCGAGGATGAGTCGGAGTTGATCCTTGGCGAAGGGAGGCACAGGGCCCGCCAGCCACCTTGCCGCGAGGCTCTCAGCCTGTTCATACTCAGCGGCCTTGAAGCATAGGGCTGCGGCGCTAACCGCGGAAATCCCCAATGTTCGAGACTTCGAGAGATCCAACGCCTCGATTGCGCGCACTTCGGCTTGGGCTGCGCGGGAATAGAGGTCTCGCGCGGGCTCAACGCGGCCGCCGCGCGCGGCAACTTCCGCATCGGATGCGAGACGTTCGCTCTCTCTATGGTATTCGAGCCAAGTCATCGTCGTTGCACTACCTGACTGCGGTGCGCGTCGTCGATCAAGGTTGGTTTGCGAGATCAGCGACTTGGATGAACCGTGCCTTGAGTCCGGCAACGCCGGCGATGGCCGGTAGATCGCTACGGCCCTTGGCGGCCTGTACCAGTTTGGCTTTCAGTCGCTGGCCAATGGCGGCAATGTCACCACGGTCGACGCCCGAAACCTCCAAGCGTTTGCACGCCTCGATATCTTTAAGCCCAGTTTCCTTTGGAGTTCCCACCCCGCCGGGGACGCCGAGTCGCTGACGCGGAAGGAACTGACGCCGGCCACGCACCGCGAGGGCGACCTTGAGGCGAGCACTTGGTGGGAGGGCATCTTGCCCTCCCACGCGCCGCAAGGCGCGGTCCGTGCGTGCCTGTTGCGTCCACCTTGAGCCGCCCCTGTCGGCGCGTGCGAGGGCGGGACGCCCTCGCCCCCAGGGCCTCGCTTCGAGTCGAATTCTCAAAGCATCAATGGGTTACACGATTTGTTCCATACGAGCCACGTAGTAGTCCGCCCCCGTCAATGTTTCCGCGCGGCTAACCGCGACCAACCCTTCGGCTAGCTCCACGGCGGCAAGTACCAGCGTACAAGCGCCCGCTTCCGTCGTGTCTGTTTCGTTGGCCCACGCAGCTTTGGCGCGGTCGCTTGGCTTGGACCAGTCGACCATAGCGGTCGAGGCTTGGCCATTCGCATCGAGTTCGAAGTCAGAGGGAGTGACGTGGTGTCGATCCAAGCAAACGCCTGCGGCCTCGAGATTCGAGGCTGCGATGGCACTCGTCAGTCCGGGATGTCGCTTGTCCATGTCGTGGATTGGCAAGTCGGGTTTTTTGATCGACTCTTCCTCCTAGCCTGCCGCGTGACTTCACGCTTGCGATGCTGTCTCGTGCGACGTTCCCCGCCGAAACCCGATGGCCAGTCTACCGCACTCGCATTGTCCGACGTTCAAACGCCAAACACCTTCATCACCTCGTCCCCCAGGTGGTTGATTACCTTTACGGCAATTCGGCCGGAGGTGGGTTTGGGGAAGGGGTGGGAGGTGTCGCTGTTTAGGGAGGACCATGCTTCGGGGTCGATTTCCGCCTTTAGGGTGGTTTTCAGGGATTTGTAGGGGTCGTTGGCGCCTAGGAAGTAGGCTTGGCGGACGAAGAAGCTCTCGTGGTTGTAATCGGTGTCGATGAACCAGCAGGCGATGCCGTCGGGGGCGTCGCTGCGGATTTCGCCGGTGGAGGGGTCGAATACGTCCACGCCGTTGATCTTGACTTGGAGCCAGTCGGGTTCGCCGTTGTTGCCGGTGGCGGGTTCGATGTCGATGTCGGGTTCGCCGAAGATTACGAAGAGGTTGGCTGTGTCGGTTTTCTTCAGGTCTTCGGCCATGTGTAGGTCGGCGTTCATGCGGGCCTTGAGGACGGGGATGCGGCCGAGCTTGTTGAACTCGGTGGCGTGGGCGTCGTAGTTGAAGGCGCAGGCGATTAGGGTGTCGAAGTTGGCGTCGGCGGCTTCGGTGACGGCGCGCACTAGGTCGGCGCGGGCGACGGTGCCGAACTCGGGGCCGATGAAGATGCCGGCACGTTTTTCCTTGCCGGTATCCCCGCCCTCAAGGTAGCGGCCTTCGGCGCAGACGAGTTCGCCGGGCCAGGCTTCCAGCGACGAGAAGGCGATGCGGCCTGATTTCTTGGCCTGTTGCACGCCGGCGGTGCGGAGGTTCTCTAGGATCTTGTGGGCGAAGTCGTAGCGGGGGAGATCGTTGTCGAGTTCCCATGTTGGGGAGGCGTCTCTTATGACGAGTTCGTCGTTTTCGTCGAATTCGGCGAGACGGTGGGGAGATAGGCTCTCGACGGTGAAGGGGCCGGCGACGCGGGTTTTGGCGTTGTCTTCGTAGGGCTTGTCGTAGAGATACTCGTACTCGGCGCGGGCGGCGATGGAAGCGTCGATTTCGCGTTGGCGGGCAATGCGGGCTTCCCAGAAACGTGCGTGCGCGCTTGTGGCGTCGTCATTCCAATCCTCTCCGGGTTCGCGGGGGACTTCCCACTCGAGCATTGCGTTGGCGGGTGCGGATTCGCCGGATGGCAATTCGACCGTCGCATTGGACGGGGCTTGGAAGTCTATCTTCTCGCCCTTGCGACCGCCGGTTTCAACCGTGAGTGGGGTGGCGTGGCCGGCCATGGTTTGGTTCAGGTGGGTCAGCGCAGCTTCGACGGCTGGCTGCATCTGCTCGTAGATCGTGTCGATTTCTGCGTTGTTGGCGATGGACTTGAGGGTGATGTGAGGCACGCGCTGGTACACGAAGCCTTGGCGGATATCGCCGTAGGTGGGCGACTCAGAAGACGCTTTGCGGGAGAGTTCGGCTTCCTTGCGCTGGCCTTCGGCGCTGTCGGCGAGGAGGTAGTAGGGGTAGCGGGCACCCATGATGCGGGAGCGAGCGAGGGCCAAGGCAACACGGGAGGTGTCGATGGTGACCCAGCGACGGCCCCATTGCTCGGCGACGTACGCGGTGGTGCCGGAACCGCAGGTCGGGTCGAGCACAAGGTCGCCGGGATCGCTGGTCATCAGGAGGCAACGCTGGACGACCAAGCGAGCGGTCTGAACCACGTAGCGCTTCTCGTCACCGAATCCACTCTGTCTTGTGTCCGTCCAAAGCGCTGTGTGCGTTTGCATCGGAGCATCGCGAAGGAATCGGACATATGACAGCGTCTTGCCCAAGCCCACTAGGCGCTCAGATCGTGTTAGACGATCCATGCCGGACTCGTTTGTCGACCAACCCCGTCTGCCAGGGTTGTACACCTGTCCCTGAAACATCACGCGGAAACGAATGGTGTCACTCGGCGTCTGCGACGTCAGAGGATTCGGTCGCCAGAAGTCCCCACCGGCCGCCCAAACCTCCCGCACTTCGCGTTCGGGGACCCGCCGCCTGACAAACGGTTCGTCCTCGACAAATCGTAGGTTGTAGTCGTCCAACGGGCTCCGCTTGAAAAACTGCCTCCGGAACTTTACGTCGTCAAGGCTTCTGCAGTACCAAATCAAGGCATCGCAATTGTTGTCGAGCACCGCCGACGACTTCCCAGTGGTCTTTTGGAACACGATTTCTGAGACGAAGTTCTCCGCCCCAAAGATCTCGTCCATCAGCGCCCTGACCCGGTGTACGTTCTCGTCACCAATCTGCACGAAGATGCTCCCGCTCGTCGTCAGGAGATCCCGCGCCACCGTCAGCCGGTCGCGCAGGTACGTCAGATACGAATGAATCCCGTCCCGCCATGTGTCGCGAAACGCCTTCACCTGCTCCGGCTCCCGGGTAATGTGTTCGACCTTGTTGTCCTTCACATCTCGGCTTGTCGTCGACCACTGAAAGTTCGAGTTGAACTTGATCCCATAGGGCGGGTCCATGTAGATGCACTGCACCTTCCCCCGCAATCCCTCGCGCTCCGCCAGCGAAGCCATCACCTGCAACGAGTCGCCGAGGACCATCCGGTTCGACCAGTTGGCGTCGTGCTGGTAAAACTCGGTCTTGGCGTCTTCGTCCGGCAGGCCATTGAAATCGCCGAAAAGGTCGGCCTGAAAGCCGGATTCCGTGCTTTCGTGCTCCTTGCGCGCCTTGTTGCTGCGCCGCACGAGGTCGTCGATGAGCACCTTTGGGTGGACCTTCTCCTGAATGAAGAGCGGCGGTGCCTGCACGACAAGGTCGGACCAGTCCTGCATGTCCTTGCCACGCCACACGAGCTGTGGGTCGAGGTCCCGGTTGGTTCGTTCGTAGGCCACGCGGATCGGGTCTTGGTCATCAGGCCGCATGACCGGTTGGTACTCAGCGGTGGGGATGTTGCGCCGCCGCGCCGTCTGGTGGATCAGCGTTTCGACCTTCTTGGTCCTCCTTGCCATTGCTCACGCGGCTCCATCTTCAATGTGTGCGATGCCAAGCTCCTCGGCGACTTCCCTGAGCCTTCGGTCGTCGGTCCAAAGGAACGCTCCCTTGCAGGCAAGCACGGATCCGAGCAGGTTGGCGTCTATGTAGCCAATACCTCGCCCCATCCATTTGTGGTGTTCGATCAACGCCAACACCTCGCTGCACCGGAGTACGGGTATGGCAGGAAGGTCTTTAAGGCGTTTGAGAAAGCCTCTGCGGTCGGGTAGGTTGCCGCACATCAGCTCTCCGATGACCATTTCGTGAGAGAGGACCTCACGCGCGTCCACGCGGTCCCGAAGCTTGCTGTTGTGCTGCCGGAGGTCATCGATCCAAACGGAGGTATCCACCAGAATCATCCCGCTTCCGCGCTCCGACGTCTCGGGATGTCCTCGATGTCTGGCATCGAGCCTCCGACGGAGTCCAAAAAGCGCGCAAACTCGCTCGCCCGTTCTTTGTCCGCAAGTTCGTCAAGTGCCGCAGCGACTCCCGTGTCAAAATCTCCTTCCATGTCGAAGGGATCACGCAGTTCCAGGAACACCCAGCGCCCGTAGCAGCCGAGCGCGTTGATGCCCGGAATCCAGTGGGCGTGCATGGTGTTCGCTTTGGCAGCGTCGTCGTCGCGGCGTTGTCCTTTCACTTCGACCACGACGTGCAGGGGCTCCACGCCATCCAACACGACGATGAAGTCTGGGACGTAGCGATGGGTTGTGCCGGCGTGCTCATACGGCACCTCGAAACCGAGGCTGTGGTTCTTGACCCAGCGAAGCACTTTCGGGTGTGCATCGAGCACGCGACAGAACTCACCTTCCCATGCGCTGTCGAGGATGCACCAGTTCAGGTGGCAGCGATTGCCAGGGGCGTAGCGTTCGGTGCGTGACGTGCGGAAGTTGACGGTGCGGGTCGTTCCCACCGGGTTGAAGGGGTCGAGCACCGCCTTCACGGCTTCATCGCGCGATGCGGCGTCGTCGATTCCAGCCCGGATTTTCTCGCAGGCCCTATCCGCCAGCGAAGCGATCATGATCTGCGCGGCTTGCGTGCCCCCCTTGCAGACGAGATGGGTGCGCAGCCACTGTCGGGTGATTCGCTTCAGCTTGCCAAAAAGATGCAGCTTGAGCTCGCCGTCTTCGTCGCGGTAGTGGTTGTAGAGCAGGTGCTGCGTGAGGAAATAGACCAGCGTGGATTCGCGTGCGCGGTCCAGGTGCTCGATGGTGAGATCGTGGCCTTCGCCGATGATGCCTTGGTTGTGGGTGACGGTCGGACCAACGAGTTCGGGGGTGAGTACGAGCCGGTGGTCGTCCGTGAAGTTGGCGATCAGCCGTTCGTCGGGCAGGTCCACGCGATAGCCGGTGACGCGGGGGAAGCGGATTTCGGCGTCGTCTCGTTCGGGGGACATGGCCCGCACATGGACGGTGTCGCTCGGCTTCTGGGGCGGGGCGACCACCGGTTTGGCGGTGAAGTCGAAGGGGATGCCGAACACGTCTGCGTATTCGGCGTTGAAGAGGCCTTCGGGGTTCAGTTCGTAGGACTGGCGGCGCAGGGAGCGGCCGATCACCTGCTCGCACAGGAGTTGGGTGCCGAAGGCGCGCAGGCCCAGCACGTGCGTGACGGTGTTGGCGTCCCAGCCTTCGGTGAGCATGGCGACGGATACCACGCAGCGGATGTCGCCGCCCAGGCGGTCGGGCTTGCCGACGGTGTTCATCACTTCGCGCAGGAGTTCCTGGTCCGTGATCCTTTCGGCGCGCACTTGGTCGCCCGTACGTTCGACGATTTCGCGACGGAAGCGGTCGATCTCGTCGGCTGCGGCTTTCTTGAACGTGTCGTCGAGCTTGTCGCCGGATTCGAGCTGCTGGCTGTCGATCAGGAGCGTGCGGGGCTTGGCCAGACGTTGGCCGGCGGCATCGAAATTGCGGAAGAGTTCGAGGCGGCCATTGTGGAAGGTGGTGGTGCCGTCATCGTGCTTGCGGTGGAAGCCGGCGATGTAGTCATGCACGAGCTTCGAGGTGGCCGTGTTGTTGCAGACGACGATGAAGCAGGGGGGAACGTCGATGCTGGCCTCTTGCCAAAGGCGGAACGTCTTTTCGTAGTGGCCGTAGAGTGCTTCGAGCGCGGTTTGGAGCTCGTTTGGGAGATCGAAGGGGTCGAGGCCAGCGATGCGACGCTTCGGCATGTCCTTGCCGATGTGCTCCCACAGGTTGCGGTAGATGGGCATTTCGGCACCGGGCACATTGTCCACTACCGGCACGCGGGGAAGTTTGACGATGCCGCATTCGATGGCATCCATCAGCGAAAAGTCGCTGACGGTCCAAGGGAAAAGGGTGCCTTCGGCATAGCCGGAGCCGCGCAGGAAGAACGGCGTTGCGGAGAGGTCGAGCACTCGCTTGAGTCCCAAGGTGCGTCCGGCTGCCTCTAGGCCGGAAATCCATACGCGGGCGGCTTCCTCGTTGCGCTTGGCATCGGTGCGGTCGTCGCCGGTGAGCTTGCCTTCGTCGCTTTCGTTCGGGTTTTCCCGGTAGCAATGGTGCGCCTCGTCGTTGAGCACGAGGATGCCCTTGGTCGTCATCAGTTCGGGCATGACGCGGGCTAGGACCTGCCCTTGGGACTCGCAGGTGTTGAGTTCGGCGCCGGGGCCTTGGAGTAGGCGACGACCGGCCTTGGAGAGCTCCATCGTCTCGCGGGGCATGAAGGCGTGGTAGTTGGTGATGACGATCTTTGCCTTGTCGAGCTCGCGGAGCATGTCTGGCGGCACGAGTTCTCGGCTGGCGTAGTAGGAGTCTGGATCGTTTGGTTGCAGCACGCGCAGGCGATCGCGGATGGTGATGCCAGGGGTGACGATCAGGAAGCCTCGGGTGAAGCGGGGACTGTTGGGTCGGCGGACGGCATTGATGGTTTGCCAGGCGATCAGCATGGCCATGACGGTGGTCTTGCCAGCGCCGGTGGCGAGCTTCAGCGCCATGCGCGACAGGCCAGGGTTGGCCTGGTTGCTTGCCCGTTCGATCTCTTCGAGGAAGCGGCTTCCCCGGTTGCCGAGGCTGGGCGCGACTTCGGTAAGCCAGATGACGGTCTCGACTGCTTCCACCTGACAGAAGAAAGGGCGGATGTCGGCGAACGAATGGTGGCGCCAGTGTTTGAGCAGGCGAGCGGTTTCAGGTGTCACCCGCCATTGCTGTTCGGGCAGGGCCCGCCATGCGGCGAGTTCCTGGCGCAGGCTGTCGATTAGGGCGATGAGTTGGTATTGCTGATTGCCGGTAGCCAGCGCTTCGCTCTCGGTGTCGAGGGATATCTGCCGCTGCTTGCGGCCTGCCTTGCGGGTGGAAGGTATTGGTGAGATGAACGAAACCGCCCTCCGCCCTTCGCCGACGACATCCGTTGGCTGCCGCCCTTCATCAAGCACCCAATGGCGCGTGGGCACCTCGTAGGGCGAGTTCAGGATGGGGCTTTTTTCGAAGGCGTCGGACATGCGCGGAAGCTTACCGCAAGGGCGTTCGTTGAAATGGGAGGCCGTTTGGGGCGAGGGTGTTCCTGCGCTCACGCCCGCCGATAGGCAAGCGGTTTTCGCTGGACGCTTGGGGATACGAGGTGCGTATGGCGTAAGCTTGGCTACAGGCGAAGGTCGTTGGGAGGGGCCGGTGGGATTACGTCATGAAGATGGCGGGGTGTTGGCCGCATTTGAGGGTGCGCTGGCGTGAAGGTTGGGGAGCAACATGAAGGTGTGCCGGAAACGCTGCGCGAAGCGCTGGAGGGGCACACCGTTGACGTGCTGCGGCGGTTGATGCAGGCATTGTCCATTCCAAAGCCACAACCGACGCGCAAGGCCGACATGGTGCAAGTGGTCGCCGAGCGCATGGCGGACGACTCACTGTTGCGAGACATCTGGGCAGAGCTCGACCCGCAGGAGCGGATGGCGGTGCGCGAGACGATTTACGACGACGGTGAATTCGATGCTGTCCGGTTCGAGGCGAAGCACGGTTCGCTGCCTGGCGGTTTTCGTCGCAGCACCGGCTATCGGCAAAGTGGAGGGGGTGCCAGCGACGCGCTGCGGCTTCTGTTCGTTCCCGAATACCGTGACGGTCCCCTCACCTATGTCCCGGGTGACCTTGGCGTCCGCCTGCGCGAAATCGCGGCACCACCGCCCCCGGTGGCGTTGCGGACAACGGACGAGTTGCCGGAAACGGTGTCGATCCTTGTGGGTTACGGTGAGAACGAAACAACGAAGACGTTGGAGTTGACCGTGCGCAGCATGGAACGTGCAGCAGCCAACGATCTTCGTGCGGTCATGCGTCTCGTGGGTGAAGGCGCGATTGCTGTGAGTGCCAAGACGCGGCGACCGTCGGCAGCCGCTGTCCGGCGCATTGCCGAGGTGTTGCACGGGGACGACTTCTACGAACCGTTCCCCGAAAAGCAGCGCAAGTCGGATCAGGTTCCGGGTGCAATCCGGGCGTTTGCGTGGCCGTGGCTGCTGCAGGCGTCTGGTTTGGCGAGGCTTCGGGGAGCGCGCCTTGAGTTGACACGGAAGGGACGTGAGTCGCTGACCGTGCCCGCACACGTGGTGCTTCGCGGAATCTGGAAGGCGTGGTGCGACTCGGACCTGCTCGACGAGTTCAGTCGGGTGGATGTGATAAAGGGCCAGCAGCGGGGCAAGGGGCGGCGCGGCTTGACCTCTGCGACGATGCGCCGACGTGTGGCGGCCGAAGCGCTTCGCGCCTGCCCGGTGAGCTCCTGGGTGGACTTCGACGACTTCGGGCTGTTCATGCGCGCGGCTTCGCTCAACTATCCGGTCACCACGAACCCTTGGGATCTGTACTTGTTCGACCAGAATTACGGCAGCCTCGGCTACGACGGGTCACACAGTTGGGAAATCATCGAGGGGCGCTACCTCCTGTGTCTGCTGCTCGAGTACCTTGCGACCATCGGCATGGTCGACGTTGGCTATATCCCTCCGGAAGACGCCCGGCCTGACTTCCACCACATGTGGGGGACGGACGACCTTGCCTATCTCAGTCGCTACGACGGCTTGCGCTACTTCCGCCTGAACAACCTCGGCGACTACTGCCTCGGCTTCACTGAGTCGTACGAGCCGCCGGTGGTGAGCGAGCGCACGGCGATGCAGGTGTTTGCCGATCGAAGGATCGTGGCGGGTGGCACGCCGTCCGCCGAGGAAGCTACCGTCTTGGAGGCATACGCAGCGCCAGAGGGGAATGCCACTTGGCGCCTCGACACGGAGCGGATCGTCCGGGCTCTTGAAGAGGGCGGTGACGTGGACGCGCTTCGAGCGTTTCTTGCCGAGCGGGATGATCAGCCCCTACCGGAAACGGTGGAGGGATTCCTCGAACGCCTGAGCCGGGACGCAGTCGCGCTCAAGATGCGCGGCGAAGCGTTCCTGATCGAGTGCGCGGACGCGGACGTTGCCGCGGCACTGATGGCGGACTCCCGGGTCGCCAAGGCATGCCTGCGCGCCGGCGAGCGCCACCTCGTGGTGCGAGCGAAGTCCGAACGCGCATTCCGCAACGCGGCGCGGTCGTTGGGCTTTGGTTTGCGGCAATGACAGTCGCTTCGCAGAACACGCTGGCGGGGCGGGCCATTGGAGGGAAGGCATTCCGCCTTCCTAGCGCCAACGGGCGTTTTGCCTAACGAGACACTGGGGTCAACACGCCTAACTGCGCGCCAGTGAAGGCAGAGTGCTCTACCCCCAGAGCCCGCCTGTTTGCAGACACGGTCGGCTGAACCGTGTAGGGTTGCGCGCCTTTGGTTGGACCTTGGTTTGGGCATTTTGCGAGGAGGGCGATCGACATGAGGCTTGAGGACATTCGGCACATTGCCGTGCTTGGTGGTGGTGTGATGGGGGGCGGGATTGCCCAGATCATGGCGGGGCTTGGTGGGTATCGGGTGACGGTGCGCGACCTTACCCAAGAGATTCTCGACGAGACCCGAGAGGAGGTGGTGGAGCGCAAGTGGGGCGTGAAGCGGGCGGTGGAGAAGGGCAAACTCGGCTTCGACCAGGCGTTGCGCGCCATCGAGAACGTGAGCTACACGCTGGACTTGGCCGACATCGCGGACTGCGACCTCATCATCGAGGCCGTGCCGGAGAAGCTTGAACTCAAGCAGCAGGTTTTCGCGGAGCTCGACGGCATCGTCAAGTCGGATTCGATCTTCGCTTCCAATACCTCGGGCTTTGTGATTGCCGAGCTTGCGCGGGACGTGAGCGAAGAGCGCAAGGCCAACTTCATCGGCATGCACTTCTCGAACCCCGTGCCGGTGATGCGGATGCTGGAAGTCATCACGACGGAAGAGTCGGACCCGGAGGTGGCGGAAATCGCCAAAGCCGTTGGGGAGAAGGCTGGTCGGGTGGTGTCGATGGTGAAGGACAAGCCGGGGACGTATGGCTTCATCCTGAACCGCGTCTTTGCCGCTGCGGCGCGTGAGGCGCGGCAGATTGTGGACGATGGCCTGGCTACGCCGGAGGATGTGGACAAGGCAATGATCACCGGGCGGAACTGGCCGGCGGCGTTCTTTGGCTCGCGGGGTGGTATCGGGAAGCAGTGGTAGTGGGGAGATGCATGTGTCGTCTCTACCCCGACGCAGATGACGTAGGGGTGACCCTTGTGGTCGCCCGTGTCGATTGAACCGCGATCGTTTGACTCCCGGGCACGGACGAGGACAGCTCGTACGGTGACGCGCCTGCGGCGCGTAGGGAAGGCAGAATGCCTTCCCTCCAAGGGCTTGTTTGGGTGAATGCATGGAACTCTATGACGTGATGCGGACTACGTTTGCGGCGCGGGACTTCGTGGACGAGCCCGTGCCGGACGAGGTGCTGCACCGGATTCTCGACAATGCGCGGTTTGCGCCGAGTGGCGGGAATCGGCAGGGTTGGCGGGTGATCGTCGTGCGCGATTCGGCGAAGCGGGAAGCGCTCGTTCCCCTGATCGAGCCGACCTTTCGCCGATATCTGGCGGAGGTGCGGGCTGGGGCCAATCCTTGGAACGTGGTGGAGCCGCCGGAGGTTAGCCAGGAGGCGCTCGATGCAGTGGTGATTCGGCCCGGGTTCATCGAGCGGTTGGTTCGCGCGCCAGTGCTGCTCTTGGTGACGGTGGACCTGGTGGTGGTGGCGGCGATGGACCGGCATCTGTCCCGCATCGGCGTTGTCCCTGGTGCCTCCATCTACCCCTTTGTCTGGAACATCCTTCTGGCCGCTCGGAACGAAGGGCTCGGCGGCACGCTCACTACCTTTGTGGCGGCCCGGGAACCGGATGTGAAGGCGCTGTTCGACATTCCGGAAAGCCACGCCGTCGCAGCGATGCTGCCGTTGGGCAAACCGGTGCATCAGTTGACGCGGCTGTCGCGCAAAGCCGTGGGAGAGTTCGCCACCGTGGACGGCTTCGGCGGCGTCCCGCTGTAACGCCCCTCGTCGCGAGACGCCTACATCCCAGCGAAGAACCGCTGCGGGTTGTCCACGAACAGGGTGTCGATCGTGCTGTCGTTGACGCCCATGTCCTTGAGGTCGGGAATCACGTGCCTGTGCATGTAGAGGTATTGGTCGGGGTTGGCCAGGGTGAAGGCATGTTCGTCGGGGACCTTGCCGTCCGGGCCCTCGTTGTGGATGTGCAGGCAAATGCAATCGTGGGCGGGGCAGAGGCGGTCGCCGTAGCCCATGTCAATGAGTGCCTTGAGGGTCACGGTGCGCATGTGCGGGCTGACGAAGCGGCCTGGGTAGCGGTCTAGGCCCAAGTAGCAGCCCTGGTCGAGAATCCACTTCAGGTATTCGGTGTCGGTGGTGTCGTTGGAATGGTCGATCTTGACGCGGGTGAGATCGACGCCTTCCTCCTTGAAGATGGCGATCTGGCGACGGGCGACGTGGCCGGTGGGGTAGGAGTGCGCCATGATCGGCAGGCCCGTCTCGTTGTGGGCGCGGGCCACGGCGCGGGCCATGATCTCGAGCTCTGGAGTGACGCCCTCGAAGTCTGCGGCGCACTTGAGGATGCCGGCCTTGATGTCGGTCCCGCGAAAGCCTTGCTCGATGTCGCGGATGAACTCCCGTGCCATCTGGTTGGGCGAGACGCCGCGGATGAAGCGTGGCACGTCCAACCACCAGCCGGTGACGTTGACGATATTGACGCCGGACTCGGCGGAGACCCGGCGGAGGAGTTCGGGGTCACGGCCAAGGTCGAAGGTGGTGGCATCGATCATGGTGTCGATGCCGCCGGCCTTGGCGCGCTTGAGGCAGTCGATGGCGCGCTGTTCGCGGTTCGGGCCCAAGAGGTCCGGATAGCTGCGATACATGCCGCTCGCGCTCACCATCACGTGCTCGTGCATGAGGGTGAAGCCCATGTCGGCGGGGTCGAGCGGGCCGGTCACGGAGTTGATGGTCATGGCTGCGCCTCCTCGTGGGTGCGCCAAGCGTAACCTAGGAGCTTGCGCTGTAGAACGGCGGCGTAGCGTCGTTCTGCGGCGCAAGCTCATAGGGAGGTGGGGGCTGGGGCCAGACCCCGAGCGCTAGTGTGCGACAAGGTGGGCCTTCGGAGGGAAGGCATTCTGCCTTCCCTCCGAAGGCCCACCCATCGTAAGTCCGACAGTCTGCTAGCGAGGGGTTTGGCGGCGCCGCAGCTGCGAGCGAATGCGAGCACGAAGCCCAGCAGTTCGCGCTAGCGAACTGCCGACGCGCCCATTAGGGCGCGCCGCTTGCGGGGCTGGAAGGTGCTGCGCTGTTGCGCTTTCGCTTGCGCCGGAGCTCTGCGTGCGCGTCGTCGAGTTTGTCCACGATGTCGGGGTAGGGCAGGCGCTGCGTCGCCATCAGGCGAGGGCGGGGCGAGGCATTTGGTGCCAGGGTGTGCAGGAGGCGCAGGTCCGTGATGTACGCATCGCCTGCGTGTCCGTCCATCTCCACCACTTGCAGGGGGATGTCGCCGTCGTGGCCCGGCTGGTTCAGGAGGCGCGCGCTGTCCCGGTCTATGTGCGAGCCGTCGGACGGGTCTCGATCTTGTGGGCGTGGGCCCATGAGGTGCTGGAAGTAGGGCCGGCGCTTAAGGCATTTCTTCACGTCCTTGGAGCGGCGCACGCGGTCGTTCAGGAGGCGGTGGGAGCCGGCCAGCACCAAGGTTGCCCCGCCGCCGGGAGGGATGTCGTCCAACAGGATGAATATCTGCACGCCGGGGGTACCGACTTCGCCCAGGCGGGGAACGTCCACATGCCAGATGGTGTTGGGCACGAACCAGTGGCGGGCGCCGGGTGGGGTGAACAGGAGCTGCGGTCGGGAAAACGCTTCGAATGCGCCTGATGCCGGTGGCTCGTTCGCGAAAAGGCGCTCGCCGCCGAACTCCTTCGCGGCGGCGAGCGCGTCGGCCGCGAACATCGCCTGGAACGCCTTGGACTTGGCACAGTCGCGGATCCTTCGCATGGGCAAGTGCTTGGTGGGGGCGAGCCAGTTGAACTTGCCGGGCGGTTGTCCTTCGTCGGGCTCGTCGTGCGTGACCCAACGCCCGTCCTGCCAGACGCCAGCCTCCTCGAGGATGCCGTACACACGCTCGCGGTTGGGGGCGATTGCTGCTTCTGGAATCAACCCATGAATCCGCACCACTCCCCGCTCGGCGAACTCGCGCCGTGCTTTCTCGTCTATGTGCGGCACTGAGATCACTCAACCTCCTCCGTTGAGTCAGGTCTTGCGATTACGCATTCGCATTGATTCCGTTGCGCACCCTTCGGGTGCGTAGGGAGGGCGAGACGCCCTCCCTCCAAAGGGTCGTTCAGCGAGCCGAGTGCCTTCTGGAGGGAGGGCGTCTCGCCCTCCCCAACGCGCCGCAAGGCGCGTCAATGCAGAGGCTCTCAAACCTCGCCAATCTTCGGCGTGATGATGCCGAGTTCCACGGAGCTTTCAACCACGGCGCGGATGGTGTCTTCCACCGGGCGGATGGTGGCGCCGAGGACGGACTTCGCCTTCTTGCAGTCGTTCAGGGTGCGGGACTCGATGGTGATTGGGTCGCCCTTGCTGGTGACGGTAGCTGGCTCGCCCAAGGCGAAGGAGGGGAAGAACTCGTGGATGACTTCTGCCACCTCCGTGCCGAAGCGCATGGCCGAGCGGCCGCCGCTGCCATGCATGACGTAGCGTGGGCCGCCCCGCGTTGCGCGATGGTCCACGCTCGACTCGGCCGCCAGCCGGTGTGCCTTCGCGAGGTCGCGCACGTCGATGATGTTGTAGAACATGTCGTAGCGAGAAGGCCAGTTCGGCTCCATGCCCCCGGCCAGGCGCCCGATCTGCTCGATCCACTGTCCGACTTGCGCCTTGAACAGGATCGGTCCACAGATCATCGCCGGGTTCATGGTGATGGCGTCCCACGTGCCGCCCGATGCGTCGGCGGCGTCGTTGATGAGGCGTTCGGTGTCCACCTTGCTGCGGGCGTAGGCGTTGCGCGGGTGCTGCCAGCGCTCTTTCGGCACGCCGTCTGAGGACCAGTCGGTCTCGGTCCATTCATATCCTTGCGGCACGGTGGCGCCCCTTGCCCCGGAGACCGCGGCCATGGAGCTCGTGTACACCATGCGCTTGACGCTGCCGCTGGCGTTCACGGCGTCGATCACGTTCTGGGTGCCGGCGATGCCGCCGTTGTACACGTCGGTGGAGACGTCGCCGGAGCCGAGCGGCTGCGACTTGCCGTCCGCGGAGTTGCCGAGCACGGCGGCGACGTGGAAGACGCCGGTGCAGCCGCTGAAGGCGTCGTCGTAGGAGCCGGGGGTGAAGAGGTCGCAGCCGTCCACGATGGTCACGCCCGGCAGGCGTTCGAGGTATTGCACGCAGTCCTTGCCGCGCCAGGAGTTGGCATCGCGGATGCAGGCGCGCACGTCGTAGCCGTGGATGGCGAGCTCTCGAACCATGTGGCCGCCGGTGAAGCCGGAGCAGCCGGTTACGGCAACGGGGCCGTCGTGGGGGGTGATTGCGGGCATTGTGGTTCCTCGTGTTGGTCGGATGACGATAATGGTGCGGTGGGAAGCACTTCAAACGTGGCGACGGCCTTGGAGGCGGGGCCATCCTGCCCTCGCTAGGCGCCGCAGGGCGCGTTCATCGCATGCAGCTCAATGTCCGGGTGAACGCCGTTCTTCGTTCTTCCATTCCAAAACGCCTTGCGCGCCTGTCGGCGCGTGCGAGGGCAGGATGCCCTCGCCCCAGTGGGCTCGCCTGAAAAAAGTCCGGCGTTTGTTTCAGCGGCCGGTCCCATCCCGGGTGCCTCGCCACTCCTGGGCCAGCTTCGCGGTGGGATTGATGACATTGCTGTCGTAAAGGACGTCGATGGGGTCGCGGCCGTCCACGCCGATGCCGAAGCGGTGATAGCCGAGGAGGCGTTGCAGCTCCTTCGGCATCTGCTTCACCGTTTCGCGCGGCACCGAGACGAGCTGAATCTCCTGCGGCCGCAGATACGCCACGTTGTGGCTCATGAAGAAGCCGAGCCGCTCGCGGTCCTTGGACATGTTCGCCCCGCCGCCGTGCCAGAGGCCACCTTCCCACATGAGCATGGTGCCGGAGCGCATGACGACCCGGGTGGTTTCGATGTCTTGATCCACCTTGCGGTCGTGCCACTTGTGGCTGTAGGGGACGATGTGCGTGGCGCCGTTCTCCAAGTCGTAGTCATCCAGCGCAATCAAGGCGTTGCAGACGAAGTGCGGGTGCGGACGGGGAATGGGCCAGAGACCGTCGTCTTGATGCAGGAACTGGCGGGTTTCGCCGGGGAGCACGTTGAAAAGAGTGGTGACGTTCACCTGCACGCGGGGGCCGAGCACGCCTTCGATGAGAGCGCGGATGCGACGGTCGAGGAATAGGTAGTCCACGGCGCGGGTCTTGGCGAGCAGGTTGTGTGCACGCCAGGTCTGGCCGGTATCGGTGCCGATGGCGCGCATCTCGGTGATGGGGACTTCGGTGTTGAAAGCGTGGCGCAGGCGGGCGACTTCGGGCTGCGAGATGAAATCGGGGACGATCGTATAGCCCTGCTCCTCGATTTCGGCGACCCGTTCGCTGATGTTCAGTCCATCGATGATGAGGTCTGCGCTGTCTTCGGGCGTCTCAGCGGTTGCGTTCACGAGGATTTCGCCTCCGCGCGCTCGTCGTTCTCTGCCTTGACCTCCTCGCGCTCCCGCTTCATGCGTTCGGCGCGTTCGGCGTTGCGCTCCGAGGTCATCTTGCCGTCGTGGTGCATGTAGTCGTAGGTTGGGCGGATGGTGGTGCGGCCGGCGGCGGGTTCGGTATCGAACAGGCTGCGGTATTGGTCGATGGTCTGGCCGTTCTTGGCGCCGGGCTCGGCGGCATTCATGCGATCCATGTCCCAGTCGCTCTTGCCGAAGGGGAAGAGGCTATAGACATCCATGAGGCCGGCGAAGCGCACGGGGTTGCGGTCCAGCGCCTCTTGGGTGACCGTCTCGCGATACGCCTCCTCCGTCTGGCGGCGGCGACGCATGTATTCGCATTGCAGGGTCATGCGCAGGCCCGGCGTCTTCTTCGGGTAGGAGCCGTGCCAGGTGTGGTTGCCCCAGATGACCATGGAGCCGGCGGGTGCTTCCACGGGCGTTGCGCGATCCTGCCAGTGCTTGGAGTCGTCCGGCGTCACCTGTCGTCGCCAGCGATGGCTGCCGGGAACGAAGGAGATGGCGCCGTCGTCCTTGGTGTAGTCCGTGAGCATGTAGTGCATGTTGCAGTTGTTGGCGGGTTCCGGCTGGGCGACGAGGGCGGGGTCGAGGTAGTCGCCGTGGATGCCGGTGCGGACTTCGCCGGGCCCTTTCACCCACGCCGCGCAGAGGCTCAAGACGCAGTCGGTGCCTAGCAGCCATTGGGCGAGGCCGAGGCCGGCAGGGTTGTAGGTGAGCTGCTCGAAGATCGGGTCTTCCCAGAGCATGAAGCGCTGGATGTCGTTGATATTGGTCCAGCGCTTCTCGGAAAGGCCGTCCTTGCCATAGCGTCGCAGCATGGCGCGCTCGAGGGCTTCCTTGACGGCATTGCAGAACTCCGCCGGCGCCACCTTCTCCGGTGGCACCACCGTGAACCCGAACGCTTCGAGCTCCGCGATGTTGGGTTCGAGGCCCAACTGCCTGAGTTCCCGAAACAGCGGCGCCACGGACCCTGCCGATTTCCAGTCCTCAATCTCCACCCTGCTCGCCCCCTCCACCGGCCGACGCGCCACGATTCTACTCGGTGGTGGACGCCGGCGACCAATGAAAGCCAGGCTTGCGCCGAGCGTGGCGAGTGCCCTTCGGGGAGCGGGGCGTCTTCACCGAGCCGCTGGCCAATGCGTACAAGCCCGCCGCTGTGCCAACATTGGCGCTTGATGTTCGGGCATTCGGGAGTGGTCAGATGGATTTGGGGCTCACAGGCAAGCGCGGCATCGTCGTGGGCGGAAGCCGGGGCATCGGCAAGGCCATCGCGTGGGAACTCGCACGGGAAGGCGTGGATCTTGTGCTCATCGCCCGGGATGCCGAACGCCTGGCCGGCGCGGCCTCGGAGATTGGGCAGTATTCCGGGCGGCAAGTGCTGAGCGTGGCCTGCGACGTGCGGGATCGCACGGCGGTTGAAGAAGCCGTGGCTTGGTCTGCGCGAGAGCTCGGTGGACTCGAGATACTGGTCAACAGCGGCTCGGCGCCGGGCGGCTCCGCCACGGCGGTGGGCAAGATCGACACCATCGTCGATGAGGACTTCCTCGACGACTTCAACGTCAAGTACATGGGCGCCCTGCGTTGCGCCCGCGCCGCCATCCCTCACCTGCAAGCCGCTGGCTGGGGCCGCATCGTCAACATCAGCGGCCTGAACGCCCGCATCGCCGGCAACATGAGCGGCGGCGCCCGCAACGGCTCGATGGTGCACATGACGCGCACCCTCGCCCAGCAGTTCGGCCGCGACGGCATCACGGTGAACTGCATCCACCCCGGCCTCACCCGCACCGAACGCACCGCCGTCGTGATGGCGGTCCGTGCCGAACGCGCGGGACTGACGCCCGACGAAGTGGAAGCCCGCGACTACGCCGACGACAACCCCCGCGCCAACTCCATCCGCCGCATGGTGGACGCCTCGGAAATCGGCCACATCGCGGTGTTCCTCTGTTCGGACAAGTCCTGGGCCATCAACGGTGAGGCCATTGCCGCCGACGGCGGCGGCAGCCCATCGGTTTACTACTAGGATGTGTCCACTTCGCCGGGATACGGGTGTGGCAGGCCGTCGGCCAGCAGGAACTGTTCGACCGTGAGGCCCTTGACCTGCTGCGTCTCGAACTCGTTGCTGCCGATCACCACCAGTTCGCGGTCCGGGAACGCCCGTGGAAACCAGGCGAAATCGCGTGGACCGGTTCGTCCGACCTTTACTTCGTAGAGTCTGCGCGCGTGGTCCACGAAGTCGATCTCGTGTTCCTTCGACGCCCAGTACCAGATCGTCTCGGGATCGTCGATTCCGGCGATGGCTTGGCGACGGAACAGCTCTTGGGCGACCAGCCATTCCACCCAGCGGCCCTTTTCCACTGGGGGGAGTTGCTTGAACTCGTGGACGGATGCGATGCGACTCGGCGCGAAGGCGAGCGCCACTGAGAGATTGACGAAATGGAACTTGGCGGGTTTGCGCTGCTGGGGCATGTCCTTGTTGTGGTCCCACTGGTATGAGGGAAGCACGGCCAAAGCGTCGGAGAGCTGCTCGATGTAGCCTGAGGCGACCGTGTTGTTGGCGAGCCCCGATTCGCGTGCGAGCTTGAGATACCCCGTCCGCGAGCCTCCCTGTGCGAACAGCGTTCGCATTAGCGCGATCAGGAACTGGCGCGATCGTCCGCTCCTTGCCATCTCGCCGATCACCCAGTCGCGGATCATCTCGAAGAAGTAGGCGGGGATGCGCTCGAACTGCCAGATTTCGCCGGCTGCGACTGGCGAGCCGCCGGACAGGAGGTAAGCGATCCACGTTTTGTCGCCGAGTTCCCCGTGGAATCGCTCGTGAAAGGCGTTGTAGGCCACGCCGCAGAACAGGTAATCCGTTCGGGCGAGCTTGCCTTTGCGGCCGGGCAATCGTTCGGAGCCGCGGCGAATGTCGGTGGCGCGGGACCCGGTGGTGACCAAGAGTACGTCGCGCAGGACGCCGCGGTCGGCTAGCCGCTTAACGGCCACCTCCCACTGCGGCAGTGCGGTGATTTCGTCGATGAAGAGCCGTCGCACCGGCGCACCGGATGCGAACATCGGGATCAAGTCCACGATGTTTCGTTCTAAGTCATCGGCATCCGTCAACTCGTCACCGTTGAGGATGTAGGCCGCCCCCGCCCCGTATTCCTCGACTGTCTGCCGGAGCGCCAACTCGAGCCACGTGCTCTTGCCGTACTGTCGCGGACCCCGGATGAGTATCACGCCCGGTTCGTCCGGCAACTCGTCGAGCCCGAACGAGAACGGAAAGGTGCAGGGCCGGGCCTCGAACTCGACGATCCGAGGCCACATGTCTTCCCGGTCAATCTCGCCGCGTGCGAGACAGTCGTTTCGTGCTTTAACGTCCATAACGTTAGGACTATTAACGCTCGCGGCGTTAATAGTCAAGCGCGAAGCGACCTCTTGGGCGAGGACATCTGCCCTCGCATGCGCCGTGGCGATCGACCTTGCGAGGCTTGGGAGGCGTTTTGAACGAGCAGACTGATCAACTGGAGACATCAGCTCTGCCCCAAGCGGAGGAAGGGGGCTACGGCAGGCTGAAGGCGAAGTATTCGGCGCCGAAGCCGGGTTCTGGTTGGCTGGGAAAGTTGCCGAAGGGGACTTGCCAGACGATCTCCCCGGTTGCGAGGTCTATCGAGTTCAGCGTGCCCCCCAAGGTCTGCGGCATTGCGGTCGCCTCGGAAATCGGCCGCATCATCGCTTCCCTGCTCGGACAGATCGTTGGCCATCAACGGCGAAGTAATCGGCGCCGACGGCGGTGGCATTTCATCGGCGTACTGCTGATGCATGGCAATCGCTCACCGCACGAGGGACAAGGCGGCGAGGGGCACGAGGGGCTATAGTAACGGCGCAGCGGCGCATCGCACACGTTGCCGGATGTGCATCGCCGGCGAAGCGAGCAGTCATTGGAAGGACGGCGGCATGCCGAGGAATACCGTTCACGACCACCTGAGACGTATCGAGTCGGACATGGCAAAGGGTGCCCGGGCCCAGCCGGCCGAGCACCTGAAGAAACTCATCGAGCAGATCGCACCGAATGAGTTGAGCGCTTGGAGGAGGGATTTCGAGTCGGTGATCCGTGCCTTTGAACCTCGCAAACGCGGCGGCAAGGCGGCCCAACGACACGGAGAGTTGGTCAAGTCCTTCGAGGCGGCGATGGTCGGCGGGGGAGGGCGACCGAGTCCGTCCGTTCAGGACACGCGCGAAGGGTACGCCATCGCTGGACGGGCAAGCGACCTCGACGACTTTCGGCGGGACCTGAAGGATCTGGCTGCACACCACCTGTTCCAATGGCAGGCTCACTACCGGCCTTGCTTGGAGCACCATCTGGCGAGGGTGATCCACCAGGCCCAGGTCGAGTTTCCGCACGGGTTCGCACGGGAAGTGTTCATCGAGATGCTGGCTGAGCATGTCCAAACGACGTTCAGCAGCGGTTACGACCATGCGCGAGCGAGGCGAGGGGGGGAGGTGGTCGACCACGACGCAGCAGTCCGCAAGTCGCTCGGTGGTTTGGGCTCGCTGCTGCGGATCCCTTTGGATTTCTACGCGTTACGCGAGTCCAACACAGTGACGCACCACCACTCGTCCTGTCTACGTTCCGTAACCTCTGCCGCCGTCGTCGGCGCGATAACTGGTTTTGCGAACGCCGACTTCGGCGGAGTTTCAGGCGCGCATGTTCTTGATCAGTTCAGGAGCCGATGGGTCACCTATCTTGCATTCCTAACGCCCATCGACGCACGTCTTTTACGCAGGAAACTTGCTAACGCCGAGGTCGCCGAGGCCATCGGGATCGCGGTGCTTCCGCTGCTCGAAGGAATCGAACATTTCTATGGCACTAACCAGCGGTCCTTTTTTCCGTTGCCAACCGAGGGCGTTTACCGAACGGCACCAGCCCGGCTCGATGTCGTCATTCGCACTCCGCCGGACACGGAGGGGCATCGATGCATGGCAACGGCGTACCTTGAGTATCCGTCCTTGCAGGACTTGGAGGCGTCGCACCGACTCGGTGTGGCTTTGATCGTTTGCGCACTCCGCCCGGATGTGTTTCGGGCAGCGCAGCGCAGGGACTACCTTGACGAGATTCTTGTTCCAGTGACTGCGGATGCGGACAACCCCGGATCGGCAGCCAGCCGGCGCTCCGATGCGCCGGGCCAAGACGCGTTTCGCATTTGGGATGATGCGCTCTCGGCCTTGCAGAGTCGTTGGCGGGGTGCAACACCGATCACCTACAACTTCGCTCGGGATTTCCCGCTTCGCAAGCCAAGCGAGGCACGTCATTTCCACGTCGAACGCACTAGCGTGCGCGATCTGTTGCGGTCATCTGCACGAGACCGCCAAGGCGTCCTCCTGTGGTGCAGTGTGCGGCGTAGCGGAAAGACCACTGCTTGCCGGGATCTTACCGTCGGTACCGACGACGCTTCGGTGATCGTGCAGACGTGTGGTGCGGCGACCGACATTGCCGGGCGGACCTTTTATCAGGATTTCCGGGATGCGCTCGGCGCCGCGAGGTTAGGTGAAGTGATCGCTGACGATTTTGTCGTCGCATCGATCGAGAGATGCCCGAGTGATGGAGTTGCCGATGCAGCTCGGCAAGTCCTCATCCTCGACGAGTACGAGAAGCTGTTTCGGCATTTCACCGTGTACGAAGCTGACCAACGAATTAGGATGCTACTGCTCGAACCGTTCCTCGATCAGCTCGTCGAGTTTGCGGCGGAGAACCTGCTCGTCCTCCTCGGACAGCAGCCTGACGCGCACTTCGTCCTTATGGATCAGAACCAGCTAGTTCCTGTCCGTAAACGCCGTTTTGGCGGCAAGGAGAGCGCGTTCGGGAGAGTGCCTGGGGGTTTTCGGGCGGATGCTTTCGGTGCCGCAGGAAGGCTCTTTTGCAGGCGTGACGGTCGAGTGTGCCGCTTTGCACGGGGTTTTCGTCGCGAGTCGGACGCGCGGGCGAGGGGAGCCATCGCGTTCCGTCCGGGACGCGGCGCTGGCCGTTTCGGCGGCGCTTTCTATCCGGGTCTGGGCAGGAGCCGGACGAGGCGGGCGAGGTTGTGGGCGAACACGGCCGACTGCACGTAGGCGCGGAACGCCGGCAGTCCCTTCCAGCGGCACAGGCCCAGGCCGAAGCAGCGCTTCAGGTGCGAGATGCCGGCCTCGACGCCGGCGCGGAAGTTGCGCAGCTGGCGCCGGATCCACGACGACGGCGACATCTCCTCGTCCTTCAGGCCGCGCGTCTTCTGGAACACCGCGTGCCGCACGCCGAGCGCCTTCGCCGCCTTCAGGTTCTCGCGCGAGGCGTAGCCGCCGTCGAACGCCGCGTGGGTCGGCGCCGCGCCCCAGCGCGCCGCGTGCCGCTCCAGCATCGGCAGGCAGCGGGCGCTGTCGGCCGGGTTGCCGTCCTCCACCGCCACGTCCAGAACCAGCCCGCTGCGACCCGTCGCCAGGTTCAGCTTGTGGCCGTACTGCGTCCGGCGACCGCCCTTGACGACGATGTCCGTGTGCGGCTCGAAAAGGCTCACGACCTTCTCCTGCGCCGGCACCTTCTCCCCGTCCAGCACCCGCCGCCGGGTCTGCCCCACCACCCGGCCCAGCAGCCTGTCGCACTCCTCCACCTTCTTCCGCCACGCCTGCCAGCACGCCTCGCCCTCGCCGGCCGCCTCCACGGCCGCCAGCGCCGCCGACGCGTACCCCCGCGTCCGCTCCACGATCCGCAGCAGGCGCCGGTACGTCTTCGCCCGGCGCTCCGCGCCGCGCTGCGTCCGAACCTCCAGCGCCCGCCGCTTCGCCGAACGGCGGTGGTCGCGGAACGACACCGCGTCCGCGCCGAACGACTCCCGCGCCTGAACCAGCAGCCGCGTCAGAACCCGAACCCCGTCCCACAGCAGCCCGCTGTCCGACGGCTCCAGAATGTTCGTCCGCGTCACCGTGCTGTCCACCCGAACCCGTTCCCCCGACTCCACCCCCGACGAGCGGGCGGCCGCCAGCAGAACCCCGTTGATCCGCTCCCACGTCTCCGCCCGGATCGACCCCACCGTCGCCTGAAGCGCCGACTTGCCCGGCGGACGCAGCGCGTCCACCCGCGCGAACCGCTGCGCAGAGCGAGAGTCCCGCAGCAGGAACTCCAGACCCCGGAACGTCTCCTGCCGAAGGTGCCTCAGCAGCGCGCAGCGAAGAACCGTCTCGCACGACAGACCCCGGCGCCCGACCCCGCCCGGACTCCCGCCAAGGTCCGACGCCACCTCCTCCAGCAGCTCCGGATGCCCGTCCAGCCACGACGACATCCGCTCCAGGTCGTCCCCCACCGGGTGGTCAACGGCGCAAGGATGGAATAGGCTCAACTGCGTGATGCGTCTCTGGCGCATTGCACCTCCGGCGGTTCGGTTCCGTTCGTTCGTTGGGGAACGAGCCAATGGTAGCCGAAACGCCGGACCAAACTCCCCCGAATGAACCCTTTTCCAAGTTCATTCAGTCCGTTGCGAGTTTACGGACAGGAACCAGCTAGCGCCTTACGTGCGTCAAGAAGCGTTTCCGCTGTTCGAGCATCGACAAGGAACCGCGAGTGGCGAGTTCGCCGATCTGATCGGCAAGGTGTTCGGCGGCAGGATCGACTTCGCCGCCGATTTCGCGGATGCGCTGTATGGAGAGGTTGCCGGTCACCCTTGGTTAACTGTTAACACGCTTGTGGAATTCGTCGAGTGGCTCATTGCCAAGGAAAGGAACCTCAGGGAGCGCGTCACGAGAACGGATTTCGGCAAGTTCGTTGACGAGCGGATTGCAAGCGCAGAACTCCCCCTACGCGAAGAGTTCGCGTTCTTTCGTGATTACGCCTCGCGCAACATGTCCACGACGGGATACCGGAGCAATCCATGGATATACACCGTCTACCGTATCCTGCATGAAATCGGCACGTCGTCGGTCACCGTGGACGAGTTCAGGCGCCTCGTGGATCGGGTGCCGAGACCGCGCGGGCAGGGATTGCCGGCTTGGGACGCGGTATTGCAGCAGGCGTCGCTCGCGAACTTCCTGTTCCACGACGGTGAGAGGGTTGCGGCGAGGATTCCGCTTCTCGGACGGATCGCGGCGTTGGCCAGACCGAGCATCGACTGAACCGGCGGAGGCATGATGCGGGGATTGTTGACTCCACAGGAGGTGGCAGCGGAGATTCGGCGCCGTTCAGACACCGGCCCGCTACGGATCTACTGGGTAGATGTGGGCAGCCAAGGTCGCGACGCGTTCGCCGGAAAACTGCGTGAACGCACGCATGGCGATCGACTTCTTGTGCCGTGGCGGCTTGGAACGCCCAATCTATTCACGGACTCGAACACCGTCATGGCGGACGTTGGCGAAGTCCTTGAGGAGGCGAGGGACAATCTGGAGCAAGGAGGGGCGGGGGTTGTTGGCGTCGATCTCGTTCTTCTAGCCAAACGGGGCTTGGAGATCGTGGATGCGTCGTCGCCGATCGAACTCCCAGATTGGTTCCCTGTCGTCGAGGCAAGGGGACGGACCGTAACGACGACCGTAATGGAGTTGACATGGGATGTCGTCGCTCGCTTGGACGAGGCGCGGCTCGATGTGGCTGACATCTCGCGGCTGCTTTACGAGCTAGATGTGGCGTTGCTCAACCGACTTAGGGTGGCTGAGGCGTCACCAAGAAAGGTCCAGAGCATTGCAGACCGCTTGTTCGACGGCACACCCGTCCGTGAGGAACTTGATCAGGTGGAAGCAGCGTTAGGGCGTGCGTCGGCCAGAGGGTACCGCTAGCGCCCGCCCAAGCTATCACTCGCTGGTGGCGACAATCTGGCGGCGTGTCAACGAGACGAGCCCAGAAGCGCTCGTCAAGCTTGCGAAGGCTTTGGCGCGGGCACTCGAACCCGACATCAGTGGCGACGAAGCCGCGAAGATGTCCATGATGACACTGCTCAACCGCACGTCGAATCCAATTCAGGACGAGGAGACAAAGTGGTGCTTCAACTTGATGATCACGACTAGGAGCGCCTGCCAGTTGCTGACGGCAGCGGCACATCCCGCGGAGTATCCTAGTTTTCCAGTGGCGCTGCAGAGGACGATGTCGCGTGACCTGCGGCGTTCCTTGGACGCGGCAGTAGCGGCACTGGCGTACGCTCGGTAACCGCCTGACTTCGCAGCGCTGGTGCTCGCCCTTCGGCGTAATCCGTCTGGCTTGTCTGTGCGACAGCCAGCGTCAGCCGTTGCAGTGGCTGATCGCCGACCTGGGTTTCCTATGGCAGGCTGAAGGTGAAGTATTCGGCGCCGGAGGGTGGGCCCATGCGGCCGCCGCCGGCGGCGATGGAGACGTATTGCTTGCCCGCGACGCTATACACGGCGGGGGTGGAGAAGGCGGCGGCGGTGAGCTCCGTTTCCCAGAGGATGCTGCCGTCCCGTGTGTCGTGGGCGCGGAACTTCCGATCGGGGGTGGCGCCGATGAAGATGAGACCGGATTTGGTTACCACCGGGCCGCCGTAGTTGACCGCGCCGAAGCCGAGGTCTGGGTGGGTGGGGAAGTTGCCGAAGGGTACTTGCCAGACGATTTCGCCGGTTGCGAGGTCTATCGAGTTCAGCGTGCCCCAAGGTGGCGTGTTGCCCGGCAGGTCCTCGTGGTCGCGCAGATACACGTAGCAGCAGTGGGCGTAGGTGACTTCGGTGGTGGGTTCGTCGATCACCGGTTCCGGCTGTAGCAAGTGTTGGGCGATGCCGCTCAGGACGTGTTCTTCCAAATGCGCGAAACCGGCCATTCGGCCCTTGCCTTCTTTGATGATTGCGAGTGTTTCGGAGTAGCCGAGGCGCTCGATGACACCAGCGAGGCTCGGCCCCGCGTCGGTGCCGCTGAAGTCGGGTGCATGGCAGCTGCCGCAGTGTTGGGCGTAGCTGGCGGCCTTGCTGAAGCCGACCGGGGTTTCGCTCAGCGTTAGCGGGCCGGCAACGTCGTTTGCGTTCAGTATTAACCGGTTGGTTGCTGGGTCAAAGGCGGAACCTCCCCATTCTGCGCCGCCGTCGTACCACGGGAACAGGAGGATCGTGCCCACCTTGGGCGGTGCCCACGGACGGATGTCGTAGTCCTTGATCTTCTCGAGCACTGCGGCGCGTGCTTCCGGCGTGCGGTTCGTCACCTCAAAGGTCTGGCGGCTGAAGGCGATGCTGGAGATGGGCTGCGTGGCTGCCGTCACTTCGCCCGGCATGGAGCTTTCCATCGCTGTCTCGGCCTCGAAGATGGGATGCAGCGACTCGCCGGTCTCGCGGTCGAAGACGAACAGATGGCCGGACTTGGTGGTGAGGGTGACGGCATCGATGGTCTTGCCGTCGCGCTCGAGTTGCACGAGGGTGGGGGGCGAGGGGTTGTCGCGGTCCCACAGGTCGTGGCGCATCACTTGGTAGTGCCAGCGGTATTCGCCGGTGCGGGCGTCCAAGGCAACAATGCTGTTGGCGTAGAGGTTGTCGCCGAGCCGGGGTGCGCCCACGAAGTCGGGCGTGGCGGAGCCGGTGGGCACGAACAGCAGGGCGCGTTCCTCGTCGAGGGTCATGGCGGTCCAGGCGTTCGCACCGCCGGCTTGCGCTAGCGAGCCTTCGGCCCAGGTCTCCGAACCGCGTTCGCCCGGGGCGGGAATCATGTTGAACTGCCAGACGAGTTCGCCGTCGATGGCGCTGAAGGCGCGGATGGAGCCGGGGAAGGCGTCTGCCCACTCGGCGGTGGCGAAGCCCGTGATGATCTTGTCCTCGAACACGACGCCGGGCGCGGTGAGGCCGAAGTGGCCGCCGCGGTCGTCTTCCTTCGGGCGCATGTCGAGGCGACCGCCCTCGCCGAAACCAGGGACCAGTTGGCCATCGTCGGCGTTCAGGGCGATGAGTTCTCGGCCGGCGGCGAACAGAATGCGCCTGTCGCTGCCCCGCTCCCACCACGTGAGGCCGCGTTGGGCGGCGCCCGGTAGATCGAGGGTCTCGTTGCGCCAGACTTCCTCGCCCGTGGCCGCATCGAGCGCGAACGGCACGAGCTTGGGCGACAGGCCATAGAACACGCCGTCGATCACGAGGGGGCTGGTGTACATGGTGCCGCTCGGTTCGCCGGAGTCGTACACCCACGCGAGCTCAAGGGAAGCGACGTTGTCGCGGTTGATCTGGTCCAGCGCGGAGTAGTGGGAGCGTCCGGAGTCGCCGAGATAGACGGGCCAGTCCACGTCCACCGACTCAGGCGGCGAGCACCCGGGCAAGATCGTCGCCATCGCGACTGCCGCCGCGGCGATCCGGGCGCTGGCGGCGGCGGAGGTCATGGCTGGTCTCCCTGCGGCACCGGCTCGCCGGCAGCACGTGCCCGCTCGAGGCGGTTCGCTTCCTCGGGGATCAACCTGGCATGCAGCAGGACGAGGAACACGGCGGGAATGGCCAGCAGCGTCACCGAGGCTAGGAGGCTCGTGCGCAGCGCTTCGGCGGGCGTCTGCCCCGAGGCTGTGAGCACGTCGCTCAGCTCGCCGACGGCGTAGGGGCCGAGTGCCAGGCCAACGGTGGCCATGAGAAGGTAGAACGCCGAGGCGATGGCGCGCATTCTCGGCATCACGAGGTCGTTCACCGTGCTCGCGGCGGCGCCGATCCAGCAGGAGGAGAAGATGCTGACGAGGAAGTTGAAGGTATAGGCGACGATGAGGTCGTCGGTGAGCAGCAGGCCCAGTGCCGTCGGCACCGTCAGCACGATGGAGCCCATACCCACGTAAACCCTTGCGTTGCCGGTGCGTTGCCTGAGTCGGTCTGAGATGACGCCGCCGGCGGTGACGCCGATGAGGCCGGCGAGTGCAAAGGAGGCGCCCAGCACGAGCCCCGCTTCGCCAGCGCCGATGCCGTGGACGCGCATGAAGTAGGGCGGGGCCCAGGCGGCGAAGGCGTAGGTGACGAGGGAGATGGTCGGGAAGCCAACGGCAGCATAGATGAAAGCCCGGCTGCCGAACATCATGGCGAACGCCGGTCGGTCGCGCAGCCCCAAGGTCTGAATCCAAGAGAACGCCGCGTAGGTGCCGAGGCCGAGCGCGATCCACTGTTCCGGATCGTCGGTGAGGGCGATCAACCCCCAAGCGGCGAGGGCGATGACAGCCGCGCCGCCCAGATTGCGGGTGATCGTCGCCGTTGAGGCTTGCTCTCGCACCAGCATCAAGACGGTGAACGGAGGGAGCACAGACATCAGCTCCCGCCAGGTCTCGCGGAACGGGTGCGGGTGCGGCGGCGTGACGAGACCCTCGCTCTGCCCCCGCGTCGGCTCGCGCAGGGTGTAGACCCATAGCGCCATCAAGAGGCCTGGAATGCCTACGGTCAGGTATGCCGCCTGCCACCCCTTAAGGCCCAGCGGCGCGCTGGCTGGATCCGGATACATGCCGTCCCAGCCGGCGACGACAAAGCCACCGATGAGGATGCCGATGCCAGCGCCGATGTAGATGCCGCTCGAATAGATTGCAAGCACCGTGGCGCGCACCCGCGGCGGGAAGTAGTCCGACAGCATCGAGAACGCCGCTGGCGTCGCGCTCGCTTCGCCGATGCCCACCCCGACGCGGTATGCGCCGAGGGAGGCGAAGCTGCGGGCCGTGCCAGAGAGCGCGGTCATCAGGCTCCAAAAGCCAAGCCCGATGGCGATGAGGTTCTTGCGCGTCCAAGTATCTGCCAGCTTGCCAAGCGGGATGCCGAAAATGGCGTAAAAGACCGCGAATGCAGTGCCGTAGAGGAAACCGATTTGCGCGTCTGAAATGCCAAGGTCGGCTTTGATGTCTTCGGCGAGGATGGTGATGATTTGCCGATCGACGAAGTTGAAGATATAGACGATGACGAGAACGACGGTGACATAGCGGGCGTAGCGCCCACCAACCGCCGGCGCCTTCGGTTCCCCGGACTCAGCCATGCCGCTCTCCCCCTTTCCCTTCGGCAAGAGACTACCCCACTTGCCGTGGCACGGCCCTGCAAGCACGCCCATGCGTCGCGATGGAGGACCGGATGCCCTGGCCGCCTAGGGCGTGTTCACGCTTGTTGCCTTGGCAGCTTTGTCGGACTGGACGGCCCTCGGAGGGAGGGCGTCTCGCCCTCCCTGGCACGCCGACAGGCGTGCGTTTCGCCATGAAGCACAGGCTCCGACTGGAACGGCCCCACCGGGCGTGCCTTGCGTCATGGAGGGAAGGCAGAATGCCTTCCCTCGTATGGAACAAATCGTGTAACCCATTGATACTTTGAGAATTCGACTCGAAGCGAGGCCCTGGGGGCGAGGGCGTCTCGCCGTCGCACGCGCCGACAGGGGCGGCTCAAGGTGGACGCAACAGGCACGCACGGACCGCGCCTTGCGGCGCGTGGGAGGGCAAGATGCCCTCCCCCCAAAAGCTCGCCTCAAGGTCGCCCTCGCGGTGCGTGGCCGGCGTCAGTTCCCTCCGCGTCAGCGACTCGGCGTCCCCGGCGGGGTGGGAACTCCGAAGGCCCTGTGCCGTACTCCGTCGAAATAGGCACCGCGAACGCAAGTGCTAACACGCCTTAACGTCCCAATGTGGAGCCACACGACTTTCGCGCTTGGCGAACAGTGCGCTATCATTCGACGCATGCATTTTGAAGGACATCGGCAACCCGCAACGTCCGTGTGTAGGACGAACCCCCGGAAGCGTCAGATTGGCTCGAATCTTGCTCCTTCCTTCCTTCCTTCCTTTGTTGCCTTCATAGCCAAACCCTAGACGACCTCGGGCCTCGCCGCGCTGCGCGCGGCCAAGGAACATCGCGGCGGCCGGCGCCGGAGCGTTGGTGTTCGGCTGGGCGCAGTCCGAGGCGTCGGACTCCGGGCCCGGCTTTGCCGTCGATGCCCGCGTCTGTCAAGCCGGCAAGGACGGAACGGCTGCGGCATGGGAACTGCTGCAACGCGCGGATGCCGTCATCGCCGCAACGCATGGCCTGGCCGGTCCCATCATCGCCGCGTTTGTAGCGATGGGGGGTGCGTGGCTGCTGCGTCTGGGATGGCGAGGAATCAGCGACGCGCCTATCGCCGTGGTGGCAGTTGCCTTGGCGGGAATCGTCGGTGCCGTGGTGGCATTGTGGCCTGGCCAGCACTCATGCCGAATGCCATGGGTGGCGTTGCTGGCGATGCCCCTCGGCGTCATGGTTGCCGGCAGCGTGCTGGTCGGCTGTTGGCGGATCCCACGCTTGCCGCGGGTAGCGAAGGTGGGCTTGGCGGCAATGGTGGCAGGCATCGCTCTCAACTTGGTGCTCGCCCGATCGGCGCTGGACAACGCGGCCGCCTTTCACCTTGCTGTCGCCGCATTGGTCGCATGTGGCGGCATGGTCGGGTTGGCGATCAGCGAGGCCCGCGTCTCAGCACCACGTCGTTCGCTCGGGGCTTCCCCGATGTTCGGGACTGCCGCAGACGCCGGCGACCAGTGCCCCGGCGAATCGTCGCCACCCGCGGCTCGCCCTCTTCCCAGCACTGAGCCGACCAAACGGCAAGGTGGCAATCCCGGCTGCAATGACCGTGGTTGACGAGAAGTCTGTGCGGGTGTGGCGTGCCAAGGTGTTGGTTTACTGGCGTGATCGTGGTTTTGCTGGGGGCCTTGGCGGGGTGGTTTGCTGGCGACTGGATTGCGCAAAGCGCCGCGGAAGACCTCCGCTGGATTGTCGGCGGGGCATCGATTCTGGCGCTCGGCCTCGCGTTCGCCAAGGACTGGATGCTCGCGGTTGTGGATGTGGTGCGACACTATTGGTCTGGCGCGGGCTCCGAAGGCGCGCTCGGTCGTGCGCTCGCCACGGTCGGTGTGGTCAGCTTTCTCCTTTCCACGGCTGTCGTCGTCTTTCACCATTCGCTGCTGGATCCGCCGAAGCTGGAATCTTGCGAGGAGTTGGTGCAAGCTCTGCGAGACAAGGACGCCGTGAACTCCAAGACTTCGGTTCCGCAAGATGTCGTTGCCAGGTGCCTGTTGGATGCCTCAGATCGCGTAGGGCGCACCGTGGCGCATCTGGTTGCGGCGACCGCGGAACTCGACGAGGCAGCCGCGCGGGTGGGTGCCAGGGTCGCTCCCTGCCCGTTGCTCTTCGAGAATGCGGGCCTCGATGAAGGGCGCGCGAGCCTGAACGGCGTTGACGTCTGCCCGACGCCGGCGCACATGAGGCGGCTCAGGCTGGCCGCTGCCTACCTGGCCGAGCATTGCGACGCTGGCGACCTGTGCATGCTAGGGCGTGTTAACACTTGTCGCCAAGAAGGCACACTTTATCCATTTAAATCAATCACCTATGGAGTGCCATCGGCAGCCTTCGAGTTTGCCGACTGGATCGACCGTTCGTCGCGCATCCCATTGAATCTACTAGGGATGCAGTGGCAACGGCAGCGCGTAGTGTGAACACGCCCTAGTAGTCGGCTACTACAGCGACGCGCCGTTCGACAACGTCCCACACTCCGATCAGCTAAACGAAGAAGCCGCCAGGCTGCGTGCGGCCACGGTCGCGAGCGTGCTGGAGCTTTTGCTGCACGACTTGGGCGTCGACGCCGAGATCCACGCCCGCCATCGGCGCACGAACGACCCGGCGCATCCTCAGTTCGCGGACAGCGAGGCGCTGGCACAACAGGACCGGTGGTTGATCAGTCGATCGGTCTTCATTCGGGTTCTGGACCCGTCGCCATGCACTGCAATCGCGAGGCAGGAGGTAGCGCCTGGAACGGCAGGGGAGTCCGAAGAGGGGCCGAACGTGGTCGATACGTCCGTGCATCCAACCCAATGACCAAAGAGGAGACGAGAATGAGAAAACTGCTGGCAACCACGGGCGTCGTAGCCGCAATCCTGTTGACGGTTGAAGCGTTGGCCGTCGGTGCCATCGCCGTTGACTCGGCCAAGGGCGACCAGTGGGGCTGGGCCGTTGGCCACAAGACGCAGGCTGAAGCCGATACCCATGCCCATGCTCTGCGAGAGTGTGGCCCAAGTTGCAGCATAGTTCGCAGGTTCAGCAACACCTGCGCGGCGTTCGCGGCTGACCAATCCCGGGGCAGCACCGCCTACGGCCACGCGCCCACCAGTGGCGAGGCCCAGGCCAACGCCATGGGGTTCTGTAGGCAATACGGCAGCACTAACGCTAACTGCGTGATCAGGGCGTGGGGTTGCGATGCCGATCCAGTCGAGATGCCACCTGCCCCAATGAGCCAAGGCGACGCGCCCTCGACTAGGACGTCAGCCGAGGAGCCCTATATCGCCGCTACGGTGAGGTACTCCTTTTTGGACGAACCCCTCCGTGAACGTCGTCCAAAGTACCAAGGCGCAACTTTCGCTTGGAGTTTGGATAGCGTTGCCGATGCAATCGAAGAAGCTACTACTGTGGATTGTCGTGACAGCCACGGCCACCATCGCTTATCCGACGGAAATGGCAACATGTGTATGGACCTCTATGGTCTCATGACCAGTCGAGACGACCGCAGCAGGCGACGTGCCCGTTGTGGTTGCGTCACTATCGGCACGTCCTTTGATCGAATCTGGACTGTAGAGCCGTTCTTTGGCGTCGGTCACTCTATGGAACTGGCCCAAGAGGACGTTTCCGCTCGTTGCGAGCGATGGTTGGAAGAATTACGTCGTAGAGGATTCGCAGCTACGTGTCGCACTGAACGCCAATGCAAGTGCTTTGATGGCGTGGAACAATGAACTCCTTGAGCGGCGGCGTGATGCACCGCTGACTACTTCATGGCAGAGTGAGGCTTTGCGCCACCCAATCCGACGCAGCACGCGGTGCGAGCACGGCAAGGGCAAGCCTCGCCCCTACGACCTGTGCAAACGCGACCTGACCGTACCGCCCGCGATGTTCGAGGAATGGGGTCCGCGATGCGTCGAGGCGAGCAATGCCCGTCCGCTTGCTGAGCGATCCTGTGACTCCCACCTTCTGGCCGAACCCGTTAAAGGTCGCCCCGCCGGAAGCTGGCGCGGACGAAGCCAGCGCCTTCCGTGGCGTTGACGAGCTCCGGATCGCTGCCGTTGAACTCGCGCATGGTACGGCGCATGGATAGCCAGCCGCGTCCTCGAGCCTCCATGAGGCGATGCACGAGCATCGCGTTGGCCAGTAACTCGTTGCGCGACCGGGGCGCACCACCGCCCCGCGCCTGATCGACGGTCATGTGGTTGGGGAGCGTGCCGGGGCTCGTGACATCCACGCGGTCGTCAAAGACCTCCACCATTACCTTGCTGCCGACGATGGCGTAGTCGCGATGGATCACGGCGTTGACGACGGCCTCTCGCAGCACCAAGTCCGGGATTGGCGGAAGGTTCTCCCGAATGAGGCCCTCGTAGGACTCTCCGTGGCCGAGGCTGTTGAACCAGCCGATGGTCCGGCGCACTTGGTCGGTTACCGTGCCGCGGCAGTCAGCCGTGGTGATCACATCGGCGGCGCGATCCGTGCCGGCATAGGCGCTGCACTGCACGAACAGGCTGTGGGTGTGCGGATATGCCTGCGGCGTGCGGCCGAAAACTAGGGTGCCGTAAAGGGTTGGCCGCAGCTCGCCATCGAACTCGGCGCAGACGAGGGCGTTTTCGAGGTCCCGCTCTATGGGTGGCTGCGGCGCTTGATGCATCTCCATCCCCTGGGCCTGCATGAACGCGCGGAAAGCCTGCACGTCGATGTCGCTGACGGTGGCGGAAGGCACAACCTGCTTCTCTGTCAGAACAAGCCCGAATGCATTGAAGAGTTCCTGCAACTCCGACGCGGATGGGGCTACGGAACTGCGTCCCCGGCGCACCCAGAAGCGACCGTCGAAGCTGAAGGGTTCGTAGCGCCGCTGGTGGCGGGGTACGTGAATCCAATGCACGCACCGTCCCCCCACCTCCTGCAGCCCGCACACGGCGGATACCGGCTTGCCGCAGCCAGTGTGCAGGAAGCTCGTAAGGCGTTCCTGCAGACGATCTGGCGCATCGGGCGGTCCAGTGATTTCGCCATCGTCGTCCACGCCAATGACAAGCAAGCCGCCGTCCCCGTTGGCAAACGCACACAAGGCACGGCCAATGCCATCGAAGCTGTTGGCATTTCGCTTGAACTCGGTGTGGGCATTCTCGCCACTCCGAATGCGCTGCAAGACTTCAGGCCAGTCCATGGGCGAGAGCCCGTATCAGCTCAGGAGCCGGGTGCGGCATTGCCCATACTCACTCCGGTTTGCGAAAGATGAAGGTGTAGCGGTCGGTGTTGCCGG
Source organism: Pseudomonadales bacterium (assembly GCA_965116935.1). Lineage (GTDB taxonomy): Bacteria > Pseudomonadota > Gammaproteobacteria > Pseudomonadales > Azotimanducaceae > VXYL01. The sequence goes on along the minus strand of OZ220737.1, from coordinate 4,497,373 downwards.
TTACCGATTTGCGGCCTACCTCGTAGCGGAGCTCGTCGTCGGGGCGGTAGTGGAGGTCGGAGTAGTCCACGAACTCGAAGCCGGCGGCCTGGACTTCCTTGATGGTGCGGACGGGGTCCTCACGGCGCCAGTTCTCGCCCGTTTGTGGCTGCATGTGGCGGCGGGTGTGGTCCACGACGCCGTAGAGGCCGCCAGCCTTCAAGGACTTGAACACCGCAGCGTTGAGCATGGCGCGACCGTCGTCGGTGAAGTTGTGCATGTTGCGGAAGGTGAGGGCCATGTCGAACTGGGCTTCGCCGAAGTCCATCGAGCCCATGGTGAAGCGGCGCGTGCCTTCCACGGCTTGGTAGTCGTCGTTGGGAATCACGTCGATGTCCCAGCCTGCTTCCTCGGCCATCGCTGCGGCGCCTTGGGTGAAGATCGAGACGGCCAAGCGACCGTTCTCCGCCAGCACCGGGGCAAGGATCTTGGTGTACCAGCCGCCCCCGGGGAACAGCTCAAGCACGTGCATGTCGTCGCTGAGGCCAAAGAACTTCAGCGTTTCCAGTGGTTTGCGATTGGCGTCGCGGGCGGTCTCCGCCTCCGTTCGGATGTCTGCACCGAGCGCCGCGTTGACTTTCTCGTCGATGTCGGCGGCAGCGATGCTTGCCGCCAGGGTGGCGGCCAAGGCAAGCGAGATTCTCATCGGTTGGGTCCTCGGTTCATCGGATAGGGCTGCCAGCGCTCCAAGGGCGTCTTCGGCAACACGGTGGGGTTGACGCAGCTCATCGGCCAGCGGCCGCGCAGCACCAGCGAGACCTCGCGGCCCACGCGGCGTCTTGCGGTGGGACGCATCCGCGTGGAGGCGGAGGCAACATGCGGGGTGACGACCACATTCGGCATGAACAGCAGCGGGTTTTGGGGATCCGGCGGCTCCTGCTCCAGCACGTCGAGGCCGGCGGTTTGCACCTTGCCGCTCGCCAGGGCCTCGATGAGGTCCACTTCCTTGATGATGGGTCCCCGCGAGGTGTTGACCACGATCACGCCGTCCTTCATCTGGGCGAAGGCTTCGGCGTTCAGCAGGTGATGGGTTTCCTCGTTGTGCGGCGAATGGACGCTGATGTAGTCGGATCGTTCCAGAAACTCGCCCCAAGCGACCGGTTCGACGCCGTGCTCACCAATGGTCAGTTCGCTCACATAAGGGTCGTAGGCGATGACATGCAGGCCAAATGCCTTGGCGCGGGCGGCAGTGCAGCGCGCCACGTTGCCGAAGGAGAGGAGGCCTAGCGTGCGCCCCATCAGGCGCGGCGTGTGGTTGAGCTGCGGTCGTCCCTTGCCCCACTCGTTCTCGGCGGCAAAGATGTTCTGCTCCTTGGTGCGACGGATGGCGGAGAGCAGCAGCATCATGGCGTGGTCCGCCACCTCCTCGATGAACACGTCCGGCGTGTTGGTGACGACGATGCCGGCGGCGGTGGCAGCTTCCACGTCCACCATGTCAACACCGACGCTGCCGAGGCCAATGACGACGCACTTGTCGAGGCGGCTGATGATCGCCTCGTCGAAGCGGATGCCCCAGGAGGTGATGACCGCGTCGCAGTCGGCGGCACCCTCGGCGAATGCCTCGGCGGTGGGGCTTTCCACCTCCACGATGTCGGCTACGGGTGCGAGAGCTTCGAGTTCCAGGGCATAGCGTTCGGCAAGGTCGGCAACCGCCGCCCTGCGCGGAAGCTGCATGGCGACCTTCTTTCTTGGCGATTCACTCATGGGGCTTGAGGGTTCCTTTGTGGTGGATTGGAGTGGCCCCACTACGGGGCGAGGGAGCGGATGGCCTCTTCTCGGAGTCCGCGCTTGAAGATCTTCTCGGAGGCGATGCGGGGCAGTTGCTCGTCGCGAATCCAGACGTGCTCCGGCACCTTGAAGCGGGCCAGGTGTTCGGCGACGTGGGTCTGCACGTCTTCTACGGAGAGTTCCTCGCCAGGGGCTCGCGCCACCACGGCGGCGACCGTCTCGCCGAGTCGCTCGTCCGGAACGCCGAACACGGCTGCCTCCATGATGGCCGGGTGCTCGTACAGCACCGCCTCCACCTCCTGACAGCCGATGTTCTCGCCGCCGCGCAGCACCATGTCCTTGAGGCGGTCGGTGATGAAGACGAAGCCCTCGGCATCGACGTGGCCGATGTCGCCGGTGTGTACCCAGCCATCGGTGAGCGCTTCCGCAGTGGCGTCCGGCTTGTTCCAGTATTCGCTGAAGTTGTTGACGCCGTGAATCCACAGTTCGCCGGTTTGCCCCGGTGCGGCATCGCGGCCATCCGGCAGCACTGCCTTCACATGCACCAGCGGTTCCACGGCGCGGCCGCAACTACGGGGGCGTTCCATGAGGGCGGGGCCGCCGATGGTGGTGGCTAGGCCTTGGGTCTCGGTCATGCCCCAGCCCGTGCCGGCTGCGCCCTTGCCGATTGCCTTCTCCACTTGCCGCGACTGTTCCGGCGCCATCGGCGCGCCGCCGCCGCCGGCACTCTTGAGGCTCGACAGGTCGTATTGGTCCCGATCGGGCGCCTGTGCCAGTTCCGCCGCCATGGTCGGCACGCCGTTGAAGGCGGTGATGCGTTCCGCCTCGATGATGCGCATCGCTTCGGTGACGTCCCACTTGTACATGCCCACCAGCTTGCGACCTGGGCGGAATGCGGAGAGCGCCTGCACGACCAGGCCAGTGACGTGGAAGAGCGGCACCGAGAGGATCATGGACTGCTGGTACGGCGACGGGTTTTCGGCCATCTGCCGCGCCACTTCCGGGTTCATGGCCATGCCCACGGCGCCGCCGCACTCCCAGCCGAGCAGGGCGTTGGTGATGGCGCGGTGGGTGGAGAGAACCCCCTTGGGGTGCGCTGTGGAGCCGGATGTGTAGAGGATGGTGGCATTGTCCTCCGGGGCGATGGCTGGCTCGGGCATCGTCTCGGTGGCGCCGGCGAGAAGCTCATCCCAAGTTGGCAGGTCGTCTTGGCGGTGGCGGATGGTCACCACTTCGATGTCAAGTGCGCCGAGGTGCGGCAGCAGCCGCTCGGTGCGCTCGATGTCGGTGAACAGTAGCTTGAGGCCGCTGTCCGCGATGCCATAGACGAGCTCTTCGCCGGTCCACCAGGCGTTGAGCGCCACCGCCACGCCGCCCATGGACGTGATGCCCATGAACGCGACGATCCACTCGGGGTAGTTGCGAGCGGCGATGCCGACCCGTTCGCCAGGCGCGATGCCGCGTTCTGTGAGCGCGTTGGCGACGCGGGCGGCTTCCTGCCAAATGCCGCCGAACGTCAGCCGCGTGCCTTCATAGATGTAGAAGTCCCGATCGGCATGGGCGAGGCCTTGCCGGTAGAGTTCGCGCAGGTTCCGAGGGGCGTTCGCGAACACCGTGAAGCGCTGCCCACGGATGGTCTCGACGCCTGTCTCGTACGGCTGGCCCGGCGCCGTTACCTGGGCGATGGCGTCCGCCCGATCGATTGCCAAAGGCAATGCCTCCCCTTGCGCAAGGCGCGCAATCTACCAGATCACGCCCGGCTCTTGTCCCTTGGTGTGCATATGATTGCGGTTTTGGGGAGAGGTGCCGGACTACGCCATGACACGAGGGTCGGTTCGCATGTTCAGTCGCTTTTTCCGCGATCCGCTGTTCGCCTTTGTGGTGATCGGTGCCGCGGTGTTCCTGGCGGACTTGCTTTGGCAGGAGGCCACGTCGGGCGCAGTAGTGGTGACCCAGGGCGACGTGGACTTGCTCGCCGAGCTCTGGAGCAGCCGCATGGGGCGCCCGCCGAACCCGGCGGAGCTCCAGGACCTGGTGGACACCCACGTCACCGAGGAGGTGATGGTGCGGGAAGCGCGCCGGCTAGGGCTCGACCGCAGCGATCCCATCATCCGGCGCCGACTGGCGCAAAAGCTGACGTTCCTGGTGGAGGACCTGGCGGCGCTCGAGCCCCCGGGCGAGCAAGAGCTTAAGACGTGGTTCGAGGCGCGCCGCAATGGGTACGAGAGCCAAGCGACGGTGACGTTCGATCACATCTATTTTCGTGGTGACGGTGGCCATGAAGCGGCGGTTGCGGCGCGCGCCGCTCTCGAGGACGCCGAAACCGGGAGATGGCGGGAACTCGGCGATCCGTCGCTGCTCGCTCGCAGCTACAACGCGGCGTCCCGTGGCAGCGTGTGCGGCGATTTCGGTCCGACGTTTTGCGATGCACTCTATGAGTTGACAGCCGCTCTGACCTGGCAGGGGCCGCTTGCCTCGACCTATGGCTCGCATCTGGTGCGCGTCATCCGCAAGACCCCGGCCGGGCTGCCGGAATATGAGGCCGTGCGCGACCGCGTCCGGGCCGACTACGAGCAGGAACTGCGCATCCAGGCGGGTGCCGAACTGCTTGAGGACTTGCACGAGCGCTACCAGGTGCAGTTGCCGATGGCCGATGGGCGAGGGATGTGATGCACGCCTCCGTATGCGGTCTTCTTGTCGCCCTCGTGGCGTTGTCAGCTGGGCCAGTCCTTGGCCACGAGCTGAAGCCCGCCTTCTTGCGCATTGACGCCACTTCCGACACCGACTACGCCGTCGTTTGGAAGCGGCCTTTCGGCACCGGGGGGCCGCTGTCGTTGCGGCCCGTGTTGCCGGCAGGGTGCGCGGCTATGCCCGGTGGCATCGACTTCGTGCAGGGCACCTCGCTGGTGCGCCGAGATGTCGTGCGGTGCACGGAGGACATTGATGGCAAGACCGTCGGCATCGAAGGCAATGCGGTGGCGATGGCGGACGTCATGGTGCAGGTGACGCTGCCAGACGGGCGTCAGGTCAACGGCGTCATCGGCCGCAATCGACAGGAGCTTTCTCTAAGCGGCGGCGGGGCTCCGGTTGCGGACTACCTCATCATCGGCGTGCAGCACTTGCTGCTCGGCGCCGACCACCTGCTGTTCTTGCTTTGCCTTCTTTACCTGCTCGGCTTGCAACGGCTCGGTCCGCTGGTTCAGACCGTGACGGCCTTCACCGTGGCGCACAGCATCACGCTGGCGCTTTCCGCGTTGGATGTCCTCGTCCTTCCCGCAGCGCCTGTGGAAGCGACGGTTGCCCTCTCGATCGCCTTCGTGGCGGCGGAGAAGCTGCGCGGCAGCGAGGGCACGATCGCAAGCGAGCAAGTTTGGATTGTGGCCTTCCTGTTCGGGCTGCTGCACGGCTTCGGTTTCGCCGGCGCCTTGGCCGAGATCGGGCTGCCGCCGGGACAGGCTGCACTGAGCCTGCTGCTGTTCAATGTGGGGGTGGAGCTCGGTCAACTGGCGGTGGTTGTTGCCGTGGTTGGGATTGGGCGCCTTGCCTCAGGCCGCATCAAACTGCCGGTGGCGCTGGTGCGGGCGCCACTCTACGTCGCCGGGGGCCTCGCTGCCTTCTGGTTCATCGTGCGCACCGGCGACATCGTCGCGCCCGCGTGACTTGCACCAATGGCTGCAGGCCGTGGCTCCGCGACCAGCCTGCACTCGTGTGCCTGCACCATGGGAGTGCTCCGTGGCGGCACGCCCCAGCTTTGCAGCGATCTTGAGAAGTTTCTTCAATTTATATCTATAACTAATTGCTTAATAACATATTTATCCCAATGTCGTTCGAGATTCGCATGCCGGTGCCTTTGCGCAGCCACTTGAAGCCACCTCGCGGTGCTCTTTGCAGAGGCGGCATCTGCGGAATGACCCGGCTAGGTGCGTGCGCCGCAAATCACAACCCGGAGGCGACGGCCTTGTCCCGTCCGGGTCAAATCTGTCGGTGCGGTCGATGCGGGCGGCATAGCGCGCGGACGGGCTTCCCGTCCCGAGTCGGAGCTGTCGGTGCGTTTCAATGCGGGCGGGGACAAGCCAGTCCCATTGCCGGTAAGCCAAGTCGCACGTTGGGAAGCGGTGTTAGGCTTGGCACAGGCAACATGACTCGGGGGGAACCGGTATGAGCATTCGGGGTGCTGTTCGATTCACGCTGGCGCTCGTGACCGCTGCTGCAGCAGCCGCGGCTCAAGCAGACGAGCATCCGAAGGCGCTGTTCGGCGACCTGCACGTTCATACGCGCTATTCGTTCGATGCCTACCTCTTTGGCACACAAACGACGCCGGATGATGCCTATCGCTTTGCCAAGGGGGAGTCGATGCCGCATTCGGCCGGATTCGACATTCAGCTTGACCGGCCGCTGGACTTCTTCGCCGTTACGGATCATGCCTTCTACCTCGGCATGTTCTCCGCCTGGCAGGACCTCTCCCACCCGGATGCGGACAATCCCGAAGTGCGCAAATGCGCCGATGCCGACACCATTGAGGAGCGATCCTCGTCGTTCCGGGACTGCTTCGACATTCTCGACGAAGTGGGTCGCGAGGAAGACTCCCGCACCGCCTGGGAGGCGATTCAGGAGGCGGCCAAGCGCCACAATGACCCTGGCAACTTCACCACCTTCATTGCCTACGAATACACCTCGTCGGACGAGGAAAACGAAGGCAACCTGCACCGCAACGTCTTCTACCGCGGCGAGGAAGCACCGCCGCTGCCGTTCAGCCGCCTCGACTCGCGCAACCCCGAAGACCTGTGGGCGTGGATGGACAACCTGCGCGACGAGAGCGGCATCGACGCCATCGCCATCCCGCACAACCCCAACGGCTCCGGTGGCAACATGTTCGAGCTCGAGAAGTACGAGGGCGGGCCGCTCGACGCAGCCTACGCCGAACAGCGGATGCGCAACGAGCCGCTGGTGGAAATCACCCAGATCAAGGGCACGTCGGACACGCACCCTTTTCTCTCGCTGAACGACGAGTGGGCAGACTTCGAGATCATGCCGTATCACGTCGCTAGTTGGGTGCGAAGCAAGCCGCAAGGCAGCTATGTGCGCGAGGCGTGGATGAACGGCCTGGCGCTGGAACGGGACGAGGGCTTCAACCCGTATCGCTTTGGCGTCATTGGCTCCACCGACACCCACAACTCCGGCGACACGCTGGACGAAGACCGCTTCGTCGGCAAGCTCGGCAAGCTGGACAATCCCGCCTACCGTCGCGGCGCGGTGCCGGCCGGCGAAAGCGAGGCCGGCGACTCGACCTACATCAACAACTACTACCGCACTTGGAGTGCCTCCGGCCTTGCTGGCGTCTGGGCGCCCGAGAACACCCGCGATGCCATCTTCGACGCACTGCGGCGCAAGGAGACCTTCGCCACGAGCGGCCCGCGCATCAAGGCGCGGCTGCTGGCAGCCAATGCCGGCGACGGCCCGATGGGAGACGATGCGGCACAGTGGGTGATGGACAACGGCGTCGTGCAAGGCGCCGACCTGACCGCCGGCGAAGGCTCGCCAGCGTTCCTCGCCTGGGCGATGGCAGACCCGGTGGGCACGCCGCTGCAACGGCTGCAGATCATCAAGGGTTGGGTGGACGATGGCCGCACCCATGAGAAGGTGTTTGATGTGGCGTGTTCGGACGGTTTGGAGGTGGACCCCGCGACGCACCGCTGCCCGGACAACGAGGCGGAAGTGGATTTGGAGGATTGCTCCATCACGGAGGGCCTTGGCGCCGCAGAACTGCGCACGGTCTGGACCGACCCAGAGTACGACCCTGGCCAGAGCGCCTTCTACTACGTTCGCGTGCTGGAAAACCCCACGTGTCGCTGGTCTACCTGGGATGCCCTGCGCGCCGGAGCCGACCCACGCGCCGGAGTCGCGCCAACGATCCAGGAACGTGCATGGACTTCCCCAATCTGGGTGGGGCCCGGCGACTAGCGTAGGATGGGGCCCAAAGGGATCCGATGGCGATGCCGATGCAGCCCCTGTCCACTTGCAACCCCGAGCCTTGCTGGTCGCATGATCGCCGCTATCGCTACGAGTTGCGACGGCTCTGCATTCCCAACGAGGCGCGCGCGCAGCGGGGGACGGTCAACTTCATCCTGTTGAACCCGTCTACGGCGGACCGCTTACAAAGCGACCCCACGGTTCGCAGTTGCGAGTGGCTTGCGAGTCAATGGGGGTTCGCGAATCTGATCGTCACGAACCTGTTCTCAATGGTTGCCACCGACCCTGCGCAACTTAGGGGAGCCGCTGATCCGGTCGGTCCATTGACGAACCAGTTCCTGATGGCGGCGGCACGCGAGGCCGATTTGCGCGTTGCCGCTTGGGGAGGCACCGGGAAGCACGCGTGCCACCTCAAGGATCGATCCCTTTGGTTTCGGACGGCACTGCATCGGGACGGTTTGGAACTGAAATGCCTTCGTCTAAACCCGGACAGCACACCTTTGCACCCGAGTCCGCAGGCGTTGCATGGACCCAATCGACGCGAATGCCTGACATTCGAGAGCTTGGAGTCATACTCTCTGTCGGAAGAACTGCAGGATGTCCTCCGAGACGTTGGCCGTGTGGGTGTGGAGGCACGTGGGGTCGAGGTCGAGAGCCCTACCGATCGACGTGTGGTGATCGAACGCTTGAAGGCTAGGCGGGCGCTGCGTCCATCTGTCCCGCTCGATGAGTTGCTGCGCGCACGCGACGAAAGACGGAAGCTCGGGTGGTGATTGTCCTAGACGCGTCGGTGACGGCGTGCTGGTGCTTTCCTGATGAGTCCTCGGCCACCGCAGACCTAGCGATGGAGCGACTCATTGAGGACGAAGCACTCGTGCCCGTTGGTGCCTGATGGCCCGGCAATTGCCAACGCTGCCTCAAATTGATGGCGTGTTAGGGTTCGCCGCTTTTCCGGAGGGTGAACATCCATGAGAGAGAACAAGGCGCTTGCCGCGTGGCGGACTGGTGGGCAGACGGTCGGCGGCTGGCTTTCGATTGGCAATGCCTACACGGCGGAGACCCTGGCCGGGCTCGGTTTCGACTGGCTGTGCATCGACTTGCAGCACGGGATGTTGAGCTACGACGATCTCACCTACATGCTGCCGGCCATCTCGACCAGCGACACCATGCCGTTCGTGCGAGTGCCCTGGAACGAGCCCTACGAGATCATGAAGGCGCTCGACGCCGGTGCATTCGGCGTCATCGTGCCGATGGTGAACAATCGCGAGGAGGCGGCCCTTGCCGTCTCCGCCTGCCGCTATCCGCCGGACGGACAGCGTTCCTTCGGTCCCATCCGCGCTGCCATGTACGGCGGTCGCGGCTACATGCACCAAGCCAATGACCAAATGGCCTGCATCGCGATGGTGGAGACGGCCGAAGGCATCGAGAATCTCGAGGAGATCGCCTCCACGCCCGGCCTCGATGCCATATACATCGGCCCGGCCGATCTCGCCTTCGCCTTGGGCCTGAAGCCCGGGCAGGACGACGAGCAACTGCACATCGACACCGTGGCAAAGATTCTTGCGACGTGTCAGAAGCACGGCATCGCCGCCGGCATCCATACCGGCAGCCTTGAGCGCACGCAGCAGTACTTGGAGCAAGGCTTCAACCTCGTGAACCTCGGCTCGGATGGCGGTTTCATGGCGCGGCTCGCGGCGTCGGAACTCGCGGAGGCGAAGCAAACGGCGGAGAAACAGCGCGAGGGCAGCGGCTACTGACCCCCGCTGGGGTTGTCCAACCGTCCGCTGGCAGTTCGCACCTGCGGCTGTCGACGCACCCTTGAGGGCGCTGGCCACGCGAGGCTGCTATTCTCTGGCGGTTCGCATCCTGCGGATTGGGGTGCGCGTTTGGGAGGTGGTCATGTTCGAGCCGATCCAGTTTCGCCCCGAGGTTGAGGCGCTCGTTCGCTTCGTGGAGGAGACGCCGCCCGAGGAGATCGTCGAGGCGACCTATGCGAAGTTGCGCGATGGGTTGCCGGTGCGGGACATCCTTGCGGCGAACGCGCTGGCGGTGGTGCGTTCCACGGAGCTTCCCTCGCAGCATCACGGTGGCCCGCTGCACCCCATCTGCGGAGTTCATGCGGTGCACGAAGTGTCGCGGCGGCTGCCCGGCGAGAGCGGCTATCTGCCTGTGCTGCAACACACGGCGCTGTGCAACAACCACGTGCATTCGCCGACGATGGGGCCCTATCTGATGCCGGCCATCGAACCCATGCCCGGCAACCCCGGCGGAGTTCGCAGCTACCACATATCCGATGCGGAGCTTGCCGAGGGCGTGTCGCGGGAGGCGCTCGACGCCGAGGACGAGGTGCAGGCGACGCTGGGCGCGTTCCACAAGAGCCTGCGGGCGCTGGAACCGGCATCTGCCGAGCATTACTTCGTCTGGCTCCTGGAGCGGCTGTCGCCCGGGGAGGCGCTTGATCAGCTTCTTCCTCTCGCCATCGCCCGCAACGGCCACGACGACCACAACTTCATCTACCCCGTGTACACGGCGCGGGCGACCGAGCACATCGGCCAGGAGTGGGCGCCGGTGCTGTTCCGGCCGGCGGTGCGCTATCAGGCGCGCAGGGCCTCGCGGCTGATTCGCAACGGCTACGACTTTGCCGATGTGGAGAAGTTGATCGAGGAATACGGGCTCGTGGATCGGGACATTCCGGAGCGCTCGAACGTGGGCGAAGCCGAGACGATTGGGCAACTCGGCATGTCCATGGGCCGGCGGCTCAACTACCTCGACAACATCGAGCCGATGGCGAAGGCGCTGGCGGACGGGCTTTCCTTCGAGGGCGCTGGCGAAGCGCTCTCGGTGGGTGCTGCGGCGGCATACGTCAGCACCAGCTACGGCAACCCGATGGACTCGCACCTGCACACCGGCACCAACAACCGGCGCTTTCTCTTGCGCTGCCCCGGAATCGGCAAGCGCAACCGCATTCTGGCGCTGCTGACGGGCTTCACCGGCCCAGAAGTGCTGCTCGCGGAACGCATGTTGAACTGGCACGACCACCTGGACGATGGCCTGACTGCATCGCTGCCGCACCTGGGCGAGGGTGCGCTGCTCGATGCCATCGTCGAGAGCGTAGAAGGCCAGCCTTGGCTCGACTGGCGCAAGATCGGCGTCGCCATGACCACCGCGCCGGACAGCGTCAAGCATACGGTGGCGCTGGCGCGGCAGTACGCCGAGCTTGGCTACGACGCCGGCAGGTATTTCGAGCGTTTCGCCGAAATCGCCTGCCGCGACGACTTCACCGAGATGCACTCGCTCAAGCACTTCCAGGCCATCGCGGACGAATACGAGACCACCCGCGCGCCGTTCCGGTGGCTGCATATGGTGGCGGCGGCAAAGTCGGCCGCGATCATCCATCTCGGCCGCGAGCACGGCATCTACACGCAGGCCAAGGAGCTTCTAGCTGCTTAAGGGGGGATTGGCGGTTGCCGGCTTTCTCCTCGGGGGGAGGGCATCTTGCCCTTCCTAGCGCCCGAAAGGGCGCTGAATCCTTGGGTTGCAGGTTCCGTCCGGACAAACGCGCCTTGCGGCGGGGCTGGAGGGCAAGATGCCCTCCCTCCAAGGAACCGACTTGATCCATCAGTGGCTCGTTAGGAGCCAGCCAAACGACGGAGAAACCGCATGTACGAGACCATCTTGGTCGATGTCGAGGATGATGTCGCCACCATCACTCTGAACCGGCCGGATCGGCTGAACGCCTGGACCGGTCAGATGCACCACGAGCTGGACGAGGCCATCTCGGCCTGCAACGACGATCCTGCCGTGGGTGCCATGGTGGTCACCGGTGCCGGACGCGGCTTCTGCGCCGGCGCCGACATCCGTGACAACTTCTCTAGCGAGGGGAAGCCCCTCGCGCACCCCCAAGCTGAGGGCTCCAAAAACCGCCTCCAAGGGGAGGAGCGGCAGACCTCCTCCAACTGGATTGACCTCGTGCGTTCCTCCAAGCCGATCATCGCCGCCGTCAACGGTCCGGCGGTCGGCGTGGGCGTCACCATGATGCTGCCGATGGACGTAATCATCGCCTCGAAGCAGGCGAAGTTTGGCCTCGCATTCGTGAAGATGGGCGTGACCCCAGAACTCGCGAGTTCGCATTTCCTCGTGCAGCGGGTCGGGTTTGGTCGGGCTAGCGAGATGTGCCTGACTGGCCGGCTCTACGACGGCGCGGAAGCCTTTGCCTTGGGCCTCGCGGACCGACTTGCAGAGCACGACGACCTGATTGCCGAGGCTCGGGCACTGGCGCGCGAGATGGCGGCGAACCCGTCGCCACACCTGCGCTGGGTGAAGGAGCTCCTCACGAAGAACGGCTCCGAAACCGACATCGCCGAAGTGCAGCGCCGCGAAGGCGAAGAGCTAGCCAAGGCATTCGCCTCCGCAGAACACGCCGAAGCCGTGGACGCGTTCCTGAACAAGCGCGCCCCGGTCTTCAAGCGGACCATCGGCAAGACCGTTCCCGCCTCGGAGATTCTGAAGGCTCGTGACGCCGATCGAAGGTGACGATAATGATCGACGCGTCCGCCTCTCGTGGCGGCGCTGGTAGATCAGGGCCCGGACGGTCGGCGGGCGTCGGCAACTCTGGCGATCGATGGTGCCGCGGCACCGGAACTGCTGTTGGCCGAGACCGGCAACACGTCAAGTCAGCTTGAGCGCCGCGCCTTACGAAGGCCCTCGGTGCAAGATCCTGGTTCGTCCTGGCCCGCATTGAGCCACTGCTTCGTGCGGGAACGGTGGCCTCTTTCGCAGGCTTCCCTCACGACCTTGCTCGCAACGGGAAGGGCCTCTCGACGTTGCCGGCGCGCTGCCTAGTCGATGGGTGCGAGCAGTTCCAGTGCCGTCACGAGTTGCCGAACGCCGTGGGAGTGGGTTTCGTTGAAGGCGTTGCCTTGCTCGGCCCAGCGGTGCAGGGAGTGGATGTCGAGCTTCGCGCATTGGGGCCGCACGCTCCACGTCACGCGGGCGGGGGAGCATTTGCTCTGGTCGTAGGAGGGGCCGGTGGTGGAGCCGCGGTACAGCACGGGTTCGCCGGTAGTGGAAGGCAGCGACTTGGCCTGGTGGCGGCCATCAACGACGTTGCCGCCGTAGGCCATCGCCATGAAGTCGAGCGCATCCGGGTCGTTGACGACCAGAAACACCTGCGTCTCCACCCGCAGCAACGGATCGGCACACGCCTCCGGCACACACGCCGCCAGGCTTTCGCCGGGTGTCGCGTCGCAGGATGTGTGAACCCAATGCACTTCGAGCGTCTCGCCCGGCGCCACACCGTGGTACGCGCCCGGCGCCGGAACAAGCTCCGCCTCGCTCAAACTCGGCGTCTCGTTGCACGCATAACCGCCGTCATCCTCGCCGCTGACGAAAATGCTGAACCCCGGCCCCTTGTGCTCGGCGTTGGTGTGCGTGTGGATGTTGCACAGGTTCATTTCGCTCGGCGCCGGCGCCAGCACAAACGCCTCGTCATTGCGTCCAAGGGGATTGCCGATGTCACGCGGCGCCTGCGGCCCCATATCAACGCATAGTTCCGCGGCTGCCGCCGCTTCATCGGCCGCGATGCCGAAGCCGCCGACCATGACCACGGCGATGCCGAAGCTCCGAATGGCTTTCATGCGCTGTCTCCTCCTAAGGCCACCAGCCCAGCCCATTGATTTGTGAGTGCGGGGAGTTGACCACTTTCGGGTTTCAAGTGGAAGGCATTCTGCCGGCGCGCCGCGCGTCGCGCCCTTGAGATACTTCGCCCTTCGTGCTTAAGGGTTGTCCCTACTTGTCCGCGCGGTGCTTGGCGACCATTTCCTCGTTCAGTTCGAGCCCCAGGCCCGGGGCCGTTGGTGGGGTGATGAAGCCCTGCTGGAAGCGGATGGGGTCGACGAAGATATCGTTGTGGAGGGAGTCGCCGTTGTACTCCTGGATCAGGAAGTTCGGCGATGAGGTGTCCACGTGGACGGCTGCGGCGGCGGCGATGGGGCCGACGTACATGTGCGGGGCGATCATGGCGAAGTGGGCTTCGGCCATGCCGGCGATCTTCTTCGATTCGAGGATGCCGCCGCACTGACCCACGTCTAGCTGGATGATGCCGGCGGCTTGCTTGTTCAGGATCTGCGCGAACTCGTACTTGGTGGCGAGGCGCTCGCCGGTGGCGATGGGGATGCTGGTCTGGCGGGCGACGCGGGCCATCTCGTCCACGTTTTCCGGCGGCACGGGCTCCTCGAACCAGAAGGGGTGGAACTCCTCGAGCACCTTCGCCGCGCGGATGGCGCCGGAGGTGCTGAACTGGCCGTGGGTGCCGATGCCGATTTCGAGCTCGTCGCCCACGGCGTCGCGGATGGCGCGGAAGATGCGGGCGGCATGCTTGAGGTCCTTGAGCGGAATGTCGCGAGGCAGTGGGAAGAGCGGCATGAACGGGTCGATCTTGCAGGCCGTGTTGCCTTCTTCCACCAGCTTTGCGGCCACCTCGCCAGCCTTTTCCGGGTTCTCCCAGATGCCTTCGGCGGGCATGTAGGCGTAGGCGCGCAGCTTGTCGTGGTACTGCCCGCCCAGAAGGTTGTAGATGGGCTGGCCTGTGGCCTTGCCGATGAGGTCCCAAAGCGCCATCTCGATGGCGGAGATGGCGGGCGTGGCGTAGAGGCTGGGATGGCGGTAGTCGTGGCGGGTACCGTAGATGCGCTGCCAGAGCTTCTCCACGTCGAAGGGCGACTGGCCGACGACGAACTCCTCGCACATGGATTCGAGCATTTGGATTTGGGAGCGGAGGTCTGCCGCGTGGCCCGTGGGGCGCTCGCCGAGGCCGATGAGCCCTTCGTCGGTGAGGAGCTTGATGAAGAGCCATTGCCGACCGCCACGGTAGGGCGGGATGTTGTCGATGACGATGGTTTCGATGCCGGTGACCTTCATGCTCTTCGTTCCCCTCCGGTTGGCACAAAATGCTGGACAAGAATACACTATCGAACGTGAGCGGAAACGGGGGTGTATCGACGACTCTGCCGAGGGAGCGGCAGCGGACGTTGTTGACCCCGCTCGAGGCGCCGCCGCCGCACTACTACGCCGGCAACCTGCTCAAGGTGGTGACGCATGTCCAGGAGCTCTACAGCGATCTCCTGACAGAAGAAGAAAGGGCGTGGGGCGAGCGTCTCGCGGCGGCATCGCCGGCTGCGCAACGACTGTTTGCCCGTATCGTCACGCGCAAGGGGCCGTTGGTTCGCGTCGATGCGCTTGACTACCCGGAGGTGCCTCGGCGGGATGCGGCCCTCTACGAACTTGCCGAGGCATGCCTGATTGAGCGTTGCCCGGCGGCGCCCGCCGAGGATGTCGTTCGCCTGCTGCGCCTCGGCGAACTGTGCGTCGCGTTTGCAGACCTGCCGCGGGGCAACAAGTCGCAGCAGATGGGGTTTGCGCTTGACCGCCATGCCGAGGAGGAGGTTCTGGAGCGAGTGGCCTCGCACGCGCCGTGGCTAGGCCTTGCAACCCCGGAGGTGCTTGGTCTCTACCAACTGCTGTTTTTCGGCAATCCGCACCTAGACCTGACGACATTCGTGCTGCGCGACTTGGGCGTGCACCGCTACGCCGAGGTGTCCATCACCCGCGCCAATCGGCAGTTTCCGGACCGGGAGGCATTGCAGCGCACCCTGGCCTTGCAGGAACTCAGCGCCCTCGTGCATGAGTTGGGCCCGCGCCCGGACCCGGACCTGGCACGCCCCGTCCTAGAGGCGCTTTGGCTGCCGAGCGACGACCGCGCCTTGGAACGTCGGCGCAGCCGCATCCTGAACCACCTGGGCCGGGGCCTGGAGCGAGCCGGCGAGTTTGACTTGGCCCTCGCGTGCTACACCCGCTCGTCGCTGCCGCCGGGGCGCGAACGGCGCACGCGCATCTTGAAGCGGCTCAGCGACGAGCGCGCTGTGGCCGGCATGAAGCGGGCAATCCTCGACGCGCCAAGGTCTGCTCTCGAACGCGATTTCGCCCACCGATTCGGTTGCTTCTCGCCGCGGCCGGCACCCTATTTCGATAGGGAGCTTCCGCCGGATTTCGCGCCGGCGAGTGCCGGAGTGGAACAGACCGCGCTCACGATGCTCACGGCGGCAGGCGGTGTCGGCTGGCACACGGAGAACCACCTGCCGATGGCGCTGTTTGCGCTGGCCTATTGGGAGTGGATCTTCGCGCCGGTGCCGGGTGCCTTCACCAACCCGTTTCAGACCGGGCCTCGGGACCTTTTCTGGCCGGATTTCTTCGCCGCCAGGCGGGAATCTTGCGAGGACCCGCTGGCGTCACCCCTCAAGCCGAGGCTCGTTCGTGTGGAGCGGCAGGCACGCGGGATCGCCAACCGCCTATTCGGTTGGCGGCGGTTCCCCACCGAGGCCGCGGCGGCGGTGTTCGAGGCCATGCCGGAAGACGACATTCGAGCCTTGTTGCGCATCGTCACCGACGACCTCGATCAGGCGCGCTCCGGCTTTCCCGACCTGACGCTGATCCACGCGGACGGCAGCTATGAGTTCGTTGAGGTGAAGGGCCCGGGGGATCGGCTGCAAGTGAACCAGCATCTTTGGATCGCCGCACTTCAGCGGGAAGGGCTGCCCGTGCGGGTGTTGCGGCTCAGGCATCCGGGTGCGACGAAAGAGTGAACGCCACCGCCCGGCCGGACTTCCTCACTCGATCGCTGAACCGGGCCATCGGCGTGCGCGACCTTGCCGCTTTCGTGCACCGGCGCGGCGATATCCATCACCGTTACGAGAAGGCGACGCTGGCGGAGGAGGGGATCGCGCGGCAGAAGGAGTGGCAGAAGCAGCGGGGCGACGGCTATCGACGCGAGGTCTTCGTTTCCGGCAAGTGGCATGGCGTCGAGGTCGCCGGGCGCGTGGATGGGTGGGACGCCGCTGCCGGGGTGGTGGAGGAGATCAAGACCACCCGCGTCGATGCGCGCGCGCTGCACGAGCACACCGGACACCTGAACCTGGCGCAGCTCAAGCTCTATGGCGGAATGCTGGCACTTGCCGGAAAAACGCCGAAGCTGCTGCGGCTGGTTTACCTGCATCCGGACGAACCTGGGGAACTCGCGCTCGAGGAGCCGGCGGACGCGGACGAACTGACGGCATTCGTGGAGTGCACGTGCGCTGCCTATGCGGACTGGCTTGCCCAGGTGGCGGCGCGAGTCGCTCGGCGCGATGCATCGCTGAAGGCCCTCCGGTTCCCATATGGCGAATTCCGCAGTCACCAGCACGGGCTTGCGCGGCGCATCTATCGCGCCTGGCGGGACGAAGAGCACTTGCTCGTGGATGCTCCTACGGGGTCTGGCAAGACCATGGCGGCGGCGTTTCCGGCCTTCAAGGCGCTGGGGGAAGGAAAGGTGGATCGGCTGGTCGTGCTCACCTCCCGCACCACCGGGCAGGGAGCCTTCGAGCGGGCGTTTGGGAACTTGGCAGACGCCGGCGCCCGTGTCTCGGCCGTCACGGTGACCGCCAAGGCGCGCATATGCTTCAACCCGGAACTGCCCTGCGATCCCGATCCTTGCCAGTTCGCGCGCGGCTACTTCGACCGGATGCCGGCCGCGAGGGACGACTTGCTCGCTCGGGGCGTTGTCGATCGGGCGGCGGTGGAAGAGGTGGCACGGGCGCATCGGGTGTGTCCGTTCGAGCTATCGGTGGACGCTGCGGCTTGGTCGGATGCGATCGTCGGCGACTGCAACTACGTCTTCGATCCGGTGGTGCGACTGGCGCGGCTGCAAACGCCGACCTTCCCGCGCGCGGCGATGCTGGTGGACGAGGCACATCGCTTGGGAGAGCGGGTGCGCGACATGCTCGGTGCAACGCTCTCGCGGGCGGCGGTGAAGGACGCGCTCAAGGAGTGTTCCCGCTCGCTGGAGCATGCCGGCGCGGCCGGTGCACTGCCGGGCCTGCGCTCCGTGGATCGGGCGCTTGCTTCGCTCGCACGCCAAGTCTTCGGAGCCGCGCAGGGCCGGGTTGAGGGGGAGCGGGAAATCGAGCCACCCACCGCGTTGCTGCGCGCGATGGACCGCCTGCTGCGCGACGGCTCGCAAAGGGCGGAACTGCCGCACGGCAGCATGGCACAGGAAGCGTGGTTCGACTTGACTCGATTGCGCCTGGCGTCGGAGTGGGCGGCGAGTGCGAGGGAAGCGGGGGACGACAACGACTTTGCGTGGGTTGCGCGCTGGCAGGGGCGGAATCTCGAAGTCGAACTGGTGTGTACTGCGCCGGGTACCCACATCCGCACGCGGCTCGGCGACTTCCACGGCAGCGTGCGCATGTCCGGCTCGTTTCGGCCCCAAGCGACGTATCAGGAGGTGCAGGGTTTCGGAGCGGATGCGCCAGCGGTGGCGGTGCCGGGGCGTGCCGACGGTCTTGGCCTGTTCGCGGTGGTCGACATCTCCACCTACTTCCGCGACCGTGAACGGACGCTTCCTCGTCTGGCGAGGCTCATCCGCGACGTGACGCAAGCCCACCCCGGGGGCTATCTGGTGGCGTTCCCGTCGTTCAGCTATGCAGAGCAAGCGTACGCGGCGTTCGCGGCTTGCCTGGACCAGGTCGATGGCACGGGCCCGGCCACCCGCTGCCAGCAACGCGCGATGGATCTGGCAGAGCGCGCAGCATTCATCGATTGGTTGGGCAAGGTCGGGGCTGTGGGTGACGATTGCACGCGGATTGCATTTGTCGTGATGGGCGGCGTGTTTGCAGAGTCGGTTGACTATCCACCGCAAGCGCTCGATGGAGTGATCGTGGTGGGGCCCGGACTTGCCCCGAGGTCCCTGAACCGAGACTTGGTGGCGCGAGCCGCGGCCGCGCGAGGCCAGGACGGCCACGGCGTGGGCTATCGGCAAGAGGCGATGACGCGGGTGGTACAGGCTGCCGGCAGGGTGGTGCGCGGGCCCGAAGACCGGGGGCTCGTGTTGCTGGTGGACCCCCGCTTCACGCATTCCGGCTTCACGGAGTTCTTCCCCGGCCACTGGCAACCGCAACGCATCCGCGCCGGCGACGCCGGCACTCATGTCCGCAGTTTCTGGGCTTTGTAAGGGCGGGGCTTGTCCCGTCCCTTGCCGGATTCATCGCAGCGCCTTAAGCATTGCGCAGCCGACTGCCAACGCGCCAGTCCGGGCGCGCCGGGAGGGGATAGGCCCGCCCCCTACGCCGCTCGCGGCGCACGCAGAATACACTTACGGACGTGGGCGCCTAGGAGAGGCCATGCATCGCAAGACCAAGATCATCTGCACCGTCGGCCCCGTCACCCACTCCTATGCGGCGCTGGAGGCGCTCTACAACGCCGGCATGTCGGTGGTGCGGCTCAACATGTCGCACTCGGACCACGCCTCGGCCGCGGAGATCATCCACTGGGTGAAGACGCTGAACCGCAAGGTGAAGTACCCGGTGCCCATCATGCTCGACACGCAAGGCCCGGAGATCCGCACCGGCGTGCGCGAAGGGCCGCTCGCCCTCGTCGCCGGCGAGGAGGTGTTTCTCGACGTTGAAGCGGTGGGAGAGGCCGATCGGGACCGCGACCGGACCATACACGTCAACTACCCGGACCTACCTTCCGCCGTGAGCGTGGGCGACCGCGTGCGGCTCGACAACGGCCTCATCAACCTCTTGGTGGAAGGCAAGGAGCCGACTCGGCTGCGCTGTCGCGTTGCGGACGGCGGCAGCCTCGGCAGTCGCAAGCACGTCAATCTGCCGGGCGCATACGTCAACCTGCCCGCCATCACCGACAAGGACAAGGCCGACATCGCCTTCGGCGTCGAACAGGAAATCGACTTCGTGGCGCTCTCCTTCGTGCGCGACGCCGCCGACATCGAGGAACTGCATTCGCTGCTCGGACCGAAGGGCCGACGAGCCGTGAGGGTGATGGCGAAGATCGAGAACACCGAGGGCGTTAGCCACGTCGAGGCCATTGCCAAGGCCGCCGACGCGGTGATGGTGGCGCGCGGCGACCTCGGCATCGAGACGGACATCGCCGAGCTGCCCAACCTGCAGCGCCGGCTGGTGGAAACCTGTGCCCGGCTCGGCAAGCGCTGCGTGGTGGCGACCCACCTGATGGAGTCGATGATCGAGAACCCCATCCCCACCCGCGCCGAGGTGACGGACGTGGCGAACGCCATCTACGAAGGCGTGGACGCGGTGATGCTTTCGGGCGAGACGAGCGTCGGCAGATATCCAATTCGCTGCGTCGAACAGCTTGCCAACATCGCCCTTGCCAGCGAACGCCAGCGCGGCTTCGAGCTTTGGAAGCTCTTGGCCATCGACGCGCCGCTGCAGCACATTGCAACGTCGGCGGTCTCGCTGGCGGAGGCCGTGAACGCCGCCGGCATCGTCGTCATCACACGGAGCGGGCTGACGGCCGATTTGGTGACCAGCTGCCACCCGGAACATGTCCCCATCTATGCCTTTACCAATCGCAGCCAGACCCGACGGCGCCTGATGCTGAATCGCGGCGTATTCGCCCACCGCACACCCTTCAGCCGCGACCCGGAGAAAACCATCCAGACGGCCCTCGGCGTGCTCAGGGAACGTGAGGGCATCGACCCGGAACGGGAGGTGGTAGTGGTCTCCGACATCCTCACCGACCGCCGCGTGGACGCCATTCAGATCCGGCGCGTTGGGCTGGACCCGGCCGACGTCGCCAGCACGCTTGACGAGTAGGGCCTCTCTGGGTTCTGGCGCGCCGAGGACGCCAGGCTGCAGACGCACGAGGAACAGGTTTCTTGTGACTTCGCTGTTACGGGTCGCGGGGCCGTAGGGGACAGGCTTGTCCCGTCCCGTTCCGAGTTCGTCGAACCGCTGAGCAAGGGACGGGACAAGCCCGTCCCCTACGAAGAAAAGCGACGCAAGGTCATTGGATTGCACATTTTGTCTCCGTGGAGATGCGGAGCGAGAGCATTCCGGCCACCGTCGCCGCCACGCTTGCAGTACACTCGCGCGAGGACATTCCGTGTC
This sequence comes from Pseudomonadales bacterium, assembly GCA_965116935.1. Taxonomy (GTDB): domain Bacteria; phylum Pseudomonadota; class Gammaproteobacteria; order Pseudomonadales; family Azotimanducaceae; genus VXYL01. Next base: position 4,476,680 of record OZ220737.1, on the reverse strand, counting down.
AGGAGGGGCATGTGCGATTGGCCGGTCGAGGGCTTGCTAGTACGTTGATCGTCGCGGTGGCGTCTTGGGGAGGCGTGAGCGTTGCTGGTGACGATCCCTACGTCGCGCCACGCGGGCCTGGGGGCGTGCATCCGGACCTGAACGGTGTCTGGCAGGCGCTGAACGAGGCCAACTACGACATCGAACGGCACATGGCGAGGCCCTCGATGGGGCTGCGCGAAGGCCCGCATGGTCCCGTGCCTGATCTCAAGACGCTCTACATCGGTGCCGTCGCCTCGGTGCCGCCGAGCCTGGGCGTGGTCGAGGGCGGCAAGATTCCCTATACCGCCGAGGCGCTTGCAAAGCGCGACGAGAACCGCGCCCATTGGGCCGAACGCGATCCAGAAGTGAAGTGCTTCCTGCCCGGGGTGCCCCGCGCCACCTACATGCCGCAGCCGTTCCAGATCATCCAGGGCGAGAACGCGCTGGAGATCGTCTATCAGTGGGCCGGCGCCAACCGCAACGTCTACAGCGAAGACCCGGGCCCGGCGCCGGTGGACTCGTGGATGGGGCAGTCGGTCGCCAGTTGGGATGGCGATACCTTGGTGCTCACCGTTACGGGCCTGAACGAGATGACTTGGTTCGACCGCGCCGGCAACCACCACAGCAATCAAATGAAGGTGGTGGAGCGCTACACGCCCACCGGCCCGAACCACCTGCACTACGAGGCCACCATCGAGGACCCCGAGACCTTCACCGAGCCTTGGAAAATCTCGATGCCCCTCTACCGGCGCATGGAGCCGAACGCGATGCTGCTCGATTTCAAGTGCGTCGCGTTCGTCGAGGAGCTGATGTACGGCGAGTGGCGCCGCAATCCTCTGCCCCGCTAGCGCCGCCCGCCCCAAGGAGGCAACCATGAACAGGCACCAACTTTCCGTTTCCTTGCTGGCGGCTGCACTGGCGTCAGCCGCCGTCGCCGACATCCCACGCACCGCCGACGGCACGCCGGACCTTTCCGGCTACTACGACGTTGCCACGCTCACTCCGGTGGATCGCCCACAGATGTTCGGCGACAACGCCTTTCTGACGGTGGAGCAGGCCAAGGAGATCGAGGAACGGGCAGCCAAGGCGATGGCGGAAGGCTCTGCCGACCAGCCTGCCGATCGTGGCGCCCCACCGGTCGGTGGCGATGGCTCGCCGGGCGCCGCCGGCAACGTCGGCGGCTACGACAGCTTCTGGATCGACAACGGCGAGCGCAACTTCGAGATCGACGGCAAGTTCCGCACCTCCATCGTCTATGACCCGCCGAACGGTCGCCGCCCGGCCATGACCCCCGAAGCGCAGGAGCGCGCCACAGCGCGTCGCAGCTTCTGGCGCGAGAACACCGGCACCGCATGGTGGCTGGAGAACGACGGCCCCGGGCCCTATGACGATGTGGAGCTCCGACCGCTGGCGGAACGCTGCCTGCTCGGCTTCAGCTCCACCGGGGGGCCACCGATGATGCCGGCGCTCTACAACAACCACAAACGCATCGTCCAGACCCCGGATCACATCATGATCCTCACCGAGATGGTGCACGATGCCCGCATCGTACGCATGAATGCCGACCACGCGCCGAACGAGGTGCGGCGCTGGCTTGGCGATTCCGTCGGCTACTGGGAAGGCGACACCCTGGTGGTGGATACCACCAACTTCAACGACACCCCGGCGCTTGGCCTGGCGACGCGGGATCTGCACGTGGTGGAACGCTTCAAGCGTCTGGATGAAGACACGCTGCTCTACAGCTTCACGGTGGAGGACCCCAACGTGTGGGAGGCGCCGTGGAGCGGTGAGTATCCATGGCCCGCCACCGACGAGCCGGTGTACGAATACGCCTGCCACGAGGGCAACTATTCGCTCGGCAACATCTTGCGCGGCGCCCGCCGTCTAGAAGCCGAGGCGCTGGCAGCAGGCGCGGAGCTAGCGGCGGGCGCGGAGTAAGGGGTGTTGCATCGGGGCCGGAGGGAGGGCGTCTCCGTCGCGCCGCAAGGCGCGCAAGGCAGTGGTCGTCGAAGTGCTCGCAATGAAATCACCCTCCAGCAAGCGCCCCGCCAACGAACAGCAGGAGAGAACTCAATGAAACGAACCTTGTGTACCCTCGCCGTGGCGACGGCGCTAACGCTGGCCGCACCAGCCACCCAGGCCCACCACGCCTTCGGCGCCGAGTTCGACCCGAACCGACCCATCCTAATCAAGGGCCCGGTCGTGAAGATCGAGTGGACCAACCCGCATGCCTGGTTCCACGTCGAGCACACGAACGAGGACGGCACCAAGACGGTCTGGATGATGGAGGCCGGCACGCCCAACACGCTGCTCAGGCGCGGTATCCACCGCAACTCCGTACCGGTGGGCACGGAGGTGGTGATCGACGGCTACCAGTCGAAAGACCTTTCCAAGCGCGGCAACGGCCGCAACATGACCTTCGCGAATGGCCAATCGCTGTTCATGGGTTCGAGCGGCACGGGCGCTCCCCGCGATGGCGCAGATCCCACCGAGCCGCCGCGACCTCAACAGGGCGAATCCGACGGCGAATGAGAAGACCGCACACGAAATCCGCACCCTGAGGCCACGCCATGCGCTCGTTCGTGGAGTGGCTCGACACCCATGTGTGGAGCACGGCGCTGCACGAGTCGCTGTGGATGTATCCCTTGATCGAGTCGACCCACGTGCTGACGGTGATGCTGTTCGTCGGCATGTTGGCAATGGTGGACCTGCGCCTCGTGGGGCTCGCCTTTCGCAACGTGGCGGTGTCGCACCTGACCGGGCGCTTGCTGCCATGGTCGGTGGCGGGGTTCGTCATCATGATCGGCACCGGCTTGCTGCTCTTCTACGCGATTCCGGTGCGCACGTATGAGAGCGTCTGGTTTCGCGTCAAGGTGGTGCTCTTGATCGCCGGCGGCATCAACGCATGGTGGTTTCACCGCCGCGTGCAGCGCGACCGCACCTTCTGGGATTCGAGCCCGAGGCCGCCGACCGCCGTGCGGGTGGCCGGTGGCGTCTCGCTCGCGATCTGGGCCGGCGTCATCGTCTGCGGCCGCATGATCGCCTACAACTGGTTCGACTGCGACCGCGACCCTTCGCCCTTCGTGATGTGGATGGCGGGCTGCGTCGCCCAAGCATCGATGTAGAACGATGTTCGAGACATTCGACAGGCTGGAGCAGACTTGGATCGGCCAGACCATCCGCGAATCGCTGTGGCTGTTCCCGGGCATCGAGGCGGTGCATCTCTTGGGCCTCGCCATCCTCGGCGGCTCGGTGCTGGTGGTGGACTTGCGCCTGCTCGGCGCCGGCCTCACCCGCGCCACCGTGCCGGCGGTGCTTTCCTCAGCCCGACCGTGGTTCCTCGGCAGCCTCGTGCTGATGTTCTCCACCGGCATTCCGCTGTTCCTGTCCGAAGCCATCAAGTGCTACTACAACACCTCGTTCTGGGTGAAGATGTGCGCGCTCGCCATCGGCATTGTCTTCACCTTTGGCGTGCGCAACCGAGTCGCCATGCGCCGCGACGCGCCAAGATGGGCCACGGCCTTGGTGGGCGCCGTTTCCCTGATGGTGTGGTTCACGGTGGCCGCCGCCGGCCGCTGGATCGGTTTCTCGTGACCTCCGTTCGACCGCTTGCCGCTCTTTCTCTGGGCGCTGCCGCCTTCCTGTCTGCCTGCAGCGCGGAGGAAGAGGCGACCACTCCAATGGAGCCCGTGGGCGACATGAAAGAAACCATGGACTGGGTGCTGGATCCGGCTGCAGACGTGATCTGGGGCTTCGCCGGCTACGTCACGACCGCCGAAGGCGAGATTGACCTGGCGCCAAAGGACGACGAAGACTGGGCACAGGTAAAGCACGCCGCCTGGGTTCTCGCGGAGAGCGGCAACCTCCTGATGGTGCCGGGGCTAGCGGAAGAGGGCGGCGACTGGCTGGAATACTCTGAAGGCCTGCGAATGATGGGAGGCCGCCTAATCGAAATCGCCGAATCCCAAGACCCCGAAGCCCTCTTCGAGGCCGGCGGCCACCTCTACAACATCTGCCTCGCCTGCCACCAAGCCTACGCCTCGGAACTGCGGCAGGATTGAAGCTATCGGGCTGGGAGCTTGTGGCTCGTTCCAAGGAACTTGGTCTCTTCCAACCCCTTTGGCTTGACGAGGCATACTGAGCCACCAGCAGGTCCGCGCGCGTCGGTGGTGGCCCATGTACGGACAAGGGCACCGTCGTCATCCTCCCGAGAACAGGTCGCCAATGAAGTCGTGGTATGTTGACCAACGCCACACACACGGAGGAATCCGCGCAATGCCGTCCGTGACGACTTGACCGGGTAGCAGGCCGATGAACGAAGCTTTCACAGGCTCGATCAACCTTACGCACCCGGCGGAAAGCGGAAAGCCCGAGCAAAAGCTCGCGACGATCCACGTTCTCGTCCTTTGGGAAGACAAGGAATGGTGCGCGATCGCATTAGAGCTGGGCATCCGAAGCTACGGCCCAACGATTGCTGGCGCGTACAGGACTCTCACCAATGCCGTTGAGGCTCAGGTCACGTTCACGATGGAACAGGGCGGCTGGGACGAGATGTTCGAAACCCAGGCAGAACAACGTTACATCGACCTGTTTTTCCAAACCTCCGCCTTGGAGGCTCGGCGAATCTTCGCCGAGCTAGAAGGACCTCGCACGACGAGACCGCGCTCTCCTCACGTGAAACAACTGGAAGAAAACGCGGTCCACCTGGCCAACCTCGGTGACCTGCGAGAGGTACGCCCCAGGTACGAAGCGACCACGTGATGGAGTACCGGGAAGTCGTAAAGCGGCTCAAGGCTACTGGCGACTTCAAGGAGTTCGTTAACCGAGGGAAGGGCAGCCATCGCATGATCGGCAAGAAGAGAGAGGACGGTCGCTACCTGCCTGCGTATCCGTTCCCGTACCATGGAGCAAGACACCTATCGACGCAGGCATGCTCCGTGATTTACAGCGGAAGTTCGACCTGCCAGGATCGGGCGTCGCTGGTGCCCCTTGGGAAACACCCGCCGACGCAGCCCACATTTCCTCTTTGGGGGGCCTCGCCCTCCCAACGGGGCGACAGGTGCATCGCTTGGCGCGTGAACACCATCGAACTGGCCTGACACCCTACGCCCGTCCTTCAAACCACGTGTGGTCCTCCCGCACCTTGCGTCGCAGTTCCCGATTTCCGAGATTGCCAGCAAGCCGTTGGAAGTGGCGCGTCATTGCATCCCGATCATCCAGCTCGTTCGCTGCGATTTCAATGACCTCGTAACCCACGTTGCGCAGCCATAGCCGGATTTCCCGGTCCCTTGCCGCTATTTCGGGGTTGCCGTGTAGGTGTTGGCTCAGACCGTCGAGATTAGATGCAAACGGTTTCGTCCGGGCTGTCGCCGTCCGCGCGGTAGGTCACGTCCGGTGTTGTAGTGCCTAGGGCGTTGCCAAGCCTGACTTGCTCGCCACGGATGCCCTCGCCGAAACCTGCGGCCAAAAGGAGGTGGCGCAGCTTGGCCTCGGCGTCGTTGACGGGCAGGGCATCGGCACTCGCGGGTTCGCTCGGCTGCAACGGGGGAATGTCATGGTCAAACTCGAGCCGACTACCCCAATCCGCCAGCCGTTCCAATGCCCGCTTACGAAACAGGTGCTTGTGGTAGTAGGCGTTGCGGAATGTCTGGAGGCAGTCGATGCACGATGACTCACACCGGCTCGGACATCCTTCGACCACATTGCGCGCTGTCGCGACGACCTCGCCAAAGCGTTCGCAAAGGCGCTGCAAGAGCCCCGAACCGCCGGGCATCGGATCCCTCAGCAACCCGGTGACGTCGTCGCGATCGATATGGCCGATGACGATGATCTGCAAGTCCTCCATGTGCATATCCAGCACGCTGGTCGCTCCTAGGCGCAGCGCTTCGAGTACGCTGTACGCAGTCCACGCACCCAGGCAGCGAAGGGCGTCCGCAACGACATCGGCATGGAAACCAATGGGTTGCGGTGCGCGTCCGCAACGATCTTGGTGCGACTTGAGAAACTGCTCGTGCTGGCGTGCGGTGGCAAGGGGCGAAAACGCTTTGGCCGCACACCGTGCATACCGGATAGCCGAACTCGCCATCAGCGGAGATGGCACCCGACGCGCCCACGTTCACTAACCGCATTCGCACGCCTACCAGCGCCACCGCAGGACGCATCTGCCCCGTCGACACCCCGTGCAGGCACAGCCACGGAATCGCCGCGTCCACGCTCGCGCTGCGGCGAACGTACGGCGGAACCAGCGAAGACCGGAACGGCTCCGACGACCCCTCGCGGCTGCGGGACTTCGGAACCTGCACCTCCACCGCGCCGATCCCCGTCAGGATCGTGCGCTCCGGAAGGCGCCCGTTCCGAACCACCCGCAGGCGCCCGTCCGACAGCCGCTCGCCCTCGAACGCCGCAAGGTGCTCGTCGAACTCCGCCTGCACCGCCGCCTCGACCAGCCTCTTCGCGCCCGCGCGAAGAAGCTCCGTGAGGGGGTCGGAAACCGACGCTGGCGCCGCCAGCTCAACCACATTATCTTTGGCCATGTGCGGTGTGCTCCTCTTGCCGAAATGAAAGCTCGAACTTCAATTTCAGCAGAGACACGCCGCACGACTCAACTCATCCGTACACCAGATTCGACCATAGCTCCACCGCGCGGCGGTTGCGTACCGTAGCATGCATGCCAGCGTGCGGCACGCTCGGACCGGTGCGATTAAGGCTAGGCAAGGCGGCCTAGGGGATGGCGCACAGAGGGTCCAATACAGCATTTGCCGGTGCCAGCAATCTTGCCCGCCTTGTGTGCGGCGTGTCCCTTGTGCCGCGCCTTGCATAGGACCGGCTCGCTGCCGTTGCCACACTGCCGCCTAGTCGTATAGGCTGGTCTGACTTTGCGCGACGGGAGTTCATTGCGTGGTTGCCATCGGCGCCTATGAGGCAAAGACTCACTTGCCGAGACTGCTCGACCGGGTCAAGCAGGGGGAGACGCTGACGATCACCCGGCATGGCAAACCGGTCGCCAGTCTGGTGCCCTACCAACACGGGGACCGGCAGCGCGCCGAAGCCGCGTTGGCGAGAATCGAGGCCCGGCGGCTACGTTCCGTTCGCTGTTCGATGGAGGAGTTGATGGCGACGGTGCACGAAGGGCATCGCTATTGATCGTCATCGACTGTTCGGTTTGCCTGTGCTGGTGCTTGGCCGACGAGGACGATCCGGCGGCCGATCGGGCCCGGCAGATGCTGGTCCACGAGGGCGGTGTGGTGCCAGGCATCTGGTGGTACGAGATGCGCAATGCCCTGCTGATGAACGAGCGCAGAGGGCGGATTTCGTCGGTGGACTGCAGGGCTGCCATCGATGACTTGGGGAATCTTCCGATTTCTGTGGACAACGCTCACGGCGATGGACTGTTGCTCGAAATCGCGGCCGCACATCGATTGTCGGTCTATGACGCTTCCTATCTGGAAGTGGCCATGCGTCGCGGCCTCGCGGTGGCGAGTTTGGATCGTCGCATCGTCACGGTCGCCGAGGCCCTTGGCGTCGAAGTGGTCGGAGCGGCCCCCTCTGACCGGTAAAGTACAGCAGCGCCGCGGGCTCTGCATGATCCGGCATGGGCGACGATGGACGTTGGCAGCCATGCTGTTTCTGCCGGGTGCGACAGCCCTTGCGCATGCCATCTCCGAAGGCAATGCTGCCTTTGTGGAGGGCGTGTCTGGGGTCGCCGTGGGGATCTTTGGCTACTTTGGCGCCAAGCACATGTTCACGGGGATCGACCATGTCCTCTATCTCGTGGGGGTAGTTTTTTATTTGCGTCGGCTGCGGGATGTGCTGCTGTACGTGACGCTGTTCACCGCCGGGCATAGCCTCACGCTGCTCGTTGGAGTGCTCGCCGAGTGGCGCTTGGATGCGCATCTCGTGGATGCGGTGATTGGGCTGTCGGTGGTGTACAAGGCGTTTGAGAACGTCGGGGGTTTTGCCCGGGGGCCGAGGCCGGCGTTGGCTGGCGTTTCGGGCGGGTCGGTGGCTGTTGGGGAGAGGAGTTTCGCTCCGGACCCGCGGCTTGCGGTGTTTGCCTTTGGGCTGTGCCACGGCATGGGGCTGGCGACGCGGGTGCTGGAGTTGCAGTTGTCGCCGGACGGGCTGCTCGTCAATCTGGTGAGCTTCAATGTGGGCGTGGAGATTGGCCAGTTGCTGGCGCTGGCGGCGGTGGTTGCGGTGCTGGCGTGGTGGCGGCGGCTCGCGGTGTTTGAGCGTTCGGCCTTGGCCGTGAACCTCGCGTTGATGACGGCGGGTTTCGTGCTGTTTCAGACGCAGATCGTCGGGTACTTCATGGCCGGGGAGGGCGGCTGATGCGCAAGGTGGCGATGCTGGCGGGCGCGTTTGTCGTGGCCTTGGTGCTGTTCGTTGCCTTCGTGTTGCCATCGGAGCATGGGCGTGATCCGCTGGGTACGGGGCGGCTCTTGGGACTCACGGGGCTTTACATGCCGGACGGTGGGGTTTTCGGCCCCGTTGTCGAGAGCGAGGAGGGCAATTGGCCGATGCGCGATGGGCGGTCTTTTCCCTTGGCACCGTTCGAGTCCGTGGAACTGAAGTACGACCTCGCCGAAGGGGACGGCATGGTGTTTTGCTGGGCGGCCACGGGGGAGGTGCTGTTCGATCTCCATGCGGAACCGGACGGGGGCACCATCGACGACGCCCGCAGCTTCGCGGCGGGGCGAGGTCTGCGGCAGGGCGGCACGTACATCGCGCCGTTCGATGGCATTCACGGCTGGTTCTGGGAGAACCGTGGCGGGGAGTCGGTCATGGTCCATCTCGTGGCCTCGGGCATGATGGCCGGGGCGGCTCGGTACCACGACAACGATGCGGCTCGTGTCGAGTTGGACGGGTCGGTGGAGGTCCCGGCGGGAGATTGTCGATGACCGACTTCACCGTCGAGATTTCCCGCGCCGGTGAAGCCGAGCGCAACGTGGCGGTGGCGCGGCGCTATGCGGCCGTGATTGAACGGTTGCGAGGACAACTGGCCGCTGGCGGTGATCCCTTTCGCATCGCTGGCAGTGCCGGGAGTGGCCTCTGGCAGCACGCCGTGGACGACGTTCAGGACGGATTCCTGGACGATCGGGCGCTGTATTGGGGGCGGCTGGCGGCGCATAGGTGCCTGCAGGAAATGGGCCACGCGGAGTGTGGCGAAGCGCTGGAGCGGGCCTCGCGGGGGCTTTCCGAGGGCGAGGTCGCCGCGCCGACTTTCCTGCTCGCCGGATTCGACCCGTTTCATCTGGACCGTGACATTAGCCAGAGCAATCCGTCCGGCACGGTGGCGCTGGCGCTGCATGGGAGTGTCGTCGAAGCGCCGGCCGGTCAGTCGCTGACGGTGCAAGCCGCCATTCTGCCGGTGCGCTTTGCGGACTTCGACGCCGGCATTGTCGAACGCCTGCTTTCCGAGCGCTGTGCGAACGGCGATGTGCGGATGGTCGTCACCGTCAGCATGGGGCGCGACGCCTTTGATCTCGAGCGCTTTCCGGGCCGTCGACGTTCCTCACCGAACCCAGACAACGAACGTCGCTTCGGCGGCGGAACGGGCGAGGAGCCGGTCTTGCCGCGTGGGCTTGACGGCCCCGAGTTCCTGGAATTCTCCCTTCCGGCGGCAGCGATGGCCGCGGTAGAGGGACGCTGGGCCGTGCGGGACAACCATCGCGTCACGACCGTCACGCGCGGCAGGTTGGAGGCCGAATCCTTGGAGGACTTGACGGGCGAAACGGCCGTAGAGGGTTCGGGTGGCGGCTACCTTTCGAATGAAGTCGCGTACAGGACATTGCTCTCGGCCGAACGGCTCGGCCTCGACTTGCCCATCGGCCACATTCACGTTCCGGCCCTTCGCGGCCACGACGCTGGCTGGGAGCGTGACATCGTCGACCAAGTGCGACGCATGATCGTGGCGGGGGTTGGGGCGATCGCCCGCTAAGCCCCGCCCCTGCGAGCCTTCGAAAGCGCAAGGAAGACCGTGGACAATCAACTCCTAGGGGTGTGTCCTCGTCTGTCGCTTTGCCTGCACGTTCCGTAGAATCCCACCCATGAACATCTTCAAGCGGTTGGCGGAGAAGCCTTGGATCCATGAGCCAGGGGCAGGCGCAGAGACCCGTACGGCTTCGTTTGCCGTGTCGAACCAGAAGGTGGCACTGGTGCTCTTTCTCGCCATTGTTGGCGTGCTGTTCTTCCTTTTCTTCGCCGCCTACCACATGCGTATTGAGCTCACCTCGGACTGGGTGGCGATTCCGGAGCCGCCGCTGCTTTGGTTCAACACGGTGGTGCTCGGCATCGCCAGCATTGCCTTCGAGTGGGCCCGCGGCGCGGCCCGCAGTGGGCGTGAGGGCACGGCGCGCACGGCGTTTCTCGTCGCCGGAGCACTGACGCTGTCGTTCCTGGTGCTGCAACTGGTGGTGTGGGATCAGATGCTCGGGCTCGGCTACTTCGCGCACTCGAATCCCGCCAACTCGTTCTTCTACCTCATCACCGCCGTACACGGCCTGCACCTTGTGGGCGGGCTCGTCGCTTGGGGGAGGGCGCTGACTCGGTTCCGGAGCGTGGCTGTCGTGGACGGGGACGCCGACGGCGACGTTGCGCAGGAACGCTTGGCGCGTCTGTCGCGAAGCGTGGACCTCTGTGCGCTGTATTGGCATTTCCTGCTGCTGGTGTGGCTCGGCATGATGGCGATGTTCCTCAACACTTGACCCGATCCGACGCGCCTGGCCGATGTGGAGATGGCGGCACCTGCTGGTAAAGCAGTTGCGAAGCAGATCGAGGGGCTTCCCGACGGCGTGGGCGGACCTCACCTATGCCGTGAATGCCGGCAGCCGAAGGCCCAGTTCGCGGCCTCACCGCACCCCGGAAACACCATTTGGGCAAGCCCTATCAGGGAGTTGGGGTTTGCAAAGGACCGTTGTAGCCAAGGGGCCGGGACAGGTAGTGTCCGGGGCAACGATGTCCCTTGTGATCCCATGACCCTCAACGCCGATCCGGGGCGACTCGGAGACCGATATCCGGAGGATCACGTCGCGCTGCTGTCGGACGCGGCGCTGGAGGTGCTGGCACGCTACCCGGAAGAGGTTGGGCCAAAGGATCAGACGGCGCGTCGCGTGCCTTGTCCGGCCGATCGCCCTGAGATGGTGAGGCAACCGGGCGTTCACGCACGGTCGAGTTGGGGTACCGTCCGGCGTGCCACGGGTGCGGAGATCCGGCTGCCGATGCTTGGGACGCGCTTTCCGCGATTCGCGCCGAGAACGAGGCGGCGAGGTGTCGGACTGTTGGTGTTGTTCGGGTTGGTCGGTCTGGTCGGGTGTGACGGCGATGCCGGGTCGGCCTTGCGCCCGTTCAACTCCGACGGGTGTTCGTGGGCTCCGGACCTAGACTTTGGCCATTGCTGTATCGTCCACGACTTCGCGTACTGGCAGGGCGGGACTCAGCGTGCGCGGCTATTGGCGGACCGTGAGTTTCGTAGCTGCATAGCCGCGACCAGGCCGGGCCTGGGTGCCATCTACTACGCGGCCGTTCGCGCGTTCGGGTCGCCAGGCCTGCCGATTTCGTTCCGCTGGGGTTTCGGGTGGACGGGCGGGCGCCCGTACGGCCCGCTCAGCGCTTCGGAGTTGGCCCAGGTCGGCAGAAAGAGCCAGTGCTTTCATAGGGAGCATGTCGTTGGGTGCGGCGGCGGCAAGAACGCGTCCTGCAAGCTGCTCGACGCGCTGCACGAGGTGTTTCCCGCCGGGGAGGGTGGCGAGCGCATGGTGGCACCATCCGATGTCGTGAAGAGCGGTACTGCGCGCCGCGGCAACGGAGGGGAGAGTGACGGAAAGGGGAACTGCGGATGAGCGGGATGGTTGGGTGACGGCTGCGAACCCGGGGATGGCGCTGCGGCGGCTTGAGGCGGCCGTCGCCCGGCTGCGCGAGGGCTGGGCCGAGTGGGAGGCATGGACGAAGCGGTGGGCCGGCCAGCCTCATGCCGGTGGCGCGGGATGGATGCGATGGCAAGCAGGGAGAAGCGCTGGGGCTGCACTGCGGCGGTCGTTTTTTGAGACCTTGTCCGGCCTTGTCCGGTCCTTGCGTTGCGGCCGGCGCGTCGGCGGATTGGCGGGGAGGGGGCGGAGAACGAGTTATGCGCGACGGGAAGGCTGGCGCGTCGGTGGCAGCCTGGCTGGCGGTGTTGCTGTTCGGGATGGAGGCGGCAGCAGCCGACGGGGTACTGACCAACGCGGACGTTCTGCGGTTGACGAAGACGGGGGTTGGCGAGGCGGCGATCGTGGCGATGATCGACTCGTCGGCGACGGACTTCGACACCGGCGTTGATGCAGTGGTGATGCTCGCGGAGGCGGGGGTCGGCGATTCGGTCATTGCGGCGAAGGTAAAGGCGCGCGGTGGGACCGCGGTGCCTGCACCGGGGAGCTTGCGGGGTGCGGAACGGTCCGGGATCCCGGTCGCACCCGGCAGCGTCTTCCACGACCGCCTGAGCGGCGGCGGCGAGGGCCCGAGATGGTGGTGATCCCTGCGGGTCGGTTCCGCATGGGCTGCCTGTCGAACGACGACTGCTGGGACCGCGAGAAACCCGTTCACGAGGTCACCATTGCGGCGCCGTTCGCGCTGTCGGTGCACGAGGTGACGTTCGAGGACTACGACCGGTTCACGTACCCGAACAAGGTGGACGACCACGGCTGGGGTCGTGGCCGCCGCCCGGTCATCAGCATGTCGTGGCACGACGCGCAGGATTACGTGGCGTGGCTGTCGGCGCAGACGGGTGCGACGTACCGTCTGCCGAGCGAGTCGGAGTGGGAGTATGCAGCGCGTACGAGGACGACGACGAAGTACGGCTGGGGCAAACGAGATCGGGGTGAACCGGGCGAACTGCCACGGTTGTGGGAGCGAGTGGGACAACGAGCAGACGGTGCCGGTGGGTTCGTTCCGCGCCAATTCGTTCGGTCTGTACGAGATGCACGGGAACGTGTGGGAGTGGGTGGAGGACTGCTGGACGGCAGCTACGCGGGCGCCCCGTCGGACGGCAGCGCGTGGATCGCGGGCGATTGCACGCGTCGCGTCGTGCGCGGCGGCTCCTGGGACTACACTTCCCGGGGGACCTGCGCGCCGCAGACCGCATTGGGGACGCCTCCGGCCTCCGGATCGACTTCGGCGGCTTTCGTTCGTTTGACGGGTTTGGGGACGGTCGTTGCGCAGACTGGCAGTGACGGCCACGACGCCTGAGCCGGGTTTGGTGTCCTCGACATGGGCTTCACCGAAGCGGCATGTGGGAGCACTTGCGACGACATATGGGCCCATGGTGGAGCTGGTGTCCCCATCCACGGAATGGGGGTGTTGGTGTGCGGTGCCGCGGATGGACCGGACCGGTACCGGGGCGGGCCGACGAGGCAACAACACCTGCATCAAGGCCGGGCCGTGCTGCAAGATGGGAAAAGCCAGGGGACAGGTGGCGCCGCCAGAGCCAAGCTGGGGCTGAGAGGAACGCAAACGGGAATCGTTGCAACAAAGTTGTAATCAGTGGAAGCGGACGGCATTGAGGACGCGTCTGGCATGATGGGACTGATCGACCTTAAATCAAAGGGGTATGCGGGCTACTTCCCGCTCGCGGCGTGCTCATGATGCAAGATGCGAACCCACTGCCATCGCGCCCGCCACGGCGCACAAGCTCATGCGTGCTCGACATTGAGGTCGAGGGCATGACATGCGCGGCCTGCGTTGCCCGGCTGGAACGGGTTTTGGGCGATGCGCCGGGGGTGGTGGAGGCGCACGTCAACCTAGCCTTGGCTCGTGCCGCGGTGTCGTTGGACGAGAATGCGCTCGACGCGGCGCAGATTGCGGAAGTCGTTGCCCGAGCTGGCTTTTCCGCCACCACCGATCAAACCACCTATCCCGTCGAGGGCATGACCTGCGCCGCCTGCGTGACGCGGGTGGAACGGGCGATTCGTGCCGAACCCGGCGTCGTGGACGCGGAAGTCAACCTGGCCCTCGAACGCGCCACGGTCACAACGCTTTCCGGCACCGTCACCGGAGAAGCCCTCGCGGCGCGAGTCTCAGATGCGGGATATCGACTGGTGGTTGACGCCGGCGACGAAGCGAGCGAGCGGGAACGAGCCGAGCGCGAGTCCCGTCGCATCGACTCGGAACGCCGGGTGGTGGTCACGGCGGCCTTGATGACGCTGCCGATGGTCGTTGGCATGATCTTCCAGGCGTTCGGCATCGAGGAACTGCACCTCATGCCGGCCGGCGAGGTGCTGCTTGCCACCCCGATTCAGTTCATCCTGGGCGCGCGCTTCTATCGCGGCGCGTTCAACGCGTTGCGTGGGGGCGGTGCCAACATGGACGTGCTGGTGGCGCTCGGCACGTCCGCCGCGTATTTCTATAGCTGGTACTTGCTGATCGCGCTCGGCGAGGCCGCCGACGGCCAGCTCTACTTCGAGGCATCGGCGGTCATCATCACGCTGGTGCTGCTCGGAAAGCACTTGGAGAGTCGTGCCCGTCGCGCCACCACCAGCGCGATTCGCGAGTTGATGGATTTGCGACCGTCCGTTGCTCGGGTGCGTAACCCGGACGGCGCCGAGGTCGATAAACCGCTAAGCCAGGTGGTGCGGGGCGATGTCGTGTTGGTGCGGCCCGGCGAGCGCATTGCCGTCGATGGCGAAGTGGTTGTCGGTGCGAGCGAGGTGGACGAGTCGGTCATCAGCGGCGAGAGCATGCCGGTGCCGAAGGTGCCCGGTGATGAAGTCACCGGCGGCGCCGTGAACGCGCATGGCTATCTTGAAATCCGCGCCACCACTGTGGGCGAGGAGAGCGCCCTCACGCGGATCATCCGAATGGTGGAGGACGCCCAGCGCGGCAAGGCGGCATTGCAGCGCCTGGTGGACCGCATCAGCGGCACCTTCGTTCCCGTGGTGGTGGCGCTGTCCGCCTGCACCTTCCTTGGCTGGCTTTTCGCGACCGGCAATGCCGGGGCGGCGCTGGTGGCGGCGGTCTCCGTGCTTGTCATCGCCTGCCCGTGTGCGCTGGGCCTTGCGACTCCGACGGCGGTGATGACCGGCACCGGTGCCGCCGCGCGAAGGGGGATTTTGTTTCGAGACATCGACGCACTCGAACGCGTCCATGCGGTGGGCACGGTGATCTTCGACAAGACCGGCACTCTCACGGAAGGCAAGGCGCGGGTGGAGGACATTGCGCTCCTTGGCGACTTGCACTCCCGAGCGGTCGGCGCCGACGCCGAGGCCCAGGAGGAGGAACTGCTGCGACTGGTTGCCGGCGTGCAGCGCGCCAGCGAGCATCCGTTGGCAGCCGCCATCGGTCGCCTCGCGGAAGAATGTGGTGTGACGCCGGCCCTCGCCACCGACTTCCACAATGCCGTTGGCCAGGGCGTAGCCGCGCAGGTGGAGGGGCGCACCGTGCGCGTGGGCAATGCCGAGTTCGCGCTGGCCGGAGCGGCGGTGCCGTCCACGCCGTTTGACCCAGCCACCCACACCCTCGTCTGGGCCGCCGATGAGCGTGGTCCCCTCGGCGTCTTCGCCATCGCCGATCCGCTGCGCCAGCAGTCGGCGCGAGCCATAGAACGGCTGAAGGCGATGGGGGTGGAACCGGTGCTGCTTTCCGGTGACTCTGCCGCCATCGTTCGGCGCATCGGCGAGGAGGTGGGCATCGCCGAGGCGTACGGCGGAGTGAAGCCGGAGGGCAAGGCGCAGCAAGTTGCTGCGCGACAGCAGCAGGGCGAGTGCGTGGCCATGATCGGCGATGGCGTCAACGATGCGCCGGCGCTTGCGGCCGCAGATGTGGGAGTCGCCATCGGCTCCGGCGCGGACGTGGCGATGGAAACCGCCGGCGTGACCCTGATGCGACCTGATCCAATGCTGGTCCCGGAAGCCATTGCCGCCGGCCGGGCGACGGTGCGCAAGATCCGGCAAAACCTCTTCTGGGCCTTCATCTATAACATCATCGGCATCCCGGCCGCGATGCTCGGCTACCTAAGCCCCACCCTCGCCGGCGCCGCCATGGCTCTGTCGAGCGCCTGCGTCACGGGCAACTCCCTGCTGTTGCGACGGTCGCTACGACGGCGGGCGCGGCAGTTCGAGACCTAGTCCCACAAAGACACTCGCCCTCGCGACGATTCCGAATATCTGCTCGTGTTTGGTTTTCAGGCTTCTAGCAAAGGGAAGGTGGCCAAGGAATGCGACCGTTGATCGTCTCCAACCGTGGCCAAATCACGTTGCCTGCGGCAATTCGAAAGCGATTCGGCATCAAGGGCGGCGATGCGGTGCTTTTGGAGGACAGTGGCCACGAGATTGGCCTCAAGCCGGGCGTTGTGTTGGAGGTGGAGTTCTACGCCGATGATCAGATCGCCGCGTGGAACGACGCCGACAGACTTGACGATCAAGAGCGCGAGCGCATCGTCGATGCCGTCAAGGGCGAAGGTTGAGGTTGTTTCTTGACGCCAACGTGCTATTCACGGCGGCCCACAACCCGAGCGGCAAAGCCGCGTTGGTCGTCGAACTTCAACCGCTGGCCGATTGGTCTATCGCCACGAGCGCCTTTGCCCGCGAGGAAGCGTTGCGGAACCTCCGCCAAAAGGCTCCTCACGCACTTGATCGGTTCCATGCGATCTTGGTGGACATCGACGTCGTTGACCACAGACCCGACTTGGCATGCCCGGCGGCGTTGGTGGAGAAGGATCGTCCGATCTTCCAAGCCGCACTTGGATGCAGTGCGAGCCACCTGTTCACCGGCGACATTCGTCACTTCGGAGCACTGATGAATCGGCCAGCGGAGACTTGCGGAGTCTTGATACAAACGGTCGCCGAGTTCCTCGACTCCCTTGGTGCAACCCAACTGCGCGGTCGATAGCGACCGCAGCATCAATCAAAAAGGTCGTGGGGCAAATCGAGGACGCGGAGGATGTCTCGCAGCATCCCTGGCGCGATTATCGTGGCGCGGTCATACCCACTCGACCCGTGATATGGGATAGGGTAGTGTCGCTCGTGACCGCTGGACTCTCGACGTACGATGTTACGACGACATCCGCGTCGTCGGTACACAAATGCACCGCTTTCCGCCGTCAGGATCCCTTCCACGTTGTCATACGTCATTCCCCCGCCTTTCGTGAAGTTCCGCTGGCGCTTTGAAGACAGGCCGCCGGGTAGCGTATACCTGAAGAACGCCCAGCCGGTGTCTGACGAAAGACGGGGCATGGGAATCTCGCGTTTCAATGCGTCGCACTTGGGGTCGGCGTACAGCTCAAAATACTGTGGTTCCGCGGGAACGAAAATCCGGTCGACCGTGTCATGCCTTTCGGCGAAGGATACCTGCGCCTCAATCGCTTCTTCTAGTTGCGCTAATGCCTCGTCGAAGGTTGCTCCGTAGCCGCGAAGGCTCATTTGGAGGGCGATAGCGCACCACTGGCCGTCCTCTCTGAGGCCGAGCACGCTCAACTTCTGCACTGGCTCTGGCACGAGGCTTTTCTGGTCAGAACAAGGTCGCAGCTATCCTTGAACAAACGGCTCCTACGTCGGCAGCTTCGCGGTCGCCGTACCGAAGACGCGGTTTTCGCCGGCTTCGTTGGTGATCGTGATGTCGATTTCCACGGTGCCCTCGTCTTCGTCGATGTCGGTTACCGTGCCGGTGATGGTGTGGGGGGCGTCGGCCAGCACCGGGGCGCGGAACACCGTGTCGATGGCGATGATCTCGGCATCGGGCGCCCAGCGGTGGATCATCGCGCCGAGGAAGCCTTGGCTCAGGACTCCGGGGACGATGGCGCCGGGAAGGCCTTCCTTGCGGGCGCCTTCGTGGTCGGTGAAGCGGGGGGAGTCCCAGCCCACGTACTTGCCGAAGCGCTTGGTGTTGTCGGTGCTGGTGTCGGGGGCGAAGCTTGGCAGTTCCGAACCGAACTCCACTTCGCCGATGTTGGAAACAGTGTCAGGCACGGATCTTCTCCCGGATGACGGTGCGGGTATCGGCGTTGGCGACGTGGGTGCCGCTCGAGTCGAATAGCTCCATGCGCGTGACGAGGAACACCATGCGCCCGGAGCGACCCGTCTTGGTGTAGATGTCATGCAGGTGGCTGCGGCCGGTCAGGGTTTCGCCAGCGCGCACGGGTGCTTTCCACTCGACGCCCTTGCCGGCGTCCATGCCCATGCCGCCGAGATCCGGAAAGTCGGCAGGCATGTTGCGCCGACCCACGAGGGTGGAGACGAACGTCGGCGGTGCCTGGAAGTCGTCGTGCCCCGGATCGGTGTATTTGGGTGAGGTTTCGCCGCAGGCGAGGGCGTATTGCGCCACCCGCTCGCCGTCGATCTCGAAGGTCACCTCGTCGAACTCGCTATTCAGGAATCGGTCCCTGAGGTCCTGGATGTCGTCATCCACCTTTTCAGCTTCTGCCATTGCCTCTGCTGTCCTTCTTCGTCGCGTTGTGGGTTGGGTGTGCGGGTTGCGGATGTCGCGGACACCGCACCTCAATGCTTGTTGGAAATCGCCTCGAATTCCTCGGCCTTCAGCGCTTCCACCAACTCGCCCTCCGTGGCGAGCACAGCCGGGAAACGGGTGGCGCAGCGGCCGATGTGGCTGACGATGTGGGAGTCGCTGCCGCCGATGCCGAGGTAGCCGAGGTCCTCCGCCATCTTCGCCGCCACCGCGTCTTCGTCGCCGCGACTGCCGCCGTTCATGGTCTCAACGATGCGCACGCCGCCCGGAATGCCGTGCTCTTCCAAGTGCGCCACCATGCCGACGCGGGGACGGCCCGGGTGGCACGGTGCGGCCAAGGCGCCGTGCTTCTCGCACTTCTCGATCACGTTCTCGAGGGAAAGGCCAATGGCGGAGAAGTCGAACTCCTCGTACAGCCTTTCGTTGACGCCGAACACCAGCACGTGGCCGTATTCGGTTTCCACCTCCGCGCCCTTGAGGATGGCGATGCCGAACTTGGACGCGAGTTCCGAGTAGTCGGACTCGAAATCGAACTGGCGGTGCTCGGTGAGCACGAAGCCGTCGATGGGAACGGACTTGGCGCGAATCCACTGGCAGTAGTTCTGCACCTTGGCGCGGCCGTCGTCGGACTTGATGGAGTGGGTATGGAGGTCGAGGATCACCGTTGGTCTTGCCTTCTGTGGTTCGTTGCCTAGAGCAGTCGCTATGCCGCGCCCACGGACTCGGACGTCACAGCCGCCCAGCGCTCGTCTAGCCGTGCGCAAAGCGCTTCGGCCGTGGTGGCGTTCTCGAAGGCAACATCGCTTTGCTCGATGCGCTGCTCGTTGGTCATCTGCGCGTCGATGCGGGCGGAAACTGCCGCCTCGTCCAGGCCATCGCGGGCCATGGCGCGGGCGATTACCTGCTCGCGTTCGGCGTACACGACCCACACTTCGTCGACGATGTCCTGCCAACCGGCTTCGAGCAGCACGGCGGCTTCAAGCACGACCGCCTTGGTTTTGCCTTCGGCGCGGGCGGCATCGATCTCGGCCAGCGCCATCTTGCGAATCTCCGGCCAGACGATGCCGGTGAGCCGGTCGAGTTCGCCCTGGTTGCCGAATACCTTGCCGCCCAGGGCGCGACGGTTGATCTGGCCGTCGTCGCCGACGATGTCGTCGCCAAATGCCTGCACGACCTTGCGAAACGCTTCCGTGTCCGGCTCGTAGGCGCGGTGGCCGAGCTTGTCGGCATCGATCATCAGCGCACCGCGCGTCTCGAGGTGGCGCGCCGCAGTCGATTTGCCGGAAGCAATGCCGCCGGTAAGTCCGATGACCCGCAAGAGCCCCCCTTTCCCGTCACGAAACCGCGCATACTATCGGTTTGCGCGGCGCGTCTCTACTCTTTGCGCCTTCAGGCGTGCCGGAGGGCCTGCTTGCCGAAAGTCGTGTTTGTTCAGCCGGACGGTTCGCGGGAAACCCACGCGGCGCCGTGCGGGCATTCGGTCATGGACTGTGCGGTGGACAACGGCGTGGCCGGCATAGCCGCCCAATGCGGTGGCGGCTGCACCTGCTCCACCTGTCACGCGGTGGTGGCGGAGCCGTGGTTTTCCGAGCTTGGGGCGCCGGTGGGGGATGAGGCGGACATTCTCGAGTTCGTGCCGGAACGGCGTGCCGCAAGCCGCCTCACTTGCCAGGTGGTGTTGACCCCGAAACTCGACGGGATCGTGGTGCACGTAGTGGAAGAGGCGCGCAAGAGCGCCTCAGGCGGAGGCTCCTAAGCCACCCCTGCCATCTCGTGCGAGGTGGCTGCCGCCACGAAGTTCTCCCGCAGGATCGCATAGTTCTGGATGTCTGCGTTCACCACGTCCATGCCGTGTTCGAGCACGTAGGCGTAGCTGCGCTGGAAGTGCGACAGATTCGCCTTGAGCAGCCTTTCGTCGTAGTGCTGGTCGAACGCCTGCGGTTCGGCGCTACCGAGGAAGGTGCGCCCCGCCAGCAGCCGCCCCGCCTTCATGCCGACGAGCCCAATCCCGGCCTCGTGCGCCTGGTCAAGCAGGGGCTTCAAGTCCACCATCGAAGGCGTTTGTGCAAGGATGTCGCGGCTGTTCCAGTCGTACCAGCCGGCCGGCGTGATGGCGATCATGGCGAGGTCGTACCAGCCCGTGTCGATCATCGCCCGCAGCACGGCGTCCGCGTTCTCGTGGGTGGAGACGCCGAAGAAGCGCACCTTGCCGGCGGCCTTGGCCGTGTCGAAGGCGGCTTTCATCTCCTCGGCGCGAATGAAGCCGGGGTTGTTGGCGCCCATCTGGTAGTAGGCGTCCACCTGTTCGAGCCCAAGCTGGCCCAGGCTTTCGTCGAGCAGCTTGCTCCAGTTGCTGGCCGCTTCCTTGGCGAGCGCCGTCGTCACCTCGTCGTGCGGCCCGGCGTCCACGTACACGCCGCTCTTGGAGATGAGGAAGATGTCGCCTTGGTGGCGCTTGGCGAAAGGCCCTAGGTTTCGTTCCGCATCGTTGTAGTAGCGGCTGGTGCCCACGTCGAAGGTGTTGACGCCGGCCGCGAGAGCCGTTTCGAGCAGCTTTTCATTGGGGCGGCGGGAGAGGGCGGCGCCGCAGCCATAGACAAGCCGACTGGAGTTGTGGCCGGTGCGACCGAGCGTCCGGTAGGTCATCGCCGGCCAAGGTTCGTCGCCGGCCTCTTGGGCGTCCTGCACGGCGGCGCGGACATCGCCGGTCTTGAGCAGCGTGCCGCCACCGATGGCTGCCATGGAGAGCACTTCGAGAAAGGAACGGCGGTTGGTGCGGGGCATGGGCTTGTCTCCTTGGCAAGGGCGGTGGAACGCTTCGGCTATGCTGCTACGCCCACGGCAGAATTACAACGGTTTGCGGCGAACGTCACAGGAACGGAGGAGGAATCATGCCTTGGGCGAAATCCAGCGACGGCATCGACATCTACTACGAAGCGCATGGCGTGGAAGAGGAAGGCGCACCGTGTCTCGTCTTCGCGCATGGCGCCGGCGGCAACGCCACGAGCTGGTTCCAGCAGGTGCCGGCGTTCGCTGCCAGCCATCGTATTGCCGTGTTCGACCATCGTGGCTTTGCCCGCTCCATCTGTCCCGCCGAGCAGCAGAGCGCGGCGCATTTCGAGGATGATCTCGCCACGGTCATGGACGCGGTGGGGATGGATCGTGCAACCATCGTTTGTCAGTCGATGGGCGGCTGGACGGGCGCGCGGGCGGCGGTCAACCGATGCGACCGGGTGGAGGCGGTGTTCCTTGCCAACACGCCGGGTGCCATTCGCAACGATGTCACGGTGGCGAACATGGCACAGATGGCGGAGCGGCTCGCTGCTGCCGGTGGCCTCGTCAACCGCGCCTACAGCGAGGAATTCGGCGCCCGCAATCCGGTTGGCGCCTTGCTCTATCGACAGATTTCGGCATACAACACCCAGGCCCGCCCGAACATCCGCGACGACTCGGTGTACGTTTCGCCAGCGCAGGTGAAGGCAACCGGCGTGCCGTTCCACATGCTGTCGAGCGACTTGGATCCGCTGTTTCCGCCGAACGTGCTGCGATCCGTGGCCGCAGACATCGACGCACCGATGACGCACATCAAGGGTGCCGGCCACTCGACCTACTTCGAGATGCCGGATGAGTTCAACGCGGCGCTCAGGGCGTTTCTGGGTTAGGTGCGCGCCAAGTCAACGCCAACGGGGCAATGGTCCGAGCCCGTCACGTCTGGCCAGATGAATGCGTTAGTCACCATCCGGTTGGCCGACGGTGAGGCGAGCACATAGTCGATCCGCCACCCCACGTTGTTCTCCCGCGCACCGCCCCATTGGCGCCACCACGTGTAATGCCCGGGCTCTCCCGGATGGCGCTTGCGGAACGTGTCCACCCAACCAGCATCGAGCCAGCGGCCGAGTTCCGCCCGCTCTTCCGGCAGGAAACCGCTGGTCTTGTTGTTCGTTTTCGGGCGGGCGAGGTCGATCTCGGCGTGGGCCGTGTTGTAGTCGCCGAGCACGAACACGGGGCCGCGTCGCCGAAGCCGCTCGATCCGCTCGAACACGCGAGCGTAGAAGCCGAGCTTGTAAGGCACGCGGCTATTGTCCCGTTCCGTGCCGCTGCCCTTGGGAAAATACACCGAGGCGATGGCCATGCGCCCGAAATGGGCGATCAGCAACCGCCCCTCAACGTCGTACTCGTCGATGCCGAGGGCGGTTTCCACGCGGTCCGGCGGCTCTCTGGAGAAAACCGCAACGCCGCTATAGCCCTTGCGCTCGGCTGGCGAGAAGCTCGCGTGCCAGCCCTCGGGCGAGCGCACGTGCTGTTCGAGCTGTTCGGGTAGTGCCCGCACCTCCTGCAGGCAAAGCACATCGGCATCGCTCGCTTCAAGGAACTCCATGAATCCCTTTTTCACGCAAGCGCGCAATCCGTTCACGTTCCAGCCGATAATCCGCAAACTCACCCCTCCAAGTGCAATCCGTGGCAACCACCGCCATCGAGCGTGCCCCGACCATAGGGCCGCATCGAGCCGAACTCAAACGCCTGGCCTCGCTCGGTGCGCCGATCGTGCTGGCGCAGCTCTTCATGATGGCCATGCATGTGGTGGACACGGTGATGGCGGGGCGCTACTCGGCGGTGGACCTTGCCGGCGTCGCACTGGCCGGCAGTGTCGTCGGTCCGGTAATGATCCTGCTGACCGGGGTGCTAGGTGCCATCACTCCCGTGACGGCGCAGCTCTTCGGCGGCGGCAAGCAAGCCGAGATTGGCCACATTGCCCGGCAGGGACTGTGGCTTGGCCTGATCGCGGCGGTGGCGTCGTTCGTCGTCGTGTCCTATGCACATTTGGCCTTGGGCCTCGTCAATGCCGCGCCGGAGATGGTGCGGGTGGCATCCGGCTATCTCGACGCGGTGCGCTGGGGCTATCCCGGCATGACCGTCTATGTGGTGTTCCGCGGCATCTGCGAAGGCATGGGCCGCACCCGTCCGGCGATGGTCATAGCCGGGCTTTTGCTGGGCGTGAACGCATTGCTCAACTATGCCTTCATCTATGGTGCGTTTGGCGCGCCGGAACTCGGCGGCGTCGGTTGCGGCGTCGCTACCGCCATCGCCATGTGGCTGAATGCCGCATTGATCCTCGTGGTGGTGACGCGACGCTTCTACGCTTCGGCGCAGCTCTTCCGCGGCGGCTGGCGACCGGACTTCGCCACCTTCGCGCGGCTTGGGCGCATCGGCATTCCCATTGGCATCACGGTGTTCTTCGAGTTCGGGGTTTACTCGCTGGTCACGCTGCTGCTGGCGGGGTTCGGCGCCAACGTGGTGGCGGGGCACACGATCGCCGGCAACATCAACGGCCTCGCCTTCATGATCCCGATGAGCCTCGGCATGGCTGCCAGCATCCGCGTCGGCCATTGCGTCGGCGCCGAGAACTTCGCCGAAGCGAGGATTGTCGGCCAGACCGCGGTGCGCACCTCGTTCGCGTACGCGGCGCTGGCGGCACTCGCCATCTTCCCGGTGCGCACGCTGCTCGTGGGTCTCTACACCGACTCGCCAGAAGTGATCGAGGTGGCTGCCAACCTCCTCATCTTCGTCGCCGCCTACCAGTTCGTGGACGACACCCAAGCCACCGCCATCGGCGTCCAGCGCGGCTACAAGGACACCAAGGCACCGATGTGGCTGGCCCTGACCGGCTATTGGGTAGTTGGCCTCCCCGTCGGCCTCACCTTCGGTTACGGCTGGCTGGGGCTGCCGGAGTTGGGCGTCTATGGCTTCTGGATCGGCCTAACGATTGGCCTCGCCTTCGTCGCCGTATGCGTAAACCTGCGCCGCATCCGCTTCGCCACCGACATCCCGAGAATCCGCCGCTACGCCGCTGACTCGCCATCTGGCTGAGCCCGTTAGGGGCGCCCCAGCCCTGCTCGGCGCATTCTTCGCCATCTCCCCGACGCGGCGCTCCACAAAGCGGCAATCTCCTACAAGCCCCGACGGTTCCGTACTACAGACCGCCCATGATTTCCGTGCCACGGTGGCTCCACCCAACGCCGCCCGAGCCACCCCGTGCTGCAGGTACAACGAGAAACGCGCGCTTTCCCGGTCCCGCCCTTCGGGCGCGCGAGCGCATCGGGTGTGCGCGCCTGTGCTAACGTCCCGTCATCCGGCCGGCGCAGCGCCCAAGGAGAAAACCGTGCCCACCGCTCCGCAATCCCACCGCGACCGCAGGCCCCCCAAGTCCGCCTGGGGAACGTCCGATGCCGAGCAGTTCGCGCAGCGAACCGCCAACGCGCCCGCAAGGGCGGTCGAGTACCCGGAGTCCGACGGTAAGCCGATGGCGGAGACGGGCCTGCACTGGCGCGCGATCCTCGACGTTGCGACGCCTCTCCTCAGCCGGTACGCGGACCGGCCGGATGTGTACGTTGGTGGCGACATGATGATGTACCCCTTCGAGGGGAATAGGTACGTCAGCATCTCCCCCGACGTATTCGTCGCCTTCGGCCCCTCCCGCGAGCCGGTGCGCCGGGTGTGGAAGACCTGGGAGGAGGGCAAGCTGGCGGACTTCGTGCTGGAGGTGGCCTCGAAGAAGACGCATGGCCGCGACGAAGGGGAGAAACGCGCCCTCTACCAGAGTCTCGGCGTCGCCGAGTACTGGCAGTTCGACGCCACCGGCGGCGAGTACCTGCGCCCCGTCCTGCAAGGCCGCCGCCTAAACGCGGCCGGCGCCTACGAACTCCTGCCGCTCGCGACCACGCCCGAAGGCGGCCTCCGGGGCGTGTGCCAGGTGCTCGGCCTGCACGTTTACGCAGACGGCAGCCGCCTGCGCCTGTTCGATCCGGCCACCGGCGAATTCCTCCTCAATCACTTGGAGGAGCGCCGCGCGCACTTGGAGGAGCGCCGTATCTTGGCAGAGAAGGACGACACCATCGCCGAGGAACGTCGCGCCCGCGATGAGGAACGCCGCGCCCGCCAAGCCGCCGAGGCCGAACTCGCCGAACTGAAGCGCCAACTGGCCCGTCGCTGACCTCCGTGCATCCATTGGCACGAGGGCAATGTGCCCCTCGCTTCGATGCTGTATGGACTTCGGTGTTCCGACGGGAAACACTCGTCTGATGGCCAGGTATGACGAGGCTTTTCTTCAGACCGCCGCTGCCGGCGCTTTGGTCGTTACCGGAACCGGCACGTCCTTTTGCCCCGCGATACGGCAGGCGGCCGTGTAGCCGCGGCGGAGATTTCTTGGACGAGGTGGCTGCCCGTTAGTGCTCAGTTCTGCGGCAAAGCCGGGCGTTTGGCGGCGAGGAAGCACGCCGCACCGACGAGAGAACCGGCAGCCAAGAGGGCGAAGCCACCGGTGAAGTTGCCTTGGACATCGGCCATGGCGCCGGCGATGGTGGGGCCCAAGGCCATGCCGAGCATGGCGATCAGGGAGGAGAAGCCCATGATGGTGCCGAAGGAGGCGGCGCCGAAGTAGTCGGCGCGCATTGCCACCATCAGGGGACCGCGAGCGCCCCAGCCGGTGCCGTGCAGGAGGGCGAAGCCGACTACCATCCAGACGTTGGTGGCGAATGCCAAGAGGAAAAAGCCGGACGCGTGGCCCAACATGCAGCCGACGCAAACCAGGCGCTTGGACAGGTTGTCGCCTAGCCAGCCGCCAAGCAACTGGCCGCCCATTTGGCAGGCGGTCACTAGCGCTACCACCAAGCCTGCTTCCGTAAGCGTGAAGGATAGTTCGCGGGTTAGGTGGGGCACTAGGTGCACCATGACGGTTGAAACCGTGAGCAGCGCCATCGCGTGGGCGATGGAGATGAGCCAGAAGGAGCTGGTGCGCATGGCTTGGCGGGCGGTGAAATCGTCCCGTATGGGCGGTGCCTTGCCGTCCGCATGAATCGGTGTGCCGCCGTCCGGCACCTCGCCGACATCGGCGGGACGGTGATGGACGATCTGGATGAGCGGCAGGCCCACCACCATGACGAAGATGCCGGAGATCACGGCGGTGGCGCGCCAGCCGAAGAGTTCGAGCATGACGATCACCACCGGCACGCAGAGTCCGCCGAGGCCAAACCCTAGCTGCGAGACCGCTACGGCCTTGGCCAGATGCCGGTTGAACCAGTTGACGATGGCGACCATGAGCGTGGCAAAGCCGCCGAGGCTCGAGCCAACCGCGATCAGCGCGAACGTGATGAAGAAGGTGACCACCGAATCCACGGTGGCGAACAGGATGAAGCCGCCGCCGAAGATGAGCGTGCCGACGCGCAATACCGGGCGCGGGCCGAAGCGATCCACCAGCCAGCCTTGGAAGGGGCCGAGAATGCCGCTCTCCACCCGCGTCAGCGCGAAGGCGAGGCCGAGGATGAAGCTCGACCAGCCGAACTCCTCCTGCAGCAGCACCGTGTAGGCGCCGTAGGAGTGCATCCAGAGCATTCCGGCCAAAAGCTGGATGCCGGCCCCGCCGATGGCGATGTACCAGCCACGAAAAACGTGGCCGCCGGGGCGCAGCATCGTGTCTATGCCGCGCGGGAGGGGCAGGCCGCGTGGAGCGGCCCTGCCCTCCGGTGGCGGGCTCAAATCCGATCCGACACGTCGCGCACGAAGAGCGGTTCGATGCCTAGGCGTTCAGCGTCTCGCGAGAGTAGTTCATCGAGCGAACTGTCGGCGCGTCTGCCCGGGTGCACCAGTTCGGAGTCGGTGGGAGAGGCAGGGGCGTTGGAAGCTGCTTCGAGGACGCGTCGCAACAGCGTCGCGTCGCTTGATGTGTTCAGGAACAGTCCTTCCCGAGCCAGCACGTACCGCACCGCGTGGCGCAGCGCATCCTCGTCGCGGATGGGGCGATACCAGGCGTAGCGCGCCTCGGTGTCGGCCTCGGTCCAGCGGCGATGCGCGATGCCCTTGATGGTCTGCATGGCAACGCCGCGCTCGCGGCAAAGGGCGTAGAGCGCGTCAAAATCGGCGGCGTAGCCTTCCTGCGTCACCATTGCATGGCTGTAGGGCAAGAGCACGGAGTCGAAGGGGAACCTGCCAAGGCTCTCGATGTGACGCGCCGCGATGTAGGTGCCGTGGCCCGTCACGCCGATGAAGCGCGTGAGGCCGGCATCGCGGGCTTCCACGAGGGCTTCGAGGGCGCCGCCCGGGCCAAGCGCCACCTCCTGCTCGTGCGTTTCCGCGAGGTTGTGCAACTGGATGAGGTCCACGTGATCCACACCGAGACGGTCCAGCGAGCGCGCCAGGCTATCCCGGGCCCCGGCGTAGGTGCGCTCGCCGGTCTTGGTGGCGAGGAAGAACGTACCCGGATGGCGTTTCAGCCAAGGTGCGATGCGAAGTTCCGAGTCGCCGTAGCCGGCGGCCGTGTCGATGTGGTTGACGCCGAACTCGAGCAGGATGTCGAGCACTTCGTCGGCACGTTCCTGCTGCATGCCGCCGAGACCGGCGGCGCCGAAGATCGTGCGTGTGCTGAGGTGGCCGGTGGCACCGAACTCGATGCGTTCGATCATTGGCTGGGCTCGTGGATCTGCACGGCGTCGATGAGCCGTGCGGTGGCGCGCTTGGCGAGCCCATCGTTGAGAGAGCCGGAGCGGAAGCCGCCGAGGTCCAGCGCCACGTAGCGGTAGCCGGTCGCCTTGATGGCGGTTTCGATCTCGCCGCGCAGTTCGATGGCGCGTGGCAGGTCCTCCACCGGCAGTTCGATCCGGGCGACTTCCTCGTGATGGCGCACGCGGTATTGCACGAACCCAAGCTCCGCCAAGGCGTCTTCGGCGGCCTCCACCTGCGCCAGCCGTTGCTCGGTGATGTGCGAGCCGTAGGGGAAGCGGCTAGACAGGCAGGCGGCCTGGGGCTTGTCGGCGTTTTCGAGGCCAAGGTGGGTCGCCAAGGCTCGAATGTCGGCCTTGGCGAAGCTGGCATCCACCAGCGGCGAGACCACCTGGTAGTTCTTCGCGGCGATGAGGCCCGGGCGATGGTCGCCCAAGTCGTCGGTGTTGGTGCCGTTCAGGACGTGATCGAAGCCTTCGTCGGCGGCGATGCGCTCCAACGACTCGTACAGGGAGGTCTTGCAGTGGAAGCAGCGATTGACCGGATTGGCGCGATAGTCCGCCTTGGTTAGCTCGTCGGTGACGATGACGCGGTGCTGCATGCCCCAGCGCTCGGCCAGCTCCGTCGCGAGCTTGAGATCGCTGCGCTTGAGGCTCAGGGACCCGGAAGTGACGGCCAGGGCGTTCGCCCCCAGCGTCTCGGCGGCGACGTAGGCGACCAGCGAGCTGTCCACCCCGCCGGAAAACGCCACCAGCACCCGGCCATAGGCGCGGATGTCTGCCTTGAGGCGCTCGTGCTTGGCTGCCAGTTCTGTGTTCACAACCGGTTAATCATACTGGCGAGGAAGCCGGCGCCAAAACCGTTGTCGATGTTCACCACCGAGACACCGGAGGCGCAGCTATTCAACATGCCGAGAAGAGCCGCGAGGCCACCGAATGCGGCGCCATAGCCGACGCTGGTGGGAACGGCGATGACGGGCTTGTCGATCAGACCCCCGACCACGCTCGGCAGCGCCCCTTCCATGCCAGCGACGACGATGACGACGCGCGTGCGGCGGATCTCCTCCACCCGCGCCAGCAGCCGATGCACGCCGGCGACGCCGACGTCGCTGACGCGCAGCACCGGATTGTCGTAGAACTCTGCCGTGAGGGCAGCTTCTTCGGCAACCGGGCGGTCCGAGGTGCCGGCGGAAACGACGGCGACGGACGTGGTGGCGGCTTCGCGCTGCTGCGGTTTCAGCGTCAGCAAGCGGGCGTCGGCGTGGTGCGTCGCGCCCGGCCACTCAGCCAACACGGCTTGTGCGGCTTCGGGCGAGACTCTGGTGGCGAGGGCGTTGTGGCCGCGCCCGACCACCGCGCCGAAGGCGGCGGCCACTTGCTGCGGCGTCTTGTGCTCGCCGTACACCACCTCGGCGGCGCCGGTGCGACGCAGGCGGTCGTGATCGATGGTGCTGTGGCCGAGGTTCTCGAAATAGGCCGCGTCGATCTCGGTAGCTGCGTCGGCGGCGGAAACTTCGCCGGCGGCCACCTTGGCAAGGATGTCGGCAACGTCGGTCATCGCGCCAGCGCCTCGGCAATCTCGCGGTCGATGCGTGCCTTGAGGGAGAGATACTCCTCGCCCCTGCTGGCCGCCAGCGCGGCGATGTCGTCGTGTTCGGACTTCCAGCGGCTGCTACCGTCCGGGAGCGTTGCGACCTTGACGCGTACCTCGCCGAGCGACGTGGCAATGCGGCGTTCCTCGCGCGGCAACATGCGCTTGTCGACACGGTGTTGGCGCACGCCGATGGTGGTGGAGGCGCGGAACATGCGCTCGGTGACGGCGTCGAGACAGGCGTCGTCCACGAGGACAGAGACCTTGGTGCCGGGGCGCGACTTCTTCATCACGATGGGGGTTAGGTACACGTCCCGTGCGCCGGCGGCAAACAGCGTGTCCACCAGCGGTGCGAAGGCTTCTGCGCTCATGTCGTCGATGTTGCATTCGACGAGGATGTTCGATTCCTGTTCGAGGGCGGTGGACGACTTGCCGAGGGTGGCGCGCAGCACGTTCGGCACGGCGAAGTCCTTCTGCCCCAAGCCGTAGCCGATGCGTTCGGGGACGAATCCACTCGGCGCTGCAAACTCGGTCACCGAGTGCTTGAGGATGGCGGCGCCGGTGGGCGTGGTGGCCTCGCCGTCCACGCGGCCATAGGTGCAGGGAACGCCTGTAAGGAGGCGAGCGGTGGCGGGGGCCGGCACCGGCATGAGGCCGTGCGCGCAGCGCACCATGCCGCTGCCGAGTTCCACGGGTGCGGCGCAGACGTGTGCAACGTCGAGCCAGTCGAGGCCGATGGCGCTGCCGACGATATCGACGATGGCATCGGTGGCGCCGACTTCGTGGAAATGCACCTCCTCGACGCCAATGCCGTGCACGGCGGCCTCCGCTTCCGCCAGTGCCGTGAAGGTGCCGACGGCGCGGTCGGCGACGGTGGGGGCAAGGGAGGCACGGTCGATGATGTCGCGAATGGTGGAGAGGTGGCGGTGCGGGCGAGGGATGTCTGGCTTCAGTCGCACCGTTGCCTTGGTGCCGGTGATGCCCATCTTGGAATCGGGTTCCGCGACGAGCTCGAACTCCCCTCTGAGTTCCAGCTTTTCGAGTTCAGCGCGAAGATGCGCAAGCGGCACGCCGAGATCGATCAGCGCCCCCAAGTGCATGTCGCCGGATATTCCGGAGAAACACTCGTAGTAGAGGGTGTTTCCTGCGCCTAGTCCCATTGGTCAATCCTGCCGGCGCAGGCAAGGCAGGATGCCTTCCCTGCGGGGGCCATACAGGAAGTCCGGCCGGTTGCCAGCGTGTGTTACGCCAGCATTTCGTGCGTTGGCGCGCAGAGTTCGGCCAGCGGCAGGCCGTGGGTGCAGGCGCTGGCGCAAGGTTCGCCGCTGCACGAAAGACAGGCTTCGCCGTTCGTCTCCAAAAGGGCGTATTCCTCGCGGGCGAACTGCACGTCGCGGTAGTCGGTGGCGTACATGCGCGTGCGCATGAGGTCTGGGATGGGCACCCCGTAGGGGCAGGCGCTAGAGCAGTCGCTGCAGGCGAAGCGGCAGTAGCTGGCGCCGTGCTGCCTGGCGTAGCGTTCGAGCAGTTCCATGTCGCCGGCGGCCAGTTCCTCGTAGCCGGAAGCGCCGAGGTACTCGTCGATCGTCGCCTCTTCGCGCATCGTGACGATGAGCGCGTCCACGTTGGGATTGGAAAGCACCCAGCGGAAGGCGGCCTGGGCAAAGGTGGCATCGCCCGTTTCGTAGGGGCGCATGTCGTTCAGGCGTGCGCCCATGAGCGTCTTCATGGCGATGACGCCGACATCGAGCTGCTTGGCGCGGGCGAGCCGTTCGGGCAGCTTGGGGTGTTTGGCCACCCAGTCCACCCAGCGGGTGAGGTTCTCGTAGAACTTCGGGTCTTCGCCGAACGTGTGGGCGACCAGAATCACGTCGGCCATGTCCTGGTCGAAGGCATAGTCGAGGCAGTCGAGCAGGTAGCCGGCGTGGCCAGACATGCCGGCGAAGCGAATCTTGCCCTGCTCCTTGGCCTTGTCGACGAACGCATGCCATTCGGGATTGCTGAGCACGGCCACGTCGTTGACCGCGTGGTTCATGAAGATGTCGACGTAGTCTGTCTGGAGCCGCTTGAGGGATTCGTCGAGGCGCCCCATGAGAGACTCACGGCTCGAATCGGGCTCCGTCACCGCCTTCGAGGTGATGATGACCTGATCGCGCTTGTCCTTCAGCACCTTGCCGAGCACTTGCTCGGACTCGGTGCGGGCGTAGCCCTCGGCGGTGTCGAAGTAGTTGATGCCCCGATCCAGAGCGTGGTGGACCAGGCGTTCCTGCCCGAGTCGCAGCGTGGATGCGCCGAAGGAGATGTCGGAGAT
Organism: Pseudomonadales bacterium; assembly: GCA_965116935.1. Lineage (GTDB taxonomy): Bacteria > Pseudomonadota > Gammaproteobacteria > Pseudomonadales > Azotimanducaceae > VXYL01. The sequence goes on along the minus strand of OZ220737.1, from coordinate 4,444,837 downwards.
CTCAAGTCCCGTGCGCCCCAAGGTGACGTAACGCTTCACCTCGGCTGCGGACTGACGCTCGGTGGCGTGGCCCTTGGCTGCAAAAGGCAGCGCGGTGGCGGCGGCACCTATGCGAAGGAAGTCGCGACGGTTCGTGTTCAGGCTCGACATGGCACCCTCCCGGAGCCGACCCACGTTGGTGAGGTGCGTAGCTTAACAGGCTGCCGGGCGGGGCGTCGGATTTCGTCGCCCGCGGTGGCGTCTCACTTTGACGTGGCGCGTCTCACTCTGGAGGGAGGGCGTCCCGCCCTCCATCGCGCCCGCAAGGGCGCGCATCTCGCTGGTGCGACATTCTGCGCGCCTTGCGGCGCGCTGGAGGGCGGCGGGCGCCGCCAAACCCCTCGGTAACGCTCGGCGTCTGGCCCCAGCCCCACACGATCGCCGGTTTCCGGCGCCCATCCGCGACAGTCGGAAGGGTCAAAGTGAGAAACCACCTCGCCCGCTGCGGGCCGGCGGTTGGCTTACCAGGAGTTGCGCAGTTCGCGCAGGCCCAGGAACACGTCCTTGGGGGTTGGTTCCGGCGGGAGGTCCGGGAAGCTCTCGCGGAGTCGGGCGATCACCGAGGGGCTGCGCAGGCGGAAGAAGGTGTTGATCTTGCGCTCCTGGGCGATGGTGGTGACCAGCGCATTGTCTGGGTCGTGACTGTCTTCGAGCTCCGCCAACAGGCCTGCGGCGGCCTGGTTGTCTGGTTCGCGGTCCAGCGTGAAGGCAAGGTTGTTGGTGATGTAGTCGTGCCCGGGATAGATCCGGGTGTCATCGCCAAGCGCGTCGAGTTGCGCCACGAAGGTTTGGTAGAGCTCCTCCGGATGGCCACCGCCGTGGCAGTTGCCGGCGCCGGCGTTGAAGAGGGTGTCGCCGCAGAACAGTGCCGGGGTTTCGGTGCGGGACAGCAGGCAGACGTGGCTCATGGTGTGGCCCGGGGTGTCGAGCGCCACGAGTTCCACCGACGAGCCGACCTTCACCACATCGCCGGCCGAGAGCCCCACGTCCATACCGTCGATGCGAGCGCCGGCGTTTTCGTGCGCCAGGAGGCTCGCCCCGGTCGCCTCGATTACCGGGCCGTTGCCGCCGGTATGGTCGCCGTGCTCATGGGTGTTGAGCACTTGGGTGATGCGCCAGCCCCGATCCTTGGCGGTGGCGAGGCAGCGCTCGTGATCGAGAGGATCGATGGCAAGGGCCGCCCCTGTTTCGGAGCAGGCGATCAGGTAGTTGAAGTTCCGGTAGGCATTCCGGGTCCAAATCTGTTCGACGATCATCATGTTTGGTTGTCCGTCAAATCGGCCGGTCGCCGGCAACCGTGACGCGGTAGCCGGAGCGCACCTCGGGATAGTAGTCCCACATGGCGTGGTGCTGAACGCAGCGGTTGTCCCACATGGCGACGGAGCCCGGCTGCCAGCGAAAGCGGCATTGGAACTGCGGTTTGGCGACATGCGCGTACAGGAACGCCAGCACGGCATCGCCCTCGTCCTGCGGCACGTCGCACAGCCGGGTGGTGAAAACCGAATTGACGAACAGCGCCTTGCGTCCGGTGCGGGGGTGGGTGCGGATCACCGGATGTTCCGCACGGGGATAGTCGCGTTCGCTGTCGTCATAGCCCATGCGACGGTTTCTGTCGCGATAGTTCGGCCCGCCGTCGTGCTCGGCGCTAAGCCCTCCGAGGTATTCCTGCATGGCCGGGGAAAGCGCGTCGTAGGCCGCGTACATGCTGGAGAACAAGGTGTCGCCACCACCGCTCTCAGGCAGCGTATGCAGGCGCAGGATGGACAGCATCGGTGGCTCGGCGTCGCAGCTCACGTCCGAGTGCCACTTGTCGCCGGCGGTGCGCATGGTGTTGGCGTCGGCGTGCACCTTCAGCACTTCGGGATAGCCAGGTGCTCCGGGCGGTGCACTTGGGTGGATGTGCAGCGGCCCGAAGCGCAAACCGAGCGCCTTGTGCTGGTCGAGCTCCATTTCCTGGTCGCGGAAGAACAGCACTTGATGGGCGAGCAGGGCAGCCTCGACATCCGCGAAGCGGTCGTCGTCGAGGGTCGCAAGCGCCACACCGTGGACTTCTGCCCCGATGACCGGGGTGAGCGGTTCGATTTCCATGCCGAGGATTGTACGCTCGGTTGTCAGAACTGGAACTCTGGTAGCTGCACCTTCAAGCCATCGAGCTCATCCGTGACAGGAATCTGGCAGGAGAGGCGGGAGGTGGGCGAACGCTCCGGATTGAGGTCCAGCATCTGTTCCTCGGTTTCGCCGGGTGGCCCGAGCGCCGCATAGGCCTCATCCGTCAGCATCACGTGGCACGTCGCGCACGCGCATTCGCCGCCGCAATCCGCGTCGATGCCGGGAACCAGGTTGTCGATGGCGGCGAGCATGAGGGAGCGGCCGTTGTCGGCCTCGACCTCGTGCTCGGTGCCGTCGTGCTCGATGAAGCGAACGCGGGTCACTTGCTGATCCAGGCGGCGTCGCGTTTCTCGCGGAAGGCGGCCATGCCCTCGGCACCCTCGTCGCTGCGGAACATGCGCCCGCTCCATTCGGCGGTCTCGCGGAAGCCCTCTTCGATGGAAAGCTCCGGCACGCGGCGCACGAGCTTCTTGCACTCCACCACCGCGATGGGGCCGCCGCGGTTAATCATATCGATCTCTTCGCCTACGGCGGCCTCCAGTTCCTGCCTCGGCACGGCGCGGTGTGCAAAGCCCATCTCCACCGCCTCGCGGCCGGTGAAGCGGGCGCCTGTGACGAACAGCCTCATGCCGTGGTGGCGACCGAGCTTCGGTAGGCACACCACGGAGATCACCGCCGGAATCACGCCGATGCGAACCTCGCTGAAGCTGAACTGCACCTCCTCTGCGGCGATGACGATGTCGGAGGCGCCAACGAGGCCCAACCCCCCGGCGAAGGCCGCGCCGTTCACTGCCGCGATCACCGGCTTCGGGCTTTCCATGATGGTGGTGAGAACCTGCGGATAGGGCACCGAGCGTCGCCCCTCGATGCTTGCGCCGGGTGGGCTCTTGAGGTCCGCGCCGGCGCAGAAGGCAGGGTCGGTGCCGGTGATGACGATGGAGCGCACCTTTTCGTCGGCATTGGCGGCGAGCAGGTTGTCGTAGAGCTCCGCCACGAGAACGGCGGACAGCGCATTGCGATTCTGCGGCCGATTCAGCGTGATCCAGGCGGCGCCATCACGAACTTCGTACAGCGTGGCTTCAAGGTCCGGCACGAGCTTCTCCTTCAAGGACTTCGCGCGGAAGTCTGTCGCTTTGCGGTTGGGGCGGCAAGGGCAACGCAGATCCGTATGTCCTTGTAGGGGACGGGCTTGTCCCGTCCCGTGTTGGGGGCGTCGACGAGTTCGACACGGGACGGGACAAGCCCGTCCCCTACTATCGGTCCGCGCTTAAGGGACAACCGTTGGCCCCTGCGCCTTGAGGGGCATGTCCTGGTAGTCGCCGGGGCAGGCTAGGGTGTTGGCCTTGTGCTCGCGCCAGAGTTCGCCGAACCAGGCCGGCATCGGTTCGTCGCCGCACTGCCCGGCGAGTTCGTTCAGGTATTCGATCTGGGTGCTTTCGAGGCGATGAAAGTGGCGCTCGGCGATGCCGGCGTCGCGGTTGTGCCTGAGTTGCCGTGCCAGCGCCGCTCGGCGTTCGGCGCGGGGCGGCAGCTCGAATGCGCCGGCAAGCAGGCGCGCGAACCAACGTGCCTGACGCTGAAAGAAGGGGAACGGGACGATGCGAAAGCCAAGGCCCACGAAGGCCAAGTTCGGGTGATCGATGTCGAGCAGTTGCTGATAGACGTTGCGCACGCGGTTGTTGCGGACGCGACCGCCGACGAACGGGGGAAGGAACGGCAGGCGGTAGTGGTAGCCGGTGCAGAAGACGATGGCGTCCACGTCACGAATGCGCCCGCCGCCGGTTAGCACCGCGTCCGCGCCGTCGAGGCTCGTCATCGACGGACAGCGGACGATGCCGTCTCTGCCCCGGATGGTTTGGGTGAAGGCGCGTCCGGAGAAGTGCACGGTCGCGACGCTTGCCAGCTCCCGTGCGAGGTCGGCGCCGGACACCGACGAGCCGAGCACCACCACGCGCTTGCCGGCGAACGGCTGGGGTCTGCGGTAGTTGTGGCTGTGCAGGGCCGCGCCTTTGAAATGCTCGATTCCCGGGAGCGACGGCACGATCGGCTCCGAGAAATGCCCGTTGCACACCGCCACGGCATCGAACCGCTCGCCGAACACGCGCCAGCCTTGGCCGGCAGGTGTCACACAACCCACCTCATGCTCGAAGCGAATGCGTCCAGTTATGTCGCAGTCGTCGCTGAAGCGCTGGAGGTACTCCGCCACCTGGGCGTGCCCCGGATAGCGAGGCCAGTGGTCTTCGCCGCCGCCAGCGCTGTCGAACGTGTAGCCGTCGAAGGCCATCAGGTCCCGCGGCAGGTTGGTGGTAAGGGAGGCGTAAAGCGAGCCGTGGATGCGTCGCTCCGGGTGTTGGCCGAGCGGATCGGACTCCACGGCTTCGTCGTAAACCCACAGCCCGCCAACGTGGTTCGATTGCTCGAATAGCGTCACGGCATGGCCAGCACGAAGCAGCTCGTGCGCCGTCACGAGGCCGGCGGCGCCGGCACCGATGACGGCGACGTTGCGTCCCGAGTTGCTGGTCAAATCGTGCTTCCACGCCCTTGAACGGCGCGCATTGTGCCCTGCCCGCGAGGGGCCTCCAATGGCCGGCTGGCCCCATGAGAATGCGCGATACACAACATTTCGTCCTACCGTGGGACATCTCGTGCGCCCCCGTGTTGTTGCTGGCTTGCCGGAAGGAAGCCTTGGGGAGGGCCGAAAGGCGGAATAGCCTGTGGGAGATGTCCGTCCGCGTTGCAGGGCACAAAGTCCCTGTATCGGGAAAGGCGTGTCCCGACCCCCGGATGGGGAGCGCCGGAAGGGCCGCCGAGAGGAGGTCGTCGTTGTCGTTGGAACCTTGCCTCGGCTACACTGGCGGCAGTGCCAACCCGGTGGACCGTCTGCCATGACCGACGACGAGCTGAAGGCGCTTGTTGCCAAGATTGCTGCTTCTCAAGATCGGGCCGATGCCCGACAGGCCAAGACCGATGCCCAGCTGGCGAAGACCGATGCGCAGCTGGCGAAGACCGATGCGCAGCTGGCGAAAACCGACGCCCAACTGGCGAAGACCGATGCCAAGCTGGACCGGCTGGCGGAAATGTACGGCGGCGTGGGCAACAACCAGGGCTCGGTGGCCGAGGAGTTCTACTACAACAGCCTCAAGGGCGACCCGGTTCTTGGCGGGGTGCGCTTCGACTTCATCGACAAGAACGTCACGCGCAGCCGTGATGGGCTGGAGGATGAGTTCGACCTGCTGCTGGTCAACGGCCGGACCGTGTACGTTGTCGAGGTCAAGTACAAGGCGCACGAGAACGACCTGCGACGGCTGTTGGACGTCAAGGCGGTCAACTTCCCGCGGCTGTTTCCCGAGTTTGCTGACCGCGAACGACGCCTTGGCCTGGCGGCCTTCCACGTTCGCGACGAGATCAAGCGCATGGCGCTGGAACAGGGCGTGACCGTGCTCCAGCGCAAGGGCGACGTGATCGAGAGCGTGGCGGCCTGACACTCCCACACCGACAGACGGCTCTCAGGACTCGCGGCAAGTTGGCGCCCTCCATCGCGCCGCAGGCACGTCAAGGCATGCGGGTGCCAGCGAGGCGAGGCTGGTTTGTTGGTGGCGTTGTTCGGGCTGGCGCTTTGTTGGCGTTGTCTGGAATGCGGGGTGCGGTGGTGTTGGCCGGGCACCGCTGCGTGCGCGCCTTCGGCACGCTTTGGAGTGCGGGCTTTGTTGGAGGAGGACTCGCTATGCCTGCTGGCGCCACGAGGACCCGCGCAGTCAAAGCGTAGCCGGGCCGTCCTCCCTGGCGACGAAGGCGAGAGCTTGGCTGACGGTGCGGCGCAGGTGCTTGCGCTTTATGGGGGTCTCGAGGAAACGGCGCAAGGCGGCGACGCAGAGGGCGGCCACCTGTTCGGGCAGCCCGCGGGCCAGTAGCTCGCGCACGGCGAGCGTTGTTTTCAGCAGGTGAACCGAGATGATGAACTCCGGGTCGCCGTGGTCGAACAGGCGCTCGACCGCTGAATCCATGTAGGCGTCGATGTCCGCGACGTACCAAGGCTCGAGGTCGGGCTCGGCGACGGTGAACGCCCGGTTGCGGCCCACGAAGCAGGCCATCTGCAGCAGGCCGCGCGGCCATTCGCTCGGATAGCGTGCGCACGCTGCTCGGACCGCGGCGCCGAAGGTGAGCGCGTGGGTGAAGTCGAGCCAGTTCACGTTGCCGGATATGGGACCACCGGTTCGCGTCGCCCGCTCTAGATCGAAGGCGAGCATGTTCCACGCGCTCGCGCCGAGGAGCGCACTGTGCAGCCGTTTGGGATCGCCACCTGAGAAATCGAGCGCTCGCTCAAGGGCGGACCCGATCCCCACACGGCGGAAATCGTGCGGCGTCGGGTGCGCGGTCGGGGCGTTGCCGGCGGAAGGCCAGGCGGCAAGCGTCTTGGCGTAGTCCGCGAACTCGGGAATCTGGTCCTCGCGGCGGGCGTAGCTGAGCGCGCGCACGAGCGCAAGCACGGTGCCCTCGCGCGCCGCATCGCCGAGCCGGCGGCAGAGCGATCGCGCCTTGTCCACGTAGATCAGCGAGTGGCCGAAGCCGCTGTAGTGGGATAGCGCCGCCCGCACCAAGCCCCGATCGAGTGCGTCGAAACCGCCGGCTCGAAGGCCGCCGCGGGCGATGCGGCTTGCCCGCGCAACGTCTTCGTCTTCGACGGCAGCAACGAAGGCGTCTTCGTCATAGGGCTCGCTGCCGGGGTCGAACGCATGGCGTGGCTGTCGGAGGGCATCGTCAGCGATGTGGCCGACCGCCTCCAGAACGCAGGTCAGCTTGGCGTCTTGGCCCTGGCGCTCGTCGTGCAGCGCCAGCCAATCCGCAGCACCGGCATAGGCGTGCGTCCAGCCGAACTCGAAGCGCTCGGCGGACCATTCGATGGCGTCCGCCACGGCAAGCTCGGCATCGCCGTCGATTGCTTTGATGCGTCCGAGTTCGCGCGCGATGCGGAAGTAATCGTTGTCTTCCATTGCCGTGTGCAGGTCACGGCGGATGCGCACGCGCTTGTCTGCGGAGGGCTCGTCGGCGGTATCTACCCAGATCTTGCCGTCGCGCACTTCCACCGGGTACACGCGAAGTCGGTCGCCGCCGTAGAGATTGGCACCGTCCTTCAGGTTGAACTTCCAGTTGTGCCAATGGCAGGTGAGCCAGCAATCGCCATCCAGGGTGCCTTCCACGAGCGGATAGCCTTCGTGGGGACAGCGGTTGTTGCAGGCCAGGATGCCGTCCGGCGTCGCAAAAAGTGCGATGTGCTTGCCGTCCACGCGCACTGTCGCACGGGCGTTTGCTTCGCTCAGGATGCCAGCGTCTGCGGCAAGGGACCAGCGCGAATCCTTGCGTTCCACGGTGTCGCTCGTAGTCCTTCGGCAAGTCTTGACCGTAGCGTACGCGATGGTTGGCGCTGGGGGCAATTGACGAGTTGCTGCACACAGAGCCCGCCTCACTCCTGCTGCAGGCCCCTCTGTGCAACGTACTTGGTGGGAGCCAACCCCTCGTCGAGGCATTCACCTGACCGGAGCCCCGGTTGCCTTTGCCCGCCGCCCGTTGTCGAATGCGCGCCACCTATCGCTTGGGCGCAGACATGACATTGGTTCTCGCCGAGCAGCGCTGGCTGCGGCTCAGTTCCTTCACGGCGTTCTACTTCGCGCAAGGCGTCCCCATCGGCTTGAACATGGCCATCGTGCCTTGGCTCGCGCAGCGGGGGGTGGGTGAGGCGGACATCGCTTGGTACGTCACGGTGGTGGCGTTGCCGTGGGCGTTCAAGCTGGTGGCCGGGCCCTTCATGGATCGCTTCACGTTGCCGGCGATGGGGTTCCGTCGGCCTTGGGCGTTGGCGGCGCAAGCAGGTCTCGTGCTGGCGTTTGTCGCATTGGTGGCTGCCGCGCCGGACGCAGGCGAACTGGCGGCCTTGATGGCGTTCGGGTTTCTCGTCAATACGTTCGCGGCGACTCAGGATGTCGCCGTGGACGGCATGGCCATCGACATCCTGCCCGAGGACGAGCGCGGTCGCGCCAATGCCTTCATGGCCTTCGGGCAGACGCTGGGCGCGGCCGCGTTCCAGGCGGCGTGCGGCTTTCTGCTGGTGCGCTTTGGCGTGGCCGGTGCTGCGGTTGCTTGCGGCCTGACGGTAGGCCTCATCTTCACGTTGGTGGCGGTGGTACGGGAACGTGCCGGCGAGAAGCTGATGCCATGGAGCGAGGGTCGTCCGGCGCTCGTGGAGCGAGCGCAAAGCGTTCGGTTCGGTGAGATATTGCGAGACCTCTTGAGAGTGCTGTTCTTGCCGATGAGCCTGCTGCTGGTATTGGTGGAGTTCCTGGCGCGGGTGAGGGACGGCATCGCGTCGGTGGTGTTTCCAGTGATCGCGGTCCAGGAACTGGGCTTTAACGCGCAGTCCTATGCTGCGTTCGACGCGGCGACAGGGCTGATCGCGGCGGTGGTCGGGGTGGCTGTAGGGCCGTTCATAGACCGGCGTGGGGCACGGCGCTATCTCATGGGCGCGTTGGTGCTGGCCGCCATCGCCCATGCTGCGTTCGCCTTGCTGACGCCCCTTTGGGACAGCCAAGCCTTCGTCATTGCCTTGGGTCTCGTCGCCAAGATTCTCGGACAGGTGGTGTTCGTGGCGGTCATTGCTCTCTTCATGAACTTGTGCTGGACGAAGGTCGCCGCCACGCAGTTCGCCATCTATATGTCCCTTGCGAACCTCAGCCGCACCATCGGTTCGGCACTGTTCGCTTTGGTGGCCGCCCACATGGGCTACAGCTCGGAGTTTTTCGCGATGGCGGTTCTGCTCGCGGCGTCTGCCGCCGTGCTCGTGCTCTTCGACGGAAGGAAGCATGCAAAACGGCTGCAGGCGGTGGCTGCTCGGGAGGAGTCGCGACCGGCGGGTAAGGGCCTGGCCGGCGCAGACGGTTAGGCGCAAGGGCCATAAGCGCACGCGGTTTAGGTGCCAATCGTTCTAACGCGGTTGTTGCCGGGACGCTAGCCGAGGCATAGGTTGGGCTTGTCGACAGCGAATCGCGTTCGCAAGGAGGCAGGCAATGTGGGTTCGAGATCACATGCGCGTTCGGTTCCCCGCCCTGGTGGCAGCGACGGTGGCGCTTTTGGCGTCGGCTACAGCGCTAGGCGACTCCCGAATGCAGTCCAGCTTCGAGCAATGGGCGGCCAGCGACATCGAGCGGAGCTACTCCACGCCGACTCGGGTGAATGCCGACGGCAAGGCGGTGCCCATCGACACCAAGAGCATCCCGGTAACGCATTGGCGCCCTTGGTTTGTCCCCCGCACGCCACACCCGTTCGACGGCACGCCGGCTAGCCGAGACCCGGGCGAGCGCAAGGCGAAGGTGGTTATCAAGGCGGTGGCAGCCAGCGACTGACTGGCGCTGTCGCACCGTCGAAGGGGCGAGCGAAAACCCAGGCCTCCTCTATCAGTCAGGGTAGCGGGATGGGCTGTCCTAGGGCTGGCACGTCGTAGCCTCGCTGCACCGCCTCTCTGGCGGCGATGGTGAGGTACCAACGCTTCAGGTTCGGGAAGTCGCTCCAGTCGATGCCCTGCCATTCGTAGCGGGAGATCCAAGGCCAGGTCGCCATGTCGGCGATGGAGTATTCGTCGGCCAGCCATTCGCGGTCCTTAAGGCGCCTGTCGAGCACGCCGTATAGCCGCGCTGCTTCCGTGCGGTAGCGGGTTTCGGCGTACGGGGCCTTGCCTGGGTTGAAGCGCAGGAAGTGGTGCGCCTGGCCCAGCATGGGGCCGACGCCGCCCATTTGCAGCATCAGCCATTCGAGCGTCGCCCACCGGTCCGGTCCCTGAAAGCTGCCCGTGCGGTCCGCGAGATGGAGCAGGATTGCGCCGGACTCCATCATGGCGCGCCCTGTTTCGTGGTCGACGATGGCGGGAATCTTGTTGTTGGGGCTGATCTTGAGGAAATCCGCGGCGAACTGCTCATCTTTGCCGATGTTCACCGGATGCACGCGGTAGTCGAGCCCCATTTCCTCGAGGGCGATGGACACCTTGCGTCCGTTGGGCGTGGCCCAGGTGTACAGATCAATCATCGGTGGCGGCCTCATCCAACGGCTTTGTCAGGCGCAGCAGCAAGCGATCGGTCTTGCCCCGCACGGTCTCGTCGAACACCATCTTGGTGTGATCATCGCTTGGATTGCGCAGGATGTCCGACGCCGTCACCTCGAACCCAGCGCTCTCCATGAGCGGCAGTGCGGTGGCAACGTCGAGCCGATGCAGGGTGTTGTTGTCGTTGCCGGATTGGCCGTAGTGGTCGATGAGTCCCAGCACGCCGCCTGGCTTCAAGAGCGCCTTGACCGCCACGAGAAAAGCCGTGGCCGCCTGTTCGCCCATCCCGTTGTGTACATCATGGAAGTTGAGCGCCGTGATGGCGGCGTCGAGCGTGCCTGGTGGGAGGCCGGTTTCGGCCAGGTCGCGGTCCAGGCGCACCACGTTGGGCAATCGATCGCCGGCCAGGCGAGCGGTGATGGCCTTGTCGTAGTAGCCGTCACGGAAGGCCAGCATCATCGGCGGATTCTGCGCATAGACGGTGCCGCCGTCACCCACGGCGATGGATAGCACCTCTGTGTACCAGCCGCCCGAGGCAACCAGGTCCATCACAGTCATGCCCGGTTCGATACCGAGGAAGGCGATCACTTCGGCGGGTCTGCGCCCCGCGTCGCGGGCGCGGTCTTCTTCGCTGCGGCTTGGTGCCGCCAACTCCTCGGCAAGGTCGGCCGCCGGTAGGGCGACGGTGCATGCCAGTGCCAGCACGGCAAGCACTCGGTGCCGTGCACATGTGGTTCCACGGATCATGGCAAGGGGCCCCTCCGGCGTTGGGTGGCGTCGCTGCCCGAGTTTACGCAAGTGCCGCCTCGGTGCCATTGCGGATCGAGCGGAGCAGATGTCTGATGAGACGCGGGTTGGCGGCGACGACGTTGCCGGTCTCCAGAAACCGGTCGCCGCCGTCGGCATCGCTGACAAAGCCGCCGGCTTCCCGAACGATGACCGCAGCGGCGGCCATGTCCCAGGTCTTGAGGCCAAACTCGAAGTAGCCGTCGAGGCGGCCGGCGGCGACCCAGGCCAGATCCAGTGCCGCAGCACCCTGACGACGCAATGTGCGGCACTCGCGATTCAGCGCGCCCGTCATGTGGCCGTAGGCCGTGATGCGGTCGGGTGCTCGTTCCGACACGAGCCCCGTGCCGATCACGGCCTCGTCGAGCTGTTTGTGGCGCGATACGCGCAAGAGGCGGCGGCCGTTCAGGCGCGCGCCGTCGCCTCGGGAGGCGGTGAACTCCTCGTTGTGGACATGATCCACCACCACGCCGTGCATCAGCGTTCCGTCGCGCTTGACGGCGATGGAGGTGCAAAAGTGCGGGATGCCGTAGAGGAAATTGATGGTGCCGTCGAGTGGATCGATGATCCATGTATAGCGCGCGTCGTCGCTGTCGCCGGCGGCCGCTCGGGTGCCCCGCTCCTCGCCGACGATGGCGTGGCCGGGATAGGCCGCGAGGATGGTTTCGACGATGGCGTCCTCGGCCTGCCGGTCGATCTCGGTGACGAGGTCGTTCTTGCCTTTGTGCTCGATCGTCAGGGTGTCCACCCGATCCATGGCCGGCAGGATGATGCGGCCGGCGCGACGTGCCGCGCGCAGGGCGATGTAGGCCATCGGTTCCACGGTTGCTGCGTACTTGCTGTTTGCGGCGCGAGGAGGCTCGCCGCCTAGGCGGCTTGGCGTCTGGCGTCCACCGCCTCGGCCAGCCCTTCGAGGCTGCGCACGGTGTCGTCCCAGCCGATGCAGGCGTCGGTCACGCTCTGGCCGTAGGTTAGCTTGCCGCCGAGCTTCTGGTTGCCCTCCACCAGATTGCTTTCGACCATCACGCCCATGATGCGGGGCTCGCCGCCGGCGAGCTGGCGCGAGAGTTCGGCGAGCACATCTACCTGGCGGCGGTGGTCCTTGTTGCTGTTGGCGTGGCTGGCATCGATCATCATGCTCTCGCCGAGGCCCCCTTCGCCGAGGATGCGGCTGGCGTAGTGCACCGAGGGATTGTCGAAGTTGGTCTTGCCGCCACCGCCGCGCAGGATGATGTGGCAGTCTGGGTTGCCGGCGGTGGAGAAGATGGCCGAGTGGCCGGTCTTGGTCACCGACAGGAAGATGTGCGGGTGGCGGGCGGACTTGACGGCATCGGCCGCCACTTGGATGTCGCCGTTGGTGGTGTTCTTGAAGCCGATGGGACAGGAAAGCCCCGAGGCGAGCTGGCGATGCACTTGGCTCTCGGTGGTGCGGGCGCCGATGGCACCCCAGCAGACGAGGTCGGCGATGTACTGCGGCGTAATGAGGTCCAGGTACTCCGTGCCGGCGCCGATGCCGAAGCCAGCGATGTCGAGCAGGAGCGAGCGGGCGGCCTTGAGGCCGGTGTTGATGTCGAACGAATTGTCGAGGCCGGGGTCGTTGATGAGGCCCTTCCAGCCGACGGTGGTGCGGGGCTTCTCGAAGTAAACGCGCATGACGATGCAGAGGTGGTCGTGCAAGCCCTGCGCGAGTTCGGCGAGCTTGCCGGCGTATTCGCGCGCCGCTTCGGGATCATGGATGGAGCAGGGGCCGACGATGGCAAGCACGCGGTCGTCGCGCCCGTTGATGATGTCGCTGGCCTCGCGGCGGCTGTTGAACACCATCGCCGATGCATCTGGCGTAATCGGCAGTTCCTCGATCACTTCATCGGGTGCCCGCACCTCCTCCATGCCGGTGATGCGAACGTCGTCGGTGTTGTATTGCATGTCGGGCGCACCCTTGGGTGGGGCGCGCACCCTATCACGGTGCCCACGGGCGGGCGAACCGTGACTTGCGATTGATACACTGGACTGGCGATGGCGCATGGCAGTGCGAAACATGCTTGGTTCCGACGCCTTGGCGTTGATGTCTGGGTGCGTCGGTCGGAACCGATAGGGGAGGAGTCGTCTAGCGACCTCGCGGAAGCGGCTGCCGATGTGTCGCAGCGTGTGCCAGCCGCCATCGGCAACTCTGGCCCGGCTCGAAGGCAAACCCAACCTGCGCCAGCACGACGCTCGCAAGACTTGCAGGGGTCGCCTGCGCCTGGAGATTCCCCTTCGGTGCCGGCCATCGAGGCCTTCACCATCCGCTGCCTGCGACTCGGCGATGTGTTTGCGGCCATTGCCGAAGACGCTTGGCCCCGACGGCGGTTCCTGCTCGATGTGATGCGCGCCATGGATGGCTTTCGTGGCGCGAAGGTGCAATCGCTGCGCTTCGACTGGCCCCAGCCCGGAGTCTCCGCAAGCAGCCAGCCGGAGCGCGCCTTTGCCGCCTTTGCCGGCCATCAGATGGAAGGCGAAGCCATGCGCCGTGTGGTGTCCGGCACCAAGGCTGCCGCCACGTGGGGTCTCGGCGAGGAGGAACTCCCGACGCAAGCCATCGAACGCGGCATTTATGTGAATCCCGGCGATGAATCGCCTGAGGCCAAGCAAGCCTTGTGGCGGCTGATCGCGGAGTCGAAGTCGCCGTCGCTATAATCCGCCGCCACCGATCCGCAATAGACCGTCCTCCGCGTGGAAACCGACCGGCGCCGTACCTTCGCGATCATCTCGCATCCCGATGCCGGCAAGACGACGGTGACGGAGAAGCTGTTGCTGCTTGGCAACGCCATCGTGATGGCCGGCACCATCAAGGCGCGCAAGTCGAACCGCCACGCCGCTTCAGACTGGATGAAGATGGAGCAGGAGCGGGGCATTTCGGTCACTACGTCGGTGATGCAGTTTGACTATGGCTCGCACGTCGTGAATCTCCTCGACACGCCGGGTCACGAGGATTTCTCCGAGGACACCTACCGCACCCTCACGGCGGTGGATTCCGCGCTCATGGTCATTGACGGTTCCAAGGGCGTGGAGCCGCGCACCATTCGGCTGCTGGAAATCTGCCGAATGCGGGACACGCCCGTGTTCACGTTCATCAACAAGCTGGATCGGGAAATCCGTGATCCGGTGGAGTTGATCGACGAGGTCGAGGATGTCCTCGCCATCGAATGTGCGCCCATGTCGTGGCCCATTGGCGCCGGCAGCTCCTTCCGGGGCGTGTATCTGCTGGCGCAGGACCGCATCGTCTGCTACGAGTCCGGCCACGGCGACAAACGTCGCGAGTGGTGCACCATCGAAGGGCTCGACAGCGCGGAGGCGCGCGCGTGGCTTGGCGACGAACATGAGGGCTTCGCCGAGGAAGTGGAGCTTGTGCGCGGGGCAAGCCATGCCTTCGACGAGGAAGCGTTCCTTGCCGGGCGGCGGACGCCCGTGTTCTTCGGCACCGCCCTCGGCAACTTTGGCGTCGAGCACTTCCTTGACTGCTTCTCGGAGCACGCGCCGGCACCGGGTTCGCGCACCGCCAGCGTCAACGGCGGGGCGTCGCGCAACGTGCAGCCACAGGAAGCCAAGTTTTCCGGCTTCGTGTTCAAGATTCAGGCGAACATGGATCCGAAGCACCGGGACCGCATCGCCTTCCTGCGGGTGTGTTCCGGCGGCTATCGACCGGGGATGCGTCTGCGCCACGTTCGGATGGGGCGCGACATGAAGGTGGGCAATGCGGTCACCTTCATGGCTGGTGATCGAGTGCAGGCGCAGGAAGCCTGGGCCGGAGACATCATTGGGCTCTACAACCACGGCGCCATCAGCATCGGCGACACCTTCACCGAAGGCGAGGAACTGCGCTTCGAGGGCGTTCCGAACTTCGCCCCGGAGCTGTTTCAGGTGGTGCGGGCACGGGATCCGCTCAAGGCGAAGCAGCTCGAGAAGGGCGTGCGGCAGCTTTCGGAGGAGGGTGCGACACAGGTCTTCTTCCCCTTGGCGCGCAACGACATCGTTATCGGTGCCGTCGGCTCGCTGCAGTTCGACGTAGTGGCGCATCGGCTCGATGCCGAATACCGCGCCGACTGCGTGTTCGCGCCGGGGGACATTTTCACGGCGCGCTGGGTGCAGTGCGACGATCCGCGTCGGCTCGATGAGTTCAAGAGCCGCAATCTTGGCCGCCTTGCCATCGACGGCGGCGGGCATCTCGCCTACCTCGCGTCGAGCCGCACCAACCTCAGCCTCACCGAAGAGCGCTGGCCGGAGATTCGATTTGCGGCGGCGCGGGAACATGCGGCGGTGGCGCCGTGAGCGACGACGGCGGGCTGACGGACCTGCCGCTCAAGGGCGACCTACTCGGGTTTCTCGACCGCAACGACGATCCGGTGGAAGGTGCACTCATCGTCGCGCGCATCCTCGAATCCGACGACGCTGATGTGGAATGGGCTCGGGGCGAGATCGAGCGCATCGCTGCCTCGGCAAGGGAGAGGGGCGAGCCGGGCGCGACGCATGTCGTTGCGGAAATGGCGAGCCAAGGCTTCAGCGGTGCTCGCGAGCGCTACTACGAACTGGAGAACAGCATCCTGCCGCACGTGCTGAAAAGCCAGCAAGGCATTCCGGTGTCGATGGGGGTGGTGGCGATGGGCGTCGCACGCCTGCTGGGGCTCGAGGCAATGGGTGTCAACTTCCCGCGCCACTTCCTCGTGACCATTGGTGGCGCCTTGGTGGATCCGTTTGGCCTGCGGGTCACTTCGCGCGAGGAGTGCACCGCTTGGCTCCGCGCGAACCGCGTTGGCGAGGCGGGCGCGTTTGCCCAGGCGACGCCGCGCGAGGTCACCTTGCGGATGCTCAACAACGCCCGGATGCTGGTGCAGCGTGGTGGCGATCCGGCGCGGGCCCTCACGATTTCCGACTACCAACTGCTGATCGTGCCCGAGATGTACGGCATCTACGTCGAGCGCGCGGACCTGTGGATGGCGCTCGGCGCGCCCGAGATGGTCGCTGAGGAACTCGAACGCGCCGTGCAGTACGCTCCGAGTGAGGAAATCGCCAAGCGGCTGCGGGAACGGGCCCGACAATCGCGAGGTGGTCGCTCTACGGTCAACTGAGAGGTGGTTGGGCGCGCCTCGTCGCCCTCGCTACGAGGCCTGGTGAGAAATGCGGGCTAGGCGTTAGGTCATGTCGGGGAAGGGGTTGTCGGCGTCTAGCGAGACTGGGGTGCCGTAGCCTGGGACCCGAAGGCTCTGGGCGTCGATGCCGATGTCCTCGCCTTGGAGCACGTCCTCGCCGAAGTGGTAAATGGGCTTGTCTTCACCACGGGTGGCGGCGGCGTCGTAGTCGACGGCTGCCGCGTGAACGCCCTCGTTGCGGCGAGCGTGGCGCTGCATGGCGGTTGCTCCGTGGCGTTTCGCAAGCATGGCTTCGGTGACGTGGGGCGAGAGGACGACGCCCGTCGCGTTGTTGCCGCCGAATCCCTTGGAATTGACCAGCGCCACATCCATCGCTTCGGGGTCGATCTCAATGTGCTCTGGGCCGATGCGCAGATTGCTGTGATGCACGTCGTCAGCGGGACCCTCGATGGTGGCGATGCCTGGAATCCAGCCGTACTGCCATGCCCCAAGGGCAGCGGCCACCTGGTCGCCCGAAGCCGGTGCGAGAGTGTGACCGAGATATGCCTTGATGGCAGCGACGTCCCAGCGCTCGATGCCGAACGCCTTGGCTATTTCGTTCAGGATGTGCGACTCGGTTACACGATTCTGCGGCGTGCCGGTGCCGTGCGCGTGGACGTAGGAACGCTGCCGCACCGCCTCCTCGCCGAGGATCGCCCGCGCCGTCGCCAGCGCCTTGCCCACCGTGATGTAGTTGCCGACGCCGGGTCCGGGGATCGACTTCTTGAAGCCGTCCGCATTGACGAAAACATCCGGCACGGCGCCGTGGATGTCGGCGCCAAGCTCCAGCACCAGTTCGTCATCGACCAACACGACGTAAACCGATGCCTCCGCCATCGTGAAGCCGCAGTTCTCCGCGAACGGTCGGCAGGCGCGACGGTTGTCCACCTGATCGGCACCGTCGATGGCCATGAGGGCTTCGTCCTCCGCCAGCGCTCCCATGGTGCGAAAGGCCTCCATGAGTTCCGGAACGATGGGCGCCTCGGCACTTCCCGCCAGGGCGACGCGGCAGCGACCGCTCTTGATGTCGTCCACGGCGGCACGCAGGTTGTAAAGGAAGGTGGCGCAGGCGCCGATCATGCCGCCGGTGGCGCCGACGCTGCCAATGACGTAGGCGTTGACGAAATCGGCCGGCATTTCGACGAGGCCCAGCGCCGCCTGCTTGGAGTTGGGGCGACGGCCCATCATGGGCGCCTGCATCATGCCGCGCGTGCTTTGGTCGTCGAGCTGCCCCATGGCGCTGCCGGCATAGGCCGAGAACTGGTCTGGACGCACGCGGCTTTTCAGTTCCTGCCAAGGGATGCCAACGGAGCGAACCGCGTCGGATGCGCCGTAGATGGCAAGTTGCAGACCCCGCGGGTGGCTGCGTGACTGATAGAGGCTGCCGGGATCGAAGCCGGTGGGCGCCTCGCCAGCGGATGTGACCCGGGAGTCGCGTCGGTCCGGCACCAGCACATCCGCTTGCGGAGCGGTGACGTCGAAGGCGCCGTCGTCGCGCTGACTGACGTCCCAGCTGTCCGGGATGCGTTCGGGCATGTCCCGGGCGGCAACGGTGAAGGCCAACGCATTGCCTTGTGCTGGCTGAAGCCGTGCCCGCCGCTGCCACGGGATGTCGCTCGGGTCGAAGCACTCGACGCGACGAATCAGCGTGTGATCCTTGATGTGTGTGCGTACAGCCGGATCGGCGCTGTCGCCGTCCAAGTTCATCAACGCGGCGAGACTGGCATAGGTGTCGTCGGCTGCCTCCTTGCCGATCGCGTCGATGACGGTGCGGCGATAGGCGTGGTGGGAGGAAATCCGCCCGGCGGGATTCACTCCGCCAAACCCGATGATGACCGGCAATCGCGCCACGACTCGTCGTCCTCGTTCGTTCCGTTGGGTGCAGGCGAAGGGCGCTATCAGACGCGCTCGAGCGCGACGGCCGTGGCCTCGCCACCGCCAATGCAGAGCGAGGCGACGCCACGCTTGCCGCCGGTGGCGGCCAAAGCGTGTGCGAGCGTGACGATGAGGCGGGAGCCTGTGGAGCCGATGGGATGGCCTTGTGCGCACGCCCCGCCATAGAGGTTGACCCGTTCCGTGCCCAGCCCAAGCTCGTCGATGGCCATCATCGGCACGCAGGCAAATGCCTCGTTGATCTCGAAAACGTCCACATCCTCTTGCCGCCAGCCGACGTCATCGAGCAGCTTGGCGATCGCGCCGGCCGGCGCCACGGTGAACTCGGAAGGATGGATGGAATGGGTAGCGTGGCCGACGATGCGAGCGAGCGGATCACCGGCTGCCGAGCCGCAGGCACCCTCGCCGCCGATCACGAGCGCCGAGGCGCCGTCGGAGATGGAGCTTGCGTTGGCGGCGGTGATGGTGCCGTCGCGCTTGAATGCCGGCCGCAGGGACGGGATGCGATCGATCTTGGAGCGTCGCGGCTGCTCATCCTCGGTCACATCGCCCAAGGGGCTGATCTCCTGCGCCAGCTTGCCCTCGTCCATGGCGTGGCGGGCCTTGACGACGGACTGGATGGCGAACTCGTCCATCGCCTCGCGGGTGAGTTGGCGGCTGTCTGCGGTGTCTTGGGCGAAGCTGCCCATGGAGCCGCCGGTTTCGGCGTCTTCGAGGCCGTCCAGGAACATTGCGTCCTTCATTTCGGCGTGGCCCATGCGGGCGCCGCTGCGTGCCTTTGCCATGAGGTAGGGCGCGTTGGTCATGCTCTCCATGCCGCCGGCCACCACGCAGTCGGCACTGCCGGCGCGGATGAGGTCGCTCGCGAGCATGGCTGCCTTCATGCCGGAGCCGCACACCTTGTTGATGGTGGTGGCGCCGACCGCGTCGGGAACACCGGCGCCGCGCATGGCTTGCCTCGCTGGCGCCTGCTTCACGCCGGCACTGAGGACGCAGCCCATGAGCACCTCGTCGATGTCCTCGCCGCCGAGCCCAGCGTCGTCCAAGGCCGCGCGAATGGCGTGTGCCCCGAGCTCTGGTGCGGTGCGGTCCGAAAGGGCACCGAGAAAGCTGCCGATGGGAGTGCGCTTGGCGCCGATGACGAAGGCGGATTGGGTCATGGGGATCGCTCCTGATGGGTGGCAGGGTGGCTGGCTTGGGCTAGCCCTCGCGGAAGCGGGGCAGGAGTTCTGCGAAGTTGCAGGGCCGGAACTCGTCGTCGAGTTGGTTCACAAGGATGCGGTCCCAACCCGTGGCGCAGGCGTTGGTGGAGCCCGGCAACGCGAACACGAGCGTTGCGTTGGCGAGGCCGCCGACGGCGCGGGACTGAATGGTGGAGCTGCCGATCTCCTCGAACGACAACTGCCGAAACAGTTCGCCGAAGCCCTCGATGTGCTTGTCGAAGAGCGGCGTGAGCGCCTCCGGCGTGCTGTCGCGACCGGTGAAGCCGGTGCCGCCGGTGCTGATGACCGCGTCGATGTCCGCATCCGCAATCCAGGCGCTGACGACGGCGCGGATGGCGTACACGTCGTCGCGCACGATGTCGCGTGCCGCCAAGCGATGGCCAGCGGCGACCGCCCGCTCCGCGAGCAAGTCGCCGGAACGATCGTCCGCGGCGGTGCGGGTGTCGGAGACCGTGAGCACGGCGATGGCGAGTGAGGTGGCGATGGCGGCGCGAGTCCCAAAGCGATGGGGAAGGTTTTTTGCTGAAAAAGCAAGGCGGATGCAATTTGCGGAATGCACCGGCCTTCCATAAAGTGCGGCGATTGTACCTGCGTCGGAAGCGTTCGGTGACCTGTTCGATGGCCCTCTTCCCGTTGAAAGCCTGATGGCAAGCCGGTTTGCCCCCGGCGATCGCCTGTTCCTGATTGCCGAAAACCTGGCGCAGGACTCCTCCCTGTTCCCAGCGGAGGAGCGCGACTTGGATCCGCCCTTGCGCGGCATTCTTTCGGATGCCGACGTCGCGCGTCGCAACGACTACCTCGACAACGTCGACATCGATTCGTACATCGAGGCAGTGGTCAGTGCCGCCGAGGACCCCAAGCGCACGCCCGCGCCGCGGGCCATCGCCGAGCTTGGCGAGGTGGTTTCCGAAACCAGCGAAGCGGCTTTCTATGCCGCCGTCGTCAACATGGACTTCGGCGACGAGGTGCGACCCGTCGGCTTCATCGCCCAAGACCGCGGAGTGCGCAGCGGCGAGTGGATGCCGGAGCACCATCTCTTGGCGGCGCGCAAGATCGAGGAGTATTCCAACCGTTCCATTCCCATCGTCAGCCTGATGGACACTCCGGGCGCCGCCGCCGATGCGGATGCAAACCGGGGCAATCAGGCGCACAGCATCTCGCTCCTGATCGCCGAGATGTCGAACACGGACGTGCCCAACCTCGGCATCGTCTTTGGCCTCGGCTATTCCGGGGGTGCCATCCCGCTCGCCGCAAGCAACATGATCCTGTCGGTGCGCGATGGCGTTTTCAGCACGATTCAGCCCCGCAGCCTCGCCAGCATCGCCCGGCGACTCAACTTGTCGTGGCAGCAGTGCGCCAAGGAAGTGGGCCTGTCGCCGTTCGAGCTGAAGCGGCAGGGCAACATCGACGCCATCATCGACTATGCCCCCGGCGAGGATGTGGCGAACCTCCGCCACGCCATCGTCTCCGGCATCCGCCATGTGGAGGAGAGCACGCGGCGCTTCGTCGCCGACAATCCATACATCATCGACCACTACGCAAGAAGCCTTGAGCGCTATCTGAATCCGTCGCCCAGGCTGCAGGCGACCCAAGCGAGCGCCGCGCTCACGCTCACCCGCAATCCGACGGAGTACGTCAACGTCTTTGGCGTTGCCTATCGCTATCTGCGCTATCTGCGGGTGCGGCGGCGGATTCGCTCGACCACCGTCCATGCCTATGGCCGCCTCGCCGAGCACGAGTTGCCGGCGGGGGAACTCGCCCGCCGCGCCGCCCGCGAGCGGCGCGAGACCTTCCTCTCCTGGCTGCAGGACCCCGACAAGGTCATCTACGACGATGCGCTGGCCAAGCCCTGGCGCAACTATGTGGAGAAAAAGGCGGCGATCCACGACGAGCGAGGTCGCATCCGCCGCCTGCTGCTCGGCGAACCGCGCAAGAACTTCGAGGAGGCGCGAGCGGGCCTCATCGCCAACACCGGCATGTATCTGTACAACCGCTGGAAGGTGGACTCTGCCGGCAACTTCGCATCCCTTGGCGGGTTCATCGCCAACCACGAGGATGCCGCACACCTCTTCGCCTCCGACGACATCCCGGCGCCGCGCCGACTGGTGGCCGCCATCCGCGCCGACGCCGCGCTCGGCCCAGCCCTGCACGAGCGTTTCTCCCACGAAGCCATGCAGCTCGTCACCGGGGACCTCGGCGGCATTCCCGACGCGGTGCTGCGCGAGCAGCTCTCGTCGGCACTGAATCTGGCCATGACCGAGGGACCGCTCACCGGATTCGTCGACGAGGCTGCCTTGCCGCCGCATCTGAAGCGCGCGGCGAACGGCGGCGGGTCGTCCGTGGTCATCAATCGACTGCTGCTCGACAGTCACTTCACCGGGCTCGTGCGACCGCGGGACGGTGCGCGCCTGCCGGCAATCGATACGCCGGATGCGAATGTGGCGGACGTCTCCGTGCTCGACATCCTGCTCAACGAGGAACTGCGCGACGACTTCGCCAGCGAATGCGAGAACCTGCTCCTGTTCGACCGGGTTTACGACGCCATCCTCGCCAACCTCGACTCCATCGCCCGGGAGGCGGGAACCACCCATTCGCTGTCGCGGGAGTCGGTGCAGAAGCTGATCGATGCGGCGCTGGAAGTCGCCGTTCGCGACCAAGCGCTTGCCGCAAACGGCGCCGGCGTCGACGAGATGCGCCAGCGTCTGTTCGACTGGTACTCGCGCGTCAGTGCCCAGCCCCGTGCGAGCGCCTTCTTCCGTGCCGTGGAGGAGTGGAAGCAGACCGCTTTCCCGCATATCTCCGATGCGCTTTTCGTTGTCGTCACGTTCCTCTTTGAGCGGCTCTTGGCGTCGTATCTGCGGGCGCGGCTCGAAGGGCGGCGATACGAGGGCCGCATCTCGCCGCGCAGCATCGGCCGGCGCAAGGACTTCTGGAACCGGCTAAGCCACGCCTACCGGGACCTCCTGATCCAGAACGTCCTCACCACCTACAAGCGACGCCGGGATACTGGCCACGAGCGCTTCATCGGGGAGTTCTTCGACGATTTCCGCGAACTCAACGGCGATCTTTTGAGTTCGGACCCGTGCGAGTTTCCGGGCTTCCGTTCCTCCATCGAAGGCGCCCTGAACGCCGGCCAGCCGCCGTGCGGAGTGGTGACCGGCATCGGCACGTTCAAGAACGGTGCTGACGGACTGCCGTGCGGCGTCGTGATCTCGAACGTCGGTTTTCAGGCCGGGTCGTTCGACATGGCGAGTGCCGAGAAATTCTGCAAGCTCCTGGTGCACTGCGCGGAACAGCAACTGCCACTGATCTGCTTCATTTCCTCGGGCGGGATGCAGACGAAGGAGGGTGCCGGGGCGCTCTTCTCCATGGCCGCCATCAACGACCGCCTGACCCGTTTCGTGCGCGACTTCGACCTGCCGGCCATCGTCTTCGGCTACGGCGACTGCACGGGCGGCGCCCAGGCGAGCTTTGTCACCCACCCGCTGGTGCAGACCTACTATCTGTCCGGCGCCAGCATGCCGTTCGCGGGGCAGATCGTGGTGACGAGCTACCTGCCGGCCGAGTCGCACCTCGCCAACTACCTTGCAAGCGAGCCCGGTGCCATGCAGGGGCTGGTGAAGCATCCTTTCCATACGGACCTCGACGACGAGTTGCGGCGCATCGACCCGGACATCCCGGTGCCGGAGGAATCGGTGGTGGATGTCGTGAACCGTGTCATGGCTGGCGTTCTCGAGCAGGAGCGACCGGCGGCGCCGCCGCTGCGCGCCACGGTGCCGGAGCGTGACTTGCTGCGCCCGGTTCGACGGATGCTCATTCATGCCCGCGGCTGCACCGCCGTGAAGCTGGTGCGGGTGGCGCAGCGCAAGGGTGTCGGCGTGGTGCTGGTGCAGTCTGATCCGGACATGGACTCGGTGCCCGTGGACATGCTCGGCGACAACGACACCGTCGTATGCATCGGCGGCAACACGCCAGACGAGAGCTACCTCAACGCGCTGTCGGTGATCGAGGTGGCGGAGCAGCAGAAGGTGGACTCGCTGCATCCCGGCATCGGCTTCCTGTCGGAAAGCAGTCAGTTTGCGGAGCTTGTGCGCTCCCGCGCCATCAACTTCGTCGGCCCGCCCGTCACGAGCATGAACACGATGGGCAACAAATCGAACGCCATCGCTGCCGCCATGCGACTCGGCGTGCCCGTGGTGCCGGGCAGCCACGGCATCGTCACCGATCCCGACCGCGCTGCGGCCAACGCCGCATCCATTGGCTACCCAGTGCTCGTGAAGGCAGTCCACGGCGGTGGTGGCAAGGGCATTCAAGTGGTTGAGTCCGCCGACCGCTTTCACGAGCTCTTCCACCGCGTGTCGGTGGAGGCGAGGGCTGCGTTTGGTAACGGCGACGTCTATCTCGAACGCTACATCACGCGCCTGCGCCACATCGAGGTGCAGCTTCTGCGCGACGCCGAGGGCAATACCCGCGTGCTTGGGCTGCGCGATTGCAGCGTGCAGCGGGATCGGCAAAAGGTCATCGAGGAATCGGGCTCCACCTCGCTGCCGGACGAGCTGGCGGACGAAGTCATGCGCCACAGCGCTGCGCTTGCGGAGGAGGTGGACTACGTCGGCGCCGGCACCGTGGAGTTCATCCACGACCTCGACGGCGGTGCCGCGTATTTCATGGAGATGAACACGCGCCTGCAGGTGGAGCACCCGGTGACGGAGCGGGTGTCCGGCGTCGACATCGTTGGCGAACAGCTTCGCATCGCCGCCGGCGAGAGCATTGCGGACCTCGCGATGGCTGACGATGGCTATGCCATCGAGGCGCGCATCAACGCCGAGCGCATCGTTCGAAGCGGCAGCGGGGAACTTTCCTTCCAGCCGAGCCCCGGCCAGATCGTCACATGCGAATGGCCCGAGGCAGACGACATCGACGTGATCTCGATTGCCGCCGAGGGCAAGTTCGTCTCGCCCTACTACGACAGCATGGTGGCGCAGATCATCTGTCACGGCCCCGACCGTGCCACCACCGCCGCGCGGCTGGCGGACTGGCTGGCCGAGGTGCGGATCACCGGCATCTCCACCAACATCGCGTTGCTCGTGCGCGTGCTGCGAGACGAGGTTTTCTTAAGCGGCGACTACGACACCGGCTTTCTGCCAGCTTTCTTCCAACGCATCGACGCGGACGCGCTGATCGACGAGATCGCCGCAGCCGCGGGAGACGCGGGGCAGGCCATTGGCCGCGAGGCGGTGGCCATCGAAGGCAGCACGGAACTGCGCGTGCTGGCGCCGTCTACCGGCATTTTCTATCTCAACCCGTCCCCGGCAGAGCCAGCCTACGTCCGCGTCGGCGAAACCATCCCGGCAACGCAAACCTTGTGCCAACTGGAAGCCTTCAAGATCTTCACGCCGCTTCACCTCGCCGACTTCAACGTCCAGGGCAGCGAACCTCTCTACGACCCTGAAACCTCGTTCGAGGTCACCCGAATCAACGTCGCAAGCGGCCAGCAGGTGAACGCCGGCGACCTGTTGTTCGTCGTCAAGCCAGTGGCGAGTTAGGCGTGCCTTTTGAGGGAAGGCATTCTGCCTTCCCTCCAAGACCGTCCAATGCTGTCCGCATGCCCGGCTGTTTTTCCTGCAAGTAAGCGTCAATGGCTGACACCGTTTTCAGCCTTTTCTTACATACGGGACGTTGCGCTGTCGCTAGGGTCGTGTTCATGCACGACCGCCATTACAAACGCCTGTTCTCGTTCACACGCATGGTGGAGGACCTGCTGCGGGCCGTCTGTGATGCCGAGTTGGTCGAAGGGCTCGACTTTGAAGGTCTTGAGAAGCTGTCGACGGACTACGTTGGCGAGCGTGGGCAGGAGCGGCTCGGGGATTGCGTGTGGCGCGTTCCGTTCCGCGATGGATGGATCTATCTGCTCGTGTTGCTGGAGTTCCAGTCGAGCAAGGATGCTGTGATGGCGCTGCGGAATCTCGAATACACGGCGCTGCTCTACACAGAACTGGGCCGCACCGGCCACCTAGGCGCGCCGGGCCAGTGGCCGCCCGTTCTGCCGCTCGTGCTTTACAACGGCGACACGTCGTGGACGGAAGACGTTCAGATGCGGCGGCTGATTGCGCCCACGCCGGCGGTGCTGGAGCCGTTCCAACCGTCGCAGCGCTCACTTGTGCTTGACGAGCGGCATGTTGCGGTGGACGATTTGCCACTCCGCAACCTGATGCGTGGGGTGGTGCTTTTGGAGCAGAGCCGGACGCTAGAGGAGCTTGCGGAAGAGACGGTCGCAGTGCAGGAATGGCTGAGTTCGCCGTCCGACACGGAGCTGGGACGCGCGTTCGCGGCATGGGTGCAATCCGTCGCGACCAGGATGGCGGGTAGGCCGGTGGACCTAGGCGAGACTTTGGAGGAGGCGAGCATGTCGTTGGCGGATCGCGCTGCCCTGTGGCCAGAGATGTATCGGCACGAAGGGACACGGCGCACTCTCCGCTTGGTCGCTGAGCGACGGTTTGGCGTCGGTACGGCGAGCCAGCTTGCCGATCTTCTTGCGTCCATCGACGAAGCGGATCGGCTTGAGGAAGTGACGTCGTGGGTGATGGACTGCCAGACTGCGGACGAGTTGATTGCGCGGGTTGCCGGCATTCGCAACGGAACCGGCTGAGGTTGTGTAGGAGCGCCCTCACTTGGTCGGGCTGGTCTTCAGCAGCGGCAAGGCGATGCGGCGGGCGGTGTTGGTGAGGTAATGGCGGTGCGCTACGGAGCTAACGAGACTCAGAAGAGGCGAGCATGGCGTTGGTGGACAGGGTTGCTCAGTGGCCGGAGCAATGGCGTAGCGAGGGAAGAATAGAAGGCCGTCGCGAGCGCTTGACGGATTTGCTGCGGGCAATCGAACAGCGTGAACCCGACGCTCCCTTGGATCAGGCGCAGGAGGTATTTCTGGACATTGTTGCTAAGTTGCCGGAGCAATCCCGTCGAGACGGCTGGGCCGAAGGAGCGAGGTACACGCTGTTCGTGATCGCCGAGGAACGCTTCGGTGCTGAAATGGCATTTAGGGTTCGCAGGCTTCTTTCGTCGACCGACGACCCGAGCCGGCTGGGCGACGTGACGCGGTGGATCATGGCCTGCCCGACGGAGCACGAGTTGATTGACCGGATTTCCGCGATCTGCGATTGCTGAAGGTACGTCGGGTGCCCTCAAGCTGGTGGTCGCCGGCTAGTCTTCACGAGCAACATCGCGATGCGGCGGGCGGTGTTGGTGAAGTGCTGGACCTCTTCGGGGTTTAGGGGGCGGTTCAGGATGGGGTGTTCGCGGTAGGAGAGCCATTTCTTTAGGACTTGGTAGCCGCCTAGGCGGTAATTCCAGACGGCGATGGGGATGTTGCGCCAGTAGGCGGTGTCGTTTAGGTGGATGTCGAACGTGGTGTTGCCTAGGGTTGGCAGGGCGTCCGCTAGTGCGACGCTTTCTGTTGTGGTGAATGTGCGTTCTTCGGCGCGGCCTTGGCCGGGCATTACGGCGTCGGCTTGGCCGCGGTGGCCCCAACGGGCTGTTACGTTGAAGTCTTCGGCGGCCATGTTGCGGCCGGTTACGGTGGTGGGGACGGCGACTGTGGCAACGTCGTGGTGGAGGGGTGGTTGGGTTACGCCGGGGACTGGGGTGTCGGAGTCCAGCAGTGCCGCGATTTCTCGGCCGCGGCTGGCGGAGCGGAGGAGCTCGTCTCTTGCGCCTTCGGCTTCGCCGTTTGGCCAGTCCGGGAGGGGGATGCGCGGCCATTCCATGCGCAACGCGCCGGCGTTGGCTTCGCGGTAGGTTGGGTCATGGAGGGTGGCGAGGATGTGGTGGAAGAGGTCTTCGACGTTCGCTCCGGTTTGGTCGAGATAGCTCTGAGCTGCCCGAGATAGATTCGCGCGACGTTGCGCGACGCCGTCCACGTGCTCGTCGCGAAGCCACGCAGGGAACATCAGTGCGCCGCGTTCAATCAGGTGCAATGAACCCATGTGCTTTGTGAAGCAAGCCTGTGGTTCACCCGCGCCTTTGCGGACGTGCTGCGCTGCGGACAGCCAGATGTTGCCGTCGAAGACGTGCGGTTGGTACTCGGGACGTGGTCGGTCGACAAGGTTCGAGTCCCTCTCCATGTAGAGCCATCGGTCGTCAAAGGGCCGATACGCGAAGCGAATGAAGCCCTCCTCGTCAGGGCCGCCTCGCTTCGTGAGCAAATCACGTACCGATGGACCGTCAAACCTCGCGGTCGCGCCCATTGCTCCGGGATGGTGTCGGTCGATCTCCTCATTCGCCAGCGTCGCGTCGAAGTAATCGCGCAAACGGGCTCGAAGTCGACCAAGGTCTGTTTCCACCAAAAACCTATCGCGGCTCGTCTTGACGCCAGGGAATGACGTTGGCAGCAAGTCAGGTAGGGATGGCCAGCCAAACCACTCCTGTTGTACTACCAGTTGCGAAAACGGCAAGCCGAGAAGAAACGGCGGTTCCACACGGTCATAGAGCGCTGTTGGTTCGGATTCGGCGCTTGCCAAGAGTTCCGCTGGCTTCTCCTGCCCCCAAAGGTGCCGAAACTCGACCGCCTTTGTCGGCACATGGTCTGGCTTTCGCACCAGCGTCGCGACAGCCGTGCCAACCTGAATCCCGACCGGATCCCCTTCCGTTGAGAAGATGCTCGGGTCCGGCGAACCATCCGGTGCGACCTTGCCGGTCGCGTACTTGTCGCCGTTCAGGCAATCGATACGAATAGCATCGAACGCGTCGAGATACGTCTCCCTCATGCCCGAAAAGGAAAGGCCATCGAGCCACGAGTAGTTGGAGATGAAGCAGACGACGCCTTGTCCTGTCTTCTGCGCGATGCGCCGCTCGGCCATGCGGAAGAAGCGGACATAAGGGTCGTTCAATCCTTGGCCTTCGGGACGGCGCGTGCGCTTCACGGATCGGTAAGCGGTGGACAGTTCGCGCTCTTCGTCCATTGCCATACCCGCATAGCCGTCGTAGGGCGGATTGCCGAGGATCACTAGAATCGGCGAGTCTCGCTTCACTCGCTCCGCACGGTCCCGCTCTTCCTCCAATTCCCGGAACGGCAGCGGTTTCGCCACGCGCGGTTCCCAGCCGGTGAGTGCGTTGGTTAGGAATATCCCCGCCCGTTCGCTGTCGTCATCGGCCAGCGGCGCGTCCAGGCGCTGCATCGTCAGTCCTACCTGCAGATGTGCCACGACGAACGGCGCAGGCATGATCTCGAAGCCAAAGACCCGCTTCGTCGCCGCTTCCCTCACCCTTGCGCCCACCAACGCACCGAACCCTTCCGCTTCAAGGTTCGCTGCGATGCGCCGCAGCACCTCCGTGAGATAGGCACCCGTGCCGCAGCACGGGTCGAGCACATACACATTCTCTGCGGCGAGTCCTTGGGCGATGCCGAGGTCCCCCTTCAGCGCCTGATCCACGCGGGCGACCATGTAGCGCACGACTTCCACCGGCGTGTACCAGACGCCGAGTTGCTTGCGAAGCTGGGGGTCGAAGGCTTCGAGGAAGGGTTCGTAGAAGTAGGGCACGGCCTCGCCTTCGGCGAAGCGCGCGAAGAAGGCCCCCCGATCGACGCGGCCTAAGGCGTCGGCAGTCCAGTCGAGCACTTCCACGAGGTTGAGTTCTTCGAGGCGAGCGGGGTCGGAGAGCTGTTGGAAGAGTGCCCGCAACACCGGTGCGCGCAGGTGCCAGACCGCCTCGCGCCAGCGGAACGGGCCGGTTGGGCGTGGCGATTGGCGCGACCAGAGCACCCAGGCGGAGAAGACGCCATAGAACAGGGTTTGCACCAGGGTTGAATGGAAGAAGCGTCGGCCTTTGTCTGCCTCGAAGCGGACGCCGAGAGCTTCTTCCAGGGCGGCGCGGACTGCGGTGAGCGACGGTGCATCGTCGGCGGATTCGACGCGCGCGAGGCCGTCGCGGGCGTAGGAGGCGAGCAGCCATGCGAGGTCTCTTGGTTCGGCGAGGCTGGCGCTGTGGGAGAGGGCTCGGGCTAGGTACTCGCCGAGGCCAGCACCGGCTGCTTTGGCGAAGGAGGTGGGGTGTTGGGTTCGGTCGTGGAAGTCGTCGGCGTCTTCGGTGAGGCGGAAGGTCTCCAGCTTAGTGGGATTGCCGGTTACATCGAAGCCCATGAGCACGAAGTCATGCGTGTTGGTGACGAGCACGAGTCGATAGCGGCCGAGGTAGCGCGAGACTTGGTCGCTGTCGGCGGTGAGCCAGGCGTCGTCGCCGGGCGCTTTGACTTCTACGACGCCACGCTCTGGCGTTTGGCCCTCGCGGGGGCGGCTCCTTTGCAACTGCTTGGCGGAGTAGAGACCGAAATCAGGATGGCCGGCGCCTTGATCGGCCAACTCGCCTACGCAGAAGACCTTGGGCTTGAGGGTCGTGCCAATGGCGTTCAGGAGTATGGCGAGTGGGGCGTAGACGGACCGCTCGCCGGTTGCGCCCCCGGAGGCACGGATGCGGGCGATGTCCGCAAAATATGCCTTGGCTGCGGCAATGAGCTTGTCGCTTGGTGTTGGCATTGGGTGGGAGGGGCCTCGGTGATCCGACAGGCGGCACGATAGTTTGCTTTGCCACGAGCGCAAGGGTGGGGTATGGGGCCGCGAACTGCTCCCACTAGGAAGCGCGCCTTGCGGCGTGCATCGGCGCGCCCGAAGGGCGCGTCGGCGAGACGCCCTTGCTCCAAGGGGGCGTCTCCCCGCTGCCGGTAGATACGGCCCCCTGGAGGGAAGGCATTCTGCCTTCCCTAAACGCCGATAGGCGTTTTCCCGGTGAGTGCGCTTTACGGCGCCCAGAGAAGGCAGAATGCCTTCCCTCCAAAGCGCTGCTTGTTCCGCGCGGTACAGCGGGTACAGCGGCTGGCGGCGCTTGCGGCGTGCCTTGCGTGATAGAGTGGCGCGCTTCGTTTTGGTGGCGCTTGGGTTGTCATGGCTGAGGTTACTTCGATACGCGAGACATTGAAGGTGCTTGGGCAGCGGGCGGAAGCGCTACGGGGGTATCTTTGACTTTCCCGAGCGTGAGCGGCGGCTTGAGGAAGTCGAGCGGGAGTTGTCCCAGGCCGACGTTTGGAACGACCCGAAGCGCGCCAGTGCGCTTGGGAGGGAACGGGCTGCCTTGGAAGAGGTGGTAAGCGGTCTCGGCAATGTGCAGGGACAGCTTGACGATCTCGGGGAGCTAGCCGAGCTTGCGGCTGCCGAGAGTGACGGCGATACGCTCGATCTGATCGGTGCCGATCTTGCCGAGGTGGAGGCGCACCTGACGCGCCTTGACTTGCGGCGCATGTTCGATGGCGAGCTTGACGAGGCTGGTGCCTATCTCGATGTTCAGGCCGGTGCCGGCGGCACGGAGGCGCAGGATTGGGCGGAGATGCTGCTCAGGATGTATCTGCGCTGGGGCGAGCAGCAAGGGTTTGGTGCCGATGTGATCGAGGTGTCCGAAGGCGAAGTTGCCGGCATCAAGAGCGCTTCGGTGCAGTTCTCAGGCGACAATGCCTATGGCTGGCTCAGAACGGAAACCGGCGTGCATCGGTTGGTGCGCAAGTCGCCGTTCGACGCCGGCAATCGCCGCCACACTTCCTTCGCTTCCGTATTCGTGTCGGCGGAAATAGACGACGATATTGAGATCGAGATCGACCCTTCCGAGGTTCGTGTGGATACCTACCGCGCGAGCGGCGCCGGAGGTCAGCACGTCAACCGCACAGACTCCGCCGTTCGCCTGACGCACCTGCCCACCAACGTCGTGGTGCAGTGCCAGAGCGAGCGTTCGCAACACCAGAACAAAGACCGCGCTTTCAAGCAGTTGCGCGCCAAGCTGCACGAGCTTGAGCTGCAGAAGCGTCGCGCCGAGCAACAGGCCATGGAAGATGCGAAATCCGACATCGGCTGGGGCAGCCAAATCCGCTCCTATGTCCTCGACCAGTCCCGCGTGAAAGACCTTCGTACCGGTGTGGAGCGCAGCGACCCAGGCAAGGTCCTCGACGGCGATCTCACCGAGTTCATGGAAGCAAGCCTGAAGGCCGGGCTGTGAGCGACGACGCTGCGCCCGCAGGGGCGACCCGTGTGGTCCCCCGGCACCCTTGGCCGAGCCTGTTCGCCTCGCTGATCGGGCCTGTCGTAGGGGCGACCCTTGTGGTCGCCCGTCTTGCCCCGCCGAGGCCGTTCGTCTCGCGCAACGCCGGCGAGCACAAGCATCGCCCCTACAAGGCCCGCGCCAATGCAGCCTGACCGCAAGCCAGAGACCGTTGCCCGTCGAGAGAAGCTAGAGCGCTTGCGTGGTCGCGGACAGGCGTATCCGAACGATTGGCGGCGCGGGCATCTCGCCCGGGAGCTGATCGAGGCCCACGGCGAGCGCAACAAGGAGGAGCTAGAGGAGGCCGGTGACGAAGCCGTCGTCGCCGGCCGAATCATGCTGCGCCGCGTGATGGGCAAGGCCAGCTTCCTCATCCTCGAGGACGTGAGTGGCCGCATCCAGTGCTATGTGCGCCAGGGCGATGTGGGCGAGGCCGCCTACGAAGACTTCCGCGAGCTTTGGGACGTGGGCGACATCGTCGGCGTCGCCGGCACCATGATGAAGACGGGCCGCGGCGAACTCACGGTTCATGCGCGCGAGATTCGGCTGCTCACCAAGGCCCTGCACCCGCTGCCAGAGAAGTACCACGGCCTCGCCGACACCGAGCTTCGGCACCGCAACCGCCACATCGATCTCATCATGAACGAGGATTCGCGGCGGGTGTTCCGGCTGCGCTCGGCGCTGGTGCGGGAGATGCGGGAGTTCTTCGACGCGCGCGACTATCTCGAAGTCGAGACGCCGATGATGCATCCGATTCCCGGCGGTGCCACCGCGCGACCCTTCGTCACGCACCACAACAGCCTCGACATGGAGCTTTTTCTCCGCGTGGCGCCGGAGCTTTATCTCAAGCGACTGGTGGTGGGCGGCTTCGAGCGCGTCTATGAGATCAACCGCTGCTTCCGCAACGAGGGCCTCTCGCCACGCCACAATCCGGAATTCACCACGGTGGAGTTTTATCAGGCGTATGCGAACTACGCGGACCTCATCGAACTCACCGAGTCGCTGGTGCGTCAATTGGTTGCGCGGCTCAAGGATCAAGGGTTCATGGCCGCGGAAGTGGAGGCGGGCGGGGAGACCATTCGCCTCGACGACGCGTTCCAACGCGTGACCATGCTGGATGCTGTGGCGGCGGAAACCGGCGTGGACCCGGACGCACTCAAGGACATCGCCACCCTGCGCCGTTTGTTTGGCAACGAGGAGGCACCCGCCGACTGGGGCTGGGGTCGCCTGCTCATGGAAGTCTTCGAGCGCCGGGTGGAAGCGAAGCTCGTGCAGCCCACCTTTATCACGGGCTACCCGAGCGAAGTCTCGCCCCTCGCCCGGCGCAGCGACGACAACCCGGACTTGGTGGATCGATTCGAGCTCTTCATCGCTGGCCGCGAGGTGGCCAATGGCTTCAGCGAACTGAACGACCCGGACGATCAGGCGCAGCGCTTTCGCGATCAGGCTGCGCTCAAGGATCAGGGCGACCTGGAAGCCATGCACTTCGACGCCGACTACATCCGCGCCTTGGAGTACGCCATGCCGCCAGCGGCGGGGGAGGGCCTCGGCATCGATCGCCTTGCCATGCTGCTCTCAGGCGCGTCTAGCGTCCGCGACGTGCTGCTGTTCCCCACCATGCGGACGGTAGGCGAAGCGTCGTGAGCGACGCCGATCGCATTGCGCTGACCGACTCGTGGAAGGCGGCACTGCTCGGCGAGTTCCAGGCCCCGTACATGCGCAAGCTGCGGGAGTTTCTGCTGGCGGAGAAGCGCGCCCGCAAGATCGTCCATCCGAAGGGTGGCGACATTTTCGCGGCGCTGAACGCTACGCCGCTCGATCAGGTGAAGGTGGTCATCATCGGCCAGGACCCATATCACGGCCCCGGTCAGGCGCATGGCCTCAGCTTCTCGGTGCCACCGGGCGTGGCCGCGCCGCCATCGCTGGTGAACATCTTTCAGGAAATCAACGCCGACATGTCGAGTGACGACGTGCCGGCGGGCCGCACGGGCGGTTCCGTGCCGGCCGGATGCGGCTGTCTCGCGCCGTGGGCGCGGCAAGGCGTGTTGCTGCTGAATTCGGTGCTGACGGTGGTGCAGCACCGCGCCGGTTCGCATCGCGGCCAAGGCTGGGAGACGTTCACGGACCGCATCGTTGAGGTGGTGAATCGCGAACGGGAGAACGTGGTGTTCCTGCTCTGGGGCGCGTATGCGAAGAAGAAAGGCGCGCAGGTGAGTTCCTCACGGCACTTGGTGCTCACGGCGCCGCATCCTTCGCCGCTGTCGGCGAGCGGCTTCTTCGGTTGCCGCCATTTTTCGCAGGTGAACCGCTATCTGGTGGACCATGGCGTGATACCGATCAACTGGTTCGACGTGGAATAGAAGGAAAGGGGAGCTTGGATGCAGGTGAGTAACGGCGAAGACCGGCTGGGGCAGTTCATTGACGGCAAGGCCGTGGTCGGGGAGGGCAGCGCAATCCCGGTAACCAATCCCGCAACGCAGGAAGTGCTCTGCCAAGTGCCGTTCGCAACCCCGGCCGAGTTGGATCAAGCGGTTCAGGGGGCGATGCGGGCCTACGAGTCGTGGCGCGACGTGCCGGTGCCGGAACGAGCCCGGCTGATGCTCAAGTATCAGGCAATCCTCAAGGCACGCCAGGAGGACATCGCCCGGGTTCTCTCCCGCGAGACCGGCAAGACCCACGAAGACGCCATGGGCGAGGTGTGGCGCGGCATCGAGGTGGTGGAGCACGCCTGCAACATCCCGAACCTCGTTATGGGCGAACTGGTGGAAAACGTCGCCACGCGCATCGACACCTACAGCATCGTCCAGCCGCTCGGCATCTGCGCCGGCATCACGCCGTTCAACTTCCCAGCCATGATTCCGCTGTGGATGTTCCCCATCGCGGTGGCCTGCGGCAACGCCTTCGTGCTGAAGCCGTCGGAGCAGGACCCCATGACGCCCATGTTCCTGATGGAACTTCTCGCCGAGGCGGGGGCGCCAGAGGGCATCGTGCAGGTGGTGCACGGCGGCCGCGAGCAGGTGGACGGCCTGCTCGCGCATCCTGACATCAAGGCGGTGAGCTTCGTCGGCTCGGTGCCGGTGGCGAAGCACGTCTATCGAACCGGCACGAATGCACTGAAGCGAGTGCAGGCGCTCGCGGGGGCGAAGAACCATCTCGTGGTGATGCCGGACGCGAACCGCGAGCAGGCCATATCGAGCTTGGTCGGTGCCGCTTGCGGCGCGGCCGGACAACGTTGCATGGCGATCAGCGCTGCGGTGCTGGTGGGCGATGCCAAGGAGTGGGAGGGCGACCTTGCGGCGGCCATGGCGGCGGTTCGTCCTGGCGTCAGCGACGATCCTGGCGCTGGCTATGGTCCGCAGATCAGCGTCGCGGCACGCGAGCGGATTCTCGGCTACATCGGTGCCGGCAAGGAGGAGGGCGCCCGCTGCGTGCTTGACGGCAGCGAATGTCGCGTTGACGGATATCCGAACGGCAACTGGGTGGGCCCGACATTGTTCGCGGACGTCATGCCCGAGATGTCGATCTACCGCGACGAGATCTTCGGGCCGGTGCTGGTGGCCCTTGCCGTCGACACGCTGGACGACGCCATCGACCTCATCAACGCGAGCCCGTTCGGCAACGGGGTGTCACTGTTCACGTCGAGCGGTGCCAACGCCCGCAAGTTCCAGCACGAGATCGGCGTCGGCCAGGTGGGCATCAACGTGCCGATTCCGGTGCCTCTGCCGTTCTTCTCCTTCACGGGCTGGAAGGACTCCTTTTTTGGTGACCTGCATGCCTACGGCAAGCAGGCGGTGCGCTTCTACACGGAGACGAAGACCGTCACTGCGCGCTGGTTCGATGAACCGTCAACCTCGTCGCCCAACATGACCATTGGCCTGCGCTGACGGGAGAGAGCCCATGCTTCGAGTTGCCGTATTGAGTCGTTGGCACGTCCATGCCGACCAGTATGCGCGCGAGGTGGCGGCAAACGACCGCGCCGAAGTTGCCTTGGCCTGGGACGATGAGCCGGACCTTGGCGCCGAGTGGGCTGCAAAGCTCGGCGTACCGTTCGAGCCGGACCTCGGCCGCCTGCTCGCGCGAGACGACATCGACGCGGTGACCGTCACCACACCCACGGACGTGCATCCCGACGTGATGGTACGCGCTGCCGAGGCGGGCAAGCACATCTTCACCGAGAAGGTGCTCGCGACCACGGTTGCCGATGCCGAGCGCATCGCTGCCGCCGTCGCGACAGCCGGCGTCGCGTTCTGCATCTCTTTCCCGCGTCGCTGCGCCCCGGACATCCTCTATGCCAAGCAGGCACTCGACGAGGGCCTGCTCGGTCGGGTGACGGCATTGCGCGTGCGCATCGCCCACGACGGCGCGGTGCGCGACTGGCTGCCGGAACACTTCTACGATCCGCAAGCCTGTGGCGGCGGCGCGATGATGGACCTTGGCGCCCACGGCATGTATCTGGCGCGATGGCTGCTCGGCCAGCCATGCCGCGTCACGAGCGTCTTCAGCACCGTAACCGGGCGCGCCGTGGACGACAACGCCGTCTCCGTGATCGAGTTCGAGGGCGGCGCCATCGCCGTCAACGAAACCTCGTTCGCGAGTTCCGGGAGCTATGCCTTGGAGATGGATGGCACGGAAGGCGCGTATCGGATGCTCTCGCCGGCGGAAGGTGCCGAGATTCGTTCGCAACACCTGGACGCCAAGGGTTGGCACGCGCCGCTGGCGCTGCCGGAGGCGAGGCCAAAGCCGGTTGACCAGTGGATCGATGCCTGCCTCGACGGCACGCCGGTGGACTTCGGCATGGCCGAGGCGGTAGCGTTGACGGAGATCATGGAAGCCGGCTACCTCGCCGACCGCGAAGGCCGCACGGTGACGCTTCCCGCGCACGTGTCCTGATCGAGATTCCGTAAGCCGAAAAAGATCGGGGCGGCCCGAAGGCCGCCCCGAGGATTGAATCGGGTGCCGTCAAGAGACGGCACCCTCAACAATGGATTGCACAGATCACCTCCTTTTCTATCCGCCCGACACGGCGCGGGAAC
Source organism: Pseudomonadales bacterium (assembly GCA_965116935.1). GTDB lineage: Bacteria > Pseudomonadota > Gammaproteobacteria > Pseudomonadales > Azotimanducaceae > VXYL01. The sequence goes on along the minus strand of OZ220737.1, from coordinate 4,408,431 downwards.
ATACCACAATTCCGCCGCTGTAAAACCGTTTCGTTGCACATCGCATGGCGGTACAAAGCAACCATGGCACGACACACGCGAAAGCGCTTTCGGTGGCCGTCCGACGATCTCTTCGGCGACATCGACGTCGAGGTGGGATGGAACCCGCGCCGGCGCACGCGCATGGGGATTTCGTTTGACCAGGACGGCACGCTGCATGTGGAGGTTCCGCCGGGAGTGAGCTTGCGCGAAGTGCGACAGGTGTTGCATGACCACAGGCGCTGGGTTCTGCGCAATATCCACCAGAGCGAGGGCAGGGACGCCGGCTTCCCAAGCGATTACGTGGACGGCGCGATTCTGCTGCACCGGGGCCGCCCCTTGTGCCTGCGCACCGACACGACAGACGAGGTGCGGCGCGACGGGGAAAGCCTGCTCGCACCGCAACACGACACGAAACGTCGCGTGTGGCTTTGGTATGCGCGCGAGGCGGCGCAGGTGCTGGCGGAGCGCCTGAGCGCGACCTGTCCGCGCCTGCCCTGGGTGATGCGAGTGCCGGTGTGGCGGCACAGCTACATGCGGGCACAGTGGGGAAGTTGCTCCGCGAGCGGTCGGCTTTCGCTCAATACGCATCTCGTCAAGCTTGCCGACGACCTGATCGACTACGTGCTGGTTCATGAGCTCTGCCACCTCAAGCACCTCGACCACGGTGCCGGCTTCTACGCCCTGATGCAGCGCAGCCTTCCAGACTGGAAGGAGCGCCGCCGCCGGCTGAACGAGCGCAAGGCACTGCTGGCGGAACCACCGCCTGAGGCCACGGCTCTCGCCTAGGAGTTCAACACGGGCGGGGATGAGCCGGCGGCTCCTACGGCCTCTCGCAGCGGGCTAGCACGTGGACAAGCCGCTCCTCGGAGGGAAGGCATTCTGCCTTCCCTAACGCCGATAGGCGTTTCGGCAAACGCGGACAGCGCGCCTAACGGCGCAGGGAAGGCAGAATGCCTTCCCTCCGAGAGCCGCCCATTGCCAAGTCCGTCAGGCGTGCTGACCGGCGTCAAAGAAGCGCCTATCGGCGCTAGGGGCGCGCCCTTTTTGGGTGCGTCGGCAGAATGCCTTGCCTCCAAAGGCCCATCCATTTACGAAGTCAGCCGTTCACGGCAGGCGCCGCAAGGTGCGGATGCTCCCGTATAGTCTTGACAATCCTGCTGTTGGTTTCACCCGGAGGACTGCGTTTGCCCGCCGATGTCCATGTTGTCTATGAAGACGTGCGCAAGAGCTATGACGGCAGTACGTGGGTCGTTCATGGTCTCGACCTCGAAGTTCGCCGGGGCGAGTTCCTGACGCTGCTAGGGCCGTCTGGCTCTGGCAAGACCACTTGCCTCATGATGCTAGCCGGCTTCGAGGCCGCCACGGAAGGCACCATCCGCATCGACGGCGAGTCGGTGCAGGACTTGCCGCCGGACAAGCGCGGTATCGGCGTCGTGTTCCAGAACTACGCCCTGTTTCCGCACATGAGCGTGGCCGGCAACCTGGCCTTTCCGCTCGAAGTGCGTGGCATGGGGCCGGCGGAACGGGCCGAGCGCGTCGAGCGGGCCTTGCGCTTGGTGCGCTTGGAAGGCATGGAGGCGCGTCGTCCGGGACAGCTCTCCGGAGGCCAGCAGCAGCGTGTGGCCATCGCCCGCGCCCTGGTGTTCGAGCCGGAGCTGGTCTTGATGGACGAGCCGCTCGGTGCCCTCGACCGGCGCTTGCGCGAGGAGATGCAATACGAGATTCGACGCATTCAGCGGGAACTCGGCGTGACCGTGGTGTATGTCACGCACGATCAGCAGGAGGCGATGGTACTGTCGGATCGGGTGGCCGTCTTCAACGAAGGCCGCATCGAGCAGATCGACCCACCGGAGGTCCTCTACGAGGAGCCAGAGCGCGCGTTCGTGGCGCGCTTCATCGGCGAGAACAACCTCGTGCACGGCACCGTGCTCGCGCTGCACGACGGTTTCTGCGATGTGGACGTAGGCGGCGTTGCCGTGCGCGCGGCATGCATTGCCCCCCTCAAGGTGGGTGAGCCCACTACCATGGCGATTCGGCCGGAACGGGTCGGCGTTGGGGGTCCACCAGATCGCTTCGCCAACGAATTCGAAGCCACCGTGGACGACATCACATTCCTCGGCGACCACTTGCGGGTGAGTCTCTCGATCGGCGAGATCAAGGATTTCGTCGCCAAGATTCCCAATGTGACGGGGCAGGGCGGCGTGCTCGAGGGGGATCGCGTGCGCCTTGGATGGGCCGCGCTCAATTGCCGTGCGCTTGAAGCCACGCTGCAGGTGCCGACCTCGCAATGAGGCTGACCTCCGACCGTGCCACGCGCCAGCTTCGTGCCGGTGGCCTTGCCTTGCCATTGGTGGCGTTCATCTTTCTGTCGTTCCTCGCACCACTCGGCAACTTGCTCACGCGCAGCGTGCACGAGCCTGTGGTTGCGGATGCCTTGCCGGAAACGCTGCGGGCGCTCGAGGGGGAGTGGAGCGGCGGCCTGCCGCCGGAGGCGGCCTTCGACGCGATAGCCCGTGAATTGCCGGCGGCGCGCGAGACGCGGCAGATTGGGCCGACGGCGACCCGCGTCAACCGGCGCGAGAGCGGGATGCGCAGCGTGATCGTCAAGACTGCCCGACGGATTGCACGGTTCGACTCCCGGGCCCAGGCCGGAGAGCCTTGGCGGCGACTGCTGCCCGAAATCGACGAGGCGTGGGAGCGGCCAGAGTCCTGGCAGGCGATACGCGCCGCCGGCGAGCGCTTTACAGACCGCCACTATCTAAACGCAGTCGACTTGGATCGAGACGCGAATGGAGACGTGGTGCGGCAGCCACCGGAGCGACGCATCTACGTCTCGCTCTTCCTCCGAACCCTCGTCGTGAGCCTAGGCGTGACAGTGCTCTGCCTGCTGATCGGCTATCCCCTCGCGCACCTTATCGCCAATGCGTCCGCCAGCACGTCGCGGATGCTGTTGCTGCTGGTGTTGGTGCCTTTTTGGACCTCGCTGCTCGTGCGCACCACCGCCTGGATCGTGCTGCTGCAGCAACAGGGGGCAGTCAACGACTTGCTGGTTTGGATCGGGCTCGTGGCGGACGACGCCCGCCTGTCGATGATCTACAACATGACCGGCACCTTCGTCGCCATGACCCACGTGCTGCTGCCGTTCATGGTGCTGCCGCTCTATTCGGTGATGCGCTCCATTCCCAAGGTGCACATGGACGCGGCGGCGTCGCTCGGCGCCAACCCGACCCAGGCATTCGTTCGCGTGTACTGGCCGCAATCGCTGCCGGGCGTCGCGGCTGGCTCGCTGCTGGTGTTTATCCTCTCCATCGGCTACTACATCACCCCAGCGCTTGTGGGCGGCCAAAGCGGTCAGCTCATCTCCAACATGATCGCCCACCACATGCAGACCTCGCTTAACTGGGGACTGGCGGCAGCACTCGGTGGCGTGCTGCTGCTGGCGGTGCTGGCGCTCTATCTCATCTACGATCGCCTGGTCGGCATCGACAAGCTGAGGCTTGGCTGAAGGTGGAACACTCAGTTCGGCTGCCGTTGGCTCGTCGGCTGGGCCGGCGCACCTATCTGACGCTATGCGGTGCCGGGTTCGCGTTCCTGATCGCGCCCATCCTCGTCATCGTGCCGCTCAGCTTCAACGCGGAGCCCTACTTCACGTTCACGGAAGGAATGCTGCGGCTCGACCCGGAGGCTTGGTCGCTGCGCTGGTACGAGGCCATCCTCGCCCCGGAGAACGGTTGGGGTGCGGCGCTTGCCAACAGCCTCCTCATCGGCGTCGCAGCGACCGTCATCGCCACGGTGCTAGGCACGACCGCCGCCCTCGGCCTCGCCAGCGACGCCATGCCTTTCCGCCGTGTGGCAATGGGCTTGCTGCTGTCGCCCATGGTCACGCCCATCATCATCGTCGGCGTCGGCGCTTTCTTCTTCTACTCGAGCCTAGGCCTCGCCCAAACCCACTTGGGCCTCATCCTTGCCCACGCCGCGCTGGGCGCACCGTTCGTCGTCATTACGGTGACCGCCACCTTGGCGGGCTTCGACCGCACCCTCCTGCGCGCCGCCGCAAGCCTCGGCGCGGGCCCCTTCACCGCCTTCCGCCGCGTGCAACTTCCCCTGATCGCCCCTGGGGTCGCCTCCGGCGCCCTGTTCGCTTTCGCCGCCTCCTTCGACGAAGTGGTTATCGTCTTGTTCATGGGCGGCCTGGAACAACGCACCATCCCCCGGCAAATGTGGTCCGGCATCCGCGAACAGATCAGTCCGACATTGCTGGCCGTGGCCACCTTGCTGATCGTCTTCGCCGTGCTGGTGCTCGTGACGGTGGAATGGCTGCGACATCGGACCGGCTAGGCCGCTCGCCTGCGCGAGGCGTCGTCGAGGGGGAACCGCTGGAGCTCCTAAGCGTCGCCAAGCGCGCGGAGAGGGTCATTGCGTCGCGTTAAGTGTGCGTACATGACCGTCGTTCGAATACCTCAGAATCTTGGCGTCGGCCGTGACAAGTGTTGCTGATCGATGTCGAGCGGTGGCGATAAGGAAACGGTCTGCGGGGTCATTGTGCATGTCGCCTGGCAGCAGCACGCTGTCCACGGCGATGGTGGCGTCGATTGGCCACAGTTCGACGCCGGGCCACACAAGGGCGGTATTGACCCAATCGCGGATGTTTGTCGTGAGTTCCAGTCGCCTCTTGGACACGAGCAGGGCGATCTCCCACAGAGTAGCCGCCGATATCCGAACACGCTGCCCTCGCCGTTCCTCGTCGATTCGCGCCTGCGCTTTGGCACCGAGTCTAGGAGAGTTGCTCAACGCCCAGATCAGCACATGAGTGTCAAGGACGATCAATGGCGCGCGGACCAATCCGATGCCGGAACTGCCGGTTCGAACGGATCGTCATAGCGGATGACCGTGTCGCGCAAGGCACCGATGAATGAGTGGCCCTTGGCCGCTTCGCGCAACTCGGCCTCGAAGCCGACGCCGAGAATCCACCCCTCCTCTTCGACTACTTGCCTGCGCTCCGCCTGCGCAAGCCCAGGTGGGCCACGGAAAAGCGGAGCGAGGTGGCCCGTTGCGTCCATGGACGCAAACGCCTGGGCGTTGACCCGCACTTGCGCTTCGTCAGCGACCTCGCAAGGGCGCTTCAAGACCTTGATTGCCTTGCTGAGGAGCGAGGGATACACCTCGGCGATGACTATCGGCTTGAGCGAGGGCTCCAATCCATCGTCAAACGGCCACACGGCCACTTGGCCGTGGAGCGTTGGTGCATTCCGAATCTGCTCAAGTGCGGGAAGTCCTAGCAACACCTGGGAACCGACAGATCCCGCACCATAGAGTTGCCACACAGCCTTCGCCCCCGCTGGCTCGAACTTCAGTGAGTCGCTTTTCCGGGGGATAGGCGTGCTTGCCGCGTTCGGGCTTGTGGGTAGGCACCTCTGGGTGGTTCCAGCTTGCGGGGCGGCCCCAGCATGGACCTGCACCCGCATAGGCTCGGTTGATTCTCGATGCTACCTCGAATCGATTGTTGCTGTTTCGTTCGTCGTCCTTGACGCACTCGGCAAGCCACTTCCAAAGGGCGAACGCGGCTGAGCGTCCCGTGAGGTCTCGGGCCACACCTGTGGGATAGCCAAACGGAAAGTCAATGCCCAAGAGAACGCGTCGCCCCGCGTCATGCTCGGCTGCGACCAACTTCGTGAGGCACTCAACGGCTTGGTTGCGCGTCGTCGCGTATGCGGGAGGGCCGTCCACTATGCCACCATGCGCCACCGCCCAAAAAATCGAGTCCTTGGTACGTTGCGTCGGGCTCGGCTTTGACCTAGCAGACCAATCCACCACGATATGCGTGTCAAACAAGGGGGCGCCGGGCATGTTCCAACTCCGCTTTGCTGATTGGATTATGCCAGTCTCTCGGCAGCCTTTCGTACGGATGGTGGGGGATAGGTTTGGGGATGCTGCGGTGTCGCTTGATCCAGTCGCGCGTTGGTTGCAGGCTTGTCCGTATGCAACCGCTCCGCCAGCTCTTGACGCCTTGTAGAGTCCCGGGCCATTCGCCCGACCGCGTGAGAGAGACGTGCGTTGTGGGCGCCGTATTGCGGATTCGTTGGTTGGCGGGACGAGGGGTGCGACGCTTGCCCGGGCTCGGTGAGGGGACACCTGCGTGAAGCGGATGATTGCTTGGTTTGCCACCAATCACGTGGCGGCCAACTTGGTGATGGGGTTCTCCGTGCTCGCTGGCCTTGCGGCGATGACGCGGATTCCTGTTCAGATCTATCCGGACGTGGACTTCCCGTTCATCGTCATCACCGTGCCCTATCTCGGTGCAGCGCCGGAGGAGGTGGCGTCCGGGGTTTGCGATCGCATCGAGGAGCGGGTGGAGGGCATCGCCGGCATCAAGGAGATGGTCACGATCGCTGACGAAGGGGTTTGCGTCGTGAATCTGACCCTGTTCCTCGAAGTGGATGCAACCGCTGTGCTGAACGAGGTGGAGTCCACCGTCGGCGCCATCGATACGTTTCCGCGGGAAACCGAGAAGCCTGTCATCCTGCTGCCGGACTACTCCAGCGTCGTCATGGAAATCGCCGTCACCGGGCCCGAGGACGAACGCGCCCTCAAGGAGATCGGCCGCCGGGTGCGGGACGACATCAAGGCGCTTGCCGGGATCACCCAAGTGGCACTCGCGAACAGCCGGCCCTACGAGATCTCGGTCGAGATTGCCGAGCATTCGCTGCTGCGCAACAACCTCACCTTCGACCAGGTAGCCCGAGCGCTGCGACACGGTTCGGCCGATCTGCCAGGCGGCGCCGTCAAGACCGACGCAGGAGAGGTGCTGCTGCGCACCCGCGGCCAGGCTTATTGGGGCGAGGAACTCGAACGCCTTGTTGTCACCGCCGGCAGCGACGGCACGCGCGTGCTGCTTCGCGATGTGGCCGAGGTCGTGGACGGCTTTGAGGATACGAGCCAAGGCCTCACCTTCAACGGCAAGCCGGCAGCCTTGGTGCAGGTATCGAAGGTGGGCGACCAGAACATCCAGGAAGTCAGCGAGACGGTGCGTCGCTACCTCGCCCAGGCACCGTCGCGCTACCCAAACGGGGTGGAACTGACGCTCTGGAAGGACGAGTCGGTCATGCTCACGGACCGTCTGGGCGCGCTCATCGACAGCGGCCTGCAGGGCCTGCTCATGGTGCTGGTGGTGTTGGCGCTGTTCTTGCGTCCGCACCTTGCCCTTTGGGTCGGCGCTGGCATCCCCATCGCGTTTCTCGGCGGCGTCTTTCTCATCTACTGGTTTGGCTATGCCATCGACGCCGTCTCCGTGGTCGGCTTCATCATTGCCCTCGGCCTCTTGGTGGACGATGCGGTGGTGGTGGGCGAGGCGGTCTATGTGTCGCAACAAGGGGACCGCGGCCAGCTCGCCGGCGCCATCGAAGGTGCGCAGCAGGTGCTGGTGCCGGTGACGTTCGGCGTGTTGACGACGATTGCCGCGTTCATGCCGCTGCTGCTCGCCGCCGGCCTCATTGGCCAGCTCATGTCGGTGACCGCCGCCACCGTCATCTGTTGCCTCGTGTTCTCGCTGGTGGAATGCCAGGCCGTGCTGCCAGCGCACCTCGGCCATCGCAGCGCGCGGATGCCGCTCGGCGAGTTCGGGCTCACGTTCCTGCTGGTTGTGGTCATTGCAGCGTTCGCGGTGGCGCCGGACGCTCGCACCGGCATGGGTCTCGCCGTCCCTGCCGCCACCGCGGTGTGGGTCGCACACCGGATGGGGGGCCTCAGTCGTCTTGGAGTTGCCTTCGCCGGCTGGCAGACTCGGTTCGAGTCGGGACTCGCGTGGTTCATCGACGTGCCGCTCCGGCGCGCGGTGGAGGCCGCCCTGCGAGCGCGTCAGACCACCCTTGCGCTGGCGGTCGTGGCCTTGATTTCGGCCGGTGCAATCGTCTCGTCGGGACACCTGCCGTTCTCGCCGTCGATGGATGTGGAAACGGATCGGGTGGTGGCGACCCTGACATTGCCGCTTGGCGTCAGCGAGGAGGAGACTGCCCGCGTCATTTCGCGACTGACGGCGGCGGCGCGGCAGGTGCAGGAAGAGCTCGCGCTCGAGTTCGGGGACGATCCGCCCATTCGCCACATCCTGGTCGCGTCCGGATCGCAGCCTTCGTTCAACGAGAACTTCAGCGGGACGATAAAGCCGCGCGGATCGCATCTGGCGGAGGTGTCGCTGCAACTGTCGCCGAGCGAGACCCGCGACATCTCGACGCAGGCGATCGCCGAGCGGTGGCGGGCGGCCAGCGGTGCCATCGCAGCTGGCGAACTGCGTTTCAGCACGGCCCTTGCCGGCGGCGACAGCAACGTGGAAATCCGCGTCTTCGGCGAAGACCTTGCCACCCTGCGCGAGTTCGCAGCCGCCGTTCGCGGCGAGCTCAAGAGCTATCCGGGCGTGCGCGAGGCGTTCGACTCCTACCGCGAAGGCAAGCAGGAGCTCAAGCTGTCGATCACGCCGGCGGGCGAGGCGCTCGGACTCACGCTGGTTGATCTCGGGCGACAGGTGCGTCAGGCCTTCTACGGCGAGGAGGTGCAGCGCGTGCAGCGGGGACCCGAGGACATCCGCATCATGTTGCGCTACCCCGCCGAAAGGCGTCGTTCGCTGGCGGCGCTGGACTCGCTCCGCGTGCGCACCCCGAGCGGCGATGCCGTGCCGTTTTCCACGGTGGCGATGGTGGAGGCGGGGCGAGGCTACTCGGCGATCGAGCGGGTCGATGGCAAGCGCTCGATTCTGGTGTCGGGGGAGGTCGATCCAGCCTTTACGACCTCGGCGGCGGTGCAGGCAGCGCTACTGCAGAGCGGTTTTCTTGACGAAGCCGCCGCCAGGTATCCGGGCGTGTCCTACAAGGCCGAGGGCCTCGCCATGCAGCAGGAGACCACGGACAGCCTGATGCCGCTGTTCATGCTGTCGATGTTCGCCATATTCGCGTTGCTGGCGATCCCCTTGCGCTCCTACACCCAGCCGCTCGTGATCATGTCGGTGTTGCCGTTCGCGTTCGTGGGTGCCGTATGGGGCCACGTGATCATGCTGCCCCTCGACGCCATCACCAGTATGACGACGAGCTCGGTGTTCGGCGTGGTGGCGGCGGCCGGCGTGGTAGTGAATGCGACTTTGGTGCTGATGCATGCCGTCAACCGTTTCCGGGGCGACGGCGACTCGCTCGAAGAGGCTCTGGCGAAGGCGTGTTGCCTGCGTGCGCGTCCCATCCTCATCACGACCGTCACCACCTTTGCCGGCGTGATGCCGCTGATCCTCAGCAAGAACGCCCAGGCGGCCGCCATGATTCCGATGGCCGTTTCGCTGGCCTATGGCGTGCTGTTCTCGGTGCTGGCTGCACTGTTCGTGGTGCCGGCGCTTTGGCTTGTGCTCGACGACCTGCGCGGCGGGGCGGGTCGCGTCACCGGAGCGATTGGCGACCTGCTCGGCTCGGCGCCGAGGCTGACGCAGTGGATGGCGCGCTATCCCTACGTCCAGGAGGGTATGCGGTCGAAGGAATTCACCGACCTGCAGATCGACGAGGAGCTCGGGCTCGACGCGGAAACGGCCGCCGTCGCCCGCCGCGGGCTCGTGCGCGTGTACTACGAACGCGAGTTCGATCACGCGGAGATGCGGGCGCAATTGGCGGCGATGGCCGCCAAGACGCCGACGGTGGACGACTTCACGCAGGAGGCGCGGGTGTGGGCCGAGCAACGCACCTTCCAGGTGGGCGTTCACATGCTGAACGGCACCATCTCTCCGCTCGATGCGGCACGTCCCATCAGCGACATTCTCGATGCCACGCTGGCGGCGCTCTTCGTCGCTGGCAAGGCAGAGTTCGCTGTCAACAACGGCGCCATGCCGGGTAGTCGCGTTGCCTTGCTTGCCTTGGGCTCCTTTGGTCGTCGGGAGTTTGCCACCGGCACGCCGCTTAAGCTTCTTTTCTTGTATGACCATCGCCGGGTGCCCGGGGGGGCTGTCACTGATCCCGCAGCATGGCATGCACAACTGTTGCAGCGCGTGATGCGGGCGATGCGGGACTTGTCGCCGGAGGGCACCTTGTTCGAATCGGTCGCGGCGTATGCCGGTGGCGACTCGAACGGGAATGTGACGGCTTGGACGCTGGCGCAGCTTGCCGAGCATGTGGACGCCGGTAACTCGGCCAAGGCGTTGCGGATGTTGGCGGATGCGCGGGTGATCGAGGCGGAAGATGGCCTTGACGAGGATTTTGAGGTGCAGCGCGAAGCTGCGCTTGCTGGCGGGGGCGGCGGCGCTGCGCTGTTGTTTGCGGAGGCGCGGCAGGAGTTCGATCCAGCCCCGGTGGATCCGTGGGATGTGCGACGGCGCGCCGGGGGCCTCAGAGACGTGGAACTTGCCGCGGATGCCCTCAAGCTGGGCGCCGGCGGGCGTGTGCCGGCGATGTTGGCGGCGAGCCTCGGCAGCACCTTTGCGACTGCCGCCCAAGAGGGAGTCTTGGCCGACGAGACGGCAGCGCGAATGACGGAGGCTGCGACGCTGTGGCAGAACATCGAAGGCTTCCTCCGCATGGCTTGCGTCGGCACCTTCGATCCGAGCGCCGCCTCGCTGGAACAGCGGCAAGCCCTTGCGCGGATCGGCGGCGTGGAGGACTTCGACGCCCTACCGGACGCTCTGGCAAGCGTTGCCGAACGCACGGCGGCGCTCGTCCGACAATTGCTTGGGGAAACGTCGGACGACGCCCGCGCCGGGTGAGGGCGGTTGCCGACGCCTGCCTGAAGAACCTCGTCATAGTTGGCCGCTCTTCCTTGTCCGAGCAACGCCTACCGACCCTTGAAGTGTGCGGGGCGGCGTTCTCGAAACGAGGCAATGCCTTCGGCGAAGTCCTCCGTGTTGGCGGTGGTGGTGCGCATGCGGGGGATCTGGTCGAAGGCGGCGCGCTCGCCTTGTTCGAGGTAAACGTTGGCGGCGCGCTTGATCTCCTGCGCGGCGATGGGCGCGCATTCGAGTATCTCGGCGGCGAGAGCCATCGCTCGATCGATTTGCGTGCCGGCCGCCACGACCTCCTGCACGAAGCCCAGTTGCAGCGCTCGATGGGCGTCGAACTCATCGGCTCGGAGCAGGTGGTACATTGCGTTGCCCCACCCGGCGCGCTGGATGTAGCGAACGTGGGCGCCACCGAAGACGGCGAGGCCCCGCTTCGGCTCCAATTGGGCGAAGCGGGTGTCGGCGGCGGCAACCACGATGTCTGCGGCCAGCGCCATTTCGATGCCGATGGTGAAGCAGATGCCCTGCACGGCCATGACCACGGGCTTGCGGCAGCGGCGTCGGATGGCAAACGCGTCGGGGCGGTCATCGTCGCGGGGGCTGCCCCCGCCGTCGCGCATGGAACCGGCGAAGCGGGGCAGGTCCAGGCCGGCGGTGGTGTGCGGTCCTTCAAAGGTCACCACCCCGACCCAGGCGTCGTCGGTGTCTTCGAGTTCCGCGAGCGCGGTGGCAAAACCGTCGAACATCTCTGGCGTAAAGGCGCCCAGTTTGTGCGCACGGTCCACGTGGATGCGAAGCACGCGGTGCGCGAGCGTCGTGCGTACTGCGCCGGTGTCGGAAGCCATCTATGATTCCCCAACTTGCCATTGCCGATTCGAGGCCGGAACCCTTGCATCCCGACATGTCTGGCGATCATAGCGAAGGTCCGAGACGGAGCAGAGGGGGGCTTGCCCTGTTCGGGTTGGCGATGGCGCTGCTCGGCTGTCGCGGCGGGCCGGCGCAAGACACCGTCGCGCCAACCGCCACCCCTCCCACGGACTGGTTTTGCGAAGCGGCGGGAGCCGAATGGAACTGTGTGGAAGGGGAAGACGGCAAGGCAGTGTCGCGGCAACCCGCCGGTCCGCTTCGTCAGCGCCCCGTTGCCGCCGTTGGCAAGAGCATGGAGGGCGGCGAGACCCGAGCTGCGATTGCCGCAGCGGAACCGGGCACGCAGGGTGGACTGGGCACGCAGGATGGACAGTCAGGACGCGAGCAGGAGGGCGCCCCCGAACCAGCGCGCAGCAGGGCCGCATCGCCGAGACGGTCCGCGTCCGGCCTCGCGAGCCTGCACCGAAACGCCGGCGAACCAAATCCCCCCGGCGAGCCATCCGCCGGTGCTCGTGAGACCGACTTGCCGGCCTACCGCCGCCTTGCCTACCGACCCGATCGCGAAGTCGCCTTCACGGACCTGCCCGATGAGCACTACGCCGTGCAGCTCCTGGCGCTCGCCTCGCCGGAGGCGGTGGAGAGGTTTGTCGCCGCGGCCGGCGTGCCGGGCCTCGCTGCCGCCCGCGTCGAGCGCGAAGGGCGTTTGTTCTATGTCTTGCTGCTCGGCATCTATCGCAACCGACCCGACGCGGTGCGTGCAGTGGAGAGTTCGCCCACAGCCCTCCATCACGCAACCCCTTGGATTCGCCCCATGCACAGCCTCAAGCAAGCCATGTTGCGAGCGGATGAACTCGCTGCCCGCGAGGGCGGCCCTTGATCGAGTCCCTGCGCCAACATGGGGTCGGCCTTTTGGCTCCTGACGTCCACCACCCCAAAACCCGGAAGCAGCAACCAACCTTTCCCTTCAAGAGGGCCCCTTGGCTGCCGGATGGCCTTGGGGGCTTGACCGCCTGCGCCCGGTCTTCGAGGCGATCCGGTCGGGAGTATGATGTTTGGTTTTATGGCGGCGACTGATCATTTCCACGCGCAGAGCGACATTCTCCAAACGAGGCGACGGCGTGAAGGCCGAGCGTCCGGACCTGAGTCGCTACCAGCCCACGTTCCGGCGCGAGCGTTCTACCTTTCGGCATCTTGGCCATCTGAAGCGGCTAACGCCGTATCTCCTGCGCCATCGCTACGTGCTCGGCAGCGTGCTTTTTGGGATGTTGCTTGGACGGGTGCTGGAGGCTGCCGTGCCGCTGCTGCTCAAGACGGCCTTCGACAGCTTGGCCGATCCTGCCGTCGCCCCGAACCTCGCGATGCCTACGCTCGCCATCTTGGCGCTGGTGCTGGGGCGCTTCGTGGTCCATGTCTGGTCGCGCGCCGTGATGCAGCGCGTGTCCATAGCCGTCTGCTACGACCTTCGCAAGCGCTTGTTCGACCACACCCAGCGTCAGGGCCCCATGTTCTTCAACCGCTACTCCACGGGCGACCTCATGTCTCGCGCCATCAACGACGTGCGCATGGTGCGGCAGGTGGTCTCCTGGGGCGCAGTCAACATCATCGTCTTCGTCTTCACCATCGTGGTGGGGCTCTATTACATGGTCTCTCTGTCGCCAGCGCTCACCGTGTGGGTGGTGATCCCGTTGCCGCTGGTGGCAGTGCTCGGGTTCATCATGTCGCGCTGGATGTTTCCGTATTACCGCGACCAGCAGGAGGCGATGGCGGCGGTCAACACCTTCGCCCAGGAGAACTTCAATGGCATCCGCGCCGTGCAGGCGTTGGCGCGAGAGGATCAGGAGATACGCCGCTTCGGCGAGGTGAGCACGCACTACGCCCACATGGTCTATCGCGCCAGCCGCTTCCACGGCGTGGTGAATCTGGTGATGCCGCTGCTCACTTCCGTCTCTCCCGTCATCATCATGGTGTACGGCGGCGCGCTGGCGCTGGCCGGGGAGATCACCGTGGGCACCTTCGTGGCGTTCTTCGCCTACATGATGATGGTGACCATGCCGGTGCGGATGATCGGGATGTCGCTGGCCATGTTCACCGCTTCGGCGGCGGGGGTGCAGCGCATCTACGAGGTGCTGGACCATCGCCCGGAGATCGACGACAACCCGAATGACGCCATACCGGACGGCATCGCCGGTCGCGTCACCTTCCGCAATCTGAGCTATTCCCACCCGGACGCCGACGCGCCGGCGCTCCGGGACGTGGACATCGATGTCACCCCGGGGGAGACTGTGGCCTTCCTTGGGCGGGTTGGTTCGGGCAAATCCACGTTGCTGCGGAGCGTAGTGCGGCTGGTGGACACGCCGCGTGGCACGGTGTTCATCGACGGTCACGATGTGTGCGACTTTCCCATTAGCCGGCTGCGCGCCACGGCCACCATGGTGCCGCAGGACCCGTTCCTGTTCTCCGAAACGCTGCGCGCCAACCTCACCTACGACGACCCGACGCGAACGGACGAACCGATCTGGAATGCCGCCGACGCAGCGTCGCTCTCCGAGGCAATCCGCGAGTTCCATGACGGCTTGATGACGGCCGTTGGAGAGCGTGGCATCACCCTGTCCGGTGGCCAGAAGCAGCGCTCGACGCTGGCCCGGGGGCTGATTCGCGAAGCGCCCATCCTGTTGATGGACGATTGCTTCTCGAGCGTCGATACCGAAACGGAGGAACGCATCCTCGGTGGCCTCAAGCGACTGCGCGCTGGCAGGACGACGCTCCTGATATCGCATCGGGTGTCCACCGTGCGCCACGCCGACCGCATCTTCGTTCTTGACCACGGCCGCATCGTCGAGTCGGGAACGCATGAGGAGCTCCTGGCCCTCGGCGGCCATTACGCCGATCTCGAAGGGCTGCAAAGCAATCAGGACGCGGCTCAGGAGCGCCGGCAACGCCTGATTGCGGACTTGGAGCAGGGCGAAACGGCGTTGGAGGGCGCATGAGCGCGAAGACCGCGGCCGACTACGCGGCCTTCGATGCCGAACTCACGCACCAGGCGCTGAACTTCCGCCTCCTGATGCGGCTGCTCGGCTGGCTCCGGCCCTATCGCATCACCGTATTTGTGAGCCTAGTGCTGGTGGTTGCTGCTTCCGCCACGGTGGTGCTGACGCCCGTGGTCACCGGGCGGGTTGTCATCGACACGTTGCTGGTGCCGAATCCAGCGAGTTCGGACCTGCCCGACTACGGCCTGATCGACTTCACCTACGGCACCGCCGACGCGTTCGGCTTGAGCCCCTTGATGGCGGCGGGACTGCTCTTCTTCGGTTTGGTTCTCGCCAACGGCGTGCTGATGCTGGCGCACCGGCTGACGCTGGTGAGCAGCGCGCTCAAGGCCTTGCGTGACCTGCGGCTGGACCTGTTTGCGAGTCTGGAGCGCAAGCCTGCCTCGTTCTACGACCACGTGGCCATCGGCCGGGTGATGACGCGCGCCACCAACGATGTCGAGAACCTGTTCTCTCTCATTACCGGCTTCGGGATGATCGCCGGTGAGTTCGTGCCCTTCTTGCTGGCGCTCTTCCTGCTCCTGCACATCAGCGGCGAGTTGACCGGCGCGGTGCTGTTAGCGGTGCCGCTCGCGGCGGTCGCCACCTACTGGTTTCGCAGCGTCATGCGAGACATATTCCGTCGGATACGCAACTCCGTCTCGGCGCTCAACCAATTCATGCAGGAAAACCTCGTGGGCATGGAAGTGGTGCAACTGTCGGGGCGGCAGGAACTGAACCGGGAGCAATATGGCGAGCTGAACCGCGACAACCGCCGCCAGGAGTTCCGCGCGATCGGCTTCGAGGTGACCTACGACGCCTTCAACCACAGTCTCATTGGCATCGCCACCGCGGCGGTGGTGTGGTACGGCGGCGGGCAGGTGGTGCAGGAGGAGATCTCGCTTGGCTCGATGGTGCTGTTCACGCAGCTCATCAACATGCTGGTGATGCCGGTGGTGGCCTTGGGGCAGCAATTCAACACGCTGTTTCGCTCCATGGCATCGGGCGAGCGCATCTTCCAGGCCCTCGACTGGGACGAGAGCCAGAAGGAGCCGGCGCGACCCGTGGCAATGCCGGAACGGTTGCGGGGCGAGGTGGAGTTCCGCGACGTGCGCTTTCGCTACGCCATGGGCGATCCGGTTCTGCATGGCGTCTCGTTCACGATTCGCCCCGGCGAGAAGCTGGCCGTGGTGGGCCCCACCGGTTCCGGCAAGAGCACGTTGATCCGCCTGCTGGCGCGGTTCTATGACTTCGACGACGGCATGGTCTTTCTCGACGGCGTGGACGTGAACCAGATCGCGAGCAGCGACCTTAGACGTCGGCTCGGCATCGTCCTGCAGGACTTCCACATCTTCTCCGGCACGGTGCTCGACAACATCACCATGAACGACCCGGCCATCTCCCGCGAACAGGCGATCGATGCTGCGCAGATGGTCAATGCCGACGGATTCATTCGCGACTTGCGAGAGGGCTATGACACGCGCCTCGCCGAACGGGGCCAGAATCTCTCGCAAGGTCAGCGGCAACTGTTGGCGTTCGCGCGGGTGCTTGCACGCAAGCCGCAGATTCTGGTGCTGGACGAAGCCACCGCCAGCATCGACACGGCGACGGAGCTGCTGATTCAGGACGCCATCCACAGCCTCACCGAGGGGCGCACGTCCATCGTCATCGCCCACCGTTTGCAGACCATTCAGGAGTGCGACCGCGTGCTGGTGCTGCATCATGGCCGCGTGGCCGAGCTCGGCACCCACGAAGAACTCATCGCTCGGCGCGGCATCTACTACACGCTGCACGAGCTGCAGTTTCAGGACGCAGGCAGCGTGCCGGACTTTGCCGCACCAGCGGCGAAGGCCGAAGCGCCGTAGGGGACGGGCTTGTCCCGTCTGTTGCAGAGTGCGTCGCAAGCGTCCAGTGCAGGACGGGACAAGCCCGTCCCCTACGGCAAAGCATGTCTACAGCTATTGGGCGGCACGATCTGTTCCATGGAAGCCCGAAGGCCAACGGTTCCTGCCAGCGCGGCTCTAGACGCGTCCACGGTGGCGGCATGATTGCCGGCGGCATGGACCGCCACGTCGGTCGCACGGTGCTTGTGGCCGTGCTGGTCACATTGGCCTGCTTTCTCACGCTGGTGACGCTGTTTGCGCTGGTGGAGGAGTTGCAGGACCGCGCCGCCGGCTACACGCCGCTCCATGCCGCGCTGTACATCGCCTACACGACTCCAGGGCGAGTGGTGGAACTGGTGCCCTACGCCGCCTTCATCGGCGCCCTTTTGGGGCTCGGCGTGCTCTCGAACCATGGCGAGCTGACGGCGTTTCGTGCTGCCGGCATCTCTTTGCTGCGTCTGTTCGCGGCGGCGGCGTTGCCGGTGGCGGCGCTGCTAGCCGCCGGCCAGTGGCTTGGCGAGGTGGTGGCCGGGCGTGGCGAGGAAGCGGGGGCGACCGTGAAGTTCGAGGCCGCGCAGAATGCTGGCCTCGCGACGGCGGCAGGGCACGTGCCCTTTGGGCGCTGGCATCGAGAGGGATTGCTCTACACCTACATCGACGGCTACGGGGGCGGGGATCGCCTCGTCGGCGTGCGGCAGTTTCGTGTCGGCGAGGACAGAAACCTCGTCTTCAGCCGCCGCGCCGCCTATGCGACCTTCCTCGGAGCTGGCGCTGGCGCTGGCGCCAATGGCGCGGACGGTGCCGAGCCTCTAGGATGGCTGCTGCGCGACGTGCGCGAGACGCATTTCGACTACGAACGTGGCGCTACCGTGGTGCGGAGCTACGACACGCTCCCATGGCGCACGCGCGCCGATCCCGAACTCCTGAACGTCACGTCGCTGCTCGATCCAGGTCGCATGTCCGTGTCAGAACTGACGCGGCAGATCGACTACATGGAACGCGAAGGGCTGGACTCTTCCCGCCACGGCGTTGCGCGGTGGAGCAAGGTGCTGCAACCGGTGGCGGTGCTTGGCCTGGTTTGGCTGGCGCTTGGTTTC
The DNA here is from genome assembly GCA_965116935.1 of Pseudomonadales bacterium. Lineage (GTDB taxonomy): Bacteria > Pseudomonadota > Gammaproteobacteria > Pseudomonadales > Azotimanducaceae > VXYL01. The sequence continues at coordinate 4,390,805 of OZ220737.1, read as the reverse complement.
GTGGCCGGACCCTTGCGCGAAGTGAGCATGGGGGCTCGCCTTTCGGTGGGTATCGCCGGGGGCCTCGCCTTCAACTATCTGCGCGAGCTGTTCGCGCCCATGGCCGTGGTGGTGGACTTCCCTCCTTGGCTGGCCGTGGCGATACCCATAGCGGTTTGCTGGCTCGTGGGCGCGGCGTTGGTGCGGCGGGCGGCCTGAGCACGGTCAGGCGGCGCGTTTGGCGGCGCCGTTGCCGTCAGGCCGCGGAAGGCGCACCACGGCGCTGTCCGAGAGTCGGTCTGGCCACGTGCGCCGCTTGGGGTCGAACCACATCCAGACGTGGCCGAGACCCAGCGTCAACAGCGACAGGAGGGCGCCGACGAAGCGGCGCAACGCCTTGGCTGGGGTGAAACGTCCGTCTGTGCGCAGTTCGAGCCGCCAGGCGAGCATGCCTATGGTTTGGCCTCGGTGCGTCCACGACAGGGTGAAGAAGGCGTAGGCCTCGAGGAAGAGCAGGCTTTGCAGCCATGCACCAATCACGGCGTCGCCGGTGACGGTAACGAGCAGGACGACGGTGAATATCCACATCGCGAGCACAATGAGGGCGTCGTAGAGCATGGCTGCGAGTCGGAAGCGCAGTGGCGCAACCATTCCAACGCCAGTGCCGCCTGGGGGCGGTGAGTCAGGCTTGGGCACGAGCCTGCTTGAGGAAGGGCACTTCCGGGGTTCGCTGGGCATCGCTTGCCGCCGGGGGCGACAGGCCGACGCGCCCGAGAGCGTCCCAGCAGATGATGGGAGAGGCGGCGAGGATGCCCGGAAGCTCGGTGCGCAGGCGCGTCAGCGCAACGGACTTGGCCGGTGTGCGGTAGAGGTGGGCGAGCCGAGCGAGCGCATCCATCGCGAGGCCAACGCAAAACACGTTGCGTTCCTCGCGCACGATTTGCGTGAGGCGGTCGATCAAGGGCTCGAGCGCGTGGCCCGCTAGCGCGGCACCGTGCGAGCAAAGCGCTACCGTGGCGGCAAGGGCGTTTTCCCGCACGACGGAGCGCACCGGTGCATAGCGCGGCACTTGGTAGTCGATGCCGATACCCTCGCAGACATCGCTCTCGTCGGTGGGGCGGACGAGCTTAATGCTGCGTTTCTGCGCCCGGTCCATGGCTAGCCGGTTTTCCTCTCTGCCGAGGCTCTCGACCAGCGCAGCGAGAACCGGCGGCACCAGCTCTGCAGCAGTTCCCGCGGCGACGGCGCGACGGCCGAAGCAGCCGAGCGCATCCGCCGCCACCGAGCGTACATACACGGACGGGTCTTGCTGCAGGCACGCGATCAATGCCTCCCGTACGTCCGAGCGCAACGCCCCGGCTTCGCCGAGGCCAAACGCACCAGCCTTGCGCACCCACTTGACCGCCGACTTGGTGGCGTCAAGGAGAGTATCGGTGGCTGGGACGCCAAGCGCGGCAAGTCCATAGACTGCGGCCCGGCGGACGTTCTCGCGTTCGTCTCGAAGGGCCTCGCCGAGGATTCGTGCGGCCATGGCCGTGTCGGTGGTGGCCGCCAGGCGATAGGCGGCACCAATGCGCACCGGTTCGGCGCGGTCTTCCTTGTGCCGCAAGTGCCGCGCGAGTTCCTTGAGTTCAGCACTGTCCGTCGCCGGCGATGGTGCATGGCCCGTTCGCAGCCAATGGCTCTGATGCCGCCACACCTCTTGCATGTCGGCGGGCGCGTCGGCGCGCGCCAGGCCCGTCAGACGATCTTGGCCCGGAACCTTCCAGCCCACCGCCTCGCCCTTCGGTTCGGTGGTGCGATAGAGCCAGAAACGCCACATGAAGCGGGGGTTGTCCTTCCATGTGCGCCAGTCGTCGCGCCGATGGTTGCCTCGATGGATGAGGTTATGGGAGTAGATGACGACGCTGCCGGCCTTGAGCGGCGCAGCTTCCCAAGGCCTGTTGAGAGGCCACTGAAGCGCCTCGACTGCCTCTCGCATCCTGAGGTCGTGTTCGGTGCGGCGGTGGACGATGTCGTCGGTGGCGTAGCGCGAGCGAGGGCCGCTGGCCGGTTGCGTTTCCATGCCGCTCAACTGGTAGGCGAAGTCGAGATGATCCGCGCCGGCGAAGTTGTCGTGGTTCTCCTCGTGGTTGAAGGTCCAGTACTGCGAGTACGGCACCGTGGCGGTGGGACCCATGTCCTCGGCCACCGCCTGCGGGTAGTAGAGCATCTCGACCTGCACGGCGTGGTGGTGGCGGTGGCGGCGGGCGTTGTACGGGCCGTTGTCGTCCTTGTGCCAGTGCTGGTCGCGCCCGCCGCTGACGAACGGCGCATTGTGGGTGAACGGCACGATGGCCCAGTTCTCGCCGACAAGTGCATCGCATGCCGCTACGACGCCAGGGGCCTTCAGCACGTCGAGCACTTCGGGGATGAGCGAGGTGGTGATGTAGCGCTTGGCGGCGAACGCGGCTTTCTCCTGCTCGTAGATGCGCGCGTGCAGTTCCTCTGCGACCCCGAGCTGTTCCGGACCAAGCACCACGAGGCCGCGACTGGCGAAATCGTCGATCAACTCGCCCTTGTCTCGTGGCTCGAAGTGCATTCAGGCGGCAGCCAACCCGGAAAGCGGCGTATTCTACGCGCCCCGCGCGGCACGCCGTTTCATCGTGCCCCGCGGCTGTAGCCCCATGCGGGGCGGATGCGAAGCTACCAGTGGAGGGATCACATGACGGATCGGGTGCAGCGTTCGGGACTGGCCGTGGCGCGGGTTCTGGACGAGTTCATCGAAAGGGAGACACTGCCGGGCACCGGCGTCGAGGTGGACGCGTTTTGGTCGGGATTTGCCGACATCGTGCGCGACCTCGCACCGAAGAACCGCGCCCTCTTGGCTACGCGCGATGAGTTGCAGGCCAAGATCGACGCCTGGCACCTCGAACGTCGCGGCCAGACACACGACGCCGCTGCCTACAAGGCCTTCCTCACCAAGATCGGCTATCTCGTGCCCGAGGGGGGCGACTTCGAGATCGAAACCGCCAATGTGGACCCCGAAATCGCTACCACGGCCGGCCCGCAGCTCGTGGTGCCCGTGATGAACGCCCGTTTCGCCTTGAATGCGGCCAATGCCCGCTGGGGCAGCCTCTACGATGCCTACTACGGCACCGACATCATCCCCGAGTCGCCCGGACGCGAGAAAGGGACGAGCTACAACCCGGCACGGGGGGAACTCGTGATCGCCCGCGCCGACGAATCTCTCGATGCCACGGTGCCGCTTGCCGGGGCCGGCCATGCCGACGTCACCGCGTATCGGGTCGAGGCGGATGGCGACGGCTTCAAGCTGCTGGCGGACACGCCGGACGGCACTGTAGGCCTTGCCGATGCGGCGCAGTTCGCTGGGTTTGCCGGGGTCGCGCCGGGCGAGCCCTCGTCCGTGCTCCTCAGCCACAACGGCCTGCACATCGACATCCAGGTCGACCGCCAGCACAACGTCGGCGCGGCACATCACGCCGGGGTCAAGGACGTGGTGATGGAATCTGCCGTAACCACCATCCAGGATTGCGAAGACTCGGTGGCGGCGGTGGATGCCGACGACAAGACGGCGGTCTATCGCAACTGGCTCGGACTCATGACCGGCACGCTGTCGGAAACCTTCGAGAAGGGTGGCGAGACGGTGCATCGCGTGCTGGTGGGCGACCGCGAGTTCACGGCCACCGACGGCAGCAGCCTGACTTTGCCAGGTCGCAGCCTGCTGCTGGTGCGCAACGTCGGCCACCTGATGACTAGCGATGCGATCCTCGATGCGGACGGCAACGAGGTGTTCGAAGGCATCATGGACGCGGCGGTGACGAGCCTTTGCGCCGTGCACGACCTCAAGGGCCTGGGTCAGCACCGCAACAGCCGTGCCGGCAGCGTCTACATCGTCAAGCCGAAGATGCACGGCGCGGAAGAGACCGCGTTCACCTGTGAGCTCTTCGACCGGGTCGAAGACGTGCTCGGACTTGCCCGGAACACCCTCAAGGTAGGGGTGATGGACGAAGAGCGTCGCACCAGCCTGAACCTGCGCGAGTGCATCCGCGTGGCGCGCAAGCGCATCGTCTTCATCAACACGGGGTTCTTGGACCGCACGGGCGACGAAATTCATACGTCCATGCGCGCCGGCGCGATGGTGCGCAAGGAACCCATGAAGCAGGAGCGCTGGATTCTCGCCTACGAAGACGCCAACGTGGACGCCGGCCTCGCCACCGGCTTTCCCGGCAGGGCGCAGATCGGCAAGGGCATGTGGCCCAAGCCCGACGAGATGCTGGAAATGCTGAACACCAAGGCCAACCATCCCACCGCCGGGGCGGACTGCGCCTGGGTGCCTTCGCCGACGGCGGCGACATTGCACGCGCTGCACTACCACGAGGTGAGCGTGGCGGGCCGCCAGGAGGAACTCGCCTCGCGCTCCCGCGCGAGCGTCGACGACATCCTGACCATTCCCCTGTTGGCTGGCGAGAATCTCTCCACCGAGGACATCTCCCGCGAGCTCGACAACAACGCCCAGGGCATCCTCGGCTATGTCGTGCGCTGGGTTGATCAGGGCATCGGTTGCTCCAAGGTGCCGGACATCAACGACGTCGGGCTGATGGAAGACCGCGCCACCTGCCGCATCTCCAGCCAGCACATCTGCAACTGGCTGCATCACGGCATCGTCAGCGAGGACTCGGTGCGGGAGACCATGCGCCGCATGGCGGCGGTGGTGGACCGCCAGAACGAAGGCGATGACAACTACCGCAACATGGCACCAGACTTCGACGACAGCGTCGCCTTTCAAGCGGCCTGCGACCTTGTGTTCAAGGGCATGGAGCAGCCGAACGGCTACACCGAGCCGGTGCTGCATGCGCGGCGGCGGGAGGCGAAGGCGAAGTACGGCGCTTGAGGGAGGAGTTCAGAAGGGCGACCACAAGGTTACCCCCTACGCTACGTTGGCGACGGGCCTCGGAGCGAAGGACATTCTGCCTTCCCTGGCGCATGAAGGGGGCCACGTAAACATGGGACGCTTTCTGTAGGGGCGACGCATGCGTCGCCCCCAAGGAAGCCGTGTGGGTCGCCGCCGGAAGGCGCGCTGACAGGGAGTTCCCAAGAGAAAAGCGCCTAGTGGCGCTAGGGGAAGGCAGAATGCCCTCCCTCCGAACGGCAGGATGGTGGAAATGGAAATCCTCGACTACGACGAAGAACGTGATTTCGAGGCGGTGCATCGCATCTGGATCGAGTGCGGCTGGATCAGCGACGACAAGGACGAGACCGACGCCATGCGCGGTCTCATCCGCGTGAACGACTGCATCGTGCTTCCGGTACATGGCCGGGCGGAATGCGCCGTGATGTCCACCCCAGGACAGATCCGCCACGGCGAAACCGACTTGGAGCTTGGCGTGGTGGCGGCGGTCACAACCAGCCATGTGGCTCGGCGGCTTGGCGCAGCGGCGAAGCTGACTGCCGAGACCCTGGCGCGGCAGGCGGAGGCGGGGGCCGCCGTGTCCGCACTCGGCATGTTTGAGCAGGGCTTCTACGATCGCGTCGGTTTCGGCACCGGCAGCTATGTCAATCACTTCCGCTTCGATCCGGCGACGCTGCAAGTCCCCAAGATGTCGCGTCCGCCCGTGCGAGTCGGCCCTTCGCGCTGGCGCGACGTGCATCGGGCGATGATGGCTCGGCGGCGTGGCCACGGGGGTGTGAATCTCACTACGGCGGAACGTCTCGAGGGCCTGGAAATGATGCCGGAGCATGAATGGTTCGGCCTTGGCTACGAAGACGGGCCCGGCGGCACGCTGTCGCACTTCTTCTGGGGCGAGGCGAAAGACGAGCACGGCCCCTACCGGATCACGCTCATGGCGTGGCAAAACGACGAGCAACTGTTCGAACTCCTTGCTGCCATCGCGGCGCTCGGCGATCAGGTCTCCACCGTGGAAATGGAGGAGCCCCCAGAGATTCAGTTCCAAGACCTGCTGCGCCAGCCGTTTCGCAATCGGGGCCTGTCGCAAGGCTCCAAGCACGAGAGCTACCAAAGCGCGGACGCGTGGTGGCAACTGCGGATGTTGGACGTGGCGACGTGCATAGAGGCAACTCGCCTGGAAACTCTGACGCCGCTGCGCTTCAACCTCACCTTGTCCGATCCCGTGGAGGGTTTCCTCGGCCAGCGCCAAGGCTGGCGCGGGACCGCCGGAGACTACACCGTGACCCTGGGCGAATCATCCCGAGCCGAGCAAGGCCACACGCCGGGACTTCCTGTGCTCAAAGCCTCCGTTGGAGCGTTCAGCCGCATGTGGATGGGGGTTCGTCCAGCAACGAGCCTGTCCCTGACCGACGACCTGACCGGCAAGAAGGAGCTGTTGAGACGGTTGGACCTAACGCTGCGGCTGCCGACACCGTTTGTTGGCTGGGATTTCTAGGACTCCTTGCGCCGAGTCCGTCGGTGCGTTCAACACGGGCGGGGCATGCCCCGCCCCTACGGGGTTCGCGGGCCTTTGGAGGGCAGGCGTCCCGCCTTCCCTAGCGCGCAGGAGCCGCCGTCCGAAGGCGAAGAGACGCGCCTTGCGGCGCGCAGCGAGGGCGAGACGCCCTCGCTCCAACAGGCCCTCGCAAGGCACCTCCAGAGGCCCGTCTTCGTCGGCGCATGCAAACACGGGCGGGCACATCACCGGCCGAGCCCAAACGCTTCTGCGAGCAGTTCGTAGGAGCGCAGCCGGTCCGCGAACGTCGGGGTGATGGTGAGGATGATCGCCTCGTCGGCACCGCATTCCTCGGCCAATGCCTCGATCTCCTCCTTCACCACCGCCGGCGTGCCGACGATCTGGCGCGAGCGGCGGCTGCGCGCTGCCGCGAGCTGCTCGTCCGAGAACGGGTAGGAGGCGGCTTCTTCGGGCGTTGGCGGCGGGCCGTGGCGTCCCTGATCGCGGCGGATGCGCTGCAGTTCGCGGATCTTGAGGAAGACCTCGGCTTGCTCCTCGTCCTCGCAGGCAATGGCAAAGACGCCCACGGAAGCCTGCGGCTCGGCGAGGTGCTCCGCCTGGAACGTCTCCCGATAGCGCTGCATGGCGCGCACAGTCGGCTCGGGGGCGATGAAGTGGGCGAAGGAGAAGGCGAGGCCGAAGCGGGCTGCATAGTCGGCGCTGTCGAAGCTCGAACCGAGCATCCACACCTCGGGTACGGTATCGGGGCGGGGCGTCACTTTCAGCTTTTCGAACGCCGGCGTCAGCGGCTTGCTGTCCGTCACCCAGGCGATCATGTCCTTCACCTTGGCCGGGTAGTACTCGATGCCGAGGGTGTTGCCGTAGGCGAGCGCCGCCGCCGTGAGACCGTCGCTGCCAGGTGCCCGGCCGATGCCGAGGTCGATGCGGCCCGGGTAGAGCGTCTCGAGCAGACGGAAGTTCTCCGCCACCTTGAACGGCGAGTAATGCGACAGCATGACGCCGCCGGAACCGACGCGAATTCGGCTGGTCTCGCCGGCGAGGCGGGTGATGAGGATTTCCGGCGAGGAACTGGCCAGGGAGTCGGAGGCGTGATGTTCCGCCACCCAATAGCGGTGGTAGCCGAGTTCGTCGCAGCGGCGAGCGAGGGCGGTGGTGTTCGCGAGCGCCTGCGCCGCGTCTTCGCCTCGGGCGATGGGTGATTGGTCGAGCACGCCGAGTTTCATGGAGCAGCCTTCAGCCAGAGGGGCCGAGCGGACGGTGACGCGGAACGTCAGTCGACATCATGTCGAGGCGGCGATGCGTATGTGCCATGGAAGGCGCCTTGGCTTCTTGCTGCAACGGTGCAAACGCGGACGCCGCATCATCGCCGCCGTCGGCATCGACACGCAACCGCAACAGGCCATCGGGCCGCAGCGGCACGCGCACGCGGATGCGCACCGGCCAGGGCTCGCCCTGCACATCGGCCACCCAAAGCGACACCCGGCGCGTGCTGCCGTCGCGGTAGCGAAAGTCGTAGTCGCAGCGCAGACCCGCACCCGAATACCAAGGCTGTGGCTGCTTGATCTTTACCGGCGCAGATTTGCGGAGGCGGATGCGATAGGGGTCCTCGCCGTCGTGAACCACCGCGCCGTCAAGGCAATGGGGGGCGAGGAAGAGCACCGACATGATGTCCGAGCCGGGTGGGCCTTCGAGTTCCTCGGAGTCTCGGTGGCTGCCGTGCAACACCGTGCGTCCGCCCCGCGACAGCAACACCTCGCGCTCGCCTCGATTTTCCTCCATCAAGAGGTAGGCGTCGGTGCGCGGCCAGTCGCCGTCGAACTCTCCGGTTGCCGCGAACCATCCTCGCCAGCGCACGAGTCTGGCGATGGCGCCCCGCACCCGCACCGAACCCGACAGTTCGTACTGGTCGCCATCCTGCACGAAGGTGATGTTGATGGCGCCGGCATTGAGCCAGCCGACGCGGGCGTCGTAGTGCAGGTTCTTGGCCGCCGCCATCGGCGCCAGCAGAGAGGCGGCGACCAACGCCATTTTGGTGAAGGGCGCGGCCGTCGAGCGCAAGGGAAGCTGCCTCCAAGACATGCGGTTGGGCTAGCGCACCGCGCCGCGATGGCCTGTGGACATGCGCAACCGGAAGGCGAACATGCCTTCGACGCCACTCACCTTGACGCGCTTCAGGCGCAGCGCCTCGGCCTTGAGGTCGCGGCTGATGCCGGGTTCGGTGGTGACGGCAAAGGCGTAGCCGGCCTCGCGCACCAAGGCCACATCCTGATCGTCGAAGATGCCAAAGGGATAGGCGAACGACTGCACGCGCACGCTGAACTTGCCTTCGAGCACCTCGCGCCCGCCGACGATCTCGGCGCGCCTCGGGCCTTGGTCCAGGGAGGGCAGCGGCGAGTGGCTGATTGTGTGGGCGCCGATTTCCCACAACCCCGACGCAAGCATCTGCATGACTTCGGGATCGCTCAGCTTCTCCTCGCCCATGAGTTCGCCTTCGTCGTGATGCGCCTTGCGCGCCACCGACCAGTCCACATCGTGACGATCCATCACGAGAAACAGCGTCGCCTTAGCGCCGTGTTCCGCCAGGATTGGTTGCGCTGCCAAGAGGTTGTCTCGATAGCCGTCATCGAAGGTGATGGCGACGGTCTTCGGCGGCAAGTCGTCGTGGCCGAGTTCCGAGAGGAACGCGAAGTGCCAGCCGTTTTCCTTGAGCCAGGCGACCTGCTTGGCGAACATCGCCGGCGGCACGCGCAGCTTGTTGAAGCGGGCGCCGGGAATGGCCTCTCGCACCATGTGGTACATCAGCACGCGGGGATGCTCTTCCGGCACCCGCGGTCGCCACCAGGCAAAGCGAAAGGACACCGCCGCCAAGGCGAGCCCCAGCAGCGCGAAGCCGATCAGCGCTGTCATGTGTCGGCCGCCAGTTGCTCGTACAGCGCCAGCGTCTCCCCGCACATGCGCTGCAACGTGAAATCGTGGTCCTGGATGCGCGATCTGGCAACGGCTTCGTCGTCGAGCACGGCGGCGAGTCGGTTCGCCGCCTCGTCAGGGCGGCCCAAGGCCGCGCGTCCTTCCGGGAACACCTGTTCGAGGATTTCGCCCACGCCGCCGTGGTCATAGCCGACCACAGGCACGCCCAGGGACAGCGCTTCGAGCGCCACCCGACCAAAGGACTCGGGCCGGTTTGACAACGACACCACGGCGCTTGCCACGGCCATGATTTCGCGCAGATCGCTGCGGTGGCCCGTGAAGACAATGCCGGGCGAGGCGGCGCGAATCGATGCCGCATAGGCGCCGCTTTGCTCTTCCTCGCTACCCACCACCACGCCGACGGCGTCGGGATGCCGTTCGCACAGGCGCTCCATGACGATCGGGAAATCCTCGTGTCCCTTGAGCCGGGTCAAGCGTCCCGCCAGCAGCACAAGGCGGCGCCCCTTCAGCATGGGGAAGTCCTGCTGCCAGTTCGCGATCCACCCGTCGCACGGGCGGTAGCCGCGATGGTAGCGGCTAGGATCGATGCCCCGGTAGATGCGGTGAATCCGATCCACCGTCAGCCCAGTGCGCTGCAGTGCCGGGACGCCAGCGCCGACGTAGTTGTCAAGCAAATAGCGCTTGGCGGTATCCGATACCACGATCACCCGTTCGCCCCGCGCCATGATCGCGCTGAACGGACTGATCGAGTGCAGGCCATGGAGGGTGGTGACAAAGCGGGGACGCGCGCCTGCCGCCATCCGCCGCCACGCCAGCCAACAGAGCCAGGCCGGTACCCGCGAGCGAACATGCAGGATGTCAGGTTGCACACGCGCCAGCCAGCGTCGCAGGGGCCGCACTTCGAGCGCCACGGCCGGGCGCTTGCGCCCCAACGCCCAATGGACATGCCGACTCCCAGCTTCCTCGAGCTCCGCCACCATCCGGCCGCCGGCCGAAAGCACCAACGACTCGTGTCCGCCAGCCACCAAGGCGCTGCCGATTTCCAGCGTGCCGCGTTCGACCCCGCCGCCCTGCAATGCCGGCAGAACCTGCACCACTTTCATGTGGCGACGCACCGGCGGAGCCCGCTGGGGCGCCGCCTGCTATGGTGGGGGCTCATCCGCCAAGCATCGCACCCCATGCATTTCGGTCTCAACCGGCTCGATATGACCTCGCCGGCGGCGTTTGCCGACGACGCGCAGCGACTGGAATCGCTCGGTTGGGACTATGGCTTCATCCCCTCGTCGCCGCTGCTGGCACGGGATCCGTACGTCATGCTAGCGGCGGCGCTGCAGGCCACGACACGCATTCGGCTTGGGCCTTTGATTGAGAACCCGGTCATGCGCCAGCCGGCGGTGATCGCTGGTTCCATCGCCACGGTGGATGCATTGGCCCCGGGGCGAGCCTGGCTTGGCATGGGAGTAGGGGACACGGCAGTGCGTCTCATGGGCCGCAAGCCCGCGACCGTGGCCGAACTCGCCGAATCCGTGCAGGTGATCCGCCGGCTCCTGGCTGGCGAGCGGCTGGAAGTGGGCGCCGCGCGCCCCGCACGCCTCCGCCATGCGGCACCGGTGCCGGTCTGGATTGCCGCCGGCGGACCGCGCACGCTGCGCATGGCCGGCGCGGTGGCGGACGGCGTGTTCATCCGCGTGGGCGTGCATCGCGCCAACCTTGCCCATGCGGTGGGTCTCGTGTGGGAAGGGGCCGAGAAAGCGGGCCGAGATCCTGCCAGCGTCCGCATCGGCTGCGTCTTCCACACGGTGCTGGTGTCCGATAGCGAGTCGCCAGCAGTGGCTGCGCGGCGCGTCGGTCGCATTGGCCGGGCAATCGCCGCCGGCTACTACGAATACTCGCCGATGCTGTTCGACACCTGTGGCGTCGCCTGGAACGGGCCGTCGGTGGAAGAACTGAAGCGTGAGGTCTGGCCCGACTTCCACCATGCGCGGGACCTCGAAGCGGCCGGCGATGTGGTTGCGTTCCTCGGCGATGACGCCGCGGCTGCCTTCGCCCTGCACGGCGATGCCGCTGCGATCATCGCCAAGCTGCGCGAGATCGAGGGTTGGGACCTCGGCATCGACATCGTGGTGCCCCACCCAATGCCCACCGAACCTACAGGCCCCGACGACTATACCGCCCGCTTCGCGAGAGACGTGCTGCCAGCTTTCCGTTGAGCCCACGCCAAGAAGGGCGACGCATGGGCGCCCGTGCCGGCACCGCCGATACCGCCGCGGTGGCGGACAGGTGCTATTGCCAAGCTCCGATGATGCCGCCCATCAGCACGCAGTAGGCGACGTGGTAGCCGCTCTGAATCAGCCACAGGTTGAGGCTGAAGCCGCAGAAACCGCTGTCCGTGGCAGTGGCGGTGATGATGAGGCCAACGCCAACGACAAGGCCGAACAGCGCTCCCGTCAGCAACCCGGACAGCCCCAGGGATTGCATCAGCGCGGCCACCACGATGCAGGTGACGAGAGTGGCAACGGCGGCGATCACGAACGGCCTTGGCGACGGCTCGATGTCGCTTTCCTCCTTGCCAAGCGCCACCAGCCAAGCCTTGCCGAACATCGGTCCATACCACAGTCCGCCCAAGGCGAAGGCCGCAACGGTGGCCGCGAGGATCGCCCACCAGTTCAGGGCCATCAGATCCGGCATGGTTGTTCTCCCAAGATGTGCTGGCGAGGAGTGTCGAGCAACTCCAAGCGGTTTACAAATGCAGATACCAGGCGGGAGACCGATACGGCAAGGAGCCCAGACGGGGCATCGCGTACCGCTTCCTCGGCAGGTTGGTTCCGCACGATCCATGCCTCGGGTGCTTGGCCATGCCGTGGATGCGGCGTATAGTTGCGCGTGGCCTCAATTCGCCCTTTCTTTTGGGGAGAGAAGATGAAGTGGAAGTTCATTGACGGGCACGGCACGACCGTGCCGATGGCATTGATTCTCGCGGTGGCGCTGGCCGTTCCAGCCAGTGGCCAGGACACCGAGCCGCAGGTGGAGCAGGCAGACCCGAGCATGGTTGAGGAGCTCACCGTTGTCGGCTCCCGACGGCGGGACCGCTCGGCGGCGGACTCGCCCGTCCCCGTGGACGTGATTGACGGCAACGACTTCGCCCAAGGCGACTCCAACATGGATTCGCTGGTGGCGAGCCTCGTGCCTTCCTACAACGTGAGCCAGGAACCTATCAGCGACGCCGCCACGTTTATCCGCCCGGCAACGCTGCGCGGCCTCGCGCCGGACGCCACCCTCGTGCTGGTCAACGGCAAGCGTCGGCATCGGGCAGCCGTGATTGCGCTGCTTGGCTCCGGCATCTCCGGTGGCTCGCAAGGGCCGGACATCTCTGCAATTCCCGCCATTGCGCTCGACAGGTTGGAGGTTTTGAGAGACGGCGCTTCCGCGCAATACGGCTCCGACGCCATCGCCGGCATCATGAACTTCGTCATCCGCGAGGACACCGAAGGCGCGACGCTGGACGTCAAGTACGGCGACCACTACCAGGGTGATGGCAACGCCGTCACCATTGCCGGCAATGTCGGCATGGCCATGACCGACAGCGGCTTCGCCAACTTCAGCTTCGAGTGGAAGGAAACCGACCCCACCAGCCGCAGCGAGCAGCGCGCCGACGCGCAGGGGCTCATCAGCGCCGGCAACATCGACGTGCGCCGGCCCGCCGCACAGATTTGGGGGGCGCCGCGCTACACCGACGACTTCAAGATCTTCGGCAACCTCGGCATGGATATCGGCGGCGCCGAGGCGTATGCCTTCGGCAACTGGTCCGAACGGCAGGTGGAAGGCGGCTTCTACTATCGCAATCCGCACACCCGCGGCGGCGTTTTCCGCGGCGACGTGGTGGACGGGTACCCCACCGTCAAGGTGGCCGACATCGACTGGAGCGACAACCCGGAGGGCGTCGTCAACAACTGTCCGGTCGTGAGAATCATGAACAACCGCCCGGACCGCCAGGCCCTCACCGCCGTGCGCAAGAACCCCGGCTGCTACTCCCTGATCGAGAGGTTCCCGGGCGGCTTCACACCGCAGTTCGGCGCCTTCATCGCCGACACCAGCTTGACCGCCGGCCTGCGCGGCGAAACCGACGGCGGCTGGTTCTGGGACCTCAGCGCTTCCGCCGGGCGCAGCAACGCCCAGTTCTACATCTACAACACCATCAATCCGCAGTTGCTGAGCCTCGGCAACGGCATTCCGACGCACTACCAGGCCGGCGCGTACACGGAGTTCGACCGGGTGGTGAACTACGATGTCTCGAAGCCGATTGATGTAGGCGGGCTTTTCGGTGCCGTCAACGTGGCGATGGGGCTTGAGTACCGCGACGAGACCTTCAAGATCGAGAACGGCGAGCCGGACTCGTTCTTCATCGATCCGACCCTCGCCGCCCAGGGCTTCGGCATCGGCTCCAATGGCTTCCCCGGATTCCAGCCCGGCGATGCTGGCGAGAACACCGTGAAGGCGTATGCCGGCTACATCGACCTCGAGTCGAATGTCACCGAAATGCTGCTCCTTGGCGCCGCGGCCCGGTTCGAGAACTACAACGATTTCGGCAGCACCCTGGACGGCAAGCTCGCCGCCCGGCTGGAACTCGCGCCGGAGTTCGCCCTGCGCGGTGCCATCAGCACCGGCTTCCGGGTGCCGACTGCGGGGCAGGCGAACCTGCGCAACGTGACGACGGAATTCAACATGGGGCAACTCGCAGACATCGCCACGCTGCCGCCGACCAATCCCATCGCCGTGCAGAAAGGCGCGCAGGCGTTGACGCCGGAGACCTCCGTCAACATCACCCTTGGCGCGGTGGCGACAGTGGGCGACTTCGACCTGACCGTCGACTACTACCAGATCGAGATCGAGGATCGAATCGCCTTCACGAGCCGGTTCAACCTGACGCCCGGGGACATCTCCTCGCTGCTGGCTGCTGGCGTGACGGACGCGACCAGCTTCACCTCGGTTCGGTTCCTGTCGAACCAGCAGACGGTAGAGACCTCGGGGATTGACCTCGTGGCGACGTGGCCGTTCGAACTCGGCAACGGCAGCTCGACGCTGACCTTGGCGGCGAACTTCTCAGAGATCGACCTCACCAAGTTCAGTCCGCAGTTCACGAGCGAAAACCGCCGCTTGCAGATCGAGAACGGGCGCCCGGACTCCCGTTTCGTGCTGACGTGGAACCACGTGCAGGAGCACTGGCGGTTCATGGCGCGGGTGCGCTACTACGGCGAGTACTACGACGCCCCCACCAACGACGGCTCGGTCGCTTTCTATCCCGACCCCGATGCGCTGCTTGACCTCGAAGTGGCCTACGACGTGTCGGAAGACCTGATGCTGCTCGTTGGCATTCAGAACGCCCTCGACACCTATCCCACGGAAAACCCGGTGGGCGAGGTGGCTGGGTTGCTCTACCCAGAGAACTCGCCGTGGGGCTTCAACGGGGGCTTTTACTACCTGCGGATGCGCTGGGACGTTCGGTAGGCCCCGGCAACCCAAATCTGCCTGCGGGCGAGGCTCGCCTCGCCCGCAGGCACCACGCCACAGCCTAGGGCGTGTTCACACTATGCCCTCACAAATCCATTGGACGGCTGGCCCTTGGAGGGACGGCATCCTGCCTTCCCTGCACGCCGTAGGCGTGCCTGACGGCACGCAGGGAAGGCAGGATGCCCTCCACAAAGCCGGCCTCGTTTATATCCGCAGAGGAGGCGTCGGGGTGCGCTACGTTGTGGACGCGGCGTCCGTTCGGTAGCTCGTGAGGTCGATGTCTTGCCGGAACGGTGTGTGCTCTTCCTCAATCCAGGCGATGTCGCGCTCGACGTACTTGCGTTCGTCGTCGAGGTAGTTCGCCACCGCCTCGCGCAGTCCCCCATGGCGGATCCAGTGCGCTGAGTAAGTCGGCTTCGGCAGGTATCCGCGCGCCAGTTTGTGGCCACCCTGGGCGCCGGCTTCCACCCGCTTCAGGCTGTGCTCGATGGCGAAGTCGATAGCTTGGTAATAGCAGGCCTCGAAGTGCAGGAAAGGGTGGTCCTCGATGCACCCCCAGTTGCGCCCAAAGAGCGTGTCTGCGCCGACGAAGTTGATGGCGCCGGCGATGTAGCGTCCTTCGCGGCGGCACATGATGAGCAGCACCTGTTCCCCCATGGCTTCGCCGACGCGGCTGAAGAACTCGCGCGTCAGGTAAGGCGTGCCCCACTTGCGGTGGCCGGTGTCGATGTAGAACGAGTAGAAGGCATCCCACTGCGCCTCCGTGATGTTGCCCGTCAGCCATTCGATGCCGATGCCATTGGCGCGGGCGCCCTTGCGTTCGCGGCGGATGTTCTTGCGCTTCTTGGAGGAAAGCACGGCAAGGAAGTCGTCGAACGTCGCGAAGCCGTGGTTCTCCCAGTGGAACTGCGTGTCCATGCGTTGCAGCATGCCGAGCTCGGCGGCGCGGTCCCACTCCGGCTTCGGCATGAAGGTGAAGTGGATGGAGCTGACGCCCACCTTGTCTGCGACCTGCACGGCGCCCCCGAGCAGCGCATTCGCCGTCGCCGCGTCGTCGGGGTCGGCGGTCAGCAGGCGCCGTCCGGTGGCCGGCGTGAAAGGGATGCTTGCCTGGAGCTTGGGGTAGTAGCGCCCGCCAGCCCGGCGAAACGCCTCGGCCCAGCCACCGTCGAAGACATACTCCCCACGCGAATGCGACTTCAGGTACATCGGCAGCACCCCCGTCGGCGGCTCCCCCTCCGCTGGCGACACCACGAGGTGAAACGGCTGCCAGCCCGTCTGCGCGCAGACGCTGCTGCTTTCCTCGAGGGCGAGCAAGAAGCGGTGGTCGAGAAACGGGTTGTAAGGCAACGCAGCGGGATTGGCGCAGCGGTTCCAGGCGGATTCGTCGATGTCTCGAATGTTGTGCAAGACGCGAGCGACGCGTTCCGTCAAAACGACCTCTCCTGAAGCGTGGGAACCAGCGCCGTCATTCTACTCCCTAGGGCGGATTGCCAGCATGGGGCTCGATGGGTTGGCGATGACAGCCTTTCGGCAACCGAAACCCGCCGTGCAACGACTTCACAACTGCGAGGGTCCCCTAGGGCTTTTTCAGTTCGTCGGGGCTGGCTCGACGCGGGTGGCCTTGTGGCATAGTCCGCACCGCGCGAGAGGTGGCTCAGGGCGCTTGGCGAAGGGTGGGATGGACAAGGCGGAGCTTGTTAATCGGCTCAAGATCGACCGCGAGGAGACGGCGTCCTCGGGGCGGCCCCTGAAGTGGTTCATCGCCATCGCCGTGGTGGCGGGGGCCGCGATCGCGACCTACTCGCTCGGGTTCCTGGACTCGATTGCGCCATCGGGCCAGGCGGATCCGTTGCCGGTCGAGACCGTTCTTGTGCAGGCGGAACGCCGTTCCGTGCCCGGCGACAGCGTGCTCGACGCAACGGGCTATGTAGTGGCGCGGCGACAGGCCACCGTCAGTTCCAAGGTGACGGCCAAAGTGATCGACGTGCTGGTGGAAGAGGGCATGGTGGTTGAGCGGGGCCAGCTCCTTGCCGTGCTCGACGACAGCATTCCCCAGGCGCGCCTCAGGCTTGCCGAGTCGCAGCTCGATGCTGCCAAGGCCGCACTTGCGGAGTTGCAGGTGAACCTCCGTCAAGCACAACTCGATCTTGGCCGCACCGAGAATCTCGCCGAGCGCAACCTTGCCAGCCAAGCCGATCTCGACCGCGACAGCCTATCGGTAGAAGGGCTCATGGCACGCCTGCGTCGTACGGCACGGGACATCGCTGTTTCGGAGCGTTCTCTCGCGCTGCAACGGCAGGAACTCACCGACATGGAGATCCGGGCGCCGTTCGGCGGCGTGGTCATCGCCAAAGCGGCGCAGCCAGGGGAGATGATCTCACCGGTGTCCGCCGGCGGTGGCTTCACGCGCACCGGCATCTGCACCATCGTCGACATGGATTCGCTCGAAGTGGAAGTGGACGTGAATGAGGCCTACATCAACCGGGTCTATCCGGACCAGCCGGTGACGGTTGCCCTCAACGCATATCCCGACGACGACTTCCCGGCGTCGGTGATTGCCACCATACCGGCAGCGGATCGCAACAAGGCGACGGTCAGGGTGCGCATCCGCTTCCTTGAGCGAGACGCTCGGGTATTGCCGGACATGGGCGTGCGGGTCTCGTTCCTCGAACGGTCGCAAGAGGAGCGGAGCCAAACGACAGGCGAAGCAGCAGCGCAAGCGGAGACGCTTCCTGGCGTGCTGGTGCCGGCGTCCGCAGTGAGCGGTGCCGAGGGCGCCCGTTTCGTCTGGGTGGTGGAGAACCAAACCGCCCAGCGGCGTGACGTGGTGGTGGGGGACTCGGTAGGCTCACGGGTGCGGATCGCAGACGGGCTTGCCGGTGGCGAGCGCGTGGTTGCGAGGCTTGAAGCAGAGCAGGGCGCGCTCGCCAACGGCGTCCGAGTGACGGTGGTGAATTGAAGGCAGCAGTTCGCGTGGCGAACTGCCGACGCGCTCGTAGAGCGCGCTAGGAGGGATGCATATGGCGATTGTCGATCTGAGCGAAGTCCGCAAGAGCTACGTCAAGGGGCGCGAGGAGGTGGAGGTGCTCACCGGCATCGATCTCGCCGTCGAGGAGGCTGACTTCCTCGCCCTGATGGGGCCATCCGGCAGCGGCAAGACGACGCTCCTCAACATCATCGGCGGCATCGACAGCGCCACCAGCGGCAGCGTGCAGGTTTCGGGGCAAGACCTCGCTGCCATGTCGCGTCGGCAGCTCGCCAAGTGGCGCTCGGAGAACATCGGCTTCGTGTTCCAGTTCTACAACCTGCTGCCGGTGCTGAGTGCCCGGCGCAACGTCGAGTTGCCGCTGCTCCTCACGAAGCTCTCCGGCAAGCAGCGACGGAGCAACGCCGACACGGCGCTCGAGATCGTTGGCCTCGAGGATCGAGCCCGACACAAGCCGGGCGAACTCTCGGGCGGTCAGCAGCAGCGCGTGGCCATCGCCCGCGCCATCGTCGCCGATGCGCCGATTCTGGTCTGCGACGAGCCTACGGGAGACCTGGACCGCGACACCGCCGACGAGATTCTGGAACTCTTGGAGATCCTGAACCGCGACCACGGCAAGACCATCGTCATGGTGACGCACGATCCCAAGGCGGCGAGCCATGCGCGGCATGTGGTGCATCTGGACAAGGGCCAGCTGCAGGCGGAGACGGACGAGGAGGCGGCCTGAAATGAGCGGCATGGGCCTCATGTGGGCAAACCTGTTCCGGCGCAAGACGCGCACGTTCCTGACGTTGTTCTCGCTTCTGGTGGCATTCCTGCTCTTCGTTCTGCTGCGGGCGGTGGCGGCGCCGTTCGCTGGCGGCGGCGTGAGCGTCGATGGCGCCGACCGCCTGGTGGTGACGAGCAAGTACTCGATCATCGACCTCTTGCCGCTCAGCCAGCTCGCCGAGATTCAGCGTGTGCCTGGAGTGGAGGCGGTGACCCATCAGACCTGGTTTGGCGGCAACTACCAGGACCCAGCCAACTTCTTCCCCAAATACCCGGTTGAGCCCCGGGCGTACTTCGACATGTACCCCGAGTTCGCCATCGACCCAGCACAGCTTGACGCTTTCGAGAGCACCCGCACCGGCATCGTGGTGGAGGAAGGCATGCTGGCACGCTTTGGCTGGAGCGTCGGCGACCGGATTCCCATCGAGGGCGATATCTGGGCGCTCAAGGACGGCAGCCGTCTGTGGCAGTTCGATCTGGTGGGCACCTACCGCCACCGCGATCCGGGCGAAGCTGCGCCGGTGGCGCTCCTCATGCACTACGATTACTTCGACGAGGCGCGGTCGTTCGAGGAAGGCGCCGTCGGTTGGTACACCGTGCGGGTCAGCGACCCCGAGCAGGCGCCGGCCATTTCGGGCGCGATAGACGCCTTGTTCGAAAACTCGCCGAGCCCCACCAAGACCAGCACCGAGGCGGAGTTTGCGCGCAGCTTCGCGGCGCAGATCGGCGACGTTGCGCTGATGGCCACCGGCATCCTTTCGGCGGTCTTCTTCACGATCCTGCTGCTCACCGCCAACACCATGTCGCAGTCGCTCCGGGAGCGCATCCCGGAACTCGCGGTGCTGAAAACGGTGGGCTTCAGCGACGCCCGGACATCGCTCTTGGTGGTGGGCGAGTCGGTGCTGCTGTGCGTCATCGGCGCGTTGCTGGGCGTGGGTCTCGGTGCGTTGATGCTGCCAGCGGCCAGCGCCGTTACCGTGCAGTTCATGGGGCCGGTGTCGATGTCCGTTGACATTTTCGTCCAGTCGGTGGCGTTTGCCGTGGTGCTCGGGCTTGTGGTGGGTGCGCTTCCCGCCCTGACCGCTCAGCGCCTGCGCATCGTCGACGCGCTTCGGCGTGGCTAGGTTCATTGGGCGTTGAGTTGCGAAAAGTTTGGGTGTACGCCAACACGGGCGACCACAAGGGTCGCCCCTACGGGTGGAGTTCGTCGGGTGCCGTGGGTTGCGGCCAGGCGAGCAACCAGCAGCGACGGCAATCGTGAGGCGCTGTAGGGGCGGGGCTTGTCCCGGGCTTGTCCCCGCCCGTGCTGGGGTTAACCAAGGGAGACGATGGGATGCTGCGGCAGGTGCTCGAAGTCACGCTGATGAACCTGAGGAGTGTACGGTCGCGGCTCGGCAGTTCCTCCGTGATCGTCGTCGGCATCGCCGGCGTCGTGGGTGTGCTGATTGCCCTGCTGGCGATGGCTGCCGGCTTTCGCGCCACTCTGGAGACCGGCGGCGCACCGGATCGGGCCATCGTCATGCGTGATGGATCGGAAAGCGAGATGCTGAGCAACGTCTCCCCGAACGACCGGTTCTATGTCAGCACCTTCGCCGGCATCGACGCGGCGAGTGCGGAGCTGTACACGGTTGCCGACGTGCCCAAGCGCGACACCGGTCTCGACGCCAACCTGATCGTCCGCGGGGTGGAGGCGGAGGCGTTCGACGTGCGCCCGGAAGTCCGCATCGTCCAGGGCCGCAACTTCGTGCCCGGCCGCGCCGAGATCATAGCCGGACGGAACGCGCAGACGGAGTTCGCAGGGCTCGATATCGGCAACAGTCTTGAGTTCCGCAACAGCGAATGGACGGTCGTTGGCGTCTTCGAAGATGGCGGGTCTGCGCACGAATCGGAGATCTGGGTGGACCTTGCCGTTGCCCAGTCTGCGTTCCGCCGCGGCGGAACCGTGAGTTCCCTGCGGCTTCGCGTCGATTCGCCGACCTCCATCGATGCCCTGCGGGCGCGGGTCGAGGACGACAAGCAACTCGATCTCAAGCTAGTGCCGGAGGAGGAGTACCTCGCGGCCCAGGCGTCGGGCCTCGCCAACACGATCGAGCTCTTTGGCACGGTCGTGGCGTACATCATGGCCGTGGGCGCGGTGTTCGCGGCACTCAACACCATGTATTCCGCCGTCGTCAGCCGCACGGTGGAGATCGCCACGCTGCGCGCACTCGGATTCGGCGGCCTGCCGGTGGTGGTCTCGGTGATGATCGAAGCCATCGCCCTTGCTTTCCTCGGCGGCCTGCTCGGCGCGGCCATCGCCTGGTTCGGCTTCAATGGCTACACCGTCTCCACCCTCAACAACGCCTCGTTCTCGCAAATCGCCTTCGACTTCGCGGTGACGCCAGAGTTGATGACCAATGGGCTGATCTGGGCGCTCGTCCTCGGCACCATCGGTGGCCTGTTCCCCGCCGTCCGCGCCGCCCGCCTGCCAATCACCACCGCGCTGCGAGGGGAGTGAAGCGCAGGGGTCGGCCCTCGCTCACGCTTCGCCGCCCAAACTTACATGCAACGAATCGCGTAACCCGCTGCTCGTAGGCGCGCCTTTCCTCGTCGGGGAGGGGCTTACTCCGGGCATTTCGAGCGTAACTCACTGACGTTCTTCGATATACGCCGTGTCCGACATCGCGGCGTTCCTACCACCCATGGTGTCAATGTTACTGCACATTTAGGCGTGCGGGCGGGCTTGGCAACCTCGGCCTAGCGCCCTCGCGCGCGACACCGAATGGCCCCGACGATATCCTAGAGAGGATCGGAGGCGGAAGCGCAACTGTCAGGAAGGCGGGCGAGACATGGAAACCGGAGGCGACGGAAATGGGGGTTGATCAGCATGCCGACTTGGTTGGCGACAGCTACTTGGTGGCTTGGACACCCGATGATGGCCGGTCGCGCCGATCGGACTACGTGACCGGGGTTAGGGTGGGACGCCATCCCGATGAGACCGGCTGGAGCCTTCGGTATGTTTGCACCCGTAGTTTCGTCGGAGGAAAGGGCGAGGGTGCAGAAGCCGTTGGGCTACGCGACATGGCACTCCAACTGCTGTTCGACGGATGTGAACCGGCGGAGGTGTTGCGAGAGCTATCGCGGATTCCTGCGTGGCGGAAGACTCGGCTTGCGAGCGGGCATTGGGCCTTTATCCCTGGGCGGTGGGGTGAATGGAACCCGCACAATGACCCCGCTACAGACGAGTATTGGGAGCGCGGGGATTGAACGGATTATCCTGCCATCGCTCCGATCTGGGATTGTGGAGCTCATTGCGTGCAGGCCAAGGCAGGCGCTGACCAGTCCGGTCAGGCAAACCGACCCCAAGCCAGTGGTCGGTCCTCTGTCCAAACTTGCGGGTGCGTTGCAAAGTGACGCACTCAGTGTTATAGGCTGTGCCCGATGGCGTTGGGTTGTGGATCTCCAGTTGCAGACGTTCAAGACGAAGGCGTTCGCCCGCTTTGCCAAGCGCGAGGGGGTGCAGGATGCTGCCTTGCGTGAGGCCGTCGAACGTGCCGAGAAGGGGCTGGTCGATGCAGACCTCGGCGGCGGAGTGATCAAGCAGCGCATCGCCAAGCCGGGCGGCGGTCGATCCAGCGGGTTCCGTACGATTGTGCTGTTTCGAAGGGGCACCCTGGCGTTCTTCGTCTACGGATTTGCCAAAGGTGACAGGGACAACCTGCGACCCGACGAGTTGGCGGCCTTTCGGTTGCTGGCCGACCAGTATCTTGCGCTGGACCACCCGGGCCTGAAGGCAGCGCAGTCAGTTGGAGCAATTATCGAGGTGAAAAGGAATGGCGAAGCAGTACAAGAGTGAAGCGATGGCGGCGGCGCATGAAGCGGCGCTCGGTCTTGCGGAAGCGGGACTGATGCCAAAGCGGACGATGAGGGTTTTCGACGAAATGTGCCTGACGCCGGTCGAGGACATGACGCCGGAGGACATTCGAGCGCTTCGGCTTCGGGAGAACGCGAGCCAGGCGGTGTTCGCGCGCTACCTCAATGTGACGACGGGGTTGGTGAGCCAATGGGAGCGTGGTGAAAAGCGCCCGAGGGGCGCTTCGCTAAAGCTGCTTGCGCTGGTCGAGAAGAACGGACTTGGCGCGGTTGCGTGACAACCCGCAGGCCCTTCGAAGACAGGTTGGTTCGAGCACGATGACGCACACGGAGACCGCAACGGCTGAGGTAACCCTCGTCGAAGGTCGTCGCGTGCATGGCTCGGTCGCGTGTGAACGCGGCACGCTGCCGGACTGCGCCGACAACATCGTGGCGGTTGAACTCGATGCATTGCCATCGGAGCCGGGGCTCACCTACTGCAATTGCAGAACCCGGAGGGCCTCTTCAGCAACGACTTCCCGTTCCTTGTGCTCGATGAACGTCCGCGTCCCGGCCCCAACCTCATCTCCAGCGGAGACCGATTCGATCGCCAGGGAAGCTGGCGTGCCAATACGCAAAACGGCTCGGTGACGTGGGATGGCGCGGCGAGCTTCACCATCGACGAGGCCTCGCGGCAGCCTTGGCGAGTGCAACTTTCGCACTCGGTGAGCATCGAGCGGGGCGTAGAGTATTGCTTCTGTTACACCGCGAGGGCGGAAGCCACCCGCTACATCCAGGTAAACGTGGACACCGGCGCCGACGACTATCGCAGTCTCATGGGCACCGCCTACACGCCGGAAGTGGGTGCGGCCACCCGAGGCGATGGCACGACGCTAACGACCGACTACCACTCCTTCCGCCACCGCTTCGTGGCCCCCGAGACCGACAGGAACGCTCGCCTGGTGTTCACCTTGGCGCAAAGCGACCTCGACGTGGACATCGACAACGTGGGGCTCTACGAAGGCCGTGCCTGCGGCAGCCCGTGAACTTGGCTACGGGCGGGCTCCATAGGTGCGACCCTTTTGCGTGAGCGGTAGGAAACATGCCGCAGGCACGTCAAGGAACAGAGGCTGGATTGTTGGTGGCGTTGTTCGGGGGTGGCGCTTTGTTGGCGTTGTCTGGAACGCTTGCTTGCGGTGGCGTTGGCCGGCTCCGCTGCGTGCGCGCCTTCGGCACGCTTGGAGGGCGAGACGCCCTCCCTCCAGAGGCCCTCGCATGGCAAGGGCTGGCCGAGTGTCTTGCCTCCGAGGCGATTCATCGCGTCGGAGGGGGGCTCGGCAAACTGGACGTCAGTCGCCGAGGGGCAGGTAGATGCGCGTTTCGAGCTTCTCCTCTGGCACCTCGCCTGGGTCGTTGGCGTACACGTCCCAGCCGCCGAACTGGGCTTTGGAGCCCATATATCGTGCCCGAGCCCACACCTGTTGCCAGACGGTGCCGACACCTTCGTAGGGGCCGACGTGCAATGCCGTCAGCGCCTGTCCGCCGGGCAGTTCGTGGGCCTCGATGTCGCCGGAGTTCGCCAAGGCCGCGCTCACGGGCATTCCGGCGGCGAGTTGGCACTGGCTTCCGTCCATGTGGAAGTACCGCGCAAAGGGCATGCCCGTGGGCTCATGGCCGGCGCCGATGATGTATTGAGCCACGCGCGGGAAGATGTCGGCGAAGGCCTCGCCCATGCGCATGACGTCCACCGTGCGCCGCACCACCATCGCCGGCTGCGCCGCTAGTTCCACCTCTTCGATCTGCACATCCGGCATTCGCCGAGCCCCTCCGCATGAACTTGAAGTGCGCGCAACCTGACACGTCCGGTGCTCGCCTGCAAGTGCGGACTGTTGCGGGCCGCCGAAATTCCCGAAAAACGCTTGCTTGCGCGTGCCTGCCATGTTTACGTTCAGGCAAGGGATGGGTTGTCTCGCCCATGGGTGGGCTTTTGTCTTGGGGGTAGCGTGGTCCTGGTAAGGGCGACGGAAAACTGGGTTGTCGCCGGCACGGTACGGCTTGGTCGCTCTTTGCGCCAGCAATCGCCGTTCCTGGTGCGCGCCGCATGACTTTCGCCCCGCAGTTCTCGATGCCGGCTCCGTAGAGGACAAGCCGCGTGAGTCCTGCCGACATCGAGGCCAACCGGGCGCGCGCTCAGGCATTGCCGGCGTTCAACGAAGGCGCGATTCCGCCGGAACGCGACCGACCCTTGAGTTCCGACGACAGCGGCTTCCTCGACGTGATGAAGCTGCTGTTGCGTACATGGCCATACATCCGCCCGCAGTTGCTCGGCCACTGGTGGTATCCGGGCCCGGCCGGGGGGATTCGCCCGGAAGTCGCCGACATGGTGAGCGGCGAGGGCTTCCGGTTCGGCTACGCGCCGTTTCTGGTTGCAGTCGTCGCCGTGCTCGGGCCGCTGTCTGGTTGGATGCCGAGCACGTTCGCTTGGCCCATGGGACTTCTGTACGTTCCCGTCATTGCGACGGTCGTGAGCATGTTCCTCATGGCGCTGACCCGCGGTCGCTCGCAGATGTTCGGCACCGTCGGCGTGGTGCTCGGCTGCATCGGCACCAATGTCACCGGAGGGTTCTTCATCGAGGGCTTTCCGTCCACGCTCTACGCGGCAACGGTGACCATCGCTTGCATCGTCGGCTGGATGCTGCAGTTCCGGGTGCAAGAGGGCCAACTCCAGTTCCGCGCCCGCGTCGGCACGCATCTCGTTTACTTCTACGCCATCAACTTCCTGCAGCGGGGAATCGCGATCGTCGTGGGCCTGATCCTCGCCGACCTTCTCAACCAAAGTCTGTTGCAGGCCGAGCCCCTCGCCCCGGGCCTGGCAGATCTCCTCGGATACCCGGAACTTGCCACCGGCAGCGTCGCGGAGTTGACGGATGCACAACGTCGTGAGTTGACCTGGGCCTACGTGTACGTCGCGCTCGGCTCCTATCTCCTGCAAATGCCGCTTTCCGTGCTCAATCCCTACTACAACATGTGGATCATGCAGCGCATCAACCAGGACTTGCGCGTTGCCCTCATCTCCCGCTGGCATCAGCTCTCGCTCAGCTACCACAGCGACCATCGCACCGGCGACTCCATCTTCCGCATCTATCAGGACAGCGCCATGGTGACTGCCGTGGTAGGGCACATCATCGGCATGACGCTCGCCATGATGAGCTACTACAGCTGCGTGGTCTTGGTGACGATCCTGAACCCGTGGCTGGGCCTAGCGGCTGGCGTGCTGGTCGTGCCGGCGCTGCTGTGGGCGGGCTGGGCCATGCCGCGGATGCGCGTTCGGGCGCTGGTCTATCGGGAGGCCACTTCGGATGTGACCTCAACCATTCAGGAGAGCTTTTCGTCGATCAAGCTCATCAAGGCGTTCGGCACGGCGGAGCGGGCGCAGCGGCGCGTCGAAGACGACTCGGTGGTTGCCTTCAACGCCGCCTTCCGGGTCAAGAACCTGATCGCCATTGTCACCATCGTCATGTACACCGTCGCTGCGGTCTTCATGGCTGGGGGTACCTCGTTCATGGCGTGGTGGGCGTATCAGGGCGAGCCCACATGGTTCGTCGAACTGCTGGCCCTGGTGGGCCTCAGCTTCGTGGTCTGGAACCTCGCCAGTTTTTCGTGGACACGCGATCAGTTCCACGAGTCGAGCGGCGACATCCGCAAGCTCCTGCGCGACTGGATGACAGCTCAAGACCTCACGATGGGGCTGCGCCGCGTGTTCAACATCCTCGACATCGAGCCGGATGTCCAAGACCGGCCAGACGCCCAGGACTTCGGCGGCATGCGCGAGGAGATCCGATTCGAAAACGTGAGCTTCGCCTACGAAGCCGAGAGACCGGTGCTGAGCGATGTCAGCTTCGCCGCCGTGCCTGGCTCCGTCACTGCCATCATCGGCCCCACCGGCTCCGGCAAGAGCACACTCATGGCGCTGCTCCTGCGCCTCTTCGACCCGAACAGCGGTCGCGTGAGCATCGATGGGCGCGACGTGCGTGGCTTCACGGTGGCGAGCCTGCGCGCCGCCATCGCCATCGCCTTGCAGGAAAACGTGCTCTTCGCCATGTCGGTGCGCGACAACATCCGCTACGTGGCGCCGAATGCATCGGAGGATCAGATTCGCACAGCCGTTCGCGTAGCTGGCATGGACGATTACGTGGACGCTCTGCCGAACGGCCTCGACACCATGCTCTCGGACCGCGGCGGCAAGCTCTCGACTGGCCAACGGCAGCGTCTGTCCATAGCCCGGGCGGTGGTTCGGGACACGCCTATCCTCGTTCTCGATGAACCCACGGCGGCGCTCGATGCGGCCACCGAGCACCGGGTGATGCAGAACCTCGCGACGTGGGCCGGCGGGGGTGACGGCAAGGCTGCTCGTGCCATCTTCCTGATCACGCACCGCATCTCGACGATCCGCCGTGCGGACAACATTCTCTACCTTGATGGCGGTCGCATCATCGAAAGCGGCAACCACGCGGCGCTCATGCAGGTCGAAGGCGGCCGCTATCGCAGTTTCGTCGAAGCCGAGTCGGCCCTGACCGACGCCGGGAACAACCGCACGAACGCCCAAGACCAACAAGACCAACCCATCGGGTCGCCAGGACGATAGCCGTGGCGGAATCTGCGCTCAGCACTCGCCGCAGCCGACGCCGTCAGGCGCTGCGCGACCTCGATGCCCGGGCGAGCGGCCTCGACACCAGCACGAGGATCAGCAACGCCGAGGCGTTCGCCATCATCGTGCGCAGCATGGGCTACATCCGCTTTTTCTTCTGGCGCTATCTCGCCAAGTTCCTGCTCAAGCTCTTCGCCTACGCCATCGCCCTCGGCGTCCTGCCTTGGCCAACGAAGATGCTGACCGATCACGTCATCTTGGGCCTGCCAATCGAGGACGCCCAAGGCTACCCGCCGTATTGGCGACCCGTGATCGATTTCGTCCAGGGTTGGTCGCCGTTCGAGATACTCATCTTCCTGACCGTGATGGGCGTCTCCTTGGTTGTCCTGATCGGGCGCTACATCAGCGGCTACGAGGACGAGGTGGAGGCGGGTCTGGCCCAAGGCCACGACTACGCGACGCGGGTCGAGAATCAGATCCACGGCGGCCATGCCGTATTCAGCGGCATCTGGGGCTATGTCGAGTTCAAGATCAACTCGCGCATGACCCAGGCCCTCAACCACCTGTTGCGGGCACAGCTATTCAGCCGCATCGGTGCGCTGTCGATGACCCAGCTCGAAGAGCAGCGCATCGGCGACTCCATCTACCGCGTCATGTACGACGCGCCGCAAGTGCAGGAGATCTTCTACGAGACGACGCACACGCCGATCATGTCGACGTTGCTGTACGTCCAGGCCGGCATAACCCTGCTCACCACCTATCCCACCATGCCGGAAGTGTTCTGGCTGTCGATGAGCCTTTTCGTCGGCGTGCTGATCGGCACGAGCCTGTTCTCCTCTGCGGTGCGGCGCCGGGGCCAGGCGGCACGCGCCGCAGGTTCGCTCACCACGGGCACGATCGAGGAGGGCATGGACAACGTGCTGGCGGTGCAGGGCCTCGGCGCCAACGAGACCGAGCGGAACCGCTTCGACGGCGACAGCAAGGAGTCCTTCAGCCGCTTCCGCGGCGTCGCGCTCATGTGGATGCTGATTCCCCGGGTGTGGGAGTTCATCACCTCCCTCCTGCAAACGGCCTTTTTCGTGTACCTGATCTACCTCATCATCGACGGCGTGATGACTCCGGGCGACTTTGCCGCGATGTTTGTCTTCTGGGGCTACCTGATCGGGCCGGCGCGGTCGCTCGGCATCCTGTGGATTCGGTTTCAGGACAACGTGGCTGGCATGAGGCGGGTGTTCGCGATGTTGGACCTGCCGGCGGAGACGGATATTGGCACCGGGACGCTGCCGGAGATCAAGGACGGCGTGGCCATACGGGGCGCAGGGCTCGTGTATCCGGACGGACGGCGGGCGCTCGAAGGGGTGGACCTTGACGCCAAGGTGGGCCAGATCGTTGCGTTTGTCGGCCCCACGGGTTCTGGCAAGACCAGCCTCGCCTATCTCATCCCGCGCTATCACCTTGCCACCGAAGGAGAGGTGCGAATCGACGGCCAGAGCGTCAACGACGTGACCTTGGCGAGCCTCAGAAGCCAGGT
This sequence comes from Pseudomonadales bacterium, assembly GCA_965116935.1. GTDB lineage: Bacteria > Pseudomonadota > Gammaproteobacteria > Pseudomonadales > Azotimanducaceae > VXYL01. The sequence goes on along the minus strand of OZ220737.1, from coordinate 4,362,198 downwards.
CACCTACGTTTTCCAGGAGACGCAGCTCTTCTCCGACTCCATCGCCGACAACATCCGCTACGGCAAGCCCGAAGCCACGGACGCGGAAGTGGAAACCGCCGCCCGCACCGCCGGCATCCACGACTTCATCGCCGCGTTGCCGGACGGCTACAACACGAAGCTAGGCGGCGCGGCTGCGAGCAAGCTTTCGGTGGGCCAGAAGCAGCGCATCTCTATCGCCCGTGGCCTCCTGCGAGACTCCCGAATCCTGATCCTCGACGAACCCACCTCCGCCCTCGACCCAGAGACGGAGCAATACCTGGTTCAATCCCTTCACGAAGCCGCCAAGGACCGCCTCGTCATCATCATCGCCCACCGCCTCTCCACCATCGCCCACGCCGACAAGATCGTCTTCCTGGAAGACGGCCGGGTAATGGAACAAGGCAGCCACGCCGAACTGATGACCAGCCCCGGCGGCCACTACCGGAACTTCGTCGAACTGCAAACCGCCCCGCGCGGATAGCCAGCCTGGCGCCTGCACGACGGCATCGTGCCCGGTCCGCATCTGACAGCGCGTCATCCAACGAGCCTCCTTCAGACCCAAGAAAGGAAACCGCAACAAAACCGTTGACAACTATTTTGTCGTCAACGAAATCGTTGAGCGATTCGGCGATCGGCTTGGAGGTTTGGATGAAGTCAGCAACAGGGCGCTGGGTCTCTGGAGACGATTTCTATGGAAGGGACCAAGAGCTGGCTCTGCTTGGCCAGCATGTACGAGACGGCAACCACATCTTGCTCACCGGTCAGCGACGGATGGGCAAAACGAGCATCGCGCGCGAGTTGGGGCAACGCCTTGAGAATGAGGGCTGGCATTTTCTGTTCGTGGATGTGGAACGTGCGATGGACAGTGCGGACGTGGTCGCACTTCTGGCGGAGGAAATGCACGGCATCCAATCTATGGCGTCTCGGCTCCGGGAGTCTATGCGCCAGATGATGAAGAACGTCGAAGAGGTAAGCGCTTCTCAGTTCCGCCTGAAAGTGCGAGCGGGCTCACCGCAGGCAACTGGGCGAGGCACGGCGAGGACTTGCTGTGCGAATGCGCGAATCACGAGCGGCCAGCACTGATCGTGCTCGACGAACTGCCAATCTTCCTGATGCGCATGGATTTGGGCGGGGGCATGTGCCGTTGCAACGGCGCTTGATTGGCGAGGAGGTGCTAAACCGATAATCGCTCCTGCAAACGCCACCATTCGCAAATTCAACCCCGGCACCTTTCAGTCGGACGAAGAGGTCACGCGGCAGTTCGTGGTGCGCCAGGGCGAACTCGACCGTGTTCTTGAGGTACTTCGAGAAAACCTCGACTCTCCCAGTTGTCAGCACATGATGATCGTGGCCCGACGGGGCATGGGCAAGACCATGTTGCTCGCTCGCGTGGAGGTAGAACTGCGAGCTGCCCAAGATCTGTCGGCTCGACTCCTGCCGGTACGCTTCGTGGAGGAGAGCCACGAAGTGTTCGACCTAGCAGACTTCTGGCCCGAGACACTGTTTCATCTCGCCCGTGAGATCGCAGATCAAGAGCCTGCCGTGGCGGACGAATTGGTGAAGTCGAGGGCGGACCTGCTCAATCGAACAGGGCCAGACGTTGCGGGCCAAGTCTTGGCGGTCGTCTTGGAAGCTGCGGATCGCCTAGGTCGCCGACTGGTGCTCATGGTCGAGAACATGCAGCGCCTTTGCGAGGATGTAGACCGCGACTTCGGCTGGGAACTCCGAGGAGTGCTTCAGACCGAACCTCGCATCATGCTCGTAAACACGGCCACGACGAACTTTGAGGATCTGCGCAGGGCCGACCGGCCATTCTTCGAGTTGTTCCGGAACTTGGAACTCAAGCCCCTCAGCACGGAATGTTGCCAGCGTCTGTGGAGCACAATTAGCGGGGATGACGTGACGGCTCGCCAGGTGCGCCCTCTTGAAATCCTCACCGGTGGGAGCCCGAGGCTGCTCGTGATCATCGCTCAGTTTGTACGGCACCGATCGCTGACGCAGCTAATGGAGGAACTGGTCACCGTCATTGACGAACACACCGAGTATTTCCGGGGCCACATCGAGGCGTTGCCCAAGGGCGAACGGCGGGTTTACGTCACCCTCATGGACCTCTGGCAGCCATCGACTGCCGGCGAGGTTGCCACGCGAGCGAGGATGGACGTTCGAGCGGTCTCCTCGTTACTTGGAAGGCTGGTGAACAGGGGGTTGGTCAACTTCGAGGGCAAGGGCAAACGGAGAAGATACGCGGCTACCGAGCGCCTCTACTCGATTTACTACAAGCTGCGGCGGGAGCGAGACGAGGCTGCTCTTGTCCTAAACCTGATCCGCTTCATGGCGGCATTCTATACGGACATCGAACTTCTAGAGATGTGGGCCGACTTGGTGCGAGATGCCAGGTCTCCTCAGATCCGTCAAGGGCTGTTGCGGGCGGTGCGCGAGGGTGGGGTAGCCGAGTCCGTTTGGGGTGCTCGGACAGACATGCTGGAGGAAATTGAGCGAGCCCGAAGGGACGCGAGATTCGGGGATGTCCTGCCGATCTGCGATGTGCTGCTCACCGCACATTCGGGCGTCGACACGGACGAGGTTCTTGACCTACTTCTCCTGAGGCTAGAAGCCCATTCCAACCTTGGCAACGTGGAAGCGGAATTGGACACGCATGACGAAATCGAGAGGCGTTTCCCCGATCAGTTCGTTACAGACCCCGAACGAGCTGCCACGTTGCTCGTGACGAGGGCTTTGGCGTTGGCTGATTTGGAGGATTACCCGGGAGCGCTAGCGGCCTGCCGTCGCGCCGAGGGGCTGCTGGGGGACGCACCGGAAGACGACCTCCACGCCGTCGTCTCTGCCGCCGTGGTCCAGTCAGGGGTCGCCCTCGATCGGATGGGAGAATCGGCGGAAGCGCTGAGCCGATGGAGGGAGGCAATAAATCGATTCGGAAAGAGCGAGCAACCGGAAGTCCAGAACAGCGTCGCTGCGGCGATGGTGCTGGAGGCCAGTTCCTTGGCTTTTGTCGGCTCGCCCGACACTGTCGGACTGTGTGACCGGGTAGTTGCGCGGTTCGGTCAATCCGAAGTTGAGAGCCTGCGCACCCAGGCTGCCCTCGCGTTGCTCACAAAGGCGAACGCCTTGGTCGTCAGCGGGCAAAACCAAAGTGGGATGGTCGCTTTGCAGCAGATAGAGGTCGAGTTTGGAGAACTGAGAGGCACCCAGGGCATTCCCTTTGCTTGGACGGCTAGGTGCCGACAGGCCGGTGTCCTTGGCGGCCTGGGCAAGCACAAGGAGGCATTGGAGAGCTTGCGCGTCACACTCCAGCAGTTTGAGCCAAGCGATCGCACCATCCAAGACGTGATCCGCGTGGTAGGCGAACTGCTGTCGTCAGGAGCTAGTGCCAAGGAGTTGCTCGATGTGGTTGCGGTGGGCGATCAGAGGGCAGATGCCCTAGGTCCACTCAAAGTAGCGCTAGCGCAGGGATGCGGCGGGGACGTGCGGGTTCCACAGGAGGTTCTCGAAGTTGCCGCGGACATTCGCAAGGACTGGCAGGAAGATGTCCGTTCGCACGGCCCGTGTGCCTAACCATGAACTCCGCAAGAGGCGTACTTGAGCCCTGCCTTTTCGCCGCAAGCACCCGGCTTCGTCGGCCCGCCAACCTGTGCCGTGCACCGCACGAATGGCAGATTTCCTACACAAGTGGCGCAAAAGTCTGGTTTTTTTGCGTTGGTGGAAGGGCCAGGATGGAGTTTCCTTTCACAACGCAATTCCGCAAGGAGGAAACATGAAACGGATCGCAGCAGCAACGGCATTGGCGTTTGCGCTGGCCACCCCGATGTGGGGTGATGTGCAGGCGTCCACTCCGTTCGAGGCGAGTGCGGGCTACATGCTCGCCACTTACGTCGGGATGGACGAGCAAGAGAGTAACGCGGTGGCCGCCGTGGCGGGTGCGGCGGCGGTTTGGAGGGGCGCACGCGTCGGCGCCATTATCGGCGGCACCGTTGGTGGCTTCGCCGGTGCGTTGGTCGGCGCAACAGTCGGGGCCCTATAGGGTTCCGGAGCCCTTGGGCCGTCACGCAGGGACGCCTTCGGTTCTTCTTGGGTCGAAGGCGTCCCGTACTGCCTCTCCTACGAAGATCAGGAGGGTAAGCATGATCGCCAAGGTGGCGAAGCCGGTGAGGCCGAGCCAGGGGGTTTGGATGTTGGCCTTGCCTTGGGCCAGAAGTTCGCCCAAGGAAGCCGAGCCAGGGGGTAGGCCGAAGCCGAGGAAGTCGAGGGCGGTCAGGGTAGTGATGGAGCCGTTGAGGATGAAGGGCAGGTACGTCAGCGTTGCCACCATTGCGTTTGGCAGCACGTGGCGGCGCATGATGGTGGCGTTGCCGACGCCGAGTGAGAGTGCGGCGCGCACGAAGTCGAAGTTACGGGCACGCAGGAACTCCGCGCGCACCACAGACACGAGAGTCATCCAACTGAAAAGCACAAGCAGGCCAAGCAGCACGAGGGCGGAAGGCTCCACCATGCTCGACAGGATGATGAGCAGGAACAGCACCGGCAAGCCAGCCCAGATTTCGATCAAGCGCTGGCCGATCAAGTCCACCTTGCCGCCGAAATAGCCCTGCACGGCACCAGCGGCTATGCCGATGGCGGAGGCAACCGCCGTCAGCGCAAGGCCGAAGCTAACCGACAGGCGAAACCCGTAGAGCAAGCGCGCGGCCACGTCACGGGCGCCGTCGTCGGTGCCGAGCCAATGACGCGTCGAGGGCGGTGCCGGTGCGCCTTCGTCGGTGAACCAATCGATCGTGTCGTGGCTGAAACGGATGGGGGGCCACAGCATCCAGCCGCCGGTGTCGGCGACTAGGTTCTGCACGTAGGGGTCTTCGTACTTCGCCTCCGTGGCGAACTCGCCGCCGAGTTCCTGCTCGGTGTAGGTGAAGATCACGGGCACCCACAGTTCGCCGTTGTGGCGCATGACGATGGGCTTGTCGTTGGCGATCAGTTCCGCAACCAGGGAAATGGTGAACAGGCCAAGGAAAATCCAAAGGGACCAGTAACCGCGACGATTGGAGCGGAAGTTCGCGAGGCGTCGTCGCGTGAGTGGCGTCAGCTTCAACTGCGCGCCTCGAAGTCGATTCGCGGGTCCACCAGCGTATAGGTGATGTCGCCGGCGAGCTGCAGCATGAGGCCAATGATGGTGAAGATGAAGAGCGTCCCGAACATGATGGGGTAGTCGCGGGAGATGACCGCCTCGAAACCCAACAGGCCAATGCCGTCGAGACTGAAGATCACCTCGATGAGCATGGAACCGGTAAACAGGATGCCGATGAGCGCCGCCGGGAAGCCGGCGATGACGATGAGCATGGCGTTGCGGAACACGTGGCCGTATAGAACGCGCCCTTCCGTGAGCCCCTTCGCCCGCGCGGTCAGCACGAACTGCTTGCTGATCTCCTCGAGGAAGGAGTTCTTGGTGAGCATCGTCAGCGTGGCGAAGCCGCCGAGGGAAAGGGCCGCGATCGGCAGGGCCAGATGCCAGAAGTAGTCGCCGATCTTGCCGGCGACGGAGAGTTCGGCGAAGTCGTCGCTGACGAGGCCCCGGAGCGGGAACCAGTCGAAGTAGCTCCCACCGGCGAAGACGATGATGAGCAGCACCGCGAACAGAAAGCCCGGCACAGCGTAGCCGACGAAGATCACGGCGCTAGTCCAGGCGTCGAAGCGGGTGCCGTTCTGCACCGCCTTGCGGATGCCCAAGGGGATGGAGATGAGGTAGATGAGCAGCATCGACCAAAGCCCCAGCGATATGGATACGGGTAGCCGTTCGAGCAGCAGATCGAGTACCGGCCGGTCCTGATAGAAGCTCTCGCCGAAATCCAGCGTCAGGTAGCCCCCCATCATGGTCAGGAAACGTTCGTGCAGGGGCTTGTCGAAGCCGAACTGCTTCTCCAAGTCCGCCAGCATGTCTGGGTCCAGCCCGCGTGTGGCGGGATCGCGCCCGCCGGAGTCCATGAGCGTGCTGCCGCCCATCTCCATCGTTGCGCCAGCGCCGCGGGTGGAGAGCGCACCGCTCGAACCGCTCATCATCTGCTCAATGATGAGGTCGATGGGGCCGCCGGGAGCAAGCTGCACGATCATGAAGTTGATGACCATGATGCCGAACAGAGTCGGCACCATGAGGACGAGGCGGCGCAGGACATAGCGGCTCACGGTTCTGCCCTAGCCCTCGCGCGTGCGCAGATATTCGGCGACCGCGGCGTCCTTGGCGGGGTCGATCCACCACGTCTCAGGGAACGAGTGGTGGCGGTAGCGAGAGGACTTTGCCGGGCGTCCGAAGCGGTCCCAGTATGTCCACCTCATGCCGCTCTCGATCTGCGTCGGGACCATGTAATAGCCGTGCAGCAGAACCCGGTCGAGGGCGTTGCCGGTGGCGTAGAGCTCTTCGCGGTCGTAGGTGGTGAGGGCGCGCGTGACGAGGGAATCGACCGCTGGGCTCTGGATGCCGGCCCAGTTCAGGGTGAACGGCGCATCGGCCCCGGAGGAGTGGAAGAACGACTTGAGGTAGGTGCCGAGCGTGGGCGTTGCCCAATACGTGTTGATGGCGGCGTCGTAGGCGAATCCGCGCAGGCGGGCACGGAACTGCGTGGGGTCCACGGTGCGCACGCTAGCGTCCACGCCGAGCCTCTGCAGCGCCGCCATGTATGGCAGGGCGGCGCGCTCTTCTGCGGGATTGCGGGCGAGGAACTCGAACTCGAACTGCTCGCCCTCATCGTTGACGAGACGCTCGTCAACCACGTGCCAGCCGGCCTCGGCGAAGAGCGCCTGCGCCTTCAGCATGTTGTCGCGGTTCATGCCGAGGCCGTCGGAGGCCGGGATTTCGAAGGGCGTGGTGAAGAGCTCGGGTGGCAGTTCATCTTCGAACTCCATCAGGAGGTCGCGCTCTAGGCCCTCCGGAATGCCGGTAGCCTCCAGTTCCGAGTTGTCGAAGAAGCTATCCACCCGGCGGTAGAAGCCGAAGTGCTGCACGCGGTTGATCCACTCGAAATCGTAGGCGTAGAGCAGCGCCTTGCGCACACGTCGGTCCTGGAAGCGCTCGTGGCGGGTGTTGATGACGATGGCGGCGGCCATGGCGGTAATGTTGCGCCGTTCGGCAAGTTCGCGAATGAAGAAGCCGTCGTCCCGGGGCGGGAAGTTCTCGTAGGAGGTGGCCCAGTCCTTGGCGACGCCTTCGCCGCGGAAGGTAACGATGCCCTTCTTGGCGGCTTCACGCGCCACGGTGTTGTCGCGGAAGTACTCGAAGATGATGCGCCCGAAGTTGTACTTGCCGCGCACGGAGGGCACGTCCCAGCCCCAGTAGTCGGGTACGCGCTCATAGACGACGCGGCGGCCCAGCTCGAACTCGGCGACCCGGTAGGGGCCGCTGCCGAGCGGCGGCTCGACGCTGGTCTTGGTGATGTCGCGTTCGGCCCAGTAGTGCGCCGGCAGGATGGGAAGGTGGCCGACGCTTAAGCCCGCCGCGGGATTGCGGAAGGCGGGGTCGGTGATGTAGATCACGGCCTCGCGCTCGCTCACCTGCTCGGCGCGGCCGAAGTGGGCGAGGCCCGTGCGAATAGGGGCGGAGGCGTTCTCCCGCACGAACTCCACCGTGTAGAGGATGTCTGCAGGCGTTATCGGCACGCCATCGTGCCAGCGCGCTTTGGGGTGGATGCGCACCTTGAACCAACTGTAGTCGGGCGCTGCCTCCATCTCGCCGAGGCGGGCGTATTGGGCGGAAGGATCGTCGTCGCCTGGTTCGAGGATGCGGTCGAAGATGAAGATGCCGGCGCCGACGAAGCCGTAACCGGACGGGTTGATGCCTTTTTGAATCCACGGCGTGAAGCTGTTGAATGTGCCCACCACCGGCAGCACCAAGTCGCCACCGATGGGCGCGTCAGGATTCACGTAGTCGAAATGCTCGTACTCCGGCGGGTAGCGCAGTTCGCGGAAGAACGAGAAGCCGTGGTGATAGCCGGGGCCGGAAGCGTCGTACACCTCGCCATCGGGCAACGCCTGCTCCTCGGCACCAAGGCCAACTGCGGCGGCCAGCGCGGCGACGAATGCGACGGTTCGAATGGCCATGCGTTCCATGGCTGCGGAAGTTACCCGAAAACCGCCGGCAATGGACGCCCCGGCGCCAGCGCCCGCAAGCAAGCGTTCCAGACGACCCCAACAAAGCGCTAGCCCCGAACAACGCCACCTACGAAACCAGCCTCCGTTCCTTGACGTGCCCGGCGATGGAGGGCGAGCGCCGCCAAACCCCTCGCTAACGCTCGGGGTCTGGCCCCATCCCCCACCTTCCCAAGAGCAGAGGCCCGCGGCAAACGCAACAGCCGCCTGACTAGCTACGACAACCGGCGCTAGCAGTCCGTCGGACTTGACGACGCAGGGGCCTTCGGAGGGAAGGCATTCTGCCTTCCCTCGTGCGCCGTCAGGCGCACGGGCCGGAGGCCGACAAAGGATGGCGCCTGTCGGCGCCAGGGAAGGCAGAATGCCTTCCCTCCGAAGGCCCGTCTTGTTCGGGTGCTAGCCGTAGCTGCGAGCGAACGCGAGCACGAAGGCCAGCAGAGCGCGCTAGCGAGCTCCAAGAGCGCGTCGGCATGGAACATCCGCTTGTGTTCGCATACGCTCGCAAGGAAGGTGTTTCGCGCAAGCTAGGTGAGGAGAGGTTGATAATGCTTGAGCCGTACCGCGTGCTGGATTTGACGGACGAGCGGGGAGAGCTTGGCCCCATGCTGCTCGGCGACCTCGGTGCCGATGTGATCCGCGTGGAGCCGCCCGGTGGAACCTCGGCGCGCCGAACCGAACCCCTGGCCAGCGGCGACTCGGGCGAACTCGCGAGCCTCTCGTTCCGCGCCTTCAATCGCAACAAGCGTTCCATCGTGCTCGACGTGAATAGCGTGGCAGCGGACCACGATGTGCTGAAGCAACTGATCGCCTCCGCGGACTTCCTCTTCGAGTCATCCCCGCCAAGCACCTTGGAGGCGTTTGGCATCACTCCGGCCGAGGCGCGCCGGATCAACCCGCTGCTCGTGCATGTGCGCATCTCGCCGTTCGGCAACGATGGCCCGCGGGCAGGCGACCTCGGCAACGATCTCGTGGTGGCGGCTCTTGGCGGGCCCATGTCGTTGCAAGGCCCGCGCGACCGGGCGCCGCTCCGCATCAGCGTGCCGCAGGTGTGGCGGCACACAGGCGCGGAGGCGGCGGCGAGTGCCTTGGTGGCGCACGCCCGAATGCGTCGCACTGGCGATGCGCAATTCGTGGACCTCTCCGCCCAGTGCGTGATGACCTGGACGATGCTGCAGGCCATGGGGGCGCACGCCATCCAGGGCTTCGACTTCGAGCGCGACGACTCGCGCATGATTGGGGTGGAGATCGTCCATGCCTGCCGCGATGGCTACATCATCGCCTTGCCGATGTCTCGGGTGATCCAGGGGCTGCTTGACTGGATGATCTCTGACGGAGTTCTCGACAGCTCGGCTCGGGAGGCGGACTGGGAGGCATTCGATCAGTCGCCGCGGGACCCAACCATCGAGGCGCGCTGGTCGATGGCGGAGATGGTGGCGCTGCTGCGCGCCTTCTTCGCTCGCCACACGAAGCGGGAACTGTTCGACTTCGGCATCGAGCACGGCATCACACTGGCACCGGTGGGCACGATGTCAGAACTCCTCGGCCTCGAACACCTCGGGGCGCGTGGCTATTGGCGCAAGCTCGCAAGCGGCGACAAGGCACCCGGCTTGTGGGCTCGGTCTGGGCCGGAGGAGGCAGCCCTGCTGTCGGTGCGACGGGAAGCGCCGGCGCTCGATGCCGACGGCACGGAGATTCGCAAATCCCTTCGTTCCGCCCGAGCGCGACGGGAACCAGCGCCAGAGGCCGACGAAGGCGATCGCTTGCCGTTTGCCGGCATCAAGGTGGCGGACTTCGCATGGGTTGGGGTTGGCCCCATCTCCTCGAAGTATCTGGCCGACCACGGTGCCACCGTGGTGCGGGTGGAATCGGAGAACCGGCCAGACGTGCTGCGCGGCGGCCCGCCGTTCAAGGACAACGTGCCGGGCTGGAACCGTTCGCAGTTCTACGGCGACTTCAACACCTCCAAGTTTGGTCTTGCGCTGGACATGAAGCGGGACGAAGGGCTGGCTGTGGCGAAGCGATTGATCGCCTGGGCGGACGTGATGGTCGAGAGCTTCGCACCGGGCGCCATGCAGCGCATGGGCCTCGACTATGCCGAGGTGCGCAAGCTCAATCCGGGAATCATCATGGTGAGCACCTGCCTGATGGGACAGACCGGGCCAGCGCGGGCCATGGCTGGCTACGGCTATCACGCCGCCGCCATCGCCGGCTTCTACGAAGTGACCGGCTGGCCGGACATGGCGCCGAGCGGGCCTTGGACTGCCTATACGGACACGATTGCGCCGCGTTTTGTCTCCACCATCATCGCGGCGGCCCTGGACCGAAAGCGGCGGACGGGGGAGGGGTGCTTCATCGACCTAGCCCAGCTCGAGGCGTCGTTGCATTTTCTTGGGCCGGAAATCCTCGACCACCAGGTGAACGGCCGCTCGGTGACCCGCATCGGCAATCGCAGCCGCTTCACCGCGCCGCAAGGCGCTTATCGGTGTGCTGGGGAGGACGAGTGGGTCGCGATCGCGGTGGAAACAGACGACCAGTGGCGGGCGCTCTGTGCCGAGGTGCCGGACCTAGACGCGGGGGCGTATCCCACAAACGCCGATCGCCTAGGCGCCCACGACGAGATCGACGCGGTGCTCGCTGCCTGGGCTGCCGATCGCACGCCTGAAGCGGTCGCCGGCCTGCTGCAAACCGCCGGCGTCCCGTCTGGCAAGGTGCAACGTTCGAGCGACCTCGCCAAGGACCCGCAATACCTGCACCGATCCTTCTACCGCGCTTACGAGCACGGCGAAATGGGGACGGTTGCCTACGCCGGTCACCAGTACCGAATCTCCGGCTACAACAACAGCCCGCGCGGCCCTGCTCCACTCCTCGGCGAACATAGCTTCGAGGTACTCACCGATCTCCTCGGTTTATCGGAGGAGGAAGTGAGCGAGGTGTTTGCTTCCGGCGCGATCATCTAGCAGGCGTCGTCGCGCGCGATGCGTCCTACATCTGGCGGCGGATGACGCCGACGCCTAGGCCCTCGATGGCGAAGGCGCCGGAGTCTTGCGTAACCTCGATGGGATCGTAGTCGTCGTTGGCGGGCAGCAGGCGGATGAGCCGGCCACCACTCGCGACTTGCAGGCGCTTGACCGTCACTTCGTCCTCGATGCGCGCCACCACGATGTCGCCATTCCTAGCGTCCGGGGTCTTGTGCACGGCGAGCAGGTCGCCGTCGAGGATGCCGGCGTCGATCATGCTGTCGCCGCGCACCTGCAGCAGGAAGTTGGCTTCGGGGCGGAAGGTGGTGGCGGGCAGTTCGCAGTAGTCCTCAATGTGCTCCTCGGCGAGGATGGGGTTGCCGGCGGCGACCCGGCCGACGATGGGGAGGCCCGGCGGCTGCTTCTGCAGGACGCGAATGCCGCGCGAGGCGCCGCGGATGATCTCGATGGCGCCCTTGCGATCTAGTGCCTTGAGGTGCTCCTCGGCGGCGTTGGGGGAACGGAAGCCAAGCTCGGCGGCGATGCCGGCACGGGTTGGCGGATAGCCGGTATCGACGATGTGCTGCTTGATGAAGTCGAGCACCTCGGTTTGTCTCGCGGTGAGGCCGCGCCTCTGCCGGCGTCGCCCGTTGCCGCTCTTTGTCGACGCTTGCGTTTCCTGCTCCGGGTTATCCGCCATGCCAGCCACCTGCCATGTACATCTTTCGAGGTCTGCAATTCTATCCACCCATGCGCGTTTGTCCAGACCCTATTTTGGCAAGTCGTCTTTGCTCGCCTCCCTCGCGCTTGGGTTTAACATCTGTGGCCACCTGATGGCGGCATAGCCGGGCGAGGATGAACACGGTGCAGGAAGTGCTCGACTGGGCCGCGCGGACGTTCGCCGAGAACCCCAAGGGCATCTACGTATTCCTGATCGTCTTCGCGACTTTGCTCGCGCGTTACGTCATGCGCCACGTGCTCGATCGGGTGGCGTTGCATCTCGGTCGCACCCACACGATGCACGACGATGCCGTGCTTGACGCCGCGCGCCGGCCGCTCGGCTGGGGCATCTGGACATTCGGGGTTCTGTTTGCCGCCGAGGTGGCCGGCAGCGGCACCGACAACGCGCTCTTTGGCTACATCGATCCCATTCGGGACGTGGCAGTCATGGCCCTCATCGGCTGGTTCGCCATCCGCTACATTTCGTTCCTAGAGCGCCACGTGGGAGACCCAACCTACGGCAAGGGGCGAGTGGACGCAGCCACGGCGTCCGCCGTTGGCAAGGTGCTGCGCGCGTCCGTGGCCATCACGGTGCTGCTCATGGCCTTGCAGTCGCTTGGCTTCTCGGTGACGGGGGTGCTGGCGTTCGGCGGCATTGGCGGCATCGCCATCGGCTTTGCGGCGAGGGACCTCTTGGCCAATTTCTTCGGCGCATTGATGATCTTCCTTGATCGCCCGTTTGCGGTGGGCGATTGGATTCGCTCCGCCGACCGCCAGATCGAAGGCACGGTGGAGGACATAGGCTGGCGCCTGACGCGAATTCGCACCTTCGACCAGCGCCCGCTCTATGTACCGAATTCGGTGTTCGCCACGCTGACGGTGGAAAACCCGTCGCGGATGCGCAATCGGCGGATCAACGAGATCGTCGGCGTGCGTTACGACGACATGGCGGTGGTGCAGCGCATCGCCCACGACATCCGCACCATGCTTCAGGAGCACGAGGAAATCGATCCGGACCGCACCCTCATCGTCAACCTGCTGGAATTCGGGGCCTCGTCTGTGAACATCATGGTGTATACGTTCACCCGCACCACGGACTGGGTCGCGTTCCATGGCATCAAGGAGGATGTGCTGCTGCGCATTGCCGGCATCGTCGAAGGGCATGGTGCCGAGATGGCCTTCCCCACCAGCACGGTCCACCTCGCTGAATTGCCGGAACCGAGCGAAGCAAGCGGGCAGGGCGCATGAACCAGGCCCTGCCCGAGGGCGCAAAGCTCCTCTTTTCGGCAGCCGAAGTGGATGCCGCCATCGATCGGCTGGCGGTGACGCTGGCGCTCTCGCTCTGGGAAGCGCATCCCATACTCGTCTGCATGATGAACGGTGCGTTGCCCTTCACCGGCGACTTGCTGCGCCGATTCCACTTCCCCCTCGAACTCGACTACGTGCACGCGACGCGCTATCCAAGCGCTCCGGGCGAGGACGCAACGAGTGGCGGCGAGGTGCGGTTCAAGCACGACTTGCAGCGCGACCTCAAGGGCCGCACGGTAGTGCTTGTGGATGACGTGCTTGATGGCGGCGCCACGTTGGCGGCAACGCAAGGGCGCCTCGCAACCCGGGGGCTCGAACGGCTGATCTCAGTCGTGATGGTGCGCAAGGACGTCGCGAACGCCAAGGCGAGCGCCGATTACGTGGCACTCGAGGCGCCGGACGAGTTCCTGGTCGGGCGCGGCATGGACTTGGGCGGCGCGTATCGACAGCTATCCGGCATCTACAGCTTGCCGGCGGGCGATTGATGGTTAGGCTCGGCCGTGCCAAAGAGTGCCGGCGCGCCTGCCACAAGGCGCTGGCCTCGGTTGCCTTGGCCTTGGGGCTTGCCGGCGGGTTGCACGCTGCCGAGCTGGACGATGCCGCCCGCCTCGAAGCGTTGCTCGCGCCACTAGCGACTTTCGAAGCCGACTTCGAGCAGGTGGTGACCGATGCCGATGGTCTGGCGCTCGAGACCTCGACCGGTCGCATGACCCTGAGCCGCCCGGGTCGCCTGCGCTGGGAAGTCCGCGAGCCTTGGCCGCAACTGGTGCTGGCAGACGGCACTTCGCTGTGGGTACACGAGCCGGACCTTGAACAGGTGACCGTGAGGCCCCTGGCGGGCGCGCTGGCGGGCACACCGGCCATGCTGCTGCTCGAAGCGCCCGGCTCCCTGGTCGCGCACTTCGCCGTCACCGGCGAGGGGGACGGCAGGTTCCGGCTCCTGCCGCAAGACGAGCGGTCGCTCTATCAGGCGCTGCATCTGGCGTTCGATGCGGACGAGGCAGGTGCCACAATGGTGCCGCAGTCGCTCGTGATCGTGGACCACATGAACCGCACCACCGAGGTCCGTTTCGCCAATGCCACCACCACACCCGCGCTAGCGCCGGAGCTGTTCGAGTTTGAAGTCCCGCCCGGCACCGATGTCACCGGCGAGGTTGGCACGCCAGTCTCGCGTCCCGGACACACGTCCCGTTTCGCGCCTGGCGCTGGCCGCCGCAACAGTGCCGGAGAAACCGAGGATGTGCCGCCTGAGACTCGCCTCCGAGAGGTCCGTCAGGACGAGGATTGGACATCCCGAAACACCTCTAACTTGCGGGGCGGCACGCCAGAACCCACCACGCAGAATTCGGAAGGCCTGTAACGATGGCGCAGAGAAACCTGTTCCGTGATGGTGGCTCCGCGGACCGCGATGCTGGCCGGCCGCTCGCGCATCGAATGCGACCGCTCCGCTTGGGCGAGTTCGTCGGCCAGACGCACCTTCTCGGCGCTGAACGCCCGTTGCGGCGGCTGGCGGAAGCCGGCAGCGTTCATTCGATGATCCTCTGGGGGCCGCCGGGAGTCGGCAAGACCACGCTGGCGCGACTCTTGGCAGAGGCGGCGGGGGCGCGCTTCGAGAGCCTTTCCGCGGTGCTGTCGGGCCTCAAGGACGTGCGCGCAGCCATTGCCGACGCGGAGGCACACGCCCAGGTGACGGTGCTCTTCATCGACGAAGTGCACCGCTTCAACAAGGCACAGCAGGATGCCTTTCTACCGCACGTGGAGCGCGGCACCATCACGTTCATCGGCGCCACCACGGAAAACCCGTCGTTCGAGGTCAACGCGGCGCTTCTGTCCCGTTCCCGCGTGTATGTCCTGCGCTCTCTCGCCGCCGAGGACCTGGCCGAACTCGTTCAGCGGGCGCTCGAACGCGAGTTCGGAGGCGTCGATATGGCCGACGATGCTCTCGCCGAGCTTGTCGCCCTCGCCGACGGCGACGCGCGCCGGGTGCTGAATACGCTGGAAGTCGCGGCCCAGCTTGCCGATGGCACCATCACCGCCGAGCACGTGCTGGAGGCAAGCGGAGAGTCGCACCGCCGCTTCGACAAGGGCGGCGATGCCTTCTACGACCAGATTTCCGCCCTGCACAAAGCGGTGCGCGGCAGTTCACCGGATGCGGCGCTGTACTGGCTGGCGCGCATGCTCGATGGCGGCTGCGACCCGACCTACATCGCCCGACGCCTCACCCGCATGGCGAGCGAGGACATTGGCCTCGCGGACCCCCGCGCCCTTGAGATCGCCATGGACGCTTGGGAAGCGTATCGGCGGATTGGCTCGCCGGAAGGGGAACTCGCCCTGGCGGAGGCGACGATCTATCTCGCCGCGACGCCGAAGAGCAATGCAGCACTCAAGGCGTTTGGCGAGGCGATGGCCTTCGTGAAGTCGAATCCGTCATGGGAAGTGCCGCTGCGCTTTCGCAATGCGCCGACGAAGCTCGTGGAATCCTTGGGCCACGGCAAGGGCTATCGATATGCCCACGACGAAGACGACGGCTACGCCGCCGGCGAACGCTACCTGCCGGACGAAATGCCCGATGTGCAGTTCTACCGGCCGGAGGATCGTGGCGTGGAAGCGCGACTAGCGGCACGCCTCGCGGAACTCAGAGCCCGCGACCGCAGCATATAATCCGCGTCTTCACCAGCCCGGATTATTCATGAATGCCCTACTGCGGACGACGATCCACTCGCTGTGGCTGTGCGTACTCGCTCCGGCCCCCTCAACATAGTGCGCAGCTATGCCTTCGGGTTCCTTCACTCCGTGCCTCCTGGCACGCGTGCGCGTCCAGCCACAGCGGCGTCTCGTCGCCCTCGCTACGCGCATTCATGAATAATCCTGGCTAGGAGAATGCCATGCGACGGCTGCTGCCGCCCTCGATCGCGCTTGCCTTGGCGCTGCTGGCACTGAACACTGCCGCCGCGGGCGTGGTTTTCGGCAGCTTCGTCAATCAAGGTATGGCGGACGCACAGCGTGATCGGGTCGCTGTCGGGCTCGACGTGGCGGTGCGCGTGGTAGCGGTGGATGTCAATGGTCAGCGCCGCTATCGGGTCGTTGCCGGCGAGGAGGGCACCGAGACGCAGGCGCGAAACATCCTCGCCCGTGCCCGCACCGCCGGGTTCTTGGATGCGTGGTACTGGCCTGGAGTGGCCCCGCCCGCTTCAGTCGCGCCGGTTGAGCCTAGTCAGGTGCCTGCCATCGCCGAAGCAGAACCCGAGCCCGTTACGGAGCCTGTTCCCAAAGTTGGTATCGAACCCACGCGCGAGCCAGCAGTTGCGCAGCAACCGCCGACGCGCCCGTCAGGGCGCGCGAGCTCAGCCGGGCAAATGCGGCTCGACGTGGGCGACGCCATCGTCGTGCCTCGCTACGACAGTGTGGACATCCTCATCGACGGCCACTTGAGCGAGCCGGTGTGGAACGAAGTCCCAGGCTACGACAACATGGTGGTGGTGGAGCCGGACACCTTGCAGCCGGCGCGCTTTCGCAGCGTTGCGCGGTACATCTACACCGAGCAGGGGCTCTATGTCGGCGTCTGGAACGAGCAACCGCCGGAGACGCTGATCGCACGGCTGTCGTCTCGCGACGATTTCATCAACCGCGACGGCTGGGGCATCACCATCGATACCTCGGGCCAAGGTCTCTACGGCTACTGGTTCAGCGTCAATCTCGGCGGCTCGGTGATGGACGGCAAGGTGGCGCCAGAGCGCGAGTTCTCCCGCGAATGGGACGGGCCCTGGGACAGCGCCACGCAAGCGCTCGACGACGGTTGGTCGGCGGAGCTGTTCCTGCCGTGGTCGATGATGACCATGCCGCAGGTGGAGGGCGACCGCACCATGGGCATCTTCACCAACCGCAAAGTTGCCTACATCGACGAACGCTGGGGCTGGCCGGGCCTGCCCTTCACCGGCGCGCGCTTCATGTCGGCGCTGCAGCCGATGCTCTTGCCCGAGGTGGCACCGCGCCAGCAGATGGCGGTGTTCCCGTATCTCACGGCATCGCACGACACCGTCAATGGCCAGAGTCGGTACCGCGCTGGAGCGGATGTCTTCTGGCGTCCTTCCTCGAACTTTCAGGTGACCGCTGCGGCCTATCCGGACTTCGGCGCGGTGGAGTCCGACGATGTCATCATCAACCTCACCGCACGCGAGACGTTCTTCCCGGAGAAGCGCCTTTTCTTCTTGGAGGGCAACGAGATCTTCGTCACCTCCGGGCGCTCGTCCACCAGCCGGGGAAGCAGTTCGAGCAGCACCAGCGGCGCCTCCGGCGGTGGCTCCAGGCGCAACCAGAACTCATTCGGGGGCTCGCCCTCGACGGTGCTGAACACGCGCCGAATCGGCGCCGCCCCGGTGGTGGATGTGCCGGACAACGTGAGTGTCGGCGGCGGCTCGGCGGCGCAGCCGACGGAGCTTCTCGGCGCAGCGAAGATCGTCGGCCAGACCGGGGGACTACGCTACGGCGTGTTGACCGCGTTCGAGGACGACCCGTTGCTGCGCGGGGAATGGGACGATGCGGACGACGCCGATGCCGAGATGATGCTCGATGGCATCGGCCGCGATTTCGCCGTTGCCAGGGCGCTCTACGAAACCACCGGTGCGGGGCGGCAAGCCGTGGGTTACATGGGCACCTTGCTCGACCACCCGCTGCAAACCGCCAAGGTCCATTCCGTGGACACCCATCACTTGGCGTTCAGCGGCCGACTGCGGGCAGACGTGCAACTGCTTGCTAGCGATGTAGATTGCGATCCGAATGCCCTCCGCGCGGGGCGCCAATGGTGGCACTGCCGCGACAACGATCACGGCGGACTCACGAGTTCCACCGGCTACGGCGGCTGGGCCGACATCTACTTCACCCAGCGCCAGGGCTTGATGCACAACATCGCCCTCGACTACTACGACGACGAACTCAACATCAACGATCTCGGCTTCCTCCGCCGCAACAACATGATCGGCGGGCGCTACTCGCTGTCGTACATCCAGCCGAACTTCCTGGGGCTCCGCCGCATGGCCTCGAACGTCAACGTCGGCTACTACGAGAACGAGGACGGGCAGCCCATTCGCAGCGGCGTGTTCGCCTTCAATTCGCTGACGTTCAACAACCTGAGCGAGGTCCGCACCTCGTTCTTTCACTTCCCGGAGCGCTGGGACGACCTCGAAACCCGAGGCAAAGGCGCGTACAAGGTCGATGCGCGGAGCTGGCTGGATGTCAGCTTCGGCACCGACACGAGCAAGACGTTCAGTTGGAGCGTGATGGGCGGCGGGATGGAAGAGGAGCTTGGCGGCATCACCGCGATGGCTGCGGCGGGTTTCACATACAAGCCGCTAGACCGCTTCTCGCTCGACTTCGACCTCAACTACTTCGGTCACGATGGCTGGCTGCGCTATCAGGAAGAGCGCAACCTGACCACCTTCGAGGCGAACAACTGGCAGCCCAAACTGGCGATGGACCTGTTCCTCTCGGCGCACCAGCAATTGCGCCTGACGATGCAGTGGGCCGGCATCGACGCCACCGAGCAGGAGTTCTGGCAGATCGCCGAAGACGGCAGCCTGGTGCCGCGGCCCCAAGACGACGAATCGGACGACTTCGCCGTCAGCCAACTCACGGCGCAACTGCGCTATCGCTGGCAGATCGCGCCCCTCTCGGACCTGTTCGTGGTCTACACGCGAGGCGGCAGCCGCTATTTCAGCGGCTCGGATGCAGAACTCGCCGACGGCCAGTTGGACCATCTGCTCGACGCACTAGAGCAACCCATCGCCGACATTTTCGTGGTCAAGCTCCGCTACCGCCTCGGCGGTTAGGCTGCTTCTGCGGCTAGTATCTTCCAGCCCTCAAACGGAAAGACTCCGTAACCCACTAAAATTGGCCATATTTGCCGTAGGGGAGGGGCTTGTCCCCTCCCGTGGCGAGACGCTTGCGAGGAACTCGGCACGGGACGGGACAAGCCCGTCCCCTACGGCGCGCCCGCACGGAAAGCCGGGGCAGTGCGGACGTGACAGGTCAGTTGCCGTCGGCGCCCTTGGTGGACAGGAACTCCAGAGTGTCCCTACATCGGGTTGGAGAAATCCTCCTCCAGCCACGCCTGCAACTCCCCACGGTCGCGCCGACGTGCTTCGGTGCGTCCTTCCAGGAAGTCGAAGGTCACCACGTCGTCCACGTCCAGCGCGTCGACCAGGCGCGGCGACTGTGTGACGATGAGCAACTGCTTGCGTCCCGCCAGAGCCTGCACCGAGTCTGCCACGACCTCGATGGCCGCCGGGTGCAGGCCCAGTTCCGGCTCGTCGACGAGCACCACGTTCGGCATTAGGTCGGACGGAAGGTTCAGCAACGTCAGCAACGCGAACAGGCGGATCGATCCGTCCGATGTGAGGTTGGTGGTGAAGCGACGCCCGCTCCAGTTTGCCCGCCAGGCCAGGGTCACCTTGCCGTAGTTCTCGTCCACCTCGAATCTGTCGAAACCCGGCAGCGCCCGGCGAATCTGGGTGCAGATTTCCTCGAAAACCTCGGGGTCTTCCTCTTCTAGCCGCCACAGCAGAGCCGCCAGGTTGCCGCCGTGCCGCCGCAGGCGCAGGTTGTCGTCGGCGTCCCAGCGACGCTTGAAGTTGGATTCGTCGGAGGTGTCCTGGAATTGATAGGTGGCGCAGCCTCGGAGAAGCCGGACGATTGTCGCCGCAGTGGTGCGGTTGGCGCTCGGTTCGGCGCTTGGGTGCCCTGCATCGACGATCTGCGCTTCGTGATGGCCGGCGCCGAGATGCCGCCAGTTCGCTTCCGTCGGCAGCCCGTCGCGGCTGAAGCGGAATGCCTCCTCAATGAAGACGAAGCGATCGGGATGCGCGTGCGAGAGCGCAAAGCGATAGTCATTGCGGCCGACTTGCGTGCGCAGGCTCAGATCCGCCTCCAGCCGCATGGTCTCGTCTGCCCCGCCGAAGAGTTGGTCGTCGGCACCGCCGTAGCGCGCCACAAACTCGCCAAGTCGGCGCGAGCGCAGCATCCAACTCAGCATGTCGAAGAAGCGGACGAAATTGGATTTACCGGCGCCGCTTGGGCCGACCACCACGGTCAGATCGCCGAGCTCTTCGAGTTCCACGTCGGCCAGCGAGCGGAATCCACGGATGCGGATGCGCTCTAGGCGCGCCTGAAGTTCGGTTCGAGGTGCATGTTCCGAGAACTGTTCCGAAAATTGCTCCGACATTGGGGACTCCCTTGCATCGCTGTTCACCGCATGGTGCGGAACGAGGCGCGCAATTCGCCGACAAATAGCTCCGGCTGTTCGAACGCCGCGAAATGTCCTCCCCTGTCGAGCGTGTTGTAATGCCGCAAGTCCTTGAAGCGCCGCTCGACCCAGCGCTTCGAGGCACGAAAGATCTCCTTCGGGAACATGCTCACCCCCGACGGCACGGTGATGTCGCCACCGCCGCCGCCACGCCCGAAACTCTCCCAATACAGCCGCGCCGACGATGCGCCGCAGGCATTGATCCAATACATCATCACGTTGTCGAGCAGTTCATCCCGGCTCAGCACGTTCTCCGGGTGGCCTTGGCAGTCGGTCCACTGATAGAACTTCTCGACAATCCACGCCGCCTGTCCGGCGGGCGAGTCGGTGAGGCCATAGCCAAGCGTCTGCGGGCGTGTGCTCTGCTGCTTGGAATAGCCTGAATCCCAGTCTTGATAGAACTGCTGTGCCTTGATGGCGTCCTGCTCTTGCTCCGTGAGGTCGTCCAGGGAATCGCGATCTGGCCCCACCGTCGGCATGTTGGTGTGGATGCCGGCGCAGTGTTCGGTGTCCTGGATGCCGATGGCGACCGTGATGCCGGCGCCCCAGTCGCCGCCTTGGGCGAAGTAGCTTGTGTAGCCGAGGCGCGCCATGAGTTCGGCCCACGCGCGGGCAATTCGCTGCACGCCCCAGCCGGTCTTGGTCGGCTTGCCGGAGAAGCCGTAGCCGGGAATGGTGGGGATGACGAGGTGGAAGGCATCCGCTGCATCGCCGCCGTGGGCTGCCGGGTCGGACAGGGGCCCGATGACCTTCAGGAACTCGACGATGGAGCCGGGCCAGCCGTGCGTGAGGACCAAGGGCTTGGCATCGTCCTCGGGTGAGCGAACGTGCAGAAAGTGGATGTCCACACCGTTGATGTTGGTGACGAACTGTGGCAGGGCATTGATGCGCGCCTCCACCATCCGCCAGTCGTAGCTTTCCCGCCAGTACGCACAGAGCTCTTGCACATAGGCGAGCGGGATGCCCTGACTCCAATCGGACACCGTCTCGGCCTCTGGCCACCGCGTGCGCGCGAGCCGCTCCTTGAGGTCCATCAGAGCGGAGTCGGGAACGTGAATCTCGAAAGGCTCCATGGCATCCGTCACGATTGGTAATCCTTGTCCTACGTTCGGATCGAGCGATACAGCCTTGAGGATCGTATCACGCCCTCTCCGGCACGTCGGCTGCGCAGCGCAAGCCAGCGTGGCCGGAGGTGGAGTGGGGCGTGTTGGCGTAGCGAGCGGCGACGCGGTAGCGGTTGCAGTAGCTCGCGTGGCAGAGGTAGGAGCCGCCCTTGAGCACCTTCGAGCGACCGCGGGCGGGGCCGGAGGGGTTGTTCGGGGGTGTGTGCGAAGCCGCGGGAAGGCCGAACCAATCGGCGCACCATTCCCAAACATTGCCCACCGAGTTGTAGAGGCCGTAGCCGTTGGCGGCAAAGGACTGCACGGGGGCGGTGCCGACGTAGCCATCGACACCGGTGTTGTGGTCTGGGAACCGGCCCTGCCAGATGTTGCAGCGATACGCGCCGTCCGGACGCAATCGGTTGCCCCAGGGGAAGCGCTTGCCGAGCAGTCCGCCGCGCGCGGCGATTTCCCATTCGGCTTCGGTGGGCAGGCGTGTGCCCGCCCATTCGCAGTAGGTCGCCGCGTCCTGCCACGAGACGTGTACAACCGGGTGATCGGAACGGCTTTCGGTATCTGAGCCGGGGCCTTCCGGTTGACGCCAGCACGCGCCGTCAACTGCGATCCACCAAGGCGCGGCGCGGATGCTGGCGGATGCGGCCGGCCTGTGGCGCCGTGCCTTGATACCTCCGTGCGGCAGCAAGCCCTTGAAGACGAACGACCAGCCGAACCGCTCGGCGTCGGTGCGATGGCCGGTGTCCGCCACGAAACGCGCGAATTCGGCGTTGGAAACCGCAGTGCGGCCGATCAGGAACGCATCGAGTTCCACCATTCGCATCGGCCCTTCACCGTCCTCGGCGATCGCGTCTTCATCTTCGGAGCCGATCTGGAATGAGCCCGCCGGGATGCGGGCCATGTTCGTGAGGTCTTGGGGCTCGGCAGCGACGTGCGTCGAAGCTGCAGCGGTGCCGTCACCGGACGCCCTGGAGGGCGCACAACATACGCCAGCCACGTCAGCGCCTCAGTCGGAGTAGCGGTCCCAGAAACGGGCGCTTCGCTCGGTGTGTCCGGCTTCCCAAGCCTCGCGGTAGCGATGCATTTCCTGCCGCAGGTCAGCAAGGATTTCCCTGCATCCCGGTTCGCCAGCAAGGTTGTTGGTTTCCCACGGATCGCGCTCGATGTCGAACAACTGCGTCTGCCTGCCGCCTTCGCGCGGCGCGTACTCGATCAGCTTGTGCGTGCGGTTCTTCACGGCTCGCTGGGAGGCGACGTAGGCGAAGTAGAGCGTCTCTCTCATGCGCTCCGCGGGGTCATTCAGAGCGTTCACGAGGCTCGTGCCCTCGACGCTGGGCGGTCGAGGCGCGCCGATAATCTCGCACAGCGTGGGAAACACGTCGAACAGATACACGTACGCATCCCTTTGTTCTCCCTCAGGAATGCCGGGTCCAGCCAGGATCAGCGGCACGCGGACGCTGTGCTCGTAGCAGTTCTGCTTGCCCATGAGACCGTGCTGCCCCACGGCGAGGCCGTTGTCCCCAGCGAACACAATGAGGGTGTTGTCGGCTTGGCCGGACTCATCGAGCGCATCGAGCAACCGCCCAAGCTCGTGATCGAGGTGGGAGATCATGGCGTAGTACTCGGCGATGTGCCGCCCGACCTCCTCGGGCGTGCGCGGGAAGCGGGCCAGCATTTCGTCGCGAATCCTGAGCGCGCCGTTGTCGAACGGATGGCCGCCGAGGAAGTTGGGCGGCAACTCGACGTCTTCGGCGTCGTACATCTGCCGGAATTCCTCCGGCATCGTCCGTGGGTCGTGTGGCGCGAGCAGCGCGACATAGGCGAAGAAGGGCGCCTCGCCGTTCTGGCGGCGGACGAAGTCCGCGGCCGCGCCGCAGAGGATTTCGCTCGAGTGCTGCCCGGCGTGGATGTGGTCGCAGTCACGCCAGGAAACCTCGTTGTTGCCGAACGCCGGCGGATCGGCGATGAAGGGCAGCCGGGTGTCGTAGCGCCCACTCGGATCGTAGTTGTATGCCGGAACGTTCCAATGATCCGCCATGCCGCCGAAGTAGATTTCGGCGCCGTCGTCGAATGAGCGATTGAACGACTCGCGCCCGTTGTGCCACTTGCCGCAACCCCAGGTGCGGTAGCCCTGCTCCCGCAGCACCTCGCCGAGCATGGTGTGCTCGTCGGGAATCGTCTCGCCGGAGTCCTTCAGGTGAAAGAGCGTCCTGCCGGTGTGCAACATGGCGCGACTTGGCATGCAGATCGCGCCGTGGGTGCCGCAAGGGATGTGTGCGTGTGTAAACGTCGTCCCCCGCGCCACCAGCCGATCCAGATTCGGCGTCGAAATCGCCGAGGAGGTCGCGTTCGTCCCGAGCGAGCGAATCGTGTCGAAGCGCTGGTCATCGGTGAAGACGAGAAGGATGTTGGGTTTGGCCATGGGGCAGCAGCTCTCGTGCGGCACACTCGGGGACGCAGAAACCTAGCACATGCAGTAGGATGACGCTGCCCCAAGACGGTAGCTCGCTTGACACCACAAGGAACGGTTCCATGCCGACATTCAACATCGACACTGCGGCCGCAGTATCCCGTCTGGAGCGCGTCGGCATGCCGCCTGATCAAGCTCGCGAAATCGTCGACATCCTCGCCGAGGCGGACGCCGATCACGTCACCAAGGCCCAGTTCGTGGCCGCCATTGAAAAGCTCGAACAGCAAATGCAAACGGGCTTCGCAAACATCGAGGCTACCATTCAGAAGGCTATTGCTGGATCGCAGATGCGGGTCGTGGGCATCGGCCTCGGCGGGCTTGCCATCGCGACGGCCGTCATCCTCTCGGTCGGCTGAACGCGGTGTCCTTGGAGGGACCGCATCCGACCTTCTGCGAAGGCAGGTCTCTTTAGGGCCGAAAGGCGGCTAGACGGTCTAACAATCCCGAGGCTCGCTCGGTCTTGCGGGCGATGGCGCTGCGGATGGCGAGGGGGTCGCCGTGGATGGCGACCTTCTCGCGGGCGCGGGTTAGGGCGGTGTAGAGGAGTTCCCGGGTGTTGACTCGGGATTCGGCGGGGCCGGGGATGAAGGCGACCTCGTCGTACTCGGAGCCTTGCGCACGGTGGACGGTCAGGGCGAAGAAGCTCTCGTGTTCGGGGAGGCGGGCCGGAGCGACCAAGAAGCGGTCCGCCGCGCTGGCGGGGGTTAGATCGGGGAACCAGACTCGGCGAAGACCGTCCTCGCCCTCGACGACGATCCCAGTGTCGCCGTTCGAGAGGCCGGTGGGGCGATCGTTGCGGGTGATGATGATCGGGCGGCCGATATAGAACTCATCGCCCGCCCGAATCAGGCCCAGGTCACGCAGGCAGCGCTCGACCACGGCGTTGAAGCGGCGCACGCCAAAGGCGCCGGTGCGGTGGGCGCAGAGCACGCGGCGGGAGGGGAAGGACGCGTCTTCGGCGCGACGGATGGCCTCGATCACCGGAACGCAGTCTTCGAGCGCGTAAGCCTCGGCGAAGGCTGCGAAGTCGTCGTCCGCCAACGGGACCTGCGTGACCGCCGAATCCGTTCCGTCCTCGATACTCGCGATTGCGGCCTGTACATTTCCTTCCACCACGGCGGTCGCCAAGCGACCGATGCCGCCGTCTTGGGCGAAGCGATGGCTCGTCGTCAGCCGAACCAGCGAATCGCCTAGCGCAGATTCGCCGGATTCGCCCGCCCCGCAAAGGTCGCTGAAGACCGAGCCTGGCGCCACCGACGAGAGCTGTGCCGCATCGCCGAGCAAGATCAAGCGAGCCGTTTCTGGAAGCTCCGCGAAGACCCTTGCCATCAGCCTGAGGTCGAGCATAGAACATTCATCGACGATGAGCGTGTCCAAACGCGCAAGGCGGCCCCGACCGAGCAGCGAATGCGCCGTGCTCGCGGCGGGCACGAACTCCGCGAGCTTCGGAACCAAGGCAATCAAGTCCTCCATCTGCGACGCCACCGACTCCTGCAAGCGCGTTGCCGCCTTGCCGGTGGGGGTTGCGAGGCCGATGCGACGCGGGTCGGAAAGGCCGAGTTCCACCAAGAGGGCGATGAGTCGGGCTGCCATGGTGGTCTTGCCGGTGCCGGGGCCACCGGTGACGATGCAGACCTTGCCGCCGGTCGCCGCCCTTGCGGCACTGCCGAACTCCTCGCCGGCGTCCGGGAAAAGTCGCGCAATGGTGTTCTCAAGCGTCGCTGGCTCCTTGTGCGAGGCACTGCCGGCGGAGGACTTGAGGCGTTCGGCCACGCGCCGCTCTGCCTCGAATACCCGGTGCAGATAGAGCCGGTCGCCATCCAAAACCAAGGGACGTCTTTCGCCACCATTGGTCTCGATTGGCAGAATCGACGTTTCCACGACGTCGCTGGCATTCAGTTCCGCCCGCAATTCGGCAAGTGGCGGCAGCTGAATGTCGGCAACGGGGCTGTTCGTTTCGTCGTCGGCTGACGCGGCGCCCGACAACCAATCGGCAATTCGTGCGACCGGCTGCCCGGCACAGCCGGTGAGCGGCAAACAGGTGTGTCCGACGCGATGCCGAGCGCTCGCCACCGCTGCCGTCAGCGCCACGCTCGTCGATGCGCCGAGTTCCTCCAAGAGGATGGCGAAATGGCGGTCGATGTCGGCCAGGTAGCCGGCATCGCGCAACCGATCCAAACCCGATGTGTTCACGGGTCTGGGGGCGAGGGCATCCTGCCCTCGTACGCGCCGACAGGCGCGCAGGTTCGGCGGACATGCAGGCGCTTGTGCATGGACGCGCCTTGCGGCGCGTGCGAGGGCAGAATGCCCTCGCCCCCAAGATATCCATCGGGATACCTTTGCTTCGACGGGACTTGCTCAAGTGGGGGCATGGCCGGCTCCCGCCAAGCAGGCGTCGATGGACTCGATGCACTCGCGCTTCGGCAGATCGTGAAAGACGCCGTGGCCTCGCAACCGGGGCCGCATGGCACGCAGGAAGAGGTAGAGCGCGCCGCCCATGTGGCGGTCGTAGTCGTAGTCTGGCAGGCGCAGCCGCAGCATTCGGTGCAGAGCCGTCAGATACAGGAGGTATTGCAGGTGGTAGCCGTGCTGATGCATGGCCGCCCCCAGAGCTTCCGGAGAATAGTCCGCTAGCTGGTCGCCAAGCCAGTTCGACTTGTAGTCGATGACGTACCAGCGTCCGTTGTGGCAGGCGACCAGGTCGATGAAGCCTTGCAGGAAGCCTTCCACCTTGGGCAACGCTGGGCCCATGAAGGGGTGTGGATAGCCGTGCGCCTCAAGGCACTCGCCGAGATGGCGGCGATCGAGTCCCTTGGCTGGCAGGCGGAACTCCATCTCCGGGATCGGCCGTTCGAGGTCGGCCAAACGGAAGCTCGGGCCATCGGACTCGCCCAGAGGCGTGTGCCAGGCGTTTTCGACGATTCTGTTCGCCACGGACGCCCACTCCTCGCCGATGCGCCACCGTCGAAGCGCTCGGCGGATTTCCACGTCCGGGTCACGTTCCAGATCAAGCCGCACCTCCAAGATGCCGTGCAGGCAATCACCGGCCCGTGGCCCACGGGGAAAGGCGAACGCATCGGCGGCGTCATCGGGCGCCAACTCGGGATCGACCTTGCCGAGGTCAAGCCTGCCGCTCCGGCGCGATTCGCTGCTTTCCTCGCCGTTACTCGCCGACTCCTCGGACTGGTCGTGGTCGGCGGCCTCCACGTCGTCATGTTCGTTTGCGGAAACTGCGGCCCCAGCCTGGGCCGCAAGAGCCGAGTAGCTGGTCATCTGACGAATGCGCGCTAGTTCTCGCCTTAGCTCGCGGGCACGCAACGTTGGTGCCGGGCTAGCTTCTGCACCGGCGCTCACCGGACGTTGCGATACATCCTGCACCGCGATATCGACGTGCTCTCCGGCCCATGCCGAAAGCTGCGCTTGCCAAGCGTCCTTCCTGAAGAGAGCGCGCACATGATGAGCCGAGCTCTTGTACGCCACTTCCGGGTCTTCGCCCTGGGCGTCGCCACCGAAAACGAGCCAGGCTGGCGATGCGTACTGGGCGTCGGGCGCGGGCGTCCAAGTCATCACGCAGCGGTGCTGCGCCCGCGTCGCCGCGACGTAGAACAGCCGCAGTTCATCGGCCTGATCCTCCACCGCCTCTCTGAGCTTGGCATCGTCGGATGGATCGAGGTCCAGAATCGTCGGGTAGTCCTCATCCTCGCGGTCGTGGTACTCCGCCGATGGCGCGTCACTCCGCGTGCGCGGTTGCAGTCGGTACCATGCGAAGGGCAGGAAGACGATGGGGAACTCCAGTCCTTTGCTGCGATGCATGGTGATGATGCGAACCAGATCGTCGTCGCTCTCCAGCCGTAGTTGGGTGGCCTCGTCGCCGCGTTGCTCCGGGTCCTGGCGTCCGAACCACTCCACCAAACCCGCCGGTGCCAAGCGCTCCCGCGATTCCGCCTCACGCAGCAGATCTGCCAAGTGCAGAACATTGGTGAGCCGACGCAAGCCGCCGTCTGCCGTCAGCAAATGCCGGGCGCCGTCGATGTCCGGGTCGAACAGGAGGTGACGAACCAGCGTAGCGACTCCGCTACGCGTCCACATGCGTCGCCAGGACGCGGCTCGTTCGTGCCAAAGCGTCCAGAAGCTGTCGTCGTCTTGCAGCTCAGCCACGTCCGCAAGGCTGAATCCGAACAGCTCCGAGGCGAGCGCGCCACGCAGGCGAGCGAAAGCCGCGAACGACGATTCGTCCGCCAATGCTGCCAGCAGCCGGTGCAGGTCCGTCGCTTCGTCCGTGGCGAAGACGCTAGTGTCGTCCATCTCGACGCATTGCACGCCGACGCTGCGTAGCGCCTGCGCCATCTTCTGGCCCTGGTCCGTCGTGCGCACGAGCACGGCAATGTCGGCGCCAATCACCGGGCGACCTTGCAGAGTCGCTCCGTCGCCGAGGAGTTCAGCGACTTCGCTCGCAGCGTACTTCGCCGCCAAGACAGCCACTTCGTTCTTGCGCGGCTTGGCAGCGCCGAACGGCGGCAGCAAGCGAATCTGTAGCGGTGCCGCGCTCATCGTCTCGGCAAGCACCAGTTCGTGGGTCTGATCGCTGGCGGCTTGCACCGGCTCGTGCTCGATCTCCGGCAGCAGAAACGGACTTAAGCGGCTGAACAGGGCGTTGATGGCGCGCACGAGGCCCGGTGTGGAACGATAGTTTCGTGCCAGCGGCAGCTTGCGCTCGATCCTGCGCGATGCCTTGATGTATGCGAACACGTCGGCACCGCGAAAGCGGTAGATGGACTGCTTCGGATCGCCCACCACCATGAGGCCGGTGCCCTCGGCATCGGTTGGGTATATGCACTCGAAGATGTGCGCCTGCGATCGATCCGTGTCCTGAAACTCGTCGATCAGGGCACGCGGATAGCGCCGGCGGATGCGTTCTGCAAGCAGGTCGCCGCCTGGTGCCGTGAGGGCGCGGTGCAGTTCCGAGAGGAGGTCGTTGAAACTCAGGCGACGGTCTTCCCAGGCCCGACGGGAGAGGCGCCCTCGGGCATCTTCGAGCACGCGCCGCCGCTGCACGCGCAGCCACGCCGCGCTGAGTTCCTCGACCTCCCTGGCGGCACTGCCCAACTCCTCGAAGTCGCTGGCCAACGGGCCTTCGGGCATTGCCTGCCCCTTCAGCAGTATTTTGCCGAGATTCGACGGCGCCAGATACATGGCGGTGGCGAGCTGCAGCTCTCCAGCAACGGATTCGAAGACGGCTCGCGCTTCGTTCCAGGCGTTGCGAATCTTGTTGCGGCTGTTTGCATACCAGCGCAGCCCTTGGGCGGATTCGACATAGGCGTCCCCGTCGCTCTGCCATGTCGCTCTGGTTGCTTCGGTCTGTTGCTGCCAGCGCTCGAATGCGGCGCGGAAGCTCTCCTCAAAGTCAGCACCCAGGTCCGGCGCGCCCCGGACCTCCGACTCCGGGTTCGCAAGCTGGCGCCCGGTCCACTTGGCGAGTTCTTCCGGCGTGAAGTCGCTGTTCCTCGCGATTTCGAGCAGTGGCGCCTGCGCGTCGGCCATGTGGACGCGCCAGAAATCCTTCACGACGGCCTTCACTTCAAGCGCATCGACACCGCCAAGTTCGAAGCCAAAGGGCAGGGCACCATCGAAAGCGAATTCGGTGAGGGCGCGCTGGCAGAAGGAGTGGATGGTGGCGACGTTGGCACGGTCGAAATCCTGCAACGCCCGGGCAAGGCGGGTGAGGGCCGTGGCCTTGTCGATGCCGATGGCGCGCCAGCGTTCGAGCAGTGATCTGGCTTGACTCTCCGCGCTGTCCGGATCAACGGCGCGCAAGCAAGTGGAAGTCGCCACCAAGGTGCGGCGGAGACGGTCGCGCAGTTCGCCGGTGGCGGCGTTGGTAAAGGTCACGACCAAGAGTTCGTCGATGGTGTGCTCGGTCTCGACGAGGAGTCGCGCCACCAGCGTAGTGAGGGCATAGGTCTTGCCGGTGCCGGCGCTGGCCTGGATGAGCAAATGCCCACTCAAGGGGACGTTGAACGGGTCTTCGCGGCCCGCGCTCACGCCAGACTCTCGGCGAGGGGGCCAAGCAACGCGTCGGCCAGATTCTGAAAGCCCTCCGTCCTAGGCCCTTGTGGGCAAAGCAAGCGGAGGTAATCGTCCCGGCCTTCGGCCCAGTTGCCGTCGTCCCAAGCGTTCCAGGCCTTGTTTGCGTCCTGTGTCTCGGCCCAAACCCAAGAGGCCTTTGGGAACAGTGGCAAGGGGGCCGAAGCGCCATCGCGCCAAGCGTCTATCCAGTCGCCGAGCATCCTTGCCGCTGCACCGGGTTCGGGCCCTGCGAATGTCTCCTCCTGCGCCGCGTTGGTGACGCCCACAACATGCGCCGTGATGCGCGTGCCGGTGGCGCAAGTGAGGGCCAACAGGCGCAGCCAGACTTCGATGCGGTCCTTCTCGCGGATGCGCCCGATCCGCCACCAGAGGAGGCTCGGGGGCGAGGGAAGGAATCCCGCTACCTCACCGGTAACCCGGATGCCTTGCACGTCGACGTCCACAAGCGTTGGCGGGGCATCCTGATTTTCTGCGTAGGGAACAAGCGCTTGACGCAGCGTCGCCACCTGCACGGCGCCGCGACGGTGCTCGGTGGCGCCGAGATTGCCGGGCGGCAGCAGGCCGCGTGCGCGCACCAACCACTCGGCATCCTCTTCGCCCAGCTCTTCGCGCAGCAGGTCGAACAGGCCGTCCTTGAGCTGCCATTGCTCGAGGTAGTTGAGCTCGAGGGGTTCCTCATCCTTGGCCGGATCCTCGTCCTCGATCTCGAGGCGCAGTCCGAGCCTCGTTTGCGCGAAGTGCTTGGCGGGATGGGCCGCGAAGCGGATGAGCTGGGCAAGCTCGACTTCGCTCTCGGTGCGCTCTGGCGGCGGCAGCGTACCGTCGAGTCGCAGCTCCCGAACGGTTGACGCGGCGCGGTCTCGAACCGCAGCCGCGGCGAGTGCCATGGCCCCCGAGTAGCTGAAATGAACCTCGCTCGAATGGCTGCCGCGAACCGGTTCCTCGGCTGCATCGAAGTACTTGCGGTTGAACGGCTGCAGGGGGTGGCGGAGGGCAACTTCGTCGTCCGCAAAGCGGCGCTTGAGATAGTCCACCAACTCGCTCACCGCCACCGACGGCGGAATGTTGGAATCCTCGCGCAGTTCCCGGCCCGTATAGGTCACGAGGAATGCCTTTCTTGCCGAGAGGAGGGCCGTGAGGAAGGCGAGCCGGTCTTCGTCGCGCAGGTCGCGGTCGCCGGGGCGGCGCGTGTCCGCGGCAACGACGTCAAAGGACGGCGGCGTGTGGTGGCGGGGAAAGGCGCGGTCGTTCATGCCGACTGTGCAAACCACCTTCGCTGGGAAGACCTGTCCGGCACCGAGCGGCGCCACCGTGACGCCATCGGCGAGCCTCGCCACGGCGCGGGAACTCGCTGCGCCCAGCTCGTAGAGCGCTTCCCGCACCACGGAGAATGCAATGGCGCCGTCGATGCTGGCGATGCGCCACTCCTCCTCCAAGTCCTCGATCAACCGTGCCACGGTGTCCGCTTCCCTAGCCACCTCCGGCATCAAGTGTTCGGTGGCGAAGAAGGGCTTCAGTACGGCTTCACGCAGCCGCTGTGCCCACTCGGCGGGTGTCAAGGTCTCCTCGGCCATGGCATTGAGGCCGAACGCAAGCTCGGCGTAGCGGGCGAAGTGGCCGAGGCGCTCGTAGCGATCAGGACCGTCGTTGCCGAAGCGATCCAAATCACACGAGGCGAAATCGCCGAACCAGTCAACGGAACCGGCGAGGGCATAGCCGAGCAGCAGCCGATTGACTCCGTGCTGCCAGGTGTGGCGGCTTGACGAGGGGACATCATGCTCGCCGATGCCCCAATGAATGCCGGCATTGGCGATCCAGCCGCGGATTTCCGGCAAATCGGATTCGCGAATGTTGAAGCGAGAAGCCACGGACGATGCCCTGAGCGGTGCCATCACGAAGCTCACGGGGTAGCGCGAGCCCGGCAAGGCCAGGAGGTCCAGAAAAGCCCGCACCGCAGCACCGTCGCGGCGACGCAGGCGGCCGATGTTGAACGGGATGGTGTCATTGGAGTCGAACACCGCCTCGATGGCGGGGGCGTACTCGTCCATGTTCGGCGTCAGCACGAGGACGTCCGCCGGCTGGATGTCATCGTGCGCGTCGAACAGACCCAGCAGCCGATCGTGCAGCACTTCGGCCTCGCGGGTGGCGGAATGGCAGACGTGAATCTGCACCGAGTCGTCCTTAGGGACGTCAGGCTCGGTGGTTTCTGCGGCAAGGCGAAGATCCAGGATGTCCTGTTGCAGACGAGCGAGGCGCGTGGTTGCCGCCGGCTCCGAGTAGGTCTCGTCCGGGGCGCCCACCCCGAGATCGTCCGCGAGCAACGCCTGCGTGTCGCGAGCGGTGCGCCCCCAGGCGGCGAGCAGCTCGTTGCCTTCGCTTAGGTAGGGGTCCGACTCGGCAGCGGGGGGCAGTTCGCGGCGAGAGCGGGTGTCTGCCCAGAACTCCCGGCACGGACTTAGCTGGAACAGGTGAATGTCGTGGTCACCACCAGCCACGCGCAGCATGGAAAGGTAGGAGGGGGACAGCGAATCGACCCCGAAAAAGCTAACTCTTTCCTTTAGGTTTATGTCTGAAGAAATTGTTTTTTCTTTTCTTTTCGTGGCGACACTCTGATCGAACAGCTCCCGCTGCACGGGTGCGCGCGAGGCCTTGGCTTGCACCCCACGCTCGAACGCATCCACGGCATCCACCCAATGCCGACCAACCTCCGACGCCACCAGTTCGCGCCAAACCTGCGCCTGCCAATGCGGCGTCTCGCCACGCTGCCAAGCCCGAATCCACTCCGGCCGATACAGCAGGCAGCGGTCGTACACGCGCGCCAGCCGGTCCGCCAACGCAAACCGCTTGCGGGCATCCGCATCGGCAAGGTAGCGCGCCAGCGCCGCCGAATCCCTCGCTGGCGCTCGGGTTCTGGCCCCAGCCCCCACCTCCCTACGACCTCGTGCGTCAGAATGACGCTGCCGCGTCGTTTCTGCCGCGCGAGCTCGTGGGTCGTCGCCACCATCCCAGTCCGCCAGCACATCGAACACCCGCCAGCGCAGCGCGCCAGGCGCGAACGGCTGCTCTTTGGGCAGTTCCACCACCGACCGCATCAGCGACCATGCGAACTCGGCCGGCAACTCAATCTTGAGATGCGCCGCAATCCCAAGCCGCTCTGCCAACTCCAGCGCCAGCCAACGCCCGAGCACCGGATGCGGCACCACAATCCGCTCTGGTGCCAAAGGGTCCCCAGGCCGGACCCGAATCTCCTCCGCAAGCCCGGCGGCCAAGTCTTCCAGCCGATTGGAGACATGCAGGCAAAAGGGCGAGGTTGCCGTGCCGCTCACAATTCGATCCTATCCGTGCAAGTCTTGGTGCCCGACGGACTTTCTTCGGTGCGAGTCAGGATGTGCGTCGCCTTTCGAGGTTTACGGGCGCAACGGTGCGCGGATGGGCGAGCTGGTGTCCGTCGCGGGAAGGCGTCAGGAACGTGATCGACTCGTAGAAGTCATCGAGCGAGACGAAAAGTGCATTGGCCTCCGCCCATCGCCTCATGCGCTGATTGCAGGCATGTGCCCATGACAGTATCTCGATGCGCCAGCCGCGCTTGTGCATCCGTTCCAACGTGCTGTGGAATCCTGTGCCCTCCGCGTAGCCTGCCCCATCGCCCGTGAGCAGCACGACGATGCCGGGGTCGCCGTTGTAGTCCAGAGCGTCCTCCAACATTCGGAGTTGCAGAAGACGGTCGGGAACTTCCTGCTCTCCCCCGGTAGCAGCGCCGCGGTCGAACAGCGTGACCTCGACGCCGTTTGATTCCATGCGATTCCAGAGCTGACGCATTTCCGGGGGGACCGAACCGGCCGCAAGTGCCTTTTCGACGTCCCGGTCCGCATGGGCCAAGCGCAGGAGATTGTCGAAATGGATGCGCACCCGATAGCGTGCGTCCACACCGGAGTCCAACTCTTCCGCAAGACGCTGCGCCTCGTGGAAGATGTTTGAGTTGTCCCAGTAAATGAAAACTCGATCCATGCCCTTCCAGCTCTTACTGGCGCGCCGCGAGTCGAAGACAAGGACGACACCAACGTAACGGTCGCCATTGTCTGTCGCCCCGCCAATCGCGTCAAACCGGTGGGGCATCGGCATCCTACGGCTGCTCCCTTGTGTTGCGTCTCGAACTCACGACCGAAACCAACGGCGAGGCGGCAGCGGAGCGTCACCGGCGCCGGGTTCGCGCACCCGGGCATCCATACCGTGGCGGCGGTGTCGCCCCCAATGTTGAATAAACTCCACTTTTTGGGATGCGTAACGGCTGGAGGAATGACCGATGGGACCAATGCAGGGCGTCAAGGTGCTCGATCTGACGACCATGGTGTCCGGCCCGGTGGCGGCCATGATGCTTGCGGACCAAGGTGCAGACGTCGTCAAGGTGGAGCCTCCGAGGGGCGAGCAGGTGCGGCATTTCGGCGGGCTGCACAACGGCGTCAACGCCATGTTCTATTCGTGCAACCGAGGCAAGCGATCGATCGCGCTCGACCTCAAGTCCGAGGCCGGCAAGGCCGTGCTTGCCGATCTCGTGCGAGAGACGGACGTGCTCGTGCAGAACTTCCGCCCCGGCGCCATACAGCGGATGGGCTTCGGGGAAGCCGCGGTGCGCGCCATGAACGAGAAGATCATCTATGTCTCGATCAGCGGCTTCGGCGAGCACGGGCCGTATTCCCACAAGCGCGTTTACGACCCCGTCATCCAGGCGCTGTCCGGGGCGACGGACATCCAGGCCAACCGGGAGACTGGCAAGCCGGCCATGTTCCGCATCATCATCGCCGACAAGGTGACTTCGCTCACCGCGGCGCAGGCTGTCGCTGCGGCGCTCTTCCATCGCGAGCGCACCGGCGAGGGCCAGCACATCCGGCTGTCGATGCTCGAATCCATGCTGGCGTTCTTCTGGCCCGAGGGCATGGGCGGGCTCACGTTCGCCGAGCGCGAGTTCGACGTGACCAAGGGCCAGGGCACGATGGACCTGATCTTCGAGACGCAGGACGGCTACATCACCGCCGGTGCGATTTCCGACAGCGAGTGGATGGGCATGTGCCGTGCGCTCGACCGGGAAGACCTGATCGACGACGAGCGCTTCGCCACGGCGCGGGCCCGGGGAAGAAACGGCGACGAGCGCAAGCGCATCACCGCCGCCGAGATTGCCAAATGGCCGCGCGACGAGATCCTCGCCCGTCTCGACGCCAACGACGTGCCGAGCGCACCGCTCTTGACGCGCATGGAGCTGATGGACCACGAGCAGTTCCGGGTCAACGGCTCGATCGAACGGAGCGAGGTGGCCGGCTTCGGCGAAGTCCGCCAGGCAACGCCCGCCGCCCGATTCAGCGTCTCGCCCAGCCAAATCGCCGGGCCGGCACCAAGACTCGGCGAGCACAGCGTCGAAATCCTCACCGAACTCGGCTACGAAGAAGGCAAACGCGACGCCCTCTTGGCTGCTGGGGCAGTAGTGCAGTGGTCAGAAACGGACCGGGCGTGAGAGGACGAAACCCGTAGGCCCGCAATTGCGACGCAACTGCCGACGCGCCCGCTAGCACCCGAACAAGGCGGGCCTTCGGAGGGAAGGCATTCTGCCTTCCCTGGCGCCGACAGGCGCCCTTCCTTTGTCGGCATCCGCCCGTGCGCCTGAGGGCGCACGAGGGAAGGCAGAATGCCTTCCCTCCGAAGGCCGCTAGCGCCTAACGGGCGCGTTGGCAGTTCGCTTACGCGAACTGCTGGCCTTCGTGCTCGCGTTCGCTCGCAGCTACGGCTAGGAGCCAGTGCCGTTTCTACGGCGCAGCCTCCTAGCCCGCAGCCGCTTGGCGCAGGTTGGCTGGGGTGAATGGGAGGTGGCGGGGGCGGATGCCGGTGGCGGCGGAGATGGCGTTGGCAACGGCAGCGGAGGTGGGGCCGTGGAGGGCTTCTCCGGCGCCGACGGGCGGCTGTTCTGGGTGGTCGAGCAACATCGTTTCGATAAGAGGCACGTCGGGGAAGCGCAGGATTGGGTAGTCGTCCCAGTCGCTGTCGATCACGCCGTGGGTGTGGAAGGAGACTTCCTCGAACAGCGTCCAGGAGAGCGCTTGGACAAAACCGCCTTCGAGCTGGTTGACGAGACCGTCGCGGTCCACGACGCGGCCGGCGTCTGCGGCGATCCAGGCCCGCCTCACGAGCACTTCGGCGGCATCGGAAACGGCAACCTCCACCACCACCGCCGCACAGCATTGGCGGTTTTTGTAGCGGGCGACGGCTATGCCTCGCGGCCCGTCGAGTCCGCCAGCTAGCTGCACGGCGGCATTCAACACGGCAAGTGCCCTTGGGTCGTGGGCGAGGTGGCGGCGACGGAACTCATGCGGAGGAACCTTGGCTGCCTGAGCAAGTTCGTCCATGAACGACTCGATGGCGAACACATTGCAGTGCGCGCCTAGGCTCCTGAGCGACGATGTTCTGAGCGGTGAACCGGTGCAGAAGCGTTTCACGACTTCCTGATTCGGGAACTCGTAGAGCGGCAGGGCATTGCGGTGCAGGCCCGACTCCGCGCCCCGGCCTGGTTGCGGCGGGGACGGTTCGAACGGTTCGTCCATGAGCCATGCGGCCAGCATGTCCACACCGGGCCGCTGCGGCGCGGGGCGGCCGGAGTGGGTGAAACCGCGTACATCGTGACGCCAGTGGGACACAGCGGCGCCTTCGATGCTGGCCCCCAACTCCACCTGCATGGCCGGACCGAGCGGCTCGAAACGGTGCTCGTCGGCACGGTTCCACTGCAGCAGGATCGCCTGACCCGGCAGTGCGCGGGCGACCAAGGCTGCGTCGAGCGCGGCGTCGTCGGCACCGTTGTGGCCGTAGCAGCCGGCGCCTTCGCTATGTGCCACTTCCACCTGTTCGAGCTCGAGGCCGAGCACCTTGGCGAGCATTGCCTTCAGGAACTCAATGCCCTGACTCGACGAACGCACAAGCAGTCGGTTGTCCTGCCACAGCGCCCAAGCGGCGGACGGGCCGAGCGAACCGTGCATGAGGAACGGGCGTGAGTAGGTCGCGTGGTGGGTGGTGGCGAGGTCTCGCACCGGGCGCTCGGTTGGCTTGCCGTCGTCGAGGGGGAAGGCGGCGATCTCGCTTTCTTGCATATGGTCGGCAAGGGTGCCCTGCATGGCAGGCACGTCGGCGGTCTGCCACTTTGCTGCGGAACGGACCCGTTCGGCGAGACGGCTGGCCGTGAACTCATCAGGGTGCGCCACCGCGACAAAGGAGCCGTTGACCACGAGATGGCCGGGGGGTTCGATCTTCGCTGCGACGGCGTTGAGTCGGTGGTGCATCGATGGCGGACGCACCACCCGCGCGTGGAGGTCCGAGGGCAGGTCGTGGACGAATGCGGGCTCGCCGCGCACCTTGGCTGGGAGGTCGGTGCGCGGCGCATGTCCCACTCCCACCCACCGGTAGTCTGCCGGTCGCTTCTCAGCGGTGGACCCCGAAATCTCGAAATCCGCGGGCACAGCCCCAAGCTGCCAGTAATCGAGTGGCCGGTTGATCCCCGGCGCAGTCAAGATGCCGTTCTCAACCGTGATGCCTTCCGGACCCATGCCAAGCTCTGCCGCAGCACGCTCGAGCAGGAGCCGCCGCAGCCACGCGGCTGCCTGCCGCAATGCCGCCCCGCTCGTTTCGAGTGACATGGAACCAGCGGTGATGCCTTCGTTCGGCGTTCTTGCCGTGTGCGCCGTCTCGATCACGACCCGCTCGGGATCAACATCGAGCTCCTCGGCGACGATGAGCCGCAGCGCTGTTAGGACACCTTGGCCGATCTCTACCTTGCCGGTGTGCGCAAGCACTCGGTCCGGCGCCTCGATCCGCACCCAGTCGGACAGTCGAGGAAACGCCCGCAACCCGGGCGGCAGGCTCACCGCCCGGCCCCGCCGGCAACGCTCACAAGCGCCCGAAGAATGCGCGGGTGCGCCCCGCAGCGGCACAGATGCGGCCCAAGTGCCGCGCGGATGGCGGCATCCGTGGGCGCCTGCGTGCGCCGGAACAGCGCCTCCGCCGCCACGACGATGCCCGGCAGACAATAGCCGCACTGGCCGGCGTTGAAGTCAATCAGCGCCTTGCGCACGGGCGTGTCGAGACCGGCTGCCGTCTCCACGTTCCGGCCTTGGGCATCGTGCGCGGGCATCGTGCAAGCGAACCGGGGCTCGCCGTCCACCAGCACTCGGCAGGCACCGCATTGCTCGGCGCCGCAGCCATAGCGCACGCTCACATCGCCAAGCCGCCGCAGCGGATAGAGCAGCGGCTCACCTTGCTGGACGTCGACTTCGCGGGCGACGCCGTTGAGTTCGAAGGCGATGGGCAAGGAATCGCTCGGTCGTCCCTTCAGCGCTTCGGCACGCCGTAGAGATAGCGCGTATTCACCTCCGCCTCGTTGCCATCGGGATCGAGGATGAACAGCGCCCGGCCCTTGCCGCGGCTGCCCATGGGCCCACGGGTGAAAATGCGCCCGTCTTCCACGCGGCTCGCCACCTTGTCGAAGTGCTCCTCGCTGACGGTGAACGAGAAGTGCATCGGGCCACCGCCCTGGTGGCGTCCGGAATGCCCCTTGACCTGAAGTACCACATGGCTGCGTTCGCACTGGAGGTAGGCGCGCTCGTCGCTCTGCGTCGCCACCGGGATGCCGAGAAGCCGATGGTAGAAGTCCACGGACCGTTCAAGGTCCGCTACGTCGAGGAAGATCTCCTCAAGCCCAATGACGCTCATGCGCCCTCCTTGCCGTCAGCTTCGGCCACGCCGCCTTCGCTGCGTTGCAGTCCGTATTTCTTGAAGTAGCCGCGAAACTGGTCGTAGCTGAGACCCAATAGCTCTGCCGCCCGACGCTGGTTGAATCGTCCCTCGCGCAACGCTTGATTGATGAGTTCGACCTCGAATTCTTGCACGGTGTCCTTCAGAGACAGCGGCAGCGCCGGCGCCTGTCGGGGCCCGCCGTTGTCCTCTTGCGCCTGCGGACGGAAGGGCGAGGCGAAGGGGTCCAGCACGATCTCGTCCACCGCTTCGTCCTCAGGCGCCCGGTACACGGCCCGTTCCACCGCGTTCTTGAACTCGCGCAGGTTGCCCGGCCAGCGATGCGTGGCAAGGCGGTCCATGGCTGTCGAGCTGAAGCCGGGGAAGAAGCTGCGACCGAGTTCCTTGGCCATGTTCACGGCGAAGTACTCGGCCAGGAGCGGGATGTCGCCCGGCCGCTCACGCAGCGGCGGTAGGGTGATGACATCGAAGGCGAGGCGGTCGAGCAGGTCGTGGCGAAAGCGGTCCGCGGCCGCAAGTTCAGGCAAGTCCTCGTTGGTGGCGGCGATCAGGCGCACGTCCGCCTGCAGGGTCTTGCGCCCGCCCACCCGCTCGAACTCGCCGTATTCGATCACCCGCAGTAGCTTCTCCTGCACCAGTGCCGAGGTGGTCGCCACCTCGTCGAGGAACAGCGTGCCGCCGTCGGCGCGCTCGAAACGACCGTGGTGGGTGCGCGAGGCGCCGGTGAAGGAGCCGGCTTCGTGACCAAAGAGCTCGCTCTCGATGAGGTTGTCGCTGATGGCCGCGCAGTTTAGCTTGAGGAACTCGCGCTCCCAGCGATCGGAGAGGTAGTGCAGGCGGGCGGCGATGAGTTCCTTGCCGGTGCCGCGCTCGCCCACCACCAGCACCGGCTTTTCCAGCGGTGCCACGCGGGAGACCGACTCCAGCACCTGAAGAAAGGCCGGCGACTCGCCGACGAGACGATCGGGTTCGTTGCGCATGGCGGCTAATCCTGCCAACGTTTGGCTCGATCCGCCAGCGCTTGATGCATCCCTCGAACGCCAGGGCGCGCGCCGGCCAACAACGAAAATCGCCAGCCAGAGCCAAGGAAAACGCGACGCCAAGCTGCGGCTTACCAGGCGCTGGCACGAATCGTGTACAGCCTTGGTGCATGGCAACCCATGTGCATTTCAAGGAGGACTCGCAATGAGTGTCTTTTCCCGGCTCACCGACATCATCAACTCGAACATCAACTCTCTGCTCGACAAGGCGGAGGACCCCGAGAAGATGGTGCGCCTCATCATCCAGGAGATGGAAGAGACGCTGGTGGAGGTGCGCACCGCCTCGGCTCGTGCCATCGCTGACCGCAAGGAGCTCCAGCGCCGCTCCGCCTACTTCGAGGCCGAAGCCGGCGAGTGGGAGCGCAAGGCCGAACTCGCCGTCGCCAAGGGTCGTGACGACCTCGCCCGGGGCGCTCTGATGGAGCGTGCCAAGGCCGAGGAAACCGCCGTCACGGTGCGGTCAGAACTTTCGGTGCTCGACGAAACCCTGGCCAAGCTCGGCGACGACATCGCCGCCTTGCAGCAGAAGATCAAGGATGCCAAGGCGCGGCAGAACGCCATCGTCCTGCGCGGTCAGGCCAGCCGCTCCCGCCTCGACGCCCGGCGCCAGCTTTCCGATCACAGCATCGACGACGCCATGAATCGCTTCGAGCAGTACGAACGCAAGATCGACGATCTCGAAGGGCAGGTGGAGTCCTACGACATGGGGCAGCGCTCGCTCACCGACGAGATCAACCAGCTCGAAGTGGACGAGGACGTGGACGAGGAACTGAAGGCGCTCAAGGCGCGGCTGGCCGGCAACGGCGAAGCCAAGCCTCTGCCGGCGCCGAAAGACGGGGAGTGAGCCGTGGACCTCGCTGCAGTGTTTGTCGTGCCAACCACGCTCTTTCTGTTGATCGTGGCGCCGACATGGCTCTTTCTTCACTACCGCTCGAAGAGACGGTCCGAGGCGGCGCTATCCGATGACGAACGGGCGGAGCTCGAACGGCTGACCGTTGCCGCCGGGCGGATGTCGGAACGGATCGAGACGTTGGAGTCGATCCTCGACGAGCGAACTCCCGACTGGCGCAACCGCATCGCCGCCGGCCCGTAGGGGCGACCCTTGTCGTCGCCCGTGCCGGCGGCCCCCCTTAGGCCCTAAAGCCAGCGAAGGAAAAAACGAAGGACAGCAGATGAGCGACGAAAGCCCTGGCGCACGCGCCAAAGCCGAGAAGCGGCTCAAACGGGCGGTCGAGGACATGGTGGCAGAACGGGTGGACAGCGCCGCAACGTATGTCGAAGACGCCGCCGAGCGGCTGAAGGACAAGACCGGCCGCCACAAGAAGCCGAGTCCGAGCTCGCGCCGAGATGATGCCGACGACTGGGACTGGCCCGAGTGGCGACCTTGGCCGGGTTCGCGCGAACTCATGCGAGACCCAGACCGGGGCAAGATCGGCGGCGTCTGCGCTGGTCTCGCCAATTACTTCGGGGTCGAGACCTGGGTCGTGCGGCTGATCGCGGTGACTGGCCTCATCTTCCTGCCATCGGTGGTGTTCCCCGCCTACTGGATCGCCTTTTTCGTCATGGACAAGCCGGGTGACGGGTCGCGACGGCAGCGTCGCCGCCGCCGTCAGCGCGACCACGCGCGAGGAGGGCAGTCCTTTCCGAACGAATCCTCTTCGAGTGAAAAGCAGGATGTGCAAGCCGCATTCGAGCAATGGGACGGGCGGCCGCCGAGACGTCAGGGCCGCCACGCCGATGTCTCGCCCGCGCCGGAACTCGGCCACCGCCTGTCCCCCCGGCGTTCCCTGCGCCACGTACGGGCAGACTTCGACCAGATTGAGCTCCGCCTCAGGCGAATCGAAACCCACGTGACCTCCGGTCGCTACGAGTTGCAGCGGGAGCTGTCCCGCATCGAAAGGAGCGAACCATGAACGACGATAAGCAGTTGCGGAAGCCGACGCGCCCGCTGGCCAGAACCCGAAGGCGAGCCTTGGCGACTGCCGCAGTCGGTATTCTCGGCACCGCCTTAGTCGCCGCCACCAGCATCGGAGACGACATGCAAACGCGGGCTATCGAGGGGGCCGAGGACTTCCACCGCATTTACGTCGAAGGCCCGGCGACGCTCCACATCCATCAGGGCGAGGAAGCGCGGGTGGAAGTCGCGGCTGCCGAAGAGCATCAGGACACTGTCGAAGTGGAGGTGTCGGACGCTACGCTCTTCATCGAAGTGCCGGAGGAGCTCGAAGTGGAGGATGTGGTCGTGCAGGTGACCACCCGCCAGCTCACGGAGCTCTACAGCGCCGGCCCCATTCTGGTCACCGGCGGCAAGCTGCATACGGATACGCTGGTGGTGGAGAACCGGGGCAGCGGCGACTACCGTCTGGATTCGCTCGACGCCGACGAACTCGTCATCGAGGCCCGCGGCGCCTTCCGATTCGAGGTGGACGGCCGGGCTGGCCGTCAGGTCGTGGACATTGCCGGGGCAGGTGAATACGAGGCGGCCGGTCTCGAAACCCGAACCGCCGAAGTCAGCCTCAAGGGCGCCGGCAGCGCCAGGGTGTGGGCCACCGAACGCCTCGATGTGGACATCGCCGGCGCCGGCTCGGTCGCCTACGCCGGCGACCCCGACGTACACCGCCGCATCCGCGGCTTCGGCACGGTCCACAAGATCAACCAATAACCCCAGCGCGCTAGGAGTTCCCCAAAATGGATTGGCCAACCGCAACTTTGCTGATCGTCCTGCTGTCCGTCGGACTGCCTATGCTCCCCGCAGTACTGAAGGCTTGGAGATCCCGTCCCCGCCAAGGCGAAGACGCGGCGGCGACCGTCCATGCCCTCGAACAGGAAGTCACGACCTTGCGCGAACGGGTGGCAACGCTCGAAGCCATCGTCACCGACGACGGCTACCGCCTAACGAGAGAGATCGACCAGCTCGAGTCGACGGAGCACGTGGCAGCGAAGGTTGCGTCTTCCTGACCGCCCGGCTGCGCCCACATACAACTAGCCAAACAAGCGGAGGTTCGCCTACATGGCCTGGTCAACCGTAGTCCTTCTGATCGTCTTCATGGCCGTCGGCCTGCCGATGCTGGTAGGGGCCCTGAAGGTGTGGACATCCCGACCACGCCACACGAGCGACGAGACGGACGCCACAGTTCAGGCCCTCGAGCGGGAAATGGGGACGTTGCGCGAACGGGTGAAGACCTTGGAAGCCATCGTCACCGACGACGGCTATCGCCTAAACCAAGAAATCGACAAGCTCGAATCCACGACACGAGAGGAAGCGACGGTCGAATCCTCCTGACGCCTTCCGGCGGCCGACCCTCCGCGAAGTAGCGTGGCTCGTCAAACCGAACGCGCACTCCAGTCTTTCGGACTATCCGGAGGGAAGGCAGAATGCCTTCCCTCCGATCCGGGCACGACTTCCCCAAAGGCGACGCACAACCTCACGTGTCGTCGCGGCAAACCCGGTCTGGGCAGTCCGTGAATACGCCGCTCGCTCCGAAGCCACGCAATTCCCGTGCCCGTTCCGGGTCGTTCACCGTGTACACCATGCAGGCGAAGCCTCGCTCTCGGATGGCAGCGACGCGGTCGGCGGTGGCGATGCGGTCGGAGATGTTGATGCTGGTAGCGTCCAGCCTCGCTGCGGTGGCGAGGGGGCTCATCCAGCGAGGGGAGGCCCCTCGCGCTCCTCCAGGCTGAGGGCTCCGCCAACGGCTGAACAGCGGGGCGCAGGGGATGTGGGGGCAGGCGGCGTGGAAGCGCCTGAGTTCGGCGTGGTCGAACGAGGAAACCAGCAAAGGCCGGTCTAGGCCCCCCAAGCGCTCCGCCGTGGGCCGGGCGGTGCCATCGCCCTTGAGCTCGACGTTGATGCCCACGTTCGCCGGCACGTCTGCCAGCACGTCGTTCAGAAGCGGAATGGTCTGGCCATCGCCGGCATCCAGCGCGCGAAGCTCAGCAAGGCTGAGTTCTGCCACCGCCCCGGTGCCGTCAGTGGTGCGATCCACCGTGTCGTCGTGGATCACCACCAACTCGCCGTCCACCAAATGCACGTCGA
Source organism: Pseudomonadales bacterium (assembly GCA_965116935.1). Taxonomy (GTDB): domain Bacteria; phylum Pseudomonadota; class Gammaproteobacteria; order Pseudomonadales; family Azotimanducaceae; genus VXYL01. Next base: position 4,318,221 of record OZ220737.1, on the reverse strand, counting down.
GCTCGACCGCATCGACGGCGAGGGCAACCGCCCTCGCAAAGCCGGCCAGCGTGTTTTCCGGTTCCAGCGCCGCCGCGCCGCGGTGGCCGACGATGCACCATCCGGCCGGTGTTGGGGGGAAAAGAGGCGTTCGGGTTAACATCCTGTCCGATCATGAGCTATCAAGTGCTGGCACGGAAGTACCGCCCGCGTGAATTCGATGACGTGGCAGGGCAGGAACACGCCGTGCGGGCGCTCAAGAACGCCCTCGACCTCGGCCAGCTGCATCACGCCTATCTCTTCACAGGCACGCGCGGCGTCGGCAAGACTACGCTCGCGCGCATCCTCGCAAGGTGCCTCAACTGCGAAACCGGCGTCACTTCCACGCCATGCGGGGAATGCCGCGCCTGCAACGACATCGTGGGCGGGCGCTTCGTCGATCTGATAGAAGTGGACGCGGCCTCCCGCACGGGCGTCGACGATACGCGGGAGCTCCTGAACAACGTGCAATACCTGCCGACGAACGGGCGCTACAAGGTGTACCTCATCGACGAGGTACACATGCTGTCCACCTCCAGCTTCAACGCCCTGCTGAAGACGCTCGAAGAACCCCCGGAACACGTCAAGTTCGTGCTGGCGACCACGGAGGCGCGCCGCATCCCGGTCACGGTGCTCTCGCGCTGCCTGCAACTGAACCTCAAGAACATGCGTCCGGCTACCATCGAAGCCCAACTGAAAGAGATTCTGGCGAAGGAGCGCATCGAGGCAGAGGCCGAAGCGCTCGGCGTGATCGCCCGCGCCGCCGACGGCAGCATGCGGGACGCCTTGTCGATCACGGACCAAGCCGTGGCGCATGGCGGCGGCAGCGTGCGCGAGGCAGAGGTGATCGAGATGCTCGGCGTCGTGCGAAGCGACGAGGTGGGGGCACTGCTTTCCGCACTCGCCGACCACGACGTGCAGCAACTGCTTGCCGCCGGTGATGCCATCGCGGACCGTGCCGCCAGCCTGCCCGAAGTAGTGGAGGGCTTGCAGCGGGCATTCCATGACCTCGCGGTCGCGGCCGAGCTGGACCTGGCTCCGGATGATTCCCTGACCCCGTTCCAAGGGCGCTTCTCGGCAGAGGACCTGCAGCTTTGCTACCAGATCGCGCTCATGGGCGGGCGCGACATGCAGTTCGCGCCGGATCCGAAGGTGGGCTTCGACATGACCCTGTTGCGGCTGGCGGCGTTCGAGCCCTCGGGGGAGGGCGGCGGCGCTCGAGCCGCTGGGCAAGAGAGCAGCCCCGCCGCGGCAAGCCCAGAGACACAGCGCCAGCAAGTGAGCGCCGTGCCGGCGGCTGAGCAACAAGGACGCGACTTGGGTGCAAATGGTCGTTTGGCAGAAGCCCTCAGCGTGGACGCCGACCAGAAGTTCCGCGCCAGCGGAACTTCCAACGCGCCCGCAAGGGCGCGCGAGCGCGAGGGGCCTCCCCTCGCTAGAGGAGCCCTCAGCTCGGGGGAGCGCGAGGGGCCTCCCCTCGCTAGAGAAGCTCCGCAGGGTTTGGCAGCGGAATCCGTGACCGCAGCAAACCCATCACCCCAACCGGTGTTCGCGGAGCCGCCACCGCACCCGGCAATGGAACAACCGCCTCTACCAGAACCAGTGCCGCCACCCGCGCCGCCCGAAAACGGGGCGACGCACGCCGTAGCCACGGCGCCGCCCCCGGCTGCCGCCCCCGCCGAGCCACCGTCGACACCAGGCGAGTGGCACGAGATCGTCGCGGCAATGGCACCGCAGGGGGTGACGGCAATGGTGCTGGAAAACGCCAACCTGCTCGAAAGGGGCGACAACGTCTGGCGCATCGCCCTCGATCCGGGGCACGAAGCGATCCTCAACGACAAGCAGCGCGCCGAGGTGGCGAACCTCGCTTCCCGCTATGCCGGCCATGCCGTGCGCGTCGCCATCGAAGTCGCCGCTCTTGCGGAGGAGACGCCGGCCGCGCGGCGAGCGCGTGTCCGTGCACAGCAAGAGGAAGCGGCACGGGAAACGCTGCTGCAGGACGATGCCGCACGGGCACTGATCGAAGAGTTCGACGGCCGGATCGAGCGCGTCACACCCATTGCACCCGCCAGTGAAGGAGCAACCAAATGAAGGGGCTGGGCGATCTGTTCCAGCAGGCACAGTCCATGAAGCGGGCCGTTGAGGAGCTGAACAGCGAGATGAGCAACGCCCGGGTGACGGGCGAGAGCGGCGCCGGCATGGTCAAGGTGACCATCAACGGCAGCTACGAGGCGCTCGGGGCTGAGATCGATCCCACTATTCTCGCGGGCCTGTCGGAGGACGAACGCACGATGGTCGAGGATCTGGTGGCGGCCGCCGTCACAGATGCCTCGCGGCGGCTGCGTCAGCTTCAGAAAGACAAGATGGCATCGCTGGCGCGGGGGGTGGACTTGCCCCCAGACCTCAAGTCGCTGCTGTAGCCTCGGATCACCATGCATGTCGCTGCGTCACCCCCCATGAGCTACACCAGGGGCTACGTTTGGTGGTGCGACTGTGGCCCTCGTTGGGGTGCTCCCCGCGTCGCTCCCCACGGCAACCGCGGCCAGCGCATCGTGTCGGGGAGAGCCGTTGGCCGGGCTGTCCTTGGGAACCCCCGGATGAGCGCCGACAAATGCGCATAAGCCCCCTCATCGATCGCCTTGTGGAGGCATTGCAGACGCTTCCGGGGGTGGGCCCAAAGACCGCTGTGCGAACCGCCTTGCACCTGTTGCAGCACAACCGCCCCGGCGCCCGCGCCCTTGCCGCAGCCTTGAGCGAAGCCGCCGATCGGGTCATGCGCTGCCGTAGCTGCCGCACCCTGTCGGAAACCGAACTCTGTGCCATCTGCTCGAATCCGAAGCGCGATCCGAAGCTCCTGTGCATCGTCGAGTCGCCCTCCGACATCGTTGCCATCGAGCAATCCGGTGCCTTTGGCGGCCGCTACTTCGTGCTCCACGGCCGCCTGTCACCACTCGATGGAGTGGGGCCGGAGGAACTCGGCATCGTCGATTTGGCCGAGCGCGTCACCGGCCAAGGCGCGGAGGAGGTCATCCTGGCCACCAACCCCACCGTCGAAGGCGAGGCAACCGCGCACTACATCGCCGAAGCGCTGCGCGGCACCGGCGCGAGTCTCAGCCGGATCGCGCACGGCGTTCCGGTGGGTGGCGAGCTCGAATATACCGACGGCGGCACCATCGTTCATGCCCTGCAGGGGCGTCGTGTCGTCTCCTGAGGGCTCCTCTCGCGAGGGGAGGCCCCTCGCGCACGCGCGCCCTGGCGGGCGCGTTGGAAGTTCCGCTGGCGCGGAACTTCTGAGCCCCACCGCCAAAGGGGCCTCGTTCTCCGCGCTCCCCGGAGCTGAGCGGGACTCCCCGCTATTGGTGGACGATGCTGCCGTCGAGGCCGCGGTAGCGGCAGAGGGGCCTTTGGGGCTGGACACCGAGTTCATGCGCACCGACACCTTCTTTCCGGTGCCGGCGCTGTATCAGATCGCGAGTGCAAGCGGCACGGCGATAGTCGACGCTCAGGCGGATGCGAGCTTCGCCGCCCTCGCCCAAGTGATGACGGACCCGACCCGCCTCAAGGTCATGCACTCGCTTTCCGAAGACCTCGAGGTGCTCGACTGCCATCTCGGCGTCCTGCCGCAGCACGTGATCGACACCCAGCTTGCCCATGCCTTTGTAACGCCGGAATACGGCGTCGGCTACGCGGCTCTCGTGGAACGCCACCTCGGCATTGCCCTCGCCAAGCACTCCACCCGTTCCAACTGGCTGCGACGACCGCTTTCCTCGGAGCAGCTTTCCTATGCGCGCGAGGATGTGGAATACCTGCTGCCGATGTGGGAGCGCATCGGCAGCGAACTCGAAAGCCTCGGCAGGCTCGACTGGGCCATGGAGGAGATGGCGCGGCTGTTGGTGCGACGCCCGCCACCAGAGGAGCACTACCGGGGCGTGTCCGGTGCCCGGCGGCTTTCCCGCCGCCAGCTTGCCGTCCTGCGCAGCCTCATCACGTGGCGCGAGCGCGAGGCGCGACGGCGCGACATGCCTCGTGCCCACCTTGCTCGCGATGACGCACTGCTTGGCCTGGCCCTCGACGAGGGCCGGTCACCGTCGCTGGATGCGTTGCCGAAGGGCTTGCGTCGTCGCTACGGCAAGGTCTTGCTGCAGACACACACGCGGGGCCGGGACGATCCGTGTCCGCCACGGCGCTTGCCCGAACCCCTGAGCCGTCGCCAGGGCGAACTCGCGGCGGCCCTTCGGAATCTGGCCAAGGCGTGCTCCGAGCGAATGGGCATGGCACCGGAGTTGCTTGCCCGCAGGCGCGACATGGAGTCGTGCGTGTTGCACTGGCGCGAACATGGCGACCTGCCGCCCTGGTTTGGTGCATGGCGAGAGAGCTTGCTTGGCGACGAGTTTCGACGCCGGCTCGGAGGGTTGCCGACATGAGGTGGCGAAGGCGCAAACGCAAGGGCCTGACCGAGGCAGCGGCCGCGCCCGCCGCCAGCGACAACGAAGAGCCGTTCTGGCGCCGCAAGCCCCTCGAGGAGATGACTGACGAGGAATGGGAGTCGCTCTGCGATGGCTGCGGCCGCTGCTGCCTGCTCAAGACCGAAGACCAGGACACCGGCGAAGTGCAGACCGCCGCCATCGCCTGCCGCCTGCTGGACCTCAAGAGCTGCCGCTGCACCCAGTATCCGAAGCGCCACGATTACGTTCCGGATTGCATCCAGCTCGACATCGAAGGCATCCGCACGCTCTCCTGGCTGCCGAAGTCGTGCGCCTACCGACGCATCGACGAGGGGCGCGAGCTGGCATGGTGGCATCCGCTGGTGTCGGGGAACCCGAACACCGTTCACGAAGCCGGCATCAGCGTCGCCGGCAACGTCGTCTCGGAGTCCTCGGTGCATCCGCAGGAACTCGCAGCCTGGCACGCTGGCCGCTTGCAGGAACAGATCGTGCGGTGGGTGGATGAATGAGCTCCCACGCCATTGCCTGGTGGGTAGCCGGCGTCTCCTGCCTTGGCATGGCCGCGCTCGCCTTCGTGCTGCTGCGTCGCTTTTCGTTGCTGCGTGGACTGCGCTGGTTCGTGCCGCCATTGGTGTTGACGCTGGGGCTCGTGCCGTACCGCTTCGACGAGGCCCATCTCGCGCCAGCGTGGGTCGTGGCGATGTTCCGCACCTTCTTCGAAGCCGGCATGGACCCTGGGCCGCCTTGGCGGCTGTTGGGCGCCGCCGCGACCGGCTTCTGCGCCGCCTACATTGCCGCCTTGGGCCTGCGGGGCGTCGGCCACGCAGTCCTGCGGCGCCTCCGCCCTGGCCCTGCCGCCACCCCCGAAGCACAAATTGACACCAAGGGTGCACCCGATGCACCAAAGCAGGTAAAGTAGCCGCTTTTGTTTGCGGCACCTCCAGGTCGGAACGCTGCCGCCAAGGCTCTCACGCAAAGGAGATGGACAGCCGAATGAAGTTCGACAGCACCGACACCTACATTTCGACCGACGAGCTGTCGATGGCAGTGGATGCGGCCGTCAAGCTGGAGCGGCCCCTGCTCATCAAGGGCGAACCCGGCACCGGCAAGACCCTGCTGGCGGAGGAGATCGCCAAGACCTACGACCTGCGCCTCATCACCTGGCACATCAAGTCGCAAACGAAGGCGCTCCAGGGCCTTTACGAGTACGACGCCGTCTCCCGCCTGCGCGATTCCCAGCTCGGCGACGACCGGGTGCAGGACATCCGCAACTACATCAAGAAAGGCAAGCTCTGGGACGCGTTCGAGGCCTCCGAGCGGGTCGTGCTCTTGATCGACGAGATCGACAAGGCCGACATCGAGTTCCCGAACGACCTCCTGCAGGAACTCGACCGCATGGAGTTCTTCGTGTACGAGACGAGCGAGACGGTGAAGGCGCAGCACCGCCCGATCGTCGTCATCACCTCGAACAACGAGAAAGAGCTGCCGGACGCATTCCTGCGCCGCTGCTTCTTCCACTACATCAACTTCCCGGATCGGGAAACGATGCAGCAGATCATCGAGGTGCATCACCCGGAGATCAAGGATCACCTCGTCAAGGAGGCGATGGAGATCTTCTTTGACGTGCGCAAGGTGCCGGGGCTGAAGAAAAAGCCCTCCACTTCGGAGCTCATCGATTGGCTCAAGCTATTGATGGCAGACGATATTCCCGACGAAATCCTGACCAACCGCGATCCGTCCAAGGCGATTCCGCCGCTGTACGGAGCGCTGGTGAAGAACGAGCAGGACGTGCATCTGCTCGAACGGCTTGCCTTCATGAACCGGCGCGACAGCCGGGGCTAGGCGCGCCACACTGTCGGTCGAAATAGCGGAGAAACGCCCAACGTGCTGATCAACTTCTTCCTCACGCTGCGCCGCTACAAGGTGCCGGTGACCATTCGCGAGCTGATGGACCTGTTGGCGGCGCTGGACCGCAACGTGGTGTACAGCAACGTCGACGACTTCTACCTGCTCGCCCGCACCTGCATGGTCAAGGACGAGAAGAACTACGACAAGTTCGATCGCGCCTTCAGCGCCTACTTCAAGGGGCTCGAAGACCTGCAGGGCCTGCTTGAATCCCTCATCCCGGACGAGTGGCTGCGGCGCGAGTTCGAACGTTCCCTGACGCCTGAAGAACTCGCCAAGATCGAGTCCTTGGGCGGCCTCGAGAAGCTGATCGAGGCATTCCGCAAGGCGCAGGAGGAAGAGGCGAAGAAGGCCGAGGAGGGCGAAGAGGGCAAAGACGGCGAAAAGGGCAATGCCGAGCGCCAGGGCAGAGACGGTCCCGGCCAGGGCCGCGGCAAGAAGCGCAAGGCCAAGAAGGTCTGGGATCAGCGCCAGTACAAGAACCTCGACGATTCGGTGGAGCTAGGCACGCGCAACATCAAGATGGCGCTCAGGCGCCTGCGCAAGTTCGCCCGCACCGGCGCGGACGAAGAGCTGGATATGGATAACACCATCCGCTCCACCGCCCACAACGGCGGCATGCTCGACATCCAGATGCGACCGGAACGGCGCAACACAGTGAAAGTGCTGGCGTTCTTCGACATCGGCGGCTCCATGGACGCGCACGTGAAAATCTGCGAGGAGCTGTTCTCCGCCACCCGCACCGAGTTCAAGCATCTGGAAAGCTACTACTTCCACAACTTCATCTACGAATCGGTGTGGAAGGACAACCGGCGGCGCATGAACGAGCGCATCCCGACCTGGGAGATCCTCAACAAGTACGCCCACGACTACAAGGTGGTGTTCGTCGGCGACGCCACCATGGCGCCCTACGAGATCACCCACGCCGGCGGCAGCGTCGAGCACTGGAACGAAGAACCGGGCGCGCTGTGGCTCAGCCGCTTCACGGAAATCTACGACAAGCTGGTGTGGATCAACCCGACGCCGCAGGAGACCTGGGAATACTCGACCTCGGTCGCCATGACGCAGGACTTGGTGGACGGCGAGATGTACCCCCTCACCATCCGCGGCCTCGAAGAGGGCATGAACACCCTCTCGAAGTAGCGCATTCAAGACGCATCCCTTCGGCGTACAGGGCATTTGTCGTAGGGGACGGGCTTGTCCCGTCCTGTTTTGGACAATTCCCACGGAATCGGCCCGCACCGAGCAAGCCCGTCCCCGACGGCCCGTCTTGCACGCAACAGGTCTTAACTCATTGAATGTTAGAAGAAAGCGTCTCGATGCCGAGTCCACACCAACGGGTCGGCCGGATGGCGCGGTGTGAAGCTCCTCAAAGCGAGGGCCCTTTCCGCTCCTCGCGCCGAAGGCGAAGCAACCAAAGGCCCGAACATGCATCCAGCCCTTTCCCCGCGAGACGGGCCCGTCCGTGGCGGGAGAAGCTGTCCCGTTCTTTCGCGCGTCAGCGCCTCGACATCCTTGGCGCGGTGGCAACCAAGGTCGTCTTGTTCAGGCAGTAGCATATTGAGTTCGAGCGAGCCGTAGGCTCGAGGGCGCTTTCGAGGACCAACCATGCAAAGCCAGAGTAAGGGCAAGCGTCCGACCCGGCGCCGAAGACGTCACCCCGTGCCGCGCAACCTAACGCCCCCGACGCCCTCCTTCCCGCCAGAACTCCCCATCACCGAACGTATCGACGAGGTGGTCGAACTGATCCGGCACCATCCTGTGGTGGTGGTGGCTGGTGAGACGGGTTCCGGCAAGACCACCCAATTGCCAAAGGCCTGCCTCGCCGCCGGCCTCGGCCGCAAGGGCGTCATCGGCCACACCCAACCAAGACGCCTCGCTGCACGCACCGTAGCCGCGCGAGTCGCCCAAGAACTCGAAGTGCCCCTCGGCGCGGACGTGGGCTATGCCGTGCGCTTCTCCGAACGGCTGTCCGAAAGAACCTGCATCAAGGTGATGACCGACGGCCTGCTGCTAACGGAAATACAACAGGATCAACGCCTCAGGCGCTACGAAGCGATCATCGTTGACGAAGCGCACGAACGCAGCCTCAACGTCGACCTGCTGCTCGGGCACTTGAAGCGCCTAGTCGATCGCCGCCCCGATCTCAAGGTGCTCATCACCAGCGCCACCATTGACGTTGCAGCGTTCTCGAACCATTTCGGCGATGCCCCCGTCGTCGAGGTATCGGGGCGCGGCTATCCCGTGGACATCGCCTACCGCGAACCGAGCGACAATCCCGTTGACGCCCTAGGCGAATGCCTAGAGGAGATCGACTCCGGCAAGGCCCGCTCGGGTGCCCGAGACGTGCTCGTGTTTCAGACGGGTGAACGGGAGATCTTCGACACCTCGCACTGGCTCCGCCGCCGCTTCGGTGATCGCTTCGACATCCTGCCGCTCTACGCCCGCCTGCCGCCCACCGAACAGCAGCGCGTGTTCGCCCCGGGCGGCCGGCGGCGCATCGTTCTCGCCACCAACGTCGCCGAAACCAGCATCACGGTGCCCAACATCGGCTTCGTGGTGGACCCGGGCCTCGCCCGCATCAGCCGCTACAGCTATCGCTCGAAGCTGCAGCGCCTGCCTATCGAAGCGATCTCCCAAGCCAGCGCCGCCCAACGCGCCGGCCGCTGTGGTCGGGTAGCTCCCGGCGTGTGCTTCCGCCTCTACGACGAAACCGACTTCGACGCCCGTCCCCCCTATACCGACCCAGAACTCAAGCGCACCAACCTCGCCTCCGTGGTGCTAACGATGCGCGCCTTCCGCCTAGGCGACATCTCCACATTCCCGTTCCTCGACCCACCGGACCCCCGCGCCGTGCGCGACGCGGTGCGCCTGCTGCACGAACTTGGCGCCCTCCGCCCCGCGTCGGGTGCCACTCTGGGGGGCTCCCGAAGGGCGCGCAAAGACAACGACACGGACGACGAACTCACCGACATCGGCCGCACCATGGCCCGCATTCCGGTAGATCCTCGCCTGGCCCGAATGCTCATCGAAGCCTCCCGCCGCGGCTGCCTAACGGAGGTGTCCATCGTCGTCGCTGGCCTCGCCGTCCAAGACCCGCGCTTGCGCCCTCTCGATCGCCGCGACGCGGCCGACGAAGCGCACCGAGCCTTCGCCGACGATTCCTCTGACTTCCTCGCCTACGTCAATCTCTGGCGCTGGCTCGAAACCACCCGCGACGCAACCACGCGCAGTGGCTTCCGGCGCGAGTTGGAGCGGCGCTTCCTAAGTCCGGTCCGGGTCGGCGAATGGCGCGCCCTGCACCGCCAACTCCTGCTCTCCTGCAAGCGCCTAGGAATGCGCTTCAACGCCGCCGAGGCCGACTACCAAGGAGTCCACCGTGCCCTCATCGCCGGTTCGCTCTCATTCGCCGGCATGAAGGACGACACGGCAAAGGAGCGCTTCTCCTATGCCGGCGCTCGCGACCTCAGTTTTCGCATCTTTCCTGGCTCGGCCTTGAGCAAACGCCGCCCCAAGTGGATCGTCGCTGCCGAGATCAGCGACACCGGCCGCACCTACGCCCGCTGCGTCGCCGCCGTCGAACCGCGCTGGCTGGAGGAAGCCGCCGGCCACCTGCTCAGGCGATCCTTTTCCGACCCCGAATGGGATGCCATCCGAGGCGAGGCCATCGTCCGCGAACGCGCGACCCTCTACGGCCTACCGGTCGTCAACAACCGTGCCCGGCGGCTGGCAGACATCAACGCCGGCCAAGCCCGCGAAATCTTCGTCCGCGAAGGACTCGTGCGCGGCGATGCAAGCCTCAAGGCGACTTTCCTCACCCACAACCAGCGCCTCATCCGCAAAGTGCTCGCGCGCCAAGACAAGGCGCGGCGAACGGACCTGCTAGCTCCCGAACCGATACGCACCGCCTTCTATCTTGAGCGCCTGCCGGACGACATCGTCGGCGTCAAATCCTTCGAGGCATGGCTACGTCGCGCTTCTCCCGCGAGCCTCGGGGCGCTGGAAATGACCGAGGCAGACCTCGTGACCAGCGTCCAGGTACACCTAGCCGAGGACGCCTTCCCGAGCCGCCTGCGCCTCGCGGCCGGTGGCGAGGTGCAACTCCGCTACCGCTTCGCCCCCGGAACCCCTGACGACGGCATTTCCGCCGAACTCGATTCGGGCCTTCTCGCGAGCGCCCATCCCGAGGACTTCGAGTGGCTCGTGCCCGGATTCCTGGAGGAGAAGTGCACGTTGCTCCTGCGCAGCTTGCCGAAGTCTGCGCGTCGCCGCCTGGGTCCCATTCCCGACTGCGTGCAGCAGCTCATGCCGGTACTGCTGAGCAAGGGCCTGCATCGCCAAGAACGGCTCACCCAGGCCCTTGCGCAGGTTCTCGGCAACGTATTCAGCGTGAAGGTGTCCCCTGGCGACTGGCACCCCGAACGACTGCCCCCGCATCTGGTCGTCAATGTGCGCGTGCTGGGGCCGAGTCGCGGCCGCGGTCGCCGGGGCAAGCGCCGCGTCCTCGACGAAGATCGCGACTTGGCCGCGCTGAAAGAGCGCCTACTCGCGCGAGTGGAACAGCACATGGCCGATGGGCTGCGGGAAACCCACGAACGCGAGGCGCTGACGGAGTTTCCCGCCGAGGGCGTTCCGAGGCAGCGCACTGCCCGCACGGAAGACGGCCAGTCGGTCGTTTATCCCGTGCTCGTGGACCGAGGCGCCACGGTGGACCTCCTAATCCAATCCTCTCCGAAAGGGCAGGGCGCGACCAATCGACACGGCCTCGCGCGCCTTGCCCTCTTGGCCGACCGCCGCGCGAGCCGCAAGATGCGCCGCGAGGTGGAGTCAGACAACCTGATGCCGCTGCACTTCGCTCCTCTCGGCACGATGGCGGAACTGGTCGATGAAGTATTGCGGGCAACGACTTGGCAGACGTTCTTCGAGGGCCGCCCGCAACCGGAAACCCGCCAGGACTTTGACGAGCGCCTTGCGGCGGAAAGCAAGCATCTCCCAGGCACGTTTCAGCGAATCCTGGAACTCGCGCGTTCGATCCTGGCGGGACGATTCGCCGTCGCCGGCGTCTTGGAGCGCCTGGACTCCCCCGCCTACCGCGCTGCCCGGGCCGACATGGAGTCCCAACTCGCGGAAATCGCCGGCAGGGACTTCCTCTCGGCAACCCCCGGCGCGCGCTTGGCCGATATCCCCCGCTACCTGGACGGCATGGAATGGCGGGGGCACAACCTCCAAGGCCGCATCCAGCGAGACCAGCAAGGCATCGAAACCCTGGCGCGCTGGCAAACACGCCTCGCGACCCTGCGCGAAGCCACCGGCGAAACCGAAACCACCACCGACTTAAGGTTCCTGCTTCAGGAACTGCGCATCACCCTCTTCAGCCAAAAAACAGGCACCCGCGAAAAGGTCTCGGAAGTCCGCCTCGAACGCCTGTTCCAACCAGCCGAACGCGCAGCGGGCCTCCGCTAGCGCGCCCTGAAGGGCGCCAGGCTGATAGCGCCGGTTGTCGTAGCTATAGCAAGGCAGGCGGCTGTCACGCTTGCCACGGCCACTGGAGGGAGGGCACCAAGAGCGTGCACCGCAGGAGCGGCGCGGACGCGCCACGTATGCGGTGCACGCTTTTGGAAAGGTGGGGGATGGGGCCAGACCCCGAGCGAGCGAGGGGTTTGGCGGCGCTCGCCCTCCATCGTGCCGCAGGTACGTCAAGGAACAGAGGCTGGCTTGTTGGCGGCGTTGTTTGGGGCTGGCGCCTTGCTGGGGTCGTCTGGAACGCTAGCTTGCGGTGGCTTTGGCCGGCTCCGCTGCTTGCGCGCCTTCGGCACGCTTGGAGGGCGAGACGCCCTCCTTCCAGAGAGGCCCTCGCATGGCAGGGGCTGCCTTGCAGCGGGGTTCCTGGCCAGACGTCGGTTGTCGCGCTAGCGAAAACTGCCAGAGCGCCGCGAAGCGGCGCTAGAGCACCGGCGAGCAGGTGCGGCAGAGGGCGTAGATGTGGCGGGGGTCGTTCAGGAGGAAGAGCCGGTCCATCTCTTCGGCCATGTGGCGTGCTGCGGCCGTTGGCAGCCTTGGCGCGCTGGTCGCGAGCTCTTCGACCATGCGGTTCAGGAGTTCCTCTTGGGGCGATAGTTGCCGGTGCAGGTAGCGCACTTCGGGGTCGTCGATTTCGGCGAGCTCGGCGGCGATGCGGATGGCGTCGTCCAAGGTGCCCACTTCGTCCACCAGGCCCACTTCGAGCGCTTGCTGGCCGCTGTACACGCGGCCATCGGCCACGGCGCGCACCTCCTCTGGAGTCATTCCACGACCTCGGGCGACCACATTGATGAACTGGCGGTAGGTGTAGTCGACGCTCGATTGCAGCACACGCTGCATCTGCTCGCCGACACCGTCGAAGACGCTCATGCCGCCCACCAACGGGCCCGTGGCCACGCCGTCGAAGTTGACGCCGACGCCGGCGAGGCTTTCTTCGAGCGTCTGCACCATGGCGAACACGCCAATGGAACCGGTGATGCTGAATGGCGAGGCGACGATGCGGTCCGCCGCGGTGGCAATCCAATACCCTCCGGAGGCTGCCGCCGAACCCATGGATACCACCACCGGCTTGCCCTTCGTGCGCAAGAGTTCAAGCTCTCGGCGAATGGCTTCGGAGGCGAAGGCGCTGCCGCCGCCGGTGTCGAGTCGCACCACCAGTGCCTTCACGCTGTCGTCCTTGCGGACGCTGCGGATGCGTCGCGTCATGTCGCCGGCGCGGATGCCGGCGTCGCCGGAACCTGTGAGGATGAGGCCGGATGCGGTGATGACGGCGATGGGCGCGTCGGTCGCTGCCAGGGCAGGGCGCAGATACTCGGCGAAGGACGTGCCGCGATAGCCGTCGCCATCTCTGCCTACCATGTCGGCGAGGCGAACGCGCACCTCGTCCGCGTCGACCAGTTCGTCCACCAGGCCAGCCTCGAGCGCAGCCCGTGCCGCGTCCCCGTCGGCGGCCGCCAGATGCTCGTCGTAGCGCGCCGCGAAGTCCGCCAGTGCATCGGTGCCGATGCCGCGGTTGCTGGCAACCTGGTTCAGGAACAGCGTCCAAGTCTGGTCCACCAGCGCCTGGTAGCTGCGCCGGGATTTCTCGGACATGTCGTTGCGGGTGTAAGGCTCGACGGCATCCTTGAACTCCCCGGCGCGGAATACGTGGACATTCACCTTGAGCTTGTCGAGCAAGTCCTTGGTGTAGAAGCCGAACAGGCCATAGCCGAGGAAGCTCACCTCACCCATCGGCGCAAGGAAGACCTGGTCGGCGAAACTCGCGAGGTAATACTGCCCTTGGCTGAAATGATCGCCGAAGGCGACAACTTGCTTGCCGCTCGCCTTGAATGCGGTCAGGGATTGGCCAATAGTGTGCAGGTGCGCAGGTTGGACGAACGCGAGGTCTTCAACATCAAGAAACAAGGCACCGATGCGGTCGTCTTCGGCAGCCTTCGCCAACGCCCCGGTGATGTCCCTGAGCCGCGGGCCCGTCGGCGGCACCCCCGCGAGCACGTCGGTGGCGGAAGGCGGGGTGCGCTCTTCGACGATGATGCCGGCGGGGTCGAGCACCAAGGCGCTGCCGGGTTCGACGGTCTGGGTCGAAGGTCCGGACGACACCAGCAGGGCGACAATGGCGATGGCGACCAGGAGCACCAGCGCATTGCCGAGTGCGGCGCGTCCCCACGCGAAGGCACGGGACACGCCGGAGAAAAACCGCCTGATGGCACTTTGCGTGGACATGGGCGAGGTCGATTGCGGCTGGGCGTGCCATTGTGGGAACTCCGGGAGACAATTGGAAGTGTCAAGTTCGCATCAGCACCTCCGGCAGGGCAAAGGCCAGCCGGTCGCGCGAGCGAACTGCCGAACGCGCCCGTCAGGGCACGCGAGGCCCTTGGGTTGGCCGAACCGCAGCATGGCGTTTGTTGGGGTGATTGGGGAGCGTGCCTGAGGTGAAGCCGCTGTGGCATTGGCAAGAGTTGCGGTCGGCCTTGGGATTGGCTGCCGAGGAAGGGCCCGACATCGGCGGAATCGCCATAGATTCGCGTCTGCTCGCTCCGGGCGACTTGTTCGTGGCATTGCTCGGGGATCCGGGTCCGCGCTTCTACGCGAGTTCAGCATCGGAGCGCGATGGCCATGACTACGTTGCCGATGCGATCCGGCGGGGCGCCGCCGGAGTGCTTGTGCACCGAGACGAACGCTACGGCGTTCCCACGCTCCGGGTGCCGGACACGCTCGACGCGTTTTGGGCACTCGGCCGCCACCGGCGGAGCCGGCTTGCCTGCCCGGTGGCTGCCGTTACCGGCAGCAGCGGCAAGACCACATGCAAGGAGTTTCTCGCCGGCGTACTCGGCGCTTTCGCCACCGGCGGGAGCTTCAACAACCACATCGGCGTGCCGCTGTCGCTCGCCTCGACACCTGTGGATGCCGCGGCCGCGGTGTATGAGATCGGCACCAACCACCCCGGCGAAGTCGCGCCCCTCAGCCGGTTGGCGGCACCCAACGTCGCCATTGTCCTGAACATCCATCCGGCGCACATCGAGTTCTTCGACGGGCTCGATGGCATCCGGCGGGAAAAGCTCTCCATCGCCGAGGGTCTGGGCGCGGACGGCGTGTTGGTGCGGTACGAGCAAGTGCAGCCGCTCGCCGATGCGCCCCGGACTCTGACATTCGGCAAGGAAGCGTCGGCGGATGTGCGTCTGGTGGACATCGACGGCGACCGGGCGCGATTGGCGACGCCTGAAGGCATTGTTGCTGCACCGGTGCCAGGGGGAGGCCAGCACCGCGCCCTGTCCGTGGCTGCCTGCGCCGCGGCGCTGTTGGCGCTTGGATTGCCACTGGCGCAACTCGAACGGCTCGGTGCGGCGCAATTGCCGAAGGGACGCGGCAACCGCATCGAAGCCGGTGGCGTGACGGTGATCGACGACAGCTACAACGCCAACCCCGCCAGCATGAAGACGGCCTTGCTCGCGCTCGCGGCCGAGTCCCTTGGCCGCGGCGGGCGCCGCATCGCCGTGCTCGGCGAGATGCTGGAGCTAGGCGACCAGGGCGAGCGGTTTCACCGGGAACTCGCGGGAGCGTGCGAGGGCTTGGAGCAAGTGTTCTGCGTTGGCGAGGGCATGATGCCCCTCAGTGAGGAACTCGGTTCGACCGGGCGCACACAATGGCTGGCCAAGGCCGATCGCGCCTTTGTCGCCACTTGCGCCCAAGCGTTGCGGCCCAGCGACACGGTGTTGGTGAAGGGGTCCAACCGCATCTTCTGGGCCAACGGCTTCGTCGATGCGCTGGTGGCGGCCCTACGAGCCTCGTGAGTCCTAGCCCGGATTTCTCACCAGATCTCGTTTGCGGACGACGATGCACTCGCTACGAGGGCTGATGAGAAATGCGGGCTAGGAGCTTGCGCCGTAGAAAGTCACTTAAGTGGCATTCTGCGGCGCGAGGTCATAGGGAGGTGGGGGCTGGGGCCAGACGCCGAGCGCTAGCGAGGGGTTTGGCGGCGCTAGCCGCGCTTGGTACAGCATTGGCTTCGCATTGCACGGGAAGAGCGCCCGCTTCCGAGCTAGCGCTGTCGCTGCCGGCGATGCAGCGACAGCGCCTCATTGAGGTCAGTGGGGATGCCGGTCGTCGGACGGGAGCGGCGACCGTGCCACCAGCTCGTAGCCCTCGCCCTCCATGCACGCACGATAGGCAAGGAACTCCGCCGAGTTGCCTCGGGCTCCGCGCATGTTCATCTCGGTGTCGCCGAGACAGCGGGAGTTGTGGAAGTTGTACTTCGCGACCGATGCGTCGGCGCGAGTCCAGTGGTGGGTCGGCTGGCCAATCTGGCTGCCCGAATCGACGCTGGCACAGCCGGCCACGGCCAAGAGGAGGCCGCCACAGACCAGCTTCCCCTTCGGGACCAAGTTCTTGAAATCTGCCATTTGTCTTCTCCAACCGGGACGCGGTTTCGCAACCTACCCCGTCTAAATGGAGAAAGCAAGAATTTCATAGGAAAATAATTCCGCATTTTCTAGGAACATCATTCCGTGATGGACTAGGAAAAAACTTCCGATTTGACCTAGGAGGATATTTCCCGCCGGCAGCGCTTCCAGCCGAAGCCCGGGTCAACGCGCAAGCCAGGTGGCGAAGCGCTCGTTCATCTCGTCGCCGTTGTCGCTCCACCATTGCCAGTCGCTGCGCAGCGAGTTGGCGACGTTCTCTGGGCTTGTGGGCATGTGCGGACGCATGTCGACGCCGGTGGCAAGGTGGGTGGAAACGAACGGCAGTGCCGAGCGTCGCGCCGGGCTGTAGGCGATGTACTTGCCGACCGCCGCCATGATTTCCGGTCGCGATGCGAAGCGGACGTACTTGAGGGCGTTCTCAAGCCTCGGCGTGCCGGCGACGATTCCGAGTGGACCGTGGTCCAGCACCTGCCCGTCCCAGACGATGACAAAAGGCTGCCCTTCAAGAACCTGGGCGTTGAAGATGCGACCGTTGTAGGCCGTGGACATGGCGACCTCGCCGTCCGCCAGCATTTGCGGTGGCTGGGCGCCGGCTTCCCACCACACCACCTGATCCTTGATGGTGTCCAGTTTGCGGAACGCGCGGGCGATGCCCTCGTCGGTGTCCATCACGGCGTACACCTGGTCCGGCGGAACGCCATCGGCCATGAGGGCGAACTCCATGTTGACGAGCGGCGAGCGTCGCATCCCCCGGCGGCCGGGGAAGCGTTCGAGATCGAAGAAGTCGGCGACGGTTTGCGGGGCGCTGTCACCCATTCGGTCGGCGTTGTAGGCATAGACCGTGGAATAGAAGATGGTGCTGGCACCGCAATCGCCGATGGTGTCTGGGAGATAGTCGTCCTCGATCGGCGTGCCGTCGGCGGAGGGGGCGAGGGTAGTGGTGTCCACCTCCTCCAACAGTCCCTCGTCGCAGCCTCGGGTGGCATCCGCGACCTCCATGTCCACCACGTCCCAGCGCACCACCCCTGTCTCGACTTGGGCGCGGATCTGGGCAAGGCCGCCGTTGTAGTCCTCGAGCCGCACCTCGATGCCGGTCTCGGCCATGAACGGCTTGATGATCGCCTCTTGGCAGGCGCGGGCGTACGAACCGCCCCAGGACACGACGGTAATCGCGTCGGCGTGCGTGGGCAGGGCGATGCCCAGCGTGACGAACAGGCCAGCGACAGTGAGGGTGGGGGCGAGAGGACGCCGGAACCCGAATTTGGTCATGATCTTCTCCGAATGCGCTTGTTGATCCAACATACCACCTACCGCCGAGTTCCTTCAGCGTTGGCGAGCTTAGCCTGCGTTGATTTCGTTCCACGCCGCGCAAGAGGGTATGATCGGTGTTGCGCATGAACAGCACCCTCCCATGATCGTCGACGCCCAAGGCCGGCGTTTCCGCAATCTTCGGCTCAGCCTCACTGCGGCCTGCAACTACGCCTGCACCTATTGCGTGCCGGACGGCAAGCGGCTGCAGGCAGCCGCACTCGAACTGTCCGCCAGCGAACTCGTGCGCGCGGTGCGCCTGCTCATCGAGTCGGCGGGGATCGAGAAGCTGCGCATCACCGGGGGCGAGCCGCTGTTGTCGCCGAAGTTCGAGGAAGTGCTGCCCCAAGTGATGGCGCTCGGGCTTCGAGACGTGTCCATCACCACCAATGGGCAGCTTCTGCCGCGCAAGGCACACGCGGTGATCGATTCTGGCGTCCGCCGCATCAACGTCAGCCTCGACACTCTGGACCCAGCCCGCTTCCGTGCCATCGCCCGTAGCGGCGATCTTGCCACCGTGCTGCATGGGATCGACCTCATGCTCGAGGCCGGCCTCAAGGTAAAGGTCAACATGGTGCCCATGCGCACGGCGAACGTGGACCAGGTGCTGCCGATGCTCGACTACTGCCTCGATCGCGGCATCGAGCTGCGCTACATCGAACTGATGAATATGGGGCACCTGAAGCAGGGCGCGTCGTTTGTGCGCGATTTCTTCGGCATGGAGGACATCCTTGCCCTGATCGGCTCGCGCTACGAATACGCCCGGACGGACGCTGCCTTCGACTCCACTTCGGTGCGTTTCGAGGTGCCGGGGCGCGGTGTGTTCGGCATCATCGCCAACGAGTCGGAGCCGTTCTGCGCCTCCTGCACACGGCTCAGGCTTTCCTCCAACGGCTTCCTCTACGGCTGCCTGTCGAGCAGCCGCCGCCACGACATGAAGGACTTGCTGGCGCTGCCGGACGACGGCGCCCGGGCGGCGCTGCAGCGGCTCCTGCTGGCGGCGCTCGGCGACAAGCAAACCCTCTCGTTTACGGGCGAGGTCACCGTGATGAAGTTCATCGGTGGCTAATCCGCAACAGTCGCCCCCGCAAGGGCGCGCGTTCATCGGCGGCTAGTCAGCCACGGCATAGCGCCGCGCTGACCGTGGCAGACGATCCATTCAACCGCTTGCTGGCGACTGCCGAGAGCCGCCGCCTGCCGCCGGTGCATCTATGGCAGCCGAAGCGGGTGGGCAGCATCGACATTCGCATCGCCGCCGATGGCACTTGGGTTCACGAGGGCATCGCCATTCGCCGCATAGCCATCGCCAAGGTCTTTTCCACGATCCTGCGCCTTGAAGACGGCCAGCACTATTTGGTGACGCCGGCGGAGAAGCTCGCCATCGAAGTGGAAGATGCGCCTTTCGTCGCCATCGACATGGAGTCGAGCGGGGAGGGGAGGCAGCGCCGCCTCGCCTTTGCCACCAATCTCGACGACGCCGTGCAGGTGGATGCGGACCACCCCATCACCGTGGAGGGAACGCCGGACAACCCACGCCCCTACGTGGAAGTGCGGGACGGATTGCGCGCGCTCATCGCCCGCAGCGTTTTCTATCGCATGGTGGACGAAGCGGAGACGGAACCAGGCGGCGAAGTGAGCATCTGGAGCGCCGGCACGCGGTTCGTACTCGGTCAGGCCGACTAGGACTCGCTTGGGCGATTCGTTTCTGGAGACGGTTTCTCTCTGGTCGCCCGCCCCCCGTAGGGGCGACCCTTGTGGCCGCCCGCGTTGGCCAAGCCACCGCGGTCTAGTCCCCTACATGTTCGGGTAGTTGGGCCCTCCCATCCCTTCCGGCACCACCCAGGTGATGTTCTGGGCAGGGTCCTTGATGTCACAGGTCTTGCAGTGGACGCAGTTCTGGGCGTTGATCTGGAAGCGGGGCTCGTCGTCCTCCTCGATCACCTCGTAAACCCCCGCCGGGCAATAGCGCTGCGCCGGCTCGTCGAACATCGGCAGGTTGTCGCGGATCGGCACGGCGGCATCCGCGAGCGTGAGGTGACAGGGCTGGTCCTCCTCGTGGTTGGTGCTCGAGAGGAAAACCGACGACAGCTTGTCGAAGGAGAGTTCCCCGTCCGGCTTCGGATAGTCGATCACCGGCGCCTTCGCCGCCGGCAGCAGGGTCGCGTGGTCGGGCGTCGAGTCGGCGAGCGTGAACGGCATGCGCCCGCGGGCGACCTTCTGATCGACCCAGGCGTAGGCGGCGCCAAACAGGGTGCCGAACTTGTGCAGCCCAGGCTGGACGTTGCGCGCAAGGTGCAGTTCACGGCCTAGCCAAGAGTCGTGCACACGATCGCTGAAATCGGCGAGTTCGGTGTTCTCCTCGCCCCGTTCGAGCGCATCGAAAACGGACTCCGCCGCCAGCATCCCCGACTTCATGGCGGTGTGCGAACCCTTGATCTTGAGGGCGTTCAGAAAGCCGGCGTCGTCCCCAACCAGCACGGCTCCGGGCACCGTCAGGCGGGGCAGTGCGCGGATGCCGCCCTTGACGATGGCGCGGGCACCGTACGCCACGCGCCGCCCGCCCTTAAGCACGTCGGCGAACAGGGGATGGTGCTTGAGTCGCTGCAGTTCGTCGAAAGGCGACAGATGCGGATTGCGGTAGGACAAGTCGACGATGATGCCGAGGGAAACCTGGTTGTTCGGCAGGTGGTAGAGGAACGACCCGCCGCTCGTTCCGCGCACCCGACCGAGCGGCCAGCCCACGGCATGCACCACGGCGCCCGGCTGGTGGCGCTCCGGGTCCACGTCCCAAAGCTCCTTTAAGCCGATGGCGTAGTGCTGCGTTGCGGAGTCCTTGGCGAGGCCGAACTTGGCCATGAGTTCCTTGCCGAGATGCCCGCGACAGCCCTCGGCGAACAGCGTGTATTTGGCGCGCAGCTCATAGCCCGGCTCGAACACCGGCTTGCGCTCGCCGCTCGCGTCGACGCCCATGTCCTTGGTGGCGATCCCGCGCACCGAACCATCGTCCCCATAGAGGATCTCGGCGGCGGCAAAGCCCGGGAACACGTTCACGCCGAGTTCTTCGGCCTGGGTGCCGAGCCAGCGACAGAGATTGCCGAGCGAAAGGGCGTAGTTGCCCTGGTTCTTGCTCTCGCCGGGGATCGTCCACATGGGCAGGAGGATGCGGTTGGTGTCGTTGACGAGGAAGTAGAAGCGGTCGTCGGTGACGGGGTTGTCGAGCGGCGCACCGTCCGCCGCCGCTTCGGGAAACAGCTCGTTCAGAGACTTCGGCGCCAGCACGGCGCCGGAGAGGATGTGGGCGCCGATCTCGGAGCCCTTCTCGACGAGGCAGACGGAAAGCTCGCGTCCGGCTTCGTTGCCGAGCTGCATCAGCCGGCAGGCGGCTGCCAAGCCAGAAGGGCCGCCGCCGACGATGACGACATCGAAGTCCATGGACTCGCGGGCTTGTTCTTCCATGTTGGGGTCTCTTCGTCGGCTTCGGCTGCTCGTGATTATAGGGACCTTGGGTTGGGGGGCGCGGGGTTTGTTCTGGGCTGGCACTTTGCTGGGGTTTGTCGGGAACGCTGTGGCTGGGCTTCGGCCGGCTCCGCTGCGTGCGCGCCTTTGGCACGCTTTGGAGGGCAGGATGCCCTCCGTCCGTCGTGGGGCCTCGCAGCGCAGGGGTTGTTGTGCTCGGTACTTGCTGGCGGGCTTTGTTCTGCGCTGGCGTTTTGTTGGGGTTTGTCGGGCACGCTGGGGTTGGGGCTTCGGCCGGCTCCGCTGCGTGCGCGCCTTTGGCACGCTTTGGAGGGCAGGATGCCCTCCGTCCGTCGTGGGGCCTCGCAGCGCGGGGTTGTTGTGCTTGGTACTTGCTGGCGGGGTTTCATGCTGGGGGCGGATGTAGGAAAATGCGCGGCTTTGTCGCGGCGCGTGGGTCAGCCGTGGCCTGAGCAACTTGAGGTCGTTCAATGAAGGTACTCGTACCCGTCAAGCGGGTGGTGGACGCCAACGTCAAGGTGCGGGTGAAACCCGACGGGACGGGCGTTGATCTCGGCAACGTGAAGATGGCGGTCAATCCATTCTGCGAGATCGGCATCGAGGAGGCCGTGCGGCTCAAGGAAGCCGGCGTCGCGGAAGAGGTGATCGCCGTGGCGGTGGGGGAGAGCACCGCGCAAGAGCAGCTTCGCACCTGCCTCGCCCTCGGTGCAGACCGCGCCATTCTGGTGGAGGCCGACGCTGCCCTCGAGCCGCTCGCCATCGCCAAGGTTCTCAAGGCCGTGTACGACAGCGAGCAGCCAGGCATCGTCATCTTCGGCAAGCAGAGCATCGACGGCGACAACGGCCAGACGGGGCAGATGTTCGCGGCGCTGACGGGCCTGGCCCAAGGCACGTTCGCCTCCAATGTCTCGGTGAACGGCGACAGCGCGGAAGTCACCCGAGAGGTGGACGGCGGCCTGCAAACGGTGTCGCTGAAGATGCCCGTGGTCGTCACCACAGACCTGCGCCTCAACGAACCCCGCTATGCCTCGCTGCCGAACATCATGAAGGCGAAGCGCAAACCCCTCGACGTGACTTCGCCCGAGGCGCTTGGCGTCGACGTAACGCCCCGCACGGAAGTGTTGGACGTCGCGCCGCCGCCGGACCGCCAGGCCGGCATCAAGGTCGAGAGCGTCGAGGATCTGGTGGACAAGCTCAAGAACGAAGCAAAGGTGATCGAATGACCGTTCTCGTCATTGCCGAACACGACAACTCGGCTCTCCGGCCCGTAACCCTCAACGTCTTTGCCGCTGCCCTCGAGATCGGCGGCGAAATCGATGTATTGGTCGCCGGAGCAGGCTGCGCCTCGGTGGCAGACGAAGCCTGCGCAATCGACGGTGTGCGCAAGGTGCTGCTCGCGGACGCACCGCCCTACGAACACCAGCTCGCCGAGAACATGGGCGCGCTGATTGCCGAGGTCGGGGCCGGCTATGACCACATCCTCGGCGCCCACACCACCACCGGCAAGAACTTCCTGCCGAGGGCGGCGGCGCTGCTCGACACGCAGATGGTGTCCGACATCATCGGCGTCGACGCGGCGGACACGTTCCGGCGTCCCATCTACGCCGGCAATGCCATCGCCACGGTGAAGTCGGGCGACGCCAAACGCGTGGTTTCGGTGCGCGGCACCGGCTTCGATCCGGCTCCCGCGGGCGGCGGCAGCGGCGCGGTGGAGGCCGTTGGCTCGGCCCACGACGAAGGCAAGTCGAGCTTCGTCGGCGAGGAGATCGCCGCGTCCGAACGCCCGGAACTCACCGCCGCCACGGTCATCATCTCCGGCGGTCGCGGCATGCAAAGCGGCGACAACTTTGTTCTCCTCGAAGGCATCGCCGACAAGCTCGGAGCCGCCATCGGCGCATCCCGGGCCGCGGTGGACGCCGGCTTCGCCCCGAACGACATGCAGGTGGGCCAGACCGGCAAGATCGTCGCCCCCGACCTCTACATCGCGGTGGGCATCTCCGGCGCCATCCAGCACCTCGCCGGAATGAAGGACTCCAAGGTGATCGTCGCCATCAACAAGGACGAAGACGCCCCCATCTTCCAAGTGGCGGACTACGGCTTGGTGGCAGACCTCTTCAACGCCCTGCCTGAACTCGAAGCGGCGCTTTAGCAGGCGCGACGCGCCGGCATCCGGTCACCGGATGCCGCGCTTCGTGGGGAAGGCAACTTTGCGTTCCCCGGAAGAGGGTGTCTCTACGCGTTGGGTTCGACCAGTCTCCAGGTGACGCCACAAAGGTCGATTGCGTCGAATTTCCTTCGTGCGCCGGGCGCCGCCCAAAGGTCCACGCCGACAACGCCGGTGCGGCCGCCGGGTCGTGGGGCGACGAAGCGCATGGTTTGGTTGCCGGCAAGCTGCAGGGTGGTCGGGTTGGACGGGTCTATCGTGCAGCCGGCGCCTAGCCCCCGCATCCAGCGTGCGCACATCTCGGCCGGGTCCACGTCGCGAGGGGCGATTTCCACCGCCGCAAACCCCGTTGTGACGCCGCCGTGAGGGCGCGCATCCACACCTAGCTGCCATGTATTGCCGGCTGGGAAGTACGCCCCCTTGTTTCTTGGGAACTCCCCGGCTCCCGGCCAGTTTTCCTGAATCTCCGCCAGCGTGCCGAAATCGCGTGGATGAAACTGTACGTTTACGCCGGACACCGTTCCGGCCTGCTTGGGCAAGGCGTCGCCAAGTTGGTAGCGCCCTGCCTCGACCCCTGCCAGTCCTGACCCCGGCGCGCCGGGACACACGTTCCAGTCTCCCGACACGATGCCGATCTGATTGCCTTGCGCGGCCATCGACCGCGAGGCCACGGCGACATCGGGTACCTGCACGATCGCCATGTAGCCGCAGTCGCCGTTGCGTTCGAGAAGGCGGGTTTGCGTGGTCGACCGTTGCCAAGCGAGGTCGGTGGGGCAAACCGTCTCCAGGAACGAGTCGCCCAGCCGAATATGCGTGTTGGTGAGATTGCCGCCCGCGGCCATGCGCGGATCCCGAAACACCACCGGCGCATCGAACGCCGCGCACAGGAGGTTCGAGGTCCACTCCAAGTCGTAAGCGACCAGGCAAATCTGCCGAAGACGAAGCACCGGATCGATTGCCACAACAAGCTCCCTTGGCACGAACCCGCGCCACCTTACGCTTACGATGCTCTCGGCATCAACACCAATCCAGCAGATGATCCGGCGCGTCATTTGTTGCCTTGCGCAACTCCAATGGCCTGTCTTCCTGGTCTGGGGAAGCCACTTGTGAGCCCATCGATGTGCTCATTCAACGCGGCGGGAGTCTGCTGCCACAACCGGTCGAGCGCGAATCGTCCGGAATGGGCAACCATTTGACGAAATCCACGCGCCTCTCTGAAGCCTGTAAGTCGATCCTCGCGTTACCATTGCCGGTGCATGGACCGTGACGTTGGCGAAAGCCGCATTCCGAACAGCTGCTACGAGAGGGCGTTCCGCGCGCAGACGCGATCGAACGCGTGCGTAGCCGAGGCGGCTGTGCGCGTCTCGGAGGACTATCTCGCCCAAAAGCCGCGTGGGACTACCGCCGCGTTTCGGGACGAGGCATTCTGGTCGAGCGAATTCCTGCGGGAACTGCCCGCGGGGGCCTTGAGGAAGGAGCAGCTCGTGCTTGCGCTGGCGCAATACCTGGCGCAGGACGCGGTTGCCGCGCCGCCGGAGGCGCTTGAGCATTTCGCCGCGGTCGCGCCCGAGGCGGTGTCCCGCGCCGTGAGACTCTCGGGGCTGGTACGGAAACCACGCTCGTTGAAGTGGAAAGAGGTCGTCGGGTTGGCCGAGGCCCATCCCGACGAGCTCGGCGAGGTCGTTTTCGTCCTGAAGCATTTTTCCTCCCTCGTCCATCGGCTGCTGTCAACGGAAGCGACCGAACGCCTCGGGCGGCTCTCCGGTCTGTCCCTGCCCGAGTTCGTCATGCATGTCGGCATCGACGCATGCCGGCGAATCGCCCGCGGCGAGCACCGGGACCTCACGGACCGCCGAACGCACTGGACGGCCGTTGGCAACCTGATCGCGAGCAGAGCCGCAACGGTGGACGCTCGGCACACGGTTCCGACCAACGCCGAGATCCGGCGCTCTTTCGGTCAGCTCTCGATGCTCGTCGAGGGAGGACGAAGCCGTTCGGGGCAAGCCGACCTGCTGAATGAGTTCCGCGACCTCGTCGAGAATCGGATCGTGCTCGAGAGCTTTACGGGAACCTGGGCGGACGCGTTCTCGTACAACGAGCCCGACATCGCGGTCGCCAAGGACGGCGGCAAGACGCACATTGAGGTCGGACTGGGAGACAGGGAGTTGGAAGCGTGGAGCAAGACTAACGATCGCCTGTCTGCTCTACGCGTGTATTGGCTGACACGGGCCTCGGCGGAGTTCATCCGCCGTGGACCGAAACGGCCGAGGGCCGCAGCCCTGCGAAGAAACTGGTTCGTCTACATGCGGGCCATTGCCGCGCACCTTCGGCTTGCCGAGGTTTACGGAGTCGATGATACGACGTGGGACGCCACCGGGGCTCCGGTGCCCGTTCTCAACGCGCTGTTCGCTCTGGAGATCGTGATGGAGACATTCGAGAACAGGCTGGTGTCTCCGTACCTCAGACGTTCGGAGCGACACGGGAACTGGTCGGAGGCCCTCGCGTGGCCGGCGCGGAGGGAGTGGGTCGCCGGATTCTCTGGGCTGCTGCCCATCGCGTGGACCGACCGCGCCGCCCTGATTCGCAGGATCGCCGAATGGACGGTGGACTCCGGCCGAGGGCGCCGCGACCGTCGAAAAGCCGAAGCCATTCGAGAAGCCGAAGCCATCGTCGATTTCTGGAGCCTCGACTGCGCGGAACTGGGTCGCCACTTTCAGCGCGGCGACCCGGGCCCTGCCCCTACCCTCTTAGAGCGGCCGTTCCTGAGGATGGGCGGCAAGCTCGCGGCGTTTCCGTGGATGGCCGGGATTGACTACGACGCAGCCGAGGCCGCGCTTGGAAATCTGCGTCGCGTCGGATGGCGGCGGGAGGAGGTGCGAAACGAGACGCGGCGCATCGAGGAGCGTCTGGCCGATCTGTTCAAGCAATGCGGTTTCAAGGTCGTGGCGTACTGGACTCCGGAGTCCGCTGTCGAGGAGACCGTCGCCGGCGAGGTCGACCTCGTCTGCGCGCGGGACGGCGGCGTGCTGGTGCTGGAGGTGAAGTCCACATGGATGCGCCAAACCGTCGGAGAGGCATGGCGGCACAGGCGCGCGGCCCGGCATGCCGGGTTGCAGCTACGCCGCAAGACGGCCGCCGTCGCGGCAGCGATCACCGAAGATGCCGGCTTCGCCGCTGCGCTCGGGTCCGGAACGACCAGCACACCGGTGCGCGGCTGGATCGTGGACACTTCGCTACACCACGGCCACGAGCGCTTCGGCGGGTTCCTGAAGGTGGCGCTCGAGGAACTGGTGATCGCCTTGCGGGACGACAGTCGCCTCCTGAGGGATATCGACCAGGGCTTCCTGCTCGATTATGCGAGGCAGGCGCGGAGTTCGCCGGACGACAAGGGCACAGCGGTGCGGCCGGGATTGTATCCATCCGGGTTCTCCTTCTCGGCCTTCGTCGACGTCGTGGAGGGCGGGCGGATCTGGGAAGACCTGGCGTAGACATTCGTCTGGGGCACCCTCCCCGCACCTGCATGCCGCGCATGTGCGCCCTATTTTGATCAATATCCGATGACATTCACGGTCGGGGCGCGATCAGGGCAGGCTCCTCCAAGGCACGAGCCCCCCCAAGGGCCAGCCCCCAAACGTACTAGCCGTCAGTAGTGCCGGCCCGCTTGCGGAAGCGAGCCGGAGTGCGCTTGGCCGTGAACCAGCGCACTTCGGCGGCGGTTTCGTGGACGGTGTGGGCCACATCAAGGATGAGGGCGAACAGCGCCATGCGCACCAGCACGCCGTTGTCGGTTTGGCGGAAGATGGCGAGGTTGGGGTTGGCGTTCAGGTCTTCGTCGAGCTCCTGGGCGGCGGGGCGGGAGTCGCGGGGCAGGGGATGCATGATGACCGTGTTCGGTTCGCAGTGGCGGGTGTAGATTTCCTGATTGAGGCGAAAGAGGCCCCGATAGCGGTTGGCTTCGGCAGCGGTGGGAAAGCGTTCTTCCTGGGTGCGCGTGACGTAGAGGATGTCCACGTGGCTGATGCCCTGCTCCAGGTCGTGGTGTTGCTGCACCTCGTGGCCTCGCTCAGCGAGACGGCGCGTGATGTCGGCCGGCGCTTCGAGCCCCGGTGGGGAGACGAGATGCACTTCGATGCGGTCAAAAAGCGCCAGCAGCTTGAGCAGTGAATGGACGGCGCGACCGTACTTGAGGTCGCCGATCAGCGCGATGCGCAAGCCGTGGATGGAGCCGCCACGGGCAGCGACTTCGGTGCGGATGGTGTAGAGATCGAGCAACGCCTGGCTTGGATGCTCGTTGGCACCGTCGCCGCCGTTGATGACCGGCACGCGCGAGGTCTCCGCGAACTCTGCCACGGCGCCGGCCTCTGGGTGGCGCATCACGATCACGTCGCTGTAGCCGGACATCACCCGCGCGGTGTCGTGCAGCGACTCGCCCTTGGCGATTGAGGAAGCGCCCACTTCGGCGATCTCGCGCACATCGCCGCCAAGCAGGTTGAAGGCACAGCCGAACGAAACCCGAGTGCGCGTGCTCGGCTCGAAGAACATGTTGGAGAGAATGGCCCCCGCGAGCACCCGCGTCATGCGCTCGCGGCGGGCATAGGGCGCCATGTCATCGGCCACCGTGAACACGCGTTCGATGCCGCCGCGCTCGAACTGGTCAACGGAAAGGACGTGACTGCCGACGAAATCCACGGTTTCCCCCCATGCAAGGAATCGCGACGCCCCCAATGCTAGAAAACCGTAGGGGCGAGCCTTGTCCTCGCCCGCGCTCGGGCACCCAAGGCCTTCGCTTCAGCCGAGACGGGCGACCACAAGGGTCGCCCCTACGTCGCTAGCCCAAGCCTCTGCACCATGCCATTAACTTGCTATGATGCCACTTGATTCCATTCCCGCGCATTGAGCATGGCCGAAAGCGTTCCAACACCCGAGGTCAGCGAACCGATCGAGGCCGACGGTACGAAGCGCGGTGCGGTTCGTCTGCCCTTTGCCTTTGCGCGTCGGTTCGGTGTCGTCATCACGACTGACCCACCGGCTGCCGATGGCGCGGTCACCATTGCCTGCCGAGTGCGCCCAGAGCTGACGACGCTGGCAGAAGTGCGACGCTTCGTGCGCCGTCCGCTGCGCCTCAGCATCGTCGGAGACTCGGCGTTCGAGGAAATCCTCACCGCCGGCTATGCCAGCGACGGCGCCACGCGGCAGATGATGGAGGACATCGGCGACGACCTCGACCTCGCCAGCCTCGCCGACTCCGTGCGAGAAACCGAAGACCTGCTCGAACAGCAGGACGACGCTCCCATCATCCGCCTCATCAACGCACTTCTCGCCGAAGCGATTCGGGAGGGCGCATCGGACGTGCACATCGAGACGTTCGAGCGCTTCCTGCAAGTGCGCTTCCGTGTCGATGGCGTGATGCGCGAGGTCTTGTGCCCGAATCGCGCCTTGGCGCCGCTTCTAGTGTCGCGCATCAAGGTGATGGCCAAGCTCGACATCGCCGAGAAGCGCATTCCGCAAGACGGCCGCATTCCGCTCCGCATCGGCGGACGCGAGGTGGACGTGCGGGTTTCCACGCTCCCCACGGGCAACGGCGAGCGCGTCGTCATGCGGCTGCTCGACAAGCAGGCCGGCGCCCTGGAACTGCCGAACCTCGGCATGGACGACGAGACGCTGGGGCGCGTGCGCGAGGTGATCGCTCGCCCGCACGGCATCTTCCTCGTCACCGGCCCCACCGGCTCCGGCAAGACGACCACGCTGTACGCCTCGCTCGGTGAACTCAACACCGACTCGTCCAACATCCTCACGATCGAAAACCCCATCGAATACAACATCGCCGGCATCGGTCAGACCCAGGTAAACGACAAGGCGGACATGACGTTTGCGCGGGGCCTGCGCGCCATTCTCCGTCAGGACCCGGATGTGGTGATGGTGGGCGAGATCCGCGATCTCGAAACCGCCGAGACCGCCGTGCAGGCGAGCCTCACCGGCCACCTGGTGATGTCCACGGTTCACACCAACACGGCGGTGGGTTCGGTGACCCGCCTCGTGGACATGGGCGTGGAGCCGTTTCTGCTGGCCTCCAGCATGGTCGGAATGCTGGCGCAACGGCTGGTGCGGGTGCTGTGTCCGGACTGCAAGGTTGAGAGCGAGCCCGGACCGCTCGATCGCCGCGTGCTCGGCCTGCACGACGCCTCCGCCAGCGTTTGGGCACCGGGGGGATGCGAGGAGTGCGGCCAGTCTGGCTATCGGGGGCGAACCGGCATCTATGAGCTCGTGACGGTGGACGACGGACTGCGCGAACTGATTCACGACCGCGCCTCCGAGCAGGAGCTCACGCGGCACGTGCGGCAGTCGAGCCCTGGCATCGTCGACGACGGTCGGCGCAAGGTGCTCGCCGGCATCACTTCGGTGAGCGAACTCGTGCGCGTTGCCTTGACGGACATGGACTCCTTCACCGAGCGTCGTGCCGACGGGCGCGGCTAAGCCCTAGCCTCAGCGACGAGAAGGCCGATGGCCGCGTTCGAATACACGGCACTCGATGTACGGGGCAAGCGACGGCGCGGCGTGTTGGAGGGCGATAGCGGTCGCCAGATTCGGCAAATTCTGCGCGATCAGGGGCTTGCCCCGCTTTCCGTGGTCGCCAGCAGCGCTCGCACGCGCCCCGGTGCTGGCGTCGTAGGTCGACTTGGTGACTTGCGCAGCCGGTTTGGCGCCGGCATGTCGCCCCTCGATCTCGCACTCTTCACGCGCCAGTTGGCCACCCTGCTGGGGGCGGGACTGCCGGTGGAGGAGGCACTCGCGGCCTTGGCCCAACAGTCGGAAAAACGTCGCATCGGGGCACTCGTCATGAATGTGCGCAGTCGCGTGCTGGAAGGGCATTCGCTGGCGGCGGGCCTCGCCCAGTATCCAGCGACGTTCTCGTCGATGTATCGATCCACGGTGGCGGCCGGCGAGCAGTCCGGCTACCTCGATGCCGTGCTCGACAACCTTGCCCGCTACACGGAGAAGCGCTTTGAGTCCGTGCGCAACGTGCAGATGGCGCTGTTTTATCCGGCGCTCTTGGTGGTGATATCGCTCCTGATCGTGGCTGGCTTGCTGGTCTACGTTGTGCCCGACATCGTTGCCGTGTTCGAGAACACGGGCAGCGAACTGCCGCTCCTGACTTCGCTCCTGATCGCCGCCAGCGATTTCGCCCGGGTGTATTACTGGGCCGTGGCCCTGGCGCTTGTTGTGACCCTCGTGCTGATTCGGCAAGCACTGGCCCGGCCGTCGGCGAGGCTCGCCTGGGACCGGCGCAAGCTCGGGCTGCCCATCGTCGGCCGAATCGTGCGAGGAAGCACCGCGAGCCGCTTCGCCAGTACCCTGGCGGTACTCACCTCGAGCGGCGTGCCGCTCGTGGACGCCATGCGCATCGCCACGGAAGTGGTGGAAAACGTCTGGCTCAAGCGGCGCTTGGAAGAAGCTACGCAAACGGTGCGGGAAGGCGGTAGCCTGCGCGCGGGACTGGAAGCCTGCGGCTACTTTCCACCCATGTTCCTGCACATGGTGGCGAGCGGCGAGGCCAGCGGCGAACTCGACGCCATGCTGGCCAAGGTGGCTGAGCATCAGCAGCAGGAGCTGGAGCGCCTCGTCACCGCCCTGGTGCAGGTGTTCCAGCCGCTGATGCTGCTCGTGATGGCCGCACTGGTGCTGTTGATCGTGCTGGCAGTGCTGGTGCCGATTCTCAACATGAACCAACTGGTGGTGTGAACCCAATGCAACGGAACCACGTTCCCATCCTCCGATACGCGCTTCGGCGTCACGGCGGCAGCGCGCTATCGCGTCGGCGCGGCTTCACCTTGATCGAGATCATGATCGTGGTGGTGATCGTCGGCATTCTGGTGGCGCTGGTGGTGCCGAACATCGCCGGCCGCAGCGATCAGGCACGTCGGGTGGCCGTGGAGAACGACCTGCGTGCCATTGCCACCGCGCTTGATCTCTATCGCGCCGACAACGGCATGTATCCGTCCACGGATCAGGGCCTTAGAGCTCTGGTGGAAAAACCGGCTGGCTATCCGGAGCCAAAGCGCTGGGGCCCGGAGCCCTATCTGCGCCGCCTGCCACTCGACCAATGGGACAACGAGTATCTCTACATCAGCACTGGGCGCGGGTTCGAGCTCAAGTCGATGGGCGCCGACGGCGAGGAGGGCGGCGAAGAGCTGGGCGAAGACATCGCCTATGCGGACATTTGACCTTCCGAAGGTGGATACGGCGCGCCCGTCAGGGCGCGCCCCGCGCGGCTTGCGGTGCGCCACGGGCCGCTCGCGGCGCACCTTCGAGGCGAGGTGACGGTGAGGAAGTTCATCGGTGGCTAATCCGCGGCAAACCTCAGCAGTTGCGAAGCAACCACCAACGCGCCCGTCAGGGCGCGCAAGGACTCCTCGGAGGCCCGCAGTTCCGAAGCAACTGCCAACGCGCCCGTCAGGGCGCGCCTTTACCCTGGTCGAAATCCTTGTCGTTATGACCATCGTCGCCATTCTGGCCGCCGTCGTGGTGGTGAATTTCGTGGATAGCGCCGGTCAGCGCCGGACCCAGGCCGAGGCGGAACGGTTGGCGCTGGCGGTGGAACTCGCGCGCGGCGAGTCGGTGCGGCGCAACGAGGTTTGGGGGCTTGCGATCGAGAATCAGGAGTACGGTTTCGTCCGTCGGGATGTGCAACGCCAGCGCTGGCAAGAGGTCGAGGAGCCGGAGTTCCGCTTGCACGGCGTGGAAGTGCACCTCAGCATGGAAGGCAGGGCAGGGCGGCTAGCAGCGAGCGGCCCGCAAATCGCCATCTTCCCCAACGGCGAAACCACACCGTTTACCGTGCTCGTGTCCCAAGACAGCGCAGGACAATCCTCCGCATGGCAGGTGACCACCGACGGCATCGGCAGAACTCTCGTGCGCCTAGCCGGCCAAGCCCAGGCCACGGCAAGCCAATGAGCACGCAGAGACCCCCGTGGAGGGGCGGCATCTTGCCCTCGCTGCGCGCCGGCAAGCGCTTCCATGGGCAGGTAAAGCATGGCTTCAGTCTAGTCGAACTCCTCGTGGCCCTGACCGTGTTGGCCGTGGTGTCGGTCACCGTCTTCGCCCGCGGTGGCGACACGCTGGCGCAACTGCATGGCCTCGAACAGCGCACCATGGCCCGCTGGCTGGCAGAGAACGAGGTGGCCCGGATGCGACTGGACCGCGAAACCACGCTGCGCGCCGGCAGTCGCTCGGCGCGCGTGGATGTGGGGGCGCGCAGTTGGCGCGTCGAAACGACCCTCAGAGCCACGGATCACGATGGGCTGTGGCAGGTGACCGTGGACGTTCGCCCTAGCGACGTGACCAGCAGCTTTGGCGCGGCCAATGGCCCCGTGGACACCCTCGTGGCATTCGTGGGCGAGCACTGATGCCACGCGCGCGCAAAGACGGCTTCACCTTGATGGAGGTCTTAGTTGCGCTCGCCGTGTTCGCGGTGATTGGCGTGTTGGCAACACAGATACTGAGACAGATGACCGACTTCGGCGCCCATGCCGTGGAGCGCGGGGGGCTGCTCACCGATGCTCAACGGGCACTCGAGATCATGCGGCGCGACATCGAGCAACTCGCCCATCGTCCGGTGCGGGATGTCTTTGGTGACGCCGGCACTCCGGTCACCATGGGCGGCACCCGGCTCCTAGAGTTCACCCGCCTTGGCTGGCGCAATCCTCTGGGTGAACAGCGGTCGGACCTGCAACGCGTGGCATATGCATGGGACGGGGCGGAACTGCACCGTGTTTTCTGGCGCGTGCTCGACCGAGCGCCGGGCTCCGAGCCGAGCCGTCAACTGTTGCTGGCCGGCGTCTCCGAAGTGGCGTTCACGGCGGTGGACTCCGACGGCGACGAGCACGAAACATGGCCACCGACGGAGGCCGGCGACCCGGACGACCCCGAACCGCGGTTGGCGGGATTGCGCCTGCGCATCACGACGGACGAGTTCGACGTGGTGCGCCTCTGGACGACGCCGCAGCGCCTTGACTTCCTCGAGGGCCGCAGCGACGGGCCGCTCGCGAGCGACGAAGAGTTGGATGACGAACCGCCCACAGACGACCCAGACGCGGACTTCGACGATGAGGATTTCTGAAGTCCGCGGCGTGGCCCTCGTGAGTGTGCTGCTGATCGTCGCACTGGTGGCAGCGCTCGCGTGGCGAATGATCACCCAGCACCAATTGGCCGTCGCGCACACCCGCCATTTCCTGCACGGCGGCCAAGCCCGCCACTATGCCCTCGCCGGCGAGGAGTACGCCCGCCAGGCGCTCTTTGCGGACTGGGAGGATGAAGAGACCCGAACCATCGACACGCTGCTTGAAGAGTGGGCAAACGCGCATCCAGAGGAATCGCGACGGGCAGGCGAAGCGGGGCAGGGCACGGCTCCCCGTACGCTGCGGTTCGAAGATGGCGAAGTGGTGGTGACCATCACCGATCTTGGTGGTCGCTTCAATCTGAACGCGCTGGCGGGGCCGGAAAGTGCGGAGAACCTCCTGCGACTGCGGCGTTTGCTCGAAGGGCTCTCCCTCGACCCGGTGCTGGCCGACGCCTGGCTCGATTGGGTGGACGAGGATGCCGAACTGCACGAGTTCGGCGCCGAAGACGGCGAGCACCTAATGGCGGACGAGCCTCATCGGGTTGCCAACGCACCGGCCGCGGATGCCTCCGAGATGCTGCTCGCCACCCCGCTTGCCGTCGAGGAGTGGCGGACGCTGTATCCCCACGTCACGGCCCTGCCACTTGGCGAACTGGCAGTGAACGTCAACACCGCCGGGGAGGAAGTGCTGGCGTCCCTCGCGCCCAACCTCGTGCGGGCGGAGGTGCAGGCGTTGGTAGAATCTGCGCGCGAGTTCGACAGCGTGGAAACCTTCACGGCGGACCATCCCGCCTACGGAGCCAGCGTCGGTACGCTGGCCGTCGCGAGTGAGTTTTTCGAGGTGCATGTGCGGGCGGACATCCTGGGCAGGGTCAGCGAGATCGTCTCCACCCTCCACCGCGACCCGACCACGGGCGAGTTGCGGGTGATCCGTCGCCGCGAGGACTCGCCGCCTCGACAAATGGAAGAAGGCCCCTGATGGCCACCGCGTTCGTGCGGCTGCCGCCATTCCAGGCGGACGAGTCGGAGCAAGCTGCCGCCAACAACGCAATGGAGAACGCGCCAGCGCCGTGGCTGGTTCGCGGCGACCGCGGTGAGACTGTCGCGTCAGGCGAGTCTCTGCACGGCCTAGCCTCGGCGCTGCGAGCGCCCGAACAAGGCGCGGACGGGAGGGCAGGGGACACGACGCTGGTGGCGCTGGTGCCGGCGGATCAGGTGCTGGCACTGCCGATCGCCGTCCCCGGACGCTCGGCGGCGGAAATGCGTCGTGCCACGCCATTCGCCGTCGAGGAGCACCTGACCGAGGACATCGAGTCCATGCACGTCGCCACGGACGCGCTTGTGCGGGGTGCAGACGTGATGTGTCTGGCGGTGCCGCGCTCGGCCTTGACTGGATGGCTCGAAATGCTTGCCGCACACGGGTTGGCGCCACGGTTTCTCACCGCCGACGCGATGGCGCTGCCGTCGGCGCCGCAGGCCATCGCGGTCTTGCACGAAGGCGAGCGGGCATTGGTGCGTTGCGGCGACCGGCTAGCCGGCGTCGACGCCGCGATGCTGCCGGTGGTGCTTGAAGGGCTTTGCGAGCGAGCGGACACAGGCGCGCCCCCGTCGCTCCTTGAAGTGAACGGAGTCGTGCGCGCAGTGGAGTTCGGCGCCTTGCCCTTAGGCGAGTGCGAGCGGCGCGATCTTCCCGCCCTCGACTTCCTGGCCGACTCGTTCGCTGACGGCAAGGACGCCGTGAACCTGCTCCAAGGGGAGTTCGCACCCCGGCCCGGCACTTGGGCGAATCTGCCACCTTGGCGGCCGTTCGCGGCGCTGGCGGCGGCGGGACTCTTGGTTTGGCTGTCGGCAATGGCAATCGAGGGTTGGTGGGCGAACCGACAGGCGACCGCGTTGCGCGAGCAAGCGGTGGCCCTCTACCGCGACATCTATGGCGTGGAGCGAGTGGTGGGCAATCCCGCAAATCGGATGCGCAGCCAGCTTGGCGGGTCGCCGCAAGGCGGCCCGAGGGGCAGGGCACTCATCGGCCATCTCGGCTCCGGCCTTACCGGAACGGTAGGCGATTATGAGCTCCGCACCCTGTCCTACGCCGATGGCAGAGGGCTTGCCGCCGATGTCACCGTGCCGAGCTACGATGCGCTCGAGCGCCTGGAACAGGACCTCACGGACAAGGGCGTGCAACTTACCATCGCCTCGGCGGAACAGGAGGACGGGCGCGTGCGTGCGCGGCTCCGAGTGGCAGCGGATTCCTGATGGCCTCGTTGCCGGGCATGACGCAAGTGGCCGAGGCGTGGCACGCGTCGTCCGTACGGCGTCGCTACGAGGCCCTCGAGCGCCGCGAAAGGACGCTGCTCAAGGTCGGCGGTGCGTTGATTGGCGCAACCGCGCTCTGGCTAGCTGCGATCCAACCGACCCTCGACTACCGGAAAGCTGCGGTCAGCCGCCTGCAGCGAGAAGACGCATCGCTTGCATGGATGACCGCCAACCGCCCGTTCGCGGAAGCCCGCCAGGACGCCGGCGAAGGCGCCCCCCAAGCCCAGCTCTCCACCATCAATCGCTCCGCCGGCGAGTTCGACTTACCCTTACGCCGCATCCAACCAGACGGTGACAGCTTCGTCGTTCACATCGAATCGCGCCCGTTCGCCTCCGTCATCGCCTGGATGGAGGCCCTCGAGACCCAACACGGCATCCGCGTCGTTAACGTCAGTATCGACGCCGACAAGCCCGGCCAGGTAAACGCAAGACTGACGTTGCGCTGAAACACTGATCAAGTCCGAACTTGCGTTGTCCCCATTTGATCCATAGCAACGGAGACCTATCTTGACCGAATTCGCCGCAGCTTCGACCGGCCAGGTGGCGCTTCTAATCGATTTCGAGAACCTCGTCCGGGCCGTTGACGAAGAGGACGTTGACTGCGAAGCGCTTTCCCGACTCGCCGAACAGTACGGGCGCGTGCTCGTCGCTAACGCATACGCCGACTGGCGCATGAAGGACGTCAACCAATACCAGACAGACCTCTACGGCCTCGGCATCGACCTCGTCCATGTCCTGGGGCGCCGCTGGGGAGCC
Organism: Pseudomonadales bacterium; assembly: GCA_965116935.1. Lineage (GTDB taxonomy): Bacteria > Pseudomonadota > Gammaproteobacteria > Pseudomonadales > Azotimanducaceae > VXYL01. The sequence goes on along the minus strand of OZ220737.1, from coordinate 4,281,777 downwards.
ACCGTGAAGAACGCCGTGGACGTGAAAATGGCCGTCGACGCGGTCTCCTTGATGTCAACGCTTCCACACATCGATGTATTTGTGATCGCCTCTGGCGACCGAGACTTCATCCACGTTCTCAAGGAGCTGCGGCGCCACGGCAAGACCGTCGCGCGACTGGGGCCGAGAGCATCGAGAAGGTGCGCAGGACCCTCGCCGAAATCGTGCGTGCGAGCCCTGACGGCGTACTAGGCAGCCAACTCAAAACTGAACTGCGTCGGCGCCTGTCATCGAGCTTTGACGAGAGCGCCTATGGCTACCGCAGCTTCGGCAGCTTCCTCGCCAAGATGGACGACCTCGTCAGGGTCGAACCGCCGCCGACGACTGGTGGTGACTTGCGTGCATACCCGCCCGACCGTGCACACCTGACTGCCGACAATGGCGACGCGAGGATGAGTGCGCTGCGAGCCCAGTTGAAGAAGATTCGTTACGAGCCTGATCGGACGGTCCGGCGCGACCCTAGTGCGGCTCTTCGGTGCCATGTCCAACGTTGCGTTCACTCCCGCGGGCGTACACAACGTGCTTAGAGATGATGCCGGCCCTCCGCTGTCATTGACCCAAGTCGTCAAATACGCACGACTATTGTTCCACAGTCGCGTGCTTGTCCCCGAACCGGGCCAGGAAGGCGTCCTCTTTCGCGAGCGGCGCATGCGGCTTGGGGCCGACGTCGACTCCCCGGACACGTTGGTGGTCGCGTACGAGACGGGTGTAGTGATGCGACTCATCAGTAGTGCCGACTCGCCCGTTGACGCCTCGGATGTCGCCACCGTGCTGGAACTCGACACAGGCGACGATGGTCACTTGGACTACTGCGAGCGCGTCATCGTTAACGCGCAAGACCTCGCACAATCCATCGCCACAACGCGCACCGGCCCCCCAATCACGCCCGATCCGTGATGCCATGCGCTTGGGGGTCGCTGATGAATCGTCGAGCGTTATCAGCTGCGGCGCCCCAGGGCATCAAATGGCTCGAGCCGCTAAAATTTAACATAATATTTATTATGCGCAGTACTAGGCGTCGTCATCGCCAAGTGGCTAAGCCACTTGAACGGACCGACTCAACCTAAACGGGAGCGCCGCCTGCAAGCGGGTTCGTCGTGCGTACGGCGAAGCGTCGAAAGTCGCGGTCGGTAGTGGCAATCACGGCCCCGTGCTCCAGCGCCAGCGACGCAAGGTGCGCGTCCATCACAAGTGGCCCTCTGGCATCGGCATCTGTGCAGACAGCGCCGAGGTGACGCCAAGTGTGTGGGCCCGGGTGGAGTGTGCGCACGTTTGGTGTTTCAAGCCACGAGTCGACAATCGCGCAGGCTTCGCCAGCGCTGAGCGGCTGCTTGAATATGTGCCGGGCCGACGCAATTCGCACGAAGGCCAGTAGCGTCACGAGCGCAAGACGAATCGGACGTCCGGACGAAATCTCCGCTTCAAGCCAGTGCCGGGCCACCGGGTGATTTTCGTTGGACGAGTCGTAGGCATAGAGCAGGATGTTTGCATCAACGAGAACCGTCATCGGCGAGCCGGACCGTCGAGAAGATCGAGCAGCCCTTCCACGTCATCGAGTTCCACCCCGTCGCGCAGTTGCATGGGTCGCGGGTGCACGGTGAACGGTGTCGCGAGCTCATCTTCTGTAGGTCGCTCAAGGGCGACCCGCAGACAGTCGTTTATGGCTTCCTTGAACGAGGTGCCCGACTCGCGCATGCGGTCTCGTAGCTTGGCGACGACATCGTCGTCAAGAGTGACCGTGGTTCTCATGGCCCCTGCTCCACATTACGCTCTTGGCGCATCATGATGCTTCGTCAGTGACGCGTCAAGCGTCTAGCGCGCCCATCAGACCCTCTAGCGTATATGCTCGCTGAACCACAATGCTGGGGCCTTTGCGAGTGTTATCTATGGCAAGGCCCAGCGGTCACCCATCAAGACTCTTGCACGCGACACCTTTCGGACAACGCGCACCGGCGCAACCCCACCGCATCGCCGGGGTCGCCGTTTTTTGCTTCAACAATGCGCAGTTATGGCCGCTGTGTCGAATCTCCGACTGTCACCGAGATTTCGGCGGCGCAAGCGTTGGAAAGCCTCACTCCCCGGTGATCTTCTCCAGCGCCCACATGACCATCAACGGGATGGGAGACGCGTATCCGTCCTGGGTACGGCACACCACTCCCTTTTCGACGAGGGCCGTTGCGTACGCGACAGGATTGGTCTTGACGAGCGGTTCGTGCTTCCTCTCGTCTTCGTCGATTCGGCGCTTGCAGATCCGGTGGAGTTCCGACTCCCGCGTAGGCCGCTCCCTTGCCACGTCCACGATGACCCGATAGTTCACGTCCGGACTGCGCTCAAGCTCCTGCCGCCCGCGGAGGCGGTCGTTGTAGTAGTCGGTCCTCGCTTGGCTGCTATGTCGTTCCACAGCGCGCATGTCAATGTCGCAGATGACGCCTCCCGAGTCCAACAGGCCTCGGCAAAGCGCTTGCTGGGCCCGAAACAGGTGCTGGGGCCATCCGAGAGCGAACTCCGCTACGCGCCTTGCGGCCGAAACGCGCTCCAAGTCCGTGCCGTGGGCGCCGAGGTCATCGAGCATCATCCGCGTGGACGCGACGCATTCCTCCCGCGCCAGCAAGCCCATGTCGACGTCGGCGTTGTGCGCGGTGCGAGATATCCCGCCTCCTGTCAGCACATCCTTCGCATGTGCGAGCCCGGCGGCCAGAACGACTGACCTGACCCCTTCCAAACCGTACGCATGCAGCTCCGCAAGAACCTTCAGGGGCTCGGCATCAAGGTTCTGCGCCTCGTCCACTTGCAGCACCACGGTGAGCCCATCGATGGCGCGCTCCCGACGCCATTCTTCCACCGCCTCACTAGACGTTTTGGCTCGGAGCATTTCGGCCACCGTCTTCAACCCGGTGCTGAGTCCGCCACCCACGTCGGCCCTCACGCCCTGCACCTTCAAGGCCGCTTCCAGAACGCCCTCCTGCAGGGACGCGTCCGAGCGCAGGTACTTGTTGCGAGCCGGGCGCGCGAACGGGACTCAAGGATCGCTTCCACCGCCCGCGAGAACCGGAGATCCTGCCGGACGCCAAGGCGTGGGCGATCGGCATTGCGTGCCAGCGGCCCAAGGCGCTGGGGTTGGCGGCCGAGCTGTGGACGCTGTCGGCGCTGACGAAGCATCTGCAGGGGGCGGCTCAGGCGGCGGGGCATCCGCGTCTTGCGACCGTCGGCAAGACGTCGGTGTGGCGGCTGCTCAAGGAGGAGGAACTCAAGCCGCACCGGGTACGCCACTGCCTGGAGCGTCGCGATCCGGAGTTCGACAGCAAGATGCGCGATGTGCTGATGGTCTGCCGCGAGGTGCACCTCTCGACGCCTGACCCGGCGGGGACGGCGCGACCGATGTTCACGCTGTCGGTGGACGAGAAGCCCGGGGTGCAAGCCATTGGCAACACCGCCCCGGACTTGCCGCCGGTGCCGGGGCAGCAGCCGACGCTGTCGAGGGATCACGAATACGTGCGCCACGGCACGGTCTCGATCCTGGCGGCACTCGACCTGCACACCGGGCACATCCTGGCCAACGTCGAGTCCCGGCATCGCAGCCGCGAGTTCATCGCCCTGCTCAAGAGGCTCGACGAGCACTACCCGCCCGAGGCGGTCATCCGGCTGATCCTCGACAACCACTCCGCCCACATCTCGCGCGAGACCATGGCCTGTCTGGCAACGCGACCGGGACGTTTCGTCCATGTCCACACGCCCAGGCACGGTTCCTGGCTCAATCCGATCGAATGCGCCTTCTCGAAGATGGCGCGCACCTTCCTTCGCCACATCCGTGTGACCTCGGTCGAGGAACTCAAGGCGCGCATCCGTCAGGGCATCGACGAGATGAACGACGCGCCGGTACAGTTCCGCTGGAAGTTCTCCGACCTCGACATCGCCCAAGATGTAAATGTTTAGGAGGAACGAACTACTAGCTCCTCGGCACGGCCACAGAAATACCGGGTGTGGTCCCTATCGCCGGTGCGAAACGCAAGGTCGCCGGCCAGTTCCTCGTTGAAAGGCATGGACAGTCCAGATTTCCTGCGCCGTGGTCTCATTCTACCCATCAGCCAGCGATCACGCGGTTCGTGGCCAGCAGTTCGCGCTCGCGAACTGCCAACGGGCCCTTCGGGGCGCGGCAACAGCCGACAAGGAAGCTGGCAACGCAGCAGGCTGGACTGCGGTGAAGCCCGACATGCCGCGAGCTAGGCGAGTTGCCTTTCTCGAAATCCTCGAAGCGCCAGCGTCGCCCGCACTCGGTCAAATGCCGGCTGCGGGAGCTTCTTGCCTCGAAGCAGTTCGCGATACGCTCGAGATGGTCGCCGCCCTTCGGTGTCGGCAATCCTGACCGTGCCGTCTTCGTCGAAGGTGAAGGCACCAGCGTCGAACAGTCGGTGGAGGTCGGCTCGGAGGGCGACACCATTGGATGGCTCGTCGTTCTCTCCCACTTTCGCGGGAATCAGGTGTGCAGCCTCCAGCGCATACGGCGTGTCCTCGGATGTGAGAACGCAACGGCGGCAATCGCTGGCGAGGATCATTCTGCGAAAGCGTGCTTCTCGCTGTGACCCGTAATACTTCGTGCGGGGCCGTCCATGGCTTGCCTCAAGGTCGAATGCCTCCCAAGCGATTGTGAAGGCCGTCGAATCGCCGTCTGGCAACCACTTGCATTGGCCTTCTCGCTTGCCTTGGTGAAGGATGATCTTGTTGGTACCCCAGTTCAGTTCCGGATGCTCGCTCAGCTCGGGATTCCGTAATGGGTCATAATGCACAGAGAGACGCAACTCCCGCTTACCACGCCACTCGCGATCAACCTCGACGTTGTACTCGACAACCTTGTCCTTATCGGGGCACTCATTGGGCCAATAGCTCGGCACGGCGTTTATGGCTGGGACTTCCGCTAGGTTCTCGACATTGATGCCGTATAGATGCTCGATTTCTGAGATCCTCTTCGTTCCTGGGTAGTGCCACTCGATTTTGATCCCCTTCGTCACGTCCTTGCCCTCCCGTATCAAGCCGTTGATGCTGTCCGCCCTATGCGCCAAGAAGGGTCCTTCCAACCACCTTCAGCGCCAGCGTTTCCTCCGCTCCCTCGAAGATCGACAGCACGCGGGCATCCGCGAAGTAGCGGCTCACGTCAGACTCTTCGGCGTAGCCCATGCCGCCGTGGATTTGCAGAGCTTCGCGGGTTAGCCATTCGGCGGCTCGACAGGAGAGGAGCTTTACAAGACTTGCTTCGAGTTGGCCGTCGCCGGCGTCCATGGCGCGGGCAGCGGCGTAGGTGAACTGCTGGCAGGCGACGATGTTGGCGGCCATGCGGGCGAGCTTTTGCAACGTGAGCGGGTAGGAAGCCACCGGTCGGTCAAATACCTCTCGGTCTTCTGCGTAGGTCAGTGCCTTCTCGAAGGCGGCGCGCATGAGGCCCGAGGCGCGGGCGGCGGTTTGCAGGCGGCCGCCGGAGAAGCCGCGCATGGTGTAGTAGAAGCCCTTGCCCCGGCCGCCCTCTTCGCCCACAAGCGCGTCGTCGGGCACGAGGAAATCGTCATAGGCCATCTCGAACGAGTGCATGCCGCGATAGCCGATGGTGGGAATGGCGCGACCGGTCATGCGGCCACCACCGCTCTCGACGGTGAAATCGTGGCCGTCGGTGCCTGGCTTTTCGACGACGAACAGCGACAGGCCACGATGCCGAGGGCGAACATCCGGATCGGTGCGCGCCAGCACGAGGATTGCGCCGGCCATGCCGGCGAACGTACACCACGTCTTGCTGCCGTTCAGGCGCCAGCCGTCTTCGGCCCGAGTGGCACGAAGCGCGACCGAAGCGACATCCGACCCCGTACCGGGCTCCGTTACCGAAATCGCGCAGAGTGGATCGCCAGCGGCAAGACCCGGCAACCAACGCGACCGTTGTGCCTCGGTGCCGCCCTCCAGCAACGCTCGCGCCATGATCTCCGGGCGCGTGATCAGGCTGCCGGCGGCACCGAGCGACCCGCGCGACAGCTCTTCGGTGACCACCACCATGCCGAGGCTGTCTTCGTGGTCGTCTGGCTTGAGGCCGCCGTAGCGTTCCGGCACCGACAGGCCGAAGCAACCAAGCTCTCGCAAGCCGTTGATTATGCTTTCCGGAATGGTCAAATCCTTGCGGTGGATGGCCTCCGCCAACGGCGCCACTCGTTCGTCCGCGAACTGGCGGAACGTGTCGCGCATGATGGCCTTCTCGTTGTCGAGATTGTCGGCCGGCAACCGCCCTTGGCGTTCCCGCACCACCTCGCCGAGCTGCACTAGCGCAGCAGGGTCCAGTGCCCGGGCGGTGAAATCGAGGTGCGCATCGCCTAGAGTTGCCGCTGTCAGGCCAAAGGCCGCCGGACGGGCTCGCAGCCGCTGGTGCAGGCCGTTCACGGCATCGGCACAGAAAAGCTCCGCGAGTCCGCGCTTGAAGGCCGCTTCGGCCGGGGGCGCATCCAAGCCGGCGTAGCGCAGAAACTCCTGAGCGCCGGCAAGTTCTGCATGAGACAGCGCAAGATCGAAAACCTCCATCTGCACGGCGTCGGGATCGGCCCCAGCGAGGTGTCGTGCAGCGTCCTCTACCAACTGGCCCGCACGCCCGACTGCGTCTCTTGCTGCGTCCATGTTGCGATTATAGGCGGACCGCGTCCCACTCTTGGAGGGATGCCTTCCCTCCCAAGGGCCGATTCACGCGCTAAGCGGCGAGCGTCCGGTGTATGGCCTCGCGCTGCTCCGGCGACAGCAGGCGGCCAATGTGGGCCGCCAGCGACGGGATCGGAACGGTTAGCGGCGAAATCGTGGTGTTGCCCGCGTACGCGATCAACCCTGCGTGGAGCATCTGTTGCACGCAATCCATCGCATCGGCGAAGCGGGCGTCGTGGCGGGAGCGGCGGCTACCCGACAACACATGCGCGGTGGCCTCCACCAAGTCCACCGCGTCATCCAGGTAGGTCCGACCATTCTTCACCGACTCATGTACGGCGAACACGATCGCTGCATCGGTGAAGGACGTTGCCAGGCGCTGATCGTAGTGTCTCCTCATGTTGCCCTCGGCGTACTTTCGTGCCTTGTGCAGGTTCGCATCGTCGAACGCCAATCGACCGGAGGATTGAAGCGCCATGGCGGCGGCACGGATGTGGCAGGTGATGTGCTGCGGCCAGCCATGGGTTGCGGACGCGAGCTGTCGAGCCCAGTGGTCTGGGTGGCCCGTGATGCCAACTTCTTCCGCCATCAGGGCGAGCGACTCGTCGAGACATTGCTCGGCCTCAGCAACATCCAAGGCGCCAATGTGCAGGACATTGGCGTCGGCCACCCGGGACAGCCCTAGTTCGTGGAGGTGGCTGCTGGAAGTCGAAAGGCCACCACAGACAAGCGTGACCGGGAACGTACTCTGGTCGTGGAGGTGGTAGAGCAGGTTTCTTGTCGCTTCGCTCCCACCCATTCGCTGTATTTCGTCAACAAGCAGCAGGGTCGGCTTTGCCTGACCCGCCCGCGAAGCGAATTGACGCCCAAACGCGGCCCAAGTGCTGAGTCGCGGGGGCGACACCGAGCGAGAGTCGACATGCTGCGCCGTTGCGAACACCTTGATCCCGGCCGTGGTCGCCTTGGTCACCGTGCTGCGGAGGTCGTCCGCTTCCATGCCCATCATGTTGGTGGCAAATGCCTCGATGAGGTACGGAACATCCTCGTCGATCCATGGCGTGGGTAGATAGATCGCGGCCGACTCTGGCCAGGCGGCACGCAACCGATGGCCGATCTCGTGCAACAAGGCTGTCTTGCCTGCTCCTGGTGCACCTTGGGCAACGACGGTACGACCGCGACTCTCGTCGCGCCGCCACGTTGACAGTTGCCGGATCGCAAGGTCTATCTCACGACCTCGTCCCGCGAAGGCTACGGGCGCGTCCCGTTCTCCGATGTTGGCCCATCGGGTGAGGTTGCGGGACGCTTCCGTTTGCACCTGCGTCATCGTGGTGATCTTCCGTTCGTGCCGCGCAAGGATGTCAGGAACACAGGTGGCAGTATAGCCCTGCGACCATGCCTCCGAGCAGCCTGTCGGGCCTCGGACAAGGCTTCAATGCCTTCCCTCCCAAGGCCCGCTACCCACTAACGCCAAAGGGCATAATGCGCGGCTTTCGCTGTAGGAGGTCGGGATGTCCATCTTGAATGGCACGCGGGTGCTGGATTTCGGGCGTTACATCGCCGGGCCGTTCTGCGGTGCGCTGCTTGGCGATTTGGGGGCGGATGTCATTCGGATCGAGAAGGTGGCGGGCAGCGAGGATCGGTACACCTCCCCCGTCACCGAGGACGAACAGGGCGCCGGTTTTCTGGCGCTGAACCGCAACAAGCGCGGTTTCACCCTCAATCCGCGCAAGCCCGAAGGTGTGGACGTGCTGAAAAGGCTGGTGGCGACCGCCGATGTCGTGATCGCCAACTTGCCACCGGATACCCTCGCCTCCATGGGGCTCGACTACGCCTCCCTCACCGAGATCAAGCCGGACATCATCCTCACCACCAGCACGGCGTTTGGCTCCGGTGGGCCCTATGGGACCCGCGTCGGTTTCGACGGCGTGGCGCAAGCAATGTCCGGCAACATGCACCTCACCGGCCACGCCGACGAGCCGATGAAGAACTATTTCCCCTATGTGGACTACACCACCGGCACCCTCAACGCCTTCGCCACCCTTGCCGCCCTGATCCATCGCGCCAACACCGGCGAAGGACAGCAGGTGGAGGGTTGCCTGCTCGCCTCTGCCCTCACCATCGCCAACGGCACGCTGATCGAGGAGGCACTGCTCGGCAAGGGTCGGGTCGCGAGCGGCAATCGCGGCCAAACCTCGGCTCCGTCTGACGCATTCGAGACCGCCGATGGCTGGATTCTGGTGCAGATCGTGGGCAATCCCCTGTTCGAGCGCTGGGCGCGGCTCATGGGCGAGGAGCATTGGCTCACCGATCCGCGCTATGCCACGGACGAGACCCGTGGTGACAACGCCGCCGACATCAGCGCCCGCATGAGCGAATGGTGTTCGACGCGCGCCACGGCCCAGGTGGTGGCAGAACTTGAGAAGGCGCGCATTCCGTGCGGAGAAGTCCTCTCGCCTGCCGAGGCGCTTGCGAACGAACAGATCGTCGATCGCGGCTTTCTCGTTCCCACGGATTACCCGGGATTGCCGAAGCCGGCGCCGGTTGGGCGGATGCCCGTGGACTTCGGCAAGGCGGACACACCAATTCGCCTGCGCGCACCGACTCTTGGCGAGCATACCCGCGAGATCCTTACGGAGCTCGGCTATGACGATGCCGCCATCGACGAGCTGCGGGCGGCGCGGGCGGTATGAGCTTGCGCCCTGCCCCTCCGGACATCGCGCCGGTGCGCGTCTTTCTCCAAGGCTTGCAGACCGGGCTCGTTCGCGACCTTGAGGCCATTGACGGCGCCGCGAAGTTCGTCGGCGAAGAGCTAGCGCTCCCGGGAGGCGGGGTGTCCCGGCCTCGAGTCTTGCAAGGCGGCAAACGCCTGGAGAAGGCAGCCGTACAACTCACCCACAGTGTTGGCGCCTCCCTGCCGCCTGCTGCCACGGAACGCAACCCGCATCTGGCGGGACGGCCGTTTCAGGCGACCGCGGTTTCGGTCATCGTGCATCCGCGCAACCCGTACGCGCCCACGGCACACATGAACCTGCGTCTTTTTCTTGTCGACACAGGCGATGCTCCAACCGGGGAGTCGCATTGGCACTTCGGCGGCGGGTTTGACCTGACGCCCTATTACCCCTTCCTTGCGGACGTGCGCCATTGGCACCAGGTGGCGCGGGATGCTGCAGGCGAGCACTACGAAGCGATGAAGCAAGCGTGCGACGAGTATTTCTACCTGCCACATCGTGGCGAAACGCGCGGCGTTGGCGGCCTCTTCTTCGACGACTGGCACGAAGACGGATTCGAGGCCAGCTTTGCGCTTGCCAAGGCCATTGGCAACGCCTTTGCCGATGCCTATCTGCCGATCCTGCGGCGCCGGCTCGACACGCCTTGGGGCGAGCGCGAAGAGCGTTGGCTGCTCATCCGGCGAGGGCGCTACGCGGAGTTCAACCTGGCGCTGGACCGGGGCACACGCTATGGCCTGCAATCCGGGCGCCGGGTGGAATCGGTGTTGGCATCGCTGCCGCCGCGAGCGGCCTGGGTGCATGACCACCGACCGGAGCAAGGTTCGCCGGAGGCGGGGCTCAAGGGATTCTTGCAGGCGCGGGATTGGCTGGGAGGCGATGCTTCAGCCCAAGACCGCGAAGCATCCGCTTGAGAAATACATATACATCAAATTGTTGAGGGGAAAAGTGCAACCACTTTCTCAAGGTTTGACCTGCAGGCGATTCTCCACCCGCTGGACGCCGCGAATCTGTGCTGCCAAGGTTTGGGCGCGGTCCCGTTCTGCTTCCGAGCCGACATAGCCGTAGAGGCGCACCACGCCCTTCTCCACCTCCACGTTGACGCGCATGCCGCCTACGTCAGGGTCGCGCAGGAGGCGGGTTTTGAGGATGGTGTGGATGGCCACATCATCCGTCACCTCGCCGGGGGTGCGGTTCTCGGCATCGTCGAGATAGGTGTTGCAGCCGCCAACGAATACCAGCAAAGCCACGGCAACGGTCGCGCAGAGCCCGAGTGGTTGTTGGGTGCGGGGCATGGGAGCTCCTTGGATTGCATTAAACTGACGCGCCCTCAAAAACGAACCAAACGGCGCGAAGGTCGCGAAGCGTAACAGTCCGCCAAGCTCGGTAAGCAAGGAAGGAAAGTGAATCAGGAACTGAATGTCGTCGCCACCGGCCTCAAGTTTCCGGAGGGGCCAATCGCCATGCCCGACGGTTCCGTGCTCCTCGTCGAGATCGCGCGGGGCACGCTGTCGCGGGTGGAGCCGGATGGCAGGGTCGAGGTGGTCGCGGAAACCGGGGGCGGGCCGAACGGTGCCGCCATCGGCCCGGATGGACACTGCTACATCTGCAACAACGGCGGTTTCGACTGGGTGGAGCGGCGCGGACGCATCTATCCGGGCGATCAGGCAGCGGGCTACACTGGCGGGCGGATCGAGCGCGTCAACCTTGCCACGGGCGCGGTGGAGACGATTTATGAAGCAGCCGACGGCGTTCGCCTTTGCGGGCCGAACGACCTGGTGTTCGACGCCCACGGTGGCTTCTGGTTCACCGACCACGGCAAGAACCGACCGAGAGACCGCGACCGCACCGGCGTCTTCTACGCCAAGGCGGATGGCTCCCACATCGAGGAAGTCATCTTCCCGCTCGAAGCACCCAACGGCGTAGGCCTATCCCCCGATGGAAACGAGCTCTATGTAGCGGAAACGCCAACCGGCAGGCTGTGGGCATGGCCTCTGGCCGGCCCCGGAAAACTCGCCAGGGAACGTGCCGACCGACCCGATGGCGGCCGGCTTCTGCGCGGTCGGCAAGGCTATTTCCTGTTCGATTCGTTGGCGGTGGCAGCGGATGGTGGCGTCTGCATTGCCACCATCATCGACGGCGGTGTCACCACGGTCTATCCCGACGAGCGCGAGCCGAAGTTCGTCCCCATGCCCGACCGGCTTACGACCAACGTCTGCTTCGGCGGCGAGGACTTGCGCACCGCCTACATCACCCTCTCCTCCACCGGTCAGTTGGTGTCGATGCCGTGGGACACGCCAGGGGCGCCCCTCAACCACTTGAACGTCTGATCCCGATGATGCCATCGCATGGGCTAAACCCATCAACTCGTTGATTTACAACGGGAGTACCTCGGCGCCGAGCCACCGCCAACGGGCGCGGATGGCGCCGCGCGAGCCGCATCGGAGTGGCCCCGCGAGACGGGCGCTCTTCGCTGCACTCGCCGCGTTTGCTGCACTTGCCGCAACCGCAGAATCGATCCACGTCGTCATCCCCGCCGGCCCTGGCGGTGGCCTCGACGGCACCGCACGCGAGTCCGGCCGCGTCCTCAGAGACCTGGGCCTCGTCGAGTCGGTCTCTTTCGAGAACCTCTCTGGCGGCGGTGGCGGGCGCGCAATGGGATGGTTCATGGAGAACGCCGCTCGCCACGACTTCCCACTGCTGGTCAATTCGTCACCCCTCATCGTTCGAAGCTTGCATGGCCTGTTCCCCTACAGCTTTCGTGATCTAACCCCGGTGGCAGCACTGATTGCCGACTACGGCGTCTTCGTGGTCGCTGCCGATGCGCCGAAGACAAGCTGGGAAGCCACGCTCGCCCGCCTGCGCGAGGATCCCCGCGCGATGGTCGTCGGTGGCGGCTCCGTGCGCGGCAGCCTCGATCACATCGTGCTTGCGCTCGCGCTGGAAGCGGGTGGCATCGATCCACGCGGGGTGCGCTACCTGCCCTACGACGGCGGCGGCAAGGCGATGCTGGCATTGCTTGGGGGCGAAGTGGCCATGCTGTCCACCGGCTTGGGCGAGACCATGCCGTTCATCGAAGCCGGCGAGGTGCAGCCACTCGCCGTGACCTCGCCGGAGCGCATCGGTGGCCTCGACACCCCCACCCTCACCGAACTCGGCTATCCCCTCGCCTTCGCCAATTGGCGTGGCATGTTCGGCGCCCGGGAGATGCCGGCCGAAGATCGCAGCCGTGCCATCGAGTGGTTCCGGGCGCTGCGCGCATCGCCCGAGTGGCAGGAAGTGCTTGCACGACGTGGCTGGGCCACCCTCGACCACGACGGCGAAGACTACACCCGCTTTCTCGAACAGCAAGAGCAACAGCTCCGCGGGACCATGCAGGCGCTGGGCTTCGTCCGATGACGCGGCGGATCGCGCCGCTGGCCTTTCTTGTCGTAGCCATAGCCTATGGGTGGATGGCACGCCGCATCGAACTGGACCCTTGGTCGGCGGCAGAGGCGCTCAATGCCCGCACCCTCCCCTTCATCTATGCCGTGCTGCTCGGGCTGCTGTGCCTGCCGCTCTTGGTGCGCGGAATGCAGGTGCAGCGGGATACCAGCGCCGACGTTTCTGAAAGAGTCGACTGGCGCGGCTGGCGCACCGCCGGACTCATCGCCGCCGCCGTGGTGGGGTTTGGCCTCTTGATCCCCTTTGCCGGGCTTTGGCCGTCCGCATTCCTGCTCTTGGCGGCATCGCTGCTGGCCGCCGGCGAGCGACGCTGGCCGGTGGTGCTGGGCGCGCCCGCTGGCCTCGCGGCGCTCGGCTGGCTGGTCATCGAGAAGCTGCTCGGCGTTTATCTCGATCCCGGTCTCTGGTTCGACTGACCACGCAAGCGGCGCGCCGGTCATGTGGGAAGGGATCGTCACTGGGCTCGCTACGGCGCTTGATCCGGGCAATCTGGCTTGGGTGGCATTCGGCTGCCTTGCCGGCACTTTCATCGGCATGATGCCGGGGCTCGGCCCCATCACGGCCATCGCCTTGATGATTCCGGTGAGCTATTCGATGGAACCGGCGGCGGGCCTCATCATGATGGCCGGCGTGTACTACGGGGCGGTGTTTGGCGGCTCCACATCGTCCATTCTGATCAATGCCCCCGGCGTGGCATCGACGGTGGCAACCTCGTTCGATGGCTATCCCATGGCGCGGCGCGGGCAGGCCGGCCGCGCACTCGCGCTGGCAGCATTCGCTTCCTTCGGCGGCGGCACGTTCGGGGCGCTGGCGCTGATGCTGTTCGCAACTTCGCTGGCGAGCTTGGCGATGCAGTTCCAGTCGCCGGAATACACCCTCGTGCTGGTGTTTGCGCTGTCGAGCATCGCCGCCTTCGCAGAGCGGGGAAAGGTGCTGGCATCCCTGATCTCGGCACTCGCCGGGTTGATGCTCGGCACGGTGGGCACCGATCCTTCCGCCGGCATCCAGCGCTTCACCTTCGGCCGTGCGGACCTGGCCGACGGCATCGGTTTCGTGCTGCTGGCAATGGCCACGTTTGCACTGGCCGAGGCGTTCCACATGCTCGTTCGGGGCGACTCGGCACCGACCCCGGACCGTGTGGGCAAGCGCGTTCGGCTCCATGCCGGCGACGCCCGGGCCATCGCCCCGACCGTGGGCCGAAGCTCCGTGCTGGGCTTTCTGGTTGGCGTGTTGCCCGGTGCCGGCGCGACCCTCGCAAGCTTCTTTGCCTACGACCTGCAAAAGCGCTTCCGGCGAGGCGACGAGGCAGATTCGGCGCGGGGGGTGGCGGCGCCGGAGTCCGCCAACAACGCGGCTTGCACCGGCTCCTTCGTGCCGCTGCTCACCCTCGGGATTCCGGGCTCCGGCACCACCGCGGTGCTGCTTGGGGTGATGTTGAGCTACGGCATCCAACCTGGGCCACGCCTCTTGGAAACGGAACCGGCGGTGTTCTGGGGCGTGATCGTCTCGATGTATCTCGGCAATCTCGTGCTGTTGGCGTTGAACCTGCCGCTCATCCCGTGGCTGTCGCGCATCATCCACCTCAGGCGCCGGGTGCTGATTCCGTTCGTGGTGGCCTTCTCGCTGCTCGGTGTCTATCTCACCTCGCTCAACCCGTTCGATGTCTTCCTCATGCTGGGCTTTGCCATTGCCGCCTGTGCCCTGCGCCTGAACGGCTTCCCGATGGCGCCGCTGCTGCTCGGCTTCATCCTCAGCCCGATGCTGGAAGAGAACCTGCGCCGCACGCTGTTGCTGTCGGACGGCACGCTGGGCGTCTTCGTCGGTGCACCGCTGACCGTTGCCCTCCTCGCCGCCTGCGTCCTGGTTTGGACCGTGCCGGCAACGCGCCTGCTCAGCGCATTACGGTCACGCAACGCATCGGGTCGCGCCTGACGGCGCGTCATGCAATTGGCGCTAGCGAACGGCACCGAATGCCCCTACACTACGCGCCCTTGGGGAACACCAACGAGCCGGCGGGGAGGATGCGGTGCGCAAAGGTTTCAGGCGACACGGCGAAGACGGGGGCGAAGAGAAGATCAACCTCACGCCCATGCTGGACGTCGTCTTCATCATGCTGATCTTCTTCATCGTTACCGCCACCTTCGTCAAGGAAGTTGGCCTCGATGTCAACCAGCCGGAGGACGACAAGCCGAAGACGGTGGACCCGGACAAGAAGAGCATCGTCGTGCGCATCACCAGCCGCGACCGCATCATCATCGCCCAGCGGGATGTGGACATTCGCGCCGTGCGTGCCAACATCGAGCGGCTGCACGCGGAAAACCCGGAAGCCCCGGTCATCATCCAGCCGCACCCGGAATCCACCACCGAGAAGATGATCCACATCATGGACTCGGCACGGCAGGCCGGTGTGTACAACGTCTCGTTAGCCGCCGGCAGTTGACGCCGGTTCCGGCCACACCTGCAGGATAACTGTCGTTGTCGACGGCCAAGGTCGTCGACCTGCGCTCCGATACGGTCACCCGGCCATGCGCCGCCATGCGCCACGCCATGGCTTCGGCCGAGGTGGGCGATGATGTCTATGGCGAAGACCCCACCGTAAACCGCCTTGAGCGCGCTTGCGCCGAACGGCTCGGCTTCGAAGCCGGGCTATTCGTTGCGAGCGGCACCCAATCGAACCTTGCTGCGCTCCTCACCCACTGCGGCCGAGGCGACGAATACATCGCCGGCCAGATGGCACACACCTACCGCTTCGAGGGTGGCGGCGCTGCGGTCTTCGGCGGCATCCAGCCGCAGCCGGTGCCGTTCGAGGACGACGGCACGCTGAACCTCGAGGCGGTCGCCGCGGCGATCAAGCCGGACGACTTCCACTTTGCCCGCACCCGGCTCCTGTGCCTCGAGAACACCCAGGCCGGCAAGGCCCTCCCCCTGCCCTATCTCGCTCGTGCCAAGGCACTAGCAGAGCGCAAGGGCCTGGCGCTGCATCTCGACGGTGCGCGCCTGTTCAACGCCGCCATCGCCGAGGGCGTTCCGGCAGCCGCGATCACGGGACACTTCGACACCGTCTCGGTATGCCTGTCGAAGGGCCTCGGTGCACCGGTGGGGTCCGTGCTGTGCGGCAGCGCCGCCTTCATCGACGAAGCCCGCCGCTGGCGCAAGGTGCTCGGCGGCGGGATGCGCCAAGCCGGCGGGTTGGCGGCCGCTGGCCTGTATGCGCTCGAACACAACATCGAACGCCTGGCCGAGGACCATCAGCGCGCGCAAGCGCTTGCGAATGCCTTGGCGTCGCATGGACTGAACGTGACCTGTCACACCAACATGGTTTTCGTGGAGGATGTGCCCACCGCACGCATGGTGCAGGTGATGGACGCTGCCGGTGTGCTCGTCAGCGGATCCCGCTGGGTGGTGCACCTCGACGTCGATGACGCCGACATCGAACACGCCGCCGACGCCGCCTCTGCCTTGTTGGCGGGATAGCGCGGGCGCAAGGCGGGCCCTTTGGAGGGAAGGCATTCTGCCTTCCCTGCGCGCCCTCTGGCGCGCTGACGCGGCTTGAAAAAGAAAGCGCTGGTTCGACGCTGAGGTGCCCCCTTCGGGCGCGTCAGCTGCAGCGCTTGGTGCGGCAGACCAGCTTCGCCATGGCGCAGCAAGACGTTCGCTTCCAGGATGCCTTCCCTCGAAGGCCCCACCACAAGTCCGACTTGCCTGCTAACCAATCAACCCCACCACCACTCCGGTCAAGCACGCCACCAGCGTCCCGGAGACGATCGAGCGTGGCGCCAGCGCCAGCATCTCGCCGCGCCGGTCGGGCACTAGGGCTCCGATGCCGCCGATCAGGATGCCGACGCTGCCGAAGTTGGCGAATCCGCACAGGGCATAGGTGAGGATCAGGCGAGACTCTGGAGCCAAGGTCTCGGCAATGGCGGCGAAGTCGAAATAGGCGAAGAGCTCGTTCAGGATCACCTTGGTGCCGAGCAATGCGCCAGCCTCCGGCGCGTCCTGCCAGGGAATCCCCATGCTCCACGCCAGCGGCGCCAGCACCCAGCCGAGGATGCGCTGTGCCGTCAGCGGCTCGCCAAGCACCTCGAACTGGCCGAGCACATGGTTGACGAGCGCCACCAAGGCCACCAGCACGATGACGGTGGAGGCGACATAGGCAACGAGTCGCAGCCCGTCCATGGTTCCACGCGAGATCGCATCCATCATGTTGTCGTACTTGAGCGAGTCGGCCATGTCTCCGGCCGTGGCCTCCCGGGTTTCGGGAATCATGATGCGAGCGATCACCACCGCGCCCACGACGCTCATGATCGAAGCGACGAAGATGTGCCCCAGTGCGCCGTCGAGTACGGGCCCAAGGATGGTCGCGTACACCACCATGATGGAGCCGGCAACGGTGGACATGCCGCAGGTCATCACCACGAAGAACTCTGAGCGCGACAGGTGGTTGAGATAGGCGCGAATCGCGAGCGGCGATTCCACCATGCCGAGGAACACGCTCGACGCGGCAGCCACGCCCACCGCGCCCCCCACCCGCAGGGCGCGGCGCAGGGCCCAGGCAAAGCCGCGAATCACGAGTGGCAACACGCGCCAGTACCAGAGGATGGCCACGACAACGCTGAACACGAGAATCTGCGGCAACACCCGAAAGGCGAAGATCACCGGCATGGACTGTTCCGGGAAAAACGGATGGGTGTCGCTGCCGAGATAGCCGAACATGAGCTCGGTCCCGGCCATAGTGGCGCGGTCGAGTGCCACCACGAGCGCATTCAGCAACAGAATCGAATCGGAGATGAGCGGCACCTTCAGGAGCACGAACCCCACCGCGAACAGCAGCGCCGAACCTACCGCCGCCTCCAGCACGCGCACTTCCCGCCGCCGCTCGGAGAAGAGCCACGCCAGGCCAAGAATGACCACCAGACCCACGAGCCCTTGCACCGTCCCCCCAGACGGGCACCAAGGCCCGCGACACTTAAAACGCCGCAATGTACAGGCTGCGCCGCGATGCGTCATCAAGGCATCCAAAGCCGGCCAACGCCTCGCATTCGCTTTGCGCCGGTTCGCTGTCGGCCTAGCCACGCCAAACAACACTAACGTCCGCCTGCTACCATCGCGCGATGGCACGCATATTGGTGACCGGCACACTCGCCATCGACTACGCGGCCACGTATCCGCGCACCTTTGCCGGCTTGCCCCGCCATGACGGCATCAATCTTTCGATTCACCTGAGCCACATCCGGCGCGACTTCGGCGGCTGCGCCATGAACATCACCTACAGCCTTGCCCTGCTGGGCCAGCAACCATCGCCGTTTGCGTTTGTAGGGCGCGATTACGAGCCGGACTTTGCCGGCCACCTCCGGGCACTGGGAATGGACACGAGCGGCATCACGATGCTGGAGGAAGCCCACTCGTCGCACGCCTTCGTCATCACCGACGCAAACCAGAACCAGTTCACCGGCTTCTATCCCGGCCCCGCTCGGAGCCAGGACTTCCTGCCTCGGCTGCGCGAGTTCGCCGAGCGCGGCTTTGACTACGCCGTGCTGGCGCCGGACGTGCCGGAGAACATGGTCGATGCCGCCAAGGTGATGGTCGATCTCGGCATCCCCTTCCTCTGTGACCCGGGCCAGGGACTCACCGACTTCGAGCCGAGCGACAGCAAGCGGCTGACCGAGCTGTCCTCGAGCGTCATTCTCAACGAATACGAGCACCGCACGTTGCAAGGCCATGTGGGTGGGGCGCTCGCCAAGCTCGATTGCCTGATCGTCACGCTGGGGCGTCGGGGCGCCGTCTGGTTCGAGCGCGGGCACGAGGCCGGACGCGTGCCGGTGGTGGCCATCGATGCCGTAACGGACCCCACCGGTTGCGGCGATGCCTTTCGCGCTGGATTCGTGGATGCCCGCCTGCGTGGCGCCGAGATTTCGGACGCAATGCGTGCCGGCGCCCTGACCGCGGCCATCAGCCTGACGGCGGCGGGGCCGCAGCGGCATTCGTTCGACGATTACGCGGCACGCTACGCCAACGCCTGGGGGGAACGGCCAGCGTGGTTGGCGCGGTGAGCGACTTCGGCCACGTCATTCTCTTGAACGGCACTTCCAGCGCCGGCAAGACGACGGTCGCGCGGATGATCCAGCAACTGCGCCCGGAGCCGATCCAGCACATCGCCCTTGACCAGTTCCGTGACGGCCTGCCAGATCGGTTCCGCGGCCTGAACTCCCCGGAAGGCACGCCAGGAGCTCGCGGTCTGAATGTAGTACCGGTGCATGCGCCGGGAGGACCCGGCGGACCGGGAAGCCCCGGCGGCCCGGCAATGTCGGGGACGGCCATCCACTTCGGCGACGTGGGATTGAGAATGCTCACCGGGATGCGCCAGGCCATCGCCGCGTTCGCAAGGGCCGGCAACGACGTGGTGGTGGACGACATGCGGCTCGACCCGAACTACCTCGGCGATTATCTGACGGCCCTCGCTGGCATCGACGTAATCTTCGCCGCCATCCACTGCGACGAGACCACGCTCAACCAACGCGAAACCGAACGCCCAGGCCGCTTCCCCGGCACCGCCGTCCTGCACATGCACAGCGTTCATGCCGGATGCATCTACGACGTGGAGGTGAACACCGCCACCACCTCCCCCCGCCAATGCGCCGACGCGATCCTCGCGGCAGAACGAGCCCCGGCCAATCCTTGCGCTTTCGACCGCCTAAGGCGCTAGCCAGGTGGCGTAGGGGCGGGGCTCGTCCCCGCCCTTGCCGAGTTCATCGCAGCGTCTGAAGCAGTTGCGCAGCAACTGCCAACGCGCCCCATCAGGGCGCCGGGACGGGACAAGCCTGCTTACGCCGCGGTGGCCGACTCAGTTAACGCCCTTTGGCGACGGCAATCCGAGGCGGTGGGCCACCAACGGAATCCGGTCGTTGCCGAAGTACATGTCGTCACCGTCGATGAACATGGTCGGCGAGCCGTAGCCGCCGCGCGCGATCAACTCGTCCGTGTTGGCGCGCAGCCTTGCCTTGTAGCCGTCCGAGCGAATCGCCGCGAAGAAGGCGCTTGTCTCCAAGCCCACCTCGCCGACGATGCCCTCGAGCACGTCGTCCTGCGACACGTCCGCCAAGTCGCCCCAATATGTTTCGAACACGCGCCGCGCATACGGCACAAGCATGCCCTGCTCTTCGGCAAAGAACGCCCCCCGCATCGCCTTGACGCTGTTCACCGGGAACACCGGCGGCGAGCCGATGCGAATGCCGACAAAGCGGGCCCAGTCGGCGAGGTCCTTTGCGTAGTAGCGCGCCTTCACAGGCACCGGCTTTGCGCGCCCCTCGTACACGCTCGGGTTGACGGTGTTGAAGACGCCGCCCACCAAGAATGGCCGCCACACCAGCTCCACCGCGCCGCTCTCGACTCCCGGTGCCAGCGTGCGCTGAATCTGCTCGAAGCCGAGATACGTCCACGGACTGCTGCAATCAAAAAAGAACTCGACGGATTGCATATGCTTCCCCCCTACGCCGTGTGGAGGGTACACGATGGCAAGTCCGCAAGACCTAGACCGCTTTGCCTCGATGATCCGCGATGCGTCGCGAATCGTCGCCTTCACCGGTGCCGGCATCAGCACCGAATCCGGCATTCCCGACTTCCGCAGCCCCGGCACGGGTCTGTGGAACAAGATGAAGCCCGTTGAGTTCCAGGACTTCGTGGCGTCCGAGGATGTGCGCCAGGAGTCGTGGCGACGGCGCTTCGAGTCCCGAGACTCCACTTGGGACGACGCCAAGCCCAACCGAGGCCATTTGGGCGTTGCGAGGCTAGTCGAACAGGGCAAGTGCATCGGCGTCATCACCCAGAACGTGGACAACCTGCACCAGGACTCCGGCGTCCCGGACGACCACATCGTTGAACTGCACGGCAACTCCCGCTACGCCGCCTGCCTTTCCTGCCAGGCACGGTTCGAACTCGCTGACCTCAAGGCACAGTTCCTCGCCCGGGGCCGCATCGACCCCTGCGACCGCTGCGGCGGCATCATCAAGACGGCCACCATCTCCTTCGGCCAAGCCATGCCCGAAGAGGCGATGCAGCGCGCACAACAGATGACCAACGCCAGCGACCTCTTCATCGTCATCGGCTCGTCGCTGGTCGTGTATCCGGCGGCCGCCTTCCCCGAAAACGCCAGCCGCCGCGGCGCCCGACTCGTCATCCTCAACCGCGAACCGACACCGCTCGACAACATCGCCGACCTCGTGCTGCACGAAGAGATCGGCCCGACGATGGGCTTTGCCACAGGCGTCAACTAACAACGCGCCCCTGGCGCTACCCTGGAATCTACGTTGGGGCGTTCGCTTACAGCGTCGTTGCTAGCAACCGGTCGGCGAAGCGTTCAAGGTCGCGCAGCTTGTTGCAGGTGGCGACGGTGGTGCAGTGGGGCGCGTAGCGACGCATTTCGGAATCGCCCTCGCGCCATTGATCGCGCGTCTCCGGGTTCAGCCAGAAGGTCTGGCGGCAACGCCGCGCGAGTTCCTCAAGGAGGTCGGGTCGAGGGTCGTAGTAGTTGTTGCGACCGTCGCCGAGCACGATCAGGGTGCTGCGGCGGCTGAGTTCGGCGCCACACAGTTCGCGAAAGTCGAGGAAGGCGCGGGCGTAGTCGGTGTTGCCCTTGCCCCAGAGGAAGAGCGCCTCTTCGATCGCCTCCTCCGAGGGCCGGTCCGTGAACACGTCCGTCACCTCGCCCAAGTGGCTCGAGAAGGCGAAGGCGCGGATGTTGGGCAACAGGTCCGTGAGCTCATAGAGCAGCAGGAGAAGAAATCGCGCGACGCGCGCCACCGAGCTGCTTACGTCGCACAACACGAACACGGTCGGCTTCTCGCGCACCACCCGACGCCAGCGCAGGTCGAAGATCGCACCGTCGTAGGCTACATTGCTGCGGATGGTGCGCTTGATGTCGAGCGTTCCCCGCAGTGCTCGCTTGCGCCGCTTGCGATGGTCGCGGGCCAAGCGCTCCGCCAGCTTCTCGACGACGCGACGCACGTCGTCGCGATACGCCAGGGGAAGCTGGTCGAGGTTCGACTTGAGCGCAGCGTCCACCAGCGCCCGCTTGCCGGTGGGGTCCACATGCAGGCGGTATTGAGCGTCCACGTAGTCGCGGATCTGCTGGCGAAAGTACTGCCGCAGGTAGCGCAGCAAGGTCTCCTCGTTGCCATCGAGGCCGCCGCCCGCCGCCACCGCCCCATCGAGTTCGTTTAGCGCCAGCGCCCGGCCGATGGCCTCCGCAACGCCGGCCTTCTCCCGCAGCGTGCGAATCGTGTGTACGCCAGCGGCCTCGCCGGCTTGCTGCACACGCGCCGCCAAGTCGTCCCGTTCGTCGCGCAGCACGTCTTCGATGGTGGACAGGAGCCCCGGCGAAACGCGGCCGTCGAGCTTGGCCAAGAGGTCATCCGGATTCGCGCCGCGCAGGAAAGTGCGCTTGGCCGGCTCGCGAAAGGCAAGCTGGTGGAAGAAGCGCTCGAAGGTCTCCGCGAAGCGTTGTTTTTCGGCGCGGGTCTTGGCGAGGGTCAGCGAGAGCGCATCGCGTAGCAGCTCTGGATCGCGCACTCCCACTTGGCGCAAGGCATCGAAGGCAACCAGGGTTTCCGCCGGCGATGCCCGGACATCGGCGTTTCTGAGCGCGGAGACGAAGCGGGTGAAGGTGATGTCCACGCCGCCAACCCCCTCGCCTGCGCTCGGAGACTGGCCCCAGCCCCCACTTCTGCATGACCTTGCGCCTTGGCAACGACACGTTCGCGCCGCATGCGAGGGGCAAGCGCCCACAGCCGGCAGTGTACCCGTTTGCGCAGTGCCGGGCTTGGCGGCGATGATGGTGCTGTGGACGAAGAGCACGACGCGCACGAGGAACACGCCCGCCAGGTGATTCGATCCTTGGTGCCGGCTTGGCGAAAGCAATCGCTCGACGCCATGCATTGGCTTGCCGGTGGCTACACCAATCGCAACTGGCGGTTTGCCGTGGACGGACGCAACTATGTGGTGCGCGTGGTGCGGAGTCTCGGGCCACGACCCGCCGAGGCAACCTATCTGGCACTACCTTCGGCACCGGCGGTCGTGGCGTTCGACGAGACGAGAGGGCATCTCATCACCGAATGGATCGACGCGCCGACGCTTGCCCAGGCGCCGGCGTCCGCCGAGGAGACCGGCATTGGCATCGCCCGCCTGCATGGCGAGATTCCGGCCGGCATCCAGCGCTATGACGTCCATGCGGTGATCGCCGCCTACTTCCGAGCCGCGAAGGACGCTGGCCGCCTCGACGCCAGTGCCGCAACGGCCTTCGAACGCCTGTCGTGGCAGCCATCGCGCATCGAAGGGTGCCACAACGACCTCAATCCGTGGAACGTCCTTCGCGCACCGAGTGGCTGGCGCACGCTGGACTGGGAACACGCCGGCGACAACGACCCACTGTTCGACGTGCTGGGCCTTTGCACTTGCCTCGAGTGGGAGCAGGACGCGACTTGGTTGTGCGTTCAGGCTTGGAGCGAAGCCGCCGGCACTCCCCCACCCTCTCCCGAGCACCTCCATAGAACGCTCACAGCCTTCTACATCCGCGAGTACGCCTGGGCCGCAGCACAACTCGCCCAAGGCAACGACCGCCCGGGAATCCGCCAGCAAGCCGCCGACTACCTAGCCCGCATATAGCAAGTCGCGCCTTTGCCGTTGCCAAGGAATGCGCCCGTCGGCGAACATTAGGCGGAAGTCAGGTTGTGGAGAACCCTTGCACTGGATTCCGAGGTCGGCAGCTCGCGCTTGCGTGTCCGGGTGGGTTCTCTGGGCGGCGTGGAGTTGGGCGGCGGAGCCGATCGAACTCCGGCTGCACACTTTCAACTCCCCGAGTTCCATCGCCGTGACCGAGTTCCTGCGGCCGTGGGCCGCCGAGGTCGCTCTTCGGTCCGGAGGGCGCGTCACGGTCCAGGTGTATCCGGCCATGCAGCTTGGCGGCAGGCCCGGTGACCTCTATGGCCAAGCGCGGGATGGCGTGGTCGACATCGCCTGGACGCTTCCGGGCTACTCCCCCGGCCGGTTCCCGCTGACCGAGGTGTTCGAGCTGCCGTTCGTGTGCACGGGCGCAGTGGCGACCAGCGCGGCGTTGACGGCGTTCCATCGGCGGTGGATGCGCGACGAGTACGGCGACACGCATCCGCTGGTGTTCCATGTCACGGCGCCAGGCCACCTTCACACGGTCAAGCGGCAGGTGCGCACGCTCGAAGACCTCAGAGGGCTCGAGGTGCGCGCCGCTTCGCAAACCGCCGCGGCCATTGTCGAGGCACTTGGCGCGGTCCCGGTCGGCATGCCGATTCCGCAGGCCTACGAGGCGCTGTCCCGGGGCGTGGTGGATGGCGCTTACATCCCCTGGACCATCATGCGGCCGTTCAGGCTTCACGAAGTCACGCGTCACCATACGGAAGTGGGGCTTTCCTGCACTCCCTTCGTGCTGGCAATGAACAAGGCCCGCTACGAGGGCTTGCCGGCCGCTGTCAGGGAGGTGCTGGACGACACGACCGGGATGGCGCTCGCGAGGCGGCTCGGCCGGCTGTGGCAGGACGACGAACGGCCCGGCCGCGATATCGCCGTGGAACGGGGGCATTCGATCCTGGCCCTCGACGCGGCGGAGCGCCCCCGGTGGCGCGAGGCCACGGCGTCCGTGACCGCCGGCTGGGTGGCGAAGGTGGATGCGATGGGGCATGACGGGCGGGCCCTGCTCGCCGAGGCGGAACGGCTCGTCGCCCTGCACGGCAATGGTCGCTAGCCCCAGGAACGGCGCGGCGCCACCCCGCTGGCCAGGGACGTCACGCGGTCCCGATGCAGCGATTGAGCGAGTCGCTGGGGCCTTTGCGCTGGCGGGCGGCGTGCTCCTCATGGGCGTCGTCGGAATGACTGTGGCGAGTGTTGTCGGACGGCATTTCTTCGGCACGCCGATTCCGGGGGACTACGAAATCACGGAACTTGCCTGCGGCATCGCGGTGTTCGCCTTCTTCCCGCACTGTCACCTCACGGGCGGCCACGTTGTCGTCGACTTCTTCACGAGCCGCCTGCACGAACGCGGCCGCGCGGCGTTGGATGCCTTGCACGGCATCGTGTTCACGCTGGTGGCTGGCTTGGTCACCTGGCGGCTGTTCGTTGGTGCCATGCACAAGCTCAAGGGCGCAGAGACGACGCTGTTCCTGGCGATCCCCATGCACTGGGCGTACTTCGCGGCGCTGGTCGCCGCGGGGCTGCTGACGTTCGCCTGCCTGTTGGTCGCCGGCCGCCATGTCCGAGCGCTGAGGAGATGACGGACGTCGCATTCGGTGGGGTACTGTTCGTCGCCTGCCTCGGACTGGCGGCGCTGCGAATGCCGGTGGCGGTCGCAATGTTCGTTGTGGGCGGCTTCGGCTTTGCGACCCTCGCCGGCTGGCCCGCGTTCCTGAACCTGCTCAACACCGCCCCGTTCGGCCGGGTATCGAGCTACACGCTGTCCGTGCTTCCGCTGTTCCTCCTGATGGGCCAGCTCGCCACCCGGGCGGGGCTCAGCCGCCAGCTCTTCGATGCCGCCAGAGCCTCGGTGGGCCACCGCCCTGGCGGACTTGCGGTTTCCACCATCGGCGGCTGCGCGGCGTTCGGCGCCGTCTGTGGCTCGTCGATTGCGACCGGCGCGACCATGGCGGCCGTGGCGCTTCCGGAAATGCGCCGGCACGGCTACTCCGGAGCACTCGCCACGGGCACGCTCGCCGCCGGTGGGACCTTGGGAATCCTCTTTCCGCCTTCCATTATCTTGGTGATTTACGCCGTGCTCACAGAGCAGTCGATCGGGAAGCTGTTTCTTGCGGCGCTCGTGCCTGGCATCATCGCCGCCCTTGGCTACACGCTGGCGATCGCGGCATACGTACGCCTGCACCCCGCCGCAGCGCCGGCCGCACCCGCCATGCCCATTATGGAGCGTATCCAGGCCCTGGGCCGCGTCTGGCCGGTGGCCGGGGTCTTCCTCGTGGTCGTCGGCGGAATCTACGCCGGCATATTCACACCGACGGAAGCGGCGGCAGTCGGGGTCGCGGCGGTCGCTCTCGTGGCCCTTGCCGGCGGGCGCCTAGGCTGGCGCGAGCTTCTCGACACGACGCTCGACACCGCCCGGGCAACCGGCATGGTGTTTCTCATCCTCATCGGCGCCGAAATCTTCAACGGTTTCCTCGCCCTGTCGCAGGTTCCCGCTGCCCTTGCCGAGGCGCTCGGAGGGTCGGGACTGCCGCCCATGGCGATCCTGATCGGCATTCTGCTCGTCTATCTGGTGCTTGGCTGCGTCATGGACAGCCTCGCCATGATTCTGCTCACCGTGCCGGTCTTCTTCCCGCTCGTGGCCGGCCTCGACTTCGGCTTTGGCGAGGAGGCAACGGCGATCTGGTTCGGCGTCTTGGCACTGATCGTCGTCGAGATTGGGCTCATAACGCCGCCGATCGGTCTTAACGTGTACGCGATCAACACGCTGGCGCGCGACGTGCCGCTCGGCGAGTCGTTTCGGGGCACGGTACCGTTCCTGCTGAGCGGCTTGGGGCTGCTCGCGATCATTTTCTTGGTGCCCGCGGTGTGCACTTGGGTGGTGGGCTTTCCATAGGTCTGGCGGCGCTAGCGCGGGGCCTTTGGAGGGAAGGCATTCTGCCTTCCCTGCGCGCCCTCCGGCGCGCTGGCCGCGACTTGGAAAGGAAGGCGCCTGTCGACGCCAGGGAAGGCAGGATGCCTTCCCTCCAAAGGCCCATCACAAGTCCGACTTACCTGCTATTCCGGCCTTCCAGTGCGCCAATCCCACGGTCGCACCTGCACGTCGCCGTAGACACCGGCACGACCGAGTGGGCTGTCCGCGACGAAGGAACGCACCGCGTCCAGCGAGGGTGCCTCGACCACCAGCAACGTCCCGATCATCGCCGATGCGTCTTCGGACAGGGTCGGCCCACCGTGGAGCACGGCCACATCGGGATGGTCCGGGTGTTCGCCAAGGTAATCAACAAAGGCCTCGAAGTGCTCGCGGCGCACATCCGCGGTGCCCGACTTGTCGGTTGCGAAAACGGCGACATACATAGCTTGCTCCAGAATCGTCTTGTTCGAACGAAATCCTGTCGCACGGAGTGGGTGGGGTCAAGTCGCATGGGTCGTCCGCTTGGGCGGTTCCACCCGCACCGTGACGACGTCCATGTCGTAATACTGCTGGTGATGCACCGAGGAGGCGAGGTGGCGCAACAGGCGCAGCGACACCTCCTCCTCGAGCTTGGCGGCGCCGGCGCTGGCCTCGCCGAGCAGCGCGATCCTGTCCTGGAGGTTTTCGTCGCCGCGGGCGGAGAGGAACTCCAAGGTCGCGCCACCTCCGTCCTCACGACGGGCCGCGACGAGCAGTCGCTTTGGCCCTGCTACGGCCGCCTCTTCCCGTCCGAGCAGCGTCAGCAAGGTCTCCTCGCTGACCGCGTCCAGGCGCGCCGCCATCCGCCCGTCCCACCCGGACCGCGACGCGAAGTCGGCGACGAACTCGCGAATCTGCGGCAGTGACGAGGGATCGAGCGTGACTTCGGTCGTCCTGGTGCGAGGCCTTGTCAGTTGCACGAAAAGGGTTCCGAGGATTGCCGCCACGCCGCCGGCGACGATGCCGTTGATCGGCAGGCCCCCCGTCAGGCTGGCCATGGAGTCGGGAAAGACGGCACCGTGCTCGAACCCCACGCCGATCCAGAATGCCGCACCGACGATGACGCCCTTGCGAGGGTCCATGCCGTCCTGCACAACCATCTTGATGCCGACGGTGAAGATGGTCGCCATGGTGAGGGTGATGAAGGTCGCTGTCACCGGGCCGGGCACCGCCAGCACGACGGCAAGCGCCTTCGGCAGGCACGCAAGCGCCAGGAATGCCACGCCCGTCGCAATGCCGATGGACCTGGAGCCGATTCCGGTTGCTTCCACCATCGCCGCGCCGTTCGGGCGTGCCCCGAGCGGCATCGTGCCCGCCAGCGCCGAGAGCAGGTTGCCGGCGGAGTCGGCCGCTACCGCCCGCTGCACGGCGCGAAAGTTGACCGCACGAGGCCTGCTCCATGACACCCGCTGAATCGCCACTGCGCCGCTTGTCGTCTGAATCGTGCAGACCAGGCCAACGAACAGAAACGTCGGCAGCAGCGTCCAGAAGGCGGTGCCGAAGTCGAGGTCGAAGTCGGCGGCGGGCCACACAGGGGCCGGAACTCCAACCCACGGCGCATCCGCGATTCGCGCCGTGTCGTACAGGCCGAACGCGGCGGCGACCAGCGACCCGGCGACGATGCCGATGACAGGCGCCCAGAGGCCGACGGATCCGCGTGCCTTCAGCATGATGCCGGCGACCGTTGCCAGGGTCACGAGCGCGCACAGGGGGCCGGCGGCCGGCGCGGTTCCTGGCGGCACGTTGCTCATCTGCTCGAACAGCACTGGCGTCACGGTGACCGGCACGAGCATGACGATCGTGCCGGTCACCGTCGGCGTCAGCACGCTGCGGAATGGCGCAAGCCGTGCGGAAAAGCCGAACTGCAGGAGCGCCATGGCCAGCACCAAGGCGGCGAGAAGCGCCGGCCCGCCGGCCTTGAGTGCGGCGATACTAACGGCGATCGTTGCGCCAGAGGCACCGGCGACGATGAGGTAACGCCCACCGAAGCGCCCGAGTCGCTGCGCCTGCAGCATCGTGGTCGCCCCACAGGCCGCCAGCGACGCGAATACGGCCCACAGCACAACCTCCTCGGGCTGGCTGGCGCTGCGGAACACCACCGTGGGGATCAGCACCGCGCCTGGCAGCACCATGCCGGCCAGTTGAAGCCCGAGGCCGGTGGCGAGCGGCCAGGGGATGCGCGCTTCCGGGCCGGCCTCCCCGCCCGTGCCGTCGGGCGGCTCTGCCGGCAAGTCAGACATCGGCTTCGAGCTTCACCCATTTCCCCGGCCCGCAGCGGACCGCGAGAGTAGCAGACTGGAGTCGAGCTCTAGCCCGCATTTCTCATCAGCGCTCGTAGCGAGGGGTTTGGCGGCGCTGACAGGCATTAGAGGGCCTCTCTGGACGGAGGGCGTCCCGCCCTCCAAGCGTGCCGAAGGCGCGTACGCAGCGGAGCCAGTCAACGCCGCCAACAAGCCAGCCTTTGTTCCTTGACGTGCCTGCGGCACGATGGAGGGCGAGCGCCGCCAAACCCCTCGCTGGCGCTCGGCGTCTGGCCCCATCCCCCACCTTCCCAAGACCTTGCACCGCATACACGGCGCGTCCGCGCCGCTCCTGCGGTGCACGCTCTTGGTGCCCTCCGTCCAGAGGCCCGTGGCAAACGCGTTCTACGGCGTAGCTGCGTAGAAAGACTGTATATACCTGATTTTACGTACAATTCATCCGTTCCACGGCTCTACGATCCCACTATCGATCACCTTCCCGTGCCAAGATGCCGGGGTGCCTGAAGGTGCCTCGCGACACCGCCCGAAGCACTGACCATACGCCGCCAACCCCAGCCCGTCACCCCGCACGCTCCCTCCATGTCGCTCGCCTGGCTCGCAACCGGCAGCGAAAACATGCAGGCCCTCGCCGACCACGCGCCACGGGATCGGTGCGATGCCCGCTTCCTGAAGAGGAACTCCGTGCGCGCCGCAGCGTGCTCCGGCTCCCGCCACAGCCTCGGCAGGCCCCCGCGAAATCGTGCCGACCCTCCCGCTCGGGAACGCGGCCCTGCATTCCCGCGCGTACCAAGGCAAGACGAACGTCCGTCGTCTCCCCGCCAGCCTGCCACGCGTGCTCGGGCGGTCAACCGGCCGGTTCTCCGCTGCGCTCCGACCTCGCTGGCGCGAGGTGACCGCCCTGCGCGCGCGCGCCCCCCGTCCAGGCACCGACGCACTCCGCGTCGCAACCCTGAACGGAGAACCACATGGACCCAAGACTGCTCATCGCCCACTGGAGGGGAAGGCTGCCGGAGGGCTTCGTCCCGTCCGCCGCCCCCGACAAGAACCTGCCGACCTGCAAGCACAAGCGGTGCCGCAACAAGGTGGCCGTCAAGCGCGACGGCACGCCGGCGCACGCCTGCCAGCGGTGTCTGGACCGAAGGGCGGCCTCGTGCAGGCGCCGCCGCGCCGCGCTGGTCGCCGAAGGCGGCTGCAGGAGGTGCGCCTACCGCAAGCGGGTGGAAGGGGACTTCCTCTGCGCGCGATGCCGCGACAATCGCGACGTCGAGCGCGCGCAGAAGCGGCGGGACGCCACCGACGCGGCGGCCATCGACGAGTTCGCGGCGAAGCCCGAAGCCGCGCACCGGACGAGCGATCTGGACTGCGGTCTCTCGCCCTGGAACGCGAGGCCGAAGCCTGTCGCGTCCGCCGCGTACTGGTCGCCCCTTCCCGATCCGGAGCCCAAGGCCGACGAGGAGTGGCGCTGGTCCCCGTGCAACGGCCGCCTGCATCGGCGGCACTGATCCGCACTCCGCGGTCGAGGCGCGGCGGCTCCGGCCGTCGCGCCGTCGGCCGCCGGGCCTCGTTGAAACGCTCCAGGGCCGCCCCGCAGCGCCGCCGGCTCGACCTTGCCGTTGCCGTACAGCACCAGCGCGTGCGGCACGCCGTAGCCGTCCGCCGCTACGCCCGACGCCCACCGCTACCGCAGCTCCGCGTCGCCGACCTCGTCGCCAAGTTCCAGCTCGACCGCAAACGCGCGGCCGTCGCTCGCCGTCGCCAGGTCGTCGAGAATCCTCATGTCTTTCCCCAGGCTTTGCCGCCGCTCCCACGGTGTCCCGCTCGACAGCGTCCCGCTTACCGTCACGGTAACAACAAACCGCTTTCCCGCCCCGCCTTCCGCTGCTACGGTCGCTGGCACTTGCCTGCCGGAGAGTTCCGGCGTGGCCGCCCCAAAAGGGCGGCGTGGCTGCCCGAGAAGGGCAGCGTGGCTGCCCGAGAGGGCAGCGTGCAGGTGGCCGCCCCATGCGGGCGGCGTGGAGCGGCGCCACTCCCGTGGCGCAATGAACGGGTGTCGCTCGCACCCATCACTCCCGCCGGGAATCCGATTCCCGGCGGGGCTTTCGGTGCACCGGCGGGTCCCTGAAAGGAGAAAGCCCATGCAACCGGAAGCGGAGCGGGCCGCCGCCGAATTGAGGCGACTCAATGCGGAAGCGGAGAAGCTGGAGGCCGAAGCGGCAACGCTTTGCGCCGAGGCATCGAAGCTGGTGGCCGAAGCGGACAAGCTGGAGGCGGAGGCGCGCAGGATCAAACGGGGCACCGTCAAGGACGCCTGGATGGTCGGACTCGCCGTGTTCGCGGCGGGTCTGGCCGCGCTACAATTCGCCCACAGAGTGGGCTGGCTATAGGAGGAAGCCATGTTGGAACGACATGAAGTCCTGCGCAGCGGGATCAAGGTGGACAAGGACTGGTGGTACGCCGTCAAGTTCGGCGCCATGATCGTCGGTGCCCTTGTGGCAGCCTACGCGGTCCACTTGATGCTCGTGTGACTCGGGACGGCCCTCCCCTGCGGGGGAGGGCCCGACCGACCCGCCTCCCGCGTACCGAACCCCCTGCGTCACCCGGCAAAGCCGATCGGCAGGCCCGCGGCGGCCGCCTTCGGCCTTCCCGCGCGATGGCCGCGCCTGCCCCGAACGCCGCTATCCACAGTACCGCCGCACGATCTCCAGGCGCCCGCGACCCAGCTCGCGGGAGATCCGCAGCCGCGCGGCGGCGTCGATGCGCCGCTCCCCGTCCGTCAGCTCGCTCCGCGCCGGCCCGCCCGCCGCCGACGCCTTCCAGCCCGTCAGCCCCTCTTGGCGGTCCGGCGCATATGCATGGCGCAGGCCGTGGCTGCGGCCAGGGCCCCCCGCCCGCGTCTGGTCCTCGTACGCCCTGCGCTGCTCGCCGGGGTCGCGCCCGGCCGGGATCAGCGCCCCGCCGCCCGCCGGCCGACGCGCCTCGTCGAGCAGCCGGCGCCGCGCAGCAGTCC
Organism: Pseudomonadales bacterium; assembly: GCA_965116935.1. Classification (GTDB taxonomy): domain Bacteria; phylum Pseudomonadota; class Gammaproteobacteria; order Pseudomonadales; family Azotimanducaceae; genus VXYL01. The sequence goes on along the minus strand of OZ220737.1, from coordinate 4,249,980 downwards.
GAACCAGCACGTGGCACGAGCGGCGGCCCTTGGCCGTCCCCGCCTCCACCACCCGGGTGTGGTCGCCGCGGTCCGCATGCGACGGCGACAGCTTGATCAGCCCCGTCGGCGCGGCCCGGCGAACCGCCCGGCACGCGGCATGCGCTCTCGGCGAAGGCGCCGGTCGGTCTAACGCCCGCGCGCCAGCAGCCACATTCCGCCGGCCAACAGGGCCAAGGCGATCGCGGTCTCGCTGTACCGCCTGCCCGACCGAACGAGTTTCTTGACGTGTTCGCAGTTGAACGTCAGGAGGTCGTAGGGCCTGTCGCATCCCGCCACCTGCCGCGCACGCGCAAGTATCGCGGCGACGTCGCTGCGAGGCGGCCGCCGAAACCCGACGGGACTGCCGTTGGCGAACTGCTCGAGAGACACGATGCGCGGCGGCCCTCCCGGCACGATGTCGAGCACGCGATCCCGTTCCACGGCGGTGCCGTAGTGGGTTACGGGACCGGCCCTTCGCGACAGCGTGTCGCCCGGTGACGGCCTTGCCATCGATCCCACCGCCGTCAGCCGCCGCGGGCCGCTTTCAACAGGAAGTAGATCGCCGCAGCGATGCCCGCGCCGACAAGCAGGTTCTTCACCGTCCGGTCCATCTCCTGCGACCGCGCCGCCTTCTCGAAGTCCTGCATCAGGGCGCACTGGTAGGCGCTGGGGCCGTAGCCCGAACCGGGCGTCTCCCACCGCGACACGGTCACCGCGTGGGCACCCAAGAGCTGGGCGAACTCGACCTGGTTCAGGCGCAGCGCGCGGCGCAGCTTTCGGATTTGCGTCGGACCCATTCGGTCATCTTATCACAAGACTTAGCAAATGCTAAATCACATGCTGTCCTGGGTGCTGTCCTGCCCATTGTGTCCGGCGCGGCTTGGCCAGCGCCCAGGCCAACCGGGCCGGACTCCGGGGTACGCCTCACACCCCCAGGTACGTCCGCGAGATCTCCCGCCTCGCGTGGCCGAGCTCGGCAGCGACGGTCAGCCGGGCCGCCCGGTCGATGCGCCGCCGCGGCCCCGTCAGGCCGCTCGACGCCGGCCCGCCCGCGGCGGGTGCCTTCCAACCGGTCAGCGCCTCGTACCGGTCGAGGGCGTACGCATGGCGCAGGCCGTGGCTGCGGCCGAGGCCCGCCGCCCGCGTCTGGTCCTCGTAGACCTTCCTCTGCTCCGCGTAGTTGCGCCCGGGCGGGATCAGCGCCCCGCCGCCCGCCAGCCGACGCGCCTCGTCGAGCAGCCGGCGCTGGGTCTCGGTCCGCACCGGCACCTCGCGCGGCCGGCCGCCCTTCGCCGTGGACGCCTTCACCAGCAGGCGGTCGCCGCGGTCCGCGCGCGACGGCGACAGCTTGATCGCCTCCTCCCGCCGCAGGCCGAACGCCGCCTGCAGCCGCAGCGCCATGCGGACATGCGGATCCTTCACCCGCGCCAGCCTCTCGGTGTCCAGGTCGCGGCGCCTCGTGCCGTCCGAGACGTGGCTGCGCGGCAGGATGCCGTAGCCGGCGTTGGTTCCGACCATGCCCGCCTTGCCGACCCGCTCGGCCCACCAGCGCAGGTGCGCCATGCGATTCATCATGGTGGCGTCGGACAGGCCGCCCTCCCGCCAGTGCCGCACCAGCGCCTCGACGTGCCTCGGCTTCAGCCCCCCGGCACGCAGGCCGCGGTGGCCAAGCCCGTGCAGCGTGTCCGCCATCTGCGCCAGCGCGTAGGAACGGTCGCGGCGGGTGGCGTGCGAGCCGTCGTCCCCGGCACGCCGCTGCAGCTGGAGCAGGTCCCAGTTCAGGTCCCGCACCGCCGACCGATCCCGTAGCTCGCGTTGTCCCTGCGGACGACGCCCGGCTTGCCGATCCTCCCCGCCAGCCAGCGCAGGTGCGCCATGCGGTTCCTGACGGTGCCGTCCGACAGGCCCTGCCGACGCCACTCCGCCACCAGCGCGTCGACGTGCCGGCCCTTGAAGCCACGCGCCCGAAGACCCCGGTAGCCCAGGCGATGCAGCGTCTCCGCCGCCTGCGCCAGGACGTACCGCCGGGCGCGCCGCGAGGCGTGCGAGCCCCGCCGGTCGTCGTCCAGCAGACGCAGCAGGTCGAAGTGCAGTTCGCGCATCGCCCCGAAGCCCCGAGGATTGCGATCTCGGGTTCCGAAAGCTAGGGAGGGCGCCCGCAGGCGTCAACGACCGCGTTGTTACCGATGCGGTAAGCGCGGCTTGTCAAAGTGGCTGCGCCTGGACCTCGGAACCGGCTACCCGCGTCGCCGGCTCCAGGCCGAGGTTGGGATCGGACTGCGGCGTGGCCGCAACGGCCGCGCCCCGCGGCCGCGACTGCGACCGGGAGCGAAGCGTGGCTGTTGAGTTCTAATGGGCGACCCGGCACCCGTCAGGGTGTCCGAACCCCGCACCTTCGTGCGGCAATGCCCGTCGACGCGTATTCCCTTGCCGTCTCCTGCGGCAGCCGCGGCGTGTCCTGAGACATCTGGCCCGCCAGCCCTTCGGCACGCGCCGCGCCGCGCGATGCCCTCCTCAGGCACGACAGGGCTCTCCCCGTCCCGCGCGATGCGTCGCACCACGATCCATCCGCCGCCACGCCGGTTCCCCGGCATCGCGCGTCCCCGCGCGACATGCGGCTTTCCTGGCCGTCGGTGGTGCCGCCCCCATCCGCGCGCTACCGCGGATGTGGCGGACCGTGCCCTGCGATGCGTCGACCGCCTGCGCTGCTGCGTTGCAGCCTGGCACTGGGTCGTCACCGCCTCTCCGGTGACGCCGTCACGCCGGGCTCTTCCGTCCCGGCAACGTCGCCCTTGGCGACCAAATGACGCCGGGCACTCTAGCACCGCATCACCACGCCAGCACCAACTTTCTTCTTACCATTTCGCTTGCCGCCACTGGCCAGAATGCCGCTCTTGCGCCCCGTCACTACCGGAGGCCCGCGACCACATCCGAACCGCTGCAACACCGCTGCCACGTTCTGCGACGGTGCCCGGTAGTGACGGGGGACGCAGGTCCGCAGGTCCGAATGCCGCGTTTAGACCACCTTGCGAAGCCTGGACCGAATCGCGCTTGGCTGTCGGCCAAACTCGGTCGCGAGATCCGCCTCGTCCCATCCCGCTTCGTGCAGGTCCCGCAGCCTCCGGTCCTCTTCGGCTGCCCACCGCTCATACGCCCTTGGGTGCCGGCGGCGGACCTTGTCCACATCATGACCTTCGCCTCGGTCCCGATCCTCGGGCCCATCGACAGCAAGCGCATCCCCTCCACGGCTCAACTGCCAGACCGTCTCCGCGACGCGCCCGTCAATGGCCGGGGTGTCATCCGCCTCAAACCGCTCAGCGCGCAGTTTGTGCAACTCCTCGCTGAAGGTCTCGTTGTTGAACACCGCGATTCCGTCCCGTTCCGGCTTTACGCCGTCGCGCTCGTACGCCAGCACGAGGCACGCCCTCACGGGCGTGCCGCTCGGCAGCATCGCCTCGACGCCGCGTCGGCATGCGTGCAGTCGCCCAAGGACCTTGCCGAACTCCTCCTCCGGGACACGCCGGTACTTTGTCTCGATCACCCAGACGTTGCGCCGGGTCGCAACGATGTGGTCGATGTCGCCCGAGTCCATCACGCCGGTCACGTTGTGCGCGACGGCGCAGCCCTTCGCCGTGATCGCCTGTTCCAGCGCACGGCCGATCTGGCGCTCCGCAATGTGTCCCTTGCGAAGCCGCTCCCGCCGGCGTTGACCCCAGAACCAGAGGTACGCGGCGCCCGCGAGGGAGGCGATGCCGACGCCCAGGATCGGCATCCATCCGAGCCAGTGATGGAGACCTGCGCCCAAAACCACGCCCGCACCAAGGAACAACCCCGGCAACGGGCCCAGCGCCCCTGCCAGCAACTCCGTTTCAAGCCAAGCGCCGGCTTGGCCTCGCACCGGCCCGGGTGCCGGCACGCCGTCTCTGTTCGCCGCGGCATGGTTCGCCACGCCCCCTCCCGAAGCAACTCCAACATGGGACATTGTCGCATGCCGCCTGGGCGACGGCGGCGGCGTTCATCGACCGACAGCTCCACCAGGCACCCATCCTGGGTGCAGACAACATGCGGAGCACGTGTCCGAGCCTTCCGTCAGCCTCGACGCTTCCGCAACGCCGACACACGTCCGCGAATCTCGCGCAGGTCGCCCCGAACCGATTCCCTCAGTTGACGCACATCGCAAAGGACGTCGTGCGGGTCAGCATCCAGGCAAAGGGTCGGACAACGCGTCAGCGGAGGCGGGCTCAAGGGTGCCTTGGGCAGCGACGCCACCATCTGTCGCCAGAAAATCCCCCGCGCCTCCGCGAACGTCGCCGATCCTGGGATGCCGCCACGCCACACGCGATTGAGCTCAGTGACCACCATGTCGATGTGAGCGTCCAGCATGCCGGTCCGTCGAAGCTCAAACGTCTCCAGCGGGTTGACGTCCTGCATCAGCCGGCGATAGTCGCGGCGCATCTGGCCTATCGATGGCACTGGCTGGGCCTTCGACTTCAACTGCGCTGTCCACTCCGGGGCGTTCGCCCCAACAATGGCCTTGTCCACATGAACCTCGCGTGAACGTCCCCTAGAGTGCTCCGATCACATCCGAGGCCCGGGGCGTGCGGCTTCCGTGCTTCGGTCATCCCGCTCTCGCCCCGATCCATCAACCCCACGCCGCGCCGCGACCGCCTTGGGTCTGTTGCGAAGAAAAGGGACGAAATGACACGTTTACAGCCTGGCTTCCCTCTGACCGCGACTCGAGACGCACGACCGCACGATCCTCGCCGCGCTCAATCTCGCGGTCGGCACGCAACCACAGTGCGAGGGCACATGCCGGGCCATTGCTCTCTGCCTTGGCATGGCACCTCCCGATCACTGGCCCTGACACGTGGCCAACGCCAAGCCCGCCTGAAGCGTCCGCTCTTTCGCGTTAATGCTGTCCAGGATGTCGGAACCCCCTCGGGCTAGGCGCATGTAATCCATCCCGAGCATCATCAGGTCGCCCGGCAGCATGCCCACTTCGTTGTAGGGCGCAAAGCCCGCGCGGTCTGCGACGTCCTTGATGCTATCCAGCCAGACGTTGTACGGACCGGCAGACGAGAACCCCCTCACGGCGAACTCTTCGTCTTCTTTGAAGGCGTGGAGCTGGTCATAAAGTCGTAGCATTTCCTGCGTCACAGGCGAAAGTTCCTTCGGTGCGCAAACCTTCTCCGCGACAGCCACGCCGATAGTGAGCAAGTCCGGGGCAATGGACGTCGCCAGCGCCGTATCGAATTGACGTTCCTCCCAGGCAAAGTACTTCACGATGCCGGCATCCGATATGGTGAAGTACTCGGAACGGTCCGAGTCGGGCTGAAGGTCGAACCGCCTCTCGTTCGACAAGGACCACGGTCGCTCGACCAGTTGCCTGGGAAAGCGACGGGCATCGGACGGAGCACGTGACTCGGCCTCGCTCAGGTTGTGCTGTGCCTCCAGAAGCATGCTCCCGTCTTGATGGACGAGGGTATGTGCTGACCAGTTTGCGGTCGTCACTTTGGTCGCCCACGTGGCGAGTACTCGCCGGTCCTCCTGGTCCTCCGGATGCGGACTCTCGAGGATAGGTTCACGAGGCCGCGCTTCATGGGAGGCTTCCGCGGCAACGGACTGAGGTGTCGCCGGTGTCGTGGGTGCCGGCGGACCCTCCTTTGTTGCCGCCGGGACCTTCGCCGCGTCCATCATGTTTCCACCAACGACGATCGCGACTATCGAACCTGCTACGACGAGCAGAGCACGGCCCCGGGTGGGGACCCGGATTGCCTTTATCGGGCGAATCACGCACACGACGCCAACGACGAGAGCCACCAGGGCGAACAGAAAGACCAATACGCCGATATCTTCCAACGAAACGTCCACCACAGGCCGCGGAGCGCGGATGTTACACCGCTTCCGGTGCCTCTCACGGCCTGGGCGCAGCGCGCAGAAGGCGGTTGCAGCATTTGTAGCACTCTCGTGGCGCAGCAAAGGGCGGGGGCCGCCACTCGGCCAACCGTCGTCCAAGCCTCAAGGCCATCGAAGCCGCAGGGCGAGCGCTCCGCGTCGATCCGTACCTTGCGCCTCGCTGGCGCGCGCAGAACGTACCACCGAGGCGCTCCTGTCATCGCCCCGGACACCACTAACGCTGGCAGTAATCCGAACTGGACAACGGCCAGTAAATCAAATTGTTGGAATCAGTTCGCCGCGGACAAGCCCACCGAAGGGTGGTTTTGGGAGGTTCCAGGACATCGTTGATATGGATGCCCGGTCGCTACGGCGCGGCCACGGTGGCCTCGGCCCGCTCGTCAGACCCACGCTGCGTGGCGGACTCGACAAGCCGTCGACGCAGAACGTCCGCATCTGGCCGGCCACCCGCGCAAAGACCAAGGGGTCCGTAGGCATGGAACGGTGGAAGTGGGTCGCCCCCCTGTCGTGCATGCACTACGAGTGAATCAGTGCCTCCGATGGTCCCGCAATCGCACGTTCAGGTTTGCTTCTCACTGGACAGGACTTGGGGAAGCGTCGCGTCGGATTCGGTGTTTCCTGTATGGTGCGCCCGAGAGGAAGGGAGCAGGCCAGCGCTGCCATTCAACAACATGAGCCAAGCCGGCCCCACAGCTGACGGCGCCACGACGAGTCCGACCCGTCGCGGCGCGGCGGTCCTTGGAGGCGAGGGCCTCCTGTGCTCGCTCGCGCCGCAGGGGGCGTTCCTGCGCCACCGCGGGCCTGCCCGGCGCAGCGCTCTCAAATGCCTGGCCGTCGCTGCAGCACTCGCCACGCTCCTCGCGATGCCCGGAACCGTCCAGGCCGACGAAGCCGCCGTCGCGCGCCTTCGGGCAATCGCCGCAGCCGAGCAGGCCGCCGAGAGGCGCTGGCGAGACGCCCAGCGCGTCAGGCGCGGGCACCAGCGCCGAAGCGCGGCGGCCCACGCCCGGATGCGGATGCAGGGCGTCAGCACCATGCACGCCTCCACGCCCAGTCCGCCGAACGGAGCCATGTGCCTCACCCCGGGCGTGGCGCCGGCGAACTTCTCGCCCGTCCGAACGGCGCCACCGCATCGGGGGACGCGATCTTCCGCATCGCCCGGCCAGTCGATTCCCTTGCGGGGCGCAGGCGCGTCGGATGGGTCTGGGTCGCAGGCGATCAGGGCGCCCGTCACGAACGGCCTTGGGCTGCAGCAGCCATCGCCCACCCATCCGCTTTTCGACGCACCGGGCGCGAATGCGCCGATGCGCGAGCGGCGCGTGGCGTTCCTTCCCTCCGCCTCGCGCGAGCCCGCCTGGCGCGGCATCCTGCGAATTGCCAGCCGCGACGCCCGTCCCGCGATCGTCCGCATCGCGGCCCACGACGACACCGGCCGGTCGTTCGGCCCCGCAGCGGTGTCGCTCGCCCCAGGCCACACCCTCGAACTCACGTCCTCCGACCTGGAGGGCGGCAACCCGCTCAAGGGCCTGCACCGCGGCATCGGCGCCGGCCAGGGCGACTGGCGCCTCGTGGTCCGGTCAACGGCCAAGCTCGATGCACTGGCATATGCCGAGACCGCCGAAGGCCTGCGGACACCCCTGCGCGACATTGGCCAGGCCCCGGACGGACTCCGCCATGTGCCGCTCTTCCCCGCCGCCGCCGCCGAAGCCCCCGGCCTGCTGCGGCTCTCGAACCCCGGATCCGCGCCCGTCGAGGCCCGCATACGCGCCCGCGACGACGCTGGCGGCAGCTCCGAGGTTCGCGCAACCCTTCCGCCCGGCACGTCCCGCTGGCTCTCGGCGGGGGCGCTGGAGTCGGGCCAGCGCGTGTCCGGCGCGCTCGGCGACGGCGCTGGCGACTGGCGGCTCGCAATCCAGGCCCCGGCACCGATCCACGCGTTCGCGTTCTCCTCGCCCCAGGGCGGGGAACTCGGCGACCTCGCACCTTCGCAACGCATTCGCCTTGCCGCAACCGACACCGAAGCCGCCAGGGCTGCATGGCTGCCCAGCACGCCGGGCGGCGAGGGCCTGCTGCGAATCGCGAACCGCTCGCCAAGGCCGGGCACCGCAACGCTCCGCCGAGAGGCACAGTACCGGTCGCTGGAACCCCTGACCGTTCGGCTGGAAGCAAACGCCGCAGTGACCCTCAGCGCCTCCGACCTGGAGTTCGGCAACCCCCCGAAGGGCCTGCCGCAGGGCTTCGGCGCGATGCGCGGCGGCATCCGTCTGACGGTGCAGTCAAGCCTCGACCTTGACGTGCTCGCCTATGTCCGAGGCGCGGACGGCGAGATCGCGGCCATCCAGGACGCCGTGCCCCAGGCGGATGCCGCGAACCGCCGCGTCCTGCCCATGTTCCCCGCCGGCGGTGGCGACGCCGAAGGCCGCCTGCTCCTCTCGAACCGGAGCGACACGCCGGCGACGGTCCGGATCGAGGGCGTGGACGACGAGGGCCGCGCGAGCCAGCCCGCAACGCTCACGCTCTCGGCGAACGGCACCCGGACGCTCACCTCCGCCCAGCTCGCATGGGGCGCTCCGGAACTGGACGGCTGGCTGGGCGCCGGCCGCGGCCACTGGCGCCTCAACGTCTGGTCGAACGCCGCACTGGAAGTCACCGGCCTCCTCGCCACCGTGGCCGGCGGACTCGCCAACATCTCCGCCGCCTCGAGCCCGACGGCGACGGACAGACGCGTGCCGCAGCCGATCGGCGACCTCAACGGCGACGGCAAGGACGACGTGCTCCTCCGGCACGTCGATGGCCGCTGGACCTACTACCCCATGGACGGCAGAACCCCCATCGAGTCCGAGCGCGGCACCGTCGCCCTCGAACGCAGCGCCCGCTGGCGGCTCGCCGGCATCGGCGACATGGACGGCGACGGCAGGGACGACGTGCTGCTCCGGCACACCGACGGACGCTGGAAGGGATACATCATGGAGGGCAGGACCGTCCTCGAGTCCGGCGGCATCACGGGGCTTCCCGCCGATCCCGTGTGGAACGTCGCCGGCCTGGGCGACCTGGGCGCAGACGGCAAGACCGACGTGGTGCTGCGCCATCCCGAGGGCCAGTGGCTCCACGCACCCCTCGACGGCCTGGCCGTCGCCCCCTCCGCCGCAGTCGAGCCCAACCTCACCAAGAGCACGAAGTGGTCCTTCGCCGGCATCGGCGACCTGAACGGCGACGGACGCGACGACATCCTGCTCCGCCACGACGACGGTCGCTGGCACTACTACCCGATGAACGGCAGCCTCGCCGGCTCGGGTCGCGGACCGGTCGCCGGCGTCACCCGCAGCCTCGACTGGCAACTGGCCGGCCTGGGTGACCTGAACGGCGACGGCAACGACGACATCCTGCTGCGGCATGTCGAAGGCCGATGGACCCAGTATCCGATGGACGGCCGCAACGTCATGGACGGCAGGGGCGGAGTCCCGCTCACCCCCAACACCGCCTGGAGCATGGCCGGCCTCGGCGACCTCAACGGCGACGGCAACGCCGACGCCCTGCTCCGCCACGACGACGGCCGCTGGACCTACTACCCGCTGGACGGCCGAACCGTCCTCGCCGGCCGCGGCACCGCACGCATCACAAGGAACCCGGACTGGTCCACCGCCGGCCCGGACCCGGAGCCCGACGAGGCCACCAAGGACGACGCCCCCTCGGACGAGACGGCGGAGGACGTTTTCGCCTCCTCCGTCTCGCACGTCGTCCAGTCCCAGTGCGCCACCTGCCACGTGTCGGGCGGCGTGTCCGGCAACACCCGTCTGGTGTTCGTCGCCGGCGACGGCGCCGCGGCCAACCTGGAGGTCTTCCGGACCTTCCTCGCCACCGTCGACGGCGGCGACGAGCTGATCCTCAACAAGGTGCAGGGCGTGGACCACGGCGGCGGCATCCAGCTGGCCTCCGGCACGGAGGGCTTCGCCTCGATGCAGCGCTTCCTGGGCCTCTTGACCGACGGCCCCGGCGCCGGCCCCTCCGTCACGCCGGCCAACCTGTTCGCCGGCGTGACGATGGAGCCGGCTAGAAGCACCCTCCGCCGCGCCGCCATCGTCTTCGCCGGCCGCATCCCGACGGACGCCGAGTACGAATCCATCGAGACAGGCGGGATCGCAAGCCTGCGCAAGGCGATCCGCGGGCTGATGACGGGGCCGGGCTTCCATGACTTTCTCATTACGAGTGCCAACGACCGACTGCTGACGGACCGAGACGAGACCGTCATCGACGGAACGGCAACGGACTACTTCGTGGATTTCTCCAACCTCTATTACGACAAGGTAAGGGACTACAACGCGTCCGGAGGCACCAATCCATGGCAGTGGTACCAGCGGGTGCAGTACGGCATCCGACGCGCTCCCCTCGAGCTGATCGCGCACGTGGCCGAGAACGACCTGCCCTACACGGAGGTGCTCACTGCGGACTACATCATGGCGAACCCGCTGGCGTCGGCAGCGTATGGGGCGTCGACTGCGTTCAGGAACGGCGAAGACGACCACGAGTTCAGGCCGTCGGAAATCGTCAGCTACTATCGAAACGACGACTCCAAGGTGTCGCAGTTCTTCACCAGCGCCCAGAACGGAATGCAGGCGACGCGCGTCGAGGACCCGGGAGACCTTGCCACCGACTACCCCCACGCCGGCATCCTGAACACGACGGTCTTTCTGCTGCGGTACCCGACCACCGCGACAAACCGCAATCGCGCGCGGTCGCGCTGGACCCACTACCACTTCCTGGGCCTGGACATCGAGAAGTCCGCATCGCGCACCACCGATCCCGTGGCGCTAGCCGACACGAACAACCCGACGATGCACAACCCTGCCTGCACGGTCTGCCACACCGTGATGGACCCGGTTGCGGGCGCGTTTCAGAACTACGGCGACGAAGGCTTCTACCGTGACCAATGGGGCGGCCTCGACTCCCTCGACCGACAGTACAAGGACGACTGGGCCGCGGCGCTTCGGACGATTGAAGTCACTCGCAGGCGCGAAAGCCCCCATGTGGTTTCGCTCGATGCAGACCTGAAGGCAGGCACCGAGGCCTTGTGGCTCAAGCCGCGCTTCGAGCCTCCGCGACCCGAGGAAAGTGAAATCTGGTGGCACATGGTCATCGATCACGTCCGGTTGCTCGACGCCAACGGACGTGTGGTGCAGCACCTGGAACTTCAGGACCTCGTTGGCGAGCAGAATGCAGACCTGCCGCCGCACGAGAGGAATCTATGCGGGAGCTTAGACCAGCCTTCGGACCACTACGAGCCATGGTTCTGCAATCAGCTTGTTCTGCTGGATGTTCCGATGGACGGCCGCTACACCGTCGAAACGGTTCTTTGGCTCGGAAGCGAAAGGCGCGATGGTGACACCGTGCCGCGTCGTCGGCTGGTGGACTTCTCGCTGGGCGGTCATTTGTATGGCGACACTTGGTATCGCGACATGCGTTCGCCCGGGTTCGATGGCCGCCCAGCGCCAAACGCCGACAACAGCCTCCAGTGGCTCGCAAAACGGATCAGCGCAGACCCCCGATTCGCCGAGGCGACCGTGAAATTCTGGTGGCCCGCAATCATGGGTGCCGAAGTCGCCGAACCGCCATCCGAGGGCGATCCGGACTTTCAGGGCCGCCTGCTCGCCTCGAACGCACAGGCCGCGGAGGTGGAACGGCTTGCGGGTGCCTTTCGGCGCGGGTTCGGCGGCGGCAAGCGCCACAACCTCAAGGACCTCCTCGCGGAAATCGCACTGTCGAGGTGGTTCAGGGCGGATTCGCTGGCGGAGGGCAGCCCCGTTCAAGCCACCGCCCTCGCCAATGCCGGCGCAAGGCGCCTACTGACGCCGGAAGAGCTCTCCCGCAAGACCGTGGCCCTGACAGGCTTCGACTGGCGACGCTCGAAGCCGCATGCGTGGCACGAACCCGGCGCGCCCCGAAACTGGACGAACGCGCACAACGCCTTCGGACTGCTCTACGGGGGCATCGACTCGGACGGCATAACCAAGCGGGGCCGGGACTTAACCTCGATCATGTCGGGGGTAGCACAACGCCATGCATCGGTAACGGCCTGCCCGATCACGCTGAAGGACTTCTACCTTGTTCGGGACGGAGAGCGGAGGCTTTTTTCCGGCATCGACGTCACCGCCCCTCCTGGCGCTTCAGGCCGACTGACCGCGGCAGCGGAACGCGACATCCGCAACAAGCTTGTCGACCTTCACGACAGGCTCCTCGGCGTGAGTCTCCCGCCTACCTCGGCTGACATCGACGCCGCCCTTGCGCTGTTTGTCGAAACATGGGCACGGCACGAGGCGAGCGGCGACTTTTTTCGGATGCGCTGCGACCCGTGGGAAGATCAGCATTATCTCGACGGGATTGCAGACGATGTCTGGCAGGAGGAGACCGACCAGCACGGCAACCCGCGGGGCTGGGACCACGACCGCCTCCATGAGTTCCTGTGGGAAGAAACCGACTTGGCCGACCCCCACGGCGTCGCCCGAACCTGGATGGTCATCCTCGCCTACCTGATGACCGATCCCCGATACCTGCACCTGTAAAACGAACGATGACCAGGCGCGGACTCCCCACCAGATCGCCCCGTTTTCCGAGGAGGACGCCATTGAGCAAGAACATCGTCGTCTGTTGCGACGGCACCGGCAACCGTGCAGGCAAGACACGCGGCACGAACGTCTGGCGCCTGTTCGACGCCGTCGATCGGCAATCGAGCGTTCCGCGGCAGCTGACTTTCTACGACGACGGCGTGGGAACGGACGACCTTCGATGGCCTCGGCTACTGGGCGGCGCCTTCGGATGGGGCCTGAGTCGCAACATTCGGCAAGCCTACGCTTTCCTGTGCCTCAACTATGAACCGGGTGACCGGATCTTTCTCTTCGGATTTAGCCGGGGCGCATTCACGGTCCGTTCTCTCGCGGGCATGGTGTTGGATGTTGGGCTGCTCTGTCGCCAACGCCTCCTGGATGCCGGCGACAGTCGGGAGAAGATGCTACGCAAGCTCCTGCGGGCGCACCGCAGCAGCGGCGCCAAAGCAAAGGAGCGGCGGTTGAGGAAGGCGGGGGCGCTCGGCAAATGCGACCAGGACGACCTAAAGAAGGTGTGCATCCACTTCGTGGGCGTCTGGGACACGGTGGATGCGGTAGGCGTTCCGTTCGACGAGATGAAGGAGCCGATTCGCTTTGTGGCGGAGCACGTGTTCCGCCTGCGAGCCTGGCAGTTCGCCAATAGCAAACTGGGTCCCAGGGTCAGGCATGCGTACCAAGCCCTCGCACTCGACGACGAGCGAAAGACCTTCCACCCGCACATCTGGGAAACGAACGAGAACGGGCAGGACTGTCATTGCGACAACAGAATTGAGCAGGTCTGGTTCGCAGGCGCCCACTCCAACGTAGGCGGTGGCTATCCCAAGGACGGCATGGCGTTGGTGACGCTCGACTGGATGATGCAGAAGGCGAAGGCGCATGGCCTTCGGTTCGCAGAGGGCACGCTTGACGCGGTGCAGCAAGGGGCCGATGCACATGGCCGCATCTACGATTCCCGAACCGGCGTGAAGGCATTCTACCGCTATGCGCTCCGCGACCCCTACTGCGACCAGGATGGGCATCGGCTGCCACGAGTTCACGTCAGTGTCCTTCGACGCATGCGCCGGCGCACCGGCCTCTATGCATCGCGGATCTTGCGGCCTTCGTCCAAAGGAAACGGGCCACCGATTCAGTGTCGAGTTGTAGGCACGGACAAGGGCCCCTTTGCACTGCGCACCGACGAGATATTCGATGAATGACCGAATGCACGCTCTCGCGCGAGCCCGGAGCCGCCTGCAGTGCATCGTGTTCTGCCTAGTGCTGCTGACCGCATTCCTTGCGGTCCCGTTGACTTTGCACCCCTTGCCCACCTCAGCGCGATGGCCATGGTTGGTCGATGGACTCGGTGTTGTTGTGCCAAGCTTGCCGCTGAACGCGGCGCGGTTCGCGGCGACCTTCCCCTACGTGACGGCCGCGATGGTTGCGTTGCTTTGGGCGCTACGACGGGCGCTTCGATCAGTCGGAAGGGCGCAGCAGGAGTTGGCGCTTCAAGGGCCAGCTGGCTATACATTGACGCCATGGACCACAGTCGCAGTATGTGTTTCGTGGTTGAACTGGCCTGTCGCCATCGGTCTTGTCGTGTTGCTTGGAGTCGTCGCGCTCGACTTCCTTCCGGGCACAACCGCCAAGTCTCGGACCCCCATCGACGTGACCACCATGGCGCGCCTCGGACCCGCATCAAGGGTAAGATGCGCCGGTGTCCACGGAGACTGCCGTTTGGCCGAGTTCGAGGCGGTCCAACTTGCAATTCGATCAGACCGCATCAACCACACCGGAATCTGGCTGGAAGCGGGAGCCACGTATTCCCTGCAAAGCGTGGCAACGTCACGGTGGACAGACAACGATATCGCTACCAACGCGGAGGGGTTCCGCTTTGACAAAAACGCTGTCGGAGTAAGCCGCTTCTGGTGGGCCGAATGGCTGCGGCCGTTGCCCGGTGGCGATTGGTTTCAAGTTGTGCGGAGAGTCGACAGCGCGGGGCCCGACGTGCCGGCGTTAGGTGTACATTCCAGCGGGGGTTGCTGGCAATCGCCGGACAGCGGGGAACTCGTTCTCCTGGTCAACGACATCATCTTGGGCAACAACACAGGCACAATGACCTTGAAACTCCGTCGGTTGGCAGGCGGACAACATTGTTCGGACAAATCCGCTGACAACCAAGCGTTGCCGTGCACTTCCCGACCACGATCCCGATCGGAAGGAACGTGAACCGACGCGCATTCCTCAAGGCCACCGGCGCGCTCGCCGCCTCGGCAACGGCCGGCTTCCGCCTGCCCATCGCCCAGGCCGCGAATGCCCGCCAGAAACTCGCGGTTTTCATCCAGGCCGACGGCGGCTGGGACCCCACCAGCTTCTGCGACCCCAAGACGAACACCACCGGCGAGCCGATCATCAACCACTGGGCCGAGTCGAACGAGACCCAACAGGCCGGCAACATCCCCTACGCACCCTTCGCCGGGAACAAGGCGTTCTTCGAGAAACACCACCGCAACATGCTCGTCGTCAACGGCGTGGACGCCCAAACCAACTCCCACACCGTCGGCATCGTCCACAACTGGAGCGGCCGCAACTCCGAGGGATACCCCGCCACCACCGCCATGCTTGCCGCGCACAGCGCCGCGGAACTGCCCGTCTCCTACATCAACTTCGGCGGCTACTCCGAGACCGGTGGCCTCACCCGCTACACGAGGCTGGACAACCCTGACCTGCTCCGCTCCATCGCCTACCCGAGAGGCGAGGGAGAGTGGGATGGCGCGGACGACCCGGAGGACAGCGCCTTCATCTCGAAGGAAGACTGGGCCGCGATGGCGCGCCACCGCACCGCCACCGTGCAGCGTCTCGCCGTCCGCCCCCACCTCCTTCCCGGCGAGTCCATGCGCCTCGCCCACTATCAGGCGGCGTTCGCGTCGAGCGAGGCACTGAAGGAGTTCGCCGACGCCATCCCGCCGGAGGACCAGCTGGAACAGCCCGTAGAGGCGCAGGTCGGCAACGACACCCACTGGAGCCAGCTCCGCCGCCAGGCCCAGCTCACGGTGCTGGCGTTCAAGACCGGCGTCTCGGCAAGCGCCGACCTCTGGCTCGGCGGCTTCGACACTCACTCGAACAACGACGCCGGCCAGTCCTGGCTCCTCGCCAACCTGACCGACGGCATCGACTACCTCTGGGACTACGCCGACGAGCACGGCATCGCCGACCGCCTGTTCGTGGTTATAGGCTCCGACTTCGGCCGCACCAACTTCTACAACGCCGACGACGGCAAGGACCATTGGCCCATCGGCAGCTTCGTAATCATGGAGCGAGGTCAGGAGTGGACGAACCGCGTGGTGGGCGAGACGGACGGACTGCACTTCGCGCAGCCCATCAACCCGAGAACGCTGAAGCGGGATGACACGAACGGCACGATCATCTACCCGAAGCACGTCCACAAGGCACTGCGGCGCTATCTCGGCGTTGAGGACTCGCTTGGCGCGCAACGCTTCCCGTTCAACAACACGGAGGACTTCACGTTCTTCGCCTAGGAGACTGACCACCGAATCTGCATGCCCCAAGCGACCGCGGCGCAGACTCAACCCGCAACCGCATCCGCCCATTGCTGCATGACGGGCCGTCGCCTCTCGAGCAGGTCGTCGCGGGCGTAAGCCGCCACCGTCGCCGAGCCCTCGACGTGCGCCAGCGCGAACTCCGACAGCAGCTCGTCCACCTCGTGCTGCCGCGCCCAGTCCTTGAAGCTCGAGCGGAAGCCGTGGCCCGACGCCGCGATCCCCGCGCCGCGAAGCGCCTGCGTCATCACCCGATCCCCGAGCATGGCCCCCGGACGCGAGCCGGGGAACGCAAGCCCGCGGCCGCAGGTGTCCGCCAGGGCCCCCCGAAGCACCGCCAGCGCCTGGTCCGACAGCGGCACGCGGTGCGCGCGCCCCGTCTTCGCCGACTCCGCCGGCTTCGTCCACACCGCACCCTCGAGGTCGAGCTGGTCCCAGGTCGCCCGCCGCACCTCGACCTGGCGCGCCGCCGTCAAGGCCGCGAAACGGATCGCCCGCTTCGTCGACGCCGCGCAGCCGGTGGCGTCGATCCGCGCCAGCGCAGATCCCACCTCCTGCCAGTGCAGCGCCTCGTGGTGCTTCGGTCCCGCCGCCCGCCTCGGCAGGCTCCGCCGGACCGTCTCCACCGGAGAGCCCTCCGTGCGGTGCTCGTGGATCCGCGCCCAGCCCAGAACCGCCGTGATCGCCGCCCCCGCCGCCCTCGCCGTCGCGTGCCGGCCCGAGACCGCCAGCGGGCGCAGCACCTCGTACACCGCCGCCGTGCCGACCTGGTCCACCGGCACCCCGCCGAGCCTCGGCAGCACGTGCCGGTCCACAGTCCCGCGCCAGCTGCGCGCCGGGCTGTCGGTGCGCCAGGTCTCGAGCCGCTCGGCGAAGCACGCCGCCTCCGCCTGGGCGAAGGTCGGCACCCGGGCCCGGCGGGGATCGCCGCCGGTGCGGGCCACCGCCCGGTTCTCCGCCGCGACCCGGCGCGCGTCCGCGAGGGAGACCAGCTCGGCGCTGCCGAGCCCGAGGTCGACGCGGCGACCGTGTATGGTGATGCGCTGCACCCACTGCCGCGTTCCGCGCGCCTTGACGCGGAGCATGAGGCCGTTGCCGTCGACGTAGCTTCCGGGTCCGGCGGTGCGCACCTTCGCGGCGGAGAGGGCGTTGCGGGAGAGTCGGGGCATGCGGGCGTTCTCGAGGAAAGCGTCCGTCAAGTCTACACGGGACGAGGTGCCGTCACAATGAATCCCACAAAAAATTGCGAACGAAAGGGAGTTCTCCGGGTCCTTGCGGGGCTTCCTGCGCTTCGTTCGTTTACTAGAAAAATAAGTTTTATCAATCATATAATAAACGAATTGTTGCCTCTTGCACTCGCGCGAACGCTCGGTCATTCGGTTGCAGGACACTCTACGGCGCAGGCTCCTAGCCCCCAAGGTTACGGACTAGGCACCGAGCACCGATCGGGCGGCGTTGCGGGCGGCGTCGAAGCGGGCGCCGCCCTGTCCGGCAACGATGGCGAATGGCAGTCGCAGCTGTGTGAGGACAGCCTGATACACGTCGAACAGCCGTCCCCGGTCGTGTTGGGACTCGCGCAGCGGATCGGCCTGCCAAGGCAAGTCCGCGGCACAGAGCAGATACAGCCGCTTTGGCTGGCGGGCGATGGCGTCGTGCAGCCACGCGGGGGATTCCCCGAAGCGTTCGTTCCACCAGATCAAGATGACGATCAAATCCGTGTCAATCACGCCGCCGTGGCCGCCAGAACGCACGAAGTCCGCTTCCCGGCGCATATGCTCGCGGGCGATGGTGGCCAGATCCTCTTCGTCGTACGACGCATCCCCCGTGCGTGCGAGACGCTCCTCCAAATACTCGCGGGCGTACTCAGGCAGGCAAGGCACATCGAACGCCGCCGCGAGTTCCAGGGCAAGGGTAGTCTTGCCGGTGGATTCAGGCCCCACCACCGCCACCAAGCTTCCCTGCGCTGTTTCCACCGTCATTGCTGGCCCCAAAACCAAGCGGCGGTAGAATCGCCCCATGGCTACGCTCATTGCAATTGTCGAGGACGATCCGGACCAGCGCGCGAACTACGCCGATGCTATCGTCAAGAAAGGCTACGAAACCGCCACCTATGCGAGCCGGGCCGAAGCGCTCGCCGGGTTCGACGAGCGCATCCCCGACCTCGCCGTGCTCGACATCATCCTGGGCCCCGAGGTGGACGCCGGCTTCCAACTCTGCCGCGAGTTGCTCGCTCGCAAGCCGACGCTGCCCGTGATCTTCCTCACCGAACGCATCAACGAGATCGACAAGATCTCCGGCTTGCGGCTCGGCGCGTGGGACTACCTGCCGAAGCCCATCTCCCTCGACTATCTGGCGGAACGCATCGCCTCCCTTATCCGCATCAACGACGTGCGCACGAGCGGCGAGGACAGCGTCAGCCCCTCCGCCCGGCGCGTCGGTGGCCTCGTGCTCGACCAGGACGCGCTGCTCGTGTCCTGGCAAGGCCGCCGCATCGACCTCTCTGCCACCGAGTTCCGCATGTTGGCGAAGCTCGTGCGGAATCCCGGCCACGCCGTCAGCTACGAGACGCTCATGCAGTCCACCATGCAATCGCTGGTGACGCACAACACTATCAACACCCACATGCGCAATATCCGCAAGAAATTCGAGCGCGAAGACGACGAGTTCGCCGGCATCAAGAGCGAATACGGCTTCGGCTATCGCTGGACCGTGGAAGGTTGAGTTGGCTAGCCCGCATTTCTCACCAGGCCTCGTAGCGAGTGCATCGTCGTCCGCAGTAGGGGCTGGTGAGAAATGCGGGCTAGGACTCACCGCCAACGCCCCTCACCGCAGTTTTCGCGCCAGCGAAAACCGCCAGAACGCCGCGTCGCGGCGCTAGAGCGCCTTGAGAATCGGCTCCACAATCCACGGTCCGCGGCTCGTTGCCAAGCTGATGGCGCTGAGCGTGGCGCTGTTGGTGGTGCCGTGGCTTTCCTGGCTTTTGCTCGTGGAGATGGAGCGCGCCTTGGAGGCCATGCAGTTTCGCCAGCAACTCCTGGTGGCGAAGGGCATTTCCACCTTCCTCAACGGGCGCGAGGACCTCTTCGCCGACCTGCCGATCGATCCCGAGGACTACGAAGCGCTCTACGCCCGGCCCATCACCGGTTCCGCCCGCCTCGACGGTGCCATCGAGGACTGGAACGATGTGGATTCCCACGTCGCCAATGCCTTCGGCGCTAGTGGCGGCACGGCCGACGCCAGTTTCGACCTCTCTTTGGGCGACCGCGACGGCTGGCTCTATGCCTTCCTGAGGGTGCGCGACGACGTGCGCGTGTACCGCAATCCTGAATCCCTGCGCCTAGATGGCGCCGATCACGTGCGTGTGGATTTCATCCGCGCCGACGGCGAAGACGGCCGCATCGCCATCACCGCCTCTCAGGCCGGCGTCACAACGGCGTACCGCATGGATGCCGAGTGGCGCCTTGCCGAGACCGGAGCGCCGGAGCGAAGCGTGCAGGGGCATCTCGTGGAGACGGACGAGGGCTATGCCCTGGAGTTTCGGATGCCCCTCGACATGCTCGGCTCCCGGCGCGTCTTCGGCCTTTCCTTCGTCGACGTGGACAACCCGCAAACCCGCGCCATCAGAGCCGTAACGCGCACCCTTCCCACCGCCGGCGAGGAGAGCTTTGGTCTCGTCGTCTATCGCTCGCCGGAGGTGCTGAAGATCATCGAGGGGCTGGGCTACGCCGGCTATCGCATCATGGTGATCGACACGGAGAGCCGCCGGCGGGCGGAAACCGGCGGCTTGGATCTCGGACCACGCCCACCCACGGAAGCCAACTGGGCGGCGATACCGCGCGGCGCGTTCCTGAAGACGCGGCAATGGCTCGAAGCCCTCACCGCGCGCGACGCCGATGTCGTGCAAGACGGCGAGGGCGCGGCGGAAGTGATCGCCTCGGCGCTCGCCGGCGACCCGCTGGCCTTGCGCCGCCACGCCGGCGAGAAGGAGGTCATCATGGCCGGTCACCCCATCGTCGGCGCCGGGGGTGCGGTCATTGGTCTGGTCGCGGTGGAGCAGACCATCGAGGACATCGAATCGTTCCAGTACGCCGCCATCGACAGCATCGTCTGGGTGTCGGTTGCCAGCCTCATCGCCTTCGTGCTCGCGGTGATCGTCTTTTCCGGGCGCTTGACCTGGCGCATCCGCAACCTGCGTCGCGAAGCAGCCGCCGCCATCGACGAATACGGTCGCCTGCGCAGCGACGCGCTCTCGCGCGAAATCAACTCCGGCGACGAAATCGGCGACTTGGCGCGCAGCGTCTCCAACATGCTCACCCGGCTGCGTCAGCACAATCACTTCATCGAGAACATGCCCCGCACCCTGCGGCACGAGATCAACAACCCGCTGAACGTGCTTAGCACGTCGCTGCAAAACCTGAGCGAGGACGTGGCGGAGGTGAAGGGCAGCCGCTACCTGGAGTCTGCCCGGCGCGGGGTGATGCGCATCGGCGCCATCGTCGAGAATCTGGCCGACGCCGCGAGCCTCGAGGAGTCGCTGCAGGCGGAAGACATGGACGAAGTGGATCTCGAGCAGCTCCTTGCGAACTACGTCGGCAACTGCGCGATCACCCATCCGGACCAAGGCTTCCTCTTCCGCGGCACCGGCGCCGCCGTGACCGTCCTCGCCTCCGACTACCGCATCGAGCAGATGCTCGACAAGATCATCGACAACGCCATTGACTTCCACCGCGCCGGCAGCGCCATCCGCGTCCAACTCGATGCCGGCCCCGAACACGCCCGCATCGCCGTCGCCAATCGCGGCCCGCCGCTGCCCCGGGAGGCCACGGGCTCCGTGTTCGAGTCCATGGTTTCTCACCGCGGCCCCGACAACCGCCTGCACTTTGGCCTCGGCCTGTATGTGGTACGCACGATCGCCGAACACCACGGCGGCACAGTGCGAGCCCTCAACCTGACGGACGGTTCAGGTGTCGTGATCTCGGTGCAACTCCCGCTTGCCAAGCGCACCAGCAAAGCCGAGGAACCGGCGCAGGATCATTCGTCGCGCATGGCATGAGGTGAACGGCAAGGGCCGGCGACGTCGCCGCATTACATCGGCAAATTGCCATGGCACGCGGACGGCAACCTGAGATCTCCCCGGCGCGTCGTCCGGGCTTGCAGAAAGCCGACTTGCCTTGGCAGGCGCAGCCGTGCTTCAGGACACCACCCGAAACCGACTCTCCACCGCCAATTCCCCGTCGCACGCTACCTCGCCCCGCTCAACAAGGAACTGCATCGCCGCAAAGACGCTGCGTGCGGCGGCCGGGTGCAGTCCTACCGGAACGGCGGCATACATGGTTGGCACCATGTCCGCGATGTGGGCTGGGCCATCGGCCAGGAAATCGAGAATTTGCCGCTCGCGCTGGCGCCGGTGTTCGATGAACGCTTGCACGTGGGCTTTCGGATCGGTGATCGCCGGCCCGTGCGTCGGCCAATAGACATCGTCGTCGCGTTCGAGCAGCAACTCGAGGCTCCCCATGTAGCTCTTCATGTCGCCGTCCGGCGGCGAGATGACGCTGGTGGACCAACCCATCACATGGTCGCCGCTGAACAGCGTTCGCTCCTCGCGCAAACAGAAGCACAGGTGGTTCGACGTGTGCCCCGGTGTGTAGACGCATTCGACGCTCCAGCCATCCCCGTCGATGACGTCGCCATGCCCCACCTGCACATCCGGGCGGAACTCCATGTCGCCCCCCTCCTCCACTTGCACGCCCTGGGCGACCTTGCCGGCACCATGGGGGCCGAAGCCGTAGGTGGGCGCGGGTCGCCGCCGCGCGAGCAGCCGAGCGGCTGGGGAATGATCCATGTGCGTGTGGGTGATGAGCATGTGCGTCACCACCTCGTCGCCAAGCGCCTCGTCGATGGCCGAGATGTGGGCGTCGTCGATGGGCCCCGGGTCGATCACCGCCACCTTGCCCTCGCCGATGATGTAGGTGCCGGTGCCGTGGAAGGTGAAGGCGCTTGGATTCTTGGCAATTACTCGCCGCACGAGCGGAGCGAGGCGCTCCATGCGACCGTATTCGAAAGTCATGTCGCGGCGATAGGGAATCTCGACAGGCATGGATGTGCTCTCTTCAGGTGGCTCTTCGGGATGGGCTGCCGCGTCTATTGTGCCCGCCGCGCCGCCCCTGTGGAAACCGGGACAGCAGGACGGGCCAGGATGTCGTCGCCGTGTAGCCGGGTCACGATGGCAACGCCAGCGGCGTGCATCGTGTCCTCGTCGCGCCCTAGCTCGCTGGCGATGGTGGCGAGGGCGGCACCCGGAAGGGCGCCTTCGCCGATCAGGTTCAAGAGCCGCACCGTCACGGCGTTCGACTCGATCACGCGCACCTCGTCGTGCCGATTGCGCCATGCAATGAGCCATGTGGCGTTGTCGGGAGGTACGGACAGCGGTGCCTTCGGGTCGATCTGGTGTACAGGCCAGTCGTAGCGCAGCGGGTGGGCGAGGGGCGAGACGATGACGCTCTCGCCCAGCGTCGGCGACTCGCCACCGAAGGTGCAGTCTGGGTCACGGGCGAAATCGAGATGTAGGCGCAACCACTCGAAGTGGGCTAGCTCCAGCGCGAAGCCGGGATCGTCCGCTTGCCCGCGCTCGTTCGCGAGATAGTCGAGGAATTCCTCCACAAGACGCCTGAACAGCGGCTCACTTGAACGATGGCGACGCAGAAAGTCGCGAACCATGTCTTGCCAGCGCGCTTCGCCCATCGTTTCGCGAAACACCGGCAACATGCCGCCGAGCAGCCCGTCGATGTTGCGCCGGAACAGGTCGGCGTAAACCGCCATCTGGCCGCCCTGCACCCCCGGCGGGAGTGATTCTGGGTTGCCGTCACGGATGCAAGCCGCGAAGTGTGCTTGCACACTGAGGAAGTCCATGCTGCGCTCAAACCGCCCTTGCCGCCTCTCGCCCGGCCGCGGCTTGCATCGCACGGATTCTGCCCACCTCGCCGAGGAGTTCCGGCACCGGCGGGTAGTTGAAGTCGCGCTCGATCAGCGCCGGCAGCGGCCCAAAAAGATCGAACGCCTGTTCGAGCAGCGACCACACCGGCTCGATCACCGCCGCCCCGTGGCTGTCGATGCGCAAGGTCGGTGATTGCACGGAATGCCCCGCCACGTGCACATACACCGCGCGGTCGCCGGGTAGGCCGCGCAGGAACTCGGCCGGGTCACGGCCGAAGTTGAAGCTGTTCACATAGACGTTGTTGACATCGAGCAACAGGTCGCAATCGGCCTCCTCCACCACGACGTTGATGAAGGCAAGCTCGGACATCTCGGCACCCGGCTCGGCATAGGCGGATACGTGCTCGATGCCGATGCGGGCACCGAGGACATCTTGAACGGTGCGGATTCGGCTCGCGACGTGGCGCGCCGCGTCTTCGGTGAACGGCACCGGCATCAGGTCGTAGAGGTGCCCGCCGTCGCTGCAAGCGGACAAGTGCTCGGTGTAGGCCCGCGCCCCATGCTCCTCAAGGAAGGTCTTGATGCGCTTCAGGAAGGGAATGTCGAGGGGCTCGGGACCGCCCAGCGAGAGGGACAGGCCATGACAGACGACAGGAAAGCGCTCCGTCCAGGCACGAAAGGCCCGGCCGAAGCGCCCACCCATTTCCATCCAGTTCTCGGGGGCGACCTCGATGAAGTCGATTTCCCGAGCTACTCGGTCGGTGTGCTGCTCAAGTGCCTCCAACATGCCTCGGCGAAGGCCGAGGCCCGCGCCCGCAAGGGGCGCGAACCGCAACATGCCGAAAACACCCTGAGCCGCTAGCGATTACTCCTCGGTGGAGTCGCCGCCCTCGTCGCCGTCGCCCTCGCCCTCGGCGTCGTCACCGTCGTCCTTGTCCTCGCCGCACTTGCCTTCGCCGCACTTGCCTTCGCCGCATTTGCCTTCGCCGCCGTGGGCGTCTGCAAACAGCTTGTACGCAGGCTCGACATCGCGCGCCTCGAAGGGGTCTTCGTCGAGCGCGGCAGCGCCGGACAGGGAGGCGACGATTGCCGCACCAATGGCAGCCGCGATGGGCTTCAGATTCGTCTTCGACATTGCTTGATCTCTCCTTGATCCATGATCGAAAGCCGCCGAATCGCAACTGGCCGCCAACGCCCCTGGGCACCACCGACAGCCGCAACCGACTTGCCCACCCACCATAAAGCACAATCGGCGTGCGTCAACAGCAAATGCGGCGCGCACCTGAGGCAACGCCTTCAGTTTTCCATGGAACAGATCGTGCGACCCAATGATCGTGGGTGCATCCATGTTCACCCCGCGTCAGCGACTCGGCGCGGTGGAAGCTCATGCAGAACAAAGGCGTTGACGCGAAGGGCTCCGGCGCGCCCAGACGCTAGAGGATGAGGGCACCGAGGCCGATGGCACCGGCGCACTGTAGGGCGAGGATTGCCGGAGGCATCGAGGTTCACGGCAGTTGCCTAGGCTCCCGAATCTCCTGCACGTTCCTTGAGATCGAGGGAGGATTGGCGGAGGGACAGACCGCCGAAACACTGATTTTCGGCGGTTTCCCTGGATATCACGACGATCCCTTAATAGTCTGATAATTATACTTTTTCTGTTCCTTGACGTCTCGCGACCATGCGCGCATACTTCCAACAAATGTGATAACTGAAGTGATAGCGTCACGCTCGATGAAACGCCCCAAGCGACTCTCCGCCACCTTTGTCAACACCGTCAACGTTCCCGGCCGCTACGGTGATGGACGCGGCGGACACGGCCTGAGCCTTCTTGTAAAGCCAGCGTCCATCGGCGGCTTCTCCAAGTCCTGGGCACAGAGGATACGCCTTGACGGCAAGGCTGCCAACGTCGGTTTGGGTGCCTACCCGGTGGTCACGCTCGCCCGAGCGCGCCAGAAGGCACTTGCCAACGCGCGGGTCGTCTCCGAGGGACGAGACCCGCGCGATCACGCCAGTCGCGCACCGACCTTCGAACAGGCCGTCGAGATGGTCATCAGCATACACGCCGAGAACTGGAAGGACGGCGGCAAGTCCGCCGCCCAGTGGCGTGCCAGTCTCCGTGACTACGCCGTCCCGAAGATCGGGCGCAAGCGCGTGGACCGCATAAGCACCGCCGACGTAATGGAACTCCTTTTGCCAATCTGGGCCACTAAGCGCGAAACCGCGCGGCGTGTCCGGCAACGGATCGGCGCGGTCATGAAGTGGGCAGTGGCGCAAGGCTACCGAGAGGACAACCCCGCCGGCGACGCAATCTCCGCCGCGTTGCCAAAGAACAGCGTACGCCGCCAGCACCAAAGGGCACTCCCACACGGGCTGGTCGCCACGGCACTCGAACGGGTACGCGCCTCGAAGGCCCACCGGACAACGGCGCTCGCGTTCGAGTTTCTCGTGCTGACCGCCTGCCGCTCCGGCGAAGTCCGCGGCGCCCGCTGGGACGAGGTCGACGACGCCGCGGCCACTTGGACGGTGCCACCGGAACGCATGAAGGCGAAGCTCGAGCACCGGGTGCCACTTTCCAGCCGGGCCGCGGCGGTGCTCGCCGAAGTTCGGGGAATCTCCGACAGGAGCGGGCTGGTATTCCCATCGCCCACTGGTCGGGTCCTGAGCGACAGCACGCTCTCCAAGCTGCTGCGCGAGATTGGAATCGGCGCCGTGCCGCACGGGTTCCGCTCCAGTTTCCGGGATTGGGCCGCCGAGAGGACCGACGTGCCACGCGAGGTGTGCGAACTCGCCCTCGCCCACGTTAGCAGCGACCGCGTCGAGGCCGCCTACCGGCGTAGCGATTTGTTCGAGAAGCGCCGGGAACTGATGGAGGATTGGGCTGCGTATCTCGCAACCCCTGACTAAGGCCCCATCCACGCCGCCGAGCCTGCCACGTTTAGGCAGGTCCGGCGGAAACAACGCATGCTGCTCGTCACGCGGCGCACATGGACGCGCCACGTCCGCCAGCATCTCAATCCTTGTCGACCTCGATCCGGTCCAACGCCCTCCGAACCATATATAGGCTGCGAACGCGCCCTGCGTCAACGCGCGATCCAGCGCGCGGCCAGTGGCGGCGTCTGTGCCCGCCAACGCGGCGAGAGTCCGTGCGCGCGCCCCCTCAGCCTCATGGCATCCCGCCGGCCCCGTGATCGTGAATAGCGCGACCCCCGTCCTCGTCCTCGGCGGCGGTGCCGCTTCCTAGGTCGGTTCGAGTCCATCGAGTCTATGCAGTCCTTTTCCGGGTCGGTTGCGCCCAATCGCTGACTGACAGTCTGTGACTGCTGTGGAAGGCCCGCGCTTCCGCGCGCGTATGGAGGACGGGCTTCGCGGACGGGTAGCTCTCCCGCCGAGAAGGTCACCGGCGCGCATGGCCGCGGAAAACTGACTGACGGTCAGTCAGCGATTGTTCTCGCACGGCATTGGAATCCGCAGCACAAGAAGGGCTGAGCTACATCGAAACTGAGGAAAACGACATGACCAAGTGCTTGTTCAGGTTCACGGCTAGGTTGGGCGACGCAATCGCTCGCAAGTCGAGGTACCTTTCTGCCTCATGCGCCATCGCCCTTGCGGGGCTGGTCGGCGCCCCATCATCGTCGATCGTCGACGCGATACCGACGGTGGGCGGAAAAGCCCACGCATATGCACCGTGCTCTGCCGAGTATACGGCGATGCAGGTAGCGTGGAACTTCCACAACGAGTACGGCGGCGCTAAGGCCTTAAAGGCCGCATGGCAAGCAACGTACGATTGGATAGCCTGCATGTCCGGTTGATCTTTCCTTGATGTGCGCTGGCGGCGTAATCCAAAGGGGACCCGCCGTCAGCGCATGTCCGGCTGGAATTAGGGCCGAACGCTGCTGGGTGGGACATCGTGGACGCTTTGGGGAGGGTGCCCCTGTCTGGCTCGCGGTGCACCGCGGACGTGTTTCTAGGCGCGGCAAGGGGTTCGGCCCAGGTCGCCAAGAGGCGGTCGCTACCCAAGCGCCTCGCTCGGCAGCGGCCGCATACTCCGCGTAGGCACCGTCAGAACTCGCACGACGGCCCCGCTAGTGGTCCATTCCGCCCTTGTGTGTGAATCTGCGCAGAGGGTTCGCCGAAATTATCTGCGGTCACGGCTGACGGCAGCACGGCACCTCCGCGTCGAATGTCGGGAAACCGGAGGAGCAAGAAGAATAAACAATGAACGTCAATAGGTTACTCGCTGCTGCATCGGCCACTGTGGCGGGGGTCGTGGGCGTCCATGGCGTGGACGACGACCACGCTGACACCGAGCACGCTGCCACGTTGCTTCCCGTCGGACAGTGGAAGACCGGCGTACTGGACGGGCGAGGCGACGTCGACACGTTTCGGATCGACATGGTGGGACAGTCGGATGTACTCGTACGGTCGAGTGGCCGAGCCGACACGGTAGGCATCCTCGCGGATGCTTCTGGCGTACGAATCGCGGCCGATGACGACTCTGGGCCCGGCTACAACTTCCGCATCCCTGCGAGTCTCGGTCCGGGCGTGTACTTCCTCGCCGTGGAGGACTTCTTTGGAAGCACCCAGCAACACTACGCCGTGGCGGTGCAACTCACCTCGGCGGTCGACCACGCCGACACCCATCAGGCAGCAACGCTGCTCAGGCTGCTGACGACACGCGATCTTGAGGGCGTAAGTCCGGAGGCGCTGCTTTCGACCGCCGGAAGACTCACCAGGAATGACGTCGATGTGTTTCGCATAGACGTGCCAAGCGACGGTACGCCGGTCGCAATCCGTAGTGCAGGCAACACCGACACGGTGGCCCAGTTGTTTTCCGCTGACGACTCGGGCCTGACCCTCCTCGACGAGGACGACAACAGCGGGCGACTGTTCAACTTCCAGATCGACACCCTCCTGGACCGAGGCGTCTATTATGTTCGTGTTTCGGGCGACGACACCGGGACCTACAGAATCCTTGCGGTTGCGCACGACCGTCGTGGAGACGCTCACTAGCACAAAGCGTCGAGGTAGGCGTCATCGTCGGGGCTCGGTCGGGCGACGAGTCGACGGTTGGCGGAAGGGGCGCAATGCGGCGGGTGAGAGTGCGTTACTTGCTAAGGGCCACGCTTTACCAATCGAACGCGCAAGCGGGCGAACCAGCAAGGGGGCTCGATTGGGACAACGCATCGCGATCCACGCCCTAGGTGGATCGCTGATCCGGCGCTGCGCCGCCACGGTCGCGGCAGCTTCCTGGCTTGCCTGCTGCGCCCTCGCGGTACAGGCTGGCGAGCCCGGTTCCCGTGTCGTGGCCCTCGACGTGGGAATCGCCGTGTTCGCCCCTTGCGCAGCCGACAACGACGCCTGCCGGGCGTTGACGGAACCGCAACTCGACAGCCCGTTGGCAATGGCTGCCGAGGAAAGCCCCGCGGACGACATCTGGCCAGAGATCCGCCGCGCAGAGGGCTACTTTATGGCCGTGCGAGTGAAGGCTGCGCTGCAGCGGATCGCATCGCCGTCTCCGTGGGGTGTCGTGCGCGTAACGCCGCGAGCGAGCGATGCCTTCGACGTCAACGTCGAGGCGTCGATCCTGCAGTCCAATGCCGGCGGCACCGAGTTCACCGCCCGCGTGTCCGACGCGAGCGAGATCACCTGGTTCGAGTGCCGCTATCACTTCGTTGACGATGGCGAGGCCACCTCGTTTGAGCTGCCGTTCATCGATCTCGCCGACGACATGACAGCCTGGATACGCGAGCACCTGACCGCCACAGAGCGCGAGCGACTCCGGACGGTTGCCCGGATGCGGTTCGCACGCAGTTTCTCGCCGCACGCGTTCGCTTCCCACCTGATCGTGGACGACGCCGGCGTGGTCCGACTGAACAGGCTCCCGGCGCACGACGCCCCCATGCTTGCCCACGTGCGGCGCATCCTCGAGCTCGAACATCGCTTCATCGATGCGCTCGACAATCACTACGAGGCATTCAGCGGCCACATGGCGATGCCTTACCGGCGATGGCGTGACGCGATCCGGGACGGCATCCTCACTCGCCGCCAACTCAACGCCCGCGCGCAAGCGCGTCGCGCCTTCGGCGCGATCGCCCTGGTCGGTGGTCTGTCCGGGCAGTCCGGAGCCGAAGGGCCGGGCGATGGACTGCCTCAGCGCGACTTCGACACCGTCGTCAGCGGCGTTGCCAACCTTTACAGTGCTTCGCGCGAAAGCGATGCCGTCGTCGCGTGGGTCCGCATGCTTGAACGCCTTGGCCACGCGACCGGGGCGGCAATCTCGCCCTACCTGCTGGAGACCGAAAACCGGACTCTGCGCCTGACCGGCGCCGTGAACGAGCAGTACGACGACCTGCGGCGCATCCTCGGCGAACTCTATCGAGCGAATGCGAGAGACGACGCCCAGGTGCGCGCGCCCGGGATCGCATTCCAGGGTCGGGTATCGGCGGTCGACGACCTCGTGACGCGGCCGCCGCGCCCGCTCCCGCCCCTCGACACCGTGCCGGAGTGGGCGTTGGAACTCACCGGCGTCGGCCCGGATGCTCGCCTCGGCGATCAGGACGGGACCTTGTTCGCGCTCGGCCCCGACGACGACGCTGTGGGCGACGCCACGCGTCGAGTGCAGACTCGACGGGGCGCCAATCCGGCCGCCGCCGTCACCGGGGGCTGGGACGACGGCGGCATGGAGGCGGTGTTCCAGTACGTCATCGGACAGATCTCACCCGCGCGGGGCTCAGCGGGGACAGGTGAGCGCTCCATGCCCCGGCAAGTTCTTGCCGTGCCGCCGAGCGGGGCGCCCGTTCCCGACGGGAGCCTCCAGGATCTCGCACGCCAGGTCCAGGCACACCGGCACCGCGGCGACGACGGAGGCGCGCTCCGGTTGCTACACGAAGGGCTCGAACGCATTGGGATTCTGGAGCAGGCCTGTCCCCTCGCCTGCTCCTTCTCGCCTCTGGAGTCGCTGCCGGGGGAGCGTCCCGCTAGGCGAGCGTGGACGCTCGGCAAATCGTACGACGCGGTGGGCGTCGTGAACGAAGGTCCGGTCCGTCGTCTGCAGAAGGCCGAGGCACTGATCCTCGAAGGCCGAACCGACGAAGGCCTGGATGAGCTCGGGTCGCTTCTGCGGCGGGCCAGGCGCCTTCCCCGCTATGCATTGAACGGCGTCGCACGCATGCATCTGCGCGTCGCCGCCGTCGAAGGAAACCGCGGCAATCCGGACGCAGCCGCACGCATTTACGAGCGTCTTCTCCCGGTCGCGGACAGTTTCCTGCCAAGTTTCGAGGCGACGCTGTTGCGGCGCATTGCACAGAGCAACTTTCTTGCGGGCGACTACGCGACTTCGCTCGATTACCTGGAGCGCTGGTTACCGCGCTCGAGCGTTATGGCCGCAGCCTGCCCCGCGGTCTGCCAAGGCGATGGTCACCCACCGACCGTCGCGACACATGGGGAGTCTTGACGTAAAAAGGGGCGCGTCTGTTACGGAAGATGAGATGACATGACGAGCGCCAAGCGTCCCGCGAAGAGCGACTCAAGACGCAGGGGAAATGCGCTGTTTCCTCGAATGCGAAGTAATCTTGGATCGAGCTGAGAGCGGCCTGTGGCGATTCCTCGTGCTCAACGGGGATTGGTCCAAGTGGCGTCGGGTTGTTTCGTTGCCGACGCAGCGGCCAGAGGGCCGGACGGTCACTTTGTTCGAACATGGCGTCAGCGGCTGTGTCGTACATGCTCTACGCAGGCGCGACGGCAACGAGGAAGTTCGATCATCCGCTATCAGGATCTGGATGCGCTCGATCTCGTCGAGCATCGTCTCGTCGTCCCGCTCTACCAGCGTGGGAGCATACGTCGGCCAGCTATGTGACCCATTCGACCATCCGATCCGCAGGACGAAATGTTTGCTGTGCGTACGCGAGGGTCCGTAGTCGCCGGACGCGCCCGATGCCCCGTCCACCTCAACCAAGGGCTCAAGCCGCTCTAGGGCGGCCTGCGCCTCCTTGCGCCGATGTGCAGCCACCGCAGTCATGCCAGTGATCGCCGCGACGATGAGCGTCGCCACCTCGCTTCGCTTCGACTGCGGCCAGTGCGCACCCGCCCCTTCGTTCAGCCAGTCGCGCCAAGCACTTTCAAGGCGGTCGCACTGATTGCACTGTGGCATGGATGTCGGGATGTCGGTGGTCGTCGAGCCAACAGAGCAGCCGGAACCCATTGGACTCGTCCAGAAGGTGCTCGACCCAATGTTGCGCCACAGCCCGGAACGACTGGGTGCCTTCGTGACGGATAGTCTCGACAAAGCGCTCCGCTGCCAACTCCGTGGTCGCAGCGTAAAGGTTGGCCTTCGTCCGGAAGTGGTGCATTACTGTGGCGTTCGCGACGTTCGCCCGGTCAGCGATCGCCTTCGTGGTCGTGTCAGTGAACCCATGTCTTGCGAAAAGCTCCAACGCGACTTCGAGAATGGCCGCCTGCGTGGCAGCTTTCCGACCGTCCTTTGCCATACTCCCCTTCCATACTCAAGCGTCTGCCGCGATCGCGTCTCAACCACGAGCTTTCCGTACGATCACGACGCGCACGAATCTCCAAAAAGCCATTTACCCCGTACCAATCTTGCCCGCTTTCCTCGTTTCGGTCACACCCAATCGCTGACTGACATTCAATCAGCGACTGTCGGCGAACCCTGGCGATTCTGTACGCCACGCACTGGGCGATCCGTGGGCAGACATGACACTTACGCCGGACAGGAAACGCGACTGGCAGTCTTCCACATGACCAATGCGCTCAGCTCGCACCTCCGCAGCAAGCTCGACGAGTTACTTGAAGAAGACGGTGGATGGCGGCCGCGCTGCCGTCCGTGCGATTG
Source organism: Pseudomonadales bacterium (assembly GCA_965116935.1). Taxonomy (GTDB): domain Bacteria; phylum Pseudomonadota; class Gammaproteobacteria; order Pseudomonadales; family Azotimanducaceae; genus VXYL01. The sequence goes on along the minus strand of OZ220737.1, from coordinate 4,218,127 downwards.
CTTGCACATGGATCGCGATCCTCCGCAGCATCCTCCCGGGAACACCATCCCTGCCCGCGCGACGAGCGCCACACCACTCGCACCGCAAGGCAGCAGAACGCGTCGTCAGACGCCAGAGAGAGCCAGGGATTTCCGTTACAATGTTGATAAATAACGAAATTATTTGCCATCCTGCCTATGGATGGCCTACCATGCGGGCTATGCGCGTCCCTTGGATCTATGCCATAGCCGCCAAGCCGCGCCTGCGGTGCCGCGGGTGACGGACGGCTTGTCCTCCCCGCACGACACAGCGCCCTTCGACGCTGCCGCCGAGGTCGCGGACCTGAAGGCCAACACGCGGGCGCGGCGGCGCCGCCGCCGCGCTCCCTCCCGCCTTGACCGCCACACCCACGAACTGCTCGCCCTGCACGACGCGGGCGCCACCGTCGCCGAGCTGCAGCGCTGGCTTGCAGCCCGCCGTGTGCGCATCCACCAGACCACCGTCGGCCGATGGCTCCGCCGGCACGGTCGCGGCTAACCGTCTCCCGGTGCCGAAGTTCCGCAAGCCCCCGTCCCCCGAGCGGCAGGCCACCGCCGCCGTCGGCCGCCTAGTCAACCTCGGCGTCCTGAGCCGCACCCCCGGCAAGAGACCGTCCACCGGCACCGTCCGCAACGTCCGACAGTGTCTGACCCAGATCGCCCGCCAAATCGCCCCGGACGACCTCGAACTGCTCGACCTCACCCCGCAGAAAGCCGACGCCTACCTCCGATCCCGCGCTGCCGATCTCGGCCAGAAGGCACTCGACGGACACCGGCAGGCGCTCCAGAAGCTCCTGATCCATGTCAGCGGGTCGCTGCCCGAGGGCGGCAGGCTGACGATCGTCCGGTCGCTCAGGCCAACCCGCCGGGAAGGGCGGGCCTACGCCCGGCACCAGGTGCCGATGGTCGCCGCCCGGCAGACAGAGCGCAACGCGCTCTCCACCCTGGTCGCCTACGCGGCCGGACTGCGCGCGCACGAGCTGCTGACGCTGGCCCGGCCCGGCGACCGCCCGCCCGATCTCCGGCCCGCGCGCCCCGAGAAGTTCGACGGCCGGCCCGGAACCGACTACACCGTCGCCGGCAAGGGCGGCCTGGTGCGCCTGGTCCGCATTCCCAACGATCTGGCCGCGCGCCTCGAGGAGCGCCGCCTCGACGAGGCGATCCGCGTCACCGACCGTGGCATCCATTACCGGTCGCGCTACGACGTAGCCGGCGGCGAGGCGTGGAGCCGCAGCTTCTCCCGTGCCTCCGAAAGCGCGCTCGGCTGGAGCCGCGGTGCCCACGGCCTGCGCCACAGCTACGCGCAGGAGCGCATGGCCGAACTGCAGCACGGCCTCCGCCACGACGACGCGCTGGAAGTGGTCAGCCAGGAACTGGGGCACTTCCGCCCCGGGATCACGCGGGAGTACCTCAGGTGAGCCGCGGCCGGCCGCGGCAGCCGGGAAGGTCAGCCGACGACGGTACCGTCCGGCTGATCGAACGCATCAGGGACTCCCGTGACCGCTACCGAGAGCTCGCCGTTCGCGTCGAGGCCGCCCTCCTGGGCGCCCCCGTTCGCGACGACTACGGGGACATGGAACGCCGCCTCGCGCGGGCGCTCCGGGAAAGGGGTTTCGAGATGCCCGCTGCGCCCGACTCGCCATGGTCCGCGCACCGGCAGTGCCCGCAAGGGAGGCCGGTAGCCCATGTTCGTCCTGTTCCTCGTCGTCGCCCTGATCACGGGTGCGGCCCTGCTGGCCCTGAACGCCCGAGAGCGCGTCGAGAGCCTCGTGCTCATCGACAGGGCCGATGCCGTTGCCCTCGAAGGCTGGGCGATCCTCGTCCAGCACTCGGTCGTGGCCGGCATCCTCGCCACGGTGACGTTCCTGCTCGCACTGGCCATCGGCCTGTCCGCCTCCGAACTGCACATCCGCCTAGCCCTCCGCCGCCGCCGCGAGCGGCTCGACCGGACGTACCGCTACGACGAGCTCGACCTCGCCTGCGCCGACCGCCAGCGCCTCGAGGAGGAACTGGCGGCCACCCGGCGGAAACTGGTCGCGGTCAAGGGTCAGCGCGGCGACTTTCGGCGCAGGCTGCGGCAGGTCACGCGGGAGCGCGACCGCGCGCTGAAGGCCGGCGCGAAGGCATCCCGCGTCCCCCGACCCGCCCAGTTCCGCGCCGTCCGACGGCGCCTAGCCGCGAACTGCACAGCCGAATCGCGACATCCCGCCTCTCGCGGCCACGGCCGAAACACCGTCGCGAAACGCGCCGCGCGCCCCCGACGCTGTGGGACGGACTTAAAAGCCTCGTCCCCACAGCGTCGGGGCTGGGCTTGCGCCAAACCACGCAGCATCTCGCGCGCAGCCTTCTGGCGCACCGGTTTGCCAACGTCCTCTTCCTGTCTGTAGAGTCCGCGCCAATCCTCAAACCGTCCTTGTTCAAGGGCGTGTTAACACTTGTCGCCAAGAAGGCACACTTTATCCATTTAAATCAATCACCTATGGAGTGCCATCGGCAGCCTTCGAGTTTGCCGACTGGATCGACCGTTCGTCGCGCATCCCATTGAATCTACTAGGGATGCAGTGGCAACGGCAGCGCGTAGTGTGAACACGCCCAAGGACGTCAGACGCCGGGATCTGCGACCCGGACATGGGAATCCTCCACCAGGCAGAACAACGGAGAGATGTTCCGCAGGGAACTGTCGGTTCGGAGCACGCCGCGGGGGATCCAGCGGCCTGCCACGAACCTCCCCAGCCACCCCGGCTGACCCCAACGGGAGGCGCCCACAAGGCGTTGCAGACGTTCCACTGCGCAAAGGGAACCGCGGCCCGCGACAGGGCAAGCGCGTGATCAGTGCCGGCGTCGTCCGCGAGGACGGAATGGGTGCGAATAGGATGACCGCAGTAGTGAACCGCGATTCCGCTCAGCGTCGACCGAGCGACAGGCCTCGGTCGGATGCGAGAAATTTCTTACATCACATCGCCGACCGCTTGTCCCCAACGGCCTTCCGCCGCCAGCACGTGCCGCGCGCGGCGTCAGCTGCGTTCGTAGCACCTGCGGCCGTCCCGGTCGGCCCTGCGACACCCGTCGCCGAACACGCCACCACTCCGCCCATCGTTCGGGAAAGGCCGCCTCCGAACCGATCCGGCTCGGATTCGCACCGAAATCGCGCCCCACAGTGCTCTCGTTTCCGAAACCCAGCACCGTATCCCGAACCAAGCTGCTCTCGGTGCAAGCGGAGATGTGCTCCCGCCCGGCCGGTGCGCTCCAACATGCAAACCTCCGCCCACACGGGCTTTCGGCCAAACCGCGCCAGCGGCCGCTCAGGACCGCCCGCGTGCAGAAAGGATGGCTTGAAGGACAACATCCACCTGCCGTCAGCACCGCGGCCGTGAATGACCGGATGTACCGGGCGAAGCCCAATCCACCGTCACGTTGGGCGGCATGGTGCTCTTGATCTCCGCAGCGCGCGCAACCCCTTGATCGTCCGCGCGACCGTCCTCGAATCTCCCTGCCTTGATGACCTCCAAACCTTCCTTCGAGACCTAGCGATTGCGGCCACGCCCATCCTATAGCGGCGGTTCTCGTGGCCCGTGAGCCAACCGCTGTATTGTGGAGCCTTTCCTGGAGATCAGCGAATGGCCTTGCCGACAGTCCACGCCGCAGCGGCACATCAAGTCATTGACGCTCTCGCGGAACAACACCCGGATCACCAGCACCCCATCCGCGCCCTCGGCCGGTGGCTGCTCGGCCGGGCGAGTCGCGGCATGCGCGATGGCACAACCGCCGGACGCACCTACGACCTCAGCTTCGTCGGGGACCGTGGCTCATTTGCCTGCATCACGGCTCGACTCGACAGCCAGTGGAACCCGGTCGCGGAACGCAAGCTGCGTATCGAGGGTCGCTTTGACGGCGACCCCCATCTCTTGGTCTTCCACCGCAAGCCGACACCAGACGGGCAGAAGGGGTGGCACTACGCCCATGTGCAACCAGGCGACTGTCTCGATTCCGTGCTGCGTGACCTGGAATCCACGCGCCGGTGACACCGGCACCTCAACCTGTCGTCACCCGTTCGCATTGCGCAGGTCACCTGCTCTACCTGGCGGTTCCGCCGCGCAAATGACCCCCCCCTGTGCCGCGTGTCCGCGAGTAGGCAACACTCTCAAACGCATTTGCCGGGGACACTCTCGGCTCGACGACATGGCCCCGGGAGTCCGCAAAAGGTCGCGAGCACGGGCCTCACGGGCCACCTCCCCTTTGCCATGCCAGGGGACGGTGATTTGGATACCGAGAGTGATAACTAACTCAGCGCACCCGCTAAAAGAGGCTTATAAATCAATGTGTTGAATTTAAAGATTGGCGGAGGGACAGGGATTCGAACCCTGGGAAGGAAAACCTTCTCTGGTTTTCAAGACCAGTGCTTTAGACCGCTCAGCCATCCCTCCGATTTGGCCGATTATGGCACGCCTTGTGAGGGGTTGAGGCAGGCAAGCCATGCTTCGTTCAAGTGGGGGGCGCGGGACCGGGAGCGGCCGGCAACGGCGGTGCGGGCGGCGTCGGTGTTGCCGGCGCGCACATGGGCGTAGGCGAGGGTGTCGAGGAATACGTCGCGCTGAGCGTTGCTGCCGCCGAGTCGGGGAAGGTCCACTTGCGCGCGTTCGAGGATGCCGGCAGCTTCCGTGGGCGCGTCAACGACGCCGGCGATGGCTTCGCAGACGCGCAGCACCACCTCGCCAGACGCTTGTCGGCCGGCCGTGAGCCGCTCTTTCACCTGTTCGCGCAATGCTGCCGTGCCGCTGTTGTCACCTAACACGGCACACGCCATTGCGAGGTGCGCGTTCACGAACGGCAAGCCTGCGACGGGCTGGTGACGGCGGGCAAATGCGCTGAGTTCGGATGCCTCGGCACGGTGTCTGACCCCCTGGATGAGGCTGCGCCAGAGAAACGACGCGCTGTCGATCAAGGTAAACATGGGCAGGGCTTGGGATGCCGCAGGGCCGATGGAGTCTCGGTAGATGGAGGCGGCCTCGCCCAAGTCGCCCCGCTGCATGGCGAACAGGGCCAGGTGCCACGACAGGTGTCCATGCAGCGGGTGGGTGCGGGTGAAGCGCGGCAGGCATTCCCGGAGGAAGGCTTCGCCGCCATCGACATCGCCGCATTCGTAGTAGGCGTGGGCGCGGCCGTGGACGGCGTTGGCATTGTCGGGCTTGAGTTCGAGCGCCCGGTCGAGCATGGCGGTGCCGGTGTTCCACTCGCCCACCTCGACCAACGCCCAGCCGTGGGACGCCAGGAACCACCAGTCGTCGTCCCACTCCGGTGCCACTTGTGCCAGCAATTGGCACTGGCGTTGGGGGAAGTCTCGATAGCCGCCGAAGCCAAGCAGGCCGTAAACGCCGAGCGCGTAGGAGAGCGGCATGGCGTCGCGCGGATAATCGGTCGCGTGCTGTTCGACCAGAGGCAGCGCCTGGGCGCTTTTGCCTTGCGCGACGAGCGCCGCGATGTGGGCGTGGCGCCGTTCTCTAGCGGTGCCATGGGCGCTGAGCTCGTGGCCTCGGACCGCGCTTTCGCGGGCTTCGACTGCCTCGCCCATCATGGCGAGGCCCCGAGCCCGTACGCTGTGCGCGAGCGCAAAGTCTGGATCGAGGTCAATGGCGCGGTCGATGATGGCCACCACATCTTCGTGCAGCGCGAACACGCCGTCCAAGGCTTCGACGTAGATCGCCGCGGCCTCGGCCGAGGTTGTGGTGAGCGGATATCCGAATCGATCCTGCGGCAAGCGTGCCTCCGGCAACGAGCTTGCGAGGCGGCACACTATCATAGGCGCATGACGGACTCGGACAGCATCGCCAAGGCGGCGCGCATCACGCTCCTGGTTCAGGGGGCGCCGCGGGCCACCCGCGCCGATGCCGCTGCCCTTGCCTTCGCGCGCGCCGCGATCCACTCCGGGGCGATGGTGCACAGGGTTTTCTTCTACAAGGACGCGATCTATGCGGCGAGTCGCTTCGCCCGTGACGAGGATGGCACCGCCCGAGCGTGGGCGAAGCTCGCGGACGAGCACGGCTTTGAACTCGCCGTGTGCGTGGCGGCTGCGGAGCGGCGCGGCATCGTCGAGGACGAGTCCCTGGCGGAGGGCTTTGCGGTGGTGGGGCTTGGACAGATGGTGGAGGCGATGGAGGCTTCCGATCGCGTGGTGACGTTCGGCTGATGAAGAGCGTGCTCTATCTCGTGCGGCGCCCGCCCGGGCCGCTGGCGGACGAAACGACGGACCTGATGCTGGTCTCCGGCGTCTTCGAGCAGGCGACTGCGGTGGTGTTTGTGGACGATGGCGTGCTGCAGCTTGCAGGCCTCGACGCGCGGCAGTCACCGCTCAAGGCGCTGCCGACCTATGATGTTGAGTCGCTGTACGCGGATGGGCAGAGCCTCGCCGTGCGCGGCATCAGCCTTGATGCGGTCTCTCCCTTGGCGGTGACATCGATTGACCCGCCGGCGCTGAGGCAGCTGATCGCCAGCCACGACATTGTGCTGACGGACTGACGCGTCGTGGCCGTTCTGCATGTTGTTGCCAACCCTCGTGCGATCGCGTCATGTTTGCGCGCCTACGCGACCGGGGACGCAATCCTCCTGATCGGCGACGGCGTTTTTGGCGTCGGTTCGGTGCCGGAGGGGCACGGTCTTTGGGTGTTGGCGGAGGATGCAGTTGAGCGCGGTGTTGGCTTCCCGCCAGACGCCGAAGCCGACTACGCGAAATTCGTCGCCTTGGTGCTGGAAACGGCCTCGAGCGTCACGTGGTCGTGAGTGCCGCGAGGCCGGAACTGGACGCGGACGGGCATCTGGCGGACGCTTCCGAGTGGTCGCCCGCGTTGGCGCAGGAGTTCGCCGCCGAAGCCGACATCCGACTGACGCCAGACCACCATGCCGTGATCGAGGCGGTGCGCGCCTTCCACGCAGAGACCGGCCTCGCGCCCCCGATGCGCCCACTCGTGCGGCTGGTTCGCGAACGGCTGGGGCCAAGGCTCGGTTCCAGTATCGCGCTCATGCGGCTGTTCCCCTCCCGTCGCCCCAACGGCACGCCGCGCTCTGTGGCGCGCATCGCCGGCCTCCCCTGCCCCGAAGGTTGCCGCTGAGGACTCACGCGGCCAAACGAACGGCAACCTTGGGCGTTCCGTCAGTCGAGTCCCAAGCGGATTTTGGCATCTGCCAGGGACACTTCCCGCCCGGACTCAAGGTCGGCGAGTCCGGCAATCACGGATCGCAGGAACGACCGCTCTTCTTCTGCGGCCTCGTAGTCGCTGACCGACTGGACGACCGCTACGCCGCGGCCACGCCTTGTCAACAGGACCCGGCGGCGTTCGACCGCCACACGATCGACCACCCGGTCAGGATTCACTTTGAGGTCGGTGACGGGAATCACGTCCTCGGAGAAAATCGTGCCCATTGGATGAGACCTTCAGTTGTTTTAGTTAAGCGACCCGACAATGGCTCCCATCATCAGGTCATTGTCGTAGCGCACGCTGTGGGATGCTACTTCCCTCCCAAAACACAGCGCCGGCTTTACTGCGTCCCCTGGCTTCTTGCGTGGCCTACAACTTCACCGATGATGGTGATGGCCGGGGCCGAAACAGGGATTCCCTTGGTGGCATCAGCCAGTTCGCCGATCGTGGCCAAGTGCGTTTTCTGTTGCGGCAGAGTGGCGCGGGCGACCACGGCGGCGGGGGTTTCGGGTGGCGCGCCGTGGGCGATGAGCTGCGTGCAGAGGGCGGGCAAGGCTTCGAGGCCCATGTAGATCGCGAGGGTTTGTGCTGGCGCGGCAAGTTCCGGCCAGTCGAGGTTGAACTCGCCACCGGTGCGGTGGCCGGTGACGAAGCGCACCGAGTGGGCCAGGTCTCGATGGGTGAGAGGGATGCCGGCGTAGGCCGCGCAGCCCAAGGCAGCGGTTATGCCCGGCACCACCTCGAACGGAATCTCGGCTTCGGTCAGCGCGTGGGTCTCTTCTCCGCCTCGACCGAAGATGAAAGGGTCTCCGCCCTTCAGGCGCACCACGCGGTGGCCAGAGCGGGCTTCCTCCACAAGCATCTCGTTGATGGCTTCTTGGCGGGTGCCGGGGAACGCCCGCCGCTTGCCGACGTGGAGCTTGCGGGCGTCGCGGCGACAACGGTTCAGGATGTCGACGCCCACCAAGTTGTCGTAGAGCACCACATCGGCCCGTTGCAGGCAGTGCAGGGCTTTCAGGGTCAAGAGGTCCGCGTCGCCCGGCCCCGCACCGACGAGAGAAACCATGCCGACCGGTGGCCCGGTACGGGCAAGTTCCTCGTCCAACAGGGCGTCCGCACTTTCGGTGTCGCCACGAGCGAGGAGGCCCGGCAACCGGCCATCGAGAACGCGATCCCAGAACCGCTGTCGTTCGGCCACCGAGCCGAGGGCGGCACGGATTCGCGAGCGCTTTGCCGAGAGGTAATCCGCCAGCGTGCCGACGCCCGCCGGCAGCGTGGCTTCGATCCGCTCTCGCAGCCGGCGTGCCAAGGTGGGCGATGCACCGCCCGTGCTGACGGCAACGGTTACCGATCCACGATCCACGAGTGCGGGGAACAGCGCACTCGAGAGGCCCGGAGAATCGACACAGTTGACGAGCGTGTTGCGTTCCTGGCAGGCGCGGCTGACGAAGTCGTTGACTTCCGGGATTCCCGTTGCAGCAACGACGAGGAGGTGGCCGTCGCAGTCGGAGTCCTGCACAGGGCGGCGTGCCACCCGCACACCGCGCTCGCCGCAAAACGCCGCCGTGTCGGGATGCATCGTCGGTGCGACGACCGAGACCCGGGCACCGGCGCCGACGAGAAGCTCGATCTTGCGCAAAGCGACCGGCCCGGCACCCACCACGAGGCAGGACCGGTCCGTGAGGTCCAGAGCCAGCGGCAGCGTGTCCGTTGGTTGCTCCTATAAGCCGGCGCCGTCGAAATGGCGCGACAGCGTCATTCTACGGCGCAATCTCCTAGGCGGCTTGGCCGTCGGTGCGTCCGCGCAGGTCGAGCCTGGTAGTGCCGCCGAGATAGTCGCGCAGCGCGTCGGGCACATGCACCACGCCCTCGCCGTCCTGGCCGTTCTCGAGCACGGCAATCAGCGTTCGTCCCACTGCGAGGCCCGAGCCGTTGATGGTGTGGACGTACTCCACCCTGCCCCGCTCGCCCTCACGGTAACGCGCCATCATGCGGCGGGCCTGGAAGTCGCGAAAGTTGCTGCACGAGGAAATCTCGCGGTAGCTGTTCTGGCCCGGCAGCCACACCTCGAGGTCCACCGTGCGAGCGGCTGAGAAGCCAAGATCGCCGCCGCAGAGGAGCATGGCGCGGTATGGCAGTTCCAGCCGCTTCAACACCGCTTCCGCGTGCGCTGTGAGCTCCTCTAGTGCCCGCTCCGACTGCTCTGGCGCAACGATCTGCACGAGTTCCACTTTCTCGAACTGGTGCTGGCGGATCAGGCCATGGGTGTCCTTGCCGTAGGATCCTGCCTCGCTGCGGAAGCATGGAGTGTGGGCAACGAACTTGAGCGGCAGTTCGTCCTCACCGAGGATGCTCTCGCGGACGAGGTTCGTGACCGGAACTTCCGCCGTGGGTATCAGGTACATGCCGTCCTGCCCCACCGCGAAGAGGTCGTCCTCGAACTTGGGCAACTGACCCGTGCCGGTCATCGCGTCGCGGCCAACGATGTAGGGCACATAAACCTCTTCGTAGCCATGCTCCCCGGTATGCATGTCGAGCATGAACTGCGTGAGGGCGCGGTGCAGGCTGGCGACCGGCCCGCGCAGCACCGAGAACCGTGCGCCGGACATCCTCGCTGCCGCGGCCGTGTCGATCTCAGCGCCGCCAAGGGCGACGTGGTCGAGCGGATTGAAGTTGAATGCCGGCGGCTCGCCCCAGCGAGCGAGTTCGGCGTTGGCGCTCTCGTCCTCACCGGCGGGAACATCTCCGTCGGGAACATTGGGCACAGCCAACGCGAAGTCAGCAAGTTCCGCTTGCGCCGCCTCCGCCTGCACCTTGACCGCGTCCAGTTCGCTGCCCAGCTCCCCGACCGCCGCCACCAAGGGCGCGATGTCCTCGCCAGCGGCTTTCGCCTTGCCGATTCGCCTCGAGGCGGTGTTGCGTTCGTGCTGGAGTCGTTCGGTTTCGGTCTGAAACTGCCGGCGGCGTTCTTCGATCTCCCGAAATCGCGCAACGTCCAGCACAAAGCCGCGCACCGCGAGCCGTTCGGCAATCGCGTCGATGTCGCGTCTGAGCAGGCGCGGATCGATCACGACCAGATTCCTGCAAGGCGATGCCCCAAGGCCGCGGCGGCGATGCACAGCACCACCGTGGCGCCCGCATAGAGCGCCGCCAATGCCATGCGGCCATGCGCCGCAAGGTTGAGCACGTCCATCGAAAACGCAGAGAAGGTGGTGAAGGCGCCGAGCACCCCCACCACGAGGAAGGGGCGCCCGAAGGAGTCAAACCAAGGGCTGCCCGCCAAAAACGCCACCAAGGCGCCAATGGCGAGACAGCCGGCAACGTTTGCCGTGAGGGTGCCCCAGGAGAACGCGTGTGCCGCCGACCCCGGCAGCAAGGCAACCAGCACGAAGCGCGCCACCGCGCCGATGGCACCGCCGGCGGCAACCCAGGGAAGAGCCGCCAGCAGCCCTTGTGAGCCTTGGGCGAAAGCTGCGCTCAATTGCGGCCCACGTCGGGGTCGTACTTGCGCAATTCCGCGCGACCCACCACGAGGTGATGCACCTCGTCTGGCCCGTCGGCGATGCGCAAGGTGCGCTGCCCGGTGTACATGCCCGCGAGCGGCGTCCACTGCGACACGCCGGTCGCGCCATGGATCTGGATCGCCTGATCGATGATCTGGCACACCCGCTCGGGCACCATCGCCTTCACCATGTGCACCCAAACCCGCGCTTCCTGATTGCCAAGGACATCCATCGCCTTGGCGGCCTTCAGCACCATCAGGCGCATGGCCTCGATCTCGATGCGGGCGCGGGAGATGACTTCGAGGTTCTTGCCGAGCTGGGCGATTGGACGACCGAAGGCTTCCCGCGACATGCCGCGCCGCACCATGAGGTCCAGCGCGCGTTCCGCCTGCCCCACCGACCGCATGCAGTGGTGGATGCGGCCCGGGCCTAGGCGGCCTTGGGAAATCTCGAAGCCGCGGCCTTCGCCGAGGATCATGTTCTCCTTCGGCACGCGGCAGTTCTCGAACTTGATGTGCATGTGGCCATGCGGGGCGTCGTCGTGGCCGAACACCGTCATCGGCTCGATGATGTTGACGCCGGGGTTGTCGCGAGGCACGAGAATCTGGCTCTGCTGCCGGTGGCGCGGGGCGGTGGGATCCGTCTGCACCATCGTGATCATGATCTTGCAGCGGGGATCGCCAGCGCCGGAAATGTAGAACTTCTCGCCGTTGAGCACCCATTCGTCGCCGTCGAGACGGGCTTGGGTGGCGATTTGCTTCGCATCCGACGAGGCAAGGTTCGGCTCCGTCATCGCGTAGGCCGAGCGGATTTCGCCGTTCAGGAGCGGCTTCAGCCACTTCTCCTTTTGTTCAGGGGTGCCATAGCGTTCAAGCACCTCCATGTTGCCGGTGTCCGGGGCGCTGCAGTTGAGGCACTCGGAGGCAATCGGGTTCTTGCCGAGTTCGGCGGCAATAAACGCATAGTCGAGGTTCTTGAGGCCCTCGCCGGTATCGGCGTCCGGCAGGAAGAAGTTCCACAGGCCGTTGGACTTGGCCTTGTTCTTCAGCCCGCCCAAGATGTCCTCCTGGCGCGGCGAAAGGCTCCAGCGGTCGCCGTGCTCGCCGGCGGCCTCTTGAAAGGCTGGCGTCTGCGGCTCGATTTCGGTATCGATGAAGTTCTTGACGGCGAGATAGAGCGGCTCCACCTCGTTGCTCATCACCAGATTGTTTAGGTCGCTTTGCAGATCCGCCACGGCTGCTTCGGCCATCGGTTCCCCCTTCGTGGTCGCTTGGCTTTAGGTTTGACGCGAAAGCGGCGTATTCTAGCGGGTTTCCCGGCGCGCAAGGCACCCGCTTACACTCATGCCAACCGATCTTGCCGATGCCGTTGCAACCGAAGTGCGGCCAGTTCCGCGCCTGCGCGCCGGCTTCGACGTTCGGCTTGCTTTGCCTGGCAGCAAGTCAATTGCGCTCCGCCAACTCTTGATTGCATCGCTGACGCCGGTGCCGACGCGGCTGACTGGCATTCCCCGCTGCGACGATGTGGACGCGATGCTCGATGCCCTGGGGCGGCTCGGCGGAACCGTCGAACGCGACGGCGCCGGGGCGTTGATCTCGCCGCCGCCACGAAGGCCCCGAGACGTGTCGCTGCACCTCGGCATGAGCGGAGTGTCGCTGCGGTTCCTGATCGCTCGCGCCGCGCTCAACGCCGGTGCCACGCAAATCGGCGGGCATCCACAGCTTTCACGGCGGCCCAACGGGGATTTGCTCGATTCGCTTCGGCACCTCGGCTGTCAGGTGTCGGGAGGCAACGACGGCTTTGCCCCGGTGACCGTACGGGGGCCCTCGCGCCTCGGCGCCGAGACGAAGCTCCGCACGTCTGTCAGCAGCCAGTTTCTCTCCGCTTTGCTGCTGTCTGCACCCGCGTTCCCGCAAGGGCTGACGATTCATCTCGAGGACGAACGCACAAGCGCTTCCTATGTGGCACTGACGACGGCACAGATGGCGCGACGCGGTGTGGAGGTGCTCGCGCCGGACGATCACACGCTGGTGGTACCACCGGCGCAATACACCGGCGGCAACGCCAGCATCGAGGGCGATGCCAGCGCAGCCACCTATCACGCCGCCCTCGCAACGCTGCATTGCGGGACGGTGACGCTTACCAACCTCGGCGAATCCACCGTGCAGGGCGACTATGCCTTCATCGGCCTTTGCGAACGCCTCGGCGCAACGATTCGTCGCGAGTCCGATCAGGTTTGCATTCAGGGAGCCAAGGCCCTGCGCCCCTTGGGCAACATCGACATGAGCAACATGCCCGACGCCGCACCAACGCTCATGGCCATCGCGCCCTTCCTGCCCACTCCCACCCGCATCACCGGTCTCGCAACCCTGCGCATCAAGGAATGCGACCGCATCGCCGCCGGCTGCACGGAACTGCGGCGTGCCGGCGTTACCGTGGAAGAGTTCGAAGACGCCATGACCGTCCATCCCGCAAGCGAACTCCGCCCTGCCCGCTTCGCCACCTACGAGGACCACCGCATGGCGATGTCCATGTCGGTCCTCGCCAGCCGAATCGGCGCCTGCCAAATCGAGGACCCAGCCTGCGTAGCCAAGACCTATGCCGACTACTGGGACGACTTCGAGCGCTACACCCCGTAGGGGCGAGGTTTGTCCTCGCCCGTGTTGGTCAAGCCGACCCTCTACATGACGCGAACGCGGGCGACCACAAGGGTCGCCCCTTCCACTGCCTCGCCGTCATTGGGCTGGCAGGGCTTCGTACACGAACTCTCCGTCAGACACGAAGGGAACCGCGTCCCCCCATCTGCTGCCATCGGTGGCGTGGATGGGTTCGGCGCTGTATTGGGTCAGGTACACGCGGCGTTGGCTTTGGGTGGTGTTGGGGGAGCTTCGGTGCAGGCTGGTGCTGGAGAAGACGGCGACGCTGCCGGCCGGGGCTTCGATGAGCACGCCCGGGTCGTTGCCTTCGTAGCCGATCAGGTCGTTGGTGCCCTCTTCGTGCCGGTGCGCGAAGACATGGTTGCGCGAGCCTGCTCGTTCGTGGGGCAGCACTGAGATGGTGCCGTTGTCGGCGTTCACGTCGTCGAGGGCACACCAGCAGGTGAGGTATGGCCGGTGGACGTTGCCGGGATCGCGGAAGTTCACGTAGCCGGAGTCTTGGTGCCAAGCGAACTTCATGCCGGGATCGGTGCCGTCGGGGCTGGCCGCGCCCTTGACCACCCATTGCTCGTTGAACAGGAACACGTCCGGGCCGAGGAAGGCGGTGGTGATCTCGCGCATCAGGTCGCCGAAGATGAAGCCGGGCAGGCGTTCGCTGTCGCGGTAGCGGCGGCTGATGAAGTAGCGCTTGCCACGATGGGTGATGCCGAGCACGTCGGTGCCGAGCTTGTCGAGGTGGCGATCCATGCGGGCGACGAAGGTGGCGCATTCAGCACGCAGCATGGCAAGGTCTTCTGCGTCGATCACCGACTCAAGCACCGTGAAGCCACTTCGTTCGAACTCCTCGCGATGGCGGGGCTCGACATGGGACGTGACGTCAACGCCTTCCCTGATCCTCGAATTCACTTGAAGAATCCTTTTCAAGAAATTGTTTTAAGGTTCTCTTTTCCACAACGCTTGCGAAACATGGTCGCGTCTTCATCGCGCTGCAAGGGCAAGGTGCCTCACCCCAGAAACCGCCGCGAGCCGCCAACGACGGGCACCCATTTGCTCACAACTTGCACTCCGCCTGCAAGGGCTGGCGGATACCAGCCGTTCCGGCGCGTGTACACTGCCGTCCATGCGCAAAGTTCTGGTTGTGGACGACGACGCGCACATTCGCGATGTCGTGTGCTTTGCGCTTCGGCGCGAGGGGTTTGAGACCGTAGAGGCCGGCGACGGTCGCTCGGCCGTGACCGAGTTCGAGCGCAACGCACCGGACCTCGTGATCCTCGACATCCTCATGCCCGAGGCCGATGGTCTTGAGGTTTGCCGCACGCTGCGCGCGGACAGCAACATTCCGATCCTGTTCCTCTCGTCCAAGGACGCGGAGGTCGACCGCATCGTCGGGCTCGAAGTGGGCGGTGACGACTACATCACCAAGCCTTTCTCTCCGCGCGAACTGGCAGCACGGGTGAAGGCGCAGTTCCGGCGCCAGGACGCGCTCGCGACTCCCGCCGCCGAAAACGTGCAGTTCGGGCCGTTGCAGATGAATCTCGCGGAACGCACCGCCGCAATCAACGGCGCGCCACTCTCGCTCACCCGCACCGAGTTTGGCCTGCTCGCCACCCTCGCCCGGCACCAAGGCCGGGTGCTGGACCGCGACGAACTGGCAAGCGGCGCATATCCCGGCCATCGCGTGGTCAGCGACCGCACCATCGACAGCCACGTGCGCCGACTGCGCGCGAAACTGCGGGAGGTGGGAGCGGACCTCATCCAGACGGTTCACGGCGTGGGCTTTCGGCTCGCACATCCATGATCCGCGTCCGTCTGCGGACGGTCATCCTCGTCGTCAGCCTGTTCGTGCTGGTGCTGCCGCTGGCAGGCATTCAGGTGCTTCGGCTCTACGAGAGCGCACTGGTGCGGCAGACGGAATCCGAGC
Source organism: Pseudomonadales bacterium (assembly GCA_965116935.1). Taxonomy (GTDB): domain Bacteria; phylum Pseudomonadota; class Gammaproteobacteria; order Pseudomonadales; family Azotimanducaceae; genus VXYL01. The sequence goes on along the minus strand of OZ220737.1, from coordinate 4,202,838 downwards.
TCATTGCCCAGGCGGGGCTGATCGCCGCCACGTTCCGGGCGCGCTATAGCGAGACGGTTGCCGAGTCAGGCTTGGTCCTGCACGGGGAGCTTGCCAGTAGCGAGCCGCGCTTTGCGGAACTGGACTTGGCCGACTCCCCAGTGCATGAACCGTATCCCGGTGGAACACTCGGCCCGGCACCGACGCCGGCCGCGTACAGCCTCGGCAAAGCCATTGAGCCCGTGCTTGCCGAGGCGCGGAGCCTAACGCTGGCACAAATCCGCCTGGTGGATGCGCAAGGCGTGGTGGTCGCCAGCACCGGCGACGATGTGGGCACGTCCCTAGCCGCCGTAGAGGAAGTCGAGGCGGCGCTTGGCGGTCGTTGGTCCAGCCGCTTGCGGCAACGCGACGCCTCGGCGGTGGCGACGATCATCCGCAGCGCCGGGCTGCTAGTGTATGTCGCGAGCCCGATCATGTTCGACGATCGCGTGATTGGCGCCGTGCTGCTGTGGCGCACACCTGCGACCATCTTGCAGGCGCTGCAGCACAAGCGAGACCTCTTGTTGCAGGCGGCACTGTTGCTGCTCGTGGTGGTGGTGGCGACGGCCATCGTCACGTCGCGGCTGGTCGTGTTGCCGGTGCAGCGGCTGGCCGCCGGGGCGGGCCGCATCGCCCGCGGCGAGGCTACCGAACTGGATGCGGGTCCGTACCGCACGGTGGAGATCGCCCAGCTTGCCGAGAGCTTGGAGGCGATGGCCGAGAGCCTGCAACGCCGCAACAGCTACATCCGAGACCTGGCGCGCAGCGTGAGCCACGAGTTCAAGACGCCCATTGCGGCCATGTCGGGCGCCCTCGAGGTGCTCTCGGACCACATCGACGAGATGGCGCCCGAGGAACGCAGCCGCTTTCTTGCCAATCTCGCGAGCGACGTGGAACGGCTGGCGCGGCTTACCGGTCGCCTGCTGGAGCTGGCGCAAGCGGACATGCCCAGGCAGCGAGCACATGCGCCCCGCTGCACCGTGGCCGAGGTACTCGGAGACGAGGACCAATTGGCTGGCCTTGCCCTCTCTGCGGAAGGTGCAGTCGATGCGGCGTTGCCCCTGGAAGCGGAGTCCCTCGGCTCGGTTCTGCAAAACCTGGCCGAAAACGCGGCGCAGCACGGCGCCAAGCGGCTCCGCATTGCCGTGCAGGTGGCGCCTGCGTCCGCGCGAGTCGAAGTCGCAGACGACGGCCAGGGGGTCTCGCCGGCGAACGCCCGCATGATGTTCGAGCCGTTCTTCACCACGCGCCGAGACCAAGGCGGCACGGGCCTCGGTCTGCCCATCGTCCGCTCGCTCATAGGTGCCGCCGGCGGCACCGTGAACCATGTTCCTACCGAATCGGGAACGGCGTTTCGGATCGAACTGCCAGTACGGTAGCAGCCTGTCGGACTTGGGCTGGGCCTTCGGAGGGAAGGCATCCGGCTTACGCGCCCGAAGGGCGCGCCCCTAGCGGCGACAGGCGCTTTTCCTTTCCGAGCCGCGGTCAGCGCGCCAGAGGGCGCGCAGGGAAGGCAGAATGCCTTCCCTGCGCGCCCGCCTTGTTCACGCGCTAGCGCGCCCTTGCGGGCGCGTCGGCAGTTCGCTGGCGCGAACTGCTGGCCTTCGTGCTCGCGTTCGCTCGCAGCTACGGCTAGTTGTCTGGAACGATTGCTTGCGGTGGCGTTGGCCAGCTCCGCCGCGTGCGCGCCTTCGGCACGCTGTGGAGGGCGGGACGCCCTCCGTCCGGAGAGGCCCTTGCCGATGCGGGGGAGTCAGTAGCCAAGTTGCTTGTCGATGACGCCCTCTAGCTCTTCACCGCGCCGCAGGCGTTCGAGGTTGCGCAGGAATCGTTCCATGTTGCGGCTGGCGCGGAACTGGCTGGCACCAGCGGTGTGGGGTGTCATCACCACGTTGGGCAGCGACCAGAGTGGGCTGTCGGCCGGCAGCGGCTCGCGCGGCACGACATCGAGGCCGGCGCCGCGAATCTGGCCGGACTCCAGGGCCGCCACGAGGTCGTCCTCCACCATGACTTCGCCTCGCGTTACGTTGACCAGAAAGGCGGTTTCCTTCATGCGGGCGAAGGCGGCGGCGTCGAACTTGCCTCGGGTTTCCGGGGTGAGCGGCGTGCAGATGGCCACCACATCCGAGCGCGCCAGAAGGTCGTCGAAGTAGCCCTCCCCATGCACCTCGGGCACTTCTGGCGAGGGCGCCACCGGGTCGCGGTCCATGGCGACCACGTCCATGCCGAAGGCGGCCGCGCGACGCGCCATGGCGCGGCCCGTACCGCCGAAGCCGAAGATACCCATCGTGCTGCCGGTGAGCTCCACTTCCCGGTAGCGCATCTCAGGGCGGTGGTTCCAGGAATCCGGGCCGTAGCGCAGCGCCGCGGCCAACTGTCGCGTGAGCATGAGCAGCAGGCCAAAGCCGGTGTCTGCCAGATGGTCGCCGACCAGGCCCTTCTCGCTCGTGAGCACCACGTCGCCGTCGCGGAACTCGTCGTAGAGGAAGGCATCGACCCCCGAAGAGATGGCGTGAACCCAGCGCAGGTTCTGGGCACCGAGATACATGCGCCGGGAGACGAAGCCGAACACCACATCCGCATCGGCGATCTCGGTCTCGGCGCCCTGTGGGTTCGTGACCACCACCTCGGCGTCGCCTCCGGCCTCGCGAATGCGCGCCACGTCTTCGTCGCTCACCTCGCGCAGCGTGAGACCGGGAATGACGACTACCTTCATGGCGAACTCCTTTGCGATAGGTTTGCGGATCGAGACCGTCCGGCTACGCGAACTCCACGGATACTTGGCCAATGCCCCTGGCCGTCCCGGCGTCGAAGTCGCCGTCGAGCCGACAGGCACCGGTGACGGCGTGCTTGCCGAACGAGCCGGTGATCACGCGCTGGCCAGGTTCGAGCGACCGGCCGAAGCGCGCGAGCTGACGGGCAAGCGCGGCGAGGGAGTCGAAGTGATCGTCGATGTGCCCTGCCGCCGCAACGCACTCGATCTCGCCCCCGTCGAGGGCAAGTCGCACGGACACGTCCGCGAAGGCGAAGCCGCGCCAGTCGAGCACGCGCGGCTCTCCCACCACGATGCCCCACTGCGAGAGATCGTCCGCGAGGCGGTCAGCCGTCGTCGCGTCTGGTGGCAAGCGCCGCTCGTTCAGCTCGAATGCGGCGCAAACGGACTCCACGGCCAGGATGGCATCGTCACGCGTGGCGTTGGCGCCGAGTTGCCGACCCATCGTGAAACAGAATTCGTTCTCGACTCCCGGCGTCTTGATGCCGGCACGTTCGATTCTCGCGCCGCTCGGGAAAACGCGCTCCGGCAGGATGAAGCCAAACGGGCGGAACCCCGGCCCCATGCTGTCGCGGGCACCGCCGGAGGTGAGGCCCACCTTCCAGCCGGCCACGTCGCGCTCGCCTAGCACGTCAAGCTGGCGCCTAAGCCCCGCATCGAGCTCTTCTTGCGACGGAAACCCGGCTTCAGACATCGGCATGGTCCTCGATCCTGCCTCGCCAGCCGAGCACGGCCTCCGGATCGGGCGCCGCCGCCGGCATCCCGAAGGTGGGCGTCACCGGCACCAACACCCGATCGACGCCGAGGTTGCTCAGGGCCTTGAGTTCACCCAAGTCCTCGGGGCAACTCACCGTGACTTCGAGCTTGGATGGGTCCCGGCCAGTCGCTTCGGCGGTCTCCCGCGCGAGCGCGATCAGCTCCGCCGATGCGCCTCGGGCGGGGAAGAAGCCGTCACCGAGCCGTCCAGCGCGCCGCGCCGCGGCCTTTGAATGGCCGCCGACGATGATCGGCACATGCCCGTCCACCGGTTGCGGTCTGCAGTAGGCACCGTCGAATTGCACGAACTCTCCCGCGAAGGAAGGCCGATCCTGGCCCCAAAGGGCGCGCATCGCCGCCACGTACTCGTCGGTGCGGGCAGCCCGTTCATCGAATTGCGCGCCAATGACCTCGAACTCCTCTCGGAGCCAGCCGACGCCAATGCCGAGCAGGATGCGACCGCCGGTCATGCGATCGAGCGTGGCCACCTGCTTGGCGGTGATGACCGGGTTGTGTTGCGGCACGATCAGGATGCCCGTGCCGAGCTTGATGCGGCTTGTCTGTCCACCCACGTAGGCCATCCAGACGAGCGGATCGGGCAGCGGAAAGTCGTGCGCCCCACCGGCCATCTTGCCGTCTTCCGAATACGGGTAGGCGGATTCGTAGCCCTCCGGTACCACCGTGTGCTCGACGGTCCAGGCAGACTCGAACCTGGCCTCCTCCGCCGCCTGTACGAGTTCCACCGCCGCCGTGCCATCGAAGTAGCGACCCGTGTTGCAGTAGCGCAATCCGAACTTCATCCCATCCCCCGTGGCTGTATGCGCTCATGCTAACAGCCTGTCGGACTTCGCCGCGCCCTGCGGCGAAGTCCGAAGGGCTGCTAGTGTGCCGTCCCGCAAGTTCGTGGTACTTCGGGCTGCCAAATGCAGGCACTCAACGACCTCTCGGGGGCGAGTCGCGGACGGCACATCCTCGCTTTCTCCGGCATTGTTGCACCAGCCAACGTCCAGCACGAAGGGTGACGTATTTCTGGGACGCCACACTAGCCGTAGCTGCGAGCGAATGCGAGCACGAAGGCCAGCGGTTCGCGTCAGCGAACTGCCGACGCGCCCTCCAGGGGCGCGCTAACAGCCCGCCGGACGAATCCGGCCACAGCGAGCCGAACGCTGGCGCCGGCGTGCCGCAAGGCATAACATCCGCCGCGTCGTCTTGTTCGGAAGGGCCATGCGAGTTCGGCTGGCTTCGTGTCTGGCGTTCCTTGCCGCGTTTCTGGCGTTCCTCGCCGGCTGTTCCGCTTCTGCGGAGCCGGTGCGCGTCTATTTGATGCTGACCACGGCAACCGCCCCGCTCGGCAGTGTGACCGAACTGCAGCTCATCAACACATCGAGCGAGGAGCTGCGCTTCACGGGAGACCTCTTCAACCATCGTGGCGAAGCGCTCGGCACCGCCGGGGCGTCCCTTAGCGATGCGCCGCTCGCGCCCGGCGCACGCTTGGCGCTCACGTCCGCTGCGCTGGAAACGCGCTTCGATACCGAAGCGTGGACACAGCCGGCCATGCTCGAAGTTAGCGCCGATGTGGAGAACGCCTCGTTCGTGGCCATGCTGCGGCTCCGGAGCGCGCCCCATGGCTGGACCACCAACGTCAACTGCGTCGCGGAAGGCGCGGTGCACAGCGTCGAGGGCATCGATCAACTGGACAGCACCTACATTCGCCTCATCAACACCTCAGACGAACGCATCGCCGACATTCGCGGAACCTTGCGGGATGCGGACGGCGACGTCGTCGGCAGGGCCAATCGCCGGCTGCTCGCTTCGCTTCGGCCCAAGGCCGGTGCGTGGCTGAGCGCCACCCGGCTGGCGCGAATCGTCGGTGGCCGGTGGAATGGTCAGGCGAGCCTGTACGTCACCCACCATCCGGGGCTGAAGCTGATGAACCTCAACGTCATCGGCAACGAGACGTTCGAGAACTTCTCCTGCCTCGACCGGGCGCCCAACATGCGGGGGATGGAAGCCACCGCCCGCTATTCCGTCACGTTCACGGCGCGATGGAACGCAGCCGAACACGGCACGGTGCCAGGTGGCGCGCACTTCACGACCCTCGCGGGAGCGGCCGTCAATGCCGATGCCGATCTGTGGGTGCCGGGAGAACTTGCAAGCCCAGGTCTCGAGAACCTCGCCGAACTCGGACAGGCCTCGACGTTCCTGGCCGAGATTGCCGCGAAGACCGACGCCGGCGATGCCGGCGAGGGCGTAACGAGCAGTGGCACCGGTGCCACCGGAACGAGCGTATTTGAACTGACCGTCTCCCGCGACCTGCCCAATTTCACCTTCGGCAGCATGATCGCACCGAGCCCCGACTGGTTCGTCGGGCTCTCCGAATTCCCCCTCCTCGATGACGAAGGCCGCTGGATCGATGACACGGGCGATATGGGCCTTCCGGCCTGGGACGCCGGCACCGAAACTGGCACCCAGTTCAGCCTAAGCGGCACCGCCACCAACCCGCCACAACGCATCCGTCTTCTGACCGAGACCGTCGGCGGCACGGTGGAGTTCAACAGGGGTACGATCGGCGGCAGCTACCTCGCCACCATCCGCTTCCGCCGCATTCCCTAGGCGCGCGCCCTTCAGGGCGCGTTGGCAGTTCGTTGCGCGAGCTGCTGGCCTTTTCTGCGGCGCGAGGTCATAGGGAGGTAGGAGCTGGGGCCAGACGCCGAGCGAAGCGAGGGGTTGGCGGCGCTCGCCCTCCATCGTGCCGCAGGCACGTCAAGGAACAGAGGCTGGTTTGTTGGTGGCGTTGGTTGGCTCCGCTGCGTGCGCGCCTTCGGCACGCTTGGAGGGCGGGACGCCCTCCGTCCAGAGAAGGCCCTCTAATGCCTGCTAGCACGAAAAAGGGCGGGCCTTGGAGGGAAGGCATTCTGCCTTCCCTGCGCGCCCTCTGGCGCACCGACCGCGATTTGGAGGGAAAGCGCCTGTCGGCGCTAGGGAAGGCAGGATGCCTTCCCTCCGAAGGCCACACCACAAGTCCGACTTACCTGCTGGCGCTAGCGCGTTATAGTCGGGCAGCCTAGCCGAAGTCACGAGGGGGAGCGATGCGCAACGGATATCGAGTGATTGACACGGACTCGCACCAGATGGAGCCGCCGCGCATCTGGGCGGACTACATTGATCCCGCGTTCGCGGACCGGGCTCCCCGCATCGGTGACATGGGCAACGGTCGGCCGGGGATGATGGCGGAAGGCGAACCCATCACCAAGCAGGACGGCAGCTATCCGATGCATTCGGAAGAGTTTCACGAAGCCGCCGCACGAGGCATGGAGAAGCATGAGCAGTCTCGCGCGGAGGGGTTCAGCGCCGAGGCGCGGCTGCGCGACATGGACGCGCACGGCATCGACGCCCAAGTGCTCTACCCCACCGTGGGTGGGCAGATGCTCGGCAAGGAGTGGAACGACCCGGAGTTGCTCGCTGCGGTGTGCCGGGCCTACAACGACTGGAGCATCGAGTATTGCGGCACGGCACCGCAACGTCTGCGCATGGCCGCCATGCTGCCGGTGCAGGCGCCGGACCTCGCGCTCCAAGAGGCGGAGCGCATGGCCGCGAAGGGCGCCGCCGGCTTCTACGTGCGCCCCAACCCCGTTTGCGGGCGCAATCTCTACCACTCGGACTACGACCCGCTTTGGAGTCGCATCGAGGAACTGGGCCGGCCGCTGTGCATCCACGACTCCGGCTCGCCCTACCTGCCCTCCTATGGCGAGCGCATGGACACCCACACCTCCGGCCACATCATCGCCCACCCCTTTGAGGCGATGGTGGCGATGATGAGCCTCATCTGGTACGGCGTCATCGAACGCCATCCGAAGCTCCGAGTGGTGCATGTGGAAGCCGATGCCGGATGGTTGCCATACTGGCTGCAGCGCATGGAGCAGCATTGGGACTTCTCCGGCAACGCGGAGCACCCGGAACTCAATCGACGACCGACGGAGTACTTCAAGTCCAACTTCCTCGTGGCCTGCCGCGGCGACGAAATGACGCTGCCAGCGGTGTGCGAACTGGTAGGCGACTCCTACGTCACCTTCAACACGGACTACCCGCACCCCGACGGCACCTGGCCCGCCGGCATGTCCGACCTCGAGAAGCAGCCGCTGCCGGAAGAGAGCATCCGCAAGATCTATTGGGACAACGCCGCCCCGGTGTTCGGCATCGCCTGACTCCGCCTACCTCCGGCAGGGAAGGCGCCCTACCCTCCCGGCCAAGGCCCGCGTCCTAACCGGTGAAGGCCTGGATGCCCGTTTGGGCTCGGCCCAGGATCAGGGCGTGAATGTCGTGGGTGCCTTCGTAGGTGTTGACGGTTTCGAGGTTCATGGCGTGGCGGATGACGTGGTATTCGTCGCTGATGCCATTGCCGCCGTGCATGTCGCGGGCCATGCGGGCGATGTCGAGGGCCTTGCCGCAGTTGTTGCGCTTGAGCAGGGAGATGTTCTCGATGGCGAGGCGGCCTTCGTCGAACAGGCGGCCCATGCGCAGGCAAGCCGTTAGGCCCAAGGTGATTTCTGTCTGCATGTCCACCAGCTTCTTCTGGATGAGCTGGTTTGCTGCGAGTGGACGGCCGAACTGGGTGCGCTCCAAGGTGTATTCGCGGGCGGCGGCCCAACAGAACTCGGCGGCGCCCATGGAGCCCCAGGCGATGCCGTAACGGGCGCGGTTCAGGCAGCCGAAGGGGCCGCTGAGGCCCGACGCGTTCGGCAACAGGTTGCCTTCCGGCACCAGCACGTCCTCCAGCACGATCTGGCCGGTGGCAGAGGCGCGCAGGCTCATCTTGCCCTCGATCTTTGGGGTCGAGAACCCAGGCATGTCGCGTTCCACCACAAAGCCGCGAATGCGGCCATCGAGCTTGGCCCACACCACGGCCACGTCGGCGATGGGCGCGTTGGTGATCCACATCTTGGCACCGTTCAGCAAGTAGCCATCGCCGGTCTTCTCGGCCTTGGTGACCATGCTGCCGGGGTCGGAACCGTGGTCGGGTTCGGTGAGGCCGAAGCAGCCCACCCATTCCCCGGATGCCAGCTTCGGCAGGTAGCGTATGCGCTGCTCTTCGCTGCCGTAGGCGTGGATCGGATGCATGACGAGCGAGGATTGCACACTCATCGCCGAGCGATAGCCGGAGTCCACCCGTTCCACTTCCCGCGCCATGAGGCCGTAGGAAACGTAGTTCACGTCGGCACAGCCATACTTTGCCGGCAGGGTCGCGCCGAGCAGACCCAACTCGCCCATCTCGTTCATGATTTCGCGATCGAAGCGTTCGTACCGGTTGGCCTCGATCACGCGCGGCATGAGCCTATCGGTGGCGTATTGGCGGGTGGTGTCCTGAATCAGGCGTTCGTCGCCCGAGAGCTGCTCGTCGAGCAAGAGCGGATCGTTCCACACGAACGCGGGAATCTCTGCCATGTTCCGGTTTCCTTCGGAAGATTGGTGTCAGTTTGGTTGCCGGTCGCGAGCGCGACGCATTTCGTCGCGAAGGTCCTGTGCCGCCTGCCGGGCTGCGACGGCGTAGTCTGTGCCCGAACCTGCATAGATGATGCTGCGCGAAGCGTTCACGACGATGCCTTGGCCCTTTGCATCGATGCCGCTCGCGAATACCTGCCGAACTTCCTCGGCGCCACCTCCCTGTGCGCCGACGCCTGGCACCAGAAACGGCAACGTGGGCGCCATTCGCCGCACCTCCGCCAGTTGTGCCGGGAACGTGGCGCCCACCACCAGGGCGAGGTTGTCGTCGTCTCGACGCTGCATTTCGCGCGCGATGCGCAAGTAAGCGGGGTCGTCCCGGGGCTCTTCCTGCAACCAGGCGCTGGTGGGGTTGGAAGTGTGGCAAAGCACCACTACGCCTCGTCCGGCGTGTTCGGCAAAGGGCTCGATGCTGTCCCATCCTTGCCACGGGTTCACCGTGGCGGCATCGGTTTTGTAGCGCTCGAATAGCTCCCGTGCATACATCCTCGCCGTGGAGCCTACGTCGCCCCGCTTGGCATCGACGATCACCGGTATGCCGGGATGCGCCGCGTGAATGTGTTCGATCAGGCGTTCGAGGTCTTGCTCGGCGCCTTCGGCGTTGAAGAAGGCGATGTTGGGCTTGAAGGCGCAGACGAGGTCTGCAGTCGCATCGACGATCTCCCGGCAGAAGCGGAGCAGCGCATCCGGCGCTTGCGAAAGGTGGCTTGGCAGGCGCTCGCGCACGGGATCGAGGCCCACACACAGCGCAGAGTCGCTGCGGGCCCATTGTTGGCGCAGGCGCTGGCCGAAAGAATCAGCCACGGATGTCCGCCAGCAAGGATTCGTCGGCCAGCACCGCCCGCACCGTCTCGACCACGGCCTGGGTTTGGGAATCCACTTCGAGGTTGACGCGATCGCCGACGCGGGCCGTGTCGAACGTGGTGCGGGCCAGCGTCTCGGGAATCAGGCTCACTGAGAGCGTTCCGGCGACGCGGTCCAGTTCGGCGATGGTGAGGCTCGCGCCGTTGAGTGCCACGAAGCCCTTCGGCATGAGATAGCGCAGCCACTCCTGCGGCACCTGCACCGTCAGGACGCGCCTACCTTCCCCTGCTTCCACGCCGACGATGGGAACCGAGGCGGCAATGTGACCGGAGAGGATGTGCCCTCCCACCTCATCGCCCACGCGGAAGGACCGCTCCACGTTCACGAGGCTGCCTGGCACGAGCGCGCCTAGATTGGTGAGTTGGGTGGTCTCCTCGATCAGGTCGAGGGCCGCGGTGCCGCCCTGCACGGCGGAGGCGGTCAGGCAGCAGCCGTTGACGGCCACGGAAGCACCAGTTTGCAGGCCATCGGCGGTTTCGTCAAGAGCGATGGACAGCGTGGTGATGCCCCTTGCTCGCGAAACGTCCACAACGCGGCCGACCGCTTGCACTATGCCAGTGAACATGGTTCGTGCCGGGCCATCGGAGGAAGGGCGAGACGCCCTCCACCCAATAGCGCGTGGTTGGAGGCGCTCTAGATGCCAGCCGCTTCAAGCTCGGCGCGGCGCTTGCTCTCGTTGTCGATGTAGCGGATCCACTGTTGGGTGATTCGCTCGGCGCTGCTTTCCTCGGCGTCACGAGCGGTGCGGCGGGCCTTGACGAAGGTGGCGCGGGCTTCGCGCAGTTCGTCGAGGTTGAACTGGCACATGCCGAGCACGATCTCGACGTTGTACACCTTCTTGATGCCGCCCTTGTCCATCGCCCGCTCTGCCGCCGTGCGGCACTTGGAGAACTCGTCCTTCTCCAGGTAGAGCGAGGAGAGGCGGTCGTAGATTTCGCCATCGTCCGACTTGCTGCCAGCTTCCTCGAAAATGCCGATGGCCGAATCCACTTCCTGCGCCAACTGATACGCCTGTCCGATCTGCTGCAGGTTGCGCGGGGTGCGTTCCACGACCTCTGCGTCAAGGCCAACCTGCATGTACTTGGCGCCCCGCCACGGCACCTCGTTCTGCATGAGCAAGCCGCCGAAGGTCATCACGTCAGACTCTTTGTCGAGGAACCCGGCCACGTGCGCCGCCTCAAATGCCATAAGCTGCTCGCGTTCCTGGCCCTCCTGACCATAGACGCCGGCAAGCTGAATCCAGTACTGCCGCTTGGGGAAGTCGCGCACGAGGATCTCGAGAATCTCGATCACGCGGTCGTAGTTCTCCATCTCGAAATGGGCGTAGTTGAGCATCGCCCACCAGTTCTCGCGCACGGTCAGTTCCCGGCTCTGCGCCAAGGAGATGGCAGCCTCGAGCGCTTGCGCGGCAGCGGGGAAGTCCTTGCGCTGGAAGTGAATCTGTCCCACCAGGATGTACTCGGAAGGGCCGGGGTTGTAGGAAATGGCGAACCAGCGCTTCATGTATTCGAGCGCCGTGTCGAAATTCTCCTCCTGGAGGTGAAGCTGGGAGAGCGTCTTGAGGGTGCCTTGCTCGAGCGCTTCCGTGATGTCCGGCACCTGGGCGAGGAGCTGTTCGTAGTGATGCAGAGTTTTGGGGGTGTCGTCCTTGTCGTTGTAGTAGATCACCGCCAGCATCTGGTGAACCTGGCCGAGTTCGTTGCCGTTGTATCGACGCTCGCGCTCCAGCATTTCGAGCAGGATGGTGATTGCGCCATCCGGGTCCCGGGGGACCTCGCAGTTGTCGGGATCGTCCGGGCAAGGATCGATCAGCTCCTGCGCTTGGCCGAACTTGCGGTAGGTGGTTTCCGACATGTTCGGCACCTTGCGCCTCTGCGTGTCCTCCGTCAGGACAGGGGACGGCGGGAAGCCATCAAGGCGGGGCAGGTCGGCGGCGTGCGCCGTTCCGGACAGGATGCCTTGGTGGCTGTCCGGCGCCACCGCAAGAACCAGCATCGCCGCGAGTCCCACGGCGAGAATGCGTCCGCTCTTGCATTTGGTGCGTTTGGTCCGTTCCATGACCCGTTCCTCCGCGCCCCGTTAAGGGGAGACTCGTTGGCCCAAGGGCGTCAGTCTTCCAACTGGAAGGTGATGAGGTTGCGCACGCCGGCGACCTCGATGGGCTCGCCATCCACCACCTTGGGCTTGTACTTGAACTTGAGCGCTGCGTTGATCGCCGAACGGTCGAACACGCCCGGCGGCTTGGCCTCGATCACCGAGGGGTCACGCACGCTGCCCGTTGTGGTCACCGTGAATTCGAGCAGCACATAACCTTCGATGCCGCGCGACTGCGCTCGCCTCGGATAGATGGGCGCCACCTTGACGATGGGCAGGTACTCGCCATCGGAACTGTAGCCGGTGCCGCTCACGTCAACGTCGATATCCACGTCCACGAGGCCGATCTCCATGCCGACGCTGACGTTGGAGTCGAGGGTTGGCTTTGGCATGCTCGGCGGCGGTTCGTCCACTGGCGGCGGCGGCGGCGGCTTGCGCTTCTTCACCTGCACTTCCTGATCTTCCTGCACGCGCACGAAGTCCACGATCCGGCCCTTGACGCCGGTGTCCGTTGCGGCTTCCGGGTTCGCGATCACGGCCTGCATCAACATGAACAGCAGGAACGTGGCCACGGCGCCCAGCACCACTCCAAAGGCGTATCTGATTAGCATTTCGTTCCTCCTCTTGCTCTAGCGAGGGGAAGCCCCTCGCGCACCCCCAAGCTGAAGGCTCCTTCTAGCGAGGGGAAGCCCCTCGCGCACCCCCAAGCTGAAGGCTCCTTCCACCGCGGATTTACTGCTCCTCGGTGGACACGGCAACTTCCGTCACTCCCGCCGCTCGCGCGGCGTCGAGCACGGCCTTGAGCTTCTCGAACGTCGATTCGCGATCCGCCTGCACGACAATACCACCTCGCGGGTTCTCTGCGTGCAGCCTTTCGATGTGGGCGCGCACAGCCTCCGGCTCGACCCTCTTCTTGTCGATCCAGATGTCGCCGCCTGGCGAGATGGCGATGAGCACGCTCACGGTGGGTTTCTGCTGGTCCGTCTCCGCCTCCGGGCGGCGCACGTCGATGCCGGCCTGCTTAATGAAGGTGGCGGTGACGATGAAGAAGATGAGCATGATGAACACGACGTCCAGCATGGGCGTCAGGTTGATGTCGCTCTCTTCGTCCCGGCCGGTGAAGCGGCCCTCGGATCTCGCCATGTCGTCGGTCTCCCTTGTCGCCGCTAGGCGATCAGTGGTCCATCGTCAAATGGTCTTGGATCAGCTCGGTCTCGAACAGGATCTTGCGCCGCACGAAGGTGGTGCCGAACAGCCCCGACAGGGAAGCGATCATGCCCGACATGGTTGGGATCGTCGCCTGGGAAACCCCCGCCGCCATCGACCGGGCGTTGCCGCCTTGCGTCGCCATGGCATCGAACACGGCGATCATGCCGGTGACCGTGCCGAGCAGGCCCAAGAGCGGGCAGAGCGCGACGCAGGTCTGGATGATCGGGAAGCTGCCGTTGATGCGCTCGCTGGCCTGCGAGACGAGCATGTCGCGGACGCGGTGCGCGGACCAGGACTTGCGCTCGTCGCGCGATTCCCAAATCTCGGTCGCCTCGCGCACCACGTGCTTGTGCTCGCTGCGGAAATACCAGAGTCGCTCGAACAGCAGCGTCCACATGAGGAAGGTCGTGGCGGCAATGAGATAGAGCACATTGCCGCCCTGGGCGAAGAACCCCGACAGCGCAATGTAGGCGTCGTTGATCATCTAGCGGGTTTCCTTCTCCTTGGCCGGCGACCCCGAAGGGCCGCCGTTGCCTCGCCGATCAGCCGAGCGGCTGACCGGATTCCTCGGCGTGCTTGGCCACGATGCCCTGGGACTGCTCTTCGAGCACGTGGATGATGCCGCGACTGCGCTGGTTCACGATGGCATGCAGCAGCACGGTGGGGATGGCGACGCAGAGGCCAAGCACCGTGGTCATCAGCGCCGTGGAGATACCGCTGGCCATCGTCTTCGGATCGCCGGTGCCGAACAGGGTGATGGACTGGAAGGTCTCGATCATCCCGATCACCGTGCCGAGCAGACCCATCAGCGGCGCGACCACCGAGATCACCTGAATGATGGTGATGTTCCGGGTGAGCGCCGGCGTCTCCGACAGAATCGCCTCGCCGAGCTTGAGGTCGAGGGTTTCCACGTCCACGTCGCGGTTGTCGTCATAGACCTTGAGCACTCGGCCGAGCGGGTTGTCGTCGGTGGGGCTTTCCGGCTGGCGATATTGCGCCGTCACCTTGCGCCCCACGAGCGTCAGGGTGATCAGGCGCTCGATGGCGAGCAGCACGCCGATGATGCCGACCATGATGATCACCGAACCCGGATAGTCGCCCTGGCCGTCGCAGAACGGCAGGTAGCAGGCGCCGGTGGTGAAGCCGCCAAACGGCGTGCCGACCATTTCCGCCAGCGTCGCCTTCTGGATCAGGAGCGAGATGAGGGAGCCGCGGGTTGGGTCGATGGCGAATGCCACGAGGTCGCCGGCGTCCGCATCGAAGAGATCCGTCGCCGTGTTGGTGAACTGCGCTTCGGGCTGGCGCCCGAGTTCCACGAGCGCGCCAATGTCGGTGTCGTAGTTGATGTAGCCGTCTTCGCTGATGATGGCGAAGGAGCCGACGCGGATGAGGTCTGTCTGCACCTGCTCGCCGTCGAGCATGCTGACCGTGCTGGTGAAGCGCGAGATGCGGCCCGATTCGGTCATTTCCCGCTGCAGGTGCTCCCACAGCTCCTCCATCTCGTCGATGGAGGCGAGTTGGGTCGACTTGCCCATCTTGGCCGCGAGCTGGCCCAGCCATTCGCCGCGATTGGGGATTTCAGCGCTGATGAGGGAGGCGCCAAAGAGTCCCCGGGTGTCGCCGGCCACCTGTTGCAGCACGCCGAAGAGTTCACGGAGGCTGCCAAGGCGCTTGTCGAGCTGCTCTTGCAGGTTGCCGATGCGGATTTCGTTCTCTTCGAACTGGGTCTCGAGCCGTTCGCTGCGCTGCTCCTCGCGGCGGCGCTCGGCCTGGGCGTCTTGCAGCATTTGCTGCTGGTCTTCGCGGGCGGAGCGGAAGCGGGCCTCGCGCTCGTTGTGCTCGCGGCTTTCCACCACGCGCCGTTCCTCGACGTTCTTCAGGAGTTCATCGAGGGTGTTGGCTTCGACGATCGTGAGGTCGCTCGCTTCCTGGGCACCCGCCGAAAGCGCCAGCATAAACGCCCCAAGGAGCGCTGTCGGGCGGAGGGAGGCCATGCGGCTTCTCGTCAAGATTGCTCGCTTCATGTCAGTCCTCCACCAGAATCGGAACCGGCAGCAGGTTCAGCGTCGCTTGTCTGCGTGCCATGCGAATGCCGTCGCGAACCGGCGACTGATAGCTGTCGTCCAGGAATTCCCAGCGCTCAGCACTGTTGTTCCACATGCCGGTCTCGTCGCCATCGCTGGTCTGGAACATGAGTGCCACCCGACCGATCTGCAAGACGTCAACGACGCGCTCGGCGCCGTCGATCTCGATCTTGCCGCTGTACGACCCAATGGTGCGGCCGTATTCGTTCTCGATCTGATAGGCGTTGAGGACTTGGCTGAACTTCTCGGACACGGCCACGTCGGCGCGTTCCATGATGTCGCGCAGCCGGTCCACCCGCTCCTCCCGCTCTTCGCGCAGGAACGGCGCGTCCAGGGCGATGAACTGCTCCAGCCCGTCGATCATGCGCAGCATCAGCGGCGTGATTTGGCGCTCGATGACGGTGACCTGATCGACCGATTCGCCGATCTCCGCCATCTCTCGTTCCTGGTTGGCGATCTGGCGATCCAGTTGGGCGTTGTACACGCGCAGACCCTCGATCTCCTTCAGCACCTGCTTGTAGTCGTCGTAGAGCTCGCGGGTTTCCTCCGTGAGCGCGTCGATGCGGGTCTGGGAGGCCTTGGCCTGCTCGTTGATGCGCTCGGCTGCCGCGAACACCTCGACCAGCGTGGCGGCGGCGACGCCGGGCGCAAAGACGAGCGTCGCGATGCCAGCGATGAGCGGCACCTTGAGCCCCTTGGTGGAAAACATCTTCATTCAACCCTTCCCTGCGGGATTATGGAATTGCCAACACGACATGGAGGCGATGCCTGACTCAGGGTTTGCGCAAGGCGTTCCCCCTTGAAGAAGCGCGCAACGCTCCGCCACTGTCGTCCGTCTGTTCAGCGTCGAGATCGATCCACTAGCGGACGGGCCGGGCAACGCTGCACGCGCCCACCGACCAAACCGAAAGTCCTTTCCCTACCCCCTGAGCCAGTGCGGCGAAGGATTAGCAAACACTTCGGCATTGTCAACACTTGCGTTTGCCGGATTCGTCGCCCTGCCCTCGCCCGCGCAGCCTCAGCCGATGTGCTCGCCGAACAGTGCCAGCGTGCGCTCGCGGGCGAGATTCGCCGACGCCTCGTGATAGCTCGCGCGGTGGTCGCAGTTGAAGCCGTGATCGGCGCCATAGACATGCACCGGGATGTCCGGATGTGCCGCCTTGACCTTGTCCACGTCCGACATCGGGATGTGCGCGTCGAGCTCGCCGAAGTGCATGATGACCGGGCACTTGGCGGTTCGCTCCAGTTCCCCGGCGATGCCGCCGCCGTAGTAGGCGGACGCACAGGCTATACCCGACAAATCGCACGCCGAGAGCCAGGTCATGAGGCCGCCGAAGCAGTAGCCGACCACCCCCACCTTGCCGTACTTGCCGGCTTCCTCGATGGTGGCCTGCAAGTCCTTCATCGCGTCTTCGCGGGCGAGGCCCTGGAAGGCCAGCCCCGCGCCGCGGGTCATGTCGTCGCCCTCGTAGCCGAGTTCCACGTCGCGCTCGACGCGGTCGAAGATCTGCGGCGCCAGCGCCGCGTAGCCGGCGGCGGCATAGCCGTCCGCCACTTCGCGGATGTGCGAGTTGACGCCGAAAATCTCCTGAATGACCACGACGGCACCCTTGGCCTCACCCTCGGGCAGCGCTTCGTACACGCCAAAGGTGAACCCATCCACCGCCCGCAATTGCCTTTGCCCCATATCTCCTCCCTGGTCGTTTGATCCTGGGCCCGCAGCCACCACCCAAGGCGGCATGAGAGCCTTTCGCGAGACGGCGAAGCCTACTACATGGTCGATGCGTGCCCGACACCCGGGGGCGATGCACACGGCCAGCCGCCGTACGGGCGAGATGGCGCGAGGGCCGCAAGCGCAATTGCCGTGTAACATTTTGCGGCTAATGATGCGCGCGCAACGCAGTCACGCTGGGACATCATCGATGGACTCAAACGCCATCCTCGTCGTCGAGGACGAAAAGGACATTCGCGAAATGCTCGCCTTCTCGCTGGAACGGGCCGGCTTCACGGTCATCCCGTCGGAGACCGCGGAGCAGGCGCTGGCGTTGCTCGAAGGGCCACTGCCTGGGCTCGTCATCATCGACTGGATGCTGCCCGGCATGAGCGGTGTGGAACTGGCACGAAAGCTGCGGCGGGACCCCCTCACCAGCGACCTGCCGCTGCTGATGCTCACGGCGCGAGGCGAGGAGGCGGACAAGCTCAAGAGCTTCGACGCCGGCATCGACGACTACGTCACCAAGCCGTTTTCGCCGCGCGAGTTGATCGCCCGCATCCGCGCCCTGCGGCGACGCAGCGGCGACAGCGAAGACGGCACGATCACGTTCATGGGACTTACTCTCGACACCAAGGGGCACCGGCTCTCGGCCGGCGAAGAGGTCATCCACATCGGCCCCACCGAGTTCCGCCTGCTTGAACTGATGATGCGCAACCCCTCCCGCGCCTTCAATCGAACGCAGCTTCTCGACCGGGTGTGGGGCCGCAACGTCTATGTGGAGGAGCGCACCGTCGATGTGTACGTGCTGCGCCTCAGGCGAGCGCTGGCGCCGTTCGGCATGGACGGCATGGTGGAAACGGTGCGCGGGGTCGGCTATCGGTTTTCGCCGCACGGCGCCGGGGCGCCCTCTTCGAGCGGCGTTTCCGAAGCCCGCTGATGGCGAGCGCACCGCGGCATTCGGAACGGGTGGGCGTGCGCGGGCTCGTGGAGCGCCTGGACGGCGTGTTCGGCAGTCGGCGACTCGGGCGCGAACTGGCTCTATTGCAGCGCACCTTCGACGCAGTTCCCGATGGTTGGATGGTGCTCAGCAACTCCGGTGCCGTAGTCACGGAAAACGACGCTGCGAGACGCCTCCTCGGCATGGTGCGGGGCGACCACCGCACCCTCGTCGAAGTGGCGCGGGACCCGGCGGTGGACTCGCTGATGGCCGGCGAGGTCGAGGATGGCATCGTCGAGATCGCTTCGCCCATCGACGAGTCGACGCGGCTGGAGCTGCGTCACATCCGCGCCGACGGCGGGCAATCCATCGTCTTGGTGCGCGACGTGACGACCCTCAACCGCCTGCTGACGATGCGCCAGGACTTCATTGCCAACGTCTCGCACGAACTGCGCACGCCCCTCACCGTCATCGTCGGCTATCTCGAGACCCTAGAGGACGACGACATCGATCTCGATACCATGCGCCGCCTGCTGAATCGGCTGCATGCCCCGGCAGAACGAATGAAGGCGCTGGTGGATGATCTGTTGACGCTGACGCGGCTGGAGTCGTCGCCCATGCCAGGGCCAGACGACGTCGAAGTCGTCAACGTGGCGGCGATGGTGGACTCCATCGTTGCCGAAGCGCGACAGCTTGCCGGCCCCGAGCATGAATTCCACATTGACGTCGACTCTGACCTCTGCGTTGCCGGGGTGCCGACCGAACTACACAGCGCCTGCTTCAACCTCGTTGCCAACGCCATCCGCTACAGCCCGGACGGCGGTCCCATCCACGTGCGCTGGCGGGCGAGCGACGAGGGGCCGCGCTTCGAGGTTGAAGACGCCGGACAAGGCATCGCCGCCGAGCACATCTCCCGCCTCACCGAACGTTTCTTTCGGGTGGACCTTGCCGACAGCCGCGCCCGAGGCGGCACAGGGCTCGGCCTCGCCATCGTCAAGCACGTGCTGCGCAGGCACAATTCGCAGCTTGGGGTCGCAAGCGAAGTGGGCCAGGGCAGCGTGTTCCATTTCGTTTTGCCGGCCATCCCAACGAGCGAGACTGAAGCCGCACCGCCGGCATAGGAGAAGCCATGATTCGCGCCATCCTTTGGGATTTCGGCGGCGTGTTCACGACAAGCCCGTTCGAGGCGTTTGCCCGCTTCGAGGCAGCGAACGGCCTGCCGAAGGACTTCATTCGCAGCATCAACTCCACCGATCCCGACACCAACGCCTGGGCCCGGTTCGAGTCCTCCGAGATCGACGTAGACGAGTTCGACGACGCCTTCCGCCTCGAGGCCGAGGCCCAGGGTTACAGCGTGCGGGGCAAGGACGTGCTCGAGCTTCTCTCTGGAGACTTTCGCCCGCGCATGGCGGCGGTGCTGGCCGAATGCCGCCGCCATTACCGCGTCGGTTGCATCACCAACAACATGAAGAAGGCCGGCGACGGGCCGGCCATGGCGCAAGACGACGACAAGGCACGCCGGGCGCAGGAAGTGATGGCGATGTTCGAGGTCGTCGTCGAGTCGAGCGTGGAAGGCGTGCGCAAGCCAAACCCGCGCATCTACGAGATCGCCTGCGAGCGGCTCGACGTGAAGCCATCGGAGACCGTGTTCCTGGACGACCTCGGCATCAACCTCAAGCCAGCCCGGGCCATGGGCATGACAACGATCAAGGTCGTCACGGAAACGCAGGCCATCGACGAACTCTCAGAGGCGACGGGGCGCACCTTTCCGCCTTGAATCCGCTCCCTGCCAACGTTGGCTCTTTTTTTGGAGAAACCGTTGCGCCCTTGCCTACCCCTATGACGCCAGCAGCGCCTCCACCTCATCAGGTGTCGGGATGGAGCTTGCCGCGCCCGCCCTTGTCACCGCCAATGCACCGGCGGCGGAGGCCTTGCGGAGGGCCGGGGCCATCTCGTCACCGGCCAGCAGCGCGGCCATCAGGTAGCCGATGAAGGCGTCCCCGGCGGCGGTTTCGTCTACGGCCTGTACCTGGAAGGCGGGCATGGCCGTGGTTCCGTCCGGGCTCGCGCAGAGCAGGCCCTCGCGCCCTAGCGTCAAGACGACGTCCATGTTCGGATGCCGCTGGCGCAGCGAACTCAAGGCCGCCCGCGGATCATCCTCCCCCGCAAGTGCCGCGGCCTCGATTTCGTTGACGATGAGCAAGGCGACAGCCGATAGGTCGTAGCCGGCCTCGCGGCCGTCCACCGGGGCAACGTTGAATGCCACTCGCGCACTGCGCCTCGAGGCGGCCGCCAGCACTCCCTCAAGGTCGTTGATCTCGTTCTGCAACAGCAGCCAGTCGTCCGGGGCAAGTGCATCGAGCGCGGCCGTCACGTCGGCTTCGGCAAGCTCCCTGTTCGTGCCGCCGGCAATGACGATGGCGTTCTCCCCCGCCGCATTCACCTGGATCACCGCATGGCCCGAGGCACCCGCGGCAACACGCACCCCGGACGCAGCCACGCCAGCCTCGGCAAGCACCTCCTTGAGCCAGGCCCCGTCTTCGCCAACACAGCCCACGTGCATCACCTCGGCCCCGGCCCGCGCCGCCGCCACGGATTGGTTCAGTCCCTTGCCGCCCGGAAAGACCTCGTGGCCGAGACTTGCCACGGTTTCGCCGGGGCCGGTGATGTCCGGCACCGAATACACATGGTCTATGCAAAGGGATCCCAAGTTCACGAGCTTGCCCACGATCTACTCCTCCGACTTCATCGCGAGATGATAGAAGCTCGCGCGCCTTGGCGGCCTACGGGTTCGCTTGCGCTCACGCCTCCGGCTAGTGCCGTCAAGCGCCGCAGCCCTCAGCCACGTTCGTCAACCTATGTCCATCCGCGCCATCGCGCCGATACACTTGCGTTCGGGCGTGCTCGTCGGGCGCCGCTGGGGTGGGAACAAGGAGAAGCGCGAGTGCCGATCGAGATTTTCATGGTGGCTGGCTTTCTGCTGGCGGCGTATTCGGTGGTCGCCAACGACTCGATCCAAACGCTCGGCACCTTCCTCTCTTCCAACTCCCATCGCCCATGGTGGGTGCTGTGGATGTTCGCCAGCAGCATCCTGCTCGTGGTGCTGCTCTATGGCTGGTTCGTGAACGACGGCGATGCCTCCTATGGCCGCCTCGACGCCTTCCCGCTGCCCCCGGGCGGGGTCTCGTGGATTCACGTCATCCCGCCACTTGCGCTCTTGGTTCTCACCCGCCTCGGCGTGCCGGTGAGCACCACCTTTCTGGTGCTCACGCTGTTCGCCGTAACCGGCGGTGCACCCGGCAACCTCGGCAGCATGCTGATCAAGTCTGCGCTCGGCTATGTCGTGGCCTTCGCGACGGCGATCATCCTGTTCGTGCTCGTCTTCAAGCGCCTGAGCGAGTACTTCCACCGCACCCGCGAGGCCGAGATGCCGAGCTACTGGGTGGTGCTGCAATGGGCGTCCACCGGGTTTCTGTGGAGCCAGTGGCTGATTCAGGACCTGGCCAACATCTTCGTCTATCTGCCGCGCGAGGTTCCGGGCAGTTGGCTGCTGTTCGGCATCCTTGCGCTGGTGGCCATGCAAGGCTACATCTTCTATCAGTTCGGCGGCGAGATTCAGAAGATCGTCACCTCCAAGACCGACACCACCGACATCCGTGCCGCCACCATCATCGACTTCATCTACGGCATGGTGCTTCTGGTATTCAAGGAAGCGAGCGACATGCCCATGAGCACGACGTGGGTGTTTCTCGGCATTTTGGCCGGCCGCGAGTTTGCGCTGTCCACCTTCCTCGCAGACACCGACGCCCGCGCCACCACTCGCAAGGTGCTCTCCGACGCCGGCAAGGCCTTCGCCGGATTGGTGGTGAGCGTCGTCCTTGCATTCGGGATGCCGTGGCTGGCGCAGACGATGTTCGGCTGAGGGCCCTCGCGCAGGCGCTAGCAGTAGCTGCGAGCGAACGCGAGCACGCGCGCCCTTCAGGGCGCGCTAGCCGCCCTCAATCCGATGCATGAAGAACACCTCCGCGTTCGGGCCGATCGGTTCGAGCCAGGCGTCCTGGTAGATCTGCCCGTCGATGGCCACGGCGGTCTTTTGCAGCACCTCGTCGATGCCGGGCCACTTCTCGTTCAAGGCGCGCACCAGGGCCCGGAAGTTCTTGCACTCCACCTCCACCTCTCGTGTGCCCTCGGTGTTCGTCATCAGGTGGTCGGGAAAGACAACCTTGGCCATGGACCTCTCCGCTGTTCGTTGGCGCAATGGTATCGAACGCGCCGCGTGCTAGGCTCGCCGAGTCACCGCCCCATCCGCACACCGAGGTTCATCATGCACAAGTTCGCCCTCGCCTTCGCCCTATGCACGGTCGCCGCCGGCGCAGCAGCCGAATCCACAATCGAAAAACTGGCATGGATGACCGGAACCTGGTCCGGCCCGGTGGGCGAAGGCACGCTGGAGGAGAACTGGACCGTGCCCCGCGACGACTCGATCCAATCCTTGGTGCGCATGACCGCCGGGGGAACCACGGCAATGGTGGAGTTGATTGTCGTCGAGGAGTCCGAAGACGGCCTGGTGCTGCACCTCGAGCAATGGAACCCGGGCTACGAGTCCCGCGGCCCGGCCACGAAAATGCGCTCAACCAGCATCGGCGAGAACGAAGTCTCCTTCGAGGTCGTCGGCGAAGGCGCCTTCAAGACCCTCGCCTACAAGCGCCCCGCCGACGACGAGTTCGAGATCCACATCGACGGCGGTGCACTGGTCATCAAACTGACTGCCGCTGGCGACTGATCCTTCGTCGCACCAAGCCGGTGTTCACTTGATGCCGCTATGTAGCGAAGGCGCGGCCGGTTGCCGCTAGGCGGTCCAAAGTCGCCACTCGCTCGTCATCTTCTCCGAGTGCCTGCACCAGCACTCGGCGGACTTCTGCCACCTCCAGAGTGGAAGCTGCGTGCATTTCCTCGAGGTCGGCCCAGTCCTTGCCCCGGTTGAACAGAGCCTTGAAGATGGCGGTGTCCAAACAGCTCAGGAACGGCAACTCGCTACCGCCAAAGGGCTCAATCCGCACGCGCCCGGAAGCTGCCTCGTGCATGGGGACGGAGTTCAGGAAGATGTCCACGGGGGTCTGGCCCCAGAACAGCCGCACCTGTCCATCTTCCTCAAGCCGAGCAACGTCGGCCGAGGAAACCGGGATGGGCGCCGGCAGCGCGTCCCGCAGCAACGACGCGCTGGACTCGGAGATGAAGACGTTTACATCGACGTCAACCGTCCCCCGCGGAACCCGGACGCACCATGCCAACGCTAGTGCTCCACCGATGGCATGAGGCAAACCTGCGTCCGCCAGCGCCTGGTGAATCGCGACCACCTTCGCAACGATGTCCACGCCAGAGCGTACCTAAAGTCAACCGGACCGCTTGTCTACACGGGTCTCAATCAGGCGCTTTAGCACGGGGTACTCCAAGGCACGTCGCTGTGGTGCCGGGAACTCGGCCGCCAGCAGCAGTGCCTCCTCAAGCTCTTTGCCCTGCGGGCCACGGGGCAAGGGCCCGGCCCTCCTTCGCGAACGCTCGGTTGCCGCAATCAGCCGAGTGATTCTGTCGGCCACATCCGCGGATCGCTGTTCCATGCAAAGCCTGTGTTCCGCCGCAACGAACGCAATATAGCACCGGAGCGGCCGAGCTCTGCGCCACTTTGCTGGAGCACCTCTCACAAGCTCAGCACGCCGCAGTCCGCGACTCACCTACAGCTTGGAGCGATTGTCGCCTCTGTGACTTTCGCCAGGTCGACCATGCCGTCGTCATGCGCCGTACCAAAGAACAGGCGATTCGGCTCACGGGTCTATGGGTTCGAGCACGAGTTCAGGTATGCCCATGAAATCCCGACCGTTGAAGCTGAGCAGGCTTGCGCCTCGCGAGACGGCGGTAACCCCAATCGCGATGTCGGCTGCACGGTGCCTCGGTGATCCAAGTTGGCGGAAAGTCTCCGCTGCCCGCGACGCAAGCTCTTCGGAGAGCGGCACCACTCCATCCTCCGCAAAGAACGCACGGGCAACCGCCAACTGCTCGGGTGTCCGCGGCCCCCGTGAGAATTCGTACCACGCAACGGCGCTGATCTCGATCACGCGGCCGTCCTCTACAAGCTCAATCAAACGGCGCCGCTCCCGTCCCGCTGAACTCACCGCGAAAATGAGGAAGTCCGTGTCGATATGCGCGGTCACTAGAAACCTTCATCCTGTTCCTTGAGGCGTCGCACCTCCTCGGCAGCATCGTGCCCCTCGAACAAGCCAAAAAGTCGCTGGAGTAGCTGCACGCGCTCAGCACGCCGCTCCGGCGGGATGCCCAGCACAGAGTCTCGGTGCCCCAGCACCGCCCGGCGAATCGCTTCGGAACTCGAGCATTGGTAGCGACGCGCAAGCTGCTGGACCGCAGCGTGCGTGTAATCGTCAAGCAGCAAGTTGGTCTGATGGTCCATGCGTTCGCTCTGCATTTGGAGCACGGGCCCGATCATACAGAGCGGCACAATGCGCCGCTTCGCAAACGTGGCCCTACTGCCCGCCGGTACCCGACACACATCGCCGTCCGGAGCGTGACGGGACGAGCGGTTTGCGTGTCGGGAGAACGGAGGCTGAGCCTGTCGGGAACAGGAGGCTGCCAGAGTGTTCAAATTTAATGATTGACCACTGATTAAATTTGAATACTCTGCTGGCTCACTGTGTCAGCGCGCATCAAGGATCCCCCATGGACGCACGGTTCACGCCGCACAACAGCCATATGACGGATCCGCGCAGCTTTTGCGACCGGGACCCGCAGCTGCGTTACCTGTCGCATTGTCCCTTCGCGCATCGTTCCGACCTTCTGGACGATTTGCCGGCTTCCACACCGGGCGTTTACAGTCTGGGGGGCGGTCGGCAAACTGGCAAGTCCACACTGCTCAAGCAGTGGATGGCAGAGTTGCTGGACGGCGACGTGCCAGCCAATGCCATCACCTACCTCTCCGGCGAACTCATTGACGACCACCACGGGCTGCTGATGCACATCGGCGCACACTTGGACGATGCGCCGTCAAGCGGATTGAACTATCTCATCGTCGATGAGGTCACGTACATCAAGGACTGGGACAAGGCCGTGAAGTTCGCCGTTGATGCCGGCACGCTCGAACGCACCGTGCTCGTGGTTACCGGGTCGGACCTCCTGGTCATGCAGGAAGCCAGGATGCGATTCCCCGGACGGCGCGGCGGGGCCGCAAGGGCCGACTTCCACCTGCATCCTCTGTCCTTTCGCGAATACGTGCAACTTACTGGCGTTGTATCGGATTCTCCCCCACCCGGCCGCAAGGGCGACGACTTGCCCGCTGCTCTCGTGGATCGGATCTACGACGCTTTCGACAGCTATCTGCTGCACGGCGGCTATCTGACCGCCATCAACGACATCGCCAGCCACGGGCGAATTCGCCAAAGCACGCTTGCCACGTATTCCGACTGGATTCGCGGCGATGTCGTCAAGCGAGGCCGACAGGAGGCCTACTTGCGCGAGATCCTGACGGCCATCGTCAACCGCTACACGAGCCAGATCACCTGGAACGCACTCGCCCAGGACCTGTCCATCGACCACCCCAAGACTGTGGCCGACTACGTGGGCCTGCTCCAACGCATGGACGCAGTCCACATCGTGCCGGCATTGAGGGAAGACAAGCTGGCTGCAGCGCCGAAGAAAGCCCGCAAGGTCATCTTCGCGGACCCCTTCATCCTGCACGCCGTCCGGGCGTGGCTCGACCCGCAGGACAACGCATTCGAGTCACAACTGCGGCCTGCAGCCCTCGACCCCGTTTGGTCGTCGCAAATCGTCGAAGCGTGCGTTGCGGCACACTGTCGTCGCGCACACCCCACCTTCTACATAAAGGCCCAAGGCGAAGTGGACGTTGCATACGTCCAAGGCGGTCGCTTCTGGCCCATCGAGGTCAAATGGACCAACCAGCTTCGCCCCAAGGCGCTCAAGCAAATCGCCCGCTACCCCAACGGCGAAATCTGGGGCAAGAGCCGCAAGCCAGGCGAAGTGAACTCAGTGGCCGTGTTGCCGCTGCCAATCCAACTGCTTCGGTTCTGATGGCGCGCGCGGCCCGCCGATCGGCTCGCGCCGACCTTCACGAACCCGTCGCTGGGCAGCCCTTCTAGGTGTTTCCGCGGCGCGGCCCCGCCGACAAGACGGGCCTTCGGAGGGAAGGCATTCTGCCTTCCCGTGCGCCACGAGGCGCACTTGCCGAAAAACGCCTGTCGGCGTTAGGGAAGGCAGAATGCCTTCCCTCCGAAGACCGTCCTTGTTCCTTGCATGACAGCAACCCGTCGGATGGCAATGTACAGGCCTCTGTGGAGGAGGGCGTCTCGCCCTCCTCCCAGAGGTTCGGCATCACTTCCTGCCGGACACCTAGGGACGCGCAAGACGTTCCAGGGTTTGGATGAGCCGCGCAGCGTGAGGAGCGGCGTCCGTCACCTTCGCGGGTGAGATGGACTCCAGCATGTCGAACGATCTGTCGCCTTTGCGATACGGTCGCTTGCAGGCTCGCGTGGCAGCTTCAAGCCCCGGCAACACGTCTGCCTTTGGTATGCGCTCGATAGAGCTTCCCTTCGGAAGCACCGCCTCGCGGAAGCCTTGCCCGAAGAGCCGTGTCAACTCCTCCAAATCCGCCAAAAAACCAAGACTCCATCACCTCGACCATCAAATGAACGTTGGTGTCCTTGGCATCACCCGGTCACCGCCATCGATCGGGCTCGGCCCGCAGATGGTTCCAACCGCCGTCGCCGTGAACGGGCCTTTCGCTGTCAACAAGCAACAGCACGCGTTCCGGATCGTCCGTGCGGTCGAGTTCGTACAGAAATCGTCGTAGGCATGACTTCGGCTACCACACGCCTGCACCTTCGGCATCGAGCCCGCCAGTCCTGCCTTGCGAAAGAACCTGCTGAACGCCTCCCTGCATCGCCGTTGCAATGGACGCGTTCTACCACCGCCCTCCACGAACACCACCGTCACCAACGATTTCCTCCGATTCTTCCGGAACTCCACAGTTCGCCAAGGCGGTATTGCTCAAGCCATTGGGCCAGAGACTCTCGGTCTAGGCGTTCCACGGTGGTACACCCATCCATCTTGTCGAACACGAGCACGCATTCAGGCGTGTCGGTCATTGCGTCCACCAAGCCATCGGAGTGCGTCGTCACGATCAGTCTGGGTTCGCTCGGACGCCTCCCGCAGCAGAGTTGCCAAGCTGTGGATGACGTCTGGATGAAGCCCAAGTTCGGGCTCGTCAATGCAGATCAGAGGCGGCGGGGCTGGGTCGCAAAGAACCGCCAACAAGCAGAGGTACCGCATCGTGCCATCCGACAGCCGTGTCGCCGGCATCGGCAGCCTTCCCCCACGCTCTTGCAGAAAGACCTGCACCGTGCCGTATTCGACATTCACGTGAAAGTCGGTGACGCCTTCGTAGATGGCTTGCAGCGCATACAGCATTCGTCTTTTGGACTCGTGACTCCGGGCGAGCCGATTGAGAACAAGGCCCAAGTTGGAGTTGTCCTCTAGCAGCCTGTCGTTCGGAAGGTCCGTGCGCTGCGGACGGCGAACGACTCTGTCCTGCCCGAAGGTCCATTGCCGATACAGGGAGATTGCGCCGAGCGCATCACCAAGGGCGGTAACCTGCGGATAAAGGTTCGGGTCCCTGACCTGGGCGAGTGCCGCCAACTCGGACTGTACGGCTATTTCCGAGTCGAACGCGGGCAAGCCCGGTTTCCCAGACAGCGTGTGCTCGAACGCTGCCTTGAATGCTTGGTCTTCCGAAAGAAAGGCGCGCACCACCGCAAGGCTGCCATCGGAACGCAGCAGAGGTGGACTCGCACCGGACGCCAGCGCGAGACGCTCCTCGACAATGGCAAGCCGTTGACCGTTTTCCTCGAACTCTAGCTCGTACCAAAGGGACTCGTCACGGCTCAGATTGACCACCATCGAGAGCTGTGCCGACCGTGCAACGGGTTCGCCCTGCCAAATCCAGTCGCCGACGCTTCGCCCATTCCGGATCGGAACGCGCAGATCCTTCGGTGCGGCTTGCAGCAGTCCGATTAAATCTAGAAGGTTGGACTTCCCAGTGCCGTTTGCACCGACACATACATTGAGCGGACCGAGCGCAAGCTCACGAGCATCTGGGCCGAACGAGAGAAGGTTGCGAGGATGTACGCTCTCGATCAGCACGCGAGCCACGTCCTGAGGCGACCCGCGAGCGCGCCACGCTGGAGATTCTCGGCTTTCGACTTCAGAACCGCGTGCGCCAACTGATCCTCATCGAACTCCATCGCGAAGTCGCCCGGCGCTGACTCGATTCGCCGCCGTGACATCCATAGACAACACTTCAGGTCCGTCCTGACGAAAAGAAGGCCACCGCACGGTGGCCTTCTTTCTGGTAAGCGGGGGGTCCCCTACCCTTGCGCGTCAATGGCCTCCAATACCCTAGGCGGCGACAGTGGCAGGTCGTCGATGCGGAAGCCGAGTTGGTCTCGGACTGCGTTCGATGCGGCTGCCAACGGTGCCACGATGGGGGTTTCGCCGACGCCGCGCACGCCGTAGGGGTGCGAGGGGTTCGGCACTTCGATGATCTCGGTGTCGATCATCGGGAGGTCCGAGGCCACCGGTACTCGGTAGTCGAGGAAGCCGGCGTTTTCCATGACGCCTTCGGCGTCGTAGATGTACTCCTCGTTGAGCGCCCAGCCGATGCCCTGGGCGGCGCCGCCCTGCATCTGGCCTTCGACGTAGGCCGGGTGAATGGCCCGTCCTGCATCTTGGATGGCCGTGAAGCTGAGCACGTCCACCTTGCCGGTTTCCTTGTCCACCTTGGCGTCCATCAGGTTCACCGAGAACGAGGCCCCGGCGCCTTGGGCGTTGAGGCTGGCGCGGCCGAGCAGCGGGCCGCCGGTGCGGCCGGCGCTGCGGGCGATGTCCGCGAGGCTCAAGGGCTTCACGTCGGCGTTGACGCCGGGCTTGGGCACCGCTTCGCCGTCCACCCAGTCCACTTGGTCTTCATCGAGGTCCCAGGTGAGCGCGGCGCGCTGCTTGCACTGGGCGATGATGTCCTCGCAGGCCTGGATCACCGCCATGCCGGTGGCGAAGGTCGTGCGGCTGCCGCCGGTGACGTTGCAGAAGCCGGTGGCTTCGGTGTCGCCCACGTGTGCCTTGATCTGCTCGTAGGGGACGCCGAGGGTCTCCGCCGCCATCAGCGCCATGCCGGCGCGGCTGCCGCCGATGTCGGGGCTGCCTTCCATCACCGTCACCATGCCGTCTTCGGCGATGCGCACTTCGGCGCTCGACTGCATGCCGATGTTGAACCAGAAGCCAACGGCGAGGCCGCGACCTGCGCCTTCCGGCACGGGGCTGGTCCAGTTCGGGTGCTGGCGCGCCGCTTCGAGGCACTCCTTCAGGCCAACCGGCGGGAATGTGGGCCCATACGGCGCTTGCGTGCCTTCGCCGGCGGCGTTCTTCATGCGCAGGTCGATGGGGTCCATTTCGAGCTTGCGCGCCAGCTCGTCGATGGCGCATTCCATGGCGTGCATGGATTGCGGCGCGCCGGGAGCTCGGTAGGCGCAGACCTTGGGCTTGTTGACGAGGATGTCGTTGCCCTCGATGCGGAAGTTCGCGAGGTCGTAGGGCGCAAGCACGGACATGCAGCCGGGGCCGACCGGAGCGCCCGGGAACGCACCGGCCTCGTAGGCGAGCCATGCCGTGGCTGCGGTGATGGTGCCGTCGTTCTTGGCGCCGACCTTCACCTTGCACCAGGTGGCGGAGGTGGGGCCAGTGGCGCGGAAGACCTCTTCGCGGCTCATCATCATCTTCACCGGGCGACCGGAGATCTGGCTCATCTTCACGGCCAGCGGCTCGAGATAGATGATCGTCTTGCCACCGAAGCCGCCGCCGATCTCGGACGGGATGACCTTGATGTTGCCCACCGGTTCGCCGAGCACCTGCGCCGTCAGCGAGCGCACCTCGAAGTGGCCCTGGGTGCAGCACCAGACCGTGGACTTGCCGTCTTCGTTGGCAGTGGCAGTGCAGGCGTGGGGTTCGATGTAGCCCTGGTGGGCCGTGGGAACCCGGTGTTCGCTCTCGACGACCACGTCGGCTTCGGCGAAGCCAGCGTCCACGTCACCGCGCTCGAACATCGTCGTTGCGGCGATGTTGCTGGCGGGCTTGGAGGTGTCGCCGTTGGTGTGCTGGCTCTCGTTGACGAGGGTGGCGCCATCGGCGATGGCCTCGTCGATGGAGAGCACGGGCGGGAGCACTTCGTACTCCACGTCGATCAGGTCGACTGCCGCGTCCGCCTGCGCCAGCGTCTTGGCCGCCACCGCTGCCACGGCGTGGCCGTGGTAGAGCACCTTGTCACGGGCGAGGACGTTCTTGGCGAGGTCGGAGGGGGATTCGTTCGGAAGGTCGGTGCCCGAAATCGCGGCCAGCACGCCGTCGGCTTCGAGGGCGCGGGAGAGATCCACGCTCTTGATGCGGGCGTGGGCGTGCGGGCTCCTTAGAACCTTGCCGTAGAGCATGCCGGGCAGGTTGAGGTCAGCGCCGAACGCTGCTCGCCCGGTCACTTTGTCGATGCCGTCGGGGCGGATGGGGCGGGTGCCAATGGCCTTGAGATCTACCGCTTCTGCCACTGTCTGAGTCTCCTTGAATGCGTTGCGTTTGCGTGGGATTGAGCCGTGTGGGCGGGTGCCCTCAGGCTTCGTAGGCCAGTTCCTGGGCCGCGTCCTGAACCGCCCGGACGATCTTGTCGTAGCCGGTGCAGCGACACAGGTTGCCCGCCAGCCAGTAGCGAATTGTGGTCTCGTCAGGATCGGGGTTCTTGTCGAGCAGGGCCTTGGCCGCGACGATGAAGCCCGGCGTGCAAATGCCGCACTGCAGCGCCGCGTGCTCAAGGAACTTCTGCTGCAGGACGTGCAGGCCGCCTTCGCCGGCGATGCCCTCGATGGTGGTGAGTTCCACCCCTTCCGCCTCGACGCCAAGCATGAGGCAGGAACAGACGACGCGACCGTCCACCAGCACGGAACAGGCGCCGCAGTCGCCGGTGGCGCAGCCCTCCTTGGTGCCGGTCATGTTGAGGTCTTCGCGCAACACCTCCAGGAGGGACTGGTGCGGCTCGCAGAGGAACTCCACGGCATCGCCGTTGATGCTCGTGGAAACGTGTACTTTGCTCACGGGTACTCCTTGAATCCGTTGCCCGATGGGCCTAGAGCGCGGCTGCGCGGTCACGGGCGATGCCGGCGGCGCGCTTGCACAGCACGCCAACGACCTTGCGGCGGTATTCCACCGTGCCACGCTTGTCGGTGATGGGCGATGCGGCGGCGCTGCATGCGTCGGCGGCAGCGGCCAAGGCAGCGTCGTCCACCTTGGTGCCCACCAAGGCTTGAGCGGCGTCGGCAACCACCAATGCGGTGGGTGCGACTGCGCCGATGGAAACCTTGGCCGCGGTGCAGGTGCCGCCGTCGTCCAGCGTAAGGGCAACGCCGGCTCCGGCGACCGCGATGTCCATCTCCGTGCGCGGGATGAAGCGCAGGTATGCGCTCGAGGACTTGCCCTTCGGGCGCGGGACGCGGAAACCGATGAGGAACTCCGTGGCGGAGAGCACGTTGGTGCCGACACCGGTTACGAAATCCTCCACCGCCACTTCCCGGTTGCCGCCGGGCGAGGCGATGACGCAGATGGCGCCGCACGCGATCAGCGCCGGGATGGTGTCGCCGGCGGGCGATGAGTTGCAAAGGTTGCCGCCGATGGTGGCGCGCCCCTGAATCTGCGTGGAGCCGATCAGGTCGGAGCTTTCGAGGAGCCCGGGCAGTATTCCCTTGAGTTCCTCGTTTTCGAACAGGATGGCGGACGCAATGGCCGCGCCGATGAAGATTTCGTCGTCGCCGATGTCGAGATGATTGGCTTCCTCGACGTGCTTGACGTCGACGAAGGTCCGCTCACCGCGATCCACCGACCGCATCTGCACCAGAACGTCCGTGCCGCCGGCGAGCATCTGCGTCCGGTTGCCGGCATCGGCCTCCCGTTGCAGCGCCGCAAGCGCCTCGCTGACATTGCTCGGCGCCAAGTAGGCGTAAGCCCCCATAGGTTCTCCCTTCCCAAAGTGAATCGAGCGGGCGTATGTATACCATGAAGGCGTTACGCAAAGCGCGTTTTGCTCGCAAAGAAGTGCATCGGCGCCCACGCCGAGCCGCGCGCGACCTGCGTCGCTCGTCTTACAGCCCGCCGATCCCGGCGTTGACGCCATCCCAGACCGCGCGTTCCTCGCCCCAGGGGTCCGCGGCGACGGTTACGGGGTCATCGAACAGTGCGGTAGCCCGGCTGTCGGGCGAATAGGGCTGCCAATCCTCGAGTGCGTCCGTGCGTGGGTCTGCGTCGGCCGCAAAGGCGAGCCAAGCATCCTGCACGTGGCCCGCCAGTGTGTCTGCCGCGTCGCCGCTGCCGAAGAACTCGGCGCTGCCGGAGTTCAGGGCGTGCGTGCCGAAGACGAAACCGATGTCGATCGCATGGGGTGACCCAAGCCGCCCGCCCTGCCAAGGCGACTTCCAGGTGAACAGGTACTGGAACGACTCCTGCTCCCGCGCCGCCAGGGCCTCGCCGAGGCGGATGGCCGGAATGCGGAAGACGCGATCCGTCTCGATGGCGGAGAACAGTGTCCCAGCGTCCGCCGCCTCGCCGCGCCCCTCCCGGGCCGAGCGATAGGCCGAAATCACGGCTTCGGGATCGTCGATGCGGCCGGCAAGAACCTGCCGCAACGCGGCATCGTCCTCGGGCCCCGGGAACCCCGGTATGGCGGTGAAGAGCTTCCACTCGTCACGCGCGGCGCCGACCATCACCGCAATCCCGTCCGCCGAACCGGCCGCG
The DNA here is from genome assembly GCA_965116935.1 of Pseudomonadales bacterium. Lineage (GTDB taxonomy): Bacteria > Pseudomonadota > Gammaproteobacteria > Pseudomonadales > Azotimanducaceae > VXYL01. Next base: position 4,169,992 of record OZ220737.1, on the reverse strand, counting down.
ACCGCATCCAGGGGAAAACTGCGCCAACTGCTCGCCATCGATGCAGGGCTGGAACACCATGGCACCACCGAGCTTCGCGCTCACACCGGTCCCCGCCTCCACCAGGCGCGCAGGATCGAGCGCCAGGAGTTCGGCCGCCGATGCGTTCGCCGACACCCCGGCCAGTTCCAGCAACCCTTCCGCGACTTCCGCCGCCCGCGCCACCGACTGTGCGGTACTGCATGCTCCGCTCTGCGGAATCGCGCGGTGGAAGAGCCCGGCGGCCGGAGCAAACGCCATCAGTGCGCCGACGCTCATGCCCCCCGCCGACTCGCCGAAGATGGTCACACGACCCGGATCGCCGCCGAAAGCCTCGATGTTGTCGCGCACCCACTCGAGCGCCTTTACCTGGTCGAGCAGTCCCTCGTTGCCCGTCGCCGGCACGCGGCCGCCGGTGACTTCGCTCAGGTTAACGAAGCCGAGCGCCCCGAGCCGGTAGTTGATCGTCACCACCACTGCGTCGCCGCGCCGCGCAAGGGCGGTGCCGTCGTAGATCGGTGTGCCGCCGGTGCCGCCGGAGAAGCCGCCGCCGTGGATCCACACCAGCACGGGCCGCTTGCGATTGTCGAGGCCGGGGGTCCACACGTTGAGATAGAGGCAGTCCTCGTGACGCTCGGCGCGGTCCGCGTTGAACGCGAACTGGAGCGGCCCCATGCCTTCGAGCACCGGTTGCCACGACTGGGCACTGAAGTCCACCGCACGCCGCACGCCGCCCCACGGTGTCGGGTCGGCGGGAGGCCGCCAGCGCAGCTCGCCGACTGGGGGTGCCGCGAACGGAACGGCGAAAAAGGCGTGCAGCCCGTTGGCACGGACGCCCTCGACCCGACCGTGTTGTGTCTCGACGATGGACATGGACATCTCCTCAGTTCCTCGCGCGACCTTACGGGGCGCACGGTGAGTCGACAAGGTGAGCGGGGAATCGGCGTACGAAGCCGCGCCCTTCAGGGCGGCGCTACCACTTCGAGATCACATCTACGCGAGCCGCGGGATTGGCGTCGTCGCCGGGGTCATGGAAGAAGCCTGCCGCTACGCTCACGGAAACTGCCGGGCTCGTTTCGGTCACACACGCGACGACGTGGTTGTCCGGGTCGTCATCACCGAGCGATAGTGGATGCACGCGGCTGCCGTTTTCAAGCACGACCGACACGGCCGTTCGCTGCGCCTCGGCAAGATCAGCGCCTTGCGGGCCCGTAACGCCGCCTTCCCAAGTCAGCAGGATTGCCTGCGCGGCATCTTCAGGGCACTCCTCTTCAAGCCCAGACGCGCTGGGCGCAAAGCGCTCCGCCAACACGAGACTAGGACCGGCCGCGAGGGCGGTGATCGCCTCGGTTCTGAGGCCCGCCAGCGGGTTTCCGTGAACATCCCTGAGTTGACCCACGACCTCGACACCGAGCGGTGGCGAATCGGCGGAACCAAAGGGCCCGACGAGAAGCACTGTACGACGTTCGAGCGTCTCCGCGGCCGGTCGAAGTGTGGCGCACAGAGGCGTGACCCGGTTGCCCGCGCTGGTTTCCACGGCGAACGCTTCTGCAGAGACCGTGCTGGCATCCACCTGGGTCGAAAAAACGACGGGCATTCCGTCTTCGCCGCCCACGGCCTGTCCGCAAATAAGTGCGAGGCCCACGGCACGTTCCGGCAGCTGATCGAGCCCGTGGTAGGCAGACAGGATGTCCGCTTCGACTTCCCTGTCCTGTGCGTTGGCAGCAACGGCCCAGAGGAGCACGGTGATGGTTGCGAGTGGTCTCATCTGCAGGCCCCGTTCCCATGCGGTGTGATGCTGTACGAGGGTGGGTCCGGGTCCGGTTCCAGCGGTCGCCACCCCCCCTCTCAACGAGCGGCGCATGTTGTCACACGGGGCGGCAACGCGCGAGGCCAATGCCTTGGGTTGCAGGAACCACGTACGCGGCGCATAGAATCGGCGCCAGCGTTTGTGCGGAGGCACCGGTTCGATGAATGCCAGCGCGTTCGATGTCGGCTTGTATCGGCAGCACCTTGGGCACCTGCAAGAGGAATGGGAGGCGGCGCTTGCGGCGTTGGGGGCCGATTTCGCGGTGCTGCCGTCGGGCAACGCGGCCATGTACTTCCAGGACGATCAGGCGCCGCCGTTTCATCCCAATCCGCACTTCGCGCGCTGGCTGCCGGGGCAGGATTGCGAAGGCAGCGTGTTGTTGGTGCGGCCCGGCGCTCGCGCCAAGCTGCACTTTCTTGGTGGCGACGACTATTGGCACATGCCGCCGACGCTGCCGGTGTGGGCCGAGGATGCCCTTGACATCGCCCGTCACGCCGACGCCGATGGCCTCTCGTCGGCAGTCTCGAAGGAACTCGCCGGCTACAAGCGCCCCGTGCTGGCCGGACCGGCCGATGCCCTGGACCTCAATCTGGGCCTTGATGACGTGAATCCGAAGGAGTTCACCGCCCGGCTGCACTACGCTCGCGCCTACAAGACCGACTTCGAGCTGGACCGGATGCGCGCCGCAACTGCGGCGGGAGTTGCTGGCCACATCGCCGCGAAAGACGCGTTCCTGAGCGGCGGCAGCGAGTTCGAGATTCAGCTTGCATTCCTTGCCGGCAGTTCGCAGGTGACGAGCGAACTGCCCTACCCCAGCATCATTGCCCTCGGCGAACACGCCGGCATCCTGCATTACCAGCACTACGACCGAACCCGGCCCCACAGCACTCGCAGCTTTCTCATCGACGCCGGTGCTCGTGCCGACGGCTTCCACTCCGACATCACGCGAACCTACAGCGCAACGCCAGGCGACGTCTTTGACGAGCTCATCCAGGCGCTCGACGAAAAGCAACAGGCCATGGTGGCCGAGGTGCGCCCCGGCATGACCTACGTCGATCTGCACGTCAAGATGCATCACGAAATCGCGGAGCTTCTGGTGCGCTTCGGCTTCGTCCGCTGCAGCGCAGAGGCCGCGTTCGAACTCAAGATCACCGACGCCTTCTTCCCGCATGGCCTCGGGCACCTGTTGGGCCTGCAAACGCACGATGTCGGCGGCCAGTTCGGCGCCCCCGACGGCACCGTCACCGAGCCCCCAGAGCGCTTTCCCTCCCTGCGCCTGACACGCAGCATCGAGCCGCGCCAAGTGTTTACGGTGGAGCCTGGGCTCTACTTCATCCCGATGCTGCTCGACGCCATCGAAGAGCGGGATGCCGTCAACTGGGACAAGGTGGAGCCGCTGTTGGCTTGCGGCGGCATTCGCATCGAGGACAACGTGGTGGTGACGCCAGAGGGCGCCCTGAACCTGACCCGGCCAGCATTCGCCAATCTTGCGGGATGAGCCGCCGCGTGCAGCTCGATCCGGCCACACTCTTCGGCCCGACGCCGCTCGCGGGACGGCCGCCGAGCCAGGTCAAGTTTTCGCCGGACGGAACCTTGCTCGGCTTCCTGCGCCCCGCCGACGACGACCGGGAAAGGCTGGAGCTGTGGCTGCACGAGATCGGCGGCGGAACGCGGCTCGTGCCAGTCGATCTTGGCTCGGCGGATGTCGCGCACCTTTCCGATGTCGAGCGCGCCGAGCGCGAGCGGCGGCGGCAGTTTTCGCGCGGGGTCACCTCTTGGAGTTGGCATCCGGCTGGTGGCGCCGTGTTGGTGCCGCACGCGGGAGAGGCCTACCTGCACCGGCTTGCGGACGACACGACGCACCGTGTGACATCCGCCAACGCCAGCGCCGCCCGGCTTTCGCCGGATGGCAAGCGGATCGCCTACGTTCGCGACGGAGACCTCTTTGTCGCCGACATCGATGGTGACGAAGAGCGTCGCCTGACCACAGACGGGGGAGGCACGGTTACCAACGGCCTGCCGGAGTTCGTGGCGCAGGAAGAGATGCACCGTTTCGAGGGCTTTTGGTGGTCACCAGATTCACGGTCCATTGCCTTCACGCGAGTGGACGACGCCGCGGTGACCGTTTCCCACCGGCACGAAATCGACGCTGACGGCATCACGGTGGTGCCGCAGCGCTATCCGTTCGCGGGCGCCGCGAATGCCGAGGTGCGGCTCGCTCTGTGCGACGTGGCGTCCGGGGCCGCGCGTTGGCTCGATTGGGACCTGGCGGCAGGCGACTATCTCGCGCGGGTGCAGTTCGCCGAAGACGGCGCGCTGTGGGTGCAGGCACAGTCACGAGATCAGCGGCGGCTCGCGATCCGCCGCTTCGAGGAAGGTTGGCACGACGTCGCCGAGGCTCGCTCCAAGACCTGGATCGATCTCGACGACAACCTGCATTGCCTGGCGGACGGGCGCGTGTTGCACACCGCCGAGGCAGATGGGCGTGTGGCACTGCATTTGGACGGCGCCCCGCTTGCCTCTGGGCTTGCGCGCGTGAACAGGATTCTTGACGCGCGTGGCGATTGGGCGTGGGTCTTGGGCTGGCGCGACGACCCCACCGAGCAGCACCTGTATCGAGTCCCGCTTGGCAACGGTAAGGCCGAGGCCCTCACCCAGGGTGCAGCATGGCACGACGCCGTGGTTCACACGGACACGGCGCGGGCGGCCGTCATCCGCGCAACTCCGGAGGCCCCGCCATCGCTTGCGCTTGTCGAACTGCGCCCAACCGACTCCGCGCGTAGTCCCGTGGTCGTCGTGCCGACGCAGGACGAGCCGCCTGCTCCGGGTCTCCTCTTCCCCAACCATTCCGTGGCCCGGCTTGGCACGCTCACCGGCGTGGATGGCGGATACCTGCACTACCGTCTCACCCCGCCAGCACCCTTCGACCCCGGCCAACGCTATCCCGTGGTGGTTCACGTCTATGGCGGCCCGGGCGTGCAGCGCGTGCGCCAGGAGATGCCGCCCTTGATGCTGCAACTCCTCGCCCAGGCGGGATTCGGCGTGTTCGAACTCGACAATCGCGGCAGCACCAATCGCTCGGCGACGTTCGAGAAGGCGATCCACGGGCGGCTAGGCATGGTGGAAGTCGAGGACCAGCTACGCGGGCTTGAATACCTGCGCACGCTGGATTGGGTGGATCCTGCACGCATCGCCGTGTTCGGCCACAGCTACGGCGGCTACATGACCCTCATGTGCCTCGCTACCGAGCCGGACGCTTTCGCCGCCGGCGTTGCGGTCGCCCCGGTCACGGACTGGCGCCTCTACGACACCCACTACACCGAGCGCTACCTCGGCAAGCCGCAGGACAACGGGGCCGGCTACAACGCCAGCTCCCCACTGCCGAAGGTCGCAAACATCCGTGCCCCGCTGCTGTTGATGCACGGCATGGCCGATGACAACGTCCTGTTCACCCACTCCACGCGCCTGATGAAGGCCTTGCAGGACGCCAACGTGCCGTTCGACCTGATGACCTATCCGGGAGCGAAGCACTCCATGCAGGAACGCTCCGTGGCCACCCACCGCTTCGAGACGATCCTGCGCTTCCTTGAGCGGGTGCTTGCCGTAGAACGCAGTACGTAGGGGACGGGCTTGTCCCGTCCCGCCCCACAGGTAAACGAGCGCCCAGCACGGGCGGGGACAAGCCCCGCACGGGCGGGGACAAGCCCCGCCCCTACGGCGTCCCGTGTCGATTGTGTCGGGGTATTCAACGCGGACGTCGTAGGGGACGGGCTTGTCCCGTCCCGTCCCAAAGGCAAACGAGCGCCCAGCACGGGCGGGGACAAGCCCCGCACGGGCGGGGACAAGCCCCGCCCCTACGAGTCCCGTGTCGATTGTGTCGGGGTACTCAACGCGGGCGCCGTAGGGGACGGGCTTGTCCCGTCCCGTCCCAAAGGCAAACGAGCGCCCAGCACGGGCGGGGACAGGCCCAGCACGGGCGGGGACAAGCCCCGCCCCTACGAGTCCCGTGTCGATTGTGTCGGGGTATTCAGCACGGGCGGGGACTACAGGGTACTCGCGTTGGGTTCCTGGTAGCTGGTCGGCACGCCTTGGGGCAGATGTCTGCATCGTGTGTGCGACATTCGCTCGACGTTGCCCGCGAACCCTCCAAAACGCGGGAAGATGGCGCCATGAAAACGCCATCAACCCATTCGATCCTTTCCGTAAACATGCGCACTGACGAGGTGTTGCATGCCGCTTACATGCCGTTCATCCAGCGCGGCGCCATCTTCGTGCCGTCCGAGGCCAGCCATGGCTTGGGAGACGAGGTGTTGGTAATGCTGCAACTGCCAGACGACCCGACGCCGTTCCCCGTCGCCGGCACGGTGGTATGGATCACGCCTCCCGGTGCCGGCGACGGCAGGGCCGCCGGCGTCGGCGTGCAGTTCGACGCCCGAGACGACAACGCCCGCCGACGCATCGAAGCCCGCCTCGAGGGGTTTGTCGGCTCGGACGGGCCAACGCAAACGCTATGAACCGCGCTTTACGTCAGGCGCGGAATCACCTCGTCGGTAAGGAGCATGAAGGTCTCGTGGCTCAGGATGGAGGCGATCAGGTGACGCAAGGGAATCTCCTCCTCGAGTTGCTGAAGCTGCGCTGCCACCCGAGCCGGCGAGCCGTGGATGATGACATCCCGCACATAGCGTTCGATGCGCGCCTCGTGGTCGTCCGCGCCCGGCCCCCGGTTGGCGTAGGAGCCCACCGTCCAGCGGGCACCCTCGCGTGCCACCTTCTCCGCGGCTTCGTCCGTGGGGGCAATGGCCAGTAGTCGCGCCACCGGAATGTCTCGGCAGTCGGCGTTCGGGACGCCGCCATCCTCCATCGCGGCAAGGTAGTGCCGGTATTTCGCGCCAATCTCGGCATGTGTGGCGTGTGGGTCCATCAGAATCGAGTGGCCTTGGCTTGCGGCCCAGTCAATGGCCGTCACCGACGAACAGGCGATCCACACCGGCATGGGGTCTTGCAGCGGCTTCGGCAATACCTCCACGTCGTCGAAGGAGTGGTGTCGGCCGCGATAGGTGAGCCGGTCGTTGCCCCAGGCCGCGAGCACGATCTCCACATTCTCGCGAAAGCGGTCGTAGGAATCCTCCGCACCTACCCCGAACACCTCCATCTCCTTGCGGTCAAAGCCCCGCCCGGCACCCCAGTTGACGCGACCGCCGGAAAGGTTGTCGAGCAGCGCCACCTCCTCTGCCAGGCGCAGGGGGTGATAGAAGGCCGCAAGGCTGACGCCCGTGCCGATGCGGATGTTCTTGGTGAGCCCCGCAACATGCATGCCCATGATGTGCACAGACGGGCACACGCTGTAGGTGGAGAAGTGGTGCTCGGCGAGCCAGACGGCGTCGTAGCCGCCCTGATCCATGATCTGCACCCGGTTCAGCGCCCGCTGATAGACCGTCGTGAGCGGCACCCGCCGCCCCGGCCAACTGAAGAATTGCAGAACGCTGAACTTCACGCAGAGGTCCCCCCGGTCATGGTCGCACGAATCTCGGCCCGCAATGTGCGTCCCGCAAGCAGGTAGTGCAAGGCGCACCATGCCAGCACCGGCAGCACCACGAGCAGCGCGAGACGCAACGAGCCCGCGCCTGCACTGGGCGCAAGGGCGTCCGAAAGCGCACCGACGGTGAGTGGGCCAAGCCCGAGGCCAATCATGTTCGCAAAGAAAAGCAGGATGCTCGACGCCATCGCGCGCAACCCTTCCGGCGCGACGAACTGCGCCATCGCAAAGGTGGGGCCCATGTTCATGCCGATCAGGAAGTTCGGAACGACGTAGGCAGCGATGGCCAGTGTCGCGGTCGGCGCGAGGAAGACGGCGCCCAGGAAGGGAATCGACACGGCGAAGCCGATTGCCAGCAGCCACGTGTACCAGCGCAGATCCCGCTGCCCCAGCCGGTCGCAGGCGAGGCCACCAAGAAAGGTGCCGGCGACGCCCGAGACGAACCCGACGGGGCCAAGCCAAAGCGCGATGTCGGCCGTCGAGAGTCCGTGCATCCGCCCCAAGAGCGCTGGCAGCCACGCGTTGTAGCCAAACGTGACAAAGGACACGAGGGCAAAGCCGAGCACGAGGTGGCGAAACGTGCGAATGCGCCAGAGGAGGGCGAGAGATTCGAAGAACGGAGGCTGCCCGGCACCACTCGGCATGAAGCCAGCCATCGTCCGCGGCTCGGGAATCACCCACTTGGCCACGAGCGCAAGCAGTATGCCGGGAAGCCCCACGGCGATGAATGCGACCCGCCAGCCCCACGCCTCGGCGATCAAGCCGCCGGCAAGAAGACCGAACAAGGCGCCGGTCGGGACGCCAAGCTGGTAAATGGCGAGCGCCGTGGCGCGCTGCCGCTCTGGATACATGTCGGCAATCAGGGAATGCGCCGGCGGCGTCAGCCCCGCCTCGCCCACGCCCACGCCCACCCGCGCCAGCACCAGATGCACGAAGTTCTGCGCAAGGCCGCAGACCGCCGTCATCGCGCTCCACAGCGCCACTGCCACGGAGATGATGTTGACCCGATGCGCCCGGTCCGCGAGCCGAGCGATAGGGATGCCGAGCGTTGCGTACAACGCCGCGAACGCGACCCCCGACACCACGCCAAGCTGCCAATCCGCAAGCCCAAGGTCCGCCTTGATCGGCTCGACCAAGATCGCAATGATCTGCCGATCGACGAAGTTGAAGAAGTAGAGCAACGTCAGCGTGCCGAGTGCCGCGGCACGACGTGGCGCAGAAATTGCCGCAGAAGTTGCAAATGCCAACGGCGGTCGTCCGCACCGACAAGGAGCGCGAAGTGTATGGCTTCACCTCGCGCTCGCGCCATTGGAGTTTCGCGCCGCAAAGCCCGATACTGCGCGTTGATGCTGCGCGACTTGCCGTGCGTGGCGACTTGGACGGAGGGGAAAGCGATGCTCACGGCAGCGCAGGTGGCGCAGTATGTGCGCGATGGCTTCACGGTGGTGCGCGGGGCGCTCGACGATCAGGAAGTCGAGCGCTTCGCCAAGGCGTTCAAGCGCTATCCGCCGCTGCACGGGCCGGTGCCAGGGGTGTATCCGGAACCGGGTCGCTACACCCTCGCCGAAAGCTGCATGGCCGATCCGGACCTGGCCTTTGTTGCCGAACACCCCACCGTGGTGAAATCCGCCGCCACGTTGCTCGAAGACGATCCGGTGCTCACAGCGTTCGTGGTGTACGACCGCACCCCGGGCGGCCCCGGCATTCCGATGCACAACGACTACAAGCGCTGGCGGCCGGTGGGTTCGTCCATGAACTGGCTTTTCACCATCGTGCCGCTTGACGACTTCGACGAGGAAGCCGGGCAGCTCTTCGTCGCACCCGGGTCGCATCGGCTGGAACGCATCCATGACCGCGGCGGCCGCACCCTCGAGGTGAACCCCGCCATCCGCCCCGACGAAGACAGCTTCATCGACCCAGAGCTCAAGCGCGGCGACCTGCTGCTGATGAACATGCACTGCTGGCACAAGGCGGCGCCGAACCGCTCCAAGCGGCACCGCATCGGCTTCTTCAACAAGTACGCCGCCGCGAGCCATCCACCGGCCACCGGCTACTACCCGTTCACCGACGCTGCCTTCGACGCGCTCTCGGAGTCCGGCAAGCGGCTCATGGCCACGCACAGCGACAAGCCCATCGCCAATGCCCGCGTGCTGCTGCAGAACGGCGACACCTATCTCTTCCACGACGGCAAGCTGCCCGGCGGTCCCACCTTCCACGAGCGGGCCATTCCCGATTGGGACCTCGGCAACTACATCGCCTCGGCGCACGCCGCCACTCGCGAACGGCTGAAGATCGAAGCGCCGTGGCTCACTTGGGTCGGCGACTACGACGAAGGCGACACGCTTTGTCGTCTTTACGCCTATGAACTGAGCGGCCAGGGCTTCCCGGTGCGCTATGACGGCGAGTGGCTGAGCCGCGACCAGGTGCTGGACCGCAACCTCGGCTTCGGCTACGAAGCAGACGCCATCGATCGCTGGCTCGACCCCGACATCGTGCGCGGCAAGGGCATCTCCCAAGCCCAAGCCCGTGTTGACCAGTATGCCTACTGACATGGCGGAAACGGCAGCACAGCGCGAGATCGACCCCTACACCCAAGCCGAAGGGGAATCGCTGGCGCCACCGACCAATCTCGTCGGTCGCTTTAAGCACCTAGGGCCGAGCGTAATCGTCGCCGGCTCCATCGTGGGCTCCGGCGAGGTCATCATGACCGCGGGCCTCGGCGCCAACGCCGGCTTCGTCCTGCTCTGGTGGGTGCTGGTGTCGTGCTGGAGCAAGTCCGTGGTGCAGGCGGAGATCGCCCGCTACTGCATCACCACCGGCGACACCTACATGCGTGCGCTCAACCGCGTGCCGGGTCGGATCATGGGGCCCAGAGGCCCCGTCGGCTGGCCCATCTGGCTCGCCACCGCCAGCTTCGGCATTGGCCTGTTTGGCTTGGGCGGCATCGTTGGCGGCGCCGGCCAGTCACTGGAGCTGCTCACCGGGATCGAGTCCACCATCTCCACCGGCATCATCGTCGCGGCAGCCATCGGCATTCTCATCACGAATTCCTACCGCCACCTCGAAAAGGTGATGCTGTTCCTGGTGATGGGGTTCACCGCCATCACCATCTTCTGCGCCGTGCTCATGCAGTTCACCGAGTACGCGGTCACCGTCGACGACATCGCCCTCGGCTTCTCGTTCGAGTTTCCGGTCGTGTACGCGGCGCTGGCCATTGCCATGTACGGCTACACCGGCGTCAACTCCGGCGAGATCGCGGCCTACACCTATTGGTGCGTCGAGAAGGGCTACCCGCGCCACATCGGCTCGGACCCAAGCGACCCGGGCTGGGTAGATCGGGCCAAGGGCTGGATTCGCGTGCTGCAGACCGATGTGGTCGCCACCCTCATCATCCTCACCCTCGCCACGGTGCCGTTCTTCATCCTAGGCGCTGGCGTCCTCAACCCGAACGGGGAGATTCCAGAGGGCCTCGATACCATCCGGGTGCTCTCGGGCATGTTCACGGAAACCCTCGGCGGCTGGTCGCTGTGGGTGTTCGGCATCGGCGCCTTCTTCATCCTGTTCTCCACCACGCTCTCCGGCGTCGGCGCCGGCGGGCGGGTGTTCCCGGACTACGTAATCGAGTGGGGCTTCATCTCTCGCCTGCGCATCCACCGCGCCAAATGGACCCGGGGCTACGTCGTCGCCATCCCGCTGATGGCGTTCCTGCTCTACTTCAGCTTTCAGAATCCCATCGCCCTGATTCTGATCTCCGCCACTTTCGCCGCCATCACGCTGCCAATCCAGAGCGGCGCCGCACTCTGGCTGCAACGCAACGTGATGGACCAACGCGTGCGGCCGGGACGCACGATGCACCTCGCGCTGTGGGCGACGTTCGTCTTTCAGGTCATCATGGCTGGCGTCGCCATCTGGTACGGCGTAATCCTGCAGATCTTCGGCGACTGACCGCACACCGACCTTCACCCATCACGTCCAAGGGGAACCACCATGCAGGTTGCAGAAGCCATCGCCCATGCCATGAAGCGGGAAGGGATCGACACGATCTTCACCTATCCCGTCAATCCCATCATCGAGGCGGCGGCGGTGGCAGACATCCGCACGATCGTCGTGCGTCAGGAGCGCATCGGCCTGCACATGGCAGACGCCTATTCGCGGCTCTCGTCCGGCAAGAAGATTGGCGTGTTCACCATGCAGCATGGTCCCGGCTCCGAGAACGCCTTTGGCGGCGTGGCGCAGGCGTACTCGGAATCCGCACCCATCCTCGTGCTGCCGGCGGGCTATCCGCGCCGCATCGCCAACTACTACCCCAATTTCAACTCGACGCTGAACATGCGCCACGTCACCAAATGGGCGGAGCCGCTCACCATGGGCCGCGCGATTCCCGAAGTGATGCGGCGGGCGTTCTTCCAGCTTCGCAACGGGCGCCCTGGCCCGGTGTTGATCGAGGTGCCGGTGGACGTGTTCCGCGAAGAGGTGCCGGACGGCTGGGAGCACACGCCGAGCTTTGCCACCCGTGTGGGGCCAGATCCAGCGGATGTGGAGCGTGCCGCGGAGGTGTTGGCAAACGCGGAGCGGCCCGTGATCTACGCCGGTCAAGGCATCCACTACGCCGAAGCGTGGAATGAACTGCGTGCCCTCGCCGAAGAGTGGAACATCCCCGTCACCACCAGCCTCGAAGGCAAGAGCGCCTTCAACGAAACCCATCCACTCTCGCTCGGCTCGGGCGGCCGCGCCAATCCGCGCACGGTGAAGACCTTCCTCGCCGAGGCGGACGTGATCCTCGGCATCGGCTGCAGCTTCGCCCTCACCGGCTTCGGCGTACCGATGCCGCCCGGCAAGACCATCATCCACGCCACCCTCGATCCGATGGATCTCAACAAGGACGTGGAGGTGCAGCACGCCCTCATCGGCGATGCCAAGCTCGCCCTTGCGGCGCTCAGCGAAGCGATGTCGGAGCGTGACCACGGCCAGGCCGACGACCGCGCCGGCAATGTGCAAAAACGCATCGCCACCCTCAAGGCCGAGTGGCTCGCCGAGTGGCAGGCCAAGCGCACCAACAACGAGGCGCCCATCAACCCCTACCGCGTGCTCGCCGAACTGCACCGTGCGGTGGACATCGACAACACCATCATCACCCACGACGCCGGCAGCCCCCGCGACCAACTCTCGCCGTTCTGGGAGTCCACCACGCCGCTTTCCTACATCGGCTGGGGCAAGACCACGCAGCTCGGCTACGGCCTGGGCCTTGCGATGGGGGCCAAGGTGGCGCAGCCAGACAAGACCTGCATCAACGTCTGGGGCGATGCCGCCATCGGCTTCACCGGCATGGATTTCGAGACCGCCGTGCGGGAGCGAATCCCGATCCTGTCGATCCTGATGAACAACTTCTCGATGGCCATCGAGATTCCCATCATGCAGGTGGCGCAGGAGAAGTACGGCTCCACCGATATCTCCGGCAACTACGCCGACATGGCCAAGGCGTTCGGCGGCCACGGCGAGCGCGTCACGGATCCCGGCGACATCGCCGGCGCCATCGAACGCGGCATCGCCGCCACCAAGGAAGGCCACCCAGCGCTGGTGGAGTTCATCACCGACAAGGAGATTTCGATCTCGAGCGAGTAGCGTCCCGCGCCGAGCCCATCGGCGCGTTCAACGCGGGCGGGGACGGCCCCGCCCCTACAAGGTGCGCGAAGCGACACGGAGCGAGATTTGAACAGCCGAGTTCAAGAAACCGCACGCAATGCAAGTCTTCTCGACGACGACGCCATGCAGCGGTTCATCCGGGACGGCTATCTGACCCTGCGGTCCGAGCTGCCGCGGGAGTTTCATGAGCGCATGCTCGATGCGCTCCATGACTTGGACGAAGGCGGGCCCCGCGGCCACAACAACCTTCTTCCCTGCGTGCCGGAACTGGCCCACATGCTGGACGAGCCGGTGATTCGCGGTGCCCTCACGTCCATCCTGGGTCCGGGCTACTACCTGCACTTCCACCGCCACGACCATTTTGCCTTCCTGAATGCGGCGCAACCGCTGCACAAGGACGGCGACAACCATTCGCACTACGCCGTCGACGGCCTGCGGCGAATGCACCGCACCCGCTACGCCATGCTGTTCTACTACCCTCAGGACACGCCCTTGGAGAAGGGCCCGACCGGGATCGTGCCTGGCAGCCAATACGTCCCTCGAAGGGCATTGGAGGCGGCCCGGGCCAAGCTGAACGAGTTCAACAAGCAGGCGCGCGAGGAAGCCAAGGCTAAGTTCGGCGACGACGTGCTCGGCAGCGAGGAGGCGCGGCGCTTCCACCGGCAGCGGCTAGAGCGCTTCCGCGAGGACAATCCGGCCATGTTCGCCGAGATGGCGAAGCTCGACGAGCCGTGGGAGGCGGCGAAGATCCCGCTCACCGGCGACATCGGCACCGTCACCATCGTCCACTTCGACATCGTGCATGGCCGCCACAGCGCCAACGTGACCGACGAGCCGCGCCACATGGTGAAGTTCCTGTTCACGCGAGACCGAGACCCGGTGGCACCGTCGTGGCAACACGCGGGCGCGCCTTGGCCGGAGGACGGAAACCCGCTCGCGCCGGTGTGGCATTCGATGTGGGACTGGCATCGTGGCAGCACGTCATCACGCCCGGCCAGTGGCAACTGCTCCCGCAACCTTGGCAGCGATGACGACCGCATCGCTTTGGGGGCGGCCTATTCCCTTGGCATGGCCGCGGCACGCGGAGAGTCCGGGCTCACACAGCTGTTCGATGCCTTCCTGAGCGACGATGTGTCCTTGCGGACCATAGCCGCCTACGGCTTGGTTGCCGCCGGCGCCAACGCCGCGCCGCGCCTTGGGGCAATGGTGGATGCCCACGACGCGAGCGACACCGTGCGAGCGCTCGACGTCTTGGGCGACATCGGGCCACCGGCCGCAAGCGCGCTTGCCACAGTGCTCCCGGCGATGCAACACCAAGACCCCAACGTGCGCCGTTATGCCGTCGAAGCCGCCGGCACAATCGCTCAGGCCAATCCCCTCGACGCCGCTGAACTCCTCGCCCCACTACAGGACGACGACGCCCTTGTCCGCCGCAACGCCGCCACCGCCGCGGCCCGGCTCGCTCCGAACCTGACGAATCCAGACGCCCTAGTCCCTGCCCTCACCGACAATCTCTACTCTTGGCACCACCACGTCCGCGGCTGGTCCATCGAAGCCTTGCAGCGACTCAACACGCCTGCAGCGACCCGAACCGCCATGCGCTACCTCGCCACGACGCGTTGGGACCCCACGCCCAAGTCCGGCGACACGCCACCCGGCGCCCGCGCCCCGGCCCGCACCGTGCGGGGGCGCCGTTAGACCGCGACTCCTGCCTTCCCCTGGCGGGCATTAGCGAGCCCTCCTCGAACAACACCCGCCGGCAACCCCCAAGCAAACCCCTGCCTTGCGAGGGCCTCTCTGGACGGAGGGCGCCCGCCCTCCAAGCGTGCCGAAGGCGCGCACGCAGCGGAGCCAACCAACGCCACCACAGCCGCGTTCCAGACAACGCCAACAAAGCGCCAGCCCCGAACAACCCTACCAAACCAGCCTCTGGTCCTTGACGTGCCTGCGGCACGATGGAGGGCGAGACGCCCTCCGTCCAGAAAGGCCCGTGCTTTACGGCGCAAGCTCCTAACGCGCCGTGCGGCGCGCTGCTTGCGGGCGTTGGCTCAGAGAAAGGCGCCTATCGGCGCCAGGGAAGGCAGGATGCCTTCCCTCCGGGCCTTAGTCGTCGCGCGAGCGCAATGCCACCGTTGCCGAACCGAGGGCGGTGGGGAGCCCCGACTGGTTGACGTTTCGGACCTGCACTTCGACTAGGTGTTCATTGCCGGCGATGGACTTGCCGGTTACCTCGCCGTGCACCGTGTTGGTATCGCCGACCACGTTGGGGTGGCGAACTTGTGCGCTCAGCGATTTGAGGGTGCCGTCGTCGCCCATCCAGTCGGTGACGATCTGGCTCAGCCAGCACACGCGCTGGGGCCCGAAGTCGAACTGGCCCGGCATGTTGCGGCGCTTGCGGGCGTGTTCTTCGTCGAAGCGACCGCCGCCGCCCAAGTCGGCGGAACCTTCCGCCTTGAGCGCGGTGCGCGAGGTGCGACCGGTGCCGAGCACGCCGTGGGTGAACAGGAACAGCTCCGTCACCGAATAGGTGCCTTTCTTGAGCGACGGCAGGGCATCGCCTACCGCGACGTCCTCCCAATACCGGGTTTCGGCACCCCGCCGCTCTCGCTCCCAAACGAGCGGATCCGCCGGCTCGACCACGCTGCCGCCCTCGCCCTCCTTGGGCGCACGGTCGTATTCCAGTGTGTGCCCCATGTTCTGGTAGCGCGCCATCGTCGTCTTGATCGTGGCCACCACTTCCTTGCGCTGGTTGGTGAAGGTGACGAAACCGGTGTTGAAGTTGATGGCGCCGATGCGGCGGCTGGTCTTGCGAATCGTCTCGCCCACCGTTTCGCTTGCAGTGATGGTGTCGTCGCGCCAGATGGGGCGGACGAACTCGATCTCGGCTCCGGCGTAGTTCACCGGCAGGTATTCGGTGGACACCCGCTGCCGGTCGATGCCACCGGTCTCGCCGGCCACGACGCCCAAGGTGACGCCGAACAGAAACGGCGGCGGCGCCGTGATCATGCCGAAGCGGCTTGCCGCGGCATGCTCTTCGTCGCGCCACAGGGGGTTGTAGTCGCCCACGCCATCACCGAAGCGGCGCACGTTGTCGATGTTGGCCTGCTTGCTGGGCCGATGCGGCAGCGTTTGGCCGATGGTCTTGCGGTATTCGTCCTGAAACTCGTCGATGGTGGTGATGAGGTCGCCGTCTGCCATTTGGTCTCTCCGACTAGCCCGGATTATTCATGAATGCGCGTAGCGAGGGCGACGAGACGCCGCTGTGGCTGGGCGCACGGAGGGGAGGACCCCGAAGGCATAGCTGCGCACTATGTCGAGGGGGCCGGAGCGAGTACGCACAGCCACAGCGAGTGTATCGTCGTCCGCAGTAGGGCATTCATGAATGATCCGGGCTTATTTCGAGGCCGAGAGGCACGCCGGGGTTGTCCACCGCCTGCACCCGCTTCAGCACTTCGTTGGCCCGCTCCTGTTGGCCCGGCGTCTCCCGCCGAATGCCCAGGCCCGTGCGGGTGGCGTACTCGCGCCGCGTGGCGAGGAACTCGGGCAGTTGATCCCAGGTGCAGGTGTCGGCCAGCTCGAGGATGTGGTCCGGCTCCACCGTGTCGTGCATCTCCTGCCACTTGCCCTGCAGCGACAGGGCGTGCAGCTTCATGCCGAGTTCCTCTAGACCGTGCAGCGCCAGCACCTTGTGGTAGGTGCGGGTGGAACCGTAGAAGGAAAGCGCCCGCCTCATGCCGTCGATCTTGCGCTCGATTTCGCCGTCATCGTCGCCGATCACCAGATAGCCGCTCTCGGCGATCTCGAGGTCGCTCCAGTTCCGCCCAGAACGCACGAGGCCCTCTCGAACCGCCGGCAGCAGCACCTCGCGCATGTACTTGTCCGACATGATCCCGCCGTGGGGCATGACGACGTCCGCCACGTCCCCGGCGACTCTCGCCATGCCCGGCCCAACCATCGCGAGCCCCACCTTCGGGCGCGGACAGTCGATGGGGCCCGGATTGAAGTTCGGCGTCATCAGGGTGTAGGTGTAGTGCCGTCCGAGGAACTCGGGTCGCTTGCCGTCCTGCCACGAATCCCACACCTCGTGCATCATGCGGATGTACTCGCGCATCCTCGGCGCGGGAGGGCTCCAGGTGCCGCCGAAGCGACGCTCGTTGTGCCCTTTCACCTGACTGCCGAGCCCCAGCACGAAGCGTCCCTTCGAGAGGTGCTGGATGTCCCAGGCCTCCATCGCCAGCACCATCGGGCTGCGCGGAAAGGCGATGGTCACCGAGGTCTGCAAGCCGACGCGTTCCGTCGCGGTCGCCGCCACCGTCATGGTGAGCATCGAGTCGTGCGACAGCTCGCCGCAGGTGATGGTGTCGAACCCTTGAGCCTCCGCCGCCCGCGCCTGCTCGCCTATCTCGGCCGGCCAGCCCCCGACCCCGGTAATGACCTTCACGTTGCTCCGCCGCTCCTAAGTCGCAAACGCCCACGTTGCATCGTGCCACCTCGCTTTGCAACACTATGGGCGCACATTTTGCGGGCACCGCCTGCACACGGAGGGGAACATGGCATCCAAGCGAGCGCATCTCATCGTTGGGGGATTTCCGATCGGCTCCACTGCGGGGCACGACATGGACTTTGCCCGCATCACGCTCCTGCAGAAGCTCTACGACGGCGGCTACCAAACCACCGTCGCCAACGACTTTGCGGACATCGGCGAGCGGCTTCACGGGGTCAATCTGCTGGTGACCTACGTTGCGGGGCCCTACCCCAACGACGCCCAGTGCGAAGAGATGGAGCAGTGGATGGCCGACGGCGGGCGCTGGTTCGCGCTGCACGGCACCAGCGGGGGCCGCGCCGCCCGCATCGAGGGCAGCCGACGACGACGCATGGTCCGCCTCGCCCACCACGACGCCCTGGGGGCTTTCTTCCTGAACCACCCACCGCTCAGCAAGTTCAAGGTTGAGGTGCAGGCAGACCACCCCATCACCGCCGGATTGCCAGCCAACTTCGAGACCTCCGACGAGCTCTACCTCGTCGAACCGGTGGGCACGAGCCGAACGCTGCTCACCACGGAGCTGCCAGAGGATCCCTCCCCGCCCGGATTCGGCTTCGTTTATGACGAAGACACCTCCGTGCGCGAAGACGGCAAAACCCGCGTGCTGGGGCTCGAGCGAACCGTCGGCAAGGGTGCGGTGGTGTATGTCGCCCTTGGCCATTGCCATTCGCCCGAAACCAACGGCCAGCCCCTGGTCGACGAAAGCGTCGGCGCCGGTGGCAAGACGCCAATGGTCTTCCGCGGCTCGTGGGAAACCGAAGCGTTCAACACCATCCTCGACAACGCAGTCCGCTGGGGCGCCGCCGCCTGAAGATTCGGCGCTCGTGCGCGAAGCGGGGGGTATGGGCCTTTAAGGTAAGACTCAAAGCCTTCGCCCGAAGGTTCCGTCAGTGCGTTGGCGGCGGGCCTCGAACAGGAGGATGGTCGCGGCCATGGCCGCGTTCACCGAGTCGGCGTCGCCGGACATGGGGATGGACACCGATGCCGAGTCGGTCCCGAGCCAAGCTCGGCTTACGCCGGCGTGCTCGCTGCCGATGACGATCGCAATGTTCCCCGTCAAGTCCGCTTCGGTGTAGGGCGCGGTGGCCTCGGGCATAGCGGTGATGGGGCGGATGGCCCGTGCTTGAAGCCAACCTCGCACTTCATCGCCCGTCGCCACCGCTAGCGGAACCGTGAACAGCGTTCCGATGCTGGCACGGATCACGTTGGGGTTGAACACATCGGTCTTCGGATCGGCGACGATGACGCCGGCGTCGGCGGCGTCGGCAGACCGCAACATCGCGCCAAGGTTGCCGGGCTTTTCGATTCCCTCCACCACCAGCCAAAGGCCGTCGCTCGAATCGCCGAGCTGGTCGAGCCCGAGCACCGGCGAGGCAACCACGCCGAGCAGGCCATCCGGCCCTTGCCGATAGGACATCTTCCGAAACGCCTCAGCGCTCGTCGCAACAAGCTCGATGTCCGCCCTGCCGAGACGACCTAGCAGGTCGCGTTCGAACGAACCTCGATGTAATGCGTCGCAGTGGAACACCACCTCAATGGCGGCGCCCGCGTCGAACGCTCGTGCAAGCTCGCGCCAACCCTCCACCACGAACCGCCCTTCTCGTTCCCGCGCCCGTCGCTGCCGCAGCCGTACGACGTGCTTGACGCGGGCGTTCTGCCGGCTGGTGAGCAAGTCACCCGCTCGCCAAGGCCGGTCGCGGCGGGCGTTCGCTGAACCGCGAGGCGGACAAATGCGTCACGAAGCGTCGCACCCAATCGCCCGGACATGTCCCCACATGCCGCTCCAAGGCGGTGATGGCGAGGCCCCGAACATAGCGATCGTGGTCGGCGAGGCCGAGTTCCGCCAAGCGATCCAAGTCCGCTGCATCGAGACGGACATTGTTGAGCGCGTAGGCGACGCTTTCGCGGACAGTGGAGCGGGTCATGCCACCATTCGCCGAATTGTCCGGTTCCGCCCCAGGTTCCAGCCGCGCCAAAAGCCGCGCTGCCGGAACCCGCTCCGGCACCACTCGTGCGATGTTGCCAAGCGAATAGGCAGCGTTCGAGCGCACGAGGTCGTCGAGGTCGCCTTCCAGGCAGCCAAAGAGCCGTGCCACGACGCTCTCGGACCCGAAGCGCCCTTCCGCCGCAGCCAGGCACGCCACCCTCCGAACCCGCGCATCGTCGTGCACCAAGGCGCGCAGCACGACTCCTTCGGCGGGGGCGCCGGCCACGCCAATCGCGTATCCCATCGCTCGCCGCACCGACTCTGGCCCGGTTGCAAGCAGCCGTTCTAGCTCCGGCAACAGCGAATGATCGTCTCGCGCCTGCAATCCAAGCTCATAGGCGAACCGCACGCGCTCGCTCTCGGCCAGAGCGTTCTCAACGCCGCAAACCGGATCTTCCGACGCCGCCCGCGGCCGACACTCGTCACCCCCACCACGCAGCCACTGCCAGATGGACTCGACAACGCCGTCCACCGCGCTCGCCGCATCCCCCGCAATCGGCGAGGCGGAGCCGTTCCGCCACGACGCCGCTCGCGGCTCTTGGGTGCGGAAGTAGTAGAACTTGTACATGAACCTACGCGACGCCGCCTCCGCCGAGGCGCGCGTGCCGCGATGGAACAGATCGTAGTTCGCCAGCACCAAGCTGCCCGCCGGCACCGACAGCCGGCGCCGCTCGAGGCCCGGGACTCCGAGCAAGTCCACCACCTGGCCGATGCGTCGGTCTCGCGCCGCCAGATCTGTACCCGCCAGTTCCTCGCGCCGCAGCGTCTTGTCCGCCGCATCCCCCCGATGCCAAGTGCCGTCTTCAAGCTCGAAGTCGGTGGTCCAATACTGCGTCCCCGGCAGCACCTCGGTCGGCCCGGTCTCCTCCGTCACCCGCTGTGGGTAGTAGAACAGCATGGCCCAGTTGGGGCGGTGGGTCCGGTAGTGGGCACGCTCGTTCCACGGCAGGTTGCCGTCCTGATGGAAGCTCTGGTCGTTGGTGGTGGACTCATGCACGAAATGGTGCGGATGCAGCACGAAACCCTCGCCCAGCACGCTCGTTAGCGCGCCTTGCACCGTATCGCAGTCGAGCAACTGGTCCAACGCCGGAATGCGTGCGCGCAGGTTGTCGCCGATCACCTGCAAGTGGTTCGAGTCGCCGCCAATTGCCCGGGCATCGTCGTGAACCGCACATGCCGCTTCGAACATCTCCTCGTGGAACGACGCCGGCAACTCGTCCGGCGCTAGCACCACATAGCCGTCGCGCAGATAGCTCGACATCCGCTCGTCGTCGAACAGCGCGTCACGCCCGATCCCTGCCATTGTGCTTCGCCCCACGCAGCTCGCTCACCAACAGCAAGCCTATCCCAAGCGCGGGCGTCGCATCCGGAGCCCGACTAGCACTGCAAGGGCCTGCAGCGCCCTTCCATCGGGGCGCGATTTGCGCGAAAGTTGTCAGTTGGCACGGGATGCAGCACAAAAGGGGAGTGTAGGCATGAAGCCGATTTCCGCAGATTCGCATGTGGTGGAGTCCGAGGACGTGTTCATCGGCCTCGCCGAACGCTTTGGCGACGACGCGCCGAGGGTCACCGGCGCCGGCACCGTTCACGACGCCATCGTGATTCCTTCCAAGGGCTCCCGCGGCATTCGCCGGCGCATGGGCTTCGCCGGCATGCGCCTGCGCGAGGGCATCACCGTGCAGCGCCGACGCGGCCACAAGCCCGAAGTGGACGACATGACCGACGACGAGGCCAAGCGCATCCTCGCCAAGGGTTACGACGGCCTGCGCGCCGGCATCCGCGACGGCGCCATGCGCGCCGACGATCAGGACCACGACGGCGTGAGCGCAGAGTTCCTCTACCCGGGCTTCTTTGGCCTGTTCAGCTTCGAGAACACCGAACTCCTGGTTGCCTGCCAGAAAAACTACAACGACTGGCTACACGATTACGCGAACGCCTCCAACGGGCGCTTGTTCGGCCTCGCCGCAATCCCTGTGCAAGACCCCGACGCCGCCGTAGAAGAACTCGACCGCGTGATCAAGAAGGGCTTCAAGGGCGGCTGCATCCCCTGCACGGCGCCCGTCGATGCGCCCTACCGCGACGAAATCTACGATCCGCTCTGGGCCCGCGCCGCCGAGGCCAACTTCCCGCTCTCCATGCACGTCGGCACCAACGCCTACGTGCCGCCGCAATACCGCCCGAGCAAGCTCGGCCGCGACGAAACCGCCGACTACGCCGCTTCCGCCACCACCATTCAACGCACCTTGGTGGACCTCATGTGCCGCGGTCCGGCCGAGCGCCACCCCACCATGAAGTGGGTCGTGGGCGAGTTCAACGCCGGCTGGATCGCCCACTGGCTCGACCGCGTGGATCAAGGCATCTTCCGCGAGCATCGTTTCCGCAACACGGACTACACCGGCGAGCGCCCGCACGATGTCTGGCTGCGGCAGTTCTACGCCACCATCGAGGACGACCGCCCGGCAGTGCTCACCCGCGAACTCATTGGCGTGGACAACCTCATGTGGGGCTCGGACTACCCGCACGTCGACTCCACCTGGCCTTGCTCCACCCAAGTGATCGACGAGATTTTCGAAGGCGTGCCGGAAGCCGACCGCACCAGGATCACCCACGACAACGTGAAGGCTCTCTACGGCATCTGATCAAGGCCACCGAGCCCAAGCCACGAGGAGGGAAACGACCATGCAAACCCTGACCGCCGAACAGCGCCGGCAATGGCAGGTGGACGGCTACCTGCACCTCAAGGGCGTGCTGGACGCGGACCAAGTGCAGCATTACTCAGACGAGATGGACCGCGTGCGCAAGCTGCCCGGCTACGAGCCGGACCGCAAGCCGGACCTGCCCATCGGCCACTACTCGTGGATGGAGCAAACGCCAGACCAGGACCCGAGCGGCTTCATGGACCGCCGCGAACTCCTCACCTACGACCAATCCTTCATCGACCTGATGGACCGCTCCCCGGTATTCGACTACATCGTCGACATCATGGGCCCGAACATCCTCTTCAGCATGAGCCAGGCAATCGTCCGCCCGCCGTCGCCGAAGTTCCCCGGCTACACCCACACCGACGGCGGCGAGTCTCTTCGCCTCACCCGCGTGAGCGAATCGAGCCCGCCCATCGCCATGAAGGCCATGTATCTCCTAACCGACGTGACGGAGAAAGACCGCGGCAACCTCACCGTCTTCCCCGGCAGCCACATGCGCCCCATCCCCCTCCCCGGCGAACGCACCGAACCCATCACCCCCTACTCCCCCGGCGCCGCCCAACTCATGGGCAACGCCGGCGACGTCTACCTCTTCCCCCACGCCCTCTGGCACGGCCCCTCCCGCAACGAGTCGGGCACCGCCCGCAAAGTCCTCCTCTACAACTACTGCCAGCTCTGGGTCCGCTGCTACGACTACGGCGCAATCCCGGACGTGGCCCAACGCTGCACGCCCAGGCAGCGGCGACTCTTGGGCGACCTGGGCTACGACTTCATGCCGGGGTCGTACTTCTACGTGCCTACGGATCAGGAAGAGGTGATCACTGGGGAGGCTGCCCCGGCATAGCGGCTTCCGGTCCGAAGTGTGGGCCGAGTGACCAAGCTCGCTGCCCGGATTTCGCAATAGACGGCCTTGGGAGGAAGGCATCCTGCCTTTCCTCCCAAGGCCGTCACGTCCAAACCTAGGCGCATACGTTGACCTGAGCCGAAATTTGTTTAAAATGCCACGCTTGACACATTTGTCAAGCACAGCTTGAGGCACACATCCCATGAGATCGCTTCCGCACGACGAGTTCGTTCGCGAGGCCAAGGAACGGCTTGAGGACCTGATCGAGCAGCCCTTGCGCGAAACAGACGTGGACTCTTCGCGAAACACCGGTCGTGACTGGGATTCGCTGTTGATAGCTGGCGAAACTGCCTTCGTGCTCGATTGTCGCACTGCGACCAATACGGCGGCGCTGCACCACGCGATTCGTCGCTTGAAGGCCCGCGCCTCTCAATCGCCGGTACTGTACCCCTCGAAACCCGTCGTGCCGGTACTGGCAGTTCCGTTCATGGGGCCTACCGGACGCAGCCTAGCCAGCGACGAGGATTGCAGTTGGCTCGATCTGTCTGGCAATGCCAACATCCGTGCGCCAGGGCTCAAGGTGCGAATCGAGGGGCACGCAAATAAATTCAAGCGCCGCGGGCGCCCGGCCTCGGTGTTTTCCCCGGTTGCATCACGCATCGCTCGGCACCTACTTACGCACCCGGTCGAGCTTTTCTCGCAGCGGCTTCTCGCCAGCACCATTGGCATGGACGAGGGTTATGTTAGCCGCGTCCTTCGCAACCTTTCGGATCAAGAACTCGTGGTAAAGCACGAGGGCCTCATTCGAGTGCCCGACGCGGATCTCCTGTTGCGCGCCTGGCTCGACGAGTACGATTTTGGCAGGCATCACCTCATCGCCGGACACATCCCCGCCCGAGACGGCGCTGGACTCCTCCGAGATATCGCCACGGCGCTGGAGGACCAGCCGAACGCACCTCCCTACGCAGCCACTGGGCTGGCTGCAGCATGGTGTTTCGGTCGGTTCGCAGGCTTCCGGCTTGTGAGCTTGTACGTGCATGATGCCTCGGCCGAGCACTCACTTGCCGGCCTTTCCTTTCGGCGAACGGAACGTGGAGCGAACGTCTGGCTTCTGGTCCCGGATGATGTTGGCGTTTTCCAAGGCGTTTCTACTCGCGATGGCGTGCATTGCGTTGCGCCGGTGCAGGCATATCTCGATCTCCACTCACACCCCGAACGGGCGAAGGAAGTCGCGCTTGAGATGAAATCTGAGTTCCTTCGTTCCGAGCACCGTGCATGAAGCCACCTGCTGACAGCTACGATGCGGTCACCACGCAGCGGGCTAAGTCCACATGCCTATACGTTGCCACCAAGCTCGGAGACCTCATGGACGACATGGTCGTGATCGGCGGCCTCGTGCCCTCGCTGCTGATTCCGCAAGATGCGTCGTTGGTGGTACCTGAGGCCCACATTGGGACGATGGACGTTGATTTGGCGCTCAATGTGGAACTCTTGAGCACGGGCCTTTACGAAACGGTCGCGGAACGCCTTCGCGAAGCCGGGTTCACTCAGGATGCCAATGAGCGGGGCAATCACACGCGCCAGCGGTGGCGGCCGAGCGGTGCGCACGCAGGCGTAAGCGTGGACTTCCTCGTCCAGCCGAGCCGACCCGGCGATCAAGGCGGCCGACTGCGAGACATGCAGCGCGACTTCGCCGCCGTGATCGCACCGGGTCTGCACCTTGCTTTTCAGAATTCCGTATCCGTTGACCTGCAAGGGAGGACGATCGCTAACGAACGCGCCAAGCGAAGTGTCCGGGTGTGCGGTCCGGGCGCATTCACAGTGCTGAAGGCTCTGGCTTTCCGAAACCGTGGCGCGGGAAAGGATGCGTATGACCTCTACTACGTCCTGCGACACTTCGGGTATGACGTGGCCGTCCGGCTCCGAGAACTCGCCTCAGACCCCGACGTGAAGGCAGCTTTGCAGATTCTGCGCGACGATTTCCTTGACTTCGATAGTCTCGGACCGCGGAGGGCAGCCCAATTCCTCAATAGCAGACAACCTGACGACGACATCCAGGCGGATGTATCCGGTCTCGTAACCCAGCTTCTCCGTCGCTTGGAGAGGCTCTGATCAAGCCTCTGTTCGCACGCCATCATGCACGGTGAGCGCCGCTGGGCTCCTCAGCAATGAGGAGTACCGGAAGCCTGCGAAGTCAGAGCCGCAGCCTCGCAGCGTCGCCGAATCTCTGTCGATGCGACGATTGCTAGACATCGAGCTTGAGGTGGATTGCGCGAGAGTCCAGTTGCCGCACCGGACCTCCACTGAGGATGACCCCAGACTGGGGCGGTCATGACAACGATTGTGCCCATGGTTGAGGGTCATGGGGAGGTTGAGGCCGTTCGAACCTGGTCGTCAAGCCCGGCGAACTTGAGAAGCGGATTCGGCTCGCGGCGCCGTTTCGATTTGCCCATGGCCCGCGCAGCCGCGCCATCGTTCGACAAGATGTGCCGTTCGGTTGCGGAGTTGCTTGGCTGAGGGGCTAACGCCGCTAAAGCTAAAGATCGAGTGGCGCGACGGAATGGTGTCCCGTTTCGAGCCACGGTCGCATGCTGGGAATGGGGCAGTGATATCTGTCTGATGTTTGCAGCTTCTGCAACATCCCGGCGTGGATCATCGCCTCCACGAACTCCATGCCGTTAGGGGCGTACTTGGAGGCGTTGGCTAGATGGGTGTCTGCGAGCTCGGCCAAGGCGACTCCTTCGCCGCCGTCGGGTTCCGCGGCTTCCTGCACGACCGCGCGCGCAGCGCTCCGATATCTGCCTCGGAACACGTTGTCATGCCGGCTCTGGTAGTAGAGATTCCGCGACGCTTCGATGTGGAGGCATATGGTCTCCGTGTCGAAGGCGACTAGGTCGCGGGAGCCCGCAGCCCGCATTGCCTCGGCGACCGCCGCTACTTGCACGCGCAGATGCTGTGGCCAATGATCGCCGCCTGCCACCATCCAATCCACCAACGCGCCGAGCCTGCCCGGTTCGCCCCGAAGGCCGAGGTAATCCACGAGCATGTTGCGAACGTACACACGGCTTTCGTGGGGCTCCAATCCGCCGAGCGTCAGGATGTTGGCACCATCAAGACGGGTGATGCCGGCTTGTTCGTTGAGCACTGCCTGGGTGTCGGCTAGTCCGGCATATATCGGCACGATGGGGATGCAGCCGTCCGGCGGGCCTTCGTGGAGCGCAAAGGGAATCCTGTCATGGTGGATGTCGCCGTGCCGGGCGAACGTCTGCATTTCATCCACGAAGAGCAGAATGGGCCTCCCGGCAAGTCTCTTGCCGTTCAGATCCCGGATGGTGTGCCACGGCACCAGACCTTCTCGTTCTGCCTTGTCGACGTCCGAAGGCGACACCGTCTCGACGGCATGGGACACCCCGCCCTTCGCCACCACGGCATTCGCTTCCGTCGATAACGTGCGGGATCGAGTGGTGCGCTCGGCAGGGGACTGATCCAGCGCACTGCCCAGTGCAGTCACAAACGCACCGGGCCCCAATAGGTCTCCCTGCAACTCGATGGGTACGGCCGTTCTCATATCGCCGTATCGGTGCATGGCCTCGGCGATGAACGCCGACTTTCCCGCGCCCGGTGCGCCGCCGATCACGATGGTCGTGCTGCCCGGCTGGAGCTTTACCTTTTCGATCATCGCCGCCACACGCGCAAACAAAGCGTGACGGCCCACGAACACCGGCTCAGTGTCGCGGTCACCCAACAGGCAGTATTCCTTCAGGCGCTGTCGCCATTGCGCATCGTTGAGTTCCGCGGCAGGGGTCATGGCGCTTCTCGGAAAACGTCCCTGTTCGACTTCCCAGACATCTACGGCCAAAGCTCCGCCATTGTCGCACAAGGGCCCGGCAACGCGGGTTGACCGCCCTTTTTCGCGAAATGGGCGGCACGCGGCGGACGCTTGCGGAGGTGCGGCTATCTCCAGAGGAAACCTCGGCCCGTGGTGCGGTAATGGGTTGGTTCCGCTTGCGTGATCTCGACGCCTTCCTTGCGGAGCCTCTCGCCTAGGGCGAGGTGGTTTGGATCCGTGGCGTGCTTATCTGTGGCGGCGGCGTCTGTGCAGGCCATTACGAAGAGGAGGTCGCCTTCGGCCCAGGGGTTGGAGTCGGGGAAGTCGGCGACGATGCCGCCCGAGTACACCAACGTGTCCGGTTCGGCATCCGCGCAGTAGCGGGCGTGTTCGGCGCTCATGGTGATGAATTGGGTGCGGTGGGCCGGTGATGCGAACTTCATGCCGAGGAGGATGAAGGACTGGTCGGCACCTTTGGCGGGAGAGGCAACCTCGGGGCGTGACCACCAGCCGTAGTCGGGCACGTCGAAGGCGATGTTGACGAGGCTGCGGTTCTTGATCATGCGGCCGGCGCCCATGGCTTCGCCGATGACCTTGTGCGATGGGCGTTCCATGTGGGTTTGCAGGCTTGCGAGGCCGCGTTCGTAACGCTCATACACCAAGACGCGGGTTTCGTCTTCCACGTGGACGGCTGCTTCGTAGGCGGTGGTTTCGGGCTCAAAGTCGTAGGCGTCTTCGGCGCGCTTTTCCCATTCGTCGAGCCACTCGGACATGGTGGTGGTCTTGGTTTCGATTTCGAACTCGACGACGGCGATCATCGGACGGTTGTCGTTGCTCATTCGGGCGCTCTCGGTAAGATTGCGCCCTAGTTCAACACACCCTTAGGCGGTTGCCTAATGGCATCTGTCGGAACCCAGTACGAGGCCGCGTGCGAGGCTGTCGGACGGCTGCTCCGGGAAGCCGGCCGCAAGGCCATTCTTCGCTCCGAACTGGTGCCGCATGCGCCGGCGCACGCCTGCGATCGGGCGTTGCGGCACTTCTGCGAGTCTGGCGAGTTGACCCGGGTTGGCCAGGGCATCTACGGGATTGGTGCCGCCAAGGTGTTCGAGATCGTGCCGGAGGTGATGCCGAAGCTGGGCTATCGCATCCTGCCAGGGGAGCCGGTGCGGGGGTACAGCCAGAAGGCCGGTGGTGCGGTGTGGCGGCTGGATCGGCCGTGCCGCCGCCGCATCCGCAAGCGTGGCGTGCAGGCGATGTTCGAGACGCCAAATGGAAGACCGGTGGCAAGCCGGCAACAAGGAAGCACAATGGAACCTATGCAAGAACCCCCAGCGCGGAGCGAGATCGACGCGCATTTCCACACTTTCGAACGGTGCCATTCGCCGGCGCGAGCGGAGAAGGACCTGATCGTGCGCCGAGCGCTGGTGGCGATGGAGCGCTTCCGGAGTGAAGGGGCCACGCTCGCCATAGAGGGTGGCACCGCGTTGGTGGCCTATCACCGGCTGACCACGCGATTCTCCGAGGACTTGGACATCCGCCTGATCCCAAGCGAATCGGTGCGGCGGCTTCCGGATGAGGAACGGATCGAGGCACTGAAGGAGATCGGCCAGGAGTTCAAGGAACACATCCACGCCGAGATGCCCTTCCTGCAACCGACTCGCAAGGGACGCATTCGCAAGGACGCGCTTCTGCAGGCGTTCATCTACAACTACCAAAGCTCCGTTCCTGACGAGGAGGTCGTGGCCGGGCTGAAGTGCGAGGTGGTACACATCCCGCTGATGATGCCCACCGTTGAACAGGCCGGGCTGGCGGGCGGGCGGTTCGGCTCCATCCATCCCGTGGAGATTGCCAGCGGCAAATGGCAGGCGCTCACTACCCGATTGCCAAGGAATGCCGATTCGTACCCCGACTTGGTGCGGCATGTCCACGACCTCGCAGCGCTTCGCCCGGCGCTCATCCTCCTCGCCCCGGAAACCGCCCGCGAGACCATGCTGCAGGGCGAGACCACGCACGAAACCGTTGCCGCGGTGCTGGAGGAACTGGCGCGACCCGTCTGGCGCGAACACTACGAGAGCTACATGCGGCGGATGGGAGTTCTGCCGGTGACGGATTGGCCGAACAGCCACCCGACGTGGGACACGGTGCTGGCGAACTTCACGGCGCTGACCGGCGAGCTCGGGCTAACGCCAACCGCCGGAGCCCGGCAATAGCTGCAGGGGATTTCAGTCGCTCGTGGTGGTGAGGCGGAGGACGAAGTCTTGGTCGCCCTCGTGGTTGGATTCGGGGGAGGCGAAGGTGAGCATGTCGCCCGCCTTGGCGGCTTGGGCCGGTTGCGAGGTGCCGTTGGTGGGGTCGTGCCAAGTTGCTTGGACTGGGCCTTGGAACCACTTGGCGTTGATGGCGAGTTCCCGTTGGGTGGGAACGTAGAGCAGGGCGAAGGAGCGGTCTGAGGCGCCGGCGGCCACGGTGCGGTTCCAGCCGTTGGGGTCGCCAGCTCCCGCTAGCAGGATGCTGCCGTCGGTGTCGGGTTCGAGCTTCCACCATTCCACTTGGCGCAACAGGTCTGTCATGTGGGTGCCGATGTGGGTGGCCGACTTTTGCTTGAGGGCCGCCCGCCATTGCTCTTCGGTGGAGTCGTGGAACCACAGGGGCCAGGCGCCGTGGCCTTCGCCCATACTGCCGCCGCCGAAGCGGGTTTGGTACATGGATTGGCGGATGCGCAGTTCCGGGGCGTGGATGGGGAAGCCAAACCTAGGATCCTTGAGTTCGGTCCAGTAGTACCAAGGCTCCACCATCAGCACGGGCTTCGCTGGCGTTAAGCGGTAGTCCTCCAGCACGCGGGCCGCCATGCGTCCGCCTTCGGCGTGGCCTTGCACGCTGCTGAAGTCGAGCCACGGTTCGGCGTGCAAGTACTCGGAGGAGGAGTGGCCGGCGCTGCGCATCGGGCCGCCACCGTGCGGGTGCCAGCTCATCAGTTGCTTGCCGCCACCGGCGCGGATGCCGTTTGCCAAGGCGCGATAGCTGGCGAGGTCGGCTTCCCTGTATGGCGTGTCACCGCCAATCACCCAGAGCACGTTGGCCCGATCCGACCAGCGCGCGCCGAGCCAGCGACCGTACTCGCCAATGCCCTCCACCGTCGCCTGGCGGTTGAACTGGTTCCACCAGAGCGCAACGGCATATGCCGCCATGCCGCGGGCTTCGATGTGGTCGAGCACTCGGTCTGCATGGGCGAAATACTCCTCCACCGGCGTGAGCTTCGCTCGGTCCGAAAACGATCGGTGGCCTTCTGCGTTCGGGCGGTCGCTGAACGCACCCACGCTCAGCAACATGACGGTAAAGCCCTTGTCGGCGCGGTCGTCGATGATCTCCCGCGCTTGGTCCAAGGAGTAATGCCAAAGAAGCGGCCAGTGGGTGTCGCCCACGAACAGAAACGGCGTGTCTCCGGCATCGGTGAGATAGCGCCCGTCGCGAGACACCTTGAGCGGAAACTCCGCCGCCATCGATGCCGCGAGCGCCATTGCCAAGAGTCCTGCCGCAACTCGCCGCATCGCCGTGCTCAATACCGGATCGAGGTGTCCAAGGTCACCCAGCGGCCGTCGCGAACCACCGACAGCGCAGATTCGTCCACGCCCTTGTGGTCATTGGGTCCGAAAACAACGCTGTAGCCGAAGATGTCGGTGTAGTCGTTGATCGACTCCATCGCCTCGATGAACCCGTCCCGGGTGAGATCACGCCCAGCTCGCTCAAGCGCAACCACCACCAGGTCCGCACCCCGGTAGCCCTCCATCGCCGGCAGCCCGGCCTCCTCGCCATACCGCTCGCGATAGCGACGCATCCAGTCGCGCTGCTCCTCCGGCAAGGTCTCGTCGTCCTCGTAGATTTTGCCCATGTGGACGAAGGCGTAGTAGCCCTCCCCCGCCCCGCTCTCCTGATCGGCGATCACCTGCCCGTAGGCGGCGTTGTTGCCCACCCAGGCGACGTCCTCGTAGCCGAGCTTGCGCGCCGCCTCCAGGATGAGAATGGTGTCGCGGTGTACCGAGCCGAGCATCACGAGATCGCAGCCGGCGTTGCGCAGCCGAATCACGGAGGCGGTGAACTCGCTGTCGGTGATCTTGTGCGCTGCGGTTTCGGCGATCTCGATGCCCATCTCGGCCGCCTGATCCTGCGCGCCTTCGAGAATCTCGAGGCCGTAGTCGTTGTTGAGGTACATCACGCACGGCGTCGTCTTGCCCTGGTTCTCGACGAAGTACTTCACGCCGGCGCGGATTTCGTCGTAGTAGGTGCCGTGCTGCGAGAACATCAGTCGCTCGAACGGCTCCACCATGGCGCGGGCGCCGGTGCCGGGGAAGATGTTGGGCACGCCAGCGCGAAACTGGGTCTGCATCACGGCGTTGTTGGTGGGCGTGCCCACCGCCATCAGCATGGCGAAGATCTTGTCGCGGTTGATGAGCTTGTTGGCGGCGGAGATGGCGCGGGGCACCTGATACTGCGTGTCCTCGACGATGTAGCGGATGCTGCGGCCATGCACGCCGCCCGCCTCGTTCACCTCGTCGAAGCGCATCCGGGCGCCATTCAGTACGCCGACGCCCCAGATGGCGATGGCACCGGAAAGATCGGTGTGTGTACCGAACACCACCTCCGTATCCGTCACGCCGTCCACCACCGGCGCTTCGGGTGCGTCCGCATCGGTGTCGGTGGCGGAATCGGGCTGGCCACAGCCGACGAGCGCCAGCCCCAGTGCGATGCCCCACAGCTTTCTCATTGCAACCCTCGCCGTTGTGGTCATGGTCGTCCTTCGTCCTAGAGCGACGCGCAAGTGCCCGCCAGCTCAGCCGCCACGATACATTGCCTCGATGAGGTCCGCGTACTTCTCGTTCACCACCTTGCGCTTGAGCTTCTGCGTGGGGGTGAGCTCGTCGTCCTCGGGGTCCAGAAGCTGGTCGATCAGGCGGAACCGCTTGATGGTCTCCACCTGGGCAAACCGTTGATTGACGGTCTCGATCTCGCCCCAGATCAGGTCCTCCACCTCCCGGGTGTGGCACAGGCTCGTGTAGTTGGTGAACGGCACGTCGTTGTCCTGGGCGAACTTGGTGACGTTCTCGTCGTCGATCATCACCAGGCACGTGAGGTAGGGGCGGCGATCTCCCACCACCACTGCGTCGGTGATATAGGGCGAGAACTTGAGCTGGTTCTCGATCTCGCTCGGCGTGATGTTCTTGCCGCCGGCGGTGATGATGATGTCCTTCATGCGGTCCACGACATAGACGTAGCCGTCGTCGTCGATGCGCCCCACGTCGCCCGTGTGCAGCCAGCCTTGACGAAAGGTCTCGGCGGTCTTCTCGGCCTTGTTCCAGTAGCCGAGGATGACGCCGGGACTACGGATGACGATCTCGTCCTGCTCCGCCAGCGCAACGTCCACGCCCTCGGCGGCCTTGCCGACGCTGCCGATACGGAACTCGCCCGGCAGGTTCGCGGTGGCAATGCCGGCGCATTCGGTCTGGCCATAGACCTCGTACATGGGCGTACCCAAGGCCCAGTACCAAGCGATGAGATCCGGCGCGATGGGTGCCGCGCCGGTAGAGAGCCAGCGGCACCGGTCGATGCCGAGCAGACGACGAATGTTGCGCAGCACCAGCCGATAGGCAAGGAAGAAGAGCGCTGTCACGGCAAGCGGCACGGCGTCGCCGCGCTTGAGATACGCCGCCCGCCGCTCGCCGATGCCGATGGCGAGGCGATAGGCCAACCGGCCCAAGGCGGTCGCCTCCTTGAGCTTGATCTGCACCAGCGAGAACTGCTTTTCCCACACCCGAGGCACGGCGAAGTGGATGGTGGGCGAGACTTCCTGCTGGTCGTGGTTGATCGTCTCGAGGTTCTCCACCAGGTTCACCACCGACCCGGCCTCGATGGGCGAGAAGGTGTAGAACATCCGCCCCGCAACATGCGCCAAGGGCAGGAACCCGAGTTGCTCGTCGCTGTCCTCGACGCCGTAGCATTGCTGCAGCGTCGCCATCATGAAGACCATGTTGCGCCCGGAAATCATCGCGCCCTTCGGCGGGCCGGTGGTGCCCGAGGTGTAGGTGAGGATCATCAGGTCTTCGGGTGCGGCGCTCGATATCTCCGCATCCCACGTGTCGGGGTTGGCCTCGCCATATTGCCGGCCGAGGTCGAGCAGCTCGTCGAAAGACATGCACATGGGGTCGTCCAGGGCCCTCAGCCCCTCCATGTCGAAGATGACGATACGTTCGAGGGTCGGGCAGCGCTCGCGCACTTCGAGCACCTTGTCGAGCTGCTCCTCGTCCTCGGCGAAGTAGAACCGGGTGCCGCTGTCGACCACGAGGTATTCCACCTGCGGCGGCGAGTCGGTGGGATAGACGCCGTTGCTGACGCCGCCGGCGCAGATGACGCCGAGGTCCGCGAACAGCCACTCCTTGTTTACTTCCGAGGCGATGGAGCACACATCGCCGCGCTCCAGGCCCAGCGACTTCAGGCCAAGCCCCGCCAGCCGCGCCTGCTCGCCGTACTCCGCCCAAGTGTACTCGTTCCAGACGCCGAAGTCCTTTTCCCTGAGCGCCACCTTGTCGCCGAGTTCTCGCACGCGCTTGCGGAAGAGCTGCGGAACGGTAGTGCAGCCGTCGATCGCGACATCCGTTGCCGCCACATTCATCGCCAGGTTTTCCTCTGCTTCCAGCGCCGCCGTCCGCGCACGCCCTGATCCTTCATGCCGAGATAGAACTCCTTGATGTCGGTGGCGCCGGCCAGGCGCTCGCAGGTGTCTTCCATGACGATGCGGCCCACTTCCATGACGTAGCCGTAGTCGGCAAGGTCCAGCGCCATGCGGGCATTCTGCTCCACGAGCAGCATCGTCACCTTCTGCTCTTCGTTCAGGCGCTTGACGATGCCGGCGATCTCCGCCACCAGGCGTGGCGAGAGCCCGAGCGAAGGCTCGTCGAGCAGCATGAGCTTGGGCCGTGCCATCAGCGCCCGGCCAATGGCGAGCATCTGCTGCTGACCGCCCGACAGGAAGCCGCCGGCAAGTTTGCGCCGTTCCGCGAGTGCCGGAAAGTAGCCATAGACAAGATCGATGTCCGCCACCACGCCGCGGTCCTTGCGGGCAAAGGCACCCATGCGGAGGTTTTCCTCCACCGTCAGAAAAGGGAATATCTCCCGCCCCTCCGGCACGTGGCCAATGCCCAGGCGCGCCACCCGGTCGGGGGCGCGGCTGGTGATGTCCTCATCGTCGAACGTCACCTTGCCCTTCTGCGGTTCCATCGCGCCGCTGATGGTTTTGAGCACGGTCGTCTTGCCGGCGCCGTTGGCGCCGAGGATGGTGACAATGGAGGATTCAGCCACTTCCAGCGAGACGCCCCGGATCGCCATCACCGGGCCGTAGTAGGTCTCGATGTTGCGCAGGTTAAGGAGTGCCATGTCTGCCGCGCTCGCCTTCAGTCGCCGAGATAGGCCCGCAGCACGTCCGGGTGCTGCTGGATTTCGCTGGCGTTGCCGGTGGCGAGCACGACCCCGTCCGCCATCGCCAGCACGCGGTCGGAGACGGTGGCGACGAGGTTCATGTCGTGCTCCACCATCGCCACCGTGATGCCGAGGTCGGCGACGATGTCCTCGATCCAGAACGACAGGTCTTCGGTCTCTTCGGGATTCAGCCCGGAAGACGGCTCGTCGAGCAACAGGAGCTTGGGTGACAGGCACAGCGCCCGAGCGATCTCCACCATCTTCCGGGCACCGTAGGGGAGGCCGCCGATGGGCTGCTCGCGATAGCGCTGCAGGTCCAGAAGGTCAATCACGTCCTCCACCTTGCGGCGGAACTCGAGCTCCTGCCGGCGCGCTCGTGGCAGGAACAGAAAGTCCGCCACGAGCGACGTTTCGCGATGCACGTGCTGGCCGATGAGGAGGTTGGTCAGCACTGTCTCGTGCTCGAAGAGCTCCGTGTTCTGGAACGTGCGGGCGATGCCAAGTGCGGCGATGCGATGCGTCGGCACCGAAGTGATGTCGGTGCCGTCGAAACTCATGGCGCCGGCGTCGGGGTCGTAGAAGCGGCTGACGAGATTGAAGATGGTGGTCTTGCCGGCGCCGTTCGGGCCGATGATGCTGAACACCTCCCCCGCCTCAATGGCGAACGAAACCTCCCGCACCGCATGCACGCCACCGAAACTGAGCGAGAGATTCTCGGCAGCCAGCAAGCTCATCTAGCGCACCCGTTCCGTGCGCAGATAGCTGCGCTGGCGCTTGTAGGTGGCCTTGCGGTAGAGCGGAAACTCGTCGAACCAGAGCCGAACTTTCACCCAGCGACCGTAGATGCCGAGCGGCTCGAAAATGAGGAACAGCACGAGTATGAGCCCGAAGAGCCCCGGTTCGAGGCCCGGAATCTCCCCAATTGCCGAAGGCAGCACGTCGCGGCCAAAGGCGATCACCTGCGGCAGCAGCCCAAGGAAGATCGCGCCGTAGATGACGCCGTGCAGGGACCCCAGCCCTCCCACAACCACCATCAGCAGCAGTTGGATGGAGGTCTGGACGGTGAAGGCATCCGGCGCTAGGTAGCCGATCTTGTGGGCGAACAGGCTGCCAGCGAGGCCCGTGAAGCCGGCGGAGATGGCAAAGGCCGAGCACTTGGTGCGGGCGAGGTCGATGCCCATGCTCTGGGCGGAGATCTCCGAATCGCGCACGGCGATGAAGGCGCGTCCCGTGGGCGAGCGCAGCAGGTTCATCGCGGCGAGGAGACAAAGGGCGAGCACCACCAGGCACAGGTAGTAGAAGGCGACCGGCGTGTCGAGCGGCAAGCCCAATACCTGCGCCTCGGGCACCCTCATGCCGAAGTGCCCGCCGGTAACCGACTCCCAATGCTCGATCACCCACGCCGCAATGCGCTCGAAGGCTAGGGTTGCGACGGCAAGGTAGATGCCGGTCATGCGCAGCGCCGGCAACCCGACGATGTATCCCACCACCGCACAAAACGCCGTCGCGAGCGGCACGGAGACGAAGAACGGCACGCCCTTTTCCAGCAGCACCGCGTGGCTGTATGCACCGATGGCGAGAAACGCCGCATGGCCCAGGCTCACGAGCCCCGTGTAGCCGACCAGCAGCATGAGCCCCACCCCGGCGATGGCCCAGATGTATACGAGCGCGAACTCGCCGAGATAGAAGGTGTCGAGCCCAAGCGGCGCGGCCAGCGCCACGGCCGCGAGCAGTCCGTACCAGAATCGCTGGCCGCCGTGCAGGAACAGGTTCACGTCCTGGCCGTAGTTCGTCTTGAGAACGAAGCGCACGACCCGTCAGACCTTCTTCTGCTGCAACGTCGCGAAAATGCCTTCCGGGCGCAGGAACAGCATCGCCAGCAGGATCACGAAGGCGCTCACCTCGGAAAGCCCCGCCGGCAAATACAGCCCCACGAACTGTTCCGCGATGCCGATGATGAGTCCACCCACGATCGCTCCGGGCAGGCTGCCGAAGCCGCCGACGATGGCCGCGGCGAATGCTTTGATTCCAACCAGCCCCATGAGCGGATCGATCAGCGACACCGGTGCCACCAGAATCCCCGCCGCAGCGGCGATGGCTGCAGAAATGCCCCATACCAGCGAAAACACTCGCTTCACCGGAATGCCGACGTAGAACGCCGCAAGCTGGTTTTGCGATGCGGCCTGCATGGCGATGCCGATGCGCGTGAAGCGGAAGAATAGGAACAGGAGCGCACACAGGAGCGCCGTACCGACCACGATGGCGATGTTCTCGTAGCCGATGATGAGGCCACCGAGCTCGACGATCTCCCCCGCAAACGGCGAGTCGAGCGCCCGCGGCTGGTTGCCCCAGATGGCCCCGGCAATCGCGCGGATGACGAAGCCGAGCCCAATGGTGAGCATCAGCACCGCAAACGGCGGCTCGCCGATCATCGGTCGCAAGAGCCCGCGCTCGAGCGCCATCCCCAGCGCCCCCATGATGACCAGCGTCAGCACGAACACCGCCACGAACGGCAACCCGGCAAGGTTGCCCAAGCTGAAGGCCACAAACGCGCCGAGCATCATGATGTCGCCCTGCGCGAAATTGACCATCTCGGTGGCCTTGTAGATCAGCACAAAGCCAAGCGCGATCAGGCCATAGACGCAGCCTTGCGACACGCCGCTGATGAGGAGTTGGAGGACTTCCATAGAGGGCGCGATGATACGATGGATTCAGCGCCACGAAGCCACGGCCGGCGGTACAGGACCGCCTTGGAGGCAAGGCGTTCTGCCTTCCCTTGCGCGGACAAGCGCATTCCTTGGCCAGACTAGGAACAGCGCGCCTCGCGGCGCGCTAGGGAAGGCAGAATGCCTTCCCGGCGAGGGGGCCTACTTCACCGCGACCCGCGAGAAGTTCGGTGGTCGGCGTTCCACGAAGGACGCCACCCCTTCCTTGAAGTCTCCCCGCGCCAGGCTCTCGTCCATCCACACATTGGACTCGTCCATCGCCCCGCGCAGTTCCGCGTTCAGATGGCGGTAGATCTGCTTCTTCATCATCATCAGCGAGTTCGGCGCCGCCGTTGCCGAGATTTCCTTCAGATACGCCACCGCATCGTTGACGCACTCGCCCGGCTCGCACACGCGGTTCGCAAGGCCGATGCGCCCCGCCTCCTCGCCGTCGAACTTCCGCCCGGTCCACAGGATGTCGAGGGCGTTGGCCGGGCCAATCAGCCGCGGCAAAATCCAACTCGTCCCATGCTCGGCGATCAACCCGCGCTGCGAGAACGCCGTGGCGAAGCGCGCATTGCGGTCCACGAACCGAAGGTCGCAGAAAACCGCATAGCTGAAGCCAAGCCCAGCGCACGCGCCGTTGATGGCAGCGATCAGCGGCTTGCGCAAGCCGAGAAAATACGTCGCCCCAACCTCGAAGTTCGGGTCTTCGTCCGGATTGCCGGGGTC
Source organism: Pseudomonadales bacterium (assembly GCA_965116935.1). GTDB lineage: Bacteria > Pseudomonadota > Gammaproteobacteria > Pseudomonadales > Azotimanducaceae > VXYL01. The sequence continues at coordinate 4,132,176 of OZ220737.1, read as the reverse complement.
CGCCGCCAAGTCCGCGTAGCTGTCGCCGAGCCGCTTGCCAGCCTCGCTCATCTTCCCAAGCGCGTTCATGTCGACGCCCGAACAGAATCCGCGCCCTGCGCCGGTGATCACCGACCCGATTACGTCTTCGTTCCGCTCGGATTGATCAAGCGCATGGCGAATCTCCGCCTGCGTTCGATCCGTCAACGCATTCAGCGTCTCCGGCCGGTTCATGGTGATGACCGCTACCGAGTCATCCACTTCGTAGAGAATCTCGTCGTACATCGCTCTCCCTCGCCCGTCTTCCCCCGATGTTGCCACCGGGACCGTTGCCACATCTTACCCGGCTGGCCGGCGATTTGACGAAAACTCAAGCGTTGGGCACAGCCTGCGCGCCCCTCGACACACGAGGGGCGCGGGGTTCCCGCAGCGCCAACTCGCCCGGCGTTCAGAACCGAATCTGGCTCCCAGCATCTCGCAGGATCGCGTTGGCGGTGTGACGGCTTCTCAAATGCCGCGGGACGGTCATCGTCCTCGCGCCTTCGTCCCGCCACTTTTCATGGGAGCCCTTGCCGCCTCTCACGCGCCTGAATCCAAGCCGCGAAAGCTCGTCCGTCACCGCTCGGTAGTAGCCTTCTGCCACCTCTCAGGCACTGCTGGTGCCGAGTTCGGGAGCACGCAGGACAACCGACGGAATCAGGTCCTTCAATCGAGTTGCGCCGAGCTCTTCATGGCGCAGGTGATTCTCGAAGATCAGGTCGGGCGCGAGTTCCTCAACGAGGGACTGGAATTCCTCAAACGTCGCCGCTTCGATATGCAGGCCGTTGATGTCGCTCTCCGACCAGAACACCTCGGCGTCCTCATCCCAGCAAGCCGTGACGAAAAAAGTCCGCTTCACACCCATGCTGCCTTTTCCCTGTCGATAGCCGTGCCCAGCAATCCGCGTCGCCTACACCAAATGCCCCTTCTCATCCCGGATTTCCGGCCCGTTGACGCGCACACGGCCGTCGCCGAACTTGCCGTCGCGCTCCCGCAAGGCATCGCGAAGGCCCTTCTCCGCCACGGCCTGGCGGAAGCCGTCGGCAGCCTTGGCGTTGTGGCCACGCACATCGTTTTCCGCGGCCATGCGCTGCAAGGTTCGGGCACCCATGAGTTCGAGGCCCATGTTGATGATGCGCTTGTTGGTGGAGAGGAGGTCCGGGTCGATCAGGCAAAGGCGGTCGGCGAGCTGTTCCACTTCGGCTTCGAGGTGTTCCTTCGGCACGGCTTTCAGCACGAGGCCGATCTGCTGCGCTTCGGCGCCAGAAATCATGTCGCCGGTCAGCATCAAACGCTTGGCCCATTGCGGGCCGACGTTGTAGAGCCACATGTTGTTCGGCAAGGCGCCGAGGTCGCGGGCTGGCGGGAAGCCGAACAGGGCGTCGTCGGCGCAGATGATCATGTCGGTCAGCAGCGCCACATCCGTGCCACCGGCGAGGCAGTAGCCGTGTACCTGGGCGATGGTGGGTTTGTGCATGTCGAACAGCGCCATGCGGTAGCGCTGGGCGCGTTCGAGTTGCCAAGCGTCGTCGTCGATGCTGCGACCGCCGCGGTAGTTGTTTTCCTGCGACTGCACGCGGGAGACCGGGATGTTGCCGTCGGCGCCAGTGAGGTCGTAGCCGGCGGAGAAGGCGCGCCCGGCGCCGCGCAGGATGACGCAATGGACGTCGATGTTGTTGTCCGCCTCCCACAGGGCCTCGTTCAGTTCCGACTGCAGCTTGAGCGACAGCGCGTTGAGCTTCTCGGGCCGGTTCAGGGTGATGCGGGCGCGACCGTCCTCCACCTCGTACTCGATGCTGTCGAAACCGCTCATGCGCTACTCCCCGTCTGATTGGATCGCCCTTGGCGAAGGCGAGCGAATGTAGCATAGGGGCCGCCGCAAGGGCCTGACGAAGACGCAAAGTGAGCCGAGATTCCGAGCCACACAAACGCCTGTTGCCCGACTGGGACCGGCGCATTTGGGGCGGCGTGCTCGTCACGGCGCTATGGATCCTGGGCGGCCTGGTCTACATCGCCAGCGCCGGTGGCTGGGCGTTCTTCAGCCTTGACGCCGACACCATCGGCGGCTTCCTGGAGGGGTTCTTCGCACCGGTGGCGTTTCTCTGGCTGGTTGTGGGCCTCTTCGTCCAGCAGGAGGAAATCGCCCGCAACCGAAACGAGATGGAACGCTCGAACCTGCTCTCCGAGCAGCAGGCGCGGGCGATGGAGGCGGCTGCCCTCACCGCTCGCCAGCAGGCGTTCTTCCTGATCGCCGACAACGTGCGGCGCCAGACCGGCAACCTCCTCGGTGCCATGCTCGCCGGCGAAGGGCGCGTCCCGAACGAAGAGATGGAACGCCAATGGATGGTGCATGCGACCGGCGACTACGAGCTGTTCCCGCGCCTGCTCGTGGAACGCTACGACATGCTCCGGGACGAGCAGTTCGGCACCGTCGATGGCGGCGAGTCCCTCTTCTTCGGCACGCCGAACCGCAAGGGGCTCGCGGAGGAGTACATCCGCAGCTTCCGGCGGCTCCTGCGTCAAGCCCGTGAGTGTGACGAGGACTTCTCCCTCCTCGCCACCGTGCTGCATGCACCGCATGGTGTCGTGTACAGCGGCATGCTGCAGCACATGCCTGCGGAATCTGCCTGGGTCACACTGCTAGAGGAGGCGGACAGCGCCTCCGGGCCCGATGCCGACGTGGTTGGACGCTGGGACATCGATGTGGAACGCGAAATGGCCCCCGACCCGGCCGCAGCAAGGATGTCGCGGACGATCCGGTCGGCGCGATTGGTGTGGCGCAGGATGGGTGCCGTCGACTTCTCGAAAGACGGCGATCGTCTGGTGGCCACGGCGGGGTCCCAGCTCGGCTTGCCAGAAGCCGAAACGGTGGCGGTGAGCGGCCGAGCCCTGTTTCTGCGCTTTCTGGTGCCCTTCCCCATCCTCATGACTGCCGTCGTCGACGGTGACCGGATGCACGGACAAACGGAAACAAGCCAGGGCGACATCTTTCATTTCACCGCGACCCGATCAAACCAGGAGCAATGACGTGTCAGGAAGACTGCAAGACAAGCGCGTTGTGGTGACCCAAGCGGACGACTTCATGGGGCCCATCACCGCGGAGGTGTTTCGCGAGGAAGGCGCGCACGTGGTCGCCGACAGCCGCGCCCTCGACACCCCCAACGCCTGTCGGCAACTAATCGCCGAAAGCGGCCGCGTCGACGTTCTCGTGGCAAACCTCGCCTCGCCCAACTTCGGCGGCACACCGGTGACAGAGCTCACAGGCGACAACTGGCGCACGCCGTTCGACATGATGGTGCACCCACTGCATTGGCTGACCCAAGCCGTCTTGCCGCAGATGATCGAACGCCGCGCCGGCAAGATCGTCGTCTACGGCAGCGCCACGGCCCTCCGCGGCCTCAAGACGGTAGCCGCCTACTCCGCAGCCCGCGCAGCCCAAGTGGGCTACGTGCAGGCGGTCGGCGTGGAGGTCGCCCCCCACAACGTGCAGGTGAACCTCATCGCCCAGAACTACGTCGAAAACCCCGACTACTATCCGCCCGAACTCATGCAAAAGGAATCGTTCGTGGCTTCGCTCAGGCGTCAGGTGCCGGCCGGCCGCCTGGGAACCCCCCGCGAAGACGCCATGTTCGCCCTGTTCCTCGCCAGCGACGAATGCGGCTTCCTGGTCGGCCAAGCCTTCCCCTTCTCCGGCGGGTGGGCGCAACGGTGACAGACCTCACCCGAGCCGAACCTGACCCACGGCGGTTCAATGAGAATTTGCCCCTGCCCTACGAACTGCGCATACGGGATATCGCCTCCGCCATGCAGGATGTCTATGACTTCTTCCACGACGTCAACACGTCGCTGATCAAGAAAGGGCTACGGCGCTTCGACGACATGCTGCGCCCCGCCGCGATGTCCGGCTTGATCTCGGACCTACTCACCGCGAGTCTTGCCCAGCACTCACGTGTGCTCGTCGAAAACCGCTACCACAACGGACATCCGGACCTTATCGTTGGCGGGCGTTACCCCAGCGACGCGGTGCAATCCGGCGAACACGGCGTCGAGGTGAAGACCACCAGGAAGCCCGGTGGCGCCGTGGATACACACGGAGCACGGGAGCAATGGATGTGCGTGTTCGTCTACCGAATCGACCAGGAGACTCAGCCAGCCGTGGCACGTGCTCCAACCGTTTTCTCGGAAATCTATCTTGGCCACGTCACGGTAGACGACTTCCGCAGGAACGCAAGGAGCGAACTGGGCACCCGCACGGCAACCTTGGATCGACGCGGAATCGCAAAACTGCGCGAGAGCTGGGTATATCGAGCTTGAGAAGGGCCTAGGCGTCAAAGCGCAATGAGCTTGGAGATTGCCGTTCTAGCGACTTCGACGTAGTGCGGATCGCTCTCCACGCCGATGCTGGCATAGCCAACGGCCTCCGCCGCCGCCAAGGTGGAGCCCGAGCCTGCGAACGGATCTAGCACCGTACCCTCCCCCAAGGGCAACGACGCACGCACCAGTTGACGCAGCAGCGCTTGCGGCTTGAGTGAAGGGTGAGGAGCAAGAGCGCGCTCCGCGCGCCTGGTAGGCGCAGACTCGATCACGTCCGCGAACGGCTTGTCCTTCGACACGCGGCGCAGACCGCCTGTGCCCCAGCGCCTCAGGTTGTCTTGAACCCGCCCAGAGAACGGCTTGCGCACAAGGATCCAAGGCTCCCACCGCGAACGCGGCATCACCGAAACGTCGGCGAATTCCACATGGGCATTCTTGGGTCGGTCACCGCCCCGCATGGTCGTGACCAGCCGGACGATTTCCCCTCGCGGCTCGAAGCCGGCGCGAACCAAACTTGCCGACACCCGGAACGCCAGCAGCGGATTGGACGCCACCATCACATGGGCACCGGGCACCACCACACGGTAGAGCTCACGCCCCCACTCTTCGAAGAACCTCTCCATCACTTTGAGATCGGCAGGTGTCAACGTCGTGAAGCGTGGCAAGGGCGAACGCCGACACCCATCGAAAGACGGGGGCAGGCGCCAAACGCCGCCACGACCAGCGCGCAACTTGCGCTGCTCCATGGGCGAATACTCGACCAACCCATACGGCGGGTCAGTCACCACCGCATGAACGCTCTGCGACGATTGCGCTGCAAGCCAGTCGAAGCAATCGGCAGCAAACAGCCGAGCGTTGCCGAGCGTGAGGGTCGGAGAAAGGGACTGGGCAGTTTCGGCGGCAGCGTTCAGCGGACGCTCCTAAGCGTGGCCGTTCATCCAGTATTGGAGACTATACGCCCGCGAACACCGCAGCGAAAGCCGGACCGGGAAAATTCGTTATGGCTCGAGGCATCGAGCGTCGCTCGTTGTCGGCGTAGGACGCGTTCGGCGCAAATCGAGCACGCATCCACCTGTTTCGCGCGGTTTATTTTCAGGGCCAAACGCCGTAAGCTTGGCCTCTGCCCACGAGGGGCATCGATGGTGGCCCAACCGGTCCCTTCGCGACGACAAACTGTGAACCCCGCCAGGCCCGGAAGGGAGCAACGGTAGCAGCGGAATCGGGTGCCGGAGTGTGGCTGGGCGGGTCGCCACCCATCGGAGAGGTGTCCGAGCGGCTGAAGGAGCACGCCTGGAAAGTGTGTATAGGTAACCCCTATCGAGGGTTCGAATCCCTCCCTCTCCGCCAATAGCGCAATAAAAACAATGAGTTGCATCACCCGTACCACAATTCGTACCACAACAATGAAGGTCTTGAATCGGCATCTCACGCCGATTCACCCCGGGGCGTACGGTCTCTCCTCCCTTCCGGGTCGACTGCTCGGTCGACGATCAGGCACACGATTCGACGCCGCTCTAGCGGATACGAGCAACGTGCAGGTCATGGCCCGTTGACCAATCTGGCGCGATGGATCACCCAAACGCACCGAGCGAACAAGGTCGCAGCCCCCAGGTGCTAGTGCTGGAGTCCAGGTACGACGGTGACGCCCGTGCCGAGGAAACGCTCCTTGGTCTGCGTCGAGCATTGCAAACCGTAGCAGGGGAACCTGGTCCGTGAAGGACACCGAAGTCCTCTGAGACCTGCTACGCGCGGCGGAGCAGCGCCTCGCGTTCCTCCGTTATACTGTATGCTTTTCCACTACGGGTCGGTGATCGCTGCCGACGCTCCCTGAGCGAAGGCAACCGCAGTCCCGGCAATTCGGGCAGCAAGCGGTCCATCTCGCCACCGGCAAGGGATTCGGTGCATGGACACCCTCCACCAACGGAGATAGAGGTCGTTTTGGAAATCGTCGCAATCGCATCGGGACTGATCAGCGCCGCTGTGGGCGTCGCCGCGTTCATTCGCGCGGAGACCCGCCGCCGTCGCGCCGAACGCACCACCCGGCGCCTCGTCGCCGTCGTCGTAGTCGCCCTGTCTGCCGCCGCCTTGGCCTGGGCGCTGACCCGGCAACCATAGCCCCGCCTCTGCGCTGTCAGGGCAGGAGAGACCGTCGAATCATGCGACTCCGCGCCGACCTGTCGCGCTTGATACGCCGCCAATTCGACCACCAGGGCGTCGCCTACTCCCGTTCGGCGTCGGTCGACCGGCTGGCGGTCTGCTACCTGGAGATGATGCTCCGCCGGATCCAGCCTGCACCACGCCGAGTCCACTTCTCGGACGAGACTCACGCCTCGCTGGGGCGACTCGCCCAGGAAAGCGGTGACGACCCAGCCGGCCGCGCCCCGTGGTTCGCGGTCTTTCGCTTGCGCCAACTTCTCACGGAGGGACGAAACGTCAACGGCTTCCTCAGCCGCAACGTCCGCCACGCGACGGGCGGCAGGAGTCGGGACGGTCTGCTCTGGCACTACGGCATGCACCACTTCCACCTCGGCACCGGGTACGCCGCAGACGGATTCGTGCAACGCTCGGACTACCTGCTGCTGGCTATCGTCGCGCCGCTGGACACCTACTTCATCGACGTCAGACGACACCCTCCGCCCGGCGGCATCGAATGGGTCACCCAGGAGCTTCTTGGGATCGTCCACTCGAACTGGCCGGAACTCATCGAAGCGAAGACGCTGCATGGCGTTCAGGGTGACCAACTCTCGGATGTCCAGGTCCGCGAACTGAGACGCAAGAACGTCAACTACACCCCGCACCTCGGCGGTGCCGCCATCGCTCCGCTCCTCGGAGGCACCACAGGAGACGGCTCCAGCGTCCTTTGCACGCTTTGGGCCCGCAGGCTGCTTGCGGATCTCCAGCATCACGAGGATGTCCTGGGCAGCCGCGAAGGCAAGCGCGCCATTGCCAACGCAATGCGAGCGCGCGGGCTCAAGGTGGAACCGCCGCTCGAGTTCGAGCTCGTCTTCCTCGACGACCTCGGCCCGCCGGCCGAATTGGCGAGCGCCCTGTCGGTCCCAACGTGCATCAGCAACGGACTCTGCGGGATGGGGCTCGCCGTGGTGGAACGGACGACCAGGTCGCCCATCGTGGTGCATGACGCCTCCCTGGACCCGTTCGCAACCACCGCTGACCGGCCGGCACAGCCCGCGCCCATGGCGGGCGCGGGCCCCGAACCACTGGCTCCCCGACGTTCCGGCTAACCGCCCTCCGCAGCGCCGAACAGCACGTCACCGTCCGCCATCCGGTAGTGAATGGCCTCGCCCCCCTCCCACCGTACGACTCCGATGCCCCAAAGCAGGCGTTCACGTGCCGAACGAAGGTAACGAACTCGCCCAACGACTCCCATCGGCCCAGCCGGCGCCCGAACGCCTCCACGTCCGCTCGGTACACGTCCAGCCATCGGGCAAGTCCCGCGCGCTCAAGCGCCGCAGCCAAAGCCGTCCGCGCCGGCAGCCGCCGCCAGCCCCAACGATTCGCAGTGGCCCAAGGGGCTCGCCCCGAACGACAGCACATCCCCGATCGCAGGCAGCACCGTGCCGAGGAACTCCGTGACCCTCGCTCCCCGGAGTAGGCTTGCCGTGCTGCCGCGGCAATCGTCCTCAACCGGCCCAGACTCCAGACCAACAGCTCGCGTTCGCGCCCTGCCGCCGCCACCCCTTCGACAAAATCCGCCTCCTTCCTCTTGAGCACCCCGTACTCCGTCCGTCGGATCGGACCAGCCGACCAACACCATGCCGCACAGGTCGTGCAGCGGGTACCCCGCCGCGGTCCAGCGCCAGCCCTCGTCCGGTACCTCGTTGAACCGCGCCGGCGACGCCCGCAAGGCCGCCGGTCGAGCAGGCCTCGCAGCGCACGCGCGTGACGGGCACGACATGCTCGCCCTTGTCCGCAGCCGACCCACAGGTCGGCGTCCGCGTGTCGTCGATCTCCAGTTCCACGGCGAACTCGTGCGCGGCCCCGCCGGCCGCGCCGTCCTCCATGATCCCCCCATGTCGTGCTCAGTATTCCGGTAGGCCTCCACACCCTCCCGCTGACTGACCGCACCCACCCTCGCCTCCGGGGCGCCGGGGGGCCTTTCGCGCATCAGCAACGCGGAACGCGGTCGACGTAATCGTCGGTCCGTCCGGACCCGGAAAGGCTGCTCCGGCCGCCGAGGGGGGCTATGGCATTCAGCCGCGAGCCCGGCCTGACGTTTCGACAGCCGATGCGCGGCAACCGCTATGCGCCGCGGACACTACACGGTCAACGCTCCCGGGCTTCCGGCAGCTACGCATCGCTCGCGTCCCGGTTCGGCGACCTTCAGCTGCCCGTGTACACCGACACCACGCTCGGGCGGTTGTGACCCAGTTCGCGCGCGATCGTCCTGCGCGCCTCCCTGTCGAGCCGTCGCCGCGCCCCCGTCAGCGAACGTCGTCGCGGCCCGCCCGCCGCCGGCGCCTTCCACCCGGTGATCTCCTCGTAGCGAAGCTGCGCATAGCCGTGGCGCAGCCCGTGCATCCGGTAGAGACCCGCCTCCCGCGTCTGGTTCTCGTAGACCTTCAGCTGCTGCCTGTAGTTTCGGCCCGGCGGGATCAGCGCGCCGCTGCCTGCCAGGCGCCGCACCTCGTCCAGAAGTCCCCGCTGACCTTCGCTGCGCACCGGCACCTCGCGCGGGCGGCCGCCCTTGGTGGTCGATCCCTTCAGCCGGATGCGGTCGCCCCGGTCGTCGCGCGCGGGCGTGAACTTGATCGCCTCCTCGCGCCGCAGCCCGAACGCCGCCTCGAGACGCAGCGCCATGACGACATGTTCGTCCCTGACGAGCGCGACCTTCTCCGGGTCGAGCGCGACGCTCCTGTCCTCGTTGGTCACGTATGCCCGGTTGGCGATGCCCAGTTCGCCGTTCGAGGGCACCACGCCCGGCCGGCCGACCCGCTCCGCCCACCAGCGCAGGTGCGCCGTGCGGTTCTTCATCGTGCCGATGGACCGCCCCTGGCGCTTCCACTCGTTCACCAGCGCGACCGCGTGCTTGCGCCGGAGGCCGGTCGCCCTGAGGCCCTTGAAGCCGAGAGCGTGCAGCGCGTCCGCCATCTGCGCCAGCGCATAGGAGCGCGCGGTCCGCGTGCCGTGCGAGCCGTCGTCGTGCGCCGCCTGCAGGCGCTTCAGGTCATAGTTCAGATCCCGCATCGGGGACGCTATACGCTTGCCGGCGGCCCCGGTCTACGACCGCGTGCCTAGCAGTCCGCGAAGCGGGAGACCGCGCGGGACGCCGTGCGCCGGAACGACGCCGACAGCGCCTCTGGCGTTTTTTTGGGTGGGGCCGGCGGGGAAGCTGCCGCGCCCGGCGCCGCGTCTGCGGGCCGGGCCGGCGTGCGAGGTTAGTTTTGCTGGGCGATCCGCCGTCCCTCGACGAGGACGGTGCGGACCCGCATTGCTGCGCAGGGCCCTTCGATGCAGTTGCCGTGCCGTCGCCTGCGGCGACCGCGGCGTGTCTTGCGACATCGGCCGGCGGCCTCTTGTTCGGCGCCGATGGCGTCGCGGCTGCGGCTGTCTGTCAAACCCGACAACCCAATGCCAGGATGCCTCCCGGCGCCGCGACCGCCTCGGTCGCTGCGACAGCGGCGGCTTCGATCAAGGACTCCGAAATCGTCCCGTCGCGCCCCGCGAACCCTCAGATGGTCTCGCGAGGCCGCCGCGCTGCCGCGTCCGGACGCTTCCACGCCGTCCCGCAGGACAGCACGCGTCCCGTCGATCCGTCCCTGCCGCCCGCTCTGCGGGCCGCATGGCGCATCCGTGCCCGATGCCGGTGCATCTCCCCGGCGACTCCAGAATGCGCCAGCATCCCGGAAACGGCACCCGGACGTCGGTGGCCATGCCTGGCCGCCGCGCCCTCGCGCAGGATTTCCGCCTGCCGTCCGGTCTCCCGGTCTGCCGAAGTCCCCTCCGACAACGCCGCACAGGGGCGGCTTCATGGATGGCCGCACAATAGCATCGGCACCAAGGCGGCACCAGAAAAGAGTTCTTAGCAGCCCCCGCCGCTGCTGGCCGCAACGCCGACTCGACGCGCTGTCACTACCTACTTGCCCGCCACGCGCATCCGTTCCGGACGAGTCGCCGAGACGTCCGGCGACAGACCGCGGAGGTAGTGACAGCGCAAAAGCGCCAAGCTCGCGTCAGATGGGTCAGACGCCGTACAGCAATGATGGTAGCTCGGGCTCAAACGCACGAAAAACCTACGGAAACAGCAGCTAATCATACGAACATAGCACAATTTTTGCTCCATGCTGGTCCCATGTTTTCGGTCTGCGTCCTGCCGGCACGGGACTCGAGTGATGCAGGAAGAGTCGCCACGAAATGGCGTCGCGCTCTCCCCGTCTCAGGCCGCCTCCACGCCCAGCCGCAGGTGCGAAGGCTGGCCGAGAGGCCATGTACCGACGTCATGCCGACGGTCACGGTCACTGCGACGGGGGACAACGGAGAGCGGAAGGACGCAGCGTTTTGCGGTCACAGTGCGCCCGCCGTCGTCGGACGGGTGCGGAAAGTGGCACGGCTGGCGGATGGGAATTGCCGCGGGAACTTGCAACGGAAGAGGCGATCAATAGGGCGGCGGCAGCCGGGCCACGTGGTACTTCATCAGGAACTAACGGACGAAGGAGTTTTCATGGCCATTGGAAGACTGGTCAAGTTCGCGGGCGCGGCGCTGTGCGTGTCCGCGTTGCTCGCGGCGCCGGCGCGGGGGGCGACGCTGGAGGTCAGGGCGGAGGTTACGCGAACCCTGGCGGTCGCGGACGACAAGTTCGGCGGCTGCATGGTGGCGCTCAGCGTGTCGCCGTCCGAGGAGGGGCTCGACTGTCCGTCGGGCAAGTGGGTGACGTTCAGCTGCACCGGCGTCCACACCGACAAGTCCAGCGCCCTGCGCATGTACGACTCGGCGGTGCTGGCTTTCGCGATGAAGCGAACGGTGCGGGTGTTGGTGGACGACACCAGGAAGCACAATGGCCACTGCTTCGCGTCCCGGATAGAGGTGGAGGCCGATTGATGCCGGTGCTCCGTCCGGGGAGGCGGCGCGCCACCGATCGCCGAGGTCCGGCCCTGGCGCGGGGGTCGAAGGAAGCGGCAGGAACCGCGACGCTTGGCGGAATGGTCCGCCGGATCACGTTCGCGGCCCTGTTGGTCACCCCGTTCGCGGGTGCCGCTCCGGGAGCGGAGGACGGTCTCGCCGGCGGCCTGTTCTCCCCGGCTTCCGCAGCCGGGGACACGGATGCCGCCGCTCCCGGCTTCGATGCGCTCGCGCATCCGCTCGAGCCGGACGCAATGCGATCGGAACCGGATTCGGCCGGGTTGCTGCGCTCGCGTTCTCACCTCCGAACCAGGGAACCCATACCGGACGGGGAAATCCAAAGTCGCGAGGTCCTTGTGAACTTGGCCCGGCTGGCCGCCGCGCGCGAGGAGGTGGCGCTCGGCGCTGATGCGCGCCTCCGCCTGAATCTCTTCGACGACGTCGACCTCCGGGCGGTGATAGAACGTACCGCGAATACGCGCCACGGCTGGTCCCTCTCGGGGCGAGTCGACGGCGACCCGCACGGCATGGTGACGCTCGTCGTCCACGGTGACATCGTCGCCGGCGCGGTTCACTCACGAGAAGGGACATTTACGATCGCGTCTCGCAACGGGGCCATACATACCGTCCGGAAAGTGTCGGGCGACTTCGCGTGCGGGGTCGACGGGCGGTCAAATGACGTGCCCAACGGGAAAACGAGGGCAAATGCGTCCGGAACGACCGCATCCGAGGGAGACGACGGATCTGAGGTCGACCTGCTGGTGTTGTTTACGCAAGCCGCGCTTGACGTCGAGGGCACCCTGCGGGGGATGCAGGCGAGCATCGACCTTGCCGTGGCATGGACGAACGACGCGTACGAGGCCAGCGGCGTCAACCATCGCCTGAATCTGGTTGCTGCCGTGCTGGTCGATATGAAGCACCTGCGGATCGTGGTGCGAACCGCCACATGGCGAGTGAACACAAATAATTGTTTCTACTATTCTTTTGCTGCTCTTCCCGACCAAGTCGCACCGATTCGCCTTCAGCCATTACAACGAATTTGCAACTTTTTCCGATTGCGTTAGCACCGCGAAACTCCGCGAGTCGTTGAGAGACCACTTGCGCTTCACGACCGAGGACGATCCCGAGACCATGGCCGCTCGGCACGACTGCACGCTGCTCGCGACAAACCCGGTCCGCCTCGAGCCCTCGTCGCGGAACCTCATGCGTGCTGAACGACATGTCCTTCGATGCCAACCCTACGCATCGGCTGCCTCAGGCGCCAGCGAATCGCCGCCAATGAAGCCGGTCCCACCTTGACCGCGTTCAGCGACGGACTGCTTCGGGACGTTGCGCCGCCTCGACCTTCCCGCCTCGGATCCGAGTCTAGTCGATCCGCGCGGTCCCGACGGGAAGACCCCCGCCGGTCTGCCGGTCTCCGGGCGTGGCAGCCCCGTCCTGCGCCGCCTCGACCTCCATGCCGGGGGCCGACGCTCCCGTATCCGACTCCACGCGCTCCAGTTCCGCCTGTTTGGCCTTGATGTGCAGCGACAGCACTTCGCCGCCGACCAGGCCGATGGGCAGCGCGGCCGCCACGCACAGCACCCCGACGGCGGCGAACTTGCACGCCGTCCACCACCCCCGGTCCATCGGAGGGTCGTCCCAATCCGCCTGGTGCGTGCTGCGGCCGATCCAGCGCATCCACCGGCGCCGGCGTCCCTCCACGTCGACCGCGTCGCGCTCGACGCTCCAGTGCGAAGCGGCCAGCGTGCGCGCCTCGTCCCGCGTGAACGCGTCGACGTCGATCCCCGGCTCGCGCCGGGACAGGTAGCAGCGGTACGTCCACGGCGGCCGCATCGGCTTCGCGGCGCGTTCGCGGATGCGTCCCGCTGAGCGGTCTGCGCTCGTGTCCATGCTCGGGTCTCCAACGACGCGGCCCGACGGCAGTCTAGCGCCTGAAGCGCCTCCTGTCGTGCCGACGGCTTTCCGCTCCGCCGCGAAGGGGAATCCGACCGGCTCTAGAACACCCCGAACACGCCAGCCGAGACCAGCGCGCAAGCCGCCGTGAGCGCCACCAGCTTGGCGACGATCCACCAGTCGCGGTCCACCTTCGTCGATCCGCTGAGGTACTCGTGTCGTTGCCACATCGCAGGATCCCCACTACGACCGGCACTGCCCTGCCGCCAGGCTGGCGGAAGCGCCTACCTTCGCCTGCCGTCTTCCCGCGCGGGAGCGGCCGTCCTGCGGCAGCTTCCCGTTGGGCACCTGCCTTCCGCACCGCGCTCCATTCGCCGCCTCCGAACCGGTCGGGCACGGAACTGCGGTCGGGCCCTCCCCCGAGGGGGAGGGCCTTTCCGCGTTCACAAGAGCGTCGCGTGGACCACGTAGGCGGCCGCCAGCGCCGTCAAGATCACCATCCCGAGCTTGGTGGCGTACCACCAGTTCCGGTCGACCTTGCGCCCGCTACGCAGGGCTTCATGTCGTTGCAACATGTCTGCCTCCTATAGCCAGCCTACACTGTCGGCGAATTTTAGCGCAGCCAGACCCGCCGCGAAAACGGCCAGCCCGATCGTCCAGGCGTCCTTGACGACGCTTGAATTGAGGCGCTGCTCCTCCGCTTCCAGCTTGTCCGCCTCGGCCGCCAGCTTGTCCGCCTCGGCGTTGATGCGCCTCAGCTCGGCCGCGGCCCGCTCCTCCTCCGGTTCCATAGGCTTCTCCTTTGGGATCCCGCGGAAACCGAAGGCCCCGTCGGGACTCGATTCCCGACGGGAGCGATGGGCCCGAGCACGGCCCGGATTTTCGCGCCGCACGAGGCGGCGCCGCTCGACGCCACCGAAGCGGCGGCCAACGCCGCCCTCGGAGGGCGGCCACGCCGGAGATTCCGGCAAGTAGGCAGCGGCAGCGTAGCAACCGCCATCCCTGCCCGCGACAGGAAAATCCTTACCTTTCCGCTAACCGCCGGCCTGTCGGTCACCCTTGGAACCGGGCACGTCGGGGACGCCGATGCCGCCGCCATCGACGCGGCGAAACCGGACGCGGCGCGTCCAGTCGTCGTGCGTGGCCACCTCGGCGGAGCGGGTTCCGCACCGTCGTGCCGGGCGCCCGCGGACTTCCCGAACCGGGCGACGGCGCGGATTCCCCGGAACGCCTCACGAACCCAGGTACGTCCGCGAGATCTCCCGCCTCGAGTGGCCGAGTTCGGTCGCGACCGTCAGCCGCGCGGCCCGGTCGATGCGCCGCCGCGCCCCCGTCAGGGTGCTCGACGCCGGCCCGCCCGCGGCGGGCGCCTTCCAGCCGGCTAGCGCCTCGTACCTGTCGAGCGCGTAGGCGTGGCGCAGGCCGTGGTTGCGGTCGAGGCCCGCCGCCCGCGTCCGCTCCTCGTAGACCTTCCTCTGTTCGGCGTAGTTGCGGCCCGGCGGGATCAGCGCGCCGCCGCCCGCCAGTTCCCGCGCCTCGTCGAGGAGCTTCCGCTGGCCGTCCGTCAGCACCGGCACCTCGCGCGGACGGCCGCCCTTCGTGGTCGCTCCCTTCAGGCGGATGCGGTCGCCCCGGTCGTCGCGCGCGGGCGCGAACTTGATCGCCTCCTCGCGGCGCAGACCGAACGCGGCCTGCAGGCGCAGCGCCATCCTCACGTGCGCATCCGTCACGAGGGCCAGCTTCCCCGAATCCAGGTCGCGGCGCTTCGTGCCGTCGGAGACGTGCGAACGCGGACGGACGCCGTACTCGGCATTCGGCTTCACCAGGTTGCCCTTGCCGACCCGCTCGGCCCACCAGCGCAGGTGCGCCATGCGGTTCATGATGGTGGCGTCCGAGACGCGCCCGGCGCGCCAGTGGCGCACCAGCGCCTCGACGTGCCTGCCCTTGAGTCCCTTCGCCCGCAGGCCGCGGTAGCCCGCCTCGTGCAGCGCGTCCGCCATCCGCGCCAGCGCGTAGGACCGGTCGCGGCGCGTGGCGTGCGAGCCGTCGTCCGCGGCACGCCGCTGGAGCTGGAGCAGATCCCAGTTCAGATCGCGCACCGCCGGCCGATCCCGTAGCTCGCGTTGTCCCGGCGCACGATGCCGGGCTTGCCGATCTTCCTCGCGAGCCAGCGCACGTGCGCCAGGCGGTTCCTGACCGTGCCGTCCGACAGGCCCTGGCGCCGCCATTCGGCGACCAGCGCGTCGACGTGCCGGCCCTTGAAACCGCGCGCCCGAAGGCCGCGATAGCCCAGGCGATGCAGCGTCTCCGCCGCCTGCGCCAGGACGTGCCGCCGGGCGCGCCGCGAGGCGTGCGAGCCCCGCCGGTCGTCGTCCAGCAGGCGCAGCAGGTCGAAGTGGAGTTCGCGCATCGATCCGAAGCTAGAGGGGGCGTCCGCAGCCGTCAACGAGCGCGTTCCTATCGAAACAGTAAGCGCTGGATGCGCGCGGCGTCGCCGCGTCGACCGCGCCCCGCGGCCGCGATCGCGGCCGGGAGCGGGACGTGAATGTGTTGAGTTCTAATGGGCGACCCGGCACCCGCCAGGGTGTCCGGACCCCGCACCTTCGTGCGGCAATGCCCGTCGACGCGTATTCCCTTGCCGTCTCCTGCGGCGGCCGCGGCGTGTCCTGCGACATCTGGCCCGCCAGCCTTGTTCGGCACGCGCCGCGCCGCGCGCTGCCCTGTCCCGGGCACGACGGGGTTTCCCGTCCCGCGCGATGCGTCGCACCACGATCCATCCGCCGCCACGCCGGTTTTCCCGACATTGCGCGTTTCCGCGCCTTGCGGCTTCCTGGCCGTTGGTGGTGCCGCCCCCATCCGCGCGCTACCGCGGATATGGCGGACCGTGCCCTGCGATGCGTCGACCGCCTACGCTGCAGCGTTGCAGCATGGCACTGGGTCGTCACCGTCGGGTGACGCCGTCACGCCGGGCTCTTCCGTCCCGGCAACGTCGCACATGGCGACCAATTGATGCGAGGCACTCTAGCACCGCGTCACCACGCCGGCACCAACTTTCTTCTTACCGAAACGCTTGCCGCCTCTGGCCTGAAGGCCGATTTTGCGCCCCGTCACTACCGGATTTACCTCGCCGCCAATAGGGCCGCCCGACAGAACGATACTCCGTGCAACAGTCCGCTGAGGTAGTGACGGGGCTTGCGCCTCACTCGCTACGGGCCGATGACCACCGTCATGCCGAGTAGGTCCGTCTTGTTGTCCTGGATCAGTTCGCGGTCCACACGTCCGAGCGGGCTTGGTAAAATGGGCCCATGAACGTGACTTGGCTACTAGGCAGGATGAAGTCGCAACAAGTGTCGTCGTGGGTCTCCGCCATTTCCAGCACTGGCTTGTTGATAGTGGCCATTGTCGCCGCGATGTTCGCCGCTAAGGAACTCGACGTACCCGAACCCCCATCGTGGATCTGCGTTCACAACAAGACGATCCAATGGGAGGACTTGTCGCATGAGCCAATGGTCAAGGGCTACACGGTGATGCGATCTTGGGGCGCGGGAAGCGGCGACGTCCATGAAGTCTCGTTTGTCCCAGCAGATTCGCCCCAGTATCGCGTCAATCCGGACGGCCGCCCCGTGATAGACAGAAGTCCGCTCCAACCGCGAGAACTGTGGTGCGGTGATACCTGCACCTACCGAATCGCGACCGTGTCATTGTCAGGGAGGCGAAGCAGAACTTCGGAGCCCGTGACCTGCACCGAGTCCGCAAACCCGAACGGCACGGCAAACTGGACATGCGATGCGCCAGACCGATGCTCCCGCAGTTGATCTAAGCGAAGGCGTTGGGCAGCGACGTGCTGCCTGCCGAGCCGCGAGCCGTCTACACGGTGCCGACGATGACCTGCGCGCGCCTGACGCTCTCGGTGGCTGCGGGCGCAGCCGACGACTGGCCTCGCCGCATTCGGCTATTCAGCGCTCGGTGTACCAAGGCAACACCTTGGTCGGCGTGAGTCCCGACGAGGCAAGCCGGCGGTTCCACTGACCAAGGGAACAGCGCGAGAGGAGTGCTGGCACCGTCCACGAGGACGAAACAAGGTGAATAGGATGACCGGATTAGTTGTCCGCGATTCCGCTCAGCATTCAACCGAATCGCAAGCGTCGGTGGAATGCGAGCGTACGTTACAGCACTGCGCTCGCTTGCCCAAACTTGTGAGTCGCGTTGCCGCCCCTGAAATCGTCGTGCCCCGCGGTCTACCTGGTCTACCGGCCGTGCGAACTAGTGGTGGGTGGCTGTCTTCGGTCATGCTTGTTTCACTCGACGGTGACGCATCCGCCTCGGGCCTCGACCTGCTCCCGCTTGGCACGCAACGCTGCTCGCCACTCCCGTTCCCTTGCCGCCCTGCCATGTTCCCAGTCGGCGTGTGTTCTGCTGTCCCGTTCCGCGTTGGCGCGGACTTCGGCCACGCACTCGCAGTACGCCGTCACTGCCGCGTCGGCGCCCGCGGGGGCTGGACACGAGGCAGAGACCAACACTGTCGCATTCGGCGGATTAAGGATCTGGCTGCAATCTCCGCCGTCTCCGCTTCCGACTGGTGGAGCCGGCTCCTGCCAAGCCGGGAAAGTGACACATTCCTTCCGATTCGTCTCCGTTGACGCATTGGTTAAGGCGAAACCTCGCTTGGGCTGCGGGGAGTAGTCTCCGATCCTGTGGATCACTGCCTTATGGTCGCCGAAGCCCTTGAGCAGGACACCCTCTCCATGGGCACCCTCCCACCGCAGTTCGCAGAACTCCTTGGCTTTCGCAAGCTCGGCAGCCGTGTCGCCATCGTAGTGGCACGCCTCGTACCAAATCGGCGAGTCGACTGCGACAGCTTTATACGCAAGCCCGGTGAATCGCCGGGTCTCCCTAGGTGGAATAGGCGTGCCCGATCCGCGATCCGAAGAATCGAAATCGTGACAGCCTAGGGCCTGCAAGTTCTTGAACTTCCACTCCCAACACCACGCAACGTACGCGGAACGGTCGCAGGCGTTCGTGACGCTGACTTGGCCATCGGAGAGGTCCACGGTCACGCAATGGCTAAGGGACTCGTGAGTGCCGCCGTCGTGACACCACACGGACGACGCGAACAAGGCGGCGACCGCCCCGGCTGGTACTAGGAACCTCACGTCTTCGCCCTCCTGAATCGCTGACGCTTAGCCAAGCTTACAGTCCCACCCTGAGTGCGCGATTCCTAACTATAGCTTAGCGAAGCTAAGCTAAGTGCGCCATCGAACCGCGAAGTCCGGCGTCTCGTCAACACCTGCGGTGGCCGAATCGACGCGGCATCTGGCGAATCCAGCACGGCCACCTGCTCGTCGGGCAGCGCCTGAGTTGCCGTGTGCCATGTACCCCGAAGTACTGCTTCGAGACTACCGCGTCGATGCCGTTCCGCACGTCTCAAGCCGTGATCTCGCCTATCAGCTCGATCTCGACGGCACAGGGCCACCAGTCGACCGAGCGCGATTTCCAGTACTCGGCGCATTCAGGATCGTGGACGTAGTCGCCGGTCACCGTCTCCCGGCCCAGGATCGCGCGCCGGACCCGCTTGGCCGCCACGACGTCGTCGACGGCCACCTGTGGACGAACTCCCGAGCCACGAGCGATTGAATCGTGGGATTCTCTCCGTCCCCGTTGGCGACTAGTGCGTTGTACGGCTTCCCGCGATTCGTACTCGGCCAGATCGCCGAGACCCGACGCTAGGGTGATCGCACCCGGTGAGGGGCCACGGCTATGGAGCGAGTTCCGTGAAGCCGGCATTGCAGCAATCGGCTGGGCCGCCGACTCCCTACGACCGCTCCCTTCGCCGTCGCAATGCGTAAACGCGTTGGCACCGTTCAGGATCCCGAAAATGGGAGGACGAGGGCAACTGCGAAGTGAACACCATCGACCAATGCACGAGTTCACCGCCGGTATCGGAGTATCGGAGGGAAACGACTAGCGTATGCCGACTTGATCGCAGACAATGGGGAGTCTGCCGTGCCGGTAGCTGTTCAATGAGCAACGACAAGAACGACGGCCAGTCAAAGCGTTCATGGGTGGACAAGCGCGTTGCGTGCACCCCGAATGGGGTTTTTGCGCAACTAAAGGAAGTCATCGCAAGCGACGTCGAGCGCATCCATGAAACGGTGCGCCAAGGAACACCCGGATCCAAGCGCATTCGTCGCGGGCCGTTCGACGTTGACCGCCAAGACACCCTCATGTTGGTGCGGGCTGGTATTGAAAACCAGCCCTCAACCGTCGAAGTTCAGGTTGAATGCACCGATGACGGAATATCTGTTGCCCGACGACAGGGCAACACCGATATTGCCTCTTTCGCCGTCACAGTGAAATGGTGTCCGAAGTCCCGCCGCTGCTACATGGCCTACGACGACTGCGACAAGCCACCCAAGAATGTGCGCCATATCAGCCAGCGCGCCTTGGAGCCGCTGTTCTTCGTATGAAGCGCCGCACAACGATCAAGCCCGACGACTCCATAGAGCGGCGCGAAGTGTCCAAGAACGATGTCGAGGACGCGCTCAAGAGCGTGTTGACGGTACCGCGAGGACAGAGCCGCAGCGAGAACCGCGAGCCCTCCAAAGCCGAGCTAGAGCGGCGCTACAGGCTCGACAGGCGCAAGCCCTACCAGACGGGACGCGACTAAATGCCCGTCCTGTTCGTCTTGGGGTTCATCGTGCTCTGGTATTTCGCCGGGGCGCCCTCGGACTAAACCTTCTCGGCATCGTCGCGATGTACAAGCCCGATCTGATCTTCGCTGCCGTAGGCTTGGGGCTGCTCTACGTCTGCGTCCTAGTCCTTCTCGCGGCCTAGCCGACGACAACCGTCCGCCCGGTAGTCGGCCACGAAGGATGCCGTCAGTTCGTCTGCGAAGCGTGCCAGACCGCGAACGACCTCCGATTCGGAGCGGTATCCCTCTATGCCGAGCGTGCCCCACAGAATGACCTCCCCGCTCCCGTACTCGTGATTGTCCATACGGTGGAACAGGTCCAAGTTGACCATGTAGGCGTAGGAATGGCGAACCGGCAACTCGACGATATGGAGTCGCATGGTCAGGTCCGTTTCCGTCCGGGCAAGAAATCCTGCGGTTCGTAGCTGCGTCTCAATCGCCGCCTTGAGTATGTCCTTGGACGGTTTCAATGAGGCGGGCAAATCGCCAACCCTGACGCTCAGCCCGCGACACTCGTCGAAAAAGAACGGGCGCTGACTCTCGGTTGATAGCGCGGGCAGCGCGACAACCAGCAACAACACCAGTGCCGCGGACGCGATTTGGTGGTATGGACGCATTAGTCCTTTCCTCGTATTTCGATGAGCTAGCAACGTCGTCAACAGCCGGCCCGCGTGGGCCATACAAGCGACGGGACTAGGCATCCAACGGGCCGAACGTCTCGTCAACCCATTGCTGCGCTCGTTCCCTATGTTCCGGTTTGATGTGCGCGACCACCATGACTGCGGCGCCGCCGAGAACGGCCAAGTCGTCGACGTAGCCACCCGGCAGGAAGTCCGGGACCGCGTCGGCCGGGCTGATGAAATACACCAGGGCGCCAATGATGACGGCCCGCGCCCACGCTGGCGTCTCAGGATCAATGAGGCAGTAGTAGAGCGTCAGCACGAGCTTAATGACCTCGCGCCCCGCCTTCGCGAACGTGCTTGATCTTGTCCCAAAGGCTCGCCTCGTCGAGAGTTGGCGTCTCGTGTGTGTTCCCGCCCGCAGCATCCATTTGGTTCGCGACCTCCCCGCCGTAAAACGGGCAGCCTAGCATGGTCCCCTCGCCTGTGCTGATTGATCGGCTTCGGCGGCCCGGGGTGGTTCTAATCGGGGATGTCAATGGTTGGGAGGCGTCAGTGCCTTTGGCGTTTATCGCGCTGTCGGCATTAGGCCTATGGGGCGTGTTCAAGTCCGAAGACGGCTAAGCCGCTGTGGCACGCTCGTGTGTTTCGCTTCACAATTCCCCATCCAAGCACCGGAACCCGCCGTTGCCGTCCCATCCGTTCGGGTCGAAACCGTGGCGGCAAGCCGCCCACCTCATCGGGTCGGCGTGCAGCGCACGGTCGCCACTCTCGCCGCCCGCTTCAAGATGCAGATCGAAACCGAGGGGATAGTAGCGTCGACCGACCTCTCCACAAAGCGCCGACCGTAACCACTGGTCGTTTGGCGGAATGTAGCACCTGACCACTTCGACGCTGTAGCCGCACACGTTGCGCATGTTCTGGAACGTCCCGTGCAACTGGTTCCGGTGTCCATACCGGGCTTCGTAGCGCGGCCCGAACTCCACGCAGTGGTTGTCGTCCGGTGCAGTCCCACTCGTTAAAATGTCGGTTTCCTCGAAATGCGGGTCCAGACACCAATAGCGACCGCTGCCCTGGACCACGCTTCCCCACATGCCGCCGTAGTCGGGCGGATCGTTTCGGCAGGCGACGACATGACCCCGCACGGCATCGCCACTCGGGTAGCCGGTCGAGTAGGAATCGCCGGCATCGCCAGCGGTGGAAAGGCTTTGCTTCCCCTTCCATACGCATATGTTCCCTTCGATCAGGCACCAATCCATTTCCAGGGCGTAATCGCACCGGTTGACCAGATGCCACCGGCCCGCGTCCGCGACCAACTCGATGCAGTCGTCTACTCTCTCGTGGGCGATGCCGGATTTCGGCGTGAACGCCGCGACGGCCATTGCGGCGACCAACGCCACGCGGCATGGTTTCATGTCCCTTCCTCTTTGGCACGTTGACGTTCCGGGGGCGTGACTCTCCGTCCATCCGGGCCGCGTTCTGCCAATGCTCTGTCGACGCCCGCCTTCGATGCTGATTGGTCAGACCACATCGGCCAACAGCGGCCTTCCCGCCTGCCGCCAACCCGGACGGAGTTTCAACGGGCCATCCGACGCGGACTGTGAAAGTGTCCGCGTCCGAAGCTCAACCCGGACGGGCGGTGATCCCGCAAGAGAGTCACGATGCACTATAGCATCAGGGTTGGGAAGCCCCGCCCGCCGGTTTGGCTTGCCAATCCAGTTGCCGCTGGCGAGCGCCTTCCGCGTGTTCCCCAGGGGTGGTTGAGCAATGGCCGCCGTCTCGCTTGCCCAACGCCAGACAAGAACCGCGCAGGCCATCGGCGCTCCGCGCAGCGTCAGTCCGAATCCGCCGTTGACTCGGCACCGCCCTGCTGCGCGGATTCGTCGCGTCAAAACCTTATTCGCGGTACCCGCTCGTCGGGTCGCCCACTGAATACAACAGCCTCGAACGGCATGGCGTAATTTAACCGGGCCTGCGAACAGGCGGGGATCCATCCGTTTACCGCGGAATGAGGTTTTGACACGGCCCGACATCGGGCCGTGTCAAAACACAACCGCGAAACGATGGAGACCTTCAGAGCAGTGAGCAACTTCGTATTCGTCGGCTACGACGGCCGGACGCCGCTCCGGTTCCGGCCGCCGGTAGGGCGACAATCACTCGAGCCTTCATGACCACTCCTTGCCTCGGTCCATCTCAAATACTACTGGAAGGCTTATGAGCCACGTTGGTCAGCAATGGTGTCTGCCCACCCTTCATGGCCGGTCGTCTCCTCGATGTACGTGACGCTGTTCTGCCGCGTGTCGCCGCAGTTAACGCCCCGGCCTTCGGTCACCGACCTCCGCCCACAGCGCGTGTGGCTGGGGTTACCGACGCTTCTGTCCTCCTTGGTCACGTACTCGCCGGTTGGCCACGCAGAGCGCGCCGTTCGAACGCCCGGCAGCCCGATCCCCTCCGCGCACGAGCGCAGGTGCGCCGTCCGGCTCGTCATCGTGCCGAAGGAGCCCCCCTCGCGCAGCCACCCCTTGTCCAGCGCCACGGCGCGCTTGCGCCTCAGGCCGGTTCCCCGGAGTCCCTCGAAGCCGAGGTCGTCCAGCATGTCCGCCATCTGGGCCAGCGCGTACGAGCGCGCCGCGCACGTGCCGTCGGGGCCCTCGTCGCGCGCCGCCCACGGCGGTTCGACGCGATGGGAGCGGCTGCCGAACTGCGCAAGCTCAAGCGACACAACGACCTGTTGCGTGCCGCAGAACGCGGGGTCGAGAGCATCCTCTCTCGGAGCAAGTCCCCGTCACTGGAACTGAGGTCAGACTCCCAACGCGCGCGCATATCGCTCCATCAGCTCGCGGCGCATCTCGAGCATGTCGGAACGCGCGTAGCTTGCGACCACCGGGCCGCCGACCCGATGGCTGAGGCTGATCTCCGCCGCCTCCCAGTTCTCGCCGCGCTCCTGCGCCCAGGTCCGGAACGTCGAGCGGAACCCGTGCGGCGACATCGCAACGCCCGCCCGCTGCATCGCCCGCCGGATCGTCGAGTCGGGAATCACGCCGTCTCCGGAGCCCGGGTTGGTGAAGACCACGCCGTGCGACTGCGGCAGCTCGAGCGCACGACGCAGGACCTGCATCGCGGCGCCCGACAGCGGCACGACATGGTCCTCCTTGATCTTCCGGTCGGGGCGTCCGCCTATCGTCCAGGTCCGCGCACCGACGTCGATCTCGTCCCACGTCGCCCGGCGCACCTCGCACAGCCGCTTCGCCGTCAACACGGTGAACCGTATCGCGAGCTTCACCGCCTCCGAGCAGTTGGAGGCGTCGATCTTCCCAAGCTGGCCGGCGATCTCCGGCACCGGCAGGAAACTCGCGTGCCTGGGCGGCGGAACATCGATCTGCCGCTTCGGCCCGCTCGCCGGGTTCGCCATCTCCCGATGTCCGCTGTCGATCGCCCACTGGCAGACGCGTTCGATGCACGACAGCGCGAACTTCGCCGCCGACGGCGTACCGATCATTGCGGACGCGATGGCCGCGGCCTGCTGAACGGTCACCTCCGCCACCGGCACCGAGCCGATGCGGGGCAGCACGTGCTTGGCCATCGTGTAGTCCCACTTGTAGCGCTGGTTCGACAGCCGGTTGCCGGCCACCGGCGGAGGGAACCGCTTCCAGCGAAGGTACTCGTCGTTCGCCTTGGCGAACGACAGCACTTCGCCGCCGGGGTGACGCGGATCGACGCCACCCTTGGCAAGCGCCCGGTTGTTCGTCGCGACCCGCCGGGCTTCCTTCAGCGACACCTCCGGGTACGCGCCGAGTCCCAAGTCGAGACGCCTGCCGTCCACCCGGACCACCTGCGTCCACGAACGGGTGCCGCGCTTCTGCACCATGAGATACAGTCCCCGGCCGTCGGCGTGGCGTCCCGCCTGCAGGTTCGGGATGGCCTTGGCGTTGAGCTTCAACGACGTTCTCCATGCCGTCGAGGGATTGCCCACCACCCTACTCGTTGGCCGCCTTGATTACAACAAGAGATTACAACAATGCGCTCGCGTTCCATGGCGACACCACACGACCCAGACCGGTCCATTCTTATCATAGTTGTAAACGAAACAGGTGTTTATCGAAGAGATAAACGTCCGTGAGCAACACCGGGAACTCTCCCGAACCACGTCGTTTGCGTTATGAAGAGTCGTCGACAACGCACGGCGGCGTATCCAATCAGGAAGACGACCTGGAGTTCTTGGCCATCCCGGGAGACGGGATTCTCGAAGAGGGGCTCGCCTTGCGGGACGCCTACGCAGCGGATGTCGTCCACATGATCGTCGACCAGTCCGGAGGCGGGGGGATCGCAAGGGTCCTGGACGTTGACCAGGAGGATCCTTTGGATGGCTTTTCCGTCAGCAACAGCCTTTCCTGGCCGAATTTCCTGGCGCACGAGGTCGGCCATGTCATGGGATTGCGGCATGACCGCTATACGGAAGCCGACTCCGGCTGGCGCAATGCCCACAGGGTACTGCCCTATGCATACGGCTACGTGAACCAGCGTGCGTTCGACGCAGGCGCATCGGAAGAAAGCCGATGGCGCACCATCATGTCGTATTCCAGGCAGTTTAGGCACGCGGGGCTGGGCTTCGGCGTCCAGCTCCCGCGTTTCTCGAATCCGAATCAACGGTATCCCGCCGAGACCGGTGATCCGCTCGGCGTGCCGGGTGCCGCCCCGACGGATGCGATCGACGGACCGGCCGATGCGGTTCGAAGTCTGAACGAAACCGCCGCTCTAATCGCGGGATTCCGCGAGAGCGCGACCCGCTGCGACTACCGACTTTCGGAAGTGCGGCGGGACGTCTCTGCCTCCGGCGGCGAGTTTACAGTCGGCGTCGACACCACCTCGTCCTGCGCTTGGACGGGCACCGCGATTGGCGCGCACGTTGAAATTACAGCCGGTGCGATGGGGAACGGTACCGGGGAAGTGACCTACCGCGTCCACGCGAATGACGGTCCCGCACGGGTCGCCTATGTGGTCTTGGCGGGCGAGATGCTTCCCGTTTACCAATCCGCTGCCGTCGCACCTGTCAGCGTATGCGAGCGGACACCGCAGGTGCGTGACGCGATCACGAACGCGACCGGTTTGACCTGTGGTGCGATTTCGGAGTTTGACCTATTGGAAGTGCGATCTCTAGACCTTGGATACCAGGAGATAGACACGCTCCGCCGCGGGGACTTTGCCGGGCTTTCGAACATGGTGGAGTTGCGGCTGGTCCGAAACCCAATTGCCACGATCGAGAACGGTGCGTTCGACGGTCTCGACAAGCTGGATGTGTTGGACCTCCGGGATTGTGACCTAGAAGCCGTGCCGCCGGCAATAGGATCCCTTCGGTCGCTTGCTAGTCTGGATCTCGGGCTCAATGGAATCGAACATTTGCCTCAAAGCGCGTTCGCTGGCTTGTTGGAGTTACGATACTTGAACCTGAGCGATAACCGTCTGGCGACCTTGGACGAAGGCGTCTTTTCCGATCAAAGGAAGCTTTTGAGGCTTTTCCTTGATCGCAACAGGATCACCGACATTACCAAGGAAACGATGCGCGGCCCCGAGAGTCTTGAATTGCATTTGAGCAACAACCCTCTCGGCAATCTTCGTCCAGATGCTTTTGCGGCTATCCCCAAGATTTGGGTCTTGAACCTGGCCGCGACGCAACTGCGTAGGATTCCGTCGCAGGCGGTTACCAATGTGGTGGCGAGATTGGACCTTTCCGACAACCGCATAGACGACCTATCCCGCACTACGTTTCCCGGATGGAACCTTTCAGAATTGAATCTGGCTAACAATGCCTTGACCGCGCTCCCTGCGGGCGTTTTTTCTGGCTTCACCAGCACTGCCTGCGATCGCGGGGAGATGGAGCTGGACTTGTCAGGCAATCCGGGCGCACCTTTTCCGCTAACGCTGGAGTTGGATCGAGTGGACGCCGGCACTGCAGCCCCCGGCCCGGCGCATGCGGTCGTTCGCGTTCGCAAAGGCACTCCCTTTTCCATTGCGGTTCGCATCGCAGGTAGCGGCGGTTCGTCGTTCGCACAGGAGGTCACGGTAATCAACGGCCATACGGAGAGCGAGCCATTCGAAGTCACGGGCGACGTGCTCACGGAGTTGCGCTTCGCTGCGATGCCCAGAATACCGGGCAGCTACAAGGGCGTGCGCATCGCCCTCGGCGAACCGCTGAGGTTGTTCGCCCTTGGCGATCTGGAACTGGAGGCGGGAACTCAATCGCACACCCTGGATCTGGCCGCGGCGTTCGCCCGGCCGGGCGCGACCCAGACGTTTGCCGCCGCGTCGAACGACCCGAACGTGGCGACCGTCGTCCTCGCACGCGGCGTGCTGACCATCACGCCGACCGGCGCCGGGACGGCGACAGTCATGGTCACGGTGACGGGGGACGACGGAGAGCGGACGACGCAGCGTTTCGCGGTCACGGTGCGTCCGCCTGCGGAGGCGGAGCGCGGCACGTGGCACGGGCTGGCGGCTGGAGCTGCTGCGCGAACTGGCGACCGAAGGCGATCAATAGGGCGACGTTTGCGGCATGGGCGCACTTCATCGGCAACGAAACGGACGAAGGAGGTCTCGTGACGATGGGAAGACTGGTCAAGATCATGGGGGCGGCGCTGTGCATGTCCGTGTTGCACGGGCGTCCATACCGCCAAAGAACTCCCATGCGCCCCTTGTGCTAATCGTGAAGAAAGGACCTTTTCTGCATCTATGGCAATGGCCGATTTCGATGTAGTCGTGGTCGGCAGCGGCTTCGGCGGTGCCGTCGCCGCATGCCGGCTCGCGCAGGCCGGGCAGCGGGTGCTCGTTCTCGAACGCGGCCGCCGTTGGGACGAGACCAGCTATCCGAGCGTCACGGGGCGCGACTGGATATTCGACGCCGACGAGCCCGAGGACCAGAACGGCTGGATGGACATCCGCTGGTTCAAAGACATGACCGTCGTCCAGGGCGCCGGGGTCGGCGGCGGCTCGCTGATCTACGCGAACGTCAGCGTTCCGCCGCCGCCGGAGACCTTCACGCGCGGCTGGCCGGCCGGAATGGACGCCGCCGAACTCGAACCGTTCGTCGACCGCGTCGGCCGGATGCTTGAGGTGTCCGAGATTCCCGCGCCGCAGCGCACGGACCGTTGGGCGTTTGTCGAACGCGGCGCCCGGGCCCTCGGTCACCGCGCCCGGTTCGGCTCCCTGCCGCTGGCCGTGCAGTTCGATGCCGGCTACGACCCCTCCCGCCTCGACGACCCCCACGACGACCGGCACGCCAGGATGCGCCGCAACCCGTTCGGCGTCGAGCAGCGGACCTGCATCCACCTGGGCGAGTGCGACATGGGCTGCCGGGTCAAGGCGAAGAACACCCTTGATCTCAACTACCTGGCGCTCGCGGCCGAGAAGGAAGCGGAGATCCGCCCGCTCCATCTGGTCCGGCGGGTCGAGCCATCCGGGACCGGCTGGCTCGTCCACTACGACGACATTGCCGACGGCGCGCGCCGCCCGGGCTCGCTGCGCGCCGAGCGCGTGGTCCTGGCCGCCGGATCGATCGGCTCGACCGAGATCATGCTGCGTTCGCGCCTTCCGGGCGTGAGCCCCCGCCTGGGCCACGGCTGGTCCGCCAACGGCGACTTCCTGACGCCCGCGCTGTCCGAGCGCGATCCCAGGCCGACCGTCGGCCCGACGATCAGCGCGTGCATCGACCACACGGACGGGCGCGAGTACGGCGAGCACATCTTCATCCAGGACGGCGGCCTCCCCAACCTCGTCCGCACCGCCGTCTCGAGCTGGCACGGCCGCCTGCCGAGACGATGGCGACGACGCACGCAGCCGTTCGTCGACCGGGTCGCGGACAGCGAACCGCTCAACTGCGTCATGCCCTGGTTCGCCCAGGGGATCGACGCCTCCGACGGCCGGCTGCACCTCCGGCGACGGTTCTTCGGCCTGCTCGGCCGCCGCCGCCTCGCGCTCGACTGGGACATCGCCCACTCGGAGTCCACCATCGAGGCCATCGTGAAAGCGCACAAGGAGCTGGCCGAAGCCACCGGCGGCACGCCCGTCGTCTCGCCGACATGGACGCTGCTGCGCGACCTCGTCACGCCGCACCCGCTCGGCGGCTGCAACATGGCCGACGACCCGGCGCGCGGCGTCGTCGACCACGCCGGCCGCGTGTTCGGGCACCCCGGCCTGTGCGTCGCCGACGGCGCCATCGTTCCCCGCGCCATCGGGCGCAATCCCTCCCGCACCATCGCGGCGCTCGCCGAGCGCGCGGTGGAGCATTGGCTGGCATCCTAGCGATGCGGTCGCTGGTGATGGCCGGGGGCGGCCTCAAGGTGGGCTTCCAGGCGGGCGTGCTGCAGGTCTGGCTGGACGAGGCCGGGCTCGTCTTCGACCACGCCGACGGCGCCAGCGGCGGCTGCCTCAACCTGGCGATGTACTGCGAAGGGCGCAGCGGCACCGCGATCGCCGACGCCTGGCGCCAAATCGAACCGCTCGATTGGGTGGGATTCGACGTCGCCGATCTGCTCGGCGGACGCGCGCTCATGAGCATGGACCGCTTCCGCCAGAACGTGCTGCGCGGCGGCTGGGACTTGGACTGGGACGCGATCCGCGGCGCCTCGCGCCTCGGCACCTTCAACCTCTGCAACTTCAGCCGCCAGCGCCTCGAGGTCGTCGAGCAGTCGGCCATGGACGAGGACCGGCTCGTCTCGGCCGTCTCCCTCCCGATGTGGTTCCCGCCGGTCGACATCGGCGGCGACGACTACATCGACGCCGTTTACCTCACCGACGGCAACCTCGAGGAGGCGATCCGGCGGGGCGCGAACGAGATTTGGGCGATCTGGACGGTGAGCCGCGCGGCCGAGTGGCGCAACGGGTTCGCGAACCAGTATTTCCAGATCGTCGAAATCGCCGCCAACGGCCGGTTCTTCGACACCTGGAACCGCATCGAGGAGAGCAACCGCGCCATCGCCGAGGGCGGCGCCGGCGAGTTCGGGAGACACATCGAACTGAGGCTCCTGCAAGCCGAGGTCCCCGTGCATTACCTGTTGAACGTTTCCGCCGACCGCATGGCCGAGTCCGTCAACGCCGGCGTCTTGGCCGCGCGCGCCTGGTGCGCCGAGCACGGCCTGCCGCTTGCGGACGGCGCCCCGGTCGTGCCAGCGATGCCGAAAGAGGAGCGCAGCGGCGTCTCGTTCACCGAGACCATGAAGGGCCACGTCACGAAGGGCGAGAGCGACCCCCAGCGGGGCAGGGAAGCGCAAGGGCGCGAAGCGGCCAGCTTCGAACTGACGATTGCCGTCGACGACATCGACGTCTTCGTCGAGCACCCCGAACACCTGGCCCGGGCCACCGGATCGGTGGGCGCCGCTTCGCTGGGTCTCGAGCGTCCGGTGCGACAAGGGACTTTCCAGCTCTTCGTGGACGACGACGACCCCGAAACGAAGCGCATGCTCTACCGCCTGTGGTTCCTCGACAACCGGGGCGCGGAGTACACCCTGTCCGGACAGAAAGTCATCCACGACGATCCGGGCTTCGACCTCTGGGACGACACGACGACGTTGTTCGTCAGGATTCTGGAGGGGCATGTGACGGAGACGCAGGAGCCCGATGCGCCCGTCTGGGGCGCTGGGGTCCTGCATATCCATACCATCGACTTCCTCAGGCAACTCTCGACCATGCGCGCCACCGGGCCGAACCTCGGGGGGCAGACGCGGGCCATGGCGCGCTTCGGCAGGCTCTTCCTCGGCAAGCTCTGGGACAGCTACGGCAGCCGCATCCTGCCGTTCGGGCTCACCTGAGCGGCAGCCGCGCGGGGCCGGTCGGCCCACGACCGGTGCTGGCTTCACCGCTTTTCATCCCGCTCCGCGGCTACGTGCTCGGTGCCGGCCAGTCGATCAGCCTCGACCGGATCGCGCCTGCTCAGCCTCAAGGCATCTCCTCGCCGCCGCCGTGAGCCCCCCGACGTCGTCCTCGCCTCTTTCTCGCGCACTCCGCACATGCCCGGATGCAGTACCTTGACGTGCGCCGCGCGGTCGGTGTTTTTCGCCGACCCGCTCGTGGCGATCGACAGGAACCACCTGAAGCGCGGACTACGGCCGGTGCCGACGGGCCGCCGCAACTGGCTGTTCGCCTAGACCGAACTGGGCACCGAGCGGATCGGCGTGATTCAGAGCCTGCTCGCGACCTGCCGTTTGCCCGAGGTGGATCCGCAACACGTACCTGGCGGACGTGCTGCAGCACGTCGGTGAGCATCCCGCAGCACCGGGGCGAGGCGGCGGATCGACGCCGCGGCGCCCAGGACCATCGCCCGCGAACTCGACCATGGGCGCCCGGGAGTCTACATTGGCAGTTGAGCGGCCGAAATCGGGACGCGGGTCAGGCGCCCCGGCGGCGTCGGGTGTCAGTGGCGGCTCAGTCGCCAACCGTTGTCATCGAGCGAGTGCCGCCACAACTGCTCGGACTTCGGCTCGGGACATATGGCAAGGGCGACCAGTACGCGGCGCTCGGTTCCTTCCTCTGCCTCGCGTTCCACGGCGAGATCCCGCAGTCGAGATTGGTCGCCTTGTGGACTCTAACGCCCGCGACTTCGACTTGCCGAAACACGGTCTTGCCCGCACACGGAATGACCGTCTCCGCCCTCAGTTTTCGAGGTAGGCCGCCCACGTCTCCATCAGCGACCGTCGCCTCTCGAACAGGTCGCTGCGCGCATACGCGGCCTCCGCCTTGTTCCTGATCGTGTGCGCCAGCGCCGCTTCCATCACGGCATGGGGCGTGTGCGTCTGCTCGGAGGCCCAGTCGCGGAAGCTCGAGCGGAAGCCGTGCGTCACGGCGTCGAAGCCGAGCTCCCGAAGAAGTTTCGCATGCGTGTTCTCGCTCAGCGGTCGCCCCGGCTGGGAGCCCGGGAACACCAACCCCAATCCCTCCGAAAGCCCGGTCGCGTCGTTCACCACTTCGAGCGCGCGCCCCGACAACGGTACCCTGTGCTCTCGATTCGCCTTCATCCGTTCCGCCGGCAACGTCCAGACGGCGCTTTCGACGTCGATCTCGTCCCAGGTCGCCTTGCGCACCTCCGACGACCGCGCCGCGGTGAGCACCAGAAACTCCAATGCCAGCTTCGACGATGCGCTCGCCCGCGTGCTGGCCCTCACCTTCGCGATGCAGTCCGCGACCTCGTCGTAGGGGAGCGCTGGCATGTGTCTCCGCTCGACTCCGTTGCGCGGCAGTGCGGCGTCGATGACGATCCCCGCGGGGTCGTCCATCCGATGGCCCTGCGCGACGGCCCATCGGCAGATGGCCGAGATGCGCTGCTTCACCCTCCGTGCAGTCTCACGTTTTTCGTTCCAGATCGGTTCGAGTACCGCCATCACATGGCTGGGCGTGATGTCCGACACCGGCAGTTTGCCCAGTGTCGGGTACGCGTAGGTTTCCAGGCTCGCCCGCCACTGAGGCCCAGACTTCGGGCTCCGCCAGGTCGGCTCGTGCATGGCGATCACGGCCTCGGCCGCCTCTGCGAACGACGGCCCCTGGATGGCCCTGCCATCGGCCTTGCGCGGGTCTCCACCCGCCTTGGCGGTTTTCCAACGCTCGAAGGCCGCCACACGCGCCTCCGCCAAACCCATTGACGGATAGTGGCCGATGGCGTTGTCGGTCCGCAGCCCCTGGATGTTGAGCCGCTGGATCCACGATTTATTGCCCCTCGGCGACACCCGCAAGTATAGTCCGTGTTCGTCTGTGAGCTTGGTGGGTCCCTTTGCCGTTTCGATCCGTCGTACCGTCAGCTTCGCCAAAGCCGTACCCCAACTCGTACCCCGATTCACGCGAGTATGGGGGATGCTCTGCGAGTGGTCAAGGTGCGCATAGAGATTGATAAGTGCTAATTTATCATTCGGTTAAGTTACCTTCGGAAGACGCAGCGACAGGCAGTGAGAAAGTGTAGTGACGGACTCCCTCTCCGCCACTCAAGGTAAATAACTATATGAAAATAAACAGATTATTCCTTCAGTCGGGATTCCAAAATCACATCGGTTATCACTTTGTCCGCATGATCGATCGGGCCCGCGAAGCCCTGCACGGCTCCGTAGGCGCCACGCTGAGGACCGACGATCCCGCGGATGTCGCCCGTGAGCGGTCGAACTGCGCAAAGCGGGACAGAATGCGGCTCACCATTCGAACCGCCACACTGAGATGACCGGCTGGCGCACCGCGCGCACCTCGCCCGACCGGAGGCGAGTGTTCTTGCGCGACGACGACAGGCCCCAATCAGCTCGTTCTCCTGGTCGACCTTGGGTTCATGTCCAGTATTGCGCGGCTTGCATGTCAGGCGCGCCGCGAGCTTCGATTCGGATGGGCGCGACGATGTGGTTCCCGCAGGGACGCGAATGGGACGTTCATTGAGGCTCATCGGAATCGACTGCGCAGCGAAGTCGCGTAACGTCGGCATCGCATTGGCCGATACTGACGGCGAAGCGGCGGACGTGCGCCAGGTGCTTGCAGGGATCCGCGAACCGTGGGAGCAGGTGGCCCTTTGGCTGGTCGAATCCGAACAG
This sequence comes from Pseudomonadales bacterium, assembly GCA_965116935.1. GTDB lineage: Bacteria > Pseudomonadota > Gammaproteobacteria > Pseudomonadales > Azotimanducaceae > VXYL01. The sequence goes on along the minus strand of OZ220737.1, from coordinate 4,099,011 downwards.
GACACGCTGATCGCGATCGATGCCCCCTTGGGATGGCCGCAGCCCCTCGCCGCGACGCTGCAAGATCACAGGGCCGGGTCGAGGATGGCGCGTGACTCCAACGATCTCTTCCGACGCGCCACCGACAAGCACATCCGCGAACGAACGGGCAAACAGCCGCTGGATGTCGGTGCCGATCGCATAGCGCGAACGGCCCATGCGGCCCTTGCCGGCGTGGACTTGCTGGCCCGCAAGACCAGCTTGCCGATGCCGTTGGCATGGAGTCCCCAAGACCTACGCCGGACGTCCGTCATAGAGGTGTATCCGGCCGCGACCTTGAAGTCTCACGGGCTGCCTTTCTCGGGCTACAAAGACCCCGGTCGAACAGAGCATCGATTGACCCGCAGTGCGATCGTAAGCGGAATGTCCAGCGTCAGACTAACAGGCGCCTGCCTCTCAACGGTTCTCGAGAACGCCGATGCGCTGGATGCGGTTGCGTGTGTGTTGGCGGCGCGCGACTTCGTGCGCGGCGAGTGCATGTCGCCCGTGGACCACGGGCTTGCCGTACGCGAGGGATGGATCTGGTGTCGTAGGCACTTGGGGTCCGACTAGGAGGGAGCAACGAGGGTCCTCGACATCGGCCTACTGACGGCAACGTTGCGACAGATACCGGCGGCGATGGGACGATACGGAGCACTAAGTTCGCTCCCCGCCGCGGAGCGAACCCGTGTGCGGAGCACCTAAGCCGGCATGGTGTAGATTGGTTTGCGTCCTCTGCGGTGTGACAGAAGCGTGGCCGATACGTTCTCGCCCTTTGACAAGTCCCAAGCAGATCTCGATGGGGCCGACCTCGCCAAACTGCGGTCGGTCGCTGAGGGTTGGCACATCGAGTACAAACGCGATCTTGTCTCCCTACCGAAGCTAGCCAAGTCCATCTCGTCCTTCGCAAACACCTACGGTGGTTGGCTGTTCGTTGGCGTCAAGGAGAAGTCCAAGGACGATCCTGTCGCCGGTTCCTTTCCGGGGATTTCCGTCCGCGATTTGGATTCCGCCATGCAGCGGGTCAGACAAGCCGCTGGTCTCCACCTGAGCCATGCGCCCCACTTCGACACGAAGGTCATCAAGGGTCCCTGCCATGCGGTTGGGTTGCTTGAAGACACGGCCGTCATCGCCATCTGCGTACCGCCCAGTAACACCGCGCCCCACGTCCACAAGGACGCTCGCATATACACACGCGTTGGAGACAGCTCGGAGCCAAGGCCGGAGACCGATGCGCTGTTGATCAGCCAGCTCTCAGAGCGGGCGAACGAGACTCGCCGCAGTGTCTCCGAGTGGGTCAACACAGACCCGAGGTTCTCAGCCATGGAGGAGAGAACCCCATTCATCAGGTTCCTGTTCACGCTGGACCCTTGGCAGCAAAGCAACCCGACGCTGAACGCGTCCATCCCAGAGGTCCGGGAAGTGCTGGCCAAACCAGACGACGCGTCCTCCATCTTCTTCGACGTCGTCTATCCTGCACCAGGCGGCCTAGTGGCTCGGCAGGTCATGGGTAACAACCCGCTGCAGCTCGGCCTGACGTGCCGTCTCCGTTGGGGTCTGGCGTGCGACTTGCTCGTGCCGGTTCCAATGCGGCGGGCCGGAACAACGGACGCGCTCCGGGACACGCTACGTGGCTACAACAACGTTGACGCGTTCGTCGATGCCTTGGTCCGCCAGGGCTTCGTGGATCCGTACGTGGCGGATCTCAACTTCGTGCTAGCCATACTGATTGCGTTCATCGCCAAGTATCGCCGCCTGACGGCACTGGCCGGCGTGCATGGCCCTAGCGTGCACTTCAAGGCCAGAGCACTAAACCTCCAGTTTGTCGCGCCCGGCGGGGCCGGGATGGGATCAGACGGGATGTCTGACCTGGTCCGCACGGTACCGTTCATCGACATATCGACGATCATTGACGACTTCCGGGAGCATGGTGTTCCTGTACCGATGGATCGGATTGCGATGGTGCCTGCGGGGGACACCCCGGAGTCCTTCCTGGAACTCGTTCCCGACGCCAGCGGAAATGACGTCGATGCAATCGTCTTGCAGGCCTCTCATGCCTTCGCAGCGGTCGGCCCCTTGTTTGGGTTCGCGGTCTTCGATGGATCTGCCAGACAATCGCGGGGCGAAGGGGCGCAGGTAGATGAGCGCATGACCTCCATACTTCGAGATGCTGCGAGAGTAAGCCACCGAGCACAGCTCGTGCAAAGCAGGCTTCAACCCGATGCCAAGCGCGGCGAGTGACGTCACCGGGTGAGACGCCCGGTCTCGGTGAGGACCAGTTGCACAATGGTGGAATGGTGAGTTCCGTGGACGCGTAGCTACTCGTGCCACTTGATCAGCGGTGCCGCTGTGGAACAGATGTGCTCGGGGTGGTCTCGGATGCCGCCTATCACTACCCGAACGCATCGCAGAACGTCGCACGGACGAGGCGGGGGATCGCGGGCGGCGTGGCGAAAGGGTAGTGACAGGCGGGGGAAGCAGCATCGAGGCCAGTGGCGATGAGGGATCGGGTAAGGAAATCGGTAGTGCGGCCATCGTGACGGCGTGCTAGGGTCTGCCCCGTTCCCTGCCGCGCATGGCGCGGCGTGGTCGGCAAGGCCGACGTAAGGTGCCACCAGGCGACCCAGTGCCGCATCGCCGTAATGGCGTTGCCCGGGCAGATGCACCGACAAGGCACGGCGGGCCACATCGCACGCGATGGGGGCTCGATCCAACTCACGGCAAGCGGCTGCCGCGCGGGTTCCCTCAGGGACCCTGCGGGGTCGGGCGAAGACCGGCGCACGAAGCCGCCTGAACCGTGGCGCGACGAACGCGCGGCGCCGGGACGTCTCCCGGCGTGCTCCGAGAGAGGGGCAGCTGCGCGGGTCGTCGGGCCGAAACCGGGCTCGCGGCCACCGTCGGGAACGACGCGCCGCAGCTGCCGCCTCTAGGACGGCAGCGCGAATGGCGTCAAGGGCTTTACGCAGCAAGTCTGCGGCTCCGCAGATCTCGATTCGAGGCAGGTGGATAGCCCATCAAAACTGAGCTGACCACGCCCGCCCCGCCGGCCAATGCGGCCGCGGGGCGCGGCCGCATTCCCCGCCCTGCCGCTATCCGATCCGGAGACGCCGCGTCACACGGACGTTGTGGCGCATCCCTGCAACCTGGGCCCAGGGATGGCGGGCAACCAGGCGATGTTCCGCGGTCGAGATTGCCCACGCGGTGCGCGGTCTCGGGCTTGGCCGCGAACTCGTCGATCGCCGCTGCGTCGATGGCGTCCCTGGCGATTCTGCGCTCGCTCGATGTCGCGGTCCTCGCGGCACCGCTGCCAGAGGAAGTCGCCCTGCAGCCGCTTGCGGTACGCACCGCGACGGCAACCACCTTCCGCCGTCAGTGCCGCTCGTCTTCTGCGGCAACTGGCGGCTCGGCGGTCAAGGCAGGGCCGGCAGGAGTAGCCGAAGGCTCCGTCCTTCTTGATGGCCGCCGGCTTTCTGCACCCCTTGAGGGAACACTCCGGGGCGGAAGTCGGGCGAAGGGTGGCGGCCGGTACGAAGCCCCCGGGGAGTTTCCCGCTCCACTGGGCGATGAGGCTCGAGGGGTCCATGTCGGTCTCCTACTCAGGCGTTGCGACGCGGAGTGCGTCGGTGCTTGAACGGGCGGTACACGCGCGCAGGGCGGTCACCTCGCCAGCAAGGTCGGAGCGCGCGCGGAGAACCGTCCGGTTGACCGTCGGAGCACGCGGGGCCCGCTTGGTCGCATCGACGGTCTGGTCGAGTCCGTTTCGACGGTACGCTACCCTGAGCGGGGTGAGCACTCGGCGTCTCGGCGGTGAGGCTAGCCGAATAGGGGTTACGCCTAGACGGCTATGATGGTGGCGCTCAGCAGAGGGGCATCTGGACCGTGACATGGCAGGTCGGTTCCGGAATCAAAACGCGCAAACGTGGTCGCTGATGGCGGAGGGGAATTTGGCGGCCGCATCGCAGATGGTCTGGCAAAACCCTGCGGATGTGGCGGAACAACGCACGCTGTTCGAGAAGGTGAGTGGTCGGCTGATCAACGAGGCGAACTGGCGGAACAAGGTCACCTGGGCGTCGGCGGTTCTGCTGGCGTTGTCGGTCGAGCAGAGCCTAAAGACCCTGGCGATTCGGGCGAACGCGGATGCGAGTTGCATGAAGGAGCACGACCTACACCTGCTGTGGTGCGACATCCCGGAAGAATGCCGCGAAGGTGTCCGCCGCGAGCTAAGCGTTGTTCGGCGACGAGTTGTGGGGACCCGTCTTCAGGACGCCGCGCTGTCGGACGCCGACGAGGCGGTACGCGTCCACCGGCACACGTTCGAGAGATCGCGCTACTACAACGAAACTGGGGGGAGGCGTTCCGGGAATCTGGTCCACAACATCGACCTTTGGCAACTGGCGCTGGCCGCGAACGCTTTCGTGCAGCGTGCGGATCCAAACCATGGGAGTCCCGCGTAAAGCCGACGTGCGACCACGAATGCCGCGAGAAGCACCGATAGTTTGTTCAGCGCGGCGTAGAGCCGGCCCAAACGGAGGATTGCTAGCCAAAGCTGCCCGCAGCTGTATAGATCACACGCGGTCCGGAGCGACGTAGGCAGCCCATTGATTCATGAGGTCTCGGCGGCGGTCAAACAGATCACTACGTCGGTAGGCGGCCTCTACGCGGTCGCTGTTGACGTGGGCCAGGGCGAGCTCGCAGACCTCGCGGGGCACGTCCGTCTTCTCCGCGGCCCAGTCGCGGAAGCTGGAGCGGAAGCCGTGCGGCACAGCGCCGATGCCGAGTTCGCGCAGCAGCTTGGAAAGGGTGCTGTCGCTTAGCACTCGGCCGGTTGGCGACGGAAACAAGAGGCCGCTCCCGTCGGCGATCTCCCGGGCCTCGTCGAGGACGGCCACCGCCCGACCGGAGAGAGGCACGCGGTGCTCGAGCTTCGACTTCACGCACGTCGCCGGGACCGTCCAGGTGGCCGCGGCGGCGTCCACCTCGTCCCAACGCGCCCCCCGCACCTCGCCCGACCGGCAGGCCGTCAGCACGAGGAACTCGAAGGCGAGCGCCGTCGCGCGATGCGCCTTCGAGGCCCGCACCCGCGCCAGTGCGTCGACAACCTGCGCGTGCGGCAGCGCCCTCTGGTGCTGGCGGCGCACGCCGTTCTTCGGCAGCGCCGCGGAGATCGCGTCGCCGGCGGGATTGTCCTCGCGGTAGCCCTGCGCCACGGCCCACTTCATCACCGCGCTGATCCGCTGGCGAACGCGCCTTGCCGTCTCGCGCTTGGTGGACCAGATCGGCAGCAGCACCTCCATGACGTCGGCGGTGCCGATGCGGTCACCCGCATGGCGCCGATCTTCGGCACCGCGTAGTCGCGCAGGCTTGCGCGCCACTGCGCCGCGGACTTGCCGCCGTCCTTCCATTTCTCGGCGTGGATCCCGATGACCGTCTCCACGGCCCGCTCGAAGGTCGGCGCGCGGCCGGCGCGGTCGCGGGGGTCGCGGCCCTCGGAGACGACCCGGGCGTTGTCGAGCGCCTTCTGCCGGGCGCGTGCGAGCGTGACCACCGGGTAGGCGCCGAGGCCGACGTTGGCAGGCTTGCCGTCGAGGCGTATTCTCTACGCTCAAGACTTGGAGAAGCCGCCGGTGGATGCTTCCTTCACGAGAAGGCTCAGGCCGTGTCCGCCGCGTCCGTCACCGTATCGGCCGGGAACGTTGACGGTGTTGACGAAGGTGGCAGAGAGACGCTTGGGGCGTTTCACTGGCTGTCTTGCTATCACGTTGGTTATCACAATTTTGGAAAGGATGCGCGGATCGCGGCGAAACGTCAAGGAACAGAAATGTTTGGTTTATCAGATCGTTAATCAAACCTAGGGAGGTCTTCGGAACCCATGGAAATCGGCGTTCCGGCGGTCTCCCTCTCCGCCAAAGACCATCGGCCCCAACCGCCTCCCACCCCCTGAGGAGAGCCGCATGATCGAGTTCACGTTGAACGGGAAGAGCGTTCGCACGGATGCAGCGCCCGATACGCCCTTGCTGTGGGTCGTTCGGGATACGTTCAAGCTCAAGGGCTCGAAGTATGGCTGTGGTATGGGCCAGTGTGGCGCCTGCACCATGCATGTGGCTGGGGAAGCGGTGCGCAGTTGCATCACGCCGTTGGCCGGCGTGCAGGGGCAGAGCGTCACTACCATCGAAGGGCTCGGCACGCCGGCAAGCCCGCATCCGCTGCAAACGGCATGGCATGAGCAGAGCGTGCTGCAGTGCGGGTACTGCCAGCCGGGGCAGATCATGTCCGCCGCCGCCCTCCTCGCCAACAACCCGAACCCCACCGAGCAGGAAGTGGAACAGGGCATGGCCGGCAACATCTGCCGGTGCGGCTGCTATCCGCGCATCAAGAAGGCGATCTTGTCGGTTGCCAGCGACGGTGCCCGCGCGGCTGGCAGCGACTTTGCCGAGGAGGTCACGACATGAGCAGTGTGAACCTCTCTCGACGCAGGTTCCTCACCACCACCGGGCTCGCCGGCGGTGGCTTGATCGTCGGCGTGAGTCTCGCTGGCTGCGGCGCGAGCCGGCCGCCGGTCACGCCTGAGGCGGGTTCGTTCGTTCCCAACGCCTTCCTGGAAGTCACGCCGGACAACGTGGTGCGCTTCTACTGCCCGCGCGACGAGATGGGCCAAGGGGTGACCACGGGGCTCGCCACCATCATCGGCGAAGAACTCGACGTGGCGCCTTGGAACATGGACATCGTCTTCGCCGGGCCGCACGAGGAGTACGCCAACCCCATATTCGGCGTGCAGATCACCGGTGGGAGCACATCCGTGCGCGGCCACTACCTGCCATTGCGCGAGTTGGGCGCCCAGTGCCGCGACTTGCTGCTTCAGGCGGCGTCTGCCGAACTCGGCCTGCCGGTCGGCGCAATCGCCACCGACGACGGGCATGTGGTGGCCGATGGCATCCGTCGCCCCTACGGCGACTTTGCCACCGCCGCCGCTGCGCTCGAGATTCCCGAAGCGCCGCCGTCACTCAAGCCGGCAGGCGCATTCAAGTACATCGGCAAGGATTTCCCCCGCGTCGATGGGATGGCCAAGGCCACGGGCACCGCCACCTACGGGATCGACATCGACATTCCCGACATGCACCACGCCGTGGTCAAGCGTTGTCCCGTGGTTGGCGGCACGCTGCGCGACCTGGACAAGGCCGCCGCACTGTCGGCACCCGGCGTCACGGACGTGGTGGAAATCGCGAGCGGCGTCGCTGTCGTGGCGAAGGAGTTCTGGCAGGCGCGCAAGGCTGCCGACGCACTCGAGGTCGATTGGGACGTCCCTGAACTCGGGCGCCTCAGCACCGCCGACATCAAGGCCGACTATCGGGCCGCGATGGAAACGGAAGACGGGCTCGTGGCCGAGGAAGCTGAGGACATCGAAGCCGCGCTGGGCGAGGCCGAAACCGTCGTCGAAGGCGAGTATTGGGCGCCTTACCTCGCGCACGCACCCATGGAGCCCATGAACGCCGTGGTTCGCATCGAGAACGGCGAGGCGGACATCTGGTCGGGCACGCAAGGCATCGGCGCGGCCCAAGGCCTGGTGGCGCGCCATGCCGGCCTCGACAAGGACAAGGTGCGCGCCCACAACACCTGGCTCGGCGGTGCCTTCGGTCGCAGGGGCACGCTCACGCACGTCGTGGAAGCGACGCAGGTTGCGATGCAGACCGGCAAGCCGATTCACCTGTTGTGGACCCGCGAAGACGACATCCGGCATGGCCTTTTCCGTCCCGCCTCGCTCATGCGCATCAAGGCGGGGCTCGATGGCGAAGGCAACATGCTGGCATGGCAGGCCAAGCGGGTCGGCGGCAACATCACCCCCGACACCATCGCCAATGCCATGCCCGGGCTCCTTCCGACGGCAATCGGCGACAGCCTGATTGGCCTCGCGGTAGGCATCGCCGACCACGCCTTCGGCGGCTGGGTGGTGGATGGCTCCAGCGTCGAGGGGCTGTTTGAGGACTACGAGGCGGGCCACGTCGATGTGCGCCATGTCACTCAAGACCACGGCCTGCCACTCACCTTCTGGCGTTCCGTGGGGCATTCCTACACGGCGTTTGCGAAGGAGTCGATGATCGACGAGCTGGCGGCCAAGAGCGGCCAGGATCCGGTGGCCTTTCGGCTGCGACACACCGAGAACAACCCGAGGCTGAACCGGGTGATCCGCGTTGCCGGCGAACGCATGGCGGCCATGCAGCCCGCACCTGGACGCTATCTGGGTTTCGCGGCCCACCACTCCTTCAGCACCGATGTAGCCGAAGTTGCGGAAGTGTCCGTTACGGGCGACCATATCCGCGTCCACCGTGTGCTGTGCGTGCTCGACTGCGGCATCGCCATCAACCCGGACATCGTCAAGGCGCAGATGGAAGGATCGGTCATGTATGGCCTGACCGCGGCCTTGCACGGCAATCTGGAGCTTGTCGACGGCGCCATCCGCGAGAGCAACTTCCACGACTACCCCATCCTGCGCATGAACGAAGCCCCATCGGTGGAGGTGGTGCTGATCGACAGCGACGGTGAACCCACCGGTGTTGGCGAGCCCGGCCTACCGCCGATTGCGCCGGCGGTGGCGAACGCGGTGTTTGCGGCGACAGGGCGTCGGCTCCGGTCGCTGCCGTTGCGGCTCAGCTAACGGCGTTTGATTCAAGACGGGCGGGGACAAGCCCCGCCCCTACGAGGCCCGTGCCGAGCCCATCGGTGCGTTCACACGGGCGGGACAACCCCCGCCCCTGCGGATGGTTCCCTAGTTGCTAGGAAACGTCGGCTGAAGCTGCTCGGGCGCGATAGGCAGCTCGCTCCTCCCGCACCTCAAGCGACGTGTCCAATCGCTCAGCCTCGCGGAGCTGCGTCAGCGCCTCTGCACGGGAGAGCAGAGAGGCGGCTTGGGGTAGCCCTGAGGTCGTTCGCGCAACCCACTCGGCCTGTTGTGCATCCAGGAAGGTGACGGTCCCTCGCTGCACCGTCGCGACCAGCCGGTGCTGCAACCCGGAGTTGTCCAGGAAGTACGCAGCATGGGCAATACGCGCCACCTTGGGCGCGTTGTCGAACGAGCGAGCGAAGCGACGGTCTTGGGCCTCCTCCGGTATGTCGTGGCCGCCGCAAATGACCCGTTGGACGACTCGCGTCTTGGTTGCTGCTGTTGAGCCAATGGCGACAAACACCATGACGACGCGGTAGCCAGCATCTGCTGCTGCGGACACGCTGCGCAGTATCTCCCGGCTCGACAAGGTCGTTTCGCGCACGAAGGGACGCCCCGCCTCCATCAGTTCGCGGCTGCGCCGAATCACTTCCCGACCGGCGCGCAGGTCGATGACGGCTGGTGCACTGGAAGCCGCGCCGAGTTCCTTGGCGATGTCGTCCGGATTCAGGTATTCGCCGGCATCGTAGCCGGCCGCAAGAAAGCGCTGGTAGGCGGTGGACTTGCCGGACCCATTCGGTCCCGCGAATATGGTGAAGCGTGGCCGATCAGCGGTAACGGAGGCCATCGAAGGACACCTTGTGTTGGCGGAGAATAGCCATCACTGCCTCGCGGTCGTAGGGCTCCGGCATCGGCGTGTGGGACCCATCAGGATGGTAGAGCACCGTCTTGCCGTCGAGCACAATCACGCGGGAGATGCCGAGCCGGTCGCACTCCTCGTTGAACTTGCGCCCGCCTTCCTCGATCACGCCGATGAACTCGACCGGATCGAGTTCCTCCATGTATCGCTTTTTGGTTGCCTTTGCCGAGAACTGCGACATTGGATGTCCCCGAGTCTTCTTGCTGGCCGAGGATGGTAACGCAGGCGAGCGGAGGCCCGAAGGCTTCCGGTCCAGACTTGCTCAACGGCTCCCTAAAGAGGCACGCCCTTCAACGAAAACCCCTGCATAGTCCGGCTCCGGCAGGTCCAGCGCCGGGCGGCCTTCGTTCAGCCAGATTTCCAGTGTGTCGAGAAAGCGATGCCATCCGGCCAGCACGGCGTTGGCGAAATCGACTTTCGTGCGCTTGCCGTCGAACCAGAGCACGTCCGAGAAGTGGATCACGCATCCCACCGGGTCTCGCAGACCAGCGCCTCGCGCGAGCGAACTGCCAACACGCCCGTCAGGGCGCGCCAGTTCGATTGCGATCGAGCCGAGGGCGATGCTGCGAGGCGGGCGAAAGTTTGACAAGTGGCCCGACACATGGGACGGGCCTTCGCAATTGTCCCCGAACCAGATGTCGAAGCGTGCGTCCGGCACTGGATCGAAGCGGATGCCGGGTGCCCACACGGCGCGTTCCTCGGGGGCGGTGACCGCAGACCATACGCGTTCCACGGAGTGGCGCACCGGACGCTCGAACGCGACGATGTGGTGGCCATCCGGTCGCCGGCGCACGATGCCGAGCCCGCTTGGTTGACGGGCCTGCAAAGGGCCACCGCCATCGTTCGCCATCGGCCTACTCCACCGCCTGATAAATGAGCGCCCGAATCTTGGCAAAGTCGTCGAGGCCCGTCGCTGGAAGGGTCTGCGTCATGTACACGACCGTTAGCTTCTCCAACGGATCGACCCAGTATTGCGTGTGGTAGGCACCGCCCCAGGAGAACTCCCCGACCGAACCAAGCTGTCCCGCACCAGCAGGATCGATCCGCACCGCGAAGCCGAGGCCGAAGCCGGTTCCGGGCAACAGATTGGGTAGCTCGCCAAGGTGATTCACCGTCATGAGTTCCACCGACTTGCGCCCGAGGATCGGTTCGCCGCCCCGACGCATCGCTTCGAGAAAGCGGGTGTAGTCGGTGCTGGTGGAGAGAAGCCCTGCGCCGCCGGAGAAACTCGCTCGCGGGCCTTCGAGATAGTGGCCTTGGCCGTAGGAGGGCGTGTCGTCGGCAGCCACTTCGATTGCGCCCTCGTCGTTCAGCGCATACACCAGCGCGAGACGCTCCGCCTTCTCGGCCGGCAGGTAGAACGAGGTGTCCACCATGCCGAGGGGTTCGAAGACCTCGGCCGCGAGGAAGGCGTCGAGGGCTTGGCCGCTCGCCGCCTCCACCACTGCCCCGAGAATGTCCGTGTTGTAGCCATACACGAACCGTTCGCCCGGCTGCGCGTCCATCGGCAATGCCGCCATGCGGCGCACGGTCTCGCGGATGGGTTCGTCGCGGTGGCCGAAGTACCAATGCTGGATGCCGGCGGCTTGCCACTCCTCGGCCGCGGGGCCGTAGCCGTAGCCGATCCCGGCGGTGTGGGTGAGGAGGTCTCGAATCGTGATGGGCCGGGCGACGTCCGCCACTTCGTAGCCGCCATCCTCGCTCGCCACGGCAACCTTGGTCGCACCGTACTCTGGCAGGAAGTCCGCCACAGGCTGGGTAATGACCAGGGCGCCTCGCTCCTGCAGCATCAGCACAGCGACACTGACGACGGCCTTCGACATCGAGGCAATCCGGAAGATCGAATCCGGCTGCATCGCGGCTCCGGACTCCATGTCCCGAAAGCCCACTGCCCGGTGATAGACCGTCTCGCCGTCATGGGTCAGCTGCAACACCGCCCCGGCGAACCGCCCTTCGTCGGCGTAGCCCTCGAGGAAACCATCGAGCCGGGCAAGACGTTCCGGCGACACCCCGGCCAGAGCCGGCATGGCAACGGCGAGGGCCAAGACCCAAGTGAAGCGGACAGTGGCTATTCGGATGCGCGACATGGGCAGGGAACTCCGGTCGGGAAAGCATCATCAAACCGCGTTTGCGCGCAAAATGCGACGGTCCCCCAAAGTGACCTCCGGAAAGAGTGCCCAGAGCCCCCTATAGCTTCTTGCGTGCCTTCTCCTTCAAGAACGCCACGCGGCTGCCGGCACCCCAGTAGAAGAATGACACCGCCCGGCGCGGACGCTCAGAGGGGTTGGCACCGGACCAATGCACCGTCAGCGCGTTGTGAATGGCTGCGTCTCCCGGTTCAACCTCGATGGGGACGGCATTGGCCTCAGTGTCGAAACCGTCGAGGTATATTCCGTCCGGGTGCTGCATCCGGTGCGACCCCCTGCCGTAGTGCAGGCAGCCATTGCCCTGGTCGGCAGCGTCAAGGGCGATCCATATGGTGGCGCCCTCGGAACCGGAACCGCCGACCACGTCGATGTGGGGGTTGATTCCGGCCTTGGCGCCCGGCGGGCGGTCGAACCAGGCCGCGGTTGCCGGTTCGAGTTCATCGCCGATGAGCTTCTTCATGAGCGGCACGTGGGCGCCAGAGGTCAACTGCGTCGCAAGCCACGGGCTGTCTACCTGCAGGTTCTTGCGGATGTCGCTTGGCGGCTCACCGGCCCGCGCGCTCGCTGCCGCGAGACGCTGCATCGACGCCTGAGCGTGGCGGCCAAGTTCCTCGGCTTCGGCCGGGGTCGCGTATCCCCTCAGGATCACGAAACCGTCGCGCTGGTAGCAACGCGTGATTTCGGCAACCGTGGCCGCATCGGCCAGCCGCGCCGCCGGACAGACAATGCCCTCGGCAGATGTGCGGTCAGGCTGCATCTTTGCCAAGCTCGAAGGCGTCGTGGATGGCGTTGACCGCAGCTTCCAGGCTGTGTTCGTCCACCACGACCGAAATCTTGATCTCGGAGGTGGAGATCATGAGGATGTTGATGTTCTTGGCTGCCAGCGCATCGAACATGCGCGTGGCGACGCCGGCATGGGAGCGCATCCCCACCCCGACCGCCGAGACCTTGGCGATGCGGTCGTCGCCTGTGACCGCCCTCGCCGCCAAGTCGCTCTGCACCGATTCGACAATCTCCCGCGCACGCTCGTAGTCGGCGCGGCGCACGGTGAACGTGAAATCGGCGAGACCGTCGGCGCCCACGTTCTGCACGATCATGTCCACCTCGATGGACGCTTCGCCCACGGGCCCCAAGATGCGCGAGGCGACGCCGGGCACGTCCGGCACCCCCTGCACGGTGAGCTTGGCCTCGTCGCGAGTGTGGGCGATGGCCGACACTACCGGCTGTTCCATGTCCTGATCCTCCGTCGTCACCAACGTCCCGAGCCCTTCCTCGAAACTCGACAGCACGCGCATCGGCACGCCGTACTTGCCGACGAACTCCACCGAACGAGCGTGCAGCACCTTGGAGCCAAGACTCGCAAGCTCCAGCATCTCCTCGAACGTGACGGAGTCGAGTCGCCGGGCTTCCGGGACGATGCGCGGGTCGGCCGTAAAGACCCCAGGCACATCCGTATAGATGCGGCACTCGTCAACGCCCAGCGCCGCAGCGACCGCGACGGCCGTGGTGTCGGACGCGCCGCGACCGAAGGTAGTGATGTCGCCGCTCTCGTTCCTGCCCTGAAAGCCCGCCACAACCGGCGTGACGCCGCGATCCAGGTCTGCCTGCAGGCATTCGGTGTCGATGCTCTCGATGCGCGCCTTCATGTGGTTGGCGTCGGTGCGAATGCGAACCTGATCGCCAAGGTAGGAACGTGCCGGGCACCCTTGCCGCGTTAGGGCCATTGCCACCAAGGCAATGGACGCCTGTTCTCCCGCGGAGAGCAGCACGTCCATCTCGCGTGCCTGCGTTGCGCTCGGCGGCCCCCGCAAGACCTCGCCACCTAACGCCTCAAGCCGATTGGTCTCGCCGCTCATGGCGGACACGACCACCACCACGCGATCGCCGCCGCGCACGAAGCCGGCCACCCGGCTCGCCACGGCGTTGATGCGCTCGACGCTACCGACGGACGTGCCGCCGAATTTCTGCACGTAAAAGGCCATCTGCTCAAGCCGCGGTCAGCCGCCTTGCGCAAGCTGCTCGCGCACCCATTCGGGCACATCGTCAAGAATGCCGGGCAGGGCTTCGGGGCGGTCGCCGCCTCCGGCGCGGGCCATGTCCGGGCGTCCTCCGCCCTTCGCGCCCACGGCGGCACCGACGAAGCGCACCGCGTCGCCAGCGGTAACGCGTTCGGTGAGGTCTTTGGACACGCCGGCGATCAGGCTGACGCGCTCGCCAGCGTGGCCCAGCACGATCACGCAACTGCCGAGCCGCTGCTTCAGAGAGTCCAGCATGGCAAGTTGCGCCTTGCCCTCGGCGTCCACAGTCGCCGCCACCACCTTGACGCCATCGACCAGCACCGCGTCCCGTTCGAGGTCGGAGGCGCGATTGGCCGACTGCGAGGTTCGCAACGCGTCGACTTCCTTGCGCAAGGCGCGGTTCTGTTCGACAAGTTGCTGCACCTTGTCCTGAACGTCGTCACGATTGCCCCGCACCAGGGATGCAACCTCTGCGAGCCGCTCGTCGGTGTCGTCGATCCAGTCGAGAGCGCCCGCCCCGGTGAGTGCTTCGATGCGCCGCACGCCGGCGGCAATGCCCGTTTCCGAGACGAGTCGCAGGAGGCCGATGTCACCCGTGCGGCTAACGTGCGTGCCGCCGCAGAGCTCGACCGAGAAGCCGTCGCCCATCGTCAGCAGCCGTACGCTGTCGCCGTACTTCTCGCCAAAGAGGGCCATTGCGCCGGCGGCAACAGCGTCGTCGAACGTCGTGATGCGGGTCTGAACCTCGGAGTTCTCGCGAATGCGCTCGTTGACCATGGCTTCAATGCGACGCTGTTCGTCGCCGGCTACGGGCTTGGGGTGGGTGAAGTCGAACCGCAGCCGATCATCCGCAACCAAGGAGCCACGCTGCTCCACATGCGCGCCAAGCACCTCGCGCAAGGCCGCGTGCAGGAGGTGGGTGGCGGAGTGGTTGCAGGCGATGTCTTGCCGGCGCGGGGCGTCAATGGCTGCGGTGACGGAGTCGCCGACACGCAGCCGACCACGCACCAGCTTGCCGTGATGCAGGTGTTGGTCTCCGGCTCGGGTGGTGTCCCGCACGTCGAACAGACCCGCTTCGCCTTCGAGACGGCCACGGTCGCCCACCTGACCGCCGGCTTCGGCATAGAAGGGCGTGGCATCGAGCACGACAATGGCGTCGCCTTCTCGGCCACTTTCGGCATCGATCTGCTCCACGGCATCGTCGCCCTGGAAAAGACCCACCACGCGCCCGCCACCTTCCGGCCCATCGTAGCCTTGGAAGTCCACCGTGGAATCCACGCGAATGCGTTGGCCGATTTCGGCGCTGAAGCGCCCAGACGCGGCACGCCCACGGGCTCGTTGTTCCTCCATCAACCGGTCGAACCCGTCCTGGTCGATGCCGAGGCCGCTCTCGCGGGCGACATCGGCAGTGAGATCCGCCGGGAAGCCATAGGTGTCATAGAGGCGGAACACGACGTCGCCCGGTATGACCTTCCCGTCGAGTTCCTCGATGGAGCGGCTGAGCAGCGCCATTCCTTGCGCGAGGGTGGTGGCGAAACGCTGCTCCTCATCCGCCAAGGCCTCTTCGACGATCCCCTGACGCTCGCCTAGCACGGGGTGGGCATCCCCCATTGCCTCACGCAGCGGCCTCACCAAGCGATGGAAAAACGGCTCGCGGATGCCGAGCTTGTGTCCGTGTCGCAAGGCACGACGGATGATCCGGCGGAGCACATAGCCGCGATCCTCGTTGCTGGGCAGCACACCGTCCGCAATCAGGAACGCCGCCGCCCGGATGTGGTCCGCAATCACCCGCAGCGATGGTTCCGTTACGGCGTTTTCGCCTCGGCGAATGCCGGCGAGTTCGGCTGCACTGGCGATCAAGCCCTGGAACAGGTCAATCTCGTAGCTGCTGGTCTTGCCCTGCAGGATTGCCGCGACGCGCTCGAGGCCCATTCCCGTATCCACACCGGGGGCATCAAGGGGATCGAGCGTGCCGTCTTCGGAGCGGTCGAACTGGGGAAAGACGAGGTTCCAGAACTCCAGATAGCGGTCGCCGTCTTCGTCGGCAGAGCCAGGAGGGCCACCAGCTACGGCAGGACCAAGGTCATAGAAGATCTCCGAGCAGGGACCGCACGGCCCGGTGTCCCCCATGCTCCAGAAGTTCTCCTCGTGCCGCACCACTCGATCCGCCGGCACGCCGATGGCGCCCGTCCAGATAGCGTGCGCCTGATCGTCGTCCGGGTGAATCGTCACCCAGAGTCGATCCGCGTCGAAGCCAAGCGTGCCGGTGACGAACTCCCACGCCCAGCGGATTGCGTCGTCCTTGAAGTAATCGCCAAAGCTGAAGTTGCCCAGCATCTCGAAGAACGTGTGGTGCCGCGCCGTGTAGCCGACGTTCTCTAGGTCGTTGTGCTTGCCCCCAGCACGCACGCAACGCTGCGCGGATACCGCGCGCCGGTAGCCGCGAGACTCGCGCCCCGCCAACGCGTCCTTGAACTGGTTCATGCCGGCATTGGTGAACAGCAAGGTCGGATCGTTCGCCGGCACGAGCGAACTCGACGCACAAACGCGGTGCCCGCGCTCGGCGAAGAAATCTAGGTACGCGCTGCGAATCTCGTTGGTTTGCATGGCTCTCGCACGAAACGACACGGGGAAAGACGCCGGCAGGGCGTCAAGGAACGACGAATTGTGCAGCATTCCGCGATGCGGGTCACCCGAACGCCACCGCGGGCGGCCTATCGAGGTGCGTCGCCGAGCGCCGTGGCGACGATGTCCGACGGGAAGCCACGGCCGGTCAGAAAGCGGGCCCGACGGGCCCACTCATTGCGGTCTGCCGGCGGCTCCGAGAAGCGCTTGTGGAGGGCGTCGGTGGCGATCTCGATCCAGGGCACGTCCGCCAAGAACGGATCCGCGGTGGTGTCGTCGATGCCCCGGGCGTGCAGGTCGGCGCGGATCTTCCTTTCGCCTTGGCCGCGGCCGATGCGGGAGCGGACGAAAGCGTCCGTGAAGCGGCGGTCGCTCTGCAGACCTTGGCACGCGAGTTCGCTCACCACCCGCTTCGCCACGTCGGTGTCGTGCCCCTTGGCCTCGAGCTTGCGCGCGAGTTCCGCCCGGGAGTGCTCCCGACGGGCCAGAAGGCGCACGGCTTGGGCGCGGACGGCCTCTGTCAAGGCAGGGCCGTGGTGACCGCCGCAGGTTCTGCCTCGTCTGCGCCATTGCCAGCGCCCGTCGCGTCACGGCGTCGATCCGGCAGCAGCCGCGTGCGAATGACACCCTCGATTTCCGCGCATCGTTCGGGGTTCTCGTCGAGCCAAGCGGCGGCATTGCGCTTGCCTTGGCCGATGCGCTCGTCGCGGTAGCTGTACCAAGCGCCGGACTTCTCGATGATGCCCTGATTGACGCCGAGCTCGATGATCTCGCCATTTCGGTGCGAGCCGCGACCGTAGAGGATCTGGAACTCCGCCTGCTTGAACGGCGGCGCCACCTTGTTCTTCACCACTTTCACGCGGGTCTCGTTGCCCACCACTTCGTCGCCTTCCTTGACGGCGCCGATGCGGCGGATGTCGAGTCGCACTGACGAATAGAACTTGAGCGCATTGCCGCCGGTGGTGGTTTCGGGCGAACCGAACATCACGCCGATCTTCATGCGGATCTGGTTGGTGAAGACCACCAGCGTGTTGGAGTTCTTGATGTTGGCCGTCATCTTCCTGAGCGCCTGGCTCATCAGCCGCGCCTGCAAGCCCACGTGGGCGTCGCCCATCTCCCCTTCGATCTCGGCCCGCGGCGTGAGGGCGGCCACCGAATCCACGATGACGACATCCACCGCGCCCGAACGGACGATCATGTCGCAGATTTCGAGCGCCTGCTCGCCGGTGTCCGGCTGCGACACCAAAAGGTCATCGGTCTTCACGCCAAGCGACTGGGCGTAGATCGGATCCAGGGCATGCTCGGCGTCGATGAACGCACACGTGCCTCCCTCCTTCTGCGCCTCGGCGATCACCTGCAGCGTCAGGGTCGTCTTGCCCGACGACTCCGGCCCGTAGATCTCCACCACCCGCCCGCGCGGCAGCCCGCCGATGCCCAGGGCGATGTCGAGCCCAAGCGAACCGGTGGAAACGGCTGGGATGGCCTCGAGTTCGCGCTCCCCAAGCCGCATGACCGAGCCCTTGCCGAACTGGCGCTCGATCTGCGACAGGGCTGCATTGAGAGCCCGGTCCCGCCCCTTGTCCGCATCTTTTTCCGAACCCGCACTGCGTGTGTTCAAGTCGCTTCACTCCTTGGGCCTGCCGCAGCCTGCCCTTGTCTGCCCTTAAGTTTCACTCGCAAGTCGCCACCGGTCCGCCGCCTTTCACTGCTGCCGTGGCAGTGCTTTGCTTCGCCGTTGTGTCACCGCTGCCCAATACTGTATGTTCAATCAGTTTCGGGAGTCAACCCACCGCTCGAAAAAACCGCCAATTCGCACACGCACGATGGCACATGACGCACACATTGGTGCCATTACAATTCCGCCAATGCCCGCCGCCGACGTCTCCGCAACCGAACAACCCCGCGCAAAAGCCGGGGCCGCCGCGGGTCGGCTGACGCCCATGATGGTGCAGTACCTCGGCTTCAAGGAGCAGTTTCCCGACGCCCTCCTCTTCTACCGCATGGGCGATTTCTACGAGCTCTTCTTCGACGACGCTCGGGAGGCCGCCGAGCTTCTCGACATCACCTTGACAAGTCGCGGCAAGTCGGACGGCGAGCCGATTCCCATGTGCGGCGTGCCGTTTCACGCGGTGGACAACTACCTCAAGCGCCTGGTGGAACTCGGCCGCAACGTGGCGATCTGCGAGCAAGTGGGCGACCCCGCGACCAGCCGCGGGCCTGTCGAACGTGAGGTGCAGCGCCTGGTCACCCCCGGCACGCTGGCGGAAGAGAATCTCCTGCCGGCGGACGCCGACAGCGTCCTCGCTGGCGTCAACGCCGTTGGCGAGCGCTTCGGCATCGCTTGGCTCAACCTCGCATCCGGCGTGTTTCGCGTTGCCGAGGCCAGCAGCAAGACAGAGATTGCGGCCGAGATCGAGCGCATTCGCCCACTCGAAGTGCTTTTCCCGGAAGGGGCTCCCGCGTTCGCCGCAGCGCCCTGCAAGCACGTCGCTGCACTCGACTTCGAGCCCGGGATCGCCTTCCGCCGCCTGACCGACCATTTCGGCACCAACGACCTCGCGGCATTTGACCTAGAAGACGATGAGCCCGCGGTCGGCGCAGCCGCCGCCGTCCTGCGCTACGCGCAGGCTGCACGCTGTCAGGACCTCCGATTCGTGGACCGCGTGGAGAAGGTTGCCAGCGGCGAGTCCGTCGTCATGGACGCGCGCACGCGCAGCAACCTCGAGATCGACCGCCGCATTGACGGATCGACCAACGCGACCCTGTTCGCCGTAATGAACCAAACCGTCACCGCTATGGGCGGTCGCCTTCTGCGGGAGTGGCTCAACGCTCCCTGCGCCGTGCGCGAACGCGCCGCAACCCGTCAGGCCACCGTGGCCGCACTGCGCGAGCGACGCGCGTTCGAGACCCTCGCGCCCGACCTGCGTCCGGTAGGCGACATGGAGCGCATCGTCGGCCGCATCGCCCTCAACAACGCATCGCCACGCGACCTAGGGCGTTTGCGCCAAGGGCTTGAAGCGTTGCCGAACATACGCGACACGGTGCATCGCGTTCCGGACGACGACATCAAGCGTCGCTTTTCCGAGCTACCGGACACCGAATGCGAGCGAGAGTTGCTCGAGCAAACGCTGGTTGCGTCGCCACCGGCAACGATTCGTGAAGGCGGCTTCATCGCCGCCGGCCACGACGAGGAACTGGATCGACTCCGGGCTCTGACGCAGCACTCGGCCGAGTGGCTCGCCAACCTTGAGGCACGTGAGCGGGAGCGCACCGGCATCGCGACGCTGAAGGTCGGATACAACCGCGTCCACGGCTACTACATCGAGGCAGGTCGAGCCGCCGCCGACGCCGTGCCGGCCGAGTACATCCGCCGCCAGACGCTGAAGAACGTGGAGCGCTACATCACGCCTGAGCTCAAGTCCTTCGAGGACGAGGCGCTCACGGCGCAGGCACGGGCGCTGAAGCTGGAGCGGGCGCTGTACGAACGGCTGCTCGGACGGCTCCGCGATGGGCTGGCGAAGCTACGCGCGACGGCGAAGACGCTGGCGCGGCTCGACGTGCTGGCGTCGTTCGCGATCGTGGCCGAACGGCGGGATTTTGCGCGTCCGCAACTCAGCGCCGAGCCCGGCATCTCGATCACCGCCGGTCGCCACCCGGTGGTGGAAGCAGCGCTTTCCAACCCCTTTGTGCCGAACGACCTGGAACTGACGGCGAGCCGTCGGATGCTGGTCGTCACCGGCCCCAATATGGGCGGCAAGTCCACGTTCATGCGGCAAGCCGCGCTCATCACGGTCCTGGCCCACTGCGGCAGTTTCGTGCCGGCACAGGCTGCGGTGATCGGCCCGGTGGACCGCATCTTTACCCGCATCGGTGCCGCGGACGACCTCGTCGGCGGCCGCTCCACCTTCATGGTGGAAATGACGGAAGCCGCGAACATTCTTCACAACGCAACGCCAAAGAGCCTCGTCCTGCTCGACGAAATCGGTCGCGGCACCAGCACCTACGATGGCCTCGCCCTCGCATGGGCCATAGCCGACCACATCGCCCGTCGCATCGGCGCATTTGCCCTGTTCGCGACGCACTACTTCGAGTTGACGGCCCTCGCCGACGACATTGCCACCGTCGCCAACGTGCATCTCGACGCCACCGAACATCGCGGCGAGGTGGTGTTCCTGCACGCAGTGCGCGACGGCCCGGCAAACCAGAGCTACGGCATCCAGGTGGCGAAGCTCGCCGGCCTACCCCAAGCGGTGCTGGCGGCCGCAAGGAAGCACTTGTTCGACTTGGAAAAGCGCCTTCTAGCTTCCCAGCGCCAACCCGACCTCTTCTCCACCCGCCCAACTCCACCCCACCCTGCTCTCGCGCATTTGCGCGGGCTGGACCCTGACGCTCTGTCGCCCCGAGAGGCCCTATCTGCGCTGTACGAACTGCGAAACCTCGCAGACGACGAGAGCAGCGCCGACAAGAACCAGTAGGGGACGAGCTTGTCCCGCGCCGAAAAGGTTTCGACAAAGCGCCTGTCGACGCTAGCGCATGAGGAAGGCCACCCGAAGAAGGGCGACGCAGGCGTCGCCCCTACGGCCCGGGACATGACCGACACCTTCCTGTAGGGGCGACGCAGGCGTCGCCCTGTCCGGCAGCCGGGTGCATCGCCGCCAAGTACGACGGGCTGCTAGTGCGCCCTGAAGGCGCGTCGGCAGTTCGCTAGCGCGAACTGCTGGCTTTCGTGCTCGCGTTCGCTCGCAGCTACGGCTAGCAGCTTGGCGCACTTCGCCGCTGGCGCGGCAAAGTCCGACAGCCTGCTAGTATCGTCTGATGGTTAAACGGGATGTTCGCGCTGTCGCCGAGCGCCACCGTGGGCGCGTTGGCGGGGTGTTGCAGGCGCTTCGCGAGGTCGTGATCGAGTGCGGATATGTGTCCGAGGACGATCAGCGGGTGGTGGCGGATGTGTTCAACATCAGTCGCGCCGATGTGCGTGGAATCGTCAGTTTCTATGAGGATCTAAAGACCCATCCGCCGGCGGCCCTGCGGGTGCGTATATGTCAGGCGGAAGCTTGTCAGGCCGTCGGAGGGCGGCAGTTCACACGCGCAGTGGAGGAGCGGTTTGGCCTCCGGATCGGTGATGTGGACGACAAGGTTGGCATTGAACCGGTGTACTGCCTTGGGCTTTGCGCGCAGGGGCCAGCGCTCACCGTCAACGACCGGGCGTACGTGCACGCCGACGAACTGAACCTCGAAGAGGTCTTCGACTTGCCGGAGACCCCCGCCTCGTCATGAGCGCAGCTCTGCATGGCTAACACCATCCACGTCCCGCAGGACGTATCGGCCGTTGCCGGCGGCGCCGATGCGGTTGCCGCGGCTTCTGCCGCAGCCGGGCTGGACGTCGTTCGCACGGGCTCTCGGGGCGCGTCGTGGGCCGAACCGATGGTGGAGATGGCCGATGACGAGGGCGTTCGCACCGCATGGCGCAACGTCACCGCCGACGACGTGCCCGCAATCCTCGAGCAAGGCAGCACGCATCCCAAATGCCTCGGCGCCGTGGATGCCATCGACTGGTTCGCCGGCCAGCACCGCGTCGTCTTCGACCGCTGCGGCACCGATCATCCATTGGCGCTGCCGGCGACGGTCGCCCTCGAATCCTGTCTCGATGTGGCTCCCACCGCCCTCATCGACGAGATCGAAACCTCGGGCCTGCGCGGTCGCGGCGGCGCTGGCTTCCCTGCCCACATCAAGTGGCGCACCGTTCGCGACACCCCTGCTGAGCAGAAGTACCTCGTCTGCAACGCCGACGAAGGGGATTCCGGCACCTTTGCGGACCGCCTACTGCTCGAAGGCGACCCGTTCCGGCTGATCGAAGGCATGGCCTTCGCCGCCATCGCCACCGGCGCCACGCGAGGGTTCGTGTATCTGCGCTCCGAGTACCCGGACGCGGAACGCACTTTCGCCGCGGCCCTCAAGCGTGCCTACGAGCAAGGGATCCTCGGCAACAGCGTCCTCGGCAGTGCATACACCTTCGACCTCGAACTCTTCGTCGGCGCCGGTGCCTACATCTGCGGTGAGGAAACGTCACTGCTCGAAAGCCTCGAAGGCCGACGCGGGGAGATTCGCGCCAAGCCACCGGTGCCCGCCATCGCTGGCCTCTTCGGACAGCCGACGGTGGTTCACAACGTCATTTCCTATGCCGCCGTTCCCGGCATCATGCAGGGTGGCGGCGGTGCCTACGCCGAGCTTGGGGTCGCGCCTTCGACCGGAACGATGGCCTTCCAACTCGCCGGCAACGTGCTCCGCGGCGGCCTGATTGAGGTTCCGTTCGGCATCACGCTGGCGGAAATCATCGAGGGCTATGGCGGTGGCACCCGCTCTGGCCGACCCCTGCGTACTGTGCAGATCGGCGGTCCGCTCGGTGCCTATCTCGGTCAGGAGGACTTGCACACCCCGCTCACCTACGAGGCCATGGCCAACATCGGCGCCGGCATCGGCCACGGCGGCATCGTGGTGTTTGACGACACGGTGGACCTTGCGGAGCAGGCGCATTACGCCTTCAAGTTCTGTGAAGTGGAGTCGTGCGGCAAGTGCACGCCGTGCCGCTTGGGTTCCGTGCGTGGCAAGGAGACGATGCAGACGATTCTCGATGGTCGCGCAGGGCCACAGGAATTGACTATGATTCGGGATCTCTGCGAGGTGATGGAATCCGCCAGCCTCTGCCAGATGGGCGGCATGACGCCGATACCCGTGCTGAGCGCGATGGAGCGGTTTCCGGAGGACTTCAAGCGATGACGATCGCGATTGCCGATTTCGGCACGCCGGCGCCCTCGGCGAACTGCCATGCTGCCGACTCGGTGGAAGTGACCATCGACGGCCACCCGATGGAGGTTCCGGCCGGCACCTCCATCATGCGTGCGGCGCGCGCATCCGGCCTCGACATTCCGAAGCTCTGCGCCACCGACAACCTCAAGGCGTTCGGCTCCTGTCGCATGTGTCTGGTGGAAGTCGAAGGCCGGCGTGGCTTGATTGCCTCCTGCACCGAGCCGGTTGCGTCCGGCATGGTGGTTCGCACCCAGACCGAGAAGGTGGCGCGGGTCCGCCGGGGCGTGATGGAGCTCTACATCTCCGACCATCCGCTCGACTGCCTCACCTGCGCTGCCAACGGCGATTGCGAGTTGCAGGACATGGCCGGCGCCGTGGGGCTGCGCGACGTGCGCTACGCCGAGGGCGACAACCACCTCGGCGAGGCCAAGGACGAATCCAACCCCTATTTCACCTTCGACCCCTCCAAGTGCATCGCCTGCTCCCGTTGCGTGCGCGCCTGCGCCGAGGTGCAGGGCACCTTCGCCCTCACCATCGACGGACGCGGATTCGAGTCCAAGGTGGCCACCGGCGCCGACGATTTCCTCGCTTCGGAATGCGTCTCCTGCGGTGCCTGCGTGCAGGCTTGCCCCACCGCCACGCTGATGGAGAAGTCGGTCATCGACCACGGTGTGCCGGACCGCAGCGAATCCACCACCTGCGCCTACTGCGGCGTTGGTTGCTCGTTCCGCGCCGAGATGAAGGGCGATCAGGTAGTGCGAATGGTTCCGCACAAGGACGGCAAGGCCAATCACGGCCATTCCTGCGTCAAGGGCCGCTTCGCCTGGGGCTATGCCAACCACAAGGACCGCATCACGACGCCGATGGTGCGGGAATCCACCGCCGATCCGTGGCAGGAAGTGGGATGGGACGAGGCCATCGACTTCGCGGCAACCCGGCTGAAGGCGGTTCAGGCCAAACACGGTCGCAAGTCCATCGGCGGCATCACTTCCTCCCGCTGCACCAACGAGGAGGTGTGGCTGGTGCAGAAGATGGTGCGCGCGGCCTTCGGCAACAACAACGTCGACACCTGCGCCCGGGTGTGCCACTCGCCAACCGGCTATGGTCTCAGGCAAACCTACGGCACCTCCGCCGGCACCCAGGACTTCGATTCAGTGTTGGACGCCGACGTGATCGTCGTCATCGGCGCCAATCCCACCGAGGCGCATCCCGTGTTCGCATCGCAGATGAAGCGCCGCCTGCGCGCTGGCGCCCGCCTCGTCGTTTGCGACCCGCGCCGCATCGATCTTGTGCGCTCGCCCCACGTGGAGGCCGCCCATCATCTACCGCTGCAGCCAGGCACCAACGTTCCCTTGATGAACGCGTTCGCCTACGTGGTGGTGACAGAAGGGCTCGTGGATCGAGCCTTCGTGGAGGAGCGCTGCGATCTCGAGTCGTTCGAGGAGTGGGTAGAGTTCGCCAAGAGCAAGGAGAACGCGCCGGAGAACGTGGCCGAGATCCTCGGCGTGGATGCCGAGGAACTGCGCGCCGCCGCCCGCCTCTATGCCACCGGCGGCAATGCGGCCATCTACTACGGTCTCGGCGTGACGGAGCACAGCCAAGGCTCGACGATGGTGATGGCGATGGCCAACCTCGCCATGGCCACCGGCAACGTCGGCCGCCGCGGCGTCGGCGTCAATCCGCTCCGGGGCCAGAACAACGTCCAGGGCTCATGCGACATGGGATCATTCCCGCACGAGTTCTCGGACTACCGCCCGGTCACCGACCAAACCGTGCGCGCCGAGTTCAACCGCCATTGGGACGTCGAGCTCGACGACGTGGCCGGATTCCGCATTCCCAACATGCTCGACCATGCCGTGGCCGGCGACTTCCTCGGCCTCTATGTGCAGGGCGAAGACATCGCCCAGTCGGACCCCAACACGCAGCACGTCGAGGCGGCGCTCGCCAACATGGAATGCCTGATCGTCCAGGACCTGTTCCTGAACGAGACGGCCAAGTTCGCCCACGTGTTCTTGCCGGGCGCCTCCTTCCTCGAGAAGGACGGCACCTTCGTCAACGCCGAACGCCGCATCAACCGGGTGCGGGCGCTGATGCCACCGAAATCCGGCGTTCACGAGTGGGAGGCAACGGCGCGGCTGGCGACGGCATTGGGCTATCCCATGTCGTACTCGTCTGCGGAGGAGATTCTCGCCGAGGTCGCCGAGTTGACCCCGAGCTTTGCCGGCGTGTCCTTTGATCTTCTCGACGAAGTCGGCAGCGTGCAGTGGCCCTGCAACGAGACGGCACCCCTCGGCACGCCGATCATGCACGAGCAGGCGTTCGTGCGCGGCAAGGGCCTGTTCGTGCTCACCGACTACCAGCCGACCCCGGAGCGCGCCAACCGCAAGTTCCCACTGCTGCTGACGACAGGCCGCATCCTCACGCAATACAACGTCGGCGCCCAGACGCGGCGCACCGACAACCTCGCCTGGCTCGACGAAGACGTGCTGGAGATTCACCCCGCCGATGCCGAGTTGCGCGGGCTGCGCACCGGCGATTGGGTGTCCGTGTCGAGCCGCAAGGGCGAAATTACGCTCCGCGCCCAAGTGACGGAGCGTGTCGCCGCAGGAGTCGTGTACACCACCTTCCACCATCCCGAAACCGGCACCAACGTCGTCACCACCGAGCTTTCCGACTGGGCCACCAACTGCCCCGAATACAAGGTCACGGCAGTGGAGGTGCGCCCCGCCAATCATCGGAGCGAGTGGCAGGAACGCTTCAACGAGCGAACGCGCATCCAGGTCCTTGCGCTGCCGACGCCATGACCAAGCGGCCGGCGGCGGCAATCGCGCCGGCATCTTCGATTGCCATTGCCCCGGAGCCTGCCGCGAGTCGTCGCATGGCGGTGACCCGGCGGTCCGTTGCATCCTCTAAGACCGCTGCCGACGAAACGGACCTCGTAACGGTGGAAGAGCCGATGGAGGTGCGGCTGTCGTTCGTGAGCGGAGGCATGCGACGCGAGCAGAGCATCTCGGTGACCATGCGCACGCCGGGCAACGACTTCGAACTCGCGGTCGGCTTCCTGCGCGGCGAAGGGGTGATCCAAGGCGGCCGGGATGTCGTTGATGTGGAGCACTGTGGCCCGCCGAGCCCCGATAAGGGCATCCACAACGTCGTCAAGGTGGAACTCGCCGATCACGTCGAGTTCGACGCCGAGGCACTGACGCGTCACGTCTTCACCTCCTCGAGTTGCGGCGTGTGCGGCAAGGCATCGCTTGATGCGGTGGCGCAGCAATTGCCAGAGCGCCGGACGCCGCCACCCTCCTTCACCTTGGACGCCGCCATTCTCCGCAGCCTGCCGGGGCGCCTTGGCACCATGCAAACCGAGTTCCGCCGCACCGGCGGGTTGCATGCGTCGGCGGCATTCCGCCCGAACGGTCAGATCGATCGCTTGCGCGAGGATGTGGGGCGCCACAATGCCCTCGACAAGCTGATCGGCGCCTACCTGATCGAGGATTCCGAGCCCTTGGCCGAGACCGGCCTGCTGCTGAGCGGGCGCGCCAGTTTCGAGCTGGTGCAGAAAGCGGCCATGACTGCCACCTGCTTCGTCGCTGCCGTCGGGCCGCCATCGAGCCTCGCGGTGGAACTCGCCCAAGAACGCGGCTTCACGCTGGTGGGCTTTCTGAAGGATGACGGCTTCAATATCTACACCCACCCCGAACGCATCCGCAACTGACGCCGACGCCGTCACGGCCATCGTCCTTTGCGGCGGTCGCGGGCAACGCTTGGGAGGCGTGGACAAGCCGCTCTTGCTCGTCGCCGGCAAACCCATCCTCATGCATGCGATCGAGCGCCTCACGCCACAGGTGCAGCGGGTCCTCATCTCCCATGCACCCGGCAACGATGCCTACCGCGAACTAGGGTTTGACTGTGTAGCGGATCACGCCGCCCACGACGGCCCAATCGCTGGCCTTGCCGCCTGCCTGCCTCACGTGAAGACCCCGTGGCTCCTAACCTGGCCCGGCGATGCGCCCACTCCTCCCGCAAACCTCATCGCCCACCTGGCTCCCGCCTGCACGGCGGCGGGCGCAGTCAGCGTGACCGCCGGCGCCCGACGCCAAAACGCGACGCTGCTGATGACCCAAGCCCGAGCCGCCGAACTCGTCGCCGCATTCACGGGCGGCGAGCGTGCCCCCCGTCATTGGCTGGACCGCGAGTCCATCCCCTCCATCGCCTTCCCGGAGTTCGCCTTCCTCGACGTGGACACGCCTGATGACCTGGCGAGGCTCGAGTCCCGACTCCGACGCGCACCCGAAAATGGCTAAAGCAGGCCCCTCGCCACAGCTCAGAGCATCAGGAGCCGCTGGCCGCCGCTCGCAGTGGGAGACTTTCCTTGGGTGTTTCGTAGAGATAATCCCGCGTCAGCGGCACACGGTCGTTGCGTTTCGCTAGCTGAAGCTGGAACACGACGAGATCCGCAACCTCGAAGGCCGTCTCGCAGGCCGTGAGGTAGAACTCCCACACGCGACAACCCCGCTCCCCCAGCGTGCGCTTGTGTTCGTCGCGGGAGGCCTGGAAGCGACGGTTCCACTCGCGCAAGGTGGCAGCGTAGTGGCGGCGCCACACCTCCATGTCGCTCAGCACGAGGCCGCTTGCCTCCACTGTGCGCATCAGGTCTGAAGCCGCCGGAATGTAGCCCCCTGGGAAGATGTGCCGCCGAATCCACGGGTTCACCGGCTCCGGCGGGCCCGTCTTGCCGATGGTGTGGATGAGCGCCACGCCATCGTCGCTCAGCATCTCGCGCACAACGTCGAAGAAGCGGCCCAAGTTGCGCCGCCCGACATGCTCCAACATGCCCACCGATACCACCGCGTCGTAGCTGCCGCGGTGATCCCGATAGTCCTCCAGCAGGAACTGCACGCGCGAGTCGAGGCCCTGGCGTCGGGCCTCGTCCTGGGCCACCCGAAGCTGCTCCTTCGACAAGGTGACGCCGTTGACTTGCACGCCGCCCTCCCGCGCCAGGTAGAGGCCGAGGCTCCCCCAGCCGCAGCCGATGTCGAGCACGCGGTCACCGCGCTCCGTGCAGAGCTTGCGGCGGATGTGTTCGGCCTTGGCCTGCTGCGCCTCTTCCAAGGTCATGTGGGCTTGCGCGAAGTAGGCGCAGGAGTAGTGCATCGAGTCGTCAAGGAAGGAGCGGAACAGCGCTTCGTCGCGGTCGTAGTGGTGACTGACGTTGGCAAGGCTCGCACGCACGTTGTTCCAGCTTGTCAAGAGGGCGCTTCCCACGTGCAGGAAATGTGGCAGCCGAGAGGTGCTGACCACTTGCTCGAGATTGCTCCGCAAAACCCGAAGAAGCCCCGCAAGGTCGCCACCGCCGGCATCCCAGCGCTCGTCAACGTAGGTCTCGCCAAGGTTCATGGTTGGGTTCCGAACGATGCTGCGCATGACGCCACCGTCGCGCAGAATCCACTCGGCGCGCGGTTCGTCGCCATCGCCGAACTCCTGCCGGGTGCCGTCCGGGAGCACCACAACCAGCGTCCCTTTGCGAACCCAGCGCTGCAAGAGTGACAGGAACATATAGACTTCTAGGCGCGGCAAGCCGGGAATGGATGCAAACGCAAAGTATGGCACAGGAGAGCCGAAACGGCGGCGTGGCCCGCTTCAGCTTCGAGGGGCAGCCCATCGACTACGCCACCCTCGAGCGCTTCATCGACTGGTGCCACCTTGCCACGACCGATCCCGAAGTCCGGGCCCTCGGCATCGAAACCGAGAGCATGGGCGATGCCGGCGACAACATGGGGGATTGGCCCGCCCGCCTCGCCCACCGCCACCCCGAGGGGTCCCACGGCCATCGAGTCCATCGCCGGGCCGGACTACTACTTCCACCCGCACCGCGCCGTCCACATCAACACGCCGGTGGAGGAACGCGAGGAACTGACGCCGGAGATCGACGGCCCGAAGATGGGCAAGGGTTCCATCGCCGGTTCCGGCTGGCATCAAGACGCGCAAAGTCCGCTCTCGCGCGCCCGCCACCACCTGCCACGCTACCTGATCGGCTTCTACTATCCGCATGAAACGCCACTCGACATGGGCCCGACGCGCATCCAGGCCGGCAGCCACCTCTACGCCCACCCGGTGGCACCGCACGGCGTCGTGTTGCCGGACGTGGTTCCGGCCGGCACGTTCCTGCTGGTGCATTTCGACATGGTTCATGCCGGCTTTCCGAACCATTCCGACCGCACCCGCTACATGGTGAAGTTCGTCTTCGCCCGCACGCGCAATCCCACCGGGGCGTCATGGCACAACGAGGAATCGGACTGGAAGCGGCCCGCGTCCTGCATCCCGGAGTTCGATCTGCCGGAGACGTGGAGCTACATCTGGCACTGGATGCGAGGCGAACCGCGCGTGCAGTCAGACATCGCGGCAGGGTCCGTGGACAACCATCTCGCGCAGCTCAACGACCGCGACCAGCCCACCCGCCTGCGCAGCACCTACGCGCTTGCCAAACTAAAGGAGATCGACCGCCTGGCACAGGCGCTTGTGCAATCCGCCGGCGACGACCGCCACCAACGCACGCTGGCGACCGATGAGCGCGGCCAGCCCGTCCCGCGCGACGACGTTCGCGGCTATCCGAGACGCTGGAACGAACGCGCCATCGTCATGGACGACGCCACGTATGCCTTGGCCGCATGTGGCCCGCAAGCCAGCGCCACGCTCGAACGCTTGCTGGCGCACGAAGACCCATGGGTGCAGATCAACGCCGCCTTCGCCTTGGGCGAAATCGGCACGCCGGCACGGAAGTCCGTTGCGTCCCTCGCCAAACTCTTGGGCAGCCCCCACCAGCAAGTGGTACGCCAGGCCTTGGACGCCATCGGTGCCATCGGCGAGGGCATCGCCCCCGCCCTGCCCGCCATCGAGCGCCTTTTGACGACCACCAACCTGGAATGGCAAGAACCGCAGGTGATGCGCGGCTGGACCGGCGAGAATCAGGTGCGAATGAACGCCGCCTTGGCACTCTTGAACGCCATCAACGCCGGCGAGTGCCTCGAAGAGATCGAACGCCTTCTCACGGCCTCGCTCGGCGACCCCAATGGCTACGTCTCCGCCATCGCCACCGAGGCGCTAACCCGCATCGGTACGCCCACGGCCACCCGCGCCGCCTTAACCTTCCTCTCAGACCGCCGCTGGGACGACACGCTCCTGGGCCGCGTCAAGGCGTTTTAGCGAGACACGCGGGAAATCCCAACGCGGGCGACGCATGCGTCGCCCCTACGCACGTTATCCCGCGTCCCAAGGCGTATCCCATCGCCCCTAGGTAGCCCTTCGCCCCGTTTCGAGGCCTAGGTTCGCCCTCCGCACCGTGGGGCGACGCATGCGTCGCCCTTCTTGCCTATAGCGGGCCCGGCCCCTCCTGACCGGTAAGCAGCCAGCGGATCATGGGCAGGTGTTGGCGGCCCATGAACATCTGTCCCTCCACCAGATAGGTGGGAATGCCGAACGCACCTCGCTCCGCGAGTTCGTCACGCAGCTCCTCAAGCCTTCGTGCGCCGGCGTCCAAATCGAAGCCCGACGCGCCTAAGTCATCAAGGATGCCCGTGATGGTCGTCGCATTCTCGATGTCGAGCCGCGACTCCCAGAACCCCTTGAACACGCGCCCCACGAACTCTCGGCCAACGTCGTGCTCGCTGGCCCAGGTGGCGGCAGCCGCGGCGAGCCAAGAATCCACGCCCGCGCCGCTGCGCTTCAGCGGCACACCAAGGCGTTCGGCATAGCGAGCGTTCTCCGATGCCATGTACTCCGCACGAACCCGAGCGTGTCGTTCCCCAACCGACTCGTCCTCCTTCGCCTCTGGCACGGTCTTGGCAGGGACGCACATGGGCAGCCAGTTCACTGGCACCCGAAGCTCGTCGGCAAGGCGGCACGTCGGCCCAAAAGCGAGCCAGCAATCCACGGAGGTGAAGTCGAAGACGAAGTCGATCATGCGGGCCCTTCGGGCTCGTCGTCAGTTTCTGCTGGCGCGGAAACTGCTTCGGCGGCGTCGAAACGATCGTAGGCGATGTCTGGCGCCGGCCCGTTGCGACCGCCAAGCATCCAGCGCACGGTGGGAAGATGCTCCCGACCGAAGAGGATTTCCCCTTCGATGACATAGGTGGGCACGCCAAACACCCCCACCGGATGCAGCGCCGCCTGCAACCGATCGTGCTCGTTGCGGCCCTCCTCGGCGAGGAACGCAAGGTAGCCATCGCCATCGCCGCCAGCCTCGCGGACGATGCCGGCCACCACATCGGCATCCTCGATGTCGAGGTCGCGCTTCCAGAACCGCTCGTAGGTGAGATCGAGCCAGCGCGCCAGCACGGTGCGTCCCTCGCGCTTCGTCCACAGCATGGCGACGCCAGCGAGCGATGAATCCCAGATCTTCTGCGGCCCGTATACCAGAATGTCCTTCAGCCGGGCATAGCGCTTGGCGTCCATGTAGGCGTAGCGCACGGACTGCCACTGCCTTGGCGAGCGCTTGCTCTCGACCACCTTGCCCTGCTTGTCCGTGCGCGCGGAGCCGAGGAAGCTCGGGATGTTGAGCGTGAGAGGCCGCCAGTCGATCTCGATGCCGAAGTCCCGCTCCAACTGCCGCGTGGGGTCCTTGGCGAGATAGGCATAGGGGCTCTTGATGTCGAGATAGCAGATGAGCGGCGAGTCCGACTCGAGCGGATGGGGTGCAACGTCAGCCATGCAAGGATCATAGCAGTCGCCTCTGCCAGCCCGGACTATCCATGAATGCCCTACTGCGGACGACGATCCACTCGCTGTGGCTGTGCGTACTCGCTCCGCCCCCCTCGACATAGTGCGCAGCTATGCCTTCGGGTGCCGGAACGAAGTGCGCCCAGCCACAGCGGCGTCTCATCGCCCTCGCTACGCGCATTCATGGATAATCCGGGCTAGAGTTGCGCGTTTGTCTTGGCGCGAGGGGCAATCCATCCATGAGCTGGCAGCCGGAAGTCGATGAACTGACGCGACAGGTGGGATTCGCCAAGGAAATGGGCGGTACCGACAGCGTCGCCTTCCACCACGGTCGCGGTCGCCTCACCGTGCGCGAGCGCGTGGCCCTGCTCGAGGATCCTGGCACCTTCCACGAAATCGGCACAATCGCCGGCACCGCCAACTGGGAAGGCGACCAAGTGACCGCTCTCAAGCCCGCCAACTCCGTCGCCGGCACGGTTCGCATCGATGGCCGCAAGGTTGCCTTCTCCGGCGGCGACTTCACGATTCGCGGCGGCGCAGCGGACGCGGCCGTCGGCAACAAGGGCGGCTTCGCCGAACAATTCGCCATGAAGGCGCGCATCCCCTACGTGCGCCTGCTCGACGCCACCGGCGGCAGCGTGCGCACCTTCGAGCAGATCGGCCGCACGTATCTGCCCGGCAACGCCGGCACCAACGTCTCCGCCGACCTCATGCAACGCGTGCCGGTCGTCTCCGCCGTGCTCGGCTCCGTCGCCGGCCTGCCGGCGGTGCAGGCTTGCATGTGCCACTTCAACGTGATGGTGAAGAACACGAGCCAGGTCTTCGTCGCAGGACCGAAGGTGGTCGAACAGGCCACTGGCCGCAGCATCACCAAGGAGGATCTTGGCGATGAACGGGTGCAGCTTCGCAACGGCGTCATCATGAACCTTGCCGAGGACGAGGCCGACGCCATCGCCCAGGTGCGCCGCTTCCTGTCCTACCTGCCGCAGAGCATCTGGGGCGAGCCGCCCTCGGTCGAGTGCGAAGACGACGTGAATCGTCGCGAAGAGTCGCTCATCGGCATCGTCCCCCGGGACCGTCGCAAGATCTACGACCCGCGCAAGGTGCTCGATGCCGTGCTGGACCGGGACAGCTTCTTCGAGATGGCGCCCTACTACGGTCGCGCTCGCGTCACGGGCCTCGCCCGCATCAACGGCCGGCCGGTCGGTGTCATGGCCAACCATCCGAAGTTCAACGGCGGCTCCATGGACATCGCCGCCGGCGAGAAGACGATCCGCCTGATCGAGCTCTGCGAGACCTTCCACCTGCCGCTGGTGTACTTCGCTGATGAACCTGGCTTCTCGGTGGGTCCCGCGCAAGAGAAGCTCGGCATCGTCCGTGCCGGCGCCCGCGTGGTGACCACCCTTACCCAAAGTCGCACGCCCTACGTCTGCGTCGTCATGCGTCAGCTCTATGGCGTTGCCGGCGGCTTGCACCAGCGCGGCGGCGATGCGCTTTACCGGCGCTTCTGCTGGCCCTCCACCCACGGCGGCTCCATGCACATCGAGGGCGGCGCCGCCATTGCCTACAAGCGGGAGATCGAGAACGCGGAAGACCCGGAGGCAAAACGCCAGGAAATCGAGGCGCGCCTGCAATCCATCTCAAGCCCCTTCCGCAACGCCCACGCCTTCGGCATCGAAGAGATGATTGACCCGCGCGACACGCGTCCACTCCTAGTGGACTTCATCGAAGACGCCTGGCCCATCGTCAAGACGCAGTTGGGCCCACGCAGCGGACCGACCTATACCCCGTGAGGCACTAAAGCGGCAGCGTCAGCGGCCCTCCGCGACCGTCCTCGTCGCCGTCCTCGCGTAGCAAGTCCGCGTCGTTCTGCCGCACATCGCCAACACGCCGGCTCACCCGACGCGCGGACAAGTCGTTGCCTGCATAGGGCTTGAGTAGCGGCGCCACGTCCGCAAGCGTCGCATCGGGATCGAGCCAGCCGGCAAGTTCATGCTCGCCGAGCATTGCCGGCATCCGGTCGTGCCAGGGCTCCACGACGGAGTTCGCCGCCACCGTCACGATGGTGTAGCTGACAAGGCCGAGGGAACGGTTCCATGCCCAAAGCCCCGCGAAAGTCATCACCCCTTCGGACTCAAACACGCATGGCTGGCGCACATCCCCTTCCTTGCGCCATTCATACCATCCCGTGGCAGGAACCAGACAGCGTCGCCGCTCAGCGGAATCTCGAAATGCCCGGCGCTCACCGAGCGACTCCGCCCGAGCGTTGATCATCCGCGCCGCGGACTTCGGGTCCCGGGCCCAAAACGGCACCAACCCCCAATGCGCGGTTTCCAGCACTGCCGCGTCCTCGCCTGGGCGATGGCGGATGATCGGCATCGAGTCCGTGGGTGCACAGTTGTAGTTGGCCGTCAGCTCCTCGCCGATTTCATCTTCGAGGATTTCGAGCATCGAATACGCTGCCCGCAACGCCGCAGCATCCGAGACAACGTTGTAGCGCCCGCACATCCGGTGTCAGTGGTCAGCCTTCGTGAAGTAGAAGGAGACCACAAGAGTCGCCAAAGGTAGAAGACCAACCTTCACAAGCGCGGTAGTCACCAACGAATTCTGGGATTCCGACGTCACTTTGCACATCAGACCCCGTTATCCTCCCGATCGCTTGGAGCTCTTTGTCCTCATTCTCCTTTGCAATCGCAAGGCACTGACCCTGACGCCGCTGTTGTTGTGCCAAGGCCAAAAGGCCAATGGCTCGACGAAGGGCCTCACTCTTCGAAACATGGTGTGTTTCCGCGAACTCGGTGAGGAGTTGATCCACGTTGTCGGACATTTCTAACCTAACCCGACGCATCGCTTTCTTTTCCCTGGATCCGTTGGCGCAAGCCTATCGCATCCGAGTCTCGCTGGGAGCTTGGTTCCGCGCACCGTCCGTGCTAAGACCCCAACCGATAGCGGAGCTTCACCACCAACTGCTCGCCGAGCGTCTCTTCCCACGTGTTGGCGAACATCCGCGAGTAATCCTGGCGCAGATATTCCGACTGCCCATCCCCGGAAAGCCCGGCATTGGTCGTGTACACCACGAACAGATCGGAGAGCGGCGCAAGCTCCCAGCGATAGCGGAGCTGGAAGTTCATGCGCGAAAGGGCGAAATCGTCACCTGTCCCGTCCGGGGCAGCCTGTGGCACCAGGTCGCCGGCGGAATCCGGGGCCATGAACGCCCGCTGTCCGTCCGCCTTGATGGCCACCCACTGCAGCGCCAGCCGGAAGTGCTGGCGTGCGGTGAGGAAGAAGTCGAAGTCGAGGTTCGGTGCCAGTTCCTCCGCCTCATAGGCAACGAACCGTCCGCTGCCCCGATGCAGCAGCCAAGCGTCCCGATCGCGCATCCCGACACCGAGGTTCATTGTCAGCCGATCATTCGGCCGCCACGTCACGAACCCTTGAGTGCGACGTGTTGCGTCGCCGAGTTCTTCCTCCCCCCACAGGTGCCGCACGATCCACGATATGCGACGCGATGGGTCGGATTCATACCGAACCTCGGTATTCCACTGGTCCCCAACGCGGAACACCCGCCCGGGGCTGCTCCAGTCGTCGTACTGCCGAGGCATCAAGTCGCCCGTGAATCGCAGTTGCGAGAGGTTGCTGAGCGTCAGCCGCTGATCGACCCCCAGCCCGGCCCCCACCATGCGCCCGACGCCGTTCCACGCACCAGTGGTGAACAGATACGTCCGCACCTCCCGCAGCCGCTCCATGCCGGAGCGCGAAAAGCGGTAGCGGTAGCGGAACTTGCGCAGATCGTTGCGACGCAGAAAGCCCATGTCGCGGATGTCCACCTTGTCATCGAAGGCATCCACGGACAGCATGTGCCGCTGCCCCTTGCTCGGCATGAAGTTAATGTCGACGATGCCGCCAGCGCCCCGTTCGCCGCCAACGATGTCGGATTGCAGCACCTGCGCGTCGGCAGTCCATGTCCCGCCAGGGCTCACGAAGTGCCCGTCCACCGCGTGAACGTACGCCTCGCGGTTCGGATGCGTCACCGCCGTGGACATCCAGCCCAACGCCTGGTAGCCGCCGTTCGCGTGTTCGTACAGGAGCCGCGCCGCACCGTAGTCCCGCCCTGGCGAGGTGAGCGTCACCGCAGCGCCGTCGCTACCAACCGCCTGAAACTCGCCCTCATCCTCCGCCGCGCCAAGCAGGCCAAAGCGAAACGCCCCCTGCTGTCCGGTGGCCTTGAGCGCCCCGAGAACGTCCGACGGACGGCGAAACTCGCTCGCGTCCAGCACCACATCGTCCGGCACCTGAGGGCGCAGCGGCGCGCTGCCGATGCGTCGCGTGTGCAGCATCACCGTATCCGCCATGAAGCGCGAGTTGGTGGTGAATATCTCCTGCCCTTCCTGGAAGAACAGGCGCTTCTCCGGGAAGAACGTCTCGTAGCGCGTGAGGTTGACGATCACGTCGTCCGCCTCGACGTTGCCGAAGTCGGGATTCAACGTGCTCGTGAGCTGGAAGTTCGACGATGGTCGCCAGAACACGTCCAGCCCCGCCTTGCGCCCCGTCCGCCCTGCCACCATGTCCTGCGTCGTCGATACATAGGGCGTTGCGCTGTATTGCTGGCGCGGATTCACCTCGGAAAGCGCGAGCTTCTGAAACGCCGACATGAACTGCGGCAACGTGAACGGCAACGCCGGCCAGCCGAGCCGTTCGTCGCGATAGGCGATCATCCGCGACGCGTAAAGTCCCATTGCCCGGTCCCCTTCGAGCCTCGGCATGCTCACGAGCGACCAGGGGATGAAGAACTCTGCACTCCAGCCCGTGTCCGTGCGCGCCGAAGCGCCATACCACGCGCCGTCCCACGTTCTGCTGAACTGGCGTTCCGGCAGGATCGTGCCGTCCGAAACGCTTCCCCCAAGAGACACCTGGAACCAGTAGCCGTAGCGCCCCTCGCCCGAAGTGTCGAGCGTGAAGGAGAAATAGTCGCGCCGCAGATACTTGTCGCGCGACGACAGCACCTGCACCAGCGTCTCGGGGTCCTGCACCATGTCCGCACCGACATAGAGGCCCCGGTCGTTGTAGAAGATGCGCACCCGGGTCGGCAGGTCACTCGGACGCAACGTGTCGGGATCCACCGACACGAACCGGTCATGCACGGCAAGCTCGTTCCACGCATCGTCGTCGAGCGCGCCATCGATCCGCACCCGCGCATCGTTGGCACGCCGCGCCAGCGGAATGTGATCGTCGGTGGCCAGCAGCGACAGCGCTGCAGCCTGGACGAAATGCTCCTCTTCGGGAAGCGGCGCCGCGCTGCTCGGCGGCGCAGCCGCGTCAAAAGGGCCCGGCGCGGCGACCTCCCCGGCGCCTTGCGTGCTGGCCACCATGGTCGCGGCGACCTGATCCGCGTATGAAGGGAGCGGCTCCTCTTCCTGTGGGACGCCCCTCGCACCCCTGCCGACGGATGGCTCGGCTGGCGAGGGTGCCCCCGGATCTGCGGAAGGTGAAGGTGCCGAAGGTGTCGCAGGCGTTGCGGGCCGTTGTGGCACCGCAGGTTCGGAGGGCGCGCTCATCGCGCTGCCACGGCGCAGCCGATGCGCGCCGTAATCCTCCGGCGGCGGTTCCCCGAGCTCCTCGGGCAGCGCGTCCGGCGTCGCTGGCGCCGTCCTCTGCTGCACCGGCAGAGGAGCCGTCGCCTCGAGCGATTGCGCCGCCTCGGCCTCAATGGCCTTCAGCCATTCCTCCACCGATTGGTCGTCGGAGAAGTCCGTCAGGTAGTCGTCGCCCAAAAGCTCATCGTCCGATGGCAGCAGATCGTCGCCAAGAAGCTCTTCGAGCAAGGGATCACTCTCGATCCCGTATTCCACGGCCGGCAGGTCGGCATCGCTCGGCGCCGCGGCAGGCGCGACCGCAGGAGAGGCAGCAGGTGCAGCAGGCGACGCCACGACAGCTTCGCCAACTCCCATCGACGCGCGTGGCGGAACGACCCACGCATCCGCATATCCCGCACCGACAGCCTTCGCCCGGTCACCATCGGCACCGGCCGCATCCCCATGCGGCCCTGCCACAACGCGATAGGCCGTGCCCGCGCCGGTCTCAAACGCCCGAGCCGAAAACTCCACGCCGACCTTTTGCGTCGCAGTCGCAGCCAGCTTGCCAGCCTGCTCGGCGCGCGAAAAACTGCCAATGGAAACCCAGTAGTCAGCCCCGGCAAGCGGCGCACAAAGCAAGAGCGAGAGAGCGGCCAGTCGACGCATTCGGCCCCCTGATCGAGACAAGCGGCGAAGCATAGCACCTTGCAGCCGCATCGGGCGTGCCACACGGTCGACGGACCCATCCGATCGTCACCACCGGACACCCT
Source organism: Pseudomonadales bacterium (assembly GCA_965116935.1). Classification (GTDB taxonomy): domain Bacteria; phylum Pseudomonadota; class Gammaproteobacteria; order Pseudomonadales; family Azotimanducaceae; genus VXYL01. Next base: position 4,060,763 of record OZ220737.1, on the reverse strand, counting down.
CACCGACCCAGCTTTTCCGCTACAATTCGCCCCCTGCTAGCTCCGATGGCCAAACTGGATAAGGCATCGGCCTACGAAGCCGGGGATTGCAGGTTCGAATCCTGCTCGGAGCGCCAGACATTCAAACCCTTGGGCATCCCAAGGGCCGAACCCACCGGAGAGGTGGCCGAGCGGCTGAAGGCGCTCCCCTGCTAAGGGAGTATGGGCTAAACCCCATCGAGGGTTCGAATCCCTCCCTCTCCGCCATAAAATCAATAAAAACAATAACTTACACAACTCATACCACAATTCGTACCACGAATTGAAAAGGCTTGAACGTTGAATTGGCATGATTCCGCATGTGCCATCGCGAGGCGTCGCAGCGCCTGTCAATCGCATCGACAGGCGATCTACTTCCGTGGTGGGGTGGGCTTACGCTGACGACGCCGGTCGCTCAGCTAGGGGCACGCCATGAAGGGACACCGATCGCATGACGCCTGCTGGTCGGCCCTCTATTCCACCACCAAGGCTTGCGAGATGTCTGCTGCCACGCGGATCGCGGCTCCCATGTCTTCGGGCCTTTGCCCCCTATGAGCAGAACGCACCCAGTACCATGCTGAGTGGGCGTTCCCTCCGCGGACGACCCGCATCTTCGCGTCCGGGTATTTGCCGGAGGGGTCGCCGCCTATCCCGGAGGTGAAGTCTATCCCTCCCCGAGGCTGGACTGCGCAGTCCAGCTCCACGGCGGTACCGTCGCCCTTCGCGGCACGGTATCCGCGCTCGTAGCGGAAGCAGTCCTGCACCCATTCCTCGCCGTTCCCGAGCATGTCGTGAAAGCCCCACGAGTTGGCAAGGAACGAACCGATTGGTGCCACGTTCTCGAACCCGTCGTCGCAGGTTCGACCAGATGCCCGTGTGTCTATGACACCGTTGAAGTTGGCGTATTGACATAGCTCACCCGGGTCGTTGCCGAAGTGGAACTGGGTTGTCGTGCCCGCCCGTGCCGCATACTCCCACTCGGATTCGGTGGGAAGGCGGTACTTGACTCCCGTGCGCCGCGACAGCCACGAGAGGTAATCATGCACCGCATCCCACGTGGCCATGACGGGTCGCCGACTGTAGTCCGGTGCCTGCGGGTCTTCCGCGTGGTACAGATCGTTGCTACTACGCCAACTATTCACCCGCGGCTTCCCGGTCGCATCTAGGAAGTGGTTAAACTCCTCGACCGTCGTCTCGTGCTTCGCCAACTGGAACGAGATGATTCGCACCTTGTGGGCGGGCAGTTCCGGCTCCGGGCAATTCCGTCCCATCCCGCGCCCGCGGATGCCCTTCATCGAGAGGCATCCCATCCGGAATGTCCCTGACGGGACGACGATCATCTCCGGCGCTTTCGTGGGTCGTGCCTGTGCCACTTCCCGTATTGCCGCCTTTGCCGCCGCTTCGCGTTCCGCACGTTCGAGTACGGCCTGAACGCGAGCCTCAGCCCGTCGGACCTCTGCTAGATCGACCTCCGCCGCATCCAGAATCTTCAATGCGTCCCGGTAATGTTTGCCCTCGCGCCCAGCTTTCTGCAGGTAACGGGTCACCGCCTCGATGGCCCGCTCCTGGAGACCCGCCCTTTGCTGTGCACCGGCCTGCAGAAACCAGAAATCAGCAGGAATCTCCAGGTCGTGCTCCTCGTAGACACCCAGGGCTCGCTGCAGTGTCGAGACGGCAGAGACATGCTCACCGCTCGCGGACTGCCGCTCAGCCTGGATCAGCAATCGGTCCACTTGGATCTCGGGAGGCAGCTCTGCGGGTCTTGAATCGGACGCGAGAATGATCCCCAACGCTGCGACGATCCAGACTGAACGGGCCTTCGTCGTCAAACGCTGTCCCACGGTTCCTCCGTCAATACGGCGCAGTATGAGGGATGCGCTTATCCGACGCATCACCCGCCGCGGGCACGTGCACCAAGCTCGCTGCAGGCGCATGCTCCCTGGTGCCGGCGATCAATCCTTGATCCCCACACCTGCGCATCGTCCCTGCGTCCTGTCGTGCAACTCGAGCGAAGGACCACTCAGCTACCAATCCGCAGCCCGTAGTCGCGCCGAAAGCTCGACCTCAGCTTGGCGTCCCCGTGCGCCGCCGACATCTCAGAGAAGAACTCCTCGGACTCGATCACCAGCCCGTCGTCCCGACCGTTCATCTCGATCGTCATCCGGATCTGCTTCCGATGCAAGTTCGGTTCCAGGCCGAATCGGGGCGCTCGAAACAGAACCGTAGTCCGCGCGGGCGCGCCCCGTCCCGGCTTCCCTCCTCGTTCCTTCGCGCTTCGCCGGACCACCCTCTCCACGACTTCCAGAAACCACCGGTTTTTCCGCGCATCGTCGCTAGCCACCAGACCTCCAAGCGTGTACAAGTTCTGGGTGAGGAACACGATGTCTCTCACACTCGACGACGAAGACACCGCCCTCGTTCTCTCCTGCAACATCGCCATCAGGTCACCAACCGTCAGGCCGTCGAGCGCCTGCCGTACGGCATCTTCGTATTCCCGCAGGCTGACTTTCAGTCCCAGCTGCGCCCTGTCGGCCATGAACCGCCTGTCGGAGAACAAGTCCACGATGTGGTCCTCCTTAATCGCCACGTAGCGGTTGTGCAGCAGGAGATTCGCCATGTCGCTCAGCTCGATCTCGCCGACCGGTTTGCCCTCGTAATCGTACACACCTACCTTGGCCGCACTCAGCTTGCGCGGGAAGATCTCCGACAGCACTCTCACGTGCACCGAGACCGCCAGCAGAACATCCTCCGCGAGCCTCTCCTGCTCTTCGATGATCCGGTCGGTCAACGCGCTGTCCGGCAGGCGCCCCTCCCCGTCGACCGATCCGATACCCGCCTTCGCGAGCCACGTTTCGGCGAGCTGCGCGAACGACGCGAGCCTGTCCAGCTGGGCCCAGATCTTCGTCATCGTCAGCGCCACCGTCCCGAAGAACATGTGATCCCCGTCCTCGCGCTTCTTCGCCACTAGGAAAGGATTCTCGAACCGTTGCCCCGCCGGGTCACCGTCAACGATGTGGATCGCGCCATAGACGTACGGGTAGCTCTCCTTGAAGAACACCTGTACACGATTATGCCCAAGTTTCGCCACGATACTCCCTCGCCGCACTGCGGCGCATGCTGCCAAAAAGTTCGCTCCGATACTGTATGAAACTCCAAAGTCCCGCAAAGGAAGGGAAGTCGCATGAGATGCGTCGATGATCCTGCAGCACGAGAATCAGGTGCCCCGTGCGGCCTCGCGTCCCGGTCGACGTCCGATGACGTCGCCGGTCACGATTGCCGAACAAGAAGATGCGACCGCGCCCCGCGACCGCGCCAGGGCGGGCGGGGCGGGCGTGGAAGCTCAGTTGTAATGGGCGATCCGCCCGCCTCTTCCGAGACCTGCGGAGCCGCAGCAGTGCTGCGAGTAGCCCATGACGCCATTTGCGCTGCCGTCCAGTTGCGGCGGCTGCGGCGCGTCGTTCCCGACGTTGGCCGCGAGCCCGGTTTCGGCGCGACGCGCTCTTAGGCTCCCCTGCCGGGGAAAGGCCGGGAGACAATCCCGATCCGCCGCGAGTCGTCGCGCCACGGTTCAGGCCGCTCCGCGCGCCGGGCTATGCCCGGTCGCCCGCGCGATCACAAGGGATCCGCGGGGCAGCCGCCTGGCCGTGGGTTTGATCGAGCCCCCATCGGATGTGATGTGGCCCGCCGTGCCTTCTCGGTGCGTCTGCCCGGGCACCGCCATTACAGCGATGCGGCACTGGGTCGCCTACTGGCGCCATACGTCGGCTTTCGCCGACCACGCCGCGCCATGCGCAGCAAGGAACGAGGCGGAATCTAACACGCCGTCACGAAAGCCGCACTACGAAAATTCTTACCGAAACCCTCATCGTCCCTAGCCTGGCGGCCGCTTTTGCCGCCTGTCACTACCCCTTTTCGGCATCTCTTCCCGGTCGCCATCGGTGTAGTGACAGGCGGTTGCTCCGCCTGCCTGCGGTACGCAGTCGCTCTCGACGCCTTGCTCGACCTGCTCCTGATTCCGCTTCCGCCACGTCACCTCGGGCAAGCAGCTCCGCGTGTTACGATCTTCTGCTATGTTCACAACGTCCGCCGTGAACCCCCACAGCGTCTCAAGTTCGCGCGCGCTGCGCGTTAATCGGTACGCTCAATCTCCTTTCCCGCGACCCGCTGTCTTGCCAAGCCAACGTCTCACACGCGCCGCTGCGCGTTGCTTCCCCAAACCCGCCATCGTGCTCTTCCTGATGGCCTCACACGTCGCTTCCCAAGCCAACGCCCAGGACGATGTTGACCACGAGTCCGGATCCGCAATCGCCCCGTTCCAGGCACCTGCCGGAGACTCGCCCGATGTTCCCCGACTCCCTCTAGCCGGCCCATGTGTACCCAACGCCTCGCTCCAAGTTGCGGCCTTCGTTGTGCTCGAGTTCAGCAATCCCGACAACGCATCTACCGCTTACCGCGACCTCGTATCCTGGCTCTTCCCCCAAAACCACCCATCGTCGCCGCCATCGCAGAACCCCGCCACAATCGCTGAACTCGTGCTCCTGATCCCGAACGACCGATTAGAGACCTTACGCCGAGAGCTCTGTCCAAAGCTGGCACCTGTTCTGCCCCACCTCCAGCGAACCGGCGCAGCTTACCAGTCGTGCGCAGTGGAACTGCAGCTTGAATCCCTCCCTGAACCAGAGTGTATCGGTAGCGCCAACGCCGACAACTTAGACTTCATGTGCTTGCGCGCTCGCAAGGTCGCCCTTGTCCTCGACACGCACACGGTCAGCGCTTTCTGCCCAACCCCTTGGTATGCCGATTTTCCCCTTGGCAACTAGCGGCCGCTTCCGTCAGTTCCGTCTGGACACGCCTCCACCCACGATTCGGAGCAGGTCCCCCCGGACCACGATCAACTTCTCCGTTGCTCATTCGGGCTGCCAAGCCAAGTAAGCGTATGATCTAGTACCTTTGCCTGTAGACGGCCAATGATTGACGGCACAGCTCCCTCCCCCACACTCCTCTACTCATCTGGCACTCTGCATGCCTGCTTCGGACACACCGTTGGTCGCCTACGGAAGATCCTATTCGTCCCCGACGCGCAGCATACCGTCCATCACCAAGGCAAGACTCTCGCCGTGTTCCTGCCAGCCGCGCTCCCAGGCGACGCCCGCGTCATCGAGTCTGGCGGCGCGCCAATCATCCTCTCGGTCCCTCACCCTACAGATTCTGTCCTTGTCCAAACGCTAACCGAAGCTGCCATGAGCCAATCCGGCGTCGATATCGAAGTCGACTTCAGTGACCCACACAACCCTTCTCTTTCGGCCGTCACCATACCGGCAGTGTCTAATCGGAAGTGACCGTCCGGAAGAAAACGGTCATTTTCTGGGGCGCTGGCGCAACCGCCGCCGCTGGTTTCCGCACGACAGCCCAGCAAGCCGCGTTCCTGGCCAATCTCGCGCCCGCCCGCGAACCGATTTGCTCCCGCAGGGATCGCGTGCGGTCCGCGCTCGGCGAAAACATCCCCGCAACTTGGGCGAACGCGGTCGCCGACCTTCTTGCCGTCCTTGGGGATGCCGACGATGTATGCCTGCACCGTAGGCACTCCACAGATATCGACGACGACCAACTAAAGGCCATGCGCCGGAACTGGCTAGCGCGCGACGACAGCGCTATGTGTCGTCGAATCGTACACCTTCGCACCCTTTACGATTGGCCCGCGCTGGTCGCAGCCATCGGCGTCTGCCCGAGTCCGGCTCGCGACCCAACGCATACGTCGGGGCAGGCCACATTCGCGCTCACCGACCTCTTCAATATCCTGGATCTGCACGAGCAATCCGGCCACGGATTCCAAGCGTCCGACAGTTACTTCCTGACTCCACAACGCGTCCTCGGTGCCCGCATGGCGCTCGGTTTACTCATCCAGACCCTCATGTACGTCGACTGGCACGCGTGCTGTCGGAACGACGGGGGCCTCGAACAGCACTACGCCTTCGCCGCAGCACTTGCACGACACATGCAGCACCAAGGCGTCCGTCTGGCTCGAGAACTCACCGCGGCCGATCTCGAAACACGGGACTTCGTCCTCGGTGATGTCGGATTCGTCAGCATGAACTGGGATCCGCTCGGCCTCTGGGCGCAGTTCGTAGCCAACCGTGACCGAAACGAGGCCCCCGACGTCCCGCTTGTGGGCACCCCCGCCCGTCGCCTGTGGACATTCCACGACCTAGGCCACTTCGTTGCAGGACCACGCGTGGACAAGAACCACCAGGGCAGCAAGGTCTGGCAACCGATGAACGAGTCCTCTGCTCGTCAGCTAAACGACCCTAAGCATGGAGCTAGCGTCTGCATCCGCGTGTCGAAGTACCTGTTCCCGCATGGGAGTCTGTGGTGGCGCGAGTGCCCAACTGCGGACAATTGTCGTCCTTCATCGGTGACGCTTGGCGAATCGACTCCGAGACCCTTCTTCCTCCGCCGCCTTTGCGTGCCTTTGCGGACGGCGTCAACTTCGCCAGCTGGACCGAGACCGAGGGCGACGCATGGAACCGTGGCGAGGTCGACGCCCGCTCGTGTGTGCACTGCGAGGAACTGACATTCGCCCACCACACGCCGCTTGTCGCCCAAACCAACCTCAAGACATCCCCGCCCCCGTTCCTCGAAGATATCCAACGTGAGATGAGAGTGGTTGTCCAAGATGCCGACCACGTCGTGCTTCTGGGTTACTCTTTGCCTCCCGACGACGTGGTCTACCGTGCGTTCCTGTCGGCGCGCTCGCGCCGTAGCAGGGAGCCGGTCCGCTGTAGCGTCGTCACCTTAGACCCGGGTTACGAGTCATTCTGGACGTACCCCGACACGGTTGCCGGCGTCACGGATCTTCCCTCCGCCGTCTTGTCCGCCCAATCGCTTTTTGGCCCCCAGAACGTCCGTTTCCACCCCGGTGGCTTCCCTGCAGTCCTGCTCGATAGCAACGCCGGCGTCAACTCCATCACAGTCGATCGCCTGCTCCAGTGGGATCCCGTCTAGTTGGACAGTACGCTGCCGTGTCTCCGGGCTACGACCTCTGTACACTGCGCATGGGAACTTCGCGCTAGGGCTAGGTCACACCGCTAGATACGCTGCCCAAGACTCCATCAACCGCCGCCGCTTCTCGAAGAGGTCACTGCGAGCATACGCTGCTTCGGCCTTGTCCTTGATCGTGTGTGCCAGCGCTGCCTCCATGACCGCGTGAGGCGTGTGCGTGCGTTCTGCGGCATAGTCCCGAAAGCTCGACCGAAAACCATGCGTCACCGCGTCGAACCCAAGTTCGCGAAGCAGCTTCGCGTGCGTGTTCTCGCTCAGCGGTCGGCCCTGACGGACGCCGGGAAATACCAACTCCGAGCCGTCTGACAGCTCCCCAGCTTGCGCCAGCACTTCGAGGGCGCGCCTCGACAAGGGCACGCGATGCTCCCGGTTCGCCTTCATCCGCGCGGCCGGCACGGTCCAAGTCGCGGACGCGACGTCCATCTCGTCCCAGGCTGCCTTGCGCACCTCCCCCGACCGTGCCGCCGTCAGCACCAGAAACTCCAGCGCCAGCTTCGACGACGCGCTCGCTCGGTGGCTCGCCTTCACCTTCGCGACGCAATCCGCCACCTCCTCGTAGGGAAGCGCCGGCATGGGCCGCCGCTTGACCGCGTTGCGTGGCAGCGCCGCGTCCACCACGATGCCAGCCGGATCGTCGGTGCGGTAACCCTGCGCAACCGCCCACCGGCAGATCGCCGAGATGCGCTGCTTAACACGCCGCGCCGTCTCGCGCTTGTCGTTCCAGATCGGCATCAGCACCGCCATGACGTGCCCTGGCGTGATTTCTGACACCGCCAGTTCCCCGATGCGCGGGTACGCATAGGTCTCCAGACTCGCCCGCCACTGCGGCCCCGACTTGGGACTACGCCAGGTAGGCGTGTGCATGGCGATCACCGCCTCCGCCGCTTCGGCGAACGTCGGCGCAAGCAACGCTTTGCCGTTCTCCTTCCGCGGGTCGCCGCCGGCCTTGGCGATCTTCCAGCGTTCGAAGGCGGTGGCGCGTGCCTCCGCCAACCCCACCGCCGGGTAGTGGCCGATTGAGTTGTCCGTCCGGAGCCCCTGGATGTTCAGCCGCTGGATCCACGACTTCGCGCCCCTCAGCGATATCCGGAGGTACAATCCGTGCTCGTCCATGAGCTTCGCTGGACCCTTCGCCGTCTCAATCCTTCGCACCGTGAGTCTCGCCATAGTCGTACCCCAACTCATACCCCGATTGACACCAGTCTGTGCGAAGTCGAGTGATAGGTCAAGCGCAGCTGTGAGACTGATAAATGAATATTTATCAGTGTGTTAACGGGTTCTACGAGGACGTAAGGATGCCCACCGAGAAGTGTAAGTGACGGACTCCCTCTCCGCCACATCAGCTATGGATCCCGACACGACCGGTTAGCCGCAGCAGTTGGGGTCGACAGTGCGCGTTTACTTGGTCGATGTGCTGGGCACGATGCCGTGACGATAGGAACGGGCGACAAAGGGACGGACGATGGCAATATCGATGAAGGACACGAAAACCCTGTGGTCAAAGGCGGCCGGGAGGTGCTCAATGCAAGGTTGCCGCACTGCCGTCGTCGCGGACTCGGTCGGCAAGGGGCACGCTCGTCAGGCTCTGATCGGGGAGACCTGCCACATTGTGGCAAAGAGCCCGGGTGGACCGCGAGGCAACAGTCGTCTTAGCAAAGATGACCGCGACCGCTATCCGAACCTGATCCTACTTTGCGCTAATCACCATATTCTGATTGACCAAAACCCGCACGACTGGCCAATCGAGCTCCTCCATCAGGTCAAGGCAGATCACGAGCATTGGGTGGAGACAAACCTGCGGCACACAGACGAGTCGAAGTCACGGCAGTGGTATGTGGACCTAGTGGCAAGCGCAACTCAGAAACTTCACCTCAGGTCTTGGGATGTCGTGTCCGACGCTACAGTGCGCAGTTGCCTTCCGGCAGAGTTCGTCGATGGCACAAACGAGTTCGGGGAGATCGTGTTCCGGGCCGTGTGGCCCGGCGAGAAACCCGAACTTGAGGAGTCGATAAAGGAGCTTGCACAGCGCGTCGCACGATTTGTCGAGCACTTCCTGTCATCCGCCCGACTACACGACAACGCGCCGACTTGGGTGGAGGACAAGACTTGGAAGCAGACTTGGTGGTCGCAGGAACGATACGACGACCATGTGAAACGATCGATTGCCTGGCAGCAGGGATCTTTCGACTTGCTCATGAATGTCGTTTTCGCCCTCAACGAGTTTGCCGAGTCGATCAGAACCCACCTCTTGCCGGAATACTTCATCACGGAGGGGAAGTTTACCGTCTTCGACGGTATGGGATTGACGAACGATTTGGTAGCCATCCACTATCTTCCGACGCAGTACCGATGCGTACGCGGCACAACAGGCAATACCATTCCCCCAGAGTAGGCGCATGGCCCTTACGGCACGAAGCCCGCTCTTGCTGACCCGGGGATTTCATCCCGCGCAGCCAGGAGCGAATGTCCTACGCGGCAGCCGCCCATGACTCGTCCTTCCCCCTCCCTTGCCGTCCTCGGGCCGGTTTCCGAGCGGCTCCATGGGCAGCAAGGCTCATCCGTAGCCGCAAGGACTTCGCGTGGCTCTGGGCGGGCCGCCGATCCCACCGACATTGCGACAGGTGTGGATCAGCCGAACGCGGAGGAGATCCCGCCGCAACCTCGCAGGCCCCGTCAGCACCGGCCGACGCACCCTCCGCGACACCATGGTCGGCTACGTCCTGGCCACGGCCGTCGACCGCAACTGGTCGGAACGCGTGTCGGTCGGACTCAAGGCCCAGTGCACGCACTTCGACGCGTTCGAGTCCGACGGCTACACCGGCGACCTGCTGCGCAGCCAACCACCCAACCTGCGCCTCGCCGGCAGCGAGCCGGTGAGCGCGTGGTCCTGCACCGGCGACACCGGACGCTTCTCGGCACTGATCACCGTCCGCTACACGTGCCATAGCCCAGCCCCCGTTCCGGCGGACAGCCCAGTATCCCCCTGCAACAAAAGGAGGTCCCTTTCCCCGACACACAGGGGCACGTGCAGGCGTCTTGCGAGCATCGTGGCTGAGCTGGCAGCGCGCATACCCTTTGGCACCGCGTGGGCTTGTGACAACACCCCTGTGATTGACAAGGACGCAGCCCGCGTTGCAGTTGTCGATGCGTCGGCGAGGTCGCGCACGAACTCGATGCTGAGGCGCTACTGCATTTAGCCGGTCGCGGCTGATCCCGTCGCGGAGAGAGGAAGCGGAACGCCCCCTAGATGGGACATTGTGTAGCGGAACGCGCAATTGCCCCTAGCATAGGCCCGGTCAGCTCGTCAACCTTGAAAGGGCACGTCGCGTTGTGCTTGAGTTCCTCTCTGCAAGCTGCCTTTGCGTTTTCGGCATTCCAATGCCGGGGCGCACTGGCTGAATAAGCTGGGCGTTTGCCGGGGAGTAATTGACCCCGGTGTCCGGCGAATAGGTCAGGACTCCTTTCCAACGTGAAGGTGGCTTGCAAACGTCCCCGGCACCCGCCGGGAAATGCAAGCCACAGGCGACCCCAAGGGCCGCCTTTGGGGAGGAGACTAAAATGCGATACGCGCGTTCCTTCGCGCTGGCCGTTGCGCTGGCGCTTCTCGTTCTTCCCGCCGCGCCCATGGGCGGCATCGTTCCGATTCCCACCCTGGGCGGCGAAGCCGCTGCCGACGTCGTCCAAATTGACGATGTGCAGGGATCGTGCAACGATGGCGCGACGGGTCACATCGGCGATGGGATCATCATTGCGACTGCCGCACTGGCGGTTGCGTTTGCACCTTCGCCAATTGGACTTGGTTTTGGCATTGCGTCGCTAGCGCTTGCGGCGGCCAAGAAGGGCATTGAGATGGCAGCAGGATGTTGACAATGGCTAACTCGTGTTGGACGTTCATTAGCGACTTTGTGCATGGTCGGGCACACCCCATGTCCTATTGGACAACGGGTTTTGCGGCGGCCGCAATGTTGCTGATGCTCGTGTAGATCGGATCGCCCGCGACACCTGCCCAGTGGTGTGACGGCCCGGAGAGACGGGCAGCAAACTTCCTATCGCCTTCTGAGCTGCTTCCGCCCCTTTGCCGTCATCGCCTTGTTCGGCTTTTCTGCTCTTGGCAATCAGACTTTTGTGCATGGCCTGCCCGACACACAAGGCTTTTCCCGCCACACACTTTTTCCGTCCCACGCACCGTAGGCAATCTCCTACGCCCTCCTCTCTGCCTGCAGCCCGCCCGCACGATGTCCCGAACGATGCGCTTGCGAGTCCAAGATTGCGACGGTCCCCTACACGTCGCCGGGGACCTCACGCCAGGCATCGCCCGACGTCGATTGGCGGACTCGGAACGAACGCTCGCGCACCACCTCGTCTCAAGGACGGGATAGCGTGAGGTTTCGAGCCGCAGGCGAGCGTGGGAGATTGCCTACGTTGCGTAGGACGGAAAAAGTGTGTGGCGGGAACGCTCTGGCGAAAGCCTTTGGCGTTGTTTCGGCGCAAGCCGGGACGCCTGCCAAATGCAAGAGTCTTAGGCAAACGTGGCCGGTGTAGCTAGCTGGTCATGCCGATGGACGAATAGGCAGGAATCCTCACCAAGCAACGCCTTGGAAGGCTTTTGCACGTCCCGGCACCGTGCCGGGGAAATGCAAAAGCCGGGCACGTTCTTGCGTGCCCCTGAGGGGTTCACAAAATGAAGTACTTTCGTTCTTGCGCGGTCGCACTCGCGCTCGCGTTTCTGATTGTCCCTGCCGCGCCCTTGGGTGGTATCGTTCCGATTCCCACCGTGGGCGGCGAGGCCTATGCTTGCGAGAGCCCCGGACTCGACGACCCAGTCGGTTTCATGGGCATGGTCTTCGGGGTGGTCGGACTGATCGGCATAGCCGTTCCGCCGGTTGCGGCGATCTTCGGCATCGCGGCGATTGGCTTCGGTGCGTGGAGCTATTTCGGATTCGGAGGATATGATGGCTCGCCATGTGGATAGCGTCGCCGGATTCGCAGACATGAAGGAGAGCAACATGGAAACGAACGACGACCTTGCGCCCGGATGGGCGCTGGATCGGAAGGCCAACCCGTTCAAGTGGCCGCGCCGCCGAACGATGGTGATCTGCCTCGTCTTGGCGGGCAGTGGGCTGGCGTTCAATCTCGTGAGCTTCTTTGGGTTGATCTGAACGGCATCGCCGCCGGAGCGTCCGTTCCGGCGGCGACTTCAAAGCCGTGTTTTCCACCGATGGCCTTCGGCCATGTCGTAGAGTAGGCCGTTCCCGCCACCCAAGGACCAGGCCTTTCCCGCCACACAAATTTTCGTCCCACGCAATCGCAGGCGATGTCCTACACGACAGCTACCCTATGACTCGCTCGCCGCCCTTGCCCGCTTTCGGGCGGTTTCCGGCGGCTTGCAAGGGACAGGCCGGCGGCTTCTACGGGACAGGCAAGACACGCGAGCTGTCGATAGCAATCGAAATGTCCGGCTTCTGGCGACTGAAACGCCTGGGTTCCGCGCGCCACACGGCGGCGAGGCACTTGCCTAACGCCAGGCTCCTGCGCAGGCATCGAGCAGCGAGATGCGGGGGAACACGCCCCCGGCCCTCCTGGAGAAGGGATCCCGTGCCGCCAAAGGAGGTGTGGGATGGCGCATGTCGTGGGACATTTCCTACGGCATGTAGGACGGAAGATTCGTGTATCGGGGCATGTTACGTCGACCGTCTCGATACATCCTGACCTCGGTGGGGAACCGAGGGAGTATCAGTGCGATACTCGGGTTGACGCGGGACGTCTGGCCCGGCGTCGGCGCGCAGAGAGTTTTCCACCAACCTGACTGGAACAATCGATGGCATCCGAACGCGAGCGACTGCACAACCTGTTCCCCAATCTCGATTTCGATCCGGGAGCCCTGCGCGCGAAGTACCGCATCGAGCGGGACAAGCGGATCCGCGCAGACGGCGAGGACCAGTACATCGAGGCCGCTTCCGAATTCGCCCACTACGCCACGGACGATCCATACGCGGACCCCGCCTTCGAACGCGAACCGCTGGACCTCGAGATCGACGTCGCCGTCATAGGCGCGGGGTTCAGTGGCCTGATGGCGGGTGCGCGCCTGAAGGAGCGGGGCATCACCAACTTCCGCATCATCGAGTCGGGCGGCGACTTTGGGGGCACCTGGTACTGGAACCGGTACCCCGGTGCGCAATGTGACATCGAGTCCTACTGCTACCTGCCGCTTCTCGAGGAAACCGGGTTCATGCCGAAGGAGAAGTACTCCTACGCCCCCGAGATCTTCGACCACAGCAAGCGGGTGGCTGAGTACTTCGGCCTGTACGACCGGGCAGTCTTCCAAACCCGCGTCACCGAGGTGCGCTGGAACGAGGAGGACAGGCGCTGGCACGTCGCGACCCATCGCAACGACGCCATTCGCGCGCGGTTCGTGGTGCAGGCGACGGGACCGGCGAACCGACCGAAGCTCCCCGGCATTCCCGGAATCGGCGACTTCAAGGGGCACACCTTCCATACCGCGCGCTGGGACTACGAGTACACCGGGGGCGACCACAACGGGGGCCTGACGAAGCTCGCCGACAAGCGTATCGCGGTCATCGGCACTGGGTGTACGGCGATCCAGTCCGTGCCGTTTCTCGGTGAGCATGCCGACCGGCTGTACGTCTTCCAGAGGACGCCCTCGTCGGTCGACCTGCGCGGCAACAGGCCGACAGACGAGGACTGGTACAGGAGCCTCGAGCCCGGCTGGCAGCGGGCCCGCCGCGAGAACTTCGCGGCGGTGCTTTTCGGCCAGAACGTGACGGAGGACCTTGTCGCGGACGGGTGGACGGACATCGCGCGACGGATTGGCATCTCGCTGATGACGCGCAAGTCAGACGAAGCGCTCGACATGGAGGAGGTGGCCCTGCGCGCCGAGGTTGCCGACTTCGAGAAGATGAACGAGATCCGGGCTCGGGTGGACGACACAGTCGCGGACGGGCAGGTGGCGGAAGCTCTCAAGCCGTGGTACCGGCAGTTCTGCAAGCGGCCGACCTTCAACGACGAGTATCTCGATACGTTCAACCTTGAAAACGTGGAACTGATCGACGTCTCCGACTCGAAGGGCGTGGAGCGTATTACCGAGCGGGGCGTGGTCGCGAACGGCATCGAGTACGAAGTGGACTGCATCGTCTACGCCACCGGGTTCGAGATCACGACCTCCGCCCATCGCCGGGTCGACTTCGACACCATCGGACGCGACGGTCGGTCCTTGTACGACCACTGGGCCGACGGCTTTCGAACGTTACATGGCTTGAGCAGCCACGGGTTTCCGAACTGGTTCACGATCGGTATCAACCAGAACGGGCTGTCGCCAAACATGACCGCCATGTTCGACGACCAGGCGATGCACGTGGCCTATATCGTCGACGAGGTGAAGCGGCGCGGGAAGGACGTGGCCGAAGTCACCGCGGAAGCGGAAAGCCGATGGGTCGCGGAGATCGTGGCCCAGGCCGGCATGGGCGCCGCGGAATTCCTCGAGCAGTGCACACCCGGGTATTACAACCGCGAAGGCAAGGGAACGCAGGGCAACAGGCAGAATTCCCCCTACGCACCGGGCATCAACGCCTTCAACGCCCTGCTGAAGGAGTGGCGGGATCGCGGCGACCTCAAGGGAATGGAATTGCGCTGACCCGCGCGCGGCAACCAAGCCAAGGCAACAACCGCCGGGCACGCAGCCTCGCGCACCTCGGTGCGGGCAAAGCACTAACACCTTCATCCAATCCCCACCGAGTCGAGGCGTTCGTGCATCACCGTGCTCGCCAAGAAATGCTGGCGGCATTGGGCCTCATTCGCGCCAGGCCGGGTCAGGCAACATGCGGCGCATGAACCTGTCGAACAGCGGAACGGTGAACGCCGTGTCGCCGTGGCCCGGACTCCACACCATGCCTTTTTCGATCAACGCACTCCGGGTTGGTGCCAGGGACGGCGACCCGGTGCCCAATGCGGCTGCGATGTCACCCGACCGGTGCGGACCGGCGCCAAGTTCCGCCATCGCCCGCAGGTACTGCCGCTGGCGCGGCGTGAGGCGCTCCAGCCGGACGCGGAAGAAGCCTTCGTCGAGTGCGGCTGTGGCTAGGCGAGACGCCAGCTCGACATTCTCGCCAGTGATCGGCGACGCCACTGCGACGTCCCAAGCGTGCTTGCCCCACTCTTGGAGAAAGTACGGATAGCCTTCAGTAGCCTCGACGATACTTGCGAGGGCGTCGTCCATGTACTCAACACCCTCCACCCTTGCGGGCACTTCGACGGCCCGTCGTGCGGCGTCCCCCTCAAGTGCGCCGACTTCCACGAAATCGAATAGACGCTCGGCGTAGGACTTCGCCCGCCCCATCTGGCCACGGAGCTGCGGCAACCCTGCCCCAACTAGGGTAACGGGCAGATTGCGCTGAGCGGCTCGGTGCAGTGCCATGATGAGTGCCGCCAGGTCCGCCTCTCGGACATACTGCAGTTCGTCCACGAACATGCACAGTGCCGTTTCCGCCTGCCGCGCCGCCTCACCCACCACTTCAAGCAACGAGCTTAAGTCCTGCTCGAGGTCCCCATTGTCTGCGAGACCGGGCTCGGGCTCGAAATCGAGCCCAACCTCAATATCGTCGTATTTGAACTTCAGCGCTGTGGCGAAGCCTGCCAAACCTCCCAAAGCCCGTTGCGCGTAATCCCGTGCGCGTTCATTGCCGCTCAACCGAAGCAACGCTTCGCGCAGTCGAGGCGCAAGGACCGCCGGCAACGAGCGCGACTCTGGCGCCTCCATGAACAGCGTTCTGTGCCCTTCGGCGTCGGCTTCGTCGTGCAGGCGATCCAACAAGACCGTCTTGCCGACGCCGCGCAGGCCAACCAACAGGACGCTCTTCGCCGGCCTGCCAAGCCGTATCCGTGCCAGCGCAACTCGGACACGTTCTCGAATATGGTCCCGCCCGGCGAGTTCCGGTGGCTGTGTACCGGCGCCGGGCGCATACGGATTCCTGACAGCGTCCACTCAAGAAATCCCGTTTATACGGAATTTAGCAACCTTATCCATCTGCGATAAAGTTGCAAAGCTCGGTTGAAACGACCTTGGCCAACTGTCCGGCCTCGGGTGAGCCTATCGTCCGTCACAGCAATGCCTGTCCACCGACCCCGCGTCTTTCCTAGTCGTCGTTGCGCACACCCTTGACGGCGTCGACGTACTCCGCGAGTGGCGACAGCCCAACTTCGCGACGCCGCGCGTCCACGTTCGCCTCGTCCTCGATGGGGTAGAGCTTCAACTCCCCCGTCGCTTCGTCGTGGTAAAGCTGGGACCCATACAGCTGGGCTTTGTCTTGAGCAACGAGAATTCGATCCTGCAACATCGCCACGTGTCCGGGATCTGCCTCTCCAGCGTCAGCCGCTGCGACGAGGAGCGGCAGGAGTTCTACTTGGGCTTCATGCGCTGCATGCTGAACTATGAGAAACGCGGTGCCTGCCCCGTCGTAGCCGACCATGCTGATGCCTGGCCATCCATGCTCAGAAATGACCTCGCGCAGGCGCCGCAGGTTCTCGGAATCCAGCCGCTCCTGCTCTTCCCATAGCGCGAACACTTCCGGCGAGTTCGGGCCGTGTTTCCGGATCGCATCGTTCAGGTGGACTCGGCCAGCCTGATCGGTCTCCCGTAGCTCGAGGAGTTTCTCGCGCAACGCGGCGTTCGTCTGCGCCTGCGTCGACGTTGCTGCAAGGACCATTGTGATCGCCAGCGCGAACGCCCGATGGATCATGATGACAACCCCTCCCTTCCGAGAGCCCGAGTCTAGCAGAGGGCGAGACGCCCTCCCCAAAACCCGTTTTTTCGGGCGAGGAGTGCGAAAATTCCCGACGCAGGAGGACGCGACCCTTGTATGTCGGGTGGCTCCAATCGTTGAGGAAGAGTTGAACAAACCGACAGCAACCACGATGCCAGCCGATGACGCGCATCAGCTACCCCAAGGCGCCCGCAGCGTTGCGGAGATCGTTGCCGTTGATGGCAGACGATGTGTCCGCAAGCGCTACAACGCCTATCGCGATCCGCCAGCCGTCAAGCTTGCCCGGGAACTGGTAGCGTATCAGTTTGACTTTGCACGGATCGGCTCGTAAGCGTATGCTCGCCCGTGCGCGGGGGGTGCCTCGCCCCTTTGTTCAGCGTCCCGAGCCAGCGCACAATCGGGGAAACGACAAGGGACACCCACATGCCGACAGGACCGAACGGGGAGAAACGCCCCGCGGACGTGATCGCCAACGCGGTCCACGTCATGCGGATCGCCACCGGCGAAGCCGAGGAAGAGTACGTCGATGCCGCCAAGGCCAAGGGCGGCAAGGCCAGGGCGAAGGCGGTCAGTGCGGAGCGCCGCAAGGAGATCGCCAAGGCTGGCGCAGAGGCACGTTGGCGCTGATCCGCGTACGACCGACATGGCCGCGAATCCGCGCGCCGGACCAAACACTCGACAGGGGAATCCGAATGAAACGGACAATGACCGTGGCCGCACTGGTCTTGCTGGCCGGGTGCGAGACTCTTGAAACGCGGGAAACCATCGACTTCTACATGCAGTTCCGCCAGATGGAGGCTGATGCCGCTCGACCGGCGGGATTGATAGGCGAGCTGCGGCGCCTGGATGGCGACCGCCGCCACCGGTGCAGGGACAGGGATTGCAGCATACGCGTTGCGCAGCAGATTGCCGAACTCCTCGGCCTCGAAGAGAACATGTACGAGTTCGTCGCCCGCGAAACCGCGCTTCGCGCGGGCGCGTACGCGGCGGCGAGAGCCGCGCGCGACCGTCTTTGGAGCGACGTCAGCCGGGCCACGTCCAGCATCTACGCGGAAACCCAAGGGTTGCCGGTGAACATACCGACCGTCACCGACGACTTCTTCCATCGCGGCAATGCGACCGGCGTGGTGCCGCCCGCGCAGCGCGCACCCACTGCCACATCGACCAGCAGCCATTGCATAGTCCATATGGCGAACGACGGTTTTGCGTGGTGGCGCAACTCGTGCCTCTATACCGTGCGGATGGCTTACTGCCGTGCAGCCGAATGCGGCACTCGCGGGACGACCTACTACACGGAAGTCCGAACCATGCTGCCGAACAGCACGATCCGCGACGACGGCAGGGGCATCCAGATCGCCGCCTGCAGGCTCGCCGGAGACATGTCGTTCCACCCCGACTGGTGGGACGGCGTTGGCGGGTTCCGGTGCGTGGCCGGATAGTCTTGTTCGGCGTGCTACCTACCGGCGAGGACATCCAGGCGTTGAAGACCTTGATCGCGGAGAAGGAATCGACAGAGACGAGGTGGCTGCTCGGGATACTCGCCACTGCGGCGATTACCATCGCAGTGGCCATGTTCAAGGTCTTTGCCGAATAGAAGAGAGACTTAGGGGGTGAAATCGTGAACAGAAGTATCGTTGCGCTATGGGCATCAGTCGTGGTCGCTGTCGGGTCTGGTGCCGCGTACATGGGCCACTTGAACGGAAGAATAGACGCGCTTGATCCGAACGCCATCAGGACGGCGAGGGATCAAGCGATCAAGGACATTCGCTCGGAGGTGGGCGAAGTCGCGAACGAGTGGCGGGCGCCAGCACTCGTTTACAGCATGACAGTCCAAGATGGAGCGAACTACAACGAACCACTAGGTTTGGGTGCGGATGAAGGCATCTGCTACCTGTCCAGCGTGCGCGGCAATTTCAGAGGCGACGGCGAACGCGTATGGGTCGCACAGGAAGATGGGCAATGGCGTCTGCGAGGAACGTCGCGAAGCCAAGGTGTCCACGTTGAAGCTCATTGTTGGCGTTTCCCTTGGGTCGCCGAATCCGCAGGGTCCAACTGAAGGGAAGCAAGGTGAGGAACCGCCTCTACCGCGCCGACTGCAAGACCATAATCGACAGTCTGATCGCGGAAGGCGTCAAGGTGGATCTGATCTACCTTGATCCGCCGTTCAATTCCAACCGGACCTATTCGATGCTGTTCCACCACGACGGCGTGACGGCGCAGCAGAAGGCGTACCACGACATGTGGGACTTCACCGACAGCACCCGGCAACTGGTGTTGGACTTCCGAACCGAATTGGAGAAGTGGGAACTGGCGGACGCGTTCAAGCGGTTCATGCTGCTATGGGTGAACATGCTCGAACAGAGCACCGCCGACGAAAAGAAGCTGCTCAACTACCTGATGTACATGACGCAGCGGCTTGTCCTGCTCAAGAAGGTCTTGAAGCCGACCGGCTCGATCTACATGCACTGCGACCCGACCGTAAGCCACTACGTCAAGGTCATCATGGACGGCATCTTCGGGTTTCGGAACTTCCGCAACGAGGTCGTGTGGAAGCGCATGTCTTCGCACAACGACGCCAAGCGGTGAGGAAGGATTCACGACACGCTCTTGTTCTACACCATGTCCGACATGGCCTTCCCGACACACAAACATTTCGTCCCACGCAACCGGTCGCGATGTCCTACACCTAGCCACGCCACTGTTCGGCGCTCGCCGTCGCTCACCGGCCCCTTTGGGTCGGTTCCGGTTGTTCCACGGGGAGCAACACGCCCGCTCGAAATCACCAGAGCTATAGACTCCCCAGGATCTCGTTCCAAAGGGGCTGCCCGTTGCCAAAACCGCCCGCCCGCAGGTCGTCAGATGGCCGCTCCATGCGCCTGGTCAGTTGGTCCGAGTTCCAGCAGGCCACGCCTGACATAGCCGCCATCGGACACGGGTTGCTGCACCACCCGGATCGCGGTGAGGTGGCGATCCTAGCCACCGTCGGTCGCCAGGGCGCACCCCGGGTTGCGCCGGTCTGCCCGGTGTTCACGCATCACGCCCTATACGTGCTCGCGAGCCGCGCCACGCCCAAGGTCCTACAGCTCCGGCGCGATCCTCGCTACGCCCTGCACGCCCAAGTGGGCGCCACGGACCTTGAGTTCCAGGTCATCGGACGGGTCCGCCCTGTGGACTCGCCGGTCGAGCGTTCGAGCGTATTGGACGCCATCACAATCGACAGCTACGACCCGGAGGATGCGATCTTTGAGCTCCTGATCGGCCGCGCCATCGCCGTTGTCTGGCCCGCGCCCGACAGCCCAACGAAGCTGCGTTGGCCGCCGGCCGACCGTGCACCCGCCGACTGACGATCCAAGCGTCCCCTACCCGGCCGGCGTGACCCTGAGGTCCCGGAAGTGCGCCGCGGTCCCCGGACCGACCCACAGCCCCACCGCGCCCGACGTCTCGGGGAGCTTCAGGTCGTTGACGATCAGGGTCGGCTGCTCGTTGCCGTGTACATACAGGCGCGCCTGGTCGCCGTCCACCACGATGCGCACGCTCGTCCACTCGTCGGGGACGAGGTCCACGTATGCCTCGTACCGGCTCGGCGTCTCTTCGCGCAGCTTGTGCCACGGATGGTCGGGGAAGGAGATATACTGGCTCGAATGGTTGCGTCGTTCCTGGTCCTGGGCGCGGCCGTTCGTCGGGCGCAAGTAGAATGCCTCGAACTTCTCTCCGCCCTGCTGAACGTGGAACGCGACGCCCACGAAGCCCCGCGCCGCTGCCACCGCGCCCTGCTGCACGCCGCCGGCCAGCTCCACTTCGATCGTGCCGTCGGCAAGCGCCGCGTCGACGATCACGAGCTTGTCCTCCGCGCGGGTCATCGGCCCGAGGACCTGTAGGGCCGGATGACCCTTGAAGGTGGTCACGCCGCCTTCGGTGTTGCGGAACTCGAGCGCCTCGACGTCATCGAGCGGGATCTCGGCGGCACCCGCGGCCACGAAGAGGAGACACACGAGAGAGTAAGCAGCGAGGCGGCGCATGTGACGGATCCGGTGGGTGAAGGCGACGCAGCATAGCGCCTCCCCGACACACGAACATCTTGCCCCACGCATCCCGAGGCGATGTCCTACACGGTAGCCACCCCATGCCCCCCGACGATGGGTAGGGCGGAATGTCTACGTGTCGAATGATTCCGGGGTTGCTTCTTCACCGACTAACGCCGGGACCGGCCGTCACTGGGCGGGCCGGCCGCCGTCGTCCCCTTGGGGTTTGCCGGGAACGTGCGATCCTGCACAGGTCAATCGCGCAGTCGGGGTCGCATTGGGTCCAGTCACGCTCAGAGAAATCACCAGCGGGAATCTGCGAGAGGTTCTGGATCTTTCCGTGGCCGAACATCAGCTTCAGGCCTACCCTCGCTCGAATGCCTACTCCATCGCCGAAGCCCACTACCCACCCGACAGCGACCCTGTGTGGCTGCGAGCGATCTATGCCGGGAAAACACCGGTGGGGTTCATGATGACCTCGGAAAGGCCGGATCAGGGCGAGTATTTCCTGTGGCGGCTGATGGTCGATCAGCGTTTCCAGAGCCGAGGCTACGGAAGGCGCGCGGTGCAGCTGCTCATCGAACGCATTCGCCGATCGGGCAATCCCAGGGTCCTGATTACGAGCTACCTCAACGTTGACGCAAACAGCGGGCGCTTCTATGAACGGATGGGCTTCAAGTTCAGCCGAGAGCTGAGCTATTCTAACGAGATCGAAATGAAGCTCACCTTCTAGCCTTTGCGCTAACGCACCGAGACCGGCACATGGCGATCCCGTTCCGGCTTGCCGTCAGCAACACCTTCAGGAGCCCCCTGCGGTGGACTCTGACGTTTCTGGCCACGTTCGTGGCCTTCCTGCTCTACACGGTTCTGAGCGGCGTTGTATCGGGGCTCGACGGGGCATTCGACCGGCTCAGCGACACGAGGCTTCGCGTCCTGCACCGCACGGGGCCGCTGGAAAATCTGCCCATCGCGCACGGTTCGCGGATCGCGAATCTGGACGGCGTTCGAAGAGTCACGCACGCGACCCTGCTCGGCGGCTACTACCAAGACCTAAGCGTGCCGGTGACGTCTGCGGCGGTGGATTTGCGGGCTATGCTGGACGTGGTTCCGGAAATCAGGGTGCCGGAAGATCAACTCGATCGGGTACTGGCCTTGCGAACCGGCGCGATCGTGGGCAGTTCAACGGCAAACCGTCTTGGCTGGCGCGTCGGTGACCACGTTCCCATCCAGTCGGCCATCTGGATCAACGACCAAGGCAACGAAACCTGGACTTTCGATGTCTTGGCGATTGCCAACAGCCGGCCGGAGGACGACAAGATGTACGCGGAAGGCGTGTTTTTCGACTATGCGTACCTGAACGAATCCCGGGTGGCGGGAAAGGACACCGTTCAGCATTTCGTCGTCGCCTTGGAGGACCCGGCGCGTGCCGCTTCGGTGGCGAAGGCCATCGACGAACTCTTCGCCAACTCGTCGCACCGAACACGCACCTTGAGCGAAAAGCAATGGGTCTCCGGCCAACTCCGGCAGGTTGAGGATCTCCGCCTGCTTGTCGAGCTGGTGGTAGGCGCCGTGTCCTTCTCGCTCCTGTTCCTTACGGGGACGATGATGGTCCAGGCCGCAAGGTCGCGCCGGCCGGAATTCGGCATCCTCAAGGCTATGGGCTTCTCCGACGGCTCGATCTCGATGATGATTTTGGCCGAGGCGTTCGTCATCTGCGTCGGCGGAGCCCTCGCCGGCTTGCTGGCGGGCGCCCTGTCGCTACCGTCCATTTTCGAGTTCGCCGGTGTCGCGGGTCTGGGGCTGCCGGGCGAGGTGTACGCGACCGCCATTGCGGCCGGCATGGGCTTGGCGGGCCTGATCTCCCTGTGGCCGATGGTCCACCTTCGAAGGGTGGCGGTCACCGAGGCCATCGGCGGCAAGTGATGTCGGCGATGCAAGCAATCCACATCACGTCGGTGAGCCTGCGCAGCATTTCCGGCAGGTTGGGCGAATCTCTGGTGGTCACCATCGGCATCGCCTGTGTGGTCTTCGTCCTTGTCATGACGCTCGCCCTCTCGTCCAGCCTGACCGATGCCATCGCCACGACAGGACATCCGGACCGCGCGCTGGTGCTGAGGAACGGCTCCGTTGTCGAGTCACTCAGTTCAGTCAGTCGTGAGGACGCGGCAAGGCTGCGTTCCCTTCCCGGCATTGCGCGGCAGCGAGACGGCGAGGTCGCCGTGTCGCCCGAGGTTCTCGTCAACGTGATGCTCGAAGACGTGGACGGCTTGGCTCTCGTTCGCGGACTCACGGCTACCGGGTTCGAGCTGCGGCCGGAGATCCGCGTCGTCGAGGGCAGGACGATCACGGAAGGCCGGCACGAATTGACGGTCGGACGACTGGCACAGCGGTCAACACCGTCTCTCGCCATCGGCAGGCACCTGCAGGTCGGCGGCGTCGATTGGCAAATCGTCGGTGCGTTCGAGAGCGGTGGCGACGCCCACGAGTCGGAACTGCTTGCCGACGGTCCTACGCTGATGGCTGCGGTGGGCCGCAACGAACTCAGTTCGGCGACGGTACAGCTCCTGTCGGCGGATCATTTCGAGCGATTCCATTCCGCGGTCGCCGCCATCCGCGGCGCGAACCTCAAGGCGGAGCGCGAGTCGGACTACTACCGGGGCCAGGCGGAGACCATGTCCCGCCTGTCGTACGTAGTTGCCTATGTCGTAGGCGCGATCATGGCGTTCGGGGCCACGTGCGGCGCACTCAACATGACCTACTCCACGGTGGATGCGCGGACCGTCGAGGTGGCGACATTGCGTGCCATCGGTTTTGGAGCGCTCCCCATCACCGTGGCGATTCTCGTGGAATCGACCCTGCTCGCGGTCATCGGCGCGGTGGCGGGAGCGTTGCTTGCTTGGGTCTTTGTCGATGGCAACACCTTTGCCGCAACGCAGTACCTTGGCATCGGCGTAAGCGTCAATCACCTGACGCTGCGTCTGGACGTTGCTGCGGAGCACATGGTCGTCGGAGTTGTCTGGGCTTGTGGAATCGGACTGATCGGAGCGCTGTTGCCGGCCGTGAGGGCCACGAACAGGTCCATTGCCCGGGGCCTACAGACTGTGTGAGGGCCTTGAGGCCCCTCGCTTTACCATTCGCCAAGGAGGCATGCACATGGATCAGGCAGCGCTCGCAAAGAGGATTGGTGAGGTACTCAAGGAAGTCCCTGGCGTTGGCGGCGCCTTCCTTGGGGGAAGTCACGGCCGCGACGAGGCGGATTCGTTCAGCGACGTCGATGTATATGTTGTCGTCGCAGATTCCGACGAGGTGTCCAAGGTCCTGTCTCGCATTTCGCAAGCGCTGGAGAGGATTGCCCCCATTCTCTTCTCCAAGACACTGCCGAACGCACGCACGATCAACTGCGTCACGGACGACTGGCTCCGGTTCGACCTCACCGTCGTCAACGGGTTTGAGCTGGCCTTCCTGACCGGCGGGAAGGTTAAGCCCCTGTTCGACAATCTTGGATTGTCGGAGCCCCTCGCCAAGGCCAAACCGTCATCTTCCCAACCTACGCGGGAGGCGTTGCTCGACATCGTCAACGAGTTCATTCGCGTCCTTGGGCTTTCCGTAGCGGTGAAGGGCCGCAATGACCTGGTAGTGGCGCAAACAGGCACCAACCTCCTGAGGGACATGCTCATCCGGGTGTTCGTCATGTCGAACGGCGTGCAGACACGCCGAGGTGCACTCGCCTTGCGGAAGGACTTGACGGCGAGCCAGCAGGCAGCGCTCGTTGCGCTCCCCGCTGGATCTCCATGGTCGTCAGTACACGAACGCACGCGCAGGATTGCCGCTGAGTTCTTCCCGGTGGCGCGCTCGCTCGCGGAAACCGTGGGTGCAGCTTGGCCCGAGCGTTTCGAGCAGGTTACGCGGGCGTACTTGAAGAACAACCAACTGCCGATCTGAGCCATAGGCGCTTCGAACGGCGCCAGCGTCTCGTCGTCGGCGAAGAGCGAACGGTCCCGAAGCGGAAGCGACGTCACGCTGTCCTGCTCGATGCGTTCGAGCTGCCGCGCATGGGCCATTCCCGCGACGATGCGACCGCTGGCACCGGCGTGATGAGGTCGACAAACACGGTCAGGCACATGGCCGAGAGGATGACGATCAGGTATTCGCGGCGGAGGTGGCGGACACGGGCAAGCAGTTGCCAGTCGACAAGGCTCCAGCCGACCTTGATCAGGATGGCAGCGACACCACCGCGGCGGTGATGCCACCCACGAGATCGCCCCGAAGCGTCCCAATGTCGTAGGCAATCCTTGGAAGCGGCAAGGCGTGTTCCGGAAACGGCGAGCGAAAGATCCTAGCCCACCGTCGTCAGGGCCTAGCCACAGCTAGTTGAATCAACGCTTTTGATAGACTCGCGAGCCACCTGAGCGGCTTGCCATCTGGGACGCAATGGAAATCGGTCTCGTCGTACTGACCGTGCTTTTGGTCGTCACTTTCCTTCTGTGGCGGCGGGCGGTCGCAAGGGCGAGGGCGCGATTTGAAGCGGGCTACAACGCCGGCTTGGGTTTCGGGCGGGAAGACAGCCGACAGCGGAGCCGTTCCGTCAATCTTGGCCAAGTTGTCGAGCAACTTGTGCCCTTCATGCCCGACTTCCCCTTCGATCCGAAGGATGCCCACTTTCTGGGCAACCCCGTGGACTACGTCGTCTTCGCTGGTCTCCGCGAGGACAACCGCGTCCACGAGATCGTCTTCGTCGAGGTCAAGTCGGGCTCGTCAAGGCTCACCGCACGGGAGAAGTCCGTCAGGGACGCGATCGAAAACGGGCGCGTTTCCTATTGGGAAGCCCGCGTAAGCCCAGAGCGAGGGGTTTTCGCCGAAGCTGAAGAGTAGGGGGGGTGCCAAGGACGAGTGTGTCGGTTTGGGTTTCAGGCAAACGTTCGGGGACTGTATAGATCTGCCAGAGTCTCGATCAAACGCACGTCGTCCGGGCCTAAGCGTGCAGGACTCGCCAGCACAATGTCTCCCAGCCCACCAGGGATGGCCGCACTTGGAAGAGCGAGAAGCTCCGCCTGACCGTGCAATAGCCAATCCGAACCGAGTGCTTGGGTGGAGTCGGGATACGGAAACGAGCGCCAGTCCCCCGGCAGCTCCTCCGTCCCCCAGCGATCCAGTCTCAGCTTGTCCGACGCCTCGAAGACGCCCATGCGATAGCTGGACGGAACCAGTCTGGGGGAAGGCAGGTATTGCGCCATTTCCAGCATCGCCACGCCCGCGGACGCAGCGAAATAGAGCGTCGGAATGCCCGCCCTGTTCCAGCGTCCACCCGTTTGGAAGCTGGCGCCAAGCCCACGAAAATCCGCGATGTGCTGTTGGCCCGCGATGCGGAACAAACGCATCAGGGGAATTCGCCGTATTGGATTTTGCACACGATGCCGTCAACGGCGCGACGGCCCTCGAACGTGTCGCAGAGGTCAATGGGCCGCTCGCCGCCAAGCGCTGGCGATGCCGAGTCGAACCACTGCTGAACCCGATCGAGGTCGCCAAAGGCCGCCAAGGCTCGCGAGACCACGCGCAGCATGTCGAGCAAGGCCTCGGATTGGGCCGGAGCCAGGGTGGGTCTGCGGTAGAAACGATTCAGATTGCCGGCGGTGGTGCCCATGAGGCCCGCGAAGGTCTCTCGGTGCCCGAGCACACGGACGGCTTGCCCAACCACCCGTCCCGACACACCCTTGCGGGCTGTCTCGATGTAGGCAGTTCTGTCGTTGAGGGCGCTTGCGGGGATGTCAATCCCCTCAATGGCGGCGTTCCCTACCATGGTTGGCCCCGACCGTGCGGTGGAACCGCAAGCGTAGCATCGAATTGATGTTTTGACAGCATCATATTGTTGGTGGAGGACGGCGCTGCGAGGGAGTCTCCGATTGAAGTTTTCAGCGGTACCTGACCGAAGGATTCGCAAGGCGCCGTTTGCACAGCCCTTTCCGCGAACGCCCTCTCTGGAGGGGCGAGGTCTTCGCAAAGCGCTCCCTAATGCCCTGCCGCAGCCGCCTCCAAAGCCGCGATGTCAATTTTCTTCATTTCATCAGGGCCTTCCAAACCGGCGCGGCTTGACGTCCATACATCAGTTGTTGTGCGCGCTGCGGCACGATCTGCCAGGACAGTCCATACCGGTCCTTCAGCCATCCGCACTGGCTCTCAGTGCCGCCATCCGCGGTCAGGGCGTCCCACAGTCGGTCGGTCTCGGCTTGGTCCTGGGTGGAGACGAAGATCGAGGCCGCCTCGCTCAGCGTGAAATGCGGGCCGCCGTTGATCGCAAGATAGGGTGCCCCGCCGAGACGAAACTCGACGGAAGCGACGGATCCGGGCGTGCCCATCTCGTGGCCTTCCAGATAGCGCTCGATACGTTCCAACCCGCTCTCCGGCAGCAGCCGGCAATAGAACTCCGCCGCCGGGAGTGCCTGGTCGTTGTACCAAAGGCAGGTACGAACCTTCGATCGATTGCCCACAACACATCCTCGCGCCCAAGGCCAGGACTATCGATCCGCCTCCAGTGCGTCGAGGTCGCTTGCGTCGTGGCGTTCGGCGAGGCCGCTCTTGCTGGCGCGATTCACCCTGCGGCCGCGCTTCACCGCCGGTCGGTTGTGGATCTCCTGTGCCCATCGCACGACGTTGGTGTAGGAATCCACGTCCAGGAACTCTTTCGAGTCATAGAGCCCGCTCAGCACGAGTTGTCCGTACCAAGGGTAGGTCGCCATG
Source organism: Pseudomonadales bacterium (assembly GCA_965116935.1). Taxonomy (GTDB): domain Bacteria; phylum Pseudomonadota; class Gammaproteobacteria; order Pseudomonadales; family Azotimanducaceae; genus VXYL01. Next base: position 4,033,153 of record OZ220737.1, on the reverse strand, counting down.
TCGGCGATGTTGTACGAGTCGCCGCTGAGGAACGGTCGCGACGCGAGGTTCCTGTCAAGCACATCGAGCTGGCGCTTCACCTCCATGGCGTAGCGGTCGATGGGGTATTCCCACTTCTCCGGCGCGTAGGCGTAGAAGTGGCCAAACCCGCCGCCGAGATAGGGTGCGGAGCCCATCTGCCAGAACAGCCAAGACAGGCACTCCGCCCGCTCTGCGCCGTTCGCCGGAACGAACTCGCCAAACTTCTCGGCCAGATAGAGCAGGATGGCCGCAGACTCGAACACCCGCGTCGGTGGAGACGTGCTGCGGTCCAGCAGGCCCGGAATCTTCGAGTTGGGGTTGATCTCGACGAAGCCGCTGCCGAACTGATCGCCCTGACCGATGTTGATGAGCCAAGCGTCGTATTCGGCTTCCTCGATGCCGAGCGCGAGCAGCTCCTCGAGCAGGATCGTCACCTTCACGCCGTTGGGGGTGCCGAGGGAGTAGAGCTGGAGCGGATGCTTGCCGACGGGTAGTTCCTTGTCGTGGGTTGGGCCGGCGATGGGCCGGTTTATGCTGGCAAAGCGGCCACCGCTCTCGGCCTCCCACTTCCAGACCTTTGGCGGGACGTATGGGGTGGACTCGGGCATTAGCGGGCTCCTCCTGATTGCTGCGGGCAAGCGAAACGAATTCGTCGGGGCTGCATTGTATGGAAAGAGCGCGTTGGACCGTATTATGTTGTTCAACATAATTTACTGTCGCATAATCCAAGGCGATGGAGTTCATCGACCGCATTGGAGAAATGGCTCGCCTTGACACGGCGGTTGCCAACCCGCGTGCCTTCGCTGCGCTCTGGGGGCGGCGACGGGTTGGCAAGTCGCGGCTGTTAATCGAGTGGGTGAGCCGGAACAACGGGCTCTACACCGTGGCGGATCGGTCTGCCGCTGCTGTGCAACGGCGCTATCTGGCGTCGGCGTTGGCGGCGCGGTTCCCCGGCTTCGACGAAGTGACCTATCCCGACTGGCCGGCGCTGCTGCAACGGCTCGATCGGGAGGCTGACAGCCAAGGCTGGCAAGGCCCGCTGATCATCGATGAGTTGCCCTACTTGCTGGCTGCAGAGCCGGAGTTTCTCGCCGTGCTGCAGAACTGGCTCGACGCGCCAGATCGGCGGGTTGCGCTGGTGACAAGTGGCTCGAGCGTTCGCATGATGCACGGTGCCTTGCTCGACAGTGGCGCGCCACTCTATGGCCGCGCGACGGAGGCGTTTGCCGTGCGCCCGCTGCGAGCGGGATATCTTGCGGACGTGTTCCCGAAGGCGACTCCCCGCGAGTTGGTCTCGGCCTACTCCGTCTGGGGCGGGATGCCGCGCTATTGGGAACTGGCCGAGCCATTCGGCAACAGCCTGGATGCCGCCGTAGATGCCTTGGTGCTCGACCCATCCGGACCTCTCCATCGAGAGCCAGACCGGTTGCTACAAGCCGAAATGCCGTCGGCCGCAGCGCTCCGCCCCCTACTCGACATCATCGGCAACGGTGCCCACCGCGTGAGCGAAATCGCTGGCAGGGTCGGTCGCCCGGCGTCAAGCCTCGCCGGACCACTCGCGGCCCTAGCCGAGATGGGCCTCGTTCGACGGGAAATCCCGTTTGGCAGCCATCCGAAGTCCGGCAAGCGCAGCTTGTACCAGATCGCCGATCCGTTCCTTCGACTCTGGTTCCGGGTGGTGGCACCGAGCCGCTCGCTGCTGGCCGCAGCGCCCAGCGAGACGCGCCTTCTGCTCTGGCATCGCCATCGCGCGCGGCTCGAGGCGTACGCTTGGGAGGAACTGTGTCGCATGGCCGTGCCACACCTACATCGCGTCGTGCCTGCCATTGCGGAACTCGGTCCCTTTGGCCCCGGTCAGCGCTATTGGCGCGGCAACGACCCAGAACTCGACATCGTGGCTCAGTCGGTCGCTACGCCAAACCTGCTCGTCGGCGAGGCCAAGTGGAACGCGGTCGGCGCACGGAAAGCGACAACACCGCCACCGCTCGGCAGTCTCCCGACCGGCAACGCCGCGGTTCACGCATTCCTGTTTACGCCGGACGCACCCAAACCTGACGACGACGTGACCGGGATGGTGATAGACGCGGGCATGGTGTTGGACGCGCTGCACTAGCGCCGCTTCGCGGCGCTCTGGCAGTTTTCGCTAGCGCGAAAACTGCTGAGGTCCATCGCATTCTAGGCACGTCCGTGCGATTACTACGGCGCATGCTCCTAGCGCTGGCCGAGCCCGCCGCATCATGGATGCCGTCGAAGCCGTCGCAACCCGGCCCTAGTCCTGCCCATGGCCCACGTAGTCAAGGACACTCTGCTGGAAGTGGGCGACGGGGGACTCCGCGCCGGGGCCGTTGGCGAGCGGCCCTACCTCGAAGTGGGGGGAGTGCAGATTGCGCTGGATCTTCTCGCAGATCCACATGTCTTCGATCTGGAAGTCGCCGGATTCCAGAGGATGCTGGTCGGCGTCAGCAAGGCGGTACACGGGCGGCTTTTTCACATAGCCCGACTTGCGCGTTCGCGTCAGCGGACCGAGGACCTTGGCGAGCCACCCTTTGGAGCTTGCCGGTGCCCAACTCAAGGTTCGCATTCGGGTGATTTCGGCGTCCACGGGTTCGAGCACGGAAGCGGAGATGCCCCAGGGATTCGGCGTCAGGAAGGTCAGCGGGAACAGCGCGACGACGCCGGGATAGGTCGCCGGTTGGTGCCCGAGCAGACGTCGTGCGCCGGCGCCGTCCACCATGCGTTGCGTCAGGACGCTGTTCGATTGGGGCGGTCCCTCGCGCTCTGTCGAATACCACAAGGCATGGCGGCCGGCCGGATGCCACACGTTGCGGTCGGGATAAAGCGGCCCCAGGGTGCGGTCGTGCAGGTAGCCGAGGTGGTAGCCGTCCACGGCATTCTCGTAGAAGACTTTCCAGTTGCAGAGTATCTCGTAGGTGATCTCGCCGGCGAATCTCAGGCTGCCGTCCGCGAAATCGTGCGGCCAGGCGTGCTCCTCGAGTCCTGCCGTCCATTCCGGGAACGACTCCGGCGGCGAGGGATGGGGATTCACGTACACCATGCCGAGATGCACGCCAACGGACGCCGGGTGCAGCGAGAGGCCCTCCCGAGCCACCGAGCCGAAGCAATCAGTTTCGTTCGAGACGGCTCGAAGACCGCCGGAAAGGTCATAGGTCCAGCGGTGATAGGGGCAGCGAACCACCTTGCCGACGTTGCCCTTGCCCTCCACCACCTCGCAGCCCCGGTGCCGGCAGATGTTGTGGAAGGCGCGAAGTTCGCCCGACTCGCCCCGCAGCACGAAAAGCTGCTGACCTTGGATGTTCGTGGTGAGGAAATCGCCGGGCCGCGTGAGGTCCGCCTCGATGCCGGCCCACGCCCAAGCGCGGTTGAACAGCGTCCGGCGCTCGCGTTCGAGCCATTTGGCGTCCGTGTAGGCATCCCTGGGCAGTAGTTGCCGCGGCCGTTCGAATTCCTGGTTCATTTGCCTCTCGCTTCTTGCGGCACCACACCATCCTCCCGTTCAAGCGCCTCCAGATGCGCCACGTGGTCGTCTCGGCTCAAGCGGTAGAAGCGCAACACGGCCACAGAGGCGGCATAGAGGCAGGCCAGCAGTGGGCCATACCACCAGCCCAGGCGTTCGACCATGTCCCGATCAAGGGCGGCGATCTCTTCCCCGCTCGGAAAGTCGATCACGGCGAGCACCAAGCCGCCGAGCCACACGCCCATCCCTGCCGCCACCTTGCCGACGAAGGACAGGGTCGCCATGACGAGGCCCTCCTCGCGCCGGCCCACCGCCACCGCACGGGCGTCCACCACGTCCGCCACCATGGATGCGGCCAAGGCACCGGTCATCACCGAAAGGACCACCTGCAGCACGCCAAGCACAACCAGGGCCGGGAATCTCGCCGGGTGCCCGTCCGATGGGAACGCGCCGATCAGGTCCGCAATCACCGGCCCACAGACAACCAGAACTGAGAGCACGGAGAACTGGATCATCCTGAGCTTCTTGTCGCTGCCGAGGCCGACGCGGGGCAGCAGCACGATCGCGACAACCGGCGCCAGCAACTGCGCCGCCAAGATCGTGCGAATCTCCTCGCTGCCAAGGCCCCAGAACCAAGGCTGCATGTATGCCCAAAGCGCACTGGAAGTTCCGCCGGCAATCGCGCCCAGGGCCGCGCTCGCCACCAAGATGATCAAGTTGCGGTCGCGCAGCGTTGCCGCCATCTCGGCTAGTGCCCGGCCGCCCGACTGCGCATGCGAAGGCGGCTTCGCCAGCGCCGGGATGTGTCGGTGGGTGGCCGCCGCGGCAAGTGCAAGGCAGATGCACACCGCCACCGCCGCGACGGCACCGGCGTCTTCGTAGCCGGCCCGACGCAGCACGCCCGTCCCGTCTGGGTAGTCCGGCGTGTCGGCCAGCCACCAGGCATACATGGCCACCGAGATGAGCGTGCCGAAGAACCACGCCGAACCCACCGAGTAGTTCATCAGCCTCGTGCGCTCGTCGTAGTCCGGCGCGAGTTCCGGCAAGAGCGCGTTGAACGGCACCGAATGCATCGTCAACGACAGCCTGAGGCCGATGGTGAAGATCAGCAGCCACGCAAACGTGCCGGCTTGCGAGAGTTCCGGCGGCACCCACAGAGCGTAGTAGCAGACCGCAATCAGCAACACGGATGCATACAGCAACGGATGACGTCGGCCGAGACGACTCTTGATGTGATCCGACCAGCGCCCGACCAGGGGATCCGAAATCGCATCGAAGACCAAGGCCAGCAGGAGCGCGAAGCCCGCGAGCGATGGGTCCAGGCCCACCACCTGACTGTAGTAGATGAGCAGGAAGTACGCGATGCCGTTGCTGACGAGACCCAAGGCAGTGCCGGACGCGCCAAAGGCCAGAGTGTTGTACGCAAGTCGCATCAAGCACCCCTGTCGTCGGTCTATCGCAGGGCGGCACGAATGATTGCGAGCAGGAGACCCACAGCCGCTTGGCGCATCCTCGGCTCCTGTCCCTTCCGTCCCTCGCAGTGTACCGTTCGTCCCGGCTTTTTCGGGAGACCAAACTGAGGGAGACCAACTTGAGGGACGCAACCGAGGAAGAGCGCCAGCGCTACCACCGCGACGGAGTCGTGCATCTGCCGGGGTTCCTTGACGACGACTGGCTTGGACGGCTCGAGGCGGCCTTCGCGGAGGAGATGTCTGCCGATCAGACAGAGCTCCATGTGGTGGATTTCCAGGCGCTGGCGCCGATGATCAAGGCGAGTGGCGCGGAGTTTGTCACGCCGGACATCAAGTCGGCGATGGGGCGGTTCTGCATCAACAGCTTCAACTGGCGCCGGCTGCCAAAGCTGGCCGCTCTTTGCTGCGGGCCGCCGCTGCCGGAGCGGATCGCGAGTCTCATGCAATCCGAGCGCATCAACTTCTACGGCGAACAACTGTTCCTGAAGGAAGCGGGCTCGCTGCACCGCACGGCGTTCCACCAAGACACGCCCTACTTCCACGTGACCGGCGACAAATGCTGCACGGTCTGGATTCCTCTCGACGCCGTGAACGCCGACAACGGCATGATGGCGTACGTCCGCGGCTCCCACCGCTGGCAGACCCATGCCCCCAACGGCTTCGTGACCCAAACCCCGCTATACGGAACCCCCTTGCCGAAGCTGCCGGACATCGAAGGCGGCAACGCCGAGTACGACATCGTGCATTACGCCACCGAGCCCGGCGACGTCATCGTCCACCACGCCAACACGGTGCACGGCGCGAGCGGCAACACCACCGCCCGAGACCGACGCGCCTTTTCGCTTCACTACCTTGGTGACGATGTCCGCTACCGGGAACGCCAAGGGATGGCGCTGGACCTCGACAAGTCGCCCACCCTCAAGGAAGGCGATCGCATGGACAGCGCGGAGTTCCCCTTGGTGTGGTCACGGGAGCAAGGCTACGTGGCCGCCTGAGAGTCGCTACTCGCTACCATCGATGGCGGCGATCATGTGCTCCACGCGACGCGTCGCGCGGTTTGCATCGCCGTTTCTGAGTGCCTGTACCGCCCGCTTGCAGTGCTCCAGAGCGACGTCGATGTTCTCGACGGCCTCGGCGTCCTCCGCTTCCTCGGCGGCGCTCGCAGCCCGACGGAGGACTTTGCAGGCGCGTGGCACCGTCCCCATCATCCTGACGGCATTGCCGTCACCTTCCCGTGCGAGTTCGATCGCTTGCTGAAGGTCGTCGGCGACGTCCGCGGTCGCCGGTGCCGCGAGCAGCAGGGCTGCGATGGCAAGTCCAAGTGCGTGCTTCATTTCTCTCCCCCGGTGCCTCGAATTGCTCGATGCCGGCTTGAGCCAAGAGGAGATGTCGGCGCGGTGGCGTCTCCGAAGCGGCCACGGCCTTGCTGGCAAGTGCACTCGCAACCCCATGCCAAGCAAGGTGGTGGCGTTTTTGGGCGTCATCTAACCGTAAGTCGATCCCCAAAAAGGCTGTGAGCCGTGTTCGAAGATTACCACGCCCGCCGCCTTGCGTCAGCGACCGTCGACCGTCGCTCTCATGCCACGAGCGCCTTGCGCGGGCGTTAGAATGCAGAACGATGCAAGCCTCCCCACCGGAAGTGGAAGCTCCGGCGCCGCGTTCAGTCCGCCATTGGCAAGGGCTGCAGGGCGCTGCCGGCAGTCTTGAGTTGGCGAACCTGGCCGCGGCTTCGCGGCGCCTGTTCGTGTGCGTCGCCGCAGACGCGGAGGGCGCCGTGCGGGCGCGTGAAGAGATCGGCTGCTTCGCCCCCGACGACCTTCCGGTTCACGCTCTGCCGGAGTGGGAGACGCTCCCCTACGACCACTTCTCGCCGCATCAGGACATCGTCTCCGAACGGCTCGCGACGCTGCACGAACTGCCGCGCCTGCACCACGGCGTGCTGGTGGTGACGGCGGCAACGCTGGTGCAGCGCCTTGCGCCGGTGCGGTTCGTGCAAGAGCAATCCTTGGTAGTGGAGGTGGGGCAGACACTGGACCTTGTCGCCGAGCGCGAACGGCTCGCGCGGGCGGGTTATCGGGCGGTTTCGACGGTGTCTGAACGCGGCGAGTTCGCGGTTCGGGGCTCGCTGCTCGACATCTTTCCGATGGGGGCGCCGAACCCCGTGCGGGTGGACCTGTTCGACGACGAAGTGGACAGCCTGCGCACATTCGATGCCGACAGCCAACGCACCATCGCCGAGACCGATGCCGTGCGCGTGCTGCCGGCCTTGGAGGTGCCGCTCGATGCGGCCGGCATCGCCCGCTTCCGCGCCAAGTGGCACACCACCTTCGACGTGGACGTGCGCCGCTGCCAGATCTATCAGGAGGTGAGCGAGGGCGTCGCCTCACAGGGTGTGGAGTACTACCTGCCGCTCTTCTTCGAAGCCACGTCGGTGCTCACGGACCACCTGGCGGAAGACGCCGTGCTGGTGGTGGAGGACGACACCGAAGCCGCAGTGACGCGCCACCTCGCGGACGTGGCTGCGCGCTACGAATCGCTGCGACACGACATCGAGCGGCCCATTCTTGCGCCCGGCGAACTCTGCTTGACGAGCGACGAAGTACGCCAGCGGATGGCGCCCTTCGCCCGTATCTGTCTCGACAAGACCGGCGAGCGGCGGCGCGGCCGGGTGGACTTCGCCAGCCGGGAACTGCCGGACCTCGCCGCCAATCACCGTGCGCGCGATCCTCTGCGCAGCCTGCGGGCTTTCGTTGGCAACGCCTCGGCACGGATCGCGCTAACCGCCGAGAGCGCCGGGCGGCGGGCGCATCTCGACGACCTCTTGCGCCGCGGTGGCATCGTTACCGACGAGATCGACGACATCCGCGATTTTCTGCGCGGCACCGAAGCGCCTCAAGACCCAAGCCGACCGATGCTGGCGGTGGCGCCGCTCGAAAGGGGCCTCTGGCGGGGCGACATCGCCATCGTCACGGAGACGGAGATCCTTGGCCACCGCCACGAGAGCGCCGCCGAAGCAAACCGGCGTGCCGGGGTGGACCCAGACGCCGTCATTCGCCACATGACCGAACTCAACATTGGCGCGCCCGTCGTGCATCTCGACCACGGCGTGGGACGCTATCGCGGGCTCGTCACCCTCACCATCGACGGCTATCCGATGGAGTTCCTCTGCCTCGAGTATGCCGAAGAGGCCAAGGTTTATGTGCCGGTCACCGCCCTGCATCTTGTCTCCCGCTACACCGGTGCGAGCGAGGAGAACGCGCCGCTGCATCGACTCGGCTCCGATCAGTGGGACAAGGCCAAGCGGCGCGCTGCGGAAAGGGTGCACGACGTGGCGGCGGAACTGCTCGACATCTACGCCCGCCGCGAGGCATCCGAGAGCTTCGCCTTCGGAGCCCCCGCGGACGACTACCAACGCTTCTGCGAACAGTTCCCCTTCGACGCGACGCCGGATCAGGCCACGGCCATCGATGCCGTGATCGAGGATCTCACCTCCCGCCGCGCCACCGACCGCCTGATCTGCGGCGACGTCGGCTTCGGCAAGACCGAAGTGGCCATGCGGGCGGCGTTCCTGGCGGTGCAGAGCGGCAAGCAGGTGGCGGTACTGACACCAACGACACTCTTGGCGCAACAGCATTTCGAGACCTTCTCCGACCGGTTTGCGGATTGGCCCGTCAGCGTCGGCGCCGTCTCCCGATTGCGCGCAGACAAGGAAGTGAAAGCGCTGGCCGAAGACCTCGCGAACGGTCGCCTCGACATTGTCATCGGCACCCATCGCCTGCTATCGGCGCAGTTTCGCTTCCGCAATCTCGGCCTCATCGTCATCGACGAGGAGCACCGCTTCGGCGTGCGGCAGAAAGAACGCCTGAAGAGCCTCAGAGCCGAAGCCGACGTGCTGACGCTGACGGCAACGCCCATCCCGCGCACGCTGAACATCGCCATGAGCGGGCTCAGGGATCTTTCCATCATCGCCACCCCACCGGCGCGACGGCTGGCCATCAAGACCTTCGTCATGCGCCGTTCGCGCAGTCTCGTCACCGAGGCCATCAGCCGAGAACTTGCCCGCGGCGGCCAGGTCTTCTACGTCCACAACGAAATCCGCTCCATCGAACGGGTAGCGGCCGAGATCAAGGAACTTGCCCCGCAGGCACGCATCGGCGTCGGTCACGGGCAGATGCCGAAGCGCGACCTTGAGCGGGTGATGACGGACTTCTACCACCGGCGCGTCAACGTCCTCGTCTGCACCACCATCGTCGAGAACGGCCTCGACATCCCCAACGCCAACACCATCGTCATCGAACGTGCGGATCGCTTTGGGCTGGCGCAGCTACACCAATTGCGCGGACGCGTGGGCCGTTCGCACCGCCAGGCCTATGCCTATCTGCTGACGCCCGATCCGCGCGAGATGACGCCGGACGCCCGCAAGCGTCTCGACGCCATCGAGAGCTCCGGCGAACTCGGCATCGGCTTCACCCTCGCCACCCATGACCTCGAGATTCGCGGCGCCGGCGAACTCTTGGGCGATGACCAATCCGGCCAAATCGAGACCATCGGCTTTTCCCTCTACATGGACATGCTCGAGCGCGCGGTCAAGGCCATCCGCTCCGGCACGACGCCGAACCTCACCGAGCCCCTCGATACCAGCCACGACGTAAACCTGCACGTGCCGGCGCTGATACCGGACGACTACCTGCCCGACGTTCACATGCGCCTGATCATGTACAAGCGCATCAGCAACGCGGCGACGGTGGAGGCCCTCGACGAACTCAAGATCGAGATGATCGACCGCTTTGGCCTCCTGCCCGATCCGCTCCGCAACCTGTTCCGCACCACCGCGCTGAAGCTCGCCGCCGGCGCCATCGGCATCGCCCGCATCGACGTCGGCCGTGGCGGCGGTCGCCTCGAGTTTGCCCCAGAGCCACGAGCAGATGCCCTCGCCCTGGTGCGTTTGGTGCAGGCGGAACCCGGCACCTACCAGCTTCAGGGCGGTGCCCGCAACGAATCGACCAGCCGCCTGCGCGTTACCCGGTCGCTGGAGGAAGTCGAGCAACGGTTTCAGTTCGTGGAGGAGCTGGTGGAGCGGCTCACGCCGAAAGAGGAACGTGAGGAGGCGTCGCCCGGCCCTGCAACCATGGATGCCGAAGCCGGTCGCTGGGCCACCCGCGCCGCGGGTGCCTAGTTCTCTTCGAGCGCGGGCAGTCCTCCTCGTCCTGACGTTGGCAGGCCCAGCGGCAGCGGCGGCGGCCCTCCCCGCCGAAATCGAACGCATGCGAGATGCACTGTGGGTGCGCGTGGAGATGATTGCCTTCACGCGAAACGACGCCGGCGTCGCGCCAATGCGTCGAGTGGAACACCTGCGCCTGCCCAATCAAACCATCGCCCGCGCCGTCGCGCCACGAGAGGAGCCGTTGCACGGCTGCGGCTACGGCCCCGCGCCGCCGGCATTGCCAGTTCTCCAAACCCCCGCCGGCCGGCCAGAACGCCCCGCCTGGATGAAGCCCATCCCCCATCCCGACTGCGAAGGCATCGGTGAGCAACCTGCTCTGCCGCGCACCTACTGGCCCGCCATACTCGTAACGGCATTCGGCAACGACTTCCACTCCGCCGCTCTGCACGCCTGCTTCGAGGATGGCCGCACGCCGCGCTTCCCACCCGCCATCCGTGCCGTGGCGGAACCTGACGAGGAGGCCCTTGCCCAAGCGAAAGCGCGGGAGCAGGCACAAACGCACTACGAGGAATTGCGCGAAGCGACGCTTCAAGTCTGGTCCGGGCTCCGTTCGCTGCAAGGCGTTCGCGACACCCTCAACCGCCGATTCCGCGTGCTCGCGGCCGGCGCATGGCAGCAACGTGCCGAACCGCCCCGCTCCGCCACATCCATGCTGGTGCAACTAGGGCCGAAAGGCGCCAACGGACGACACGAGATCGAAGGCACGCTGAGGCTAACCGCCCGTCCCTATCCCCAGTTCGAGGTGCTCCTGACCCGCTCCCTGCCGAGTGGCGGACTCGCGCTCATGCAGGAAAACCGCCGCCTGGCCGACGGCGAACTGCACTACCTCGACCATCCGGCATTCGGCCTTCTGGTGCAGATCGACCCCATTGAGGAGCCGCCAGAGCTAGCCGCCGCCCTCGAGGAACTCGGCTACGAGCCGCGCTAGCGGCTCCTCCGCACGCGCAATCACGGCACGAATGTCCACCCCGTCGATGGCACCTGTGCCCCGCCCCGCCGCCGGGTTCACCACCACACAGACACCGGCATAGGCAATGCCCAGCTCCCGCGCCAGCGCCGCCTCCGGCATGGCGGTCATGCCCACCAGCGTGCACCCATCGCGCTCCAACCGATCAATCTCCGCCGGCGTTTCCAGGCGCGGGCCTTGCGTGACGCCATACACGCCCCCGTCCCGCGCCGCGATCCCCGCCCGCTCTGCCGCCTGACGAATCCGCGCACGAACCGAGGCATCGAACGGCTCACCAAACTCGATGTGCCGCACACCTTCTTCCGGGGCAAAGGTGTGCTCCCTCCCCCAGGTGTAGTCGATCAGGTCATGGGGAATCGCAAAGTCGCCATCCGCGAGCGTCCGATCGATCCCCCCCACCGCAAAGACGGCAAGTGCCTCCTGCACCCCGCAACGCTTCAGGAAGTGCATGTTGGCCCGGTAGTTCACCCGATGCGCAAGAATCTCCCCACGCACGCCATGACGATTGACGAAGATCGCATCGGCACCCGGATACTCCTCGGCATGACTAGCTGGGCCAAAGGGCGTGGCCAGCTCCTCCTCACCCACAGCCTTGCCGGCCCCCCCAGCAAGCCGCATCGTCCCGCCAATGATCGCGGTGCGGTAGGTCATGTGTTCCCCCTCACCGCCTTTGGTATAACTTTCCTGCCGCGTCAGGCGGAGCGAACCGTGGCGGTCAGACGGTGCAGGAAGTCGGCGCCGGTGTCGGCGCGAACAACCAGGTCGCCCACTTCGGACAGGCGGTCCCAGTCGTCGACGCCAGCAAGAAGTGCACGGGTACGCTCGCCCGCCGCACTGCCAAAGCGCACGGCGACCTGGCGACACAGTAGCTCCCGGTCTCGCGCCAAACCCTCGCGCCGGCCTTCGGCCACGCCCTCGCGATGCCATTGCTTTGGCCACTCGGCCCAGCGCTCCGCCAATGTCATCGTCGCCTCCTCCAAGGTCTGCCCCAGTTCGATCTCCGTGCCGGCCGGGGCCATCCTCGTCATGTTGTGCCGAATCCACGCCACAAAGGCTCGGCCCAGCTCCGCGTCTGAAGGTGCCTGAAGCAGCTCCCGCAACGCAGACACGACCCGAACCACGTCCACCGATGTCCGGCTCTGTTCCAAGCCCGCCAGCGCCCGCACCAGGTTCCCGGCCGGCAAATCGTCCAGCTTCACATGCTGCTCGTCAAGGACCAGCGTGCGCTGCGACGGCTGGAATGGCTCCAGCGACAATGCCACCGGTGCGATCAACTCCCGCATCTCCCTTCGGGCCGTCCACGGAGCGCTTCCGTTGTAGAGCACAAGCGGCAGCACCGGCGGCCACTCGCCGACCGGCCCCAACTCGCCGCGACGGCCCAGCTCCCGATACAGGAGCGCCGTGTACTCGATGTTGCGCAGCGCCATGCGCGAATCAATGGTGGACTGGAACTCCAGCAACAAGAGCAGGTAGAGCCAGCGGTTCCGGAACCGCACCCGCCAAACCGCGTCGCCTCGCCGCTGCTGGCCGCCGTCGCCAACATACTGCGCCGACACGTCCTCAAGCGCGCCGAAGTCGACGGCGTCGATCCAGTCCGGCTCGCCGACAGCGCGGAGCAGGTCCGCCACCATGCGCGGGAACGCGAACAGGCGCCTGTAGATGGGATCGTGCATTGCGACGCAACCGTAGCCGGACGCAAGCGGAAGATATGTAGGAAAAGGCTGAAAGGCTTGTCAGCCATCACCCCTTGGAGGGGTAGGACGGAATGTTGTTGTGTCGTAAACGCCGAGTGCTGTTGGAAGCGCCGAGTGCTTGAATAGGTGCCGGGATTGAGTCGTGTGGGATGCTCGGGAGCGAGTGGAGGCTCGAATCTTCAATATCTAGCTGATGAAAATGTGCTGCACCGTCGGCAGTCAATGGAAGTTGCGAGAACGGAAGGCCGTTTGGTCCGCGGCCTCCATGTCGCCCGAAAGTCCTGCGAGGAGGTGGCTCAGGTTTCGCACTTCGCCGGCCAGCACGTGGATTACCTCTCCCTCGCGTTCCACTACACCCTTGACCGCGATGAGGCGGGATTGCAGGAGGGCGGGGCGGAAGGCGTGCAGGACTCGATTCCAGACCACGATGTTGCTGTTGCCGGTTTCGTCTTCCAGGGTCATGAAGACGACACCGGACGGGCCGCTTGGGCGTTGGCGGCAGGTGACGACGCCGGCCACCTCGATGAACTGGCCGTTGCGGGAATCCTTGAGTTCCAGGGCGGAGCGGCAGCCTCGGAACTCGCTGGCGGAGCGCAGGAGTGCCATTGGGTGCGGCCCCAGGGTGAGGCCGAGATAGCGGTAGTCCGCAAGCATCTCCTGCCCCACTGCCGGCGCTGACAGCGCGACCTCGGTGCGATACGGCGCTTGCTTACCGTTCGCCGCCGTCTCCAGGTGCGTGGGGCGCGCGACTCCGGCGGCGTCCCAATGCGCCTGATGGCGATGTCCGCTCAGGCTTTCGAGTGCCCCGGCACGGGCCAGCACCGTCAGTTCCCTGGCTTCGAGGTGTCCGCGGCGTGCCAAATCGTCGATGTCTCGAAACGGCTGCTGCGACTCGATGCGCTGTGCGGCTTCTTCGTGCAGCCCCTTCACTTGCCTCAAGCCGACCCGGATCGCCCCGGACTCGATCCGATAGCCGAAGCCGCTCGCCTGCACATCGGCGCCTCGCACCTCCACCCCATGCGCCCTGGCATCCTGCACGAGCTGCGATGGCGTGTAGAACCCCATCGGCTGGCTGTTGAGGAGCGCACAGCAGAACACCGCCGGATGGTGGCACTTGAGCCAGGCGGAGACATAAACCAGAAGGGCGAAGCTGGCGGCGTGCGATTCCGGGAAGCCGTATTCGCCGAAGCCCCGGATTTGCCCCCACACCCGCTCGGCGAATTCCTGCTCATAGCCGCGCTCGAGCATCCCATCGATGAGCTTGCGCTCATACTTTTCGAGCCCACCGCGCCGCTTCCACGCCGCCATGGCGCGGCGCAGGCCGTCTGCCTCCCCCGCCGTGAAGCCAGCGGCCACCATGGCGAGCTCGATCACCTGTTCCTGGAAGATGGGGATGCCGAGGGTGCGTTCCAGCACCCTCTCCACCGCCTTGCTCGAATAGTCCGGCTCCTCTTCGCCTCGGCGGCGGCGCAAATACGGATGCACCATGTTGCCCTGAATCGGCCCCGGTCGGACGATGGCCACCTCGATCACGAGGTCGTAGTAGTTCTCTGGTTTCAGCCGCGGCAGCATCGACATCTGCGCCCGGGACTCCACCTGAAAGACGCCGACGCTGTCGGCCTTTTGCAGCATGGCGTAGGTGGCGGGGTCTTCCGGCGGAATGTGCGCCATGGCCGACGGCGGCTTCCCGAGCATGGCCAACGCCTTGCGAATGGCCGTAAGCATGCCGAGGCCGAGCACGTCCACCTTCAAGAGGCCCAGGGATTCGAGATCGTCCTTGTCCCACTGGATGACGGTGCGATCCTCCATCGCCGCGTTCTCGATGGGCACGAGTTCCGCCAGCGGCCCCGCCGAGATGACGAAGCCGCCCACATGCTGCGAGAGGTGGCGTGGAAAGCCGACGATTGCGCGCACCAGATGCAGGAATTGTCGCACCGGGCGGCTCTTGGGGTCGATTCCGGAGGCGACGAAGCGCTTGGCGAGTTCGCTCTTGTCGTCCCACCAGGCCATGGATTTCGCCAGCACTTCGAGCAGCGAGGCATCGAAGTCGAGCGCCTTGCCGACATCGCGGATGGCGCTGCGCAGCCGGTAGGTGATGAGCGTGGCGGCGAGGGCGGCCCGATGGCGGCCGTACTTGGCGTAGATGTACTGGATCACCTCCTCGCGCCGCTCGTGCTCGAAATCGACGTCAATGTCCGGCGGTTCGTTGCGTTCCTTGGAAACAAAGCGCTCGAACAACAGATGCATCCGCGCCGGATCGACCTCGGTGATGCCGAGGCAATAGCACACGGTGGAATTGGCGGCGGAACCTCGGCCCTGGCAGAGGATGTTGCGGCTGCGAGCGAAGCGGACGATGTCTTCCACCGTGAGGAAGAAGAATTCGTAGCGAAGCTCTGCGATGAGGGCCAGTTCCTTCTCGATCAGTTCCTGAACATGCGCCGGAATCCCGTCGGGCCAGCGCTTGGCCGCCCCCTCTTCCGTGAGCCGCCTGAGCCAGGCGCCCGGGGAGAAGCCCATCGGCACCAGTTCGCGGGGGTATTCGTAGCGGAGCTCATTCATGGAGAAGTGACAGCGATCGGCAATGGCGGCGGCCTCGAAGAGCATCTCTTGCGGATAGATTTCGAGCAGGGTGGTCACGGGCTTCAAGTGGCGCTCGCGGTTCTGGTGCAGCTCGGTGCCAAGCTCGTGCACGCTCGACTTCAGCCGCACGGCGGTGAGCACGTCCTGCAAGGGCTTGCGCTCGGCGACATGCATGACGGCACCGTTGCTCGCCACCACCTTGACGCCAAGGCGGGTCGAGAGCGTGAGGGCACGGGCGGCGCGTTCAAGATCGTCCTGCTCGCGGAAGAGTTCGAGCAGAATCCAGAAATCCTTGCCGCAGCGGCTCTGCACCGCCCTGCCGGCTTCGAACACGTCCGGGAACGGGCCTGTGCCCGGAATCCACAGTGCCAGGCATTCCTGGGCGATGGCGAGGTCGTCCACCGTCAGTTGGTATTCGCCCTTCGGCGCCCGGCGGCGGGCGCGGGTGATGAGCGTCGAGAGCTGTCCGTAGGCGCTTCGGGTGGGCGCAAGCAAGGCGAGATGGGCACCGGTTTCCAAGTGGAATTCAGCCCCGACGATGAGCTTGATGCCGAGTTCCTGTGCCGCCATGTGCGCCTTGACGACGCCGGCAACAGAGCATTCGTCGGTGATGGCGATGGCGCGGTAGCCGAGTGCATGGGCCGCCTGCACGATCTCCTCCGGGTGCGATGCGCCGCGCAGGAAGGAATAGTTGGAAACGGCGTGCAGCTCGGCGAAGGATTCAGGCGAAGTAGCCATGCAGGAACCACCTTTCTTTCTCGTCGCCTTTCTCTTCCCGAAAGAGCCAGCATTGCCGGCCATCCCGTGCCGTGGCGACGAAGTAGTCCCGTGCCACGGCACCGTCCCACCAGCCGGTCTCGATGCGTTCGCATTCGCCGAGGAGAGTGAAGTCGCCCCTTCGCACCGGCTCCGGTGTCGGCATGAGCCAAATGGGCCGCACCGGCAGCGTGCCTTGCCGGGGCCGCCCACCCTTGCCGTGCATCTGCCGCACATGGCGGATGCTCCAAGCCCTTTCCGGGCGGTGATCGTCCGCCATCCGAATGCCGTGCAGGGCATCCTCGCCGAGCCTTGCCGCCAGACGGTCCACGAGTTCGAGCGCAACGGAATCGGCATGAATTCCAGCCCCCGGCACCTCTGGCAACAGCGACCGGGTGACGGCCTTGAGGAGCCGCAGAGACTCCGCCTTGAGCGAGACGCTCATCACCTCCGAAGGCGGACGGAATCCCTCGAAGCTGAGCCGAGTGTGGTCGAACAGCGCCCCGGCATCGCTGCGCGGACGGGCGAAGCGCACGGCAAGGGAGGCTTCCTCGCCGTGCAGTGCGGTGAAGGTCCAGACGATCTCGCTGGCGCCCAGACGGCGGGATGCGAGCCAGGAAGCCAGTTCGCCAGCCAGCCGCCGCACCGGGAACAGGAGCGCATTGCCGTCCTGCACGGAACTGACGAGATGCACGACCGAGGCGAAGGTTTCGGTTGGCACGAGGAGGTCTTGCGGGTCCGGGACGCGTCCCACAAGCCGGTCCAGATAGGCGAGGAGCTCGGGATCGAAGCGCTGACCGAGTTCCGCCGCCGGCAACGCAAGCACCTGCCCCAAGCTCATGATGCCCATGTTGGCGAATCGCTCGATCGCATCCGGCTCCAGATGCGTGCAAGCGAGCGGGACGGTCTGAAGCGACGAAGTGCCGGCCCGCGCCAGCACCGTGGCGGCCAGCGGCGTATCCGCCGCTGCCAGCCGCAGCTCGTGACCCAGCCCCCGATAGAGCACCTCCACTTCCTCGCAAAGCGCCGCCAAACCGCCGAACAGACGCAGGCTGCGACCCACTTCGAGCAGCAATCCATCCGCCTCGGCCAAGCTGACATGGGAGGTAAAGCGCCAAGCAAGTTCGGCCAAGAGGCCGAGGCGGGCATCTTCTGCCGAAGCGTCGCGCCGGCAGCAGACGATGTCCGCGCAGATGCCCACAGCCGTCGCCTGCGAAGAGCCTGGCAAGACGCCAGCCGCCAAGGCGGCATCGTTCAGCGCCAGTACCTTGCCGTCTTCGACGAGCACGACAGGGACCTCGGCATCGCCCGTCAGCCGGCGAATGCACACCTCCAGCTTCAGGCGGGGGAAATGCACGCCCAGCCAACGCTCGTTCGCCATCGGCACGGCTCTTTGGATCAGGCAGATTCGGCGGCCGGCACCAGCGACAGCCTGACTGCTTCTCCCCGCCCAAGTGGAGCCTCGAGTTCCACCTCGATTCCCTCTACCGGCCAGCCGCTCCGACGCTTGCGAATGTCAAGCCGCAGGCGGCTTGCCGGCGGCGAAGGCAGGGACGTGGCCTCGATGCGCAGTTCTGCAGGGGATGCATGGCCGGCAGCCGATGCGGGACGGAACAGCGTCGCCCAGGCACTGCCCTTGCGCGCCGCCAGTTGCAGACGGCGAATGTCGGCAAAGCGCAGCCGCGATTCGCTCAGCCAGCCGAGCGCCGCGCAGCAGGAGGCGGTGGCAAGGGCTTGCTCGAACGCCCACAGCGCTTCGGTATGATCCTTCGGAAAGACCAGCAGCACCTTGCCAAGGTCGATGCCAAGCCGCTCTAGCGCCGGTGCATAGGGAACGTGCGGCGGATTGATCCAGACGATCCAGCGATTCTCGCTCTCAGAGAGCCCCTTGAGAGCCGGTGCCAGAAGCCGCAGTTCGCCAATGCCACTCGCCGCGCAGAGCAGTTCGCCAAGGCCGGCACGCGGCCAGCCTCCGTGCAGTTCATCATCAAGCTCGGGAAAGCCGGTGGCGAGGCAATCCTCGCCCCACGAGCACTGCGACAGCCGCCCCCGACGGAGAAGGTCGGAAAGAAATCGCACCTCCATGCCTTGTCCTCTGTTCTTTCATACAGGGACAAGGCACGATACATGCGTTTTCGTACAGTATCAAGGCAATTCAGGTTCAAGAGCGGATAGTCGAGCATTTAACTGGGCCGATCAAGCCCAACGTCGGTCGGGATCAGCCAACGGCGATGCCTCGACCACTTCCACCGCGTGCTCTCCGACTTGGGCTCCGTTGAGTAGCACCTCGAATTTTCAAGGTTCCCGCCTGTTCCAGGGGCAGCCCGACAATCCGGGTAAACACCCGATGCCGTGACGTACTCGCCGTAACGTTCGAAGGAAATTCCTCTAGTTCGGCACCAGGACGATGGATGCGCAGCATTACCTGAAAATCCTTCCCGATATCCGAAGGCTCCATCTGCCACAGAGAGAAAGCTACGCAACGAGGAATGACGTCCGGCTTTCCCTCCTTCAACGGCAGAGTTTCCAGCACATTGAAGGCACTGACACTATTGGTCGTCTGATCGACCGAAACGCCTTCTGCGACGAGGAAGAGTTCAAGCTTCGCCATCACGCAGCCAGATTCAGGAAATTCATGGTGACTGAGCGGTCCTGGAGCGGTTTCTCGTCAGACCCGATGGTCGTCTCCACCAAGATTTCGTCAGCCCCGTAAACTGGACCGGAAATCACCTCAGTACGAATGGCTGTGCTTGGAAAGAACGGCTTTCGCCGAAGCAAAACCCGCCGAGCCATGCGGGATGCCAAAGGAATCTCTGCACATTCAAGGGATGCCAGTTCATCAAGAAACTGGCTTGCGAACGGCTCTGGCCCAGTCTCCAGCACCAATGCAACGAGGGCAAGCACCTTGTCTCCATAGAAGGCCCGACCCGGTCGGAACTCCATCAAGAGCCTGTCGACAAATGCCTCGACATCTACAACCGAAAGAACTGCCGACTCGATCCGGTCTCGTAGCTCTCGGAAAGCAGCGTCGGATAGGACGCATCTTTCAAGAGCCTCCGTCGTGGCCAGCATCGCAGATTCACCCAAGAATCGAGCGACTTCCTTCTCCGACAGGACGACTACTGCTGAGGTCGGTCCGTCCAAATCTCTCTCTCCCACGCGAAGGAGGCATGCACGTCATCAATCGGGTGAAATACCTCTCCCTTCGACGCGTCGAGCTTGCTAAGCACCCACGGGACGACACCACCGCCCGTGAGTTCCCTCAACTCGATCACACCCGCGTGCCATACGTCCCTGCTTTCAGCATGGACGTATGTTACGACATCGCCACCGACCGCCTGCTTGAGGTCGATTTTCACGTACTCGTCCTCTTCGAGTATTCTCCTCACCTCGCCTGACTCAAAGATGCATGTCCTGCGGCTTGCCCACACATGCCCGAAGCAGTTGTACGTTCCGCAGGATTCCTTTGCGCAAACGCCATTGTCCGTGCTGCTTCCGAAGCCCCTCAAATATGGCGATCGCCTGATTGTCAGGCGGCAACGATTGCTCGTTGGCGACAGGCCTGCCGGCCCGAGTGTCCAAGCGAATAGACCTCGGTCTCGAACCGGCAAGCACAAGCCGCTCGAACATTTTGCATCAGCACACGGGAGCGGTCCGTCAAGTCACGCAACTACCCCCGGATGAACTCCCGGATCACTTCGCCGGGGCGGCTGCCCGTGTACTGGCCGTTTTGGATCACGACCTTGCCGGCCACCAGCGTTGCGTCGTAGCCACGGCTCTTGACCACGAGGCGACCGCCGTTGTGGGGGAAGTCGTTGACGTACTCGGGGTGGCAGGAGGTGAGGTTCTCGTAGTCGATGACGTTGATGTCAGCGTGCCAGCCCTCGCGCAGTTCGCCGCGCTCCTTGAGCCCGAGCACCTCAGCGGACTTGCCGGAGATGCGGTGCACCGCCTCCTCGAGCGAGTACACGCCGCGGTCGCGGGTGAGTTCGCCGAGCAGGAAGGTCGGGGAATCGGCGTCGGTGAACTGGCCGACGTGGGCGCCGGCATCGCCGAGCATCGGCACGACATGCGGCAGGCGCATGTAGTTCCACTGGTTCTCAAGCGCGCCGCCGAAGGCCCACAGGTTCCAAAGTTCCTTGCCTTCCGAGGCGATCAGGCGCTCGACATAGACATCCACCGGGTCCTTGCCGGCGTCGTCGGCCAGTTTCTGCAGGTTGCGGTTGTTCTCAAGATCGAAGTCCGGGAATTCGTTGGTGCCCATCGGGTGCAGAATGCGCGCCACCTCGCCGAAACCGCCGTTTTCCTTCGCTTCCGTCACCAGCTTCTCGCGGGTGGCAGGGTCCTTGAGTGCAGCCACCCGGTCGGCTATCGACGGCAGCTTCATCAGTTCCCGCCACGCGAGGGTGCGCAGGAACGCCTGCTGGGCAAGGCCGAAGAAGGAACCGCTCGGTCGGGTATGGCAGATCCCGGTGACGCGCTTCCCATCGGTGTTGTTGCGCTCGAAGAACTCGGCCCAGCGCGCGACGCCACCGTCGCCATCCGGACCCGTGCCGCCCGAAAACAGCACTTGACAGCCGATCTCGGCACCGGTCTCGAACATCTGTCGTTCGATGTCGTAGCGCGTGCGCATGTCCGGCGCCACCTGGAACATCCCGCCGCGACCTCCGGCGTCGACCACGGCTTGCTGAATAGCGCGGGTTTCGCGGGGATCGGCCCAAGTTCCGGGGGTGAGGCGACCGTCCGGGACGCGGTGGCCCAAGAAGCGGGAGGTGGAGAAGCCAGCCGCGCCGCCTTCGACGGATTCCTTGACGAGTTCGACGATGCGCTTGAGTTCGCGCTCGTCCGCCTGCACGCCTTCGTCGCAACTCTTGTCGCCCATGGCCTCGAAGCGAATGGCCGAGTGGCCGCACATGCCCACCACGTTGAGGGTGGGCCTAAGTGACTGCACGCAGTCGAGATATTCGCCGAAGGTGGTCCAGTTCCAGGGCAGGCCGTCCATGATGGCGTCGGCGGCGATGTCCTCCACCGCCTCCATGAGTTCCGCCAGATAGCGCCGGTTGTCCTTGCCGCAGGGCGCGAACGTGACGCCGCAGTTGCCGATCAGCGCCGTGGTGACGCCGTGATAGGAACTCGGCCGCATCTCCGGATCCCAGCCGATCTGGGCATCGAGGTGCGTGTGCAGATCGACGAAGCCCGGGGTGACGATCTTCCCGCTGGCGTCGATGGTCTCGGCCGCCTCTGCACCCGAAAGATCGCCGATGCGGCTGACGCGTCCGTCGTCGACCGCGACATCGGCGCGCTTGGGCGCAGCGCCGCTGCCATCAACCACCGTGCCGCCGGAAATGATCAGGGAATGGGCCATGGATTCGCTCCTTGAAGAGGATGGAATGGCAAACGCCCGACTATACCGGATGCGGCACCCACGCGCCTTCTGATCCAAGTCGCGCCTGCGCCGTGCTATGTTGAACGGCAGTCAAATCGCATATGGGAGTCAAGGCGTGGCCGACGAAATGGGCGTTTTCGAAACGATGTACAACTGCCGTGCCATGCGGCGGCTCACGCCAACTCCGGTGCCGGAGGAGACGCTGCTGAAACTCATCGATGCCGCCAACCAGGCACCGACAGGCTCCAACGCGCAAGGCGCACGCTGGATCATCGTCCGCGATGCGGAGCAGCGGGCGAAGCTGGCAGCGCTCAACAAGACGGCGGTGACGGCCTACGCGGCACCGGATTCGGGGCGAGCCGGCGCGCTGCCGCATCAAGACGCGGACAAGCGAGCGCGGATGCTGAAGTCGGTGCTGTGGCAAGCCGAGCATATGCAGGACATCCCGGCACTGGTCATCGCCTGCTACGAGTTCGAGCGCCCCGTCGCCGCCGGCCAGGCGATGGGCGGCGGCTCCATCTGGCCGGCGGTGCAGAACCTGCTCTTGGCGGCGCGCGCGCTGGGGCTCGGTGCCGCGCCCACCACCTTGGGGCTCGCCAATCGGGAAGCGGCGCGTGAGGTGCTGGCGTTGCCGGACAACGTCGAAGCCTTTTGCCTGATTCCGGTGGGGTACCCGATGGGCAAGTTCGGCCCGGTCACCCGGCTGCCCGTGGAACAGACGGTGCATTGGGATCGTTGGGGGTAGGCGGCATCGCGCTCCCGTGCGCATCTGGGACATCCATCCCGGCTATCTGAACCGCCAAAGCCTCCTCGGCGAACATCGCGAACTGCATGGCGTGGTCGCCGTGCTGAGCAAGGGGTTGGCGGGCTACGGTCGCCATCCCGAGACCCTTCGATGGACCGGTCTCGGCTGGGCGCTCGGCCAGCGGCACCGCACGCTGGCGGCGGAAATGGCCTTTCGCGGCTACCAAGACCGCACGCCCGTGCGGCTTCGCAAGGCCAAGGGACGTTGGCCGGAGACACTCATCGACCCACCGGGCGAGCAATTCGCGCTGCTCGCCGAGAAGTACGCCGGCAAAGAGCCGGGGCGCATCCGTCTGCCCCGATCCACCCACGAGCTCTGGGCGCATCACAAGTATTCGCTCTTGGCCCGCGACCAAGGTGCCTATCGCGAGTTCGGACGGCGGGTGAGCCGGCTGCGCGGCCGCGACGGGTTCGACGCCATCGGCCTTGAACTCACCCTTTGGTTACGGAGGCCACCCACTCCGGGCAACCTGCGCAACGCGCTGGACCACATGCGCGGGCACCTGCGCATCCAGCGCCCGCCGGCAACGGGCACCAGCCGTACCCTAGCTGCCGTACAAAGGGCCGCGCGGGAGGAGAACGACGGGTATCTGCTCGCCCAAACCGCCCTCAGCGATCTTGCGGCATGGCATTGGGGTGGGGATTAGAAGAGCCCTCGTCGTGGCCAGTGGGTAGAGAGATTGGCGAGGCCCGGTTGCCCTATGTAAGGCATGATTGATATGGTCTTGCCATAAGATGCAGCGGCAAATCCAGCGGCGGGAATGATGAAAACGACTCTCAATCTCAATGACGAGGTATTGCGGCGCTGCAAGCAGTCGGCAACACGCAATGGGGTCACGCTCACCCGGTTCGTCGAGGACGCCTTGCGCGCCAAGCTCGCTCCCCAACCGAAACGGCGGTTTCGCTTGCGGCTGCTGACCGTGCAAGGAACGCGGGCGCCGAACGTCGACATCACTGACCGGGACGCTCTATACGATGTGATCGACCGCCGATGATTGCGGTTGACACCAACGCCCTCGTTTACGCGCATCGAGCCGAGATGGACCCGCAGCCAGTGCGGCGGACCGCCTCACCGCGTTGGCCGAGGGAGACGAACGCTGGGCCTTGCCAGTCTTCTGTGTCACGGAGTTTCTTCGCGTCGTGACCCATCCGAGGGTCTTCAATCCCCCCTCTACAGTGACCGAAGCTCTGGGCTTCATCGACGAGTTGCTCGCTTCGCCGACTTGTGAGGTCGTCTGTGCGGAGGCCGGGTTCCTGGACCGCCTCGGTGCTGTGATCCGCGAATCGGATGCCCGCGGAAATCTGGTTTTCGATGCCCAGATCGCGGCACTTTGCGGCCAACACGGGATACCGTCGATTCTGACCAACGACCACGACTTCGAACGGTTCCCCCAACTGAACGTCTCGTATCTCCGTTGACACGAACCGTCCCCGACACGTGCCGACCGGCCCGAGCCCTTGTCCGAACGGTATAGGAGAGAGTCAGAGCCCCCGCCGCTCGCGATAGGCCGCCACTTCGCGCCTGATCTCCGGGGCAAAGAGGACGATGCCGACGAGGTTCGGCAGCGCCATCAGTACCAAGGTGACGGCGGAGATCAGCCACACCAGCGAAGTGTCCATGATGGTGGCGAGGAAGAAGGCGAGCACGTAGAACACGCGATACGGCAGCACCGAGGCGGTGCCGAACAGGTATGTCATCGAACGGTCGCCGTAGTAGGACCAGGCGATGGCGGTGGAGAAGGCGAACAGCATCAGGCCCACGGTGACCGCGTATTGGCCGTAGTCGCCGATGAAGGAGCGCTTGAACGCCTCCGCCGTCAGCGGCACCGAGTGCAGGAGCGACCTGCCCTGCACCGAAACGTCGGTCGCGAGTTCGCCATCGACGAGGCGGATTTCCCCCGTGTAGGGCACGCCGTCCTGATGGAAGCGCACGTCCTCGGCGACCGAGCGGTTGTGCAGCACGGTCACGACGCCAACCTCCGCCAGGCGCCCATCGACCACCGCAAACGTGCCGGAAGCTGGCGTCACCGCGCTCCCTTCGCCGCCGCCGAGGTGCCGATACAGCGCATCGACGTGCTCCGCGTCCTGGTCCGACCAGGCACCCGCCACAAACTGCGTGTCGAAGGAAGCGAACTCGGTGTCGAACTTCTCCTGCCAAACCCCGCTCGCGAGAATCACGAGACCCGTCAGCGTGCAAATCACCAAGGTGTCGAGGAACGGTTCGAGCAGGGACACCATGCCCTCCGAAACCGGCTCGTCGGTCTTCGCCGAGGCGTGGGCAATGGGCGCGGAGCCCTGCCCGGCCTCGTTCGAGAACAGCCCCCGGTTGACTCCCTTGGTGAAGGCATAGGCGAACGACGCGCCGAGAAACCCACCCGCCGCCGCGCTGCCGCTGAAAGCGTTGCTGAAGACGGCCGCGAAGGACGGAATGATGGCGTCGGCGTTGCTGACGATCACCGCCGTCGCGCCGAGCGCATAGATGACGCCCATCGTCGGCACGATGGCCGTCGCCACCGTCGCGATGCGGCGAATGCCGCCGATGATGACGAGGCCCAGCAAGATCGCCAGCGCCCCGCCACTCACCCACGGCGGGATGCCGAACGACGTTTCAAGCCCGGACGCCATGTTGTTGCTCTGCGGCATGTTGCCGGAGCCCAAGGTGCTGAACACCGTCGCCACGGCGAACAGCACCGCCATGCCCTTGGCGGCCCATTTCCAGCGTTCGCCGAAGCGAGCCCCCAAGCCCCGCTCCATGTAGTACATGGGACCACCAGCGATCTGCCCGCGGTCGTCGGTGATGCGGTACTTGTGGGAAATCGTCACCTCGACGAACTTGGTCGCCATGCCGAGGAAGGCCGTCGTCCACATCCAGAAGAGCGCAGCAGGGCCGCCGAGGTGGAGCGCCAACGCCACCCCGCCAATGTTGCCGGTGCCGACGGTGCCGGAAAGCGCGGTTGAGAGCGCTTGCAGGTGGCTGGTGTCGCCGGGGGCGTCGGAGCGGGTCTCGCGGCCGAGCAGCACGCGCCATGCGTGGCGAAAGAAGCGCACCTGCGGCAGGCCAAGATAGACCGTGAACAGGAGGCCCACGCCGAGCAGCACGAAGGGGAACCAAGGCGAACTGCCGAGGATTCCGTCCAGCGTGCTGAGAAAGCCGCTCAGTGCATCCATCAACGGGTCTCCCCAGTGGTCGATTCCGCGCCGAAGAGCGCTCGGAGCATCACGCCATGGAGCTCGTTCTGCTCCATCACGCCCGTGATCTCGCCGGCGTGCGGCCCCCGCGCATAGGCCGGGACGTCCTCGCCTGCATGGGTTTCAACGTACATCGCATGGGTTGCCGTCTGCTGATAGTCGCCGTCGGTGGGCTCCGCTATCGCGTCCTCGGCGTCTCGATCCACCAATGCACCAGGGCCGTTGGCATAGCCGAGCGTCGTGTACGCCTGCCCCTTCGCATCCCGCTGGGGTTCGCCGGCAGCATCCCGCACATAGTCGAGAATCGGATTGCCGCGCACGGGATAGCCAGCGATGGTGAGGGTGTGGCTGTGGTCGGCCGTGACGACGATGAGGGTGTCGGCGGAGTCGGTACGCTCTGCCGCCACAGCCACCGCGTCGGCAAGGGCGATCGTGTCCACGAGGGCGCGGCGGGCGTTGCCGAAGTGGTGGGCGTGGTCGATGCGCCCCGCTTCCACCATCAGAAAATAGCCGCGGTCGTTCGCGAGCCGGTCGATGGCGTCCGCGGTCATTTCCGCCAGCGACGGTTCGCCGCCGGCATCCTCCGCGCGGTCGGCCTCGAACTCCATGTGTGAGGGCTCGAACAGCGCCAGCACCTGGGCTTCGGGTGGAAGCGCCTCGAATCCGGCCTGGTCGTGCGCAAAGGCTCGCCCCTCGCCTGAGGCAAGCCATTCCTCAACGAGGTTGCGCCCGTCCTCGCGGGCACCGGTGGCGCCGTCGTCCTCCGGGTCCGCTTCCGTTGCGGGCAGAAACATCTCCCTGCCGCCGCCGAAGGCCACGTCAATGCCGTCGCCGTAGTCAAATGCAACGAACTGCTGGGCGATGTCCGCACAGGCGTCTCGGCTTTCCTCCGGGATGGCGCCGCGTCGTTCCCAGTTGCGGTCTGCGGCATGGGCATAGGTGGCGGCCGGTGTCGCGTGAGTGATGCTGGTGGTGGTGACGATGCCGGTGCGATAGCCCGCCTGCTCGGCCACTTCCAGCAGCGTCTCCAACGTGTGTGCCTTGCTCGCCTCACAGTCGCCCCGATCGGGTTCGGGGCCGATGGAGATGACGCCAGACCGGGTCTTCACGCCGGTAACGAGCGCGGTCATGGTGCCGGCGGAATCGGGAACCTGCATGTCCGTCGTGTAGGTCTTCACCAGCGCAAGGGCCGGAAACTCCTCAAAGGAAAGCGCGTTTTCCTCTCCGGGATTGCCGTGCATCTGGCCTTCCAGAATGCGCGCCGCGGTAACGGTGGAGACGCCCATGCCGTCGCCGACGAAGAGGATGACGTTGCGCGGGGCAGCGTCGGTTGCCGACACAAGCCCGGCCGACAGCAAGGCCGCTGCCACGTGACCGGGCCGCAAGGATCGAATCCGCATCATCGCACCGCCTCCCGCATGGTCACGAACTCTTCGGCTGCCGTCGGGTGAATCCCCACCGTGGCATCGAACTGCGTCTTGGTGGCGCCGGCGACGATCGCGACGGCAAGGCCCTGGACGATCTCGCCGGCGTCCGGCCCGCACATGTGCGCTGCCACGACCGCGTCGCTGTCGCCGTCCACCAAGAGCTTCATCATGGTGCGTTCGGCGCGCCCGGAAAGCGTGTGCTTCATGGGTCGGAAGCTCGACTCGAACACCTGAAGCCCCGGATAGCGCTGCTTAGCCTCCTCCTCCGTCGGCCCCACCGTGCCGATGTTGGGCTGACAGAAGATGGCAGTAGGCACGTTGGCGTAGTCCACCCGGCGCGACTCGCCGTTGTAGAGGTTGCCGGCGATGCACATGCCCTCGGCGATGGCAACCGGCGTCAGTTGCATGCGATCGATCACGTCGCCAATGGCGTGGATGTGGGGGATGTTGGTGCGGTACTCGTCGTCCACCGGAATTGCGCCGGACTTGGCAAGCTGTACGCCGGCCGCCTCGAGGCCGAGTCCGGCGGTGTTGGGGGCGCGTCCGGTGGCAACCAGGACGAAGTCCGAAGTGTGCGTGGAGCCGTCTTCAAAGGTGGTCAGGAACTCATCACCGTAGCGGTCCACGCGAGCGACGTGCGAGTTCAGCGACACGTCCACGCCCTTGGCGCGGATTTCGTCGAGCACGAACCGGCGGATGCCTTCGTCGAAGCCGCGCAGGAACAGCTCGCCCCTGTAGGAAAGTCGCGCCTCCGCGCCGAGCCCCTGAAAGATGCCGGCGAACTCCACCGCGATGTAGCCTCCGCCGACGACCAACACCCGCTCGGGAAACTCGTCGAGATAGAACGCCTCGTTGGACGTGATGGCATGCTCGACCCCCGGAAACGGCGGCAGCACGGGCCAGCTTCCGGTGGCGACGAGAATGCGTTCTGCGCTCACCTCCCGGCCGTCCACGTCGATGGTATGAGGCCCCGTCAGCCGCGCCCGCGCCTCAATCACTTCAACGCCCGGCCCGGTCAGGAGGTTGCGGTAAATGCCGTTCAGCCGCTCGATCTCGCGGGTCTTGTTGTCGCGCAGCACGGGCCAGTCGAATGTCGGCGCGCCGCCGTTCCAGCCGAAGCCGGCCGCGTCCTCGAAGTCCTCGGCAAAGTGCGCCCCATAGACGAACAGCTTCTTCGGCACGCAGCCGACATTGACACAGGTGCCGCCGAGATAGCGCTCCTCGGCGATGGCGACGCGGGCACCGTACGCAGCCGACATGCGGGCGGCGCGCACGCCGCCGGAGCCAGCGCCGATGACGAAGAGATCAAAGTCGTAGTCGGCCAAGCGTTCCCCGTCCCCAGCAGGCTTGCCCCAAGCGGAGGCAGCCTAACGGCAAAGGCTCCGGCTGCAAAGGCGCGCTCTTCTTGAGCTCGCACCGACGGGGAGAGCCGACTCGGCGGCTGCGGTTAGAATGCCCCGCCGTCAGCATTGCGCCTTGGCTTCGAGTCCATGCGAGTCACCATCTTCGGCGCGGCCTATGTGGGCCTCGTCACCGGCACCTGCTTTGCCGAGCGCGGCAACGACGTGGTTTGCGTGGACATCGACGCCGCCAAGGTGGAGATGCTGCGACGCGGTGAAGTGCCGATGTTCGAGCCGGGCCTCGCGGAACTCGTGCGGGCGAACGTGGACGCCGGGCGGCTTGCCTTCACAACCAGCGGCGCGGATGGCATCGAACATGGCGAGGTGATCTTCATCGCCGTCGGCACGCCACCGGGAGAGGATGGCTCGGCCGACATGAGCCAGGCCCTCGCCGTGGCCCGCACCATCGGCGAATACATGACCGCAGCCAAGGTGGTGGTGTGCAAGTCCACCGTACCCGTGGGCGCCGCCGATCAGGTGCGAGACACCATTCGCGACGCGCTCGCCGAACGCGGCCTCGAAATCGACCTCGACATTGCCTCCAATCCCGAATTCCTCAAGGAAGGCAGCGCGGTTTCGGACTTCATGAAGCCGGACCGCATCGTCATCGGTTCAGACGGCGACCGCGCCAAGGACCTCCTCGAACGGCTCTACGCACCCTTCAACCGCAACCACGACCGCATCATCCACATGGATTTGCGTTCGGCGGAACTCACCAAATACGCCGCCAACGTCATGCTCGCCACGCGCATCAGCCTGATGAACGAGTTCGCCGGCCTTGCGGACCGTCTCGGCGCCGACGTAGAGGCGGTGCGGCGCGGCATCGGCACCGACCCGCGCATCGGCTTCCACTTCATCTACGCCGGCTGCGGCTATGGCGGCTCGTGCTTTCCCAAGGACGTGCGGGCGCTGATCGGCATGGGCCGGGAAGCCGGCTATGACACCGCTATCGTGCGCGGAGTGGACGGTGTCAACCGACGCCAGCATCGGCTGCTGCCGGAACGCATCTCGTCGCACTTCGGCGGCAGTCTCGCCGGCCGCACCATTGCCTTGTGGGGGCTTTCCTTCAAGCCCAACACCGACGACATGCGCGAGGCCCCGAGCCGCACGTTGATGGAAGGCATCTGGGCTGCCGGCGGTCGCGTGCGCGCCTACGACCCGCAAGCCATGCGGCAAGCGCGCCTGCTGTACGGCGAGCGCGACGACCTCGACCTCGTGGAACGGCGCGAGGAGGCACTCGACGGCGCCGACGCCCTGGCCGTCGTGACCGAGTGGAACGAGTTCCACAGCCCGGACTTCCACGAAATCAAGGCGCGGCTGAAGACGCCGACCATCTTCGATGGCCGCAATCTCTATCTGCCGGAGGCCATGCGGGCGCTTGGCTTCGACCACATCGCCATCGGTCGCCCGCCGGTGTACGCACACTCTGCCGGCGCCAAGGAGCAGGCTGCATGACGGACACCGGGAGCGGAAGACTGCAAGGCAAGGCGGCGTTCCTCACCGGCGCTGCCAGCGGCATGGGCGCGGCGACGGCGCGGCTGTTCGTGGCCGAAGGCGCCAACGTCACGATCGCCGACCTCAATGAGGAAGCTGGGGATGCCCTCGCCGCGGAACTCGGCCCTCGAGCACGCTTCGAGCGGGTGAACGTGACCATTGAAGCCGATGTCCAGGCCGCCATCGAGCGCACTGCCGACGCCTGGGGCCGGCTCGATTGCATCTTCAACAACGCCGGCTTCGGCGGCGCGCTCGGGCCCATCGACGAAACGTCGGTGGAGGATTTTGATATCACCTTCGACGTGCTGCTGAAGGGCGTCTTCCTCGGCATCAAGCACGCTGCCCCGATCATGAAGAAGCAGGGCTCCGGCTCCATCATCAACACCGCCTCCATCGCCGGTCTCGAAGCCGGCTGGGCCCCGCACCTGTACAGCACGGCAAAGTCCGCGGTCATCGCCCTGACGCGGTCGGTGGCGCTGGAAATGGCCGAGTGGCAGGTGCGCGTGAACTGCATCTGCCCCGGACTCATCGCCACGCCCCTGGCGGTGGGACGCGGATTCACCGACGAGGCGCAACGCAACTTCCGCGCCGACATGGCCGGGCAGCAACCGCTGAATCGCGTTGGCGAGCCGGACGACATCGCCCGCTGCGCGCTGTGGCTCGCGAGCGACGATTCCGAATTCGTGACCGGACAAGCGCACGTGGTCGATGGCGGCATCACCGCCGGCCGGCCGTGGCGACGGCAGGCGTCCTGGATGACTCGGAACCGACCCATCACCGTCTATCGCCCGCCCGGACGATAGCCAAGCAAAGGAGAGCGAACATGAAGCTCGGTGTGGTATTCCCGCAAACGGAAATTGGCGCGAATCCCGATGGGGTCGCCACCTTCGCCCGCACCGCCGAAGGGTGCGGCTACGATCACCTCATCGCCTACGACCACGTGCTCGGCGCGAACACGGCGAACCGGCCGGATTGGTCTGGCCCCTACACCTCGGAGAGCCTGTTCCACGAGCCCTTCGTGCTGTTCGGCTATCTCGGCGGCATCACCGAGAAGCTTGAACTCGTCACCGCCGTCATCATCCTCGGCCAGCGCCAGACGGCACTAGTGGCGAAACAGGCCGCCTGCGTCGATGTGCTCACCGGCGGTCGGCTGCGGCTCGGCATCGGCACCGGCTGGAACGCCGTGGAGTACGAAGCGCTCGGCATGAACTTCCACGATCGCGGCGTGCGCAGCGAAGAGCAGATCGACCTCATGCGCCGCCTGTGGGCCGACGACACCATCGACTTCGACGGCAAGTGGCACACCGTCACCGATGCCGGCCTCAACCCGCTGCCGCCGGGAGGTTCCATCCCCGTCTGGCTCGGCGGCATGGCGCCGCAGGTGATCGACCGCGTCGGGCGCATCGCCGACGGCTGGTTCCCGTTCTACAACCAGGCACTTGGCGAACAGCTCGAATCTATGCGAGTATCGGCCAGGAGCGCGGGCCGGAACCCGGACGACATTGGTGTGGAGTGCATGCAGCCGCTTGGCGATGCCGGGGACAAGGAACTGGATCGGCTGAAGTCCCTCGAAGACCTCGGCGTGACGCACAGCGCCGTGGTAACGATGAACCAAGGCCTCGCCGGCCCGAGCGAGCATGCAGACGCCATCCGTCGCTATTGGGATCGGGTGGCATCGCGTTTGTAACGACGTGTTTGTAACCATGTAAGGAGTGCGTCGGTGAAAACCATCGTACGGGGCCTCGCGCAAGGCGCGCTGGCAGCTGGGCTGGTGTTTGCGGCGGCCGTTGGGTCCGCCGAGCGTCTTACGCCCACTCCGCTGGAAATCAGCAACCGCCTCAAGGCCATCGAGGCGATCAACGTCACCTCGGAGAAAGAGCTGGTGCAGAACGAGGCGACGGAAGACGCCAAGGTGCTGGCCATCCTCGCCGAGGCGGAAGCGGTTGCGGAAGCAGGAGCCGACGGACAGGACGACGAGGCAGTTCGCGAAAGCGACTAAAGATCGCCTAGATAACGCCTCGGGGTTCCTCTCCGACGAAGAACTGCCCCACCGTCTCGTAGTGAGCCTCGCGCCCTTGCACCTGCTGGGTGATGACGTGGGCATCCTGGAAGCGGCGCTGGATGGCGCGGTCTGCGAAGATCGAGGACGAGCCGCTCAGGTTGTAGCAGATGTCCACGGCGCGGGCGGACTCGCGAATCGCGTGGGTGCCGGCCATGCGCAGTTCCACCCGCTCCTCGAGCGTGATGGCACCGCGCTCCCGGATGGCATCCCAAACCCCTCCCACCGTGTGGTGCAGAAGTGCCTTGGCACCGCGCCAAATTGCCTCCGCCTTGCCCACCGCTTGTTGCACGACCGGGTCCTGGGACAGTGGACGTGAACCGAAGCGAGGTCGCTTGTCGGAGGCAAATTCCTCGGTCGAATCGATTGCCGCGCGGGCATTGCCGAGCGCCACGCAGCCGAAGCCGCAAGCGAACAGCAGCCCTTGCGGCGGGAGATAGATCGCGCCGTCCGCATAGGGCGGTACGTTCAGCGGCATGGTGCGAGAGTCCGGCACGAACAGGTCCTTCACCTCGAAGCTGAAGCTACCGGTGCCGCGCAGCCCCTGCACCTGCCACACATCCACTAGCCGCACCTGATCCTTCGGGATGAGATGCAGCCTCGGCGGCGCACCGCGATCGGCATTGAGCGCCGCCATCCAGTTGGCGTGGCGGCAGCCGCTAGAGAAGTTCCAACGTCCGCTCAGGCGATAGCCGCCTGGCACCTCCTCGCTGGTGACGCCTTGCGGCGGCCCGTTCGCCACCACCGTGCGCGGGTTGCGCCAAACCTCGTCCGCCAGCGCCGCCGGTGCGCGACAGCTTGTGGTGGCAAACACCGCTCCCTGATTAACGCACCAGCCAACGCTCGCATCCGCATAGGCAATGGTGCGCACGACGTCGAGGTAGTCGAGCCAATCCACCTGTTCGCCGCCAAGCGACTGCGGCACCAGCAGTCGGAACATGCCAAGATCGATCAGCTCATCGGCGAGGGGAGTCGGAATCCGCCGACCTTCGTCGATCTCATCCGCCGCCGCCCGAATGCGCGGCGCCACCGCCCGCGCCCTTGCCAGCGGCGTCCCCCGCTCTGTAACCCCCGAGTTCATGCAGGAAGATTCTAGCAGCCTGTCGGGATTCGGACGGCAAGCCGGCCGGATGCCGACAGGGTGATTGGACGGCTTGGGCTGGGGCAAGAAGCGTTGTCCGAAGGCAACGGTGCCTGTGGCGCTAGCAGTCTGTCGGACTTGACGATGCAGGGGCCTTCGGAGGGAAGGCATTCTGCCTTCCCTCGTGCGCCCTCAGGCGCACGGGCCGGATGCCGACAAAGGAAGGGCGCCTATCGGCGCCAGGGAAGGCAGAATGCCTTCCCTCCGAAGGCCCGCCTTGTTCGCGTGCTAGCGCGCTCTACGAACGTGTTGGCGGTTGCCGGTACACTTGCGCGACATGCACCCCGAAACCCTCACGAGCGCCGCGAGCCGCGTCCATCGCTATCTGGACCGTGTCATGCCGGCCGCCGACACCAACCCGGCCACGCTGCACGAAGCGATGCGCTACACGGTGTTGGGCGGCGGCAAGCGCATACGCCCAGCGCTTGTGTATGCGGGCGGCCAGCTCGCCGGCGTGGAGCCCGACGCTCTCGACCCGGCCGCCGCCGCGGTGGAGCTGATCCACGCCTACTCACTGGTCCACGACGACCTGCCTGTCATGGACGATGACGATCTGCGCCACGGCCAGCCTACCGTGCATGTGCGCTTCGGCGAGGCGATGGCCGTGCTGGTGGGGGATGCCTTGCAGGCGCTGGCATTCGAGACGGTCGCCGTGGACGCCGAGCCACGTCTTGCCCAACGCTGGACGCAGTTGCTATCGGGCGCAGCCGGTGCGGGGGGGATGGTGGGAGGCCAAGTGTTGGACCTCGCCGCCGAGGCCAGCGAGGAGCCGCTACAACTTGCGGACCTGGAAACGATGCACCGACGCAAGACCGGCGCCCTCATCCGCGCCAGCGTCCTGCTCGGGGCAAGCGCAGGCGCGTTGCGCGACGAAGAGCTCGAAGCCGTCGATGCCTTCGCCCGCGACATCGGTCTTGCCTTTCAGATCTACGACGACGTGCTCGACGTCATCGGCACCACGGCAGAGCTCGGCAAGCCCCAAGGCTCGGACGAACGCCAGGGCAAGACCACCTACGTCACGCTGCTCGGCCTCGCCGAAGCGAAGCAGGAGGGGCAACGACGCTTCGAGCACGCCGTCGCCCACCTAGACTCGTTCGGCCCCCGCGCCGGCGACTTGCGCGAGATCGCCAACTTCGTCGTCGAGCGGACTAGCTGAAGCTTGCGCAGGCCGGGGCAACGCAGGCGTTGCCCCTACGGAAGGGTGTCGTTTCATGCCTCGGTCGTAGGGGCGACGCATGCGTCGCCCTGTCCGGCTAGCCGGTGCGGTTGAAACGGGCCTCGCGCTTCTCCATGAATGCCGTCACCGCCTCGCTGTGGTCCGGCAGGCGACGGGCGATCTGGTCGCGGATGCCCTCCCGTTCCATGACTGCCTCTAGGTCGGCGTCCATGGGATTCCGGTTCAGAAGCTCCTTGATCATCATCACGGCGGGCGTCGAGTTGTTGGCAATCTCGTTCGCCTTGGCGAGCGCGGTGTCAAAAAGCGCATCCGGTTCCACGACTTCCGTCACGAGGCCAAGCCGGTGCGCCTCTTCGCCCGGCACCATACGCCCGGTGAGGCACATGTCGGTGGCGGGGCCGAGGCCGATGAGCTGCGCGAGCAGCCGGGTGGAGCCGAGTTCCGGCATCAGCCCCATCTTGATGAAGCGGATGCTGAGGCGCGCTTCCGTGGAGGCGATGCGCACATCGAACGGCAGGATCATGGTGAGGCCAACGCCTACGGCATAGCCGTTGATGGCCGCCACGGTGGGCTTCGAGTCACGAATGAAGTGCGTGAAAGAGGCGCCGCCACGACGCAGCGGCTCGCCGGCGCCCTGCTTGTTCGTCTCGGCGCGCTGGGCGAAGACGCCAATGTCGGCGCCAGCGCAAAACGCCCTGCCCTCGCCCGTAACGAGGATCGCGCCGATGCCGTCATCCTCGTTCCAGGCCGTGATCTGTTCGACGATCTCGCCGGACATGGTGTCGGTCCAGGCATTCAGCCGTTCCGGACGGTTCAGCCGAATGACGCCGACCCGATCGTGCGTCTCGGCGATGATTTGCTCCCAAGCCACGTATGCTCCCTCCCAAGGGCGTCACAAACTGCCGGCAAGTGTAACCGCACGTCCTACGAACCCGGCGCAAGCATGTCGAAGGCGCAGTCGATCTCCTCGGCCGGCACCTCCGGGTGCAGGCCGGGGTTCGCGTGCAGGCGCTTGTCGTCGCTCGCGAAGGCATCGAACAAGGCAAGGCAGCCATCGCACGGGAACAGCTCGTCCTCAAGCTGCATGAGGAACAGCAGGCGGCAGCGAATCTGCGTGGCGTCCGTCGCCAAGCGTTCCGCAAGCGGCGCCACCGCACCGGTTGTGCCAAGCAGGCCCAGCACCGCCGCCGTCACTTGCGGCAGCGTGGCAAGTAGCGGCACGCCAAAGATGGAGCCCATCGACAGCCCGAAGTAGCGGATCTCCCCGACAGCGATCTTGCCCTTCGCCGCATCGAGCGCGGCGTGCCAGTCCGCCACCATGTCGTCGACGAATCCTTCGCGACGCATTTCGTCGCCAAACGCGGCGCGTCCGCCAGGTCCGACCTGACGCAGGCCATGCACCGGCCCATCGATGGAGAGCGAGGCGCAGCCAACGTCCGCCAGGCGATGAGCCAGATGACAGATGGGCGCCTGGTAGCGGTCGCCCGAGGCGCCGTGGCCAAACAGCACAAGCGGCACATCGTCTGTCTTGCTTTCTGGCGCCCACAGGGCCCCGGTGATGGGCCGCTCGCTTCCTTCCCGCTGAACCCGAAACTCCCGCACCGATCCCCCTGCGGCGTCCGTCGCTTCCCACCAAGTCATGCACGACCCTCCCGTTTATAGTCGCTCGCTTGCGAAGGGAGCCATCATGTCCATGACCGAAGCGGACCTGCAAGCCGCCCTGCCCGATCTCGCATCCACGATTCACGCCCCCGGCCTCAATGAGACTGTGGAAGTGGTGCGGGACGGCTGGGGCATCCCCCACATTCGCGCCGCCTGCACGAGCGATGCCTTCTTCGCCCAAGGCTTCGCCACCGCACAAGATCGCCTCTGGCACATGGACTACGACCGCCACCGTGCGCTCGGCCGCTGGGCGGAGTTCTCCGGCGAGTCGGGGCTCGCCGAAGACCGGCTGATGCGGCGATTCGACGTGGAACGCGCCGCCAAGGCCGACCTCGAGGCATCGAGCGATGCCGCGAGGGCTATGCTCGCGGCGTATGCGGCGGGCGTGAACGCCTTCCTCGAAACCACTTCCACGCTCCCCATCGAGTACCGCCTGCTTGGCGCAGCACCAGAGCCTTGGCAACCGTGGCATTGCCTGGCCGTGTACAAGGTGCGAAACATGCTGATGGGCACCTTCGAGGCCAAACTATCCCGCGTGCGCCTGGCCCTCGCCATCGGTGCCGAACGGGCAGCGCCGCTGTTCCGAGGCTATCCGGACGACAGCCTCGTATCGGTGCCGCCGGGCGCAAGCTATGGCGGCGAGGAACTGCGATGCCTCGACGAACTCGCCGCTTCCCTGAACCAACTCGGCTGGTTGGACGAAGCCGACGGCGGCAGCAACGCCTGGGTGATCGGCGGTTCCCGCACCGCGTCGGGGCTTCCCCTCGTGGCCGGCGACTCCCACCGCGCCCTCGACACCCCCAATGTGTACTACCAAACGCACATCACCTGCCCCGAGTTCCGCTGCAGCGGCTACGCCCTTCCCGGCGTTCCGGGGATGCCCCACTTCAGCCACACCGAGCACGTCGCCTGGGGCATGACGCATGGCTTCGGCGACTACCAAGACCTCTTCATCGAGCGCTTTCGCGGCACGGACGATGGGCTCGAATACGCCTACCGCGACGAGTGGCTGCCGGCACAAGTCACGACCACCACCCTCGCCGTGCGAGAGAGCGAAGCGGAGACGCTCACCGTCGTCCGAACACGCCACGGCCCCATCATCGCCGGCAACCCCAACGCCGGCCACGGCATCGCCTTCCAGCACACCGGCACCCTGAGCGGCACGGCCTGGCCCAATACGCTGCACGACCTCCTCATGGCACGCTCGGCGGACGCAGCCGAGGAGGCGCTCCGGGAATGGACTGAGCCGGTCAACAACTTCGTCTATGCCGACGTGCAGGGCGAGTTTGGCTATCGCTATCGCGGCCGCATCCCGAAGCGCCACGCTGCCAACGCCTGGGCACCGGTGCCGGGCTGGAGCGGGGAGCACGAGTGGCAAGGCCAGATCCCGTTCGAGGAAATGCCCCACGCCCGCAACCCCGACGCCGGCTTCGTCGTGACCTGCAACAACGCCCCCACCACCGCCGACTATCCGCACTACATCAACACATTCTTCGCGCCCGACTGGCGCGCGCGGCGAATCACCGATCGACTCGGCGAGATTGCACCGGCCGCCGCCACGCCGGCAGACATGGCGTCCATCCACGCAGAACGCCACTCGATTCCGGCTCAGGTTTTCGTGCAGCGCGTCCGCGAGCTCTCACCGGCGGATGCCGACGTTCTTGACGCGCGCGACATCGTCGCGGCCTGGGACGGGCGCATGGATCGCGCATCCGCCGCAGCCGCGATCTACGGCGCAGCCCGCACCTATCTCTTTGCCGATGTCGCCCGCGCCGCGCTCGGCGAGGTGTCCGAGGCCACCATGACGCCCACGCACCCTTTGGCCCGCGGCGCCGCCTCGCATCTTGGCATGCTGTACGCGCAAGCGGTGGCCGCCATGGCCCGCAACGACGACACTTGCCTCGCTCCCGACGAAACCTGGCAGCACCGCATCGAAGCGGCCCTCGCGCGTGCCGTTCAGGAACTGCGCACCCGACTCGGCGATGAGATGGGCGAGTGGAGTTGGGGCGGGGTCCACGGCACCCGTCCCCGCCATCCGCTGTCGAAGGCCTTTCCCGATTGCGCGGCGCTGCTCGACCCGCCTGCCCTCTCCACGCACGGCGACGGCGACACGCCCCTCGCCGGGGCCTATTCCATGACAGAGCGCTTTGTCGCCACCGTGATGTCGGTGAACCGCTACATCCACGACCCGTCGGACTGGAAGAACTCCCGCTGGATCGTGCCCTTGGGCGCTTCCGGCCATCCCGGCAGCCGGCATTACGCCGATCAGGCCAAGCTCTGGGCGGAAGTTGACACCATCCCGCAACTCTGGGACTGGAGCGACATCCGCGCCGCCGCAGCGAGCCAGCAAACGCTCGCCCCCGCCTCGGACCGCGGGCAAAGGCTATGATCCTGCTCGGGGTAGCCGCAGCGTAAGGGAGCAGTCATGGCCGCAGACATCGTGCCGCTCAAGGGTGCGATCGCCAACCTCAACTGGTTCGACGCCCAGCGCAAGCACTACGAAACCCCCGACCAGATCGCCCGACGCTTCCGCCTGCCGGACGACGCAGGCATGCGCGCCTTCTGCCAGGGCGCAGCGTCCGTGCTGGACCGCCACACGGTGCAGTTCGTGCGCCGACTGCCCTTGACCGCCGATGCCGCGTGGAGCTACTTGGCCGAGCCCGAACGGGTGGAGGAATGGCTGCCGGGTGCCCGATGGGGCCTTACGAAGGGGGCGGATTGCAGCCTCCCGCTAGCCGGCACGGAAGGCAGGGTCGCAGACCTCGAGCCACGTCAGCGATTGAAGCTCGAGGCCGACACCGGAGCCTGGACCCAGTTCGAGCTCCACGATGCCTCGGGCAGCGCCCGCGCCCGCAGGGACATCCCGAACTACCAGGGCCCCATCACCGAACTCCAGCTCACCGACTGCCTGCCGCCCAACGCCGAAGTGCCCCAACCCTTGCCCGACGCCACGGCCGAACACGTAGCGCAGCCCGGCGGCATCGGCACCCATTGGGTAAGCCAAGTGGCAGACTGGCACCACGCCGCAACCCTGCTGCAGAAGCTCGCCTTCGCGAACGGCAATGCCTACTGGCCGCCCGAGCTCGCCGTGGGCCTCGACCACACGGCCCTCATCGCCGCCTACGCCAAGCTGCTCGCGGCATACCACAAGGGCTAGCGCCCTGTCGGACTTTGCGGACCTTCGGAGGGAGGGCGTCTCGCCCTCCATCGCGCCGCAAGGCGCGCAGAACACTCGGTGACGAACAAAAATGCGCGCCCTTGCGGGCGCGACGGAGGGCGGGACGCCCTCCCTCCGGAGATTTCCTGCTGACAAACTGCCGACACGCCGTAATGGCGCGTTGGCAGTTCGCTGCGCGAATTGCTGGCTGCCCCGTTCAATCCTCCACCAACCGCTTCCCCATGCTGATGACCTCGTCCTCCACGTAGCCGAGGGAGCGATAGAAGCGGGCCGCCGACCGGTTCAATTTCCTGATTTGCAAGTTGATCTTGGGACACCCCATCGCGTAAAGCCGCGCCTGTGCCGCTGCCATCATCCGGCGCCCCAGGCCTTGCCGGCGCTGCTCCGGCGCAACGGCGAGATAGTTGACCCAACCGCGGTGCCCTTCATAGCCAGCCATCACGGTGGCCACAACGCTTCCGCCCAGCGATCCAACGAGAAACATCTCCCCTTGAACGCGGAGCTTGCGCTCGATGTCTTTGACCGGGTCGTTCCACGGCACCACCAAGCCGCAGGCGTGCCAAAGCGCCACCACCGCTTCGCCGTCCCGTGCCTCAAAGGGCCGAATCTCCCACTCACCGGCCATGTCTGGGCCCGGTGCGTCAGGCAATGGTCGGGTCGTAGAAGCCAAGCCCCGCGTACATGTCGAACCCAAGCATGTGCCTGGTTTCCGTCGACAGCTCCGCGATGCGACTCGGCGGCACGTTGAGGTATTGGTTCTCTTCCTGCCGCACCCAGCCCAAGGAATAGGTGAGGATCACTCCGTAGCGCCGGTCCTCGGACGTGTTCGCGCCCGCGCCGTGCAGCGTTCCACCCATCCAGAACAGCACCGATCCCGCCGGCATCTCGGCGCTCAGCACCTCGTCCGGTGCAGCTTTCCTGTCCGCCGGCCACTTGTGGCTGCCGGGCACCAGCAACGTGGCGCCGTTGTCGGCGCGGAAGTCCGAAACGGCCCACATGCTGGCGACAATGATCTTGGGGCGCGGCAGGGGAAAGAAGGTGAACGGATCCTCTTCTCGATGCAGCACCTGCTTGCGGGCGCCAGGGCCCACCTCAAGCGCGGCGGAGACATGCAGTTGGTAGCCGTGCTCGCAATTGGGCAGCAGGTGGGTCTCGCAGATCTGGCGGCTCAGCGGGTGTGCCACCAAGCGGTCGGTGACGCTTCGAGACCGCGCAACAAGGGCGGTGACGCGCCGCGTACGGCCGGGGTAGAAGTGCGCCGGGTCGTCCTCTTCGATGTATCGCGCATTCGCCATGTGCGGCGCCAGCTCGCCCGCAATCGACTGCCGCAACTCGGCATCCATCACTCCGGTCACGACGACGCATCCCGCCTCGTCCAATGCCGCGGCAACGTCGCTCGCAGGGGAAGCGGCAGAACACTGGGGGATGGACATAGGTGGCTCACTCTCGTCTGCGGCGTGCCCGAATGGCATCGCAATGTCACCGTTGCCGCACACCCCTGTCAAGGAGTCGCAACCAGCCAACCCAGAAGATATGTTATAACGTTTCCCGTTGATAGCGGAGCCGCAACATGCCCTCGGAAGCCAAAGGAGCGCTCCCCATGAAAACCGAACAAGGCAGCCTGCCGTCATCCACACCATTTGCCGCCCGCACGTCGGTTGAGCAAGTAGAGGAGGGGCTGCTCCTCGCGCCGAAATTCGATGCGGACGGACTGATCCCCTGCGTTGCGACCGACGCCGACACGGGCGAAGTGCTGATGCTGGCCTACATGAACGGCGAGGCACTGGATCGAACCATCGCCACCGGCGAGGCGCACTACTGGAGCCGAAGCCGCCAGTGCCTCTGGCGAAAGGGGGCGACCAGCGGCCTCACCCAGGAAGTCGCGGAGCTGCGCATCGACGACGATCAGGACGCCGTCTGGCTCCGCGTCAGGATCGCCGGTTCCGGTGCCAGTTGCCACGTGGGCTACCGTTCCTGCTTCTACCGATCGGTCGTGCGCGGCGACCCTTCGGGCGAGCCTGTTCGGCTCGCGTTCACGGAGTCGCAGAAGTCCTTTGATCCGAAGGAAATCTACGGCAACGCGCCCAATCCGACCCGGCTCTGAGTTGGGCGAAGCGCAAATCAACCCCTGCACGCACCAGACGAGGACTTCAATGCCCCTGACCGACGAGACGAGCTCCAGCCCACCACGCCTTCCCGTCACCGTCCTGTCGGGCTTCCTCGGAGCGGGCAAGACCACGCTCCTAAACCAGGTCCTCAACAACCGGGAGGGCCGGCGCGTCGCGGTGATCGTGAACGACATGAGCGAGGTCAACATCGACGCGGCGCTCGTCGAGCGCGGCGGCGCTGAGCTCTCGCGCACCGAGGAAAAGCTGGTGGAGATGTCGAACGGCTGCATTTGCTGCACGCTCCGAGACGACCTGCTCGCCGAGGTTTCGCGGCTCGCGCAAGAGGGACGCTTCGACTACCTGCTCATCGAGTCCACCGGGATCTCGGAGCCTATCCCCGTCGCCCAAACCTTTACCTTCGAGGACGAGAACGGCGTGAGCCTGAGTCAGGTTTCGCGTCTCGACACCATGGTCACCGTCGTGGATGCGGCGAGCTTCCTGCGGGACTACTACGCCGCCGAAGCGCTCCAAGCGCGCGGCGAGTCGCTCGGCGAGGAAGATCACCGAACGGTGACGGATCTCCTCATCGACCAGATCGAATTCGCCGACGTCATCGTGCTCAACAAGCTCGACCTCGTGAGCAGCGCCCATGCTGTGGGGGTGGAAGCCATCGTCAGGGCGCTCAACCCCGGCGCCAAGCTCCTCCCGGCGACGCGTGGTCGGGTGCCGCTCGAAAGCGTGCTCGACACGGGCCTGTTCGACTACGAGAAGGCGGCGAGTTCCGCCGGCTGGATTCGGGAACTCCAGGGCGAGCACACGCCCGAGACCGAGGAGTACGGCATCTCGAGCTTCACCTATCGGACGTCGCACCCGTTCGACGCCGAGAAGCTGTGGGCGTTCCTGCACAACGACGAGAACTGGCGGGGCGTGCTGCGTTCGAAGGGGTTCTTCTGGGTCGCAGCCGACCACCGGGTCGCCTACGAGTGGGCACAGGCCGGCGGCGTCAGCAACGTGGAGCCCGCCGGCATGTGGTGGGCAGCGGTGCCGCCGAGCAACTGGGGGCACCCCGAGGGTGAACGCCCCGACCAGCAGCCGAACTGGCACCCTCGCTTCGG
Source organism: Pseudomonadales bacterium (assembly GCA_965116935.1). Taxonomy (GTDB): domain Bacteria; phylum Pseudomonadota; class Gammaproteobacteria; order Pseudomonadales; family Azotimanducaceae; genus VXYL01. The sequence continues at coordinate 3,990,824 of OZ220737.1, read as the reverse complement.
CGACCGCTCGCAGCAGCTCGTCTTCATCGGCCAGCGGATGCCCGAAGCGAAGGTGCGCGCTCGCCTCGACGCTTGTCTCCTCCACGAGCGCCTCGCCGCCGCCAACAGCAAGGCGTGGGCGACGCTGCCGAACCCGTTCCCGGCATTTCGCATGGCCGGAGAGTCGCCATGACACCGCCGCATCCGTTCCGCGAAGTTGCCGCGCGCTCACTTTCTACCCACATCCAAGGACTTCCCCTATGGCCACGCTGACCTTCCTGACTCACACGATCTTCGACCACGGCGCCAGCCAAAACCTCGGTCGCGTTATGGCACAACATGGGATCGAGCGTCCCTTGCTCTGTACCGACCGGGGCCTCGTTGGCCTCGGCATGGTTGCGGAACTCGCCGGCGCGCTCGGAAACGAGACAGCTCTGACGGTCTTTGACGGCACGCCGGAAAACCCCACCCAAGCGGCCGTGGCAGAGGCGACCGCCATGTATCGGGACGCGGCGTGTGATGGGGTCGTTGCCTTCGGCGGCGGTTCCTCCATGGACCTCGCCAAGGCGGTGGCGCTGTCGGTGACGCACGAAGGGGACTTGCTCGACTACACCGCCGGTCTCGGCGGCACCGCAAAGATCGGCCCCGTTGCCCCGCTCGTTGCCATCCCCACCACGGCGGGCACCGGCAGCGAGGTCTCGAGCGGTGCTGTCATCATCATGGACAATGGCGAGAAGCTGATCCTCGCGAGTCGGCACCTGACCCCACGCACGGCGGTATGCGACCCGTCCCTGACCCTTGGCCTGCCGCCCCGACTGACGGCGGCAACCGGCATGGACGCGATGACGCATTGCATCGAGGCGCTGCTCTCTCCCCAGGTGAACCCGCCGGCAGAAGCCGTGGCCTGCGATGGCATCGAGCGCGGCATCAAGGAAGGCAATCTCCTGCGAGCGGTCGCCGACGGCAGCGACAAGGACGCTCGCTGGAACATGATGATGGCCGCCACCGAAGGCGCCATGGCCTTCAGCAAAGGGCTCGGCTCCGTCCACTCCATGAGCCACGCCTGCGGCGCCGACCAAGCCCTCCGCCTGCACCACGGCACCTTGAACGCAGTCCTTCTCCCGACGATCCTGGACTTCAACCGCGATCATGTGGGTGACAAGTACACAAGGCTCAACGCTGCGATGGGCTGCGAACCCGGAGCTGATCCGGCCGAGGTCATTCGGCAACTCAATGCCGAGCTCGAACTGCCCGCCGGCCTCGGCGAGATGGGCGTTCAACCAGACGCGGTTGCAGGCCTCGCCGAGCACGCGGCCAAGGACGTCTGCACGTTCACAAACCCCCGCCCATGTTCAACGGAGGATTACCAGCGCCTGTTCCAGGTTGCCCTCTCGTAGTGATGAACTGCGTGTTGAGCGATCAGGCCGGGGATTTCGCCGCCATCTACGACGAAGATGTCGAGCTCGTCAGCGTTGCCCGTCCTGCTTCGGATTCCCTGGACGCTCTTGCCGAGCACCTGTTCGCATCGCGCCAAGACGTGCAGACACAATGGGAGCAGGCTGCAGGCGATGTTGACGCGCCACTAGACGCCCTCTCCGCGTGCATCGACGCCGACCGGATTGGCGCGCTGAGCGAAGAGATAGCGCTCGCCGGCGACATGCTCGGCGCGTTAGTGGGCTGCGAGCAAGTGGGCATCCGGATAACCACGTTGCGCCGCCCCATGTGCCCCCGCTTTCACGTGGACCAAGTGCCCTGCCGCATGCTCGTCACGATCCGCGGCCCCGGCACCGAGTGGATTGCGCACGGCGACGTGGATCGAGCACTCCTGGCCACTCTCGACACAGACGCGCCGCCGATCCGACGCGGCCGAGACATCAAGCGCCTCGCCCCGCGCAACTGGTCCCTGCTCAAGGGCGGCGCCTGGGACGACCGCTTCGGCGGCGTAGTACACCGATCCCCACACGGGACCGACGAGCGACTGCTCCTATCGTTCGACCCAATCTTCACTCACTAGCGTGGCGCTCTCGTGCCAAGCGGATGCGGTCCATTTTCGTCAGCATTCGCTCTTGCTCCGGATCCCTCGGGCGTCGACCGGCCACGCGGCCCGGCGGCTCCGCGGCAAGAATCGCCGGCCAGCGTTCGCGCTTGAGGCGCAGGATTTCGGCCTGAAACTCGTCGTAGTCCACGACCATCATGTGTCTTCCGATTGGGTGTCTTGCTCAATGCGTCGCAACGCGGCTGCCTCTTCGGGCAACGCTTCCGTGCGCTTGCGGACGTATCCCCAGTCTATCCGGTCACGGTGTAGGTTCGCCAAGCGACGCGCCCAACGACCGTCTTCGTCGCTCCGCCAATGCACCCAGGCACGGAGGCGGTCGAGCAGCAAGTCCTCGACGCTGACAACCACAATGCGCAAACCGTCAATGCACACCTCAGTTCGCGGCGCATCCTCACCCGGCAATCCCGCCGGCGCCGGTGCCTCGAACAGAAGGTCAAGCTCCTCTTGGTACCAGTACCGGCCCTCTTTGACGAACCCGAGACGCGCGAACGCCGCGTCAACGTCCTTGCCCGTCGATAGCGCGAGATCAACGTCGTGCGTGGCGTAGCCGCCAGCCGTGTAGAACTCCAGCGCTGCCCCACCCACGAGGATCGGTTCGATCCCGAGCGGGGCAAGTTCGCGTCCAAGAAGCCCCAACGCGAGCAATCGCCGCCGCCTCGGATCCGCTTCCCGACGCAACCGATCCAGCGCCAATCCGGTCGATGCCTGCTTCGCCATTGGAGTCCGCGCTACGTCCATGATGCCTGTCGGCACCCTCAACCGAGTGCCACCATCCTACCCAACCGTGTCGCCATGCCGCCTCAATGTCAAGAATCCTTGACAGACGCCGTTGGAGTCAATTATTTTTGACACTGTGTCAAGTGCATCAGACTTGGGGACCATCCCTATGGATACATCCTTCGAGGAAAAGAGCGTCTGGGTTCAACTCGTCAGTCTCGTCGTCGGCCTGGGTGGCTACTTGGTCGTGGCCGGCCTCATGGTGTCGAACGACGTCAGTGCTCTGCCAGCTTTCGTGCCGGTGTTCTCTGTGGCAATCGCCCTTGTCGTGGCCATCAACATCGCCGGCCACGTCGTCGCGGCGGTCGCCAGCCATTCCGTCGAGGCCGACGAGCGTGATCGGCTTATCGGCTGTCGCGCGGAAAGCCAGTCGTCGTGGATTCTGGGCGTCGGGGTCATAGGCGCGATCATGGCGCTCATCCTGTCGGTCAGCGGCGTCTGGGTGGCGCATCTGCTTCTCATCTCCCTGTTCGGTTCCGAGGTGGCAAAGGGCGCGCTGCAGATCGTTCACTACCGCCGCGGGATCTGAGCGTGGCACGATCGAGGACGAGTGTCCGCAACCGGATCAGAACCCTCCGGTTCCACTGCGGTGAGATGACCCAACAGCAACTGGCCGACCAGATCGGCGTCACCCGGCAGACGGTCAACGCGATCGAGGGGGGCAAGTACTCGCCATCGCTCGAGGTTGCGTTCAAGATTTCCCGCGTGTTCGACAGGCCGCTCGAAGAGGTGTTTCAGTTCGTGGCCGCGTCCGGTTGACGGACAGAGGCCACAGGAACGTCTTCCTGCCACTGCCCGTGTTGGAAAGCAGCGCCATCGCCCCCACGTAGGACAAACCACCTGCCCCAATGGACAAGGACAAGCCCATGGCCCACGAACGAATCTTGGTGGCGATCGACATCACCAACGAGAGCCTGCAGGTGGTGCAAGCCGCCGCGGACGTCGCACCATCCAACGCCGAAGTGCATTTGCTGCACGCCATCGAGCCCATCGCCTCGGGATATGGCTCGACCATGCTCCCAGACCTGCATGCGCACGAGATGGCCCGCCTGCAAGAACACGCCACCGCCCACCTTGCGGGCCTCGGCAAGACGTACGGCGTGCCCGAGGCGCGTCAGCACGTAGTCCACGGACGCGCCATCACCGCAATCCACCGCTTCGCCGAAGACAACGCCTGCGATCTCGTCGTCGTCGGAAGCCACGGCCGCCACGGCCTCGGCCTGCTCCTCGGCTCCACGGCGAACGGCGTGCTGCACGGCGCGAACTGCAACGTGCTGGCCGTTCGAGTCCGCGAGCCGGACGGGAGCTAGCGCGCCCTGACGGGCGCGTTGGCAGTTCGCTACGCGAACTGCTGGCCTCCGGGTTCGCATTCGCTCACCACTTCGGCTAGGAGCCTGCGCGTTTCTACGGCGCAGCCTCCTAGCGCGGACTAGCGCCTCTGCAGAGCCCGCAGGCGCCCGCCACCGTTGGGGATGCGAGGGAGTGACAGCAAAGTGCGCGCCACCACCGTTGTTGGGAAATGCGAGGGCCTGTCACTCCCCCCTCGCGGGGGAGTCGAGAAAAGCGTCCCCGCTTTTCTCGGAGGGGGGGCCGCCGACCCAACGCCCGTACGCCACAATCCCCGAACGAAGCCGCCTCCTGTCACTCCTCCTTTCGTTTCTCTGGAAGGGGAGTCGAAAAGCGCCTCGCCTTTCGGAGGGGCCTTCTCCCGCAGGGCGAGGGCTCTCAACTCCGGCGCAAGCATCGTTTTCTCCGGCGCGGCCTCCCAGCGCGCTCTACGAGCGCACGCCTACGGGTTCGCTTACGCTCACCCTCCGGCTAGGAGCCTGCTGTAGAAAGGTGTCGGCTCCTAGCCGAAGTGGTGAGCGTATGCGAGTTGAGGAGGCCAACAGTTTGCGCGAGCGAACTGCGGACGCGCCCCAAGGGTGCCCTAGCTTTGACCAAGGAGGAGTCGCGCGATGGAGATTGAAGAACTTGTACCCCAACTCCGCACCACGGACCTCGAGCGGGCGATCCGCTTCTATACCGAGGAGCTTGGCTTCGCACTTTCCTTTAGGTATCAGGACTTCTACGCCGGTGTGCGCTGTGGCGGCCGGATGATCCACCTCAAGCTGGTGGAGGACTCCGACCCCGGCATCGACTTCGTTCGAAGCGGGCAGCACCTTCACATCCACTTCGCCGTGCGCGACATCAAGGCCGCTTTCCGGCAAGTTCAGGAGGCCAGCGTAAAGATCGTCGAAGGCGTCTCAAACCGTCCCTGGGGAATGACCGAGTTCGTGATTGAGGATCCGGACGGACATACGCTCTATTTCGCTGCCGCCTCCGCGGATACTCCCCGACAATAGGCGCCGGTGATGCTCCTTCCCGTAGGTCGTGCCATTCCGTCTGTCAACGCTCGGCCTCGAACGCGACAATCGGTGGATTCGCCATGAACGCATCCCAGAACGGATTGTCCGCCTCGGAGGGACGCAGCCTCATGTCGTACCACCGGAAGCTCTGAAACCCGGCCTGTTCGAACGCTTCGGTGTGGGTCTCGGGCTTCAGGTAGAAGTTGTCGAACCCAAACTGTGACCCATCGGCGTTGAAGAACGTGTAGCGCATGGCGTCCCCTTCGGCGAGCGGGTTGGCCCACGTGCGCTCGAGGCCGTACTTCCTGAGATCCGGCAGCCAACGCAACGTTGCGCACATTGTTGTTCAGGCCAACAAACCGCCCGCCGGCCCGAAGTGCGCCATGGCAAGCCCGGCAGAGGCGCAAGAGTTCCCCGGGCGTGCTCGCGTAGTTGAGCAGGTATGCGGCCACCACAAGATCCACACGTTCAGCAGGCTCGAAGGCGGCAACGTCCGCACACACATACCGGCAGCCGAGCGGCTGTCGCCGTTCACGGTCCTCGGCAAGCTCGATCATGCCTTCGGACACGTCGACCCCCGTGACCTCTGCAGCACCCGCCTGCCTGAGCAGGCGCGTGTAGAAACCGTCCCCGCAGGCAAGGTCCAACACGGTTCGGCCGCGGACATCGCCGAGTAGTTCGAACAGCGTATGCCGCTCGATGCATTCGCGAAACGGCAGCTCCTTGGACTCCCGGTACTCCCGGGCAATCGAATCGTACTCCGCCATTCCATCACCCCCTCTCTCGACTCCGACCGGGGCCAGTTCGCGTTCGGGCAGCCCGGCGCGAGCAAGTCCCCCGTAGGGGCGGGGCTTGTCCCCATATGCGCTAACTTGTTTTGCGCATCGGCTGTCCGTAAGGTGGGGGTGTCGGTTCGGCTGGGGGCTTGTGCGGAGTGGACGAGGACTGGAAGGTGGTGGTGTCGTTCCTTCCGGAAGGCTGGGAGGAACTGGCGCAGGAGACGGGGGCGCTGAAGGGACTGCGCAAGGCGAAGTCTCCGGAGGCGCTGCTGCGGGTGCTTCTGCTGCATCTGGCGCGGGGTCATTCGCTGCGGGAGACGGTGGTGCGGGCGCGGCAGGCGAACCTTGCGGAGCTCTCGGACGTGGCGCTGCTGAAGCGGCTGCGGAAGTCGTCGGAGTGGCTGCGGGAGCTGTGCGCGGCGATGTTCCGGGAGCAGGGCGGAGTGTCGGCGTCTGGCGAGCTGCCGTTCCGGGCGTTCGACGCGACGACGGTGAAGGAGCCGGGGCGGACGGGCTCGCTGTGGCGCCTGCACTACAGCGTGCGGCTTCCGTCGCTGGCTTGCGACTTCTACAAGCTGACGCCGACCGAGGGTTCGGGCGTGGCCGAGACGCTGGCGCACTTTCCGATCGCCCGGGGCGACCTGGTGCTGGCGGACCGGGGCTACTCGACGGCGGCGGGTCTCGGCCACGTGGCGTCGTCGGGCGGCCACGCCACGGTGCGCGTGAACACCGGCTCGCTGCCGCTGCGGACACCGGACGGGGAGGCGCTGGACCTGCTGCAGCGGGTCGCCGGGCTGGACGAGGCGTGCGTCCCGCGGGCATGGCCGGCGGTGGCGGTCGGTCGGGGCGTCGCGGTGCCGGGTCGCGTGTGCGCGATCCGCAAGACCGAGGAGGCCGCCGCCATCGCGCAGCGCAAGGCGAAGGAACACGCAGCGCGCCAGGGCCGGCAGGTGCGGCCGTCCAGCCTCGAGTTCGCCCGCCACGTGATCCTGTTCACCACCTTCCCCGAAGGGACCTTCGACGCCCGCAGCGTGCTGGACTGGTACCGCGTCCGCTGGCAGGTCGAACTGGTCTTCAGGCGCTTCAAGTCGCTGGCGCAGCTCGGCCACCTGCCCAAGCACGAGGACGACAGCGCCCGCGCCTGGCTCCACGGCAAGCTGCTCGTGGCGCTGTTGGTGGAGAAGCTCGTTCGCCACGCCGGCTCCGTTTCCCCCTGGGGAGGCACCGTGGAGAGCCCGCCGTCGCAGTCCCTGGCGTGACTTCCGCTTCATGTACGGCCAGATCGCCCGCGCCATCGAGCCGCACCTCCCCCTGCAGCAGGCCATCGACGACTGGAACCGCATCTCAAGGGGATTGGCCGACCCGCCTCGCCAGCGGACCCCGCAGATCGACGAACGCTTCCCGGAACCATCGATCCAAACAAGTTAGCGCATATGGGGCTTGTCCCCGCCCGTGTTTGAACGCACCCACAGATTCGGCGCGGGACGGGACAAGCCCGTCCCCTACGAACTGCGTTCCACGGCGCGGGCTCCTAGTCGGGGCAATCCCCAGCGTCATCGCCGACCATCACCCAATAGTGCAGCACATGCCACGTCTGTGCCCACGGCCCAACGAGCTCGTAGTTCCAACGCAGCACCTCTCCCGGTTCAACGCAGGCCGGGAGGGATGCCTGTTCGCCCAGGCGGAAGTACCTGCTCTCCTCATCCTCCGCCGGCGGAGCGATAAACGCGTTGATGAGCATCGGATGGCTTTCGTTGTTGGTGGCCACCACGCATCCGCCGTCACCTGCACGTTCCAGCGTGGCGGGATGCGGCTTGCCCCAGTACTCGCTTTCCAGCAGCGTGCAACGCGCGGGCACATCGATGCGCTTTCGAACAACCCGAGGGCCATCGAGGCAGATTCGCACGTCGTGCCACGCTCCCACAGGCCAGCGTGCGAGGACGGCCCCACGTTCGGCAAGACCCCCAGTCCCCGATGCCCGCAGTTGTTGCACCGCGTCCGGGGCGGCCGCGAAGTCGGGCTCCACCTCCACGTCGACGAGGAAGCTCCCGTCATAGTCGCGCACGGCGCCGACTTGGACGTGGATGCACTCGCGGGCGCCCACCCGCGCCAGTTCGACGCACCGGCTTCGGAGTCCAGCGTGGGTGAGCGGGTCGACATGGCGGGGGCGAGGGGGCAGGTCCGTTGGGACCGTGCAAGCCTCGAAATTGTCGTGCATACGCATGTGGAGTTCGAGTTCGGTGATGGGGGTTTCCACACCGTCAGCCGTGCCCTGAAGCGCTACGGTCGTCACGAACGCAGTGACTGACATCCAATCCCACATGGAGTCACTGTACCCGGAGTCGATTGCGGGGTGCACCAGCAAACACCCCGACACACAGCCATTTCGTCCTTACAGACCCCATGGCCGACTTACGTTCGCCGCGATCAAGCGGCTGGTGGCACGTGCGCACAGCAGCCGGCCGGGCAGGTGCCAGACCGCATGTCAGGGATGTCCTAGGCGGGTAGCCCGGGACGTTTGTGTGTCGGCTGTTCCGGTGCCACAGTGCCGCTTGAACTACTGACGGCCTTGCCACGCCGCGCCGGGCAGCCGCGACAGCAACTTCTCGGTTACAACCCCCGCCGCGACGGTCGCATCCCACGCGCGTTCCGGTGCGAGCAGGGCGTTCATATCGGATCGGAATCCGGGGTCGCGCAGCTTTCGGTCGAGATTCTGCTCGAACATCGCACGGCTGATCGGACGGCTCTCCACCTCCATGTATGACTGGAACGTCTGGACGATACGCTGGGCATCGCTTCGACGGTCCTCCAATCCCGCCTTCAGGTCAAACAGGTCGCGCCCCTTCTTCCGTTGATAAAGTGCACGCAGCTTCGTGGCCAGCAGTTCGTCGAGTTCGAACGTCCTGATGCTGGCCGCTTGCTCGAACCAGCGGGACCGCACGCCGAACGAACGCGTCCTGTAGCCGAGGACCGCTCTGTGCTCACGCGTGTTGATCTCGAGCTTAAGGCGCATCTTCATTGAAGGGTTCCCGCCCGACTCGAAGCCATAGCGGAAGGTCACCCGGCCCCGCGTCTGCTTCCACCCAGGCTTGGCCAGCCAAGGGTTGAGCGTCTCCTGTATCGCATCCATTACGGGTCCCGCGGGGCCCGCTTCGACCTGCACAAGGTCGATATCCTCAGAGTACCGTGCCGCTGGAGTGAGATAGAGCTTGTACAGCGCCGTCCCGCCGCGGAAGGCAAGGGAGCGTGCAAGGAGTGGGTGGGAGAAGATTTCGACCAGCGCCCTGCTGATCACCAAGTCCTGTTCGACCTGAGCATCATCGACCCAGGGCGCGTTCGCGCGCCATGCCGTCACGTAATCTCGCGGGATCACGCTTCCACCTCGATGCTGGCGTTGACGAACAATCGCCAATCACTCGAACGCGCCGCCCCCTCGGCCGACGCCGATGGCAGCAGCCGCGTGTAGTTGCGCGCGCGCTGTTGCACGTAATCTTTGAGCGTAACGCACCTCGCGCCCGCGCCAACGAACTCGAGGATGAACCCGAGTCGCTGCGCCCACAATACCGACGCGGCCCCGCCGCTTCGACCAATAGCCCGGGGTCCATTTGTTCCGACAGTTCCAAGAGTATCCCCGCGATCCGGTCGACACCACCAGCGCGGCCCATGAAGCCCACCAAGTCCACCGCCGTCGCTTCAACCGTCGAAGCCAGAACCGCTCCACGCGGACTCTCGAACGTAGTCAGCGGCACGTTGGCCAACCGTGCCCGACCGATGAAATCCACGCCCACTGTACCGCAGCGGATCGGCTTTCGCGCCTTTTCCACCATCACCTGGAACACCTGCGGGCGTTGGTGGGCAGCGCCGTGGTACTGTGCAGCCGACAGCAGGCCCACGTAGTAGCGCGTGCCGCGATGTTCCATAAGGGCGGGAACGAACTGGTCCGGGGGCAGGCACCCCAGCCCACGATATTCGGGAGGCACGATCACATAAAAGCCTCGTCCCGGGCTTGCGATCTCGCCCCGCTTCGCCAGCCGCCACAGCGACTGGTTCGCGGCCGCGACCGATACGCCAAGCGCCGAGCGGAACTCCGACGACGTGAAGTGGTATTGTCCACGCGCTGCGAACTCGACCACCAAGTCCCTTGCACGGATTGCGTTTCTGGCACACATTGCCCGCCCAATATATCAGTAGACGTTGTTTTAGGAAGTACAAATGTGCAGCGCCCCCCAGGGCCTTCGCGTCGGCAATCAGGCCAGGTGCCGTCAGATCCCGTGCAAGGCCACCCTCCCGACATACGCCTCAAACGGACCTCACTCCCCACGAGCGGCGGATGGTGGCGAGCTCGCCACTAGCATCAGGAACGAAGCAAGGAGCAATCGACCATGAACTCGTTCGGCGACGATCTCGTCCAGTCCCTCAGGGAAGCACTCGCGCACGCCAAGGGCGACGGGCCTGCCATCGTCCATCACGCAATCTCACCACGCGAGGTACGTGAGGCGGTCAACCTCACCCAAGCGCAGATGGCGCCATTGGTGGGCATGAGCCTGTCCGGCTACCGGAAATGGGGACAGGCTAGGTCGATGCCGATGAAATGCACCACGTCGGGCCCCTGCTAGCGTGTCGGGAACTCTTCGGAGAAGCCCGCCAAATGTGCGACCATTCCGTCCAGCGAGCATTCATCGTGAAACCTAGTCCATGACGAACGTACCCGACGCATCCGTGAGCTTTGATGCGTTTGCACGCAGCGGCTTCGTGGATCTCGGCCAGGTCCTCGACGCCGACGAAGTGGCCCGCTTTACCGAGCTCTTCGAGGCGGACCGGCACCGTTATCCGTACTTCTGGCATCCATACGGCCACCACCAACGGGCAAACTACGACGCATTGGTTACCACGCCGGCGTTCGACGATCTGATTCGACACCCGAGAATCCTGCCGGTGGTGGAATCGCTGATGGGAGGGCCTGTCTGTTTTGGCGAAATCGGCCTGCGCCTGATGCCGGCATACGACGGCGAACTACACCAGCAATGGCATCGTGACCGCGCCCACCTGCCCGGCCATCCGCTGCGCCTCGGCTACGTACAGCTCATGGTTTACCTCAGCGACGTGGACGCCCATACGCATTGCTTCTCGCTGTCGCCCGAGTCGGTGGACGAGCCCATCTTCGACGATGCCGACGCACAGTTGCGGCACGGTGGCGTTTACGATCTGCACGGCCCGGCGGGGACCTGCCTGCTGTGCAACGCCGCCGTGCTTCACACGGCGACGACGCGACCCACCGATGTCGAGCGCAGGACCGTGCAGATCTACTACGGTCACCGGGACGGCGCCCCGCTCGCCAACGATTCGACGATTCCCGCCACGCTCTGGCGCGACCACCAAGACGCCGCGACGCGGGCCTTCTACGGCGTGCTGAACGAACGCACGCGGCTCTTCGCCAAATCATTCGGCACTAAATCAAACGTGTATCGCGTCGGCCGTCGCTCACCTGCCAATGGCAACTGAAGACTGCACACTTTCGGGGACGTCGTCAGAGCGGGTTTTGACGGCGTCCGGACTGTCGGCCCCCTCCGATTTTCCCAGGATCGGCCATGCGTGCGAGAATGCCACCACACCGTCGTGCTGCATTTGGTCGAGAATCGAGCGGACGAGGAGAAGGCCCATGCTTCGAGAGAATGAGCTGCTGGAACGCGTTACCGTGCGCCCCGAGGTCTTTGGCGGGAAGCCGATCATTCGGGACATGCGAATCTCGGTGGAGCACGTGCTGGCAAACCTGGCCGCAGGCGAGACCGTAAAGAGCCTTATCGAGGAATACCCCGTCCTTGAGCCGGAAGACGTTCGGGCCTGCCTCCTGTTCGCGCACCGCTTGCTGGCCGGAGAACACGTACATGATCGGGTGGCGGTTCGTGAGGCGTCGTGAGGTTTCTGCTCGCCCGACTCGAAACCATAGCGAAGGTCACCCCGCCCTGCGATTGTCGCACAGCGGTGACCTAGCCGACCTACTGAGCTGTCCGCGGCCGCAATCCCTCTCCCGGCCTTGGCGGCAGCCTACAATGTACGTTCATACAGATTTTTGTTGACGGTGTGCCCGGCGTCGCCTAATCTTTGCGCTTGGCGTTCTTGCCGTCACCGTCAGATCGAACAAGCCCTTGGCGCTTGGGAATGGTGGGAGGACTAGCTTGCACCCTGGAACAGCGAACAATGGCGCAGCGAAGGGTCGCAGACCACGCGGGAGGCCGCTCGCGATTAGCCTCTTTGCCGGTGCTGGCGGGCTTGACGTCGGTGTCGATGGTGCCGGATTTCGAACGATTTGCGCCGTGGAACTTGATGCGCATTGCGTCTCCACACTCCACCGAAATGCGCGGGGAAAGACGGTCTGGCAAGTGGATGTGCGAGCACTCGACCCTGCAGGAGTTGCCGCTTCGCTGAACCTGAAGGCAGGTGACTTGGCGTTGCTTCACGGCGGCCCCCCCTGCCAGCCGTTCAGTCAGATCGGCAAGAAGGGCGGAATCGGCGATCCGAGGGGACAACTCGCGTTCCAGATGGCTCGATTCGCGGACGGTCTGCGACCGGCCGCCGTGCTCATTGAGCAAGTTCCAAAGTTCCTGGACGCCCCGGCCACCCCCGACATGACGATGGTGGATGCGATGAGCGAGGAATTCGCCCGCATCGGCTATGCCGTCCGCGCAAACCTGCTGGATGCTGGCGACTACGGCGTCGCCCAGAAGCGCAAGCGGGCGATCATCGTTGCAGTGCCCGAAGGGCAGGCATTCGACTTCCCCTTGGTTCGAGCACAGCAACCGCCCACCGTCGGGGATGCAATCGGCGACCTGCCCGAAGCGATGCCCCCCGATCAGGATCCGTTGGTGCCCAATCACGTCGACATCACGCCTCCCCGCGACCGCCACCGCATTTCCTTCGTAGCGGAGGGCGAGTGGCTATCGAAGACGCCGCATGCACCCCCGGACGTGGTGCAGCGACTGACGCCCAAGGACTCGACGAAGTTCCGCCGACTGCACCGCAATCTACCGTCATTGACGCTGCGTTGTGGCGAAGCGCTCTACCATCCAACGGAGGACCGCTACCTTACTCCGCGGGAAGGGGCACGAATCCAGGGCTTTCCCGACCGCCACGTCTTCGTCGGCCCGATTCGGAGAAGGACGGGCACCGTCCGAGACCTCGACCAGCACCGGCAGGTCGCCAATGCGGTTCCGCCGCCCCTGGCAAGGTCGGTCGCGGCGACGGTCAAGTCCGCTCTATGTCTGTAGTCCACGAACTGTTCGGCACAATCCTCACCACCAGCGGAGCGAACACCGAACAGTTCCGCGAAGCCCAATGCCCGCACATGGCCGCGCTATGCGACGGCGGCGGCAATCGCGACATGATGAGATGGCCGGCAAGCGAACAGCCTCTCGCGCCTTTCTTCGACGCTGCCGTTGGGTCGCAAACGGGCGGATTCATCCCCTGCGGCGTCTGCTCGGTGCAAATCGGCGACCGGAACTGGGCCGTCTGCCCGCGTCGCCTGCTTTCGTTCGAAGCTTCAGAGCCTTCACAGGCACAACGCGCTCTCTGGAATCGGGTGCTCCAACTTGGCGGGTTCAAGGCTGGCGACACCGTTCAGGTTTGGTCCGAAATCTCCCTCCGCGACGGCTCAGGACTGAACTATCGCCTCGACTACGTCCTCCGCGCAGACGAACGGCCACCGATCATCGTCGAAGTCATGACCGCCTCCACTTCCGGAGGCAATCGGCGCCAACGAACGGACATGCAGTCCGCATTCTGCGACGCCGTGCTGTACGCGAACGGACTGCTATCCGAACGGCGCCTCTCGCCCGGCGTCAACTCCAGGCAGGTTTGGGCCCGGATGGCATCCCAACTGGTGGTGAAGTCGGAGGTGGCAAACGGCTGGGGCGGCAGGGCCATCTGGGTCGTGCAAGACACCCTGATGGAGTACATCGGCAAGCAAACTGGCCTGCGGCTCAACGAACTGCACTCGCCCGACTGGAAGACGGACGAAGTCAACGTCGTCGCCGCCAGCATCGACGATCCGAAGGACATCCGGCTTTACTCCGGCCCGGTCCACTCCCAAGACGGCAAAGCCTGCTGGACCGAACTGCTGAGCACGCCCTCCATCCCCGAAATGGAATCACTGACGAATCGCCTCACGGACGACCGCGCAATCGCGACGCTGCGGCTTGTGGACCGAAGTTGAGGGCACGGAACTGAACGCTCACATCGCCCGTGAACCTTTGGCCATCGGGCCTGCGGGACGAAACGCTTGTGTGTCGAGGACCCGTCCCGCAGCTTCCACACGTCGGTCGACGCAGTGGTTGACATCGCGATGAGCTCTAGTTTCGGTACCTTTGCACCGTATCTCACGGACCCGCTCACCCTGGTCGGTTTTGTCGTCCTCGCCCTGTTTTGGCTGCTTCGCTCGCTAGTCAAGCAAGGGGTAATCCCGGAGTTATCGAGACCAGCTGGCTACTCGCTCGCGAAAGGGATCGTGTACTCGGGGATGGCTGTGGCCTTGGTCATCATCGTTCTTGGGTTCGGATTGAAGTACCGCGAAATGGGCGAGGCCGAGCAGCGGCGCGCCATCGGGTTGCTGGAACAAGAAGCCGTTGCGAACGACGCCACGCTTGACGAGTTGGTAGCGAATGCTGCGGCCATCTTGACCTACTTCGAAATAGTAGCCAACGCGACTCGCGACCACCGAATCCCAATTCTCGCCATCATCCTCCCCGAGCGGAACCTCTCCTCCAACGTGGCGGAACCCGACATCTCCTCGCTGATGGAACAGGCGGAATCACAACTGTTGGCGTCAGGCCTTCTTGAAGACGAACTCCAGTTGGCACGTGCCAGCCACGCGGCGCACGCCATCTCCGGCACGATCACGAGAACCCGTGTTGCCCTAGACGCGCTCGCCGACACCGATGGCCATCGCTACACCATCGAAGACAAGGTGTTGTCCGAACATATCACCATCCTCCGCAAGATCGAGGACTACGACCTTTCCACGATGCAGCGCCGCTACGCTGAATGGCGCAAGCTACGACGCAACTACGATGTGGTGGTCCGTTACGTACGCGAGTACTTCGATCAAGCATCTGGCTTCCTGACACCCGATGACAACGTCATCCGCCTAACTGACTCTCGCCACCTGCTAACGGCCGAGCGGCTGGCATATTCTGCACTCGTGTCGTACACAGAGCGACTAGTCTCTGCCGCCGAAGCAACTCACGAACTCAGATTGAAGCCCAGAGAATCTTGATCGGCGTCCGCTAACACTCCAGCGCACGGATCTCCGGTTGGCTCAGCGTCTCCAGCGTCGGCCGCATCCTATCGCGGGCGATGCGCGGGATGCTCTGCGAGGGACGCGTCAAGGTCGCCCGGCGTCGCGGCTCCGAAAACGGGCACGCCCGCCGCCGGCGCCCGGCGAGCGCGCCGCCGCCCCCGGCGAACTGGTGCAGGTCGACCACACATGACCGTCAGCCACGGCGGCCAGCCCCTCAAGAGGGTTCCGGCGGACTCTTCGAGTCCCGCCATCTGCCCCGTCGCCCCGACGCATACTGTCCCGCGTTTACTCCGCCGCCACCGCCTTCAACGCCCGACATTTCCTCCGCGCCCTGCTCGACTTCATGCACGTGGTCTCCGTCTAGGTCGACGGCGGCAGCCAGTTCCATGGGCGAGTGCGCACGCCTCGACACCCTCCCTTCGCCGTCCGCCGCCACGAAGGCGCCCGCTCAACGGCCACGTGGAGCGCGCCAACCGAACCGAGCGCATCGAGTTCTGGAACCAGTACGCCGGCGACATGACCGTCGCCGACGCCAACGCAAGGTTCGACGGCTACCTCGACTACTACAACAACCACCGACCCCACTCCGTCATCGGCATGGCGACGGGGCTTTCCCGCGACACCTTTTCCGTCCTACACACCGTAAGCAATCTCCCTCGCTCTCCTTGCCTGCGGACCGGAACCCCTCCGCCACACTTTTCCGTCCTCGCCACAAGACGTTCCCTCTCATGCCAACTGGACAACATCTCGCAGCGCATAGGCGTTTCCGGCACGGGGCCGCCTCGCGAGCCTGCCGGTTGGCCCCGTGTCGCTCAGCGTGCGTGTGCGAGTCTCCGCGTCCGGGACGACAGAGGCGTGTGCCGGAAGGAAAACGGATGCGGCTTCTCCTTCGCCCTTGTCGGTGACGGCAGGCGGAGGTGCCGGACATTTTTCGGTTGCATTGGACATCTTGACGGCACGGGCCAAGGGCGGGCTCGCGGCCGGGTCGGCTGTGGGCAGAGAGGAGAGCCTGGGTGATTGCCCACGGTGAGTAGGACGGAAAAGTGTGTGGCGGGAACGACCCTCATTTCCGGGGATCGCGCGACCCTCTACCACCCATCCGCTTCCCCCTCCAACGCGTCCAGCCTTGCGGATAATCTCTCGCGGTTCTTTATGCTCTCCGCCCCGTCGCTACACGCGATTGCTAGACCAAACCACTCGCGAAACCCCGGATCGTGCATGTCAAACAGCACCTCGCCACGCAGTTCGAGAAACGTCGCCCTCGGCCCCCCGAGGTGATCGTCTTGGAGAGCCACATCCAGACGCTCCAGCGCTTCCGCGAATTCCCCATGCGCTCGATGCACTTCCGCACGGCGCAGTTGCCAGTACGGCTTCCGCTCGTCCACCTCTACTTCGTCCAGCAACTTCCTCGCCTCGGCGTACCGCTCAAGCCGAATCAGCGCGTCGGCATAATGCACCATCCCGAAGGGCCCCGGCCTCGCAACCGCACGATAGAATCCCACTGCTTCCTTCAGCCGCCTGTATGCCGCAGATTTCCTATCCTCGCGAAGGTGCTTCTTGCCTGCCGCCGTCAGCACACGGCCGGTCGCAACTCGGCCGTTATCGTCCTCGGCATCCTCCGGCCGCCCAACTTCGATCACTTCCAGCACGTCCATGAACAGCTCCTCGTCGACAAACGCCCAGCCCACGCCCACCGCGGCAAAGGCCTGCATCGGATGGGTCTCCCCCGAACACGCCGCCGCCTTGATCTGCCGGGCCATGTAGTTGCGAATCTCCCGCTCGAAGACCTCCACGTGCCCCCTCAAGAAGCCTAGGCGCAACGCCACAAACGCCTCCAGCAACACCGAGGTCGCGACGGTTCCAGGCCTCTGCCGCTCCGCCGCGACGATTGACTTGATTTGTTCGAACGCGCCCTTGGGGTCATCTCGGCTAAGCCGTGCGACCTGCAATCTAGCCTGAAACCGGACCTCGGCGCTGTCGTTGAGCGCACGGAACGCCGACAGAGCCTCTTTCCTCCGGCCCAGCTTCAAGAGCGACTTCGCATGGTGATGACGCACGACGTCCCGAATAGTCCTGTCACCGGTCCCGTGCTCGAGCTCCGAGTACAAGCCAAGACGACCCTCCAATGCCGCCTTGGCCGCGTCCCGATCCCGCTCCCGGGAGCATAGGTAGTCGCGCTCTATCGCTTCCGTCAGACTGAGCACGTCCATCCTTTCGCAGCCGCCGTCCAAGACCAGGCCGAGATCCTCTTCCGGTTTGCCCACAAGCGACGGTCGCAGCTCCGTCACACGGCACCCGTGAAAGTACGCGTACCGTAGAACACCAGGCCGCGGGTTCACCTGCAGCAGACGCGCAATCAGGTCTCGATGGCGGTGTACCACGCGATAGAACGGCAACGCCTTGCGGTGACCCGTGGCCGCGAGGTAGCGCTCGAGGTCTGACTGGAACCGCTCCGCCAGGACCTGCAGCATACCTTCCTCCCGTAGGCGTTCGGCCGCCAGCAGGACGAACTGATGCACCTGCACGACGTCGTCCTGCCCTGCCACCGTCATCGCCCGTACGTCGAGCTTGTGCTTCCCATCCTTTGCGAACAGGCACCGGAACAGCCCCGAGTCAACGCTGCGTTGACCACACCACAAAAAAAATGCCAACTCCGGGCCTACGGCCGACAGGTGCCTGGCCAGTAACCGCTTCGCCGCTGTCTCGCGATTCTGTGTCGTACTGCTGAGCAGGTGTCCCAACTCTCCCTCGACTTCCTCCCACCCGCCATCGTCGGCCGCCCGCCTGTTCAAGAGCCTCAGCAGCAGCGGATGTCCGTCAAACACGTCAACGGCGCGGTCCACGATCTGCTCCGGGCAAGGTAGATCCAAACCGCTTGATAGAATTCGTTCCGCCTGCGAGCGATCCACGAACCTCACCTTCTGGAAGCCCACATCGAGGCTGCCCGCAGGAAACTCGGCCTGCGAAGTGACGATCACCCGCGAGCTGCCGCACCGCGCCGCCAAGGAACCAACATCCAAGTCCACGGTCACGTCATCCAACACGAGGAGAATGCTGGCATCATTGAGCATGCCCCACACATTTAGCGTATGCCCGTTGTTGCGCACGTCGATCGACCTGAGGTCCATCACCGTTCTGATGTCGGTCGCCGTAACCCACATCACCATCTCGAAGCGCCGTCGCAACGCCCCCGCCACCGCGACGGCCAACTCAGTCTTGCCGATGCCACTCGTGCCCCAAAGGACGACGCACTTCGACGTCTCTAGCTGCCTAAGTAACGCGGCCTCCTCCGAACACCGGCCTCCGTACATCGGACTCTGCGGCGGCACCAAACCTGTCGCGGCATGCTGCTCCGCGATCCGCCGCAGGTTGGGAAGCGTGCTACCCACTCGCTCGACGTACCGCTGGTCCCTCAGCAACACATCCACGATGTACTTGCAGATCCTCTCTCCATCCCACACGTCCAGTTCGAACCCGTTCCCGTGTCGCTCCTCCACGGCCCGTCGCAGGTCCTCCTCCCGACCTGCTGGCGCGACCCTCGAGCAAAACAACCGCAACTTCTTGACATTGGGTTCGGCCTTGAGTGCATGGCGTATATCGTCCTGCGCCTTCGCGTACGGTGCCGTGAAGTAGTCCTTCTGCGAACTCGCCTCGGCAATGCTCCCGTCGGGCCAACGCGCATCCACGTCTCCCGCGACCGCCATGCCCTCCAGGTTCAATCCCCGCGCCTTCACCGGCGCTCCAGCAACACAATCCCAAAGGGGTTCGAGGCACTGCTCCAGCCGATTGCCCCCAACCTGCTGAAGATCGTCTACTAGGTCTCGTACGAACCGCGTTCTCAGATTCTTGTTCACGCTATCTCCACATTCCCGTCCGGCTTCAATCGGACGGCTACCGCGACCACGCGCCGAAGCGCGAATTTCCGCGAAAATACAGCTAAACCATTACGTTAGTGAGTATTTGGCGGAGCGGACGGGATTCGAACCCGCGACCCCCGGCGTGACAGGCCGGTATTCTAACCAGCTGAACTACCGCTCCTTTTTCGATCCCGCTCGTTGCGAGCGGGTGGTGGGTGTTGCAGGGTTCGAACCTGCGACCTACGGCTTGTAAGGCCGTCGCTCTCCCAACTGAGCTAAACACCCGCGAAGGCGCGCATCTTACGCGCTTTGGCGCGTGAATCAACGCCTGTCTTAGCTTCGGAGCGTCACCCCCGCGAGGGCGCCGGCGTGTTCGCCGGCTTCCATGAAGACTTGGCCGTTGACGATCGTTTGGTCGTAGCCGCGGCCGCGTTGGACGTAGCGGCCGGCGCCGGCCGGGAAGTCGTGGCGGTATTCGGGCAGTTCCATTGCCAAGGTGTCCATGTCGATGACGTTCACGTCGGCGAAAGCGCCCTCGGTGAGCACGCCGCGTTCGCGGATGCCGAAGATGGCGGCGGTGTCGCTGGTCCAGCTTTGCACGGCTTCTTCCAAGGTCATGACGCCGCGGGTTTTCACCCAGTGGGTGAGGAGCCAGGTGGGGGAGCTTGCGTCCATGATCTGGCCGACGTGGGCGCCGGAGTCGGCGAGGCCCATGGCTACCGTGGGGTTGGTGATCATCTCCTCGATGGCGTCCATGGATTGGTTCAGGCCAGGGTGCCAGAGTTGCACGCGGCCCTTGTGGCGGCGGTTGAGTTCGATGAAGGCTTCCACCGGGGTTTGGCCGGTGCGTTCGGCCAGTGCGGCCAGCGAGCGGTTGCGGTCGTGGACGTAGTCGAGGTCGTCGTCGGTGAGGATGTATGCCTGTGCGAGATCAAGCGTCGGCGTTTCGGTGAGGTCGGCAAGGCGGGCTCGGAACGACTCGTCTTCCAGCGCTCGGACGCGCTCGGCAAAGGACATCGAGTGCAGTTCGCGCCAGGCTGGCGTGGCGTCGAACGGGGTGCGGTGATCGAGGCCGAACAGGCCCCCGATGCCGCGGGAACTGGTCTGCGGGCGTAGCTGGGCGCCCTTGGCGTTCTCTTCTTCGGCGAATTCGATTACGCGACGGTAGAGGTCGGGGCGGCGATAGCTGTGGGCTAGGCCGAAAGTGCAGCGGACGTTGTTCTGGCGCGAGAGTTCGCCCACCCAGGCGATTTCGGCGCGGGTCTTCGGCAGGCCTTCTTCACGGTCGCGCTCGCCGATGCGGAGTGCGCCTTCGAAGATGCCCTTGCCGTGGCGGCCTAGTACGCGGCCCATGGCGAGGAGTTCCTTGGGGTCGGCGTAGGTGCCGGGCACATGGCGGCCGTCCGGCACCTTGTGCAGGAAGGTGCGGGAGGTGGAGAAGCCGAGGGCGCCGGCGCCGATGGCCTCGTCCACCAGGTCGCACATGCGGGCGATGTCGTCGTCGGTGGCTTCGGCGGGGTCTTCGGAGAGGCTACGTTCGCCCATGGCGTGGATGCGCACGGCGCAGTGGCCCACCATGCCGCCGACGTTGATGCCCTTGTCCATGCGGTCGATGGAGGCGAGGTATTCGCCGTAGGTTTCCCAGTCCCAGGGCAGGCCGGCGTTGATGGAGTCGCGGGGGATGTCCTCGACGGATTCCATCATGCTCGCGAGGTAGTCACGGTCGGCCGGCTTGCAGGGGGCGAAGGTGACGCCGCAGTTGCCGATCACGGCTGAAGTGATGCCGTGGTAGCAGGAGGACGAGGCGATGGGGTCCCAGGCGATCTGGGCGTCGAGGTGGGTGTGGATGTCGACGAAGCCGGGGGTGACGAACTTGCCTTCGGCGTTGATTTCGCGGCGGCCACGTTCTGGGACTTCGCCGACGGCGGTGATGCGGTCGCCGTCGATTGCGAGGTCGCCGGGGCGGCCTGGGGCGCCGGTGCCGTCCACCAGCGTGCCGTTGCGAATGACGATGTCGTGGGGCATGGGGGCGCCCTCCCTCGGGGATTTCGGTGTTGGAAACGAGCCTACCAGAGATCGCGCCAAGCACGTTCGAAGCGCTTGGCTTCCTTCTTGCTGATGCCGCCCAAGGCAGTGATTGCGGTGCGGAGGCGATCGCGGGTCAGGTCGCGACCGAGCCAGGCCATCGAGTCGAAGAGCGGCAGCGCGCGGCTGCGGCCGGCGATGGCGATGAACAGGGTCGGCATGAGGTCGCGGAGCTTGAGGTCCATGGCCGTAGCGAGGGAGGAGATTGCCTCGTGCAGTGCGTCGCGCTGCCATGACTCGACAGGTTCCAAGGCGCGCAGGACATGGTCGAGGATGCGGCGGCACTCCTCCGGCGGGCGCTTGGTGGAAGCGAAGCTATCCGGGTCGAGCGGGGCGCGGTCGCCCAAGAGAAAGTCCACGTGCCCGGCCAGGTCGCTGAAGCGTTCGGTGCGCTCTCGTACGAGCGGGATCAGGGATGCGAGGCGATCTGGGCTTGCCCACTCGTTGAAGCGGGCGGCGAAGTCTTGGGGCTCCAAGGCGCGCAGGTGCTGGCCGCTGAGCCAGTCGAGCTTTTCGGGGTCGAACACGGGGCCGCGCACGGAGACGCGGTCGATGTCGAAGTTCTCGATCATCTCGGCCAAGCTGAAGACCTCGCGCTCGTCCGGCATGGACCAGCCCATGAGGGCCAGGTAGTTGAGCAGCGCCTCCGGCAGATAGCCGCGGCGGCGGTAGTAGTCGATGCCGGTGGGGTTCTTGCGCTTGGAGAGCTTGCTGCGGTCGGCGTTGCGCAGGAGCGGCAGGTGGTAGTGCTGCGGCATGTCCCAGCCGAAGGCGTCGTAGAGCAGCCGGTGCTTCGGCATGGAGTTGATCCACTCCTCGCCGCGCAGCACGTGGCTGATGGCCATGAGGTGATCGTCCACCACCACGGCCAAGTGATAGGTGGGGAAGCCGTCGGCTTTCACCAGCACCTGCATGTCCACTTGCTGCCAGGGGATTTCGATGGTTCCCCGCAAGCCGTCCTCAACCTGGCAGGTGCCCTCGCCCGGCACCGCGAGGCGAATGACGTGCTCCTCGCCGGCTGCCACCCGGGCGCGGGCCTCGTCGGCGTCGAGCGAACGGCAGTGGCCGTCGTAGCGCGGCGTCTCGCCAGCCTTCTGCTGCTCTCGGCGCACCGCATCGAGCCGCTCGCGGGAGCAGAAGCAGTAGAAGGCCTTGCCGCTCTCAAGCAGCGTTTCGGCGTGCTGGCGGTATGCCTCGCGCCGCTCGCTCTGGCGATAGGGGCCACTGGCGCCGCCGACATCGGGGCCTTCGTCCCAGTCGAGGCCGAGCCAGTGCAGGGCTTCGAAGATGGCGTTCTCGGAAGCGGCGCTCGAGCGGGCGCGGTCGGTGTCCTCGATGCGCAGGATGAAGCTGCCGCCGTGGTGGCGGGCGAAGGCGTAGTTGAAGAGCGCCATGTAGGCGGTGCCGACGTGGGGATCGCCGGTGGGACTCGGGGCAACCCGGGTGCGAACGCTCATCGCGGAGCCTTGTGCCTTGGGCAAAAGCGCAAAGAGGGCATCTTACCCTCGTCGCCGGAAGTCCCTCCCTCCGAGGGACGCGTCAGTGCAGTTGCGCGGTGCGGCCGGCGGCGCCCAGTGCGGCGGCGTCGTCAGCCTCCACCAAGGTCCACGCGTCGGTGCAGCGGAGCAGCGCCATTGCCAGCGTGTTGTTTAGGGCGTGGCCGGACATGTAGCCCTCGAAGGCGCCGATCAGCGGCAACCCCAGGAGGTAGAGGTCGCCGATGGCGTCGAGGATCTTGTGCTTGACGAATTCGTCCGGGTAGCGCAGCCCCTCGTCGTTGATGATGCCGTGGTCGTCGATGCCCACGGCGTTGGCGAGGCTTGAGCCGAGGCAGCGCTTGATCGCTTGTGCCTGTGGGAGCTCTCGCGTCAGGCCGAACGAGCGGGCGCCGCTGACGTCGTCCACGTAGTCGATGTGGGCGAAGTCGAGCTCGGCGTGCTTGGGGTAGCGGTTGTACACCGGATGGTCGAACACGAACGTGTAGCCGGCCTTGAAGCCGTCGTATGGGCTCAGCGTTGCCACGGCATCGCCGTGGCTCACCCGCACCTCGCGGGTGATGAGGATGTAGCGCCTGGCGGAATCCTGCTCGCAGATGCCGACGCTGTTCACCAAGTCGATGAACGGCTGTGCGCTGCCGTCCATGATCGGCACTTCCTCGCCGTGCAGGTCAACGTGGAGGTTGTCGATGCCGAGCCCCCACAGCGCCGACAGCAGGTGCTCGACGGTGGCGATCTGCACGCCTTCCATGCCGATGCTGGTGGCGAGAGTGGTGTCGCAGACGTTCTCTGCCCGCGCCTTTATCGGTCGCCGATGTGGCGTGTCGGTGCGCGTGAATTCGATGCCGGTATCGACGGGAGCCGGGCGCAGGGTGATGCGAGCGATCTTGCCGGTGTGGACCCCAACGCCAATGGCGTGAACCGGCGCTTCGATCGTTCGCTGTCTCGGCATGGGCAGGTGTCCCGGCAGGCAAGAGTCAATGGCGGCGCACTATACGCGCTTGATCTTTAAAAATGAAGATAAAGTGGAGAGATAATTGGACATATCTTGATACAACTTTGGAGTGATTTGTGACTCAAGGTCGAGCCTAGGCGTCGACTACGCCCTTTAGCCTTGGATCCAGGATGTCGCGCAAGGCGTCGCCGACGAAGTTGAAGGCGAGCACCAGCAGGAAGATGGCAAGGCCCGGGACAACCGAGAGCAAGGGCCGCTGGTCCAGCATCGGGAATGCCTGTTGCAGCATGTTGCCCCAGGTGGGTGTTGGTGGCTGGATGCCGACGCCGATGAAGCCGAGCGCGGCTTCGGTCAGCACCGCGTAGCCCATGCCGAGGGTCGCCTGCACGATCACCGGGGCGACGCTGTTCGGCAGGATGTGGCGGACGATGATGCGCACGTTGCTCATGCCGCCCGCCTGCGCCGCCGCCACGTAGTCGAGTTCGCGCACCGTCAGGCCTTGGCTGCGCACCACGCGTGCCATCCAGGGCACGTTGGCGAGGCCAATGGCGACGATCACCGTGACCAGCGAGCCGCCCATGGCCGCGGCGAGCCCCACCGCGATCAAGAGGCTCGGAAACACCACCAAGGCGTCCATCACCCGCATGATGACGTCATCCACGAAGCCGCGAAAATGCACCGAGGCAAGTCCCAGCGGTACGCCGAGGGCAACGCCGAGCCCCACCGCGCCAATGCTCACCATCAGCGCCACCTGGGCGCCGACGATGAGTCGCGCCAGGGTGTCGCGGCCCATCTGGTCCGAACCTAGCCAGTGTTCTGCGGAGATGCCGCTCAGCAGATTGTCGAAGTCCATCTCCTCGGGGTCCACCGGCACGATCCACGGCGCAAGCAGCGCGGCGAGCACCGTCAGCACGATCACCACCACCCCGAGTGCCGCCTGCGGCATGGCCAGCAGGCGCCGCAGCGTCGTCACCGCCGGATGCTCCGTCGGCAGCGCCGGCAGCGTCCCCTCAGTCACCGTACTTGATCCTCGGGTCGAGCCAGGCGTAGGCAAGGTCGGTGATGAGATTGGCGGTGAGCACCGACACCGCCATCAGCAGCACGCCGCCCTGCACCACCACGAAGTCCCGGGCAAAGATGGCCTGCACCATGTAGTTGCCCATGCCGGGGATGCCGAACAGGGTCTCGATCACCACGGCGCCGGCGAAGATGCGGCCGGTTTGCAGGCCAAACACCGTCACCACCGGCAACAGGGCGTTGCGCAGGGCGTGAATCCAGATCACCACGCGCTCGCTTAGGCCCTTGGCCCGGGCTGTGCGCATGTAGTCCTGCGCCAGCACTTCGAGCATGGCGGAACGGCTCTGGCGCATGATGAGGGCGCAGCTCGTCACCCCCAGGGCAAAGGCCGGCAGCGCCATGTGGCGCAGGCCCTCCACTGGGTCTTCGAAGATGTCCACGTAGCCTTGGGTCGGCAGCCAACCCAAGGTGACGCCGAACAGCAGGATGGCCATGATGCCGAGCCAGAAGTTCGGTATGGCCACGCCGCCGATGGACAGCACCGTGGCTATGTAGTCCACGGGACGGCCGCGATACACCGCCGAGGCGATGCCGGCCGGCACGCCGACGAACAGGGCTGTGAGCCAAGCGACGATGCCGAATTGGAGGGTTACGAGGGCCCGGGAGCCAAGTTCCTCCGCCACCGGGCGCTGGTTTTGGGTTGAGCGGCCGAGGTCTCCCTGCACGGCCTTGCTGAGCCAAATGCCGTACTGCACCAGCACCGGTTCGTCGAGGTGGTGCTCTTTGCGGATGAGCGCAATTTGCTCTTCGTCGAGCACCTCTCCGGGACCGATGAGCGCCCGGACGGGGTCGCCGGGGATGGCCAGCATCAACGCATGGACGAGAAACGTCACCAGCGCCAGCACCGGCAGCATCTGCAACAGACGGCGGACGATGTATTGCCACATGGGTTAGGTGGCCTCAGTCATCGTGTCCATGGCGACGGGCCTTGGAGGGAAGGCATCCTGCCGTCCCTTGCCCGAAGCGCATCCTTTACGGTGCAATCCAGATCTCCCGCAAGTTCATCTTTGCATCCCAGCCCATGAGGCGGTCGAGGTTGCCTACCCGGAGAGGGGCGGCGGCGTAGCTGGTGGCGTAGAGGAGCGGCACGAACCAAGCTTCGCGCAGCACGAGGGCGTTCAGTTGCCGATAGGCGCGCAGCCGGTCGGACTGGTCATAGAACGAGGCGCCCTGCTCCACCAACGCGTCCACGTCTGGGCGTGGCAGGTTGGCGGCGTTGTAGAAGCCATCGCTCTTGAAGGCGAGGGAGGCGATCCAGTCCGGTTCCGGGTAGCGGCTCCAACCGGTTAGATAGAGGGGGAAGCGGCCGGCGTTGAAGAAGCTCTCGCCGGCGACTCCCACCGCCATCACCTCGATGTTCAGCGTCACGCCGATCTTCTTCAGCATGGCGCGGATCACCTCCGCGGCAAGGATGTTGACAGGCGTGTTGTTGACCACCGTCGTCAACTCGAAGCCGTCCGGGCGACCGCCAAGCGCAAGGTACTGCCGCGCCTTGTCGGCATCGAAGGTGGGCCGCGGCACGTCGGGGTCGTGCGCCCAGGCACCTACGGGCCACATGCCGGAATCCGCCACCATCACCTTGTCGAAGTAGATGGCGCGGTTGATCACGTGCGGATCGATGGCGTGGGAAATGGCGAGGCGCAGGTTCACGTCGCTCACCAACTCATGGCCGACGTTGAACGCCAGAAGCAACGCCACGCCGCTGCCGTCCATGGTTTCGATGGAGAAGCGCGGGTCGCGGCGGAAGGCGGCCACATCCTTGTATGGCAGATAGGCGACGTCGATCTCGCCGGTGCGGAGGGCAGAGGCCAGCACGGTTTCGTCGCGGATCACGCGGATGGTTACTTCATCGAGATAGGGCAGGGGCCGGCCGGCATCGTCCTTGGCCCAGTAGTCTTCGTTGCGAACCAGGTTCACCATGGTGCCGGTGATGACCTTGTTGACCCGGAACGGGCCCGTGCCGGAGGGCTTCCAGCCGTAGTCGGCGCCCAAGGCCAGCACCTCGGCCGGCGAGTTCATCACGCCACCGCGATCCGCCAGCATGTTGATGCCCGCGCCCCAGGGACGGTGCAGGTTGAAGCGCACGGTGTGTTCGTCCAAGGCATCGACTGATTCGATCACGGTCATGGACGCGCGCGGCGTCGCCATCGTCTTGGGATCGAGGATGCGCTCGACGTTGAACTTCACCGCCTCGGCGTTGAACGGGGTGCCGTCGTGGAAGACGACGCCTTGGCGCAGGTGGAAGGTGATGGAGTCGGGGTCTTCGGAAATCTCCCACGATGTGGCCAGCGAGCGGGATAGGCGAGGTTCGAGGCTGTGGTTTATGTCCACGAGTTGGTCGTAGATCTGGCGCCAGTAGTATGCGTCGCCGCCGGAGCGGCCCAGCACGGCGTCGAGGGATGTGGGTTCGAGGACATAGCCGACGCGCAGATGGCCGCCATAAACCGGCTCGCCGGGCACCAAGGCGACTTGCGCGACTTCCAGCGCGTTCTCCTCGGCGGTGGAAGCAGCATCGTCGGAACACCCGCCAAGCCACAGCGCCGCCGCCGCTAGCAGCAACAGACGCTTCCTGTTCATCGCAGGTGGCACGCCGCCAGATGCCCGTCTGCCACCTGCTTCAGCGGCGGGTCTTCCTCCCGGCACTGCGCCGTGGCGTAGGGGCAGCGGGGGTGGAAGTGGCAGCCGGTTGGGCGGTTGATGGGGCTTGGCACGTCGCCTTGCAGGAGTTGCCGGCGCTGGCGCCGGCCGGGGGCCGCGGAAGGCACGGCCGCGAGCAGGCTTTCGGTGTAGGGGTGCTGGGGATTCTCGAACAGGTCCTTGGCGCGGGCGAACTCGACGATGCGGCCGAGATACATCACCGCCACGCGGTCGCTGATGTGTTCCACCACCGCGAGGTCATGGGCGATGAACAGGTACGAGAGCGAGAATTCCCGCTTGAGGTCCATCAAGAGGTTGATGACCTGGGCCTGGATCGACACGTCGAGCGCCGACACCGGCTCGTCGCAGACGATCAGGCGAGGATTGAGCGACAGCGCCCGGGCGATGCCGAGGCGCTGGCGCTGCCCGCCGGAGAACTCGTGCGGGTAGTTGTCGAGTTGGTCGCGCCGGAGCCCCACCCGCTCAAACAGCGCCTCTACCCGGTCGCTCCTCTCCGCGCCGTGCGCCACGCCATGCACACCCAGGAGTTCCCCCACGATGTCGCGTGCCTTCATGCGCGGGTCCAAGGACGAAAACGGGTCCTGGAAGATGATCTGCATCCGTCGCCGATGCGAGCGCAGCGCCCGGTTACCGAGGCGCGTGATGTCCTCCCCTTCGAGGCGGATTCGCCCGGCCGTGGGCTTCAAGAGCCGCAGCACCGATCGACCGACCGTGGTCTTGCCGCAGCCGCTTTCCCCGACGAGGCCCACGGTTTCGCCTTCGCCAACATCGAAGCTCACGCCGTCCACCGCGTGAACGTGCCCGACAACGCCGCCGAAGACCCCGGCGCGGACGGGGAAGTGCATCTTCAGCCCTTCGACTTCAAGCATGCCAGCACGCCACGCCGTGGCCCCCGTCCATCTCGAACGGCGGCACGCTGCCCCGGCAGCGCTCGTCCGCGCGGGGACACCGGGGCGCAAAGGCGCAGCCCGGCGGAAGCTCCGACAGCGCCGGCACGACGCCCGGAATCTCGGCTAGGCGACTCCCACCGCCGCCAAGGCGTGGCACCGAGGCCAGCAGCCCTTGCGTGTAGGGATGCAAGGGCGCCGCGAAGATCTCCTCCACCGTGGCTTCCTCGACCTTGCGGCCGGCATACATCACCACCACCCGATGCGCGGTTTCGGCCACGACGCCAAGATCGTGGGTGATGAGCACCACCGCCGTGCCGAGCCGTTCCTGCAGGTCGCGCATGAGGTCCAGCACCTGCGCCTGAATGGTCACGTCCAGAGCCGTCGTCGGTTCG
This sequence comes from Pseudomonadales bacterium, assembly GCA_965116935.1. Classification (GTDB taxonomy): domain Bacteria; phylum Pseudomonadota; class Gammaproteobacteria; order Pseudomonadales; family Azotimanducaceae; genus VXYL01. Next base: position 3,962,183 of record OZ220737.1, on the reverse strand, counting down.
TCGGCGATCAACACCCCGGGATTGCAGGCGAGCGCCATGGCAATCATGGCGCGCTGGCGCATGCCGCCGGAAAGCTGGTGCGGATACTCGCCGGCACGCCGCGCGGCTTCCGGGATGCGCACGAGATCGAGCAGTTCCACCACCCGGGCGCGGGCGCTTGCGCGCGACATGCCCTGATGGCGGCGCAGCGTCTCGGCGATCTGGAACCCCACCGTCAGCACCGGATTGAGGCAGGTCATGGGCTCTTGGAAGATCATCGCGATGCGGTTGCCGCGCAGGTCACGCATCTCGCGTTCCGGCAGGGACAGGAGGTCCCGGCCTTCAAGGAGGGCGGTGCCGGCGACGATGTGCCCCGGCGGACTCGGCACGAGCCGCAGCACCGACAAGGCGGTGACGCTCTTGCCGCAGCCCGACTCGCCGACGATGCCGAGCGTCTCGCCGGCATCGACGTGAAACGAGACGCCGTTCACGGCCCGGCCAACGCCCGCTGGCGTGCGGAACTCCGTGACCAGGTCCGTCACCTCCAGCGCCGCAGCGACGCTCTGCCCCACGTAAAGCACCCTCTTCCCAAGCGGCGGCACGATACCAGCAACCGGCTACACTTCGTCCATGGAACCCATCACCCCCATTGCCAATGCGCCGTGGCGGCTCTGCGTTGCTCCCATGATGGCCTGCACGGACCGTCATTGCCGGGTGCTGCACCGCATCGCCGCGCCCGAGGCGAGGCTCTATACCGAGATGATCCCGGCGGCTGCCGTTCGCCACGGCGACTGGCAGCGGCTCTTGCGGTTCAGCCCGGCCGAACAGCCGTTGGCGGTGCAGTTCGGCGGCAACGATCCGGCGGACTTGGCGCACGCGGCGAAGCTTGCCGAGCGGCTCGGCTTCGATGAGGTGAACCTCAACGTCGGCTGCCCTTCGCCCAAGGTTCAGGGCGGGGCGTTCGGCGCCTGCCTGATGCGAACGCCGGAGCGGGTATCCGAGGCGATGAGCGCAATGCAGGATGCTTGTGCGCTGCCGGTTACCGTGAAGTGCCGCATTGGCGTCGACGAACGCGACGACTACGGCTTCCTGCGCGACTTCGTCGGCTGCGTGGCGGGCGGGGGCGTTTCCACCTTCATCGTCCATGCCCGCATCGCCGTGCTGAAGGGGCTCTCGCCGGCGCAGAACCGGGAGATTCCGCCGCTCAAGTTCCACCGTGTGCGGCGCCTGGTGCGCGACTTTCCCGACTTGCGCATCGTCGTCAACGGCGGCATCTCGGAAGTCAGTCAGGCGCTCGAATGTCTCGCCTGGGCGGACGGCGTGATGGTGGGACGCGCCGCGTACAACCGGCCGGAGTGGCTGGCTGAGCTCCATGCCCGGCTCACGGGCGGCGCCGCGCTCGGTGCCGCCGCTATTGTGGATGCCTATGTGCCGTATGTGGAAAGCGCCCTCGCTGACGGGGCACGCCTGCACGACCTGACCCGGCACATGATGGGGCTCGGCAGCGGTCGCCCCGGCGCGCGACGCTTTCGCCGCGCCTTGAGCGGTTTCGCGCGCCGCGCGGATGCCGGGGTGGGCGATCTTCTCGAGGCTTTCGAGCAGGTGGCACCGAACCTCACCCTGCGAGCCGCCTGATGCTGGCGAGGCTGCGCGAGTTTCTCACCGGCCCCGAAACTGCGGCCGAAGACGATGAGGAGTTTACCGCCCCGCTGGCCGCCACCATGCTGCTGCTCGAGGTGGCGTGGGCGGACCACGACATCGCCGAGGACGAAATCGCCTGCATCAAGGAGGCCCTGCGCGCGAGTTGGGGGCTAGAGGGCGATGCCGTGGACTCCACCGTCAGCCGCGCCCGCGAACTGCACGACACCAGCGCCGGCGTCTATCCCTTCACGCGCCTGTTGAACGAAACCTGCTCGCGCACCGAACGCGCGGACATCCTGCGGCACATGTGGCGCCTGGCCCGCTTCGACGGCAACCAGCACCACTACGAGGAGGCGGCTATCCGGCGGATTTCGGACTTGCTGTATCTCTCGCATGCGGAATTCATCGCCGCGAAGCTGGCGGCACCGCTCGGCCGCTAGCCGGAGGCTTCGAGGGTCGCCACCAAGTCCTGGAACTCCAGGCGGTTTTCTTCGTTCATGCCCATCAGCGTGCGGTGCGCTTCGAGGACGCGGGTACGGAGGTCTTCCGTGCCGAGTTCCGCGGCCGGCAGTTCGCCAAGCTGGCTTTCGTGCTCGAGCGGCTCCTCGATGATCCGGAACACGTCGTCGAAGCCCATCGTCAGCAGCAGGCGGGTGATGTCCGGGTTGGTGGAAACCAGCACCGGGGTCGGGCGCTCGCTCTCACGGGCGCGGTTGGAGAGCTTGGCCAGCATGCCGAGGGAGGTGCTGTCGATGCCTTCGGTGGTGGAAAGGTCCACCAGCACCGAGCGAAACTCCGGATCGTTGAACATCCGGTCCAGGAACTCGTCCACGGCGATGCAGAGGTTGAGCCGCACGTCGCCCACGAACTTCATCACGTAGGCACCGTCGCGATTGGCAGCGAAGATGCGGCCAACGGTCACGACCGCGGCTCTTCTACCGAGGGCTCCTCTTGCGAGGGGCGACTCACGACAAGGCAGGTCATGTCATCGGGGCCTGGGGTTGCGTCGCGCACTCCGGCGGCGTCCCACATGGCGTCGATGTCGGGCGCCCGCCGCACCGCGCACTGCACCAGACACTCCTCCTTGGCGGTGAGGCTCGGCGCATCCATCGCGTCGAGAACGCCGTCCGAGAACACCACCACGTGGTCGCCAATGCCGAACGGCACGGTGCTGGTGCGATAGGACACGTGCAAGAAGAGGCCCAGTGGCTTGCCGGTTGCCGCCAGGAACTCGCCGCCGTCGGCACCGACGTACACCGGATGCGGGAAATGCCCGGCATTGGCATAGGTGAGGGTGTGGTCCTCCACATCGACCACGCCCATGAACATCGCCACATGCTTGTCGATCTCGTAGTCGAGGATGTCGCCATTGAGCGCCGCCAGCATGTTGGCGGGGTCCGCGCCATTGCCGCGTGGGTGGAACTCCTGCCGCAACCGCCGCGACAGATTGCGCAGCACCACAGTCAGAAACGCGCTCGAAGCGCCATGGCCGGACACATCCGCAACGTAGAACAGGAACTGTCGGTCGGTGATGCGGAAGTAATCCACGAAGTCGCCGGACAGGAGCAGCGACGAGCGCACTTGGTGGCTCAGGCGATAGCCGGAGATGACCATCGGGTTGGTGGGCAGCATGGCGCGCTGCACCTGGCGGCCGGCGCGCTGGTCCCGTTCGAGATCGGCCTGGAAGCGCACCAGCGCGGGATCGGTGGCGCCCGGTCGGCGATCGGCGGTGTTGGCGCGAATGCGCTCGTCGAGTTCGCCGCGCCTGGCCGGCCAGATCACGAAATCGTCCGCGCCGGCCCGCACCGCCGCCAACAGGTCTTCCGCCGGTGGCATTTGCGGCGCGGTCATCAGCACGGGCACGCCGCGGGCAATCGCTCGAACCGCCTCGATACGACGGGGCCATGAGCCGTTGAAGGAGCACAGAACCGCCTGCGCTTCGTCGAGCGATTCGGCGAAGGCGACGACGGCCTTGGCCGGGGCAACCGCCTCGTAGCCGAGCTCACATAGATGGTGGATCAGCGGCGATGCAACCGAATCGTCGTCGTCCATCACCAAGATGGTCATGGACGACCCATTCGTGGCGCTGGAGATGCGCGCACCCTACTCCCCTAGTCCCTCAGAAACAACACTTTTTTGCGCCTTTTCGCATTTTTTCTCCATTTTTCTTGCGTTTTTCGCGCGGTGGGCTTCGTGCTTCCGGTCACTCTCCGCCGTCGGCAATCCAAGCATCGCGACGCTCGCGCCACGCCTGCACGCCGGGAGTCACCGTGAGGGCGAGGTCCAGGTAGCGCCTTGCCTGCTCGGCCATGCCGGCGGCGTGGGCGTCCTCTGCCACCGCCGCGAGCCGCTCGGCACATGTCGCAAGCAACTCTTGCGCCTCGGCATTGCCCGGGTCCAGCCGCGTCGCCTCCCGCAAGCGCGCCACGGCGTTGGCTTCCACGGGTTCGGTGATGTAGCCGTCGGCGAACAGGGTCCTCGCCTCGGCCAAGAGGTCCGCCACCTGTTCGAGCCGAGCGATTTCCTGTTCGAGGCGCCCTTTCATGTCGTTTACGGCACCGTCATCCAAGCCAGACGCCACGGAGCGGTCGATCAACCGGCGCGCTTCTTGCTGGCGACCCGCCTCAAGCTCGGCAACGAATACCGTCAGCACCTGCGCCGACACCTCCGCAAGCCCCTGCATCGCCACGGCATTGGCCGGGTCGGTGGCAAGCACCTGGTGGTAGATCTGCGCCGCATTGGATGCCGGCGGATCGATGAGCGCGCCGCGCTCGCGCAAGTCCGCTGCCTGCTGCAGCATGGCCTCCATCTGCGCCTGCAGCGTGGCGGCGGCGTTGATGGTGGCGCGGACGTCACCAAGGCCGGCGAAGTCGGGGTTTGCCGTCACCGCGCGGCCTAGGTTGTTCATGGCTTCCGCAACATCCCCGGCGATGGCAGCATCGCGGGCGAGCCCGGTGTAGTGCTCCGCCAAGGCATCGAGTGCCGCCAATGCGATCGGGTCGCCGGGGCTGAGCCGCAGCGCCTCCTGATAGGCCTGGATCGCTGCCGTGGCGGAGGGTTCGTGCGAGAGCCCAGCCCGCTCTAGCAGCCGCTGGGTGTCGTTGATGAGCTGCTCGGCGTGGCGCCGGTTGCGCAACCGATTGAAAAGACTTGAGGTGTCGGCGTCGTTCGGGAACACCGCCGCGACATCGTCGAGCCGCATCGCAGCAAGCGCGAGGTCGTCCGCCTCGATGGCGGCCTGCACATCCTGCTTCCAGCGGTCAGCCGCATCGTCGATGGCGGCGGCGGCTTCGGCATTGTCCGGGTCCAGTTCCAGCACGCGACGGTATGCCGCCACTACCGCGCCGAGGGATTGGTTGGGATCGGCTCCGAGCGCCTCGGCGTCGTCCCAGGCAACGGCGATGTCCGGGTCTTCGGCGAGCCCCAGGAACGCCACGGCACGAGCCGACCAGTCTGGTCGCACCGCCGCCGCCGCAGCGACCACTAGGGCGACGCCTAGCGCCGACGCCAACCAACGCCGGCGACGACGCCGCTGACGCCGTGGTTCCGCGCGCGTGACGAGCGGGTCGGCAACATCGCCGACGGGTGCCACAGACTGGATTTCCGTCGTGGTCACGGCCGCCGCTCGCACCACCACGTTGGGCGAACCTTCCACCACCACCGCATCGAGTTCGCGCGCAAACTCCGCACCCGATGCCGGCCGAGCTTCCGGCAGCGGCGCCAAAACCCGGCCCATCACGGCGGCGAAGGGCGCGAAGTTGCGCGGCAGGCGCGGCGCTGCCGCGTGCAATCGAACGACGCCGTCGGTGTCGGCGCGGGGTGGCGGCTCCCCTGCCAGCATGAGGTGCAAAACGGCGCCCAGGCTATACAGGTCCGAGCGATGGTCGAGTTGCCGCCCGGCAAGCTGTTCCGGGCTCGCATACGGCAGGCTCGCCTGCGTCAGGTCCTCCGCCGACGAAGTCTCCGAAGCCACGCGCGCAATGCCGAAGTCGCCCAGCAGTGCCGGGGATCGGACGCCGACACCGGGCGGATCGCGAAAGAGGATGTTCTCGGGCTTGACGTCGCAATGCAGCACACCATTGCCGTGGGCATGGTCAAGCGCCGCAGCGATGTCGCGGACGATGCCGCGCACTTCCACCAGCGGCACGCCTTCCTCCAGCCGACGCAGCAAGTTGCCGCCGGCGAGGTGCTCCATGACGACGTAGGCGACGCCTTCATGGACACCGGCGTCATAGACGCTGACGATGTTGGGGTGCCGCAGGCGCCGCAGGACATCCGCTTCGCGCAGCTCCTCGCTGGCCTCCTCGATGACCTTGACCGCCACGTCGCGGTCCATGTCCAACTGATGCGCGAGATACACCCGCGCCGTTCTGCCGCGCCCGATTTCGCGGCGTAGCTCGTAGCCGGGAATGTTCAAGGCGGCAGCGTCAGCGACACCACCTCGCCCTCCACCAGCTTGCCAAGCACGACCTTGGCGTCCGCCGCCCACGCACCGCCATCGATGCGCACCACGTCGCCGACGCCGTGGGCGAGCCCGTTCACGCAGGCATCGCCGTCGAACATCCACTCGGCACCGGCGTGGGTGAGGCGACAGGCGGGACGGACCTCGATGCGTTGCGACGCGACGAGGCTGTTCTGCACCCAGTACTCGAAGAAGCGCTCCCCCTCCGGCGTCTCCTTGACCCCGGCGCCATGCGGACTGCCGGCGGCAAAGTGTCCCCGATAGAGCGTGCCATCGCGCCAATGCAGATAGCCGAAGCCGTTGCGCTGGTCGCTGGCGAAGGCACCGACATAGCGATTGCCGTTGGGCCAGGTGAGGTCGCCGTGGCCGTGCCGGGCGCCGCCGGCGTACTCGCCGCGATAGGTCCAGCCATCCGGGCGAGTGTATTGACCAACGCCGTGCGGCAATCCCTCGCGCACGCCGCCTTCGTAGCGGCTGCCGTTGCTCCACTCGTAGAGCCCTTGGCCGGTGCGTTCGCCAGCCACGAAGTCGCCCTCGTACACATCGCCATTGGCGAAGGTGTAGGTGCCCTTGCCGGTCATGGCATTGGCGACGAAGGAGCCGTCATAAACATCCCCGTTGGCGAGCTTGAAGACGCCTTGGCCGTGGCGGCGGCCATCGACGAACTCGCCTTCGTATTCGCGACCGTCGGCCCAGGTGAAGGTGCCGGTGCCATGCATGCGGTCTGCGCGATAGCCACCGACGTAGCGATGGCCGTCCGCCCAGACGTACTCCCCTTGGCCCGACTTCACGCCATCGACGATCTCGCCGACGTAGGTGTCGCCGTTCGACAGGGTCTGCCGCACCGTCGCCGCGAGCGCCGGCACAAGCGCGGCAACGCAGACGAGAGCAGTGATACAGTGGCGGATTCTCCGCTTGCCGGGCAGGGTGCCATGCGAATCGAACCGCTCGACTCGACTCTTGGCGCGGTGGTGCGCGATGTCGATCTCGCCACGATCGACGACGAGGCGTTCCATCGCATCGAAGCTGCCTGGCACGAACATGCGGTATTGCTGTTTCCGAGTCAGCACCTGAGCGACTCGGATCATATCGCGTTCACCCGACGTTTCGGGCGGCTCGAGATGGGCCTCAAGCGCACCGCCAAGGTGAGCAGAGCCGTCAGCCGAGGGGAGCGCGAGGGGCCTCCCCTCGCAAGAGGAGCCAAACTCGGCCGCATGTCCAACGTCGACAAGGACGGCAAGGTGGTGGACGCCAATGCCTTGCAGGCGCGCTTCCAACGCGGCAACCAGCAGTGGCATTCGGACAGCTCCTACAAGCGTGTCGGTGCCAAGGCGTCGATCCTCGCCGCCCACGTAGTGCCAGACAGCGGCGGCGAGACCGAGTGGGCTGACCTGCGCGCCGCCTGGGATGCCTTGGACGGTGCGATGCAGGAGTGGCTCAAGGACAAGCAAGCGGTGCACAGCTATCGCTTCAGCCATGCCTGGCACGGCGGCCTGGAACTCCTAAGCGAGGCCGATCTCGACCATCTGCCGCCAGTGGTGCATCCACTCATGCGCATCCACCCGGCCACAGAGCGCCCCAACCTCTTCGTGGGTCGGCACGCCAGCCACATCGTCGGCGAGGACCTGGAGGAATCTCGACGCCTGCTCCGGAAGCTGACCACAGACGCCGGTCAGCCACCGAGGACCTGGAAGCACCGCTGGCAGCCCGGCGACATCGTCATCTGGGACAACCGCTGCGTGCTGCATCGCGGCCATCCCTGGCCCGCCGACCAAGCTCGGGTGATGGCGCGCTCCACCGTCGCCGGCGAAGATGCCGACAACGAATGGGCGATGGCGGACTGACATGACCCAGGCAAGCGAACTGGCCGAATTCCGCAGCGACACCCGCGTCTGGCTGGCGGAAAACTGCCCTGACGGCGTACGCGGCCCCGGTCCGATTCCGTGGGGCAGCCGCAAGCAAGCGCTTGATGAGGACACACGGCTTTGGCTCGATCGCATGGCAGAGCGCGGCTGGACGGTTCCGTCATGGCCCAAGCGCTACGGCGGCGACGAGCTGACCAAGGAGCAGTATCGAGTCCTCATCGAGGAGCTCGGACGCATCGGCGCCCGCCCTCCCCTCACCGGCCGCGGCGTCAACTACATCGGCCCCACCCTGCTCGAGTACGGCACCGACGCGCAGAAAGAGCGCTGGCTGCCGGGGATCGCCCGCGGCGAAGGCGGCTGGGCCATGGGCTATTCCGAACCGGGCGCCGGTTCCGACCTCGCGAGCCTTGCCACCCGCGCCGTGCGCGACGGCGACCGCCTGGTGCTGAACGGCCGCAAGGTCTGGACCTCGGACGCCATGGAGGCCGACTACATCTTTGTGCTCGCCCGCACCTCGCCCGACAAGCCCAAGCACCTCGGCATCAGCCTCGTGCTGGTGGACATGCACCAGCCCGGCGTGGTCGTCCGCCCCATCCGTCTCATCTCCGGCGCGTCGCCCTTCAACGAGACCCTGTTCGAGGACGCCGAGGCCAACGCGGACGACATCGTCGGCGGCGTCGACAACGGCTGGACGGTGGGCAAGCGCCTGCTGCAATTCGAGCGCTCCACCCACGCCGGCATCAACACTTCCGGCTCGCAGGGCGGCCGCGACGACGACAACCGCCTCGCTGAGCGCATGATCGCCCAGGTGGGGCTCAAGGACGGTCGCATGGCCCACGCGGGACTTCGCCGCCGACTCATCGAATGCCGGGTCAACGACCACGCCCAGCGCCTGACCCGCCAGCGCGTGATCGAGGAAACCTCGGCCCGGGCGCCGGGCTTCGCCTCCTCGGCGGTCAAACTCACCGGCGCCGTCAACACCCAGGTGTCGCAAGAGCTGCTGCTGGACGCGATGGGCCTCGCCGGGATTGGCTGGAGCGGCGAGCCATTCGCCGACGACGACCTGGAGACAACCCGCGACTGGCTTCGCCAAAAGGCTCTGACCATCGCCGGCGGCACTCTGGAAGTGCAACTCAACATCATCGCCAAGCGAGTGCTTGGCCTGCCGGACTGAGCCCTCAGCGTCGGGACTCAGAAGTTCCGCGCCAGCGGAACTTTCCAACGCGCCCGCAAGGGCGCGCGAGCGCGAGCGGCTTCCCCTCGCTAGAACCGCCCTCAGCGCGGGAGAGGAGAGCGCCTCCCCTCGCTAGAGGAGCCGCAAAGGAGCATTTGCCGATGAAAACCCTAACCGACGCGGTCGCCCTTCTCGAAGCAGGCAACTGGGAAGCCGCCCACGGCATCGCCCAAGCCAACGACACCCAACTCGGCGCTTGGGCTCACGGGATCGTCCACATGCTCAAAGGCGACCGCCGCAATGCCGGTTACTGGTACGGCCGCGCCGGCCGAGAGCTGCCGGGCCAAGAACGCATTGCCGACGAAATCGCAGCCCTGAAGTCTGAATTGACAGGTCAGGGCCGTCCTCGGAGGTAGGGGATGCATAGGGCGTGCGAGTGTTCAGCCAAAGGTGTTGCGCCTCTTGATTCGTTCGTAACGTTCCCGCACACCCCACTCGTCGAGCCACTTGCATAGATAGTCCTCATCCAACAGGGGATCGGCGCGCAGGATGTCATCCACATCCGCCTCGTCCTTGTAGCGGCCGGCGATCAGCTTGTGGATGAGCACATCCTCGACCGCGAGAGAGCGTAGCGCGATGCTGCCGAACATCGTGACCTTGGTCCGCGTCAAAGCCGTTCGCTGGTATTCGGTCTCCGACGCAATCACGTCTAGTGAACCGTAGCGAGGGTGGGCGACGCGGAGCAGCCAACCGCCCTCCGGCATGGACCGCACGCCCCAACCTTCGTGCGTCAAAGCATCGCGAACGTCCTGCATGGTGCGCCGACCCAACGAGACCAGAATGTCCGTGTCCACCGTAGCGCGAGCATCGCGGCGATAGAGATTGGCAGCATTGCCGCCAACCACTGCCCAATCGCAGCCCACGCCGAAAAGCGCATGCAAATGTCCGGCAAGGCTCTCGTCGATCATCGGCGCTTTGCGTCGTGCCTGCCTGTCCGCCGTGTCTCAAGCTGCAAGAGCCTTTCCCGGAACTCCGTCAGGCGCGACACGGCGGCATCATCGTCGCCGTGCGTCGGCGGCGGCGAGAGGCCCCGCCGCAACTGCGCCATCACCTCGTGTACCTGATCGAACGTGCGCGGTGCCGGAGGCGAGTTGGGGGGCAGACTCGCCTTCCACTCGCCGATCCGACGGAAGTAGCTCCGGTCTCGCTCCGAAACCGCCATGGCAACCTCGTGCAACGCAGAACGTCGCCAATCATAGCCGCTGCCACGGCCCGCTTGCCCTTACCCAAAAAAAAGTCGGAGACCATCGCCCTGCCCAGATGCAGCGACGCGAAGGCCCGCCACGGATCACGCGCAACACGACCGTGCCGGCACTGCAGTAGCGGCGATTTCGTGCGCTCTACGCGCGCCCACCTACCGGTGTTCCCTGGCCCATCAAATTGCGCTTCAGCAGTATCAGGCGGATCGCCGGGACGGCGCCGGTTACTGGTACAGCACCCGCCGACTCACCCGTTCAGGCGCGCGGAGAGTACGCCGCCGAGAACGGCGCGGGTTGCGCCGGCTTCGTCCTCAGTCCGGGAGGCCGAGGACGCGCTTGGCGATGATGTTGCGCTGGATCTCGTTGGAGCCGCTGTAGATCGACGCCGCCCGGCTCCAGAGCCAGTTGCGGGTTCCCTCGAGGCATGTTGGTCGAACCCGGTGCCCGACCAGCCGAGTCCTTGCGTGCCACGCATGGAGATCAGCAGCGATGCAGCAGCGATGCCTTCGCCTGTTCCAGTTCCGTGGCATACATCTTGAAGATGGAGGTGGCCGGCCCCGGGGTGCCCCCGCGTGCCTCTTCCGAGGCACGGCGCCTAGTCAGGCGGAAGGCCAAGTCGCATGTTGTGGGCGATGATGTCGCGGCGCAGGGCCGAATCTACGATGCGGCCGTCGGCCTTGCCGGCGTACTCCTGCGCCACCACCGGCAGAGTTGGCCCGCCTGCTCGCGGATTGACCGCGACGCCGTAGGAGGCGACCGCGGCGCGCTCGTGCTGCAGCAGGCGCTTGCCGACGGTCCAACCTTCATTGAGTTCGCCGATGAGGTCCTCCTTGCGGGCGACGGCGTCGTCGAAGGTCGTTTCGCAAAACAGGGAGTCGCCGCTGATGAGGCGGATGGGCCGCACCGTGATGCCGGGTTGGCGCATGTCCAGCAGAACGAAGCTGATGCCTTCGTGCTTCGGTGCATCGACATCGGTTCGGACCAGCGCGTACATCCAGTCGGCGGAGTGGGCACCAGAGGTCCAGATCTTGCGGCCGTTGATGACGAAATGGTCGCCGCGCACTTCGGCGCGGGTTTGCAGGCTCGCAAGGTCCGAGCCAGCGCCCGGTTCGCTGTAGCCCTGGCAGCAAGCGCGTTCGGCGCGCACGATGGGCGGCAAGTGCAGCCGCTTCTCGTCTTCGGTTCCGAGCTCGAGGCAGCGTCGAGCCGATGACCGAGGCAGCGATGCCGATCAGAGGAAAGCGCGCATCGACTCGCCGCAGTTCCCGGGTGAGCACGCTGTTCTCGGCGAACGACACGCCTCCACCGCCGTACTCCAAGGGCCACATGGGCGCAGTCCAGCCCTTCTCGATCATCCGTTCGAGCCAGCAGGTTGCATCAGCATCGTCGCCGCCCGCCCGGACACCATCGAAGGACGGTCCGCGTCGACGAGCCCCCCGGCGGACAGTTCGCAGCCAGCCACGCCCGCGTCTCGCTCTGAAAGTCGTCGATCGCTGTCACAAGCGCCTCCGTCGGTTGGGGTGCGCCGGCGCGTCCGCGAATCCAAACTACCACAGCCTGGCAGGCGCTATAGTCGCCCCGCTATCGACAGGCCCAAGAACAATGCCGAAACCCAAAGCCCACTGGTTCGCGTAGCTCCTGAACCTGCCTCCCCTGCTCCGGAGCGTGTCCTTGATGCGCCTCAAGGCGGATTCCGACTACACGATTGCGGACTACATCGAGGGGCAGGCCGCCCGCTATGCGGACCGGCCGTTCATCCTCTTCGAGGAGCGGACGATCAGCTATCGCGAGTTCAATGCGATGGCCAACCGCGTTGCCCACTGGGCGCTCTCGGTCGGGCTCCGTGCCGGCGATGCCGTGGGGTTCATGATGACCAACCGCGCCGAGTACGTGCCGGTCTGGAGCGGGCTCGCGAAAGTCGGCGTCAAGGCTGCCCTCGTCAACACCAACCTCGAGGGAGAGAGCGTCCGGCGCGCTCTCGAAGGGGCCGGCGCAACGCACCTCCTGGTCGGCGCCGAATGCATCGGCAATCTCGCTGGCGTTGCCAGTGCGCTGTCCGACATGGCGGTGCATGTCATTCCAGGGGACGGTGCCGATGCCATCGCCCTTGCCGGCACCGACGACATCGGCCCTGCACTGGCCCGCCAGCCGGAGTCGAACCCGGACGCCGAGCACAGGGAAGCGGCTCGCACGGGCGACTCTGCCTTCTACATCTATACGTCCGGCACGACGGGCCTGCCCAAGGCGGCCAAGTTCAACCACCAGAACCTCGCGCTCTTTGGCCTCCTCGGCCCCTTGCTGGGTCTGCGCAAGGGGCAGGTGGTCTACAGCACCCTGCCCCTCTATCACGGCGCCGGCGGCGTCGGCGCCGTGATGATGGCGATGGGCTCCGGTGGTGCCCTCGCCGTCGCCCGCAGGTTCGCTGCCTCGACGTTTTGGGACGACGTGCGCCGCTACGACGCGACGGCGTTCATGTACATCGGCGAACTGTGCCGGTTTCTCCTCAGCCGGCCGGCGAACGCCGACGACGGCCGACACAACCTGCGCTTCATGTTCGGCAACGGCTTGCGAACCGACACATGGGCGGCATTCCAGGATCGGTTCCGCGTGCCCCGAATCGTCGAGGCCTACGGGGCGACGGAGAGCAACACCGGTGCCATCAACTTCGCCGGCAGGTTCGGCTCGGTCGGCAAGATGATCGGCGGTGCCATGTTGCTGCGCTACACCGTGCGGGAGGCGGCCCTTGTCCGAACGCGATCACGAGAATCAGGAAGTCGCGGCGGCTGCGCGAGCGCATGTCGAGCCTGAGCGGGGCCGTCCTGCGCATCAGCGTGAGCCTCGACGTCGACACCGTGCTGCGCGAGGTCGTCGACAGCGCTCGGGCTGTTCGCCGCGCAGGCGGCGATCGCCATCGCCAACGCGCGGGCGCACCGCGACGAGCGGCGCGTGGGCCGACCTAGAGGCGCTGGTCGAGACCTCACTGGTCGGCGTCGTGGTGCTCGACCCGAAGACCCGCATGCCGGCCATGGCCAACCGCGAGGCGCGGCGCCGGCGGGCCGGCGCGGACCCGTTCGTGCTCGGCGTGCTGTCGATCGACTACGAGCGGCACCGGGTGGCGGTGGCCGGGCGCGCGGTGCACATGACGCCCAACAAGTACGAGCTGCTGCGCGTCCTCTCGGTCAGCGCCGGGCGGGTCGTGACCCACGCGTCGCTGCTGCACCAGGTGCGGGGGAACGGCGCCGACGGCGACAACGAACCGGCACGCGGTGTCGTCAAGCGGCTGCGCCGCAAGCTCGGCGAGGATCCGGCGAACCCGGCCTGGATCGTCAACGAGCGCGGCGTCGGCTACCGCATGCGCGGGCCGGAGGAGGAGTGAGCGCCTCGCCGCCCGATCCCTCGCGCCGCTCCCGCGGCGACTCGCGGCCGAGTCCGCCCTCCCGACGACCCCGGTCGAACGCGAACTCCGGTTGCGGTCCGGGTCAGACGCGCCCGTGCGCCGCGGTCGAGCCGGTCCAGCGCCGGTCGGCTGAGGGGGCACGACAGCCTTTGCTCCAGAGAGCTGCACAGAGTCTCGTGCTATGTGGTCGGTCAAATGTCGGGTTGCGAGTCCGAAATTCCCAAGAACCCTATTGTGAACAATAGATTGCAAGACGACTCCGCTCCTCCTATCTCGTCCGTCAGGACCGGCTTCTCACAACTCAGGCAAGGACCGGGCGCCGCCTACCGGCGCGCGCCCGGGTTGTTCCCCGTATCGTTGGGTCGGGTCGGAGCCCGCGCGAAACGACCCGCGCACCCCCGGCCGTGCGCCGCGGCCAGGGTGCCGGGTCGAAGAGCTAAGTGTGACGGGCGATTCGCCCGCTGGCGGGCAGGTCGTTGGGATCCCGCACGTATTGCGTGGGAAAAGGGACATCTAGGCGAAACGCCATGACCTTACCGGTGTGAAAAGTATTCAGATACCAGATGAAAAGAACGAGACGATCAGAGGCGAGATGAGAAGCGTGACTGGTGGAGCCAGGGGGGATCGAACCCCCGACCTCTACAATGCCATTGTAGCGCTCTCCCAGCTGAGCTATGGCCCCACGCGGGAGCGGACAATCCTACACCGCGTCGATTGGCTACTTCAATCCGGCGCGGCGGCGCAGCAGTTGGGCTTGGTCGGCCGTGATTTCCTGGAAGCGGCCCAAGCGACAGCGGGGGCCCGTCTGAATGAGACCGCCGGGGTCCAGAAACTCCACCTCGTCACGTTCGCAAAGATGCATCGATGAGCGCGAGATGAAGTTCTTCACCTGGCGCCGGAACACGTCGCGCAGGCAAGGGCGGCGCAGCGTGTTGACCCAATATTGGTCGCGGCGGCCACTGAACAGGAGGGTGGTGCGGTCGATGATCCAGGAGTTGCGATAGAGGCGACGGCCTATGCAACGGGTGCTCGCAACCTCGGAGTCCGCTGGCTCGGCGTTCAGGATCTCCTCCACTGTGGGCGCGGGCGCATCCTCGTCCGCCGGCGCCGACGCGTCCTCGTCCGCCGCCGCAAGCGAGCCGATGACCAATGTCGCCGCCCAAATGATGCTCCGCATAGCCTCGCTCCGCTGTCGCACCGACTGTCGCATCGTATCAGGGCGGGCGTGACGGCCCTATCTGTTACGCTTGGCGCGGAACCACAACCCACTTGCCCCGAGGGAGGGACGACCCCATGTCGGAAGTTTCCGAGCAACTCTCCACCGAGCTTCTCGCCGATCTCGCCACCATCGACACGCCCACGGTGTGCAACGCGCTGGAATCGGTGGCACCCGATCGGCGCGGCTTCGGCTACACCGTCGAGCCCTTGGTGTGTACGCGCCCGGAGCTTGGCGTCATGGTGGGCTATGCCCGCACCGCCACCATTCGCGCCCAGCATCCCGCCGATCGCCGCAACCGACCCGGGGACTACTACGAGTACATCGACAACGGCGGGCCGAAGCCAGCCATCTCCATCATCCAGGACCTCGATGGGGACTCGCGCGGCTACGGCTCCTTCTGGGGCGAGGTGAACAGCAACATCCACAAGGGACTCGGCTGCCTTGGCGTCATCACCGACGGCAGCGTGCGGGACCTACCGGATGTCGCCGACGGCTTTCAGATGATGGCGGACCGCATCGGCCCCTCGCACGCGTTCGTGCATGTGGTCTCGTTCGGCGGTGTCGTCAGCGTCGCTGGCATGACCGTGGCCGGCGGCGACCTCATCCACGCCGACCAGCACGGCGCCGTGGTCATTCCGTTCGACGTCGCGGACCAGGTCATGGATGCCGCCGCCGCCATCGCCCGGCGCGAAGGCGTCATCATCAAGGCGGCACAGCAGCCCGGCTTCAACATCGACAGGCTGCGCGAAGCGCAGGGCAACGCCGCCGAGATCCACTGACTGATGGCCGCCGAGCTGCCCGCATTCGCCCTCGACGACATGGCCGGCAACGGCCATGCGTTCCCCGCCGGCCAGCGCACGGCGCTGTGCTTCGTCAAGGAGGACTGTCCCACCTGCAATCTGGTGATGCCGCTCGTCGAGGCCTTGGGCGACGCCGATGAACTGACGGTGCTGGCGCCTGGGCAGACCGCCGACGGCAACCGCACCCTCATCGAGCGGCATGGCCTCACGATTCCAGTGCTCGACGACTCAACGCTCAAGGTGTCCTTCGCCTACGACCTCGAAACGGTTCCGCTGCTCCTGATGTCCGACGAGTCCGGCAACGAGGTGGATCGGGTGGTCGGCTTCGACCGCGCCGAATGGCAGGCGTTCTTCGAGCGCCATGCGCCCACGGTGGACGTGGATTGGCAATCCCTGCCTGAATGGCGACCGGGCTGCGGCTCGCTCACGCAAGACCCGATCATCGCCGACCGGCTGCGGGCGGAATCCGAGAACAGTCCCCTGCGCGCCCGTCGCATCGAAATCGCCCCGGCAGACGACGTCCACGAGTTCCTGTTCGACCAGGGCTTCACGGACGGCTTGCCCGTGGTGCCACCGACGGCAGAGCGGGTGCTGCGAATGCTCGGCGGAACCCGTCGCGACAGCCAGGAAGTGGTGGCCACGGTGCCGCCCAACTACGCCCCAGCCACGGTAGAGAAGGTCGCCATCAACGCGGTGATGGCCGGCTGCAAGCCCGAGCACCTGCGGGTGGTGATCGCGGCGCTCGAAGCGGTCTGCAACAAGGTGTTCAACATCCACGGCGTGATGGCGACGACCATGGGCGCAACGCCGGTGATGATCGTCAACGGCCCCATCCGCCACGAACTCGGCATGAACATGCGTTTAGGCGCACTGGGGCAAGGCAACCGCGCCGCCAACTCCATCGGCCGCGCCCTCCGGCTCGCCGTGCGCAACATCGGCGGCGCCCGACCGGGCGGCACCGAACGTTCCACCCTCGGCAGCCCGATAAAGTTCACCATGTGCTTTCCAGAGTGGGAGGAACGCAGCAACTGGGAGCCGCTGCATGTCGAGCGCGGTTTCAAGGCCGAGGATTCGGTGATTTCCATCTTCGCCATGACCAGCGGCCCGACGCTCTGCGTGGACCAAAGCTCACTCACGGCGCGCCAGCTGGCCGGCAGCTTTGGCCTGTCGATGGAAGCGTCGCAGCACGTTCACGCCCACAACGCCTCCGACGCCATCTTGGTGGTTTGCCCAGAACACGTGGACACCCTCGCCCGGGACGACTTCAGCAAGGACGACGTGCGCGAGCAGATCCAGAAGGTCACCGCCCGCCCGCTCACCGACCTCGTCGCCACCGACGACATCGGCGGCGGCATTCCGGCCGATCGCGTGGCCGCCATGCCGGCAGATCGGCAGAGCCACCCGTTGCCGAAGTTCGCCTCCAAGGGCAACATCCACATCGTCGTCGCCGGTTCCGACGCCGGCAAGTTCTCCGGCGTCTTCCACGGCTGGGTCGGCGGCGAAATCGGCTCGATTCCCGTTTCCGTCAAGATCGAAGATTGACGCTAGCAAAGGAGCAAGGAGCGACCATGACCACAACGATCCTGGACCCCGGAGACGAGCGCACGCCCGTCGCCCGCAAGATCACTCCAAGGCCGGAGTCGATCACGGGCAACGTCGCGCTGCTCGACATCTCCAAGCCGCGCGGCAACATCCTGCTGGACCGGCTCGAGGCGCAGCTCGCCGAACGCCTGCCGAACGTGACACTGAACCGTTACGCCAAGCCGACGTTCACGAAGCCGGCACCCGATGACCTCCGCCGCGACATCCGCGCCAAGAACGACTTCGTGATCGAGGCGCTGGCCGACTGAGGCTCCTGTACCACGTGCAGTTTGCATGACACGGTATGGTTCGAGATTCAGGGCGTGCCAGCAGTGAGCATCGCCTCGAGCGAGTTCAAGGACGCCGCAGCCACCCAGGCGAGCATGCTCGGCATGGAAGAGGCCCAATGCGTTTTCGTCCCGCATCCCATCCAGGACGCCACGGATGCAGAAATGCAAGCCAAGGCGGATGAATGCGTCGAGGCGGTGGTTGCCGCGCTGACCAACTAGGGCGCCGCAGGGGGCTGCGCCGCAGAAACGGCGCAGCCCCCTAGCGAGTCCTCCTCGAACAAAGCCCGCCGGCAAACACCAAAGCAGCAGTCCCTGCCATGCGAGGGCCTCTCTGGACGGAGGGCGTCCCGCCCTCCAAGCGTGCCGAAGGCGCGCACGCAGCGGAGCTGGCCAACGCCACCGCAAGCAAGCGTTCCAGACAACGCCAACAAAGCGCCAGCCCCGAACAACGCCACCAACAAACCAGCCTCTGCTCGCTAGTACCCGTATGCCTTGACGTGCCTGCGGCACGATGGAGGGCGAGACGCCCTCCTTCCAGAGGGCCCGTTCTACGGCGCGAGCTCCTAGCAAGCGCTCGACTGGTCGGTCGTAGGGTGACGCACTTGCGTCGTCCTACGCGCACCCAATTCACCGCGCATCGGACCGAGTTTGCCTCGGCACGCGTCCCGAATTACTCTGCCGCGGCAGAACAGTCGCCCAGGGTTCCCATGCCGACTTTGCAGCAAATCCAATCAGAAATCGCGTCGCTTACCGCAACCGACTACACGGCGCTACGTCGGTGGTTTGCCGAACGCGACTGGGAGCTGTGGGACCGCGAGTTGGACAGGGACGTCAAGTCCGGCAGGCTTGACTTCCTGACCGAGGAGGCGGAAACCGCCGCACGCGAGTCCGGGCTCCGCGACCTGTAGTGCATCGGACGACACCGAGGTTTCGGCGTTCTCTAGACGAACTGCCGCCGCATGTCCAAGCGCGCGCAAAGAGGAGCTTCCGCCTACTTCAGGAAAACCCGCGCCATCCGTCACTTCGCTTCAAGAAGGCAGGCGTCTTCTGGTCCGCTCGGGTGGACCACGCTTACCGTGCATTGGCGATCGAGGACAGCGGTGATTTCGTCTGGGTCTGGATCGGCAACCACGACGACTACGAACGGTTGTTGCAGTGAGTGCGGTCGCCGAAAGCGCGTTGGCCTTCGGTGCTCATCCCGCCTTCGCCAACCACCGGAATACAGCTTGACCTCAGCATGCCGAATTGGCTATAGAAAGGCATGATACTACGCAGTTTGGTGCGCGAAGCCCGCAAACGTAGCGGCCTGACGCAGGCGGCACTCGCAGAACTTGCCGGCGTGCCGCAATCCACCGTTTCCCGGGTCGAGTCCGGGAGTCGCGTGCCGTCAACCGACCTGGTGGAACGGTTGGTGCGCGCCGCCGGCTTCGACATCCAAGCGACCCTCGCCGAACACGACGACGGCACCGCATCCCTGTTCGAGCGCACACTGCGCCGCACGCCCGACGAACGCCTGGCGGACGCTGCCCGCGCCGCCAACTTTGTCCTGCGCGGCCGTGAGGCGCTTGCACAGCAACGGCGTGGATGACGCCTTCCGCCCCGAGGAGATGCTCGCGGCACTTGCGGCACAGAACGTGCGCTTTGTCCTGATCGGCGGCATGGCAGCCATCCTGCACGGCGATGCTGGCGTCACGGTCGATCTCGACATCGTGCCTGCCGTGGATGCGAAGAACCTCGGCCGACTCGCCGCTGCCCTGCGAGGACTCGAAGCTCGCATCCGCACTGAGGGCGAGCCGCACGGGTTGCCCTTCGACTGCTCCGCCACATTCCTCTCAAACCTAGGGCCGGACGCATTGCTCAACCTCACGACACGCGCGGGCAACATGGACATCGTCCTCATGCCCGCCGGCACGCGAGGCTTCGACGACCTGAGGCGGGACGCGGTCGCCATCGACGCGGCCGGCGCCATGCTGCTGGTCGCATCCCTGCCCGACATCATCCGCTCCAAGGCCGCCGCGGACCGCGACAAGGACAGGCGAGCGCTACCGCGCCTCAGGACGCTGCTCGAACGAAGCCGCAAGACGACGTGACTGCGCCTTGGAGGGAAGGCATTCTGCCTTCCCTTGCGCCGTCAGGCGCACATCACATACTTGCGGAAAGGCGCTCGTCGCCAGGGAAGGCAGAATGCCTTCCCTCCGAAGGCCCCCCTACACCCGGGACTCAAACCCCTCCCGCAGCTTCGGTTTCACCTTCGCCACGGTCAGCAACGATTCCACGCAATCCCGCAGCGATTCGTCGAACGGTCGGAAGGTGACGCCGGTGACGTTGCGCATTCGGTCATTGCGCAGTTCCACGCCAGCCCAGATGTTGCGGTACTTCGTTTCGCGCTCCTTGATGTGGTCGGGATGGTTGTCGATCACGTCCGGGGTGTCGTGGCCGAGTTCGGGGAGGAGGCGGTCGATGCTGGCGCAGATGTCTTCCACCTTGATGGCGTCGGTTGACCAGGCGATGTAGCGTTCGCCGTTCTTGACCTTGACGCTCTCGAGCAGGCCGACATGGCAGTCGGCGTCGTCGCGCACGTCCACCGTCATCCAAGGGCGATAGACGCCGTTTTGGTAGTACTCGCCGAGCAGCATCATCTCGATGTTGTGCTGCCACGGGCCCATGTCCTTCTGGTGCGGCGACTGGATCGGCCCCACGTTGTCCGCCGGGCAGCAGGTGATGGCCTCCCACTCGCCGCTTTCCTCGGCGGCATCCGAGAACGCACGTTGGGCGATGACCTTGCCCATCGAGTAGCCCTGCCGGTCTGGGGTGCGGCGCGGGTTCTGCTCGTCGGGATAGCGGTCTTCGTAGAACACGGGGCGGCGGACGTATTCGTTCATGTCCATCTCCGACATCACCGCGGCGATGCTGGAGGTAACTACCACTCGTCCCACCGTGCCGGCCTTGTTGACGCTGGCAATGATGTGGTCGCACACGCGCTGCACATACTCGTGGTCGCTGTAGTTCGAGACGTGGGAGACGTGGGCAACGCCGTGGCAGCCGGCGAAGATGTCGTCGAAGCAGCCTTCGTCGTCGAGGTTGGCCGAATGCACCGTCAACCGTCCGGAGGCAAAGCCCGGCATGGCGCGAAGGAAGCCGCAGCGGTTGTCGTCGTCGGCATCGCGGACGCACGCACGCACGCGGTAGCCCTTGTCCAGCAGCCGCCGAACTACCCAGCCGCCGATGAATCCGGCAGCTCCGGTGACCGCCACTGTGCCGCCCTTGGGAATGGGTCCCATGTCTAGATCTCCTTTGTGGTTTCTGCCTGATGTGTCTGCACGAGGATGCCTATTCCTCGCACGCCATGGATTGCTCGCTCTCGCATAGGCCGATACCCCACCTCGCCTGCAGCATGATGTGCTGGCAGGACGGGGTTACGTCAACGCTGACCAACCGACTCCATTTCGAGCGGAACTTGGGCAGGTCTTCCTTCTTCAGCTTGATCGTGGCGGCTTGGCCCCCCACGCTTCCTGTCAGATCGACGTCCTCGTCGTCCTTGCTGTCCGCGGTCAGCCTAGTATGGAGGAACGCCTCTGGCATGGCGTCCGGCTGCAACACTACATAGCACGCATCGCCATCGTTCCACGGATTGACATAGTTGCCGTTGTCGTCCCACGAACACGACAGCACACGGTCTGCACCGCGTACAGATACGTCGCCAGAACGCAGATTCACTGTCGTGGCGCGGACATCCTCCGTGCTCCCAAGCGATAGAACCGCGGTTCGCCTGAACGTGGCTCCATCAATGGTGGTGTCGGCGTAGCCGCGCAACACGAAAAGGTTGCCTGCGACCGCCCCAGCACCACTGTCTTCGCAGACGGGCGCGTAGGTCACGGTTCCTGCGTGGACGTTGCCTGCGACAATGGCACAGGCTAGGATGGAGACGGTTCTGACAGGCATTGCCGCGTGTGACTCAAACGGTTGTGGGCAACGGGTTCTGCCCTTCCGCGCGCGGTCGGCGCCCATGCACCATGAGTCCGGGCCTGCCTAGCGATTGCCCTGCCGTCTGGCGGTTTTCCGGGTCGCGGTAGCCGATGCGGACGATGCGGCGGACGTCGTCTGTGCGGTTGATGCGCGAGCCGTGCACCATGTGAATGCTGAAGAGCACCACGTCGCCACGCTTGGCCGGCACCGGCACGGTGTCTTCGAGGTTCCATGCGTCGGTGGGGAGGTGCGGGGTGCAGGGCGTGCCGTCCCGGTGCTCGACGACGTGATCGAGGGCGCCGCCCTTGTGCGATCCGGCGAGGAAGCGGATGCAGCCGTTGTCGTCGTCGGTGTCGTCGAGATGGACGAGGCAGTCCACATAGCGGCCGTTCTCGTGCTTGTAGAAGGCCCAGTCCTGATGCATGGGGAACGGATGCCCCGTCTGGGGCGGTTTCGCGTGCAGCGTGGTGTGGTGCAGTTCGACGTTGGGGCCGATGAGCGCCGCGACGGCACTCGTGAGCGTCGGATGCGTCACCGCGTCGCACCAGGCCCGCGAATAGCGATGCAGGTCGTGCAGCGCGACGAGCTTGGACTTGCGCTCGGTGTCCGCATCCATGTACACGCGCCGCCAGCCACCGCTCCAGCCGGGGCCCTTGCCGGCCCAGGTGTCGATCTGCCAGTCGAGCTCTTCTTCCATGCGGCCAATCTCGTCGGGCGAAAAGACGGCTGGCAGGCGCAGATAGCCGTTGTCGTGGAAGAAGGCGACAGATTCCGTCGCGAGATCGACCGTGCCGTCTGTCGCTTCAGCACTCACCGGAGAACCTTTGCAAGCCGCCGTTCGAGTTCGTCGGCGTCGTCGCAGTCGACGATCAGCAACCCGACCTCGTCAAGGGTTTCCACGTCCCCAATCAGGTCGAGCCCGCGAAACAGGTGCGAGACGAACTCGGCGTCGAACTTGCGCGACGCAATACGTCGCAAATACATCAGCTGTCCTTCTCGCAGTCCCGCGCTGCGGCCTTGGCGCAACCCGACGCGGTGGGCGTCTCGCCGGTGGCCTCGAATCTGCAGGTCGTCTTCCGGCGTGGTGCCTTCCTTGGCACCGAGTTCGCGCCCTACCCGAGCGAGTTCCGCCATCGTCTCGCGGGACAGGCTTGGCTCGTTGAGCGCGACGTGGATCGCCTCGGCGCTCCATCCCGGCATCGCGCGACTGTTCGCAACGCGACGATATTTGCCGTCTTCGAGTACGTGAATCGTGACCGCGGCGATGAGCCCTCGGGGCCGGCTGCGGGTTCCGGCGTCCGGCACCTCCACCCACAGCTCGGGGAACCCCCATTGCTCGTACATGCCGAGCTTGCGGCGCTGAACGTCGGTCGTGTGGTCTGTTTCAAACACCACGTCCGGCAGCCGATCCCTGCCCAGCGCAATCCCGTCGCCTCGGCCTGGCTCGCGCGGGTGCAGGAAGATCGCTTGGTCCGGCGCCATCATCCTCCGGGTTGTGCCGTCGGCCCATCGCATCATGAGGTACACCGAGCCGTAGCAATGGATGTTCGAGCCGCGCTCCTGCGCGATGCGCGTCATCAGGCTCGCCAGCCGATTCCCGGCCACTTCGTGATCCGCGCTGCCGTCCCGCACCACCCATGCGGTCTGCGTGTCTCCGTCCCAATACCAGATGCGCCCGCCTTCGGCCGCGAGCACGTCGTCCCAAGACATGGGCACCGGATCGCAGCCTGGGAAGTCCTCGTGCTCCTCCGAAGGCGATTCAGGGACCACTCCCGTTTCCGTGGGCTCCACTGTTTCCACGTTGCCCGACATCGTTCGCTCCACCGGGTTCCCTCGCGAGACGGGAGTATCGCACGCCCCCTCGTCAGACCACCGCCCCGGCCTCACGAAGGTCGTTGATTTCGGCGTCGCCGAGGCCGAGGCCAGCGAGGATGTCGTTCGTGTCCTGGCCGGGGTCTGGGGCGGCGTGGTCGAAACGGGCTGGGTGGGGGAACGCGGAGAGGTTGATGGGTGAGCGAATGAGGTGCAGGTCGCCGAGTTCCCGGTGCGGCGCAGCCTTGCTCATGGCGAGGTGTTGCGCCTGCTCGTTGTCGAAGCCGCCAGCGATGTCGTTCACCGGACCGCAGGGCACGCCGGCGGCGTTGCAGCGCTCCACCATCTCTTCGACGGTGAGGTGGGCAATGGCCTTCTCGATGTCCGGGTTCAGGTCTGCCTTGGCGGCGATTCGATTGCGCGGCGTGTCGTAGCGGGGGTCGTCACGCAGCGTGTCCGCCCCCACCGCTTCGCAGAAGCTTGCCCACATGCGCGGGCTGGCGGCGGCGATGTTCACCATGCCGTCCTTGCAGGCGAAGGCACCCATCGGCGTCGCGGTCGGATGGTCGTTGCCTTGTTGGCCCGGCACGTCACCAAGCATGGTGTAGCGGGCGCCCTGGAAATCGAGCTTGTTCAGCATTGCTTCGAGCAGGGAGGTGTGCACCCATTGCCCCTTGCCCGTGCGCTCGCGGTGCAGCAAGGCGAGCAGGATGCCTTGGCCCAGGAACATGCCGGCCGCGGTGTCGCTGATGGCGATGCCGACGCGCATCGGGCCCCGGCCCGGCTCGCCGGTGATGGACATGAGGCCGCTCATGCCCTGGACGATCTGGTCCACGCCAGGACGCTTGCTGTAGGGCCCCTCCTGGCCGAAGCCGGAAATGCTCGCGTAGATGATCGACTCGTTCACCGCCCGCACCGAGTCGTAGTCCACCTTCAGCCGGTGCTTCACCTCGGCGCGGAAGTTCTCCACCACCACGTCGGCCTTGCGCGCCATGTCGAGGAAGAGCCGGTGGCCGGCCTCCGTCTTCAGGTTGATGGCGACGCTGCGCTTGTTGCGGTGCAGGTTCTGCTCGTCGGGGCCGCGGCGGGCACCGGTCATGTTGCCGCCGGGGCCGGGCGGCGGTTCCACGCGAATGACGTTCGCACCCCAGTCGGCCAGCAGGCGCACGGCAGTCGGCCCTGCCCGGGCGATGGTGAGATCGAGAACCGTGTAGCCGGCGAGCGGTCCGTTCATTTGCGTCACTCCCTCGTCAGGCCCGTGTCAGGCAGCGCGCTGCACCCCGCCGCCCACGCGTCCGAGCACCACCTCGTTGCCTTCGTCTGGCCTAAGCGGCACGTTGCGCGCCAGCAGCAGCGAGCAGAAGGCGAAGGCAGCGCCGATCAGGAACACCGCCGGGCGCGATTGCAGCCAGACGAAGCCCAGCACCGCGGGGATCACCACCGCCGCGATGTGGTTGATGGTAAACGAGACGCCGGCGGTGGAGGCGATGTCGGCGGGGTCGGCGATCTTCTGGAAATAGGTCTTGATCGCGATGGCCATGGCGAAGAAGAGGTGATCGATGATGTAGAGCCCCGCCGCGATCGTGCCGTTCTCGACGAAGGCGTAGGCGATGAAGACGCCGATCAGGCCGCAGTACTCCAGCGTCAGGGCATGGCGCTCGCCTATGCGCCCGATCCACGCCCCGATCCGTTCCGCGAACAGCACGTTGAAGACGTGGTTGACGAGGAACAGGAGGGCAATGTTGGCGGCGGAATAGCCGAACTTCTCCACCATCAGAAAGCCGGCGAAGACGACGAATATCTGCCGCCGGGCACCGGAGAAGAATGTCAGGCCGTAATAGAGCCAATAGCGCGGCCGCAGCACGATCTCCTTGCGCTGCGGCGTCTTCGACTCGAACTGCGGAAACTGCGCCAGCAGCACCGCGATCACCACCGCCGCGCCACCGGCGAAAACGTAAATCCACTTGTACTCGAGGCTGAACACCTCCAGCACCAAGAAGATGGCGCCAAAGCCCACGAGCGAAGTCGCCGAGCCCACCGCCATGAGCCGGCCGAGGATGCGCGGCGCCTCGTCTATCGACAGCCACTGCAGGGAAAGCGACTGCCGGATGGTCTCGAAGTAGTGGAAACCCACCGACATCAAGAGCGCCGTGAAGTAGAGACCGTATTCAGTGGGGAAGTAGCCGGTGATGGCGACGCCGACGCCGAACACCGCCACGGACAGCACGGCAAAGGTCTGCTCGCGCAGCACCAGAATGACGAACACCGCCGTGAAGGCGAGAAAGCCCGGAACTTCTCGCAGGCTCTGCAGGATGCCCATCTCGCGCCCGGTGAACGCCGCCATCTCGATGGCGAAGTTGTTGAGCAGCGCCTGCCAGGCGGCGAAGCCGAGCGGCATCGCCACGCTCGCGAGCACGAGAAACCCGGTTGGCGTGCGCCAGCGCTTGGCGATCATCCGTCGTAGAACCCCGGCGGATGCAGGCCGAGCAGGCGGCGCTCGCGGCGACTGCGAATGCGCATCCTCGCCGCATCGTCCACGTGGTTGATCGTGGCAGTGGTCTTGATGCGTTGGGCGATGTCGCGCCGAGCGTAGTGAACTTGCAGGAAAAAGCGACCGGTATCGCCGTCCCCGGTGGGCAGCCGCCGATGCCAGACATCGGAGGCGAACAGCGCCACGTCCCCTGCCTTGGCTTCGAGCGGCAGCACCGAAACGCCGTTGCATGTGAGCGTCTCGTCCATGCGCCGGTCGAGCGGTGGCGGACGCCCCGACTTGTGGCTGCCGGGGATCACCCCGGTCGGACCGCATTCCATCGGACAGTCCGTGAGGAAGATGTGCACGCCGATGGCGAACACCGGATACGGTACCTCCTCCGGCCACTCGATCCCCTCCGGTCGCGGAATGTGCGGCCCGGCGTCAATGTGCCAACCACCGCCGCCGTGCCGGTGTTCGGTGTTGGCCTGATTGCGCCAGCAGGTATTGGCAATGATGTGGCAGTCCTCGCCAATGAGCGGCTCGATCACATCGAGAATCTCGCGCCGCCCCACCAGCTTCTGCGCCCGCGGGCTGCGGTTGAACATCTCGTAGCGGAAGTCGCTGTCCTGCACTCTGGCGCGGCTATCGCCGCTCCCTTCCGCATACACCGCGGCGATTTCGTTGCGGATGGGAGCAATCTGCCGCGCCGAGAATACCCCGCGCAGCACGGCGTAGCCCTCACGCTCGATCTGCGCGCTCGCCGCCGGCGCTTCGTCGGTGCGCGGGAAGAGGTAGCCGCCTACGCGCCTAAGCACCTTCGCCTTCCTCGCTGGCCGGGAAAACCGGCACGGCAAAGTGGTGGAAGGCATCTTCGATGTGGCGGAACTCGTCATCGCCGAGTTCCACAAGCCCTACATCGCAAACCGTGGCGCTGATGGGGACGATCTGCACGGCGTTACTTGGTCAGGCTCGTGTACACCCGGTTGACGAAGCCGAGCGACTGTCCCTCGGGACCGTAGGTCTCGTCGAAGTCCGCGGTGGGTGTGGCGGCGATCACCTCTTCCATCGACTTGCCAGCCGCGACCATCTCGGCAACGCGGTCGCGCACCGTCGTCAGCATTTCGATGTACGCCTTGAGCTCGGCCGTGCCGACAATCGGGCCATGTCCGGGAATGACGGTCGCGTCGGGCGCGATCTCGTCGAGCACTGCCTGGCAGAAGGCGATCATGCCGTCGATGTCGCCGCCGCTGTCGGCATCGATGAAGGGATAGCCGGCGTTGTTGAAGACATCGCCGAAATGCACCGCGTTGTGCTTGCGGAAGATCACCGCCGTATCGCCAGCCGTGTGCGCGGGGCCGACATGCACCAGGTCAATCTGGCCGCCGTTGAAGTGGAAACCCATGCGGTCGTCGAAGGAGATGGCCGGGCGGGCGTCTTCCGGATACGCCTCCTGGCGATACTTGGCCATCACCATGTTGAGGACGTTGGTCTTGGCCATCATCTCGGTCGAGTTCTGCTGCGCGACGATCCACGTTCCGGCCGGCCCAAGCGCCAGGTTGCCGTCGGCATGGTCGAAGTGCCAGTGCGTGTTGACGGCGAAGTCCACTCCGTCGCCACCGAGGTCGGCGATGGCCGCCTCGATCTTCGGCATCAGCTCCGGGAACATGTCATCGACGATCAAGACGCCCTGCTCCCCCACCGACACCGCAATGTTGCCGCCAGCGCCGAACAGGACATAGAGCCCGTCGTCCACCTTCTCGGTGGTGATCTCAACCGCGTCGAAATCCCAGCCGAAGTTCGAGAGCAGGGCCTCGCGGGTCAGGGGCTCGTTGTCTTGGGCGTTTGCTGCGCCGGCCAGCAGCAGCGCCGTCGCGATTAGCTTCTTCATCGGTCTCTCCTTCAGTCCGGAAGGCGCTTCAATCCGGCAGGCCCAGGATGCGCTTGGCGATGATGTTGAGCTGCACCTCGGAGGTGCCGCCCTCGATGGAGTTGGCGCGGGAGCGCAGCCATTCGCGGGTGACGCCGAGTTCCCGTCGGTTGAACTCGTCGCCTTCCCAGCCGAGGGTTTGGCTGCCCATGAACGACAGCATCAGGTCGTAGCGGTCCTTGTTCTGCTCGGTGCCGTAGAGCTTGAACATGGACGACAGGAACGTCGGCGCGCGGCCCGACTGCATCTCCTCGCCGCTGCGGCGGGTGGTGAGGCCGAAGGCGCGGTCGGTGATGCGATGCGCGATGACGCGGTCGCGGATGTCGGGATCGGCGATCTTGCCGTCTTCCTCGCCGACGTAGTCCTTGGCGTAATCGGCAATGGTCTTGGTGGGACCGCCGCCGCCGATGCCGCCGATGGACGTGCGCTCGTATTGCAGGAGGCGCTTGGCCACTGTCCAGCCCTTGTTCACCTCGCTCACGACATTGCGCTTCGGCACGCGCACGTCGTCGAAGAAGGTCTCGCAGAACGGCGACATACCGCTGATGAGCTTGATCGGCTTGACGGTGACCCCAGGGGTGGTCATGTCGAACAGGATGAAGGAGATTCCTTCGTGCTTCGGCGCGTCCGGGTCGGTGCGGACGAGGCAGAACATCCAGTCGGCGAAGTTGGCACCGGAAGTCCAGATCTTCGAGCCGTTGATGATGTAGTCGTCGCCGTCCTCCACTGCGCGGGTCTTGAAGCTCGCGAGGTCCGAACCCGAACCCGGCTCGCTGTAGCCCTGACACCACCAGATGTCGCCGCGCACGATCTTGGGCAGGTGTTCGTGCTTCTGTTCCTCGGTACCGAACTCCAAGAGCGCCGGGCCGATCATGGAAAGACCCATGCCGCCGTGGGGATAGCCAGCGCCAATGCGCCGCAGTTCCTCGTTCAGGACGCCGGCATCCTGCTTGTCGAGACCGCCGCCGCCGTACTCGGAAGGCCACATGGGCGCCGTCCAGCCTTTCTCGGCCATGCGGTCCAGCCACACCTTGAGCTCTGGGTTCGGAAAAGTGGCACGGCGGCCACCACCCGTGCTGCCCCCGCGTCCGTCCCTCATGCTCGGCGGGCAATTCTCCGCAAGCCACTCCCGGGCCTCTTCCCTGAAACTCATCGCCTGGCGCACCCTCCGGTTCGCATTGTTGGAATGGCGGCGTAGTCTAAACGACTTGCGCCCCAAGCAACCGACCGGCAGCCACGACGCGCGCCGGATCCACCAGCGCTCCCAAATCCGACAACGGATCACCGCCAACAAAGACGAGGTCTGCGGAAAAGCCCTCGGCGACGCGGCCCGTTATCCCGCCGAGGCCAATTGCCGCAGCGCAGTCGCTGGTGGCTGCGCGCAGCGTTTGCACCGGCGTCAGTTCCGCGAGGCGTGCGAACACCGGCAGCGCTCGCGCAAGGTCGTGATGATGAACGTTGGGGATTCCGGCATCGGTGGACGCGACCAGCCGACAACCCTCGTCCTTCATGGCTCGGAAACCGGCCGTCACGACCTTGGCGAACGCTTCGCCAAAGCGCGCCCAGCCGGCGTTGACGGTGGGCGAAACCCAGATGCCCTGGCGGACGATTTCCCGTGCCACCACCGGATCGTAGGCACCGCGCTGGCCGTCGGCGCCGAGCCAGGAGCAATGCTCGATGGTGCGGACGCCAGCGCGGGCCGCGTTGCGGATGCCGGAGGTGCCGTGGCAGTGCGCCGCCACGGGGAAGCCGAAACGAGCTGCGGCGGCAACGATGGCACGCATCTCGCCGCCGTCGAACTGGGCGTCCGAAGGGCGGCTCTTGGGCGTCAGATTGCCGCCGGTGGCCATCACCTTGATGAGGTCCACGCCGGCGGCACGCTGGCGCTCCACCACCTCCTCGGCCGCTTGCACGCTCGCCGCCTCGCCGTTCCAGAAATGGCAATGGCCGCCCACGGACGTGATGGGTTGCCCAGCGCACACGAGCCGCGGCCCGACGACTTCGCCGGCGGCGATGCGGTCCCGCAGTTCCAGTTCCAGCCAAGCGCCGCCGCCGAGATCGCGCGCTGCAGTGATGCCGGCGCGCACCATGGCCTCGGCCCGCGCCGGCAGCTTGGCGCGAATGGTGTCGTCACTCTCCCCCACCTGCGCCATCGCCGACTTCAAGGAGGGGTCCAGCACCATGTGGACATGGGCGTCGATGAGGCCGGGAATGACCGTGAGACCGGCGCAGTTCTCGCCCCGCCAGCCCTTGCCGACGGCGGCGATCTTGCCGTCTTCCACGGCGATGGAGTCGGCATCGAGGTAGTCGTCGCCGGCACCATCCCAGATGCGAAGGCGCGAGAACACGTTGGCCAAGGGACTCTCCCCTCTGCTGCGGGCAGACCCGAGCGATTGTAGCGATATGATTTGCGCAACGAGTTACCAGGGCCGGAGGGGCCAATGCTGCCAAGCGACTACGAAGAGCGCGTATATGCCGGCGTGCTCGGCAAGATCATCGGCGTCTATCTCGGTCGCCCGTTCGAGGGCTGGCCCAACGAGCGCATCGAGGAGCGCCTGGGCGAGATCGACTACTACGTCCACGACAAGCTGAACGTGCCGCTCATCGTTACCGACGACGACATCAGCGGCACCTTCACCTTCGTGCGCGCCTTCGAGGACTACGGCTTCGATCCGCAGCTCAGCCCCCGGCAGATCGGCCAGACCTGGCTCAACTACTTGATCGAGCGGCGCACCATCCTCTGGTGGGGGGGCCTCGGCAACTCCACGGAACACACCGCGTACCTGCGCCTCGCTGCTGGCGTGGACGCCCCGGCGAGCGGGTCGATGGAACTCAATGGCAAGGTGGTGGCGGAGCAGATCGGCGCGCAGATCTTCATCGACGGCTGGGCCATGATCAATCCGGGCGATCCCGAACGCGCCGCCGACTTCGCCCGCCGAGCGGCCTCCGTCTCCCACGACGGTGAGGCCGTGTATGGCGCCCAGGTGCTGGCCGCCATGGAAGCCGCCGCCTTCAACGAGAGCGACACCAATCGCCTCATCGACATCGGCGTCGAGCAGATTCCATCGGACAGCGTGCTCTATCGCATGATCGCCGACATCCGCGACTGGCATGCCGCCAATGGCGACGACTGGCGCGCCACCTATCAGGAGATCCGCGCCAACTACGGCTACGACAAGTACGGCGGCAATTGCCACATGGTGCCGAACCACGGCCTCATCGTGCACGGCCTGCTGCACGGCAACGACGACTTCCAACGGGCGCTGAAGATCGTCAACACCTCCGGCTGGGACACAGACTGCAACTCCGGCAACCTCGGCTGTCTGCTCGGCATCCAGCACGGTCTCGCCGGCATCGACGCGGGGCCCGACTTCCGCGGCCCGGTTTCCGACATCTGCTATCTCCCAAGCGCCGACGCCGGCGGCGGCATCAGCGACGCCGTGCGCGAATCCGACCGCATCATCCGCATGGGCCGGGCGATGGCTGGCGAAGAAACGCCGGAGCACAAGCCTCGCTTCCACTTCAGTCACCCCGGCGCCGTGCAGGGCTTCACCGGGCACGCATGCCACGTCGCCAACCGAGAGGCGCCTGACGGCCGCCGCTGTCTCGCGATTCATTTCGATGCGGTGCACGGCGGTGCACCCCGCGCCACTACCGGGACCTTCCTCGACTCGCTCGACACCGCCCGCTACTTCGAGGGCCGTGGCTACGCGCTGATGGCGAGTCCCATGCTTTCCCCCGGCCAAACGGTTACCGCCGAGGTGGAACTCGGTCGCGCCGAAGAAGCCGTGGACGTGGCGTTGTGCGTGCGCGCATTCGATGGCGAAGACAAACTGGTGACATTGCGAGCGCCGAGCGAGAGCCTGCAACCCGGCCAACGCACCGAGCTCTCATGGCAAGTCCCGGCGTTGGATGGCCACCCAGTCGCCGCCGTTGGCGTGGAGGTGACATCGTCGCCGAGCGGAGGCGTGCTGCACCTCTTTGGCATGGACTGGAGCGGCGCCCCGGACGTGACCCTGCGCCGAGTTCCCGGCAGCATGTGGCATCGCGCCTGGGTGAACGGCGTCGATCAATACGCCCCCCGCTATCCCGAGTCCTTCCGCCTCGTCCACAATCAGGGCACGGGTCTGTTGCTCCACGGCTGCCGCGACTGGACCGATTATCGGATGCAGGCAGACGTGACGCCTCACCTCGCCAAGCGCGCCGGCATCGCCGTGCGCGTCCAGGGCATGCGCCGCTACTACGGCCTCGTCGTCGCCACCGGCAACCGCCTGCAACTCGTGCGCGAACTCGAAGGCACGACGGTGCTGGCGGAAACCGACTTCGACTGGCAACTCGGAGGCACGCTGGATTTCTCCTTGCGCGTTGAGGGCGACCGCATCGTCGGCACCGCCGGCGACGCCACCCTCGAAGCCGAGGACAATGCCCTTTCTTCCGGCGGCATTGCCCTCTTGATCGAGGAAGGGCGCACGGCAACGCAGGAGGTGCGCGTCTCACCCGCATAAGACAAGCGATGGCGAATCCACGACAAGGCAAACTGTGGCAGGAGTCCGATCCGGCTGAAAAGGGCGGTTTTCGCGACCCTGCCTTCGCGGCCAACCGCGACAGCCCCGTGCATCGATGGGTCCCGTGGATCGCCGGCTATTCCCAGCAGTTCGTCCAGAGCGCGCTGTCGAAATGCCTTGACCGACCCGGCCGGGTGCTCGACCCGTTCGCCGGCGTCGGCACCACTCTGGTCGAGGCGGACCGCATCGGGCACGAGGCAGTCGGATTCGAGATCAACCCCTACGCCGCCTTCGCTAGCCGCACGAAGCTCAAGGCGCATCGCATGGACGCCGACGAAGCACAACGCGCCGCAAATGCGCTTCGATGCTTCGTCGACGCGGCGATCAGGCGCGGCGCCGAACCTGAGACCTGCCCACCTCCTGGCTTCCGGACCCGCGCTCCCTTCTACAGTCCGAAAGTGCTGCAAAAGGTGCTGCTCGCACAGGATTTCATCCGCAACCTGCCTTCAGAAACGACCGCAGACCTTTTTCGCCTCGCCTTCGCGGCGACGATGGTGAGCTACTCCAACTACTCTTACGAGCCGAGCCTTGGGCGCAAGTCCGCCGTGGGCCGCCCGGACGTGGACGACTACCCCGTCGCGGAAGCCATCGGCACCAAGGTGCGCGCGATGGCGGAGGACATCGGCTGGTGTCAGACTGCAAGGGACCCGCGTCCCCGACAAGACGGACGGGTTCTCCATGCATCGTTCTTGGGCGACGACCACCGGCAACTCGAACCTGCGTCCGTGGACCTCCTCATCACCTCCCCGCCCTACCTCAACAACTACCACTACAACCGCAACACCCGCCCACACCTCTATTGGCTGGGCTTCTGCAACGAGCCAGCCGATCTCAAGCAACTGGAGACCATGAACTTCGGCACGTACTGGCAAAACGCCCGTGACCAAGGGGCGGTCGCCCTTGCCCCCTCCATCGACGACTCCGAGATCCAGGGCGCCATTGAGGACGTCCGCACCCGCAACCCCGACAAAGGCATCTATGGTGGGGCCGGTTGGGCCAACTACGCGACGCTGTACTTCAACGACTGCGCCCGCTTCGTGGAGGGTGCCAAGTGGTGCCTAAAGCCCGGCGCGGAGGCGCTCGTCGTCATCGGCAACAGCATCCTTCAAGGCGTCCACATCCCCACGGACCAGTTCCTCGCTCGAATCGCCGAGGCCCAAGGCTTCGAAGTCATCGACATCCATATCCCGAGAAACACCCGAGTCGGCAACAGCATCGTCAACTCCACCGTCCGCGCCGGCAAGGCAGAGAAAACCCGGCTCTACGAATCTGTCGTGGAGCTTCGCCATCCATGACCGATCTCTACGACCCGCTGACATACGAGAATCTGATGCTTGGCCTGACCTCGCGATTCCAAAGCCTCGAACTGACGCCCCTTAAGTGCACCTCCGAAATCCAGCTCATCGAAGGGCCGGGGATTTACGCCCTCCACTACAACGGCAGCTTCCCCCCATACGAACCGATTGCCAGCGACGCGCGGCGTCCAATTTATGTGGGCAAGGCTGTGCCTGAAGGGTCGCGCAAGGGAAGGCCACCCAACGCCTTGGCCCCGCGGTTGCGAAACCGAATCAAGGAACACGCCAAGTCCATCGAGCAGGCACGAAACCTGCGTCTGGACGATTTCTCGTTTCGCGCACTGGCTGTGGAGCCCGTCTGGATCACGCTGGCGGAGCGCTTTCTGATCGACCATTTCAGACCAGTTTGGAACTTGTGCCTCGACGGCTTCGGCCTCCACAACCCCGGAAGCGGAAGGCATGGAAGCCAACGAAGCTGGTGGGACACATTGCACCCCGGACGCAGTTGGTCAAGCAACCTCCAAGAAGGGAAAAGTCGAGAGGAAGCACTGACGATGGTGCAGGACTTCCTGAAGGGCATTCACGAATAATCCGGCTGGGAGCCTGGGCTTTGCGGCGCAGGCTCCCAGCGCACTCTCATGCGGGCATCCGAGCGCGGCATCGGACACTACGCGGGGTGCGGAACTTCCCCTGGCGCCACTCTACAGTGCCGCGAGGACAGCCCGTCCGACGACACCAATCGGGCCGCCGAACGAGCCGAGGCCCGCTCCTAAGAGGGCGCCGACAGCAACGGAAACCTGACGGTCGTCCTCGGCGACCGCAGCGACAAATGCGGCGACCTGTGCGACCGGCGCGGCGGTGGGCGCCGAACCGGCAGACAGGCCCGTGCCAAGCCCAGTCACCAACACCGCCGCGGCAATGGTTCGTTTGCTCATGGTCTGCTCCTTGATCTAGTTTGTGAGCCGCCATCATGCCCTTGGCAAAATGCGCAGAAAAACCAGACTTTTGCCATGGTTGCGTAGGAAATCTGCCATTCGTGAGAGGCCCGAGGAAGCCCAGGCCAGCGCGGAACGCCAGAGCCGTGCATCGCTCGAACCCCCGCACGCGACATGCGGTGCAACCCACGGCGAGAGTGGCGCCGGCAGCGCTTACAATCTAGCCATCAATGCCGTGCGAGGAATGCATCGGATGCAGGCAGTCGATCAGGAAGTGCTTGGGCAGGCACATGCTTGGCTTGAGGGCGGTGAGGCGTGCTGGCTGGCTACCGTGGTCGCCACCTATGGCTCCTCGCCGCGGCCGGTGGGTTCGCTGCTCACCTGCAACCAGAGCGGCAAGCTCGTGGGATCGCTTTCCGGAGGCTGCGTCGAGGATGACCTGCTCGGCAAGCTCACGGACGGGGTGTTGGCGCGGGATGCGGCGCAGTTCTTTCGCTATGGGGAAACGGACGAGGAAGCGGAGGAACTCGGGCTTCCTTGCGGTGGCCACCTCGACATCGTCATCGAACCCCTTAAGGCCGAGGCATCCGATCGAGCGCACATCGGCGCCTTGGTCGAACGCGTCGAAAAGCGCCGGTGCGTGGAACGAAGGGTGGACCTCCGTGCCCGGAAGACGTCAAGCCAGCCGGTGGAACGGCACGCACCGCTTGCCTACGACCACGATCGCGGCTTGCTCGTGCAGACGCTAGGCCCCCAGTACCAGCTCTTCATCATCGGCTGCGGCATGGTGTCGCGCTATGCCGCCGACATCGCCGGGGCGCTCGGCTTTGAGGTGACCATCTGCGACCCTCGCGCCGATGTGCTGGCAGACTTTGACGCGCCGGCTGGCGTGCGCAAGATCCGCGACATGCCGGACGACGCCATCCGCGAGAGCGCCAACGACCCCTACACCGCCATCGTTGCCCTCACGCACGATCCGCGAATCGACGACATGGGGCTGATGGAAGCGGTCAAGACCGAGGCGTTCTACATCGGTGCGATGGGATCGTCGCGCACTTCTGCCAACCGTCGCGCGCGGCTTGCCGAGCTGGACCTGACGCAAGCGGAGCTGGACCGATTGCACGCGCCCATCGGCCTGCCCATCGGCAGCAAGACGCCGCCCGAGATCGCCGTCGCCATCCTCGCGGAGATTACGGCGGTGCGCACCGGCCGTCTCGCCGAGGCCCATAGCGCGCTACAACCCGCCGAGCGCGCCTTGGCGGCGGGGTAGCCGCCGCTACCGACCGGTGCCTATCGCCGCGCTGATCCTTGCGGCCGGCGCAAGCCGCCGATTCGGTTCCGACAAGCGTCTTCATAAGGTGGGCGGCAGGCCCTTGCTCGCCCACACCCTCGCGCGCTATTGCGAGGTGTTCGAGCGAGTGGGCGTGACGTTGCGACCCGGCGAAAGCGAGATCGAACGCTTGGCCACGGCCGCTGGCGCACTGCCGATAGCGGCACCCGATGCCTACCTCGGTCAGGGAAGGTCGCTCGCCCACGGCGTCGCCGCGCTGGCGGACTCGGATGGACTGGTCATTGGCCTCGGCGATATGCCCTTCGTGCAAGCGAGCACGCTACTCGCCATTGCGGGTGCGCTCGCGCAAGGCGCAGCGCAGGTAATCCGGCCTCGCTGCAACGGCCAAACCGGCAATCCCATCGGCTTCGCACCGTCGATGTACGACGCACTCACCCGCATCACGGGCGATCACGGAGCCCGCGACCTGCTCCGCTCTCGTTCCGAACTGGTGGAATACGTCGAACTAGAAGACGCCGGCATCTTGCGGGATGTGGACCGCACGGAAGACCTCGAATGAAGTGATCGATCGATCCTTACCGGCCACCAAGGCGGGAGCCCCAGTCAAGTTTGCTGCGGCAGGACTCGAAGAAATTATGGCCTAGGGGGAAGGCAAGGCGGAGGGCGTGGGGGTGTTTGGCGATGCGTACCTCGTCGTGGGGGTGGAGGCTTGTGTCCACTTGGGAGTCGCAGCTCACCTTGGGGGTTTGGGCGGCGTCGCCAATGACGACGCTGATGCGGGAGCCGCCGTCCACCAAGAGCGGGCGCGAGGTGAGGGTGTGGGGGAACATCGGCACGATGGCGATGGCGTCGAGTCCCGGATGCATGATGGGGCCGCCGGCCGACAGGGAATAGGCGGTGGAGCCGGTGGGGGTGGCGACGATCAGGCCATCGGAGCGTTGCTCGTAGACGAACTCGCCGTCAATGAGCACTTCGAAATCCATCATCCGCGAGACGCTGCCGGCGTGAACCACCACGTCGTTTAGCGCCGTCGCATGTTCGATGAGTTCATCGCCGCGATAGACGCTGGCGTTCAGGAGGAAGCGCTCATCGACGGAATACTCGCCGGCGAGCACTGCGCCGATCTTGTCCGTGATTTGTTCGGGCGCAATGTCCGCGAGGAAGCCGAGGCCGCCGCGGTTTACCCCCAGCACGGGGGTGCCAGCACCGGCGACCTCGCGGGCAATCCCCAGGATGCTGCCGTCGCCGCCAACCACCACGACCAAGTCCACTTGGCCGCCGATGGCGCCGCGTTGCACCACGGGAAGCGCGCCGTCGTCCAGCATCTTCGCCGTGGCCGCCTCCACCACGACATCCACGCCGCCGGCACGCAGGACTTCCACCACTGCGCGCACCGAGTCCACCACGTGCAGGCTGCCGGGGCGCCCTACAACGCCGACACGCTCGAATCGGCTCATGCAACCTCCCCAACACGCCCGAACTCCCGCGCCAGCAGTTCGCGCGAGCGCACCGCAATCGCGCCGGCCAAGCCGCGCGAATGCGCCTACAAAGGCGTGCCAGTATAGACTTAGCGCATGAACACATCCGTCATTGCAACGCCTCAGGAACTGGCGCGGCGGTTCGATTTGGACCGGAAGATCGACCGCGACGCCATGTGGGATGTCATGCGCCGCGAGGCCGCCGACAAGGCAGCGGAAGAGCCGAGTCTTGGCAGCTACTTCCACGCCACCATCCTCAACCACGTGAGCTTCCGCTCCGCACTCTCCTTCCGCCTCGCCAGCAAGCTCGACAATCCCATGCTGCCGACCATGCTGATCCGCGACGTGATCGAGGAGGCGATGGACGATGACCCAGACATTCTCGACTCCGCCTTGGTGGACATGCTCGCAACCTATGCCAGAGACCCGGCCTGCGAGGATATCTCGACGCCGTTCCTGTTCCTGAAGGGATTCCATGCGCTGCAGGCGCATCGCATCGCCTATTGGCTGTGGAATCGCGAGCGGCACACCCTGGCACTCTTCTTCCAGAGCCAGATCAGCGTCGGACTGGGCGTGGACATCCATCCGGCGGCGCGGATCGGGCGCGGCATCATGCTGGACCACGCCACCGGCATCGTCGTGGGCGAGACCGCGGTAATCGACGACGACGTCTCCATCCTGCATTCGGTCACCCTTGGCGGAACGGGCAAGGAAAGTGGCGACCGCCACCCGAAGATCCGACGTGGCGTGCTGCTCGCGGCCGGCTGCAAGGTGATCGGCAACATCACCGTGGGCGAAGGCGCGAAGGTGGGCGCCGGCAGCGTTGTGCTTGCCGACGTTCCGCCGCATGTCACCGTGGCCGGCGTGCCGGCGCGGGTGGTGGGCGCACCGCGCGAAGAGAACCCGGCGTTCGGGATGGACCACAGCCTCACCTAAGGGGAGACTCGAGACATGCAACGCTTCGTCGGCAAGACCGTGATCGTCACCGGTGCCGCATCCGGTTTCGGCAAGGCCATGACGCGGCGCTTCTGTGCCGAAGGCGCGACCGTGATCGCCGCCGACATCAACGAGGCCGGCGCGCAGGCGCTGGCCAAGGACATCGGCGAGGCCGCGGTGCCCATCAAGGCCGACGTTGCGCAGTCTGACGACATCAAGGCCATGGTCGATCTGGCGGTTGCCAGCGGCGGCATTGACGTGCTGGTGAACAACGCCGGCTTCTCGCATCTCTCCGGGCCGCCTTGGCAACTCGAAGAATCGGAGTTTGAGCGGGTGTTTGCCACCAACGTCAAGGGCGTCTGGCTCGGCGTCAAGCACGCGGTGCCGCACATGATCGAGGCTGGCGGCGGCGTCATTCTCAACACGGCGTCCATCGGCGCAGTGGCGCCACGGCCCGGTGTGACCGTGTACAACGCCACCAAGGGCGCAGTGATGACCATGACGATGGGCCTCGCCGTGGAGCTGGCGCGCCATCGCATCCGCGTCAATGCCATGAACCCCGTGGCGGCGGAGACCGGCTTCATGCGCGGCGCGCTAGGCGTGGACGAGCTTCCCGACGCGAACCGCGAGGCCATCATTCGCGGCATTCCGCTGCGCCGGCTCACCGAGCCGGCCGACGTTGCCGCCAGCGCCGCCTTTCTTGCCTCCGACGAGGCGTCGTTCCTGACCGGCGTCTGCCTTCCCATCGACGGCGGACGCAGCATTTCCTAAAGGGAGCGGAGGAAGGAGCACATGCAACGCACGGTTCCCGCTGTGGGCATTGGCCTCTTGGCGCTCGGACTCGTCGGCATCGCCCTGCCCATCCTGCCGGGCATTCCGCTGCTGATCGCCGGCGCCTTTCTCGTGGCCAGCAACCGGCCTGGACTCAAGCGCCGGCTGTGGCGGCACGAGCGCATCCGCCCCTGGGTGGAGCGGATCGAGGCCGCCGATGCGACCGGTCTTGCGCTGTTCGACCGGTTGCGCCTGCGCGTCCTCATGTTCGTCAGCGCCCTCCTGCCAAGGAAGTGAAGGACGCGTTGGTCGTGTGGCGGCTGCTCGACGGCAAGCCCGGCCACGAAAAACAGTCGCTGGGCCTCTTGCAGGGGCTCGCCGCACTGGCGCCGGTGGCGGCATACGAACTCGACATGAGCAGCAAATCCATGTTCTGGGAAGAGATTTTCCGCCATGTCCGGGGCCGGGCAATGCTGCCGCCGCCGCATCTGATCGTCGGCGTCGGACATGCCACGCACTTGCCCATGCTGGCCGCGCGGGCCGCCTGCGGCGGGCGCACGGTGGTGTTGATGAAGCCGTCGCTGCCCCTATTCCTGTTCGACCTGATCTTCGTGCCCCGGCACGACCACTACCCGGACAAGGGCAACGTGGTAGGCACTTGGGGAGTGATCTGCCCCACCACCGACGAGGGCAAGGTGCCGGACGAGGGCCTGGTGCTGATCGGCGGGCCCAATCGCACATACGAGTGGCAACCCGGTGCGGTCGCCGATGCGGTCAGCGCCATCGCCGACGCGTCTCCCGAAATCCGCTGGACCGCCTGCGACTCGCGGCGTACGCCCGCGGGCCTGGCTGAACGGGTGGCGCCACGCAACAATCTTGTCTGGCAGTCCTGGCGCCGGGCACCCGAGGATTTCCTGCAAGACGCCTTGGCGCGGGCCAGCTACGTCTGGGTAACCGCCGACAGCGTCTCGATGCTCTACGAAGCCCTGTCGGCGCGCGCCCAGGTTGGGATCATCGCCATGCCAACCCGACGCCCCGACGCCGCCAGCAAGTACGCCCGCGGCATCGAGGCCTTACGAGAACGCCGCCACGTGCTCGGCAGCGACGACGGCTATCGAATCCAGGACTCGCGCCTCAGCGACTTCCGTCCGGAAAACCGCCGCTGCGCCGAGATTGTGCTGGAACGCCTGGTTCAGCCGGTGTAGGTGGCCGGCAGCGCCCGCCTGCATCGAAACCGCGTTGCCGTGGCCCATGTCGCCATGTCGGAGAGCACCCCCGTATGCTGCCTTGCGTGCACCGGTGCTGCCCGACAACAATAGCGAAGCTTAGTAGAGAGGCTAGTCTTCAAGCGCGCGGACCTGCTCTCGTACCCATGTACACATCGACGGAATGGGGATCGCATAGCTGTCGTTGACGCGACAGAGAGCCCCCTTTTCCACCAAGGCCTGTGCCACGTCCGTTGGAGTGTAGCCAAAGTCGGGATCGTCGTTCAGCCCAAGCTCGTCCATTTGCTCTCTGCATATCCTGCGGACTTCGACGATTGTTTCCGGGGCACATTGATCCACAGCCATGGCCGTTCGCAGCGGGAGCTGCCTCAAGTCTTGAAAGCACACATGATCTAGGCGGGTGCCGTAGTAGATCGCACGCGCTTCGTCTGACAAGCGCTCCACGGTGCGCATGTCCGTGTCTCGCACCACCCCGTTCGAAGTCAGAAGGGCCCTCGAAAGGGACTCCTGGGCGCGGTTGAGGTGCTGGGGCCAACCCTGGCTCATGTCGCCTACATGCTCCGAAACCGATCGAAGCTCTTGGGAAGTACCATCCGCCCCGAGCGCATCGAGCATGAGCATGGTGGATTCGGCGCACTC
The DNA here is from genome assembly GCA_965116935.1 of Pseudomonadales bacterium. Taxonomy (GTDB): domain Bacteria; phylum Pseudomonadota; class Gammaproteobacteria; order Pseudomonadales; family Azotimanducaceae; genus VXYL01. Next base: position 3,921,202 of record OZ220737.1, on the reverse strand, counting down.
CTCTTTCGACATGCTTCCCATACTCACGTCCGCGTTGTGCGCAGACCGGGATACCCCGGCTCGGTCAAGCACCTGTTTGGCGTGCGGAAGTCCCTTCAGCAGAACCACTGAAGGTGCAATGCCCAACCCGTCCATGTGCAGGTCTGCCAACACGTCCAAGTGGTGCCCCTTGAGACGCTGTGCCTCCTCGATGTGCAGCACGACGATCATCCGCCGCATCGTGCGATCTTCGAGCCAGTCTTGGATGGCGTGGCCGAAGCTGCGGGCTTTAGTTACATCCGCGAGGCTCTTTCCGCCCAGCGCAACCCCTTGCCCGGCGTCATCGAGCAGTCCTTTGGGTGCTTTTTGCGCCAAGTCGAGAACCCGCTTGCGCAGGTCCGCCATGGAGGCAAGATCTTCTCTGCGTGCATGCACGAACAACAGTTCGCGCACGTCGGCGTACGTTCTCGCCAAATGCCGAACGAGGGAGGTCTTGCCGCACCCGGGAGGCCCTGTGTAAACGCGAAATGCCGACTGAGGAACTCGCGTGCTTGTCACGCACGCGTGATGGAAGCTCTCAATTTCTGCCTCGCGACCCGCAAAGAAGCGCGCTTCGTCGCGGTCGCTGCCGGACGCAAGCTCTTGGGCTAGCTGTCGGTCGAAGGCCATCGCCGTTACCCAGCGGTTCGGGAAGCAAAAATCCGCAAATCCAAGCCTAACACCCTATCTCCTCCCGACACACACACCCAACGGTCATTGGATTGCACCATTGGTTCAGCCGGTGTAGGTGGCGACCCACCAAGTGTTGCCGAAGGCGGTGAAACCGCAGCTTCGCTCGCCGTAGGGCTGATCGGTGGGCGGATGGATGGGCTCCGCACCGGCCGCGGTGGCGCGGCGGTACACCGCGTCCACGTCCTCGACATAGACGTACACCGAGGCGGGCGTGGGTTCGACCGTCGGTGGCAGTTCGCCGGCCTCCACCACCATCGCGCCGTCGCCAAGGGCCAGTTCCACATGCGCGCCGCGGCGATTCGGCTGCTCGTGGCGCTCGATTTCGCGGGCGCCGAACACCTCGACGAGGAACTCGGGCAGTTCGTAGGCGCCGTAGAGGTATGGACGCACCGTCCCGAAGCCTTGGCGGATGTGTGATGTCATGTCGTCTCGCTCGCGAGTCAAAGGCGGGCGGTCACGGCTTCGCGCGGCAGCACGTGCTTGATATCGAACAGCACGCACCCGGGCCTGCCCAAGGCGCGGATGCTCTCCGGCCCCAAGCGCTTGAACTCGTCGTGCGCAACGGCAACCACCACCGCATCATAGGTGCCCTTGGACGGCTCTGCCTCAAGGACGATGCCGATGCTGGCCGCCTCGGCCGGGTCCACGCGCGGGTCATGCACATCGACGCGGGCGCCGTCCTTTGCCAAGGCGGCCACGAGGTCCGCCACCTTGGTGTTGCGGATGTCGGAGGTGTTCTCCTTGAACGCGAGTCCGAGCACCAGCACGCGCGCCGACGACGGCGCGGTGCCGTGCGCCTGCAAAAGCCCCGCCACCCGCTTCGCCACATGCTGCGCCATGGTGTCGTTGATGCGGCGACCCGCCAGGATGACATCGGGCTGATAGCCGACCTGCTGCGCCTTGTGGGTGAGGTAGTACGAGTCCACCCCGATGCAATGCCCGCCCACGAGCCCAGGCTGGAACGGCAGGAAATTCCACTTTGTGGCAGCCGCCGCCAGCACCTCGCCGGTGTCGAGCCCGAGCCGCTCAAAGATGAGCGCGAGTTCGTTGACGAGCGCGATGTTGAGGTCGCGTTGGGTGTTCTCGATCACCTTGGTGGCCTCCGCGACTTTCAAGCTCGGCACCCGGTGGGTGCCGGCGCGGATGACCGAACCGTACAGGGCATCAAGAAAGTCGAGGGCTTCCGGGGTTGATCCGGCCACCACCTTGACGATGTCCGGCAGGCGGCGCTTGCGGTCGCCGGGGTTGATGCGTTCCGGGCTGTAGCCGGCGAAGAAGTCATGGTTGAGGACGAGAGCCGATTCCCGCTCGACGATGGGCACGCAAACCTCTTCGGTGGCGCCCGGGTACACGGTGGACTCCACCACCACAACGTTGCCGCGCTGAATGACGCGGCCCACGTCTCGGCTGGCCATCTCGAGCGGCGCCAAGTCGGGGCGATTGTCCGAGTCGATGGGCGTCGGCACGGTGATCACGAAGACATCGCAGCCGTCGAGGTCCTCGGCAGCGTCCGTGAACGTGAGCGATGCGGCCGAACCAAGGTGATCGGCATCCACCTCGCCGGTGGAATCCACGCCCTTTCTGAGCAACTCGATGCGCGCCGAGGAGGTGTCGAAGCCACGTGTCTCGTAGCGCCGACCGAACTCCACCGCGAGCGGCAGACCGACATAGCCGAGCCCCAGAACGCCAATGACGACGCCACCCGACAGCGTCGGTGGCATCGCTGCCCCGCTTTCCCCCTCCAAGTGCGTCTCTCCGCTAGGAACCTGCGCCGCCGAAATGGCGCGGTAGCGTCATTCTACGGTGCAAGGTCATTCAGAGGCGGGGCTGGGGCCAGACTCCGGGCGCCAGTGAGGGCCTGGCGGCTAGTCCCGTGCCGGCACCAGCACCTCGCGACCGCCGTTGGAGTTCATTGCCGAGACGACGCCCGCCTGCTCCATCGCCTCGATCAGTCGTGCCGAGCGGTTGTAGCCGATGCGGAACTTGCGCTGCACCGAGGAGATGGAGGCGCGGCGGGATTCGAGGACGAAGGCCACGGCTTCGTCGTAAAGGACGTCGGAGGTTTCCACATCATCCGGATCCGCAGCGACGCTCCAGCCGCCGTCAAGGTCCGGCACGCCACCGGCGAGGACGTCGTCGAGGTACTCCGGCCGGCCTCGCCGCTTCCAGTCCGCCACCACCCGGTGCACTTCGTCGTCCGAGACGAACGCGCCGTGCACCCGCGTCGGCACGGAGGTGCCGGGCGGCAGGAAGAGCATGTCACCGTAGCCGAGGAGCTGCTCCGCGCCACCCTGATCGAGAATCGTCCGCGAGTCGATCTTGCTCGACACCTGAAAGCCGATGCGGGCAGGGATGTTGGCCTTGATGAGGCCGGTGATGACGTCCACCGAAGGTCGCTGGGTAGCGAGGATCAGGTGGATGCCGGCGGCACGTGCCTTCTGGGCGATGCGGGCGATGAGCTGGTCCACCTTCTTGCCGACGATCATCATCATGTCGGCGAACTCGTCGATCACGACGACGATCAGCGGCAGCGGCTCAAGCTCAGGCGCGTTGGCCGCCTCCTGGGCCGGCAAGGTTGGGTCGGGCACTGTCTCGCTAGCCTCGCGCGCCTCGATGATGCGACCGTTGAAGCCGGCCAGGTTGCGCACGCCCAGCCCGGCCATGAGTCGGTAGCGCCGTTCCATTTCGCCAACGCACCAGTTGAGCGCAGCGGCCGCGTCCTTCATGTCCGTGACCACCGGCGTCAGGAGGTGCGGGATGCCTTCGTACACGGCAAGTTCCAGCATCTTCGGATCCACCAGAATCAGGCGCAGGTCCTCCGGTCTGCATTTGTAGAGCATGCTCACCAGCATGGCGTTGATGCCTACCGACTTGCCGGAACCCGTTGTGCCGGCCACCAAGAGATGCGGCATTCGGGCAATGTCCGCCATCATCGGCTCTCCGGCGATGTCCTTGCCGAGCGCCAGCGTCAGGGGCGCGGCGGCGCCCGCGAACTTCGGTGAGTCGAGCACGTCGCGCAGCCGCACCATCTCGCGGTCGGCGTTTGGCACTTCGATGCCGATCAGGGACTTGCCGGGAATCACCTCGACAATGCGAACGCTGGTGACCGCCAGCGAGCGCGCCAAGTCCTTGGCGAGGCCCGTGATCCGGCTCACCTTGACGCCGGGCGCTAGATCAAGCTCGAACCGCGTGACTACGGGTCCTGGCAACACGTCCTTGACGCTCGCCTCAACACGGAAGTCCTTTAGCTTCCGCACTAGCAAATCGGACATTCTGTCGCGTGCCTCGCGCGAGAAGCCGGCGGGGCCGTCATCGGCCATGTCAAGCAGGTCCAGCCTCGGCATCCGTTGCGGATCGGTTGCATCGAACAGGGTTGGCTGCTTGGCCGCTCTCGGCTTCAGTTCCGGCGGCGTGCGACGCTCCCGCCCCTCCCGCTTCCCTCGCGTGCGACGGGCCGGCGCCTCTGCCGACTGTGCCTCCAACTCTCGCGCCATCGAGCCCCCCGCGGCATGAGGCTCGGGACGCCGACGCGCGGCGACCCGACTTGCGAAGCCGACCAGCCAGGCGCAGGCGCCCCACACGCCCCGACCGACGCACTCCACCAGCCACGCCCACGAGAATCCAAGCATCGCCTGCATCCCGATGGCGAAGCCCGCCAGCGCAACCAGCGCGACTCCCCCACGATCCAGCGCCGGCAGCCCCGCCGCCACCAACTGCTCGCCCAAAGCGCCGCCGGCGCCCGCAGGCAGCGCACTTGCCGAGCCCGGCGCCGCCAGTTCCAAGAGCGCGCACGAAGCGAGCGCCGCGGCCAGGAAACCCGCGACGCGCAGCCAAACGATCGACACGGGCACCGGCCTTCGCATGAGACCATAGGCACCGGCGACGCAGCCGAGCGGCAGGAGATAGGCCATCCAGCCCATGGCAAGCAAGGCGCCGTCGGCCGTGTAGGCACCGCTCATGCCCATCACGTTGGACACGGGCAGATCGGTGCCGGCATGAGTGAAGCCCGGGTCGCGCGGGGCATAGGAGACCAGCGCCAGGAAGACATAGACGGCGAGCCCCGCCAGCAGGATCAGCAGGAACTCGCGCAGCGGCAGCGCACGGGAGATTCGCTCCTCGTTCTGGGCCGCCGCGTTCGACGCCGCAATACCCGCCGTGCTCCGCATCGGAATCACCGCTTAAGTCGCCATTTGCGGCGGGCAGTGTACTCTCTGTTGCGGGCGGAAGCCACTACAAAAGTGTTCGATTTCCGCGAATTAGACGCCAAACATAAGAGAGTGCGTGAAGTTTGGCTCAAGGCCGGGTGCAATTCCCGTATCATGCAGGTCTAGATTCCTTGAGCGGGGCTAATGTTCAGCCGCGTCCGTCAGGGCGCGCTGGCGATCTGTCGGACTTTGCCGCGCGAGCGGCGAACTGGAGGGAATATGGCGCACACGACAAGGACGGTGCTGAAGGCGCGCAAGGACAAGGAGAAGGTCTTAGACGAGGTGTGGGACGACGCTCGCATCCAGAGCTTCCTGCACAAGACCGCGCCGCGGCAGTCTGGCGTGACGCTTCCGGGCGATGCCGACTTCTTCGTCCTCCGCCATGCCTATCAGGCCATGCGGGCGGACGACTTCGGGCGCTTTCTCGACTATTTCACAGGCGAAGGGCGTGACGTGCGCGCCCGCAACGGCGACGGCCAGACGCTCGCGCAGTACATCGCTCCCCATGCCAAGGCGGGCCCTTTCATTGAGCTGTTGAATGCCCACTGAACGCAGGGAACACGACCTCATCGTGCTCGGCTCCGGCCCCGCCGGCTACACCGCTGCGCTCTACGCCACCCGTGCCAACCTCAAGCCCGTGATCATCACCGGGGTGGAGGTGGGCGGCCAGCTCACCACCACGACCGACGTCGACAACTGGCCCGGCGATGCGGACGGTCTCCAAGGCCCCGATCTGATGGTGCGCATGGACGAACACGTGCGCAAGTTCGGCGCCGACGTGGTCAACGACCACATCAACGGCGTGGACCTCTCCTCGCGCCCATTCCTGCTCGCGGGCGACCACGCGGAATACTGCGCTCGCGCCCTCATCATCGCCACGGGCGCGTCGGCGAAGTACCTTGGACTGCCCTCGGAGGAGGCGTACAAGGGCCGCGGCGTGAGCGCCTGCGCCACCTGCGACGGCTTCTTCTACCGCAGCCAGGAAGTGGCAGTCATCGGCGGCGGCAATACCGCGGTCGAAGAGGCGCTGTATCTTTCCAACATCGCCTCCAAGGTGCATCTCGTGCATCGCCGCGACGAACTGCGCGCCGAGAAGATGCTGCAGCAACGGCTGTTCGCCCGCGCCGAGGAAGGCAAGGTGGAACTGCTCTGGCACCATGTCCTAGACGAAGTGCTCGGCAACGAGATGGGGGTCACCGGAGTGCGGCTGAACCACGTGCAGACGGACATGACCTCTGAACTCCCCCTGCAGGGCGTCTTCATCGCCATCGGTCACACGCCCAACACTACTCTGTTCGAGGGCCAGCTCGACATGCACGATGGCTACATCCGCACGATCAGCGGCCAGGGCGGCAATGCCACCGCCACCAGCGTGCCTGGCGTGTTCGCGGCCGGCGATGTCGCCGACCATGTCTATCGGCAGGCAATCACGTCTGCCGGATTCGGCTGCATGGCCGCCCTCGACGCCGAGAAGTTCCTCTCTGAGTCGTGACGGCGAACTCGGGATTGGTGGCAATCGGCGGCGATCTCTCGCCCGAGAGCCTGATCAACGCCTACTCCCAGGGCATCTTCCCGTGGTTCAACAGCGACGCCGAGCCGATCCTGTGGTGGTCGCCGGATCCGCGTGCCGTGGTGCCGCTCGTCGATGCTGAGGGCCGGCCTTGGCAGGGCTCGGCCACCGGCGGGCTGCACGTGTCCCGTCGCTTGCACCGACGCCTCCGTGCGGGGCATTTCGAGGTCACCGCAGACCAGGCATTCGAAGCGGTGATCCAAGGCTGCGCCGCACCCCGAAAGGAAGGCGACGGCACTTGGATCACGCCCGCCATGCAGCATGCCTACGTGAAGCTGCATGAGCTCGGCCTCGCGCACTCGGTGGAGGTCTGGCAGGAGGGCGAACTGGCGGGCGGCCTGTACGGGGTGTCCCTCGGCCGCATGTTCTTCGCCGAGTCCATGTTCAGTGCCCGCACCGATGCCTCCAAGGCCGGCCTCGCGCGGCTCGCGGAGCACCTCGTGGTGTCGAAGTTTGAGCTGATCGACTGCCAAATCATGAACCGCCACCTCGAGAGCCTCGGCGCGACGTTCATGCCTCGCGACGAGTTTCTGGGCCGCGTTCGCCGCAACAACAGCCGCGACACCGACCGCGGCCCCTGGACACTGGCCACATCGTGAAGCAGCGCTTCCTACTGACGCCCGAGCATCCGTGCAGCTATCTCACGCGCGATGCCCGCACGCTGTTTCTCGATCCGCGCGAAGGTCATTCCGCCGACACCTACGCTGCCTTGAGCAGCGTCGGCTTCCGCCGCTCCGGCGACCACCTCTACCGCCCACACTGCGACGACTGCAGCGCTTGCGTTGCCACCCGCGTGCCGGTGCGGCAGTTTCGCTTGACGCGCAGGTTTCGCCGGGTGCTCGCGCGCAACGACGACCTCGCCATGCGCATCGAGCCGGCCCGCTACGGCGAGGAAGCCTACGAGCTTTACGAGCGCTACATCCGCGAGCGCCACGGCGAGGGCGACATGTACCCGCCCTCCCCCGACCAGTTCCGGGCCTTCCTGCTGGCCGAATGGAGCGACACGCGCTTCGTCAACGCCTATCTCGGCGAGCGGCTCGTCGCGGTGGCCGTCACCGACGTGCTTGTGAGCGGCCTTTCCGCCATCTACACGTTCTTCGATCCGTCGCTCGCCGAACGCAGTTTGGGCGTGCTGTCGATCCTGCGCCAGATCGCCGTCTGCCAGCACGCCGGCCTGCCCTATCTCTATCTCGGCTACTGGATCGAGGAGGCGGACAAGATGCGCTACAAGACCGACTACCGCCCCATAGAGCTATTCGGCAAGCAAGGCTGGATGCAACATTCCTGAGCCGCGCGTTGGGGTAAACTGCGCCGCCACGGCGGCCAGCCAACCAAGGGGTTTCATGGCAAAGGAAGAGCAGATCGAGATGGAGGGGACGGTCACCGACACCCTCCCCAACACCATGTTCCGGGTGGAACTCACCAACGGCCACGTGGTGACGGCGCACATTTCCGGCAAGATGCGCAAGAACTACATCCGCATCCTCACCGGCGACAAGGTGAAGGTCGAACTGACGCCATACGACCTCAGCAAGGGCCGCATAACCTTCCGGGAGCGATAGCTAGGTCGCCGCCGCCCGGGCCGCAGCCCGGGACTCGATCTCCAAGGCCAGGTCGTCGTCCTCGACGGTGACGTGGACGATGCCGCCGCCCTCCGACAGTTCGCCGAAGAGGATGTCCTCGGCAAGCTTGCGCTTGATCTTCTCCTGAATCAGCCGCTGCATCGGGCGGGCGCCCATCTTCTCGTCGTAGCCTTCCCGCGCCAGCCAGTCGCGGGCGTCCTCGTCGACGTCGATCTCCACCTTGCGGCCGTCGAGCTGCGCCTGCAGTTCGGTGAGGAACTTGTCCACCACGGTCTTGATGACATTCATCGGCAAGGCGTTGAAGCCGATGATCGAGTCGAGCCGGTTGCGGAACTCCGGCGTGAACATCTTCTTGATGACTTCGAGGGCGTCGGTGGAGTGATCCTGCTCCATGAAGCCCATGGACGCGCGCGAGGCCTCCTGGGCGCCGGCGTTGGTGGTCATGATGAGCACGACGTTGCGGAAATCGGCCTTGCGGCCGTTGTTGTCGGTGAGGGTGCCGTGATCCATCACCTGCAACAGCAGGTTGAAGACCTCCGGATGCGCCTTCTCCACCTCGTCGAGCAGCACCACGCTGTGCGGGTGCTTGGTCACCGCCTCGGTCAGGAGCCCGCCCTGATCGAAGCCGACGTAGCCGGGGGGTGCGCCGATGAGCCGCGAGACGGTGTGCCGCTCCATGTACTCGGACATGTCGAAGCGCAAGAGCTCCACACCCATGATGATGGCAAGCTGGCGGCACACTTCCGTCTTGCCGACGCCGGTAGGGCCGGAGAACAGGAACGAACCGATGGGCTTGCCTTCGGTCTTGAGCCCGGCACGAGAGAGCTTGATGGCGGAGGCAAGCATGTCGATGGCCTTGTCTTGGCCAAACACCACCATCTTGAGCTTCTGATCGAGGTCTCGGAGCGCCTCTTTGTCCGACACCGTCACCTGGTTCGACGGGATGCGGGCGATCTTCGCCACCACCCGCTCCACATCGCCGGCGCCGATGGTCTTCTTGCGCCGCGCCGGCGCCACGAGCTGCTGCGCCGCACCGGCCTCGTCGATCACGTCGATGGCCTTGTCCGGCAGGAAGCGGTCGGTGATGTAGCGCTCGGAAAGCTCGGCGGCGGCGCGCAAGGCCGGATCGGTGTAGCGCAGGCTGTAGTGGTCCTCGAAGCGGGACTTGAGCCCCTTGAGGATGCGGTAGGTGTCGTCCACGTCCGGTTCGACGATGTCGATCTTCTGGAAGCGTCGCGACAGCGCCCGATCCTTGTCGAAGATGCCGCGGTATTCCTGGTAGGTGGTGGAGCCCATGCAGCGAATGTCGCCGGAGGCGAGCAGGGGCTTGAGGAGGTTGGAGGCATCCATGACGCCGCCGGAAGCCGCACCGGCGCCGATGATGGTGTGGATTTCGTCGATGAAGAGGATGGCGCCCTCTTCCTTGCGCAGGTCCCCAAGCAGCGCCTTGAAGCGCTTCTCGAAGTCGCCGCGGTATTTGGTGCCCGCCAGCAAGGCGCCGAGATCGAGCGCGAACACGCTGCTATTGCCCACCACCTCCGGCACCTCGTCGTCGACGATACGCTTGGCGAGGCCCTCGGCGATGGCCGTCTTGCCGACGCCGGATTCCCCCACGAGAAGGGGATTGTTCTTGCGCCGCCGACACAGAATCTGGATGACCCGCTCCACCTCGTCGTTGCGCCCCACGAGCGGGTCGATGTTGCCGGCGCGGGCTTGGGCGTTGAGATTGGTGGCGAAGGAGTCGAGCGCACGCGGCGCGCTTTCCTTGCCGCCCTCCTCGCCTTCGCCGCGGGTTTCGGTACCGGTGGTGGTCTCGCCGGCCGCCTTGGAGATGCCGTGGGCGACGTAGTTGACGACATCGATGCGGGCTATGGACTGTTCCTTGAGCAGGAACACCGCCTGGCTCTCCTGCTCGTTGAAGAGGGCTATGAGCACGTCGGCGCCGCTCGCCTGCTTCTTGCGGCTCGTCTGCACGTGGAAGAGCGCCCGCTGCAGCACGCGGCGAAAGCCGAGGGTCGGCTCCGTCTCCTGCTCGTCCACGCCCGCCGGGATGAGAGGCGTCGTCTCGTCGATGAAGGAGCCGAGCTTCTTGCGGAGCTCGTCGATGTCCGCCGCGACGTGGTGCAGCACGTCCGCGGCCACCTTGTCGTCGAGCAGCGCGAGCAGCAGGTGCTCCACCGTCATGAACTCGTGGCGCCGCGTTCGGGCGTCCTTGAACGCCCGGTTGAGGGTGGCCTGGAGGTCGTCGCTGAGCATCTGCCGTGTACCTTGTGCCGTTGCCTCTACCTTGCCTTCCCCGCGCCGGCTTCGCAACCGATCAGTCGGTCATCTCGACGGTGGACTTGAGCGGGTGGTTGTTCTCCTGGGCATATTGGTTCACCTGCTCGGACTTCGTCTCGGCGATGTCGCGCGGAAAGATGCCCACCACCGCGCTGCCCGTCGTGTGTACCGCCATCATGATCTGCCAAGCCTTTTCGTAGTCCATGCGGAAGAAGCGCTCAAGAACGTGAACCACGAACTCCATCGGCGTGTAGTCGTCGTTCAGCAGCAGCACCTTGAACATCTGCGGGCGCTTGAGGGCGGGCTTCTCTTCCAGCGTGACGGCGCCGGTGCGTCCCTCCTCTTCGGGATCGCCTCCGGAATCGTCGTCCCCTTGCGCGAATATTGGCGATGCCGCCTGCATGAGCACGAATCCGCCATGGCATGAATTCGACCGCCGCATCATAGCAACCCCGATGGAGCTCGCGCCCTTTACATCTTGGCGATCATGGCGTCGCCGAACTCCGAGCACTTCACCAGCGTCGCGCCGGTCATCAGGCGCTCGAAGTCGTAGGTGACGGTCTTGTCGCCGATGGCGCCTTCCATGCCCTGGACGATGAGGTCCGCGGCCTCGCGCCAGCCCAAGTGGCGCAGCATCATCTCCGCCGAGAGGATCAACGAGCCGGGGTTCACCTTATCTTGGCCGGTGTACTTCGGCGCCGTGCCGTGGGTGGCCTCGAACAGCGCAATGGCGTCGCCGATGTTGGCGCCGGGGGCGATGCCGATGCCCCCAACTTGCGCTGCGAGGGCGTCGGAGAGGTAGTCGCCGTTCAGGTTCATGGTGGCGATGACGTCGTATTCGTCGGGGCGGGTGAGGATCTGCTGCAGCATGGCGTCGGCGATCATGTCCTTGATGACGATCTGCCGGCCGGTGTTGGGATTGGTGAGTTCGTGCCAGGGGCCGCCGTCGAGCGGGGTTGCGCCGAATTCCTCGGCGGCAAGCTGGTAGCCCCAGTCCTTGAATGCCCCTTCGGTGAATTTCATGATGTTGCCCTTGTGGACGAACGTCACGGAGCGGCGATCCTCGGCGATGGCGTACTGCATGGCCTTGCGCACGAGGCGCTGGGTGCCTTCCACCGAAACCGGCTTGACGCCAATGCCGCAGTTCTGGGGGAAGCGAATCTTGTTGACGCCCATCTCGCGCTGCAGGAAGGCGATCACCTGGTCCGACCCGGCCGAGCCAGCCTCCCACTCGACGCCGGCGTAGATGTCCTCGGTGTTCTCGCGGAAGATCACCATGTCGGTCTTGTGCGGCGCCACCACGGGGCTTGGCACGCCCTGAAACCAGCGCACCGGGCGCTGGCAGACATAGAGATCAAGCTCTTGCCTTAACGCCACGTTGAGGGAACGAATGCCGCCGCCAACCGGGGTGGTCATGGGGCCCTTGATGCCCACCAGGAACTCGCGCATGGCGACGAGGGTCTCCTGCGGCAGCCATTCGTCCTCGCCGTAGAGCTCGAGGGACTTCTCGCCGGAGTAGATCTCCATCCAGGCGATGCTGCGCTCGCCGCCGTAGGCCTGCTCCACCGCAGCGTCCACCACCTTGCGCATCACCGGCGTGATGTCGATGCCGATGCCGTCGCCCTCGATAAACGGGATGATGGGTCGCGCCGGAACCGCAAGCGTGCCATCGGCATTTGCCGTGATCCGCTCACCGTCCGCCGGCACCTCGATATGCTGATACGCCATGCGCTTCCCCCCAGAAAAAACGCGGCATTCTAGCAGCCCCGCGCCCTTTCGCAGCCTGGGCTGCGAAAGGGCGCGGGGGTGACAGGGCGGCTTGGGCTGGGGCAAGAAGCGTTGCCGCCAGGCAACGGTTCTTGTGGCGCTAGCAGCCTTACGCCCCTCCGCCGCCAAGGGTGGGCGAAGGCGGAGGGCGAGTCGCACGCCTCCGTGGGGGCGACCCTTTGTGGTCGCCCGTGTCGATTGAGCCCAAGCCCTCCAATGCCCCGCGGACGCATGAAGCCGGCCCCCCCTCTTGTATGCTGGCGAGCCATCGTCCCTCCCGTCGGGCATTTCACGTCTGCAGCCAGCGCCGAGCTACACGAGCGCCGCCTACGCGTATACTGACCGTACACAACACGACTACCCATGAAAACTCGACACAAGGCCCTGCGTGCCTTCCACGAGGACGATGATGCTAGGCGCTTGCCCCCGTCCCGCATCGAACGCATTCGAGAGATGCTCACGGCACTCGATGATGCCGTGCGGCCGGGCAACATGGACTTGCCCGGCTATCGGTTGCACCCGCTGCGTGGCGACATGGATGGCTATTGGGGCGTGGCCGTCTCGCACAACTACCGCTACCACTAGAGGAAGCCCATGACCCGAATGAAGAACCCCGCCCACCCGGGCAGGATCGTGGCAAGCGCGATTAAGGACTCAGGCTGGACGATCACGCACGCGGCTGAGCGCCTCGGCGTCACCCGTGCCTTCCTTTCGCGCATCCTCCATGGTCACTCCAGCATCACTGCTGCTATGGCGCTGCGTCTGGAGGCGCTCGGTTGGTCCGACGCGGAACACTGGATGCGGATGCAAGCGAGCTACGATTTGGCCAAGGAACGACGGCGCGCTGTCGCCTGAAATTGCCACAAGTTGCCCAGAGGCACTTCCCGTTCTTCCAAAGCCACGCTGCGTACGCAAGTACCTGATCTATGTCTCCCCGCTCCAGATACGGCTACGCTTTGATGATCTCGTCAGCCCCCCGACCAGTTGCCAATAGCCGAGGACCGAGCCGGCCGTCACGCGCAAGCCCCGAATGCACGGCTTCCCGCCCATCACGTTGGGGTCGTGGGTGATGCGTTCAACAGTCAGGAGCATCTGCGTCGTAGATGGTGGACACGGGCGGCATGGTCGTCGAGAACCATCCACCGTGACCGATCGCCGGCGTCCCGTCTGTCGGAAAGGTCGGCCGGGACGAGGATTGGGCATCCCGAAGTACGTCAAACTTATGGGACGGCACACTAGCGATAGCTAGCTAGTTCCTGTCCGTAAACTCGCAACGGACTGAATGAACTTGGAAAAGGGTTCATTCGGGGGAGTTTGGTCCGGCGTTTCGGCTACCATTGGCTCGTTCCCCAACGAACGAACGGAACCGAACCGCCGGAGGTGCAATGCGCCAGAGACGCATCACGCAGTTGAGCCTATTCCATCCTTGCGCCGTTGACCACCCGGTGGGGGACGACCTGGAGCGGATGTCGTCGTGGCTGGACGGGCATCCGGAGCTGCTGGAGGAGGTGGCGTCGGACCTTGGCGGGAGTCCGGGCGGGGTCGGGCGCCGGGGTCTGTCGTGCGAGACGGTTCTTCGCTGCGCGCTGCTGAGGCACCTTCGGCAGGAGACGTTCCGGGGTCTGGAGTTCCTGCTGCGGGACTCTCGCTCTGCGCAGCGGTTCGCGCGGGTGGACGCGCTGCGTCCGCCGGGCAAGTCGGCGCTTCAGGCGACGGTGGGGTCGATCCGGGCGGAGACGTGGGAGCGGATCAACGGGGTTCTGCTGGCGGCCGCCCGCTCGTCGGGGGTGGAGTCGGGGGAACGGGTTCGGGTGGACAGCACGGTGACGCGGACGAACATTCTGGAGCCGTCGGACAGCGGGCTGCTGTGGGACGGGGTTCGGGTTCTGACGCGGCTGCTGGTTCAGGCGCGGGAGTCGTTCGGCGCGGACGCGGTGTCGTTCCGCGACCACCGCCGTTCGGCGAAGCGGCGGGCGCTGGAGGTTCGGACGCAGCGCGGCGCGGAGCGCCGGGCGAAGACGTACCGGCGCCTGCTGCGGATCGTGGAGCGGACGCGGGGGTACGCGTCGGCGGCGCTGGCGGCCGTGGAGGCGGCCGGCGAGGGCGAGGCGTGCTGGCAGGCGTGGCGGAAGAAGGTGGAGGAGTGCGACAGGCTGCTGGGCCGGGTGGTGGGGCAGACCCGGCGGCGGGTGCTGGACGGGGAGAAGGTGCCGGCGCAGGAGAAGGTCGTGAGCCTTTTCGAGCCGCACACGGACATCGTCGTCAAGGGCGGTCGCCGGACGCAGTACGGCCACAAGCTGAACCTGGCGACGGGTCGCAGCGGGCTGGTTCTGGACGTGGCGGTGGAGGACGGCAACCCGGCCGACAGCGCCCGCTGCCTGCCGATGCTGGAGCGGCACGCGGCGCGCTGGGGCGCGGCGCCGACCCACGCGGCGTTCGACGGCGGCTACGCCTCGCGCGAGAACCTGAAGGCGGCGAAGGCGCTCGGCGTGCGGCACGCGGTGTTCCAGAAGACGCGCGGCCTGAAGGACGAGGAGATGTCGCCGTCGTCGTGGATCCGGCGCCAGCTGCGCAACTTCCGCGCCGGCGTCGAGGCCGGCATCTCGCACCTGAAGCGCTGCTTCGGCCTGGGCCTGTGCCGCTGGAAGGGACTGCCGGCGTTCCGCGCCTACGTGCAGTCGGCCGTGTTCGCCCACAACCTCGCCCGCCTCGTCCGGCTCCTGCCCAGACCCGGATAGAAAGCGCCGCCGAAACGGCCAGCGCCGCGTCCCGGACGGAACGCGATGGCTCCCCTCGCCCGCGCGTCCGACTCGCGACGAAAACCCCGTGCAAAGCGCCACACTCGACCGTCACGCCTGCAAAAGAGCCTTCCTGCGGCACCGAAAGCATCCGCCCGAAACCCCCAGGCACTCTCCCGAACGCGCTCTCCTTGCCGCCAAAACGGCGTTTACGGACAGGAACTAGCTAGCAGCCTTGCACCCCTTCACCGCCAAAGGGTGATACCTCCGTAGGGGACACCCCTTGTGGTCGCCCGTGTCGATTGAACCCACCCCTTCAATGCCTGAACGCGGGCGCGGCCAAGCCTCGCTCCTACGAGGGTGCGCTGCCCCCAAGGCCGGATGCCCACGACCGGCACAGTTACGCTACGCTTGCTCCCGCCAACGTGTAAGGCAGGCCCCCCTTTGTATGTGAAGAAATCATCGACCACGCGCACGAGCGCTGCACGCTGTTCGGCTCTCCCGACCCCGCTTAACACTCCATTGATCGAGACCCGTCCGTGAGGCCCGGCCAAAGGCGCCTCGACCTGGCCGGTCGGCCAACCGCCGGCACCATCCTGGACCGCATCCGCAACGAGAGCCGGGACGAAGCGGAGAAGGGGCGCTGGTTCGAGCAGCTCTTCACGCGCATTGCCCTTCAGGAGCCAGAGTTCGAGATCGAAGAAATCTGGCGCTGGCTAGAGTGGCCTCAACGTGAGGAACTCACTGGACACGACGGACGCGACATCGGCATCGACCTCGTGGCTCGCCGCACATCCGGCGACTGGGTGGCCATCCAGTGCAAGTGCTACGACGAGCGGCACACGCTAACCAAAGGCGCAATCGACAGCTTCCTTGGTGCGTCGCAACACCCCCTGTTCCGCTTGCGCTGGGTTGTGGCCACTTGTCGATGGGGTCCAAACGCGGAACGCGCCATCCAAGGCGCGAACCCCCAAGTCGGGCAGATCGACTTCCGCCAGCACCTCGACATTCAAGTCGAGGAAGAAGACGCCCGAAGGCCCGTCCAAGAACCCTGGCCCCTCCAAGCAGACGCGATCGAAGACTCCGTCGAGGGCCTCGCCAATCACGACCGCGGCCGCCTCATCATGGCCTGCGGCACCGGCAAGACCTTCACTGCCCTGCGCATCGCCGAGCAGGTGATCGAGGATGGCGGGCGAATCCTCTTCGCCGCCCCGACCATCGCCTTGGTCTCGCAGGCGCGACGCGAGTGGCTGCGCCAGACAACCCGCAAGCTCGATTGCATCGTCGTCTGCTCCGACTCCACCGCCGGCGGTCGCAACGAGACCGAAGACATCCGCATTTCCGAGCTTGAATGCCCCGTCACCACCGACCCGATGGAGATCGCGGACTCGCTCACGGGCGCAGGCAACACCCGAGCCGTCTTCTGCACATACCACTC
The DNA here is from genome assembly GCA_965116935.1 of Pseudomonadales bacterium. GTDB lineage: Bacteria > Pseudomonadota > Gammaproteobacteria > Pseudomonadales > Azotimanducaceae > VXYL01. The sequence continues at coordinate 3,904,910 of OZ220737.1, read as the reverse complement.
ACTTGGTCGCGTGACGGACGCCCAAGCGAACCACGGCGCACCAGCATTTGACCTTGCCATCGCCGACGAAGCGCACCGCACCACCGGCGCTTTCGTACGCGAATCCGGCGCAAGCAGAACGCGAAAGGTGGACTTCCAAGAGTTCCACGACGACAGCCGCCTGCACGCCCGCAAGCGCCTATACATGACCGCCACCCCACGCATCTACACAGAACGCTCCAAGCGCAAGCTACGGGATCGCGGCGTCGAAGTCGTGGACATGGGCGACCAAGACACTTACGGCCCGCAGTTCCATCACCTTCCGTTCGCCAAGGCCGTCCATGCCGATATGCTTGCGGACTATCGCGTGATCGTCCTCGGCGTGAGCCAAGCGAGCGTCACCCCTGGCCTCCGCCGCCGTCTCGAAGACCTCGACACCGCTCCGACACGCAAGCAGGCACCGAACACCAACGACATGACGCGCGTTCTCGGCGTCTCGCTCGCAGTAAACGGCGTCACAGAAGGCAAGGCCATCGAGCAACCGGGCAAGCTCCCGCGCACAATGGCCTTCGCAAACAGCATTCGCCGCTCCAAGTGGTATTCCCAAGCCCTCATGGACAGGGAAGTACTGAGCGCCACAACCCGACGGTTGCCCGGCGATCGAGCCATGCGGGTCGTCTCCCGCCATCTCGACGCGTCCGCAAGCGCCCTTCAGCGCAACATGGAACTGCGCGCTCTAGCCAATGCCGATCGCGACGGTGAATGTCGCATCGTCTCCAACGTCAAGCTCTTCACCGAGGGCGTGGATGTACCCTCGCTCAATGCTGTCGCTTTCCTCGACCCTCGCGACAGTCAGGTCGATGTCGTCCAAGCCGTTGGCCGCGTGATGCGAAGGGCGGAAGGCAAGCGCTTCGGCTACATCATCATCCCGGTGGTGGTCGAGCCCGGCAAGGACGTCATCCAAGCCCTCGAACGCGGCACGGAGGGCTATAGCACTGTGGGCCGCGTCCTACGCGCCCTCCAAGCACATGATGGCCGCCTTGCCGAATCGCCGGCAAGCTTCATCAAGGTGTACGAACAGCCGACGTCACGAGCACCGGGCTCCCGCTCCGGCGAGGTGCGAGACGCGCCGGGCCAAATCCAGCGCGAAATCGAACTCAAGGAAGCCGAGCAGGGAATCTTCGCCCATGTCGCAGCAGCATCGGGCCTCGGCAAGCCCGGCCAGCTCGTCGCCGACGAAATCACCGACACAGTTCGTCGCGCAAGCTCCGTACTGCAGGACGAAGAACTCGAAGACCCCATCGCCGAAGCGCTAGACCTTGTGCCCGAAGAAGACGGCGGCGCGAAGGGCGTCTGCACCGTCGCCGCACTCATGCTCTGCAACGCCTGCCTACTCCAGCGCCGCCTGCGCGACGAACCGGAAATGAAGACCATCGTCCGCCTCGACAAGGTGGCCGGCGCAGCGCACCCAAGAGAGGTGCTGGAAATCGCTTGGGAAGCCATCCTCGAAAAGGACTATGCCCCCGTCTTCCGCCCCGCTCTCGCCGTACTCCGAGTGCTGCCGGAGGCCAAACCCGTCCACAACGCCATCCGCATGTTGGCCGAATGCGCCAACCGCGTCGCCGACTCCCTGAGCGAGCTCGGCTACGACCACGCCGGGCCCCTCTACCACCGCATCCTCGGCTCCGCCAAGAGCGACGGCGCCTTCTACACCAACAACCTCTCCGCCATCATGCTCGCGCGCCTCGCCTTCCCAAAGGACTGGATCGACTGGTCCGACCCGGAGGCTGTCGCCAAGCTCCGCATCATCGACCCGGCCTGCGGAACCGGCACCCTCCTGATGGCCACCCTCCAAACCATCAAGGCCCGCGTAGCCGAAGCCGGTGAAGCCAACGATGACGCGAACGCCCTCCACAAACGCCTCGTCGAAGACGTGCTCTGCGGCCTAGACATCAACCAACACGGCATCCAACTCGCGGCATGCAACATGACCTTGGGCGCACCCACAGTGGATTACGAGCGCATGAACTTGGTCAGAATGCCGCATGGGCCGCAGGCCAACGGACCGCCAAAGGTGGGATCTCTGGAAATCCTCAGCGCGGCTGAAGCTTTGGATCTACATGCCATGACGGCACCTCGACGGTCTCTAGAGGGGCTTGAAGGCACCCAAGTAAACGAAAGCGAAGAAATCCGATTTCCCCTCCACGACGTGGACGCGGTGATCATGAATGCTCCGTTCACGGACAACCGGAAGCGGAGCCGGAAATTCGGTTCGGACGCCGTAAAGGAAATGCAGCGCCATGAACTGAACATCCGCGACGGACTTCGATTGCGTGACCCGTCGGCGGGCGAGGTCATCACGACCAATAGCATCAGCACTTTCTTCACACCGCTCGCCGACCAGCTCCTAGACTCGTCGCGAGGTGCTTTGGCCAAAGTGATTCCCGCCACTGCCTGCACAGGCGCGTCCAGTGTCGCCGAGCGCCGATTCCTTGCCGAGCGATTTCACGTCGAACGGATCGTTACCACGCACGATCCGAAACGGGTCAACTTTTCCGAAAATACCAGCATTCACGAATGCCTCCTCGTCTGTCGGCGCCACCTAGGCAAACAGCGTCCACCCACACAGTTCGTGTCGCTGCGCGAGATGCCCGACAGCGCCGATGACGCAATGGCGGCCGCGGAGGCCATCGCGTCGGGGCAGCCCGGCCGCTGGGGCAATGTTCACATTTGGCCAGCGGAACGCGTGGAAGCTGGAGACTGGTCGCCAGTGCAATGGTTCGACGGAACACTCGCGGACGCGGCGCGAGAAGTAGAGCAGAACGCCAACTTGGAGCCAGGCGGAACACGGTTCGAAATCGGCCCTGCCGGACAACGCATCCAAGACGCCTACGAAATCTGCAACCGAGACGATCCCGCAGCAATCGCCGGATTCCACTCGGTAAGCGGCAAACTGCGCCAAACCATCCTCGGCCAGCCAGACGTTGGATATCGTCCTAGGCCCGACAAGCATCGCCTCGCTGCTCGATACCGGGCACAGCGCAGCCACCTTCTCGTCCCTATGCGCCTCGACACGGTCGCAGGCCGATTGACGGGCCTGTGGTGCGAACTACCTTCCTTCGGCTGGTGGGTTCCCGTCGCCGCACCCGACGAAGACACCGCCAAGGCGCTGGCCGTGTGGTGGAACTCCACGCCTGTGCGTTTGCTTCTCCTCAACCGCCGAGCCCAGAAGCTAACGTATCCGACTTGGCAGCTAGCACACCTTAGGGAGATCCGGGTCCCGAAACCGGGAAATCCAGCCTGGCCTTCCTTAAGATCGGCTTTCGACCCGATCTCTACCATGGGGCTGCTGCCCATGAAGCAAGCGCACGAGTGCGAAGCTAGGAAGGCCATCGACGCCGCCGCCGCTGTGGCGCTCGGCGTAGAGCCTTCCACGTTGGCAGATTGGAGATGTCGCCTAGCCGCCGAACCGACAATCACCAATGTCCGTGCAGCGGAACAGTCGGCAACTTAGGTCCTATCGTGAGGTGAGGCGACGCTTGCCAGAATCGTGGCTTTCGGCCCGCACGCCGACTCCCTACCTAACCTAGCATTGAAGACGATCGGGATGAGGCTTGGACTCACGATGAAGAAATCGACGGGTGGCAAAGGTGACAATCGTGGCAGAACTGACCGCCGGGTCTCGGATCGTCTTGCACGTTTGGAGTCGCTCGTGCCCGAGAACCACGGGACGTCGCACTTGGCGAACTCAGCACTGGAAGCAATACCCGATAGCCAACCGATTGTTTGCACCATTGACCGGCACTGTCGCACACGGATATTCGATTACCCCGGCGTTTGCAGCGACAGGCACCTGCGACATGAGATCGTGTATGAATCGAACGGCATCCGAGCCAGCTTGGCCACAGACCTGATCGCCTATTTCAAGAACTCCGACAGCATCCATTACGCAAAGGCTCCCTCGTTACGACACGCGGTCTCCTCCCTGTGCGAGCGAAAAACAGCTCACGAGGTCGAGCGCAATCCCTGTCTCATCGTCGAGCAGTTGAACGCAGTCCCACCGGTTACGATTGGGAAGGGCTGTGCATTGGTGCCGGAAGTCACTTACGAGGATGGGGAGCGAAAACCGCGCCTTGAAGGCGGGCGTGACAACAGGGATTTCATCATGGCGCTTCAGACAGACGGCGGACCTTGGCCAGACATACCCTACAACGAACCAATCGTCAACACAATTCTCGCAGCGGCACGCGCCACTCAGGACGAAGTTGGGCACATGCCAAAGCAGCTTGACCGCGAGTGTTTCCTGACCACCGACGGCCAGTTCGTCGCGCCTTCTGGACTCCGCATTCACCCCGGTCGGTTAACGTATGCGACTCCCCTAGACGACGAGGCCCTCCGCGAACACGCCGCGACCTTGAGGGCAACCATCGGGCGCATGGCGAGTGATTTAGAAACCGAGCACATCAGACTGCTCGTCAGCGCCGTGTACTGGGACGACCACAAAGACAACGACTTCAGGCGGCTCCATTACCTTCGCCTCTGGCAATCGCTCAACGAGTGCCGAAGAAAACTCGGATACCAAGGCAAGATCAACGACAACGCGACTATCGCGGGCGCGAGCAGCCTAGCTGCACTCACTAGCTATCGCAACGACATCGCTCACTGGTGGACAGGCAAGCTTGACGAAAACCGCCTTGCCGACCTATACCGAACAATCAACGCACTGATCCGCCGCAAATACGCGCGAAGCGAGGAAGGCGAACGGGACGGGAAAGCGGGGCCACCTCCCGCCTCAAAGGGCTAGATCAGGTCGCTGGCGCACTCCATAAGCCCGCACACGTAGCACAAGCCGATGGTGGGAAACACAGACAATGACTGAAACATCCGCCGAAAGGCGCCGCGCTGAGCTCGATGAGGACGTATCTGAGGAAATAGAAGAGCTGATGGGATCCGGCCGACGGCCGCCCCACGCCGACTTCGTCACGGGTCGAGATGGAACATGGGACCGTTTGTGGGTGGCGTAGTTGTCGACGATCAGGTGCAGGCTCAGCCCCGGGGGCGCCTCGCGGTTGAGGTGGCGGAGGAACCCGAGCCACTGCGCGTGCGTGTGCCGGGCGGCGGTCTGGCCGACGACCTTGCCGTCGAGGTACGACAGCGCCGCGAACAGGGTGACCGTGCCGTGGCGTGGCGCCGGTAGTCGTGCGTCTGCGTGGCGCTGTGGCCGCGCACGACGGGAAAGCCGGGCTGCGACCGCTCCAGCGCCTGGCACTGGCTCTCCTCGTCGCAGCACAGCACCAGCGACCGCTCCGGCGGGTCCAGGTACAGCCCCGCCACGTCCCAGAACTTCGCCTCGAACTGCGGGTCGTTCGACAGCTTGAACGTCCGCGTCACGTGCGGCTTGATGTCGTTGGCCCGCCACAGCCGCTGAACCGTGTCCTTCGACACCCCCGCCGCCCGCGCCATGCCGCGCACCGACCAGCGCGTCCGGTTCGGCGGCGGCTGGGTCGCCCCCAGGATGATCCGCTCGCGCACCTCGGCGGCGATGCTCGGCTTGCGCCCCCGCCCCTTGGCGTCCGCGAGGCCCGCCGGCCCCAGATCGCGAAAGCGCCGCTCCCACTTGATCACCACCGGCCGGCTGACGCCAAGCGCCCGCGCCGTCGCCGTCTGGCTCAGCCCGTCGGCCCGCAGGAGCACGATCGCGGCGCGCTGACGGTCCCTCTGTGCCGCCGTCGGCCGCCGCCTCACCGCTTCCAGCGCCTCGCGCTGCTCCGGCGTGACGGTCAGGGAAGGGGTCGGTCGTCCCATGCCGGGCTCCGTTCGTCGCGTTCCGCCAAGCGTGCAGCCAACGACCATTTATCTCAACTAATTTAAGCGACGGTACAGTAGTGCCTGCCAAGTGGCAGCCCTCGGAGGGAAGGCATTTGGTCTTCCCAGAGCGAACCTCCGCACAGGTCGCATTGGACACACCGGCTTGGCGTCCCACACACCATACGAAATCTCCGACGCGCCGGCGCGCCGTCGGCACTTGGCTACGACGCAATCAGCAATGTGCATCTGCTTCCGGCGGCTCCTCGCGTACGGAAAGCGCCAGCTTCGGTGTACATGGTCGGGAGCAAGTGACGGGAAGGGGAGGAGATTCTCCTACGAAGCCACACCTCCAACGCATTTCCGGTTCCACCTGTGGCGCCAAATGGACGTTGCCCTGACGCCGGTGCGATGGCCTACGAGCAACCGGATCGGCTCAGCTATTCCACTCAGCTACTGCCAATCCGACGGTGGTCCGTCCGTGCGGTCCTTCGCCACGGCGTCTAGGTCGGAAAGATTGTGTGTGCCAACAGGAGCTTACTCGACGGGCGGAGGCGAGTTCTCGTCGACAGGCTCTTGCCCTTCAGCTGTGTCAGGCACCAGACGGGCGGGGTCCGAGCACTTGCATCCACCTGAGCGCTCCGACCAACCATCAGGCTTACATTCCATGCGCTTGCCATCTTGGCAGATGATCGCGCCTTTACTGTATTTGCCGGGTCCGTACAGACACGTCGCACCTACAAAACCCTCAGTTCCGTCCTCTGTGTTCAGTCGGACCATCTTGGGTGTTCGCTGCCATCGCCGTGAATAGTACGGCGATGAGTACTACCGCAGACCTCTTCATTCGCTACACCTCTACTTGCCCTACCGCTCCGCTTCGGTCACGGAAGCCTACCACGAGCCGTTCAGACCGGCCATATAGGGCCAAGTCCTCATTGGACACACCAACTCTCCGTCCTGCGCATCGTAAGGGAATCTCTTGCACCCTGCACCCACCTCGAATTGGCTCACCAGATGCCCGCAGGCACTCACGCGGCCCCCCCATCCGCAGGCGACCGGAGTGCGCGACCTTCCACGGGTGGGACGGAAGGCTCGTGTCCAATCAGACTTAGCCCTCGCCTCGATTGAGGACGGCACGCTTTTCGTGACCCTAGTCCCGTTGCCGCGATCGCGCCAGCGAATCGATCAGCGTGTGTTGCCGCCCCGGATGCGGTGGAGGTCAATCTCCGGCACGATGTGGCGGTCGTGCTCTAGCCAATCCTGCATGCTCGGAATCGGGGCGTGATAGCGGGTGCTCGCCGGCAGGTTCTGCAACATTCCGGCATGGATCATCTGATCGACAAACGCTCGGGGCTGGGCGTTGCATTCCGCCTCGCCTGCTAGCGACTGCCGCGCCCGGGCGATCATTTCGGACTTCTCCGCGCCGCCGGGAGCACTGCCAGCGTACTTCATGACCGCGAGCATCGAACCCGTGAACTCGCCGTCATAGACGTTGTCGGCTCGTGATGCATAGAAGGCGTTGCGGCGCTCCGCAACTCTCGTTCTGAGGTTGTCGAGCGAAAGGTCGCCGATGTCCTTGCTGTTCGCTGCAAGCATGACTTCGGCCAACGCTGCGTTCTGCGAACGAAGGTGCTGCGGCCAGTTGTCGGCGTTGTCCAGCATCCACTCATGCAGGGCCGCGACTTGATGCGCTTGGCCGGTCAATCGAAGGTACTCGCGGGTGATCTCGCGCACACATTGGCGGGATTCGCTTGTTCCCAGCGCCCCTAGCGAGAGCATGTTGGCTTCCGCCAGGCGCGTCAGCCCGGCCTCAGTGCGCAGCACATGCCCGGTATCAGCGAGCCCGCAATACACAGGCACGATTGGGATTTGATCCTCGTCAGCACCCTCATGCAGGTGATATGGGATGTTGTCGTGCGCCGTGCCGATCCTCCTGAAGCGCTGTGCTTCGTCCACGAACAGCAAGATTGGGCGACCGTTCAAACGCTTCCGGAACACCTCGGAGATCGTCTCCCAAGGCACCGTTTCTTCGCGCTGAGCACGTTGCAGCACGCCAGGTTCGACCTTGGTTTCGGATGTGCTCGCCTTCGCCTCAACGAACCCGGCAATGCCGCCACCGGCCGTGGTACCAATGGTCTTGCTGGTGTCTTCGGGCATCTCTTGGACTAGCACCTTGGACAAACGCTTCACCAAGGCGACAGGCCCCATCTGGTCAGGCTTGAGAGTGATCGGGACCGCCATGCCGCTCTCAAGGTACTTGCGGGACGCTGCGGTAATGAACGCAGACTTGCCGGCACCCGGCGCCCCGCCAATAGCAAGGGTCAGGTTGCCGTGCTTCCCACGCCGCGCTTTGGACACCGCGATGTCGACGGCATCGAACTGCTCCCGCCGACCGACGAACACCGGCTCGATGTCGCGATCGCCATCTTCAACGTACTCTTCGAGCTGCTTGCGCCACGCCGCACGGTCAAGATCCAACGCCTGTTTCCAATCGGATGTCTTGTCCATGCGGCCAAGCATAGCACCGGCCCGAGTCGCCAGTCGCCATCTTCAGCCGTTATCTCCCTCCCTCCCGACACCCAAGGAGACACCGACTGCCTATGAGCAAAGTACGACTTGACGGCAGGCAACAGCGTCGTTATGTTTTTGTAGCTACAAGGGTGGTCAAACCCGTGCGTTGGACATGGGACGAAGGCAAGAGCCGACTCAACGAGCGCAAACCCGGCCTCGACTTCGATACTGCGCGGCTTGTCTTCGACGATCCTTTGATGGTGCATCGACCTGACCCCAGCCTCGACGAGGAACGATGGCACACGATTGGCGTGGTCGGTGGGGTAGCGGTCATCGTCGTGCACGCCGCAGGAAACGACCACGGGAATGCAGGCAGTCTCACGCGCACTGCTACCCTTGCAGGGCCGGCGATCAAGCCGGCTCGTACCGCTGAACGTCGATCTCGCCGGCGCGGCTGCGCATCTGCGTTGCGTGGTGCCATGCCTGCATCCTGAGTAGCAGGTCCATGCTGAGGCCGAACCCCTTCTCGACCCGCAGAGCCATCTCGGGCGACAGGGAGGCGTTGCCGTTCACCAGGTCCGAAAGCGTCGCTCGGCGGACGCCAAGAATCCGGGCCGCCGCCGAAACGCTCAACCCGAACTCATCGAGCGCCTCGATCCTGATGAAGGTTCCGGGATGCGGAGGCGCCATCCCCATCTGGATGCCATCGTCGCTCATCTGGTAGTCCTCCAGGTTCACCCGCCCGATCGCGCCGTCCCACTCCTCCAAAGTAATCCGTACCTTGCGCAATGCAAGGGCTTTTGCAGCGCGCGCAGAAAGACCGCCATCACGGCGCATCCGCAGGAGTGCCCGCTCGCCTTGCCGGCCGGACTCGACTTTTGCCCCCACTCGGTCAGAATCGGGCGGCTTAGGCGACAACGGTTTTCTGGAGGGGGAAATGACGGCGACGCTGACGGACGAGCAGAAGCGGGATCTTTATCGCGACGGGTACATCGTGCTCAAGAACGCGGTTTCCGAGGAGCTTGTTGCGGCGGCGCGGGAGCGCATTCGCAATGCCGAGAAAGGGCAGAGCCTCGCCCGCGAGAAGGACATGACCGATCTCGTCAACGCATCCTCCATCACGCCGATCCTGCACGAGGCCATGGGGCAGTTCGATCCGCCGGTGGCCTGTCAGGTGGGGGTAATCAAGCCGAGCGAACCGTCGGATCGATTCAGCGCGATGGGCTACCACGAACGGGACATGCCCTACTACGGCGCCGGCACGCACATGGACGGCAACATCACCATCGCGCCGCCGCAGGAGGTGCAGGAAGGCACGCCGGACGAGATCTACAGCCGCCACTTCGCCTCCGGCCCCAAGGGCGACTTGGGACGCAGCCCAGAGGTGATGGGGCACAACATGGTGCCGCTCTTCCAGGATCCGGAGATGACCTTGGGCCTCGGCAGCTTCACCGCCTTCGTGTTCGTTTGCCTGAACGACCAGACGAGGCCAGGCTGCGGCCAGACGGCGCTCCTCAAGGGCGCCCACCACGCCATGCAGGAGTTCTTTCGCAAGCAATACGCCACCAACGGCCACCTTGGCCCCGAGGGCCCGGACTGGCCCCGACTCGACTACGAGGTGCCGAACCGCTGCGGCATGGTCTATCTGCCTCCCTCGGTGCGCGAGCAGTTCCTGACTGAGGATTCCGAGGCGACGCCGGACGGTCGCCGCTGGCCGCGACCGACGCAGATCCTCATGGAGCCGGGCGACGTCTGCATCACCAGCTACCACATCCCGCATTCCGGCACCCGCAACGAGAACGGCACCGAGTCGCGCAAGAACATCATCTTCCGCATCCGCAACAAGAGCCGCCAGCCCGACAAGCAGGTGAACGGCATCAGCGACCACCCGGACCGCGGCCAGATGGGCGAGTGGCTCGAATACGAGGAAGGCAACAACCCCTGGGAGCGGTCGAAGTACGCCATGTGCAACATGTGGCATGAGTGGGAAGGGATGCGCGAGGTCGTCGCCGAGGCCGCGGCATGAGGCGCGCGCTTCGTGCCGCCATTGGCGCCGTCGCGCTCACGCTGACCGGCGGCGCCTCGGCAGCGGAGCGGGGCGCACTCGACTATGCGCCGCCGCCGGGACTTCCCGTGTTGCCGGCGACGGACGGTGCGGCCGTAACGGTCACTTGGTACGGCGTCACAACCCTGTTGTTCGACGACGGCGAGACGAAGATCCTGATCGACGGCTTCTTCAGTCGCCCGCAGTTCGAGTCCCTGGACGACCTCGCCGCACCAGATGGGGACCAAATCGCGGCGATGGTGCAAAGCGCGGGCCTCAAGGGCCTCGCCGCCATCACGCCTGTGCATTCCCACTTCGACCACGCCATGGACTTGGGCGAGGTGGCCCTCGCGACGGGCGCAGTGGTGCTCGGTTCGCCGTCCACCGCCAACATCGCTCGCGGTGCCGGCGTGCCGGGAGAGCGTATCCGTGTTGCCGAAGACACCCTAACCGCCACGTTCGGCGCGTTTGAGGTCAATCTCATCCGCTCAGCCCATGCTCCGCTTGTGGATGGCGGGCCGCCCATCCCCGGCACCATCGACGCTCCCATCGTGCCCCCGGCGCGCATCGGCGACTGGAAGGAGGGCGGCAGCTATACGATCGTGCTCGCGCATCCTGCCGGCACCGCCCTGGTGCAGGGCAGCGCCGGCTACGTCGAGGGCCGCCTAGACGGCGTGACCGCCGACGTCGTCTTTCTCGGCACCGGTGGCCTCGCCACTCTTGGTCGCGAACACGCATCGACGTACCACGCCGAAATCGTCGCCGCCACCGGCGCGGAATGCGTGGTGCCCATCCATTGGGACGACTTCACCCGTCCTTTCGGCGAGGTGGTCTTCGGCGGCGACGAGCGGGAGATGACTTGGCTGCGCGAGTTTGCCGCCGAGTCCGGAGCTGGCGGCAATATCGCGCTGTTGCCGTTCGCACAGCCGGTGGACGCTTTCGCCAACGATTGCGTCGCGGGCGACGGTTCCTAGCCGTTAGCCGTCGTGCGCATTCGCCTGTCATTGTTGGCTGCGGCGATCCTGCTCGCGGCCTTCGTGGCGAACCGCACCAGTACCGCCGAGTCGACGCCCTGCCAAGACCCCGACTATGCCCACGCCATCTCCTATCTGCTGCCGCTCAAGTACGGCCCCGACTACACCCACTTCGACTACACCAATCCAGACGCGCCCAAGACCGGGCGCATGCGGCTGCCGGTGATGGGCACCTTCGACAACTACAACGCGATCCTGGAGAAGGGCCGCGTCGCCGCCGGCTACGACGACGCTGGCGGACTCGTGTACGACCGCCTGCTAGAGCCTTCCATCGATGAGCCCGTAAGCGCCTATGGCCGCCTGGCCGACGGGATCGCAAAGGGCCCCAACCTCGACTGGGTCGCCTTCCGCATCCGCGACGACGCCTACTGGCACGACGGCGTGCCCATCACCATGGACGATGTGCTCTTCACCTTCGAGGCGCTGCGCGAGCACGGCTCCGTATCGATCCGCACGGCGCTCGCCGACATCGAGCGCATCTTCCCCTTCGGCGAGCGCGAGGTGTGCTTCGTGCGCCGCCAGGACCGCGAACTCAACCCGATCCTGCCGTTCGCCATCGGCAACTACAACATCCTGCCGAAGCACTACTGGGATGCGCCAGAGCACGACATCACCAAGACCACGGTCGATCCACCGCTGGCGAGCGGCCCGTACCGCCTCAAGTACGCCGAGGTGGGCCGCGTCATCGAATACGAGCGCGTGGACGACTACTGGGGCCGCGACATCCCGGTGAACAAGGGCCGCTACAACTTCGACGAGATCACCTTCGACCACTTCGCCGACGAGGGCGTGATGCTGGAGGCGCACAAGGGGCACGTGTTCGACATCCGCGAGGAGGGCGTGTCGAAGAACTGGGCCACGCAGTACGGCTTCCCTGCGGTGCGCGAGGGGCTGTTCAAGCGCGAGCTGCGTCCGCTTGGCCGGGTCGAGGGGCTCTGGTGGCCCATCTTCTGGAACACTGAGCGCCCCCAGCTCGCCGACATCCGCGTGCGCGAGGCGCTGTGGCTGCTCTACGACTTCGACTGGACCAACCGCGTGCTGTTCTACGGCTTCTACAAGACGGGCATCAGCTTCTTCCAGAACTCGCCCATGGCGCACAAGGGCTTGCCGAGCGAACGCGAACTGGCGCTGCTCGAACCGTGGCGCGACCAGTTGCCGCCCCGCGTCTTCACCGAAGAGTTCAAGCAGCCCGAAAGCACCGGGTTCGGCCGCCAGCGCCACAACATCGCCCGCGCCATCGAGCTCTTCGCCGAGGCGGGCTGGGAAATCCAGGACGGCGTGATGACCAACGTCGAGACCGGCGAGCCGTTCACCCTCGACTTCATTGGCGTCTCCTACTACTCCATCCGCCAGAACCTCTCGCTCACCGACAACCTCAAGCGCGTCGGCATCAGGAACAGCGGCCGCTCGCCGGAGGTGTCGCAGTGGCTGTTCCGCAGCCGCACCGGCCGCTTCGACGGCAATTCGGTGCGCTTGGGGCCCGGCCACACCCCGGGGCTGCAACTGCGCAACTGGTTCGGCAGCGCCGCCGCCGACCAGGACTACGGGCAGAACTGGGCCAAGATCCGCAGCCCCGTGGTGGACAGCCTGATCGAGACCATCGTCGGCGCGGAGTCGGCAGAGGAGCTCTACGCCGCCACCCGCGCCCTGGACCGGGTGCTGCTGTGGAACTTCTACTTCATCCCGCTCGGCTCGCAACCCGGCTTCCGCCTCGTCTATTGGGACAAGTTCGGCGAAATCCGCAACGACCAGCTAAACCGCCTGCCCTTTGTGGACGCTTGGTGGTACGACGAAGCCAAGGCACGGCGCGTGGAGGAGGGACTCGAACGCCTCGGCGGCTGATTGCCGCTGTCCTACTTCAAGTCGATGTACTTCACGGGAACCAAGCGGTGCCCCAGCATGTCCACGGCCGCCTGCGCTTGTTCGAGGATCACGTAGCCCAGAAGCGGCTCCTGCAAGTCGTCCTCGTCCTCTGCACCCATGAAGATCACCTCGTTCGCGACGGGCCTGAAACCCTCGATCTTAATCTCGACCGGCCAGCAGGCTTCGCCGCGCACGACATCGCCGTTGGCGAGTTGCAGCTCGACCGGCTCGGCCCGCAGGAAGTCGCCAAGCTGCTCCTTCCAAGCTGTCGGCAGGATGAGTGCTCCAGCACCTGTGTCCACGAAAAGGCCGCATTTGATGGATTTGCTCTGGTCCGCCAGATTGGTGATTCTGGTCTGCGCGATGATTCGGCCCACATCTGCCTCCAAACTCGAAGGGGACGCCACGACGGATTCTACGCAGTTTGACGCCAACGCGATGCGCCTATACGCTCCGGCGAAGCCTTTCAGACCGTCGCTTCGGATGAGGCAAAGGCGGCGTTAGGACGAGCAAGGGACAACCGACGGACACTGCACGAGGGGAGGAGTGCCCATGGGGGACAAGCGCGCACGATTGTTTGTGGACGGCGCCGAGGAAGCCATCGAACTGCCGATCCTGAGCCCCAGCCTCGGCAGCGACGTGATCGACATCGCAAAGCTCACGAAGCAAGGCATCTTCACCTACGACCCCGGGTTCGTCTCCACCGCCTCCTGCGACTCGAACATCACCTACATCGACGGCGACAACGGCGTGCTGCTGCATCGCGGCTACCCGATCGAGCAACTCGCCGAGCAATCCGACTTTCTGGAACTGTGCTACCTGCTGCTCGAAGGCGCCTTGCCGAGCGCCGCGCAGAAGGTCGAGTTCGAGCGCACCATCGCCGCCGAACGCAATCTTCCCGCCGGCATCGCCAACATGGTGTCGAACTTCTCCCGTGATGCCCACCCCATGGGCATCATCACCGCCCTCACCGGTGCGCTGGCGGCGGAATACCACAACGGCCTCGACATCACGGTGGCGGAGGATCGCGACATCACGGCGCGGCGCCTGATCGCCAAGATGCCGACGCTGGCCGCCCTCACCTACCGCCACGGCCAGGGCAAGCCGCCGCTGCCGCCGCGCGAGGACCTGGGCTACGCCGAGAACTTCCTCTACACCACCTTCGCCGACGACGAGAACTACGAGATCAACCCGGTCATCGCCCGCGCCATGGACCGCATCTTCATGCTGCACGCAGACCACGAGCAGAACGCGTCCACGTCAACCGTGCGGCTCGCCGGCTCCACCGGCACCAATCCTTATTCGGCCATCGCCGCCGGCGTTGCGGCGCTTTGGGGGCCATCCCACGGCGGCGCCAACGAGGCCGTGCTCAGCATGCTCGCGGACATCGGCTCGCCGGACAAAATCGACACCTACGTCGCCAAGGCCAAGGACCGCGACGATCCCTTCCGCATCATGGGCTTCGGCCACCGCGTGTACAAAAACTACGACCCCCGCGCCACGGTGATGCAGGAGACCTGCCATGAGGTGCTCGCGGAGCTGGGCGTCGAGGCCGACGAGACGCTGCAGATGGCCCAGCGGCTGGAAAAAATCGCGCTCGAGGACGAGTTCTTCATCGAGCGCCGCCTCTACCCGAACGTGGACTTCTACTCCGGCATCACCCTGAAGGCCATCGGCATCCCGACGGAGATGTTCACCGTCATCTTCGTCACCGGTCGCACTCCCGGCTGGATCGCGCACTGGAAGGAGATGGTGAGCGAGGCCTACAAGATCGGTCGCCCGCGCCAGCTCTACCTCGGCGAAACCGGCCGCGACTACGTGCCCCTGGAGCAACGCAGCTAGCAGGCATTAGCAAGCCCTCGGAGGGAGGGCGCCAAGAGCTTGCACCGCAGGAGCGGCACAAAAGCGCCGCGTACGCGGTGCAAGGTCAGGGGGAGGTGGGGGCTGGAGCCAGACCCCGAGCGTCAGCGAGGGGTTTGGCGGCGCCCGCCCTCCATCGCGCCGCAAGGCGCGCAGAACACTCGCTGCACCACAAGAATGCGCGCCTCGCGCGATGGAGGGCGGGACGCCCTCCCTCCAGAGGACGGCAACGCTAGAGGCCAACGCATCCGCCCGCTTGTTTTGCGGCTTTTCTACGGCGCAGCCTCCTAGCGCGCCCTGACGGGCACGTTGGCAATTCGCTCACGCGAACTGCTGTCCCTTCGAGAAAGCGTCCTCGGTTCTCTCCGGAGCCGCCCCCAAGACGCGAGCGTTGTGCGGCGTTACGATGGGCGCTGGAGACAAGCGTCATGTCGATGGAACGCACACCGGTTAGGATGCTGGCCAGCGTCGGCTGGCTCGGCGTCCTTGTGGCGGGAGTCTGCGCCTGTGCCACGCCGCAATTGCCCGAGGTCTCGCCAGCAACGAAGCGGGAACTGGTGTCTGGCGAGGCGCTGTTCGGCACCGAGGTGGCGCCGGCCGAGCCCATCGCCATTCAGGACACGAGCCCGGAGATGGAGCGCTTCCTCGCTCCGCTGTTCGAGATCGACAGCAGCCGCGAGCGGTTGCGGCGATTGGTGCGCCGCCTGGCCGAGGTGGGCCTGCTCAATGCCCGCTATGACGAACGCCTGACCCTCAGCGCCGCCGCCACCCTCGAGGCCAAGGCCGGCAACTGCCTCTCGTACACCAACATGTTCGTCACCCTGGCGCGGCGTCTGGGGCTGCGCGCCCGCTTCCAGCGCGTCGCCGTGCCGCCCACATGGGGCATGGACGGCGATCTGTTGATCCGCAGCAATCACATCAACGCGGTTGTGCCCAACATGCGCAACACGGGCCTCGGCCAAGAGTTCGTGATGGACTTCAACTACGTTGCGCCCGAATCCAGCCACGAACGCTGGCTGGTGTCCGACGCCCACGCCTTCGCGCTCATGTATGCAAACCTTTCCGTCGATGCGCTGATGCGAGGGCAACAGCGGGAGGCGTTCGCCTGGCTGAAGCGGACCCTCATCGAAGACCCCAACAACGCCGACCACTGGGTCAATCTCGGCGTCATCTACGCCCGCGCCGGCTCGACCGACCTCGCCGAGGCCGCCTTTGCCCTCGCATACCGCATGACCTGGCGACGCCAATCCGCCATGGCGGGGCTCGCCACGCTCTACCGCCAGACGGGCGAGGCGGAGCGTGCCCATTACTACGAGGAGAAGATTCGCCGCTTGCGGGCGCGCGATCCGTTCTACCACCTGGCGATAGGACGCGCCGCCTACGACAAGGGCGCCTACGAGGATGCGCTGCCGTCGTTCCGTCGCGCCATCCAGCTACGGCCGCGCACGGGAGTGTTCCATTTCATGAAGGGCCTTGCCCTGCTCCGACTCGGCGACGACAAGCGCGGCTTGCGCGGGCTGCGCATGGCGACGCGCTATGGCCAAGTGGACGACTACGCACTGCGCTACCGGGCTGACCTGGAAGAGTTCCTCGACGTCGATGCGGACGATCCCAACGCCCGAACCATCGCCCGCGTCAGCAGCGGCTTCGACCTCTACGAGCGCCCCGGCTTCGCCGAGACCCGCATCGACTGATGCCGCTTTGACACGGACATCCTGCATGCGGAGGGCGAGACGCCCTCTCTCCAAAGAGTGAGGTCTTCCGGAGGGAGGGCGTCTCGCCCTCCGTCACGCCGCAGGAGGCTGCGCCAATGCATCGTGCGCCCCCGAACGTCACTCCCCCCTCGCGGGGGAGTCGAGAAAAAGGCGTTCCTCGCCCTTTCTCGGAGGGGGGCCGCCGGAGCAACGCGCTCCTAGCCACGTTCCATGCCACGCTCGCTCCTAGCCCCAATCCTCCTGCAACTCTCGGATCAGGTCGGCGGTCGTGCCGATGCGCCCGCTTGCCTCTTTCGCAAGGCACTGCATGCACAGTTCCTCCAGCCTTGACGACACGGCCCAGGGTGCAACCTGCGACGGCGGGCGCGGCTCCTTCTCGAGTGTTTGCGCGAGCAGTTCCTGCAGCGTCTCGCCGGTCACCGGGGGTTGGCCGGCGAGGATCTCGTAAATGACGGCGCCCAAACTGTAGATGTCGGTGCGCCAGTCGATGTCCGGGTCTTCGCGGATCTGCTCCGGCGACATGTAGGCCGCCGTGCCTTGCAGCTTGTCCTGGGCGGTGATGGTGAGGTCCTCAAGATTCAGCGCATCCACCTCGACCACCTCCCCGGCGCTCGGCGAACCCTCCGGGTTCCACACCTTGGCGAGGCCCCAGTCGAGCAGCAGCACCTCACCGAAGGGGCCGACCAGGATGTTCTCCGGCTTGATGTCGCGATGCGCCACGCCGTGGCTGTGGGCGTACTCCAGGGCGTGGGCGATCTGGATCACCACGTCCATCAGGCGCCCAAGGTCGTAGCGTTCCCGAAAGTCGAGCACCTCGCGGAACGTGTAGCCATGCACGAGCTTCATGGTGAAGTAGCAGTGGCCCCGGTTGTCGCGACCGAGTTCGTAGGTCGGCACGGTGTTCGGATGCTGCAACATGGCCGCGATCCGCGCCTCGCGGATTAGACGCGTCTGATCCACCGGATTGTGCGCGAACTCGGGCTTGAGGCTCTTGCGCGCCACCACCCGCATGAGATGCAGGTCCTTGCAGCTCTCGATGATGGAGCGCCCGCCCCGGGCGATGGTCTTGAAGTAGGCGTAGCGCGTGTTCGGATTGATCGTTTCCGGCAGCGGCCGATCGGTGTCCTTCAGATAGACGATCGGATAGTCGTCCTCTGGTGGCTCTGGAAAGCGAACCACACCCTATTCCTCGACCCGTCGCAGCCGTTCGATCAGGCTGGAGGTGTCCCAGCGTCCGCCGCCCATCGCCTGGACGTCGGCATAGAACTGATCCACCAAGGCCGCGAGCGGCATTCGCGCATCGAACTCCCTCGCCGCGGCCAGGGTGATGTCCAGGTCCTTGCGCATCCAGTTCACCGCGAAGCCGAACTCGAACTCCCGCCGCGCCATGGTCTCGGCGCGATTGTCCATCTGCCAGCTTTGCGCTGCGCCCTTGGAAATCACCTCCACCACGCCATCAAGATCAAGCCCGGCCTTCTCCGCGAAATGCAGCCCCTCCGAGAGCCCCTGCACGATGCCGGCGATGCACACCTGATTCACCATCTTGGTGAGTTGCCCGGCGCCCACACCGCCCATCAGCCGCACAAAGCGCGCGTAGCAGTCGATAATGCCCTCGGCGCGGGCGTAGGTCGCTTCCGAACCGCCCACCATCACCGTGAGCTGGCCGTTCTCCGCGCCGGCCTGGCCGCCGCTCACCGGCGCATCGAGGAATCCCACGCCACGCTGCTCGGCGGCGGCTGCCACCTCCTGCGCGACCACGGCGGACGCGGTCGTGTGATCCACGAGCACAGAGCCTTCCTTCGCACCGTGCAGGATGCCGCCCTCGCCGACCGTCACGGCGCGCACGTCGTTGTCGTTGCCGACACACATGAAGACGACATCAGCCGCCGCGGCAGCTTCCGCAGGAGTGCCGGCAACCGCGCCGCCATGCTCATCTCGCCAAGCGTCGGCGCGGGCGCGGGTGCGGTTGTAGACCGTCACGCGATGCCCGGCCTTGGCCAGATGCCCCGCCATCGGATAGCCCATCACGCCAAGCCCCACGAACGCCACCGCCGTCGAATCGCCCATCTGCCGCCTGCTCCTTGTTCCGGTCATCCAATGGCGGCGCCACCTTACCACTCAAGCGAGGCGAAGCCCCTCGACTGTGGCGCTTGCGCCGTAGCGCCGCCAACCCGCACCCATCTACGACCTTGCGCCGTAGAATGACGCTAACGCGCCACTCTACGGCGCATCTCCTCGAGTCCCGCCATGTCGCGCCGACTGCCCAGTGTCGATCAGGTGCTGACCCACGACGCCACCCAAGCGGTCGCGCGGCAGTGGGGCCTCGCCACCACCAAGGAGGCCGTGCGCGCCGTGCAGGCAAAACTGCGCGCCGCTGGCGACATCCCCGACTGGGGCACAGAACCCAGCGGCTACGTCGATGCCCTCACCCGCTGGCTGGATGCGGAAGTAGGGCACGGCTACGAGACCGTGTTCAACCTCACCGGCACCATCATCCACACGAACCTGGGCCGCGCCCTCATCAGCCCGGAGACGGTGGCCCATGCCATCGCCAAGGCGACGCGCCCAACGACCCTCGAATACGACCTCGCCAAGGGCGAACGGGGCGAACGGGAGCGCATCGTCCGGCATCGGCTGAAGCTGCTTACCGGCGCCGAGGCCGCCACCGTTGTCAACAACAACGCCGCCGCCGTCCTGCTGGTGCTCAACACCCTCGCCTTAGGCCGCGAAGTGGCCGTATCCCGGGGCGAACTAATCGAGATCGGCGGCAGCTTCCGGCTGCCGGAGATCATGCAGCGCGCCGGCTGCAAGCTGGCTGAGGTCGGCACCACCAACCGCACCCATCCGCGCGACTTCGAGGCCATCGCAACCAACGCCGCGCTGCTGCTCAAGGTGCATCCGAGCAACTACCACGTCGAGGGCTTCACCCGCGAGGTGACCGCGAGCGAGCTCTCCGCCATCGGCAAGCAACACGAGGTGCCGACCTGCGTGGACTTGGGCAGCGGCGCGCTGATCGATCTCGCACGTCTTGGCCTCCCCGGGGAGCCGACGGTACGGGCGACGCTGGCAAGCGGCGTGGACCTCGTGACCTTCTCCGGCGACAAGCTGCTCGGCGGCGTGCAAGCGGGACTCATCGTCGGCAGCAAGGACCTCGTGCAAGCCCTTGACCGCAATCCCCTGAAGCGGGCTCTCCGCCTCGACAAGCTCACCTTGGCGCTACTCGACGAAACGCTGAAGGCGTACGAAGACCCAACCACCCTCGCCGAGCACATCCCGCTGCTGCGCACGCTGACGACACCCTTGGCGAAGCTCAGCCGCCGTGGCGAAGCGGTGGTGGAATGTCTCCAAAGGCTACCCAACGTGCACGCAACGCTGGAGAACGCCAAGGCACAGATCGGCAGCGGCGCAGTGCCCGACCGCTTGCTCCCGAGCCGTGCGGTGCGCGTCCGGCGCGACGGCGACACCGCCGACACGCTCGCCGCAGCCATGCGCGAGCTCTCGCTCCCCGTGGTCGCCCGCGTCGCGAGCGACAGCGTCTGGCTCGACATGCACGGCGCTGAACCACTCGACGAACTTCTCCACGCCCTCGCCGGACTCGGCCAACAGAGCCCATGATCGTCACCCTCGCCGGCCACGTGGACCACGGCAAGACCTCCCTGGTGCATGCCCTGACCGGCGTCGATACCGATACGCTCGCGGAGGAGAAACGCCGCGGCCTCACCATCGACCTCGGCTTCGCCTATGCCAACCTCGGCGACGCGAACACCAGCCGCGTCGGCTTCGTGGACGTGCCCGGCCACCACCGCTTCGTCCACAACATGGTCGCCGGTATCGCCTCGCGCCAGTTCGCCATGCTGGTCATCGCCGTGGACGACGGCGTGATGCCCCAGTCCCGCGAACACCTGCAAATCCTTTCGCTGCTCGGCCTCTCGCGGGGCATCGTCGTCCTCAACAAGATCGACCGCGTGCCGCCGGCACGGGTGGAGGAAGTGCGCCACGACGTAGGCGCGCTCACGGCGGGAACCTTCCTGCACCAGGCCCCCACCCTCCCGGTCTCCTGCACCACCGGTACCGGGGTGGAGGAAGTACGCCGCCACATTGCCCTTGCGGCCCGCGCCGACCGCGCCTCCGCGACGAACGAACCATTCCGACTCCCCATCGACCGAGCCTTCACGGTGCGCGGCAGCGGCACGGTCGTCACCGGCACGGTGCTCGCTGGAACCGCGCAAACCGACGACCGCCTCGTGCTTGCCGACACCGGCACTGCCGTTCGCGTTCGCGGCGTGCGGGTGCAGAACCAAGATGCCGACGCCGCAACGCCGGGCGATCGCGCCGCCATCAACCTTGCTGGCGTCAGCGCAGAGGAAGTAGCCCGCGGCGACTGGCTGCTGCCAGCCGAAAGCCGCGAACCGGTTACGCGCACCTGCATCGAACTCGCGGTACTGGCGGACTTCCCCCGCGCCGTAAAACACAACCACCCGGTACACGTCTATCACGCCAGCAGCCACGCCCAAGCGCGCATCCTGCTCATCGACGAAGCGCCGACACCCGGCGGTGCTGGTGCACGCGTGGACCTCGCAACCACCAACCCCGTGCACGTGAAGATCGGCGACCGGGTGGTGCTTCGCGACCACGACTTGGCGACGACCTTGGGCGGCGGCCGCGTCGTCGCCATCGGCGAGCCGCAGGGGCGACGCCGGGCACCGGCGCGGCTCCGACTACTCGCCAGCGTGCAACCCGACGACGCCTCGGCCTCCGCCGGTGCGGCACTCGAGCAGGGGCCAGTCCATGCCGCCACATTCGCAAGGCATTGGAACCTCGCGCCCGAACGCATGGCCGCGGTTCTTGGCGATGCCGCAGACGTCGTCGAGATCGACGGCCACTGGCTCGCCAAGGCCGCTCTGGACGCTGCCGAAGCCAACCTGCGCGAGCACCTGACCCGTCACCACCAGCAACACCCCGACAGCGCCGGGCTCACGGAATCCGAGCTTTGTGCAGGCGACCCCGACCAGGCCACTACGCTGCGCCTAGCTCTCCAACACCTGGCGGCCACCGACGCCGTGCGCGTGGAAGGAGGCGACTACGCACTCGCCTCCCATCAGGCCGACATCCCAAACCACGTCAAGCGCCTGTTCGACCAAGTGGAGCGGCCCCTCGACTCCATCCAGCCGCCGAGCCTCGGCGACATCGCCAAACGCCTGAAGCGCCCCTTTCCCGCCTTCGAACGCGAGATGCGCGCCCTGCCCGCCTTCGGCCTCGCCATCCGCGTCAGCGACACGCGCTACTACCTGCCGGCCCGACTTCTGGAAATGGCCGACCAAGCCGCCGGCCTCGCCGCCCAGGGCCCCTTCACCGTGCGCAACTTCCGCGACGCCACCGGCGTCGGCCGCAACGTGGTGATCGAGGTGCTCGAACACTTCGACCGCACCGGCTTCACCCGCCGCAGCGGCGACACCCGCACCATCGTCGGCAACCGCAACACCATCCTGTAGCCACAAACCAAAGGAGGAAAAGCCCTTGGAAACGCGCTTTTACTACGCACACCTGACGATCAGAGTCGAGTGGGCCAACGGAGTCTTCTGGACGCCCACGAGCAGGGGGCCAATCGTCGTCCCCGACCCCACCAACGCCGCCGATCTGGTGGCGAGCCACGTCGAGCACAGCCTTGGCCTTATCGCCGAAACCAACGCCAAGACCGATCCCGCCTCCTACACCATCAACGGACACGCCGAGGCCTACTACGGCGACGGCCGCCAGGCAAACCTGCCCTTGGCGCCAGTCCGAACCGAGACCCCGGACGACTTGGTGCGCCAGGTCCACTCGTGGGCGCAAGAGCAGTTCCAGAAACTAGCAGCGCTCGAGCCCTGAGGCGGGCCTTTGAAGCGAGGGCATCTTCCTTCCCTCGCATGAACCCGCAACAACGATGGCAGGAGAAGTCTGTCCCCTGTACGTCAGCGACTGACGCACCGCACTCCGGAGGGAGGGCGTCCCGCCCTCCCTCCAGGGCCGCCGACGGCCTCGGCGGGTTGGAAACTCTGCGGTCATCTGTGCTCTACGTCGCCGGTCGCATCTCGGCGTTCCACTCCCGCCACAACGCCAGCAACCGTGCCGCCCGCTGCGGCTGCGCTGCCGCCAAGTCTTCACTCTCGCCAACATCACGACGCAGGTTGTAAAGCCGGTACGGCGTCATCTCATCGCGCGGCTCACCCCGCAGGAGCTCGCCCTCGTCCATCTTGGCGACGTAGCTAACCAGCTTCCAGTCGCCGCGCCGAACCGCCATCTGTCCCCACGAGCGCCAGAACAACGCCTCGTGCGGCGGCCCGGACACATCGCCATGCAAGTGCGGCAGGAGATTGACGCCATCGAGCTCCCACTCCTCCTCAATCTCCACGCCCGCCGCCGCGAGCGCCGTCGGCACTAGGTCCAGCGCGATCACCGGCTCGTCGAACCACGTCCCCGACGGCAAGCCGCGCGGCCACGACAGCACGAAGGGCACCCGGATGCCCGCCTCCAGCGTGGTGCCCTTCGACCCCCGGAGCGGCGTGTTGTCCGAGGCGTTGTAGGCATAGCGATGCAGCGTCGGGCCGCCGTTGTCGCTGAGGAAGAACACCAGCGTGTCCTCCAGCAATCCAGACCGGTCCAACTGTGCGAACAGCGCCCCCACCGCCTCGTCGAGCGCCAGCATCATGGCGTTGTACACACGCCGAACCGGATGCGACACATCGCCGAACACCCCCAGCCGCCGCTCCGTCGCCTGCATCGGCGTGTGCACCGCATTGAACGAGACGAACAGAAAGAACGGCTCCGCCTCATGCCGCTCAACGAACGCAGCCGCCTCTCGCCCTATGGCATCGGTCAGGTACTCCTCTTCAGCAACGGGCTCGGTCCCTCGCATGATCTGCCGGTTCAGGTGCGCCCTTCCCTCCTCGGTCGCCCCGAGATCCTCGCCAAGCCCCTCATGGTCGGGAAAGATGATGCTCGGAATGTCCGGCAGGAAGTTGTGCCCGCCGCGCAGAAAGCCGAAGAACTCGTCAAAGCCCCGCTCAAGCGGATGGAACTCGGGCTCAAGGCCAAGATGCCACTTGCCCACGAGCCCGGTGACGTACCCCGCCGACTGCAGACGCTCCGCGAGCGTGGTCTCGTCAAGCGACAAGGCGCCCTCCTCCGCGGCCTCATGCCCGGACTCTTCGAACCGCTGCTGATACCTGCCCGTCAGAAACCCCGCCCGCGACGGACTGCACCATGTCCCGCTCACGTAGCCATTCGTGAACCGCACCCCTCGACGGGCGAGCGCGTCAAGGCTCGGCGTCGGGATGTCCTCCACCCCATGAAAGCCAACATCCGCATAGCCGAGATCATCCGCCACGATCAGCACGATGTTTGGCCGCCGCTGCTCGTCCGCCCCGACGGCAGCCGCCGCCGCGCACGCCATGAGGAAACCAAGCCCCCGACAAATCCACACATTCGCCTCGTGCATGGGACTCACCGTTCTCCAACCTGACCGCACCCAAGCCTGCCACAGCCGCCCTAGCAGCCCGTCGGATTTGTGATGGGCGGGCCTACGGGTTAGGCAAGCGATGCGGCTGCCTATAATGCCCATGTGGACGCTGTCGTTCTTGATTTGGGATGCGAGGAGCCAGACGATGGCTGAACTCATCGACCCGAGACCGAAGGCGGTCATCGTCATGGGCTGCAACGGTTCAGGGAAGACGGCGTGGAAGCGGGCGAACTACGACCGGCTGCCCGCAAAGTACTTCGACCAAGACAGCATCGCTGGCGGCATCGGCGATTGGAACGACGCCGGCGCGCGCCAGCGAACGCGAGAGTACGTCGACGCGGAGATGGCCACATGCTTCACGGCGCGCGAGAGCTTTGGCATAGAAAGCACTTTCTCGGGCCGACCAGGCCCGGCCTTGGTGGCACGCGCAAAGGCCGAGAACTACCGGGTGGAGGGTTACTACATCGGCACGTCCTCGCCAGACGTGAATGTCCGACGCATCGACGAACGGGTGCTCGCAAACACCGGCCACTACGTGGACCCAAAGGAAATCCCCGGGCGGTACCGATGGTCCCTATCGAACCTGCGCAAGGGTCTCAGTGACTTCGACCTCGTGGAGGTTGTGGACAACTCGGACACCACGATCGACCGCATCCCCGACCCACGCACCCAGTTCGTCGCCGAACGTGGAGCGATCGTCGAGCAACTGGCCGACGCCGAGATGGCCAGCTGGTGTGTCGACCTACTGCGACAGCGCGAACTCGACCGCCGGCGTGAAGAACTCCGGCAAGAGCGCAATCGGACCGGCCGTAACAGGCAAGCTTGAGGCGCTCGCCGGCCGCACGGCAAACCGTTCATTTCGGAGAGTCCATGCCAGCACAATGCACAGTCAAAGCGCTCTTCGCCTACCCCATGAAGGGCTGCCGTGCCATGCCGGTGGCATCAGCGACGGTCTCGCCTGCCGGCATCAAGGGCGACCGTCAACTCATGGCGCTTCGCGACGGGAAACCCGCCAACCAAGCCCGGCTGCCGAGGCTCGCGACCGTTGCGGCCAGGCGCATCGACGCCAACACCGTCGCGTTCAGCAACGGCGAATACCCGCCGCTCGCGCACGCGGTCACGTCGGCAGGCAAGGAGACCACCGTCAACTACTACGGCAACCAAGTCGCCGTGGTGGACCAAGGAGACGAGTTGGCCGAGTGGTTCTCCGGCGTCGTCGGTGCCGAGGTGCGCGTTGCAGCGCTCAAGGCAAGCTACCGCCGCTCGATTCCGCTCGACGAGTTCGCCCCCATCGACGGCATCGCCCAGGCCGGCTTCGTCGACGTCGCGCCCGTCCTGGTCACCAACGAAGCCTCGCTGGCCGACCTCAACGCCCGCCTCGACGCCCCAGTGCCGATGAACCGATTCCGCCCCAACATCGTCGTCGAAGGCCTAGATGCCTACGCCGAAGACTCGCTCGCAACCCTTCACGGCCCGGACTTGCGCCTCGTCCGCGCCACCCACTGCGAACGCTGCGTCGTCACCTGCACCGACCAAGAAACCGGCGAACGCGCATCAGAGCCACTGGCAACTCTCAAGTCCTACCGCCACCGCCAGAACGGCTACGCCGGCGGCGTGATGTTCGGCGCCTACATGGGCGTCGAGGGAACCACGACCATCCACGTCGGCGACCGCCTGACGGTGGGTTGAAGTACGGGAGAACATCGCCCCCCAGCTTCAACCACGTCAACCCCGGCCCCGGAGGGAAGGCATTCTGCCTTCCCTAGCGCGCCACAGGCGCGTTTGGCCGGAGCGAAGAAGAGCGCCTATCGGCGCTAGGGAAGGCAGGATGCCTTCCCTCCAAGGGCCCGTATCTGTTCGACGAAGTCCGACAGATCGCCCTTGCGGGCTAGCCCTACGGCGCCGGCTTGGTTTTCATTTCCGAAGCGCAGTCAGTCCGCGGCCATGACGAGCTCGCGCCACTCCGAGTCCTCGAAGAGCTCGACCTGCATTCCGTCCAGGTATTCAGACCAAGAGAACGGCACCAGCTCCTCGTTGCCAACCGCATTCCAGATGCGGAGCCAGTCGATGCAGTGACGGAGAGGAACCGCGGTTACGAGGGCCTGGCGTTCGGCCTCCGACAGGGGGCGGACGGAGGAGTATTCCTTGAGGATGCGCCGGATAAGGACGGGCTCGAAGCGGGCCCTGGTCTCCGACACAGCGCACTGTCCCCACTGCGTGATCAGGTGGGCGATGTCGAACACGAGGTGGTCTCGATGCGCCGAATCGAACTCGAGCAGCGCGGCAATTTGCCAGCGAGGCGTCACGAGGACGGTCCACGCGCCGGGGCAGCCATGCACAACACCCACTGGCAGCTGCTCGTCGTCGCAGAAGGTCAGGAAGCGGGTCGCTGCCGTGTCCACCTCATCGAGAATGGCTGTGGCACGCGCATCGGCGCGCGACATTTCGAGCTCCGTCTTCCACGAGCCAAGGTTGGTGAGCCAAGGCGCCTCGCGATAGGCCAGATCCTCGAGCCCCATGGCACCGACATGAATCCTTGCCACAAGGCGGGCCATGGCGGCGGCCGTCTCGATATAGGAGGGGGTAGCCTTGGTGGGTGCGTAGTTCGGACCTTCCTCGTCTGGGAGCCGTTCGAGCACCACAGCGGGATGTCCCGCAACGGTTAGCCGCTCGTCCGCCTCGGCAACCAGCACGTTTTGCACCGGCAGGCCGCAGGAGGCGAGACGCCGCCTCAGCGCCAGCTCCGCCACCGCGCCCGCCGGCTCGCCATACCAGACATTCAGCGCCGCTGGCCCGCCGTCCAGGACGATGTCGTAGCTGAAGTTGTAGGCCGACTGCCGCACTTGCTCGCAAGCAGTCACTTCAGATGGCGATCCGATGCGTCGCAGTGCGTCGGTGACGGCGTCGGGGGTCAGGCCTGCGAGCGACTGCATCTGCTCGTATTCGCTGTCTTCGAGGCCCAGATAACGATCACTTGGTTGGGACATGTTCGCTTCCTCCGCGATTCGGCGGAAGTGCGCGAGGGCAGTGGTGTACGACTCGCCGGTTGCACCGGCGCGGGCTCGAACGAGCCGTTTGAATCGCTTTCTGACTGTCATCGGTCTTCCCGCCGCGGGCTCGATCCCCCAGCGATCACCACCCGAAGTAGTTGACCTTTGACCACGCTCCGAGGAATCGATCCCCCTTCACCCCATACACCAGCCCCGCTGGGGAGGACTGACCAAGGCTAGGGGCGAAGCAGCGCCGACCAAAATCGTCGCCCAGCGCAGCATGGATTGTCAAGCACTTGCGAAAGACGATGCGGACACGCCATCGAGAGGCTGCACCACGCCCTATAATCCCCCGTGGAAGAGCATCGCCTCCGGTGGGGCGCGCGGCCTTCAAAGCCGTTGAGACGCCTTGACGGCGCCTGGTGGGTTCGACTCCTACCTCTTCCGCCAGACCTTTCGCGGGTCTCCCTCCCGACGCACAGACATTTCGATCCACACACCGCCCGACAAAAGCAAAACGTGTGCAGTTTTCGATTGCCAGAAGTGGGAGATTGCCTCCGAGGGTGTGGGACGAAGTGTTCGCGCGTCGGGGCGTGTCGCCCGAGTGGACCCGCCTCAACCCAAGCCACTACCCACGTGCGGTGCGTTCAGCCATGCTAAAGGCGGCTTGGTATTGCGGTTAAGGGCACGCTTGGAAACGCACGTCTTGCGCCAGATCGCCGACGCACGCGCGCGGGGCCGCGACGACGCCCGGCCGGGAGTCGTCGTCGGCGTCCACCGGCACGGACGGCTCACCGCCCGCGAACGTCTGACGGCGCTCTTCGACCTCGATAGCTTCGTTGAGTACGGCGCCCTCGCGGGGCGCACGACGGATCCCGGGGACGAGGCGTTCGCCGACGGTCTGGTGGCGGGCGTCGGCCTGGTGCACGGCGAGCCCGTGGTCGGTGCCAGTTACGACGAGAGCGTGCTGGGCGGCACGCAGAGCGACCGCAACCACCGCAAGATGGCAAAGCTCCTCTATCTCGCGGTGGAGCACCGCTGGCCGCTGGTCTGCTTCGCGAACGGCGGCGGGGCACGCCTGGACGACCCGTTGCCGCCACCGCCGATCGCTGTCTCGCCGCGAGGGCGCTTCGAGCTCTGCGACGGGCTCGCGGAGCTCAACGGCTGGGCACCGACCGTCGGCACACAGCATCTCGTCCCTCGCCCCCGGATTACGCGCCTGTCGGCGCGTTGGGAGGGCGAGACGCCCTCCGACCAATAGATTCGGCACGCGCCTCGTAAGGGCTGGGCTTGTCCCTACCCGTGTTGAGTGCGTCGACAGACTCGTGAGACATCGGCCACGTAGCCTGTGCGACGAGATGTTTGTGTTTCGGGAGTGTCGTTTCGGGAGTGTCGTTATCAGGCACAGCCCGGTGGACCCTTTTTGACCGAGGTCGGTGTCTAGCCGAAGTGCCGTGCCCACACCGGGGCGATGGCCGGGCGAGCCGCGACTGCCGCAGCCAGGCGTTCGATCTTTGGTAGGTGGGCCGGTCGCCACTCATCCTGCTGGGCCCAGCGGCTGACCACCGCGAGGTATATGTCGGTGAGGGAGAAGCCGTCCCTGGAAAAGTAAGGATCCCCCACGACGTTCTCTTCCACCACGAGCCACCGCGTCCGCCAGATCGCCCTCGCCCGCTCCCGGATCGCATCCGTCCGGTCGCGGTCCACGGCGAACCGCTCCGGGTAGTCATTGATCTCGACCACTGGGTAGATCTCTGTCGCGGCGAAGAGGAGCCAGCGGAGGGATTGCGCGCGTCGGATGCTACCCTTCGGCGGTAGCAAGCCCGCCTCGGGATGGTGTTCGTCCAGGGTCAGCAAGATCGCGACGGACTCGGTGAGAACCGGTCCTCCGTCAATGACCAGCGCGGGGACCTTGCGCTGGGGATTGATCGCCTCGTATTCAGCACGCCGTTGTTCGGCGTTGCGCAGGGAGAGCTTTCGGACCTCGTAGTCCGCGCCGATCTCGGCGAGGGCACACTCGACCGCGACCGACCCCGAACGCCGCGCTCCATAAAGGACATACATCACCTCGCCCCTGGCGTTCTCAACGCAATCGGGCGCGCACGATGCCCACGTCGCGCGAACCTGTCAATCCGACGAGCCAAGATCGAACGAACCGGTGGCCGACCTCCGTCCGTGATGCGCTGGTTGTCGTTATGTCCGGAGTGTCGTTTGCAGAGCTCCTCGTGACCGAAACCGACAGCGGTGCTAGCGTGGCGGCTCACAAGACATGAACGGAAGCAGACTCAAATCGATGACCACGCGAGTTCGATTGGAACCCGGCACGTCAAGCACGGATCAGGCAACGACGCGACTGGGGGGTGTGCCGCGATGCCCTGGCTGGTCGGGTACTACGGCGTGTTCCAGACGTACACATCGTCTTCAACGTTCTGGTTCTCACAGGACTCCTGACGATCGAGTTCCCGTGGCCACCCCCCGAGGGCTGGCATCCGCAGACGAGCGCGTCCTGGACAGCCGTCGCCCTAGTCGACACGGCAATCGCTCTCATGGCGCTCTATTTCGTGTGGGGGTTCCTTGGCGGACGGCGCGGAACGCTATGGGCAGAAGTCGTCTCGCTGGCCGCGTATATGGCAACCATATTCGTCTTCAACTACACGGTGGTCGTCGTCGGTGCCTGGACGCATCACCCTGTCGAGTACACCGTGCTGAATGTCGTGGCGATTCCGCTGGTCCTGCTTTTCCTCGCGGTCGTACGCGACCTGCAGGCTGACACGCGATGAGGGAAACAACCAATGGTGAAGGATCGCGAGGAGACACGACAAAGCGAAATATGTTTGTGTGTTCGGGAGCGAGTGTCCCGGCCACTACCCACGTGCCGTGCGTTCAGCCATGCTAGAGGCCGCTTGGTATTGCGGTTAAGGGCACGCTTGGAAACGCACCTATTGCGCCAGATCGCCGACGCACGCGCGCGGGGCCGCGACGACGCCCGGCCGGGAGTCGTCGACGCCGTCCACCGGCACGGACGGCTCACCGCCCGCGAACGTCTGACGGCGCTTTTAGATCAGGAGAGCTTCGTTGAGTACGGCTCCCTCGCGGGGCGCACGACGGATCCCGGGGACGAGGCGTTCGCCGACGGTCTGGTGGCGGGCGTCGGCCTGGTGCACGGCGAGCCCGTGGTCGGTGCCAGTTACGACGAGAGCGTGCTGGGCGGCACGCAGAGCGACCGCAACCACCGCAAGATGGCAAAGCTCCTCTACCTCGCGGTGGAGCACCGCTGGCCGCTGGTCTGCTTCGCGAACGGCGGCGGCGCACGCCTGGACGACCCGTTGCCGCCGCCGATCGCCGTCTCGCCGCGAGGGCGCTTCGAGCTCTGCGACGGGCTCGCTGAGCTCAACGGCTGGGCACCCACCGTCGCGGTCGTGAGCGGGCGCGCCGTAGATGGGCACGCCGCGATCGCGATGCTGGCGGACTTCACGATTGCGACCGCGAGCGCCGAGTTCGGTACGCAGGACGGACACATGTGCAGCGCCGCCGATTACGCGAAGACGGGCGATGTCGACGTCGTGGTGGACGACGAGGAGCAAGCCGTCGCCACAGTGCGCCGGTACCTGCGCCTGTACCTGGTGGATCACGTCCCGGGCGAGGCTGCAGGCGATGCGGACCAGATCGCCGACGTCATACCGGAAAACCGCCGCCGGCCCTACGACATGCGCCGGGTCATCGGCGCGTTCGCGGATGCCGGCAGCGGCCTGGAACTCGGGGCAGCCTGGGGCAGGTCCATGCTGACGGTGCTGGCGCGCCTCGACGGGCGCACGGTCGGCATCTACGCCAACCAGCCGAAGTCGCCGCTCGCGGGCGCCATCGACGCTGCCGCCGCGGACAAGGCGGCGCGCTTCGTCGAGCTGTGCGACGCGTATGACTACCCGATCGTCACCTTCGTCGACAACCCCGGCTACATGGTGGGTCCGCAGGCCGAACGCGAGGGCATCGCGCGCCACCACGCCCGGCCGCTCGCGGCCCTGCATCACCGCACCGTGCCGCTCTACTCGGTGCAGATCCGCAAGGCCTACGGCCTCGGCCCGTACGCGATGTCGGGCTGGGGCGCGGCGCGCCGGGTGCCCGAGATGCGTCTGGCCTGGCCGTCGGTCGAGTCCGGCGGCATGTCCCTCGAGGGCGCCGCCTACCTCGTCAAGCGCAAGGAGATCCTGGCTGCCGAAACGCGCGAGGAGGCGATGGCCATTCGCGACGGATACGCCGAGCGCATGCGCGACGCCGCATCCGGCCTGCGCGCCGGTCGCAGCTACCAGTTCGACGACATCGTCGAGCCGTCTCGGACACGCGCGACCATTGCCGCCATGCTGCACCGCACCCCGCGCGCACGCGCATCCGCCAAAAAGCACGCCATCGATCCGCGCTGATGGACCCGGAGGACATCACGGCGCTGCAAAAGGCGCGGGACCGCCTGAAGGACGCGGCGCGGCCAGACATCGTCACGCGCGTGCACGGCACCGAGAAGCTGACGGCACGGGAACGCATCGAGTTGCTGCTCGACCCCGACTCGGGCGTCGAGTACGGCGGCATCGCGGCGCGAACGCGTGACGGGGACTGGGTCGGCGAGGCCGGGGGCGTGGACTTCGTCGGCACCGTGGACGGACGGCCGGTGATCGCCTCCTCCACCGATTACACGGACCACGGCGGCGGCTACGGCGCGGGCCGGCTCGGCCGCCTGTTCGCGCTGGCGGTCGAGCAGCGCTGGCCGGTTGTCATGTTCGTCGATGGGGGCGGCAGCCGCGCCCGCCATCCCCGCGCGGGCTTGGGCCACATCGAGACGAGCGGCCCAGTCGGGCGCTTTTCGTTCCTGGACGGGGTGCCGGAACTGTCGGGGTGGGCGCCGGTGGTGGCGATCGTCTCGGGACCTTCGTTCGCCGGCCACGCAAGCCTCGCCGGCTTCTCGGACTTCCTCGTCAGCACGCCGGGCTCTTCCATCGGCATGGGTGGGCCGCCCATGGTGGAAGCCGCGCTCGGGCAGCGCCTCAAGCCCAACGAACTCGCAGGTTCCGAGATGCACGAGCGCAGCGGCGGCATCGACCTCCTGGTGGCGGACGAACCTGCGGCCATCGCCGCGGCGAAGCGCTATCTTTCCTACTACGACAACGACAAGCCCGATGGCGCAGCGCCCGATGTCGATCTCGACGCGCTTGCGCCGGATGCGGGCCAGCCGTACGACATGCGAAAGATCGTCCGTGCGATCTCGGACGCGGACAGCGTCTTCGAGCTCCGCCCCCGGTTCGCACCGGCGCTCCTGACGTGCCTCGCGCGCATTGGCGGCCGCAGCGTCGGGGTCCTCGCCAACCAGCCGCTGGTGGACGACGGCGCGATTGACCACGACGCCGCCTCCAAGATCGCGCGCTTCGTGGAACTCTGCAACACGTACGAATACCCGATGCTCGCGCTCATCGACACGCCCGGCTGCGTCGCCAACTGGGACCTCAAGGGCCAAGACTCGTCGGTCGAGCCCGGCCTGACACGCTGGCACGCGCGGCCGCTGATCGCGCACCAGCAGCGCACGGTGCGCCTCGTCAGCGTCCAGGTGCGGCGAGGCCGGGGCCTCGGCGCCGCGCTCATGACCGGCGTCTCGTCCACCCGCGGCGTACCGGCGCTGCGCCTCGCCTGGCCTGGCGTCGAGATCGGGCGGCGGGACGGCTACTCGGCGGTGGTGGACCACAACGCGTTCGACGACGTGATCGCACCGAGGGAGACCCGAGAGCGGGTGTCGCGGCTGCTCGGGATGTTCGGAAGGCCGGCTCGGCGGGAACGCAAGAAGCATCCCATCGACAGCTGGTGAGTCCGGGGAGTCCGGAGACGGGTGGGGCAATGGTGCATTCGGATCGCCGAGCAATGGTGCATCCGCTTCCGATGGCAGGAGGAACAGTCGCGGGCCGAGGGATTCAGCGCCGAGTGGGCAATGTCCTTTGGTATGTACAACGGGAATGTTGGTGTGTCGGGAACCCCCCGAAAAGTGTTGCCGAAGCCTGTCGGTGACTGTGGGGCGGGGCAGCGGGAGTGGCGCAACGGGAAGGCAGGCGACCCCATGAAGCCGCCCTCAACGGCGCGTCGCCAGCCGTTCAGCGGCCAGGCGGTTCATACTTACCCCTGCTTCGGCGGCGTCCATGGCGAGGGAACGGTGGGTCTCCGGCGGGACGCGAAGCGTGAGGGTGCCGCTGTATCGTCGCGTGGACAGCGGCTCCGGGATGGGGTCGCCATCTTCCCGCAGAGCATGTACGGCAAACGCCACTACGTCGCGGATGCCGGCGAATGCACCCTCGGGAGTGTCGTCCAGATGGCTGAGCAGGCCGAACTCCGCACACAGGCCCACGTACATCTCGTCTTCTTCGGACCAGATGACACGGTACGCGTAACGGTTGTGTCGGGGATTCCGTCTGACTCTCGAAAGTGTCTTGTCCATGATGGCCGAAATGGTAGCAGTAATGCAACCACCAGGCAATCCCGCCGCCAACTCAGCCTCGACACCACGCGGCACGGGAGCCGCGTGAGGCAATTGGCGTTGAATCGGCAAGGTTGTGCGTGGGCACGCCCTATGGCATGCAAGACGGAACTCGTGTGTCGGGAAAGCGCCTCAACGGGATCCGACAGGTCGCCACGGTCCGATAGCTTTCCGGAAACGCTGTCCTGACCACAGCGGCTCAATCAGGTTCCGCGGATAGCGGCCTTCGGTCACGTAAAGGTCGCGCCGAATCCTGCTGCAGCCGACAGTACCTCGTCGAGCCGGCCGGACTGCAAGCGCTCGATGGGCCGGGGCACCCCGTCCTCAAAAGGCCATTCCTCGCTGAGGAAAGCCCAGGCGAGCTCAGGCTCCCCGACAACGTCCACAACTTCCGCCAATCCGGCAGCGACCCGACCGGGGCCGACGATCTGGCCTGCCGGGATGTTCAGTCGGCGCTTCGTGGACCGCCAGGCGATCAATGTGTTCTTGGCCGCCCAGTCGTAGATCGTCGTACGCGACACACCGAGTCGTGACGCAGCCTCCGTAACGCCGATCAGATCCTCCTCAGTCCGATCCACCACGAACTGCCGAAGCCGTGCAGGCACGTCCACCGTTGGGCTCGTCGTCTCAGTCCATGATTGCGCTGCCGCCGTCTCCAAGCCACCGCAATCGCTACGCGTGCCTCCTCGGGATGTTCGCGGACAAACTCCCTGGCACCGCTCGACAGCTTTGGCGGCCTCTTCACGAGGAAGCCCATCATCGTTCCTGACGACTCTGCCATATCGTCCAAGTCATCCGCTCCTTCAACGACCGGATGATTGCCCATAATGTACAGTTTGTATAGCACTCTCCAAAGACCCCGCTGCGAAGGGGGGACCCGATTGACTCCAGCCCCTGTCCCGATACGCTCGTCCACCATCATGAAGACGGTTGCGGAATCCCAACCCGAGACGGCGATGACGCTGGAGGAAGCTGTCTGGATCGATCCGGGCCGCATGAGCGGAACCCCGTGCTTCCGCGGTACGCGCCTGCCCGTTCAGCAGCTATTCGACTGGCTCGCCGACGGCGTGTCCCTGGACCAGTTCGTCCGCGATTTCGGCATCGACCCCCGAGCGGCCGCCGCCGTCCTAAGAGTCGGGAGCGCCGCCGTCAAAACCGCTGCAACGCAAAACCCCGCCTGCGCCGACCTCGCCTAGCTTCCGCGCGAGCCGCGAGGACCGGCCGCAACCCCGCTGCTTCAACGTCGACCGCCTGAACGCGTTCCAATCTGCCTAGTGTCCATCGCAGCGCTCTGCCACCGTCGCCCCGTCGATGCTCGTAGCAGCACGCCGGATTGCCCTTTTGGACGTAGTCGAGAGCACAGTCAAGCATTGCCTGTCGCCGCGCTCCCTTCCCCGCGTCGAGCTTGAGCACCCTTCGTGCCTGGCGTAACGTGGCGTCGTCGTCGATTGACATCATTGCCATGCGAACGATTGTGGACCTTCCCCAAGACCAGATCGTCGGTCTCGCAGCCCTCTGCGAGCGAGAGAGCATCTCCCGTACCGAAGCGGTGCGACGGGCGGTCGCCGACTATCTGCGGAGCAGCCGCGAGGTCGAGCGACGGGCCTTCTTCGGAATGTGGCACGACCGGGGAATCGACGGTGACGAATACCAGCGCGCCTTGCGCGAAGAGTGGCCATGAGCGTGCGTGCGGTACTCGACACGAACACCCTGATCGAATTCCTGTCCGGCGCGGATGCCGGCCGAGGAACTGGCGCGCCTCCATTGGCCAGTTGATTTCGGTCAAGCAAAGGGAACAGTGGCGGCAGATGTTTGAGGGGTGCACATCCATGCAACGAATCTTGTCGGCTGTTTTGCTTGTTTGGAGCGTCGCTGTGAGTGCCGATCCGTTGGGGACGCCTCGATCGAGGAGCTTCAGGCGCAACTCTCGTCCGCTACCCTCTCGTCTGTGGACTTGGTCGATTGGTATGTGCGCCGCATTGAGGCCTACGACCAGCAAGGCCCCGCCTTGAATGCCATTCAGCACATGAACGACAACGCCCGTGCCCAGGCGCAGGCGCTCGACGACGAGCGCGGGCGTTCGGGACCGCGGTCGGTGCTGCACGGGATTCCGGTTCTGGTAAAGGACAACTACGAAACCATCGACGCGCCGACCACGGTGGGCTCGGCGATCATGGAAGGTCACTGGCCGAAGCGCGATGCCACGCAGGTCGCGAAGCTCAAGGCCGCGGGCGCGATCATGCTGGCCAAGACGACGATGCACGAGTTCGCGTTCGGCTGGACGACTCGCGGCTCCGCGTTCGGCATGACGAGAAACCCGTACGGTCTCGACCGTCACGCGGGAGGTTCGAGCGGCGGCACGGGTGCCGGTGTTGCCGCCAACTTCGGCGCCGCAGGGATGGGCAGCGACACGTGCGGCTCGATCCGTGTGCCGTCCGCACACAACAACCTCGTGGGCCTTCGGGGCACGCAAGGCTTGAGCAGCCGGCACGGTATCGTCCCGCTTTCGAGCTCGCGCGACATAGGTGGTCCGCTCGCACGCAGCACGCGCGACCTCGCGATCATGCTGGACGCCACCGTCGGCTACGACCCGGCGGACCCCCAAACCACCGAGTCTCGCGGCAAGATCCCGGACAGCTACCTTGCGGGCCTCCGCCACGTGGACCTCGCGAAGTTGCGCCTCGGCGTGCTCAACGATTGGTTTGGCGACGACGCGGCGACAAACGCGCGCATTCGACACGTTCTCGCGACCCTCGCCGAAGGCGGCGCATCCATCGTCGAGATCGCGGACCTTGGTCAGCTCAAGACCGACACCCGAGCACCGGCTGCCTTTCTCGTGGACGACTACGACATCGTCCATGACCTGACAGCCTATTTGCGCCGCCACCCCAATCTCCCGGTGCAGTCGTTCGAATCCGTCGCCGCACACGATCGCCTCGAGCCGGTCGTCGCCGGCATTTGGGCCAACATCCTTGCCGATCCCGAGCGCAAATCGCGCGCCGCCTACTTGGAGGCGCACGCGGCTGGCGACGCCATCCGCGGCCAACTGCTCGCGCTCATGCACGATCACGATGTCGACGCGCTCGTGTACCCCACCGCCACGGAAGAAGCGGTTCCACTCGGCGAGGAGCAAGGCCATTTCAACTGCAAGCTCGCCGCTGCGTCGGGCCTCCCGGCGATTTCCGTCCCTGCCGGCTTCGGCGCCAACGGCATGCCCGTGGCGATCGAGTTACTCGCGGAGGCCTGGGCGGAGCAGAAGCTCCTAAACCTGGCCGCTACGGTTGAGCAACTCGTTCCCGTGCGGAGGCTGCCGCAGAGCACTCCGCCGCTCGACTGAGGCGGTCGCTAAAGTGTACTCCGGTGTCGAACACGACGCACGGAGGGCCAGCGTGGTGGGGCAACCAATCTGGAGAGGCTTGTGAGAATCTGGGTCGATGCCGACGCCTGTCCCAATGCCATCAAGGAGGTGTTGTTCCGGGCTGCCGAGCGCGTGCAGATTCGTACGATCCTCGTGGCCAACCAATACGTACGAACGCCGCCATCGCGCGTGGTCGAGTCGCTGCAGGTGGCAGCGGGCTTCGACGTGGCTGATCACACCATTGTCGAGCGAATGGCGTCAGGCGACCTGGTCATCACTGGCGACGTACCGCTCGCCGCCGAGGTCGTTGCGAAGGGCGGCGCGGCCCTCAACCCGCGCGGCAAGATGTACACCCGCGAAAACGTGCGTGACTACCTGCAACGACGCGACATGATGGACGAGTTGCGCAGTGTCGGCGCAGTGTCCGGTGGACCCGGAGCTCTCGGCAAGAAGGAAGTGCAGCACTTCGCCAACGCCCTGGATCAGTACCTAGCGAAGCACCACGCGCAGCCGCTAAGGTGAACAAGGCAGTTCCTGAACCGCTGGACGTCGACCGCGGACACTACCCGGTCTCCTCGTCGATCGGTGTGACCCGCCACACACCCATTTCGTCCCACGGTCGTGTGCGCGATTACCTGCGCTGGC
This sequence comes from Pseudomonadales bacterium, assembly GCA_965116935.1. GTDB lineage: Bacteria > Pseudomonadota > Gammaproteobacteria > Pseudomonadales > Azotimanducaceae > VXYL01. The sequence goes on along the minus strand of OZ220737.1, from coordinate 3,867,103 downwards.
CGGGTTGGGTGCCGTGGAGCAGCGGACAAGCGAGGGCGTGATGCACGGCGAAACGAGGCTGATGGGCTGATGGTCACTATGGTGGACCTGCATGACCTAGCCTAGCGGGGAGGGCGTGCATCCGAACCCTCCGACTGGCGAGTCCGGCGCGGTCGGTGTGCGAAATGTCTGCGGGAGTGCAGGACGAAATCGGTGTTGTGGCGGCTAGCTATTCCTTCCGCCAAACCCCTTCGCTTCACGCATGTCCGCAGCTGACCGGTAGATCGGCTACGCGCCCCCACGTTCGGTGTCCCATTCGAACATGGCTGCAAGAAGCTCCGCAGTCGAATAATCCGTGATGTCGTCGTCGGAGAATCCGGCTGCCCGCTGCCGGTCGAGATACCAGCGTTGGAAGTCCTCGTAGTCCGCAACTACGCGGGCCGCGCCCACACGTTCGAACCCACTCAGCCCGGCAAGCCAATTGCGCACCTTCCGCACCGCGACCTCGTAGTCGCCACCGTGCGCTTCAATGTCGCTCCCAGCGAGGTCGGACATCGCCGCTTGATAGCGGAAGCGTTCCTCCTCCAATACCAGGATGACCTTGCTGGACAGCCGCCCTCCGCCGAATCGGCGGCATCCGAAATCGAGCCCCAGCTCGAACGGCATGTTGAGGCGATAGTATTCGCCTTCTTCCCGGGCCTGACACCGACTGAGGTCGTGGATCGAGTATTTGGACGATGCCACAAGCTCCACGATCTTCTCGACACGCGGCTCGCCCGCATCGTTCCTCTCTCTCGCGATGCGGGGCCTCAATCCGAACCTCACCAAGCAGAAAAGAACGGCCTGCAGAATGGGTTCGTAGGCTTCGTCGAACGGGCAGTTTACGAACGCGTTGCGCTCGAAATTGCCCTCATCTTCCGACGCGGCGTTTAGCCCTCCGGCGGAAATGGGTCATTCCCGTACGAGTTCCGCTCCCGGATCCGGCCATCCCGACCGTGTACGAACACCTCAGTTCCCTGTTTGCGCGCGATCTCCCGCGCCGCCTTAACCGCTTCGCGCTGCGTCTCATACCGGCGCGTCACGCGCTCAGCGCCGCCTTTGCGCACGGCCCACTTGCCGTCCCGAGGCACTACGTGTTGACCCTTGCCAGCCACGGTCACAGACCCTTGCTTCCGCTTGCGAACCAGTATAGCACCGCGCGTTTCTCCAGCAGCGGTGTGACCCGCCACCTGAGGTTGAGGTGACGCATACCCACCGCCTGTCCGGGTCTCGCCCGGCGGCGGAGCGAGTGATCGGGCCTGAGCGCGCGGTCGGGCGGGCCGCAGGCGGACAAGGAGAGCGAGGGAGATGTCCTACGGTGTGTAGGTCGGAAAAAGTGTGTGGCGGGATCGGTCGTTGCGGGATCAGTCGTTCACGACATCGGTGGCCCGCTGGCACGCAGCACGCGACCTCGCGATCATGCCGGCATGGCGGTCCCGACACACAAACGGTCATGGCCTGAGTCGGCCACCCCGAACGCATGAAATGCCTGGCGCAGGCGGCGTCTGGCTGACAGAATCCGAGGCGGAGGGTGACGCGCTTTCTCGCCGACACCCCGACGACGGTCGTGCGCCAGGCCAGAAACCGGGGCAGCCGTATCGCACGCACCGTGGTCCCCGCAGCCGGCGCGGGCTCATGCCGCTGACAGCCGACGCTTCGGGGCCGGACAGGGTTTTTGTTGCCTTAGATGCGATCTGGCCTCGGGAATTTCACAGCAAACATCTCGTCCCACACAGGAGCGGACAATCTCTTACACTTTTGACAATCGGGGATCCTCGAAGGGAATGCCACGCGCGCGAACCGGTGTCAAGCGTGTGTCTTCCCGAGCCGAGCTCTGCCCGCACGCCTAGCCTGTCCGGGGCCCCTGCTGTGAGAGATTGCCTTCGAGGGTGTGGGACGAAGTGTTTGTGTGTCGGGAGTGCCCGTCGCGCCACAACCGCCAGCCGACAGCGCGCCATCCCCCGGAAAACGCCTCCGGGCGCTCCGCAATCCCACTCTTCGCCAGCATCATGAATAATCCGGGCTAGCATGGCTAGCAGTCTGTCGGACTTGGCGGCGGCCCAACGGTCTGCCGGACCGGGCGACGCATGCGTCACCCCTACAGAAAAAGGTGTCGGTCAAGCCGCGGGCCGTAGGGGCAACGCATGCGTCGCCCTTCTCCGTTGGCCGTCCTCAGGCGCTAGCGTTCTGGTCACCGAAAACTACCTGAATCAACCGGCGACAGCTACCAAGGCCCTGGCGACAACCGCTCGAAAACGAGGTCGCCTTTTGCAGGGAAGGCAGGATGCCTTCCCTCCGAGGGCCACTTCGTCCGATGGATTGTGTGAGCGCATAGTGTGAACACGCCTTAGCGGCGATTCCGAAGCTCGAGGAGTTGCTGGCCGAAGCGGTGTAGGGCGACCCTTGTGGTCGCCCGCGTCGGGAACGGTGCGCGAACCGGACACGGGACGCCACAAGGACGTCCCCTACTCCCGCGACGCCGGTGCCAGTAGGAACCAGGCCAGTTGCGGAGCGCCTGCATCGCGCATCTTGCGGCGCGCCTCGAGCAGCACCTTGCCCGTCTCCGTCCGCTCGTAGAACCATCGTTCTACGGCCCACGGCCCGGCCGGTACATCCGCGAGTTCGCAAGCGAGTTCCTCGTAGTACGTCCTGATCTCCTGGCCGACGCGGCCGGCCGAGCCGTCGAGACCCACCTCGTCCCACCGTTCGCCGGCGGCGATCCTAGCGAACTTGCCGATCGCGTCGGGGATGTCGTCGGGACTTGCATGCGAACCCACCGAGGTGCGTCCGTTTCTGGCCACCGCGCGGTCGTATACGGCGCGCAGTCCCTGCGCCTCGTCGACGGCGGGATGGAGTTCCGGGTCGTAGCGCGGCGGGACCGAACACTGGAGCGGTTCGGTGTCCTCGGATTTGATCGCTTCCGGAAAGTCCGCGAGCACCGGACCCGCCGGTTCCTCGAGGAGCGCGAAGGCCTCGCCGAGCACGCGGTGCTGGAAGTCGGCGTCCCCCGGTTTTCCGAGCGGCAGTCCGAGCGGGAACTCGACGCAGAGGGCCCGCGGCGGGCGTATTCGCTCCGCGACGGTCCGGATCGGCACGATTGCGACGGTAGCGAGCCCAGCAGCTTCGAAGACGTGCGCCAGCGTACAGACCGTACGCGGACAAAGGGGTCAGACGGGTGTGAGCAGAACGACGTCCACCCCGTCCTCGCGGAGCTTTTGCGCACAAGCTGGACCGGTGTCAAGGCGGACCTCGGACACCGTGTCCGACTGGTTGCCGGCAAACGAGTAGTGGAAGTCGGCGACGCTCCCGATGGCTCCGCGGTCCGCGAGTTCGTGCAGCCGATCGACGGGGTAGACGACGTTCAGGTCTGCCGCGAAGCCGGCGCGGTCGAAGTTCGGGCTCACGTGCCCGAGCTTCAGGTCGCGCGCACTGTCCGGGATGGTCTCGAAGTGCACATCCGCTACCGCGAACGGCGCGTCTCCCTCGCGGTGCAGGGCCGCACTGGTGACGATCGCCACCCGCGCGTCCCGCAGCGCCGGCGGCTTGGTGAAGGCGGTCTCGGCAAACTCTGGCACAGGCAGGGTCGCGACGTGGTTCCGCATCGCCTGGTCGTTGTCGGGCATCAGATCTCCTCGTGCAGCAAGCGGCCGGGTGAAGCGTCAACTTCTAACTCTCGCGCGCGGGAAGTCAAGCTAGCAGGTCGCGACTTGCATAGGGACGTGTTGGTAGGGCACGGAGGACTGACAAACCCCGAGTCAATAGCTCCTACCCGGCCTCTTCGTCGTTCTCCGAACGCAGGAACAGCGACAGCCCGAACGCGAGCACCACGACCGCCGCGGCGACCAGGAACACCTCCCCGATGGCACCCGTGAGGGCGGAAGGAAACGCCTCGGCCAACGCTCCGGCGATTTGCTGATCAAGGCCCGATCGCGAAAGCTCGGCGACGACGGCCTCCGTCGGCCATGCCGTCTGCACCGAGGTCGAGCAGCGGGATCGGAAAAAGACGCACCTCTTGTCCCGTGACCTGATAATCGCTATTCTATACATAAGATCATGACAATCATGAAAGGCCAGCCATGGCTGCCGATCCGAAGCCGATCGTGTGCGGTGCATTGGACTCCGAGGAGGTTGCGACGCTGCCAGAGCGCCTGCGTAACCAGTTGGGCCGCAGTGCGACAGAGCACGACGAGTGGTGGCTCGTTATCCGTGCATCATGGCCGCTCACCGATGTGGTCCACCGCCTAAACAAGCTCGGTGACGCATGGTCGGAGTCCGCTGTGCGGGTCAACCCCGGTGAGGATCTGAGGCAGATCCTGACGCGGCTCCTAGCCCCAAGGCAGGATGTGGACGCCGATTTGGCGCTCGACAACTTCGCGCTGCGGCAAGAGTACCTCGACGAAACCCGGGTGTTCACCGCAAAGCAGATTCACGGCATGTCGGGCGTGCGTTCCTCCAACCCGAGCGAACCCGCCTCACGTTGGAAGAAGGAAGGCAAGACATTCGCCTTGCGCATCCAAGGGCGCGACCTTTACCCGGTGTTTCAGTTTCAGGATGGCGCGCCCCACCCCGTCGTGAAGGAGGTGCTGGCAACGCTTCCCGCGGGGATGACGCCTTGGCAGAGGGCGTTCTGGTTCGCCTCGGGCAACGGATGGCTCGATGGGGATGAACCGCAAGACCGCCTTGATGATGGTGAACAGGTCATCGAGGCAGCCCGGCAGCTCGCAGAGCCGGCGCATGGATGATGACGGTCCAGATGCCTCCATTCAGAGCCCGCCCGCCAGCCTAGAGGAACCCAATGTATCCGTGCTCGCAGGTGGCACCGTGGTGCATCGCATACACGCGCCTGGACTCGCCGGCCACGCTTTCAACCCCTGCCGGGGCGGGCGATCGCGATTCGCACCGATTCACGATGCGCATGGCGAGTGTGTTCCGTCGCTCTACGCAGCCACGTCCGTGCAGGCCGCGATTTTCGAGACGCTGTTCCACGACGTCCCACCTGAGGCGCGGCGGAAGACTATACCGCGAAGCAGCGTCGAAGCCAGTCAGCACACCTTGTTGCAGCTTCGCCGGGACTTACGATTGGCTAGTCTCCGCGCCCCTGCACTTCTCAGGTGGCGAGTTGCCTCAGCTCTCGTCTGGGGGCCGCCCACGCAGTATGCGGCCACTGCCCTCTGGGCGAAGGCAATTCACGATCAGTTTGAGGACGTGGAGGGCTTGATCTGGACGTCGCGACGATGCGACCCGGATTCGGCGATGCTGTTCTTCGGTGGCCGCACGACGGAAGCCGACCTCCAGGCCGTCAGTGCGCGTGACGGCGCGGACGCGTCGTTTCTTCGAGACGTGCGCGACGCCGGGGAACAGGCGGGAGTGGTGATTACCGAGTAGGTTCTCTTGCGCTTTCGCTAGGGAGCGCAGGAGCCTTCCCCTCCGAAGGCCCCTCGTTCCGCGCTAGCGTTATGAGGAAGGCCACCGGAAGACGGGCGACGCATGCGTCGCCCCTACGGCCCGGGACATGACCGACACCTTCCTGCAGGGGCGACGCATGCGTTGCCCCTACGGCCTGGGACATGACCGACACCTTCCTGTAGGGGCGACGCATGCGTCGCCCTGTCCGGCAGCCGCCGCCAAGCCCGACAGACTGCTAGCGCGCCCTGACGGGCGCGTTGGCAGTTCGCTGCGCGAACTGCTGGCCTCCGGGTTCGCATTCGCTCACCACTTCGGCTAGGAGCCAGCGCCGTTTCTGCGGCGCAGCCTCCTAGCGAATCTCCAGTCGACCGACTTCGCCGCTGTTGATGCGGTCGGCGTCGTAGGTCACGCCCAAGCCGGGGCCGTCCGGCACCGGGACGCAGCCGTCCTCGCCCACGTTGCCCACCTCGTCGCCGTAGCCATCGGCGTAGATCGGTGGTTGGAGGAAATTGACGGGGCTGTCTGGTCGCACCAGGCCGAGTTCGTAGAAGTGCGTGTTGGAGATTGCGGCCATGCAGTGGCGGTGCATGGGGCCCGCGGTGTGGAGTTGCACCTCCATGCCGATGGCGTCGCAGAAGTGGGCGAGCTTCATCGTACCGGTGATGCCGCCGTCGAGTTCCGGGTCGATGTGCATGATGTCGGCGCCGCCGGCGAGCGTGAAGTCCGCCTTCTGCTCGAATCCGCGTATGTGTTCCGCGATTAGCATGGGCGTGCGGATGAAGTCGCGCAGGCGCTTGTGGGCGACGGCGCTTGAAGAGGCGTCCCGGTATGGGTCCTCGTACCAGAAGTAGCCGAGGTCGTCGCAGGCCCTGCCCACTTCCACGGCGTCCATGAACGACTTCAGGGAAGATGCAGGATCGACCATCAGCTTCATGTCCTGGCCGACCCGTTCGCGCACGGCGGTCATGATGTCGATCTCGGTCTTGGGATTGCCGTCGAAGAAGCTGTGGATCTTGTAGGCCGGAATCCCCGCGCTCTGGCAAGACTCGGCAAAGTCGGCGTAGCCCTGGGCGCTGCCCAGCCCGCCCTTGCCCGGCTGTCCGGAAGTGGTGCTTGCATAAACGGGCAGCCGTTCGCGGAAGCCGCCGAGCAGTTGCGCGATGGGGACCCCGTATTTCTTGCCCGCGAGATCCCACAGCGCAGTGTCGATGACCGAGATGCCAGACTTGTCGTAGTGGCGGTGGCTGATCTTGAGCCGCTCGAAGACAAGCTCCCGCTGCTCTGCATCCACCCCGATGAGCCCTTGCGCCATTTCCTGCACCTGCGCTTGGGCGTGTGGGGTGCCGCCAAAATGCGGCGCATTGGGACGAAATCGGTGTGTGGCGGGTACACCCGAGCTGTGACGGGTAGGCCCGGGCAGGCTCGAGCGGGAAGGCCTGCGCGGGCCGGCCTTGCCACCCCTTGCAAGGGTGGGACACGGCTACGTCTTGGACCAAGCTGCCGTGTACAATGATCCTCGGGCAGGCTCGGTTCTGAACGGGTGATCACGCGCATCGAAATCGACGGGTTCAAGACCTTCCGGGATTTCGGGCTCGATCTTGGGCCATTTGTCGCGATCGTTGGTGCGAACGCGTCTGGCAAGTCAAACCTGTTCGATGCGATCAAGTTCGTGGCAGGCGTCGCTCAACAGGATATCCGTAGCGCCATGCGGGACATCAGAGGTACGCCTGTAGAGCTGTTCCGTTCCACCGCCCCCTGCAGACGACGAAAGTCCATGGCGTTCGCCATCGAGATGCTCCTACCGCCCAATGGGGTGGACTCCTTCGGCACTGCATTTCTATTGCGGTCGCAACGGATTCGCTACGAAGTCGAGGTGGCGGCACGGGTGGATGAAGACAATCGATTCCAAGATGTCTATGTTCGGCATGAGCGTTGTGTCGCGCTGCCCAAGAGCCAGGAACGTCAGCCGGATATCGGAAATGGCAGCCCCATCAAATACGACGGTCGTCTCAAGCCCTTTGTGGTCACTCGTAAGGTCAGGGGAGAACCACGAGGTTTCGAAATCCGCCAAGACGGCACCAAAAAACGGGGACGCCCAGTCGTGCTGCCGGCGACCGGAGCTCCTCGAACCGCACTATCCACGATCACGACGGCCGAGTTTCCGCACCTGTACGCGGTGCGGGAGATGCTCGCATCCATACAGTTCCTGCACGCCGATCCACAGGCTTCGAGAAGACCAACGGATCGTCTGGCGCCGCGCCGAATGCTCCCGGACGCTTCGAACCTCGCCACTGTGCTCGCCAGGCTGCGTGAGGAAACCGCAAACGGCCACTCGCTCGATGGCGTGCTAACCGACATCGGCATCGACCTTTCCTCGCTCATCCCGTCCGTAGCTGGCATTCAAATGGACGATTCCGCTAGCCCCACGGAACACTCCTTCAGCATCAAGCTGGCGGACGCCAACTCCTTTAGCTCGCGAGTCATATCGGACGGGACACTTCGCCTTCTCGCGCTCCTCACCGTGCTGAACGACCCGGAGCACGGCGGCGTGCTTTGCTTCGAGGAACCGGAAAACGGCGTGCATGAAGCTCGTGTCGAGGCCCTGATCGAGATCCTCCGCAACACGGCAGGCTACCAGGATAACGAGTCGCCGAGTTCCTTTCAGATTTTGGTCAACACGCACTCGCCCGCTGTACTAGCCGCGCTTGAGGATCACGAAGTAGTGCTTTGTGACGTTGTCGGGAGAAGCCGAGCCGGCAGTCGCCGAATGATGTGGACGCGGATGCGAACCGGGGTTTCCTCCGATGCCGAAACGGGTCTGACGCAAGCCGAAGTCAACGCGGTGTTGCGCCGGCCGACCGGGATGGTCTAGGGCGGAACCCCATAGGCGATGTACTTGCCGTACGCCCTTTTCTGCGAAGGCGCCTCGGACTTCGCCTACTTCGAGGTACTCATTCCCCGCGTCATTGATGACTTGGTCGATGCCCAAGGTCGGTACCCCGTGGACATCCCGAGTACTCCCGCGTTTCGTTTGGGACGGGCCGGTCGTTCCGTCGACTCCGTCGCAGAGGAGGCTTGCCAAGGGCGCGAAGCGTTCTTGCTGACCTTTGTTCATGCCGACACTGGTGGAGCGAGCCAAGCACAAACCTTAGACAGCCGGAGCACTGCGTATTGCACCAAGATGCATGAGATCTGTGGCCTTGCTCCGGTGAGGTGCGTCCTAATCTGCCCACGACACGAAACTGAGGCATGGGCGCTCGCCGACCGGGACGCCGTATTGGATGCCTTGGGATACAAAGGCGATCTCGACCTCCCGATTGATGCCCGCGAGGCCGAGAGGCTTCCGGACGCGAAGAGTACGTTGCAGACGGCAGTGACAAAGGCTCGTCGGCCAGTTCGCCGAAGACGTAATGCGGACGCGATCTTGCCCAGCATTGCGCAACGTCAGTCGATTGACGCGCTGCGGAGAGCCCCTTCCTTCAGGCGGTTTGAAGAGGATCTAACCGCCTCGCTTCAGGACATTGGCGCATTGTGATGGCGAGGCAGGATGTGGACACCAATTTGGTCCTCGGTAACTTCGCGTTTGCTGCAATAGTGCCTCGACGAAACTCGGGTGCTCGCCGTCGGCAGATTCACGGAGTGTCGGACGGACGTTCCTCCAACAAGGTGGAGTCCGCCGCGTATCGAAATGGGTGCGTGGCGGGTAGGCCGAGGCCTTCCAGAACCCCGCCGCCGCGAGGAACGGCGGGACTCGTGTAGAGTCGCTAACCGATTGGATCGCACGCTGTCACCGCCTACCTCGGAAAGGACCTTCCCGCCCATAATGAGCAAGGACGCGAAAGATGAAGTTCATTACGTCGACGAGAGCGGAGGCCCAGACCAAGGCGATGTGTTCACCATGTGCGGACTCATGGTGGACGCCTATAAGCTCCGCAAGAAGACTCAGGACTTCGACGAGTTGCTCAAGGGGATGTTCGCCGGCCTCCCGCTCTGGGCCATTGCCGAAAAGGAAAGTGTCACGAGTTCTACGCAGCTGCGGCGCACCCAGAATGGAAGCTCTAGTTCGCACCAGCCGCTCCGCAGCGTCTGGATCACGACCCCGCACCATCAACTGGATGCATATACCATGACCCCAGTGAGGCCGAGGATCGCTGAACCAACGGCTACCACTGCCGCGAACCCCCGCTCCCCAACCCCCCAAAACGGCATGGGATCGCAGCTTGACTGGCCCGAAGTGGCAGGGGCCAACACACAAAAACTCCGGCCTACACACGGTGGAACACGCCCCACCTAGCGGCCCTCGCATGCCCGGTCTCGCCTCACCCTATCTCGACCAAGTAGAATAAGAGTCCGCCTGCTAGGACCGGAGTTGAGCGGGCTGGTGCGTGGATAATAACCCACGTCGCGTACAGGGAATGTCCGTCCGTCGGGAATGCCGAGGCAGCGGGACCGGCCGGTTCTCTTGCGCCCTCGCGCTAAGGAAGGAGCATGCCTTTTTCCGGTGGCCCCCTCGTTGTTCCGGGTTACCGAATCTCCAGTCTTCCGACTTCGCCGCTGTTGATGCGGTCGGCGTCGTAGGTCACGCCCAAGCCGGGGCCGTCAGGCACGGGGACGCAGCCGTTCTCGCCCACGTTGCCCACCTCGTCGCCGTAGCCATCGGCGTAGATCGGTGGCTGGAGGAGGTTGACGGGGCTGTCTGGTCGCACCAGGCCGAGCTCGTAGAAGTGGGTGTTGGAGATTGCGGCCATGCAGTGGCGGTGCATGGGGCCCGCGGTGTGGAGCTGCACCTCCATGCCGATGGCGTCGCAGAAGTGGGCGAGCTTCATGGTTCCGGTGATGCCGCCGTCGAGTTCCGGGTCGATGTGCATGATGTCGGTGCCGCCGGCGAGCGTGAAGTCCGCCTTTTGCTCGAATCCGCGTATGTGTTCCGCGATTAGCATGGGCGTGCGGATGAAGTCGCGCAGGCGCTTGTGGGCGACGGCGCTTGAAGAGGCGTCCCGGTATGGGTCCTCGTACCAGAAGTAGCCGAGGTCGTCGCAGGCCCTGCCCACTTCCACGGCGTCCATGAACGACTTCAGGGAAGATGCAGGATCGACCATCAGCTTCATGTCCTGGCCGACCCGTTCGCGCACGGCAGTCATGATGTCGATCTCGGTCTTGGGATTGCCGTCGAAGAAGCTGTGGATCTTGTAGGCCGGAATCCCGGCGCTCTGGCAAGACTCGGCAAAGTCGGCGTAGCCCTGGGCGCTGCCCAACCCGCCCTTGCCCGGCTGTCCGGAAGTGGTGCTTGCATAAACGGGCAGCCGTTCGCGGAAGCCGCCGAGCAACTGCGCGATGGGGACCCCGTATTTCTTGCCCGCGAGATCCCACAGCGCGGTGTCGATGACCGAGATGCCAGACTTGTCGTAGTGGCGGTGGCTGATCTTGAGCCGCTCGAAGACAAGCTCCCGCTGCTCTGCATCCACACCGATGAGTCCCCGAGCCATCTCCTCCACCTGTGCCTGGGCGTGTGCGGTGCCGCCAAAGTGCGGCGCATAGCTGCCGGACAATCCGTCTGCGGTGTCGATGGTCACCATGAACCGCGTGATCTCCCGCCCGGAGTTGTCGAGGGTGTATCGGTAGGTCTGAATCGTGACTCGATCAATTCTGCTCATGGTGGTCGCGTCGCCGTCGTCTAGGTGCGGCACAGCATATCGGGAACCCGGCCCGGCGATGAATCGATCTGCGAATAGGGCGGCGCGCGGGCGGGCGATGTGAGACAATCTCGGCAAGCGTGGCCTGTTGGCCGCATCGCGATACACGAAGCAAGCCGTCGATCCGGCGCGCTGCACCTGTCACTTCCCCTTTTTGAGTCACTCGATTCGCTCGGACAAGGAGTCCGTTTCCCTATGCCCATGCAATCTGTTTCTGCCCTCGCGAGGCGCGACCGCCCTTGCTCGAACAAGCGATCCGGCAATGGCCGGCGGCGCGAACACGAGATCGTGTGCGCCGAATGCGACATCCGGACGACCGTTCCGTTTCGTCCTGCGTCGGGCCGGCCCGTGTATTGCCGCCCGTGCTTTCAAGGCCGGCGGCGTGCGCTGATGCCTCGCTCCACTGGCCTGCCAACAGACGATGCGTTGGCGACGACCGAAGCCCTGTCTGGGGGCGCGGACAAGCCCGGTGCCGCGTTCCAGGGAATGAGCCTCAGCCCGACGACGCGAGCCGCGCTTGCTGGCATGGGCATCACCGAACCCACGCCGATTCAGGAACAGTCCATCCCCTTGCTTCTTGCGGGGCAGGACTTGATGGGCCAAGCCCGTACCGGGTCGGGAAAGACGCTGGCATTCGCTGTGCCGCTGGTCGAGCAAGGCGATCCCTCGCTCCGGCAAGTGCAGAGCTTGACTCTCGTGCCAACGCGAGAGCTGGCCATTCAGGTCGCCTCTGTTGTCGAGACGGTAGCGGCCTCCACGGGCCTTCGGGTGCAGACGCTGTACGGCGGTCGGTCCATCCGCCCGGAACATGCGGCGCTCGCGCGCGGCGCGCACATCGTGGTAGGAACGCCGGGGCGCACGCTCGACCATCTTCGCCAAGGCAATCTGGAACTCGGCGGTGTGCGGATGTTGGTGCTCGACGAGGCTGACGAAATGCTCGACAAGGGATTCGCCCGCGACGTCGAGGCGATCCTCGAGAGAACGCCCAGGCAACGACAGACGGCGCTGTTCTCCGCCACCATGCCAGAGTGGGTGGCGAACACGGCGAACAAGCACCTTCGGGCGCCCGCGAACGTCGCGATCGATGCCGACCTGCATGCGCCGCCCACCGTGGACCACACCGTCTATGCCATCGAGAAGTCGCACAAGATCCAGGCGCTCAAGACGCTGCTCGACGATCGCGCTGGCTCGGTCGTCGTGTTCGGCAAGACCAAGCACGGCGTGAAGAAGCTCGCTCGCCAGCTCGGATCGCTCGGCTACGACGTCGGCGCGCTCCAGGGCAACCTCAAGCAGAACGCCCGCGAACGCGTGCTGGCAGAGTTCCGTTCCGGAGCCGCGCCGGTGCTGATCGCCACCAACGTCGCGGCCCGGGGTCTCGACATCGAAGGCGTGGATCAGGTGGTGAACTACGACCTGCCGGACTCCCAGCAACTGTTCACCCACCGGGTGGGCCGGACTGGCCGCATGGGCAGAAGCGGCGAGGCCATCACCTTCGTGACACCCGACGAGACCCGCAAGTGGCGGCAGATCGAGCGGGGCCTCGGCCACCGCTTCACCCACGAACAATGGCAGCCGCCACCGGGGGCCAATGCTGGATAGGAGGGAACTTGGGTCAACCCTCCCTCCGCCAGCAGCAGTTCGCCCAGCGAACTGGCGACGCGCCCTTCAAGGCCCGCTAGCGGACGTTAGAGTGCCTCTCTGGACGGAGGGCGTCCCGCCCTCCAAGCGTACCGAAGGCGCGCACGCAGCGGAGCCAGCCAAAGCCACCGCAAGTAAGCACTCCGGACCAACGCCAACAAAGCGCCACCCACGAGCAGCGCCACCAACAAACCAGCCTCTGTTCCTTGACGTGCCTGCGGCACGATGGAGGGCGAGACGCCCTCCCTCCAGAGGCCCGTGGCAAACGCAATCTACGGCGTAAGCTCCTAGCAGTCTGTCGGACTTGACGACGCGGGGGGTTTCTTCGGAGGGAAGGCGCCTGTCGGCACCAGGGAAGGCAGAATGCCTTCCCTCCGAAGGCCCGTCCGATAGCCTCCTAGCGTGGGAGGTGTCCTACGTTGTGTAGGACGGAAAGAGTGTGTGGCGGGATCGGCCGAGCGTGGCGGGATCAGCCGAAGGGGCGGTCCGCCGCGTGTGATATGGTGCTTTAGATGAACTCCAAGCCGAGCCTTGCCATTGTGGTGATCGCGGTCGTCATGTGCGACGACTGCGCGGGGGCTCGTGCCGTGGGTTCATTCAAGCCCACCTAAAGAAGCAAGAGACCTCCGCGATAGCCGGAGGTCATTCCCTGTTCCATGGCCCCGGCATCGCGAAGGCTCGCGAGGAGCCGCCATGGAAACCACGCCATCGCCACCGCCTACCCCCACCGATCCGGTGATCGAGGAGGCACGCGACTACTACCGCAACCTTTTGGCCCCGGTCTTTCGCGGGCGCAAGTTTCTGTACGTCGGCGGGCTCGCGATCATGCTCGCGAGCTGGGCGCGCGGGCTTGCGGCATTTGGCGCGGCGCGGCCGTTTCTGCTTGCGCACGGCAAGGGAACCGGGGAGATGCCGGCGCCCGAAGAGGCGGAGCTGGCCGTGTTGTCGGTGGGCGGAGACGGCATCATCGATCATCTTCGTCGCTCCGAAGCCGCATTGCGGCAGCTTCCGGAAACGGTTCAGACCGCCATCGACGTGTGGGATCCAGACCGGGAGGCGCGCACGCTTTGCGGATTCATGCTGGACGAACGTGGTGCGGACGTGATTGCCGGGCGGCGCCGCTATGCCCATCGCCCGACGGCGTGGACCGCGCTCGAGGACAAGGTTCGCATCGATGCCTTCTGGGACACCATTGGAGTTCGCCGGGCGCCGTCGCGCATCGTCGCCGCGGAACGCGACGCCGCCCAGAAGGCGGCTCGCGAACTGGATCGGGGCATGGGCACGGTGTGGGCGGCCGATGCGCGATCGGGCCTGCACGGGGGTGCAGAGGGCTTGCGCTGGGTTCGCCCCGGAGACGATGGCTCAGAGGCGTTCGAGGCGCTCGCGGCCATCGCCGACCGGGTGCGAGTGATGCCGTTCCTCGAAGGGGTGCCGGTGAGCATCCACGGCCTGGTGTTCCCCGATGGCGTGTCGGTCTTCCGCCCCGTGGAACTGATCGTCTTGCGTCCCGATGCGGGAGACCGCCTGCTCTATGCCGGCTGCTCGAACTGGTTCGATCCGCGCCCTGAAGACCGGCAAGCCATGCGCAGCCTAGCGCGTCGAGTGGGCGATGGTCTGCGCAGTTCCGTCGACTACCGCGGCGCGTTCACCATCGACGGCGTGCTTGCGGAAGAGGGGTTCCTGCCGACGGAACTCAATGCCCGCGCAGGTGCCGGGCTTGGGACGCTAACGCGCGGCCTAGGCGACTTTCCCCTCACGCCGCTGTGCTGGGCGGCTGCTGAAGGCGAGGCGCTGGACTATCGTCCCAGCCTCCTGGAGCGGGCGGTACTTGCAAGCGCAGACGGGCAACGTTCCGGCGGCGGCTGGATTGTGACGCCGTTTGAGCTGCGCGAACACGGAACGCTGGCGCTGGGGCGCGATGGCGACGATTTCGTCGAGCGAAAGGAACAGGACGAGGCCGTCGCGAGCTTCGTGAGCGGCTCCAATCCTTTGGGTGGCTTCCTCTCCCTACGGCTAACGGAAGCGGCTTTGCCCACCGGTAGCCCCGCCGCCCCAGAGATGGTGCGGGCGCTGCGCTTCACAGATCGCCGAGTCGGCTCGGCGTTTGGCCCGCTCACGGCGGCGCGGAACGCAAGGCCATGAGCCGCGTGCGCTACAGGGTCGGCGCGCCCGTCGCGACGCTCACAGCGAGGCAAGAAATCCGAGCAGGGCCTCGTTGACGGCCTCCGGTGCCTCCTGCTGTGTCCAGTGACCGACTCCGGGGAGCACGACGACATCACGCAGGTCAGGGACGGCTTCGCGCATTCGCTGCTCGGCGCCGGGGCTGAACGGCACCACGTCTCTGTCTCCGGCCACGAAGAGGGCCGGCTGCTCGATCTTCTTGCCTTGGAAAGGCCCCGTGAGCACCCAGTTGTGGTCGATGTTGCGATACCAGTTGAGGCCGCCGCGGAAGCCCGACTTCGTGAACGCCTGCACGTAGGCATCGATGTCTTCGGCATTCAGCCAAGGCGGCAGGTCGGCGCCCGGATCGGGCATCCGTTCCAGCATGTAGGAAGAGGCTGGCGGCGCGCCTTCGACGCCAAACGAGCCACCGGAACGCTCTACGGCACCGGATGCGCCGTAGAGCATCTTGCGCATCGTCATGGCGATGTCGTGCTGCAGCTCGTGTTCGGCGACGCCCGGCGTCTGGAAGTAGATTTGGTAGAAGAAGCGGTCGCCGAAGACCTGCCGCATCCCGACGATGGGAGGCCAGGACCCGCGCCCGGTGAAGGGAACGGAAAGGGAAGCGACGGCGCGAAACATGTCCGGGCGCATCTGGGCTAGGGCCCAGGCGACCGGTGAGCCCCAGTCGTGGCCCACCACCACCGCCTGCTCCTCACCCAAGGCATGCACCAGTCCCACGATGTCGCCGGTCAGGTGGAGGATGGAATAGGCGGCGATGTCCTCGGGTGCATCGCTGTCGCCATAGCCCCGCTGATCCGGCGCCACCACGTGGAACCCGGCGTCGGCAAGCACCGGAATCTGGTGCCGCCACGAATACCAGGACTCCGGAAAGCCGTGGCACAACACCACCAGCGGACCCTCGCCAGCCTCGGCGATGTGCACCTTGACGTTGTTGGTCTCGATGTTGCGATGGGTGATGTCGGTCATGCCGGCTCCGGGCGAAATGAGGCGCGCATGGTAACGCGCCCTGTCGAGCGCCGTCGGTTGTTCGCAGCGGCCAGCCAATCGGCGCGCGAAACGCCTGCGCAGTTTGCTGGCGTTGGGGGTACGATGGCCCGGCAACGGGCAGGGAAACGCCGTCCACGGAGGGGAACATGTCTGAGAGCGCAGCCACGAGCATCGAGGAGAACCCGGTTTACGTCAGCCGCTCCGAGCGGGCGCGGGCGGACAAGCCGCCGTCGAAGTCGACGCCGATGGGGGCGGTCGCCGGGGCGCGGGCGAACGGCGCACGTTCGGAGATGGTCGCCCAGATTCGGGATCAGGACGAACTCGTCACCGACGCAATCGGAACGATGCACTACAAGCCTGTCACCGTCTGCGGCGTCGATCTCAAGCTCGAACCGCTGCAGCCGAGCATTGGCACGGTGGTACACGGCATTGATCTCGCGAAGGATTTGGCCGAACCGGAGATGGTGGCGTTCCTGCGGGGCCTCTGGCTTGAGCGGCGCGTCATCATGTTCCGCAACCAAAACCACCTCACGCCGCGCCAGCAGGTAGAGTTCGCCAGCCACTTCGGCGAGATTGGGGTGCGCTACGGCGAGCCCGGACACGAACCGAACTCGCCGCACGATCTGTCGCACCCCGTGGTCATCGAGGGCGTACCGGAAATGCTCGTGCTGATTTCGGACGAGAAGGTGCCGGGTGCCGCCTCGAACTGGCACGCGGACGCAACCTGGCAGAAGCGTCCACCGATGGGTTCGGTCCTGATGTGCCGCGAGGCGCCGCCGATCGGTGGCGACACCTGCTTCTGCGACTGCTACAGCATGTGGCAAGGGCTGTCGAAGGAGACCAAGGAGCGGGTGCAGCACCTCACCGCCATCCACGAGGGCGGCATCATCCACCAGATGGACGGCAAGACGCCCGTGTCGCAGCATCCGGTGGCGAGGACGCATCCCGAGACGGGCCGCACCACGCTTTATGTGCAACAGGGTTTCGTGCGCCGCCTGGCCCCGGAACACGGCATTCCGGAAGACGAGGAGCGCGCCCTGCTGCGGGAGATGAAGAATCAGGAGGGCAGGCTCGAATACACCTGCCGCTTCCGCTGGGAACCGGGCTCCATCGCCATGTGGGACAACCGCGCCGTGCTGCACAGCGCCAGCGCGGATTTCTGGCCACACCGCCGGCGCATGGAACGATTGACGATCCTGGACTACGACGAGTCGCGGCGAACGCCCTACTATGCGCCGGCGCTTGGCCAAGGGGCTACGCCGTAGAAGGCCACGCAGTGGCACTCCACGGCGCTAGCGGGCATTAGCGAGCCCTCCTCGAACAACGCGCCTGCAAACACCGAAGCAACCGGCCCCTGCCATGCGAGGGCCTCTGGAGGGAGGGCGTCCCCGCCCTCCAAAGCGTGCCGAAGGCGCGCAAGCAGCGGAGCCAGCCAAAGCCACCGCAAGCAAGCGTTCCAGACAACGCCAACAAAGCGCCAGCCCCGAACAACACCACCAACAAACCAGCCTCTTTTCCTTGACGTGCCTGCGGCACGATGGAGGGCGAGACGCCCTCCCTCCAGAGGGCCCGTGGCAAACGCGACAGCCGCCTGCCTTGCTACGACAACCGGCGCTTGGCTAGGAACCGCACTGCAAGAGGCGCCTAAAAGACGCGCCTTCGGCGCGTAGGGAAGGCAGAATGCCTTCCCTACAAAGGCACCACTGGGGGCGAAGTCCAATAGGCTGCTCGGGCTAGCGCGCCCTTACGGGGCACGTCGGCGCCCACTCGCCCCTTGCGCCCATGGACGCCTGCAACGCCGGTCGGTTGACGCGAGGGCGCGGATTGCTCTGCGAAGGGTGCCGATGGTCGGGCCCTCCCCAACGGGGGGCCGTCCCGCGCTTACACGAGCGATGCGACCACGATGGCCGCGATCGTGCCTACGACCACGGCAATGACCAGCTTGGTGGTGTACCACCACGGCCGGTCCACCTTGAGTCCGCTTCGCAGAACTTCATGCGTGCTGAACGACATGTCTTTTTCTCCTCAAAGCCAACCCAACGCGTCGGCGACCTTCAGCGCGGCGAGTATCGAAGCGGTGGCGTGCCAACAGCCCAAAGCAACAGGTTCGTGTCAAAGAGCAGCTTCAATCGTCCCCCTCGAACTCCACCAGGATGTCCGAGGCATCCATGTGATCGAAGTCATCGGGAACCCTGATCTGCCCGGCGAGGAATCCAAGCCGTCCCTTGCTGGGCGGGTGCTCCGGGGCTTCCACTGCCATGACCTTGACGACCGGCTTGCCGGCGCGGGCGATGAGGAACGGCTCCCCTTCGGCGGCAGCCTTGACCAGACGCGAGAGATGGGTCTTCGCTTCGTGCATGTTCACCGTGCGCATGAGACACACTCCAGATGAAAGCAGCCGCCTTTTCGCGTCGCTCGTTCCTGCGACTACTGCATCCCGATCGCCGTCTGGAAGGCCGGGCGGGCGGTGATGCGTTCGACGTAGCCCTTGAGGTTCGTCATCTCGTCGGTGACGCAGCCTAGGCGGTTGCTCATGAAGCAGGCGTGGCCGAGCATGATGTCGGCGGCGGAGAAGTCGCCGATCAGGTAGTCCTTGCCTTCGAGGGTCTCGTTCACCGGTGCCAGTGCACGGGTGAGGAGGCGCTGCGCCTGGCCGAGCACGGTTTCGTCCCGGCGCTCCGGCGGCAGCAGAAGGGTGTGGACAACGATGGTGTTCACCGGCGGCATCACCATGCCTTCGCAGTAGTGGAACCACTGCAGGTACATCGGGAACTCCGGTGCGTCCACTGCCGGCTTGAGGCCGCCGTTCTTGTGCCGCTCGAGCACGTATTCGACGATGGCGCCGGATTCGTAGATGCGCACGTCGCCATCGTCGAGCACGGGCACGCGGCCGAGCGGATGGCGCGAGCGGTGTTCGTCAGACTTCAAGTCCTTCGGATGGAACGCCATCTTGTTGATGTCGTATTCGAGGCCCAGTTCCTCGAGCAGCCAGACGATGCGTCCGGCGCGGGAGTTGGGTGCGAAGTGCAGTTTCAGCATGTGGTTCCCCTGTGGTGAACTGTGGTTGGCGGCGCGTGGTTCAGCGCCCGGCCGTCGTCGTCGATCGCTTGCGCGTCGGCGCCTTCTTGCGCGTCTTGCCCGAAGCGCCGCGTTTGCGGGTGCTGGTCGCCTTCGATTCCTGCCAGCGACCGTCCCGGTAGTTTGCGCGCCAGCCCGTCGCCTTGCCGTCCTTGGCTTCCGACAGCACATACTGCTCCCGCGTCTTGCGGGCGAAGCGCACCTGCGCGGAATTGCCGTCCGGGTCTTGCTCCGGCGCGGTGAGCAGGTAGGCGAACTTGGGATCGAGCTCGTTGGCATGCGCCTTGAGTTCCGTCACCAGCGGCGCCCTCGTCTCTCGATGGCGGGGGAACTTGCTGGCGGCCAGGAAGATGCCGGCCGCGCCGTCGCGCAGGACATAGTGATCGTCCACGTTCTGGCACTTCAGTTCCGGCATCGGCACAGGGTCCGCCTTCGGCGGCGCCGGCTGGCCGTTGCGCAGGAGCTTGCGCGTGTTGCTGCATTGCGTGCAGCCGAAATACTTGCCGAAGCGGCCGGACTTGAGCTGCATCTCGGCGCCGCACTTGTCGCAGTCGATCACCGGGCCCTCGTAGCCGCGGATGCGGAAGGTACCGAGTTCGATTTCCGAGCCGAGGCAGTCCGGGCTGTTGCCGCAGATGTGCAGCTTGCGCTTCTCGTCGAGCAGGTAGCTGTCCATCGGCGTGGAGCAAATCGGGCATTTGCGCTTGGCCCGCAACAGCTTCGACTCGCCCTCCTCGTCCTTGTCCACGTCCACGGCTTCGTCGCCGGGGATCAGGTTCATGGTGTTGGTGCAGCGATCCGCCGGCGGCAGCGAGTAACCGGAGCAACCGAGGAAAACGCCGGTGCTGCCGGTGCGAATCT
The DNA here is from genome assembly GCA_965116935.1 of Pseudomonadales bacterium. Taxonomy (GTDB): domain Bacteria; phylum Pseudomonadota; class Gammaproteobacteria; order Pseudomonadales; family Azotimanducaceae; genus VXYL01. Next base: position 3,847,238 of record OZ220737.1, on the reverse strand, counting down.
GCATCACGCGACCGCATTTGTCGCATTCCACGCCGGTGGAGACCGGCGCGTTGGGGCGCATGCCAGTTTCCGTATGTGCCTTCTCAAGGCGACCGGAAAAGTCGCGGTAAAAGTCGTCGAGAAGCCCCTGCCACGACTTGCCGCCGTCGGCGATTTCGTCTAGCTCTCGCTCCATGTCGGCGGTGAAGGAGTAGTCGAGCAGGTCCGAGAAGTTCTCTACCAAGCGGTCCGTGACCAGCTCGCCAATCTTCTCGGCATGGAAGCGCCGGTTTTGCAGCGTGACGTAGCCGCGGTCCTGGATGGTGGAAATGATAGCCGCGTACGTGGAGGGGCGGCCGATGCCGCGCTTCTCCAACTCGCGCACCAGGCTCGCCTCACCGTAGCGCGGCGGCGGCTTGGTGAAGTGCTGCACCGCTTCCACATCCACCAGCGCCAAGGCGTCGCCCTCGCGCAGGTCCGGCAGCGGCGTGTCGTCGTCGCCACGAAGCGCCTGCAGCACGCGGGTGAAGCCGTCGAAGCGGAGAATGCGGCCCCTGATGCGCAGCTCGAACTCGCCGCCGGTGGCGATGATGGTGGTGGAGAGATATTCGGCTGGCGTCATCTGCGACGCCACGAAACGACGCCAGATCAGGTCGTAAAGGCGACCGGCATCGGCCTCGACACCGGTGAGCGCATCCGGCGTGCGGCTCACATCGGTGGGCCGGATGGCTTCGTGCGCTTCCTGCGCCGCCTGCTTGCTGGCGTAGGAGCGAGGGGTCGCGGGCAGGTAGCGTTCGCCGAACTCGGCACCAATGTGATCCCGCACCGAGGCAATGGCCTCGCTAGAGACATTGGTGGAGTCGGTGCGCATGTAGGTGATGTGTCCGGCTTCGTAGAGCCGCTGCGCGAGCGTCATGGTGCGGCGCACGCTAAAGCCGAGCCTGGTGGAGGCGGATTGCTGCAGCGTCGAGGTGATGAACGGCGCACTCGGCCTCGATTGGGTCGGGCGATCTTCCCGTCCGCTGACGGCGAAGGCCTGCTCGCGCAGCCGCGCAAGCGCCGCCTCAGCCGCCGCCTCGTTGCCGGGGCGAAAGGCCGCATCCCCATCCCGGGTCACGGTAAAGAGAACGGGGTCGTCTTCGCCGCGCTTGAGGTCGGCGAATGCTTCCCAGTATTCCTCCGGCACGAAGGCGCGGATTTCCCGCTCGCGCTCGACGATCAGGCGCACCGCCACGGATTGGACCCGTCCCGCCGAGAGCCCGCGCGCCACCTTCGCCCACAACAGCGGCGAAAGCTCGAAACCCACCACCCGGTCCAGGAAGCGCCGCGTCTGCTGGGCGTTCACCTGGTTCTCGTCGATCTCGCCCGGTTCCTCGAAGGCGCGGGCGATGGCACGGCGGGTGATCTCGTTGAACACCACCCGGCGATAGCGCGACGGATCGCCGCCGATCACTTCGCGCAGATGCCAGGCGATGGCCTCGCCCTCGCGGTCGCGGTCGGTGGCGAGGTAGATGTTGCCGGAACGTGCCGCGGCGGCAGTGAGTTCCCGCACCACCTTTTCCTTGCCGGGGACGATCTCGTAGTTGGCGGCCCAGCCGTTGTCCGGGTCCACGCCCATGCGGCGCACGAGCTGGGCACGGGCGCGGCGGGCTCGATGCGCCGCCTTCTGCTTGGGCGAGAGCTTGCGCGTCTTGGCGCTTTGCCGGGCGCGCTGCTTGGCATCCGGCTTGGTGGAGCCGCCGCCGGTCGGCAGGTCGCGGACGTGGCCGACGCTCGACTTGACCACGTAGTCCTTGCCGAGATAGCGGTTGATGGTGCGCGCCTTGGCCGGCGACTCGACGATGACGAGAGCCTTCGGCGGGGCGGCGGCGGCGGTAGCGGATCGGGCCATGTCTTGCTTTGGTTCTCCGTTTTGGCGGCTTACGGCTGCCGCGCGGTCGCGCTTATACGGACTGCACAAAGGCTGTGTCAAATGGCGCCGCGACGCAAACCGACCAGAGAAGCCGCCTCAGGCGTCCTCGCCGCGACCTTCGAGGTGCAGGTCCCGAATCGCTTCGAGCCCCTGCCGAATCCCCTCCACGACGGCCTCGGCGTTCACCTCGCCCACGCGTTCGTGGCCCATCCAAGCAACGCCGTCGGCGCCCGCTTCGACTCCAACGCAACCTCCCGGCAGCGCTTCGACGATCGCCGCAATCCGCTGCCAGTACCGCTCCGGCTGCGGCGGTAGTTGCCGCGGCGGAGTCAACGTGGTCCAACCCGGCAGATAGCGGTTCTCTCGCTCGGAACGATACAGGGTCCATTGCGGTGCATCTTCGAGCCCGCCCGGCGCGAGCAGTCGATAGCTCGCGCATTCGATGGTTGGCTCGCGGTCGCGACCGCCGGCGGAGACCCGATCCTCGGCGCTCGCGTGCAAGTGCGGGACACGCGCCACCGACACGGTGAGGCTAGCCGCCCGTGCCGCCGTCCGCAATGCCGCCACGGCGCGTTCGCGTGGCTTCGGCCGAAGCATGAGAATCGGCCCAATCGCGAGCGCGACGACCAGCACGATCAGCAGCCAAACCACGGCCGAGCCCCTCCATTGCCCACTACAGAAAACGCGCTTGAACCGCGCCCCGTAACGTGTATGGTCGCGGCATCGGCCGCCCGGAGGCAACCCACATGGGCAACTACCACCGCATCCTTCTCGCCGTCGATCTCACCGAGGAGTGCCGTCGGGTCGCCAGGCGCGCAACTGCGCTCGCCGACGCCTACGGCAGCGAGCTGCACATCGTCCACGTGATCGAGCCGCTCAGCCTCGCGTACGGCGGCGACGTGCCGCTCGATCTTTCCACCGTGCAGGACCAGATTCACGAGCAGGCGAAATCGCACCTCGCGGAGTTCGCCGGCAGCATCGGCATTCCCGACTATCGCCGCCACCTGGTCTTTGGCCGACCCGAAAGCGAGATTCACCGGATCTCCGTGGTCGAAAAGGCGGACTTGATCGTGGTCGGCAGCCACGGTCGTCACGGCCTTGCGCTGCTGCTTGGCTCCACCGCCAACGGCGTGCTGCACGGTGCCACCTGCGACGTGCTGGCGGTGCGAGTGGGCCCGGACGCGCCCCCGGAGTGACCCGGGCAACATACGGAACGGCACGGGGCGGCGTTCGCCGGCTCCTCCCGCTTCTTGTCGCGCTTGCTGCAACTGTCGTCGCCGCCGACGACGGGACGCATCCCGATCGCTACGAGCAGCGCATGGCCTATGCCGACGCGGTGCGGGCGCTCGAAGCGCGTCGGCTGGCGGATTTCCGCAAGCTCAAGGACAGCCTTGCCGACTATCCCCTTGCGCCGTATTTGGTCTGGCGTGAAGCAGCCCGTCGCGTGGGGTCGATCCGCCCCGCCGAGATGGCAGAACTGCGCGAGTCCATGCAGGGCATTCCGGCCGGCGAACGGCTGTTCCGCTCCTGGCTGCGAGTGCAGGCCCGAAGTGGCCGTTGGAGCACCTATCTTGCCCACTACGAGCCGGTGGACGATGCGACCATGCGGTGCTACCACCTGCGCGCCCTGTACCGCAGCGGCGAGCAGGAGGCTGCGCTCGATCAGGTGCGGGACCTCTGGGTGTCGCCTGTGTCGCAACCGAAAGCGTGCGACCCGCTGTTCGACGTCTGGCGCAATGCCGGACGCATCGACGATGAAACCGCCTGGACTCGGCTGACTGCGGCTCTCGAAGCCGGCGAGACCGGGCTGGGTCGCTACATCCTCCGGTTCTTCAAGGAGGATGCGGATGCGGCTCGTCTCTATCACGAGGCGCACACGCGTCCTTCCATCGTCGCTCGCGCCGATCGATTTCCGCCCGATGCCAAAGGCAATCAGGCGCTGGCACATGGCCTGATGCGCCACTCGCGGCGGCATCCACGCGACACCCGGGCGCTTTGGCACGACTATCGGGTCCAGCGAGACTTCGACGAGGAAACGCGCCGCAAGGTGACCGGCGCGATCGCGCTGTCCAACGCCAAGGCGGGCAACGAGGTCCAGGCTTTGCCGGCGGAGGTGACTGCGGAGGGCGCCCGAGAAGTGGCGCTGCAGTTGATCCGCGATCTGCGTTGGCAGGATGCGCTGGTTTGGACCACCGTGCTGCCCGGGGAGGACGAACGCTGGCTCTACTGGCACGGGCGGCTGGCGCTGGATCTCGCGCCGGAGGCGGCGAGCGGCGCGGGGGAAGACGCGGCGCAGGGCGCGCTGCAAGCGGCCGCGCAGAACCGCAGCTATTACGGCTTCCTGGCGGCGCAGCGACTCGGGATCGAGTCGCGCTTGAACGAGCAGCGTCCCGAGCAGGCGGGCTCCGGCAACGGACTGCAAGACCTCCCTGCCGCCCTGCGCCTGATCGAGCTATACGCCGTCGGCGACCTCGTCAACGCCCGCCGCGAATGGAATGCGCTCAAGACATCGCTGGACGACGAACGGCTCGCCTTGGTGCTTGAGCGCATGCACGAAGTGGGTTGGATCAATCAGGCCATCGCCGGCGCCTGGCAGGCGAAGCTCCCCGACCTTCTGCACGTGCGCTTTCCGCAACCGTTCCCGGAGATATACCGCCGCCACGCCTTCACCACGAACCTGCCGCACCCGATGCTGCTCGCGGTGTCGCGGCAAGAGAGCGCGTTCGACCACCGCGCCGTCTCCCGCGCCGGCGCGAGGGGGCTGATGCAACTCATGCCGGCCACGGCGCGCATCGTCGCTCGCCGCATCCGCGCGGCACGGCCATCGGAGGCGGACCTGTTCGATCCCGAGGTCAATATTCGCCTGGGCTCAAACCACCTCGCCTTCCTGATGGATCGCTACGATGGCCACCGCGCCTTGGTGTTCGCCGCCTACAACGCCGGCGAGCATCGTTCCGATCGCTGGAAGCGCAAGGCGTCCGGGATGCCGACGGAGGCCTGGATCGAGCGCATCCCGTTCCGCGAGACCCGCGACTACGTCAAGAGCGTGCTCGCCTTCCAGCACGTCTACGCCCTGCGCGCTGGCACCTCGCCACCCATGCTGGCCGAGCACGAGCTGCTGATCCCCTGATGGCCCTCGTCGACATCGGCGCCAACCTCACCGACCGCAACTTCGCGAAGGATCGAGCCGCGGTGGTGGACCGGGCCGTGGCCGCCGGGGTGGAACAGATGGTCGTCACCGGCGTCAGCGTCGCCAAGAGTCACGCCGCTCTCGCGCTCGCCGACGGGAGCCGCCTTTTCGCCACCGCCGGCATCCATCCCCACGACGCCGGCAACGCCGAGTGCGGCTGGGAGGGCGCAATCCGCGAGCTTTCCAAGGACCGCCGCGTGGTCGCCATCGGCGAAACCGGTCTCGACTTCAACCGCAACTATTCGCCGCCGGACGTTCAGCGCACGGTGTTCCGAGCGCAGATCGCCTTGGCCGTGGAACTCAAGCTGCCCTTGTTCGTGCACGACCGTGACTCGGACGGCGAAGCCCGCGCCCTTCTGCGCGAACGCAAGAACGAACTCGACCGCTGCGTCGTCCACTGCTTTACCGGCACGGCCGCGGACCTCGCCGGCTACCTCGACGACGGCTGGCACATCGGCATCACCGGCTGGGTTTGCGACGAACGCCGGGGTATGGAACTGCAGGGCCTAGTGGCCGGCATCCCCCGGGAACGCCTGATGCTGGAAACCGACGCGCCGTGGCTGCTCCCGCGCACCATGTCGCCCCGCCCCAAGGGCCGCCGCAACGAGCCCGCCTTCCTGCCTTGGGTGGCACGCAAGGTCGCCGAATGCCGAGGAGAATCTCCAGAAGAGGTTGCGGCCTACACAAGCGCCAATGCGCGACGCTTCTTCGACCTTCCCTCGCCGGACGGGACCTAGCCAGTGGTAGGCGTAAGCGAAGCAAGTGGGCCAGCAGTTCACGCTAGCCGGACAGGGCGACGCATGCGTCGCCCCTACAGAAAGGTGTCGGTCAAGCCGCGGGCCCTAGGGGCGACGCATGCGTCGGCCCTGCAGAAAGACGTCGGTCAAGCCGCGGGCCGCAGGGGCGACGCGCGCGTCGGCCCTGCAGAAAGACGTCGGTCAAGCCGCGGGCCGCAGGGGCGACGCATGCGTCGCCCCTACAGAAAGACGTCGGTCAAGCCGGGGCCGTGGCTAACGTTCGAGATACTGCAGCTTGTCCGGCACGTCGCGCCAGTCCGCTTCATCGGGGGGCGCGTCTTTCTTTTCGGTGATGTTGGGCCAGACCTCGGCGAGTTCGGCGTTGATCTCCAGGAACTGCTCCTGCCCTTCGGGGATCTCGTCCTCCGAATGGATGGCGTCCACGGGACATTCGGGTTCGCACAGGGCGCAGTCGATGCACTCATCGGGGTGAATGACGAGCATGTTGGGGCCCTCGTAGAAGCAATCCACCGGGCACACTTCCACGCAATCCGTGAGCTTGCACTTGATGCAGCTATCGCCGACGATGAAGGTCATTCAGGCAACCGACACTGGTCCGAAGGGCGCGCATTCTACCCAAATCCTCATTGCGGGCACGCTGGGGCAGGGAGGCCCTGGTCAAGAGCCGATCAATGGCTTCGGGTCCACCGGCTTGCCGTCGCGGCGCACCTCGAAATGGAAACGGCGGCTGAGCGCACCGTCGCCGTCGATGGCCGCCAGCACCTGGCCCGCCTGGACCGCTTCGCCCTCGCGCACAATCGGTGCAACGTTCAAGCCATAGGCCGCCAGGTATTGGCTGCTGACCTTGACGATCACCAAGTGCCGAAAGCCGCCAAGGCCCGGGCCCGCATACATCACCACGCCCCCAGACGCCGAATACACCCTTGCGCCGGGGTTGAGCATGTAGTCCTGTCCGAGATTGCCACGGCCGAAGCCTTGGGTGGGGCGCACGCCTACTGGATGTCGCCAGCCACGAGTCGCGCCGGCGCGGGCCGGCGCCGGCGCTGCGTTGGCCTTGGGCGCAGAAGCCGTAGCTCTCGTCGGGGCGGTGGCTGCTGCTTGCGTGCGAGGCGCCGGTTTCGTCGCCGGGGCTGCAACCTGCGCAGACGGCTTGCGCGGTTGCGTTTGGGCGGCCCTCGCCGGCTTGCTGCGATCTGCGGTTTGCGCTGGCGGCGCCTTGCTGTGGCGCGTGGTCGCCTGGGGTGACTTCACCGGTCCAGGCGGCGGAGGTCGAAAGCGCGCGCCCTCGGTCACCCGCAGGTTGAGCACGTCGCCCGGATAGATGGTGTACGGGTCACGGATGTTGTTGGTGGCGGCAAGGTCGCGATAGTCAAGCTGATAGCGCCAGGCAATGGCATAGAGGGAGTCTCCCCGTCTCACCGTATAGGTGTTGGGCCGCACCGACGCCTGGGTCGCGGCGGAACGTTCCGCCACCGGCGCTCGCGAATGCTGCGTGCAGGCCGGCAGGACCAGCACCACCACTGCCGCGGTCACCGTGACGGCCAAGCCGCCGCGCCACGCCACCCTCACGGGCGTCCGGCCTTCCTGCCGGCCGCCAACAGCGCCAACGCCGCCACGGCACCCAAGATCGTCACGGCGAGAGCGGCCATCAATGATGGGGCTTCCGCGGTCGGGAACACCACGGCCCCTTCGCTGCGCCAAGGCCAGAGCCTGAGCAAGGAACCCGCCATCAGCCCCGTCACGAAGCCCAGCACGGCTTGGCGCCGCGTCGCCAGCAAGCGCGCCAAGAGGCGGGACGAGAGCATCAAGCCCACTACCATGCCGGCGGCCAGTGCCGCAAGGTCGCCAAGGTTGCGCTCATGCACGGCGGCCAACACGGGTGCATACAAACCCAGCAACACCAGCACGAAGGCGCCGGACACGCCAGGCACGATCCATGCGGTGGCGGCCAGCGTCCCGCCACCGAACAACGCCCACAACCTCGCGCTGCCGCCGACCTCCGGCAGGCCGCTGCCGGAGGCGATCACGAGGCCCAGCGCAAGCCCGGGCACCCCAAGCGCAAGCAGCCATAGCGGCTTTGACTGCAACGCCACCCCACCGGTCGCGACGATCATCAGGCCAAACAGAAAGCTCCAAGCCAGTGCCGGACGAGTCGCGAGCACCCAGACGAGGAACTCCGCCATCGCCAGCAATCCCGTGGCCATGCCGGCGCCCAAGGCGACGAGAAATGTCAGGTTGTGGTGCTGCCAGAACGCCTTCAGGCCGTTTCGCAACAAGCCGAAGGAAGGCGGCGAGAGCTTGGCGATGGTACCCACCAGTTCGTCGTAGATGCCGGTGACGAGGGCTATGGTGCCTCCCGATACTCCGGGGGCCGCCTCCGCCATGCCCATCACCAGCCCGCGCAGACAGACGCCGGCAGCGCCCGCGCTCACCGCTGCACCCCTTCGCGGAGCGGCACAAAGCGCACCTTACCCAAGCGACGACGACGCCAACCGTCGCCATTGCGCGTAACCACACACAGATCCTTCACATCGCCGTTGCCGACCGGGATGACGAGCCGACCATCTTTGGCCACCTGCTCCAGCAGCGGTTCCGGCAGCACTTCTGCACCGGCGGTCACCACCACGGTGTCGAACGGCCCACGCCCGCGCCAGCCCAAGTTGCCATCGTCGAGGCGTACGTGGACGTTGCGGATGCGCAAGTCGCGCAGGCGCCGGCGGGCACGTTCCACCAAGGGCGCGATGCGTTCGACCGTGAACACGTGGCGTACCAGGCGCGCGAGCACCGCCGCCTGATAGCCGGAACCGGTGCCAACCTCCAGCACGCGGGCCGGATCCGCCTCCATGGCCGCCTCGGTCATGGCCGCCACAACCCACGGTTGCGAGATGGTCTGACCGTGGCCTATGGGCAGGGCGGTGTCCTCGTAGGCGCGGTCCGCCAGCGCCGAATCCACGAACAGATGACGCGGCGTTGTGCGGATCGCCTCGAGCACCCGTTCGTCGGCGATGCCCTGCCGCGCCAAACGCTCCGCCAAGCGGTCTCGATTGCGTTGCGAGGTCATGCCGGCGCCGTCGGCGTCGAGCATGTTCACGGTTCCGCTCCAGGGCGAGCGACGACCTCGGCCAAAAGCCGCGTCGCGTAGGCACCCGGCGGCAGCGTGAAGCCGACGTGCAGGTTAGCTCCGGCCTGCTCCCAGACAAGGTCTTCCGGCACTGTGACAAGGGCGCGACGAGCCTGGCGCGAGCCGGTGAACTCCAGCGCTTCGGTCGCATCAGAGTGGCGCGCGAGCACCGCCTGCTCCAATGCTAGGGTGGTCCCGGCTGCAAGCGAGCGACCCCGGCCCCAAAGCGGTCCGGTGGGCCTGCATGCGGCGCCTTCGCTCGCGGCTGGGTCGCCGTCGAGGAGCGTGCGCCAACTGTCGTCCTGCACCCGCGCGCCAAGCACATCGTTGAAGATCTGCGCCCGCAATGTCGAGATGTGGAGGGCTCGAACGAAGCGCCGGCAAGGCGGTCGCCCCGCCCGCACCCAAGCGAGCGCCTTGGGAATGTTGCCGCCGCAGCGACCGAAGCGCTGCTCGCCGAAGTAGTTGGGGAAGCCCTGCTCGGCCAGGCGGTCGAGGTTCTCTGCCCAATCCCCGCGAGCGTCCTTGACTACGATCGCAAAGCGGTTGGCGCGGTGCTCGCCAGGGCGCAGCTTGCGTTCGTGGCGTACGCGCGCCTCAATGGCGACGCGCGGGTCGTCGGGCACTGCGCTGTCGAGCCTTGGTGCGCGAACACTGAACCATTGCCGCGTGACGGCATGGCGGTCCTTCATGCCGGCATACCCCACGTCCATGGCGGCGACGCCAAAGCAACGTGCCAGAACGGCCTGTGCCTGCGCCGTCGTTCGCTCCTCGCAACGCACACGCAGGTACAGATGCTCGCCGCTGCCAGCCGGTTCGAAGCCAAGTTCCTCGTCCACGCGGAAATCGGCCGCAACCTGCCGGAGCACGCCGGTGGCCGCAGGGCGGCACGCCGGGGGCCACGCCGCCTGCGCCTCAGCGAAGGAGTTGGTTGCCGGACCCGGCCCGTTCGGACTCGCGACCATCTTCCTCGACCACTTGGTAGAAGGTCTCGCCCCGGCGCACCATGCCGAGGTCGGTGCGGGCGCGTGCCTCCACCGCCGCATGGCCCTCTTTCAGTGCCAGCACCTCGGCGCGCAGCCGGCGGTTCCGCTCGGCCAGTGCCGCGGTCTGCTGCTCCTCCTGGGCGATTTCGCGACCGAAGTCGCGCACGGCGAACCAGCCTGACTCGCCGAACCAGTACTGCCACACGAGAAGCGCGAGGACGATGATGCCGGCGCCGGCAAAGAAGCGCATCAGGTCGTCCCCTGCCCCGGCACCGCCAACTCCGCTCCGCCGCGGTATTCCGCCAGCTCGCCGGCCATCGCTTCGATTCGCAGCAAGCGGTTGTATTTGGCCACGCGGTCGGAGCGACATGCGGCCCCGGTCTTGATTTGCCCGGCACCGGTTGCCACCGCAAGATCGGCCACCGTCGTGTCCTCGGTCTCGCCCGAGCGGTGCGAGATGACGGCGCGATAGCCGGCCTCGGTCGCCATCCGTACCGTGGCGAACGTCTCGGTGAGGGTGCCGATCTGGTTCGGCTTGACGAGGATGGCGTTGCCGACGCCCTCGCGAATGCCCCGATCCAGCATCTTCACGTTGGTAACGAAAATGTCGTCTCCCACGAGCTGCACCGCCGAACCGAGCCGCTCCGTGAGCCGCTGCCAACCGCCCCAGTCGTTCTCGTCGAGGCCATCTTCGATGCTGGCGATGGGGAAGTCCGCCGCCAGCATCGCGAGTTGCTCGCACATGGCGTCCGAAGAGAGTCTCTCGCCGCGCATGGCATAGGCATCTGCATCCCAAAGCTCGCTGGCGGCGCTGTCGAGGCCGAGCAGCACGTCCTCGCCGAGGCGGTATCCCGCTTCCCGCACCGCCTCGCACAGGCACTCGAGCGCGGCGACGTCCGAATCAAGATCCGGCGCAAAGCCGCCCTCGTCACCGACGCCGGTCCCGAGCCCTTGCCGCCGCAGCACCGCCTTGAGAGCGTGATACACCTCGACACCGCAGCGCAACGCCTCGGCGAAGCTCGGAGCGGCGGCCGGCAGCACCATGAACTCCTGAATGTCAACGTTGTTGTCGGCGTGGGCGCCGCCGTTCAGGATGTTCATCATCGGCATCGGCAGCCGCACCGGAGCTTCCCCGGCTGCGACTCCCTCGTTGCCGCAAAGGCGTGCCAGATGCCGGTACAGCGGCAGGCCACACCCCGCCGCGGCCGCCTTGGCGACAGCCAGCGACACCGCGAGAATCGCGTTTGCGCCCAGCCGAGCCTTGTTCTCGGTGCCGTCGAGTTCGATCAGGGCGTGATCGATCGCGTTCTGTTCCGTCGCATTCCGGCCCACGAGAAGCGATGCGATCTCGCCCGTGACGCCAGCCACCGCCTCCCGCACGCCCTTGCCGAGGTAGCGACGCCCATCGTTGTCGCGCTTCTCCCACGCCTCGCGCTCGCCCGTCGATGCTCCGGACGGCGCGATGGCAATACCCGACGCGCCACCAGCGAGATGCACTTCCGCCTCCACCGTTGGATTGCCTCGGGAGTCGATCACCTCCCGCGCCAGCACCGCCTCGATGCGCGTCACTTGAGCTTCTCCTCGGCGAAGCCCTGCGCCTTCGCCACCTGATCGATGGCCTTCAACTGTCCGAGCAGGTCTTGCATGAGGCCGGTGGGCCAGGAGTTGGGGCCGTCCGAGAGCGCCTCGTCAGGACTGGGGTGGGTCTCCATGAAGAGGCCCGCAACCCCCACGGCCACCGCGGCCCGCGCCAGCACCGGCACCATCTCCCGCTGGCCGCCGGACTTGTCGCCAAGCCCTCCGGGCATCTGCACCGAATGCGTCGCATCGAACACGACCGGGCAGCCGGTCTCGCGCATGATCGCGAGCGAGCGCATGTCCGAGACGAGATTGTTGTAGCCAAACGACGCGCCCCGCTCGCACACCATGATCTGCTCGTTGCCGACGCTTTTTGCCTTGTTCGCCACGTGGCGCATGTCCGCCGGGGCCAGAAACTGCCCCTTCTTGATGTTCACGGGCCGCCCCGCCGCCGCCACGCGCTGGATGAAGTTCGTTTGCCGGCACAGGAACGCCGGCGTCTGCAGCACCTCGGCGACGCTCGCCACCTCGTCGATGGGCGTGTCTTCGTGGACATCGGTGAGCACCGGCACCTCTACCTCGCCCCGCACGCGATCGAGGATGCGAAGCCCTTCCTCCATGCCCGGGCCGCGATAGCTCTCGTGCGACGAGCGATTGGCCTTGTCGAACGAGCTCTTGTAGATGAACGGCACGTCGACGGCGGCGGCGATGTCCTTGAGCCGCGCCGCGGTCTCGAGGGCAAGCGCCTCGCTCTCGACCACGCACGGTCCGGCGATCAGGAACAATGGCTGATCGAGACCCACCCGAAAGGAGCAGAGTTCCATAGCCTTCAGTCCGGCGGTTGCTAGTCTGCGGCGGCCTGGGCCGAGGCCGCCATGGCCGCGGCGTGACGGTTGGCCGCCTCGATGAAGCCGCGGAACAGCGGATGGCCGTCGCGGGGGGAGGAGGTGAACTCCGGGTGGAACTGGCAGGCAACGAACCAGTCTTGCCCCGGCAGCTCGATCATCTCCACGAGCTGTTCTTCGCTGCGTCCCGCCACCTTGAGGCCCAGCGACTCGAATTCCGGGATGTAGCGGTCGTTCACCTCAAAGCGGTGGCGGTGACGCTCGGACACCGTGCCGGAAGCGTAGAGGTCCCGTGACAGCGTGCCGTCCATCAGGCGGCAGCCCTGCTCGCCGAGCCGCATCGTAGCGCCCCGGTCCTCGTCGCCATCGCGCCGGTGCATCTCGCCGGTGGTCTCGTCGCGCCACTCGGAGACGAGGCCGATTACCGGATCGCGCGTGTTGGGGTTGATCTCCGTCGAGTTGGCGTTGTCGTAGCCAGCAACGTTGCGGGCAAAGTCGATCACCGCCGCGTGCAGGCCGTAGCAAATGCCGAGATAGGGCAGGTTGCGTTCGCGGGCGTAGCGGGCGGCGCGGACCTTGCCCTCGAAGCCGCGTTCGCCGAAGCCGCCGGGCACGAGGATGGCGTGCACGTCGGCGAGGGCCGAATCGTCGCCCTGCTCGATGTCCTCCGCATCCACGTAGCGCACGTCCACTTCGGTGCGGGTCTGGATGCCGGCGTGGGCAATGGCTTCCGCCAGCGACTTGTAGGCGTCCGGTACTTCGAGATATTTGCCCACCAAGGCGATGGCAGTCTTGCGCAGCGGGTTGGTGAGGTGATCCACCACCCTTTCCCACTCGCCTAGGTCTGCGCTGGCGCAGCTTCGACCAAAGTGCTCGACGACGATCTTGTCGAGCCCCTGGCGATTCAGCAGCAGCGGAATCTCGTAGATGCAGTCGGCGTCCTCGAGCGGCACGACCGCTCGCTCTTCGACATTCGTGAACAGCGCAATCTTGGCGCGGGCATCGCGCGGCAGCGGCTCGGTGGAGCGGCAGACCAGGATGTCCGGCTGCAGGCCGATGGAACGCAGTTCCTTCACTGAATGCTGGGTGGGCTTGGTCTTGAGTTCGCCAGCCGTCGGCAGCCACGGCACCAGCGTGAGGTGAATGAACAGGGCGTTGCGGGCGCCCACTTCGAGGCGGAGCTGGCGCGCCGCTTCCAGAAACGGCTGCGACTCGATGTCGCCCACCGTGCCACCAATCTCGACGATCACGGCATCGTGATCCTCGCCCAAGGCCAGGATTCGGCGCTTGATCTCGTCGGTGATGTGCGGGATCACCTGCACCGTGCGGCCGAGGTAGTCGCCGCGGCGCTCCTTGCGGATCACCTCCGCATAGACGCTGCCGGTGGTGAAGTTGTTGCTCTGCGACATGCGGCTGCCGCGCACGAAGCGTTCGTAGTGGCCGAGGTCAAGGTCCGTTTCGGCACCGTCCGCGGTGACGAAGACTTCGCCGTGCTGGGACGGATTCATGGTGCCCGGGTCCACGTTGATGTAGGGGTCCATCTTGAGGATGTTGACCCTGAGGCGCCGGGCTTCGAGAAGGGCGCCGAGCGAGGCGGTGACGATGCCCTTGCCAAGGGAAGACACCACGCCGCCGGTCACGAAAATGTAGTGCGTCGTGATGCCACCCACCTCACTCGAAGATGGGCGTTAACCTTACCACCTTGCGGGAAGGTGCGCCAAGTGGAAACGGGCGGGGGGTGCAGAGAGGCCCTCGCATGGCAGGGGCTGGTTTGATGGCGTTGTTTTGGGGCTGCGTTTGTCACGGGCCTCTGGAGGGAGGGCGTCTCGCCCTCCATCGTGCTGCAAGCTCGTCAAGGTACGGAGGCTGGTTTGTTGGTGGCGTTGTTCGGTGGTGGCGCTTTGTTGGCGGTGTCTCGAATGCGGGTGGCGTTGGCTGGCTCCGCTGCTTGCGCGCCTTCGGTACGCTTGGAGGGCGGGCACCGCCAAACCCCTCGCTAACGCTCGGCGTCTGGCCCCAGCCCCCACCTCTCCAAGACCTTGCACCGCATACGCAGCGTATCCGCCGCTCCTGCGGTGCAAGCTCTCGGTGCCCTCCCTCCAGAGGCCCTCGCAGGGCAGGGGCTGCTTCGGGGTTTGCCGGCGGGCGTTGTTCGAGGAGGGCTCGCCAATGCCCGCTAGGCATCCGCAGCGCGCACGCCGCTACGGCGCGTCAGCCGCGCTCCTGATTCTCGCCGCGCTATGATCGCGCGTCGCTCGAAGGAACACACCACATGGCACAAACGCAAACAACGGACCCGGAAGTCGCCCTGATCGTCGGTGCCGGCCCCGGCATCAGCGCGAGTTGCGCCCGGCTCTTTTCCGCAGAAGGCATGAAGGTGGCCGTGGCGGCGCGCACGCCGGACAAGCCAGCCATCCGGCAACTCGAACAGTCGCTCGGCGTCACGAGCTATGCCTGCGACGCGGCGAATCCAGACGACGTGGACGCGTTGTTCGATGCGGTGGCGGCGGACCTCGGCAGCCCGCGCCTTGTCGTCCACAACATCGACGGCCGCATGGCCGACATCTTCCGCAAGGGCGTCACCGAAGCGGATCCGGAACTCGTGCGGCAGGTGCTGATGAATTCCGCGTACAGCGCCTTCCTCGTCAGCCGGCAAGCGGCGGCGCGGATGCTTGCGCACGACCCCGCCGGTTCTTCCACGCTACATCGCGGCACCATCATTCTCACCAACGCCAGCGCCGCCAAGAAGGGCTACGCGAGGAGCGGGGCCTTCGCGATGGCCTGTCAGGCGAAGTCGGGGCTGGCCGAGAGCATGGCACGCGAACTCATGCCACAGGGCATACACATCGCCAGCGTGCCCATCGACGCCGCTATCGGCTGGCGCCAAGACGACGGCACGCGTCGCCATCGCATGGCTGGCGAGTCGAAGGACGACAACATGGCGGATCCCGACAGCATCGCCGAAACCTACCTGCACCTGCACCGGCAGCACCGATCGACCTGGGCGTTCGAGGTGGTTCTGCGGCCCTGGGTAGAGAACTGGTAGGGACGCGGCACGAGGCCGGGTCGCGCAAAATCCCCCACCACGACACGATTCGTCGTACTATCGGCGCCGCCCGTGAGGGCAGGAGTCGCACGAACTTCGGCTGAAGCATCGAAAATGCTGCAAACGCTTGAACAGTTCGACCGAGTGCCGCGCATCCTGCGGCTGAACGTGGCCGGGCAGCCCGTGGAGTGGGTGTCCTGGCAGGATGCGGTGTGCCTCTATGCGCGCGACCTCGTGATCTGGACGCTGGGCGAGTCCATCCTGCGCCTGCGCGGCGGCCACTGCCGCGAAGACGGCAGCCAGACCACCATCGACATCCACAGCATCATCGCCTGCGGCGGTCGGCTGGTGGAGCCGGATCGTTCGGCACCGCCGCTCACCAACGCAGCGCTGTTCGCTCGCGACCGCAATCTGTGCCTCTACTGCGGCGGCGTTTTCCGAACGCCCCAGCTCACCCGCGACCACGTGGTGCCCAAATCCCGCGGCGGCAAGGACCGCTGGGACAACGTGGTGGCCTCTTGCCGGCGCTGCAACCACCACAAGGGCAGCCGCTTACCGCACGAATGCGACATGGAACTGCTCGCACTGCCGTATGCGCCGAACTTGGCCGAGTATCTGGCGCTCACCAACAGCGGCCGCATCCTCATCGACCAGATGGATTTCCTCGCCACCCGCTTCGGCAACCGCCGCGAGGACCGCGAAGCGCTGCTTCAATAGGTCCCTCCCGGTCCCTGCCGTTCTGACGGTCGGATGTTGGGGTATTTGGGTAGGGGGCTGGCGCCCCGCACCAAACGCCACGACCGCCAATGCCCCTCTCCGTAGGGGACGCCCTTGTGGCGTCCCGAACCAAACGCCGCGACGCCGACAGGCGCGGGACGGGACAGGCCCGTCCCCTACGTCCTCCCCGAATCAAACGCCGCGACGCCGACAGGCACGGGACGGGACAGGCCCGTCCCCTACGTCCTCCCGAACCAAACGCCGCGACGCCGACAGGCACGGGACGGGACAGGCCCGTCCCCTACGTCCTCCCGAACCAAACGCCGACGCCGACAGGCGCGGGACGGGACAAGCCCTCCCCTACGTCCTTCCGAACCAAACGCCGCGACGCCGACAGGCACGGGACGGGACAAGCCCGTCCCCTACGTCCTCCCCGAACCAAACGCCGCGACGCCGGCAGGCGCGGGACGGGACAAGCCCGTGCCCTACGGGCATCCATTCCCGCACGGGGTCTGTCTATACCCGTTTTTGGGCTAGGGCCGCGAGGGCGTGGGAGATGCAGGCGGTTACGCGCTTGCCGGTCGGGATGTCGAGGAACTCGTTGGGACCGTGGGCGTTGGAGTTCGGCCCCAAGACGCCGGTGACGGCGAACTGAACGCCGGCGAAGCGGTCGCCCAGCATCTTCATGAACGGAATCGTGCCGCCGGTGCCCATGGCCATGAGCGGTGCGCCGAAGTGGGCTTGGGAGGCAGTGTCGAGAGCCTTCGTGAGCCAAGCCGCCGCCGGGGGCGCGGCCCAGCCGGCGGCGGTGTCCTGCACGTCGAACGACACCTCGGCATCATGCGGCGGCGCAGCTTCCAACACTTGCTTGACAGCGTTCGCTGCGGCCTCGGCATCCAACGTCGGTGGCAGGCGGAATGCGAGCTTAGCGGCAGTGAGCGGGCGCAGCGTGTTGCCGGCGTCCTTGGTGGCTGGAGCGCCGTCGAGCCCCACGACGCCTAGACTCGGCCGCCATGCGTTGGCAAGAATCAACTCCGAATGGCTCGATGGGCCAGCGTTCGTGGTTCCCGCCCATGGAAATCGGCCCACGGTCAGTTCGCCCAGCACCTCGGCCACCTGCTGGGCCTGCGCTCGCATGGCATCGGGAATCGGCGCGTTCAGCGCCTCGTGCAAGGCCCCCGTGACCGAGTTCTCCACGCGTTCGAGCACCTGCCGCAGCAGGCGGAAACTCGAAGGCACGACACCACCGGCAACACCGGAATGCACGCCCTCCTCCAGCACTTGCACCGTGA
This sequence comes from Pseudomonadales bacterium, assembly GCA_965116935.1. GTDB lineage: Bacteria > Pseudomonadota > Gammaproteobacteria > Pseudomonadales > Azotimanducaceae > VXYL01. The sequence continues at coordinate 3,829,814 of OZ220737.1, read as the reverse complement.
GGGTGCCGATCAGCATCCCCCGCAGCGAGTTGGTGAGCCAGAGCTGATCGTAGTTGCCGCATTCCGCATCGAGGCACACCACCAAGTCGGGCGTGCCGATCTCCTCGGCAAGCGCGTCCATGTAGGGCGGCAGATCGAAGCTGCCACTCTCCTCGCAGCCTTCGATGAACACCACGCAGCGCGGGTGTGGGATTCCCTGCGACTGCAAAGCCGCGATGGCGGTGAGCGAACCGAACAGGGCATAGCCGTCGTCCGCCCCGCCGCGACCATAGAGCCGGCCGTCGCGGATCACCGGTTTCCACGGCCCTAGCCCGTCGCGCCAGCCGGTGAACTCGGGTTGCTTGTCGTAGTGGCCATAGAGCAGCGCGTTGCCGGCGCCTGTGCCCTCCACGATGCAGAGAAGGAGCGGCGTGCGTCCGGGCAACGTGACGATGCGATGTGTGAGCCCCGACACGCCGGATGCCGCGGCCCAGCGCTCTAGCTGCTCGGCGGCCTCGCTGAGATACCCGTGTTCCTCCCAGTCGGGGTCGAAATGCGGCGACTTGCACGGCACTTCGATGTAGTCGCAGAGCGTGGGGACGATGCTGTCATCCCACACCTCGTCCACGAACGTCGTGAGTCGCTTGCTATCCACTTGCTGCCTCCTCGGGGAACTCTCGCACCGTCAGGCTCGGCGTCAGCCCGAAAACTCAAGGCGCAGCAGCGCCGTGCGGCCGGGGCTGCGGAAACCGTACACCGTGGCGTAGTCGGCGTCCGTCACGTTGTCCACGGTCAGGCGGGTCGTCCAGTTCGGCGTGATGGCCCACGCAAGGCTCGCCCGAACCAGGCGGAAAGAACTGAGTCGCACGGTGGTTGCGGGCCAGGTGGAGAAGTCGCGGTCGAGCTGTGCGCCGTTGTGCAGGATGGAAAGATGCGAAGTTAGTCCCCTGCCCAACCTCGCATCCAGCGCAACGTTCGCCAACAGGCGAGGACGCCGGAATTCCCGCTCGCCCTCTTCGGTGGCATCCACCCAGGCGACGTTGCCGCGCAGGCGCAGGGGTCCGAACTCGGCGTCGGCGGTCAGTTCCGCGCCCGTGCGCTTGCTCTCGCCATCGATGTTGCGGGCGGTGAAGCCACCGACATCCGGCGCAAAGGCAAACCCGTCGATCTCGTCGTCGAGCACGGCGTGGAATGCGAGCGCGTTGACCCTGAGCGCCTGCCAGCGGTGCTCCATGCCCACTTCCAGCGCCCGCGATCGCTCGGGCGTCAGGTTCGGGTTGCCGACGAAAGTGTCGGGGAAGTAGCCGAAGCGCTCGATGAAGGTGGGGTTCTTGATCCCTTCCGCGATATTGGCGAAGAGCCGACCGCCGAACGCCGGGGCGGTCGCACCGACGCGCAAGGTCGTCGCGTCATCGAACTCGCCGTTGGTGTCGTGCCGGGCCGAGGCGGTGATGGCGCCGGCACCCAAGTCGGCCTGGTACTCGCCGGCGACGCTCCACGCGGTGAAGGTGCGGCTCTGGTTTGGATCCCCGAACGCCGAGGCTGCGCCGATCTGCCGGAACTTCTCCCGCTCCACCTCCAGCGCCGCGCTGGCCCGATGTCCGGGCGCCAGTCGCAGCACCGACGCCAGCACCGCGCCTTGACGGGCACCGTTCGTGGCGTTGGTGAAGGCACCATCGGCGGTGTGGTCCACGTCGCTCTCGCTGTGGAACACCGCCAGGCTCGGCAAGATGCGGCCCCGGCCTTGCCAGCGCGTCTCCCACCCGACCAGAACCGCATCCGTTGCAGTTTCGCGGTCGCCGTCCACCGGCACATAGTCCGGGAAGGGCGTGGGATCGAACTGCACATCCGCGCCGGTGTGTCGTGCCAGCACCTTGTGCTGCCAAGGGCCGGCAACCGTCGCCGCCACCGCATGGACGGTGTCGTTGCGGAAGCCGTCGGTCTCGTCGCCGAGCCTCGACACGTTGTCGCCGTCGCTCGCCACATGCCCTGCGGCCAACCGCGCCCGCACGCGTTCGCCCACGTGGGCTAGGTCGATGTCGGCATCGAGCGTCGCTGAGCTGCCATAGCCGAGCGACGCCCGCCGACCGCCGCGCTCCGGCAGCGTGTCCAAGTTGATCACCCCAGCAGTGGCGTCGCTGCCCCAGACCGTGCTTTGCGGCCCGGAGAGGAGTTCCACCCGGGAAACCCCGGCAAGGTCCAGCGTGCCGAAGTCGAAGGCGGAGCCAATGCCCGGGTCGTTCACCGGGAAACCGTCCACCGTGACGAGCAAGTGATTGGCCTCGGCGCCCCGCACCCGCGCCTGAGTGAGCGAACCCCTCCCACCGCTGGGCGACACCGCGAGGCCCGGCATTTCGCGCAACAGATCGGTGCCGTGGTGCGTTGCGGCCGCAAGAATCGCGTCTTCCTCAATGGTGACGATGCGCTGATCCACGACGCCGATGCGGCTCGCCGTAACGCTCATCCGCTCGGTCGTCGCCGGCGGCTCCATCTCGGCATCGTCCGTCGTCTCTGTGGTTGCCGCCGAGCCGTGTGGCGTCGCCAGCAGTGCCACCATGATGAGGACTTCCTTCCCGTTCAATCCGAGTCACTCCCACTTGAATGTGTGCTGGCCACGGCACGCCAGCGCGTGCCGGACCGCGTGTCTTCGAGTTCAATGCCCTCTGCCGCCAGCTCATCGCGGATCGCGTCCGCGCGGGCGAAATCACGATCGGTACGGGCTTGCCGACGTTCCTGAATGCGCCGTTCGATCTCGGCCTCGTCCATGCCGGCGCCGGCGCGAAAGTACTCCCGCGCCGGCGTCGTGAGGAGCCCGAGCATCCAGCCACCGGCAAGGAGCTGGCGCCGCAGCGCGCGGGCTTCGTCGGCGGAACTCGCTCGATGCACGTCCGCGGCCAGCGCATGCATGGCCGCCAAGGCACGCGGCGTATTCAGGTCGTCGCAGAGGGCCTCGGCCACCGTCTCTGGCATCTCGTCCATGGCCGCATCGGCAAAGTCGCTCGCGGTCAGGCAGGCGTTCTGTCCCTCGTCGCCGTCGCGCAAGGCCCCATACAGCGTGTCGAGACTCGAGCGCGCCTGCACCAGCAACCGATCCTCCCACTGCAAGGTTTGCCGATAGTGGCCAAGCAGCAGCGCATAGCGCAGCACTTCGCCCGGATGCTTGCCGAGCAGGGCGCGGATGGTGACGACGTTGCCAAGGCTCTTGGACATCTTGGTGCCGCCGAAGCTCAGCATGCCGTTGTGCAGCCAATAGCGCACAAACTCCACGCCGTGAGCGCACGTGCTTTGCGCCCGCTCGTTCTCGTGGTGGGGGAAGGTGAGGTCGGTGCCGCCAGCGTGGATGTCGATGGTGCGTCCAAGATGCTGGCGGATCATCGCCGAGCACTCGATGTGCCAGCCTGGTCGCCCGCGCCCCCAAGGGCTCTCCCAGCCAGGCAGTTCCGGCGTGGAGGGCTTCCACAGCACGAAGTCCTTGGGGTCGCGCTTGTACGGCGCCACTTCCACGCGGGCACCGTCGATCATGTCCTCGAGGCTTCGGTGCGAAAGCGAACCGTAGTTTGGATCGGAAGGCACGTGGAACAACACATGCCCGCTTGCCTCGTAGGCGTGGCCGGCGTCGATCAACTCCCGAATCATCGCCACGATCTCGCCGATGTGTTCGGTGGCGCGAGGCTCCACGTCCGGATCCAGCACGCCTAGCGCCCGCACGTCGTCCCGGTAGGCGTCGGCATACCGATCCGCAAGCTCGGCAATGGACTCGCCGGAGGCAAGCGCGGCGGCGTTGATCTTGTCGTCGACGTCGGTGATGTTACGCACGAAGCGGACGCCGCCGTACTTCAGTCGCAACAGCCGTGCCAGTACGTCGAAGCAGACCGCCGGCACGGCGTTGCCGATGTGGACGAGGTTGTAAACCGTGGGGCCGCAGAGGTAGACCGTGACGCGATCCGGGTCCCCGGGTTCGAACCGTTCGCGACGGCCGGTGCGGGTGTTGTGCAGGTGAATGTCCATGTTCGGCAAGCTCTCGTAGCTATCGACTTTTGCCGCTGGCAAGCGACACGCCCCTTCGAGACTCGCGCGACGGGCACTCAGAAGCCCGACGCAACGGCACGTCAACAGCTACAACGAATGGCGGGACGGACCAACATGGCGGCGCGGATCATACACCCGCCACGCCCAGACCCAAGAAACAGCGACCGACCGGAGGGAAGGCAGCCTCTCTCGGGCAAGTTCAGCCGCCAAAGCGACCTGCGAGCCAGCCAAACACCGCCCTGAGGCCCATCGCCTCGCCCCCCAGCGGATGCGCAGGCCGCCGTCGCGTGTTCCAAGCCATGATGTCGAAGTGGGCCCACGGCGCGTTGCCGACAAAGCGCTGGAGATAAAGCGCGGCGGTGATTGCGCCGGCGTAGGGCGACGACCCGGCGTTGGCGATGTCGGCGACTGTGCTGTCGAGCATGGCGAGGTAGTCCGCGTGCAACGGCATGCGCCACACCGGATCCTCGCGGGACGTGCCGGCCCTAGCGATGCCGTTCGCCATGTCGTCGTCGTTGCTGAACAGCGCCGGAAGTTCCGGTCCCAAGGCCGAGCGCGCCGCCCCCGTCAACGTGGCAAAGTCGATGAGCGCCTCTGGTTCGTCCTGTGCTGCAAGGGTCAGCGCGTCGCAAAGGATCAGCCGCCCTTCCGCATCGGTGTTGTCGATTTCCACCGTGGTGCCGGCATAGGTGCGGATCACGTCGCCAGGCCGGAACGCATTGCCGGCGATGGCATTCTCCACCGCTGGAACCAGCACCCGCAGCGACACCGGCAGCCGCCGCTGCATGACGAGATGGGCAAGCCCGAGCACGTGCGCGGCGCCACCCATGTCCTTTTTCATCAGGCGCATGCCCGATGCACTCTTGATGTCGAGGCCGCCGCTGTCGAAGCAGACCCCCTTCCCCACCAGCGTCACCTTCGGGTGCTCGGCATCGCCCCAACGAATGTCGATCAGCCGCGGCGGCGAGGCGCTGGCCCGGCCTACCGTGTGGATGGTGTTGAAGCCGCGCCGCAGCAACTCGTCCCCCACAGTCACCTCGATGCGCGCCTCGTGCTGCTCGGCAAGGCGACGAGCCGCATCTTCCATATGGTGCGGCAGCATGTCCGAAGTGGGCGTGTTGACGAGGTCGCGACAGAGATTCACCGCCGCCAACTCGTCGAGCACGGCAGCACTCTCCGGCGGAATCAGCAGCGTCGCTGGCTTCCGCGCCGGCTTGCGGTACTCCGTGAACTGATACCCACCAAGACCCCAGCCGAGCGCCAGCGACTCGGGCTCCGTCGCGCCTTCGAGCCGGTAGTCGCCCGCCGGCAACCGCATCGCGAGGTGGCCGAGGCTGGCAATGCTCTCCCGCTCACCGAGTCCAGCAAGAACCCGATCCGGCGCACCATCACTACCCGGAAGGAAGACGAACGCGTTGGCACCACCAGCAAACCCGAACCGATCCAGCCAAGCAAGCTCCACCGCAGAAGCCCGGCCGCGCCACTCGGCCAGGTCCCCCACAGCCACCACCTCCACCGCCGTCGCCGGCTGGCCATCGTCAACAATCAGCATGGGCACAAAGTATAGGCCGCGCCAGAACGAGCTCCTGCGAACACAACCAGCACCTCAAGGTTCCTCGCGAGGCGCGGATTGCATCGGCTCGCGTGCCATACTCAAACCCATGCGCTTCTTCAACACGTCCGGCCCGGTGGTCGCCGCCGACCACTACTGCATCCCGCCGCTGTCGCGCCTCGATCTCGGTGACACCCTGCAGTTCGTGCGGAACAAGCGCTATTTCGTGCTGCACGCACCCCGGCAGACGGGCAAGACCTCGGCTCTGCTCGCCTTGCGCGACCTGCTGAACGGCGGCACGGAAGGGGCTTTCCGATGCGTTTACGTGAACGTAGAAGGTGCGCAGGCTGCACGGGAAGACCGACATGCGGCGATGCGCGCGATCCTCGGGAGCCTCGCTTCCAGGGCTCGGGCGGTTGGCGACCCGTACCTCGACGGCATTTGGGCCGATGTCCTCGCCGAGTACGGGCCAGATGCGGCCCTTGGCGAGGCGCTTACGCGATGGGCAGAAGCCGTACCCGTGCCGACTGTCCTCTTCATCGACGAGATCGACGCACTGGTCGGCGACTCCCTGCTCGCCGTGCTCCGCCAATTGCGTGCCGGTTACGACATGCGCCCAGAGAGCTTCCCGCAAAGCGTGGCGCTGTGCGGAGTGCGCGACGTGCGGGACTATCGCATCCACTCCGCCACCGAAAAGGCCGTCATCGCCGGCGGCAGCGCATTCAACATCAAGGCCGCCTCCATGCGGCTTGGCGACTTCTCCGCCGAGGAAGTGCAAGCGCTCCTCAATCAGCACACGCAGGAGACCGGCCAGGAGTTCACCCCAGACGCGGTCGTTGCGATCACCGCCCGGAGCCAAGGCCAGCCGTGGCTTGTCAACGCTCTCGCCGACGAAGCGTGCTTTCGCCGCAAGGCCGGCCGAAACCGCACCCGTGCCATCCACTCGGAGGACATTGCCGATGCGCAGGAGGCGCTCATCCTTCGCCGTGAGACGCACCTCGATCAACTAGCCGACAAGCTCCGTGAGCACCGCGTTCGGCGCGTCATCGAGCCCCTCCTGAGCGGTGGCGACCAAGGCACGTTCTCGCAGCAGGACATCGAGTACGTGCGCGACTTGGGCCTGGTGGCACAAGACCCGCCCCTGCGAGTGGCAAACCCGATCTATGCGGAGATCGTGCCCCGGGAACTCACCGCCGCGGCGCAGGAAGGGCTCGTGGAAGACCGCGCGTGGTACGTCGCGGAAGGCGGCAGTTTGAACACGGTCAAGCTTATCGAACGCTTCCAGTCGTTCTTCCGCGAGCACTCGGAACATTGGGTGGCCCGTTTTGACTACCAGGAGGCCGGCCCGCAGCTCCTGTTGCAGGCCTTCCTGCAGCGCATCGTCAACGGCGGCGGCCGCATCGAACGGGAGTACGGCCTTGGCCGCGGCCGCACGGATCTCCTCCTCATCTGGGGCGGCGGGGACGCCCAACGGCGCTTCGTGATCGAGTGCAAAGTGCTCCACCAGGGCTTGGAGAGCACCATCGCCAAGGGTATCGAGCAGACCGCCAGTTACATGGACCGCTGCGGAGCAGCCATCGGCCACCTTGTCATCTTCGACCGCGACGAGAAGCGAACGTGGGAGCAAAAACTCTTCCACCGCCGCGAAGCCATCGCCGACACCACCATCCACATCTGGGGCATGTGACGAGGTGCGGCGCTTGCCTTCTTCATTCCGGCAGTTCTCGGTCGACAGCCGCGTCGCACCAACCTAATTTGTGGCAAACGTAGCAGGCAATCCGTCCCGACTAGGCGCGCTTCCCACCCTACCTACACATAGGTACCGCTCACCGTAACGAGCCGCTCGAACACGCCGCCTATCGTCGCGCAGTGGCGGTCCTCGGCGGTGCGCCGCGCCTAGCGCGCCCTAACGGGCGCGTCGGCAGTTCGCTGGCGCGAACTGGTGGCCTTCGTGCTCGCGTTCGCTCACAGCTACGGCTACCAGCCTGTCGGACTCGCCGCTGGCGCGGCAAAGTCCGACAGGCTGCTAGTGTGCCGTCCCGCAAGTTCGTGGTACTTCGGGATGCCAAATGCAGGCACTCAACGACCTCTCGGGGGCGAGTCGCGGACGGCACATCCTTGCTTTCTCCGGCATTGTTGCACCAGCCAACGTCCAGCACGAAGGGTGACGTATTTCTGGGACGCGACACTAGCGCGCGACGAAGCCACTCGCGCGCGTGACTGTCGTCAATCCCACCCCGTGGCTTCTGCGAGGGCATCGCCGATCTCGGCAAGGTTCTTGACCGTGCTGACTCCGGCTTGGCTGAGGGCCGCGAACTTCTCGTCTGCGGTGCCCTTGCCGCCGGCGATGATGGCGCCGGCGTGGCCCATGCGTTTGCCTGGGGGAGCGGTGACGCCGGCGATGTAGCCGACCACGGGCTTGGTGACCTTGGCGGCGATGAACTCGGCGGCCTCTTCTTCGGCTGTACCGCCGATTTCGCCCACCATGACGATGGCCTCCGTGGCCAGGTCGTCCTGGAAGAGGCCCAGGATGTCGTTGAAGTGGGTGCCGGGGATGGGGTCGCCGCCGATGCCGACGCAGCTCGACTGGCCGTAGCCCTTGTCGGTCGTTTGCTTGACTGCTTCGTACGTCAGGGTGCCGGAGCGAGACACCACGCCCACTTTGCCCGGTAGATGGATGTCGCCAGGCATGATGCCGATCTTGCACTCGCCAGGCGTGATTACGCCGGGGCAGTTGGGGCCGATGAGACGCCCGCCGGTGGCGTCGAGGCGTTCCTTGATGACGAGCATGTCGAGGGTCGGGATGCCCTCGGTGATGCAGACGATGAGATCGAGGCCGGCGTCCATCGCTTCCAGGATCGAGTCCTTGCAGAAGCGGGCAGGCACGTAGATGACCGTCGCCGTGGCGCCGGTCTGCTCCACGGCCTCGGCCACGGTGTCGAAAACAGGTCGATCGAGATGCGTCGTTCCGCCCTTGCCGGGCGTGACGCCGCCGACAAGCTGCGTGCCGTAGGCGATGGCCTGTTCGCTGTGCAGCGTCCCCTGCGAGCCTGTGAAGCCCTGGCAGATCACCCGCGTGTCGCGGTTCACGAGAATGCTCATCGGTTGCCTCCCGCTGCCGCGATGGCGCGGGTGGCGGCATCCTCGAGCGAGGAGGCAGCGGCGATGGCGAGGCCGCTTTCCTCCAGCACGGCGAGTCCTGCGGCGGAGTTGTTGCCCTCGAAGCGCACCACCACCGGCACTTCCACGCCCACCTGCTTCACCGCCGCGACGATGCCTTCGGCAATGACCTTGCAGGAGACGATGCCGCCGAAGATGTTGATGAGCACCGCCTTCACGTTGTCGTCCGAAAGGATGATCTTGAACGCCTCTGCCACGGCTTCCTCCGTGGCGCCACCGCCGACGTCGAGGAAGTTGGCCGGTGCACCGCCGTGCAGCTTGACGAGGTCCATCGTCCCCATCGCCAGGCCCGCGCCGTTCACCATGCAGCCGATGTCGCCGTCGAGAGCCACATAGTTGAGGCCGAACTCGTCCGCCTGCGCCTCGCGTTCGTCTTCCTGGGAAGGATCCCTCAGCGCCGCCACATCGCCTTGGCGAAAGAGGGCGTTGTTGTCGATGTTGATCTTGGCGTCGAGACAGTGGACGTCCCCCGCCTTGGTGACCACCAGCGGATTCACCTCCACCAGCGAGCAGTCGCATTCGTGGAAAAGGCGCGATAGCTGCACGAAGACATTGGCGAACTGATTCACCTGGCGGCCGCTGAGACCGAGGTCGAATGCCATGGCGCGGCCCTGCCAGGCCCCAGCGCCTACCGTGGGGTCGATGGTGGCGCGCAGGATCTTCTCGGGGGTTTCGGCAGCGACCTGCTCGATCTCCACACCGCCTTCGGTGGAGGCCATCGTCACCACTCGGCGACTGCCTCGGTCCACCACCATGCCGAGATAGAGCTCGCGGTCGATCTCTGCCGCTTCCTCGACGAAGATGCGGCTCACGGGCTGGCCTTCGGCGCCAGTCTGCACGGTGACTAGGCGGCCGCCGACCCACGTCGGCAAAGGCGCGCACTTCGTCGGCATTGCTTGCGAGGCGAACGCCTCCTGCCTTGCCGCGACCCCCGGCATGAACCTGCACCTTGCAAACCCACTTGTCGCCGCCAAGCTCGGCGGCCGCCGCAACGGCTTCGTCGGCGGTGTCCACGGCGATGCCCCGCGACACCGGCAAGCCATAGCTCCGGAACAAATCCTTGGCTTGGTATTCGTGCAGATTCATCGTTGTCTAGCGCTTCCGATTGATCATGTGAATGGCGTGTCCGCCGACGCCCAAGGCGGCCTCGTGCAGTGCCTCAGAGAGGGTGGGGTGCGCGAACATGGTCAGGCCGATGTCCTCGGCGCTGGCATCGAATTCCATGGCGATGACCGCCTGGGCGATGATCTCGCTCGCTTGCGGGCCGAGCACGTGAACGCCAAGGATGCGGTCGGTCTCTGCGTCCGCCACCAGCTTGACGAGCCCCTTGGCGTCATTGGCGGCCAGTGCGCGGCCGCTGGCGGCGAACGGGAAGGTGCCCACCCGATAGTCGTCGCCGGCAGCCTTCACCTCGTCTTCGGTCTTGCCCACCCAGGCGATTTCGGGATGCGTGTAGATGACCGAGGGAACGGTGTCGTAGTTCACCACCGGCTTGTGGCCGGCGATGCGCTCCGCCGCCATGACGCCCTCTTCCGCTCCCTTGTGCGCCAGCATCGGGCCGCGCACCACGTCGCCCACGGCATAGACGTTGGGCGCGTCGGTGACGCAGAGGTCGTTGACGAAGAGGAAGCCGCGTTCGTCGAGATTGACGCCGCTGTCGGGTGCCAGAAGCCCTTCGGTATAGGGACGCCGGCCCACGGCGACGATGAGTCGATCCACTTCCAGCGAGTGCTCGCCACCGGTGGCATCCTGGTAAGACACCACTACCGCTTCGCCCTGCACCTCGGCGCCGGTGACGCGGGTGCCGAGACGAATGTCGAGCCCTTGGCGCCCAAACTCGCGCAAGGCATCGCGGGCGATGCGGGAGTCCGCGGTTGGCAGGAAGTCTTCCAACGCTTCGAGAATCACAACTTCCGAACCGAGGCGGCTCCAGACGCTGCCGAGCTCGAGCCCGATCGCGCCAGCGCCGATCACTCCAAGCCGCTCCGGGGCGGCATCGAAGGCCAACGCGCCGGTGGAATCAACGATGCGGTCACCATCGAGCGGTGCCGGGGCAATCTCCACCGGCACGGAACCCGGCGCGAGCACGACGCTGCCCGCCTCAAGGGTGCGCGTCTCGCCTTCGTGCGGCTCGAACTCCACCCGGGCGCCGCTCAAAAGCCGGCCACGCCCGGCAAGATGGGTCACCCCGTTGCCCTGAAACAGCGTGCCAATGCCGCCGGTGAGCTGCGCCACCACTGCATCCTTGCGCGCCATCATGCGCGGCACGTCGATCGCAACGCCGCTCGCAACCACGCCCATGTCAGCCAGCGACTCGCGGGCTTCGACGAACTTGTGGGAGGCGTCGAGCAGCGCCTTGGAGGGGATGCAACCCCAGTTCAGGCAGGTGCCGCCGAGGGTTGGCTTGCCGTCTGCACCGAGGGCCTTGTCGATGCAGGCAACGCTCATGCCAAGCTGCGCACCTCGAATGGCAGCCGCGTAGCCAGCAGGACCCGCACCTATGACAACGAGATCGTATCTGTCCGTGCTCAAAAGGCGTCCAGCTCCGCGGCAATCGACGGCGATTCTATATCAGTACGTGCCGGACGCTGCCAATGAACGCTGCTCGGAAGGCCCACACGCTCCGAGGAAGCGCCGCACGACTCAACCGGTGCGCAAGTACAACGAGGGCGCGTAGCACACCGCTCCAATCCAAATTAAAAGGCAATTATTGGCCTATCAATCCCCAAAATATCTCGTAATAGGCAAAGTATGACCTCTCTTGCCCGGAAGATCATTTAAAGGCAAAATTCGGCCCTATAAGCGTCATTGAAGGCTACAAAAGGCCACATATGTCCGATTATCCAACTCAGCCAACGACCGAAAGCCTCCGATCGGAGATCGCCGGCCGGCTCACCCGGCTACGCCTTGCCCGGAACGTGACGCAGGCCGCACTGGCGCACGAAGCTGGCGTCGCGCAGCGTACCGTTCGGCGGCTGGAAGCGGGTCTTCCAACCAGCCTCGACAGCTTCCTGCGCATCGCCATCGCCCTAGACCTCGGGGACAGCGTTGCCGATGCGATTCCGGCGACCGAAGTCCGTCCCATCGAACGTGTCGACGTGCACGGTACCGAAAGGCGCCGTGCCCGCCCGAACAAGGGTAGCGCACGCGAGGAGCCGTGGTCATGGGGCGACGAGACCCCGTGACTGACGCGAACGTCATACTCTGGGGCCGAAGGATCGGCGCGGTCTCGTGTGACGGCGCCGAGGCCGTCGCCACCTTCCAGTACGACCCCGCCTTCCTCGCCGCCGGCGTCGAGCCGTCGCCACTGGTCATGCCGGTACGCGAAGCGCCGTATGCATTCCGCGCCTTGGGACGCGACACCTTCAAAGGGCTGCCTGGCTTGCTGGCAGAAGCCTTGCCCGACAGCTTCGGCAATGCCCTGATCGACGTTTGGCTGGCGGAGACCGGGCAACGCGCCGAGACATTCAGTCCGGTGGATCGGCTGTGCTACGTCGGCACCCGCGGCGTCGGTGCCCTCGAGTTTCAGCCTGCCGTACGGGGACAGAACGCGCGGCACGCGATCGAGATTGCCCAGCTCGTAGATCTCGCCAGCCGTGTCCTCGCGGACCGCGCCAGCATGGCCGACCGACTCGGCACCGGAGACGACCGCGCCGCGTTGCAGGACATCCTGCGGGTCGGCACTTCAGCCGGCGGCGCCCGCGCCAAGGCAGTCCTCGCCTGGAGTCCGCGAACCGGGGAGTTCCGCTCCGGGCAAGTGGACGCCACGGCTGGCTTCGAACACTGGCTTCTCAAATTCGACGGCGTCGCCAACAATCGCGATCGGGAACTGGCCGATCCGCTCGGCTTCGGACGCATTGAATACGCCTACCACCTGATGGCGAAGCGGGCCGGGATCGAAATGTCGGCCTGCCGCCTGCACCACGAGGGCAATCGCAGCCATTTCATGACCCGCCGCTTCGACCGCGATCAAGACGGTCGCAAACTCCACATGCAGTCGCTGGGTGCGCTACGCCATTTCGACTACAACATGCCGGGTGCATACGCCTATGAGCAGGCGATCGAGACCATTCGACGGCTCGGACTCGGCATGGTCGCCGTGCAGCAGCTCTGCCGCCGCGCCGTGTTCAACATCGTCGCCCGCAACCAAGACGACCACGTCAAGAACATCTCCTTCCTGATGAACCGCAGCGGCCAATGGCGCCTCGCGCCGGCATACGACGTTGCCTACGCCTACAACCCCTCCGGCGACTGGACCGGCCAGCACCAAATGAGCCTAGCCGGCAAGCGCGACAGCTTCGAGCGCGACGACCTGCTCCGGTTCGCCACGACCGCCGGGCTGAAGCGTCGCATGGCAGGCGCGATCATCGGCGAAGTTACTTCCGCGGTCGCCGACTGGCCTCAGTTCGCTGCCGAGGCTGGCGTCCCACCCGCCGACATTCGCCGCATCTCGAAAACGCACCGCTTGGAGCTCGGAAGCGTGTCGTAAGCTTGTATGCGGATTGGCTGTATTGGGTTGGGAAATGGAGCATCGAAGGCTTGGCAACAGCGGACTGTTCGTGTCCGAGGTGGGTTTGGGCTGCAACAACTTCGGCGGCAGGATCGACGAGGCCGGCACCCGGGCGGTGGTGCATGCGGCGCTCGACGCTGGGATCGACCTCTTCGACACCGCCGACATGTACGGCGGGTCGCTGTCCGAGGAGTTCCTCGGCCGGGCGCTGGGCGGGCGCCGCCACGATGTGGTCCTCGCGACCAAGTTCGGCTTCGCCATGGGCGAGGGTCCGCACCGGCGGGGCGCATCGCGACGTTACGTCGTCAGTGCGCTGGAGGCGAGCCTCAGCCGCCTCGGCACCGACTATGTCGACCTCTACCAGATCCACTTTCCCGATCCGCACACGCCGATCGACGAGACGCTGCGGGCCCTGGACGACTGCGTCCAGGACGGCAAAGTGCGTTACGTTGGCTGCTCGAATTTCGCCGGCTGGCAGATCGCGGACGCGCATTGGACCGCGGCGCGGGATCGCCTGAACCCCTTCGTCTCCGCACAGAACCTGATGAGCCTGCTCGAACGCGACGTGCTGCGCGAGGTGATCCCGGCTTGCGAGCATTTTGGGCTCGGCATGCTGCCGTATTTTCCGTTGGCGAGCGGCCTGCTCACGGGCAAGTACCGGCGGGGAGAACCCGCGCCGGAAGGCACGCGGCTCGGCGCCCCCCGCGCAGCAGGTGCCTTGAACGCACGCAACTTCGACCGGGCGGAGGCGCTGGCCACCTTTGCCGAAGAGCGCGGACGATCGCTTCTCGAACTGGCGTTCGGCTGGCTGCTGTCCTTCCCGGTCGTGTCGTCGGTGATCGCCGGAGCGACCTCGGCGGACCAAGTGCACGCCAACGTCGCGGCATCGACCATGCGCCTCGACGACGCTGAGATGAAGGAAGTCTTGCAGTGCCTGGAGGCTGTGGAGGCTTAGGATGTATGGCAGAGCCTCCTCGCCATAGCGACGGTATGGGCACCACCGGCGCCATGTCCTCTTCGTTGAAGGCGGTGAGCGGCGGTCTTCGGCGTTGCACCAAATCGCTAACGGTGGACGGATGTTGGCGGGCGGGCTTGCCGGGGTTTGCGGACGTACGCTACGCTTTGCGCCATGAGCACGATGAACATTTCGCTTCCCGACTCCCTAAAGGAGTTCGTGGACAATCAGGTCGAATCCCTTGGATACAGCAGCTCAGGCGAGTACATGCGTGAGCTGATCCGTAGGGATCGTGACCGGCAGCAGCTGCGTGGTCTCCTTTTGGAAGGCGCGGCCTCGCCGCAGTCGGCAACTGCAGACCCAAGCTACTTCGACGGGCTTCGCAATCGGGTCCACGCCGCCAGCCAGCAGTGACGGACAAGCGGGTTGTCCTTCGTGATCTGGCGCGCAACGACATAGATCAGGCAGTCACCCACTACTTGGCGGAGGCAGGAGCGACGGTTGCGCTGGCCTTCGTCGATGCAACCGAGGCCACGCTACGCCGTATTGGCGAGCTACCGGGGAGCGGCTCACCTCGCTACGCGCACGAACTGGACATCGCCGGCCTTCGCTTTCTGTCGACAGACCGATTCCCGTATCTGATCTTCTACCTCGAAAGGGAGGAGGAGGTCGACGTCTGGCGGGTTCTGCACGGCGCACGGGACATTCCAGCCTGGATGCGAGAGTAGATCGAGCGTTGACTGGCTCCTGAAGCCTGCCACACGGAAGCTTGCGTAGCGCAAGCCACATGGCTATCTGGCCTGCGCACCTTCGGTTCCTATACGGACGACCACACTTTGGAGGTCGCATTCGAACCTCCTGCGTCGAGGAGTGCTGGACGTAACAACACATCGAGCGAGAGGTTCGCTACTACAGCTCCAGCAGCATCCGTGCCGGGTCTTCGACCAGTTCCTTCATGGTGACGAGGAAGCGCACTGCTTCGCGGCCGTCGATCAGGCGGTGGTCGTAGGAGAGCGCCAGGTACATCATGGGGCGGACGACGACTTCGCCGTCCACCACCACCGGGCGATCCTCGATCTTGTGCATGCCGAGGATGGCGGTTTGCGGCGGGTTCAGGATCGGGGTGGAGAGGAGCGATCCGAACACGCCGCCGTTGGAGATGGTGAAGGTGCCGCCGCTCACGTCGGCGATGGCGAGGCGGCCGTCGCGGGCGCGCTCGCCGTATTCGGTGATGGCATCTTCGATCTGGTGCATGGCAAGGGCGTCGGCGTCGCGGATGACCGGCACCACGAGGCCGCGATCAGTGCTCACAGCGACGCCGATGTCGTAGTAGCCGTGGTAGACGATGTCGTTGCCGTCGATGGAAGCGTTCACGGACGGGAACCGCTTCAGCGCCTCGACGCAGGCGCGCACGAAGAAGCACATGAAGCCGAGTCGGGTGCCGTTGTGGCGCGCCTGAAACTCCTCGCCATAGCGACTGCGCATGGTCATCACCGGCGCCATGTCCACCTCGTTGAAGGTGGTGAGCATGGCCGCGGTCTGCTGCGCCTCCACCAGTCGCCGGGCGATGGTGGCACGCAGCCTCGTCATGGGCACGCGACGCTCCACCCGCCCCTCTTCTTCCGCCGCACTCTCCGGATCGTCCGCAGGTGTCGCCGCCGGCAGGGGAACCGCCTCCGCCTCGGCGTCGGCTTCAAGCTCGATGGCGCGCTGCACGTCTTCCTTGGTTACCCGGCCGGCCCTGCCGGTGCCATCCACCGCCGCCGGATCGATGCCCGCCTCCGCCGCCAGCTTGCGTGCCGCCGGGGAAACGCCGACGTCCATTTCCTCTGGCTCTGGCTCTGATGATGGACGCACTGGAGCGGCCGGCGCGGCGCCCTCCTCGAAGGTTGCAAGCGGCTCCTCCGAAACGACCACGTCACCCTCTTGCTTGAGGATTTCCACAAGCTGGCCATTCGCCGGCGCCGGCACCTCGATCACCACCTTGTCGGTCTCGATGTCCACCAGCACTTCGTCTCGCCGCACCGGCTCGCCCACGGCCTTGTGCCAAGCCGCGACCGTGCCGTCGGCGATGGATTCCGGAAAGGTCGGTGTCTTGATCTCGGTTGTCATTCGCACGCCTCGTCAGGTTGCGTTCTTCTGATCACGCGCCGCCGCGAGTGCATCTTCAATGAGCCCAAGGACTATGTCAGGCTCCGGTCGAACGCTCTCCGGTAGCTGCTCAAGGAAATCGTCGAGTACCTCGGCGCTCGCCTCCGACACCTCGGTCATGTAGGCGTCGAAATCTCCATCGGGATTGCGTTGTTGCCACTCCAGGTAGTCGCGATGCTCAAAGTAGCCAACTGCAGCGATACCCACGAGCGGGACGGCGACAACCACACGACGCAATCGCGATCGAGCTTTCACCTTCGCGATTTCGTTACGGTGCTGGGCGGATCTATTGGCCAACTCCTTGCGATGTTGGGCAGCTTTGGCGGCGGCTGCGGCCGTTACAGCCGCAATTTGCGCGCCAAGCGCAACCGTCTGCCAAGCGAAGCTAGCCGTAGCAACAATCAAGGCAAAGCAAACGGCAGTGAGGAACCACATCCGTCGCACCGCTCCCAACACTGCCCGAACGGCACTCACTCTCATCTCCCCTTCTCACAGCAATAATGGCCACACATCACGACGCAGTATCGTCTTGCTGATCGCCCATCAGCGCGTCCCGCACCAGTGCTTGTTGGCGTTCGATGTGGCGTGCCATGTAGCCACTCGCCGGAGCGGCGAAGGCCTCGCGGCCGGCGTAGGCGAGTTCGATGCCGCCGGGCAGCCCCGCAAGCACGTTGCGCATGTGGTGCTGGCTCGAGTACCAAGCGCCCTGATTCATCGGTTCCTCTTGGCACCACACCACCTCGCGCATGTTGGGCCATTGTTGCAGGACATCGTCAAGTTCCTGCTCTGGGAACGGGTAGAGCTGCTCTAAGCGCACCACGGCAACGTGGGCGAGTTCCTGCTCGCGGCGCTCCTGCAACAGGTCGTAGAAGACCTTGCCGCTGCACAGCACCACCCGGGTTACGCCTTCGGCATCCAAGTCGTCGATCTCGCCGATGACGCTGTGGAAGTGGCCGTCGGTGAGGTCTTCCAGCGTCGATGTGGCGAGCTTGTGCCTGAGCAGGCTCTTCGGCGTCAGCGCCACGAGCGGCTTGCGCAAGGGGCGCATTACCTGGCGCCTCAGCATGTGGAAGACCTGCGCCGGGGTGCTCGGCAGGCATACCTGCATGTTGTCCTCCGCGCAGAGCTGCAGGTAACGCTCAAGCCGAGCCGACGAATGCTCCGGTCCCTGCCCCTCGTAGCCGTGCGGAAGCAGCATGACGAGGCCCGATAGCCGCTCCCACTTCGTCTCGCCGCTGGAGATGAACTGGTCGATCACGACCTGCGCACCGTTGGCGAAGTCGCCGAACTGCGCCTCCCAGATGGTGAGGGTGCGGGGCGCCGTGGTGGAGTAGCCGTACTCGAACGCGAGCACGGCCTCTTCCGAGAGCAGCGAGTCGTAAATGTCGAAGTTGGCCTCTTCGCTGAGATGATCGAGCGGGATGTGGCGCTTGCCATCCTTCTGGTTGTAGAGGCTGGCGTGGCGGTGGGAGAAGGTGCCAACCCCCACATCCTGGCCAACCAGGCGCACCTCGTAGCCTTCCGACACCAACGTCGCATAGGCCATCGTCTCGGCGAAGCCCCAATTGGCGAGCATGGCGCCGGCGGCCATGCGGCGGCGGTCCTCGACGATCTTCTGCACTTGGCGGTGCAGCACGAAACCCTCCGGCAGGCGGTCGAGGCGGCCGGCCAGGTCGCGCAGCGTCTCGAGGCTCACGCGGGTGTCGGCGGAGGACTCGCGGTCGGCATCGAGATAGGGCGTCCAGTCGACGAACAGCGCCCGGTCAGGTTCCTCCACCAGCGACAGCGCCGTGAGGTCGGAGGTGTCGAATGCGTAGCGGTACAGCTCCACCTCGGCGTCCACTTCGGCATCGGTGAAGGCACCCGTCGCCACCACCCGATCGGCGTAGATGCGCCGCACCGTCGGATGCGAGCGAATGGCCTGGTACATCATCGGCTGGGTCTTCATCGGCTCTTCGGCCTCGTTGTGGCCGCGCCGCCGATAGCAGACGAGATCCACCACCACGTCTTTCGAGAACTGCATGCGGTAGTCCACCGCCAGTTGCATGGCGAACAGAGCCGCCTCCGGATCGTCGCCGTTCACGTGCAGGATCGGCGCCCGAACCATCTTCGCCACTTCCGAGCAGTAGTCGGTGGAACGGGCATCCTCGCGCCGGTCGGTGGTGAAGCCGATCTGGTTGTTGACGATGACGTGGATGGTGCCGCCGATGTGGAAGCCGCGGGTCTGCGACATCTGAAAGGTCTCCATCACCACGCCTTGGCCGGCGAAGGCCGCATCGCCGTGGATCAGGATCGGCGCCACCAAGGAGCCCGTATAGTCGCGCCGGCGATCCTGGCGGGCGCGCACGGAGCCGGCAACGACCGGCCCCACGATTTCGAGGTGCGAGGGATTGAAGCTCAGCGCCACATGCATCTCGCCACCCGGCGTGATGACGTTGGAGGAGAAGCCTTGGTGATACTTGACGTCACCGCTGCGGTCCGAATCCGGCATCACGCCCTCGAACTCGTCGAAGAGCTTGCCAGGGTCCTTGCCGAGGATGTTCACCAGCACGTTCAGCCGGCCCCGGTGCGCCATGCCGATGACGGTCTCGACGATGCCGTGCGAGCCGAGCCTTTGCAGCGCCTCGTGCAGCATGGGAATGAGGCTCTCGCCGCCTTCGAGGCCGAACCGCTTGGTGCCCGGGTAGCGGGCGTGCAGGTAGTTCTCCAGTCCTTCGGCGGCGGTGAGACGGTCGAGCACGGTGCGCTGGGTGTCCGGCGAGAACTCCGGCGCGGCATGAACGGATTCGAGCCGCTGCCGCACCCAAAGCTGCTCGGCGGCATCCGTGATGTGCATGTATTCGACGCCGAGCGAGCCGCAGTAGGTTTGCTTCAGCGCCGCCACGATGTCGCGCAAGGTCGCCTGCCCGCCTTCGAAGAACTGCGCGGAACCGGTGCTGAAGACCGTGTCGAAGTCCGCTTCGGAGAGGTGGTGGTGGGCGAGGTCTAGTTCTGGCGCCGGCTCCCGTTCCCACATTCCGAGTGGGTCCAGCGAAGCCCGCAAATGACCGCGCCGACGATAGGCCATGATGAGTTCAAGCACGCGAATCTGTTTGCGCTCGTGCTCGGAAGTGACCTCGGTGGCAACGCGTTCCGGCTGTGCCCGCAGGCGGTTGCGGCCAAGGCGCTCGAAGTGCTGGATGATGGTGCTGTGGGGCACGTCCCCCACCACCCCATCTACCATCGGCAGGCGGTCGAAGTACTCCCGCCAGACTTCGGGGATGCCGTTCGGGTCATCGAGATAGTTCTCGTAGAGCATCTCGACGTAGGCGGCGTTGCCGCCCGCCACATGGGAACTGCGCCTCATGCGTTCGACGAAGGACTCAGGCATCTTGCTCTCCTCCTTGCCTGACGGCGATTCGGGACTCAGGTGGCCTCGGTCAGGAGCATGGAGCGAATCTTGCCGATGGCACGGGTGGGGTTGAGCCCCCTCGGGCAGGCGTTGACGCAGTTCATGATGCCCCGGCAGCGGAAGACGCTGAACGGGTCTTCGAGTTCGGCGAGGCGTTCGGTGGTGGCGGTGTCGCGGCTGTCGGCGAGGAAGCGATAGGCCTGGAGCAATCCCGCCGGCCCGACGAACTTGTCGGGATTCCACCAGAACGACGGGCAGGAGGTGGAGCAGCAGGCGCAGAGAATGCACTCGTAGAGGCCATCGAGCTTGGCTCGGTCTTCCGGCGATTGCAGCCGTTCCTGCGCCGGTGGCGGTGCGTCGTTGATGAGATAGGGCTTCACCCGTTCGTATTGGCGGAAGAAGGCGCTCATGTCCACCACCAGATCGCGGATCACCGGCAAGCCCGGCAGTGGCCGCAGCACCAGCTTGCCCCCCCGCGCCGCCTCCGAGACCGGCGTGATGCAGGCAAGGCCGTTCTTGCCGTTGATGTTCATGCCGTCGGAGCCACACACGCCCTCGCGACAGGAACGGCGGTAGGCGATGGAGGGGTCGCGGGCCTTGGCGAGTTCGAGCACGTCGAGCACCATCAGGTCGCGGCCTTCGGGCAGCTCGACTTCCACATCCTGCAAGTACGCCTTCTCGTCGGCGTCCGGGTCAAAGCGATAGATGCTGACTTTCATGTTCAGTATTTCCGTTCCATGGGCTGGAACGCCTCCATCGTCTTCGGCGCGAAGTTGACGCCGCGCTTGGCCACCCGACCGTCCGCCGGGAAGTACAGCGAGTGGCACAGCCAGTTCTCGTCGTCCCGCTCCTGGTAGTCGTCGCGGGCATGGGCACCGCGACTCTCGCGTCGTCCTTCCGCAACGACGGCGGTGGCTTCGGCCACTTCCAGCAGGTTGTCGAGTTCCAGCGCTTCGAGCCGGGCGGTGTTGAAGGCGCGGCTCTTGTCGGGCAGGTGGGCGGCACCGATGCGCTGGCGCAAGTCCTTGAGGGTTTCGATGCCGCTCAGCATGTGTTCCTCGGTGCGGAAGACGCCGAAGTTCACCTGCATCGTGTTCTGCAATTCGCGCTTGAGTTCGGCAACGCCTTCGCCGGTGGATGATTGGTCCCAACGGTTGAGGCGCGCGGTGGCGCGATCGAGGTCGTCTTCGCCGGGTTCGCGGTAGGAGACGCCCTGGCGCATCACCTCCTCGATGTGGATGCCGGTGGCGCGGCCAAAGACCACGAGGTCCAAAAGCGAATTGCCGCCGAGACGATTGGCGCCGTGTACCGAAACGCAAGCCACTTCGCCGACGGCGTAGAGGCCCTCCACCGCCACATCCTGCCCGTCTGCGTCTTGCGTCAGTGCTTGACCGTCGACGTTGGTGGCGATGCCGCCCATCATGTAGTGGCAGGTGGGCACGACCGGGATCGGCTCCTTGACCGGGTCCACATGGGCGAAGGTGCGCGACAGTTCAAGGATGCCCGGCAGGCGGGCGTTCAACACGTCTGCGCCCAAGTGATCGAGCTTGAGCAGCACGTGATCCTTGTCCGGCCCCGCGCCTCTGCCGTCGAGGAGTTCGAGAATCATGGAGCGGGCCACCACGTCACGCCCCGCCAGGTCCTTCGCCGTCGGCGCATAGCGTTCCATGAACCGCTCGCCGTCGGCGTTGATGAGATAGCCGCCCTCGCCCCGGCAGCCCTCGGTCACCAGCACGCCGGCGCCGTGAATGCCGGTGGGATGGAACTGCCACATCTCGATGTCCTGCACCGGCACGCCGACACGCAAGGCCATGCCGACGCCGTCGCCGGTGTTCATCAGGGCGTTGGTGGTGCTGGCGTAGATGCGGCCGGCGCCACCGGTGGCGAGGATCGTTGCCCGCGACTGGATGAACACCACCTCGCCGGTCTCGATCTCGATGGCCACCACGCCCACCACGGCGCCGTCGGCGTTGGTGACAAGGTCGGAAGCGAACCACTCGGAGAGGAAGGTGGTGCCAACCCGCAGGTTGTTCTGGTAAAGCGTGTGCAAAAGGGCGTGGCCGGTACGGTCTTCCGCCGCGCAAGTGCGCGACGCCTGACCACCCTTGCCGAAGTTCTTGGACTGCCCTCCGAACGGGCGCTGGTAGATGCGTCCCGTTTCGGTGCGGGAAAACGGCAGCCCCATGTGCTCAAGCTCGAACACCGCCTGCGGGCCAACGCTGCACATGTATTCGATGGCGTCCTGATCGCCGATGTAGTCCGACCCCTTGACGGTGTCGTACATGTGCCAGCGCCAGTCGTCGTCCGGGTCTTCGCTGCCGATGGCGCAGGTGATGCCGCCCTGCGCCGAGACGGTATGCGAGCGCGTGGGGAACACCTTGGAGAGCACGGCGGTGCGGAGGCCCGACTGCGCCAGTTGCAGGCTCGCCCGCATCCCGGCACCGCCACCGCCGATAATGAGGCCGTCGAACTCCATCCGTCGCAAGCGACTCATGCCAGTCCCCAAATGATGGTGAGCGACCAGGCCATGTACACCACGATGGCCGCCACACAGCCGAACTGGTAGATGAGGCGGAGGCCAAAGGCGCTGCCGCCCAAGCCCGCGCCGAAGGCATGCTGCCGGATGTAGTCGGTACCCACCGTCCACATGCCAATCCAAGCATGGACACCAAGCGCGACCACAGCGGCGGTGGAGAACCAGCGCATGGCCGTGCCGGCCAAAAACGCCGCCAGGCTCGCATGGCTGACATCGCCAACGGCAAAGAAGCCGACGATGCAGAGCCCATATGCGCCGAGCACGAGCGCCGTGACGCGCTGCAGCACGAAATCCGACAGTCCCGTGCGGCCAAAGCTCGTGACGTTGGTTACCAAAGCCATGCCCCCGCGGCAATCGCCGCCGCCAGCGTCAGCACGAACGTGATCCAGCCGCCGATGCGCCCACCGCGCAGGGAGTCGCCAAAGTGGAAATCCAGCAATAGGTGCCGTACGCCGGCCAGGAAATGAAACGCCAGCGACGCCAGCACGATCCACAGCCCCAGCTTGCCGAGCGGCGTCGCCGAAATCCGCACCGCCTCATCGAAGCCGGCGGCATCTTCCAGGGCAAGCTCCGCCAGATAAAGCACGTAGATGACCCCCAAGAACAGCGCCACCCCGCTCAACCGATGCAGGATGGAAACCACCGCAGTCACCGGCATGTTCAGAAACAGGCTCGGCAGCGGAAGATTGACCGGTCGCTCGGAACTCATCAGCAGGAACTTGGGCTCGCCATCAGCTTGTTGTTGCCACCGAAGCATAGAGCAAAACGCTCGCGCTGCAACGCGCACGCCCGTAGGGGCGACCCTTGTGGTCGCCCGTGTTGGGGAAGCCAACGCTGTGCCGCTTGCGAACACGGGCGACCACAAGGGTCGCCCCCACGGCAAGATCCATACACCTCGACAACCGAGATATGATCGACAACCCTGCCCAACGGTGGGCAAGCGCCCGGATGGTGAAAGAGGCAGACACAGGGGACTTAACGCAATTTGAGCGCCCGCGCGGAAACGCACGGGATGATCGGGGTCAAATTCGGGGAAACCTCAGCAGGCGGAAAACTCCCGCGCTGGTGGCAATCCCGAGCCAAGCCGGCGCAGCACGCCGACGAGAGCGGTGCCGGAAGGTGTAGAGACTTGACGGCCCCCGCCTAAACCGCACTCACGCGGCACGGCGAAGGGAAAGTCCAGACCCCAAACGCCGCACATGCGACCTCGCAAGCGGCGGCGGCGAAAGCCGTAGCGGGCAAGAAAATCCCCCGGGGGCAACCCCATGCCGGTTCGACTCCGGCTCCGGGCACCATTTCACGCAAGCGTCCGCGCCAACCGAGGTCAATGATGAGGTGAGGTACGGCGCGTCCGGAAAGGCAGAGCGGCATCAGCCCTGCAACGTCATCAAGGTCCGCGTCCGAAGCTCATGTTGAGCCGCGCGCAGTTCGCCCCAGATTTGGTCTCGCTGGGTTGAGTTAGCCGTTCGCTTGTGTCTGTCGTTCGCGGACGTTACACGCGATCAGTGCGCCTCGTCTGTCCCCCGCACTCGGAGTCTGCTCTTTTCCGCGGTCACAATGGCACCGGACTGCAACTCGGGGCCGTGCGCGTCGAGCACCCTTAGACACACTTCTGCCTGCTGCCTCGCGGGAAAGTCGACAAGCCGGACGATTCCGGCATGGGGTTGTCGAAGGACGATGGCCAGTTCGCCGAAGTCCTTGTCCAAGAGGGTCACCAAGATGCGACGCTGCTTGTGCGCCGTCGCAAGGATCGCTTCATCACCAGGGTCTTCATCCCAATCGCCCGACCAGACGACATCGTGTCCGGCCGCACGCATTTCCGGAATCGCGCCGCCCCACACGCAGGTGTCGAGAAGCAATCTCATCCATCGCCCGCAACCATCGGCAGCTCAACACGTTCGTGGCCCACCAAGCGATGCGCATAGACCAAACAGGCACGAATATCCTCGTGCTCCAGCCACGGGTAGCCCTCGAGTATGGTCGCAGGATCATCGCCCGCCGCCAGCATCCCCAACACATGCTCCACGGCCAGACGGCGACCTCGGACAACCGGCTTGCCGCCGAAAATACCTGGCACGACGGAGATCCGATTCAGGAGATCTTCCTCATTCACGACCGTATGCGCCTTGCACTCGAATCCTGCCGAGACCATACACCGCCGGTGTAACGGCTTCAGAGTAGGCGTTCGCCGGAAATCGCTCTTCGCTGGTGGATCGTGCCCCCGTAGGGGGACCCTTTTGGTCGCCCTTGTTGGCCAACCGGGCACCGCACATCACACGAAGGCGGACGACAAGGACCGCCCGCACGACGACTCGGGAACTCGGACTTTGTGCAGAGCTTCTCT
This sequence comes from Pseudomonadales bacterium, assembly GCA_965116935.1. GTDB lineage: Bacteria > Pseudomonadota > Gammaproteobacteria > Pseudomonadales > Azotimanducaceae > VXYL01. Next base: position 3,805,187 of record OZ220737.1, on the reverse strand, counting down.
TTCCTCACGCGCCCTATGGGTGAATCCTGTCATGGTGCCGCTCTCGCTCGGAGTGTTCCCGCCGCATGCAAACTGGACTAGGCGGCGCGGCCGATCGGGATGGCCCGCACCGATGCTTGCAGCTTCTTCCGCCGATCGAGTGCCGCTTCTGCGGCTTGTGCCTTGATGAAGCCGTAGCCGCGGACGTTCGCGGGCCAGCGGGCTAGTTCGATGGCGGCGGCGATTCGGTCGGGGTCGAGGTGGGTTAGGAGGAAGGTTACGTCTTCTTCGTAGAGCTTGAGGAGGTCTCGTTCGAGCTTGCGGTCGTGGGTGAAGCGGAAGGGGTCGAAAAGGCTGCCTCGCAGGCCGCGCATTCGGGCGAGGAGACGGAGCAAGGGCGACATCCACGGGCCTAGGGCGAATTTCCGGCGGGAGCCGCGGCGGCTCAGGATTGGAGGTGCCATGCGGTATTGCAGGCGGAAGCCGGGCTCGAACTGGTTCGCGAGCTTGGCGGCGAAGGCGCCGTCGGTGAAGAGTCGCGCTACCTCGTATTCGTCCTTGGGGGTCAGGAGGGTGAAGTAGCTCTCGGCAACGGCGTCTGCGAGCGGCGTCGGTTCTGGCGGGAGGGCGTCTCGCCCTCCCTCGCGCCGCAAGGCGCGCGTTCCTTGTGCGGTCGCTGAAGTCTCCGCATTCCGCACCTTCTCCACCAGTCGCTCGAAGCGATCCGCCAGCGCCGCGTTCTGATAGGCCGTGAGGTAACGCCGTCGATCCGGGTCGCGCTGCATGGCCTCGCCCTCGGTATCCGTCGCCGGCAGCGAGTCCGGATCGTGCGCCGCCATGCGGCCGTAGTGGAACGCCGCGAGATTCCGCTCCACCGCCACCCCATTGAGTTCAATCGCCCGCTTGAGAGATGTCAGGGACAGCGGAATCACGCCGCTCTGGAATGCATGGCCGAGGAGAAAGACGTTCACGCTGCCGGTGTCGCCGAGCAGTGCAGACGCGTGCCGGTCCGCGTCCACGGTTCGCACCTCGGAGCTGCGCTCGCCAAGCCGCTGCAGCAAGTCGCTCGAGCCCGCATCCGCCCGCCGATGCAGCAGGAACTCCGCCGTCGGCGCGATGTGCGTGTTCGCGACGACGACCGTGCGCTCTTTGTCGAACATTGCCAGCACGTCGCGTCCCGCAGCGGTCACGAGGTCCGCTGCCAGCACCGCGTCGGCGCCGCGCGGCGGAATCCGTGCCGCCAGATGCGGCTGCTCGAAGTCGGAGATGCGCACGTGGCCGAGCACCGCGCCGCCCTTCTGTGCGAGGCCGGTCATGTCGAGGGTCGTGGCGTGGCGACCGTCCATGTGTGCGGCGGCAGCGAGAAGCTGTGACAGCGTGACGATGCCGGAGCCGCCCACCCCCGTGAGCAGGATGTTGGCAGCCGGGCGCGCAGCTTGCGGCAGCGGCAGTTCCGAGTCCGAGAGCCCCTCCGGTATGGTCGGCTCGCGCCGCCTTGGCCGCGCGCCGCGCAAGGTCACGAACGACGGACAGAAACCGTCCAGGCAAGACACATCCTTGTTGCAGGCGCTTTGGTTGATCCGCCGCTTGGTGCCGAACACGGTCTCTAGCGGCTCCACCGCCACGCAGTTCGACTGCACCGCGCAGTCGCCACAGCCTTCGCACACCGCATCGTTGATGACCACGCGCAGGTCCGGTTCCTCGGCCAACCCCCGCTTGCGCCGCCGTCGAAGTTCCGTGGCACATGTCTGTTCGTACACCAAGGCCGTGCAGCCTGGAATGGCTCTGAGTTCCCGCTGCACTTCATCGAGACGCTCGCGCGGCAACGCCTTGTAGTCGGCGCCGGCGTGGCGCTCGGGGTCGTCGGTTACGACCCGCACCGCCTGGATCCCTTCCGCCAGCACCTGCCGCACCACGTCCGCCACCGTCAGGTCGCCGTCCATGGGCTGGCCGCCGGTCATCGCCACGGCGTCGTTGAAGAGGACCTTATAGGTGACGTTGACACCGGCAGCCACGGCGGCGCGAATCGCCAAGAGCCCGGAATGGTTGAAGGTGCCGTCGCCCATGTTCACGAAGATGTGGCCTTCGTCCGTGAACGGCGCCTGACCGATCCAGTTCGCCCCCTCTCCGCCCATGTGGGTGAAGGTCCAGGTGTTGCGATCCATCCACTGCGCCATGTAATGGCAGCCGATGCCGGCGGCGGCGCGGCTGCCATCCGGCACCTTGGTGGAGGTGTTGTGCGGGCAGCCGGCACAGAAGAGCGGCACGCGCGCTTCCTTGGAGGTGGTGGCGACACGGGCGAGTGCGCGCTCGTCCGCTTCGGTGGCCTCGAGGAAGGCGCGATTCGGCACCTCGCCAAGCGCCCTCGCGATGGCCTTGGCAATGATGGGCAGCGTCACTTCGCCCACCGCGGGAATCAAGAGCTCACCCGCCGGGTCGCGCTTGCCGAACACCTCCACGCGCGGGCCATGAAAAAGATGCGCCTTGAGCTGCTCTTCGATCAGGCCGCGCTTCTCCTCGACCACAAGCACGCGCTCGGCGTCGCGGCACACCGCGCGGACGAACTCCTCCTCGAGCGGCCAGATGAGTCCAAGCTGCACGAGCCGAATGCCGGCTTCGGCCAGCGACTGCATGGTCGGATAGCCTAGTTCGGCGAGCGCCTGGCGGGTGTCCGCGAACACCTTGCCGGCGGAAATCAACGTGAGCCGGGGCCGCGATGGATTGCTGTGAACGCGACTCAGGCCGTTCGCCGCCGCGAAGGCCATCGCCAGTTGCAGCTTGTGCTCGAACAGTCGCCGCTCTTGCGACAGCGGGTCGTCCATGAGGCGGATGTTGCCCTCTTGGGGGAGGTCCGGCAGCGTGAAACGCCTTTCTTCCGGCAACAGTACCGTGGCGCTGCTGTCCATCGTGTCGGAGGTGGTGACAATTCCGGTCCAACAGCCGCTGTAGCGCGACAGGGCCCAACCGGCGAGGCCGAAGTCCAACACCTCCTGCACCGAGGATGGGGCGAGGGTTGGCACGCCGAGGTCTCGCAGCGAGAACTCGCTGCCACTCGGCAAGGTGGACGACTTGCAGCCCGGATCGTCGCCCACGGCAAGCAACACACCGCCCTTGGGGCTGCTTCCGGCGGCATTGGCGTGGCGAATCGCATCGCTCGAGCGGTCGAGACCAGGTGCCTTGCCGTACCAGAGAGCGAACACGCCATCGACGCGTGCGCCGGGGAAAAGACCCACCTGCTGCGTGCCCCAGATGGCGGTGGCGGCTAGGTCCTCGTTTACGCCGGGCTGAAAGACGATGCCGCTTTGCGCGAGCTCCTCGGTGCGGTTCCAAAGCTCGCGATCCAAGCCGCCGATGGGGGAGCCGCGATAGCCGGATACATAGCCTTCGGTGTTGAGGCCGTCACGCGCATCCAACCGCCGCTGATCGAACGGCAGCCGCGCCAAGGCATGGATGCCGGACAAGAGCGCCACTCCGGACTCCAGCGTGTAGCGATCATCCAGCGAAAAATCCCGTTTCGCCATCCAAAAGACCTCCGCCAATTCACGGACGCCACCAAGGCAAATATACGCCCAACACACGCCCACGGCCCGTCTCGCGGGATTTGCATAGCGCGTGGCGCGTCACTGGAGGGAGGGCGTCCCGCCCTCCACCTGCCCGCAAGGGCCCGCGTCTTTGCTGGTGGAGCGAATGCTCTGCGCGCCTTGCGGCGCGATGGAGGGCGGGACGCCCTCCCTCCAGAGCGGCGCCGGCAAGTAAGTCGAACACGATCGCCGGTTTCCAGCACGCATTCGCTACGGGAGGGGACAAGCCCCTCCCCTACGGCAGAAATCCCTATCGTGTGATCAGGCCAGCGTCCAAGTCTGCGCGGACGGATGCCGAGTCGCGATCGTGCGCATCGCCGATGCCGCCGCCGCCAGGGGTTTCCATGACGAGGGTTGCGCCGGCCGGCACCGTGTCGCGGCCCTTGCCGCGCAGCGGGTGCTCGCTGCCGTCGGGCTGTCTGAGGAAGACTCGGCCAAGCTTGCCGGCATCACCGCCGCGACGACCTTGGGCCGCGTGGTCGATGCGGTCGAACATCTTGGAGATGACGAACGGGGCACCATCGGCGTGTTCGATCTCGATGACCTGGCCAAGGCCGCCACGATACTCACCGCTGCCGCCGGTGTCTGGCAGATACTCGCGGCGGCGGATGATGAGAGGGGCAGAGACCTCGTTCACCTCTGTCGGGGTGGTGCGCACGCCGGACGGAAAGGCGGTCGTGGAGAGGCCGTCCTGGGTTGGTCGGGCGCCGGTGCCGCCGTTGAAGATGGGATTGATGACGAAGGCACGGCTTGCGAAGTTGCCTTGCGCTCCGGCGGCCGAGCGCAGAACCGGGTTCCAGATGCACGATGCGCCCTCGGCGGGAGCCCTGCCAGGCAACGCTTGCTCGAGGCACCCCAGGATCACGTCCGGGAGCATTTGCCCCAAGGCGTGCCGGGCCGAGACCGCCGCCGGAAACTCCGCGTTCAGGATGCAGCCGGCGGGCGCACGCACCGTGATGGCGGCAAGCGAGCCGGCATTGTTGGGAATGTCGTTGCCCACCACGCAGCGTACGCCGAAGGAGGCATAGGCCTCGGTGTAGTTGAGCGGCACGTTGATGCCGCGGGGCGAGGTCGGCGAGGTGCCGTCGAAATCGATGTCGATGGCGTCGCCGTCCACGGTTAGGCAGCAGACGACCGTGATCGGGGAGTCGTAGCCGTCCACCGTCATGGCGTGGCGGTAGCGGCCGTCCGGCACCCGCGAAATTTCGGCGGCCATGGCACGGCGCGAGGTGTCGATGATTCGCTGCCCCACCGAGTCGAGTTCGTCTAGCTCGAACTCGGCCAGCGCCTTCAGGAGTTGTTCGCCCCCGGTGCGGTTGCAGGCGGCAAGGGAATACAGATCACCCTCTGCCACCATCGGATCGCGCACGTTGGCGACAATCAGCCGCATCAGCGTCGCGTTGATTTCGCCGCGCTCGAACAGCGGCATGATCGGAACGTGCAGCCCCTCCTCGTAGACCTCGCGACCGTCCGGGCCAAAGCCGAGACCACCGACATCGGCGATGTGGCTGGTGGCGGCAAAGAGCGCCACCGGCCGAAGCGAGGGCCTTTGGGGCGAGGGCATCTTGCCCTCGCTCGCGCCGACAGGTGCGTTCCTCGAACCGCCAATGCCGTGATCGTCTGCAAGCGTCGGCACGGACGCGCCTTGCGGCGCGTGGGAGGGCAAGATGCCCTCCCCCCCAAGGCGGGGTGGGTACTCCCGAAAGATCGGCGTGACCACGGTGAAGTCGTTGAGGTGGCCGGTACCGTCCCACGGATTGTTGGTCACGAGTACATCGCCCGGATGCAGCGTCTCGATCGGGTGCCGTGCCAAGAACTTGCCGACGCTCCGAGCCATCGCGTTGACGTGCCCCGGCGTGCCGGTGACCGCCTGCGCGAGCATCTCGCCCTGGGTGTTGAAGACGCCCGCCGAAAGATCGCCGGCCTCCCGCACCACGGTGGAGAACGCGGTTCGCATGAGCGTTTGCGCCTGCTCCTCAACGATGGCGAGCAGGCGATTCCAAACCAATTGGTCGCGGATGGGGTTCATGGACGGGCCTCCTTAAGGCCGTGCGTTGGCGCGCGCGTTGCGTCGCATCACCAAGTCGCCGCGCTCGGAAACATGTACAACGAACCCTTCCGGCACCACCAGCGTCGTCTGCTCCTCGACGATGGCCGCTGGCCCGGCGAGCGATGCCCCCACGCCAAGCGAGTCCCGCTCGCACCGCGCCGCCCGAATGTCGTGCTCGCCGTCGAACAATGGTGCATCGGCGAGCGCCTCGCGGCCGCCGCCGAGCTCCGGCGGCGCCAATGCACCCTGGTGCGGATGCGTTTCGACCGTCAGGGTCCAACTCAGCACCTCGGCATCGAGGCCCGGGATGATGCGCCCATACAGCTCTCTGTAGGCCGCCTCGAAGGTCTCTCGCAACGATTCCTGGTCCATGTCTTCGGTCAACGCCACTGCAATCTCGTAGCCTTGCCCCACATAGCGCATGTACGCACGGCGCCGCTCCCGCAACTCGCCGGTAGCCACCTCGCCGACCACGCCGAGCGCCTCCGCCCGCATGTCCGCCATCACCTCGTCCACTAGGCCGGCACGAAACTCCGACAAGCGCATGTAGCGACTGCGAACGACTTCGTAGGAGATGGGCGCGACCAGGAAGCCCACCGCCGAGCCGACGCCAGCGTCACGGGGCACGAGCACCGCGTCGATGTCGAGCTTCTGCATCAGGCGGGCGGCGTGGAGCGGCGCCGCACCGCCCATGACGATGAGTGTGCGCCCGGCAAGGTCCTTGCCCCATTCGCTGGCGTGGGCGCGCGCCGCCGCCGCCATGTTTTCGTCCACCACTTCCGACACGGCGTGGGCGCCTTGGCGCGGATCGGCGAGCTCCGGAATGCTGCGGCCGATCTCGTCTGCCAAGGCCTTGCGGGCGGCGCCTTCGTCGAGCGGCAGGCGCCCACCCGCAAATCCCTTGGCATCGAGGCGGCCGAGAAGAAGGTCGGCATCGGTCACCGTCGGGTGCTCGCCTCCCCGGCCATAGCTCGCGGGCCCCGGCATGGAGCCCGCGCTCTCCGGCCCCACATGGATGCGCCCAAGCCCGTCCACCGAGGCGATGGAGCCCCCGCCGGCGCCGATCTCCACCATCTCAATCACCGGAATGCGCACCGGCAAGCCACTGCCACGCTTGAAGCGATAGCTGCGATCCACCTCGAACGAGCGCGAGAGCAAGGGCTCGCCGTCGTCGATCAGGCAAATCTTGGCCGTGGTTCCGCCCATGTCGAAGGACACGGCGCGGTCGATGCCGAGTTCTCTCGCCATGTGCGCCGCGAGAATGGCACCGCCGGCGGGGCCGGATTCCACCAGGCGAATGGGGTATTCGCGCGCGGATGCCACCGAAGTCAGGCCACCGCCGGAGGTCATCATCAGAAACGGGCTGTTCACGCCCATCGCCGCGAGGCGACTTTCCAAATCCGCAAGGTAGCGCGACATCAACGGGCGCACGTAGGCATTGGCGCAGGCCGTCGAGAAGCGCTCGAACTCGCGGATTTCCGGGCACACGCCGGAAGCCAAGGTGATCGACAGCCCCGGCAATGCACGCGTTAGTTCGTCTCGCGTGCGCAGCTCGTGCTCCGGGTTGGCGTAGCCGTGCAGGTACCCCACCGCGACGCTTTCCACGCCTTCTCGTGTGAGCACCCGCGCTACATCTGCTACCGCATCGAGATCGAGCGGCACCAATGCCTCGCCCGCGGCGTTCATGCGCTCGGGCACCGTCAAGCGCAGGCGGCGCGGCACCAGCGGCGCGGGTCGGCCGATGTTGATGTCGTATTGCTCGAAGCGGTTCTCGAAGGCCATCTCCAACACGTCGCGATGGCCTTCGGTGGTGACGAGCGCGGTCTTCGCACCGCGCCGCTCAATCAGGGCATTGGTCGCTAGGGTCGTGCCATGGAGCACAACCGCGACGTCCGCCGGCGTGGCGCCGGCCAGGCCCAGCACGCGTTCGAGGCCCGTCAGCACGCCGTCCTCGGGCGCGTTGGGCGTGGTGAGCACCTTGGTAGAGGTGCGCCGGCTGCGAAAGTCGAACACGACATCCGTGAAGGTGCCGCCGATGTCCACGGCCAAGCGCCCTACTGCGTTCACTTCTTCGGCCACGGCGGCCTACTCCAGTTCGAAGTAGAGGTGGTAGTGCAGCGCGCAGCCAGGATTGAAGGCGGCGGAGCAGGACGGGCAGGTCGAATCGCAGCCAAGGTATTCGCGCACGGTAAGTCGATGTCCGCACGCGCCGCACAGCACTGCTTGCCGGTCGCGCTCACTCATGGGCCACACCTCAGCCGCGTGTCCGGCGAGTTCGCGGTGGCAGTCGATGCATGGATACCATTCGTCGCAGCAGCGAAAGCGCAAGGCGATGATGTCGATGGGGCCGTGGTAGTGGCCGCAGCGGGTGCATTCGTCCACATCGACGCCGACCACTTCGGTGCCGTGGACCATGCGCCTGACTGTCGCCGCCTCGCCCACCGCTAGAACGAACCAGCGCGGTCTGGTGCCCGGACACGGGCGGGGACAAGCCCAGGGACAAGCCCCGCCCCTACGGGGACACACATGTGCTGGTTGCGAACGGCCAAGCATCGCCACCAAAATTGCCGAAATCGCCGAACGGGAACCACCTCGCAAGCCATGGCCAACGATATTAGTGTGATCGCCCTCTCCTCGCATCCTGAGCTCGCCGAGGAGATCTGCGCGCATCTCGGCGTGCGCCCCGCCGCCACCGAGATCATCCGCTTCGGCAACGAGAACATCCTGTTCCAGTGCCGGGAGAACGTGCGCGAGTCGGACGTTTTCGTCATCCAGACATCATGCCCGCCCTTGTCCGACCACATCATGGAACTCCTGATCGCCATCGATGCACTCAAGCACGCCTCGGCTGGCCGCATCACCGCCGTGCTGCCGTACTTTCCCTACGCTCGTTCCGACAAAAAGGATCGCCCGCGCATTTCCATCACGGCGCGGCTGATGGCTGACCTGCTCGAAACCGCCGGCGCCGACCGCGTGCTGACCATGAACCTGCACTCGCCGCAGGTCGCGGGGTTCTTCCGCATTCCGGTGGACCAACTGAACGCAACGCCCATCGTCTGCAACGAACTGCGCAGCACCAGCGAACTCGGCGACAGCGTGCTGGTGGCAAGCGACGTGGGGGAGGCGAAGGACCTCGAAGACTACGCCAATCGCCTGGGCGCCCCAATCGCGATCATCGACAAGCGCCGCCCCGACGACTCGGAAAACGCCAAGGCCGTGGGCCTGATCGGCGACGTTGCCGGTCGCAATGCCCTGCTCATCGACGACGAGATCACCAGCGGCGGCACCATGATCGCCGCCGCCCAGTTCCTGCTCGAACAGGGCGCCCAGCGCATCGAGGCCGCCGCCGTCCACCCGGTGCTGAGCGGCCACGCCTACGAACGCCTCGCCGACTCCCCCATCGAACGACTCGTGGTCACCAACACCATCCCGACGCCAAGCGGCCAGAGGATGGAGTGGATCTCGACGGTCTCGGTCGCAAAGCTCTTCGCCGACGCCATCTACGCCATCCACTCAGGAGAGAGCGTCTCTCGGCTGTTTGTCTAGTGCACGCTCTTGCCCTCCATCGCGCTGCAAGGCGCGCAGTACACTCGCTGCATATGAAGGATGCGCGCCCTCGCGGGCGCGTTGGAGGGCGGGACGCCCTCCCTCCAGAGGACAGCGGCATCATGTGCAAGTCGAAGTCAGACCCTATCCACAATCCATGGGAGGTTGCCATGACCCTCACCACAGCCGCACCAATCCTCGCCGCTCTGGGCTTCATCGCCTTCGCTCTAACATTGGCAATCGCTCCCCCGCGCTCAGAGCCGCACCCCAATGCATGGATGTTCCCCGCGACGCTTTGCGTCGTGTTTCTCGGGTGGACCCTGTATGCCCTCGCGAGCGATGGATTGGTCGCCATCTGGCAGGAGATCAGCCGCAGTCTCTGGTCGAATCAGATCTTCATCGACCTCCTGATCGCCGCCGCCATCGCCCTCGCGTTCCTGGTCCCGGAAGCGCGCCGCCTCGGCATGAAGCCGCTGCCGTGGGCGATCGCCACCGGCTGCATCGCCCTCTTGGCGATGTTGGCGCGGATGCTGTTCCTGCGGGCCAGGGAAGCATCGGCCCGCGTTCCGTAGGGGGCGGGTCTGTCCCGGCCATCCTCTTATGCGATTGAGTACCCCTCGTTCGCGATCGGCATCGTGCGGATGCGGTGCCCGGTGGCGGTGAAGATCGCGTTGCACACGGCTGGCGCCAGCGGCGGCAAGGCCGGCTCGCCAAGGCCGGTGGGTGGGTAGTCGCTTTCGATGAAATGCACGTCTATCGCCGGCGTGTTGGCCATGCGCAGCATCGGGTAGGCATCGAAGTTCGACTGTTGCACGCGACCCTTCTCGAACGTCACCGACTGGCCGAGCATGGTCGAAAGGCCATCGACGATGGAGCCCTGCACCTGGTTCTCGGCGCCGCTCAGGTTGATGATGGGGCCCACGTCTGCGGCCGCCGTTACTCGATGCACCGTGATCTGCCGGCCCGCGTCCACGCTCACGTCCGCCACCTCGGCGATGTGACCCGCGTGGCTGAAGTAGAACGCGAGGCCGAGTGCCCCGCCTGCGGGCATCTCGCGGCCCCAGCCCGCCTTCTCCGCCGCCAGCTTCACGACTCCGGCGGCACGACCGGTGTGCAGCGCACGCGGGTTGCCTTCCGCCAGCCAGCGCGGGTCGCCGAACATCTCCAGGAGCACTTCCAAGTGATCCCGGCCGGCGGCAACGGCGAGTTCGTGGATGAAGCTCTGCTCGACGAAGCCGAACACGTTCGATCCAGGCGCACGCCAAGGCCCACAGGGCGTCTTCCACTCCAGCGCCGTCTGTTCGTAGCGGCAGTTGTCGAGGACGCCGGCCGGGAACACGCCGGGGCGCAACGAACCACCGCTCACCGGGCGCTGCCCGTCGCGGCTGAAAGTGATGAAGCGGTCGCGCCACGCCGTGATGCGGCCTTCGGCGTCGAGGCCGGCATCCACTTGGTGGAAGCCGCCGGCGCGGAAGGTGTCGTGCGACATGTCGTCTTCACGGGTCCACTGCAACTTCACGGGCACGTCCAGGCGATTGGCAATGGCTGCGACTTCCACCATGAAGTCGTTGTGCAGACGCCGGCCGAAGCCGCCGCCGCCGCGCAACTGGTTCACCGTCACCTGCGCCTTTTCGAGGCCCAGCAGATCCGCCACCGCCTCCCGGCCGCGACCGGGAAGCTGCGTCGGCGCCCAAAGCTCCATGATGCCGTCGTGGCTCCAGGCGGTGCAGTTCTGCGGTTCGAGCTGGGCGTGGGAGGCGAAGTGATAGGTGTAGTAGGCACTCAGGCGCTTGTCGGCGGCTTCGAGCGCAGCGTCGGCGTCGCCGTCGTCCACAGGTCGGGTCGCGCCCGGCTTGCTGCGCAGCTCCTCCGCCTTTGCGCTGACAGCACTCCAACTGTCAGAGGCGGCGTTCGATTCGTCCCACTCCACCTTGAGCTCTCGCCGCGCGCGGATGGCGGCCCAAGTGGAGTCGGCAACGATGGCCACACCGGGCAGCAAACCGACCGCCTCGTTGCCGTCAACGGCGAAGGCATCCACCACGCCGGGCAGCGCCTTCACCGCATCGAGATTGGCCGAAACGACCGTCCCGCCCACGGCCGGACATTTGCTGTAGGTGGCGAACTTCATGCCGGGCAGCGTCTGGTCGATGCCGAACAGCGCCTCGCCCCGCACCAGCGCCTCGTTGTCGACGCCAGTGATGCGGCGCCCCAGGAGGCGGTATTCGTCGGTACCCTTGAGTCGCAGCGAGTCCACCTCCGGTACCGGCAAGGCTGCGGCGGCATCCGCCAGTTCCGTGTAGTGCAGGCTGCGGCCACTGGCCTCATGGATGACCTTGCTGTCGCGGGTGCTGAGTTCCGATGCAGCAACGCCGAGCTTTCCCGCCGCCGCACCAACCAGCATCGCCCGCGCCGCAGCACCACTTTGCCGCAGCACGTCCCAGTTCATCGGCACGGACATCGAGCCGCCAGCCATCTGGAAACCGAACGCTTCCTCATCCACCGGCGATTGCGCCACCGTCACATCGTCCCAGGCGGCATCGAGTTCCTCGGCAACGATCATCGGCAGTGAAGTCTTCACGCCCTGCCCCACCTCCGGGTTCTTGGCGTGGATCAGGATGCCGTCGGCATCGATGCGGATGAAGGCGTTGGGTTCGAAGGTGGAGGCAGCCTCGGACTCCCGTCCCTTCAGCGTGAAGCCGAGCATCAAGCCGCCGCCAACGACGCCGGTGAGCTGCATGAAGCGCCGCCGCGAGAGCTTGCGCGGGGCGATGTCGATGGGCAGCGCGTCGATGCGCTCGGCGAGGCTCTGCAAATCGTCGTATGCGTTCATGCTGCGTCTCCTCCGTCACGCGCCGGCGAGGCCTTGCGCGCCTCCCAAGCGCGTCCAGCGGCGACCTTGACCGCCTCGCGAATGCGCGTGTAGGTGCCGCAGCGGCACAGATTGCCGGCCATCGCCTGATCGATGGCGGCATCGTCCGGGTCTGGATCGCGCGCTAGGAGCGCGGTGGCGGCCATGATCTGCCCCGCCTGGCAATAGCCGCACTGGGCGACATCGAGATCGACCCACGCCTGCTGCACCGGCGTCAACTCGTCGCCCTCGTCGGCGAGGCCCTCGATGGTGGTTACCTCGCCTTCGGCGGCGGCGGCCACCGGCACCGAACAGGACCGCACCGGAGCACCGTCGAGCAGCACGGTGCACGCGCCGCAACGCGCGATGCCGCAGCCAAACTTGGCCCCCACAAGGCCGAGTTCGTCCCGCAGCACCCACAATAGGGGCGTGGACGGATCGGCGTCGTCCACCTTCCGCTCCTCGCCGTTGATCTTGAGACTCAGCATGGATCTCCTCCCCTTGCATCACCTCTGCATTGTTCACCAATCGGCGACGTTTTGACAGCGTGCGCGGCGGCAATGTAGGTTGCGGCGTCGCCTTTGGCCGGTTGCGGCCAGTTTTTCGGGAGGAGCAAACGTGGCGGATCTCATCACCACCCTCGACGAGTTCGAGGACGAATACCGCAAGACCGTCGGCCATACGCTGCCGCCACGAGGCGCGAGGGAGGCAAGCCTCGACAACATTCGCCGCTTTGGCGATGGCGTCGGCGACTACAACCCGCTCTACCGCGACGAGGAGCACGCCGCCAAGAGTCGCTTCGGCATGGTCACCGCGCCGCCGATCTTCGTCTATGGCGCCAGCCTCGGCATTGCGCTCGCAATCAACGGCGGCATCGACGGCCGCCGCCTGTCGTCGAGCTACTTCCCGATGAACTACGCCGGCGGCACCATCGACTTCCACCGCACCATCTGGCCTGGCGACCGCATCAGCGCCCGCGAGGAAGTCACCGGCATCACCCGCAAGCACAGCGAGCGAATCGGCGACTTCTGCATCTGCGAAGCGCGCATCACCTACCACAACCAGCGTCAGGAACTGGTGGCGGAGAAGACCACCCTCATGGCTCGCTACCGCAACTTGGGCGGCGGCAAGACCATCCGCTACGACCACGAGAAGAAGACGCAGGTGATCGAGGAGTCGCCTGATCCGTTGGTGTATGAACGCGAACGGCAGGGCGCCACGCCGCAAAGCTGGGCGGCGGTGAAGGAAGGCGACGAGATGCCGACGCTCTACAAGGGCACCTACACGGTGACGGAGCTGTTCCTGTTCACCCACGGCGTGGTGGGCACCGGACGCAGCCCGCGCAGAGCCTTGGAAGCGGAGGACTCGAAGGACTTGGGTGGCGGCGGACGCTACGACGAGAAGCACGCCCGCGACCGCCGCAACATGCCGGGCCAGTTCGACTGGGGCCCGCAGCGCGTCTGCTGGCTAGCCCAAATGGCCACCGACTGGATGGGCGATGACGGCACCCTAAAGCGAATGCAAACTCGCGTGCGCCACCCCAACGTAGTCGGCGACACCAATACGGTCTTCGGCAAGGTGGCACGCAAGTACGTGGAGAATGGCGAAAACCTGGTGGATCTTTCGGTGTGGAACGAGAATCAGGCGGGGCTCGCCACCGCGGAAAGCACGATTACGGTCGCACTTCCGGGGTGACGGAAGAAGCCCTTACGTCTCTAGCTCGTCGCGCAACTGCGCCAACGACTCCGGCACCTCCACTCTGCGTGTCAGGAACCAGCTAACAGCTTCTGTTTCGGTGATGTACGAGCGATCGATCAAGGTGTCTTCCTCCCCAGAGTACCCTGGGCGCCACCTTTCGAGAACGAACGCTGCCATCCGCGTGATCCACAGTACCTCGCGACGAAGGACGCTGCCGAGTTCGTCCGTCTCCTTGTGCTGCCATGACTCAGCTTGCTCTGCATCAAACCAGCGCCCGTCAGGGAGCATTACTGGTGTCGTCACCCTTGCGGCCCCCGGGCAGTGTGGGGTACCACACGGCCGGACGGAATGCCGGTGTCCGGTGCAGCAGGCGAACTCTGAACGCTTAGGCGCCCCCTCACCTCACCGCGCAGTTCAGATAGATCGCGCGCAACTTGCTGCAAGTCTCGGCTTAGACCGTCGAGCCTTTTCTCCACCCGCTCCACCAAGCCGGCCGATCCGCCTTGCTCTGTTTCGACGGCCGCCATTCGGTCGTCAAGCTTGCCAAGTGCCTTGGCCAAGTCCTTCATGTCGGACCGGAGCCACGCAAAGAGGCCGACGTGCAAACCGGCAAGGGCGATCGCGGTTCCAATGATCGTCCACGTCATCTTCGCACCCAGGTTGTTGGAGGCTGGAGTCGGAATCGAACCGGCGTACACGGAGTTGCAGTCCGCTGCATAACCACTCTGCCATCCAGCCGAACGGCGCGTGGACATCTTACCAGCGTGCCGTCCATAGCGCCGCTCACATGCAACGATCTGCGGCTGACCTCGAGCCAAACAGGTCCCAACTCCTACGCCTCGTCGTCTGAGTTCAATCCTTCGACCAGCGAGGGCCATGCCGCGCGAAGGTAGGTCGCCATCGACCACAGCGTCAGCAGCGCGGCGGCATAGAGCAGCACGAGGCCGACGATCACCCAAGGGCGTCCGAGCACCGGCGGGTTCGCCAGCAGCATGAAGATCGCGACCATCTGCAGCGTCGTCTTCACCCGTCCGATCCAAGACACGGCCACCACTCCGCGCCGGTCCATCTCCGCCATCCACTCTCTCAAGGCCGAGATGACGATTTCGCGACCGATGATGACCACGCCCGGAATCGTCAGCAGCAGGTTCGCGTGGTTGCCGATCAAGAGCACCAGCGCTGTGACCACGATCAGCTTGTCCGCCACCGGGTCCAGGAAGGCGCCAAAGCGCGTTGTCTGGTTTAGGCGCCGTGCCAGATAGCCGTCGAGCCAGTCGGTGAAGGCGGCAGCGCCAAAGAATAGCGACGCCACCCAATAGTGCTGGTCGGTGAACAAATAGATGAGCGCGAACACCGGAATCAGCGCGATGCGCGCGATGGTGAGCACGTTGGGGAGGTTCAGCGATGCCAGTTCAACTCGCATGGAGCGTTCCATGAATCTCGTCCGCGAGCTTGGTGCTGATGCCCGGCACCTTGGCGATCTCCTCGATGCTGGCGCCCTGCACCGACGCCACCGAACCGAAATGCGTCAGCAACTGTCGCTTTCGCTTCGCCCCCACGCCGGGAATGTCGTCCAGCACCGACTGTCGCCGTCTCTTCTGCCGGCGGCCACGATGCCCGGTGATGGCAAAGCGATGCGCCTCGTCGCGGATGTGCTGCAACAGATGTATAGCGGGGCCATTCGGCGGCAGCGCAAGCTCCCCCCTCCCGGCAAGCAGCACCGACTCCAGGCCAGCCTTGCGCGAAGGCCCCTTGGCCACGCCCAGCACCGCCACGTCGTCGATCTGCAGACTTTCCAGCACTTCCACGGCTCGTCCCACCTGGCCCTTGCCGCCGTCGATCACGAGGGCGTTCGGCAGCGCGCCTTCACCTTGCTTGAGGCGCGTGTAACGTCGCCGAAGCGCTTGCTCCATGGCACCATAGTCGTCGCCCCGGGGCACGCCCTCAATGTTGAAGCGACGATAGTCGGACTTCAACGGCCCCTCCGTGTCGAACACGACACAGGATGCCACCGTGGCCTCCCCTGCCGAGTGGCTGATGTCGAAGCACTCGAGCCGCTGCGGCGTGTCTTCCCAGTCGAGCGCCTCCTGCAACGCCACGAAGCGGCCGAGAACGTTCTTGCGGTCCGCCAGCAGCGTTTGCAGCGAAAGCTCCGCATTGTTCCGCGCCATGCTCGCCCAGCGTGCCCGCTGCGACCGCACCGCACTTGCCACCGCAACCGCCCGCCCGGCCTTCTCCGCCAGCGCCCGCGCCAGCAGTTCCCCATCGTCGGCGGCGAGCGGCGCCACCACCGCCTTCGGCAACTCCCGCTCCGCGCCGCCGAGGTAATACTGCGACAGGAAGGCGAACAGGAGGTCCTGCTCGTCGAGGCCGAGTTCGTTGCGCGGATACCAGTTGCGGTTGCCAAGGAGACGACCGCCACGCACGAAGAGCCCCTGCACGCAGGCCTGACCCGAGGCGAGGGCCACGCCAAACACGTCCACGTCGCCGCCGTCGCCATGCACATACTGGTTCTCCTGCACGCGCCGAAGGTGCTGGATCTGATCGCGAAACCGCGCCGCCCGCTCGAAATCGAGCTTTGACGACGCCTCCTCCATGCGCCCCTTGAACTCTTCCAGGATGGCTTGGCTGCGCCCTTCGAGGAACATCTGTGCGAGCCGCAGGTCTTCGGCGTAGCGCTCGCGGGTGACGAGGCCCACACACGGCGCGCTGCAACGGCCGATCTGATATTGCAGGCACGGACGAGAGCGGTTCTTGTAGAAGCCGTCCTCGCACGGGCGGATGCCGAACAGCTTTTGCAGCACGTTGATGCTGTCGCGCACCGCGCCGGCGCTCGGATAGGGGCCGAAGTAGCGCCCCGGCGCCTTGCGCGAGCCGCGATACAGCGTCAGCCGCGGAAAAGCATGGTCGGTGAGGTGGATGTAGGGGTAGGACTTGTCGTCCCGCAACACGACGTTGTACGTCGGTCGGTGCTCCTTGATGAGGCTCTGCTCAAGCAGCAGCGCCTCGGTCTCGCTGGACGTGACCGTCACTTCCACGCCTTCGAGCCGCGCCACCATGGCCATCGTCTTGGTGGTGAGGCCGGAGGCGCGGAAGTAGCTGGTCACCCGCGCCTTGAGGTTGCGCGCCTTGCCGACATAGAGCACTTCGCCACCTGCCCCCACCATGCGATACACGCCAGGCTTCGTGGTCAGGTTCTTGAGCAAGGCCTCGATGTCCACGGGGGCGGCCTCGGTTGCCGGCGGCAGTTCATGGGAGGCCCCTTCCGCCGGTCGCTCGCGCTCCCGGCGGTGCTTGCCCGCCTGAGGGGCCTCCGTGTCCGAACGGTCTGGTGCCATGCCCGTGCATTGTCAACACGCTGAGCGGTTTCGGCAATGCCGGTGCCCGGCCCGCTGTCGCCCCACCGAGAGTGGCGAGGAGCCCTCAGGGCAGCGATGCGGTGCGCCGGGACGGCAACCCCTCGCTGTGCGCTGGCAGCAACCGATCGCCCCACGACTCGCCGATGCGGGTTGCACCAACGTTGCCGAACTTCGGGTTGATCATGCCGTGCTTGACTGCCAGGAGGGCCAGTTCCACATCGCTCGACACACTCAGCTTGTTGAAGATGCGGTAGCGGTAGCTGTTCACCGTCTTTGGCGACAGGTGCAGGTTGTCGGAAATGTCCTGCACGCGGTGGCAGTTGATCACCATGAGCGTGATCTGCATCTCTCTCGACGAGAGCTGGTCGAACGGCGATCCCACGTCCTCCTCAAACGAGCGAAAGGCCAGCCGCTGCGCCACGTCGCTGCTGACGAACCGCTGCCCCGCGTGCGCGCACTTGATGGCGGTCACCACGTCTTCACTCGACGAACTCTTCGTGACGAAGCCGCTCACCCCCACCCGCAGGGCCTGCGCCGCATACGGTTCGTCGTATGCGCCGGTGACGACGACAACCCGGATGTCCTTGCCGAGCCTGATGACACGCCGAGCCGCCTCCAACCCGCCAATGCCCGGCATGGCGATCTCCACCAGCACCACATGCGGCCGAAGGTCTCTGGCGATGTCCACCAGCGCATCGCCGGAGCCGGCCTCCGCGACGATGTCGATCGTGCGCGTGTCGTTCAACAATCTCCTCAGTCCCGACCGGAACAGCCGGTGGTGATCCGCGATTACAACTCTGATCATTTCCTTTCTCCTCTCTCTTCTCCCTCTCACGGTTTGCCTCTTCGGGCAGCAGATATCAGAAGCCCCGGCGGCGCCGCTCGTGCCACCAACCGAGGAGTGCGGAGGCGAAACAGCGCAAACGCCCATTTTCGGTATCAGGAAGATATCAACTCAAACTCGACGAGCCGATGGGACGGGTGCGATCGCTCGAACGAGCACATCCCCCCGAGGACCGCCCGTTCCGGTCCCCGGCACCATACAATCGAGCGCCTGTCGTCGGGCTGCCACGCGGCCGAGCGACGAGCCATTCCGAGGGGCGGAGGAGGCTCAGGTTGCAAGGGATTCCAATGCAAGGGGCGAAGAATGGACGGTGCCAACCCATCACGCGACTGGAGCGAGCCCGTGCGCTACCCAGACCCCGCCGTGCAGGTTCTGGATCGGCGCTTCCGCCGCTATGTCCTTGGCAGCGCCGCCGTGGAGCGACTCTATGTCGGCTGTCGCTGGGCGGAAGGGCCGGTTTGGTTCGGCGACGGGCGCTACCTCTTGTGGAGCGACATCCCGAAGGACCGCATCCTGCGCTTCGACGAGATCACCGGCGAGGTGACCGTCTGGCGTTCCCCGGCCGACAACGCCAACGGCAACACCAGAGACCGGCAAGGCCGCCTCGTAACCTGCGAGCACGGCTCCCGCCGGGTCACCCGCACCGAGCACGACGGCACCGTCACCGTGCTCATGGATCGCTTCGAGGGCAAGCGCCTGAATGCGCCAAACGACGTCGTGGTGCACGCGGACGGCGGCATCTGGTTCACGGACCCCGGCTATGGCATTCACGTCAACTACGAAGGCCACAAGGCGCCGTTCGAGCTGCCAACGCGCGTCTATCGGCTGGCGCCGGACACGCTCGAAGCCACAGTGGTGGATGAGAGCCTAGAGAAACCGAACGGGCTCGCCTTCTCGCCGGACTGCAAGACGCTCTACCTCGTGGACACCGGCGCCTCGCACGTGCCAGGGCACCCGCACCACATCACGGCGTTCGACGTCGTGGACGGTGCGACGCTTGCGAACCCCCGCGTCTTCTGCGACATGGGTGCCGGCAGTTCGGACGGCATTCGCGTGGATGTGGACGGCAACGTCTGGTCGGCCGCCGGCTGGGGCGGCAATGGCTACGACGGCGTCCATGTGTTCGCGCCCGATGGGGACAAGATCGGTGAAATCCACCTGCCGGAGGGCGTATCCAACGTCTGCTTCGGCGGGGTGAAGCGCAACCGGCTGTTCATGACCGGGTCGCAGTCGCTGTACTCGCTCTATGTGGAGGCGCAGGGGACTCCTTACGTGTAGCGCCGGTCAAGGTGTCGGACACGGTGCGCTACCACGCCAAGAAAGGCGAAGTCGGCTTCCCCGAGGGCGGGCGGTACAGGAACTATCCGGCGTAGGCCGCGTGCAGGGCTTCGGCGTGCGCCGTGAACTCGTTGCGCAGGCGCTTTGGCGACAATACTTCCACCATTGCGCCGAAGCCCATGAGCCAGGTGCGGAGCTCGCCCGAATCGGCAACCGTGGCCTCGACCAGGATGCGGCCGTCGCGCCGCATGGTTGTGCGGTGATCGGACGCGAGCTTGGCGTCGCCTAGCTGACCGAACGCCTCGGGCTGAAACGCCGCTCGCAGCTTGAGCTTGCCGGCACCCGGCTCAGACGAGAACTCCTCCGTCTCGTCGAGGTGGCGCGACAGGCTGAATCCGCGCGGGCGTCGCACAGCCTCCGCCAGCAAGGTGGGATTCGACAGCCGATGCAGCACGAAGTGCTGCACTTCGCCCTCGCGCTCCTCGCCTTCCTCCGTGGCCACCAGATGGATGATGCCTCCCTGGAAGACGACCCCAAGGGGATTCAACACCCGGCGAGTGGCACGCTCCCCGGGAGCGCTGCAGGTGACCTCGATGCGCTGGTCGTCGAGCAGCGCCCGATACACCTCCTCGATCACGTCCTGACGCACGCTCGGCGGCGTCATGGCAATGCCCCGCTCGACGATGCGCGCCTTGCGCGCCCATGCCCCGAGCTTCGACTCGCCCTTGAGCATCTCGTCGGCGGCGCGCAGGTGACCGGCCATCAGACGCAGGGTGGAGGGCGGCATGATGGGCTTGAGGTACTCGCCCGCCAGCTTCAGCGCGAAGGCGGTCTCCCGACTCATGGCCGGGATTTGGGTGATCGCGTCCTTTTGGGTCCAGAACCAGCGGTTGGCGCGACCATCCCGCTCGCTGTTGATGGGGAAGATGGCGGAGAGCTTCTCCAGGCTCCGCTGGATCGAGCGGATGTCCACCTCGTAGTCCGGGTCCACCGCAAGCAGTTCCTCGCCGATCTCCCGCGTGGTCTTGGAACGGGGCTGCACCGGAATCACCTGCAACATCGTCAGGGAGCGCATGATCGTGTCGCCTGCCTTGCGCATGGGCCACCTGTCACCTAACTGCAATCTGCGCGATTGTACGACACGAGGCGCACCGCAAATAGCGGTGCGACAGAAAACGTCGCCTTGTACAAGCTGGAATCCTGACCAGCGGCGGCACAATTCATCCAGTAGGGGACGGGCTTGTCCCGTCCCGGCGCGCCCTGACGGGCGCGTTGGCAGTTCGCTTGCGCGAACTGCTGTGCTTCGACGAACTCCTCGGTACATTCAAGACGGGCGGGGACAAGCCCGGCCCCTACGGGGCACCCGCCGAATCTGTAGACGCTTAACCGAAGGCGCCGGCCGTGCGCAGGCGTTCGTACTCTGCGCCGTCGATGCCCAGCATGCGACCCATCACCTCGCGATTGTGCTGGCCGAGGCAAGGAGCCGGCGTGCGCAGGCGCGACGGCGTGCGGGAATAGATGGTGGCCGGGCCGTCGTAGGGCGTGGGGCCCATGACAGGATGGTTCAGCGTCACGAAGAAATCACGGTGTGCGAGCTGCTCGTCTTGGTACAGGTCCGCAGGGCGAGCCACGACATGCGCCGGCACGCCGTGGTCGCGCAAGAAGGCCGCGGCGGCGAAGGCATCGCGCGACTCGCACCACGCCGTCAAGGCCGCATCGAGACCGTCTCCCGCATCGCCTCTGCCGGCCAGCCCGATCGTGCGCGCCAATGCCTCGCGCTCGGCGTCTGTCTCCACGCCCACGGCGATGTAACGATGGGTGCCAAGACAGGCGAAGACACCGTGTGGATCGAGTTGTCGCGAGCCCTGTCCCAATCGGCTGGCGACGTTGCCGTTGGCCGCGTGTTCGAGCACGAGCGGTTCGAGGAAGCGAATGCCGCACTCGATCTGCGAGACATCGATGTATTGCCCTTTGCCCGTGCGCTGCCTGTGCAGGAGTGCGGCGCCCAAGGCGGTGGTGGCGAAGCGAGGCGTGATGAAATCCGTGTAGGCGCCCCACGGCCCGGAAGGCGGACGGTCTTGCCAGCCAACGAGCCCGAACAGGCCCGCAATGGCCGCGCCCTGGCCGCCGAAGCCGGAGTACGTTCGCTCCCGCCCGGTCTGACCTCTCATGCAAGTGGACAGCATGATGAGGTCGTCGCGGCCGCTCAAGAGCGTGTCCCAGTCGAGGCCAAAGCGGGCCATGGTGCCGGGCGAAAAGCTCTCGAGCACCACGTCCGCCCAATCCGCCATGCGCCGGGCGATGTGCCGCCCCTCCGGGTTCTTGAGGTCCAGCGTGATGCCGCGCTTGGAGGTGTTGAAGTTGGCCATGAACTGCGCCCGGTCGGGGTGGCGCTTGCCGTCCTTGAACGGTGCCGAATTGCGCAAGAGGTCCAGCCGGCTGGCGGACTCGATCCGCACCACCGTCGCGCCATGATCCGCCAGCGCCTTGCCGATCATGGGACCGACACCCACCCAACTGAAGTCGGCCACGCGCAGCCCCTCGAAGGGCGACGAAGCACGTCGCGACGAAGAAGGTGCTTGCCTGTTCGCATCCACGTTGGCCTGCTCGGGGGGCGTCTCGCCCTGCGCATCGGTCGATGGTCGCGTGCTCGCGGTGGATTCGCCGAGGGCCGGGGCGTGACGCTCTCGCGACAGCGGCGTTAAGGACAGTCGAGCGAAGGGACCGGCGTAGCGCCGGCCGTCGCACTGCACCCAGTAGTCGCGGTCGTCGAGGTGCGGATCGGTAGCGAGATCGGCAACCGTGTAGATGGCGGCAAGCGTGAGGCCGTGCTTGGCCGAGAACGACTGGATCTCGCGCTTCGTGTGCAGCGCCAAGACATCCACGACGCGCTCTGCCGCAATACTGAGGTCTTCCGCTTCGATGTCGCCCGCGGCCAGCGCCGCCAGCCAGCCGGTCATGTCTCGTCCCTGCAGGGCCTCGGGTACATCGAGCCCTTTTTCCTCCGCCCAACGCAGTAGCACGTGGAAGGTGCGCTCGCCGATGACCGGCATCTGCAAGCGAAGCTGGGCATGGCCGTCACGACAGGGCACGATGTTCGGCAGCTTGAGACCCGGTGCGACCAAGGGCGGCAACTGGCCACGAAACTCGCTGGTGCCCGGTGGGTTTCGCCCCGTATTCGGCGGAAAGCCGGTGGCGTTCATGAGCGTCCAGACGATGCATGCCTGCGCGGAAACATCCAGGTGCTGCCCCAGCCCCGAGCGTTCGCGCGCGTTGAGCGCCACCACGATGTCCGCTGCCGCCTGCGCGCCGGCATGGAACGCAGCCTGCGGCATCGCGCCCATGGGCAGCGGCGGTCGGTCGCCGTTGCCTTGCAGGTTGACGAGGCCCCCTGCGGCTTCGACGGTGACCTCCGCGGCTGGTGCATCCGCCATCGGGCCACCGAGCCCAAACGGCGTCACACAGGCATGGATCAGGCGCGGAAAGCGCTCATTCAGCGCCCCGCGGAAGCCGGATTCGATGAAGACATCCGCGTCCGCGAGATACGGCTCTGGGTCGTCCGCAACCACGCTCTGCTTGCCGGCGCCCATCGCGGCCCAATACAGCGACTCTCCCTCGTGGAATGGCCCCACGCGGCGCGAGTCACAGCCGTCGGCCGGCTCGATTTTGATGACCTCGGCGCCGAGCTCGGCGAGGATGCGCCCCGCCATTTCGCCCCAGCGTGTGGCGGCGTCGACGACACGAACGCCGGTGAGTGGAGGTGCCGTCATGGCAGTCGCGGCTTCGTGCCGATGACGCCCTTCTCCGCCAACGTCGCGATCTCTTCCGCTGCCAGGCCCAGCACTTCCGACAGCACCTCGAAGTTGTGCTGGCCGAGGGTCGGCGCCGGACAGTCGATGTCGAACGGCGCTTCGCCAACGCGATAGGGCGGTGCCGGATGCGGCAGCTCGCCAACATACTCGCGCTGCATCATCTTCCAGAAGCCCCGCGCTGCCAGGTGCGGGTCCGTGGTGAGTTCCAGCCCCCCGGCCAAGCGTGCCGCCGCTACGCCGGCTTCCTGCAACTCCGGCATCAAGAGCTCGACAACCTGCGTTGAAGTGAAGGCTCGCACGGCGTTGTCGAGTTCCTCCCGCCGCGCCAGCCGATCCACTACATCGCCGAATCCGCCAATGCCGGACACCGCCTCGAACGCCTTCCACTCCGCTTCCGAGCGAACCTGGATGACGATCCACTCATCGTCGCCGGCGCAGGGATAGACGCCGTGCGGCGCGTGTTCGAGCGATCGGTTGCCGAGTCGCTGCGGTGGCGAGCCGGTGACAGACTGCGTGAGAATGCCTTTGATACCGAGCGGGAATAGGCATTCAGACTGCGACAGGTCGAGGTGCTGGCCCTTGCCGGTTCTGCGTCGGGCACGAAGCGCCGTGAGCAGCGCCGCAGCGCCGTTGAGGCCACCCACCGAGTCGCCAAGTGCGACGTGGATCATGGTGGGTGGCATGGATTCCTCGCCGGATTGATGCGGCAGGCCGGACGCCTGCTCCACCGTGGAACCATAGGCCCGATAGCCTTGCCAGGGCCCGTTGCTGCCGAAGGCAGGCATCGAGATCATCACGACTTCGGGGTTGGCGCGCGCCAGCACCGGATAGTTGAGCCCGAGCTTCGGCAAAACGCCGGCGGAATAGTTCTCCACCACCACGTCCGAGATGGCCACCAAGCGCAAGAGCAGGTCCGCCCCTTCCGAGGTCGAGAGGTCCAGCGTCAGGTCGCGCTTGTTGCGGTTCACCATGTTGAAAGCCGGCGACTTCTCGGCGCCACCCTCGTCGATCCACTCCTGGGTGGCCTCCCAGCCACGCCACCAATCAAAGCGGACGCAACCCTCCACCTTGATGACATCGGCGCCCATGTCGGCGAGATGCCGCGCCGCCAAAGGGCCGGCCCAACCCATGGAGAGATCGACCACGCGGACGCCTTCGAGTAGGCCCGGGCGGCTCATGCGCGCGCGCTCCGGGGTGGTTCCGCCGCCGGCGCCATCGACCCGAGGGCGGCCACGTCGCCACCGCGCGTGGCAGGGGTACGGAACAGACGAAACGGCGTCACCGGCGCCACGAAGCCCGCTTGCCCCGGTGGCCGCACCTCATCGAACGCCCGTCGGGCGACGTATTGGTCCACGGTGAACAGTTGCTCCATCGTCGGCACCAACGCCAGCGGGATGCGTGCGCCCTGACCCCGGTTGAAGAGCTCATTGGCGCTCCGCTCCCGCACCCGCTCGTGGATGAGCGGATCGAGCATTTCCGCATCCTGCAGGCGGCCGATCGCGCTCTGGTATTGCGGCACATCGGCGAACTCCTGCATGTCGAGCAAGGCACAGAAGCTCTTCCACTGCGATGGCGTGAGGGCTGTGACGCCGAGCCAGCCATCGCGGCACGGATAGATGCCGAGCGGATACGTGGGCGGATAGCGGTTCACGCCCATGCGTCGGACGCGACGACCGCTGCGATGGCCGCCCACGCCACCGACCTCCGTGAAGCAAAGGTTGGCCTCGAAGATGCTCGTGTCGAGCCGAACCGGGCCTGCGGCATTGCCGATCTCCCGGGCGATCACCTGACCGAGCGTGCCGATGTAGGCGGCGAGGCCGCCGACGATCTGGGCCTGGCAGCCGGCCGGGAGGATGGGCGGGCCCTCTTCGGCACCGATGCCCCGCACCATGCCGATGAGCGACTGAACCACACCGTCTGTGCCTTGGTAGTCCGCATACGGTCCCGTGCGTCCGAACCACGTCACCGTGGAAACCACGACGTTGGGCGCAAAGGCAGAGAAGTCGTCGCAATCGAAACGCCCGTCGTCGAGCACCACCTGCGCTCCTCGCGCCAAGTCGTGGATGTCGCCGGCCGACTCGACCACCGCACTCGCCTTGTTGGTGGAGAGCCAAGCGTGGAGGGCGCTGTTTTCCGGAGCCGGGGCGCCGGGCAGAAACGGTGCTTCCCGCCGCGTGGCGAAGCCTTCGGGGGGCTCGGCATTGACCACCACCGCCCCATGATCCGCAAACAGCTTGCCGCAATAGGCCGTGGCGATGCTCCCGGCGGCATCCACCACCCGAATGCCCGCCAGCGCGGCTTCCTCACTCATCCGCGATCCCTTCCCTGCACGGCAGGCAAGAATAGCGGACTGCGAGCGTTCCGTAGGGGCGACGCATGCGTCGCCCTTGTTTGGGCACGCATGTGGTTGTTCCCCGAATGGTGCATGACACAGCTGTATCAAGCGGATGCGGGTCAACCGACCGCTGGTGTTCCCTGCGGTTTACCATGTGTCCACGTAAGGACGCTTTTTCTTCGTGCGCGGCGGCGTTGGCGGCAGGCTCTTCATGCCGCGAGCGATGAAGGCGCGGGTGTCGGCCGGGTCGATCACGTATCTGGCGCCGGAGTTGACGGCTCTTGCCGATTCGTAGCCCTGCGCCACCCGTCGCTCGTAGGCGTCCTTGCGCTCTTCGGCATCTTCGATGGCGGCCAGTTCGCGGCGGGCGGAGAGCTTGACGGCACCGTCGATGTTCATGCCGGCGAACTCTGCCGTCGGCCATGCCACGGTCAGGAACGGCACCGAGGAGGCGCCGCCGATCATGGCTTGCACGCCGAGCCCGTAGGCCTTGCGCACCATGATGCCGAACATGGGCGCGGTGCAGTTGGCGCCAATGTTGAACAGGCGCACGGCGTGGCGGACGAGGGCCGTGCGCTCGTGGTCTGGGCCCACCATGATGCCCGGACAGTCCATGAACACCACCACCGGGATGTCGAAGGCGTCGCAGAGCTGGAAGAAGCGGGCACCGTTGTCTGCGCCTGGGCTGTCCACCGCGCCGGCAAGATGCGCCGGATTGTTGGCCACGACGCCCATCGGCTGGCCTTCCACGCGGATGAACGAGGTAATGACGCCGATGCCGAAGTCTTTGCGGATTTCCAGCATCGAGCCTTCATCGGCCAGGGTTTCGATGATTTCGCGCATGTCGTAGGCGCGCACGCGGTCTTCGGGAATGATGTGCCGCATCCGGCGCTGGTCCGGTGCCTCCCAATCCGACACAGGTCCTTGAAAGTACGAGAGGTATTGCTTGGCGGTGGCCACGGCGGCGGCGTCGTCCTTGACGACGATGTCGACGCTCCCGTTCGGCGCCTGGAAGGCCATGCCGCCGAGTTCCGCCGCGCTGTGGGTGCCCAATCCGCTCGACTCGACGACGGCCGGGCCGTTCATGCCGATGGTGGAGTCTTCGGTGGCAATGATGACGTCGCAGCAGGCGAGGAGGGCGGCATTGCCGGCGAAGCAGTCGCCGGTGTTGACGCCGATGAGCGGCACCAGCCCCGACAGCCTTGCGAAATCGGTGAAGACGCTGGCGTCCATGCCGACGCCGCCGACGCTGCCGTGCGGGCCACCCTCCCCTTCGGAGAAGAGCACCACGGGGACGCGCCAGTCGCTGGCCATCTCGTGAATCTGCTCCTGACGATAGTGGCCGTGGGTGTAGGCGGCGGTGGGGTAGTTGCTGTGTACCACCGCGACGCGGCTGCGCTCGTCTCCGACAAGGTCGGCATTGACACTGCCGAAGCCCATGATGGTGCCGCCGGCGGCGGAGCCGGCCGCCGGGGGACCGAACTCGCGGAAGGAGCCTTCGTCTAGCAGGTCGTCGAGGTTTTCCCTTGGCGTGCGCCGGTTGCTTTCGCGCAGGCCGGCCACCGCTTCTGCCTTGGCAGCATCGAGGGTTTGGTCGATGAGTTCGTTGACCTCCTGCATGTCTCCCCGGAGAAGGTCGAGGTCCATTCCGGCATCGCCCTCCAAGGCACCACCTTCGACATCGGACTCGTGCAGGAAGACGATGGGAAAGCCCTCCCGCACCACGTCGCCTTCCGACATGGAAACGGCGCAGACGACGCCGTTGCGATCGGCCCGGATGTCGTGCTGCAACTTCATGGCCTCAACGACTGCCACCGCTTGACCAACGCGCACCTCATCGCCTATGGCAACGCCAATCTCGACGATGGTTCCTTGCATGGGGGCAACCAAGCCCACGGACCCCTCTGGCCCCACCGCCTGCTCGGCTTGCTGCGCTGCCGCCGCCTGCGGCTCGAATCCGGGCGGGGTGACGAAGCGGGCGCCGGCCTGGGCCGCGGCGAGGCTCGCCATGTTCTCGTCCACGAAGCGCGTGTGCACCTCGCCGGCGGCGAAGTCCGGGTGGCCGAGAATGCCCTCGAGGAAGCCGATGTTGGTCTCCACCCCCTCGACCCGGAACTCCGCCAGCGCCCGCAGCAAGCGGGCGATGGCGTCGCCGAAGTCCGGCGACGGCGAGTGCGCGATCACCTTCGCCAGCAGCGAGTCGTAGTTCAGGCTCGTCTCGTAGCCGCCGTAGCCGAAGCCGTCCGTGCGCACCCCCGGGCCGCTCGGCGCCTCGTACGCCGTCAGCACGCCGCCCGTCGAAACGATCGTGCCGTCCTCACGCACCGACTCCATGCACACCCGCGACTGGATCGCGTAGCCGTGCGGCGCGACGGCCGCGTCCAGCCCCAGCTCCGATACCGTCGCCCCCTGCGCCAGCCGAAGCTGGGACTTGACGATGTCCACGCCGGTGACCTCCTCCGTCACCGTGTGCTCCACCTGCAGCCGGGCGTTCGTCTCGATGAACGCGAAGCCGCCCCCGGAGGCGTCTTCGGACACGTCCACGAGGAACTCGAACGTGCCCGCGCTCAGGTAGTCCACGCTGGCGGCGAACCGAACCGCCGCCTCGATCACCGCCGCCCGAACCGACTCCGCAAGACCCGGCGCCGGCGCCACCTCGACGATCTTCTGGAACCGACGCTGCACGCTGCACTCCCGCTCGCCCAGATGAGCAACCGCGCCGCTGCCGTCGCCCAGAACCTGCACCTCCACGTGCCGCGCCCGGCGCATGAACTCCTCCGCGTACAGGTCGCCGTTGCCGAACGCCGCGTGCGCCTCCGAGCGGCAGCGCTCGAACGTCTCCGCAACCTCCTCCGCACGCTCCACCATGCGCGAGCCCCGGCCACCGCCGCCGCCCACCGCCTTCAGCATCATCGCGCTGCCGGCGCCGAGGCTGGCGAAGAACGCCTGCGCCTCCTCCAGCGACACCGCGTGGTCGATGCCGCGGATCACCGGCACCCCCGCCTCCGCGGCCGCGGCACGCGCCCGCGCCTTGTCGCCGAACAGCCGCAGCGTCCCCTCGCGGGGGCCCACGAAGGTCAGGCCCGCCTCCGCGCACGCCCGCGCCAGCTCCGCGTTCTCCGACAGGAAGCCGTAGCCCGGGTGCACCGCGTCGCAGCCGGTCTCCCGCGCCGCGCCCACCACCTGGCCGATGTCGAGATAGGCCGCCGCGCCGACCCCTTCCAGCGTCACCGCCTCGTCCGCCTTGCCCGTGTGCAGCGAGCCGGCGTCGTCCTGCGGCGCAATCGCCACCGTCGGGATGCCAAGCTCCGCCGCCGCACGCATCACGCGGATCGCTATCTCCCCCCGGTTCGCCACCAACAGCTTCATCTTTCCCCTTTCCCTCCCTTCAAGCTGCGTTCCCGAACACCGGTCCCGTTGACCTACCACGTGTCGATATTCGGTCGTTTCTTTTCTGCTCGCGGCGGGGGTTTCGGCACGCTTTTGAGGCCCTGTGCGAGCCAGGCCCTTGTGTCCGCCGGGTCGATCACGTCGTCAATGCCGTAGTTGGTGCCGCCGGCGTTCACCGCGCGCACTCGATCGACGTGGGCATCCATCAGGCGTTGGTGCACCGCTTCTCGTTCCGCCGCATCCTCAATCGCGGCCAGTTCCTCGCCGTACATGAGGTTGACCCTGCCGTCGATGGTCATGTCGGCGAACTCCGCCGTCGGCCAGGCGACCGTGAAGAACGGCTCGAGCGAACTGCCGCCGCACATCGCTCGCACGCCCATGCCGTACGCCTTGCGCACCACCACGCCGAAGAGGGGTGTGGTCATGTTGGCGCCGGTGACGAACATGCGGCCTGAGTGGCGCAGCAGCGCCGCCTGCTCGTACTCCGGCCCCGGCATGAGGCCGGGGCAGTCCATCAGCGACAGCACCGGGATGTCGAAGGTGTCGCACAGTTGCAGGAAGCGCGCCGCCTTGTCGGCGGCGTCGCTGTCGATGGCACCGGAGAGATGCTGCGGGTTGTTGGCGATGAGGCCCATCGGCTGGCCTTCGATGCGGATGAAGGCGGTGATGATGCCGACGCCGAAGGCTTCGCGGATTTCGAGGATGGAGTCTTCGTCCGCCAAGGTGGCGATGAGCTCGCGCATGTCGTAGAGCGCGCTGCGGTCTTCCGGGATGATCGCGCGGAGGCGGCGCTGGTCTGGCGTCTCCCAGCTATCCACCGCGCCCTGGAAGTAGGAAAGGTATTTCTTCGCCGTCTCGATGGCCGCCTCGTCGTCCTTGACGAGGATGTCGACGACGCCGTTCGGCACCTGGAAGGACATGGGACCCACTTCTTCCGGCGTGTAGATGCCGAGGCCCCCGCCTTCGATCATGGCCGGGCCACCGAGGCCAATGGTGGAGTTCTCCGCCGCGATGATGACGTCGCACGACGCCAGCATCACCGTGTTGCCGGCGAAGCAGCGCCCGGAGTTGACGCCCACCAGGGGTACCAAGCCGCTCAGCTCGCAAAGCTTCGTGAAGGTGTAGGAATCCACCGGCACCCCGCCGCCGCCGCGACCGGCCACGTCCACGGCGCTGGCGCGGGAGCCGGGCGGTGCCTCCTCGCCGAGCTTGCGCAGCCCCGCCTCGATGGCGATGTCCACGGCTTCTGCCCGTTCGCCGCCGCTGATGCCGGGTCGGCCGCCGCCGCCCTCGGCGAAGAGGATCAGCGGCAGCCGAAAGCGTCCGGCCAGTTCGTAGATGCGATCCTGCTTGTAGTGGCCGCGCCCGCCCTGGGTGCCGGCCACCACCATGTAGTCGTAGTGCACCACCACGGCACGGGAGGCATCGGCATCGAAGAGATCGCCGTTGATGCGGCCGATGCCCATGACGAGGCCATCCGCCTGGGTCGTCTCCCGCAGCCATTCCTGCTTCTGCCAGCTTGCCGCAGTAACGAGGGGGCCGTATTCGCGGAAGGTGCCGTCCATGAGGTGTTCGATGTTTTCGCGCGGGCTGCGCTGCTCCTTGGCGTGGCGGCGGCCGATGCGTTCGGCGCGGAAGTCGTCTTCGGTGTAGGTGCGGCGCTGGTCCACCAGGGCCAAGTCGGAGCGGCGGGTATCGAAGTCTGGTTCCTCAGAAGGTTCAGCCCAGCGGCCGGCCATGTCCGACTTGACGATCTGCAGCAAGGAGTCGCCGGCGCGGACGACATCACCCGCGTCCACGGCGACGGTTTCCACCGCACCGCCCTCAACGGCGCGAACGATGTGGTCGATCTCTAGCGAGTTGATGGTTGCGAGCGGCTGGCCCGTCAGCACCTCGTCTCCGGCGCGGACATGCACGGCGCGCACCACTCCGGGAACCGGGGCCGGTACGACGACCGCGCCGCTTTCGGCCTCGTCCTCGTCGTCCTGTTCCGACTTGACGCGGGTGTCGTGCAGGAAGAGCGCGAGGGGGTCGCGGGCGTCCTCGACCCTGGCACCGGCAAAGCCGTCTGCCGCCTGCGGCTCGAATCCAGGCGGCGTGACAAAGCGGGCACCAGCCTGGGCCGCGGCGAGGCTCGCCATGTTCTCGTCGACGAAGCGGGTGTGGACACGGCCGGCGGCGAAGTCGCCGTGGCCCAGGATGCTCTCGAGGAAGCCGATGTTGGTCTCCACCCCCTCGACCCGGAACTCCGCCAGCGCCCGCAGCGACCGGGCGATGGCGTCGCCGAAGTCCGGCGACGGCGAGTGCGCGATCACCTTCGCCAGCAGCGAGTCGTAGTTCAGGCTCGTCTCGTAGCCGCCGTAGCCGAAGCCGTCCGTGCGAACGCCAGGGCCGCTCGGCGCCTCGTACGCCGTCAGCACCCCGCCGGTCGGAACGATCGTGCCGTCGTCGCGCACCGACTCCATGCACACCCGCGACTGGATTGCGTAGCCGCGCGGGGCGGCCGGCGCGTCCAGCCCCAGCTCCGACACCGTCGCCCCCTGCGCCAGCCGAAGCTGGGACTTGACGATGTCCACGCCGGTGACCTCCTCCGTCACCGTGTGCTCCACCTGCAGCCGGGCGTTCGTCTCGATGAACGCGAAGCCGCCGCCCGAGGCGGCCTCGGAAACGTCCACGAGGAACTCGAACGTGCCGGCGCTCAGGTAGTCCACGCTGGCCGCGAACCGAACCGCCGCCTCGATCACCGCCGCCCGAACCGACTCCGCAAGACCCGGCGCCGGCGCCACCTCGACGATCTTCTGGAACCGACGCTGCACGCTGCACTCCCGCTCGCCCAGATGAGCAACCGCGCCGCTGCCGTCGCCCAGCACCTGCACCTCCACGTGCCGCGCCCGGCGCATGAACTCCTCCACGTACAGGTCGCCGTTGCCGAACGCCGCCTGCGCCTCCGAGCGGCAGCGCTCGAACGTCTCCGCAACCTCCTCCGCACGCTCCACCATGCGCGAGCCCCGGCCCCCGCCGCCGCCCACCGCCTTCAGCATCATCGCGCTGCCGGCGCCGAGCCTCGCGAAGAACGCCTGCGCCTCGTCCAGAGACACCGCGTGGTCGATGCCGCGGATCACCGGCACTCCCGCCTCCGCGGCCGCGGCACGCGCCCGCGCCTTGTCGCCGAACAGCCGCAGCGTCTCCTCGCGGGGGCCCACGAAGGTCAGGCCCGCCTCCGCGCACGCCCGCGCCAGCTCCGCGTTCTCCGACAGGAAGCCGTAGCCCGGGTGCACCGCGTCGCAGCCGGTCTCCCGCGCCGCGACCACCACCTGGCCGATGTCGAGATAGGCCGCGGCGCCGACCCCTTCGAGCGTCACCGCCTCGTCCGCCTTGCCCGTGTGCAGCGAGCCGGCGTCGTCCTTCGGCGCAATCGCCACCGTCGAGATGCCGAGCTCCGCCGCCGCACGCATCACGCGGATCGCAATCTCCCCCCGGTTCGCCACCAACAGCTTCATTGACTTCCCCCCAGCCTCGAAGGATCGCGGTCTTTGGAGGGAGGGCGTCTCGCCCTCCCTAGTGCGCCGACAGGCGCGCTGCGTTGTAGCCGCAGGATGAGAGAACGCGCCTTGCGGCGCGCAGGGAGGGCGAGCGCCGCCAAACCCCTCGCTACGCTCGGCGTCTGGCCCCAGCCCCCACCTCCCCATGACCTTGCACCACATACGCGGCGTCTCCGCCGCTCCTGCGGTGCAAGCTCCTGGAGCCCTCCCGCCAAAGGTCCGTCACGTTCAAGCGCCAGGTTCACGTCGCGGCCTCCAAGAGCCAATCCAAGTCGACGACGAGACGCGACCAAACGGTCCCACTTGATCGGTGCTTGAACGAGCACTACGGCTGTTCTTGCCAGGCCTGCTTCAGCTTGGCGATGTGGCCGTCGGCGTCCAGGCCACCGCCTAGCGTCCTCAGGCAGATGCGGCCCACGCCTTTTGCTTGCCAACCTTGAACGCGGTCCTTCCACTCCGCCTCGCGCGCACCCACCACGGCGACGCCAGCCTCCGTGCCGACTTCGTCTGGGTCTCGGCCCGCGTCCACGGCAGCGGCGTCGATCTCCGCCTTCACGTCATCGAACTGCTCCGGCGAACAAAGCACGAACCATCCGTCCGCCTGGCGGCCCATGCGGCGCAGGATGCGTGGCACCGGCACGCCGGCGGCACCGATCCAGATGGGAATGGGTCGCTGGACCGGGAGCGGATCGAGGCCCGCGCCCTGCACCGTGTCCCAGCGCCCGTCGAAATCCACCGTCTCTTCCGTCCACAGCCGGCGCAGGAGGTCGATCTGCTCTTCGCAACGGCGACCGCGCGTGTGGAAATCCTCGCCAAGGGCCTCGTACTCCGGCGCGCTTCCACCAACGCCAATCCCAAGCCGCACCCGCCCGCCGCTCATGGCATCCAGCGTCGCGAGCTGCTTGGCGAGCAGCACCGTCTGCCGCGCAGGTGCCACGATCACCGAAGGGCAGAGTTCAATGTTCTTCGTCGCCGCAGCAATGTAGGCCAAGGCAATCAACGGCTCGTGCAGATGCCCGCTGTTCGGGCGCAGCACCTGATCCGGCACCCGCAGGTGGGAATAGCCAAGCTCGTCAGCGGCTTGTGCGAACGCGACGAGCGCGCCGATGTCGTCCTTGAGTTCTCGAATGGGGAGCGATACGCCGATCTTCATGCCTGTCCTCCTGCGCCCAGAGCGCCCTCACCGGTCGCGGGCGAAAGCGGCGGATTCTACGCCGTGGCATCCCTCGCCGGAGAAGAGTGCGCCGAGAGCGGCGAACTCCTCGGCATCCGCGGCACGGTCCGCCACAAAGAGGACATGCCGGTTCGCCGGCGCATCGGGCGCAAGCTCAATCCCCCACAGCGGATCGATGCGATTCGGCACGAGGGAATAG
This sequence comes from Pseudomonadales bacterium, assembly GCA_965116935.1. Taxonomy (GTDB): domain Bacteria; phylum Pseudomonadota; class Gammaproteobacteria; order Pseudomonadales; family Azotimanducaceae; genus VXYL01. The sequence goes on along the minus strand of OZ220737.1, from coordinate 3,771,552 downwards.
CGGGCGTCAATCACCCGATTGGGATGCACGGGGTCCGGAGTCAGGTAATCCGACGAAAACCACCGAAAGCGCTCGATGTCCCGCGCCTGCTGGCTGGCCGGATCGACCCACGGCAGGTGTTCCCCAACGTCCAGCACCGGCACCCTCGAGCCGGGGCAGACGGTGCTCTGCCATCCGGTCCGCACCGCGTCGATGTAGTAGCTGCCATCGTGCTCGTACACCACCTTCCACACCAAGAGGTTGGCAAAGCTGGGCTTCGCGCCAAGGCGCTCCGGCTCGTGTCCGCGCATGGCGGCCATCTCGCGACCAATCGCCTCCGCACGCTGGTTCTGCACGATGCCGGCACCCAGATACGCAAGCCCCCACACCAAACCTGCCACCGTAAAGCGCCGGTTGCGCCGCACCACACCGATGGCCAGCAATACCAGCAGAGGCACAGTGAAGAACGGGTCCACCACGGCCACGTTGTTCCACGCCACCCGGTGGTTGGAGAAGGGCCAAAAGAGCTGCGTGCCGTAGGAAGTGCAGGCATCGAGCAACCCGTGGGAGCCATAGCCCACCAAGCAAACGGCCCAGGCCGTGCCGAACGACAACCGCCGCCGAACAAACGGATAGGCGACGGCAGCCACCACCAAGGCGCCGACAGGAATGAACACCAGTGCATGCGTGAACTGCCGGTGAAACTCGAGGAACAGCAGGGAATCCGTCGAAGACGAGATGAAGACATCAAGGTCCGGCGCCATCCCGGCAAGGCAGCCAAGCAAGGCCGCCACCCTGGCGTTCTTGGGCTCAAGCAACGAACGCGGCAACACCCCCTGCGCCGTGGCCGCCCCGACCGCGCCTTGACTGATGGGGTCCATTTGGGGTCAGGCGTCCGCGACTGGCAGTGCGTTCGCTGCCTTCACGTCAATCGCCAGAGGCGTGGCGTCGATCCATCGCACTCCGAGGTCGAAGCGGCTGGCGTCGGGCAAGGTGTAAGCCCCCGTCGCCACATGCGGATACTGGTCGCTGACGTGGAACACCTCCAGCCGATGCAGTCCCGGCACGACGCCGTGGCTCTGCGGTATTTCGAAGGCGCCGTCCTCGCCTCGCGAAGTTCGAGTGCGCGCCGGCGGCGAATGCGGGTCTTGCGGCGTCAACGTCACCCAAGCCATGCCCATCGCCTTGCCGTCCAAGGTCACGCGTCCGTGCACGCCGATGCGATCGGCATTCGTGAGGAAGCCTCCCCGTCGGAGCCAGCTTACGAACAGGCGCGGCCAGGCGCGGAAATCCGCATCGCCGACGCCAAGCCCGGTGCCGTGCTCGCCGAAACCGTAGATGTGCATTTCTGCCGGCACGCCGGCGCGCAGCAAAGCGTCGTAGAAGAGGGTGGACTGGGTGCCCGGAACGATGGCGTCCTCGTGGGTGTGGACGAGGAAAGTCGGTGGCGTTTGGGCGTTGACTCGCTCCGGCGTCGGCGTGTATTCGTCCGCCTTGCGGCCGCGCTCGATGCCGTCCGTCACCGCATAGACCGGAGCGAGGAAGTCTGGGCGGCTCGACTGTCGTTCGACGGCGTCGTCCGACTTCGGATCACCTTCGTCCCACGCCGTTCCAACCGCTACGGCGAGATGACCGCCGGCGGAAAAGCCGAGCATTCCGATGCGGCCCTTGGCAACACCGAATTCCTCGGCGCGGGCTCGCACCAGCCGAACCGCGCGCAGGCCGTCGAGCAGGGAAACTTCCGAGTGATAGCGCTCGCCGACGCGATAGCGCAGCACAAACGCCGCGATGCCGGCCCGGTTCAGCCAGCGCGCCACCTGCAAGCCCTCCCAATCCGAGGCAAGGATGCGATAGCCGCCGCCCGGATTGACGATCACTCCGGCCCCTGTCGCTCCCTGCTCCGGCAGATGCACCGTGATTTGCGGGCAATCGATGTCGCCATCGCCCAGCGCCCCAGGCGCACCCTCGGCCCAAAGCGGAATCGCGCTGTCGTGGCGCGCCGTTTGGGCGCGTTGGAGGTTCCGCTCACGCGGAACTTCACGCCGGACACCATCAGCCAATGGTGGTGGCACCCCCGTCACAAGGCAGCGTCACGCCGGTGAGATAGGAGCCAGCACGCGACGACAGGAAGATCGTCAACCCGGCAGCGTCCTCCATCCGTCCCCAGCGCTTCATCGGGAAGCTCTCGATCATCTGCCGGTCCATCTCGTCGGTCGCGAAAAGCGGCGCGGTCATCTTTGACTTGAACGGTCCGGGCGCGATCACGTTGACGTTGATGTGATCGACCATCAAGTCCCGCGCCATCTGCGCCGAAAGCTGTCCCAAGCCAGCCTTGGCGGCGACATAGGAGTAGTTCATGAGCCCACTCGGCTTGATGCCGTTCACGGACGTGACATTGACGACCGAGGCGCGCTCGTCCGCGGTTGCCGCAGCCCGAAGCAGCGGCAAGAGCTTTTGCGTGAGGAAGAACGGGCTTTTCACATCCAGGTCCACCACCCGATCCCAGGCTTTCTCGGTGAAGTCGTCAATCGGCAGGCTCCAAGTCAGGCCCGCGTTGTTGACCAGGATGTGCAGCCGCTCCTCTCGCGATGCGATTTCCCCCGCCAGCAACTCGCATCCGGCCACGTTGCCGATGTCGCTGGGAATCGCCGTGCATTGGCCAAACTGCCCCAGCGCCCGCTCCGTCTCCACGCAAGCATCCACCTTGCGCGACGCGACATAGACCCGCGCCCCAGCCCGCACCAGCCCCTCCGCAATCATGAGCCCAATGCCCCGCGTACCTCCGGTGACCAACGCCACCTTCCCCCGCACGCCGAAGAGCTCCTCGTAGAACGAGTCCGACATCCGCCCCGCCTTCAACCCGAGTGGCCGCATGGTAACCCGCTAGGTAGTGACGCCCTGCTGGCATAGGCCCGATTGCGGATTACGTCCTGCGAGGAACTCCTAGCACACGCGTCGTCGCGCGAACTCCGCCTGCATTCGTAGGCGGCCAAAGTGGCTGGTAAAGTTGTAGGCAAGCGGTGCCAACATCCGAGTGTGAAGCCAATCCCAAGTCGTGTCGTGCTAACCCGCAAGATACTGGGGCCGTCGGATGGAGCTCGTCCGGCGGATACGACCACCGAAGGGACCGTTCTGGGTTCCTTCGGCTACCCGCACGCGGTTGATGTGTGGTCGGCGTCAAGAAGCTCCACAGATCGAAATGAGAGAGCAAAGCTCACGGCACTAGTCCCACTTGACCGGCCTGTCGCTGGCACGCACGATCCCCAGCAGTCATGCATCTCGCACTTCCAACGCTGCGCGCCTATCGGCGCGCGCGAGGGCGAGACGCCCTCGCTCCCAAGGGGCTCGACCAGTCGCGGCCACGTTGGGTCTCCGGTATGGTGTACGCGATGGACACCTATTACTCGCCGGAGGGCATCCCTGCCGGTTTCCTGAAGTTACTGATCCTCACGTCATGTTTCCTGGCCCTCGGCGGATGCATGACTACGCAACGGGGGCCTTTAGACGCTAGCGAGTACACGCTTGATAGCAATGGCTTTCCGATGTTGCCCAAGCCCGCGCCTGCCCGCTATATGCCGAAGGTGGATGCCACGGTGCAGGAAGGGCGGATCGCGGTCGTCATCGATGGGGTGCGCGAGGAACTCGAGACGCTAACGGTGACGCCGCCGAGTTCTGGGCCCATGCCGCTGGCTCTGATTTCCCACGGTGTTCCCATCGATCGTGAAGACGCTCGCAACCTCGCGCTGCGCAGGCTACTTCCCGTCGCCACAAACTTCGCGCGACGTGGCTACCGTGCGGTGATTTTCGCAAGGCGTGGATTCGCCTCTTCAACGGGGAACATCGTAGGAAATCCGAACGTCCTATGCGGGCTTTGGCCCAGTCAAGCCTATCTCCGCGCAGCCCGGGAGTCCGCCAAGGACTACGCTGCTGTGCTCGAAGCGCTTGTGCGCCCATCCGAAGCCGGAGGTTTGCAGCGCGAGGCTTCTCAGTCTGGCGCTTCGTCGATAGTGGCCCTTGGCCATTCGGTAGGTGGTCTCACCGTGCTCGCCTTGGCGGAGCGACAACCTGAAGGGCTTCTCGGCGTCGTCAATTTCGCTGGTGGTCATGGCGGCAACGGGCGACGACAGGTCTGCAACGCAAGGGCTCTGCAACATGCCTTCGAGACCTTCGGTCGTAGCGTACGTGTGCCAGCGCTATGGCTTTACTCCACGGCAGACGCGTACTTCTGGCCGTCTCTTGTGCGGCGCGATTTCGACGCATACGTCGCCGGGGGCGCTCCGGCACGCCTTGCGATGGTCGGCCCGCTCTGGTTCAGCGAAGACGGTCACAATCTTGTCGAGCTCGGCGGGCGCGAGCTTTGGCAGCCACGCATCAGCACGTTCCTGCGCGACATCGAAGCGCCGGGTTGGCAACTCGATCCCGCACATGCCCCGGTTTCGAGACCTCCTCCCCCAGAGGGACTGAATGCGGTGGGGAGGCGTGGCTGGACGAGGTACACCGGCAGCGCGCCGCACAAGGCGTTTGCGCTCGGCGAGAACGGGAGCTGGGGCTGGGCCGCGCAACGGCGGACGCCGCAGCATGCCGTGGAAGCCGCGTTGAGTTTCTGCCGGAAACATACACCTGACTGCCGTGTGGTGGCGGTCGATGGCGGCCATACGAGGTCAAGTGCAGATCGTTGACTAAGAGCTCCATTCGGGGGTACATCGTCTCGCCCTCCCTTGCAACCGTATGGGCGCTCATTGCGGGAGCCCCTGTCCGCCCGAGAATCTCTACCACGGTCCCGGAGACAGGGCGACGCATGCGTCGCCCGTGCTTGGGTTGGCCTCGCTATGGGCTAATAGCGGGTGAGGACGACTCGAGCTAACTCGGCGAAGTTGGGCACGCCGTCGGTCTCGTCGCCGAGTTGGTTAAAGCGCAAGTAAGGAATGCCCATTTGCTGGCGGCCAATACGTTGCGGGATTGGTCGCCAACGAATCGACGATCAACCCGGCACGCCTCGGTCGTCGTAGAGGAGATCACCATGTTCTGTCGCGGATGGGCCGGGCTTCATCAGGGATGCACAGCGCTCAGCGATCGCACGCATGTCGCGGAGCCGTTTTTCGGCGCCGCGAATCCGACGCTCCCGTTCCAGTCGTTCACGCAGCGCAAGAGTGACTGCACCGGCCATAGTGTCGCCGGTCAGGCTCGCGAGTTCCCGCGCGAGCTGGCAGGTTTCATTGTCCTTGATGTTGAGTTCCATCACGGCACCAAGAATGCGGCAGGCAACCGTCGCTACCCTAATGTTCCCGCGGTTTGCGAGCAAGCGTGGGTGAGGGTTTTGGCGTCTTCTCCATCAGGCGCAACACATCCGTGACGCGGCTGGAGTAGCGCCATGCCCTCCCCCCAAGGGCCCGCGCTTGGCCTAGACCCGGAGCCACGAATTAGTCTTCGGCGTCGTTTGCTTCATCGTCTTTCATTTCGGGGGCTGGGGCGCTGGGTGCTTCGATTGGGCCCTGCGCCTCGACCATGCGGCCCAAGTACTCCGGCAGTTCCACACCGGCCATCTTGGCCACCTCGTGGAACGGCGGCAGCGCCTGCGTCAGGCCGCCGAGGAAGTTGCCGACTGCGTTGCCCTTGCCGCTGTCGTACACCACCACCTTGTCGAAGGCGATGTTGCTGATGGCGCTGGCCTGGGCGGCCGCGATGTCCTCGATCTTGTCGACGATCATGAGTCGCGCGGCCTTGTCCGGATCGGCACCGGCCGCCTCGACGATCTCGCGGAAGCCCTCGGCCATCTTGGTGAGGACCTCCATGCGGCCTTCGGCCTCGCCGGCAAGCTTGGCGCGGACGGCCTCGCCTTCCGCTTCGCCGGCGAGCACTTCGCGCTGCTTCTCGCCTTCCGCCTCCGTGCGGATGCGGTCCCGCTCGATTTCCGCCGGAACGACGATGTTGGCGTATTCCCGGGCGCGGTCGCGTTCGGCGCGGGCAACTTCCGCCTCGCGCTCGGTGCTGTAGCCCTCCTGCTCGGAAGCAGCGTGCTTGACCGCCTCTGCGGCATCGCCTCGCCGCCGCGCTTCCGCCTCGGCTTCCCGCAGATCGGCTTGCGACGACGCCTCCACCGCCTTGGCATCATTCTCGCCGGCCACCGCGCGGGCGTTCGCCTCCGCAACCCGCACGCGTTGCTCCTGCTCCGCCTCCGCAGACCCCACGGCGCCGTCGCGCTCCTGCTGCGCCACGTCCACCTTGGCCTTGTTGATGGCCTCGGCGGCGGCTCGCTGACCGAGCGCCTCGATGTAGCCGGACTCGTCGGTGATGTCGGAGATGTTGACGTTGATGAGCCGGAGGCCAATCTTCATCAGCTCCGACTCGATGTTCTCGAGCGCCCGCGACTCGAACTTCTCGCGGTCGCCATTGATCTCCTCGATTCCATCATGGCGATGGTGGCGCGCAACTGGCCGTAGATGATGTCCTTCGCCGTGTCCTCGATCTGCGGGTTGTCGAGGGAGAGCAGCCGTTCGGCGGCGTTGTTCATGAGCTCCTCTACGGTGCCGATGCCGAAGGTGAAGCGCGACGGGACGTTGACGCGGATGTTCTGCTTCGAGAGGGCGCCCCGCAGGTCTATGTCCACGGTCATGGGCGTGAGGTCCAGGAAGCGGAAGCCCTGCACCACCGGCCAGACGAAGGTGGTGCCGCCGTGGATGGCCTTGGCCATGCGGTCTCCGCCTACCTGCCCGTACTTGACGAGGACCTGATCGGACGGACAGGTCTTGATGCGCGATGCCGCAGCGATGACTGCAACGACCAGGACGATCGCCAGCACGGCGACGAATATGACGGTGAAGTCCATGACGCTAACGCTCCGTTCCAGTTTCGATTGCCGGCTTCTGGCCGCTTTCCCCTGCCGGGAGTTCCGGCCCGGGGACGCGGTTCCCCACCACCAACTGGTTGCCGGAGACCTCGCGCACAACAACCGACGACCCCCGAGCGAGCGGTGCGCCGTCGTCGGTGACAGCGTGGTATTCCAGCAACCTACCCGACACAGCCACGGTCACCTTGCCGACCCCGCGACGCGACGCCGGCACGGTCAGGGTCACGGTGGCGTCCGCGCCGGAGGCTGACGCGGTGTCCACGTTGCCACGGCTCTCAAGCATCGCCATCAATGCGAGCAATCCTAGGTTGAGCCCCACGAAAGCCGAACCGCCGAACAGCCCCACCACCACCAGCAGAAACGCGTTGGCAATGCCCCAGCCGGTGGCCATGAGCGCGCCCCAGGAGAAACCCATCAGGAAGGAGACGCCATTGCGAACCGTGAACAGGTCGCCGAAGGAGATGCCGTCGCCACCCGCTCCGCCATCGCCGCCATCGGCGTCACCAAGCACGCCCGTAAGCGTCAGCAAGGTCTGGATCGCATAGACGCCGGTCGAAAAGCCAGCAACGCCCAAGAGCGTTTGCTGCAAGGCGCTCAATCCTTCAAACCACTCACCCATGCCCCAACGCCTCCGCAGGCCGCAAATCGAGCCATCGCGCCAAGCCAGCCTTCAAGAAGCGTCCGTCGCCAACCTGCGCGGATGAGCCGCCGACCGACGACTGCGGACGGTCGGTCAAACCCGACACCACATGCTGCTCCGTGACCGTGCCAGTTCCGCGAAGTCTGCCACGCAGTCGGTTTCGTCGCAGCCCGGGCCAAAGCACACAGCGGGAATGCCCAGGTTTCGGGCCGCGGCGACGTTGCGGGGTCGGTCGTCGACGAATAGCTGTGGGGTCGCATCAAGGCGGTCCAGCAGGCAGCGGTATGCCGACGGGGACGGCTTGCGGTAGCCGATGTCGCCGCTGATCACGAAGCCTGAGAAGAGATCGTTGAGTCCGAAGCGCTCGCGGAGCTTGATCGACCACCGTGACACGTCGTTCGACAGACACCACACGTCGACGTCCGAGTCTCGTGCGAGCGCAAGGAAGTCGAGCAGGCCCTCGGTTAGACGGTGCGCCGACAGGTAATCGTCTTCGACGCCTGGGTGCAGGCCGAGCGCCCGCCAGAACGCGTCTGCATCCATCCGGCCGAGGCTCGCCTCCGTGTAGCGCGCCGTCACATCCCGCGCGGAAACGGACGGGCGATGCCGCTGCACGAACGGGACGAGGAGCTCCGCCACATCATCCTGTGCGCGATACATCACCCCCATCGCGTCGAGCACTACTATTCGCTTGCCTAAGGAGCGGGGCATGGTCAAGTCGTGGACGATTTTACGGCCAGTAACGGCACCTTACGGTTGTACCTCCGCGTTCGAGTCGCGACGCGTCAGGTTCCCGAGAGAGTATGGCGAGCACAGCCGAGGTATCGACAATCAACCGGGCACGCCTCGGTCGTCGTAGAGGAGATCGCCATGTTCTGTCGCGGCTGGGCCAGGTTCCATCAGGGATGCACAGCGTTCGGCGATCGCCCGCATGTCCCGGAGCCGCCTCTCGGCTCCACGAGTTCGACGCTCCCGTTCCAATCGTTCACGCAGCGCAAGGGTGACCGCACCAACTACCGTGTCGCCGGTCAGGCGCGCAAGTTCTCGCGCGAGTTCGCAGGTTTCATCGTCCTTGATGTTGAGTTCCATCGCGGCACCAAACCGGGCAACTAACCGTCGCTACCCTAATGTTCCGGCGGTTTGCGAGCAAGCGTGCGCGAGGGCTCAGCGCATTTCGGCCATCAGGCGGAGCACGTCGCAGACGCGGTTGGAGTAGCCCCATTCGTTGTCGTACCAGGCGAGGGCCTTGAGGAAACGGCCGTCGCTGACCTGGGTGAAGGAGGCGTCGTAGATGGAGGAGTGCGGATTGCCGATGACGTCCGAGGACACCACGGGTTCGTCTGTGAAGGAGAGCACGCCTTGCATTCGGGGTGTATCGGCTGCGGCTCGCACGGCGTCGTGGATCTCGTCCACGCTGGTTTCCGTTTCGAGTTCAGCGAACAGGTCCACCACCGAGCCGTCCGGCACGGGCACGCGGGAGGCGATGCCGTCGAGCTTGCCCTTGAGTTCCGGCAGCACTTCGCCCACGGCACGCGCCGCGCCGGTAGAGGTGGGGATGATGTTCTCCGCCGCCGCTCGGCTGCGGCGCCAGTCCGAATGCGGCACGTCGGCGAGGCTCTGGTCGTTGGTGTAGGCGTGCACCGTGTTGATGACGCCTTCGCGAATGCCAAAGGTGTCGTGGAGCACCCAGGCCACGGGGGCGAGACAGTTCGTGGTGCAACTCGCGTTGGAGACGAGGCGATGTTCGGGCAGCAAGCCTTCGTCGTTGACCCCAAGCACCACCGTGTAGTCGATGGGGTCGCCCGCCGGCACGGTAAGCAGGACGCGGCGTGCGCCCGCATCGAGATGCCTTGCGATCTGCTCGCGCGTGCGGAAGACGCCGGTGGATTCCACTACCGCATCCACTGCCAACTCGCCCCAAGGCAGGCGCGACGGATCGGCTTCGCTCACCATGCGGGCGCGGCCGTGCGGCGTCACCAGTTCGCCGTCCGTGATTTCGACGCCGCCGTCGAAGCGCCCCATCACGGTGTCGTAGGTCAGCAAATAAGCCAGCATGTCGTGGTCGAAGAGGTCGTTGATCGCCACCACCTCGATGCCGCTTTGCTGCTCGGCGATGCGGAACACGGCCCGACCTATGCGCCCAAAACCGTTGATGGCCACTCGCATGATCGCCCTTCCCTACCCCGAAGCTGCCGCGGCCGAGTCGAGCCGAGCATAGAGGCGAGCGAGGTCCAGGATGCTGCGGGCATGGCCCAGGCTCTCGTGCCAGCCGAGCACCTTCACCAGCCGCCCGCCCGAACGGAGCGTGCCTTGCAGGTCCACCAGGATCGATTCGGTGCTGCCGAGAACATCCGACGAGACAACCGGATCGTCCGTGACGGCGAGGCGGCGCGGGTCTCGACGAGCGGCGGCGGCGAACAGGCCATTGACGACATCCCGCTCTGGCGCGGGCTCCCGATAGGCCACCGTGAGATCCATCAGGGAGCCCTCACCCACCGGCACGTTGAGGGCGAATCCGCTCAGCTTGCCGCGCACGGCGGGCAGGGCGCGCTCCACCCAAGCCGGCGCAAGCGTGTCGTTGGGGATGATGTTGCGCGCGCCGGAGCGACTGCGGCGATAGTCGCTCGCCGCATGGTCCTGGAGACTCATGTCGCCGGTGTAGGCATGCACCGTGGTCATCGTGGCATGGACGATGGGGCGGTCGTCCACGAGCACCTTGAGAGCGAGCGCCAGGGCGGTGGTGGATGCGGAGCCGGCGGAGACGATGCGATCCTCGCTCTTCGCTTCGCCATCGTTCACGCCACCTAGCACCACCCGATCCACGTCGCCCTCCGGGAGGCCGGAGAGCAACACCCGGCGAGCGCCGTTGTCTAGATGGGGCGCGAGTTCCTCGGCGGAGCGGAAGCGGCCGGTGGCGTCGATCACGAGGTCGACGCCAAGCAGGTCCCAGGGAATCTCCTCGGGCCGTTCCGCCGCCATCAGGCGGGTCTGGGCAACCGCGTCCGCCTTGCCATCGAGCTTGCCTTCGAGGTAGTTCCCGACAAGACACACCGACGTGCCCTTCGGCAGCGTCTTCGCCAGCAGGTGGTGGAGGATTCCCGGCTGGCCGATGTCCGAAACCGCCACCACCTCGCAATCGGGCTGCGCCAGCGCCAAGCCGTAGATCTGGCGCCCCACATGCCCAAGCCCCATCAAGCCGATTCGCAACGCCGCACCTCGTCCGGGAGCGTGGCCATGACTATACCTTGCGCCCACGGAGGCAATGCGAACGAGCTTCATGGTGGCCGAGTTTTTCGGGGCGCAAGGTACAGTGGGCGACACCGCAGCCAACCGTTTGCCCACTCGAAGCCAACTGTGCTACGTTTCGGAGGTCGTCTTCTCCAAGGCCTTGGCTTCGTGGTGCGGATCGCCAGCGACGAGCCCATAGGCGGACGGCTTCTTGCGCCCGTCCGTGGCGGTTTGCTGTGGCTCATCGCTGCGCTCGTCTCGGCTGGCCCGGCGTACGCTAATGCCGGCGTGCAGCTCGCCATCAGCGACCAAGTGGGGCACCCCACCTTCGCCAGCCCGCACGCGAAACCCATCGCCTACAGCCGTGGCTATGTCTATGTGGTCAACACGCCAGCGGACACGCTGGACGTAATCCGCGCCAGAACTGGCGCGGTCGCAATCCGCATCAACGTCGGAATCGATCCGGTGAGCGTCGCTGTGCGCCCCGATCGGCGGGAAGTCTGGGTCGTCAACCACGTCTCGGATTCGGTGAGCGTGATCGACGCCCGCCCTGCCAGCCGCACGTTCCATCAGGTGGTGCACACGGTGCAGGACCTTGATGCCGACACCTACGCCACCAACTTCGACGAACCGGTGGGCATCGCCTTCTCCCGCGGCAGCAGAAAAGCCTATGTCGCGCTCTCGCCCGCCAACCGCGTCGCCATCATCGACGTGGCCACGCGTTCGGTGACCGGACACCTGCCCATCCGCGCCCAGGAGCCGCGGGCGCTGGCCGTTCACGGCGACCGGCTATTCGTGCTGCCGTTCGAGTCGAACAACCAGAGCCAGCTTTCCGGCTGCCTCGAAGACGACATCGACGGCGACACCTGCACCTTCGACGCCGTCGAGCACGTTTTCACCAACAACAACGTGCTCTCCACCCACTACGACGCCGACATCGTGAAGAACCCGGAACTGCCGGACCGGGACCTCTTCGTCTTCAACACCCGCACGGACCGCCAGCAGCAGATCGTCGAGTCCTTGGGCACCCTGCTCTACGGCCTCGCCATCGACAGCCAAGGGCGCGTCTTCATCGCCCAGGCGGACGCTCGCAACGTCGAGAACGGTCGCGCCGGCACCGAAGGCCACGGCCTCGCCGAGATGGAGAACCGCGCCTTCCTGAACCAGATCACGCGGGTGGACTGCTCGGTTCGCTGCGGCGAGCCCACCTTCTTCGATCTCGAGCCGTTGCCGCCTTCGCATCCCGAGGCCGGGCAGGCACTGGCAACCCCCTTCGGCATCCAGATCAGCGCCGACGACTCGACGCTGGTGGTCACCGCCGCCGGCTCCGACAAGCTCTTCACGATGGACGCCGACACCGGCGAAGTGCTCGGCCGAATCTCGGTGCAGTCCACGCCGCGCGGCGTCGCGCTGGTGACCGACAGAACCGGCGCCTTGCGACACGCATGGGTGTTGAACGCCGTCGCCAACACCGTCTCGCAGGTCAACCTTGCCGACACTGCCAACCCGGCACTGCTGCGCACAATCACGCTCGCCGACCCGACGCCGGAAACCGTCAAGCAAGGCCGCATGGCCTTCAACGATGCCGACGCTTCGTCCACCGGCACCTTTTCCTGCGAGAGCTGCCACCCGGACAACCACACCGACCAACTCATCTGGGTGCTCGAAACGCCGGTTTGCGACGTCGACGGCTGCACCCAGATTCCGCCCCGCCTGACCATGCCGGCGAAGGGCCTGCGCGACACCCAGCCCTACCACTGGGACGGCATCCCCGGCGATCCCTACGGCGGCAACAACACCCAGTCCATCAACGCGCCGGTGGAGCCCAACTGCTCCATCGAAGACCCGGCAAGCTGCACCCGCGTGCTCGTGGACGGAAGCATGGCCACCACCATGTGTGAAGTGGGCAACTGTCCGACCAACGACGAGGGCAAGCTGGGGCTGCTCGATGCCGCCGAACGCGATGCCCTCGCCGAGTACCTCTTGAGCGTGCCGTTCGCACCGGCACCGAGTCGCGCCTACCACAACGTGTTGAGCCAAAGCGCCCAAGATGGCTTCTTCGAGTTCAACTTCATCAACGACACGTCCGAGCCCAACACCGGCACGCAGACCTGCGGCGCCTGCCATCGCATGCCGTTCCTCGTCAGCACCAACACGCCGGGAACCGGCATGGAGGCGCCGACCTGGCGCGGCGCCTACGAGCGCTGGATGATCACGCCCCAGGCCAGGCTCAACATCATTGACCTGTTGCAGCTCGTGAACATGGACACCAGCTTCCCGGAACGGGACATGTGGATCCTGGCCGGCGCTTCCGACGAGATCTGGGACATGGTGCTCGAAGGCAGCACCGGCTTCTCCGGCAGCTTCGGTCGCCAGGTGACGCTGAACGCAGACACCGCCGAACTCGCGCAAACCGCACACCTCTTGGGTGCGCTGGAGCGCTCCGCCAACCAAGGCGCCGTGAAACTTCAGGCAGAGGGCTTGCGGTTCGACGAAGACGGCGTGGCGACGCCGGTTGCGCTCGACTACCGCAAGTCGCGTTACCGCAACCGGCCAGGTGATCCACGCTTGGCCCTGACCCGCGCGAGCATCGTCAGCGACGCCGCAGCCGGCAACCTGCTCCTCACCGTCACGGCCCGCGCCGGCGTCAACACCACCTCCAACCATGCCCAGCCAGCACTGTGGCCCGTCGGCGAGATCGAGGCGCAAACCCGAGGCGTGGACATCCCCTTCCTCACGAACGAGCTCACGCTGCGGTTCAATGCGCGCCACATCGAATCCGACGCGACCGTGTTCGTGGACGGGCGCAAGGCGAGCGCGACCCTGGCGTGCGAATCCGGCGACCTGCCGGCCTGTGACGACGAAGTGTTCCTCGTCACCCTCGCCCAGGCGCCGAGGCACGGCGGCCTGCACTTCCTGCAGTTGCAGAACCCGCAAGGGCTGTTCAGCAACGACATGCTGTTCTTCTCGGAACAGACAGCGCTGCGGCCACGACGCGGAAACCTCATCACCAGCGGCGGCACCTTCAACAACCAAGGCCAGTTCCGCGACAACTGGAACACGGTGGAGATCGCGACGGACTCCATCGAAGTGCGGGGTGGCGCGGTGCGCGTGAATCTGCGCGAGTCCTCCGAGCAGCCGTGGCACGCCCAGATCAGCCACTCGGTGATGGTCATCGGCGGCCAGGAATACACCGTCTGCTACCGCGCCAAAGCCACCTCGAGCCGCCACATCACCGCCTACATGGACACGAACCTCGACAACTGGAGCAACATCTCCGGCGGCCAGTTCCGCGCCGAACTCACCACCTCCTACAAACGCTTCCGCCACACCTTCACGGTCGAGGAAACCGACCTCACCGGCCGCGTCGCGTTCGACTTCGCCCAAAGCTCCGCCGACGTGGACATCGACGACGTGGGCGTGTACGAAGGCGCAAGCTGCGGTATGCCTTGAGGAGCGCGACTTGATCGGTTTGCCCTTCCCCACCTCCCTCCGCGCACCCAATCGGCCCCGTGTGGACCCGCGCGAACACGAATCCCCGCCGCAAGTCACTGCTGGAGTCGGCTTCCATGCATGCCATACCCATTGGACCGTGCCCATGGCGCCTGCCTGCCTTGCCGCAGATCCGACCGCCGAGACATTCTCAAGAGATTAGAAAATGCACGACTACCTTCTTGCGGGCAAGGAGCCTGCCTCACTCGACGGGCCTGCCGAGGTCCCCATCCGTGATGCCCTCATCGTAAATAACGACGCCCCCGAAAAACGGCTCGCCAGTCGGACCATGCATCGGGGCATCTGGATAAACACGTCCATGAAGGAGGCGAAATTCGAGTCATGTGATTTCTCACATACGATCTTCATAAATTGCTATTTCCGGGGAGCGTGTTTCACCGATTGCACCTTCACAGGATGCCGCTTTGTCGACTGTAATTTCAGTGCCGCTACGCTTGTTGGGTGCAAATTGACCTACACACGATGGGAAAAGACTGATATCCCACGGACGGCGCTCCTAGACAACCTTCCTATAGAGGCCAACCTCGCTCAGAAACTCCTGATCCAACTAAGGCTCAACTCCACTTCCACCGGAGAATTCGATGATGCTAGGTTCTACCTTTATGAAGCGGAAGCGCGATCTCGTCAGCACTATAAGGAGATTTTTCTATGCCGGACCGACTACTACCGAAGGAAGTACCGAAAGTCGGCCGGCGCTCGCATAGCCGCGGCTTTACGATATGCACGGAGTCATGCAGACAGGATGATCTGGGGCTATGGCGAGCGCCCTCTTCGTCTGTCGCTTAACACCCTCCTTCTAGTGTTCGCTTTTGGGACGGTATACGCGGTTGTTGCGCCAGTTGATTGGTGGGAGGGGATCAGGCTCAGCTTCCAGGCATTTGTTAACTTGGGCACTTCGGAAGTCGATGGCGCTGGAAATCTAAGCTCTTGGCTCGTGGCGGAGTCATTTCTTGGCGTAGTTTACATCGCCTTTCTAGCGGCATCATTGCATCGCAGGGTGGCAACCCGACGTGATTGACCTATGAACATACCGCCAGATCTTGAAGAGGTGTGGATGTTTGGCTCCCACGCACGGCGCGAAGCCAGGGAAGATAGCGACGTTGACGTCCTCGCAATCAGCGATGGTCGGGCACTGTCGGAAGCGTCCATTGATTGGTTGCGATCAGCGTACGGCCCTTCGGTTGATATCGCCCACTATACCTATCCAAGAATTGCCGGACTTGCTGCAGCAGGGTCCCTCTTTACGTGGCATCTGCGTAGGGAAGGGGTACCGCTGAATAGGGGAGAAGGCCGGCTTGAGCGGATCCTGACGAATATGAACCCCTATCGAGGGCATGTTCGAGACATGGACGTACTAGTCACGGTCTTTGATGATGCGGTGGAGTCACTTTCCCAGCAGTGTGCAGTCCAGTTTGATCTAGGAGTGATCGGGACGGTGGTAAGGAATACGGGCATTATCGTCCATGACCTGTTCGGCAGCCATGATTTTTCGCCGGCCGCACCCTTGCGGCTAGCCACCATCGCCGGTGCGCCGCAGCTTCCTATCACCGACCAAGAGTACCAAGTTCTGCAGGCATGCCGGCGTGCATCGGAAAGGGGCGGGCGAGTTCCCGTTTCGAGCGGGCCCAGTGTTGTGCCACAGGGTGGCCTTGCGAAACTGCAAGAGTGGCTGTATCTTTGCGGCAAATGCGCTCAGGAGCGTGGTGGTGAAGAGTGAACGCCATCCTTTTGTTGAGAGAATTCGAGCGGAGCGTCGGATTGTCGCGGCGGTGAACTCTCGGCGGGCCTTTTTTCGTGCAGAGCTTGGCGGCACCAGTGACAAGGCAATTGCCGTTTGGTTTCGGCAGATTCCGGCGCATGTCCGCAATTGCCAGGAGGTCCGCGGCCTCCGAGAACGCTTGGAGGATGCGGGAAGGTTGGCCAAGTTGGGGAGCAATGGCTCGCATCGAGGCGCGATGGTTGGCGCACGTTTGCGAAACGACCAAATCGAGGCTTCGATTTCTTGCGTAGAGGCTGTCCTGAGTCGCATCTCGGCTGAAATCTAATGCGTCATCCTCGGTCTCGGCAAAGGATCCAAGGTCATGGTTTCCTGTGTCTTCCGCCACCGCCCGTAACCCCCCCTCCTCCCCAACACCGTTGCCAGGCTAAGCCCTTCCCGATCAGCCCGATCTAGGTCGACGGCGGCAGCGAGGTCCACGCCATGAATGGCCCCAGTTCGGGCAGGCCTGTCAAGGCGAAATGGTCCCAGCGCCTCTACGCAGGCACCAGTGGAACGGTTGCTGCCACAACGACACCGCCCACGTCGAGGGCTGGTTCGTCAACCAGGTCCGACCCCACTCAAGCTCGGCATTGCGACGCATGATGCATGCGGTTTGCCACTCAACCCGCCTGACGCCGGAGTCTCACATGTCTTGAGCCCCCACATACGACTGCAGGTCCGCCCTGATCGCGGCAACCCGCGGCTAGGCGACGCCCGTTGCAGCCCTGTACCCAACGCTGTTACTGTTGCGCTATGCACGTTCGTCGGGTGCGAAACTTCCTGGGAGAGCATTCTCGGCGCCGTCGCATCGTTGGGTGTTGTAACTGTTGGCTTTACTGCAAGAGCTCTGCTCTCTGGCGGCCAACCTCGGCCCTCTCGGTCGGTCGCCAGCTGGGCCACTGTCGGTCGTACGCTACCTAACGGTGCTTCACAACGTGGCGCGCTCGTGAAGAGGAATCAAGCAAAGTTGCCCGCACGGTATCCTTCCTGCCTGGACTCGGGTCCTGCAACGCTAGTCGGGATAATGGCGAATCCTGACCACAAGCACTCTGCCCGTCTGCTACCAATCACGAGGCATTAGGTCGGTCAAGGTCATGCACGTATTTGTCGACGAGTCCGGATCGTTTGTCTCGGCGAGCGTACCGAACGCATGGAACTCCATAGCGGCGTATGTCCTTCCCGAGTCGGATCGAACCGGCATGTTGGACGAACTCGCTCGATTGAAACGTCGAGTTCGCGTACCCCGCAACGATGAAGTGAAGCTGCGTGACTTGACGGAGGCGGATTACTTCGGTTTCCTCCACGGGCTAGGTGACCTTAACGGTGTCCTGTTTGCGGTCCTCATTGACATGGCGTCCAATGACGTAGCGACAGTCGAAGACCACCGGAGCCGCCAAGCAACGAAGATAGTCGAACATGTAGATAAGATGGTGTATGAGAGTGGACGCAACGCCGTTGAACGGCTTGGAGATCAAGTCCTCAAACTACCGGCACAGCTGTACGTCCAACTTCAGTGTCAGCTTATGCTCTTCGACACTTTGTTGCGTTCATCGTTGCTTTACTTCGTCCAGAGGCGTCCCTAAACGCTCGGTCACTTCCGATGGCGCATTGATGAGAAGATACCCAATAGAGGTGCCTACGAAGAGTCGGTCTCCACGTTGGTCTCGGTGGTACTGCAGTCACGATCCATAGACGAGCCATGGATAATGCTTGAGGGTGCCGTCTATAGCGCTCTCGATCGGTTTCTGTATCCGCCGGACCGGAAGCCGACCTACCTTTCCGACGTCTATGGCCTTGATGCCGGTTGCGGTCCCGCTTGGAACCTTGGAGAGATGCTCCGGGAGGACTTTCGTTTCGTTGATTCGAGGAAGATACCTGGCGTGCAGGTCGCGGATCTCCTCGCCGCGGGCCTTCGGCGGGTCCTTAGGCAGGGGTTTACCGATAACAAGCGCGCCTCCCAGTTGCTGGGCTCGATAATGGTTCAGGCCACTCGCGGAGAGCCGCCCATGAGGTTTGCTTACCCTCTCCAAAACTGACCGAGTGGATGGAGCGGCCCGCGACGTGGTGCTGACCATGGCCAGATTCGCACGCGGCATGGTTGCGTCAAGACCATACTGACCTAACGCCGCTGCCTTTATGTGGGTGCCCTGAAAGAGCTGCGGTAGAGGGGCCGGAGCAATGCTGAGCCGCGTTAGAGGCGCCTGGGCGGATGACGCCCTCGTCGCGCACCTCCTTGTAGCGGGCATCAAGCATAAGGCAAGGCATCGGCTCGTCGCGCTCGCGCTCGGCAAAGGCGGTGAGCATCTTGTCGAAGCGCTCGTTGATCACGAGATGGTCGACGCCGAGACGCCATGGCCGCCCCGCTTCCGATCTGGTCAACCCAGTCCGTATCTCCCTGAGAATAAAACGCCGAGCTATGGTCGAAAGTGGTGTAAGGATGAGTTGAGTCGTTCGGTGTGCCTCTGGTGAAATCGAGTTTGCGATTCAAGGTCTCGGCAAGGAGCACAACCGCACATGCACAACGATAATGTGGTGGCGCCAGCGACGCTTTCCGATCCCTTCACCGACCTCTTCCACATGGGCGCCCGGTAGTTGATCGAGGCCGCGGTGGAGGTGGAGTTCAAGGAACACTGGGCGGCGTTCGAGAACCAAACGCTGGCGGACGGTCGCCGGCGCGTGGTGCGCAATGGCCGCCTTCCCGAGCGTCAGGTGCTGACCTGGACCGGGGCCGTTGACGTCCGGGTACCGAAGTCGCGCAGCCGCGCGGGCTCGCCAGCGCCGTTTCGCTCGTCGCTGGTGCCGCCGTACGTTCGGCGCGGTGCCAGTGTCGACGCGGCGGTGCCGTGGCTGTATCTGCACGGGGTGTCGACGGGGAAGATGCGGGCCGCGGTGGCGGCGCTGGTGGGGCGAGGAGGCGGTCGCGGGCTGCCGGCGAACCTGGTGAGCCGCCTGAAGCGTGCCTGGGACGAGGAGTATTGGTCCTTGTGCCGGCCGTCGTTTGACGAGGCGTGGGTGTACCTGTGCAAACGGCATCCACAGCGGTCTGCGGGGTGACGACGGGCGGTTGTACGTGCTGGTGGTGATTGACGTGAACGCCCGCGGGGGGAAGCATTTTCTGGCCATCAAGGACGGCGTTCGGGGGTCGACGCAGAGCTGGGTGGAGGTGCTGCTGGGATGAAGCGGCAGGTTCACGAGACCGCCGAAGCTGGCGTTGGGCGACGGCGCGATAGGCTGCCTGGTCGGCGCTCGATGAGGTCCTTCCCGATACCGGACAGCAGGGCTGTTGGATGCACAAGACCATGAACGTCCTCAACTACCTGCCAAAGTCCGGGCAGGCGAAAGCGAAGCAGGGGTTGCGCGAGATCTGGATGGCCGAGACCCACGCCACAGCCGAGAGCGCGTTCGACGACCTCGTCGAGCGTTACGAGGGACAAGCACCCGAACGCGAACGACTGCCTGGCGCGCGATCGCGACGAACTGCTCGCCTTCTTCGGCCTCCCGGCGGTGCACTGGTCGCACATTCGCACCACCAACGTGATCGAGTTCGCCTTCGCCACGATCCGCCACCGGAGTTCGCGGGCGAAGGGCTGCGTGACCCGGCAGATCATGCTCTCGACAATCTACAAGAGGGGCATGAGCGCCGAGCAGTCGTGGCGCCGACTACGGGGCTTCCGGCAGGTCGCCAAGGTCATCGAAAGCGTGGCATTCAACGACGGCATCGAGGTCTTCGAGGACAGTAGAGCCGCCGCATGACCAACTCGCCGTACACCAGACAACAGCTCGGAAAAGTAGGACTACTGCTATAGCTGCCGGAAGAAGTCTAGGTTCAAAACGACCTCCTCAACCGATCTCGTCGTCATACCTAGTTCCTTTTCCTTAAGGAGCGCACAGAGCTCTACGCCGTCAATCAGGTCAATCGGTGGTGCGCCGTCCCTTACCGCCTCACGTTCTGCGTCCTTCGTGAATCTACCAGTCGTGATGAAGAGTGCCTTGTCGGCACGACCCACCATTGCCCCGCGGAAGTCGCGAATCGCACTTGATCCAACTGACCCCGCGTAACGCTTACATTGGTAAATGACGTGGAAGGAGACCAAGTTGACTCGCAACACGCCGGATCCATCGATGCCACCATCACCCGACCGACCCGTTACCTCAACCCTCGTAAAGCCGTGTTCCCGCAAGAGGCGCTGACAAAGCCGCTCGAACGCATCTGGCGCCATGTTGGCGAGAGCGTGAAGTACCCCGTCTCGCCAAGTGCGTGCTTCATTCGAGTCGCCTAGTTCGTTCGTTACGTCCTCGGCGACTACCTGACGCTTGGTACGCCGACGCTGCAACGCCCGCCGGATCTCCGCTTGCACAGCTTTTGCGGACTCGAACCCGCGCCCCGCCTCAGTGATCGCCCATACGCCTCTGGACCGGTTTTCAACCGCGCCGACCCAACGAAGGCGCGTACGCGCCCAAGCAGCCCTGTAGTCGACTTCTGACTGCAGACCGTCACCGTGAGGAACGTCCATCATTTCGTCGGTCAGGCCGAGGTCGATTGCGATGCGGTCAGAAAGCTCCTCAATCGACGCGGAGCCGCCAAGTCCCTCTATGGCCTTGAGAGTCGGCCAAAGCAGGCCGTTCTCACTTGGAAGCATATTCATCAGGTACAGGTGTTCCGCTTTTGTGCCCCATTCTTGCCTTTCGCCCATTCAAGAGTGGACCGGCACATTAGGGATTTGCCCCCCTGGCCCGGCCCGAAAACGAACTCGGCATGGCTAGGTAACAGCGCCTCAACGCCATCCCGAACGACGCATCGACCCAACCTCTAACCCTGAAAATTCAAAATCGGATTTTCAATTTTCAGGGTCTCTCTATCGTTGTCAAGGGTCCTTTCCGCCCCAGCCTGCCGCGCCGGCGAGTTGAAGGCTTCCTCATTGACCCTCAAGCCTCGCCACGGAGTGCCGTCACTTCCTCCCGCAGTCGGGCCAGTTCAGCCTGCTCTTCCTGCGCCTTCTTCCAGATCACCGCCGTGCGGCTGTGGGGGCCGAAGGCGCTTGGGGGCATGAGGATTGCCCGTTGGCTTTCGGTGAGGTCGCCGTAGTGGTCGGCGTTGTAGTAGCACGGGCCCCACGCCACCGCGTGGGGGCAGTACTTGTAGAAAATCGTGCGGCGCTCGCCGGTGCCTTCCCAAGGCACCGTGCCGTGGGCGCAGGCTTCGGTGAAGACAATGGCGTCGCCGGCGTTGGCTGCGACGCGGTCGACGCAAGCGGGAATCTCGGCCTGTTTCTTGCTCACGCGCCAGTCCGGCGGCAGCGGGAAGTTGCCCTTGTGGCTGCCGGCGACGCAAGCGAAGCCGCCGGCTCCTGGCGGTACATCGTTGAGCTCGAAGGCAACCGTCACCAAGCCATTGAAGAACCGGCCATTGTTGTAGTGGTAGTAGCACTGGCCGCCATCGGTTGGCCCCACCACATCCTTGGGCCCGCCTGCACCCTGGCCGCCACCGTGCAGGTAGAGCTGGCTTGGGTGTTCGGCGTTGACGACGTTGATGTAGTCGTGGTCGAGTCGATAGCCCGTGCCAAGCAGCGCCTCAAGGTAGGGCACCATCACCGGCAGGTCGATGAGATCGATGTAGGTTCCGCCCCATTCCAGCAGGGACGGGGCGGCCCAGGCGGGGTCGCCCTCGTCGGCAAAGATCGTTCGATCCGATCCCAGTCGACGTCGGCCGTGCGTTTGCCGATGCGCTTCGAGGCGGCCGGACAGATCGTCCACCTGCTCGGCCGACAACACGTTGCGCACGACGATGTAGCCGCGCAGGTCGAACAGATACTTCTCTTCGTCGTTCATGGGTTTCCCGCTTGGTCTGCCTTTCAGGTCGCCAGCAACTCGTCTGGCGTCGCGTATCCGCCGGGAATGTGTGTTGCCAGCCACTCGGGAAGATCGCGGCGAGGCAGCCGAAGCGCCGGCGCACCCTTGCAGCTCAGCCGGTAGAACAGCCGCGCGTCCGCCACGTCGTCGATGCCGATCTTCATGGGCGGCGAGTTGTGCAGCGTCATGTAGTTGTCCCAGATGGTCACGTCGCCCGACACATGCGGATGGTCGTAGCGGAACTCCGGCTTCAACACGTGCGCTTCGAGGTCGTCCAAGAATGCGCGGGATTCCTCCGCCGCCATGCCCTCGACCTCGATGGGCGGCCGCACCTTGGGGCGCGATGCCCACACGGGGCTGTGCAGGGAGCGCAGGCCCGAGCGCGGGTTGGTGCGCACGAGCGGTGCAAGCCAGCCGGGGTCGCCTTCGTTGAGGCGACGGCGCACGCGCACGCCGAGCAACTGTTCCTGCTGAGGCCTGGGCAGCGCTGCAAAGGCGGCTGCGGTGTCCGCATAGCAGGTTTCGGCGTTGTGGGGCAGGGCTTCGCGCCGCTGCGTCAGCGTCGCATCGGCACCGTCGAAGTACGGGCCGTGGCCATGCGCGCCGGCATCGATCCAGTCGCCCTGCCCGGCACATGCTGTCGGCACCTGATGCACCAGGAACATCGAGACATAGATCGGCAAGGGCTCGTATTCGATGTCCGTGTGCCAGGAACCACCGGCGCCGACGCGCGGCATGTCGCCCTGGCCCCCTTGGCCTGTGCGTGGGCGCCGAAAGTTCGCGACCACCAAGACGGCTGGCGACTCGTGGGGCAGGCACTGCAACTGGTCAGGGAACGCCCCGTTCACCGCCGAGACCATGCGCTGCTCGATAGGCCGCCACTCAATGGCACCAAGGCTGTCGCCATCCATCTGTGCCGGCTTGCCCCCGCGCAGGAAGTTGCTCGGATGCGGCACCGGCGCCCCCCAATGGTTGGCAAAGCGCTCGAAGCGCTGCAGCGAGAAGGTGGCGAGATTCTGTCCAGCAAGGCAGAGGATGCGCCGATGCGCAAGCACGTCGAGCAGGCACTCCACCTGCGCCGGACGCAAGGGCTCGGCCAAGTCGATGCCGGTCACCCGCACGCCGGCGCCACTCTCGGCCAATGGTGCCTCGAGCTCGATGTGGGCGCCGAACGCATCACGAAACCGACGTTCGATGTCCATGCTCCCCCTCGATGTCGCGATTGACGCCTCGAGCATATCGCGCCGGAGAACGCCGTGACATCGCTCGGCGCGGCGAATCAGTCCCGGGTGGTTACGGGACGCTGGCCGGCGTGCCATGCCAAGTTGATGCCGCTTCCCGTGTCGCGCTGATCAGGCAAGGAATCGGCTTGGCCTTGTGCGCGGAGGTGCGCTGTCGAGGCCCACGAGGTCGTGTCGGGGTAGTCCGGGAGGCCAATCCACGCTTCGGCGTCCATGCCCTCCAAGACTTGGCGCAGGTCCGCCACGGCCGTGCCATGGCGTTCGTGCCATTCGCGTTCGACTTCACCCACGAGCCAAGGCCAGGCATCGCGCACGTGCCTCGACTTTGGCGTCGGATACACCGTTCGCGACGTGTCCGAAGGCTTGCCCGGCGTCACCACCACGCACAGATGGCGCTCCGGACCCGAGCGTCCGTTGCCGACCACGTCGCAGAGCTTGCGCGCCTCGCCGAGTGGCATTCCCTCATCCTTCAGGTGACGGAGGAAGACCGATGCCCACGGCAAGGAGCCGAGTTCGTGCGCCTCGTAGTCGAGGGTGAAGGCCGTCAATGCCCACGACAACAGGGCTGGCAATGTCAGGGAAGGCAGTTCGCTCGGATTGCAGGGCACCACGGGCCATTCTTCGCCCCGCGCCGGCTTGCGCGGCGGCCCCGGTTCCGCAGGCAGGTAGCTGCCGCCGGTCAGCGATGCATCCGCGATGCCGTAACCCACGATGTAGTGGGGTAGCTCCAAATCCTGGCCAGCCGCGACTCCGGCAAGGGCATCGCGCAGGCGCACCAGCGTTTCACGACCGAAGCGCTGCTCCCAACGAGACTCCACTGCCGCCACCCGCTCGCGCCCTGCCCGTTGCATGGCAAGCCCCTGCGGGGTCAGACGAATCCGCTTGGGAACGCGAGCCTTGCCTCGCTTCCCGGGCGTCGGGTCTTCCACGGCCAGCCAACCCATCTCGGTCAGTTCCCGCAGCACCACCCGCAACACCCGCCGGGAGATGATGGCTCGCTCCCGGACTTCGGCCTCGGTGCCGCCCTGCCCCACTGCTCGCAGGACGTTGGCCCACACCGGGAGCGAGGGAACGCCAGCCGCCGGCGCTTCCCCGTATTCCCGCGTGAACGCCACCAGCGCGTGGCTGAGCAAGGCCGGCAGGGTGGCTGACGCGTTGATCTCGTCAGGCGCCGGGCTCTGGGCATCGCCCCCGTGGAGCGCATGCATACGCGCCGACGCATAGCCGAAGTTGCGCACCAGCATCCCCATCGGCGCGTCCCCCGCGATCAGGCAAACGGACGCCGGACCGCCATCGGAAGCCACCGTCTCGCGTCGCACCGGCCCAGCCCGGCGGACCCAACTCGACTTGCCGGAAAGAAAGTGCTCGGTGAGCAGCGCCGCCACCTCGCCATCCAAGCCTTCCTCGAACACGAGCACGGCCTCGTACTCGCCGGAAGAGCTTTCGATCACCCGACTCCCAGCGTTACCAGTCTCCGCCACCAATACGCCCGGAAACCCAAGCCAGCGCTCGCGCAATTGCCGTTCGATCTCCGCCGTCATTGAATACCTCCAAGATGGACACGGCGACCTATGCGTCGCCCCAGCGAGCGTATCTGACTGGCAACACCATTTCCCCACCAAGCCCGCCGCTGCATGACCTCGGTTTGAACATCGCCCATGTGCCGGCTACCGTGCGGTCCAAGCCATGGGGAAGGAAATGCCGGGCCTACACGTTTCACGCGCCACCACACCGAGCCTGCCGTGACCGAAACCACGGTGCTGCCCCGTGTGCGCGCCGCGCGGCGCTGGCTTGAGCAGCGGGTGGTGGGTCAGGATCGGCTCATGCAACGCTTGGTAGTGGCGTTGATCTCCGGCGGTCACCTGCTGGTCGAAGGCGCTCCTGGCCTCGCCAAAACCCGTGCCATCAAGGAACTCGCGCGGGTCGTGGAAGGCGACTTCCACCGCATCCAGTTCACCCCTGACCTGCTGCCGGGCGACATCACCGGCTCGGAGATCTACCGCAACGAAACCGCCAGCTTCGAGTTCCAGCCGGGGCCCGTGTTTCACAACATGGTGCTCGCGGACGAGGTCAACCGGGCCCCTGCCAAGGTGCAGTCGGCCTTGCTCGAAGCCATGGCCGAGCATCAGGTGACGGTGGGACGCCGCACCCTTGCCTTGCCGCCCCTGTTCCTCGTGATGGCGACGCAAAACCCCATCGAACATGAAGGCGCCTACCCGCTGCCGGAAGCGCAGCTCGACCGCTTTCTCATGCTGGTGCGCGTGGACTATCCGCCGCCAGCCGTGGAACACGAGATTCTTCGGCTGGCGCGGGAAGAGCATGCTGGCCTCGCCACCGAGGAGCCGGAAGGCAGGCTCTCGCAGGACGATGTGTTCCGGGCGCGGCAGGAAGCGAGCGAGGTATTCATGGCACCGGCGGTGGAGCGCTACATCGTCGAGCTGGTGGCGGCCACCCGGGTGCGGGCAGACCTCGACTACGGCGCCAGCCCCCGCGCCACCATAGCGCTCGATCAATGCGCCCGCATCACGGCATGGCTCGAAGGGCGCGACTACGCCTCACCCGAGGATGTGCAGTCGGTGGCGCACGACGTCATGCGCCACCGCCTCATCCCGACCTTCGAGGCGCAGGCACGCGGCGTGGAGATGGACGCCCTGATCGACGATCTGCTCGGCGACGTTCCGGTGCCGTGAGGGACGTCTCGACTGACGCTGCCGCCACCGAGGCAGCGTCTGCCAAAGGCCCGGCTCTGAAAGGCGCATATGCAAGCCTCGAAGAGCTCCTTGCGCTGCGTCACTTGCGCGCTCCGGCCCTTCCTCGTCGCGCCAAGGGCCGGCGCGTGGGCATGCACGAATCCCGCCGCAAGGGGCGCGGCATCGATCTCGACGAGGTGCGGGAATACCAGCCCGGCGATGACGCCCGCTACATCGATTGGCGGGTGACGGCGCGCAAGGCACACGCGCACATTCGCGTCTTCCGCGAAGAACGCGAACTGCCGACGCTGATCGTCGTGGACCAAACCCGCTCGATGTTCTTCGGCAGCGTGGCGCGGCTGAAGTCCGTGGCGGCAGCGGAGGCGGCAGCGCTGACCGCATGGCGGGCGCTGCACGCCGGGGATCGGGTGGGCGGCGTGGTCATCGGCGAAACCGAGCTTGCGGCGTTTCGCCCGCATCGCTCCAGCGTCGCCGTGGGACGGTTCCTCGCGGCGGTAGCAAAGGCCAATCAGGCGCTCTCCACCACCCGCGCCACGGCCAACTCCCTTGCGCGACTGCCGGAGACCTTGGCCCGACTGGCCCCAGCCAATCAACGCATCGTCGTCATCAGCGACTTCGCGGCCCGGCAAGATTGGCTCGATGCCCTCACCGCCCTAGCCAGCCGTAACGCGACCTCCTTCGTCGCCATCTTTGACCCACTCGAGCACCGCCTGCCAAGAGCACGCCGAGCCTTCCACGTCAGCGACGGTGAGCGCCGCGTTCGCTTCGACGCGAGCGTCGGCGCCGAAGACTACCAACGCCGCTTCGACCACCGCATGGACCTGCTCGCCGCCCACTGCCGCGACGCCGGCATCGACCTCACAACCATCGCGACCAACGACCCGCCCCCGTAGTCACCGCTCGGTGCAAGAGCCGGCTCCCTTTGTACGGCGAATGTGAGCCCGCGCGCCCGCCAGCGCCGCTTGCAGCGGTGCGTTGCGTGTGGGAAGTTGGCCGGCGTTGTCGCAATGGCGTAGCGGGGGCAAGAATGTCGCCCGATCTCTTGACCGATCTGAGAGACATTCACGAGCCTGTCGCGCCAGGGTTTTGGCCGCCGGCGCCAGGGTGGTGGTTGGTGTTTGGGGGTGCGGTGGCGACGCTTGTCCTCGCCACTTTCCTTGCTAGGCGTTGGCTGCAGCACCGGGCTGCCTTGCGCCTGCCCTACGTCGCTGCCGAACGCTATGTCCGCCTTGCTGCGCGTCAACATGCGGCGGGCGAAATCGACACCCGCGCCTTGGCGGATCGAGTCAGCGACGTGTTGAAGCGCGTGCTTGTGCGCGTGGAGCAGCGCGAGGCCGCGAGCACTGCCGCCGGGGACGCCTGGGCGCAAGCGCTGGCGGAACGGTTCCCGCAGCCGGAACTGGCGGCGCTCGGCAAGGCTCTCGGCAATGCGCGCTTTCGACCGCGCTTCGATGCGGACGCGACGGGCCTCGCCACCACGGCAATCGATGCGCTGCAAAGGGCGGCACGCGAACGCACGGCGCTGGTTCGCCCTGCCGTGCGCGTGGTCCGCCGTGTGCTGGCCGGGGCGAGCGCGGCAGTGGCCAAGCAGTCCACCAAGCTCCAACGCCTTCGCCGCGCATGATCGAGTTCGCCTGGCCCTTCGCCTTCGCCGCATTGCTGCTGCCTCTGCTCGTGCGCTGGCGATCGCGTCCGACGCAAACGATGGAAAGCGCGCTGCTGGTGCCCGACGCCAACGCCTTCGCCGTGTCCGAAGTCCGCGCCACTGCCGCGAAGCGCAGCCGCTGGCGCGAGGCCTGCCTATGGCTCGGGTGGGCGGCACTCATCGTCGCCTTGGCCCGCCCCCAAGTCACCGGCGAGCCGGTGTTGCTGCCCACCACGGGCCGAGACCTGATGCTGGCCGTGGACATATCCGGCAGCATGAGCACGGAAGACCTGACGCTAGGCCGCAGCAGGGCCGATCGCCTGACCGTCGTGAAGACCGTGGTGCGGGAGTTCGTTCAGCGACGCCGCGGCGACCGGGTGGGGCTGGTGCTGTTCGGCTCCCGCGCGTACCTGCAATCGCCTCTAACCTTCGACCTCAACACCGTGGAGACGTTGCTGACGGAAGCCCCCGTAGGCATCGCCGGCGGCAAGACCGCGATCGGCGACGCCATCGGCCTCGCCGTCAAGCGTCTGCGCCACCGTCCGAGCGAAGGCCGAGTGCTGGTTCTTCTCACCGACGGCGCCAACAACGCCGGCACCGTGTCGCCTAGGCGGGCCGCGCAGTTGGCGGCGGTTACCGGCATCCGTATCCACACCATCGGTGTGGGCCGCGCACCAGCGCGGCAGCTAGCCGACAGCGGTCGCGTCACCAGTCCGAGCTCGGGGCTTGACGAGGCGACGCTTGCCGATGTGGCCCGCATCACCGGCGGCGATACGTTCCGCGCCGCCGACACCGAAAGCCTGCGCGCCGTCTATCGTCGCATCGACGAACTCGAACCGGTGGCGCAGGACGCCGAGCCGTACCGTCCGGTCAGCGAGCTCTATCACCTGCCGCTCACCGCCGCCGCACTGCTGCTGCTGGCAGCGACGATATCCACCCTTCCCACGAGCGTTTTCCGCGGCAGCGCCACAAGCACCAGGAAATCCACGCTTCACGCGCACGCAGGAACGGCTGCGCGATGATGGAAGCGCTTGCCGACTTCCACTTCCTGCGTCCGCTGTGGCTGTTCGCGCTCCCCGTCGCGCCGCTCCTGTGGTGGCTCGGGCGGCAGGCCCGGGCCGGTGCCGGCGGCTGGCGCGAGGCGGTGGCGCCGGAACTCTTGCGCGTGCTCCTCGAGGAGCGCAACCAAGACCGCGGCTTGCGCACCAAACTCCTTGTCGCGGCGGTCTTGCTTGCGATTCTGGCCCTCGCCGGCCCCACCTGGGAGCGCCTGCCTGAACCCGTGGGGCAACGCACGGATGGCCTAGTGGTGGTGCTCGATGTATCCATGTCGATGCTGGCAGAAGACGTCGAACCCTCCCGCATGGTGCGGGCACGCCACAAGCTCGCGGACTTGCTCGGCGGGCGGCAGGAAGGACTGACCGCCCTCGTCGCCTACGCTGGCGATGCCCATGTGGTCACGCCGCTGACGGATGACACCCGCACCATCGCCAACCTCGTCGGTGCCCTGCATCCAACCATGATGCCGGTGCAAGGCAGTCGGCCCGCCGCCGCTCTTGAACTCGCCCGCCAGCTCTATCGCAACGCTGGCGTCGAACAAGGCCGGATTCTGCTTATCACCGATGCCGTGGAAAGGGCCCGGGACGTTGCCGAACACGCAACGCCGTCCTTTCCCGTGTCGATCCTGGGGGTCGGTACCGCGACCGGAGCACCCATCCCGGTTCGCACGCCGGGGCGCGCACCGCAGCTCCTGCGCGCCGACGACGGCTCGGTGGTGCACGTACGGCTCGACGCCGAGCACCTGGAGGAAGTGGCCGAAGCCGGTCACGGCCGCTACCGCAGCCTCGCCGTCGACGGCAGCGACCTTGCGGAGTTGCTCGAGACGCCCTTGCCAAGGCGCGCCGAGTCGCGCGAGACGGAGCGTCAGTTCGACATCTGGCGTGACGCTGGCTATTGGCTGCTGCTGCCACTCGGCTTGCTGGTTCTGGGCGGCTTTCGACGCGGAGCGCTGGCGGCCGTTCCCGCTCTGGTGACCGTCTGCGGATTGCTGGTTTCCGAGCCTGCCGGCGCAGATTTCTGGGAACGGCCCGACCAGCGCGCGCACAGATTGCTTCGGGATGGCGACGCCGAACGCGCTGCCGGGGTTTTCGAGGATCGCAGTTGGCGTGCCGTGGCGCGCTATCGCAGCGCCGACTACACCGGTGCGATTCAGGATTTCGCAGTCGATTCCACGCCCACGGGGCGCTTCAATCTCGGCAATGCGCTGGCGCGGGCTGGCCGCCTGGAGGAAGCCGTGATCGCCTTCGACGCGGTGCTGCGGGCGGCTCCCGGGCACGAGGATGCCGCCCACAACAAGGCGCTGGTGGAGGAGATGCTGAGCCAGCAGGAGGCCAGTGAAGGCAAGCCCAACGCATCGAGCGACCGACGCACCGGCGAGGGCATGCCATCGGAAACATCGGCAGCGCGCCCCGACCCTTCCAGCACCGGCAACGCCGGCGACGCCGCTAGTGACCAGCCTGCCTCCGGCGAGGACAATCCCTCCGCGCAGCAGGTCGCCGACGATTCCGGCAACCCCGAGCACCGCAGGAGCCAGGAAGCCCGCGCCGCCACCGAGCAATGGCTGCGCCGCATCCCGGATGACCCCACGGGCCTGCTCGCCCGCAAGTTCCAACACGAAACCCGGCGGCGGTTGCGCTCAGGCGACTATCGCTACCGACAAACCGAGCGAGTTTGGTGACGAGGCCCCTTGCGGAGCGTGGCGATGCGATAGAGCCGCTGGAGGGAGAGCCTCCGCGACGACATCCTGCCCGCCATATGCTCGCGCCGCCTTACCGTCGCCTCTTCGCGGCTTCCGCATTGGCAACCCTCGCTTCGATCTCTTCGCGGGCCATGGTGCCGCCGACCCTGGAAACCGTGGCCGACCGCGAACGAGTGCACGTTCATGCGGAACTCGTGGTCACTCGTCGGCTGCTCCATTCGACGCCGGTGCGGTTGCTCGAAGCGCTGCCGGTGCTGGCGGACATGGACGGTGCGATGGTGGTGCCGCACGGGCCGCCTGAGCCGGTGGAACTCGAACGCGCCGGCATTGGGCTTGAGGGGGTGCGGCAGCGTTTTTCCGTGTTCCCGGAACGCAGCGGCCCGCTGGTGATTCCCGAAGCCACCGTGCGGGTCAGCGTCAGGGGCCAAGCGCCTGGTGAGCGCGCCCAGGTGCTGCGGATCGTCGCACCGCCGATGACCATTGACGTGGTGCCAATGCCCGACTCCTATCCAACCAACAGCGCCTGGTTTCCGGCAGAAGACGTGACGCTACGCGACGAGTGGCCGGAGACGAGCGATCTGGTCGTCGGCAAACCCATCGACCGCGTGCTGACGGTGACCGCCCGCGGCGCCCCAGCATCCGCCATTCCGCCGCTCATCGCCCGTTCGCCGGATGCGTTCCGCAGCTACCCGGCACCGGCCGAACTCAACGAACGCGCCGACGGCGGGGTCAGCGGCGAACGCGTGGAACGGCGCACGCTGATCCCCACCAGGGCCGGAGCATTCGTGGTGCCGAGCGTCGAAGTGGTGTGGTGGAACACCCGCACGGAAACACTTGCCACCACCATCGCGCCGGTCAAGCGCTTGACCGTAACCGGGTCGACGCCGACAGCCAATCCCGAAAGGCCTGCCAACCCGACGCCCACCGAAGACTCCGTCGCACCAAGCCCCGCGCAAGAGCCCGAAGCCGCACCCAACATGCCGTGGCAAACGCTCGTCCTCGCCACCCTTGCCGCTATCGGCTGGTGCCTCGCCATCTACCTTGCCGTGCGGAATCGAGGCAACCAGCGCCACGCCGCCCAAGGCACCAAGCCGCCAAATCCCCCTAGCCTGCAAGCACTACTGCGCCGCCTGCCGAAACGCTCACCCGCCGAAGCCAAGGCAGTTACGCTCGATTGGCTCAGCGAACATTGGCAACAACCCCATGTCCAAGCGCTGCAGCGCTTGCAGTCCACGTCAACCGGCCAAGACCTCCTCAACGCCCTGAACGACCCCATCTACAGGCAACGGCCCAACAAGCCGAAAGACCTCGAACCCCTGCTGCGAGCGGTCGTCGCCCAGGGCGAAGGGGACGAAAACGCCATGGACCCACTGCCTTCGCTGTACCCCACGACTCCGAGGAGGGCCATGCAGCGACAGAACCCGTATTGAAACGCATCGACGGATTCGCGACGGGACGGGACAAGCCCGTCCCCTACGACGACAGCGCCTTTTCGATCACCTCGGACACGTCCTTGGACAGCCCCGGGCGGCGGATTGACGACAGAGCCTCTCGCATCAGTCGGCCGCGGGCCGGGCTGTGGCGGCGCCATGGAGCTAGGGCGCGGGCCATTCTCGCGGCGACTTGCGGATTCGATGGGTCCATCTCGACCACCGTTTGCGCCAGCCACTCGTACGAGGCGCCATCGGCGGCGTGAAATCCCCTGACGTTGCCAACGGCGAAGCGCAGGTGCACCGAGCGCACCTTGTTGGGGTTGGCGATGTCGAACGATGGATGTTCCGCCAAGGCGCGGATGCGGGGCAGCGTTCCCCACTCGCTGCTGCCGGCTTGCGAAGAGAACCAGGCGTCGAGCACCAGCGCCTCGCTCGACCACGCGTCGTGGAACTCGTCGATGCGGGCCTGCTTCGCGGCTTCCGGCATGGATTCGAGGCCCAGGAGCCCCTGCAAACCCATCAGCCGCTCCGTGAGGTTGTCGGCACCGTCGAGCAGGTTGCCGAGAAGCTCCTGCGCTCGCGCGGAGTCCGTTCGGTCTAGCCTGCGCACGGCGAAGCCAAGGGCGGCCGCCTTCAATTGCCGCCGGGCGATGGCAACCGGGTCCGGGCTGTACGCTTCGCCTTTGTCCTGCGCCGCCGCCAGCGCCTCCCAGTCGAGGTGATCGGCAAGCGAGTCCAGAAACGCATCGCGCACGTCCGCTAGCGCCAATATGTCGCGCCCCGGCGAAGTTTCCAGCAGGTAGCCCACCTGGGGCAGGGTCATGGTCGCCGCCAAGAGCGCCTTGGCTTCGCCGTCGTCCGGCGCGTCCATTGCCTGCTGCCAGAGCCGCTCGAAGAGGCCCGTCACCACCTCCACGCCGGCCAGCGCATCCTCGCCAACGCTCGCGAGAATGCACGCAACCAACAGGTCCTGCGCGGCATCCCAGCGCGCGAAGCCATCGCTGTCCGTGGCGGCAAGCTCTGCAAGCACCGCGCGGGAACGGGGATAACGCACCTTCACCGGCGCCGAGAAACCGCGCAGGAAGCTCACCTGGGCATCGACGCCGGCATTCTCGAAGGCGAGAGCGAGACGCTTGCCGCGCATGTGGACGACCGCGCCGTGCGCCACCTCTTCGACATCTGCATCGGCGTGAATCGACGCGCTTTCGCCCTCTGCAGCGAGCCGGTCGCCGCCATCCGCCACGAGACCCAAGGCCAAGGGGATGTGGAACGGCTCCTTCGTTGCCTGCTCTGGCGTCGGCGGGCAGGTTTGCTCGATGGCAAGTTCGATGCGGTTGCCGCTGCGGCTTTCCTCGACGTTCAGCACCGGCGTGCCGGCCTGGGCATACCAACGCCGGAATTGGCTGAGATCGTGGCCCGAGATCTTCTCCATCGCCGCCACGAAATCCTCGATCGTCACCGCCTCGCCGTCGTGGCGCTCGAAGTAGAGATCGCAAGCGGCGCGAAACTTCGCCCGGCCAAGCAGCGTCGCCAACATCCGCACCACCTCCGCGCCCTTCTCGTACACGGTGGTGGTGTAGAAGTTGGAGATCTCGACGTAGCTGTCCGGTCGCACCGCATGGGCCAGCGGGCCGGCATCCTCGGCGAACTGCACATCGCGCAGGAACTTCACGTCCTCCACCCGCTTAACGCTCGGGGAGTTCATGTCGGAGGAGAACTCCTGATCCCGGAACACCGTGAAGCCTTCCTTGAGGCTGAGCTGGAACCAGTCGCGGCAGGTGACTCGATTGCCGGACCAGTTGTGGAAGTACTCGTGCGCCACCACCGCCTCGACGCGCTGGTGGGCGGCATCCGTGGCGGTGTCGGGCGATGCGAGCACGCAGGAGGTGTTGAAGATATTGAGGCCTTTGTTCTCCATTGCCCCCATGTTGAAGTCTTCGACGGCGACGATCATGAAATTGTCGAGGTCGTATTCGCGCCCGAAGCGCTCTTCGTCCCAGCGCATGGCTCGCTTGAGCGCCCCCATGGCATAGCCGCACTGGCCGATGTTGTGGGGCTCGGAGTAGATGCGCAGCGCCACCTTGCGGCCGGCCATGGTGACGAACTCGTCCTCGAGCAGCGCGAGGTCTCCGGCGACCAGGGCGAACAGATAGCTTGGCTTCGGGAACGGATCTTGCCAGGTGACGGTGCGCCGGCCGCCTTCCTCGCGCTCTTCGAGCAGGTTGCCGCCGGCGAGCAGCACGGGACAGGTCTCGGCATCCGCCTCGATGGTGGTGGTGTAGCGGGAGAGCACGTCCGGCCGGTCCGGGAACCAGGTGATTTTGCGAAAGCCCTCCGCCTCGCATTGGGTGCAGTACATGGAGCGGGAGCGGTAGAGCCCTTCGAGCGCGGTGTTGGTTTCCGGGTGGATGCGGGTGACTACCGAAAGCGTGCAGCGCTCGGGCACGTCAAAAAGGGTCAGCGTCTCGCCCTCGATGCGGTATTCGTTGCCGCCAAGTTCCCGACCATCGATTCCGAGGGACAGGAGTTCGAGGTCAGCGCCGTTGAGGACGAGGTCGCCTTCGCTCAGTCGCTCGATGGCGAGTTCGCTGGTGACCGTGGTCTGGCCGGGATGGATCTCGAACTTGAGGCGCGTCTCGGGCACAGTGACGGGATAGGGCTCGTAATCCAGCCGATGCTGCGCCCTTGGCGCCGTCTCGCCTTTCTGCGAGTCACTCAAAACAGCTCTCCTTGTTTGTCGGCCACGTGGGCGACGTCGTCAATGGTGATGTGAGTGCCGATGTCTTCGGCGACGTTCCACGCGCCGTAGTCGAACAGCACGAAGCTGCCGACGATGCCAATCAGGCGCCCCTCGATCGGCGAGTCCTGGCGGAGTTTCAGGCGCACGGGGCGACGCAGCGGACGCTCGATCGGGTAGTGCAGCGTCACCGGCTCGCCGACCTCCCAAGTCGCGCCAAGCCCGCCCGCCGCATCCTCGCCGACGAGGCGACCAATGCGACGCGCCTCGTCGGCAAGCGATCCGACGACGCTGTGTCCGAGCACCTGCCGCCGCCAATCGCTCTTGTCCGGCACCACCTCGGCGATGGCTGCCTCCAACTCTCCCGCAACGCGACGCGTCGGCGCGCGAGCGATGACAATACCGGCGCGAGCGCCCTGCTCGATCCAGCGCGGGATCCCGTCCGCGTGGCGCGTCAGCCCGACCTTGAGGCCCCCGGAATCCGCGAGATACACGGTGTGCGGCACCATGCAGTTCGCCTCGCCCCAATCCGGCTCCCGACAAGTGCCGAGATGATGGTGACACCGCGCAGGCGAGACGATGCACAGGTCGCAACGAGCGAGGCGCTTGAAACACCGATAGCAATAGCCACGGCCGAAGCCTCGATCAGTCGCCTCCCCACAATGCCGGCATTCGTGCTTGCCAGCGAACGCCACCCTGAGGCCGCCACCGATGCGCTCGTTGAGCGGCACGATTTCGTCGCCGACGTGCAGTGAATAGCCGACGGGCGACGCGTGGGCCGCGTCGAGGCTGCGAAGAGGTCCAACCACCATCTTGGCATTCTGCCACGCGCCCTCTACTCGCACGCGGACACGCGCGCAGAGGTGGTGTCTCATTTTGGCGATCGTGTTCGACTGGTCTCCGGCGCCGCTTTGGAGGAGGGCGTCCCGCCCTCCACCGCGCCCGCGAGGGCGCGCGCCTATTGCTGGTGCTGCAAGTGAAGTGTTCTGCGCGCCTTGCGGCGCGATGGAGGGCGGGAGGCCCTTGTCTGTTAAATATGCGCCGTGAACTCACGTTCAGGGGGTTCACCACCGCCGGGATGATCCGGCGGTGGTGTGGCGGCGGATCGCGAACGCCCAGGCCATCGAGGGCCGTGAGGGAGCCGGATCGCCGCCGCACTTTCCGAAGAGTCCTGAATGAGGGCATGGGCATCGAGGCCCGAAGACAAGGCTCCCTCCAAAGCGGTGCCGGCAGGCAAGTCGAACACGATCGCCGGTTTCCAGCGGCTATCCGCTACAACCGGAAGGGTCAAAGTGAGACACCACCGGCACAGTGCTCGGCTTGACAGCCTGGCGGTTCCGTGCGATTCGGAACGAATGACCGACACGAGCGATTTGGAGCAGGCTTTCGCAGAGGCACTCGGTGCGGGGGATTCCGAGCGGCTTGCGTCGCTGGTGGAGTCGACCGCCTGGCGGAATGTGCCCGTGGGCGAGGCCAACCGTGTATTGCAGCTCGTGGGCGCGTATGGCGTTTCCGGCCGCACTTCGCGCTATCGGGGCGTCGCCGAGGCGATCTTGGCGGGCGGCGTGGCGGCGAATCTGGCGAGTTGCGCGCTGCTCGGTCTAAATGAACGCGGGCTTGCGCTCCTTGCGGCGCGGCCCGAGCTGGCGACGCAAGCGGATGCCGATGGCGCCACGGCGCTGCATCACGCGGCGGAGCGGGGCAATCTCGAACTGGCGCGGGCGATTTGCGACAGTGGAGCGGAGCTTGATGCGCTGGATCGCTTTGGCGAGACGCCGCTCGCGAAGGCGCTTCATGCCGGGCCGTGGAAGCCGGCGCCGGCGATGGATGTGGTGGAGCTACTGCGCGAGCGAGGCGCTACCGTCGACTTCTGCACGTTGGCGGCGCTTGGCGATGTGGTGACGTTGGCGGAACGCTTGGGGACGGGCGGCCAAGATGTCGATGAGCGAGACGCCCATGGACGAACCGCGCTGTTCGTGGCCTGCCGCAACAACCAGCTCGGTGCGGTGCGGCTCTTGCTGGGCCGAGGCGCGTCAGCCAGCGCAGCCGCTGCCGATGGTCAGACGCCCCTTGCCACCGCCTGCCTGCACATGCTCTCGCAAGAGTGCGACGTTGAGATCGTTCGGCTGTTGCTAGCGCATGGTGCGACGCCGACGCTCGAGTCGGCTGTGGTGCTGGAAGACTTGGAGGAGATGCGAGCAATTGTCGCCCAGGATGCAGGCCTGCTGGAAGGTCATGGTCACGAGAGTGCGCTTGGCTACGCCATTCACGTCTGGCGGCCGGCGGCGCTGCGATGCCTACTGGAACTCGGGGCCGTGCCGGATGAGGCGGAGTGGGGACATGTGGCGCGAATCGCCAAGGACCCGTCACTGGTGGACGAACTGCGTGGCCTTTGCGTTTCGACCAGGCGGTGACGGCAAGCGCTTTTCCTATCACTCCCCCCTCGCGGGGGAGTCGAAAGGCGTCCTCGCTTTTTCGGAGGGGGGGCTCGTCGGGGATCGACAGGATCCTGCTTCGGGGGACCGGGTTGATCGGATCCCGCCCAGGTCCCGCCTCGGACCAGTGCCGTTACTACGCCACAGGCTCCTAGCCCTCCGAAGAGTTCCGGCTAGTCCCCCTCCGAAAAAGCGAGGACGCTTTTCTCGACTCCCCCGCGAGGCGGGAGTGACAAGAAAGGGGTGTTGGCAGGGGGAGTGGAATGGCTCTTGACAGGGAAAAGCGTACTTTGCAGGGCGATGTGCGCCGTTCCTAAGGCGCTCCCCCGGCCACCACGTCCTGCATTCCGTCCCATTCGCTCCAGTGGTCGCAGAGCTTGTCGATCGCGACCTGCCAAGGGTCGTAGCCTTCGGGGTAGTCGAGGAACTCGCCGTTCCAGCCGCGGTCGGGGTGATCGCTGTCACCCACCACCGGCGCGCCGCCCGGACGGTCCCGGCGGAGGCGGAAGTACACGTTCATGCGCGGTTCGGCGCCGAGTTCGTTGCGGGTGCCGCAGTGGGGAATCGCGTGCAGCGTGATGACCGCGTCGCCCTCGGCGAGCAGGATGGGCGTGGGCCTCGGCCACATCGAGCCGTCTGGCGTGCGTTCGGCGGCGTCCGCGTAGTGCTCGAGGATCGCATCCGGCAGGTGGTTCATGGCCACCCCGCCGTCTCCTGCCGGACGCAGGCGCGGCCAGCTGGGGCCTTCCGGGCCGATCACGCCGCCGCTCGCACGCTGCATGCGGAAGAAATCCTGCACGACATGGTGGGCGCCACGCAGCACGGCAAGATTGCCGCGCCCGAACTCGGTCTGGTCGTTGAGGCAGACGCCGACGAAGGCGGTAAAGCTGCCCATCCCAAGGCGGCACGCCGGGTCCTGGAAGAACGGCGTGTTGTTGCGCCCTCGCGAGCGGGCGTCGCCGGTGCCGAAATGCTCAGTGCGCGGCGAATGCCAGTTGTCCACCTCGTTCTGGTTGCGCGGCAGGTCCCCCGCCCATTGGCCGTCGAGATGGGGCACGAAGCCGAAGTTGGGGATGTCGCGGTCGGCAACGCCATAGCCGCCGACGTCCGCCGAGGGATCCCGCGGATAGAGCACCATCGGCATGGCGCGCCGAGGCGCGTCGAACGGCCCCATGGTGCGGAGCAGGATGTCGCGCAAGGCCGACTTGTTGACGAGGTTCGGGAACTCTGCGGACTCGGCAAGCTCGTTGTAGTAGCGGAACAGATGCCCCTCCCGGCCGGCGAAAATGTTGATGCGTCGCTTGGCGGCGTGCGTGAGTTCCGGCGGCACCACCTGGCGCAGGACAATGAAGCCGTCGCGGTGGAAGGCACGCTTCTGCTCCGCCGAGAGCTCCGTCGCTTCGATCATGACATCGTCGGGCTGGGTGAATGCGTCGGTCATGTCGGTGTCCTCTCTGGCTGCCTTGCGCGAGGCCTGTGTCGCGCGGCTGTCACTGCCCTTGCGCTGCGAGCGAACGCGAGCACGAAGGCTAGCAGTTCGCGCTGGCGAACTGCCGACGTGCTCTTTCAGGGCGCGCGAGCATCGTAGCAAGCCCGCTGAATGGCACAACACCGGGTGGAGCGCACCACGCCGCGGCTGCAGGCAAAGCCCAACTGGTCCCGTTTCCTCCGCTTCGCCGTGCTAATGTAGCGGGCTTTGATTCAAGGCGAGGGGATCGAACGACGTGGCCTACAACAAACCCATTCCCCGACAGGGGCAGCACACCAAGCCCTTCTGGGACGGTGCAAAGGAAGGCAAGCTGATGCTGCCGCGCTGCAGGAGCTGCAATCGCGTGCATTGGTATCCGCGCCTGATTTGTCCCTTCTGCCACTCCACGGACCTTGAGTGGATCGAGGGGAGCGGCGAGGGATACATCCACACCTATGCGGTGCAGCACCGCGCCTTCGGGGGCTGGTCGGAAGAGGTGCCCTATGTCACCGCCTTCATCGACCTCAAGGAAGGCGACCGCATGATGACCGTGCTCCGAGGCGTCGACGCCACCAAGCCGGAGGAGATCAAGATTGGCGCTCCGGTGAAGATCGAGTTCGAAGAGGCGAACGAGGACACGCACATTCCGTTCTGGCGCGTGGTGGAGGAATAGGATGGCCGCGATGAACCTCAGCTATGCGGCGGCCATCGTCGGCGCCGCCGAATCCAACGTGATCGGCTATCCGGAGGAGCTCACGGGCGAGAAGGTCACCTCCTTGCAGCATCACATCGAGGCGATCAAGAACGTCACGGACATGACGGGGATTCCCATTTC
This sequence comes from Pseudomonadales bacterium, assembly GCA_965116935.1. Taxonomy (GTDB): domain Bacteria; phylum Pseudomonadota; class Gammaproteobacteria; order Pseudomonadales; family Azotimanducaceae; genus VXYL01. The sequence goes on along the minus strand of OZ220737.1, from coordinate 3,732,473 downwards.
CGACATTCAGGGCGTCTTCTCGACGGGCTGGACGGGCGAACTCGCGGAGCATTTGGGCCTGCACCCGCGCTATCTCGACACCACTTCGGTGGGTGGCTGCTCGTTCCAGATCCACGTGCACCACGCCCTGGCGGCGATCCATGCCGGCATCATCGACATTGCCCTCATCAGCCACGGCGAGGCCGGCTGGTCCTATCGTGGCGCCGGCGGTGGTGGCGGCGGTCGGGGCGAGGTCAGCCCCGGTGGCGAAATGACCGGTGCTTACGGCGTCTTCGGCGCCCCGTCGCAGTATGCCCACGCCATGGTGCGCCACTTCCACGACTTCGGCACCACGGCCGAGGACTTCGCGCACATCTCCGTCGTCACCCGCGACTGGGCGCAGCTCAATCCGCGAGGGGTGATGTTCGGCAAGAAGCAGAGCCCGTTCGGCGGCCCGATCACGGTGCAGGACGTGCTCGAAGCGCGCCTCATCGCCTGGCCCCTTACCCTCTATCACTGCTGCCTCGTCTCCGACCACGGCGGCGCGGTGATCGTGGCGAGGCCGGAGATCGCCAATAGCCTCAGGACGAACCCGGTCTGGGTCGCAGGTGCCGGCGAGTCCATGGGGCACCAGAACATGCTGGAGATGGAGGATTTCACGGCGACATCCGCGAGCCGCTCTTCCGCCACCGCCTACAAGATGGCTGGGCTCGGCCCGCAGGATATGGAAATGGCGATGATCTACGACTCGTTCACGATCACCGCCGCCATCACCGCGGAAATGCTGGGCCTTGCGCCCCGCGGCAGGGGCTACACACTGTGGAAGAACGGCGACGCCGCCCCCGGCGGGCGTCTTCCCATCAACACCAACGGTGGCGGCCTGTCGTTCAACCACTCCGGCATGTACGGGATGCAGCTCTTGGTGGAAGCCTATCGCCAGCTCTCCCGCACCGCCGAAGACGGCGTCAACGGCATCGAGGGCAAGCAGACGGAGGCCACGACCTGCGTCGTGAACGGCACCGGCGGCACGCTGTCGACGACGGGGACGCTGGTGCTGGCATCGGACGACCGGTAGCGCGATAGCCTCAGGATTCTGGCGAATCTTTGCTCGACGCCGGCACGGCCGACGCATACGTCGCCGGCGTGGGGTCGATCGGACTTCAATCGCTGGGCAGGATTTCGGAGGCGTGAACGCGCAGGCTTCGGATCGTCGGAGACTCGACGGTGTCGCCTAGGCCGTGCGTGGTTTCGCTTAGGTAGGTGATGCCGGCGGGTTCGGTGAAGACGTGGATGCGTCTGCGGCCCACGTCGATGATCCAGGATTCCGGGATGCCGGCACGCGCATAGCGTGGGATCTTGTGCCGCCGGTCTTGGCGCAGCGTGCTGTCTGAGACTTCGATGGCGAGCAGCACGTCCGGTGGGATTGGGTGGCGGTGGGCGAATGCGGGATTGGGCCTTGCCACCAAGATGTCCGGCTCGGGTTCGTTGTAGATGTCGAGATCAACGGGACCTTGGCAGCGGATGTGATGCATGTCGCCCAGTTGACGGAACAGCATCGCCAACAGTCGGTCCACGATCCATGCGTGCGACGGCCCGACCGGCGACATCTCCCGCACTTCGCCATCGATGAGTTCCAGCCGTGAGCCGTCGGGAAAGAAGCCCTCTCGCCCCAGTCTCTGGAACTCATCCACCGTGATCTTGCGGTCCAGTTGGTAGCTTGCGCGTTCTTCCATGCATGCACTCCCGACGGTCCGTTCGTTGGTGTTTGCCGAACCGGTAGCTTACTTCCGCCGCACCTGCACCGGCAGGTCCGTGATGCCGCGGATGAAGCTCGAGAGCAGATACTTCGGCTCGCCGGCCAACTCCACGGCGCTGAAGCGGCTCAAGATCTCCTCCCAGATGATGCGCAGTTGCATCTCCGCGAGGCGGTTGCCGAGGCAGCGGTGGATGCCGAAGCCGAAGGCGAGGTGCTTGCGGGCGTCGGGGCGGTCGATGTGGAACTCGCCGGCGTTGTCGAAGGCACCCTCGTCGCGGTTGCCGGAGTAGTACCACATGCACACCTTGTCCCACTTCTTGATGGTCTTGCCGCGGACCTCGATGTCCTCCATCGCGGTGCGGCACATGTGCGCAACCGGCGATTGCCAGCGAATCACCTCCGAGGCCATGTTGGGGATCAGGCTCGCATCCGCCCGGAGCTTTGCGAACTCGTCGGGGTGCTCGTTCAGCGCCAGCACGCCGCCGGAGATGGAGTTGCGGGTGGTGTCGTTGCCGCCGACGATGAGCAGCAGCATGTTGCCGAGGAACTCGTTGGGCGGCATGTTGCGGGTGGCCTCGCCGCGGGCGAGGAAGGAGATCAGGTCGTCGCCCGGCTCGCTGCGGGCAGCGCGCTCCTGCCACACCTCATTGAAGTACTCGAAGCACTTCCACAGTTCCTTGAAGCCCTCTTCCATGCTCTCGAAGTAGTTCGGGTCCGGAATGCGCTCCACCGTGTCCGACCAGTGGATCAGCAGATGCCGGTCCCCCTGTGGCACGTCGAACAGGGTCGCCAGCATTTGCCCGGTGAGCTCCACCGAAACCCGCCGCACCCAGTTGAAGGTTTCGCCTTCGGGGAGCTCGTCCAGAATCGCGCCGGCGCGGGAGCGGATGAGGTCGGAGAGTTCGGCAAGCCGCCTCGGCGTGAACATGGGCGCGACCACCTTGCGTTGGGCGTCGTGCTTCGGTGGGTCTTCCATGATGAACATGGGCAGGTGAAAGAACGCGTTGCGCTCGTCTTCGGTGGTCGCGCGCCAGCCGAGGCGGATGCCGCCGTTGCCGAGGTCTGACGAGAACACGGCATGGTTGGTGTCGATGGCCTTGATGTCGTCGTAGCGGGCGATGGACCAGTAGCGGTCGAACTGGCTGTCTTCGGTGAGATGCACCGGGTCTTCGCGGCGCAGGCGCTCGAACACCGGCAAGGCGGTGTTGGCCTGGAATCGCGCCGGATGCGCGGGATTGAGTTCGTGCAAGGGAATGGTGGCGACATCCTCATGCGGGTCGATCCGCCACTGTTGCTTCACTTCGAGGTTTGTTGTCTGGGCGTTGCTGATGGCGGAGGATTGGGATTCGGCCATGTCGGCTCCCGGCTTCGTTTCTCACACCCGTTGTGCCACAGGCAGGTGGGATAGTCCAGCGTTGGCAGTTCGCTAACGCGAACTGCTTGCCTCCTAGCTCGACGTCGTCGGGCAGTGCGGTCAGCGCCTTGTCAGGGGGGCTTGTCAGGGGAGTTAGGCGCCGTCGGTCAGGAGTCGAGGACCTTCAGCATCCGCTTCAGCGCAAAGTGGCGGTAGCTGCCAAGGATGAGGCCTGCCACTTCGTCCCAGTCGATGCATTCCTCGACGTCGAGCTCGATCCAGCCCCGGTGGCCGATGTAGCGCGGAATGGCGAAGCGAGGGTCCTCGGCCAAGGTAGCTTGCAGGTCGGGCCCCACCCAAAGCTCCAGCTTCATGCGCTTGCGGCGCCGGTGGGCTGAAAGGAAGGTCTTGCGCCCCGCCTTCCATGCGGGGTTGCCGAACTGGGCGGCCTCCGACGTTTCCGGCAACTTCGCCACCAGTTCCCGCAATCGCGCCAAGGTTGCCTGCACACTTGCGGCCACGAGCGGGTCGAAGTCTTCGCGGTCGATGGTCTCGGTGGGCGGCTCGATGACGATGGCTTCGCCCATGTCGCGGGTCAAGGCCCTCGGCGCGACCTTCTCGTAGGCTTCGCGGACCCGGATGGCGATGGTGCGCCAGTCGTTGCCGCGGTCGAGATGCACGCCAAGCCAGCCGCGCGGGCCGACATACTGCGGCACGAAGTAGAGATCCGGCTCGCCGGACACATGCAACTGCTGGGCACCGGACGGCGAATTCAGCCACAGCGCCAAGCGGCCGTCGCCATGGTGGTTCACCGCCAACGTCGCGAAGGTCTTGTCGCGCACCCGGTAGTCCGGCATCCCGCGTCCTGGACGCTCCTCGGCCTCGGGGAACGACAGGCAAACCTCGCGCACGGCATCGACGATGTTCTTGGCCACGGCTCGCGTACCTTGGCGGAGCCGTTGGAAGGTCACGCTCCTCAACCGCGCAAGCCTGGCTCCGATGGCGATAGCCTACTTCCACCCCCATGGGCCGGACAACCTGCGCCGGCGGGGAGGCCGGGCCGTCGACCGACACCGGCGCGTCCGCACAAGCCCCTTGGGGTTTCGGCAAATGCGTTCCCGTGCCTGAGCGGCTACACTCGTGCCATGTCCACAGCAACTCGATTCGAAGTCGTGTCCCATGACGACGAGCCGTTGATTCTGGTCGACGGAGAGGATCGTGAAGTCGGGACGCTCGACAAGGCTTCCTGCCATGACGGCGACGGCGTGCTGCACCGGGCGTTCTCGCTGTTCGTCTTCAATGCCGAAGGCGAGACGCTGTTGCAGAAGCGGCATCGGGACAAGCGGCTGTGGCCGGAGTTCTGGTCCAACGCCTGCTGCTCCCATCCACGACGGGGCGAGGAGTTGGCGCAAGCGGTGGTTCGACGAGCCGAGCAGGAGCTCGGACTCGCCGTCGACCCAGAGTTCCTGTTCAAGTTCCAGTACCGGGCAAGCTTTGTGGATGCCGGGAGCGAGTTCGAGCTGTGCTCGGTGTTCGTCAGCCACGGCTCGCCGCCACCACGGGTCAACGCCACGGAAATCGCCGAGTGGCGCTGGATATCGCCCGACGATCTCGATCGAGAAATCAGAACGGCACCGGCACAGTTCACGCCGTGGTTCAAGATCGAGTGGCAACGCCTCAGGACGGATTTCCCGGCCCAGATCGTGCCGCCATGAGCCGTTGGACGGTTTGTTCTACGCGAGGACTGTAAGCCATGACGCAATCGCAACCAGCCGACTTGGGGTCGCGAATCCCCAGCTTCTTCAGGCTCGACATCGGTGCACGCATCGCCGCGCTACGCGACCGCACGGCGTTGACCGAAGAGGATCTCGTGGCGCTCGATACGGGCGCGCACACGCTGAAGGCGCATCTCGCCGACAAGATGATCGAGAACGTCGTCGGAGTGTTCGGACTGCCAATGGGTGTCGGACTCAACTTTCTGATCGATGGGCGGGAAGTGATCGTGCCGCTGGCGGTTGAGGAGCCCTCCATCGTCGCTGGGCTCTCGGGCGCGGCGCGCACGGCGCGGCTGTCTGGCGGCTACCGCACAGAGGTCACGGACCCGGTACTCATCGGCCAGGTGCAGGTGGTCGACGTGCCGAACCTAGAGCAAGCCCGCCAGGACCTCCTCGATAGGCAAGAGGAGATTGTCAACCTCGCCAACAGCCTGCATCCGAAGATGGTTGCCAGGGGCGGTGGCGCCCGGGAAGTCGATGTCTTCCATCACCGGCCCCCCGAGGGCGGTAGCCCGGAAGGCCCGGAACGCGACATGCTCGTGTTGCATCTGCTGGTGGACACGCGCGACGCCATGGGCGCCAACGTCGTCAATGGCATGTGCGAAGGCGTTGCGAGCCTGGTGGAGGCGATTACCGGCGGCAAGGTCTTCCTCCGCATCCTGTCGAACCTCACCGACCGTGCGCTGGTGCGGGCGAACGTGCGCATCCCGGTACAGAACCTCGCCATGCGCGACTACGCCGGCACGGAAGTGCGAGACGGAATCGTGTTGGCCAATGACCTTGCCTTGGTGGATCCCTACCGCGCCACAACCCACAACAAAGGCATCATGAACGGCGTGGATGCCGTGGCCATCGCGACCGGCAACGATTTTCGAGCCATCGAAGCCGCCGCCCACGCGTTTGCGGCTCGCAGTGGATCGTATCGGGCCTTGACCAGATGGTTCGCCGCCGACAACGGCGATCTCGTCGGGCAGATCGAGATGCCCATGAAGGTCGGCACCGTCGGCGCCCCGCTCGAGACGAATCCCACCGTGCGCCTGAGCCACCGCCTGCTCGGAAATCCCAATGCCGCGCAACTAGCGGCCGTGATTGGTGCAGTCGGACTGGCGCAGAACTATGCCGCGCTACGCTCGCTCGCAACCGCCGGCATCCAGCAGAACCACATGACGTTGCATGCCCGCAGCGTCGTCTCCGCCGCCGGCGTGCCGGATGAACTGTTCGATGAGGTTGTCGAGCGCTTGATCGAGAGCGGCGAGGTCAAGGTCTGGAAGGCCGAAGAGGTGGCGCGCCAACTGACTCGCAAGACCGTCGTGGCAGCGTCGGACGCAGAGTCGCGCAGCTCCGCGTCCGGCAAGGTCATCATTCTTGGCGAACATGCCGTGGTGTACGGTCGATCGGCCCTGGCTGCACCGACTCCTCTGGCGGTTGAGGCCCGGGTTGTCGACGCCACCGACGGCGTGCGCCTCTTGATCCCGCGCTGGGGCCTCGAACAGCGCATCGCCCCAATCAGCGAACGCCCCACTGGCGCTGCGGGAATGGTGGCGACGTTGCTGCAGCAGCTCGATCTCGACGGACGCGCCATGACCATCGAGGCGTTCCCCGACGTTCCCCGGGGCATGGGGCTTGGCAGTTCCGCGGCGCTGGCAGTGAGCGTGATCCGAGCCCTGGATCGGCACTTCAGCCTCGGCCTGACGGACGCGGCGATCAACGAGTTTGCCTTCGAATGCGAGCGCACCGCCCACGGCACCCCGTCCGGTGTCGACAACACCGTGGCCACCCTCGGCAAGCTGCTGCTGTTCCGGGCGAGGGCCCAAGGTCGCAGCGAGTCGATCGAGGAGGTGGAGCTCGCCCGGTCGTTGCCGCTGGTAATCGGCCTCACCGGCAAAGAGAGCCTTACGGCGAAGTCCGTGGCCCTAGTCGCCGAGTTCCAGCGCCGCAGCCCCGCTCGCTACGAAGCGATCTTCGATCAGATCGAAATGCTCACCACCGCCGGCGCGACGGCGGCACGGGACGGTTCGCTGCTCGAACTCGGCGAACTGATGAACCTGTGCCACGGCTTCCTCAACGCGTTGCAGGTCTCGACCAAGGAAGTGGAGGAGCTTGTCGAGATCGCTCGGCGTCACGGCGCCGCCGGCGCGAAACTCACCGGTGGTGGTGGCGGCGGTGCCATCGTGGCACTCTGTCCCGATGGAACCGATCAGGTGATGTCCGGCATAAAGTCCGCTGGCTACGAAGCCTTCGCCTTCGACGTGAAGTAGAAGCCGGCGCCGTGGAACAGCGCGGGTGCCCGATCAATGGCCGGATACGGCCTTGACCCGCTAGGTGCATGGCTTTAGGGTTTTGGCCGAATCCAGAAGGGACGGTTGCACGTTGCAGGCCCCCGGCGCGTACACCGCAGGTTACGCCAAGGCTTGTGGCATAGATTCGACACTGGCGAACAACTACATCCGGCACACGTGCCTGGGTGATCCGCTGCTCGATCCGGTGATGGACGATTTGACGGACCTTGATGGCACCTCGCTCAGCCGCTTCATTCGCGCCGGCATCGAGCACGAGGACGCAGAACTTCGGCTTGCCCCACGCTCGCTCCGCCACTTCTTCGAAGACGCCGTCGGCGTGCCGTCATGGGTGGACTTCCAGTCCCACGCGCCGGCGGTGCGAGCGTTCAACCTCAACGCCGCCACCATGCTTGTGGCGTTTGTTGCGGGAGTCCTCATCGAGGGCTTCTCGACGCTGATCTCGAAGTCGTTCGTCACCACCGGTCGCGTCTTGACGCCCGAGTCGGCGCGCCGCCGCCTGATGCAGAACAACCGCCAGCTCATGGAGGTGTTCTATCCCGGTGGCCTCGACCAGGAAGGGGACGGTTGGAAGAAGTCGATGCGCGTGCGGTTCGTGCATGCGCGCGTCCGGCACCTGATCGCCAACTCCGGCGCTTGGGATCTGGAGGAGTACGGAACCCCCATCAGTGCCGCCCACATGGGCCTCGCCTTGACGGTTTTCTCCATGCGCCTGCTCGACCATGCCGCCCGCGTGGGGGCGGTGTTCAACGACGAGGAGCAGGCCGGCGTGATGAATGTCTGGCGCTATGCCGGCTACGTCATGGGCGTGCCGATGGGCATGCTCTACACCGATCGCGAACACGCGAGACGGATCCACACCATCGCCCATGTGTGCGAGCCGCCCCCCCAGCCCGACGCGGCAACGATGGCGAACGCCCTGATCGGTGCGATTCCGCTGACGGCCGGGATCGAGGGAGCGCGCCAGCAACGCAAGGTCATCAAGCTTGCCTACCGGCTCTCCCGGGCGCTGATCGGCCACGAGCTCGCCGACCAACTGCGCTTTCCCAAGATGTCCACGGCGGGCTCGCTGTTCGCCTTCCGCGCCAAGCAGAAGCTGCAGCGACGCTGGCAGGGGCGACAGGGGGTAAGATTCAACAACTTCGAGCAGTTGCTGGACATTTCTGTGTACGACCCGCCCGAGGAGCGCTATCGCCTGCCCGATCACTACCTTTCGGCGCGCTCGCGACCTTGGTAGTCCGGTTGCACTGCCGCAGATGACGACGAGTACACAGGCGAACGGGCCCGGCGCTTCAGAAGCATGGTCGGCAGTCCTGGACCGCCTTGCCGCGGTGCTGCTGGATCGACCGTGGCTGGTGGTGGCGGTCGCCGCACTGGTGATGCTTGCACTCAGTGGCGGTGCCGTCCGCATCGGCGTCACCAACGACCACCGCGTGCTTTTCGATGAGGACAATCCCGAGCTTCTCGCCTACGACGCGCTGGAGAACACCTACACGGAGTCGGACACGGCATTGATCGCCGTTGCCCCTGGCGAGGGTTCCGTGTTCAGCCGCGAGGCGCTTGGCGTCATCGAGTCGTTGACGGAGGCTGCCTGGCGGACGCCCTACTCCATCCGCGTCGACTCCCTGACCAACTACAACCACAGCGAGTCGTCTGGTGACGACCTCGTGGTTGGCCCGCTGGTGAAAGACGCGACGACGCTCGACCAAGAGGCCCTCGCACGCATCGAAGAAATCGCCTTGACGACGCCCGAGACCCGCGGCCGGCTGGTGTCAAACGACGGGCGCGTGGGCGCCGTGGTGGTCACCTTCGCCTTGCCCGAGAGCCCGGACGCGGCGGTGATCGAAATCACCGACCACCTGCATGTGGTGCTGGACGAGTTCCGCAGCGCGCATCCGGGCGTCAGCCTGCATGTCACTGGCGAGGTGCTGATGAACCGCGCCTTCGCCGACGCGACGAGGGACGACTTGGAGAAGCTGACCCCTATCGTCTTCCTCGTCATCCTGCTCGTCACCATCGCCATCCTGCGCTCGCTGCTGGCAACCGTGGCGGTCGTGGTGACGCTCATGTTCACCATCAACACGACCATGGGTTTCGCCGGATGGATCGGCACGGTGTTCAATCCCGTGAACGCCGGCGTGCCGCTGATTGTGCTGACGATCGCCGTGGCGGACTCCATTCACGTCGTGTCCTCGACCATGACCGGCCTTGGTCGAGGCCTGTCGAAGCGCGAAGCCATCCTCGCCTCCGTGCGCGAAAACGCCCAGCCCGTATTCCTCACGTCGGTCACCACCGCCATCGCCTTCCTCACCCTCAACGCTTCCGAGGCACCGCCGTTTCGGGTGCTGGGCAACCTGGTGGCGTTCGGAGTCCTGTGGGCGCTCGTGTATTCGATGATCTTGCTGCCGGCCGTGCTTGCCCTGCTGCCGCTGGGGCGAGGTCGAATTCGGGGGGACTGGAAATACCTCGATCGCCTCGCCAGCTTCGTCATCGATCGCCGAGTGACACTCATCTGGGCCATGAGCCTCGTGACGGCGGTGCTGATCGCAGGCATCTTTCGGCTTGAGTTCACCGACAACTGGACCAAGTACTTCGACGATCGCTACGAGTTCCGGCGCGATACCGATTTCGTCGTGGAGCACCTGACCGGGCTCGAGTCCTGGGAGTACTCGCTCGAGTCCGGCCGCGAAGGCGGCATCACGGACCCGGACTACCTGCGCGCCGTCGATACCTTCGCCCAATGGCTGCGTGAACAGCCACAAGTCAGCCACGTGCAGGCCTTTCCCGACATCATGAAGCGCCTCAACAAGAACATGCACGGCGACGATCCCGCCGAGTACCGGCTCCCCGACAACGGCGAACTCGCCGCCCAGTACCTGCTGCTCTACGAGCTGTCGCTACCGTTCGGCAGCGATCTCAACGACCGGCTTGACATCGCCAAGTCCTCAACGCGATTGACCGCCATGGCCCGCGGCGGCCTCACCGCCAGCCAACAGCGCGATTTCGACCTGCGCGCGCAAGACTGGCTGAACGCAAACGCGCCACATCTCGCCACCGCGGCCACGGGCTTCACGATCGCCTTTGCGCACCTGTCGCAACGCAACATCGAGAGCATGCTCCAGGCCACCATTCTCGCCATGGCCGGGATTTCGCTCATCCTGCTTCTGGTGCTGAAGAGCTGGCGGCTTGGCTTCATCAGCCTCGTGCCGAACTACCTGCCGGCCGCCATGAGCTTCGGCGTGTGGGGATACGCGGTGGGTCAGGTGGGCCTCGCCGGCTCGGTCATGACCGCCATCGCCTTCGGCATCGTCGTTGACGACACGACCCACTTCCTCACCAAGTACCGGCGCGAGCGCAATGCTGGCCTTGCCGCCGCGGACGCGCTGCGGGCAACCTTCGCCGAGACGGGGCGGGCACTCTTCACCACGACCGCCATTCTGGTGGCCGGGTTCCTCGTCTTCGCCGCCTCCGGCTTCGAGGTTAGCTGGGCGCTCGGCGCACTAGTGGCCATCACGCTGTCGCTCGCGTTGGTTGCCGACTTCCTGCTGCTTCCGCCACTGCTCATGGCCCTCGATCGGAGAGACAGATGACCTTCCGCTTCCCCCTGCGGTGTCCCGGCACCTTGCGTGCTGCCTTTCTCGCCGCGACCGTCGCGGCGACGACGGGCATGGGTTTGCCTGCCGTGGCGCAAGATGGTGCTGCAGCCGAACAGATGGGGCTCGAGATCGCGCTCGAAGCGCGGGAGAAGAGGCTCGGCTTCGGCAACTTCACCGCCCGCCAGAGCATGCTGCTGCGCAACAAGCGCGGCCAGGAGAGCCAGCGCGAATTGCGCGTCAAGGTGATGGAAGTCGACGGCGACGGCGACATGAGCCTGTTTGTCTTCGACGAGCCACGCGATGTCCAGGGCACGGCCTTCCTGATCCACGCCCACAAGGACCAGGGCGACGACCAGTGGCTCTACTTGCCGGCACTGAAGCGCGTGAAGAGAATCAGTTCGGGCAACCGTTCCGGCTCGTTCATGGGCAGCGAGTTCGCCTACGAGGACATGAGTCCACCCGAGGTCGAGAAGTTCAGCTACCGGCACCTGCGCGACGAACCCTGCGGAGACTTGACCTGCACCGTTGTGGAACGCACCCCCACGGACGAGCGGTCGGGTTACAGCCGGCAAAACGTCTGGCGGGACACCAAGGAACGCCGCACCTGGAAGGTCGAGTACTTTGACCGCAAGGGCGCGCATCTGAAAACGCTCACGCTCGACGGCTACCAGCGCTACCTCGATCGCTATTGGCAAGCGGGCGAGATGACGATGGTCAACCACCTGACCGGCAAGGCGACGACCCTGACATGGACCGACTACATGTTCCAGACGGACCTGAACGCGAATGACTTCACGCAAGCGGGACTGCGGCGCGTCCGCTAGGGAGCCCTTAGTGCGGCCCATCACCCTGTCGGACTTCCGACGGCGCAAGCCGCCGAATGCCGACAGGGCGAAAGGACGGCTTGGGCTCGGGCAAGGAGCTTTGCCGAGGGGCAACGGTTCTCGTGGCGCTTTCGCCCAGAAAAAAGCCCGCATGGCGTGTGGCGGGCGAACTGAGAGCCCGGGCACCCGACTTTGCCGATGGGCGGGGGTTGCGGTGCTCGCGCTTGGGCTCGGCGGACCGGGTTTCGCTGCCGAGGCGGAAACCAGGGCAGCAGGCGTGGTCGTGTTCGGAAGCTACTTGAACAAGCCCTTCGCGGAAGGTGTGGCCAAGGCCGTTGCCGAGCGGCTCGGCATTGAACTCACCGTGACGGTGGCACGGATCGACGGCGTCTTCTACCGGATCGTGTCGGAGGCCTTGGACGAGGCCGCAGCGCGGCAACTGGTGAAACAGGCCTCCGAGCGAGGCCAGGATGCGTGGTTTGCAGCCTTGCCGGCCGAGGGCCGCACCATCGTCGCCGAGGCACCGGAGGACGTATCAGAGCCGGCACCCCCCGATCCCCTACCCGCTCCCGTAGTGCAAGCCGTGCGCGAGGAACCCGCGGTCTCGCAAACCAAGGAAGCCGAAACGCAAATCGACATCGCCCAAGCGGACTGGACGAGCCGCTTCGAGCGCGTCGAGTGGAGCGGCAGCGTGAGCGCCGAGTCACGCTGGTTCTACCGCGACACCGGTCACGCCGGGCAAAGGTCTCTTCCCAACGGCTTCGTGGCGACGCCGCAGCTATACATCGAGGACCGGACCGGCTGGAGCTTTACGCTGTCGCCCTTCTACCGCTTCGATGGCGACGATCCGCACCGAACCCACGCCGACCTGCACGAGGCCTACGCCCTGTTTTTCGGCGCGCTCGGCGACGGGCAGTGGGAAGCTCGCTTTGGCGTCGATCGCACGTTCTGGGGGGTCGTTGAATCCAACAACCTCGTGGACATCGTCAATCAGATTGACCTCGTGGAGCACCCGGACGAGAAATCCAAGCTGGGCCAGCCGATGGCGCATTTCGCCTACGTGGACAACTGGGGCACGATGGAGCTTTTTGGCCTGCCCTACCACCGCCAGCGGACGTTCCCGGGCCGCAAGGGCCGCCTGAGATTCCCGTGGCTCGTCGATGACGGCAGCATCACCTACGAGAGTGCCGACGGAGAAAGGCACTTGGACTTGGCCGCTCGCTACAGCCACAGCATCGGGCTTTTGGATTTCGGCATCAGCGCGTTCGAGGGGACGAGCAGGGAACCCTTCCTTTCCCCGAGGTTTGGCACCGACGGGGAAATCGTGCTGGCACCCCACTACGAACAGATTCGCCAGGCGGGTCTCGACGGCCAACTCACGTTCGACACATGGCTCCTGAAGCTCGAGGCGATACACCGCAGCGGCATGTCCAACCGCCTTGGCGACAAGGAAGCCTACGCCTCGTTTGTGTTCGGCGGCGAGTACACCCTCTACTCTCTCCTCGATTCTGCCGCCGACTTGACGCTGCTCGCGGAATGGGCTTACGACGAACGCGGCAGACGGGCAACCACAAAGTTCGACAACGACATATTCCTCGGCACGAGACTGGCCTTCAATGACGTGCAAGGCACGGAGCTATTGGTAAGCACACTGGTCGGAAGGGACCACGACTCGCGAGTGCTCGCGGCGGAACTCAACCGGAGATTGTCGGACCAATGGTCCCTGAGACTCGAAGCCGTCGCGTTGCTAGAGCTCGATCCCTGGGACGTCCTGTACGAAACCCGCCGCGACAGCTTCGTCGAAGCGGGCCTAACCTACAGCTTCTAGCGCGCTCCACCACGCCGACGCTTGCCGCTCCGGTGAGGAGTTGCTAACCAAGTGCGGTCCCCGCATGGAACAGATCCCGCAATACGTTGATAGTTTGAGGATTTGACTCGAAGCGAGGCCTTTGAGGCGAGGGCGTCCCGCCCTCGCACCGGCTCAGGCCATGGCCGTTTGTGTGTCGGGAGCGGAACTACGCCCACAGCACACATCTAAATCGCGCCTCCCGACACTAGCATTGCCTCATACTCGCCCTGCGACAGAGAGCAATCGACCAAACGTCGGAAGTCCGCCGTTCGCAGCCTGCACTGCCTCGCCATTCGGCCGATTAACACATTCGGTATGTCCGCGCCGCTTCGACCGTGCGACGTCTTCGTCTGAATCGGTGTCTTTGCGCCGCCTTCGGTGTAGTAGACGAAATAACTGTGGTGGCTCTCACGCCGTTGAAATCCCTTGGCCTCCAGCGCACTCTCCACTGCGGCCTTCTTGTATGTTGCAGCCACTACGCTGCCTCAACCGCCTTCGCAGATCTGTTCGGAGGAGCCTTGCCTTCGGCGACAGGCTTTCCGGCGACTCCTCGGCGTATTCGATCCATAGCATACTCGATGCCTCCTGCAACTCATGATGCAGGTCGGCCCGCGAGTAAGCCGCCACGGTGATGCCGAAATCCCCGTCGAGGTCGTAGAGTCGATCCGAGGCGTCGTACTTCACTTTGAACCGCAGTGGCGGCGACGCACGATAGGGGACGTTGTAAAGGTTCACGTTTCGGAGTTCGATGGTGTCCTCTCCGAACGCTACGAAGTCGCGCGCATGCGCCACCGATAGGGCTCGTCCTCCCGCATCGTAGAGCACGTCACCGGTCACCTCGACCCAACCTCGACGATGCTCGATCAGCGGGCGCTCTGAATCCTCATCGTAAGTCGCGCTGACCGACTTCCCATCCGGTTGGGTAAGCCTGATGCTGCGTTCATCGAAATCCATGCCTACGAGCATTCCCGAAATAGTGTCCGCCCGCACCCGACGCTTCGCTCCAGAGTGCCCCCCCAGACCGTCGAGGCTCGCCTCGCCCTTGCCGCTGTCCCAAATCCTTCGACCCCGATGGTCCTCTATCCGATAGGAAACGCCGCTACGCGACGATGGCCTCGCCTTCCTGTACGCACGACCCAACGAGTCCACATACCGTATATCCGGCACCAGCGCACGCATCCGGTCCATGTCACCGCGTCCCACTGCTGCCGTCACCCGGCGAAACAGCCGGCCCACGTCCTCTGCGTCCCCAGCTGCCGCCCGCGTGGTATCTCCGCCGCCGATCTCGAACGGCACGGCGTAGCTGCCCGGTTCTGGGACCCGGCACTGCAGCACAAAGGCATCCCGCAGTGCCTGAGAGAACGACGCTCGCTGGCCGAGGTCCTCGCCCCGCGCGAACTTGGCCAGCAGATACACCACCCGCTGGATGCTCGCGATAGCGTCAACCAACACCGGGGCCGGGACCACATGGGCACCGTCCTTCGAGACCTCGAAGTGCATGCAGTACAGGCGGTCGCCACCTTCACCTGCCATTGGTACGCTCCTTGCCAGCATCCACAATATTGCCACACGCCGCTTGTCCGCGGACAGGCTGACGCACGCGTCGCTGCTCGTCGTCGACGAGATCGACTATCTGCCCGTGACGCAGGAGGGTGCGGTGCTGTTCTTTCCAGGTCGTCAACGCCCGCCACGAGCACACCTCCACCGTGCTGACCTCCAACAAGGGCTTCGAGGAATGGGGCACCGTGCTCCGACGAGGGCATGGCGGCAGCCCTCATCGACCACCTGCTGCACCACCGCCACCTGGTCAACATCCTCGGCCAACAGCTGCCGCTTGCGCGAGCACCGGGACCCGCGACGGCGACCCCGCACGACGAGGACCCCGATGAACGCCGCACGCGCTTGCAGCATCTTGAGTGCGGCGGCGCGCCCCATGGCGTGGTTGCGCGAGACACCTTCATTCCCCAAATCTGACGGGCGACGTGGCGAGCCGCCCTTACGGTGAGACAGGGGGCATATTCGGGCAGTGGTTCCCTATCGGTCCAGTTGCGCCAACTCCGCCGCGGCGCGTTCGTGAATGAGCCCATCGAAGTGGTTGTGGGTCGGCAGTTCCACGGCCCGGGCCAGCATCTCGCGGGCTCGGTCTCGGTGCCTCCTGCCCATCGCCGCGAGGGCGCGTCCGAACTCGTAGTAGGCGATCTTTTCTTCGGGCGCGAGCTCAAGCGTGCGTTCGTAGTGTTCGATCGCCGCATCGCGGGTTGCGCCGTACAAGGTTCTGCCGAGCAGTCGACCGGCACCCGCAACCACATCGGCATGCCAGGAGGCGAGACTCAGCCGTGCCTCCGCCATATCCGGGTCGAGCTCCAAAATGGCCTCTATCGACTCGCGCGACCGGCCCACGAAGCCCTGCCGCAGCGCCTGCACCGGCCCGATGTGCTGGGCATACCGCGCCATCGCGTGCGCTAGCTGGAACCGAGCCTCGGCATTGGTCGGGTCGAGTTCCACGGCCTGCTCTGCGAGCTGATTGGCACGTTCCAAGACGGCCAGTCGCTCGTCCTCGGGCGCCACATAATGCCCATACACCGCTAGTGCTTCGGCCGCCAATGCCAGCCCGTCGGCCGTGGCCAGCGCCTCGGCCAACTCGGCCGCTGACTGATAGCGGCCCTCGTCAAAGGCAGCTTGTGCCTCGGCTGCGGGCGACTCCGTTGCCGCCGCAACCATCCCCAACCACGCCGCGAGGCACGCTCCGATGACGATTTCCCGGCCAGAGCGCAGCTTGCTCGGGGTGCGGCGCAAACGAAACGCCACACCCAAGTCGAACCTCTGCACCCGCTAGCCCGGCCGCGCGATCCGGCCAACCGCGCGATCGAACATCCAGCCGAGGCCCCGGTCCCAACGCACCAGCGCGCTGGTTGCGAGGACAATGGCGCGCACCTCCTTGCGCGAGATCTTCACCTGCTCCCCATTGACGAACGCCGGGCTGTCGGCGAGCCGTCCGAGAGTCTGCACCGCCATGCCGAGCGACCAAAGCAGGAACCGACGGATGCCGGCTTCCTTGGCGGGAATCAGCATCGTGTACTGGAAGGCGCTCCCCAAGTGCCCCGCGGCCACGCGGATGAGCCGGTACAGGGCACCGGCGAGCTTGCGAGCATCGTCCTTGCCAGGGACAAGGGTTGAGAGGTCGAGGCCGAAGTCTGCGAAAACATTGCGCGGCAGCCAGCACGCGCCGCGTTCCCGGTCTTCCCAGAAATCCTTGAGTATGTTGACCATCTGCAGCCCTTGTCCGAAACCTGCCGACAACGCGAACAGCCGGTCCCGGCGGCGACGAATCGCGGGCGAATGGTCGCAGAATAGCTCCGTAATGGTCTCGCCTACGACTCCCGCGACACAGTAGCAGTAGCGATCTAGGTCGCGCATGTCCTTGAGGCCCTGGACGGTCGTCATGGCCTGAAACTCGGCCATTCCAGGCGCCATGATGCCGATGCACCGCTCGATTGCCGCCCGTTGCGGGCGCCGCAAACCGTGCGTGAATCCAACCACCGTGTCCATGTTGGCCACCAGTTCCCGCTCCGCCTCGATGGTGGCTTCAGACAGCATGGGATGCAGCTCGCGACTGAAATCCCGAGCCGAAGCGCGCCCGTCGACGACGTGAACGAAGCGGTGCAGGTACGCCTCCTTCTTCTCGAGCGGCAGGTTCGCCTCGTCCTCGATGGTGTCAGCGATGCGACACAGGAGGTAAGCGTTGCCGATCACGTCACGCAACGGCGTCGGCAGTTGGGGAATGGTGAGGGCAAACGTGCGGGAGACGCCGGACAGCGCTTCCGCCTGATATGCGAGAACGTCCGCGTTGGTCATGGGATTTGCACTCCGGGACGAGTCACGCGGCACTATGACAGGCGGGGGCTTGCGGCTCAAGCCGGTGAATAAGGCGGGTTCCGCGTGCCCGCAGCATGGATTCCGGGCGTGCTGTGCGACAATGCCGTCAGGCAAGGAGTGGTGGGACATGGCGAGATTCCAGGGTTCGTGGACGGCTTGGCTCGCGCTCGTGACATGGTCCGCCTTGCCTATCGTGGCCGAGGAGCAAGAGGGCGGCGACAGCGGGCTGTACCTTGGCGTCGTTGCCTCGGCGGCGCTGTATGACGTGGACTACCAGAAGGGCGTGGACAGCACCAGCCCCGCCAATACATCGGCCAATGCCGGGCGCGTCCTCTTCTCGAACGACTCTGCCGACGACATCACTTGGGACGCGGGGCCCGCCCTTGGCTATCGGTTCGGCTCTGGCTCCTCGTATCTCGAGATCGAGGCGGAACTCATGAACTACACCGGCAGCGTGTCGGGCCGGTTGCCGGGTGCAGGCTCCTCGCCGGGGCGCAACCAACTTGGCGAGGTCTGGCCGGAGAACTGGTCGCTGGCGAAGGAACGCAGCTTCGGAGTCACGCTACGCCTCGGCACGGCGATGCCGGCATTGGACGGCAGCATCTACGGCTTCGCTGGCCTCAGCCGGCTCGATGCGGAGTTCGCCACTTCCTACAGGGGCTGCCTCTCCCCATCAGGTTGCGCGCCAGGGCAGCTCACGTTCGGCGAAGAGACGCACGACGAGGAGTTCGACGCCTGGGTCGCTGGAGTGGGACTCGATAAGATGCTCGGCAAAATCGGCATCCGCGCCGAGGTACGCTACACCAACCACGGCGACTCAAACCGCACCGTCCCGTTCGAGAGCGTGGCCGTGGTAGTGCCCGTGACCCTTTCCACCAGCCAACTCGGCGTCGGACTGGGCCTCATCTGGCGACTTTAGTGTCGTGTCATGCGCCCTTGGACGCGACACTAGCGCCTGAGGATGGCCACCCGAGACGGGCGACGCATGCGTCGCCCTGTCCGGCAGACCAATGGGCCGCCGCCAAGTCCGACAGACTGCTAGCGCCGGTGGAAGGCGTCCGGCATCGCCTCCGAAAGGCCTCTATCAGACGCTGGCCAGGACGCTAGCCAGCGCACTCCGCACCGCCTTCCCGTCTCGATTCGACAGCGTGCCGAGCTTTCGGGCCACCAAGGCGTTGTCGAGAGTGAAGAGCTTGAAGCGAACCTTGCAGGGTACGTTGAGGTTGGCTTCGCGCCAGTCCCGAATCGCCACGTCGCTCGGCCAGTCGTTGTCCGCTGAAGTGATCATGGCAAGGATCGACTGCTCGTGAATGCTGTTGAAGCCTGGCGCCGACACGACCAGCGCCGGACGGCGCTTCGTGGTGCGTCGGTCGGTGAAAGGAAAAAGGCACGACCACCACATCGAGCGATTCAAAGGTCACGCCAAGCTGCCTCGTCTTCCGGCGAAATCCACTCCCCGAGAACCTCCGAGAGACCCTCCAGGTAGTCATCGTTCACAGGAGTCACCTTGCGCACGACCATATGGTCACCCCGCAGTTCAAAGGCGATCACATCGCCGGCGTCGAGATTGGCCGCCGTGCGGATGCTCTTGGGAATCGTCGTCTGCCCTCTTGCGGTGATCTTGGCGAGTTCCATTGGTCCTGCCCTACAGACTCAAGAAATCCATACCGTAAGTAATCACCTCATTGAAGACAATCCTGTCTCGCCGACCCAATTGTCCCTAAGCGCCGCAATGTCCATGCCGGCGGGCGGTAAGATACGCGGCTCAAGCAAACGGGGGGCATGCGATGCGGGTTGAGCGGCTGATCGATGCGGCCATCGTGGGGCCCGAGACGCATGCCTCGATCGGCGTCAACATCCAAGGGCCTTCCCTCATCCGGGCGCCGGACTGGCTGCCGAATCGGCTTGGCAACTACTACCTCTACTTCGCCGACCACAAGGGCACCTACATCCGCCTTGCCTACGCCGATGAACTGTCGGGGCCGTGGTGCGTGCACCCGCCGGGCAGCCTGCATCTGGCCGAGTCCTGCTTCCCCACGAGCCCTCCAGAAGCGCCGCCGGATCTTGTCGAGGCGGCGGAAAGTCGCGCCCGCGCCAGCGGCGTGACCTATGGCCACAGCGCCTTGCACGAACTGACGACGCCGCACATCGCCTCGCCGGATGTGCATGTGGATGACGCCAATCGTCGCATCGTGATGTACTTTCACGGCCTCGAAGACGCCGGCGTGCAACTCTCTAGGGTGGCGTTGTCGTCCGACGGCGTGAAGTTCCGTGCGCGACCGGAAACGCTTGGACGCACCTACATGCGCGTCTTCCGGCATGGCGGCTGGACCTATGCCCTCGCCATGCCCGGCCGCTTCTATCGCTCGCGCGATCCCCTGGGCGGCTTCGAGGAGGGGCCGCTCCTGTTCAACCCCAACATGCGCCACAGCGCCGTGCTGCTGCGCGGCGACACGCTACATGTATTCTGGACCCAGGTCGGCGATGTGCCGGAACGCATCCTGCATTCCACGGTGGAGCTTGGCGGCGACTGGATGGCGTGGCGGGACTCGGACGCCACCGAGGTGAAGCGACCGGAACGCCCTTGGGAGGGGGGCGATGCGCCACTTGCACCCTCCGTGCGCAGCGTCGCCTATGGTCACGTCAACCAGCTCCGAGACCCCGCCATCTTCGCCGAGAACGGCGAGCTGTATCTGCTCTATGCCGTCGCCGGCGAGAGCGGCATCGCCATTGCCCGCCTGACGCTTTGACGCGCCCGGGCGTGCGCATCGGCTTGGTCGCCGGAGAGCCTTCGGGCGACATTCTCGGTGCGGGCCTCATGGCGGCGCTGCGTGCGCGATGCCGAGACGCAACCTTCACAGGAATCGGCGGGCAGCGAATGCTGGCGTGCGGGCTCGAACCGGTGGCAGACATGGATCAACTGGCCGTAAACGGCTTTCGTGACCCCATCGTTAGACTGCCGGCGCTGGTGCAACTCCTCCGGCGCCTCAACCGCCACTTCCGCACCGAGTGCGTCGATGCGTTGGTGGGTGTGGACTTCAACGTCTTCAATCTCATTCTGGAACGCGGCGTGAAGCGTCGCGGAATCCCGACAGCACACTATGTCAGCCCGTCGGTGTACGCATGGCGGGAGGGTCGAACGCGCAAGATCGGTCGATCCGCAGATGTCGTGCTGGCGCTGTATCCGTTCGAGCCGCCGCTGTACGAGCGGCGCCGCGCCCGCGCTGTCTTCGTGGGCCATCCGGCTGCCGACGAGATCGGCCTCGGCGATGGTTCCCCGGCGGCGCGGCGAGCGGCGCGGATCGCCTTGGGACTGCCGCTGGACCGGGTCGTGCTCGGCGTGCTGCCGGGCAGCCGGATTGCCGAGGTCAACTATCTGGCGCACTCGTTCCTTGCGGCCGTGGCGCGCACCCGCGCGACCTTTGGGGGCGACCCGCTGGTGGCGGTACCCACCGTTTCGGAGCGCCTCCACGCGGCGATGCGCGCGGTGGCCGGAGCGTTCCCCTTGGACGTGCGCTTGGTTGCGGGCCAATCCCGGCTTGTCATCGCGGCGTCGGACATGGTGCTCGTCAAGTCTGGCACGGCAACGCTGGAAGCGATGCTGCTGCGCCGACCGATGGTGGTGTCCTATCGCATGGGCAGCGTCGGCACCGCCATCTTCCGCGCCATGAGCACGACCAAGTATGTCGCGCTGCCCAACATCCTTGCCGGCCGCGAGTTGGTGCCGGAACTGCTGCAGGAGACGGCGACGGCAGCCAACCTCGCGACGGCCATCGAGGGCGTCTGGCGTCGCGTCCATGCGGACAGCGCCTACTTCGATGCTTGCGAGGAACTTCACCGGCAACTCCGCCGTGGCGCAGACGGTCAGGCTGCCGAAGCGGTTCTGACACTCATTTGCGAAAAAAATCAATATGTTGGGGGAGACCGTCGCCCGCCCCCCAAGATGTAGGGGCGGCCGGCTCCTTCGCTTGCCGCGGTGGCTGCTATAGTCGCCTCGATCATGTTGCATTCGGCAAGTCTCGTGGGCGGCGACGCAAACCCTCTCGGCACCGTGCAGGGCGTCCTGGCTGGAGTGGACGAGGTAGGACGCGGACCGCTGGCGGGGCCCGTCATGGCCGCTGCCGTGGTGCTCGATCCCGAGCGACCGGTCGAGGGCATCCGCGACTCCAAGGAACTCACCGCGCCAGAGCGGGAGGAACTCGCCGGCAAGATTCGCGAACGGGCGCTCGCGTGGTCCATCGGCCGCGCCGATGTCGAGGAAATCGACCGCATCAACATCCTCCGGGCAACCCTCGTGGCCATGCGAAGGGCCGTGGCAGGGCTTGACGTGACGCCCACGGTCGCCTACGTGGACGGCAACATGGCACCGAATCTGTCGTGTCCGGCGGTGACGGTGGTGCGCGGCGACGCCACCATGCCGATGATCGGCGCCGCGTCGATCTTGGCCAAGGTGACGCGTGACCAAGAGATGCGACGTGCCGCCGAACGCTTCCCCGGCTACGATTTCGAGCGGCACAAGGGCTATGCCACCGCCGCTCACCTCAGGGCCCTAAAGCGACTGGGGCCCACCCCCATCCATCGTCGTTCGTTCGCGCCGGTGGGGCGCGCACGGGGCGGCCACAGGCAACTAGAGCTCGGATGAGCGAAGCGGAAGTCGTCCTAGAGGAAGTCGCGCCGGCGGCGGGGTTGCTGCACGCGCCGAGCGTGGCCGATGCGGCCGTGCCCGTGGCGGTGGAATTCGCGCACCTGGCAGTCCACAGCGAGTACTCCGTCAGCGACGGATTGATCCGCGTCAAGGAACTCGCGGCGAGGGCAGTCGAACTCAACATGCCGGCCGTGGCGCTCACGGACCTGCACCTGTTTGGTCTCGTCAAGTTCCAGACTGCCTGCCAGGACGCTGGCGTCAAAGCCATCCTCGGCGCCGATCTTCGCTTTGCGCAAGGGGACGAACTGCGTCGCTGCTCCGTGCTGGTGGCAGATCGGGTGGGCTACGGCAACCTGCTTGCGCTCGAGTCGTCCGCCTATGCCGACCCCGACACGGGGCACGGCACAGTGGATGCCACTCGGCTCAAGCGTGGCGGCGCCGGGCTTGCGGTGCTGCTCGGTGCCGACAGCGATGTGGGCCATGCTATCGCCAGCGATCGCCCCGACGAGGCGGCTGAGATTCTGGCGGCATGGCGCGAGAGCTTCGGCGACCGGGTGTATGTGCAAGTCGTCCGCACCGGCCGCCCCGGCGAGAACGAGTTCGTGGTGCGGGCGGCGGAGTTCGCGGCGCGCTGGCGGGTGCCGCTGGTTGCCAGCAACGACGTGCGCTTCCTCAACGCAGAAGACTTCGAGGCGCACGAGACGCGAGTGTGCATTCAGGACGGCCGGGTGCTGAACGACCCGCGCCGCGAGCGCCGCTACAGTCCGCAGCAATACCTGCGCAGCGGCGCGGAGATGGCGGACGTGTTCGCCGACCTGCCGGAAGCCATCGACAATGCCGCCGAACTCGCGCGCCGCTGCACGCACGAAGTGGCCCTTGGCAAGTACTACCTGCCGAAGTATCCGGTTCCCCAGGGCCAGACGCTCGAAACCATGCTCGAACAGCGCGCCCGGGAAGGATTGCTGGCGCGCAGCAATACCCGCCGAACGGACCTGCCCGATGCGGACTACGAGGCGCGGCTCGACTACGAGCTCGACGTCATCAAGGACATGGGGTTCGCCGGCTATTTCCTCATCGTCCAGGAGTTCGTCAACTGGGCGAAGCAGAACGACGTTCCGGTAGGCCCGGGACGAGGCTCTGGGGCCGCCTCGCTGGTGGCCTACAGCCTCGGCATCACCGACCTCGATCCGCTGGAATACGACCTCCTGTTCGAGCGGCTGCTGAATCCGGCACGGGTGTCCATGCCGGACTTCGACATCGACTTCTGCATGGAGAAGCGCGACCAGGTGATTGCCCATGTGGCGGAGCTCTATGGCCGCGAATCGGTGAGCCAGATCGCCACCTTCGGCACCATGGCCGCCCGCGCCGTCGTGCGCGATGTGGCGCGCGTCCAGGGCAAGCCGTTTGGTCTCGCCGACCGGCTCTCGAAGATGATCCCGTTCGAGGTGGGCATGACCCTCGCCAAAGCGGTCGAGCAGGAAGAGGAACTGCGCGACTTCATCGCCGGCAACGACGAAGTGGCGGAAATCATGGAGATGGCCGAGAAGCTCGAGGGCATCGTCCGCAACGTCGGCAAGCACGCCGGCGGCGTCGTGATCGCGCCGACGGCACTCACTGACTTCGTGCCGCTCTATGCCGACGAGGCCGGCAGCGGCGTAGTGTCGCAGTTCGACCTCTACGACGTCGAGCAGGCGGGCCTCGTCAAGTTCGACTTCCTGGGCCTCAAGACCCTGACGATCATCGACTGGGCTGCGGCCGCCATCAACGAAGAGCGTGTGGCACTCGGCGAGGCGCGCATCGACGTGCAGAACCTGCCGCTCGACGACCCGGACACCTATGCATTCCTGAAGACGGCCGAGACCACCGCCATCTTCCAGCTCGAATCCACCGGCATGAAGGACTTGATCCGCCGCCTGCAGCCGGACTCCATCGACGACATCACGGCGCTGGTGGCGCTGTATCGACCCGGGCCGCTGCAATCCGGCGCCGTGGATCAATACGTGGACCGCAAGCACGGTCGAGCACCCGTGACCTATCCGCATCCAAGCCTCGCGAAAGTGCTGGAAACCACCTATGGCGTGATGCTCTATCAGGAACAGGTGATGAGCGGAGCGCAGGAACTGGCTGGCTTCTCGCTCGGTCAAGCGGACCTGTTGCGCCGCGCAATGGGCAAGAAGAAGCCCGAAGAGATGGAGAAGATGCGTGACATGTTCCTGGACGGCGCCCGTGCCCAGGACGTGGACGAAAGAATCGCCAAAGGCATCTTCGATCAGATGGAGAAATTCGCCGGCTATGCCTTCAACAAGGCGCATTCCGCCGGCTATGCGCTGCTCACCTATCAGACGGCGTGGCTGAAGGCGCACTATCCGGCGCACTTCATGTCGGCGGTGCTCTCCGCCGACATGCACGTCACCGACAAGGTGGTGGCGCTCGTGGACGAAGCGCACCGCATCGGGCTTGAGGTGCGCCCGCCTGATCTCAACGAGAGCGCCTATCGTTTCGGCGCCGTTCGATACCGCGGCCATGGCAGGGGAAGCAACGCCATCCTCTACGGGCTCGGTGCGGTTCGCGGCGTGGGCGAAGGAGCCGTCGAGAGCATCCGCGCCGAAATCGAGACGGGCGGTCCGTTCTCTGACCTCGGCGATTTTTGCCGCCGCGTGGACTCGAAGAAGGCGAACAAGCGGGTGGTCGAGGCGTTGATCCGGGCCGGTGCCATGGACAGCTTTGGCACCGAGGACGAAGACCGCGACATGGTGCGCGCGCGCTTGCTCGACGATTTGCCCACCACCATGCAGGGGGCGGAGCAGGCCGCGCACAGCGCCTCGGCGGGGATGCAGGATCTGTTTGGCGGCGTCGAGGCAACGCCCCGACATCCGGACCGACCCCCGGTTGCCCCGCTCAGTTGGCGCGAGCGGCTCGATGGTGAAAAGGAGGCGCTGGGACTGTTCCTTACAGGCCATCCCATCGAGGCCTATCTCGACGAAATCCGCGCCTTCTGTCCGAACAACATCGCTTCCCTGACGCCAGATCGGGGTACGACCCGGCGCGTTGCCGGGCTCGTGGTGTCGCAACGCACCCGACGCAGTCGCCGCGGCGACATGATGTCGTTCGTGGTGCTCGACGACCGCAGCGGCCGGCTCGAAGTGAGCGTGTTCGGCGACCTGATGCGCGACCATCGACACAAGCTCGCCAAGGATGCGGTGTTGGTGTTCGAGGGCGAGGTGCTCGTCGACGACCGCAACGGCAGCAACAAGCTTCGCGCTTCCGCCATCGAGACCATGGAAGAAGCACGGCGCCGGCACGTGCGCAGCATCTGCATCAGGCTCGGTGGCGACGCTGGCGCATCCGGCACGGAACCGGCAACCGCGCTCAGAGGCGCCATTGGCGCACACCTGATTGCGAACGGCTGCCCGTTGGTGGTGGAGTATCGGGGCAACCATGCGGCGGCGCGCATCGCCCTGGGTGACGCCTGGCGCGTGGATGCGAGCGACGAAGTGCTGACGGCGCTGCGCTCGGCCTTTGGCGAGGCGGCGGTCACGCTCGACTTCCCCGCGTAGGCGAACGCTGAACGCGTGGCGATGATGGATGCCGATCCTGATGCCGTAGGCGCGGCCATCGCGGCATCCGAGCAGCTCGCGCCGTATCGCTCCGCGAATACAGACACGCGGCTGTGGGTAGCCTTCAGCGGCGGCCTGGACTCCACCGTGCTCCTGCACGCGCTCTCGGCATGGCCACGGGTGGCAGCGGTGCATGTGAACCACGGTGTGGCCGAGGAGTCACGCGCCTGGGCGCGGCACTGCGGCGAGGTCGCTGGCGAACTGGGCGTGGCGTTCCGCGCCATCGAGACTTCGGCGAAACCGGCGGGCAATCTGGAAGCCCGGCTGCGCAAGGCGCGCTACGCGGCCCTTGCTTCGGCCGTGGCGCCGGGGGATGCGGTCGCGCTGGCGCATCACGCCGATGACCAGGCCGAGACGCGCCTTTGGCAGTTCCTCACCGGTCGGCACCCAGGCGGAATGCCGGCAACCCGGGCGCTGGCTGCGGGGCGGTTGGTGCGGCCGCTCCTGCAAGTGCGTCGAGCGTCCATTGCCGGCTACGCGAAGCGCCATGGTCTGCGCTGGGTGGATGATCCAGCCAACGCCGACCTTGCCATGGACCGCAACTTCATCCGCCACCGCTTCATGCCGCTGGTGCAAGAGCGTTTTCCGGCAGCATTCAAGGAACTCGCTGCCCCGCGTGGAGCCAAAGCGCCAACCGAAACGCTGTCGGCAACGGCAGCGGGGCACGAAGTGCGGGCCTGGCTTGAACGCGCCGGAATGCCGCTGGCGCACCGCGCCGTTGCCGAGATTCGCCGCCAAGGACCGGCCGCGCCAGACCGCAATCCCATTGTTCGGGTCGCGCCAGGAATCTCAGCGCGGCGCCATCAGGGCGTCTGGTGGCTTGTTCGGGACGAAGTCGAGCGGCCGCCGGCCGAGATGCAGGCCATCCCCCCAGCCGTGCTCAGGCTCCCGGCTGGCGAGTTGTCGTGGCGACGCGCGAGCCAAGGCATCGCCGCCGGCAGAACGCTGGACGTGCGCGCCCGAAGCGGTGGCGAGAAGCTGCACACCCAAGCCGGCACGCGCACGGTCAAGGCCCTGTTCCAGCAGAACCGCGTACCGCCGTGGCTGCGTTCCGCATGGCCGCTCCTGTATGACGGCGACACGCTGGTTGCCGTGCCAAACCTAGGTCTGGCGGCATCGGAATCAACCCCGGGCGGCTGGACTCCCGCCTGGACCCCGCACAAGCAAGAAGCCGGAACGTAGGCCCTCGAACAAGGGCGAGGTCGAAGTCTTCAAGCTTCTCCCGCATTCGCTGGCGGGTGTTTGGGGCCGTAGGGGACGGGCTTGTCCCGTCCCGTCTCAAATCCATGGTCGGGGTGCGTCGGGGCCTAGCGGTCCACGCGGCGCAGCCTGACTACGGTATTTTGCTTGGCACCGGAGTCACGGAGGGGAAGGGATGCTGAAGCAAATCACTTGGTTCCAAAAGCGGACGGACCTGTCACGGAAGGCGTTCGCCGAGCACTGGCGCACGCGCCACGCGGCAATCGTCAGCACGTTGCCCGGCATCAGGCGCTATGTGCAGAACCACGTCACTGGGGAAAGCGATGCGGTGGACGGCATCGCCGAGGTTTGGTTCGACGACATCGACGCCATGCGCGCCAATGTGGGGCGTGTCGAGCTCGACCGCATCCGCGCCGACGAACCCAACTTTCTCGACACAGACAGCATAGGCACGCTGGTGGTGGAACCCACCGTAGTGATCGATGGCGCGGAGGAAGGAGCCAAGCTTCTGGTGCTGGTGCGTCGTCAGGCGTCTGTGGCACCGGATGAGTTCCACCGGGCTTGGCTCGAGGAAGTTGGCGGAGCGTTGGCGTCCATCGCCGGCAACGCCGGCGCACCAGTGCGCTACGAGCAGGATCACGCCCGCGCCAGCGCCTATCGCGACGGTCGCCAGCCGCGCTGGGATGGCACCGCGAGCTTGTGGTTCGCCGATCCCGCTGCCGCCGGCGCCTTCTTCGGTTCAGAGGCATTCGCCAAGGTGGCGTCCATCGAGCAGGAGCTGATGGACGGCCAGGCCATCCGCGCCCTTTGGGTAACGCCGGTGTCGATCGTCTGACCTTGCGTTGAGCGCGCGTGCCAACCGGCGCGTTGGCAGTTCGCTGGTAGTATCGGCCGGTGTCCCAAACGAACAGCGACTGGAAGGGGAGCGGAAATTGAACGCAACAGCCGAACCGTGGGTCGGGAAGGAACTGCCGGAGAAGGGCTTCGTCGTCCGCCCAGGCCTCATCGACGATTACTTCGAGGGCCTCGAACTCGACCGCGCCAGCTTCGATTCCGGTGCGACGCCGGTGCCGTCGATGATCGCCACCGATGCCGACAACTATTTCGGCGAGACTGCCTACAGCCAGCAGAAGGGCCATCTCTGGATGCGCCAGCAATGGAGCTTTGCGCGTCCGCTCGCGGCGGGAGGCGAGTACACCACCCGCGGCCACATCGAGGACATCTACCGCAAGCGCGACCGCACCGTCGTCAACACGGCCTTCACCGTGGTTGACGCCACTGGCGACGAGGTGCTGAGCGCCAACCACCACCAGTCGTTCCTGCTCGACGCCCCCGTGGACGAAGTGGCTTTCCGCAAGCCCGATCAGAAGGCGGGAGCGCGCAAGTTCGTGGTGCCGGAGGGCGACGAGATTCCGGGCTTCGAACGCACGATCACGCTCGAGATGTGTGGCCAGTATTTCCACGGCAGCAAGAACTATCACACCGACCTCGCCGCGTCGAAGGAACTCGGCTTCCGCGACGTGGTGGTGGGCGGTCGCATGACGATGGCGTACATTGGCCACCTCTTGGACGGCTACTTCGGCGAGCGCTGGTTCCGAAGCGGCAGCATGGACGTGAAGTTCACCAACCCCTGCTGGCCGGGGGACGTCATCCGCATGCGCGGCGTCACCAGCGGCCAGGCAGACGGCCGCGAGAATGTGTTCGCCTGGATCGAGAAGGAAGACGGCACGATCGTCCTGATCACCGAAGCAAGCGCCGCCGCCTGACGTTCCGGCAATCGATCACGGGCGACGCTTGCGTCGGCTGCATCGGTGGGCAAGCGGATGCAACGCGTTCGCCCTGCCCCTGCTTTGTGGTCGTCAGGAATCAAGCACGATGAGTTCCGCGCCGTCCTCGACTCGGTCGCCCGGTTTGCAGAGGATTTCCTTGACCATCCCCGCGGCCGGCGCGCGAATGCTGTGCTCCATCTTCATGGCTTCCAGCGTCAGGAGGGGTTGATCGGCTTTCACGCGGTCGCCTGACGCGACGGCGACTGTCGCGATCTGCCCCGGCATGGGGGCGACGATACGGCCACCGGGATCACCGACCGTACCGAAGGTGCCCGGGTCCTTGCTTGCGAAGGCGATGCGTTCCGTGTCGCCGGATTGGGTAACGAAGATGTCTTCACTGCGACACAGGAGACGGGCGGCGAGCCCTTGGGTCGTGCCATGCTCGCGCTGCACGCGCGCTTCGAAAGTGTCGCCAGCAACGTCGATGGAGTCGAGCAGCCATGTTTGGGGTTCGCCCTTGGCGGGGCTCAGCGTTGCCTCGATGCTGCCGGCAGCGGCAAGGCAGAGCGAGACCTCGACCCGATCCCGCCCTTGCCGCACGCTGAAGGACACCTCGCGCGGAAGGTTGAGGCGAAACGCGTCTGTGGCCGTCCACGGGCCGCCGTCCCCGACACCGAGCCGGGCGATGGCTGCGATCACCGGTGCGAAGGGACTTGCCGGCGGAGTCAGGTCGGCGGCGTGAGCCTCGGCGAGCCCAGTCGTGTACTCGCCGCCACGGAAGTCGTCATGTGCCAGGACGCGGCGGAGATAGGCGATGTTGTACTCGACACCGGCCAACTCGCTGTCGGCGAGGGCCTTGTCGAGCCGTTCGATTGCCTGCGGCCGATCCATGCCGTGGGCGATCACCTTCGCCAGCATCGGGTCGTAATGCACGGGCACGTTGGTGCCGGTCTCGACGCCGGCATCGACTCGCACGCCGTCGCCGCCGGCGAACGCCACCCGCGCAAGCTGTCCCGACGACGGCAGAAAACGTCGCTTTGGATTCTCCGCGTACACCCTCGCCTCGACGGCGTGGCCGCGCATGGCAAGCTCCTCCTGCGTAAACGGAAGTGCCTCTCCAGCAGCGACGCGAAGCTGCCACTCGACGAGATCGAGCGGCGCTTCACTGCCGTCCCGGCAAACGCGCACCACCATCTCCGTCACCGGGTGCTCCACTTGTAGCCGGGTGTTCATCTCCATGAAATGGAACTCACCGCCCTCGGCAATGAACTCCACCGTGCCGGCACCGCGATAGTGGATGGCCTCTGCGGCGCGGATCGCGGCGGCGCCCATCGCCTGGCGCAACTCGTCGGTGACCGTTGGCGCAGGTGCCTCCTCGATCACCTTCTGGTGTCGCCGCTGCACCGAGCAGTCGCGTTCGAACAGGTGCAGCGTGTTGCCGTGGTGGTCTGCGAGGAGCTGAACTTCGATGTGCTTGGGTGCCGTGAGATAGCGTTCGAGCAGCACGGCGTCGTCGCCGAAAGCCGATGCGGCTTCCCGCCGCGCCGCCGCCACGGCGCCTTCGAGTTCGCCTTCGTTGCGGGCCAGCCGCATGCCCTTGCCGCCGCCTCCGGCGGATGCCTTGACCAGCAAGGGAAAGCCAATACGCGCCGCTTCAGCGCGCAAAGTGGCGGGCGAGGTGTCCTCGCCCTGGTAGCCCGGCACCACCGGTGTTCCGGCCGCGGCAACGCGGTTCTTGGCCTCGATCTTCGACCCCATGGCGCGGATCGCTTCCGGGCTCGGGCCGACGAAGATCCTGCCGGCGCCCTCGCAGGCAGCGGCGAAATCCGCGTTCTCGGAGAGGAAACCGTAGCCGGGGTGGATCGCATCGGCGTCCGTCTTCGCGGCCGCCGCCAGCAATGCGTCGATGTTGAGGTAGCTCTCCGTGGCTGGCGACGCGCCGATGCAAACGGCTCGGTGCGCCTGCCGCACATGGGGGGCGTCGGCGTCCGCCTCCGAATGCACTGCCACGGTAACGAGACCCATGCGCCTTGCCGTGCGAATCACGCGGCAGGCGATTTCGCCCCGGTTTGCGACCAACAGCGTCCGAAACATCTCTCGCTACATCCGGAAGATGCCGAAGCGGGCATCCTCGGTCAGCGGTTCGCGGCCGGCCACGGCTAGCGCCAAGCCCAGCACCCGGCGCGTATCCACCGGGTCGATCACGCCGTCGTCCCAGAGCCGTGCCGAAGCGAACAGGGGATGGCCTTCCGTCTCATACTGCTGTCGGATGCCATCCATGAACGCATCGCGCTCCTCGCGCCGCCATTCGATTCCCCGCGCCGCCATGCCGTCGCCTCGAACGGTGGCAAGGACATGCGCCGCCTGCTCGCCGCCCATGACGGAGATGCGCGCGTTGGGCCATGTCCACAGCATTCGCGCGCCGTATGCGCGGCCGCACATGGCGTAGTTGCCGGCGCCGAACGAACCGCCGATCACCACCGTGAACTTCGGCATCCGAGCGCAAGCGACGGCGGTGACCATCTTGGCGCCGTCCTTGGCGATGCCCTGGTTCTCGTAGCGCCGGCCCACCATGAAGCCGGTGATGTTCTGCAGGAACACGAGCGGCACACCGCGCCGGTCGGCAAGCTGGATGAAGTGCGCCCCCTTGAGGGCGGACTCCGAGAACAGGATGCCGTTGTTGGCAACGACGGCGACGGGCATTCCTTGGATGTGGGCGAAGCCGCACACCAGCGTCTCGCCGTAGAGTGCCTTGAACTCGTGGAGGTCCGAGCCGTCCACGATCCGGGCGATGACTTCGTGCACGTCGTAGGGGGTGCGGGTATCGACGGGCAGGACTCCGTAGAGCTCTTCGGTCGGGTAGGCGGGCTCGCGCACCGGCTGCGTGTCGAGCGTGCTGCGATGGCGCAGATGGCTTGCGGCAACGGCTTCCCGCGCCAGCGCCAGCGCGTGCTCGTCATCCGCCGCCAGATAGTCGGTCACCCCGGAACGCCGGGAATGCACGTCGCCGCCGCCGAGACTTTCGGCATCCACTTCCTCGCCCGTGGCCGCCTTCACGAGCGGCGGACCGCCGAGGAAGATCGTGCCCTGCCCCTGGACGATGATCGCCTGGTCGCACATCGCCGGAACGTAGGCGCCTCCCGCCGTGCAGGAGCCCATCACCACGGCAATCTGCGGAATGCCCCGCGCCGACATGGTCGCCTGGTTGTAGAAAATGCGACCGAAGTGGTCGCGATCGGGAAACACCTCCGCCTGCAAGGGCAGGAACGCGCCGCCAGAGTCCACCAGATAGACGCAAGGCAGGTGATTCTCGAGCGCGACCTCCTGCGCCCGCAGGTGTTTCTTCACCGTGATCGGATAGTAGGTTCCGCCCTTGACGGTAGCGTCGTTGGCAACCACGACGCATTCGTGACCACGGACACGACCGATGCCGGTGATGATGCCTCCGGCAGGTACGTCGTCGTCGTACAGACCCTGCGCCGCGAACTGCCCCAACTCCAGAAACGGCGCGCCCTGGTCCAAGAGCCCGGCGACGCGATCTCGGGGCAGCCACTTGCCCCGCGCCAAGTGGCGTTCACGCGAGCGTTCGTCGCCGCCGAGCGCCACTTGCTCCGACACCGAGCGCAGCTCTTCCGCCAATCCGCGGTGGTGCTCGCGGTTGGCTTCGAACGACTGCTCGCCGGGCTTGATTCGGGTTTGGATTACGGTCACGGGATCAGCTTGGGCCCCGTTGCGCCGCGCTTTGGACGAGGCGGGCGGTTAGGGTGGCGAAGTCGATGCCGGCGGCGCGGCAGGCATCGGGATAGAGGCTGGTGGGGGTCATGCCGGGGATGGCGTTCACTTCCAGCAGCACGAAGTCGCCGTCGTCCGCGAGGATGAAGTCGGCGCGGGAGAGGTCGCGCAGGCACAGTGCGCTGTGCGCCGCCACGGCAACGCCCTTCAGGCCAGAAGCAACGTCGTCGGACACCTGTGCCGGGATGATGTGTTCGCTGCGACCGGGGGTGTAGCGATTGGTGTAGTCGTACCACTCGCCCTTGCCGACGATGATCTCGACCACCGGCAGAGCCGAAGCCGGTTCGCCGTAGAGGTCCAGGACGCCCACGGTGATTTCTCGGCCCGTGACGAACTGTTCCACCACGACGCCATCCCCGAACGAAAGCGCCGTGCGCAAAGCGTCGGCAACGTCGCCGCCATCCCGCAGCAGCGTCACGCCGAGTCCCGAGCCCAAGCTGCGCGGCTTGATCGCGACGGGGCCAGGCAGGCGCTGGCGCACCAACTCCGCACCAACTTGCACATCGATGCGGGCCGGCAGCGTGAGGTCCCCCGCAAGCGGAAGGCCGGCGTCGCGGAACACCGCCTTGGCGATGTGTTTGTCCATCGATGCCGCCGCCCCGCGCACGTCGCTGCCGACATAGGGAAAACCCAGCATGGCGAGCATTCCCTGCACCGTGCCGTCCTCTCCGGGTGGCCCGTGCAGCACCGGGAACACCACGTCCGGGGCGAAGGCGCGCAACGCGTCCACGCAGCCACTGTCGAGTTCGATCATCCGCACGTCGAAAGACTGGCCCTCGAGCGCGGCGGCGACTTGCGTCGCGGACGACCTTGAGACTTCCGCTTCGGCCGACTTGCCGCCGGCGAGCACGGCGACTCTCATGGCCGCTGCTCCTCTGGCGAGGTGGCGCCCGAGCGTGAGGCGCCTTGCAGATTCTCGATCTCGAAGGCCGGCGCGTCGTCTGGCGGGGCAAAGCCGAACACGCGGGCGAAGAAGGCGTATTCGATCGTGATCGCGGCGCGAATGTTCTCGGCACGGCGGAATCCATGCCCTTCCCCTTCGAACATCAGACACGCCACGGGCACGCCGCGTTCGGCGAGGGCGGCGCGCATGCTTTCGGTTTGGTTGGGCGGCACGATGCGGTCTTCGGTGCCCTGAAAGAAAACCACCGGGCAGTCGATCCGGTTCGCGTGGTGGATGGGCGAGCGTCGTTCGATGTCGTCCGACGCCACCAAGCGATCGACATAGCGCGACTCGAACTTGTGCGTGTCGCTGGCCAGGGCCTTGAGGTCGCCGATTCCATAATGGCTGGCACCGGCTCGGAAAGTGTCGGCGAAGGCGAGGGCGGCGAGGGTCGTGTAGCCGCCGGCGCTACCACCTCGAATGGCAGTTCGAGCCGGATCGATGCGGCCATGGGCGGCGAGTTGGCGCACGCAGGCGACGCAATCGTCCACGTCCACCACGCCCCAGCCGCCTTCGAGGCGCTGCCGATAGGCGCGGCCATAGCCGGTGCTGCCGCCGTAGTCCACGTTCGCCACCGCCCAGCCCCGCGAGGTGTAGTACTGCGTGCGCCAGGAGAGGTCTGGCGAGGCGCTGCCGGTGGGGCCGCCGTGGGTGATCACCAACAGCGGCGGTCGCTCGCCGGGCGGGCCTTGCAAGCTGCCGTTGCGCGGCGGGTGGAACCAGGCGTGGCAGTCGCCGAGCGTCGTCGGGAAGGTGATGCGCTCGGCGGCAGAGACGACTCCCTCCGATACGGGTAGCCTGCCGCCACCTGCAACGACCACGACTGTCCCGGTCGCGATGTCGATGACGCCGAGTTCGCTCGGAGCATTGGCGCGACCGCCGACGCAGGCGACGCCGCCATGGGCGCGGGCGAGACCGCCAAACGAGTCATACGGTGCGTCCACTGGGCTCGCGAAACCCCGCTCGCGATCGACGATGACGAGACCTTGGCGACCATTCTCCACGCGTCGCGCAACCAGCAATCCCGGTGCCGCCACGACATACCAATGGCTGCCGAGGCCCCACGCAGGGCCGGCGTATTCCGCGTCGTCACGGAGGATTTGCGCGATGCCGGTCTCGTCCCATGCGGCGAGGTTCCAGTAGCCGTCGGCGTCCGAGGCGAAGACGAGACTCTCGCCGTCCCACTCGGGCTGCACGATGGACTCGCTGACGCCGCCGGCGACGGTGGTGACGTTCGTGAGGGCACCACCAGGCGGGTGGTCGGCGACGAGAAGCTGCGTGCCATCCCATGGCATGTTCGGGTGATCCCAGGCGAGGAACGCGAGCC
The DNA here is from genome assembly GCA_965116935.1 of Pseudomonadales bacterium. Lineage (GTDB taxonomy): Bacteria > Pseudomonadota > Gammaproteobacteria > Pseudomonadales > Azotimanducaceae > VXYL01. The sequence continues at coordinate 3,697,874 of OZ220737.1, read as the reverse complement.
GCCCGTGGCCGGACTGACGCGGGTTGGCATAGAAGTCGTGACCCGTGTGCAGCACCGTGACGGCACCAGTCTCAACATCGATCTGCACGAGTTCGTTGCACGCTTCGGCGCCCTCGTCGGGGCTCGCCGGATGCAGTTCCCGCACCGCCAGCACCCCGGCGCCGTCCCATTGCAGGTCGCCAAAGCGCTCGCCGCTGTCGCCGCCCGTGACGCGACGCGGTTCGTCGCCGCGCGTTATCTCGTAGAGATTCTGGTCGGCGAAATGAACGAAGAAGACGCGACCGGCATCGTCGTCAACGCCGGGCGCCACGCAGAACGCGCCGCCACCGTACTCATGAACTCTGCTGCGCGGATTGAACGGCGCTGGCGTCAGTTCCTCGGTCTCGCCATGGCGGCGGCGCATCAGGGTCGAGCGCCCTGCCTCGTCGGGACGCCCTTCGATCCAATACAGATCGCTGCCGTCCGCCCGGACTTCGCCGAGACGCAGTTCGCCTACGCTCGCGAGTTCGGCATCGACCGGGGATGGCCACGTTCCGAACGGGCACCGCTCTGCCCCATCGGTTGCGTCCCGACCGGAGGACTCCGAAGTCATCGCCACGTGTCCGTGCGGCCCAAGGTGTCGCGGTCGTCAACGGCCGCCCAGCGCTCGTGGTCGCGCCACGCTCCATTGATGAACAGATACGCCGGCGAAAGCCCTTCGCGGACGAATCCACAGCGCTTCACCAGATTGAGCGAACGGATGTTGTCGGGTTGGATGTTCGCCTCGATGCGGTGCAGGCCCAGGCGCCGGAAGGCGTGCTGCTTCACCAGTGTGAGCGCTTCGACCATGTAGCCATTGCCGACGAAACGGCTGCCCAGGTAATAGCCGAGCGAGGCGGACAGGAACGAGCCCCGCACGACATTGTTGATGTTGATGATGCCAGCGATCTCGTCGGTTGCCTTGATGCACACGGCGAAGCCCTCGTGGTCGCCGCGCTCTATGCGGCGCAGGTACTGGCGGAACATGTGCGCGGTGAGCGGTGGCGCGATCCACGGGTGATGGGTCTCGCGACTCTCGCGTGCAAGCGCAAGCACTTCGCGCCGGTCGGCGCCTACCACCGATCGGATGTACACCCGCCCTTCCGGAGTTTCGTCAGCCATCACCTAGCGGTTCTCGTGGCGTGAGCGCGGCATCGGTGCGTTCGCGGGCCGCCTTGGCGGCGGCTGCCTCGAGCACGAAGATCTCCCACAGCGACGGCGGAATCAAGCTGATGCCGAGCGCCAGGATGTGGATGGGATGCGGGCGCCAGCCATTGTCGAACAGGAGCAATCCGTCCAACGAAAACCCGCGCGACTGCCAATACACGAGCCCCAGTGTCGTCAGCGCGACGCCGAGCATGAGCAACAGAAAGCGGATCAGATACTTCACGGCGCCTACGATAGCCGGCCATCGGCAAAGACGTAAGCAGCGCCGCGGTGACGCAGCCACGCATTGGCGAACTCGCACGCGTCATAACTCCGCTCGACGCTGCCGCCGGGCGCAGCCGGGTCCAGTACAAGCACCCGACCGCGACGGATGCCACGCAACACAACGAGATGTCCCGACGTGCGTTGCAGTGGTGCCCCCGCAAGTTCCCCGGCCTCGAAGCGGATGCTGGCGACGACCGGAGAACCCGCTTCCAGCACGCTGCCGATGGGTTGCCAGTCGTGCAGCAGCTCAATGCCGCCAACGACTCCGTGTCGCGCCGCCGCCCAGAGGTTCTGCGGCCAGACGCCAAGCATCCGACTGGGCCAGTGCGCGGTAGTGGCGGCGATGGCCTCGTGGCTCACATCGGCTACGCGGGAACGAACCACCATGGCTACGCAAGTCGGGGAGCAGGCGCCGCCGCGAACGCTCTCGTGGAGGCTAGTCTGGCTCAAGGCTGGCAGGGCGATGGGCGCGACCTCGCCCGGCGTTCCGCGCGGCATCGTCTGCACCGGCCGAACCACCACGTTCAGGAGGTAAGTGCGCGGCGGCGCTGGCGAATCTACTTCAACGACCAGCGCCCCGGCGGCGAGGGGGCGACGACTGACAAAGCAGTCCACCTGCACATTGACGCCGTCGCAGCCAAGCGCTGCATCCGGACCCGCGACCATGCCGAAATGGCCTGTGGCCGCCACAGCTTCCGGCACCTTGAGCACGAAGCGGAACGGCGCATCGGTGTCGGGACTTGCGAAACTGGCGGCAATCAGGTGTCCGGCCGGCACCGCCGGCAAGGCCACCCGAACTGCCGTGGCGGTGCCGGATGCAGAGGGTTGCCAATGCGCCTCGCCAGCGGTCGGCAGCGGGTAATCTACGTCACCCGACGCGAGCCGCGTGGCGGCGAAGAGGGATCTTTCCGACAATGAACCGCCCGCAACTGCAACTGGTGGTGACGGCCTCCTGCACCCTGTGCGATGAGGCACTCGCATGGCTCGCGAGTATGCCAGACGCCGCCGGCCACACCCTCGTCACGATCGAAGTCACCGAGGACGACGCAACCTTCGACCGCTACGCGCACCGCGTACCAGTGCTCATCGTCGGCAACGCCGAGCACGACTGGCCCTTCGACGCGAAGGCGGTGTCCCGCACCCTCAACGCCGACTGAGCCGCGTACTCAAACCACGTCCGCTGTGGGCGAAAGCGGCACCGACCGTTCTACCACGCCAGTTGGGCTACACGTCCCTTTGTCGCACTTGTAGCAGCAAACGGTGCCGTTGGCCTCGACTCATGAGTCGCGAGGAACAGAGCTCCCGAGTCGCCCCTGCACGCGACCCTCCAATGCCACCAGGGCATCCTCATACACCTGTTCTACCCAGGCCGGGTTCCAGAACCACACGCCGATGCCACGGTAATCTTCGTGTTGCGTCACCCGCGTGCCGCCCGCCGTCGGCTCAAGCTGCCAAGTGTGATTGAACGTGAGCACCCCTCGCATCCCGCCGAACTGGTTGATCTCTCGTTCGTGGGTGACCCGCTTGACCCACGCATCCACCTCCGTGGTGCCCCCATCCGCTGTCTTCATCTGATAGTGCATGGTGCCCTCCTCTTCATAGCGCCCCGTAGCACGGACAAAGATCGGATTCCATTCACCATTAGCTTGCGGTGTCGGTCAGCACCGCCCAGATCGCCCCCGGCGAGCCGGCAATGATCCGCTCGGCATGTACCGACTTCCTGCCAGTCAAACCGGCCAAAACCACGACAGCGACGACGACAAGCACGCCAACGGACCACTTCACTACCGCTCCCTCCGTCCCATTGCCAGGTGGTGTCTCAGTTTGATTTTGTGCCGCGCTTGGCGCCAGCCGCCCGTAGCCTTGCACAATTGCAGCACGTGCGCCCTACGCTTCGCTCGTTTCGTCTTGCAATGGCGCCAAGGCTTCCACTTCCAGTTGCAAGGTCTCCGTGTCTTGGTAGTCATTGATGCTTAGGCGGTAGATGGCGCGGATGCGGCGGGACTTGACGCGGGTCTGATTGAAGGCGATGGCGTCCACCACGCGCTCGCCCGCCTTGAGCACGAGTTTCAGATGGGAAGTGCCCACCACGCGCTGGGCGACGATGTCGAAGTCGCCATGGAAGGTGGGCTCTTCGAAGGCCTGGCCCCAAGGGCCATGGCGCTCGATCAGGCGGGCGTTCTCGAGGTCAAGGTCCATCGGCTGCAACTCGCCGTCCGTGAAGATGTCGCCCGCCAGGTCGCGTTCGGTCACCCGCGCTGCGACCGCATGTTCGAAGGCGTTGCGGAAGCGCTCGAGCTGGATGCGGTGCAGCGACAGGCCGGCCGCCATCGCATGGCCGCCAAACCTGCCTACGAGGCCGGGGAAGCGGGCATCCACGTCAGCAATGGCATCGCGAATATGCAGGCCCGGAATGGAGCGCGCCGAGCCCTTGATCTCGTCCGGTGTGGAACCGCCGGCGTCCGCGAAGGCAATCACTGGGCGGTGGTAGCGCTCTCGCATGCGACCGGCAACGATGCCGACGACGCCTTGGTGCCAGCTTTCGTGATAGACGCAGATCGAAGCTCGGTCCTCCGACTGCTCCTCGATGAGCAACTGCGCGCCCTCGTTCATGTCTGCCTCGATGGTGCGGCGCTCGCGGTTCAGCGCGTCGAGACGCCCCGCCAGTTCACGGGCGCGCGCCTCGTCGCCGGTGAGTAGGCAAGCGATGCCGGTGCTCATGTCGTCTAGGCGGCCGGCCGCGTTAAGGCGGGGCGCCACCGCAAAGCCGAGGTCCTGGGCACTCAGGCGAGCGAGCGAGCGGCGAGAGGCCTGCACCAAGGCGCGGATGCCCACGCGCGAGCGCCCCGCGCGCATTCGTCGGATGCCTTGGTGAACGAGGATGCGGTTGTTGCGATCGAGCGGCACTACGTCCGCCACCGTACCGAGCGCCACGAGGTCGAGCCACTCGGCCATGTTCGGCACCGGCAGGGATCGTTCCTCGAAGTGTCCCGTAGCCACGAGCCGAGCGCGCAACGCCGCCATTACGTACCAGGCGACTCCCACACCGGCAAGGGCGCCGCTTGGGAACTCGCTGTCCGTCAGGTTCGGGTTGACGATGGCGTGGGCAGCCGGCAGTTCGTCGCCCGGCAGATGGTGATCGGTGACGACCACGTCGATGCCTGCGTCCCGCGCGAGCTTCACGCCTTCGATGCTGGCAACGCCGTTGTCCACCGTCACGATCACCTTCGGGTTGCGCGTGAGCGCCACGCGCACCAGTTCCGGCGTCAGGCCATAGCCGTACTCGAAGCGGTTCGGCACGAGGTAGTCCACCTCAGTCGCGCCGAATGCGTAGAGGGCCGAGACGCACAAGGCGGAGGCGGTGGCACCATCGGCATCGAAGTCGCCGACGATGAGGATTCGTTCGTTGTCTCGGAGCGCAGTTTCGAGCCGGGCAGCCGCCTGGTCGATTCCCGGCAGCGCATCCGGCAGATGCAGGTCACTCAAGGGCAGGTTCAAGTCATCACGCCCCGCCACGCCCCTGCTGGCCAGAGTGCGCGTCAGAAACGCTGGCAGGCCAAGCGCCGGGGGCTCGGCCGGCACGTCCCGCAGGCGAATGCTGCGCGCTCGGGCTCCCGCGGCGAACGACACTTCGTCCGTTGATGGTGGGGCGGCAAGCGCTTCCGGGCCAGGGTCGTCCGAAGCGGGTGCCGCAAGCGACGTCATGCGTCGCCTTGCATACCCAAGGCGTCTGGGTGCACCACCCGGAAGTGCGTGACGCCGGCGGTTACGCCTTCGACTCTTTCGATCGCCTTGACCGCGTCGTCGATCACGTCCTGCGCCACCTCGTCGGTGAGGATGACGATAGGCACCCACGGCGCTTCGCCTGGATGGATGTCCTGCGAGCGCTGGATCACCCCTTCGATGGAGATGCCATGCTCGCCCAATACCTCCGCCACATGCGCGAAAACACCGGGCTGGTCCACGGCCGGGATCTTCAGATACCAAGGGCAGCGTACGGCCCGAATGCCGAGGGCCGGGAGCCGACGCGACGCCGGCTTCGGTATCGGCAGCGTTCCGCGCGCCAGCTCGATGAGGTCTGCCACCACGGCAGAGGCCGTCGCCATCCCGCCGGCGCCCGGGCCCACGTGCAGAGTGCCGCCGACCGCGCTGCCATGCACCATCACGGCATTCATCACGTCATCCACCTTGGCGAGCAGCACATCGTTTGGCACCAGCGCCGGATGCACCCGCGCCTCAAGCCCGCCGCCGGCAACACGGGCGAGCCCCAAATGGCGGATGGCGAAGCCGAGTTCGTCGGCATAGGCGATGTCCTCGCTGTCCACGCCGCGGATGCCCTCGGCATGAACTCCGTCGATGTCGATGCCCGTATCGAAGGCCAAGGCGGCGAGGATGGCGAGCTTCTGGGCCGCGTCGATGCCTTCGACATCGAAGGTGGGATCGGCCTCGGCATAGCCCAGGCGCTGGGCGTCGGCGAGGGCATCGGCAAAGCTCTGCCCCGCCACCGCCATCTGCGTGAGGATGTAGTTGCTGGTGCCGTTGACGATGCCGGCGATCCAGCCGATGTCGTTCGCGGCAAGCCCGGCGCGCAGCACGTTGATGATGGGAATGCCGCCGGCCACCGACGCTTCGAAGCCGAGCGGTGCGCCCTGACGTTGCGCCAGCGCGAACAGTTCGTCGCCGCAGGCCGCGAGCAGCGCCTTGTTCGCGGTGACGACGCCCTGCCCGGTGCCAAGAGCGGACGCAACCAGGTCCCGCGCCGTGGTGTCGCCGCCGATGAGCTCCACCACTACATCCACGTCATTGCCGACGAGGGAGCCGAGGTCTGTCGAGAACGGGGCGCCACCGATGTCCACGTCGGGCTTGGGCGTGCGGCTAGCGACCCGCGTGAGTTCAATCCGGCGTCCGGCGCGGCGAGCAATGCCCTCTGCCGCGTCACCGACTAGCAGCGAGGCAACCGATTGTCCCACTGTGCCGAGCCCTGCCAACCCCACCCGCAACGGGCTTAACCCCGCGGTCGCGCTCAAGGGGAGAGCTCCAGCAGCTCGGCCAGTTCCTCCGCGGCGACGAGGCCCGGCACCATCGTCCCGTCCGGCAGCACCATCGACGGGGTTCCGGTGACGCCGGAAGCGACACCCACTTCATAATGCCGCGCAACCGGGTTCTCGCACGTGCGCTTCGGAATCTCTTCGCCAGCCTTGAGCGCGGTGATGGCAGATTCGCGGTCGTCCGCACACCACGCCGATACCATGCGATCCCAAGTCTCGGACTCCTCGCCGCCGCGTGGGTAGGCGAGGTAGCGAATCTCGATGCCGCGGTCGTGATAGTCCGCCATCGATTGGTGCAGCATCTGGCAATAGCCGCAGTCCACGTCGGTGAAGACGTTCACGGACGCCACGGCGCCGCCCGGCGGCGTGAAGGTCACGGCATCGTTTTCGGGAAGCGCCTCGATCATGTCCGCACGCCGACGAGTGCGACGTTCCTCGTCGACGTTGCGGAGGGCGTCGTCGTCGATGCGGTACATGTCGCCGGCGATCAGGTAGCGCCCGTCGGCAGTGATGTAGAACGACTCGGCACCGATCTCCACCCGATACAGACCCTGGGCCGGAGCCGATCGCACGGCGGTGAAGTCGAGCTCCGGGCGCAGCGTTCGAAGATGCTCAAGGGGATCGACGACCTCGCTCTCGACGACCCTGTCTTCGGTCTCTTGCGCAAAGGCAAGCCCGGTCACGGTCAGGAGCGCAGAAAGCGCAGCGATTGCCGCGTGCCGCGTTGTTTGCTTCATGGCCAAGAATGAACCTCGTTTCTGCCGCTTGCGGGCGTGTGCCGCGCAGATGGCGCCAAAGGCGACATTCTACGGCGGGGCGGCAGGGAGGTGGGGCAGTCGTCGGCTTCCCGCCGCCGGCAGGCCCGTCTCGCGGGGAGGCGGCTGGTTTGCATCTTTGGACCCTTTGGTTGCTTCGCCTTCGGCGCGAGGAGCGTGGACCGGCCCTCTCCGATGCGCTGCTCACGGAGCCATCCGGCCGGCACGTCGGTGTGTGGCTCGGTTTCGAGGCAATGTTGTCGGAAATCAGTGAGTTGTGGAGTCTGTTCCACGCAAGGGCGACGCCTCACTAGAATCGACGCCTTCCCCCTTGGCACCGCGATGTCATCCTCGCGGATGGTGCTCAGCGTGCAGCTCCTTCAGCCGCGCTCGCGCCACATGCGTGTAGATCTGCGTGGTGGAGAGGTCGGCGTGGCCGAGCATCAGTTGCACCACGCGCAGGTCCGCGCCGTGGTTGACCAGATGCGTCGCGAAGGCGTGGCGCAGGATGTGTGGCGAGATGCTGCGGTCGATCCCGGCAACGGCAGCGTGACGTTTCACCGCGTGCCAGAATGTCTGTCGGGTCATCATGACGCCGCGATTGCTCGGGAAGAGCACGTCGGAAGGACGGTCCCGCAGCAGCGCCGGACGGGCGAGGGCCAGATACTGCCTCAGCCAGTCCAGCGCAACTTCGCCCACCGGCGTCAGGCGCTCGCGACCGCCCTTGCCGATCACCTGCACCGTGCCGCGACGGTCGCTGAAGGACGACAGCGTGAGGCCGACAAGCTCGGAGACCCTGAGGCCCGTCGCGTAGAGCGTCTCGAGCATGGTGCGGTCGCGAAAGCCGATGGGATTGCCCATGGGATCGGAACTGTCGGGTGCGTTCAGAAGTCGCACCACTTCCGCTTCCGACAGCGTTGCCGGCAGCGGGCGACCAAGACGGGGCCGCTCCAAGTTGGCACTTGGATCGCGCTCGAGCACGCCATCCTCCACCAGCTTGCGATAGAAGCCACGCGCCGCGGAGAGGAAGCGGGAAATGGAACGAGCCGAGTGGCCAGCTTCCAGACGCGAGGCCATGTAATCGCGCAAGTCCGCCTCCGAGGCTTCGGCCGGGTCCCGTTCCAGCCATGCCTGCAGGCCCTCGAGATCCTGGCGGTAGGCGTTTAGCGTGGCGCGGCCAAGGCCGCGTTCGAGCCAGAGCGAGTCGAGGTGCCGGTCAATCGAGCCCGTCGGCACGGCGGCGACATCCTTGAGACGACATTGGCAAGGGCCCCTCGCAAGGCGAGGCACCCAGTGTACCGTTTGCGGATTGCCGCGCCGCGGCTGCGCCAGGCGGTCAGCCGGTCTCCGGCCGTTTCGCGTGAACAAGGAAGCTCGGCGTGAAGATGCGCCGCTTGCCGGCTTCGACCAGCGCGTCTGCAGCGACGTTCAGGAAACGGGCGGTCTCGGACGTGCCACGCGGAAGCACGCGCACGCTCTCGAGCATTCGGGTGACGAAGGCAGTCAGCGCACGGCCGGCCGGAATTCGCGCCAACGACGACAGCGACAGGTCCCGCCCCTCGAGGGCCATGTACCAAGGCGTTTGGGGGTTGCCAAACTCCTCCTGCTGGTCGAGGGCGTCGATGACTTCAAGGCCGGCGCCCTTCATCGCGGCCACATACTCCGCACACGTCGGCACGTCTGGCGTGGCATTGGTCTTCTCGATGCGCGCCCGGAGGTCGCCGTGTACGGGATCCGCGGCGTCGAAGCGGTCCGTGAGGCACCAGTCGACGATGGCGGCCTCGCCGCCGGGTTTCAGCGGCCGGTGCATCTCGCGAAAGGCCCGATCCTTGTCCGGCGCATGGCAGATCGCCTCGAACGAGTACATGGCATCGAAGGTGCCCTCGGATAGCGGAACGTCCATGTAGTCCGCGTACAGGAAGTCGCAGGTACTCTCGAGCCCCGCCCGGCGGGCGCGCACCCTGCCGCGCTCGACCTGGCGCGTGTTGAAGTTGATGCCCGTGATGGAGGCGCCCGTCGCTTCGGCAATGTTGACGAGGGGACCGCCGACGCCGCACCCGACGTCCGCGACGCGCATGCCCGGCCGCAGTCGCAGAAGCTCCCCGACCCCTTCGTCGTGACGCCGCTGGGACGCCCGCAGGTTCTCTCCCGGACGCCGCGGCGAGAAATGGAACGTCGCGCCCCAGCCGAACTCGTAGAAGCGCGTAACGACATCGTAGAAGCGGCTGACGAGTCTCGTCTGCTCGCGGATCCGGTACGGATCGCCATGCGGCCGCTCGCGGACTTCGTCTCCGAGTCGATGGAAGTCTGCGAGTGCGTCGCGCAGCCGATCTTGAGCCACCTGGACCCCTCCTGTGCCTGACGGCGGCGTGCAGACGGCCCCAGGCCGCCCCCGGCAGTGTCCTGTTACTATCCCGTCGCCCCCACGGGCCACAAGGCCAAGCCCAAACCTGCCCCAGACGTCCTTTTCGGCACTGGTGAGAGTCGCGGGCTAGCAGCCTGTCGGACTTTCCGATCGAGCGCTCGTAACTAGTTCCTGTCCGTAAACGCCGTTTTGGCGGCAAGGAGAGCGCGTTCGGGAGAGTGCCTGGGGGTTTCGGGCGGATGCTTTCGGTGCCGCAGGAAGGCTCTTTTGCAGGCGTGACGGTCGAGTGTGCCGCTTTGCACGGGGTTTTCGTCGCGAGTCGGACGCGCGGGCGAGGGGAGCCATCGCGTTCCGTCCGGGACGCGGCGCTGGCCGTTTCGGCGGCGCTTTCTATCCGGGTCTGGGCAGGAGCCGGACGAGGCGGGCGAGGTTGTGGGCGAACACGGCCGACTGCACGTAGGCGCGGAACGCCGGCAGTCCCTTCCAGCGGCACAGGCCCAGGCCGAAGCAGCGCTTCAGGTGCGAGATGCCGGCCTCGACGCCGGCGCGGAAGTTGCGCAGCTGGCGCCGGATCCACGACGACGGCGACATCTCCTCGTCCTTCAGGCCGCGCGTCTTCTGGAACACCGCGTGCCGCACGCCGAGCGCCTTCGCCGCCTTCAGGTTCTCGCGCGAGGCGTAGCCGCCGTCGAACGCCGCGTGGGTCGGCGCCGCGCCCCAGCGCGCCGCGTGCCGCTCCAGCATCGGCAGGCAGCGGGCGCTGTCGGCCGGGTTGCCGTCCTCCACCGCCACGTCCAGAACCAGCCCGCTGCGACCCGTCGCCAGGTTCAGCTTGTGGCCGTACTGCGTCCGGCGACCGCCCTTGACGACGATGTCCGTGTGCGGCTCGAAAAGGCTCACGACCTTCTCCTGCGCCGGCACCTTCTCCCCGTCCAGCACCCGCCGCCGGGTCTGCCCCACCACCCGGCCCAGCAGCCTGTCGCACTCCTCCACCTTCTTCCGCCACGCCTGCCAGCACGCCTCGCCCTCGCCGGCCGCCTCCACGGCCGCCAGCGCCGCCGACGCGTACCCCCGCGTCCGCTCCACGATCCGCAGCAGGCGCCGGTACGTCTTCGCCCGGCGCTCCGCGCCGCGCTGCGTCCGAACCTCCAGCGCCCGCCGCTTCGCCGAACGGCGGTGGTCGCGGAACGACACCGCGTCCGCGCCGAACGACTCCCGCGCCTGAACCAGCAGCCGCGTCAGAACCCGAACCCCGTCCCACAGCAGCCCGCTGTCCGACGGCTCCAGAATGTTCGTCCGCGTCACCGTGCTGTCCACCCGAACCCGTTCCCCCGACTCCACCCCCGACGAGCGGGCGGCCGCCAGCAGAACCCCGTTGATCCGCTCCCACGTCTCCGCCCGGATCGACCCCACCGTCGCCTGAAGCGCCGACTTGCCCGGCGGACGCAGCGCGTCCACCCGCGCGAACCGCTGCGCAGAGCGAGAGTCCCGCAGCAGGAACTCCAGACCCCGGAACGTCTCCTGCCGAAGGTGCCTCAGCAGCGCGCAGCGAAGAACCGTCTCGCACGACAGACCCCGGCGCCCGACCCCGCCCAGACTCCCGCCAAGGTCCGACGCCACCTCCTCCAGCAGCTCCGGATGCCCGTCCAGCCACGACGACATCCGCTCCAGGTCGTCCCCCACCGGGTGGTCAACGGCGCAAGGATGGAATAGGCTCAACTGCGTGATGCGTCTCTGGCGCATTGCACCTCCGGCGGTTCGGTTCCGTTCGTTCGTTGGGGAACGAGCCAATGGTAGCCGAAACGCCGGACCAACTCCCCCGAATGAACCCTTTTCCAAGTTCATTCAGTCCGTTGCGAGTTTACGGACAGGAACTAACTAGCTGATCTATGGTCATACTCAGGTTGGCTTCTTGCTTATGAAGAATAGTTATTTGAAGGATTGTCAATAAGTTACGTTAAGTGCCGCGCCAAAGTCCGACAGACTGCTAGCGCCCGAACAAGACGGGCCTTCGGAGGGAAGGCAGAATGCCTTCCCTCCGAAGGCCCCTGCATCGTCAAGTCCGACAGGCTGCTAGCGCATGAGGAAGGCCACCCCAAAAAAGGGCGACGCAGGCGTCGCCCTGTCCGGCAGCCGGGTACATCGCCGCGAAGTCCTACAGGCTGCTAGTGTGCCGTCCCGCAAGTTCGTGGTACTTCGGAATGCCAAATGCAGGCACTCAACGACCTCTCGGGGGGCGAGTCGCGGACGGCACATCCTCGCTTTCTCCGGCATTGTTGCACCAGCCAACGTCCAGCACGAAGGGTGACGTATTTCTGGGACGCGACACTAGACCTTCTCTCGAATGCGTGCCGCGCGGCCGGTGCGCTCACGGAGATAGTAGAGCTTGGCCTTGCGCACGTCTCCGCGCCGCTTCACGTTCAGCGCCGCGATCAGCGGGCTGTGGGTTTGGAACGTGCGCTCCACGCCCACGCCGTGCGACATCTTGCGCACCGTGAAAGAGGAGTTGAGGCCGCGGTTGCGCTTGCCGATGACCACGCCCTCGAACGCCTGCAGGCGTTCACGGGAGCCCTCCCGCACCCGAACCTGAACGGTGACGGTATCGCCCGGCGCAAACGGCGGCAGCTCTCGCGTCTGCTCGTTCTCCAGCGCTTCAATGATCTTGTTGCGGCGCATTGGGCTCGTCTCCTTGCGTGTGTGTGCGTGCGGCATTTGTTGCCGGAATAGCTGCTGCGACAGGCCGCTGGGCGATGTATTCCGCCAAGAGTGCCCGATCGCGCGGTGAGATGTCGCGGTCAAGCAAGAGCTCCGGGCGACGCAGCCAAGTTCGTCCGAGCGCCTCGCGGCGGCGCCAGCGCGCCACTTCCGCATGATTGCCGCTCAGCAGCACCGACGGAGTGGGTCGCCCTGCATGAATCTCCGGACGCGTATAGTGCGGCCAATCGAGCAATCCGTCCACATGCGATTCGTCGAGCACCGAAGCGGGATTGCCGAGGGCCCCGGGCAAGAGTCGCGCCACGGCGTCGATCACCACCAGCGCCGGCAGTTCCCCGCCGCTCAGCACATAGTCGCCGATGGAAACCTCGCGATCCACGTTCTGCTCGACAAAACGCTCGTCGATGCCTTCGTAGCGCCCGGCCACGAGCACGAAACCCTCGCTCGCTGCAAGTTCCGTGGCCGTCTGCTGCCCAAACCTCTCTCCCTGGGGCGAAAGCAGGATCACCGGGGCGGAATTCGGCAGGCGCTCCCGTGCCGCCGCTACCGCGCTTGCGAGCGGCGCCGCCAGCATGACCATGCCCGGGCCACCGCCAAACGGGCGGTCGTCCACATTGCGCCGTCGATCGTCCGCATGTTCGCGGGGGTTCACGAGGTCGATGTCGAGGCGGCCTTCCCGCACCGCGCGCGCGACGACGCCCTCGGCCATCGCGGCACGGATGACTTCGGGAAAGATGGTGACCACCGCGGCGCGCATCGTCAGTTCCAGTCCGGTTGCCAATCCACCAGCAGCGCACCGCGGCTGGCCGGCGCCGGCAGAGCGCTCGCCACGGCAAGCACATGCGCCCGGACGAAGGGAATCAGGCGCTCCGCGCCGTGGTCGTCCAGCACCATCACATCGTGAGCGCCGGTGGCCATCATGTCGGCGACCGTGCCGAGCACCACGCCTTCGAGATTGCGCACTTCCCTGCCAACCAAATCGCGCCAGTAGAACTCGTCCTCGTTCGGCGCCGGCAAGCTGGCTGCCGGCACGCCGATGTCGACCCCCTTGAGGGCCGCCGCGTCATCCCGATTGTCGATGCCGGCAAGGCGAGCCACGATGCCTCCGTGGTGGCGTTCGACCTCGGCGTTCGTGTCCATCCACTGGCCGTCGCGGCGAGCAAGCCAAGGCCGGTAGTCGAGTACATTGTCCGGGGGGTCGGTGAAGGAACGCAGGTGCACGAAGCCGCGAACGCCAAACGGTGCGCCGATCGCCGCCACCACCACGACCGCTCCGGCCTCGGCCGACGGCGGTACGGGGCGCTCAGGCAGTTTCGGCAGCGGCTTGCTGAACCGTCGCCCGTCGCACCTCAGCCACGAGCTGGCGCACCCGCGGCGTCGGCTGGGCGCCGACCGAGAGCCAGTGATCGACCCTGTCGAGATCGATTCGAAGCCCTTCTGCCTGCCCTCGGGCGAGCGGATTGTAGAAGCCGACACGCTCGATGAAGCGCCCGTCGCGCTTGGCCGAGCGTTCCGCCACGGTCACATGGTAGAAGGGACTCTTCTTGCTGCCGTGCCGGGCCAGACGAATGGTGACCATCTTGGTTGCGCGCCACCCCTAGTTGAAAGGCGCGGCATTATACGGAAAACGCGGGGAGTTGGCGGGGTCGAAACAACCCGTCAAGCGCGTCTTCCCCCGCCGGGGCCTCACCGCCGCCGGCGGCCTTGCGCCCGAGCCTGGCCACCGGCGGCAGCCATGCCGCGCATGAGCTTCTGCATTCCACCCTTGCGGCCCACCTTCTTGAACATTTTCTGCATCTGGCGGTATTGCTTCAGCAATCGGTTGATGTCCTGCACCTCGGTGCCGCTGCCGCTGGCGATGCGACGCTTCCGGGGCCCGTTGAGTAGGTCTGGGTAGCGCCGCTCACGGGGAGTCATGGAGTCGATGATGACGCCCATCTGCCGGAACATGCCGTCGTCAATGCTGGGATTCTGCGCTCCCATCTGCGCCATGCCGGGCATCTTGTCCATCATGGCGGTGACCCCGCCCAGGTTCGACATCTGCCGGAGTTGCTCGCGGAAGTCGGACAGGTCGAACTTCCGGCCCCGTTCGATCTTGCGCGCGAGACGTTGCGCCTGGCGGCGATCCACCTTGCGCTCGGCCTCCTCGATCAGCGACAGCACATCGCCCATGCCGAGGATGCGGGAGGCGATGCGCTCCGGATGGAACGGTTCGAGGGCGTCGGTACGCTCGCCGGTGGAGAGGAACTTGATCGGCTTGCCGGTGACTGCGCGCACGGAGAGCGCTGCACCACCGCGGGCATCGCCGTCCGCCTTGGCCAGGATCACGCCGGTGAGCGGCACTGCGCCGTCAAAGGCGCGAGCCGTGACCGCCGCATCTTGACCGGTCATGGCGTCCACCACAAAAAGGGTCTCGGCGGGAGCAAGCACCTGGTGCAGCGCGGCGATCTCGGCCATCATGTCGTCATCGATGGCGAGTCGGCCGGCGGTGTCGACGATGAGTACATCGTCGAACCGCACCTTCGCCTCGCGCAGGGCGCGCTCGGCGATTGCGGTTGGAGCTTCCTCGGCGGTACTGGCGATGAAGTTGGCACCGGTCTCAGACGCCAACGTGCTGAGCTGGTCAATGGCGGCTGGCCGATACACGTCCGCGCTGACGAGCGACACCTTGCGCTGCTCGCGCTCGGTCAGGTAGCGGGCGACCTTAGCCGCCGCGGTGGTCTTGCCGACCCCCTGAAGCCCCGCCAGGAGGACGACCGCCGGCGGCGTGGCGGCGAGACTCAGGCCGTCGTTCGCCTCACCCATGAGGCGCACGAGTTCCTCATGCACGACCTGCACGAAGGCATCGCCGGGCGCAACCGATCCCGTAACCTCGCGGCCAACGGCGCGTTTGCGGACATCCGTCGTAAAGCTGCGCACCACCTCAAGCGCGACATCGGCTTCGAGCAGCGCCATGCGCACCTCGCGCACGGAGTCGGCGATGTTGTCCTCGGTCAGCCGCCCCTTGCCGGCGACGCTGCGCAGCGCCCGTGAAAGGCGATCGGTAAGGTTGTCGAACATGGCGAAGGTGTGCTTGGGCAAGAGCGGCGCATCATACCGGACGCCTTCGTCTGCCCCAGAAAGCGCCCCGATCGGTCGGAGTCAGCTACGGACGCCCCTTCGCAAGGAACGCGTCCTGCCTTCCCTGAGCGCCGACAAGCGCAGCCAATGCTTGATGCGTGGTGTGATGGCCCCGGGCGGTCCCCGGCGGGGCGGCGGTCGCCACAGCTGCGACCTTGTGCGAAACTCAATGCCCTGCAATCTCGTTCGCTGACGCCAGACTCCGATGAGCGCCGCGTGGCCGGGCATTCCGGCGATTGTCCTTTACCTTGCAGGGACCCTCCTTGCGGCGCGTCATATTCGCGTCAAAAGCTGGATGGCCGGCAAGACAACGCAGATCATCGCCGGCGCCGCCGCTGTGCTGCACGCCGTCAGCGCGTCGCTGGCGATGGTGACACCCGACGGTGTGGACTTCTCGCTCTTCGTGGTCGGCTCGCTGGTGGCCGTGGTGCTCGTGGCGGCTCTGCTGCTGGTGTCGCTGGCGCAGCCCCTGCACAACCTCTATCTGCTGATGCTGCCCATCGCCGCCTTGGCGATTGTTGGCTCGCTCCTGTTCGCCGGCACGACCGGGCGCAGGGCGCAAGTGGACATCGGCCTCGTCGCCCACGCGGTGGTGGCTGTGGCGGCGTATTCGGTGCTGGCGCTGGCGGCGTTCCAGTCCTTGCTGTACTTGGTGCTGGACCGGCGCCTGCGGCACCACGAAGCCATCGGCGCCGCCACCGGGCTGCCGCCGCTGCAAACGATGGAATCGATGCTGTTCGTGCTGCTGTCGACTGGGCTTGCGCTCCTCACGGGTGCCATCGTCACGGGCCTCGCCTTCCTCGAAGATGTGCTTGCACCCCATCTCGTGCAGCACACCACCCTCGCCACGGCGTCATGGTTCCTTTACGTTGTTCTGCTTGGCGGCCACTTTCTGTTCGGCTGGCGCGGCCGCACCACGACGCTGCTGGCGCTGGTGGCGTTCGCGGTGCTCGCCCTCGCCTATTTCGGCGGCAAATTCGTGGTCGAGTTCCTCGCGCCGTGAGCAAATGCCCCGTACCGGCGGGGCTTGTCCCTGGGCTTGTCCCTGGGCTTGTCCCCGCCCGTCCTGAGTTCCACACGGGACGGGACAAGCCCGTCCCCTTGCGTGGAACAAATTGTCCAAGACGTTGATTCTCCGAGGATTCGACTCGAAGCCGAGTCAATACCAACGTACCGGCCGGATGGCGCGGTCCCACACGCCATTCGGAGCGAGGGCCCATCACGCTCCTCGCGCCGAAGGCGAAGCAACCAAGGGCCAGAACATGCAACCAGCCCTTTCCCCGCGAGACAGGCCCTGTCGGTGGCGGGGAAGCTGCGTTGTTCTTCCTGCGTCAGCGACTCGCCGTCCTCGGCGGGGTGGGAACTACGAACGTCGTTCTGCGGCGCTTGCCTCCTAGCTCCCTCTCGATCCGCGCCAGCGGCGGTTCACCGCCGAGACGATCGCGCCAAAGGATGCCGTGATCGTGTTCTGGCTGACGCCAATGCCGAACGAGACGGAGTCGTCATCACCGGCGACAGTGACGATGCAAATGGCGCTCGCATCCTTGCCCGTGGCCATCGACCGTTCGGAGTAGTCGATGATGTTGAGCGGCTCGTTCAGCGTCGTCACCATGCCGTTCACGAACGCCTCGATGGGGCCGGAACCGACGCCGGAGATGGCCACTTCGCCATCCGGCACCTCCAGTCGTGCCGTGCAGCGCTGGGCGTCGTCTTCGGCGCGGGCGAGGTCGTAGTCGATCAGGCGATAGGGGCCATCGCTGACGACGTACTCCGCCAAGAGCGCATCGAATATCTCCTCGGCCCGGATCTCGCGATCGAGCTGTTCGGTCAGCGCCTGCACCACCTTGGAGAACTCCACCAGCATTTCGCGGGGCAAGGCGATGGAGTAGTGCTCCTCCAGCACGAATCCCACGCCCCCCTTGCCCGACTGGCTGTTGACCCGCACGGCTTCCTTGTAGGACGAGCCCACATCGGCCGGATCGATGGGGAGATAGGGCACCTCCCAGCGCGACTCGTCGAGCCGCGCCATGCCCTTGCGGATGGCGTCCTGATGCGAACCGGAGAAGGCGGTAAACACCAAATCCCCCGCATACGGGTGACGCTCATGCACCGGCAGCTTGTTGATGGCCTCCACCGTCTGGCGGATGCGTGGCATGTCGCGCAGGTCGAGTTCCGGGTCCACGCCCTGGGAGAACAGGTTCATCGCCACGGTGACGATGTCGCAGTTGCCGGTGCGCTCGCCGTTGCCGAACAGCGTGCCTTCCACCCGCTCCGCGCCGGCCATCAACGCGAGTTCGGTGGCCGCGACGCCAGTGCCCCGGTCGTTGTGGGTGTGGAGGCTGACGACGATGCGCTCCCGCTCCGGAAAGTTGCGGCAGAACCACTCGATCTGGTCTGCATAGATGTTGGGCGTCGCCATCTCCACCGTCGAAGGCAGGTTGACGATGATGGGCGCTTCGGCCGTGGCGCCCCACTCGTTGGCCACGGCGTCGCAAATGTCCACGGCGAAGTCGAGCTCGGTGCCCGTGAAGCTCTCCGGCGAGTACTCGAAGGTGATTTCCGTGTCCTTGAGCGCGGCTACGCCCTCGCGCACCACCCGAGTGCCGCGCACGGCAAGGTCCACGATGCCAGCCCGGTCCAGTCCGAACACGACGCGCCGCTGCAGGGTGGAGGTGGAGTTGTAGAGATGGAAGATCGCCTTGGGCGCGCCCTCAAGCGCTTCCACGGTGCGGGCGATGAGTTCCGGGCGCGCCTGGCAAAGCACCTGCAGCGCAACGTTGTCCGGCAAGAGCCCGTCGTCGATGATCTTGCGGATGAAGTCGAAGTCTGGCTGCGACGCAGCGGGGAAACCGGCCTCGATCTCGACAAAGCCGATGTCGAGCAGCAGCTCGAACATGCTGAGCTTTTCGTCCACGTTCATGGGATCGATGAGGGCCTGGTTGCCGTCGCGCAGATCGACGCTGCACCAACGCGGCGGCGCGTCGAGGACGCGTTCGGGCCACGTTCGATCAGGCAGGGCGACCGGCTCGAAGGCGCGGTATTTCTCGAACGGCATGGCACCCTTGCGGCTGCCAGACGGGAACGCTTGCGGATTCACAGTCATTGGACACACACCAACTTCGCGAGACCTGGGGGCTTGAAGGTCTTTGGGGCGGATGGGCTATTGCGGCCCTGTCAAATGAATGTTGCCGGCTACGCCGGCAGGAGCAGGCGCGACGTAGCGGCACGGCAGGTGTCCGCGGCCACGTTGGGCGGATCCACAGGCTTCGTCACTTTTGCTTTAGCTCCGTTCCTGTCCCGTCTGTCATCCGATGAATGTGCGAATGAGGGCGACGGCGACGGCGAGTCCGCTGGCCGCCACCATGCTCATCAACCACCGCAGCATCGTTGATTCGCGCTCCGCGATCAACGTCTTAACACTCTCGATGTCGGCCTTGGTGGCCAAGTATCCCATTGCCGTCTCAATGCCCGCTACCCGCTGTTCCAGTTTCTCGAGCCTTTCGTTTGTTCTTTGCGCGTATCTGTCGAGTCTTTCGTCTGTATCGGCCATTTTGACTTTCTCCGCTCACCACTCCAGATCACGCGACAGTTGGCGATATTAACCGACGGACGAGCGCCCTTTGTCAAGGCGAGGGCACTTTGCCTGGCCCAAGGCTAGGAACCAAGCCGTCAGAAAGGATGCACCCTCACACCCGCAGCGACGGCGCGCGCCCGGGAGCGGGCGGCTTCGATTGTGTCCGCGCGGGCGAGGGCCACACCCATGCGGCGTTCGCCTTCTACATCCGGTTTGCCGAACAGGCGCAGTTCCGTGTCGGCTTCGGCCAGCGCCTGACCGAGGTTGCCGTAGGTGATGTCGCGCGACGTTCCATGCGCGAGGACCACCGCCGAGGCCGACGGCCCGTGTTGCCGGATGACCGGAATGGGCAAGCCAAGAATCGCCCGAGCGTGCAAGGCAAACTCCGACAGTTGCTGCCCCACCAGCGTGACCATGCCGGTGTCGTGCGGGCGCGGGCTGACCTCGCTGAACCACACCTCGTCGCCACGGACGAAGAACTCCATACCGAAGAGGCCCTGGCCACCCAAATCGCCGGTGACGAGTTCAGCGATACGTTCGCACTCCGCCCGTGCCGGCGCCGACATGGGTTGCGGCTGCCACGACTCGCGGTAGTCGCCTCCCTCCTGACGGTGGCCGATGGGTTCACAGAAGGAGGTGCCGCCGACGTGGCGGACGGTGAGCAGCGTGATCTCGTAGTCGAAGGCGACGAAGCCCTCGACGATGACTTTCTCGCCGCCGCCCCGCGCACCGGCCCGCGCCGCTTGCCATGCGGACTCGGCATCCGCCGGCGAGCGCACGAGGGACTGGCCCTTGCCCGACGAACTCATCACGGGCTTGACCACGCACGGCGTACTGATCTCTCGCACTGCTGCGCGGTACTCCGCCTCCGTTTCGGCAAAGAGATAAGGCGAGGTGTGCACGCCAAGCGTCTCAGCGGCAAGCCGCCGGATGCCCTCGCGGTCCATCGTCAGCCGGGCTGCCCGTGCCGTGGGGATCACATGCAGCCCTTCGCGCTCCATCTCCACCAAGGTTGGCGTGGCGATGGCCTCGATCTCCGGCACCACGAGGTGTGGGCTCTCGCGCTCGATGACGCGACGCAGTTCGTCGGGATCCCGCATGTCCACCACATGGCTGCGGTGCGAAACCTGCATCGCCGGGGCGTTGGCGTAGCGATCTACCGCCACCACCTCGACACCAAGGCGTTGCAACTCGATGGCCACCTCCTTGCCGAGCTCTCCAGCGCCAAGCAGCATCACACGGGTGGCCGAGGGCGCGAGGGGCGTGCCGACTCGAGTCATTCGATCTCGCCCCGTCAGGCAGGGTCGGCGCTTGCCTGCGCCTCGAGGCTGGTGAGGTAGCGGCGAAAGTTGCGCACATAGCGGTCCGCGAAATCGGTGATTTCCGCCACCTGTTCGTCCGACAGCTCGCGCACCACCTTGCCCGGCGAGCCGATCACCAGCGAGCGGTCCGGGATGGTCTTGCCTTCCGTAAGGAGCGCATTGGAACCGATCAGGCAGTCGCGACCGATCGTGACGCCGTTCATCACCACCGAGTTGATGCCGACCAAGCTGTTGTCACCGATGGTGCAGCCGTGCAGCACGACCTTGTGGCCGATGGTGACGCTGTCGCCGATGGTCACCGGGAAGCCTTCGTCCATGTGGATGACGGCGTTGTCCTGCACGTTGGAGCGCGCACCGATGGTGATGCGGTCGTAGTCGCCGCGCAGCACTGCACCCCACCAGACAGACGACTCGGGACCAATGGTCACATCGCCAATAACGACCGCCGTCGGAGCAATGAAATGCGGGCTCGCGGCGCGAACCCGGCGGCCTTCGAGAGCGTGGATCATGGCCTTCTCCGCCTCATCCGCATCGCTTGACGTCCCCTCCGCATGGAGATGTGCCGTGAAGCGCGCACCGTAAACGCACCGCAAACGCGCCGCAAGCGGCTGTGCACGAAGGGCTCGCCTGCGCACACCACTCGGGCCAGGTCACCAAGGCGTATATGCTTCGAGGATGCTTGCCACCCGCGCAACGACCGAATGAACGCAGCCGGATGAACTATTGCAGCGCCTGTGGCGGCAGCGTTCGCCTGCGCGTGCCCCCCGGCGACAACCGCGAGCGGTTCGTGTGCGACGCCTGCGACATGGTGCACTACATCAACCCGAAAATCGTCACGGGCACGCTGCCGGTGGCGAACGGCGCCGTGCTCCTGTGTCGCCGCGCCATCGAACCCCGCAAGGGCCGCTGGACCTTGCCGGCGGGCTTTCTGGAAATGGGCGAGACAACGTCCGCCGGCGCGATGCGCGAAACACTCGAGGAAGCCAACGCCAAGGTCGAGGTCGACGGCCTCTACACCGTGTTCAACTTGCCCCACATTTCGCAAATCTACTTCTTCTTCCGCGCCCGACTGCTCGGTGGCTTCGCGGCTGGCGAGGAAACTCTCGAGGCGCGGCTGTTCGAGCAAGAGCATGTACCTTGGGACGAACTCGCGTTCCCGGTAATCACCCAAACGCTACGCCACTACTTCGAGGACCGAACTACTGGGTACTTCCCGGTGCGCATGGAGGACATCGTCATCGGTCGCCCTGCCCAATCGGGAGTACGTGCACCATAGCGCACGGAAAGCGCACTACCGCCGCAATACAACCTCCGCGGAGGCCGGTTTGCTCTACGCCACCGCAATGCGACGACACTGACACACTTCAGACTCCAGCCTGTCATCGAGCGCCCGTCGCGCCTCCTCCAAGTCGTAGTGGGTCTGGAGGCCAAGCCAGAACTCGGCCGACGTCCCGAAATACCGCGACAACCGAAGCGCCGTGTCAGCAGTGATCGCGCGCTTGCCGTGGACGATTTCGTTGATTCGCCTAGGGGGCACGCTCATGTCGCGTGCCGCCTGATTCTGGCTGATGCCGAGGGGCTCCAGAAACTCCTCCAACAGGATTTCCCCCGGATGGATGTTAGGCAATTGCGTCACACGTCCTCCTCCTCAAGCCTTCGGTGCAGCGCAGCGGGCATCCTCCTTCCATGAGCGCGAGCCGACCGAATCGCCACGCACTAGTGGTAGTCCACGATCTCGACCTTGCTCGCGTTGCCATCGTGCCAAACAAAGCAAATCCGCCATCGGTCGTTGATGCGAATGCTGTGCTGGCCCTGTCGCTCACCTCGCAAAGCCTCTAGTTGATTTCCCGGTGGCACGCCAAGGTCGTGCAGGAAACGCGCGCTGTCCAACATGATGAGCTTCCTAAGTGCTCGCCGCTGGATGTTCTCTGGCAACCTGCGCAACCCTTCACCTCGCCAGATTGCCTCTGCCTCGCGGTCGCTGAAATCCGTAACCATATGGTTCTCCGCATGTTCCTCGCCTCCATGACGCTCTCTTCTGCCTTGCGGATGTTCAACGATTCGGCTTTGCACATACCACGCTACCCATAGCCAACGGCAAACGAGCACGGAGTATGACGCAAGACGTTATACCCGCATTGAGTGCCGTAAGCAAAGGAAAACAAACTCCTTGTCCAAGGGTTGGTGGGGCCTCGGTCAGCCCAACACCATACGGGCGTTGCGGAACAGGCGGAGCCAGGGGCCGTCTTCACCCCACGACTCGTGCGTCCATGAGTTCTGGACGGCGCGGAAGGCGCGTTCTGGGTGCGGCATGAGGATGAACGCCTTGCCTGTTGCGGAGATTACGCCGGCGAGACCGGCGTCCGAGCCATTGGGGTTGGCTGGATAGGTTGTGGAAGTTGCACCGTCGGCGTTTGCGAACTGCAGGGCAGCCAGGCCCTCGGCAAGCACGGAATTCGCGTCGTTTTGCGTCGCGAATTCGGTGCGGCCTTCGCCGTGCGCGAGGGGGACGGGGAGCACAGAGCCGGCCATGTCAGCGAGCCACGGCGAGTCCACGTCGTTGACGCGGACGTTGACCGTTCGCGCCTCGAAGCGCTCGGAGCGGTTGGCGACGAACGCCGGCCAATGCTTCGCGCCAGGGATGAGTGACTTGAGCTGCGCCATCATCTGGCAGCCGTTGCAGACGCCGAGGCTCAGCGTGTCGGCAGCGAAGAACGCGGCAAATGCGTCGCGCACCTCGGTGTGGAACAGGATCGACTTCGCCCAGCCGCCGCCGGCGCCGAGCACGTCGCCGTACGAGAAGCCACCGCAAACGGCCAGCACTTGACCGCCCTTGAGCACCTCGGGATCCGCGAACACGTCGCTCATGTGCACGTCCATCGCTTCGAAACCGGCGCGGTGGAACGCCGCGGCCATCTCTATCTGGCCGTTCACGCCCTGCTCGCGCAGGATCAGCGCCCGCGGGCGAACGCCGCTTGCGACGTATGGTGCCGCTATGTCCTGTTGCGGATCGAACGAGGCACGAAACCGGAGGGTTGCGACATCCGAGTCGATGGCGGCGAGTTCCTCTTCGGCACAGGTCGCATCGTCGCGCATGCGCTGCATGTGGTGGCTGACGGATGCCCAGCGGCGCTCCAACTCGCGGCGTGTGGAGGCAAATGCCAACTCGTCGCGGCGATAGATGCAGATGCGCTCGTCGTCGCGTCGCCGCCCCACCCGCTCGCACGCAACTCCTGCCTCCCGTAGCCGTTTCTGGACGCCGGGGGCGTCGTCATCGCCCAGGCCAAGCACCACGCCCACTTCCTCGGCAAATAGCTCTGCCAGGGCATCGTCGGTGTCGAGGCGGATGTCTAGCCCGCAGCGCGTCGCGAAAGCCATCTCAAGCAGTGCCACGAGCACGCCTCCATCGGAGCGGTCGTGCCACGCTCCCACCAGACCTTCCGCACACAGCGCGTGCAACGTCTCCAGCATTTGCCTGAGTTGGCCCGCGTCGTCCACGTCCGGCGGCGCGGCACCAATCCCCTCGACGCACTCCGGAAAGCACTGCTCCAGCGCACTGGCACCGAGCCGACGCTGCCGTCCCGGTGCCACCAGAAGCAGCTCTCGGACACCATCCGGCAAGAAGGGCGTCAAAGTGCGTCGCGCATCCGTCACCGGTGAGAAAGCGGTCACGTTCAGCGTCACCGGCGAGACGACGCGCTGGTCCGCACCGTCCTCGGACTTCCAGCGGCTCTGCATCGACAGGCTGTCCTTGCCCACCGGCACGGCGATGCCCAGTGCAGGGCAGAGCTCTTCACCGATGGCCGTGACGGCCTCGCGCAGCGCCTGGTCCTGACCCTCGTGGCCAGCAGCCGCCATCCAATTCGCCGATAGCACCACGCGCCGCAAGTCGGTCACCGGTGCGGCAAAGAGATTCGTCAGAGCCTCCGCCACCGCAAGCCGCGCTGCCGCGCGAGCATCCCGCACCGCCACCGGCGAACGCTCGCCCATGGCCATCGCCTCGCCGCGATAGGTGTCGAATCCCGCCAGCGTCACGCCAACGTCGGCTACCGGGGTTTGAAACGGGCCCGCCATCTGGTCCCGCGCCACCAGCCCCGTGACGCTGCGATCGCCTATGGTGACGAGGAACTTCTTCGACGCCACCGCGGGGAAGCGGAGCACACGTGCAATTGCCTCTGCCAGACTGATGTCGCGGCGGACGAACCTGCCGAGCGGATTTGCTGCAACTTGGTAGCTCCGCGTCATCCGTGGCGGATGGCCAAACAAGGCGTCGAGGCTCAACCGCACCGGCTGGCCACGCAAGAGCGAGTCCTCGACAACAAGATCTGTCGTCGCGGTTGCCTCGCCGACTACCGCAAACGGACAGCGCTCGCGCCGACAGATGGCTTCAAACGCTCGCATATCCTGCGGCGCCACCGCAAGCACATAGCGCTCCTGCGACTCGTTGCACCAGATTTCCATGGGTGACATGCCGCCATCGGCGCTCGGCACGGCGCGGATGTCGAAACGACCGCCGAGGCCCGCTTCCCGCACCAGTTCCGGCAGCGCGTTGGCGAGGCCGCCGGCGCCGACATCGTGAATCAGGCGGATGGGATTGCCCTCGCCCAAGTCCGTACAGCGGTCGATGACTTCCTGGCAACGACGCTGCATCTCCGCGTTCTCTCTCTGAACGGAGGCAAAATCGAGCTCTGCCAGGCTCTGGCCGGAAGCCATGCTCGAAGCCGCGCCGCCGCCCAAGCCGATCAGCATGGCTGGGCCGCCCAGCACCACCAACCGGGCACTCGACGGTACTTCCGCAGCGTGAACGTCGCGTTCCACCACGGTGCCCACGCCGCCGGCGATCATCACCGGTTTGTGGTAACCCCAGGTCGTGTCGGGTTCGGACCTGGCTGCCTCGAAGGTGCGGAAATAGCCGGTCAAGCAGGGACGGCCGTACTCGTTGGCGAACGCCGCCGCGCCGAGCGGCCCATCGAGCATGATCTCCCGCGCCGAGGCCACATTGCCCGGGCGACCGCGACCAAGCTCCCACGGCTCCAGTGCCTCGCCGATCTCCAAGTGGCTGGTGGTAAACCCCGCGAGTCCGGCCTTCGGCTTGGAACCGCGCCCGACACTGCCTTCATCGCGAATCTCGCCGCCGGCCCCGGTCGCCGCCCCCGGGTAAGGCGCGATGGCGGTCGGGTGGTTGTGGGTTTCAGCCTTCATCAGGATGTGCGCCGGCTCAGGGCGAGGGCGATAGATTGCGTCGTCGTCCGGTCGGAACCGCTCGGTGTGGTGGCCTTCGATGACAGCGGCATTGTCGGAGTAGGCCGAAAGGACGCCGGCGCCGTTAATGGCGCGATGGGTGTTGCGGATCATGCCGAACAGGGTTTGCGGCACCTCCTCGCCATCCACAACCCATGCAGCATTGAAGATCTTGTGGCGACAATGCTCGGAGTTCGCCTGCGCGAACATCATGAGTTCCACATCCGTGGGGTCACGACCGAGCCCGGCGAACGTGGCGGCGAGGTAGTCCACCTCGTCGTCCGACAGCGCGAGGCCCATGTCTCGGTTGGCAACGAGCAACGCAGCAGCTGGGTCATCGCCGAGAGCGACCTTCGCAAGCGGGCGCGGCGTCTGCACCGCCGTGAGAAAGGCAAAGTCGTCGTCGAATACCGGGCATTCGGTCATGCGGTCGTGCAGCAATTCTGCAAGTTCCGGGCGCCGCGACCCGGCAACATGCCAGCGTATGCCGCGCTCCACCCGCTCGATTGCATCGATGCCGCAGCGAACGACGATATCCGTCGCCTTGCTGGACCAAGGCGAGATCGTGCCGGGCCGGGGAATGACCACGCACAACGGTTCGCCGACAAGCGTCGGCAAGGCATGGCGCGGCCCATAGGCAAGCAGCCCGTCCACCACCCGACGCTCGGCAACACTCAAGGGCCGACGCAGAAACAGAAAGTGAACGAACTCGGCAAAGAGGCCAGAGGCCGCCGTATCAACCCGGCGCAACTCGCCGAGCTTTGCCGCGAGCCGGGCTTGCGTCAGGGCGGGCGGCCCGGTGAAAACGACGAGTTCGTTGGTCACGAGTAGTCGGCGGGGCGCCCGTGTCTTGGGAACAAGGGCGTATTGTATTCGCCTACCCCTGAATCGAACGCGGAACCGAGCCTCACCCCGCACCGAGAAAGGCCCCCGCCGCTGCGGCGCTTACCGGGATGTGCTCGCCTTTGTGCGCCGGTCGGCGAAGAACGACGACATCAGCTCGCCGCACTCCTCGGCCAACACGCCCTCCACCACCGCGACCTTGTGGTTGAGGTGCTCCCAATCGAGCACCTTCGCCACGCTTCGCACGGCACCGGCCTTGGGCTCGTGGGCACCGAACACCAGTCGCTCAACCCGCGCGTGGACCAGCGCACCGGCACACATCATGCAGGGCTCTACCGTGACATACAGCGTGGTGCCGGGGAGGCGGTAGTTCCCCACCCGCCGCGCCGCATCGCGGAGCGCTTCCATCTCCGCGTGGGAGGTGGGGTCCTGCGCCGACACCGCACGGTTGTGCCCACGCCCAACCTCTTGGCCGGCAAGGACCACCACGGCACCAACCGGCACCTCGCCGGCCAACCCGGCTTGGCGCGCCTCGGCCAGGGCCACCTGCATCCAGCGTTCGTGGTGGGCTTGTGCCCCTTCATCAGTCACCGCGGCCTCATCTCCTGCCTGCCCTTCTCGCGCTTATGATCGCCCGATGCTGGACTCCCGCATCAAGACTATCGCCGAAGCGATCGTAGCGTCGGGTGGACGCCCCGTTGCCGTGGGCGGCTTCGTGCGCGATCTGTGCCTCGGCATCGACGCCAAGGACATGGACATCGAGGTCTTTGGGCTCGCGCTCGAAGACCTCGAAGGAGTTCTGGAGCGATTTGGCCGTGTGCGTCGCGTTGGCCGCGCGTTCGGGGTGCTGCGGCTCGACGGCAAAGGCGTCCACGCCGAGTTCTCGCTGCCGCGGCGCGACAGCAAGCGAGGCCCAGGGCATCGAGGCTTCGATGTGCAGGTGGATCCAGACCTCGACTTTGCAGAAGCGGCGCGGCGCCGTGACCTCACCATCAACAGCATGGGCATGGAGCTGCCTGGCGGGGACATCCTGGACCCGCATGGCGGACGCCGTGACCTCGAACGTCGAGTCTTGCGCGCCACGGACACGGCCACCTTTCCCGAAGACCCTCTGCGGGGGCTACGCGTTGCACAGTTCTGCGCCCGGCTCGACATGACGCCAAACGAGGAACTCGTGCGCTTGTGCGGCGAACTGGACCTAGCCGAGGTTTCGCCCGAGCGCAAGCGGGAGGAGTTCCACAAGTTGCTCCTGCGCGGCGTGCGCCCGTCCCTTGGCTTGGCATTTTTGCGCCGCTCTGGCCTCCTCGGCCACTTCCCGCAACTCGCCGCCTTGGTGGACGTGCCGCAGGACCCTCGCTGGCATCCAGAGGGGGATGTGTGGACCCACACGCTGATGGTCGTGGACGAGGCAGCCATGCTTCGCACCGGCGATGGCGACGAAGACACCGCGCTCATGTTCGGCGCCCTGTGCCACGACTTCGGCAAGCCGCTCGTAACGCACATCACCGCCGACGGGGCCGTTCGATCACCCGGCCATTCCGAAGCCGGGATCGCCCCCACCCGCGCCTTTCTCGACAGCCTGCGCGCCTCGCACGCGCTGATAAAGCAGACCTGCGCGTTGGTGCGACACCATCTCGCGCCGGCACAGTTCGTGGCGCAGGGCGCCGGCGACCGTGCCTACCGACGTTTGGCACGACGACTCGCTGCCGACGGCGTCACCATGGAACTCTTGGTGCGCACCGCCCGCGCCGACCATCTCGGGCGCACGACCAAGGAGGCATTGGCGCGATCGTTCTCCGAAGGTGACCGCTTCCTGGCCCGTGCCCGCGCCCTTGCCGTTGCCGACCGTTCGCCCCCCAATGCCGTGCTCGGCCGCCATCTCATCGCCCGCGGCCTCAAGCCAGGACCAGAGTTCAGCGACGTTCTCCGTCGCTGCCGTGCCGTGCAGGACACACATGGCTGGAATGACCCGGACCGCATCCTGGATGCCGTGCTGAAAGCCCCCACAACGCTGGAACCGGCACCGGGCTCGACAGAGCCGCAATAGCTCCCGGTTCTAAAGCGGCCCTCGCTTATCGCCTTTCGATCCTTCCGAGCCGGTGGCTTGCGCGTTACGTTCAAGGCATCGCTTTGGCCACGAGGAGACAGGCGGTGAACGCATTCAAGCAAGTGGTGGTGGGCTTGGACGTGCATCAAGACAATGCGGCGCTCGTGCTTGGGCGGGCATGCGAACTGACCGAGCCGAGCTGCATCGAGGCGGTGCACGCCTGCACTCAGCTTCACCACCAACACTTCGAGTATCCGGTGGGCTCGTTTCAGAACTCCGAGGAACTCGACGATGCCGTCCGCAAGCAAGCGTTCGGCTTCCTCGATCGGGTCTGCACGCCGCGGGGCGTCGCCAAGCATCAGGTTCTCGACGGTCGCCCGGCCCACGCCCTGCACGACTATGCCAAGAACCGCGCCGACCTAGTGGTAGTCGGCTCGCATGGCCGCAGCGGACCGCGCGCGATGTTCGGCTCCACGTCCAACTCCGTGCTGCACGGCACGCCTTGCGACGTGCTCGCCGTACACCTCAACGGGCGCGGCCCGACACCGGGAAACTACGAGCGCATCCTGGTTGCCGTCGACCTGTCCGACGAGTCGTTCGAGGTGCTTGAACATGCCGGTCGGGTGGCGGCGCACTGCGGCGCCCTGGTGACGCTGTGCACGGTGACCCACGACGCCATCGCGGAACCGACGGCACAGAAGCTTGGCCACCTTGCCGACGCCTTCGGCGTCGATGAGGAGGCGATCTACGCGCTGTCTGGCAATCCGGTGACCGAGATCCACGCGCTCGCAACCGATATCGGCGCGGACCTCGTGGTGGTCGGCACGCACGGCAAGCACGGTCTGCAACTGCTCGCCGGTTCCACCGCCAACGCCATCCTGCACGGCGCGACGTGCGACGTGCTTGCGGTTCGACTGCGGCGGCAATAGGAGGGCCTGTCCTATCGCGTGCCTCCCGCCCTACTCCCACTCGATCGTGCCCGGAGGCTTGCCCGTCACGTCATACACCACGCGGGAGACGCCGGGGAGTTCGTTGACGATGCGGTTGCTGACGGTGGCGATTAGGCCATGGGGCAGTTCGGCCCAGTTGGCGGTCATGAAGTCGGTCGTCACCACGGCGCGCAGGGCAATGACGTGTTCGTGGCGGCGTGCATCGCCCACCACGCCTACGGACTTCACGGGCAGATAAACGGCGAACGCCTGCGCCACGCGGTCGTACCAATGGGCCCGGCGCAACTCTTCGATGAAGATCGCGTCGGCTTCACGCAGCACGCTCAGGTACTCGCGCCGCACTTCGCCCAGCACACGAACGCCCAGCCCCGGTCCAGGGAACGGGTGCCGGAACACCAGGCTTTCCGGCAGCCCCAAGGCAAGCCCGACCTTGCGCACCTCGTCCTTGAAGAGGTCCCGGAGCGGCTCCACCAGCCCCAGCTTCATTCGCGCCGGCAGGCCGCCGACATTGTGGTGCGACTTGATGACATGCGCCTTGCCGGTGCGGGCGGCGGCCGACTCGATCACGTCCGGATAGATCGTGCCCTGCGCCAGCCAGTCCACGTCCTTCATCCGCTGCGCCTCCCGCTCGAAGACCTCGACGAAGGTGCGGCCTATGATGCGACGTTTCTGTTCGGGATCGTCGACGCCGCTGAGCGCGTCGAGAAACTCGTCCGCCGCGGCCACCGTCACGAGCTTCAGCGGCAGCGCGTTCGAAGGCTCGAACGCCGCCTGCACCTCTTCCGCCTCGCCCTTGCGCAGCAGGCCGTTGTCTACGAACACGCACGTGAGCCGGTCGCCGATGGCGCGAGATAGCAGCGCGGCCACCACACTCGAGTCCACACCGCCCGAAAGCCCGAGCAGCACCTTGCCGTCGCCGACCTGACGCTGCACGGATGCCACCGCCCGTTCGACGATACTTGAAGGCGTCCACGTCGCCTCGCAGCCAGCAATGTCGCGCACAAAGCGACGCAAAATGTCGCTGCCGCTCTGGGTGTGGGTCACTTCGGGATGGAATTGCAGCCCGTACAGTCGCCGCCCCACATCCGCCATCGCGGCCACCGGCGCGTTGTCTGAGGCAGCGGCGGCGACGAAGCCAGGCGGAACCTCGGTCACGCGGTCGCCGTGGCTCATCCAGACGTCGAGTTCCGGATCGAGCCCGGCAAAGAGGTCTATGTCCTCTCGGATGCGCACCCGGGCGTGGCCGAACTCGCGCTCTGTGGACGGCGCCACCGCACCGCCCCGCTGCGCCGCCATGGCCTGCATCCCGTAGCAGATGCCGAGCACGGGCACGCCGCCTTCGAGCACCGCATCGGGCACACGAGGCGTTGCCCCGACAGTGACCGACTCCGGGCCACCCGAAAGGACGAAAGCGCTTGCGCCAAGCGCCGTGAGCACCGCCTCATCGACGTCGAAGGGATGGATCTCGCAGTACACGCCGCACTCCCGCACCCGGCGCGCGATCAACTGCGTGTACTGGGAGCCGAAGTCCAACACCACAACGCGCTCTGGCGTCGCACCGATGGCGGATGGCGACGACCGCTCGGCCTCCGTCAGAGGAGCAGTCACGGATGCATCAGGGGACGGGATAGTTCGGTGGCTCCTTGGTGATCGCCACGTCGTGGACGTGGTTCTCGGCGAGGCTCGCCGCGGAGATGCGGGTGAAGACTCCTTCGCGACGCATTTCGCCGATGTCCGCACTGCCGGTGTAGCCCATGGCGGCGCGCAGGCCTCCCATGAGCTGCTGGACGATGGGGCTGACCGGGCCCCGGTATGGCACCCGCCCCTCGATCCCCTCCGGCACAAGCTTGCCGCCTTCGCTTTGCGGTTCCTGGAAATAGCGGTCGCTCGAACCGTATGCCTGATCCATCGCCCCGAGCGATCCCATGCCGCGATAGGACTTGTATGTGCGGCCTTGGTACAGCTCCGTTTCGCCGGGTGCCTCCTCGGTGCCGGCGAAGAGCGATCCCACCATCACCGCAGATGCGCCGGCGCTGATGGCCTTGGCAATGTCGCCCGAGAAGCGCACGCCACCGTCGGCGATCACCGGGATATCTTCGTCGTCCGCTGCGCCCACCGCCTCGGCAACCGCCGTGATCTGCGGCACGCCGACGCCCGTCACCACCCGCGTCGTGCAGATGCTGGCAGGGCCGATGCCCACCTTGATGGAGTCTGCACCCGCGTCGATCAGCGCTCGGGCTCCTTCGGCGGTGGCGATGTTGCCGCCCATCACCGGCACGCGCGGGTACTTCTGCTTGATCCAGCGGATGCGGTCCAGCACGCGTTCCGAATGGCCATGCGCGGTATCCACGACGATGACATCCGCACCCGCATCCACCAGCGCTTCAACCCGTTCGTCTGTGTCCGCTCCGGTGCCGACGCTGGCGCCGACCCGAAGCTGCCCCAAGCCATCCTTGCAGGCGTTCGGGTAGGCCTGCGCCTTGGTGATGTCCTTCACCGTCACCATGCCACGCAGGCGGAATTCGTCGTCCACAAGCAGCACCTTCTCGATGCGGTGCTTGTGCAGGAGGTCCGTGATGTTGTCGAGTGGCGCATCCTCGGCCGCCGTGATGAGCCGCGCCTTGGGCGTCATCACGTCCGCGATGCGGGCCTCGAGGCGCGATTCGAAGCGAATGTCGCGAGCCGTGACGATGCCCACCAGATCGCCGGAATCCGTGCCATGCGAGCCGTTGCCGCGGGCCGCCACCACAGGCACGCCCGAGATGCGGTGCTCGCGCGTGAGTTCGATCAAATCGCGCACGGTGGCCTCGGGTCGGATGGTGATGGGATCGCGGATCACCCCGGACTCGAACTTCTTCACCGCTCGCACTTCGCGCGCCTGCTTCTTAAGCGACATGTTTTTGTGAACGACGCCAATGCCACCTTCCTGCGCGAGGGCAATGGCAAGGCGTGACTCGGTGACCGTGTCCATGGCAGCAGACACGAGCGGAACGTTGAGGGGAATGTCGCGGGTCAGCCGGGTGCCGAGATCGACCTCGGAAGGGAGCACGCGCGAATAGGCCGGGAGCAGGAGCACGTCGTCGAAGGTCAAGGACTCGTGGGCGAACCTCAGCATGCGCGACTCCCAGCAAATCCGCGCATTATGGGCGCGTGCCGATGGGCTGTAAAACCCTTGCAGCCTGTTGGACTTCGCCGTTGCGGCGAAGTTCGACGGTGCTGAGGCCGGTAGCGTTGGCTGCGAACGGATGACCGCCCCCGGTGCCAGCCACTACACTCCACCCATGAGTCGCCCCCAGCAGCCCCTCGCCCGCCACCCTCGAACCGAGCGTCGCATTCGCACCGTGTCAGAAGTCAACGGCGCCGCGAGGCTTTTGATCGAAGAGAACCTGGGTCAGGTGTGGATCGAAGGAGAGGTTTCGAACATCAGTCGGCCCGGCTCCGGCCACTGGTACTTCAGCCTGCGGGACCGGTCGGCGCAGATCAGCTGCGCGATGTTCGCGAGTCGCAACCGGTTCGTGCGCGCGCCGTTCGGCAATGGCATCACCGTGATCGTGCGGGCGAGGCTGTCGGTGTACGAGGCCCGCGGCCAGTTCCAGGCCATCGTCGAGCATGTGGAACCCGCCGGCGAAGGCGCCCTGCGCGCCGCCTTTGAAAAGCTCAAGGCAAGCCTCGCCGCCGAGGGCCTCTTCGCCAACGACCGCAAGCGGTCGCTGCCGGCATTCCCAAGACATTTGGCGCTCATTTCGTCGCCTTCCGGTGCTGCCCCCCGCGACGTGCTGGCAGTGCTGCGCCGCCGTTTTCCGTGTCTGCGCGTAACCTGGTTCCATGTGTCGGTGCAGGGCGACGAGGCGCCGGGGCAGATCATCACGGCGCTCGACCGCGCCGAGCGAATGCGCAGTCGGCCCGACGCGATCATCCTCACCCGAGGCGGTGGCTCGCTCGAAGACCTGTGGGCATTCAACACCGAAGCCGTCGTGCGGCGGGTGGCAACCGCGACGATCCCGGTCGTATCCGCGGTCGGCCATGAGACGGATATGACGCTTTGCGACTTCGCCGCCGACCAACGCGCCGCCACGCCAACGGCGGCAGCGGAACTCGCCACGCCAGATCGCGACGATCTGGGTCGTCGAATCGACCGCCTGGAGCGAACACTGGAGTTTCAGGCCAATGCACGCTTGCGGAGCTTTCTGCAATCCTTCTCGTCTGCGGCACGCCGTCTTGTGCATCCGGGCCGAAGCGTGGAGCAGTGGATGCAGCGCACGGACGAGCTGGCGCTGCGTTTGCAACGGGGAATGACCGCACGCCTTGGCACGGCAGCCACCGCACTCGAACACTGCACGCGACTGCTGCACGGTGCGAGCCCTAGACAGCGCATCGACCGTCTCGCGCCACAATTGCAGCAAGCGAAGCAGCGTCTGCGCGGCGCCATGACGCGACGCCTGACCGATGCGACCGCGCGCAGCGACTCCAGCGCGCGGGGCCTTCACGCCGTTAGCCCCTTGCAAACTCTCGGGCGCGGCTACGCCATCGTCGCCAAGGGAGAGGGCACCTGGGGAAGCCCGGTTTCCAGCATCGAACAGGTAGCGACTGGGGAACGCATCCGGGCGCATGTCGCAGACGGCAGCGTCGAGGCGACAGTTACCGGAAAGGAGCACCGACAACTCGGGGAGGAGACATGAGCGTTTTGCCGCTGCGCTTCAAGCAGGGCTTTTGCCGCCTTCTATGGCCCTGCCTCCTGGCATTCGCTTGCGCGGCGGCGTCGGCCACTAGCATCAAAGTCGAGCTTGGCAGCGTCGCTGCGGTGCCCCTTCCCATCGACGCAGTCACGGCAAGCGTGAATGGCGAGCAAGTGCTAGTGGTCGGTGGCCACGCCATCGTCGGCGCCGCCCTCGACGCCGAGCCGGGTCCGCGTGTCCTTGAAGTGGCGACGTTGACCGACACCGCCACGCTCGCCTACGAGGTGGTGCATCGCGATTATCCGGAGCAGAGGCTTCGCACCGGCAACCGCCGCATGGTGGACCCAGATCCGGCTGACCTCGAGCGAATCAACCGCGAAACCGCGACGATGCGCGCCGCATACGCGCTGCAGACTCCCGTTGCCGCAAGCCCCGTACCATTCCTGAAACCGGTTGAGGGTCGCCACTCGAGCGTGTTTGGCCTGCGCCGCTTCTGGAACGACCAACCCCGCAGCCCGCACTCCGGCCTCGACATCGCCGCAAACACCGGAACGCCCATCGAGTCCCCGGCCCCCGGCATCGTCACAGTGACGGGCCACTACTTCTTCAACGGCAACACGGTAATGGTGGATCACGGCGGCGGTCTCGTAACGATGTACTGCCACCTAGACACGATCGGCGTCAAGGAAGGCCAGGCGGTGGCCAGGGGTGACGTTCTCGGCCAGGTCGGCGCCACCGGGCGATCCACCGGGCCGCATTTGCATTGGAGCGTTAGCTTGGGGGGTGTTCGGGTAGACCCGGAGCGGATGATGGCGGTGCTGAATGGCCTTGAGGGGAACTAGGAGCCAGTCCCGTGCCGAGTTTGTCGACGCATTCAAGACGGGCGGGGACAAGCCCTGCCCCTACGAGGCCCGTGCCGAACCTCAGAGCTTGCCAAGCCGATGGCGGATCAGCCGCCGGCGCTGGCGTAGTTGGCGCTCGGTGAGTTTGTTGCGGCGGTCTCCCCAAGGGTTTTCTCCGGTGCGCGTCTCGATGCAAAGCGGCGTTCCGGCCAGATCGAGCGCAGCGCGGAAGCGGTTCTCCAGGTAGCGCAGGTAACTCGCCGGCAAGGCTTCGGTGCGGTTGCCATGCAGCAGCAATGTTGGTGGATGT
This sequence comes from Pseudomonadales bacterium, assembly GCA_965116935.1. Taxonomy (GTDB): domain Bacteria; phylum Pseudomonadota; class Gammaproteobacteria; order Pseudomonadales; family Azotimanducaceae; genus VXYL01. Next base: position 3,662,617 of record OZ220737.1, on the reverse strand, counting down.
GCCCCGGCCTTGTGGACGTAGCGCAGCTTGATGGCGCGTCCGTGCACCAATGGCGGCGGGTGCGCGCGTACGGCCTCTTCGAGGATGCGGTTGAGCTCAGGCGTGCTCGTCTCGAAGGCGGCGGCGCTGTGGATGGCGTCCACCAAATCCATGAGCTTGCCAACGCCCGCGCCAGTGCGGGCGGAGATGTAGCGAATCGACACCCAGGGCGCGAAGTCCATGCGCCGGTCGAGCGCGGAGCGAACCGCAGTGCGTCGATCGGGCGAAAGGCCGTCCCACTTGTTCACCGCCAGCAAGAGGCCCGTGCCGGCGTCGATGGCGTGGCGCATCAGGTGCAGGTCTTGGTCCACAAGGCCTTCCTCGGCATCGATCAGGAGCACCGCAACATGGGCCCTTTCGAGCGCCTCGAGCGACTTTATTACCGAGAACTTCTCGATTGCCTCCGACACCCGCGACCGCCGTCGCAAGCCCGCCGTGTCGATCAGAATGTGATTGCCGATGCGGATGTCGATGGCGTCGCGGGTAGTGCCGGGACGATCCAGCACGACTTGGCGTTCGCTCCCGGCAAGGCGGTTCACCAACGTCGATTTGCCCACATTGGGGCGGCCAACGATGGCAACGCGGATGCCGCTTTCAGCCTCCTCCTGGCCGGCGTCCTCTACCGGCGGCAGTGCTTCGGCCAGCACCGTGCGCAGCCGTCCCATGCCCCGTCCCCGCAGCGCGGAAAGCGGCAGCGCTTCGCCGAGACCCAAACCCCAGAAGTCATGCGCCACCGCCGGATCCGTGCCGTCGGCCTTGTTCGCCACCAACAGCACGGTCTTGCCCCGACGACGCAGCCCCTCCGCGATTTCGTCGTCCGTGGCGGAAGCGCCCGTGTGCGCATCCACAAGCATCACCGCAACGTCCGCCTCGTCGATGGCCTGCCAAACCTGCGCCGCCACCGCGTCCGCCATTTCCGGATCGGCCGCCGCCATGTCGCCGAGGCCGCCGGTGTCCACCACGGAGACCGCGCGTCCCTCCACTTCCGCGCGCCCATAGCGACGATCCCGGGTGAGGCCCGGGAAGTCCGCCACCAAGGCATCACGACCACCGCAGAGGCGATTGAACAAGGTGGACTTGCCGACGTTGGGCCGCCCGACGAGAGCCACTATGGGCATTGTCTTCGTCTCCGAGTCTGCTCCGGCTCATGCCTCGTCAAGCCCGCCGAAAACGACGAGGGAAGGCGGAGTGCCTTCGCGTCAGAAATTCGCGTCAGAAAAGGCCGACGCGTGCGTCCTTCGTGGCGCGCGGGAAGTCCCGCCTCTTTTAGCTGGCTTCCCTTGCCGGCAAACGGGTGATTTTCAGCGCCTCCACGGTGCCATCGTTGGCGACGATGTACACGAAGTCGTCGGCCTCGATCATGGGCGAGCGCAGGTCGCCGGAGAGCTTGCCGCGGCCCATGAAGCGACCGTCGCTCTGGGCCAGCACGTGCAGGTAGCCATCGATGTCGCCCACCAGCACGTAGTTGTCGAATGCCACGGGGCTCGTGAGTTGGCGATGCTTGAGGGCGTCCTGCTCCCACACTACCGCCGACGTGAGTTGGTTCACCGCCATGATGGCGTCGTCCTCGGTGACGACATAGACATTGCCGTAGCCCTGGGCGAGGTCCAGGAAGCTCGATGCGTCGCGCTCCCACAGCACCGCTCCGTTCTGCACCCGGATGGCCTTGAGTCGGCCCTGGTAGCCAACGCTGAACAAAAGCCCGCGCTCCGCCACCGGCGTCGAGTCCACGTCCACCACGCGATCGAGTTCCGAACGCCCCTGCGGCAGCATGATGCGCTGTTCCCAGATGGGAGCGCCGGTGTCGAGGTCCACAGCGCCCACCTTGCCGGTGGCAAAGCCGGCGAACACGGCGCCGGAGTCGACGACCGGCGTTGCCGTGCCGCGCAATGACAGGATGGGCACCTGGGTGTCGAAGGACCAGCGCGCCGCGCCGTCCTCGGCCTCGAGCGCAAGCAGACGGCCATTGCCGGTTTGCGCGATCACCACATCGCCAGCCGCCACCGGGGGCGCCAGCACTTCGCTCGTGACGGGGCTGCGCCACAGCTCGTTGCCATCTCCCGCATCGAGCGCCACCACCTCGCCGTGCGTGGTTCCCACCAGCACGCGGCCCTCACCGGCACCGACGCCGCCGGTGACGAAGGCCGGGTCGCGTCGATCCCAGACCTTGTAGATCGGCCCGCGATCCGGCTGGCCGATCCGCACAGCCCAGATTCGAGCGCCGGTGAAGCGGTTGCGCGCCTCCACCAGGCCGTAGGCATCGGCGAGATAGATGCGATCCGCCACCACCGCCGGCTTCATGCGCAGATACTTGCGCCCAAGGCCGGCACCCACCCTGGCACGCCACACCCGTTCCACCACCACCTCGGCGACAAACGGCGCCAGCGGCTGCGGCTTGCCGTCGTCGCTCGACTTGCCAGAGAAGATCTGCCCCACCGTGTCGGCGCCGGGCAACCGCTGCAATGTCTCGCAGCCGGCGAGGACCAACGCCAGCGCAAGTGCTAGGAGGCCGCGCTGCAGGACAGCGCGGCCTCCTAGCCGAAGTGGTGAGCGACAGCGAACCCGCAGGCCAGCAGCTGCGAAGCAACTGCCAACGCACCCGCAAGGGTGCGCCAACGCAGGCCCAGTGCGCGCTGAAGGGCGCGTTGGCAGTTCGCTCGTGCGAACTGTTCGATTTCGTCCACAGCGTCCGATCACGAGGAGCCTTCCTCGGCCGCCGCGCCTTCCGTCGGAACGCTGGCGAGTTTGAGTTCGAGAATGCCGAGCCCCGGTGCCACCCTGCCGCCTTCCGTGGCGGCCTCGATGCCGGCTCGGTAGGCATCGCGTGCGCCGGCAGGGTCGCCCTTGGCCACCAGCACGTCACCCGACAGTTCCGCCGCTGCCACCTCGAAGCCGCTGCTGCGGATTCGCGCCAGCGTCGCGAGGCAGTCGTCGAGTCGATCGAGTTGATAGAGCACGCGGGCGGCGTTCAAGCGCGCCAAGTCGGCGAGCACCGGCATGTCTGCGGCGTCGATGGCTGCTTCAAGGTGGGCGAGCGCCGCCTCGAAGTTCTCCTCGTTGGCCTCGTCGCTGGCGCGATAGAGCAACGTGAACACGTGATAGGCGGTGCCGTCGTGTTCCTCGTCGATGCTGCCAAGGAGGGCCTCCACCGGCTCTCCCGCCGAGCGCGCCTCGAGATAGCCGCGGAAGGCATCGGACGCCTCCTCGCCTCGATCCGCACTCCAACTCTGGTAGTAGCGCCAGCCGATCACCGCCCCCACCGCCAGCACCAGCGTGACGATCAAGGACACGCCGTTGGCGTCCCACCATTTCTTCAGGCGTTCCGCCTGTTCCTCGTCGGTCAGGAAATCCGACACGTCGTCTCCTTTCGCTCCGCCGGCACGCCGGTGCCGCCATCAGGTTTCGTTTGGCGGGCGTCGCGAGTCCGTAGAACGCGCCTATCCGCACGCAGGGAAGGCAAAGGAAGTCCCCTCAATCACGACCCATGTGGCGAAGTCCGACAGCCTCCTGGCACGCTAGTTCCATCCACGTTCAAACGACATTCAACGGCCTCCCACCGCCGGAGCTTGCCAACAACGACGCCGCCTCGTCCACGGTGAGGGCCGTTTGCTCCTTGCGTTCGCGCAGCCATTTTAGAGAAATGCGTCCACTCTCGACTTCGTCGCCGCCGACGATCACGGCCCAGAGGGCGCCGCTGCGGTCGGCGCGCCGAAGTTGGCTGCCGACCCCGGTGCCCGCCGCCGGTGCCAACACCCGCAATCCCGTGCGGCGACGCAACTCGTCCGCCACGGCAAGGGCTCGCGTCAGGTGTTCCTCGCCAACCACCACGCACTGCACGTCCACCTCGGCATAGTCCCGCACCACACATTGTTCGTGCAGCAGCACCACCCGATCGAGACCAATGCCGAAGCCAGCCGCAGGGGTTGACGGACCGCCGAGCAGCGCCACCAAGCCATCGTAACGCCCGCCGCCGCACACCTGTGCCTGGGCACCAAGCTTGTCGGTGACCCACTCGAACACCGTGTCGTTGTAGTAGTCGAGACCGCGCACGAGACGCCGGTCGACGTGGTACTCGATGCCAGCGCCGTCCAGCATCCTGCGCACCGTAGCGAAATGTCCCTTGGCCGTTTCGTTCAGGAAGTCCTCCAGTCGAGGTGCATGCGCCAACGCTCCTTGGGTGGACTCTGCCTTGCTGTCGAGGATGCGCAGCGGGTTGGTGTCGAGCCGCCGACGGCTATCGCCATCGAGTTCTTCCACAAGGGGCTTTAGGTAGCTCACCAAAGCCGCACGATAGCGCTCGCGGTCCTGGGCGGAACCGATCGAGTTGATCTGAAGGCGCAGAAACGGGCCAAGCCCGAGTTCGGCAAACGCCTCCGCCAGCATGGCCACGAGCTCGAAGTCGAGCTCCGGCCCAGGCAGGCCGAACGCTTCGGCACCGATCTGCGAAAACTCCCGGCTGCGGCCCTTCTGCGGCCGCTCGTAACGAAACATGGAGCCGTGATACCAAAGCCGCGGCGTGCGCCCGCGCAGCAGTCCGCCATCGATGCAGGCACGCACGCAGCCAGCGGTTCCCTCCGGTCGCAGGGACAGGTCCTTGCCCTTGCGATCCTTGAGGCTGTACATCTCTTTTTCCACCAGATCCGTGGCTTCGCCGACGCCGCGCTCGAACAGCTCGGTGGCCTCGATGAGGGGCAGGCGAATCTCCTGGTAGCCGTGACCGACCAAGACGCCGAGGACGGTCTCCTCCACCTCCCGCCAGCGCGCACTCGCTGGCGGCAGGATGTCGCGCATCCCACGCACGAGTGAGTGGCGCATCAGCTTCCGATCACCAACCTTGCAACGTCGCCGTCGCGTCTTTCGTCCAGCACCACCACGTCGCCGTCGAAGGTGAGTTCCGTGCCAGTGGCGTTGCCGAGCACGACGTGAAACGGCGCGACCCCGCGCAACGACAGCGAGCTGCCAGCGGGTTCAAGGCCAAGGTGCACCGTCTTGCCGTTTCCGTCGCGCACCTCGACCCAGCAGTTTTCGCTGAAGCGCAGGTCAAGCTGATGCAGGTCATCGCCGGCAAAGGTGCCGACCGCCACCTCTGCGGCGTCGCCGTCGTCGCCGGCGCGGACATCGGCCGGCGACGGACTCGCCGCCGCCGTCTGCGCCGAAGGAGCGTCTGGCTTGTCGCTGCGCCACGCTTCCCAAGGCGAGCCGCCGGGCCAGAACGCCGCCAGCACGCCGGCGGCGGTTAGCACGATCAGCACCACGACGCCGCCGAAGATGAGCGCCGGCCGCCGCACCGGGATCTCCCGCAACAACGGCACGGTGCCCGGGATCGGCGGTCGGACCGGTGCGGACTGCATCGGCGCCGCGCGCTCGAAACTCGCCACCGCATCGTCGGAACTCACGTTCAGGAGGCTGGCGTAGGAACGCACATAGCCGCGCGCGAAGGTGTGCGCTGGCAAGTCGTCGAAGCGATCCTCTTCGATGGCTTGCACCACGGCGTCGCGCAGGTTCAGCATCTCCGCCACGTCGACAACATCAAGGCCGGCGGCCCGACGAGCTTGACGCAATGCGCCACCGGGCCCGCGCGGTGCATCTGGAGCGTCTCCCCCTGTGCCGGGAACCTGCTCGCCTTGCTCGGCGCGGGGCTTTGCCGGCCGCGCCGGTCGTCGGCGCGGAGGCGGCTTGGCAGGGGCCTCGCTCATGGCGAGGTCACCCGCAGGAGCTGTTCGTCCGGTGCCATGCCCGCCCGACGTGCCCGATGCCGCGCCTTGCGCCGGGTCCGGTCGCGCACCAAGCCCACAAGTTGGCCACAGGCGGCGGTGATGTCGTCGCCTCGGGTCGTGCGCAGCATGGCCGGGATGCCGGCGTTGAGGAGGTGGGTCTGGAAGGCTCGCACGCGCTGCATTGACGGGCGCTTGAACTGAGACCCGGGGAACGGATTGAAGGGGATCAGGTTCACCTTGCAGCGCAGGTCGCCCAGGAGACCGGCGAGTTTCACCGCATCCGCAAGAGCATCGTTGACGCCTTCCATAAGCGTGTATTCGATGGTGACGCTGCGGCGGTCGCCGAGCTGCCCGAGCCAGTCACGGCACGCAGCGAGAAGCTCGGCAATGGGGTATTTACGGCCCAGCGGCACCAGTTGGCTGCGCAGCTCGTCCTCGGCGGCGTGCAGCGACACCGCAAGGGAAACCTCCGAGCGGCTCGCGAGTTCACGGATCCGCGGCACGACGCCGGCCGTGCTGATGGTCACTCGGCGCCGCGAGATGCCGAATCCCAAGTCATCGGCAAACACCGACGCCGCGTCCACCACGGCATCGAAGTTGTAGAGTGGCTCCCCCATGCCCATGAAGACGATGTTGGTGATGCCCCGGCCGGAGCCTTCGGTGGCAAGTTGCCGCGCGACGGCCCAGGCCTGACCGACGATCTCGGCGCGGCTCAGGTTGCCGTTGAAGCCTTGCTTGCCAGTGGCGCAGAAGGCGCAGTCGAGCACGCACCCTACTTGCGAAGAGATGCAAAGGGTGCTGCGCCCGGGCTTCTCTAACTCCTGCGAGGGGAGGCCCCTCCCGCTCGCGCGCCCTTGCGGGCGCGTTGGAAGTTCCGCTCGCGCGGAACGTCTGAGCTCCAACGCCGATGGGTCCGCATTCTTCGCGCTCCAAGACGCTGAGGGCTCCTCTTGCGAGGGGCGGCCCCTCGCGCTCCCCCGCGCTGAGGGCTCCTCTTGCGAGGGGCGGCCCCTCGCGCTCCCCCGCGCTGAGGGCTCCGGTATCAGCACGGCCTCGACCCGTTCGCTGCCATCGCCGACGGCAACGCTCCATTTGCGCGTGCCGTCGGCGGCGGCGGGGACCGGAGACAGCACGGGGGCTTCGATACGGGCGATGTCCGAGAGGCGGCTTCGGAGGGCCTGCGAGATGTCCGTCATGGCGTCGAATTCGCTGACGCCAGAGTGGTAGATCCACTTCATCACCTGCTTCGCGCGCCACGGCTTTTCGCCGAGGTCCACGAAGAACCGCTCGAGTTCGGTGCGCGGCATTCCGAGCAGGTTGACGCGCGCGTCGGCAGCCGCTGATTCGGAACCGGTGCCGGCACCCTCCACCCGGCGCAACGGTGGCTGCTGCACAACTGCGAGGGACGGTTTGCTCACGTCATCCTCTCTCATCGCTTCAACGCGGACAGATTTCGTCCGCACCGAAGAAGTAGTCGATCTCGCGTCGCGCCGACTGCGGCGAGTCGGAGCCGTGTACCGCATTGGCATCGATGGATTGCGCGTAGTCGGCGCGAATCGTGCCGGGTGCCGCCTCCTTGGGATTGGTGGCGCCCATGAGGTCGCGGTTCACCCGAATGGCATCGTCGCCTTCCAGCACCTGTACGACGATGGGGCCCGAGCACATGTACTCGACAAGATCCGCAAAGAACGGCTTGCCTCGATGCTCTGCATAGAAGCCCTCGGCCCGCTCCGCCGTCAGGCGCAGCATCTTCGCCGCCACAACGGCCAACCCTCCATGCTCGAAACGAGAGTAGATTTCGCCAATCAAGTTGCGCGCCACGGCATCGGGCTTGACGATGGAAAGCGTCCGCTCCAAGTCGAATCTCCTGTTGCTTAAGGGCCTGCGATGCCGGCAACGCTGCCGCAAGCCCAAAACCGCTCCAAGCCAAAGTACGCGACTCGGCACAAGAGCACGAAACCTTCGAGAAACCAACGCATTGCCGATGTCTTACGATGGCGGCAAATCATACACCATTGGGCACTGTTGGACCTCGGTGCTGCCCCCTAACTGGTTGCAGCCGGCAGAGCTTGCACTATTTGGGCCACGCGAGTGCCCGCGTAGTCGACCTCTTCTTCTGTGGTGAAGCGACCGATAGTGAATCGCAGGGAACTGCTGGCCAGATCGTCGGGCACGCCCATGGCACGCAACACATGCGAGGGCTCCACCGTTTCCGATGTACAGGCCGAACCGCTTGAAACCGCCACGTCATCGAGCGCCATCAACAGCGTTTCACCATCGACACCGGCGAAGGCTACATTGAGGTTGCCTGGCAGGCGGCGTTCGAGAGTGCCGTTGAGACTCGTTCCCGCAACCTGCCTCAAATGCGACCAAAGGCGATCCCGCAAACGGCCAATGCGGGCACTCTCACGCTCGAGGTCCTCGGCGCAAATGCGGGCAGCCTCACCCATGCCCACCAACTGGTGCGTCGGCAACGTACCGGAGCGCATTCCCCGCTCGTGGCCGCCGCCGTGCATCTGCGCGGCGATACGCAGGAACGGCTCTCGTCGCACGTACAACGCACCTACGCCCTTGGGGCCATACATTTTGTGCGCCGAAAGACTCACCAAGTCCAGATTGTCGGCCAGCACGTCGATGGGAATTTTGCCGGCACTCTGAGCCGCGTCGGTGTGGAAAACGATGCCGCGTTCGCGACAGATCGCACCGATGGCGGCAATGTCGTTGACCACCCCGACCTCGTTGTTGACATGCATGATGGAGACGATGCGGGTGTCCTCGCGCACCGCATCCACGACCGCCTGCGGCCATACCACACCGTCAGCGTCAGGGTCCACCCGAGTCACCGTTGCACCGCGGGATTCAAGCCAAGCCACCGTGTCGAGGACCGCTTTGTGCTCGTAGCTCGAAGTGACGATATGGCCCTGACCACCAGCAGCCTCCATAACCCCCTTGAGCGCCAGATTGTCAGACTCCGTGGCGCCTGAAGTCCACACGATCCCAAGCGGGTCTGCGCCGATCAGTGCCGCCACGTAGCTGCGTGCTTGCTCGACAAGCTCTTCCGCATTCCACCCGTAAACGTGAGTCTTGGACGCGGGGTTGCCGAAATCGCCGTCGGTCAGGAGGCAGCGGCTCATCTTTTGCGCGACCCGCGGATCGACCGGGGCCGTAGCGGCATAGTCGAGATACACCGCTGGCTTGCGCGGCCCCGGTTTGCCTCCGCTCATGCCGACGCGTTGATCGTTGCCAGTTGAGTCACCCACCGATTGATCCATTTCCTCGGTCGCCGGAAGTCCGCGCCCCAGCGGCGCGTTCCACATGCGTAAGGATACCGCGCAGCATTGCGACTTCTGTCTCGTCCATGTCCACGCGGGCGAACAGGCGCCGGAGCCTGGTCAGCGACTGCCGTGGCGCGGCCGGGTCGTGGAAGTCGATGAGTCGCAGCACCGCTTCCAAGTGTTCATGGAATCCCTCGACGTCAGCGGCACTGGCAAGCTCCCGGTCCCAAGACGGGCCCGCTGCGTCCGCTTCGACCCTAAGGGAAGCCTTGCGCAACTCGTAGCACACCACCTGCACCGACATGGCGAGATTCAGCGACGCATAGGCATCGTCGGCCGGAATCACCACATGGACGCGACAGCGCTGCAACTCCTCGTTGGTGAGGCCACTCGCCTCGCGTCCGAACAGCACCGCCACGGGGCGTTCGCCGCCATAGACGGCCACGCGCTCGGCGAACTGGGCCGCAGTATCGGTAGGCCACGGCACCCGCCGCGCCCGTGCGCTGGTGCCGGCGACAAGGACGCAATCCGCCACCGCGTCTTCGAGCGAGTCGAACACCCGCGCCGCATCAAGCACATCGACCGCTTGCGCAGCACGCCACTCCGCCTGCGGGTCCGGAAAGCGCCGCGGCCCTACCAAGGCGAGATCCCTGAGCCCCATGTTCTTCATCGCCCGCGCGGCGCCACCGATGTTGCCCGGATGGTCCGGCTCCACGAGAACGATGCGGACGTTCGGCATCAAGGCCGCACGGCTCGCTTGGGCCTTTGCGCCAGCTTCGCCAGCATCGGTTGCGCGAGCTTGACGAAACGGCACGCGATGGCGCGCGTGTCGCGCGGATCGATGAGGTCCACCACATCGCCCTTGTGCGCGGCCCGGAACGGCGAGCGCAGCCGCAGCAGGCGCTCCTCGATGGCCTCGCGGTGCGCGTCCGGGTCTGGCGCCGCCTCGATCTCGCGCCGATACGCCGCCGCCACCCCACCTTCGATGGGAATCCCGCCCCACTCACCGGCGGGCCAGCCGAAGCGCAGATTCAGGCCATGCGGATGCCCCAGGCTGTGCGGCGCATCCGCAGCGACGCCATACGCCTTGCGCACGTTGAACTCCACCTTGGGCACCTCCGCCTCGGCGCTGGCGATGAGCGCCCGGATGCCGCGCCGCATGGTGGCCTTGCGTTCGGCGTGGGAGCCGAGCATGAACCCCGGCATGTCGAGGAAGACCACCACCGGCAGGTTGAAGGCATCGCAGAGGTCCACGAAGTGGGCGTATTTGTCGGCAGCGGGGCCATCCATGGCACCAGCCATCTTCAGCGGATCGCTGCCGATGATGCCGACGCTGTAGCCGTCCAGGCGCGCAAAGCCCGTGATCAGCGCCCCGGCCCAGTGCCGCCGCATCTCGAAGAACTCGCCGTTGTCCACCACGAGTTCGATCAGCCGACGCGGGTTGTAACCTTGGCGGCGATTGGGCGGGATGATGTTCAACAGCTCCTCGGGACGCCGATCCGGCGGATCGCCCGTTTCCACCCGAGGCGCCACATCGCTCGTGGTGTTGGGCAGATAGGAGATGAAGCGGCGGATTTGCTCCAGCGCTTCCTCTTCCGAATCGGCTTCGTTGTCTACCTGGCCGCTATCGTGAACGTGCATGGCGGCACCGCCGAGGGCCTCCTTGTCGAGCTTCTCGCCAATGGCGCGGCGCACCACCGGTGGCCCGGACGGGAAGATTTGCGAGCGCCCCTTCACCATCACCGTGAAGTGCGACATCAGGGCAAACGCCGCCGGCGCGCCAGCCACGGAGCCAAGAATGCCGGCGGCCACTGGAACCTTGGTGAGCAGGTCCACGCCCCGCCACCAGAGTTCGCCGGAGGGAAGCCCCATGTGGCCGGCCGCCTCGTCGGACTTCGAGCTGTGCCCGACGCCTTCCACGAGCTGGATGTATGGAATGCCGTACTGCACGGCCAAGGGTTGGGTGAACTGCCGCTGATGCTTGTGGACGTTGTGCGGACTGCCGCCAGAGATGGTGAAGTCATCCCCGCCCACCGCCACCGGGCGACCATCGATCTCGCCGAGACCCATCACATAGGCACCGGGGGTGAACTCCCTCAGGTTGCCGTCTGCGTCAAACTCCGCCGCGCCCACGAGCGGCCCAGCCTCCATGAAGCTGCCCGCATCCACCAGCTTGTCGATGCGCTCGCGAATGGTGTAGCGCCCGCCGGCATGTTGCCGGTCGATGCGCTCTTGGCCTCCCATCTCGGTGGCGAGTTCCTTGATGTAGGCAATGTCCTCGATCGCCTTCTCCCACGGCATCCCGGGCTTCCAGCTCTCGCGCTTTGGATCGATGGGCATGGGTGCTTGCTCCCTCAAGTGATGGGGCTCTCAAGAGAGGGCATTCTGCCCTCCCTTAGCGCCGTTAGGCGCTTTTTCGGCAATGCGCGGTAGCGAACGCGCCTTGCGGCGCGTAGGGAAGCTGCAATGCCTTCCCTCCAAGTTCCCTCAGCGAGCCTGACGGTCACTCCGCGCGAATGCGCCGGAACTTCTGCAACGAGTGGCAGTCGAGCGGAACGAGGCCGCGGCTGCCGCCGCCGCTGTAGATCACTTCGGCAACGTACAGGTCGCCCGTGGAATCTGCCCAGATGCCGTGCGGGGCAAAGAAGTTGCCAGGGCGCACCGGGTCCTTGCCGCCGAAGCGGTGGATCAGGGTGCCGTCCAAGTCGAGCACAGCGACGCTTGCATGGGGCGTGTGGGGGAGGATTTCCACGTCCGGGCTGCGGCCGGCGATCTCGCCGAGTTCGGCGACGTACAGCAGGCCGTCTGGGTCAATGAAGAGATCGTCCGGGCGGGTGACGTGATCCCACTCCGTGAGGTACTCGCCGCTGTGGTCGAACACCTGAATGCGGGAGTTTTCCCGATCCGCCACCAATATGCGGTCGTCCGCGTCCACGGCAATGGCGTGCGGCAGGCGGAACTCGCCGGGACCGCCACCAGGTTCGCCCCAGGACAAGAGGTGTTCGCCAGCCGCCGAGAATCGATGCACCCGGGCGTTGCCGTAGCCGTCCGCCACGAACATCTCCCCGGCACTGTCGAGCGCTAGGTTCGTCACCCGGTTGAACGGCCCTCCGCCGTACTGCACCGGTGTCTTGCCGGGGTCAAACCCGGTGTCGGCTGGCTTGTCCTTCTCGCCCAAGGTCTGCAAGAGCTCGCCGTCGGTGTTGAAGATGCGCACGGTGTGGTCGAAGTTGTCGGCTGCATAGACGCGGTCGTCGGGGCCGATGTAGAGGCCGTGCGGATTGGTGAACACACCCTCGCCCCAGGCGTTCAGGAAGTTGCCGTCGGCATCGAAAACGATCATCGGATGCTCGCCGCGATTGAAGGCATAGACGCGATCGCGGGAGTCGGTGGCAACGCCGGCCACCTCGACGAAGCTCCATCCCTCCGGCAGCTTCTCCCAGCCCTCGATCACCTCGAACTCGATCTGCGCCATGCTCCGTCCCGCCTGTTACGCTTGTGCGTTCACAAAGGTAGCACGCGGCACGAACGCGAGAGGATCAAGCAATGACGCGAAAGGCGCATTTCGGCGCGACCATTCCCCAGATCAAGCGCCCTTGGGTCGCCGCGGCAGAATCGGCCCGGGCGTTCGAGGCCCAGGGCTACGACTCGCTCTGGGTTTGCGATCACCTCTACGGCCCGCAGTCGCCGCAGCTACCGATTCTGGAAGCCTGGTCGATGATCTCGGCGCTCGCCGCCATCACCGAAAAGGTGGAACTCGGCACGCTCGTGACACCGGCCGGGATGCGCAACCCCGCCCAACTCGGCAAGACCATCGCCACCGCCGACAACATCGCCGGCGGTCGCGTCATCGCCGGCCTCGGCGGCGGCTGGATGCCCCGCGAGTTCACCGATTTCGGCATGCCGTTCCTCGGCACCGGCGACCGCCTCAAGCAGCTTGCGGAAACCGTGACGCTGCTCAAGCGCATGTGGGCCGAAGACGAGGACGAAGTGTCCTTCGAAGGCGAGTTTGTTGAGGCCGACAACGTCGTCTGCCAGCCCAAGCCCCCGCGCAAGGTTCCCATCCTGATCGGCGGCGCCGGCGAGAAGGTGACCCTCGCCATCACCGCCCGCGAGGCCGACATCTGGAACAACCTCGCCGGCCACCAGGCCGCGCTCGCGCACAAGGTGGACGTGCTCAAGCGCCACTGCGACGCCATCGGCCGCGACTTCGGCGACATCGTGGTAAGCCAGCAATGCCTGGTCACCATTGCCCCGAACGAGGAAACCCTGGGGCCCATGGCCGACCGCGCACAGAAGATCTTCGGCGGCCACATGGGCGACCCGAAGGGCCCGCTTGCCATCACCGGCACCCCAGACCGCTGCGCCGAACAGATCCAAAAGCACATCGACCTCGGCTGCACCATGTTCGTGATGGAGTTCTTCGGCAAGGACACGATCGAACCGGCGCAGCTCTTTGCCGAAGAGGTGGCGGTCCACTTCGCCTAGCAGGTAAGTCGGACTTGGCGGCGATGCACCCGGCTGCCCGACAGGGCGACGCATGCGTCGCCCCTACAGAAAGGTGTCGGTCAAGCCGCGGGCCGTAGGGCGACGCATGCGTCGCCTTCTTGGTTGGCCATCCTCAGGCGCTAGCGCGCCCTGACGGGCGCGCGTGCTCGCGTTCGCTCGCAGCTACGGCTATCAGCCTGGCGCACTTCATCAACGCGCCCTCGGAGGGAGGACGACGTGCTTCCGTAGGGGCGACCATTGAGGTCGCCCGCGTCGATGAAACCGAGCCATCTCGCCGCCCGGCGTCTCGTAGGGGCGACCCTTGTGGTCGCACGTGTCGAAGAAACCGCCATTTCGATGCCGAACACGGGCGAGGACGAGGCTCCGCCCCTACGGAGACACGCCACCATCCGACCGGCGGTTCGCCAAAGCCGGCGTATAATCCGCGCTTCGCCCTCCCGGCGCCTTCGCCCGCTCGTGAGCAGTCCCGACACCCGCATCCCACTTCGTCTTTCGCCTTCGTCGCTTGCGCGCACGCGGATGTTTCAAGCCCTTTCCGTGAGGGATTTCCGCTGCCTTTGGGTGTCCAATCTCGCCGCCTCGTTCGCCATGCAGATGCAGATGGTGGCGCGCGGGTGGCTCATTTACGACATGACCAGTTCGCCGCTGGCGCTCACGTGGGTGATACTGTCGTTCATGCTGCCGTCGTTCGTGTTCTCCCTCGCCGGCGGCGTGGTGGCCGACCGGATGCGCAAAAAGGCCATCATGATCGCCTCGCAGCTTCTCAACACGGCTGCGACCCTGCTGCTCGCCACCATCGTCTTCCGGGGCGACGTGACGTTCTGGCACTTCATCTGGTTTGGCCTCTTCAACGGCACGGTGCTGTCGTTCTCCATGCCGGCGCGCGCCTCGGTGATTCCCGAGATCGTTCCCCGCCACGTGGTGGTGAACGCCATGGCCCTGCAAAGCGCCACCTTCAACCTCTCGCGCATCGCCGGCCCCGCCGTGGCCGGCTTCCTCATCGCCTGGTTCGCCGGCGGCGACACCACCTCCCACAGCGGCGTCGGCATCGTTTTCTATGCCATTGCGGGGCTCTACATCGTCTCCGTCAGCGGCACCGCCATGCTGCACTACGACGGCGCCCCGCAACGGCAAACCGAGACCCGCGTGCTGCACGACCTCGCCGAAGGCTTCACCTACATGCGCCGCGAGCGAGTCATCCTGGGCCTCGTCATCATGGGGCTGGTGCCGATGACCTTCGGCTGGGCACCGAGCATGCTGATGCCGGCGTTCAATCAGGACGTAATCGGCGGCGACCCCCAAACCCTCGGCTACCTAATGACCGCGATGGGCGTCGGCGCCCTGGCCGGTTCGCTCACCTTGGCCCGGCTCGGCGACATTGGCCACAAGGGCCGCGTGCTCTTCATCGCCGCTTACCTCTGGGCCGTCGCCATCATCGGATTCTCGCTCTCGGGCGTCCTCGCCATCGCCATGCTGTTTGGCCTGTTCACGGGCGCGTTCAGTTCCGTCATGGGTTCGCTCAACATGAGCGTCGTCCAGCTCGCCGTGCGTCCCGAAATCCGTGGCCGCGTCATGGCCATCAACATGATGACCCACGGCCTCATGCCGCTCTTCTTCCTGCCCATCAGCGCCTTGGCCGAATGGCTCGGCATCGCGACTGCCTTGTTCGCGAGCGGCCTGCTCCTGGCCGCAACCATGCTAGCCACCGGTCGCCTGTTCCCGGAACTGCTCCGCATCGACAAAGGGCACAGTGGCGAGGCCATGCGCCCCGCACCCCGTGAACACCAGCCAGAGCCTCTCCCCGAGGCTTCCGTGCCCCTGTCGCCTGCGACCACCACAGAACCACGCCGCAGCACGGCCTGAACCCCATCAGTTCAGGGCAAGCATCCACTCCGGCGTCGACTGGCAGATCACCCGGCCGGGGAGAGAAGGCGGCAGTTCATCTCGATGCAGCGTGAGCAGTCGGAGCTCGGCGTCCGGGTGTTCTTCGCCGGCGGCAAGCAAGGCGCGTAGCTCACGGCGGGCAGTGTTTTCGTCGCTGAGATCAGCCGACACCTGGATCAGTTCGCGTTGCCCATCTGGAGTGCGTGCGAGGAAGTCCACCTCGTAGCCGTCGGCCGTCTTGACGTAGGTGACTTCCATCCCACGTCTTTCCAGCTCCAGGAGCACAGCGGTTTCGAGGGCATGGCCGAGGTTAGCTCGGCCGGTGCGGTCGAAAATGGGCATGAGGCCCGTGTCCACTGGATAGACCCTGCGCGGGTTCACCATGCGTTGCCGCTCCGAAGCCGCCTCCATCCACACCACACGAACCAAGAAGCAGTCTTCGAGGTAGCCGAGCAGTTGATGCACGGTGTCGCGGGCGATGGCAATTCCCTGCGACTTCAAGGCGCGGTGGAACTTCTCGACGCTGAAGAGCGAGCCTGCGTTGCCGAGCAGGTGGCGTACCAGCGAGCGCAGCCCGGCGATGTTGCGGACATCGTGGCGTTCCACCACGTCGCGCAGAATGGCCACATCAACATAGTCGCGCAGCAACTGCCCTCTCGTCGTAGGGTCAAGTCCTTGCGCTTCTGGAAAACCGCCGACGGCGAGCCATTTGTTGAACTCTGCGTCCAACATCCGACGCTGCTGCCGGGGCGCAGCGTCGGGCTGATCAGGGATTTCAGTGCCAGCATGGCGAAGCGCCTCGTCGAATCCGAACGGATGCATCAGCACGCGCCAGCCACGGCCACGGAGCGATGTGGCCACTTCCTGCGACAGCAACTGCGCCGACGAGCCAGACACGAAAACCTCGGATTCTGCCTCGTCGAGCAGACGCCTCACGAAGCGCTCCCAACCCGGCACTAGCTGAACTTCGTCGAAGCACCAGGCAACGGGTGGCGAGTCCGCACCGGTGGGTACCACACGGGCGTACTCCTCGGTGAGAAAGCCGAGGCCCTGCCCCTCAAGGCCCGTGATGCGCTCGTCTTCGAAGGAGATGTAGGGCACGCGATCCAAGCTCGCTCCGGCAGCGATTCGCTCGGCACGAACCTGGTGCAAGAAGGTAGTCTTGCCCGCCCGGCGAGCTCCGAGCACAGCGGTGGCCTTGCCGGGAAAGCGATAGCTGCCAGCCACCCGCCGAGGGGTGAACTGCGGCGGCGACTCGTGGCAGGAACGAGTTAGCTGGTCGCTGAGCGCTTGGCGGATCCGTGTGTCCATGTCCTTCGACATCGCGCCATGTGGAGGTGCATTGTAGCCCCTATTTGTCCTTCTCATAAGGAGAAATCAGAGTGTATTTCTCCTTATGAGAAGGAGAAACCTCGGAAAGTCCAGCTCCAAGACGCCGTTCAGGCGCTGCCGGGAGGCCCCACATCGAGACAGGTGACAGCTTCCAAGCGGCACACATAATCGGCCGGCAGAAACTCCCTGCCAGCGAGCAGATGCTCCAGATACCAGCGCGGCGGCTTCAGCGTTGGGTCGATCACCGCGGCATTGGCGAAATACGTCCATGCCGCCACGTTCCCGGCTTCGGTCTGCACCCACACGGCATCGCGCCCGTAGTGCCTCGGCGCGACCTCGAACGGGTCCATCTGAAGGATTTCCTCTGGTGGCGTGAGGCGATAGAGCACACCGGCCACGAACTCACCCGGCGCAAAACAGATGTTCGCGTGCCCAGCCCCCTCCTGGTGGCGAGAGCGTTTGTCGAATGTGAGCCGCATGTCGGGCAGGATGCCGGCGAGCACGTCATCGAACGCAATCCCCCGCTCCCGCACCCGTTCGGGGTTCATGTTGCTGCCATAGGCGAAGTAATGCCGCGGTGTCACGAGGCGCCAGCGCCGCCCTTGCGGATCACAAAGTGGAACCGATCGCCAATCTGTTCGTTCCGCTCCAGCACATGCCCCATGAAGCGACAGAAGTTGACGAAGTCGCGCACCGTTGACGGGTCGGTCGCTTCAATCGCAACCGTCTCCCCCGGTTGCATCCCCCGCACCCGATTGCGCACGATCATCAGCGGCTCCGGACATTTAAGCCCCACTGCATCAACGCAAAAATCCGCTTCGCCCACCTGTACCACCAACTGCCCCCTTGCCCGGCACCAAGTTCCCCGATGTGCCTACGCTACCAAATCGCCACCAACCAGAGGCGAAACAGCGACCGACAGACCAGCTCCCACACCGTCGGCATCGTCCATAACTGGCGCGGACGCAAGGACCAACCCAGCAGCTTACACTTCGCCGTTCTGAGCGGCGGACGACGAACGAACACCGCAAAAGCCGATCACCGCGCTCGGCGCGCCTGCAACGCCCGCGTTATGGTCGCATGGCGCGCCTTGTCCAGTCGATAGAGCAGAAACAGCGCTACACCCGCCGCTGAAAAAAACGAAGTCGCAGGGCCCACGAAAAAGCCCAGGTTCCAGATCACTTCATCAGGCACGGAACCGTAAGGGGCGTTTTCTGGGAAGGCGATCAGATCCAGAATCGCCCCACCGATCATCAGTCCAAACGCCCCGGCAGCCTTGCCGGAAAACGACCGTGCAGCGAATATCGTCCCCTCTCGTCGCTGGTGCGTCCGATACTCGTGTGAGTCGGTGAGGTCAGCATAGATTGAACTGTAAGTGACGGCGGCAATTGTGCCCGTGACCGCGTTCAGCAGTGAAACCCCCAGATTGATGTACAGGATCCAGGGTGAGCTGTTGGCCGGGTACCAAGAGACATCCATCAGGCGCAGACCGATGGGAATGTTGGGCAGAATGAGGAACGCAAGGGCAGACCCGATCATCGTGTTGCGCTTGTCGAACGTTCGCGTAACCCAGGGTACGAGTGCGAATGCGACGGGCAGTCCCAACAACGCCGTGACGCCAAAGTACGCAAGTTCCTCCGTCTGCAATCCCCAGAAATGCAGGTTCAGGAACGGACTGCCGACCGACTCGATATAGCCGAAAATGTACCAGAGCAGGAAACCGGCGAAAACTACGAGGAAGTCACGATCGCGGAATACGTCGCGTATGTCTCGCACCATGTCAAGGAACGAGAAACTCGCCCCGGCTTCCGGCGCCTTCAGATTGGGAATCTCGCCGGCAGTGCCCAATGCGCACAAACCAATCGACGCAATGAGAATGATCCCCGCCACCAGGGTGAAGGTGCGGTAGCCTTCCGCGTTCAGGAGGCCCGGGTTGAACTCATCGGTGGTCGGAAAGAACACCCAGTACACCGCGAAACCGATGAGCGCACCGCCAAGGCCACCTATCAGCGAACCAAACGCGTACAACGTCGACCGTTGCAGGTAATCCGGCGCCATCTCCGCCCCCAGCGCAAGGTGGGGAATCACGAAAAACGTCAGCGCCGTTCGCACCAGAATGGCAAACACCGTCAACCAGGCGAAGCTGCCAATCGCAGACAGTCCATCCGGGGGATTGAACAACGCGAATAAAGTGATCGCTATCGGTATGGCTGATGCTGCCATTACCGGATGGCGACGGCCATATTTGCTTTTGACTCGATCCGACAGACCACCGACCAGAGGGTCAGTCACCGCATCACAGAACAGAGCAATACCGAGCGCGAGTCCGGTCAATGTGCCCGACAGGCCGACGATTTGCTGGTAGTAGAACAGCAACAGCGAGTACAGCCCGATCGTAACCACTGCCGGGCCCAGTTCGCCTGAACCGAAGGCCGCCATTACGGGGACGGAAAGGCGCCTCGTGGGGTCAGACTGGGCAGGCTGGTCTTTGGTCACATCATTCACACGAATACCGCTCTACTGGCGGGCAAAGCACCCACAGAATCGTCTCCCGTTGCCTACTTGCCGCGCTTGCTGGCCGCCCGCTCTGTGTTGTCCGCCAGTAGCGCCTTGCCGCCTTCGCCAAGCAGAATTGCGGGGTCTTGCCCGCCTGAGTAGCCGAGACCGGTATCGGACATCGTGTAGCCCAACAGCTTCTGGACTGCCTTCGGCATGTCGGCAGCTTGCTCGTGTGTTATGCCGGCCATCTGGTTTTCCTGCTGTCGAAAAACGCCACGGCAGAAGTTGAAGATCGCCACCCGCCGGGTGTCTCCGCTCGGGGCCGTGTAAGCGCCACCGGCGTGCCATGTGGCACCGAGCCATATCACGGCAGACCCGGCCTTCATCTCGACCTCGATTGCATCCGTGCTCTTGTTCTTCTTGGCCCAACTCCTCATCTGGTCGTTGTACGCCTCTGAATCTGCCCCGAAGTCCGGTGCCCGCACCGTATCCGGCGACTCCTCCCACATGTGGGAGCCCGGAAAGAGGACTGTAGTCCCTCGCGATGCGACCTGATCCACCATTGCCACGGCCACGACGAGGCTGAGTTGCCTTGCCACAGGCCGCTTGAACCAATCCTCTCGACCCGCGTACAGCAGGTCGTCCGTGTGTATCGGCTGCTCTTCGCAACCGCCGTACACGTCGCGCATCGAGGCTGATGAGAGCAGGCAGTCCTCACCCAGGATCGAAGTCACCATGCCGATCAGACTCGGTTGGCTCAGCAGTTGCGAAAACTGCGGTCCACAGCCCACCAGATTGGTTATGAAGGCTTGTTTTGGCCTCTCTGACCCCTGCTGCTCGGTTTCAGCCGGCGTGGCCCTTGCCTGTTCGGCATACAGCTCATCTGCGCGGGCATTGACGGAAGCCAGCAACTCCGTATCGATGCAATCAGTGAGCACCACATATCCTTGCCGATGCACGACTTCCAGCAGGTGATTCCTTTCTTCGTCCCCAAGCTCACACGGAGAATGGCCTTCCGGTGCGACTTCCCCCGCCGGGACTGCCTGTACGTCTTCCACGATTGCCCATCCTCCACATCGGTTGAGCGACACTACTGAAAGCCTGTGGTCGAGGCTTGCAGTTCCCGGGCCGGCAAGGGATGGCTGCACAGGGCATTCGCAGCCAACAATCCCTTCAGCAGCAAGGGGTCTGCTCGGTTCACGCCCAAGTGCCTCATGTCCTCCCGCCATCGAGCAGGGTCTTGCGTTGCATGCCGCAACGTGTCCACCAACCCCGCATGGGGCAAGTCTGGGTACGCCCGGTTCGCCATGTCCATGCCGGCTTCGAGCACTGGCACACCCCAAGAGGCGGCCATATAGGCAATGTCGATCAAGTCTCGGAAATGCGTGCTGCGGTCCATCCCCCGGTCCGCGGCGGCCAAAAGCTTTTGCGCCACCATCGCCTGCCTTCCCATCACGGGCACCGGCCATCCGGGGACGCTCCCCGGCTCAGTTACCCTCGCCTCGGCACGAACCACTTCGAACTTGATCCTCTCGCCGCCCACGTCAACATAGGTGCGGATGCCATAGCGGTCCGCACGCACGTCCCTAACCAGCACAGGGGTTTTTTTGAAGAGCGGGCCAAGTGACGTGTGCGAGACATTTCGCCGCAGCGTGCTCCAGCCTTCCTCGTCGCCGGCGAGGAAGTCCACGTCGTCCGAGCGGCGGTATTCGCCCAGTTCCATAGCAAGCCGAGTGCCGCCGGCGAAAAAGCACTGCGTCTCATGCAGGAAGTCCGGGTCCATCATGTGCAAGAGGCGCATGACGCAGGCGTGGCGCGGGTATTCCCACTCATGCATTGATGACGCCGGCGCCGTATTTGTCCGCTAGGCGTTGGATCAGAGCCAACTCCCGGGGCGTCAGTGAATCCTGCTCGATCCAGTGCCAATTACGCTCGTATTTGCCGAACGCTACGTCGGCATCAAGGTACGGCGCGCCGTGGATGTTCCAGCAAAGCGCCCGCAACTGGGGATAGCGCCTGATGTCAATGCGCTCTGTGCGCATCGGTTCCTACTCCAACCTGCCCGAACACACCTTTCGCGAGCGGCACCGCTCGACCGCCGAGCGCTGGAGAGCGCCCAGAAGCCTTCGCAAATGGTACGCCTAAATCGGGCAGAGTGGCGAAGTGCTTTCAGACGACCAGCGACCACGGTGCGGCACCTGCGCCAACCAGTGCGACCGCTGCACGTCACCATGATCTGGTCTGCACGAGAGCGGCTGGCGTCGAACGCTTACCAGTTCCCGCTGCAACGCGTCAATCACGGCAGCGATGCGCTACTTGGTTTGGGCAGCGGATGCTTGATGTATCTGGCGCTCCGAAAGAATGCTCAAATGGTTTGAACCGTACCACGCCGCCGAAGGCTCACGTCGTAGTAGTGTGTGCGCCCACATCCCTGCATGCGGTTGCCGTAGTGTTTGCCGTAGGGGAGGGGGTTGTCCCTTCCCGTCCGAATTCGTCGAGGCACAGCAGGCCGCGCGAGCGCACTGCCAACGCGCCGGCAAGGGCGCGCCGGCACGAGGCGATATGAGCGGCGGCCACGGCGCGCCTTGGTCCACGACCGCGGCGGTCCGCTGAAGGGTCGAGTCCAGCTCCGACATGCGTCGCTATCTGCAACTTGCCATCATCACGGTGGCCGCCGGCGCCATTTATCCGCTGCTGTACCTGCGCCAGAACTTCGAGGTTTCCATGCTGGAGACCTTCGACATAACGGCGACGCAACTCGGGCAGTGCAACGCCATCCTCGGGGTGCTGTTCGTCGTCACCTACCTGCCAAGCGGCTGGCTCGCGGACCGGATCAGGCCGCGCTTGCTTATGTCCTTCTCGCTGCTGGCCGCCGGGCTGCTTGGCCTGTGGTTCGCCGCCGCACCGTCGTTTGCCGAGTTGCGGCTCATCTACGCCGGCTGGGGAGTTGCCACCGGCCTCACGTTCTGGTCCGCGCATATAAAGGCGGTCGCGGTGCTTGCCGAGGAGAAGGAACAGGGGCGCTTCTTCGGCGTCCTCGACGGCGGCCGGGGACTGGTCGAGGCGCTGCTCGCAACGGTGGCCATTGCGCTGTTCGCGTACTGGCTCACGGGATTGGGGAAGCCGACGGACGCGGCCCTCGGCACGGTCATCTGGCTCTATGCCGGCAACATGCTTGTGCTCGCGCCCGTCGTGCTGCTGACAGTCGACGACAATCGCGCAGAGGGCGGCGATCGGCGGGCGGTGCCCCTGCGCGAGACCGTCGCGGACCTCAGGCTCGTCCTGTCGAAGCCGGAGATCTGGCTGGCGGCGCTATGCATCATGGCCGGCTATCAACTGTTCTTCGCCACCTATGCCTTCTCGGCGTACATGCAGCAGAACTTCGGCCTCACGGCGGTGACCGCCGGCATGATCACCGTCGCCAAGCAGTGGATGCGCCCCCTCGGTGCCATCGGCGCCGGTTTCGTCGGCGACTTCTTCAATCGCGAGAAGGTCTTGGGCACGCTGCTCGTGGTCGGATCGGCCGCACTCGCAAGCCTGGCCGTGCTGCCCCTCGCCGCCGCCGCACCGGTGCTGCTGGCGATCGTGCTGGCGGTCGGCTTCATCACCTACGCCGTGCGGGGAATCTACTGGGCGACGCTGGAGCGCTGTGACGTGCCGGACCGGGTCAAGGGGTTCGCCATCGGTGTGATTTCCCTGGTCGGCTACGCGCCGGACATCTACCTGCCGCTGATTCGCGGCGGGCTGGTCGATCGCATCCCGGGGCAATGGGGCTATGGCATCTACTTTCTCGGCATCGCCGCCTTCGGCCTAGTGGGCGCCGCGGCTGCGCGGCGACTGGGTCGAAGGGCGCACTGACAGCTGGTTCGCCGGTACTCAATCCGCCGAACCGCCGACGATGATGGGGTCGTAGTGGGTCCGCAGCGCCGTCGCCCGTCTGCCGAAACCGACCCGCATCAATCAGGACTTGCGCCGGGCACGTGCTCGGCGTAGTGCGGCCAGTTCCCGAGCAGTTCGTCGATGACGGCAGAACCGACGAGGTAGAGCGATTCGAGCGAGGCGATCATCCCAGAATAGCCTTCGCTTTCCCGGATCAGGTAATCCGCCGCACTGACCCCGGGCGGCGGCATGGTGTAGTTGCTGCCCGCGCGCAACACCATGAAACGGTTCGCGTCCACGCGTCCGGCGCGGTGCAGGTAGTCGATGGCGCGGTAGGTGCCGGTGTCTTCCATGGCCGAGGTGAAAAAGTCGGTGCGCCCGTCGCTCCAGTAACGCACGTAGTCATTGGCCCAGGCGTTCTTGAGCGCGCCGTGCCAGAAGGTCATCGCCGCGATGTGCCCGCCGCGGGCGACAAACGGTGGCCTCAGGGCATTCGGGTGATTCGCGTAAGCCGCCCGCGCCGCGGCCAGGGCCGGATCGTCCGGCAGCGTCAGGTCCTTCGTCAGCTCGAAGGCCCAATCCCGCAGCCCCTCGTTGACGAGGAACACCTCGCCGCGCGGCTCGCGCTTGTTGGGATCCGTCGGCGACGTCGACCCGATCGCGAAGAAGCCCGTGTCCCAGTCTCCAGGGATCTCCCGCGCGTCGAGTTCGTAGCCGAGATCGCCGTCCACCAGGTATGCCGACCACACCGCCGAGCCTATGGAGGCATCCTCGGGATCGATGCCCGCCACCCCGGCGACGAGCCAGTAGGCGTGCGTGAGATCGAAGCGCGGATCGAGACCGACGGCCATCGTCGTCGCAGCCGACTTGGCGGTGCCGACGCCTGTGACCATTCCCAGAATCTGGGACTCGCGGTTGTAGTAAAGGTCGTGATCGCCCTGCGGCAGGGCAAAGCGCTCGCTCAAACCCCGACGCGCCTTCCAGAGCTGGAACTCGCCCGGTTCGTCACCCTCGTCGGCGCCGCGCTCCCACATGGCCACCACGACCACCCGCACAGGATTGACCTCGGCGCTCGACGATTGGTCGGGCGGCGGGTCGGCGGGAGGCACGCAGGCGCCGGCCATGGTGGCGGCGCAGGCAATGAAGACTATGCGCATGGCAGCCATCGGAGTCATACGCAACATCCCATCGAGCGCAACCCCACAGTGTCTCGACGTGGTGCTGTGGCGTGGGTTGGGGTCGTCGGTCATCATGGGTGATGCCCACCGGCAAACAGCCGCAATCTTACGTGGCCGCGCCGGCGCGGGCCAAGCCGGCCGGATGGAGCCTGTCCAATGACGAACCCGACAAGCGCTGTGAACCCGAGCCCGGAGAGCATCGCCGCGCTCCGCGCACGCCAGGACGACGACCCCATCGTCATGGTGAACCTGCTGAAATACGCCGAGCCCGGCGGGCGCGAGCGCTATGCCCGCTATGGTGCCGTCGCCGGCGCCGAGATCGCCGCCCGGGGCGGGCGCGCTCTGTACACCGGCAGCAGTGTGGCCGGAAGCGCCTGGGATGGCGTGGCCCTCGTCTACTACCCGCGCCGCGCCGCGTGGCTCGACATGCAGCGTAGCCCCGCCTACCGTGCGGCTATCGCCGACCGCACCGCAGGTCTGTCGGCGCGCCTCCTTTACGCCTTCACGCACGGCACCGGTCCGTTGCCCGTGCGGCCGCCGCCGCTCGAGGATGTCCGCCGCCAGTCCGAAGACGAGATCTTCGTCGTCAACCTGTTGCGTTACCGTGGCGACAAGGGGCGGGAGTCTTTCCTCCGTTATGGCGAGGTCGCCTCACGCTTGATCCACAACCTCGGCGGTCGGGTCGAGATGACCTTGGTGGCAGACCAGGCGATGGTCAGCGACGACGTATGGGAACACTTCGTGCTGGTGCGCTACCCGTCATTCGACGCCCTCCGGTCCATGCTCGCGAGCGAAGACTGGCAGGCCGCCGACAAGGCCCACCGGGAGCCGGGCATGGCCGGGACGATTGCCTTTCCGACACGGCAAAACGTCGCCAGGGGTTGACGCTGCCTCGAAGGCCAGCCGGCCGGAGCATGCCTGTCAGCGTCAATGAGAGACAGCTTCAAAGGCCCTTGCAAGCATCGGTTGGTGCGGGACGGCCCTCGGAGGGAAGGCATTCTGCCCTCCCTGGCGCGAGAGCGCGCCGTCCCGGGGTGAAAAAGACGGGCCTTGCGGCGCGCTTGGGCGCGCCCTCGGGCGCGTCGGCAGAACGCCCTCCCGCCAAATGAGCCTGCGGCCGGCGTACCGTCCCCGGGCCGGACTCAGTTGGAGCCGTTCGAGGGTTTGCGGGGGTTGGGTCGGGCAAGCAGCCGGCGGCTCTCTGGCGCCTCCGGGTAGCGGCGTTTCTCGATGCGGTAGGAGGCGCGGAGTAGGTCCACTTCGATGCCGGCCTTGCGACGGGCGGAGGCGAGGTCGAGGGGCATCAGGGCTTCGTAGTCGAGGCGATGCAACGGTTCGCAGCGGGAAATCTGGCCGAGGCGCAGGGCGTCGCGATAGACGGCGAAGTCTGCGGCGGAGAAGCGGTAGTCGCGGGGGTAGAGGTAGCGGCTGAAGAGTTCGTAGAGCTTCTCCTCAACTGGGCCGACGCGGTTCGTGGAGCCCATGGTGAAGCCGAGCACGAAGGCCTCGTCCTTCGGCAGCAGGCCGCGGCCGAGGAGGATGTGGATGTTGTCGTGGGTGTCGAGGTCGGCGGCGCCGTCGAATAGCTCGACGCCGGGAAGGTCGTATTTGGGATTCTCCACGAGCTGGACGATCAACGGGATGGCGTCTTGCGGAAAGCCAATGGCAGCGAGTTCCGCGCGCGCCTGGGCCAGCGTCAGCCGACCCTCGCTCAAGGGGATGAACCAGTCTTGAAGTTCTTGGGGCAGTGCCATGTCCGCATCCTCGGTGCAACGCGAAACTTGCCTCCCCTTGCCGGCAAATATGGGGCCGCACGCAACGCATTTCAAGCATTCCCCACAAGCATTCCCTTGAGAGTGGAAGCGGATAGGCCTTGACTGTCCGGTTTGCGCCGCAGACACTCGCAGCAAGTGCCGGATGCCCCGGCCGCAGACCCTTGCGAGACGCCTACGACATGTGCCGCGGAGCCTTCAGCCGGTGGGGCCAGACCGGCGGCTGGGACCGGCCGCCAGTCGCTCGCCTTGCGAATAGCCGCAGCCGACTTGCGGCTGCGTACGCGTTGGCTTGCCTCACCTGGGCCATCGCGCCGCTCGCCGCGGCAGCTGAGGCCGATCCGGAACGCGCGCAATCGCTGGTGGACGCGCGGGAGTTCCTGCTCGCCATCGACGCCGCCGAGTCGGCCATCGACGCCATCGAGCGGCGTTCACACCGCTACGACATGGCGCTCGCCGAGCCCTTGGTCGCGCTTGGCGACGCGTTGGCGCAAGTGGGGGAGTCCAGCGGCGCCTTGGGTGCTTACGAGCGTGCCGTGCAGGTGATGCGAGTCAATCGCGGGTTGCATCACCCGGACCAGGTGGAGGTCATCTATCGCGAGGCGAGCGTGCACGCCGCCACTGGCGACTTTTCCGCTGCCAACGCCCGGCATGAGTACGCCTACGACATCCTGCTGCGCAGTTATGGCGCCACCAACCCGGAACTGCTGCCCGGCATGTTCGCCTTGGCGGATTGGTACCTCAGCACCTACGACATCTTCTCGGCTCGAGGCCTCTTTGAACATGCCGAAAAGGTCGCTCGTGCCGAGGGCCGCGCCAGCAGTGCCCGGTTGCGCGCCCTGCGCGGCATTGCCGCCACCTATCGGGCGGAGCGGTTTCCACCCGGCTATGTCAACGCCGTCGAAGCGCCCCGGGCCGCGTTCTCGCGTGACCAACGCTGGGCAAGCACGGTGGCGGTGAATGCCTTCGGACGCGGGGAACGGGCGCTGATCGAGGTGGTCAACGCCGTGCGCGAGCATCCCGATGCGCAGCCGACCCACATCGCCGGCGCCATGCTCGAACTCGGCGACTGGTTCATCATGTTCGAGAAGCAAGGGCGGGCGGAGGCACTCTATGGCCGCGCGTGGGAGTTGCTGCAGGACGAACCTGGCATGCGCCGGGCGCTGTTCGGCCAGCCAACCCCTCTCTATCTGCCCCTGCCACGACCGCCGAGGCGGCCGGAAGGTGCCACCGGCCCGCCGCTGAGGGGTGTCGTGGAGCTCTCGGTGGATGTAGGCCAGAACGGCCAGGTCGGGCGCATCGACACGCTGCGCTCCGAGCCGGAGGGGAAGATGGACTTCCGGGTGCGCCGGGCGGCGAGGCGGGCGCGCTACCGCCCCCTCTTCACGGAGGAAGGGCCCCACCCGAGCGACGATATCCGCATCGTGTTCGAGTTCGAGTATTTCGATCCGCCGTCGGAACGGCAGGCCGCTTCGGGCGTGGGCCAAAGCGAGAGCGCGGGTGCAGGCGATGCGCAGGACAAGCCGTAGAACGCAGTTCGTAGGGGACGGGCTTGTCCCGTCCCGCGCCGAGACCGTCGGGCGTTCGACACGGGTGGGGACAAGCCCCGCCCCTACGGGCAAACGCAGTTCGTAGGGGACGGGCTTGTCCCGTCCCGCGCCGAGACCGTCGGGCGTTCGACACGGGCGGGGACAAGCCCCGCCCCTACGGGCAAACGCAGTTCGTAGGGGACGGGCTTGTCCCGTCCCGTGCCAAAACCGTCGGGGCGTTCGACGCGGGCGGGGACAAGCCCCGCCCCTACGGGCAAACGCCGTTCGTAGGGGGACGGGCTTGTCCCGTCCCGCGCCGAGACCGTCGGGGCGTTCGACACGGGCGGGGACAAGCCCCGCCCCTACGGGCAAACGCAGTTCGTGGGGGACGGGCTTGTCCCGTCCCGCGCCGAGACCGTCGGGCGTTCGACACGGGCGGGGACAAGCCCCGCCCCTACGGGCAAACGCCGTTCGTAGGGGACGGGCTTGTCCCGTCCCGTGCCAAAACCGTCGGGGCGTTCGACACGGGCGGGGACAAGCCCCATATGCGCTAACTTGTTTTGCGCATCGGCTGTCCGTAAGGTGGGGGTGTCGGTTCGGCTGGGGGCTTGTGCGGAGTGGACGAGGACTGGAAGGTGGTGGTGTCGTTCCTTCCGGAAGGCTGGGAGGAACTGGCGCAGGAGACGGGGGCGCTGAAGGGACTGCGCAAGGCGAAGTCTCCGGAGGCGCTGCTGCGGGTGCTTCTGCTGCATCTGGCGCGGGGTCATTCGCTGCGGGAGACGGTGGTGCGGGCGCGGCAGGCGAACCTTGCGGAGCTCTCGGACGTGGCGCTGCTGAAGCGGCTGCGGAAGTCGTCGGAGTGGCTGCGGGAGCTGTGCGCGGCGATGTTCCGGGAGCAGGGCGGAGTGTCGGCGTCTGGCGGGCTGCCGTTCCGGGCGTTCGACGCGACGACGGTGAAGGAGCCGGGGCGGACGGGCTCGCTGTGGCGCCTGCACTACAGCGTGCGGCTTCCGTCGCTGGCTTGCGACTTCTACAAGCTGACGCCGACCGAGGGTTCGGGCGTGGCCGAGACGCTGGCGCACTTTCCGATCGCCCGGGGCGACCTGGTGCTGGCGGACCGGGGCTACTCGACGGCGGCGGGTCTCGGCCACGTGGCGTCGTCGGGCGGCCACGCCACGGTGCGCGTGAACACCGGCTCGCTGCCGCTGCGGACACCGGACGGGGAGGCGCTGGACCTGCTGCAGCGGGTCGCCGGGCTGGACGAGGCGTGCGTCCCGCGGGCATGGCCGGCGGTGGCGGTCGGTCGGGGCGTCGCGGTGCCGGGTCGCGTGTGCGCGATCCGCAAGACCGAGGAGGCCGCCGCCATCGCGCAGCGCAAGGCGAAGGAACACGCAGCGCGCCAGGGCCGGCAGGTGCGGCCGTCCAGCCTCGAGTTCGCCCGCCACGTGATCCTGTTCACCACCTTCCCCGAAGGGACCTTCGACGCCCGCAGCGTGCTGGACTGGTACCGCGTCCGCTGGCAGGTCGAACTGGTCTTCAGGCGCTTCAAGTCGCTGGCGCAGCTCGGCCACCTGCCCAAGCACGAGGACGACAGCGCCCGCGCCTGGCTCCACGGCAAGCTGCTCGTGGCGCTGTTGGTGGAGAAGCTCGTTCGCCACGCCGGCTCCGTTTCCCCCTGGGGAGGCACCGTGGAGAGCCCGCCGTCGCAGTCCCTGGCGTGACTTCCGCTTCATGTACGGCCAGATCGCCCGCGCCATCGAGCCGCACCTCCCCCTGCAGCAGGCCATCGACGACTGGGACCGCATCTCAAGGGGATTGGCCGACCCGCCTCGCCAGCGGACCCCGCAGATCGACGAACGCTTCCCGGAACCATCGA
This sequence comes from Pseudomonadales bacterium, assembly GCA_965116935.1. Lineage (GTDB taxonomy): Bacteria > Pseudomonadota > Gammaproteobacteria > Pseudomonadales > Azotimanducaceae > VXYL01. The sequence goes on along the minus strand of OZ220737.1, from coordinate 3,633,128 downwards.
TCCAAACAAGTTAGCGCATATGGGGACAAGCCCCGCCCCTACGGGCAAACGCAGTTCGTGGGGGACGGGCTTGTCCCGTCCCGCGCCGAGACCGTCGGGCGTTCGACACGGGCGGGGACGAGCCCCGCCCTTACGGGCAAACGCCGTTCGTAGGGGACGGGCTTGTCCCGTCCCGCGCCGAGACCGTCGGGCTGTTCGACACGGGCGGGGACAAGCCCCGCCCCTGCGGGCAAACGCCGTTCGTAGGGGACGGGGTTGTCCCGTCCCGCGCCGAGACCGTCGGGGCGTTCGACACGGGCGGGGACAAGCCCCGCCCCTACGGGCGAACGCAGTTCGTAGGGGACGGGTCAAGCCCTGCCCCTACGGCACACTTGCTCTGCAATTGGGTCTCTGGCACGTAGCCGAAGTGGTGAGCGATAGCGATCCGTAGGTGCACGCCCCGCAAGGGCGCGCCGGCTGCGGAACCTGTGGCGGGTATCGGCGTCGAATGCAATATGATGGTGTTGGTGGGTTGGACGCCGACCGTGAACGAGTCGAGCGGACCGTCAGGCAGTCGAGGAGTCGCGATGAGAATGCGAGCGAGCCTCCCGTGGAACCGAATTCGAGTGCTGCACTCAGCGGCTGTTGTGCTTGGCTGTGCATTGGTGGTCTCGGCCTGCCAATCGCCGATCACTCCGCCGATGCCACCCATGCCGCAAATGCCGCAGATGCCGTCGGCGAGCCAGATGCCGTCCATGCCGTCGCGGTCCTCGCCTAGCCAAACCCAGCAGCAGCAGCGCTCCCCCCAGAGCCCATCGACTCCGTCGCCGTCGTCGCCTTCATCCCCGTCGTCGCAGTCGATGCCGTCCCAATCTATGCCCTCGCCGCCATCCGCGTCGCAGCCGTCCGCACCGAGGATGCCAACGCCGCCGTCGATGCCGACCGAATCCCGGCCGAGCAGCGATTCCTCAAGCCAGTCGCAGCAAGACGAGAGCGCAACCGAGGCCGAAGGCGGGATGCCGCAGATGCCACGACCGCCTCAGCGCCCCGGCGAGGAGGACGAACGGCAACAAGGCAACGAGTCCGCGTCCAATGAACCCGGCGACCAGCGCCCTGGCCAAGAAGCACAGCAGGAAGGCGACTCGCAAGGCAGCGAGTCGTCGAGTGAGGCTGGCGGGATGCCGGAAGCGGCAACCGTACAGAGGCCAGGCGAGGACGGGCAGCAAGGCGGCGCACAAGGCGAATCGGAACAGGACGCTGGCGATCGTCCGCAAACCGCCGGTGGCGAAGTTGCCGGTGCGGCCGGTGCGGATGGCGAGAATACCGACGAAGAAGGCGGGGGCCTCCCCGGCGAAAGCGCTGTGGCTCAGGCGCCCGGCGAGGAATCGAGGCCGGGTGTGGAAGGTGAAGACGAAGCGGCCGGCAGCGAAGGCGACGAAGAGGAAGGCCAGGACGGCGACGAGGTGGCCGGTCAGGACGGCACCGAGCAACGCCCGGGCGGCGATGACGAGGAAGACGCCGCCGGCATGGAAGGAGAGCAGGTCGCGGCTGGCTCGGAAGACCGCCCGGATGGCGGCGATGGCGATGAGGAACCGGTTGCAGGTGGTCCTGGCGAACGCCCCGAAGCCGGTGGCGATGGCGAGGATGAGCAGGCGCAAGCAGGTGGCCGGCCCGGTGAAGAGGACGAGGCTGGCGGCGACGCCGATGGGGAGTCCGTAGCGGGAGCCGGTGGCGAAGACGAAACGTCGGGCGCTGGCGACCGTCCCGATGCAACCGGCGGCGCCGATGACGGCTGGGAAACCGGAACCGAGCTTCCCGGCGGTGGTGACGACGAACGATCCGGCGGCGCGGAAGGCGGCGAAGGCAGCGGCGGCGAGAAGGTGGCCGACGCCGGCAACGGCCAAGGCGGCGACTCCGCTTCCAGCCGCGCCGGCGACCCCGATGGAACCGGCAGCCGAAGAGGCCAGGGCGGTCAGGCGCAACAAGGCCGTCCCGACGGCGAGGGCAGCGGCGCCAAGGGTGGCGATGGCGAACTGCGCGCAGCCCTCGAGGTGTTCGACAGCCGCATCCTCGACGAACGCGGCGTGCTGGTGGCACGCGCCAACGAACGCGCGACCAACCGTCCCTCGCCGCAGGCGTCCGGTCAGACCGGCACCGGTCAAATGGAAGACGCAGCAGGTTCTCGCAGCAACTCCGGCGGCGGAGCCTCCCGCGCCGGTGGCCGCGAAGTCGGCGACATGCGCCCCGGCGATGCCAACGCAACGCCGGCTCCCCCCGCCGCACCAACGCCGCCAGACGTTCCCGACGCGCGGGACGACGACGTGGTGGCTAGGCAGATCCGCGAGGCGGCCATGGCGGAGACGGACCCGGAGCTGCGCGAGGCACTTTGGGAAGAACTGAGACGCTACAAGGAAGGGCGTTAGCAAGAAACAAAGCGGGGCCTTCGGCGGGAGGGCTCCCTCCATCGTGCCGCAGGCACGTCGAGGAACAGAGGCTGGTTTGTTTGGTGGCGTTGTTTGGGGCTGGCGCTTGTTGACGTTGTCTGGAACGTTTGCTGGCAGTGGCCTTGGTCGGCTCCGCTGCGTGCGTGCCTTCGGCACGCTTGGAGGGCGGGACGCCCTCCGTCCAGAGAGGCCATCGCATGGCAGGGGCTGCCTTGATGGTGGCGTTGTTTGGGGCTGGCGCTTTGTTGGCGTTGTCTGGAACGTTTGCTGGCGGTGGCCTTGGTCGGCTCCGCTGCGTGCGTGCCTTCGGCACGCTTGGAGGGCGGGACGCCCTCCTTGCAGAGAGGCCATCGCATGGCAGGGGCTGCCTTGATGGTGGCGTTGTTTGGGGCTGGCGCTTTGTTGGCGTTGTCTGGAACGCTTGCTGGCGGTGGCCTTGGTCGGCTCCGCTGCGTGCGTGCCTTCGGCACGCTTGGAGGGCGGGACGCCCTCCTTCCAGAGAGGCCCTCGCATGGCAGGGGCTGTTGCCTGGGTGCGGGACCGCCACCCGGCTGGGATGTTCAACCAGGGAGCTATCGCCAGGCACGTCAGTCGGACTGCGCAAGCCGGCCGAGTGTCGACCTATGTGATGGGGCGGCTTGGGCTGGGGCAAGAGCGTTGTTCGAAGGCAACGGTTCTTGCGGCGCAAGGGGTTGCCAAATGAGGGCGGATTTGATGCAAGCTACGCGCATGAACATCCGAACCCCACATAGGGTGCGCGGCGTGCTTCGACTAGCGCTGGTTTTGGCGGCGACGGTTGGTCTTGCCGGGTGCGTGAGCAAGACGGTGCGGGTGGTCGATCTGTCGCCGCCGCAGCAGGTTCATGCCGGCATCGCCGAGGACATGCTGCTTGATGTGGGCGTCTCGGTGTTCGACTCCAACGTGCCCGAATCGTTCGACGAGCGCGTGGAGCGCAACATCAACCCGGAAGTGCGCCGGGCCGAGGCCAACTACATGGCCTTCTTCGCCAAGAACCTCCTGCAGTCCACCGGCAACTGGGGCGCGGTTCGGGTTGCGCCGCGCGAGACCTTTGCCGTGGACGTGGTGGTCAGCGGCAGCATCGTCCACTCCGATGGCGAGCGCATGGAACTGGACGTGGTGGTGAGGGACGCTCGCGGCGTCATCTGGTTCGAGCGCAACTACCTCACCCTCGCCAGCAAATACGCCTACGAAGACGGCATCCCGCCGGGCATCGACCCGTTCCAGGCCACCTATCGGCGGCTGGCGGACGACATGCTCGCCTTCTACCAGACCTTGAGCCGCGACGACGTCCGCCGCATCCGCACCACCGCCGAGATGCGCTTCGCCCGGGATTTCTCCCCGGATGCCTTCGAGAGCTACGTCGAAGCCTCCAGTTCCGGCAGTTGGGACCTGCGCCGGCTGCCGGCGGAAGGCGACCCCATGCTCGGACGGGTGCGTCAGGTGCGCGAACGCGAATACCTCTTCATCGACACCCTCGACGAATACTTCGACAGCTTCCACGCCGAGATGAGCGAGTCCTATCAGGAATGGCGCGCCGCCACCTACGACGAGGCAATCGCCTATCGCCGCGTCACCGAAAAGGCCAAGCGCAAGACCCTGATCGGTGCCGCGGCCCTCGCCGGCGGCATCTTGGCCCAGGCCAGCGACTCCGATGTCGCGCGATATGGTGGCGCCACCGGCATCATCGCCGGCGCTACCCTCTCCGTCTCTGCGGTGGGCGACCGCGCCGAGGCGAAGCTGCACTCCGAAGTGCTGCAAGAGCTTGGCATGTCCGCCGAGGCAGAAATCTCGCCGCACACGATTGAACTCGAGAACCAGACCCTGCGTTTGCAGGGCACGGTGGACGACCAATACCAGCAGCTGCGCCGTATCCTCAAGCGCATCTACCTCGAGGAACTCGAACTCGCGTTGCCAGAAGAACCCGAGGACAACGAAGGCAAGTCCGGCTTCGACGCCGACGAAGCATTTCTCGACAGTCTCGGCGAACCCACCAGCCAATAGGCCCTTGTGATGAGCGCCGACGAGCCAATCCGCATCGAGCCGACGGCACCGCCGCTGTCGCGTGCTCGCGGCGAAGCCGCCACCCCGGCTTCCCTGCCCTGGCGGGAACGGCTGCGCCAGGTGCCGCGCCGGGTCGCCGTGCTGGTCGCGGCAACGGGCCTCGCAGTCGCTATCGCCTTTGTGTTCCTCGTCCTGCCCTCCCACGTGTCCACGCCAGACGCCCCGAACGCGGGCACCTCGCTAGGCCCAACGCCGACGGGTACGCCAGCAAGTCGCGAGACCGTCGCCCCCTTTCGTTCGCTCGAACTCGAACGCGCAAGCGCAAAGGCACGCGAGAAGCTCGGCGAGTTTGTCGAGGCGCAGCTCTTGCTCGAAGAGGAGATGAACGTCGCGCTTTGGGGTGCCGAAGAGATGGCCACCGTGCGCGACCGCGCCAACGAGGCCGATCGGCTGTTTCTCGAAGAGCGCTACGAGGAATCGCTGACGGAATACGAAGGAGCGGTGGCGGATATCCTGGCCCTGGTCGAACGCGGCAACGAGGTCTTCGAAGAGGCTCTCGCCGAAGGCACCGAGGCACTCGCAAGGCGCGACCAGAGCGCCGCCGAAGCCGCCTTCGAACGCACCCTCGCCATCCGTGCCAACGACCCTCGCGCCCTCGCGGGTCAAGCGCGCGCGGCCAACTTGCCGGCCTTGGCAGCGCACCTGCTCGAAGCGCAGCGGGCCGAACTCAAGGGCGACCATGCGCGCGCCATCGCCATGCTGCGCAAGGCACGCGCCGTGGACCCCACCGTGCCTGGCCTCGACGAACGCATCGCCCGCGCTGCCGCCGCCAAGGCCAAGGACGATTACGAGGCCATCGTCTCCGCCGGCTTTGCGGCGCTCGATGCGGGGGATTTCGAGGCAGCCCATGCGGTGTTCGACCGCATCCTCGCCGACTCCCCAGACGACGCCACCGCACTGGCGGGACGCCAGCAGACGCAGCAGGCGCAAACCCGGGCAAGGATCGATGCGCTTCACGCCACCGCGCGCCAGCACGAGGACGCCGAAGCATGGCGCGACGCGCTCTCCGCCTACGACGACGCCCTCGCCATCGACGGTGCCCTGGAGTTCGCCCGCCAAGGCCGGGAACGGGTGCGGCGCCGGATCGAACACACCTCCGCCATGCAACGCCTCCTGAACGACCCGGCGCTGTTGTCCTCCAAGCGCGAGTTCGCGGCTGCCCAAGAGCTGCTCGATGCAGCCGCTGAAGACGGCGATGCCGGTGCGGCATTCGAACGCAGCGTCGCGGATTTCCGCGAGCTCCTTGCCCAAGCCGCCGAACCCATCCCGCTGGTGCTGCTGTCCGACAACGCTACCGATGTCGTGATCCTACGCGTCGCCGCACTCGGCGCTTTCGAGCGACATGAACTCGCGCTGCGTCCGGGCCGCTACACCATCGTCGGCAGCCGCGACGGCTGTCGGGACGTGCGCAAGGAAATCCGGCTCGAAGCCGGCATGGGGCCCGTGGACATCCGGTGCCGCGAACGCATCTGACGGATTTGATCCGGCGACGATGGCCAACAACACCGAGGAATACGCCGCCGACGGCGTCATCGAGGCGGCGGACTTCCGCCCCACCGGCGCTGTGCAGGAGAGACGACGGCTGCTGCCCCGGCGGATGCAGGTGGTGGCCACCGTTCTCGTCTTGGTGGTGGCGTGGTTCCTGTGGTTCATCTTCACGGCGCGTTCGGTACGGTTCGAGGCCGAGCCGGCCGATGCCGAGGTGACGGTTTCCGGCGGCTTTGCGTTTCAGTTGGGCGAGACCTTCCTGCTGCGACAGGGGGAGTACGAAGTGGCCGGGACCGCACCTGGTTACCACGACCTGTCGGAGACCAAGGTCATTGGCGCGGCTCGCAATCAGGTGTTGCCGCTTGCGCTGACGCCGCTGCCGGGGCGCATCACCTTCGAGATCGACCCCGTGGATGCAGACGTTCAGGTGGGCGATGTCCGCGGCGCCGCACCGCTCAGCGCTGACCTGCCGGCCGGCGAACACACTGCGCTCGTCAGCCACCCCCGCTATCAGGCCGCCAGCGTCGACTTCGTCGTGGAGGGAATGCGGCGCGAACAGACCGTCCGCACGAGTCTGGCGCCGAACTGGGCGGAAATCACCATTCCCACCAAGCCGCCGGGAGCACAAATCCGCATCGACGATGAACCGAGTGGCGTGACGACGCCCGGCCCGGTGCCGATCCTTGCCGGAGAACACCGGGTCACCGTGAAGCTCCCGGGACACAAGGCGTGGAACGACATCCTCTCCATCACCGCCGGCGAGGCCATGACGCTGCCGCCGGTCACCCTCGAACGCGCCGACGGCCTGCTCAACGTGATCACGTCTCCAGCCGGCGCCGGCGTCACTCTGGGCGGCGACTATCGCGGCGAGACACCACTCGAAGTCGCCGTGGCGCCGGGACGGTACGACGTTCGCGTGTTTCGCCTGGGCCACACGCCGTGGAACGGCGAGGTGAACGTGCAGTCCGGGCGCGAGGGGCTGCTTGAGCTGACGCTGGAAGCCGCGTCCGGCGAGCTCGCCATCGAAACCCGGCCCGAGGGCGTGGAACTTTGGGTGGACGGCGAGTATCACGGCGAGGCCGCCGGCGTCGTCACCCTGAGCGCCGTGGAGCATGAGATCGAGCTGCGCAAGGAGGGCCATGCAGGCTACTCGCGCACGATCCTGCCGCAGCCCGGCTACCGGCAGCAGATTCGCGTGCGCCTGCTGACGCTGGCCGAAGCGCGGCTCGCCAACCTCAAGCCGGAGCGAGTCACCTCGCTCGGCCAAGAGCTCGTTCTCTTGGGCCCCGGCAGCATCACGATGGGCGCCTCGCGCCGGGAGCCGGGGCGCCGCGCCAACGAAGTGCTGCGGGAGGTAGAGATCACGCGCCTGTTCTATCTCTCCCGCAACGAAGTGAGCAATGCCGAGTTCCGCGCCTTTGCCAGCGCGCATTCGTCCGGCAAGTTCAATGAGTTGGACCTCGACGAGGACGAGCAGCCAGTGACCACCGTGAGCTGGACCGAGGCCGCGCTCTACTGCAACTGGCTGTCGCGACGGGACGGGCTCGTCCCCTTCTACATCGAGGAGTTCGGCGACGTGAAGGGCTTCGACCCGGCTTCGGTGGGCTACCGCCTGCCCACCGAAGCCGAGTGGGCCTGGAGCGCCCGCAGCACGGAGGCGGCACCGCTGCGCTTCCCTTGGGGCGATCAGTTGCCGCCGCCGGACCGGCACGGAAACTATGCCGATCGAGCCGCGTCCAATGTGGTAGGGCGCATCATTTTTGGCTACAACGACAACTACATCGTCGCCGCCCCGGTGGGTTCGTTCCCGGCAAACCCGAAGGGCATCTACGACTTGGGCGGCAACGTCGCGGAATGGACCCATGACTTCTACGAAATCCCAGAGCAGATGGAGGCGGTCGATCCGTTGGGAGCGGAGGAAGGCGACTACCATGTCATCCGAGGGTCGAGCTGGATGCACGGCACGATTACGGACTTGCGCCTGTCCTTCCGCGACTACGGCAGCGACGGACGCCAGGACGTGGGCTTCCGCATTGCCCGGTTCGCAGAGTGAGGTGAACGCGAAAGCGATGGACATTCGACCAACGCATCCCCAGCGCGCGCCACTGCGTGCCGCAAGGCACGTCTTCCTAGTATTCGCGGCTGCCGCCGCCGCGTCAGTCTGGGCCGCGGATGGCGACGCGGAAGGCGAAGGCACCGAAGTAGCCAATGACGTCGAGGAGGTGGCGGTTGAGCGATCGAACGAAGCCGAGGCGCCACGCGAAAGGCCACCGCGGCCTCCCGTAGCGCGCGACGTGTTCGTCCCGAGTGAGGAAATCTCCGAGGACGTGGAAGTACCCTTCCCCGTGGACATCTGACGGAACAGCCGACCGCATGAAGAAGGTACTATCCAACGATTTCGTCTACCAGCTCGTGGCTCTGGTGCTGGCGTTGATCGTCGTGCATCTCGTCTATGTCACGGTCATCCGCCCAAATGCCGACGCTATCCTGGGCGCCCAGGCCGACCGCGTGGCGCAAGGCGAGGCGTTCGTGCCCGACCGCTCCCTCTACGTCGTGCTGCGCGACTACGAGCAGGAGTCCTGCTTCGTGCTGATGCTGTGGGCCATGTCCATCATGGGCATGAAGACGCGCAACTCATTCCGCGAGCGGCGGATGCTCGAGGAGCGCTTCATCAACGTCTCGGAGGGCATGAGCATCCTGCCCGAGGACGCACGGCTCTACTCGCGGCCCTTGCAGGCGCTCCCTGACGCCACCCGCCGCACCCTGCTGCCCCGTGCGCTGCTCGCGGCCTTGCAGCGCTTCGCAGCCACGCAGCATGTGCAGGATGTCTCGGACACGGTGCGTTCGGTGTGCGAGGCCGAGTCCGACCACCTCGACAGCGAACTCGCCATGATCCGCTACATCGCCTGGGCCATCCCCTCCATCGGTTTCATCGGCACCGTGCGCGGCATCGGCGACGCGCTCGGGCAAGCCTATCGAGCGGTGGAAGGCGACATCGCCGGCGTTACCACCAGCTTGGGCGTCGCCTTCAACTCCACCTTCGTGGCCCTCGTCATCAGCATCGTCATCATGTTCCTCATGCATCAGGTGCAATTGGTGCAAGAGCGGCTGGTGCTCGACACCCAGCACTATTGCGAGGAACATCTCATCCGCCACCTGCAAGCCCGCGACGCGCTCTAGGGGCGCGCCGCTAACCGTGCTCGTCCTCGACTTCAACGACTCCGAGATCACGCTCTGGCGTGACGATGCCCTGCTCTATCGTGCCCCGGGCGTCGCCCATGTGGACGACGCGCAGGTGTTGTTCGGGGACGAGGCGGCGCAACGTTCAAGGCTCTATCCCGGCCAGTCGCACGACCAGTTCTGGCGGCGGCTGAACGCCGAAGCGGTTGCGCCACCAGGGCCTACCGTCGCCAACCAGGCCGATCTCGTCTATCTGCATCTCAAGGCCATTCTCGACGCGGCGAACGCCAATGCCGGCGAGGACCTAGTGGCGCTCGCACCGGGTGCCATCACCGGCGAGCGACTGTCGCTGTTCCTTGGCATCGCCCGCGAGGTAGGTGCCGGCGTGCGCGCCGTGGTCGATAGCGGCGTCACTGGCGCCGCGGCGGGCGCGCTTCCTGCGGGCCTCGAGGATTGCACCTGCGCTGTCGTCGATGTCACCCGCCACGGCGGGGTCGTTTCCACCATCGACATCGCGGGGGCCGAGGTGCAGCGCCGCAATGTCGTCGAGGTGGTGGAGGCCGGGGTCGGCACCATATTCGAGAGCTGGATCGCGCTTGCCGCCGACCGCTTCGTGACCGAAACCCGACTCGATCCCCTCCGCATCGCCGCCACGGAGCAGCAGCTCTTCGATCGTCTCGGCGAGCTGATTGCCACCGGCGAGGGCACGCGCATCGAACTCGACCACGACGATGGCCTGCGCCGCGTGGACATCTCCCGCGAGGCCCTCGCGCACAAGGCCGCGCGCAACTACGATGCCCTTGCCGCAGCCGTCGGCGCAGTCGATGCCGTCACCGTGACCCATCGGGCGGCACGGCTTCCGGGCCTCGCCGAGCGCATGAAGCAACTTGCGCTTCCGGTCACGGAACTCCCAGAAGACGCATTGCGACAGGCCGTGCACGACAACGCGGAGCGCATCCTGGGCGACGGCACCACCGTGCGCTACATCACCGCACTGGCCGCCCGGCGGGGCACCGAGACGGCGAGACCTGCCCCCCAGTCCGCGGCGACGCCCCGACACCTTCCCACCCACCTGCTGTGCGCCGGCATCGCCGTGCCCCTGGCGCAATGTCCTGACGCCAGCGACCACCCGGCGTGTGCAGCGCAAGGCCCGGCCTTTGACATCCGCGTCGAACACAGGCAAGTCCACATCACCCCCGCGAGCGACGACGCAACCATGGCGGATGGCCCGCTCCGCGCCAGGCGCCCCGCATGGGCCGGCGACACCGTGCTCTGGCAAGGCATCGAGTTCCGCCTCATCGCGGTGCAACCGTAGCGAGCGGCAAGGCCATGGCCCGCACCCAACGCCGCTTCAACGTCTTCTCGCTGTCGTTTCTGGACGTGATGTCCTGCGGCTTCGGCGCCGTGGTGCTGATCTTCCTCATCATCAACCATGCCGTGGAGGACGACACCCAAGAGGTGAACCGCGACCTGTTGGCCGAGGTGCGCAAGCTCGACTACGAGATCGACACCGGCGAAAAGGACCTCGTGGACCTGCAGGAGACCCTGGAAGGGACCCGCGCCCGCATCAGCACAGCACGGCGCGAACTGTTGGCCATGCTCGAAGACCTCGAACGCCGCAAGGCCGACCTCGACGAAATCGAAGCCGAGACCATCGCCCGTCGGGAAGACGTGGAGGAACTGCAATCGGACGTCGAAACCCGCCAGGACGAGGTGGAGAAGCTCCAGGCCCAGGAGGAACTCAGCAAGGGAAGGGAACTCATCGAAGTGGCCGGCGAGGGCGACAGGCAGTACCTGACGGGCCTCTTCGTCGGCGGCCGCTATGTGCTCATCGCCCTCGACGCTTCCGCCAGCATGCTCGACGAGACCATCGTGCAGGTGATCCGCCGCCGCAACATGTCGCGCGAGCGCCAGATGCAGGCGCCAAAATGGGAGCGCGCCCGCCGCACGGTGGAATGGCTCACCGCGCAAGTGCCCCTCGACAGCAACTTCCAGATCATGGTGTTCAACACCGGCGCCCAGACCCTGCTGCCCACCACCAACTGGTATCCCGCCACCGATCAGGAGGCGCTCGACTCCGCCCTCGCACTTCTCGCCGACACGGTGCCGGCCGGCGGCACTAGCCTGGAGCCCGTAATGAGCGCCATCAACAGTCTGCGCCCGCGCCCGGACAACGTCTATCTCATCATCGACAGCCTGCCGACCCAAGGCGACCGACCGCCGCGTGGCAGCACCGTGGACGGTCGCACCCGCCGCAGCTTCTTCGAGGACGCCACCAAGCGCCTGCCGGCCGGTGTGCCCTTCAACATCATCCTGTTCCCCATGGAGGGCGACCCGATGGCGTCGGCGGCATACTGGAGCCTTGCCAGCGTCACGGGCGGGGCCTATCTCGCGCCGTCGAGGGACTGGCCATGACCCGGATGGAGAACGGGCGAGGCCCTCGGAGGGAAGGCATTCTGCCTTCCCTCGCGCCGCTAGGCGCGCATGTGCATCTCCTCAAAGGAACCTCTTGGGGGGTCAGCAGATGAGAAGGCGCGACATCGAAGAGATTGGTCTTTCCTTCCTGGACGTCATCTGCTGCGGCTTCGGCGCCATCATTCTGCTCCTGATGATCGTCAAGACCGTGCAGCCCATCGTGCTCGAACAGACCGATCTCGAACTCGACGGCATCGTGGCCCTCAAGCGCGAGTCGAAGTTCGACATCGAAGGGCAGACAAGAGTGCTGAAGCGACAGATCGAAGACGAGCAGCGCCAGCTCGATCAGGAGCTTGCCCAACTCGCCCGGGTCAAGCAGCAGGTGAGCGACATCCTCGGCCAGTTCAGCGCCGCCGAAGACCAGGCCGTGCAGCAAGTCGCCCGCCACAGCCAGCTTTCGGAAGCCAAGCAGTCGCTCACCGATGAGATGGAGCGTCTGCTTGGCCTCAACTTCAGCCGCCTCGACAACACCATCGGCGGCATTCCGGTGGACAGCGAGTACATCATCTTCGTCATCGACACCTCCGGCAGCATGTACAACTTTGCCTGGCCCTTGGTGGTGCAGAAGCTGCAGGAAACCCTCGACATCTATCCCACCGTCAAGGGCATTCAGGTGATGAACGACATGGGCAACTACATGTTCAGCCAATACGTGGACACCTGGATTCCCGACACTCCCGCCCGCCGCCGCGCCATCGTCGGGCGGCTGCGCACCTGGAACGCCTTCTCCAACTCCAGTCCAGTCGAGGGCGTGACCAAGGCCATCACCACCTTCTACGCGCCCGACAAGAAGATCAGCGTCTATGTCTTCGGCGACGACTTCCAAGGCCGCTCCGTCGAAGTCGTGGTCGACACCATCGATCGCTTCAACGCCGCCGACGAGGACGGCAACTGCCGCGTCCGAGTCCACGCCATCGGCTTCCCGGTTGTGCTGGGCCAAGCCCAGTCGGCAGCCAACTTCGCCGCGCTGATGCGAGAACTCACGGCCCGCAACTGCGGGACGTTCGTGGGCCTTGCGAGCTATGAGTAGGCTTTGGGACGTTCCGCCCCCACTCCCGCACAGCCCGCGCCGCCAGGCACAGTTGCTCGGACATCGCTAGGTATTTCGAGTAGGCTTTCGTTGGTGGTCGCAGGGAGTGCTAAACGAGTGCCGGTTCCGGCGTTCTCGGTCGCGGGTCTAGCCGTGCCTCCCGGCTCGCGCGTTGGGCGGGCCCTGTGCGGCGCTGTGCTGCTGGTCGCGATGCTCGGCTGTGCTGGCGGCGCTTCCGTCACGGTCAACACCACCGTGCCGAGTCCGCTGGTGACCCCCATCCCGGTGAAGATGGGCGTGTACTTCGACGATGCACTCACCGCCTATGTTCACGTGGAGGAAGTGCCGGATCATGGCGAGTACCGCATCGACCTCGGCGCATCGCAGGTGCCGGTATTCGAGCGCGTGTTCGATGCCATGTTCCAAGACGTGACGCGCATCAAGGGCAAGGCGCGAGAGAACGAGAACGCCGCCCCCTTCCTCGACGCGCTGCAGAGCTCCGGCGCCAACGTCGATGCCGTGCTCGCGCCCACCATCGAGGAGATGCAGTTCGCAATCCCGGCGCAGACCAAGGGCGACTTCTACGAGGTGTGGATCAAGTACCGCATGAAGCTCTTCGCCACCGACGGCACCCTGATCGCCGACTGGGACCTGCTCGGCTATGGCAAGGCCAACAGCGACAACTACGGCTCGGTGGGCACCCAGGACGACGCGCTCGGCGACGCCACCGTCTGGGCCCTGCGCGATGCCGCCGCCTTCCTGTCGTTCTACTTCCCGACCGTTGACGGTGTGCGGGAGTGGCTGGAAGGCCGGGGGCCTGAGGCATGAGCTTCGGCACCACGCCGACTCCGAAACCGGGCGGTGCCGGCAACCATCGAGCCGCCCTGACCCCGGCAGCGTTGCTCGCGGGCACGCTTCTCTTGGCGACGGCACTGGCAGGCTGCGTGCAGCCCACCATCGACCAGGTGCGCTTCGCCCGTACGGGCCCCTTGGGCGACCAATCCGTGGTGATCCTCTCCCGCAAGCACAAGACCCATGGCGAGACCGAAAACGACTTCATCTCCTGCGTCAGCGACAGCGTGGCCGCCGGCGACGGCAGCCTCTCGGTGCTGGCGGAGCGACAGTTCGTCGATTCCGTGTTTCCGTGGTTCGAACCCCGCACCGCGCCACTGACCATGGACAAGCTCGGTGAAGTGATCGCCGAACCCCTAGTTGGCAATCGCATCCGCGACATTGGCGTGCGCTACCTGGTGTGGATCGAGGGAACCACCGAACGCACCGACCAGGCCGGCACCGTGCAATGCACCGTGTTCACCGGCGGGATGCCAGCCTGCTTCGGCTTCCTCTCGTGGGAAGACGCCTCGAACTACGAAGCCTCCATCTGGGACGTCACCGAGGGCATCGCCGTCGGCAAGGTCACCTCCGAAGCCGTCGGCACCTCCTTCATCCCCGCCGTCGTCGTCCCCATCCCCTTCATCGCCCGCGTCCAACCCGAGGCCTGCACCAACCTCTCGGACCAGATCAAGAGCTTCTTTGGGGGATAGCGAGGCGTAATGCAAGGTCTGGCACCGAAGTTTTCGTAACGGCTTCCGCAATTAAGGGAGCTTTAGCAAGGCAAACCGCTGCTAATTCTTTTAGCCATTTTTTCTTCAATAGACGGCGCCAAAACGGCATCGCCCGCGAAATCACAGGGCGCAAACGCGATCGCCTCTTCGCCTACGACCGTTATCTCGCAATCTTGAACGAAGGGACGGAGACGATCGAATGACAGAACTCCCAACAGTTGCCGCATCCGACTTCCAGCTGGACCTTCTACCGGCGATGCGGGTGCTTGAGGTGGGGACGGGTGTCGCTGCCGCGTATGCGGCGCGTCATCTAGGCAATCAAGGGGCCGATGTGGTCAAGGTGGAAGCGCCGGAGGGGGATCCGGCGCGGCGGATTGGCCCGTTTGCCGGGGAGGTGGACGAAGAGCAGAGTGGATTGTTTCTTGCCGTGAATCTGGACAAGCGCAGCGTCTGTCTCGATCTCGAGGCCCATGCTGGGCGAGAGGAGCTTGCGCGCCTCGTTGGCTGGGCGAACGTGCTGGTGCATTCGTTGCGCAGCGACGAGGCGCGGCGACTGGGGCTCGATGGCGCAACTTTGCGTGCGTCTCGGCCGGATCTCGTGGTCTTGGCCATGACGCCGTTCGGGCTTAGCGGGCCCTATGCCAACCTTGCCGCCTCGGAGCTCACGCTGTCGCATGGCGGTGGCTGGGCCGGGCTCTGCCCCATGTCGCACCCGGAACCGAGCTATCCGCCGCTCAAGATGCATGGTCACCATTGCAGCCTGATGGCGGGCGTGGCTGGGGCGACCGTGGCGCTGGCGGTACATCGGGATCGGTGCCGTTCCGGGGTCGGCGAGGTGATCGACTTCTCGGTGGTGGAATACGTCGCGTCGGTGCTGGAGTTCGGCATCCACGTGTACACGTATCACGGCTTCGTGATCAAACGCACGGTGCCTCGGTCGCTCATTCCGTGGCGCATCTTCGACACCAAGGACGGCGCGATCTTCCTTGCCTGCATCGAGCAGGATCAGTGGGAGCGGCTGGTGCAGTTCATGGGCGAGCCCGAGTGGGCGACGCTGGATGTGTTCGAAACGACGCAGGGACGCAACGAGAACCAAGACCTGATCCATGGCTTCATCGCCGAGTTCGTCGCCGACTGGGACACGTTCGACCTCTACCATGCGGCGCAGAAGCACCGCATTTGCATGGCGCCGGTGATGTCGTTCGCCGATCTTGCCGCCGACAGGCATCTGGCCGCACGGCAGTTCTTCACCAAGGTGCCAGGCGATGAAGGCACTGCCTACATGGCCCCGGCGATGCTCATCGACGGCAAGAGGCCGCAATATCGCCGACCGGCGCCGCACATCGGCGAGCACACCAAGGAACTGCTCGATTCCGAGCTATCGCCGCCGCCATCGGAACCGGAACCAGAAGGTGCGCCCGCGCCCAGACGCCCGCTCGAAGGCGTGCGCGTACTGGACCTCACCTGGGTCTGGGCCGGCCCCTTCGGCAGCATGAACCTCGCCCATCTCGGCGCGGACGTGATCCGGGTGGAATCCTCCGTGCGCCCCGACCTCTATCGCCGCGGCAACGCGGCGCCGGAAGGCGTCGAGCCGAGCCTTAACACCAACGGCATGTTCAACCAGTGGAACCAGGGCAAGCGCAGCGTGGCGGTGGATCTTCGACACCCGCAAGGCCCCGAGATCGTCAAGCGGCTCGTGGCCGAGGTGGACGTGGTGTTCCAGAACTTCGCCACCGGCGTCCTCGAACGTCTGGGCTTAAGCTACGACGTGCTGCGGGAAATCAACCCGCGCGTGATTCTGGCGTCTGTGAGCGGCTATGGGCAGACGGGGCCCTACCGCGAGTACATGGGCTATGGGCCCGCCACCGGACCTCTGTCGGGGCTCGCTTCCGCATCTGGATTTCCGGGTGAAGGCCCGGAGGAAACGGGCGTCGCAATGCCCGATCCCACGGCCGGCATCACCGCCGCCTGCGCCGTTGCGGGAGCCCTGCTGCGTCGAGACCAAACCGGCGTCGGCGAACACCTGGACGTAACCCTGTGGGAAGCCACCGCCGCACTCAACGTGGACGGCTGGATGGAGCAAGCATTGGCCGGAACGCAAGCGGAGCGGATCGGCAACCGCGACCCGTGGGCGGCACCGCATGGGTGCTTTCCGGCCGCTGGCGACGATGAGTGGGTGACCATCGCCTGCGCCGACGCCGACTTCGCCGCCCTTGCCAAACTCGTGCCCGGGCTCGACGACGACCGTTTCGCAAGCTTGGAGCTGCGCAAACGCAACGAAGACGAACTCGAACGCTGCCTTAGCGACTGGACCCGCCGCCACGACCGCTGGTTCGTGACGGGCCTACTGCAGGCACGCGGCATAGCGGCTTTCCCGAGTTTCACCTGCAAGGACGTGGTGGAAGACCCACACTTCAACGCCCGCAGCTTCATCGAACGCCTGCATCACCCAGAAGTGGGAGCCCGCGCCCACACCGGCATCCCCTGGCGCTTCACCACACGCCCCAACGGCGTTCGCATGCCGGCGCCACAGCTAGGCGGCCACACCGACGAAGTGCTGCAAGGCACTCTCGGCATGGCCAAGGATGAGATCGCGCAACTGCGCGCCGACGGCGTGCTCGTGTAGCCCTTTCGGCCACCGTACACGAGCACCGCCTTGGCGGGAGAGCGCTCCGTGGGGGCGAGCGCATCTTGCCCTCGTACGCGCCGCAAGGCGGGATAGCCCACGCTCTCCCGACTGCTGATCAAGCTCGCGAGGCCCGTAGGAGCGGAGGCTTGTCCTCGCCCGTATTCAGTAACGAGGGAGGGCACCCTACTCACGTCTCGTCGATCGGAGCAATGCGTCGTCAAATGGCGACTGTCGGTATGACCAGACACCGACTTACTGTATGCTTACACATGCCTCATGTAGAGCCAGCCAGATGCCGCGAACCACCTATTTCGCCCACAGCGGCGATGCAGCCGACCAAGCGGACTGGCACCCTCTCGCAGCGCATCTTTGGGGCACAGGCACCAAGGCCGCCAAGTTCCTCGAACCAGCAGGCTTCGGCGACTTTGGGCGCGTCGCCGGCTTGCTGCACGATCTCGGCAAGTACACGCCGCGGTTCCAGCGACGGCTTTCGGGCGGCAACGAGCGCGTGGACCACGCGACAGCCGGCGCCCAAGTCGCGGTCGAGCGCTTTGACAGAATCGGCAAGATGCTCGCCTTCTGCATCGCTGGCCACCACGCTGGACTCGCGAACGGTTCGCGCGGCGAGGAACTCAGCTCATTGGAGGAGCGACTCAAGAAGCAACTCGAAGCGCTCGATCCCGTTTGGGAAGACGAGGTGACCATTGGCAGATTGCCCGAACAGCAACTGCGGCAGTTGCGGCTCCGTAGCCCCGACGGTTTCGGCTTCACCGCCGCCTTCCTCATCCGCATGCTGTTCTCGGCGCTTGTCGATGCCGACTTCCTCGATACAGAGGCCTACTACGATGGACTGCGGGGTGAAAGTGCGGCACGAGGCGGCCATCCGGGCCTGACTCGATTGCGGGGCCAACTCGACCAGTACCTGAACGCGCTTGCGCGGTCTGCGGCAGCCGGGCCGATCAACGAGCTTCGCAGGGAGATCCTCGACCATGCACGGGGCAGGGCAACGGAAGCGCCAGGCTCGTTCACACTGACCGTTCCAACCGGTGGCGGCAAGACCCTCGCGTCACTTGCCTTCGCACTCGATCACGCGGTACATCACGGTCTCGCCCGCATCATCTACGTAATCCCTTACATGAGCATCGTGGAGCAGACCGCAGCGGTGTTTCGCGAGGCACTTCAGAGCGACCCGGACGATCCCGCCGACTTTGTCGTCGAGCATCACAGCACCTTCGACGAGGATCGTGTCACAAGCCGCGATGGCCTGGAGAAGCTGCGTTTGGCCATGCAGAACTGGGACGCCCCGATCATCGTCACCACGGCCGTGCAGTTCTTCGATAGCCTGTTCGCGAACCGGCCGTCGCGCTGCCGCAAGCTGCACAACATCGCGGGCAGCGTCGTCATCCTCGACGAAGCGCAGACCCTCCCGCTGAAATACTTGCGGCCCTGCGTCGCCGCACTCGATGAGCTTGTGCGCAACTGGCGAACGAGCGTCGTGCTGTGTACTGCGACACAACCGCAACTGTCGAAGAACGAGCAGTTGCCCGAAGGATTCGAGGACCTGCGCGAACTGGCTCCCCAGCCGAAACGACTCTATGAGAGCTTTCGGCGAACCCGCATTGTTCAGCGAGGCCCCCTAGGCGACTCCGAGTTGGCCGAAGGGTTGACAGAGACACCGCAAGTCCTTTGCATCGTCAACACTCGGCGACACGCTCGGGAGCTTTACGAATCCCTTGGAGATTCGCCGGGCAGGTTCCACCTGTCGACCCTAATGTGCGCCGTCCACCGCCGCGAGCAACTCCGCGTCGTTCGGGACAGGCTCAAGACCGGGGCACCAGTACGCCTAATCGCCACTTCGCTCGTCGAGGCCGGCGTTGACCTCGACTTCCCCGCTGTCTGGCGTGCCGAAGCGGGTTTGGAGTCGATCATTCAAGCCGCAGGACGCTGCAACCGAGAAGGACGAGCCAAGATGGCCGATGTCTTCGTTTTCAGCCCAAGCGACGAGGGACGCGAGCCGCCAGCAGAAGTTGGTCAATTCGCCGATGCGGCACGCAGCGTGATGCGGCAGCATCAGGATCCGTCGTCGCTGGAAGCGATACGCGCCTACTTCCGCGAACTCTATTGGAGCAAAGGCCGGGATGCGCTGGACGGCAAGCGGCTGCTGGAAAGCATCAGCGAACGAGCATCACGTTTGGACTTTCCGTTCGAGACCATCGCCAAGGAGTTCCATCTGGTGGAGACGCCCATGCAGCCGGTGATCATCCCCTATTCCAACTCCGACGGTCACAACGGCACCGCCAAGAGTGTGCTCGACAAGCTTGATCGAGCGGAACGAGCCGGGACGATCGCCCGGGAGCTCCAGCCATACGTCGTGCAAGTCCCTCCCTTCGCTCGCAACGCCCTCTTGGCCGCAGGCGCGGTGAGGCCCGCACGCAGGGAACGATTCGGTGACCAGTTCGCAGTCCTGACCAACCTCGATCTCTACCGACATGACGTCGGCCTCACTTGGGACAACCCGACATTCCGCGAAGCCGAGGGGCTAGTGTGGTGACTAAGGACCTAGATTGCGTCGCAGACACGGAGCGAGCATGCTCTTTCTCTCGATCTAGTGGGGACGACTTGCATAAAGAGATGTCTTGCAGTATGGTCGCCCATGTCGCAACCCTTGCGCGGATTGAAAAATGCAGGTCGTTCCCACGTGGGCGCAATCGAATCGGTCGTCCCCGGCAACGCCGGGGACGCGTTCGCCGGGAACTCCAAGGGCTTCGATGGGTGTAGGCAAGGAGGCGCGCGTCGGCCATGAGGGTCCGCGATGTTGTCCGCGTGCTCGAAAAGAACGGGTTCCGCTTCGTGCGCCAAAGCGGCAGCCATCGGCGCTACGAGGGCATGGTGGATGGTCGAGTCCAACGCGTTACCGTTGCGGGAAAGGACGGCGACGAGTTGACGCACGGAACGCTCGCCGCGATCAGACGGCAGTCCGGATTGCCGAGAAAGAGCTTCCGGAAGGATCAGGCGTGAACGGCTATCGGTGCCGTAAAGTCGAGAACAAAGGCAAAGGCAGTGGCGTGGCGGCCACGCGACCTTTGCAGCCATGCGAGCAGAGCCATCTTCGCGCACACATACCACGGTGCACGGCGCGTCATCGCTCGATGCCTATCGTCAGCCGCCAGTCCCTCCACGCCTTCAAGATACAGTTCGACGCATGCAACCAAGGCCGCTTTCGCCTCTTCCAGGGTCGCTCCGTCCGCCGCGACATCGAGATCAACGCAGATCGCGTGCCACCGATTGCCTTGCCGCTGGGCGTAGCACTGCAGGAACAGAGTCATCCGGATACTCCCTGCCGTACCGCATTGGCCGAAAACCGCAGCCAATCTACCATTATCGTTCCCCGTTTGCCAAAGCCGTTGGCATTGCACTCAGGTCCAATCCCAACTGGTCGCCAACCAAGGAGTAAAGCATGAGTTTTGGCGTCAAGCTGCATGTTTGGGGCGACTTTGCCTGCTTCACGCGCCCAGAGATGAAGGTCGAGAGGGTTTCCTACGACGTGATGACGCCTTCGGCCGCACGCGGCATCCTCGAAGCCATCCACTGGAAACCTGCCATCCGCTGGACCATCGACCGCATCCATGTGCTCAAGCCGATCCGTTTCGACAACCTTCGTCGAAACGAACTTGGCCACAAGGTGTCGCCAGCGAATGTTGGCAAAGCGAAGGATAGCGGCGAAGTCGACGGCCTGCACACGGTGATCGAGGATGACCGGCAGCAGCGTGCGACGACGCTCCTGCGAGACGTGGCATACGTGATCGAGGCCCATTTTCTTCTCACGGAAGCAGCGGAAGCAGACGACACCAGCGCCAAGCACGTCTCTATGTTCAACCGCCGGGCGGCCAAGGGGCAGTGCTTTCACCGCCCGTACCTTGGCACTCGAGAGTTCGCCGCTGACTTCGAGCTGGTCACTGGCGACGTGCCAACGTCGTCACTGCCCGAAGGCCAGCGCAACCGAGACCTAGGTTGGATGCTGCACGACGTGGACTACCGGAATGGCATGACACCGCGCTTCTTTCGCGCCACCCTGCGAGATGGCGTGGTTGATGTGCCACACCCGGATTCGCCGGAGGTGAGAGGGTGACGATCCTACGTTCGCTCACTCGCCAATACGATCGCCTAGCTGCCAATGGACGGGCTCCGAGCTACGGCTTTTCGCACGAACCGATCTCCTTCTGCATCGTGCTCGCGCCAAATGGAGATGTCGTCGATGTCGGGGACATCCGCGATACTTCAGGAAAGGCGCCTAGACCCACCCGATGCCCTGTGCCGAGGCCCGTTAGCCGCTCGGTGAACATCGCCCCCAACTTCCTATGGGACAAGACGGCATACGCGCTAGGCGTGACTCGGGACTCGTCGACGAAGACAATGCGCCTTGCGAGCCGCGGCGAACACGCCGCGTTCACGCGGTTGCACATGGACCTGCTCGGACAGGAAGATGACGACGGCCTGCAAGCCGTACTCGCCTTCCTGCGCGGTTGGATGCCAGAAAGCTACGACGATTTGCGCCACGCGGCCGACATGCTGGATACCAACGTGGTCTTTCGCCTCGATGGCGATCTTGAATACGTCCAATGCCGAAACGCGAGTCTGCAGGTGTGGCAGGAGCACCTTGCGTCCCAAAGCCAGGCGGAAGCCCTTTGTCTGGTCACAGGCGAGCGCGGACCGGTGCAACGCCTGCATCCCAAGATAAAGCGCGTAAGGGGCGCTCAGTCTTCCGGGGCGTCCGTGGTCTCCTTCAATCTCGATGCATTCGAGTCCTTCGGCCACAAGCAGGGCGACAATGCACCAGTGTCGGACCGCGCCGTCTTCGCATATACAACCGCCCTGAACGCCATGCTCGCGCCCGATAGCAGACGCAGCATCCAGATTGGTGACACGACCACGGTGTTCTGGGCAGATGCCGCAGATGGGGACAAGACCGCAGATGCTGCAGAGGATTTCCTCTCCTTCCTCCTCGATCCGCCCTCCACCGACGACGGAGAGTCAGCCGAAGTCAGAGTCAAGCTCACCGCGGTGTCCGAAGGCCGCCCTTGGGAGGAAATCGACCCGGACTTGCACGAGGACACTCGTTTCTTTGTCCTGGGTCTCGCACCCAACGCAGCACGACTGTCGGTGCGCTATTGGTGCGAGGACAGCATTGGTGCATTGGGGCGACGGATTGCGGAGCATTGGCGCGACCTCAGGCTTGAGCCGCCTGCCTGGGGCACTGCTCCGCCAGTGTGGAGCCTGTTGCTGGAGACCGCACCGCAGCGGCGAGCCGACAACATCCCCCCAACCTTGGGGGGTGCCTTGATGCGAGCGATTCTCACCGGCAGCCGCTACCCGCGCTCGCTACTTGCTGCGATCGTCGGTCGCATGCGTGCGGACAAGGACCTCAACGCCCGGCGAGTAGCGATCTGTCGCGCTTGCCTCGCACGGGATTACCGCTTGGAGCTTGCAGATGAGGACGTTCCCATGAGCCTGAACAGAGAGGACCCCAACGCAGCGTATCGACTCGGCCGACTGTTCGCGATGTACGAGAGTTTGCAGCGCGCGGCACTTGGGAACGTCAACGCGACGATCAAGGATCGCTATTTCGGTGCGGCGTCGGCTACACCTGCGTCTGTGTTCCCCTTGCTAGAACGCAGTTCAGCGAATCATCTGGCCACGTTGCGCCGAGGCACCAGTGCCCGGCTCGCCCGCTGGTTCGACAGTGAGATCGACTCGATCGTGGACGGGCTGGAAACCGCATTCCCTCGAAGCCTGCGTCTTGAAGACCAGGGCCGTTTCGCGATCGGCTACCACCACCAAAGAGCGTACAGGCCGCCCAAGCGGGAAGAGATTGGGACGGACAATCCAGACCAGGAGGAGAACTCACAATGACGGTCATCGAGAACCGCTACGACTTCGTGTACCTGTTCGACGTGACGAACGGCAACCCAAATGGCGACCCAGACGCCGGCAACCTTCCACGGCTCGACCCAGAGACGAACCACGGCCTCGTCTCCGACGTATGCCTGAAGCGAAAGGTACGCAACTTCGTCGCCATGACCAAAGGCGATGCCCCTGGCTACGAGATATTCGTCACGGAGCGAGCCATCCTCGAGCGCCAACAGAAGCGCGCTTGGGACGCAATCATCCCCGACGCATCCGACAAGGACCGCGAAAAGCTCCCGAAGGACGAACAGAAGGCTCGTGAGCTCACCCAATGGATGTGTGCCAACTTCTACGATGTGCGCACGTTCGGGGCGGTGATGTCCACCAAGGGTGCAAACTGCGGGCAAGTCCGCGGGCCGGTGCAGTTCGCATTCGCGCGTTCCGTCGAACCGATCCTCCCACAGGAGGTGTCAATCACGAGGATGGCCGCCACCACAACTGCCGACGCAGAATCGAAGGGCGATATCCGCACCATGGGTCGCAAGCACATCGTGCCGTACGGACTCTACCGTGCCCATGGGTACATCTCCGCCAGCCTTGCGGGCGGCGCTGGCAGGGGGACAGGATTTTCGCAAGAGGATGTCGAGCTGCTGTGGTCTGCGCTGGAGTTGATGTTCGATCACGACCGTTCCGCCGCCAGGGGAGAGATGTCTGCTCGGCGGCTGACGTTGTTCAAGCACGACAGTGCACTCGGCAACGCCCCGGCACACCGCCTGTTCGAGCGGGTGAAAGTCCTCCGCTCGTTCGATGGCGAAGAGTTCGTCCCCGGCGACCGCCGCGCCCACAATCTGCCGCCCGCCCGCGCCTTCTCTGACTACATCGTGCACGTGGACGATGGCGAACTGCCGGCCGGCGTCGAGCTTGTTGAACGGATCTAAGGCGGCAATGGAGGAGCCATCTGCGGCGATCGACGAGGGGGACCTGATCCCTTTGTCTGCCGTGCAACACATGCTCTATTGCCCACGCCAATGCGCGCTCATTCACAACGAGCAGCAATGGGCCGAGAACCAGTTCACCGCGGAAGGAAGAATCCTGCACGAACGGGTGGACTCCGGCATCCGGGAGCGCCGCCACGGTGTCACGACCGCTCGCAACGTTGCACTGCGCTCGCGGCGACTCGGGCTTGCTGGTGTCGCCGACGTTGTGGAGATTCACTCAGGCGGCCGACCGTATCCCGTGGAGTACAAGCGAGGGCGGCCCAAGCGGCACCGCGCCGACGAGGTCCAGCTTTGTGCGCAAGCCATTTGCCTGGAGGAGATGCTCGGCGGGGCCGTGCCAGAGGGTGCCTTGTTCTACGGACAGAGCCGACGGCGAAAGGTGGTTCCGTTCGACCCTGAGTTACGCAAACTCACAGAGGCCGTTGCCCATCAGACCCAAACGATGCTCGGCAGTGGAGAGACGCCGCCACCAACGTATGAACGGCAAAAGTGCGATGCGTGCTCTCTGCAAACAGTTTGCCAACCCCGAATGCCGCGACCGGCAGGCGGCGTCGCCGGGTGGTTGTCTCGGGCCGTTCAAGATTGACGCCGGTGCGACGCCACCTAAACACCCTCTATGTGACGACGCCAGACGCCTACCTCCGCAAGGACGGCGAGAACGTCGTCGTGAACGTCGATCGTGCCGAGCAGGCCCGCATACCCGTGCATCTACTCGGCGGAATCGTGTGCTTCGGATCAATCGGAGTCAGCCCCGCCTTGATGGGGCATTGTGCGGAACGTGGTGTGTGCATCAGTCTGATGGGTCGGAATGGCCGTTTCCTTGCGAGGGTCGAAGGGCCAGTGTCGGGCAACGTACTCCTGCGCCGGAGCCAATACCGTGCGACGGACAATGCGGAACAGACCGCAGCGCTTGCTAGCCACATCGTGACCGGGAAGGTGCTCAACCAACGTACGGTAGTCCGTCGAGCGCTACGCGACCACGGCACCAACAACCAAGCGGACTGGAGCGCTCGACTGAGCACCTGCGAACGCCGTCTAAGCGACGCGGCCCGGCGTAGCGCTCAATCTCGTGATGTCAATGCAACGCGCGGCATCGAAGGCGAAGCCGCACGCATCTACTACTCGGTGTTCGATGACCTCGTGCGCAACGATCAGGCCTCGTTCACCTTCTCCGGTCGATCCCGCAGACCACCATTGGACCCCTTGAATGCGCTGCTTTCGTTCGTGTACGCGCTGCTTGTCCACGATTGCCGCTCGGCCTTGGAGTCGGTGGGGCTCGACCCGGCCGTCGGCTTCCTGCACCGCGAGCGCCCTGGTAGGCCGAGTCTTGCACTCGACCTCATGGAAGAGTTGCGTCCGGTGCTCGCAGACCGCCTAGCGCTTTCCTTAGTAAATCGCCGGCAACTCGCCTCCCGTGACTTCAAGACCGCACCAAGTGGCGCCGTATCCCTCCGGGAGCATTCGAGAAAAACCGTATTGGTCGCATTCCAAGACCGAAAGAAGGACGAGATCGTGCATCCGTTCCTTCAGGAAAGGACAACGATCGGATTGGTGCCATTCGTGCAAGCAAGCCTGATGGCCCGGCATCTTCGCGGGGAACTCGACGCATACCCTCCCTTTCTTTGGCACTGATGGTGCAGCTTGATGCTGATGTTGGTCACATACGACATAGCCACCGCTGATGCCGCGGGGAGACGGCGGCTGCGTCGCGTAGCGCGCCTGTGCAAGGACTTCGGTCAGCGCGTTCAATACTCCGTGTTCGAGTGCGAAGTCGATCCGGCTCAATGGGCGACCCTGCGGGCACGACTCATCGACGAGATGGATGTCGAAACGGATAGCCTCAGGTTCTACAGGCTCGGGGCCAACTGGCGGAGCCGTGTCGAGCATATCGGGGCAAAGCAATCCTATGACCCAGACGCGGCACTCGTCATCTGACGCTGCGAACCCAAAGCGACATGCGAATTGTGGGGAGCTTCGCAGACGCGTAACCTAATGGCCTTCGTCAGGAAAGTGGCGCAGAGGGTTCGACCAGCCCAAGGCGGCGCGGCCAATCAAACCGGTTCGCGCAAACCCACCATTTTGACGTTCTTTAACAACGAGATACGATCACGCCGTCGCCCCTTCACGGGGGCGCGGATTGAAACCTTTCCTTGCCGGCCAGCCCCCCCCGTCCTTGCGCTGTCGCCCCTTCACGGGGGCGCGGATTGAAACGTCTTCTCGCCGGCGGCGGCGGAGGCCGGCGAGGGGTCGCCCCTTCACGGGGGCGCGGATTGAAACTAGACGCCAGAACTATGCCTGCGCAATGGTGCGGGGTCGCCCCTTCACGGGGGCGCGGATTGAAACAGAGGGGGTGGCGCATGAAGACGATTGCAAGGGCTGTCGCCCCTTCACGGGGGCGCGGATTGAAACTCTTGGGGCGGTACGCATGGCTTGGCCAGGTGTTGTCGCCCCTTCACGGGGGCGCGGATTGAAACGCGTTACGGTCGTGGAGGTGAGCGGCGAGACGGCGGTCGCCCCTTCACGGGGGCGCGGATTGAAACACGTCCAAGGATGGCACGGAGTACCGGACCATCCGGTCGCCCCTTCACGGGGGCGCGGATTGAAACTCTGGCCGGTGGTCGACGTGGCCGGCGCGGCGGTGGTCGCCCCTTCACGGGGGCGCGGATTGAAACCGGCGCAGGCGCAGTTTCGCGACGCGGAGTCCCACGTCGCCCCTTCACGGGGGCGCGGATTGAAACGTGTTCTCGGCGGCGGCGGCGGAGGCCGGCGAGGGTCGCCCCTTCACGGGGGCGCGGATTGAAACGTCTTCTCGGCGGGGGCGGAGGCCGGCGAGGGACGGTCGCCCCTTCACGGGGGCGCGGATTGAAACTCGCGCAGCAGCTGCAAACGATGATCGCGCAGCTGTCGCCCCTTCACGGGGGCGCGGATTGAAACGCGGCGTATGCGGCCAGGAAGCGCCGCGAGACCTGTCGCCCCTTCACGGGGGCGCGGATTGAAACACGAGCAAAGACGGCACGGAGTACCGGACGATCGTCGCCCCTTCACGGGGGCGCGGATTGAAACCGCTGGTCGAGCGGGCAGGCGGACCGCGCGATGCTGTCGCCCCTTCACGGGGGCGCGGATTGAAACGATGTATCCGATGGCGCATTGGCGCAGGTCGTTTGTCGCCCCTTCACGGGGGCGCGGATTGAAACTTCGCCCGTCGTGCCATGTCAACTCTCCCGCAAAGTCGCCCCTTCACGGGGGCGCGGATTGAAACCGTTCAACGATCAGGTCGTACTCGTAGCTTTGCAGGTCGCCCCTTCACGGGGGCGCGGATTGAAACCAGCTCCCACTGGAGCTTGCCACGCCGATAGTCGAGTCGCCCCTTCACGGGGGCGCGGATTGAAACGTTCGAGATCGGCGGGCGTGAGCGCCGCCGAAAGGTCGCCCCTTCACGGGGGCGCGGATTGAAACCGATTCCACCTCGGAATCGATCACCAGCGCGTCCGGTCGCCCCTTCACGGGGGCGCGGATTGAAACGCCAGGAACCGCCGAACGTCGCCGGCGACCTCTTGTCGCCCCTTCACGGGGGCGCGGATTGAAACGTCGCCGGGCCCAGGCCGAACACGCGCCCTGCACCCGTCGCCCCTTCACGGGGGCGCGGATTGAAACGCCGGCACGAGCGGATGCACGCAGATCACGTTGGTGTCGCCCCTTCACGGGGGCGCGGATTGAAACTCCATCTGGCACCGGAGGGCGCGACGCGCAGCCGGTCGCCCCTTCACGGGGGCGCGGATTGAAACTGGGAGAAGGAGTCCGGCGTCAAGACGCAGCCCTGTCGCCCCTTCACGGGGGCGCGGATTGAAACACGATCTGTATGACGCTTTTCCGCGCCTTGACGTGTCGCCCCTTCACGGGGGCGCGGATTGAAACCACAAGGTGGCCGTTGACCATCACGGAGTTGGTCGTCGCCCCTTCACGGGGGCGCGGATTGAAACGCCAATCGTTGGGAGAAGGCGTCGGGACGCGAGCGTCGCCCCTTCACGGGGGCGCGGATTGAAACTCCAGGTGTTCGTCAAAGGTCGCCTCCATGCCGATCGTCGCCCCTTCACGGGGGCGCGGATTGAAACCACACCACGTTGCCGGAGGCGACAAAGCGTTCGTGTCGCCCCTTCACGGGGGCGCGGATTGAAACTGCGGGTCTATGTGCGACGTTTTCGAGGTCGCTAGTCGCCCCTTCACGGGGGCGCGGATTGAAACATGGCGGGGTGCTCCTGGGTTGCTCGTTTCGACAGGGTCGCCCCTTCACGGGGGCGCGGATTGAAACGCATCGTCACGGTCGAGCTAGTCGGCACCGAGGTGGTCGCCCCTTCACGGGGGCGCGGATTGAAACGCTGCTACTGCTACCAGCTGCTCACCGAGGCGAGGTCGCCCCTTCACGGGGGCGCGGATTGAAACGAGCGCGGGCTGCGCAGCGGACCGTCGGCGGGGGTCGCCCCTTCACGGGGGCGCGGATTGAAACCGGGCGCACGGAGACGACAACCCGCCACGGCGCTGGTCGCCCCTTCACGGGGGCGCGGATTGAAACCACATCGACGGCGACAACCAGATCGTCGGGCTGGTCGCCCCTTCACGGGGGCGCGGATTGAAACGTTTTTGGGTGGAGCGACGGCCCCAACGGCGGCCTGTCGCCCCTTCACGGGGGCGCGGATTGAAACACCGCGAGTTGGGGCAGCGTGTTCGCGGCCACGTGGTCGCCCCTTCACGGGGGCGCGGATTGAAACCCAAAAAAAAGGGCGGCCTTCCTAGGTGGAAAGCCGTCGCCCCTTCACGGGGGCGCGGATTGAAACCGGCACAACGCTCCTGGCGGCTCACCAGTGGGGGGTCGCCCCTTCACGGGGGCGCGGATTGAAACACGATCCGTCGACGCCTTCAAGCGGTCGGTTGAGCAAGTCGCCCCTTCACGGGGGCGCGGATTGAAACACTTGGAACCCGAGGAGCCGAACGGACTGGGTGGTCGCCCCTTCACGGGGGCGCGGATTGAAACCCCCTTGGTCTTGTCTATGTAGCAGCCATTCCGTAGTCGCCCCTTCACGGGGGCGCGGATTGAAACGACGTGGCCGCGGCGCAAGGCGTCCAGTTGCACAGTCGCCCCTTCACGGGGGCGCGGATTGAAACTCCCCCAGAAGCTCTTGCCAAGTCATCTGCCCGGCGGTCGCCCCTTCACGGGGGCGCGGATTGAAACATGTTGGATTCGGAGTTCACGGCGGCAGCCGTTCGTCGCCCCTTCACGGGGGCGCGGATTGAAACCGGACGGCGACCGCCTGATTGATCCGAAGGGGGCGCGTCGCCCCTTCACGGGGGCGCGGATTGAAACAATGGCCTGGCGATTCGTGCCTGCTCGAATGGGAAGTCGCCCCTTCACGGGGGCGCGGATTGAAACCCCCTTGGTCTTGTCTATGTAGCAGCCATTCCGTAGTCGCCCCTTCACGGGGGCGCGGATTGAAACTACGCCCGGCCCTCGACCGCGAACATCATTGCGGGTCGCCCCTTCACGGGGGCGCGGATTAGAACGGCAACGGGTTTGCGATGTGGTGGCAGAACGGGGCGTCGCCCCTTCGCGCGGGCGCGACTTGCAACAGCCGGATCGGTCCGAGGCGCTCGATGCGGAGAGGGTCGCCCCCGTCACGGGGAGCGGATTGGAGCTGCGTACCACTCCGGCGACTGACGCAGCGCTTGCCTACGCAAGGCGACCATCCATGATGAGTTGCGCCACGCGCGCCCCATGCGTGCTTTGCAGGAAGTGATCGGCGTCTTCGATGCCGTCGAATCTGGCACTGCCCATGCGCTCGGCCCAAGTGCGGCCCCACTCCTCCGTGAATACGTCGTCCACGCATCCCCAGATGAAGTGCACGCCCTTGGGCCAGCCGAGCAATGTTCGGTAGTGCAGTTCCTGCGCCGCAGCGTTGCCATTGTCTGGGCTGCTCACCGGGATCGACAGCGGGAAGCGGCGCATGCCGTTGTAGCCGCCGTCCGGCAGGCCGCGATACGGTGCCGAGAAGCCTTGGTAAACGCGCGCAGCCTCGCCGGTGAGCCCCGGGTCCCTGCCCTCGACGATGGCGCCGAACACCGTGCGGCGGTCGGCGAGGCCCGCGCTCAGCACCAGCAGCAGCCCCACGTCCGGTTCGGGGCGGTGGAATAGCCCGCCCTCGTGCCAGTTTTGGTTCCAGTTGCGGATGGCGTCGGAGTATTCGTAGCCATCGTGGTGCAGCCAAGTATTCATGATGACGAGGTGCTCGAACCGGTGCGGCATCATCGCCGCCTGGGCGAGGCCGATGGGGCCGCCCCAGTCCTGGCACACCACGGTGACGCGGGTCAGATCGAGGGCCGTGATCAGTGAGGTGAGGATCTCGGTGTGCCGGGCGATGGTGTACCAATGGATGTCTGTGGGCTTGTCCGAACGGCCGAAACCCATGTGGTCCGGGGCGATGCAGCGATAGCCGGCGTCCACCAAGGGGCCGATCATGTCGCGGTAGAGATACGCCCACGTGGGCATCCCGTGCAAGAGCAACATGACCGGGCCGTCGCGCGCCCCCACATCGACGTAGTGCATGCGCAGGTCTTGCCATGTGTGGTAGTTCGGCTCATGGGGAAAGTCGGACACCGCGTCGAAGTTCGCATCCGGCGTCCTGACGAAATCGGTCATGCTGGGCATCTCCCGGGCGGGTAGCGCCACAATCATGCCACGCGCCACGGCGAATGCCGCCAGCGCGCTACGGGCTCCTTCACGCGCGCACGTCGGCAGCCCTATTCGCGAACTGCTACGATGCCGAACACGCAAGGCTTTGCGCAGCAAGGGGAAACGGCGCATGGGCATCACCGTAGAGCACGGCTACTTCGAGGACCTTGACGACGCCCGACAGGAAATCCGCGGCAACGGCCAGTTCCTGCACGAGGTGGACGCGGCGGCGAGTGGCGGCACGCCGATTCACTGGCACGACGTGGGTATCCACTTCTATGTGCAGGAAGGCGTGTTCCGCTTTCAGGACCCGGCCAACGGAACCGTGCACGAATGCGGTCCGGGAACCAAGTTCGTCATCCCGGAGCGGACGCTGCACATCGAGGAGGAACACCACGGCTACAAGGGCGTGGTGGGCATGACCAAGGACCCGGTGCCGCAGCCCTTCGTGCGCCCACCGGAGGAACTAGAAGCCGCCCGCGCGTCCTGACGGACGCGTTGGCAGTTCGCACTACGTGAATCAACCGGCGACGGCTACCAGGGACCTGGCGACAACCGATCGAGAACGACGCCGCCTTTGGAGGGAAGGCATCCTGCCTTCCCCGCGTGCCGTTTAGGCACGCCTATCGGCGTGCAGGGAAGGCAGGATGCCTTCCCTCCAAAGGCCACGCCATCCGATGGACCGTGTGAGTGCAAGGTGTGGACACGCCCCAAGACAGAGTAGGCGGGCTGGACCAGCCTGCGGGGGACAACATGGCCCGCTTTCCCAACCGCTTGGTCACCGAGCGCCTCATCCTGCGCCCACCCGTGCCAGACGACGCCGCAGGGGTGTTGGCGGCCGTCACGGCCTCGTACCCGGAACTGCACCGCTGGATGCCTTGGGCAAAGGGCCCGTATGGCATTGAAGAGGCGCGAGCCTTCTGCGCCGACTCGCAAGAGAAACTGAACAAGGGCGTGGACTTCACCACGCTGCTGACGCTGCGAGACAGCGGCACCATCATCGGCAGCAGCGGACTGATGGGCGCCGATCCGGCGGTGCCAAGCTTCGAGACCGGCTACTGGGCGCACACGGCCTACACCGGCAAGGGCTATGTGAGCGAGGCAGTCATCGCCTTGACCCGCCTCGCTTTCGAGGGTTGCGGCGCTAGGCGGGTGGAACTCAAGATCGACGAGAACAACCGGCGCAGCCGCGCGGTGGCCGAACGCCTAGGCTTTGAGTTGGAGGCGACGCTGAAGGCAAGTGGCCGGGACAACGCCGGCGCGATCACGTCCACTCGCATCTACGCGATGTTCGATCTCACCTCGCTCAGGGAGTAGAAGAATGACACCTGCCGAGCCGCATCAAGTCCTTCAGACCTTGTAGCCGCCGTCCACAGAGATGACCTGGCCGGTGATGCCGGCGGACTCGGGGGCGGCCAGCAACGCGGCCATGGGTCCGAGTTCCTCCGGCTCGAGAATCCGGTTCTGAAGATTCTCCGCCTCGATGGCGGATCGCACGCTGGCGACATCCGCGCCCCGGGCGCGAGCCATCGCGTCGAGGTCCACGAGTTGGGTGTTGGTCCAGCCCGGACACAGGCAATTCACCGTCACGCCCTGTGTTGCCACCTCCGCCGCCATCGCCCTGGTCAGGCCGATCAGACCATGCTTGGCGGCGGTGTAGGCGAGGCCGCCGCCGGAGCGCTTCGCATAGCCAGAGCCGATGTTGATGATGCGGCCGAAGCCCCGCTCTACCATCCCGTCAAGCACGGCACGGCTTGCTCGATAGGCGGAAAGCAGGTTGAGGTCCACGTTGGCCGCAAACAATGCCGCATCTCGCTCTTCGGGTGAGATCCCCTCGGCATTGCCGATGCCCGTGCCGCCGCCGGCGTTGTTGACAAGGATGTCCACGCCGCCAAGCTCGGCGGCAATCCGCTGCTCGGCCGCCACCGTATCCGCCAACGACATGGCGTCCGCCGGCACCGCGAGCGCCCTGCCACCAACCCGACCGATCTCGCCGGCGACGACTTGCAGCTCCGCTTCGGTGCGAGAGCTCACCGCCACCGCTGCCCCATCCGCCGCCAGCGCAAGCGCAATCGCCCGTCCGATCCCGCGTCCTCCGCCGGTGACCCAGGCCACCCGCCCTTCCAGCCGCCCCATGTGCGCTACGCCTCCTGCACCCAGCTCAGCAGAATGCCCTTCAGCGCCATGGCGAGGGCAAGCGGGTCCTCGAACATCATGTGGTGGTGGGCGCCCGGCATGGTGACGATGGGCAGGCGATTGTGCGTGATTTCGGCCATGTGGGCCGCCCCCAGCACGCCCTCGTCCTCGCTCTCTTCGCCCACGACCAATGCGGATCGACACGGCATGGCCAAGAACTGATCGCGTTGGCCGCCGCCCATTTCGAGGTGATCGAACAACGTGGGATCAAACTTCCAAGTCCAACCACCCTCAACCGGGCGCACGGAGCTGCGAGCGATCCAGTCCATCACCGCGGGGTGCCGAACCGGTTGCTCCGGCAATAGGCGAAAGCGACCCAAGGCCGCTTCGAGCGAGTCATAGACCCGCGTGCGGCGCGGCTTCTTGCCTTCCTTCTGCGCCCGGCCGCCCCATTCGAAATACGCCTCTGGCGGCATCACGGTGAAATCCACCAGCACGATGCCGCCCAGCCGTTCGCCGTGGCCATAGCCGGCCTGGAGCGCCACGAAGCCCCCGAAGCTGTGCCCCACCACGAAGGGCTTGGGCTGGGCGATGGCGGCTTCGGCTACCGCCATGACCTCCTCTGCGAACACGTCGCCAGAGTAACGCTCGCGCCAGCCGCTCGAACCGTTGCCCGACGAATCCAACGCCACCACCCGCAGGTTGTCGGCAAGGAACGGCGCCACGAAGCGCCACCATTCGAGGTGAGCATTGCTGCCGTGTACCAGCACGACGCCGGGACGGTCGTTGTCCCCCCACGCCTCGTAGTGAATGTTGGCACCGGCTACCTGCAAGTCGCCCTTCTCCGAGGGCGCCCGGAGCGCACGGTCGAACCAGAAGGGCACGGCGTCCGCCGTCATGGCTGTCCTCCGAATTGGGGTGTGGTCAACGTCGCAGCCGGATCACGTCGGCGCCGCGCTCGTGGCCCAGGTTGGCGTCCTCGACGACGTTGCCCAAGAACGCCCGCACCTCCTCCACGTCGAAGGCATCGCAGGCAGCCTGCAAGCGGTCAAGGGCCGGGGCCAGTTCCGACCAGGAAGGGAAGACCTCAAAAGCGCGCAGGATCTTCGGATGTTCGGTGGGCTCTGCCGCCTCGTTGCCCACCAGCAGTTCCTCCCGCATCTTCTCGCCCGGCGTGAGCCCCGTGGTGCGTATCTCCAGATCGCCGGCCGGGTGCGCCTCGTCCCGCACAGTGAAGCCGTGCAGGCGGATCATGCGCGCCGCCAGCTCGCGAATGTTCACCGGTTCGCCCATGTCGAGCAGGAAGATATCGCCGCCGTTCGCCATGCTCGACGCTTGTAGCACCAGCTCCGCCGCCTCCGGGATCGTCATGAAGTAGCGGGTGGCTTCGGGATGCGTCACCGTCACCGGCCCGCCAGCCATGATCTGCTCGTGGAACAGCGGCACCACCGACCCGCTCGACCCAAGCACATTGCCGAAGCGGACAATGGAAAACCGCGTGCCGGCGCCCATCTTCCGGGGCTGACTCGCCTGCAGCGCCTGCAAGATCATCTCCGCGAGGCGCTTGCTCGCCCCCATCACGCTGCGGGTGCGAACCGCCTTGTCGGTGGAGATGAGGATGAAGTCGCTAACGCCCGCGAGGGCCGCGGCCTGCGCTGCCAGACGGGTGCCAAACGCGTTGTTGGAAACGCCAGCGATCGCATTGTGCTCCACCAACCCCACATGCTTGTAGGCTGCGGCGTGATAGACCGTCTGCACGCCGTAGTCGCCGAGAACCCGCTCGAAGAGCGCGGCGTCCCCAGCCGAGCCGAGCACGGCGGCAACCGGAACCCCAAGTTCCGCCGTATCGGCGTGGGCAACAAGCTCCCGGTGAATGTCGAACAAGCCGAGTTCGGACTGGTCAAGGAGCACTAAGAGGCGCGGCGAAAGCGCGAGGATCTGTCGGCAAAGCTCGGAGCCGATGGAGCCGCCAGCCCCGGTGACCAGCACCGCGCGGTCGGTGACGCAACCGGCCAAGAGCTTCGGCATCGGCGTCACCGGATCGCGTTCGATCAGGTCCACCACGTCGACATCCCTGAGCGTCGGCGCCTCCTCGCCGCTCACCACCGCCTGCACATCGGGCAAGAGCCGAACGTGCAACGGATACGGCTCGAGTGAAGCGATCACGCGCCGGCGCTCGGCATGGCTGACGCCCGGCAAGGCGACCAGCATCTGCCGAATGTGGCGCTCCGCCACCAACTCCCCGATCGCGTCCGGCGCCGCCACCGGCAGGCCATCGATGAGGCTTCCCTGAAGCGCAGGGTTGGCATCCACGAATGCCACCGGAAAGGGCCTCGCCACATCGGCAGAAACCCCGGTCTCGCCGTGCCCCGCCCGCAGGCGACGCACAAGCTCCACCCCGGCGGCACCAGCGCCATACACCGCAGCCGGTTCCGCCGACTCCGGCATCCTCGCCACCGTCTCGGCATACACGCGCACGAGATAGCGAGTGCCGAAGACGTACACCACAGAAAGGACCCAGAAGATCATCGGCGCGGAGCGCGGGAAGCCGGGCACGTGATAGAGGTAGTCGACCGCCGCGACGCCCGCGGCGGCGACGGTCACCCCCTTCAGCACCGCAAAGGCGAACTGGGTGCCGACATAGCGGATGATGTGGCGATACAGGCCAATGACATAGAAGGCCGGCAAGCCCACCACGACGCTGGCGACAAAGGCGGGCCAGAATCGCTGCACGTCTGGGCTCCATTCGCCGAGTCGCAGAGCGATGGCCGACCAGAGTGCGAGCGGCAACACGATTGCGTCGATGACCGCGGCGATAGCCTGCTTCTGACGGCGGCCAAGGCGGTCCATCGCTGCATCGAGCAGCCTTGAGGCGACGGTCATGCTGCCAGCCTGTGCCTGGTCAACCGTTGTCTCGGCCAGCGCGGAACCGGACGCTGGCGAGTGCCAAGGGAATGCAGGCGAGGGCCACCACCGCCGGTGCGAGCTCCGGCCACGCGCCGACAGCCCAGGCGAGCGGCAGCAGCCACAGCCCCCAATAGGCCCAGAAAAGGCCCGTAGTGACGCCGTGACCAAGCCGCCGCGAGATGATCT
Source organism: Pseudomonadales bacterium (assembly GCA_965116935.1). Taxonomy (GTDB): domain Bacteria; phylum Pseudomonadota; class Gammaproteobacteria; order Pseudomonadales; family Azotimanducaceae; genus VXYL01. The sequence continues at coordinate 3,597,404 of OZ220737.1, read as the reverse complement.
GGTAGAGATGGGATCGGTGCGCTTCCATGAATCGCTGCCCCGTGACGATTCTGACACACAGCGTCCAACTGGCGTCAAACCAGAACACCGCAAGGACGATGGCGCTGGCGACGATGTGGAACTCCCCGGTCACGTGCAGCCATAGCGCCAGCACGAACAGCACGAGGCCCAGAAAGCCGCTGCATACATCGCCCATGAACACCCGCGCCGGCGCCCAGTTCAGGCACAGGAAGCCCGCGCAGGCAGCCAGGAGCACGAGCAGGCTGCCGGCGGCGAGGTTGGCATCACCCACCGCAAGAACGCCTAGGGCAAAAGCGGCGCCCTGGGAGGCGGCAAGCCCGTCGATGCCATCCATGAAGTTGTAGAGGTTCACGAACCACACGGCGAGCACGATCAGCGCCAAGTCGAACCACCATGTCGTGTGGAAGAGCCAGGCGATGCAAATTCCGGCGCCGGCGAGCTGGCAGACAAGGCGAAGGGTGCGCGCCTGGTCCTCAAGGTCGTCAAGCAAGCCAATGGTGGCCACCACAGCGCCGCCGACGAGGAGCGTCGACGCCGGCGTGCCTTCGCCAAAGCGCGCGGCGACGGCAAACCACGCGAGCAAGGCAACGACGATGCCCAGGCCTCCCCCGGTCGGCGTCTCCCCCTCGTGCGAACTGCGCGCGTTGGCCGCAGCCACAAGCCTGAGCGGGCGGGCGAACAGCCACACGAGCAAGGCAAGCAGAAACGCCACGAAAAAAGCGGCAACGGCACCGGTGATCGCGATCGCGTCTATGCCGTTCATCCGCAGACGGCCGGGCCTTTGGAGGGAAGGCATTCTGCCTTCCCTCGCGCGCCGCAGGCGCGTGCTGATCGCCCACGCAAAGAAGCGCCTGTCGGCGCTAGGGAAGGCAGAATGCCTTCCCTCCGAAAGTCACGCTTGCGATGGAGCGCAAACGACGCCCTTCCGGGGCCCTCGGCAATCATGGGCCGGTTTCGATTGTGCGAAACCAGCGCGCCACTTCGCTAAGCCCCTTGTCGAGCGACTCTTGGGGGTGCCAGCCAAGTTCGCGTCGCAGCAATGTGTCGTCTAGGCGCAACGCTTCGAACGGGTTCGAGCCGCCACCGTGTCGCACAAGTTCCAAGCCCAGGCTGGCTAGCGGCCGCGGCACGCGCCAGGTGCGCGTCGGCGCGCCAAGGGCATCGCCAAGCCGCCGGCAAAGTTCGTCAAAGGTCACATCCTCACCATCCCGCACATGCCAGATTCTGCACGGTTCCTGCGTCGGCGTTGCCCGCGCGATGGCGTCCAGCGCGTGGGTCAGATTCGCCGCCGAGACGAAGCTCCGCCGACCCGCATTGGCGACAACCGGCACGGGACGCCGCCGCGCGATCCAGCCCAGAAGACGCAGGAAGTTTGCCTTGACGCCAGCGCCATACACGAGCGGCGGCCGCACGATGGCAACTGGAACCCCGCCCGCCGCTTCCTGCAACGCCACTTCCGCCGCCGCCTTGCTGACGGCGTAGGCGCCGGCAGGATCGAGCGGGGCGCCCTCGTCCACGGGAGCCTCTTGTCCGCCGCCCAAGACCGTCGCGCTGCTGACGTGGATGAAGGCCCGAGCGTCAGCCGCAACGGCAGCCTCATGCGCGGCAACGGTCAAGTCGCGATTGGCGCGCATGAGGGCTTGCCCGTCGGCACCGGCATCGTGCGCGAGGCCAGCCAGATGAAAGACCGTGGCGCCTCGCGGCATCACAATCGACCGCCCTGCTCGAACGCTGGCCTCGTCCACATCCCATCCGACTGCACGAAGACGCGCAGTGAGATGCGAGCCGACGAAGCCGCTAGCACCGTCCACCCACGCCACGCCAAGACTCACGGCAGGAACGCCAGACGAGGGTGACCGGGGCAATCCGGATCGTGCCGGGCGTGAAGAAGATCGTTCCGCGGCAGTCGCCCGCCGCTAACTGTCATGCGCTGAAGCTCAGCATCCGGTCGAGCGGTCGCAACGCCCGCTGTGCGGTGTCGGCATCGACGAGAATCTCGTTCGGCGATTCGGAGCCTTCAGCTCGGGCGAGCGCGAGGGGCCTCGCCTCGCTAGGATCGAGCCGTTCGAGGGTGTCGGCAAGGACTTGCAGCTCGTTCATCGCCATCCAGGGGCAGTGTGCGCAACTGCGGCAGGTGGCGCCGTCGCCGGCGGTCGGCGCTTCGATGAACCGCTTGCCCGGCGAGGTCTTGCGCAGCTTGTGGAAGATGCCCCGGTCGGTGGCAACGATGAAGGTCTGGTGCGGAAGTTCCTGCGACGCATTGATGATCTGGCTTGTGGAGCCCACGCAATCGGCAATGTCGATCACCGCCGCCGGCGATTCTGGATGCACCAGAACCCCGGCGTCCGGATACACCGCCTTCATGTCGAGCAGCGCCTGAAACTTGAACTCCTCGTGGACGACACAGGCGCCGCTCCACAGCAGCATGTCGGCACCGGTCTTGGCGGCGATGTAGGCGCCGAGATGCTTGTCCGGCGCCCACAGAATCTTCTCCCCACGGGCCGCAAGATGCTCGACGATCTTGAGGCCCACGCTGGACGTGACCACCCAATCCGCCATCGCCTTCACCGCCACGGACGTATTGGCATAGACGACCACGGTCCGGTCGGGATTCTCGTCGCAAAAAGCGCGGAATTCGTCCGGCGGGCAGCCGATGTCGAGCGAGCATTCCGCCTTCAGCGTCGGCATGAATACGCGCTTCTCCGGCGAGAGGATCTTCGCCGTCTCGCCCATGAACCGAACGCCGGCAACGATGAGCGTGTCGGCCGGATGATCGCGCCCAAAGCGCGCCATCTCCAGCGAATCGGCGACGCACCCGCCGGTCTCCTCGGCGACATCCTGCACATCACCATCGACGTAGTAGTGCGCCACCAGCGCGGCCCCCCGCTCGCGCAGGAGTTCCCGAATCCGCTCCTTGAGTTCCTCCCGCCGTGCACCATCGAGCACTTCCGGCACAAAGTCAGGCACTTGGGCAGGTTGCAGGCTGTAGTCACGCATGGCCTCGATCATACACCCGTCGTGCGCCGGTCATCGGCAGTGGGGAGCACCGCTATCGTACAATCCCGATTACATGCATCGCGCCAGCCGTGAGGCTGCTCTTACGTCTGGGCTGGCGACGTGCTGGCAAACGCAATGGATTCGTGACGCAGCATGAATCGGCATGAACGGCTCCTACGAACGATACTTGAGGGCAGATCGGACGCGAACGTCCGTTTCGCCGACTTGTGCGCACTGATGCGATACCTCGAGTTCGACGAGCGCATCCGCGGTAGCCATCACATGTACCGTAAGCAAGGCATTCAAGCGAGAATAAACCTGCAACGAGGCAACGGGAACGCGAAGCCGTACCAAGTCAGGCAAGTCCGACAGCTGGCTTTGAAACACCAACTCGGAGGCGACGAGTGATGTACAAGTACGAGATCATCCTCTATTGGAGCAATGACGATGCGGCCTTCATCGCGGAAGTGCCGGAGCTGCCTGGGTGCATGGCGCACGGCGACACGCAGGCAGACGCTCTCGCCAGAGTCAACGAGGCGATGGAACTCTGGATCGACACCGCGCGCGAATTCGGGGACGCGATACCACAGCCCAAGGGCGAGCGCCTGCTGTACGCGTGACCATCACAAGGCACTGGTGCCACACTCCCTGGCTCGTCCTGGCTCGAACGTTCCATGCCCAGCATCGCCTTCTTTGTCACACTGAGCGGTCGTTCCACCAACGACAACCGCATTCGGCTGCCACGGGGGTTCGACGTTGCCGGATGGGAGACCATCTGCGTCGAGCATGAGTCGCTGGCGCTCAACGGGCGGTGCCTGTCCGGCGTCGGTGCCGACGGGGCGCGGGTGGCGCTAGAGGGTCGGGACCGCTATTTCATCCTTGGCTTCGGCGCAGCAGCCACGCATCTGGATCGGATGCAGATGCTGAGAGCCCTGCCCGAAGACAGGTTCGTCAACACCCCCACCGCCTTGACGCGCCAGCACGGCAAGGTTTCGCTGTACCTGGACTACCCAGACCTTGCGCAGCCGGAGTCGCACTTCTCCAACGATCCTCTTGCGCTCGCCGCCCTCGTCGATTCCGGCGGCGACTGGATCGGCAAGCCTCCGGCGGGGAGCTTCGGCAGGGACGTGTTCCTGTTGCGGGCGGGCGATGCGAACACGGGCGCCATCCTCGGCCATCTGACTCAGGGCGGCCGCTATGCGCTATTGCAGCGGCGCATCCCCATGCAGCGAGGCGAACGGCGCGTTCTTGTGGCCGGGGGCCAAGTCATTGGCACATACGGCAAAGCGCCAAGCGACCATCGCGGCAATCTCCACGCCGGCGCAACCCCTGTGCCGGCCTCGCTCGACGCCGACGAGCTCGTCCTTGCCCAGAAGCTGGCCACGCGCCTGCTCGACCAAGGCGTCGCCTTCGCCGCCATCGACATGGCGTGGCCCTACGTACTGGAGATCAACCTCGCCAACCCGGGCTGGCTCGAAACCTACGAACGCCTCACCGGCGAGGATCTGTCCCCCGCCGTTGTCCAGGCGCTAGGAGCCAGCGCCGTAGGGAACGGCGCTGGCTCCTAGCCGGAGGGGTGAGCGTAAGCGAACCCGGAGGCCAGCAGTTCGCGTAGCGAACTGCCGACGCGCCCGCAAGGGCGCGCAAGCCACGACATCGTAGGGGCGCGGCTTGTCCTCGCCCGCACTTGCGCGTTCGACCCACGGACGACCACGAGGGTCGCCCCCTACGCAGCCTCAGAAGGAGCCGCCGTCTACACGGATGATGGTGCCGGTGGTGAAGCTGCCGGCGTCGCTGGCGAGATAGAGCGCCGCGCCGACCACTTCTTCCGGTTCGCCGCCGCGCTGCAGGGCGATGTTCGCCTTGGCGTTACGTTCGAAGGACGGCATGTCCCACGCCTTGGAGATGTCGGTGAGGAATGGGCCCGCCTGAATGCAGTTGACGCGAACCTTCGGGCCGAAGCCGCGCGCCAAGGAGAGGGTGAGGGAGTTGATGCCGGCCTTGGCGGCGCCGTATGGCTCCGAGTCGGGGGTGGCGTGAACCGCCGCCGTGCTGCTGACGTTGATGATGGCGCCGCCGTCGCCTTCCATCATGCGTTCGCCGACCAAGGCGGAGAGACGGTATGGGCCCTTGAGGTTGACGCCCACCACCTTGTCGAACAGGTCCTCCGTCACGGCGGAGAGCTTCGGATAGAGCGGCGACATGCCGGCGTTGTTGACGAGCACGTCCACCTTGCCGAAGCGGTCGTAGGCTGCGTCTGCGAGCGCGCCCAGTTCATCCCAATGGCCGACGTGGCAGGCATGGGCCAACGCTTCCCGGCCAAGCGCCCGAACTTCGTCCGCCACCGCTTCGCAGTTGTCGATCTTGCGGCTGGTGACCACGATGTCCGCGCCCCGTTCGGCAAACGCCAGCGCCATGGCACGGCCAAGCCCGCGGCTGCCGCCGGTGACGAGCGCAACCTTGCCGCTCATGTCAAAGAGATCTCCCACATCGCCCTCCGAAGCGCTCAAATCCCCACTCAAACCCCAAAGTCGCGCCGCATTTCGTCGCGTGTCCGCTATATCATGCGCGCCTTCCGCGTGGCCCTTGGGCGCGCAAATCGATTCTATCGGAGGACCTCATGGGAATGTTGGACGGCAAGGTCGCGCTGGTCACCGGCGCGGGCGGCGGCCTAGGGCGGACGCACGCCCTGCTCTTCGCGCAGGAAGGCGCCGCGGTGGTGGTGAACGACCTCGGCGGCGCCCGGGACGGCACCGGCTCCGGCTCGGCAATGGCGGACCAGGTGGCACAGGAGATTCGCGACGCCGGCGGCCAGGCCGTGGCGGACTACGGCTCCGTCTCCAACAAGGATGACGCCTTGGGCATGGTCAAGGCTGCCGTCGACAACTTCGGCAAGCTCGACATCTGCATCTGCAACGCCGGCATCCTGCGCGACAAATCGTTCAAGAACATGACCGACGACATGTGGGACGTGGTCAACGACGTCCACCTGCGCGGCACCTACCTCACCGCCAAGGCCGCCTACGACCAGATGCTGGAGCAAGGCCACGGCGGCCGCATCGTCGTCACCAGCTCCACCTCGGGCCTGCTCGGCAACTTCGGCCAGACCAACTACGGCGCCGCCAAGGCCGGCATCGCCGGCTTCGCCCGCTGCCTGTACCTCGAAGGCGCCCGCTACGGCATCACCGTGAACATCCTCGCCCCCACGGCACTGTCAAGGCTCACCGACGACATCCTCCCGGAACAGGCGAAGGCCGCCGTGCCGCCGGAGAAGGTCTCCCCCGCCGTGGTGTGGCTCTGCACCGACGAAGCAAAGGAAGTCACCGGCCGCACCTGGCTCGTCACCGGCAACCGCGTCTCCCTGCTCTCCTGGCAGATGCAGCCCGTGGCAGCAAAGGACGAAGCCGAAGGCCCGTGGGACGTGGAAGACGTCGGCGAAGCCATCCTCGCCACCAAGGAGACTTGGGCACCCATCAACCCGATGCGGGGGTGATCGTCTTCACCGGCGCCGCGGTCCCCCACCGAGCATCTTCCGGTGGACGGGCCGCTCCACTGGTAGTGAGCTCTCTCGGACCACCTATCAGGTGAGTCGAGCTTTGCCGCGCCAGCGGCGAAGTGCGACTTACTTGATAGCCGTAGCTGCGAGCGAACGCGAGCACGAAGGCCAGCAGTTCGCGCCAGCGCATAAGCAAAGGCGGGCCTTTGGAGGGAAGGCATCCTGCCTTCCCTGCGCGCCCTCTGGCGCGCAGACCGCGACTTGGAAGAAAGCGCCTGTCGGCGCTAGGGAAGGCAGGATGCCTTCCCTCCGGGCCTCGTCGCAATCAGCTCCGAGAGGTTCAAACCAGGAACGGGCTGGGCGTACCGAAGCTGAGGATGGTCAGTTCCTTCTTGGCTCGGGTGGCGGCGACGTAGAGCAGGGAGCGTTCGGAGGCTTCGGCGGCGGCGCGTTCCGGACCCTCCTCCGATGGGATTGCCGCTGGGAGAGGGATCAGGCCCAAGTTTGCGCTGGCCACCAGGACGCGATCGAATTCCAAGCCCTTGACCCGATGCATCGTGGCTAGGCGGACTCCGGGGGAGGACTCGTCGGGTGCATCGGTTTCGAGGACGATCGTTGGGATGTCCGCGGCTTGGAGCCTGACCGCGAGCAAGTCGCGCTCCTTGCGGGTGCGGGTGACGATGCAGGTGCCGCGTAGGTCGCTCTCACCCGGCAGGGCACCCAAGTAGGCGACAATCCAAGCCTCCTGCTCGTCCCGCCCATCCAATCGCTCGATCCGCGGCTCCGGGCCGCTGGTGATGGAGCGGATTCCGTGGTTGTCATCTGTGCCGCCGTCCAGGTCGTCGACATCTTGCCCCTCTAGCAACCGTTCCGCCCAGCGCCGAGTCTCCTCGGTCGTGCGGTAGTTGAGGCGGAGCTTGCGGGCACGGCCACGGATGTCGATGCCACAGCGGCCGAGCACGACCGGCTGGCGCGAGTAGATGCGCTGATGGGCATCGCCGGCGATGAAGAGGTCGTCCTTGCCCTGGGCCGTTAAGGCGCGGACAAGCCGCCAAGCCGGCACCATGAGATCCTGCGCCTCGTCCACGATCACACAGCGATAGGGCGTCTCCACATCCCCGCCCTCCAGCAACGCCGTCGCAGCGTGGTAGCAGTCTGCGAACTCCATCGCATTGCGCTCCACGAGACCCGCACGGTATTCCTCGAACACGGGCCAAACGGCGGCCCGAGTCGCTCGATTCAGCCGCACCCCTCGGCCGGTGCGCGGCACGCGCAGGTATTCGTCGCGACTGGTGATCCCGTGGTTCTGAATCACCTGGCTCCACTCATCCTCAAAGAAGCGGTCGGCAAGGTCCGGCGAGGCGGGTTTCTTGTCCAACGCCGCGGCCCAGGCCTCACGGTCTCGCCCAGACAACAAGCGGAAGCGCAACCCTTGCCCACGCAGGAACCGCGTCGCCCAGCTATCGATGTTGGCGACTTCGATACGCCGCATTTCCTCCGGTGTGCAGATCAACGCCAGGTTGGTCTTGATGTCGGCGGCCAGATTGCGGTTGAAGGTGGTGAACAGGATGGATTCGCCCTCCTCCACGTGCCGCGCCAGCCAGCGCGCTCGATGCATGGCGACCACCGTCTTGCCGGTGCCGGCACCACCGAGCACACGGGTCGGCCCGTTCCAGTGCCGCTCCACCAGCCGCCGCTGTGACGAATGCAGGAACACTCGCCATCGTTCCAAGGGCGCATTGAGCATCGCATCGAGCTCGAGGTCGTCATCGATCAGCACGAACCGCGAGCGAGATTCGTCTCGGTGTAGCGCAGCCGCAAAGTCGGCGTCGTCAACGGGACTCGACGGGGCTTCGCGGTCGCGGATTACCTGCTCGTAGCTTTCCCCAGCCATGAACAGGAACAGGCCATCGTAGGCTTCCTGCGGCAACCGCACCTGCATGGCGTCCAGTTCCGCCTCGTCGCGGATGGCGCGCACTTCCGCGACCATCGCCTCCGGCACACCGAGCCGCAGACATTCTCGATTCTTGAGACCGGCGAAGATTCCTGCCTCAGCCGGCGCCGAGGGAGGCGCCTGGGCCGGCCCTACTCCGTGCTGCGGGGCATACACCTGCAAGGCACCGGTCTCGCGGTTGACGCGACATTCGTGCCGCATCGCCCAGTCGTAGGCCTCATCGTGCTTGTCCGCCCACAGGAGCAGGTGCACGTTGGCCGAACCCGGCTTGAGGACAATGGCGCGATAGCCGCCGTCGATGCGCAACGAGCGCATGTTCGCGTCCTTGGCGCCAACGATCTTCTCGTAGTTGAGGCCGGATGCGGTGGAGTCGCGCTCGAACTGCGAGATCATCCTGCGCACGCCCTTTTGCTGTTGCGAGGGCAGCTTGGCGAAGGCGGCGAGGAAATCCGCCGAAAGCGCCATGCGGCTACTGGTCATACCGGCTCCTCTAGATTCAACGCAACAGCCAGCTTCGCAACCAGGTCCGGCAGATCTGCGCCGAAGACCTGCCAGCCGGCCTGCTCAAACGGTTGGGTGGCGTCTTCGGCCAGCAGCACAGCCACATGCGCATCCGGCCACGCCAACTCCGCCTCCGCGATCACACTATCCGCCGCGTCCGCGAGCTCGAAGCCCACTTCCGGGGTTCTCGCCCCCATGTCCGCCAAAGAACGCAGGGGCACGCGAAGCGCAGCGTCAGCGAGCGATATGGCCTGCGCCCACTCGGGATCGAGCTCATCACCATCCCCAGACGCGGCAACCGCCCCGAACGCCCCGTAATTGCCCCGCTCCACACCCAGCGCAGTCGTCCACCATGCGCCGGGCACGAATTGCAGCAAGTTGTAGAGACGCAGCACGCCATTCCACGCCCGGCGCGCATCCGCCTCCGCCAAGCTCGCGTCGTTAACGTGCAACGCCACCAGCAACGCATCCGGCTCCGGCACCTCCACTGCTGCCAACGGCAAGGCTAGCGCGAGCTCGGCAAAGGCATCAGGAGCGGCCTCCCATCCATCCCGAAACGCAAACGCCGCCCGCATGGGCAAATCTGACAACGCACCCTGCATTGCATCTGGCAAGCGCTCTCCCAAGCTCCGCACGCGTGCTGCCAACTCGCCGTCCTGCATGGACGCCGGCTCGAACATCGGCAACAACCGCGTGAAAACGGCCCGCTTCCACGCCACCGCATCCGGCGCGGCCAGGTATTCCACCAGTAGCCCAAGTGCGGGGTCGTCGAGCCGCGATCGAACTGCGCCCGTGCCCCACCGCGAATCCAACTTCCGCTGCAACTCGCTCATGTCCCCGCCGTCGGCACCGAGCAAGTTCAGGCAGTCGTCCTCGTTGCCGAAGGCCGGCTCCAAATCATGCCAAGTGAGCGACCAGACGAGATATCCAGCCCGCACCAAGGCCATCCGCTTGGCGGAATCCTCGTCCAGAGTTTGCCGATGGAACTCGAACCCATCCATGAAGACCGCCACCGGTGGTCGATCCGCGGCTTCCCGGGTGGCGCGAATGAGGAAGTCCGGGCGGCTGGCAATGGCCACGCCTTCCGGCTCGCCACATTGCGCCTGTGCCTCCATCGTATAGGTCATCTCGCCCACGGTGAGCACAAACCCCGGCTTGCCGGCCACCACATCCTCGCGCACCTGAACTCGTCGCCCACCGGAATCCCAATGCCGAAGTGCCTCAACGAAGCGCGCCTCCAACTCGCTCTCCAGCACCGGGTTCACCTTCACCGAACGCAGTCCATCCACCTCCTCCAAGGTCTCCGCCTGCGCCAGGATCGTGTCCAGCATCCGCAAGGCCACCTTGCGCGAGATATTGGCCATCTTGTGACTGCGGCGGTATGCATAGAGGCAGCGATAGCAGCCGTCCCTTTCCGGGTCCGCATTGCACGCGCACCCGGTCAGCGCATCCCGCGCCTGCCGAAGCACTTCGAGCATCTGCTCGGGATGGTTCATCATCTGCTTGAGGTAGCCGGTGCCGCTCGGCACGATGTCGTACAGCATCAGGAACTTGACGTTGCCGCTCGACTCTTGGGCCGGCTGCAACGAGATCGTGGCGCGCAGGTGATCCACGGCTCCGGCGAAGCGTCGCTTGAGGCCCAGTTCCAGCGCCGCGATAAAGGAATGCAGGCGCTCGTCCTCGTCGAGACTGCCAACCGGGGGCACCAGTATGCGTATCCCTTCGGAATCGAACTGTCGGTACAGATACAGGCAATCCACCACGTGGGTGTTGTTCTGGTAGCGGCAGGTGGATGTGTGCTGCACTTCGCCATTGCGGTCCTGCACGCCACCGCAGCGACGACACACTGAAAACCCCTTCCGGGGCCGCGCCTCGCCAGCGAACTTGACCGGCGCATCTTGCTCGTCCACGCGGCCAAAGTTCATGTCGCGGAAGGTGGCGCGGGCGATGTATTCAAAGCCAAAGGGCTGTCCGGCGTCACCACATGCATAGGCACGCTGCACCGCATCCGGCTGAAAAGAGACCGCGAGTTCCCGCACAAAGAACAGCGGTTCGCGATCATCGCGTTCGTCCATGATGCGGCTAGATGGATCGGGTGTGGCGGCATGGACCACCTTCAGCGGCAGCATGTCCCGGCGTTGGCCAGCGTCAGCCCACTGCGGATCTCCGCAGCGGGGGCAGACGCTGCTCGAATCACGCGCTTCGATGTTCTCGGCGTAGTCGCAGGAGGGACACAAGCGCCAGATCTCGATGGGCGAAACCCTCGTGTCCACGCGCCTGATGACCACGCGACGACCGCCCGCATAGAACTCGTTCTCCGGGGCGAACTCGCCAAGCGCCGAAACCGCGGGGCGGACGTATTCGTACACCACCGCATCGTCATCCGCCTCGTCCCCGTCGCGTTCCTTGAAGATGACCGAACGCAGCGTGACCGGAGCTTCCGGAAAGGCATAGTTCGGCAACAACCCTTCATCGGTGAGGAAGCCAAAAGTGTCGCGGCCGCCTAGCCTGTTGACGAGCTCTCGGAGCCCAGCCCGCTCTCGCGTGATGCGCTTGATCTCGTCTGCGGTTGCCTCGTCCGGCGCGCCTTGCTGGAGGTTGCGGATGCGACGGGTCAACGCCTCCACGTCATTGCGCAAGGATTGGCGCTCCTTGGCCGCTTCCGTCAGCCGTTCGAGGATGCGGTAGTGCAGGGTTTGGTGCTGACCGGTGCCAAGCAAGAATTCCCTAAGGTACTCCCGTGAGGCTTCGTCGAGCCCCTGACCCATCGCCGACCGAGCTTCGAAGGCCACAAGGAACCCGTCGAGCAGGCGAGCCGCGCTGTCGCGAATGAAGTTGAGCAGTGGGTATGGGAAACGCTCCTGCGTGGTCGCTGCCACGTTGTTCAGTACCGTGCCAATTGTGCGCGGCACCGCCCCCGCGCCCACGTCTCCGGCCACCCAGCAGTCGAAGCAGAACGCGGTGAGCTGTCGCTCCAAAACCGCCGGTGCGTTCAGGAAAATGCCAGGCGGCTCTACCGAGCTCCCCAGCATTTGCATCGGCTCTTCGTAGTAGTAGAGATCGTGCGGCTGGCCCGTGGCCACGGTGAGGGAGAGCGCATTGCCGTCGCGCCGCCCTGCCCGGCCCGTCCGTTGCTGATAGTTCACCGGCGCCGGCGGCACGGAACACATCACCACCGTGGAAAGGTCGCCGATGTCCACGCCGAGTTCCAGCGTTGGCGTGGCGGAGAGGAGGTTCGGCTCCCAAGGCATCGCATCCGGGGCGGCGAAGCGCGTTTGCAGGCGGTCGCGGTCCTCGCGGGACACGAGTGCGGTGTGCTCGGCCGAGACGATGCGATGGATGTCCGACTGTCGATATAGGCGGCCAGCCCAAGAAGGAGAACCCGGCTTGTGCCCCCCATAGCAGCCGAGGGAAGCGACTTCCAAGCTCGGCACGTCTTGCCACAAGGGCGCCTCGCGAACCGGAACCACGAGCGGACGTTTGGCGTGGGGTCCCTCCATCGAGACCGCATTTGGGGTGACGTAGAGCCGTTCTGGATCGAGCGCCCAAACCTCCGAATTGCGCGCCGGAAGCGCTCGTGCCAGCCCCGCACCAACCAAAGCGGTCATCACCGTCCGAAGGATGTCTCCGGCGTTGCTGGTGGCCGCCAACGGGTGCACTGGCGACAACACCTTCTCCACCCAGGTTTGGTACCAGCTCTTGCGCCGGCTGGTGATGGCCTCCACGCCGCGGTCATCGCCCATGGGCGCGGGAAACACCGGCAGCCCAGAGCGCGGACCGAAGTTCTGCAGCGCACGATCCCTTATGGCAAAGGGATTGCCGCCACTTCGCAGATAGCCGCCGAGCATCGGGTTCTCGACCGCCCCGCGATCCTTCATGCGCCGCAGCACGCCCATGACCAAGCTGCGCACGTGCACCTCTTGCACCTCGCGCAACTCCCCGAAGCCCTCTCGAATCTTCATCAGTAGCGTGTCGCAGGCGTGGGCGACTGCGGCGGGGTCGAATCCCACCGCCGCCGTCTGCGTACGTTCGAGGGTACGTCCGATGGATCCGGCGAAAGTGAGTTCCGCGTGCGTGTCCCAGCGCAGGCGGCGCTTGACCCTCTCAAGGAGGTCAGAACCTTGGGCAACGCTGCCGTTCTCGCGCATTGCCTCAAACTCTCGCCACCACATCTTGTCGGGCGCAATGAACTCGCTGAAGCGCTTCTCGTCGAATGCCTGGGGATTGCCTGCCGTGTCGCTCCACCAGTCCACGACCCGGTCCGGCAACTCCGCCAAGGAGATGCCGTCGTGCTGTTCCAACACCTGCGCCATCGCCATACGCACGCTGTTGCGCCAAGTGCGGGCAGCAAAGAAGGAGCCGCGATGGGCGGCATCCTGCACGTTGTCGGAAAAGGCGATCACCTTGCGATCGTCGTTGTGGTGTGATGCGAACAGTTGGGCGAGGCCAGTGCTGAGGAGGCTTGACGCCCGGGCACCCAGGATGATGAGCGCTTCGCGGGCTTGGCAGTGGGGGCAATCGCGGCTGAGTTCGGGGCGTCTCCCTGCCTTGCCGACAGCTACGGAGTGCGGCTGGAAGACGGGCACGACGGCGGTGCTGCCACACGCCCGACAAGTGCCGGACGGCGCCTCTCCAAGCGTGCCGCAAGCACCGCAGATCGATAACTCCTCGCCGCGCACGCCTTGCGGCCGTTTCTCGCCATCGGCCAACGGGAACAGGAACAGCACTTCCGGGTCGCGCAGGAAGAAGCGGTTGTAGAAGACGCGCAAGTCCTGGTCCACCCTGGTCTCGCCCGGGCGCTTCACCGCGGCCCAGGCGGTGACGTGGCATTCGCGACACTGCACCAAGGGGAGATGCACGAAGTCTTCGTCCGGTTTCAGATCATCGGAGTAGCGCAGGCGGTGGCGGCTCGGCTGGGCTGGCACAGGGGGTGCATCGGCCTCCCCAGCGTTTGCATCCACCGGTATTTCGGATTCATCCCACACGCTGCACACCATGCGGCGCAACTCGCGCACCCAAAGGTGCAGCTTTACGGTGAGGAAAGGCGGCAGGGATGTTGCCGCGGATGCATCACCACTCCCATCTGCCGTTCCGCCCTCGCCACGCGCTGTGGAGATGAGCGCACACAGGGCATTGAGGACATTCATTGCCTCGCTCGCGCTCGAGACCCGCAAGCTTCGCTTCAGGCGCGCGAGCACGTCCGTTACCGGGGTGGGGTGCGCGGCGCTCAGCACTCGAAGCAAGTTGACGAACGCCGCGTGTTCGCGAAGCCGCTCGCCAAGCGCGACTCTGCCCGCCGGGGTATGGAAATCCTCAGGCGCGTCCTCACCGAAGAACACCTCGTGCTGGGCCCGCACATAGGCGTCGGCATTCTGATAGCGACTCGGATCGACACGCTCGGCAAGGTCTGGCCAGGGCGCGAGGTGCTCATTGGTCAGGGCGTCGCCCAGGAACTCATCGATCCCCTGCCGCGTCTCCCCAACGATGGCATCCGCGGCGAAGGGCTGATGAAACAGCGACGACGCATAGCCGATGATCTGCTCGCGACTCTCCTCTCCACCCAAGGTGGCGGACGTGCCAACGCAGACCAAATCCTGATTGGCCTGCAAGCGCGTCCGAAGTCGACGCACGAGGCAGGCGAGGTCTGTGCCTTGGGCGCCATCGAACGTGTGCAGTTCATCCACCACCAGAAAGCGCAACGTGCCAGCCTGGTTGTGCCGCCAAAGGGGAAAATCCACGGGCCGGGTGAGCAACAGGTCGAGCATCTTGTAGTTGGTGAGCAGGATGTCCGGCGGCCGCTCCCGCAACGCATCCCGGTTCTCGACGAGATGCGCCTCCGTCATGCGCTCTCTTGGCGAAGCGCCGGTCTCACCCACATACAGCCCCGCACTCACCTTGCCGCGCAGCGCTTCCGTGCCGTGGATGAGCCGAGCGATCCGCCCCGCCTGGTCCGTCGCCAGCGCGTTCATCGGATAAACCAGAATGGCCTTCACACCGGGCGTGCCAGCCTGCGCCAAACAGTGCTCGAGAATCGGATAGAGAAAGCACTCCGTCTTCCCCGACCCAGTGCCCGTCGCCACGATCGTGGACTTGCCGCCCCGCAATCGCTCAAATGCAATGCGCTGATGCCGCCAAGGCGTGAAGCCAAGCGGCAGCGCGGGAAACGGCTCCCCGCCCTCACTCGCGTGCTGAAACGGCAAGTCGACGGAGAGATACGGCCCCTTGACGAGATTGTCCGCCTCGCCAAGAAAGTCATCCATCACCGACTCGAACGCCGGATTCGACGGCCCAAACCCGGTAGCAAGGAAGTCCTCAAGCGCCCGCGTGACTTCCGCAGCCAAAGTGGAAGGAATCATGGCGGCGCAGTGTAGCGGCTAACGCGGGAGGGCTGGATGGCTGCGCCTCGCGTCTTGGGGAGCGATCCAACCAGGGCGCGTTCACGCTGTTGCCTTTGGCAGCTCTGTCAGACTAGACGGCTCTCGGAGGGAGGGCGTCTCGCCCTTCTGGCGTGCCGATAGGCGCGCGTTTCGCCATTAAGCCCAGACTCCGGCTGGAACGGCCCACCGGGCGTGCCTTGCGACCCACAGAGAAGGCAGAATGCCTTCCCTCCAAGAGCGAGCCGCATGACCGGCTGCCACCTTGACAAATGCTGTATGAAAAACCATATTTTACGCTGCGGCTAGGCGAGAGCACAGGAGGCATCGTTGACGCGTGTGCACACACGTCCTAGGGTTGTTTCGCTGGGACATGGAATGACGCGCAAGGCTAGCCGAATGAACGGGGCTAGAATTCTGGCCGCTTGCGTTGGCGTGGGATGTCCGGCATGACCGAACTGCAAAGCCCGCCGCTAAGCGCCGAGTGGAAGGCGCGGCTCGAGCTATCTTCGCGCACCGCGCCAGAACTGTACGAGGACGCTCAAGACGTGGGCACGGGCGCCCATGCAGGCGCGATCCGCACGACGCTTCGGGACTTGGGCGCATCCGGCGTGTTCTGCATCCAAGACGTGCCGACTGTCGTCATCGTGGAGCTCGACGAATACGACCGGAAGCAGGTACTCGACCTGCACGGCGCGCTGTGGAACCAGGGGCTGGCCACACTCCTCCTCGTGCTGGCGGCCAACACCGTGAGGGCATTCTCGCTGGCGCGCAAGCCCTTCCAAGACGAGGGTATTTGGGAAACAGAATGCCTCATCCAGCAACTGCACGTGATCGCGAACGCATTCGACCTCAAGAACCTCCTATACGCGGCCGAGTCCGGTCGGCTGCTGGAGGAGCATGCCGACTACTTCCGACCCGACGAGCGGATCGACCAGGTTCTGCTCGACAACCTGACGGCGGCGCACGCAACTCTTCGGCGCGACGGGTTGAGCGCGGACGGCGCGCAGGCGCTGCTCATACAGACCATGTTCATCGCCTATTTGGAAGACCGTGGCATCGTGCTGCCGGAGTACCTGCAGGAGGCCACCGATGGAGTTGCAGACTCGTTCGATGCCATTCTGAGTGCTGAGGACGACACGTTGCTCCTCGGCCTGCTCGAGCGACTGCGCAAGGACTTCAACGGAGACCTGTTCGTTGCGCCATGTGCCTTTGATGCGGAAGCGCCGCCCGAACGCGTCTTGCCCGCACACCTGACGACGCTGGCGAGGTTTCGCAGCGGTCGCGTCGAGATGCGCCAAGGCGGCGGAGACCAACTGCGGCTGTGGGGCTACGATTTCAAATACATGCCCATTGAGCTAGTCAGCGCGGTTTACGACCGCTTCCTCGGCCGGCGTAGCAAGGACGAGCGCAGAAAGAAGGGCGCCTACTACACGCCGATGTTCCTGGCCGACACGGCGATATCCGCGCTGTGGGACACGGTGCCGGAGAAGACGAGGACACAGGGCACCTTCCTGGATCCGGCATGTGGGTCAGGGATTCACCTAGTCCGGCTGTTCCAGCGCCTCTGCGAAAGTTGGCGTCGGGGTCATCGGTCGAGAACCATCCCGTGGGGCAGCCTCTTGGCGATGCTGGCGAGATTGCAAGGCCTCGACATCGAGGCCAGCGCAGTTCGGGTGACGGTGTTCTCGCTCTATGTGGCGCTGTTGCAGGAGGTGAAGCCACCCGACATCCGTCGTCTCATGAAGCAAGGCAGGCTGCTTCCTCCACTCTGGGGGCGCACGCTCCGAGCGGAGGACTTCTTCGATGTGCCGGAGGAAGACCTCAAGACAGACGTAGTGGTAGGCAACCCGCCCTGGACCAGCCGCCGAGAACCAGAGCGGCGGTCGATCGCATGGTGCAACGACCACAGCTTGCCAATGCCCGAGAACGAGGAGGCATGGGCGTTCACCTGGAAAGCCCTGCGGCACTTGCGAGAGTGCGGCGTGGTGGGGTTTTTGCTACCGGCCATGGGCTTTCTGCATAACCAAAGCAAGGATGCGGTGGCGGCTCGACGCCAACTCGCGGAAACAGCGCGACTGCTGCGTGTCGTGAACTTCGCGGATCTGCGTTTCCAGCTATTCGACAGCGCCGTGAGGCCGGCCGCGCTGATGATCCTCAGCCCGGGCAGCGAGGGCGCGCACGGATACCGCTTCGACTACTGGACGCCAAAGGCCGACCTGAACCTGCGCATGGGGCGCGTAATCACCCTGCGTAGCGCAGACAAGGGCTCGGTATCGTCCCGCCAGCTCGCCGAGGATCCGTTCGTGTTCAAGCGGCGCCTGTGGATGAACGATCCCGACGCAAAGCTCTTCGGATACCTAGCAGCACTGCCGTCGCTCAACGACTTGGTCCTCGAATACGGAAAGGTGTATCGCACGATCGACTCATTTGCCAACCGGTGGGTCGTCGGCAACGGCTTCAAGCCGGTCAGCGAGACACTCTTTGGCAAGGAGGGCCACAGCAGGGAACGTAGCAAGGCAATCCGTACGGCTCCATACCTACCGATTGGCGCGTTCCGTATGCTCGTCCAAGATTGTCGGGGGTTGCGGCCTTTCAAGGACGAATACGATGGTTTGGTGCATCGCAATGGCTTCGAACGAGGCTTCGACGGCCCCCGGGTGCTCGTGCCGCAGGGATTGAGCGCCACAAGACAGATGCGGCTGCGGGCCTCTTACGTAGAAGACCCGCTGACATTCGAACACATCATCTCGGCGATCTCCGTGCCAGCGCAGGATGCACACCTGGGCAAGCTCCTTGCGGCATTGATGAACAGCAAGCTGCTGCTTTGGTTTGCGTTTCACGACACGTCCTCGTTCGGCGCGGAGAGACCGGTAGTGCGGCAGGTAGAGCTGCTCCGCCTCCCATTTCCATTGCCGGAGCACATGGACGGCGCGAGCGCTTCCGCGGCCGGCGAACTCGTCGCATTTCTTGATGAGCAACGGGCAGTGGTGCGGAAGCGCGAGCTTGTCCCAGGAACAAGCGAGGACGTGCTTCGCCAGCTCGACGATCTCTGCTACCGCTACTTTGGCTTAGGCAAGGAGGAGATTGCCTTGGTCGAAGACGGCGTGAACGAGATCATCCCAAACGTGCAACCCAGCAAAGGCACTTCGATCGCCCTATGGCGTAAGCCAGATAAATCGAATCGAGAGGCGTACGGCCGGACCCTCTCCGAAAGCCTGTCGCCGTGGTTCGATGACAACGCCGCAGTCAACGTGAGCCTTGAAGCGCGCAACGACGATATGGCCCTCGTGCGCTTACGCTTGGTAGATCGGCAAAGCCAGGAGGTGTACCACGAAAGGAGCAGCCGCGCCGTCAGCGAGGCATTGCAGCGACTCTCACAGCGGCTAAACGTGCAACTGCCAGGCAACTTCCAGCTAGTGCCCGATTTCCGCCTGTTCGATGGCGACAGTCTTTACGTGGTCAAGCCTCTTCAACGGAGGTTCTGGCTACGCTCGGCAGCAATCGCCGACGCCGACGCACTGGCTACGGAGTTGCACGACGCCGGTCGAGTCGGGAAAGTCAGCGAACCAAGCTAATGTCGGAGGGCGACGCAAGTGCGTGGACCGCACGGTTCCGCACGCTGGACGAGCGCTTTCTGGAGCGCATCGTCGCGCTTTGGCCGGTTTGCCGCGAGGTTCTGCCCGACGTGCCCGGCGAGGATACGATTACCGCCAAACTGGTGGACATCGTCTGGAAGGATTCGCAAGCAAGACGACTGTTCCACTACTTGGAATTTCACTACAAGCCCTTCGGGCACACACCGGAGGACCTCCCGTTCAGCAAGGGCGAAATCGACATGGCCGTGCTGCTCGACAAAGACCGCGACCGCTATCTAGCCTACGAATGCAAACGCCTAAACGTGTCAAGACAGGACGGTCTACGCTCACTCGCAACCGAGTACGTGCAATGCGGCGTCCGGCGCTTCGTGACGGAAAAGTACGCCGCCGACCTGCCCGTCGGCTGCATGTTGGGCTACGTGCTGGACGGCAACACGTCCACTGCACGCACGAAGGTGCTAGCGGCGCTAGAGGCACCAGAGAACAACGCCGCCCTCGTAGGCAAACCCCGCCCACAACAGCCCATCGGGTCGGTTCAGAGGTTCTCAAGCGATCACGCACGCCACCCCAGCGGTCAGCAGATCGAACTCCGCCACGCGCTCCTGCCGCTCTAGCAGCCCGTCGACGGGCCTTCGGAGGGAAGGCATCCTGCCTTCCCTAGCACGCCGATAGGCGTGCTCTTGTTGCTACGGCGACTAGGTCCGAAACGCCCTTTCGGCCGAAAAATGCATCCCCCAGAGAAGCACGCTAACCCGCAGGGGCGCACGGCGGACCGGGGTTGCTCGTATCAGCAATTGGCCATCGCACCACAGCGCGAGCCCATGCATGTTACCGTCACCACCAGCCGCTAACCAACCAGCACGCAACCTGTGCCCGATCCTCTCCTCACCGTCCTCGACCAACTCGATCAGTGGCGCCACCTGCCGAAGTATCGCCTAGTACAGCATCTGGATGTGCTATGCGCTGATGCCGCCAAGGCGTGAAGCCAAGCGGCAGCGCGGGAAACGGCTCCCCGCCCTCACTCACGTGCTGAAACGGCAAGTCGACGGAGAGATACGGCCCCTTGACGAGATTGTCGGCCTCGCCAAGAAAGTCATCCATCACCGACTCAAACGCCGGGTTCGACGGCCCGAATCCCGTTGCAAGGAAGTCCTCAAGCGCGCGCGTAACTTCCGCAGCCAAAGTGGAAGGAATCATGGCGGCGCAGTGTAGCGGCTAACGCGGGAGGGCTGGCCACCCCTTGCGTTGCCCCCACAGCTTCGTCTGCGGTCACCAGACCCACCATGTATTGGCAAGCTCTCGCCATGCGCTTGCGCAAAACTCGCCGGCTCGGACGAATCTGGCCAAAACCGTAGAAAAACCAGCCTAACCAGTTTTCTTCGGAAAATTGCTTGACGAATCGCCGCATCAAACCCAGAATGCGCGCGGTAGATCAGATGTCCGACGTACGGATGTCGGAAAGGAGGAGAGAGAGTTGGAGATGGACTCGGGAAGTACGTCCGCTGAAGCGTTGGTCGACCATTGGGCATGGGCGGCATCGAAGGGCCTAATCAACGCCGGTACGGCCGCGGCCCTCGCGATCGCGTGTCGGAGCGTCTTGGGAACCCAAGACAACTGGCGCAGTATCGACGTTAAATCATTGGATGCTGACCATATCACGCAGGTTTTCGGGAATTTAAAGGCGCGCGAATTGAAGCCAAGCAGCTTGAGGGACTACCAGCAAAAGTTCCGACGAGCACTCGCAGCATATCTGCAGTTTCTTGACGACCCGACGTCGTGGAAGTATCCGACGCGCTCGTCGGCCAAGCCGATTTCAGCGGCATCAAACCGCCGCAAGAGCACACCAGAATCTGTCGGCGAAGACACTGAACGCCCCCAAGACCAACAGATTGCACAAGCGTACAGCTACCCGTTTCGCCCCGACTTCCTAGCCAATCTCGTGGTGCCACGCGACGCTACTACGGAGGAGATGAATCGCCTAATTGCGTGGGCGCGGACCCTCGCGGTCGACTACCGGGCTGATCAGTGAAGCGCCGCGCCCTCCGCAAGCACCTGAATGCTCAAGGCTGCCGCCTTCTGCGGCAGGGCGGCAATCACGAGTGGTGGGTGAACGACGCCACCAATGAGCGTTCCTCTGTCCCTCGACATCAGGAGATACCGAAGCTGCTTGCAAACAAAATCTGCCGCGACCTTGGCGTTTCCGAGGTCGTACCCCGCAAGTCGGGTTAGACCGCCAAAGTCACTCGCTCGCAACTGTGGTGCGCGACCGCAAAGGCATCATTCCGGTTCATTTCCAGTGCCTCCTGGAGGACCTCCGTTAGGGACTCCAGCAATGCCGCACGGGTGCGCTCTTGGGCATTGACGCCCGGCACCTCTGCAATCCAACCGATCCACCAGCCCTCGTCTTGCGAGATGATCGCTGTCCATTGGGAACTACGCATGCGTTCAGCCAGCCGCACGAATGGTCTTGCGACTCTATCACACAGGGCAACTAGGAGGGGCCCGATTGGCGAACGAAGTTCGCCCAACTCCCGAACAGGCCAAGACGGGAAGAAGCACCAAAGAATAACCCCGCCCTCGTCGGCAAACCCCGCGCAGAACCGCCCATCGGGCCCGTTCAGAGGTTCTCAAGCGATCACGCACGCCACCCCAGCGGTCAGCAGATCGAACTCCGCCACGCGCTCCTGCCGTTCTAGCAGCTCGTCGACGGTCTT
This sequence comes from Pseudomonadales bacterium, assembly GCA_965116935.1. Taxonomy (GTDB): domain Bacteria; phylum Pseudomonadota; class Gammaproteobacteria; order Pseudomonadales; family Azotimanducaceae; genus VXYL01. Next base: position 3,575,748 of record OZ220737.1, on the reverse strand, counting down.
CGGAGGGAAGGCATCCTGCCGTCCCTAACGCGCCAATAGGCGTGCTTCTCGTTGCGACGGCGCCTAGCGTCCGGAACGCCCTTTCGGCGCCGAAAATCGGCCATCCTCCAGAGAGGCACGCGAGCCCACGGGGCGCGCGGCGGGACGGGGTTGCTCGATCCGTGACTAGTGCCATCGCACCATACCTGAAGCCAGCGCCTGTTACCGTCCCCACCAACCGCTAACCAAAGGGCGCACACCTATGCCCGATCCTCACCTCACCGTCCTCGACCAACTCGATCAGTGGCGGCACCTGCCGAAGTATCGCCTGGAGCAGCATGTGGACGTGCTGTTCGGGCTGACCCTTCCGACGGTGCTTTCGGCACGCACCGGCATCCCCGAAGACGACCTCCAGGTCATTCCCGAGTTCCCTATCGCCTACCACCTCCTACCGATGTCGCTTCGTAAAGGCGCAAAGGACAACCAGTCCTTCAATGTGGACTTCGCCGTGTGGAGCAAGCAATCCGGCCGTGTCTTCCTCGTCGAGTTGAAGACCGACGTCGCGTCATTGGACAAAGCCCAGCTAATGAAGATGGCCGCAGTCTCCAAATGCCACTCCGGCAAGAACATCATGGACGCAGTTCGCAAAATCGCGAACGCAAGCTCAGAGGCGCGGAAGTACGCGCACCTAATCTGGCGACTGCATGAAGCCGGCGCGATGTACGTTCCTTGCGACTTCAAGAACCTGAAAATGGAAGATCAGAAACCCGGCCTGACCGGCAAAAGCGGGGCGTTCTCCAAATCCCGTGCGAACCCGACATTCGCCGACGCCGAGCCCGAACTCTTTCTCGTGACCCCCTCCAAGTCGCAGGAGAAGCTGGAAATCCCGCGCTGCTTCACCTGCATCGACTTCGAGGAGTACGCCCGTACCATCGACGGACGCGGTGGCTTGGAGAATGCCCTCGCCCACTACCTGCTCAGATGGCGCACCAAGGCCGGCAGCGCGAACCCCTGGCAACGGAACGCCCCGCCCCCAGCTAAAGACCCCTATTAGGTCGCTTCCGCATTCGTTGATTTTCCGCCTTGGGGGGCGGCCCGCTCGTGGCAGGCGTTAATCAACCGCCTGGCAGGATCTGATTGAAAAAGGACTCTAGCTCTTTGGCTGTTCGCACTGCCGAGGCACCCGTCTTTGCTCCCTCTGCGACCTTGCTGAAGAAATCGGTGATCCTTGTGCGCAAACCCTTCTCTTCGTCTTCCGGCATCGGCTCTCCGCCTTCTTCCTTCCGCTTCGCGTTCTCGAAGTCGACGAAAACCTGGACGATCACGACGATGGCTTCGTCTGGCGTAGGTTCGACTTTCGGTCTAGGGGTTGGCGTTTTTCGCTTACGCGCTAGCTCTTCGCCTATGGCAACCGCTTGGTGTGGCAGCAGGAGGGGGTTTCCCGCCATGGCCTCACCCGCCAACTTCGCTGCGAGTGCTTGGTCTACCATGTGTCCGCTGGTGGTGGAAGTGTCGGCTAGAGTCTATCTTTTTTGCGGACACGCCGCGGACAAACGGTTTCCCGCCACACACTTTTTCCGCCTACACACCGTAGGACATCTCCCGCGCGCTCCTCTTTACCTGCGGCCCGCCCGACCGCGAACCCGCTCGTTTTGGCCCGTGCACGTCAATGGGCGTCGATGTCCTACGCAACCATGGCCAAGGTCCGGCTTCCTTCTCTCCAGGCACCATCTCGCCAGCCGTGGCGAGGGCGAAGTCCCATGGTGGGAGGGAACGTCGTGTGGCGAGGACGGAGCGCACAGGCGGGCGGGCCGCGGGCGGAGAGGAAGCGTGGGAGATGCCCTACGGTGTGTAGGACGGAAAAAAAGTGTGTGGCGGGAATGCGTGGTTCTATATGGCACTACATTCGGCTTCGACGGCCCCAATCAAAGCGAAATCAACAGGTTGCGAATACAGATCGCCGAGAAAACCCGATGAAGAACCAGAATCCGACCGCAACTCGGTAAGCATGGGCTAAGTGAGGTCGCGTCCGGTAGGGGGCGATATCGCGCTGAGGGCTCCGGCAGCACGGTCGGTTTTCACGGCGCCAGCGCTGTTCCCGGTGTCGCGAGGGCGTCGCCGCCGACTACGATGCGCGGGTACTCTTCTTCTATTGGTAGGAGACGCGGGTAGACCACGAGTTCAACGAGCCCACCGCCCACCATGCTGCACCACAGCATCGGTGTGCCTGCCTCGATCCAGCAGGCAGCCGCGCCGCAGCCGGGTTCGCCGCAGGGACACACCCAGCAGCGACCGTAGTAGCTCCGCTTGCCGGTTAGCAAACGGTACGTGTCCTGGGGAAGAGCGATGGTCGCGCGGCGTCCCAAGACACCTCGGTGCTGCCGGAGCAAACTCTCCAAGGTGCTGCCGGTCACCAGGTCGAGTCCGAACTCGGCGTGGTAGGCCAGACGCATGCTCTGAACGAGTGCGGACATTTGTAGCGGATCGTGAACGCAGTCCACTCCGGGGGCGTCCAGGAAATCGCCCGTGCCTGCGCGATAGATCAGGCAGGGTCCAAATCTGCCAAACGGGCGGTGACGCCCTTCGAGGCGACCGAGTGGCAGTGATCCGTGACGCATCAGTTGACGCCAGTCCTCAATGTCGAGCTCGAACAGGCCGTACTCCGGCCCCGCGTCGTCGAACCAATGGGCGAAGCCGGTACGAATGGCACCCAGCAGCAAGCCGCGAGCTAGCTCCCGAGCATTGCGAAATGTTGTGTTCTTCACGTCAGGCCGTTCCGCTCCACGGTTCACGGGCGCAATCTCGCACAAAGGACCCCTCGCGGTGCCGCTTCACGATGTCGGCGACGGTGTGGCCTTGCCGACGAAGTCGTGGGTGCACCATCGGGGCAGCCCCTGCCGTTCGACGGCACGGAGCGCGCCAACGGCATTTGCCCACATCCTTCGCATCTACTTCGCCCAACATTGGGGGATCGAGCTGTCGCCAGTAGATATCGGCATCATGGGAACTCCGATATCCGGCTGGATCAAGTTCGGGTATCGCCCCGAAAATGCCGCGGTCGCCGTTCGGACGGCGTTCGCGGCGGCGCGGATGTCGGCTACGTTCTCCATGGGGTGGCCTACTCCTTATGCGTCTAGGGATAACCTTCCGTCGTTACACGAACAGCGCGATCATACAGCACGATGCGTGCAGCGCGAGTCCGAAGCGCCAACTCCAACCAATGCGCGTCGTTTTTTTTCCACCCAACCGACATGACGCAAGTCCATCGGCGTGGGAGGTTGCCTAAGGCTTATGCGACGGAAGGTCGGTGTGGTGGGCACGTTGAGGAGGTACTGCGCGCCTAGGTGGGAGCGTAACCTTCTTTCCCGCCACACACTTTTTCCGACCTACACACCGTCGGACATCTCCCACGCGCTCCTCTTTGGCTGCTGCCCGCCCGACCGCAAGCCCGCCCTTTGGCCCGTGCACGTCAATGGGCGTCGATGTCCTACGCAACCGTAGCCAAGGTCCGGCTCCCTTCTCTCCGGGAATCAGCCAACCATCTCGCGTGCCGTCATCGACAAAGGGCCAGGGCGAAGCCCCATCGTGGGAGGGAACGTCGTGTGGCGAGGACGAAGCGCGCAGGCGGGCGGGCCGCGGGCGGAGAGGAGAGCGTAGGAGATGTCCTACGGTGTGTAGGTCGGAAAAAAGTGTGTGGCGGAAACGGGTGACCCTGAAACGGGCGACCCTGGCGCGCGCGAGATTGCCTACGGTGTGGGAAGTGCCAACTTGCGTGGACCGTCGTTGTTGTATGGCCGAAACCGGCCTGCGACGAAGGAGGCTATGCGGGCGCTAACTTGCCTACGGTATCTAGGACGCAAAAGTGTGTGGTGGGAATGCGCGACCAATGGGCCCCAGATGGCGCTCAAGGGCGTAGGACTGCTGGCGTGCGTGTCCAACAGGGCCCCTTGACACTCGAACGCCTTTGGCCTACGGTTGCTCCTTTGTCTAATTTGAGACTCATGCATGCAGAAAAAGACCACCTATGCGAATACCGAATTTCCCGCCGATGTCCTGAAGGAAGCCTCTCGCCTTTTGGCCGAATTGGCACATAAGCCGGCTGGCAACCCCAAACGTACTCATCAGCGGCTCTCAGTAGAGATAGATGGTGCCGAATGGACGCATGATTCTGAGGCCGAGTTCTTCGCCGACTGCCAACGTTCCATGGCGGACGTACATTTCGTAGAAGAATGGAAGTGTGAAGACAGAGCAACGTGGATGCTAGAGTATTTCACGGCACCACGTTACCATGTGCATGTGCATGTCACCGCCCCCACACGGCATGGAGTACAGAGTATATCGAATGTATTTGACCGAACCGCCATACAATACGGCGTTACCGTGATAGATGAACAACCACCTGTGGTGTTTATCGGACATGGAGGAAGCGCCTCGTGGAGGAATCTGAAGGACCACCTCCAAGATAAGCACGGTCTTGACGTCGAGGCCTACGAAATTGGCGCTCGAGCGGGACATGCAATTCGCGATGTGTTGGAGAACATGCTCCAAAGAAGTAGCATTGCCTTCCTAGTAATGGCGGCCGAGGACGAGACGGTTGCCGGAGAAATGCGTGCGCGCCAGAATGTCGTGCATGAAACCGGTCTATTTCAAGGTAAACTTGGCAGCAACCGTGCTATTGCTGTAGTCGAGGAGGGAACAGAGGTATTTTCGAATATTCACGGTGTCCAGCAGATAAGGTTCCCGAAGTGTCAAATCGAGACAGTCTTCGGTGACGTATTGGCTACGATCCGACGAGAGTTCCCTAGTGGAGATGGATCCCGGTGAGTCTGAGTCGAGCCCTCCATCCCAGAACGGCACCGGTCCTGCTTCCCCCCCAGTCATGAGTCCTGTTGGACACACGAGCTTTTCCGTCCTACTCGCCGTAGGAAATCTCCCTCACCTTCTAGCCATCTGCGGCCTCCAGTCCCGGCTGCCGACGCTTCCACGTGAGGAGCTCGGCCGGCTTGCAACCCTACATGGGTGTTCCCTCCACGGGGTTGCTGCTGCCGCACGTGCGAGATTGCCTACGATGTGTAGGACGGAAAGTTTGTGTGTCCACTAGGGACCCCTGGACCTTCGGATGCCGCCAAAGCTATGTACGGTGTGCACCGACGTCTATGCCTTTCCGCTTGCGCGGTGATTTTTGCAAGATCCGTATGTTCATCACGGAAATACATGTTGTTGCACGCGTTACATGCTTGGATAAGATTCATCGCATGCACATCTCGTTCCGTGCATAAAGCCACTTTCTTCTTACAGAGGTACGCCGCTTTATCATACAGGACAATCGCCGCCCGTGGGCTAACTGGCCACAGAACAAGCAGCCCTGCATCCCCGTAGCCGATATTCAAGTGGAGTGGAAACGCATGATTGACAGCCACCACTGGATTGTCTGACGTGATTAACTCGAAGCCAGTTTCATTGTTTACTACTAGAAGACCCAAATCTGACGTCGTCTTTGCGAGGCTCAAGGCATGAGCTGGAATATCCTCGGGTGTATTGCCCAGCGCTACTACTGGCTTCACAAGGTTCTGTATGGCCTTCGCATCCTTAGGATCATCAAATAGCTTGTGAGCCGATTTGAAAAGCTCTCGTTGTTGCTCTTCCGTGTATCGAGTTCTCGGAATCTGCGTACACATAAAAACACGCAGGGCGACTTCCTCTTCTTCGGTAGGTGTACGGGGTTTATGTATGGACCTGAATTGCCAGATTTCCTTCGACACTATCCCTTCTACTAATGTCAGCCAGTCATCTATGGAGTTGCTCTTAGGTCCATAATAGTCGGCTCTACTGCACTCATGCTTAATGGATACAGGCCTAGAAATCCGCCCGGTATGATTATTCCAGGCGCGCACGCATTTAAGCTTGGATGTAGTCTTTGCTGGATAGGGGCACCACCCCTTTAGGTAAAATTGGGGAACGAAGTGGTCGCTGCTACCTTTTTTACTCAAGGTGCCCTTCCAAATCCTGCAAGTTCAGAGTCAAGGAAGGACCGAACCTGTGTCGTGCCGATCCCTCACTCGACGACAACCCCTGCTCATCCACAAGTCGACGAATGCGTCGGTCGAGGCTGAGTCTCCCCGACACTAGCTCTTTGCATAGCTCCTCTAGGGCAAGTCGGACGAGCATGGCAGCGGCTCGGGGTGATTCTCTCGCGATTGAGTTGGTCTCCTCGTAGGTGCGGCACACCGCGTCGGGTAGATTGGGTTTCGGCGGGGTGCGAGACCGCCCTTCGGCCAAATGAGTCGTTTGCCGATCCATATGGCTGCGTTCTTGCACCGGTCGCATTTCGCACGACCATGCCTTCGACTACATCGATGTGTGATGTGTATGTGTCACCGTTGAGCGCTTGAACGGCCACCGTCAGATGGTGGACTTGATCAAGGACGGGTGAGGAGTTCACGAGGTTCTCCCAACGCATTTCGCGAACCTCGGTTCTGTGCCATCGCTGGTGCGCGAAGGCACCACATGTGGGGCAGTTGAAGCCGTCCCTTCCCAGCTTGGTGGCACATAATCGGTGGCCATTTTCGTTCCCTATGGTTCGTTGGAGCTTGCGCTCGCTGTGAAATGTCCCCACGCGGTGTGGTAGTCGTCCTCTCGGTTGGGCTTTGTGAAGGGGGCGACATATTGGATGATGCGGGTTTTGGGACCGCCTGGTTGGGTGTTGTCGAGGAGTTGGCGGTGGATGGTGCCGGATTCCATGGAACTTACGTCTTCCCAGCCTAGGGCGGTGTTGGTGGATTGGTGGGTGGGGGAGTCTATGGAGTAGGAAGTGTCGTGTTTGATGGGTTTTCGAGGGAGGCCTACGCCTGGGAGGCCCTTGGAGGGGGTGAAGACTATCCGGCCGTTGGCGTCGTACCAGGTGTCGGCTTCGTATTGGCGCATAATGGGGAACTGGACTTGGTAGATGGTTAGGAGCTCGTCGAGGGTGAGGCCGAGGGCTTTGGCGGCTAGGACGTCGATTTCGACCAGGGCTTGACGGCGGGCGTAGTCTGTTCGGAGTGCTACGTTGCGTTGCCATGTCGGGGTGAGGTTGGCGAAGAATGTCTGGGGGAGGCATAGGCTAGCGCTTGTCCACGTTTCGCGCTTGAAGGCGTTGATGAGGAATTCTGCGGCGGCCCGCCCGCCCGTCTTCACACGACAAACCTCCTCCCATATGTCCCTGTAGTGGCTCGTCACGCAGGAAAGGCACAGCGCTCGTACTCGCATGGCATCGAGAATCGCCGGCGGACAATTGTCGGACAAGATAGGTAGGCGACCAAGCACGGATGCATTCACATGTCCGGATCCGGTCGTCTTTACGAAGAAGTCCACTACCAAAGACAGAGAAACGGCGAGGAAATCAATGGATTGAGTTTCCTCTAGAAAGCTGGTAGCAACGTTTGTATGGATGGTGGCCACTCCCCTGGGGAGCAAGGCGGGAACGAACGTGCGTTCTAGCGCACCGCCAACCATTTCGCGATTGATCACTCGGGAATACGCCGTGACCTCTGACGCAACCTCTGGATGTGCCTCCGACCAAGGTACGGATGGCGTCCGCAGTCTATATTCATCCTCGTCGCACGCAGGCGCGTAGTTTGTGCGCGGCAGGTAATCGTCGGGAAGGACAGCCAAGTCCAGCGAATCGTAGTCGCTGTTTTTCTCGCATTTCGCTCGCGGAGTTTTGTTGAGCGGATTACCGACCGCAAAGTGCGGTCCAGAAACCACCAGTTCGGCCACACTTGACGGAAACCGCGTCTCCCGGCGAATCGTCCCGTTTCGTTGCGCCATGGTCTCGTGCCAATGGCCGGTGACGTGGTACGAATCTCGACGGTCCGCTAAGCGCTCGGGATAGGCGGCAAGCTTGGACAACACCCCCAACAGTTCCCGAGAGTGGAGGGCCGGCAACCGTGCCGATTCGGGAGGAACTCCCTCATTGTCGTAGAGTTTGGCGAATGTCGTCAGTGCAGACCTATCGATCTCAAGCGACCGAGACTCGTGACCATTGATGTTCCAACGCCCTTCATCGTCCTTGAGCCCTGGCACCTTGCCTTCATCGCCAGAATGCTCGAAGGTAGCGCCGACGGTCGCAGGCGCATACAGATTCGCAATATGGTCAAACTTGGGTTCTGCCTGCGTTGTCCCATATATGTTTATGCTGAACTCGGTGTTGTGGTGGACCTCCGCAAACAGCTTCCGCTCATTCGCGAACTGAAAATGCGCCCTGAGCCGCGAATACACCTCCCGCCGAAACTCCCCACCCTTCGGATCGTCGTATATGCCCTCTGGATGGAGGATCCCCGCTACACCGTCCTCGCTACGGATCATCCATGCCTGTGGCAGAAAGCACTTGAAGAGGTTCGTCTGCTGCTTCGCCAGCATCGGATAATTCTGCTTCGCGTTCAAGAATGCTTGCGTCGCCTCTGCATCCTCTACGTCGCCGATCCATGCCTCCGCAAGGCCATCGTGTTTCTCGAACGCCTCACCACGGCCCGCCGTCAGTTCCACTGCCGAGAGCTTTCGCAACACGAGCGATGGGTCGAAGTCCCCAAGCACCCCAGCTTCCTTCCATTCCACCTTCACCCAAGGCGGGTTCCCCAGCACCAGATCGAACCCGCCCCGAAGCTCCCCATCCTGCCGGTTCGCACAGAACACATCCGCGAAGGCCAGTTCCCAGTGGTGGAATCTCCGGCGGTTGGCCAGTTCGTCCACAAACTTCAGCCTCGGGAACTGCTCGAACAGCTTGTCCAAGTCCAACATGCCGATTTCGTTGGCGATTCGTTTGGCAATGTCGTCGGCGTGGTCGGCATACTCCTGGCCGAAGAGGTCTGCGGTTTGGTTGGGGCCTAGGCCGGGATGGAACACGGAACCCCTGATTACTAGGCTGATTTCGCAGAGGAACTCGTCGCGGGTGGGGAGACGCTCTGCATCACCGATGGGCCAGAACCACAGGGCGCACCAATAGTCCATCACCAGTTTCAGGCGGCGGTAGGGGCTAACGGAGCGAGTGCCCTTGCTGAACACGCCCTGGTCGTGGATGCGGTCTTTCCAGTCGTTGGGGGTGCGGTGAATCGTCTCTGGGGTGGGCATTCCCCAGACGGGCAGGGTGTCTTCGGTTTCTCGGCGGTCCCTTTCGAGTTGCTCGGTGTGCAGCGCCCATAGGGCGTCGATGCGGGTGGAGAGGTCTTCTAGTTCGGTGATTTCCTCTGGCGTGAAGGGTTGGCAGAAGTCCTTGTGCCACTTTCTGATGCGGGCGAAGTTATCGGGCTCGTATTGCTTGGCGGCTTTGTTGCGGTAGTCCGCCATGCCGCGGTCGGGGAGCAGGAAGTGATACACGGTGCCCGGGCGCGCCTCGGTGACCCGTTCCGGGGCGAACTCGTGCCAGCGTTCCTTGGCGCGCTTGGCCTTGGTGAGGAGGTCGCTGGCGTACACTTGTCGTCTGGCGCCAACCAGGGAGTTGCCGCACACGAGTTGGTAACCGAACCACGGCACATGGCCGTCTTTGTGGATGCAGTTGAGCCAAAGGGAGACTTCGGCGAGTTCTTGGGCGACGGGGTTGAGGTCCACGCCATAGACGTTGCGGTCGGCGATGTAGTGCTTGGCCTTCTGGAGTTCGTCGGCGTAGTCGGCTTGGGGAATGCGCGTGTTGAGTTCGCGCTGGCGACGGTGGAGGTATTTCTCCGCAAGTTGGTTCACGGCTTCGTTGAGGAAAGCGGCGCTGCCCATTGCGGGTTCGCAGACGGTGAGGTCTAGGATGCGTTCGGCCGGCATGTCGTCGGGGATGAGTTCTTTGAGGGCGTATTTGACGACGCATTGGGTGAGGCTTTCTGGCGTGTAGTAGCTGGCGGTTTTCTCGCGGTCACGCCCGGCGAGGCGGTAGATGAAACTGCCTTGGTCGTGCTTTTTGAGCTTCTTGGGAACGGAGCCGGGAATGAAGACGCGCTCTTCTGGGCGGTATTTGTGGAGTTCGCTCAAGGGGACGAACCAGGCGCTTTCGAGTTCGTCTGGGTCTTCTCCGGCACGCTTCACTTCGTAAAGGTCTTCTTCGGCGAAGCGGCCGCGGTAGGAGAGCAGGGCCTCGTATACGGCACCTAGTTGGTTGATGCCGAGCTGGGCGTAAGAGATGCGGCCGCGGCGCTTGTTTCTGCCCTTTGCCGGGCGGGTTAGGGACATGAGATAGATGACTTTCTGCAAGACCCTGTCGCGCAGGCGGACGCTGTCGAGCAGGGGAGTGGCGTCGTTGCGGAAGAGGGCGCTGTCTAGACGGCGCATCTCGAAGGTGCTGTGCTGGCCGACGGTTAGCTCTTGGTCGGGGTCTTGACCGAAGCCGTCGCGGATCAGCCGGAACAGTTGCTGGATGCTGTTGTGGATGTAGTAGCCGTCTTGGGCCTCCGGGGCGTTGAGGCGCACGAGTTCAAGGTCGCGTAGGTGCTCGAGGCTGTAGCCCTTGCGATATGCCTCGGATTGCAGCGGGGCATAGCCGAGTTCTGGGCGGGCCTCGATGTAGAACAGGAACAGCAGGCGATACATGTAGCGGAGGGCTTCCAGGCCGAGTTCTTGAGCGAGCTTGTCGTCGAGCTGGAAGACGCGCTCCTTGCGCACTTCGCGCCGATACCAGATGGCCTCGTTGCCGATGAGTTCGATGCACTCGCGCAGGGCGTACTTGAGGTCGCCGGTGACGGCGAAGGCGTGCTTGTGGCTGTTGTCGTCCAGGCTGTCGTGCAGGCTCATGCCTTCCGTGGGAAGCAGGCATTCGCGGTGCAGGAGGGCCGCGGTGGCTTGCAGGGTTGCGTCTTCGCGGCGGCCAAACAGGTCTTCGAACACGAAGCGCAGCAGGCGGCCTTGGGGCCACTTGCCGCGTTCGATGAGCAGCAGTTGGCCGGGGGAGAGGAGGAGAACCCAGCGCGGCGGATGGTCGGCGGCGAAGATGCGGCGCGTGATGATGTCTTCCCACGATTCGGCGAGCACGGCCTCGGGCGGAGGGACTTCGCCGTGGTATTGGTCCGGGTGTGGGTGGAGGGAGAGGGGGTCTTCGTCCTCGCCTTCGGGGTCGTAGGCACCGAGGATTAGGAGGTTGGGAGTGCCATGGTGGGTGCCGGCGGCGTAGAGGATGGGGATTTCGTCCTCGTCGTTGCCGGTGGGGGTGTGGTTTGCGGGCTCGTATGAGTAGCCGAGAGCAGTCAGGAGTTGGCGGAACCAGTCGCGCTGGAGCTCTATTCGGGCAATGTGGCGACGCTCGCGGGTGAACTGCTGGCGGAAATGGCGGTAGTCGCGGGATAGGGAGCGTAGGGTGCGGTCTGGAGTTGGGGGCGCTTCCGGGGCTTCCGAGGCGGCCTTGCGCCAGCGGGTTAGGGTTTCCTTGATGTCGCCGGCGAAGACTTCGGCCAAGTAGTGGTGGCTGTAGAACTCGTTTTCGTTCTGAATGCCGGTGAAGGTGCTGGACATCGTGGTTTGGGGCCTAGGCGTTGAGCATTTCGAGGAGGTCGCCGCGGCGGAAGGTGGCGGAGAGCTGCTGGAGGGAGATGGAACGGTCGCCGTAGCAGGCGCGCAGGGCTGAGGTGATGGACTCCTCGGCGGAGGCGTAATGGCGGTCGAGGTGTTCCTCTAGTTCCGTCCGCAGGCCTTCGAAGTTGCGATGGGTTATGTCGGCGGCGCTGATCTGGCGTTCCCCACAAATGGCACGTCCGATGAGCATGGCGATGTGGTGTGACGCGTAGGGCGTGAAGAAAATGCCATCATCTGCCCAAGGAGCGTCATTCCACGCCGCATCGTTCCATTTTGCGGGTGGTTGGGACTCCCGGCGCCTCCTCTCAACCTCGCGGAAGATCATGGCCGCGATGAGTGCTTGGGCCGGGTTGAGCCCGTCGAAAATCAGGCCATACAGCTTGCCGAAATGGTCACGCCTGAGGAATTTCGCTTGATGCGGGCGCTCTCGCCAGACGGCGAGGACCGCCTCTGCGATGGTGGCGCTCGTAAAGTCGTCTTTTCCCGGCCGGCCTTGGCGGTCGTGTCGCCAGTAGGAGTAGCCGAGTTGCTCCATGCCGAGTGCGAGCGCTCGTTGCACTTCGTCATTGGAGCGCAGGTCTCTGAGGTCCACCGGCGTTTGGCTGTTGGTCGTCCTTGTGATTTCTCGGATCACTTCGGTCGAGTCCGGCGGCAGTTGATGCAGACGGATCAGCACATAGGCGTCGTCGGCGCAGAGGGAGTTCTCGGCCAGAGTTTCGTGAATGGTCTTGCAGGTCTGGCCTCCGTTGACGATTTGCAGACCTCCCACCTGCACTCGGTGGTTGGCTTGCTGGAGCGTGCTGTATGCGAAGCTATCGCAGGTCGCGGTGATCCCGTTGTTGTAGAGATAGAAGTTCGCCGCGCGTTCCGGGTCTCCAAGTGTTGCGCGGATGTCCGCGTTCACGCGATTCCCACCGCCCAGATAGCGGCGGATGTTGCGCTCCAATAGCTGATCCCCGTGTTCTTGGAATAGGCGATGCACCTCATGGACGGAGAGCCTGCCGACGATCGTCCGCGTGTAATTCAGGTCCTCGGTCGCCATGTCGCCGGTGAGCATCAGGACCGTGTCGATCCGTGGCCCGCGGCTCAGAGTTTGGACGATGTTGACGTGGTTGTAGTGGACGAGCTGCAGTTGCTCGCCGTAGCTTTGCTCGGCCTGCTGAACCCATCGATCAGCTTGGACCTGCCACTTGGCTCCGTTGTTGCACAGGATGAATCGCACGTTGGGTATGTGGCCGTCGTTGATGAGCGACCGGATTTCCTCGATGCGAGGTGCGAGCTGGGGGTTCATCGCGACCTGGCGCTGAGGATCGAACAAGACCTCCGCGGATTGAATCGCGGCCCGTAGGCCGTTTTCTGGGAAGTTGGGCTCGCCGCTGAGGTCTTTGACCTTGTACTTGCCTTGGAACAGCGTGACCGTGAAGTCCTCGCTGTTGATGTCGCTCATGTGCAGGCCATCGACGCCGGCATCGTTGCCGCCCTCCGTAAGGAGGTCGGCGCACTCATCGAGCGGCAGGTCGAGCGACGTGGACATACAGAGCAGCACGAACGCGGCGGAGCGGCGCTTGTTCTCGTCGCGCCACGGGAACCAATCGGGATTCTGCTCCAAGATCCCCGTCAGGCGTTGATCGACGATGGCGGCGTGGACATTCACGAGGGCGTGCAGCTTTTCGATGCTGGGAGCTTACTTTATCCGCTTTGCGTGCCTTGCGGCACTTTGGGAGGAGCGAGACGCCTTCCCGCCAGAGGAATCAGAGCCTTGGGGTGATGGCGCAGATGACCTTGATAGAGGGATGGGGTTCGGTGGTCATGGATTCTTGGATCCAATCCAGGTAGTCGTTGTAGATGGTGGTGATGTCTTGGCGGGCTTGGGCGGCGTTGGGGGTGGTTGCCTGGATTTGGGCGAGGCGGCGGGACTTGAACTCGTCAAGGGCGGCTAGTTCCTCGTTTAGTTGGGTGTTGATGGCGTTCTCGAAGGTGTTGCGGCGGGCGGTGAAGTGGGTTGTTGCACGGCGGACGGCTTCGGGGAGAAGGGCCGACAGGGCTCCGACATCCACAGGTTGTTCGCGGTTCGTGATGGTGGCGGCAGTTAGGCCGGTGCGGTTGGCGAGTTCTTGGAAGTTGATGAGGGCGTTGAACTTTCCGGCCGCGAAGCTGATGGCGACCCATTCGTGGATTAGGGGGTGGCTCTTGCGGTTTGGGACTAGGCCGGAGCAGACGATGATGGCTTCGTTTTGCTCTAAGCCCTCCATGCCTGAGAGGACTGGGGCTTCGAAGCGGCCGAAGGCGGCAAGCATTCGGTCGTTCAGCCATTCGACCACGGGACTTAGGCGCCAGAGGTAGTGCAGGTTGGGCCAGGAGGAATCGGAGCGGCGGCTTTCGTCGATGGCCTCGGCCATGCGCTGGCGGCTGATGGTTAGGTGGAGGCGTTGGCTGGCGGGGAGGACTTCGGCGGCTAGACGACCGTAGCGGGCTACCAGATCGTCCGGGGCATCGACGGTGAGGGTTTCGGCGGTGGCGTCCACGTTGAAGCGCAAGGGGCGGCTGGCGTCGTTGTTGTCTTGCAGCCGGTAAAGGGCGGCTTCGGCGTAGCGGAGGTCGTTCTCGAATAGGGAGAACGGCGGGGGTGGTGTGGAAGGTTCGGGCGATTTTGCGGGGGCCGAACCGGCTTGGAGGAACATCGATAGGAAGTCTTCGCCTTCACTCGCCTTGGGCGTGAGTTGCTTGCTGAAGGCGTCGGCTGAATCGCCATTCGCCACGGCACGGCCGGTGATGCGCTCCTCCTGCTCCACATCGTGGACGTCCATGAACGCCGATGGGTCGCCGATGTTGCGATACGCCTGCTCGTCCTTTTCGATCAGCACTTCGAGGATGCGGGTGTCGCCGCGGATGGTGGCGTTCGCGCTTTCCGTGACCAGATAGACGATTTGCGGGGCGTGGGCTTGGCCGTAGCGGTCCACGCGACCATTGCGCTGGGCGAACACCATCAACGACCACGGGATGTCGAAGTGGATCAGGCGGTGGCATTTGTAATGGAGGTTGATGCCTTCGGAGGCTACGTCCGAGCAGATGAGGAGGCGAACGGGCTTCAGGCTGTTGCCGAAGTCCTCGACGATGCGCTGCTGGTCGATGTCGCTCATGCCACCGTGGAGGGTTTCGACTTGACCGGGGCGGAGGGCGAGGTCTTCGATTAGGTGCTGCTTGAGCCATTCCAGCGTGGCGATGCGTTCGGTGAAGATGACTAGACGGTCTTCGGGGTCGTCCGCTTTCCAGCGGAAAGGCTTGCCTTCGCGGATGGCGGCGAGGAGGGCTTGGTATTTGGAGAAAGCTTCGGATGGGATGTCCTCGAGAGCGGCTTGGAGGGTTTCGAGCGCCGCCAACTCGTCAGCGTGGGCCTCGTCGCCGCTTCGTCGGCGGATGCGATCGGTCGTGGTTTCGATGCAGGCGGCGGGGCTGGAGAACAGCGCCTTCTCTAACGTGACGACGAAGAGGTCGCGGGCAGAGGCTCGCCCGCCCGACGCGCGTTCCTGCACGGCGAGGAGGGCCTCGAAGGCCGCCTCTTCCTGCGCGGAAGCAGGGGACTTGCGTTCGTGAACCGTACGATTCTGGAATGAGTCTCCCACCTGATCCTGGATGTCCTTCTTGAAGCGGCGGATCACGAGACCGGGACGGAAGTCCTTGGTGGTGTAGTCGTCGGGATTGGCAATGGCGGTGGCGTCCAGCATGTTGACGAGGCTGGCGAAGCTCCTCGCCCGGCCATCGTGGGGCGTGGCGGAGAGCATGATGAGGGTGTCGGAGCGGCGGGAGAGCAACTTGGCGAGGCGGCTGCGGAGTGAGGATGTGCCGCGGTCGGCCACGTTGTGGGCCTCGTCGATGACGATGATGTCCCAGGTCGCCTGTTCGAGGTGCGTGCGGTATTCGGCGTCGGACTTCAGGGTGTCGATAGAGATGATGGTCTTGTCGTAGTAGTGGAACGGGTTGTGGTTGGTGGGAATGCGGCTGCGCACGCGCTGGATTCCCACGGAGTCGAGCCTGGTGAGGGGGATGGCGAAGCGGTTCCAGAACTCCTTTTGGAACTGGGTCAGCATGCTCTTGACGGCCAGGACAAGGATGCGCCGGCCACGGCCACGGGCGATGAGTTCGCTAACGAGGATGCCGGCTTCGAGCGTCTTGCCGAGTCCAACTGCATCGGCGATGAGAATGCGTTGGCGCGGGCGCGAGAGAGCCAAGCGGGCGGGTTCGAGTTGGTAGGGCACGGGATTCATGGCGGCGGTGTGGCCGATGTGGATGTCGGCGTCGTTTGGCACTGCCTGGCGCAGCAGGGCTTCCATGTAGAGGCGGGCATCGATGAACTGGGGCGAAGTGTCGGGAACAAGGCGGGTTTCGGCGGGGTTTAGCGCTTCGATCTCGTCGAGCTTGCTTAGGAAGACCATCTCGCGCCCGCGCACGAGTTCGGAAACGCCATCGCAGACGACTTGAAAGCCGCCAGGAGCGTGGTCGACTCGGCGCACGATCCATTCGGCATCGCGCACTAGCACGCGGGCACCGGGGGTGGGGATGGGCGGATTGGCGGGGGTTGCGGACATGGTTGGGCGTCATGATAGGACACGCATTTGCGTCTATCCGCGAGCGAGGGAGAGATGCCCTCGTCCCCCAACAAGGACACCCCCTCTGCGGGCCTCTCGTCTCGCCCTGCATCGCCCCGATGGGCAGAAGGGGGTACTAACGACGGGTTTACGGCATCGCTCGCGCCGGGGACGGCGCGTGAGTTTCGCTAGGCGAAACTTTGGAGGGCGGGACGCCCTCCCTCCAGAGGGCTCTAAAACCCCTTCTCCATGCATTGGCGGTTGATTTCGTCGATGATTTCGCACACGCGGAGGGATTCGGCGCGGGTGAATTGGGGCATTTCGCTCAAGCCCGCGGCCATGCAGCGGTGGACGGCTTGGGCCTGGTAGGTGAAGCCGTGTTGGTTGCCGCCGCTCCACGTCCAGCCTTTGTAGCGGATGAGTTTTTCGCCGGTCCAGCGTGAGCCCGCCGGTTGGCCCCGGGTGATGGGGGCTGGGGTTGGCAGGGGATATTCGAAGCGTTCGACGTGGTTGAAGGGGCCGTTGCTGGGGTTGCGGTCCTGGTTCCAGTGGGTCTCGATCCAGTCGCCGTTCCAGCCGTGGGAGGGGTCGAGTTCCAAAGGCGGCTTGCCTTCCTCCCTGCGGGTGCCTCGGCGGGGCGGGCGGCCCGTGCGGATGGTGAGAGCCGAGGGATGGTGTGAGGGAGTTTCGATGGTGATGCGGCCCTTGGTGCCGATGTATTGGGTTTCCTCCGGGAAGCGTCCGGAAGGAAACGTGATGACGGCGATGCCCTGCTGCTCGGTGTATTGCAGGACTGCGGCGCTCGGTGCCCCGCCATGGGCGGAAGGGATGCCGCCGGCATGGGGCTGTGGGCGGGGCGCGCGACCGGCGGCGGCGATCAGGGGCATCTCGTCGGCGCCGAATCCGGTGATTGCAGGATTGAGGGCATAGACCCGGTCCGGATAGTCCGCCTGCACCACCTGCAAATCGCCGATGTCGCCTCGTTCCATGGCGGTGCGAGCGTGCTCGATGGCCGGGAAGAAGCGCGTCCACATGGCCTCTTGGCAGAAGACGCCGGCTTCGTCGGCGGCGGCATAGACCTCTCGGGCTTGTTCGGCGGTGTCGGTGAAGGGCTTTTCGCAGAGGACGTGCTTGCCAGCGGCGATGGCTGTCAAGAGGTCGCGGTGGTGGTCCCAGGTTTTGGAGGCGATGTAAACGATGTCCACGTTGGGGTCGTTGCACAGGTCTTCGTAGGAGTCGTAGGCGGTGGCCACCCCGTGCGCATCCGCATATGCCTTGGCGCGATCCATGTCGCGCGCCGCCACCGCCGTCACCGACGCGCCGGGCACGTCCTGCAAGGACTTGATCCAGTCGGAGGCAATGGCGGAGGCACTGATGATTCCCCAGCGTAGGGGGTGTGACACGTCCTCTTCTCGCGTGAGCCCGCGGCGGATGTCGAGCGGGGTGGACATCGGCCAGCCCTCGAAGAAGGTGGGATCGTCGGTCCAAGGATCGGGGGCATCGCTCATTCGGCTGGTCTCGGCTTTGGGAAACGCCGCGCAACCTAATTTGGCCCAGGCCGTTCCGTCAAGCCGGTACCGCTCCGGGCTCGCCGCCTTCCGGGTGGCCCAGCAACTGTCACCGCGCTCGTAGAGGGCTAGAGGATGGCCAACCGAGAAGGGCGACGCATGCGTCGCCCCTACGGTCCGGAACATGACACCTTCCTGTAGGGGAGACGCCTGCGTCGCCCTGTCCGGCAGCCGGGTGCATCGCCGCCAAGTCCGACAGGCTGCTAGCGCCAGAACATCAAGGGGACCCGGGGGACCCGGACGGAGGGCGTCCCGCCCTCCAGAGGCCCGGGCTATGTCCGACAGGCTTCCTCGCGTTTGGTGGCGTTGTTTGAAACTGGCGCTTTGTTGGCATCGTCTGGGACGCATGTTGCGGTGGCCTTGGCCGGCTCCGCTGCATGCGTGCCTTCGGCACGCTTGGCGGGCAAGACGCCCTCCCTCCGGGTTGCACCTCTACAACTCCCCCATCGCCGCGTCCACCGCTTCGATGGTGCGGTCGATGTCGTCTTCGGTGTGTGCCAGGGACAGGAACATGTTGTGCCATGGGTGGAAGTACACGCCGCGTTCGATCAAGCCCGAGCACAGCGCCAAGCCGCGTTCGCAGCGGGGGTCGTCTTCGAACATTACCGCCGGCATCTGCGGTGGGCCGCTTTGGCGGATGCGCTCTTGGTGCAGGCGCGCCACCTCGTCGATGCCGTCGCGCAGGCGTTGGCCCAACGCTTCGAGGCGTGTCGGCGCGTCCTCCTCGTGCAGGATGTCGATTGTCTCCAGTGCCGCCGCCATGGGCGCTGCCTGATACCAGAAGGAGCCGGTGACGAACACAGATGCCATTGCGTCCCGGAAGCGCTCGCTGCCGAGCGTGGCGGCGAGGGGCTCGCCGTTGGCGATGGCCTTGCCCCAGGCGGAAAGGTCCGGGCGGATGCCAAGCAGCGACCAGGATGCATCGAGGCTGAGGCGGAAGCCGCCCCGCACGTCGTCCAGTATCAGCACCGCGTCCTCCTTGTCGCACAGGCGCCGAACCGCGGCCGCAAAGTTCGGGTCCACCAGTTCCTGATGCACACCGGCGTCGTGGCGGAAGGCCGACACCATGATGCCGGCGATGTCGCCGGAATGCTCCCGCACGGCCGCCTCCACGCTCGCCACATCGTTGAAGTCGTACACGGGAAAGGCATCGTGCTCCGTTCCGGGCGCGCCCGGAGCACGCCGGTTGGCCCAAGGCTGCGAGCCGTGGTAGGCGCCCTTCGCCACCAGCACCTTGCTGCGCCCGCGATACGCCCTCGCTGCCATGACGCAGGTGGTGGTGGCGTCGTTGCCGTTCTTGGAGAAGACCGCCCAATGGGCGTGCGTCACCGTGCGGACGAGGCGCTCGGCAAGCTCCACCACGTTCGCGGCCGGGCCATTGCCGATGTCGATGCTGCCCCGCTGCGCCTCAGCCCGCGCCGCGATGCGCTCGTTGCCGTAGCCGGCGATCATCGGGCCGTAGGAGCAGATGTAGTCGATGTACTCGTTGCCGTCCACGTCCCACAACCGCGCGCCCTTGGCGCGGGCGAAGAACTGCGGATAGTTGGCCGGCATCCGTGGGCCCATCGCCATGTGGCCGTACATTCCGCCCGGAATCACGTTTGCGGCGCGTTTGCGCAATGCCGCGTCGTTCGACCCGTTGTCCATGCTGCACCTCCGTCGTCCGTGAATTGTAGATGCTGATGGCCCCCCAAGCGACGGCCTTGCCGTGCCTGGCGCGTGAGGAGGGCCACCCCAAGAAGGGCGACGCATGCGTCGCCCCTACTGCGTATGCTCTCGGGCATGGCACCACGACTGATTCTTGCGTCCTCATCCCGCTATCGTCGCGAACTCCTCGCTCGGCTCGGCATCGACTTCGACAGCGCATCTCCAGATGTGGACGAGAGCCCATTGCCGGGCGAGTCACCGGCGGCCCTGGTGCTGCGGCTCGCGGAGCTGAAGGCGCGCAAGGTCGGTGACGGGGCGCCAAGCGCTGTGGTGATCGGCTCGGATCAGGTGGCTGTGCATGAAGGCAAGGTGCTCGGCAAGCCCGGCACCGTCGCCAACGCCGAAAGGCAACTGGCCGAACTCTCCGGCCAGCGGGTCGACTTCCTCACCGGTGTTGCGGTGCTGAACAGCGCCACCGGGCAGTTGCAGACCCACACGGACCGCACCACCACGACGTTTCGCCGCCTCTCAGCGGCCGAAATCCGCCGCTACGTGGAACTCGATCAACCCCTGGACTGCGCCGGCGCCATCAAGTCCGAAAGCCGTGGCGTGATGTTGTTTGAGCGCGTCGAAACCGAAGACCCCACCGCCGCCATCGGCCTGCCGCTCATCCGGCTCGCAGCGCTGCTCCGCAACGAGGGGATCAACCCGCTTGCCGACTGAACGCGACGTGGGTGAGACGCCGCCGGTAGCCATCGCCCGCACGCTGGCGGAAGAGGCCGGACGTTGCACGTTCGGGCCGCCGGTGGCACACGTGTACAACCCGCTCGATTATGCCTTCGACGCACACCGGCAGTATCTCGAACGGTATTGCCGGCGCGAAGCGGACATCCTGTTGGTGGGGATGAATCCTGGGCCGTGGGGCATGGTGCAAACGGGCGTTCCGTTCGGTGACGTTGCCTTTGTGCGCGACTGGCTAGGCATTTCCGCCGGCGTGACGACGCCGGCCGAGCAACACCCCAAGCGCCCCATCGAGGGCTTTGCGTGCCCACGCAGCGAAGTGAGCGGCCAGCGCGTTTGGGGCTGGGCACAGGAGCGCTTCGGCACTCCGGACGCCTTCTTCCGGCGTTTCTTCATCTGGAACCACTGCCCCTTGGCATTCCTGGAGGAATCAGGTCGCAACCGAACGCCGAACCATCTGCCGGCGGCCGAGCGCAAGGCCCTCTACGACGTCTGCGATCGCGCCTTGGCCAAGGTCGTGGACTACCTCGAACCGAGCCTCGTCCTCGGCATCGGCAGATACGCCGAGGCGCGCTGCCACGACGCCCTGAGGCCAGGCACTCGCATCGACAACATCCTGCATCCAAGCCCGGCGAACCCGGCGGCCAACAAGGGCTGGGTGGAGCAGATGGAACGGCAACTTGCCGCGCTCGGGGTGTCGCTTCCGTAACGCATCCGGCCAGTTTCGCGCGAAGTCGCGACCCTCGGAGGGCGCGAGGTCGTCGCACCGGGTTACCATTACGGACATGACGAAACTACGCATCGACATGGCAGCCGCCGGGCGCTCGCTGCCGGAGAACATCGATCTTGCGCTCAGCGCCCGTGACGCAGGGTGGGGCGGGCTGTGGGCCGCGGAGGTGAACGCGCTGGAGGCGGCGTCGCTGCTTGGTGCGGCGGGCAGCCAATTGGGACAAGGCCGCCTCGGCACCGCCATCGTGCCCATGCAGACTCGGGATCCGCTGCTCCTGGCCATGATGGCCGCGTCTTTGCACCAGCTCACGGATGAGGGCTTCGTGCTCGGGCTCGGCACCAGCACGCCCATCATCGTCGAGGATTGGCACGCGACGCCCTGGGGCGACTCGCCCCTGGGCCTCACCCGCGAGTGCGTCGAAATCACCCATCGGTTGCTCGATGGCGAACGCGTGACCACCGAAGTCGGCCGCTGGCGCTACCGCCGGGCACAGTTGGCGCGACCGCCCGAGCGTCGCGTTCCCATCTATCTCGCGGCCCTCAACGATCGCATGCTGGAACTCGCTGGCGAAGTCGCCGATGGCGTGATTCTGAACTTCGTCACGACGGCGGATGTGCGCCATGCGCGTGTCCGCCTGCAGGCCGGCGCTGACAGGGCAGGTCGATCTCTCGACGACTTCGAGGTGGTCGTCTTCTTCCGCGCCACCGAGACGGCGAGTTACAAGGAGGTGCAGGATCGCTACCGCAGCGAGCTGTTCACCTATGCGATGGCGCCCGTGTACCGCCGCATGTTCGCCCGCGCCGGGTTCGAGGAGGCCTGTCTCGAAGTGGCACGCCTGTGGGGGAACCGGCAACGCCAAGAGGCGCTCGAAGCGGTGCCGGAAGCCCTGATTCGAGAACGCACGCTGATTGGCACCGACGAGGAGATGCAGGCGCGCCTGGCCGACTACGCCACTGCCGGCGTCTCCACGGCGCTCGTAACGCCCGTCGCCGCGCCGGGACGCGACGAGTACATTGCCGACTGCAAGCGCACCGTCAAGGCGCTCTCGGGAGTTCCCGCCGCCTGACAGTGCGATGTGTCGTTCGTGCTCGCGGCAAATGGCACATCATTGGCACGGAATAGGTGGCAAAAGGCCCCGATAGGACATAGCTTCCTTCCCATTCCGGGCCCGCCCATTGCTACAATGGCCATTGCTGGTTTGGTAGAGCGAATCGTTACTGTGCGCCTGTCCTCATTCCCCCTTCCGCTGCTTGCGCTAGCCCTTTGCCTGCCCCTACAAGCCAGAGAGAATCCCGAAGCAGGTCAATGGTTTATATCTCCCGTAGTAGCGATGAAGGAGGCCCCGCGGAAGCACGACTTGGGCGCTTCCACGGACCTTGCGCTCGGTGTCGGCTACGGCATCACAGACGACTGGGCGGCCGAGGCGGCGTATCTGTCCTGGTCAGCCGATCGAGGCGATGCGGATTCCCTTTGGTTTTCGGGGCTGTGGTCTCTGCCCAAGGCCCGACGCGCATTGCAGCCCTATGTCGTGTTCGGCGCCGGACGCTCCTCGTTTGCCGTGAACGGGGGGCCGGACGAGGACGCCACCCAGGTATTCGCCGGGTTCGGTGCCTTCGGCGACCTGGGCACGCGAGTCTCTTGGCGTGCGGACCTGCGCGCCGTGAAGACATCCGGCACCAACCCACTCGACCCCTTCGCGCAAGTGGGCCTTGCCCTCTTCCTTGGCGACGTCTCGCCATATCCGCCGCCGGATCGCGACGGCGATGGTGTGCCCGACGCCGACGACGACTGCCCCGGCACGCCGCCGGGCGTGCCGGCGGATGAACGGGGTTGCCCATTCCCGCCCGACAGCGACGGCGACGGCGTTGCGGACCCCGACGATGCCTGTCCCGACACCCCCGAAGGCGTCGCGGTGGATGAACGCGGCTGTCCGCTCGACCGCGACGGCGACGGCGTGCCCGACTACCTCGACAAATGCCCCGACACGCCCGGCGAGGGCGAGGACGGTTGCCCGCTCGTGCCCGAGGAGCCCCTCCTCTCGTTCACGGTGCTGTTCGATGTAGACAAATCCGACATTCGTGCCGACCAGGAGGCGACGCTGCGCGAGGGCATCGCCATGCTGCTCAAGTACGGCGAAGCGCGGGCGATCATCGAGGGCCACACCGACTGGCAAGGGCGTACCACCTACAACCAGGAGCTGTCCGAACGTCGCGCTATCGCGGTGCGCGACCGTCTGATCGCCGCCGGTGTGGATGCATCCCGACTCACCACCGTCGGCCACGGCGAAATGCAACCCGCCGCTGACAACCACACCGCCGAAGGGCGGCAGGAGAACCGGCGCGTCACCACCGTAACGCTGCAGGCGTCGGCCGAACGATGACAGTTGCAACGAGTTTCGCCGGGTGCCTCAGCACGCCGGCATGGAAGGAGACCGCTCCGTGTTGACCGAAGATCTCGCCTCCAGCGGTGCTCGCGAGAGCTTCCGATGGCTCCGCCGGTGGGCCATGCTGGCGCTCGTGCCCGTGGCCGCGCTGACGGCGGCTCCCGTAGCTGCGGCCCAAGCGCCGGTTGCGGTTGGCACCATCGACGACGTGATGATGTTCGTTGACGAGCCGGAGCTCGCGATCAACTTCTACGGCGTGTTCTCGAACCGCCCCACCGACTGCACTGCCGAGTCGTCCGACGAAAGCGTCGTGCGACTCGAACACGAAGGCTATGACATCACTTTGATTCCGGTGGGTCCCGGCACCGCCACGATCACCGTGGTGGCCTTGAACGCCGCTGGCACCGACGAAACAGAGTTCACGGTCACAGTGAAGGACCGCGAGCCCCAGGCGGTGGGCGAACTCGATGACATCACCCTTGTCGTCGGTGACGCTGAGTCGGTGGACTTCAGCGAAGGTTTCACCGGCACGAACCTCGCGTACTCGCTGACGTCCACTGACGACAGCGTGGCAACGGCAACGGCAAACGGAACGATGGCCGCCGTGCAAGCGCTTGCGGCCGGCGCCACCGAGATAACTGTTACCGCCAGCAACTCGGCCGGTAGCGCGATGCTCGCCTTCCGAACGACCGTTCAGGACATCCCGCCGATGGTCGCCAAGCCGCTTGACGACCTCGACCTCACCGTTGGCGACCGCGCGTCCGTGGACTTCGCCGAGACGTTCTCAGGCACGGCCTTGCGCTTTTCGATGGAGGTGTCCGACCCTGACAATGCGGCCACCGCCACACGCGATGGAGACGCCAGCACCACGATTGACATCGAAGCGCTGGCGCACGGCGAGTTGATGGTGACGGTGACGGCCAGCAACTCCGCTGGCAGCGTGAGCGAGACCTTCACGATCATGGTGAGCGATCAAACGCCGATGGCTGTGGGGGTACTGGCCGCGGTAACGCTCATCGTCGGCGACACGGCGGAAGTGGACTTCGCGGAGGCGTTCACGGGCAACGCGCTCGTCTATGCCGTCGCCTCCTCCTCCGATGCAAACGCGACGGCCACGCTGTCTGGCCAGACGATTGCGCTCACGGCCCTGGTCGCCGGCAATGCCACGGTGACCGTCACTGCCAGCAACGCCTCCGGCAGTGCGATGCAAGAGTTCATGGTGACGGTGCAGGACCAGGTGCCCGCTGCGGTGGGCTCGCTGCCCAACCTCTCGCTTACGACCGGCGGCGACTCGGAAACGGTCGAAACGTCGGGCGCATTCACCGGCACGGCGCTTACCTACAGCGTCACCGGCGAGGGCAACGCCTTCGCCGTGACGCTAAACGGCAGCCAAGTGACCGTTTCGCCCCTCGTGGAGGGCGAGGGAACGGTCACCGTCACCGCCAACAATACCGCCGGAACCGCCTTGCAAACCTTCCGCGTCACCGTCAGCACGGACGCGGCGGAAGCCGATGCCACGGAACGAAGCCTTGCCGCCATCGGCGCGAGCACACTGTCGAGCGTGCAGTCCGCCATCGGTGCCCGGTTCCGGGCCACGCGAGGCAACGCCAAGCCGGTCGCAGGCCAGAGCACGTGGCAGGGGCAGCGCATCGGCGTGCATGACCACTGGGGTTTCTCGCACCACGCATCTCGCTTCGGTCCTGGTTCCGTCGGCACTTCCTTCGCCGACGATTGGCACAAAGCTGGCTATGACGCCGGATTCGGGATGCACCGGGCAGCCGCAGCCGACGTGAAATGGGAGCCCCCGGCCGAGTGGACCTTCTGGGGCCATGTCGATCGCCAATCCTTCGAGGCCAGTGCCTACGACGGCGGCGTGAGCAGCGTCTATTTCGGCGCCGATGCCGATTTCGGCGAGCGCTGGATGGCCGGGTTCGCGGTGTCGTCGAGTTCCGGCGAAGCCGACTACGAATTCGCGGGCCGCGGCGCGAGCGGCACCGGCAGCCTCGACACGGAACTCACGAGCGTCTTCCCTTACCTGCATGGTTCGCCCAGTGAGGACTCCGAAGTGTGGGCCATCGTCGGTGCCGGCTGGGGCGATGTCACGCAAATCCGCAGCACCACCACACAGCGCGGATCGGCTGATCTGTCCATGTGGATGTTGAGCGTAGGCGGACGCCGCAGCGTCGCCTCCGCCGATGCTTGGGACGTCTCGATCTTGGGCGACACAAGTGTCCTTGAACTCCAAACCGACGGCGGCATCGGCATCATCAACGGCCTTGAAGTGGGCGTCGCCCGCCAGCGCGCCGGCATGGAAGCGGCGCGCCTGGTCGCGCTGCAAGACGGCGGCAGCCTCGCCTGGTTCGGCGAGGTGGCAGCGCGTCACGACAGCGGTGACGGCGAGACTGGCGCCGGCGGCGAGTTGATCGGTGGCGTGCGCTTCGACTCCGGCCGCCTGAGCCTCGAGGCAAAGGCAAGGCTTCTCGCCATGCACGCAGCCGAAGACTACGAGGAGAATGGCCTCAGCCTGACGGCCACAGTGCGTCCGGCCCGAGACGGCACCGGCATGTCGTTGTCGGTGTCCGCCCACTCGGGCACCGGTATGGGAGCCACGGGGAGCTCCGCCACCCTCGAATCTCACCAGCCGGGCCTCGGTGCTTTGCAAGGTGGAAACGACTGGGGCATGTCGGCACGCATCGGTCACAGCTTGGCAGCCATGCGGCAACCGGGCTCGATGACACCGTTCGCGGAGTGGGACATTTCCCCCCAACGCAGTCGCACGATGCTAGGAATCCGCTACGACCTCAGCATCCCGAACGCACCCGACCGACTCAACCTAGAGTTCGCCACCGGCCACGGCGAAGACCACTACCGCGGCAGCGGCGCCATAGCAGAACTACGCGCCGCCCTGCGCTTCTAGCGGGCACCACAGAACTGGTGTGCTGGCGCCTGAACACCACCGGGGAGCCGGAGGGAGCGCGTCCCGCCCTCCAAAACGTGCCGAAGGCGCGCACGCAGCGGCACCGGCGAAAGCCACCGCTACCCGCGCCCTAGA
The DNA here is from genome assembly GCA_965116935.1 of Pseudomonadales bacterium. GTDB lineage: Bacteria > Pseudomonadota > Gammaproteobacteria > Pseudomonadales > Azotimanducaceae > VXYL01. The sequence goes on along the minus strand of OZ220737.1, from coordinate 3,549,539 downwards.
CGATGCCAACGAAGCGCCAGCTCTCGAACAACGCCACCAGCAAGCCAGCCGCTATTCCCTGACACCCATCACGCCTTGACGCACCCTTGCGCCATGTCCTTCCTTCAGGCCCAAGCATAAATGTGCAGCATCGAGGCTCCCGAACGGAAGCGCGCCTTGCGACGCGCGGGAGGGCGAGACGCCCTTCCTCCAGAAGGGCCGGACGGCGCGTAGGAAGTGCACGATGCCTACCTTGCAAAGCCGCGGCTTCGGGTTGGAAGCCGTGCTTTCGATGCCGCTCGACGGGCCCCTTTCCGCGACGAGGACGCTCGGAAACGTCAGCGTTCAGGAAATGCGCGTTGCAGGCCCAGCAAATCAACCATCGGCAGGAAGTCCCTGTCGGAGAACAGCAAGGGCAAGCCTTCGTCGATGCAAAACGAGCCAATGATCACGTCCACGGTTTTGCGCACAGTGATGCCCGCCTTGCGGAGCTCCCGATACCGGCCTGCCACCCTGTAGGCGCGCTCTCGGCCAAGCAGATCAAAGGCTGGCAGCGGGGCCAAGGACCGTCTTGCCGCCGCAAAGTCGGCGTCGTCGCGGAAGCCCTGCAGCACCTCGGCAAGTATCAGATCGCCCGTCGCCGCCACGTCGGTGGCCAAGAGGTGGTCCAGGAAATCGGTTTCGCCGGTGACCGACCCATTGAAGTAGTCGATCCAGACGCTGGAGTCCACCAGGATCATCGATCGCGTCGCATCGCCTCAAGATCGCCCGTCCAGCGCAACTTTCCACGGAGTCCGCGGATATGTTCCTGGTCCTTCAACCTGATCAGCGAGGCCAGCCCCAACTCCACGACTTGACGCTTGGTCGTCGCTCCCGTTGCCTGCATCGCATCCCTGAGCAGCGCGTCGTCAATGACGATGTTCGTACGCATGGCCAACCCTATGTGTATAAGACGAAACGATAGTACACATCCCGTTGCGCTGTCCGCAAGCTCGGCAAAACGCAGCCGCCCAATGCTCGATGCCCGCTACGAAGTGCGCCATCCCAGCGCATGGAATGACGCTTGCCGCGTCCGGTGCGACCACTGCTGCGACGCGGTTTCCAAGGGCTCATGGCTGGTCAGGCTGTTCCTGCCACGGCGGGCCGGGAACCATATTCGACCCACGATATGATGAGTCCATCGGAATTGTGTGGATTGGACACCGTTCATGGACTTCGACGAAATATCCATCACGGCCAAGCAACTTGGCTACCGCGACAAGCTGCGGCTGGCCCAGTTGCTGATCCAGCTTGCCCGCCGTGAGGAGGAACAGGAGCACTCGAAAACCAGCGTAGCGGACTGCATGGTAGAGGACGGCGCCGGGTCGGAGCTTCAACTCATCGCCAAGAGGATTCGAAAGCTCAGGCCGAGAACCCGAAAGGCCCTGATCAACTCAATAGACGCGATGTACCAGTTCCGAGGCGGCATCTCGACAGAAGAGAAGGACCGCGTGGTCGGAGAGTTGAGTGCCGACTACGGCATTGCGATTGATCAGAGTGGTCGTGTGTCGTATTCAAACTAGATTGCGCGCCGCGGCTTGCCCGCGGCTCCAGCACTGCGCCAGTCAGACAATCATGCTGTCCATGAATTCATGCACCGGCGTTGCTTCGATAGCCTCTCGGTCCAAGCAGAGGTCCGCAATCGCGTTGGCTTGGCCGACGGGGAAGCGGATGGCCAGGTTGCGGCGGAATTTGTCCACGAGGATGGGGATGCCCTCGTCGCGGCGGCGGCGGTGGCCGATGGGGTATTCGACCACTACCTTTTGGGTCTTGGTGCCGTTCCGGAAAAACACTTGCACCGCATTGGCGATGCTGCGCTTGTCGGCTTCGTGGTATTCGCGGCTGTAGCGGTCGTCTTCCTGCACCACCATGAGGTCGCGCAACTGATCGACGCGCGGGTCTCGGGCGGCGGCGTCCTCGTAGTCGTCCGCCGTCAGGTCGCCCTTGAGCAGGCCAATCGCCGTCATGTACTGCAGGCAGTGGTCACGGTCGGCGGGGTTATTGAGCTGGCCGGTCTTGCTGATGATGCGGATGGCGGATTCGTGGGTGGTGAGTTCGATTCGGTCGATATCGTCGATGCGATGTGCCACCTCCGGGTGCAGTTCGACCGCTGCTTCCACCGCCGTCTGGGCGTGGAACTCTGCGGGGAAAGAGATCTTGAACAGGACGTGTTCCATCACGTACGAGCCGTAGGGGCGCTGAAAGGAGAACGGCTTGCCACCGAAGGAGACGTCGTAGAAGCCCCAAGTCGGCGCGCTGAGCGCACTCGGGTAGCCGATTTCGCCCTTGAGCACCAACATGGCCAAGCGCACCGCCCGGCTGGTGGCGTCGCCGGCGGCCCAGGACTTGCGCGGCCCGGCGTTCGGAGCATGGCGATAGGTTCGCAAGCTAGAGCCGTCGATCCATGCGTGGGAAAGCGCGTCGACGATCTGCTCCCGGGTGCCGCCCAACAGGCGCGTCACTACGGCAGTCGAAGCCACTCGCACGAGCAGCACGTGATCGAGGCCGACTCGGTTGAAGCTGTTCTCAAGCGCAAGGCATCCCTGAATCTCGTGCGCCTGGATCATGGCTTCTAGCACGTCGCGCATGGTGAGGGGGGCGCGGCCGGCCGCCGCCTCTCGACGACTCACAAAGTCCGCCACCGCCAGAATGCCGCCGAGATTGTCGGATGGGTGTCCCCACTCCGCCGCGAGCCAAGTGTCGTTGAAGTCCAGCCAGCGGATCATGCAACCGATGTCCCAGGCGGCCTTCACGGGATCGAGCTCGAACTGCGTGCCGGGCACGCGGGCGCCGTTCGGCACTACCGTACCCGGGACGATGGGGCCCAAGTGCTTGGCACATTCCGGAAACCGCTGCGCCAGGAAGCCGCAGCCGAGCGTATCCATCAAGCAGTGGCGAGCCGTGTCGAACGCCTCGTCACTGGTCACCGAACCGAGCACGTAGTCCGCGATGTCAACCAGCTCCGAATCCGGCGCCGGCCGCACGTTGGTCTCGACATTCGCGCTCACCGCTAGCGTTCCGCCAGCGGCACGAACGAACGCGGCTCGGGGCCGATGTAGTCGGCGCTCGGTCGGATGATGCGGTTGTTCGAGCGCTGCTCCATCACGTGGGCGCTCCAGCCCGACACCCTCGAACAGACGAAGATGGGCGTGAACAGCTTGGTGGGAATACCCATGAAGTGGTAGGTGGCGGCGTGGAAGAAGTCGGCGTTGGCGAAGAGTTTCTTCTCGTCCCAGAGCAGCTTCTCGATGGCGCAGGAGACCGGATAGAAGCGCTCGTCGCCCACCTCGCCGGCCAGCTTCTCCGCCCACCCCTTGATGATGCCGTTGCGGGGGTCCGAGGTGCGGTAGATGGCGTGGCCGAAGCCCATGATGACTTCCTTGGCTGCCAGCATGCCGCGCACCGCCGTCACCGCCTCTTCCGCGGTTTCGAAGCGCTCGATCAACGCCATCGCCGCCTCGTTGGCACCGCCGTGCAGGGGCCCGCGCAGGGAGCCGATGGCGCCGGTGATGCAGGAGTGCATGTCCGACAGCGTCGAGGCGCACACCCGCGCGGTGAAGGTCGAGGCGTTGAACTCGTGCTCGGCGTAGAGAATCAGGGAGACATCCATCACCCGTTGATGCAGGTCGCTCGGAGCGCGCCCGTGCAGGGTCTCCAGGAAGTGGCCGGCGATGGAGTCGGCATCGGTTTCGAGTTCCACCCGAACGCCGTCGTGGCTGAACCGATACCAATAGTTGACGATCGAAGGCAGCGCGCCGAGCAGGCGGTCCGCCACCTCCTGCTGATTGCCGAAGTCGCCCTCCGGCTCGAGGTTGCCGAGCATGGAGCAGCCGGTGCGCATCACGTCCATGGGATGGGCGTCCGCCGGGATGCGTTCGAGAACCTCCTTCACCGCGTCCGGCAAGCCGCGCAGCCCCTTGAGCTTGGCGCGATAGGCATCGACTTCCGCCGCGTTCGGCAACTCGCCGTGGAAAATGAGATGGGCGATCTCCTCAAAGGTCGCACTCTCGGCAAGTTCCGAGATGTCATAGCCCCGATAGGTGAGCCCCGTGCCGGTCTTGCCCACCGTGCAAAGCGAGGTTTCGCCGGCGCTTTGGCCGCGCAGGCCTGCGCCGCCGAGTTTCTTGTCCACCATTTCCCTTCCTCTCGTGTCGTTCGTGCCGAGGCGCGATTCTCCTCGCGCTTCGAGGCGCTGACGCGGCCGCTTTTCTCAGCCGCCCTTGCCGTCGGCGAAGAGCCGATCTAGCTGGTCTTCGTAGTCGTGATAGCCGAGAAAATCATAGAGGTCCGCCCGGGTTTGCATCGATTCCAGCGCCGCCTTCTGCGTTCCGTCCCGGCGAATCGCCCCGTACACGTTGAGCGCCGCCATGCTCATGGCGCGGAACGCGGAAAGGGGATAGAGCGCCATCCTAACACCCACGCTCCTCAGTTCATCTAAGGTATAGAGCGGCGTCTGACCGAACTCGGTGAGGTTGGCGAGGACCGGGATGTTCACCGCCTCCGTCACGCGACCGTACATGGCGAGGTCGGTCATGGCCTCAGCGAAGATGGCATCGGCGCCAGCTTCCTCGAACCGCGCCACCCGCTCCACCACCGCATCGAGCCCCTCCACCGCCAGTGCGTCCGTGCGCGCCATGACGACGAAATCGGCGTTGAGCTTGGCATCGGCGGCGGCCTTGAGGCGATCGCACATTTCCTCGGTGGAGACGATCTCCTTGTTCGGTCGGTGCCCGCAGCGCTTCGCCGCCACCTGATCCTCGATGTGCACGGCCGCCGCGCCAGCCTTGCCCATCTCGCGAATGGTGCGAGCGATGTTGAAAGCGCCACCCCAGCCCGTGTCCACATCCACCAAAAGCGGCAAGGCGCTCGCCGCGGTAATGCGCCGCACGTCGGCAAGCACGTCGTCCATGGAGGTGATGCCGAGGTCCGGCAGGCCATAGGAAGCCGCTGCCACCCCGCCGCCGGAGAGATAGATCGCGGAAAAGCCCACCCGCTCGGCCATGATGGCGGCGTAGGCATTGATGGCGCCGACGATCTGCAGCGGATTCTCGGCTTCAAGCGCGGCGCGAAACCGCGAGCCTGCTGTGGCCATGCCTACTACCCTCCCTGGAGTTGCTTGAGGCGCTGAGCCAGAGCGTCGTACGAATCCACCGCGTCGAACTCGGGGAACTCGGCCACCACGTTGGCCGGGGCGTTGAAGAAAACACCGGCGTCCGCCTCTTCGAGCATCGCCGTGTCGTTGAAGGAGTCGCCCGCCGCGAGCACGCGATAGCCCAGCGAGTGAAACGCCCGCACCGCCTCGCGCTTGGGATCGTCCTGCCGCAGCCGATAGCCGACGATGCGGTCGTCCTGCACCGTCAGTCGGTGGCACAGCAGCAGCGGATGGTCGAGCTTGGCCATGAGCGTCATGCCGAACTCGTAGAAGGTGTCCGACAGGATCGCCACCTGAAAGGTGCGCCGCGCCCAGCGCAGGAAATCGGCCGCCCCGGGCAGCGGCTCGAGCCCACTAATCACCTCGCGGATGGTGCTGAGCTTGAGGTCGTTGCGTTCGAGCACATCCATGCGGTAGCGCATGAGGTCGTCATACACGGGCACGTCGCGGGTGGTTCGCTTGAGTTCGGCGATGCCGGTGCGCTCGGCCACCGACAGCCAGATTTCCGGCACCAGCACGCCTTCGAGATCAAGACAGAGGATGTCCAAGCAGCGTGTCCCCGGAGCCACAAAAACCAGCGGCGGCGGATTCTAGCAGGCAAGTCGGACTTGACGATGCAGGGGCCTTCGGAGGGAAGGCATTCTGCCTTCCCTCGTGCGCCGTCAGGCGCACGGGCCGGAGACCGACAAAGGGAAGGCGCCTATCGGCGCCAGGGAAGGCAGAATGCCTTCCCTCCGAAGGCCCGTCTTGTTCGGGCGCTAGCAGCCTGCCCGACTTGGCGATGGAACGGCCTTCCGAAAGAGGCAGCGTTCCCGACCTCCAAAAGGCCCGTCCGTGGCCGCCTAGCGACCTCGCCGCAAGGATAAGCATAGAACCAGAAATCATTTTCGGCGGCGCAGCCCCGCTGCTAGTCTGCGCCGCTCTTTCGTGGTCAAGGGTCGCTTTTGCCTTTGGCCACCGGTGCCGCAGACATGGGAAGGAACGATGGCGCAGATCTCCGCACAGGCACTCCCCACCCCGGCGCAGGTGGCGCGCGACGTGCTCGTCGAGGCGTTCGAGAGCTTCGACACCGAGCGCATCGCCATCTCCTTCAGCGGCGCGGAAGACGTGGTGCTGATCGACCTTGCCGCCACGATCCTCGGCAAGGACGTGCCGGTCTTTAGCCTCGACACCGGCCGCCTGCACCCCGAAACCTACCGCTTCCTCGAGACCGTGCGCGACCATTACGGCATTCGCCTCGAGGTGCTGGCTCCGGACGGGGCGGAAGTGACTCGCCTCGTGCGGGAGAAGGGCCTCTTCAGCTTCTATCGCGACGGCCACGGCGAATGCTGCGCGGTGCGCAAGATCGAGCCGCTCAGGCGCAAGCTCGGCGAACTCGATGCCTGGATCACCGGCCAGCGCGCCGACCAGAGCGTCACTCGAGCCGAACTGCCGACCGCACAGGAAGATGCGGCCTTCTCGACCGTCGACCACCCCATCTTCAAGTTCAATCCCCTGGCCAACTGGACCAGCGCCGACGTATGGGACTACATCCGCGCCAACGACGTGCCCTACAACCCCCTGCATGACGCCGGCTTCCTCTCCATCGGCTGCGAGCCCTGCACCCGTCCCGTCGGCCCCCACGAGCATGAGCGCAACGGGCGCTGGTGGTGGGAGAACGCCACCGACAAGGAATGCGGACTGCACGCCCAGAACCTTGCGCCGCGCCCCGTTCGCATAGTCTCCTGACCCGCCTCCCGGCTCCGAAGGGCTCCAGTGCCCTCCGCCAACGCCCCTGAGCGCCGCATCACCTTCGTCAAGAAGGTGTTGGCAAACGGCCAGCCCTGCACCAAGTGCGCGGATGTGGAGCAGCGCCTCAAAACCTCCGGCCAAATGGCTGCCATCGACCGCACCGTGGTTGCCGACGAACGCGACCCCGACTCCGAAGGGATGCGCATCGCCACGGAGCACGACGTGAAGCTGGCGCCGTTCTTCGTCGTGGAGGAAGGTGGTGAGACGCGCATCTACACGATCTACTTCCGCTTCGCGCGCGAAGTGCTGGGCAGTGGTGGCGCGGCGAAGCCGAAGCGAGAAGCAGAGGAAATCCTCCGCGCCAACCCGGACCTCGACCTCGTCTAACCGCAGAAAGCGCCGCCACCAAGCCATCTCGCCGCCCTGCCCACCGCGTACACTTGCGCGGCAAACCCGCCTCAAGGGGAAAACGAATGCGCGCGATCATGGTGATGTACGACTCACTCAACCGGCACATGCTGCCGAACTATGGCTGCGACTGGACGCTGGCGCCCAACTTCCGCCGCTTGGGCGAGCGGGCGGTGACGTTCGACAACCACTATGTCGGCTCCATGCCCTGCATGCCGGCGCGGCGGGAGCTGCACACCGGGCGGCACAACTTCCTGCACCGCTCGTGGGGCCCGTTCGAGCCGTTCGACGACTCCACCTTCACCATCCTCAAGGAGCGCGGCACCTACACCCACCTCGTCTCCGACCACTACCACTACTGGGAGGACGGCGGCGCCACCTACCACCACCGCTATTCGAGCTGGCAGAACGTGCGCGGCCAGGAGGGCGATGCCTGGAAAGGCGAGGTGGCGGAGCCGGACATTCCCGAACACCTAGGGCGCATCACCCGCCAGGACTGGGTGAACCGCAAGTACATGCAGGAAGAGCATCTGACGCCGCAGGCGCAAACCTTCGCCGCCGGCCTCGAGTTCCTCGAAACCAACCACGAGCAGGACAACTGGTATTTGCAGATCGAGACCTTCGACCCGCACGAGCCGTTCTTCACCCTGAAGCAGTGGAAGGAGCGCTACAACTACGAATGGGATGGCCCGCATTTCGACTGGCCCAAATACGAGCGGGTAAGCGAAGACCCGGACGCGGTGGAGTACATGCGCTACCAGTACGCCGCCCTGCTGACCCAATGCGACCACTACCTTGGCAGGGTCATCGACTTCATGGATGCCCACGACATGTGGCACGACACCATGCTGCTGGTGTTAACCGATCACGGCTTCCTGCTCGGCGAACACGATTGGTGGGGCAAGGCGCGCATGCCCTGGTACAACGAGACGGCGCACATCCCCTTCTTCGTCTGGGACCCGCGCGCCGGCAAGTCGAACACCCACCGCGCGAGCCTCACCACCACCATCGATGTCGGCCCCACCCTGCTCGACTACTTCGGCCACGAGCCGCCGCCGGACATGGACGGCCACCCACTGCTAGCGACGGTGCGGGACGACACGCCGGTGCGCGACGCTGCCATCTACGGCATGTTCGGCGCCCACGTGAACATCACCGATGGCCGCCACGTGTACATGCGCGGCCCGGTGGCCGACAACGCCCCCCTCAACCACTACACGCTAATGCCGACCCACATGCGCAGCCCCTTCTCCACCCGTGAACTCGCGAACATGCGCTGGCACGAGCCGCTCAAGTTCACCAAGGGCTGCCCGGTGATGCAGATCCCCTCCACGGGCCTCGGCCGCTTCGCCGAGACCTTCAAGACGCAACTGTTCGACCTGACGACGGACCCGGGCCAAACGAGCCCGATCGAGGATGCGGAAGTGGAGGCGCGGATGGTGGCCCGGCTCGAACGGGCGTTGCAGGACAACCTCGCGCCGCCCGAGCAATACGAAAGGCTGGGACTGACTCCGCCGTAGCTGCGAGCGAACGCCCCCGCCCTACGGGGACACCTGTTTTGCAGTGGGCGCTAGCCAAGCCCCGGCTAGCGTAGCTAGTCAGGCGGCTGTCGCGTTTTCCACGGGCCTCTGGAAGGAGGGCGTCCCGCCCTCCATCGTGCCGCAGGCACGCCAAGGAACAGAGGCTGGTTTGTTGGTGGCGTTTGTTCGGGGCTGGCGCTTTGTTGGCGTTGTCTGGAACGCTTGCTTGCGGTGGCGTTGGCTGGCTCCGCTGCGTGCGCGCCTTCGGCACGCTTGGAGGGCGGGACGCCCTCCTTCCAGAGAGGCCGTCGCATGGCAGGGGGCCTGTTGCTTCGGTGTTTGCCGGCGGGCGTTGTTCGAAGAGGGCTCGCTAACGCCCGCTAGGAGCGTGCGCCGTAGAACGGCGCACGCTCCTAGCCGAAGTGGTGAGCGAACGCGAACCCGGAGGCCAGCAGTTGCGAAGCAACTGCCGACGCGCCCGCGAGGGCGCGCTAGCACCTAGGCGCATAGACACCGACGCCCAGGCGATCAATACCCGACGGGCGTATCGATCTCCTCTTGGCTCGCGAGCCGGACGCTGTAGTGCCGCTTGCCCCGCTCATCCTCCCAGAACGGGAGCTCATCCGCCGGCGAGGGGTCCACCAGCGTCACCCGCTCCATGCGCCGTTCGTGGGGCCAGAAGTCCGACACCGCGTAGTGCTGGGCACTGCGGTTGTCCCACATCGCCACGGAGCCGTCGCGCCAGCGAAAGCGGCAGGTGTGTTCCGGCGTCGAGTACATCTTCGCGTAGAGCTGCGCCAGAAGACGGGCGGAATCCGCCGGCTCCATGCCGCAGATGGAGTTCGTGAACGTCGGGTTGACATAGAGCGCGGTCTTGCCCGTGACCGGATGGGTGCGACAGATCGGATGCTGCGCTTCGTCCCGGCCGCCGCGACCGTGGATGGCAAAGCGCCCCTTGAGAAACCCCTTCAGTACCGGGCTCAGGCTGTCCCACAGGGCAAAGGCGTCGGCGAACACGGTGTCGCCCCCCACCGGCGGCGACTTGCGGGCGAGCAGGATCGAACCGAGCGGCGGACGATCCGACCAGGTCACGTCCGAATGCCAGTTGGCAGCCACAAAGGGACGCGCCTCGTTGGCATAGAGCCGGAGGATTTCCGGATGCTCTTCCGGCAGTTTTCTCGCCGACAACGACTTCTGCCGCCCATAGGCCATGCCCACGTCCGCAAAGCGCTTGCCGAAGGCCACATGCTCTTCGCGCGTGATGTGCCCTTGGTCGCGGAAGAACACCACCTTGCGCTCCATCAGCAGGTGCCAGATCTGCTGCACCTGCGCTTGTGTGGGCCGTGCCAGATCGGCGCCGTGGACCACCATACCGATGCCCGGCGAAAGCGGCTCCAACGTGAGCCCGGCATCGGCGACGGCGCCGTTCGCGGAAGCTTCGTCCTTGCCGCGCAGCGCTTCGGCGACGTCGGAAGCGTAGCTCCCGTCCTCGGCCATGCGGCGAGCGTCCGCCCCGGCGCGGCTGGCTGGATTCTCCCGATAGTGGCCAGGCCAAGTGTCCGCACGGCCCCCCACCCAGCCATCGGCGCGCGTCTGGCGACCACGTGGCGTATTCAAGCCCCGGGGCTCGAAGAGCTCCGCAATGGTCGCAGCCTCCGTCTTCACGCCAGAACCCATGCCAAGCACTCCCTTCTGATCCGTACCCCGAGTCTACCTTCGGAGTTAGCAGCCTGTCGGACGTGCGGTGGGCGGGCCTTTGGAGGGAAGGCATCCTGCCTTCCCTAGCGCCGATAGGCGCTTTCTTGTTGCAAGTCCCGGTCAGCGCGCCAGAGGCGCGCAGGGAAGGCAGAATGCCTTCCCTCCAAAGGCCCGCCTTGTTCACACACTAACAGCCCGCCGAGGATGCTCAAATCGGCAAACCACCAGGAGGCGGCAGGCCACCACAAACGATTGACACTCGTTCAGCTTCGGTTCACCTTGGCTGGTGCAGGATGCAGCGGCGATTGTCCGAGGGAAGCCTTCAGCCGGGGAGGCGTCCAAGACTGCGGACGCGGAAGGGAAGGTCCTGGTGCCAACGCCGCCGGCAGCGTCGTCATAGAGAGTGCGAAAAATGAAGCACGCGAACATGCGAAACGTCCTGACATGCCGCGCCAGCGCCGCCATCGGCGCCGTCGTCCTCGCGACGCTCGGCAGCCTGGCCGCGCAAGCCGATCACCGACCTGGGGGCTATTACGTCAGCGTCGAAATCCCGCTCGTGGAGCACGCCTATCCCGACGGGGCGTCGCTCAGGCTCGACCGTTTGGTGGACCGGCGCACGGGCTTCGACTCCGATCACTTCCACCTGCGGGAACTGGTGCTGATCGCCCGTTCCGCCGGAGCGGCACATGCCGAGCTCAAAGTGCATGGAGAGACGTCAGAGTCCATCGCCATCCCGGAGGGCGACGACGACGAATGGTGGGAGGTGCGCATCCCGGCGCCCACCGAACGCCACGGCGGGGTCTGGCGACTGTATCTCACGGGCGATGTCGCGCTCGATCAGATCGTGGCGGTGATGGAGCCGCGGGAACGCTACGCGGCGCGCTATCAGACGCCGGAGAAAACCGCAAAGCGCTACGCCTCCGTTGCGAGACGGTATCAGCCCGACACCTACTACACCTACTACCCGCCGCACCTCAGAAGCGGAACCACCGTCCACTACGTCCACAACCACCACTACGACTACTACGGCTATCGCACCTGGTATCCGCGCTATGCATCGCCGTGGATTCGCCGCTACGACCCGCTGATCTCCTTCCACTACTACACGGTGCTGCCCGGCTGGCGCCACGACTACGGTGTGCGTCGCCATGTTCTCGGCGGGTACCGCCATCACGCATATCGCCAGCGGCCGCTCAGGCGGCTTGATCCTGCGCCCCGTCTCGCCACGCGATCGGGCCGTCCCGCCCCACTCTCGCAGCCAAGCGGACGTGCGCCGGCGCCGCTCGACGCCTCTTTGCGCACCTATTCCCGGGGCCCGGAAACCCGCACGCCGGCACCCCGCCGCCGCGCCGACGAACCACGCGTGCAGCCCGAACGCATGGCCGCGGCAAGGGATCGACTCGAAGCCCATGCACAGCGGATGACAACGCCTTCCCGACCGTCCGCCACGGCACCGCGCCAACGCTCCGGCATGGCGCAACGCCCTGCCGTGCAGTCGCCGCGCGCGACACCGGCACGGCCAAACCGCGCCACCGCGTCCAGGGCCACGCAAACGAGGCGTGAGGCGCGGCCAACCCCCGCAAACCGGCCCAGTCCCGGCCCTTCGCTGCGCTCGAGATTGGCGGAGGCGCCGCGTCGTTCCGTCCCTGCACGCTCCATGCGCGAGCAGCGGCCCACGAGGCAAGCGGCGGCACCGCAAACCCGCCCATCAAGGCGAACCGAGACATGGCACGGCACGCCCCAAAACCGCGGCGTCACCGCCAGCCGCAGCCAGCGCAGCGCCGACCGGGTGCGTAGCGTTCGACAGCCGAGCATGAGACCGAGCGCTCCGAAGCGTCAGGCCGCGCCGCGGGCACCGCGCCAACAATCCCGGATGCGCTCGTTCGAGCCACGCCCTCAGGTGAACCGGCCGGCACCCCGCATGTCGGCGCCACGCCAATCCGCCCCGCGCATGTCGGCGCCACGCCAATCTGCCCCCCGCGTTACCAATGGCACGAACCGCCTGCGAGCCGCCAACGAACGCCTCAGAGAGGCACGCCGCTGAGGAGCGCCCGCAACCTCTGAGGAGCTAGCGCGCCCGTGCCGGCAACGCCGAACCGGAGCCGATAGCCGGCACCCATTTGCCTTGTATGATCGCCCGGTCTTCCAAGATCAGGCTTCTTCCATGGCGGGACCTCTCGACGGCGTGCGCGTCCTCGATCTCACGACCATCTACTCTGGCCCCATCGCCGCCTCCATCCTCGGCGACCAGGGTGCCGATGTGATCAAGGTGGAAGCGCCGGACGGGGACCTCATGCGCAGCCCCATGACCTTCCAGCGCAATGGCGTCTCCGGCGCCTTCGCCATGATGAACCGGAACAAGCGCTCCGTGGTCATCAACCTGCGCGAAGACGAGGGCAAGGCCGTGCTCAAGCGCATGGTGGCCGATGCTGACGTACTGATGGAGAACTACCGCCCCGGCGTGATGGAGCGCCTGGACCTCTCCTACGAAACCCTGCGCGAAGTGAACCCGCGGCTCATATTCACCTCCATCAACGGCGTCGGCCACGAGGGTCCCTACGTCAACCGTCGGGTCTATGACGCCGTGATCCAGGCCATCTCCGGCATCGGCTCGCTGCAAGCCGATCCCGCGAGCGAGAAGCCCCTGCTCGTCAACACCCTCATGTGCGACAAGATCACCTCCATGACCGCCGCCCAGTCCATCGTCGCGGCGCTGTACGCCCGCGAACAAACCGGCGTCGGCCAGCGAGTGGACGTCTCCATGCTCGATTCGGCGCTCTTCTTCATGTGGCCAGACAGCATGCTCGGCTACACCTTTCCGGGCGAGGAGACCACCGAAACGCCCCGCCGCACCCACGAACGCATGGTGCGTAAGACCCGCGACGGCTACATCTGCACCATGCCGGTGAAGCGCGCCGAATGGGAAGGCGTGTTCCGGGCACTCAAGCTGCCGAACCTCTTTGAGGACGAACGCTTCCAGTCCCAACGGGCCCTCGACGCCGACCTGCAGACCTTGCTGAACGAGGCCTACGCCCGCTTCGACACCGCCGAACTCGGCGAGCGCCTCGACGCGGAGCAGGTTCCCTGGGCGCACATCAACGCCCGCGGCGAGGTCATCCACGACGCCCAGGTGAAGGCGATGGGCGCCTTGCTCGAGTTTGACCACCCCATCGCCGGCCCCATGCGCCAGCCCCGCCCGCCCGGTCGCTTCCACGAAACCCCGGCCGACATCTTCCGCTGTTCCCCCGAACTCGGAGAACAGACCCGCGAAGTGCTCGCCGAGTGCGGCTACAGCCCCGAAGAGATCACCCGAATGCGGGCTGACGGGGTGGTCCGCTAGGATCGCGCAGGCGGAAGCCATGAACGCCTCCGCAGAGCGGCCGTTTCGGGTCCTGGTGATCTGTACCGGCAACCGGGCCCGTTCGCAAATGGCACACGGCTGGCTCCGCCACTTCGGCGGCAACCGCGTGGCCGTGGCAAGCGCCGGCACTGAACCCAAGGGCGTCCACCCTCTGGCCATCCGCGTCATGGACGAGGTGGGCATCGACATCTCGGGTCACACCTCGGACCCCGTCGATCGCTACGTAAGCGAAGACTTCGATCTCGTCATCACCGTCTGCGACGCGGCGCGCCAGCAATGCCCCGCGTTTCCCGGTGCCAAGCGCGTCCTCCACCAAGCCTTCGAAGACCCCGACTACCCCGAACTCACCGAAGCCGAACTGACTGACGTGTTCCGCCGCATCCGCGACCAAATCGCCGCCTTCAGCCGCGAGGCGCTCGAAACGCTCCCATGACGCGCTCCCTCGCCACCTCCGAGCGGATCGCCCTGCTCATGGAGGGCATAGGCAGCCGCGCGGAGGGCCCCGGTCGCGTGTACCTTGTGGGTGGCGCCACCGCAGCGATAATCGGCTGGCGCGACGCCACCGTGGATGCAGACCTGAAGCTCGACCCGGAGCCCGCGGCTGTGTTCGAGGCCATTGCTGCGCTCAAGGAGGAACTCGACATCAACGTCGAACTCGCCGCGCCCGATCAGTTCGTGCCGGCACTGCCAGGCTGGCGCGAACGCAGTCAGTTCATCGTCCGGCATGGCCAGGTCGACTTCTTCCACTACGATTTCTACGGTCAGGCGCTTGCCAAGATCGAACGCGGACACGACGCGGACCTGACGGATGTCCGGGCCCTGGTGGAGCGAGGATTGGTCGATGTGGACGAGCTTGCACGGCTGTTCGAGCGCATAGTGCCGGAGCTCGTGCGCTATCCCGCCATCGACGAAGCGGGCCTGCGCCGCAAGCTGACCGCGACCCTTGAGGAACTCTCGGGCGACGTCGATGCCAAGTGAAGTCCCCGGCCAGGAGTTGGTTGAGGCCGGTCTTGCCGCCCTAGAACAGGGCGAGTGGACGGTGGAGGCGCTCTTGGTCGCCGTCGGCGCACCGCGCCTGCGACTCATCGGACTACGCGTGCCAGACCTTCGAGACGCACCCGAGCACCCGGAGCTTGCCCTCTACCAGGCGCTAGGCCGCATCTACCCCGACGACGCCTACTCCCGCTACAACGCCCTGATCCGCCGCCTAGTCAGCTACGAGCAGGAGATGGAGCGCCGCAAGTACGCGAGCCCAGCACCCTCCAGATGAGGCGCCTTCGCACCGAGGACCTCTCTCGGGGCGCGCATCCTGCCCGCCACCCCGCCGTCGGGCGCGCATTACGCTCCGCAGATCCACAGCGGCCGTAAGTTAGCATCGCGCCCAATCGCCAGACCAAACCAGCCACTATCCCACCCTTTCGCGCAACCTCCATCGTCGCGGTTCTGTTCTGCTCCACTGCCGTCGCGGTGGGGGCGTCGCAGTACGCCTTTGGCCTGTTCATCCTGCCCATCGAACAGACCTTCGGCTGGACGCGCACCGAAATCAGCGCCTCCCTCTCGTTCGCGGCCGTAGGGGGCCTCACAGCGCCCCTGCTCGGTCGGGCCATGGATCGGTTCGGCGCCCGCCCGATCCTGCTCCTCTCGCTGGCGGTGTTCGGCGCGAGCTTCTGCATGCGACCGCTGATGACCGAGCTGTGGCATTGGTATGCCCTGAGCTTCCTGCAGTTCGCCACCTTCTCCGGCATGACCGTGCTGCCGGCAGGTCGCCTGATCGCCACCTGGTTCCCGCGCACCCGTGGACGCATGACCGGCATCGCCGCCGCTGGCAACAATGTCGGTGGGCTCGTCATTCCACTTGCGGTCGCGGCACTGCTGGCGGCCCTGTCCTGGAGCGGGGCATCACTCGCCATCGGCATAGCGACATTCACCATCGCCGCCACCGCAATGCTCACCATCCGGGAGTCGCCCTCCACCGACGTGGTCGGAAGCCCCCTCGCTTCACCGCACGAGCAAGCCGCCCCACCTTCGGCGACAACCGACGGCTTGCGCGACACTGTGCGCAGCCGCACCTTCGGCGCCGTGCTCGCCGCCATCACCCTCGGCACCTTCACCTACAGTGCAATCCTTCCCCACGCGCTCGCCCACATGGTGAGCAAAGGCATGGCGGACAGCGCCGCCCTGTCCGCCCTCGGCACCATCGCCGCTGCCGGCATCGGCGGCAAGCTCCTGTTCGGCTGGCTCTCGGACCGCTTCACGGCTCGCCAGGCAATGGTCGCCAACCTCATCGGCCAGGCGCTGTTCGCCGCGCTGCTCGCCGTCGCCAACAGCCCTGCCCTGCTCGCCATCGCGGCGCCCCTGTACGGCCTCTTCATGGGAGGCTTCGGCGCCCTCTACATCCTGGTCGTGCAGGAATCCTTCGACATGCGCCACTTCGGCAGCGTCATGGGCCTCATGAACCTCGGCACCGTGCTCTCATTCGGCATCGGCCCCCTGATCGCCGGCGCCGCCTACGACATGTCCGGCAGCTACACGCCCGCCTTCCTCATCGTCTGCGGCTTGTTTGTTGTGGGCGCGGCTGCACTGCCGCTCGCCAAACCACCCGCCCGGCGTCTAGGCGGGACACCGCCGTTGGCGCGGTAGCCACGCCATTTTGCCGTCGGCAAGCCGTTCGCTTAAGATTGACGCGGTTGGGACGGCCTCCAAGGAGTCTCCTATGAGCCACAACGTGAGTGACCAGACGCGGAATGAAGTCTGGTACGAATACCGCGAGGCAATCCGCGGGGCTTTGTACTACGAGAAACTCCATCGCCACTACGCCAAGCGCCACCAGATCGCGACGACGCTCCTGATTCTGCTCGGGTCCGGTTCCGTGGTCACGGCCATTGCCACGGCGACGGCATCGGGCTCCTTTGGTCTGGGCGAATGGGTCCAAGTGCTCTTGGGTGCTGCGCTTGCCGGCGTTTCGGCTTGGGTCATGGTGGGCAGCCATGCGATGAAGTCTGCCGTTGCTCTCACAATTGCCCACCAGTGCGAAGAGGCACAGCTGTCGTGGTCAGACCTGATGGCCAAGATCGACGGCGACGCCCTAGCTGACGACGATGTGCGGGAGGAGCGACGGCGCCTGTCGGAACGTCAGACGTATGCGACCTTCCGATCCGGGGACGTCAACATTGACGACGATGAAGGGCTCATCGGCGAGACGACCGATGCAGCCAACTCGCAACTTGCCAACATCTACCAGCATGCCAGTTGAAGAACATCGGTCCATAAAGCCGCCGCCGCCACCCGACAAGCCACCACCGCCGCCGCCAAAGAGACCGGCAGCCAAAACGCCCCCACCCGATCGGAATCCGGCTCCGCCCCGTAGGTAGCTGCCACGGTACGGAAGTTGACGATCACAAGGCGAACTCCGCATCTAGCCTACGCATCATGCGCGAAGTTCAGGCCCGAACGTGGGCCGCGATCGGGTCGCCGCATCGAATGACCTTCGCCAATGCCTTCTGCTTCCTGAACTTCACGGAGCGCGACTTATCTCGAAGCCGGTCGCGTTCCGCCTTTGGGAGCCCTTGGTGCGCCAGGATCGGAACAAACTTGAACTCCGTGAGGTTCGGGAGTTGCTCGTTGGCAAAGTCAGCGCCCGCTTGAAGCTGCGCGACGACGTGGGTGGCCCTTAGTGAGCCTTGCTTCATTTCGATGGGCAGCACGCAGGTCGTTCCGCCCGCCTCGCTTACGAACAGATAGTCGCAACGCGTGTCATTGCTGATGCCGAGCGAGTCGTTGTCCATGTCCACCACAACGTGCGGCGAGGGCGCTCCCCCCAAGGAGACGGAACAGCCATCCCGCTGGCAACGATCAACGAAACACTCCTCCGGCAGCTCCTGCCGGAGGTGGGCGATGGCGCTCATTCGTCGGAGTCGCCCTCAAGCGCGTTGAAGATCGCAGCGTGTTCGTTGTAGAGGGCATCGCTGACGGGGCCGTAGTCCGTGGGAAACAGGCCGGTGTCGGGATCGACCTTGATTTCGCTGACGGTCGAGCCCTCGCCGTCGGTATCTTGGAAGAGCCAGGCGCCCACATCCTCCGCCTGCAGGGCCTGGTTCGTCGACTCGCGCTTATCAACGGGCAACTCAGCCGCCCGCACCAGATTTCCGATCTGCTCCAAGAACCATTCGCTGTGCGTGGTAATCACCACCCGCACGCCAGCACTGACAATGGTGGCAAGTTCGCGAGCGAACGTTGTCTGCTTCGCAGGATGCAGGTGCGACTCGGGCTCTTCGATGATGAGTAAATCTCCCTTGCGGACAACATGGCGTAGGTACAAGACCACGGGTGCAAGCTCGGAGACCATGGAGGACGCACGCATCAGCGGAAGATATTGCCTCCATCCGGAAGGGCGATATGAGAATGCCGGGTAGCCCACCTCGCCAGCGTTTACCTCGACCCGTCCGTTTAGAACGCGCTGTTCGACGCCTTCTGCCAACTCCGGGGTACCCTCGCGCCTGCCCGGCCACCTATTCAATTGGCTGACGTGCGAGACCAAAACCTCAAGAAAGTCCGCCATAACCCCAGAGAGCATCGGCACGTCACCAAACCGACGAATACCTGCCAAAGACGCACGCTGTAGCAGCGCACTCACGATCACATGGTGGC
This sequence comes from Pseudomonadales bacterium, assembly GCA_965116935.1. Lineage (GTDB taxonomy): Bacteria > Pseudomonadota > Gammaproteobacteria > Pseudomonadales > Azotimanducaceae > VXYL01. The sequence continues at coordinate 3,531,004 of OZ220737.1, read as the reverse complement.
TATGCATCACTCCTGTGCGATCGGCAGGAAGGAAGTACGCGCTGTCGCGAAGGGGTCGAAAGGCCGTGTGGAAGACGTTGTGGCTGACGCCATCAATCACACGAGCTGCCGCTGGCGTGAGCCCCGCGAACAGTCCCTCGGAAGCGAGGTCCTCTTCCCAAAGTCGCTGGAGTTGCCGCAGCGAAAAGCGATGCGCACCCATGTCAACTTCAACAGACGGTGGCTTCGCATTGGGGTCAAGCGTAGCGCGGAGACGTGCTTCGCCCTTGGCCTGGACAACTACCACGTCCAAGGACGCTGATAGGGCCCCGCTGTTGTGGCGCACTAGCGCTGCGGTGTTTTCGACACCGAGGCAGCGCGCAACCTCCTGGGCAAGCGTGGCTCCTAACGACGACTGGTTCAGATCCTCGTAGACGCGGGCGGCTATGGTTGCAGGAAGCCGGACCCGGTGTTCGACAGTGGTGTCGAGCCACGAAGCGACATCTCGCTGGAGTTCCTCGTCGAGTTTTTCTCGACGAGAAAAACGGCGCAATAGCAGACCCAGCGGGTCACCACCCCCTGCAGGCCCGAGCGCCCTGTGCAGCGCATAGAGCAACCCGGCGAGGTACGACTTCCCCGTGTTGCTCGGTCCCACAAAGACAGTCAAAGGCCGAATCTCGACCTCTGCATCGCGGATCGGTCCGAAGTTCCTTGCACGCAGCCGATATCGACCGTCCATTGCACCTGCCTAAAGCGAACGCCAAGGATCCTAGGGCGTGTTCACACTAGCGTTCTGGTCGCCGGAAAACCACCTTGATCAACCGGCGACAGCTACCAAGGTCCTGGCGACAACCGTTCGAAAACGAGGCCGCCTTTGGAGGGAAGGCATCCTGCCTTCCCTGTGTGCCGTCAGGCACGCCTGTCGGCGTGCGGGAAGGCAGGATGCCTTCCCTCCAAGGGCCACGCTGTCCGATGGACTGTGTGAGCGCATGGTGTGAACACGCCCTGGCACACGCGCGCCCTTCCGGCGCGTTCGCGCGCACCGGGAAGCGCGGGGCTGGAACGGCGTGCGGTCTGTGGGGCGCTTGCGGCACGGGCAGGATCGGGCGGCGTTGGTGGGGCTATTGTGGAGAGGCGGTGACGAGGCGCGCCTTGCCGGCGCGAGCGAAGGCGAGACGTCCTCGCTCCCTGGAAGTCAGGAACCGCGGGCGAGCTGGCGCTTCAGTTCGGCGAGCTCGGCTTCGGCGGCTTGGCGGGCGCGGCGTTCCTCCAAGTGGGCGCGCCGTTCCTCCAAGTGGGCGCGTCGTTCCTCGGCGATGGTGCGTTGCTGATCGGAGATGGTGTCGTCCTTCGCTGCCGAAGCGCGGGCGTGTTCCAGGTGATTGAGGAGGAACTCGCCGGTGGCGGGGTCGAACAGGCGCAGGCGGCTGCCGTCTGCACAGACGCGCAGGCCGAGCACTTCGGACACGCCCCGGAGGCCGCCTTCAGGCGTGGTCGCGAGCGGCAGTTCGTACGCGCCTCCCGCGTTCAGGCGGCGGCCCTGCAGGACGGGGCGCAGGTACTCCCCGGTGGGGTCGAACTGCCAGTACTCGGCGATGCCCATGCGCTCGTAGACGGCGCGCTTCACGCCCTCGTCGCGACGGTACGTGCTCTTCGAGGCCACCTCCAGCACGAAGTCCGGGAACCTGCCCTCCTCCCACGCGAGCCAAACCCGGCGCGGCCGGTTCGGCGCCCCGAACGACACCAGCACGTCCGGCTGGATCGCCCTCTCCTTGCCGGCATCGACGTAGTAGATCGTCAGGCCCGAGTCGACGACCACGTCGTCGCGGTCGGCGTAGCGGGTCTTCAGCAGGCTCGCGCTGTCCTCCAGGGCGTTCCAGTGGAGGGTGGTCATCGGCGGAACGCCCAGGTCCGGGTACCTGTCCTCGTCGTCCCCCGCCGGCGCGTCGGCAGGCGCCTTCGGCGGCTGTTGGAGCTTGGGCGCGGACCGGGGTGGCCACTGAGGCTTGCGGGCGGGCTGGGGTTGGGCGGGAGGCATGGCGTTCTCCTTCTGGCGCGACGCCGGCCGGACGACGGGACGTTAGCACACGCGTGCCCTTCGGGCGCGTTCGCGCATCCTTCGGGCGCTTCGCGCACCGGGAAGCGCGGGGCTGGAACGGCGTGCGGTTTGTGGGGTGCTTGCGGCACGGGCAGGATCGGGCGGCGTTGGTGGGACTACCGTGGCACGGAAAGCAAGGGCGGTCTGTAGGACGGAACCGCCAAGGCTTGTAGGAAATCGATGCTTTGTGAGGGGCGAGTAAAGATGGTGAGGAAGCGCGCCCTTGCAGGGCGCGTGCGAGGGCGAGACGCCCTCGCCCCCAAGGCCCTGGTGCCCAAACGGGAAGGTGCCTGGCGGCGCTAGCGCGCCCTTGCGGGCGCGTTGGCAGTTCGCTGCGCGAACTGCTGGCCTTCGTGCTCGCATTCGCTCGCAGCTACGGCTAGTGTCGCGTCCCAGAAACACGTCACCCTTCGCGCTGAACGTTGGCTGGTGCAACAATGCCGGAGAAAGCGAGGAGGTGCCGTCCGCGACTCGCCCCCGAGAGGTCGTTGAGTGCCTGCATTTGGCATCCCGAAGTACCACGAACTTGCGGTACGGCACACTAGGAGCCAGCGCCGTTTCCTACGGCGCAGCCTCCTAGCCCGGATTACTTTACGAATGCCCTACTGTGGACGACGATGCACTCGCTGTGGCTGTGCAGGTATTCGTGCGTCCTGCGGACGCATTCGTGCGTCCTGCGGACGCATTTGTGCGTCCTGCGGACGCGTTCGCGTGTCCTGCGGACACGTTCGCTCCAGCCGGCTCGACATAAGTGCGCAACTATGGCTTCGCCGTCTTCCACCGTGCCTCCCGGCACGCGTGCGCCCGCAGCCACAGTGGCGCCTCGTCGCCCTCGCTACGAGGGCTGGTGAATAGTCCGGGCTAGGAGCCTGCGCCGTAGGAAAAGCCGCAAAACAAGCGAGTGGATGCGTTGGCCTCTAGCATCGCCGTCAGCTGGATGGAGGGCGTCCCGCCCTCCATCGCGCCCGTGAGGGCGCGCATCCTTGTGGTGCAGCGAGTGTTCTGCGCGCCTTGCGGCGCGATGGAGGGCGGGACGCCCTCCATCCTAGGGTCGCTAATGCCCGCTAGGGCGTGTTCACACTAGCGTTCTGGTCGCCGAAAAACCACCCGGATCAACCGGCGACAGCTACCAAGGTACTGGCGACAACCGTTCGAAAACGAGGCCGCCTTTGGAGGGAAGGCATCCTGCCTTCCCTGCGTGCCGTCAGGCACGCCTGTCGGCGTGCGGGGAAGGCAGGATGCCTTCCCTCCAAGGGCCACGCTGTCCGATGGACTTGTATGAGCGCATAGTGTGAACACGCCCTAGCACCCGTGGCACGAAACCACCCCCTTGCTGGCTTTGGCTAGGGAACCTCTGAACAAGCCGCGTTCCCCGAGTGGTCGTACGAGCGACCTTGTGTCGCCCCTCTTCGTGTGATGCACGGCGGCGGCTTGACCAACACGGGCGACCACTAGGGTCGCCCCGACGGGGTTCGATCCACCCAGCGGCAAGCCCTACCGGTCCGGGAAAACCACCCCGCCCGGCGACCAGAACTCCACGCTGTCGGCGTGCTCAGCGTAGTAGTCTGGATCGGTTGTGACACGGATCTCCTGCGGAAGGGTCGCGTTGTGTAGGCCGAACTCCGACTTCTGGATTCGGCGCATTCGCGTGTGGGGTGGGATGAGGCCAACTTCGATCACATCCTCAAGGTACGCCATCGTCAAAGGTGGCTCCGGGCGCCCAGGCATCGTTATGTCGCCTTCCAGCATGGCGTCTAGGTCGAAGCCTTGGGCTTCGGCTTCTGCCAACTCTCCCAACACTGAGTCCGGCAAGCTCTGTTCTGTGCCTCGTAGGACTGCGTTGCCGATGGCGCCCGACAGGCGAGCCAGGATAGGTTGCAGTTTGCCGACGACCGACTGGAACAACTGAATGCGGCTCTGCAAGGCGCGGTACACGTCCGTTTCTACGGTGTCGTCGTATTGCAGGTTGACGATTCGGATGTGGGTGTACCTTTGGCCGATGCGGTCGATGCGGCCGATTCTCTGTTCGACACGCATGGGGTTCCAAGGCATGTCGTAGTTCACGAGGGCGCCGCAGAACTGGAAGTTGAGGCCCTCTGCGGCTGCGTCGGTGCAAAGCAGCACTTCGGCTTCTCCATCGCGAAAGCGACGCTTTGCTTCGTCTCGGGTGATGGTCTGCCAGGCGTCCGACTCGCCGGAGAGCGGCACCTCACCGCCGCGGCCCGAGTAACACATGAGACGACACCCGCCGCGGGCCAAGAGCTGCGCGCGCAGGAAATCCATCGTGTCGGCGTATTGCGTGAACACCATCACCTGCTCGTAGCCGGCTTCGCGAAGCGCGTCCAGCGTCTCGAACAGCTCGTCCAGCTTGGTGTCTGGTGCCAACTCCTCCACGCTGGCGAGAAGCTCCGCGATGTTCGCCTGCTCTTCCGCCAAGAGCGCCTGCCGAGAGAGGTCCGTCACTTCCTCAGCATCAAGCGCTTCGTCCCCGGCCTCGTCGTCCGGGATGTCCTCATCCGTCTCCGTCAACGCCTCCGCGCCGCGCTCCACCGCTTCCAGTCGTTTCCGAAGGGTCGCACGCAGCGCCGCGAAGCTGCTCGCCAAGCGCCGCCGATACACCGTCATGATGAAACCGACCGCGTTGCGCACGCTCTCGTCGGCTTGGTTGTAGGTGGTGTCGATGTAGTCCTCCACGGCTTCGTAAACCGCACGCTCGGAAGGCGGCATCTCGATGAAACGGTCCTGCACCTCACGCGCCGCAATGGGCGTCTCAAGCATCCCTGCGTCAAAGTAGCGCCGCAGCAAGTCGCGTGTGTGCCGCGACACTCGGTGGCTTATGGGTGTGTGCGACCGCATCATGGCCAACGCCGCCGTCCGCTCGCTCGAGTTCAACTTCCGCCTCGGAATGCCGGACCTATCGCGCAACGCCCGAAGCAACTTCTTCGTTCCCAAGCCCGAAAGCTCGGTCAATCGCTGCGCACGAGCATCCGGCAACGGACCATAGGCAACCTCTGCCGCGCGGAACAAAGCCGCCATGCTCTCCATCGCCGTTGCCGATGGGTCAGGATTCGTCACGTCCTTAAAGAACCCCGTGAAGCCCTTCGCCGACCACTCATCGGGCATCTCAAGCAGATTGAGCAAGTCCCACACCTCGATGGGATCGACCTGCATCGGCGTGGCGGTGAGCAAAAGCAGGCCTTTTGTGCGGCGCCGCAACTCGCGCATCAAGCCCAGCAGCGCATTGGGGCGATCCTCCTCCCGAGCGGACCCAGCGGCGCCACGACGCCGGGCATGGTGCGCCTCGTCCAACACCACCAAATCCCACGGCTCTGCGGCGAGAAGCTCCGTCGTCCGCTCCTGCCGCCGCATAAGCTGGCTAGAGACAATGACTGCGTTCTCGCGATGCCATGCGTTCGGCTGCACCGGCCGCTGATGTCTGCCGGCCATCGCCTGCGAGGGATACCAAGTGAGCCTGCCCTGATCGTAGATGGGCCAATTCAGGTTGAACTTCTCCCGCAGCTCCAACTGCCATTGGCCTAGCACAGCCTTGGGCGCAAGGATGAGCACTCGCTTTGCACGCCGCGCGATCCACGCTTGGCGGATCAGCATTCCGGCCTGGATGGTCTTGCCTAGGCCCACCTCGTCGGCAATCAACAGGCGGGGCGGCCAGCTCTCATACATCCGCTCGAAAGCGCGAACCTGGTGCGGCCAAGGTGTGACGGCCGATGTCGCCTCGCCCACAAGCGATCCGCCTTCGGGCAGAGTCGGCGCTTCGCGGATGAAATCCCAGACCTTGGCGCGGCGTTCCAAGTGTTCCGGCGTTTCGGGCTCCTTCGGAGCCGTCTCTGCGCGGTTCGCCCGTTCCTGAGCCTTTCGCTCCGCATCCCGCAGCCGTTTCGGCAAGCGGTCTTCCTCCGGAAGGAACTGCAACAGGTTGCGCCGAACTGCGTCCGGCACATCAAGGACAATCCAACGGCTACGAGGCCCCGCCCACAACCGCTCGAAGTTGGCTTCTTCCAGGTCGACCCGGCTCGGATCATCCCAGCTCGTGGAGACGTTGATTGTCTCCCAGTTCCTGCGCCAACCCCCGGCAGTCTCGTTCAAGCTTCCGGTCCACGCGATCTTGTAACCTGCGCGATCCTCAATGACGCCGGATTTCTCGTGGAACAGCCCACCATCGGGCACGGGGTTGCCCTGCGGGTCGCACGGCACTGCAACTTTCACCTCCAAGTGTCCATGCGCCACCATCCAAGACAGGAGCTCGAGCGCTTGCCCCACCTCCGCGTCCTCAACGAGGAGCGGGAAATCCATCAGGTGCCGTTCCACCTGTGCCCGCAACTCCTCGCCACGCTCGATGGCTTCCACCTCCGGCTCATTGAGCGTGCATCCCACCACCAAGCGCATGTGGCCACCGTTTCGGACCAAGCCCTCGATCCCGCGCGCCGCCAACGTGAGTGCACCAGCGTTGAAGTAGCCGGTTAGGCGGTCGTAGCGTTGGGCGTCCTCAAGGGCGGGGATGTAGAGGCTCGCGACCAGATCCTCGTCGTGCGTCGTGTACTTCAGCTTCCAGTCGTGGTCACGCAGCATGGTCTTGGTGCATCGCGCGAAGGTCCGACAGAATGCTATCGCCAAAGGGATAGCTGTTTGGGCTCGTCGATCTGCTTCGTGAAGGCGAGGCGGTAGAGGTCGTAGAGCGTCTCGAAGTCGTTGGCTGCCCCTGCGACATCGCCTTTGCGCTCCACACCCGTGAAACGGGAAGACGGCGGCAGCACTTCCAGCAGGGCTTCGAGGGCTGTGAGGAAGGCTGGGTCTTGGTTCAGGCCAGATTCCATGAGCATGTCCCGCGCAACGGCCATCGACTGGCGGCGAGCGAGGTTGGCGGCGTGGTGGAGGGCATCGACCATTCCGCGAGACCCATCCGTCGCGCCAAGCACGCCCTTGGCGGCGCGGTGGGCACTGTCCCACAGGAGGATGTTGCTGGCTTTCTTCTCGGCAAGGCGGCCAATCACCGCGCCGTCAAGGTCGATGCCGACGCTGCGTGCCAGATGCAAGGCTTCGTCGTAGGCGAACACCGGTGCCTTGAACGCATCCCACGCAAACACCACGAAAGCAGTGGACGGGTCGAGGTCCGCACTGTTGTTGATGTTGGCGATGCGTTCGAGGCGGTATTTCTGCACTTCGCGTCGGGCGGCGTCCAGCGCGTCCTCGGGCGTCGCAGCATAGGGATCCCACTCCTCCTCAAACATCTCCCGCTGCCGCTGTCTTCGGCGTTCCACTGGCTTCTCGCGAGGCGTGCCACGTTGCAGCGGCCAATACTCGGAGAACTCGCTCAGCGCCGGGCCGAAGGCGGCGAGGAAGAGGTCCACTCCCGCAATCCCAGCTTCCTCGAACTCGGCCATTCGTTCGCGCACGGCGCGGGTTACGCGAGGCTCGACATCTTCCCAATACGTCGGCGGCGCATCCCGTACTTGCCCGGTCGGCAAGGGGCGAGGCCGGCACGCAAGGAAGATCGTGCTGTTCGCGACGGCCTTGTCCTTAATGTGGAGGCTGCCGGAGGCTTCCGTGTTGATCGGCCAAGACGCCTTGATTGAGAAACCAGCTTCGATCAGGCCGGTCGTGAGCGCATCCCAAGCGCCGGTGGCCTTGTGGGTGAACATCAACGTCATGATGCCGTTCGGCTTCAGCACTCGCCTGCATTCGGCGAAGATCCCCGCCATCCGCTCTTGGTAATCCCGACCGGCGAGGGCACGGGCACCCTTCTCGCCCTGGAATTTGGCCGGATTGGCAACGGCCTCATTCTCCTTGTCGGTAAGCTGCCGGCGAAATAGTTCTGGGAAGAGTTGGCCAGCCGTGCGCTTCAACCAGACGTAGAAGAAGTCCGAGAGCTCTGAGTACATAACGTTGTCGTAGTAGGGCGGATCGATCACCACGACATCGATAGATCCATCTCCAACATGGTCAAGGCTGTCGCCAGGTTTGCAGGTCACCATGAAAGCTGCCGGAACAAAACGTCGCGAGATCAGGTCTTGCTCTGCCCCTCCCGGATGAACCAACTCCACAAGCTCGTCAATACACTTCGTAGTCTGTTCAATTGCCCAGTCGTAGCCGACACCCGAAACCAACGGTGCCATTTCCGCGTGGGACCAACACATTGCGAAGTCATGGCGGTTGAAGGTGTTGGCGATGACCTCTCGCGTTGGCATCCACACCGACATCCGCGAGTTGTAATTCAATAGCTTGTCGAGACTGAGAGCCAGGTATCCGTATGCAGCTCTCCTTGAATGGTCAAGGTTGCCATCGGCTCGATCTCGGTCCAGCATTTCCCGGAAAACTTCCACGCTGGTTCCGTGGCAGAGGAGTTGGCGAGGAGAGAACAGATCGCGCCAATTGCCCATGCCGTACCGAAGAGGTTCCGCAGTCTTCGCGCCATCGGGAATGCGCTCGATCGGGACGTAGTCGAATGCCTCCCATTCCGGAAGCTTCTCGTCCAACCGAGCAGAGACCTGAGCCGACTTGTCGTCTTCCGGCCTCGGTGCACGGTAGCGTCGTATCCACTTCCAGCGCTTCTTGCCCGCCTTTGTGCGGTACTCGACGCGTTCCTTGAACACTACAGCATACAGTTGCTCGCCCATGCCCCCGCTCTGTGCCTGTGCCTTGATCTCGGCCCCATCAACGACTCGGCCACAATCGTCGTAGGGACAAGATCCGGACCCTCTGGACACCGTTCCATGTGACTGCTGTTCCAACGAGTGAACGATCTTGAAAGCGCAAACCCGATCAGGCGCTCCCGCACCTTTGCCATGCTCCGGGATGAGGCGTACGCCTGTGCCGTCCGGTGCGAGTCGCCAGTTTGGTGAGAGTGGTATCAGGCCATCGCAATAGGGGCATTTGACCGTACGTGCCCACAAGTACCCGTCCGGGCGAGTGTCAGGAAGGGGCTCGTCGGGGAACATACCGTCCAATCTAGTCCTCACGTCCGACACAAAGCGCCGCCCGACTTCGGCGACGTCGCTCGCTAGTCCTCCCGCTAGCGTGCTCGGCCATTCAACGGTCGCCTTCTCAATCAGGCCAGCCACCGGGTTCAAATCGTTCGCCAAAGTCTCCAAGCCAAGCCGAACGCTCTCGAAAGGAATGCTGCCACCGCCCGCAGTTGGATCAAGAAGGGCCGCTTGCGATACCCCTTGCGACCGAAACCACTCGCGGTCCGACTCGTCAGGACTGTGTGTGAACGCTCGCGCATACCCGTACGCGTTTGCACCGAGCCTCTTTCCCTCCCTTGTAGCCTGCTCGATTCGAGCCTTTGCCGCGACGGGATCCCCATGGATACCAACGGCGTGAAGGAACCGTTCACGGTCCGCATCCGCAGGGAGAAGCGAGGCCAATGCTGCCGCGCGGGATGCCACCAGCGGGCGTCGAGCCCACCAGACATGCAGATAGTAGATCGGCGGCAACGCCGTCATCGAGCGCCGCTCGCGTACACTTTCCTCGCCGAGTGCCGAAATCGGCATCCATCGCTCGATCAGGCGTGTGTCGGTCGTGGTGTCCTTCATATCCACGGCTGGCCCGGCACCGCCAGCACTTGCTCCCCTGCTTGACCGAAGACGCTGCGCACCGTCGTGAAGAACGCAGGCAGCCGCCCGTCCCGGTCCGGCAGCAGCCAGTTCTCCGCCGCAGTACGCACTTCGCCCTCCCCGCCACAGCTAGCGTGGTCTTCCAAGGCCAGTTCCCTCTGCGCTAACCGGGCTTCACGCAGGCGGGCGACATTCAAGCCAAGAACATCGATGGTCTTTGCAACGTGGACAGGGTCAATGCCTGCCACCGCACAAGCAGCTTTGTCAGGGACGATTTCGCCGCTGGTGAGCACTCGCATCACGGCTGGCGAACTCGGCAATGCCCTTGGATCGAGGAAATCGACATCCGCATTGTCGCCTTTCTTCTGCCCGCAGCTTAGACGGTCCCGACCACCGGAAACGCGCCGGCGCGTCCTTCTGTCACCCGCCGAGGACCGCTGCCCGCCCTCGCAGCACGCGATGATGTTCGTTTGATCGAGCTCTCGCTCCGGGCCGCAGCGCGCCGTGTCCGAACGTGCGACGACATGCTCCAGTTGGCGTCCCTGCGACGGGAATCCCGCCTCGCAGTAGCCGCAAAGGCCGTGCTGGAGCTCCTCCAAGGCGGTCATCAACTCCCGTTTGGCATCAGACGAGCCCGCATGCGAGCCGAATCCCTCCCACGTCGCACCATCCAGCTCCTGCTCCTTGTATGCGGCAAGACCTGGTGTCGGGTTTTCCAAAGCACGAATCCGCTTCACGAATCGCCGGTACCGCGATTCATCCGCTGGCGGCGGATCTCCGCGTCAGCTCGCAGGAAGCCTAGATCGCCGGGCGACAATTCCTCAAGCTCCTGCCGGAGACTTCGCGCATCGTCTGAGTCTCCCTTGCCATCGTCGATGAGCCCCATGTACTTCCGTAGCTTCTTTGCAAAGTCGTTAGGGGGGCGCTTTTCCACATCCATGAGCACCGACAGTGCATAACCGGCTTCTGCACCGTAAGTGGAGGCCGAAGCTTCCCGGGCGACGATGTGGCCCTCATCCCAACCAAGCTCAACGATCTGTTCAGGGCGGACCGTCGTGAGCACCTGTGGGCTGTGCGTCGAGACGACGAACTGCGCGTTTGGGAACGTGCGCATGAGGTCGGGAAGTATGCGCTGCTGCCATTTTGGGTGGAGGTGGAGTTCGATTTCATCGATCAGGACAACGGTTTCGCCAGCGAGCAAGTCAGCGGAGTCATCCGACTGCGTATGGGGCATGTGGCGGGCAATGTCCGCGACCAAAGCGAGCACGCCTCGGTAACCATCGCTTAACTGCTCGAACGCCAAAGTCCGTTCGCTCCCGGCCTCCTGTTTGTTCACGACCAGCCGTGGGGGATCGTCCGAGGGGCCGATACGCGGATCAGCGACGTCATCCAGCATCCTGCAAATCGCCAAACGCACTGCAGAAAGTCCGATTTCGTTTGCGTTCCCGCCATCCCGTTCTGCACGAAGCTCCCTGTACTCCATCGTATAGAACCACTCGAAAAGCTGGTCAAAGTCGGGAGTGGAACTCACATGACGACCAAACAGGCTGGAGATCACCTCACGGTCGATGTCGTAGAACCGCGCTTTCGGAGGCTGGAGTCCCCGGTAATCAACGTTCCACTCCCCGCGATGCGGGTTGCCGTCCATGACCTCGTTCGAATCCGGAAACGTGCGAACACTCGCCCTGATTCTCCGGTCGTCTGGGATGGCACCTTCCTCGCAACCAGCAACGCTGATCGTTGGATTGTCCTCAACGCTCACCCGGCGATCCAGCGCTACCCGCTTGTAAATGCTATCAGCCCCTGCATCTAGCGGAATCGCGATTGCCGTGAGTACGCTCGTCTTGCCGCACCCATTCGGCCCGAACAGCACCGTCATTTGCGGGTCTAGCGGCAGGTCGAGGGACTCGATACCCCGGTAGTTCTCGATCTCGACCGACGTGAGCTTCATCGCGCCTTCCGCTTCGGCATCGTCAGCAGCACGCGCAATGCCGTCAGCACTCGCCGGGGGTTCTTCCGGTGCATCGCCATCCCGAGCCAATAGGCTGCTTCTTCGCGGTCCATTGCCTCCACCCCCTCCGTGACGGTACGCATATTCTCGCGGCTTCGCATCGGGGCCAAGACACGGAACAGAAGGCCCAGATTGAGCGCGAGGTCCTCCGTGAGTCTGTGGCCGCGGACCCTCCCGTCGGCGCGGCTGGTTGGCGCGATGCCTGCCGCGGCCAGCCGCTTGAGTACGCGGTGTTCCACGAGTTGCAGGTTGCGCCCCTTGAGACCAGCGATACGCGTTGGCGCGGTGATGTGTGGGGTTGCAGGGCTTGGGAGTTGCCAGATTTCGAGCTCTGTTCCGGCCAGACCTCGCCGTCGCGCTCGCAGCTCGAACTCCGGCACTGAGGTATGTGGCTCAAGGCTCACCACAGGCTCAGGCTGCGCCATCAGTCCAACGCCTCCGCCGTCACATGCACCGCTTCGCCGGCAAATCGTGCCAAGCGGTCGGCGAGCTTCTCCGATGCATCGCCGGACAAGGCCAGCCCATGCTCGAATTGCAGTTCGATTCCGGCCTCCAACGTGCCATTGGTGGCCGCGCGGAACTGCGGGTCCAAGAACTCTCGCATGGGCTGGGCGTCGTCGAGTGGACCTTCGAACTCTAACTGGAAGGACGCACCATCGGCTGTTTCGTAGCCGCCGTTCAAGGAAACCGACTTGGTCGCGCCCTGCACTGTGCGAACGGCACCAAGCAGCTTGAAGGCATCGCCGGACTCGAACAAGCGGATGTGCAAGCGTCCGATTGCCGTCTTGCCCTCGCCCCTTGCCTGTTCCCATACCTTCGTCAGCGCTTCCTTGAGCAGGCCTTCCGCTGAATAGTCTCCTGTCGGGGGCGGCGGATGCTTCCCTTCGCCTCCATCTATCTCTGCGTCATCGCCGCCCGGTTCCTTTTTGGGCGGTTCGGCGTCGTCGTCTCGGATTTCCGGCGGGCGCGGCCAGACGCGGCTGTTGCGGGCAAACACTATCGTCATCACGAGAGCTTGCGCGTCAATGTCGATGGAGGCTCCCGGATCGCCAGGGCCATAGAGCAGCTTGCCGCGCTGATAGACGTATTCGCCCGACTCCACGCCCTTGCGGATGCCTCGGATGAACACGTCGTCGCCGATCAGCATGGGAAGGGCGGGATCTCGACGGAACTCGTTGCGCAGTTCGAGTGTAGTCATCTGGCCTTTGCGGAGCGGGGTGCGGTCGCGGACGTAGGTTGGAGAATCCGGCTCGTCCTCCGCGAGTCGCAGCTTGCCGAGGTCGCGCAGAACCCGAACGACTTGCTGCTGGCCGGACCCGGGGCGTTCCGATGATGAGGTCACCTCGATGGTGGAATGGGCGAGATCGACATCGCTGTCCGGCAAGCGATTGCGGGACGGATAGAAGACGTGGCGAAAGCATTGCTGGATGGCCACCGCTAGGGCGTGCTCTGAGCGCTGCTCCAACTCCCGCACTTTGGATTGCTGATGCTCGGCTAGCTCGCCGATGCGCTCCGGCTTGATGAGTTCGGCCAATGCGAGCCGCCTTCGTGCGGCTCGGCGCATGTCGTCCCTGCGCGCGTCGTCTGCGGCGACGAACACGAGGTTGTTGCGTAGGGCGCGCAAGGCGGTGCCATCCGACCCCTTGCGCGTATAGATGCGATCAACGAGGTCGGGGACCTGATCCACCACTCCGGCGATGGACACGCCGTCGTAGGCGAGCACGACCAACTTGGGCTTGCCGTCTGCAACCTCGTCCGGAACATCGAAGGGGCCGCCTGGGAAGCGCACAGCGTCGAAGGTTGGGCCGACGAATATCTCGCGGATGCGGTCATCGAGCTGTGCCCTGGCGTTGCCAGCATCGACGTTTTGTTCTTCGGTTTGGATGAGCTTCGTGAGGTTGGGTTCTGCCAGGAAGCGCATTGGGGCGCCGGGTCGATCGTCTAGGAAGGCAGAGTCGGTGACGAAGGCTGTGCGGGCTTCTTCGATGAAGGTGAGGTCTGCTTCTGGGCCGGCGATGGAGTAGCGCAGCCTTTCGTGCGATACGCCCTTGAGTGGCTCGTTGAATGCCAAGGTGTGCAGGAAGGTAGTGCGGGCAACGTAGCCGGCATATGGGGGCATACCCCTGTGGCGTTCGGCGTCGATTCGTTCCGCGAGCGCGGGGTTGCCGGATGCGCCAGTGATGTCATTGGAGATGGCGGGCACGTAGGCGGCCTGCTGCAGGCGGGTGACAACCTCTTGTCGGATCGGTCCGTGGCCGATGTCGATGTGGTGCAGGTGGATTGCGGTGGCGTCCGCGGGACGCTCGGCCCAGAGATGGGCAACTGTTCGCCCCAGCATCCGCAACATGCCGCGGATGCGTTGGAAGCCGCTCAGGGTGAACGCCTTTTCCGTGAGAGTGTCCAGGACTTCCGGGTGGAAGGGGTAGCTGGCACGGAAGCGTTCGACCGTCTCCGCCCGTTGGGCGTCTGGGTCGATCGCTTGAGAGTTCGACTGCCAGACGCTGCGGTAGGCATCCACGACGGCCATCGCGGCCTGATCGTCAATGGTCTCGAACAGTCGGCGACGGAGCACTTGCGGGTATTCGTCCTCGTCGGTGGGATTGAGCAGTGTGGCCTTGCGGGCGGAGACGCTCTCGGCTTCCGCCATCCGCTCGGCGATGAACTGATTTTCCTCCGAGTAGGCATCGGTGCCGCGACCGTCTCGGCCAATGGCCAAGGTGTAAACGAGTGCCGCGTTGGGCGTGCTCTCGACTGCCTTGAATAGGGCTGTGAGGAAGGCAGTGAGTTGCTCCGCTGCGCCTTGGAGGCGACGGACCTTGCGCAGGTACACCGACAACTCGTCGAGCAGGATCAGGGTTGGTTCGCCACCGAAGAGTTCGCGCAGCGTGTCGGCACCGGGAGCGATGCGTTCCTCATCGCTCGTGCGGACGCGGGCGTAGCCTTCGGGGCCCGCGAGCTCAAATGCGATTTCACCCCACGGCGTGTGGGCGAGCACGCCTTCGGCGCCCTCGCCCATCGAGCGACCGTTGGCCGGGTCCGCATTCTCTCCGTCGAAGGCCGCCACGCGAACGGGCCCCTGTGGGAGAAGCGCCAAATCAACGAACTCGGACGCGTTCATTACGTCGGCCATGCCACGCGCTGCGTGCGCCAAGGCGATCAAGCCATGCGTCTTGCCGCCGCCGTAGGACGTGTCCAGCCGGAAGATCGCGGCTGCGGAACCCCCGGCACCGCTCAGCCGGCTCGCTACGTTTGCAAGGAGATTGCGAAGCCCCTGCGTCGGGTGCGTATTGGCGAAGAAACGGGCCGGGTCGGAATACTCCGCGCTGGCTTCGCCAGCAATGACTTGTGCCAAGTCGGCGGCGAAGTCGCCTTCGACAACGGCCCCATCGAGCACGTCCGCACGCGGCTTGCAGATTTCGTAAATGGTGGAGATGGTTGTCGGCACCCGCTACCCGTTAGCCGAATCATAGCGGACGGTGCCGCCCTAAAGCGCTCGGTCAACTCGGATTCTCTGGCCGCGCCGTTTTTCTGTTACGTCCCCTAGGGGTATGCTGCCGTCGTGCCATTGGGGCGCACCGCAAGCCGCATTTGTTCAGGCAAGCTTGTTCGGCCGAATTGCGTGGCTTCCGCATGCACCGACCCCCGCGGAATCCCTCGGCCTGTCGGCGCGTGCGAGCGCAAGACGCCCTCGCCCCAAGGGGGCTCCTGCTGTACTGAGCGCTGTCAACGCTTGGTCACGGACCGCATCAGAAGCGACTCAAGGGCGGCTTCACTCCGCGATTCCCTCGCTCAGAAAGCGGGTGATCCGATCCCGGTTTGCAGCCAGGCTGGAGAACTGCTTTTCGCACACGTCACTGAACCGCGCCAGCACCTTGCGATTGATCATCTCCTGATCCTCGAAAATGGCGAGGGACCGGAATGGGAGTTCCCACTTTTCGAACTGGAGTAGCGCAATGGTGGCATCCCGAGTCCTGCCATCACTAGCGAGGCCGTGAACGAAGAGCGGCCGCGCCATCCCGTTGATTCGGCAGTCGACCGTGTACATCCCTTTGGGGTCGTGCCGTTCGTCGCTCCAGTCGAAGCTGCGACGCTCCTCGGGGGTAACTTCGCTCAGCAGGGCTCGGAAATCCTCCATAAACGTGGACCGAACGCGCTCTCGCGACAGAAACGAGACGTCGGTGATCTTGAGCAATCCCTGAACGAAGGAAAAAAGGGCATCCCCGTATCGTTCCTCCGGCACTTCAAGCATCAGTTCCCCGTCCTTGTCTTCGATTCCGAACGTGGACAGGGCATTGGAGATGATTGCTTGGCGCGAGCCCCTGTGCAAGTCCTTCTCGTCGATCCCATAGGTCAGGTGCATGTATGTGTGCGCCTCGTCCGAAAGCACCCACCGCTCACCGGTCTTCTTGAGGACGATTGCCAAATGGTCGCCGTCGTCGAATAGGAACGGGGTGAACACACGGAATCGGTCGATGCCTTCCCCCGACAGCCGGATCTCCTGCGACACCTTGCGGTGGAAGTCCCGCTCTATGGTCTCGATTGACATCCCCGTCCTCCTAGAAGAGCGCACCTTGGGGTGCTGGCGGAGCAATGAAGCCGGCGTCGGCAATCAGGCAACGGAAAGCGTCCTGGAAGGTTCCGTAGCGATCAGTCGGCTCAGCGTACGAATCCTCGTCCTCCCCGCGGTCTTGATACCGCTCGGTGGCAAAGTGGATGTGGAAATCGAAGAAGGACCCGCCTTCGATGTGGTTCGTGTGCTGATGGCTCTTGCCGTTGTAGCGCCGCAGTCGGAACACCCGATTCGACTGGGGCACGCGCACAGCAAGGATGGCGGAGAAGTCCAGAGGGTTGATCGCACTTTGCCTGAGAATCAAGCGAAACTCGCCACCACCTTCGCCGGTGATTTCGAGGTGCCCTTCGCTATGGCCGCGCTTAGGAGCCATCTTTGTCCGTGCCCTCAAGTCAGCGGGGAGCAACTTTGGCTCCGCCACAAGCAACGCGATTTCCTGATCCGTGTAGGTCACCGCCATCGTTTACTCCGACGCGCTTCGCATCGGCACTCGCTCCCTGCTTGGGCGAATCATAGCGGACGGCAACGCCGCGAAAGGGTCATGCTGCCGCAGATGTGCCACGCCACCTCTGAACACTACACGCCACCTCTGAATACTAGATGTCACGACTTACGCGAAGAGCACGGCCATCATGGTCCAGCCGATGGCGGCCAATCCTGCGGCCACCGATGCCTGGGGGATTTGGGTGCGGACGTGGTCCATCAGGTCGCAGCCGGTGCACATGGAGCTTAGGACGGTGGTGTCGGAGATGGGGGAGCATTGGTCGCCGTAGACGCTGCCGTCCATGACTGCGGCGAAGCAGAGGGTCATGAAGAACTGTGGGTGGGCGAGGTCGTTGGCGCCGGCTACGGCCCATGCGAGGGGCATCGCCAAGGGGAAGGCGACTGCGTACGTGCCCCAGCTTGTGCCGGTGGAGAAGGCGACGACCATCGTCAGCAGTTGCAGGAGCACGGGTAGCAGGTAGTAGGGGATGCTGGCGCCCAGGAGTTCCACCAGATAGACCGCGCCGCCGGTCTGGGTGCTGATGCCGCCGATGGTGATGGCGAGGAGGAGGATGACGGAGCCTAACACCACGCCCTTGATGCCGTCGTGGAAGCCGCCGATCAGGTCCTTGAGGGACATTCCGCGCCCGAGCGCCATGCCGGCAGCCAGCAGCAAGGCGATGCCGAAGGCCCAGAGCACGTTGGGGGTGCCGGTGGCGACGAAGGTGCCGATGGAGACGCCGATCAGCGTGCCGAGGGGCAGGAAGAACTCCAGCACGTGCGGGCCATAGCCCTCGGGGACGTGGCTCGCGTGCAGTTCCTGGGCGCTCAAGGGCGCCGCACCTTCTGCGTCAAGGGCGCCGGTCGTTCGGGCACGCTCCATCGCCGCCGCCATCTGCGGGCCCAGGAATGGCGTTTTCTCGACGCTCAGCAGGAAGGTGCCGAGCACGGCAAAGATGGCGTAGAGGCAAAAGGGAACGCTCATGAAGAAGAACTGCACGCGGTCCGCCTCCGTGGCGAGGAAACTGACGCCGGCGACGAAGATGAACGCCTGCACATAGCCGGGCCAGGCGTTGAAGGCGAGCTGCGAGGCGATGGGCGAAGAGGTGGAGTCGACGATGTAGGAGAGTTCCTCGTGGCTCACCTTTTCGCGGTCGGCGATGGGCTTGACGGTGGTTCCCACCAGCACCGTGCTCATGGTGCCACCCTGAAAGAAAATCACCCCCAGCATCCATGCCGTGAGCTTGGCGGTGCGGGGGCCGCGCACCACGTGGCGGGTCATGAACTCCGCGAACGCCTGCGCCGCGCCGGTGCGGGACCAAACGCCCATCAGGCCACCGAGCAGCCACAGATACAGCACGAAGATGCTGGCTGCGTTGGTGGTGGCAAGCGCCGGGATCAGCACGGCGCCGGTGAGGTCGTATTGGCCGAGCACCAGGGCACCGGAGACGATGCCGCCGAGCAGCGACGTGACGGGCTCACGGGTGAGCCAGCACAGCATCACCGCCACCACGGCTGGCAACAGCGACCAGAATCCCCAGTGCAACTGTGCGTCGAGCCTCTGGTAGGTCGGCTCGGCACCGCTGTTGTCAACGACGTATTCCTCGGTGATGCCCGGCAGCTCGCCGCCCGCCGCCGCTGCCGTCAGGCGGCTGTCGGCAATCGGCACGGCATCGAAATAAGTGCGCTCGCCCCGGGCGATGTAGTAGGGCTGTCCCGACTCGGCCATTTGGGCATCGAGCGTCGTCTCGGTGACGCTGAACGTGGGCGAGACGAACGCGCCGACATACCAAGACGCCGCCATCGCGCCGGCGAAGAGGAGAAAGGTCCGCAGTCGCGCCTTCATGCGATGTCCCTTGGGTGGCTTGAGTGGCGGATTGTAGTGGCAGCCGGGCCAGGTCCGGCGTCGAAGCGGAACGCCCCGCAGTCCGGCTACAGGCAGTGCCCGTGGAAGTGAAGGCCCTCTCGGAGGGAAGGCATTCTGCCTTCCCCGCGCGCCGCTAGGCGCGCACATGCCGCGCTTGAAGAGAAAAGCGCCTAGCGGCGCTTAGGGAAGGCAGAATGCCTTCCCTCCGGAGGCCCCGCCCTAGCCTTTGCGAACAACGAGGCTGCACATGGAAGGCCGCATGCCCTCTCGTCAATGGCGTCGAACAAAGCACGCCCGGCACGCAATCAAGCCATGTATCGTTCGCAACTCGGCCACGCGGGGAGCCCTATGAAAGTCCGAAGCATCGAGACGCGTCACTGTGATTCTGGGTGGCGCAACTATCACTTCGTCAAGCTCACCACCGAGGACGGGGTGGTCGGTTGGTCGGAGTACGACGAGCATCAGGGCGCCATCGGAGTCACCACGGTGGTGGAGAAGCTGACGCCGATGGTGCTCGGCGAACGCGTGCATGATGTCGAGCGGGTGTTTGCGCGGCTGCATGGGCGAGCGCGACAGTCGATGAGCGGCGTCATGGCGATGGGCATCGGCGCCATCGAGAACGCCCTGCTCGACGCCAAGGCGAAGACGCTGGGCGTGCCGTGCTACGACCTCCTGGGCGGCAAGGTGCGCGATGCGGTGCGGGTGTATTGGTCGCACTGCGGCACCTGGCGGATCGCCCGCGGCGACTTCTATCCGCCGCCGGTGAAGACCCTCGACGACGTGCGGGCACTGGGGCAGGAGGTGCGCGAGAAGGGCTTCAACGGACTCAAGACCAACATCTTCGACTTCAGCGAGGTCGAGAGCGGCGGCCGGGTGAAGGGCTGGGCGCCGGGCTTCGGCTCCCCCTACGCGCCAGACCGCAATGCCGAGAAGCACATGATCCGCGAGCTCAGGCGGCACCTCGAAGCGTTCCGCGAGGGTGCCGGGGAGGACATGGACATCCTCCTGGACCTCAACTACAACGCCAACTCCGAGGGCTATCGCCGCATCCTGCGCGAGCTTGAGGACTTCGATTTCTTCTGGGTGGAGATCGACACCGAATACCCCGAAGCGCTGGCGGACGTGCGCGCCGTGAGCCCGCACACGATCGCCTCGTGCGAGTCCTTGCTGACGCTGCCGGCGTTCCTGCCTTACTTCCGCCTGCGGGCGATGGACGTGGCCATCATCGACGTGGTGTGGAACGGCGCTTGGCAGTCGATGAAGATCGCCGCCACCGCCGCCGCGCACCAGGTGAACGTCGCGCCGCACAACTACTACGGCCACCTCTCCACCATGATCAGCGCCCATTTCAGCGCCGCAACGCCGAACCTGCGCATCATGGAAACAGACATCGACCGCGTGCCGAGAGATACGGAGCTGTTTACCGTTGCGCCCGACATCCGGGACAGCCATTTGCACATGCCGGACACGCCCGGATGGGGGACGGAGCCGAACGAAGAGGCGCTTGCGAAGTATCCGGCCAAGTAGGGCTCACGGAGTGTTCCCTCGGGCAGCTTCCCCGAGACAAGCCGTGCACGGCTTGTCTCGACTTCCTCAAGGGCAGGCTGCCCTGCGCGCCGGGGGTTTTCCCCGCACCTGCCTCTTCCTCGTGGCCGGCACCCTGCTCTCCGCCTGCCAGACGCCATCGCCGCCACCGGCGGTGGAGGCGGCGCCGCAAGTCGTCACCTCGCGAGACCCAGAGCCCGAACCCCCGCCACCACCCGTGCAGCTCCAACCCGAACCGGCCGCCGAAGAGCCCAAATCCGAGGTCTCGGTGGCCCTCCTCGACACGGCTGGCCAGCTTGCAGCAACGGGGCGCACGGCCGAAGCCGTCGAAACACTGGAGCGCGCCATCCGCATAGAGCCGCGTCGCGGCGACCTCTGGCTACGCCTGGCAAGGATGCAATTCAACGCCGGACAGTTCGCGCAAGCCGAACAGAACGCCCGCAAGGGGCTGCTGTTCCTCCTCCCCGGCGGCGAGGAAGCACGCGACGCTTGGCTCCTGATTGCCGCCGCCCGGGAAGCCCTCGGCCACACCGACGAGGCCCGCAGCATCCGCGAACGCTGGGGTGTGTTCCGAGGCTAGCAGTCTGTCGGACTTGGCGGCGATGCACCGGGCTGCCGGACAGGGCGACGCATGCGTCGCCCCTACAGGAAGATGTCGGTCATGTCCCGGGCCGTAGGGGCGACGCATGCGTCGCCTTTCTTCGGGTGGCCTTCCTCATGCGCTAGCGAAGGGGCTTTTCCGAGCGGTGGGCGCGACGCCCGGAAGCACCCTCTTGGCCACGTTCCGGCTGCAATCGGCGGCCAATGCGGCTATGGTGCGACGGCGCGAGAGGGGAGCGTGCGGGACATGGGCGAGGCTCGATTCAGGGCGAAGGGGTAAGGCCGCGTGGGGGTGCGGGCGTTTATCCGTCGCTCTATCGAGGGCATTCGGGTCGAGTCGGAACGGCTGCGGGAGATCGATCCGTCGCGCATCCACTTCCTCGACGTGGTCGGGGTGCTCGTTCGCATCTGGCCGTATCTGAAGCCCATGTTCGGGCACAGCCTCACCTACATTGCGCTCGCCATCTTCGCCACCGGCATTGGCGTCTTCTTTGCCGCCGTCAACTTTGGGCTGATGTACAACAACATCATCCTCAACGAGCCCATGGCGCCGCTGGCCGCCTCGCTCTTGTTCCTCGATCCGGCCGAGTGGGTGGAGGTGGAGGCGCTCACCAAGGCGCAGCAGTATCGGGTGATCCTGGGCGTCCTGATCCTGGCCACGGTGTCCTCCTCCCTGGGCGAGATGATCAAACACGGCATCCATTACTACCAGGTGTGGATCCTCCAAGGCATTAACCAGAACCTGCGGCTGCATCTCATGGGCCAGTTCCAGTCGCTGTCGCTGAAGTTTCATGCCGACTCGCGCACCGGCGACTCCATTTACCGGCTGTTCCAGGACAGCGCGATGGTGACGCAGATCCTGCAGGTCATCATGGACACGTTCATGGCCGGCGTGCGTTTCCTCATGGGCCTTGCGGTGGTGACGGCGTTCAGCCCCATGCTGGGCCTCGTGCTCCTCTGCTCATGGTTTCCGCTCTTGTGGCTCGGCAAGCGCATGTCGGCGCCGCTAAGAGCCGGCTTCAAGGCCGCGCGGGAACGCAACGCCGCACTCACGTCCACCATTCAGGAATCCATCGAGGGCATCCGCACCATCAAGGTGAACGGTCTCGAGCGCGAGCGCCAGCGGATGTTCGATGTCGACTCGGTGGGCGCGTTCGCCGCCGCTCACGACGCCCGGGTGCGGCTGATGCTGTTCGGCTTCTTCGTCTTCCTGTTCGGCGTTGCACCACTTGCCTTCATTGAACTGCGGGCAGCCCTCTTCGCCTACGACGGCGCCGAGACCTTTCTGCGCGACTTCCTGCTTGCATTCGGCTTTGGCCTGTGGAACCTAGGTGGCCAGGATCAGGCGCGTTCCAATGCCAAGCAATCCATGGCCGCCACCGACGGACTTGTGAAACTCTGGGGCCGCCTGCAGGATGTGGCCGTTGGTCTTGGCCGGGTGTACCAAATCCTCGATCTGACGCCGGATGTCCACAACCGGCCAGACGCCCGCGCCCTGCCGCCGGTGCAGGACAGCATTCGCTTCGACGAGGTGCGGTTCAGCTATCCGGGCCGCGAGGTGTTCACCGACGTTACGTTCGAAGCCAAGGTCGGCGAAGTCACCGCCATTCTCGGCCCCACCGGCACCGGCAAGACGACGCTCATGCTGCTGCTGCTGCGGATGCTGGAGTTCCACGGCGGCCGCATCACGCTCGACGGCGAGGACATTCGCCACTTCACCTTCGAGTCCGTGCGCAACAACATTGCGCTTGCAACCCAGGAAAACATCCTCTTCTCGAAGTCGCTCCTGGAGAACATCCGCTACGCCCGCCCCGACGCCAGCGACGAGGAAGTCCGCGCCGCCGCCCGGGTCGCTTGCGTGGACGAATACGTCGATCGCCTAGCCGACGGCTACGACACCTTTCTGGGCGAACGCGCATCCAAGCTCTCCACCGGCCAGCGGCAGCGGCTGGTGATCGCCCGCGCCGTGCTCAAGGACACGCCCATCCTGATTCTCGACGAGCCCACGGCGTCCCTCGACGCCGTGCATGAACTGCGCATCATGAACCGCATCAAGGAGTGGGCCGAGCAGCGCACCGTGTTCCTCATCACCCATCGCCTGTCCACCGTGCGGCAGGCGGATCGGATCGTCTTTCTGGGCGACGGGGTGGTCGCGGACACGGGTAGCCACGACGAGCTGATGGCGCGCCCCACCGCCTATCGCGACTTCGTGAACGCCGAGATCGAGTCGGTCGGCACGGCGGCGGGAGGCTGACGGTGGCAGAAGCCGCAATCCCGCAACAAGCGCCCGGGACGCAGGCTGGCGGCACTGCCGACCGCATCACGAGCGGCGAAGCGCTCCGCATCATCGGCCGCGCGATGCGCTACACGTTCGTGTTCCGCTTTGACCTCGCGGTGAAGGCGGCGGCGCAGATGACGAGCATTTTCTGGATCCTCGTGCTGCCGTGGCCAGCCAAGGTGGTGATCGACTACATCGTGCTCAGGGATTCGGACCCAAGCGCAACCGTCGAGAGCATCCCGCCGTTCTTCTTCAAGCCCTTTCTGGCGATGGTGGAGCCACTGTCCGCCTACCAGACGGTCTTCTTCATGGGCGCGCTGTTCCTCCTCATGGTGGTGCTCGCCGGCGCTTACGGCACCGACGGCGCCCAGCGCAGCAACACCGAGACGGAACTGGCGCAAGGGCAGGACACCGCCACCAAGTCGGAGAACGACGCCAACAACATGCACTCCCTGGTCGGCGGTCTCTTTGGCCTGTTCGAGGCGCTCTGGCACGTCCGCATCACCCATCGCCTGAACCACCGCCTCAGAAGCGAGCTGTTCGGCCGCTTCAACGCGCACCGGGTCACCGACTTCAACGATCGCTCCATTGGCGATGTGGTGTATCGCGGCATGTACGACACGCCTTCGATCTCCAACATCATCTTCAACCTGTGGGTGGGTCCGGCCACTTCGGCGGTCAACCTCGCCACCACCATCCTCATGATGTATCTCGTGTTTCGGAACATTCCGGTGGTGGTGTGGTGCGCCCTGGCGGTGGCGCCCATGTCGTTCCTCGGCGTTCTCTACTTCGCCCGCCTGATGCGCCGCCAGGGCACGCTGGCGCGGGAGGCAGGCTCGGTCACCACCGCCACCATCGAGGAGGAGATGGCCAACGTGATGGCAGTGCAGGGCGTGGGCAGCGGCAAGGAAGACCGCGCCCGCTTCGCCGCCGCCAGCGCCAACTCCTTCAAACGATTCCGCGGCGTGGTGCTGGTGAACGTGCTGAGCGCCTTCACCACCACCGTCATCACCACCTGCATGGTCTTCCTCGTGTTTTTCTTTCTCGCACCGGAGTTCATTGAGGGACGGCTGGCACCGGGCGACTGGTGGGTGATCTGGGGCTACTTCGGTGCCATCGCCGCATCTTCGGTCTATCTCGGCCGGCTCTGGTTCAGCCTGCAAGAAAACGTCACGGGGATGCGACGGGTGTTCGCCATTCTCGACGCGCCGGTGGAAGCGCTCGAAGGCGACCGCGAACGGCGGGAGTTCGACGATGCCTTCGCCCTCACCGAGGGCGTGCGGCTCGAAGGGGTGGACTACGACTATCCAGACGGCACCCGCGCCCTGACCGGCATCGACTTCGAGGGCCGCATCGGCCAGATGGTGGCGCTGGCGGGGCCAACGGGAGCTGGCAAGTCCACCCTTGCCTACCTGATCCCGGCGCTGCTGACGCCCACTTCAGGGCGCTACTACCTCGATGGCCGGCAACTGACGCAGTACGACCTCGCCGCCGTGCGCCGGCAGGTGGCGTTCGTGTTCCAGGAAACCAGCATCTTCAACGACACCATCGAAGGCAACATCCGCATGGGTCGTCGAGAGGCTACGGACGCGGAAGTGCGCGAGGCGGCCCGCACTGCCGGCGTCGCGGACTTCATCGACGGTCTCGACGAGGGCTATGACACCCATCTCGGCCGTGCCGGCGCCAAGCTCTCCGTGGGCCAGAAGCAGCGCATCGCCATCGCTCGGGCACTGGTCTCGAACAAGCCCATCCTGATCCTCGACGAGCCCACCGCGGCGCTGGACCCACAAACCGAAAACCGCCTGATGGCAAACCTGCGCGAGGCGCGCGAAGGCCGGCTGGTGATCGTGATTGCCCACCGCCTCTCGACCATCCGCTCCGCCGACCGCATCTACTTCCTGGAGGACGGCGAGGTGGTGGAATCCGGCCCCCACAGCGAGCTAGTTGCCGCCGGCGGCACCTACGCAACCTTCGTCGAACTCCAGTCCGGGAGAACCGCATGAACGACGCAACTTCCACCCCGCAAACTCCCGAACCACCGCGCGAACCCGCCGGCATGAAGATCGTCGGCGCCGGCGTCATCGCCTCGTGCATCACCTTGAGCATCCTGTTCGGCTGGGGCGTGTACCTCCAGTTCACCGAACCCTGCGAGTGCAGTTGCCCGGCGGCAACCGAAGCGGGAGAATGAGCCCCGGCGCCTCCGAAGAGGGCGTCGTGTCGCACTGACAACGGCGAAGCAGACCATGTCGGACCCAGCCGAACTCTACGAAACCGACTTCTTCCTCTGGACGCAAGAGCAGGCCGCGTTGCTGCGGCAACTGCCACACGAGCGCGTCAATTTGCCCATCGACTGGCGCAACACCGCCGACGAGATTCAAGACATGGGGCTCAGGGACCTTCGCTCGGTGAACAGCCAAATCGAGACGATCTTCGAGCATCTCCTCAAACTTGAGCATTCGCCCGCTGCGAACCCACGCCGCGGCTGGCGCCAAACCGTGCTTCGCTGCCGCGACCAAATCGAACGAACTCTGGATGACAGCCCAAGCCTGCGATCGAAGCTCGCCGGCCGTTGGCAAAACGAGTATGGCATGGCACGCCGCCACGCAGTGGAGAGTCTGGAGGAGGACGGCATCGACACGGGTGACGTTCCGCCGGCGCCGCCGTACTCCCAAGAGCAAGTGCTCGATCCCGACTGGTGGCCGGTGAATCGCCACGGCCACACCTTCCCAGGAACGACGGGACGCTGACCGCAACGACAGGGGAAAAAAGCAAACCATGTCCGACCCAGCCGAACTCTACGAAACCGACTTCTTCCTCTGGACGCAAGAGCAAGCCGCGCTGCTGCGGCAACTGCCTCACGAGCGCATCAACTTGCCCATCGACTGGCGCAATACCGCCGACGAGATTCAAGACATGGGACGCAGAGATCTACACTCCCTCCATAGCCGGATCCGCTTGATTCTGGAACACCTCGTCAAACTGGAATTTTCCCCGGCGCTGGACCCGCGCGCTGGCTGGGTCTATACCATCGACCACAACCGCGACGAAATCGAGGATGTACTTGAAGCCAGTCCGAGCCTTCGCGGCAAGCTAGCGGAAGGCTGGGCCCGAGACTACGCTCGCGCCAGACGAAGTGCCGTCAAGGCCCTCGCAAGAGACGGCGTTCCTGCAGAAGAGGTCTCAGCGGCACCCACCTGCACGATCGATCAAGCGCTTGATCCAGACTGGTGGCCTACGAATCGGCACGGCCACCCCTCCTGAACAAAGCCGTTGGGGCGAGGGTACCTTGCCCTCGCAATGCACCGCCAAGACGCATCCTGTCGTAGAGACTGGCTTGTCCCGTCCTGTTGGGGCTTGCGAGGGACTCGTGCACAGACGCACGAGACTGTCCCCACCAAAGCGGCATGCGCGCCTGTCGGCGCGTGCGAGGGCAGGATGCCCTCGCACCCCAAGGGTCCTCGCCCCAGAACTGGTCCCTTAAGCAAGAACGACACGGCCAAATGGTGGGACGCGATAGCATGGCGGTTCGATGAGGGGGACAAGCATGCAGTTTCGGGAGATTCCGGACCTCAAGAGTGCCGACTTGCCGCTGCGCGAGAAGAGCTTCTGGAGGATGACGGGGCCGGGTGCCGTGATGATCGGCATGGCCATCGGCTCCGGCGAACTCATTCTCTGGCCCTGGATCACCGCCCGGTTCGGCCCGGACATGATGTGGGCCGCGGCGATGGGCGTCTTCCTACAAATGTGGATCAACATCGAGATCGGCCGTTGGGCGGTGGCCACCGGGGAAAGCGCCTTCACCGGATTTGCCCGGCTCTCTCGCTTCTGGCCGGTCTTCTTCCTCACCCTCATGTTCATTGGCGTCTTCCTGCCGGGATGGGGGCGCGCCGCCGGAGTCGCCATCAAGAACCTCTTTTTCGGCGAGAACGGCCCCGGCCCCGACTGGTTCTGGACCGCCGTGGTGGCCCTCATTGCGCTGGCAATCGTGTTCGGCCCGAAGCGCATCTATGCTTCGGTCGAGCGCTCCATCGTCTTCATGGTGCTGGTGATCGTGATTGGCCTCTTGGTGGTGGCCTTCAGCGTCGGCACGATGGCGGACGTGGGCGACATGGTCGGCGGCATCCTCAACTTCGGCCACATCGAGCTCGACCGTGAGTTCACCTTCAACCGCTTCTTCGGCGCGTTCGTCTTCGCTGGCGCCGGTGGATTGGGCAATCTCTTCTATGCCTATTACCTGCGCGACAAGAACATCGGCATGGGCGGTCGCATACCCGTGCTCATCAACCCCTTGCGTGAGGCGCAGCGCGGCGACAGCGAGATCGGCTATCGCTTTCCCGCCACCGCCGAGAACCTGCGCCGCTTCCGCGACTGGCATCGCTTCGTGGTGCTCGACAGCGCCATCTTCTTCTGGATCGCCAACACCTTCACCATGTTCCTGTTCATGTTCGGCGCACTCGTGGTGCTCTATCCGCAAGGCATCGTGCCGTCGGAAGGGCAACTGGTGTGGGACCTTGCGCTGATCCTCGAAGGCACGATGGGCACGGGTGGGCGCTATCTGTTCCTGGTCATCGGCATCGCCGCGCTCTTTTCGAGCGTGCTCGCCGGTCTCGACGGCGGCACCCGGCAGTGGGTGGACCTCCTGCACACGAACTTCAACGCCATGCAACGCTTCGCCGCCAATCGCCTCTACTTCGGCCTCGCGGTGGGCCTCAGCGCCCTTGGCGTCCTCGCCACCTGGTTCTTCGAGACCTTCGAGGTAACGGCGCTCGACTTCTTCTTCATCAGCGCCATGCTCGGCGGCTTCGCCATGGCCGGCTATGTGCCGATGGTGCTCTACATCAACCTGCGGCACCTGCCCGAGGGCGCACGGCCCGGCCCGGTGAACATCGTCATGGTGTCCATCGGCGCCGCCACCTACATCAGCTTCGCGGTCTATACGGTCGGCTCCAAGCTGCTCGAGGTCTTGGGTTAGCGCTGCCTCAAGGCCTCGACGCCTCCGGGTTGCCCCATCGGAAGGTGTCGTTCCACCGTAAGGAGGGCAACGCATGCGTTGCCCCTACGGAAGAGGAATGGCAACGCCTACGGCCCCGAACGACGCTTCCGCAGGGCAACGCAGGCCCCTCCCCTACCGCCGAACGACACGCTCCGTAGGGGCAACCCATGCGTTGCCCTTCCTTTTTCATTCAGTCCCCCGACGAATCCAACATCGCGGCTCGAATCGAATTCAGGGTGTCGATGGCCTCCTTGCGGAACCCGGCACCAGCCTTCACCTCGTCGCCGAGCTCGAGATGCAGGTCCGTCTCCGCTTGGTATGCGGGCCATTCCGGCAGCCCATCGGCGTTCGGATTGCCGGTGGTGGCGAACTGCACCCAATAGCGCGTCATGGCGTCGGCCAGCGCCTGGTCCACCTCCTGCTCTGCCGGCGGCGGCCTTAGGTTATTGAATGCATACACGATTTCCGCAGCATGGGCCGCACCCATCATAGGCATCGCGGTGGAGCGACGGCTGAAGTGATAGAGAAAGGCCGGTGACGACACCTGCGCCCAGGCAGCCACCATGTTGCGCGTCGGCTGGGCAAACCAGGTGTCGGCAATGATCTGGTTCTTCACCTGAAAGAGCGCAGCATCGTCGGCAGCGGGGTAGAGGGCGAGGATCGTCTCGGCATGATCTGGGAACATGCCGGAGATGGTTGCCTTGTAGGCATCGACGGTTTCGAACGGCAGCATGCCAACGAACATCGTGCCCTCGTCGGTGTTGGTGCCGGCGACGAGCGGCACGTTCATTTGCCCGCCAGCCTCGAAGATCGCCTGCGGATGTTCGGGCAGGAACTCGCCACCCGTGGCTACCGCGACGTTGAAGCCTTGCTCCTGCGCCGCCACCAGGGCACCCGCATCGATCGCGCGCAGCCTGTCGGCGGAATCGGCCTCGGCGAAGTGCTGCTTCGCCCACCCGCCTCCGCTCGCCGCGGCTCGCTCCGAAGGTAGGAAGTTGCCATCGACTACCCAAGCGCTTTGCGCGATGGCCTGATGGAACAGCCCCTTCGAGTGCGGCGACGCCAAGAGTGCATAGACGCTCGTGCCGCCGGCCGACTCGCCAAAGATGGTCACGTTCGCCGGATCGCCACCGAACGCGGCGATGTTGCGCTGCACCCATTCAAGCGCGGCGATCTGATCCATGAGGCCGTAGTTGCCGGACACACCGCCTTCCCCATCGAGCAGCGGATGCGAGAGGAACCCCAACGCGCCGAGCCGGTAGTTGATGGACACAAGCACAACGCCCTGCTGCGCCAGCCTCACGCCGTCATACATCGGCTGATGCCCCCAGCCAAGAGACAAGCCACCACCGTGGATCCACACCATCACCGGCAGCTTGGCATCCGCCCCGACCGCACCGGACCAAACGTTCAGATACAGGCAATCCTCGCTCGGTTCCGGCAGCGCAACATCCATCATTTGCGCAAGCCCGGGCCCTTGCGGACAGGCACCACTGAACTCCCTGGCTGACCGCACACCATCCCAGGCCGGCGCCGGCAGCGGCGGCATCCACCGCAACTCTCCGACCGGCGGCGCCGCATAGGGAATGCCCTGGAACACCCGCACGGCAGGGTCAGAATCCACCGCCGCACCTTCAACAACGCCACTGTCAAGCTGCACCGGCGCGGCAAACACCGATGCAGCAAAAAGAGCAAACGCCCCGGCCAGAATCGCACCGCGGTCAGTCATGAAGCCCCCTCATCGCCTCTTGTGTGGCGACTAGCCTAACAGCCTGTCGGACTTCGGACGGCGCAAGCCGGCCGAGTGCCGACAGGGCGATAGGGCGGCTTGGGCTGGGGCAAGAAGCGTTGTCCGAAGGCAACGGTTCTTGTGGCGCTAACCGCTTCAAGTCCTTGGCGCAGCGCCAGGCCGCAGGCTCCTACCCGCCGGGCAGTTCTCCGGTCGGCGACTGGTCGTTCACTGTGATGCCCATCATTTGCTTCAGGCGGGGAGAGAGCTGGTGCCACGTCTCCGTGGGCACGTGCAGGTTGGCTTTGGACTGTTCGTGCAGGGCGCGGATGTAGTGGCGGTTGTAGTGGCAGCGCATGGCATAGCGGGTGCCGGGGGCGGTGCGGCGGCCACCGCAGTGGAGGATGCGGGTGTCGGTGAGGATGCAGGTGCCGGGGGGTGCGCAAATGGCCACGAGGCCAGGTTCGCCGTCCACCAGTTGCACCAGATCGGCACCGTCGCGAAACAGCGTCGCGCCACCGGCACTGCGGTGAGACCCTGGCACAACGTAGGTTGCGCCGTTCGCGAGGTTGAACTCGGTATAGACCCAGATGATGAGGGAGCCGAACGGGAACGGCGGGTAGGGCATCGGCATGCCGCCGTGATCGATGTGCAGCTCCTGCAAGCCGCCGCCCTCGTGGACGATGGAGCCGTGGGCGCAGCCGAGGCCGAATCCCTCGCCCATCACCTTGGTCAGGAGCCTGTCCACCAGTGGCCCACGCTGGGCCGCGGATTCCTTGAACTCCACGGCGTCTCGGAACACCTGCCCCTTGAGCACGAGGTTGTTGACGAGCTGGGCCTCTTCGTTTCGGCTCGTCATGATTGCGGAATCCTTGAGCCTCTCGGCTTCAGCCTGCGCAACCAAGCGCTCCACCTGCGCCCGCACCTGGCTCGGCGACATGGCGTCTTCCACCAAGCAGTAGCCCCAGCGCACGAAGTCGGCTTCGAGTTGGGCTTCGTCGGCACTCGGGCGAGGCAGATAGTCGAAGTCGCTGCTGTTGGCGATGCGCCCGGCCTTCATGCGTTCCTTGGAGAGCCCCGAGAGCTGCGCCAGCAGACGGCCGGCAGACGCGGCACTGGTGGACGAGCGATCGTCCGCATAGGCAATGCCAAGCCGCATCGCCTCTTGCCACGATCCGTCCCCGGTGGCCGCGCCGTCAATGCCGAGCCCAAGCCCGTCCCCTTTCGCCCGCGCCAGTTCCGCTCGCAACTGCGCGTTCTCGGCCCGCAGCCGCGCCACGACCGTGTCCGTTTCCGCCACCTTCGGCAAGCTGCCGGAGGTGGAGGAAGCCCTGTCCTCTTGCATGTCCATCGCCTCAGCCGCCACCCTATCGATCCCACACTTGCTGCCACTTGCCGAAGTCGGCAAGCGAAAGGCCATAGCGTACTAGGTTGCCCTCGTGCAGGCGCAACAGCCCTCGCACGCTGGCCTCCCGGGATTTGCCGCACTTTGGATTCCTCGACGTGCGCCGCCGCCCATTCGCCGACATGCCGAGAAGCTTCGGCGCGGTACAAAAGTCGCCAACATTGCATCGGATCGTGCCAACTTCCGCCAATCGCCGTATGCTTGTCGCGTCGCCGTATGGTCGGAGGCCACAGCCATCTCTGCTCTCGAACGCTTGGCTGAACTGGGCCTCGAGCTGCCGCCGGCGATGCGCATTCCGGGACAGAAGTTCGAGACCGTGCATGTGTCCGGAAGCCGCATCACCATCGCCGGCCACCTGCCCTTCAATGCCGATGGCAAGCTGGCGAAACCGCTAGGGAAAGTCGGTGCCGAAGTGGATGCCGACGAGGCATACCAAGCGGCGCGGCAGGTGGCGCTTGGCATGTTGGCGAGCCTGCAGGCCGCCGGCGTGGACCTCGACCGGGTGGAGTGGCGCAAGGCGTTTGGGATGGTCAACGCGGCACCCGGCTTCAACGCCTTGCCGGGTGTCATCAACGGCTTTTCCGAACTCTTGCTCGAGGTGTTCGGCGTAAGGGGCCGACACTCTCGTTCCGCTATCGGTGTCGCGGAACTGCCTTTCGGAGCACCGGTGGAAGTGGAGGCTGAGGCGGTCCTGCTTCCGGTCGAGGAAATGTCGGCGGTGCCGTCGCCTAGCGAACCGGTGCCGGCCAGCACCGCACCACGAGCCACAACCCTTCGAGATGCAGACAGGCCCGATCCAGGACTGCGCCTGACCGACTACGCCGGAATCAGCCCCTTGTCGATTCCCGCCGAGGCACTGGTTCGCTCCATCGAATCCCTCTCGAACCTCTTCTGGATTTCGCTCGCGGGCACGGTCGTGACCATCTTCCTCGCCGCGCTGGCAAATCTGATCGGTGCTGGCGAAGGCACGTTGCCCGTTGGCGAGTTCGACATCCCGCTTTCGGTGTTGCCCATAGCCTGCCTTGCGTTCGCCATGTTCATGTTCTGGCTCACCGCCAGCCGGCTAAAGATGCTCCTTGCGGCGCTCGCTGACGACGACCTGACCGCCGCGATGGCACGCGACATCTTTCGCCTCGATCCGCCGGTGCTCGATGTCTTCGCCGCCGACAACCTGCGCTACTTCGCCCCGCTGTCCGGTTTCTCGGTGCTGTTGTGGAACTGGAGCATGTTCTTCGGCAGCAGCATTGGCCTCATATTCACGGCCACGCTCCTGCAAGGCATGGCCGCCTCGGTCGATACGAGCCCGGAGCTCACGGCATACGCAATCGCAACGCTCGCCATCATGGCCTACGGCGTATTGCGGGTGATGCCGCCGCTCAAGCAGATTCACGAGCGGCTGCACGGCAAACGGCTGCGCGTGGGTCTGGCGCGGACGGCTTTGGCGGCAGTCGTGGCGGCTGTCGGCGTGCTCGCTACCAACAGCGAGTTGTTCGAGGTGATGGGCCGCGAAGAGTGGGTGCCGTTGGGGCCCGCTCGCGCCAACGTCATCAACGGTGAAACGCTGATCCTCGAAGGCGACAAGGTAGTCGTGCTGGCCGGCATCGAGGCGCTGCGTCCGGATCAAACCTGCATGGATGCCGACGGTGCCGTCTATCCGTGCGGACAAGAAGCCACCATCCATTTGCAATCGCTGGTGCGCGACAAGCCCGTCTTTTGCCTTGTCGCCTACCCAAACTTGGGCCTTTGCACCGTGATTGAAGAGGGTATGGCCCTGCCCGAGACCGACGAGGATCTCTTCACCGAAACGAACCTCGCCTATCTCATGGTGGTCGCCGGCTACGCCATGGGCGAAGGTGACGCCGCCCGGCTCCTGAGCGATGCGGAGAAGGAAGCACAGCGCCTGCGCCGAGGGGTATGGCGCGGCGCGTTCGAGCCGCCAGGACACACTCGCACTCCGCTTCGGGCGGGACCATAGCCAAATCCCACACCAGCAACAGGAAGGCAGTGACAGAGACACTTTTCCCCGATGCAGCGCGGGAACCAAGCAACCTTTCGCCGACGGCCGAGCTCTTCCTTCAGGTGCTCGCCGTCGCCTACCCGGAAGCGATGGGTACGGAGCAAGCGTGGAATGTTGCGCGCACCACCTTTGCGAGCCACGAACCGAGCCGCCGCTTCAACCTCGCCACCTTCCGCCAGGCGAAGGGCGAACTGATCGCTCAAGGGCTGGCGCAGCGCCAGGGCAAGACCCGGACGTTGATCGACCTGTCCGCGTGCATTCCCGCAACCCTGCGCGCGAAGGAGTCCGGCAATCTCGCGCGATTCCTCGCGCATCCCTTCACGGAAAACCACGCCGGCCCGCTTGGCTACGACGTCGGGATCGAGCGTCGTCTGCGCAACCTGTTGGTGGCGGGCGAGTTCGACCAAGCGGACGAGCTTGCCACCAGACCGCACCAGTTTCGCTTTCTCGCCTATCCGGGCGGCGTCGAACTGCTGCCCACTTTCCCGGAGCGCTACCGCGCGGCTGCCGTCGAGGCACTGCTGGCCACCAGCATCGAGATCGGCATCGACCCAGACTTGGCGCTGCAAGCCTGGCGCGACCACGCCGCCCGGCCGGCGAACCACATCGACGAGGCGGCATTCCTCCACGTTCTGCGTGGACAACTCGAAGAAGCAGTGGCTCTCTTCGACAAGCCGCAAAGCGATGCTCAGGGGCACAAGTTCTGGACCACGGCGCAAGCAAGCACAGAAGCCTTGGTTGCCATGTTGCGAGGCGACGACGTGGCAGCCACCAAGCACATCGAGACGGCTCTTGCCGCCGAGCGCGCCGGTACCCGCAAGAGGAACGTCTATCCGCCGCACCGTGCCATTTCGCTCGCCTTGCTCGCATGGGTACGCAGCCATGAACTCGCGCCCCAAGGCGAGCTGGACCGCATGCTTCGCGCCGGCCAAAAGCTCGCTCGCGATCCCGACTTGCACCGGCTGCTGGGGTTGGCGGCGGAACAACGCCTGCAAGCCATTCACCGCAGCGTCGACTGGTTCCGCCACACGGCCATGGGCCTCATGGGCAAGTGCCTGAGCTCGCTTTGGCAGGCTCAGGCCCGGGCTGCCGATGTATACGTCCTCCCCGCGCATTGGCAGGCAGAGACAGAGCTCCTGCTCGAAGTCGGGCAACAACACGGCTATCGCTGGATCGAGGCCGAAGCGCGGGAAATGCTAGCGCGCTCTGGGATGTCCGAAGACGACCATGAGGCTGCGGCGCAGCACCTCCGCGACGCGCTCGGAACCACAACTCTCGCGGACGCGGCGAGGCCGCTGCCAGCATGGCACCACTCCCTCGCGGCGCTGGAGGAAATGGCGGCCAAGTCGAAGTCGTCCAAGATGGGGCCAGGCGCCATTGCCGGACAGCGACGGCTGGTGTGGGATGTCCACACGAGCCACATGCCTTCCGCCCCCCATTCAAGGCCCAGCGTCTGGTACGAGCATGAGGACGCACCGATACTGAACTGCCGCGAGCAGAAGGCAACCCGGGGCGGCAAGTGGACCAAAGGTCGGCTTGTGGACCGATACCGGCTGGCGGCGGAAACCCGCCGGATGGACTTCCTGTCCGAACAGGACCGCACCGCGATCGCAGCCCTCGGGAACCTGCAAAACGGTATTGAAGACGCCGCTTGGGGAGCGCTCCACGCCCTCGTGGGTCATCCCCATGTCGAATCCGGCGGCAAGGCTGTGCAGGTCATCGAGCGCGAACCGGAGCTAATCGTCGAAGAGGCGGGCGAAGGCGGCGCGATCCTGCGCATGAATCCGCACCCGGGGCCCAAAAGCCGGTTCACGGGATCGGTGCCCAGCGACACCCGCATCGAGGTGACGAGGTTCACGGACAGCCAGCGCAAGCTCTGCGACATCGTCCCCGCACGGGGCTTGGAACTGCCTGCTTCCGTCCGTTCGCGTTTCCTCATGGCCATTGCGGCCTTGGCGGCCGAGGTGTGCATCCAAAGCGCCGGCGACGAGGCCGTGGCGGCGCGGGAAGTGCCCGCCGATCCCGAACCGTGGCTGCGACTGGTGCCAAAGGGTGCGGGCCTGATCGCCGACATGCTGGTCGCTCCCGTGCCCGACTCAGACGTGTACCTAACACCGGGCACGGGCGGCAGCACGGTGTTCGCGGTGGAGGACGGCGAGACGGTGCAGGCACGGCGCAACCCAGTGGCCGAACGCGAGGCGGCGCGGCGAATCATCGATGCCTGTCCGTCCCTGCACGGCATCGACGCCGGCGAGCTGGGCTGGACGCTGGAGCTCGACGAACCTGGCGCTTGCCTCGAACTGGTGGAGCAACTCGGCGCTGCCGAGGCGCGCTGCCTGTGGCCGGACGGCGAGGCGTTCCGCATCCTCGCCGGACCCACGGCAGGGTCACTCAACCTCACCATCAAGTCTGCCGAACAATGGTTCACCGCTTCCGGCGAGCTTCGCATCGACGACGAGGAGGCAGTAGGGCTTAAGGAACTCTTCCGGCTGCTCGACGAAAGCCCCGGCTCCCGCTTTCTCAAGCTCGGCGAACAGGGGTTCCTTGCCCTCACCAACTCGTTCCGTCGCCAACTCGACGACCTGCGCAACCTTTCGACCTCGTCCGGCAAGAACGTGCGCTTCCACCCGCTGACCGCCCTCGCGTTCGACGACCTGCTCGACGGCGCTAGCGTGGAGGCGGACGCGGCGTGGGACGAGCAGCGCCAGCGCATGCGCGAGGCGCAAGCCTTCGAGCCGGAACTGCCGAGCACCTTGCAGGCGGAGCTACGGCCGTATCAGCGCGATGGCTACGACTGGCTGGCGCGGCTCGGCAACTGGGGCGCTGGCGCTTGCCTCGCCGACGACATGGGTCTCGGCAAGACCGTGCAGGCACTGGCGCTGCTCTTGCAGCTTGCGCCGGAGGGCCCTGCATTGGTGGTCTGCCCCACCTCGGTGGTCGCCAACTGGCAAAGCGAGGCGCGGCGATTCGCCCCCACCTTGAACGTCATCCCATACGTGGGTGATGCGGCGGGCCGCGGCGAGCGGCTCAAGGATGTGGGGCCCTTCGACCTGGTGCTGACCACCTATGGCCTGCTGCAGAACGACATCGAGCGGATCGCCGAGGTGGATTGGCGTGCGGCGGTGCTCGACGAGGCGCAAGCCATCAAGAACGCCGCCACCAAGCGTGCCCGCGCGGCGCGGGCGATTCCCGCCAGCTTCCGCCTCATCACCACGGGCACGCCGATCCAGAACAACCTGATGGACCTCTATTCCCTTTTCGGCTTCATCAACCCGGGCCTGCTCGGCTCCCTCGCCCATTACCGCGAGAATTTCGCCCTGCCCATCGAGCGCGACAACGACGCCGAGGCGCGCGCCCGCCTGCGCCGCCTGATCGCACCCTTCATGCTGCGCCGCCTGAAGACCGACGTGCTCGACGACCTGCCGGAGCGAACCGAAATCACCCTGCATGTCGAGATGTCGGCGGACGAGGCGAGCTTCTACGAGGCGCTCAGGCAGCGGGCGATGGAGGACCTCAGCGGTGAATCCCTCGACCAACCGGGTGAGGCAAGGCTCAAGGTGCTCGCCCACCTCACCCGCCTGCGCCTCGCCTGCTGCGACGCCCGCTTGGTGCGCGAGCGAGGCGCTCCTGCCAGTTCCAAGCTGGCGGCGTTCCGGGAAGTGCTCCTGGAACTGCGCGAAAACCGCCACAAGGTGCTCGTATTCTCACAATTCGTGCGGCACCTGAAGCGCATCGAGGAAGTGGTGCAGGAACTCGGCATCCCCTATCAGTATCTCGACGGCAGCACGCCGGCCAAGGCGCGGGCGCAACGCACGGCGGCGTTCCAAGCCGGCGAAGGCGACGTGTTCCTGATCTCGCTTAAGGCCGGTGGCACTGGCCTTAACCTCACCGCCGCCGACTACGTCATCCACATGGACCCCTGGTGGAACCCGGCGGTCGAAGACCAAGCCTCCGATCGCGCCCACCGCATCGGCCAGACCCGCCCGGTAACCATCTACCGCCTGGTCGCCAAGGGCACCATCGAAGACCAAATCGTCGAACTCCACCACCACAAGAAAGACCTCGCCGACCGTCTCCTCCAAGACGCCGACGCCCCCGGTCGCCTGAGCGCAGAAGAGCTCCTCGAACTCCTTCGCGAACCACTCGCCTGAGCCATCCCCGTCGGGGCCGTAGGGGCGGGGCTTGTCCCCGCCCGTCTCCAACGCGCCGACGGACTCGGCACGTACACCCGCAGGGGCGGGGCTTGTCCCCATATGCGCTAACTTGTTTTGCGCATCGGCTGTCCGTAAGGTGGGGGTGTCGGTTCGGCTGGGGCTTGTGCGGAGTGGACGAGGACTGGAAGGTGGTGGTGTCGTTCCTTCCGGAAGGCTGGGAGGAACTGGCGCAGGAGACGGGGGCGCTGAAGGGACTGCGCAAGGCGAAGTCTCCGGAGGCGCTGCTGCGGGTGCTTCTGCTGCATCTGGCGCGGGGTCATTCGCTGCGGGAGACGGTGGTGCGGGCGCGGCAGGCGAACCTTGCGGAGCTCTCGGACGTGGCGCTGCTGAAGCGGCTGCGGAAGTCGTCGGAGTGGCTGCGGGAGCTGTGCGCGGCGATGTTCCGGGAGCAGGGCGGAGTGTCGGCGTCTGGCGGGCTGCCGTTCCGGGCGTTCGACGCGACGACGGTGAAGGAGCCGGGGCGGACGGGCTCGCTGTGGCGCCTGCACTACAGCGTGCGGCTTCCGTCGCTGGCTTGCGACTTCTACAAGCTGACGCCGACCGAGGGTTCGGGCGTGGCCGAGACGCTGGCGCACTTTCCGATCGCCCGGGGCGACCTGGTGCTGGCGGACCGGGGCTACTCGACGGCGGCGGGTCTCGGCCACGTGGCGTCGTCGGGCGGCCACGCCACGGTGCGCGTGAACACCGGCTCGCTGCCGCTGCGGACACCGGACGGGGAGGCGCTGGACCTGCTGCAGCGGGTCGCCGGGCTGGACGAGGCGTGCGTCCCGCGGGCATGGCCGGCGGTGGCGGTCGGTCGGGGCGTCGCGGTGCCGGGTCGCGTGTGCGCGATCCGCAAGACCGAGGAGGCCGCCGCCATCGCGCAGCGCAAGGCGAAGGAACACGCAGCGCGCCAGGGCCGGCAGGTGCGGCCGTCCAGCCTCGAGTTCGCCCGCCACGTGATCCTGTTCACCACCTTCCCCGAAGGGACCTTCGACGCCCGCAGCGTGCTGGACTGGTACCGCGTCCGCTGGCAGGTCGAACTGGTCTTCAGGCGCTTCAAGTCGCTGGCGCAGCTCGGCCACCTGCCCAAGCACGAGGACGACAGCGCCCGCGCCTGGCTCCACGGCAAGCTGCTCGTGGCGCTGTTGGTGGAGAAGCTCGTTCGCCACGCCGGCTCCGTTTCCCCCTGGGGAGGCACCGTGGAGAGCCCGCCGTCGCAGTCCCTGGCGTGACTTCCGCTTCATGTACGGCCAGATCGCCCGCGCCATCGAGCCGCACCTCCCCCTGCAGCAGGCCATCGACGACTGGGACCGCATCTCAAGGGGATTGGCCGACCCGCCTCGCCAGCGGACCCCGCAGATCGACGAACGCTTCCCGGAACCATCGATCCAAACAAGTTAGCGCATATGGGGCTTGTCCCCGCCCGTCTCCAACGCGCCGACGGACTCGGCACGTACACCCGCAGGGGCGGGGCTTGTCCCCATATGCGCTAACTTGTTTTGCGCGACGGCTGTCCGTAAGGTGGGGGGCGTGGGTTCGGCTGAGGGGCTTGTGCGGCGTGGACGAGGACTGGAATGTGGTGGTGTCGTTCCTTCCGGAAGGCTGGAAGGATCTGGCGCAGGAGACGGGGGCGCTGAAGGGACTGCGCAAGGCCAAGTCGCCGGAGGCGCTGCTGCGGGTGCTTCTGTTGCATCTGGCGCGGGGGCATTCGCTGCGGGAGACGGTGGTGCGCGCGCGGCAGGCGAACCTTGCAGAGCTCTCGGACGTGGCGCTGCTGAAGCGGCTGCGGAAGTCGTCGGAGTGGCTGCGGGAGCTTTGCGCGGCGATGTTCCGGGAGCAGGGCGGGGTGTCGGCGTCTGGCGGGCTGCAGTTCCGGGCGTTCGACGCGACGACGGTGAGGGAGCCGGGGCGGACGGGGTCGCTGTGGCGCCTGCACTACAGCGTGCGGCTTCCGTCGCTGGCGTGCGACTTCTACAAGCTGACGCCGACCGAGGGGGCGGGCGTGGCCGAGACGCTGGCGCACTTTCCGATCGCCCGGGGCGACTTGGTGCTGGCGGACCGGGGCTACTCGACGGTGGCGGGTCTCGACCACGTGTCGTCCTCGGGCGGCCACGCCACGGTGCGCGTGAACACCGCTTCGCTGCCGCTGCGGACGCCGGACGGGTCGACCCTGAACCTGCTCGAGCGGGTCGCCGGGCTGGACGAGGCGTGCGTCCCGCGGGCATGGCCGGCCGTGGCGCTCGGTCGGGGCGTCTCCGTGCCGGGCCGCGTGTGCGCGATCCGCAAGACCGAGGAGGCCGCCGCCATCGCGCAGCGCAAGGCGCGGGAACACGCGGCGCGCCAGGGCAGGCAGGTGCGCCCGTCCACCCTCGAGTTCGCCCGCCACGTGATCCTATTCACCACCTTCCCCGAAGCGACCTTCGACGCCCGCAGCGTGCTGGACTGGTACCGGGTGCGCTGGCAGGTCGAGCTGGTCTTCAAGCGCTTCAAGTCGCTGGCGCAGCTGGGCCACCTGCCCAAGCACGAGGACGACAGCGCCCGCGCCTGGCTCCACGGCAAGCTGCTCGTGGCGCTGCTCGTGGAGAAGCTCATTCGCCACGCCGGCTCCGTTTCCCCCTGGGGAGGCACCGTGGAAAGCCCGCCGCCGCAGTCCCTGGCGTGACTTCGGCTTCATGTACGGCCAGATCGCACGCGCCATCGAGCCGCACCTCTCCCTGCAGCAGGCCATCGACGACTGGGACAGCATCTCAAGGAGGTTGGCCGACCCGCCTCGCCAGCGGACCCCGCAGATGGACGAGCGTTTCCCAGAACCATCGACCCAAACAAGTTAGCGCATATGGGGCTTGTCCCCGCCCGTCTCCAATGCGCCGACGGACTCGGCACGTACACCCGTAGGGGCGGGGCTTGTCCCCGCCCGTCTCCAACGCGCCGACGGACTCGGCACGTACACCCGTAGGGGCGGGGCTTGTCCCCGCCCGTCTCCAACGCGCCGACGGACTCGGCACGTACACCCGTAGGGGCGGGGCTTGTCCCCGCCCGTCTCCAATGCGCCGACGGACTCGGCACGTACACCCGTAGGGGCGGGGCTTGTCCCCGCCCGTGTTGAACGCGCCGACGAATTCGACACGGGACGCGCAAGACCGTTCCCTACGAAGCAAGCCCGTAGAATGCGTCGCAATCCCACTCTCAGAGAGGCGCATTCCATGGTCTGGCAACCGGAAGTCGAGGAACTCGCGCGGCGGCGTGCATTTGCGGAGCAGATGGGTGGCGAGGCGGGCATCGCCGAACAGCGCCGGCGCGGCAAGCTCACCGTGCGCGAACGCGTCGAGATGATTGCCGACCCCGGCACCTTCGCCGAGATCGGTGGCCTTGCCGGTGCCGCAACCTACGAAGGCAACGACCTCGTCAACGTCCGCCCC
The DNA here is from genome assembly GCA_965116935.1 of Pseudomonadales bacterium. Taxonomy (GTDB): domain Bacteria; phylum Pseudomonadota; class Gammaproteobacteria; order Pseudomonadales; family Azotimanducaceae; genus VXYL01. The sequence goes on along the minus strand of OZ220737.1, from coordinate 3,490,243 downwards.
TCCAACATGGTGATCGGAACCGCCCGCCTCGACGGCCGTCCCACCGTCGTCACCGCTGGCGACTTCACCGTGCGCGGCGGTTCTGCCGACGGCTCCATCGGCAACAAGGGCGGCCATGCCCAGAAGATGGCGCTCGACTGGCGGCTGCCGTTCATCCGGCTGCTCGATGCCACCGGCGGCAGCGTCAAGACCTTCGAGCAGATCGGTCGCACCTACATCCCCACCAATCCCGTCACCCCCGGCGTGCAGGACCTCCTCTGCCAAGTGCCCGTGGCCGCCGCCGTGCTCGGTTCGGTGGCTGGCCTGCCGGCCGTGGACGCCTGCCTCGCCCACTTCAACGTCATGGTGAAGGGCATCAGCCAGATCTTCCCCGGCGGCCCGCCCGTGGTGAAGGCCGCACTCGGCATCGACATCAGCAAGGAAGACCTTGGCGACGAACGCAGCCAAGTGTTCGACAGCGGCGTGGTGGACAACCTCGCGAACAGCGAAGAAGAAGCCTTCGCCATGATCCGCGCTTTCCTCTCCTACCTGCCGGCCAATGTCTGGCAGATGCCGCCAAGGGGCGACACCGGCGACGACCCGCAGCGCCGCGACGAGTCGCTCCTGTCTGCCATCCCGCGCGAAAAGCGACGTCTCTACGATCCGCGCAAGATCCTCAGCGCAGTACTCGACCAAGACTCCTTCTTCGAGATCACCCCCCACTACGGCCGCTCCCGCATCGTTGGCTTGGGGCGCCTGAACGGCTACCCCGTCGGCGTGATGATCAACAACCCCAAGCGCCTCGGCGGCTCCATGGACGTCTCCGCCGGCGTCAAGGTGATCCGCTTCCTGCAGCTATGCGACACCTTCCACCTGCCGATGGTCTATCTCGCCGACGAACCCGGCTTCATGGTGGGCCCCGAGCAGCAGCGCCAAGGCATCGTTCGCGCCGGCGCCAAGATGCTCTGCGCTACCCTCCGCACCCGGATGCCGTGGATTTCCGTCATCATTCGCCAGCTCTACGGCGTCGCCGGCCAATGCCACGACCGCCCAAGCGGCATGTTCAAGCGCGTCGCCTGGCCCTCCGGCCACTGGGGCTCCATGCACATCGCCGGCGGCGTCTCCGCCGCCTACCGCCGCATCATCGCCGAATCCGACGACCCGGAAGCCAAGCGCCTCGAAATCGAAGACAAACTCGAGGCCCTCGCCTCCCCCTTCAAAACCGCCGAAGCCTTCAACATCGAGGAGATCATCGACCCGAGGGAAACCCGACCCGTGCTGTGCGAGTTCGTGGAGATGGCCCAAGACGTGCTGAAGACGCAACTGGGGCCAAGCCCAACGCCGTACATGCCGTGATCCCTGTCATGTCAGACAAGCGAGCGTCCCAGGGGAACTCGGCCCCTGGCCGTACAGCGCAGGAAGGGCAGGCCCTCACGCCACTTCCAGCTAGCAAGTTGGATCGGCAGGTACGCGATGTTTTGGAGCTTGCCGTCGACGCGTACCGAAAAAACCAGCCAATATTCGAGAGCTTGCGCAGACCGCGCCCAACGTGATCGTCACGCAGAACGCACAGGAGTCCACCGCCAGAATCTTGTCGCGGGCCGGACATGCGCTGCTCGACTGGGAGAAGAGTCACGTAGCCGGTTCAAGCAGATTGGCCGGGGCTCTGTGCGCTTCCAGTTCGAGATCTCGGCTCTGCGACGGTCTTCGTAACCGTCGTAGCCAGACGTGGCATTTGGGTCCGGTGAACGGTGGGCCCGATTGAGGTCGGCAGACTCGGAAGCAACGGCTCGACAATACGCAGATTGCCTACGAGGGGCCGGTCGGCAGGCCCGCCCAATGCCATACATCGCAACGCAGGAAAGCCGAGCGACGCACCTCCCCCTAAGGGATGCGCCTTTGGAAGGAGGACATCTAGCGTCACTACGCCGTATGTTCGATCAGCGACCGTGGCACGGGTCACTCGAACAGTTCCACATGGGTCCCGACGCGAGTGAAGTACACCGTGCCGCTCGGGCCATCTGCGTCGATGCGATAGATAAGGAGGAAATCTCCCCCTACATGGCATTCGCGATAGTTCGTCCAAGCGCCCTTCAACGGGTGGTCCTTCCGTTCAGGGCCGAGCGGGGCGTCGTTTGCGATGAGCTGTAGTATCACCGCCTTTAACCGCTTCATGTCGTATCGCCCGGAGCGTGTAAGCCGTCTCCAGTCCCTGAGGAAGCTCTTGGCGTAGTCGACCCGGCGTGGCAGGTTGGTTTGCCTACTCGCGGGCGGCCTTTTCAAGTTCCGCAAACACCTCGTCTGCGCCCGCGAATCGCGCTCTACGGTGCTTCACCATCTCATCAACCTCGGCCATGGCGTTTCTGGTTTCCGCGTTCGGTACCTTCAACTCCAAGGGGAAGGCCTGCTCAACCGCGATGCGGTGAAACAGCAAACGTACGGCCTCAGAAGCGGTGAGTCCCATCGCCGCCAACGCTTGGACCGCCTCCCGTTTCAGTTCGCTGTCCATGCGGACATGGAGCATCGTGCTGTGCGTGGTCATCGTCGTCCCCTGTATCTCATATGCGATATACGCCGTCGGGGCGATCGAGTCAAGCTGAGCGCGGGCGTCTGAACGGCGATCCACAGCGCCGCCGCGCATACCAGCACTTTCGGAAACAGCGCCAGGAGGCTGCGCCGTAGAAAACCGCGCTAGCTCCTAGCCTTAGCTGCGAGCGAACGCGAGCACGAAGGCCAGCAGTCGGGCAGCGAACTGCCGACGCGCCGCTAGGGCGCGCTAGCCCGCATTTCTCACCAGCGCTCGTAGCGAGGGCGACGAGGCGCCGCTGTGGCTGCGGGCGCGGAGCGGAAGACGGCGAAGGCATAGCTGCGCACTATGTCGAGCCGGCTGGAGCGAACCTGTCCGAAGGACAGGCGAGCACTTGCGCAGCCACAGCGAGTGCATCGTCGTCCGCAAACGAGGTCTGGTGAGAAATGCGGGCTAGGATAGCGGTCGTGAGGTCAGATGCCGAGGATGCCGTGGCTAGTCTCTGCATTCGTCTTGAGGATGATGTGGTCGAACGTCTGTGGATGCGGGCAGACCGTGAGGAGGTGTCGGTGGAGGAGATCGTCCGACGGATTCTGCGGGCGGCGGTCGCAGATGAGGAGCCGGTGGGTGCAGCGATTCGTCGGATCGTCGGTTCTGACGGCTACGATTTGCAGCTGCCCAAGCGAGAGGCCGGAAGGACCCTCGACCTCTCCTCCGCCGACTTCGGGGACGAGTGCTGATCGACCTTGACGTGGTGGCCCTCCGCCAAAACGTGCGCCGTAGAGCACAATTCGTAGGGGGCAAGCTATCCCGTCCCGGCGCGCCCTGACGGGCGCGCAGACGCTGCGATGAACTCGGCGCGGCCGGGGACAAGCCCCGCCCGTACGGAGCATCTTTGACCGCCAGCCTAAAGCACCGCCTCGATTAGGTGCGGGCCGTCCTCTTCGTTGGCGCGCTGCAACTGCGCGTCGAGTTCCTCGCAGGTGGTGGCGCGGGAGCCCGGAACGCCTTGACCTTCCGCCAGTTTCACCCAGTCCAAGTTGGGGTTGCCGAGGTCGAAGAGGTTGGCGGCTCTGGGGCCGATTTCGTTGACGCCTAGGCGGCGGTATTCGACTTCGAGGATGTTGTATTGGCGGTTCGAGTAGATGACCGTCGTGACGTTGGCGTTCTCGCGGGCGGCGGTCCAGAGGAACTGGTTGGTGTACATGGCGCCGCCGTCGCCTAGCAGGGCGAATACCGGGCGGTCTGGGCAGGCGATGGCTGAGCCCAGGGCGACGGGGCCGCCGCCGCCGATGGAGCCTCCGGTGAGGTTGAGCCATGAGTGGCGCACGGTGCGCTGCATGACCGGGAAGGCTGCGCCGCCGCCACCGGAGTCGCCGGCGACGATGGCATTGTCTGGGGCCCTGGCGGCCACGATGGCGGCAATTGCTCGGGCGCTCAAGCCTCCTTCCGGCACTGGCGGGCGTTCGCCCCGGGGCCGTGGCGGTTCGGCTTTGGCATCGAGGGCACTTGCCAAGTCTTCAAGGGCTGTCGCCACGTCCTCGTGCCGGTGGGCGAGTCTCGTCACCTCGCAGCCGTCGGGTACCAGATAGCCCGGCTGGTTTTGGTAGGCGAAGAAGCTCACCGGCGCTTGGGCACCAACCAACACGAGGCGTTTCACGGACTCCATAAGGCTCAGGATCTGCTCCGGGAAGTACGGCAGGCGCTCGATGATCGGCAGTTCGGGCCCGGCTTCCACCCGCGCCGGAAAGGTCGGTGTGTAGAGTGAGCAGCCGGTCTTGGCAGCTATGCGGCCGGCGGCAAGAATGGCAGGCTCTTGTCTGAGTCCTGAGCCGTCGATGAGCAGCATGGTGTCGGGGCCGACGACGCGCGCCACTGCCTCGATGTCGGATTCTGGAACCGGCGCAGTCGTGATCGTGTCGTCAAAGCCCGGGCCCTTTGGCTGCGGACGGCCTTCGCCCCACGAGCAATCCGCCGGCAGGATCAGAGTGGAAATGCCGCCGCGTGGGTCGGGCCTCGGAGCGAGGGCCGCCCGCACGGCATCGACCGTATCGAGCCCCACGCCCATGCTGGTGCGCGATGTGCGAATCCAGGCGGAGACGGGCTTTGCCACCGCCTCGATGTCGGAGGTGAGCGGGGCGTCGTGCGCGACGTGGTGAATCGCATGGTCGCCGACGACGTTGATGAGGGGCGTGCCGGCGCGGCGGCAGTTGTGAAGGTTGGCGATGCCGTTGCCGAGTCCGGCACCCAAGTGGAGGAGCGTCGTGGCCGGCAGGCCCTTCATGCGTCCATAGCCATCGGCGGCGCCGGTGCATACCCCTTCGAACAGGCAGAGCACGGCACGCATTTCGTCCACGGCGTCCACGGCCTGGACGAGATGCATCTCGCTGGTTCCGGGGTTGGCGAAGCACACGTTCACGCCGTGCGCGGCTAGGGTTCGGATCAGGCTCTCTGCACCGTTCATCGCTTGCAAGGCTCTCCTTTGATTCCGGGGGGTCGGCGGGCAAAGCTGCGGATTATCCACCAATGGCGAGACGCTCACCTCCCAGAGAGGGCCCCGGCGGCGCCTCACTTAACATTTGCACAGCGTGGTGCGTCGAACTCTGGAGGGAGGGCGTCCCGCCCTCCAGAGCGCCCGCAAGGGCGCGCATCTTGCTGTCCAGCGAGTGTTCTGCGCGCCTTACGGCGCGATGGAGGGCGCGACGCCCTCCCTCCTGAGCGGCGCCGGCAGGTAAGTCGAACGGCTTCGCGGGCACGAAATCCGGCATACTATCCCCACCCACGTGCTGTCGCGCCCCTAAGGTGCGAGCGGGCGATGGGACGAAAGGAGGCCGAAGGATGACCTTTGCGTTCTCACGGGTGCGAGCGGCGGGGCGAGGCTTCGGCGAGGCGCATCGTGCGCTCACCGCGAACGACTGCGCGGCGCTCGGGGACGCCAAGCTCTGGGGCGCGTTCCTGGGTCTTTTCGGCGTCGGCTCGAACGAGTTCGTGCTGGTCACGTCGGGCGATGTGGAGTCGGTGAACGATCGCATCCTCTCGGCCGCGGACCTGGTCGAAAGCAACACCCTGCTGCTCGAACCCACGGTGCGGCCCACCGACGACTCGCCCCGCACCCGCGCGGGCCTTTACGTCTTCCGCTTCTTCGATGTGAACCACGCCGACGTGAACGAAATCGCCTCGCTTTCGAAAACGGCCTGGGAGACGTTTGAGGGGGTCGATGCCTACCAGGCGGAACCGCAGGCGCTGTTCTGCCAGCACGACCGCAGCGAGGAGCATGGCAGGATGCTGCTCTGCACCTGGTACGATGGCCTCAACTCGTGGCAGACCTCGCGCAATCCAGACCCAGAGGCGCGGGCGAACTTCCAGCGCCGGGGTGAACTGACCCAGGGAACCATCGCCTACGCCACACGGCTGATCCAATGATCCCGCTCAGACGCACGAGCCAGCGCGAGGAAGCGGCGAAAGCCAGCGCCGGCAGAACCGAGGGCGACATTTCCCTCGCGGACGAGGCGCTTTTCGCCAACGACACCTTCTACCTGGCCTTCGCCGAAAGGGACGTGGAGGCGATGTCGCGCCTGTGGGCGCAACACCATCCGACCATCTGCATTCACCCCGGCTGGCCCGCCATCCACTCGCGCGAGCAGATCGTCGAGAGTTGGGAGAGAATCCTCACCAATCCTGACCAGCCCGGCATCGACTTCTACAATCCCGTGGCGCACGAGGCTGGCAACGTGGTGCTGGTGACCTGCTACGAGGAGCTACTCGGCGGCGTGTGCATCGCCACCAACGGATTCGTGGTAGAAGATGGGCTGCGTCTGTTCCACCATCAGGCGACGCCGTGCGCCAATCCGCCGCCGCCAAAGGGGGCGAGCGACGGGAAAGGCACAAGGTGACGTAGGCACAGCCAGTCCGAGAGCGCCCAGTGAATGGACGCACACGAGGCGCACCGCCAAGGAGGCGTTGAGATCGTGAGACCTTCGCGCTCGCCGGCGCACGCGGCAAGACCGGCGAGACGCCCTGCCCGGTTCGCGGGAGTGCTGCTCGCGGCGATGCTCCTTGCCGGCTGCGGCGAGGATGCCCAGATTCGCCCAGGCGCCACCACCGAAGTGGCGGCTGCGGAAATCCGCCAGCCGGAAACAACCGCAACCCAAAAGGCCACCGATGGCAAGGCAGCAGAAACCGCCACCAGCGAGACGGCCGACGCGAAGAAGGACACCAAGGAGCAAACCGCCGCCAAGCGCGTCGCCGATTTCCGCGCCATGGCGGGTCGCCGGGGCGAGCAGGAGCGTCCCCCCGTCCCGGTGGCGGTAACCACCATCGCCGTCGGCGCTGTCGAGGACTTCTATCGCGGCGCCACCAATCTCACTGCCGCCGAGGAAGCCGTGGTGGTGGCGCGCACCCGAGGCGTCGTGCAGGCCCTCTTCGCCGAGGAAGGTGACGTGGTGCAAGCCGGGCAGCGCCTCGCGCAACTCGAGACGGAACGGCTCGAGCTCGAAGTGGCCCGCTCTCGCACCCAGCTTGCCAATCTTGGCGCCGCCTTCGAGCGCGCCCAGCGGCTGCACGAGTCGCGCATGATCTCCCCCACCGAATACGACAACGCCCGCTTCGCCTTTCACACCGAGCGCACGAATCTACAGTTGCGCGAGTATGAACTGCGCGAGGCCGCCATCCGCGCCACCATCGACGGCGTCATCACCCGACGGCTGGTCAAGGTGGGCTTCTCCTTAAGCGAGAGCGAGCCGGCGTTCGAGATGAAGCGCCTCGACACCATCGAGGCGGAACTCAACGTGCCGGAGCGGGAAACAGGGCGGATCCACGCCGGACAACCGGCGCATGTCGCGGTGGACGCCCTGCCGGACTCCGAGTTCGACGGCAAGGTGCTGCGGGTGGCGCCGGAAGTCGATCCCACCTCCGGCACCTTCCGCGTCACCGTCACCGTCGACAACGCCGACGGTCGCCTCCGCCCCGGCATGTTCGGCCGGGTCGCCATCCGCGTGGACCGCCACGAAGACGCTCTCCTGACCCCCTTGGACGCGGTGGTCGTGTTCCGCGACCAGAGCAGCCTGTTCGTCGTGCGAGAGGGCCTCGCCGAGCGTCGCGAGGTGACGACCGGCTACGTCTCCGAAGGCAACATCGAGATCCTCGAAGGCGCGAGCGCCGGCGAACTCGTGGTGATGACCGGCCAGGAGGGCCTCCGCGACGGCGCCCGCGTGCGCATCGTCGAAGGCTGACAGGGGAGCCCTCCATCATTCAAGGACGGCCTTCGGAGGGAAGGCATTCTGCCTTCCCTAGCGCCGACAGGCGCCTTCTTTCCAAGTCGCGGTCAGCGCGCCAGAAGGCGCGCAGGGAAGGCAGAATGCCTTCCCTCCGAAGGCCCGCCTTGTTCACGCACCAGCGCGCCCCGGCCGGCGCGTTGACTCGATGGTTTGCTACGGCGCAGGCTGCTAGCCCATGGGCGTGATCCCCACCGCCATCGCCCGCCCCGTCACCGTTGCCATGGCGACCTTTGCCGTGGCCCTGTTCGGGGCACTGTCGCTGGATCGGCTCGGGCTCAACCTGCTGCCGGAACTCGCCTACCCCACGCTCACCATCCGCACCGACTTCGAGGGTGCAGCCCCTGCCGAAGTGGAGGAGCAAATCACGCGGCGGCTTGAGGAGCGGGTGGGGGTCATCAACGGCGTGCGGCGGATGCACTCCATATCCGCCGCCGAACGCTCCGACGTGGTGCTCGAGTTCGCCTGGGGCTCCGACATGAACACGGCCGCGGTGGAGGTGCGCGAGAAGCTGGACCTCGTCCGGCTCCCTCTCGACATCGAGCGCCCCTCCATCCTGCGCCTCAATCCCAACCTCGACCCCATCGTTCGCGCCGCCATCGTCCTGCGCGAGCGCGGCAGCGCCGCCGACCTGCAACCCCGCCTGCAGGAGCTCCGGCGTTTCACCGAAGACGTCGTGAAAAAGCGGCTAGACCCGGTGCTGGGCGTCGCCGCCGTGCTGGTGAGCGGCGGCTACCAGGACGAGATCGCCGTCAACGTCGATCAAGAGCGCATCTCGCAACTCGGCATGAACGTCGAGATGCTCGGCCAGCGTCTGCAAGCTGCCAACGTCAATCTCTCCGGCGGCCGGCTCGAGGATCGCGGTCAGGAGTTCCTCGTCCGCACCATGAACGAGTTCGCCACCGTCGAGGACATCAAGGACACCATCGTCTTCCAGCAGGACGGCAGCGTGCTGCGGCTAAAGGACGTGGCCGATGTGTTCGAGAGCCACAAGGAACGCGACAGCGTGATGCGCGTGGACGGCTTCGAGGCCATCGAGATCGCCATGTACAAGGAGGGCGACGCCAACACCGTGGCCGTCTCCGGCGACATCGCCGAGCGCATGGCAGAGATTGCCGCAGAGCTGCCGCCGGCCTACGAACTGGTGAAGATCTACGATCAGGCCGACTTCATCTCCGCCGCCATCGACGAGGTGCAGTCCGCCGCCATCATCGGCGCCGCGTTCGCCGTGCTGGTGCTGTTCCTGTTCCTCAAGGACGCCCGCAGCACCCTCATCGTCACCGCCACCATCCCGGCCTCGGTGCTGGCGACGTTCGTGCTCATGGATGCCTTCGACATCACCCTCAACATCATGAGCCTCGGCGGCATCGCCCTGGCGGTGGGAATGTTGATGGACAACGCCATCGTCGTGCTGGAGAACATCGCCCGCCATCGCGACGCCGGCAGCGTGCCGGAAGGCCATTCCCGCTCCGACTCGGCCTCGCCGTCGCTCGCCGAAGCGGCCGAACGCGGTACCAGCGAGGTGAGCGGAGCGGTGCTGGCTTCCACCATGACCACCATTGCGGTGTTCCTGCCGCTGGCCTTTGTCGAAGGCATCGCCGGGCAGCTGTTCCGGGATCAGGCGCTGACGGTGGCATTCGCCCTCGTGGCCTCGTTGATCCTCGCCTTCACCCTCATTCCCATGCTGGCGGCGGTTCGGGTCACGCCGCCAGAGACTCTGGCAACCGCAGAAGGCGGCGCCCAAGGGCGCATGCACAAGGCCAGCGCACCGCTGCGCTGGCTTGTGCGGGGCCTCGCGCTCCTGTGGCGCGGACTGCTGCGAGCGACGAGCCTGGCAATACGCCCCGTGCAATGGGCATTCGACGCCGGCTACGCCCAAGTGCTCGGCGGCTACACGGCGCTGCTGAACGCGGCACTACGCCACCGCGCGCTAACGCTCGTCCTCGCCATCGCCGCCTTGGGCGGCACCGCAGCGATGGCGCCCTCGCTGCCGGTGCAACTGATCCCGCCGCTGTCGCAGGGGGAGTTCCGCATCGACATGGAACTCGAACCGGGCACCCGCCTCGAACGCACCGACCAGGTGCTGGCCCAAACGCAGCGGGCCCTGTTGGCCTATCCCATCGTCGACCGCACCTACTCCGTCGCCGGCACCGGCGGCAAGCTCGACGCAAGCTCCGTGGGCGCAGGCGAGCAGATCGGCGAACTCAGCGTGGTGCTGCACCGCGGCATCACGCCGAATGACGAATCGCTCATCATGTCCCTCGCGCGCTCTCAAGTGGCGGCGATGCCGGGCACGCAGTTCAAGGTGGAACGGCCACAGCTGTTCACCTTCGCGACGCCGCTCGAGGTGGAAATCTCCGGCAATGACCTCGACGACATCGAGAGCATCGCCGAGCGGCTCGTCGCCGCCATGTCCGACTCGGAGTCCTTCAGCGACGTGGAATCCAGCATCCGCCCCGGCTACCCGGAGCTGCAGATCGACTTCGACCAGGAGCGCACCGCCGCTACGGGCCTCTTCGTGCCGGAAGTCGCCTCCCGCGTCGTGCGCAAGGTGCGCGGCGACGTGCCCACCAAGTTCACCTGGGAAGACAAGCGCATCGACATCCGCGTGCGGCTAGACGAAGGCGAACGGGATTCGCAGGAGGACGTGGAGAACCTGCTCGTGGACGCCGGCGACCGCCAGATTCGCCTGTCCGCATTGGCCGACGTGACCTTGGCGACGGGCCCGGCAGACATCCAGCGCATCGGCCAGAAGCGCGTGGCGGTGGTCAGTGCCCATGTCGAGCACGGCGACCTTGCGCTCGGCGGCGCGGAAGCCACGCAGTTGCTCGAGGCGATTCCGCATCCGCCGGAAATCACCAGCCGCGTCGGCGGTCAGGCGGAGGAGATGGAGGCGTCGTTCGAGTCGCTGCTGCTGGCGCTTTCGCTGGCGCTGATTCTCGTCTATCTCGTGATGGCATCGCTGTTCGAGTCGCTGCTGCATCCCTTCGTCATCATGTTCACCGCGCCCCTCGCCGCCATCGGCGCGATTCTCGCGCTTGTCGCCACCAACACATCCGTCTCCGTGGTGGTCTTCATCGGCGCCATCCTGCTCGTCGGCATCGTCGTCAACAACGCCATCGTGCTGGTGGACCGCGTCAACCGCCTGCGCCTTGAAGGCATGGAACGCCGCGCCGCCGTCATCGCCGGCGCCCACCAACGCTTCCGCCCCATCGTCATGACCACCACCACCACCGTCCTTGGCCTGCTCCCCATGGCCATTGGCCTCGGCGAAGCCGCGGAACTGCGCACCCCCATGGCCATCACGGTGATCGGCGGCCTCCTGGTCGCCACCCTGCTGACATTGGTAGTCATCCCGGTCGTGTACGACCTGGTGGACCGCAAGAAGATCCACGGCGACGTCTTCGAAGGCGGCGAAAGCCCAACCTGACCTTCCCACCGAGTGGCGTCACGGTCGCCCTTGCCGTAGGATTTTCGGCCCTTCCTTGAGAGCGGAATGGCTGCGCATGGCCAGTCAAGCACCGAAACAAGGTCGTCGGGCCAACTACCAAGACGTGCTCGACGCCCCGCCGAACATGGTCGCCGAGGTGCTCGACGGCACGCTGCACACACAGCCGAGGCCCGCCTCGCGTCACGCATGGGCAAGTTCGGGACTAGGCGCGCGGATCAGCCCGCCGTTCAACTACGGCGATGGAGGTCCGGGCGGCTGGTGGATTGTTTTCGAGCCGGAACTGCATCTAGGCGAAGACATCCTCGTGCCCGACTTGGCCGGATGGCGAAGGGAGAGAATGCCGGAATACCCCGACGCCGCCTGGTTCGGAATCGCGCCCGATTGGGTGTGCGAGGTGCTTTCTCCCGGAACGCGCAAAATCGACCTCTTTGCAAAGCGACCGATCTACGCTCGGGAAGGCGTGGCCCACCTGTGGTTCGTCGACCCGCTCGCCCGCGGCTTGGAAGCCTTCGAGCTCCGAAGCGGCCAATGGGTACTGATCGCATCGCTCAAGGACGATGACGCGGTAACCGTCCCTCCATTCACTGCAATCACGTTCAGCCTCGGCGACCTTTGGCCAGACGATCCTGAAAGGTGATTCTTCGGCAGACGCAAATGCAGCGAAAGCGATGTTTGCTGGACACCGTCGAAGCCGGTGCGGTCGGGTCGCCTATGCCATGCGAATGTGCCAACGCTCGATCGCAAAGCTAAAGCCGCAAGGTGATTGGCTGTGAGCTACCCTATGAAGCAGCAGAAACAGGAGATGAAGTCCGGCGGACGCGGCCTAGTCGAACGTAGCATCACCGCAGGCGCATGGCGGTTGCGAAGTCGGGAGAGTAGCTGGACTCCGCTGCCTGCAACTCCGGTGACCAATCGCGCCACATGTTTGCCTGTGGTGGGTCCATGCGGCAGGTGTCGAGGTCGGTGCGGGAGAAGTCGCAGAGGACGGCTTGGCGCATGACGCCGGATGTGTTGTGTCCGGCCATGTGGGCTAGGCGGTGGTGCCAGAACACCACGTCGCCGCGTTCGCCCCAGCAGTCGACTGGCTCGGTGTCTGCCATGACACGTTCGAGTTCTGCGAGGTAGGCCGGAGTGTGGACGATGCCCTTGTGGCTTGGCAGGTGGTCGTAGTAGGGAATCCGCGGCTGGTCGTATTGCATTTGGAACGTGGGGTATAGCCGCCTGTGCGAGCCGGGCCAGACCTTGAAGGCACCACCATTCGGCGGCACGTCGGCGAGGAGGCCCACTAGGCCCAGGTGGAATGGGTGACCGTCTGTATGGCCTCGGTCGCGCACCGAAACTCGATCCTCGTCGGCGTAGGGCCGGGTGCAATAGATGCCGCGAATGCCGTCCGTGATCGCGGGGTCTGTCGGCCCACCCGGCCAGGCCGGGCCCGCGCTCCCCATGGGGCTGCCGCCCACGGTGGGCGTCGCCAACATTCCCTCGCCTAGAAGCTGCTCGGCGACGGCCAGCAATTTGGGGCTGTAGGCAAGCTCGATCAAGAGCGGCTCCGTGCCGCATTCCCGCAACTGCCACAGATATCCGGCGCGGATATGCAATGGATGGCGACTCTCCTCGTCGGCGGGGAACGGCCCGACATGCGTGCTCGGGTCGTCCCTGAGCATCCTGCTACCGGCCGGCAGCGCAGCCCAAAGCCGGTCGAGCGCACGCTCGCACAAGGCCGGATCGAGCATTCCCTTGAGCACGAGAAACCCCGCGTCCTTGAAGGAGGCAATCTGGTCGGAAGAAAGGGGCTTCATACGCTTCACCTTATCGCTCCCCTACTCGACGTCTCGGGGCTGCGGAACTCGTCCGGCGGAATGTCGAACGCCGCGGATGCGAGTTTCTCCAGCGTCTGGCGGTCGGCCGCCGCCGGCCACGGGTCGCCAATGTAGATTGCACGGTTGCGGTTACCCGCCGACTCGAAACGACTCGCAGCTTCCCGGAGCAACGCCGTCTTTCCGGAGCCGGGCGCGCCCTGCACGACCAATGTGAGCCCAGCGGCGCCTGCCTGTGCGTTTGCCACGGTGGAGAGGATCGCACCGAGTTCCGACGCTCGGCCGGCGAAATGCACCGGACTCGACCGGTCCTTCCGCCAGCTCAGCGTTTCCTCGAGGAAGGCACGAGTATCGGCCGCCATGCCCAATCGCCTTTGCCAAGGCAAGTGATTCTATCGCGCCCTTTCCGGGCCCACAGGCAACACTGGGTCCTTAGCAGGTATGCTCTCCGCCCATGATCGTCTCCCGTGCAGCCATTCGACGCCCCGTCACGGTGGCGATGGCCTTCGTTGCCATGGTGATTGTCGGTGCCTTTGCCGGGGCGCGGATGTCGGTGGAGGAGTATCCGGACGAAGAAAAGCCCTATGTGGGCGTGGGCGTTCCGTATCAGTCCTCCTCGCCACAGGAAATCGAGCGCAACGTCACCCGGCCCGTGGAGGAAATCCTCTCGACGCTAGGCGGCATCGACCGGATGTTCTCGCACACGCGTTCGGACTATGTGTGGGTATCGATCGCACTCGACGACGATCAGGACATCGCCACCAAGGGCATCGAGGCGAAGGAGCTCGTCGAGAGCATCCGCCACCGATTGCCGGACGACATTCGCCACTTCAACATCCGCAATCGCGACGACGAGTCCGAGCCTATCCTGTCCTTTGTCATCTCCGCCGCCGAACTCGGCTGGCTCGATGCCTGGCGGCTCCTCGACGCCCGCGTTCGCCAAGTGCTCGAACGCGTGCCCGGCGTCAATTCCGTGCGCATCTTTGGCGGCGAGCAGCGCTATGTTCGGGTGGCGCTGAATCCCGGCCGCCTCGAAGCGCATGGCCTCGACGTGCTCGATGTAGAGCGGCGGCTCGCGGCCGAGAATTTCCACCTTTCCGCCGGCCACATCGAACAGGCGCGCATCGAGACCCAGCTTCGCCCCCTCGGCAAGTTCACCGAGATCCAGGACATCCGCGACCTGCCGCTCAGCCCCGACCTCACCATCGGCGACGTGGCGGAAGTCACCTACGCGCCCCTCGACGAGTCCGACCAACGCCGGCTAAACGGCGAGGACGCATTGGGTCTGTCCGTGTACAAGAAGCCCGAAGCCAACCTCGTCGCGGTGGCCGAGGCGGTGGAGGGGGCAGCGGACGCCGCCGCCGAGCATCCGGAACTCGCTGGCGCCACCTTCCTCACCGTCGGCAACAACGCGGAATCCGTCATACGTGCGCTCGACAACCTGATCCAGAACGGCATCATCGGCGGCGTGCTGTCGGCGATTGTCCTGTTCGCCTTCATCCGGCGCCTCGTTCCCTCGCTGCTCATCGCCGCCACGGTGCCGCTGGCGCTTGTCGCCACCATGGGCGCGATGTATTTCGCTGGCCTCACGCTGAACGTGCTCTCGCTAGTGGGGCTGATGCTCGCGGTGGGGCTGTTGGTGGACAACTCCGTCGTGGTGTCCGAGTCCATTGCCCTCAAGCGTCGCGAACACGGCCTCAGCCCCTATGAAGCCGCCGACCGAGGCGTCACGGAAGTGGGCACGGCCATCACCGCCGGCACGCTCACCACCATCGTTGTGTTCGCGCCCACGGTGTTCCTCAACACCGTGGAATCCACCACCGCGCTCGCCAACGTCGCGATTCCGCTTTGCACATCCATCGCCGCATCGCTCTTGATCGCCACCACGTTGATCCCTGCCCTGCTGGCGCGGCTGCCGGAAGGCCGGCGGGAACCTCGGCACCGCATCTTCGACCGCTTGTCTGTCGGGTACGGCAAGGTCGTGCTATTCACCTTGAAGCATCGCTACTCGGCACTCCTGGTGGCCGCATTGGTGGCAAGCGCCGGCTGGTTTGCCTATCGCCAACTGGACGTGAACATGAACCCGCAAAGCGATTCCGGCTCGCTGGAACTTCGCTTCTGGGTGCGCGGCACGATGGCCCTCGAACGGATGGAAGGCATCGTCGACGAAGTGGAGGCATCCATTCTCGGCGCCCGCGAAGAGCTCGGCATCGGCGATGTCTCCACCACGTTCGACTACGACCGCGGCAACATCTTCATGACCATGCGCGAAGACGGCAAGTACGCGGCGTCCATCGTCCAGGACCGGATCTTGGAGATGATGCCGGACGTGCCCAACGTCAACTTCTATTTCCGCTCGAAGCGGCGTGGGCGAGACTATCGCGACGGCGACGGCGGCATCGGTGTGCGCCTGATCGGCGACTCGACAGCGCTATTGATGGATATCTCGGAAGAAGTGATCGAGATATTGGAAACCGTCCCGAGCTTCACGAACATACATACCCAATCCGAGTCCAGCCGACAGGACCTGGTCCTGCGCGTCAAGCCGGAGCAGGCCGGCCAGCTTGGCGTGACGGCACAGAACCTCGCCCGCAGCGTGTCGGTGGCCTTGGGCGGCGTGCAGATGCGGCGCGGGCTGGACCACGGCAGTTGGGTGGACGACATCCACCTTGAAATCGAGGACCGCGACGACATCCGCATCCAGGACCTGATGCGCCTGCCCATCTTTCTGCCAGACGGCGACACCGTGGCGCTAGAAGCGCTCGCCGACGTCGAGTTCCAGCCGTCCCTGCGCAGCATCCGCCGGGAGAACCGCGAGACCAACGTTACGGTCGAGTTCTCGCTCAAGGACGTGACGCCGGCGGCCGCCCGCGCCGAGGTGGAAGCGTTGCTTGCGGACTTCGAGATGCCCCCTGGCTACCGCTGGGAGATGGGCCGCGACTTCGACTTCGAGGCCGAACAGTTTCGCGACATGCTCATCATGATCGCCGCCGCCATCCTGCTCGTGTACATGCTGATGGCGGCCCTCTTCGAGTCCGTTCTGTTCCCGTCGGCGGTGCTCTTTTCCATCGCCTATTCGGCCGTCGGCGTGATGCTGTTTCTCTGGGTCACCGGCACGCCGCTGACCATGATGGCCATGATCGGCATGGTGCTTCTCGCCGGCATCGTCGTGAACAACGGCATTGTGCTGTTGAACCGAACGTTCCAGCTCATGCGCGACGGCACCCCCCGCGAAGAAGCCATCGTCCGCGCCGGCCGCGACCGCCTGCGCCCGATCCTCATGACCGCGGCCACCACCGTGGCTGGACTCATCCCCCTCGCCGTCGGCGACGTCCGCATCGGAGGCACCGGCGAGTCCTACATGCCCATGGCCCGCGCCATCATCGGCGGCCTGACCTTCGCCACGTTGATCACTCTCCTTCTAACTCCGCTCCTGTTTGTCCATTTCGACAACCTGAAACGCAGTGTGGTGGGCTTTTGGAGGAGTGCGGTGCCACCCAGGCAGGCCACGCAGTGACAAGCGTGACACGCGACAAAAGGGACGAAGAAACGCAGCCGAAGCCATCCTTCACAATCTTCTCAAACGTCGCCATCACCGGGTGGGCGGAGGGCTTCTCCGAACTGCTGCAGGGAGGCCTAGGGGCGACTGTCGAGGTGGCCGACGACCTGCACGAGGCGATCGACGCCGAAACCGACGCACTCGTGCTCAATCTCCGCATGCGCTTCGACGAGGCGTTGCCTGCGGAACAGATCGCGCGCCTGCGTGACCGCAGGGTCATTGCCATCGGTTTCACTGCCTACTGGATGCGCCGGCAAGTCAATGAACTGGAACTCACCCCCGGGGTGTCGGGCTGGGATCAGCCGATGGTCGTGGTGGACAGCGATCTGCTCGGGAGCCCCGAAACCAAGGTGCCGTTTCGCGCCTTCGCGGGGTCCCGAGACGTGCCCTTTTCCGAACTGAACGATGAGACCCCTACACTCCACGTCGGCCCGCCAAGACTCACAGAGTTCAAGCCTGATGTGGACTACATGGTTACTCTGGCAGAGGACAAGGACCGTGCCACCGTGATGCGCCAAGGCAGTGTCATCTACGCTGGTGCCCACGCACATCCGGCCGAGTTCTCCCCGCAATACCGGAAGCTGATGCGGCAGGTGGCCCTTGCTCTGGCGGAACGCCCGGTCGAGCCGCTCGCTGCCATCGCCGTGGAGCGCCAAGTTCACCCGCCGGGCGCCTCGCGCTTCCGTCTGGCACCGGCGGGCGACAATCCGGACCACGTCCGCACCTTCTACTTCCGCTTCGACCGCCCCACCGCGTTCACGGCAACGCTCGAACATACTGGCTCCAACGCCATGATGCTGCTCTTCATGGGCGATGCGGGAAAGCCCCTGCACGCGACTCGGGTGGACTCGGAGAATGGCAAGACCCTCACCATTGCCACCAACATCCGCCAGCCAGCCATCGACTTCCTCGGCCACCGTTACTGGGAGGTTGGGGTCGCGAACTTCGACGGCGAGCACAGCGCGACGGCCACCTTGACCGTTCGCTACGACACGTCGGATACGGACGCTCCCTTGCAGCCCGTTGCCGGCAACGACGGCTTCGAAACGTTGAACTGGCGCGCCAACGCCCTCTTCGAAGCCGCACGCAAAGGCGAAAGGGACGCTCTCGAACGGTTTAGGCGCCTAGTGCCAGCCGTGGAACCGGTGCAGGCGGACCGGGAAACGGCGAGGGCCGTCGTCGCCCGCGAACATGGCTTCAACGACTGGCCATCCTTGAGCGCGCACGTGGCGTGGGAGTTGCCGAACACCCTGCCGGGGGTGCTGGCCCGCGGCGCTCGGATATGTTTCGAGCGCGGACTGGCCCGCTACCCAGACTCCTTCTCCGCGCCGCAGCTTGCAGAACTCTTCGACGGGTTCCCCGAGCCGGTCACCTCCATGCTCGACGACGCCTTCGCCCAAGCGAACGACCGGGGCGACCAACAATTCACCACCGAACACCTGCTCGCGGCTCTGATCGACAATCCCGTATCGAACCATGTGCTGCACTCGGTGGGATGCGACACCGACGCACTTCGCCTCGAACTGGACGCCCTGCTCGACAACCTGCCCCCCGCAACGTTCGATGGCGAGACGCAAGTCTCCGAGCCCTTCTGCAACGCCACCTACCGCGCCGACTTCATCCCAGCGCTGGGCCACGAGGGCATGAATCCCGGCTCGCTGCTGGCGGGCCTCATGGGCGAGGACTGCCAAGCCCAGAGGCTACTGGCGAAGCAAGGCATCCGGCAGCAGGACTTCGTCAACTACGTCAGCCACGGCATCCCGACGAGCTTGGCGGGGCCTGCCGCGTCCGACGCTTCCGTGCTCGACTCGCAGTTGGAAGCGGCCCTCCAAAGAGCCTTCGCCGGCGCCAAGGCAAGCGGGCACGGGTTCCTGACCACCGAGCACCTCGCCGCCGCCCTCCTCGACGAAGGCGATGTTGCCGCCGCGGTTCGGTCAATGGGCGCCGATGTTGACGACTTCGCCCGGGGTGTTGCCGACCACGTCGACACCACGCCCCGCCCGGACGAACCGGACGAAACCAAACCCACACGGGCCTTCAACGAAGTCATGCAGGTGGCATTGGCATTGGCTGAGCGGGCAGGCCGAGACCAAGCGAGCCCGCGCGATGCCTTCGATGCCATCCTGCGCGAACGCGATTTGCCGACCTATCACTTGCTCGCGGGCGCAATGGACGGCGGTATGCGCTCGCCCCTTGAAGGTCGCTCGTAGGCAGAGGCACTGCCGTTCATCCCCGGTTCAGATGACATCGGCGAGGATGCGCCGCACTGAGCAAACCAAGGGGAAACACCATGCATCGCTTCGCGCTTCTCGCAGCCGCTCTCGTCATCGCCATGGCAGCGCCGGTGGCCAATGCCGATGGCCAAGTGGCTGCCGACTCGGACTCCGGCAACGTCCGCCTCAATCGCAACCTGACCCAGCGCCAGGCCGCATTCGCCGTGCGGCTTGAATGCCTGAAGGGCTTTCGACAGTGCCAGCGCACGATTCCAGGGGCAGCCCTGTGGTCGGACGCCGGATACGATCTCGAATACACCGGCTGCTGCACCGAATTCGGTGCCTGCGTCGATCTCGTGCAGAGCCTCGACCGCTCGGTGGCACGAGACACCGACGAACTCTACGACCTAGCCTGTGCCATCGATGTCGCGGAGAGTTCGGTGGTGACGGCAAACGACCGCCGCAAGGCGCTGCTCGAAGGCATAAGGCAGGCACCCTTGCCGGACTCAACGATGTAGGGGCCCTCGGAGGGAAGGCATTCTGCGTTCCCTGTGCGCCGAAGGCGCACCGTCCGTGAGTTACCCCAAAAAGGGGAAAGCGCCTACCGGCGCTAGGGAAGGCAGAAATGCCTTCCCTCGAGGGCCCGCCTTGTTCACGCGCAAGCAGCTTGTCGGACTTGGTGGCGATGCACCCGGCTGGCGGACAGGGCGACGCATGCGTCGCCCTTCTTCGGGTGGCCTTCCTCATGCGCTCGCAGGCTGTCGGACTTGTGACGGGCCCTTTGGAGGGAAGGCATCCTGCCTTCCCTGGCACCGACAGGCGCTTTCTCACTGCAGGTCGCGGTCAGCGCGCCAGAAGGCGCGCAGGGAAGGCAGGATGCCTTCCCTCCAAAGTACCGCCTTACTCACGCGCTAGCAGCCTGTCGGACTTTCGCGTTGATATTTTGATAACTCTTTGAAATAACTACTAATTCCTACAGAGCATAAGAGACTTTCTCGAAACATATATGCAATAAAAACAATAGGTTACGAGGGTCCAGTTTCTAAGTCCGACAGGCTGCTAGCGCGCTCTACGAGCGCGTCAGCAGTTGTTCGGCAACTCCTGGCGGCGCGTGTCAGGCACCGCTTTCGGTCCCCTGTCGCTACGCCGGCTGGGTCAGTTCGGCGGCGATGAGGCCGGCGCCCATCAGGCCGGCGTCGTCGTCCTCGATTAGATGTACGGGGACAGCGGAGAGGAAATCTGCGGCCCATGCGGCGGCCTCGAAGCTACGACGAAATGTGCGGTCTGCCAGCGTGGGCTTGAGAGCGCGGGGCACCGCGCCGGCGAGCCACACGCCGCCGAGCGCCATTGTGGTCACGGCAAGGCTGCCGGCGGCCGTGCCGAGCATGCCGACCCAAGTCTCGATCGCCGTGTGGCAGGTGGGGTCGGTCACTTCCAGCCCACGGGCAACGATCTCTTCCGGTGAGAGGTCCGCCGGCGGCATGTCCCAGACGTGGCATACCGCTTGGTAGAGGTTGACGAGGCCCCGACCGGACAGATAGTGCTCCCACGCGACGACGCCCTGGGCCTCCTCCAGCGTCGCCTCCGTATAGGCCATCAGCTCGCGCTCGAACGCACCTGCGGGTGCGACCCGAACATGGCCGCCTTCGGACGGCAGGCAGCGGCCACCGACGACGATGCCCATGCCGAGACCTGTGCCCGCGGCAATCACGCAGCGGGCGGAGTCGGGCGGTGCCGGGAGCTTGCCGCCAAACCTCTCGGCGTCGTCCGCGAAACCGTGCGCGACGGCGGTTCCCATCGCCACCAGATCGTTGACGAGCACCACCTCCCGTGTGCCCAGGACATCCCGCAACGCGGCAACGGAGAAGCTCATGCCGTGGTTGGTCAACCCCGCTTCGTCCGCCAGCACGGGACCCGCCACGGCGAGGCACGCGCGCTCGACCTCGGCGCATCCGAGCGCTTCGAGGGCGGCTGCCGTCAACTCCTCGCCGGATTGCAGCTTCGCCATGTCGAGAGTGGTCCGCTGCACGCAGTTCGGGCCGTCGAAGAGGCCCATCCGGGCATGGGTGCCGCCCACGTCTCCCGCCAGATTCATCCGCCTCTCCCACCTTGGCTTGCGACCCGACTGCGCCGCGCGCGGTTATCGTACGCGGATGCACACGGCTTACGACACGCCTCGCACCCCCCATGCACTGCGGGGGAGCCAACCCGCCCGGAACTTGGCGCGTTGGCCAGCGGCCGCGGCACGCACGTGCGGCTGGCTTGCGGCCCTGTTCGCGTTTGCTGCCGCGTCGCTCCACGCGGCTGAACTTCATATCGGCAACGGCGGCGAGCCCCTGACACTCGACCCGCATCGCTACAACCTGCGTCTCGAACAGACCATCCTCGGCGATCTGTTCGAAGGATTGACGACGGTGGACGCGCACGGCCGCATCGTGCCGGGGGCGGCGGAGCGTTGGGAGACGTCCGACGACGGCCTGACGTGGACCTTTCACCTGCGCAAGGATGGTCGGTGGTCCGACGGCAAGCCCGTCACTGCGCACGATTTCGTCTTTTCCCTGCGCCGCTTGCTAAACCCCGCCACTGCCGCCAGCCTCGCCTACTTCCTCTATCCCATCGCCGGCGCCGAGGCGGTCAATACCGGCAACGATCCTCCCGCAGCCCTCGGCGTGCAAGCGGGCGACGACCACACGCTGGAGATCCGTTTGGCAAAGCCCTTCCCTTTCCTCGCCGAACGACTCTTCTACCCCACCGGCTCGCCCGTGCCGGAGCACGTCGTGGCAGAGCACGGCGACGATTGGGTGAAGGCCGGCAACATGGTGACGAACGGCGCCTTCGTGCTCGACGAATGGGTGCCCCAAGGCCACGTTCGCCTCAGAAGAAACCCGGCATGGCGCGATGCCAAACGCATGCAACTCGAAGCCGTCACCTACCACCCCACCTCCGACCGCAGCGCCGCCTACAACCGTTTCCTGAGTGGCGAACTCGACATCATCGGCGACTTCCCGCCGGGAGAGATCAAGCGCTTGCAGGCGGAACGCGGCGACGAGGCGCACCTTTCGCCGCTGCTCTCCATCATGTACCTGGTGTTCAACACCACGGCAAAGCCGTTCGACGATGCCCGTGTGCGGCGCGCTCTGGCGCTCGCCGTCAACCGAGAACTCATCACCAGCCGGGTGCTCAAGAGCGGCGAGCTCCCGAGCCATTCGTTCGTGCCGCCCCTGGTGGCCGACTTCGCCAGCGGGGTCGCTCCTCGCACGCCCGATCCTGCCACCGCGCGCGACCTGCTCGCTGCCGCCGGCTACGACGAGGACAACCCCCTGGAAATCACCCTGCGCCACATCGCCGGGGACGACAACAAGACGGTGCAGGTCGCCATCGCCTCCATGTGGAAGGCGATCGGCGTGAGCACGCGCCTGCACCACGCCGACCTTGCCTCTCACTTCGCGGCCCTGCGCCAGGGCGACTTCGAGGTGGCTGAGGCAGGTTGGTTCGGCGAGAACAACCCAGAGCACTATCTTGAACTGCTGATGTCCACCACCGGCGCTGTCAACTATGGACGCTTCCAAGACGCCGATTACGACAGCCTCATGCAGCGCGCCAAAGCCACCGTCTCGCTCGCCGAGCGCATCGCGCTGATGCAACAGGCAGAAGTGCGGGGGCTGTCGCTTGACCCCGTGGTGCCGCTCTATTCCGTCACGATCCGCAGCCTCGTCCGCAAAGGCGTGCGCGGCTGGCAAGCGAACCCGCGCAACGTCCACCCCGCCCGCTTCCTCGCCGACTGACCTAGCCCGGATGCCTCCCCTCCGAGGGGATAGACTCCCCGGCTCAAGCCCGAGAGACACGCGATGACCCGAATCACCCAAGAACACGCCGCTCATTACCGCGAGCACGGCTACGCCATCGTCGCGCCGTTCCTCACAGCCGACGAACTGGCCGAAGCCCGCAGCGAACTGCGCGAAGCGCTACCCGGGTGGGTGGAATACTGCGACGATCCGACCCAGCCAAAGCCCGGCCAGCCGTCGCCCTCGCGGGCCCCCAGCTTCCAGTTCCCGTTCGTCGGCAGCCAACTCAACGCCATCACCCTGCACCCGGAACTGCAACGCTTCGCGGCCCAGAACATCGGCCACGACGACATCTACTGCGAACAGTCGCACCTCTCCGCCAAGTTCAAGGGAGCGCCGGCGGACCAGGATCAGGTGATGCACTGCGACTACGGCAACCACACCTTGGCCTATCCGCCGAACCTGCCGGAGTATTGGCAGACGGCGTACCTCCTCTACTACACGGACGTGACCGCCGAGCACGCGCCCACCGCGGTGTGCTCGTGGCAGCACTATCCGGATCGCATCCGCTGGCCCGCCCACTTCAAGCGCGAAGAACGCCCGGACCTCTACGAAAACGAGACCAAGGTGGTGGTGCCGGCCGGCTCGCTCCTCATCTACAGCATGAGAACCTTCCATCGTGGCACGCCGTTCATCGCCGAAGCTGGCCGCTTGGGACACTTCATCACCTACGCACCGGCAGCGCACAAATGGCTCGGCATCGTCGGCTGGTCGGCGCAGGCCATCAAACCGGCATTCCGCGAGTGGGTGGAGCAGGCAAGCACAGAGGAGAGGGAACTGCTGGGGTTTCCGCCACTGGGGCATTCCTATTGGACCGAGGAGACGATCGCCGGCGTCAGCGCCAGATACCCCGGCATGGACATGACGCCCTACCTGGAAGAGGGGGCGAGCACCGGCTGAGGTTCGCGCCGTCTTGACGTTGGCACGGGCCTCGTAGGGACGGGCTTGTCCCCGCCCGTCTTGAATTCGACACGAGGAGTTCGTCGAAGCGCAGCAGTTCGCGCAAGCGAACTGCCAACGCGCCCGTCAGGGCGTGCCGGGACGGGACAAGCCCGTCCCCTACGAGGCCCGTCTTGATTGCGCCCGCAGGGGCGCACCGGGGCGGACAAGCCCGTCCCACACGAACTGCGTTCTGAGGCGCAAGCTCCTAGAATCTTGCTCCAAAGCACACCGACGCGCACCGGAGGCGAAGCGATGGTTGACTCCAAGGAACGGCCGGGAGTTCGGTTTGAGGCGGACGAGGAGCCGCCGCGCCCCCTGACGGCCGGCCTTGCGCTGCAGTACGCCGTGCTCACCATCGCCGGCATCGTTCTCACCCCAGCGGTGGTCATCCGTGGCGCCGGGCTCGGAGATGGGGACTATCTCACCTGGGCCGTATTCGCGGCGCTGCTCATTAGCGGCGCCACCACCGTCATTCAGGCCGTGCGCCTTGGCCGGATCGGCTCCGGCTACATCCTGCTTATGGGCACCTCCGGGGCCTTCATCGCCGTCTGCGTCACTGCACTTGCCGATGGCGGGCCGGCGATGCTCGCGACCTTGGTTGTCATCTCCTCGCTGTTCCAGTTCCTCTTGGGTTGGCGGCTCGCATGGTTGCGCCGCATCATCACGCCGGCGGTGGCCGGCACCGTAATCATGCTGATCACGGTCACCGTCACGCCGATCATCTTCGACATGCTGACCCAAACGCCAGCGGATGCGGAGCCGGTGGCAGGCCCGCTCAGTGCGTTCGCAACGCTCGCCATCACGCTCGGCTTCGTGCTCCGGGGCCAGGACCACTTTCGCCTCTGGGCACCGGTCATCGGCATCGCCGGCGGCAGCGCGGTGGCGTGGTGGTACGGCATCTTCGATTTCGGCGCGGTTGGGGACGCAGCCTGGATTGGCCTCCCGTCCCTGTCGGCCTGGCCAAGCTGGGACTTGAGCTTCGGCCCCGCATTCTGGGCGCTGCTGCCGGCCTTCATCTTTGTCACTCTGGTGGGCGCAATCGAAACCATCGGCGACTCGGTGGCGATCCAGCGGGTGTCATGGCGCAAGCCGCGAGCGGTGGACTATCGAGCTGTACAGGGCGCCGTGAACGCGGACGGCCTCGGCAACCTGCTCTCCGGCATCGCCGGCACCGTGCCGAACACCACCTATTCGAGCAGCACCGCGGTCGCCGAGCTCACCGGCGTCGGTGCCCGGGTGGTGGGCATCTACATCGGCGCGTTTTTCCTCGCCTTCGCCTTCCTGCCCAAGGTCACCGCCCTGCTGCTGGCGATTCCCGGGCCGGTTGCCGCCGCCTATCTGCTGGCGCTCCTTTCCATGCTGTTTGTGCTCGGCATGAAGATCGCCGTACAGGACGGACTCGACTACCGCAAGGGCGCCATCGTCGGCATCTCGTTCTGGGTCGGCGTCGGCTTTCAGAACCAGGCCATCTTCGCGGAACGGCTCGGTGACTGGTGGGGTGCACTGCTCGGCAACGGCATGACCGCCGGCGGCCTCACGGCCGTGGTGCTGTCGATGCTGCTCGATCTGTCCCGCGGCCGACGCTCGCGCATGGAAACGCAGATGGACGTTAAGGAACTGCCTGTCATCAACGACTTCCTCGCCACGGTGGCGAGCCGCGCCCGCTGGAGCGAGGCTGGCGCGCACCGCCTCTGCGCCGCGGCGGAGGAAACGGTGCTGAGCCTCATGGACCATCACGACAGCGACAGTGGCCCTCGCCGCCTGCTGGTGATCGCCCGTGCGGACCGCGAAGCCGCCGACCTCGAGTTCATCGCCGCCTCCGGCGAAGGCAATCTCGAAGACCGCATGGCACTCGCCGGCGAACCGATCGAGGCGTCGCCGGGACGGGATGTCTCCCTGCGCCTGCTGCGCCACTTCGCCTCCACCGTGCACCACCAGCAATACCACGACGCCGACATCGTCACGATTCGCGTGGAGCGGCGATCGGAATAGCCGATCTGAAGAACCGGATTCGGGGTCAGTATTTGCGACGACCCCGTAGGGGCATCTCCTGTGCCGGCTTCGAGGACGCACTCCTCGCCACTCGTAAGCCCGTGCGGCGCCGCCTTGGCAACAGCCTTCCCACGTACAACCTCCACGAGTTTGCGCGACCAACTCGACCGCTCGCGTCGCGAGCCTTCCCGCAATGATCTTCGAGCCGACAATCAGGATTGGAGGGATGAACACCAACACTGAGGATGACCCTCAACGTTCGGCCACCTCTATGTCGCCAACCGTCCGCTCTCGACGCATCGCGTCAACTCTGCCACCCCACCAAGACCGCCCTCAGTTGCTGATGTGAGTCGCAACGAAGGCTATCGACGCCGGCGGCAGCCTCTTGGCGAACAGGATCAGGTTGTCTTGGAGTGGGTCCCGGGCGGACGGGGCCAGAAGTCCCATCGGCGCGTCCGCTCGGCCGAATACGGCCGTGGCCAGATACTGGGTCGGCGCGAGACTGCTGTCCCAAGGGTAGGTCTCCCAGTCACCCGTCATCTCCTGCACGCTCGTCCCAAGCGTCCCGAGCTGTGGCGGCCGGACATCCACGACAGCCGGCGCCCTGCCGAGATCAATGGCGTACTCAACCACCACGTGCCGCTCCCCGAGCCCCGTCGCGACCACCCGCCCGGAACGGCCAAACACATCGCCTGCCTCGAGTCGGGCCAGAAGCATCTGCGGGGCGAAATACATGACCTCGATATCCCCCGGGTTGAAGCGCGTCCTCCTCGGCACGAAACGCGGCGGGGCATACTGGTACAAGGGCCGCACCGAGCGGAACCAGGTCTGCTGCGGGAGTTCCACCACGGGGAGCCTGTCGGCGCGGGCAGGGTTCAACGAAACGCGCCGCCCCGGACCGCATCCTCCATCGCTGCGACCATGGTCTCGAGCCGTCGCCGCGAGCCTTCACCGGCCCGCAGCATCTGTTCCGGGGTCCGCCCCCCGAACTCGACCCTGGGGTCGTCGAGCCATGCCTGCTCCCACTCCACGACCGCCTTGTCGTCGAGTTCGAGGCCATCCTCGATGTTTATCACGACATCGTCTGTCGGCCCCACCCAGAAGTCCGGCGCGCCTTCGTCCGCCGGCCCCGGATCGTCAGAGAACAGCCGGTGGATGCGTTCGCGCAGGGCCTTTTCGGTACAGCCCAGTTCACTGGCGGGGTTCGTAGCCATGCAGCCAATGTAGTCCGAAAGGGCGGCCGCTTCAATCTCCACGTCCGACCGCTCGGCTGCCGACTGAGCCGTGTCGCGGGGCCTGGTCTGGCGGTTGCGCCATGCTGCCGAAGATCCTTGGAGGGCCCCTCGGCCAGCAAAGTGGATGTCACGTTCCGTGTCTAAGAGCTCTGCGCCCGTCGGCGGAGCGCCGAAGCGCTGCTCCCGCCGTCAGCATCCCCGGAAATGCGGTGGTCACTTGCCAAATTGCGTCTGCTCGACGAAGCGAGGAATCCAGAATCCGCCCATGCCCAAAGTCCACGAAGTCCAGCCCTTTGGCACATCTTCTCGTAATGCGCCGGGCACCACTCGAATCCTTCGCAGGCGGCTGCCCAAGTTCCTCTCGACCTCTACGTATGACGCCTTCAGCAGATGTGCGTCAGCCGCCTGTCCCTGGCGTTCCGTATCTGGACACACGAGCCGGCCCATCAATTCGGGAAGCGCAGAACGCCGCGCGAAGTCGACACCCCATGCCCCTCCCGCCGGCTACAGGTCATCAACAATGAAACGGCGCTGACTCGCGAAAGCACCCACGTCGATGCGATACGCTCCCAGCTCGTGCTGGTCACAGAACCAGTTGTGGTAGTCGGCCACCCACGCGTACTTAGAATACACGGTCGGGCGATCGCGGTGCTGGTCAAGTCTGCATTCCACCGATTCTTTGTGCTTTGTCAGTTCGTTATAGAACGGCCCCGCCTCGTCTTCCGCGACCAGAATGGTGTCGAGATAGTTCACGAACCACTGCCCGTCAATGTCGCAAAGTACGTCACGGTTTTGCGGAGCCCGGGGCGAGCGCGCGTAGTATTCCAAATGGGTACGCACGCAAGCGCAGGCCGATGACGTAAGGAAGATTCGTGGGTCGCGCGCGAGTGAGGATTCCCCTTTGTGCGCTTCGAGCAACGCATCGCCCGAAAACCGCGATCTCGTCCACATAGGCGTCTCCGACCGAGATGGCGCCTCGAACGAAAAAGCCAGCATTCACCATCGTCAGTTGGAATGCGGCGAGATTCGCGAACGCGAATCCCAACTCTCCCTCTCCGTCGCTAGGTTCGTAAACCGGCCAGCCGATTGCGATGTTGTCCGTGAAGGCCTTCAGGGAGAACAGGTCCTTTTCGTTACGATCCCGTGCCCAACTAGGCAGGTTGCTCTGATCTAGCCACTGGCAGCTCGACGACAGCGCTTCGTGGAGTGCTCGAAGCAGCGCCTCCGCCTCAGTTGCGTTTGCTGTCACTGTCCCGGGTCATGTCTTGGTATCCAAGGATGTCGACCATCGCGAACACCGACTTCTGCAACCTAGGCGGCGTACCGTCCTGCTGATATGGATTCCTTGACAAAGTGTGCTTCCTCGGTCGCGCCTAGAACTCTAGCCTAGCGCACACCACGCTGGGATTGCACGCGAGTCCGACCGCTGGACGTCTGGGCGACGGCGACCTAGCGATCCCTCGACCCATCGCGGTGCCGTCGCAACCCACGGCCCCACGTCTCGTCGTCTGCGACGCAGGGCTGCACCGATGCACGCGGCACGCGTCAATGCTGCCGCCATCGGTCAGCATGGCTTCCGCGGACCGTCGGTGCGGCATGGCCGGCCTGGTTCCGCTGCTTGGCGTGACGTCTGTCGCGATGGCGCTGTATAGGCTTGTCGCTTTCTTGGGGCCAACCTGAAACCGGCCTCCCGGGTATTCACCTTTGCAGCACTCGTGCGGGTACGGGACGACGCAGCGGCGACGACTCTGACCGAGTGACGAGCTGTGCCTGAGGCCCGTTCACCCTCCCGCGTGGCCGCCCCGGCTCGCTACAACGGGAACCGCGGTGTGCCTCACTGTCTGACTGAGAAAGCGTCCACCGCCCTCCAGGCTCCGGGGATGAGACGCCGAGCGCCGAGGCCGCATGCCCCTCGCGTCGTGAAGCCCTGGGTGACCCGAGTATGTCCTCCAACTGCGACAGCGCACGTCGCGAAAGGCCAGGCTGCAGAGTCCGCCTGGACACAACGTGGATTGCGACGGAACCGCGCGAATCATGGGCTTCATCTTACTGACGGCCTGCTCGCCCGCACCGGCGCCCAGCGCCATCCAGCGTCCCGCGTCAGCCCGGGCCTTACGCCTCGCTGGTGCGCGCAGAACGTACCACCGAGGCGCTCCTGTCATTGCCCCGAATGCACTAACGCCGGTAGTAATCCGAACTGGACAGCGGGTAGTAAATCATGTTAAATCAATCTGTTGGATTCGGTCTGGCTCGGACAAGCCCGTCCCCTACGAGGAAATGCGTTGAAATGCGCCGACAGACTCGGACCGGGCCACTAGGCGTCTATGCGTTGTGCGCCAGCGGCTGTTCTCGTGGCGTGGTTAGTTGCAAGCCGAGGCGCCCGGCCTCATCGGACGTGTGGAAGGCGTTGCAGGCGCGCAACGTGCTCACCGTTTCTTTGAGCGTAGCCCATTGGACGGACTCGGTCCATCTCCATGCGAAGTCGAGCATTCGGAGCATCGGCGCAACTGGGCCTCCAACGGTCACCGCTCGCTGGCCGGCGATGTAGTTGTCTCGGTACACCGTTGGAACGACGATTCGTTCCTGGTCACCGGCGACGAATTCGGCGTTCATCATGATGCGGGCGATGCGGCCGTTGCCATCGGCGAACGGATGCACCTCGGAGACCAGAAAGTGCATGAAGGCGGCACGCTGAAAGGGGGCGCTCAGTGTCTGATGCATCTCAAAGCCTCGTTCGAGGGTGCCGACCACCGCGTCTGGACGCACGAACTCAATGGCCCCGACCCGGTTGGCCGCGGTCTTGAATTCGCCCGGCGCCGCTTCCGGCCGTTGCGACAGCACGCGGCGATGCCGGGCACGGAGCAGGTCCAAAAGGTCTTCGGTCGATTCCGGGAGGCGTCGCATCTCGGCTGCATCCGAAACGATGTGCCAGACGCCGAGCACGTCGTGCGCGTCGGCGGGACGCTGATCGGGAATGCGCCCGTCGAAAACGATCGCCGCGGCCTCCTCGGGCGTGAACTCCGTGCCTTCAATGTAGTTGGAGAAGTAGGCTTCGAAGAACGCGAGGGTGGCCGCGCCGATGCCGTCGCGAGGCCGTATAGGGCGCGATGGCGTCGGCACGCGCAGGAGCTCCGCGTGCAAGCGCCCCAGCAAATCGAGCCGGACGGGGTCATATGCCCGCCCCGCCGCTCGAGCCCGGGCGGTCGGTGCTGACAGCCGGGTGCGCTGCGTGCCGGCTAGTGCGCCGACAATGGCGTCGAGCTTAGCGAACTCCGGGGCGCGGCCGATGCGCGGGGCGATGCGACGCGCGTCGTCCCGCAGACGTTGGACTTCCTTCTCGTCCACCGTCGCGACCAGGCGTTCAAGATGCGACTCAATGTCTCGTCGCCTCAGTGTGCGGGGTAGACGCTGGCCCCGCGCCCGCGACGACCGTAGGTTGTCGAGGCATGCGCGCGCCCGAGAGCTCAGAAAGAGGTTGCTGAGAAACGGGCGGTCGTCTGCCGTCGGCAACGCTCCGCGGCGTGGGCGCAGAGTCACCCCCGGCAGTTCGATGTCCACGCCTCGTGGCGTGACCAAGCACACACTGCCATCCTCGGCCGGCTCGAGCTCGAATGCCGTCCGGTCAGCGACCAGTGCGCCAGGGAAGTAGCCCGCGACGATGCTCCAGAGGTTGCGACGCACCAAGTCTTCCGGCTCGCTGTCGAGATCTCGTGTGTACAAACGCGACGCGAGTTTGCGAAGGCGGCCTTTGGCAACGCGGCGCGTAACTTCGGCGCTGATCGACGCACGGGAAACAAAGACCTCCGGCATCGAGTCCACGACGGTTGAAGGCGAGGATTTCTCGTTCATAGCGGGCAAGCAGGCACGCCGGATGAGGGCAAAACGCGATTATACGAACAATTTGGAGGCTTTTCTCCAAATACGCGATTCTGCACCCCATTTTGCCGAGGGCCTCGTAGGGGCGGGGCTTGTCCCCGCTCGTCTTGAATTTCGATACGGGGAGTTCGTCGAAGCACGCAGTTCGCGAAGCGAACTGCCAACGCGCCCGGTAGGGCGCACCGGGACGGGACACGCCTGCGTGCGCCTGTCGTACCATCCTGACGCCGACGCTACCGAGACGGCGACCTTTCCATCATCGAACTCAAACGCGATCGCATGTCGTTGCGCGCGCACGGGGCCAGCACGTAGCCGTGCTTTCGCTTGCCAGGCTCGAGTCGCAGATGACGTACAGGCCCTTGGCGTCGGACTATGAGGTCGGAATCGGCGAGGTAACAACGTCTGCCACCGGGAAGATCCGGACGGGCCTAGGTGCCCCGCCTTCCCAGCCACACCGGCACCACCACCCCAGCCGAGTCCCTTGGGCATCCGCACGGCCCAGAAAGCAACACCCCACCAACAAAGGCAACCCCAATGACTACCAACACCGCCCGCCGGGAACGCGGCTTTTTTCTCCGTCCTCAGGCAACGCCCATGCCGAGAGCATGGCTTGTCGCGGAGGGCAGTCAACCTGTGTGATGGTCCCGCTCGACACCATCTCGCGGTATGTGGCATGTTGGCACGATGGCCGACGAAATCGATCCGCGCATTCGTGATCTCTGCGAGCAGGTCACCGCCAAACGGCCGCGCACCGTGATCGACCACATCCTGAAACACGGCCAAGTCACAACCGCGGAGTTACGAGATTTGTACGGCTACGACCACCCACCGCGCGCGGCCCGCGACGTGCGCGAACTTGGCATCCCGCTGGACACAATCCGCGTCACGAACCCCGATACTGGACAGCAGATGGCCGTGTATCGGTTCGGCGATCCAGACGGTATCCGGCATGGACGAATCAAGGGCCGCCGAGCCTTCTCCAAGGCATTCAAGGACGACCTAGTCGAACTTTGCGAGTCCCGGGACGCCTTCACGGGCGAAAAAATCGACCCACGCCACCTTCAGATCGACCATCGTGTCCCTTACGAGGTTGCTGGCGAGGGCGAGCACGACGAAACCGCTCTCGCCGAATACATGCTTCTCGACGGGTCCAGCCAACGGGCCAAGTCTTGGTCATGCGAGCAATGCTCTAACTGGCTCCAAGAACGCGACGAAGCCGTTTGCCGGTCTTGCTTCTGGGCGTTCCTGAGAGCTACACGCACGTGGCGGGCGAGCAGGTTCGACGCATCCACATTGAGTGGCGAGGTAATGAGGTCGCTGTATTCGAGAGACTCCGCGCACGTGCCGAAAGCGATGACACCACGGTCGCGGCGTTGCTGAAGCAGATCGCTAGACGGCTAGCTTGAGCTGCTCGGCACCCTGTCGAATGACGTCCGTAATGGGTTCCGACAGTCCTGGCGTGACGTAAAGGCTCTCCAAAGTCTGTTCATAGCGACCCGACAGCGTCGCTTGCGACGATGTCCCCGCGTGAAGGAGGAGACGCGTAAGTCCGAGGTCGCTTGGCAGTGGCGGGCCGTATGCTCGATTTCCTGTCATACCGTCGTAGGACAGCACGAAAGGCACATTGCGCCGACGGAGGTCTCGCAGCCCGTCAACAAGTGCCTGCGGGGGCAGCTGTTGGTGGTAGCGTTTGTCGCGGCCGATGGAGGTACCGAGGTAAGGCGGATCCATGTACACGAAGTCACCAGGTCCGGCGTCGTCCGACGTTTCGCGCCAATCGCCAACGCGAAATAGCACGCGACCACGAAGGATGGACGACACCCCGACCACCGCCGCATGCATCCTATCCGGATGCATCCCAAGGCGTCTTTTGTCCACCGACTGCGTGAAGCGCCCATCCTTATTGAAACGCACCGCGTTTTTGACGCAACGACAGATTAGGTAAAGCAAGTCAACGGGGTCCTTGCCCCCGTTGTAGCGCTCGCGAACCTCGTTGAAAAAGCCAAGCCCACCTTCACGGTGCCCTTCCCAAACAGCACGGTAGCGAGCGACGGTCCCGTCAGGCTCTTCCACGATCGACCGAAGCAGGAGAACCATCGGTTCAAGGCTGTCGGCCACCACGAATCTGCTGGCGCGACCATGGTATGCCGCGTAGCCGTTCGATAGCTCCACGAGAGCCCATGCCTTCGGGCACGCTTCTTGCCCGGACGCTGGTCAGGCGTCTCGGCGCAAACGTGGGCGTTGACACCATCCACACGGTCATTGTCCCGCACGCTCCGAAGAGTGGCGCCCTTCGCCGCTTCGCTGGTCAGCGTCTCGAGTCGCCAACCCGAGCAAGGCTTCCCGGAAGACACGGTTTAGCCCGTCTCGCAACTCGGGCAACTCCAGCAGATCGGGCCGCCCGAGACCGCGAAACGCATCCCCATGCCGCTCCAGTTCCTCACCCACAAACCGATCAAGCTCCGGCCTCGGGCGGCCGGTTCCCATCTCCGGGGTCGCTCGCTTCGCCTCGAGCAACTGCGCAATCCCGAGCCTTGTCTCGTCCGGCGCAACGGCCTCAACCAACGAGTCGAACCGCACTGGCGGAGCGCCTAGCCCCCGTTCGATGTGCCGGATCGCGAGCAGCGGCCGCAACACGTAGAAGTATTTCTTCAGCCGCACGACATCGCCCTGCAGGTACTCCCGGGCATTCCGTCGCGCCATGTGGCTGTAGTGGTAGCACAGCGCCTTGCCGTTGAAGTGGGCCCGCACCAACTCGCGAAGGTCCCTTGCGAAGCCACCCCGCTCAAGGTAGTGCACGGGGCTGTTCAACCATTCGATCAGCGCGCCGTTCGTCCGCGTGAACAGATACAGCGCCTTGCGGACGTCCCACCCGTGCAAGTCGATGTTGTCCACCAGCGGCTTGTCAATGACATCCCGCTGGCGCTCGACATCGAAGGCCAGGTACCAGTCCATAGGTCGCGCGTAGATGAAGCGGACGTCGTAGTCGGAATCCGGCGAATCGAACCCCCACGCCCGGCTGCCGGATTCACACGCATACAGCACGGTCACCCCGTACTCGGCTTCGATCTCGGCCAGATAGGACAGGATCTTCGCGCGAACATCCGCCTCGGGAACCTGCTCCGGTGGCTTCGCCATCGTCACGTCGCCTTAGCGGCGACCCAGCCAACGAGACTCGCGGTCTCGCGCACGGTCGTCGTCACGACCCACATCGACTCCAGCTCCATGGACGGGAGCAGTCCCCTGCATCGACTTCCTCAACGTGTCTCGTCCCTCGCGGGCTTACGGGCCGCCGTCGCGATCGCGTGGACCCTACCCACCATCATCCCCGAATACTAGGCAGTTGCGGCCAGACGCGTGCGCAAGCCAGGGCCCTTGTTGTCTAGCACCCGCATACCTCCGTAACGACGCCGTCGAGCATCCGCCCGACCATTGTCTCGGCCGTACCCGCGAGGTTTCCTGATTCGACTCAGTGGCAAGTTCGTCGGCGGACTAGGGAGTTGAGCGAACACAACGACACGTCCAAGGCAGCGAGGACGCTGGGCCGCCGCGACCTGTCTGATTTGCCAGGACACCGACGAAGCGCCACACAAATGGCGACCGGTGTCTGGAGCGTCGTGGAGCGCACCTCCCCGACCAACGACCGACAGTCGCGCTGCCCACGTCCTTACAATGGCCGCTCCAAAGAGCAATCCTGTTTCGGCGCGCAATCCAAGCGTCGGGCCCGGAGGCGAACCGAAAAACATGGGGTGCGCATGCAAGCTATAAACCGCCCGTTCACGGACATCATCAACGGCAACCGGCAGTTCCTCATTCCGGTCTTCCAGCGAGACTTCAGCTGGACCCGCGAGCAGTGTGCGCAACTATGGAGCGACGTAAAGCGCGCCAGCGCGGCAGAAGCAGACAGCGGACACTTCATGGGGTCGATCGTCTTACGTCGGGGCCGATGTTACGAGCGCGTTCCAAAGCTGGCTGCTGATCGACGGCCAACAGCGATTGACGACCCTAACGGTGCTGATGATCGCATTGCGCGACCACATCCGGACAACGCAGTGGTCGGGAAGCGAGGACGGGCCGACGACAGGCAGAATCGACGCGTACTACCTGAAGAACCTGCAGGAATCTGGGCAACGACAATACAAGCTCATCCTGCGGCGCCGGGATAGCGCGACGCTCCAAGGACTCGTCAACGGCAAGGCGCTGGCGGAACTCGACATCGAATACTCCGAGTTGCTTGTCGAGGCGTACGAGTTCTTCCGGTCTGTCCTTCAGGAGCCGGACTGTGACCCGGAAGCGGTGTATCGAGGCGTAGCCCGCCTCAACGTCGTTGACGTCACTCTTGATCGACGCGTCGACAACCCGCAGCTCGTCTTCGAGAGCATGAACTCAACCGGCATCGATCTGCGCCAGAGCGACCTAGTCCGGAACTACCTGCTCATGGGCCTCGACGAGTCAGAGCAAACCCGGCTCTATCTCGAGTATTGGCGCGGGATCGAGGCGCTGTTCCGCAAATCGGGGAATGCGTTCGACGGCTTTCTTCGAGACTACATGGCGCTGAAGCTGCGCCTCACGCAGCAGATCCGCATGGACCGCATCTACGACGAGTTCAAGTCCTTCTGGAACCCCGCAGTGGAGACACCGCTCGAGGAACTGCTCGGCGACATGGCTCGAGTCGCCCGCACCTATGCGTCGTTCCTCGGGACTGCACCGATGCAGCGCCCCTGGCTCGCCGAGGCGATGGGCAACATGCGGTCGCTGAACACGACGCAAGGCCTCCTGATCATGCGGTTGTACCGCTTCCACGAAGAGGAAGCTCTGAGTCGGGACGAGTTCGTCCGTGCCGTGGTGTTAATCGAGAGCTACCTGTTGCGACGGGCCGTACTGGGCCTTCAGACGCGCAACTACTGGTCAGTCTTCGCCAGGATCGCGCACGATCTCAGTCCAGAAGCCCCCTTCGAATCATTGCAGGTCGCGTTGGCTCGGTTGAGGGGCAACAACCGTTTCCCAATTGACGAGGAGTTCAGCCGTGGCTTGCGGGAGCACGACCTGTATGGTCTGCGCGTGTGCAAGCACTTACTCGACCGGTTGGAAAACGCGGGCCATCAGGAGCCGAGTCCCGTCCAAGACTTCTCAATCGAGCACATCATGCCTCAGGAAATCACCGATGTTCCGCAGTGGCAGGACATGCTGGGCGACGCCTGGGCCGGAGAACACGGAGCCTGGCTGCACCGCTTGGGAAACCTGACGCTGACGGCGTACAACAGCACGTACTCCAACCGCCCATTTCACGAAAAGCAGGCGGTTGCAGGTGGATTGCGGCAGAGCGCGGTCCGCCTGAACGAGGACGTGAGGGACGCCGCGCAATGGACGGGCATGGAGATACGGGCTCGCGGGGAGCGTTTGGCGGCTCGCGCCCTCAAGATATGGCCCCACCACGAAGCGGATGCCAAGAGCATTCAGGCGGCCCACCTCAGGGAACTTCAGCAGCGCGCCAAAGAACGTACCGCCAGCGATTTGGAGATGACCGAGGACGTGCGGCAGGTGCTGGAACGGATTCGGTCAAGGATTCGCGGTCTGACAGACGCTATCGAGGTTGTTGAGCACAGGTCCGTCGCCTGTTACGCGCCAGACTTTTTCGCGGAGTTGATGCCGATGCGTCACTCAGTCCGGGCGATACTTCCCCTGGAGTTCGGCGAGGTGGAGATTCCAGAAGGGCTGACCGTTCACGATGCCTCGACATGGAAGTTCGTGCCGAATCGAGTGCATACGGGAAGCGACCTGATCGTGGAAATCTCGGACGACGCCACGGTCGCGCTTGCGCTACCCATGCTTCGCCAGGCGTTGGACCAGTCGCGGTAACTGTGCAGGTCCGCCCCGCCATACACAGCACCGCAACGTGCGGAACCCCTTGACCCCGGCCAACCTCAAGCTAACGACTCCGATCCACTCAGCGGCGACGCGCTCGTAGCTGAGTCGCTTTTCGGCACGGCACGGGACAAGCCCGTCGCCTACAGCCCTCGCGCCGCACATGCCTCGCCGATCGAAGGCGGAGCCTCGTGTACGGGTGCTTACGCCACCGCGTCGAGTTCCTCCCGTTGGCGTGCAAGGCGAGAGTCGCGGTCTTGGGCGAAACGCACGATGCCGGCTTCGATGGATGCTTCGTCGAGGTGCGCTTCAGCGATGACGTCGGCTTCGGTGCCGCCGCTTAGCCACTGGTTGTCCCAGTCGGAGAAGAGGGAGTATTCAGCGGTGAGGGGGCCGACGTTGGCGATGGGCATGACGCGCTGGGTGCCCGTGCTCACGACCATCATGTCGTTGCGTGCGCCGGGTGGCAGCACGGAACGCTGATAGTCGCTGGGCTGGCGGGCGAAGAGTTCCTCGCTGATGCTGGCGACGACCTTCACGTTGATGCCTTGCTCGGCCAGCTTCGGCAGCACCCTGAGCAGGTTCACCGTGGAGCTGGACCCTTGTGCCAGCACGTAGCCGTGCCTTGGCTTGCCGGGCTCGAAGTCGCGGATGACGTAGAGGCCCTTGGCGGCGGCCAAGAGGTCGGAGTCGGCGAAGGTGGAACGGTCTGCCACCGGGAAGTCGGGGCGGGCCACTTCCAAGACGATCACGCCCACCTTGGGATCGTTGGCGGCGATGTCGGCGGCGGCGAAGTAGCCCGGTGCCACGTCGTTGTAGTCCCAGAAGCTCAAGGTGATGACCTGGCCACGCGGGAACAGCTTCCACACCTGCGGGGCGAAGATGCCGAAGTGCGTGCGCGCGTCCGCCGCCGTTTCCGGCCCGGAATGTCCGGCAAGGATGTGCAGCACGCCGACGCGGAACGGGCTGTCCTGGTTCTGCTGGCTCCAGACGCGGGCCGGTAGGTACATGAGCGGCGTGAAGGCGCCGTAGGTGCCGGAGAGGGCCCAAACGCCGTTGTGGACATCGGCGTCGAGCGAGATGGATTGGCCCACCAGCCCCACCGCCGTCGATGCGTTGCCGGCTTCCTGAATGCCGGCCTTCATCGCCGTGCCGGAGGGATTCGCCTCCGGGTCGAAGTAGCCGAACAGCGCGCTTTTCTGCACGTTGATGGATTCGGCGAGGTCGGCGGCGATGGCGATGAAGCGGTTGTCGGTGACGTAGTTGGCATACTTGAAGATCTCTGAGATCGCGCGCCTCGTGCCGCGCACGGCACCGGCCTCCTCGAAGAGCTTGATGCCCACGGTGGCTTCTTCGCCAAGGGCATCGGTGACCTTCACCTCTTGCGGCGCGGTAGGCAGGCCCGGCACCTTGAGGCGGGAGTCGTTGAAGGGGTCGCCGCCGCGCGCGGCGCGCAGCGAAAGATCGTCCTTGACGCCGTCGCCGATGGCGACGAGGCGATCCGCCACCCACTCGCCGAGGCCGCGGGTGTCCAGCACCGACAGGGCGATGTCGATGTTGGTCTTGAACTGGATGAGGCGCTCGCGGTCGTCGGCAACCGGGCCTTCGTCGATGCCTTGGAACTGCACCTGGAAGCGCTCTTCGAAGGTGCGCGCGAGGGCCTGGAAGTAGTCGCCGTTCTGCGGGAACGCGTATGGATGCGAGGCATGGTCGACGATCTGCTCGCCGTAGCCGGGAATCTGGCCATCGACGGCGCCGGGCCACCAGCCCTTGACGGTGCGCCCGACGAGGATCATGGGGCGGCGGTCTGCCGGGTCCCACTCTTCCATGGCGTTGAAGGCGGCAGCCACCTGGTCGTAGTCGTTGCCGTTGTCGATGGTGAAGACGTTCCAGCCATAGGAAGCCCATTGGCTGGCGATGTCGTAGCCGGCGAACTCCGCCGGCACCACGCTGCCCACGAGCTCGTCGTCGATGCCGGCGTTGTTGTAGGAAAGCAGCACCCTGAGACGCTTGCCCACGCGCTGCGCCACCGCCTGGGTCTTCATCTCCTGGGAATGGCCCGAGGTCATGGCGAACTCGCCCTCGACGGCCATCACCTTGGGGGCGTCGAGCGGCGCACCCATCATGTCCCAGAAGGCGGCCTTGCCGGCGGCGGTGGCGATGCCGATGCCGGACGGCCCGCCGTTGACGTCGTTGGTGAGGTCGGTGGTCTCGGAATGTCCAGCGAGCGCTCGGATGCCGCGGAGCCTAGCTTGCTCGAAAAGCGGGTGATCGGTGAGGTTGCGTTCCTCGAGCAGCGTTGCAAGGGCGCCCGCGCCGCGGCGGAAGCCGATTGCATCCACGGCGAACATGGACGTCGCGGGGTCCGCACGGTAGCGGCCGTCGCCGGTGGCCGCGTGGCGGCGCGCCAGCGCCTCGCCCATGATCATCCAGAGGGCGTAGGTGACCGGGGCGTTGTGACCGCCGGCCAGCATGAACTTGTCCGCGTAGGGGTGCTTGGGGCGGCGGTAGTCGTAGCGCAGCCCTCCGTTCTCCGGCCCGATCAGGTGGCTCGTCACTACGTAGGGCGTATAGGCCAGCGGCCCGCCGAAGTGGCCCGTCTGCGCATAGTTGCCGAGCAGCGTCAGCGTCATTGCGGTCAGAAACCCGACATCGGCGACGCGCTCAGTGTCGTAGTCGGGCACGGCGAGTTCGCTCGACTTCGCGTTCTGCGCCAGGTCGAGGGTGGAAACCGTTACGGATCGGGACTGCTGCATGGGGGAACTTTCCTCAAGGATCAACGACATCGCACGCACTTTGCAGGGCATCCACGCACCCACCAGCGCGACAGGCGCGCGCATGCCCAATCAAACACGAAAACTCGCGCCGCCAAGCACGAAAGGGAAAGTTTAACAGCCTGTCCGACCTCGCCGCATCGTGCAGCGAAATCTGTCAATCCAAAGCCGAAAGTGTCCCCCTTTCTCCAGGGCAGAAATGTCCCCTTTGGACCTTCCCGCAGGAGGTGGTCGGGCTCCCTACCGAACTCCGGTGCGGAGAAGTTGTGGGTGAGGCGGCGGCGGCGTGTGCGAGACGCGCGCGAGCGTGGACAGACGGTGGCAACGGGTCCTCCCGTTGTCCACGGGCTGGCCATGCGTTCCGAAGGCCACGCAACGGCCCGAACGACTCGTCCACAAGTCCACAGGCTGCCCGGGCGTGTTCGTTGCCTGCTCCTCGGTGTGAACGCACCGGTGCGGCCCTGTAGCCCATGCGCCACGGATGTTCGGGCGCCGGCTTGTGCGTCGGCGGCACGGCTGAAGGTGAAGCACGCGCACGCGCTGGTGGCGGCGTTGAAGCGCCGGGGCCGACACGGTGAGACTGGGGCGCCTGATCCCTCAGAGCGTAAGATGTCGCCCCGACCGAGCTAGACCTTGATTGGTGGATGGACGACGAGTACTACACGCGGATCTACGCTGCGGAACGGAAGTCCGGTTGTAGTGCCGGCAAAGCTGCGGCGTCCGCCGCGTCGGCGTATCT
Organism: Pseudomonadales bacterium; assembly: GCA_965116935.1. Taxonomy (GTDB): domain Bacteria; phylum Pseudomonadota; class Gammaproteobacteria; order Pseudomonadales; family Azotimanducaceae; genus VXYL01. The sequence continues at coordinate 3,450,156 of OZ220737.1, read as the reverse complement.
GGACGGTCGGCCGCGGGGCGCCGGACTGACAACAGGGAGTCGGGATGCCGCGTTTTCGGCGAGTCCGTTCCTGCGGAAGCTCCCTGCCAGCGCGTGGCGTGAGGAGGCGTTGGCGCTTGCGCTCGGACGGCTCGTCGGCCAGGGCCGTGTAGCGGTCGGTGGTTTGCTCGTGGATGTGGCGACCGTTGCGCCGGCGATCGCAAGGCGGGCCGTACGCATCTCGGGGATGGCGCTCCAACAGACTCCACGCCATTGGCCTGACGTAGCTCGCTTGGCCGCCAGCGCACCCGACGAGTTCGGCGACTTCCACTACGTTCTAGACACCATCAAAGCCAATTGCCAACGTGGGCGGGAGCGGGTCGCCAAGCTGCGGGAACCCTTTGCCGCCATGTCGCCGCTGGCCATCCTCGCCTACGCGAGCCTTTACGCCTTCAAGCACGTCGTGACTCGGACTGAGACTGCTTCAGCTAACGAAGCGCTGGAGGAGGAGTTCTGGCGGGCTGTGAACCAGGTATTCGCTTGGAAGCTCGGGACGACGGACCCGGGCAACTTCCGCTTGACCGAACGTGACATCGGCGAGTGTCTTCGGGCGCACCTGTCGCCTTGGCTGTTCCCGACACCGAGGGACAGGCCCCGGACGGATCTTCTGGCCGCTTTCGAAGAGCTGATGGACGCGGAGAACCGTCTGCAGGACGCGGTGGCAGCGGCCGAGACGTTCTGCTACTCAAGGTCCGGCGAGTTTGTGCGCCGCGGCGACGCCATCGAGTTCATTGTCCGGGACCTACAGGCCGATGCCGACTGGCGGAGTGTCAATGAACGAATGTCTCGAGTTCATGAGTATTGGCTGATGAGGGGGATGTTGGCATTCATCGAATCCCCGCTCGTGACCCAGACGATCGGGCGACAGGAGAATCATGAGCAAAACACATGGGCATTCATAAAGGCTTTCGGCACGGGGCTGCGGCTGCACGAAGTGTATGGCGTAGGCGAAACGGTAACGACCGAAGCGGGGGCGGAGGCGCCGCTCTTCAAGGTGCTCCTTGCTCGCGAGCTAACCACGCAGTTCGGGCAAAAGGAGTTCATCCAGCCGTTCCTCGAGCACCTGACGCACACCGGGGATTGGACCGTCGCCCTGCGCACGCTCGCCATCGGGGGGATGGTGGACGGCATGCAGAACCGCCTGCCGCTGACGTTCTCGCGGAGGGAGGACAAGATCCGTAACCTCGTCGACTGGACAGTTGACGGGGACCAGCCGACGGGGAGCCGTCGGGAATCGCGGGCGATTGTCGGCTTCTGGACCAGCGACTGCAGTGCCCTTGCCCGGCGGCTGCGGCAAGGCGAGCCGGGTCTGGTGCCGGAACTGTTCGAGCGGCCGTACCTGAAACTCGGGCAGTACCTGTTCGAACTGCCCTGGATAAGCGCCTATCAGAACAACCAGACGGCAGCGATCAACAACCTTCGTCGCCTTGGTAGCCGTCGGGCTGAGACCGCTCGAGAGACGGGGCACATCGAGAAGCACCTAGGCACGCTGTTCCGGAAGCGGGGTTTCCGTGTGAGCGTGAACTGGGACGCTGGACCCGCTGGGGAGGTCGACCTTGTGTGCGCGCGGGACGGCGGGGTGCTGGTTCTGGAGGTGAAGTCAAGCTACATGCGCCGGTCGGTGCAGGAGGCGTGGCTGCATAGGACCATGACGCTGCGACGTGCCGGCGAGCAACTGCGCCGGAAGGTACCAGCGGTGGGTTCTGATGGGAGGCTCGTCTCAGAGCTCGCGCAAGGCCCAGAGCCCTCCGTGCGAGCATGGATTGTGGACACGTCCATGGAGCACGACCACGAACGGTTCGCCGGGTTCCTGAAGGTATCCGTGGAAGAGTTGATCATTGCCCTTCGAGACGACCTGGGCGTGCTACTCGAGGCGGAAAAGACCTTCAGCGTTGGGCGAGCGAATGGCAGGGATCTTGGACCGGAGAGGGGCGAGCCGCCGGAGGACGCGACACTGTATCCGGAAGGGTTCACCTTTGCCTCATTTGTCGAAGTGGTGGAGTCCGGAAGCGTTTGGGCGCGGCCGGCCGGCCGTGATGTGGACCAACGAGCACCTGCCATACGGCGGATGTGTCAGCGATTGGCCGAATGGGGAAGGACTCGCCTTCCGATGGGAGCCTTGCGTTCGCGACGCTAATCGTCGCTGACGGCCCTCGCGAGCCTTTCGTTGGCGGCGATGAAGTCCTCCATGAACTCATACACCACCTGACGGGTGGTCTGGATGGAGTTCATCAGGCCCACCCCCTGGCCGACGAAAGATGTCGCCAGATGCCGCGCCCCCTCGTGGCCGCCTTCGGCCAGCTTCGTCACCTTCGCCAAGGCCGGTTCGCTCACCAGCGACTGCAACGGCATCGGCAACGGCTGCGGCGCCTCCTCCGACTCCCAGACGTCGGTCCAGGGCGAGCGCAACTGGCGCGAATACTTGCCGGTGCGAGCCTGCGAGCGAACCGTTTGGCGCGAGTTCGCCGCGACGTACTTCTCCTTGATGACGGGCGAGGTTTCCGCCTCTGCCGTGGTCAGCCAAACCGAGCCGGTCCAGGCGCCGGCCGCACCCATCGCCATGCAGGCGGCCATCTGCCTGCCGGTGACGATGCCGCCGGCCGCCAGCACCGGCGCCGGCTTGCCGTGTCGCTCGACGGCCTCGATCACCTCCGGCACCAGCACCATGGTGGAAACCTCGCCGCAATGACCGCCAGCTTCGGTGCCGGCCACCACCAAGAGTTCAACGCCGGCGTCCACCTGCTTGATGGCGTGCTCCTTGGCACCCACCAACGCGGCCGCCACCACGCCGCGGCTCTTGGCCATCTCCAGCATGTAGGTCGGCGGCACGCCCAAGGCGTTGGCGATGAGACGAATCGGGTGCGAGAAGGCGACATCGATGATGTTGCCGGCGCGCTGCTTGGTGAGGAAGCCGCCGCTGGCACCACGCTGGTGCTGATACACGTCCGAGGTGTCGATGTTGTGCTGGGCGAGGATGCCGCGAGCGAAGTCGCGGTGCTCGTCGGGCACCATGTCGAGGGTTTCGTCGGGCGTGGTGTCGTCGGTCACCGCCATGCTGGTGGGGGCGATGAGGTCCACCCCGTAGGGTTTGCCATCGATGTGCTCGTCGATCCAGCTAAGCTCGATCTCAAGCGTCTCCGGGCCATAGCCGGCCGCGCCAAGCACTCCCAACCCCCCAGCCTTCGACACCTCCACCACCACATCGCGGCAGTGGGTGAAGGCCACCAACGGGAAATCGATCCCGAACATTTCGCAAACCGGTGACTTCACGGCGCGCCCCTCCTCCATTCGCAAGTGGGCGCGCATCGTAACAGCCACCGAGCCTCCGCGGCACAGGCGCGCGCAAGGACGCGTACACTAGGCGGCATGGATGCCGAAGTTGCACCCTCCGCCCTGCCGCCCGAACTGGCCGAGATGCCGTTCGACAACCGTTTTCTCGAGGCGCTGCCCGGCGACGCCGAGACGGAGAATTACCGCCGCCAGGTGGCTGGCGCCTGCTGGTCGGCCGTCGCACCGACACCGGTGGCGAAGCCGGAGGTGGCGGCGTGGTCGCCGGAAGCGGCGGCGCTCCTCGACCTGCCGGATCGCGTTTGCGAGTCCGAAGCGTTCGCGGCGATCTTCGCCGGCAACCAGCTCGCACCGGGCATGGAACCCTACGCCACCTGCTACGGCGGCCACCAGTTCGGCAACTGGGCCGGGCAGCTTGGCGACGGTCGCGCCATCAATCTCGGGGAAATCGTCAACCGCAAGGGCGAGCGCTGGGCGCTGCAACTCAAGGGCGCCGGTCCCACGCCCTACTCCCGCACCGCCGACGGCCTCGCCGTGCTGCGCTCGTCGCTGCGCGAGTTCCTCTGCAGCGAGGCGATGTTCCACCTGGGCGTTCCGACGACGCGGGCGCTGTCGCTGGCACTCACCGGCGAAGAGGTCGAGCGGGATATCCTCTATGACGGCCACCCGGCCATGGAACCGGGTGCGGTGGTGTGCCGGCTCGCCCCCTCGTTCACGCGCTTCGGCCATTTCGAGATGCTTGCGGCGCGGCGCGAAACGGACTTGCTGCGCCGGTTTGCGGACTTCACCATCGACACCGACTTCCCGGAGCTCGAACTGCCCGCAGACGGTCCAAGTCGCTATCTCGGCTGGTTCGCGGAAGTGGTCTCGCGCACGGCCCGCATGGTGGCGGAGTGGATGCGGGTCGGCTTCGTGCACGGCGTGATGAACACCGACAACATGTCCATTCTGGGGCTCACCATCGACTACGGCCCCTACGGCTGGCTGGAGGACTACGACCCCGGCTGGACGCCGAACACCACCGATGCCGCCACCAGGCGCTACCGCTACGGCCAGCAGCCAGCCATCGCCCAGTGGAACCTCGTGCAACTCGCCAATGCCGTTTATCCGCTGGTGGGCGATGCGAAACCGCTAGAAGACGCGCTGGCGAGCTACGCGAAGGAATACACGGTGCACTGGCAGGACGTGCTGGCGAGCAAGCTGGGGCTCCTTGCGCTGGACCCGGCCGGCGATGCGGCGCTGGTGAAGGAGCTGTTTGCAGTGCTGCAAGCTGCCGAAACCGACATGACGATCTTCTACCGCCGCCTTGCGGACGTGGATTTGCACACTTGCGACCCCACGCCGCTTGAGGATGCTTGGTACGTGCCCACCCAAGTCACCCCGGCCCTGCGCGAGCGACTGCAAGGCTGGCTGTCGCTGTACGCTGGCAGAGTGCGGCAGGACGCTGTGTCCCCTGTGGAACGGCGCGCGCGCATGAACAGTGCCAATCCCAAGTACGTCCTGCGCAACTACATCGCCCAACTCGCCATCGACAAAGCCGAAGCGGGAGATTTCAGCATCGCGCGGGAACTGCTAGACGTGCTGCGCCACCCCTACGACGAGCAGCCGGAGCGAGAGGAGTACGCACAGAAGCGGCCGGATTGGGCACGTAACCGCCCGGGTTGCTCCATGCTGTCTTGCAGCTCGTAATTGCCGACTGCGATGGACCGGCCATTGAAGGAGGGCAAGACGCCTGCCTCCAATTGGCCCCTCCTGTTCTTTCCCTGACGCGTGACTAACCAAGCTCCCGAGCAACGTCCTCCATCGCCGCGTCCGCTCTTTGCGCTACCTCGTCGATGAGGGGCTCGTCCATGACCGTCGAGAGGGCGATCATGCCGCGTGATGCCATCATCAGGCCGTGGTTGAGGGCGGCCAGATGGAAGGCGGACATGCGGTCTGGGCCTTCGCCGTCGGCCGTCTCGTCGCTGAAGTACACCTGAAGCAGCGAGCCGCAGCGGTTGAGGGAGAGCGGCAGACCGTGCTGGCCAGCGCTGCGCGCAAGAGATGCCGCTAGACGTTCGCCAAGCTCCTCCATGGTGCGGATGCGCTCCGCCGTCAGTTCGCGCACCGACACCAGCCCCGCCGTCATGGTCACCGGATTGCCGTTGTAGGTGCCGGAGTGCATGCCACGCGGGTTTTCCGGATCGAAGATTTCGAGATACTCGCGCTTGCCGCCGACGCCGCCGACCGGGAAGCCGCCGCCGATCAGCTTGCCGAGCATGGTGAGGTCCGGCTCGATGCCGACCAGCGACTGGGTTCCGCCCGTCGCCAGGCGAAAGGTGATCACTTCGTCCAAGACCAGCAATGCCCCGGCGGCGTGGGCTGCATCGCGCACCCGGGCAAGGAACTCGGGCGTCGCGCGGATGACTCCGCCGGCGCCCATCACCGGCTCGAGCACCACGGCGGCGATGTCGTCCCCATGTTCGGCCAGCGCCGCCTCGAAGCTCTCGGCATCGTTGTAGGTGGCAAGCAGCGTGCGGTCCTTGGCCCGATCCGGATACAGCCCAGGCGCCGACCCCACCTCGAATTCCTCGAGGCTGCCGTGATAGCCGTGGCGCGCCATCAGCACCTTGGTGCGGCCCGTGATCGTGCGGGCGATCTGCAGCGCCAGCATTCCCGCTTCCGTGCCGGAGTTGGTGAAGCGGACGCTCTCGAACGAGGCGACGCGCTCGACCAAGGTCTCGGCCAGTTCCGTCTGCCGCTCGTTGTTCGCCACCCAGGCCGTGCCCTGGGCAATCTGGCGCGAGACTGCCTCCAGGATCGGCGGATAGGCATGGCCATGCACCAGCGAGGTGAAGTTGTTGATGAGGTCGTGATATTCGCGGCCATCGACATCCACTACCGTCGCGCCTTCCGCCCGCACCAAGGTCAAGGGATAAGGCCGGTGGTAAGCCGCGCCGCGGGAATTGCCGCCCACTACGCTCGCGTGGGCACGCTTCTGCGCCGCTCTGCTGCCGCGCGTGTTGCTCTCGTATGTCGCGAGGATGCTCATCGGCTCGGTTTCCCCTCCACCTTGTCCGAAAACCGCGCCTTGCGGCGCGTGGTTGGGCGAGACGCCCTCCTCCTAATGGCCCTTCCGCCGCCTCCGTCGGGACGAGGCCTGTCCCGCCGGTATTGGACGCACCGACGGTTGGGCACGGACAAGCCCGTCCCCAACGAAAACTCCGTGCTGCGGCGCAAGGTTCTGGCTAACTCCCCACGAGCCGCAAAAACTCCGACCGCGTCGGCGGGTTGTCCCGAAAACTGCCGAGCATCACCGAGGTCTGCATCGAGGAGTGCTGCTTGGCGACGCCCCGCATGGCCATGCACAGGTGCTGCGCCTCGACGATGACGCCGACGCCGGCGGCGCCGGTCACTTCGAGGATCGTCTGCGCGATCTGCTGCGTCAGGCTTTCCTGGATTTGCAGGCGCCGCGCATACATGTCGACGATGCGCGCCACCTTGGAAAGCCCCAGCACGCGCCCTTGCGGCAGGTATCCCACATGGCACTTGCCGAGGAACGGCAGGATGTGGTGCTCGCAGAGGGAGTAGAGCTCGATGTCCTTGACGATGACGATCTCGTCGAGGTCGGACTCAAAGAGGGCATTGTTGACCACCTCGTCCACGTTCTCGCGGTAGCCCTTGGTGAGGAACGAAATGGCTCGCGCGGCCCGCTCGGGGGTACCGAGCAGGCCGTCACGGCGCGGGTCCTCGCCCAGCTGCTCAAGAACCGAGCGATACAGATCCGTCAGTTCCTTCACGGACCGACCGTCCGCAATCGCACGGCTGGCGGCGGTCTCGTCGAGTTCCGCGTTCATGCAGCGGCCAACGCCTGCAGGAGTTCTGTGGTGCGGGCGAAGGAGCCGCGGCTGTCGTCCCCGGCGGGATAGATGCTGGCGATGACTTCGGTGGCGCCGGCGTCGAAGAACGCCTGCAACTGCGCCGTCACATCGTCCTCGTTGCCGACCACGGCGATCTCTCCGGCCTGGTCGATGCCCTCGGCGTCGAGCTGGCGACGGTAGTTCGGCAGCATTCCGTAGCCCTGGAAAATCTGCACGGCGCGGGCCGTCGCCTGCGCCTTGTCGTCGTGGACGCACACCGGCAATCCCACCACCACGCGCGGCGCCTCGCGGCCCGCCGCGGCGGCGGCTGCGGTGATGCCCGGAACGGTGCGGTCGGCGATGGTGCGCGGCCCCACCATCCATGTAACGGTGCCGTCCGCGACCTCGCCGGCGGCCTTCAGCATCAGCGGTGCCAAGGCCGAAACCACCACGGTAAGGGGCGACGCCTCAGGGCAGGCAAAGCCGGTCTTGACGCGATACATCTCGCCCTCGAAGTCCACCCACCCCTCGGCACCGAGTGCCTTCAGGATCGTGACGTACTCCCGCATGTGCCGCGCCGGGCGGTCATAGGCGAGCCCGAGCGCCTCGATGCCCGGGCGATGCGAAGGCCCAACGCCCAGCACCAGCCGGCCACCGCAGAGCGCATTCACCGTCGCCGCCTGCTGCGCCAGCGCGCTCGGATGGCGCGGGTAGCTCGGCACCACCGCCGTGCCCAGCTCGATTTCGCTCGTGGCCTGGCCGGCGAGCGCCAGCATGGTGAGGGCATCGAACGTGCCCACCTGCGGCGTCCAATAGCTGGCGAAGCCCTGCTCCTCCATCTGCACAATCTCGTCCACCAAGCTCGTGAGCGGACGACCCCGGCGCACATTGCCGCCATAGATTCCGATTCTCATGCCCTGTTCCTGTCCTTGCGATCCATCCAAAAGACGCGCCGTGGCAGGGGTGAGTTGCCCCACACGGCTGCAAGCGGTCATGATAAGGCCATCGACACGCACGGGAGCCTTCAGCCGGGGAAGCTTTCCCCAGCCGATGACGCGCAAGGAAATACCGCGCCGTTCCCCGTCGTCAGATACGCACTCACATAGGGAGGGGTCCCGGATGTCCAAGAAACGACTCACCGTCGCGGTGATCGGTGCCGGCGGCAACATGCGCGGCGCGCACGTGCCACGCATCGAAAGAGACGGGTTCGCCCGCATCGTCGGCGCGGCCGATCCGGTAACGGAGCAGATCGAGCGCTTCACCGAGCGCGCGGGCTACGAGGTGCCGGCCTTCTCGGACTGGCGCGAGATGCTCGCCGAAACGGAATCCGACGCCGTCTTCATCAGTACGCCGCACAGCGACCACCACGCCCAGATCAAGGCTTGCCTCGATGCCGGCCGCCATGTGCTGGTGGAAAAGCCCATGGTGCTGACGCCGGCGCACGCCCGCGCCACGCTGCGCCATGCCGAAAAGGCCGACCGGCTGCTGGTGGTGGCCTATCAGCGCCACTGGATGCCGGAGTACGTCTATGCCCAGGAACTCGTCCGCAAGGGCGCCCTCGGGGAGATTCGGGGCGTGGTCGGCTATGTCACCCAGAACTGGGGCGCGCTCGGCGGCTGGCGGCTCGATCCTTCCAAGTCCGGCGGCGGCATGTACATGGACACCGGCAGCCATCTGCTCGCCTCCATGCTCTGGATGACAGGACTCAAGCCGTCCAAGGTTGCCGCCACGTTTCACAACGCCCGTCGCCTCGTGGACGTCAACGCCGCCGTGCAAATCGCTTTCACGGGCGGTGCGGTGGGCACCCTAACCACCATCGGCAACGCCTCCCGCCACGACGAACGCCTGATGATCTCCGGCAGCGAGGGCTGCCTCATCCTCCACCTGCACCAATGGCAGGTGCGCTCCATGCTGCTGAACGACGAACCGGTCGCCGTGCCGAAGCGAATTCGCCCCGACACGCCAGACAACGCCCTGTTCCGCTGGATCCGCACCAAGGGCAAGGGCTATGAGGCGCCGGAGTTCGCCCTGCAGGTGGCAAGGCTGACGGAAGCGTCCTACCGGTCAGCGGAGGAGAATGCTCCGGTCAAGGTGCGGTAGTGGCCTTGAGGGGGAAGTCGAGAAGCCGCCCAGCTTCTCGGTTGGGGGCAAGGCCTCGCCGAAAACTGCCCGATCAGTCACGCGGCCGCGCGCCGCGCCCGTCGGACCCGCGCGACCTCCCATCCAGACTGCAGGGCCGTCCAAAGCCTAGCCGTCGACCAGCCCATCTCTTCCAGGGTCACGGCCACTTCCGCATTCAGCCGCCCCTCGCCGGCCAGGACACGGCTCAGCGTCGTCCGCGATACGCCTAGGCGCCGTGCCGTCCCGCTAACGGTTTCCCCGTGCCCGTCAATCCACTCTCGCAGGATATCTCCTGGGTGGATCGGGCAAGCCAACTCGACGCTCTCGTTCGCGCCCTTGTCGATTGAGTCGTCCATGCCGGTCTCCCCAGGAGTCAGGCGAACCCCTGACTACATGCCCCAGACCGTAACGCTGCGCCCATCGGGCGCGGTTGTCTCGCGGCGGAAGACCTTCTCGTCCCAGGATTTCCCATCGTCTCGATCGAACACCACCAAGTGTCCAGAGTCCGCATCGCATCGGTCCATATAGCCAGCGGCCTGCTCAGTACCCTCAGCGATCGTCGTCTCCAGCCCCCTGCGCACCACCTTGCACTCGACCACATGCCGCTCGATCGGCGCGTCTGGCGTTGCGCCACGAGGCCAGACGAGAAGCAGGTCCACCCGCCCGCGCCCCAAGCCGTACTCGCGCTCGACGCGCCCGCCGCCGTTGACGACCCGATGCAGGAACGCCTGCAGCAGAAGCTGCGGCCAGGCTTCCTGATACTGAAACCGCGTGCGCCAATGCTCCGAGTGCTCGCGGAAGAACATCTGGAACGCCTTGATCAGCTTCTCCACGTCAAGGCCACCATCGGCGGCGACGTACCAAGCGGTCTCCTGGACTAGGCTCGTCTGCGCCACCCAAGCGAGTTCACGCGGAACGACCTCCGCGTATATCGGGTTGGCGATGCGTGGCGGGATGTCCCGGGAGACGAGGCCAAGGTCCTGGACGTACTCGAGGTCGCGAGCGGTATAGCCCGGTTCGCTGGCACCGACGAGCAGGGGTTCGACGACGCGCCGCACGCGCTCCTCTTGCAGCTTGTCGGCGAGCTGGTCCAAATGCGTCTCGCGGCGAGCGATCATCGCCTCCCGCGCCTGCATGATGTCCCGTGCGGTGATGGCCCTCGAGTGGTCACGCTTCGCCTTGTCGCGAAAGCACGTCTCGTAGGCAAGGGCGTTAACCAGCCACGGCTGGCCTTGGGTCTCGCGCCAAACGGCTTCGACCGCTTCGCCCTCGAACGCCTGCCCCGTCTCGTCGGTGTGTTGCGTGAGCAGTGCCTTCGTCTCGGCCTCCGTGAAGTCCCCCAAGCGCAGCGATTCGGCCTTGACGTTGAACGCACTGCCGCCGGTGATGACTTCCCTTTCCGAACTCGCGTGGATACGGTAGTCGCGCACATCGCGCACGCCGCACAGGACCACGCTCTGCGGAAATCCGGCCGGCCGCTGGTCATAGCCGGCGCGAAGCTGGCGCAGCACAGAAACGAGCGTGTCGCCGACGAGGGAATCGATCTCGTCAATGAACAGCACCAAGGGCCGGGGGTCGGCGCGCGCCCAGCGCGACAGAGTTTCGCCGAAGGCGGCAGCAGCACCGGAGCGGTTCAGTATGTCAGACCAATGCTCGTCCACGAACGGGTCGTCCAAGGCGTGGAGCGCCCGCGAGGCAAGGGCGCTAAGCATGGTGCGCACAGCCTCGTGGACATCCTCGCGCATGGCCTGGGCTGCTTCTACGTTGACGTAGGCAGCGCGATACTCGCCCACGCTGCCGCTGTTGAGCAGGTCCCTCAGCGCGAGCAGAGCCGAGGTCTTGCCGGTCTGCCGCGGCGCGTGCAGGACGAAGTATCTCTTCTGTTCGACAAGGAAGAGAACCTCGTCGAGGTCGAACCGCTCGAGCGGCGGGATGGCGTAATGGTCCTCAAGAACGACGGGGCCGGCGGTGTTGAAGGTGCGCATGTCGGTTTCGAGAATGCGCTGCGCCCTGGGCTACTCCGAATTGCCCGCGTCGTCGGATGGGTCCAGCTTCAGCGACGCCGAGTTCATGCAGAACCGTGCACCCGTGGGGGCAGGGCCGTCCGGGAAGACATGGCCCAAGTGGGCGTCGCAGCGGGCGCAGAGGACTTCGACGCGGACCATGAAGTGGGAGCGGTCTTCCCGCACCGCCACGGCGTCATTGCTCACTGGCTGGTAGAAGCTGGGCCAGCCACAGCCGGCGTCGAACTTGGTGTCGGACTCGAACAGGGGAGCGCCGCAGCAGCGGCAGTTGTAGGCACCCTCGGTGGTCGTGTCCCAGTACTCGCCGGTGAAGGGTCGCTCCGTGGCGGCGTGGCGGGTGACTTCGTACTCGATGGGCGTCAGTTGATCGCGCCATTCCTGGTCGGACTTGACGACCTTCGCCGGTGCTGCGGGAGCTTCGCCGTTTTCCTTGCTGCCCATGCCATTGCTCTCCTTGCGGTTCGGTCCTCGCCTTGAGGGCGATGCTACCATTCGCGCCGCCGAAGAGGACCTCCCATGACCAACGCCGACGAAGCCGCATTGCGTCTGACGCCCATTGGCCAGACGCCGGTTTACAAGTCCACCAAGCTCGCCGATGTTTGCTACGACATTCGCGGCCCGGTGCAGACCGAAGCGCACCGGCTCGAGGAGGAGGGGCACCGCGTCCTCAAGCTCAACATCGGCAATCCGGCGCCGTTCGGCTTCGAGGCGCCGGAGGAGATCCTCCGCGACGTGATTCACAACCTGCCGGGTTCACAAGGCTACTGCGATTCCAAGGGGCTCTACTCGGCACGCAAGGCGGTGATGCAGGAATGCCAGCGCCTCGGCGTCGATGGTGTGGACATCGACGACATCTTCATCGGCAATGGCGTTTCCGAACTCATCGCCATCGCCTTGCAGGCGCTCCTCAACGATGGCGATGAGGTGCTGCTGCCGGCGCCGGACTACCCGCTTTGGTCGGCGGTGGTGAGGCTTTGCGGCGGCGTGCCGGTTCACTACCGCTGCGACGAGAGCGAAGGCTGGGCACCGGACCTCGACGACATCCGCACCCGCACCACTCGACGCACGCGCGGCATCGTCATCATCAACCCCAACAACCCCACGGGCGCCGTGTATCCGCGCAAGGTGCTGGAGGGAGTCACGGAGTGGTGCCGCCGCCGCGGCCTCGTGCAGTTCGCGGACGAAATCTACGACAAGGTGGTGTACGACGACGCCAAACACCATCCGCTGGCATCGCTCTCCACCGATGTCCTGACGATCACCTTCAATGGCCTGTCAAAGGCATACCGCGCCGCCGGCTTCCGCAGCGGCTGGATGGTGGTGAGCGGGCCCACCGAACGCGCCTCCGACTACATCGAGGGAATCAACATCCTCGCCTCCATGCGCCTGTGCGCGAATGTGCCGGCGCAGCACGCCATTCAGACGGCGCTCGGCGGCTTCCAGAGCATTAGCACCTTGATCGCTCCCGGCGGTCGCCTCTACGAGCAGCGCACGCTGGCCTGGCGGATGCTGAACGATATCGAAGGCGTCAGTTGCGCCCGCCCCGACGGCGCCCTTTACCTCTTCCCGAAACTAGATCCCGCACGCTTCAACATCACCGACGACGAACGCTTCGTGCTGGACCTGTTGCTGAAGGAGAAGATCCTCCTCGTCCAAGGCACGGCCTTCAACATCCCCACCCCAGACCACTTCCGCATCACCTTCCTGCCCCATGTGGACGAACTGGAAGACGCTTGCGGGCGCATCGGAACATTCTTGGACGGCTATCGCCAGTAGGGGCTTCCCTTGTGGTCGCCCTCGCCTCCCGAGCAAAGCGCTGGCCGCACCGACGCTCGCCACACCCGGGTGAGGATAAGCCTCGGCCCTACGACCGCTCCGCCAGTTCCACCACGCGTTCGGCGATGGCAAGGGAGGAGGTTAGGCCTGGTGACTCGATGCCGAGGAGATTGACCAGACCAGAAACGCCGCATTCCTTCGGCCCCTCGATCAGGAAATCCGGCGCTGGCGCCCCGGCTGGAGCGAGTTTGGGGCGAATGCCTGTGTAGCTCGGATGCAGGCGCGACTCGTCGAGGGCCGGGTAGTAGCGGCGGATGGCGGTGACGAAGCGGTCGAAGTTGGCGGAGTCGAAGCTGTAGTCGTCGTCTTCCTGCCAGATCACGTCTGGGCCAAACTTTGCCTGCCCGCCCATGTCTAGGGTGACGTGGACTCCGAGCCCGCCAGGTTCCGCGACAGGATAGACCAAGCGTTCGAACGGCGAGCGGCCGGAAAGCGCGTAGTAGTGGCCCTTGGCGAAGTAGCCTTGGTGGGCGCCGCCTAGCTTTGCCGCCATGCCGGGCGCGTTGAGGCCGGCGGCGTTCACCACAAGGCTTGCGTCAAGCTCGTAGCCGTCGCAATCCACCCGCACGCCGCGGCCGATGGCCTTGAGTTCCTGCACCTCCGTGAGAAACGCGATCATGCCGCCGCCAGCCTCGATGTCGCCGACGAGACTCAGCATGAAGGCGTGGCTGTCGATGATGCCCGTGGACTCGGAGTGGACGCCAGCCAACGCGTCCACCTCCGGCTCCATTTCCAGCACCTGATCCCGATCCAGCCAAGGCAACTCCCCAACGCCGTTGACGCGCGCCTGGCTTTGGTAGCCCTGCAGCACGTCGAACTGCTCTTCGGACGTGGCGACGATGATCTTGCCGACGCGCTTGTGCGGCACCTTGTAGGCATCGCAGTGGGCATAGAGCATGGCCTTGCCGCGCACGCACATCTCGGCCTTGACGGAGCCGGTCGGGTAGTAAATGCCGGCGTGGATGACCTCGGAGTTGCGGCTGGAGGTTTCCGAACCGATCACGTCGTGGCGTTCGAGCACGATCACTTCCCGGCCTGCCCGCGCCAACGCCCGCGCCGCCGCGAGGCCCACAACGCCAGCGCCGATCACCACCACATCGCAGCGTTCAGCCACGAGTGCGCTTCTCGCCCAGCCATGCGCGTCCCCTGTCCCAGGCACCGCGTCCCTTCTCCCAGGCTCGCCGGGCACCGCCGCCGGCGACGAAACGCTCGGTCAGGGTCTGTCGGTCGCCGTCGAAATTGCGCCACAGGGCTTCGACATAGGGGCTTGATGTGGCGGCGAGGCGGCGATAAAGGCCCTCCTCCTCGATTTCGCCGAGCACTTCGCGATAGTGATCGAGCACATGCCGGTCCAGCAGCACGCCGGCCGCCCGTGCTCCCGACAACGCTCCGCCGCCCACCTTGCCGATGCGTTCGAGGGCGCCAAGCGTTACCGCGCCAGAAACGGCGAGGGGCTGCACACCTTCCCGCCGAGCGGCGGACTGGATGCCCTGCCAAAGCCGGTCCAGTTCCACCGGCGGCAGTGACTTCAGCGCATCGGGCGCTTCCCTCAGCCTTCGCCGTGTCTGCTCCACCGTCTCGCGCAAGCCCTCCACCGAAACCGGCGGCGTGTCGAATGCATCCGCTGTGCGCTCGCTGAAACTCGCCACCGAGTCGAGCAGGTCGTCCACGTGCTCCACCGACGCGGCGTCCTCCACCACGCCCTGCCGCTCGAGTTCCTCTGCAAGTTCCTTGAGATAGGTGCGCGAGCCATAGGCCACGTCACTCACCACCGCGAGCAGGAGCATGGGCGAGAGGTGAAACGTCGCGAGACTCGCAAGTTCGACGAAGTTCCCAACCGTCTTGCGGGCCACGTAGTTCTCGACGCGGTCATCCGCACCGGCCTTCGACGACGGCGCCCCGCCCATGTCCTCCGCCATGAAATCGAGCATCTGGCCGATGAAGATGCGATAGGTCTTGGCATTGCGAAACGCCAGCGGCAGCAGCAGCGCGGCGGACTCGCGCAGGGTGCCGCCCAAGACGCCGGCGAGCCCCCGCACGGTGCGCTCCGGCAACGACAGCCCGTAGCTCAGATGCTCAACAATGCGCTCGTTTCGCGGCGCCCGCGCCTTGTCGCGCCCGGCCCTGTTAACGGCAGGAAGTTTCATGGCGCGAATTGAACCACGCATTGGCATGTGAACCACACTGGGGGCGCATGGGGCGCCTCTTGCATGCGCCGTGCGCCCGTCTCAAATATACTGGCGCAAACACCCAAAGAGCTGTCGCCATGACCGACGACGAACTAAAGGACCTTGTTGCCAAAATCGCCGCTGCCCAGGACCGGGCCGACGTCCGACAGGACCGGGCCGATGCCCGACAGGCCGAGGCCGACGACCGACACGCCAAGCTCGACGCCAAGCTCGACCGTCTCGCGGCGATGTATGGCGGGGTGAGCAACAATCAGGGCGCGGTGGCGGAGGAGTTCTACTACAACAGCCTCAAGGCCAACCCCGTTCTCGGCGACGTGCGCTTCGACCTCATCGACAAGAACAGCACGCGCAGCCGGGCGGGGCTCGAGGACGAGTTCGACCTGCTCCTGGTCAACGGGCAGGTGGTGTACGTCGTCGAGGTGAAGTACAAGGCGCACGAGTCTGACCTCGAGCGGTTGCTGGAAGTCACGGCGGTCAACTTCCCCAGCTTGTTTCCCGAGTATGCGGACCATGAAGTGCGCCTCGCGCTGGCCGCTTTCCACTTCCACGACGGCCTCAAGCGGGCGGCACTGAAAGCGGGCGTGACCGTGCTCCAGCGCAAGGGCGACGTGATCGAGAGCATCGCCGCCTGACCCGCGATTCCACTCCCCCTGTACAATGCCCGTCCGCCCCGTGCGGTGACGGGGCGCAGTCCACGTTGTCTTGGGGGGAAACATGCCGAAGCAGGGCGTTGTGCCCGATGACTTGACGCGTCCGTTCTGGGAGGCGGCGAACGAGCATCGGCTGGTGATTCAGAGCTGCGTTGCGTGCAAGCACTTGCAGCATCCGCCGGCGCCGGTTTGCCGGGCCTGCGGCTCGGATACCGTCGAGTGGAAGGAGATGAGCGGGCGCGCCACCATCTACAACTACGGCGTCGTGCACGACTGTCCGATCCGGCTGCTGCAGGAGGATCAACCCTTCAACGTCGCCGTCGTGATGCTGGCCGAAGACCCCGGCATTCAGATGTACTCGCATCTGCGCGGCACCCCCGTGGACGAGGTACCCGTGGGCGCCGAAGTGGAAGTCACGTTCGAGGCCACCGCCAACGGCCAAATGGTGCCGGAGTGGCGGGTCGTCGGGTCTTCCGAAGGCGGAGATCCGGCATGACCGAGAACGCGCCCGCCTCCATGTACCGCACCGACGAGGGCATGGGCCTCTGGGAACATCGCGGCAAGGTGGCTGCCGTTGGCGTCGGCCACTCCCCCACCGCCCGGCGCTGGGACGGCCGCGCGGAAACCTGCGTCGGCGCCATCAGCCTGATTGCCTTGCGCCGCGCCATTGAGGACGCCGGCGTCGACCCCGCCGAGATCGACGGCCTGGTGATGGACCCCGTCACCACCACCGGCGCCTACTGGCCCAAGGGCAAGCCGGTGCCGGAAGAAGTCACCAGCGCTTTCCAATGCACCGACAATCCCCTCGACGGCATCGCTGGCCTAAGCGCCGAGTGGATTCTCAAGAACATGCCGGAACTGACGGGCGTCAACTTCACGATGTATGGCCCCGGCTGCATGTCGAACGCCATCTGCGTCGCCGCCCAGGCCGTGGGCGATGGCCTCACAAACACATGCCTCGTGCTAAAGAGCTGGCACAACTACGAGGGACGCTACTACCAAGGCGGCGCCAACGCCGGCAGCGACCTGCCGGGCACCGCGGCCCTGCACGCTCTCTGGGGCACGCCCGCCTGCTACGGCACGGCGCTGCAATTCGCCGAGTATTGCCGCAAGTACGGCAAGAGCCACGACATGATGGCGCCGTTCATCGAGAACTCGCGCCAAAACGGGCTCAAGTTCCCGGAAGGCTACTGGGCCAGCCACCGCCCGGAGGAAATCACGCCGGAGGACTACAAGGCCGCCCGCTGGATCGCCAAGCCGGCGAACCTCTTCGACAACGACCTGCCCATCATGGTCTCCGCCGCCTATCTCTACACCACGGCGGAACGGGCCCGCGACATGCGCCAGAAGCCGGTCTACATCCTCAACCACGCCGCCAGCAACACGAGGCCCAGAAGCCTGACGCCGACCCTCGACGAGGTGGAGGCAGACACCGCCCGCACGGCGAGGAAAATCTATGAAGGCGCCGGCATCACCGCCGCCGACCTCTCGTTCGAGAACATGTACGACGGCTTCGCCCAGTTCCACCAGTTCCACATCGAGGGGCTCGGCTACCGCGGCATGAAGTTCGGCGAGGCGCTCGACTTCTACCAAACCGACATCTCGATTCACGGCCCCAACCCCATTCTCCCGAGCGGCGGCAACATCGGCTGCGGCCGGAGCCGGTTCTGGATGCACACCGACTGCATCCAGCAAATCCAGCAGCGGGCTGGGGAGCGTCAGGTGACGGGGGTGAAGCCGGAGGTTGCGGTTTCCGGCGGGCCGATGCCCCTAGGCGGGCGTTTCACGGTGTGGAGCGCAACGCCCGACTAGGCGATTCAAACACCCGCGCCTAACGGCGCGATGGAGGGCGAGACGCCCTCCCTCCAGAGGACTTGAACTCCATGATTCTCATCAGCTTCGACATCGACGGCACCCTCACGGTTGGCGACCCGCCCGGCATCCTGCCGGTGGAGATGGTGCGCGCCGTGAAGGAACAGGGCTGTCTGGTAGGAAGCTGCTCGGACCGGCCCATCAGCGCCCAACGCGCCATCTGGGCCAGCCACGACATCGACGTGGACTTCACCGTCTCCAAGCACATGCTGCCGGACGTGAAGGCCGAGTTCGAGGCCGACGTGTACTACCACATCGGCGACCGCGAGGACTTGGACAGGCGGCCGGCGCTCGAGGCCGGGTTCGAGTTCCTCTGGCCCCACGAGGCCGTGGACATGCCCTGGGTCGAGGGCCCTGGCGCCTGAAGGCGGCCAACGCCTTGAAGACGCACTATCCCGACATCGGACTGCACGTTCCGTCGCTGCTGCTGCCAGCTCAGGGCGTCGCGCTCGAGACGTGGGCCGTAATCGCCTGCGACCAGCACACTTCCGAGCCCGAGTATTGGGCCGAGACCCGTCGCTTGACCCGTGGGGCACCATCCACCCTCGACCTGGTGCTGCCGGAAGCGCTGCTCGCGGAAGGCGACCGCGACGCCGCCATCGCCGCGATTCACGGCAACATGGAGCGACATGTCGCGGATGTCCTGGTCGAGCAGCCTCCCGGTTTCATGCTCGTGGAGCGGGAGGTGGGAAGAGAACAGCCGCGGCGCGGACTCATCGTGGCGCTGGACCTCGAGTGCTACGACCATCGCCAAGGGGCTCGGGAACTGATCCGCTGCACCGAGGGCACGGACGTGCGACGGCTGCCGGCCCGCGCCGCGGTCCGCCGGGGCGCAGCCTTGGAGACGCCACACATCCTTGTGCTTCTGAACGACCCGGACGGCACCGTGATCGAGCCCTTGTTCGAGGCCCCCGGAGCCGTCGCCTACGACTTCGACCTCATGCAAGGCGGCGGCCGGGTGCGCGGCTGGCCGATCCAGGACGCCTCTCGCATCGAGGCGACGGCAGCACGCCTCGCGGCTATCAGGCAAGGCGAACCGCCGATGGTCTATGCGATGGGCGACGGCAACCATTCCTTCGCCGCCGCTCGCCTGGTGTGGGAAGAGCTTCGCGACGCCGGCGCACCCGCCGACCATCCAGCCCGGCACGCCCTGGTGGAACTGGTCAATATCCACGACGAGGCCCTCGTGTTTGAAGCCATCCACCGGCTCGTCGCCGAAGTCGAGCCGGCGGCGCTGCTCGGCGCAATGGCGGAGCATTTTGCGGACGCGGGCCTTGCCATCGATCGGCACGAGACGCCCGCCGAATGGCACGAGGCGCGGAACCGAGCAGGTGCCGGCCATGCCATCCCCTTCGTTCAGGGCACCGCGTCCGGCACCATCTTCGGGCTGGCGCGGATCGAGTCCCCCGACGCGCAACTCGCCGCCACCACTCTGCAACGCTTCCTCGACGACCGCCTGCCAACCCTCCCAAGCACGCCCGACCTAGACTTCATCCACGGCGAAGACACCCTTCTCAATCTCGTGAAGGGCCACCCCGACCGCATAGGCTTCCTCCTCCCCACCCTCAACAAACACGACCTCTTCGCCAGCATCACCCGCGACGGCCCCACCCCCCGCAAGACCTTCTCCTTGGGCGAAGCCCACGAAAAGCGCTACTACATAGAGTGCCGCCGTATCCAGCCGGACTGAAACGTCGCTCGGCACCACCGCCGGGAGCGTCATGCCGCTCATTGCCATGCGCCCTTCTTCGTAGGGGCGGGGCTTATCCCAGGGCTTATCCCCGCCCGTGCTGGACGCTCCGACGCAGTCAGTCTTCCGCGCAGGCGTAGTTTT
The DNA here is from genome assembly GCA_965116935.1 of Pseudomonadales bacterium. Lineage (GTDB taxonomy): Bacteria > Pseudomonadota > Gammaproteobacteria > Pseudomonadales > Azotimanducaceae > VXYL01. Next base: position 3,430,464 of record OZ220737.1, on the reverse strand, counting down.
CCGCGTTGTCCGGGTCGCCGGAGCCGTTGTACTGGGCGTACTGCGGGTATGGGCACAGGGGGCGGGTGAAGCTCCGGGAGTCCTCCATCGCCGTGCCGGCTTCGACGATAGCCTCGGCCCAGTTCACCTCTCTGCCGGCAATGGCCGTCTGCGCCTCCATGAACGTGAACTCGCCCGGGTGCTCCGCAATGATCCGGTTTGGCGCAACGTCCTCTTCCACCCAGTGGATGATCGCCTGCACGAAGTCCGCCGCCCACGCACCCGGTCCGCCGGCACAGTGGACCATGCCGGGAATCATGTACGTGCGGAGGTATTGGTCCATGGCATCGCCGTTTCGAGCCTCGGCGTCCGCGAGAAACGCCTCCAGCGTCTTGGCGCGGCAGGGCTGGTCGTGCCAGCCGTTGTAGATGATGAGTTTGCCGCCGCTCTCGTGGAAGGCGCTGAAGTCTGGGGCGGGAACCTCGACCGAGACCATGATCTCGCGCAGCCCCGGAAGGTCCGCCACCGGGTTGAAGCTCGCGATGTCGAAGCCCGGATCGCGGTGCATCACGGCTTTGATCACATCCACCGTGATGTCAGACGCCGTGCCCTCGAGGAACGGCACGGGCCCAGTAACCCACAGACCAAAGTCGCCGCCGAGTTCGCTGCCGGGATAGACGCCCGGCACCACCACGGCGCCCGATTCATCGGTGACGCCCGTGTAGATGTAGCGCGCGGTCTCGATCTGCCGCGCCGTAAGGCAATCGGCCGCGGCACCGTCGCCGCACTGCAACGCATCGAGTTCGAGCATTTCGACCTTGCACTTGCGCGGATCGCCGATGATGCCGTCGGCAATGCCGTCAAGCATGTCGCAGGCGCGCCGCGAGTTGGCGTCGAGCACCGCCACCGACTCGGCATCAAGGGGGCCGCGGGCCTGGTGCCGACTGGTCTCGAACGCCCACGCCAAGAGTTGCGTGTACTCGATTGCCGGCGCCCCGGCGATGATGCCGTCGTAGTCGTCCGGATAGCGCAGCGCCTCCACGAGCGCCGCCCGCCCACCGTTGGAGCAGCCCCAAAGGTATGCGAACCGCACCGGCTCGCCGTAGAACGCCGCGACGATCCGCTTGGCGAGCACAGTGGTCAGGTGATTCGCCCGGAAGCCGAAGTTGAGCTTGGCGTGATCGTCGCGGTAGAAGCCCTCGTCGTTCGCCCCTTCATGCCCGGTGTCGGTCGAGGCCATGGCGAAACCGGTTTCGAGCAGGCTCCTCGTGTCGCCGATCACACCGGCGAGACCGCCCGGAGCGTGGAACATGAACCGACCGCCCCAGCCCTCGACCGGCATCCGAACCTCAAACCGAATCGTCGAGTCAATCGTGCCGCCCACCCGGCAGTGCGCCGGGACGCCCTCCGAAGCCGCCACCAGAATGCCCGGCTCCACCGCATGGTCCGCATCGGACAGGAGATAAAGGTCCGCGCAACGGTCGGTCGCAGCGGCAACACCCGAAAGCGCGAGAGAGGCCGCGAGGGCAAGCGAGCGCATATCCGTCTCCTTGGCTATCGCGCCGAATACTCGCACAACGTGCAACCCAATGATCACGCGGCACTCTCCCGTAGGGGCGAGGCTTGCCCCGGGCTTGTCCCGGCCAGTCTTGAATGCGCCGACAGACCCTGGATTTGCGCGCCTGTCGGCGCGGCGGAGGGCGAGACGCCTTCCCTCCGAGGCCCGCGGGGTCCGTCTTGCACGCACCGGTGGATTCGGTACGGGCCTCGTAGGGGCGGGGCTTGCCCCGGGCTTGCCCCCGCCCCTGTTGAACGCACCGACCAACTCGGCAAGGGACTTCTGCTACGATCCCCCCGCGATCCGGAGGGGCACGCCTTGAGCGAACAGGAAGTCACATACGTCACCGATGAGATGCGCGCCGCGCAAGGGGTGTGGAGCGAGCCGCGCACGGCGCCGCCCATCACGGAGACCGACATTCGCCGCTGGGCCATGGCCACGCACTACCCCGAGACACCGCCGCGCATCTATTGGGATGCCGAGTACGCTGCCAGCACCCGTTGGGGCGGCATCGTTGCACCGCCCGACTTCAACCCGTTTGCCTGGCCCGTAGAGCGCCCCAAGGGCGGCTCGCCGGGACTCGCCGGCCAGCGCCCGGACGGCAAGCCACTCACCGGCATGAACGGCGGCCAGACCGACACCTACGGCGCGCCCATGCGCCCTGGCGACGTCATCAGCGCCCGCACCCGGCTGGTGGACTGGAACGAGCGCGAAGGGCGCCTCGGGCACACGCTCTACGTCCGGAACGAAATCGAGTGGCGGAACCAAGACAATGAGCTGGTGAAGACGCGCATGTCCATCGGCATCCGCTACTGACCGAGCACCGCAAGGCCAACCCGCAGGAGGAGCCATGACCGTCAGCTTCGAAGACATCCAGATCGGCGACAAGCTGCCGGCCTGGTCCCGGAAGACCAGCTTCGCCGAATGGAACCGCTACGCCGCGGTGAACGAGGAATTCGTCCCCTTCCACATGGACGACGAGGCCGGCCGCCGTGCCGGCAACGAGCAGGGCGCCTTCGGCATGGGCAACCTGCGCTATGCCTACATCGTCAACGCCCTGCGCGAGTGGATCGGCGACGATGCCATCGTCCGCGAAGTCGGCTGCCAGTACCGCGCCATCAACCAGAAGGACGACGTGCTCACCGTCACGGGCGAAGTCACCGCGAAGAAGGCGGAAGACGGCGAGAACCGCGTCTATCTCGACATCAACGTGGTTACCCAGACCGGTGCTCCCACCTGCCCGGGTCACGCGGTAGTCGCCCTCTGACGCCGCCATGACCTACGCCGGCGACCGGGTCGTCTTCGACGCCGACAGCCACCTCATGGAACTGCCGGACTTCCTGTCGCGGCATGTCGAAACTCGGATGCGAGATCGCATCCCGTCGCTCGACGACATCCGCCTTGCAGATGTGGGCCACCAGATGCGCTCCTTCGACGGCGCCCAAGGCCATGCGCCGGAAGTGGTGCAGGAACTCACGGCCTTGGGCGACCGCCTCACCCGCGGCCCGAAGTGGCACCAGGCCCTCGGCGCATTCAGCGGCAAGGAACGGGGCATTGCGCTCGATCAGCTCGGCTTCGAGCGACAAGTGGTGTTCTCCTCCTTCTGCGCCACCAAGATATTCGGCACGCAGGATGTCGAGGCCCGCTACGCCGCTGCGGACGCCCACAACCGGGCAATGGCCGAGTTCTGCGACGGCGACGCGAGATTGATCGGCGTCGCCATGGCGCCGCTCGACGATCCCGCCCGTGCCCTCGCCAGCATCAACGCGGCGCTGGAACTCGGGCTTGGCGCGATGTGGCTTCCCTCCCACGCCCCCGGCGGACGCTCCCCCGGCCACCCGGAACACGACGCCATCTGGCGCCGACTGCAAGAGTCGCAAACCCCCTTCATCCTCCATGTCGGCAGTTCCAGCCTCAGCATCCCTAACGAGTGGATGAACGACGGCCATTCGGAACGGCAAAGCGCGAGGGGCCGCGCCGAGGTGATCGGCTCGAAGGACCTAACCGTCATCTTCCACTCCGCCCAACGCTTCATCTCCACACTGGTGCTCGACGGCGTGCTCGAACGCTTCCCGTCCCTTACCGGTGGCGTCATCGAACTGGGTGCCGGCTGGGTGCCAGACACCATCCGCCGCCTCGACCACGCCGTGGACATCTGGGCCCGCTCCGAACCCTACCTCGCCGGCTTCAAGCGCAAGCCCTCCGAACAGTTCCGGGATCAACTCCGCTTCACCCCCTACCCCTTCGAAGACGTGGGCCAACTAATCCGCGAATCCAAACCCGACCTATACATCTTCTCCTCCGACTACCCCCACGCCGAAGGCGGCCGCGACCCCTTGGGCCGTTTCACAAGAGCCTTGGACGGAATCCCGCCAACGCAACAGGCAGGCTTCTTCGCCGGCAACGCCCGCACCCTCTACCCGGCCGCATGAGAGAAGCGGAAGTGACCTACCGCAACAGCATCAGCATCGAGCCGGGCAAGCGCGGCGGAAAGCCCTGTATCCGTGGCTTGCGGATCACCGTCTACGATGTGCTGGAGTACTTGGCCTCGGGGATGTCCCCGCAGGAAATCCTCGACGACTTCCCCGATCTCACCCACGACGACATTCGAGCTTGCCTGAGCTTCGCCGCCGACCGCGAGCGCAAGCTCATGTCCCTCGGCGAGTCGTGAAGCTGCTCTTCGATCAAAACCTCTCCCACAAGCTCGTCGCACGTCTCGCCGACGTGTACCCGGGCTCGGAACACGTCCGCAACCTAGATCTCCACAGAGCGGAGGATGCCGAGGTCTGGGAATACGCGCGCGTCAATGCGCTTGCAATCGTGTCGAAGGACGAGGACTTCCATCAGCTCAGCTTCCTTCACGGCCCACCGCCCAAAGTGGTGTGGGTCCGATTGGGAAACTGCACGACTTCCGACATCGAGCACCTTCTACGACGCACTCAGGCCGACTTAGCACAATTCGATGCTGACGAGGCGGCGGCCTTCCTGGTCGTTGGCGAATAGGGTTCCATGGTCCGCACGACCCGTTCAGCATTCGCCAGGAAGGCCCTGCGGGACCCGCACAAGCGACTTGACGAGCAGGAGCTCGAAGAAAAAGGCATGTTGCCGGCTATAGGCGCAACCCGCCACAGACAGGCGAGTTCGATGTTCCAGAAAGGCAACCAAGCGTGGGGTGATGAGGCGTGGAGTGATCCCTGACGCCCTCGCTCCACGGACACGACCTCGACTTGGCCGCTCCTTCCTACCTGATTAAGCCGTGCCCTCGGAGCGAGGGCGTCTCGCCCTCGTGCGCGCCGCAAGGCGCATCTGCCGACTCCATCAGAGGTTCACCCGAGCCGTTCCCGCAGGAACCGGCCCGTGTGGGAACGCTCCGTTGCCGCAACAACCTCGGGGGGACCCGTCACCACCACCTCGCCGCCGCCGCGGCCGCCTTCCGGGCCGAGGTCGATGATGTGGTCGGCGGTCTTGATTACGTCCAGGTGGTGCTCGATCACGAGCACCGTGTGGCCGGCGTCCACCAGGCGGTGGAGGCATTCGAGCAGGCGGGAGATGTCAGCCAGGTGTAGGCCCGTGGTGGGTTCGTCGAGGATGTAGAGGATGTGGCCGCGGCGTTGGAGCTTGGCGAGTTCCGCGCCGAGCTTCACGCGCTGCGCCTCGCCGCCCGAGAGGGTGGTTGCCGATTGGCCGAGAGTCAGGTAGCCGAGGCCCAAGTCGTCCAGCACCTTGAGCTTGCGGCCGATGGCCGGAAGGTCGGTGAAGAAGCCGACGCCTTCCTCGATGGACATGTCGAGCACGTCGGCGATGGTCTTGTCCTTGTGCGTGATTTCCAGCGTTTCGGCGTTGAAGCGCTGGCCCTTGCAGGAGGCGCACACCACCTCCACGTCCGGCATGAAGTAGAGCTTGGTGGCGATCACGCCTTCGCCCTGGCATTCCTCGCAGCGCCCGCCCTTGACGTTGAAGCTGAACCGTCCTGGCTTGTAGCCGCGCTCCTTGGCGAGCTCCGTTTTCGCGAACAGTGTTCGGATCTGATCGTAGAAGCCGACATAGGTGGAGGGGTTGGAGCGGCTGTTGCGGCCGATGGGCGACTGGTCGATGTTGATGACGCGGGTGAGGTGCTCCACTCCGTCCATGCCTTCGTGCGCGCCGGAAAGCGAGCGTGGGTCCACCAGCCGCTTCCACAGTTCCTTGTAGAGAATCTCGTTCACCAGCGTGGACTTGCCGGAGCCCGACGCACCGGTGACGCAGATGAACTGGCCAAGCGGCACCTGCACGTCAATGCCCTTGAGGTTGTTCTCCGCAGCACCCCGAATGGTGAGTTGCTTGGCATTCGCCTTGCGTCGCGTCTCCGGCATCGCAATCGACGCCTGCCCAGAGAGATAGCGCCCCGTGGGGGACTCCTCGCAGGCGAGGATGTCGTCGAGCGACCCCGTCGCCACCACCTCGCCGCCATGAATGCCCGGCCCCGGCCCCACCTCCACCACGAAGTCCGCTGCCCGGATGGTGTCCTCGTCGTGCTCCACCACCAACACGGTGTTGCCGAGGTCGCAAAGCGAGCGCAGCGTGTCGATCATCTTCACGTTGTCTTTCGGGTGCAGGCCGATGGAGGGCTCGTCGAGCACGTAGAGCATGCCCATAAGCCCAGAGCCGATTTGCGTCGAGAGGCGGATGCGCTGCGCCTCGCCGCCGGACAGCGTGCTCGAGGCGCGGCTGAAGCTGAGATAGTCGAGGCCAATGCCGAGCAACAGGTCAATGCGCTTGCCGATCTCGGCCAGGATTTGCCGGCCGGCGTCTGCCCGCGGCCCGGTTGGCTCCACGGAGTCGAGAAACGGCCGCAGTTCGTCGAAGTTCATGCGACCGAAATCGTCGATGTTGCGCCCGGCGATGCGGAACTTGAGCCTGGTGGCGCGCAGCCTTGCGCCATCGCAGTCCGGGCAGATGTGCTCCACCATCACGCGGTCGAGCCACGCCTCCATGCCGGAACTCGGCACGTCGCGCTGCCGATACCAGCGATAGTGCCGCTCGATGCCACCGGCGATACCTTGAAAGGCGAATGGCCGCCGGGTCCAGTTCTCCTTGCGAACCTTCGCATCCGGTGGGATGCGAAGCTGCAACGGCTCGCCGCCGGTGCCGTAGAGCACGGCCTGACGCGCCTCCGCCGAGAGGTCTTGCCAAGGCGCGTCGAGGCTGAAGCCGTATTCCTCCGACAGGGAATAGAGCGTGTAGCCGCGGTGGTTGTCGGGGCGGTAGGTGAAGGCGTCGCGCAGGAAGCAGCCGTCGCGGATGGAGCGTTCCGGGTTCGAGACCAGGAGGTCTTGATGGGTGCGCTTGTCGGTGCCGATGCCGCCGCAGGTGCGGCAGGCGCTCTCGGGGTTGTTGAACATGAAGAAGTCCGGAACGATGTCGCCGTACACGAGACCGTGCGTGGCGCTGCCGAACTCCCGCGCAAACGTGGCGATGCGCCTCGAAGTCGCGCCGCCCACCACCCGCGCGAACATCAGCGAATCGCCTACACGCAAAGCGTGCTCGACACCCGCCTTGAGCTGCTTCTCCACATCCGGCGCGACGACGAAGCGATCCACCAGCGCCGACAGCCGCGCACCGGGCGGCAAGGCGTCGGGCGGATCCTCGTTGAGGTCCACCCTCTCCCCATCGATCTCCACATGCCGACAGCCTTGCTTGCGAACCTCGGTGAACAGGAACTCCGGCGTCTCGCCATAGACCTCGAAGATCGGCGCGAGCAGCTCCACTTCCGCCCCGTTCGGCAGTGCCAGGATCGCCTCGACGATCTGCGCGGCGGAGCGGATGGGTACCGGCTCGTCTGTATAGGGGCAATGCCCGTCGGCAATGGTGGCGAACAGCAGGTTGAGGTAGCTCGCGATGTCGGTGAGCGTGCCGACCGTGGAGCGAGGGTTGCGAGCGATGGTCTTCTGCTCGATGGAAACGACGGGAGAGAGGCCAAAGACAAAGTCCACATCCGGCTTCTCCACCTGCGCGATATAGCGCTTGGCAAAGCTCGACAGCGACTCCATGTAGCGCCGCTGGCCTTCGGCATAGATGGTGTCGAAAGCCAGCGACGACTTGCCAGAACCAGACAGTCCGGTAACCACCACAAGCCGATCCCGCGGAATCTCCACAGAGATGTCCTTCAGGTTATGAACCCGCGACCCCTGCACGGCGATGGTGCTGCGAATCTGCGGCCGCCGCGTTGCCTTGGCCTTCGACGCTTCACCCGCCGCACCGTTCCTTTTCCTCGCCATTGCCCTCCCCCGGCAACGTCGGCCCCGTCAAGACCCATCGTAGCAGCCCGCAAAAGCATGGCCTCGTAGGGGGACGGGCTTGTTCCGTCCCGGCGCGCCCTGCTCGCACATGCCGCGAATCCCGGAACGGAGCCCCTTCTCGTCACTCCCCCCTCGCGGGGGAGTCGAGAAAAGCGTCCTCGCTTTTCTCGGAGGGGGGGCTACGCAAAGTCATCCGCCGGTCCCCCAAGCCCCCCCTCCGAAAGCGAGGACGCTTTCGACTCCCCCGCAAGGGGGGAGTGACAGGAGAGGAAGCGCCCCGTGCCGAGTCCGTCGGTCCATCCATCGGTGCGTTTCAACGGATCCCCCGTGGCACCCGTCGCCGCTCCCACGGACACCTTCTGTGACCCCCGGCTCGCACATGCCGCGAATCCCGGAACGGAGCCCCTTCTCGTCATCCCCCCTCGCGGGGGAGTCGAGAAAAACGTCCTCGCTTTTCTCGGAGGGGGGGCTACGCAAAGTCATCCGCCGGTCCCCCAAGCCCCCCCCTCCGAAAGCGAGGACGCTTTCGACTCCCCCGCAAGGGGGGAGTGACAGGAAAGGAAGCGCCCCGTGCCGAGTCCGTCGGTCCATCCATCGGTGCGTTTCAACGCATCCCCCGTGGCACCCGTCGCCGCTCCCACGGACACCTTCTGTGACCCCCGGCTCGCACATGCCGCGAATCCCGGAACGGAGCCCCTTCTCGTCACTCCCCCCTCGCGGGGGAGTCGAGAAAAGCGTCCTCGCTTTTCTCGGAGGGGGGGCTACGCAAAGTCATCCGCCGGTCCCCCAAGCCCCCCCTCCGAAAGCGAGGACGCTTTCGACTCCCCCGCAAGGGGGGAGTGACAGGAAGGGAGCGCCCTACCCTCGAGCGCACCCCCTACGCGTCCCCTGTCGAATCCACCGGTGCGTTTCAATGCGGACGCGGGCCTCGTTGGGAGGGCGTCTCGCCCTCCCAACGCGCCGAAAGGCGCGCAATCCGGGGACGGTCGGTGAATCCGAGACGGGCCTCGTGGGGGACGGGCTTGTCCCGTCCTGGCGCGCCCCCACGGGCACGTTGGCAGTTCGCTTGCGCGAACTGCTGTGCTTCGACGAGTTCGTCGGGGCCTTCAACACGGGCGGGGACAAGCCCCATATGCGCTAACTTGTTTGGATCGATGGTTCCGGGAAGCGTTCGTCGATCTGCGGGGTCCGCTGGCGAGGCGGGTCGGCCAATCCCCTTGAGATGCGGTCCCAGTCGTCGATGGCCTGCTGCAGGGGGAGGTGCGGCTCGATGGCGCGGGCGATCTGGCCGTACATGAAGCGGAAGTCACGCCAGGGACTGCGACGGCGGGCTCTCCACGGTGCCTCCCCAGGGGGAAACGGAGCCGGCGTGGCGAACGAGCTTCTCCACCAACAGCGCCACGAGCAGCTTGCCGTGGAGCCAGGCGCGGGCGCTGTCGTCCTCGTGCTTGGGCAGGTGGCCGAGCTGCGCCAGCGACTTGAAGCGCCTGAAGACCAGTTCGACCTGCCAGCGGACGCGGTACCAGTCCAGCACGCTGCGGGCGTCGAAGGTCCCTTCGGGGAAGGTGGTGAACAGGATCACGTGGCGGGCGAACTCGAGGCTGGACGGCCGCACCTGCCGGCCCTGGCGCGCTGCGTGTTCCTTCGCCTTGCGCTGCGCGATGGCGGCGGCCTCCTCGGTCTTGCGGATCGCGCACACGCGACCCGGCACCGCGACGCCCCGACCGACCGCCACCGCCGGCCATGCCCGCGGGACGCACGCCTCGTCCAGCCCGGCGACCCGCTGCAGCAGGTCCAGCGCCTCCCCGTCCGGTGTCCGCAGCGGCAGCGAGCCGGTGTTCACGCGCACCGTGGCGTGGCCGCCCGACGACGCCACGTGGCCGAGACCCGCCGCCGTCGAGTAGCCCCGGTCCGCCAGCACCAGGTCGCCCCGGGCGATCGGAAAGTGCGCCAGCGTCTCGGCCACGCCCGAACCCTCGGTCGGCGTCAGCTTGTAGAAGTCGCAAGCCAGCGACGGAAGCCGCACGCTGTAGTGCAGGCGCCACAGCGAGCCCGTCCGCCCCGGCTCCTTCACCGTCGTCGCGTCGAACGCCCGGAACGGCAGCTCGCCAGACGCCGACACTCCGCCCTGCTCCCGGAACATCGCCGCGCACAGCTCCCGCAGCCACTCCGACGACTTCCGCAGCCGCTTCAGCAGCGCCACGTCCGAGAGCTCCGCAAGGTTCGCCTGCCGCGCCCGCACCACCGTCTCCCGCAGCGAATGACCCCGCGCCAGATGCAGCAGAAGCACCCGCAGCAGCGCCTCCGGAGACTTCGCCTTGCGCAGTCCCTTCAGCGCCCCCGTCTCCTGCGCCAGTTCCTCCCAGCCTTCCGGAAGGAACGACACCACCACCTTCCAGTCCTCGTCCACTCCGCACAAGCCCCCAGCCGAACCGACACCCCCACCTTACGGACAGCCGATGCGCAAAACAAGTTAGCGCATATGGGGACAAGCCCCGCCCCTACGGGGCACTTGCCCGCGGCCTTGATGCCCGGCCAATCCGGCGCTATGGTCGCGCGCCCCCGCTTTCCCGAGGCCCGCCAGCCGTGCCGCAAATTACTGTGCGCCAGCTTGAGAAGGTGTTTCGTGTGGCGGAGCGACGGCCGGGATTTTGGGGCGCGGTGCGGTCGCTGGCGCATCGGCGCTACCGTGAGGTGAAGGCGCTGCATGGGGTCGATTTCGACATCGAGCCGGGGGAGCTGGTTGGCTATATCGGGCCCAACGGGGCCGGGAAGTCCACCACCATCAAGATTCTCTCCGGAATCCTCACTCCGTCCGGCGGGGAATGCGAGGTCAATGGCCTGTCGCCCTGGCGTGATCGCGCCCGCCATGTGGCGCGGATTGGCGTCGTTTTCGGGCAGCGTTCGCAGCTTTGGTGGGATTTGCCCGTGATCGAGTCGTTCGACCTGCTGCGAGACATCTACGCCACGCCGCCGACGCAGCACGCCCGAGTCCTGGAAGAGCTTGCAGAGCTCCTGCACCTCGAGCCGCTGTTCGACGTGCCCGTGCGGCAGCTAAGCCTGGGCCAGCGGGCGCGGTGCGATCTGGCGGCCTCGCTCCTGCACCGGCCCGACATCCTGTTCCTGGACGAGCCCACCATCGGCCTCGACGCCCCCTCGCGACTCGCCGTGCGCGAGTTCATTCGCCGGCAAAACCGCGAACACGGCACCACCGTGCTGCTCACCAGCCACGACATGGGCGACATCGAGGCGCTGTGCAAACGGGTGATGGTCATCAACGACGGCACGCTGCTGCTCGACGGGCCGATGGATTCCCTGCGCTCGCCCCGCTATCGCGAGAGGCGCGTCGTCGTCGAGTTCGAAGAAGGGGAAACGCTGGCGGCAGAGCACCAGGCCCTCGCCGAAGGCGACGGCAATCGCGCGCAGTTCCGGGTGGCCGAAAACGCACCGGCGTTCGTGGCCGAACTCTCCGCCCGCTACCGCATCCGCGACCTGATCGTCGAGCACCCTCCCATCGAGGAGATCGTCCGCGACCTCTACGATTCGGCCCGCACCTGACCACATGTTGCGCCCGTACCTGGCCGTGCTCGGCGCGCGCTACCGCGAGGTGCTGCAATACCGTTCGGCAGCGCTCGCCAACTCGGTCGTGCAACTCTTCTGGGGCGGCATCCGGCTGATGGTGCTGGCGGCGTTCTTTGCCTCCGCCAGCGCCGAGCCGCCGATGGCCTTCGCCGCGGTGGTGGCCTACATCTGGCTGGGGCAGGCGTTCTTCGGCCTTCTGCCCTACTCCCTCGACCCCGACATCCAGCGCAAGTTTCTTGAAGGCAACGTCGCGTGGGAGCTCTTGCGCCCTGTGAATCTATATGCCTTCTGGTACGCGAGGACGTTCGCCCACCGCGTGGCGGACACCACCATCCGCATGCTGCCGCTCCTGTTCGTGGCGCTGTGGGTGCTGCCTTGGCTCGGGCTCGATGCGTGGGCGCTGAAGCCGCCGCCGAGCCTTGCGAGCGGCGTCGCTTTTGCGGTTGCACTCTTCGGCATGGCGGCGCTCGCGACCGCCGTCACCATGCTGTTCCAGACGACCCTGTTCTGGCTCGTCTCCGGACGCGGCCTGCAGGCGTGCATGTATGGGCTCATCTCGCTCTTTTCCGGGTTGGCGGTGCCGCTGCCGCTCTTGCCTGAGTGGCTTCAGCCGGCCTTGTACTGGCAGCCGTTTCGCGGCCTCGGCGACACGCCGTTTCGCATCTACAGCGGCGACATTGCGGCAGCGGCGGCACCCATCGAGATCGCCTTGCAGTTCGGCTGGACGGCGGTGTTCGTCGGCATCGGCTATGCGGTGCTGAGCCAGGGGCGGGGGCGGCTGGTGATTCAAGGTGGATAGCGACCTGTCAGGAACCGCATCCCGCGAAGCTACGGTCGCGGCGGGCCGGCGCCAGCGCAAGCCGGGTACGGCGGGCCTGTACCTGCGGCTCATCGGCATCAGCGTGCGCGGACAGATGCAGTACCGCGGCACGTTCCTCGTCATGTCCTTCGGCCAGTTGCTCACCCACTCGCTGGAGCCGTTCGCCATCTGGGCGCTGTTCGACCGCTTTGGCAGCCTTGCCGTGTGGACGCTGCCGCAGGTCGCCCTGCTCTACGGCACCGTCAGCGTCTCGTTCGCCTTCACCGATGCCCTCGCCCGCGGCTTCGACCTCTTTGGCGACCAGTTCATCAAGACCGGCAACTTCGACCGCATCCTGCTTCGCCCCCGGCCCTTGGTGCCGCAGGTGGCGGGGCACGAATTCACGCTGTTTCGGGTCGGGCGCCTGCTTCCGGGCCTCGTGGTGCTGGTGTGGGCGCTGTGGTCGCTTGAGATCGACTGGAACGCCGGGCGAGTGCTCCTGCTCGCGCTGTCGCTGGCCGGGACGTTCCTTTTCTTCTACGGCCTCATCATCCTGCAGGCGACGCTCGCCTTCTGGACCACCGAAACGCTGCACATTTTCAACCTCCTCACCTACGGCGGCGTGGAAACAGCCCAATACCCGCTCGCAATCTACGCCCGCGACTTCCGCCGCTTCTTCACCTTCGTGGTGCCCTTGGGCTGCGTCACGTATTTCCCTCTCGTCGGCGTCATGGGAGTCGCCGACCCCCTCGGCAGCACCGCCTGGATGCAGTTCGCCGCCCCACTCGCCGGGTTCGCCTTCTTCGGCGCCTCCTTGCTCGCTTGGCGCACAGGCGTCCGTCACTACACATCGACGGGTTCGTAGTTCAAGACGGGCAGGGGCAAGTCCGCCCCGACGAAGACCCGTCAGGATGCGAAGAACGCCAGTTCCTCCACCTCGATCTGACTGCGGGTGGTGAGCTTGACGGGCGTCGATGCCTTTTCGATCACGCCGATGTCCGACAGCCACTCGCAGGCGATGAGAATGTGCTCCACGTCGTGGTTGCGGGCGAAGTGGTGGGATATCTCAGTGGTGGAGCGGGGCTCGCCGCCCGACTCTTCCAGATACTCGAGCAGCGGGGCAAAAATCTGCCGGGCGCGGGGTTCGAGCCAGGCGTCGATGGCGTCGAGCGCCACACCGTTGGCCGCAGCCGTGGCCGGTCGCTCAAGGAGGTCAAGATAGATGGTGCCATAGAGCGCAGGGTTCAGGCGCACAGCATCGGCGAGCGCTTCGCGGCCAACGATCTCCCCGGCAAGGCCCACTTCCGCCTCCGCGAGCGACCGCGCCGTCTGCAGGATCCACAACGCCGTGTATGCCGCATCGTCCTTCACCTCGTGCCACTTGCGCGCCTTGTAGTGGGTGGTGAGCGCGTGCAGGACGCTGTTCATCACCTGGATCTGGGTGTCCCGAGCACCGATGTCCTGAAGCTGGGTGAACAGGCGGTCGATGGACGGGTCGCGACTGAAGAGCAGGCGTCCCTTGGCATACATCGAGTGGCCGAACATGTTGCGCGTGGAGGCCTCCAAGCGGCGCCGGAACTCCGCCCGCGGCTCGACGGAAGTGTGGATGTTGATGTCGTCCATCGTCAGTGCCACGCCATGGACGCCAGTCTTCTGATCGTCGGTGCAGACGAGCACGAGGTCGATGTCGGACTTGTCCCACACCTCGTCGTGGGAAAGGCTGCCGCAGAGGATGCCGGCGAGGATGTGGCGATCCTCCTGCACCTCGTCCATGAGGTCGGCAAGCGCCTGCTCGAACCGTTCGCGTGTGGTTGACGGCATGAGCGTCTCCCAAGGCTTGGCAAAGCTCGCGGCGAAGTGTAGCTACCGAATGGCAACAATGAGAAGGGAAGCCGCCCTGGACGGAAGGCACCAAAAGAGGTGGGGGCTGGGGCGGGACGCCCTCCCTCCAGAGTACGACGCGCCTCGGAGGGGGGCGGAGAAAAAAACGGTTGACATGAACCCGCACATGGGGACAATCGGCGCCCCATGAATCCCCGAACGATTTTCCCACCGAGCCCAAGGCGTGCCGCAGCCGCGGCAACCACGGGCGGGTATTGGTTTTTCACGAGCTGACGCGCACTCGAAATCGAGGGCGCAGGTGTCGCCCGTCGAAGAACCCCGATTGGCGACGCCATCGGGGTTTCTTTTTTGGGGCGGGGTGAAAGGCACCGAGACAACGGGAGATGGGGAGCAATACGACATGTCCGACCAAGCCGAACGAACGGAGAACCTGAACGTGCTGGCACACGAACTCTTGCCAACGCCGCATGAGGTGAAGACGGAGCTGCCGGCGAGCGAAGCCGTGCTGCACGGCGTGGCGACGGCGCGGGAGGGCATCCGCGCCATCCTCGAGCGCCGCGACCACCACCTGCTCGTCGTCGTCGGCCCGTGCTCGATCCACGATCCGGAGGCCGCGCTCGACTACGCCGCTCGGCTCGCCAGCCTTGCACGCGAGACCAGCGATTCGCTCCTGCTCGTCATGCGCACCTATTTCGAAAAACCCCGCACCACCACCGGCTGGAAGGGGCTCATCAACGATCCGAACCTCGACGACACCTTCCACGTCGAGCGCGGCATTCGCGTGGCGCGGCAGCTCCTGCTGCAGATTGCGGACCTCGGCCTACCCCTCGCCACCGAGGCGCTCGACCCCATCATGCCGCAGTACCTGCAAGACCTGATCGCCTGGTCCGCCATCGGCGCCCGCACCACGGAATCGCAAACGCATCGGGAGATGGCCTCCGGGCTTTCCTGCGCGGTGGGCTTCAAGAATGGCACCGACGGTTCCCTCGACGTCGCCATCAACGCCCTGCAATCGGTGTCGAGCCCGCATCGCTTCCTCGGCATCAACCAGCGCGGCCAGGTGTCCGTCGTCCACACCCGCGGCAACGCCTGCGGCCACATCGTCCTGCGCGGCGGCAGCTCCGGCCCCAACTACGACCGCCAGGCCGTGCAGGGGTGCGAACGCGCACTCGCCGATGCTGGGCTCACCCCCAACATCATGGTCGATTGCTCACACGCCAACTCGAACAAGGACCACACCCGCCAGCCGCTGGTTGCAGAAGCCGTGGCAGAGCAGATCACCGCCGGCAACCGATCCATCGTCGGCCTGATGCTGGAAAGCAACCTCGCCGCCGGCAACCAAAAGCTCGGCGACCCGGCAAGCCTCCAATACGGCGTCTCAATCACCGACGCCTGCGTCGACTGGAACGAAACGGAAACCCTGCTGCGCTCGCTGGCCACGAGACTGGCAGAACCCCTGCGGGATCGGCTAGAAGCGGAGAACGAGACAAACGCCATCGCCGCTGGCTAGCAGCCTGCCCGACTTCGTGCGGGCGGGGACAGCTAGTGTCCGTCCCGGAAATAAGTTTTTGCAAGTCGTTCGATCTTGGCGAGGATGGAATCGGCGGTTGCGACCCAGACGAATGGGGGCCTTGCGGTTGTAGTGTTCGACGAAGGAGTCGATGCGGTCGGTGAGCTGTCTGACGCTGGTGAAGGAGCCGCGGCGGATGGCCTGCTGGGTGACGATGCCGAACCAGCGCTCGACCTGGTTGAGCCAGGAGGAGTAGGTGGGGGTGAAGTGCAGGTGGCAGCGGGGCCGGCGGGCCAGCCAGGCCTTGACCTTGGCGTGGCTGTGGATGGCGTGGTTGTCGACGACCAGATGGACGTCGAGGTGCTTCGGCACGCTGGCGTCGACGTGGCGGAGGAAGGAGAGGAACTCCTGGTGGCGGTGGCGCTCGCTGCATCGGGCGAGCACCTTTCCGGTGGCGACGTCGAGGGCGGCGAACAGGGTGGTGGTGCCGTGGCGGACGTAGTCGTGGGTGACCCCCTCGACGTACCCCAGCCCCATGGGCAGCACCGGCTGGGTGCGGTTGAGCGCCTGCACCTGGCTCTTCTCGTCGACGCACAGCACCACCGCCTTGTCCGGCGGGTTCAGGTACAGGCCGACGATGTCGCGCACCTTGTCGACGAACAGCGGGTCCGTGGACAGCTTGAAGTGGCGCTGCCGGTGGGGCTGCAGGCCGAACAGCCGGAACCAGCGGTGCACGGTGGTCTTGGAGACGCCGGCGTGGTCGGCCATGCGGCGCACGCTCCAGTGCGTGGCGCCCGGCGGCTCGCTGTGCAGTGCCGCGTGGATCACCTCCGCGACACGCTCGTCGCCGTGGCTGCGCGGGCGTCCCGGACGCGGCTCGTCGTGCAGCCCGTCGACCCCGCCCTGCAGGTAGCGCTGGCGCCACTTCCCCACCGTGCCGGCACTCAGCCCCATGCGTCCGGCGACGGCGACGTTGGACTCGCCGTCGGCGCACAGCAGCACGATCCGCGCCCGCCGTGCCAGCCCGTGCGGCAGCGAGCGCGAGCGCACCATGCCGAGCAGCTCCTCGCGCTCGGCGTCTTCAAGATGAACCGGGGCCACCGGACGGCCGCGAGGCATCGTCGACTCCTTTCCGCAAAAACCCCGCATAATAATCCAATTAAATTGCGGGACGGTACGCTAGTTGACAAGCGACGTGCCTGTACGTCAATGTTCCGTGACTGGCCCGGCCTATAGTGAATGGGCCAGCCAAATACGGGGCC
Organism: Pseudomonadales bacterium; assembly: GCA_965116935.1. GTDB lineage: Bacteria > Pseudomonadota > Gammaproteobacteria > Pseudomonadales > Azotimanducaceae > VXYL01. Next base: position 3,413,654 of record OZ220737.1, on the reverse strand, counting down.
CCCGCGGGGGCCCTTGTTTTTTCCGGGACTAGTTCAGAGGGCGTCAAGTGGATCGCGTGGCAGTCTTCGTGGATGCTGGCTATCTGTTTGCGCAAGGTTCGATCGAGCTTTGCGGTCGAAAGCTCATGCGGGGCGAGTGCACGCTGGACTACGCGGCGGCAAGGGACACGATCAAGTGCTTCGCCGAAGCCGTGTCATCGTTGCCGCTCCTACGCATCTATTGGTATGACGGCACCTCGCAGGGACCCACGCCACAGCACATTGCGTTGGCCAACCAACCGGACGTCAAGGTTCGGCTGGGATTCGTCAACTCGCAAGGCCAGCAGAAGGGGGTCGATTCACTGATTGTTACAGACATGATCACCCTCGCTCGGAACCGAGCAATGTCCACTTGCGTATTGCTCTCAGGCGATGAGGACATACGGGTCGGTGTGCAGCAGGCACAGGCGTACGGGATCAGGGTGCATCTTCTGGGAATCAAACCATCTCGAGGAAGCCAGTCGGCGTTCCTGCGTGAGGAGGCGGATTGCGTCGATGAGTGGACATCAGCAGAACTAGCCCCCTTCTTGAGTTGCCAGCCACACGATCGGGCGGTGGCGGACACGCCGGCGCACCCCGAGCGTATGGACGAAGGTGACGAGACCGATGACAACGCTCGCTTGATTCGGGTTGCACAGGCCGTCGCCGAAGAGTTGGCGGCGGCAGAGGTGCTTGAGCTAGCAGCCTGTCGGACTTTGGCGTTGATATTTTGATAACTCGTTGAAATAACTACTAATTCCTACAGAGCATAAGAGACTTTCTCGAAACATATATGCAATAAAAACAATAGGTTACGAGGGTCCAGTTTCTAAGTCCGACAGGCTGCTAGCGGAGCGCATTCGATCTACTCACTGGCGGCCACCAGAGATCGATGGAAGGCTCTTGGCTAGGTCCCGGCATGAACTAGGGCGCGATTTAGACCCGGCTCAGAAGAGCTTTGTGAGGGACGCCTTCTCGGAAGCACTGGGGCGACGGTCGGAGGTTGCGGGTCGCTGAGTACATGAGGCCCGGGACCGGCATCGGGACTGTGGCCCTCAGCGGTAGTAGGCGTTCTCCCGAATCGTGTGGTCCGTCACGTCGCGGATTTCCGTCAGTTCCGGGATTCGCTCGGTGAGGGATTTCTCCACGCCCTGCTTGAGGGTGATGTCCACCGCCGCGCAGCCTTGGCAGCCGCCGCCGAACTGCAGCACGGCGACGCTCTCCTCGACGATCTCCACCAGCGTCACCTGGCCGCCGTGGGCGGCAAGGCCGGGGTTGATCTCGTTGTAGAGCACGTAGTTGACGCGGTCTTCCAAGGGCGAGTTTTCGTCCACGTTCGGCACGCGGGCGTTGGGCGCCTTGATGGTGAGCTGGCCGCCCATACGGTCTTCGCGGAAGTCCACCACGGCGTCGAGGAGGTACTTTTCGCTCCGATCCTCCAGCCACGCCGTGAACCCCTCGTACGGCACCGGTGTGTCGTCGTCCTGCTCCTCCCCGGGACGGCAATACGCGATGCACGTCTCGGCATTCGGCGTCCCCGGCTCCGAGACGAAGATGCGAATGCCGCAACCGTCTTCCTGCTTCGCAAGCAGATCGCGCAGATACGCTTGGGCGGCTTGAGAAATCTCGACCATCAAGTCCTCGAATCGGGTGTGACAACCCCTACTTTACCGCGCAACGCGCCCATGCGCATCCTTGTAGGGGCGGGGGTTGTGATCGCCCGTTTTGGATGAACCGATGAACTCGGATTGAACGCACCGAAGAATTCGGCAGGGGGCGCGACCCCAATGAGGCCAGTGTTGAACGCGAGACGGGCCATGCCCGTGTTGAATGCATCCGCGTACGATAGACGGGACGGGACAAGCCCGTCCCCTACGAGGCCCGTCTTGAACGCACCGGTGGTTCGGCCCGTGCCCGTAGGGGCGACCCTTGTGGTCGCCCGTGTTGATGGAACCGATGCCCTCCCCTACTTCCGCGGCGCCTTCCGATCCTTGTACTTGTACCAGTCGTTGTCGCGGAACAGGCCGTCGCGCCAGCGCACCGCGTCCCTCATGCCGAGTTCGCGGTTCTTGTCCTGCCAGTCGTAGGAGAAGCCGGTGAACTGGCCGGCGGCGTCGAGGTCGGTGCTGCTGTGGACCGACGAGTAGATGCCCATGTTCTCGTAGAAGCGGTTCATGTTGAGCTTCAGGATCGAGAGGTGGTCGGCGCTCATCACGGCGATGCGGTCGGCGAAGGCGATGGTGCGCTCCTCGAGTTCGTCCTTCGGCCAGGAGTAGTTGACCATGCCGATCTCCTCGGCCTCCTCGCCGGTGACGTTCTCGCCGGTGTAGTAGAGTTCCTTGGCCTTCCTCATGCCGATCACCAGCGGCCAGATGACCCCGGTGCGCGACGTGCCGAGGCCCCGGAGGCCCGGATGCCCAAGCTGCGCATCTTCCGCCGCCACCACGAGGTCGGCCATCATGGCGAGCTCGCAGCCGCCGGCGATGGCATAGCCGTGCACCTGGGCGATGGTGATCTTCGCCATGTTCCAGAAATACATGTGAATGTTGGTGATGGCCTGCATCCCGGTGCGGATGCCCATGAGCAGGCGCCGGCCCTTGTCATCCACCGCCTTGTGCCGCCGCACCACCGCGTCCGCGCCCTTGCCGGAGGCCGGGGTGAGGTCGTAGCCAGCGCTGAACGTGCGCCCGCCGCCGCGAACGATGATGACGCGGCAGGAATCGTCCGCCTCCAGGTCGTGCAAGGCATCGTTGAGCTCGAACAGGAGCTCCTGCGACAGCGCGTTCATCTTCTCTGGCCGGTTCAGCGTGATCCTGCCAACCCGGTCGTCGGTACCCACGCGGTCGATCAGGACATTCTCGAAATCGGACATGGCTTCCTCGCCCCTTGAAAAGCGCGACACGTTACCACGGCGGGGGGACTCGCGGGCCTCGGCGGCCCTTCAGAGTTGCTTGCAGCAACGTGGCAGCGCGTCGTATAGACTAATGGCCACACCGTCAAGGAATCGAGAGTGGCTACGCCAGAGATCGAGCAAACGGAAACAGAGGTCATCTTCCATCACCTGCACGACGTGGCCGCATCCGGCGAAGCAGCGGTGCGCACGATGGCGACTCCTCGTACTCCCCAGCCCAACGCGCCAGGCGATTTGCGCACGGTCAGCGGCTACGCCGCATGGGAACTCGGTGCCATCGCCGCGGCTGAGGACCAATGTCTGTTCCAAAGCGACGACTGACCGCGAGAGACCCCCATGCTGTTTGCCGCCGACGATGCCGCCAATGTACTTGGCTTCATCAGCCGCTATTACGCCACTCTAGGCGTGCGGCGCGTGGAGATAGACGACGCTGCACTAGATTCGGCATTGCGAGACAGCAGGGACTACCTCGACCAACAACCCGGTGGCATCGAGGGCGCAAGTCCGTTCAAGAAAGCCGCTGGCTTCCTGTGCCATTTCGTCGAAGGTCAACCCATCAAGACGCCACTGCCGAAGGCCAGCGACTTAGCCGTCGGACTTGCGACGGCAAACGCAGCCGAGCCGAATCCGAATGCGGTGGTGGCGTTGCGGATCGCAATGGAAAGCCTCCACCGCGCCAAGCTCCGTCGATCGGACGGGACGGAATGCGAGGTCTCTCGCCGGCTCGACTTGTCCAAGCACTCGTACGCGGACATCGTGGATGCTTTGAAGAACGCAACGCCGCAGGACTTCAAATACGTCGCCGTGCTCTTGGAGCAACTGACGTACAAGACGAACCCTCGATGCCAATACCCGTCGTACCAAGTGGCCAACTTCGAGAGCCCGGAGTGCCGTTTGGAGCAAGTCATCAGTAAAGCTGACCTTCTGGTGTGTGGGCAGGCCGCGCACGCCTCGATGTGGTGAAGATCCCAGAACAGCGTCTTGATCCAGACGACGTTGCCGCCGGAATGGCAGAACGGTTGTCGACGAGACCATTCACGCCGCGCGAGGCCGGGCCATTCCACTACCGGCAATCCAAGCAAGACCCGCAAAAGATCGACCGCGTCTGGGCCAAGGGTACGGTCCAGACCGGACGAATCCTTGACGGTGTGTTCGTGGAGGACGAGCAAGCCAGAAACGCTTCGTGAATCCACCACAACTCTGGCTTCTGGTGGGCGGCAACGGTGCTGGCAAGACGACGTTCTATCGTGAGTCTGATTTGTCCGGATTGCCATTCGTCAACGCCGGCCGGCTAGCCCGAAGGCTGAGTCCGGATGCACCAGAGTTGGCAATCTACGATGCCGCACGTGCTGCAGACGACCCTCGGCGGCGCTACTTGCAGGAGGGCACGACGTTCTGCGCGGAAACCGTCTTCTCCCATCAATCCAAAGTGGACTTCGTGCGCGATGCAGTTCGTTGTGGTTTCGAGGTCAACCTCGTTTACATCCACCTGCCGGAGGACCTGCACGTTGCGCGCGTGAGTCAACGCGTCAGCGAAGGAGGACACGATGTACCAGCCCACAAAATCGTGCCGCGGGTCTTCCGCCTTCGCGAACATGTAACGGCGGTATTGCCTTTGTGCTCCTCCGCCGACTTCTATGACAATTCCGACTCCAACCGACCATTCAATCCGGTGCTGTCGGTCCGGGACGGTCAAATCGTACCCAAGCAGACTCCATTGCCCGAGTGGGCCGTTGGAATGACCACTGGCCTTGAAGAGCTCTCTCCTCCCGGCACAGCAAACATCTCGTCCCATGGATTCGGCACGGGCCTCGTAGGGGCGGGGCTTGTCCCCATATGCGCTAACTTGTTTGGATCGATGGTTCCGGGAAGCGTTCGTCGATCTGCGGGGTCCGCTGGCGAGGCGGGTCGGCCAATCCCCTTGAGATGCGGTCCCAGTCGTCGATGGCCTGCTGCAGGGGGAGGTGCGGCTCGATGGCGCGGGCGATCTGGCCGTACATGAAGCGGAAGTCACGCCAGGGACTGCGACGGCGGGCTCTCCACGGTGCCTCCCCAGGGGGAAACGGAGCCGGCGTGGCGAACGAGCTTCTCCACCAACAGCGCCACGAGCAGCTTGCCGTGGAGCCAGGCGCGGGCGCTGTCGTCCTCGTGCTTGGGCAGGTGGCCGAGCTGCGCCAGCGACTTGAAGCGCCTGAAGACCAGTTCGACCTGCCAGCGGACGCGGTACCAGTCCAGCACGCTGCGGGCGTCGAAGGTCCCTTCGGGGAAGGTGGTGAACAGGATCACGTGGCGGGCGAACTCGAGGCTGGACGGCCGCACCTGCCGGCCCTGGCGCGCTGCGTGTTCCTTCGCCTTGCGCTGCGCGATGGCGGCGGCCTCCTCGGTCTTGCGGATCGCGCACACGCGACCCGGCACCGCGACGCCCCGACCGACCGCCACCGCCGGCCATGCCCGCGGGACGCACGCCTCGTCCAGCCCGGCGACCCGCTGCAGCAGGTCCAGCGCCTCCCCGTCCGGTGTCCGCAGCGGCAGCGAGCCGGTGTTCACGCGCACCGTGGCGTGGCCGCCCGACGACGCCACGTGGCCGAGACCCGCCGCCGTCGAGTAGCCCCGGTCCGCCAGCACCAGGTCGCCCCGGGCGATCGGAAAGTGCGCCAGCGTCTCGGCCACGCCCGAACCCTCGGTCGGCGTCAGCTTGTAGAAGTCGCAAGCCAGCGACGGAAGCCGCACGCTGTAGTGCAGGCGCCACAGCGAGCCCGTCCGCCCCGGCTCCTTCACCGTCGTCGCGTCGAACGCCCGGAACGGCAGCTCGCCAGACGCCGACACTCCGCCCTGCTCCCGGAACATCGCCGCGCACAGCTCCCGCAGCCACTCCGACGACTTCCGCAGCCGCTTCAGCAGCGCCACGTCCGAGAGCTCCGCAAGGTTCGCCTGCCGCGCCCGCACCACCGTCTCCCGCAGCGAATGACCCCGCGCCAGATGCAGCAGAAGCACCCGCAGCAGCGCCTCCGGAGACTTCGCCTTGCGCAGTCCCTTCAGCGCCCCCGTCTCCTGCGCCAGTTCCTCCCAGCCTTCCGGAAGGAACGACACCACCACCTTCCAGTCCTCGTCCACTCCGCACAAGCCCCCAGCCGAACCGACACCCCCACCTTACGGACAGCCGATGCGCAAAACAAGTTAGCGCATATGGGGCTTGTCCCCGCCCGTGTTGAATGCGCCAACAGACTCGTGAGACATCGGCCACGTAGCCTGTGGGATGGAATGTTTGTGTGTCGGGAGGGAGTTGTTACGTGGATCGGTCGGGCCGAGCTCGCGACGTAGACCATGAACACGCGGAACAGGTCGTCGGTCAGGCCCTCGTTCTCGTAGAGCAGCTTGACGTCGAAGAGGTCCCGTGGGTGGCGGCGGTCGAGTGCCGCGTGGAGCTTCCCGCCATACAGGTCCTCGAAGGCCACGACATTGGCCTCGAAGAACCCGAAGCGTTCGGTCACCGCTTCGGACGTCGGCATCGACCGAGGTGGATAGACGGCGCCGCGCGCGACCGGGGAGGTTCGATCTTCACCTGCGCCTGACCGCGCCTGACCATGACGCGAGTGTCGGTGCCGCCGCCCGGGCCGCGCGGCGTGCCTGGATTGCGGGTCGCGCGCCGCGATGCGATCGCAGGCGTGGTCGATGTTGCGGAGTGTCGATCGGCGATCCTCGACGGGAAGCCAGGTGAGGTCGAGGTCAACGGACAGCGTCGGCAGCTTCCGGTAGAACAGATTGATGGCCGTGCCGCCCTTGAGCGCAAACGCGGCTTCCTGCGCGATTTCGGGCAGGACGCCGAGCAGCAGGCGAACCTGTGCTAGGAGCCTGCGCCGTAGGAAATTTCGCGGGAGGTACAGCCCTATCTCGTCCTTTTTTGCGGGCGTCTTTTGTTTTTTCTATCCCTAAATGGTAGCTAATATGGAGCGACTTTGCGGTGGGACCCAAAAAATACTGCCCAAAACGTCCTACGGCGCAGGCTCCTAGGTAGGTAGCGGTCAAGCATCGTCGTCTGTGTCTTGGAGTTTGCGAGCATCAGCGTTTCCGGTATGGAGATGCGGTAGTCGGGATGGAACCGCCCACCTTCGACGAGGGCCCGTGGCCCAGACCCGAAATCGATGGCCGAGGGGTCAAGGTGGTCGCGCCATCCGTGGGCGTGCCGGTCCGCGAACACGAAGAACAGCCTGCGGACCTTGACGCTGCGGCAGGCGCGCAACAGTGCGGTGAGGCGGTGAGGGCGCAGCGAAACCAGGCCCTCGAAGACCAGGTCGAGGTTTTCGAAGGTAGCCTGCCGGGGCAACTCGTCGAGCGCTTCGAGGATGGCGCGCTCGGGCGACGACGCCCAGATGGGCCAGTGCCACGCGTGGATCAACGCGCTGTCGCCGACATCAAAGGCCTCGATGTCGACCTGGTTGTCGCCAGAGTGTGCGCCGGCGCACGACGATCTCCGTCGGTGTGGGCAGGCGCTTCAGCCAAGACGGCACGTCGCCGTAGAAATGCAAGCGCGGGGTTCCTCCGAGGCGCAGGCAATGCGCGTGTCCACCCAGGTCGAGGGCGCTCTCGCCGCCGAGATGGACGGGGTATTTCATGAGCTGCTGCAGGGAAAGCAGAAGGATGGCCCAGAACGCGTCGCCGCTTGGCGCGCATTGCGGCGTCGGACGCCGGTAGACCCCGCGGACGAGGCGCTCGAGCCAGCCGCGGGCGACGTAGTCGTGGATGGATTTCGGGTTGATGCCGCGGGCCGTTAGCCAAGGGGTGTCCACGACGAAGCCGGGTGGGACCACATCGAGGAGTGACTTTAAGCGTTGCGCTCCTTGGATGGTCCATAGCCAAAGAAAATAGCATGATTACGAAACGAACGACAAGCGCATCTTTCGTTGTCTCCGATAGCATGGCTTATTACCATGCAAAAGAACGAAGTTCAATACAGCCCAACGCATGGCCGCACGGCATCGAGAACGTGGGGTCTGGCGGTGCGGGGGCGGAGACTCTGCCGTTCGCAAGGGGAATGTGGAAAACCCTTGATGGTGCCCAGGGAGGGATTCGAACCCTCACGCCTTTCGACACCGGAACCTAAATCCGGCCTGTCTGCCAGTTCCAGCACCTGGGCTTGACGTGGATTTTCCGCCCCTGGCCGCGCGGAAACAACCGCGGCTCGCTACGGCTTGGTGCGCTCCGCCCACTCTCGTTTCATGCCGCGCATCTCGTTGGTGAGGCGGAGTTCGCGGGTCGGGGAGGCGTCGGTTTGCCAGGCGCCGGTGACGTTGTCGCGGGGCACGGCGGCGCGGGCCTCGACCGGCGGGCAGGGATGCACCGGGGACGGCTCGTCGGCGTACCAGTAGGCGACGCTTGACATCTCGTTGGCGAGGTGGTTGCCGTGGCCGTGTTCGATCGTGACGAGGATTTCGTGCTCGAAGCGCACGGGGTTTTCGATATGGTGGACGTAGCTCGTCTGGTAGCCGGCCGTGTTGCGCTCGTGGATGGACGAGCCGTTGCGCAGGAAGGCGTCGTCCTGCATGCCCCAGGCCTGGTTCAGGTAGTCCTCGGAGCCGGTGCCGTGCAGGTCCGGCGGCCACTTGAAGCCGTCCACCCAGATCATGTCGTCGCCTTCGCCCCACCACGTGCCCTGGAAGTTGGTGACCGAGAGGTTGCAGCCGAAGTAGTGGCCTCGCCCGGTGGCGGCGAGGATGACGTAGTTGTTGTCGCGGGCGATCCGTCCGCGGTTGACGACGTTGGCCTCAGGGGCGTTGACGCGAATCTCGTGGCCCCAGCCGGGCGTTGGGTTCTCGCGGCGGAACTCCGCGTGCAGGTAGCCGGCGTCGGGCGCCACTCCGCCGAGCTCGTGGTCGATATAGAAATACTGGCGGTGCGGCTCGGCGCTTTGGTTCACCAGCGCCACCACGGCGCGCTCGCGGAAGGGCATGGGCGCGTAGGCGTTCAGCGCGCAGCCTTGGTTGAAGTGGTTGTTGTTGCGGGTGGACGCCGAAAACAGCAGCGATTGGTAGGAGTTGACGATGCCGTGCCCGAGCCCAAAGAAGTCGCCGAGCGGGCAGACGACGCTGGGCGCGTCGGCGTTGTCCCACGTGAACTCGAGCAGGCACTCGCGGTAGTGATTCGGCTGCGTCATCCAGATGTGGGTGATGGTGCCGGGGCCTTGGATGTCGGCCAGCACCCGGCGTTCTCCGGGATCGATCGTCCAGGCGTCGTTGTTGCGCCCGGTCGTGTCCCAGGAGGAGACACGCGCGGTGCGGCCGGAGCGGATGAATGGGAGGTCGGCTAGGTTCATGCTTGGGTCTTCTCCGAGGAGGGGGCGGCGAAGTGTAAGGGGGGCCATTGGGCGAGGGGCAGCGTGGTGTCGATGGATTGACGACGGGGCCGTCGGGGCCGGGGTTGTGCCCGGCCGTGTAGAAGGCGCGGATGGACTCGGCCCGGGATAAGTCGGTGTCCACTACGAGGAATACTTTTAAAATCATTGGTGTAGGTGGGTTTGAGACGCCCCCCCAAACGAGGCCCGTGCTGAATTCGCCGACCACCTCGGATTCGAGACGGGCCTCGCTCGAAACGGATTCCCTTCCCGACACACACCCATTTCGTCCCACAGGCCACGTGGTCGATGTCGCACAGGGACTCCCTCCCGACACGCCAACATTTCGACCCGTATTGGAGGCATCGATGGATTCGAGACGGGCCTCGCCCGTACTAGACACATCGGTGTACGAAAGACGGGCGGGGACACGCCCCGCCCCTACGGGGACCCGTGTCAAATCCATCGAGGTCGTTGACGCGCCGGAGGCGCATGACCTAGTCTTCAGACTAGTCATATCGAAGGCGTGGCGGATCATGGGGAAGAGTTGGCCCGTGCAGGATGCGAAGGCGCGGTTCAGCGAGCTGCTCGAATGCGCCGTTGCCGAGGGGCCCCAGGTCGTCACCAAGCGCGGGGTGGAGACGGCTGTGCTCCTTCCCATCGAGCAATGGCGGAGGCTAGAACGAATGGCGAGGCCAAACCTGAAGGATCTGCTCCTGGCCTCCGAAGCACGCACCGAGAACCTCACGCCGCCACGCCGGTCGCGTCGCCGCCGGACACCCCCCGCGTTTGAGTAACGGGTGTATCTCCTCGACACCAACGTCGTCTCTGAATTGCGACGTCGCCGTCCCCACGGCGCGGTTGTCAAATGGATCGCGGGCGTACCGGCCGAGCAGCTCTTCGTTTCTGCCGTCACAGTCGGGGAAATACAGGAAGGCATCGAGATGACGCGCGAGCAGGACAAGCCGAAGGCCGAGGAGACCGAGGCTTGGCTCGACAAGGTGCTCGCCTCCTACGGCGTCTTGCCAATGGACGCGCCAGCCTTCCGCGAGTGGGCGCGTCTGATGCACCGCCAGTCGCACACGGTGAGCGAAGACGCCATGATCGCGGCCACGGCCATCATGCACAAGCTAACGGTTGTCACCCGCAACACGGCAGACTTCTCGCGCTTCGGCGTGGAACTGCACAACCCTTGGCCGGATTAGTTGCGTTCAACACGGGCCTCGTAGGGGACGGCTTGTCCGAGGCAGAGCTATGGTCGAAAGTGGTGTACGGATGAGTTGAGTTGTGCGGCGTGCCTCTGCTGAAATTGAGTTTGACGATCCAGTTCCAGCAAGAGGAGCACACCGCACATGGACAACGATAATGTGGTCGCGCTGGCGGCGCCAGCGACGGTTTCCGATCCCCTCACCGACCTTCTTCGCAGCGGCGCCCGGCAGTTGATCGAGGCGGCGGTGGCGGCGGAGTTCGAGGAGCATCTGGCGGCGTTCGAGGAACAGAAGCTCGCGGACGGCCGCCAGCGCGTGGTGCGCAACGGCCACCTTCCCGAGCGGCAGGTGCTGACGGGGATCGGCACGGTTGACGTGCGGGTGCCGAAGTCGCGCAGCCGCGAGGGTTCGCCGGCGACGTTCCGCTCGTCGATGGTGCCGCCGTACGTGCGGCGCTCGGCGAGCGTGGACGCGGCGGTGCCGTGGCTGTACCTGCACGGGGTGTCGACGGGGAAGATGCGGGCGGCGGTTTCGGCGCTGGTGGGCGAGGAGGCGGCGCGGGGGCTGTCGGCGAACGTGGTGAGCCGTCTGAAGCGGGTGTGGGACGAGGAGTGCCGGAGTTGGCGCCGGCGCCCGCCTGACGACGAGTGGGTGTATCTGTGGGCGGACGGCATCCACAGCGGCCTGCGGGGAGACGACGGGCGGCTGTGCGTGCTGGTGGTGATTGGCGTCAACGCCCGCGGCGAGAAGCGCTTCCTGGCGATCGAGGACGGCGTCCGGGAGTCGGCGCAGAGCTGGCGCGAGGTGCTGCTGGGGATGAGGCAGCGCGGCCTCGCGAGGCCGCCGAAGCTGGCGGTGGGCGACGGCGCGATGGGGTTCTGGTCGGCGCTCGAGGAGGTGTACCCCGAGACGGGGCAGCAGCGCTGCTGGATGCACAAGACCGTCAACGTCCTCAACTGCCTGCCGAATGTCCAGGCGCATCGCTGGCGCGATGCGTTGGGCGAAGGCGAAGCGGGGACTGCACGAGATCTGGATGGCCGAGACCCGCGCCGCGGCCGAGCGTGCCTTCGACGACTTCCTCGAACGCTACGGGGACAAGTACCCGAGGGTCGCCGACTGCCTGGCGCGCGACCGCGACGAGCTGCTCGCCTTCTACGACTTCCCGGCGGCGCACTGGACGCACATCCGCACCACCAACGTGATCGAGTCGGCCTTCGCCACGATCCGCCACCGGAGCTCGAGGGCGAAGGGCTGCGTCAGCCGACAGAGCATGCTGTCGATGACCTGCAAGATGGGCATGAGCGCAGGGAAGTCCTGGCGCCGGCTGCGCGGCTTCCGGCAGTTCGCCAGGGTCATCGAGGGCGTGACATTCAACGACGGCATCGAAGCCATCGAGGACAGCAGAGCCGCCGCATGACCAACTCCACGTACACCAGATTTGACAATAGCTCACCACCTCGGACGTCGACAGGTAACGCCGCGTCGGGCGCTGTTGGGGCGCTTAACTTCCGCGTGGCGGAGAGGGTGGCCTCGGCACCAACGCCATAGGTGTGGTGCCGGTTCAATGGGTCGCCGGTCCTCAGGGGCAGGCTATACTCGCCGCTCGCGACGGGGCAGGCGTCCCCGAAAATGGAACAATCCAACGAGGTATTTACGACCGATGCCGACGGATGTGCGAACCCTATTGACCCGAAACTTCACGGTGGCAAGGCCAAACGGCCACTCCCATAGGATCAAGAACGTTGAAATCCGATCTGGGCAGTCACTCGCACCGGGTGACGCAATCTGTTCCTTGGAGTACAGGCGAAGCCGGCGCGACCCGTCGGCGACCGTCTACCTAGCGGAGTTCACTTTCGACGTTGAGAAATACGGTGCGGTTCAGGTGGTTGACGTTGACGCAAGGGTCGGCGACGAAGTTCCTGAAGACGGTTACGTGGCCTTCTCCTACTCCGTGCCGGCGACACTTGAGAATGCCCTGGAGGAGGTTCTCGCTGAGTTGGTTCCCCACGAAATCAACCTTTATTCCTCCCACGAGGGGATTTCTTCACGCAAGCGAAGGAATGCAGTTGAGGAGTACGCAAAAGGCGTGGATCCCGATCGCATCCTGTTCCTGTACGACGCCACGGTCCTTGGGAGCGCGAAGACTGGTTTCGTGGTTACGGACAGTGCCCTCTACGTCCACAGCGACGAGGGGAGCTACGAAATCCGGTTCAACGGGGTTGAGTCTTGGACTCAGACGGAAACGATCCTGCCCCAGGACAAGGGCGACGCTGTGGTCGCCAAGGCACTTCGGATTTCGGGCGAAGAGACGATCGATATCCCGCACACGGCGGGGGTCCTCGACTGGGCCAATGCAGGGACGCTCATTGACGCCCTGATTGTCTTGAAGCAGGAGGGGAGGACGACGGATGTCGATGGTCCGGTCGTCATCGAAGATCTCTCGGATGAAGTGAAGATCGCCTACATTGAGGCGATCGTCTGGATGGTTCACCACGACGATGGCCACATCGACGTGGAAGAGTTTGGGGAACTTCGGTTGCTAATGACGCAGTTGGGGTTCTCCGGCGAACTGAGACGTCGCACGCTCGCCATGATGGACAACGCTCAAGGGCTCGCGTTGGCCTCGATACTGGAGCGACTGAATGAGGTAGCGCCGAAGGGGGCGGCGCGACCGATTGCCTTCTCGCTGGTGAAAGACATGCTGCGGGTCTTCAACTCCAGTTCTGTCGAAGGTGCCGGTGAGTCGCCCCAGGTGCTAGAGGCGTGTCGGCTTCTCGACATTGGCGAAGATCAGCTGGAGGTGATCCAGGAGGCGGTCGAGTTCGACAGGCAGCTCTTCGATGGCTCAGTTAGCTCGAGCGACTTGAAGGACTTCGCCGAAGGCTTGGCGTCGAAGGCCGCAGGAGTCGGCGTGCCCATCGCGGCGATTTACATGAGCGGCAGCGTCGCCGGGCTGAGCGCGGCCGGCATGACGTCCGGGCTGGCAGCGCTTGGGTTCGGCGGTCTGCTCGGTCTGTCCGCCATGGCAACAGGCATAGGCGTCGCGGTGCTGCTTGGCGTCGGCGCATACCGAGGCGTCAAATGGGCGCTAAGCGAAAACGAGGACAAGAAGCGCTCTCAACTGCGCGACCTGATGCTTCAGGAGGTACTGCGCAACCACCAGAAGGCGATCGCAGCCTTGGGCGAGGATCTCGGGTACTTCGCTCAGAGGATCGTTGAGCTTTCTCGGAATGTCGTTGAGAACAGGCTGAGAATCGAGAGACTCGGCAAGGAGGTGACGCTGTTCGCTGAAGCGTTGGCGCGAATGAAGCAACGCGGAGAAACGTACGAGAGGGAGCTTGCGCAGAACGGAGGAACACACGAGTCCAGTGAAACGACGGCACACGAGGCTCAAGAAGGTGCGACATCGTGAAGAAAAGGGGATCGGCAACGAGGGAGGAAGCTGCCAAGGCCGGCTTGGTTCAGCGAATCCAGATTGAGGACCTGGAGAATCAGCAGGGCGCTTTGCGGCAACACTCGGACCAGTTGATCGACGAGAGCAAGTACCAATCTGACGGGGCGGAGGAGATCGAATCGTCGATGTCCGGTCTCTGGGCGGAGATCGGGGGCGAGCGCCCGTCCCAGGCAGAACTCGATGGCGTCGAGCCGTTGAAGTCGCTCGCACTGGATGGAGCCGATCGCGAGAAGATTGACGAGTCGGTGGCACAGATGGACTTCAGCGCGAGTCTGCTTCGCCATGAAGGCGACTGGTCGACGTACGTCGGCCACGTGGAGGGGTTCGCGCGAACCAACGGCATTGACCTCGGGCGCGATCCGTTCGACTCCTTGCTGTCAGCACGTCAGCAGCGAGAGATCAAGGAGAGGATTGAAACCGACTTCGACGAACCGTGCGACTGTGATCGATGGGACTACGCGATCGCCGCCACCTGCGGAGCGCTGTCAGGACTGGTCGACGCGTTTCTGGTGGGCTACCCGACCAAGAGCTTGCTCGGCGGATTGTCGGATGAGGCAGCCGAAGGGCTAGTCCAAAGGTTCGCTGAAGGTGTTGGTTGGCCGGGGCCACGGGCCAATGCGGATGCCTCGCGTAGCGCAATTGGCTTCTTAGAAAGGACCTTCCGCATTAACTACGACCATCGGCATGGTGCGGATGTTGGCCATCTGTTCGAAATGTCGGCGAGCAATCACCACATCAAGTCGCTGGCACATTCACCGAGCCCCATTGGCCTCCTGTTTTCGGTTCTTGACCAGTTCACGGGCCAAGCTTCGTTCGTAAGCGATGGTTCGCTGATTCGCGTGCAGACCGACTCGTCGAATTTCAGACTCGAAGGCTCCAACCTGCCAGCGAAGCTGTTCGCCGCATTTTGCAACTGGATTGGACACATCCTCTCAGACATGGCGGGAGCCAGCGGCTCGGAGACAAGGGGGTCGGGAGTCCCTATCCCGTTTTTCGAACTGCTGCAGTTTGCCAACTTCGGCAGCTTGGGAGATGAAAAGCAGACGTTGAGCGAGGTAGCCGTGAAAGTGTTTGAACAGGGCTATGATGCTCGATTTGGTGCTGCTTTGGCCGTGCCGGTGCTGGTCAATGAGCTGCTCATCCGGGTACTCTGGGTGGTGAAGCGGCGCTACTATCACGGAAAGGAGTGGAGCGACTGCATGCCGAGCGCGAGGGACCCGAGCCTCAGGAGGATGCTGCTAGTAGGCCACGGATGTTTGGTGCTCGTCGACTCGGTTGACGCGGCAGTACGTACCGGCGGCCAACCGGTGGCCATGCTTGTACGCATGAACTTTGTGGCCTGGATGAGGTTCGGGTTCCTCGGCCTGCGTGAGGCACATGCTGTCGTCAAACGCGAGGCAGAACGGATGCGCCGGATCGACGAAGCGATTGACGCCGAGATGACCGCGTTGCTCGACGACAGTCGGGGACGTCGTCATTCACGGCAATGACAATTCAGCGTCTTGCTGAAGTCCTTTAAACTTCCGATAACCATAAACTTTTTGGCGTTTCGGGCACCACTGGGGCACACTGCTTCTCAACACCCCCTTGTAACCGAACAGGGAACGGGAAGTGAACAATCGACGCCTCATGCTGTCCGCAACCTTCGTCAGCAACGTCAGGATACGCGGTCGCTAGGCGACGGCCGCGGCGGACTCGGCCGCTACCCCGTCGTCACCCTCGCCATGGCCCGCGAGCGGGCGCTGGAGAACGCCCGCGCCATCGCCCAGGGCCGCGATCCGCGGCGCTCGGCCAGGGCCGTGCCGACCTTCGCCGAGGCGCTGGAGACCGTCATCGGCATCCACGGCGCCAACTGGAAGGACCGTGCCGGCTCCGAGCGCCAGTGGCGCACGAGCCTCGCCACCTACGCCCTGCGGCGTTTCGGCGCCAAGGCAGTGGATGCCGTGACCAGCGCCGACGTCATGGCCGTGCTGCTGCCGATCTGGTCCACCAAGCGGGTGACCGCCGGTTGCGTGCACCAGCGCATCGGCACCGTCATGAAGTGGGCGGTCGCGCAGGGGCTGCGCGCCGACAACCCCGCCGGCGAGGCGGTCTTCCGCCGCGCTGCCGAGGACCGCCGCGGTGCGGCGGCAACCAGCGGGCGCTACCGCACGTCCAAGGTCCGCGCCGCGCTCGCGCGGGTGCGGGGCTGCGACGCGCACGCCGGCATCCGGCTGGCGTTCGAGTTCCTGGTGCTGACCGCGACCCGTTCCGGGGGAGGTGCGCAACGCCCGCTGGCAGGAGCCATCGGTGGTGTGCCCCATCACCGGCGAAGGCGCACCCAATGGCTCCGACGTGGTAAATTGTGGGATTGACCCGGATGGACAAGGCTATGGCGGAAGTAGCGAAAGCACTGATCGCGGACGCCGCCGAACGACAGTGGTGTTTTGGTATCCCCGTTGAACCCGACGACTTCAATCTAGAGGAGCTTCAAGCTCTGGTATGCCTTGCGTGTTCTGCTGTGAAAGGGCCGCCACCCCGTCGTGACGACTGGTAACAAGCTTTCCTTGCCTTCGCGCGGAAAGAGCCGTTGGCGTTCACCACCGCCGGGCCGTCCGCTCGGTGCCTGCCCCCGTTCTGGAACCACCGCCGGGTTCCGTCCGCAGCTTCCACGGCGGCCCGTCCTCGGTGGAGTTTCCCATCTTGCCACCACTAGCGTTGTCCAATGAGAAAGTGAGGGTGAAGGGGCCTGTTTGTGTGCGAGTTGGTTCTGCAGTCCGCCTTGGCGATGGCATTGGATGATTGACGGCTGGCGGTGGCGGGTCAAGGGCGAGCGCGACGGGAACGGGCGTTGGGTTCTCCGGTGCGGCGATGCTGGCGGGTGCGGTGGGTTTTCGAGCACACCCTGAGCCGTCGCGGTCGGCGAAGCGCACCCTTGACGCGCCGGAGAGACGTACCCTGTGGTGCAGGGATCGGCGCCCGCCGATCCCTGCCTCCCGGCGAGGGCGGGGGTTCGGGGGCTGGCCCCCGACCGGCGCGGGATGCGGGAGTCCGTCAGCCGGCGGCCTGTGCGGTTGACATCTCGGCGGAGATGCGCTGGAACAGCCTGCGCCGCTCGGCATGCCGGGAATCCCGAGCACCCCCAGGAGCGCGCGCCCGCGTTTGGCCCCCGCTTGGTTGTGCGCAGCACCATGTCCCTGCCGCACCGGGGACACTTGCGCGGCGCGCCGGGTTCTGCCCGTGCGCGGAGGTGGCGCACATGCTCGCGATGCGTCGACCAGGAGGCCGGCAGCCGTCCCCGATTTGATCGCCTCGAGCGCAGCGCCCAGTTGCCTGTCCGACAGCTTCGGCTGCGTGAACGACTTGATGTGGCGGATGAAGCCGATGCCCACGGTCACGTTGTCCGGCATCTCGGTCTTGAGTTTGGCATCGCCCACGAAGGCGACTACCGACCGCACGGCGTCGGCGGGCAGCTCGAGCGACGCGAGCGTCGTCTCGATCGTCTTGACGTGCCGGTAGTTCTGCCTGAGAGGATTCTGAAACGACTCCTTGCGACCCCCGGGAACACCTGCGTCCAGCGCCGATTGCGCTCCGACCCGTAGATCCAGCCGCCCATGTTCTTCGTCTCCACGACGAACACGCCGAACCGCGACACGAACACATGGTCGATCTGCGTCGTCCCGTCTGGCGTCCGAAGCGTGACGTTGTGGAACCTCGAGTAGTCCGACGGCAGCAGCAGCTTCGCCGCGATCACTACCGCCGTCTCGCCGACAAGCCCTTTCACGCTCGTCCTCAGGAATCCCTCTAGGCCTCGTCCCATGTGGTCTGCCTCCCCTCCATCCATTGGCCTAGTCTGCTTGCGACAGTCCCGCGAGGATGAAGGGTGCGGCTGAACGGTAGCTGAACGACCATCCCCTTGGGCCACCCCGCGCTTCCTGCCCAGCTCCGGCCAGATGCTTGTTCACCGTTGCCCGGGCACGCCCGGCGGCACCGACGACATGGGCAACCTGCAACTGCTGTGCTCGTACTGCAACCGCAGCAAGACGATGGAGGAATGGCAGGACGGCAACGGGCAAATCGTTGAAATCCGTTGCGCGTTGAGCGATCATCCGCCCCCTCCGCCACAGCCGGTCCTCTCCGGGGGCTGACCACCATAGCACACATAGGAGCTAGCAAATTGCGCGAGGAAGCAGCCAGCACTGCTCGGCCAAGTGCCTTGATGGTCCGCAACAAGGGGGACGGTAACTGGACCTGGATCGCTGATGGGGGCAACACAACAGAAGATTTGCTCCGATATGCACGCGACGTTATCGAAGCCAAGAGCCCCTGGTTCGATGCGTGCATGCTTCTAAGCGACCCAAACCAAGGGCCGGCGCTGGCAACTATGATGAACGCCGAGATCGCAGAGCAGCGGCGGATGGTTGACTTTGGCCAACAACCATAAGCCACACACAAGGGGAATTGGCAAGTGAGTGATCAGGAACAGGAAACCGCGTGGCGGGTGCAATACGCAGGCGGCAACAAGGAGGAGGTGATCTATGCTGACGACTTGGTCGTTTACCGTGAGGCCAGGTGCATGGCGTTGAATGACGCCAGAGGACTTCCTGTCGCTGCGTATCCCTTCGAGGCGGTTAAGGGCATCTACAAGCTATCCCCCGATGTCCGGACGGGGGCAACCTAGCCCCTCCTGCCGCACCTTGAGCGGCACTGCCGATTCGCCGTTGTATCGGTAATCAGCCTGCGCCACGACAGCCGCGCACCCGGCATGTGCTGCACCAGCGCCTCCATCCGGTCGATGGTGTCTACCTCGCAGTTGCCCTCGTTAAGCCGGAAGCTGGCCTCGTTTCCGTAGCGTGCAGGGTGCTTCGGGCTGACGTGGTGCCATGTGTGGTGGATGCTGCGCTTTAGCAGCGCGAGCTATTGTCAAATCTGGTGTACGGCGGGTTGGTCATGCGGCGGCTCTGCTGTCCTCGATGACTTCGATGCCGTCGTTGAATGTCACGCCCTCGATGACCCTGGCGAGCTGCCGGAAGCCACGCAGCCGGCGCCAGGACTTCTCTGCGCTCATGCCCATCTTGCAGGTCATCGACAGCATGCTCTGTCGGCTGACGCAGCCCTTCGCCCTCGAGCTCCGGTGGCGGATCGCGGCGAAGGCGGACTCGAGCGGGTCGTAGGCGGCGCGGTGCTCGGGGTCCTTGCTCCATTCGGCAGGAAGATTGGACATCCTGCCCATGGGATTTCGCAGGCGGGATACAATCGATGGTCATGAGCAAAAACGTGGTTTTGGCTACCGGTTCGGCGTCTGCGGAGGCGGTTGTGGCGCTGCTCGCCGCCGGCGTAGATGTCGAGGTCTTGCTCACCGCCGGCATTGACGTCAACGCGCAGAACAGCGAAGGTTGGAGGCCCCTGCACCTTGCGGCGTCGGTAAAGAACGGCGGGGCGGTCGTCGAGAGGCTGCTCGTTGCAGGCGCCGACGTCGAAGCAAAGACCCATGACGGTTGGACACCCCTGCACGCTTGCACTCGTTACGGCAGGCGGGCGGCGGTCGTCGCGCTACTCGCCGCCGGTGCTGACCTCAATGCGAAGGACGCAGAAGGCCGGACGCCACTGCACTTGGCAGCTTGCTATAGCAAGAGTGGGGTAGTGGTCAAGAGGCTGCTCGATGCCGGTGCCGACGTGAAGGCAAAGAGTGCAGACGGCGACACCCCCCTGCACTCGGCTACGCAGCGTAGCAATGCGGCTGTGGTCAAGGCGCTGCTGACTGCCGGTGCTGACGTGAAGGCGAAGAATGCAGACGGCCACACCCCCCTGCACTTGGCGGCGTGGCGGGGCAATGCAGTGGTGGTGAAGGCGCTGCTCATGGCCGGTGCAGACATCAACGAGGAGAATGGAGAAGGCGAAACTCCCTTACACTTGGCTAGGGAGGCGGTTATCGAGACGCTGCTCGACGCAAACGCCGATGTCAGGGCCAAGGACCACGGCGGCAGAACGCCCCTGCACGGGGCTGCTGAATCCGGCAGTGCCGCAGTGGTCGAGGCGCTTGTTGATGCCGACGCCGACGTTGAGGCGCAGGACAACGACGGCTGGACGCCCCTGCACCGGGCCGCTGGCAACATGGGGGGCAACAAGGGTGTGTCGGCGGTCGAGGCGCTGCTCGCCGCCGGTGCTGACGTCCGAGCGAAGTCCGAGGACGGCTCGACGCCCCTGCATGTGTGTGCTCGGTCGAATGACAGGAGTGCACCAACCCGTAGCTATGTCCGAGTACTTCGTCGCCAAGCACGTCGTCGGTCGAAGCCCTACCGTGATCCTCGTCTGATGGATGCAAGGAGGGCGGCGGCCCATGCGAGGGCGGTCGAAGTTTTGCTCGATGCTGGCGCAGACATCGAGGCGAAGGACAGAAGGGACAATACCCCGCTGCATGTGGCCAGTAGATCCAACCTGAATGCGGCCGTGGTCGAGGCGCTGCTCGAAGCCGGGGCCGACGTCAACGCGCAGGGCGAAAACGACGATACCCCCTTGCACTTTGCCGCCGAGGACAGCGAGGCCATCGCGGTGGTCGAGGCCCTGCTCGGGGCCGGCGCCGATGTCAACGCGCAGGGCGAGAACAAGGACACACCGTTGCACCGGGCTGCCAGACACAATGAGAGCGCGGCGGTGGTCAAAGCGTTACTCGTCGCCGGAGCTGACCCCCACGCGAAGAGAATCGACCAGTCGACGGCCCTGCTTGCGGCTGCTGGCAGGTACAACGAAAATGCCGCGGTGGTCGAGGCGTTGCTTGATGCAGGTTCCGACGTTAACGCAAAGGATGAGAACCACTCGACACCCCTGCACCTGGCCGCCGGGTACAAAGAGGAAGGCGCGGTGGTGGTGGCCCTCCTTGCCGCCGGTGCCGACACACACGCCGAGAACGACGATGGTGACACACCTCCGTACCGGGCAGCCGGCTCGCATAGCGAGAACGTTGCGGTTGTGGAGGCGCTGCTTGCCGCTGGCGCCGCCGTCAACGCGCCTGACATGGATGGCGACACGCCTCTGCACTTGGCCGGTAGATTCAAACGAGAACGCGGTGGCGGTCGCGGGTTGTCTGGCAGGCGCGGCCGAGCGCGGTGGTGATCGAGAAAAGATGGCATGCTCGTCGGGCGGACGACATGCCCGAGAGGCTTGCTGACGAATCCTCATGCGTCCGCCGCGCTGGACCGCCTGGATCCCAGTCCGCGACACACCGGCCCCGCGCCGGCAGGTCGCCCGTTCACTCCGATCCGGTCGCTTCCTGCACCGCTCGGCATGCCGGGAATCCCGAGCACCCCCAGAAGCGCGCACCCGCGTTTGGCCCCCGCTTGGTTGTGCGCAGCACCATGTCCTTGCCGCACCGGGGACACTTGCGCGGCGCGCCAGGATCCGCCCTCGCGCGGAGGTGGCGCGCATGCTCGCGATGCGTCGACCAAGAGGCCGGCAGCCGTCCCGATTTGATCGCCTCGAGCGCAGCGCCCAGTTGCCTGTCCGACAGCTTCGGCTGCGTGAACGACTTGATGTGGCGGATGAAGCCGATGCCCACGGTCACGTTGTCCGGCATCTCGGTCTTGAGTTTGGCATCGCCCACGAAGGCGACCACCGACCGCACGGCGTCGGCGGGCAACTCGAGCGGCGCGAGCGTCGTCTCGATCGCCTTGACGTGCCGGTAGTTCTGCCTGAGAGGATTCTGAAACGACTCCTTGCGACCCCCGGGGAACACCTGCGTCCAGCGCCGATTGCGCTCCGACCCGTAGATCCAGCCGCCCATGTTCTTCGTCTCCACGACGAACACGCCGAACCGCGACACGAACACATGGTCGATCTGCGTCGTCCCGTCTGGCGTCCGAAGCGTGACGTTGTGAAACATCGAGTAGTCCGACGGCAGCAGCAGCTTCGCCGCGACCATCACCGCCGTCTCGCCAACAAGCCCCTTCACGCTCGTCCTCAGGAATCCCTCTAGGTCTCGTCCCATGTGGTCTGCCTCCCTCCATCCATTCGTCCGGTCTGCCTGCGACAGTCCCGCGATGATGGCGGGTGCGGCTGAACGGTAGCTGAACGACCATCTCATCGGCCACCCCGCCGCTCCTGCCCACCTCCGGCAGCAGCTCTGGTAACAGGTTGATATTGCGATTATTCACCGTAGGGGAGGGGCTTGTCCCCTCCCGTCCGAATTCGTCGAACGGCCAACGCGCCGTAAGGGCGCGCTTGCACGGGAGGGGACAAGCCCCTCCCCTACGGCCCCTCGACCGCAACAGGAAGGGCGGGAGAAGCGTGTTCCTTGCGCGTGTACCCTCGTCATGCTGCCTCAGGCCGCGGCCGAACGTAGGCGTTGCGCTGGCCGGAGGATTGCTCCATCGCTCTGGGCGTCGCGCCGGAGACGGGCGTCGCCTCGGTACTCCGGTACCTGCGCGGGTGAATTGCTGGCCCCATTCTGCTACTCTGAGCCTCGTGGGCTTGATGGCGATGGAAGCACCCCCGATGGCTGGCCGACTTCGCAACTATTTCCGCCCCGGTGCGGATCCCGACCGGCGCGAAATTGATGTCAGCAGTGCGCTTGCATCGTCGGATGCCGTGCAGCACATCAAACTGGCCGACTTTTCGCCCACCCCCTCAGGCAGGAACGACGAAGACGGGAAGTTCAATGCCACTCGCTTTCGAGAGCAGCGTCTCCTCCCTGCCCTGCAAGACGACGGCTTTGCCGAGCTCGATTTCGACGGTGTCGCCGTATGCGCGGCCTCGTTTCTGGAAGAGGCGTTCGCCCCCTTGGTCACCCAGCACGGATTTGCCCCCGAACACCTCAAGACGCATCTGAAAGTCGTCCCGGATAAGGACCACCTTCACGACGAAACGGTTGAACTGGTGCGTTATTTCATCAACAATGCCGCAGGGCACTCTACCGCTTGCTAGCCGGCTTGGACATGCTGCCACCAATTCTAGGCGCAATCACCGGTGCCATTGCTGGCTTTGCCGTTTCCTACATTGTCAATGTCCAACTCGTTCCCCGAAACCAGCGCCTTTCCGAACTTCGTCTCGACCTTTATGAATTCCTCGGGCTCGTAACTGAGTATTGGATGGCTCGTCCTACCGACCAATCGACGCGCTCCCTCCGAGAGGCACGGATCTTGACGCAGCAGGAAGTCATCAAATCCAAGTTTGGCGACCTGAGTCGAGCGAGCCGTCGAATCGCACGAGCGCACCAAGTCACCCTGTCTGATCGCCTGGAACTCTGGGAAACGGCAACTGGCGGCTCATTTCAGACTGCCGCTTGGAGTTCCGATCCCGACCGGCCCAAGCGCGCCGCCGCAGCGGTCGGTCGGATCGTCGGCAAACTACCTCGTTGATCGCCAACCCCCTTCTGTTGTGAACGAGTCGGCGTGAAAGGAGCAAACCCGCTCCCAACCTGCATGGCGTCGACGTGGTTGCGGTCAAGCAATCGTGCAGACGGCACTGACCTCGATCATGCGTGCAGCGCCCTCGTGCGCCCCTGCCCGGCCGTCCGGTCGCGCCGCGCCTGCGCCAGCTCGTAGCTCGCCTGCATCCGCATCCAGTGATCAGCGGTGCCCCAGCCGATGTCCTCCAGTGCCAGCGCCATGTTCGCCGACACGCCCGCCTTGCCGTTCAGCAGGCGCGAAAGCGTTCCGCGCTCGCACCCGAGACTCGCCGCGGTCTCGGTCACGTTCCAGCCCACGTCGTCCATGCTTTCGCGGATAAGTTCGCCGAGGTGCGGTGGGTTCTGCATCGGCCCGACGGGCTCGTTTGCAATGTCGCTCATGGTCAGTGCTCCAACTCGGTCAGTGGTAGTAGGGGCAGGGGCTGCCTGTCCTCGTTGACCATCAACTCCCTATCGGCAGGCGAGTCCTCATCCGACTGCTCACGCATAGGGCCTCACCGCCCCGTAGGACCTGGACGCCAGATTGCCCAGTCTGAAGGTTGGGGAGTCAGGATCCGTTAGCAATTCGACCGGGAACTGGCGAACGACGTAGCCCCTGCCGTAGCCCGACCTTTCGACTCGCACGGCAACACCGTCCCCGGCGATTGTACGGAGCTTCGCCGCGGCCTCGTGTGCGGCAAAGAAATCCCTGTACGCAGTGACCGCAGCCTCGTCGCCGCTGCCCGAATTCAGCTTCATCTCTCCTCCGTCGGTGTGTGTCGACCCAAGGGGCCTTTGGAGGGAAGGCATTCTGCCTTCCCTAGCGCCGACAGGCGCCTTCCCTCTAAAGGTCGAGGTCAGCGCGCCTGAAGGCGCGCAGGGAAGGCAGAATGCCTCCCTCCAAGGCCCCCGCCTGGTTCACGCGCTAGCCCCTCGCCTTCTCCTATGGGGTGCTCACTCACTGGCGCGGGCGTCCGCGGCAGAATCCCCTGCGTTTTCGTCGTCGCAATGAAGCTCCGACGAACCGCGACCAGTCTTGGCGGCGAGCTTGCGGAATTCATCGGCTAACAGCCGGTGTTCGTCTGCCTTCGGCGACGTGCGGCGCCACGCGAGTCCGATTTGGCGGAAGGCCGGTGTGGCGAGGGGTGACAAGGCGATGTTGGTGCCTTGGAGAATGCCGGCATCTACCGCGAGCCGGGGCACCAGGGTGACGCCGATGCCGGCTGCGACCATTTGCACCAGGGTTTGCAGGCTGCTGGCCTCGAACTGGGCTCGCGTTCGCTTGTCGCCCAGCTCGCAGGCGTCGAGGGCGTGGCCGCGCAGGCAGTGGCCCTCTTCGAGCAGCAGGAGGCGTTCGTCCGCCAGCGCTTCGGGGCGTACGCTGGCGGCGCCGGCCAGGGGATGGGTTGGGTGGCTGGCGAACAGGAACTCGTCCTCGAAGATCACTTCCGCCATGAGATCGCCGGTGTCGTAGGGCAATGCAATCAGCGCCGCGTCGATCTCGCCGTGTTCGAGCCGGCCGAGGAGCGGTGCGGTCTGTTCTTCCCGCAGATACAGCGTGAGGTGTTGGAACCGCTCGCGCAGGGCCGGCAGCACGCGGGGTAGGTAGAAGGGACTGATCGTCGGGATCACCCCGAGCCGCAACTCGCCGGTCATTGGGTCGCGTGCAGCCCACGCAACCTCCATCACCTCTGCGGCGTCGCGGAGCAGCGCCTTCGCCCGCTCGGCGATTGCGGTGCCGACCGGCGTCATGAGCACGTGCCGGTTCGAGCGCTCCGCCACCGCCGTTCCGAGCACCGACTCGAGGTCGCGGATGCCGGCGCTGAGGGTGGACTGGGTGATGTAGCAACGCTCCGCCGCGCGAGCAAAGTGCTTCGTGTCGGCAAGCGCCGCCAAGTACTGAAGCTGCTTCATGGTCGGCAGTCGTTTCATCGCTCCTCCGTGCCAGCCTTTGTTCGTAAATTACGATTGTATTATTGAAAATTAATCGCTATACACGAAGAATGCCATGCCATACGCTCTCCTGCACATTTCTCTTTCTTGCAGGAGCAATCGATGAGCGACAGCAAATGCCCTGTCATGCACAGATCTCTCGGAAACGGTGCCGGCGGCGGCATGAGGAACACCGATTGGTGGCCGAACCGGCTGAATCTCGGGGTGTTGCGGCAGCACTCGAGCCTCACCAACCCGCTCGGCGAGTCCTTCGACTACGCGGCAGCGTTCGGCAGCCTTGATCTTGACGCTGTGAAGGAGGACATCGAGGCGGTGATGACCACCTCTGAGGACTGGTGGCCCGCCGACTACGGCCATTACGGGCCGCTCTTCATCCGCATGGCGTGGCACAGCGCCGGCACCTATCGCATCGGCGACGGTCGCGGCGGCGCCCGCAGCGGTGCGCAGCGCTTCGCCCCGCTCAATAGCTGGCCCGACAACGGCAACCTCGACAAGGCGCGCGCCCTGCTCTGGCCCGTCAAGCGGAAGTACGGCGCGAGCCTTTCCTGGGCGGATCTCATGATCCTAGCCGGCAACTGCGCGCTCGAGTC
This sequence comes from Pseudomonadales bacterium, assembly GCA_965116935.1. Lineage (GTDB taxonomy): Bacteria > Pseudomonadota > Gammaproteobacteria > Pseudomonadales > Azotimanducaceae > VXYL01. The sequence goes on along the minus strand of OZ220737.1, from coordinate 3,387,831 downwards.
GATGGGGTTCAAGACGTTCGGCTTCGGCGGCGGGCGCGAGGACGTTTGGGAGCCCGAGGAGGACATCTACTGGGGCGTCGAGGCCGAATGGCTTGGCGACGAGCGCTACACCGGCGTGCGCGACCTCGAGCAGCCGCTCGGCGCCGTGCAAATGGGCTTGATCTACGTCAACCCGGAAGGTCCGAACGGCAACCCAGACCCGGTTGCGTCAGGCCGCGACATCCGCGAGACCTTCGCCCGCATGGCCATGAACGACGAGGAGACGGTGGCGCTCGTCGCTGGCGGGCACACCTTCGGCAAGGCGCACGGTGCCGGCGACACCGCCCACATCGGCCCGGAGCCCGAAGCCGCGCCGATCGAACAGCAAGGGCTCGGCTGGCAGAGCACGTTCGGCAGCGGCAAGGGCGTGGACGCGATCACCAGCGGCATCGAGGGCGCGTGGACGCCCACGCCGGTGCAATGGGACGGCAGCTACTTCGACACCCTGTTCGGGCACGAGTGGGAAGCGACCAAGAGCCCGGCCGGGGCGTGGCAGTGGCGGCCCCGTGGCGGCGCCAGCGCCGACGCCGTCCCGGACGCCCACGACGCATCGAAGCGTCATGCGCCCATGATGACGACCGCGGACATGGCGCTCAGGATGGACCCCATCTACGAGCCCATCTCGCGCCGCTTCCACGAAGACCCGGACGCATTCGCCGACGCTTTCGCGCGCGCCTGGTTCAAGCTCACGCACCGCGACATGGGGCCACGCGCCCGCTATCTCGGGCCGGAAGTGCCGGACGAGGTGCTGATCTGGCAGGACCCGATCCCGGAAGTGACGCACCGGCTGATCGACGAGCGGGACATCGCCGGCCTCAAGGCGACGATCCTCGCCTCAGGGCTGTCCGTATCGGAGCTCGTTGCCACCGCGTGGGCCTCGGCATCGACCTTCCGCAACTCAGACTTGCGCGGTGGTGCCAATGGCGCCCGCATTCGGCTCGCGCCGCAGAAGGACTGGCAGGTCAACGAGCCGGTTCGACTCGCGAACGTGCTGCAGGTGCTCGAAGGCATCGCGCGGGAGTTCAACGACGGGCGCGCCGACGGCAAGGCGGTCTCGGTCGCCGACATCATTGTGCTCGGAGGGTGCGCGGCGGTCGAACAGGCTGCGCGCGACGCCGGCCACGACGTCGCGGTTCCGTTCGCCCCGGGCCGAGGCGACGCCGGCCAGGAACAGACGGATGTCGAATCCTTCGCAGTGCTCCAGCCGCAGGCCGACGGGTTCCGCAACTACGTCGCCGATCGGTGCAGGGCTCCGGCGGAGGAAATGCTGCTGGACCGCTCCCAACTGCTGGGCCTGACGGCACCCGAGATGACGGTGCTAGTGGGCGGCCTGCGCGCCTTGAACGCGAACTTCGAGCAATCCCCGCACGGCGTGTTCACCGAGAGGCCTGGGCTCCTGACCAACGATTTCTTCGTTCACCTGCTCGACATGCGCACGGCGTGGGCGCCGGTGTCGGAAGGTGCGGACGTGTTCGAAGGGCGCGACCGAGCCACCGGGGCGCTGCGCTGGACGGGCACTCGCGTCGATCTCGTGTTCGGCTCGAACTCGGAACTGCGCGCCATCGCGGAGGTGTACGGCGCAGACGACGCAGGGCAACGGTTCGCCGAGGACTTCGTGGCCGCCTGGAACAAGGTCATGAACCTCGACCACGTGGGCCTCGCGTAGGCGACGCCCGCCGCCAGGTTTCGGGTGGCGTCTCACTTGGAGGGAGGGCGTCCCGCCCTCCATCGCGCCGCAAGGCGCGCAGAACACTCGTCGCACAACCAAGATGCGCGCCCTTGCGGGCGCGGTGGAGGGCGGGACGCCCTGTACCCTTTCCGTTGCCTCGATTCGGTCTTTGTCCGGTTCGAGGGGCGGCTGGCCGGGAGCGCTTCGGGACGCCCATGCGACGGTGATCGCCCAGCGAGGATGCGCGCCCCGGCCAGCACTTCATCCGCGATCGGACTCCCAGAAGAGAGTCAGCGCCACGAGCGCCGGTACAGGGACGGGAAGCGTTTCGCGGACATGCCCGTCGGGCATGGCATCGGAATGGGGAGAGTTGCGGTGGCGGCGTTCGCGGGTCTGGACTGGGGTTTCCGGGAGCATGTCGCCTGCGTGGTGGACGGGTCGGGCTCGGTGGTGGCCGAGCGCTCGTTCGGACACGGCGGCGCGGGTCTTGGGTCGCTGGCGGAGTGGCTTCGCTCGCACGACGCCCCGGCGGTGGCGATGGAGACGCCGCGGGGTGCGGTGGCGGCGTTCCTGCTGTCGCGGGAGATCGAGGTTCGCTCGATCAACCCGCGGCAGTCGGACCGTTTCCGGGATCGGCACTCGCCGTCGGGGTCGAAGGACGACCGCCGCGACGCGCGGGTTCTGGCGAACGCGCTGCGGACGGATCCGCAGGCGCTGCGGCGGGTGTCGGCGCAGCGGCCGGAGGAGGTGGCGCTGGGTTCGCTGCAGCGCCGCCTGGACTGGCTGGGCGAGGACCGGGGCCGTCTGGAGTCGCGGCTGCGCGCGGAGCTGTGGGAGTTCTACCCGGAGTTCGAGACGATGGCGGCGGGCCTGAAGGTGGGTCTGGCGACGGAGTGGGTGCTGTCGCTGCTGGAGAGGCTGCCGCGTCCGGGCACGGTGCGGGGCGTCCGCGACGCGACGCTTCGCAAGGCGCTGAAGCGGGCGCGCAAGGTGGACGCGGCCGGCGTGCGGGCGGCGCTCGACGTGCCGACGGCGGCCACGGAGGCGCGGATCGAGGCCGGCGCCGACGCCGCCGCCTGGCTGCGCCGGCGCCTGCTGGAGACGATGCGCGAGATCGCCGCCCTCGAGCGCCAGCGCGAGCGCCTGCTCGACGAACTGAAGGAGGCTCCCGGCGAGGCCGTTCGGGAACCCGGCCCCGCCGGTTCGGAGGGGGCGCCCGGCGAGGCCGCCGCCGCGGACCCCGCCCGCGGAGCCGAAGACGAACCCCGGCGCGGGGAGGCGGCCTCGCCGGGCGCCCCCTCCGAACCGGCGCAGGCCGACGTTCCCGAACGACCCTCCGACGCATGGCTGCTCGGCACCGTTCCCGGCCTCGGCGCCGACACCCTCGCCACCCTCCTCGCCAACGCCGGCGACGCCATCCGCCAGCGCAGCCTCCAGGCGCTGCGATGCCTGTGCGGAACCGCGCCCGTCACCCTACAGTCCGGAAAGTCCCGGCGCGTCGTCCGCCGCGCAGCCGTCGATCCCGACCTGCGAAACGCCATGTACCACTGCGCACGCGTCGCCAGGGACAACGACCCCGGCCTGCGAGCCGTCTACGACCGGCTCCGCCAGCGCGGCCACGGCGACGCCCGCGCCCTGCGAAAGGTCGCCGACTGCATCGTCCACTCCATCTGCGCCATCCTCCAAAGCCGACGGCCCTGGGACCCCTCCATCCGACAGCCCAACGCCGCCTGACGCAACGCCCGCCAGAGCCGCCAGAAAGGGGAGACCGAAACCACGCGAAAGTCCAGCCCACAAGACTTGCCAATGGGAAGAGAGTCCTCCCTCCAGAACGGCGCAGCAAGTCGAACACGATCGCCCGTCCTCAGCACCCATCCACCGATCCGCCACAGCAGGTAGGGTCAAAGTGAGACCCCACTCGGTTTCGGTGCCGGTGGCGGCGAGGAGCGATATGGGGTTTACTGAACCGGTCGGCCAAACGGGGGCCGGCCAAGGAGGGGGTTCAGACATGCGGCTCAATCGACTCCTGACGGTGGCGGCCGCCGCCGCGTGGGTGCTGGCCTTTGCGCCAAGCCATGCCAGCGATGCGGTGCCCCTCACGCCGGACGGCGTGGTGGACGTTGGCGGCATCTGGCAGGCGCTCGGCACCACGCACTGGAATCTCGAAGCTCATGCCGCGAGCGCGGGTCCCATCCCGGCGCTGGGCGCGCTCGGCGCGATTCCCGCCGGCATGGGCGTCGTGGTGGGCGGCACCATCCCCTACCAGCCTTGGGCGGCCGAGCAGCGCGATGCCAATGCCGCCGACTGGGTGGCTCGGGACCCGGCGGTGAAGTGCTTCATGCCCGGCATCCCGCGCGCCGCCTACATGCCCTTCCCGTTCCAGATCGTGCAGGGCAAGGACAGCATCTTCGTTGCCTACGAATTCACCAGTTCCACCCGCATCATCCATCTCGACCGGCCCGGCACCGAAGCGCCGCTGCCGTCGTGGATGGGCTATTCCCTCGGCCACTACGAAGGCGCGAGCCTGGTTGTGGACGTGACGGCGCAGGTGCCCGACACCTGGTTCGACAGCGCCGGCAACTTCCACAGCGAAGAGCTTCGCGTCACCGAGCGATACACGCGCGTGGGGCCCAACCTCCTGCACTATGAGGCGACCATCGACGACCCCAAGGTCTTCACGGAGCCGTGGACCATCGCCATGCCGCTCTATCGGCGCCAGGAGGAAGGCGCGCGCCTGCTCGAGTTCAAGTGTGTCGAGTTCGCCGAAGAGGCGGTGTACGGCCACCTTTATGCCACCGACGATGATGCGGCCGGCGACGGCTGAACCCTCATTTACGCCCTGCAGCAACGCTTGAGAGGAGACATGCCATGCGATTGAACACGCATTTTGGAGCCGCCCTCGCGGCGGCAATCACGGTCGGCGTTGCGCTCGTGCCGGCAACTGCCGACGAAGCCGACGAACCCATGCGAACCTCCTGGGGGGTGCCGGACCTGCAAGGCAACTGGGATTTCCGCACCATCACGCCCTTCGAGCGCCCGCAAGATCTGGCGGATCGCGAATTCCTCACCGCCGAGGAAGTGGCCGAGCGGGAGGCACGCGCCGCGAGCCGCAAGGCCGAGCGCGACGTCACGCCAAACGCGGAGGCTGATGCCAGCCAAGGCGACCTCGATGCCGGCTACAACTCCTTCTTCATCGACACCGGCACCAAGGCCAGCCCGCACATGCGCACCTCGCTGGTGGTCGATCCGCCGAACGGTCGCGTGCCGGCAAGCACCCGCGATGCCCTCTGGCGCATGGCGGAGAATCGGGAGACGTGGAGCCGCTCGCCCCGGACGCCAGTCGACAGGCCGCCGGCAACCCGTTGCCTGATCGGCTTCAACGCCGGTCCGCCGATGGTGTCGAGCGCGTACAACAACATGATGAAGCTGGTGCAGGGGCCGGGCTACGTCGCCATCCTGAACGAGATGGTGAACGATCACCGCATCATTCCAACGGACGGTGGCGAGGCGGCACCGGAGCACATGCGCTTCTGGCAAGGCGATTCCGTCGGCCGCTGGGAAGGCGACAAGCTGGTGGTGGAGACCACCAACTTCCGCCCCGAAACCCACTTCCGCGGCTCCGGCCAGAACATGCATCTGACCGAGAAGTTCAGCCGCGTCGATGCCGACACCCTGCGCTACGAATACACGGTGAACGACCCGGAATCGTTCGAGGCGCCCTTCAGCGTCATCCACGACATGCGTCGCACGGACGACGACGTGTATGAATACGCCTGCCACGAAGGCAACGTCGCCATGCACCTGATGCTCTCGGGCGCAAGGGAACAGGAACGCGAGAACCCGGACGCCGTGGACGACACCTGGCTGCCGAGTTGGTACAAGAGCCTGCCGAAGAAGGAAGACCTGCTCGCAGCCGCCCAAGCGGAGGAAGGTTCGGCCGGGGACGGCGAGGAGTAGAAGCGAGGCGCTCCGGCCCTTTTGGGGGAGGGCGTCCCGCCCTCGCACGCGCCGACAGGCGCGCAGGTTGGCAGGAAACGCGCTTGCGCGCGGATGCACCTTGCGGCGCGTGCCGTCCGAGGCCCGCCGCCGCCGGCGGGGCGAAAGACGTTGCTAGAATGCGCCGCTTTCCGGCAAAACACGCGAGAACCCAGCATGGCGATTGAGGAAGGCAAAGCGGCTCCGCTCTTCACCTTGAACGACTCCGACGGCAACAAGGTGGCGCTCAGGGAGTTGAAGGGCAAGCATGTGGTGGTGTACTTCTACCCGAAGGACGACACCCCCGGCTGCACCAAGGAGGCCTGCGGCTTCCGCGACCACTGGGGCGACATCGAGAAACTCGGCGCGGTGGTGCTCGGCGTGTCGCCAGACTCGGAAGAGTCGCACCAGAAGTTCCGCGACAAATACGAGCTGCCCTTCACGCTGCTGTGCGACCCCGACCGCAAGGTGATGACGAAGTACGGCGCCTACGGCGAGAAGATGATGTACGGCAAGAAGGTGATGGGCGTGATCCGCTCCACGGTGCTAATCGGCCCGAACGGCAAGGTCGTCAAGCACTGGCGCCGAGTCTCCCGCGCCGCCGACCACCCAGGCAAGGTGCTCGACGTCCTCTCCGCCGCCTAAGGCGGGCCTTGGAGGGAAGGCAGAGTGCCTTCCCTGCGCGCCCTCTGGCGCGCTGACCGCGACTTGGGAAGAAAGCGCCTGTCGGCGCTAGGGAAGGCAGAATGCCTTCCCTCCGAAGGCCCACAAGTCCGACTTGCCTGCCAGCCTCCGCACAAGCCCCATTTCGCAAACGTAACTCCGGAGGGAGGGCGTCTCGCCCTCCACGCGCCCGCAAGGGCGCGCACTTAGGGACCTCTTTGCAGGCTCCTCGGAGGACGCGCCTTGGCGGGCGGGCGTAAGGGCGAGACAGTCCTCCCTCCCGAGGACGCGCCACGCTCAGCCCTCAGCCGCGGCCGATGAACGGCATGGAGGAGGCCATCACCGTGATGAACGGCACGTTGGCGTCCAAGGGTAGGCTGTCCATGTACACGACTGCCTTGGCGACGTTCTCCACATCCATCGTCGGTTCGGCCTTGCGGGTGCCGTCCGGTTGCGGGACGCCGCCGCCCATGCGGCCGGTCATGTCGGTGAGGGCGTTGCCGATGTCGATCTGGCCGCAGACGATGTTGTGGCTGCGGCCGTCCAGGAAGGTGGAGCGAGTGAGGCCGGTGAGGGCGTGCTTGGTGGCCGTGTAGGGCGCCGAGTTCGGGCGCGGCACGTGCGCCGAGATGGAGCCGTTGTTGATGATGCGGCCGCCCATGGGGTCCTGCTCCTTCATCAGGCGGATGGCGTGCTGGGTGCAGAGGAACGTGCCCGTCAGGTTGATGTCCACCACCCGCTGCCACTGCTCCAGCGAAAGCTCTTCCATTGGCACGCCGGGAGCGCCGGTGCCGGCGTTGTTGAAGAGCAGGTCCAGCCGCCCGAACCGCTCCTTCGTCTGGGCGAACAGGTTGGCAACGGATTCGGCGTCGCGCACGTCGGTGCGGACGACGAGCGTTCGGTCTGGGGCGCCAGCCTCCTCGGCCACCGCCTCGAGCAGTTCCTCCCGCCGCCCGGCGAGCGCCACCGAGTATCCCTCGCGCACCAAGGCAAGCGTCGAATACTTGCCGATGCCGGTTCCAGCCCCCGTGACGATGGCTACCTTGCCCATTGCCCTTCCCTCCTGCTTGATTTCGATTCCGCCGGCTCTCAAACCGCCAGCGCGGTCGAGAAGTCCGGCACTCCCTCCCAGCGTCCCGGATCGGTGGAACGCATGACGGCAATCGTCTTGATGACTTCCGGATTCGCGAGGCCGTGCGGCGCCTTGCCGCCTAGCACGCGAATGATGTTCTCCGCCTGTCGGATCGGACATTCTGTAAGGAACACCGGCGAGAAGCCGGCGATGTGCGGCGTGACGATGCAGTTCGGCAGCGTCAGCAAAGGATCGTCGGACTCCACCGGCTCGATCTCCGTCACGTCCAGCGCCGCCGCCTCGAGTTGCCCTGCCTCGAGCGCGCTCGCGAGCGCCTTGCCATCGATGATGGGGCCGCGCGCCGTGTTCACGAGCATCGCCGTCGGCTTCATCTTGCCGAGCGCATTGGAGTCGAACATGTGCCGCGTTTCGCTGGTGGCCGAGCAGTGGATGGTGATGTAGTCCGCGGATTCAAGCAGTTCCTCGAAGGAGACCATGCGCACGCCGTAGAGATCGCCGGCGGTCTGCTCGACATAGGGGTCGTAGGCCACGACGTCGAACGGGCCGAAGCCGCGGATGCGGGTGGCGAAGGCGCGGCCGATGTTGCCGAAGCCGACGATGCCAACGGTGTGGCCGGCGATGCGGCGCACGCTGCGCTGGTATTCGCCGGCCTTGCGCGGAGTCTCGCGCCAGCCTCCGGCGCGGGTCATGTTGACCGCATCGGGGATGCGTCGGGTCAACGCAAGCAGCATGGCGACGGCGTGATCCGCCACCTCGGTGGTGTTGACTCCCGGCACGTTGCAGGCGAGCACGCCGAGTTCCGTCGCCGCGTCGAGATCGATGGAATCGACCCCAACGCCCAGCCGGCTCACCACCTTCAGCTTCGGACAGGCTTCGAGCACATCCCGCGAGGTCAGCGGCATCACGCCCACCTGGGCGCCGTCGGCGTCGCGCAAGAGGTCGATGAAGTCCTCCTTGCTCCGCACCGGCGCCTCCACCACCTCGAGGCCAGCGGCCTCGAACAGGTCAACGCGGTTGTAGGGGCTCGTGGGCAGTGCGACTTTCATCCAGCATCCTCCGCAGGTGGTGAGGTGCGCCATTATCCCTCTCTTTTTCGGGTGGCCAAGGAGGCTGCGCCGTTACGGAGTTTGTAGGGGACGGGCTTGTCCCATCCCGTGCCGAGTTTGTCGGGGCATTCGACCCGGGCATTTGCTTGGGTCCTGGGAGCTAGCGCCTGAGGATGGCCGCCGAGAAGGGCGACGCATGCGTCGCCCCTACGGCCCGTGACATGACCGACACCTTCCTGTAGGGGCGACGCACGCGTCGCCCTGTCCGGCAGCCGGGTGCATCGCCGCCAAGCCCGACAGACTGCTAGCGCGTGAACAAAGGCGGGCCTTGGAGGGAAGGCATTCTGCCTTCCCTGCGCGCCCTCTGGCGCGCTGACCGCGACTCGGAAAGAAAGCGCCTGTCGGCGCTAGGGGCGCGCCCTTCGGGCGCGTCAGCAGAATGCCTTCCCTCCGAAGGCCCCCGCGTCGTCAAGTCCGACAGACTGCTAGGAGGCTGCGCCGTAGAAAACGGCGCTGGCTCCTAGCCGGAGGGGTGAGCGCAAGCGAACCCGGAGGCCAGCAGTTCGCGTAGCGAACTGCCGACGCGCCCGCAAGGGCGCGCTAGCGCAGATAGTCGCGCAATGCCGGCCAGACGGCGGGCGTATCAAGCGGCACGTTGTGGGGTCCGTTCCAGACGTAGATTTCCGGCGCGTCCAGCAAGGCGGCAAGGGCCTGTGACTCCGACGTTGGCACGACCCGGTCGCCGGTTGCATGGATCACGAGCACGCCGGACGGCAGCTCCGCTGCCACCGCCGCGGCGTCAATGTTGTGTCGCAGCAGCCAACGCACCGGCACAAAGGGGAAGCGCGAGGAGGCGATGTGGGCGATGCTCCGATACGGACTGATGAGAACGAGCTTCCGAACCCCCGTCCGCGCCGCGGCTCGCGCCGCGATGCCGCTGCCCAGGCTGCGACCGACGATGGCGAGCTCCCGCCCGACGAACCGTTCCTGCATCCACTCCACGATCCGCACCGCGTCGGCGAGCAGCGCCGATGCTGACGGCTCGCCCTCGCTTTGGCCGTAGCCGCGGTAGTTCAGCAGCACGCTGGTGGCGTCCAGCGAGCGAAACAACGGAACGAGATGCGAAACCTCCTCGGCGTTGCCGCCGAAGTACACGACCACGAGCCCTTCGGGCCGCGAATTCACGATCCAGCCCCGCAGCGCCACCTCGCCGGTTTGAAGTTCAACAGGCGCCACATCCGGTCCGCTTGGCGGCGTTGCGAGTGGCCGCGGAAAGAAGATCATCCGGTCCTGCAGGAAGAACAGCAGCGCACAAAATGCGACATAGGCAAGCCCTGCCACAACCAGCAGGCGGATGACCATTTCCATGCAAGGACGATTCCGTGACGAGGGCCTTGGGGCGCGAAGGCATCTTGCCCTCGCGCGCGCCGCCTAAGCGCGCATTATGCTGCACGCCTTTCGCACCGCCCGAGGTTCCGCCGCCCCATGTCGCAACTGATCGACGCCTGGCTCGTCGCCGACGAATGGATCGGCCTCGTGCTCGGGCTCCTGGTCGTCCTGCTCTTGATCCGGCAGAACCTCTGGGCGTGGCCCCTCGGCGTTGCCTACGTGCTGGTGTCCATCACGCCGCTTTGGGAAGCGCGGCTATACGCCAATCTCCTGCTGCACGTGGTGGGGTTCCTGCCGCTCAACCTGTATGGCTGGTACTTCTGGATCGCCGGCAAGGAAGAGGACGACGAATTGCCGGTCACCCGCGCCTCGCCAAAGACCCTGGCGATCCTCGCCGGCATGTGCCTGGTCGCAACGGCAGCCCTCGGCTGGTACTTCGACGCCGCCACCGATGCCGCCTGGCCCTATTGGGACAACGCCGTGTTCGCCGCCAGCCTCGCCGCCATGTGGCTCACCGCCCGCAAGAAGCTCGACAACTGGGCGGTCTGGTTCGGCGTCAACATCGTTTCGGTGGCGCTCTACTACACCCAAGGCGTCCTCCCCTACGCGCTGCTCTACCTCATCTACCTGGTCATGGCGGTGACGGGATTCCTCGCCTGGCGCCGCACCATGCACACGAACGTAACAACATCGTGAGGAACTGAAGAACATGGCCCACCAAGCCGGGATTTTCGAAGAAGGCACCCCGCACCACATGCTGCTCGAGTTTGAACTCGCCACGCCCGGCGAAGCGCTGCGTCTGCCGGGCCGGCGCCTGATCGAAACGCCAGTCGAGAGCGGAATCCAGGTGGTCGCATTCGGCCCCGAAGCCCTTGGAGCCGCGCTCGATGCACCAGCCGGCTTTCAGCGGTTCCGGGCCTATGACGGCGAACACCGGGCGCCAGCCACTCAAGGGGACCTTTTCGTCTGGCTCCACGGGCACCGTCGCGACGAGCTGTTCACCCGCGCGCTCGAGTGGCGCGATGCGCTCGCGGCGCGTGCCGGAATCGTCCGCGAGGAGCAGGGCTTTGTGTTCCGGGACAGTCGCGACCTGACGGGATTCGTGGATGGAACCGCCAATCCCAAGGGCGATGCGCGACAGGAAGCCGCCTTGGTGAGCGAACCGCCCCACGCCGGCGGCAGCTTCGTGCTTGTGCAGCGCTGGGTGCACGACCTTGTGCGCTTCGGACGCCTGGCAACCCACGACCAAGAGCAGGTGATCGGCCGCACCAAGGCCGACAGCATCGAACTCACCGGCGACGCGATGCCGCCCGACAGCCACGTCAGCCGCACCGACCTCCCCGGCACGAAGATCTACCGGCGCAGCGTCCCCGTCGGCGGCGTGCGCGACCCCGGCCTCTTCTTCCTCGCCTTCAGCAGAGATTCGGCCCGCTTCGTCCGCCTGCTCGATTCCATGTTCGGTCGGACGTCAGACGGCATGCACGACCGCCTGCTCGGCTACAGCCGCCCCATCAGCGGCAGCTTCTACTACGCCCCGCCAAGAGCGGCGCTCGCCGAGGCGTTCGATCCGTAGTTCAACACGGGCGGGGACAAGCGCGGGGTGGAACCAACGCACGCATCCCCTCCGACTCGATGGGGGAGGGGCCTTTGGAGGGAAGGCATTTTGCCTTCCCTAAGCGCCGACAGGCGCTTTTCCTGCTTTGCACGACTTGCCGTCGGTGCGCCTTCGGCGCACAGGGAAGGCAGAATGCCTTCCCTCCAAAGGCCCGCGAACGGCAGCGCGCCCGTGCCGAATCCATCCGACAGACCTTGGACTACGCGCCTGTCGGCGCGGTGGAGGGCGAGACGCCCTCCCTCCGAGGCCCGCGAGCCCGTCTTGAACCGCACCGGTACATTCAACGCGGGGCGGCGAGCGGCGTGTCAGTCTGCGCCGTCCTCGGCCTCGGCCGCCGCCTTCGTCGCGGACGCGGAATGCGCCCCGAGCGCCGTTCGCACGGGCTGTCCTTGCGCCGCCTGCATCGCCTCGGACGCGCGCTTGTTCTCCTGGATCTTGCTCATGATCGCCTCGCCGGCGCGCATCCACGTGTCGCGCGCCTCGATCACCCACTTGTTGGACTCGCGATAGCTGTCGAGCATGCCGTTCACTTCCGGGATGACGTAGCGCGCCACCAGATCCCAGCTTTCCGACATGTCGGCGCGGTTGGCCCAGTCGTGGACGAAGCCGATCACGCAACCGAAGCCGCCGGTGAGCTGCATCATCTTCTCGATGCGGTCGCAGAGGTCGCGGGGCGTGCCGATGGTGGCGACGCTGTCTTCGCTGAAGGCGGTGGCGTCCACGGCCTCGTCCGGCGTCTTGTAGATGGTGCCGACGCCAGCCGCCAGAGTGCCCACGGTGTAGAGGTTGTTGTGGGCGAACAGTCCTTCCTTCGCCTGCGCCCGCGCCTTGTCGCGGGTCTCGGCGATGTGCCAGCTCATGACGATGCGCCACATCGAGCGATCCACGGTGCGCTCGTGCTTGGCGGCGGATTCCTCGGCAAAGCTCCACTGCAGCGGCAACGCCTGAATGCCGGCGTTGGTCATAGACCCGATGGAGAGCACGCCAGCGCCATGCTTGCCGGCGAGGGTCATGCCGGAAGGGCTCACCATCGACGCCACGGCGAATTCCATGTCGCGCTGCAGCGGCAGCAGTTGCAGCTTGGCGTCCTTCAGCGTGAACCATTCGCTCTCGGCGCTGAACCGCTCGCCGCCCTGGAACAGCCGTCGGATGATGCCCATCGCCTCGTCCTGGCGATCGCGCAGCACCATCGGATCCACGCCCAACGTGTGCGCATCGGACGGCAGCGCGCCCGGCCCGGAACCGAAGATGAGGCGGCCCCGGGTCTGGTGATCGAGCTGCACGAGCCGCTGCGCCACCATGAACGGGTGGTGGTACGGCAAGGAGACCACGCCGGTGCCGAGCCGAATGCGATGGGTGCGCTCCGCCGCGGCGGCAAGGAAAAGCTCCGGCGAGGCAATCACCTCCCAGCCCGTCGAATGATGCTCGCCACACCAGAACTCGTCGTAGCCAAGCCGATCTAGCTGCGCCACGAACTCGAGGTCGTTCTGCAACTGCAACGTGGGATGTTCGCCGATGGGGTGGTGCGGCGCGAGAAACGCACCAAATCGAAGGTCGGGCATGGGGGCACCTAGAGCGTTGGAGGGAAGAAGATTGTACGCCCAATGACGGCGTGCCAAGCCGCAGGTCGCCGACGACTCAATCGGACCAAGGCAGCCGCTACCGTATGCTGCGTCCCTATGTGCCGGCTTTGGCGTACGCTGGCTGGATGCCTTCGAGCATCGGGTAGTGCTTGGTGTTCAAAGTTGCTAGATCAGCATCCTCGAGCATGGCCGACGCGGCGATGATGGCGTCCGCGAGTCCCACGCCATGGGACTTGCCGAAGTCACGCTTGTACAGGCCGCCCAGTCTGGCGACTTCGGCACTGATGGGAACAACCCGCACGCTGGTCAGGAATTCCGCCAATGCGACTTGTTCCTCGGAGCGAGCATCTCCTCTGACCCCGGCGTACAACTCGGCAACTGCGATGGAAGCGACCACAATGCGGTCTGCATTGGCCTCAAACCACGCCAGTGCCTCCGGATATCCGCGAAGGAAGTCGATCAACACGTGTCCGGCATCACGTGCTTCGACATTTCTATCAGGCTCTGTCCCAGCTAGCCCTCAGGGACTCGAACTCCGGCAAATCGGAACGGTCGTTCCACACACCTGCGGCTCGGCGAAACGCCTTTCGGCGTCGTTCTGCGCCCCAGAACAATGCATCCGCCACCTCGCCAATATTGTCCAACGTTGAAAAGTGCCCTTTCGGGACCACACAGTGGTCCGGTCGCTCTGCCTTGTGGCCTTGTGCGTCACCCTTCGTATGCCTAGCGACCTTGAATCCCGACAGGTCCGGAAGGCGGCATCCCGGTGCCGCACCGAACCATCGATAGGGGCCCAAGCTTAGATCGCGCTGGTCGAATTCCACCCAGATCACGCATCCGCTCTCCTTCTTCGCCAATTGCCGATGCACTTTCTGCCTGGACGTTTTGGCTTCTCGGAAGGAGGTCTTCAGTTGAACGTGCCTGAGCACAGAATTCGCTTCGACGGCTAGGTCATACCCCGCATTGTCCACCTGCGGGCGCAGTATCTCCGCGTCGACTACCCCACGCTGCCACAGCACTTTGAGCAACTCACCGACGAAAAGGTGCTCAAGCACCGCCTCTCGGAACGATGAACGCTGGAAGTGTGCGGTGTTCGCCCCTTGCACCATGGCCTCAACCTTGATAGCGGCTGTCCGACACGAGCCGCCGTCCGCCACGCGATCCAACGACCATACGCCCGCGGGCCGCTGCGTTCAAATTGGATTTCACGTCCGGAGAAGCGCGCCGGTCTACGCTCACTAGTCCGGCGGCTCACGGGCGGGTTCCCGGTCAGGTCGATACCCGACAGAACGGGCATCTCATGGCCTAGCTTCAGGCTGAGGAACAGCCAATCCTCGCAGATGGAGCGCACCAAATGTTGGCATCCGACCAAGTGGCACCGAACGTGACCACGCCACGGCACTTCGGGCACGATCTGCAAACCACCGCCCTCGAGCGTGTCGTACACAGCCTCGGCCATGGCGTGGTCGATGTAGTCGGTGAGAACGCGGAGGGCATGGTGGACTCCTAGGCGTTGGGGAACGGGCTTGCGTTCTGTGGCGGATCATCTCGCTCCGACTAGAGCAGGTCGTTGCCTGCGAGCCTGAAAATTCGGATGCGGACTCCGAGTTTTCAAGGTAAAGTGCCTGCATGCTTGAACGGCCGGGCTATTTGCAAAGGCTTGCTGTGGCGGTCGGGCGTTCGCCTGTCACGGCGCTCTTGGGTCCACGTCAATGCGGCAAGACGACAATCGCCCGGGAGTTTTGCGTTCGCCGCGATGCCGTCTTTTTCGATCTCGAGTCTGAACCCGATTCTCGTCATCTCGCGAATCCCGAACTTGCTCTCGGGTCGCTCAAAGGCTTGGTCGTTCTTGACGAAATCCAGGCCGCACCGCACCTCTTCAACGTCCTGCGGGTGCTCGTGGATCGCCCTCGAAGCCAATGTCGGTTCCTCATCTTGGGCAGCGCGTCTCCCGCAGTCGTGCGGGGCGTGTCGGAGTCCTTGGCGGGGCGTGTGGAGTTCGTCGAGATGTCCGGCTTCGACCTGGGCGAGGTGCAAGCGCCAAACTGGAGGCAGCTCTGGTTGCGCGGCGGGCTGCCGAGGTCGTATCTGGCAGCGTCGGAAGACGACAGTGTCGCGTGGCGGGAGGGGTTCGTGCACACGTTCCTCGAACGCGACATCCCGCAGCTTGGCATCTCCATTCCGGCGTCCGCTCTGCGCCGGTTTTGGACCATGCTGGCGCATTGGCACGGTCAAACATGGAATGCCTCCGAAATCGGCCGCTCCATGTCGGCAACCGACAAGACCGTTCGCCGCTATCTCGACCTGCTCACCGGGACGTACATGATGCGGCAGCTTCAGCCGTGGTTCGAGAACATCGCCAAGCGGCAGGTGAAGGCGCCCAAAGTCTATTTCCGCGACACCGGTCTTCTCCACACTCTGCTCGGACTCACGAACGAAGCCGAGCTCTTGTCCCATCCTCGCGTCGGCGCATCGTGGGAGGGGTTTGCTGTCGAGCAGGTGCTGCAAGCGTTGCGCCCGGCCAGCGCCTGGTTCTGGGCCATCCACCAAGCCGGCGAACTCGACCTCTTCCTTCAGGGGCAAGGCCAGCGCATCGGCTTCGAGATGAAGTTCAGCGAGGCTCCCGACCTCACCCGCTCCACGCGCAATGCCGCCGAAACCCTTGCGCTCGACCACCTCTACATGGTCTGCCCCACTCGGGCGAGCTATCCACTCGAACGCAACATCACGGTCCTGTCCATCGCCGACTGCCCGGGCTTGCCAGAGCGGCTGTCGGCAACCGAGTAGCAGGGATCAAGCTGCCATCGGTCTTCCGTGGTGCCGGAACAGGACGTAGGGGGGCCTTCGACTGTGGCACGAGATGTTGGCCGTCAGTAGTAAACCGTCACGCCCTCCGACAGGGAGGCGAACGCATCGGCGGTGAAGTCGCGGTCATGCGTGACGAGCGCGATGCTGGAGGACTCGAGTGCCGTCGCCATCTGAACGGCATCGGCCAGGCGCAGTCTTGAACGGGCTCTGATTCGAGCTGCTCGGTGAGCTAACGCAGAGTCCAACGCGACGACGCGCAACGTGGGCGCTGTCGTCAGTGTCTTTCGATATTGATCTGCGAGTTTCTCGTCGCCGGTCCGCAGCGGTCCCGTCAGGACCTCGAGCAAGGTCACCGAAGATATGACGAGCTCGTAGTTCCCTGACTCCGCCCCCTCGAACAGCGGTGCGTACCGAGCAGCGAACTCGGGGTGGTCTTCAAGGACATAGATTATCGGCGCGGTGTCGACCGTGACCCGCCCGCGCGGCGGCAAATCCTTGACATCCATCACCACTCGTCGCGAAGCCGATCGACGAACTCTGGCACGTTCCCATAGCAACCCCTAGCGGAGCCGCGCAGGGCACTCAGCTTGGGCGGGTCGGCGAGCACCTTGGATGCCGGCACGATTGCCGCGTACGGGACGCCACGCTTCGTAACCACAGTCACCCTGCCTTGATTGGCAGCGTCCAGAAGCGATGGCAGCTTGTTGCGAGCCTCGTGGACGCCGGCGCTGCTCAACTTCCCAATGCTCATGGCCATCTCAAATCAACCTGCATAGACCGCACATTAAGGCTCTTTGTGCAAAAGAAGCAATGGCGAGCGGGGCCGTACTCAGCCGCCTTGGGTCTTCCGTGTCCGCTGGAAGAGGAAGCCGTGGGCGTTGGGGAAGACCGCTCGCCGTCGTGGGTGAGGGTGGCGCCGCCGTCGCGGATGTTGCGGCGGTGGCGGCAGAGGATCGCCAGGTGTCCAGGGCGGTCTCGTCGCCGTCTGCTCAGGGCTGGATGTGGTGAGCATCCACCCAGTTTCCAAACGGAATTCGCGCCCCCTGTCTGCGTTCTTTTGTGCATCGCCGTGGTGCAATTTCGCAACGTTTGGGTGCTTCCCAGAGGGAAATCTCGTGTGCCATATTCGCTCGTGCATCACATTGGGTCGGTGGGCGAGAAGGGCTGCCGGCGAGAGGACATTCCAAGGGAACAAAGGGCGTGGGCAGTGCCCAGCGCTGGAGGAGCGAGAGATGAACGCAGTCGCGGGTGTGCGTGGTTACGCGGGGGCCGGACAATGCACCACGGTGGATCAGTCCGACCGGCTTGTGCCTATCAACTTGCGGCAGACCGGACCAACTCCGGTGCAGATGCTCATTTCCACACGCGTTCGCAAGTCGCCCTTCTGGCACCTTTCCGTGGAAGCCGGCTGCTGGCGTGCCACCGTGTACAACCGCGTGTATCACCCGCGCGGCTATGTGCGGCCCGAGAACGGCGGCGCGATGGTGGAATACGATGCGCTCGTCAACCACGTCACCATGTGGAACGTCGCCTGCGAGCGGCAGATTTGCGTGAAGGGGCCGGACGCGGAGGACTTCGTCAACTACGTCATCACCCGCAACGCCGCGCGCATCAAGCCCATGAACGGCAAGTACGTGATTCTGTGCAACGAAGCCGGCGGCGTGCTGAACGATCCGGTGCTGCTGCGGGTGGCGGAGGACGAGTTCTGGTTCTCGCTCTCCGACAGCGATCTGGAGATGTGGCTGCGCGGCGTGAATCTGGGGCTGAAGCGCAACGTCTCCATCGGCGAGATCGATGTGGCGCCGGTGCAGATCCAGGGGCCCAAGTCCGAGGCGCTGATGGCGGACCTGTTCGGCCCCGGCGTGCATGACGTGCCCTACTACGGCCTGATGGAAGGCCAGGTGGCCGGCCATGACGTGGTGATCTCGCAGACGGGCTTCACCGGCGAGAAGGGCTACGAGATCTACCTGAAGGACGCGACCCTGCACGCCGAAGACATGTGGTATGCCGTACAGGACGCCGGTCGCGCCCACAACCTGATGGTGATTGCCCCGGCTCACCACCGGCGCATCGCCGCCGGCATCCTCTCCTGGGGACAGGACATGGATCAGGAGACCCTGCCCTTCCAGTGCAACCTCGGCTATCAGGTGCCGCGCAAGAAACGGGCCGACTACATCGGCCGGGAAGCCCTCGAATGCGCGCGAGCCGCCATCGAGGCCGGCAACCCGCCGTTCCGCAACGTGCTCGTGGGTCTCACCTTCGGCGGCGGTCCGGTGACCGACTACGCCAACGATTTCTGGCTGGTCACCGGAGCAGACGGCGGCGACGCCGTCGGCTATGTCACTTCGCCCTGGTTCTCGCCGGAACTTGAAACCAACATCGCCCTCGCCTATGTGCCCTGGGAATGCCGAACCATCGGCACACGGCTCGGAATCCGGCTGCCGCCCGAGTACGCCGGCGATCTCGAAGACGGCTTCGCGCCAGCGCAGGTCGTGGATGTGCCGTTCCGGGCGTCCGTCAATCCCAACGCTCGCGAAGTGGCGCGGGGCAAGGGCCGGGATGCCGCCGAATGAACGCTGCGAGACAAGCCGAGGGCGTGGCGAACGCCGACGCGGTGGTACGGGAACTCGCGGTGGGAGCGTCCGTGGAGGTGACGCCGCGCCAGTTGCCGGCCGCAGATAAGCTGGCGAACCTGCTGCCGCGCGGCGCCACGGTGTACGTTCCGTTCCCGCCCAAGGCCAGGCGCGGCCAGACCATCGAAGCCTGTCGCCGCTTGCTGGAGGCGGGCATGCAGCCGGTGGCGCACCTGCCGGCGCGCAGCCTGGAGGGCCCGCGCGAGCTCGCCTCGTGGCTCACGGGGCTTGCCGACGCGGGTGTGGATTCGCTGATGCTCGTTGCCGGCGACGGCGTGCCGAAGGGTCCCTTTCCCGACACGCTCGGCGTGCTCGACTCCGGCCTCCTTGCCGAGTTCGGCTTTCGGCGCCTTGGCGTCACCGCGTATCCCGAAGGACACCCTGCCATCGCCAAAGATGCCTTGGAGCGGGCGCTCTGGTACAAGGCGGAGTACGCGGCCGAAACGGGCACCGAGATGTGGGTTGTGACGCAGTTCGTGTTCTCGCCGGAGCCGGCGCTTGCGTGGCTGCGGAGGTTGCGCGAGGTCGGGCCGCGACTGCCGGTGCGGATCGGCATGCCGGGGCCGGCCAAGGCCAGCACGCTGCTCGCGTACGCGGCACGCTGCGGTGTCGGCGTTTCGGCCAAGGCGCTTTCGCGGCGTCCCGAGGTCGCCCGCATGTTGGGCGGCTGGTCGCCAAACGCGGTGGTGCGGGGATTGGCACGGGAACGTGTCCGAGACCCGAAAACCTCCTTGGCCGGCATCCACCTGTTCACCTTCGGCGGCTTGACGGCGGCGGCGGAATGGCTCCGCCGTCGGCGCATGGTGGAGGGGCAAGAACCCGTGGGCGGACGCTACGGCGAACTGCTGCAGTTCCCGGTGGCGGGCAATGCAGGGACGCTCTCGCGCAAGCAGGTATTCTCCCCGGCAAGCGAGCCGCTGCGGGGGCTCTGAGCAAGCAATACAAGCAATGGTCGTGGTCGTAGCGCCTGGAGCGAGGGCGTCTCGCCCTCCCTCCAGGGTCAGCTCCAACGCGACCACCATGCGGTGAAAGGTGAAGTGTGACAGAGCAGGCCCGGGTTGTGGTGATCGGTGGCGGCGTGGTGGGTGTCTCCACGCTGTACCACTTGGCGCGCAAGGGCTGGAGCGACTGCATTCTGCTCGAAC
This sequence comes from Pseudomonadales bacterium, assembly GCA_965116935.1. GTDB lineage: Bacteria > Pseudomonadota > Gammaproteobacteria > Pseudomonadales > Azotimanducaceae > VXYL01. The sequence goes on along the minus strand of OZ220737.1, from coordinate 3,368,173 downwards.
GCAAGGACCTCACCTCCGGTGCCACCTGGCACGCCGCCGGGCTCTTGCCGCTCTTCAACATGAGCTACTCCGTGGGACAGATTCACAAATACTCGGTGAATCTCTACCGCACCCTCGAGGCCGAGACCGGGCAGGACGTGGGGCTGCGCACAGTCGGCAACATCCGCCTTGCCATGACGCCGGACCGCATGGACGAGTATCGCCAGTACGCGAGCGTAGCCCGCACCATCGGCGTCAATGTCGAGTTCTTGAGCCCCGCTGAAGTGCAGGAAATCTGGCCCTTGGCCGTCACAGACGGGCTGATCGGCGCCATTCGCCATCCGGACGACGGCTACGTTCAGCCGGCGGACCTCACCCAGGCGCTGGCGCGCGGCGCTCGCTCCCGAGGCGCGACCATCCGCATCAAGACCTGCGTCACCGCCATCGAACGCACCGGCAGCGAGTGGCGGGTGTGCACCGATGCCGGCGACATCCTCTGCGAGCATGTCGTCGCCGCCACCGGCAGCTTCGCCCGCCGCACCGGGGCAATGGTGGGGCTCGGCGTGCCGGTGCTGCCGGTGGAACACCAGTACATAGTCACCGAGGCCCACGACGAGATCGTCAGTCGCCGCCGCGAAGGCCGGCCGGAAATGGGCGTGCTGCGCGAGTCAGACGGTTCGTGGTACATGCGCGAGGAAGCCGGGGGCCTCTTGCTTGGACCCTATGAGAAGGGTGCGCCGGCCTGCTATCTCGACGGTCCAGACCCCGAGGCGGAGTACGAACTCTTCAACCCAGACCTGGATCGCCTGACGCCGCACATCGAGTCCGCCATCCGCCGCGTGCCGGCCTTCGGCGAACTCGGCATCAAGCAAACCTACAACGGCGCCATCCCCTACACGCCCGACGGCAGCCCCATCATCGGCCCGGCATGGGATCTGCCGAACTTCTGGCTCAACGAGGGGCACAGCTTCGGCATCACCGCCGCCGGCGGCGCCGGCTGGCAGCTTGCCGAGTGGATCGTCGAAGGCGAGCCCTCGATCGACATGCTGGGGGTCGATCCGCGCCGGTTTGGCGACTACGCAACCCACGCCTATCTCAAGGCGAAGACGGAAGAGGCCTACGCCAACGTCTTCACCATCCACTATCCCGACGAGGAGCGACCGGCCGGGCGCCCGCTGCGCACCGCGCCCTGCTACGGGCGCATGCGCGACCTAGGTGCCGTGTTCGGGCAGAAGTTCGGCTGGGAGCGCCCCAACTGGTTTGTGCCGGCGCACTCGCGCGACCTCGCCGGGGGGAAAGCGGCGCAGGAAGACCACTGGTCGTTCCGTCGCTCGCGCTGGTTCGAGGCGGTAGGGACAGAATGCCGCAACGTGCGCGACAACGTGGGCCTCCTCGACATGACCGCGTTCGCCAAGGCGCGAGTCAGCGGCCCCGGCGCGCGCGATTTCCTGAACCGGCTGGTGGCGAACCGCGTGCCCCGCGTCGGCCGCCTTGCGCTCACCCATGCCCTGAACGCCCGCGGCGGCGTGCATTCGGAGTTCACGATCTGGCGCGAATCGAAGGACTCCTTCTATCTCGTTTCCGCCGGCGCGTTTCAGCGGCTCGACCACGACTTCCTCAAGCGCCAGATGCCGAGCGACGGATCGGTTCGCTTCGAGAACCTGACCGCCTCGATGGGCGTGCTGGTGGTGGCGGGGCCGAAGTCACGCGAACTGCTCGCGAGGGTTTGCGACGCGGACCTCGGCAACGACTCCTTCCCCTGGCTGACCGGGCAACCCGCCAACGTGGGCCTTGCGCGGGCCAGCCTCCTGCGGCTCAACTTCGTCGGCGAACTGGGCTGGGAGATCCACCACGGCATCGAATGCCAGAACACGATCTTCGATGCGTTGATGGCTGCCGGCGAAGACCTTGGCCTCGCGCCGTTCGGCATCCGCGCCATGGACTCGCTGCGGATCGAGAAGTCCTACCGCATGGTCGGCACGGAGCTTTCCATCGAATACGCTGCGCTCGAGTCTCGATTGGACCGCTTCGTGCGTCTCGACAAAGGCGACTTTCACGGCAGGACGGGGCTTGCGGCGTGGCAGCAGCGAGGGTTCGAGAGCGCTTTCGTGACGCTGGAAGTGGAAGCCCCTGAGGACGCCGACCCGATCGGCAACAACCCGCTCTACATCGGCCAGGAGATGGTGGGCCGGGCCACCAGCGGCAACTTCGGCTTTCGCGTCGGCAAGTCGCTGGCCCTGGCCATGCTGCGGCCGGCACTGGCAGCACCCGGAACACAGGTGGAGATCGAGATTCTCGGCGAGCGCCATCCCGCCAAGGTGGTTCCGGAAAGCCCGTGGGATCCAACCAACGAACGGCTCCGCGCCTAATGCTAGCGTCGTGTCATGCGTCTTTTGGCGCATCAGAGCACCGGCAGCGCGTCGGGGCGCGGCGCAGTACTGCAGGGAGTGCCCTGCCGCATGCCAAGGGCGGAGGCGAAGCGCGCGCGCTGCCGGCGCTCCCGAAGGGCGCTCGCCCCTTGCCCCGTGGCCGCGTTGCGCCCCTTGCCAAGGGGGCCCGCCATTGCCGGCGGGACGCGCCTTGCCACGAACCAAGGGGCGAACGCTGATGCGCCAAAAGACGCATGACACGACACTAGGCTCCCGCTACTCGGCACTGGCCCTCGTTCGCAACGCGTTCACGCGCCACCGACGCTGGCAGCCCGCCTGGCGGGAACCGGAGCCGAAGAGGCACTACGACGTGGTCATTGTTGGTGGCGGCGGCCACGGCCTCGCCACCGCCTACTACCTGGCGAAGAACCACGGCATCACCGACGTCGCGGTGGTGGAGAGGGGCTGGCTAGGCGGCGGCAACACCGGTCGCAACACCACCATCGTCCGCTCCAACTATCTGCGCGACGAGGCAGCGCAGCTCTATGAGTTCGCCCTCAAGCTTTGGCCGGGGCTCAGCGCCGAGCTCAACTTCAACGTGATGTTCAGTGCCCGCGGCGTGCTCAATCTCGGCCACACGTTGCAGGACATGCGCGACATCGAGCGCCGGGTGAATGCCAACCGCCTGGGCGGCATCGACGGCGAGGTGGTGGATCGAGCGCGGGTGCAGGAGATGGTGCCAATCCTGAACTGCTCGCCGACCGCTCGCTATCCGATTCTCGGCGCCTCGTGGCAGCCGAGCGGGGGCGTGGCCCGGCACGATGCGGTGGCGTGGGGCTTCGCCCGCGGCGCCGACGCGCTGGGCGTCGATTTGCTGCAGCGCACCGAGGTGAAGGGCATTCGCTGTGCCGGTGGTCGGGTGCAAGGCGTGGAGACGGACCGAGGGTTCATCGGCGCTGACACGGTGGCGTGCGTGACGGCCGGGCATTCCGGCGTGCTGGCGGCCATGGCCGGGTTTCGGCTGCCCATCGAGTCGCGCCCGCTGCAGGCGCTGGTGTCGGAGCCGCTCAAGCCGTGCCTGCACACGGTGGTGATGTCCAATGCAGTGCATGGCTACGTCAGCCAGTCCGACAAGGGCGACTTGGTGATCGGCGCCGGCGCCGACGCCTACAACGGCTACGGCCAGCGCGGGTCGTTCCATGTGCTGGCGCACGCGCTGGAGGCGATGTGCGAGCTGTTTCCCTCCTTCAGCCGGGTGCGGATGAACCGCCACTGGGGCGGCATCGTGGACATCTGCCCGGATGCCTGCCCCATCATCGGCAGAGCGCCCGTAACCGGGCTCTACTTCAACTGCGGCTGGGGCACCGGCGGCTTCAAGGCAACGCCGGGTTCAGGCTTTGTCTTCGCCGATACGCTGGCGCACGCCCGCCCGCATCCGCTGGCGGAGCCGTTTGCGCTCGACCGGTTTGCGCGCGGAGCGCTGATCGACGAACACGGCGCGGCAGGAGTCGCGCACTGATGCTGCTGATCCGCTGCCCGCATTGCTGCGAGGAACGAAGCGAAGAGGAGTTCTCGTACGCGGGAGAGGGTGGCATCCGCCGGCCGGAAAACCCGGGCGATCTGTCCGATGCCGAATGGGCCGACTACCTGCACTTCCGCACCAATCCCAAAGGGCTGCACCGGGAAATCTGGTGCCACACGGCCGGTTGCCGGCGCTACTTCGACGTGGTGCGGGACACGGTGACCTACACCATCCACTCGACGGCGCCAATCGGCTCGAACACCGCACCGGATGAAGCCGATGGCTGACACCACCCGAAGGCTGCCGGAAGGCGGCGCGATCGACCGTTCGCGGCCCCTCGCCTTCACCTTCAACGGCATGGCGCTAACGGGCTACGAGGGCGATACCTTGGCCTCCGCCCTGCTCGCGAGCGGCGTCGATGTCGTGGGCTTGAGCTTCAAGTACGGCCGGCCGCGCGGCATCGTCGGCTTTGGCGCGGAGGAACCGAACGCCATCGTCCAGGTGGGCGAAGGCAACGCCCGCACACCCAATCTGCGCGCCACCCGAGTGGAGCTGCAAGACGGCATGGTTGCCGCTTCCGCCGCACGGGGCCCGGGCACGGCGATGGGTGCCTTGGCAAGAACCGTCGCACCGCTGCTGCCGGCGGGGTTCTACTACAAGACGTTCATCCGGCCCCAACGGCTGTGGGGCTTTTGGGAGGAACGCCTGCGCGAGGCGGCTGGGCTCGGCGATGTTCCGGACGGCGCCGATCCGGACATCTACGACCGCCGCCATGGCCACTCGGACGTGCTGGTGGTGGGTGCCGGGCCGGCCGGGATCGCCGCAGCGCTGTCCGCCTCGCGGGCCGGGGCGCGGGTGATGTTGGCGGACGAGAACGCGGCATTTGGCGGCACGCTGCGGTGGTCGGCGGTCGCCATCGGCGGCGAGAGCGCCGGCGAGTGGAGTCGACGCGCGTTGGCCGAACTTGCGGACAATCCCGACGTGGAGCTACTCACTCGCGCCACCGCGTTCGGGCTTTACGACCACAACCTCGTCGGCATCCTCGAGCGCCGTGTCGCCGATGCTGGGGCGCGAGGCTTGGCACCTCGGCAACGCCTGCACCAGGTTCGCGCCAAGCAGGTGGTGCTCGCCTGCGGCGCCATCGAACGCCCCATCGTCTTTGCCGGCAACGACCTGCCCGGCGTGATGACGGCCTCCGCCGTGTCTGCCTACACCACGCGCCACGCGGTCGCGCCCGGCGAGCGATTGGTTCTGTTCACCAACAACGACTCCGCGTACGAAACAGCGCTGACTTGGCATCGCATCGGCCGCGAGGTGACCGTTGTGGATGCGAGGCTGGTGGCCCACGGGGCGAGGCCCGACGCGGCACGCGCCGCCGGCATTGACATCCGTGCGGGTCACGTCGTGCACGAGGCGCATGGCCGCCGTCGAGTGAGCAGCGTGGAGATCGCACCAGTCGGCGGCAGCAAGATCGTGCGACTCGACTGCGATCTGGTTGCATCTTCCGGTGGCTGGAACCCGCTCGTGCATCTATCGGCACAGACCGGCGTGCGACCCGGGTGGTCGGAAGCCGCCCTCGCCTTTCTGCCCGGATCCCCCCGAGCCGGCGTGCATCATGCCGGCGCCATCAACGGGCACACCTCCACCGCGGCATGCGTGCGCGACGGCTTCCGCGTCGGCAGCGAAGCCGCAAGGCTGGCCGGCTTCGACGGGGCTCGCTTTGAGCCTGACCTGCCGGACACCGACGAAGGCCCTTGCGCGCCACCCGAGGCGCTTTCCCTCGTTCCCCACCCGCGACCGGGCCGCGAGTCACGGCAGTTCGTGGACATGCAGCTCGACGTGACCGTCGCGGACATCGAACTCGCGGCGCGAGAGGGCTATCGCTCCGTCGAGCACGCCAAGCGCTACACGGCGCTCGGCTTCGGCACCGACCAGGGCAAGCTCGGCAACGTCAACGGCGTCGCCATTCTCGCGCGGGCCTTGGGGCAAGGCATCGGCGAGACCGGAACCACCATGTTCCGCCCGCCCTACACGCCGGTGACGTTTGGCGCCGTGGCGGGGCGCGAGGTGGGCGAGTTCTTCGATCCCGCACGACGAACGCCCATGCACGACTGGCACGAGGCGCACGGGGCCGTCTGGGAGGACGTGGGCCGGTGGAAGCGCCCGCGCTACTACGCTGGTGCGAACGAGAGCATGGACGAGGCTGTGCGCCGAGAATGCCTGGCGGCGCGAGGCACCGTTGCCATGCTGGACGCCTCGACGCTCGGCAAGATCGACGTGCAAGGGCCCGACGCCGCTCGGTTTCTCGATCGCGTGTACAGCAACGGCTTCCGGCGCCTAGGGGTCGGTCGCTGCCGCTACGGCCTCATGCTGCGCGAGGACGGTACCATCCTGGACGACGGCGTGACGGTGCGGGTGGCCGAAAACCGCTATCTCGTGCACACCACCACCGGCAACGCGGAAGCGGTTCTCTCCTGGCTTGAACTCTGGCGACAGACCGAGTGGCCGGATCTGAACGTGCGCCTTACTTCCGTGACGGACCATTGGGCCACGGCGGCGGTGGTGGGGCCGAAGTCGCGGGCGGTGTTGCGGCGGGTCTGCACCGACATCGACCTGTCGCCAGACGCCTTCCGCTTCATGGACTACCGCGCCGGCCACGTCGCCGGCGTGCCGGCGCGTGTCTATCGCATCAGCTTCAGCGGCGAACTCTCGTTCGAGGTGAACGTGGCTGCGCAGCACGGGCCAAGGGTGTGGGAGGCGCTCATGGCTGCCGGCCAAGACTTCGACATCACCCCCTACGGCACCGAGACGATGCACGTGCTGCGGGCGGAGATGGGATTCATCATCGTCGGCCAGGACACGGACGGCTCCATGACGCCAGACGACATGGGCCTCGCCGGCCTCGTCCGCCACGGCAAGCCCTGGGGCTTTCTGGGCGACCGTTCCCTCTCCCTGCCGGAGCATCAGCGGCCGGATCGACCGCAACTCGTGGGCCTTGCGCCGCTGAACCCTGCCACCGTGTTGCCAGAGGGCGCGCAACTCGTGACGGAGCCGCGCCCGAAGCCACCGGCGAAGATGCACGGCCACGTCACGTCGAGCTACCTGAGCGCCGCTCTCGGCCACTCCTTTGCGCTGGCAATGGTGAAGGGCGGCCGCGAGCGCATGGGCGAGACCCTCTACAGCCCGCAGGCAGACGGCAGCGTCATTCCGGCAAGGGTGGTGCCGAGCGTGTTCCTGGAACCGGTGGTGGGTGCGGACGGGGGCGAGGTCGCGGCTGAGCCTCTGGTTCTGGAACCGCTATCCGCGCCGACCGCGCCAGCGATGTTGAACTTGCGCGGCGACAGTACGCACGAGTTCCTCAAGGCGGCTTCCGAGGCGCTACACCTCGCACTTCCCGATACACCGTGCACCACCGCCCGCGACGCTCACGCCGCAATCCACTGGCTCGCCCCCGACGAATGGCTGATCGTCGCGCCGGCCGGCGAAGAGGCCGAGATCGAACGCCGCCTGCGCGAGGCCACGGCCACCCCCGGCGCCGCCATCACCGACGTAACCGGCGCCCACATCCTCCTCCACCTGAGTGGACCTCAAGCGCGCGAAGCCCTCGCTAGCGCCACCCCCTACGACCTCCACCCCCGCAACCTCTCCCCCGGTCGCTGCATCCAGACCACTCTCGCCAAGTCCCAGGCCCTCATAGCCGCCCCAGCAGAAGACACCTTCGAAATCATCGTCCGCCGCAGCTACGCCCACTACGCCGAGGCCTGGCTTACCGACGCCCTCGCCCGCGCGAACACGCCCTAGCCCTCGTCGGTCGACCGCGCCATCGTGTTTTCGGCGAGAAAGTCGAGGACGCGCTGGTACATCTCGCGCCTCGGCTCGTTGCCGGCGGCGCCGTGTCCTTGCTCGATGTCGTACAGCCACTCTGCCGGGTTTCCGGCTTCCTCGAGCGCGGCGCGCATCCTCCGGGCATGTTCCATGGGCGCGCGACGATCCTCGCCGCCGTGCATGAGCAGGACGCGCGCCTTGATTCGATCCGCGAGGTTCACCGGCGAGCGTTCCGGCTTGTCCTGGGCGCCGCGAAGGATCTGCCGGATGTAGGTGATGCCGCCGCGCAGTGCGCGGACATCCCCGGAGGATTCCATGATCGAAAGGTCGTACACGCCGGCGGCGCCAATTGCACAGCGGTAGAGATCCGGCTCCCGCGCCACACCCATGAGCGCTGAATAGGCACCGTAGCTGGCACCGAAAATGCAGATGCGATCCGCATCGGCGATGCCGCTTTCGACAGCCCAGCGGGTGGCGTCTGTGACGTCGTCCTGCATCAACGCGCCCCATTCGCCGAAGCCCTTGCGCAGATACTCCCGGCCGTAGCCGCCGGAACCGCGGAAGTTGACGCTGAGCACGTGATAGCCACGGCTCGCCAGCAGTTGCACTTGGGTGTTGAAGCCCCAGAAGTCGCGGATGCCGTGCGGGCCACCATGCACCATCACCACCAAGGGCCCGGGCATCTCGGCTGCCTGTGGGCTCGTGACGTAGCCATAGATCGTGTCGCCGTCGCGGACGCGGATTTCCACAGGGTTCATCGGCGCGAGCGTCTCGCGGGTGAGTTGCGGGCGGCGTTGCGCCAACGGCTCGATCTTGCGGGTTTCGAGATTCACGAGAACGTAGTCGCCCGGGCGCCGGTCGCCGGATATGTAGGCAACGGTGAGCCGGTGGTCGCGCGTGTAGTTCTGGAACTGCACATAGTCTTCGGGGAACATCTTGCTGATGGCGGCGTGCTGCGCAGCAAGAGGGTGGTTCTTGTCCAAGTACTGCATTGCCGGGTAGTGGTGATCGAAGCGCACGGCATAGGCGTGGCCGTTGAAGTCGGCGAACAAAGAGGACACATCCACCTTGGGGTGGCGAATGATGATGTCGTGGGTGTTTTCCTCACTGTTGTAGAGGCCGAGGCCGGTGGTGCCGGCGCTGCGGTCGTCGAACGTGTACCAGGTGTCTGGCGTCGGTCCGTAATGCACGGGCGCCCAGCTCGCGCTGGCATATGGGGAGGAGTGGACCAATCGCCAGCGTTCACCATCCCTGCGATGGCGCACCTCGTACTCGAACTCGCCGTTGACGCCATCGCTCATGTTGAGACCGCCATTGATGTCGGCGAGCAGGTTGCCCGTGCGCATGGCGCTGCGGGTGAGGCGGCGGGTATGGCCGTTGTTGATGTTGAGGCGGTGAGCTTCGGCAAAGAGCTTGGCGCTGTAGCGGAGGATCAGGATGTGGTCGGGATCGTCGGGCAAGAGGTGCAGCGGCGCACCGATGCCGAGCGCGCGCACCGAGCCGGTTTCGATGTCCACCGTGTACAGCTCGCCGGTGGGCACGAGGAAGTCGGCGCCGATCCGATAGCGTCTTGGCGAGGTCAGCACGCGGGTGTCCGAGAGCCAGAGCATGTTGCCCACTTGCTGGCGCTCGCCGAGGTTGTAGTTGATGACGGGTTCGCGGCCCGGATAGGTGAGCACCTGAAATCGGCCGATGCCATCAACCCGCATGAACTGGGCAAGGTGCTTGCCGTCCGGCGAAATGGAAACGTAGCCGAATTCGGCCTCGTCCATGAACGCACCGATGGGCGGCGGCTCGGCCGCACTGGTTGCCGTCTCATTCGCATGCGCCACCAAGCCCAATCCAACGACGAACGCCACGCCCAACCCGTTGCGCCACACCATGCTTTCCCCTCCAACAACCAGGCGGCGCGATGTTAGCGCGCCCTTAAGGGCTCGTTGACAGTTCGCTTGCGCGAACTCTTGGCCTTCGTCGCGGTCGGTGGTGTCTCACTTTGACCCTTCCGGCTGTATCGGATGGGCGCTAGAAACCGGCGATCGTGTTCGAACGGGCATCTGGCGCCGCTCTGGAGGGAGGGCGTCCCGCCCCCCTCCAGAGTACGACGCGCCACGCTGGGTAAGTCAAATTGAGACACCACCTTGCGTTCGCCCCGCTTGAATCTGTGGGTGGCGACACGCATAGTCTGAAGGGAGCGTTCGCTTTCACGCATTGCCACAAGACAGGAGCGGGATCTATGGGCAGGAGGAGCCGGTTGCCGGCAGTCGTCGCAGTGGTGCTCTTGGCGCTGTCGGTGGCGGGTTGCGGAATCAACAACATTCCCACCATGGACGAGGGCGTGAAGGCGGCCTGGGGGCAGGTGCAGAATCAGTACCAGCGCCGGGCGGACTTGATTCCGAACCTCGTCAACACCGTCAAGGGCTACGCCGAGCACGAGCGCGAGACCCTCTCGGCGGTGACCGAGGCGCGCGCCAAAGTGGGCCAGATGCGGCTCGGCGCGGACGTGATCGACAACCCCGAGGCCCTGCGCGCCTTCGAGCGCAACCAAGGCCAGCTTTCAAGCGCCTTGAGCCGCCTGATGGTGGTGGCAGAACGCTACCCCGACCTCAAGGCAAACCAGAACTTCCTCTCCTTGCAGGCACAGCTCGAAGGCACGGAAAACCGCATCGCCGTGGCAAGGCGCGACTTCGTGCAGGCCGTGCAGGTCTACAACACCGAAATCCGCACCTTCCCCGGCCTCATCTGGCACGCAATCCTCCACGGCGACATGGAAGTGCGGGAGTCCTTCCAAGCCGCCGAAGGAGCCGAAACGGCACCGACGGTGGAGTTTTGACGACCTTGAGGACGCCCGCCCTCGCCCCAGGGCGAGCCTTCGGTCGGATGCATGCGTTGCTCGTCACCTTCGCCGGCGTCCTGCTCGCGGCTTGGGCCAGCGCTGCCGAGTTCCCCAAGCTCACCGGCCGCGTCGTCGACGAGGCCGGCATCCTGCATCCCAACACCGTGCGCGCATTGTCGAGACAGCTCGAAGCGCACGAGAATGCCGGTGGCAATCAGGTGGTGGTGGCCACGGTCAAGTCCTTGGGCGGCGACAGCATCGAAGGCTACGGCGTCGATCTTGGCCGCGCCTGGGGCATCGGCCAGGAAGGCGAGGACAACGGCATCATCCTGCTGGTCGCACCGGCCGAGCGAGACGTTCGCATCGAGGTGGGCTATGGCCTCGAAGGCGGTCTCCCGGACGCCATCGCCTCGGCCATCATCAACATGGACATCCTGCCTCGGTTTCGCCAAGGCGACTATGACGGCGGCGTCGCGGCTGGCGTCACTTCCATCATCTCGGCGCTCGGCGGCGAGTATGTCGTGCGGGAACCGCCGAGGCAGCAGCGCGACCGTCGCGGCGGCGGCGCATTCGGCCTGATCTGGCTGGTCCTGCTCGGCTTCTTCGTCTTCCGCCGCGGCGGGGGGCTCCTGGGTGGCCTGTTGCTCGGCTCGGTGCTCGGCTCCGTCGCCCGTGACGCGCACGGGTTCGGCGGCGGTGCCGGAGGAGGCTTTGGCGGCGGTTTCGGTGGCGGTGGCGGCAGCTTCGGCGGCGGCGGCGCCTCCGGGAGCTGGTGACGCGGCGCTGATGGAGGGGAACGCATGAGTCTCGTGACCGCAGAGCAGCAGACGCGCATTGCCGAGGCGATTGCCGAGGTGGAGCGGCACACCGATGCAGAGCTCGTCACCGTCATCGCCGCGGCCAGCGACGACTATCGCTACATCCCGCTCTTGTGGGCGGCGCTGGCGGCGCTGATCGTGCCAGCCGTCCTGTACTTCACGCCGCTCTACGAAGTCGATCCGCTCTATCTCTTCTGGGCCCAGGCTGGCGTCTTCGTGATTCTGGCGTTGGCCCTCTCCCTGAGCGCCTTCCGCGTGCGCTTCATCCCACGCGCGGTGCGCGAATGGCGCGCATCGAACATGGCGTGTCGGCAGTTCCTCGAGCAGGGGCTGCACCACACAGAAGGGGAGACTGGCGTCCTCATCTTCGTCAGCGAAGCAGAGCACTTCGTCGAAATCCTCGTGGATCGGGGCATCAGCGCATTGGTGGAAGACGATGCCTGGCGGGAGATCGTCGCCGATTTCATCGACGAGGTTCGCGCCGGACGCGTGGAAGCGGGCCTCACCCACGCCATCGAACGGTGCGGCGAGATTCTGGCGCGCACGGTGCCCAAGACCGAAGGCAACACCAACGAACTCGACAACAGGTTGATCCTGATCGGCTATGAATGACAAAGCACAAGCGGGGCAGCGCCCGCAACTGGACCGGGACCGACTCGAAGCCTTCATCAAGCAGATCGGCACGCAGGTGGCGGCCGGCTTCAACTGCTCGCTCTCGCATCTCGGAGACCGGTTGGGCCTCTACCGCGCCCTGGCCGAGGCCGGTCCCATGAACAGCGACGAACTGGCGGCGCACACCGGTCTGCACGAGCGCTGGCTGCGCGAATGGCTGCGGCACCAAGCTTGCGTGCAGCAAGTGGAGTACGAGGATGGGCGCTTCTCGCTTTCGCCAGAGGCTGCGGCGGTGCTGGCCGAGGAAGGCCACCCGTTCTTCTTCGCCAGCGGCTTCGGCGCGGTGGCGGCGACTTACCCTTCGCTGCCGAAGATGCCGGAGGTGTTCGAGACGGGCCTCGGCCTCACCTACGACGACCACGGCGCGGCCTGCGCCTGCGGCGTCGAACGCATGTCGTCGTTCGTGCAGAAGCACGAACTGGTGCCGAAGGTCCTGCCGCAGGTGGAAGGCATGGTGGAACGCCTCGAAGCCGGTGCCCTGGTAGCGGACGTGGGCTGCGGCGCCGGCACCGCAACCGTGGCGATGGCGGAGGCGTTCCCCAACTCAACCTTCGTCGGCTACGACACCTCCCGCCACGCCCTCGCTCGCGCCAACGCCAACTGCGCCGCCAGCCGAGCGACCAACGTGCGGGTGGCAAACCCCGACGAGGAACCGATGGGCAAGGGCGAGTTCGACCTCGTCGCCACCTTTGACGTCGTCCACGACACGCCCTACCCAGATCGCCTCATCGCCGCCGTCTTCAACGCCCTCAAGCCCGACGGCGCCTGGCTTTGCGCCGACATCAACAGCTTCCCCACCTTCGAGCAGAACCTCGCCGAACACCCCAACGCGGCCATGCTCTACGGCTTTTCCGTGTTGGTGTGCATGTCGGCGAGCCTGTCGACCCCCGACGGCGCCGGCCTCGGCACCCTCGGCTTCAACGAACAGGTGGCCCGTGAAATGACCGCCGCCGCCGGCTTCCAGCACTTCACGGTCCTCGAGTACGGCAACGCCATCAACAGCTACTACGACATTCGGCCGTAGGTGGACCTCGAGTGGAGGGAGAAGGTGGCGTGTTCGCCTAGCGCAGGCGTGCGTCGAAGACGAAGGGCCGGATGTCGCCCACAGCGATCCGACGGAAATCCGGATGGGCGGGGTTGATGACGACGTTGCGCTCCAACGGATTCACCACGCTCGGAGCGGACAGGGCCAAGTTCTCCCGAAGCAACTCCGCACCCGCGCGGGGTGGATTCGTCGCCGATGGGTCGGCGAGCGCTATGGCTTGGTCGGGCACATCTAGGTCAAGTATGCGATGCGCCGGGAACGCGGATGGTCGTACGAGGTTGGCCAACACTTCAAGGGCTGCGAGCGAGGAGTTTTCGCTGCAGTAAACAGCGGGCGTGCCTTTGGGATTCCATCGGCCGCCGAACCGTGCCGCGCCATCGCCGCTCAGCATTTGCTGGGTCGTCTGCGCGTATTCAGCCCTCGCAATTCTCCACACCTTCACGTTGGGATTCCGTGCGCCATACGACCAAGGAGGTCGATGACATCCTGGGTGCCATTCGGCTTGCCAGCGTGTGCAAGTGGCGTTTCGCCGCCAAGAGCGACAGCCGGATGGCTCAGCCACTCGAAGGCATCGTAGTGCTTCCCATCGAAATAGCCCAAGGCTGCGTCGTGCAACTCCCACGACCCGCATCCAACAGGCACGCATCGCTTGCTGGCGGACTCTTCGATCTTCCTCCGTCCCTCTTCTGACAACGGCGTGACGATGTGGCCGCGCCAATCGCCGAGCACATGCGTATCTTCGTCGCGACGTTGCCACTTGCAGGCGACGAGCAAGCAGATCAGGGCGTCAAGGGCGTCTTGGTCGGCCTTCGAGGGCCGCTGCCGTCCGTCGAGCCCGCACATCGGACGCGCCCATTCAGCGAAAGGCGCAAGTCCGGCTTGCCTCGCCTGTTTGTGCACCGCGCTCGTCACGAGGTTCCAGTCCTCCATAGCGAAGTTGGAGCTTTTGGGGTTGTAGCGGAAGTCCTTGCTCTTGGCCGCAGCGGCTAGCGCAGCAACGAAGGCTGGCAGCGCGAGGCCCGGGAACACTTCGATGACGTGCAGGCCACCGGCGTCCGACCGTGCTCTGCGAGGGTCCTCGTTGGGGCAAAGGTTGTCGAGAAAGGTCCAAATGGGTGCGCTTGGCCACCACATCTTGCTGCGGAGAAAGGCCGGCTGCACGCCGGTCTTCAGCGCTCCGGCAACCTTCTCGACAGGCCGCATTCCGCAGGCATTTGGGACCATGGTGGGCTGGTCGATGGCCACGAGCGTGTAGTCGGCCTCCCGCCGACATTGCTCGATTATCGCGGTCGCATAGTCGAAGGAAGCGGGTTCCGGCGTAGAGAATCGCTCAAGACGACCGCTATCGAAGATGGCGGTACAGATTCCACCCTTGGCTTTGCCGCCCCAGGCTGAATCGAAGCCGACGAATGCCCTGCGCATGGGGTCATGCTAGCAATCGTCGCAGGCATTGTCAGGGCAGAGAACTCCGGGTCGTACCCCGTGCGATGTCAAGCCGAGCTTTCGCCCCTCAGCCTCCCGCCGCGGCCCTGCCTTCGTAGCGGGCGGTTTTGGCGGCATAGTCGAAGTCGTCGATGCCCGTTTCCGATCGCATGGAGACGGTTGACTCTTGCGTCGTGGGATCTAGGGGGATGCCGGTCGCGTCCGCTACCCGCGTGATGCCGTTGAAGCCGGCGGCCACGGTCAGGGCATCGACCATCACCTGTTCGCCCATCGCTGCGGCAGCTTCGTCGCGGATGGCGGCGAGTTCCTCCCAGCGGCTGCCGACCGCGGCTTCCGTCAGGGCGCGCAAATGGTCCGAATGCCTGACGCCGGAGTCGGAGCCCTCCTCGTTCACCGCGTTCAGGTTGAAGTCCCGGTTCTCTCGCTGGCCGCTCGCCCGGAGCAGCATGGTGTGCGAGGTAGTTCAGTAGAAACACTCGTTGAGGGCGGAGACGCGGGAGGCGATGAACTCGGCTTGCGGCTGCGACACCGCGAGTGGAATGTCGCGCAAGGCGTAGTGGCCGCGGAAGGCCGTGAAGAAGAGCTGCACCGCGGCTGGTACGCAGCCCATCGAACGGGCGATGTTCGGGGCGCCCGGGAGACCCGTGTCGCTGACGTTGCGGTCCGAGACGCGGGTGATGGGCACCCAGGCGCCGTCGTCCACCACGTCCGGTGTCGGCTGTCCCGTGGGAAGCCCAGGCTCCGGCGCCGGTAGTTCCGGCAGCGGCAAGCCCAGCGAAGCGTGCATGGTGTCCACGATCACGGACGCGTTGACGACGCTCACGGCCTCGATGTAGCGCTCGCGGGGGATGCCGGCGGCGACCACGCTGGCAAAGACGCTGCGCGTGTAGCGGGCCGGATCGGTGCGCAGACGGTGGATCATGTCGATGAGCGTCGCCGGCAGGTCGGAGGCGGTGTCGTGGCTACCCTGCACCGCAAACGGCGACAGCGCCTCCTTGCGGCGTCGGCAAAGATCGCAGTGCATCGCCGCCCGCGCCTCCGCCACCATCTGCACACGCTCGGCGCCGGTCCAGAACGGCCCAGGCGACGCGATCAGGCGCCAAGCCTCGCCGTGGCGTTCGACCACCGCGGCACTGATTGGGTAGCGCGTGTCGTCGTACATGCGTCGCTCCTCCCTTCGATCCACGAATCATGCGCCGGCGCGGTGGCGGCAACAACCCCGAACAGGCAAGTCGAGGCGTACGGGTGCCAGCGAGCAAATGCCGCCAACCCCTCTGGCGCTCGGGTTTGAGGCTGGTTTGTTGGTGGCGTTGCTTGGGGCTGGCGCTTTGTTGGCGTTGTCTGGAACGCTTGCTTGCGGTGGCTTTGGGTGGCTCCGCTGCTTGCGCGCCTTCGGCACGCTTGGAGGGCGGGACGCCCTCCTTCCAGAGAGGCCCTCGCATGGCAGGGCTGGTTTGATGGCGTTGTTCGGGGGTGGCGCTTTGTTGGCGTTGTCTGGAGCGCTTGCCTGCGGTGGCATTGGCCGGCGCCGCTGCTTGCGCGCCTTCGGCACGCTTGGAGGGCGGGACGCCCTCCCTCCAGAGGCCCTCGCATGGCAGGGCTGGTTTGATGGCGTTGTTCGGGGGTGGCGCGTTGCTGGCGTTGTCTGGAGCGCTTGCCTGCGGTGGCATTGGCCGGCTCCGCTGCTTGCGCGCCTTCGGCACGCTTGGAGGGCGGGATGCCCTCCCTCCAGAGGCCCTCGCATGGCAGGGCTGGTTTGATGGCGTTGTTCGGGGGTGGCGCGTTGCTGGCGTTGTCTGGAGCGCTTGCCTGCGGTGGCATTGGCCGGCTCCGCTGCTTGCGCGCCTTCGGCACGCTTGGAGGGCGGGACGCCCTCCCTCCAGAGGCCCTCGCATGGCAGGGGCCTGTTGCTTCGGTGTTTGCCGGCGGGCGTTGTTCGAGGAGGGTTCGCTAGTGCCCGCTAGCCGCGGGAGAGTGTGTGTGCGCTGCATCGGGCATCCACTACCTCACCAGCCCCGGAGGCTGAGAGGGCACGCACCGTTTCGTTACGCGCGCAACGGTCAAGCCTTGGGCCACGATGGAGAACACCACCACCGCGTACGTGACTCCGAGGATGAATGGGCGGTGCTCGCTGGCCGGTAGCGAAAGCGCCAGGGCCACGGCGATGCCTCCCCGCAGGCCACCCCAGGTCAGCACGGTTACCCAGCCCCTCTCGAATGCCTCCCAGCGATGCAGCACGGTTCGCGCCAGGGCGACGCTCAGCCAGCGTGCGGCGAGGACCACGGGGATGGCGGCAAGGCCGGCCCACCAGAAGCCCAGGCCTGCGCTGGCTACCACCAGCACTTCGAGACCGATGAGCAGGAACAGCACGGAGTTCAGGACGTTGTCCAGCAGCGACCAGAACTTCCTCAGGTAGTCCCTGGACGCCGGGCTCACCGCTCGCCGCATGCCTTGGCTGCCGAAAAACAGTCCCGCGACGACCATGGCAATCGGACCACTGACCCCGAGCCGGACCGCGGTGGCGTAGCTGACCATCACGATTCCGAGCGTGACCAGCAGCTCGAGGTTGGGTTCCTCGATGCGCAGGACGCCGCGGTAGCCGACGTAGCCGGCGGCGATGCCGAGCGCGGCGCCACCCACAACCTCCACCAGGAACAACTCGCCGACATGCCACAACCCAGGATCGGTGTCTTGCAGGGCAACCCCGAGCAGCACGGTGAAAATGACCACCCCCACGCCGTCGTTGAACAGCGACTCGCCCTCCAGGGCGGCCTTCAGGGTCGGCGGCACTCGCACGGATTCGAACAGCCCCAGCACCGCGACGGGGTCTGTCGGGCTGATCAGGGCCCCGAACACCAGCGCCCACACGAACGGCAGCGGATGCCCCGCCAAGCTGGCCACCAGCCAGATGCCCCCGCCGACGAGCCCAGTCGAGAGCAACGTGCCCACGGTCGCCAAGGCGCCGACCGTCCGCCACCGACAACGGAGCGCGGGGATGTCCACGTGGAGCGCGCCGGCGAACAGCAGGAAGCTGAGCATGCCGTGCATCAACAACTCGTGGAAGTCGATGCGCACCAGCACACCCGCCAGCGCGGCATCGACCTCGGCCGCCGGCAGCGCCGTCCGGGCCAGCAGCAGCATGGTGCCGATGCCGAGCCCGATGAGCACAAGGCCGATCGTCGGCGGCGCCCTCAGGTATCTATGATTCAGGTAGCCGAACAGCGCCGAGAGGCCGACCAAGGCGGCGGCAATCTCAAAGATGCTCACGGGACTGCCCACCACGCTAAACCTCTAGCAAGGTTCTGCCCGTGTCGCCTATGGAAAGACGGGGTGCCGATCTCCGTCCCTTCCGCATGTCCAGATGCATCGTCGAGAGCTTCATCGCCACTTCCAGCAAACCATGCGTCGCCGTCCTGGCCGCGAATCCCCAGCCTACGACACTCGATTCGGGGAAGCTGCGAACGGGCAAGCGGTCCCGTCACCCCGTTTGACTTCGCCGCAACGGTGAGGTCCGCCAGGCTGGTAGAACGATGCTACGGTTGCGCCTGGTTAGTCAGGGGAGGCACTCCATGCAGATCGGGACATTCATCTTCGCCACCGGGTATGCAATGCGCATCGACGACCTTGCACGCGAGGTGGAGGCACGCGGCTTCGAATCGCTGTTCGTGCCGGAGCACACGCACATTCCCACCAGCAGGCGGAGCGCGTGGCCCGGCGGCGCGGACCTGCCGAAGGAGTATTGGCACACGCTCGACCCCTACGTTTCCCTCATGGCCGCAGCGGCGGCCACCACGACGCTGCGCGTTGGCACCGGCATCACGCTGCTTACCGAGCGCGATCCCATCGTCACCGCCAAGGAAATCGCGAGCTTGGACCTGCTCTCGAATGGCCGCGTGGAGATCGGCATCGGCGCCGGCTGGAACGCCGAGGAAATGGAAAACCACGGCACCGAGTTCGCCAAGCGCTTCCGCGTGATGAGCGAGCGCGCCAAGGCGATGAAGACGCTCTGGAGCGAGGAGGAACCGGAGTTCCACGGCGAGTTCGTGGACTTCGACCCAGTGTGGTCGTTCCCCAAACCCGTGCAACAGCCAAATCCGCCCATCCTCATCGGCGGCGAGTCGATCCACACCCTGCGCCGCGTGGTGGAATACGGCGACGGCTGGTTCCCTCGGGCAAGGGGTGGCTTCGACGCCGCCGGCAACGTCGCCCGCCTGCGCGCTGTGGCGGACACCGCGGGACGCGACATGAGCACCATCTCCATCACCGTCTTCGGCGCTCCACCGGATGCGGCGGAGTTGGCCAGCTACCGCGCAGCCGGCATTGATCGTGCCGTGCTGGCACTGCCATCGGCTCCCGCCGACACACTGCTCCCTCTGCTGGACCGCAGAGCCACCCTCTTGTCGGGATAGCGAAGGACTCAAGGAAGCCCGCTTTGGGGACGCGGGCTCCTACTCCTTTTCCTGGCTCATCATGAAACCGTTGCCCTCGGTGTCCGTCAGCTCGGCCAGGAAGATGCCCTCTTCGCCGCGGTCCTCGGGGCCCGAGCGAACGCTCCCGCCGCCGCGGGTGACCTCGTCGCAGGCGCCTTCGATGTCGTCGACCGTGAACGACAGCCCCGTCTTCTGGAAACGACCGGTTCCTCCTCCATGCAGGGCGACGATGGCCGTGCCGAACGAGAGTTCGCTCCATCCGGGAGAGGCCGTCATGACGTCGAGGCCGATAACGTCCCGATAGAACGCCACCGCGCGATCCATGTCCTGCGCGGAAATCAGGAACTTCGTGCCGTAAAGACAAAACCGTCTGTCCGCATTGCCGTGATCGTTCACTTCCGCTCCGCAACACACGCGCCGGGCCCATCTCCATCATAGGCACGCCGGCCCGGCGGCGCGCGATGCCCACGGAAAAGCAGTCCCATCATCCCGTCGGAGTTCGCCGAGACGGTCAAGTTCGACGGAATGCTAGCGCCACAAGAACCGTTGCCTGCCGGCAACGCTTCTTGCCCCAGCCCAAGCCGTCCTATCATCCCGTCGAACTTCGCCGAGGCGGCGAATTCCGACGGGATGCTAGGATGCGCCCGCCGTGAATTGGGCGAACGGAAGGAACGATAGATGCTGAAGGCCGTGCAGCTTGGCGAGAACGCCGGCATCAAGGTGTCGGAGCTCTGTCTCGGCACCATGAACTTCGGTGAGCCCGGGCGCGGCCACCAAGGCGACTGGACGCTTGGGCCCGACGAGGCCCGCCCCATCTTCAAGGCCGCCATCGACAATGGCCTCTTCTACTTCGACTGCGCCGACACCTATGGCGTCGGCGCCTGCGAAAAGGTGGTGGGCGGCCTGCTGCGCGAACTCCTGCCGCGCGACGAATACGTGCTTGCCACCAAGGTCGCCATGCCCATGGGCCGCGGGCCGAACCAGAGCGGCCTGTCGCGCAAGCACATCATGGAGGGCGTGGACGCGAGCCTTGGGCGCCTCGGACTCGACTACATCGACCACCTCGTGATCCATCGCCACCCGCAAGGCGTGCCGGGGCATCAGGACACACCCATCGAAGAGACGATGGAGGCCCTGCACGACGTGGTGAAGGCCGGCAAGGTGCTCTATCTCGGTGCCTCTTCCATGTTCGCCTGGCAGTTCACCGAGTTGCAGATGCTCGCCGCCGCCAGCGGCTGGACTCGCTTCGTCTCCATGCAGAACCACTACAACCTCGTCTACCGCGAAGAAGAGCGCGAGATGAACCCCTACTGCGCCCGCACCGGCGTCGCCCTCACGCCTTGGTCGCCGCTCGCACGCGGAATCCTCACAGGCTCCTATCGAGGCGGCTTCGACTCCGGCTCCACCAGCCGCTCCCAAGGCCGCGACCGAGCCCGCACGGAGGGCCTTTATCGAGGTGAGAACGTCTTTGCCATCGCCGACCGCGTGGTGGAGGTGGCGGAACGCCTCGGCCACACGCCGGCGCAGATCGCCCTCGCATGGCTGCTGAACAAGCCCGAGATCACCTCACCCGTGGTGGGCGTGTCGAAGGTGAGTCAGGTGGAGCAACTCGTCGCGGCGGCCGAGATCGAACTCGAAGATTCCGACATGGCCTACCTAGAAGAGCTCTACCAGCCGGTGGACAACCTCCTTTCCATCGGCTACTCGTAGTGCCCGCCTACCAGCTCCCTACGCCAAACTTGGAGACCTGCCCATGAAAAGCGCCCGCACCGTCCTCGCAACCACCATCGCCTTCCTCGCCACCAGCGCGCTTGCCGAAGGGCTTGCCGGAACCTGGACCCTCACCCGCCAAACCGACGACGGCCCGGTCGAATCGGAAATGACGGTGATCGAAGCGGATGGCAAGCACTCTGGCACCATCGTCGGTGCCCGCGGCACCATGGAGGTTGAATCCATTGCTGTTGACGGCGACAGCTTCGCCTTCACCGTCACCGTGGAAGGGCGCCTCTTCGACATGGACCTGAACTACAGCGGCACCGTCTCCGGCGACGCGATGTCCGGCAAAGTCGAAATGGCCATGGGCAGCGCCGAGTTCACGGGCGTGCGCAAGAAATAGCCCGCAGCGGCCAAGCGCCTTGCAATAGAAGGTGCGCGAGACGCGGGTGCCTTGCCGCGCCATTGCGCTATATTGCGTGATGAACTGTGACGTTGGCGTTTGATGCAGTTTCAGGAGTTCGTCGAGGATCAGGTGTTCTCGCCAACGCTGGTGGCCGCGGCGTTGCGCACCACCAAGTCAGAAATCGCGAGCACGCTCGGGCTAGGTGGGGACGCTTTCACTCGCGCCTCTCGAGTTCGTGCGCGCAAGTCGCAGACACGATTGCGGCAAATGCTGGAAATCCTCAACCGGGTTGAAAGCGTAATCGGTTCGCCTCTGGCGGCTTACGCATGGTTCCGCGGGGGAACCACTGCCGGGTTTTGGGGGAGCGACGGCGGACCTGCTGGTACGACAAGGAAAGGCGGATTACGTGCATGCTTACCTAGACCGCGTAATGGCTGGTGGCTACGCCTGATCGGTAACTCCACGTGCGCAACCGCCGTTCGCGCGCGGGACGTGACGCTCTGACTTTCTCCAAGGGGTTGACGCCCCACTTAAGCGTCTTAAATAAGAGCCTTGTCTTAAGGATCGCTTAAGAGACATGGCTCATGAAGCGGACGACGACTATCGACATTGACTTTGATGTCCATCGAGCCATTGAGGCCAACCGAACGGGGTTCGAGCAAACCCCAAACGACATCCTGCGCGGTCTCCTCGGCGCGGGGGCTGCGCACGCGGAGGTTCACGCCGACCGGCACACGAAGCGAGCTCGGCGGACCGGGAAGTTCCGCATCCAGCTACTTGGCGACGTGATTGAAGCGGACAGCCTCAAGGGCGCCTACTTGGCCTGCTTGCGGGCGCTATCGGATGTGGATCCCGAGTTCCTTGATCGGCTCACGACTAAGGCGACTCGCTCAAGGAGGATCGTCGCCCGTCACAAGCGGGATTTGTACCTCAGGAGCCCCGAACTTGCGCTCGATTTCGCAGAACTGCTCTGTAAGGGTTGGTGGGTCGACACCAACTTGTCGCGGCTGCAGTGCGAAAAGCGGCTTGAAGTCGCATGCCAGGTCGCCGGTATCGAATATGGACATGACCTCGTACCGGAGTTTTCAACGTGACCAAGAGTTCGAGACGTGCCCCTAGCCTGCACTTGCGACGAATTGCGTATCGAGCGCATAGCCCGCAGTGGTCATGGAATCCCGTATCGGGCGAAGGAGCGCGTCGATGGGGTGGGCGCTTCAATCGCCGTGGAGTCCCGGCGCTGTACTTGTCGTTCTCGGCCTTAACTGCGATGCGAGAGGCGCTGCCGTTGGATCGGCCAAGGCAACCGTTGACTCTTTGCGCCTATCGCGTGGATGTCGATCCGGTGTTCGATGCGACCGACGAATCGCATCTAGCCAGCCTTGGCATCAAATCTAGCGATCTATCCACTCCCGGTTGGGAGGCGCAGATGCTGGCTGGTGAGATACCTGCGTCGCAGGCGTTGGCCGATCGGTTGTTGGGGGAGGGCCACGTCGGGATGTGCGTGCAGAGCTTCGCGGCTGGCGCGGACCGAGACGACGTCAATCTTGTCCTGTGGCGCTGGGGCGATGCGTACCCGGCCCGAGTGGAGTTCATTGACGATGAGGGCCGGCTGCGTCGCTCACCCTCCCGAGACCAAACCGTCGCTCTAGTGTCGTGTCACGCGTCTTGACGCATCAGAGCGCCTGCAGCGCGTCGGCGCGAGGCGCAGTCCCGCAGGGAATGCCTCGCCGCATTGCCAAGGGCTGCAACGACGCGCGGGCGCGCTGCAGGCGCTCCCGAAGGGCGCTCGCCCCTTGCCCCGTGGCGGCGTTGCGCCCCTTGCCAAGGGGCCACCCATTGCCGGCGGGACGCGCCTTGCCACGAACCAAGGGGCGAACGCTGATGCGCCAAATAACGCGTGACACGACACTAGTAATCCACGACCGTGTTCTCGAACGAGAAGCCGCCTGCTGGCATGTTCAGGCGGTGGCGCGGGCCTGGAAGGTCGGCGTTCCAGTCGTCGTAGCCGGCGTCGCCAGTCCACATGGCGACGCGGACGCCGTCCGCTCGCTTGACCACGCGCGTCTGATACACCCGCGCCTCGCGGCCAGCGAAGTGGCCGAGCACGGCAGCCACCGAGTTGCGTTGCGAGAGGTGATAGAGCGTCACCCAAGTGGGCGGAACAAGGTCGATTTCTCCCTCGGCGTGCTTGGCGAGAGCGTCCCCCGGGCGAATCCAGCGATGGTCCTCGATTTCGCCGCCGTCGATGCTGATGGCGTCTTCCCCGGCGCGCGCCGCGAAGAACCAGGTGGCGAAGCGCTTGGGCGTGCTCGGCGGCGGCGTCCAATGGGCGAACCAGACGAAGTCCTGCGGATCGAGCTCGACTCCGGCTTCCTCCTGCGCCTCCCGCGCCGCGGCGTTGCGGGCGCCGATGTCCTTGTTGCCGTCTTCCGGGTAGTCCTCGGGATCGATCCTGCCGCCTGGGAACACCCACATGCCGCCGAAGGCGATGCGCGAGTTCTTGCGCAGCATCAGCACCTCCGGCCCTTGGTCGGTGTCGCGCAGCAGCACGACGGTGGCCGCCGGCACCGCCGGCGGCGCGTTCTCGATGGCGGCGGGATTGTCCACGTCGCCGTACATGTCGTTCTTGTGCTTGTGCTCTTGCTGGTCGTTCGAGGTTTCGGTGCCGATGTCCGCCATGGATTCCTCTTGGGTTCGTGAGATGGGTTGCCTGCCTATCCGGGTACGCGCGAAGGCGTGCATTTTAGCCGCCGTTTGCCTTCCGTTCGTGCTAATTTAGTCGGCTTTCCCGCCCAATTTCGGAGCCACGCCTTGAACTCCCGACTCTGCCAAGAACTCGGCATCGAGTTTCCGCTGTTCGCCTTCAGCCACTGCCGCGACGTGATCGCTGCCGTTTCCAGCGCCGGTGGATTCGGCGTCCTGGGCGCCGCCGGACACTCCCCCGCCACCCTCGACATCGAGCTTTCCTGGCTCGACGAGCACGTGGGCGGCAAGCCTTACGGCGTTGACCTGTTGGTGCCGACCAGCATGGACAGCAAGGATCATGCCTTGAGCGCCCACGAACTCGAGGAGCGCATTCCCGAAGAGCACAAGCGCTACATCGAGAACCTGCTGGCGCAGAACGACATCGACACGTCGGACCTCTGGGACGCCATGCCCACCGAAGGCGTCGGCGACAGCATGCGCGAGGTCGGCGCGAGCAAGATACTTGACGTCGCCTTCTCGCATCCGGTGAAGATGGTGGTGAACGCGCTCGGCGTGCCGCCTTCCTTCATGTTCGACAAGGCGCGGGCGGCGGGCGTCAAGGTCGGGGCACTCGCCGGCGCCCGCGAGCATGCCATCAAGCACGCAGAGGCCGGGGTGGATGTCATCATCGTCGCCGGCACCGAAGCTGGCGGCCATTGCGGCGAAGTCTCGACGATGGTGCTCGTGCCCGAAGTGCTGAACGCGCTCGAGCCGTGGCTCGGCGACGACGACGGCCCCCACATTCTCGCCGCCGGAGGCATCGTCACCGGACGGCAGATGGCGGCGGCCATGGCGATGGGCGCGGCCGGGGTCTGGACCGGGTCGGTCTGGCTGACGACGGCAGAGGCCGAGACCTCGCCTGTGGTGAAGGACAAGATGCTGGCTGCCAACTCCCGGCAGACGGTTCGCTCCCGCAGCCGCACCGGCAAGTACACGCGCCAGCTCAAGTCCGCCTGGACGGATGCATGGACGGCGGAAGACTGCCCGGATCCGCTCGCCATGCCGCTGCAGGGCATCCTCGCCGGCGCTGCCTTCCGCAAGATCGACAAGCTCGCGCAGTCGGACCATCCCGGCGCCAAGCGGCTCGCCAACTACTACGTCGGGCAGGGCGTGGGGCTGATGAACGAGACGGTTTCCGCCCGCTCGGTGGTGTATGAGTTCATGGAGGACTTCGCCGGCGCAGCCGAGCGGCTCGCAACCGCGGTGGAGGAGTAGACGCCAACGACGCCAGCCAATTTTCTCCGCCAAAGAAGAACGCCATTCCATGCAGTCGCTTACGATCGTTCACACCTCCGATGTCCATCTCGACAGCCGCGCCGGCGATCCGCCCAAGGAGGACGGCTTCCGCAGCCGCGCCGAACGCGCCTTTTCCGGCGTCGTGGACGTCACCCTTGCCGAGGATGCCGACCTCTTGCTGATCGCCGGCGACCTCTTCGACAACAACCGGGTGGACGACTCCAACATCGAGTTCGTCTATGCCCAGCTCGCCCGGGTCTCCTGCCCGGTGGCGATGATCCCCGGCAACCACGACGTACACGACCAGCGCTCGGTGTGGAACCGCTTCGACTTCGGCGCCTGCGGCAACCACGTGCATGGCCTGATGTCGCACGAGGGCTCCACCGTCGACCTGCCGCAAATCCACGCCCGCATCTGGGGCAAGGCCATGCTGGAGCACGCCCCGGAAAACTTCCCGCTCGAAGGCGTGCCCGACCGCCACGAAACCTGGTGGAACATCGGCATGGCGCACGGCCAGGTGTGCGAACGGCGCATCGGCTGGGGCTCGTCGCCCATCACCAGCGAGGAAATCCGCGCCTCGGGCCTCGACTATCTGGCGCTGGGCCATGTCCACGTCCACGCCGACCACAGCGAGGGCGACACCGTGGCGCACTACTGCGGCTCCCCGGTAGCGCACTATGCCGGCTCGGAAGGCGGCAAGGTGGCGCTGGTGACCCTTTGCCCCGACAACGGCGTGGAAGTGGCGCACCGCCAGATCAGCCAATGGGGCGAGGAGCGAGACGCGCCATCACCGCACGGCGCCTTCAACATGGTCGCCGGAGTGCCGTTCTAGTTGGGACCCAAGATGCGTGGTGCTGCGACGTGTAGCTGGCGCGCCGGTCGCCGCCTCGAGGAGGGGCCGCGAGCAAGGACACCAGGGAGGAAGATGCAAATGACCGCCGAGACATTCCGCGCCGAAGCCCGCGACTGGCTGGAAGAGAACTGCCCGCCGACCATGCGCCGCGCCGGCGGCTACACAGCCGGCGGCCGCAAGGCCAAGTACCCGAACCCGGAAACCAAACTCTGGCTCGACCGCATGGCCGAGCGCGGCTGGACGGCGCCGCATTGGCCGAAGGAGTACGGCGGCGGCGGGCTCTCCACCGAAGAGCACCAGATCCTCGCCGACGAGATGGGGCGCATCAATGCCGCGGCCCCGCTCTCCGGCCACGGCCTGACCATGATCGGCCCGGCCATCCTCGAGTTCGGCACCCACGAACAGTGCCTCGAACACCTCCCCCGCATCGCCCGCGGCGAAATCCGCTGGTGCCAGGGCTACAGCGAGCCCGGCGCCGGGTCTGACCTTGCGAGCCTGCAATGCCGCGCCGAGGAAGACGGCGACGACTACCTCGTCAACGGCTCGAAGATCTGGACCTCCGGCGCCGACCAAGCGGACTGGATCTTCG
Source organism: Pseudomonadales bacterium (assembly GCA_965116935.1). Lineage (GTDB taxonomy): Bacteria > Pseudomonadota > Gammaproteobacteria > Pseudomonadales > Azotimanducaceae > VXYL01. The sequence goes on along the minus strand of OZ220737.1, from coordinate 3,341,695 downwards.
CCCTCGTGCGCACCGACTTCAGCGTCAAGCACGAAGGCATCTCCTTCCTCGTGCTGGACATGGAAGCCCCCGGCGTCACCGTCTCCCCCATCGAACTCATCAGCGGCTCGTCCGAGTTCTGCCAGACCTTCTTCGACGACGTGCGGGTGCCCAAGCGCAACCTCATCGGCAAGCCCGGCGAAGGCTGGACGGTGGGCAAGCGCCTGCTGCAATACGAGCGCAGCTCCATCGGTGGCCGCGGCAATGCCCGGCAGAAGGTGAGAACCATCGACGAGACGGCACGGGAGTACGCCGGCGTCGAAGACGGCAAGATCGCCAACCATGACCTGCGCAGCCGCGTCACGTCACTGCGCATCGACGAAACCGCCTACCAGTTCACCATCCGCCGCTCCATCGAGGAATCCACCAGCTCCCGCGCCCCGAGCTTCCTTTCCAGCTTCTTCAAGCTCTACGGCACCGAACAAAACATGCGCCGTCAGGACCTGACCATGGACATCATGGGCCTCCAAGCCCTCGGCTGGTCCGGCGACGCCTATGCCCCGGCCGAACTCGGCGCCACCCGCGGCTGGCTCCGCTCCAAAGCCAACTCCATCGAAGGCGGCAGCTCGGAAGTGCAACGCAACATCATCGCCAAACGGGTTTTGGGCCTGCCGGACTAGGCAGTCTGTCGGACTTGGCGGCGATGCACCCGGCTGCCGGACAGGGCGACGCAATGCGTCGCCCCTACAGTGAAGGTGCATGTCCCGGGCCGTAGGGGCGACGCATGCGTCGCCCTTCTTCGGGTGGCCCTCCTCATGCGCTAGCGCGCCCTGAAGGGTGGGCGTCGGCAGTTCGCTAACGCGAACTGCTTGCCTCCGTGCCCAGAGCGCGTTGTGACTACCCGATGCATGGACTAAGTTGTCCAAACTAGGTCAATTGGACGAGGCTCTGCCATGCGGTTCGTGTTCCATGGCCTCCTTGGCCGCGACTAGACTCCTTGAGTGGGGCTAAGGTTCACGGTTCTCCTTGCACGTTGCACATGACTCGACGGCCTGCGGCGGAGCCTCGCTAGCCAGCGCCGTTTCTACGGCGCAGCTTCCTAGCGCAGAACCGTCAGAAACACATTGACGCCAGCAGGAATGTCAGCACGGCCCACATTAGGAACGTAAGCGGCGTGCCGACGCGGACGAATTCGCTGAAGCGGTAGCCACCGGCGCTCATCACGAGGAGGTTGGTCTTGTAGGCCATCGGCGTGGCGAAGCTCATGTTGGCGCCGAAAAGGACCGCGAGCACGAACGGCTCCGGGGGCAGGTTTAGCTGGACGGCGATGCCGATGGCAATGGGGGTGCCGATGACGGCGGCCGCGTTGTTGGAAACGACGTTGGTTAGGAGCGCCAGAAGCATCATGAGGGCACCCAGGATCACCGTTGGCGTGGCGCCGGTGGTGGCGAACAGGAACACGTCGGTGAGGTATTGCGTCGCGCCGGTCCTCACAAGGGCGTCGCCCAAGGCCAGGCTTGCCGCCACCACGAAGAAGACGGCGGGGCTGATGGCGCGGATGGCGACACCGATGCGCAGGCAGCGCGTCGCCAACATCAACAGAGCACCGAACACTGCGCTTACCGCGATGTGCATCACGCCGGTGGCTGCCAGCACGATGACGGCGGTGAGAATGGCGAGAGCCAACTTGGCTTTGCGGGTGCGCGGCAGTTCCATGGTGGCGTCGAGCACGAGGAACTCGCCGTTGCGTTTCAGGCACCGAATCTGGTTGCGGGGGCCCTGCACGAGCATCACGTCGCCTTGCACGAGCACCACATCCTGGATTTCCTCGTGCGGCTGCCAGACATCCTTGCCCCGGCGGTGCAGGGCCAGCACGGCGAGCTCGTAATCCCGCAGGAAGGAGGACGACTTGAGGTTGGCGCGGTCCAGCGTGGAGCCGCCGACCACCGCCACCTCTGCCATCGCAAGGCCCTCTGGCGACTCGTCGTTGCCGGCGCTGTCGCGACGCTGCAGAGTGCCCTTCATGGCGCGGGCGAAATTGGCGAGATGGGTGGAAGTGTCGCGCACCCGCAGGCGGTCGCCGGCGCGAAGGATTTCGTGCGGGCCGGCATAGAGCGACAGGTCATCCCGGCGGATGCGGATGATCTTCATCCCGTCGCCCACAGCCTTGGTGGCTTCTTCCACCGTCTTGCCGACCACGCTGCTCGCTTCCGAGAGGGTGATGCGAGCGTCGAACAGGCGCGTGGAGGAGTCGGCCAGTTGAATGCCCCGCTCGGGCAGCATCCGCGGCGCCACGAGCCACAGGTAGAGGATGGCGACACCGCCGGCGATGGCCGCCGGCAGGGCGAAGTCGAACATGCCGAAGCGTTCAAGGCCGTAGTCGTTGGCCACCGCCACGACAAGCAGGTTGGTTGAGGTGCCGATGGTGGTGGCCATGCCACCCACCAAGGTCGCGAAGCCCATCGGCATCAACACCCGTGTGGCGGAGGCGTTGGCACGCAGGCAAGCGCTGATGAGGATCGGCAGCAGCAACACGACGATGGGCGTGTTGTTGACGAATGCCGAAAGCACCGCCCCGACGACCAAGGTTGCGAACAGCGACAGGAACGGCACGCGCGCCCACGCGCGGCCCAACACCCGCCCGACCGGTTCGAGGGCGCCGGTAACGACGATGCCTTGGCCGAGCACCATCAGCGCACATACAGAAATGAGCGCCTCGTGGCCGAGCCCGAAGAAGAGCCCGGCCGGCTCGACGCCTTCGAAGGGAAACACGGAGAAGCCGACAGCCAGAAGGGACAGGAGGCCCAAGCTCGTGATTTCGAGCCGGATCTTGTCTTGGCTAAAGAGATAGAGCGCCGCCGCCGTCACGAGCAACAGCACGAGCGCGTGGGGGTTTGGGATGGTTGGAAACATGCGAGGATTTTACTTGGGCAACGGGCGAGTCCTTAGGGATCTTCTATATTGCCGAAGGGCGGGCGCCTTGCCGCACCGAAAGTCCTAGCTGGAGCCCCACTTGAACGAGCGGGCGCCTTGCGTGGCGTGTGTCCCACGGCTTGTAGGACGACGTGGCGGCTGCGGAACCGCGAAGGACAGATGGGGCAAACTGACCGCTACCAGTCGTGCGTCGCGTCCACCGCACCGCCTAGGACTTTCCGGATGTCAGGACGATAGTCCAGCCCGGAGGCGTCCCTCCTTTGGTTGAACAATGCAACGACATTCACGCCATCATGCCGCTGCCATACGAAGGTGAACGTACCGGGAAGGCTCCCGTAGAAGTGAAACTGGTACTGTTCCCCGCGCACGCGCGGGTGCCCGGAAATCCAGTACCGGTTAAGGAAGGCGAGCAGGGCTGGTGTGGAAGCTATCAGACCACTCTTGCCCTGACTCCCTTCCACATGGAACGTGCCATCCGGCCGGGGAACCAAGCGCTCTGGATCGAATACGCTGCGCCCAAAACCCGTGTCGGAATACCAGGGCTCGCGCGGATTTCGGTCTTCCGGGAGGGACCGACCAAGCTCGATTTCCCTTGCGCCCACGCCAATAGGCGCAAAGATCCGATCCTGAACAAACTGCGTGAACGGCACTCCCGCCACTCGTTCGACGACTAGGCCAAGAAGGAGATAGCCGAAATTGGAGTACGCACGCTTCGTGCCGGGATCGAAGTCGAGGGGCTTGCCCAGAACATGGCGGACGATGGCGTGTCTGCCGGGAGGGCTCCGGACGCCGAGCGCATCTGCTATCTCAATCTCGTCGAAAGTCGGATCACCAGACATTTCCTGGTCCCAGCCGCCACGATGGTCCAGCAGATGACCCACGGTGATGGCCGAGGTGCGGGGATCTGGCGTGCCGACGGGCGCGATATCCAGCAGGCACGGTGGCCCTGACAGGCAGAACACCGAGTCGCCTAGGCGTAGCTGCTCTTCGGCGACCAAAAGCTGGATGGCGGTCGCAGTGATCGGTTTGGAGACGCTCGCCAGCCTGAAGAGGGCATCGGGCGGAGTGGCGTGCGTCCCCTCTCGGTCCAGCCAGCCGAAGCCGCGCCGATAGCGCGTCCTGCCATTGCGACTGATCGCCAGCGCTCCTGCTGGAATGCCCCTCGCCGCCATGAAGTCCTGCATGACGCCATCGAAATGTCTCAGCCCAACTGCAGCGAAGCCAGTCATGGGGAGAGCGAAGTTCGATTGGTCGGCGGCACAGGAGCAGCCTGCCCGCGGGTCTCCCCAGGCCAGCAAGCGATAGCGTCCGGTCTGGTGACCGCCGACCTCGACGTAGTACACACCGGCGTCGAGCGTGATCTCGATGCGGAAGCCGGCATTGGCGGGGTCGTCTACCTCCAGCTCCATCAGCGACGCGTCGCGCAAGGTGGCGAAGGTATCGAGGGTGCCGGCGCTGCGGATCGTCACGTCCGTCATGTCTTGCGGCACATCCAGCCGGAACACGTCAATGTCCGTCTCGGCGGCGTCGATGGTCGCCGCCGTGGACAGCAGCGCGCTCGGCTTGATGTTGTCGACGTCGTCCTGGCTGTAGAGCGGCAGAAGGGTCGAGAGGCCGGCGGTGTCGCCGTGGTCCGAGTCGCCGCCGAGCTGTGCGCTCACCGCGTAGCTGCCGGCCGCTCCGCCACCGTCCGTTGGCGCGGACACCGCCAGGTAGTACACGCCGGGCGTCAGTTCCTCGGTGATGCTGAAGTTCATCACCGGGCCACCGCTATCCGCCGCCGCCAGCTCGTCGCCGGTGGCGTTCCTCAGGACTCCCATCGTGTCGGTCTGGCCCGCCGCCTCCAGCGTCAGCGTGGCGTTGCCGGCGAGGTCGATGCGGAACACGTCCACGTCGTCGGCGCCGGCGATCGCGCCGGTCAGCGGCGGGCCGATGGGCATCAGCGTCGAGGTCTCGTCGGTGCCGCCGTGGTCCCCCAGGGCCATCGCCTCCCCGGCGCAGGGACAGTCCGCATCCGAGCCGGAGGCGATGACGCGGTAGCGGCCCGTCTCGCCCATGACCTCCAGGTAGTAGGTGCCGGCGTCGAGCGTGGCCTCGATCCGGAAGTTGCCGTCGCCGCCGTCCTCGGCCGCGACCTCCGTCAGCGCGCTGTCGAGCAGGCGCCCCGCAGTGTCGGTGCCGCCGGCGCTGCGCACCGTCACGTCGGTGCCGCCCGTCGGCACGTCGATGCGGAAGTAGTCGAGGTCCGTCATGGCCTCGTCGATGCTGCCGACGGTGGAGAGCAGGGCGCTCGAGCCGATGGCGGTGACGCCCGCCACCTCGGCCGCGCCGTAGAGCGAGAGCAGGGACGAGCTCGCCGCCGTGCCGCCCTGGTCGCCGGCGTCGGCGAGCAGCGCCGTGAGGGCGTAGCTGCCCTCGGAGCCGGAGACGGCGACGTAGTAGACGCCGGCCTCGAGCGCCTCGGTGAGCTGGAAGTTGCCCGCGCCGGGGCCGGAGTCCTCGTCGGAGGCGATCAGCGCGCCGTTGCCGTCGAGCAGCTCGCCGCGGGTGTCGGTGGGGCCGGCGGTGGCGACCGTCACCGTGGCGCTGCTGGCGAGGTCGATGCGGTAGTGGTCGAAGTCGTCCGCGCCGTCGATGGTGCCGATCTGCGGCGGACCGATGGCCAGCAGCGTGGCTTCCTCGATGCCGTTGCCGTGGCCGTCCTGCGCCCGCGCTACGCTGAGCGAAAACAATGCGACCATGCACGCAGCGAACATCGAGACGGTATGCTGCATCTCCGAACCGCGGCCCACAGCGTCAGACTTAGCGGTTCGGACGGTGGCAGCGCCAGTGGCACCCCTGGCCCCGTCGCCTGCGGAAGCCAGCAAGGCACCCGTGCCGAGCAAAAAATGCATGGTCTTTCCTTCGATAAAGACTTACCGCCACCCCAACTCCAGTCCACCGTGCGAGATCGTCCTTCGTGCGTGAGACGATGTTTGTGCGGCGGGAAATCCGCTGCCATGAGAGATCGCCGACCGTAGTGTCGGAATATCGAACCCTGCGGTCGTCTGGAATCTCATTTTCGTACGGATGTCGGCGAATGGATGTGTCGTCCTTGCGACCTCGGAGGCAAGTCCATCACGTCGTGTCCATACCAAAGTTGCCGAGTGCGCAGACTCTTCTCCAGTCTCCGACGAGGCTCGAACGCAGAGTGGACTTCCCGTGTCAACTCGGTAGTGAGGCTCGACCGGGACCCGGTGATGTGCGACCAATACTCCACCGCATGTTCAACATGACGTGAATGCAGTTCCAGCAGGTCAGCGTCCGGGGGTTCACCCAACGTGGGCATGTATACAAAGGCGGCATTAAACGTTGATTGCGTTTGTGGGAACGCCGGCTCCCTCGTGCCCTCAGCCGCAATTATCTGGGTTAGCGCAACGGCCTCACGCTCCGCCGTGTAAGTGTTTTGACCCGCCGCTCGCTTGAGCTTGCGGAGAACGAAGGTGTCGGGCACCTCGTTTGGATCGGCCAATCCCATCAGATAAAGATCCAACCATGAGAACCCACCCCCGATGCCATTCACCGTCGAAGAAAAAGTCCCGTTCCCGTTGTCCATCCACAGACGGCCACCCATCGTCGACGACCCATCTGACTTTTCGTCCCAAGGAAAGGCAGCCGGACTATGGAGATTTCGGTGCCAGTGTACTCCAAAATCGTCGAGCGGAAGTACAGAGGACAAATAGGTGCCCCACGTATGCCCCATTTCATGGGCGAAAAGCCAGCTTCCAAGGGTGAAACCGGGATACCGCCCCCGTTCGCCCTGGTACATGTATACTGACTTGGCCCACACCGAATTACCAAAATGTCCCTTCAGTCGACCCGCGCTGCAGTCAGACCAGTGCGTGATCGTCCTTCCTAGGCCAATGCCTGTGGCTGGTACTACCCATGGCACGAAATCGCTGCCGCTCTCCTGCACATCGATGCGGAACTCACCATGGAAGGCGAGAAAGTCGAACACGTCCCCGACCACGTCGATGATGCGGCAAGTGAGTTCCACCGTGTTGGGCCCCGTAGGCCAATGAAAGATCTCATATGGGCGCGTCAGGCCCTCGGCCACGACCGACAGATCATCCGTGCTGCGTGCGGTAAGCGAAACCACCTTCCCCGGGGACATAATCCGGTGGACCCTTGTCCCCTCTCTGAACTCCAAGGCAGCAACGTCCAACCCGACATCCCCTCCTGCGAAGTCGTCGACATGTCCCAACAGTGACAGGCGTCCGCCATCCTCATCGACATCGAGCACCCTAGCATTGCCCAGCGTCCAAACACCACTTGCTTCTCGATCGATTGCCCAGCTAAATCCGCCTTCGTCTCGCGCAATAAACCCATCTAACGGCGGAACCGTGTCGAAAGCAATGTAATATCTGTCAGTACTACCAACGGGAACGGGTCGAAGCGGACCGCGTAGCACGAAGTCCACGATCAACGCGTCAGTGTTGGTCGCGAAGACGTTAACCTCCACTATGTCGACGTGATCGGGAATTTCTGGATTCGCGCCGTCGCCCAGGGTTGCCACCAACGCTCCACGAACGACCGGTTGGGTATTCGGATGGAAGAGTCCCACGATGGCGTCCTTGTTCGCCATGTGTTGGTAGCTCAGTCGGACTCGGCCGTCCGAGAACAGCACCGCCTGGAAGATGTCGTCCCGCTCCGGCGGCAAGCCGAAGACCCAAAAACCCTCTACCTGCAGGACCCAAGTTACCACTACGCGGTCCGCCCATTGCCGCGCATGCTGCGTGCCGAAGGCGAATGGCTTGTAGAACGCACTGACGGCAGGTGGGCCGCTAGAGAGGCTTGTTATGAAGGCCGACATGCGTCCGAATCTCGGAAGAGCGTCGAGCCGTTGCATTGGGGCACCAAAGGTCAGCACCCCTTTCGAACTCACATGGAACGAACCATGCCATTCGCCGCCGAACGGGAACCTGAATGATTCGATCTGCACTAGGTCCGAGCGAAGTTTGTCGCCTAGGTCGCTCTCCCAGGCCAAGGGCTCGACCTCGAGTGCGTATCTTCCGGCCGCGTCCGGAGTGAAGGTAATGGACTTTCCCTCGAGGTCGAAGAGGTTCGAAGGCCCCAATTCGTCGGGTGTGATCTCGACTAGAACCTGTCCGTTGAGCGTCGTCGAAATGCCTTGTTCCGGCTCGCTTCGGGTCGGATCCAGAGGGAAGGCATCCCCCGCGTTTGCAACGCCGTCTCCGTCGAGGTCGTCATCGCGTGGCTTGTTGGGGATGGTGCCGTCTCCAGGATAGGAATCTTGCCCTTCGCCAACCTCGACGCAATTGCAGGGCTCCAGTAAATCGCCCCACGCCAGCACACGATAGCGGCCGGCATCGTGGCCACGGACCTCGACGTAGTAGGTTCCGGCGTCGAGCGTCATCTCGATGCGGAAGGCGCCGTCGCCGTCGTCCATGGCGGTCTCCCTCAGCGATGCGTCGCGCAGGGTGGCGAAGGTGTCCAGCGTGCCGAGGCTGCGGATCGTCACGTCCGTCATGTCCTGCGGCACGTCCAGCCGGAACACGTCCAGGTCCGTCTCCGCGGCGTCGATGTTGCCCACCGTGGACAGGAACGCCTGCGGGACGCTGGCCAGGTCGTCCTCGCTGTAGAGCGTCAGCAGCGTCGACTGGCCGGCGGTGTCGCCGTGGTCCGCGTCGCCGCCGATCAGTGCGCTGACCGAGTAGTTGCCGGCCGCCGCGCCGGACACCTCCAGGTAGTACACGCCCGGCACCAGCTCCTCGGTGATGCCGAAGTTCATGCCCGGGCCGCCAGCGTCCGCCGACGCCAGTTCCTCGAGGGCGCCGTTGCGCAGCACGCCCCGGGTATCGGTCGGGCCCGCCGCCGACAGCGCCACGGTGGCGTTGCCGGCGAGGTCGATGCGGAACACGTCCACGTCGTCGGCATCGCCGATGGCGCCGGTCAGCGGCGGGCCGATGGCCATCAGCGTCGAGGTCTCGGCCGTGCCGCCGTGGTCTCCCATCGCCATGGCCTCCTCGGCGCAGGCGCAGTCCGCATCCGAGCCGGAGGCGACCACCCGGTAGCGGCCCGCCTCGTGCCCGGACACCTCCAGGTAGTAGGTGCCGGCGTCGAGCGTGGTCTCGATGCGGAAGGCGCCGTCGCCGCCCTCGTCCGAGGCGACCTCGGCCAGCGAGCTGTCGAGCAGGCGGCCGGCGGTGTCGAGCGTGCCGGGGGTGCGCAGCACCACGTCGGTGCCGTCGCGCGGCACGTCGATGCGGAAGTAGTCGAGGTCGGCCATGGCCTCGTCGATGGTGCCGACGGTGGAGAGCAGGGCGCTCGACGCGATGGACGTGACGCTCGCCACCTCGGCCGCGCCGTAGAGCGAGAGCAGGGACGAGCTTGCCGCGGTGCCGCCCTGGTCGCCGGCGTCGGCGAGCAGCGCCGTGAGGGCGTAGCCACCCTCGGAACCGGAGACGGCGACGTAGTAGACGCCGGCCTCGAGCGCCTCGGTGAGCTGGAAGTTGCCCGCGCCGGGGCCGGAGTCCTCGTCGGATGCGATCAGCGCGCCGCTGCCGTCGAGCAGCTCGCCGCGGGTGTCGGTCGGGCCAGCGGTGGCGACCGTCACCGTGGCGCTGCCGGCGAGGTCGATGCGGTAGTAGTCGACGTCGTCCGCGCCGTCGATGGTGCCGATCTCCGGCGGACCCACCGCGAGCAGCGTCGCCGTCTCCGCGCTGTCGCCGTGGTCGTCCTGCGCCCACGCGGCCGCGGCGAGCGCCGCCACAAGCCACATGCCCGCCATCCGTAGTGCAACTGGAGTTCGCATCGTCGTTTCCTTTCGCATCATTGAGTTGCCACATATGCTTCACTCGCAAAGCGCCAGTTAAGCGCGATGCCGCCTCGGCCGTGTCTCCCCCGGCAACCTCGTACGCGAAGTGCAGCCTCGCCGTTGCCGCTCCCTCCGCGATACGCCGCGTCCACCATGGGGTGCCCCGCCAACGAAATGTCGCGGCGAGGTCACCGTGGCTTACGTCCTCGGTTGCCATGCTTTGGCGGTGAAGCCCCACGCCAACATCGCCGTGAAGCGCGAGAGTGAACCCGCCGGCAACCTCCTTTCGGCGCGATCGAACGCTTGGTAGATAAGTACAGCGACCAGACGCCGTACTCGTCCACAGAGCGGTCTACACTCGGCAACGAGTCCCCATACGCGTTCATGGATGTTCCTTGATGGGCAGGGGTGTCTTGCAGGAGAAAAGCTCCGTGTGTCCAATTCGGCCAGCCCGGGCGGGCCACGCTGTTGCCGGAAAGGTCGAAGAGCTTCCGTCCCTCGCGGGGCCGCCAATCGTCCGCGACCTATCGGCGCAGGGACAATCCCGCTTCGAGTCACCCCAGGCGAGGACGCGGTAGCGCCCCGCTTCGTGACCCCCGACCTCCAAATAGTAGATTCCGGCGTCGACCTGCGCCGTGATGCGGAAGTTGCCGTTGCCGCCCTCATTCATCGAGAGTTCGGTTAGCGAACTGTCGCGGAGCCGGGCGAATGTGTCCGTGTCGCCTGCGCTCCGAACGGTCAGGTCCGTCTTGTCCCTGGGGATGTCCAGCCGGAAAACGTCGATGTCGCTCTGCGCAACGTCAATGCGACCGACGGTGGTCAGGAGCGATTGTTGGGTGCGCATCGTGTCGCTTTCGCTGTAGAGCGTCAGCAGGGTTGACTGCGCTGCCGTGTCGCCGTGGTCGCGTTCCCCGCCAAGTTGGGCCGCGACCGCGTAGTCGCCGACCTCACCGGATACCTCTAAGTAGTACACGCCCGGATCGAGGTCAGCTTGTATGCTGAAATTGTGCCCTTGCGTGCCGCCCGAGTCATCCGATGCCAGCATTGCACCCGTGCCGTCGCGCAGCAGGCCCCGCGTGTCGGTGGGTCCAAACGTCGCGAAGACCACCGTGGCGCTGCCCACGACGTCAATGCGGAATACGTCGGTATCCGAGCTGCCGGATATGCCGCCAGTCAGCGGTGGTCCGATGGACATCAGCGTCGACGCTTCTGCTGTGTCTCCGTGATCGAGCTTCGCCTGCAATTCCTCTAAGCAGGCGCATTCCGCATCGGAGCCGGAGGCAATCACTCGGTACCGGCCCGCCTCATGCCCCATCACCTCCACATAATAGGTCCCGGCATCGAGTTTCGTCGCGATGTGGAAGTTGCCATCGCCGCCCTCGTCTGCCATGACCTCGTTTAGTGAACTGTCGAGCAGGCGTCCCCGCGTGTCGGTGTCACCGGCGCTGCGCACCACTACGTCGACGCCGTTGCGGGGCACGTCAATTCGGAAGAAGTCGAGGTCGGCGGCTGCCTCGTCGATCCGGCCAATGGTGGACAGGAGCGCACTCGGGTCCGTGCGCTGCACTTTGGCGGCTCCGTGAAGGGGGAGGAGCGTCGAGTTTGCCGCTGTGTCGCCATGGTCCGTGATGGCAGCGAGTTCGGCAGATAGCGAGTAACTGCCCGACTCACCGGAAACTGCGATGTAGTATGCACCTGGTGCCAACGTCTCAGTCATGCGGAAGTTGTTGCCGCCCGCTCCGGAACCACTATCCGAGGCTAGAATGGCACCTGCGCCATCCAGCAACTCGCCTCTCGTGTCGGTCTTTCCAGAGGAGAAGATTGTCACAGTCGCGGTGCCCGCAAGGTCGAAGCGGAAATAGTCTGTGTCGAGCGCCCCATCAACTGTGCCTGTCTGCGGCGGCCCAACGGCAAGCAACGTGGCCTGCTCGGCGTCGTCGCCGTGGTCCTCAGAAAAAGGGACATGTTGAGGTTTAGGCTATCGAAGAATGCTAGGCGATTCGGAATGGTCGCGAGGATTGCCTCGGCAACCGCATCGTCAATGCGTCCGAGCCGATAGCGCACCGCAATCCACGGTACGAGGCTCTCGGCGATATCTTCACGCTGCGGATAGTCACGTGCATAGGTCGAGATGAACTCACCATCGGCCTGCTGTGCATTCAACCACCTAGGATCATCCTTGAAATGAGGATCGAGTGTCGTGTGTGCAGCCTCGTGCAAGAACACCTCCTCGATATAGTCCCAAATGATATAATCCCCAACTGTGGCCTCCGCGTAGCCAGTGTGGATGAGTATGTTATTGTTCCCACCGCCGAACGGCTCGTCGCCCCGGTGAATCCATACGGTCTGCAACTCCGTCCGTAGGTCTGGCGGCAACTGGCCTATCAAGGGCGCGTACCGGCGGGCCTGTTCTTCCGCGGATTGCCGGGTTCCAAACTCGGAGTTTACCTGGATCTCTACGTTAGGCCCTTCCTCGAATGCGACATGAAAAAGCCACGCAAAGTCTTCGATCCATGCGTTCGGACGCCGATCGAACATTGTCCGAAGGCCACGGCCCGTGTAGTCGAGGCTCAACAGGGTAGAAGGATCGGAGGGCGTCACGATGTCAGCGTTGATGTCCCAAACAGTTCCTTGAAACGGTGGGTCTGCGGCAACGCCGGCCCCAATTGCGATAGCCACTATCTGGAGGAGCACTGCGGCCTGCCTAGTCCATGAGACGGGCCAGTTAACGCCTAGCGGGCATCGGTAGAAGCAGATCATTTGATTATCACTGTAGCCCTTCTACCGAATCTCCTTACCGTCCCGCAGCAATGCGACCACAGACGCCATCGCTTGCACAACTAGCAGATTTGCTAGTTGTGCAGCTCCTCGGGCCTTAGGCTCTGGTGCTTTGCCTTTTTTGCCGGCGCGCCAGCGAATCGCCGACGTACAGCAGGAGGTTGCCGGCTCGGTCGCCCATGGCGAAGCGGTCGCCCGATGTCGACACCGTAGTCGCGCTCACGGCATGGCTCGTGCCCCGCCAAAGACCGGTCAACGCGCCGCTCGCCGTGTCCCCACAGGGCGAGGTCGCTCCAGCCGGTGGTGATCGGCCTGTCGCCGCCGGGAAGAAACGCTGCCCGCGACACACCGCTCACATGGCCGGTAACCGTGATCACCTCCACATCAGGGGCTGCTTGGTCAGATGTGCATGCGGCAATGGCGGCGAAGGTGGCGAAGGTGGCGAACAGGCAACCTATCGCAGTGCAGCCGCCGTGGCCTTCCGTACCCGCGATTCCGACGATCGGGATTCGGCGACCACATTGGTACTGGGCCCTGGCGGGGAGCCGACACCGTTCACGGCGCAAGCCTTTGATCCTGTGGCCGCAGGTGCAGCGTCTCCAGGTCGATTCGCATGGAGACACTGAAGCCGGGAGCGCATGGGCTTGCGTCAGGTTCGCGCTCGCCGTATCGGCCCGGAACCCGCACCAGCAGAGAGTCGTCCTGCACCCCCTCGATGACCACATTGCCGCAGTCGTAGATCGACCGCCAGCCGCCGTCGCGACGGTCTCGTACGAGCAGGGCGGCATCGGTGCCGTGGTAGTCGTCTGCGCCCCGGCCCGTTCGGGCGACGGAGACCACTTCCCATCGGTCGGACGCAGGCCGGTCCCCGTGCTCCGAAGAGGACGCATCCGGGAAGCGGAACACCGTGGCGATTTCGGCAGGCATGTCCGCCAGCGCCGTCAGGGCCGCGGCCACGGTGCCCTCGGGCACCCGTGCGGACGGCAGTCGACGCTCAACCTCCTCTCCGACCTCCACCCACACGCCTTCGCCCACCTGCAATGTGGGCAGGACTTCTGCAAGGGACTGCTCTGCCTCCCTGCGCCTCTGCCATCGGCACTGTCCGGTCTCGTCCGGCCATGCCATCGAGTCGGAATGACCCACAGTGTCCTCGTCCTCGAACGAATAGGCGAGTCGCAGCGTTTTCGAGCCGGGACCGGCGCGCCAGAACTCCACGACAGGGCCGCAACAGGACCCACCGCTGCCCTCCCGGACCATCACATGGTCCAATCCGCTGCTCGGATCCCGGCACAGTCCCATGAACTGGCGATAGTCGTCCGCGACCCACAGCACCTGCGTGGCGCCGTCGCGATCGACCAGCCCCGCAGCGGTCAGGCGGCGCCCGCGCACTGGATCGAACCCAAGCCGTTCGAGCACCAAGCGCTCCCCGCTTTCCGTTGCGGTGAAGTCGCCCTTGGCGTGCAGGACATGTCCGCCGGAGGCGAAGCCATCCGGGTCGAAGTCCAGAGTCGCATGCACCGGCACCCCATCAAAGGCCCACGCCACCTTGCGACCGTAGACATGGAGGGCAGCCGGCTCGCTGGCGCTTGCCGCCTGCCTTGTCCCCCCCGCCGCCCGAAGCGCAGCCGCGACCGCCTCGTGGCCTTCGCGCTCGGCGAGGAACAGGGGGGTCCAGCCGCTCGTTCGGGTTGCGGCGTTCGGTCGCGCGCCGGAGTCAAGGAGCGCATGCACGACAGCCAGGTCGCCGGCAGCCGCAGCCAGCAGGAGCGGCGACCAGCCGACCACCGCGGTGGCCGCGTCGGGCGCCGCGCCGCGCTCCAGCAGGGTGAGAGCCAGTTGACGGCGTCGGAGCTGGTCCGATTCCGTCGGGGCCCGCCCAGCCGCTGCATGGTGCAGCGGCGTCCAACCCGCCACATCGGCGGCACTCGCCGACGCGCCAGCCGCAAGCAGCGCGCCGGCAATCTCGACTTGCTTTCTCGCCGCGGCTTCGATGAGTGCGGTCGTCCGGTCGGGATCGACATGGCCCTCCACGTCCACGCCCCGGCCGATGGCCTCGGCGACCATGCCGGCATCGCCTTGCGCAACCCCTCGGTGCAGAAGGCAGATCAGCCAGAGCGCATCGTGATCGAGGCCGCGTTCTGCCACCGCACGCTCGTATTCTGCGACGGCCCGGCCTGCGGACGCGGGCGACGGAATGCGTGCGCCAACGACCGCGTTCATCGCCTCCGCAGCGAGGCAGGGTTGGTCCTGCCGGTACATGGCGATGGCCCGGGCCGCAACCGCCTCGCTTGCCGCACCGGCCGGCGCGGCGAGGGCCACGGCCAGCAACGCCGCTGCCCACGGCCGCGTCAGCGTCGCGGGACTGGCCGCAATCGTCGCCACGCTGGCCAGCGCGCGAATGGGATCTCCTCGTGCTAGTGCATCTCCGCTCGCGGACACCTCCTTCACTCCTCCCGTTCCATCAAGGCTGGCACACACGCGCAGGTCGCCGCTCCAGCCGGCGACAATCGGCCTGCCGTCGCCGGGAAGAAACGCCGCCCGCGACACGCAGCTACCACCATCCTATTCATACCCCCATTCTTGCATCATCCCTCGAAGCTCCCGCAATAGGCTCACAGAACCCGCTACCACCTCAGTGAGCGAGTATCGATTGGGACTCTCAGGATAGTCCCCACGCCGGTAGTGCTTGCTAGTGGCATGGTCTGCTCGAAACTCGCAGTAGTCTGGCTCCGACTTTGACGAGTGTCCCCAGCCACCTCTGTAGCCGCTAAACGAAGACAGACAGCCGGATAGATCTTCGCTCAATCCTCTCATCATCCATTTGTACTCGTCCACTCCAATGGCCTTGCTGTTCTTGGCCACGAACCACTGGGCCTGCCTTACTACGTCAATGACATCCAATTGTCGACCATCCCGCCTAGAGACATCCTCGCCCCCGATCTGATTGTTCCTGCCGACCGTACAGAAATCCCTGTCTTCGGCGCCTGGCCAGAGATTGCGATGGACTACATAGCTTGCGCTGCAACGATAGAGCACGCGCTCAACTACACCAATGGACTGCGCAAGCGAACTGGCGCCTTGCCCGAATGCCGGGCTCTGGGTCTCTGCTACGAGTGTCAGACACACGAGGACTTTCATGGCTGCGGCCGCCGGCATTGCTTTACCGCAATGTCCGACGACTAGGGCCGACAGCCAAGAGTGCCAACGAACTGCCGCTTTCATTTCATGTCCCCTTCAATAGATTGTCGATGAAACACTCACCACTTTGGCCACCTTCACCTTTGCCACTTTCGCTGTGCTTGGGCCGTATCGCCATCACGATCGCGCTGCGGTTGAACCCGCCACGGTTCTTCCAACATTGGAGTTGGTACGAGTCGGCCGACACAGCATTGAACTCGAACCCTCCATGCGTCCCGTCTTTCGTGCCATCGCATAGCTCCCAGAGCCACTTGCCCACCGCCGTCTTCCCTGCGCCCTCCTCTGGAAGGTCGAATCCCTGCTTTTTGAAGTATTTCTTGAGTGCAGACTTCTCATCGAGTGCAGACTTCTCATCGAGTGCAGACTTCTCATCGAGTGCAGACTTCTCCTCGAGTGCAGACCCGCCCGTTAGTGCTTGCCAGGCAAGCAGGCCTCGCAGATTGGCAACGCCGCAGTTCATCCTGTCGTTTGCCCTTTTCACACATGCCTCCTTTTTCGTATTGGGCATGTTGTCAGCGCCACAATTCTCCAAACCCAGCGCTTGAAAAATGTGTTTGGGCGTATCGAAGTCGACGACTTTACCCTCGTCTTCACGCGAGAGATTCTCGTCTTTCTCGTCTTCCAATGCCGGCCTGCATGTCCCTCCGCAAGCTTTAAGGGTGCTCTCACAGCAGTTGCCTTTGCCAGAGCACGCTTCCTCGTCGCACCAAGAAATGAAACCCGACTTGCTCGCACATCCATGTACGCGAACGTGGCAACCCGGAAGTTGGGGTGGCAACGCCGTACGTCTTGCGGAAACCAATTGACCCAGCGGGTCTTTCGATAGCTTGAAGTCCTCAAAGCCGACGGCATACGTCACGGCATCCTCACCTTTTGCGCCCTTCTCCCCGACGAACCTGACTCCGCTCCGCGATGGTTGCCACTCGCCCCCTTCGACGCGAAACCGAATGAACTGAGCATCGCCTTCCGCGCTTTTGGACCAATTCTCGCTGTCTGTGCCTCCTTGCGGGCTGAATTGAACCTCCATCGAATCACCCTTGGCACCCGAAGGCCCGACGAACCGCATTGCGTCGCCAGCCGCCTCTCCGATCACGAATCGGAGAAACTCAACATCGCGTCCAGCCCGTGTCCCCCACGTGCCGCTTTCGCCGGTTACGCTGTATTCAACGGATATCTGCGGAGGCAGAGTCGGGCCTGCGGTTTCCTGGTCCTTCGGCAACCACCCGTCGAAACAAGGTTTGTGCGTTGGGTCGGCCATGTCGAGCGACGCTACCGAGCTCCAAGGCAGCACGACCGGTTTCCATCGGCCGCTGTTCGTGTTGCCGCTGACGATGGCCGTTAGGGTATCGGCCACGGTCCATGCTGGCGTCACCGTAATCGTGACTTTCTTCAGCCGCTCCTTTTTCTTTCGTTCTTTTGAGCGATAGATACTAAGCGTAATCTTCTCGTTCCCTTCGAACGCAATGTCCCCTTGCAACGCAAGGTCGGGGGCCTGCAAGTTGAACAGGCGACTCATGCGATTCAACGCGTCAACATTCCCCCGAGGAAGGAGTTCTTGCAGCAGCGCCGTCACAGGCTGGTACCATGCACTGTCGACCACAGGCGTGACCTTCGCCGTTACCGTACATGTGGGCGATCCGGGTTGCTGATCTAGATCTACACACTCCTCGATACTCGAGCATTCTTTGAAATCGTCGACGTCAACGGTGGTTTTTCTTTTGTCCACGATGACGTCGGCTCCGCAACGGGTATCGATGCTGATCGACAGGCTGCTGCCCTCTGACACGCTGAAGTGTGTATCCCTCTCCTGATGGCCGCGGTCCGCCAGTTGGTGGATGGTAGACGCTTTTTCTCCCTGCTTACCGCTAACCTCTGTCGTGCTGGGCGAGCTGTCCGCTCCAGGGCAAGTTTCGAATGTTGCCACCATATGCTTGGCAGTCGATGCGATGTGCCTTGCTCCATCGGCGTAAAATGCAGGACGAACCATCCTGAGCCGACCGACCTGTTCGTTCTCGATGCCGTTGTAAGCCAATGCAGCGGTCTTCGCCGCCGCGACCAACGGCACGGCAAGGACCGCAAGGCCGGCTGCCAAGAGGATAGCGCCCGCGACCACTGGCAGCGCTTTGCTCGGCAGGTTGGCGAACTTGAGCCCCATTTTCGCGAGCGCACCCTCGGGGGAGGCCCTTCCTTCGGCGCTTCGGCCGTCCCTAAGCGCAGCCCATGCAACCCAAAAGAAGCTCAGGATCGCCACGACGACGACGACGACCGCCGCAATCAAGATGGGATGATTCAGGATAGCGAATGCGAAGTCCTGTGGTTCCGTGTACCGGAAGGCAGGCAAGCCGAGTCGCACGAAAAACGATGCCTCAAACAGCATCCCCACCAACGACAGGTAAACGAAGGCCACCAAACCACCAATGACCCGGTTTTCCTTGAGGAAGGAAGGGATGGACGGTCGAGTCTCGTGAGCTTGCGCATGTGTCTCGGTAACGGGCCGTAGTGCCTTCGCGCAAACGGATGCCGACGCCAACCACGCAAGTGCGTGGAGTGGTATCCAGTGGTACCCATCGAACCACTCCACGAATCCCGGAGCCATGTTCAGGCCATGGAGCGCGAGAGCGCATGCGGAAAGAGTTGCGCCGATTGCGACAGATGTGCCGATGGCCGCGCCGACCCATCCTTGGTGGGTTGCGCTATTTCCGGCGGCCCAAAACGCAGTGGTGAGCGTAACCAATGGCAGAAGGAGCAAAAGGACGCCCAGCCACAGACTGCTTGCCCACGCAGGGTCCCACAACACATTGGCCGTGGGCAGCAAGAGCAAGGTGAGCACAGCGGAAACCGCGGCCGTCCGGGGGCGGACCTTCCGAGTCGGGTTGGGGTTGTCCGCGGCGTTGCGCGGCTCGTTCAAGTTCGGGGGAGCGCCGTCAGCTCCACCCGAGCTGTTGTCGCTCTCGTCGGCCATCATGATCGCTGCCGGCTAAGCCAAGCGGGCCCGCGGTTTCCCTTGGTGTCCACGACCACGCCTCCTCGCAAGCCTGACTACCGTCTCGCTGGAGTTTCGTAAAGCGCCATCGCCTGCACAACTGGCAGATTTGCTAGTTTGCGCGGCTCGGCCTTAGGCAGGGCGTTTTGCCCTTGGCCTATGAACGAAGAGCTCGAAAAAGGTGTGCCTTGTTACGGCGCGTCGCGTACGTCTTCGGACACGGTGGCGTCGGAGCAAATCGCTCGTGCGTGCGCCAGCAGCGCTACGAGCTCGCTTTGCCGCCGGCATCCGAAATGCACCATTAACCGCCGGACATGCCAGCGGACCGTAGCCTCGGAACGGTGTATCGCGTCAGCGATGGCCGTTACCGATGCTCCTCGTGCCAGCTTGGTGGCGATGCGTGCTTGGGCATGGGTTAGTCCAAGTGCAATCGCGAACCGTTTCTCGTCTACGTCCGCTTGGCCACTTCGCCAGTGATCAATGACAGTCGAGTACGGTGACTCTCGATTGGATGGGTCTTGAGCCCTAGCGTTCCGTCCTCCGTTCGGCACGCTCCTTGGCCCTACGGGTCCGTTTCGTGCGGGGGGGGGTAGCAACGGCTGAAAACAAAGGCAGGACCACGCCGTTCCCCACATCCATGAACTCCACCTGGACGCGCTGGCCGATGGCAACTTGCTCGGGTGGCGTGTCGATTAGGTTGGAGGTGATGTGGACGCCCTCGTCGAGAGCCACTTCCACGGTGGCGAAGGGTGTGTAGCCGCGCAGCGCCGGATGCACGGCTTGGTGGGTTATGACGTAGGAATGCACTTCGCCAAGGCCTTCGGACTCCTGCCAGACGAACTCCATGGCACCACAGCTACCGCATTTGGCGCGCGGCGGGTGGCTGATCGCGCCGCACACCGCGCACTTCTGCAGCACCAAGCGGCGCTCCCTGAGGGCGTCCCAGAAAGGCGCCGACTCCTCCGACGGTTGCGGCAGAGGGAGGTCCGGTGGGCGTTCGAAGTTCCAGTCGCTCATGCGTCGCTCCGTTCGAGAACCACCGCGCCGGTGCCGATTCCGGTATCCACGAAGGAAAGCTGTGCGTTTGGCACTTGGCTCGTGGACTCGCCCCTGGCTTGGCGCACGCCTTCGATGAGGTGGTTCATGCCTTGCAGGTAAACCTCGGAAAGATGGCCGCCGGAGGTGTTCACGGGCAGCTTCCCTGAATCCCACATCGTGCCGCCATCCTCCACGAAATAACCTGCATCTTCGACGAAACCGTAGTCTTCGAGCGCGAACAGGACGAACGGCCCGAAGTGGTCGTAGATCTGCACGACGTCGATGTCGGAACGCTCCACGCCAGCCATGGCAAACAGACGCGCAGCGGTTCGATGCACCGGAGAGGATTGCCCTGGTCCGGACTGTGCTGCGGCCCGGATCAGCGCCAGGGGCCGGTCGGGGCGACGCTCCCGCGCCAGTTCCGGGCGGGTCAACACCAGCGCGCCGCCGCCGTCGCTTTCGAGGCAGCAATCGAAGAGATGGAAAGGATCAACGATGAGACGCGACTCTTGGTGATCCTCGAGGGTCAGCGGGCGGTCGTGGAAGGTGGCGCGTGGGTTGCGGTTGGCGTGCTTGCGCTGGATCACCGCCTGCTGGCCGAACTGCCGGCTGGTGACGCCGGTCTCGAACATGCGCCGCCGCGCCGACATGGCGAGGCCGTGCTGGGGCGTGAGGAGGCCAAACGGCTCCGTGAACGCGCCGCCGCCGCGTCCGCCCTGGCCGGTCACGTCGCCGCGGCCGTAGCGTCTTCCGGACCGGCCGTTGACACCGCGATAGATGACGATGGTGTTGGCGAAGCCGGCGTGGATGGCTGCCGCGGCATGCGCCACGAGCGGTGCGCCGACATTGCCGGCCTGATTGATCTCGCCGAACCACGCGAGGTCCGGAATGCCGAGATTGACAGCAACCTCTGCCTCGGAGCTCGTGTCCACGAACCACTTCATAAGGCCGTCGACCTCCGCCGCAGCGATGCCGGCATCGTCGAGCGCGGCGCCGATGGCTTGCAGCGAAAGGGCAAGCTCGGTGCGGCCGCTGTCGCGGGAGTAGTCGGTCTCGCCGACGCCGGCGATGGCTACGGCATTGGAGAATGACATGGGCGTTCTTGTGCGTTGCCTGATGGCAGAGCGGCGAGAGCATACACGGGGATGGATCTGGCCCTTGGCTATTGCTGCTGGGCGTGGTAGCCGGCGAGGGCCCAGGCGCCGTTGGGTTGGCGCTGCATGGAGAGGTTTTCGTGGATGCTGCCGTTCTGCCAGCGGGAGTCGTAGCTGACGATCACGTATTCGCCCTCGGGGGCGCCCCAAGGGTTGTTGACGTAGGTCGTGGTGCCAACGGCGCGGGACTCGTGCGCGCCGAGGGGGCCGCGCAACGCCTCCACTTGGGCGAGCCATTCGTCGTGCGGCACCTGTTCCTTTAGCAACGGTGAGGCGGCAGCATGCACGGCGTCGTAGTCGCCGGCATCGAGCCGTTCGAGGATGGGCACCGTGGCGGCTACGGCGGCCCGCTCGGCCTCGGGATTGCTCTCGCCACAGCAGGCCAGCAGCCACAAGATGGTGGCAAGACCGGCGGCTGTCAGCGCCTTCGCGCCCCACCGACGGGCGACCCACGGCAGTGCAATCGGTTCCAAACGACACCTCGCTAACGTCAAGTGTGCACCGCTTATTGTGGTGGCGCGCGCGGGCGGTGACAAACTCCCGGCACCCGCCTCATTGGCTTCGCGCCCCACGACAACGTTCCGCCCACTCCTCGAGGTCGTCGAACTGCGGTGGCGTCACGAACGAGGCTTGGATGGGCAGCTTGACGACGCCAGGCGCGACGATTTCGCCGCGCTTCTCCAAGGCGGCGATGGGATCGCGCAGGGTCGAGATGATGGATTCAAGCCAGGCGCGCAGCTCGCCGAGCAGGTGGCCGTGGATGGCCACAAGAATGTCGCGGCCCTCCGTGCCGAGGGGGTCGCAGCGCAGCGCCCGGAGCTTGCCGTGACGCCACAGCACGGCATCGACATGGCGTTCGATGCGCCCCATGGCGGTGGCAACCGAGTCCTCGCCCTGCTCGGTGCCGTAAAGGACGAAGTTGAGGTCGCCAATGTCGTAGCTGAGCGATTGCACGCACTCGACGTACACGGTCATGATGGCGGCGGACTCGAACATCATCCAGTCGGCCGCCTGGCGGCGGCCAGCGGGGCGCACCTGCCGCTCCATGCCGGGCTCGATCTTCGCGAGCATGGTCTCGGCGTGGGTCAGGACTTCGTCGAGAATGGGGGGCCGTTCGGGCTCTTCCAGGATGAACTTGAGCATGGGTTTCTCCAATGAACGCTCGGGTGGAGCGGCATTGGAGACGGGAAGCAAGGGGTGGGAGCCCGAAAGGGCAATCTCGTACACGATTCGAAGGCGATGTCTCACGTGACCTAGGTTCCGAACGGCGAAACCAAGATGGGTTCCGTGACGACAGTCGTCGGGACGGGGGATACTCGCGGAGGGGATATTGTGTGGAAGCTGAGGATGGACAGGGGTAAGGGCATCGCCGTGGCGTGCGCGTTCGCGTGCGGAGCCTTGGCGTGGGGGGAAAGCGCTGCCACGGTTGCCGCTTTGCCGCTGACGGCGCTCGACGGCGACGAGGTGACCATCGAGCCGCACTCGGTGCTCGGCGCATTGCTCATCGTCGGCTTCTCGCAGGAGTCCGGCGACCAGACCCGGGCTTGGGGCATGCACGTTGCCGAGTGGGCGGACGAGCGCGCGGGCAACGGGGCGCCACCGCCCCCCATGCACCTGCCGATCGAGTCCTCAGGCACGGATGACCCGCTGCCCGTCTTCAGCATCGTCGTGATTGGCGAAGCCTCCCGCTTCATGCGGGGGATGTTCCGGCGAATGATGAAGGGCGTGATGCCGGCCGAGGTCGAAGGGAGCTTCTTTCTCGCCTACGAAGACGCCGACGCGTGGCGGGACGTCGCTGGGGTGGACGACGAGGCAGCCGCGTATGTGCTGCGCATCGACGCCGAGGGCCGCATTTGCGGCCGGCACGCCGGGCCGCCGTCCGACGAGGCCCTCGCCGGTTTGCTCGATGCGCCCTGTTCGTCGGCGGCGCCGTGATGGCGAGAGAACCCGTTCCCATCAAGTTTCCGCCGGACGAGCGCTTGGCCCAGCTCTTCGCCCGCGTCGTGGAGGTCGCCAAGCAGTTTCCCGGCGTCGAGGAGAGCCGCAGCTACGGCACCCCTTCGCTGAAGGTGAAGCGCAGGTTTCTCGCGAGGCTGCGTTCAGAGGCGGAGGGTGGCCTCGCCATCCATTGCGACATGATGGAGCGCGAAATGCTGATGCAGGCCGCGCCGGAAACCTTCTACATCACGGACCACTACGCCGATTACCCGATGGTGCTGATCAACCTCGAAACGGTGCGCTGGGACGCCTTGCCGGACATCATCGAGAGGGCCTGGCGCAGGGTCGCCACGGCAAGGCTGGTGCGGGAGTTCGAAGAGCGGTCGGGGTGACGGCGCGCCCTAACGGGCGCGTCGGCAGTTCGCTTGCGCGAACTGCTATGCTTCGACCAACTCCTCGGCGCATTCAAGACGGGCGGGGACAAGCCCTGGGACAAGCGCCGCCCCTACGAGGACACGACACGTTGATCGTTTGTGGATTTGATTCGAAGCGAGGGCCCTGGCGCGAGGGCGTCTCGCCCTCGGACGCGCCTGACGGCGCGTGCGAGGGCAAGATGCCCTCGTCCCCAGGGGGGGCGTGCGGACGCGGCGGTGTCGGTCGTGTCGAATCCATCGGTGCGTTCAACGCATTCTCGTAGGGGACGGGCTTGTCCCGTCCCGGCGCGCCCTGACGCGCGCGTTGGCAATCCGCTCGCGCGAACTGCTGCGCTTCGACGAGTTCCTCGTGTCGAGTTCAAGACGGACGGGGACAAGCCCGGGACAAGCCCCGCCCCTACGAGGGCACGACACGTTGATCGTTTTGCGGATTCGATTCGAAGCGAGGGCCCTGGGGGCGAGGACTCTCTTCCCCTTGGCAAGTTTTTCGGGTTGGGCTTTTGCGTGATTTGCGTCTCTCTGTCTGGCGGCTCCGACGGACGTCGAGTCAGGCGGCGTCGGTCTGTCGGATGGAGGGGTCCCAAGGCTTCCGGCTCTCGAGGATGGCGCAGACGGCGCGGAGGATGCAGTCGGCGACGGTGCGCAGGGCGCGGGCGTCGCGGTGTCCTCGCTGACGGAGTCGGTCGTAGACGGCGCGGAGGCCGGGGTCCCGGTTCTTGGCGACCCTGGCGCAGTGGTACATGGCGTTGCGCAGTTCGGGGTCGACGGACGCGCGTCGGACGACGCGGCGGGACTTTCCGGACTGGAGGGTGACGGGTGCGGTTCCGCACAGGCATCGCAGGGCCTGGAGGCTGCGCTGGCGGAGGGGGTCTCCGGCGTTGGCGAGGAGGGTGGCGAGGGTGTCGGCGCCGAGGCCGGGGACGGTGGCGAGCGGCCATGCGTCGGACGGCCGTTCGGGAGGCTCGGCCGGCGCCGGGTTCCCGAACGGCCCTGGCCGGCGCCTCGCCGGGCGCGTTGACCAGCTCGTCGAGCAGGCGCCGGCGCAGCCAGGCGGCGGTGTCGGCGCCGGCCTCGATGCGCGCCTCCGAGGCCGCCGCCGGCACGGCAAGCGCCGCCCGGACGCCGGCCGCGTCCACCTTGCGCGCCCGCCCCAGCGCCTTGCGGAGCGTCGCGTCGCGGACACCCCGCACCGAGCCCGGCCGCGGCAGCCTCTCCAGCAGCGTCAGCACCCACTCCGTCGCCAGACCCACCTTCAGGGCCGTCGCCATCGCCTCGAACTCCGGGTAGAACTCCCACAGCTCCGAGCGCAGCCGCGACTCCAGCCGGTGCCGATCCTCCCCCAGCCAGTCCAGCCGCCGCTGCAGCGACCCCAGCGCCACCTCCTCCGGCCGCTCCGCCGACACCCGCCGCAGCGCCTGCGGATCCGTCCGCAGCGCGTTCGCCAGAACCCGCGCGTCGCGGCGGTCGTCCTTCGACCCCGACGGCGAGTGCCGATCCCGGAAACGGTCCGACTGCCGCGGATTGATCGAGCGAACCTCGATCCCCCGAAACGGCAGGAACGACGCCACCGGTCCCCGCGGCGTCTCCATCGCCACCGCCGCGGCGCCGTGCGAACGAAGCCACTCGGCCAGCGACCCAAGACCCGCGCCGCCGTGCCCGAACGTGCGCTCCGCCACCACCGCGCCCGACCCGTCCACCACGCAGGCGACGTGCTCCCGGAAGCCCCAGGCCAGACCCGCGAACCTCTCCATCGAACCCCCCATTCCGCCACCATGCCCACGGGCATGTCCGCGAACGCCTCCCGTCCCTGTGCCGGCGCTCGTGGCGCTGACTCTCTTCTGGGGGTCCGGTCGCGGATGAAGTGCCGGCCGGGGCGCGCATCCTCGCTGAGCGATCACCGTCGCATGGGCGTCCCGAGGCGCTCCCGGCCAGCCGCCCCTCGATCCGGACAAAGACCCAATCGAGGCAACCGAAAGGGTATAGGGCGTCCCGCCCTCCAAGCGCCGATAGGCGCGCAGGGTGGGCGGAATGCGCTTCCGCACGGACGCGCTTCAACCCGTCCATCGGTGCGCTTCAACGCATTCCTCGTACGGACCGGCGGCGACCGGTTCGTTGCCTTTTTTTGCAGGGTCTTGCCGTGTGTGTCGGTGTTGGTGCTAAAGTGCGGCTCGACTTCGAGGAGGGTTCGCCTTGCGACCTGTTCTTCTCGCGTTCGGGCTCACGCTGCTCTACGGCTGCGGCGACGAGGCCGCCTCCGGCGGTGGTGGGGGCTGGCCCGGTGCCGGCGGCGGAGCGAGGCCAGCGGCGCTGGTGGTGACGGCGCCGGCGGAGGTGCGCGCCATTGCCGATGTGGTCGAGGCGGTGGGCACCACACTTGCCAACGAGTCCGTCACGGTCACCGCCAAGGTCACCGACGCCATCCGCCGCGTGCGCTTCGAGGACGGCGATTACGTGAACGAAGGCGACGTGCTCGTCGAACTCACGAATCAGGAGCAAACGGCGCTTCTTGCCGAGGCCGAGGCGAACCTCATCGATGCGCGCACCCAGCACACGCGCCTAAGCGACCTTCTCACCCAAGGCAGCGTGCCGGTTTCCGATGTGGACGAGGCGCGGGCACGACTCTCCGCCGCCACCGCCCGTTATCAGGCCATCGTCGCCCGGCTCTCGGACCGGCTGATCCGAGCGCCCTTTTCCGGCGTGCTCGGCTTTCGCACGGTGAGCGCCGGCACCCTCATCACCCCCGGCACCGCCATCACCACGCTGGACGACATCTCCACCATCAAGCTCGACTTCGCCATTCCCGAAGTCCACTTCGGCGAGGTCAGGCCGGGGCTCGCCCTCACCGCCCACAGCGTCGCCTTCCCCGACCGGGAGTTCACCGCCGCGGTCGAAACCATCTCTTCGCGCGTCAATCCGGTCACTCGGGCCGTGCCGGTGCGCGCCTTGATCGACAATGCGGATCTGTTGCTGCGGCCGGGAATGCTGATGACCGTCCGCCTCACCACCGCCAGTCGAGACGGGCTGATGGTGCCGGAGACCGCCTTGCTGCAGCGCGGCGACGACACCTTCGTCTATACGTTGGACGAAGGTCGCGCCGCCATGACCGCCATCGACCTCGGCATCCGCCGCGCCGGCTGGGCCGAGGCCATCACCGGGCTCAACGTCGGCCAGGAGGTCATCACCGAGGGGGTCATCAAGGTGCGACCCGGCGTTCCCGTGCGGGTCGCTGGCAACGAACCCCCAGGCCCGGGTCGGCGAGGGCCACCCGGAGGACGGCCGGGCCGACCGGCCGCCGCAGGAGGATAGGGCCATGTGGCTGTCCGACACATCGGTAAAGCGTCCGGTGTTTGCCACCGTCATCAGCTTGACGCTGGTGGCCTTTGGGGTGCTGAGCTTCAGTGCGCTGCCGCTCAGGGAGTATCCCGACATCACGCCGCCGGTGGTGTCCATCTCCACGAGCTATCCCGGCGCTTCGGCGGATGTGGTGGAGTCTCGCGTCACCACCGTGGTGGAGGACCAGATCAGCGGCATCGCCGGCATCAAGTCCATCCGTTCGTCGAGCCAGGACGGGCGTTCCTCCATCAACATCGAGTTTGACCTCGACCGCGACATCGACGGCGCCGCCAACGACGTGCGCGACCGGGTGGCGCGGGTGAACCGTTCGCTGCCGGAAGACGTGGACCCGCCGGAAGTCCGCAAGCAGGATTCCGACGCCCGGCCGGTGATGTACATCAACGTGGTGAGCGAGAACCTCTCGCGCATGGACCTCACCGACTACACCGAGCGCTACATCGCCGACCGCTTCGCCGTCATTCCGGGCGTTGCCAATGCGAGCGTCTTCGGCGCGCGGCCGGCCATGCGGGTGTGGATCGACCGGCTCGCCTTGGCGGCGCGCAACCTCACCGTCAACGACGTCGAGGCGGCGCTCAGGCGGGAGAACCTCGAACTGCCGGCCGGGCGCATCGAGACGCTCAACCGCGAACTCACCGTGCGCGTCGCCCGCGGCTTCGAGACCGAGCGAGATTTCGAGCAGCTTGTGATCACCCGCGGCGATGACGGCCACCTCGTGCGCTTGGGCGAGGTGGCGCGTGTGGAGACAGCGC
Source organism: Pseudomonadales bacterium (assembly GCA_965116935.1). Taxonomy (GTDB): domain Bacteria; phylum Pseudomonadota; class Gammaproteobacteria; order Pseudomonadales; family Azotimanducaceae; genus VXYL01. The sequence goes on along the minus strand of OZ220737.1, from coordinate 3,314,339 downwards.
CCCGCGACCATCGCGCCATCTATCGCGCCAACGGCTTGCCGACGGTGAGCATCGGCATCATCAAGCAGTCCACCGCGAACACGCTCGAAACCCTGGAGCAGGTGAAGGAGGAGCTCGGCCAGCTAAACGAGACTCTGCCCGAACACATCACGCTTTCCACCGGCTCGGACGACTCCGTGTTCATCCGCGAGGCCATCAACTCGGTCTATGCCACCATCGCCATCACCATCGTGCTGGTGAGCCTCGTGATCCTCGCCTTCCTCGGCTCGCTGCGGACGATGGTGATTCCGGCGGTGACCATTCCGGTGTGCCTCGTCTCCGCCTTCATCGCTCTCGCCGCGTTTGGCTTCACGGTGAATCTCATCACCCTGCTGGCGTTGGTGCTCTCCATTGGCCTCGTGGTGGACGACGCCATCGTCGTGTTGGAGAACATCCACCGGCGCATCGAGGAGGGCGAGCCGCCGCTGCTCGCGGCCTACAACGGTTCGCGGCAGGTGGCGTTTGCCGTTATCGCCACCACGGCGGTGCTGGTGGCGGTGTTCACGCCCATCATGTTCCTCACCGACAACATCGGCGTCATCTTCGGCGAACTGGCCGTCACCATCGCTGCGGCGGTGGTGTTTTCGAGCGTGCTGGCGCTGTCGCTGACGCCGGCCATGTGCGCCAAGCTGCTGCGCAAGTCCTCCGGCGAGAACTTCGTCACCCGCGGCATCGAGCGGGGCTTCGCGGCGCTCCGGCGTGGCTACACGGCCGTGTTGCGCGTGCTCATACGCCACAGTTGGGCGGCGGTGTTGGTGGCGGCGGCGACCCTCGGCGCGGCCTGGTTGCTGCTGCAGGAGGTGCCGCAGGAATACGCGCCGGCGGAGGACCAGGGCGCGTTCATGGCGATGTTCTCCGGCGCCGAGGGCATGGGCATCGAGCGCATGAAGCAGGAAGCCATGAAGCTTGAAATGCCGGCCATGCAGATGGTGCGGGAGGGCATTGCCGACGTGGTGGTCATGGCCGTGCCGGGCTGGGGCGGGAGCTCCTCCAACAGCGGCGTCATCATGGTGACGATGGGGCCTTGGCAGGACCGCGACGTGACGACCGCCGAGGCGCAGGGGCGCATCAACCGACAGTGGCAGACGATCCCGGGCGTCCGCGCCTTCGCCTTCATGCGTTCGGGACTGTCGCGGCGCGGCGGTGGCCAACCGGTGCAGTTCGTGCTCGGCGGACCGGACTACGAAACGCTCGCCGAGTGGCGCGACCAGATTCTGAACCGGGCGCGGGAATTCCCGGGCCTCGTCCGCCTCGACAGCGACCTCAAGGAGACGCAGCCGCAAGCCATCGTTCGCATCGACAAGAACCGCGCCGCGGAGCTCGGCATCTCGGTGCAGAACATCGGCCGCACCCTCTCCACCATGATGAGCGAGCAGCGCATCACCACCTATGTGAAGGACGGCGAGGAATACGACGTGATCCTGCAGGCGCAGGACGATCAGCGCGCCTCGGCGCAGGACCTCACCAACATCTACGTGCGTTCCGAACGCAGCGGCGAGTTGGTGCCGCTCGCGAACCTGATCGAGGTGAGCGAGCGCGCGGGCCCCGGCCGGCTGAACCGCTACAACCGCCTGCGCTCGGTGACGCTGTCGGCGAGCTTGGCACCCGGCGTGGCGCTCGGCGATGCGCTCGGCTTCCTCGAACAGGTGGTGCGGGAGTCGTTCCCGGACGAGGCGCAGATCGACTACCAGGGCGAGTCGCTCGAATACAAGGAAGCGAGCGGCAGCCTCGCGTTCACGGTGGGCATCGCGCTCCTGATCGTCTTCCTTGTGCTGGCGGCGCAGTTCGAGAGCTTCATCCACCCATTGGTGATTCTGGTGACCGTGCCGCTCGCCATCAGCGGCGCGCTGCTCGGGCTCTTCCTCACCGACTCCACCCTCAACATCTACAGCCAGATCGGCATGGTGATGCTGATCGGCATCGCCGCCAAGAACGGCGTGCTGTTCGTCGAGTTCATCAACCAGATGCGCGATCAGGGCTATGACTTCGAAGACGCGATCGTCTATGCCTCCGGCATCCGCCTGCGGCCGGTCATCATGACCACGATCTCGACCGTCATGGGTTCGATCCCGTTGATCCTCGCCACCGGTGCCGGCTCGGAAAGCCGCACCGTGCTCGGCATCGTGGTCTTCTCGGGCGTCTCCCTCGCCACCTTCCTGACACTGTTCGTCGTGCCGAGCTTCTACGCCCTCCTGGCGCGCCGCAGCGGCTCTCCCCAAACCGTGGCCCGCACCCTGGAACGCCTGATGTCCGCCACCCGACGCGAGGCTACGCAATAGCCTCTGATCGGGTTCCTTCCCCGAGCGTCGGCAGGTCTTGACGGACGCCCTCCCCCGGCGAGGGCGCCCCCTAGCAATACTTCGCCGAGGACTATTGCGGGTTGGCGCTGGCTTCGCGGCGCTTTATCTCCCTTGGGTCGTTTGCGGCTCTGCCACCACGGGCGGGCTGAGGTTCCGGGACAGGGTCCTCCGAAGGCGGGGACGCTTCTGCTTGCGCTGGCGGAGTTGCGGTTGTCTCTGCCTCCGGTTGCGGCGTCGGCGGCGACTCTGGCTCCGCCCGGGCAGCATGCGGCTGCGTGTCCGCGTCCAGTTTCTCCTCCGGGGCTGACGCTTCCGGTTCTGGCTGCGCCCGAGCGATCGGCTCGTCAGGGCTCGGCTTCGGTGCCGCCTCCGTTGCTGCCGGCTCGCTCGGCTCGTTTGCCGCTTCGGCCTTCGGAGCGGGTTCCGAGGTGCTCGCAGCCGCATCCTGCTTCGCCCCGGCGGTTGCGGTCGCCTTGGCCGTCGATTCGCTGCTTGCTTCCGCCTGCGGCTTTGCCCGCCTGGCACGGGGATCGTTGCTGGCGCGGGAGCGAGGGGGAGCTGCGGCAGGAGGCTTGGGTTCCGCCACTGCCTCGGCCACTCGGGCAGTCGAGGGTTGCGGCGCAGCGCGCTCTTCGGCGGCTTGTGGCGTGGCTGCCGGTTCCGCAGCCTGGCTCGCCTGCTTCTGCGCCTCGGCCGACGTTGCCGCTGTTTCCGCGTCCTTCCCCACGGTGGCGCGATTTCTGCGCGGCCGGCGACGGCTTTGCGCCACGTCGGGGGCCTCTCGGTTCGAGTCCGCGCGGCGCGGTTCGCGTTCCGGCGCATCCGTGCTGGGCTGCGCCTCGGCGCTGGCGCCGGCGCGCGACTCCTCGTTGCGACGGCGACCGCCGCGGCGACGCCTGCCGCCCGAGTCTCGAGCTTCGTCCTGGGCATCACGGGCAACGTCACCGCGGGGAGAGTCGGCACGCGTGTCGCGCGCGCTGCGGGAGCGGGAAGCCGCGCCTTCGCTTCGCGTCGTCTCGCGGTTTTCGCCGCGGGCATCGCGCCCAGAACCGTCACGCTGGCGGCGGCTTCGGCCCCGCCCCTCGGCGCGGTCCGCGTTGCCGCGCCCATTGCGGCCTTCGCTGGCCCTGCGGTCCGTTTGACCGCCTTGCCGGCGCGGACGCCGGCGGTCATCGCCGGAGTCGCGGCGGCGGCGCTCTTGCTCGGGACGCGCTTGCTGACGCTGCGGCGCTGGCGCTTGTTCTGGGTTCGACTCACCGAAGAAATTGCGGATGAAGCCGAACAGTCCCGGCTTGTCCTCGCCCGCCGTCGATGCTTGCGCTGGCTTGGGCGCTGTCGCTGCTGGCTTGGTCGCTGCTGGCGCCGGCGTGGCGCTCGCCGGCGAGACCGGTGCCACGCGCGCCGGCGCCGCCGGCGCTGCCCGCGACGGGCGCGAGTCGCGCACCGGCATGTCCGTCTCGACATGCACCTCCGCGAGTTCATAGCTCAGCACGTTGGCTTCCGCCTCCGCGTTGTCCTCGCGGATACGCTGGATGTCGTAGTGCGGCGTCTCGAGGTGCGCCGCCGGCACGACCACGACGTGGGTATCCGTGCGGGTCTCGATTTCGGCAACCTCGCGCCGCTTCTCGTTCAGGAGGTAGGCCGCGGTGTTGGTGGGCACCATGGCCCGGACGATGGAACTGCGCTCCTTCAGGCACTCTTCCTCCACCACCCGCAGGATCGTGAGCGCCAGCGAGCGGATGTCGCGAATGCGCCCTTGGCCGTTGCAGCGGGGGCAGACTTCGGTGGTGAGCTCGTCGAGCGAAGGACGGATGCGCTGGCGCGACATTTCCATGAGGCCGAAGCGGGAGATGCGCCCCACCTGCACCCGCGCCCGGTCGGCTTCGAGCGCCTCGCGCATCTTCGTTTCCACGGCGCGCTGGCTGCGGGGTGCCACCATGTCGATGAAGTCGATGACGATGAGGCCACCCACGTCGCGCAGCCGAAGCTGGCGTGCGACTTCCTCGGCGGCCTCGAGATTGATATTGAGCGCCGTCTCTTCGATGTCTGCGCCCTTGGTGGCGCGGGCCGAGTTGATGTCGATGGACACCAGCGCCTCGGTGGGATCGATGACCACAGAGGCACCGGACGACAGCCGCACCTCGCGCTGGAAGGCGGTCTCGATCTGGCTCTCGATCTGGTAGCGGCTGAACAGCGGCACCGCATCGGTGTAGCGCTTGATGCGACCGAGGAGGTTCGGCATCACCTGTTCGGTGAAATCCCGGGCCTCGTCGTAGGCGGCTTCGTCGTCGATCAGCACCTCGCCCACATCCTGACGCAGGCAGTCGCGCAGCGCCCTGACGATGACGGTGTTCTCCTGATACAGGAGCGCCGGGCCGCGCCGCTTGCCGGCCTCGTTGATGGCATCGTTCAGTTGCAGCAGGTAGTCGAGGTCCGCTTGCAGTTCCTCGGCGCTGCGGCCGATGCCGGCGGTGCGGATGATTACGCCCATGTCCTCGGGGATGTTGAGGCCCGACAGGCTCTGCCGCAGCGCTTCCCGCTCCTCGCCCTCGATGCGGCGCGAAATGCCCCCGGCGCGGGGGTTGTTCGGCATCAGCACGAGATAGCGGGCGGCTAGGCTCGGGAAGGTGGTGAGGGCCGCGCCCTTGTTGCCGCGTTCCTCCTTCTCGACCTGGACGATGAGCTCCTGGCCCACGCTCACCGCATCGGCAATGGCCGTGCGACCATTGCGACCGTCCTCACGCTCCTGGCCACCCCTCTTGCCGCCACCGCGATGGTAGCTGCGGGCGATTTCCTTGAACGGGAGGAAGCCGTGGCGCTCGCCGCCGAAATCGACGAAGGCGGCTTCGAGGCTCGGTTCGACGCGGGTGATGCGTCCCTTGTAGATGTTCCCTTTCTTCTGTTCGAGGGAATGGTTCTCGATGTCGAGGTCGTAGAGCTTCTGCCCATCGACCATGGCAACGCGCACCTCTTCGGGCTGCGTCGCGTTCACAAGCATGCGTTTCATGTGGCGTATCCGTCTGCGGACGCCGACACGCGAAATTCGTCAGATCAGTGCGGACATGGCATAGGGGTCAAGCCCTTCGGTGCATCTTGGGCCATCGCGATGGATGGCCCGGGCGCGAGGGGGCGCTTGTCCTGAAGCGTTCCACGAAGGTGCATCGCGGCCCGTGACGGGCGTTGCGAAGGCGCGCTGGCACCGGGCCTGCCCTGCTTGGGGCGTGGCTGTGGCGAGCGCGTGGCCTTGAAGTGACTCCGGCCCGTGCAACCTGCGAAAGGCAAGCATGTGCGGGGCGCGGGCTCGTGGCGTGGTCCTTTGGCGACAAGAGCATGAAGACCCAAAGTGCCGACTGCTGCCCAAGGAACAGGCAGACGCCAGCCAGGCGCGCTGGCACGGTTGCCTGCGCACGGTGTTCTTTCCTGACGGTTTCGGATGTCGTTGACGTCAATCGAAAATGTGGTCGGCAACCGGTTGGGGCTGCCCGTTTCTTCTGCCGGCCGTGTGCTTCGCCGGTTTCAGCATCGGAAGGGTGGGGGCGTGCCCCCAGGTTGGGTTGCCGCGCATTGGTCAAGCGGCGCATCCCTCCGACGGGGGCGCACTATAGCAGCCCTTGACGGATGGTGACAAACTTCGTTTTTCGCCATGGCCGGTGCGCCAATCAGGAGGCCATGTTAGATGCGCGCCAAGCCGGTGCAGGTCGTTGAGGTTGGGGAGGCTGCGGGGCAGCGCCTCGACAACTTCCTCATCGCCCGTCTCAAGGGGGTGCCGAAGAGCCGCATCTACCGGATGGTGCGCGGCGGCGAGGTGCGCGTGAACGGCGGCCGGGCCAAGGCGGGACAACGCCTCGCGACCACCGATCGGGTACGAATCCCGCCCCACACGGGCACGGATGCGAACGAGCCGGCCGCCGACCACGGCCACCTAGCCGTCGCAGTTCTCCACGCGCTTATCCACGAGGATGAAGATCTCATCGTCGTCGACAAGCCGAGCGGCATCGCCGTGCATGGAGGCAGCGGGGTACGCGCCGGACTCGTCGAGACCTTGCGGGCGAGGGAGCCGAAGGGCTGGCTGGAACTGGCACATCGCATCGACCGGGACACATCCGGCGTGCTCGTGCTGGCGAAGAACCGGCGCACGTTGCTGGCGTGGCACGAGGCATTCCGTGCCGGCCGGGTACGCAAGCGCTATGACGCCGTCGTCGAAGGCGAGTGGCCGGCGGCCTTGCGCACCGTGCGTTCGCCGCTCAAACGCTTAACCCTCGCCGGCGGCGAACGGCGGATGCGCGTTGCGGCGGATGGACAGTCGGCGAGGACCGACTTCGAGGTGGTCACCCGGAGCGAGGGAGCGACGCACGTGCGCGCATTCCCGAAGACAGGACGCACGCATCAGATTCGCGTGCATGCGGCGTCAAGCGGCCATCCCATCTTGGGCGACGACAAGTACGCGCGCGGCAAGGCCCGGGGCGGCCGCCTGCTTCTGCACGCAAGCCGCCTGCGTGTGGACATGGCAGGTTCCACGCTGGACTTCGGGGCGCCGCTGCCAGCCGCGTTTCGCGACTTCGTGGTTTCTTCGCCTTCGGCGGGAGGAGCGTGAGGGGCCCTCGCTCCGATGCGCTTCACACTGCGCCATCCGGCCGGCACGTTGGTGTGGAATCGGCTTCGAGGAATTTTATTGGTTTGTCAGGGGGTTAAGAGATCCGTTCCAACGGAGGGCGTGCTCTCATCTGCGAGTGGGATTGCCGATGCGGAAGTTCAATGTGAAGTCGGTTTGGCGCCAGCTCAGCCACGTCAGGACAGGATAGAAGAGCAAGGCCGAGGCGACATGCCATTCGGCGATGTTGCGCAGCGCCACGGGGGCGCCGGCGAGGTTGACGAGGGTGCCGAGGACAATGCCTTCGAGCAGCATTGCCGCCAGCAGGGCGGTGGTGATGCGCGAGACGACCGAACGGGGCATCAGCGCTTGCATCCGCTGCGCCAGCATGGCTTCGGCGAGGTAGGTGAGGCCGAAGAAGACCACCGTGCCGTAGCGGCGCAGCGCTCGGTAGGTGTCGCCGTCGGAACCGAGAAATGTGGCGTACACCACGAGAGCCACCGCGCCGCAGACTCCGGCGGCAACCATGCACCGCCGCCACCCCACGCGGGAGTCGCCGGCCGCCCGCAACCAGGCCCCACACAAGACCCAGTAGCCGGCCAGCAACGCCGCAGCGGGAAGGATCGTCGCCTTGAAGACAAAGTAGCTCGCGCCGTAGCGTCCGCTGGCACTCACGGTGGTGCAGCCACTGAGGTGCGGAAAGCACTCCGGGATGTGCCCGGCGCTGGCGGAGAGGACGTAGGCCAGGATCACGCCGCTCCACGAAAGCAGCCACACCAGCACGGGAATCAAGCGCAAGTCCACGCGTCGAAACTACCATAGGCGGATGCGTGGAGAAGGTGTGCGGACGGCGGCGGCGGCGCTAGCAGCCTGTCGGACTTCGGACGGCGCAAGCCGGCCGAAGGCCGATGGGGTTCGAGGACGGCTTGGGCTGGGGCAAGAAGCGTTGCCGAAGGCAACGGTTCTGGTGGCGCTGGCGTCGGGGATGCTGGCGACCGTCGCGGCCGCCGCCGGTGATGATGTGTGCCAGCCGCAGCACGACTCGGCGGCCTTGGCGCAACTGCCGTTCGAGGCCCTCGCAGGCGTCTCGCTTGACGCCGACCAAGAGTATCGCGTCACCACCGTGGAGCTCGTGCGCAGGCCCCTCTTCAACACCCGCGACCCGGCGGAAGACAAGCTCCTTTTCCGCGCCGCCAACCGCTGGCACATCGACACCCGCGAGCAGGTGCTGCGGGCGATCCTGCTGTTCCGCGAGGGAGATTTGGCTGGCACCTCGCTGCTCGCCGAGTCGGAACGGGTGCTGCGCAGCAAGTCCTTCCTCTACGATGCCCGCGTGTTCGCCAACCGAGCCTGCAACGGCGCGATCGACGTGGCGGTGGTGACGCGGGATGTCTGGTCGCTGTCGCCGAGCCTCGGCCTCACCCGCACCGGCGGCGAAGAGCGCCTCACGGCGGGCGTCTCGGACAGCAACCTGCTTGGCACCGGGACCGCACTGGAGCTTTCGTACTTCGACAATCTGGATCGCAAGGGCTTCGTGGTCGGCTTCGCAGAGCCCAACCTCATGGGCAGTCGCGTTGGCCTGCGGCTGCGCACGGACGACACCGACGATGGCAGCGGGTGGCACGGCATGATCTCTTTGCCGTTCTACTCATTGGATGCGCGCCGGGCTTGGGAGTTGTCGTGGGTCGAGTCGGAGCGTCGCGAGCGACGGTTCCGCGACGGTTTGGAAACCTCGGCCTTCCGCGTGAAGCGGCGGCTGGCGACCGCATCGTTCGGCTGGTCGGCGGGACTGCGGGACGGGTTCGCTTCGCGGTGGCGGGCCGGTTTCACGTCCGAGGATCACGGTTTTGCGCCAGCACCCGGGATGGCGCAACTCACGGGCGGTGCGGTGGACCCCGCAGGGTCGTTCCCCAGAGATCGTTCCTTCGCGTTTCCGTGGATTTCGTTCGAGCGCATCGAGAACGCCTATGTCCGCACGCGCAACGTCAGCCGCGTGCGTACCACGGAGGATCTGTTCCTCGGCCGTCACGCCACCGCACAGTTCGGCTATTCGCCTCGTGGCGACGGACACTTCGTGGCGGCGGCAACGTTCCGGGATGGCTGGCGCTCGCACTCCAGCGCAGACGAGCCAGGACGCGACACTTTGCTATACGGCCTAAACGCCGCCGGCTACTGGAACCGGACCGCAAGCAAGGCCGAGAACGCCACTGTGACGGCGTGGGCAGACTGGCGTCGCCGGCACTCACCGCGCTTCGCACTGCACGTGAGCGCGTTGGCTGAACGCGGCTGGGGATTGCCGCTCGACCGGCAGTTGCTGCTCGGTGGCGATGCAGGCTTGCGCGGCTATCCCAACCGCTTCCAAGCCGGCAGGACTCGGCTCAAGCTGACCTTGGAGGAGCGCTACTACTCGGACCTTTACCTGGCCCGAGTCTTGCGAGTCGCCGCCGCGGCCTTCCTCGACGTAGGCCACGCCTCAGGCGGCGTGGATGCAGAGGACCGGGTCGCCGACGGCGTGTTGGCCAACGTGGGCGTGGGCCTGCGCTTCGAATCCACCCGCACCAACCGTGACATCGTCTACCACATCGACTTGGCGCATCCGCTCACCGACGGGCCGGGCGTTGAGGGCTATCAGCTGACGCTGACGAGCAAGCGCGAAATCTAGCGGGCGTCGGTGCATTCAAGACGGGCGGGGACAAGCCCCGCCCCTACGCGGCCCGTGCCGAGTCCGTCGGTGCATTCCAGACGGCGACGACAAGCCCCCCCTTGCGGAGGGACGGTTTCGAGAGGGGGCAGTTCGGCGCCCTGCCCGCATCAGGCGAACTGCGCCTCCTCGGTCGAACCTGTCAGCGCCGTCACCGACGACTGGCCGCCTTGGATGACGTTCGCCACCTCGTCGAAGTACCCCGTGCCAACTTCCTGCTGGTGGCTGACGAAGCTGTAGCCTTCGTTGGCGGCGGCGAACTCCTTCTCCTGCAGCTCGACATAGGACGTCATCTGGTTGTCCACGTAGCCCTTGGCAAGGTCGAACATGCCGTACCACATGCTGTGGATGCCGGCCAGGGTGATGAACTGGAACTTGTAGCCCATCGCCGCCAGCTCGCGCTGGAACTTGGCGATGGTGGCGTCGTCGAGGTTCGCCTTCCAGTTGAACGATGGCGAGCAGTTGTAGGCCAGCATCTGGCGCGGGTATTCCTTGTGTACCGCCTCGGCGAACTCCTTGGCCTCATTGAGGTCCGGCACCGCCGTCTCGCACCAGATGAGGTCGGCGTAGGGCGCGTAGGCGAGCGCCCGGGAGATGGCTTGCGGCAGGCCATTCTTGGTGCGGTAGAAGCCTTCCGGCGTGCGCTCGCCGGTGATGAACGGCCTATCCCACTCGTCCACGTCGCTCGTCACCATGTCGGCCGCGTTGGCGTCGGTGCGCGCCATCAGCACGGTGGGCACGTCGCAGACATCGGCGGCGAGCCGTGCGGCGATGAGCTTTTGCACCGCCTCAACGGTGGGAACGAGCACCTTGCCGCCCATGTGGCCGCATTTCTTCACCGAGGCGAGCTGGTCTTCGAAATGCACGCCGGCGGCGCCGGCGGCAATCATGGACTTCATCAGCTCGAAGGCGTTGAGCACGCCGCCGAAGCCGGCTTCCGCATCGGCAACGATGGGCGCGTAGAAGTCGATGCCTTCGTCGACCCCCTTGGCCCACTGAATTTCGTCCGCGCGCCGGAAGGCGTTGTTGATCCGGTTGACCACCGTCGGCACGGAGTTCACGGCGTAGAGCGACTGGTCCGGATACATCGTCTCGGAATCGTTGTTGTCCGCAGCCACCTGCCAGCCGGAAAGGTAGATGGCCTTGATGCCAGCCTTCACCTGCTGCACCGCCTGTCCGCCGGTGACGGCACCGAGGCAGTTCACGAAGTTTTCGGTTTGCAGCAGTTCCCAGAGCTTGTCGGCACCATGCGCCGCCAGCATGCTGCGGTGCGGAATCGTCCCGCGCAGCTTCACCACGTCCTCCGCGGAATAGCCTCGCTTCACGTCCGTCCAACGAGAGTTGGTGATCCATTCGTCCTCAAGCTCGGCGATCTGCAGGGCACGGGACTTGCGGGGCACGAAGTGCAGGGCCATGGTCGGGCTTCCTTTGCTGATTGGTGGGGGCAAAGGGCGCGCATTGTAGCGGCGGAAACGCGGAATGGAAGGGGCATCCGTGCATCGTCAGGGCAGACGCCGCAACGCCCGCCCCGCAGGAGGCCGCGTCCGCCTGTTAGGGTTCGACCCCAAGAGAATTCTCGGACGAAACCAACGTGGCGAAAGCTCCCGATTCCTCGCCCGGCCTCGCGCCGTTGAAGCCCAAACTCCTCAACGACGACCAGCCATTCTTGGAAGCAAGAGAAATACTCCGCACTCCAGTTCCGCATTCGTCCGACGTTGAAGTGGTTTCCGGAAGAGGGGCGTTACAGCGGGTGCGCGGAGAGGGCCGACATCTACGTGTTCTGTGCCCTTGTTGAAACAAAATCAAGGACCATGCCGCAGCGCTCGATGTCGACAATTGGGAGTTTCAGGTGGTCAGGGGTGCCGCAACTGCCGAGCAATGACACCATTTCGTGGAGTCGCTTGAAGGACGCCGCGGGAGGACCATTCGGCTTTTCGGACCTACGCCTGCGAATCAAGTCCGCGAGCGGCGACGGCTAGACGGCATGTAGCGGCTCACGGGCGGGCTCCCGGTTCTTGGCGGTGGTGCCACTGGGGCCTTGCCGGATATACTCGCCGACAGAGCACACCAACACCCATCAGGCTCCATGCCATGACCGATGACGAACTGAAGGCGCTGGTCGCGAGCCTTGCGGTCTCTCAGGACCGGACCGACGAGCTGATTAGGGCGCTCGGTGTCAGGGTGGACCAAATTGCCATCGCTCAGGACAGGACCGATGCGCAGCTTGCCAAGACGGACGCCCAACTCGCGAGGACGGATGCCCAGCTTGCCAAGACGGATGCCCAGCTCGCGAAGACGGACGCGCTCGTGGCGCAAACCGCCGCGAAGGTCGACCGGTTGGGGGAAATGTACGGCGGCGTGAGCAACAACCAGGGCGCCGTTGCCGAGGAGTTCTATTACAACAGCCTCGCGGCCAACCCGGTTCTGGACGGCGTGCGCTTCGATTTCATCCAAAGGAACACGGAACGCAACCGCGCGGGACTCGTGAACGAGTTCGACCTGTTGTTGGTCAACGGCCGGAAGGTGTACGTCGTGGAGGTGAAGTACAAGGCGCACGAGCGGGACCTGCAACGGCTGCTGGACGTCAAGGCGGTCAACTTCCCGCGCTTGTTCCCGGAGTACGCAGACCACGAACAGCATTTCGTCCTGGCGGCGTTCCACATTCACGACGAACTCAAGGACGCGGCCCTGCAACAAGGCGTGACCGTGCTGCAGCGCAAGGGTGACGTGATCGAGAGTATCGCCGCCTGATCTAGCTTCGCTCCCGGGGCGGCGCCCCGCCCCAAGGCGAGCACTAGGAGACGCGCAGCGCAGGGCCGATTTGCGGCGGTCGATACTCGTGGGTTGACCTGCGAGTCCGCGAAGCGGATGTGGGGGTTCGGCGGCTGAGGAAGGGCACCCTCTCGGTAGGTGGGCTCTGTAATGGGACCCTGCCAGATAGCGCTGACGGGCGAACGCCAACCAGACCCAAATCCACTGGGATCGCTTAGGATTTGACGGACTAACTCCCATAAACCGCGTCATATTGACGCTTATGGCTCATCGACCACTACCGCCGTCCGTGCTGCGCTCGCTTCGTTCGCTGGGGCGAGACATTCGCATTGCGCAAGAAGCGGCGCTTTCCGGTGGCGGATTTCGCAGCCCGCATGGGAGTGTCCCCGGGCACCGTGGTTCGGCTTGAGCGCGGCGAGCCCGGCGTGGCGATGGGCGTTGTCGCCATGGCACTCCTCGCACTTGGCGAGCTGAATCGGCTCGAGGTGCTTCTCGACGTGTCCCGCGACGACACCGGACTCATGCTCGACATCGACAGTTTGCCGCAGCGAATCCGGCGCCCGCGACCGCCGCCAGCGAAGTGTCGGTGGTCGAGAGTCAGTGGCGCCGCCACTATCGCGCCGCAGGATTGACTGCCAACGACATCCGCCAATATGAGGGTGCCTTCGAGCACGAGGAGACGCGCACCACCAGGCGCCTCTGCGGCATCGCGTGAAGCCGCTTGGGTCACCTCTCGAAGTGGGCGACGTCGCGGACGTCCTCGTAGGCAGCTTGGATGAGCGCTTTCAGGGCGTCGGCGTTGGCTTGTTCTCCCGGGCGGAGTTTCACGTGACGCATTCGCTTGCCGGTGCCTTGCAGGAGGCGGGCCGGATCCGGCAGAGCCGAGCCGGCGAAGAAGCCGACGTTGACGTGCTTGGTGAAAGTGCTGACGTAGGCGAACGGCAGGTCCTGCACGCAGGCGACGGCCCAGCCGTCGTGCACGAGTTCCACCACCTCCGGGCCGCATTGGCGCATGTGCTCAAACCACGTGTGGGCGATAGTGCCGAGGGCATTGTTGCGTTCGGCGAACCACGCTTCGATCGCCGGATCGCGCGGCACGGCACCATTCAGTCGGAATCTCTCTTCCACGAAAGGCAGCGCTAATCCAACGTCATGCGTTGGTGGGGGATGCCGGCTTCCATGAAGGTTGGGCCTTCGGGGCGGAAGCCGGCCTTGCGGTAGAACTCGACTGCGTGGGTTTGGGCTTCGAGGAATATCTCCCGGTAGTCGCCTTGGCGGGCGGCCGTTACAGCGGCGTTTAGCAGGACGCGGCCGATGCCGAGGCCACGGGCTTGTTGCAGCACGGCCATGCGGCCGATTTGGCCGGTAGCCAAGAGCCTTGCGGTGCCTACGGGCTTGCCGTCGGTTTCGGCGAGGAAGTGGCGGCTGTCGTCGTCGCGGCCGTCCCATTCCTCCGCCACGGGCACGTTCTGTTCACGGATGAACACCTCTTCGCGGATGGCGCGCAGCGCCTTGGCGTTGTCCCCCCAAGGAACCTCGCGCACCACGACTTCGGGGGCGGCCGCTTCCCAGGCGAGGCGCTCTGCCGCGCCGATGTAGGTTGCCGGCGTGAGTGCCGCCAGCCGTTCGCGTTGCCGGTCTGTGAGATCAAGGTCGGCCAGGAGGCGCAGGTACACGTCTCGGTCCAGCCGCTGGCCTCGCGTGAGTGCCTTGAGGGTCTCGTAGGGCTCCTTTCCGCCGGCCGCGCGCAGCACCGTCTGCACCGCTTCCGACAGCACTTCCCAGGACTGATCGAGGTCTGCCGCCAGCCGCTCGTTGTCGATTTCCAGCTTGTCGAGGCCCCGCCGGGCGCTCGAATAGGCGACTACGCAGTGCCCAAACGCCGGGCCAAGGCTACGCAAGGCGGTGGAGTCCGAAAGGTCCCGCTGCCAGCGCGACACCGGCAGCTTGTCCGCTAGGTGTCCGAGCAACGCATTGGCAATGCCGAGGTTGCCTTCCGAGTTCTCGAAGTCGATGGGGTTGACCTTGTGCGGCATGGTGGAGGAGCCGGTCTCGCCCTCCACCTTGCGCTGGCGGAAGTAGCCGAGCGCGATGTAGCCCCAGATGTCGCGGTCGAAGTCGAGCAGCGTCTGGTTGAAGCGCATCACCGCGTGGCAGAGCTCGGCGATGTAGTCGTGGGGTTCAATCTGCGTCGTGTAGGGGTTGAAGGCGAGCGCCAGACCCTCGACGAATTCGCGTGCCCTAGCCGGCCAGTCCACGTCGGGAAAGGCGACGAGGTGGGCGTTGTAGTTGCCAACGGCGCCGTTCATCTTGCCGCAAAGGGCAACGGCCGCGAGCGTGCCGATTTGACCGCGCAGGCGTGCCGCGACGTTTGCCAGCTCCTTGCCAACCGTAGTGGGGGAAGCGGCCTGCCCGTGGGTGCGCGCGAGCATGGGAACATCGGCGAGCGGTGCTCCAAGTTCACCGATTGTGCGGGCAAGTTCGCGCATCGGACCGAGCAGGGCTTGCTCGCGTACATCGCTAAGCATGAGGGCGTAGGCGAGGTTGTTGATGTCCTCGGAGGTGCAGGCGAAATGAACGAACTCGATGTGCGGCGTGAGGCCCGGAAGGCCGGCCACCTTGTCCTTGACGAAATACTCCACGGCCTTCACGTCGTGGTTGGTGCGGGCCTCGATGGTGCGCACCTCAGCCGCGTCCTCCGGCGAGAAATCTCTCCAGATGGCGTGCAGTTGCTCCTGCGTGGCGGCGTCCACAACAGGCAGTTCTGCCACCTCATCGAGACCCGCAAGGAAGACGAACCACTCCACCTCCACCCGCACGCGATAGCGAATGAGCGCGAACTCGCTGACGTGCTTGGCCAGATGCGCGACGCGGGACCTGTAGCGCCCATCGAGGGGCGACACGGCAGTGAGGGGTTCGAGATCCACGGTCATTCCCCGTCGGTGTGGTCGATGCGGGCGCCGCCGAGGCATTCCTCGCCAGCATAGAAGGCCACGTATTGCCCGGGCGTGATGGCGCGTTGGGGCTGGTCGAACCTGACCGTCACCGCATCCCCCTCGACATCCACGCTACAGGGCTGGTCCGGCTGGCGATAGCGCGTCTTGGCCGTGCACTGCTCCGGCAGTTCGCCAGCGATGCGGTTGAGGCCGCTGGCATGCAGTCGGCGCGAGAGCAGGTCGCACTCCTCTTGGGTGACGTAGAGGGCGTTGCTGTCGTGATCCTTTCGGGCGACATACCACGGCCTTTCCGCGCGCCCCGCTTTGCCACCGATGCCGATGCCCTGCCGCTGGCCGATGGTGAACCAGGCGAGTCCCCGGTGCTCGCCGAGCGCGGTGCCGTCCATGTCGAGGATGGGGCCGGGATCGTCCGGCAGATAGCGGGCGAGGAAGTCGGCGAAGCGCCGTTCGCCGATGAAGCAGATGCCGGTGCTGTCCTTCTTGTCATGCACCGCCAGGCCAGCCGCTTCGGCGCGCTGCCGCAATGCCGGCTTGTGCATCTCGCCGATGGGATAGATGCAACCATCGAGTTGCTCCGTCGGCACCGCTTGCAGGAAGTACGTCTGGTCCTTATTCCGATCCACGCCGCGGAACAGCCGGAACGGTTCGCCGAGCGGACTTCGGCGCGCATAGTGCCCGGTGGCAACCACGGGGTAGCCAAGCTCCGCCGCGTAGTCCACGAACAGGCGGAACTTGATCTCGCGATTGCACAGCACGTCCGGATTGGGGGTGCGGCCGGCGCGATAGTCGGCGAGGAAAGCGGCGAAGACGTTGTCCCAGTATTCGGCAGCAAAGTTGGCGGCGAAGAGCTCGATGCCGAGGCGCTCGCACACCAGGGCCGCATCGGCGTAGTCGGCCTCGGCGGTGCAGTACTCCGTGCCGTCGTCCTCGTCCCAGTTCTTCATGAAGAGGCCCGCGACACTGTGCCCCTGTTCCTTGAGTGTCATCGCGGCAACGGCGGAATCCACGCCACCCGACATGCCCACCATCACCCGCAGGGGCGTGTCTCCTTCGTCGGGTGCGGGCTGGGTCATGGCGTTCGGAGCAGTGACTCGCGAGTGCCGCGATTATACGCGGACGCCCGATAGCTCGGCCTAAGGAGCCGCCATTCGCGGCTTTGCCTGCCAACATTGGCCCATCCTGCAGGCTTGGCGGCGGGCGTCCCTCCCTCCCCCAGAAGGCTCCCTTCGAATAGGTCGGGTGTTAGGCTTCCGTGCTGTAGCGTTTTTGGTTGGCGGCGGAGATTCGCGACGTATGGGTCTCACCCACTTGAGCGAGGCCGGGGAAGCGTCCATGGTGGACGTGGGCGCCAAGGCGGTCACGGAACGCGTAGCGCGGGCGCGGGCGGTCGTGCGGATGCAGCCGGCGACGCTGCGAGAGATCGTCGAAGGCAACGCCCCCAAGGGCGACGTGCTGGCGGTGGCGCGGGTCGCCGGCATCCAGGCCGCCAAGCGCACCAGCGACCTCATTCCGCTGTGCCATCCGCTGCCCTTGTCGAAGGTGGCGGTGGATTTCGAGACCGTTCAGGGCGACACCCTCAAGATCACGACGCTCTGCAAGGTGTCGGGACGCACCGGCGTCGAGATGGAAGCGATGACCGCCGCCAGCGTGGCTGCGCTGACGGTGTATGACATGGCCAAGGGACTGGAGAAGGGGATCGTCATCGAGTCCATCGCCCTTTTGGAGAAATCCGGCGGTAAATCCGGCAGTTGGAACCGGGACGAACCGGCATGACGGCGCTCACGGTGCGCTTCTTCGCCTCCCTGCGCGAGGCGGTGGGTTGCGGCGACCTCGATATCGAAGTCGACCCCCCTACCCTTGCTGGCCTGCGCTCGGCATTGGCGACAAAGCTAACCCCAGAGCAGTTCCGCGCCATCGACGTGGCCGAAGTGCGCATCGCCGTCAATCAGGCAATCGTGCAAGGCGAGCGCGAGACGCCACTTCGCCCCGGCGACGAGGTGGCATTCCTGCCTCGGGTGACTGGAGGCTGACATGCGCGCCGACATCCGCGTACAGACGGAAGACTTCGACATCTCGGCCGAATGGGCCGCCTGTCGCGAACGATGTGGCGGCGACTGCGGCGCCATTGTCGCCTTCGGCGGTCTGGTGCGGGATCGGTTCGGCGACAGCGAGGTGCAGGCCCTGCATCTCGAACACTATCCTGGCATGACGGAGGACAGCATCCGACGCATCGCCCTGCAAGCCGCCGAGCGCTGGCGGCTCCTGGACGTGGTGGTGGTGCATCGGGTGGGAGACTTGGCGGCGCAAGAGCAAATCGTGCTGGTGCTGGCCGCCTCCGGGCATCGCCCCGACGCCTTTGCGGCCTGCGAGTTCATCATGGACTACCTCAAGACGGATGCGGTGTTCTGGAAGAAGGAACGGCGCGAAGACGGCGATGTGTGGATCGAATCCACGGCCAACGACCGAAGCCGGCGCCAGTCTTGGGGCGAGACACTGGATTCGACAAACACGTGAGCAACCCGGTCGAGCAGCAGCAGACTGGGCGACAGCCTCCCGTCGATTACATCGAGCGCACCCGCTCGGTGTACTCCTCGAAGGGCTACGCAGCCTACCAATGGGTGTGCAACGAGCCGATGCCCTTGGCCGCAACCGACCGTCCCATGTCCGAGTGGCGCGTCGGGCTGGTTGCCTCCGGCGGCATCTACGCGCTAGGCCAGGTGGCCTTCCACTTCCGCGACGACGTGAGCTATCGCGAAATCCACCGCGACACACCCACCGAAGACCTCCGCATCACCCATTTCGCCTACGACTACGCCGACGCCCGCCGCGACCCGAACGTCGTCTTCCCCCTCGCGGCCCTGCGCGGCCTCGCGAACGAGGGCGTAATCGGCAGCGTGTCCGAACGCGCCTACACCTTCATGGGCGGCATCTACTCCGCCCGCAAGGTGCGCGATACCTTAGCGCCAGCCTTGGCAGATCGCTTCGCCGCCGACGAGGTGGACGTGGCGCTGCTGGTGCCCGTCTGACCCGTCTGCCACCAGTCCGTCGGACTGATCGCCCGAGAAACCGAAGCCCGCGGCATTCCCACCGTGAGCCTCTCAAGCGCCCTGTCGATCTCGACAAGCGCCGCCGCCCCCCGCATCGCCTTCCTCGACTATCCCTTGGGCCGCACCGCCGGCCCGCCGTTCGACCCAACCAGGCAACGCGACGTGACCCTGCGCGCCTTGAACCACATCCGCGACGCGAAATCACCGGGAGAAGTGGTGACCCTGCCCCACCGCTGGGCCGCACACGACGACTGGAAGGACGGCGTGATGCAGAAGGACAGTCGCTTGCCACGGCATGAGGAGCCGCAGTACCAGACGCCAGCCGACGCCGACGCGGCAGACCCCACCTGCCCGTCTTGCGTGTTCCTCACCGCCTGATCCGGCGCCGGCCGGGGACGGACCAAGACTGCCGCTTTGTAGCTTCGGGGTCGACATCCCCACGGCGACGCTCCGACGAAGGGACGCCACGAGGCGTGCGCTTTTTTGCGACGGTTAAGCCGGTATATACGACATTAAAACGTGATTTACGTCAAGTTGCGGGCTTTATTTGTCGCATAAGCGATTTTCGCGACATATAATCCGCCACATGCCGAAGCGGATTCCCGAACAGGAGCTTGACGTCATTCTCGCCGTCGTGGCGGCGCACCCGGAAGGCGTGCAGATCGGTGCGATCGGAAAGGAGTTGCCGTACGAGTTGCCGATGCGCACGCTGCAGCGCCGGCTAGCGCTGCTGGTGGGGCAAAGGCGGCTGATCGCCGAAGGGCAGAACAAGGGCCGTCGCTATCGCGTACCCGTTGTTCTAACAGGTGAACTTCGAGCGACCGCAGGCACCCCGACCGCTGAGATGCGTGGAGAGGTTTACACGCCACTCTCGCCAGAGGCGGAGGAGGTTAGGCAGGCGATTCGGGCACCGATCGGGCAGCGGCGGCCGGTGGGATATCAACGCGCCTTCCTCGATGGCTACCGTCCCAACGTCACCTTCTATCTGCCGCCGGACACGCGCCAACATCTGCTCGATGTGGGACGCCCGCCCGGTGGCGAGCGCCCGGCGGGAACCTACGCCCGGACAATATTGAGTCGCCTGCTGATCGATCTGTCGTGGAACTCCAGCCGTCTGGAAGGCAATACCTACTCCCTTCTGGAAACCGAGCGCCTGCTGGAGCTAGGCGAGACTGCCGAGGGCAAGGACGTGCTGGAAGCGCAGATGATCCTCAACCACAAGGCGGCGATCGAAATGCTCGTCGAGTTGGCCGGGGAGGTCGGCTTCAACGCGTACACCGTCCTGAATCTGCACGCCCTGCTCGCGGACAACCTGCTTGGCGACCCGCAAGCTGGTGGCCGCCTGCGGCGCATTCCGGTCGGGATCGCCGGCACGGTTTACCACCCGCTGGAAGTGCCGCAGCTCATCGAGGAGTGCTTCGAGAGGATTCTGGACACCGCGGCCGCGATCTCGGACCCCTTCGAGCAGGCCTTCTTCGCCCTCGTGCATCTGCCCTACCTGCAGGGCTTCGAGGATGTCAACAAGCGGGTCTCCCGCCTCGCGGCCAACATCCCGCTGATTCGCGGCAATCTTTGTCCCCTGTCGTTCGTAGACGTGCCGGAGCGAGCCTACGTCGACGGTGTTTTGGCCATTTACGAGCTGAATCGGGTCGAATTGCTGCGAGACGTGTTCGTCTGGGCCTACGAGCGCTCCAGCGCACGGTACTCAGCCGTGCGGCAGTCCTTGGGCGAGCCGGACCCATTTCGCATGCATCATCGGGTGCTGGTAAGGGAACTGGTCGCCCGGGTCGTGCGTTCGGGAATGGACAAGAAGGCTGCGACTAAACTGGCACGGCAACGTGAGGAGGTGTCACCCGCGGACCGGGCACGATTTGTCGAAGTCGTGGAAACGGAGTTGATGAGCCTCCACGAAGGCAACATCGCCCGCTACGGCCTGCGACCGGCCGAGTTCCAGGCGTGGCGGCAAGGCTGGCGTTGACGGGCGGAGGCGACGCGGCGTCTTGCCACAGCAAGGCTAACTCCCTTGCGAGGTTCGCTGCTGGAGCTGCATGGCGCGCTCCCAGACTAGCCCGGTCTTGCGCTCGCCTCCTTCAGAGTAGCACGCGGTCCTCGATCAGAAGGCGGGCGGCGCGTTCTGTTATGGGTTGGATCTCGGCGATTGGGCGGTTGTTTTCGCTGGCTATCGCCTGGGCGATGTGGGCGACGGTGCGTTGCCCGTTGGCGTTGTGGAGGAGGTGCGCTACTAGTGGGCTCACCGGCAGGTCGTCGCGGCCTTCGCCACGGATGGCGTAGCCCCACTCGAAGCGGTTCTCGCCCAATATGGCGGTGCGGACAAGCTGTAGCCCTCGTGCGAGGCGTGGCGACGCCTTGGCGATGTCGTTGGGGGCGCTTGGGCGGCGTTGCATCTCGGTCAGCGCCGTGTCGAAGGTGGCTGGCAGTTCGGCTCGGCTCAACACGGAGCGTTCGTAACCGGCGGCGGTCTGCCCTGACACCGCTCGCACGAACGCTTCCCGCGGAGTGCGCTCGTCTTCGGCGGTGATGCGTCGGGTTGCCCAGAAGTAGGAATCGACGCTGCGGTTGCCGGCATAGAACAGGCGCGCAAGTTGGTGAAAGTGCTCGTATTGGGTGCGGTAGAGGCGCTCGTAGGCGATGGCGGCCTCGGCGGCGATGGTGGCATCGGTGAGTGCCGACACGACCTGGGCGGCGGCGAGGTGGGCACCGGACACGGCCAGATGCACGCCGGTGGAGAACAGGGGATCGACGAAGCAGGCCGCATCGCCGACGAGGGTCAGTCCGGGCGCGGTCATCCGCGACGCTGCGTAGGACCAGTCTCGCACCACCGTCACCGGGCCGTTCGGCTGCCGCTCGCCGATCATTGCGGCCGTACGTGTCGCCGCCGCCACCTGTTCGGCGAAGTAGGCATCGCTGCCCACTTCTCGAATGCGCCGAACGCCAACGTCTCGGTCCACCACTGCGCCCACGCTCGACACGTTCTTCGCCAGTGGAATCTTCCAGGTCCAGCCGCCTTCCGCCGATTCGATGAAGATGTTGCCGTCGTCCGGCGGTGGCAGATGCGGGCAATCGTCGAAATAGGCGTAGAGCGCAAGGTTGCGGAAGAAGCCGTCCCATCGCTTCAGATCAAGCTGGCGGGCGGCGAGGGATTGCTGGCCACTGGCATCCACCACCATGCGGGCGCGCACCGCCGCACCGTCGTCGAGGCGAACGCCGGTGGCGCGTTCGCCCTCGAACAGCACTTCCCGCACGCCCAATCCCTCATGCACGTCAGCCCCAACGGCGCGGCTGTGTTCGAGCAGGATTTGGTCGAAGCGAGGCCGCCACACCTGATAGCTGGTGGGATAGCGACGGTTGGTCTCGCGGAAATACCAACTCCACGGCTCGTCCGTTCGCCCCCAGGACATCGTCGCGCCAGCCTTGCGCACGAAGCCTTCGGCCTCGATGCGGGGCAAGACGCCAATGTCGTCGAGAATCGCCAGCGTCGCCGGCAGCAAGGACTCGCCCACGTGCGGGCGCGGAAAGGTCTCCCGCTCGTAAACGGCTACGTTAAAGCCGGCTCGCGTGAGAAGCGTAGCGACGGTGCTGCCGGCGGGGCCTCCGCCGATGACGACTACGTCAGTCATGCGTTGGGCGGGAGCGCGGCTACCACACCTCGCCTAGAAGTAGCTCGAACCCCGGCAGCACGTCTTCGCCGGATACGCTCGCCGGCGCCCTAAGGCGTTCGACGGGTTTGCCCTGCCGGTAGATGTACACGGTGCGATCCGATGGGTCGACGAGCCAGCCGAGTTGGGCTCCGTTTTCCATGTATTCGACCATCTTCGCCTGCAACGTAGCGAGGGTATCGGTGGGCGAGCGCAGTTCGAGCACGAAGTCGGGGCACAGAGGGAGGAAGCCCTCAAACGCCTCCGTCGGCAAAGTGGCTAGCCGATCCTTGCGGATCCATGAGGCGTCCGGGGAGCGAACGGCGTCGTTTGGCAGGCGATAGCCGCCCGAAGAGTCGACGGTTCGGCCCGAACCGTCTTGCTTCGCCCAAATGCGTAGCTGCGTTGAGATCTCGCCGTTGCGGTCGCCCGTCTCGAATCCCGTGGGCGGCATGATCGACAGTCTCCCTTGTGCCGTTCGCTCGATTCTGAGGTCGCGGTTCATCTGGCAGAACTCAAGGAGTCCGTCGTCCGAGAGCCGCCACGTCTTCGGCAGGTTGACAAGCACGGGCAAGCCGGTGGGCGTTTCCACGGCTTCCGTCTCCCGTTTTGCAGCGCTCGCGCTCATCGCTTCCTCCAGCCTGCCGCCAAGCATACGCCTGCACACCCATTCTCGCAGCGAACTGTCAACGCGCCGTCAGGGCGCGCAAGGTCGCTATGATGCGCCACTCCATCTCGCGGGGGCCGTTGTTGGAAGACCCGATCGTTCGCGTTGCCCCAGGCGACAGGGCCTCTGCCGTGCAGGCGATCCACGAGCACGGCTTTGTCATCGTCAAAGGGGCGGTTCCGCCGGAGCCGTTGGCGCTGCTGCGGCAACGCATGGACAAGGACACGGCGGAACTCCTGCGCTACTGCGAGAGCATCGGCGGCAATCCGCGGGCGCTTGGGCATTTGCAGCAGGGGCCGCCGGTGTCGGCAGACCTGGTGTTTGCGGATGTGGCGATGAATCGTGCGGTGAACGATGTCTGCCGCGCGCTCTACGAGGCCGAGGACGCCGAGGGCGACGGGCGTCCGCTGCTCACCTTCTACAACGGCAACACCAATTGCCCCGGCAGTGAGGAGCAGCACCTGCACATGGACGGGCGGCACTACACCCGGCCGGGCGAACCGGTCGCCGCCACCGCATCGGTAGTGGTCAACATTCCCCCTGGCCCGACGAGGCTCGGCAACGGCGCCATCGAACTGTGGCCCGGCTCGCACCGGATCCATTGCGTGAATGACGCCGGCACAGGCGCCGGGGAGGGCAAGGGCAAGTCAATAGCGGCCCTCGCGGCCGAGCGGCGGGAGACGGTGGCGCCGGTGCGTCCCGAAACCGAAGTTGGCGACGTTCTCATCCGCGATGTGCGCCTTTGGCACCGCGGCGTTCCCAACCGATCCGACCGGCCCCGGCACATGATCGCCCTGATCGTCACGAAGCGGTTTCCGCATGCACCGGTCAACCGCCTGCGGTTCGAGCGTGGATGTGAGACGGCGCTCGAGGGCCATGGCGTGGACGCGAATGCGGATTACGTGGAGGGGCCGCTTGAGTATCTGATTGGGCCGACGCGGCGGATCCACGAACGGCGCGGGTTGTAGGGGACGGGCCTGTCCCGCACCGTACCGAGTTCGTCGGTACGCCTAACACGGGCGACCACAAGGGTCGCCCCTACGCCGGTCCCGTCGAAGTTTGTCGTACGCGCAACGCCCGCGACCGCGAGGATCGCCCCTACACCAGCGCCTGATACGCGAGGCGCTGGAACGTCTCCTGATAGTTGTTGTTCGGCATGGTGCCGTGCGTCAGGACTTGCGTGAGGCAGACGCCCAACAGCTCTTCGGCGGGGTCGGCGAAGTAGGTGGTGCCGGCAGCGCCGCCCCAGCCGTAGGTGCCGACGGAACGGATCAGAGGGAAGCGGTCCCGGCCGTGGTAGTTGGCGACACCAAGGCCCCAGTGGAATCCCGGCCCCGTCATCGGGATCAGCATGTCGCCGGTGTGGTTGCCGATCATCACGTCCACCGTCTTGCGGCCCAGGATGCGGGTGCCGTCGAGTTCGCCGCCGTTCAGCAGCATCTGGCCGAAGCGCGCGTAGTCGCCGACCGTGGTGAGGATGCCGCCGGCGTCGCCGCCGACGCCGAACTCAGTTCTCGGCCCCACATGCTTCTCGCTCGCATCGGCCTTCTCCACGCAGACGAGGCGCACGGTGCCGTCGTCGTCGGCTTGCGGTGCGTAGTTGGCGCCGAAGCGGGGCAGCGCGCCCTCCTTCAGGTAGAAATCGGTGTCGTTCATGCCGAGCGGCGCGAAGATGTTCTCGCGGAAGAACACGTCGAGGGGCTCGTCCACGGCCTCTTCGAGCACGGCGCCAAGAATCGGATAGCCGACGTGATAGACGAACCGTTCGCCGGGATGTGCTGCGAGTGGCAAGCCGGCGAGGATGCGAACGCGCTCCCGGTTGCTGATGGGTTCGGCCACCGAGCCATCCGCCGGCCGCACCCAGCCGAGCGCTTCCAGCTCCGCGCGATATTGCTGGCGCCAGAAGTTCGGCATCATCGCCGGGCTCATGAGCGAGGTGGTGTTGGTGAGGCAATCGCGCACCGTCATCGGCCGCTTCACCGGCTCGGTCAGCATCGGCTCATCCGTGCGCATCACGCGCTGATCGGCGAATTCCGGCAGGAACTTCGACACCGGATCGTCCGGCGTCAGCACGCCGCGTTCGGTGAGGATCAGGGTCGCGACGCCAGCCACGGGCTTGGTGTTGGAGTACATGCGGAAGAGGCTGTCGAGACCCACCGGCTTGCCGGTGTCGAAATCGAGCACGCCGCGCGCCTCCATGTGGACGACCTGGCCCTGGCGGGCGAGCAGCGTCACCAGGTTCGGCACCCGTCGGTCGTCGACGAACTCCTGCATGGCAGGGCCGATGAGGGCGAGTCGCTCGGGGTCGAAGCCGAGTGCGGCGGCATCGCCTTGCGGCAGGGGGTAGTCGGTCATCTCGGCACGTTCCTTGTCTTTGGAGGGAAGGCTTGGAGGAGGACGAGACGCCCTCCTTCCGGGGGCCGTCTTGACTTCACGGTGGGCCGATTCAGATCGCCCAGCCGTGGAAGATGTTGTCTCGGGTGGTCGGCTCGTCCTCCGCGAAGTTGCGCGTGTCCACCCACCACTGCACGTTGGGCCCGGGACCGAATTCCATGTCGTCGACGTAGGTCTGGCCGTCGATCTGGTAGTCGCACGGAACGATCAGCCGCACCATCGGGTTCGCCGTTTCGGCGGAGTGGTTGATGCCGGCCGAGTGCAGCATGCGCGCGTGCCAGAAGATCACGTCCCCGGCCTTGCCGCTGAACTCCACCGGCGTGATGTCGCGCAGCACCTCATCGCGGGCGTCGGCGAGTCCTTCGCGCTTCTCCTCGGCGATTTGCGCGCCGTGCACCGTGTCCCAGTGCGGATGCAGGATGCGGTGCGAGCCCGGCCAGATGGTGAAGCCGCCGCAGCGGGGCGGGGTGTCGTGCACCAGCACCATCGTCGAAATCTGCGCGGCGTGATAGTCCGCGTGGGGCCCCAGCTTCGGCGGCGCTTCGGGCTTTTTCGGGAACACGGCGTAGATGCCCCGCACGCGCCCCACCGGCTTGATGGGCCGGCCGAGAAAGGCGCGCACCACCGCGAGGACGTTGGGGTGGTTGGCGATGCGTTCGACAAGAAACGGCTCCGTGCCGATGCCGCCTTCGCCGCGCGAGCGCATCTTCCAGCCGCCGTGCGAGAGCATCCCGACTCGACGGGCGTCTTCGTCGGTCCAGGCCTCGCCTGGGTCCGAGAGCCACGTTGCGGGGTCGTCGCGGTCGAGGAGGTCGTGCGGAACGTGCTTCCAAAGGTGGTCGACGGCGAGCTCGAACGCTTCGGGCTCGTCGATCAGGCCCCGCTTGACGAGATATCCGTGCTTGCGGAAATGGGCGATCTCGCCGGCGTTCAGTTCGGTGTTGGAGTTCGTCCAGTCGTGGTCCTCGATTGCCACGGGCATTCGCGGCGTCACGGGCTTGCGCGGCGGCGTGGCGGTGGCATGTCCGGCGTGGTAGTCGCCTGGCGTGGTGCGCGGGCGCCCTTGCGCGCGCGTTGGAAGTTCCGCTGGCGCGGAACTTCCGGTCCCCCGCGCTGAAGGCTCCTCTTGCGAGGGGAGGCCCCTCGCGCTCCCCCGCGCTGAAGGCTCCTCTTGCGAGGGGAGGCCCCTCGCGCTCCCCCGCGCTGAAGGCTCCTCTTGCGAGGGGAGGCCCCTCGCGCTCCCCCGCGCTGAAGGCTCCACTACTTCAGCCATCGCATCAATCCCTCCTGCACGCATGTGGCGATGAGTTTGCCACTTCGGTCGAAGAAACGCCCGCTCGCGAGTCCCCTGCCGCTGCCGGTGGTCTCCACATTCTGCTCGAACAGCAGCCAGTCGTCGGCGCGGGCGAAGCGGTGGAACCACATGGCGTGGTCGAGACTGGTGCCAAGGAAACCCTCGTCCTGCCAGCGCCGGCCGAGCGGCAGCATGATGTGGTCCACCAGCGTGCTGTCCGAGAGATAGGCAAGGCCGGCGTGATGCACGCGCGGATCGTCCGGCAGCGTGGCGTCGATGCGCATCCACATGCGTTGCGGCTCGGTCACCGCCTCGCCGCGTTCGCCGGGTGGGTTGATGTAGCGAATGTCCATCGGTCGGTCGCTGCCGTACCAGGAGCTCTCGCCGGTCTGCGCCAAGGTGAAGTCGTCGTAGGTGAAGGCGACTTGCGCCGGCGGCGGCACTTGCGGCATCCGGGCATCGGTGTACTCGGGGCTCTCGTCCGGCACCTGAAACGACGCCGTCATCCGAAACACCTCCTTGCCGCCCTGCCGCACCACCGCCTGCCGCGACGAAAACGACCGCCCGTCCCGCACCGCCTCCACCTCGACGTGGGCGGCAAGGTCCACGTCCCCCGGCCGCAGGAAATACGCATGCAGCGAGTGCACGGCGCGATCGGCACCCAGCGTTTCCTGCATGGCGGCAAGACACTGCGCCAGAAGCTGCCCGCCAAACGTGCTGTCGCCCTTGTCCGGCGGCGGCGGTGCCGTCCAGCCGCCGTCCTCGGCACGTTCGAGCGCAAGCAGGGCCAAAAAGGCACCGGTTCGAGTTGGTTCCATGGGCGCATAGTGTGGTGCCTAGCCCGGCACGGCTCAAGCTCAGGGCGCAAAAGGCGATCTTCCAGCGATCCAAACTCGGCGTACCATCCCCACCGGACTCGGTGGACGGGGCGATGGAGAGCCTTGGATGGTGTTGCGCGCTGCATGTCGGTTCTGCCTCGCCGCGCTCCTCGCCTTTGGCGCGTTCGCCGACGAGGTGCCCGCAGGTTGCGTCTTCACGGCAGCGACGAACGCCGACGCCGGCCTGCTCGTGGGCGCCACGGTCCTGCTGCCGGAAGGGCCTCGTCCCGGTTACGGCGTCCATGTCCGCATCAACGGCAAGGTCGGCGCCGTCGCTCCCTTCGACGATCTGCTGGCCGCCTATCCCGATGCCGGGGTGCTTGATTGTCGGGATGCCGCCGTGCTCTCGCCCGGATTCGTCAACGCCCACGAACATCCGGCATACAGCTATGCCTTCCCCCACCCGGACCGAAACCCAGGCTACGAGCATCGCGACGAGTGGCGCTTTGGCCTGAACGGCAAGCCGGAGCTGACGCCGCCAGAACCCATGACGCACGTTTCCGGCGGCGACCCGGCGGCCACGGCAAGGCTCGTGGCCATGGAACTGCGTCACCTCATCGGCGGCGCCACGTTGCTGGCGGGGCCCGGCGGAATGCCGGGTGTGATCCGCAACGTGGGGTTGCAGGAAAGCGCCGAGCACCTTGCCCTCTACGACGCCGAAGCCGACATGGACACCTTCCCCTTCTCCTTTCGCGCACTCGAGGAACTGGCGCCGACGTGCGCCGCCGGCGAGCCGATCGAGCTCGCGGCAACCACGGGCGGGACTCCCGCCTATGCGGCCTATGTCGCCCATGTCGGCGAGGGGCGCGCCTCGAACTGCGTGGCGCGACAGGAGGTGGCCCGGTTCCTGGCTCTCGCCCGGCAGGGAGACCGCCGCTACTCGCTCGTGCACGGCGTCGCAACCAGCGCGAGCGACTTCGAAGTGATGCGCGAACACGACGTGACGCTGGTGTGGTCGCCACGCTCGAATTTCTCGCTCTACGGCGAGACGGTGGACATCGCTGCCGCGCTCGACTCCGGCGTGCGCATCGCCCTCGCCACAGACTGGTCGCCGAGCGGCTCGTTCACGATGAAGGAGGAGGCGAGGTGCGCTCGCCGCGCTGCGGCAAAGGCCGATGTTGCGCTGCCGTGGCAGACGCTATGGCGCATGGCGACGCTGCATGGCGCCTATGCCCTCGGCCTCGAGGCACGTTTCGGCGCCATCCTGGCCGGAGCGCCCGCCGACATGGTGCTGGTGCGATCGGCAAGCGCAGACCCGCATCGGGACGTGTTCGCGGCGACAGCCGGTGGCATCCTGGCGGCCTGGATCGGCGGCGAGGCAATGCTGACCGCCCAGACTCTGGAGGGCCTTGCCCCGGCGGGCGCATGTGTCGCGCTGGCCGGGCTCGCGCCAAGGGTGTGTGGAGTCCTCGCTCCCTTGCGCCTCACGCCATCCCGATTCGCCCAACTCAGCGCCGACTCGGTGCCACTCAACGACATGACCCGTCAGGCACCGTGCGATCCGGACGCATGAGGCATCGTAGGGGACGGGCCCTTTTTGGAGGGAAGGCATCCTGCCTTCCCTGGCGCGCCCCGGCGCGCCGACCTGCTTTCCAAGAAGCGCCTATCGGTGCCAGGGAAGGCAGAATGCCTTCCCTCCGAAGGCTCGTGCGCCGGGAGTTCAGCACGGGCGGGGGAAACATGGTCCCTACGTTTCGAGCAGGGTGCTGATGCCGTTCCAGACGCTGCCGTCGCCGCCCGGAGCCCAGCCGACGATGATCGCCTGCAGTGGTTCGCTGCTGGTGACTCGGAGGGCATGCGACATGTTGGGGGGCAATGGGTGACGGTTCCGGGTTCTGCGGTGAAGGTCTCGTCGCCCCACTCGCACTCGGCGGTGCCGGCGAGGAAGATGTACACCTCTGGGTGAGGGTGTACGTGGCCGCCATAGACCGTGCCGGGCTCGAGCCGGAAGGCCGAGACGCTGATGTCCTGGTCGGCTATGGGGCCTCGCGGCCCGACCAATGACTTGACCTGCATGGCCTGGAGCAGCGATTCGGGGTAGTTGCTGTAGGAAGCCATCCGGGCAAGCTCATAGTTCTTGATAAAATGCGTGCCCTTCTCGTGCATCGCCTGTGTCCTCCGGGTCATCGACCGTTGCGCCAGCCGCATCTCGCCGGCGGGCATCTTGCGCTTTGCTTGCAGAGCCCATGCAAGCGCGCCCCAACCGGCAAGTCGGCATTCCGCTGCGCGAGCTTCCAAGCGCGAGAGACGTACCTCCATTGATGCACATTCGGACTCGGGAGACTGACACTTGACACCAAGCAACCGGGGCCCGGTGGGCCTGCTATTGGCGGCAATTGCCCTAGGGCTTGCCCTTGCTCCACCGGCGCATGGCCAGGGCAAGACCCTCGGCCACATTCAGGGACAGGTTTTCGCAAGCTCCGGGCCCGTGGCGGACGTAACGGTCACGGCATGGCATGTGGACACGGCCCGCACCCGAACCGCCGTCAGCGGCAATGACGGCCGCTATCGGTTCTCGGGGCTTGCCGTCGGCACCTACGCCGTCACCGGGGTTCTCGGCGGCTCGCAGACCAGCACGATCATCGCCGAGGTGCATGTCGGCGAGGGCACGGTGGTTGATCTCCGGGTCGAGAGCGCGCGGGCAGTGGAGGAAGTCATCGTTACCCGGGAGTCAATTCCCCTGGTGGACACGACGCGTTCCGAGACCACCAGGATCGTCACCGCTGGCGACCTTGAGCGCTTGCCGATCCCGAGAGACCCCAATGCCGTCGTGATGATGGCGCCGGGTGCGGTGTATGGCGATACCGCGTTCGGCACCGGCCGGAGGCGTCAGCAGTACGGCACGGGCTATGGCTATGCCTCCCTCGGCGGCGCGTCCGTCGCCGAGAACGTCTATTACATCAACGGCATGAACGTCACCAACTTTCGCACCGGGCTCGGTGCCAGCACCGTTCCGTTCGAGTTCTACGACCAGTTCCAACTCAAGACGGGCGGCTTCGGCGCCGATTTCGGGCGCGCCACCGGAGGCGTGATCAACTCGGTCACGAAGCGCGGGACGAACGAATGGCAGTGGACGGTTGGCGGGTATTTCGAGCCCGACTCATTGCGCGGCCGGGTGCCGAATGTCGAGCATCCATCGCCTTGGCGGCGCTACGACACCGTGAACGGGCTCGACGAGAAGGACGAGCACGACGTTTTTGTGTCGGTCGGCGGCCCCCTCGTGAGCGATCGCTTGCTGGTGTACGGCATCTACGACCTCAGATCGGTCGACGAGGACATCTATCGCGCCTACGGGCGGCTCAGCAAGGCCACCGAGGACGCCGGCTTCTGGGGCCTCAAGGTGGATTGGCTGCTGTCCGACAACCACCGCATCGAGTACACCGGGTTTTCGGACGAAAAGACGGCGCATCAGACGTCGTTCCGGTGGGACGACGAGACCGGCGAGGTGGGCGAGCAGTACCGGACGACGGAGTTCTCGCGCGGCGGCGTCAATCACATCCTCGCCTACCGCGGCTACTTCGGCACCAACATCGCGGCGTCAGCGCTCTGGGGCAGCGGCGAGTACGACCTCACCAACACCTCGCCCGAGGATGCGGGCTGCCCGGTTGCCCTCGACAACCGCCAGCGCTTTCGTCGCGTGCTCGGCTGCTGGACCAACTTCACGAGGAGCGGCGGCAAGGACGAGCGCAGGGTCGGGCGCGTCGATGTCGAGTGGGCCGTGGGCGAGAGTCACCTGCTGAGCTTTGGCACCGACCGGGAGGCGAAGACCTCCTTCGACTTTCTCGGCTATTCGGGCGGTGGCTACTACCGCTACTTCCGCGCCGAGCCAGGAACAGTGCTGGACAACGGCGCGGTGGTTCCGGAGGGGGTCACCGAAGTCACGCGGCACCGGCAGTTCGAACGCCGGGGCGACTTCGACGTGATCGCCTCGTCGTTCTACGTCGAGGACGAATGGCTCATCGCACCGGGCGCAACGCTGCGCCTGGGCCTGCGCAACGAACGCTACGACAACCGCAACTCGGTGGGGGCGAGTTTCCTGAAGATGACCGATCAGTTCGCGCCCCGCATCGGCCTCGCCTGGGACCCAGATGGCGCCGGCACCTCCAGGCTCTTCGCCAACTATGGCCGCTATCACCTGCCGGTCGCCAGCATCGTCAACATCCGCATGGCGAGCGCGACGCTCTTCACCGAGGATTGGTATGTGCTTGACGGCGCAATCGCCGAAGACGGCACCGCCCCGCTCGAGACCCGCCTCGGCCCGCAAACCGTCTACGCCGACGGCAGGCCCCGGGACGTTCGCACCATCGCCGACCAAGACCTTCGGCCCATGGTGCAGGACGAGTACATCGTCGGCTACGAGTGGGAGTTGATGGAGGATTTCGTCGCGAGCGCCACGTTTACCTACCGCAACCTCGCCGAAGGGATTGAGGACGTCACCACCGACGAGGCGCTCGGCCGGTTCGGGCACTTCAACTACGTGCTCGCCAATCCCAGCCGCGACATCCGCACGTTCGTTGACCTCGATGGCGATGGAGCGCTCGACGAGGTGACGCTGGCGGCCGAAGACCTTGGCTACCCCCCGGCGAAGCGCCGCTACCAGGCGCTGACGTTCGACCTGAAGCGGCGCTGGGACGGCGTGTACACCCTTCGCGGCGCCTATACCGTTTCGCGCAGCCACGGCAACTACGAAGGAACCGTGCGCAGCGACACCGGCGAGGACATCGCCGGCTACACGACGCAGTTCGACTTTGCCGGCATGTTGGACGGCGCCGACGGCGACCTGCCGAACGATCGTCGGCACATGGCGCGCGCATGGGGCGCTTGGGCGTTTGCCGACAACTGGCTCCTTAGCGGTGCGTTCGAGTTTTCGAGCGGCCGGCCGATCAACGCCTTCGGCTATCACCCGACCGATCCCTACGCCAGCCTCTACGGCGCGGCTTCGTTCTACCGCCAAGGCATGGCGGCGCCGCGCGGTTCGGGGGGATCAACGCCGTTCGTCTATCGCCTCGATCTTGGCCTCAAACACACGCGGGACCTCGTCGGCGGCGAACTGACCGCCCGAGTCGACATCTTCAACGTCTTCGACTTTGACGACGAGATCGAGGTGGACGAATACGCCGACACCTGGGGCGGCCGGGAGTCCCCGACCTTCGGCTTCCCCATCCGCTTCCAGCAGCCGCGTTCCGTGCGCCTCGGCCTGCAGTACAGCTTCTAGCGAGGCGTCGCCAGACGCGGGCGAGGACAAGCCCGCCCCTACGGGGCCCGTCGCGCGGGGAGAGGGCTGGTTGCAGGTTCGGGCCCTTGGTTGCTTCGCCTTCGGCGCGAGGAGCGTGATGGGCCCTCGCTTCGAATGGCGTGTGGGACCGCGCCATCCCGCCGGCCGTTGGTGTTGACTCGGCTTCGAGGAACATTCGCGGTGAACTCAGGACGGGCCGGACCTACGCCTCGCGCTGAATCGCCGTGTCGAGGAGGAATTCGTAGCAGGTGATCGCTTCGGACATGGCGAACCGCTCGCGGATGAACTCGATCTCGGGCTTGCCGGCGTCAAGGGAGCCTTCCTTCCAGTTGGCGCCGTACTGCGGCCAGCGCGACAGGAACGGCATCTTCCATCCCGGTCGCGGCTCAAGCTGTTCGGTGGCGAGTTCCGGCTTCAGTTCGATCAGCCGGTAGAGCGCGTCCACCAGGGTCTGCATGGCCTCGGTGGGCGCACCCGCTCGCATCGAGCCATGCGCCGTGCCGATCAGGTCGCGCAGGCGCTCGTCCTGGATCTGGTCCTGGCGCGCCACGTCAAATGCTCGAGTTGACCGGATAGTCGATGCCGGCAAGCTGTTCGGCGCGCCACTTGCCGTGCTCGGCCTCGTGCCGTTCCTTGAACTCCGGCAGGAGTTCCTTACCGAACAGCTCAATCGACTCCATGATGTGGTCGTGCTCGCGGTCGCCGCACTGGGCGACGAAGATCATCACGTCGAGGTGGTTGTCCTCGTAGGTCTTGAGCGTCTCGCGCACCCGCTCCGGCGTGCCGACGGCGGTGCCGCTGCGCGCCGCCCGATAGAGGGCGCGCTGCACTTCGTCCTCGGGCTCGCCCTTGCGGATTTCGTCCTCCTTGATGAAGCCGGTGCGGGCGGACATGGTGTTGTCGCGCTCGTTCTGCTTCAGGAAATCGTCGTAGATGTTCTTCTCGCCGGGCTGGTGGCGGCCGCCGCTGGCCGGGCTGTAGTAGTAGCCGAGCGAGTGCGAGAAGAACGCCGGGCCGTTGGCGCTGCGCCGCAGCGCCTCTTCGTCGCTGTCCGCCATCATGAAGGTGGTGAGCACGGCGAGGCCCGGATTGATGGCGTGACCGATGGGGACGCACTCCTCGCGGACGATGCGGTAGTACTCGTTGGTGCGCTCGGCGAGTTCGTCGGGCGTCTCGAAGCCGAAGCCTAAGCTCCCCATGCCGAAGCGAGCGGCGAGCATGGTGGTCTCCCGGCGCGACGCCGCCACCCACAGCGGCGGATGCGGCTTCTGCATCGGCTTCGGGATGACGTTGCGCGGCGGCATCTCGAAGAACTCGCCCTGGAAGCCCTGGTACGGCGTCTGCACCATCATGTTGGTGATCTCGCGGGTGCATTCCTCCCACATGGACTTCTTGAGCCCGCGTTCGACGCCGAAGCCACCGAGCTCCATTTCCGAGGCGCTCTCGCCGGAGCCGAACTCCACCCGGCCCTCGGACAACAGATCAAGCGCCGAGAGGCGCTCCGCCACCCGCGCCGGGTGGTTGTAGCCCGGCGGCGTCAGCACGATGCCGTGGCCCAGGCGGATGTTCTTCGTGCGCTGGGAAAGCGCCGCCATCATCATTTCCGGAGCCGGAGAGTGCGAATACTCCTCGAGGAAGTGGTGCTCCACCTCGAAGACGTAGTCGAACCCGAGGCTGTCGGCGAGTTCCACTTGGTCCAGCATCTCGTGGTAGATGCGCTTCTCGTCCTCCGGCCCCCACTGCTCCTCGCCCGCAGGCTTCGGCAACTGCAACTCGTAGAAGAGCCCGAACTTCATCAACCCACCCCGTCCTCATGGTCGTGCGGCTACCATAACAGGTGGCACAGGCCGCGGAGGAAGGGCAGCATGCGTTCCCTCCGAAGGCTTCGTCGTTTTGAGGGCGCGAGGCGCATTGCGTGTAAGCTCGCGGGTTTTGCCAGTGGACATGGGGGATTTCGGATGAAGCTCGGTTTGGGCATAGGTGCGTTGGGAGCCCCGGGGGGCGAGCGGGTCGTCAAGGTGGCGCAGGAGGCGGAGTCGCTCGGCTACGACACCATCTGGTGCCCGGAGATTTACGGCGCCGACTGCTTCACCCCGCTGACGTGGATCGGCGCGCACACCGAGCGCATCAACCTCGGCACCTCCATCATGCAGATTTCCGCGCGCACGCCCACCAGTGCCGCGATGCAGGCAGCCACCCTCGACTACCTCTCGAACGGCCGCCTGATCCTCGGCATCGGCGTTTCCGGGCCGCAGGTGGTGGAGGGCTGGTACGGCCAGCCCTATCCGAAGCCGCTAGCACGCACGCGGGAGTGGATTCAGATCTTCCGCAAGGTGGTGGCGCGGGACGGGCCGGTCGCCTTCGACGGCGAGCACTACAAGCTGCCGCTGCCCGGCGGCACTGGCCTGGGCAAGCCGCTGAAGCTGATTCTGCACCCGGCGCGGGAGCACATTCCGCTCTATCTCGGCGCCGAAGGGCCGAAGAACGTGCTGCTTGGCGTCGAGAACTGCGACGGCTGGATTCCCATGTTCCTGTCGCCCTACCGGATGATGGATCAGTACAAGGAGGCCATGAGCCGCAGGGCGCCGGGCTTCGAGATCGCCGCTTCCGTCCCGGTCATCATCGACGACGACGTGGACCGCGCCCTGATGCAGATCAAGCAGAACGTCGGCTTCTATGTCGGCGGCATGGGCGCAAAGAGCTTCAACGTCCACAAGGATCATGTCAGCCGCATGGGCTTCGGCGAGGTGGCGGACCGAATCCAGGACCTCTTCCTCTCCGGCCAGCGCGACCAGGCCATCGCCCTCGTGCCGGACGAGCTCTGCGACGAGATTTCCCTCGTCGGCCCCAAGGAACGCATTCGCGAGCGCCTTGAGGCGTGGAAGGAGAGCCCGGTGACCATGATCAATGTCGGCTCCGGGGATGCCGAGACCCTGCAGTTCATCGCGGAGGAGCTGCTCTGACGTTGGCGACGCCTCTGGCGGCAAAGGAAGGCGGCAACAAGGGACTGGTAGCGGCGCGGAAGAGGCGCGGCGCCAAGTGACGGGAGCAAGAAGGATGGACACGGACTCGGCTGCGCGGCGGATTGAGGAAGTGGGCTTCGCCGTGGTTGACGATTTCCTGAGCGCAGATGCCGTGGAAGAGCTTCGCGAGGGCCTTGCGCCGGTGTTCGACGCCATTGGCAGCCGCGAGGACACCGAACACGGCCAGCAGACCGTGCACACGCACAACCTGCTCGCGAAGACGAGAGCGGTGGACGAACTCCTCATGAACGACCGCATGCTCGACATCGTCGAAGCCGTGCTGGGCCCCGACTATCAGATCTCCGGGGTCGCGGCGATGCGGCCGGGGCCAGGCGACGAGCGCCAGCGCATGCATCAGGACGACGGCCACTATCCGATTCCGCGTCGGCACCCGCCGCTCATCGTCAACACCTTGATCTCCCTCGATCCCTTCACCAAGGCAAACGGCGCGACGGAAGTGGTGCCGGGCAGCCATCTGTGGACCAAGCGGGTTGATCCCGATGTCGAGACGGTCTCGGTCGAAATGCCGGCGGGGGCGCTGCTGGCGTGGGAAGGCGCCCTGTGGCACCGGGGCGGCGGCAACAGCACCGAGAACGAATACCGCCGCTCCATCAACGTCAACTTCAACCTCGCCTGGCTCAAGCAGCGCGAAAACCAGTTCATCGGCGTGCCGCACGACGTGGTGCTCGGAATGCCGCAGAAGCTCCAAGCCCTCATCGGCTACAAGCTCACCAACTTCGGCCTCGGCACCGTGGACTACCGCAATCCGATCGAAACGGTGAAGCGGCGCCTAGCAGAGGCGTAGTTGGCTGTTTGCGGGGCCCTGCGCGGGGCACCCCGACACCACCGGCCGGAGCGCAGCGAGACTTGAAGGCACTCCTTTACGACATGGGCGGCGTGCTCGTGCGCACCGACCACGAGGCGGTGTTCCGATACTGGTCGGACGCCGCCGGCGAGCCCATCGCCAATCTCCGCCGTCGCTGGCGGGCAAGGGAGGCGTACCGCGCCTTCGAGGTCGGCAGCATCAGTTTCGAGGAGTTCGCCGGGAGCCTATCGCGGCAACTGCAAATCACGCTCTCGCTCGAAGACTGGCGCTCAGGCTGGAATCGGCTCCTGGCCGGCACCCTCGACGACGTGCTAGCTGAGGCGGAGCGCATTGGCGGCGCCATCCCGCAGTGCATCTTCACCAACACCAACCCGGTTCACGAGGCCCGCTGGCGCCAGCTCTACGGCCACCGCCTCACCACCTTCCGCCACATCTACGTCTCCTCCACCATTGGCCTGCGCAAGCCCAACGCCGACGCCTACCGACACGTCGCCGAGGACATGGGCTTCGCCTGCAGCGAAATCACCTTCCTCGACGACAACGCCGACAACATCGCCGGCGCCGAGGCGGTGGGTATGCAGACGGTACACGTAACCCATCCTGCCGTGGCCGAACGCTTCCTCGCCTCGGTGCACGTCGCGGGTTAGGAGTTTGCGCCGCAGAACCGAGTTCGTAGCGAACGGCGTTGCAGCGCTCGGGCTACGATGCGCGTCCCACGACAGCCGGCTTGCCAAGCCATGCCAATGACTCTCACGCCCTACCTCAGCTTCCACGACTGCGCCGCCGCCAAACGGCTCGTGGCGGCCGGCGCGGAAGTGAGGCAGCCCGTGGCGGCGCAGGCCGACGGGGAACGTCGAGGCACGTTCCTGGACCCCTTCGGCTACCGCTGGATGATCGGCGAACAGGTCGAGACTGTGACCCGCGAGGAACTGGCAAAGCGCGTCGAGGGCAATTTCAAGGTCGATTGATGCCTTGCCGCGTAAATGCGCCGTGCCCGCCCCAAAAAATTGCGCTTGCAATCCGTAATCGTTCGCATTTAGTATCCGCGCTGTCATGTACGTCTGCTTCTGCGCCGGAGTCAACGAGGCCGAGATCCAACGGGCGGTCTCGCAGGGCACCGTTGACGTCAACTCCCTCGCCGACGAGCTCGGCGTCGGCACCGGCTGCGGCTGCTGCCGCGAGTTCGTGCAGGACATCGTCAACGAGCGCCAGTCCGAGCCGCAGTTCTACAACGCCGCCGGTTAAGCCAGTCCCTCCCCCCAACCGACGAGCCCCCGCAGGGGCAACCGTTGTGGTCGCCCGTCCTGAGCACGGCCACCAACCTACTCTGACCAACCGGTTGCCACCGGGCCGCAACCCGCGGACAATCCCCCCATGGCCGAAGCAGCACCCATGACCTCCCAAGCCGAACTGGACGCCTTGGTCTGCGCCGAGGCTCCGCGCCAGGGTTGTTGGAGCGATGAGGCGTACCTGCGCCTGACCGACTATTGCCGGCGCCTAGTGGAATTTACCGACGGCTTCGTGGAGGAGTTGCCGATGCCGACCGCTTCGCATCAAGAGGTGGCGCTCTACCTGTACCGGCTGCTTCACGCCTTCATGCGCCCACGCGGAGGCGCTGCCATGGCCGCGCCGCTGAGGATGCGAATCCGAGAAGGCAAGTACCGCGAGCCGGACGTCCTCCTCCTGCAGAGCCGCCTAGACGACCGCTATCAAGACCGCTTTTGGGGTGGTGCCGATCTCGTGGTGGAAGTAGTGAGCCCCGACAAGCCAAGCCGCGACTGGATCGACAAGCGCAAGGACTACGCGGAAGCAGGCATCCCCGAGTATTGGATCGCCGACCCCACGGACGACACCGTCACGGTGCTCGTCCTTGGCAACGGTGACTACGTGGAGCACGGAGTATTCAGGCGAGGCGACACCGCGACATCTCGGCTGCTCGAAGGGTTCTCCGTCGACATCGCGGAACTGTTCGACGAAGCAACGCCATGAACCAGCCGTCAAGCAGCACGGATTTCGTCGGCAAGCTCAACTTCGCCAACCCCGTGGCACAGAACGAGGGCAGCGACGAGGAGCGCCTAGCGTTCGCCGCAGCACGCCTCGGCAGACCCACCTTGATTCGCGACGCCCGCTCCGCTCTGGGTGTAATGGAAGAGCCCCGAGACGCCACCAGCCTGCTCGCCAACGGTGCCGGGTTCCTGCTCGTCCACGCCCCGTCCGCGGTAGAGGACTGGACGGACATCGACGAAGTGGCCGAGGTGTACTACAAGGAGGCGCAAATCCTCCTCAAGCGACTCCTGCCCACCGCCGATGTCGGCGCGCTCGGCAGCCACACCTACCGCAACGAAGAGATCAAGGAGCACTACTGGCAGAACGGCATCCAGTACGGCCCCTGCGCCGCCGCCGTGCACAACGACTACGCCGACTCGCTGACCGACGATGGCCAGTCCATTGCCGAGAAGTTCACCGAAATCCAGGGCATGAGGACAGACCGGCGCGTGCTCGGCATCAACATCTGGCGCTCCGTCTCCCCCGAGCCGCTCGCCCGCTATCCGCTCGCCGTCTGCGACCGCACCTCCATCGACCGCGCCGACCTCGAATACGACCTCAACCCCAACGCCAAGCCCCGCCCCTTCAACGCCCACTACTGCAAACCCAACGCCGCCCAGCGCTGGCACTACTACTCCCGCATGACCCGCGACGAAGCCCTCGTCTTCACCACCTACGACTCCCACCCTGCCGATGGCGAAATCTTCTGCCCCACCCTCCACACCGCCGTCCCCCTGCCGGACTCCGAAGGCTTGCAGGAACGCGAAAGCGTCGAAGTGCGCTTCTTCCCGACGCTGCCCCTGCCGACCTAGCCAGTTCGAGCCCCTGCCGAGGGTTCTCTGAGCGAGGGCACGCCAACAGGCGTGTTGGCCTACGTCGGCTCCGCAGCCAAGTGCATCCACCCTCGCGCCGGCATCAACACGAAACGTCGATTTCCTACAAGCCCTAGCGGCGATGGATTACAGGTTTTTCGCCGCGACCATGCCACGTTGGCGGTGCCCGATGCCAGCCGAGCCATGCCGTGCCTCAACAAGCCCAGTGTCCCGCCGCAATCCGTCCGTCCTGGCGCTGTGCTAACGTCTCGTCAACCGGCCGGCGTCGCGCCCAAGGAGAACGCCATGCCCACCGCACCTCGGCCTGCTCGTCCCAGCAAGCCCACACGGCCCGCGCATCCTCGGCCCGCGCCGGTCGAGTACCCGATGTCGGACGGTGACCCGATGGAGACGATTCACCACGCCGACGCCATCTTCGACACGATATTCGCGCTTCGTGGCCGCTACCCACGCCGCGACCAAGTGGCCGTGACTGGCAACGTGATGATGTACTACGTCGAGGGCGACCCGCGGAAGTGGGTTTCCCCGGACGTGTTCGTCGCCTTCGGCCTGCTCCGCGAACCCTCGCCCAGCGTCTGGAGACCTGGGAAGAAGGCAAGTTCGCGGATTTCGTGCTCGAAGTGACATCCAAGACGACGCGAGAGAGAGACGAGGGCGAAAAGCACCGGCTATACCAGCGCCTCGATGTGACGGAGTACTGGCAATACGACCCCACCGCGGACTACCTGGACCCACCACTCAAGGGCCATCGCCTGAGTCCCCATGGCATCTATGAACGGGTGCCACTTGCAACCTCCCTCGAAGGCATGGTCTACGGAGAATCCAGGCTCTTGGGCCTCCAACTGTGCCTGCACGGGAACCGCCTCCGACTCAAGACCCGGCCACGGGCGGATTCTTGCTCACGGACCCCGCCAAGGGCCGCCAGTCCGACGAAGGCCACGGGATCATCCAGGACAGGGATCGGATCATCGAGGAGACCTCCCGCCTGCTGGCCGAAACACGCCGTTCCCGGGCGGAAGAACGCCGGTTGCACGCCAAGGAAACCCGCATTCTCCATGCCGAAATAGAGCGACTAAAGCGGAGTTTTTTTTCGGGCGTCTCTTGTTTTTCGATCCCTAAATGGTGGCTAACATCGAGCGATTTTGCGGTGGGAACCCAAAAAAAACCTAAAACGTCCTACGGCGCAGCCTCCTAGCGCCGCCAAACCCCTCGCTACGCTCGGCGTCTGGCCCCAGCCCCCACCTCCCTACGACCTTGCGTCGCAGAAATGACGCTGTCGCGCCATTTCTGCGGCGCAAGCTCCTAGATCAACACGTCGGGCGACCACAAGGGTCGCCCCTACGGGCAGGGTTCTGGTCGGGGCAGAGAGATTCGAACTCCCGACATCCTGCTCCCAAAGCAGGCACGCTACCAGACTGCGTCATGCCCCGAATGGCCGCGATCATACGCCGGTAGGAGCGCGCCCTGAAGGGCGCGTCCGCAGTTCGCTGGCGCGAACTGTTGGCCTTCGTGCCCGCATTCGCTCGCAGCTACGGCTACCAGCCTGTCCGACTTCGCGCTGGCGCGGCAAAGTCCGACAGGCTGGTAGGCTGTGGCAAACGCATGCTCCCAACGGTTCAAGGGACACCGCATGACCGCTCAAGTCCTCAACGGCAACGCCATTGCCGCCGCCATACGCAAGCGCATCGCGGCGCGGGTGCGGGAGCGCGAAGCCGCCGGCTTGCGGCCGCCGGGGCTGGCGGTGTTGCTGGTGGGCGACGATCCGGCATCGGAACTCTACGTTCGCCTCAAGCGCAAGGACTGTCAGGAGGTGGGGTTCAAGTCGGATGTTCGACACCTTTCCGCCAATACGCCGGAGGAGCGCGTGGCAGACATGGTGCGGGCCCTGAACGAAGACACCACCATCGATGGCATTCTGGTGCAGTTGCCGCTGCCGTTGCAGATCGACGCGCTGGCGGTGATCGAGCACGTCTCGCCCGACAAGGATGTGGATGGCGTGCATCCGACCAACATGGGTCGGCTGGCGCTCAGAGCGCCGAGATTGCGGCCTTGCACGTCGCTCGCGGTGATGACGCTGATCGAGCACACCGGCGTTGCCGTCCGGGGCCTGCACGCGGCGGTGGTCGGTGCCTCGAACCATGTCGGACGGCCGATGGGGCTTGAACTCTTGCTGGTTGGATGCACCGTCACCACCGTGCATCGGTTCTCCCGCAATACCGCGGCGCACGTGGCGGAGGCCGACATCGTCGTCTCGGCCACGGGCAAGGCGGGCCTGGTGGGGGCCGACTGGGTAAAGCCGGGCGCCATCGTCATCGATGTCGGCATCGTCGCCCAGGCGGACGGCAAGCTTCGGGGCGACGTGCGCTTTAACGAGGTGCGAGAGCACGCGGGGTGGATCACGCCGGTGCCCGGCGGCGTCGGCCCGGTGACCCGGGCAACGATGCTGGAGAATGTCCTCTGCTCCGCCGACCGGCGCGATGGGGTGGCGGAGGCGTTGTGACGGCGCTCTTTCTTTCGGAC
Organism: Pseudomonadales bacterium; assembly: GCA_965116935.1. GTDB lineage: Bacteria > Pseudomonadota > Gammaproteobacteria > Pseudomonadales > Azotimanducaceae > VXYL01. The sequence goes on along the minus strand of OZ220737.1, from coordinate 3,272,559 downwards.
CTGCACATCGACGAGACCGTGCCGCATGTGCGGGCGGGGCTTGAGCGGGTGCTCACCGAAGCCGCCGGGGTGGCCCAAGACATCTACATCCTGGGAGACCTGGTGGAGGTGTGGGTCGGCGATGACGACGACGCCATCACGGCGAAGGGACTGCGCAGTGCGCTAAAGGCTGCGTCGGAGCACAGCCGGGTGTACGTGATGCATGGCAATCGCGACTTTCTGCTTGGGGAGCGCTTTGTGGAAGAGACCGGCGTGACGCTTCTGCCAGACCCAACGTGCGTAGAGATCGGAGAGCGCCGCGTGCTGCTGGCGCACGGGGATGCGTACTGCACCGGTGATTTGGAGTACCAAGCGATGCGGAGGATGTTCCGGTCCCCTGACTGGCAGCGCTCTGTGCTGGCGCGGTCCTTGGCCGAACGCCGCCAACTGGCTCAAGGCCTCCGTGCCCAAAGCATCGCCGCCGGCGCGAACAAGGCGGAAGGAATCATGGACGTGACCGCCGAGGCCGTGGCCGAAGCGATGGCTGCGCACAGTGCTGACCTCCTCGTCCACGGCCACACCCACCGCCCGGCAATCCACGAACTCGGCGACGGAAAACGCCGCATCGTCCTCGGCGACTGGGATCGCTGCGGCTGGACCCTGCACCTCGGCGAAGACCCAAACGACGACCGCTTGCTCTGCTTCGCACTCTCCTGACAGCACGCTCCTTCTATGGAACAGAGCGCGTGACACACGTTGATACTTGGACGAGTTCGACTCGAAGAGAGAACCTCGGGGGAAGGCATCCTGCCTTCCCAAAGCGCCGACAGGCGCTTTTTCGACTGCACAATGAGGCAGGAGCGTTGCGCAAGGAAGGCAGGGTGCCTTCCCCCGAGGCCCATCAAGCCTGTTGCTTGCACGTCAGCGATTCGGTGTCCTTCGGCGGGATCGCACGGAACCAGCCGGTTGACAGGCCGACAGGCCCACGGATGTAGTTTCGGTCAGCGCGCCAGAACGCGATAGCTGCGTTCGTAATGGGCGAGGGATCGCTCGTGAAACTCGCGGTCGATGCGTTGGGTGGCGTTGGCGGCGCGGCAGGGCGCGGCGCGGTCGCCGACCGGGGCCAGGCCGAGCTCGGAAACCTTGGGGTCCGCGTCCCGCGCGAGGTGCTGACGAAGCACGTCGAAAGCCAGGAGTTCGATGGCTGCATCGGCCGTGGGCGCCAGGCCGCAATCGGCAGCCGCCGCACGCAGGCGTGCTTCATCGTCGATGGTGATGCAAGCGGCGACGCTCTCGCGCAGCAGTTGCCCGAGTCGCTGCCACACCAATGCCCGCTGGGAGTCCTCAAAGCCGTTCCAGCCGACCACCTCGTGGGCGAAACGCTTGCAGCCCCGGCACACCAGGTCGCCGTACGTGGTGGAGCAAATGCCGATGCAGGGTGTGCGCCTGAGCGCGATGGCTGAATGCTCCTTAAGGGGGCCAATCAATGCCGGCATTGTACGGGCGACCGGCGAGGAAATGCTCACGCAAGTCCGGGCGCCAAAATGCCGTATGATTCGCGCCCGGCTCGCGGGTGTGCGGGTCGGACGATGGTGGATGTAGCTCAGCAGGTAGAGCCCCGGATTGTGGATCCGGCTGTCGTGGGTTCGAGCCCCATCATCCACCCCAGTTTGTGCAATGACCGTCGGCGACGCTCGCCGACAAGAGCGGACGAGCGCCATGCGGATATCCGTGGAGACCACCGGCGGACTGGAGCGCAAGCTCAATGTGGCCGTACCGGCGGAGTCCTTTGAAAGCCAGGTGCAGGAGCGCCTGAAGGACACGGCAAAGCAGGTTCGGTTGCCCGGATTCCGGCCGGGGCGCGTGCCGATGAAGGAAGTCCGTCGGCGCTTCGGCACCAGGGTGCGCGCCGATGTGGCTAGCGACGTCATCGACCGCAGCTTCACCGATGCCGTGATCCAGGAGTCCCTGACGCCCGTGGGCCAGCCTCGCGTCGACATCGTCAATCTCGCGCCGGGGGCCGACTTCGAGTATTCCGCCACGTTCGAGGTTCTGCCGACGTTTCAGGTGGCGGATCTCTCCGGCATGGAAGTGGTGCGCCTGGAAGCGGAAATCACCGAAGCCGACATCGACCAGATGGTGGAGGACCTGCGCAAGCGCGCCACCATCTGGGAGGAAGCCGAGCGTTCCTGTGCCGACGGCGACCGAATCACCTATCGAGCCCAGATGCCGTCGCAAGAACGCAAAGCGGGTGACGACGGCTGGACCACCGAACGCAAGTTCGTTCTCGGCGAGGACGCCGTGCCGTTGGGCGACACCTTGCGGGGGCTCACCGCTGGCGAGCAGGCATGGCTCGACCTTGGGGGAGCGACCGCTGACGACTCCGCCGAGGCCCCTGACGAGCCCGCCGAACCAGATGGCGCCACGGCCGACGACACCGACGAGTTGGCGGCAGCAGACACCCCCAGCTCGGCGCCCCCCGATGGCGGCAACGAGCTTGCGGAGGCGGAACCCTTCGAACAGACGCCCGCACCCGACGAGGGCGCCACGGCCGGCGGGGCAGAGCCCGAAGACGACGCCGGCACGGAGCAAAAGGCGGGCTGGATGCTCGAACTCACCCTCGTGGAAGAGGGTCGACTGCCGGAGCTGGATGCCGAGTTCTTCACCGGCTATGGCGTCGAGGACGGCACCGAGGAGTCGTTCCGCGCCCTGGTGCGACAGAACATGCAGGCGCGCCTCGACGAAGCCGTGCGCCAGCACCTGCGCAACTCGGTGATGGATGCGTTGCGCATGGGGCATGACTTCCCCTTGCCGAACCCGATGGTCGAGAACACGATCGCCGCGCAGCGGGAACGCTACCAAGGGTTCGGGATCGATCCCGCACAGATTCCGCAGGAAGTGCTTTCGAAGTCCGCCGAGGCGATCGTGCGCACCCAACTCGTGGTACGGCGCATCGTCGAGGACGAGGAGCTGACGGTGGACCCGACGCGGCTGCGCGAGCGCATCGATCAGTATGCGAGTTCGTTCGACGACCCGGACGCGCTGGTGCAGTACATCTATTCCGACGACCAGCGGCTCGACCGCTTCGAGGCGCAGGTGCTCGAGGAGCAGGTGGTGGAAGTCGTGGCGGAGCGGGCGCAATCCCGCACTGAACAGTTGAGCTACATGGAAGCGTTGCAGCGAGCGTCCGAGGGCAACGCCCCGGCCGACGAGGACCTGGGCGACGTGCCTGCGGAACCCGATCCGGCTTCCGCGGAAGCTCCGGGCGAAGCCGCCGAGGAAGAGCGCGGCGAGGAAGCCCCCGCGTCCGAGCCCGAATCCGAGTCGGACGAGAGCCGCTGAACCACCCTATGGCCCTAAGCGCTTGAGCAACCCGAAGGAGACCACCTTGGCGGACCACGTTTCCGACAGCTTCCCGGAGCCAATGACCGGCCTTGGCCTGGTGCCCATGGTCATCGAGCAGAGTGCCCGCGGGGAGCGGGCCTACGACATCTTCTCGCGCCTCTTGCGCGAGCGGATCATCTTCCTCGTGGGGCCGATCGAGGACACCGTGGCCAACCTCGTGGTGGCGCAGCTTCTGTTCCTCGAGTCCGAGAACCCCGACAAGGACGTGCACCTCTACATCAACTCGCCGGGGGGTGCCGTTACGTCCGGCTTGTCCGTCTATGACACCATGCAACTCGTGCGCTGCGATGTGGCCACTTGGTGCATCGGCCAGGCCGCCAGCATGGGTGCCTTCCTGCTCGCCTCGGGTGCCGAAGGCAAGCGCAAGGCGCTGCCCAACTCCCGCATGATGCTGCACCAGCCCTCGGGCGGGTCGCGTGGCGTTGCCGCCGACATCGAGATCCAGGCGCGGGAAATCCTCTCGATGCGACAGCGCATGAACGAGCTGCTCGCGGCGCATACGGGCCAGTCGGTGGATCGCATCGCCGAAGACACCGACCGAGACTATTGGATGAGTCCGGAAGAGGCGGCGGAATACGGCCTCATCGACTCCGTGCAGTATCCAAGGGAACCGGACCGAAAAACGCTCGGCTCGGTCTAGCAGGTAAGTGGACTACGGACGGCTTAAGCCGGCCGAAGTCCGACTTACCTGCTAGCGAGGCTCCGCCTCTGACCGACAAGGCATGTGTCGGTTGTGGGTGGTTAGACGGACTCCGGGCGCTGCTCCGCTCCGCGGCATGAAGCCGCCTTCATGGTCGCCAGGGCGACGTTGGCCGTATTCTGGCCGGTGGGGAGCCCATCGACCGGAGTCCGAGCCATGAACGTGGCACGAAGCGCCGGCGAGGTGCTGGCGAAGCACACGACGCTGGAGCTGGAGTGCATCGACCGGATGTACCTGAACGTGTACGTGGCGCTGCTTCAGACGCCGGCGGGGACGGCTTGGTTCTTCCGCGAGGTGCGCGGCAACCCGGTGCCGTCGTCGGCGCTGATGGCGCCGATGACGAACCGCTTCGTCGCGGGTCTGAAGCGCTTCGCGGCCGACCGCGGCATCGAGGTGGTTCGCTTCCGCCGCGGCGAGCGCAAGGACGACCGGACGAGGGAGTTCCTGCGCGGCTTCGAGGGCGACGAGGGCGTGCTGTACATCGGCGTGGCGCAGGAGAAGGCGCGGGTGGTGCGCACCGAGCGTCGCCACGACCCGGTGCGCGGGCCGTATCCGTGGCTGGTGTCCTCGACGGCGATGGTCAACCACCACTGCGTCTACGCGGTGGACGAGGACTTCGGCCCTTTCTTCCTGAAGTTCTGCTCGTACTTTCCCTGCAACGCGAAGCTGTGCGTCAACGGCCACGAGTGGCTCAAGCGCCAGTTCGCGAAGGAGGGCGTCGCCTTCGAGGCGCTCGACAACGGCATCCTGGACTGCGCCGACCCGGAACGGATGCAGGCGCTGGCCGACGGCCTCGATGCGGCAAGGATCGACGCCCTGCTGCGCAAGTGGCTGGCGCGGCTGCCGCACCCGTTCACGGCCGGCGACCGCGCCAGGGGCATCCGCCACGACGTCTCGATGCTGCAGGCCGAGTTCGCCCTGACCCAGGTCTTCGACCGTCCCGTTCAGGGGCGCGTCTTCTTCGAGGAAGTGATGCGCGAGAACCTCGACCTCGGCCGCCCCGACCACAGGTGCAGGCGCGACAGGAGTCGCGTTGATCTTCAACAGACGCGTCACACGACGCACACCCTCGCGGCACCGAACCCGCGTCATCACCGACGGGGTCGTCCCGTCGCTGCACGTCGACTACAAGCACTCGCGCATCAAGCAGTGTCACAAGGAGGGACGCGCCCTGCGCACCGAGACGGTGGTCAACGATGCCCCTGTCCGGAGGACAGGCAATGACATTCGATGTCGGCAGACGGCTGAAGAATCTTGAGGCCTTAAGGGCCATCGGCCTTGCCGCCAACCGACGCCTGCTCGGCGTCCAGCGCATCGGCCACGACTGCGCCATCGGCAGCGAACGGTTCGACGACCTCCACGCCTCGCGCATCGTCGGCGGACAGCGCGCCTCGGCGCTGCGCTTCGGCGATCCCCGCGTCCAGGCGCTGTGCGCCGCCCTCCTCGCCTTCCGCCTGCTGCCCGACGGCTTCGCCAACCGGGACCTGCGCGAGATCGTCGCGCCCCTGATGGGGCTGACCGTTGACGACTACCACCGAAACCGCACCACCCATGACCTTCGGCGACTGCGGCCGCGGGGACTCATCGAGCGCATCCCCCCCCCGGCCGCTACCGGTCACCGACAAGGGCCTGCGCACGGCACTGTGCTACCACCGCACCCACACCCGCGTCCTGATACCCACCCTGTCCGTCGCCTTCGAGGTGCCCCAGCGATCCCGCTCCCGCCTTGCACGCACCATCGACGCCTTCGACAACGAAGTCAGCCGCCTCTGGCAGGGCCAACAACTCGCCGCATGAATGCAACCTGACCGTAAACTTAAGCTCCGCTCAAGGAATCTAGGGTGGCCTGGGCTGGGGCAAGAAGCGTTGTCCGAAGGCAACGGTTTCTTGTGGCGCTAGCAGGCAAGTCGGATTCCGGACGGTGCCCGTCTCGAATGCACCGACGAACTCGGCAAGAGACGCGTAGGGGCGGGGCTTGTCCCTGCCCGTCTTGAATTCGACACGAGGAATACGAAGCGCAGCAGTTCGCGCAGGCGAACTGTCAACGCGCCCGTCAGGGCGCGCCGGGACGGGACAAGCCCGTCCCCTACGGGGAATGCGTTGAACGCACCGATGGGTTCCGCACGGGCCTCGTGGGGGCGGGGCTTGTCCCGGGCTTGTCCCCGCCCGCGTTGAACGCACCGACAGATTCGAGGCGGGATGGGACCAGCCCATCCCCTACAAGGAAACCGTGGGGTTGCAAAATCGGCGGCAACCCATCATGTTTGCGTTTCCTCCGTTTCTTGAGAGCTAGGGACATTCATGGCGGACAACCACAGGGGCAAGGGCGACGAAGCGGGCAAGATGCTCTACTGCTCGTTTTGCGGCAAGAGTCAGCACGAAGTTCGCAAGCTCATCGCCGGGCCGAGCGTCTTCATTTGCGACGAGTGCGTTGAGCTTTGCAACGACATCATCCGCGAAGAAGTCCAGGAGACCGGCGAGAGCAAGGAGAGCGATCGGCTGCCGGCCCCGGCGGAGATCAAGGCCACCCTCGATGAGTACGTCATCGGCCAGGAGTACGCCAAGAAGGTGCTCTCGGTGGCTGTGTACAACCACTACAAGCGCCTGAACTACAAGGGCAAGAAAGACGACGTCGAGCTCTCCAAGAGCAACATCCTCTTGATCGGCCCCACCGGCTGCGGCAAGACGTTGCTTGCGGAAACCCTGGCGCGCGTGCTCGACGTGCCGTTCACCATCGCCGATGCCACCACCCTCACCGAGGCTGGCTACGTCGGCGAGGATGTCGAGAACATCATCCAGAAGCTGCTGCAGAAGTGCGACTACGACGTCGACCGCGCCCAGGTTGGCATCGTCTACATCGACGAGATCGACAAGATTTCACGCAAGTCCGACAACCCGTCCATCACCCGTGACGTCTCGGGTGAGGGGGTGCAGCAGGCCCTGCTCAAGCTGATCGAAGGAACCCTCGCGGCAGTTCCGCCCCAAGGCGGGCGCAAGCATCCGCAGCAGGAGTTCCTGCAGGTGGACACCTCCAACATCCTGTTCATCTGCGGCGGCGCCTTCGCCGGGCTCGACAAGGTGATCCAGAACCGCACATCGAAGAGCGGCATCGGCTTCTCCGCCGACATCGCCGGCGAGGCCGACCGCGCCAAGATCGGCGAAACCCTGCGCGGCGTGGAACCGGAAGACCTCATCAAGTATGGCCTGATCCCGGAGTTCGTCGGCCGCTTGCCGGTGGTGGCAACGCTCGAGGAACTCGACAGCGAAGCGCTGATGCAAATCCTCACCGAGCCGCGCAACTCCCTCACCCGGCAGTACACCAAGCTCTTCGAGATGGAGGGCGTCGAGGTGGTGTTCCGCGACGACGCCCTGCAGGCCGTGGCGCGCAAGGCCATGGAGCGCAAGACCGGCGCCCGGGGGCTGCGCTCGATCCTCGAAGGCGTCTTGCTCGACACCATGTACGACCTGCCGACCCAGCAGTCGGTGAGCAAGGTGGTGGTGGACGAGTGCGTCATCGAAGGACGGCGCCCGCCCATGGTCATTCCGAGCCTGGACGAGAAGGTCGCCGGTGCCGAGGGCTAACCGCTAACTTGGCCACACACGCATGAGCGAGGAACAGGGCAAGCGGGCCCGCATCGCCAGCATCCCGGTCCTGCCACTCAAGGACATGGTGGTCTTCCCGCACGGCGTGCAGCCGCTCTTCGTCGGCACAGAGCGCTCGATCCGGGCGCTCGAAGCGGCCGCCAGCGGTGACGGCGAGCGCCGCATCCTGCTGCTCGCCAAGCGCAATGGCGAAGCGGCGGAGCCCGCCCGCGAGGATGTCTTCGGCGTTGGCGTCGTCGGCCTCGTGCTGCAAATGCTGACGCTGCCGGACGGCATGGTGAAGGTTCTGGTCGAAGGCGAGGCCCGCGCCAAGCTCGAAACCTACGACGCCACCGGCGAGCACACCCTCGCCAACGTCGAGGTGTGGCACGAACCCATGCTGCCGGACGATCAGGCGGACGCTCTCGTGCGCGAGGCCAAGCAAGTCTTCGAGCGCTATTGCAAGTCCACCAAGGTGGCGGAGGACGTGGTCGCCGCGGTCACGAGCCTGGACGACCCCGGTCGCCTCCTCGACACTCTTGCCGGGCAACTGCCGCTCGATTTGCCGCAGCGCCAGCAGGTGCTCGAAGCCCTCGATCTGCACGCGCGGCTGAAGTCGGTGTCTGATTTGCTCGGCACGCGCATCGAGGCTGGCGACGTCAAGCGCGACATCCGCCGCCGCGTCAAGGGACAGATGGAGAAGAGCCAGCGCGAGTACTACCTGAACGAGCAGATGAAGGCCATTCAGAAGGAGCTCGGCGGCGGCGAGTCTGCGAGCAGCGATGCCGACGAAATGGCGAAGCGCATCGAGGCCGCCGGCATGACCCGCGAGGCGAAGGAAAAGGCCGACGCCGAACTCGGCAAGCTCAAGCTCATGCCGCCCATGTCGGCCGAAGCCACCGTGGTGCGCGGCTATCTCGACTGGCTTGTGGGGCTGCCGTGGCGCAAGCGCAGCCGCGTGCGCCGCGACCTGCGCGCCGCCAGCCACATTCTCGACGAGGACCACTACGGCCTCGAGGAAGTCAAGGCGCGCATCCTCGAATACCTTGCCGTGCAGGGACGAGTGCGCAAGGTCAAGGGGCCAGTGCTTTGCTTGGTCGGTCCCCCAGGCGTCGGCAAGACCTCCCTTGGCGAGTCCATCGCCCGCGCCACCAACCGGCGCTATGTGCGCATGGCCTTGGGGGGCGTGCGCGACGAGGCGGAAATCCGCGGCCACCGCCGCACCTACATCGGCTCGCTGCCGGGCAAGGTGCTGCAGAAGCTCTCTAAGGCCGGGGTGCGGAACCCATTGTTCCTGTTCGACGAAGTGGACAAGATGGGCCAAGACATGCGCGGCGACCCCGCCTCGGCACTGCTCGAAGTGCTGGACCCGGAGCAGAACCACTCCTTCAACGACCATTACGTGGAGGTGGACTTCGACCTTTCGGACGTGTTCTTCGTCTGCACCTCCAACTCGATGAACATCCCCCCGGCGCTGCTCGACCGCATGGAAGTGATCCGCCTGCCGGGGTACACCGAGGAGGAGAAGCTCAAGATTGCCACCCGCTTTCTGACGCCAAAGCAGAAGCGCCTCAGTGGCCTCAGGGATGGGGATTGCGAACTCGACGAGGACGCGCTGCGCCACCTGGTGCGCTACTACACGCGCGAGGCTGGCGTCAGGGGCCTCGAGCGGGAGATCGCCAAAATCTGCCGCAAGATCGTCACCGAGCAGGCCTTCGGCGAGCGCGAGTCGGGCCCCGCTGCGATCACCGAGGAGGACATCGAACGCTACAACGGCGTGCGCCGCTTCACCTATGGTCTCGCCGAGGAAGCGAACCAAGTGGGCGTCGCCACCGGCCTTGCCTGGACGTCCGCCGGTGGCGAACTCCTCAGCATCGAAGCCATCGCCGTGCCCGGCAAGGGCCGCCAGATCAAGACCGGTTCCCTTGGCGACGTGATGCAGGAGTCCATCCAGGCCGCCATGACGTTTGTGCGCAGCCGTGCCGCGGCCCTCGGCATCCCCGCCGACCACCACGAGAACCACGACATCCACATCCACGTCCCGGAAGGCGCCACGCCCAAGGACGGGCCCAGCGCCGGCGTCGGCATGTGTACGGCCCTCGTCAGCGTCATCACTGGCATCGCCGTCTCCGCCGACATCGCCATGACCGGCGAAATCACCCTGCGCGGCCAGGTACTCCGCATCGGCGGCCTGAAGGAAAAGCTCCTCGCCGCCCGCCGAGGCGGCATCCGCCGCGTCATCATCCCGAAGGAAAACGAACCCGACCTAAAGGAAATCCCCGACAACGTCCTCGAAGACCTGACGGTTACGCCCGTGTCCTGGATGGACGAAATCATCGACATCGCCCTCGAACGCCGGCCCACGCCCCGCGAAGACGCCACCGAACTCCCGCCACAACAATCCGACGGACCCCAACCAACGCCCGACTTGACCCTCAACGCGCAGTAGCCACCTTTTGCCCAACTCGCGCCCTCGATGACTCGCTAACGCATTCCTCGTAGGGGACGGGCTTGTCCCGTCCCGCTTGGCTACTCCACCGTGAGGATGTTGCTTGCGTAGTGCTTGAGGGTTCCATTCTCTTCCACGTCGGCGATCAGGCGGTACTGGCCGGATTCGGTGGGCGAGTAGGCGCAGAGCTCAAGGGTCGTCTCGGTTCCGTCGATGTCTGACCAGTCGTCTGATTCGTCCGCCCGCCTTTGCCAGACGGAGCGCAGAACGGTATAGACGATGCCGAGAAGGTTGAGTTCGTTCACTGGCTCGCACTCGGTGGTGGTCTGGAACGCGAGGGTAATGGTGCCGATGCCTACCTCGATGGGCGGGAAGCGCTCGTACACGGGCTCGTCGACCTCCTCGTCGTCTTCGCCGGATGAACCGCCGTCAGCGCCGTCGCCCGGCATCTCGGCCGCGCCGGAGTCCGGCACGCGCACGGGCGGATTGGCGCAGACGAGGTGGCCGTCGAACTCGGCCTCCACGCTGTAGCCGCCCGTTTCGCCGTCCTTGGCCGAGACCATGAGGTAATAGATGCCGGGCATGAGGGTGGTGTCGATGACGAAGTTGCCGCGGTCGCCGCCGGTGTCCGCCCTTTGGAGCACGCTGCCGGCGCTGTCCTGCAGTCGCCCCACGGTATCGGTGGGCCCCTTGGTGCGGAGCACGGCGGTGGTTTCGGCGTTCACGTCGATGCGGAAGGCGTCGATGTCGCCTGCCGGGCGGAGGCTGCCAGCCGTCTCCATCGCGGTGATTCGGGTCGATGCGCCAACGGTGTCGCCGTGGTCGTCGCCTCCGCGCTGGATGCGCGCGAGCACGCGGTACGGACCGGTGGCGCCGCCCGAACCGCTGACGGTGAGGTAGTACACACCGCCCTCGAGCGTCTCGACGATGCGGAAGTTGAAGCTGTTGGCGCTGGCATCATCGTTGGTGGCGATGGTCGCGCCTTCGCTGTCGGACAGCACCGCCATGGTGTCGGTGGTGCCGCCGCTCTGCACGGCGATCTCGGCCCGGCCTTGCAGCTCGATGCGGAACACGTCCAGGTCGTCGCGTGTTTCGAGACTTGCTTCGGTGCGGATGCCAAAGGCGACCACCGTGGAGGTCGAGCGGGTGTTGCCGTCGTCCGGCATCGCCATGTCGGCGCCCGCGGTGCCGGTGGCGAGCGCAACCACCGCTGCGAAAAGGCTACCGATAGAGCGGCGTCTTGGTGCCTTGACCACGCCAGCATCGAGGGTTTCCTGGTTCATGCGTTTTTCCTGCCTTGGGTTGAATGCGGCGAGTCTCGCGCGGGTTGCCGGGACGGGCGCGGCAATCGGCCCGACCCGCGGCAAATCTACTACGGGCGGCGCGGTCGTCGGCAGGCAAATTGCCGTCGCGAAGGCCCTCGGCACCGGCCCCAAGCGAGGGCAACGCGTGCATCGGAGCGTTGTGTCTGCGGCCAGACGCCTTTCGCGGACGCATGGACGCCAAAGGGAGTTTGAAAGTGTTTGCGCCGGTGGTTTAATGCATTCGCACCGGATGGCCAATGGCCACGGGTCGCGTAGTAATGCCTAGACTGACACGGAGCCCGCACGAATGAACAAGCCCGAACTCGTTGACGCCATTGCGAAGGCCGCCGACATCCCCCGCACCAAGGCCGCCAAAGCGCTCGACGGTACCTTGGATGCCATCCGCCAGAGCCTCAAGGATTCGGAACCCGTCTCGATCGTCGGATTCGGCACCTTCGAGGTACGCGAGCGCGGTCCTCGCATGGGGCGCAACCCCCGTACCGGCGAGAGCATCCAGATCGCTGCATCTCGCTCGCCCACGTTCCGTGCTAGCCGGACGTTGAAGGACGCCATCAGCTAAGGAGCCTGCGCCGCTGCTCGGCGTCGGAGGACCCCGCAGGCAGCAGCGACACGCGAGCGCTGATTCGGCCGGTGCAGATGGCCAGCGGCCGTGTTGGCTCGTTGCCTTAAGATGCGGGCACTGCCCCGCTTCGCCTTTCGCCCGTTGGCGGGGACTTGGATCAGAGCGGTCTTCAGGGAGTTCGTCCATGCTGATGCAGAAACTGCGCGATGGCGCCCAAGGCATCGCCGCCAAGGTGGTCATTGGCCTTTTGGTGTTCGTGCTCGCGGCGTTCGGCTTTGGCACGATTGACCTCTTTTCGGTTTCCGAGCCGGTGGCCGCCACCGTCAACGGCGAGGAGGTCTCCCAAGGCGACCTCGAAGTGGCGATCGCCCGGCAGCGATCCATCATCCGGGCGCAGATGGGCGAGTCGGCGAATGACGAGCTCTTGGACCGGATCGTCACTCCCGACGCCGTGCTCGGCGTGCTGGTGGACGAAGCCCTGCTTGCGCAGGCGGCAGAGGACCTGGATCTCGCCGCCTCGGAAGAACTGGTGGAATTGCGCATTCGCTCGGACTTCGCCGGCATTTCGGACCTCGACGAGACGGGCTTCCGCAACCGCCTTGCCTCCGCCGGCTACACCCCCTTGGGCTATCAGGCGGAGATCGTGGAACTCGAACTGCGGTCGCAGCTTTCCGGGGGATTCCGCGACACCGGCTTCGTCACCGAGCGAGAACTGCGCCGCGCCGCCGAGGTCATGACCCAGCGTCGCGACATTGCCTGGCTCGAGTTCCCGGTGTCGGCCTTCGAGGCCACGGTGGAGGTGGAGGAGGTGGACATCGAGGCCCACTACGAGACCGCCATCGACGACTACATGACCGAAGAGACCTTCGACTTCAGCTACGTCAGCCTGCCGCTCGCCAGCCTCGAAGCCGAAGTGGAAGTAACGGACGATCAGATCGTCGAACGCCACGAGGCGGAGTCCGCAGCCCTCGCCGACAAGCCGCCGCGCCGCCGCGGCAGTCACATCCTGTTTGAGGTGAATGACGACCGCTCCGTCGACGAGGCACTTGCCTTGGCGCAGGAGGCCCTCGCCCGGCTCGCGGACGGCGCCGACTTCGCCGAGCTCGCCAAGGAACTTTCCGACGACTTGGGCTCGGCGAGCGACGGCGGCGATCTTGGCATGGCCGATCGCGACACTTTCGTCACGCCCTTCGCCGACGCCCTCTGGGCGCTCGAAGTCGATGCGTTGTCAGAACCTGTCGAAAGCGAGTTCGGCGTGCATCTCATCCGCTTGGAGGAGGTGGAAGAGGTGGTCATCCCTACGCTTGAAGAGCGCCGCGATGGCATCGCCTCGGAACTGCGCCGCGGTGCGGCGCGGGAGCTCTTTTCCGAACGGCTGCGGGAAATGGACGAAGTGGCGTTCGAGAACCCGGACTCGCTCGACCCCTTGGCGCAGGAGTTCGGCCTCACCGTGGAGCGCCAGGCCGGCGCCACCCGCAACTCCTGGGAAGGCCTGCTTGCGGACGCGGAGGTGAGGAGTGCAGCGTTCGGCGACGATGTGGTGATCGAGGGATTCAACAGCCGCGCCGTGGCGGCGGCCAGCGACAACATCGTGGTCGTGCGCCTTGACGAACGTCACCGCGCCCTAGAACGCCCCTTGGGCGATGTGCGTGACGACATCCGTGCCGCCCTCGTTCGGGAGCGAGCGGAAGTGCTGGCCCGAGATGCTGCGGCAGAGGCGCTCGATGCGTTCCGGGAAGGCACGCCCACGGCGGACATCGCCGCCGAACACGGCACGGAGTGGCAGCGTGCCGACGGAGCGCAGCAACGCGAACCGGAAGTGCCGGCGCAAGTGCTCGAAAGCGCCTTCGCCTTGGAGGTGCCGAGCGACGGTCGGGCCTCCGATCTCGCCGCGCTTGCCGGCGGTACCCACGCCGTGGTGGTGGTCTCGGCGGTCAACCTTGGCGATTTCGCGGCCATGACGGAGGACGAGCGATCGTCCGTGCGAGTGGAGCTTGCCCGGCTCACGTCGTCACGAGGCATGGACGCCCTGCTCGGCACGCTGCAAGGCGAGGCGGACATCGACCGAGTAGCCTTCGGCACGGACGACCTGGTCGAGTAGCGTAAAGCGTATGGCGGCCAACAGCCGGGATTCCGGCACCGGAGCGCCGATGCCCGCCGGGCCGTGCTTGCGTGTTGCCGTCTCGTCGCGGGCGCTGTTCGATCTTTCCGAGAGCGATGAAATCTACCGCAGCGAAGGGCTTGAGGCGTACCGGCGCTACCAGATCGCCAGGGAAAGCGACCTGCTCTCGCCCGGCGACGGCTTCGTCTTCGTGCGCAAGCTGCTCGACATCAACAAGCGCGCCGGTGCGGCGCGCGTGGACGTGATCCTGCTCTCGCGCAACACCGCCGACACGGGCCTGCGCATCTTCAACTCCATCCGCGAGCACGATCTCGGTATCGTTCGCGCCGCTTTCTGCGGCGGGGAAAGCCCCTATCGCTATGCCCATGCGTTCGATTGCCACCTGTTTCTTTCCGCCGACGCCGAGGACACCGAGGAAGCGCTGGCGCGGGGTGTACCGGCGGCTCGGCTGCTGAGCGGACGGCGCGAAGGCGAAGCCGAGGACGGGGGCCTGCGCATCGCCTTCGACGGGGATGCGGTGCTGTTCTCCGACGAGGCCGAGCGGGTGTACCAGGAACGCGGCCTCGATGCCTTCGCAGAGTCGGAAGCGGCGGCGGCGGACATGCCGCTGGCGGGAGGCCCATTCAAGCCCTTCCTGTCGGGCTTGCATCAATTGCAGCAGGAGTTCGATGAAGTGGATTGCCCCATTCGCACGGCGCTGGTGACGGCCCGCGGCGCGCCGGCGCACGAGCGTGTCATCAAGACCCTGCGCGCCTGGGACATCCGCCTCGACGAGAGCCTGTTCCTGGGCGGTCTCGACAAGACGGCCTTCCTGCGCGCCTATCGGGCGGACGTGTTCTTCGACGACCAGAGCGCCAACTGCCGGGCGGCGAGCGGCCATTTGGCGTCTGGGCATGTGCCGCACGGGGTCGTCAACGAGGAGCCATCAGCGAGTAAAGAGCCATCAGCGAGTAAAGAGCCATCAGCCGCTAGCGAACAGCGAGGCGGCGCGTGAAGCTGCAGCAACTGCGCTACATCTGCGAGGTGGCCAAGCACCACCTCAATGTCTCCGCCACGGCGTCGCATCTGTACACGTCCCAGCCCGGCATCAGCAAGCAGATTCGCCTCTTGGAAGACGAACTCGGCATTGAGATCTTCGCCCGCAGCGGCAAGCATCTGGCGCGGGTCACGCCGGCTGGCGAGGTGATCCTCGCGAAGGCTGCGGAAATCCTGCGCGAGGTGGAGAGCATCAAGCACATCGCCGAGGAGTACAGCAATCAGACCAGCGGCCAGCTTTCCATCGCCACCACCCACACCCAGGTGCGCTATGTGCTGCCGACCATCCTGAGCGAACTGCGCGCCCGCTATCCGGACGTCTCGCTGCACATGCGCCAGGGCACCACGGAGGAAATCGGCGAACTGGCGACGGCCGGCGAAGTGGATTTCGCCATCACGCCGGAGCGGGTGGATCGCTATCCGGAACTCGTGATGATGCCCTGCTACCACTGGAACCGTTGCGTGGTGGTGCCAAAGGGCCACGCCCTCGCCCGCCGCAAGCGGGCGACACGGGAGGACCTGGAAGCCCATCCCATCGTCACCTACGACTCCGGCTTCCGCGAACGCCTGCCGCTGGTGGGCGAGATGGCCGAACGCCCGGACGAGGAGCACCACCTCAACATCGCCATGTCCGCCGTGGACACGGATGTCATCAAGACCTACGTGCGCCAGGGCTTCGGCGTCGGCGTCATCGCCGGCATGGCCTACGACCCGGCCAGCGACACGGACCTCGTCGCCATCGACGCCAGCGACGTCTTCAACCCGAGCACCACCTACATCGGCTGCCGCAAAGGCACGTTCCTGCGCCGCTTCATGTTGGACTTCATCGAGCTCTTCGCCCCGCACCTGACAGAGCCCATCGTCCGGGACGCAATCAGCGCCCACACCGCCGCTGAGCGTCGGGCTCTCTTCGAGGACATCGACCTGCCGCACCGTTGAGGCCGCCTTGCCAGACTTGCAACTCCGTGGGGGTGTCGGATAGTTGACGTGTCGGGAGGGAAGGAGCGACTGTGAAGGGTCTGTTTGGTCGAAAGCCGGAGAAGCCGCCTGAGCTGGACAGCATCGAGGAGGCCCCTTTGTACATCGACCGGAACGGCGGTCTGTACGTCGATCCGGACGAACTCGTTGCGAGCAAGAGGTTCGGCCAGCTTCTTGAGGACGCTGCCAAACTCGACATTACGAGTCCAGATCGCAAGGACAATCCCGAAGGAGCCTAGCCAATGGGGAGCCTTGGGCTCCTGCTGATACCGGCGGTCGGTGGCTACCTGTTCCTGATCCGTTTCAACGGGACGCGAGACCGCGTCGGGCGGCAGAGTGGCTAACATGTGGTGTTCAAGGCCGCGGTCATCGGCGTCGTGCTTTTCGCCGCAGCTCGCGTGGTGGTCCTGTCGCTGAACGATTGGTTGCCTGTCGTTGCCACCCTGTGGAGGAAGGCGATCGATATTCAGTACTCAGAAACCGCGACCCTGAGCGTGCTGCTTGGCTGGCTGTCGCCGTTCGTGGCGAATGTCGTATCGGATCTCATAGGATGGCGCTCGCGACGCACTAGGACAAAGACCGATGAGGATCGTCTTGCGGCTCGCCGTGAGATCGCGCTGGAAGCGGGCGATCACATTGGTCTCGTGGTGGACGAAGCTCTTCGACGAAGCACCATTGAGGCGACCCTCACGAGCGGCAAGGTGTATGTCGGCGTGCCGTTGGCACGCACGTTTGTCGCACGTGGCGAAGGCGGCGACCTCGTGTTGCTGCCGCTTCACAGCGGCTATCGTCAAAACGCTACGCTCGACGTGAAGCTGACCGTCAACTACGCCCCGGTGCTGCTGGACAAGCGCCGTCAGAGCAGATTGGATTTGCGCAGCTTTCGCGTTGCGTTGCGCATGGACGAGATCGTGACTGCTCGACCCAGTCATATACGGCCAATTTGCGCAAGCCCGGCGCCAAAACAGCGATTGATTGTGTCGACGCCTTAGGTGCATGGCGCGTCCGCTCGAGGGTTTGGCTCCGCCTGCTGGGCTCGAACCAGCGACCCGCTGATTAACAGTCAGCTGCTCTACCAACTGAGCTAAGGCGGAAGAGGGCGCGTATCTTACCCGCTTTCGTGGCGGCGGCAAGAGTGGCCAGGAGCCGCGCCGTAGAACGCAGCTCGCAGGGGACGGCTTGTCCCGCCCCGTCTCGAATTCATCGATGCGTTTCAACGCGTTCCTCGTAGGGGAGGGCTTGTCCGAGGCAGAACGATTCCAACAAGCTGATTTAACATAATTTACTAGCCGTTGTCGAGTTGGGGTTACTACCGGCGTTAGTGGTGTCGGGGCGATAGTAGGAGCGCCTCGGTGGTACGCTCTGCGCGCGCCGGCGAGGCGTAGGCACATACCACGGCGACAGGACGCTGGATGGCACTGGGCGCGGGAGTGCGGACGAGTAGGACGCAGCCCCATGATTCGAGGGGTTCCATCAGAATCCACGTTGTGTCCAGACGGGTGCTGCAGCAGCAGGGTCCCGAGCACGACGACTGCCCCCGCGGCGGCGCATCCCGGTCCCGCATGCAGCGTCGCTGGGCGCGACGCCGCCGGACGTCAGCCGTCCCGATGCGCACAAGTCCCGTCCAAGACACGTCCTGCGACGATCGCGACGCCCGGAACGCGCACGAGAGCGACCTGCTTTCGTTTCGTACGGGCAATGGGCCGAAGCAGGGTGCGCTGATGCACGCCAGCGGCACGGCGCGCCGCGCGAGCGAGGTCGTGGCGACGGAACCGGGAGGAAAGGCGGCCGCCTGCCGGTCCGGCAGGCGGCGTTCACCAGTCCGGTGAGCACGCCGTCGTTGACGCTGGCGGACGCCCTGTCCAGAGTCGAACCGAACGCTCCCCTCTCGGGAGGAGACCGGAGACGATGCGCGAACTGCACTTCGACCTGCTGCGGCTGCTGGAGGACGACCGGCGCGGCTCGCACGCGACGCGTCGCGCCCGGCGCCACGTGCTGGCGCAGGCGGCGGAGACGCTGCACGGCCTCGGCTTCCGGGGTCTCAGGGCGCGCGGGTTCAAGGGCCGGCACGTCGACGCGCTGGTGGCGGAGTGGCGCCGGCAGGGGCTGTCGGACGGCACGGTGAAGAACCGCCTGGCGCACCTGCGCTGGCTGGCGCGGAGGATCGGCAAGCCGGGGATCGTGCG
Organism: Pseudomonadales bacterium; assembly: GCA_965116935.1. Taxonomy (GTDB): domain Bacteria; phylum Pseudomonadota; class Gammaproteobacteria; order Pseudomonadales; family Azotimanducaceae; genus VXYL01. Next base: position 3,254,236 of record OZ220737.1, on the reverse strand, counting down.
GAGGGACAACGCGAGCTACGGAGTCGGGGAGCCGTGCGGGACCTGAACTGGGACCTGCTCCAGCTCCAGAGGCGGGAGAGCGGCGCCGGCTCCCACGGCACCCGCCGCGACCGCTCCTGGGCGCTGGCGCAGATGGCGAACGCCCTGCACGACCTCGGCCACTGCGGCCTGCGCGCCGAGGGGGTGAAGCCGAGGCACGTCGAGGCGCTGGTGCGCCGCTGGCGGGACGGCGGCCTGTCCGACGCCACCATGATGAACCACATGGCGCACCTGCGCTGGTGGGCCGACCGGGTCGGCAAGGGAGGCATGGTGAAGCCGAACGCCGAGTACGGCATCCTGGAGCGCAGCCACGTCTCGGACGGAACGAGGCGGCGCGACCTCGACCAGTCGAGGCTGGCGCGGGTGAGGGACGCGCACTGTGCGGATGGCGCTGCGCCTGCAGGCGGCGTTCGGCCTGCGGCGGGAGGAGGCGATCAAGCTGTCGCCGTCGCACGCGGACCGCGGCGACCGTCTCCTGGTGAAGGCGTCGACGGCCAAGGGCGGCCGGCCGCACGAGGTGCCGGTGCGGACCGCGGCCCAGCGCCGACTGCTCGACGAGGCGCGGCAACTCGCGGGCGGCGGGGCGCTGATCCCGCCCGGGCGCAACTACGCCGAGCAGCGCAGGGTGTACGAGCACCAGACGCGGGCGGCGGGGCTGGACCGCAGCCACGGGCTGCGGCACGCGTACGCGCTGGACCGGTACGAGGGCCTGACGGGGTGGAAGGCTCCGGCGGCGGGCGGGCCGGCGCGGGGCGAGCTAGCGGACCGGGAGCGGCGCGTCGACGCGGTGGCACGGCTGCGGATCTCCTGCGAGCTCGGTCACGGACGCCTGGAGATCGTGCGGCGGTACTGCGGGTAGCGGAGTTGGTCTAGGTGCGCGATCCCGCGGGGGCGAGGGGTTGGCTGCGGGCCTGTCGAACCGGTCGTGCGTGGCGAGGCGACGCAAGCGCTTCAGACCGGAGGTCTCGCGCTCTAGGCGATGCTGACTTGACCGACCAAGATCGGCAAGAGTTGGCCCCAAGCTCGTGTAACACGGAAGCGCGCATGTTGAGCTACGCAAGCAAGCTCGTCGGTTCCTCTGCCCTATGTCTGTTCGCCTTCGCCAGCTACGCCGACGAGCACGATTGCCTATCAAGCGCGTGTATCCGCGTACAGGATTCCTGCGGTGGAGAAAGGAAAATCGACGCGCCGCCGGAGTCAATCGCGCGATCATGTCCCGCGTCAAACCGCCTTTGCCTAGGACGACCAAGGACGGCAAGCCAGTGATCGACAAGCGCGAGAAAGAGAAAGTCAGGTCAAACGTGCGCCGACCGGAATTCCGCGGCTAGCAAGGAGGCTTGACCAACGCGCATTGCATCGTCCAAGCTGCGCGTCGACGAAAAAAGAGACTCGACCATGACAGTTACCCGTGCAGCCCCAATCGCCCTCGCCGTTGCTCTTGGCGCCCATGCAACAGGAGACGAGTACCTTGAGTTTCAGCGAAAGGCCGAGCGTCAGCAAGTAGCGGAAACCCGCGCGCAAGATGCCAGAGACGACCAGCACCACGAGGACGAAGAGCCGTATCTGGTGGAAGTCGGCGTGTACGGCATCACCGAGCCGAGCGTTTTCCCGGAGGAAAGTTGGATTCAGATTGGTTGCTTTTCCGAGCCTGGGAGAAGCTACGTCGGTTTTTCGTTGATGTATGTGGATATGCGCGTACACCACCAAAACGGCGTGTGGGATACGCGAGACGACGACAAAGACCGTGGCATTTGCGACATAAACCAAGGAATTGATACCACGTTCGTTGCAATCCCGCGGAACCTGCAGGTGCGTTCGTACTCGGTTTTCGTGACTGCACAGGAACAGGCAGACCACAACGTCGGCTGACGCGCCGGATTACCAACCGTGTGCATGTGTACAAGTAACAACCCAAATCAGCAAAAAAAGTCTGACAAATGAAGTACGCCATCAGCTACGACGTGCAAAGGAACGAGAATCGTAGGCTCTTGGCTAAGGCAATAGAGGACATGGGTGGCAGACCGACCAGCGCCGCCTTCGGGGCCGGTCCGCAACGCTCCTCGCCGGCGTGACACACCTCGGCACCGGCCTCCGGGCGGACTTCCGCAGCGGACGGGGTCAGGCGCACTCGTCGTCGAGGCCGAATCCGGCCGCCGATCGTCCGGATGGGGCGCGGTAACCAGGCCGAACGGCGAAGGAGAGTGCCCTGAAGCCGGACTCCCGGCCGGAACCCGGTCGACCAAGGCACTCTCCGCGCGGGCAAGGCTGCGGTCGCGGCTGCGCCGGCTCCGTTCAGGCGACGTAGGCGGCCCAGTCGGCCATCAGCGCGCGCCGCCTGTCGAACAGGTCGCTGCGCCGGTAGGCGGCTTCCACGCGATCGCCGCTGACGTGCGCCAGCGCGAGCTCGCAGACCTCGCGCGGCGCGTCCGTGCACTCGGCGGCCCAGTCGCGGAAGCTCGAGCGGAAGCCGTGCGGGACGGCGTCAACGCCCAGCGTGCGCATGAGCTCCGACAGGCACTTCTGGGGCATGGCGCGACCGCGCGCCGACGGGAACACCCAGCCGTCCACGACGGCCAGCCCGCCGGCCTCGTCGAGCACCTCGAGGGCGCGGTCCGACAGCGGCACCCGGTGCTCGCGGCCGTTCTTCATGCGCGCGGCGGGAATCGTCCACACCGCGCCGTCGCGGTCCATCTCGTTCCAGCGGGCGTTGCGCACCTCCCCCGAGCGGGTGGCGGTCAGCACCAGGAACTCGAACGCCAGCCGGATGCCGGCGTGCGCGTCGCAGCCCCGCACCCGCGCAAGCGCGGCGCGGACCTCGGCGTGCGGCAGCGCCCGCTGGTGCCGTTGCATGACGGCGGTCCTCGGCAGCGCCGCGGAGATCGCGCCGCCGGCGGGGTTGTCGGCGCGCAGCCCCTGCGCGACCGCCCACTTCATGACGGCGCCGATGCGCTGCCGCACGCGGCCGGCGGTCACCCGCTTGGCGGATCAGATCGGCAGCAGCACGGCCATGACGTCGGCGCTGGTCACCGCGTCGACGTTCTTGGCGCCGAGCCGCGGCAGCGCGTAGGTGGCGAGGCTCGTGCGCCACTGTCGTTCGGAGCCGGCGCGGTCCTTCCAGTGCGGGGCGTGGATGCCGATCACGGTCTCCAGCGCCTCGGCGAAGGTCGGCATGGCCTTCCCCGAGCGGCGGATCGCGGCCCTGGGCGATGGCGCGGGCGTTCTCCAGCGCGCGCTCGCGGGCCATGGCGAGGGTGACGACGGGGTAGCGGCCGAGGCCGAGGCTGGTGGGCCGGCCGTCGATGCGGACGCTCTGCGTCTAGGACTTGTTGAGCCCGCCGCGTAGGGCGGGCCGCACGAGCAGGCCGAGGCCGAGGCCGCCCCGACCGTCGCCGTAGCGGCCGGGCCGGTTGGCGTTCTTGACGAAGGTTGCGGACAGCATGAGGGGTCGATTGTTCACTTCCCGTTCCCTGTTCGGTTACAAGAGGGTGTTGAGAAGCAGTGTGCCCCGGCGGTGCCCGGAACGCCAAAAGGTTTATGTTTATCAGGTAGTTAAAGGACTTCCGGCGAAGTCCTGCAACCCCCGAACACCACCCTTCGGCGGTGGGCTTGTCCCGTCCCGGTGCGCCCTGACGGGCGCGTTGGCAGTTCGCTTGCGCGAACTGCTGCGCTTCGACGAGTTCGTCGACGCATTCAACACGGGCGGGGACAAGCCCCATATGCGCTAACTTGTTTTGCGCATCGGCTGTCCGTAAGGTGGGGGTGTCGGTTCGGCTGGGGGCTTGTGCGGAGTGGACGAGGACTGGAAGGTGGTGGTGTCGTTCCTTCCGGAAGGCTGGGAGGAACTGGCGCAGGAGACGGGGGCGCTGAAGGGACTGCGCAAGGCGAAGTCTCCGGAGGCGCTGCTGCGGGTGCTTCTGCTGCATCTGGCGCGGGGTCATTCGCTGCGGGAGACGGTGGTGCGGGCGCGGCAGGCGAACCTTGCGGAGCTCTCGGACGTGGCGCTGCTGAAGCGGCTGCGGAAGTCGTCGGAGTGGCTGCGGGAGCTGTGCGCGGCGATGTTCCGGGAGCAGGGCGGAGTGTCGGCGTCTGGCGAGCTGCCGTTCCGGGCGTTCGACGCGACGACGGTGAAGGAGCCGGGGCGGACGGGCTCGCTGTGGCGCCTGCACTACAGCGTGCGGCTTCCGTCGCTGGCTTGCGACTTCTACAAGCTGACGCCGACCGAGGGTTCGGGCGTGGCCGAGACGCTGGCGCACTTTCCGATCGCCCGGGGCGACCTGGTGCTGGCGGACCGGGGCTACTCGACGGCGGCGGGTCTCGGCCACGTGGCGTCGTCGGGCGGCCACGCCACGGTGCGCGTGAACACCGGCTCGCTGCCGCTGCGGACACCGGACGGGGAGGCGCTGGACCTGCTGCAGCGGGTCGCCGGGCTGGACGAGGCGTGCGTCCCGCGGGCATGGCCGGCGGTGGCGGTCGGTCGGGGCGTCGCGGTGCCGGGTCGCGTGTGCGCGATCCGCAAGACCGAGGAGGCCGCCGCCATCGCGCAGCGCAAGGCGAAGGAACACGCAGCGCGCCAGGGCCGGCAGGTGCGGCCGTCCAGCCTCGAGTTCGCCCGCCACGTGATCCTGTTCACCACCTTCCCCGAAGGGACCTTCGACGCCCGCAGCGTGCTGGACTGGTACCGCGTCCGCTGGCAGGTCGAACTGGTCTTCAGGCGCTTCAAGTCGCTGGCGCAGCTCGGCCACCTGCCCAAGCACGAGGACGACAGCGCCCGCGCCTGGCTCCACGGCAAGCTGCTCGTGGCGCTGTTGGTGGAGAAGCTCGTTCGCCACGCCGGCTCCGTTTCCCCCTGGGGAGGCACCGTGGAGAGCCCGCCGTCGCAGTCCCTGGCGTGACTTCCGCTTCATGTACGGCCAGATCGCCCGCGCCATCGAGCCGCACCTCCCCCTGCAGCAGGCCATCGACGACTGGGACCGCATCTCAAGGGGATTGGCCGACCCGCCTCGCCAGCGGACCCCGCAGATCGACGAACGCTTCCCGGAACCATCGATCCAAACAAGTTAGCGCATATGGGGACAAGCCCCGCCCCTACGCGTCTCTTGCCGAGTCCGTCGGTGCGTTGAACACGGGCGGGGAAAGGCCCGCCCCTACGCGTCCCGTGTCGAACTCGTCGATGCGTTTCAACGCCTTCCTTGTATGCTTGAGAGCACCTCTGGGGGCGGCATGTTTACTCGATACGCGCCGCAAGGCGCTTGCCGAAGCGGAATGAGTTGGAGACATTGATGGCTGGGCGCTTGGGTTCGTTTCGGGGTGCTTGGGTTGCGCTCGCTGTTGCCACGTTCGCATCGGGGACCTCGGCACAGCCTACGAGCGAGGGCGGTGCCATTGAGGAGGTGATCATCACCGCCCAGCGCATCGCAGAGGGGATGCAGGACGTGCCCATCCCGGTCACCGCGCTGACCGGCGAGATGCTGGAGGAAGAGCAGGTCATCACCCCGTCCGACCTGCAGATGAACGCCCCCAATCTCAGCTTCACCGCCACCAACTTCGGCGGTTCGAGCTTCAGCATTCGCGGCATCGGCAACCTCGTGATCGCAAACAGCGGCCAGAGCGGGGTTTCCACGCACATCAACGAGGTGTCGGTGGTGTCCAACCTCAACTCCATCGAGTTCTACGACATGGAACGGGTGGAGATCCTGCGTGGCCCCCAGGGCACCCTGTTCGGCCGCAACGCCACCGGCGGTGCGGTCAACTTCGTCACGCAGATGCCGAAGCAGGGCGTCTTCGAGGGCTTCGTCGATGTCGAGACGGGGGACTATGCCCACACTCGCCTCAAGGCTGCCATCAACGTGCCGCTCGCGGACACGGCTGCGCTGCGCTTGGCTGGCTATCGACTCACCCGCGACGGCTACATCGAGAATCTGGCCTTCGGCCAGACCGGCATCGCCGGCAGACGCCTGCCCGGCATCGACGGCGATGTCGATGGCCGCGATGTTCTCGCGCTGCGGGGCACGCTGTCCTGGGAGATCACGGACCGCGCCGGCGCGTGGCTGCAGTTCCACATGCTCGATGAGGACGATGACCGGGCTCGCATCAGCAATCAGGTGTGCGTGCGCAACTCCATCCCCACCAACGGCTGCCTGGCGGACGGGTTCGGCTTCGACACCCCGCACTTCGGCGCCACCACGGCGGGCATCTTCGCCGGCGGCGTGGGTGCGCTGCCGCTCGGCACGGATGGCAGCGAGGCGGAGCTGCTCGACTTCCCGCGCCCGCACATCACGGGCTTCCGCGAGATGCACACGGACCTTGATCCCGTGTTCCAGGAGCGCGACGACATCGTCGCCTGGGGCTTCGACTACGACTTCGGCGAGCTGATGCTGGACGTCATCGGCGCGGTGCAGAAGTCGGAGGGCCTGTCGCGCCAGGACTACTTCATGGACGTGGGGCCGCGCCTCGCCCCCACCGACCTCAATCCGCAAGGAATCTGGCCCGTGTCGGCGCCAGCGGGAGGCGCTGGCACCTTCTGGACCTCAGAGACCTGCAACGTGGCCGCCGGCACCGCCGGCCTGTTCGGCGGCTGCGCCCTGCCCGTCGATGGCACGCGAGCGTTCGTCTATGACCAGAACGACGGCTCGCAGGACTACCGCACGGTGGAAGTCAAGCTGCGCTCCAGCTTCGACGGCCCGATCAACTTCCTCGTCGGCGGCAACGTCTATACGAAAGAGGAGGTCTCCGACTACTACGTGCTCGGCAACACGCTCGACATGGTGTCCACCTACGGTGCGCCGCTGTTCGAGCTTCCGCCGCTGTACCCCGGCATGTTCAACAACAGCAGTTCCCCCGACAAGGGCACCGTGTCGGAAGGCAGTTCGCTGTTCGGCGAGGTGTACTACGACATGACGGAGGACTTGAGCCTCACCGTGGGCGTGCGCTACAACGAGGATCGCCGCGAATCCAACGAAACCAGCGTGCTGTTCAACTCCATCGACATGAACTCCGTGCTCGGCGGCTACTTCGGCGCCGGGCCGATCTGGATTCGGCAAGGGCTCGCGGACGATTTCGTCGGCCAGTTGCTGGCCCTCGCCGGCGATCCGATGGCGTCGCCGCCGGATGCGAGCGAAGCAACCACACGCCTCTTGGCCTTCCATGACGCGACGGACATCTACAATGCCAGCCTCCTCGATGCCGCTGGCGCCGTTGGTGCGGTGCTGCTCGCGCCGCTCATCGGGTCGTTTGTGGAACTGGGCCTGATCCCGCCCGAGCAGTTGCCGGGCGTGGTCGCCGAGTCTGGATTGCCGCCCCTGTATCAGACGACGTTGTTGACCCTCCTGTCGCAAGACCAGGCCGCCATCGCGGCCGATCCGGGGCTCGCCACCGGGTCGGTGGCGGTGCGGTCGGTGGCCGATGCGGTGGGGCCGGTGCCGGCCTTCAACGAGACTCGGTTCATCACCGGCAGCCCAACCGAGGCCGAGTGGAAGGAGATGAGCGGTCGCGCCGGCATCGACTGGCGCATCAGCAACAACAGCCTCGCCTATGCCTTCGTCTCGCGCGGCTACAAGCCGGGAGGATTCAACCCGCCCATCGCGCCGGCGTTCCAAGATGTGTCTTCCTTCACCTTCGATGCCGAAGCCGTCAACGCGCTGGAACTCGGCAGCAAGAACACGTTGCTGGACGGCCGCATGCGGCTGAACGGGTCGCTGTTCCTCTATGACTACAGCGGACTGCAGATCACCCGCATCCGCAACAATTCCTCGATCAACGAGAACATCGATGCAACCATCCTTGGGCTTGAGATCGAGGGGCTGTGGCGACCGGAGGCGCTGGCCGGGCTTCAGCTCGACTTTTCCTACGGCTGGCTGATGAGCGAGGTCGATGAGTCGATGTCCATCGACCCCATCAATCGCACCGGCGGCAATCCCGAGTACATCACTCTCAACAACATCGATCCTGGGGCGACCACCGGGGTCAACTTCGTCGCCAGGGAAGCCGAGATCACACCGGAGGTGCTGAGCTGTGCGCTGCAGATCGCCTGTCCGCCGGGAGTGGAACCGTTCGGCCCTGGCGCTTTGCCGGCGCCCGGGACGATGTACCCCGCCAACGAAGCCGGCGTCGCAATCCCCGCATACTTCTCGCAGCAGTTCCTGAGTGCGCTTGGGGTGGAGACGGCGGAGGGCATTCCCGTCTTCCTCGACGGCAACCGGCTGCCCAATGCACCGGAGCACACGCTCACGGTGGGGGTTGCCCAAACGTGGCCCATCCCCGCGCTGTCGGGCTCCCTGACCGTGCGTTGGGGCTACTATTGGCAAGGAGCCTCGTATGCGCGAGAGTTCAACACCAAGGGCGACGAGATCGAGGCATGGGGCCAGCACAACGCCTCGCTCATCTTCGAGAGCGACGACGGTCGCTGGTTGGTGAAGGGATGGGTGCGCAACATTGCGGACAGCGAGAATGTCACCGGCAAGTACCTGACGTCGGACACCTCGGGCCTGTTCCGCAACTACTTCCTCACGGAGCCGCGCCTGTTCGGTGTCTCCGTGCGGTTTGGCTTTGGCAGATAGGAGCAAGGGCATGAGTCCGGCACGCGCGTCTTCTCGAACCGTTTGTGTCGCTGGGCTCTTTGCCCTCGGGCTCTTCGTCGGGGGCTGCGCGACGACCGAAGAGGAGTCGGAATGCACCGGCATCATGGATCCCGACGCCCATGCCCGCTGCCTTGCCGAAGAGCGTGCCGAGTCCGAGCGCAAGGCGGCAGAGCGAGAACGCACCCGCGCGGTGCGACGCGCTTGGAAGCAGTGCGCCGACGGCATGGTGGAGTACTACCGCCAGAGCGTGGACATAGGCGTGATGACGCGCACCCAGGCGCAGACGCAACTCCGCCTCACCCTGCGACAACGCTGCGGCGAGAAGCCGATGGGCACGTCGATCCCGATGCTGTAGCGACCCTGAGTCCGGGCCGACAGAGGCGTTTGCGGGTGGGGATCTGGAAATGGCTCCTGATCGCCGTGGTGGCCGCTGTCGTCGTGCTGCTTGCGGGCTCGCGAATCTACTTCGCCCTGATCACCAATCCCGCAGTCGTCGAGGAACTGAAGGACAACCCCCAGGGCGAGAGGGCAGGCATCGTCATGCTCCTCACGCTGCCGAATGGCCGCACTCTGCCGGTGAACTACCGCCGCGAAGGCAACCGCGTCTTCGCCGGCGCCGACGGCCGCTGGTGGCGAGCCCTGCGCGAAGGCGATGCGCCGGTCCGCGTGTGGATTCGCGGCGAGACCTTCGAGGGCCGTGCCCACGTCGCCCTCGACGACCCAGAGTACAAGCGCGAAGTCTTCGCCCGCCTGCGCCCAGACGTGCCCAAGTGGCTACCCGAATGGCTCGATGCCCACTTGGTGGTCATCGAGCTTGACGAGTCTACGTGACGCCCACCCTCCGTTGTCGCGGGTAGGCGCCCCTGCGAGGAATGCGTTGAAACTCAACGATGGACTCGACACGTGCCCCGTAGGGGCGGGGCTTGTCCCCGCCCGTCTTGAGTTCGACACGAGGAATTCGTCGAAGCACAGCAGTTCGCGCAAGCGAACTGCCAACGCGCCCGTCAGGGCGCGCCGGGACGGGACAATCCCTCCCCTACGAGGAAGCGGCGTGTTCTTCCAGCCAAGCCTTCAGCGGCACGTCGCCCGGCTCCGGCGAGGAGTAGCCGTGGCCGTCACGGCTCGCGCCCAGGAGTTGGCGGCGGATAGGGTCGTGGCAGTCGGGGTAGTCCTCGATGCGTAGGTTGTCGCGCGGGCGTAGCCAACGATAGCTGTAGCCGTAGAACACCGCCTTGCGGGTGATGGTGGAGGTGTTCGGGCTTGGTGCGTGCCAAAGACGCCGGTCGAACAGCACCGCCGTGCCCGGGGCCACGCAAACCGGCATCGCGGCTGGCGGGTCGGCATCGTTTGGGCCTTGCAACCGATTGCGACGGTGGCTGCCGGGGACGACGCAGAAGTTGCCGCGCCCCGGCACGGTCACGTCGGAGAGAAGGTAGCCGACCTTCACGGACAGCCGCGGTCGCGGGTCGCCTTCCATCTCCAGGTTCACGCGGCCGCTGTCTTGATGCCAGCCGAGCCGCTTCGGCAGAGGCTGTTCCGCCTTCCACGGCGACGTGATGTCCACGTGCGAAAGATAGAGCTGGATGTGCCAGCCCAGGATGCCCCAGATCTTGGGGAAGGTGGTGGGCCAGTCGAGCAGGTCCATGAACATCGGATCGTCGTGCAGGAAGTCGCGAAGATGCAGCCGACCGCCGGGTTCCACCTCCCGTGCGCGACGCTGCGCCATGTCGTCCACCAGCCCAATGAGCCGATCCACCTCGACCGCGGAAAGCGCATCCGGCACGAGCAGGAACCCGTCCCGCTCGAACGCGTCCCGCTCGGCGTCGGTCAGGCAGTGCTCGATGCAACTCGGATCCACGTTCGCCGCCTTCAACGGTTCTTGGAGAGGGGAGTATAGGGTGCGAGCGGCGGCCGCCCCCTGTGTCGAGGGAGGCCCAAGGGCCGGCACCTCGCATCAGTTCCCGCGGCTTGCGCCGCCCGAAATCCGCCAGGCTGCTAGAGTGCGCGGCTCACGTTCAATCAGATTCGAGCAGGGGAAGGAGCTATGGACAACGTGCAAGGCAAGGTCGCCATCGTCACTGGGTCATCGCGGGGCATTGGCGAGGCCATCGCCCGGCGGCTCGGCAAGGGTGGCGCCAAGGTGGTGGTCACGGCGCGTACCGTGGAGGTGCGGGACGAGCGGCTTCCGGGCACCGTCCACACGGTGGCGGAGTCGATTCGGGATGCTGGCGGCGAGGCCACGGCCATCGCCTGCAACCTGATGAAGTCCGAGGAGCGCGAGAGCCTGGTCGAGCAAACGCTGGCCGCCTACGGCGGCGTCGACATCATCGTCAACAACGGCGCCATCCTCGTTCCAGGCGAGACCATTGGCTTTTCCGAGCGCTACTACGACCGAATGATGGAGATCCTCGTCAAGGCGCCGTTCCACCTGTGCCAACTGGCCTTGCCGGGGATGATCGAGGCCGGGCAGGGCGGCGCCATCATCAACATCTCGTCAAAGGCGGCGATCCATCCGGAGCCCGATCGCAAGCATTTCGACGGCCCGGTGTATGGCATGGCCAAAGCTGCGGTGGAGCGCTTCACCACGGGCCTCGCCACCGAGATGTTCCAGCACAGCATCTCCGTCAACGCCCTGTCGCCAGACCTCGTCGTGGCAACCCCAGGCCAGATGTTCGGCCGCCCCTACACCCAAGAGATGATCGACAACGCCGAGCCCGCAGAAGCCATCGCCGAAGCCTGCCACGCCCTCATCACGGGCGACCCGAAGGAAGTCACGGGCGGGATTCGCTACACGCAGGAAGTGCTCGATGCGTTTGGCGTGGAGCCGATCGACATCGGGATGCCACCGCCACAGCCGAACGCAGCATAGCCCCCCGGCACGGGCCCCGTAGGGGCGGGGCTTGTCCCCATATGCGCTAACTTGTTTGGATCGATGGTTCCGGGAAGCGTTCGTCGATCTGCGGGGTCCGCTGGCGAGGCGGGTCGGCCAATCCCCTTGAGATGCGGTCCCAGTCGTCGATGGCCTGCTGCAGGGGGAGGTGCGGCTCGATGGCGCGGGCGATCTGGCCGTACATGAAGCGGAAGTCACGCCAGGGACTGCGACGGCGGGCTCTCCACGGTGCCTCCCCAGGGGGAAACGGAGCCGGCGTGGCGAACGAGCTTCTCCACCAACAGCGCCACGAGCAGCTTGCCGTGGAGCCAGGCGCGGGCGCTGTCGTCCTCGTGCTTGGGCAGGTGGCCGAGCTGCGCCAGCGACTTGAAGCGCCTGAAGACCAGTTCGACCTGCCAGCGGACGCGGTACCAGTCCAGCACGCTGCGGGCGTCGAAGGTCCCTTCGGGGAAGGTGGTGAACAGGATCACGTGGCGGGCGAACTCGAGGCTGGACGGCCGCACCTGCCGGCCCTGGCGCGCTGCGTGTTCCTTCGCCTTGCGCTGCGCGATGGCGGCGGCCTCCTCGGTCTTGCGGATCGCGCACACGCGACCCGGCACCGCGACGCCCCGACCGACCGCCACCGCCGGCCATGCCCGCGGGACGCACGCCTCGTCCAGCCCGGCGACCCGCTGCAGCAGGTCCAGCGCCTCCCCGTCCGGTGTCCGCAGCGGCAGCGAGCCGGTGTTCACGCGCACCGTGGCGTGGCCGCCCGACGACGCCACGTGGCCGAGACCCGCCGCCGTCGAGTAGCCCCGGTCCGCCAGCACCAGGTCGCCCCGGGCGATCGGAAAGTGCGCCAGCGTCTCGGCCACGCCCGAACCCTCGGTCGGCGTCAGCTTGTAGAAGTCGCAAGCCAGCGACGGAAGCCGCACGCTGTAGTGCAGGCGCCACAGCGAGCCCGTCCGCCCCGGCTCCTTCACCGTCGTCGCGTCGAACGCCCGGAACGGCAGCTCGCCAGACGCCGACACTCCGCCCTGCTCCCGGAACATCGCCGCGCACAGCTCCCGCAGCCACTCCGACGACTTCCGCAGCCGCTTCAGCAGCGCCACGTCCGAGAGCTCCGCAAGGTTCGCCTGCCGCGCCCGCACCACCGTCTCCCGCAGCGAATGACCCCGCGCCAGATGCAGCAGAAGCACCCGCAGCAGCGCCTCCGGAGACTTCGCCTTGCGCAGTCCCTTCAGCGCCCCCGTCTCCTGCGCCAGTTCCTCCCAGCCTTCCGGAAGGAACGACACCACCACCTTCCAGTCCTCGTCCACTCCGCACAAGCCCCCAGCCGAACCGACACCCCCACCTTACGGACAGCCGATGCGCAAAACAAGTTAGCGCATATGGGGACAAGCCCCGCCCCTACGGTAAATATCTCAACCTCAGTCGGTTACGCAGTCTGCTCGATGGAATTCCCTAACGACGTCGGTTGAGCGAGCGTTTGCCGCTGCGGATACGCTTGCGTTTGGTCTCCGCCTTCTTTTGCGCCCTGCGCTCCGAACGGGCATTGCGAATCACCTTGGCCGCCCGCTCTCGCAGCTTGTCTTGGTGCCGCTGTTCCTTCTGCTCATGGCGTGCCTTCGAGCGCTCGGCGCGCAGGTCGTCGTCGTCCCGGTCGCTGTCTGGGTCGGAATCGGGCCGCGGTGAGCCGCCCGTGCCGTTTCCGTCCGGTGCGTGCGGATGCGTGGGCAGCGGCAAGGCAAAGTGAAAGTGGCCGGCCGGCATCGGCTTGCCACCGAAGAGCAGCGCGGCGTCTTGCGGCGTGCCGGTGCGGCCGCGCGCTGGCGACCGTCGGGGCCCCCTCGACGCGCCGGGGCCACGGCCCGTGCGCACCCCACCCGCCGTGTGCATGGCTTCACCCAAGCGCTCCGCCTCCCGCGCGTCGATGCGGCGGCCATAGGCGAGCAGTTCGCCCGTTTCGGCGTCGCGAACCTCCTGCCAGTCCTCACCAGGAGGCGAACCATCGGCAGCAAACGGGGTGGGGATGGCGCCCAAGGGCGTCTTATTCGACATGATGCTTCTCCTTCGTGTTCGGGCGTCCGCAAGCGGACAAAAAGTCGAAGGAGGAGCGTAGAAACGGCCGGGGCCGGGGTATGCCCGCCGACTGCCCCACGCTTTGTGCGTGATTCGCCCCACATTTGTAGGACATTGCTTACGGCGGGCACGGACCCTTCTGGTGTGGGCGCGCTATGCCGAGCGCATGGCGAGGTGCCCGGTCGGCCCTCGCGAGCTTTCCTCGAGAAGGGCCCGCGCAGTCAGCGCCAGCGCGGTGGGGAATCCCAGTTGAACGGTTCAATGCCGTCGTCGTTGATGAGCCAAACCGAGGCGGAGGCCTTGCCTTGGTCCAGCTCCAGAAAGCCGACCGTGCCGTATTGGGTGTCGTAGTTGTGCGGATAGATGGGAGAACCGGGGTTGACGCAGAAGACTCCCTCGCATTCGCCGATGAACTCGGTGTGGGTGTCGCCGGAGACGATCACGTCTGGCTTGCGCTCGGGCCAGAAGCGCTCGATCCAGCGTGCCAGGGCGAAATCCGGGTTGCTGGTTGCCTCCACCGGAATGTAGTGGGTGAGCCCCACCGTGAGTCCTTCAAGGTCGTCGAAGGTCCAGACGTATTTCACCCGCTCGTCTTCCGGCTGGATGGGCCGGCCCCCGGAACCGTCTTCGCCGTTGCCCCGAGCGCAGTAGATCGGCGCAATGCGCTCGAACTCGTCGAGCAGCGCAAGATCGTGTACGTCGCCGCCGTGGAAGATGCAATCGACGCCAGCGAAGGCATCGAACACCTGCGGCCAGAGCTCAGCGCGGGCCTCGGGAATGTGGGTGTCGGCCACCAGGCCGATTTTCATGGGCATGGGAGGGTTCCTCATCGGCCTCGGGGGCGCTCTCGTGAAGCTGGCGACCGATCCGGGTCGAAGTTCGACAGGTTGCTCAGGCGTGCGTACCCTACGCGACCTTGTCAAGCCATGACAAGGCGCGTCCTTGCGGACGCGTCGGCAGTTCGCTCACGCGAACTGCATTTGCGCTAACGGAACAGCGGAGGGGAAGCCATGCTCGATTGGCCGGGGCTGAAGGATCGCGCGAACGAGGACGCCGAGTTCCGCCTGCACGCGAGGCTGTGGAACGCCACGCTGCGGATCGGCGTCGGCCAGCGCAACACGCGCCTCGACATTCAGGACGGGCAGGTGACGAACGCGGTGCCCTGGTCCGGCGGCATGGCCAGCCATCTCGCCATTCAGGCGGACGAAGGCGAGTGGGAGCGGCTGCTCGCGGCAACGCCCCGACCGTTCTATCAGGACCTCTACCCCGCCGCCATCCACCACGGCTTCACCGTGGTTGGCGACCACGCCAACTACTGCGCCTACTATCCGGCCGTTCGCCGCCTCGTCGAAATCATGCGGGAGATGCGCAATGTCTGACGCGGTTCGCTTCGACGCTGCCCAAGGGCGTTACGTGCACCTGCCCCTGACGAGCGACGGCGAGTCGGCTCCCACCGACTATCGGGTCTACTTCGAACAGACCGGCACGGGCGATGTTGGGCTCCTGCTGCAACACACCGCCGGCGCCGATGGCCGCCAGTGGCGCCATGTGCTGGAAGACGAGGAACTGCAATCGAAGTTCCGCATGGTCGCCTACGACCTGCCCTGTCACGGCAAGTCGGTGCCGCCGCAAGAGGAAGCGTGGTGGCGCCGGGAATACCGCCTCACCCGCGAGTTCCTCATGTCGGTGCCGCTGGCCCTTGCCGACGCGTTGGGGTTCGACCGACCGGTGTACATGGGCAGTTCCATCGGCGGCCACCTGGCCATCGATCTTGCGCTCTATCACCCGCAGCGCTTCCGAGCCGTGGTGGGGCTCGAGACGGTCCCCTACACCCCTGGCGGCTTCAACATGAAGTTCTACCACCCGGAAGTGAGCAACGACTTCAAGGCGCATCTCATGTACGGGATGATGGCGCCGACGAGCCCAGAGGCACTCAGGCGGGAAACCGCGTGGGTGTACAGCCAAGGTGCGCCGGCGGTGTTTCGGGGCGACCTCTACTACTACTCCGTGGACCACGACGTGCGCAACACCGCCGCAACCATCGACACAAAGGTCTGTTCCGTCGACATCCTGAACGGCGAGTACGACTGGAGCGGCACCCCGGCCGGTGGCGAGGAACTCGCAGCCATGATCCCCGGCGCCCGCTATCGCACCATGGAGGGCCTCGGCCACTTCCCCATGAGCGAACACCCGGTGCGGTTCCTGAAGGAAATCCGCCCGGTGCTGGACCGCATCCTGACGGGCGCCTCCTAGGAGCTTGCGCCGTAGAAAGCCACTTAAGGGGCTTTCTGCGACGCGAGGTCATAGGGAGGTGGGGGCTGGGGCCAGACGCCGAGCGTAGCGAGGGGTTTGGCGGCGCTAGCGCGCCCTGACGGGCGCGTTGGCAGTTCGCTGCGCGAACTGCTGGCCTCCGGGTTCGCGTTCGCTCACCACTTCGGCTAGGAGGCTGCGTCGTTTCTACGACGCAGCCTCCTAGCCGGCGGCCACCAGCTCCCGATTCATCGTCTTCACCGCCGGCGAGACCAAGAGCAATGCGGCGATCAGCACAATGAAGATGAGGCCGCTGACCACCAGCGCCACCGCCACCCCCTGCCACTCCGCCACAAGGCTGATCGGAATGACCCCCAGTGGCATCAGCCCGTGCGACATCATGTCGATGCTCATCACCCTTCCGCGCATTTGCGGCTCGGTGCAGGTCTGCAAAAGCCCGCGGTTCAGCGACATGTTCCACGACGAAAGCCAGCCGTAGGCTGCCGCAGCCACGGCGGCGAAGGCGAATCCACTGGCGAAGCCAAATGCCATCGTGGCCAGCGCCCAGGCGAAGCATGTGCCGATCACCCAGGCGCCCTTGTGGTCGAAGTCGCCAGCCGCCGCCAGCATGAGCGAGCCCAGGATCGCCCCGCCGCCCATCGCGGAGAGCAGGAAGCCAAGGTCGTCCGGCCCGCCGCCCAGAACGTCCTCGACAAACGCCGGCATCAGCGTGTTGAGCGGCATTCCGAACAGGAACGGCACGATGGAGAGCAGGATCAGCGCCAGCAGCGGCCCGCTGTGGATCACGTAGCGCAGGCCAGCGATCATTTCCGAGACGTGCCCGGCGGCGTGATGGTCCGCGTGCGGCTCGCCGGGCTTGGACACCACCAGCAGCGTCGCCGCCGAGCCGAAGTACAAGACGGCAATGATCATGTACACGATGCCGACGCCAAAGGTGCTGGTGGTGTCGCCGGCGGCGATCACGGCGATGAGGATTCCGGCGAGCGCCGGCGCGATGATGCGGGCGAAGTTCATCCCCGTCGTGTTGAGCGCCATCGCCGGAATGATGTACTGATCCGGCACGAGGTCTGGCACGAAGGCGTTGCGCGCCGGGATCGACAGCGCCAGCACCGCCCCGTTGAAGGCACCGAACCAGATGAAATCCCAGAACTCCACCCGACCGGTGAGGATGATGATGCCCATCAGCACGGTGGCGATGCAGTTCAGCATCTGTGCGCCCACCAGAATCGACCGCTTCGGCAGCCGATCCGCCACCACCCCGCCCCAGAGCGAGAGCAGGATCTGCGGCACCATGAACGACATGGCTACCCAGGCGAGGTCCAAGGCCGAGGAGGTGAGCGCATACACAAGCCACCCACGCGCCACCATTTGCATGTTCATGGCAAACGAGGAGGCGACGTTGCCAGCCCACAGCCAGCGGAAATCGCGGGCGCGAAGCGTGCGGGCGATGTCGTGGGCAGCCAAGGGGAATCCGGAGCGAAAAGCGGCGCATCCTATCACGGCGGCCTGACCACCACGCCCCCGCAGGAGCGAACTTCGGGTCACCGGTCGTTCGCGCTGCCCCGTAGGGGCGACCCTTGTGGTCGCCCGTGTTGGCGTGGCCAACGCCGCACGTCACACACGAACACGGGCGACCACAAGGGTCGCCCCTACAGGAGACAATGCTCCTTCAATGGACGTTCAGGGCCGTCTCCGTAGCCGGGTCTCCAGCCACGCGCGTGTGATGCATGGCCCTGGCCTCGTCAGCCGGCCAAGGGCGGGCGCGGTGGAGTACGCGGCGGTTGTCCCAGATGACCACATCGCCCACCTGCCAACGGTGGCCGTACACGCGTGGCGGCCGGCAACCGAACGCAACCAGTTCCTCAAGCAGCAGTCGGGACTCCTCCTCCGAGAGTCCGACGATGTCGTGGGCGTGGCGGCCGATGTAAAGCGCCGGACGCCCGGTTTCCGGATGCACCTTCACCAGCGGGCGCAGCGGCACCACCTGCTCCTGCCGATAGCCCGGCATCGATGCGCCGCCATCGTCCTCGTCCGATGCGGACGCCGCCCCCGCCGCGCCATGCAGTTCCGCAAGCCCCTTGGCGGTGACATCCCCCGCCGCACCGATGCGCTGCTGCGAGTAGTAGAGCGAATGGTGCGCGCACAGCGAAGGAACGCGCTCGCGCGTTACGTCGTCGAGTGCCTCGTATGCGGCACGCATGTCCGCCCACTCCGTCTGGCCGCCGGTGGCCGGCACCTTGCGGGCGGAAAGAATGGACGCCTTGGCAGACACCGGTTGAAAGGAGCTGTCCGTGTGCCAGCCTTCGTTGCCGCGAAAGAGCTGCATGACGGGATCCTCCCTGCCGCGCAGGCTGCCGTCCGCACGCACGTTGCTGAACGGCTGCGACTCGATCATCAGGTCGCCAAACCGGCGGCCGAAATCCATCTGCTCGGCATCGGTCAGAAACTGGCCCGGGAACACCAGCACGCCTCTGTCCAAAAACGCGGCGTGAATTGCGTTCCACTCGTCGTCTGTCATCCCGGTCAGACGCACCCCTCGAACCACCGCACCAAGCATCGCATCCGTCGGCTCAATGGTCAGCCGGTCCGCCGCATCTGTTGCATGTGCCGAAACTTCAGCCATCTCTCCGTCCATCACTCGCTGCCGTCATCGCGGCACTCCCGACACTGTCACGTTGAGTGCCGGGCCGCAATGCCGCATGATTCGCCGGCCACGCGCCCGTAGCTCAGTTGGATAGAGCGTTGGCCTCCGGAGCCAAAGGCCACAGGTTCGAATCCTGTCGGGCGTGCCACATCCCATTCGAAGGGCGACCCTTGTGGTCGCCCGTGTTGGCGTACCCCAACGCCGCACGTCACACGAACACGGGCGACCACAGGGGTCGCCCCTACAGGTGGTGGCAACCTCCGGGCAATCGGCACATGATTGTCCGCTTGAGAGGAGGAGACACCCAATGGCACACGATCTCATCGTTCGCGGCGGACGCATCGTCGACGGCACTGGCGCAGAGCCCTTCCACGGCGACGTCGCCATCGACGGCGACACCATCGCCGCGGTCGGCAAGGTGGATGGCAGCGCGGCGCGCGAAATCGACGCCGCCGGCGCAACCGTCACGCCCGGCTTCGTCGATCTGCACACCCATTTCGACGCGCAAGCAGGATGGGACCCGCTGCTGACGCCGGTTTCCTGGCATGGGGTGACGACGGCCCTCTTCGGCAACTGCGGCGTGACGTTCGCGCCCTGCAAGCCGGCGGACCGCGAGTTCCTGGCCGGAATGATGGAAACCGTCGAGGACATCCCCAAGAACGCCATCCTCACCGGCTTGCCGTGGGACTGGGAGTCCTACGGGCAGTACCTCGACTCCATCGAGAAGCTGGACCCCGCCATCAACATCACGGGCCTGGTCGGCCACTGCGCCTCCCGCTTCTACGTCATGGGCGAGCGCGCCATCGAGGAGGACGCCAGCGAAGACGAGATTCGCCAGATCGCCGAACTCGTCGGTCAATCCGTGAAGGAGGGCGCAGTCGGGTTCTCCACCAACCGCTTGCCCGGTCACGTATTGCCGGACGGTCGCTCCATTCCGGGCACATTTGCGCAGGAAGAGGAACTCGTCGCCATCTCCCGCGCCGTGGGCCAGCACGGCGGCATCCTCCAGAGCGTGCTCAACTACAGCAAGCTCGACGAAGAAATGGCCATCCTCACCAACCAAGTGCGAGCAGCCGGAACCCGGGTCCTGTTCAGCGCTCCCTACAACCCGGGGCCCGATGGAACCGGTACCGGCTATGACAGCGCCATCGCGGCCATGCAGTCCGAGGGGCTCGACGTCAACGCGCTCACGCTGCCCCGGAGCGGCGGCTTCCTGTCCGGACTCACCACCGGCATCGCCTTCACCACCCCCGCCTGGGGCAAGCTGCGCAAACTGGACTTCGAGGGCCGCCTGGCACTCATCCGGGACGAGGACGAACGCGCCAAGCTGATCGAGGACGCGAAGAAGCATCCGCAGGTGGAACAGTGGGCGAAGAACGTCTATTGGCTCGGCGACGAGGAGCGTCCCAAGTACGCTCGCGACGCCAGCGAGAGCCTCTACAGTCAGGCCAAGGCGGCGGGGCGGCATCCCGTGGAGCTTTGGCTCGACAAGATGCTGGAGACGGACGGCAAGGCGCTCTTCCACGTGCGTTTCTTCAACCACGACCTAGAGAGGCTGAAGGGCTTCCTTACCACCGACTGGGTTCTACCCGGCATCGGCGACGCCGGCGCCCACGTCAGTCAGATCATGGACTCTGGCTGGACCAGCTTCCTGCTCGCCCACTGGCATCGCGAGAACGACCTCTTCACGATCGAAGAGGCCGTGCGCCGCATGACCAGCGCCTCGGCACGGGTGATCGGCTTCAAGGACCGCGGTGCCCTCAAGCCCGGCATGAAGGCGGATGTGAACGTCATCGACATCGACCGGGTGGCAGAACGCCAGCCCGTGTTGGTGCATGACTTCCCGGACGGTGCCCCAAGGCTGATCCAGAAGGCGATGGGCTACGAGGCAACCATCTGCAACGGCAGCGTGATCCTAGAGAACGACACGCATACCGGCGAGCGCTCCGGCCGCGTGCTGCGCAATCCCACGACTTGCTGAGGGAGGGAGCAAGTCGCGCATCGCCCAGCCCAACGTCCCAGGGGACGGGCTTGTCCCGTCCCGGCGCGCCCTGACGGGCGCGTTGGCAGTTTTGGACTGCGACATCCCCCCGTAGGGGCGACGCATGCGTCGCCCCTGTCGGCCGAACCCCTTGCGCTAGGCTCACGCCCAGGCAGACTCCACTCACCGCTCGGATAGCCAACTACTCCAAGGGAAACCCGCTATGGCCAGCTTTGACTACATCGTCGTTGGCGCCGGTTCCGCCGGCTGCGTCCTCGCCAACCGTCTAAGCGCCGATCCTGCCAACTCGGTGCTGCTGCTCGAGGCCGGCGGGCGCGACTGGAGCCCGCTCATCCACATCCCGGTGGGCTTCTGGAAGATGATCGAGCGGCCCAGCGTCAACTGGTGCTTCGACACCGAGCCGGAAGAAGGCACGCACAACCGCCGCATCCCGATCCCGCGCGGCAAGGTGCTGGGCGGCTCGAGTTCCATCAACGGCATGCTCTACGTGCGCGGCCAGGCGCTTGACTACGACACTTGGGCGCAGCTTGGCAACCGCGGCTGGTCCTACGACGAAGTGCTGCCCTTCTTCAAGCGCTCGGAGAACTGCGAACGCGGCGACGACGACTACCGCGGCAGCGGCGGCGAACTCAACGTCGCCGACATGGTGGAGAGCCATCCCCTGCTCAGCGCCTTCGTCGACGCCGGCACCGAGATCGGCTACCCCGCCAACCCCGACTACAACGGTGCCTCCCAAGAGGGATTCGGCATCTATCAGGTCACGCAACGCAACGGCCGCCGCTTCTCGAGCGCGCGCGCCTTCCTCGACCCGGCGCGCAGCCGCTCCAACCTCACCATCGCCACCCGGGCGATGGCCGAGTGCGTGCTCACCGAAGACGGTCGCGCCACAGGCGTCCGCTATGCCCAAGGCGGCGGCGCACCCATCGAGGCGACGGCAAACCGCGAAGTGATCCTCGCGGCCGGCGCCGTGCAATCGCCGCAGCTTCTGGAACTCTCCGGCATCGGCGAAGCCGATCGGCTGCGCGGCCTCGGCATCGACGTGGCGCACAACCTGCCCGGCGTCGGCGAAAACTACCGCGACCACTATTCGAGCTCCGTCGCCTGGCGCGTCAAGGGCACCACCACCTTGAACGAGCAAACCCGCGGCGCCCGCATCGTCTTCGAAGCGTTGAAGTACGGCCTCGCAAGGAGAGGCGCCTTCACCTACACCGCCGGCATCGCCCACGGCTTCGTCCGCACCCGCTCGGAACTCGAAACGCCCGACGTGCAGTTCCACTTCGCCCACGCGAGCTACGCACGCAGCCGCAAGCGCGGGTCGCTCGAAAAGGAGCCGGGCATGACCTGCTCGGTGTGCCAGCTTCGCCCCGAAAGCACCGGCTCCATCCACATCCAAAGCGCGGACCCCAACGTGCAGCCCGCCATCCGCCCGAACTTCCTCGACGACGCCATCGACCGCGCCGCCCTCATCGAAGGAATGAAAATCGCCCGCCAAGTCGGCGCGGCGCCGTCGCTGGCCACCTACGCCGACCACGAGCTCTACCCCGGCGACGCAGTGCAATCCGACGACGAAATCCTCGACTTCTGCCGCCGCACGGGATCCACCGTCTTCCACCCCATCGGCACCTGCAAGATGGGCAGCGACCGAATGGCCGTGGTGGACGACCGCCTCCGCGTCCACGGCGTCCAGGGCCTGCGCGTAGCCGACGCCTCCATCATGCCGACCCTGGTCTCCGGCAATACCAACGCGCCCGCCATCATGATCGGCGAGAAGGGGGCCGCCATGGTGCTCCAAGACAACGCAGCCTGAACAGACGAGCTACGAGGTTCAAGACGCCGCCGCGGCGCGGCACACTTGCGTCTGTGCAACCCTGTTTCACCGCCGGAACTTAATCCTAGGGAGCAACCATGCCCGACTACGACGGCACCATCACCCTGTCCATCCCCGTGAAGGATCTCGATGCTTCGCTGGCATGGTTCACCGACAAGCTTGGCTTCGCGGAGTTGTTCAGGGCCCCTGAGGCCGGTTGGGCGGAGGTAGGCACGCCTGCCGAGGGCGTTAGCATTGGCCTCAACGAGGGCGGGGACGCGCGCGGGCCGGGAACGACACCCGTGTTGGGAGTTCGCGACATCCACGCGGCTCGCAGCGAACTGGAGGCGAAGGGCGTCTCGTTCGAGGGCGACACGACGGAGATTCCCGGCATGGTGAGACTCGCTACCTTCACCGACCCCGACGGCAATCGCTACATGCTCGCCCAATCCTTGGCGTGACCCGGCGATCGAACGTAACGACCCAGACACTTGGCTTCCGTCAGCCCCGTGCCGAGAGGCCGCCGTCGACCGGCAGGCAGATGCCGGTGATGTAGCTCGCGTCGTCCGAGGCGAGGAACAGGGCGGCGTTGGCCACGTCCCAGCCGGTGCCCTGTTGCCGCAGGAGCGGCACTTGGCGGGCACGTTCGGCGCGGATTTCCTCGCGCGAGCGGTTCTGTTCGCTGGCGCGGCGTTCGATGGCCATGGGCGTGTCCATGAGGCCCGGCATGATGGCGTTGACGCGGATGCCGTAGCGGGCGTTGTCGATGGCCATCGACTTGGTGAGGGAGTTCATGCCGGACTTCGACACGCCGTAGGTCATGTTGCCGTGGGCGCCGTGGGCCGCCATGGACGAGATGCCGATTACGACGCCGGAGCGCTGGGCGCGCATGACCGGCAGCGCGTGCTTGCAGGTGAGGTAGTAGCCGGTGAGGTTGAGGTTCATGATGTCGGACCAGTTTTCGACGGCAAGCCCCGCCACCTCGCCATCGCCCTGGCTCTTGCCGACGTTGTAGTGGAGGATGTCGATGCGACCGAATCGCTCCACGGCGTGGTCGCTGATGGACTTGCAGCCAGCTTCGGCCCGTACATCGGCGACGAAGGAGCTGGCATCGCCCCCGTCCTTCGCAATCATCGCTTCGGTCTCGGCGAGGCGCTCCTCGATCCAATCGACAAGCAGCACCGTCGCACCCTCGCGGGCGTAGGTGACCGCCGCAGCGCGGCCGTTGCCGATGGTTTCGCCAAGCGTCTGCCCGGCGCCGACCACGACGCACACTCGATCCTTGAGCTTCATTTCTTACCCCAAGTTGGCAAAAGGCGTAGCGTAGCCAATGTTGCTCGGCCGCAACCGGCCGTGACAACGCGGCCTTCCTCGCTGGCGCCCCGCCTGACGCGAACGGCGCCAACTGGTTTCTACTTCTGGCGATCGTCCCAGAGCAGGCACACCGGCGTGGGTGCTGGGGCCTTGCAGACCGCATCGCTCGGTCGACCACCGTCGATGCGGTACACCACCGCATTGTCCGAGTCCTGGTTGAGCACCAGCAGCCAGCCGCCCGAGGGGTCGAGGCAGAAGTAGCGCGGATGCTGGCCGAGCGTCGGCACGAAACTGGCCGCCGACAGGCAGCCCGATTCGTCGACGGCGAAGGAGACGATGCTGTCGTGGCCCCGATTGGATGCGTGCACGAAACGGCCGTCCGGTGCGACGACGATCTCCGCCGTGGTGCTCTCGCCCTCGAAGCCTGTGGGCAGCGTATCGATGCGCTGGATGGGTTCGAGGTCTGGCCACGTCAGGACGTCAATCGTGTTGCCGAGTTCACCGAGCACGTAGAGCACCGGCTTCGAGGGATGGCGCTTGGTGTGGCGTGGACCCGAACCGGGCTCGAGCGCGACGACACGGCGCTCGCGCAGGCGATGACCGGCAACGTCGTAGATGTGCAGGCGGTCCGTACCGAGGTCCGGCACCAGCAGCGCCGTCGCGCCCACCTGCTGCACCTCGTGCGGGTGCGCGCTCGCCTGGCGCGCGGCATTCGGACCCGCACCCTCGTGCTGACGCAGGTCCGACATCGGCTGCAGGCGGCCGTCCACGGTGGGGAACAGAGTCACGCTGCCGGAGCCGTAATTGGCGACTGCGACCCAGCCCGCACCGGCGTTGATGTGGCACGGCAGGGAACCGCCGCTCGGCTCTGCGCTGACGAGGTTTAGGCGCGTACCCTCGCGGTGAAACGCCGACACGCCGCCGTCCATCTGCTCGTTGACCGCGAACAGCATGTCGCCGCGCAATGCGAGGAAAGCCGGATTGGCGACGGCGGCAAGGAGTTGCAACGTCTCGAACGCGCCGGTCTCGTCGTCGAAGCGGCCACGGTAGATGCCCTCGGCAGCGCCGTGGGTGTAGGTGCCGATCAGGACATCGTGCTGCATGGCTCCGGCTCCGGTTGAACGCCTACGCGAACTGGCTCAGCACGTCTTCCGCGACAAGGTGGTATTGGTCCACGTCGTCGGTCTGGATGCCGCCGATCATGATCTCGTCGGCGCCGGCCTGGGCGATTTCGCCGATGCGGTCGATGACGTAGTTCTTCGGGCCGGCGGCGGTGCCGGCGCCTAGGTGGCGTCCTTGCATGAAGGCTTCGGCAGCGCTGGCGTCGTCGGTGACCATCGTTGGCATCAGCACGGTGTGGCGGATTTCGCTTGGGTCGCGGCCCGCGGCTTCGCAGTGGGCGTTGAGGACGCTCACCTTGTGGCGGAAGTACTCGGCGGTCATCGGGCCGCCGGCCCAGCCGTCGAGGTTCATCACGTCGCCGTATCGCGCGAGCGTCCGGAGAGTGCGCTTCTCGCCGGTGCCGCCGACGAGGATAGGGATGGGCCTCGCGTAGCTGCCGGGGGCGAGCGGTGCGTCGTCCAGCGTGTAGTAGCGGCCCTCGAAGGATGCCCGACTGTCGTGGAACAGCGCCCGCAGCATTTGCGCCGCTTCCTCGAAGCGGTCCTGGCGCTCTTTCATGCTTGGGAAGTCCCAGCCATAGGCCTCGTGCTCGCGCTTGAACCAAGCCGCGCCAATGCCGAGCACGAAGCGACCGTGGGAGATGTGGTCCACGGTGCCGGCCATCTTGGCGGTGAGGCCGGGGTTGCGGTAGGTGTTGCCGAGCACGAGGTGGCCGATCTCGAGCGTGGAGGTGATGCCGGCGACGGCAGCAGCCACGGTGAACGCCTCGTGCGCCGTGAGGTGCTCCTCTTTCTTGCGGCCGGGCGGCGGCAGATAGTGGTCTGCGAACCAGATGCTGGACCAGGGGGCCGCGTCCATCACCTCGGCAACCTCGCGGATGCTGTCCCAAGTGTTCCGATAGCAACTGACCTGCGCGCCGAACTTCATGCGTTAGCTCCTTGGGGCGGTGATTTGTCTGCGATGCCGTGACAGGAAAGCGTAACAAGAGTCGGCGGTGTACGAGTCCCTCCCCTCAATGGCGAAATCCCCCTATCCCTTCCCGTCAACATCGTGCATTGTTGGCACTGCACGCTCATGCGGGGGCCGTTCCCTCGCCGCCGGGGAGGGACATGGCCGAGACGAGCAGCGGCGCGGGCATCGACCCGCGCACGGTACCGACGCGCACACGGTTCGCCTTTGGCGTCGGATCGGCCGCCGAGACGCTGTCGCTGTACCCCGTAGGCGTCCTCAGCATGTTCTACTACAACCAAGTGCTTGGGCTCGACGTCCTGCTCGCGGGCCTGGTGCCGACCATCTCCATCTTCGCCGACGCCGTATCGGATCCACTCCTGGGTTCCCTGTCCGACCGCTGGCGGTCGAAGAAGTGGGGCCGCCGGCATCCGTTCATGCTCATCGCACCCTTGCCGGTCGCGGTCTCCTTCTGGTGCGTCTTCAATCCGCCGGACGTCCACGGCTTGACCCTGTTCTCGTGGTTCCTCGTCTGGTCGATCATGCTGCGCACCTTCATGACGGTCTATCACGTGCCTCACCTCGCCATGGGCGGCGAACTGTCGAAGGAGTACTACGAGCGCACGAAAATCATGTCCTACAACAACTTCTTCGGCTGGCTCGGCGGACCGCCCGTCCACAAGGTCAACACGCTCGTGTTCTTCGCCGTCACGATCGAGTACAGCAATGCGCTGCTCAACCCGGACTCCTACAACGCGCTGTCGTTCTCCAACGCCACAGCCATCTTCGTGGTGCTTTCTGCATCGGCGTGGTTTACGCGAGACCGGATTCCGACCCTGCCCCAGCCGGCCGAGGGTCAGTCCCGGTTCGGCGTCATGGACTTCTTCCGCGATCTCTTCAAGGCTTTCAGCAACCGCAACTACCTGTTCCTGATGATTGCCCTGTTCGCCTTGTCCCTGATGCTCGGCGTGCGCGGGGCGCTCCAAGCCTACATGACCGTGTATTACTGGGAACTCTCGGCGGACGAGTTCGCGAACATCCTGCTGATTGGCTCGTTTGCGGGGTATCTCGGCGGCTTCACCTTGTCAGCGCGGATTCACAGCTGGTTCGACAAGCGCGCCACCATCGTCGCCACGGCGCTGATGCTCTCCGTCTTCCCCGCGATGCCGGTCATCCTGCGGCTCGTCGGCTGGTTCCCAGACAACGGCACTTTCTGGCTGTTCTGGGGCATCGCTGGCTTCACCGCTCTCGGTGCAGTGTCGGGAAGCATCCTGAACATCAGCGTCATGTCTGCGCTCGCAGACATCGCCGACGAGAACGCCGCGCGCTACGGCGTGCGCCAAGAAGGGGTGCTGTATTCGGCGCGGACGTTCTTCGCCAAGCTCGACGCTTCCCTCGGCCACGGCCTCGCGGCGCTGGCACTCGCCTGGATGGCGTTTCCAGAGAAGGCACAGCCGGGAGAAGTGGAAGCCGACGTCATCTGGTGGCTCGGCATGGTGGACTCGCCCCTTGCCATCGTTCCCGGCGTCATTGCGGCGATGTTCTACGCGCAGTACCGCATCAGCAAATCGCAATACGAGGCCACGCGCAAGGCGCTGGCGGAATCCGGAGTGGATGCGAGCGGAGCCGACGAGGCGAATGTCGCTGGGGAGCGGTCCCAAAAAAGCGCTTAGGAAGAGGCGGAGGGCAGGTTGGCGGCCCCCGCCTGCACCCTCACTAGAAACGCGCCGATCTCTCGCTTGGACTTCAGGCGTACGAAGCGGATGTGAGCCCATTGGGGGTCGGCCACCTGATCGAAAAAGCGCCTTTGCTTGCGGGCGTGCTGGGTGACGATCCACCAGACGAGGGACTCCTCGCCGCGCCAGACGGCAAGCTGCTTCCAGAAGCTCTCGACGTTGGTGCCCCACAAGAGCTCGCCGGTGCGCCAGCGTTGCCACGAGCGCCTGAGCACGCGCCAGACCAAGAGCGGCATCGGCAGGTCCAGGTAGATCACGGTATCGAGGCGGGACCAGAAGGCCTCTTGGGCGAAGGTCATGTAGGAACCCGCTGCCACCCAAGCCTCGCCACAGGTGGCGTCGGCGAAGCGCCCGATCAGCCGCTCAGGGTCGGTGGCGTTGAGCCCTACCCAGTCCGGCAGCCAGTTGAGGGCATCGAGTTCGACGAACTCCCCGCCGATGGCTTCCGCCAAAGCCGCCGCAAAGGTGCTCTTGCCGGAACTGCTGTTGCCGGTGACGTGAATGCGCCGCAAGTCTTGAATCTCCGTCCCAGTGCATCGACGGGCCTTCGGACGGAAGGCATCCTGCCTTCCATGCGCCGACAGGCGCTTTCCTTTGCCAAATGGCACGCCTGACGGCGTGCCAGGGAAGGCAGGATGCCTTCCCTCCAAAGGCCGTCCGTCGCCAAGAATGCGGGCAGTATAGACTTGCCGCCACACACAAGCCCACGGCAACACGGAGCCAACAACGCATGACGATCAGCGCGTCCAACACGCCGGAACTCCTTGTCGAGCAGCAGGATCGCATCCTCGTTCTCACCCTCAACCGGCCGGAGCGGCTGAACGCCATCAGCCGCGACATGCTCTCGGAGCTGTCCGCGAAGCTCGTGGAGGCGAACAAGGACCCGGACATTCGCTGCATCGTCCTCACCGGCGCCGGGCGCGGCTTCTGCTCCGGGCTTGATCTGCAAGCCGTTGGCGAAGGCGGCATCGGCAGCCGCAACGAGCCCCGCGGCAGCAACCGCCCGCGCCAGCTCTTCGACCTGCGCGACGCACCCATCAACGTCATGTGGAACATCGACACGCCGGTGGTATGCGCGGTGAACGGCGCCGCCGCTGGCTACGGCATGGACATGACCCTGCTCGCCGACATCCGCATCGCCGCCGACTCCGCCAAGATGGCGGCGGTGACGGCGAAGCGAAACGTCGTCCCGGAGAGCGGCGGCACCTGGCTGCTGCCGCGCCTGATCGGCTGGGCCAAGGCGGCGGAGCTCTACTACCGAGGCCGCACCATCGACGCCCAGGAGGCGCTCGACATTGGCCTCGTCAACACCGTCGTCGCAAGCGAAGAACTCATGCCCACCGCCATGCAATGGGCCGAAGAGATCGCCGACAACGCGCCGATGGCAGTGCAGACCACCAAACGCATGATGCGCATGGGGCTCGAAGAATCCTACGACACGGCGGTGGACCACCTGATGGTGCATCTCAACGGCCTGTTCGCGAGCGAAGATTTCGAGGAGGGCGTGAAGGCGTTTCTGGAACGTCGCAAGCCGAACTTCACGGGACGGTAATCGCGCGCCCTGACGGGCGCGTTGGGAGTTTTTCGCTGGCGCGAAAAACTCCTGAGGTGCGGTTTGCGGAGGATTCGGCACAAGCGCAGGCAGTGGATCAAAAGGAGGCGAAGGACATGGCAGAAGGCGTGCTGTTGGTGAAGCGCGAAGGCGGCGTCGCAACGCTGACGCTCAACCGGCCGGAACAGATGAACGCCCTGTCGATGGAGCTGCGCACGGCCCTGGCAGACACGTTCGCCGAGCTTCGCCGCGATCGCGAAGCCCGCGTCGTCATCCTTACCGGCGCCGGCCGCGCCTTCTGCGCTGGCCTTGACCTCAAGGAGATGGGGGACCCGGAACGGTCGCGCCAAGTTGCCGGCGAACTGCCCGATCCGCCGAAGCTGATGCGAAGCTTGCGTCAGCCGATCATCGGCGCGATCAACGGCGTTGCCGTCACCGGCGGCTTTGAGATTGCGCTCTCCTGCGACATTCTCATCGCCACACCCAACGCCCGCTTCGCCGACACCCACGCCCGCGTTGGACTCCTGGCCGGATGGGGCCTGTCGCAAAGGCTCTCCCGCCTCGTAGGCGTGAACCGCGCCAAGGAACTCTCCCTCACCGGCAACTATCTCAGCGCCGAGCGCGCCCTGGAGTGGGGCTTGGTCAATCGGGTGGTGCCACCGGAAGATTTGCTGCCGACGGCCGAGGCGCTGGCCAGCGACATGCTCTCCTGCGTCCCGGAAGCCATGTTCGAGTATAAAAGCCTCATCGACCGCGGCCACGACCTCGCCCTAGGCGACGCCATGACCTACGAGGCCGAACTAAGCCGCCGCCACGCAAGCCCACCCCCGGAAGTGGTCGCCGAACGGCGCCTGAAAGTGCAGCAACGGGGCAGGCAGCAAATGGCCGGAGCCGACTGACCCGTGCTGGAGCGACTGGCCCTCGAGAATGTCGGCCCCGCGCCGTCAATGGCGCTCGAATTCGCACCCGGGGTCAATCTGCTCACTGGCGACAACGGGCTCGGCAAGAGCTTCCTCCTGGACCTCGCATGGTGGGCGCTCACGCGGCGCTGGCCGCGGGAAGTCAACAGGCGGATGACCTCCGGCTTTCCGGCGCGGCCCCACGACCCAAAGCTGCCGGCGACAATCACGTTCCGCATCAGGGGACACGGCGGGCCCATCGACTACGGCGTGGAGTTCGTACGGGCGGAACAGACCTGGCGTGGACCAACAGGACGACCAGTGCCGGGCCTGATTCTGTACGCCCACGCGGATGGCTCGTTTTCGGTGTGCGATCCCGCCAGGAACTGGAACGTAGAGGCTGGCACCGATGTGCAAGAGCGTCGCCCGGCCTATGTATTCACCGACGAGGAGGTTTGGGACGGACTTCGCGATGTCATCGACGGACGTCAAATCCCCGTCTGCAACGGACTCCTGTATGACTGGTCGAGCTGGATCCGAGCAAACGACGAAAACGCACAAACCATGGCGACAACGCTGCGGACACTGTCTCAGGGGGATGGGACACAGATCGAACCGGCCAATCCGGTGCGTTTGTCCATCAATGATGCCCGCGATGTGCCGTCGATCCGGACCGCTCTCACCGGCACGGTTCCAATCCTGCTCGCATCCTCAGGCGTACGGCGCATCGTCGCCCTTGCCTACATGCTTACTTGGGCCTGGGGCGAGCATCGCGCCGCCGCAACCCTACGGGGCAATGAACCATCGAAACGCGTAGTCATGCTGTTCGACGAAGTCGAAAGCCATTTGCACCCGAAGTGGCAGCGCTCCGTGTTGACGGCGCTGCGCAACGTTGGCCGCGCCTTATCCATGGACGAGCTGCAACTCGTGGTTGCCACGCATTCGCCATTGGTGCTTGCCTCGGCCGAACCATGGTTCGATCCAGATCGTGATGCATGGTTCGATCTGGATGTCGAAGGCGACCCGCCCCATCCCCAACTCGTGCGCCGAACGTTCACGCCGAGGGGCACAGCCAGCGCTTGGCTGACGAGCGAGGCATTCGACCTGCACACGGACCGAAGCCTAGAAGCCGAACAGGCAATACGAGCCGCTCAAGACCTGCAAAGGCAAGCTGAACCGTCGCTTGAGCGTGTCATGGAGGTACACGCAGCCTTACGGGCCACGCTTCCCGATGTGGACCGGATTTGGGTGCGATGGAACGCCTTTGTGGAGGCCTGCGGAGGCACCCCTTGATCCCGGTTTCCCCGGCGCCGGAGCCTCCTGGCTTCGACGCGGAAGTTCGCCAGCCTGGTCTTGCCGCGTTGGACAGGCTGGCGGCGAGATACGGCGGATCGCGCGAGGCGATCCCGGCCAGCGAGTTTCCACCACTTTGGCGGAAGTCGCTCGACGACTTGCTCGACAGCTACAACCGAATCTGCTCCTACTTGTGTCTCTACATCAGCAAGGCCACGGGTGCTCGAAGCGTCGATCACTTTGTCGCGAAGTCCACGGCTTGGCAGCATGCCTACGAATGGCACAACTACCGCCTGGCTTGCGGACTCATGAACGCACGCAAGGGCTCGGCCTCTTCGGTGCTCGATCCCTTTGACGTGCAGGAGGGTTGGTTCGTGCTGGACGCCGTTTTCTTCCAAGTCGCACCCGGGGATGGTCTCGAGGCTGCGACCATGGAAGCCGTGAACGTGACCATCTCGCGCCTGCGCCTGAACGACCAAGAGTGCTGCGAGGCCCGGGCGGAGTTCGCGGAGAATTACTGGAGTGGGGAGGTCACATACGGGTATGTCGCACGACACGCGCCCTTTGTCGCACAGGAGCTTCGCAGACTAGGTCGCTTGCTCCCAGCCGACGCGTAAGACCTCGGCCGTTCAGCCCGTCGGGTATTCCTCAAAGCAGGGGATGCTCGTGTCGAGGGTTGTCCACGCGGCCTTGGAGCCGGTGAAGATGTTGGCCGCCGGGCGCATGTGCGGGTCGGTGTCCAGCGAACCCGCTGGAACCTGCATCGAGCCGGGCTCCCGTTCACGGGGGACGAGGGAGCCGCAGGTGCGACAGAAGGCCGTGCCCTTCACGCGCGCTTCCGGGAGCTTGAAGTTCACGACCTGCTCCTCGCCAGCGAGCCAGCGGAAGGAATCGCTACCGACGAAGACGAACGTCGCATAGCCCGCGCCCATCTGCCGCCGGCAGCGGGAGCAGTGGCAGTTGACCATGCGTTCCGCGTCGTCGTATTCGTAGCGCACCGCGCCGCATTGGCAACTGCCGCCGGTTGCACCAGCCGTTTCAGGCGCGCGCGGCTCGCTGTCGATGTTGGGGCCGTCCCACCCGGGCGCCCAGTCCTCGAACTGCTCCTGATCGTCGACGATCGTGTGCCAGGGTGCCTTGGAACCGGCGAAGAAGTGCAGCCCTTCGACATCGCCCGGGTCCTTCGCGAGGTTGCCCAAGGGGACGTACGCAACCGGCCCACCCGACGATGGCGACGGCACCGCCGAGCCGCAGCGCGAACAGAAACTACGCCCGCCCTCTTCCGAGGACTGATAGCGCACCACCATGTCCGCGCCCTTGCGCCAGCGGACGGTGCCGCCTTCCACCATGCCGAAGGTGGCAAAGGCGCTGCCGTGGAGCTTGCGGCACATGGAGCAGTGGCAATGCACCATCCGGCTGATCTCGCCATGCACTTCGAAGGCGATGTCGCCACAAAGGCAGCTTCCGGTCAGCATGGCCCCACTCCTTGGATGCGAAGGCGAACTAGAGTGCGCCTCTTCCGATAGAGAAACTACTGATCCGCCTCGGCGGTCACCGGATCGATCATCCGCTTGACCATCGTCACGATGCTCGCCGGGAAGCCGCTGCGCTCGGCGTGTTCGTCAATCAGGTCCGTGTTGTCGGCAATGTAGATGCAGAAGGTCTTGTCGCCAGCAACGTAGGAGTGCTCCCACTGGATGTTCTTGTTCTCCGCCTTCATGGCGGCCAGCACCCCGTTCGACTTCTGCGAGGCCTCGCGCAACGCATCGCGCTCGGCAGAGCCGATTTCGGGAATGTCTCGTTCGATCACGTATCGGGGCATGGCTCACTCCGGCTTGGGTTGGATCAGGAAGCAAGGCGCAAGACTACGCCAACGGCGCGGCGGCGCGCCAGCGAACCGCTAGTCGGTCCATTTGGTTCCCGACGACCAGAGGTGGCACAAAAAGGGCGGACAGCGCGAGGAAGATGGCGGCGAGCAACCACGGCACCGCTGCCTCGCTCAGGACCGCCGCGAGTTCAGCCCGCGTGGCGTATGCCTTGCCCTGATTGCCCTGATAGTGCGCATACCACTCGACGCACATGCCCACAATGGTGGTCCAGCCGATCAGGACCGCGAGCAGGGACTGGATCCCAAAGGCAAGCCGAAGCACCAGCGATACTTCATCCCTCGCCAGACACGACGTGCGACATGTCAGCTCCTTTCGGCAAGGCACGCCCAACCCTACGCGTCAGTTCGCTCCCCGGCAAGCGCCTGCCGGCCTTCAGGGCGATGCGGCCTCGGAAACGCCAATCATGCTGTCGCGTGTCACGAGTCCCGCCAGCGTGTCCTGGCTCATGCCTTCCGTTCCGGGCGGGCGACGCGGCAGTACGAGATAGCGCACATCGGCGGTGCTGTCGACAACGCGCAGTTGCATGGCAGCCGGCAGTTCGAGACCGAACTCGCGCAACACTCCGCGGGGTTCAATCACCGCTCGCTGCCGATACGCGAAGCTCTTGTACCAATCCGGTGGCGGTCCCAAGAGCGAAGTGGGATAGCAGGAACACAGGGTGCAGACGACCAGGTGATGCACCTCTGCCGTGTTCTCGACCACGGCGAGCTCGGCATCGTGGGACAACCGATAGCCGAGTTCGCCCACGGCGGCGCGAGCATCGGCAAGCAACCGACCCCGGAATGCACCATCCGCCCAGGCCCGCGCCACCACTTTCGCTCCGTCTGCCGGGGTTCGGGCCCGGGAACGCGCCACAACGTCGTCCAGCTCGGCGGCGGTGATGACGCCCTTGTCGATGAGCAACTGACGGATGGCGAGCACGCGCGTCGCACGCACGCTGCGATCGGCGTGAATCAACGGCGGATGGTGGTCGTCGCCGGACATTACCCTCGCCCTGCGGGTTCCAGCCACTGCTCGAAGATGTCGGCCAGCAGGACATCATCGGTCCGGCCGCGATACTCCCGGCCCCAGATGTCGGCTTGGCGGAATTCCACTTGGCAAAGCCGCTTCTTCGGCATTCCCGAGCCGCCGTGGGCCCGCGACTCCGGGTTCGGGAACGTGCCATGCACTCGGCGGACGACTCCGGACTTGCCCTTGACGAACCAGGGCGTACGATGGTGATGGACAACCTCGTCCGCGCGCACCGTCACGCTGTCTCCGGCGCCAATCGCTAACCCCATCGCCCATCCATCTCGGCGGCCACAGCGTCGATCTCGGCCGTGGTGAGCACGCCCTTCTCCACCAACAAGGTCTCGATGGACGCCGACCAGCGCTCGTAGTAGCTGCTCGACTCGTACTCCGCCGGCACCATCGCCTCGATGCCGCGCCGCAGTTCGTCGACGTTGATGATCTCGTGCCGGCGCAGGACGCCCACCAATGCGTTGGCGACGTACTCCCAATCCGCCCACTCGTGCTCGGCACGATCGATAGCCTGGTCGGTGGGCAATCCCCCACGATCATGGACAGCAGGCATCCCGCTCCCCTAGCCGCTTGCCATTGAACGACGTGGAGTGTACCCGCCCACGCCGGCAAGACCTCAGAGAAGGTGGTTCACTTTCGCGTAAGCGCCGGCAACGGCTCAACCACTACGACGGGCATCGCCTTGGCGCTGGCGGCGGACCCAAGCAGCCGGGTCGTCGTCCCACTCGTGACCGGAGCCGGGCAGGCACCCAAGCGAAGACTCGATTGCGTCCCAACGCCTTTCGTGCTCCAACGCTTGCTGGACGACTCCACGAATGAAGGCGCTTCGCTTCCTTGCCCCCACGCGACGATCCAATTCGTCGACCAGCGCATCGGGAAGCACTATGTGCAATCTCATGGGCCGACCTTTTCACACAAGGAACCCCGTCCAAGATGCTTCTTGACGCGAAGGCTGGAGCGGGTGCGTGGTCGGAGTGGCCGGACTTGAACCGGCGGCCCCCGCCTCCCGAAGACGGTGCTCTACCAGACTGAGCTACACTCCGACGGTTGCCGCGCCGGGCGCGGCGGCAGGTCGCGTATCCTACACTTGCGCCTCCACGCTGACCACCGTCGGACGAGCCAAGCCAACGCTACACATGCGCTACTTCGACGACATCCCGGACGAATACGAGGCCGAAATCGGCACTTTCGACTTGGGCGAGGCGGACGTGATCGAGTTTGCGAAGGCTTGGGACCCGCAACCTTTCCACACCGACCCGGAAGCCGCCAGCAAGTCCCCTTTCGGCGGCCTCGTGGCCTCCTCCACGCACGTCTTCGCCATCTGCACGCGCCTGTTCTTCGACTTCGAGGACCCGATTCGGGTCGTCGCCATGCTCGGCAAGGACAAGCTGCGTCTGCCCAATCCCGCCCGCGCCGGCACCACCCTCACCTATCGCACCCGCTGCATCGACCGACGCGAGTCCGAAAGCAGGCCCAACATCGGCATCGTCACCCTCGCCGACACCGTCACGGACGACGCCGGCAACGTGGTGCTGTCACAGGAAGTGACGCTGATGGTGGCGCGACGGCGCTGACGCTATGGCCTTGCCGCCCGGGCCGCACTATCGTGTGCCTTGTTGCCGATCCCGAAAGGAGCAAGTCAATGGTGCAGGAAACCCCGGGCGCGAAGATGCTGTTTCTCATCAAGCGAAGGCCAGACACGTCGCGGGAGGAACTCGTCGTGCATTGGTTCGCCAATCACATGCCGGCGGTGATTCAGTCGCAGAAGGACCAGGCCGTGCGCGGACGGCGCTTTGCGCGGCGCTATTTCGCAACCCTGTTCGACGCCGATGCCAACGGCGAGCATGTCTGGGACGGCGTGGCGCAGCTTTGGTGGGACGCCCCCTTGCGACGCCCCCGAACGCCACATGGCTGGGAGCCGAGCGACACCTTTCAGCAAAAGGCGGAGCCGTATGTGCCATGGGCGACGACGGAATACGTCGTGATGGACGGCGACCTCGACACCACGGCGCTGACGCTGAACGCGCCGTATCCCATGACCCGCTCCGGCTTCTTCAAGATGACCTTCCTCGTGGCGGCGAAGCAGGGCACGGACTACGACGAGTTCTTCCGCCACTGGCTCGACGTGCACGTGCCGAACGTGCAGGGAACGATGGAGGCCGTCGGCGGCTTTCGCTATGTCGTCAGCCACAGCATGACGCCGGAGGAAGAGCCCTACGCCGGCATGGCGGAGCTTTACTTCCCGAACGCCGAAGGCTGGGCCGCCTACCGAGAACACATCAAGCCCGACGGCATGGAGCGCTGGGTGGACGGAGACCGCATGGCCGTCTTGCGCTCCCAGACGGAGATGGTGGGGATTCCCTAGGGCGTCCCGCCCGCATTGACCGCACCGGTGGACTCGGCACGGGCCCGTCCGTTGAGCGCCGTTACCACCTTAGCCGTTGGAGGGGGAGTTCCGGCGTGGGAGATTGCCATGCGGGGGTGTGGGAGATTGGTTTGGTTTGGGCGATGCCGTCTGTCGCATCGCCGTGGTATGTGCAGCCTTGGCGGTGCTTCCCCTGGCAGGACGCTCGGGGACGCGGCTTGTTCCGGTACGTTTGGGCGGCCGCCGCATCGAGGAAATCCCATAAAACCTATTGATTTAACTGAACTTTATAGCCTACAGCTTGGGTCAATACCAGGCGCCTGTCGCCCGCATATGCCAACGAAGTAGCAAGACAACGGCAAGACATGCCGTGCGTCGGCGAAACTGTGGAGCGTTTTATTGCCCCGCATTTCAAGACAAGCGTATGATCCGCATATGGGCGACAACGCGAAAAGTATCGATCCCGAGTCCCTCGTGGCTCGCATCATCGCTGAGCTTCAGGCCAACCCTGACGCCCAGACGATGCTGCTGCGCGCGCTGCTGACCAACGAGTTCCAGGGCGTGCCCATTCGTCTGGAACGCATCGAAGCCGATGTGGCGCAAATCAAATGCGATGTTGAGGTGCTCAAGACCGATGTTGAGGCGCTCAAGACCGATGTTGCCGGGCTCAAGACCGATGTTGCCGGGCTCAAGACCGATGTTGCCGGGCTCAAGACCGATGTCAACGGGCTCAAGACCGACGTCGCAGTGCTCAAAGGAGACAGCCTAGAGCTGAAGCTCCATCGCAGTGCCCGCTCGCTCCTCAGCCAAAGGCTGGGCCTGCGCCGCACCCGTATGCTGCAAAGCACGTTGCAGGAAACCAGCACCCAACTGCTGGATCCGGTCGAAAAGGCGCTCAAGACCGGTGTCATCAATGATGCCCAAGAATCCCGCATCGACGCCACGGACATCATCGTGCGGGCTCTGCGCAAAGAGGATCAGGCACCGGTTTGGGTGGCGCTCGAAGCGTCCAACCACATCGGCCAGCGCGACATCGAACGAGCGCATCAATCCGCTGCCGCCTTGGGTGCCGTCTTCGGCCAACCCGCCATCGCTGCCGTCGCCGGCTACCGCATCCACCCGAACGACCAAGAACGAGCGGATCGGAACGGCGTCCAGGTGCTCCAAGTCGAGGTACAGTGGGCCGCATGACCCGGAGGGCGCATCCGCCACCGGAGCTTCAACGGGCGTGAAGCACTGTAAGGGCTCGCGTCCACACGGGCTACGGCCGATCATGCCAGGATTGCCGACGTGCCGCAAGGCGCGATTTCAGGACCGAAGCTGTGCATGTCCCATTGGGGCAAGCGCGCCTGTCGGAGCGCTACGCGCGTGAACTAGGCGGGCCTTGGAGGGAAGGCATTCTGCCTTCCCTGCGCGCCCTTTGGCGCGCTCACGCCGGACGCCACAGTGATTGGCGTAGCCGAGGGGGCTTCGTGGCCGCGGACTTGCAGCACGGCCGGGTCCTTGCTAGGCGAAGCTGCGAATGGCGTTCAAGTCTTGCACCACGATGGCAGATTCGAAACGTTGGCGTCGCGCGAGGGCGTGGCGCCGGATGGCGGCCAGAGGGGCCTAGTGACCGCGGCTCATTCGTCCCACTCCATGAACGGCTTCGGATTGCGCTGGTGGGAGGGATCGAAAGCGGAGGCGCCGATTGGCACGAGGGTGATGGTGTGCCCTTCGTCGAGGAACCGGCCGACGTCGCGGGCGACCTCGCTGCGCAGCACCTCCCTCGGCAGGGGGTCGGCCCGCGGACGCCTGCGCTTCGTGGCGGGGCGCGTGGGCGGCATGTGGACGGTCTTCTGTTCGGCGGTCGGCGTGCGGCTCTTCATGCTTCAGCCCTCCTGAGGCGTGCGGACGGTGCAGGGAGGCCGCGGGCGCAGGACCGATCGCTTCGAGGGGAGGCAGGCAACCGGCCCTGCGACCCGATCCGGCATCCCAAGGTCGAATACAGCAGGCGGCAGCGGCGCGGGCAAGGGGTATCTGATCCGTTTGATCCCGTTCGACACGGCGCGGATATAACTTCGGGCAGGGGTTTCGACCCGGAGAATGGTCCCTTGGGCAGGGCCCGGTCGCCGGCGCTGCCAGCGCCGCACGTGCATTGGAGTTGGGGCAGATGCTCGTGCCGGGAAACAGCTGGAAGCTCGATGGGGTGCTTTACCGGCACGGAAAGGCGACATGCAGGCCCGAACCCGCGTGCTCCAAGTGTTTCCTCCGCGGGAACTGCGCCTATGAGAGGGCGGCAGCTTGACGCCGGAGCGATCTAGATCCGCCCGCGAAATCTCCTAGCTTGACGGTCGCCGTCGGCCAAGGAATCGGCGTTACGCCAGCGGCACCATCTTCGAGCGCCGAATCGTCGCGTCACGCGTCAGCAGCGGCACGTCGTGGACGACGCTCGTGGCAGCGATGAGCTCGTCTGCCGGGTCGCCCCGGAAGTCCAGCTGCGTGGACATCCTCGCGATGGTGAAGTCGATGGGCCACAGTTGGATGCCGTCCAGTGTCCGTGCAATCTCGCGATCATGCAGATCGAGTTCCACACGACCGAGTTCGACGAGCTTCGCCAGTTCCCAAAGGACGATGCCGGACATGCTCCACTCGTTCTCCTCGAGCAAGGCCCGCTCACGGCTCCGCAAATCCCCGATCAGCGCAAACACCAGGATGTGCGTGTCAAGATTCAGCATCGGCGTTCCAGGTGACGTCGGTCTTCTGCAAGTCACCACGAACGCGGATCTTGTCTCGCAAGCTGCCAATCAACGGCGCGAATCGGCGCTCGTAGGGAAGCACGCGGGCAAACGGGCTTGCCGTGCTTCGTCACGACCAGTCCATCGGCATCGAGCCGGTCGAGCAATGCCAGGCACTGCTCCTTGAACTTGGCAGCTCCGATGGTCTTCATGGCTTGATCTCCAGCAGAATATGGACATATTTTATGTCTGGTCGGGCGACACACACACATTTCTCGTCCCACACCGCCCGATGGTGATCTCTCACAGTGGCGGGCCGCCGACTAGCAACGGCCTGTACCGCTCTCCGACAGGCCTTCCCCACACGGTCTCCTTCCCACACACGAACATTTCGTCCCACAGGCTCGGTGACCGATGTCCCACGCTCGCCGGTGCCACCACCGGCAGCAGGTCGGGCGCATTGCGAGCGAGGCGCCGGATCCGTCACACAGGCATCTCGCGCCCGTGCCCGCCACACAAACGCCTCGTCCACAGGAACGGTCACCGATGGCTCACGGCCGTTCACGAACCAGATCGGCTCTGTCAGCCACTACGCCAGCCGTCGCGGTCGGGTAAGCGAACACGGGCAATGTCACGCCGTTACTGCAGCCGTCGAGCCTCTCGGAGGAACGGAAGGTCGGGGATCAGCGACCGTAAGTCAGCGGCCATGGTCCTGTGGGATGAAAATCCGAGACGAAGCAGCAGTTCTCATTTTATCGATTGACTCATTGGTTTCCGGCGTTCTCGCGGGTTTGTGATTCGGCGGTTGGTGCAGGCCCGGGGTGGCGTCAGGGCGGCTGCGCGGCGGGGCCCCCGGTGGCGAGGAGTGCCACGAGTGCGTCCCAGGAGGGGAACGCCTGGTATTCGGTGACGGTGCGCAGGTGCTCGAACAGGCGCGCGCGGGTGCCGAGGCGCTGCCGTGCCCGCCGCCACTGGTCTTCGGCGAGTTCGCAGGCGGTGTGCAGGGCGAAGGCGAGCAGGTTGAGGACGACGAGCACGGCGGCGAGGGTGTCCTTGCCGTGGCCGAAGTTGTGTTCGAGGTGGTAGCCGTGCTGCTTGAGGACGTTGAAGGTCTCGTTCTCGATCTTCCACCGGGCGCGGGCGCAGTCGGCGAGTTCGGCGACGCTGTCGCGGTCGACGTCGAGGCTGGTGACGAAGGCGCTGCGGCAGGTGACGGCGCCGTCGGGCTTCGCGCTGACGATCTCCAGCCAGTTGACGCGCAGGGCGTCGTCGCCGTCGCGGATGGGCAGGTCCGTCATCCAGCGGCAGCGGTGGATGCGGCGCTTCGCGCCGCGGCCGGCGGTGCGGCGGCGCGTGGGCAGGCGGATGCCGTCGAGATGCTCGCAGAGGGTCCGGTGGCTGGCCGGCTTGGCGGTGAGCGGGAAGTCGCCGCCGGCGTCGATCATGGCCCGGCAGACGGGCTGGCAGGCGTACAGGTCGTCGCCGAGGTAGACGGGGCGCAGTGCGGCGCAGCGGGGGCCGTGGCGCGCCAGCCAGCGCTTGACGGCCTGCCGTTCGCAGTCCTGCCTGGCGGCGCCGTCCTGGGGCCGCACGAACTCCGGCGGCAGCGGCAGCGACTGCGCCCGGCCCGGCGCCACGACGTGGGCGGCCAGCATCTGGTGGAAGTGCTCGGTGCCGCCGTCGGCGCGCCTGCGGGTCGAGCAGCTGTCGCAGCGGAGCTTGCGCGAGCGGAAGTGCTCGGTGCCGTCCAGGGCGACCAGCGCGCGGCCGCCGAGGCGGCGCATGGGCGCGAGGCCGCCGCGCGCGTCGAGATCCCCGGCGAGCGCATGGAACGCGTCGTCGAAGTGTGCCGTCGGCACGCCGTCGAGGAGCTGCCGGATGTGGTTGTCGCACGGGATCCGGGCCAGCCCGAACAGCGTGTGCGCGTTGGGCCGCGCGCGACCCTCGGCCAGCGCGCGCTGGTGCGCCAGGAACGACGGCGACTGCATGAGGAACACCGACAGCGCCGCCATGCCGATGTCGGCCATCGCGTAGCGCCGGTTGCGGCCCCGGCGCCGATCCGGCATCCCGGCGAAGCACTCCCGCAGCCGGTCGAGATGGCGCCCGAGGTGCCTCACGGCGGCGCCTGCGCCTCCTCCGCCATGATCGCCGCCAGCACCGCCAGGCGCTCCGCCGGCGGCATCGCCGCGTAGCGCCGGCCCCAGCTCGCCGCCTTGCGCCTGACCGTCTGCCGGTGCGTGAAGTCCCGACCCGCGCACGACGCCCAGTGCACCCGGTCCGGCGCGAAGTTGAACCACACCTTCTCGGTGACCACCCCCGCCCGGTTCATCACCTGCAGCGACACGCTGCGCCAGCCGCCCAGCAGCTCGTCGTACAGCGCCGACGGGTACCCCGACACCATCACCGCGCACGGCAGGCCGCGCAGCAGTTCGAGCAGCGCGACATGGTCCGCCTCCTCGTAGTCGTGCCGGTAGCGGCGCGCCGACTTGCGCGCGCTCCGCAGGTACGGCGGGTCGCTGTAGACCAGCTCCGAACCGTCGAACGCGAACTCCGACAGGTACGCGTGGCAGTCGCCGTGCACCAGCTCCACCGGATGGCCGCACTCGAACCGCGACAGCGCCCGGCCGTCCAGGTCGATCCCGATGTTGCGCAGCGCCGCCGGCTTGCGCCTCATCACCGCGCCGCCGCCAAGGTGCGTCTCGATGTACACCGCGTGCGGCGGCATCAGCGAAATCAGCGCCTGGCACAGCCCCGACGTCGCCTTCGATCCAAACCACCGGTGCCCCATGGCCCGCACCATAGGCGCGGCACCCTATGTTGTCAAGCCTCCTTCAGGAACGGAGACCCCCTCGTCCCACGCAGCTGCCGGCCAAAATGCGAATTGCTGCTTTGCGGGAGGGGATGTTGACGTCGTGGCTGGCAGCGCTCCCGAGGTCGGTTCGGGTGGTGCCGTGTGGGCTTGGGCGGCGGCCGAGGGGTCGGCGGCGTCGCGCAGGGCGGCTTGGGGTTCGGCCCAGGACACGTTGGGCGCCATGGCGAGGAAGGCGAAACCGAAGACGGCTGCCAGCATGATGCCGACGAACCCGATGAGGACGTTGATCTTCCCGTTCAGGGAATCGAACTTGCCGTCGATTTTCTCGTCGAGCCCCTTCTCCATCCCGTCGAGCTTGTGGTCCATCGCGTCGAACTTGGTATCGAGGCGAGCGACTTCGGCCTTGAGTTCGAGCTTCACGCCGCTGACTGCATCGTCGAGGTCCGACTTCCCGGCGCTGACGGCGTCGTCGATCT
Organism: Pseudomonadales bacterium; assembly: GCA_965116935.1. Lineage (GTDB taxonomy): Bacteria > Pseudomonadota > Gammaproteobacteria > Pseudomonadales > Azotimanducaceae > VXYL01. Next base: position 3,211,803 of record OZ220737.1, on the reverse strand, counting down.
TGGCGTTGAGACCTGCGACGGCATCGCCAAGTTTGCCTTCGAGGCGGCCGAAATCCGAATTCCCGGCGCTGACGGCACCGTCGAGCTTGGCTTCGAGGCGGTCCATGTCGGCCTTTTGTGTTGCGGCGTAGCGGTCCAAGTCCGTCTTGGTGGCGACGTCGGCCAGGGCATCGCCGAGGACCTGGGCAGTGGCCTCGGCTTAACCCGGCGGGAAGCCGACGGTCTTCAGGGTTTGGGCGCAGCGGAGGGTGTCTAGCACGGCGGCTTGCATGATTTTGTTTCCGTTGAGCGACGTTACCACTTTAGCCGTTGAAGGGGCGAGTTCCGGGGTGGGAGATTGCCATGCGGGGGTGTGGGAGATTGGCTTGGTTGGGGCGGCGCCATTTGTCGCGTCGGCGTGGTATGTGCGGCCTTGGCGGTGCGTGGCCAGGCGGGACGCTCTCGCGCCCAGAGATGCCCCTCATCACCGAAGAGGGTGCGTGCGCCCGCAGGGGAAAGCGACAGAGATTGTCCTGGCGCAACGGTTCTTGCGGCAACGAGTTTGGGTGGTCGTTTGTTGGGCTGGCCAGCCACAAGGTATAGTTTAACTAACTGATTTTAATTATTTTTATGTAGTTTAAAGCACTGGTGCATATACCGACCCCGTCGGTGTGCTGCCGTGCGTTGGTGAGTATCCCCGACTCTCGCGTCATTGACTCACGCCGCAACTGAGGAAGCTGGTGGCCGCGACTCATTCGTCCCACTCCATGAGGGCAAGCGGCTTCGGATTGCGCTGACGGGAGGGATCGGAGGCGGAGGCGCGGACGAGGGTGATGGTGATGGTTGTGCCCCTCGTCGAGGAACTGACCGACGTCGCGGGCGACCTCGGTGCGCAGCACCTCTTTTGGCAAGGGCTCGGCCAGCGGTCGCCTGCGCCTCGTGGCGGGGCGTGTGCGCGGCATGTGGACGGGGCTTCCGTTGCTCGATTGGTGCCGTTGCGCCTGTCGCGCTGCGCGACGACGTTCACAGCGCCGGCACGGGATTATAGGCATGTCGGCAGGGCCCTTGCGGAGGCTGGGCGTTGCTACTCCGACGTTCGTTGCTACGCCCCGCGGCGCCGGCTCCACCGTCCGCGCGTGGCCTTACCTTGAGTCCGCACACGCTCGAGCGCGACGCCACGCACGGCACCATCATCGACTCCAAGCACCTCCACAAAGGCACTGCGAAGGTACCTCGGGATCGAAAACCCTCGGTCCGCCTGACCCGCCCGACGACTCCCGTTAAACAACACCGAGGACCCTGCCATCTTCGCCTGACGCCAAGTGCGAGGCTCGTTGGGCATTGCTGCGAAACGGGGCATGGCGCGACCACTCCGCTTGCCGCAACCGGACTGCCCGGGCATGGGCGAGCAGGCTCTACGCTTTCCCGGCGGCGCGTGACAGGTGCCAGCCCGTGTTGCGGTGAGGGCCACGGGCTCAGCGTCCATCGCACCATCGTCTCCCGTCGGGGAGGACTCGCTTGCTACTGATCGGATCTGGTCAGCCGCGTCATAACATCCCTTCTGCGCGCCTCCGCCCGCTCTCGGGTGTTCTCGCTTTCGGCGATAGCGTGGTGCGACTTTGCGAGTCTGTTGCGCGCTTCGAACGCCTCGCGTAGCCGGCCTAGCTGGCGCGTCGCGTCCTCGTGGCCCTGTTTGAGCCACGATTCAAGCACCTTCGGATCACGCTCGAAGAGGGCGGCCAGGCTCCCGTTCCCGATCTGCCCGCTTGGCGTGATCTCGACAACGGTGAGGTTTGGGTTTTTGTTCCTGCTCCAACGCGAGTCGGCGCTCAGGTGCGATACGACGACTACCTCGCACCCCTCGCGCATCAACGGATCGACCGGCGTGTGGCCTTGGCTCGTCTGCCAGCCGCCGATGCCACCGTCGGCCAGTCGGCCTTCGCCCCCTCGGGCAGAGAACAGGACCGGGATCGCTGCGGACGCCAGGACTGTCTCGACGAGTTGCTCTTGGGACGTGCAGTCTTGCAGGCGCTGGAACGTCGAGCGGGGCGTATCCAGAATGCCAGCCTCGGCAAGGAGCACGCGCGCGACGTCAAGCAAGGCACCCTGGCTCTTGTACACGGCAACGTGTACCGGCGGCCCCTTCTCAAGCTGACTCGGATCGAGGCGCCTGCTGAGATGCTCCTTGAGGTCCCGCGCGCTCAGCAAACCTCTGTCCAACTCATCCAGAACCGCTTTCACAGTTCTAACTGCTTCGGGCCCAATGCGCGTTGCGACCGGCAGAATCACTCGCAATGTACTCTCCAGAACGTCGAGGGCGTTGGATAGCGTGAGAACGAGCCGCAATAGCGGTACGTCCTCAAGCCAGATGCGTTTGAGTCGTTTAACGCCTTCGGCCATGGAAGGCGCCGAGGCCAGCACCGCCGCGTTGATAGCGCCAACGCTCGATCCCGCGAGAGCATCCACTTGCCCCCCCTGTTCGACATAGGCCTTTATCACGCCGACCTGATAGGCACCGCGCGCCCCGCCGCCAGCCAATGCCAGACCTACCTTCGGGTTCACGCCGCACCTCCCAACACCTCATCGGCAAGTGCCGTTGCAACCCTCGATGCAGAACAGATCAACGGGACCGCATCCGGCCAGGGAGAGCCCAAGGGACCTTTCGTGGCCGCAAACACGAACGGCGCGTCGGTGTGTTCCTCGGCGAGATACGCTAGCGCCTCCACACCGTTGGGCAACGGATCGGGCGGCACGTCGAACCATACTTGCGCCGGCAGTCTCGAATCGGCCGTCTCTTGCATGGCATCCAGGCGCATCTGTATGGTGGCACGGTTCCTCACTAGCTGTACTTTCTCGGCCCGTCTCTCCGGGTACTTCCGGCAGAACGCGCCGAATGCTCCCCAACGAAGCTCCTCCAACGCGGCGTAGCAGCGCCCGGCCCACGAGAACCCGCGGAAGCCGCCAGCGCCCCACTTGCTGAACACCTCGTCGACTTGCCACTTGGCATCATCCGATGCATCAACTCGCGCCAACCTCGCATTGAGTTCTTGGAGTCGCACGTCGACTGCTTCCCTAAGTCCCGCAAGCTGCTCGCGGGTGTCGATGGCAACGCCGACTACAGACACCAAGTCATCGCTAACCCTAGCCACAGCCTTGTTCACACGCTCAAGGGCCAGGTTGGTTTGGGCCATCGATTCCGTAAGCTCGCCCAGCAATCGGATCGAACCCTCTGACGAGGCTAGAAGCCTGGCGTTAATCTCGCTCTGGCGGCTCGCACCTTTCCCGGTCAATCCATCCAACAAGCGGGAACCCAGCCCGTTCCGATCGTTTTGAATGCGAACGCGGCCATGCACCACATCGATGCTATTCACAGCGTCCACGAACAGTTTTCCACGGAGTGGAGGGAGAGCACTCCAGACAAGGGACTCTGTAGTCAGGAATTCTGTGCCAAGTGTCATTCCAAAACCTCTTTGACGTCCTCTTCAAGCCCGTTGAAATCGGCCCTGATGTCCCGGCCCCGACGGTTGAACACGCCTAGCTGGCGCGCAAGCTCGCGCTTTGTCCGGGCTTCAAGCTGGCTCTGATGCTTACCGCGGATCAGGTCGCCACGAATTCCCTCGACCATCTTCGCGGCATCGTCGAACAGATCATCCGTGGCTCCTCCCAAGACGTCTTCAATGTGAGTCCTCGCAAGCTCCTTCAACTCCCGGCATTCGCCATCCACTCCAGCCAGCGCGGCCTTTTCTGCTTTCCGAAGATCAATCACGAAGCGGTGGTGAGTTTCGGGGGGTTCCTCCGTGCCCCACTCTTCGGTTCTCAACCAGCTGCAGAAGCGGCCCCACAGGGATTTCGTGTGCCGACGTTTCTGCACGGTATACTCCTTCTCATCCAAGACCTGGTTCATGATGTCTTCCGCGATGGCCGGCAGCGGCGCAATGCGGTTTCCCGGAACCCGCAGCTGCAACTCGAACCCTTGCTCCTTCATCCTCGAGTTCGAGTCCAGGTTGGCGAGCTTCTCGTTCAGGCGTATCCGTTCTCCGTCCATGGACTTCATGGCCTCGCTCAGGGCACAGCGGACGGCCTCTCGGACGTCGGAGCGGAACTTTCGCATCACGTCAACTACGGACCTGTTCATGGCGTCAACGATACGCTTCGCCTCGGAGCGTTCGTACAACGTGATTACCGGACGGTCAGGGTCCAGTTCATTGGCGTTGCCACGAGTGGGTTCTGCCAAGTAACTACGCAACCAGCCCACCAGCGTCATTTTGCGTTCCTGGCGCTTCTTTTCGGCCGCCTTCTCTTCCGACTCCCGACCGAGCGCGAACTCCCGCGCCAGCTCCTCCTCGGCCACCCGCTTAGCCCCGTTCGCGCTTTCGCTCAGTTGGTGTAGTGTATCCTCCAGATGTTTGTGGAACCTGTTCCGGGCACAACGCTTCAAGGTGGCCAGTTCTTGCTCGTCCTTGGCAAGCTCCGTGATATGTTTGTCCAGTTCCTTGATGCCGCGGTACAACGCGTTCTCGCGGGCATTCGCGAAGTGCTCTACCCGTTCCGCGCAGGGAGCCAATTTGTTGGCAGCCGATTGAAGGGTATGAACCCCAACATTGGCGTGGGCATCGCCGATCACCCTCTCCAGCGGTTCGCTGAAGCGGGAATCCTCCCATAGCTCTCGAGCGCAATCCTTGACGGCACCTGGATCAAGGACCTTGTCCTCCCAGCGCACCCCGAACGCTGCATCGCCGAAGTCCTCGACCCATCGGTCGCTCCCAGCGTCCGGCAGGCATCCGTGTACATCGACCTCATGTCGGGCACGACTCGACAGGTAGGCCCATTGTGCGGAAACCGGGAACACGCTGTCAGCGGCCACCATCGGGCCGTCCTCCGACTCCATGAGCTCTACGACCAGCGGCTTCAGATCCTCTGTGTCGTCGCCATGGCGGTCCTTCTGGTCGAACTTGTTCACCAGGGCGTGCATGCGGGTTTTTGATAAGGTCGCGATCTTGGCTACTTCCGTGCGGACATCCTGGTCGGCCTCGGACTTGAGCTGGGTGTAGTCGAGCACAACCATCACGGCGGAAGCGTTGCGTAGCTGTTCCCGCAACATCCCCTTGAGCTTCGGCTGATCGGATTCGTTCGGGCCAGGAGTGTCCAAGAGCACCAGGCTACCGAACGATCCTTCAAGCTCCCGGAGAGGTGCGAACTCGACCTCGATCACCGGGAGTTCCTGAATCTCGTCGTAGTCCTCAAACGGGAACTCCTCCTCGAGTTTCGTGCTGAGCCGCACCAGATCGTTTAAGGTCTCGAGACAATCTCTGATCTGTTTCGCACCGGCGTAACGATCCTTGATCGCGTTTCCTGGCTCGATGACACGAACCGCTTCGCCCAATTCTTTGTCGTCGCGCAGTTGGTCGACTTTGGGGTTGGCGCGAAGCCTATCGATCAACGAAGACAACGGCCCCCGCTTCTCGATGAGGAGGACGGGGTCTGTTGCCCCGGGTGTGTGCCGGATCAGGGTCGGCAGCGCGGTCATCGGCCGGTTGCGCGTTGGCAGGACCTCGGTGCCGACGATGGCGTTGATTACCGTGGACTTGCCCGCCTTCATGGTGCCAACCACGGCGATGACCAACTCGCGCCGATCGATTTTCGTTATCTCGGCCTGAAGCCCTTCGATGTCGTCCTGGATGCCTTCTTGAATAAAGGTCTCGTCGGCATCGGCTTGCCGGTTGCCGACGACGTTCTCGGCATCCGCCATGTCGCGCAGAAGCCCGACCTCCTGTGACAAAAGGCGCCTCGCCTCGGCAAGCAGCAGTTTCATGTTGTTTTCGTGCATCGCTTTACAGTCCTTGCTCGCACGTCCGCAAAAAGGTGCCGCCGCAGCGCGCCATTGTCAAATCGCGACGCAACCGCAACGCTTCAACGGAGGTCCCGTGCGAGACGGTCCAGCACGGTCTCGCACGCCAGCTACGCTCGATTTCTGCCCATGCGCCTCGCCCTAGTTCCCGTACGTGCGGGACGAAGAGATCATCGTACTGGGAGCCATGCAGAAAGCTGTTGAGCAAGTCGCGAACCCATCTGACATAGATGCGACAGGCCTCCCTTCGATGCACCAATGAGTCGCCTTCCGGCAGGTCCGGAAGATCAGGAACTGGCATGAGTGGCTCCTCCTAGTGAATTGGCACGGGCCGTTAAGTCTTGCACACACATCGGGTCCTGTCACGGGCAACCCTTTGGATGCCGGGCTCGCGAACGCGTGGCACCACCGCATGGGTGTCGCAGGTCCAACGAGCAACAGCGTATCCACGAAGTCCGCGTCCTTGGTTACAACCGTGCGTTGCTCGCGCAGCGAGATCCTGTTTATGTCACGATCGGTCGTTCGATTCCCGTCCGGGAGATCTCTGGTGTGAACCACATCGTGGCCTCGTTCCCTCATCCAGCGCGCGAGCCTTAGCGGCAGTTGCGCGTCGACAAGGAACTTCACGAAGCCAGGGCCTGAACGCTCTTGACTCGGCTCAGGCGCGCCGCAAAGCAAGTACGACGGACACGTCCTCGGCCTCGAGGTCGTCGTAGTCGTCGAGGATGTCTTGTGTGGTCATTCCAGCGCTGAGCAGGTCGAGGATCGCGTCGACTGGGTAACGCAGTCCGCGTATGCAGGGTTGGCCGTGACAGATCGACGGATCGGTCGTGATCCGGTCTAGCGGGTTGCTGAAGGAGTTCGGGGCGATTTCCTCGTTCACTTGGTTTGGTTTCCTCAGCCGGTCCGTGACTTTGAACCGTCTAGCATACGCCGCTTCGCTACGCCAGCAACGACCTGTCCCACATCGTGCGACATCCGCCCGCCATGGCTGACGACAGGCGTCCGCGTCCGGCCGTCGATGGAACGGAAGGTAAAGGCCAAATCCCGCCAGACACTTCTTCCGTCCTACACACCGTGAGTTCCGCTCCCGACGCACAGACATTTCGTCCCACAGGCCCAAGGGCCGATTTCTCACATGCACTGTCTGCCGCCGTCCGGCGGGTCGAGCACGAGAGCGATGGGAGCTTCCCGACGCACTTTTGGACAGGTCGCAAAGGTGTATTCCGGTGTCGAGTGGAGGCACAGGAATGGCCAGAAAGTGGTGGCGGTCCTCGGCATATCCCTCAGAAGCGCGCCGCTTCTTCCCGACACGCAACGCCCTCAGCGATACGCAGCGCTCCGATGCCGGACGACAATGACCTCAATACGCTGGTCTGGGTTCGAGATGTCATACACCACGCGGTAGTCGCCCACGCGCACGCGCCAGAGTCCTTGTTGACCGCGTAACTTGTGGCTGTCTGGTGGGCGGCGATCGGCGGCTAGGCGTTCGATGCGTGGGGCTCGCGTCGCAATCTCAAGAGGCAGTCGCTCCAACTCCCGGCGTGCAGACCTGACGAACGCGATTTCGTATGGCAAGTTTCGTTGTCCGAGCACTTTGCGATGGACTTCCTTGAGCGATTCACGGGGCTCGTCCCGACGATCCTGCGCCAGGGCCGCGTCGAAGAAGTCCTCCCACAACTCCCCATGAAGGACAAGGTCGATCAACACCGCGCGGCGTCCTCCCTCGTCGTCAAAGAAGAACTGGACACCTTTCACCGTCTGACCCCTAGCCGTTGGCTTGCATGCGGCCACAGCCCAACGATGCCCTCACGCGCCAACTTCGATCCGGTAATCGCGCCACCATGCCCCCGGACTCAAGCCCAAACTGGGACCGGTGTCAACGGCCCCGGCCGTACCGCGCAACCCGTAGCCCCCGGCAAGCGGCGCAGGCTCATGCCGCTGGCGACCGACACGCCAGCGCCGGACGGCATTACGCCAGCGGGACCATCTTCGAGCGCCGAATCATCGCGTCAGGCGTCAGCAGCGGCACGTCGTGGACGACGCTCGTGGCGGCGATGAGCTCGTCTGCCGGGTCGCCCCGGAAGTCCAGGGCGTGGACATCCTCGCGATGGTGAAGTCGGTGGGCCACAGGTGGATGCCGTCCAGTGTCCGTGCAATCTCGCGATCATGCAGATCGAGTTCCACACGACCGAGCTGCACGAGCTTCGCCAACTCCCAAAGGACGACGCGGACATGCTCCACTCATTCTCCTCGAGCAAGGCCCGCTCGCGGCTCCGCAGACTTCCGGTCAGCGCAAACACCAGGATGTGCGTGTCAAGATTCAGCATCGGCGTTCCAGGTGACGTCGGTCCTCTGCAAGTCACCGCGAACGCGGATCTTGTCTCGCAAGCTGCCAATCAACGGCGCGAATCGGCGCTCGTAGGGAAGCACGCAACGGGCTTGCCGTGCTTCGTCACGACCAGTCCATCGGCATCGAGCAGGTCGAGCAATGCGAGGCACTGCTCCTTGAACTTGGCAGCTCCGATGGTCCTCATGGTTCTGATCTCTAGTCGAATGTGGACAAATTTTATGTCTGGTCGGACGGAATTGTCTAGTTTTCAGCCCCTCTTCCCTTTCCCGACGCACCAACATCCGGCCTCACGCACGACCGGGCGATTTCGCACGTCGCTGCGATCGGGAGTGCGCGTGGTTCAGAGCGTGGGTTGGTGCGACAGGCGTTGAACACAACCCGGTTGGCGATGCCCTCGCACAGCTTCGAACAGGCTGGCCAGCCCGGTGCGGAGGCTCAGGTCGCCGACGCACATGGAACAAGCCCGCTTCCCCCGCCAGACAAGGCCCGTCTCGCGGGGAGAGGGCTGGTTGCGCTCGGGCCCTTGGTTGCTCGCCTTTGCGGGGCGTGTCAGGCCGTGCCCCAGTCCTTCCAGAGGTCTGGGTTCGCCCAGCGCTGGCCAACGTCCAGGAAGCCGCGAGGGCCGCGCTTGCCGTATTCGAAGGGGTCGCCCGTGGCTTCCATCCAGCGGTGCATGCGGGCTTCCATCTCCTCCATCGCCGGCTGTGCCTCCGGGGTGCCGAAGATGTTGCGCATTTCCAGTGGGTCTTCCTGGCGGTCGAACAGCCAAGGGCCGCGTTCGCGGCCGAACCAGCGGGCGTAGGTGTAGCGCTCGGTGCGCACGCCGCGCCAGCGGCCGACCCAGGCGTGGCGGTTTGGCCAGCCATTGCCCATGTTCATGAGATACACCGAGTCTGAGGCACCCGGCGTGCGGTCCGTTTCGGGCGGTGCTGGCTGGCCGCGCCAGACCGGCGACATGTCGCGCCCCTGCAGGCCGTCGGGCAAAGCCACGCCACAGGCGCCGAGCAGGCTCGGCACGATGTCGATGGCACCCATGTAGGCGGCGCTGCGCGAGCCCGGTGGGGTCTCGCCAGGCCAGCGCACCAGAAACGGAACGTGGGCGGATTCGTCGTAGGGTGTCGCCTTGGAGGCGCGCATGGTCGGATGCATCCAGCCGTCCATCGGCTTGCCGTAGCCGTGGCTGGAGAGATGGTCGCCGTGGTCGGACGAGTAGCAGACGAGGGTGTCGTCCGCGAGTCCAAGCCCATCAAGCGCTGCAAGCAACCTGCCCATCTGCGCGTCGAGCCCGGTGCAGCAACCGTAGTAGTCGGCGATCTCGCGGCGGGCGAAGTCGGTCATCTGCGGTGGCACGTTGGCTGGCAGGTCCATCTCGGCAGGATCGTAGCCGCCGTACTCCTCCGGGTATTGCGGATACGGCCAGTGCGGCGGGCGCCATGACACGAACAAGGCAAAAGGGTCGCTCGCGCGTTCCTCCAGGTGGCGTTCCATGAAGCGAATGGCGAGGTCCGTCTCCACAACGGGCGACCACCCCGCGTGCAGCGTCGGGCCGGTTTCGTTCTCGTGGTAGCGCTGGTCGAAGTAGTTGCCCCCCACGCCCGCCACCGCCGCCAGATAGTCGAGCCCATAGCGGTCTTCCTCGGGGTATGGCGGAACCCCCAGGTGCCAGACGCCGATGTGACCGGTGTGATAGCCCGCCGACTTCAGCTCTCCCGGCAGCGTGGGGATGTCTCGAAACGGCTCGTATTCGTTGTCGATGACGCCGTTGCGCCAGCCGTAGCGGCCCGTCAGCAGGATCGCCCGGAACGGCGAACACAACGGATGGTTGGAGAACATGCTCTCGCACACCATGCCTTCGGCCGCCATGCGGTCGAGGTTGGGGGTTTGCACCACGCTGTTGCCGTAGGCCCCGAGCGAACTGTGGCGCTGTTGGTCGGAAAAGACGAATAGGATGTTCATGCGCGGGAGTTTGCCGGAAGCATGCCGGCAACGGCAACGCGGAACGTCGCGGCGGCCTGCCGAGCGGCTGCGGTACACTGGCCGTTCGCCGCCCGATCGGAGCCTTTGCCTTGCCGAGATTCGCCGCCAACGTATCGATGATGTTCGGTGAGCTTGAAGTTGCGGAACGCTTCGCCGCCGCTCGCAAGGCAGGCTTTCAGGCAGTGGAGTACCTCGCGCCCTACGCCGATCCCATCGCCGAGGTGCGGCGCTGGATCGACGACGCCGGGGTCGAGATGATCCTGCTCAACACCCTGCCCGGGGATGCGGAAGCGGGCGAGCGCGGACTTGCGGCCCTGCCGGGGCGCGAAGCCGACTTCCGCGAGCACTTCGAGCAGGCGCTTGCCTACGCCACCGGGCTCGGCGCCGGCATGATTCACGTCATGGCGGGGATCGTGCCCGAGGGAGCAGACGCGAAGGAAAGCGAGGCAACCTTCGTCGCCAACCTTCGACGCGCGGCTCCCGAAGCCGCACGGCACGACGTCGACCTGCTGCTAGAACCCCTCAACACCGTGGACATGCCGGGCTATCTGCACACCCGCTGCAAGCAGACCCGGCGCATCATCGAGGCGGCCGGGCAGCCCAACGTGCGGCTGCAGTACGACTTCTACCACCGCCAGGTCATGGAAGGGAATCTCGCGCCGAACCTCAGCCGCCACTTTGACCTCGTCGGCCACATCCAGTTCTCCAGCCTGCCGGGGCGGCACGAGCCCCAGCACGGCGAAGTCAACATGCCGTTCCTGTTCGATGTCGTGGACTCGCTTGGCTACGACGGCTGGATCGGCTGCGAATACAGCCCCAAGGCAGGGACGCTGGAGGGACTCTCCTGGGGTCGCCCCTGGGGCCTCGGAGACAGCGGAGCCTGACATGCCGCACCTCTCCCGAGCGCAGGTGCAGAGCTTTCACCAAAACGGCTTTCTCTCGCCGTTGCCCGCCTTCACGGGGGACGAGACCCTCGAGCTTCGCCAGCGCGTGGAGACCATTGAAGCGCGGGCCGGTGCCGGCAAGGAACGCGCCGCCCGGGCGGGGCTGCCGGTGACCCATGCCTGGGCCTGGGACCTCGTCCACGACCCGCGCATCGTCGATCCCATCTCGGACGTGCTCGGCGACGACGTGCTGCTGTGGAGCATGGACTGGTTCATCAAGGAACCGGGCCCGGCGTTCGTTTCCTACCACCAAGACGCCACCTACTGGGGCTTGGAACCGCACCATGTCGCCACCGCCTGGGTGGCGCTCTCGGATGCCGGTCCACGCACGGGCCCGATGCGCTTCATCGCCGGCAGCCACAAGGGCCCCCTCTACGAGCAGGACGACACCTTTGAGGACAACAACCTCTTGAGCCGGGGCCAGCGGGTCAAGACGGATGTGGACGAGAGCCAGGGCGTGCTCGCGCCGCTGGCGGCTGGGGAAATGTCGCTGCACCACGTTCGCGTCATCCACGGTTCAGACCCCAACCTCACCAACGATCGCCGCATCGGCATGGTGCTGCGCTACTGCGCCACCGACGTGCGCCAGACCAAAGTCGAAGGCGACCGCGCCATCTTGGTCGCCGGCGAAGACCGCTACGGCCATTTCGAGATGATCCCCCGCCCGGCAACCGACGGGGGTGAAGGCGAACGCGCCCTCGCCCGCAAGCACGGCCTCACGCGGCACAAGGCGTTGATGGAGGATTGAGCGGGCAAGAGGCCTTTCCTAAGCGTCGGTGAGCTGAACCAACTGGCCTTCAACAGCGGCTTCGAGATTGTTGGTGCAGATCAGCTCGCCCTCGGCGATGCCGCTAGTAACGTAAACCGTCTCGCCGCTGACGCGGAGGACGTCGACATCGCGAAACGCCAGTCGGCTGTCTTCGCCCACCACGTACATGCGGCCATTTGCCTGCAACGCCGTGCGCGGCAGCACGACCACGTTGGCCGCCTCGCGGCCCAAGATCTCCGCCTCGACGAACATGCCGACGGTGAGCGGCGACCCGCTGCTCGGGTCGTACGGCCCAGCCACCTGCGCGATGACGTTGACCATGCGAGTCTTGCTGTCGAGCTCGCCCTCGGTGCGCACCACTTCGGCATGCCAAGTGTGCTCGGCGCCAGCGAACTCCGCCTTGAGGATCACTTCCACCGGAGGACTCGCGGCATCCGGCGGCCGCGCCAGCGACAGGGGCAGGTACGCGAGTTCCTGATCCAGCACCGGCAGGCGGATTTCGGCAAAGTCCGTGGAATAGAGCGTGGCGACGGACTCACCGCGATTGACGAACTGGCCTAAGTCAACCCGCTCGCTGCGCACGCGACCGTCATAGGGCGCGACCAGGCGCGTTCGCTCGAGGTCGCGCTCGGCGCGGGTCTGCCGCGCCACTGCCTCCTCCAGCGATGCCCGCGCCACCAGCAGGCGATTGAGCGCGTCGTCTTCCTGCGCCTGGGAGCCCGACCGCGCCTCCGCCAGACTCTGGTAGCGGCGATAGGCGCGCTGCGCCCGCACAAGATCGCTCTGCACCGCCGCTAGCTGCGCCTTGGCCTGCGCGTGGGCGACCTCGTAGTCGATGCGCTCGATCTCGACGAGGATGTCGCCCTCGGCAAAGAACCCGCCGGAAACGAGCGCCGGAGAAACGTGGACGATGCGACCGGACACTTCCGCCACGAGGTCGCTCTCGCTCTTCGGCACCACCGTGCCGTGGGTGCTGACGGCAAGGCGCACCGTCTCCATCACGGCCGGCACGGTGTTGACGACGGGAATCAGCGGCGGCGTCGATTGCGGCTCGAGTTCCGGCCCCGTGGCAACGATGAATGCACCGACGAACACGCCGGCAACCAAGACCAGCAACGGAATAAGGCGTCGTTTCAGCAATGCGTTGCGCGTGCCGGGCCAGTGGCGACCGTGTGACGATACCACGAGCGCATTTGGCTGCCATTGACTGATGTAAGCCGCTGAGAAGGACGGACAAAGACGCCCATCTCGACTACCCGCAAGTGGAGTGACGGGAGGCCGGCCAGCATGCCTCCGGCACGAGCGCCGTTGCAGCAAGCCCATCGAAGTGTTGCCAGCAAGCCATGCCTCGTCTATTTTGAAGTGGATTCGATATAGAGACCGTGCATGGCTGAACCGACCCAAGGCACGAGGCTGAGCGGCTATATTCAGTTGGCAGTGGTCGCTTTGGTGCTGGCCGTAGGCATCTACTTCGGCCAGGCTCCCGATCGAATCGCCGTCGACCCCGCAACACCCCTCGCCACCAACGCCGAGCCGCCAGAGGTTGCGGTCGTTGAGCCCGTGGCCGGAGCACATCCCGCCAGCGTGATCCTGACTGGCACCGTCGGGCCCCACGGCATCGTCGCCTTGATGCCTTCCGTGAATGGCGGCCGCGTGGAGTGGGTCTCTCCGGCGATGCGCATCGGCGGCACCTTCAAGGCCAACGAAGTGCTGCTCCGGATCGAGGCCAAGGATTACGAACTCGATGTCGCAGAGGCGAAGTCCGAGCTTCGCGCCGCCGAGGCCCGGCTCGAACGGCGCCGACGCGAGGGTGACGCTGCTCGGATCAATCGGGCGCAAGCACTCGTCGACAAGGCCGAAGTGGTTGTCGAGCGCGCGGAACTCGCGCTTTCCCGCACCGCCTTCTCGCTGCCCTTCGACGGCCGGATCGGCCAGACGCAGGTGAGTGTTGGCCAGGTGCTGATGCCGAACGCGTCGTTCGGCAACGCCTACGCCGCCGACACGTTGGAGGTCGGCGCCGGAATCGGCATCGAGGATCTGGCGTATCTGGCACCCGTGGCCGGGCGCGCGGCAACCATCATGACCGATGCCGGCGTGTTCCAGGGCGAGGTGCTGCGGGTGTCGGCGCTGGTGGCGCCGATGAGCCGCCTGGCGCAGGTGTTCCTCAAGTTCGCCGACGACACGCCGCTCGATTCGCTGCCGCTGCCCGGCAGCTTTGCCACGGTGCGAATCGAAGGCGAGCCCTTCGAGAACACCTACCTCCTGCCGCGTGCGGCCGAGCAGCCCGGCGGCCATGTTTGGGTCGTCAGGAACGGTCAACTCGAAGCCGTGACGCCGTCGCTGCTCCGCCGCGCCATGACGGACGCGTTCGGTAATCAGGCTTGGCTCGTGCGCGCATTCGACGCCGGTGACGGCGTGGTGGTCGGATCGGTGTTCGGCTCGCACAGCGGCATGCGCGTCCGGGTCGCGTCCGCCAGCGACTGATGCCCAACGTGGCCACGGACGAGGACACCAAGGCCGACGAACGCCGCGGCCCCATCGCGTTTTTCGCCCGCTCGCCCGTTGCAGCGAACATGATGATGCTGCTCTTCCTCGGTGCCGGCACCGTGGCGGCGCTGCTGCTGCCGGTGCAGAGCACGCCGGACTTCGATCCGCGGGCGATTCAGGTGACGGTGCCGTATCCGGGCGCAACAGCGGAAGAAGTGGAGGAAGGCGTCACCCGGCGCGTGGAAGAGCGGGTTCGGGGCGTCATCGGCGTCAGACGGGTGCGTTCCGTGGCAGCGCAGGGCATCGGCACGGTGACGGCCGAGCTCGACACCTTCGCCAATGCGGCGCTGGTGCTGAACGACGTTCAGCGCGCCGTCGAGAGTCTCGACGATTTCCCGCCGGAGTTCGCCGAAAAGCCCCGGGTGGAACGCCAACCCCTGCTGCGCAACGTCGCCACCGTCGCGGTGGTGTCAGATACCGCCTCTGAGCCCGATCTCCGTCGCGCCGCCGAACTCGTGCAGGAGCGGCTGCTGGCGCAACCGACGGTGTCGCGCGTGGATCTCTTTGGCGTGCGCGACTACGAAGTCTCCATCGAGGTCAGCGAGGCCGCCTTGCTGCGCAACGACCTGACCGTCGAGGAGGTGGCGACTGCCTTGCAACGGGCGTCCGTGAACCAGACCTCCGGCGAGTTGCGCACCGGTGCCGGCGGCGTGTTGATCCGCACCAGCGCCAAGCGTCAGCAGGCGGCTGAGTTCGCCGACATCGCCGTGCTCACCCGCCCCGACGGCAGCATGTTGCGTCTGGGCGACGTGGCGACGATCCGCGACGGTTTCACGGACGATGAACTCGTCAGCCGAATCGACGGTCGTCCCGCCGTGTTCCTGCGCGTGCGGGAGTCCGATGCCGGCGAACCCCAGGTGGTGGAGGCGGCAGAGGCGGTCATGGCTGCCGCCGCCGCGGTCGAACTCCCCGCTGGCATCGATGTCGTCTCGTGGGAAGACGGCAGCGAACGGGTTCGCATTCGCACCTGGCGCATGGCCGCCAATGCCGTGTTGGGCATCACGCTGGTGTTCGCGTTCCTCATCCTCGTCTTTGATCTGCGCTTCGCGACGTGGATCACGCTTGGCATTCCCGTCGCCTTCATGGGCGGCGTGCTGATGTTCGAGCCGCTTGGGCTGACCATCAACTCGATGACGCTGCTGACACTGGTGCTGGTGACCGGCATCGTCGTGGACGACGCCATCGTGGTCGGCGAGAGCATCGCCGTGCAGCACGAGTTGGGCAACACCGGCGTCGCCGGCGCGATCGCTGGCGCGCGGGCCGTGGTCGGGCCCGTGGTAACGGGGGTTGTGACCACGATGGTCGCCTTCGCGATCCTTGCCTTCATGCCGGGGCCGGTGGGGCAAATGGTCAGCGCCGTGCCGTACGTGGTGGTTGCCGTGCTGGCGGTGTCGCTGCTGGAGGCGTTCGTGATCCTGCCGGCGCACTTGGCGTACGGTCGCCAGTGGAGTCGTCCGCCACTTGCGGACGTGCAGGCTGGCGTGCGGCGTTGGCTCGATCAGTTGCGCGACAACGTGGTCGTGCGGGCCATCTCGGCGGCGCTCCTGCGGCCATGGTTCACCATCGCCGCATCGGTGGCCTTTCTCGCGGTGGCGGCATTGCTTGTGAGCACCTCGCTGGTGCGGTTCGTGCTCTACGACCCGCCGGCGGACGTGGACCGCCTCAGCGTCCATCTCGCCTTCCCGGTCGGGACGCCGTTCGCCGTGACAGAGCGGGCCGTCGATCAGGTGGTGGGTGCTGCGAACGCCACCGATCAAGCCGCCGAGGGCGATCCCTTCGGCGCCATCGCCGTGATCGTCGGCGGCGACTTTGCCGCCGAGGTCGATTCCATCGATGCCGGCCATCAGGACAGCGCCTACGCCAGCCACCTGGCAACCGTGGTGGCCGTACTGAACGACGAACCGGCACGTGCGCTCTCTTCGTCCGAACTCATGCAGATGTGGCGCAGCCGAGTCGGGCAACTGCAGGGCGCCGAGAGCGTTGCCTACAACGCGAGCTCGATGGTGACCATTCCCGAGGTGGGCTTTGTCTTGACGCACGACGACGCCGACACGCTCGCCCGCGCCGGCGACGATTTCGAGCAGTACCTTGCCGGCCAGGAAGGCGTCTATGGAACCACCACCTCCCTCGCCCCCGGCAAGCGCCAGTTCGACATCGAGATCAACAGCCTCGGCATCGCCATCGGCCTGACCGCCGACGAGGTGGCGGAGCAACTGCGCGACCGTTTCCATGGCGTCGAAGTGCAGCGCAACCAACGCGGCCGCGACGAGATGAAGGTTGTCGTGCGCTATCCGGGCGAAGAGCGCTTGACGCTGGCAGACATCCTCGACGAGCGCATTCCCCTGCCGGCCAACCCCGCCGCCCAGGGTGGCGGCCAAGGCGGCGCTCAGGGCGGCGCTCCGCTGCAGGGCGGCCTGTTTGGCGCCATGCCCGGAATGCCCGCCCAAGGCGCCAACGCCGGCCTGCCGGTGCCGGGCGTGCCGCTCGCACTCGTTGCGCAAGTCACCGAGACGCGGGGCCTTGCCGCCATTGAGCGCCAGGACGGACGCCGCTCTGCGCTGATCGAGGCGCGAGTCGACACGGCGCGGCGCACGCCCAACTCCGTGAACGCTGACCTCGAGGGAGACTTGCTGCCGAGATTGCTGGCGGAGTATCCCGGTCTCGACTTCGAATACGCCGGTCAACTGGAACTGCAGGAACGCACATTCGGCGTGCTCGCACTGCTTGTGGCTGTGGCGGGCCTCATCATCTACGGCCTGATCGCCATTCAGCTCAGGAGCTACCTGCTGCCGCTGGTGGTGATCGCGGCGGTTCCCTTCGCGGCCGCCGGAGCGGTGGTCGGCCACTTGCTGCTCGGCTACGACCTGTCGGCCTACTCGGTGTTCGGCATGGTCGCGATCGGCGGCGTTGTGGTCAACGACGTGCTGGTGCTGCTCGACCGCTACCGCACCATCCGCGCCCAGTCGGGGCAGCGGGCTGACGTGGCGATGGTGTCGGCGGCGACACGGCACCGCTTCCGCGCCATCCTGCTGACCACCGTGACGACACTGACGGCGCTCTTGCCGACCATCTACACCGGCAGCGCCTTCTCCGCGCCCCTGATCCCATTGGTCATCAGCATGGTGGCCGGCCTCGCCTTCGCCAACGCCGTGCTGCTGTTCTTCGTGCCGGCACTGCTCACCGTGCTGGAGGGACTGCAAGAGCGATTCGGCGACCACCCGAGCCAGACGCCAGCCTCCGCCGCGCCCAGCGAGGCTTGATCCCAAGCTAGCGCGGACTGGTGCCTCTGCACCCCGCGGCGCGCCCCCCCTCCGACAAACGGCGAGGAACGCCGTTTCTCGACTCCCCCGCAAGGGGGGAGTGACAGGAAGGCCCTCGCACCCCCAACAACGGTCGTGGCGTGCACTTTCCTGTCACTCCCCCCTCGAGGGGGAGTCGAGAAAAGCGTCCTCGCTTTTCTCGGAGGGGGTGCCGCCCACCCAACGCCCGTACGCCACAGTCTCCGAACGAAACCCCTCCTGTCACTCCCCTTTCGTGCCAGCGCCGTTTTTCTGCGGCGCTTACCTCCTAGCATTCCCGGGTTAGGATGGTGCTGCTCGTCCGCTACGGACGCAGGCTGGAAGAGGGGCACCATGGGATCGCTGCCGGAACCCACCCGCGACCTGGCGCTCGCCAAGCGGCACATGGACGAGTTTGGCTATTGCCTGGTCGAAGACGCCCTGGCGCCAGCGGAAGTGGAGGCGCTCCGGGCGCGGCTCTTCGAGCAGCTCGCGGCGGAGACGGAACGCGGCGTCGGTCGCATGCTGCCGGACCGCAAGCAGCTCGTCGTATTCCTGCTCAACAAGGGGCAGGTGTTCCGCGACATGGTCCTCAACGTGAGCCTGCACGCCGTCGTGCGGCACGTGCTCGGCGAGCAGTACCTGCTGTCGTCCTACCATGCCCACTTCGCCCATCCCGGAAGCAAGACGGCGTTCCACACCGACCAGTTCTGGATGCCGCCGCCCACCAACGCGAGCAAAGAGACGCTGGTGAAGCCAGGCTCCATCACCCGATCTGGCAACCGGGGCCACCACGTCGGCGGCGACGAACTCATCGCGCCAGCGACGATCTCCCCGGCGGTGGTGTGCAACGCCATGTGGATGCTGGACGACTTCACCGAGGAGAACGGCGCCACCCTGGTGGTGCCGGGCAGCCACCTGAGCGGCCGCCAACCCGACCACGACCTCGACGCCAGGGCGAACTGGACGCCAGCCTTGGGCAAAGCCGGCACGGCGGTGGTCTTTGAAGGCCGCACCTGGCACTCAACCGGCGAGAACCGCACCAGCGCCCCACGCATCGGTCTCAACACCAACTTCTGCGCGCCGCAGTTTCGCCAGCAAGAGAACTTCCTCATGGGCACGAGCCCAGAGGTGCTCGAAGAAGCATCGGAGGAGCTGCTCGAACTGATCGGCTTTCGCCCCTGGCAGGGCTACGGCGGCTACGAAAACGGCTACGAATGGGTCAAGCGCGGCGTCTTCGCGAACGGGGAGATGGTGCCGAGCGACGCAGCGGGGGCCTAAGGAGCGCTTGGCTACACGCGGGTCGGGTCCTCGCTCACCTCAACGAGGGTCTTGCCGAAGTTGCCGCCGCTCAGCATGTCGGCGAAGGCGGCCGGGGCGTTCTCGAGGCCCGGGCGGATGTCCTCGCGGTACTTGACGAGGCCGCCCGCCATCCAGTCGGCCATTTCCGCCAAGAAGCGGTCTTGCCAGTCGGCGACGAAGTTGCGGACGGCCAAGGGATGCACTTGCACATCCTGGCGGCGGAACACAGAAGCACCGGTCTCGCGCCAAACCTCGCCGGCGTCGCGGCCGTCGGTGTTGCCGTACTGGGAGATCATGCCGCACAGGGTGATGCGGGAGCGGCGATTCAGGAGCGGCAGCACGCCTTCGTACACGTGACCGCCGACGTTCTCGAAGTAGATGTCGATGCCGTCTGGGCACCCGCGCGCGAGCTCCGCGGCGTAGTCGGCGGAGCGATGGCAGACCGCGGCGTCGAAGCCGAGTTCCTCGGTCAGGAACGCGCACTTTGCCGGTGTGCCAGCAACCCCAACCACGCGGCAGCCGTGAATCTTCGCGATCTGCCCCGCCGCCTGCCCCACGCCGCCGGATGCCGCCGAAACCACCACCGTCTCGCCCGGCTGCGGCTGACACTGCACCTTGACCCCGGCATAGGCAGTGAGGCCCAACATGCCGAGGATGCCCACTGCCGTGGAGATGGGCGCGACGTTCGGATCGAGGCGGCGCGGGAACATGTAGCCGAACACGTCAATCCCCTCCCCCGCCAAGCCGTAGTCCTGCCAGCCGTTGGTGTTGAAGACATAGTCGCCCGGCGCATAGCCGGCGAGGTTGCTCGCAATCACTTGCGACACCGTGCGCCCGTGGCAGACATCCCCCACGGCCTCCATTCCGCCGCGCCGCCGGCCCCACTGATACGGGTCCAGCGAGAGATAGATCGTGCGCACGAGCATCTGGTTCGGGCCGGGCTCCGGCACCGACTCCTCGGCGAGGGCGAAGTCCCCTTCCGTCGGCCACCCTTCCGCTGGCGTCCGCGCAAGACGCCAAGCACGATTCATCGTCATGGTTGGGCTGCGAATCGCAGGTGAGAGTTACGCCTTGGCGCGAGGCACTTCTTGGGATTGCTTGAGGTAAGGGAACACGTCGTCGAAGCCGATGAGTTCGCGCATGAGGTCCGCGTTCTCGCAGTCGTCCCAGGGTGCGTCCTTCATCGTGATCGTCATGTTCTCCTGCGGCAGCACGGACTGGTGGCGGTAGTAGGCGACGGCGTTGAGGCGCAGCCCCTTCGTGAGCTTGGGGAAGGCGCCGTGCAGGGTGGAGCCGGGCCAGACGATCACCGAGCCGCGCTCGCATTCCACGGGGCGGGCCAGCTGCACGAGCTTTGCGGACGGCACGAAATTGGGCCGGTGGCTGCCGGGCACGTAGGCAAGCGCGCCGTCGGACTTGGTGTATTCGGTGAGGCACCAGGTGGCGTTGGCGGTGAGCGCCTGGGTGCCCCACGGGCGCGGGGTGGCGCCCTGATCTGGGTGCAGCCCGAGGCTCTCGCCGTAGCCGTATTCGCCCTGCCACTTTACGAACGAGTTGGTGCTGGACAAGCGTCGGGCCTTGCCACCGCCGAAGGGCACGGTGCCGATGGCGTGGTCGATGAGCGCATCCACCACCGGATTGACGAACAGGTCCCGGAAGCAGCGATCAAGCTGCATGATTTGCTGGATCAGCATCTGGGTGGGTGGCGGCGCATCCTCGTCGCGCAGAAAGGAGCGCGACTTGCCCGTGGGTTCGGGCCACACGAGTTCCGCCTCCGGCCCGTTCTCGATGGAGATGGGCGAGCCGGTCATGCGGGTGAACTCGGTGAGCAGAACCTCAGTGCATCGGTCCAGGAACTCCGGCGTCACCCCGGTGACCGACGGCGGCACCACGGTAAGCCCGTCCACCTCCATCTGCAGCACATAACGCTCGAGTTCGAGCTCCTTGATCTCGTCGCTGACCTGCGTAACCGCCGTTTGCATGTGCGCGTCCTCCCCGTGAGTGCTGCCGATGCTAACCCCGCTGTCAATGGCAACTGAAAGCCGCACACCTAGCAGGGACGCCCAAGTCCCCACTCGTCTTGAACGCATCGACAAACTCGGAACGGGCCCCGTAGGGGGGCTTGTCCCCGCCCGTATTGAATGACGTCGACAAACTCGGAACGGGACGGGACAAGCCCGTCCCCTACGAAGAGCGCCCACAGTCGCGCCCCCGACACACAGTCGCGCCCCCGACACACAAACATTTCGTCCCACAACCCACAGGGCAATTGCGCACAGTCGTGCGCCCCAAGGCCTTTCCTCCAAAGACCGGCGAGCCACCTCAGAACGCGTGCTTCAAGCGCAGGACGAAGGAACGCGGGCGGTTGGGGCGGGCGCCGAATGGGCGGTGGGAGACGATGGCGGCTTCGTCCGTTGCGTTGCTGACTAGCAACTGCGCCAGGGTCGTGTTGCTGAATTCGCGGCTGAGGGCGAAGTCCAGCACGAGGAATCCGTCGGCGTGCAGGCCCCTGTCCACCGCCTCGTGGCCGGGTTCCTCCCGCATTTGCGTCTGCCCACGCACGGCGGCGGAAAGAGCCCAAGGACCGCTTGCCAGTCGCGCCCCAGCGCGGCCGATGTGCTCGGGCAAATAGGGGAGTTGGTCGCCGCGCTGCACCAGCCCCCACTGCGTGAACTGCGACAGGAAGCCGGTCTGGAACGCAGACTCGGTGTAGGTGTAGGTGAACTCGAGCGCCAGCGAAACGGCTTTCGCTAGCGCGAACTCGGTCCAGCCGACGATCTCGGCGCCGGCGATTTCGACCCGGCCGCCGTTGAACTCCTCGCCAGCCTCGCAGCCGCTGTCGCTGACCCGGCACCGACCGAGCAGATTCTGGTAGTCGCTGAAGAAACCCACGGCCTCAAGCCTCGCCGACGGCGCATCGAAGCGGACGCCGTACTCAAGGTTCAGGCTCTGCTCCGGGTCCACGTCCCGCGAGCCCGGCCCGGCCGGGGAGAAACCTCGATAGGCGCCGGCGAGGAAGCTGAGTCGCTCCGTCGCCTGCCAATGCACGCCGATGCCGGGCGAGAGGACGGTTTGGCTGCTATCCCGGCGCGCATCGGCACGCAGGTCATGGAAGTTGCCAGCGATGTTCTCGTAGCGAACGCCCAAGTTCACACGCCATTTCCCGCGCACGATCTCGTCGGCCAGGAACAAGGCGAGAGCATCGGTGTTCGCCTCGTTGATGGTTTTCGAGCCCCGCGCGACCCCGTCCCAGAGCAGGTCGCCGCCGGCCATCAGATAGCCGCGCTGGCGGTGGTCGCGCTCCACCTCATCCCGGTGCAAGCGCACGCCGGCCGTGACGTTGTGCTCGAAATCGCCAACTAGGCGCGCGAGCGATGCGGTGAGCTGCGCCCCGCGCACGTCGAAGCCGCGGTCGTTGTTGGTCACGTCGAGAGTGTCGGCCTCGATCGCGGTCGAGTCGATCTCGCCGAGCAGGAGCTGGTAGTGCCGTGACCCGCCCGCTCGCGCCAGCACCGATTGCAGCGTGGGCCCTGCAAGGAAGCCGTCCACCTTGTTCCACTCCCGCTCGAACCGATTCCAGTACGCCTTGGCGTTAAGACGCAGCCCGTCGGTGACGGCCACGCCGTAGTTGACGTGCGTGAGCGTGTGTGACGACTGGAAGTGCGCGAGTTGGGACGCCGGATAGCGCCGCACCGGGTCGCGGTCGAAATCGGCGTCCGTGAGGCCAAGATAGGTCTCGTCCGCGTCCTCGTCGGCATAGCCGAGCTTCACCGTGAGCACTTGCTCGCGCTCGCCTTGCGGCTCGAAGCGCCACTTGGCGTCGAGCCCATTGCGAACAAAGCCGGTGTCGCCGCCGCCGTCGAGTTCCTTGAAGCCCGTGCTGCCGAAGCGCATTCCCTCGAGCAAAATCGCCGAATTGTCGAACGGCCGCGCATAGGCGCCCTGCACCTTGTGGAAGCCGTGGTTGCCGAGGCTGAAGTCCACCTCGGCCAACGACTCGTCCGGCACGGGGCGGGTGACGAAGTTGACCGCGCCGCCAACGGTGTGGGGGCCGTGGCGGATGGCGGCGGGACCTTTCAGCACCTCCACGGAGTGAATGCGGCTGACGTTGGGCACGTAGTAGGCGGCCGGTGCCGAGTACGGCGCCGGCGCGATCAGCACGCCGTCCTCCATGATGGCAATCTTCTGGCTGCGCTCCGCCGACGCGCCGCGAATGCCGATGTTGGGACGCAGACCAAAGCCGTCCTCTTCGCGCACGTACACCCCGGGTACGGACGAGAGCACTTGGTTCAAATCGACGTAGTCGAACCGTTCGAGCAACTCCTGATCCACCAGCGTGCCCGACCCGGCAACGCTGTTCTGATCCTCGCGGTTGCCGACGACGACCACTTCCTCGATGACGTCCGCATCCACGACCTCGGCGACCGACGCGCCCTCTTCCGCACCCACCGCCACTCCCGACAGGAACGCGGCCCCGGCCAGGAATGCACCCACGAGCATTGGGTTGCACGATCTCTTCCAGGCAAGCGTTCGGGACATGGCGGCTAGTCGTTGTCGGTCTGGGCGCCACCTGGCACGGACACGCCGACGATGGTGATGAAGTCGATCTTGAGGTCGTCCGTCACGCGCTTCACCAAGCCAAGCAGCGCGCAGGCGGGGAGTTCCGTCGGCGTGTCGGGGCTCGCAAAGGCATTCATGCATTCCGTGGCGCGACCCTCCGACTCGATGGCCTGCACCTGTCGCAAAAACGGGGTGTCAATGCCGTCGATGTGGTCGATGATCGCCTGCGTGTTGGCGCGGAATCGCTCCGCTACTTCCGGGAAGTCCTCATTGACGATGAAGTCGTCGAAGCCAAGGCCCTCCCCGCCCTCGAAAAGGGTCTTGAAGGAGGCCGCATTGGCGCGGATGTTGGCAAGGGAGTTGGCGGCATAGGGCGACTCGACCAGTTCTGGACATGCGTCCTCGGAACAGTCGTCATGGATGCCCGTGGGAATGCCGAGCTTGCGGTCCTTGACGAGCAGGTCCAGCGCGAAGATGCCGTCGGTTAGATGCTGCAAGGCATCGCCGGTCGATTCGGGATCGAGGAACGTGGCGCTGTAGTCGGCGCCGTCGGCAGGCCAGTTCTGAACCAGGACCGCCGCCGCCTCGGCCGCATCCTGGGCGATGGCCTGCGCCAGGGTGCAGCGTGCCAGGCGCCGCTCCGACTCGTCCCGATCGTTCCAGTCGGCTGTGCTCGGCACCTGCGGCGCGCAAGTGTGCGTGAGGTCGTCGTTGAAGAGGAGGTACTCGATGGCACCGTAGCCGCGCTGGCTCAGCGCCCGCGACCTGATGTCGAAATCGGCTTCGCCGGCGAGCACGACCGAGATGTCCACGCCGCAGGTGCTCAAGGGCGCGTCGGCATAAGAAAGGACGCGCTTGCGCAACGCCTCGGCGTTGTCCGCAGCAGGGCCGAAGACGTGCATTTCCGTCGCCTGCACCGCAGCCATGGCGTCGCGCCAGGCGTCCTGCACGGCGGTCGTCGCGGCATCGTCGGCGTCGGTGCCGATCGCACCGCAGTGCTCCGCGAGCGGACCGTCATCCGCGGAAAAGTCGGCGGTCCGCGCCGCCAACGTCTCGTAGTTCGGCACGATCACGGCATCCACGAGGTTCTGCAGCATGGCCTCGGTGCTGAACTCCTGCGTCTGCTCCTCTTCCTCCTCCTGCTGGCCGGCGTCCGTGGTCGGCGACACCGTGGGCGACGGTTCCGGATCTCGTGAACTGTCCACACAACCGGCGAGCGCAAAGCCAACAACGGCGCCCAGCAAGCTTGCCGCGCGCCGTCCTCCCACGGGCCAAGCGCCCGTGGCCCGGCAATCAACTACCAATTCATCACCACGTCGTGGTCGAAGCCGTACGCCTTCTCGAGGATGTCCCGCGCTTGCAGGAGGGCGTCGGTGTAGTCCATCACCGCTTCGCTGGCGCTGCCGGAAGGCATCACGCCGCCTTGCGAACCGTCCGCCAGCACCGGCGCATCGCCCATGAGACTCAGGACCTCCTTCAAGCTGGCCACGGTGATGCCGTCCACCGAACCGTCGCGGAACGGCGAGAACGGGCTGAACTGCAGACCCAGGGCAAAGCCCTTCATCTCGCCCCAGTGCTTGGCGAGGTTCTTGAAGTTGCCGAGATCCGCAAAGCTGCCGTCCTGGAAGCCGTCCATGTCGCCCATGACATCGTTGATGTAGTGGACGACGGTGGCGGCGATGCACTTCTCCCACGTCACCGTGGCGATCTTGATCTGCTCGCCCAGCGCTTCTTCCGCCTCGGCGCTGAGCGAACCGGCCGTCGCTGCGTTGCCGACGATCTGCCGACCGAGCAGGAATGCGTCCATGGCCTCTTTCGAGAAGTCGGTCATGCCGTTGCTGCCGCGGTCGCGCTTGGCGCAGTTCTGGGCATGGCCGAAGACGAACTCGGAGCGTAGGTCAATGGTGCCGTCGCCGTCCGTGTCGTGGTAGCCGTTGCCCCAGCCGTCGCGACCGCCCTTGGCGGCGGCCTCGTCGTCGGTGTATTCGTTCATGTTGCGGGCGGCGCCGTAGTAGCCGAACGCTTCGTCGAACTTGTGCTCGGCGCCGGTGTAGTCCTTGCCGTCGATCTGCGTGAGGTATTCGTGCCAGTCGGTGCTGAGGTAGTCGGCGGTGCCCTGCGAGAACGCCACCGCGCCACCCAAGAACTTCTGCACCAGTTGCTGGTAGTCGCGACCGTGTGCGTCCACATACACCACGTCGAGTGACACGTCGCCCCCGACCGTCGAGATGAGCGGGGAGTTGCCGTCCGACGCCTCTATGGCGACGCTGTCGATGTAGTGGTTGACGAGGTCGATGGGCATGGCGCCGCCATCGAGGGCATCCCAGCCAAAGAACTCGCCACCGAGCACGTGCTCGGCCTTGTCTTGGCCGGCGGTTTTGCTGCCGAGGTTCTTGCCTGTGCTCACGTCGCCATAGGTGGGCCCCGGCTTCACCGGCTCGCCGCCAGCGACCGTGAAGCCGTGCGGCGTGTCATCCACACCATCGCCAGTCATGTAGAAGTTGAGCCGGGCCCGCACGGTGTCTTCCATCCCGACATCTTCCGTGAGGCCACCAAGCTCGGCCTTCATCGCGGAAATCAGCATTTGCCGCGCCGTCTGGCCCGAGTAGCTGACGAAACTCGCATCGGCAGCGAAGGCGCTGTCGTACATGTAGGTGGTGGCGATCGGATGGGCGATGTCGCCGACACCGTTCGCATCGCGGTCCTCGCTCTCGGAGGCGTCGTTCGGGAACGCGTCGCGAGAGTCGATCACGCCATCGCCGTCGCTGTCGCGATCCTCGGTGCCCGAGTGGTCATCTCCGCCCGAGCCTTGCGCCAGCACGCGGTAGCTGCCGGGTGCCACCGCCGTCACCTTGAGGTAGTAGATGCCCGCGGCCAAGGTAGTGGCAATGCGGAAGTTGCCGCTGCCGGAGTCGGACGCTACGGCCACGTCGGAGCTGTCCACGAGGCTGCCATTCACATTGGCGCCGCCGGCACCGCGCATCACGACATGGGTGCCGCTCTGTGGAACGTCGACTCGAAACACGTCCACGTCGTCAGCGGTCGGCGCAATCCGTCCCGATATCATCAAGAGCGCCTGAGGCTTGACCGCCGCCAGCTCCGCGTCGCTCAGCAGCCGCAGCAGCGTGGCGGACTCCAGCGTGTCGCCGTGGAGGTCTTGTTGATCGGCACCGACCCGGACATCCACCGCATAGTCGCCGCTGCCAGAGACATGCACGTAGTAGATGCCGCCGGCGAGGTCTTGGCTGATGCGGAAGTTGTCGCCGGCGCCGCTGTCCTTGTCGGTCGCCAGCGACGTGCCGGCGCTGTCGGTCAGCTCGCCGCTGGTGTTGCTCGGTCCGCTGGTGCGAATCAGGGTCGCCGCCTGTCCGACGAGATCAAAGCGAAACACGTCGATGTCGCCAGCCGACACGCTGCCGGCCACGGCCGAGCCGATCTCGAGCACCGTGGCGGTGCGAGGGCCATCACCGTGGTCGTCGTGGCCCCCGTTCGCCAGGGCCGGCGACGCAAGCGCTGCCACCGCGACGCCACCGAGCGCCCCGCGCCATGCACACCGATGCGCGTGCGCACGGGCTTGGCAGGCGCTACGAGGACGATGCCCAGTGTCCATGGATCGTGCTCCTTGGAACTGTCAGTTGGCCTTGGCGTCGCGCACACTAAAGTAAATGAGAATGGTTTGCAAATGCGATTGCATCCGCACAACACCCCTGACAGCGACTAGAGTGGCGCGGATTCTTCGTCGGGCGACGCTTGTGTCGCAGTAGTAGGTGAAGGGGGCACGGTTCAAGGCGGGCCGGTCGTATTCTTCGCACGCAACCACTTGGGCGAAGAATGGACAGCGAACTCGAACAAGCACTGGAGCACGCCGACTGGAAGGCCGTGCGCACGTTCCTGCTCGACCGAAACCGGCAATCCCGGGCCGCGGTTGGGCTCGGCACCACCTCGCCTCTCACCGCCTTGCAGCTGGCGGCACTCCACGACGCGGAGCTTGGGCAGCGCCTGCTCGATCGCGGCCTGCCTTGCGACGTCCACAGCGCGGCGGCGCTCGGGCGGCTGGACGATGTTCGTCGTCACGCTGCGCATTTCGGTGACCTTGCTGAACACCTGACAGCCATGGGCTTTGCTCTGCTCACCGGGCGGCTGGACTCGGTGCAAACGCTGCTCGACGCCGGCGACGATCCAAACCGCGCCTTGCCGCGCATCGGCTTCTTCGTCTGGGAGCTCAAGGCGATCGGGAGCGGAACCTGGGCACCCCTGCACATGGCGTCGGCGCACGGCTACCACGCCGATGCCGGCGCGACGGTTGCCGCTCTGATACGCGGCGGCGCACAGCTGGCCGCTCGCTGTCCGCTCGGCGCAACCGCGCTGCATCTGGCCGCGACGTTTGGCTGGCGCCCCGTCATGGAGTGCCTGCTCGCGGGCGGTGCGAACATCGACGAGGTCACCGCGCCTGCATCGCCCGACATCCACGATCTCGCCGCGCCCAAACACGCGCCCGCCGCCCACCGCCAGACGCCACTCATGATCGCCGCCCGTGAAGGCGGCGTAGACACGGCGGCGTTTCTTGTCAAGCAGGGCGCCGACATTCACGCCAGCGACAGCAACGGCGCAACTGCGCTGCACATTGCGGCCAGACCGTGGTGGCGCGAGAACGTGGAGTTGCTCGAAATCCTGCTCACCGCCGGCGCTAGGAGGGACGCTCGGGACAGCCACGGGCGAACTCCACTCGATCTGGCCCGCGCCGCCGGATTCGAGCAGACCGCCGCCGCACTGCGAGGCAAATGAGGCCCCTGCCCCATCGGGATGTGCCGACCGCCGCCGGCCAGAGTGTCCTACACTGCACGCCACACAAACCGACTTTGGAGCGATCCATTGAGCCGAATCTCCGACGAACCCGGCATCGACCCACGCATCAAGGCCGTCTTCGGCGGCATGCCGACGCTAGCGCAGCCCGACGCAGCATCGCGAGAGGAACTCGTCGCCGCCGCCAACACCGAAGAGGCGCTGGCGCAGGCGAAGGCATTCGAGGGCGTGCTCGACGCCTGCAACACCGAGGAGATCGCACCGAGCGCTGGCCTCATGTCAAAGACGGTGGAGTTCACCTCCGAGCCCGACGGCAACACCATCAAAGTCTGCATGTTCGTGCCGGAGTCGGGCGGCCCGCACCCGTGCGTGTACTACATCCACGGCGGCGGCATGCAGTCGATGTCCTGCTTCCTCGGCAACTACCAAGCCTGGGGCAAGATCATCGCCGCGCAGGGCGTCGCGGTGGCGATGGTGGACTTCCGCAACGCCCTCACGCCCTCCTCGGCGCCGGAGATCGCACCGTTTCCCGCTGGCCTCAACGACTGCGTGTCGGGCCTGCATTGGCTCGCGAAGGAGGGTGCGGGCCACGGCATCGACAGCTCCGAGATCATCATCGCCGGTGAAAGCGGCGGCGGCAATCTCACCCTCGCCACGGGGCTGAAAGCTGAATCGAGACGGCGACATCGGCCTCATCCAGGGCCTTTACGCGCTGTGCCCCTACATCGCCGGAAGCTGGCCTCGAGACGACCTGCCGTCATCGTCCGAGAACAACGGCATCCTGCTCGACCTGCACAACAACCGCGGCGCCCTCGCCTACGGCATCGAGGCCCTGAATGAAGGCAATCCGCTCGCCTGGCCCGGCTTCGCCAGCGCCGACGACGTGCGCGGCCTGCCGCCGACCATGGTGAGCGTCAACGAGTTCGATCCGCTGCGCGACGAAGGCATCGCCTTCTACCGCACGCTGCTCGCCGCCGGCGTACCGGCAAGCTGCCGCCAGGTGATGGGCACCATCCACGGCACCGAGATCTTCCCCATCTGCTGCCCGGACATCAGCCGCGAAACCGCCCGCAGCATCGCCGACTTCTGCCGCGGCACCACGCGTCCACCGGCTTGAACGCACCTACAGATTGGGCAAGGGGCCGTCTCGCGGCGAGGAGGCTGGTTGCACCTTCGGGCCCTTGGTTGCTTCGCCTTCGGCGCGAGGAGCGTGATGGGCCCTCGCTCCGAGGAGCATCACACGGCGCCATCCACCCGGCACGTTGGTGTGGACTCGGCTTCGAGGCACATCCGTGCCAAGCCCGTCCCTACAAGTGGCCGAAGGTGAGCCGTTGCCAGTCGCGCCGCGCGAGTCCGCGCGCCGGCGTCGAAGTTCCGGCGAGGCGGTCCCACACCGCGAGCGCAGAGCCCAAGTTGCAGTGGCCATGCTCGCGGCTGTGATGCAGTTGGTGCTGGGCGGGGCTGACGAACCAGCGTTCCAAGCGGCCAAACGTCAGCCAGACGTGTGAGTGGCGCAGGTTCGCCCCGGCAACGTTGAAGAGGAAGCCCGCGAGCCCCACGCCCAGGATGTCGAAGGCGGCGAAGTCGCGGCCAAAGAGCCAGATGGCACCGCCGCTGACGAGGCCAAACACCGCGAGACTGCGCACGAAGTAGAGAGCGTGCTCGACGGGGTGAACGCGAAACAGGGTCAGCGGCGTCAGCACCGGCGCGCTGTGATGAACCCGGTGAAACCGCCAAAGCGCGCCACATCGGTGCATGGCCAGGTGCAGAAGGAAGCGGCTCACGTCTTGCGCCACGAAAATCGTCACGCTGTAGATAGTGGCTATGGCCAGCCAAGGCAGGTCAAGCTCCGGCGCGTCGCCGAGATTCCGCTGCAGGAAGCGTCCAACCAGCAGCGTCGCCGCCAGATGGCTGCCGAGCAACGGCACGAGCAGCAACATGCGCAAGACGTGGTTGAAGAACATGAGCGAGACATCGACTGCGCTTGAAGCATGAAGCCAATAGCCGCGGTCGAACAACGCCCTGACCTGCGCCCGAACGTCGAACCGACCGGCCTGGATCGACACCGCGAACGACGCGAGCAGGGCGGCGGAAACCAGGCAGCCCCAGAAAACCCGCTTGGCAGGATCGAGCGGGAACGCGAAAGGCCCAAGCGCAGCTTCAAGCCATAGAACGTCGGGCATCCGTCACCGCCTTGGGCGGCAGTCGCTAGGGCAAGGAATGTGCATGGGCGAAGCGTGAATGCCTTGACCGACAGTCGCGAAGGCTCCGCACCTTATCGATAATCGCAATGAGTTGCAAAACCAGTTTCTCTCGCAGCGAGGAGATGGAAGGGCCGTCTCGCGGGCGCGCAGGCGTGTCATAGTCCCGGAAAAGACGCTGCACGCCTGTGGGGTAGGCGCTGGCGGGCACGCAGGGAGGTGGCAATGAATGACGCGAGCCAGGCACTGGTTCGGCATCGCGGTCGCTGTGGCGGCCTGCGGTTTGCTTGTCGGCTGCGAGGAATCATCCACGCCACCGGTGCAAGAACCGCCGCCAGCGCCCGCGAGCCATCGGCTGAGTGTCGTGCAGGGCGCTGGCGACGGCGAGTACGTCGAGGGACAGATCGTTGCCGTCGTTGCCGATGCACCCCCGGAGCACTACCACTTCAGCCATTGGTCCAGCAGCGCCCGCGAGCCATCGGCTGAGTGTCGTGCAGGGCGCTGGCGACGGCGAGTACGTCGAGGGACAGATCGTTGCCGTCGTTGCCGATGCACCCCCGGAGCACTACCACTTCAGCCATTGGTCCAGCAATGCCGGTGGCGCATTCGGCGACGATCGCGCCGCCCGCACCAGTTACCAGATGCCGGGCAACGACGTGACCGTCACCGCAAACTTCCTCCCCGGCACAGTTACGGCCGGCGAGGCTTCCGCCGCGCGACGTTGGAACGAAGTGCTTTTGCACGCCATCCGCGGCGACTACGCCCGCCCCACCGTGCACGCCCGCAATCTGTTCCACGTCTCCGCCGCCGTGTACGACGCCTGGGCCGCTTACGACGACGACGCCACACCCTGGCTGCTCGGAACCGACGAGTGCCCGCTCGACGACGAGGCCTTTGGCATCGCCGCCGCCAGCGACCCCCATGCGGCGCGGCAGCAATCCCTCAGCTTTGCCGCCTACCGGATCATCGAGCATCGCTTTCGCGACTCCCCGGCGGCGGCACGCATCGCCCGCGACGCCTTCGTGTTGATGGACGCCCTCGGTCTCGATGCCGGCGAACGGGGAACCACGAGCGGAAGTTCAGGGCTCGGCAACCACATCGCCAACTGCTACATCGCCTTTGGCCTCGCCGATGGCGCCAACGAGGCGAACGACTACGCCAATCGCGTCTACGTTCCCGTCAATCCGCCGCTCAGGCCAGATCGGCCCGGCAATCCAGACATCGTCGATCGCAACCGCTGGCAGCCGCTCGAACTGCCGCAATTCATCGATCAGGCCGGCAACCCGGTGGCGGGGGTTCCGGACTTCGTGGGCCCGGAGTGGGGCAGCGTGCAGTCCTTCGCGCTGGACCCAACCGCGGCAACCCGGCACGAACGCAATGGTGCCGAGTGGCTGCTGCACCTCGACCCCGGCGCGCCTCCATCCATCGACGGCGACCTTGCCGAGATCTATCGCTGGGCGCATACCCTCGTGGCGGTCTGGTCGTCGCACCTATCGCCCGCCGACGGCGTGATGATGGACATCTCCCCGGCCGCCATCGGCAACGTGCAGGACTACCCCGCCACCTTCGACGATTATCCCGCCTTCTTCGACCTCATCGCTGGCGGCGACCCGGGCACAGGCCGCGCCGTGAATCCCGTCACCGGCGCTCCCTACCAGCCGCAGACCGTGCCGCGCGGCGACTACACGCGGGTGCTGGCCGAGTTCTGGGCCGACGGCCCGGATTCCGAAACCCCTCCGGGCCACTGGTTCGTGATCCTGAACGAGGTGTCGGACCATCCCTTGCTCGAACACCGTCTTGGCGGCGGCGGACCACCACTTGATCGCCTCGAATGGGACGTCAAGGCCTACTTCGCGCTCGGCGGCGCCATGCACGACTCGGCCATCGCGGCCTGGAGTGTGAAGGGCTGGTATGACTACATCCGCCCCATCTCGTCGATTCGGGCGATGGCCGACCGCGGCCAGGGATCGGACCCCGCACTGCCGTCCTACGACGTCGACGGCATTGCCTTGGTGCCGGGCTTCGTCGAACTGGTCGCGGATGGCGATGCGCTCGCTGGCGAGGAAGGCGAACACGTCGGCAAGGTCAAGCTCCTCGCGTGGCGTGGGCCAGACCACATCGAAGATGCAGCCACGAGCGCGGCCGGCGTCGGCTGGATCCTGGCGGAGAACTGGTGGCCATACCAGCGCCCCACGTTTGTGACGCCGCCGTTCGCCGGCTTCGTCTCCGGCCATTCCACCTATTCGCGCGCCGCCGCCGAGGTGCTGGCCCGCCTCACGGGAAGCGATTTCTTCCCCGGCGGCATGAGCGGCTTCGAGATCAAGGCGGACGAGTTCCTCGTCTTCGAGGAAGGCCCCTCCGTCGACATGACCCTGCAATGGGCCACCTACCGGGACGCCGCCGACCAATGCAGCCTGTCGCGCATCTGGGGCGGCATCCACCCACCGGTGGACGACATCCCGGGGCGGGCCATCGGGGAACGGGTGGGCAACGACGCCTTCGATCTGGCCGAGGCGCACTTCCGCGGCCACGTTCGCTAGTTCAAGACGGGCGGGGTCGACTCGCGGACGTCGGAGGGAGGGCGTCTCGCCCTCCAACGCGCCGACAGGCGCGCAATCCGGGGACGGTCGCTACCTTCAACACGGGCCGGGACAAGCCCTGCCCCCCTACGAGGCCCGTCTCGAGTCCATCGGCGCGGTCCAACGTGGGCGAGGGTGGACTCGCGCGCCTCGGACGGAGGGCGTCCCGCCCTCCAACGCGCCGATAGGCGCGCAATCCGGGGACGGTCGCTACCTTCAGGAGGGCGGCGACAAATCTCCGCCCCTCAGAGGCTCGCCGTATGATGGCCCGCTCCATCACGGCTCAGGGCTTTCATGGCCTTCAGGACCGCCATCATCGCGCTTGCCATGCTGGTCGCCGGCTGCGGTGGCGGAGGCGGTGGCGGCGCACCAGCGACAGCGCCGGCACCAGCGCCCACTCCGCCGCCAAGCACCACGGATGACGATGATGACGACGACGTGGACGGCTTCGTCGCCGTCGAGGCCAGCGTTTCCGGCCTCGTCCGTGGGTGGGGCTATGAGGAATTGACGTCCGGACCCACCACCGGCACATTTCCGCTCGAATTCTCAAGCGGCCTCGCGGCAGCGGACTACGACGACGACGGCGACATCGACCTCTACGTCGTCGGCGGCGACGAGGAACCGAACCACCTGTTCGAGAACCAAGGCAACGGCACCTTTCGCGACGTTGCCGACGAGGCTGGCCTTGACCTCAGCCACCTCGGCAGCGGCCCGGCCTTCGCCGACATCGACGGCGACGGCGATCTTGATCTCTTCGTCGGCGCCGTGGAAGGCGAGCGCTACTACCTGATGGAGAACACCGGCGGCACCTTCACCGACATCACGGTGCAGTCCAACATCGTCCTCACCGCGGCGAACACCGTCTCCGCCACCTTCGCCGACTACGACCTCGACGGCGACCTCGACCTCTTCCTCGCCCACTGGGGCTTCCGCGAACAGACAGACACCGAAACCGTCTGGCGGAACGGCGGCGACGGCATTTTCGAGAGCGCGAGCATCGAGTCCGGCATCGCGGCCGAGCTCGTAGTCGAATCGCTCAACTACAACAACGGCGAGGTGGCCCGCATCGACCGCACGTTCACGGCCAACTTCAGCGACCTCGACGCCGACGGCGATCCCGACCTCCTCATGGCCGCGGACTACGACACCAGCCAAGTCTTCCGCAACAACGGCGACGGCACCTTCACCCGCACCACGGATCGCGACGTGATCGTGGACCAGTCCGGCATGGGCGCTTCGGTGGGCGACTACGACAACGACGGCGACATGGACTGGTTCGTCACGTCCATCTACGAGAACCCGGATTTCTTCGGCAACCGCCTCTACCGCAACGACGGCACCGGCGCCTTCACCGACGAGACCGACACCGCCAGGGTCGGCAACGGCGGCTGGGGCTGGGCGTCGTGCTTCGCCGACTTCGACAACGACGGCCACCTTGATCTCGTCAACGTCAACGGCTGGCGCGGCGACACGAGCCCCGGCAACGGCTTCAATTTCCTTGAGGACCAGATCCGCTTCTTCCACAACCAGGGCGACGGCACCTTCGTCGAGCGCGCCCAGGCCCTGGGCCTGCGGGACCGAGGCCAGGGCCGCGCCCTCGCCTGCTTCGACGCGGAACGCGACGGCGACATCGACCTCGTGCTCACCAACAACGACGACGACCCGCTCATCTACTACCGCAACGAGCTCGACGCCGCCCAGGAGAACCACTGGCTCGGCATCCGGCTCGAAAGCGACGGCGCCAACCGCCACGGCGTTGGCGCCTGGATCACCCTCACCACGACATCGGGAACGCAGGTGCGCGAACTGCGCGCCGGCAACAACTTCGCCTCCCACAATCCGCTCGAAGTCCACTTCGGCCTCGGCGCCGACACCCGCGCCGACATCGTCGTGCGCTGGCCCGACGGCTCGGAAACCTCGCGCGCCGGCGTCGCCGTCGACAGGATGCTGGTGCTCAGCGACTAGACCGGCCTCGGAATGCTACGATCCCCGTGCAGATGGCGATGTCACGATCAAAGGGCGCAGCATGGGTCTGATCCACACCGAAATCGAGCTGTCGAACCCACGCCAACGCGCACTCGCACCCATGGCGGTAAGAGCCTTGGTCGACACGGGTGCCGTCAATCTATGCATTCCCGAGCATGTGGCGCTGCAGCTTGAACTCGAAGAGCTCGAGCGGCGGGAGGTCACTACCGCCGACGGCAAGTCCACGCTCGTCCCCTACGTAGGGCCGATTCAGGTGCGCTTCGAGAACCGCTCCTGCTTCGTCGGCGCGTTCACGCTCGGCAACGAGGTGCTGCTCGGCGCGATACCGCTCCAGGACATGGACTTGGTGGTCAACCCACGTCAGGAGCGAGTCACCGTGAACCCAGCCAGCCCCAACATCCCCTCCGCACTAGTGGTGGGCGTCAGCAGAAACCCTTAGAGCACCCGGAGGGAAGGCATTCTGCCTTCCCTGGCGTGCCGTTAAGGCGCGCCGACTGGATGGTTGCGAAGGGAAAGCGCCTGTCGGCGCTTGGGGAAGGCAGAATGCCTTCTCTCCGGGCCCGTCCTCTCGGGCACTAGCCGGAGGAGCCGCCCGAACGTGCCGCAGCAGCAGGCTCTTCCGGCTCCCTGCCCCGGCGCTCCCGCAGCCGTTCAACGATCTCGGTGTGACGGCGGCGGTTCAGGTTGTAGGGCCAGAACACCCAGATGGCGCCCATCACGAAGACGGCGATGACGGCATAGACGAGGCCAAAGTCGAACAGCACCGACGCCGGCACCTCGCCCTGCTTGGAGCCGGGGTCCAGTCCCACGATGTCGATGGCGCCCCCTGCCAGCAGCGGGCCCACCGCCCCGGTGCACTTGTCGGCAAAGCTGAAGGCGGCGAAATAGACGCCTTCCTGCCGCGTGCCTTTGCGCAGTTCGTGCTCGTCGGCCATGTCGCCCATCATCGACGCCACCGTCACTCCCACCGGCTCGATGGCATAGCTGCTGAGGAAGGCGAACCCCACCAGCAGCACCGCCAGCACCGCGTAGGACGTGGGCATCAGGCCAAAGAGCGACGCGATCACCGGCCCCGTCGCCCCGAGCACGCACACCACGACGCCCAGGATCACGGTCCACTTCTTGTCGAAGATGCGGTTGAAGAACATGGTGAACGGCACTCCCACCATGCCGCCGACGATGCCGGCGTATTGCCACCATTGGATCGCCACGCTCTCAAGCTGCCAAAAGAAGGTCTTCAGATGCAGCGCCAGCGCCCCCGTCGTGCCCCAGTAGATGTTGCAGACCAGGTGTCCCAGGAACAGCGAACGGAAGGAGACGCTGTGCAGCGCGTCGAAGAGATCGCGATAGATGTGCTTGACGTGGAATCGCCGTCCCGACGCGCCCATGGTGGGCAGCCGCGGAATGGCGTCCATCGTCTTCCAAGACGACAGCCCCATCAACGCCGCCATCACCAATGCCGAGACGATGGCGAAGGGCAGGTAGGGCCCCGCATCCAACTGCGGCGTCGGGTTCTCGGGCGTGCTGCGGAAGACGAAGTTCCAGGCGATGGCAGCCACCACCAATGCCGAGCCTTGCCCGATCATCGACCGCCAGGCGGCCATCCGGGTGCGGTCCAGGTAGTCCTGCGTCACCTCCGCGCCAAGCGCCAGATAGGGCAGGTTGAAAAGCGTCAGCGCCGTGCGCATCAGCGAGAACGTCACGGTGAACCAAACGAACAGGCCCATCTGCGAAAGGCCATCAGGCGGCATGAAGAGCAGCACGAACAGCCCCGCCACCGGCAGGATCGAGGCAAACATGAACGGATGCCGGCGCCCGAGGCGCGACTTGAACCCGTCCGACCACGATCCCACCGTCGGGTCGGATATCGCATCCACCACCGACGCCACCGCCAGAGCGAGCCCGGTCAGCGCCCCGGACAGCCCCACCACCTGGTTGTAGTAGAGAAACAGGAACCCGAGCGCAAACCCCTGCACGGATTGCCCGGCCCGCCCGGCGCCGTGCCAAAGCACCCAGCCAATCTGCACGCGCTCCCGGGACTCCTCCGCCATCACCGTTCCTCCCCAGCCCTTGGGCGCGCCATTGCGGAACCAAACCAATCAGGGGTACATTCCCGATTGGTTCAACCAATCAGGAACTCATTCCCGATGAGTTACCGACGGACGCTTGCCATCGACCTGCCTCCCGGCCAGTCCGCATTCCTCTGGGGCGCACGCCAGACAGGCAAGTCCACCTGGCTGCGCGAGCGCTTTCCCGAAAGCCATCATATCGACATGCTCGACTTCGACACTGCGCTCGGATTGCAGGCGCGTCCATCGCGCCTCGGAGAACGCCTCGATACTCTCCCACCAGAAGTGCTCGCGCGCCCAATCGTCATCGACGAGGTGCAGAAGGCTCCCGGCCTGCTCGACGAAGTGCACCGCCTGATCGAAAGCCGGCGACTGTCGTTCATCCTGTGCGGCTCGAGCGCACGCAAGCTTCGCCGCGAGGGGGTCAACCTGCTCGGCGGCAGGGCGTGGCGGTTCGAGATGTTCCCGCTAACGTGGTCGGAAGTGCCGGATTTCGATCTGCTGCAGACGCTGAACCGGGGCCTCCTGCCCGGCATCCACTCCCAGGCATCTGCGACCGGCCACCGGCGTTCGCTCGCGGCCTACGTGCGCGACTACCTGATGCAGGAGGTGTTCAACGAAGCCCTGGTCCGCAGCGCCGATGCCTTCGCGAGATTCTTCGAGGCGCTTCGTTTCTGCCACGGCGAACTGTTGAACTATGCCGCCATCGCCCGCGACTGCGGCGTCGACGCGAAAACCGTGCGTACCTACTTCGAGATACTGCGCGACACTTTGGTCGGCTACCTTGTCTATCCGTTCAGCCGCCGCGAGGGTCGCCAGACCATTTCCGCCACACCGCGGTTCTACCTCTTCGACGTGGGTGTTGCCGCCTTCGTGCAGGGCGCGTGGCTTCAAGATCCTTCCGGCGCGGCCTTTGGCAAGGCATTCGAGCACTTCCTCGCGCTCGAAATCATCGCCGCCCGCAGCTATCAGGAAAAGGACTACCCCATCGAGTTCTGGCGCACCAAGAGCGGTCTTGAGGTGGACTTCGTGCTGAACCGCGGCGAAGTGGCCGTTGAAGCGAAAAGCCGGGTCCGCAGCCAGGACCTCCGCCCGATGCGCGCCTTCGTCGAGGAGCACTCTCCCCGCCAAGCCATCGTCGTCACCGCAGAGCGGGATCGCCGCCGCGTGGACGGCATCGAAATCATGCCGTATCCGTCATTCCTAGAGTTGCTGCACGCAGGGGAAATCGTCTGAAGGCAGCCGCCCGGACCCAGCCCTCAACGGATCCCATACGCCTGCGCCGGCAGCCAGGTCGCGAGCGCCTCCCACTGGAAAATCACCACGAGGCCCACGAGCTGGATGATGATGAATGGTGCCACGCCGCGGTAGATGACCGGCAGGTCCACCCCCGGCGGCGCAATCCCGCGCAGGTAGAAGAGCGCCCCGCCAACCGGTGGCGTGAGGAAGCTCGTTTGCAGGCACACGGCGAACATCACCGTGAACCACACCGGATCGAACTGCAGGCTCGCCACCACAGGCGCGACGAGCGGCAGGATGATGAGCGTGAGTTCCAGCCAGTCCAGGAAGAAGCCGAGCAGGAAGGTGGCGATCAGGATGCAGATGACGATGCCGGTGGGGCCGAACGGCAGGCCCAGGAGCGTCCGCTCGATCAGTTCGTCGCCGCCGAGGCCGCGCAGCACCAGCGTGAAGCACACGGCGCCAATAATGGCGCCGAAGATGAAGGCGGTGGTGCGGGTGGTCTCCTCCACTACTTCGGTGAGCACCTTGCGCGTCAGCACGCCTTTCAACGCCGCGAGCGCCAATGCTCCCGCAGCACCCACCCCGGCCGCTTCCGTCGGCGTCGCGAGGCCGAAGAAGATGCTGCCGAGCACGGCGAGGATGAGGAAGGCCGCGGGAACGATGGCCTTCACCAGCTCCCACACCGCAGCGAGGTCGATGGGTTCGCGCGGCGTCGCCGGGGCGTGGGCTGGCTTCACGAGCCCCACTCCAAGCAGGTACACGATGTAAAGCCCGCCCAGCACGACGCCCGGGAACAGCGCCCCGAGAAAGAGATCGCCCACGCTCATGGCCATGCGGTCTGCCATCACCACCAGCATGATGCTCGGCGGGATAAGGATGCCGAGGGTGCCGACGGCGCACACCGTTCCCGACGCCAGCCGCCGGTCGTAGCCGTTCTCCAGCATGGCCGGCAGACCGAGCAGGCCCAGGAGCACCACCGATGCGCCGATGATGCCGGTGGAAGCCGCTAGCAGCACGCCGATGATGGTCACCGTGATGGCAAGGCCGCCCCGCACCGGGCCCAACAGCCGCGCAAACCCGCTGAGGAGACTCCGGGCGATGCCCGAGCGATCGAGCAGGATGCCCATGAAGATGAACATGGGCAGGGCCACCATCACCCAGTTCTCCATCACATCCCAAATGCGATCCACCGTCATCGACGTGTAGAACCAGTCGATGTTCATGGGGATGGCGAAATCCACCTCGAGGACGATGGCGAGCGCCGTGAAGACCGCCGCGAGGCCGCCGAGAATCCAGGCGATGGGAAAGCCGGTGAAGACCAGCACGATGAACGCGGCGATCATCGTCAGCGCCAAGGCTTCGGCGCCGCTCATGCCCCACCCACCTCGCCACGCGGCGCCGCAAGGTACGCCCACAGCCGGCTGAGACGCGACAGCGTCGCCAGCAGCAGCATCAGGAACGCTCCCGGCAGAACCCCCTTCAGGAACCAGCGCAGCGGCAGCCCGCCCGGCGACGGCGATATCTCCGAGACCGCCCAGCTATGCGCCACGAACGGCATGGCAAAGACCAGCACCACGACGATGAACGGCAGGGTCAAGAGCAGTGTCCCGTACAGCTCGATCCACACCTGCGCCCGCGGATGCAGGTGGCTCGAGACGAGGTCGATGCGAATGTGCGCATCCACCTGATAGGCATAGGCAATCGCCACCAGAAACGCCACCGAGTTGAGGTGCCATTGCAGCTCCTCGAACTCGATCCGCCCCTCGCCGAACACATAGCGTAAGGCCACGTTGCTGACGATCACCGCGAGCAACACCACCCAAAGCCAACTCGCCACACGACCGATGCGCCCGAGAACTGCGTCGATGGCCCTCGAGGCACGAGTCTCGGGAAGAGTCAGCCCTTGCACGGCATCACCCACACACTACCGGCCTTCGGACGGAAAGAAGCCTGCCTTCGCAGCAGACAGATCTTCCGTGGACGGGCCTCATTGCCCCTCCGTCGGCGGCGGCGGATAGGCGAGCCGCCGCCACTCGCCATAGACCTCCTGAAACTCTCGCTGCGAGGCAAGGATCGTCGCGAAATCCGCATCGCGCCCGGCCTCTTCGTCGAGCACTTCGTTCGCAGCCGCCCGGAGCCGCGCGAGCAAGTCGTCAGGCAGCGCCCTGGCACTTACCCCCACATCCCCAAGCCCACGCACGATGGGCCCCTGCATCGCCTCCGAGTAGCCAAGGTTGCGCGCCACCCCCGCCGTACAAAGCCCCTCCAGGAGCGCTTGGTCGGAACTGCGCATCTCGCCCCACACATCGAGATTCACCACCACGTGCGTGGCGCTGAACGGCTGGTGCCAACCGGGGTAGTAGTTGAACTTGGCGATGCGGCTGAAGCCGAGCGCCCGATCTGTGAGCGGCTGCGAGAACTCCGTGGCGTCAATCACCCCCGTTTCCAGTGCCTGGAAGATCTCCCCGGCCGGCAACATCGTGATCGAGGCGCCAACGCGCTGCATGGCCCTCCCGCCAAGCCCGGCAAAGCGAATCTTCAGCCCATTGATGTCCTCGGCAGAAGCGAGCGGCTCGCGAAACCACCCCGCCGTCTCCGGCCCCGTGACGGCGCAGAAGATCGGCTTCATGTTGTGCTTGGCGTACACCGCCTCGGCCAGTTCCTGCCCACCGGCGAAAAACCACCAGCCGATGTAGGCCCAGGGCTCAAGCCCAAACGGCGTCGCCGCGATCAACGGCGAGGAAGGAATCTTGCCCTGATCGTAGCCAAGCCAGGTGTAGCCGGCCGACACCTTCCGATCCCGCACCGCGTCCGTGACCGCAAACGCCGGCACGATCTCCCCAGGGTCGTAGAGGTCCACCACGAAGGCACCGTCCGTCGTGTCCTTCAGCGCCTCTGAGAGCCAGATGATCGTCTCGCCAGACCCCGGCAGATTGCGCGGCGCACTGAGCGGCATCCGCCAATGAATCCGCACCGGCGCCCCACCCTCCCCCGCCACAGGCGCGAGCCGCCCAGCCGAAGCCCCGGGCGTGCGCACCGCCAGCGACACGAGCAAGCCGCCCACAAACGCCACCAAAACGGCAACCAACACCGCCCGCGCGGAAAACACGACCTGGCAACTCCTTGGGGCCCCTACCCGCAAGCATCAAAACCGTTTGTCCAAGGCCGGTCAACCTGTGCGAGCATTCGCACAATCTGCAACGATGCCACCCCAATGAGTATCGACTCGCTGCTGAGCGGAAGCCTGTTCGCGCGCGACTTTCTCGTCGCCCTCGCCGATCCGACTGCCGACGAATCCCATGCACTTCCGCAGTGGAAAGTGATGGACGAGCAAGCCGACCACTTGCATGAAGAACTCTCGAACCTCTTCGATCGATTCCCGGTAACTGGCACGCCCAACGAGTCCCAAACCGAAGACGACCTCATTTGGCCGGTGCTGGAACGCCTCGGCTGGACAGCATCTCTGCGGCAGCAGACCCTCAGCGCCACCGGACAAGGCGATGTGCCGGACGGCCTGCTATTCACCGACGACTCTGCCAAGGATCGGGCCGTTGGCGTCCAAGACGGGCACCTCCGCTACGCCATCGGCAAGGCAATGGTCGAGAGTAAGCGCTGGCGCCTGGCGCTCGACCATTCAGCAGGAGCGACCACCGCCCCCTCCACTCAAATGCTCCGCTACCTGCGCCATGCGGACGACCTGACGACCGGCCAGTTGCGTTGGGGAATCCTGACTAACGGTGCCCTTTGGCGACTGTATTTCCAGGGCGCACGCTCGGTCTCGGAGGGGTACTTCGAGGTTAACTTGGCGACTGTGCTTGGGGTGGAGGCTAGCGGGGAGGCACAGCTCTTTCCTGCAAGTCCAAGCGCTGAAGACCGCAGGCACGCCCTCAAACTCTTCGCATTCCTTTTCCAACGGCGAGCATTCCTGGCGGAAGGGCCGGACGGGCAGAGCCTGCACGAGCGTCTTCTTGGGCAAAGCCACTTGTTCGAGCAAAGAGTCGCCACCGACATTTCCAACACCGTGCTCGACAACCTCTATCCCGGACTCGTGCATGCCATCGCCGAGCGGGCACCGAAGCGATCGAACGAGGAAATCCGAGACGCGTCGCTGGTTTTCCTCTACCGGTTGCTCTTCCTCCTCTATGCCGAGGACCGAGCGCTTCTGCCCGTTCACGACAGCCGCTATGCCGCAGTCTCCCTGCGCGACCGCCTCCGTGGCCCCATCAAGCAACGCAAGGAACACGGCGGGGCATTCTCCAGCCAGACCACCACCTACTACACGATGCTCGAAGACCTGTGCCGGGTCGTGGACCAGGGCGAACCGGCGTTTGGGCTGCCGCCCTACAACGGCGGCCTGTTCGACGAGAAGCGCGTGCCGCTCCTTTCGGAAGTGCGCCTGCCGGACGATCTGATCGCGGATGTCATCGATGCACTTGCCTTCGAGCGAGTCGGTGGAACCCGCCGCTATATCAACTATCGCAGCCTGTCCGTGCAGCAGCTCGGCACAATCTACGAACGGCTGATCGAGCTCGAAGTCCTGCGCGATGGCGATGGCGCAACGGTTCGGCACAACATATTCGCTCGCAAGGACGCGGGCGGCTACTACACGCCGGAGTCGCTGGTGGGCCTCATACTCAACGAGACCCTTGACCCCCTTATCGCAGACCGAAGCAAGGCGTTCCATGACGCGGTGGAGGAAATCCGCCCCGACCCTGGCGTCGACTCAGTCTCGGCGGACAACCTTGCCTGCCTGCGCGAGGTCGATACCGCAGCCGCCCTGCTTGACCTCAAGGTGTGTGACCCGGCAATGGGTTCGGGGCACTTCCTCGTCAGTCTAGTGGACTTCCTGAGCGACCGCGTGATCGCCGCAATGGGCGAGGCACAAGGCTTGGTGCCCGGTTACATCTCTCCGGTCACGGGTAGCATCCACACGATCCGCGAGACCATATTGTCGCGGGCGAAGTCGGAAGGCTGGACCGTTGATCCGGGCCAACTCGACGATCGCCAGATCGTCCGGCGCATGGTGCTCAAGCGCTGCATCTACGGCGTGGATAAGAACCCGATGGCGGTGGAACTCGCCAAGGTGTCGCTGTGGCTGCACACCTTCACCGTCGGTGCACCGCTCTCCTTCCTCGACCACCACCTACGCTGCGGTGACAGCCTGTTCGGCTATTGGATAGATGAAGGTCGCAGTGCGGCTACCCAAGGCGGCATGTTCCTGAGCGGCCCTCTGAAGCTGGCCGAAGAGTCCGCGCAGCCCATGCAGCAGATTGAGGCGCTATCGGACGCGGAACTCTCTGAAGCCGTCCGCTCGGCGGAACTCTGGAGCGAAGTGCAGGCAGGAACGACACCCCTAGCCGAATTCCTTTCGCTGTTGCGCTCATTCGAATGGCTCGCCCCAATCGAGGCAAAACGACGGAAAACGAAGCAGACCAAGGTGCAGCAGGGACTGATCGCCTCTTGGCTCACAGGCATCTACGGAGACCCCGTCGCCATCGCGGCGAAACAAACACCTGTGGACGAGACGATTGCCGACTCGGACGCGTTCATTGAACTGCTCGCCTCGGCTCGGGCAGTCGCAAGCGAGGAGCGGTTCCTCCATTGGCAGGTCGCCTTCCCCGGCGTTTGGCAGGACTGGGACGACAAGGGTCGTCCCGGCGGATTCGATGCCGTAATCGGCAATCCACCTTGGGATCGCATGAGGCTCGAACAAGTGGAGTGGTTCGCGCTCCGCCGCCCGGAGATCGCTGAGGCAACCCGAGCTGCGGACCGCCGGCGGATGATGCGCGAGTTGGAAGAGGATGGGGACCCGCTGGCCGCCCAGTTCCGCCGTGCCTCCGATCGCGTGGCGGCAGCGATGCGCACGGCTCGGGTTGGCAAACAGTATCCGCTCCTGTCGAGCGGCGATATCAACCTCTATTCGCTGTTCGTGGAGCGGGCCTTGACCTTACTCAATCCGCGCGGCGTGGTTGGC
This sequence comes from Pseudomonadales bacterium, assembly GCA_965116935.1. Taxonomy (GTDB): domain Bacteria; phylum Pseudomonadota; class Gammaproteobacteria; order Pseudomonadales; family Azotimanducaceae; genus VXYL01. The sequence goes on along the minus strand of OZ220737.1, from coordinate 3,167,392 downwards.
CTGCTCACTCCCTCCGGCATCGCCTCCGACCGGAACGCAGCGCGGTTCTTCGGTTCGATGGCCACGTCGGGGCGACTGCGGGCCCTCTACGACTTCGAAAACCGGCGCACGCGGTTCGACACCGACGAGCAAAAGGCACCGCCGTTCTTTCCGCACGTGGACACACGCTTCAAGTTCTGCGCCTTCGTTGTTGGACGTTCCGCCAGCGATGCCCCGGCTTCATGTGGCTTCTTCCTCCAGGATGTGTCGGAGCTAAGGGACGACGATAGGTGCTTCGCGCTGACGTCCGGGGATTTCGCCCAAGTCAACCCGAACACCGGCACGGCGCCAGTGTTCCTGTCTCGTCGCGATGCAGAGCTGGCGACGGGTGTGTATCGGCGGACTCCCGTTCTCGTCAACCACACATCGGGCGAGAAAGTCGCGGCGTGGCCGGTGCGTTACGAACGCAGGCTCGACATGACCAACGACTCCGATGGATTCCGTAGTCGAGCGCAATTGGAGGAAGACGAACGCGCATGGCCCGTTGCGGGCAATCGCTTCGACAGTGCCACGGGAATCTGGCTGCCGCTCCACGAAGGCAAGATGGTGCAGGCGTTCGACCACCGTGCCGCCAACGTCGAGGTCAACCCACGCAACTTGCACCGGCCCGCGCAGCCAAAGCCCGCCAGCACCGAACAACATGGCGACCCGGCTTGGCTCCCGCACCCGCAGTATTGGGTCAATGCGACCGAGAACAGACTTGGCCCACAAGACTGGCAACTCGCGTTCAAGGACGTGACCTCCCCTACCAACATCCGCTCCATGATCGCTGCCATCATCCCTACGGCTGCCGCCGGCAACACGCTGCCCTTGCTCGTGCCCGAAGATGGCTGGGCATCGGAGCCACCCGACGCGCCAGACGACGACAAGCCTCGCGCCGCCCTGCTCGTCGCCAACCTAAACTCCATCATGTTCGACTATCTGGCACGACAGAAGATCCACGGCCAGCACCTTAACTGGTACATCGTCGAGCAACTGCCCGTGATTGCCCAGGAGTTGGCCCTCGACACCCACTTCGGCCCCTGTACCGCTGCCGAAGTGATCCAGAGCGCCGTCCTCGAACTAACCTACACCTCCCACGACCTCGCCCCCTTCGCCCGCCACGTAGGCCACATCAACGACGTCGGCGAAGCGCTCCCACCCTTCCCCTGGAATCCAGAGCGCCGCCAAAGACTTATGGCCAAACTCGACGCCGTATTCTTCCACCTCTACGGCATTACCAACCGCGACGACATCCGCCACATCTACTCCACCTTCCCAATCCTCGAACGCCGCGAACAAGCCACCCACGGCCAATACCTAACCCGCAACCTATGCCTCGCCTACCTGAACGCCCTTACCGCTGGCCAGCCGGACGCAGAGCCGGACGTGTGACCAACTTCGGCAATCGGCTGATCGATCGGATTTCGCCCTTCACCGCATTGATTGACGCTCAAGGCCTGCGTTAGGGCTCGCTCCAAGGGCCGTTCGACAACCAACGTCAGCAACCAGTGTTCCCGCGGACACGCCGTGCAGAACACCTACCGATTCGCTTGCCGCCCCTGCGGGCCGCGTCCTGTCCCGGGATGGGCGTCGTGTGACCCCGCCATCGCCATGAAAGGCGCGGCAACAGATTGCGGGGGAGTCGGCGGCGGAACATGTGCTGCGCGTTGAATGGCCAACGTCAATGGTTTCGAACGGAAGTCAACGTCGAACAGTTGCGAAGCGATCGATCGGCCCAGTACTTCAGCCACAAGGGGCGGCGTCGCGTTCCCTGCCTGTCGGACACGCTCGCGATGTAGGCCAACGACTCGCCACGAACTCGGGAAGCTCTGCAGACGCAGCATCTCCTCAGGCGCAAGCGGTCGGTTCTCCCAGTGAAACGGTCCGGTCGCGGGACCCGGGCTGGCCGACAGCGTCCACGAAGGCTCCGCCTTTGCCAACTTGAGCAAAAACGACCAGAACCGACGCCGGTATCCGAACAGCGACGGACCATCGCCACGTTCAGTGAAGTGCTGATAGTTCTTGCCTTCAGGTACGGACATGAGCAGCCCAGCGAACCGTCCTCGAGCAACCGGTGGACAAGTCACTCGCACATCCATGAGCGCATCCCATGCACGAACAGGACAGCCGGCGTGTGTCGCCGAAGGCCACACAAAATCTCCGCCGTCGCGAAGCGCCAAGATGAACGCGCGCTTGCGCCGCTGCGGAACCCCAAGATCGACGGCATTCAGCATGCGGCAATGCAGTCGGTATCGAGTTCCATTCCTGCGGTTCACCTTCCCAAGTCGTGCCTTTAGAAACGGAAGCGCGGAGCGGCCGCCCTGCACGAACCCGGGGACATTTTCGATCAAAAGCGCATGCGGGAGGAACTGCTCCACTAGCTCCACCAAGCCGTTGAGGCAAGATGCCCTATCGTCCGCCATCCCCCGGCCGCCACGGCTAGACCATTGAGCAGCCTTTGAAAACGGCTGACACGGTGGCCCAGCCGCCAACAGAACCAGCTCCCGTTCGGAAAGGCCAAGATCCCGCGGGGTCAGATTCCTCGCAACTTCGTTAATCTCGTGGGGCTCCAAGAGCCGCACGTCAGGACGGTTGGCCGCAAGCGAGTCCCTCGCAGTCGCGTCGCTCTCGATCGCCCCAACACCTAGGAAGCCAGCACGCTCAAGGCCTAGGTCAAGCCCGCCAATACCCGAGAATGCCGAGAGGTAGGGAAGGTGGCCCATGAGATTCTCCCTTCAACGGCTGATCGTCGCGCCGCGGTTTCGGTCTGACCGTCCCACTTGCTGGGCAGATCGATCGCGAGACGATCCTCCATCAGGAACGAGGCGAGACATCAGCATGCGACTAGCCACATCCGATCAGACGTAGCTGTTTCAACCATTCCCGTGCACCTTCAGCCACTCAGGGGCTCAACCTCCTCCCCAAGAACCGCTTCAACGACTCCGCGTTCGTCTTCCGAAACGCCCAGCTTGTACCTCACCAAACGAAGCCTGTCTAGGACAATGCCCGAGTCGTCTCCCGTCAACCTCTCCAGCATCTGCCGCTCTACATGGTGAGGAACGGCAAGGAACCTGGCAGGCGATACACCCGCACCCGTGAACTGTTTCCAGCGATCGCGGCTTGGCTCCCTGATCTTGGTCTCCCACGAGTCACTCTTGCCGACCGTCACCTGGCCTACGAACGCCCACGACCCAAACCTCAGGTCGTCCTCCCATCCGATGTGACCCAGAACATCAACCCCCTCATCGTGCGCCCACCTGAGTCTCGGCACCCCAGCTAGGTTACCAACCAAGCCCACGGCATGGCAGGCAACCGGCAATGCCTCCGCAAAGGACCGGTGGGCCCGACGTACCGCCGCAAAACCCACCGCAGCGATGCCTCGTTCGCAAAGAGTATCCGCAACCGTTTGCTCAAACAGTCGCGAAGGAGCGCAACGCGACGACACGTCGTACGCATGTGCTACAGTCAATGCGAGCACGGCGATGTAGGCGTCCACCTTCGGATCCACGGTCGGGTCAAGCACCAGCCGCTCATCGTCCAACGTAAAGGGGTAACGACCTCTCAGGACGTGCTGTCGCTCATCTAGCTGGCGGTAAACAACCGATGCAAGCTCATCTGCACCGTCAATTCGTTCGCTGAGATTGTCCCTTTCTGTCATCGAAGGCGATGCTGCCTCGGCAGGTAGAATCAGATCGAAGCCCCAATCATTGTCAGCCAGGAAGTCCGCCACGCTTGCCCTCTGTACCACCTGGCCCTTTAGCGCGAGGAGTTCAACATAGTCGGCCAGAAGTGACGCTCGTGCATACTGCCCGTACGTGTCAGGCTCTGGACTCGATATCACGGATCGCCCCGTTTGCCCCTAGCGATACTTCTCACCGAGCGAACCCGCTCGTATAAGTTGTCGATCTGGTCAAGCAACTCCGCCGAAACATCGGCACCATGCAACGTGTCCATGAACACCTGCACGCTATCCGCAAGTCGTTGTGCCCGGGCTTCCAAGTCCAACTGATCGACGATCTGTTTGGCCAAGGTAAGGTCTTGCGTTTTGCGCAACACTTCATTGGCGCGAGCGTCTACGAGCACCCGACCGTACGTCGTGACGTCGCGCGAGTCGCCGAGCAGTGCCCTAGCAGATCTGAGAGGTTGTAAGTCACCTAGGACCTCGGCCAATCTCTCATGATCGAGTTCCTGGACAGCGGCTTCGATTTCTTCGTAGGTACGTGCTTGGCCGAATCCGATGTAGCTCCGTATGTCTCCAGAATTCATGCATCGAAGCCACACGCCGAATCGGCTTTCTTGAACGAAATCGACAGCCACGCCAAATTCTTCCCTCGCGTACAGCAATATCCGGATCGCGATGTAGGGGTTCCTCATGCCTTGTGCGTTACTGCCGACACGGCGCCCGAGTTCGCGAAACGGATCGGAGAAATCGTCTGCGATTTGCCGTATCTCCGACAAGACGTACCGAGCTTTGGCTTCCGGCGGCCACGTCTTGATCCCGCCAATGTGGCGGAAGCCTACGAATGGATGCACTAGCGAACGGTCCTCAACCACAAAACATGGGACTACGGCCAACCCCGACTTCTGCGCGTCGGTCGGCTCCATCCCTATGAACTGATGCTCGTTGGCCTCCGGAGCGCCGAGCAGGATCTTCAGGGCTGCAAGCCGTCGATTGCCCTCCACCACAGCGAACCGTTCGCCACCTTGAGGAACGACGATCAACGGTTCGTGCTGGAAGAACCCATTGTCCAGATAGGATTGCGCTAGCTCTTCCAGTGCAGCCTGACGGAAGAGAAACGCGAGGATTTCGGATTGTGACTCGCCGTGCAGCCGCTCCGGCAATCGAGGATTCTGGTCATCAAGCAGCAAACCAGCGACCTCGATTCCTTGAATCACCGGATTTCGTTCATCTAGATTGGTCACAAGTGCAAGCGCCTCATCCCGCCCCAGCGACCAGGCCCCTCTTCAGCGAGGGGTCAAACTCGCGTTCCCGCCAACACAGCTCGTCGTCCACGCAGGCTTCGTCGCCCTGTTCGATCCCGTGCGAAGACGATGGCGAAACCCAGCTTCCGTAGTCCAAATCGGGCGGCAACCCTAGTCGCTCTGAACTCGGGTTGTCAACGCTTGCCCTGACCTTAGCCAAGCTACCGTAGCCCCTGACGCCTTCCGGGCACGTACCGCGGTGCCCGCAAACGCCTGCACTATCTCGCCGGCACCGAAACGTCCAACGCTAGACAACGCCCCTACAACCGCGTTGCCTTCCTCAGTTGAACCAATAGATGAACTCGTCGTCCGGGGCGTCGGGGTCAAGCAAGGTCTTGTCGATGTTGGTGGGGGTGCGGACGGCGGATGGCCAGAGCGGTTCCGCCTGTTCGGCGTTGTGTTTGGCGAGGAGTTCCCGGAGCGCGGCTACGCGGTCCGGCTCGTCGCCGGCGAGGTTCCGGTGCTCTGTCGGGTCGGTGGGCAGGTGGAAGAGCCATTGCTGGCTAGATGCAGGTGGGTCGTTGACCTGAAGCTTGTAGCCGTCGGCGAGGACCACCTGATAGCCGCCAGTGCGCCAGAAGAGGGCCTTGTGAGGCGCGCCCTCCGCTTCGCCGGCGACATAGGGGACGAGGTCGACGCCGTCGATGGTGCGGTCGCTCGGTAACTCGACGCCGGCCGCGGCCGCTGCCGTGGCGAAGATGTCGAAGCCATGCACCGGGGGTTCGAAGGTCTGGCCGCCCGCCAGCCGCGCCGGCCACTTGAGGAAGAAGGGCACGTGGATGCCGCCCTCGAAGAAGCTGATCTTCCAGCCTCGGAACGGCTCGTTGACGCGTGGCAGGCCGATGTAGGCCGGGCCGCCGTTGTCTGACGTGAAGAACACCAGGGTGTTCTCCTCGAGGCCGTTGTGGCGCAAGGCGGCAAGGACCCGACCGACGCTGCGGTCGAGGGAGCGAACCATCGCCGCGTATACACGCAGGCGATGCTCGTCGATGTGCCCGAGGGCGTCGTAGTCGTCCTTCAAGGCCTGCAGCGGCGTGTGCACGGCCCAGTGCGCGAGATAGAGGAAGAAGGGGCGGTTTCGGTTGGCCTCGATGACCTTGACGGCTTGGTCGGTGTAGTAGTCGGTCAGGTAGCCACCCGGCTCGAACTCCTCGCCGCCGTTGAACGACGCACCGAAGCGCATGGCACGCCAAAGGAAGCGGTCGATGGCGTCGAAATCCTGCTTCGAGTTGACGACGTTCGGATCGTCCTCGGGCAGATACAGCCCGCTCGCCATCAGCAGGCTCTCGTCGAAGCCCTGATCGTGGGGCGCCATGCCGCCGCTGGTGCCGAGGTGCCACTTGCCGATGTGCACGTTGTGGTAGCCGGCCGGCTTCAACAGCTCCGCCAGGGTGATCTCGGACGCCGGCACGCCCATGTCCGCGAAGGGGATCGAAGGCCCCGTCTCTTCCACCACGCTCGGCCGCAGCCGGCCTGGCGTTGCGTTGCCGAGCATGGGAACCATGGTGCTGAAGCCGGCCGGCGTCGGCGTGAACTCGAAGCCGAAGCGGGTGCCGTAGCGGCCGGTCATCAGGGCGGCGCGGGAGGGCGCGCAGGTGCCGTTGGCGGCATAGCCATTGGCGAACTGAACGCCCTCATGCGCCAAGGCGTCGAGGTTCGGGGTGGGCACGCTGCCGCCGGCAACGCCTCCGCCCTGCCAGCTCAGGTCGTTCCAGCCGAGATCGTCGGCGAGGATGACGACGATGTTGGGCGGCCTTTCGGCTTCGGATCGGCCGGCGGGGTCTGGGCCTGAATCCCAATCGATCGCCTGCGTCGGCGCAACGTCGCGGCGCTGCTGCATCTCGACCACTTCGAGCAAGAGCTCGAGGCGGTACACCCAGGCAATGCCGGCCAAGGCAGCCAGCACCACCACGCAGCCAACAAATACACCCGCGCGCCGGCTCATCCAAATCCCCCTCGTCGAGCCTGCGCCCGCGCGGGAATTGTAATGACATTCCCGGCCATCGGTGGTCTAGTGTCGCGCGTCGGACCTTCATTGAATCAGCGGGGGAGCCGGGCACCCTCCCCTCGCATGCCCAACGCCCATGGGAGGACAGGACATCACGCAATCGGACCCCTGCGACGGAACCTCGTCGACTCGCCCGCCGGCGCATCGGAGGGATGGATGCCCCAAGCAGGGTCAGCGCCGCCTTCTACCGTGCAGGCTCCTCGCCGTTGCCCTGGCCGCCACTCTCGCGCCGCCCTCGGCGTTGGCCGCAGAACCGCCACAGCGGCCGAATGTAGTGATGGTGGTGGCGGACGATGTGGGGTTCTCGGACTTCGGCGCCTACGGCAGCGAAATCCGCACGCCGCACATCGACGCCATCGCCGCAAACGGCGTGCGGTTCAGCAACTTCCACGTCTCGCCGATGTGCTCGCCGACCCGGGCCATGCTGCTGACGGGGGTGGATTCCCACCTCGCCGGCGTTGCCAGCCTCTACGTCGCCACGCCGCTGCGCCATCGCGGCCGGCCCGGCTACGAGGGGGAGCTGCGCACGGATGTGGTGACGATCGCGAGCCGCCTCAGCGCAGCCGGCTACCGAACGTATCTCAGCGGCAAGTGGAACCTTGGCCACACGGCGTCTTCGCTGCCGAGCGCGAGGGGCTTCGACCGAACGTTCGCCCTCGATGCAACCGGCGCCGACAACTACGAAAAGAAGCCCTACCTTCCCATCTACGACGAACCGCCGCCCTGGTTCGCCGACGGCGAGCCCACCGACCTGCCGGACGATTTCTACTCTTCCGAGCACCTTGTGGACACACTCGTCGACTTCATCGACGCGGACCAAGCGGCCGCGAACCCAAGCCCCTTCTTCGCCTACCTCGGCTTTCAGGCGGTGCATTTGCCGGTGCAGGCGCCGCGCGAGTTCACCGAGCGCTACATGGGAGCTTACGACGAGGGCTGGGACGCGCTGCGGCGAACTCGCCACCAGGGTGCCGTTGCGGCCGGCGTCTTCCCGACCACGGCCCCGCCCGCAGACACTCCCGAGCAAGCCGACTGGGAAGCCCTGACACCCGACGAAAAAGCGTTCGCCGCCAAGAACATGGCGGTCAACGCAGGCATGCTCGAAGCGATGGATCACCACTTTGGCCGGCTGGTCGACTATCTGACTGGGGCAGATCTCGCCGAGAACACTGTCTTCGTCGTGCTGTCCGACAACGGCCCGGAAGCTGGCGACCCGGCCGCAAGCGCCGTCTTCGACTCGTGGGCCGAAAGCGTCGGCTATCGCCGCGACCTTGAGACCCTCGGCGAGCGAGGCAGCTACGCCATCATTGGCCCGCACTTCGCTCGCGCGGCAGCGGCACCGCTCGCCTACTACAAATTCCACGGCGGAGAAGGCGGAATCCGCGTGCCGCTCATCATGTCGGGGCCCGGTGTCCACGCCAGGGGAGTCGCGGCCGCCTTCGCCCATGCGACCGACATCGTGCCGACCCTGCTCGAACTCACCGGCACGAGTGACACAAAGCCGGCCGGCAAGCACCCAATCACCGGGCTGAGCCTGGCTCCGGCGCTACGCGACCTCGCCGCCAGCATCCACCCCGCCGACGCCGCCATCGGCTTCGAGACCGCCGGCCACGCCGGCGTCTTCAAGGGCGCGCACAAGCTGGTTCGAGTCGGCGCCCCGGAGGGCGACGGACGCTGGCGCCTGTTCGACATCGAAGCGGACCCGGGCGAGACCCGCGACCTCGCCGCCGCCGAACCAGAGCGGCTTGAGGAACTGCTCTCCGACTACCAAGCCTACGCCGAGCGCGTCGGTGTGCGGGAAGTGCCCGCCTCCTACTCCCCCGGACGGCAACTCCTCATCAACTATCTGTTCGACCGCACGATGGCAAACCTCGGCTGGCTGGTCGCCGGTTCCGGCCTCGGCACCGTGCTGATCGCAGCCCTCGTCAGGCTCATCCGGCAGCGCCGCCGCACGCAACTCAATCCTCGCTGAACACAGGAACAACCCAATGCAAGTCCTGCGCACTCCCGAAGAACGCTTTGCCAACCTGCCCGGCTTCCCCTTCGAGCCGCACTACACGAACGTCGCCGATGGCGAGGGGGGCACCTTGCGCATCCACCACCTCGACGAGGGGCCGGGCGACGGGCCCATCGTGCTCTGCATGCATGGGCAACCGACGTGGAGCTATCTCTACCGCAAGATGATCCCGGTGCTCGTCGCCGACGGCCTGCGCGTGCTGGCGCCGGACCTGGTCGGCTTCGGCCGCTCGGACAAGCCGACGCGGCGCGAGGACTACAGCTACAACCGGCAGGTGGAGTGGCTTATCGCGTGGCTCACCGCCAACGAGGTGCAAGGTGCAACCCTTGTCGGCCAGGACTGGGGCGGGTTGGTCGGCCTGCGCATGGCCGCCGAGAACCCGGATCGCTTCGACCGCATCGTTGCGGCCAACACCGGTCTGCCGCTGGCCCTCGACATGCCGGAAGACCGCCTGCGTGCCGTCAAGGAGTTCCTCAGCCCAGCCACGCCCACGCCATCCATGCAGGAGATGGCCGCCGCCCTCGCCTCCATCGATCCAGAGGCACGCGAGAGCAAGTTCGCCTATTGGCAGAAGTGGACCTGGGAGACCGAGGACCTGCCCATCGGTATGATGGTCGGCATGAGCGTCGCCGGAGGCGGAGGGAGCCCGCTGACACCGGAGGAAGTCGCGGCCTACGACGCCCCGTTCCCGGACCCGAGTTACAAGATGGGCCCCCGCGCCATGCCTAGGCAGGTGCCGCTGCTGCCGGATGCGCCTTGCGTGGCCGAGCAGATCGCCGCCTGGAAGGTGTTCCGCGAGTGGCGCAAACCCTTCCTGTGCGCGTTCACCGACAACGACCCCGTCACCGGCGGCGCCGACGCACTGTTCCGAGACCGAGTGCCGGGCACGCAAGGGCAGCCGCACCAAACCATCAAGGGCGGCGGCCATTTCCTCCAGGAGGGCCGCGGCGAAGTCCTCGCTGGCATCGTCTCGGACTTCGTTCGCACGAGCTAGCCGCCGGGACCTCAACATTCTCGACACGGGACGGGCAACCCCGTCCCCTACGACTGCGTTCTACCGCGCGGCCTCCCAGCAGCCTGTCGGACTTCGACGCGCAGGCCCGGATCAGGCGTCGTCAACCATCCACGACAGAAACGCCCGTAGCTGTTGCTCGAACGCGGCCAGCGTCGCCGGCAACCGGTCTTCAAGCGGCACGAGCCGTTCGACCTCCAACACCGATCCATACACGTTGCGGAATACATGCCGGAAACGTAGGTACTCACCGAGTGCCTTCGCGAGACCATCGTCAATGACCGGCGGGCGCACTTTGGGAATGTCCAGCCGCATGTCGTCGAGCAGTTGCTGATGCCACTGTTCCGCCTGGGGCACGCCGCCGTTCAGTTCTCGCGCAATGCGCACGAACACCCGTTCCACGGCGTTGTAGAAGTCGTGGAGCAGGGAGCCTCGGGCACGGAGCGCGTACGAGTCTTCTGTTTGGGGTCGCTCCGCAAACTCCCGCCCAAGGGCGGCCAAGCCATCGAGTTCGCTCTCGACTTCCGCCCGAAGTCGTCGGGCCAGCACCTCTTCGGGCTTCAAAGCTCCACTCCCTCGTCATCCACCACGCGCAGGAGCGCGGGCGTTGCGGATTCTGTTGGCGTGAGGTCCAAGGGCAGGCTCGTGAGGGCCTGTGCCTCGGCCGACACGGCGAAGAAGCGTCCCGGGTCGATGCCTGTAGCGACGAGATCGATGTCGGAGCGGTGCGTGAATGGGCGGGCGGGGTTGAATGCAGAGCCGATTCCAACCACCCGCTTTGCGCCGCTGGCCTGCAGAAACCGGGCAATGCGGCCGGCATCCGCCAAGGCGAACTCGCGATCGCCGGACTCGAAGTGCGTCAGGCGCAAGTGTTCGAGGAGGTCGCTGCGTTTCACGACCTCAACTTACCAGATGTTGAAGCCAACCTAACCGGCGCTTGGCTTTGCCCCACCGGCCGAGGACTCCCGCCGCAAATGGATGCCGATGCTGGCAACGAGCTGCGGCACAATGCGCGCGACATCTGACAGGCATTGGGGAAATCCATGAACTACAAGCACCCGTCGGGGGAGCCGTTCGAGGGGCGGATCGGGCGGACGGTGTACGAGTCCGAACCGTGGTGGCCGGTTCCGAAGACGGGGAGCGGCAAGCCCAACGTCGTGCTGGTGGTGCTCGACGACACCGGCTTTTCGCATTTTGGCTGCTACGGCTCGACGATCGAGACGCCGAACATCGACGCCCTGGCCGGCAGGGGCCTGCGCTACGTCAACTTCCACACCACCGCGCTCTGTTCGCCGACGCGGGCGTGCCTCTTGAGCGGGCGCAACCATCACGCCGTCGGGATGCGGGGCGTGTCGAACATGGACACGGGCTTTCCCAACATGCGCGGCTTCCTGCCGCCGTCGGCGGCCACGGTGGCGGACGTGCTGCGCGGGGCGGGCTACGGCACGTACGCGGCCGGCAAGTGGCACCTGACACCGATGGCGGAGTGCTCGGCGGCCGGGCCTTTTCACAACTGGCCGCTGCAGCGGGGATTCGACCGCTTCTACGGCTTCATGCAGGGCGAGACGGACCAGTTCTACCCGGAACTCACCAGCGACAATCACCACATTGAGGCCCCGGCGCTGCCCGAGGCCGGCTACCACGTCTCCGAGGATGTGGTGGACCGATCCATCGCCATGCTGCGCGACCAGATTTCGCTCGTGCCGGAACGCCCCTTCTTCCTCTACCTCGCCTTCGGCGCAACCCACTCCCCGCACCAATCACCAAAGGCTTACCGCGACAAGTACCGAGGCAGGTTCGATGCTGGCTGGGACGCCATCCGAGCCGAATGGTTCGAGCGCCAGAAGGCCCTTGGCATCATCCCGGAAGACACGGGCCTCGCACCGCTGAACCCGGGCGTCAGGCCGTGGGCCGAACTCTCAGCCAACGAACGCCGGTTCGCCGCCCGGTTGCAGGAAGCGTTCGCTGCGCAGCTCGACCACACCGACGCTGAGATCGGCCGACTGGTTGCCTTTCTCAAGGAAGTCGATCGACTCGACGACACCCTCCTCATCGTCATGTCGGACAACGGTGCGAGCCAAGAAGGCGGCCCCACCGGCGTCTTCGACGAGATGCGGTGGTTCAACGGGCTGATGGAAGACGTGGACGAGGCGGTACAGCGAATCGACGACATCGGCGGCCCCGAAAGCCACTCCAACATTCCCTGGGGCTGGTCGCAGGTGGGCAATACGCCGCTCAAGTGGTACAAGCAGAACACCCATGCCGGCGGCGTGCGCGATCCGCTGATCGTCCATTGGCCGAGAGCCCTCAAGGAGAAAGGCACCATCCGCCGCTCCTTCTGCCACGCCATCGACATCATGCCGACCATCCTCGAACTCTCCGGCACCGAGGCGCCCAAGGAGTTCCGGGGCGTGGCGCAGATGCCGCTGCACGGTGCCTCGCTCGCGCCGACCCTTGCCTCGGCCGACGCCAAGCCCGGGCGATCCGTGCAGTATTTCGAAATGCTCGGCCATCGCGGCATCTGGCAAGACGGCTGGAAGGCCGTGGTGCGGCACGTGCAGGGCGCCTCCTGGGACGACGATGACCAGTGGGAGCTCTACCACCTGGACGAGGACTTCTCCGAAACCAACAACCTCGCCGAGGAGCAGCCCGAGCGCCTGCGGGCAATGGTTGATCTCTGGTGGCAGGAAGCCGAGAAGCACGGCGTGCTGCCGCTCGACGACCGTCCCATGGCGCAGACCTTCCGCGCCGCCCGGCGACCCGGGCTGCCGACGGCGCGGGAGGTGTTCGTGTACTACCCGCCCGTCTCCCACATCGTCTCGGATGCCTGCCCCTCGGCCGGGCGCGGCTGGACCACCGAAGTGGAACTCGTGCATTCAGAGCCCTCAGCCGGGGAGCGCGAGGGGGAACCCCTCGCAAGAAAAGAGGGCGGCGACGGCGCCTTGGTCAATCGCGGCACCATCAACTCGGGATTCGCCCTCTACATCCTGGGCGGCCGGCTGCACTTTGACTACAACTGCTTCCACGCCCACACGAAGGTCGTGGCGCCGACCGCACTCGACGGCGGCGAGCATGTGGTGGCGGTTGCGGTGCAGCGTCTGCCGGAACGGCAGGCCGCCGTGCAACTCAAGATCGACGGCGAGGTGGTGGCGCAAGGCCACATCCCCCGGCTGCTCGGAATGCTGTCGAGCACCGGCATGGACCTGGGGCGGGCAATCGCTCCGATCAACCGCGACTACCAACCGCCCTTCGCCTACCCCGGCAGGATCAAGAAGGTGACTTTCACGCTTGCGCGTCGTCCTACGGAAAGGGACAGGCGCGACGAATCCGAACGTGAAGCACGCGCAGCGATGGCGAGGCAGTAGGCGGGCCGTCGCATCTGCACGGTTGGCGGCAGGCGGGCCGGACGGCTGATGCTGATTGGGCGACAGATCGGTGCCGCGCTCGTGCTTGCCGCCTGCTCAGGGGGCCTAGACGCAGCCGTGGCAGAGACCGACGCGGCGCCAACGCCCCCGGAGGTGTGCCCCGACTGCCACCAGCCGCAGTTCGAGGCGTGGCGGCGGTCGGATCATTTCCAGTCCATGCGCCTTGCCGAGGGTGACGCCGTGCGCGGCGATTTCTCGGATGTGCGCGTGACATTCCACGGCATCGAGAGCCGTTTCTTCCGCACCGGGAACGAGTACCGCGTGGAGACCGTCGGCGCATCCGGCGAGCGTGGCGTATTCCCCGTGCGCTACACGTTCGGCTGGAGACCGCTGCAGCAGTATCTCCTCGATGCCGGCGACTCCCGGCTGCAAGCGTTCGATGTGGCGTGGGACGACCGAGCTCGCGCGCAGGGCGGGCAGCGGTGGTTCCACCTGCAGCCGGACGAGGCGGTGACGCCCGGACACCCTTTCTTCTGGACCGGACACGCCATGAACTGGGGGAGTCAGTGCGCGGCCTGTCATTCGACTAACGTGACCAAGTCGATGGACGCCTCCGGGCACATGGACACAACCTACGCGGCGGCCAACGTCACTTGCGTGGCCTGTCACGGGAACGCGGCGGCGCATCTGGCCCACGCCAGCGACGGAACCACCGGCAGCGTGCCCCACGCCGGCTTCGCGGACGGACCCTCGCCCCCCATCGCCTGGCACCTCGCCCCCGGCGAACGGATCGCGACACCCGACAAGGCCGGCGACTCCCGCGAAATCGACCAGTGCGGGGGTTGCCATGCGCTGCGCATGCCGCTCGGCGCCGATGCACAGGGCAAACCGTTCCATGACGCCTATCGCATCGAACTGCCAGGCGGCGTGCATTACTTTCCCGACGGGCAGATTCGCGAGGAGGTCTTCGTCCTCGGCTCCTTCCTGCAAAGCCGGATGCATGCCCGAGGCGTCACCTGTGGCAACTGCCACGATCCGCACAGCGGCAATCTGGTGGCACAGGGCAACGCGGTCTGCGCCCAGTGCCATCCCGCCGCCAGCTACGATGTTCCCACCCACCACCATCATGCCGCCGGAACCCCGGGCAGCGCCTGCATCGACTGCCACATGCCGGCGCGCACCTACATGGGTGTCGATCCGCGCCGCGACCACGCCTTTCCGATCCCCCGCCCGGGCTTGTCGGCAGAACTCGGCGTGCCGAACGCCTGCACGGGTTGCCATGAGGGCCGCTCCGACGCGTGGGCGCAAGGCAAGCTACGCGATTGGGGTTTCACGGAGAAGGAACATTGGGCGCGCCTTTCCCAGCGCCTGTACCGCGGCGATCCCGCTGCGGCAGACGCCCTGCACGCGCTGATTGCTGGCGACACGCCGCCGATGGTCAAGGCCAGTCTCTTGGCGCAGGCGGCCGCGCTGCCTTCGCACAAAGTGCAGGCACTGCTGGAACTTGGGCTCCGAGATTCGGAGCCGTTGGTGCGCCGGGGCGCCGTCGCCGGCGCCCAAGGCCAGCCACCGGCCGAGCGCTGGCGCCTGCTCGCGCCGCACATGAACGACCCCGTGGCAAGCGTTCGCTTCGAGACGGCGGTCGCCCTTGCCGACATCGTTCCGGCACTGCCGGCCAAGGCGCTCGCAGCGACGCGCGACCTCTTCGCCGAGCAACGCCGGTTGCTGGAGCCCACGGCCGACCTTGCCGAGACACAGAGGATGCGCGCCAACCTAGAGGATCGCCTCGGCCAGCCAGCCGCCGCCCGCGCCGCCTTTGAACGCGCCCTCACGATCGACCCAACGTCCGTGCCGGCCCTGGTCGACTACGCCGACTTCCTCAAACGCCACGGCCAAGAACCCAAGGCCGGCGAACTTCTCACACGCGCCATCAGGGTGGCACCGGACAGCCCCATCGCCAACGTCGCGTACGGCCTGCACCTAGTCCGCTCAGGCCGCCACCACGAAGCGCTCGCGCCCCTCGCGAAGGCCGCCGCAACGCCGGACGCATCCGCCCGCTTCCTGTACATCCACGCCGTAGCGCAGCACTCCCTCGGCCACCGCACCGCCGCCCTCGAAACCCTCCGCACCGGCATCGAACGCTGGCCGTGGGACCCAAACCTCCTCTCAACCCTGGTGATCTACCTAGACGACCCCCAATCCCCAGAAACCAAGCGCCACCTCGCAACTCTGGCCGAGCTCGGACCCGATTGAACCGTGCGACAACCCCACCACGGCACAACCCGTCCCCCACGAGGCCTGTCTTGAATTCGACACGCGCCTCGTAGGGCGGGGCTTGTCCCCGCCCGTCTTGAATTCGACACGAGGAATTCGTCGAAGCACAGCAGTTCGCGCAAGCGAACTGCCAACGCGCCCGATAGGGCGCGCCGGGACGGGAGAAGCCCTCCCCTACGTGGCGTCGTCGCGCAACGCCCAGTTTGAAGCGATGCCGGCGCCGCCCTGACGATACTGCGCCCGTCGCTCCTGGCTGAACTTGTCGATCTCGTCTTTCGGCACGCCAAAGGAAATGCCGCGCTCCACGCCGGGGCGGGCGCGGCAGCGGCGCACCCACTCCATGACCCGTGGCCGGCCGGTGATGTCGATCTTGGCCCACTTCCACGACCGCACCCAGCACCATGTGGCGATGTCGGCGACGGTGAAGGTGTTGGCGCAGATGTAGTCGTGCTTGGCGAGCTGGTTGTCGAGCACTGCCAGCAAGCGTTGCGCCTCCTTGCCGAAGCGCTCGAGGGGATGCGCTTTCTGCTCGTCGGTGGCGTCGTTGATGTAGCGGGTGTAGCTCAGCTTGTTGCCGAAGATGGGGCCGATGTTGGCGGCCTGCCAATACAGCCACGGGATGACATCCCAGCGCCGCTCGTCCAAGGGGAAGAGCTCCGTTGGGAACGTCTCGCCCAGATATTGCAGGATGGCGCAGCTTTCCATGATGGCGCGACCGTCATGCACCATCGCCG
This sequence comes from Pseudomonadales bacterium, assembly GCA_965116935.1. Classification (GTDB taxonomy): domain Bacteria; phylum Pseudomonadota; class Gammaproteobacteria; order Pseudomonadales; family Azotimanducaceae; genus VXYL01. The sequence continues at coordinate 3,150,981 of OZ220737.1, read as the reverse complement.
GGATCTTCTGGTTCGGGCAGATGGCCATGAACTCCGGCGTGAACTGATCGCCGCCCAGGCTCACCGTGTGGAGGTTGACCTCAGGCAGATCGACTCCCGCCTCCCGGAGTTCCTCCACCATCACCGTGACCTTCCAGCCGTTCGGCGTGGCGGCCGTGTACAGCTCGATGGCCACTTGCCTTAAATCCCCAGGTCTTTCAGGTTGTAGTTGCGGATCACCCGCTCGTAGGTGTCCGGGTTCCAGCGGAAGTCGTCCTCCAAGCCGACAAAGGGCTGATAGACATACGGCTCCTCACCCGGGAAGCGCTGCCTCCTTGCATCGATGGCCACCGCAATGACCGCGCTGCGGTCGAACACACGCTGCTCGTCGTAGAGCTCGCCGTCGTTGGCACCGAGCACGCTGCGAGCGCCCAGCACCGAGGCGCGGCGATGGAACCCGAACGTCATGGAAATGCGAAGGTCGGGCGACGTGTTGGCAAACGAGCAATGCAGCATCTGGCGATTCACCATCGTCACGTCGCCTGGCTGGCAAGTGAGCGGCACCGCATCCGGCAGGCGCTCGGAGCCGCCGTTGGCCGCCACCAACGCCTTGATGTCGAGCTTGCCCCGCTTGTGCGTGCCGGGCACCACCCACAGGCAGTTGGCTGGCGTCGTGGGATAGAGCTGCACCTGGAAGTTGAAGCCGTGGATGCCCTCGTTCCAATCCGGCGATTTCCAATGCGTAAGGCCGTCCTGGTGCCACGCCACCGAGCCACCAAGACCCGGCTGCTTTACGAAGATGGCGTCGTTGAATGGGGTGAAGTCCGCGCCATTGATGTTCTCGGCAATGGCCAGCAACTGCGGGTGGCCGTAGAGGCGTAGGCCCGCGTCCATCGTCTGGCACATGCCGTACACCAGATGCAGCACTTCCTTGGGCGCATCCTCACTCGGCTTCGGCTCCACCATCTTCAACGGGTGGCGTCCGCCAACGAGTTCCGTGCCGCCGACGGGATCGCTCAAGGGCCGCACCCAAGTGAAGGTGGGGCGCTTGAACTCGCTGCCGAGCGCCGGACGGCCGGAAGCGTCCACTTCCGCACCCTTGGCAACCGGTGCGCGGGAGAGCATTTCCGCCATCGCGGTACGCAGCTCTTCGAGTTCCTCGGCGGCGATGACATTCTCGAACACGTAGAACCCGTGCTCCCAATAAGCATCGAGAATCTCGCCCGCGAGCACGTTGCCGGAAGCGAACCGAACCGGCCCGCGATTGCCTATCGCACGCCCCCGCTGCTCCCCCTCGCGCATGTATTGCGCCATCGAAGCAGCATGCTCCGCCGCAGTCGGCGCCTGATCCGCAAAGGCAGCTTCCGCCATGACCCACTCCCGATGAAGGCGAAGGTCCACCATACCACCGGCGCGAGTCGCACCCACGACGCAAGTGGGCGGGTGGTGTCTCACTTTGACCCTACCTGCTGACGGATGGGTGCTGGAAGACCGGCGATCGTGTTCGACTTACCTGCCGGTACCGCTCTGGAGGGAGGAGAGGTAGGGGCTGGGGCCAGACGCCGAGCGTTCGCGAGGGCCTCTCTGGACGGAGGGCGTCCCGCCCTCCAAGCGTGCCGAAGGCGCGCACGCAGCGGAGCCAGCCAGCGCCACCGCAAGAAAGCGTTCCAGATAACGCCAGCAAGCGCCGGCCTCCAACAACGCCGCCTACAAACCAGCCTCTCCTCTGGCACCCGCATGCCTTGACGTGCCGGCGGGCGCGGTGGAGGGCGGGACGCCCTCCCTCCAGAGTGACGCGCCACGCGCTGTGCAAGTCTTAAGTGAGACACCACCAGTGGGCGAGACAGGGGCTTCGGAGGGGAACGCGCCCTGCCTTGCCTCGGGGGTATGGCGAGGCATTAGACTTCGACCGACGCCACAGACGGGGCCATCCATGCCCAATGCGTTTCCCGTGATCGACTCGCAGGTGCACTGCTACGAGCGCAACCGCCCCGAGCGCCCGTGGGCTGGCACGCTTGCCGGTCCGGAAGAGGCCACCGGCGACCAAATGGTCGCCACCATGGACCGGCTCGGCGTGGACGGAGCCCTGCTCGTCTCCCCTTGGGCCATGTACCGCTACGACGCCAGCTACGCGCAGGAAGTGGGCGCACGTCACCCAACCCGGTTCGGTCTCATCAAGCCGTTTGATCCCGAATCCCCAGATGTTGCGGACGAGATGGCGGAGTGGGCGCGGCAGCCCGGCGTCGTGGGCGCCCGGCTCATGATGGGCGCCCCGGCCCCCGCTCCTTCCCGCGACGGAATCGACCGCATCTTCGCCGCCGGCGCCAGCCTCGGACTGCCGGTGAACGTGCTCTGCTGGGGCAATCTCGCCGCGTTTGCCGACGCCGCCGCCAGCCACCCGAATACCCAACTCGTCGTGGACCACCTCGCCCTCCGGCAACCCTTCGCCCCGCCGCCGCCGGACGAGCCCTTCGCGGAACTCGACAACGTGCTGGCCTTGGCCCAGTTCGTCCATGTCGCCATCAAGGTGTCCGGCGCTTGCACGCTCGCCCGCGAACCGTTCCCGTTCGCGGATATCTGGGACCCCCTGGCGCGCGTGTTCGACGCCTTCGGCATCGAACGATGCCTGTGGGGCACCGACTGGACTCGCGCCGTCAACGTCGTCTCGCCCGAGAACGCCGTGGAGGCATTCCGCGTCACCGACCGCCTCTCTGATACCGACCGTGCCGCGCTCATGGGCGGCAGCCTCTCCCGCATCTACGACTGGAAGCCACGATGACCGCGTTCCACTATCGCGACTCGCCCTACCCGATTCGCGACGACATCGGCAGCGAGCACCGCGCGTTCTGGCAACGCTTGGCGCAGCCCGGAAGCTGGTGGAGCGGCAAGGAACGAGTCGCCACCGCCAAGGCGTCACGAGGCGCCTTGAACTGTCGCCTCTGCATCGCCCGCAAGGCCGCGCTGTCCCCGAACGCCGTGCAGGGAACGCACGACCACGACGGCGAACTGCCGGAGTTGGTCGTGGATGCCGTCCATCGCATCGTCACCGACCAGGGCCGTATCACGCGCAGCTACATCGAAGACAACGCCGCTTCAGGCCTCGCCAAGCCGGCCTACGTGGAGCTCGTGGGTATCGTCGTGGCGATTTTCAGCATCGACGAGTTCCACCGCGCCCTCGGCCTGGGACTCGAACCCTTGCCTGCGCCACAGCCGGGCGACATCAGCCGCTACCAGCCGGCGATGCTGAGCGAGGACATTGGCTATGTCCCCACCGTGCCGCCGGACGGTGCGGTCGGAAAGGAAGCGGACCTGTGGCCGTCCATGCGCACCGCCAATGTCGTGCGGGCACTGAGCCTCGTGCCCGACGCCTTGCGCGACTGGCGGGCGATCGCCTCCGCGCAATACCTCTCCTTCGCCGGAATGCAGAACTTCGTCAAGGACGAGGCGCGCTCCCTCACCCGCATGCAGATGGAACTCATCGCCGGTCGCGTCTCGGCAGTGAACGAGTGCTTCTACTGAACCAACTCCCACGCGACGATGCTCCGTGTGAGCGCAGAGGCGTCCTCTTCCGAAGTCGATCTTCAAGCGATCAACGGCGACGCCGACAGTGCCGCCATCGGCATCGAGTTCGGCGCGCAGCTGATGCGCTTCGCCGAAGCGGTGGCAATGCGCTCGCAAGACCTGCCGCAACGCCGAACGGAACTCCTTGAGGCCGCCGGCGCCGCCGCCTTGGTGGACGCAGCCGGGGTCGCCGCCAACTTCCAACGCATGGTGCGAATCGCCGACGCCATCGGCATCCCAATAGATGACATGCAGGCCGAACTCGGCCGCAACGTCCGCGCCGAACTCGGAATCGAACGCTTCCCCAGCGCCCGCAACTCGCTTGGGTAACCTCGAGGCAGCGCCCATTCGCGGGCACAGCGGGTACACTTGCTGCGTGGCTGACATCGGAGCGACCCATATGAGCGCTGCGCCTACCGCCCTTGCGGAAGTGCAGGATGACATCTGTTCTCTCCCCCTCATGGACGTCCCGTACCGCCTGGCGGGCAATTGGGACGATGAGGCGTACCTGACGCTGGCGGAAAGCGTCAGGCGCCTGATGGAGATGACGGATGGGGTCGTTGAAGTTTTGCCGCCACCGACGATTGAACATCAGCACATGCTGGGCTGGCTCTTCGAGGCGTTCCGCCGCCACATTGCCGACGCAGGAGGCATGGTGGTTTTCTCGCCAGTCCCCCTGCGCATCCGGGTGCGCAACTACCGCGAGCCGGATTTGATTTTCTGGCAGAACGCCAACGATCCCCGACTTGAAGGCACCTATCTGGACGGTGCGGACCTCGTCGTAGAGGTCGTCAGCCCTAGCGGCGCCAAGCGCGATCTCGTGGACAAGCGACTCGACTACGCCGAAGCCGGGATTCCCGAATACTGGATCGTGGATCCGCGCTACGAAACTGTGACAGTGCTGACGCTTGCCGACGGCGAGTACGCAGAAGCAGGCGTTTTCACCCGCGGCACAGATGCCGTCTCATCGTTCGTTCCGGATCTTGAAGTTTCAGTCGACGATCTGTTCGACGCGGCGTCCGGTTACTGACAGCGCCCGAGAGACGTCGCCACACGCACCATCCGGCTACTGCCAACCCCACTCCGTCCAAGTTTCCGCAACGGACGAGGCATGCCTAGCCCGTGTTCCTCAAGCCGCTAGCGATGCCGACCATCGTTACGTTCAGCGCCTGTCGCACCGCTTCGGCGTCGTTGCCGGTGCGGCGGCGGGCCATGAGTTCTGCCTGCAGCAGGTGGAGTGGGTCGAGATAGGTGTTGCGGACCGTGATGGAGTCGCGCATGGCGGGGTCATTCGCGAGCAACGTACCGCTTCCGTCCAGTTGCGGCAGGGCCTCGCGGAGTGATTCGAGTCGGGCGATGAGGGTCTCGGTCATGCGTTGCTGCGCCGCGTCCGCGAGCCGGCGGGCGTAGTAGCGCGCGAGCGTGGTGTCTGCCTTCGCCAGCACCATCGCCAGCATGTCGAATTGCATGGCGAAGAATGGCCAGATGCACAGCGTCTCGTAGGCCGATGCGTTGGCGCACCGCCTCGTCCGCACCCAGCCATGGCGGCAGCATCAGGCGAGTCTGTGTCCAGGCGAACACCCAAGGAATGGCGTGGGGCGGTCGAGATCGGCCTTGGCTGGCCTGCCTCCTTCGGCACGGCGAGCACTCTGCCCTTCGAGCCAAGCCCAAGCCGGCGGATCCGTCCGGCCGATGTATCTGACGACGCTGATCATCTCCAGCTCGCGGAAACCCACGCATGGCGATTCCTGATCCGTTCCGAAAACCGGCGCGATGTTGCTTGCCGCCCCAAATGCTTGAGCACTATTCGAGCCTGTCGTAGAGTGGGCGTCATCACCTATCGACATCACTGCCCGTGCGAACGATCGTGGATCTCCCCCAAGACCAGATTGTCGGCCTCGCAGCCATCTGTGAACGAGAGCGCATTTCCCGCACCGAGGCCGTGAGGCGGGCGATCGCCGACTATCTGAAGGCCAGCCGTGCGGTCGAGCGAAATGCCTTCTTCGGAATGTGGCGCGACCGAGGGATTGACGGCGATGAGTACCAGCGTGCCTTGCGCGAAGAGTGGCCGTGAGCGTGCGTGCCGTATTCGACACGAACATCCTGATTGACTTCCTGTCCGGCGTGGATGCCGCCGCCGAGGAGCTGGCGCGCCACGAAGAACCATGTGTGAGCCCGATTTCATGGATGGAGGTGATGGTCGGCGCCGAGGAATCGGGCGAGGAACGGAGGCTGAAGACCTTCCTGGCGCAGTTTGAGCGTGTCCCGATCGACGATGAAGTTGCGGAAATCGCGGTCAACATACGCAAGGCAACGCGCATACGTCTCCCTGACGCCATCATTTGGGCGACAGCGAGGCGGGTTGGAGGCGTTTTGGTGACCCGCAACACGCGGGATTTGCCGCAACAAGACCCGGGCATACGCGTGCCTTACTCGCTCTGAGTTGCCGGAGAACGCGGCCGCCCACCCGAGGGACGGCTGTCTCGCTTGAGACTGGAACAGTGGCCAGGCAGCCGCACTATTCGGGAGTCACTCCTGCCAGTTGAGTTGGTTGCGTCCGCTCCTTGATGCGTTGCCCAGCATCCCGGTGCTGACGACCGCCACCGCGGCGAAGGCGTCGGGGCACTCCGATCAGGCGACGAGCCAGGCGATTTCGCCGACAACGGTGCATTGGCAGAAGTCAACGGGCGGCGGCTTCGCATCCCGAGGGCACCGGGTGGAAGCCAATCGGCTCCGCATGGCCGGCAAAATGGACGGATCGCCATGCAACGACCGTTCATGTAGGAAATCGCGCATTGGAACGTGGGACGCAAAGCGTGTGTGTCGGAACTCAGCCTTAGCGCCCGCAATTCACTTGGGCAGCCTAAAACGGGCCTTCGAGCGAAGGCATTCTGCCTACCCTACACGCCGGCAGGCGCCTTCCTCGCTAGGGCGCGTTAGCAGTCTGGCGGACTTTGGCGCGGCACTTAACGTAACTTATTGACAATCCTTCAAATAACTATTCTTCATAAGCAAGAAGTCAATCTGAATATGACCATAGATCAGCTAGTTACGAGCGCTCGATCGGAAAGTCCGACAGGCTGTTAGCGCAGCCGCAAGGGCGGCGCCTATTCGGGGCACAGTGGAGGCGCAGCGGGTACACTTGCTGCGTGGCTGACATCGGAGCGACCCATATGAGCGCTGCGCCTACCGCCCTCGCGGAAGTGCAGGATGACATCTGTTCTCTCCCCCTCCTAGACGTCCCGTACCGCCTGCCGGGCAAGTGGGACGATGAGGCGTACCTGACGCTGGCGGAAAGCGTCAGGCGCCTGATGGAGATGACGGATGGGGTCGTTGAAGTTTTGCCGCCACCGACGATTGAACATCAGCACATGCTGGGCTGGCTCTTTGAAGCGTTCCGCCGCCGCATCGCCCGTGCAGGGGGCAAGGTGGTCTTCTCGCCGGTCCCCTTGCGCATCCGAGAGCGCAGCTACCGCGAGCCGGACTTGATTTTCTGGCGGAACGCCAACGATCCCCGACTTGAAGGCATCTATCTGGACGGCGCGGACCTCGTCGTTGAGGTCGTCAGCCCTAGCGGCGCTAAGCGCGATCTCGTGGACAAGCGACTCGACTACGCCGAAGCCGGGATTCCCGAATACTGGATTGTGGATCCGCGCTACGAAACTGTGACAGTGCTGACGCTTGCCGACGGCGAGTACGCAGAAGCAGGCGTTTTCGCCCGCGGCACAAATGCCGTCTCATCGTTCGTTCCGGATCTTCAAGTTTCGGTGGACGATCTCTTCGACGCCCCGTCCGGCTACTGAACGCCTTCGGAGGCAGAACGCCCTCCCTCCAGAACGAAACTGCCTTCCGACCCACGAACATTCCGTCCTACACTCTCCGCAGACATTTCGCACACCGACGGCGACAGCCGGAGGACGCATCCATGGGCCTTCTTGCCGGCGAAATCGTGCCGGACAATCACCTGACCGCCAGCCGTTCGCCGTGTACGCCTCGCCCGCGGGGACGCCCGGCATCCCAAGGCCGCCAGGTTGGGAAATCGAGCACAAGACCGTAGGACGAAATGTTTGCTGTGTCGGGAAGGCTCGTTTTCTTCCGCCTCCTGAATCAGTCAAGGTGGAGCGACTTGCGGAGTCTTCGATGGAGCCACGGGAATAGCTTGGGATATCTAAGGCATAGCAGGAACAGCGCCAAAATCAGCACGCCCATAGGATGCAAGGCGGTCCTTATTGTCCACTTCACGTCCCCAGGCAACGTAGCCACCAATCCGCCCACGGCGAATGCAACCACAATGCACGCCACTGCCACCAGCACTGACTTGCCAACCTCTACAAGTATGTCCTTACGCGTCATTCCCCTAGCACCCAAGTTCCTTCTGCATTTCGCGAGCATAGACATACATCGCGAGGAAAACTACGTGGGCTATGCCGCCGCCTCCCGGGTTGTACAACGCGGCCAGTGCAGCGACAACCATGAGAATCTGTGCATTGGTCTCCATGCTTACATAGTACTCACATGGATCCGCGGCACAAGTCGCGCCCGGCCCATTCGCTTCACTCGAGGCATACGCTTCGCTTCCCACCGTCGGGACCGGTAGAACTCCGAACGGTTGTGCTGGCAGAACCAAAAACGCGATGGCCACCCCCCAAAATCCCGCTCGCAGCACCTTCATCGCCCACCCCGCGCAGCAATGGCGCCGATGACGTTCCGCAATGCAAGTTGCCTCGGCGGACATTGAGCGTAGGCCACCGTGTCATGCCGCCGCGACTGTTTGCTCACGACTTCCATGTCCCCTCCAGTCAGGTTTCCCCGGGAAACCCCAATCCGCCTTAGCGTCGGGTACTTGACGAACTGCGTTGCCACAAGTTGGTGTCCGACAATTCGCGTTTTCGGACATCACGAGCCAATGGAGATGAAGCGTTGAAATCTGGAGCTGTCGCACTTCAAGGGGATCTCGGCATCGCCTTGCTTTGGGCACTGCAATGCTTGATGGAGGCGGTGCGCGCAACCCTGTTATTCGCCTTCCAACTCCCTGAAGAAACAGGGAAAGCACCGGGAGCCGTCATGCACGATTCCGAGCAAGCGGCTGCCAGCCTCTCGGCGGACACGCGAGCGCGACTGCACGAACACGCAAAACGCCTCACGGGAAAAGTCGCTGGCCCCGAGCACGAGGAGGACCTACGAACGGGCGTTCCGGAAGTACCTGCAATGGCTCGGCGACGATGACCCGGGCGAGGAGTCCCTGTTGCTCTACGTGGCCTACCTGGAAACCGAAGGCAAGGCTCCTTCCACCGTGCGGGTGGCGGCGTCGGCGGTGCGCTGGACCTTGCAGGAACGCGGCATGGAAGTCCCGATGGGGCAGGTGCAGAAGTGCCTTGCCGGAGTGCGGCGCGAGGCCCGCGGACGACGTCCCCGACAGGTGCAAGGGCATCAAGTGGGAGCAGGCGGACGAGGTGTGCGCGCTTGCGGAGAAGGATGGAAGCGCTGCAGGACTGCGCAACGCGACGCTCATTGGCGTCATGTCGGACGCAATGCTGCGGGTGTCCGAAGCGTCGGCCATCGACTGCGAGGACATTCGCTTGCTTGACGACGGTTCAGGGCGCCTGCTCGTGCGACGCTCCAAGACGGACCAGGCGGGACATGGGTGCGAGCGCTACCTCGGGCCGCCGACGGTGAAGAGGATCAAGGCATGGCGCGACGCGGGCGGCATCGACGAGGGGCCGCTGTTCCGCCCCGTGCACCGCAGCGGCAGCGTTCTGCCAAAGGGGACTGGGTGTGCGGTCGATCCGGCGCACCGTGCAGGCCTGCGCGAAGGCGGCCGGGATCGAAAGGGGCGTGTCGGGCCACTCGCTGCGGGTGGGTTCGGCGCAGTCCCTTGCCGAGGCGAACGCAAGCCTCGTGGCGATGCAGCGCGCGGCAGGGTGGTCGTCGCCGTCAATGCCTGCCTACTACACGCGGGAGCAGGAGGCGGGTCACGGCGCTGTGGCCTGCCTGCGATATGGCGTGGATCCGTCGGCGTGACGAGGCGGGCATCGCGCCTGCAAAAAAGTTTTGAATTGGGGTTGCATCCGCGATTTTCGTCGTGCTAGTGTCCGAAAATGCGAATTTGCGGACCTTATACAGTTGATTTATATGCAAACTTTCTCTCTTCGGCGGATTGCTATCTCAACGGAAGCGGCTGCCGTGTTGGCAGACGAACCCCATGATCGAATGCGTCATCGCGCCAAGTGATCGTCACCGGCGACAGAGCCACACCGTCGCAGTGTGAACACAACCGCATCCGCATCTCGCTCGGGAGTACTTGGAGCGGTGGGTAACGGGCCTACGACGCCGTCGGACGGCATGCTTGCATAGCGGACATCCAACCCCACCCAATGGTCTAGGTCATCCGGTGTTCCGTAAGCCGCTGGCGATGCCGGCCATGGTCACGTTGAGCGCCTGTCGGACGGCTTCGGCGTCGTTGCCGGTGCGGCGGCGGGCCATGAGTTCTGCCTGCAGCAGGTGGAGTGGGTCGAGATAGGTGTTGCGGACCGTGATGGAGTCGCGCATGGCGGGGTCGTTCGCGAGCAGAGTACCGCTTCCGTCCAGTTGCGGCAGGGCATCGCGGAGTGATTCGAGTCTGGCGATGAGGGCCTCGGTCATGCGTTGCTGTGGGGCGTCGGCCAAACGGCGGGCGTAGTAGCGCGCGAGCGTCGTGTCGGCCTTCGCCAGCACCATCGCCAGCATGTCGAACTGCATGGCGAAGAAGGGCCAGTCGCGCAGCGTTCTGTATGCAGTGGGATTGGCGAGCAGCCAACGAACCGCCTCGTCGGCACCGAGCCACGGCGGCAGCATCAGGCGAATCTGCGTCCATGCGAACACCCACGGGATGGCGCGGAGGCGGTCGAGATCGTCGGCCCTGGCCGGCGCGACTCCTTCGGCGCGCCGAGCAGGACGGCTGCCGAGTGAAAGATCCGCGAGTTCCCCTTCGGGCGTGATGGCATGGAACAGCTCGACGAACTCGGCACTGCGCACGGTGCCGCGGTACGAGGCAAGGCAGGCTTCGGCGAGTTTGGTCATCGCTTTGCGCTGTTCGGCCACTGGCGCCGGTGGGGGCGCCACGGTGGCGCGCAAGGTTGCCTGCAGGTAGATGGACAGCGTCGCTCGAGCGATTTGGGGCGCGCCGAGCTTGAAACGGATCATCTCTCCCTGTTCGGTCACCCGCAGCGAACCGGACATGGAGCCGGGCGGCTGGGACGCAATCGCCTGCCCGGAGGGCCCGCCACCGCGACCGATCGCGCCGCCTCTGCCGTGGAACAGTGTCAGTCGAACGCCGTGCCGCGTGGCCACTTTGGCAATGGCTTCCTGCGCTCGATACTGCGCCCACGCGGCGGCGAGCTGGCCGGCGTCCTTGGCGGAATCCGAGTAGCCGATCATCACTTGCACCGAACGGCCCACATAAGTGCGGTACCAAGGCAGCGACAGCAGGGCATCGAGCGTCGTTGCGGCAGCGTTCAGGTCGTCCAAGGTCTCGAACAGCGGCGCAATGGGAAGGTTCCGGTCAAGGCCAGATTCGCGCAGCAGTAGCGCCACCGCGAGGACGTCACTTGGCGCAGTGGCCATCGAGATGACATAGGTGGCGATGCCGGCGGCGTTGTTCTCCGCCACAACGCGGCAGGTGTCGAGCACCTCCTGCGATTCTTCGCTGACGGGCCACTCACGCGGGAACAGGGGCCGACGGCTCTGCAGTTCATCGAGCAGCCAAGCGACGCGACGCGACTCGTCCCAGTCCGCATAGCCGCTCTCGGCGTCGTCATCCGCAACGTCCACGGCACCGGCAACTTGCAGGTAGCGCGTTACCTCATCGAGCACCGTCTCGTGACGCTCGGCATGTTGCCGGATGTCCAGCCACGCAAGGCAGACGCCGAAGCAATACATGCGCCGCAGCGTGTCCAGCAACGGGCCCGCGGCGATGCGCTCCATGCCGCAAGCCACCAGCGAGCGATGGCACAGCAGCAAGGGGCCCAGCACTTCTCGGTCGTGCAGGATGGCATCGGCGGGCGGCGGCTCGTTGGTCTCCGCCCAGGCTCGTGTCGCGAGCAGGCGATCGCGCAAGCCGTGCAAGACCGCGCGATAGGGCTCGAACTCGCCGCCGGCCGCAGCCCGCAGTTCCTCGGTGCAGGCTGTCATGGAAAGCGACGCACTCAAGGCGTTGACGTCCCGCAGCAGCAGGTCCGCGGCGGTCCAGCGCGCCCGGCGCAGGACGCGTCGCGTGATTGCGGCCGTAACGCCGGGATTGCCGTCGCGGTCGCCGCCCATCCAGGACGCGAATGTGAACGGCATGGTATCCACGCGGAGCGGTTCCGGCAGCGCGGCATCGAGGTCGCGCATGACCTTGGGCACCGCGTCCCAGAGTGAATTCTCAATCACGGCAAAGCCCCAGCGCGCCTCCTCTTCGGGCGAGGGGCGTTCACGACGTATTTCGTCGGTGTGCCATGCCTCGCTGATAAGTCGTTCAAGGCGTTCGTTCGATTCCCGACGTTCTGCGTCGCCGAAACGCGCCCGGGCGGCCAGTTCGGCACCGATCGCGTCGTATTTCTGAATCAGGGTGCGGCGCAGCACTTCGGTGGGATGCGCCGTCAGCACGAGTTGGACCCGAACACCCGTCAAGTCCTCGGCCGAAACCGCGGGCCAAGGAGGAGCCGGCGCGGCGTGGCATTGCTCGGCGATGTTGGCGAGATTGAGGAACTGGTTGAAGGCGCGGGCGATGTCGGGGAGCAGCTCTTCCGGAATGTCCGCCAAACGGCGGCTGAGGCGCTCCCAGTCGGCCTCCGACCCGCGCCGGGCCGCCTTCGCCAAAGCGCGGATGTCCTCGATCAGGGCGACGAAATCGGCACCCCGATGGTGACCGATGACTTCGCCGAGAATGTCGCCCAAGAGCCGAACATCGTCGCGCAACTCGCGTGGGATTCCGGCGAGGGCATCGGTCTCGTTGGCTGCCATGGGAGGACTATACGCCGCCTCGACTCCGCGACTGGTGGTGTCGCGCCTTGCGGCGCGATGGAGGGCGGGACGCCCTCCCTCCAGAGCGGCGCCGGAGGCCAGTCGAACATGATCGCCGGGTTTCCGGCTCATCCGCTACAACGAGAAGGGTCAAAGTGAGACACCGCCCGCGAACGGAAGGGTTGCATTGGGCCCATCTCGGCGCTGGGGTCCGTCCCCTTCGCCAATACAATGCCCGCATGGACCCCCCTCAAGCCACGCTGCTCGAACCTGCGCCCAGCGCGAATGCCTCGCCGATGGATCGCGCGCGCCGGTTGCTGCGCGACGTGTATGGCTTTGCCGACTTCCGCGCTGGCCAGGAAGCGGTCGTCCAGACGGCGTTTGAGGGGCGCGACGCGCTCGTGCTCATGCCCACCGGGGGCGGCAAGTCGCTGTGCTATCAGTTGCCGGCGATGGCGACGGAGGGTGTCGGCATCGTCGTCTCGCCGCTCATCGCGCTGATGCAGGACCAGGTGTCGGCCTTGCGCCAGCTCGGCGTGAAGGCTGCGTTTCTGAACTCGACTCTCGACTATTGGGAGCAACGGGAGATTCACGCAGCGCTCGGCCAAGGCGAACTGGACCTCATCTATCTCGCTCCGGAGCGGCTGCTCCAGGCGGACACGCTCGAGTTCCTGCGCACCGTAAGGGTCGCGCTCATCGCCATCGACGAGGCGCATTGCGTGTCGCAGTGGGGGCACGACTTTCGCCAGGACTATCTCGGCCTCAACGTGCTGGCGGATGCCTTCCCCGGCATCCCGCGCATGGCCCTCACGGCCACCGCCGACGAACGCACGCGCGAGGAGATCGTCGCTCGCTTGGCGCTCCGTCGCCCCGCCTCGTTCATCCACGGCTTCGACCGCCCCAATATCCGCTATACCGTGCAGGCGAAAAACCGCCCGCAGGCGCAGCTCGCCGCATTCCTCGAAGAGCACCGAGGCGAGGCCGGCATCGTCTATTGCCTGTCGCGGCGCAAGGTGGAGTCCACCGCCGAGGCATTGCGGGAAGCCGGACACGACGCCCTGCCCTACCACGCTGGCTTGCCGGGCCACGTCCGGGCAGCAAACCAGGCCCGCTTCCTGCGTGACGACGGCGTGGTGGTGGTCGCCACCATCGCCTTCGGCATGGGCATCGACAAGCCCGACGTGCGCTTCGTCGCCCATGTGGACCTGCCCAAGAGCATCGAGGCCTACTACCAGGAAACCGGCCGCGCCGGCCGCGACGACGTTGCCGCCGAGGCGTGGATGATCTACGGCCTGCAGGATGTGGTGCGGCTGCGCCAGATGTTGGACGAGTCCGATGCCCCGGAAGAACAGAAGCGCATCGAACGCGCCAAGCTCGACAAGCTCTTGGCCTGGTGCGAAGTGACCGCCTGTCGCCGTGCCGCGCTGCTGGCGCACTTTGGCGAGGACCATCCCACTCCCTGCGGCAACTGCGACATCTGCCTTGACCCACCGCGCACCTGGGACGGCACCGTGGCGGCGCAGAAACTGCTCTCCTGCATCGTCCGAACCGGCCAGCGCTTCGGCGCCGCGCATGTCATTGACGTGCTGCGCGGCAAGCAGACCGCAAAGATCGAACAGCACCGCCACGCCGCTCTTTCCACCTACGGCATCGGCGATGACCTAAGCGATGGCCAATGGCGCTCGGTGCTGCGCCAGCTTCTTGTGCAGGGCTACGTCCGCTCCGACGCCCACCGCTACGGCGCGCTGGTGCTCGAACCCGCCGCTCGGCCGCTCTTGCGCGGCGAAGTGACGCTGGAGCTTCGGGAAGAGGCCAGAACCGCGAAGCCGAAGCGCGCCCCAAAGGCCCGCCCTGACGACATCGAAGTCGCCCCCGCCGACGAACCACTCTGGGAAGCCATGCGAACCTTGCGCAAGCAACTCGCGGACGACGCCGGCGTGCCCCCCTACGTCGTCTTCCACGACACAACCCTCAAGGCCCTCATCCAGGCCAAACCCAAGTCCCCCCAGGAAATGCTCGCCCTGCACGGCATCGGCAAGGCCAAGCTCGAACGCTACGGCGATGCCTTCCTAGCCTTGCTCGCCACGAGCGCGGGCAACCAAAGCGCATGACGTCCTACAGCTCCCCCTAGCTCCCCCTCGTTGCGGGCAGTGGAAGACCTAGGTTTCCGGCAGGGCTACCGCGCCAGCTCCTACCCCTTCCTAAGCCGCCGCATGGCTTCTTCGAAGTCGATTTCTCCGCGCTCCAGTCGCCCAATGGTGTCTGCGGTGGTTCGTTTTGGAGGTTCGGAGCTTGGCCCCGCCTCGTCTTCGGGGGGGCTCTTCTTCCCTGTGAAGCCCAGCGTCTCTCGTAGGCCCGCGAGCCGCGATTTCACCGTCGGGTAGCTGACACCAAGCGCCCGTTCCATGTCCCGGATTCGCCCCTCGCAGGCGACGAAAATCCGCAGCAGGTGCAGGGCGTCGTCATCCAGGCGGGCGAACTCGTTGCGCGGGTAGCTTGCCTGCAAGTGCAAGCCGCAGTCCACGCATTCAAGCTCGCGGGGGAACAGGCGGCCTTCGCAGGCTGGACAGCGAAGAGTGGCTTGTGGCGCCGGCTCAGGCGGCACGTGCATTCGCCAAGGCTGTAAGTTGGTCCTTGCTGGTGATGGTAAGGCCAGAGAAGTCCACGTTTTCGAAGCGCAGGCCCTTCACCTTCACGCCGCGGATCGCGGTGCGGTCGAAGCGACAGTCCACAAACTCGCAGTCCTCGAGCTCGATGTCCTCGAGCGTGAGATCCCGAATGTGGCCGGCGCTGCGCGAGTCCATGCCGCGTCCCATCATCGAAGCCTCCACCGACCCCGCCCAGTCCGCCATCCAGGTGCAGTTCGTCAGCCGCGCTCTGGTGACGATCAACCCCGTCGCCGAGATGCCCTTGAACGCACCGCCATCGAGCCTTGCCGCGTCGAGCACCCAGTCGCGACCTCGCACGGCGGAGAACTCCACCGTCTTCACGTTTGTCTCGCCTTTCAGCATCACCGAGCGCAGCCGCACCGCATTGAACTGCGACGAGCGAATGCGGGCGTCCGCGAGCCCCAAGTCCTTGAATTGCGACGCGTTGATCGAGTTGCGGCGGAACGCGGAGCCCGCCAGCGTGAACTTGGCGATCTGCACGCCGTTGAGCTGGTTCGCCGAGATGCGGGAGCCTTCCGCACGAACTTCCTTGAGCGACGAGCCGCGCAGCCCGTTGCCCGCGAACTCGGTGCTGCGAAGGTCGGCGTCGCGGATGCCGGCTGCGTTCAGCTGGTTGGAACGGAACTCGCCGCCTTGCATGCGCAATCCCAGCACCTGGGAGACGACGAGTTGGTTGTCTTCGATGCGGAAGTCCTGGCCCTCAGGGTCTTCGCACTTGGAGAACATGATGGAGTTGCTGGCGCCCCAAGCGCCGCCGGAGCCACCTCGCATGGCATCGCCCCAAGCCCGGCGCATGGCATCGGCGCCGAAGTTCACCGCCGCCTCGATGTCGATGCCGAGGTCGCCCAAGTCCTCGAACCCTCGGCGGCGATGGCGACCATGGTCCCGGCGATGGTGGCCGTGCCGACGGTAGCCGCCGCGATGGCGCCGCTCGCGGTCGTCTCCGCGGTCACGACGCTCGCGCGGCCAAGGCTGACCGGCATGAGCGCGGGCCTCAGCGGCTCCGGTGATGGCCTCGATCATCTGCGCGGCTTGCTCGCCAGTGAGCTCTCCGGCTTCCACCAACTTAAGGATGCGATTGATTTCCTCGCGCATGTTGCTTGGTCTCCCGACTCGTACGGATGACCACAACATACGTCAATTTTCTATTTTTTCAAGTTTTTCGATTCAATTCTTAAATATTTTTAAGTTCATGGCCCGCCTGCCCTCGACACACTGGTAGGCGGCCTGCCTCCGCCTCCAGCACGTTCCCCGTTGGCGGCGGCCGAGCCAGGCTGCTGCCATCCTGCCGCGTTTGCCTTCTAGCCCTCGTCCTCGAGCAACGCGAGGAAGCTCGCGAGGTTCTCGTAGTCGGTCGAGCCTGTGGTCAGTTGTGCGCCGCCGCCGTGGCCGGCACCGCCCGTGGCCTTGGTGAGCACGTAGGCCGCGTCTTCGTGGTGATCGATGAAGTCGCGGAAGGCGCTTACGTTTTTTCCGATGTGGTCCGCATCCGTCGCCGGAACGAAAACGAGATGGGCGCCAGCGTTCGGCGCAATGCCCCCCTGCACATGGCAGTTGATGCATCTTCCCTGCACGATGGGCGTCGAGATCGACTCACGGAAAAAGCTGGTCGCCGCCGACTCGGTGGGTTCCTCCGCCTCGTGATCGTCGTCTTCGGCGTGATGGTCCTCATCCACATCCTCGAACTCCCCCATTTCCGCCTCCGGGAAGTAGGTGCCCACCGCGTCCGCCGTCACGTGCATGTAGAAGACGCCCGGCTCCACCGAGTGGACGATGCTGAAGTTGCCGCGGTCGCCGCCGCCGTCTGCGGACTCGATGACGGTGTCCGTGCTGTCGCGCAGTTCGCCCATGGTGTTGGTGGGCCCTTCCGTCCAAACCCGCAACTGCCCCGCGTGCTCCACTTCCACCCGGAACACGTCGCGGTCCGTGGCCGGCGCGATGCGAGCGGTGGCCCGGACACCGAACGGCAATACGGAGGAGTTGCCGGAGGTGTCGCCATGGTCGTCCTCGCGGACGATGTAGGCGGTGATCTTGTGGGTGCCGGTGTCCCCTACCTCGCTCGACACGCGCACGTAGTACACGCCGCCGTCCAAGGTCTCGCGAAAGCCGAAGTTGAAGCTCGGCCCGCTGTCGTCGTCCTCGCCGATGACCTCCCCCTCGCTGTCGAGCAACTCGGCCACGGTGTCGAGCCGGCCGCTGCCACGCACCTCGATGTCTGCCCGGCCTTGCAGGTCGAAGCGGAACACGTCGACGTCACCGGAATCAAGCTCTGCGTCCGTGGTGACGCCATAGGTGAGTCGCGTAGAGGAGAGATAGGTGTCCCCGTGATCGTCCCCGTGCCCATGCTCCCCGTTGCCGCTGACCGGTATGACAAGCAGCGCGCCAGCGACACACGCCGCCGAAAGGAATGATCTCGTGCCGAGCATGTCCCTAATCCCCCCTGAAGGAGTTCGCAGAATAACGCGAACTAGCAGCCTGTCGGACTTGGCGGCGGCCTGCCGGACAGGGCGACGCATGCGTCGCCCCTACAGAAAGGTGTCGGTCAAGCCCCGGGCCGTAGGGGCGACGCATGCGTCGCCCTTCTCGGTTGGTCATCCTCAGGCCCTAGCGCGCCGCGAAGGGCGCGTCGCTCGGTTTCGCTGCTACCATCCACACCGAGATCGAGCCAGTGGAGCAAAGAATGAACGTACCGATCAAATACGGCCTGATTCTCGGCGTCGTCGCCGCCGCCATCAGCTTCATCACGGTCGCCATGGGCCCGCAAGTGAGCTTGGTGGGAGTTCTGTTCCCGCTCGTCGCCACCGTGGTGACCATCGTGATCGTCTTTCTGGCCTTGCGGGAAACCGCTCCGGAGGCCACATGGACAGGGCAGTTGCTGAACAGCCTCATCCTCGGCGGGGTGGCTGCGGCCATCGTGTTCGTGGTGGGTTGGCTGAGCCTTGGCGTCGTGTTCCCGAACTACCTCGCCGAAGCCGCCGCGGCGACGGAACACGCGCTGGCGAATGCCGGCCTTGCGCCGGAGATGATCGAGCAGCAGGTGCAGAATCTCGAGGAATCGACCGCCATCGGCCAAGCCTTCGCCGGTGCTGTCGGCACCGTCGTTACGAGCCTCGTTGCCGGCGCCATCATCGGCATCTTCAAGCGGGCGTCTCGGGTCTGATGGTGCGGCGCGGCCGTCGGGGCGTTGCCGGGGCACTCTCGCGTTACGCGACCTCGAGCAATCCCTCTTGCACGACGAAGTCCGCAATCCGCTCTAGCCCGTCGCCAGTCTTGAGGTTGGTGAACACCCAAGGTGCGTCGCCTCGCTGTGCGCGCGTGTCGGCTTCCATCCGGGTGAGGTCCGCGCCCACATAGGGAGCGAGGTCGGTCTTGTTGATGACGAGGAGGTCGGAGCGGGTGATGCCGGGGCCGCCCTTGCGGGGGACCTTCTCGCCGCCGGCAACGTCGATGACGTAGATCGCGAGGTCCACGAGTTCCGGGCTGAAGGTCGCCGCGAGGTTGTCGCCGCCGCTTTCGATGACCACCAGGTCCAGCTCCGGGAACCGTTGCACCAGATCGTCGATGGCGGCGATGTTCATGGAGGGATCCTCGCGGATTGCCGTGTGCGGGCAGCCGCCGGTCTCGACGCCGACGATGCGCTCCTCCGGCAGCGCCTGAGAGCGGAGCAGGATCTGGGCATCCTCTTGGGTGTAGATGTCGTTGGTGACGACGGCCATCTCGAAGCGCCCGGCCAAGCTGCGGCAGAGCGACTCCACCAGCGTCGTCTTGCCGGCGCCCACGGGGCCGGCAATGCCGAGCCGCAGAGCCTGTTTCATGCGAATCTCCCTTCGGTTCGCTTCAGCGCCACAAGAACCGCTGCCTTCGGACAACGCTTCTTGCCCCAACCCAAGCCGTCCTGTCGCCCTGTCGGCGTTCGCCCGGCGTTCGCCCGGCTTGCGCCGCCGAAGTCCGACAGGGCCGTCAGGAACGATACAGCCGTGCCGGCTGGGTCTCGTGCCAGGCGCCGGCGAGTGCAACATAGGGTGCGCTGCGGCCGATGTCGTCGTCGGCCACTTTCATGCCGGTGGCTACCACCTCCGCCAGGCTGCCCCCAATCTGGCGCAGGACGCGTTGCCCGGCAATGTGGCCAAGCCGCGCCAGCTTCACCGCCGCGAGGGCTTGGTTTTCGCACCAGGCCCAGGCGAGGCCAGCGGCCACGTCCGTTGATGCGAGCCCGGCATTGGCACCGGCAACGCCAAAGGCTGCGACGAAGCCCAGCCGTTGCTCGGGCGTCGGTTCATCGAGCCCGCGCAGCAGCCGCAACAGTGCCAGGCCCATGTCGGCTTCTTCCCGCCGCGCTTCCGCCGTTTCTCGACAGGCGTGGCAGATGCGGTTCCAGTGCCCCACGGCCGCGGCGTCCCCGCTCGCCCACGCATCCCGTGCGCGGATGGCTACCGGAATGTCCACACGCGCCACGACATGGCGCAAGAGTCCCTCGATCCACTGGCCTGCTGTGTGGGCATCCGGAATCCAGCCTCGCGCCACCGCTTGCTCCAAGCCTGGGAGTGCTGATAGGCACCCACCGGAAGGAGGGGGCTCATAAGCTGCCAGAGGCGGGGTTGGATCAACGCGGGCTCCGCTCAGGCAGGCGATGCGAGAGGTTCAATCGGAGTGTCCTGGGCCGAACCGGCATCCCAACCGATCAATCGTGACCGTGGCCATGCGAATACGCCCCCGACTCCGGCTCGAACGGGGCTTGCTCCCGCTCCGGCACCGCGCCGATGCCGAGGCCGGCGATCATGGCGTCGAGCACATGGTCCTCGCGGTAGCGCAGCCAACCCTCGCCAAGCTGCAGCGGTGTGTGGCGGTTGCCGAGGTGGTAGGCGGCGCGGGTCAGGGAAGTGGGATCGGCTGAGCGCACGGTGGACACGGGCTCCGCTGCCGCGATGACCTCGACGACTCTTCCTGCTTCCGAGGCGAGACACTGGCCGTTGCTTAAGGTGGTGCCGCGAGGCAACAGGAGCGCCACCTCCTCGCCGGAATCGAGCCGCACGCGCTGACGCGATTTCTGGCGGCGTTCCCATGTCAGGGGCACGCGGCTCTCCGCTACCTTCGACGCCGAGGGAACCAGCCGGGTGAAGACCTCCACGCACGCGCTCGGTCAGAACAGGAAGTAGCGCTGTGCCAGCGGCAGCACGGCGGCCGGCTCGCAGGTGAGGAGTTCGCCGTCGGCGCGCACCTCGTAGGTCTCTGGGTCCACTTCCACCGTTGGCGTCTCGCCGTTGTGAACCATTTGCTCCTTCATCACCGAGCGCACGCCGCTCACGGGCACCGCCTTCTTGGCAAGCCCCAAGGCATCGGCCACGCCCGCTTCCTGCGCCTGACCGGAGACGAACGTCACCGAAGTCGCGCCGACGGCGCCGCCAAACGCGCCAAACATCGGCCGATAGTGAACCGGCTGCGGCGTCGGAATCGAGGCGTTCGGATCCCCCATCGGCGCCGCGGCGATCATTCCGCCCTTCAGGATCATCGCCGGCTTGACGCCGAAGAACGCCGGATTCCACAGCACGAGGTCGGCGAGCTTGCCGGGTTCGACCGAACCCACCTCGGCAGCCATGCCGTGCGCCAGCGCCGGATTGATCGTGTACTTGGCGATGTAGCGCTTCACCCGATGATTGTCGTTCCGCTCGGAATCCTCCGCCAACGGCCCGCGCTGCACCTTCATCTTGTGCGCCGTCTGCCACGTGCGGCAGATCACCTCGCCGACGCGTCCCATCGCCTGCGAATCCGAGGCGATCATGGAGAAGGCGCCCAAGTCGTGCAGGATGTCCTCGGCGGCGATGGTTTCGCGGCGGATGCGCGACTCCGCAAACGCCACGTCTTCCGCGATGGACGGATCGAGATGGTGGCAGACCATCAGCATGTCGAGATGCTCGTCCACCGTGTTGACGGTGTAGGGCCGCGTGGGATTGGTGGAGGATGGCAGGACGTTGCCGAGGCCACAGGCGCGGATGATGTCCGGCGCGTGGCCGCCGCCGGCGCCCTCGGTGTGGAAGGTGTGGATGGAGCGCCCCTTGAAGGCGGCGAGCGTGGCTTCGACGAAGCCGGATTCGTTCAGCGTGTCGGTGTGAATCGCCACCTGCACGTCGGCCGCCTCCGCCACGTTCAGGCAGTTGTCGATGGCGGCGGGGGTGGTGCCCCAGTCCTCGTGCAGCTTGAGGCCCATGGCGCCAGCGGCGACCTGTTCCTCCAGCGCCTCCGGCAGGCTGGCATTGCCTTTGCCCAGGAAACCGAGGTTCATCGGAAAGCCATCCGCCGCCTGCAACATGCGGGCGATGTGCCACGGTCCCGGCGTGCAGGTGGTGGCGTTGGTGCCGGTCGCAGGGCCGGTGCCGCCGCCGAGCATGGTGGTGACGCCGGACATCAGCGCCTCTTCCACCTGCTGCGGGCAGATGAAATGGATGTGGGCGTCGATGCCGCCAGCGGTGAGGATCTTGCCCTCGCCGGCGATGGCTTCGGTGCCCGGGCCGATGGCGATGTTGACGCCCGGCTGGGTGTCCGGGTTGCCGGCCTTGCCGATGGCATGGATGCGACCGTCGCGAATGCCCACATCGGCCTTGACGATGCCCCAATGGTCGATGATGAGGGCGTTGGTGATGACGGTGTCGACGGCCCGTGCGCGGGCAAGCTGGCTCTGCCCCATGCCGTCGCGGATCACCTTGCCGCCGCCGAACTTGACCTCCTCGCCGTAGATGGCGTGGTCTTGCTCCACCTCGACGACGAGCTCGGTGTCGCCAAGGCGCACTCGGTCGCCGACGGTGGGACCGAACATCTCGGCGTAGGCGGTGCGGGAGATGGTGCTCATGCATTTGCCTCCAACGGGCCCATGACCTTGCCTTGGAAGCCGTAGATTCGCCGCCCGCCGCCGATGGGCACCAGACGCACAGTGCGGGATTGGCCTGGCTCGAAGCGGACGGCGGTGCCGGCGGGGATGTCGAGGCGATGGCCCTGGGCGGATTCGCGATCGAAGGCGAGGGCTTCGTTCACCTCGGCGAAGTGGTAGTGCGAGCCGACCTGCACCGGGCGGTCGCCGGTGTTTGCGACGGCGAGTTCACGGCTTGGACGACCCTCGTTGAGGATGATTTCGCCTTCTTCGATTAGATACTCGCCCGGAACCATCGCCGCTGCCGCCCTCGCTCAAGAAATGGGATTGTGGACGGTCACGAGCTTGGTGCCGTCTGGGAAGGTGGCCTCCACCTGCACTTCCGGGAGCATCTCTGGAATGCCTTCCATGACTTCGTCGCGGCGGATGATCTCGGCGCCGGCGTCCATCAAGTGGGCCACGGAACGACCGTCCCGGGCGCCTTCCATGATGGCCGCGGAGATGATGGCAACGCACTCCGGATAGTTGAGCTTCACGCCTCGGGCACGCCGCTTCTCGGCGAGCTCCGCAGCGACGAAGATCAAGAGCTTGTCCTTCTCGCGCGGCGTCAGTTCCACGGAAGTTCCCTCCAAGTCATGCGCGGGCGCTCAAGTTGCCCAGATGCGGGGGTGCATCGGCTGCGCTCCGATCACGAGGGGCCGCAGCCCCGACCAAGCCTGTGCCAACACCGCCCGCACGTCGGACGCAGAGCCGCCCACGGCACGCACGGCCAGCACCCCATCGAGCAACGTTGCACCAGCATCGACGCAATCCGGCGCCTCCCCGAGCGCGCGACGCGCCCGCGCCAACACGTCCTCATCCGCAGGTGCAGCATAGAGCGTGCCAAACGCCCGGCGGGATGCCAAGCCCCAGCGCGCAACCAGCGCCGGATCGCCGGCGGCGAAGTCCTGCAACTCGCGCACACACAGGGCGCCGTCGATGTGGATTTGCATCTGCTGGCGGAAAGAGCCTTGCGTGTAGTGATCCCCGGAGTGCTCGCGGCCCAGCGCAAACACCTCCCAACCGGCATACCGCGCCCCCTTGGCCAGTTGCACGTCGGTGTGGACGCGACAGGCACTGCCACCAAACAGGATGGTCTCCTGCGGCAGCCACTCAAGCGAGGCGCCTTCGTCCACGACGAGGGTCTGCCGCACACTGCTCGATGCGCCCAACGTGCGATACACCTTGGCAGCCGCCGGAGTCGTCACCAACGAAGCCGCGCCGCTATGGGCATGCACATCCACCTCGAGGCTGTCCCCCCCGGCAACCCCCCCAGGCGGATGCAACAGATACAGGTGACAAACTCCGTCCCCAGGGTGGAACGGCCTCTGCACCGCCAGAGGGCCTTGTCGCGAGCGCCGCACCAGAGTCGTGCGCCCACCACAGACGCCAAACCCCAGCGCAATCCTCGCTTCCCACCCCGATTTGCCTTGCACGACTACACCGAGAGGTGTTCGCGGATCAGGTCTTCGGTTAGCTCGCCCAACGGGCCGCCGGCGACTATGGCGCCCTTGGTCATCACGAAGAAGCTCGTTGCCACCTGGTGGACGAAGGCGAGCTTTTGCTCCACCACCAACACGGTCATGCCGAGTTCCTGGTTCAGGCGGACGATCACCTCGCCGATTTGGGTGACGATGTTGGGTTGGATGCCCTCCGTGGGTTCGTCGAGGATCAGGAGGCGGGGATCGAGGACCAAGGCGCGGCCGATGGCCAGTTGCTGTTGTTGGCCGCCGGACAGGTCGCCGCCTCGCCGGGTGCGCATGTCGGCGAGGATCGGGAACAGTTCATAGACCAGTTCCGGCACCGCGCGTCGATCCCTTGGCAGCGCGCCGAGCCCCGCTTCGAGGTTCTCTGCCACCGTCAGGAGGGGGAACACCATGCGCCCCTGCGGCACGTAGCCGATGCCGAGCTTGGCGCGACGCTCTGGGCCTTCGCTGCCGAGGTCTGTGTCGTCGAAGGTCATCTCGCCGGAGTCGATGGGCAAGAGCCCCATCAGGCACTTGAGGAGCGTGGTCTTGCCGACGCCGTTGCGGCCGATGAGACTGACGCAGGCGCCGCCTTCGATGTCCATATCCACATCCCACAGGGTGCGGCTTTGGCCGTAGGACTGGTTCAAGGCGCGAACTTGCAGCATCGCCCGGCCTACGACCCCTCGGTGCCCAGATACACCTCCCGCACCCGGGCATTGTCCTGCACCGCGTCGAAGGAGCCCTCCGCCAGCACGCGACCCTCGTGCAGCACCGTCACCTGCCGGGCGATGGAGCGGACAAAATCCATGTCGTGTTCCACCACGATCACGGAATGCTCGCCGGCGAGCGACACCAACAGTTCCCCCGTGAGTTCGGACTCCTGCCGCGTCATGCCGGCAACCGGCTCGTCCACCAGCAGCACCAAGGGGTTCTGCATCAGCAACATGCCGATCTCCAGCCACTGCTTCTCGCCGTGGGAGAGAGCGCCAGCGAGGGCGCTTGCACCACGCTTCGCGTGGGCGCCGAGGCCCACCACACCCAGCACCTCCTCGATACGGTCGCGCTCCTCGCCGCTCAGGCGCCTCAGCAACGTCGGCCAAACCCGTTTGTCCGACGCCATCGCGAGCTCCAGGTTCGTCTGCGGCGTGTGGTTCTCGAACACCGTGGGCTTCTGGAACTTGCGGCCGATGCCGAGGGCGGCGATTTCGGCCTCCGGCAGACGCGTGAGGTCCAGCCGCTGGCCGTAGAACACCGAGCCGTAGTCCGGTCGGGTCTTGCCGGTGATGACATCCATCATCGTCGTCTTGCCGGCGCCGTTGGGACCGATGATGCAGCGCAGTTCGCCGGTTTCGATGTAGAGCGTCAGGTCGTCGAGCGCCTTGAAGCCGTCGAAGCTGACGGTGAGTCCCTCGACATAGAGGATGTAGCCGTGGTCGGTGTCCACCAGTTCCGCACGGCTTGGGCGCTCGATCAGGAAGTCCCACACCCGTTCCCGCTCGAGGAACTGGGCGCGGCGGTATTCCGGCGCCGCCGTCGCAGGTAGGGGCGACGCATGCGTCGCCCCTACGGGGGGTTCGACCGGGCCCTTATCGTTGGCATCAGGCATCCGCCGCCTCCGGTTGTGCTTGCCGAGAGTCCCGTCGCTTCGACGTGAACCGTCGCGCAAGGCCCACGAGTCCTGCCGGCAACGCCAGCGTCACGCCCACAAACAGCGCGCCCAAAGCGAACAGCCACACCTCCGGCATGGCACCGGTGAGCACCGTCTTGGCATAGTTCACCACCACCGCCCCCAGTGCCGCGCCGTAGAGCGTGCCACGTCCGCCCAGCGCCACCCACACCACCAGTTCAATCGAGTTGAGTGGATGGAACTCGCTCGGGTTGATGATCCCAACCTGCGGCACATAGAGCGCCCCAGCGATGCCCGCGAGCACTGCGGACACGACGAACATCCACACCTGAAAGCGCTCCACTCGATAGCCGATGAAGCGCACTCGATCCTGGGCGTCCCGAACCGCCGTCGCCACGCGGCCGAGCTTCGAGCCGACGATGAAGCGACAGAGAAGATAGGTCCCTGCCAAAGCCGCGGCCGAGGCCACGAACAGCCCCGCCCGCACGCCGTCCGATTGCAGGTTCATGCCGAGGATGTCCTTGAAATCGGTGAGGCCGTTGTTGCCGCCAAAGCCCATCTCGTTGCGGAAGAAGGCCAGCATCAGTGCATAGGTGAGCGCCTGGGTCATGATCGAGAGGTACACGCCGCTGACGCGGGAGCGAAAGGCCAGCCAGCCGAACACGAACGCGAGCAGCCCCGGCACCGCCATCACCATCAGCATGGCAAACCAGAACTGAACGAAGCCGAGCCAATACCAAGGCAGTTCCTGCCAATTGAGGAACACCATGAAGTCCGGCAGCTCCGGGTGACCATACACGCCACGGTCGCCGATCTGCCGCATCAGGTACATGCCCATCGCATAGCCGCCCAAGGCGAAGAAGGCACCGTGGCCGAGGCTCAGCACGCCGCAATAGCCCCAGACCAAGTCCAGCGCCATCGCCAGCATGGCGAAGCACAGGTATTTGCCGATCAGCGTCACCGCATAGGTGGACAGGTGCAGGGGCGAGTCGTCGGGCACGGCAAGGTTGGCAAGCGGCACCAGCACGGTGAGTGCCGCGAGCACCGCCAGCAGCACGGTCCCACCGCGGTCGCTCTCGAACAGGCGTCGCATCAACATGAGCTAGCGCGCAGAAGCGCCAACTGAAGCAAGGGCGACGCATGCGTCGCCCCTACGACGGACGCATGGACGACACCTTCCCGTAGGGGCGACGCATGCGTCGCCCCTACAAGCCGAGGCATAGACGACAGCTTCCCGTAGGGGCGGCGCATGCGTCGCCCTATCCGGTGGCGGGCGGCGTTTGGGTGGCCTGCGCGCATGGGTTAGGCCTCCGCTGCCCTGCCCCGTTGGGGAAAGAGGCCCCGAGGTCGCTTCTGGATGAACAGGATGATGAACACCAGCACGACGATCTTCGCCACCACGGCGCCGGTCACCGGCTCCAGGAATTTGTTCGCGACGCCGAGCGAGAGTCCCGCCACCAGCGTGCCCCAGAGGTTGCCGACGCCGCCGAAGACCACCACCATGAAGGAGTCGACGATGTAGCCCTGCCCCAGATTGGGCCCCACGTTTGTGAGCTGCGACAACGCGACGCCAGCGACCCCCGCGATTCCCGCGCCAAGGCCGAAGGTGAGCGCATCCACCCGGGCCGTGCGAATGCCCATCGCCTGGGCCATGGGGCGGTTCTGCATGGTCGCCCGCACTTCAAGGCCGAGCCGCGTCCTCGTCAGCACCGCCAGCAACGCCGCGAACACCAAGCCGGCAAAAATCAACGTGTAGAGACGGTTGTAGGTGATGGAGAGCCCTTGTGCCACTTGCCAGGAGCCGCTCATCCAGTCAGGCGTCGACACCGCCCGGTTGAGCGGCGAGAAGATGGAGCGCACGGCTTGCTGCAAGATCAAGCTGACGCCGAAGGTGGCGAGCAGCGTTTCCAAGGGTCGCCCGTAGAGATACCGAATCACGCCCCGCTCGATGGCGACGCCCACCAGCCCCGCCACCAGGAATGCCGCCGGGATGGCGACAAACAGCGACGTCTCAAGCCCTACATCGCCCCACAGCGCCACCATCGCCGTCTGCACCACATAGGTGGTGTAGGCACCGAGCATGATGAGTTCGCCGTGCGCCATGTTGATGACGCCCATGACGCCGAAGGTGATGGATAGGCCGATCGCGGCGAGCACCAGGATCGAGCCAAGGCTGATGCCGAAGAAGATGGTCTCGATGGTCTCGAAGCGGGCGGCGCGCTGTTCGATGTCGGCCAGCGCATTGGTGGCTGCGTTGCGGATGTCCGCCGGTTCGCTCTCGTTCTCCGCCAGCGCCGTGAGCTTGCGTCTGACGCGCGGATCGAGCATTTCGCTGGCGGCGCCGATTGCGGCCAAGCGCGTCTCGGCCGACTCTGCATCGAGGTCGAACACTACCAAGGCGGCGTCGATGGCGGCGACGACCCCGGGTTCCTGCTCGACGCCGCGATGTTGCCGCAGCAGTTCGCCAAGCGAGGCGTCGTCGGCTTCGGCGATCGCCTGGGCTGCGGCTATGCGCTCTTCCGGATCCGGGTGATCGAGGCGCATTCCCGCAATCAGGCCCCTGAGATGGCGCCGAAGCTGATTGTTGACCGTTACCTTGCGCGCGCCGCGCCGACCGACCTCGCCAAGCGCCGCGCCAGTGGCGGCGTCGGCAATGCGATAGCCGCCGTCGATGGCCTCGGCGACCACGACGCGGCGTTCACCGCGCCGCTCCCGGTATAGATCCCCATTGAGCAGAGCGTTCAGCACAAGAGCGGCGCGTGGATGCCCGGAAGCGGCAACGATCTCGGCCGCAGCAGCCTTGTCGTCGAAGCTCTGGGCATTGAGCGCGGCGACACACTCCCGGAAGGCGGCATCCGCATCCGCCGCAAGGGCCGGCCCAGTCCACACAAGGCCGACAACCACTAGCAGGACAAGGCGTCTCATGGTGCGGATGACGGAAAGGCTCACGCGACCGTTCGTTGCGGCTGCTCAAGCCGCAAGCATAAACCGGCGCACGCCGGGCCTTGCGGGCGGCTCGGCGCCGCGGAGGAGGACATGTCCCCCCTGCCGCAGTGCCGTTGGTTGTCGCTTGTCACTCGTAATTCTGACCCGAGCAGGTCTTGGCGACGGTGTTGTAGTTGCCGCACATCAAGGCGTCGGTCCAGTCGGCGGTGATGTCCTTCGAGCCTTCGAGGAAGTCGGACCATGCATCGCCCGGCACCAGGTCGTCGGTCTGCCAGACGATGTCGAACTGGCCATCGTCCTGAATCTCGCCGATCAGCACTGGCTTCGTGATGTGGTGGTTGGCGAGCATGGTGGACATGCCGCCCGAGAGGTTCGGCACGGTGACGCCGATGATGGCGTTCTGTACCGCCTCGGGGTCTGTGGAGCCCGCCTTCTTCACCGCTTCCACCCACATGTTGAAGCCGATGTAGTGCGCCTCCATCGGGTCGTTGGTGACCCGATCCTCATTCTCGATGAAGGCGAGCCAGGCATCGATGAAGTCGTCGTTCACCTCCGCATCCACGCTCATGAAGTAGTTCCAGGCCGCAAGGTGCCCCACCAGGGGCCCGGTGTCGATGCCGGAAAGCTCCTCTTCCCCCACCGAGAACGCGATCACCGGAATGTCCTCCGCCGAGATGCCCTGATTGCCAAGTTCCTTGTAGAACGGCACGTTGGCATCGCCGTTGATGGTGGAGACTACGGCCGTTTTCTTGCCGGCCGAGCCGAATTTCTTGATGTCAGCGACGATGGATTGCCAGTCCGAATGCCCAAACGGCGTGTAGTTGATGAGGATGTCTTCCTCGGCAACGCCCTTGGCCTTCAGATATGCCTCCAGGATCTTGTTGGTCGTGCGGGGATAGACGTAGTCCGTCCCGGCCAGCACCCAGCGTTCGGCGCCGAAGTCGTTCATCAGGTAGTCCACCGCCGGAATCGCCTGCTGGTTGGGGGCGGCGCCGGTGTAGAAGACGTTCTTAGACGATTCCTCGCCCTCATACTGCACCGGATAGAACAGCACGCCGTTCAACTCCTCGAACACCGGCAGCACGGACTTGCGCGACACCGAGGTCCAGCAGCCGAAGACCACGTCGACCTCCTCCTGCTCGATCAGCTCCCGCGCCTTCTCGGCGAACAGCGGCCAGTCGGAGGCCGGGTCCACCACAACCGCTTCGAGTTGCCGGCCCAAGAGACCACCGGCCGCGTTCTGCTGCTCCACCAGCATGAGGACCGTGTCCTTGAGCGTGGTTTCGCTGATGGCCATGGTGCCAGAGAGGGAATGCAGCACACCCACCTTGATGGGTTCTTCTTCGGCGAATGCCGCCGGTACGGACGCCGCGCTGGCGGCGAGCAGAAGCGCCGCACCTCCCCGCGTCAGGCGACGGAGTGCGGCCTTGAATTTCATGCTTTTCACGTCGAATGCTCCTTGTTTCAAATCTGCACTTGCACGCCGAAGGAGAAGCCGTCGCCGTCCACCGGCGTGCCGGAAAGGTGGGCGTCGCCGCTGGTGACGTTGAAGTTCAACCGGGCGTTGTGGCCATTGATGATGTAGTTGATGCCGAACTCGGTGAGCGAACTCGACTCCCCTGCCGAGGGTTCGTTCGAGGTCTGGCGCACGTAGGGCTGCAACCTGCCAATGCCGGCGCGGCCGGCGAAGAGATACGCCGCCGTCACAAAATACGACTCGCCGTCGAAGAGGCAAAAGCAGGTGGGGTCCATGGCCGCAGTGGCGGTCACGGCGGCGTCGAAGGTCTTGTATTCGCCTTCCAGGGTGATGGCGCCGCCGCTCGCGAGCGGCTTCTCGAACAGGGCATCGACGATGAGCGCGGAGAAGTCGCCGGGTTCGGCAAGGGAGCCCGTGCCATTTGCCTGGCTCTGGTAGGAGAGCCCGACGGTGAAGACGTCACCGCCGCCGCCGAAGTAGGTGCTGCTGGTGTAGTAGGCGGGGTTCGCCTCCATCGCCAGGAAATTGATGGCGACGCGACCGGCGAAGAGTGCCGAGTCGTCCTCGGTGTTCGGGCCACCGTTGACGCCGTCGAACAGCCCCGCCGCGTATTGCACCTTGCCGAGCGTGCCCCAGACGGTAACGCCATCGTCGCGGCCCAGGAGCCCCGCGTTGCCGAGCTGGTCGGAGGGCAAGAGCGGCACCGTGTATTGGTTCCACGACAGGCCGTAGTACGGCCCGTTGAGCTCGATTCGATCCGCCGGCGTCAGCATCCGCCCGAGCCAGATGTTGAACTCCGGACTGAAATCGAACTGGGCGATGGCGTCGAGGACATCGATCTCGCCACCGGCGCCGATGGGATCCTGCTCGCCAAACACGCAACCGATGCACTCGGTGTTGAACGTGAATTTCACCTTCTCGTGAATCTGCCCGTTGACGTAGAGGCGAACGCTCTGCACGGAGAAGTCGTTCGAATCCTCGATGCTGGTGAACGCACTCCGGAGGCCCGCGCCGAAGGTAACGCTGTGATCCTCGCCCACCTCGATGGTGCCGCCAGCGAGCGCCCCTTGCGGCGCAAGGAAGGCGGCCGCCAAGGCGACGCACGCAAGAAACGGTCTTTTCATGGCTGTGTCCCCCCAAGGACCAAGCGCCGAACGCGCCTTGCGCCCGGCTAACGGCGGGAGGGGTCAGCAAACAACGTGCCAAACCGAAAACGGCGTGAGCCGGCGCGAACGGGCCGCATGGCCCGCCCCACCGACGCCCCAACTTCGAGCGCCGCCGATGCAAGCGCCCCCGTTTGGGGCGCTGGAGGCTGCCTGATGTCCGAAACATCCTGAATCCGTACAACGTATCTTGAGTCCGCACGTTGATGCAGAGAAACCGGAGGAGTAAGGTGGAAGCATGATTGCCGACACCGACAAGATTCGCGTCGAACTCGAGAAGCTGGCCGACTTGCCAGTGACGTCATGGGTGGTCGAGGAGGGCCTTGACGCAACCGAGGACCATGCCCTGTGGGTGTGGGCGCTAATCGAGGACCGAAACCTCGATACGGACGCCCGGTGGAAGCTGAAGTCGATGGCCCGCGAGGTCGTGAGGAACGAGACAGGCGGCCGCCTTTGGGCATACGTCCGGATTCGCGACGCGTTGGAGGAAGACGAGACAGCGTGAGTCTTCCGACCGACTTGCTCGATCAGGCGAAGCGCCTCGCACGCAACGAGCCCCGTCGACCGAAGCAGGCGAGCTTGCGGCGAAGCGTCTCGGCCGCCTACTACGCCCTCTTCCACCTTTTGGTCGACGACGCGGTGCGCCGGCTGGTCGGCGGAACAGGCGACCGGGAAGCGCTACGGAGCTGTCTCAGCCGGGCGTTTTCGCACGAGAACATGAAGAGAGTGGCAGCCCAGTTTGCCTCAAGCAATGTATCGCCGAAGCTTCTGCCGGCATTGAACGGGCAGCCACTCCAAGACGCGATGGCCCGGCTCGCAGCGGCGTTCATTGATCTTCAACAAGCCCGGCATGAGGCAGACTACAACCGCCGGCATCGCTTCGGACGTGTCGAGGTGCTCGACCTTCTTGACATGGCAGACCGCGCCTTTGCCGACTGGAAGGAGGTACGCCAATCGGTGCAGGCCGATGTGTTCGTAGTCGGGCTGCTCGCCTTCGACAAGATTCGCAGTTGAGGCCGAACAGCCCCGTCGAGCGCGGCAAGCCACACCGAACTACAGGCCCCTCCCGACATACAAACATCTTCGTCCTACAGGCACGTAGACATTTCGCAGACCGGCGGTGGCCTTGCCGGTCGGTGTACGGCTGCGAGTCCCGTGCCGACAAGGTCGTGCAGGCGAGTCCGTGACCGTCAGCCCCGGTCGCCCCCGCATCACGCCATGGTTGGTCGGCTTCCCCACGCCCTCGACGCGCCCGCGTGGGAAATCGCCCACACGACCGTAGGACGACGTGTCCAGGTGTCGCGTGGAGGGTGCTCTCGGCTTGCGGCCGGCGTCACTTGGGCTTGGGGCGTTGCGATCCGGGGGGTGGGATTGCGTATCTGTTGAGCCAGTCGGTCAGGAGGCCGTAATCGCAGTTGGCTTCGTCGACTACCGTCGCGAGGTCGTGGATGCTGATTGCATCGCCACGCACCAAGGCGGCGAGTTCGGCGGGGCGAGTGGCGGCGACCTTGAGCGCATCGATGATCCATGCACGTTGGTTCGGAGTGCGCGAAGGTGCGACGATCCAGCCATAGAGGTCGTCTGGTGTCGGCCGGCGAGCGATGCCGGCGAAGGATCGGCCGAGCAGCCAGGCGAGCGTGGAATGGTCTGGGTCGAGCGGTCCGCGCATTCGACCGTCTGGGTGGTCGAAGGCGCATGGTGGCCAAAGGTCGATGCGCGCTCGCCCGTTTCGCTGATATGGGCTGGCGATCATCGTTCGCTGCCTTCGGTGTCTGGTGCGGTTCCTGTGCCGGTGGCCAATGTGGGCGCCACGATCTCGACCGCGGCCACCCGCAAGTTGCCGGCGACGGTTGGATGGGCTGGCGACAGAAGTCGCTTCTGAGGTTGGTCCCATTGCTTCGACAGGCGCAACTCACGACCGATGTACGTGCGCTCCTCCTCGGTCAGCGCGGACAACGCGGCATTGAGGGCTGCGGGGTCGTGTTGGGCGGCCGAGGCTAGGTCGTACACGTCGCGTTCGGTGAACATGCCAAGACCATACATGCGTCCCTGCATCTTGCGGACAAGAATGGCCTCGTTGGTTTCGAGCGGGACGCCGGCCAACGCCTCGTCGGAACGTTCCCGAACATCCAGCAAGGCGCTGCACCAGGCAGTCGAGACGGTGATGTCGATGCCGCGCCAGCGAGCTCCGAAATGCTCGCGGCCAAGATCGACGACATCGAACAGCTCCGAGGCCCGCGGCCAGAACGAATGCGCTTGCCGGTAGATGTGTGCTGCGAAGGCCCGCTGTTCGGTGAACAGATCAAGGTCCGTGCTCACGCGATGTTGCCAACGGGCGGCGAGAACGGTGCCTCCACCGAGAACAAGGGAGTCCAGGGGCATGATGCCGTCGAGCGCGCGTGTTAGCCGATGGAGTGCCGCGACATGCTGTTCCGAAAACTCAACCATGGGTGCCGGTGCTGCGGGATGCGTGAACCTGACAGGTAATCTAGCAGCACGGCTTCGCCCCCGACACACAAACATCACTTCGTCCTACACCGCCCGAGACATCTCGCACACGGCGGCGCCGCCGGCCGGAGGGCGCGGCTGCAAGGCATTCCCGACGAGGTCTCGCAGGTGGGTCAGTGACCGCCAGCCGATTCGTTTCGTGCATCACGCCGCAGGTGCGGCTTCAGGTGCCACCGACTGCTTCACGATCGACTTGACGTCATCCCTGACAATGCCGCCCGTGTCCGCCGCATGCGCGAGTTTCACGCCAGTTCCCTCGCCGAAAACGGGCGTACCGGCACAAAGAGATCGCGGGAACGGAGAGAGTCTCAATGAGCTGCCGGGGGAAGACGGTCTGGCACCGAACCGCCTGCCCCTTCCATTGAAGCCCGGCAGCGAGTGGTGAGTCGTCCGAAACGGCGACTGACCGGCGCGTCTGCGTAGCGTTCCATCCGGCAGCGGATGGGCGTGTTGCGATGTCTGGATCTGTGGGGGCGCGCCCGGGCAAGCAACCGTCTCGGCCACGGCACCCCGGAGGAGCTTGGCTGAGCGAGACGCAGCGAATGGTATGCTAGTATCGATATTGAAGCGCCCGCGGAGGCACCCGTATGGGAAGTGGTCACACCAAAGTCGGCGACTACACATCAGTTGGAACCGTCAGCATTCTCTACGACGGCAACCCAAGGGAAGTGCTCTTCACGGCGGACCAAAATCACTCTGTCAAGATCGTGGGCTCAACGGCTGCAGTGTTCATCCCAAATCCGCCACCGGACCGCGCCGAAATTGGGAGTGCACTTGTGGTCATGCCCAGTTCGGGGGAGAGACTCGTTCGACTGGCCGTATCGGGTGTTACCGAGTTCATTCGCAAGCTGGGCCGGGCATCGATCAGTGGTTCCACGGTCGAACTCCGCGTCGAGAGAGACGGCGCCAATGGGTTGCGGGTGGTGGGCGGAACGGTACCCGCGCCCAAGCGAGGGTGACCTCCACCCCAAGACCGTCATCTTCTGGGGCGCCGGATCGACCGCGACCATCGGCATGCGGACTTCCGAAGCCCATGCCAAGTTCCTCCGCGAACTGGCCCCGAACGATGACCCAGACCCACCTCCACTTGAACGCCGGGTATGTTCGGGGCTTGGTGACGACATAGACGCCCGATGGCACAACGCCTTGACGGATCTGCTGAGAGTGCTCGGCGACCACGAGGTTGGCCAAGCCCGCGCACGCAGCGCAGAGACGACGGCGGCACAACTCAAGGCCATGCGCCGCAACTGGGATTCCGACGCCCGACAAGCCCTCGTAAATCGCATCGTCGAGTTGCGCGGCTGGTACGACTGGCCGGCCCTTGTCGCGGCGATCAACATCTGTCCTCGGAGCGCCGGCTCCCCAGGAGGCGGCGGCAGTTTCGACCAAGATGGATTCGAGATTGCGGATCTCTTCAACCTGCTCGACATGCATGAGCAGAGCGGCCACGGCTTTCCTGTGAAGGACGGCAAAGTGCTCGATCCGCAGCGCGTGCGCGGCGCCCGCAACGCCCTGGGCCTTCTGCTGAGAACAGTCTTCTACGTGGACTGGCATGCGAAGGCCCGAGGGCATCGCGACATGCAGCTCCACTACGATTTCGCAGTCGCACTCACCGTCAGGATGCAACAAGAAGGGGTGAGACTCGCATCCGTTCCCGGCGCGCTTCTTGACGATGAAGCGTTTGTCGTTGGGCCATTGGCCATCGTTAGCATGAATTGGGATCCGATCGGTCTGTGGGTGCAATACCTCGCAAATCGCAACCGCAACGGCAACGGGTCGCTCAGCGTGCCGCATGTGGACAGTCCTGCACGCCGGCTTCAGGTTTTCCACGACTTGGGTCATTTCGTTCCGGGCCCACGAGTGCGGAAGAGCGGGGATAGGGCCGTCGTCTGGCAGCCAATGAACGCGTCTTCGGCGAGGCAGCTCAACGACCCGGACCACAAGGCGACCGTGTGTATCCGTGTCGGCAAGTATCTGTTTCCCCACGGTTGCCTTTGGTGGCGGGAGTGTCCCAGCTGCGGCAAGCTCTCGTGCTTCAACGGTGACAGTTGGGATCTGCACTCCGAGACGCTCCTGCCACCGCCACCTCTTCGGGCATTTGTCGAGGGCATTAACTTCGGCAGTTGGCTTGAGGCTCTGCCAAATGGAGGCTGCGGCGAAGAGCGGGAGCATTGGAATCGCGGCGAAGTAGACGCCCGTGCTTGCGTCCACTGCAAGGCGATGACCTACGCGCTGCATACGCCCTTAATGATGCAGTCAAACTTCAAGGCGGAGCCTCCACCGTTCATCGAAGAGATCCAGCACGAGATGCGCGTCGTCGTTCAGGGCTCCGACCACGTCGTGCTCATGGGGTACGGTGTGCCACAGGACGACGTGACATATCGAGCATTCCTTTCGGCAAGAATTCGGCGAGGCGGGAATGCTGACCCAAGGCCGGTTCGTTGCAGCGTCGTGACTCTCGCAGACGGGTACGGCGACGAGTGGCTCCACGACGACGACATCGATGCCCGACCGAGCAGCGAGGTTCCGGATGCCGTCAAGACCGCCCGAGCGCTGTTCCGCAGAGAGAACGTTCGACTGTATGGCGGCGGCGTGCCTAGCGTGTTCATGGACGGGGACCATGTTTCTGATCACGCGGTTGATCGCCTTCTCGACTGGGAGTCGACCAGCCCGTGAGCCAACGCAAACGCCTGTTCCAGCCCATCTGCGCGTGCCACCGGACACGCGTTGCCTAACGTGCGCGGTTGTCTCGGCTCGAACTGGGCCCGCGAGCTTTTTCGGGTCGGTCGCCGATGTTCGCGGTGTCGCTGACTCTTCGTCTTGATGGGCGCCCACTCTTGCTGCCTATGATACACGGCCAGCCGAACGAACCGGAAGACTCGCTGCACGTCGCGGACACACACGAAGCCGTCTCGCCTGTATACGCATTGTCCTACGGCGATGTGAGCCGGACGGAGTGTGTGTCCAACTGCACCTACCACGGCGCTGGCGCAGCGTTAGAAGTGGGCCGGCAAGGAAGGGAGGGCGCGCACCGCAGTCTGGCGACGATTCTCGCCTCGTCTGTCGAAGGCGCAAGACGTTTTGCTACGATGGCATCATGTCCGCTGAGAGGAACCCTTTCCACGCCGGCACCGGCACCGACCCGCCCGTGTTGGCTGGGAGGGACGCCCATCTCGCGTCTCTTCGTCGGCTGCTTGACGGCTTGGCAGATGGCTCGCTCAAGCAGACGATCCACCTCATGCAGGCACCGCGCGGTCTTGGCAAAACGGTACTTCTCAGCGCACTCGAACGGGATGCATCAAAGCGCGCCGGGGCGGCGGTGCTGCGCACCTCCGGCGGCAGCTTCCCGGGGCTGGAGGAACTCGCACGCCTGGTCGAGCCCACACGCACCATCTGGGCCCGCGGGCTGCGTTGGTTTCCCGGATTGAGCCTGTTTGGCCTTCGCGTCGAACGGCCTGCCGGCGTCGCAACAGACCCCGGGGACCTGGGACGTGCCTTGCGGCGGCGAAAGGGGCAGCCGCTGCTGGTGGCGATTGACGAGGCGCACATGCTGCCGCCCGATGTTTGTCGCACGCTGCTCAACGTGTTCCAGCTTGTCACGGGCGACGCCCACTGCGCCTTGTTGCTCGTGGGAACGCCGGGGCTGCAGCCCTTGCTGCTGTCGCCAGAAGTCGGTGCGTCGTTCGCAGAACGCGCCCCCGTGATCGAGCCCGGGCTGCTTCTTGCGGAGGAGTCCGTTGCCGCCTTGCACGTGCCGCAATGGCGCGACTGGACCATCGATGAGTCGGTATTGGCGACGGTTGCCGGCGACGCCCTAGGCTATCCTTATTTCCTGCAACTCTGGGGCGAGCAGCTATGGCAGGCGGGGCTCGAGCGCCGCACAGTTGACACGGAAGCGCTCGAACGGGCACGCACCGAGGTGGATCGCATTCGGGACAGGTTCTACGCGGCCCGCTTCGACGAGTTCGAGCGATTCGCGGAACGACATGGCCTGCATCGTGACGGCTTGCTGGCAACGGTGCAGCGCATCGCGCCGACAGTGGCGAATCGGGGCAGTTCCATCAGCACGGGACAAGTGAACAGTGCCTGCGAGTCGGGTGGGCTCCCGTCCGAGCAAACCACGCTGGCCAAGAGGTGCTTCATCGACAACGGCTTCCTGACGCGAAGCGGCGACGACTGGCAGGCCGCCATCCCGTCACTAGCGACCTACATCCGTGACCACCCACGCTAGCCTTCAGCCTCCCCACACATCCCGCCACACACTTTTTCCGTCCTACACACCGTAGGCAAATTTCCCACGCTCTCCTTTCTGCCCGGGACCCGCCCGGCCGCGAACTCGCCCTTTAGCCCATGCACGTCAGCAGGCGACGATGTCCTACGAACCAAGGCAAGCGTCCGGCTTTTCTCTCGGGGGGCAGGCATCTCGTCTGCCGTCATCGACAAGGGCGAAGTCGCAGGCCCCATCGTGGGAGGGAACGTCGTGTGGCGAGGCCGGAAAAGTGTGTGGCGGGATGATACGAGACCTAGTACCACGCCCAAGATCGAACACTTCCGCCCGAACATCGCCCGGAGTCTGTGCAACATACGGCCTTCCTCGGAGCGAGGACCTCTTCCCCGTCCCGAAAAGAAAGATAATTCAATACGTTGCAATAGGTTCCGCAAATCCGCTGTTCAGGAACTTATCACGGCACTTTCGATGCGTGCAAGCCCTTTCTCGACTTTTTTCCACGCCCTTCGCTGGCGCCTCGACTCCTTCCGTGCCCACTTCCGCGCGCGCTTGCCGGCGCTGGCCTTGCCGCGCGGGTGGGGACGGCTACCGCGATCGCCTGGCTCAACGCCGTAGCGAAACCGAGCCATCGGTCCCAGCGCCGCGTCCTGTGCGCGCACGTAGCCCACCATCGTCTCCACGCGACTCCACCGGCCCGCCTCCATCAGATCCTCTGTGGTGGCGCCGCGGTCCCGCAGCGACTGCGCGGAGCCCACCCGCAGCGAGTGGCCGGACACCCGTCCCTCAATCCCGGCGTCCACCGCGCGCCGCTTGACGATGTCCCGCACGCTGCGCGCCGACAGCCGGGTGTCCCCAACGCGCCCTGCCTTGTTGACCGGGCGGAACACGGGCCCTTCGCCGATCCCCGCCGCATCGAGCCATTCGCGCGCCAGCCGCGCCGTGTCCGGCCCGCAAGGGAACACGGCGCCCCTGCCGTCCTGGTCCGTCTTGCTGCGCCGGATCGTCACCAGCAGCCTCCCCTCCGAGAACGCCAGGTCCGCAACGTCCAGCGCCTCCGCCTCCGACACCCGCATGAGGCCGTCGGACATGATCCGGATCAGCAGTGCGTCGCGCAGGCCGCGAACGTTGCCGCAGCCCTCCGCGAGATCGGACATGCGGTCGGAGTCCTTCCACTTGATGCCCACCACCTGGCCCGGCCCCCGCTCCGCGCCGTCGCGCCGGTAGGCGGACAGGGCGTCCTTCGTGCGCGTTCCGGCCGGCGACGCGGCACCCTCGCGCCTTGCCCGGTCCTTCGCGGCGGCCACTGCGGTTGCCGCCGACGCCGGCGCGAGCCCCCGGTCGAACAGCGCATCGAGGTACTCGGCCAGCGACTCGTCGGTGACGGGCCTGCCCTCGAGCCAGCCGTCGAGGCGGAGGAGTGCGCGCCCGTAGGTGTCCCGCGTCCCCGGCGCGAGGCGCCGCTCCGCCAGCGGCGATGGCTTCGTCCCGCTGCCGTAGCTGTCCTGGGCACTGTCTGTTCTCGTTCTCATGGCCATGCCGGTCTTGCTCTCCGTCCTGTTCGTGTGGATTGGCCGGGACGGGTGGTCACCCTAATGCCACTGCCGCCGGCCACGAGTGCATCTAGCCAAACCACTGGGCGGATTCAATGCCTCGATTCCGTGTCGTTCTTGGGTTGCCCCCTCAAGGCCCGGCCTCCGACGCCACCGTTCCTTCCGCAAAAGCGGATTCGCGGAACCAAACGGAAACGTTGGCAGCGACCCGCGAGCAAGCCGAATGTTCGGCCTGCACGGACCCTCGGCATGTGTCGAGGGAATGACGCAACTGGACAGCTCGGGCTGTCCTTGGGAGGGACACAGTCCGAATGAAGCAAAAGATGATCCGATTTCGAATGACGCTCGCAGCGGCCTTGCTGGCCCTTGCGACGATTGGCAGCACGCCGGCGATGGCTGCGTGCGGCGCGAACGAGACACCCGTCTATCGGGTGACGATGGTGCCCGTCTGGACACCCCATCTCGGGTGGGTGGTGGTGCCGCGAGTGACCATCGCGTACTGCGCCTTGAAGTAACCGAGGACGGGGTAACGGGGGCGTCCAAACGGAGCCTGCGTAGCACGGCCTTTCTTCAGCACTAACCCTAGGAGGGGTATCATGCGACTCAAGAACCTTTTTGCTGGCCTTAGCTCGGTCCTGCTAGGCCATGCAGCCTACGCGAGCTGCACTGGCTTTGGCACGGCGGCCGCGGCCATCAGTACGGTAGCGTTTGTTGCAGGAATGGTGGCAATGGCGGCCACCGGGCCTGTTACTATTGGCGTGGCCATGGGCGTGGCCATCATCGGTGGGGAACTTGGAATAACGATGGGTTGGCTTTCAATAGCTTGCTGATCGTACCGACAGACGGAGGTGCTTCGATGCAACGGGAATACGTTCCCACCAAGGGCATGAAGATCGGCATTGCCGCCTTGATTGCCCACTTTCCGCTGATCATCTACGCCCAGCACGTTGCGCTGGAAGCGTGTTTGGTGGATCAGCAAGCAGCCAACGCGATCAGTGCACTCATGGCTGCCCTTGTGCTCGGTTTCGGCGCATACCATGTGAAGCGGCGTCGTTCGATCTTCGGACGCGTCGTCGCAGGTTGGCTTGATGACATGCGCCCGCATCGCAACCTGTCCGAAGCTGGTCAGTAGGCCACAGGAAGTGCGCCGCTGGGCGGCGGGTGCCGTAGCACTCTGTGCGGGCGTCCTTGCCGCAGGAGGGGCGCACTTCCTCATTTCCATCGCATTTGGTGCCATTGCGGGCCTTTTGTTTGTCGCCGGCGTCATCCCTGATGGCGAGACATTCCGCCTCGTTGTTTTCTCGGTCGGAGGCACCAGTCTTGTCGCCGGCATTGCAGTCGGTGGTTGGGTAACGTGGAAGGCGTTTGGGCCGGTGCTTAAGCGTCTACCCGGATCGTCATAGGAAAGGCTCCTCCCCTCCCGACACACAGACATTTCGTCCTACACTCCCGCAGACATTCCCCACGCCGGCGGCGGCCTCGCCGGCCGTGGAGGGCAGATGCTCTGCTGCAGAGGATCCTTGACTCTCAACTAAGAACCAAATGCGCGGCAGGTGCGACAGTCTGTGGGTTGGCCTGCGAGTTGTCGTGCCGGTGTGCGGGATGTCTGCAATCGGTGTGCGACTTGTGCGTTCGCGGTGCCCGTGAGGGGGCCAGCGCTTGGTTACGCCGTATTGCTAGGCCGCCTTTTGCGCGGCTGAGGCGGCGGCAGTTGCACTTCGGGAAGAGGAGACGGTGACGCACCCATCTGAAGGGAAAGCGGGAGTCCCGTCGATCTAGATCCCGGCGGAAGGAAGGAATTGAACGCACAGAGCAACGGCCCGGTCATCGTCGCTAGCGGTCTCGGCCACACCTACAAGGGTGGTCACACGGCGCTTGCTGGCGTGGATCTCGAGCTTGGCGCTGGGCTTTTCGGGCTGCTCGGGCCCAATGGCGCTGGCAAGAGCACGCTCATGCGCATCCTCTGCACGCTCCTCGAACCGACCGCGGGTCGGGCCAGTGTGTTTGGGCACGATGTGGTGCAGGAGCGGCAGGCGGTGCGAGGCCGGATCGGCTACCTGCCGCAGGATTTCGGTGGCTGGCGGCTGCATCGAGTGGAAGAGGTGCTCGACACGCTGGCTCGGCTTTCGGGGATGCGCGAGAAGGCCCGTCGCAAGAGCCGCGTGGCGGAAGTGCTGGAGGCAGTGGGCCTCGCCGATGCGGCCCACCGCAAGGTGAAGAAGCTGTCCGGCGGCATGGTGCGGCGGCTTGGCGTGGCGCAGGCTCTCGTGCATGAACCTTCGGTTCTGGTGGTGGACGAGCCGACGGTGGGGCTCGATCCCGAAGAGCGAATGCGGTTTCGGCAGTTGATGGCTCGGCTCGGGCGCGACCGCACGATTCTGCTTTCCACGCACATCGTTGCGGACCTCGGTGGCGGCTGCCGCGAGCTTGCCTTGCTCGACGCCGGCGAGGTGGTGTTCAAGGGCACCCCCGGGGAACTGGTGCGGCAGGCGCATGGCAAGGTGTTCGAGACCAAGGCGAGCGCTGCCGAAGCGGAGCGCATTGAGACGCAGCATGAGGTGGTTTCGCGCCGGGTCGTGCAGGGTGGCGTGGAGCTGAGGTTCGTCGCTGCCGAGGCGTCCGCTGGCGCTGCGCCTGCAGCGTCGCCAACCTTGGAAGAGTCGTATCTCGCGTTCATGGCGGGGCGGGGACGCTCCGAGGCGGCACGCCAGGACGAAGAGGATGCCGATGCAACGGACGGTGCCGATGCCTCCGACGAGGCCGAGAAATGATGAGCCCCGCAACCGTCCTCGCCGTCGCCGTTGCCGAGATGCGCTCGGCACGCCGCCTTGTCCGCACCTGGATCTTCGCGGTGCTGTCAGTGCTCGTCGCCACCATCGCCTTCGGCTACTCCTCGGTCATCCACGGCATGGCGTCTGGCTACTCGGCCACCGCCGGCCTCGTGGGGGCCCGCTTCCTCATCAGCGCGATGGGCTTTTATCTGCTGTGGATCATGCTCTTGGGCATGATCTTCCTCGCCTTCGACTTGCGGTCGCGGGATACGCGAGAGCGGGTGGCCGAAGTGCTGGATGCGCGTCCCTTGAGCAACCTCGAACTCCTGGTGGGCAGGCTCCTGGGCCTCGTCGTGGTGGGTTGGGCACCGATGCTGGTGCTGGCAGTGCTGGTGCAGTCGTTCGGCCTCATTGCCGTGGGCACGGATCTCTGGTTTGGCGAGCCGCTGGAGCCCGGTTCCCTCTTCGCCTATCTGCTGGCGGAGGCATTGCCTTCGCTCGTTCTCTGGTGTGCCATCGTGATGCTGCTGACGGTGGTGCTGCGCAACCGGCTCCTCACGGCTCTGGTGGCGCTGGTGCTGATCGCCACGCCCATCGTTGCCTTGACGCTGGTGCCGGTTTACATGGCGCCCTACATATCCTTCGTGCCGACGCCCACGCAGTTCCCTTCCGACATCCTTTCGACGACCGTCACGAGTCTCACGCCACCGGCGCTCGCGCACCGCATGGCGATGCTCTTGCTTGCCGCCGGGTTCATCCTGTGGGGAGCGGCGCTGTATCCGCGTCGTGACGATGCCTCTCGTCCCATGCAACTTGGCCTTGGGGGCGCATTGGTGGTGGCGGGGCTTGGCATTGGCGTCTATCTTGCGGTTACGGCTGGTGCCGGAGTGCGGGATCGGCAAGCGTGGCTCGCGGCACATGAAGTGCATCGAGACGCGGTTCATGCCGACTTGACGGCCATGTCTGGCACGGTACGGGTGGAACCGGGTTCGAGTCTCGCCATTGACGTGGAACTCACGTTCGCCCCGCCGCCGGGGTCCCCGAGCGAGCTGGTGTTCAGCCTGAATCCGGGGCTTGCGGTGGAGCAAGCCTTGCTCGACGGTCAGCCGGTTTCGCACCGGCACGAGCTTGGGCTGCTCCTGGTCGAGCCATCTAGGCCGCTCTCGGCTGCTTCCGAGCACGTTCTGTCAGTGATGGCTTCGGGCACGCCCAACTCCTGGTTCGGCCACCTCGACGCCGTTGTGGAGCAGGCGAGCCAGAAGGGACAGGACAACCAGATTCAGGTGCTCGGTACCGAGTCCGTCGTGTTCGAGGACGACTACGCCGCACTGCTGCCGGGCGCTCGCTGGCTGCCGCATCCGGGCGGCAATGTCACGCCGGCGGTGCATGGATCGCATCGACGCGACTACTTCGATCTCGATCTAACCGTGGAAGCCCCCGATGGTTGGTTGGTCGCCGGGCCTGGGCTGCGGGAGGAACTGGCCGAAGGGCGGTTTCGTTTTCGCCCATCGGCGCCGGTGCCGGCGTTCGCCCTTGCGGTGGGCCGCTTCGAGCGCCGCGCCGTCGAGGTGACCGGTGTCACGATGGAGCTGCTGCTCGACGAGGCGCATACGCGCAACCTTGCTGTGTTCGACGAGGCTGGCGATGCCTTGGTCGACCGACTGACGGAGATCTTTGAAGAAGCCTCGAGGCTGGGGCTGCCCTATCCATACCGTGGCCTTTCGCTGGTGGAGGCACCGACTACGCTGCGCAGCTACGGCGGCGGCTGGCGCATGGACACGGTGCTGGCGCAGCCTGGCCTGATGCTGATGCGGGAGACGAGCTGGCCCACGGCGCGGTTCGAGTTCTGGTTCGAGATTGTCTCGAGCCGCGAGGGCATGGAGGCGGAGCACGAGGGCGGCGTGCCAGAGGCCAAGGTGCGGGGCCTTGAACGCTTCTTCGAGAACGACATCGGTGGCGGCAACATCTTTCTTGGGGTGGCGCGCAACTTTCTGGGGTTTCAGACGGCAGCGGCAGGGCCGGGTGCGCCGGCGCTGGATTTCGTGGTGGAGACGCTGCTGATGCGGCTTTTGAGCGATCGTGACGGACACTTCTCGGTGCATGTCTTCGCCTCCGCTGACACTTTCGGCAGCGTGCTGGCGCAGACGATGTCAACGCTGTTCGGCGGTGCAGGCGAAGACTCCGTCGTCGATTCCGTGCGGCGGCGACCAGCGATCGACCCTCCGTGTGGGACCGGGCGTTGGGGGCTCCCTTGAGCGAGCTTGATGTCTGGGAAGACCCGGCCAAGGCGTTCAATGTCGTCACGCTCAAGGGGCGCGCCATCGCCACAGTGCTGCTCGATGGCTTGGGTCGCGAAGGCGCCGCGGCGATGCTCGCGGAGCTGCGCCGGCGCCATGCCGGCGACACCTTCACGGCGGACGACTTCCACGCCGCGGCGGCGGCGAGCGGCGCGGACATCGAGTCCCTGCTCGGTGACTGGCTCGACGATGAAGCC
This sequence comes from Pseudomonadales bacterium, assembly GCA_965116935.1. Classification (GTDB taxonomy): domain Bacteria; phylum Pseudomonadota; class Gammaproteobacteria; order Pseudomonadales; family Azotimanducaceae; genus VXYL01. The sequence continues at coordinate 3,106,656 of OZ220737.1, read as the reverse complement.
ATGCCCGGTTTCATCGCCTCGGACGTATCGGTGGTTCGACTGCGGGATGACGAGCTCGGCAAGCCTCGCTACCAGATTCGCCTGATCGTGCAGAACGGCGAGCCGGCGCCAGGGCTCGCGCGAGTCCGCTTCTCGACGCGGCAGTCCGCGGAGGAGGAGGCCAACTGGGTTGCCGGCGAGCCGATGCGGGTTCCGGGCAACTCGGCGCTGGAGGTGGGCCTCGTCGCTGGCGGTTTGCCGCAGGCGCTGGAGCTCGAGCCCTATCTTTCCCTGAATCGCAATCCGGTTGACCTCAAACTGCCGGAAGTGGACGAGGAGACGACGGTGGACGACGAGACGTTCGTCGGTGCGAGGCCCCTCGAGGGGCCAGTGCTCCTCGCTGACGCCGGCGCAATCGTGGTGGACGATCTCGATCCGGGCTTTTCCGCTGCCGGCACGGAAGTGGAGGACGATGGCGCTCGGGTGGGGAGCATGCAGGTCAGGCAGGGATTCGTGGGATTCGGGCCAGAGGCGGACGTTGATCAAGGCTTGCCGACCTACCAGGCCTTCACCGCAGCACCGATCGGTTTCTCGCGCCAAGTGGTACCTTCGGCCTGGGGCCGCTACCGCCACACCATCGCAAGGGCCACCACCGGTCAAGGCAACGGCGCAGCCACGTTTGCCGCCGAGCTTCCGAGCGCGGGGCGATGGAGGCTCGCCTATCACTTGCCGGTGATGCGAGGAGGCGCTGGCGGCTTTGCACGGCAGGTAGGCGGCGGCACGGTCGTCGTCAACACATCTGGCAGCAACTCGGCCTCCTACTTTGGCCGACAGGGACCCTACGACATCGCCTTGGAGTCGTCCGGAGGATCGCAAGCGGTGGAGTTCGACGCTTCTGTGGCAGAGTCGGGCTGGAACGACTTGGGCGAGTTCGACCTGCCGGCCGGCGAGGTTCGGGTGAAGGTCACCAATTCCACGTCAGGCCGCACCGTGGTGGCGGACGCGATCCGCTGGACGCCGGCGAACGGGTAGACAAGCCTTGTTGCAGTCCCCAAAGAGTGCCCGCATCACCGCCCTGCCCACACATACCCATTTCGTCCTACATGCAAATGGACGATCTCTCACCCACACTCAAGCCAAGCGGTGTCCGGACGGAGCGGCTAGTTCGCCAGCGTGGCCGGTGCGTCGATGGCCTGCGAGCGGCGTTCACGGTGGACGACCGCTACAGCGCGAGGCCGAAAAATCGGTGAGCAGGCTCGTCAGAGCGGCCATGAAGCGGCCCGCTTCGGCGCCGTTAATGGCGCGGTGGTCGTAGGAGAGGGAGAGGGGGCGGTTTTCCGGGGGAAGGTCGCCGTTCCAGACGGGTTTGGTGGCCAAGCGCGGCGACTCCCAAGGTCGCGACTTCCCGCGCGTTTACGACCGGGGTGAAACCGGTGCCGCCGATGGCGCCCAAGCTGTGCCCAACTGCGTGCTAGATTGCCCGCACGTCGGGCTTGCACACGGCTGAGTGGCACCTCTACGTCTACGATGCGCCCGTCCGCCGGCCTTGCCACGGCAGCCGGATGGTGCGTGGCTTGCGGCCCAACACCGTCCAGCTGTCGCGCATGCGCGACACTTGGACGCCGCCCATACCGATGTGCACTGTCGAGGGCTGCTTCAGCCGGAGGCGTTACTCTCCGCTCCCATGCTGGCAGCCGAATACGTGCCCCGCCTGCGGGGCCACCATTTTGCGATTCCGGTATCACCGGCCGCTGCACGATATCCCCGAAGCAGCTCCTGCGCGCGTTCGGCGACATCCCGCTGGCCGACACGCCGAGCGAGGGCCTCGACACCCGCATCGAGCCGATCGCGCTGGCGCAGAACTAGGCACCACCGGTCCGAGACGAAATTCAATTAACATACTGATTTAATTACTTTTTATTGGATTCCCGTAGGGGCAGACTGCTACCAGGGATGGTGATTGCCGGGCAGGACTTCGAAGGTTTCCTGGCGGCACTATTGGCCCCTCCTCACAACACACACATTTCGTCCTACGCCTCCAATGTCCGCACGGCATCGTCGAGAAAGGTGCGAACATATATTGACATCGCTTTGAGGAGAGGTTGCCAAAACATCGGACGCTCGCCAGCATGTGCTGCTGCCGTCGCCAGTTGACACCCGCTGCGCACAGCGACAATCAAATGAAAGCACCACTTCACTTCCTCGTCGGGAATCGGATTAGTCGGCCGCCCCAAGACTGCCATCAAGGTCATCGAAGCCTTTGGCAAGTGGAGCGTACTCGCTCGTAACGAACCAGCCAAGAGCGACCGTAGGACGACGTGTCCAGGTGTCGCGCGGAGGATGTTCTCGGCGTCACTTGGGCTTGGGGCGTTGCGATCCGGGGGGTGGGATTGCGTATCTGTTGAGCCAGTCGGTCAGGAGGCCGTAATCGCAGTTGGCTTCGTCGACTACCGTCGCGAGATCGTGGATGCTGATTGCATCGCCACGCACCAAGGCGGCGAGTTCGGCGGGGCGAGTGGCGGCGACCTTGAGCGCATCGATGATCCATCCACGTTGGTTCGGAGTGCGCGAAGGTGCGACGATCCAGCCATAGAGCTCGTCTGGTGTCGGCCTGCGAGCGATGCCGGCGAAGGATCGGCCGAGCAGCCAGGCGAGCGTGGAATGGTCTGGGTCGAGCGGTCCGCGCATTCGACCGTCTGGATGGTCGAATGCGCATGGTGGCCAAAGGTCGATACGCGCTCGCCCGTTTCGCTGATATGGGCTGGCGATCATCGTTCGCTGCCTTCGGTGTCTGGTGCGGTTCCTGTTCCGGTGGCCAATGTGGGCGCCACGATCTCGACCGCGGCTACCCGCAAGTTGCCGGCGACGGTTGGATGGGCTGGCGACAGAAGTCGCTTCTGAGGTTGGTCCCATTGCTTCGACATGCGCAACTCACGACCGATGTACGTGCGCTCCTCCTCGGTCAGCGCGGACAACGCGGCATTGAGGGCGGCGGGGTCGTGTTGGGCGGCCGAGGCTAGGTCGTACACGTCGCGTTCGGTGAACATGCCAAGACCATACATGCGTCCCTGCATCTTGCGAACAAGAATGGCCTCGTTGGTTTCGAGCGGGACGCCGGCCAACGCGTCGTCGGAACGTTCCTGAACATCCAGCAAGGCGCTGCACCATGCAGTCGAGACGGTGATGTCGATGCCGCGCCAGCGAGCTCCGAAATGCTCGCGGCCAAGATCGACGACATCGAACAGCTCCGAGGCCCGCGGCCGGAACGAATGCGCTTGCCGGTAGATGTGTGCTGCGAAGGCCCGCTGTTCGGTGAACAGATCAAGGTCCGCACTCACGCGATGTTGCCAACGGGCGGCGAGAACGGTGCCTCCACCGAGAACAAGGGAGTCCAGGGGCATGATCCCGTCGAGCGCGCGTGTTAGCCGATGGAGTGCCACGACATGCTGTTCCGAAAACTCAACCATGGGTGCCGGTGCTGCGGGATGCGTGAACCTGACAGGTAATCTAGCAGCACGGCTTCGCCCCCGACACACAAACATCACTTCGTCCTATCCCGCCACATCGTCCTCCGATCCCGTCCTCCGATCCCGCCACACACTTCTTCCGTCCTACACACCGTAAGGCAATCTCCCACGCTCTGCTCTCCGCCCGTCGGCTCGTCCCCCTTCCGCGATACTCTCCCATCCCGCCACAGGCTTCCTTTTCTCGTTCTCGCCACGCGACGTACGCTTCCACGCCGACAGGACGAGGTTTCGCTGCGCATTGGCGATTCCGGGGCGCGGCTTGTGCGTGTCGGGGCGGCAGGGGGGGCGGAACGACAGCGAACGAAGAAGGCGTGTGGCGGGAGACGGGGAACCGGACGCCCCCTCTTCAGAAGTTGCCCGCCCTCCCGAACTGGCCGTGCCGGCTCCGTGTCGCTCAAGATTTGTTCGGCCAGCAGCAGCGAGCCGGCGCGGTCGAGGCAGTCGCCGAAGGAGATGCCGAGCCGGGGCTCGGACTCGCCTGGGTCCGAGAGGCCGGGAGCCAGTGGTCGAAGCCGCTCCGCCGGGTTCGTGCTCCAGAACGAGAAAGGGTGTGCCGCGGGCAGGGAAGGCATCGCAGTCGGACCGGCCGCCGGGCTGAGAGTGGAGCGTGAGAGTTTGCCTACGGTGTGTAGGACCGAAAAAGTGTGTGGCGGGATCGGAGGCCATGTAGGACGGAAAGGGATCGGAGGCCAAAAGAAAGGGCGGCCGAAGCCGCCCGAGGTCGAACCAACGAAGTGTCAGCCAAGCCAGCCTAGGAAGTACAACAAGGTGTCAAGTACCTCTGCAGCGATGACGGCGGACACCCAGAGAGCACCGATGACCCAAGCCCGTTTTGTCCGTTCCTTCATTAGTCCATGTCCGGCAGAGACTCGTCGAGCGAGACATTGTCGAATGCCTGCGTGCACATAGCCGTCGGATTCATGGAGCAGCAATTCAGGCACTGAGTCGCCGCGTTCGGGTTGCACCGAATCGAGTTGTTGAGGAACTGACTTGCGCAATAGCCCAGTGCATTCGCGTGCTTCGTGTTGCAGCTAAGGTTCAGAGGACCGCAGTCATAGTGTGCGTTGACGGCATCTCGGCAGTTCCCAGCGATCCGTGCCGCCTGGCCCATACAGAGGGTATTGGCCGTATTGCAGTCGCTGCGGCATAGTGTGGCGGGGTCGCAGTAGCCGTCGCTGCGGGTGGAGCCGTCGTCATCGTCGCCCTCCTTGAGTTCACGCTGATCGCGCGCTCCCCGGAGGAGCAGACTGCGGTTTTGCGCGTCAAGGATCTGTTGTTCTGCATTCAGCCGGAGCTGCTCGTCGAAGAAGTGATTGTACGACTCGATCAGTGCATCGAGCCTGGCGATCTCGGTTTCGTCGCCGGAGGCCACGGCGGCCGTCAGACTGACGACGAAAGCTGTGACCGCGAAGAGCCGGATGGTCTTCATTTTGCTCCTCCATCATTGAACTTGCGGCTTGCACCGCGCTTCGAGGACTCATGCCTCATGGCGACCCTAGCCCTTAGCCACGCGGTGCGGAAGGAACGATTCGGAATAACGGGCCGGGCGCGTATTCCATCCTGCTATTAGGCACAGTGGTGGCGTTCCAAGGAGGCGTTCCGACACACACGCATCTCGTCCTACAGGCAAAATGGACGATCCCTCGCACACTCCGGATCCCCTCCCTCCCGAGATCCCCTCCCTCCCGACACACACCCATTTCGTCCTACACGCAAGTGGACGATCGCTCACGCACCCGAGGCGGTGTAAGGGCAGGGGCAGTGCGCGGTAGTTCGCCAGCGTGGCAGGTGCGTCGTCGATGGTCTGGGAGCGGCGCTCGCCGCGGTCGACCGCTACAGCGCGAGGCGCCGAAAGTCGGTGAGCAGGCTCGTCAAAGCGGCCATGAAGCGGCCGGCTTCGGCGCCGTTGATGGCGCGGTGGTCGTAGGAGAGGGATAGGGGGAGGATGTTGCGGGGAATGAAGGCTTCGCCGCTCCAGACGGGTTTGGTGGTTAGACGCGCTACGCCCAGGATGGCTACCTCCGGTGCGTTTACGACGGGCGTAAAGCCGGTGCCACCTATGGCGCCAAGGCTTGAGATGGTGAAGCAGCCCCCTTGGATTTCGTCGGGCTTCAGGCGGCCTTCCCTGGCGGCGGCGGAGAGGCGTTCGATCTCTTCGGCGAGTTGCCAGACGCCTTTGCTGCTGGCGTCACGGACAACTGGCACCACGAGCCCAGCTTCGGTGTCCACCGCGAAGCCGATGTGCATGTAGTGCTTGTGGATCAGCGCGGTCACTTCCGGGTTCAGGGAGGCGTTGAATCGCGGGAAGTCGGTTAGGACTCGGGTGCAGGCTTTCATGATTAGCGGCAGGGGCGTGAGTCTGGTGCCCCGTGCTTGTGCTTCCGCCTTGAGGGACGTGCGGAAGGATTCCAGCTCCGTCACGTCCGCTTCGTCGTGTTGGGTTACGTGCACGACGTGTGCCCAACTGCGTGCCAGATTGGCCGCGCCGCGGGCTTGCACGCGGCTGAGGGGCACTTCCTCCACCTCGCCGAAGCGGGAGAAGTCGATCGCCGGGGCCGCGGTTGCTCGGGCCGGTGCGGCTTCGGCCACCATCGACTGCTTCACGAACGCCTTGACGTCGTCCTTGACGATGCGGCCGTGACCGCCGCTGCCCGGCACGTCCGCGAGATCGACGCCGAGTTCCCTTGCGAGACGCCGTGTTGCGGGGCCGGCATAGACCCTTGCGCCGGGCGCCGGCGGCACGTGCGTCGCCACTGCCGAGGGATCGCGCGCACTCGCTTCGGACGGATCACGCGTAGTCTCCGCAGCGGGATCACCGGTTTCGCCGTGTCGTACTTGCTCGCCTGGCTTGGTGCCGGCATCCGCGCTGTCGATGAGTTGGTCCAACTCGCCGATCAGTTTCTCGAGGCCGTCGGACTCCCCGGCCTTGCGTTGCTCGGGCGCCGGCAGGGCGATCTCGTCCGCCGGCGCCGCAGCACCCGGAGCCTGCGCCGTCTCTTCCGTCCCGGCCGCATCCGCCGCTGCCGCTTCCACAGCTTCGAGCACGACAATCGCGTCGCCCTCGTTCACGAGGTCCCCAAGCGCAACCAGCACGTCCTGCACCGTTCCTGCCGCTGGCGCCGGCACCTCCATCGATGCCTTGTCCGACTCGATGACGATCAACGCGTCATTCACGGCCACCGTGTCGCCGGCGGCGACGCAGAGCTCGATCACCTCCACGTCCTGGGCGTCGCCAATGTCGGGAATGCGCACGTCCATGTCAGCAAAGCCTCGGGTTGGGCTTGTCCTCGGCAATGTCCATCGCCTGCATGGCCGCCGCCACTTCCGCCGCCGACAGCACCTGCCGCGCCTGCAGTTCCCTGAGCGCCGCCAGCGTGACGAAACGCTCGTCCACCTCGAAGAAATCGCGCAGGCGAGCCCTGGTGTCGCTGCGGCCGAAGCCGTCCGCGCCCAGCACGCGATACGGCGCGTCGAAGTAGCCCCGTATCGACTCCGCATGCACCTTGATGTAGTCGGTCGCCGCGATCACGGGCACTTCGCCGTCGAGCATCTTGGCCACGTGCGATTTGCGGGGTTCCTCCGCCGGATGCAGCAGGTTCCAGCGCTCCACGTCGGCGCCATCGCGGGCGAGTTCGGTGAAGCTGGTGACGCTCCAGACCTCGCTGGCGACGCCGTGTTCCGCAAGCAGCCGCCGCGCCGCCTTGCGCACCTCGCCGAGGATCGTGCCGCTGCCGAGCAGACGCACCCGCTTGCGCCCGACGCCGTCGCCGTCTCCCCACAGCGTAGGCCGTTCCTCGGCCGCACCGGCACTTTCGCTGCCCACGGTTTCCAGCAAGTACAGGCCCCGGAGGATGTCGTCCCGCACACCCTCCGGCATGGCCGGATGCGCATAGTTCTCGTTCATCAACGTGATGTAGTAGAACACCCGCTCGCCAGCCTCGAACATGCGCCTCAGGCCATCCTGCACGATCACTGCCAGCTCGAAGGCATAGCAGGGGTCGTAGGCGACGCAGTTGGGGATGGTCGATGCCAGCACGTGGCTGTGGCCGTCCTGGTGCTGCAAGCCTTCGCCGTTCAACGTCGTGCGACCGGCGGTGGCGCCGAGCAGGAAGCCCCGCGCCTGCATGTCTCCTGCCGCCCAGGCGAGATCCCCCACCCGCTGGAAGCCGAACATCGAATAGAAGATGTAGAACGGCGCCAAGGTGTAGGCGTGTGTGCTGTAGGAGGTAGCCGCCGAAAGCCAGGCAGCGAAGGCGCCAGCCTCGTTGATGCCTTCTTCCAGCACCTGTCCGTCTCGGGACTCCCGATACGAGGCGATCTCGCCGGAGTCCTCGGGCTCGTAGAGCTGTCCCTCGCTCGAGTAGATGCCGAGCTGGCGGAACATGCCTTCCATGCCGAAGGTGCGCGCCTCGTCGGGAATGATGGGGACGATGCGCTTGCCAAGCTCCTCCTGCCGCACCAGCGTCGCCAGCACGCGCACGAAGGCCATGGTGGTCGAGATCTCGCGCTCGCCGGTGCCGCGCAATTGCGTGTCGAAGACGGCAAGGTCCGGCACCGCGAAGCCGCTCTCCACGGCAATGCGACGCGGGATGCAGCCGCCGAGCCCGGCGCGCTGGCGGTGCAGGTAGGCGAGCTCCGGAGAGCCTTCGGGCGGGCGGTAGTAGGGCACGCTCTCCAGCTCGGTGTCGGTGATGGGCAGGTCGAAGCGGTCGCGGAAGTGCTTGAGCCCTTCGAGGTCCAGCTTCTTCACCTGATGGGTGTCGTTCTCCGCTTCGCCGGCGTCCCCCATGCCGTAGCCCTTCACCGTCTTGGCGAGGATCACGGTGGGCTCGCCAGTGTGGTTGACGGCGGCGTGATAGGCCGCATAGACCTTGAATGGGTCGTGCCCGCCCCGGTTCAGGCGCATGATGTCGTCGTCGGAAAGGTTCTCCACCATCTCCCGGAGGCGCTCGTGCTTGCCGAAGAAGTGCTCGCGCGTGTAGCCGCCGCCCTTGGCCTTGTAGTTCTGGTATTCGCCATCCACCGTCTCGTCCATGCGGCGCTGCATGAGGCCGTCGGTGTCGTTGGTGAAAAGCGGATCCCAGAGCCGCCCCCAAACCACCTTGATGACGTTCCAGCCCGCACCCCGGAACGCGCCCTCGAGTTCCTGGATGATTTTGCCGTTGCCGCGCACGGGGCCATCGAGGCGCTGCAGGTTGCAGTTGACGACGAAGATCAGGTTGTCGAGCTTTTCCCGGCCGGCGAGCCCTAGCGCGCCCAAGGTTTCCGGCTCGTCGCACTCGCCATCACCGAGGAACGCCCACACCTTGCGATCCCCCATGGGGATGAGGCCACGGCTGTCGAGGTATTTCATGATGTGGGCTTGGTAGATGGCCTGAATCGGCCCTAGGCCCATCGACACCGTGGGGAATTGCCAGTAGTCCGGCATCAGCCACGGGTGGGGGTAGGAGGACAGCCCGTGGCCGTCCACCTCCTGACGGAAGTTGTCGAGGTGCTCCTCTTCGAGCCGACCTTCGAGATAGGAACGGGCGTAGATGCCAGGCGCGCTGTGGCCCTGGAAATAGATGAGGTCGCCGGCTTGGTCGTCCGTGGGGCCGCGGAAGAAGTAGTTGAAGCCGACGTCGTAGAGAGTGGCCGACGAAGCGAAGGTGGAGATATGGCCGCCGAGCGCACCGTCGCGGCGATTCGCCCGCACAACGGTGGCAAGGGCATTCCAGCGAATCAGGGAGCGAATGCGCCGCTCCATGAAGAGATCGCCTGGCATGGGCGCTTCCTGATTGGCCGGGATGGTGTTTCGGTAGGGCGTCGTGATGGTGTAGGGGAGCCGAGCGCCGGTTTGCGTCATGCGCGAGGAAAGAAGCCGCAGCAGGAAGTTGGCTCGCTCGACTCCGGCGTTCTCCAGCACATACTCCAGCGAGTCGAGCCACTCGCGGGTTTCCTCGGGATAGTCGTCCGCGAGGTCGTGTATGTCGGAATGGCGGTCAGCCATGCTCAATCCAGACGCTCCGTAGAGCCGCAAGACCGATTATACGGCGAGCCATGAGGAGCTTTCGTGACAGGCGAAACGAGCCCCTCAACCACCCAACCGCGCCGCCCCAAACACCCCTGCCGAGTCCCCGAGCCGCGCTCGCACGATCCGTGTCCGCCCTTCGTGCGCAAACGCATACCTCGGCAGCTTCCGCGGCACTTCCCGATACAGCACATCCAGATTGGAAACACCCCCACCCAAGACAATCACGTCCGGGTCCAGCACATTGACAATCTGCGCAAGCGAGCGCGCCAGCATCGTTGTGTATAGGTTGAGCGCCGGTGAATCCGTCGGCACCGGCCCCTCCAACTCCTCCCCGGTGAATGCCTCGTGCGTACGGGCAAGCCCCGGCCCCGACAGAAACGTCTCCACGCAGTTCGTCCGACCGCAGTAGCAGGGGCGGTCCGCCAACGACCCTTCGCGACCGTCCGCGGCAGGGTCGGCGCGCAGGTACGGCAGCGGTGTGTGTCCCCACTCCCCGGCGATGGCATTGGCGCCAGCCAAGAGCTGGCCCCCGACGACGATGCCCCCGCCAACCCCCGTGCCAAGGATCACCCCAAACACCACCTCCGCATCCACGCCTTCCGCCTCCGCGAGCGCAAAGCAGTTCGCGTCGTTGGCAATGCGCACGCGACCATCGAGCGCGGCATTGAGATCATCGAGCAGGGGGCGGCCGTTCAGCCAGGTGGAATTGCAGTTCTTCATCTGCCGCCGTTCCGGCACCCAGGCGCCTGGCGTGCCGATGCCCACGGACGACTCGCTGCCGAATTCCACGTCGATCCGCTCGACCAAGGCTGCAACGGCCGCGACGGTCGCGGCATAGTCGCCCTTGGGCGTCGCGACGCGCTCGCGGAAACGCACCGCGCCGCCAGCATCGAGCAGCACCGCCTCGATCTTGGTGCCACCGAGGTCGATGCCTATGCGCGCTGCCTTCATCCCGGCGCGGGGCCGGACAGCCGGCTCGTGGCAATGGCCGCCATCAGACGTTGCCAGTCGAACACCGGACCCGGATCGGTCTTCCTTCCCGGCGCGACCTCCGCATGCCCCACCACCCGCGACGGCGAGAGCTGCGGATAGCGCAGGAACAACGCCTCCAGAACCCCGGTCAGTCGCTCGTACTGCGCGTCTTCATAGGGCGAGTCATCCGTGCCTTCGAGTTCGATGCCGATGGCGAAGTCGTTGCAGTTCTCGCGGCCGCCAAAGGAAGAAACGCCAGCGTGCCAAGCGCGGCGATGGAAGGGGACGAACTGCGTCGCCACGCCACCGCGGTCGATGAAGAGGTGCGCCGACACTCGCACCCCTTCGAGGTCTGCAAGCGCCGGGTGCAGCGTCAAGTCCAGCGTATTGAGAAAGAGCGCCTCGACGAGGCCCGTGCCGAACCGACCCGGCGGCACGGTGATGCCATGAATCACCACGAGGCCAATGTCGTCCTCGCGCGGCCGGTCGTTGCAGTTGGGGCTCGGCCGCACCAACGCGGCGGTCAGCCATTGCCCCCCATCTATGGCAGGACGTTCCTCCATATACTTTCCACCCGACTGCCCGCACGGACTTGAAGCCCCCGCGAATATGCGCGCCGACCCCGACACCGTCAAACGCAATGTCGCCGAGGCCCTCGCCGAGGACATCGGCCCCGGCGACATCAATGCCGCACTGATCGACGCCGAGACCCAGGCCCGTGCAACCCTGGTGACCCGCACCGACATGGTGCTCTGCGGCCGTCCTTGGGTAGTTGAAGCTTGCAGCGAAGTGGACCCGCGCATAGCCACCCGTTGGTTCGCCGAGGAAGGCGAATCGGTCACAACGGGTTCCCGCCTGCTAGAACTCACGGGGCCAGCGCGCGCCCTGCTCACCGCAGAACGCACCGTCGTCAACTTCGTGCAAGTGCTCTCCGCCGCCGCCACGGCGGCAAAGCGCTACGCCTCAGCCGTGGCTGGCTTGCGCACCGCCACCGACAAACCGGTCACCATCCTCGACACCCGCAAGACGCTGCCCGGCCTTCGCCACGCCCAGAAGTACGCCGTCGCCGTCGGCGGCGCACAAAACCACCGCATGGGCCTCTTCGACGCCTTCCTTCTGAAGGAAAACCACATCGCGGCCGCCGGCGGCATCACCGCCGCCGTCCACCGCGCCAGAGCCCTCCATCCCAACGTCAAGCTTGAAGTGGAGGTGGAGAACAACGAAGAGCTGCAAGAAGCCATCGCCGCCGGCGCCGACATGGCCCTGCTCGACAACTACAGCCCCGAGGCTACGCGCGAGGCGGTCCACCTCACCGCCGGCCGAATCCCCCTCGAAGCCTCCGGCGGAATCACCCTTCAGACCATCGCCCGCATCGCCGCAACAGGCGTCGACTTCATCTCCATAGGAGACATCACCAAGGCCGTAGTGCCACCGGATCTGTCGATGCGGCTCGAGCGAACTGTGCCCTAGGCACCCCTAGTCATGTGCACTCCGATGCACATGGCCGCGCGGAACGAGGGCGCTTGGAGGGTGAGGGCAGGAGACGCATAGGCGTTAAGCGGGTCGTGCAACCCAGTGACTGTGGGCATGTTTTGTCGTAGGGGACGCCGCGTCGATCTGCGTCTGGTGCCGGAACGCGGAATCGAACCGCGGACCTACTGATTACGAATCAGTCGCTCTACCGACTGAGCTATTCCGGCACATCCCGCAAATCGTACCCGAATCGGTTCGGGTGCGCCCGTTCGATCACTCGTTCCGGGCGCATGGATCGTTGGCCGGCAGCACGCGGCAGAGCGTGGCCCCGCCTGCGTCCGTGGCGGTGACCGTCCAGGCGTCGGCGTCCGCCGTGACGATGAATGTCGTGCCGTCGTCGGTCGCCGGTTGCCAGCCGATGGCGGCTGCCAAGGACTCCTCGCCGGCTCCTGGGTCCCATGAGCCAGCGCCATAGCTGCCTGTGCGCAGCCGCGTCTCCTCCTGAAAGATCGCCATGGCGGCGATGCGCTTGCCAAGCGCACCCTCCCGCGCCGTCGCGACGTAGTCGCGATACCAAGGCACCGCCACCGCGGCCACGACCGCGACGATTGCCAACGCCGCCAGCAGTTCCAGCAGAGTGAAGCCTGCCTTGCACCGCGCGGAATGGGCGGCGCAGGTCGCGCGCCTTGCGGACTCGCTCGGGTGCCTGCGCCATGGCGCCCGTGTCGGCAGCGCCCCGGGGCCGCCCCGGAACGTCGCATAGGCAGGACGCCGGCTCGCCTTCGGTCCCGCTCTGCAAGGGCCTTCAACCCCAGGGCGGTGCCGCGTCGTAACCCCTACAAGTCTGCCCACGCGATGCTCCGCTGCTCTTGCGCCGCAAACTCGCCAAACATCGGCCGCGTCACGGTCACCACCAAATCGCCCGAAGCGAACCCATTCTGGACGCCTATGCCCACCACGCCGTTGCCGTCATCCGCCAGCGCCGCGAACGGCGCGCCGCCCCCCGGCGCTCTGCCGGCCCCCTGGCCGTTCAAGAGGTCGATCCAGCCTTGGCCATCGGCGGCGTTGTAGTCGGTGTCTGCCTGCGCTGCGGTGAGCGTGCCCATCGCGATCTCTGCCTGAACGCGACGCAGTTCCGACTGCACGACGCTGGCACCCGTCTCGAAATGGGCGTTCACCTTGGTCATGTTCGCGCTCTGGATGTAGTCGTTATAGGCCGGCACCGCCAGTGCCGCCAGAATGCCGATCAACGCAATCACGATCATCAACTCGATGAGCGTGAAGCCTTGCCCTCGTCGGTGCCCAATCACATCGTGTTCCCGTTGCATCGAAGCGCTCCCTATGCCCTTGGCTGCCGAGACAAAATCGTAAGCAAGTCTTCGCCGCCTGTCGTTGCATCCTTCGGCCAATGCGCATGTAAGCCGCGGCGGCAATCCGCGTGAGACATCACTGCAATCGGTGCCAGTGGGCCTTCTCGCACGCGCCCCGCGGACAAATTCGGACAAGACGCAGCGGCGATTTCCTATCGACCCTGCTGCCCCGGCCGGCGTAGCGTTTCCGGCGAACAGTCGAAAGCGAGAGCCTGATGGTGCCAACGCAGCAAAGACCAACGTCGGCGCGGGAAGCCGCCACTTCCCTGGCAGCGGACCTGCGCCTGCCGCTCTTGGACCTCACCGCATTCGACGTGGCCCAAGCTCCGCGCGGACTGCTCGACAGCACGCTCCTGCAGGATCGCCGCATCCTGCCGCTGGCCGTCCGCGCGGGACAGGTATTCGTCGCCACCGCCGACCCAGCCGACCAAGCCGCCATCGAAGCGGTTCGGCAGCGCACAGGCATGGCGACGCAATGCGTCGTCGTTGAACCCAAACCTCTCGCAGCCGCGCTCGCTGTACTTGCCGAAGCCGAGCCCCAAGGCCGAGACGCAGTCGCCCCCGTCACCGCTTCCACCGCCGCACCGGGTACCTCGTCGCCAGCCACCGAAACTCCACAAGGCGCCACCGCCCCCACACGCCTCCAGCAGGGCCTGCCAGCAGCGGCCGTCGACAACGCCGACGAGACCCCCGTCGTGCGCTTCGTGCAAGCGACGCTACACGACGCAATCCGTGCCGGCGCCTCCGACATCCATTTCGAGACCTATCGCGGCTCAAGCCGAGTGCGCTTCCGCGTCGACGGCGTCCTGCGGGAAGAAAGCCAGCCGCCGGTGGAGATGGGCCCGCGACTCGCATCGCGCCTGAAGGTGATGGCGGAGCTCGACATCGCCGAACGCCGCATCCCCCAAGACGGTCGCCTGCGCCTCTCTTTGGAGGGCGAACGCAGCATCGACATGCGCGTCAACACCATGCCCACCATGTGGGGCGAGAAGATCGTGCTGCGCATCCTCGACGCCTCGGCAACGCAAGTCGGCGTGGACAGGCTCGGCTTCAGTCCCGAGCAGCGGCGTCTGTTTCTCGAAGCCCTGGCCCTGCCGCAGGGAATGATTCTCGTCACCGGCCCGACCGGCAGCGGCAAGTCGGTGACGCTGTATGCCGGACTCAACGTGCTCAACACCGAGGAACGCAACATCGCCACCGCCGAAGACCCGGTGGAGATCAACGTCGAGGGCATCAACCAGGTGCAAGTGAACCCCAAGGTGGGGCTCGACTTCGCCACGGCCCTGCGCGCGTTTCTCCGCCAAGACCCTGACGTCGTGATGGTGGGCGAGATTCGCGACCTTGAAACCGCCGAAACCGCCGTCCAGGCCGCACAGACTGGCCACCTCCTGCTCGCCACCCTGCACACGAACTCCGCCGCCGAAACCCTCACCCGCCTGCGCAACATGGGCGTGCCGGCTTTCAACCTCGCCACCTCCGTGAGCCTCATCGTCGCGCAGCGCCTGGCCCGCGTGCTGTGCGAGACCTGCCGCAAGCCCCTGTCGGCACCGCCCGAGACACTCGCCGACGAGGGCATCGACGCCGCCGACATCGCTCGCGGCGCGCGCCTGTTCGCCGCTAACCCCGACGGCTGTGGCAACTGCCGCAAGGGCTACCGCGGACGCACCGGCATCTATGAGGTCGTGCGCGTGACGCCCGCCATGTCAAGGCTCATCTTGGACGGCAGCGACAGCATCGAGCTTGCGGCCGAGGCGAGGAGGGAGGGCTTCCCGAGCTTGCGCGAGTCCGGCCTCGCAAAGGTTCTGGCCGGCGTCACGAGCCTCGCCGAAATCAACCGCGTCACGGCCTAACGGGAGCGCCGCCATGACCCGACAAGCAACGTCGCAGACCTTTCTCTGGGAAGGCACGGACCGAAACGGCCGCAGCCAAAGCGGCGAGATAGAAGCCGCGTCCCTGTCCTTGGCCCGGGCGCTGCTGCGGCGCCAAGCCATCGACCCACAGCGCGTCCGCCGCAAGCCGCAGGGGTTGTTCGCGCGCAAGCCCGGCCGCAAGGTGAAGCCGGCGCAGGTCACGGCCCTCATGCGACAGCTTGCCACCGTCACGCATGCTGGCATTCCGCTAGTGCAGGCGTTCGATCTTGTCGCCGACGCCGCGGATGCCAGCGGCGTGCGCTCGCTCGTCAAGCGCATTCGCGAAGACGTCGCCGGGGGCTTCCCCCTTGCCACGGCGCTGCGTCGCCATCCGTCGCACTTCGATGCCTTGCTGTGCAACCTTGTGGATGCCGGCGAGCAGTCCGGCGCCTTGGACGAGATGCTCAGCCGTATCGCCACCCACGGCGAGAAGACGCGCGCCATTCGCGGCAAGGTACGCCGTGCTCTCACCTATCCGGCAGCCGTGATCGTGATCGCGCTCGCAGTCACGGGGCTCTTGCTCGTCAAAGTGGTGCCGCAATTCGAGGACATGTTCGCGAGCTTCGGCGCTGAGCTGCCGGCTGCGACACAGAGTGTGATCGCTATTTCCGAGTTCGCACAGGCCAGTTGGGCCGGAGTCCTCGCGGGTCTGATCGGCGCCGGCATCGGCATCGGCTGGACCCGACGACGCTATGTGCCACTCCGCCGCGCTACCGACCGAGCCTTGCTGAAGGTGCCGGTGATCGGACCGATCGTCGAGCATTCGGCCGTTGCCGGAACCGTCCGCACCCTCGGTACGACGCTGGACGCCGGCGTCCCCCTGGTCACCGCCCTGACGCTGGTGTCTGCCTCGGTCACCAACTCTGTCTTCACCACCGCAACCCTCGCCATGCGCGACGAAGTGGCCAACGGACAGACACTGGCACAAGCCATGCGCAACGCTGTCGCCTTTCCGCCTTTGGCGACGCAAATGGTTGCCGTTGGCGAGGAGTCCGGCACCCTGGACGACATGCTCAGCCGCTGCGCCACACACTACGAGGAACTCGTGGATCACGCCGTCGACCAACTGACCGCCCTCCTCGAACCCGCCGTGATGGTGGTCCTCGGCGTCCTGGTCGGCGGCCTGATTACTGCCATGTACCTGCCGATCTTCCAAATCGGCGGCGTAGTCACCGGCTAGGCGCTGGCGCAATCGGGAGCCGCGCTGACCTTGGAGGACGTGCAACGGGAACTGATTCCGCTGATCACGGATGACCTGTGGGAGGCGAGGAAGGCGACGCGTCTGACGTCGGCGCGGCTTTGCGCTGGCCCGCGGGCCAGCTATCGAGCCGGAGGGTTTGCCGTACGTCCGCGCTGCGCCGCGAGTGGTCCAGTCGACGAATCAGCGGTCAACGATGCACTCGCTCAAGAAACCAAACCCGGAGCTGCCGCAGTTGCCGTAGACCAGCGTGCCCTCGTCGTCGAATAGGGTGTGCGTGGCCGAAGACACGGCGCTGCCATCCGTCTGCACCACAAGTGCGGTGCCGTCGGCGAGAAGCCCAATATGCCACAGGCCGTCGCCCATCCGACCGAAGGGCACAGGGTCCGGAAGGAAGCTCGTCTCGGCGACAACGTACCCGTTCGAATGACCGATCCGGACATGGCAGCGTTCGCCTGTAAAGCGAAGTCCCACGAACGGGTTGGAGGGATCCGGGAGCGTGACCCGGCCGCGGAAGACGCCGGCAACGGGTGTCCCTGCGGCTCCCGGAACGAGCGACTCGGGTTCGTGCGCCGGGTCCAGCACGCAAGTTTCCGCACGGGGGGCGCACCCGGCGAGCACCGCAAGGACGAACGCGGTCACAGCGGCCATCGGATGCTTCATCGTCAACATGTGGCTTTCGAGGATGGCGGCAGTCGCCGGGTACTTTACCCCGCGTGGGGACCGATCCGCCGTCCGTTCGCTGCGCCCGGCGCCGTCCCCGTCGCCCTCCAACAGGGCGTCACTTCCGCGACTGCGAGGCACCGGGTCAGCCCTGGGGTGCCCCGCGGCGTCAGTCGGACCTACCGACCACGCTGTCGAGCCATCGACCGATGTCAGAGAGTTCTTCGGCGCAAACTTGGTGACCCATGCCGTATTGGCGCCACTCGACCCGGTAGTTGAGGGCTTCCAGGGCATGCCGCGAGGTGACTGCCCGGGCGATGGGGATCATCGGGTCCATGTGGCCGTGCGCCATGAAGATCGGCGTGTCGACACTGGCGAAGGTGACCTCCGTCGGCAGTCCCTCCGGGTCGTGGACATAGGTGGACAGCGCCATGATGCCGGCGAATGGCTGGCTCGCCCGCGTGCCCATGTGCAAGGCGATGACGCCCCCTTGGGAGAAGCCCGCGAGCACGATTCGTTGCTGTGGGGTGCCGCGTGCGGTTTCGGCATCCACCAAAGCCTGCACCTCGGCCGCCGAACGCGCGATGTCCTCGGTGCCGGACTTCGGCGCCCGGGGATCGATGTCGTACCACGCTCGCATCTCGGCGCCGCCATTGATCGTCACCGGACGCACCGGCGCGTGCGGGAAGACGAAGCGCAAGGGCGTGCGCAGGTTGAGCATGGGCACCACCGGCTCGAAGTCGTGGCCGTCCGCGCCGAGGCCGTGCAGCCAGATCACGGTGCCGGCGGCGTCCCCCGGCGGTTCCCGCTCGATGCACTCAAGGGCTGGCAGGTCGCTTGTCATGCTTTCCCCTTGTCTTCGGGCATGTCAGCCAAGGAATCGCGAAAGTGCGCGATGGCACGCAAGGCATCGGGCCCGGGGCGTGGCATTTCCGGCGCCACCGCGGCCAGCGTTTCGGCGATCACGGTGGCAACCATCAGGCGAGCGGTCGGCTTGTGGTCCGCCGGGATGATGAACCAAGGCGCAAACTCGGTGGCGGTGGCGGCAATGGCCGTCTGATAGGCGCTGAGATACTCCTCGCGCAGGGCCGTCTCGGTGATGTCGGAAGAGTGGAACTTCCATTGCCTCTTGGGATCGTCGAGCCGCCGCATGATGCGACGTCGCTGTTCTTCCTGCGACACGTGCAGGTAGAACTTGACGATGTGGGTGCCGTTGACGTGCAAATGCCGCTCGAAGGCGCGGATGTCGCGCAAGCGCTCGTCCCAGAACTCCTCTGGTGGCGGATGCGCGAGCCCACGCGCGGCCAAGAGTTCCGGGTGAACGCGCACCACCGCGACTTCCTCGTAATGCGAGCGGTTGAACACGCCAATCTGCCCCCGCGCCGGCACCGTAAGCCAGTGCCGCCACAGCCAGGAATGGGTGAGTTCCTCACCCACCGGCTCCTTGAAGCTCGTCACCGAGATGCCCTGCGGGTTGACGCCCTTGAACACCGCACGAATCGCCCCATCCTTGCCGGAAGCGTCCATGCCTTGAAAGACCAAAAGGAGGGAGGTGCGGCTGCTCGCGAACAGTCGCTCCTGAAATCGCGCTATGCGTCGGCGCTGACGTGCCAGTCGCTTGCCTGACTTGCGAATGTCGGCGAATCCATGCCGGGTGGGGATCGCGGCCAGGTCCACGGCTGCATTGGCGGACACGCGGTACTGCGATGTGTCCGGCATGGCTGGCACGGCAGCCGGCCGCGGCCGGCCCCGTCGTGCCGCGCCGTTCCCCGCCTCGTCGCCACCCGCCACGGGAATCAGGCGAATTCCAGAATGGCCCGACCGCTGATGCGTCCCTCTTCGAGCGCCGTGGTGGCTTCGTTGATGTCTTCGATGGGGTAGCGCTCGGTGACGAGGGCATCGAGGTCCAACTCGCCCTTGGCGTGCCAGTCGAGAAACATCGGGAAATCGCGGTCAGGACAACAGGAGCCGCCGATGGAGCCACGAAACTGCTTCTCCTGCCCGAGCATCGCGCCGGCGTTGAGTTCCACTGGCGTCGAAGGCACGCCCACGAGCACCGCCGTGCCTCCTTGGCGGGCACCGAAATGACCCGGCCGCACCGCCGGCACGATCTGCTCCATCGTCACCTTGAGGCCAATGCAGTCGAAGGCATAGTCGACGCCCGTGACCGCTTGGCCGCCGATGGCGACCTCGTCGGAGCACCCCACCAGGTCGTGAATCGCCTCCACCGCATTCACCTTCGAGGCGTCGATGCCATGCGTGGCGCCGAAGCGACGAGCGAACTCGAGCTTGGTCGGATCCAAGTCCACCGCGATGATGGGGTCGGCGCCGCGCATCTTGGCGCCAACCACGGCGGAGAGACCAACGCCGCCGACGCCGAAGATGGCCACCGAGTCGCCCTTCTGCACATTGGCAGTGTTCAGCACGGCACCGGCACCAGTCATCACGGCACAGCCGATGATTGCGGTCACGTCGCGGCTGATGTCCGGCCCGGCCTTGACGACAAATTGCCCGTCGGCAATGGTGTGGTCGGCCCAGGTGAAGACGTTCTGCGACACCGCGTTTCCGCCAGCAACGCTGAGATGCGCCGCGGCCGGCGGCGTGCGAATGGCTTTGGCATCGCGCGGCACCCAGGTGACGAGGACGATGTCGCCCTCTTCCACATGCGTCACGTCCGAACCCTTGGCGATCACCTCGCCGGTGGACTCGTGACCGAGCAGCACCGGCCCGCGTCTGGGCCTGTGCATCTGGTGCAGTTGCGAGTGGCAGACGCCCGACGCGAACTGCCGCACTACCACCTGCGACGGACCAGGGTCCGGCAGGCTCACTTCCTGCACCTCAAGCGGTGCGTCCTCTTGCGGCAATACCACCACCCGAGCCGACGTAGCCATGCGAATCCCTCCCACAATGACCGTCGCAGTTTGACCCGCCGCGTGCGCGCTTGGCAAGTTGCGCCCGCGCAGCGACGGTCAGCCGACGCCGTCGGGGTCGATGCCCGCAGCGACTGGCGTCAGTCCGGCTTCGGTGACCTCGGCACCGAATGCATCAAGCCGCTCTCGGCTGTCGCTCGCAGCGACGCCGATGTCACCGCCGCCGGCTCCGCAGGGCTTGTAGATCACGCCTGACTTGCCCGCCAGTCGAGCAGCCGCTCTGTGCGATGAGCCGAATATGCCGATGCCGGCGGCATCGTCCATGTGCCTGAGAGCCTCCGCATTGAGCGCAAGTGCCTCCAGAAAGGTCCCGACAGCAACGCCGCCCGAAGCCAGCGCAGCAACTTGCTCCGCCGCGTGCTTGAGCGCCCGCAATGCGGCCGGCATCTCGCCTTTGCGCCAAGCGTGGAAGCGTGCCAGCATCGGGGCGGTGGCCGTGCCGTGACCGGCAAAGACGAATCGAAGGCTGAGGCCCTGAGGCAGCTTCACCGGCACGGCCTTGGCCGTCGCGAAGCGGATCACCCCCCCGATGGCCGCCGCCGCCACGTCCAGCCCGCTGCCGCCGCCTTGCAGGCGTCCGTGCAGGGCGAGCAACTCGGCGAGCCCACAGCGACGCCCCGCCAGAGCCGACAGCGCCGTCGCAAAGCTCGCCACCACCGCAGCGCTGGAGCCGATGCCAAGCTTCACGCCGTCGAGGTAGCACGCAGTCGAGTCGATCTCGACGCCAACATGCGACGGCGTTTCGGTTGCACGCAGCACTTGCGGCACGATGCCAGCAATGGTGTCCGCCGGGCTCGCCAACAACTCGTCGCGAGGCATCCGCTGGTGCATTTCGTGGCCCGTGCCAAGGAACTCCCAGCCGCCTTGCTGCCGCACCGTCAATCGGCATCGGACGCGGCGGTCCAGCGCCGCCACCAGCGCCGGCGCGCCGACCAGCACCGCGTACTCGCCGCTCAGCACCGCCTTGGCCGGTGCGGACGTTTCGATGATGCCAGGGCCCGCGGCCATCAGCCGGCTTCGATGACGACCGCGCCGGGGCCGATGCCGCAGCGGATCACCCGCTCGATGCCCGGAACCGTCGCGAGTGCCTCCGCCACCGCGTCTGCGTCGTCCAGGGCGCTGAATGCCTTCACTTGCGGACCGGCATCAATGCTGGCGAAGACGCCCGTGCCGGCACGTCGCAACTGCGCCAGCGCATGGAGGGCGGCCACGGTGGCTGGCGCCCAGTACACGATCGCCGGGCGGCTGGTGAGGGTGAGTGCGTGCAGCTTCATGCTGCTGTGCTCCGCCACCTCGGCGAGGGCATCGAAGTCCCGCTCCCGCACGGCGCGCAACGCGGCAGCGAAATCGTTGTGGGTGCTTGTGGTCCAAGCGTTGTAGAAGGGGGATGTAGCACGCGCCCGCTCCATGCCCGCGGTGGAGCCGACACTCTTCATCCGCTGCGATGCGACGCCGACGGTTACCGCCAAGGGCCAATGGTCCGCGCCAGCAACGGTTTGTGCCACGGGTTCCGCGCCCTGTTCCACGAGCGCCACGAAGCCGCCAAAGATCGAGCGCGCCGCCGATGCCGAACCCCGCCGCGCCCAAACCGAGCGCTCGGCGCTGTCAAGGCCCAAGCCGAAGGCGGCGTCGATGGCCGTGGTGAGGGCCGCGAAGCCTGACGCGGACGACGCGAGTCCCGCGCCGGTGGGAAAGTCGTTGTCTGTGGTGATCGCGACGCCCGGGATGTCGAAGGCCGCGCGCAACTCGGTGAGAAAACGCGCGACCTTGGCATCTTGCGCCTCCTCGCCGTTCAGCCACAGCCGGTCTGCCGGCGCGGCTTCGACCCGCGTCGTCGTGGCGATGCCGCTCAGCGTGACGGAAAGAGACGGTGTCGCCGGACGGTTGCCCGCTCCCGCTTGCTTGCCCCAATACTTGACCAAGGCAACATTGGGATGCGCGACTGCGGTTGCCACCCCGCCGGCCGCCATCCTTCGGGCCGCCTCAAGCGCCGTCGAAGCCCGGCGGGGCGCGGAACGCAAACCCCTCGCGTTCGAGCAATTGCGCGACGCCGATGGTGATGAGGTCGCCGTACTCGGGGCCGGCGATCTGCACGCCGATGGGCAGCCCGGAGTCGTCCGGCCCGGTAGGAACGATCGTGGACGGCAGATAGGCGACTCCGGTGAGGCCAGACCAAAACACCTGGCGGAAGTAATCCTGCGGCGCGCCGTTCACGGTGACGGTGCGCTCGCCCATGGGACGATGATCGTGCTCGATGGCAGACGTGGCCATGATGGGGGTGAGCAGCACGTCGTACTCGGCAAAGAATCGGTGCCACTGCCAGCGCACATGCGTTCGTGCCTCGTTGGCCGCGCTCCAATCGCGGAAGCGAGCCACCTGGGCCCGCGCCGAAATGGCCGCGAGGCTGTTGTCGTCCGGCGCCAAGGCGTCCGCCCTTGCCACGGCGCGCAGGTATTGCTCTTCGGGAATGCGCGCCGCCATCGTCGCCTGCAACAGGCGCTGGTAGGTCTCGTGCGAATGGGTGGCCTGAACCGGTCGGGCGTCGTAGTCAAGCTTCGCGCCGAGGCTCGCGAGGGCGTCGGCGACGAGGTCCACCCGCGCGGAAACGCTGGCATCCACCGGCGCCGCGTCATCGTCGCGCCAAACCGCCACCTTGAGGTCGGACGCTGCCTTGGCGAGGCTGGGCAGTTCCAGCTTGAGTCCGCGCGCGGCGATCTCGTCCGGGCCGGCCATGGCCCGCACCGCGGTCTCGAGGTCGCCTGCCGAGCGTGCCAGCGGACCGATGACGGAGATGTCGGAAGGCGTCAGCACTCCCGGCATCGCGTGGCCCCGGGGCGGCAGCAGGTTCCAGGTGGGTTTGTGGCCGAAGACGCCGCAGAAGTGCGCAGGATTGCGGATGGAGCCGCCGATGTCGGAGCCGGTTTCGAGCCCGGTTAGCCCCGCCGCCAAGGTTGCCGCAGAACCGCCCGAGGAACCGCCCGGCGCGCGCTTTACGTCCCAGGGATTGTTTGTGGTGCCGTAGATTTCGTTGTAGCTCTGGAAGTCGGACAACAAGAGCGGCACGTTGGTCTTGCCGAAGATGATCGCGCCGGCCCGCCGCAGCCGCTCGATGGACAGTGCGTCCCGCTCGGCGATGTTGTCCTTGAGCCGGGGAACGCCCCAGGTGGTTGGCGTGCCGGTGACGTCATAGGATTCTTTCACCGTCATGGGCACGCCATGTAGCGGCCCCACGTCGTCGCCCCGCGCAAGCGCCGCATCGGCCTCTCGGGCCTCGGCGAGCGCCTCGTCGCGGCGCTGGACGATGATGGCGTTGAGGCGTTCGTTGTACCGGTCCACGCGGCCCAGGAAGTGCTGCAAGAGTTCTACGCAGCCAATCTCGCGCCTCTGTATGGCCGCGGCAAGCTCGACTGCGGAGCCGAAGGCGATTTCGCTCACAAACATGATCCCTGAAGGCTTTGGGCGGGCGCACTGTGGCGGCCCGGCGACGCGAAATCAAGCACGAGAGAGCGCGCTAGTGCGCCCTTGCGGGCGCGCGTGCTCGCATTCGCTCGCAGCTACGGCTAGGAGCCAACGCCGTTTCCTACGGGCGCAGCCTCCTAGTCCATGGACAGAACGAACAGCCCGCCCTGGATGTCGCTGACAAGGATCGTCCCGGATGGAAGGTATGGATAGACGCTCCACGCGCCGGCGAACGCCACGTCGTCGCCCTGCGGGAAGGTGTCGAAGAACGCAACTTCGCCGATCTCCCTCGCCGTCAGGTCGTCAAACGCTAGCACTCGCAGGCCCGAGGTGTAGTTCGCTTCGAACACCCGGCTGCCCAGGACGTACAGGTTGTGGTCCGTGGCAACCGTGGCCAGTTCGTGCGCGTACACATAGACGGGGGCGTCCAGGTCCGAGACGTCGAACACGTGCGTGCGCGTCGGTAGGCCGAGATTCGCCTCGTCGAACTCGTCGCCGAGCAGGAAGAATCGGTGGTCGTCGGTCAGCCAGCCCTGGTGCACGAAGCCGCTGTCCGGATAGGTGGACGACGACAGGGTGAGCGAGCGTCCTTGTCGGTGACGTCGACCACCGCGAAGTGGTCCTCGTTGGCGTTGAAGCAGATCTCCCGGCTGGCGTGGTCCGCGTCTGGGCCTCGGTAGATGACGCATTGGGCGTCGTGCGTGCGGGCGACATCGTGGCAGGCGCGGGACACCGGATTGTTCGGGATCCGGATATCAACGATGTGCAGGCCGCGGCCGCAGGTGTTCGAGCCAACGGCGTAGGCGAACCCGGTCTCCTCGTTGATCGCCAGGTTGTGCGCGCTCTCGAAGTCGCCGTACACGACGTCGGCCGCGAACGTCTGCGGTCCGGACAGTCCGCGCAGACGCGAGAGGTCGAACACCTGCATGCCGTGGACCCCGGACTGGTCGGCGACCACGTAGGCGTGGTCGCGATAGACCTTGATGTCGCGCCAGACGGACGCTTCGGTGTGCGTCGGCAAGCGGCCGAGGAACACGGGGTTGGATGGGTCGGAAACCCTCACCAAGGCAGTGCCTTTGGCCATGCCCATCAGGGCGTACTCATCCCCGGTCTCGGCATCGGCCCAACCCCAGAGGCGGCTCCGATGCCGCCATCGGTGGCGGCGCCGGAGGGTCGCTTCCGCCGCCTCCGCAGGCAGCGAGGATCACGGCCGAGAGCGCCGCGGCGACCGCACCCGAGCGCTTCGTGTACCGGCCGGTCGCGCTTTCATGTGCCTGGGCGCTCGCCGGCGCTGCGCAGGAGTAAAGGCAAGCCGGCCCGACCCCGGGGCACCCTGTGCCAGCGCTGCCCGGTTCGAGCATCGTGGCGAGGCGGATGCCGTCTGTCATGCCGAGCTCCGCGTGCAGGGAGTTGGGGGGCCGGGGCAAACCAAGGGCGTCAGCAATGGGTTTGGCAGCGCTACCGCGAGGCGACGGTGCCCGGCAGATAGCTGTAGGTGTACTCGAGCGGGACGTTGAAGCTCTTGACGGGGTGGTCGCCATCGAACGCCGGGCGGTAGCGAGCCCGGCGCGCGGCCATGCGGACACGGTGTTCGATGATGCCGCCGGGCTCGGCGCGCACGGTGCGGCGCCCGACCACGTCGCCTCGGTGGGTGATGGTGAGCGCGAGTTCCACGACGCCCTTCCATGAGCCGCGACCTTCGCCCCGACCGGTGGGCAGGGGCAGGTAGATCGGCACGGGCTTGTCAAAGGCCTGCGCAAGCGCTTCGGGATCTGACGCCAGCGTGGCGCGAACACGACGATATTGCTCGTATGCCTGGCTGTAGCGCCGGTAGAGCATGTGCAAGTCGGCCAGTTCCAGCATCGCCTCGGCGAGCTCGGCGGTGGTGCCGGTGGCCTCGAGATGGCCGATCACGGTCTTGAAGGCAAGCTCGCCCTTGTCGTGGGCTCGCCGCCGCAGATGGTAGTGCTCGAACGGGTCGTAGCCTTGCAGGATGCGCCAGTCATACAGATCGAGCGGCGGTCCGGTGCGAAAGCCCCCGGTGTTGGGCCGGCGCGGCATCGGCCAGACGATGCGCTGGTAGGACTCGGCATAGCCGCGCCAAGCGTGCAGCGTGCGTGCATCCCCTTCGGGCAGGTGTTCCTCGGCGAGGGCGGTGAGGTGCTTGTAGATGATGCGTGCGGAGATGTGGTAGCGATTCTGGGCGTACCAGTCGCCGAGCCGCATCAGGCCATCGATGATCTCAGGGCTGTCGAGGCCGTGGCCACGGATGAGGAGGTCCAGCGCGAACTCCTCGCGGTCGTTGGCAAGCCCACGCGCGCCCATGAGGTTGCGGGCGTCCGCCTGGCGATACACCAGCGGCAGTTGGCTGAGGCTCACCGGGCCGTCATTCACGCGCACCAGATGCAGTGCTCGCTCGAAGACCCCGTCAGCGCGAACGGCATCTCCGCCGCGCAGCAGGGCTTCGGCGAGCAGGCTAAGCGGCGCAATGAGATCCGTGTCGTAGCGGTGCGACCGTGCCTCGATAGCCTCCACGAGATCTTCGCCCTGGACGATCACGCGGGCGTATTCAAGCGTATTGAGGCCGGCTTGCATTTGCTCAAGTGCGGCGGCCTCGTTTGGCCGGAGCGTCCCTTCCCGCTCCTCGGCGTCGGCGCTCGCCGGGCTCAGCCCGGCGGCAACGACAAGTGCGGCCATTGCCAAGCGAGCACGCCATGTGCGCGTGGCGTCCGTCGTCGGCCCCCGTTGGTGTGACCGGACAAGCATGTTGGCAGCCCCTCGATGTGCCGTGGGTGCGTACAGGAAGTAAAGGCTACACCGAACCGGCGCGCAAGGGGGACATCCGACTGGCTGAATGCGCCTAGGAGGCTGCCCGTCGCAGCGAGTGCCCCAGAGCACTCGCTGACGATCCGGGCTACGATTCGCGTGGTGGCGGACACGAGACCAGACGAACACACGCGGGCGGCAACGAAGGAGCTGACCCGGCTGTTGCCCATTTGGTCCTTTGTGGCGCCATATCGATGGCGGGCCGTCGGCGCATTCGTCGCCTTGCTGGTCACGGCCTCCGTGACGCTGTCGGTGGGGCAAGGCTTGCGGCTGTTGGTGGATCGTGGCCTCGCCCAGGACTCTGTGGACGTGTTGCAGGCGAGCATTCTCGTGTTCGCGGTGCTGGTGCTCGTGCTCACCGCCGGGACGTGGATTCGCTTCTACCTCGTCTCCTGGGTCGGCGAGCGCGTCAGCGCCGACATTCGCACCGCAGTGTATGCGCGCCTGGTCCGCCTGCACCCCGGCTTCTTCGACACCAACCGCCCCACCGAAATCTCCTCGCGCATCACCACGGACACGACGCTGGTGCAGACGGTAATCGGCTCATCGGTGTCCATCGCCCTACGCAACCTGCTGATGGGTGTGGGCGGCGTCTGTCTGTTGGTGGTGACGAACCCACGCCTGTCGCTGCTGGTGCTGGCGTGCGTCCCTCTCGTCGTGCTGCCGGTGGCGTTCTTTGGCCGGCGCGTGCGGCGACTGTCGCGTTCAAGCCAAGACCGCATCGCCGATGTCGGCAGCTACGCCGGCGAGTCGCTGCGACACATTCGCGTGGTACAGGCGTTCCGGCGCGAGGGACGGGACCTCGACGCATTCCGCCGCCACGTCAATCGGGCCTTCGAGGTGGCAGTTCAGCGCATTCGCCAGCGCGCCTGGCTCGTGGCGACGGTGATGGTGCTGGTGCTGGCGGCGGTCGCGACCATGCTGTGGATCGGCGGTCAGGACGTGCTGTCGGGGCGCACCACCCAAGGCGAGTTGGTGGCGTTCATCTTCTATGCGTTCGTCGTTGCCGGGTCCGTCGGCGCCTTGAGCGAGGTCTGGGGCGAAATCCAGCGTGCTGCCGGCGCCGCCGAACGCCTGTTGGAACTCTTGGCATCGTCGTCCCGGCTGCCGGAACCGAACACATCCACTGCGCAAACGACGCCGGGCCGCATCGAGTTTCGACGGGTGTCGTTTCGCTATCCGTCTCGCCCTTCTGCCAACGTGCTCGACGATGTCTCCTTCGCGGTGGAACCCGGCGAGATGGTGGCACTGGTTGGGCCATCCGGCGCCGGCAAGAGCACCATGCTCGAGTTGGTGCTGCGCTTCCACGATGTCGATGAGGGCATGGTGCTGGTGGGCGGCGTGGATGTACGGGCGCAATCTCTCTCGGACCTCCGCCGGCAAATGGCGCCGGTGCCACAGGACGCTGTCCTGTTCGCCGGCTCCATCGCCAACAACCTCGCCTACGGCGCAGCGGAGTCGAAGCCAGCCGATATCGAGGCTGCCCTTGAAGACGCCCATGCCGCCGACTTCGTCGCTGCGCTGCCGGACGGCATCGAAACCAACGTCGGTGAGGGAGGCGTCGGTCTTTCCGGCGGCCAGCGGCAACGACTTGCCATCGCTCGCGCCTTCCTGGCGGCACCGGCCCTGCCCGGACGGCCAGGCATCCTGCTCGTGGACGAGGCCACCAGTGCCTTGGACGCGCGTTCGGAGGAAGCGATTCGCACGGCGCTTGAGCTGCAGAAGGGCAAGCGCACGGTGCTGATCGTGGCACACCGCCTCTCCACCGTTCGTCAGGCAGACCGAATCATCGTCCTCGACGAAGGCCGCACGGTCGCATCGGGCACCCACAGCGCCTTGGTGGCAACCAATGCCCTCTATCGAGAGTTCGCCCTCGCGCAGTTTCTGGAACCGGACGTGCGAGACTCGGCAGCTTGACCCTATGCGAGCGCGCCCTATCGGGCGCGTTGGCAGTTGCTTCGCAACTGCTGGCCTGCGGGTTCGCTACCGCCCTCTTCGGCTGGGTGCCGGCGCCTTGTGGATCACTGCAACGAAAAAGCCGTCAAAGATGTCGTCGGGGACGATGCGCAAAGTGCCGGGAAGCGCTCCTTCCTCACCCGGAACTCCGTCGAAGCAAAAGGGGTGCAGTTCGGCAGTTTCATGGCGTCGCAACAACCATTTCACTACTTCCTCGTTTTCCTTTAGCGCGAAAGTGCATGTGCAATACACCAACACGCCCCCGGGCTTTAGGCAACGGAATGCGGAGTCTATGAGTGCCCGCTGTTTGCGCGATGTCTCCACCACCTTGCGGGGCCGCCAGCGGCGGGTAGTGTTCACGTCGTCAGTGCGGAATCTTCCTTCCGAAGAGCAGGGTGCGTCGAGCAGCACGCGATCGAAGCGTTCCGGGGTCTTCCTACCCGTGTTCCTGCCATCGTCGAGATAGCATTTCGACATGGTGACCCCACAACGATGCAGATTGGCGCGCATTCGCAAGAATCGCTTGCGCACCGACTCCACTGCCGCCAGTCTGCCGGTGTTGTTCATCCTTGCGGCGATGAGTATCGACTTGCCGCCAGGCGCAGCGGCAAGGTCGAGTATCTCTTCTCCCGGCAGCGGCGCGAGCGCCAGGACGGCAACCACACTCGATGGGTTGATGGGATAGATGACTCCCGTCATGGCTGACGGATGGTGCATGACCGCTGGTCGCTCGCCTGGCGCGCGCGTCATGACTCCCGTCAAACTTGCGAGCGGCCGTCCACATGGCAGCGACTCCGGCGAACACGGCCGCAAGGGGTTGACCCACCAGGCGACTCGCTTCGGTTCCGACATACTTGCCACAATACGGCCGGCCTGGTCCGCCCCGAGTTCGTCTTCGACCCTGTCAACAAATTCAGTCGGCAGAGGCATGTTTGCTGTACTCCATCGCCGTCACAAATGCGTCGATTCTAATGGCAGCACCAAGAGGGGCCGCGCTTCTTATACGGAAGGGTTGCGCGGTGTCGATAACGTGCTATGCTTCGCGCCCGTTTTGGCGAGGCAGCCTCCAAAAGCTTTCTCACAACACTGCGCAGTCCAGCCATACCATCAAAGGCAACCAAGGGAAATTGACTCATGGAAGAAGTCCTGTTGATCATCATCGCCGTTCTGGGCGTCATCGTCACCTACTTTGCATGGCGTGTAGCTGATCAGATGCCCGACATTGCATTTCGCCTGAGCGAAATCCAACGCGACATGGCGACCGTTGCCCGCAAGGCCAGCGAGCCGCCCCCAGCACCTGTGGTACAGGCCGCGCCACCGCCCGAGCCGCCGCCCGAGCCGCCGGCCGAGCCGGTGCAAGCCGACGCCGCCGCGACGCCAGCACCCTCCCAACCCATGCCAGCGCGCGCTCGCGGCCGGGGCAGGGCCGTGATGCTTCCCAATGGCCAAAAGCGAATTGACTACATTCGCGACCGCTACTACAAGGAAGGCGTTTCGCGGTCCGATATCCGCAAGGAAATCAATCAGATCATGGCGGATGCCAACATCGACGACAAGATCCAGTATCAAATCGTCTTCGCCGCCACCAAGGACCCGGCCGACCCACGCGACAATCCAGCGCCCCGTCGCGGTCAGGGTGCAGCAGCAGCGGAAGCTGGCACCGAACCCGAGGATGCCCCCACCGCCCCGGCCACCGACGCCGCCCCGGCTACGGATGCGGACACAGCCCCGGCTCCGGAGTCGGGCGACACGCGAGGGAACTTCTGATCAGCCCTGCCGAGGCCGACTGTCGCCCGTACCGGGCGGCAGTCGGTCGCCACCTTCCAATCTCCGAACTCCTGCCGGCTTTTGCACGTTGCCCACTGGTCTGCCTTTGCGGTATGCATGATGGACTCGATTGACCCCATTGCGTCTCTCGGGCGCGATCGTGCAAGCGCCCGGGAAAAGGGTGACGGCAATGCCAACCTCTGCGTCGTGAGCAGTGTCGATGCAACCGGCGAACCGCAGTCAAGGGTGCTCGTGTTGCGCGATATCGACTCGCGACTAGGAATCTTCTTAAGCGGCAGCAGCCCCAAGGCGAGAGAGTTCGGCCACGGCGACCGCATCTCGGTTTTGGCATGGCTGCCGAGCCTTGGAGTGCAATATCGAATCTCCTGCCGGCTCGAAGCCATGGACCCCCAAATCGTGCGAGAAAGCTGGCAACTTCGTCCCCTAGCGGCCAAACGTCTCGACTGGCTCTATCAACGCTCGCCGCAGGGCAGTGCCGTGGAGGATCGAGAGACACTGCTGGCCCGATTGGCACAGATGGAATCCGACACCGCTCCCGCCAACGCGCTCGGCTATTTCTTGGTACCTGGGCGTGTCGATCGACTCGCCCTCGACAACGACACGGGCGTGCATGATCGACGCCTCTTTGAGCGTGAGGGCGATGGCTGGGGATGCAAACTGCTGATTCCCTAAGCGGAGTTAGGTTTACGGTCTTCCTTGCAAATACGCTCTTCTGGTGCCGCGGGCGCGGCCGGTCGTCGTCGGTGCACTCGCAGGGGCGGGGCTTGTCCCCGCCCGTGTCTGGTACCGCGAAAGGCCTAGGGACAAGCCCGTCCCCTACGCCCTGTGGGTGCGGCTCAAGTATTCCTCACCCTGCATCTCGATGATGCGGCTCTCGGTTCGCTGGAACTCGAAGCCAAGTCGTTCCCCCTGATACAACCGCTCCACCGGTGCGTGGGCGGAAAACAGCATCTTCACGTTGTGATCGTAGAATTCGTCGATGAGGCTGATGAAACGCCGCGCCTGATCCTCTGTGGTCCGCGTGAATACGGGAATACCGCTCACCACCACCGCATGGAACTCACGGGCAAGCTCAATGTAGTCATTTTGGCTGCGCGGGCCGTCACAGATTTGGGGAAACTCAAACCAGACCACGTCCTCGCCCCGCTGCCTCGCAAGAATGCTGCGACCATTCACATGGAGCCGTGCGTCACGCTCGGCAACGCCGGGACATAGTTCGCGAAAGCTCCGTTCGAGACCCGCCTCGTCGGTGGCCGATCGGTATATCTCCGACTGACGCAATACTCGCAGCCGAAAGTCCACCTCTCCCCCCATTGCCACCACATCGCAGTTTTGCTCGATCAGCCGTATCGCCGGCAGGAAGCGGCGTCTTTGCAATCCGTTTTCGTACAGGTGCGACGGCGCGACGTTCGAGGTCGCCACCAACGTAACCCGTCGCTCGAACAGATGACTCAAGAGCTCCGCCAGGATCATGGCATCGCCGATGTCCGAGACGAAGAACTCGTCGAAACACAAAAGCCGGGCCTCGGCGGCGATGCCGTCCGCCACGTCGCGCAAAGGATCCGGCTTTCCGGCAAGACGACCGAGTTCCGCATGAACCCGCTGCATGAAGCGGTGGAAATGCAGTCGCAAACGGTCTCCCGGCGCCGACTCGTGCAATAGGTCCATCAGATAGGTCTTGCCACGCCCGACACTGCCCCACAGATACATGCCGCGCACCGGTTCCCGTCGGCGCGCGAGCAGGCGACCCAAGCCTCGCCGCGAAGCCGACCCGGCAGCGAGCCGCATGTGCAACGCATCGAGCCTTTGCACCACGGCAAGCTGCGCGGGATCCGCGTCGAACCCGGCGTCAATGTTCCTGCGGTGCAACTCGCCCGGCGTCAACGCGCTTTCCTGCGGCAACGCGCAAGCGCTGGCACGCGCTTGCAGCTACATTTGGAGCCGCGTCGGCTGCTGGCACGCTGCCACCTATAATCGCCGCCTCGCTCGCCGCCCTGCGGACCGCTTTCATGTCGCAACTGCTGCGCTACGTTGCCTTGCCGATCCTTGGCGGCGGCCTCGTTGGCATTGTCATCGTTCTTTGGCTGCGCGGCGCCCCGCCCCCCGCCAACGATGGCTTCGCAGATGCCGTGGATCGAGCCGCACCGGCAGTCGTCAACATCTTCTCGCGCAAGGTAGTCGCCGCCTATCGCCATCCCATCTGCCGCCTGGCGCAGTTTCGGGGCCTCTGCCAAGACTCCGGACGCATGAGAAGCTCGCTCGGATCGGGTGTGATGGCACGCAAGGATGGCTACATCCTCACCAACAACCATGTCATCGCCGGGGCGGACGACATTCTGGTGGCGTTTCCAGACGGTCGGCAGGCACAGGCGGCGGTGGTCGGCACGGATGTGGAAACCGACCTCGCCGTCATCAAGGTGGCGGGCGACGGCTTTGCCGCCATCGAACGGGCGAATTCCGGCGCTTTGCGAGTCGGTGACGTGGTGCTCGCCATCGGCAATCCGTTCAATGTCGGCCAGACGGTGTCCCTCGGCATCGTCAGCGCCAAGGGACGCTACGGCATCGGCGCGAGCCCCTGGGACGACTTCATCCAGACCGACGCGGCGGTACACCCCGGCAACAGCGGCGGCCCGTTGGTCGATTCCGATGGCCGCATGGTGGGCGTCAACACGCTCATCTACAGCCCGGACGGCAGCGCCGAGGGCGTCGGCATCGGCTTTGCAATCCCGTCTGAACTCGCCTTTGACGTGCTCGACCAGATCATCGCCAACGGCCGGGTGGAACGAGGCTGGCTCGGCGTCGATCTTGCCGCCCGCCAAGGCGGTCTCGAGGTGGCACGGGTGCTTCCAGGTACGCCCGCGTCGGGAGCCGGCATCCGCGCCGGCGACATCATCCTCGCCATTAACGGCGAGGCAGCCACGTCCATGCGTTCCGTGGTGGAGCGAATGCGGGCCATCGAACCCGGCGCTGAACTCACCATCCGCCTGCGCCGGGAAGGCACTGAATTCACCGTGCGAACCGCCGCGGCAATGCGGCCCACGGCAGGGCGTTGATGAAGGCGGCATCAACACATCGCACGCGCCCAGGCAAGTGTCGTGTCATGCGTCCTTTGGCGCATCAGCGTTCGCCCCTTGGTTCGTGGCAAGGCGCGTCCCGCAGGCAATGGCTGGTCCCCTTGGCAAGGGGCGCAACGCCGCCACGGGGCAAGGGGCGAGCGCCCTTCGGGAGCGCCGGCAGCGCGCCCGCGCTTTCGCTGTCGCCCTTGGCAATGCGGCAAGGCATTGCCTGCGAGACTCCGCCTCGCGCCGTCGCGCTGCCGGCGCTCTGATGCGCTAAAAGGACGCATGACACGACACTAAAGGCGGTTGTCGTCGAAGCCGGCGATGCGGGCGCGCGCTGCGGCCGCATGAGCGGACAGCCCCTCGGACTCGGCGACGTTGGCGGCGAGACGGGCCTGTTCTTGCACGCCGGCCGCGCTGCAGCGCACCAGGGAACTGCGCTTCTGGAAGTCGGTGACGCTGAGCGGCGAGGCGTAGCGCGCCGTGCCGAAGGTCGGCAACACGTGGCTGGGCCCCGCGCTGTAGTCGCCGATCACTTCCGCTGCGTGGCCACCGAGAAAGATCGCGCCGGCGTGACGGATGCTCGGCAGCAAGGCGTCGGGGTCGCGCACGGCAAGCTCGAGGTGTTCCGGAGCGATGCGGTTGGCGATGTCGCACGCTTCGGCGAGATCGCGCGTGTGAACCAGCGCGCCGCGCGATGCAAGCGAGTCGCGAATGATGTCCGCCCGGGAGAGGGAACGCAGCGCGTCGGTGGCGGCCTGCTGGACGCGGTCGAGATAGTCCGCGTGGGGGGAAAGCAGGATGGCTTGGGCGTCGGCATCGTGTTCGGCTTGCGCCAGCAAGTCGAGTGCGGTCCACGCCGGCGCAACGCTGCCGTCGGCGATTACCACCACCTCGCTCGGACCTGCCAGCGAGTCGATGCCAACCGGGCCGAACACCAGCCGCTTTGCCGCCGCGACGAAGGCGCCGCCGGGGCCGACGACTTTGTGCACCTGCGGCACGGTTTCGGTGCCCCACGCCAAGGCCGCGATGGCTTGTGCGCCGCCGACGGTGAACACCCGGTCTGGCCCCGCGATGAACAGCGCCGCCAGCAGGTGATCGCTGCGCGCGCCGGCGGGTGTGGGGGTGGTGACAATCACCTCGCCGACGCCCGCAACCCGGGCCGGAATGATGGTCATGAGCGCCGTCGAGGGATACGCGGCCTGCCCGCCAGGCACATAGATGCCCACCCGGTCTAGAGGCGTTACGCGCAAGCCCAAGACGTTGCCCTCCTCGTCCGTGATCTCGAACGCACCGTCGGGCTGCGCCTCGTGATAGAGCCGGATGCGCCGCGCCGCGCCATCGAGCGCCTCGCGGTCGGCCAAGGGGAGTCGGTCGTAACTCGCTTCGAGCACATGCCTCGGCAGTTCGAGGGCGGCGGCATCCGACACTTCGAGCCCGTCGAGACGGCGTGTGTGTTCGAGCAATGCGACGTCGCCGCGCCCTCGAACGTCTTCGACGATCTCCTGCGCAGCACGGACCACGGCAGGGGACTGGGCAACGTCCCAAGCCAAAAGCGCGTTCAGTTCGGCGGCGAACCCTGCCGCGTCGCTGTGCAGGCGGCGGATCACTCGGCCTCGGCTGGCGTCAACGCCCGGATCGTGACGGCGTGGACTGCGCCGGATTGAATGTGCTCGCGAATGGCCGCATACACCGCCCGCTGGCGCTTCACCCGCCCAAGCCCCTCAAAGGCGTCGGAAACGACCCGCAGTTCAAATCGGTTTCCGTCGCCAAGCACCTCCACGGTCGACCCAGCAATCGCGCTCTCAACACATTGGCGCAGTTCATCGATCATTGGTTTGCGCTCCTGGCGTGGCGAACGGGGGGATGGAAGCAAGTGGGGCGGAGAAAGCGCCCGGACCTTCGTCCGGGCTTGCCCTCATACCTTAGGAGCTCCTTCTTGCTGCCGTTGACGAACGAGGCCCTCGACCACACCCTCAAGATGCGCGATGCGTTCCCGCAGTTCCGCTTCGAGCTTGGTCATGCGTTCCAGCATTTCCTTCTCGAGCTTGGTCATGCGTTCCAGCATTCTCACCTCGAGGTTGGACATGCGTTCAAGCATCCCCTTCTCAAGGTTGGCGAGGTCACGCCGCATTGCTCTTTGCCCTGGCACTATCACCACGGCCAGCGCAATGCCGGTGCCGATGATGGCGATGAGTTCAGGCGTCATAGGTTGCTGATCTCCCTTGCCCAATGACGTCGGTGTGCCACATGCACGCCGACGGCCCCATTATCCGAAGGTGCAGCCAGCCGTGTAAAGGCGCGCCTGGCGGGCGCGTTGGCAGTTCGCTACGCGAACCGCATATGACACGTCACGGGTTACGATCACGTTTCCTTACTACCTGCTGCCCTTGGAGGGCAAACGTGGCATGGCCGGCATGGAAGCCATCATCAACGACGCTTGGGAACGACGCGAGGAACTCGGTTTCGACACGGGCGGCGAGATTCGCACCGCCGTGGAGCAGGCGCTCGCAGACCTCGATGCGGGTCGCGCGCGGGTCGCCGAAAAGCTGGGAGGCGAATGGCATGTCCACCAATGGCTCAAGAAGGCCGTCCTGCTGAGCTTCGTGTTGAACGACATGCGTCCGGTGCCCGGCGGCCCCGACACCGGCGACTGGTGGGACAAGGTGCCGTCGAAGTTCCGCGGCTGGGACGAGGCCGCCTTCCGCGCCGCCGGCTTTCGCGCCGTGCCCACCGCCACGGTGCGCCACTCGGCATACATCGCCCCATCCGTGGTGCTGATGCCGAGCTTTGTCAACGTCGGTGCCTATGTGGACAGCGGCACCATGGTGGACACCTGGGCCACCGTCGGCTCCTGCGCCCAAATCGGCAAGAACTGTCACATCTCCGGTGGCGCCGGCATCGGCGGCGTGCTCGAACCGTTGCAGGCGGAACCGGTGATCGTCGAGGACAACTGCTTCATCGGCGCCCGCTCGGAAGTGGTGGAGGGCGTGCTGGTGGAGGAAGGCGCCGTGCTCGGCATGGGCGTCTTCATCGGCCAATCGACCAAGATCGTGGACCGCTTCACCGGCGAGATCGTCTATGGCCGCGTCCCGGCCTACTCGGTGGTGGTGGCTGGCTCCCTGGCCGGGGGCACCGGCGAAGACGGTATCCCCCGTCCAAGCCTCTACTGCGCGGTGATCATCAAGCGGGTGGACGAACGCACGAGATCGAAGACGTCGATCAACGAGCTGCTGCGGGACTGACCCGGGAGCGGCCGCCCGCCAAGGACGGCCGAGTCGCCGCAGAGGCCCCGCAAACGAAACGTGGCCGGCAAGGGCCGGCCGCGCTCGAGGTCGGTTGAGGTTCCGGTCAGGTGGTTAGCCAGCCGAATTCCTGCGGCTTGCGACCCGCCCTTGGATTCAGGGGCACGTTGATGAGGGTGGGGCCATTGAAGGCCATTGCCTCGTCTAGTGCAGCCCGGAGGTCCTTCGGGTCCTCGACGTAGAAGCCCTTGCCGCCCAAGGCTTCGAGCATGCCTTCGTAGTGGGCGCCGTAGGTGAGGATGCCCGGCGGCACGGTCTGGCCTTCCTCGAGCGGGCCGATGCCGCCGCCGATGCCGCCGTTGTTGAGGACGATGAGCTTCACCGGCAGGTTGTAGCGCACCATGGTCTCGATCTCCATGCCGGTGAAGCCGAACGCGGAGTCGCCCTGCACGGAGACGACGGGCTTGTCCGGGTTCGTCACCGCTGCGGCGATGGCGAAGCCGAGGCCCACGCCCATGGTGCCGTAGGTGCCGGCGTCGAGTCGGTGCCGGGCGCTACGGTTCGGCATCTGCGTGCGGCCGATGTCCATCGTGTTGGCGCCTTCGCCGATGATGATGGCGTCATCCGGCATCCAGTCGACGATGTCGCGGAAGGCGCGGTAGTAGTTGGTCGGCGCCGCGTCGTCGTCGATCATCGGCTGCACGGCCTTGAGGTTCGCTTCGGCTTTGGCCTTCAGGGTATCGCGCCACTCGGTTTCCGCAGGGTAGAACCACTGGCGGTTGTCGAGGGCGCGGTTGAGCTGCCCCACCACCGCCTTGCCGTCGCCCACCAGCGCCGTTTCCACCGCCACGTTGGAACCGATTTCCTCCGGCTGGATGTCGAGTTGGATGACCCGCACATCCTTGTTGAAGCGCGGCGGCAGACCGAAGTGCATGATCCAGTTGAGCCTCGCGCCAAGCAGCACCACGAGGTCGGCTTCACGCAGCGCCGTGCTGCGCGCGGCACCCACCGACAGCGGATCGTCGTCCGGCATCGTGCCCTTGCCCATGGGCGAGTTGAGGAACGGCAGTTGCGTGCGCTCGATGAAATCGCGCACTTCGTCTTCGGCGCGGGACCAGGCCATGCCCTTGCCGACGACGACGAGCGGCCGCTCGGCAGACTCGAGCGCATTCAGCGTCGCTTCCACTGCTTCCGGATCGGCCAGCGTGCGCGGCGGTTCCGGCACCCGAGGCGCATCGACGATTTCGTCCTCGTCCACCTCGGCACGGATGATGTCGTCCGGGAAGTCGAGATAGACGGGCCCCGGCCGCCCGTAGATCGAGTGCCGCACGGCCTTGTTGACATAGAAGGGGATGCGCGAGGCGTGCTCGATGTCGTGCGCGAACTTGCAGTAGGGTGCGGCAAGCTCGGTCTGGCGCTCCTCCTGAAAGGCACCCATGCCGTTCTGGTAAACGGGCGAAGCACCGCCGATGAGGATCATCGGCCAGCAGTTCTCCTTGGCGTTGGCAAGGCCGGCGAAGGCATGAATGACGCCGGGGCCAGAAACGGTCAGGCACGCCTGCGGGCGGCCGGTGAGGTAGCCGGCGGCATGTGCCGCATAGCTTGCCGCCTGCTCGTTGCGCATGCCGATGTAGGTGATGCCGGCCTTCTGCGCCTCGGCAGCAACGCCCTGCACGGGGAAGCCGACGATCCCGAACATGTAGTCGACGCCCTGCGTCTTGAGGCTGCGCGCCATCAGAGCCGCGCCCGAAACAGTACCCATGAAACTCCCCTTGAGCGATTGCGCACCCTAGCGGGCGCGAGTGGTCTTGCCTTGCAGGTTCGCGCTTTGCCGCCAACCGACGCCGCAAAAGCGGCATAACCTACCAGAGACGGGCAGCTTCCGGTAGGCAATCAGTCTCTGGTCGGCGCCGGGTTGCCGGTTTCCACATAGCGCTTGAGGCGGGCGAGCTGCTCGCCCTGCACGCGATCCACTGGCTCAGCCCAATCCTCCACATCGCGTCCGTTGACGACGTAGCGGTAGTCGAGGCGCGTTCCCTGCTCTGTGGCTTCGAGGTGGAAGGACATGCTTGCCGCAACACCGAGCGGCTGCAGCGGGCCGAGGCCGCCGCTCAGGACGAGGCTCTTGCCTGGACGAACCGAGTCCACCGTCATGTGCACCGAAAAGCCCTCGCCGTCCTCCGAGGTCTCACAGAGTGCGGGGAGGAAGCCACAATCGAACGCGAATCGCGAGCTGTCGCCCCAATAGGTGTGCGCGGGGTCCCACCACGCCCCGATTTCGTCGATGAGCGCTTCGAAGACGCGATTTGGCGCCGCCGCGATGTGCAGTTCGTGCTCGGAGACGAAACCCCGCTCGTCCACCAGGATGACCTCGGCCACGACGGGTGCGGCGAGGACTGCGGCCAGCGCGAGCGCGAGCAGTGCCGTCGCCTTCATGCACCACCCTCGATCATCCGGACCCGGCCGGGCTTGCCGCAACGTTCGCCTGGGTCGAAGCCTCCGCTCGTCGCTCTGCGAGCACGTCGAGGATTTGGGCGTGCCGCTCCCGTGTCAGCTGATAGTGCGTGTAGCACCACACCGAGACGAAGCCGAACGCCGCCACGATCGGGCCGTACACCAGCCCTAGATTCACCAAGGTCTCGGGCGGCACGTCGGCAGCGGTGCGGATATGTGCCCCACGCGGCCAGGAGATGATGTCGAGGGCGATGCCGGCGATGACGTTGCCGATGCCGGAGGTGGCCTTGGCGGAGAAGGAACTGGCGGCGAAGAAGATGCCCTCCTGACGGTGGCCGGTCTCGTACTCGTGCTCGTCCACGATGTCCGCCACCATCGAGCCGAAGGCAACGTTCGCCTGCACGGTGCAGGCACCTTGCACGACCTTGATGGCCACCAGCAGCAGCACCAGCATCGGATCGCCGTTCTCCGGGAACCAGTCGAGCAGCCGCGCGACGATTGGCAGGGTCTGCCACAGCGGCCACGAGCAGGCGCCGAACATCAGTCCCGCCTTCTTGCCAAAGCGGTTGAAGAAGGCGGGGCAAAAGAAGGAGCCGAGCATCACGCCCACGGGATAGGCAAGGATGACGGTCAGCAACGAAACGCGGTCGAGCTCCCAGAAGTAGGTAAAGATGTAGAGATCAAGCCCGCCGTTCACCCCCACCATCACGAACACGATCAAGACGCCGAGGAACAGCCAGCGGAACGAGCGGCTGCGCATGGCGGCGACGATGTCGAGCAGCACGCGCCAGAGCACGCGGCCCAGGCCAAGGCGTGGCCCGGCGGGAACGGTGGGCAGGTGCGGGATGGCGGCGCGCGTCCCCCAGCCGCTCCAGAAGATGGTGATGCCCATGAGCACCGCCAGCAGGATGGCGAAGGGCGGATAGGACGCGGCGTTGAGCTGACCGTTTTCGAATTCCGCCGTCGGCAGGAAGAAATAGCCGAAGCCGAGGGCAAACGTGAGCAGCATGCCGACGTTGGCGAAGAACATCCGATAGCCCACCAGCTTCGAGCGTTCGTCGTAGTCCTCGCTCATCTCCGCGCCGAGGGCGATGTGCGGCACGTGATAGAGCGACATGGACGTGCGCGTGGCGTTGGAGAACACCACCAGCCAGACGAAGAGGCCGAAGTCGCTCGTCACGAGGGGGAAGAAGAGGAAATAGAACGACAGCATCAGCGGCAGGATGGAGGCGTACATGAAGGGATGCCGCCGCCCGTGGCGCGAGGTCCAGTGATCGGAGAGGGACCCGGCCAGAGGATCGGTGAACGCGTCCACCACCAACGCGATGCCCACCGCCGCCCCGGCCAACGTGCCCGGCATCCCAAGCACTTGGTTGTAGTAGAAGATCAGGAAAGTGCCGTACGCGGCACCAAAGAACCCCTCCGCAGCCTGCCCGACCCCGAACGAGAGCTTCATGTTGAAGCCCAGCTTGCCCCGAAGCGGCATCCCTCTCCTTCCCTAGTCCTGTCGAACGTAACCCTACGCTAACAGACGGGCCTTGGGGCGAGGGCATCTTGCCCTCGCACGCGCCGATAGGCGCGAGTCCCTTTCTTTCGAGTCCCACCCACAAAGGACGCCGCGCGGCAGGTGAGGGCCCGTAGGGGACGGGCTTGTCCCGTCCCTTGCCGAATCCGTCGATACACCGAGCAAGGACGGGACAAGCCCGTCCCCGCAAAATGCGCCGTGCGGCGCAAGCGAGGGCAGGATGCCCTCGCCCCCAGGGGGGCCTGCCGGCGCACTCAGGCGCTTGCGGCTGTATCGTGCTTGCGTGCCAACGCGGACACTGCGTCCAGGCAAGTAAACAATGCCTCGGTTTGCTCCTGTTCCGGCTGGGCATCGACGACCCACTTCAGTTGCCGGCCCGCCTTGACGAACCAACCCATCGCCTTGACCTTGCCTTCGAGCTCTTCGATTGCCTCAATCGGCACCGCCGTCAATTTGCCGAGGCCATAGCGGTCTCGCAATGCCGTGTGGATGCTTTGTCCATAGACAGCCCCACGCGGACATCCGTAACAGAGCACCACCCGGCCGCTCTTGCCTTCCAACCCGATGGAGAACCCCTTCTCGCCCCACGAAACCTTGTGGTTGTTCTTGAAAGCCCAGTCCAAAACGCGCGGGAAAGGGTCGCGCCCGTGCTCGTCCCAAGCGTTGAGGAACTCCGCCTCGGTCGTCTCGTGCCGCGGTGCGGATACCGCCTGCCGCCGGCGACCCCCATGCCCGTCCACCAGGACATCCCGCGTAAACAGCCGTTTGCCGCCCTCCGCCTCGAAGAACGTGAACTCAACGCAAGTCGTTAGGATGCCTCGCGATCCAAGGTAGGCCGCCGTTTCGCGTATCGGTGCCGTCACCTGCTGACCGACGATGACCAGATGTTGGCTCTTGTTGAAGGCAACGCCTTCGTCCTTCGCAAGGTCGAAATACTCGCGGTGGTAATCGACCAAGCTGATGTCGTTGTCACCCAAGTACGTGCGAAGCACAGTCTCCGGTCCCGGCACATCGAGTTTCTCCGCGAACGCCGCGTACGCAAGCGCCTGAGCGATCACATCGCGCGGCGTTCGATCTCGTGAGCTCAACCACGACCACATTGCCATTGCGGTCCAGCCCAAGGAGGTCAATGGAACCACCAAGGTCCGTGGCCACCGGCCCATGATCAGGACGCTCCCTTTTTCACCAAATCCGTCCGGATTCGACCCCAGCCAGTCCTCCAGCATGGCCTCTGTGTGCTTGGTCTCGAACGGCAGCCGCGCGTACTCGTCAAGTACCCCCAGCGGCATCAATGCCGAAAACCCGCGAGCCATCTCCCCTAGACTCCAATGTCCTTCCCCTTTCCTAGAGCGATCCGATAGGTCGGGCCGCGGCGTTCGTTCCTCTGACTTGGACCGGCCCAGTGAGCCAATGCAGTGCGCGCAACCGCATTTGGATGGCCACCGTCGTTCTCGCGCAAGAAATCCGTGTGGCTCTCCCTTCATGGAGTCCACTTCGAGACGGAGTCTGCGTCTGGCATTTCGGACATACTACAAGGATCGGAAGTATCGGGGACCGTGGCACATGAACGAAGAGAGCGCCAAACGGGGCATCGAGGCAGTCGAGGCATTCATCGATTCCTTCAACGCCCAAGACCACGAACGCCACGCCGACACCCTCAACTACCCTCACATCCGCCTCGCAGACGGCAAGTTCACGACCATCGACAGCGCCGAGACGTTCATCGCGGGCTGTCGCCGCAACGAACCCCGCCTGCGCGAAGAAGGCTGGCACCACACAGTCGTCGCGAGCCTTGAAGTGCTGCACGCCGGCACAGACAAGGCACACATCGCCATCCGCAACGACCGTTGCCGCGCCGACGGAACCGTGTACCACAGCTTCGACACGTTCTGGATCGCAACCCGCCAAGACGGCCACTGGGGCATCCAGTTCCGCTCCAGCTTCCTCCATGCGACGTAAGGCAGCGTCGATGAAACCGCAATGCGTCCAGCCAGACACCTTAAGGCGTGCGGTCCAAAGCAAGTTAGAGTGAGTGCATCCCGCCCCGACAAATGACGTCGGTTCCAAGGAGTGTTGACATGCGTGAAGTTGCCGGATTCTGCGCTGGCCTGTTGCTGGTGACGGTAGCCGCCTGTGAAGGCGGCGACCCGGTCCAAGATTCTCAACCACCGGCGTCCCCAGCTTTGAAGGCTCCCGAGAGCGACGATCAGCTAGACGGGCTGCTAGCGGCCGACGCCACCGTCGAGCGGGTTGTGGATGGGTTCCAGTTCATCGAGGGACCGGTTTGGGTAGGCGACGCGGTCGATGGCCACCTGCTCTTCAGCGACATTCCGGGCGACACGGTGTTCCGCTGGTCGGAGTCCGACGGCGCCAGCGTGTTTCTGAGCCCTGTTTTCCTCCCCGAACTCGAAACCAATGGCGTCGGTGGCTCCAATGGCCTAACCCTGGACCTTGAAGGACGTCTGGTCCTGTGCGAACACGGCAATCGACGCGTCGCGCGCATCGAAAGCGACGGCAGCCGCGTCACCCTTGCCGACCGCTACGACGGCAAGCGCCTCAACAGCCCCAACGACATCGTCTACCACTCAACCGGTGCCGCGTTCTTCACCGACCCGCCCTACGGCCTGGCAAGCCCCGAGGCAGGTGAACTCGGATTTCAGGGCATCTACCGGCTGGACCCGGACGGCAGCGTGACCCTCCTGTCCGACGTCATGAGTCGCCCCAACGGCATTGGCCTCTCTCCTGACGAAAC
This sequence comes from Pseudomonadales bacterium, assembly GCA_965116935.1. Taxonomy (GTDB): domain Bacteria; phylum Pseudomonadota; class Gammaproteobacteria; order Pseudomonadales; family Azotimanducaceae; genus VXYL01. The sequence continues at coordinate 3,063,557 of OZ220737.1, read as the reverse complement.
CACACTCTATGTCGCCAACTCCGACGTCGAGCGGGTGTGGATGGCGTTTCCACTCACCGACGATCTCAACGTCGGTGAAGGACGTGTGCTGCTCGACCTCTCCGCCAGCGAAGACCCGGGGGCACCTGATGGCTTCGCCGTTGACACCCTAGGCAACATCTGGGCAAGCGGCCCGGGCGGCGTCGTAATCATCAGCCCAGACGGTGACCATCTAGGAACCATCCGAACACCCGAACTGCCCGCCAACGCTGCCTTCGGCAACGACGGCCACACGCTCTACATGACAGCCCGCACGGGCCTCTACCGCATCGATACCCTGGTCCAAGGACTTATGCCCTGACCTAGGGACGCAGTTCGTAGTTTCCACCCCGCCGAGGACGCCGGGCCGTCGACGCGGGAGGAACCGGCTTGAAGGGCCTCGGAGGAAAGGCATCCTGCCTTCCCTAAGCGCCGATGGGCGCTTCTCCACCTGCCCCAATGAAGCAGCTGCGCTGGCGCGCACCGGAAGGCAGGATGCCTTCCCTCCGAAGCCCTTACTTCGAGTCAAATCGTCCAAGGGTCAACGCGTTACGCGTCTTTTTGTGGAAGGGACGGGTTTGTCCCGTACCGAGTCCATCGCTGGGTTCAGCGCGGGCCGGGACAAGCCCGCCCCTAAGGGACACTTGCGCGCCGGTCAGGGCGCGCTAGCCGGGTTCGGATGGATCTGCCGATGTCGGAATGTCCTCGTCCGCTGGCTCCTTGCCCTCTTCCTCGACCTTGCTCGGCCAGGCGTTGTACACCGCCTTGATGAGGGTGGCTAGCGGGATGGCGAAGAAGACGCCCCAGAAGCCCCAGATGCCGCCGAAGGCGAGGACGGCGACGATGATGGCGATGGGGTGCAGGTTTACCGCTTCGGAGAAGAGCAGCGGCACCAGCACGTTGCCGTCGATGGCTTGGATGACGGCGTAGGCGCCCATCACGTAGGCGAGTTCGATGGACCAGCCGTGCTGCAACAGTCCCACCGCGGCCACCGGCACGGCAACCACTGCGGCGCCGACGAACGGCACGAGCACGGATAGGCCCACCACCACTCCGAGCAAGGCGGCGTAGTTGAGGCCGAGGAGCACAAAGGTGATGTACGAAGCGAGGCCCACGATGACGATCTCCACCACCTTGCCGCGCACGTAGTTGGCGATCTGGGCGTTCATCTCGCGGCCGACGCGGGTCAGCAGCCGCCGCTGTGGCGGTAGCGCTCGTTCTAGAGCCGCCATCAAGCGGTCGCTGTCCTTCAGGAAGAAGAACACCGAGATGGGAGCAAGCACCAGAAAGATGAGCATCTGAAAGACGTTCGACACCTGCGCCACCAGCGCTTGCAGCACCGTCGTGCCGAGGTTCGCCACCTGATTGCTCATGGTGTCGATCCAGCCGTTCACCCGTTCCTGCGGAAACACCGTCGGATAGCGCTCCGGCAACTCCGCGAGCGCAGAGCCCACCTCGGCGATGAAGTCCGGCAACGCCGCAACGAATTCCTCAAGCTGCCGCCAGACCAAGGGCAGCACGCCAACGGACACAAGCACCAAGGCACCCACCAGCAGCAGCACGGCAAAGCTCACCGCAACGATGCGCGGCACATGCCAGCGCTCGAGGCCCTTCACCAACCCTTGCAGGAGGAACGCGAACACCAGCCCCGCCAGCACCGGCGCAAGCACCGTTCCGAGCGTCAGCACCACCAGCGTGACGGTGACGATGAGGGCAACCAGAAAGATCGCCTCCTCATTCGAGAAATGCCGGTTGACCCAGCCGCCGATAATCTCGACGAAGCGCACGGCTTCAAGCGCGCTGGCGGGCGCGCTTCTCCAAGAGGTACGTGTAGCGGCCGTCTTGCTCCTCGGATTCGAGCAGCGCGTGGCCGCTCTGCTCGGAGAACACGGCGAAGTCGCGCACGGAACCTGGGTCCGTCGCCACCACGCGCAACCGCACCCCCGGCTCGATCTCGTTCAGCGCTTTCTTGGCCTTGAGCAGGGGCATCGGGCAGCGCAGCCCCGTGGCGTCGAGAAACACCGCGTCGTCGGTCTTGGTGTGGCCATCCATGCGCGGATTATCGCACCGAGACGCCATTTGTTGATGGCGTTGTTCGGGGCCGGCGCTTTGGTGGCGTTGTCTGGGACGCGGCTGGCGGTGGCCGTGGCCGGCTCCGCTGCGTGCGCGCCTTCGGCACGCTTGGAGGGCGGGACGCCCTCCGTCCAGCGAGGCCCTCGCATGGCAGGGCTGGTTTGTTGGTGGCGTTCGAGGCTGGCGCTTTGTTGGCGCTGTCTCGAACGCCCGTCAGGGCGCGCCCGCTGCGGCTATGATGCCGTCATGCGCCTCATGCACACAGCGGTTGCTGCATTCGCCCTCGTAGCGGGCAGCAGCGGCGCGCATGCCAACGAGTTGCCCGAGCTTGGCGATGCCTCCTCCGCCATCGTCTCGCCGGAGGCAGAGCGGGCCCTCGGCCAACAAGCGCTGCGGCAGATCCGCGCCCGGGTGTCGACCTCAGACGACCCGCTGCTCAAGTACTTCACGCAGGTCAACATTCGCGGCCTCGCGCAGTACGCCGACTTGAACGAGACCGTGCTCTATCCGGTGCTGGTGGACAGCCCGGAGATCAACGCCTTCGCCGTGCCTGGCGGCATCATCGGCATCAATCTTGGCCTCTATCTCTATGCCGAGGACGTGCACGAGTATTCCTCGGTGGTGGCGCACGAACTCGCCCACCTGAGCCAGCGCCACTTCGCCCGCCAAGTGGAAAAGATGCAGGGCATGTCGCTGTCCGTGCTGGCGGGGGTTTTGGTCTCCGTCGCCATCATCGCCGCCGGGGGCGACGCCGATGCGGCCATGGCGACCATGCAGGGCAGCCAGGCCCTCGCCCAGGACTCCATGCTGCGCTACAGCCGCACCCGTGAGCAGGAGGCAGACCGCATTGGTCTGAACATCCTCACGGAAGCCGGGTACGACCCAAGAGGCGTGTCACGCATGTTCGAGCGCATGCAGCGCGCCTTCCGACACAGGATGAGCCAGCGCCCGCCGGAGTTCCTGCTCACCCACCCGCTCACCGAATCGCGCGTTTCGGGTGCCCGCGACCAGGCCTCGCGTATGGCGAAGGGCGAATACGAGCCCTCTGCCGACTACCAGTTCATGCGCGCAAGGGTGCGCGTGCATTTCGCCGACACGCCGAAGCACGCGGTGGTGGCCGCACGCGCCCGCGCCAGCGAAGGCGAGCCCGACTCCGTGCAACGCCTGGCCGGCATCTACGAACTGGCGATGGCGCTCGCCGGTACCGGCGAGTTCGACGAAGCCGCAGACACCATGCAGGTGCTGCATGGACGCCGCCCCGACAGCATTCTCACCACCGCCTCGTTGGCCGACGTGCTGCTCGAAGCAGACCGACCGCAGGAGGCCCTCGATGTGCTCGACCGCCAGCTTTATCTCAACCCGGACAACGACCCCCTGACCATGCTCCACGCCCGTGCCCTGAACGCCAAGGGCGACCACGACGAAGCCAGCCGCGTCCTCTGGCGCCACGCCCAGAAGCGACCGCACGACTCGGACATCTGGTATCTGCTCGCCGAAACCGAAGTGCTCGCCGGCAGCACCGTTGGCATCCACCGCGCCCGCGCCGAGTACTTCGCCCTCCATGGCGACTACAACGGCGCCGTCCGCCACCTCGAGTACGCCTCGGGCCTCGTCGGCGACGACGAGCGCCTCCGCGCAAGACTCGCCCAACGCATCCTGGACTTGCGCACCGAACGCGAAGCCGCCGGAGGCTGACGCCAGCCCAGCCCAAGTGAGGCGACTGCGTTGCCCATTGTCGAGTCTGTGGGCGATACTTGCCCGGCTTCCCCACGAGGGCCAGAAGGAATGCAGAACATGCGAGGGCTTTTCCGTGCCACGGCCATGGCGGCGCTGGTTTCGGCGATGGGTGCCGGGGCGGGGGAGCTCAAGGTTTCTCGGGCGGACTATGCGGAGAAACTGCAGGGCTTTTGGCTCGGCCAGTGTCTTGCGAACTGGACGGGCATCGTCACGGAGATGGACAAGATTGGTGTCGGCGAGGGGGAGCAGCTCGTCTTCTATACGCGGGACGATTGGGGCAAGGAGGATCAGCCGAGTTTCTTTGGTTTTCGGCGGCCTGATCTGTCACGCAACATCGACTGGGTTGGACGGGCACCCAACCAGATCTGGGACGCGGACGACGACACCGACATCGAGTACATGTACCAGCACCTGCTCGCGCAGCACGAGACCAGCCGGCTGACCGGGGAACAGATACGCGACGGCTGGCTGACGCACATCTTTGATGAGAACAACTCCCCGCTCAGTGACGGCAGGGGGGGCGGGGAGAACTTCCTCTGGGTCTCGAACCAGCGCGCGCACGACCTGATGCACGAAGGCATGGTGCCGCCGGCGACCAGTGACCCCGCCAACAACGAACTGAGCGAAATGATCGACGCGCAGCTCACCACCGAGATTTTCGGCCTGTTCGCGCCGGGACGCCCCGACATCGCGCTCGAAATGGCGCACCTGCCAATCCGCACCACCGCCAGTGGCGAGGCGAAGCTGGCGTCGGACTTCTACGTCATCATGCACGCCGTCGCCGCCGGCGGCGACGGCGGCCAACCGACCAAGGAACAGGTGCATGCGATGGCTGCCGAAGCGCGCTCGATGCTGCCGAACGAATCCACCACGGCAAAGATGTACGACTTCGTGAAGAGCCGCTACGACGCCGGAGTGCCGTGGGAGCAGGCTCGCGATGAGGTGTTTCAGCGCTATCAGGTCGAGCAGCAGGATGGCTACGACATGACCTCGCGCGAGATTTTCTGCAACGCCTGCTTCGCCTCCGGCATCAACTTCGCCGCCAGCATCGTCAGCTTGCTCTACGGCGAGGGCGACTATCAGGAAACGGTGAAGATCGCGGTGCTGGCGGGCTGGGATTCCGACAACCCGGCGGCTACCTGGGGCGGGCTGCTCGGCTTCATGGCCGGCAAGCAGGGCATCGAGGAGATGTTCGGGCAGAAGTTCTCGGACCGCTACAACATCCATCGAACTCGCACCGGCTTCCCGACGCCGAATGGCGTGGACAACTTCGCCAACATGGCGGCGACGGGGGTTGGCATCGTCAATCGGGTCGTTGTCGAGGAGATGGGGGGCGAGATTCGGGCAGACGCGTGGAGCATCCCCGCCGCGGCACCGTAGGGGCGACCCTTGTGGTCGCCCGGCTCATCGACACTGTGCGCTGCCCCAACACGGGCGAGGACAAGCCTCACCCCCACGACAGCCTGTAGGAGAGGACCTTGTCTCGCAATGTTGTAACGGCTTGGACCCGCCTTGGGATGCCCGCCTTCCGACGGGTGCAACTTGGCATCCTTGTTCTGGCTCTAGGGCTCTTCGTCGGCGGCTGCAGCCCAGACAACGCCGGCGAGAGCGTCCCCGCCAAGCCCACCATTGCCCTGGTGATGAAGTCCCTCGCCAACGAGTTCTTCGTCACCATGGCCGATGCGGCCGAGGCGCACCAAGGCCAGCACGAGGGGCGCTACGACCTCATCGTCAACGGTATCAAGAACGAGAGCGACCTCGCCGCGCAGGTGGCGCTGGTGGAGCAGATGATGGGGCTCGGCGTCGACGCCATCGTCATCGCCCCGGCGGACTCGAAGGCGCTCGTGCCGGTGCTTGCGCGCGCCCTCGCCGCCGGCATACAGGTCGTCAATATCGACAATCGCCTCGATGCCGAAGTGCTCGCCGAATACGACCTAGCGATCCCGTTCATCGGTCCCGACAACCGCAAGGGCGCCCGCGACGTTGCCGAGTTTGTGCTCGGCGGGCTTGCCCAAGGGGCGAACGTGGTCATGCTCGAAGGCGTCACCAGTGCCCACAACGCGATCGAGCGAAGGCGCGGTTTCGAGGACGCGATTACCGCCACCGGTGCAAACCTGCTCACGAAGCAAAGCGCGGCGTGGGACCAGACCAAGGCCGCCGAAGTAACCGCCGCCATTCTCGTAGCGCATCCCGAGACGCAGGTGATCCTCGCGGCCAACGACAACATGGCCTTGGGCGCCGCGTCGGCGGTGGCGTTCGCCGGGCTCGGCCACGACGTGACGGTGGTCGGCTTCGACAACATCTCCGCGGTGCATCCGCTGCTGCGGGACGGCCGCATCGCGGCCACCGTAGAGCAATACGGCGATCAGTTCGCCGTGAACGGAATCGAGCTCGCACTCGACATGATCGCCGGTCAGGCGGAGCTCAGCGATCGACAAACCCCCATCGTCGTCGTCACAGCAGCAGACCTTGCCGCCCAGGAACCAACCGCCACGACACAGTGATCGGTCGCGGAGCGTAACGACATGCTGCCGTCAGCCGCGATCGCGAACGCTGCCGAACCAGGCGGTGGCGACCGATCCCCTCCGGCCATCGCCGCAACGGGCATCTGCAAGTCCTTCGCAACCGAAGTGTTGCGGAATGTGGACTGGCGCATCGCGCCCGGCACCATTCACGGCCTCGTTGGCGAAAACGGCGCCGGCAAGTCCACCTTGGCCAAGATCATGGTGGGCCTCGAACAGGCAGACTCCGGGTCGCTGGCGCTCGCCGGTGCGCCGTACCAGCCTCGGAGCGCAGCCGAGTCGCTCAAGGCCGGCGTCACCTTGTGCGCCCAGGAACTCAGCCTCATCGACGATCTCTCCATCGCCCGACAACCTGTTGCTTCCCACCGCGTCCGCGCAAGCTCGCATCCGCCGCAAGGCTGCGGACGAACGCGCCATGCAGTCACTGGCACTCGTGGGTCTCGCACACGCGAGCCCGGCCACGCGAGTCGGCCGGTTGAGCCTTGCCGAGAAGCAGCTTGTGGAGCTCGCCAGAGCCCTCGCCACGGGCGCCGACCTGCTCGTGCTGGACGAGCCCGCCTCCGCCCTCACCGCACCGCAGTCGCACCGGCTGCACGAAGTCCTGCGCGAGCAGGCGAATGCCGGAGTGGCCGTGATCTACATCTCGCATCGCCTGCGGGACGTGCTCGATGTTTGCGACCACATATCGGTGCTGCGCGATGGCGAAGTGCGACTGACGCGGCCGAGCGGCGAGCTTTCCGAGGCGGCCTTGATTCGAGAAATGGCAGGTGTCGATGCGGATTTCGAGGCCAGCGAACGCGGCCCAGTCGCTGCCTTGCCGGTGCATCTGTCCGTGCACGATTTGCGCACCGCCGAGCTTCCCCACCCCATCAGCTTCGAGTGTCGGCGGGGGGAAATCCTCGGCATCGCGGGGCTCGCCGGTTCCGGTCGAACGGAACTCTTGCGGGCGATCTTCGGCCTCGACAAGCGGCTTGGCGGGGCGGTGAGGCTGGATGCGGGTGGCACCTCCGTTGAGCTAAAGGGCACGAAGCAAGCCATCCGCTGCGGTGTTGGGCTGGTAGCGGAGGACCGCGCCAGCGAGGGCGTGTTTCAAGACCAGGGGCTCGCGTTCAACGTGACCGTGGCCGGGCTTCGCCGCATCGCCAGTCGCACTGGGCGGTTGATTCGCTCTCGGGAGGCGAGTGCCGTGGCGGGACTGGCGCGAGAGCTTCGCGTCAAGAGCGACGGCATCGACCAGCCCATGCGCACGTTGAGCGGCGGCAATCAACAGAAGGCGATGCTGGGGCGCTGGCTCCATTGCGATGCGGAGCTGTTGCTGCTCGACGAACCGACCAGAGGCGTGGATGTCGCCGCCAAGCTTGCGATCCACGAGGAACTCGTGCGCTTGCGCGATACCGGCCGGTCCATCGTCGCGGTGTCCAGCGAACTCGAGGAACTCGCGAGCCTCTGTGACAGGATCATCGTGCTGTCGAACCGCAAGCTAGTGCGCGAGTTCCGGCGGGGTGAGCTGCGCCAGGAGGATGTCCTCGCCGCCGCTTTCAGCGAGTACGCGTGAGGCGGTGTCCGCTGGGAGTGAGATGTGACAGCGAAACCAACAATCCGCATCGTTCGACTCCTGGAAGACAACCTCATCTTCCTGTCGCTGATCGGGATCGTGGCGTTCTTTGGCCTCGCCTCAGACCGCTTTCTTTCGCTCACCACGCTTTCGACGCTCCTCAACCAGTTGCCGGCCCTGACGGTCCTCGCGATCGGCATGACGCTGGTGCTGATCTCGGGCGCAATCGACCTCTCGGTCGGATCGGTTCTGGCCCTCTGCGCCGGGGTCATCGGCGGCTGCATGACGCTTTTCGGAATGCCGCTGCCGCTCGCGGCCTGCATCGGCGTCCTCGCCGGCGCCCTGGCCGGGCTTGCGAACGGCAGTCTCGGCGCGTTTCTGCGGCTGCCGATATTCATCGTCACCCTCGGCATGCTGGAGGTTGCGCGCGGGCTCGCCTACATCGTCACGGATTCGCAAACGGTATATCTCGGCGCCAAGGTGCATTCGTTCGCCGTACCAATCTCCGGCATCGGCGTGTCGGCCTCGTTCCTGACCGCTCTCGTGCTCGTCATCGCCTTCGAATACCTGCTGCAGTCAACCGTGTTCGGTCGCCAGATCGTCGCCGTCGGCAGCAACGAGCGCGCCGCCGAGGTGTCCGGCATCGATCCCAAGCGGGTGCGCTGCACGGTGCTCGTCATCTCCGGTGCCCTGGCGGGTCTCGGCGGCTTGATGAACGCTTCCTATCTCGGCTCCGCCGACCCCAACGCCGGCGTCGGCATGGAGCTCTCCGCCATCGCTGCGGCCGTGATCGGCGGAACCAGCCTCATGGGCGGCCGCGGCTCCGTAGTTGGCACCTTCATAGGGGTCCTGATCGTCTCAGTCCTGCAAATCGGCCTCGCCCAAATCGGCATCACCGAACCCACCAAGCGCGTCATCACCGGCGCCGTAATCATCCTGGCGGTGATTTTGGACCGCCTTCGCACCACGTAGGCGGAGCCACCGATACAGTCGGATCAGCGCACAAGCGGTCCGCATCCCGCTCAACTCCCGTTGCAAGCGCGCCCACCGTTAAGCAATAGTTGCCTCCATGCGCCAGACAACCGCGGGCAAGCAATCCGAGTTCGACCTGTAACCGTGCAATGCGTGGGCTAGCCGGAGGACGCGAAGGGATGCAACACAGGGCATTCAATGCAACGCCCTCAGCAGCGCAGAAGCCCGGAGGCCAAGCGGTCGTTCGCTTTCGCCGCGCGGAGGGAGACATGGCCAAGGCATTGGAAGGAAGGGACCCGTGAGCTTCGAACGACTGCCAGCCGAAAACTGGCAGCAGGATATCCCCGGTACACGCTGGTTCAAGGCGGATCTGCACGTCCACACCATCGACGACCACGCGGGTGGACGAGCTAAGCTCCCAGCCGGGCTGTCGGGCAACCCCACCAACCACGACGTCATTCGGCAGTACGCAAGGCAACTCCTGCAAGCCACTGTTGCCGCTGGTGTTCAGGTGCTCGCCCTGACGCCACATTCCCCCCGCGCCGGGGCAACTCCCGATAGCAGCGCCGCATGGGCGATCGTGGACCTCTGGAACGAGGGCAACGACGATGATGGCGTGCCATTTCGGCAGAAGATCTTCGCGGTGTTTCCCGGCTTTGAGCCCAACCTCGACGACGGTCGAAATGGCGTCCACCTCCTCTGTCTTTTTGATCCCGAAATCGGGCGAGATCGTTACCTAGCGCTTTACGACGCCGTGATGGATGGACGGCAACCGTGGCAACAAAGCGCCCTACGACCCACACGGCGGAGGGCATCCGAGATTTTCGCAATGCTCGACCAACGCCAACGGGAGAGTGCTGGAACGTCTTCCGCTTGGCATTACGTCGCCTTTGCGCCCCACTTCCAGAGTGGACATGGCGTATTGGGCGAGATGCGAAGTGAGGTTCTCGACAGATTCGCTTGCGAGCGTCTTTGCGGCTACGAGCTTGGTGACAACAAACTAGCGTCCGACTTCGACCTGCGACAGAAACCCGGGAATCTGCTCCTTCCGTTCATGGAGAAGCACCGCCAAGCTTTCTTCCACGCCAGCGATGCGTACTCCCTAGACGACATCGGTCACCGGCACACTTGGCTGAAGCTCGCTTCCCCGCGGGTGGAAGCTCTACGCCAGGCATTCATCGCGAGCGAGTCGCGCATTCGCCTAGGGTTCGAGCGGGACCAGAACCATCGCTTGCAGGAGATTGGCGACCCTCCTGATGTAACCGTGCGCGAGCGACCCTGGCTGAAGCAAGTTCGGATTGAGGGAGGCGCGTCCTTCTTTCGACAGGACGGCTCGGACACTCCCGACATCCGACTCAGCCCCGACCTCACCTGCGTGATCGGCGGAAGCATGACGGGGAAGAGCACGCTGCTAGACGGGCTTCGAGTTCACACCGGTGCACGCCTGCCGCGCGATGAGGCGGTCCGACAGCAGGTTAAAGACCGCGCCTCGTTCGTCTTCCGAACCGCCGCCGCCCAAGTGGAACTCGAATGCCCCGGTGCAGACCCGACCGCGCCTCTGCTAGAAAGGTGGCCAGCCCAGTTTTTCACGCAGAACGAACTACAACGCCTTGCACAGGAGGCATCCGCTGTCGAGGGAATCCTCGCACGCCTCGTTCCGTCGGAGGTAGAGGGGATCGAGGAGCGTGCCGCAAGGTTGCGGAACCTTGATGACGAGTTGAAGCGCAAGGCAGGACGCCTAGAGGAAATCGACGGCGACCTCGCCGAGGCAGAACAGGCATTCGACCGTGCGACTGCGGCGCGGGATGCGCTCGCAGCGTTTTCGGAGGCGGGAGTGTCACGGCTTCAGAAAGCCGGGAGAGACTTCCAGCGATGGACTGGCACCAGGGAAGGCGCGGCCATCGTCCACTCGGCATTGGGTGAAGCTAGCCAAGGCATCTGCGAAATCGATGTATCAGAGCTAGAAGACGACACGGCTGCTGTCTCGGCCTCAGAAGTTGCGGACCTCGAACGGCGCCGTGCCCAAGTGAACGACCGTATCCAAGCAGCCATCGACGAACTGGCCACCTGGTACAAAGACGTGGCTGGGCTTGTCGATCTCCTCGGCCGACACCAGAGCGACGTACGCACTGAGGTGGAAGTGGCATTGGCATCGCGTGGCTTTGACGCGTCCAAGCTCCGCGAGATTCAGGAGGTAAGCCGACAGGCGTCGTTTGTGCCTAGTTACGGAGCCAATCTAGACCAAACGCGGCACAGCCTTGAGGCCGCTGACGGGGCGTTCGACGCTGCACTCGCAGAACGCTCGCAACTGGTCGAACAACAGCGCGAAGCGTTTGATCGCGTGATGGATGAAGTCGAGCGGGCGTTCGGCGGCCGCATTCGGGTCCGCCGGATTGACGACGGAGATGACAGTCCGCTTCATCAGTTCATCATCGACCTGAAGCAACGAGGCATCACGCGCTGGTGGAACGACTTGGCGAAAGGAAGAAAGCCCTCGCCTCAGGACTTGAGCGCTCGCTTGGAAGGGCTGGCCTCCCAGCAAAGCCCAGACGAGAGGCAAGGACCACTACGTCCGCCGGTCTCCAACGCTGAACTGAGGGGCATTGGGATGAGTACGGCTGTTCAAGCGACCTTCCTCGAGAGTGTCACGCAGGCGAAAAGACGCCATCTCGCGGCCATTCGGTCCCCGGACCTCTATGTGCTGGACCTACGCGTGGACGAAGGCAACTATCGCCGACTAGACGAACTGTCCGGTGGGCAGCGCGTCAGCGTGCTGCTCTCTCTCCTGCTTGAAACCGAAGACGAGCGGCCTTTGGTCATTGACCAGCCGGAGGATGAGCTTGACAATCGGTTCCTGTTTGAAACCGTCCTGCCCGCACTCAAGAGGCTGAAGGGTCGCCGACAAGTGATCGTCGCCACGCATAATGCCAACGTCGTGGTGAATGGCGATGCGGACATGGTGATCCAACTCGAAGCCACCGCCAATCGCGGGCATGTTGCACGCGCCGGCGCCATCGAGGATCCCGCGGTGCGCGATGCAATCATCCGCACCGTGGACGGCGGCGAAGAAGCGTTCCGCTTGCGGCGTCGCAAATACGGCTACTGAGTTGGGGCGAACCGGACATGGAATGGCTTGCCGTCCTAAAGCGCATTGAAGGCGGCGAGGACGAAAAAACAGAGTTCAAGCAGGGCCTTGGCGACTTCTCAGCAGTCGGCAAGGCAATCTGTTCGTTCGCCAATGGGGACGGCGGGTTGTTAGTCCTCGGGGTGGACAGCTCTGGAACCATCGTTGGCGTCAAGGAAGGTGCTGAACGGGTACATGAACGACTGACCGACTTCCTTCAGAGCGGTTGCAGCGTGCCGGTTTCGGCACGGTGTGGCCGACATCCAGACCCGGCAGGTTGGGTGCATTGGGTTGAGGTGCCGAAACAGCTTCGCGGCTTTGAGCCGATCCACTACGGGGGCCGCTATTGGATACGACGGCAACGCAGCAGCGTGCAGCCTTCTCCCACCGAAATGCGGACTCTGTTCAACGATTTCGGCTTCGTGCTGACGGAGGAACAGACCATCCGTTCAGCGACCGCAGACGACATCGACCAAGGCGCGTTTCGCGATTTCCTACGTGCTCAGAATCTCAATGCGGACGCAGCACCGCAGCCACCCATCAAAAGGGATATGGCAAACGCAGGGCTCCTCGCTTCGGCAGAAAACCGCTTCGAGCCAACGCTGTATGGGGTGATGGCCTTCGGACGAGACCCGCAGAGCCATCCTCAGACTTCGAGCTTTTTCGTCCAGTGTGCGGCCTATGCGGGGCTAGACAGGGCGGCGGACACCGTAAGCGTCGCGGAAGCCAAGGGGCGGCTGGCGGATCAGATCCGGCGTGCTTTGGACTGGTGTGGCAGCCTAGGTAAGCGGGAAGTGTATCGAGGCCTAGTGCGTCAAGACATCCCCCTCATCCCGGAGCGAGCTCTTCGCGAGGCCTTGGTGAATGCAGTGATCCACCGAGACTATGCGGTCACGGGCTCCTCTGTGCTGCTGGAGGTCTTCGACGACCGCATTGACGTGACTAGCCCTGGGACGCTCCCCAATCATATGCATGTGGAAAACGTCCGCTCCGGAAGCCTCCCCCGCTCTCGCAACGAGTCGATGGCGCACGCGATGATGGTGGCCGGCTTCATGGAAAAGCGGGGCAGGGGTTGGCCGCTGATGCGCCACGCCATGCGCGACTTCAACGGCACGGAACCGGGTATCGTCAACGAGGAACACGGGAAGTTTGTGCAAGTGACGTTTCACCTTTATCCGCCTTGAGTGACTGGCAACCGGAAGCGAGCGGGAGAAAGCCTCCCACATGGCATCAAACCATCAGAGCGTTAGCGAAGGTCTTCGGATTCTCACGGCGGCGCTCGCCCCCTATGTCACCAGTGAGTTGCGCTCGCCACGAGCGTCTCCGAAGATGGTCGCTGCGAGGGCTTAGCCTTCGGGGAAGCCACCACCGTTCACATCGATGCCGCAAGCGTCCTAGCAAAGCCGGACGCTGCGCGAACCCAAACCGTAGCAACCCGCCCCCGCTCCTGACGCAGAAGCCGGCGGAGTTGGCGAACAACGCGCCCGTACCAGGCGGACCCAGAACCCGACAGGCCCCACCGACTCGTCCGCCAAAGCGCTTCTATTGCACGGTCGAAAATCGACCCGGACCGCGCCGGCCGCAGCATGGGCGATGTGGCAGAGGAAGTACTGTAGAACCTGACGACACTCGCAGGAGCCAAAGTTCGCGTGACAGTGGAGATCCAAGCGGACGCTCGGGACGGCATCCCAAACGATGTTCAACGGGTGTTGCGCGCAAATAGCCAGACGCTTCGGTTCAAGGACCATGGGTCGAGGAGTCGTGACACCGCGTACCCGCCTCGAGCATCAATCGTTGCGCCAGACCTCATCACCCACGCATGGTCGTCTCGCGGAGTCGTAAACTCCGACGCTTGGTAAGGAACGCGGTGCAGTCGGCAAAGCGTGGCGAGACTCCGATTTTCCTCTCGTCCAATCTCAGAAGCTTGTCCCACGGCGCCCTCAATGCGAATACCGGCCGAGTTGTGCCCGCGCGCTTCGCGCGAGCGAATCTCCCAGAGAGGACACTACTCGCCGGCGCGGACGAAGATGGCCTGCTCGATGCGCTCGAAGGCGTTTTCGTAAAGGGCGGGGTCGAGCAGCGCCCTGTCGCTCCTGCCGGCCTGGCCTTGCTCGGACGACGTGCTTCGCACCTCCACGAAGCTGAGCCGCACCCGCACCCTCGCGCCGACTTCCTCGATGTAGGCTGTGGCCCGCGTCTGCACGGTGCTGCTGGTGTCGGTGAGCACGGCGATCCAGTCGAAGTTGCCTGTTGCCACGCTCTCGGCGGTGATGAAGCCGGTCTCGAGATCGGCGCTGGTGGGGGTGTAGCCGAGGTCCTGGAACACACTCATCACGCTGCCGAAGGCGACCTGCTTGTCTTCGTCGTAGTCGCGCGATTGCAGCGCTTGCAGCTCGAGGGGCGTCGGCGGCGGTTCGTATTGAACAATACAACCTGCCACCAGCAGCAGGCTGGCTACGCCAGCGCAGAACCGGAGTGCGATTTGCATAGCGTTCTCCCCTTGTCGTCGTGTGGTCAGAAATCCGCTGTGCGGCTGCGGAAGTCTGCCACCACGTCGGCAGAATCGAACTCGATGATGAGCGTGATCATGCGCGATGTGGTCTCGAAGCCGCTTGAGGACGACGTGCCGAGGAGGCCCCCCGCGCCGCGCGCACCGGGCGTGAGCAGGATGGACCAGAGCCCCGATCGACTGGCCGATTGGGAGACTCGTGCCGAGCGCTGGTAGGTCCACACCTCAACACCATCGCTGTCGCGGGTGGTGATGTTGGGGGCGCCAAACACCTCCACCACTTCGGCCTTGGTGGTCGTGCCGACTTGGAGGTTTAGTTGCACTTGGCCTTGGGTGAGCGTGGAGTTGCGCTCGGCGACAGGCTGCGTTGGCGCGGCGCAGCCCGCCAACGCCAGCACGACAGCCAAGGCCGGGATTGCCCGGAAAGGAACGCGCATTGGTTTCATGAGTAACTCATCTCCCCAGCAAATGGCGACATGCGCGGACTTTGCACGTCACTACCTGAACGCAAGCTTAACGGGCCGCATGGGCTGCCTGCCTGCCGATCTAGAATGCGTAAGCGCCGCCGCGACAGATACCGCAGTTGAACGGAGGAAAACCCGAATCTCGAAATCCGATACATTGCCGGACCGCGATTCGGAGCTTCAAATGCAGCGATACCGCACGCCTTGTGGCCGGCTATCAGGTGCCACGTATCGTGGCCATTGAGCGCGTGGCGCAGCGAAAAACTGGCGCAACTGGACGCCGCCACGTCCCTCGATTTCCTGCGCGTGCCGCCCGGCAATCGCCTAGAGGCACTTCGCGGCGATCGAGCCGGTTCGCACAGCATTCGGATCAACGATCAGTGGCACCTTTGTTTCCGCTTTGAGCGTGGCCACGCATACGACGCGGAAATCGTCGACTACCACTAGTGTCGTGTCACGCGTCTTTTGACGCATCAGAGCGCCTGCAGCGCGTCGGCGCGAGGCGCAGTCCCGCAGGGAATGCCTCGCCGCATTGCCAAGGGCTGCAACGACGCGCGGGCGCGCTGCAGGCGCTCCCGAAGGGCGCTCGCCCCTTGCCCCGTGGCGGCGTTGCGCCCCTTGCCAAGGGGCCACCCATTGCCGGCGGGACGCGCCTTGCCACGAACCAAGGGGCGAACGCTGATGCGCCAAAAGACGCGTGACACGACACTAGGAGGCAAGAAAAAATGATCAGACTGAATCCCGTACACCCCGGAGAGGTGCTCAAGCAAGACTTCATGGTGCCGTTTGGTCTGTCTGACACGGGCCTCGCCCGGGCCATTGGCGTAACGCCAGCGCGCATCAACGAGATCGTGCGCGGACGACGCGGCATCAGCGCCGAAACGGCACTGCGACTCGCACGCTACTACGGCACCGATGCCGAGAGCTGGATGAACTTGCAGAATCGCTACGAACTCGAGGTTGCAGAACGCACCGTGGCGGATGCTTTAAAGGCCATCCATCCTCGTGACGCGGCGTAAGTCGCGTCGGCCCTACACGCACTCCGCCACCAGCCGCTCGAAGTTCTCAATCCTCGGCTCCAGCGCCGTCACCGTGTCGCGCCAGAAACCTGGGGCGGTCAGATCCGCATCCAGGTGTCGCTGCGCCAGTTCCTCCGCCGTCATGCGGCCCGTGTCGGCCAGAAGGGCCTTGTAGCGCTCGAAGAAGCTCTCGCCCATCTGCTCGCGCCGAGCATAGACGCCCAAGCTGAAGAGATAGCCGAACAGGTACGGGAAGTTGTAGAAGCTCAAGCCCGAGATGTAGAAGTGCAGCTTGTTGGCCCAGAACAGCGGGTCTGGCTCGGCCAAGGCGTCGCCGTGCCATTTGAGCCAGGCTTCGCGCATGATGTCCTTCAGTTCGTCCGGCAGCAGCGGGCGTTCGGAGCGGGCATCGTAGAAGCGGGTTTCGAACTCGAAGCGCGTGGGGATGTTGAGAAGGAAGGCGGCGGTGGCGGCCACTTCCTCCCAAGCGACTGCAAGCTCGGCCTCGGCGGAGTCGGCGCGCTGCAGCAGCGCATCGCGCACGACCGTTTCGCCGAAGGTGCTGGCGGTTTCCGCGACGGACATGCCGTAGTGGCGCTGCGAGTCCGGCAGGTCTCGCATCACCCAGTGGTGGAAGCCGTGGCCGAGTTCGTGGGCGAGGATGGTCACGTCGGTCATGGAGCCGGAGTACGTCATGTACACGCGGGGCGTGCGCGATTTCGCGAACGACGTGCAATAGGCGCCGGGGCGCTTGTTGGCACCTTGGGTTCCCTCGATCCAGCGCTTTTCCACCATCATGCGCACGAAGTCGCCCATCTCCGGGTTGACGCTGTCATAGGCGCCGGCGACGAGTTCGGTGGCTTCGCCGAAGGGGATGGCTTCGGCAGTGCCGGAGAGTGCCGGGGCAGGGGCACGTTGGTCCCAAGGGGCGATGTGGGTCTTGCCGTAGGCGCGGGCCATGGCGCGGGCGGCGCGGCGGCCCAGGGCATTGGCTTCCCAAGCCACTTCCATGAGGGTGTCCAAGGTCTTGCGTTCGATGCGATTGGCGTGCACCGGGGCGTCAAGGTAGTGCACCGGGCGCTCGCCCGAACGGCGACGGCACATTTCGAGCCGCCAGCCAGCGATGGCGTTGATGGCGCCGGCGGCGGATTCGACGTGATCGTCCCAACTGCGGTTGATGGCGCGCCAGGCATCCTCGCGAGTGGCATCGTCGGTGGATTGCATACGGGAAGCGGCTTCGGCGAGGCCCACCTCTTCAGGCTCATTGCCCTCGCCGCGCACCTGACAGCGCAGCGCGCCGGACAGTTGGTCGTAGAGGCGGCCCCAAGCGTGGATGCCGTCCTGTGAGAGCGCATTCACGAGGCTCTCTTCCCGTAGCGGCAGCGTCTCGTGTCGCCTCTTGCGGGAATGCCGCACGGCGAATTCGGAGGCGCGCACGCGATCGTCCGCGAGGTATTCGTCCACCCAATCCTGCGGCGCCAAGTCGAGGAATTGTGACAGCGGCTCCATCGCTTCGAGATAGCGCACCTGCAGGGATTGCAGCCGGCCCTGGAGCGCCTGTGCGGCGCCGACGCGGCTGTTCACGGAAAGGCGGCATTCCGCATACACGTTCGGGTCCTGGAGCAGGCGCGATGCCTTCTCCTCAAGGAGATAAACCGCCTGCGCCGCGGCAACACAGGCGTTCCGAGCGGCCTCGTCAAGCGCGAAGGACCGCGCCACAGCTTCGGCGAGCGGTTCGCTCCGCCGCTCCGCCTCCGCCAGCAACGCCTCGAGTTCGGCGAGATCGGCATCGATCGCGGGATCGTCGGGAGCGGCATATTCGGTGGCGAGATCCCAGGCGGGGCCGGCGGTGTCGGACATGGTGTCTCCGGGGGCAAACGTCGGCGTGCAAGTCTATTGGCTCGTGCAGTGGGTTGGAAACGTCGCGCAGGCTTTTGGGGCTTGGTTTCAACGGCTGACCGGTGCTTGTGCGAGAATCTATTGATGGTTGGGGTGATTGGCCTTTTCTTGAACATCTGCCTGTTGCGGCATGGGCCGGAGTCCGTGCCGACGCAGACGTGGTTTCTGCTTGCGCTGATCGCCGCCGATGTCGTCATCGGCGGCGCCGGGTTCGCGTTGCTCGCCGACGTGCCGCTGTCGCTGGCCCTCGGCACACCTATCCTGGGCCTCGCCGTGCTCGGTTCGCTCACCTGGTTTGGCCTCTATGTGCGCGACTTCGGCGATCGCTTTCTGCCCACATTCGCGGCGCTCGTTGGCTGCGAGGTGCTCATCAGCGTGCCCATGCTTCCTGCGCTCGCGGTGCTGACGGCGTGGCCCATCGTGCAGGGCACCTTTGCCCTAGCCTTCCAGATCTGGCAGATCGTGGTAAACGGCTTCATCCTGGGGCGCGCACTCGACACGACGCTTCGCGTCGGCATCCTGGTGGCATTCGGCATGTGGCTGATCGCCATCGTCGTGCTGCAAGCCACCCTCCCACCACCCCCGGTTCCGGCGCCATGAGCGCAGGCGGGCAGCGCATCTTCTTCCTCGGCATCGGCGGCACGCTGATGGGCGGGCTCGCGCTGCTGGCGCGCGAAATGGGGCACCAAGTGAGCGGCAGCGACGGGCCGCTCTATCCGCCGATGAGTGACCAGCTCGCCGACGCCGGCATCACCGTGCATGAGGGGTTCGAACCCCAACAAATGCAGCCGAGGCCCGACCTCGTGGTGATCGGCAACGCACAACTGCCGCGCGGCCATCCTGCCGTGGAGCACGTGCTCGACGAAAACCTGCCGTACATCTCCGGCGCCGAATGGCTCGGCCAAGAGGTGCTGCGCGAGCGCTGGGCGGTGGCCGCCTCCGGCACCCATGGCAAGACCACCACAGCGAGCATGGTGGCGCACATTCTCGAGTGCGCCGGACTTAAGCCCGGCTTCCTCATCGGCGGCGTGCCGCTCGACTTCGGGGTTTCATCAAGACTTGGCGATTCGCCGTTTTTCGTGGTAGAGGCGGACGAGTACGACACCTCCTACTTCGACCGTCGCGCCAAGTTCGTCCACTATCGGCCGCGGACGCTCATCGTCAGCAACATCGAACTGGACCACGCCGACATCTACGACGACGTCGAGCAGATCAAGGAACAGTTTCACCATCTGGTGCGAACGGTGCCGAGCAACGGGCTGATCGTGGCGCCGCGACACGACCACCACGTCAGCGAGATGCTGGCAACGGGCGCATGGACGCCCATATCCCGCTTCGGCGAGGGCAAGGGCGAACGCTGGAGGCGCCTGCCCACGGACAACGGCGAGTGGCTGCAGGCCCACGCCGACGCCGACGGCAGCTCCTTTTCCGTGACGCTCGACGACGAGGAACTCGGCAAGGTCACCTGGCGATTGCTCGGACGCCACAACGTCCACAACGGCCTCGCCGCGATCGCCGCAGCGCGCCACGTCGGCGTTCCACCGCAGGATGCCATCGCCGCGCTCGCCTCGTTCCGAGGAGTCAAGCGACGGCTCGAAGTGGTCGCCACCAGTGGCCACCTGATCGTGTACGACGACTTCGCGCACCATCCCACAGCCATCCGTGCAACGCTCGAAGGGCTGCGGCACCATGTGGGCAAGGAGCGGATCGTGGCGGTGGTGGAGCCGCGCACCCACACCATGTCCCTAGGAACGCTGCGCGCAGACCTCGCGGCCTGCTGCGCCGCCGCCGACGAGACCATCTGGTTTCGCCCGCAGGGCATCCAATGGGACTTGGCGGAGCTTGCCCGCAACAGTACGCCGCCAGCATCGGTGGTGAACGACCTCGACCTCCTGACAACGCAAATCGCCGGCATGTCCGACACGACCGAGCCCTGCCACGTGGTGCTCATGAGCAACGGCGCATTCGGCGGCATTCACGCGACGCTCAGAGGACAACTCGAGACCAAGGCCGCATGAGCAAGCCCAACGCAGCAAAGCGGCTCGCCATTGCGGCCATCCCGGGAGACGGCATCGGTCGCGAGGTGGTGCCCGAGGGCATGAAGGTGCTCGAGGCGGCGGGGCGCCGCTTCGGCATCGACTTCGAGTGGCACGAGTTCGCCTGGTCGTGCGAAGACTACGCCCAGAGCGGTCGGCTGATGCCGGAGGATGGCATCGAGCAACTGCGTCCAAACGACGCCATCTTCCTTGGCGCGGTGGGCTGGCCGACGGTGCCGGACCACATCTCTCTTTGGGGCCTGCTCATCCCCATCCGCCGAGAGTTCGACCAATACGTCAACCTTCGACCGTGCCGGATGTTCCCGGGCACCACGACGCCCCTGGCTGGACGGGGCCCGGACGACATCGACTTCCTCGTCGTGCGCGAGAACGTCGAAGGCGAGTACTCCGAGATCGGCGGCCGGCTCTATGCCGGCACCGACGCGGAGATGGCCGTGCAGGAAAGCGTGTTCACGCGCCGCGGCGTGGATCGGATCATTCGCTTCGCCTTCGAACTCGCGCGCCGGGAAGGCCGAAGCAAGGTCACTTCCGCCACCAAGTCGAACGGCATCATCCACACGATGCCGTATTGGGACGAACGCTTTGCCGCGGTGGCAGCGGATTTCCCGGAGATCGAAACCGACCAGTATCACATCGACATCCTCACGGCCCACTTCGTGCAGCACCCGGACTGGTTCGATGTGGTGGTGGGCAGCAACCTGTTCGGCGACATCCTCTCGGACTTGGGCCCCGCCGTGGCGGGCTCCATCGGCATCGCCCCTTCATCCAACATCAACCCCACCGGCGAACATCCCTCTATGTTCGAGCCAGTACATGGCTCCGCCCCCGACATCGCCGGCGAAGGCATTGCCAACCCCATCGGCCAGATCTGGTCCGGCGCGATGATGCTGCGCCACTTGGGGTACGGTCAGGCCGCCGACGCGATCGAGAAGGCCATCGAGGTCGTGCTAACGGAAGGTGGCCCCCGCACGCGCGACATGGGCGGCACGGCTTCAACCGCTGAAGTCGGCGACGCAATCGCAGGCGCCGTCACGACTTAGCCGAGGGATAGGCCCCCGAACGGAGGATGTACTCGCCTCCCTCCAGATTCACGGCGATCGCAAGGTCGCGGTGGCACCTTCGTGGAACAAGGCGTGCAGCCCAACGATCGTGGGCACACTCTGTCGTAGGAGACGGGTCCCCTTTGTCCAATTCTAAAGTGTCCCCTTTTGGGGGTTGCGGGGTTGTTGTCGGAGGGGGTGAGATTGAGCGTTCGGGAGTCGGATCGGGCTGCGGTGATCCGGGCGGTTGTGGAGCGTCGCCTGAAGCAGTCGGAGGCGGCGGTTCGGCTTGGCGTGGGGGTGCGGCAGGTGAAGCGGCTGGCGAGGCGCTTTCGGGAGGGTGGCGCGGCGGGTCTGGTGTCGGGGCATCGGGGGCGGCGGCCGAACAACGCGCTGCCGGACGAGGTTCGGCAGGCGGTTCTGTCGCGGGTTCGGGAGCGCTGCCCGGACTTCGGCCCGACGCACGCGTGCGAGAAGCTGGTGGAGGAGGACGGCTTCCGGCTGTCGGTGGAGACGCTGCGGCAGTGGATGGTTGCGGACGGGCAGTGGCAGGCGAGGGGTCGCCGGCGGCTGCCGGTTCACGCGCCGCGTCCCCGGCGGTCGTGCGTGGGGGATCTGGTGCAGGTGGACGGCTCTCCGCACGCGTGGTTCGAGGATCGCGGGCCGCGCTGCACGCTGATCGCGTTCGTGGACGACGCGACGAGCCGGCTGACGGCGCTGCGGTTCGCGCCGTCGGAGACGACGCGGGCATGCATGGAGACGCTGGGGGAGCATCTGGCGGCCCACGGCCGTCCGGTGGCGCTGTACTCGGATCGCGCCGGCGTGTTCCGCAACAACCTGCCGGGGCACGAGGGGGACCTGACGCGGTTCACGCGGGCCCTGAAGACGCTGGACATCGAGCCGATCCACGCCTCGACGCCGCAGGCGAAGGGTCGGGTGGAGCGTGCCCACCGGACGCTGCAGGGCCGGCTGGTGCGGGAGATGCGGCTGCGCGGCATCGGCGACCTTGCGTCGGGCAATGCCTTCCTGCCGGCCTTCATGGCGGACTTCAACGCCCGCTTCGCGGTGGCGCCGGCGTGCCCGGAGGACGCGCACCGGCCGGTGCTGCACGACGCCGGGGAACTGGCGCTGATCTTCAGCGAGCATCACGCGCGCAAGGTGACGAAGAACCTGACGGTGCAGTTCGAGTGCGAGACGTGGCAGGTGACGGGGGCGGGCAGGGGGCGCCGGCTGCAGGGCGCCGAGGTGACGGTGTGCAAGGGCTTCGACGGCCGCGTGACGGTGCTGCGGGAGGGTCGCGAGCTGCCGGTTCGGCGTCTGGCCGCCGGCGAGCCGGCCGCTGCCGTGGAGGACGAGAAAACGGTTCGGGATCGGGTCGCCGAGGCCAAGGCGGCGCAGCGGTCGCGGCCGGCGCACAGGCCGGCGCCGGACCATCCGTGGCGCAGGGGCTACCAAGCCGCCTGACCCCACACGATCCAGCGAACGGCCGAAGGCGCGGCGCCCGCCGGACAGGCGGTGGACTTGTGGACGAGTCCTTCGGACCGGCGCGTGTCCTTCGGAACGCATGGACAGCCCGTGGACAACGGGAGGACCCGTTGCCCACCGCCTGCCCACGCTCACGCGCCTCTCGCCCACAACCCCACCGCCCAACAACAACCTCTCCCCACCGGAGTCGGCGGGTGACCAGAGCCGCCTTCAGACAGCCCCTTCAAAGGGGACATTTCTGTCTTGGAGAAAAGGGGACATTACTGCTTTGGACACCACTTCACTCCTTCATTGGCGCTGCGACGCCGTTTCGGCTAGGCTCCCCGCCGGCGCAACCCTGAAATCAACACCGGCGCCGGTAGCCGGCACTCTCGCCAATGGAGCAACAAACCCATGACAGACACGAACGCGGAACCCGCCGCCAACGCCACGTACAGGTCGGTCGGAACCATATCGATCGACATGCGCCAAGATGGACACGCGACCGTCTGGTTCACCCCCGACCAGCACCATTCCGCTAAACACGGGAAGGTCGACTGGGCCGTATTCGCCCCAGTCGGGTCGCCTCCACCTTCCTTGCAACCCATCTTGCAACCCAAGTGCGACGACGGTTCTGTTGAGCTGGGCGTGGCGCAAGACCGTCTTGCGTCCTCGGCTGAGCGAGCAGCCCAAGACCAAAAGACGGTCGAGGTTACCGTGACCTGCGACAAGGCAAAGGGCCGCAAGCTGTTGCAGCTTGAGTCCGACGAACCAGAGAAGGTCTCCGAGCAATTCCCGTGCCCCCACCAGGAACTGTGTTGGAGGGAATTCGCGAAGAGGGTCGAGCAACTACCCGGGTCTACCCAGGTCACGGTGCTCGACGAGAGCGCATCTAGCCTCTCTCTTTGCAGCATCAGAATCCCAGCACCCCAAGTGCCCAAGTGACTACCGAGTCAGAAGTCGTCGTTTTCTGGGGAGCCGGCGCGACGAGAAGCATCGGCATGAGAACCACCCAAGAGCAGGCTACGTTCTTGCGCGATTTGGCTCCGGAGCATGGCGAGATTGGCGGAAGTGTTGCCGAGCGGGTGGGCAAGGCACTCGGCGATGATGTCAACACCCACTGGCACGACGCACTAGCCGACCTGCTCCGGGTGTTGGGCGACCACAAGACCAGGACAGGCGAAGCGGACGTACCAAGTAGCCCCCCAGACGAACAGCTAGACGCCATGCGACGCAATTGGCACACCGGCGACGTGGATAGCTTGCGCCATCGCATCGACCAGCTGGGGATGCTGTACGACTGGCCCGCCCTTGTGGCCGCGATCAACATCTGTCCGGGACGTACGCCGACTGCCGGTGCAGAACCCGACGCGGCGGGGTTCTCCCTCGCCGACCTATTCAATGTACTGGACATGCACGAGCAGAGCGGCCACGGCTTTCCCGTGCGTGGGGGAGCCTTCCTCGAGCCCCAACGCGTGATCGGCGCACGCAACGCCCTCGGGCTTCTGCTGCAGGTCGTCCAGTATGTGGACTGGCACGCCAGGGCACGCACGCATCCCGACCTAGAACGTCATTACGACTTCGCCGTCAAGCTCGGCGAGAGGATGCAGGACCAGGGGATCCGCATCGCCGCTGATCGCGGCGCGTACCTTGATGGTGAGCGATTCGTCATCGGCTCCCTCACCATTGTCAGCCTCAATTGGGATGCCATTGGACTATGGGCGCAGTTCGTCGCCAACCGAGACCTCAACCAGTCGCCGGCCGTCCCCCATGTGGACAGTGCCCATCGGCTGCAGATCTTTCACGACCTCGGACACTTCGTGCCCGGACCTCGCGTCAACAAACACAGTCGGCGCAGCAGGGTCTGGCAGCCGATGAATGCGTCGTCAGCGAGGCAGCTCAACGATAGGGACCACGGTTCGGACGTTCGCGTACGGGTCAGCAAATACCTCTTCCCGCACGGCAGCATGTGGTGGCGGGAATGCCCAAGTTGCGGCAAGCTCTCGTCCTATCAGGGGGACGAGTGGACTCTCAACTCCGCGACCGTGCTGTTGCCGCCGCCGCTTCGCGCCTTCACCGGTGGCGTAGAGTTCGAGAGCTGGCTCCACGACGACCCGGACGACGCGCGGACGGAGCGCGACCCTTGGGACCGGGGAGAGATCGACGCCCGTGCCTGTGTTCACTGCAAGGCGCTCACATACGCCCAGCACGCCCCACTGGTGATGCAAACCAACTTCAAGACACCGCCGCCGCCCTTCATTGAGGAAATCCAGCGCGAGATGCGGGTGGTCGTCCAGAAGGCAGACCACATCGTGCTGTTGGGGTACTCCCTCCCACCCGACGACGTGACCTACCGTGCCTTCTTTGCAGCAAGAGCCCGCGGGAAGGGGACCGACGAACTCGTCCGATGCAGCGTCGTCGACAAGGTGGAGGGCTGCGAGGGTCGATGGCTCTACGAGGCCGATATTGATGCTCTCGCACGACGGACCGGAGAACTCCCTCACGGCGTAACGTCAGCCCGGGCTCTGTTTGGCACTGAGAATGTCCGGTTCTTCGGCGGGGGTGTCCCGCAGGCCTTCATGGATGGAGACCGCGTTTCGAACTATGCGGTCGATCGCCTGCTCACTTGGGACCCGCGATAGCCAGTTATGGCTACCGCAGGTCGATGAACACCTCCTCGCCAAACTGTACGGCACCACGCGGAAGCACTGCGCCGGCAGGCCGTACCCGCGCCGAGCCAAAGGACAGCCGCAGCTTAGCAGGTCTCCATGCCGGCACTGGCCTCGATGCCGCTTCAGCCGTCTGTCACTGCCCCCAGCGGGCCGCCCCATCGACAACAGGTCGCCCCGGGCATGCGATGTCCTGCGACACGTGCCGGGTAGTGACAGACTGACAGGCGGCAGTTCCGGCGAAGTCGCTCGCCATTGCACCCGCGGGCACGTCACACGTACGGCAAGCGGCCATTCTGGGCCGTTCGTGGCAAGCCCGCGTCAGCCCGTCAGCGAGGCGCCGAATCGCGCGCACGGTCGAGATCGGACCTGAGCGGGTCGGCGGCGAACATCGTCTCATCGTCTTCCATACCCGCGGCGTCAGTTCGATCGCTGCGCGAAGCCGGTGCTGGCCGACGCGCCTGGGAAACAACAGGGATTGGGCGGGTCACGATCGATGCCGCTTTGCCGAAAAACATGGAGCAGTGGCCCCCAGCCGGTCTATACTCAACAATTGCTACGAGCAACCTTCCGCCGCTAGGCGGACCTCGTTCCATCCGGCGGGTACACTACGGCAACGCGGCCCAGTGGAGTACGACAGCAACCCGAAACACTCGGTCCCTTGGCAGCGCGGTCGACGCGGCTCGCTTTGCCCCAAGGAGGTCCGCGGTATTGCAGCGAGTCTGCTGGACGACAGCGAACTCGTCGAATCTAGGAGATACGCCGTACACAACGGTAGGGCATACTGCGCGCAAGAACACCTGCCGGATGTTTGGCACGGGTACCCGGTCGGTTTGGAAGGAGGTTCCACGTAACCTCACGCGCCGGTGGCGCCGCCAAAGGCGCGTCAACAAGCGCGAGCTAAAGGAACACTGGGACTGAGCCGTGGCTACTCAATGGGAACACATGGCCGGCGATACGAGCGCCTTCGCCATCAAGATTGCGTTCATGGACGACCCGGACCAGGGGCGCGGCGCAACACGCGACGTGGCGGCGTCTTGGGGTGCGTTCCAAATCTGGGCCAATGGATGGAACCTCTGCGCACACTTGGAGGAGGGTGAGCGAGTCGAGTCTGTCCACTGGTACCTGCTACCTCTACTGGAGTGGTTCGTTCAGCACTGGAACCCGTTGCTACACGAAGAGCGTCTGCCATGCGAGGTCGCTGACGAGGCTTGGAAGGGCCTTCGCAAGACGCGCTTTCCTCCGCCCGCGTTGGACGAACAAGAGGAATCTGCGTGGGAGGAATCGTGGTACCGCTGGTGGTCCAGGCACGCAATTCAGGCGGCACGTGAAGGTGGGCTCTTCCCGGATTTAGTCTTCCGCCGATTTCAGGAGCGCATCGAGGTTTCCACGGGCGACACGGGCATCCAAGGAATGCCGGACCACGTTAAGTTCGCGGCACCCTCAGGTGCCGCTAGGCTAGCGCCCAAACACGTCGCAGAGCCTTTGCATGAGGCCCTCAACGGTGCTGCCTCGTACTTGCTCTCGGTCCAACCCGATTCGAAGCGTATCATCAACCTAAAGGGTGCACTCGGCAGACTGCGGGCCCGCCAGCCCGATAGCCGGATGATGTGGTTGGCCGGGTTGGGTGCGGACAAGGGTTCCGTCCGACAAGGCTGGCAGCGCTTCAAACGTCAGATCAAGGCCTTCACGAGAGCGCAACAAAACGAACTTACGTCGACGGTTGGAGATTCCCGACTTGTCGTCGAAGGTTCCTGCCACGCCGCTCTGATGTTCGGCACGATGGCGCCGAATGTGACGAGGGAGGATGTCATGGTCCTTGCCGGGCACCTGATCAGACTCTCGTCGCCGGAAGGCGATAGCGAGGCGATGGCGTCGCGGTGTCGTTCCGAACCAGTTAGCGTCGACGGTACGCCATGGCAGCAGGGATACGCACTTGCGGAAGAACTGCAGAACGACCTACTTGATTACCGAGATGGCAAACCGGTCGACCTGCGGGCGTTACTCAAGTGCTTGGGCGTAGATGTCGCTGAAGCGGCCCTAACCGACGAGTCGATCCGGGGTGTGGCCATAGCAGGGCCAAACCATCGAAGTGGAATCGTCTGGAACCGGAACAACCATTACAACTCAGATTCGCGTGGGCGACGATTCACACTCGCCCATGAGCTCTGCCACTTACTGTTCGACCGCAGCGCAGGGCAACGCCTTGCAGTCGCGAGCAGCCCTTGGGCCCCACCGTCGCTGGAACAGCGTGCCAATGCATTTGCGGCGATGCTGCTGATGCCGACCGAAACTGTACGTACCCTCGTGGCAGGGATGTCCGAGCCGCTTCGTACGGCGCAGGCGGTGTCGAGTATCGCGCAGAGTCTAGAGACGGGCTTCCGCGCTACGCTGTGGCATCTGCAGAATCTTGGTTTCCTTGATGACAGCACGAAAGAACGCATCGACGCTGAGCGACGGAGCTCATTTCGAGCCGCAGATTGAGCGGCCACTTCTACCCACCTTCCTACCAGGTCAGAGTCCAGATCCGTGCTGCTGACGCCCTTTGCTGCCTTTACGAGCCAACGGCCTCCCGCTCCATCCTGAGATCGATGATCCGCTGCCAGCCGCGACTGCAACCGCTCGTCGCCGTCGACGAGGCGGGCGGCGAACTCGAGATGGTGGACGGCCCGTTGAAGCGCCTGCACCCTTTGGCCCCGAGCGCATGAGGGCCCGTCCATTCAGCGTTACTTATTGGCACCGCATGGGACGCGCCGGAATCGTGGATTGAGTTGCGCGCAACTGCTTCAGACGCTGCAATGAACTCGGCACAGGCGGGGACAAGCCCATACGGGGCACTTGTTCTGCAAACGCAGTTCGTGGTCGTCAGCCCCGAGGTTGGGCGGCGGCGGTGCCGGCGGTGCGGCCGAATACGGCGCCGGAGGTTAGGCCCGTGCCGCCCGGGTAGTTGAAGTAGAAAAGGCCGCCAACCAGTTCGCCGGCGGCGTAGAGCTCCGGCATCGGTTCGCCGTCTTCGCCGCAGACCCTCGCCTCTGCGTCCACCGCCAGGCCCCCAAACGTGAAGGTGATGCCGCAAGTGATGCCGTAGGCTTCGAACGGTGGCGTGTCGAGGCGGTTCGCCCAGTTCGTCTTCGGCACCGCAAGCCCCTCGGTGCCGCGGCCGTCGAGCACCGTCGAGTCGAAGGGAGTCGCGGTATCCACCGCGGCGTTGTATGCCGCGATTTCGGCGACAAGATTGGTCGCATTCACGCCCTCCATCTTCGCCGCCAACGCTTCGATCGTGTCGGCGGTCACCTTCGTCACCTGGCGAATGCGGTACTCGTCGCGCAGCAGGTGCGTGACCTTGGCATCGAACAGTTGCCACGCACACTGGCCCGGCTGGCCCAGCACCTCGCGCCCGTATCTGGCGTAGGTGTAGTTGCGGAAGTCTGCGCCCTCGTCGACAAATCGGCGGCCGTCGCTGTTCACCAACACGCCGAAGGGATACGAGTGCTTCTGGAAGTTGTCGCCGACGGCGAGGTCGCCGAACTCCGGCGCGTTCATGTCCCAGCCCACGGCGTGGCAGCCGGACCAGTTGCCGCGCGTTGCCGCGCCCGCGTCCACCGCCATCCGGATGCCGTCGCCGGTGTTGAAGCGGGTTCCGCGCACCTTGGCGAGGTCCCAGCCCGGCCCCAAGTAGCGCGTGCGCCAAGCGGGATTGGACTCGAAGCCACCGCAGGCGAGCACCACGGCGTCGGCATCGATCCAGTCGTCTGCCACGCCAACGCGCCAGCCGCCGCCATGCCGTTCGAGGTGCGTCGCCCGAGCGCCATAGCGCAATGCAACACCGGCCCGCTCGGCGATGGACGTAAGGCTATCCACAAGGCCCGGGCCGCCACCCCACGCCTCCACCGTCAGCCCGCCCCAAAAACGAACCTTGCCGTCCACCTCGAACGACTGCCGACCGTAGAGTGGCAGGAAGCGAACGCCGTGACCGTGCATCCACAACAAGGTCTCAAAGCTGCCTTCGATCAAGCGCTCGGCCAGATCCGGGTCGCTGCGGTACTGCGTGACGCGACCGAGATCGTCGTAGAACTTCTCGCGCGAGTAGCTGCCGAAGTCGGTGCGCGCCACTTCCGCGTCCGTCAGCTCGGGCATGATCCGGCGCAGGTCCTGGGCGCCGCCATAGACGGTGCGCATGGCACCGGCGGTGAAGCGCGAGTTGCCGCCCCGCGCCTCGTGTGGGGCGCGTTCGAGCAGCGTCACTTGGGCATCCTGCTCCCGCGCCGCCAAGGCGGCACAGAACGCCGCATTGCCGCCGCCTACCACCACAACGTGGCGTGTTCGAGTCATGTCGCTTCGCTCGCCTCTCCCAATGGTCGCCGCCATGCTCGCAATCGCAAATGGCCAATACAAGGCAGCGATGTGCTGCTTGTATGTGCAAGGCGGCCCGCGACAGACGACAATGGGGCCATATCGCGACACCAACGATCGTGGTCAAACACACGGCGGGCAACCCGCGAGGGTGCCGGAACAGGGAGGCGCCGTGCTTACCTTCGCAAGCCTGAAGCGGCTCGACTACAACCTGCAGACACTGCGCGGCGACATGTTCGGCGGCCTCACTTCCATGGTGCTGGCGCTGCCGGTAGCACTCGGCTTTGGCATCGCTTCGGGGATGGGCGCGGCGGCGGGGCTCTACGGCGCCATCATCGTCGGCTTCTTCGCCGCCGTGTTCGGCGGCACGCGCTCGCAGATTTCCGGGCCGACGCCGGCCATGACGGTTGCCATGGCAACGATCATGGTCACCTATTCGGACAGCCTCGCCGAGGCCCTCACCATCGTCGTGCTGGCCGGCCTCATGCAGGTCTTGTTGGGACTGTCGAAGATCGGCCGTTTCGTCGCCTACACGCCACACGTCGTGGTGTCGGGCTTCATGTCCGGCATTGGCGTCATCGTCATCCTGGTGCAGGCGCTGCCTTTTCTGGGCAAGTCTTCCACGGGCGGCCCGCTCGATGCGCTGGCGGCCCTGCCCGGGGCCGTGGCAAGCCTCAACCCCGACGCCGTCATCGTCGGCACCGTGACGCTGCTGGCGGCCTTCCTGTGGCCGCGCCGGCTCGACAAGGCGCTGCCGGCGCCGCTGGCGGCGCTGGCGATCGGCACCGCGCTCGGCGTGCTGTGGTTCACGGATGCACCGGTCATCGGCGCCATTCCCACCGGCCTGCCTTCGCTGAACTTGACGCTGCCGGAGCCCTCCTTCTACCTGACAGCGCTGCAGCCTGCCCTGATCCTCGCCTTGCTCGGCTCCGTGGATGCCCTGCTCACCTCGCTGGTAGCCGACTCTCTCACCGGAAACCGCCACAATCCGGATCGCGAGCTCATGGGGCAGGGCATCGGCAACATGGCGGCGGGGCTGTTCGGAGCGCTGCCCGGCGCCGGTGCCACCGTGGGCACCGTCACCAACATTCGCGCCGGCGGCCGCACGCCGGTGTCGGGCGTGCTGCGCTCGGCATTGTTGCTGGCGGTGGTGCTGGGCCTGGGCGGGCTGGTGGACCCAATCCCGCTCGCTGCACTGGCGGGCGTGCTGGTGAAGGTTGGCTGGGACATCATCGACTGGCGGATGCTGGCGCGGGTACATCGCCTGCGCACCGACCACCTGCTGGTGATGCTCATCACCCTGATGCTGACCATCTTCGTGGACCTGGTGACCGCGGTCGCCATCGGCTTGATTGCCGGTGGCATGGCACACGCCCGGCAATTGGAACAGCTTGAACTCGACAGCCTAGTGTCCACACCGCTGCTCGACCGCGTGTTCTTCGCTGGCTTTCGACCGGCTGCGGAGTTCGACACCTATCAGGCCAGGGTCGGCTTGCTGGCGCTCCGGGGCAGCTTCACGGTGGCGTCCTCGCATCGGCTGGTGAGCGTGATCGGCGAGGACATCAAGGATCACGACGTGGTGATGTTCGACTTCAGCGAGGCCACCTACATCGACGACAGTGCCGCGATGGTGATCGAGCAGCTCCTCGACGTGGCACGACGGGCAGACACGCACTGCATCATGATCGGGCTCTCGGGGTCCGTTGCCGCTACGCTCGACACGCTCAACATCCTGCACGCGATTGGCGAGGAGGACCGGGTCCGAAGTCTCGACGAAGCGCGACCACTAGCCGCCGCATTCCTTGGCATCCGGCGCGACTCGACCGGCCGAGCCTTGACGGACAAGCAAGCAAGAGCCTAGCTTTAGCTAGGAGCTTGAACCGCCGATCAAGCCTTGGGGTTGGGGAACGTGTCGAGCTTCTCGTCGCCCTCCCGAGGTTCCAAACAGTCGAAATCCTTTTCGATGAGGATGCTCACCACGCCAGCGGCACCGTGCAGGGAGACTTCCTCCGTCTCCGCCCAGCGCCGCGCGGTCGCAGCAGGCAGGGAGACGCGCATGGCGCCACCATCGAACACGGCATCCACCGCCGTCGCGTCGGCGAGCGGCGTAAGGGAGTAGGACAAGGGCGGGTCACCGACGCGGGTAGTCTCCTCGACACCTTCCCCACGACCCACCGCAGCCACCTCGCTCACCGTGAGCCGGAGCCGAATCGAGTCACCCTGAATGCGCAGCTTCATGGGCGCATTATGCCTGCGCGCCCTACGAGCGCAGGCACGGCTGCTCCCTCACATCAGCAAGAACACCACCCCGAAGGCTGCCAGGAAGGCTGCGAATAGAAGCACCGAATACGATGCGCCCAAGAGGCAGTACTTGATGGTGGTGGCCAGCGCACCGCCGCCGTAGTAGTTGCGCAAGGCGAGGAAGTAGTACACGGCAAAGGCGATGAAGAGCGCCAAGGATGCCCAGTCGTCCACATCCGCGCCTTCGGGAAGGATCATGAAGACGGTGAAGACGATGAAGGCCACCGTGTGGATGTGCATGGCGAACACGATGTGCTCGGCGTAGTAGCGGGACGGATAGAAGACCTTGAGCAGCAGCGCGTAGAGCGGCAGCACGCAGAACATCGCCACCGGCAGGTTTTCGATCCACGTCTGGAGGGCCGCCCAAGGGTCGTACACGAAGTCGATCACTTGCCCCAAGACGTACAGGCCCACCCGATCCACTTCGGCGATGCCTTGGACCGTCAGGCTCTCGACGGTCTCCCACGCCCCCTTGCCGAATGGTCCTCGAAGCACCCGCGCCAGTCGCCGGCGGCGCTCGTCGTCGAGGATTTCCACGAACCGTTCCATGACGGCTCGCTGCTCAGGCGTTGGCGTGTAGCGGGACGCTAGGGCGTCCTCCAAGCCCTCCAACCCGAGGTCGTCTCCATCGAGGTCGAACTGAATCGTGAGGCCCGGTGCCTCGTCGCCCTCCTCCTCTGCATCCCCGTCGACGCGGGATGGCGCGATCCCCCGCTCTCGCAGGCGCTCGCGAACGGCCGGCGGCGGGCCATCGCCGTCTGCAAAGAAGGCCCGCGCCTGACCGGGACCCTCCGGCAGGTCAATGCTCATCGACAGGGCAAAGAAAAAGACAATGCTGGAGAACAGATACAGCCGAAACGGCGGCAGATAGCTCGCCCGCCGGTTACGCGAGAATTCCGCCGATAGGTGGCCCGGGCGGGCGAAGAGCGCCCGCAGCGTTGCCCACAGGCGAGAGTCGGTCTCGAACGTCTCCGCGAGAGCCTGGCCTACCACCGGAAACACCGAGCGACGGTAGTTGCGGTCGTTCTGGCCACAGACGGCGCAAAAATGGCCTTGCTTCAGAGCCCCGCAGTTCTCGCAGCGGATCTCCTCGACATAGTGCTGGTCGCGCTGGCCGCACTTGACGCAGAACCGCCCCCGCAGCCGCGCCCCGCAGTTGTCACATCGCCTGCGCTTCGGCGGTGCCGCAGCACCGGGCTCGGATTCTCCTATGGCCTGGCCCCCTCCCCAGCGAACGGGCAGAGCTTACCTTGCCCGCCCTCCGGAAGGACCGCGCTCAATCGAACAGGCCCGTAAACGCCGGCGGCAAGTTGCTCGTGCGCGATTGCCGAATGCAGCGCGCCAGCACCGGGATGCCGTCGCGGATGTCGTCGTCCGGCACGTGGCCGAAGGCAAGGCGCAGATATGGCACGCGCTCGCCGGCGATATGGAAGTTGGCGCCTTGGGCGTAATGGAAGCCGGCCTCCGAAGTAAGCTGCAGGAGCTTGTCCTGATCCACGTCGTCCGGGAATCGCACCCACACGAAGAGCCCCCCGGCGGGATTGGACCACGCACACACGTCCGCCGCCTCGGCAGCGAGGCCACCCACAACTAGGTTCTTCTTGGTGGCAAGGGAGACGTTTAGCTCCTCGGTTAGGTCCCACACGCCGTCCCGATAGAGCTCCGCCACGATGGCCGCCGCCAGGTAGTTGCCGCCAGCGTCGTGGCGCCGCGACAGGATGCCGTCGAGAAGCTCCTGCTGCGCATAGAGGTAGCCAAGCCGCATCCCCGGCGCGAGAATCTTCGACAGCGAGCACATGTAGATGATCTTGTCGTAGTCCGACAGCGCATAGAGCGACGGCGGCTTGTCGCCGTCGAAGTGCACGTCGCCATAGCAGTTGTCCTCCACCACCGGAATGTCGCGCTCCCGGGCGATGTCGATTAGGCGCCGGCGGCGCGGCAGCGACATCATCGCTCCGGTGGGGTTCTGGTAGGTGGTGAGCACGTAGATGAACTTCGGCTTGCGCTCGCCCTCACCGAGTTCGTCGAGCTTGGCTTCGAGCAACTCCACCTTCATGCCGTCTTCATCCACCGGCAGTCCCTGCATGTCGATGCCAAGGGTGCGGTATGCGCCGATGGTGCCGCCGTAGGTGAGCTCTTCGAGCACCACGGTGTCGCCGGGCTTGGTGAGCGCTTCGGCGGTGAGCGTAACGGCCTGCATGGAGCCGTTCATGAGGCTGATGAGGTCGGCATCCACTGCCACGCCCTCGCGCTCGGATTCGCGCCGTGCCATGACCTGGCGCAGGCGCGGATGGCCGAGCCGACCCGGGTACTCGGTGATTTCCGCGAACTCCCGGGCGATGGCCGCGTTGGCGGCTCGTTGCACCCGCTCGATGGGGAAGGTCGCCGGGTTGGTGCGCCCAACGGCGAAGTCGAACTTGCGTGATTCACTCATTGCCGGCTGCCAATCCTTGTTGCGTGAGATAGCGATAGCTGCCTTCCACCGCGGTCATCATGTCGGTGTCGCAGGCATCGAGTTCGACGATGAGCCATTCGAGCACGTCGGGGTCGGCGGCGGCGATGATGCCGGCGATATCCATGCGGCCATCGCCCACCGCTACGTGTGCCTTGTCCCGTTCCAAGGGGCCGTCTTTGATGTGCAAGAGTGGCGCCCGGTCCCGCACTCGAGCCACTTCCGTCGCGGGGTCCACGGCGCCGAAGTTGGCGGCCCAGTATGTGTCCACCTCGAATTGCAGGTCGGGACAGAGCCGGGCGATGTGGTGATAGCCGAGTTCGCCTTCGATCTCCTCAAACTCCCACCAGTGGTTGTGGATGAACAGGTCAATGCCGGCGGGACGCAACCGTTCGATCAAGCCGTTGATGGTGTCGCCGGTGCGCTTTACGGCATCCATGTCGGCGAAGTCGTCCGGCGAAAAGCCCCCTGCGGCACGGTTGAGGCCCAGCGCCGACACGGTGTCGATCACTTCCTGGGCCTCGAAGCGGTTGGCCCAAGGATGGTGCGTGGAGGAGACCGTCATGCCGAGGTCTTCCACCTGCCGCTTGAACGCCTCCGGCGTCTTGCCAAACAGCGCAAACGGCTCGACCCCCTTGTAGCCAACGGCCGCCAGTCGTTCGAGCACGCCGTCGAAATCCTCCTGCGACTCCTCCCGCAACGAATAGAGCTGCACCGATATGGGCTTCATGGACCTCCTTCCTGACAATCCTGCCTTTGCTCAAGTCGCCGCCTCGCCATGCGACCGGACGAACCCGCGACTATGAAGCCACGCGTAGCTTCGGGCAAGGTGAGGATTGCCCAGCGGCTGCGCCCGTACAATCCGACTCACCATCTTCGGAGGGTGGACCGTTGAGCGATGTGGAACTGACGCCGGTGCGACCCCAGCATCGGTTCGACGAGGATGCGCTGCGCGCCTACATGGAGGAGCACATCGAGGGCTTCGAGGGGCCGTTCACGGTGCAGCAGTTCGAGGGCGGCCAGAGCAATCCCACCTTTCTCGTCGAGGCCAGGGATCGGCCCTATGTGATGCGCAAGCAGCCACCCGGCGAGTTGCTGCCGTCGGCGCATGCAGTGGACCGGGAATACCGCGTGATGGACGCGCTCTATGACACGCCGGTGCCAGTGCCGCGCATGCATTCGCTGTGCGAGGACCGCGCGGTGCTTGGCTCGAAGTTCTACGTCATGGAAATGGTGCAAGGGCGGCTCTACACGCGCACGGCGCTGCCAGATGTGGAGCGCGAAGAGCGGGGCGAGATCTACCGTGACATGGCACGGCATCTCGCACACCTGCACGCGGTGAATCCGGCTGCCGTGGGCCTCGGCGACTTTGGCCGCCCCGGCAATTACTTCGGACGCCAGATCAACCGCTGGAGCCGCCAGTACCGCGCCTCGGAGACCGAAACCATCGAGGC
This sequence comes from Pseudomonadales bacterium, assembly GCA_965116935.1. Classification (GTDB taxonomy): domain Bacteria; phylum Pseudomonadota; class Gammaproteobacteria; order Pseudomonadales; family Azotimanducaceae; genus VXYL01. The sequence goes on along the minus strand of OZ220737.1, from coordinate 3,027,875 downwards.
CATGGACCGGCTGATGGATTGGCTGCCGGAGAATCTTCCAGCCGAGACGCCACCGGTGGTTGTTCACGGCGACTACCGGCTTGGCAACGTGCTGCTGCATCCGACGGAGCCGCGGGTGGTGGCGATCCTCGACTGGGAGCTGTCAACCCTCGGCGACGGCCTTGCCGACCTCGGCTACTGGTGCCAAGAGTACTACGGCAGCGACGAGAGCGGCCCGCAAGGGGAAGGCTCCGTTGCCCACGTTGATCTCTACGCCTGGGGGATTCCCGACGAACGCGAACTGGTGGCGGCCTACTGCGACTTCGCCGGCCGCGGCGGAATCGCCAACTGGCCGTTCTACATCGTCTACAACCTGTTTCGCTCCGCCGGAATCATCCAGGGCGTGTATAAACGCGGCCTCGACGGCAACGCGAGCTCGGACAAAGCGCTGGAATATGCAGGAGTCGCACGGGCCCGGGCCGAACGCGGGTGGCGGCTGTTGCGTGATGGTTAGGAGGCTGCGCCGCAAAAGCGGCGCTGGCTCCTAGCCGGAGGGGTGAGCGCAAGCGAACCCGAAGGCCAGCAGTTCGCGCTGCGAACTGCCGACGCGCCCGCTAGGGCGCGCTAGCGAGGGGTTGGCGGCGCCCGCCCTCCAAGCGTGCCGAAGGCGCGCACGCAGCGGAGCCAGCCAACGCCACCGCAAGCAAGCATTCCAGACAACGCCAACAAGGCGCCAGCCCCGAACAGCGCCACCAACAAACCAGCCTCTGTCCCTTGACGTGCCTGCGGCATGATGGAGGGCGAGACGCCCTCCTTCCAGAGGCCCGTGACAAACGCGCTCTACGGCGCAGGCCGCGGGCGACCTCAGGGGGCCGAGAGCTTCGAGAGCCGTTCGTACAGCGCCTCGTGTTCTCCGGCCCGGGCCCAGCCGGCCGCGGTGCCGTTGTATAGGTCGTCCGTGAGGGTGTGGTCGGCGCCGCGTTCTAGCAGCAGATCAACCACCTCTTCATGGCCATAGAAGGCGGCTTGGTGCAATGCGCGAATGCTCTGGGCCCCGGGTGCGTTGATGTCGACGCCGGCGTCCAGCAATGCGAGCAGGAGCATGCGCTCGTTTGTGGCCGACGCCTGCACCAGGGCTTCCGCCGTCGCCGCTGCCGCGAGATCAATCTGTTCGAGAGCCGCCTCGAGCCGTCGGTCGCGGTCGGCCTCGTGCAGGGCACACAGGAGTTCGTACTCCGCACCGACCTCGGCGCCGCCTCGGGCCAAGGCCGCCACCATCGGGATCGTCAGCCCGGCGTGCTGCGGATGGCTGCTGCTGGTGAGCAGCGCCATCGTGTTGGCGCCGGGCCCGCCGCGATAGGCGTAGCTCGACGCATTGGGGTCGCTGCCGGCGGCGAGCAGAATCTCGATGATCTGCACCGCATTCGGTGGCGTCTTCTGGCGTTCGTGCTCGAAGCCGTTGGCGCCGAGATAGTTGAGCAGGGTGCAACGATGGGCGCGGGCTGATCTCGCCTCGGCCAACGCCGGCAAGTCCGCCAGCATCTTGGCGAGCGTGTCCGCATCCCCGGCCGCGACGGCGTCGGCGGCTCGCTCGAACTTCTCGGCAAACACTTGATCGTCATTGCGGGGCCGCACTTCGTCGGTGATGTCGTTCGCCAGAAGCTCCGCCAAGCGTTCGCGCACGTCTTCGTCATCAAGCCTGAGCGCATGATCGAGGGCCGTCTCGGCGGCGTAGTCTGTGACGTCAACGTCGGCGTGGCGCTCGGAGCCATCCACGCCCAGCAGGCACTCCACCCCCGTGACGTCGCCGCGCGCCGCGGCCACGTGCAGCGGGTACCGCCCGTCGTCGTCGTGCGCGTCGGCGTCGAAGCCAGCCTCAAGCATTAGGCGGGCGGTTGCGACATTGCCGGTGCGAAGGGCGCGTCCGAGCCAAACGTGGTCGGTGGGCTTGAACGAACCGGCAACCCCGCCCTTTTCCAAAACGCGACGCACACCGTCGTGATCTTCCGCGAAGCAGGCGGCCGCGAGCCGATCCACCACGCGGGCCGCGCCTTCGTCGGCACCGTTTTCGCGGAGCAACGTGGCGATGTCCGAGCGGTTCAGCGCCACCGCCAGCTGCAGCGGCACGCGGCCGTCGCGATCGACGAAAGCCACCTGCGCGCCGGCCGTGAGCAGGGCCTGGACCGTGTCGACGTCGCGACCCAACATGATCGCCTCGTGCAGGCAATTGCCGTCGAAGCCCATGCTGCCCATGGTCCAGTTTGGATCCGCACCGGCCGCGAGCAACAGCCGCACCATCGCCTCGCCCGCCTCGTCCGCGAAGTGCAGCGCCTGCGGCAGTGCATGGCAGATGTGCCAGAACGGCGGTTCGTGCTCGACGAGCAGTTGCAGGCTTTCGACATCGCGGCAGCGCACCGCTTCCCACATGGCGCTGCCTTCGTACAGTGTCGGCCCGTCATCGATGTGGGCACCCGCGGCCAACAGGCGCCGCGCCAGATCGGGGCTTAAGGCCCTGCCGATCGCGCCGCCCAAGCAGGTGCGGAAGCCGCGCACCGTCTCTGATTCGACCGCGCCAACGTTGGGGTCAGCACCCAACGCGAGCAAGCGCTGGGTGATGGCGACGCGCCGAGCGCGAACCGCCGCGTCGCGATTGCCATAGCGAGAAAAGCAGACATAGTGCAGCGGCAGCCAGCCACTCGGACCCGTTGGACGCGCGGTATTGGCTTCGTTGACGAGGCGCAGCGCATCGTCCGACGCCAGCGCGAGGGCGCACGGCAGCGAATGTCCGATGTCCTGCGCATCGGCGAGGAGGCGCGAAACCACGCTCTCGTCACCTGCCAAGGCGGCCTCGACGATGGCTCGCTCGCGCCCGGACTCGTCGAGTTTGGCAGGGTCTCTCGTCGCTTGAAGCTCCGGCCAGTCCCGAAACCCAGCCTCCCGCGCCACGACCCGCTCGGCATCGGCGCGAGCCATGCCCCTTGCCTCGACTTGGCGGGACAGCGTCGCCGGCAAGACCCGCTTGGCGCGTGCAAGCGCACTCGGTCGCCGCCGCTGCCCTGCCTGCCAAAGCCGCTCCGCGGCATCGACAAGCTCATCGAAGCAAAGCGGAGCCTCCGTAGGCGCGATGGCGGCACCGGCCATGTCAATCTCCCAAGATGTCCCCCGCGAACTCGGCGAGCGACTCGTAGCGCCAGTTCGGTGCAACATCCACCCGTCGCGCCGCCTCGCGCTCGCGTCGAATCCATGCCGTATCGAGGCCCAGCACGCTGGCCGGCTCGATGTCGTGAAAGAGGCTCTGCGCGACGTGCAGGATGCGGGCATCGCCGAGAGCCTCTCGAGCCGCATCGAACATGCGCCGGTCCGGCTTGTAGGCACCCACATCCTCCGCCGTCACCACCAGTCGAAACGGCACTTCGAGGCGATCCGCGGTGCGGGCAAAGAGCTCATTGTCCACATTGGAAACGACCACCAACTCGAATCGCTCCGCAAGGCGCTTGAGCGAGGCCACCGTGTCGGCGAAGACGGGCCAGTCGCCCACGCTGTCGGCGAAGCCCGTGAGTGCCTCCTCGGACGGGGTGAACGCGAGCCGCTCGCCAAGCTGCGTCAGGACGTCGGCCAGCACGTCTCGGTAGGGGCGCCCGTCTTTCTGCGCCTGTGGTTCCTTGTCGGCAAAGAACTCGAGCAGGAAGTCGTCCACCACATGAGCGTCATGCGCGAGCAGCAACGGTTGCAGGAAGTCCACCATGCCACTGCCCCAGTCGATCAGGGTACCGTAGCAGTCGAAGGTAAGAACGTCGTAGTCGGTCGGATTTGGGCGGCTCATGGGCGGGATTTTACTCAACCGGCGGTGGCGGGATTCGGACGATGCGGATGGGCGAGGACGACCGTGCGCTTGCCGCAATGCCGTGGGAGGCAAGGTCGATCACAGAGCCCAACCGCGCCTCACCCAGCTTGGATGCGATGCAGGATCAAGCCGAAGAAGTGGGCGTCGTCGCGCTCGAACAGCCATCCCATGTGAACGCCGCAGCCGCCACAGTCGGCGAGGCGCCAGCGAAAGCCTGGGAACCAGCTGTCCGCGGCCTGCGGCCCGCCGACGATGGCGCAGCCGTGCGCTTCGCGGTGGCAGCCGAAGTGGTGCTCGAAACCGTAGGGATTGACGAAACGATGCTCGAACGAGCCGTTGACCTCGAAGCGGTCGTTGACGTGGCCGATGACGTGCGAGCAGGCGGCGCAGAAGATGTAGCCCTCGTCGGCACGTTCGTCTTCCTCCAGGATCGACTTCAGCTTCGGATCCATGACATCGGCGTCCACGACGTCCGATTCGGCGCTGGCCCGCATCCGTGAATCCCCCGCTAGCCCGAAAGCAGCGACTTCAAGTCGGTGGCTGGGTCCGCGAGCCGGCTAGCATCCACCGTTCGACCCACGAGCTGGCGCGCGACCATGAACTCGCGGGGTCGGTTCACCGCATCCGCGGCGATCAGCGTGTCGCCGCGAAAGTGGAAGGTGGCGAACGTCTCCGCGTCCGGATCGCCCCGCACCACTTCGTGCTCGGCATCCGTCGAGAAGCCCACCATCTGCAGCTTGAGGTCGTATTGATCCGACCAGAACCAAGGCACGCTGGCATAGGTGCGCTCGCCCCCCGCCATGTTCGCGGCGGCGACCCGCGATTGCTCCATGGCGTTGGGCACCGACTCCAGACGCAAGCGTCGGCCCAGGAGCGGATTGGGATGGTTGGTGCAGTCGCCGGCAGCGTAGATGCGCTCGTCGGCGGTGCCGGCACGCTCGTCCACGACAATGCCGTTGTCGCAGGCGAGGCCCGCCTCTTCTGCGAGTTCCACATTGGGCACGATGCCGACGCCAACGACCGCCAAATCCGCCGGCACCGACGTGCCGTCGGCGCACCGCACCTCGGTAAGTCGGCCGTTGCCGGCGAACGCGGCCGCCCGGGCACCGGTTCGGATGGTGACGCCCTTGCCGGTGTGCAGGCGATGGTAGAACGCCGACATGGCCGGTGGCGTCACCCGCGCCAGAATCCGCTGCTCCATTTCGAGGACCGTCACATCCAAGCCATGCTGCACCGCGATGGACGCCACTTCGAGGCCAATGTAGCCGCCGCCAACGATGACGAGCTTGGCACCGGCCTTGAGTTTGTCGCGAATCGAGTCGGCGTCGGCGATGGTGCGGAGCAGGCAGACGCCGGCAAGGTCGCACCCCGGTACGTCCAGCCGTCGTGGACGCGATCCCGTGGCAAGCAGGAGGCGGTCGTAGGGCAACGTCGTGTCGTCGTCGCAAATCACGGCGTTGCGGGCGCGGTCGATTGCCGATACCCGCACGCCCGAACGCACCTCGATGTCGCGATCGGCATAGAACTTCTGCGGCCGCAGATGGATGCGTTCGAGCCCCTGCTCGCCAGCTAGGTACTCCTTGGAAAGCGGCGGACGCTGATACGGCAGGTGCGGCTCGTCGCCGACCACGACGATGGCCTCGTCATAGCCCTCCTGACGGAGGCTCGCCGCCGCCTGACCGGCAGCGTGGCCGCCGCCGACAATCACGATGGTCAACCCTGCATCCCACTTCGCCGCAACAACAATCCGCATTGTATCGCCGCCGCCCACGCGTCCAAGCGACGGCACGCTTGCTTACGGGAGGCCACATGACGGGAGCGCCCCAAACTGGCGCAGCCGTTGCCCAAGAGAGCGCTGGCAGCCTGACGGACTGGTGATGGGCGGGGGCCTTCGTAGGGAAGGCATTCTGCCTTCCCTGTGCGCCCTCTGGCGCGCTAACCGCTACCTGCAAGCAAGCGCCTATCGGCGCTAGGGAAGGCAGAATGCCTTCCCTACGGAGGCCCGCCTTGTTCACGCGCTAGCGCGTCGGCAGTTCGCTCGCACGAACCGCTAGGCAATGGGCTTCCCTTGAGTGGGCGCGAGCAAAGCCGAACCACGGGTATGATGCGCGCCGCATTCGCGAGAGGGGAACGGCACCTTGGAAGAAGAATTCATGACGCTGGGGGAAATCGCCAAGCAGGCGCGGCGCAACCTGAACGACAACCTTTGGGATTACCTGCGTGGTGGCGCGGATTCCGAAGCCGCCGTGACGCGCAACCGGCTGAGCCTCTCGTCATGGGCATTCCGCCCCAAGGTGTTGAACAACGTCACCGTAATCCGCACCGAGCGGCAACTGCTTGGCGCGCCCATGCGCATTCCCGTGGTGCTGCCGCCCATCGGCTCCGTGCAGCAGTTCGAGGCCGGCGGCGGGGTTGCCGTGGCCGAAGCCGCGGCGGAGTTCGGCACGGCGATGATCCTGAGTTCCGCCGCGCTGCCGGATTTCGAGACGGTGGCCAAGACGCCCGGCTGCAGCAAGATCTTCCAGCTCTACCTCATCGGCGACCGCGCCTGGATGGACGATGTCATCGGCCGCACCATCGAGGCAGGCTACGATGCCTTCTGCCTCACCGTGGACACCGCGCTGTACAGTCGTCGCGAGCGCGACATCCACAAGCGCTACATACCTGGGTCAGGGCGGATTTCTTTGCTCGATCCGCGCGAACAGGACGCCAACGCCGACTTCTTCGCCCAGGCCCGCATGGACTGGGACACGGTGGCGCACGTCAAGGAAAACTTCGACATCCCGCTCGTGCTCAAGGGCATCGCCCGCGCCGACGATGCCGCCCGAGCCGTCGAGGCGGGCGTGGACATCATCTATGTCTCCAACCACGGCGGTCGCCAGCTCGACCATGCCAAGGGCTGCATCGACATGCTGCCGGAGGTGGTCGAGGCCGTGGACGGCAGGGCCCCCGTGATCGTCGACGGCGGCTTCCTGCGCGGCGCCGACGTGGTGAAGGGCCTCTGCCTCGGCGCCACTGCCATCGGCACCGGCCGCCTCCTTGCCCTCGGCATGGCCGCCCGAGGCGCTCCCGGCGTCGTACGCGCGCTGGAGCTCATGGAAACGGAAATCAAGCTCACCATGGGCCTCATGGGCATCGCAGACATCGACGACCTTTCGCCAGACATGGTGGAACGGGCCCTGCCATTGCCGGGTCCCTACGACGTGATGTCCGCATTCCCGCTGCTGGCGGAGGGGTATTGAGAGACGACCCGTTCGCAAGGCGGTCCTAACCAGTTGCTTGAGCCCCCGAAGCTGACTCATCAACCCGGGACCGTGTTTAACAAAGGGACTTACATACCTGCCTAGATTCGCGCCTGAACACCAGCTAGGATGAATCCTGATGGCTCCAGAGTCGATCCAAGTGGTAATTCAGGATTTTCAAGGCAACGTGGCGCGTCGGCCCTTCCGCCATGTCGTGAACCATGCGGTACGCGGCGTCAAGAACGTCAATTCTCGTGGAATTGGAGCAATTTGAGCTAAGGGCGTCGGCGACAAAATCCAACGTGGTGATGATCGCCTTGGCTATCGACAGTTTCCGAACTTCGTCCATTCGTGTTTCCTTCAAACGTTGCTTGTGGGCGAAGCTGACGGGGATCGGTCGCACCCGATCCCCGTCAACCTTCTTCGCGTCTAGCCTTGATCTTCTTCTGTGAAGAGTCAAGGCACGTTGGAAGGTCGCCCCATACACTAAACCCTTCTACACATCAACGTGGATAAATCCACAGCCATTCCCGCCCTTGTTCTTTTCCTGCGCGTGTGGCACAGTCGTCCTCGCAACCATTGTTCGGTGGACAACCCGATTGCCGGGTTAGCCGCTGAATAAAACAGCCGAATGCCCGGCGAGGGGTAGCTCCCCGAAGCCAGCGGTGAACAAGCGGCACACTTTCTCCTGAGCCGCGTTCAGCCGCCGTTCACTGAACAGTGGTTGCAAAAGGCCCGGCACCTTGTCGGGATACGCAACCACGCGCCGCGTATTGCGGCAGGAGAAAGTTAGTGGCGAACAACACCGTGGAAATCGATAGCGTTACGTTCAGTGAAGATTGGATCGGAGGCGTCGAAGACGACAACATTAAGGAGGTCTTTGAAGTCGAATTTGCCCTCAAGTCAGACAACGAAGAAGGAGACGACAAAGCACCAGAAATCAGCGGGACGATTTCCTACAAGGTGCCATACCCGCACGCCGCGAGCTTGAAGGTACTCAATAGGCGACTGACGAAGGCGTTTGATGCTGTTGCCGGTTGTCTGGCGGACTGGGCAGAAAGCGCACGGCAAGACGCCGAGATCGGAGCAAACTGGCACAAGAAAAACGCCCGATGAAGGACGCGCCAACCAATCCGCTTTACTCGTTCGCGTTGCTGTACTAGCTGGCGGCATTCCTGCCAGTAATCAGTTTCAACACCGCGATGGCATCAGCCGCAGGGCTTGGTTCGATGTTGCCGGAAGGCATCTACTCGGTGATGGACTACGCGATGTTCAACCTAATGGGCGGAATCAGCGTTCCCGGTTCGCTCGGCATCCTCGCGTTTGCCGCATTGTGGCTTTCCACGAGGGCAATTGTTCCTGAACTTCAAATCAAGGCGCTGGCGATTTGTCGTGGTCACTGTCTGCCCTGTGGTTGGCTGTGTTCGGTCTTGTCTCCTTCGCCAAACTTCGAGAGCCTACGATTCTCGTTGTCGAGCAATGGATTGAAGACCATGCAGTGAATGGACAGGTCGCGCAGCCGGGAGGGTTCGACGGGTTGCAAGCACTGTTCGCGCCGCATACAGCCGTCGAGGATGTCGTAACTATCCCCCTGGTCGTCGTGTTCTTAATGGTGGCGCACAACCTCTACAAGCTGTTTCAGGAAATGAAGACCATTGAATGGAGGCTGCAAACATGAATAAGCCTTAGCAATTGAAACTAGGAGAGTTAGGATGGCCCTGAGTGACGATCAAGTAAATGGCGCAGGCGTAACTGAGTTTGTGCATCTTCTAGCGACAGCAATTCACGAGTTAACAGGAAGCTCAAAAGCATCCGTTCTTCGTGATTCAAATGCACAGTTGAAGGAATTTCGATCTGTCTTCGAGCGGCGTTTAGCTTCTGCTTGTAAAGCTCATTATCCTGTTCCGGGAACAACGGAATGTATGGTAAGGATGAGTAAAGAGCTTGTAGGGCATCTTGATAATCCGAATGTTGCTGAGCAGTCACGACTTCCTCCTGATATCAACGATCTGACACGCTGAGATTTACACCGCATAGACATGGCAGGACAGAAAATCCTCCTTAAAACCTGCTTGTAAATCCAAGTTGCCATTTGGCAACACGGAGAACACAGGCAATGAAGTCCAAGAAAAGGAGGATCAAGAAAAAGATCAACCGGCCGAAATGCGGTCCTAGTCGTTCAGATCGCAAGGGAATGTCCTTGGCGGAACTGGCGGCGAAGTTTCCCAACGAACGCACGGCACGCAAATGGTTCGAGGAAGTGCGATGGAAGGACGGGCGCTTTTGTCCGAAGTGCGGCGGGTTCGACACCTACCGATGCAGGAAACCCGCATCCTATGGCGTACCGTTGCCGTGACTGCAAGAGATATTTCAGCGTCCGCACCGGCACGGTCATGGAGTGCAGCAAGCTACCTTTGCGAATCTGGGCGTTCGGCATTTACCTCATGTCCACCTCGCTCAAGGGCGTTTCCTCAATGAAGCTCCACCGGGATTTGGGAATCACGCAGAAAACCGCGTGGTTTCTCGCGCACCGCATTCGCCAAGGCTGGGAGGATTTCAACGCAGGAATGCTCTCAGGCACCGTAGAAGCAGATGAGACGTATGTGGGCGGTTTGGAGAAGAACAAGCACGCGGACAAGAAATTGCGAGCAGGACGCGGAACGGTAGGCAAGGTCGTCGTGATTGGCGCAAAGAGCCGACAGACGAAGCAAGTGCGCGCCAAGGTCATTCCCACGCCAGACAGGCAGGAACTTCACAGATTCGTCAGAGACCACGTCAAGCAGAAATCGACGCTCTACACCGACGAACACAAGGGCTACAACGGACTGAACCAGAAGTACAGGAGAGGCGTGGTTGTCCACGGCGCACGCCAGTACGTTGACGGCGACGTTCACACGAACGGAATCGAATCCTTCTGGGCACCGTTGAAGCGAGCGCACAAGGGCACGTTTCACCAAATTTCAGCGAAGCACATGCACAGGTACGTCACCAAGTTTGCCGGCAGGCACAATCTCAGGGACTTGGACACGGCAGACCAGCTAGAGGCGTTGCTGCGCCGGACGGAGAGGAGGAGATTGACGTACAAGGGGCTGACGGCGTAGGATGAAAAGTGCCTCGGCGGGAAGCCTTCCCGCCGAGGCATTGATGGAATTACCAAAGGAGGCACCGGATGCCGGTTAGCCACTATGTCGTCGCCTACACGCTCCACCATGAGCAAGATGGCGACAGGGCGAACTTTGAAGCGGCCCTGTCGCAGGGGTTCGACGCAGAACCCATAGAGAACATGGAGACAATGTGGAAGGTCCGATACAGGCACCAGGAAACGCCCGGGCCTAACGCCGCAAGAATGTCCAAGATTGTCAGTGACAAAATCTACGAAGGATTCACAGGTTCTCGTCAGCTAACCTACGATTTGTTTGTCGTCAAGTTCTCCGGCAGGTTCTCGCTCGTCAGCAACATTGATCCTTGGGACCTTTCCTGAATGCAGCTTTACTTCGAGTGGTCGCCCAATCTCTTTGACTTGGAGCCTGACGACACGAATCAACTTCGCTTCCTCTTTTGTCTCTGCTTCAAAGCAGAGAGCACCGTATCCCCCTTGTTCCTTCGTGGCACTGCCACCAGCTATGTACACTAGCATGAGCTTCCTCATAGTCAGTTGTAGGTATCTCGTCATTTACACCGATGTAAACGACAAGGGGTTGAACAGAGCAGGCTGAACCCACGATGCCAAAGCGAAACAAGCAGGAGACTTTTGGTGGCGAAGAGAAGATCGACGCACCGCCGGAGTCAATCGCGCACGCGATCATGTCTCGCGTTAGCCCACTTCCGAGGACGAAGGACGGCAAGCCAGTGATCGACAAGGGCAACAAGGCCATCGAACAGCAGGTACTCAAGGAGCAGGAGGAAGAGAAGAAGGCGATTGAGCGTGAGAAGAAAAGCAAGCCGAAGGCTAGACGGCCGTTCTAGAAAACTCAGCGGTAATGCAAGAATATTTTGCCTGTGCTGGCACTAACAGGCAATCCACACACTTATTCACAGAAACCACAATCATATCCACGGGTGATTCCCAACATGCGGTCATGTTGTAACAGGCATTTCCCGAGACATATCCGTTTCCCCTCCGACCTGCAAGCGGTAGGCTGTGCAGATCGGAAAGGAAAGGAACGAGTCTATCTAGTGGATGGGATTTCCGTCGGCCAATTGCCGCCCCGTTAGGACGCAAGCGTCGTTGACGTTGACGTACTAGGCCAAAGACCTTTTGCCTTGGGCTTTTAGGAAATGCTCTTGGCAGAGGTCGCCTTGCCAGTCGCGGCAATCAGGACAGAATTCCGGGCTGCCAGAGACGACAGCCCCACCAGAGTCCCGGCGAGAGCCGGGCATGTGGTTCTCCATGATTTGCGTCCTTATCGGTTATCATGGTCAATCACGCCCGGAGCACGACCTGGTACGTCGTGCTCCGGGCACCCTTTCCCTCCCTCTTTCGTCACGACGCCGATGGCGACTCGCGACCTCCCGATTTTAGCATTCTCCTCTCGCGAGTGCTAACGCCAGAAAATCCGCCCAAGGACGCATTTGGGTGAGGGCGGCTACGGTGTGGCGCGCCTTGTAAATCAACGGGGAAGCCGTGACCTGCCCTCGTTGCCCTCAGATCAACAGGAGATTGATCGTGAGTGTGAAGGGCGCGAGTCTAGGCAGGTATGTAAGTCCATTAACAAACTCACGCTTCCTCGCCGAAGTAAGCCTTGAGGAACTCGAACACGTCGCGCTTTTGATCTTCGGAGGCGTGCTGGACAATCGCAACGACGTTCAGCCAGCCGCTCTCATCGTCCCAGTAGTTTTTCTTCATGACCTGATGGCGTCCGCACAGAGGTTGCCATTTCGTCGGGTCCTTAGGATCGGCTGCGGCATGGATCGCATGAGGCGTCCGGTGGTCGGGAGTCAACTTCACCGTGCCCCCGCCGACCGGATCTACATCGCCCATTCTCAAGCCACAGGTGAACCCCGCCTCCGACCACGCACATTGGTGGTGGTGCCGATCCAAGACTGCTTGCCACGTGGCGGCGTTGGGCCTCGTGCGGCGCGCAGCTGTGCTGCGCCGTTCAGCATTCGGCATGATGTACTCGCTGACCTTGAGGGCACCACGATTCCGCCACGACAGGATCGTGTAGCCCTTGTCCGTGCGCAGTTCGGACAGTCTTTGGTGCCAGTTCTCCGGCTGGCGCCCTGTTACAGGATCGGTCGCCACCTCCAGAATCTGCTCGCGCGTCGCTACTTTGCCAAGGTTGTCCAAGAAAAACGCCTCGATCCGCGCACGGACGGATGCCTGCTCGTACGGACCACGAACTTTGGCGTTCCTATCTACCATTGGGGTACGTCGAGCAAGCCGCCATCCGTTCGCGGGCTACCTGCGTGTACTCTTCCGATTGGTCACACAGGATTGCATTTCGATTGAGGCGCAAGCAGGCTTCTCCTGTGGTCCCGGATCCGCACATTGGGTCCAGTACCGTAGCTTGCTCTTTCGTAGACATCAGGAGGAGCGGCTCTATCACGGCCAATGGCTTCTGCGCGGGATGGCCTGTCTGTTCTCGGCGACCCACGAACCCGATGTTTAGCGGCGCCTCCAAGACGGACGGCGGCCCGGGAACGAAACGCATTTTGCCCGCCTTCCATCGGGCCAGTTGCTCGGCGTTGAGAAAATGCTCCGGATACGTACGCGCATCGCTCGCGGCAAGATGCAAGCAGGTATTCTGCGCGGAGCGCCAGCCGCGAATGACCGACGGGCAATTCTTGTAGTACCAAGTGAGCCAGGACAGCAAGGTGAAGCCAGGCGGAATGTTTCGGACCTGGTACGCGAGGATCTCTGGAAAACCCCAAACGAAGACATGATCTGCAACCTGTGCGGCCGCGCGGATAACCTCGGCCAACCAAGTGTCATAGTCGAGCCGTGTACCACCGACGCCCTTGTTGTACCACGGGTCGAGGATGACCGCGTCAACTCGGTGAACATCAGCCAGTGTGTCAAGCACGTCGGCCGGCGATCGCACGTCGACGCAGGCCGAAAGTCCGGACGAAGGGCAATCCTCGCGCAGACTAGCGACCGACGTGTTCGCGGTGGACGCCGACAGGACATCGCCAAATAACGTGGGTGGCCTGTTGGAAGTCACGGTCGTCTCCTTGGGGTACACCGCGGCCAAACGCTCCGTCGGCTCGTGTGTTGATTCACCGGATGGCCCGGGTCAATCCCAGCTCAGGGCACCGCCGGTTTGGTATTCCGTTACGCGGGTTTCGAAGAAGTTCTTTTCCTTCTTGAGGTCCATGATTTCCGACATCCAGGGGAACGGGTTGCGGGCGCCGGGGTAGCGTTCCGGGAGGCCGAGTTGGGCCAGGCGGCGGTTGGCGATGAACTGGAGGTACTCCTCCATGGTATTGGCGTTCATGCCGAGGATGCCGCGGGGCATGGTGTCGCGGGCGTAGCGGGTTTCGAGTTCGGTGCCTTCGACGATCATCTCCGTGGCGAGGGATTGCATGTCCTCGTCCCACAGATCAGGGTTCTCGAGCTTGATCTGGTTGATGGCGTCGATGCCGAAATTGACGTGCATGGATTCGTCCCGAAGGATGTACTGGAACTGCTCCGACGTGCCGGTCATCTTGTTGCGGCGGCCCATGGAGAGGATCTGCGTGAAGCCGCAATAAAAGAAGATGCCTTCAAGCACGCAGTAGTAGGCGATCAGGTTCTTCAAGAGGGTGCGGTCCGTTTCCGGGGTGCCGGTGCAGAAGGTGGGGTCAGACAGCTCGCGGGTGTATTTCATGGCCCACGAGGCCTTGTCGGCCACCGCCGGCACCTCGTGGTACATGTTGAAAATCTCGCCCTCGTCCATGCCGAGTGACTCGATGCAGTACTGGTAGGCGTGGGTGTGAATGGCTTCCTCGAACGCTTGGCGAAGCAGGTATTGACGGCATTCGGGGTTCGTGATGAGCCGATAGATGGCGAGCACGAGGTTGTTCGCCACCAGCGAATCGGCGGTGGAGAAAAAGCCCAGGCTGCGCTTGACAACGAGACGTTCGTCGGAGGTGAGGCCGTCGTCCGACCGCCACAGCGCCACATCCGCCGTCATGTTCACTTCCTGCGGCATCCAGTGGTTGGCGCAGCCATCGAGGTATTTCTGCCAAGCCCAGTCGTACTTGAACGGCACGAGCTGGTTGAGGTCGGCGCGGCAGTTGATCATCTGCTTCTGATCCACCGTCACCCGTTCGGTGGATGCGCGCCCTACCGGGCGCGTTGGAAGTTCCGCTAGCGCGGAACTTCTGCCCATGGACTCGGCCGCTTCCCCCCGCTTCACCTCGGTGGCGGTTTGGCGAGCCGGCGCAGCCGTGGGCGGCACAGGCGGTTCTGGCATGGCTGGCCGAGACAGCGTGTCCGGTGCTGGCACGGCGACGCGGGGCGGCAAGGGAACGAGCTCGGCGTCATCGATTTCGAGCGGTTCCGAACCGCGCGCCAGCGCCGGCAGAGCCGGCTCTGGTTCCACCGTCTCCGGAGCGGGCGGCGGAGCCGGCGGGGGCATGGTCGGCTCGCTTTCGTGATATTCGTCCCAGGTCAGCATGATGCTCTCCCCAAGTCAGTCGCGTCAGTGGATGTTGGCGGCGCTAAGCGGCTCGCCAGCGACGAGTTCGTCCTCAATGGTTGCGAGGAAGCGATCGAGGCAATCGCGGTCGAGGTCGATGCCCACGGCATGGCGGCCAAGCGCTCGGGCAACACGGAAGGTGGTGCCGCTGCCGAGGAATGGGTCCAGCACCACGTCGCCTTGGTCCGTGAACAGCCGAATGAAGAACTCCGGCATCCATTCCGGGAACGCCGCGCTGTGGCCCGTGTTGTGGCACACCGGCGGGCGATGCAGCACGTTCGATGGATAGACCAGCTTGCGGTCCGTCCACGCAGAGATGCGACGCCCCACCTGCGAGCGCGTGCCCGATTCACGCCGCACGCGGTCGTTGGCGCTCATGTTGCGGAGCCGGGTGCGGGTCCAGTCGCCCACCGGTACCCGCACGTCCTGCTGGTTCATCTTCACGTCGTCCGACTTGCTGAAGTGCAGCAGCCGCTCCCATGCGTCGCGGAAGCGGTATTTCCACTGTGCCCGGCGCCGAGGTGGTCTTGTGCCAGATGTATTCCTCCACCCAGCGAAAGCCCACCTCGCGCTTGAGCGCGAGGATGAGTTCGAGCACATAGGTGTGGCGCTCGCCACTCACCGCCTTCTCCTTGATGTTCAGCACAAAGGAGCCGGTAGGTTTCAGCACGCGGTGCATCTCGACCGCCCGCTCGACGAACCACGGCACATACTCATCCGGTCGAATGCCGCCGTAGGTGTGGGCGCGGGCGTCGGCATAGGGTGGCGAGGTGACGATCAAGTCCACGAAATCCGCCGGCATCCGGCGCATGACGTCGAGGCAGTCGCCATGATTGACGAGCGCGAGGCCATGCTGGCTGAGCTTCGGACTGGGGCCGATGGTCGCCGACAGAGGGAGCTTGCGGCTCGGGCGGGGCGTTGGCGACCTGCTCTCATCGACCGTGCCTGGAACGGGCGACGCATGCGTCGCCCCTACGGGGGCAGGGCCCGGCGATGCTGGCGCCTTCTCGTCGCTGGTGCCAGGCTGGCTTGGGAGCGCCTTCACTGACAGGCCTCGCAGTCCGGATCGTCGATGGAGCAGGCCTCCGGCGCCGGCGCCGGCTCGCCGGACAGCACCGGAGCGCTAGACGAAGCCGCCGCTACCGGCGGTGCGGTGACCGTGGCAAGGCCCGTGTCGGCGGCAACGGCATTCAGGGCGTCCGCCTTGTCGAGGGTGGATTTCTCGGTGCTGGTGGCACCCAAGGCACGCAGGTAATAGGTGGTCTTCAGCCCCCGCAGCCATGCCATGCGATAGGTCACATCGAGCTTCTTGCCAGAGGCGTTGGCGATGTAGAGGTTGAGCGACTGCGCCTGATCGATCCACTTCTGGCGCCGGGAGGCGGCATCCACCAGCCAGCGTGGCTCCACTTCGAAGGCGGTGGCATAGAGCTCCTTGACGTGCGTCGGAACCCTGTCGATGGCCGCCAGCGAGCCGTCGTAGTACTTGAGGTCGTTCACCATCACCTTGTCCCAGAGGCCAAGCTTCTTGAGGTCGCGCACCATGTAGGGATTGACGACGGTGAACTCGCCCGAGAGGTTCGACTTGACGAACAGGTTCTGATAGGTCGGCTCGATGGACTGCGATACGCCGGCGATGTTGGCGATGGTGGCCGTGGGGGCGATGGCCATGACGTTGGAGTTGCGCATCCCACTGGCGCGCACGCGATTGCGGAGTTTCTCCCAGTCGAGGGTGGTCGAAAGGTCCACTTGCAGGTGTTCCTTGCCGCGCCGGTCTTGCAGGCGCTGCAGCGAGTCGATGGGCAGCACGCCCTGGCTCCACAGCGATCCCTCGAAGGAGGCATAGCTGCCCCGCTCGCGCGCGAGCTTCGACGATGCGTCGATGGCATACCAGGACACCGACTCCATCGAGCGATCGGCGAACTGCACCGCCTCGGCCGAACCGTAGGGGACGCCGAGCTTATAGAGGGCGTCCTGAAAACCCATGATGCCGAGCCCCACCGGGCGGTGCAGCATGTTCGACTTGCGCGCCTGCGGCACGGCGTAGTAGTTGATGTCGATGACGTTGTCGAGCATGCGCACCGCCGTGCGCACGGTTTTGCGCAGCTTGCGGTCGTTGAGCTTGCCGTCCTCGATGTGCCGAGCCAAGTTCACCGAACCCAGATTGCACACTGCAATCTCGTCGGCGGAGGTGTTGAGGGTGATCTCCGTGCAGAGGTTCGAGGAATGCACAACGCCGGTGTGCTGCTGCGGCGAGCGGATGTTGCACGGGTCCTTGAAGGTAAGCCAAGGATGCCCGGTCTCGAACAGCATCGAGAGCATCTTGCGCCACAGCGACTGGGCGCGCACCTTCTTGTGCAGCTTGATCTCGCCTTCCTCCGCCATCTTCTCGTAGGCGCTGTAGCGCCCCTCGAAGGCGGCGCCGTAGAGGTCGTGCAGGTCCGGCACGTCGGAGGGCGAGAACAGGGTCCAGTCGCCGTCCTCGAACACCCGCTTCATGAACAGGTCCGGCACCCAGTTGGCAGTGTTCATGTCGTGCGTGCGGCGGCGGTCGTCGCCGGTGTTCTTGCGCAGCTCCAGGAACTCCTCGATGTCGAGATGCCACGTCTCGATGTAGGCACACACCGCGCCCTTGCGCTTGCCGCCGTTGTGCGCGAGCGCGGCGGTGGTCATGTAGGACTCGTCGCCCTCCACCTTGAGATCGCACACGAAGGGCGTCGGCGTCATGGCGCCGGTGCCGCGCACGGGGCTGAACACCCAGTTGCTGAGCGGCACCCAGTCGCGCTTGGTGAGTGCCTGGCAGTTCATGCGGCAGGCGATGGCGCGCACCGCGGGGATGTGGACTTCGTGGGCTTGTCGTGCGCTTGTGCCGGCGGTGGGAACGCCTAGCCGCAGCATTTGGTAGCGCACCCCTTCGGCCAGCGCCTCGGACTCACTCGCGAAGATGATCTCCTTGCCTCGCCGGACCTTGGCGGCCGTCTGCAGCAGGCCCTCGATGAGGCTCAGCGTCTGCGCTTCCGGCAAGTGCGCGAACCGCCGGGCGATGCGCTTGTTGCCATCGCGGTCGTAGATGTCCTCGCGACCGAACGGCAGCGTTTGTCGCCCCGCGGCCGGGTAGCGGCCGGTGGTGCCATCGCGCTTGAGGCCGACGCCGTCCGCCCAACGGATTCGGCATTCGCGACTGCCGCGATCCGTCATCCAGAAATGGACGCCCCGACCTTCGAGATATGACTGCACGAAGGCGATGTGACCGGCATCCTGATTGCCGCCGACGCTCCACTCAGAGCCGTCCTCGGAACAGTGCCCGCCACCGAGAAGGATGCCGTACAGACGCGCGGCGTCGTCGTCGAAGCCGGCCACCGGGACGACCTCCTGCGGGATCGCCTGCGCCACGTAGTCGCCTTCGCGAAGCTCGCCAGCCTCCACCCACGCGGGACGCACCTTGCCCTTGGCAAGCCAGCCGAGCGTGCGGTCCACCGATTGGCCGTTCGGCACGCCCTGGATGGCCCACACCGGATGGCCGGCAGTGACGCAAAGCGGCGCACTGGCGTGCTTGACGTCCACTTCCACCATGGCGTCGGTCTGGTTGTACGTCATGGTCTTCAGCACCTGGCGGTATTCGCCCCGCCGGCCCAGCACCAGATCGTCGGTGGTGACATCGCGAATCGCCTTGATGCCGTCGGCTGTGTGTATGCGCGTGTCGGGGGCGAAGCACTGATTCACGGCCACGGCGGTGTCATTGACCACCTTTAGAAACGGCACCACCCCCTGCGACTTGCCGTTGGTGCCCTTGATGTAGGCGCCGAGCGCGCGCACCGGGGTCCAGTCGTTGCCGAGACCGCCAGCCCACTTCGACAAGAGGGCGTTGTCGCGGATGGCGCTGTAGATGCCGTCTAGGTCGTCGGAGACCGTGGTGAGGTAGCAGGACGAGAGCTGCGAGCGCAGTGTGCCGGCGTTGAAGAGCGTCGGCGTTGAAGACAGATAGTTGAACGAGGACAGCAGGTTGTAGAACTCGATGGCGCGCGCCTCGCGGTCGTCCTCCTGCGTCGCGAGGCCCATCGCCACGCGCATGAAGAACACTTGGGGCAACTCGAAGCGGGTGTCCTGCCAGTGGATGAAGTAGCGGTCGTAGAGCGTTTGCAGGCCGAGATAGGTGAACTCCAGGTCCCGCTCCGGCTTTAGCGCCGCGCCGAGCCGTTCGATGTCGAAGCGCTTGAGCTCCGGCGCAAGCAACTCGAGCTCGATGCCGCGGTCCACAAACGCCGCCAGCGCCTGCGGATAGACCTCCGTCATCTCCGCTTGCGTCGCCTGTTCGCGCACGCCCAGGAAGGAGAGCGCTTCACTGCGAAGCCGGTCCAGCAGCAGCCGCGCCGCGGCGTGGGTGTAGTTCGGCTCCTCTTCCACGAGCGTGCGTGCCGTCATGATGAGGCTGGTGGCCACGTCGGCGGCGGAAATGCCGTCGTACATGTTGGCGAGGGCCTCCTCGATGATGCGGCCGGGCGTCACGTCGTCGAGCCCGGCACAGGCTTCGTCTGCCAGCGTGCGAATGCGCGCCAACGGCAGCGGACGACGCTCGCCGTCCGCGTCCGTGATGTGGATTGCGGGCAGCGGCGCGAGGTCGTCGGTGGTCTTGGCCGCCCGCACCCGGGCCCGCTCCTCCCGATACAGTACGTAGTCGCGCGCGACCTTGTGCTGGCCGGAGCGCATCAGCGCGAGCTCGACCTGGTCCTGGATGTCCTCGATGTGGATGGTGCCGCCGGATGGCAGACGGCGATGGAAGGTGGCGGTGACGACGCCGGAAAGACTCGCCACCAACTCGCGAATGCGCGACGAGGCCGCCGCCGTGCCGCCCTCGACGGCGAGGAATGCCTTGGTGAGGGCAATCTGGATCTTGTCGTCGTCGTACACCACGACGGCGCCGTTGCGCTTAATGACGCGAAGCTGCCCCGGCGCGGTGGCGGCAATGGCCGGCGACAGATCGCGAGGGGGACGGCGCACCGCTTCGGCGGCGGCAGTGGCGTCGGTGATTCCGGATCCGGTGTCGGACTCCATAGGCTGCCTCAAAGACCTCTTCTAGCCGGGATACTGTCCATGCGTACAGTGTCCCATGAAAAAACGATGGCACCAACCGACGAACGAAATGATGGATTTCCTCCGGCCAGACCGCCCTCTCCCAACTTGCGCCCAAACCCCGATGGGACTCCGATCAGATCCCCGCGTCTGCGGCTGAACGGCCCCGCCAGAGGGCTCCCCGCCGCCGCCCCGCTCCTTCCCGAAATGCCTCAAGACACAAGATATGGGGCTTTCGCGGCATCCGAACCCCAACATACTGCGGTTTGGGGTGCATTACAAGCGGGCAAGCCGTGCTTAATCTGTGGCTTTGCAGTGGATATGCCGTCAGCAACTTTCCGGCCGGTTCGAAGGCCATCCAAGGACCTTGCGTGCCGGTCCTGCGGTGGCTTGAACGAGGCGCAGTCGAGCGGTAATGTCCGGCGGCTTTGGTGAGGATTTGGGAACGGCATGGCATACGTGCTTGCCATCGATCAGGGCACATCCAGCTCGCGCGCCGTCGTGTTCGACGCGCAGGGTCGAGCCATCGGCAGTTCGCAGCATGCCTTGGACGCTTCCTACCCGCAGCCTGGCTGGGTGGAGCAGGACCCGGAAGCCATCTGGCAGACGACCCTTGCCGCCGGTCGCGGGGCAATTGCAGAGGCCGACGTCGATGCGCAACGCATCGACGCCATCGGCATCGCCAATCAGCGCGAGACCACGTTGCTCTGGGAGGCAAAAGGCGGTCGCTCGGTGGGCCCCGCCATTGTCTGGCAGGATCGTCGCACCGCCGAGGACTGTCGCCGCATCGTCGCCGACGGCATGGAAGCCGAGATCCGCGCGACCACGGGACTGGTGGTTGACCCCTATTTCTCCGCCACCAAGCTGGCTCGAATGCTGGGTGCCGGCAACATGCGCCGGCGCGCCGAGGCCAATGAACTGCGTTTCGGCACGGTGGACACCTTTCTCATCTCCCGCCTCACCGGCGGTCGCAGCCATGTCACCGACGCCACCAACGCCTCGCGCACCATGCTCTACGACCTCGAGCGGCACGAGTGGAGCGAGACGCTCGCCGACTATCTCGACATTCCAAGGCCCCTGCTGCCAAGCCTCGCCGACACGGTGGACCACTTCGGCGTCGCGGACCCTGAATGGTTTGGCGCCGCCATCCCCATTCGCGCCGTAGCCGGCGACCAGCAAGCCGCCCTCGCCGGACAAGGCTGCACGCGCGCAGGAGAGGCCAAATGCACGTTCGGCACCGGCTGCTTCCTGCTCACGCACACAGGTACGACGCCTGTCCATGCCACCTCGAAGCTCTTGACCACCGTAGCCAGTCGCCTGGCCGGCGCGAGCGCCTACGCACTCGAAGGCAGCGTGTTCAATGCCGGCGTCGCGGTGAAGTGGCTGCGGGACCGGCTCGGCCTGATCGCCAGTGCCGCCGAGACCGAGGACGTCGCCCGTGGCATTGGCGGCGACACGAACGGCGTGGTGGTCGTGCCCGCGTTCACGGGCCTCGGGGCACCGCATTGGGACCCGGACGCTCGTGGACTCGTGACGGGCCTGACGCTGGACACCGGCCCCGACCAGATCATCACGGCGACGCTCAAGGGCATCGCCTTTCAGGTGGCCGACCTTCTTGCCGCGATGGCGACGGAAGGCGTCGGTGTCCACGACCTGCACGTCGATGGCGGCATGGTCGTCAACGACTGGTTCTGCGAGTTTCTCGCCGACATCACAGCCCACGAGGTGCAGCGACCGGCGAACATCGAGACCACCGTGGCGGGGGCGGGCCGCCTCGCGCTGGTCGGCGCCGGGTTGATCTCCAGCCTTGAAGCACACCCCGACGCCACGCAGTCTGGCCAGAGCTTCGCGCCGCAAGTGGATTCCCGCCAACGCAAGGCCTGGCAAGACGAATGGCAAGCCGCCGTCCGCAAGGCGATCACCTGAAGACGCCGGGCAGCGTGAAGAAGGGGGACCCTTCGGCGCTGGAGCGCAGAAGTTCCGCGCCAGCGGAACTTCCAACGCGCCCGCAAGGGCGCGCGAGCGGGAGGGGCTTCCCCTCGCGCAAGGAGCCCATGCGGCTCGCGGAGCTCGCCGGGGTCACGTCGTCGCTGGAGGCGCGCTCCACCTGGCGGGCGCTGGACCCGATGGCGCCCGAAGACTACCGGCAGCTGGCGGCGCTGTTGCTGGACCGCTGGTACGAGCAGGGCGTGCAGCACGTCGGCATCGGCGGCGGCCAGGGCGCCGGCAAGTCCACCCTGGGTCGCCTGCTGATGCAGGCCGGCGAGCTTTCGGGCCTCAACACCTGCGTGCTCAGCATCGACGACTTCTACCTGCCGCGTGTCGACCGGCTCGCCCTCGCCCGGCAGGTGCATCCGCTGCTGGCGACGCGGGGGCCGCCGGGCACCCACGACATCGCGCTCTGCCGCTCGGTGCTGGACGCGCTCCCCCACTCGCGCGAGGTTGCCGTGCCCGTGTTCGACAAGGGCCGCGACGACCGCACCGGATCGCGCACGGTGGCCGGCTACGCGGACGTCGTCGTGCTCGAAGGCTGGTGCGTGGGCGCGCGGCCGTCGCCGGCCAGGCTCCTCGCCAAGCCCGTCAACAGCCTGGAGCGCGAACGGGACCCCGACGCCACGTGGCGCAGCCACGTCGACGACGCGCTCGGCACGGCCTACGCGGAGCTGTTCGAGGGGCTCGAGTCCCTCGTCTACCTGCAGGCCCCCGACATGGCGGCCGTGCGCCGCTGGCGCCTGCGGCAGGAGGAAGACAGACCCCCGGAACTGCGCATGACCGCCGCCGAGGTGGACCGCTTCGTCCAGCACTACGACCGCATCACCCTCGCCATGATGCGCGACCTCCCCCACCGCGCCGACACGGTGGTCACGCTGGACCAGTATCAAAAGGTGGCGAATGTGACGTTTCGGTAGGGGCGCAGGCAACGCAGGACGCCTTGCAAGGAACAAATCGCATAACACTTTGAAAAGCCATGGAAGTGTCTCGAAGCCGAGTCCACACCAACGGGCCGGCCGGATAGCGCCGTGTGAAGTGCTTCGAAGCGAGGGCTCCTCACGCTCCTCGCGCCGAAGGCGAAGCAACCAAGGGTCCGAACATGCAACCAGCCCTCTCCCCGCGAGTCGGGCCCTGTCGGTGGCCGATCCGACGTACTAGGTCGCCTACACAGGGCGCTTCCCTTCCGGCGTGCTCCGCAGCACGTCCATCGTTCAGGTTCCGTTCAGCGACGGCATTGCAGGCTTGCGCTCGTTCCCTAAACCGGACTCATGGGAGAAGCGCAATGAAGATGCAGGCCGTGATCATCGCAGCCGCAGTGGGTGTCGGCACGCCTGTGCTGGCGGGCACCGCCTACGACGAGGCGGAGGTGCTCGATGTGGAACCCAAGCACGAGCTTGTGCGCCACATCACGCCGCGCGAGGAATGTCGGTTCGAGCGCGTGCCGGCACGCATTGAGCGCCGCTCCAGCACAGCGCCCATCGTCGGCGCCGTGATCGGTGGCGCCATCGGCAATGCGGTGGGCCACAACAAGCGCAACAAGCAGGTGGGCGCCATCGTCGGCGCGGTGCTCGGCGGCAGCATCGCCGCGGACATTGCCAGCGAACACGACCGTCATCACCGCCATCGCGGACGTGCCTGGCAACGCCGCGAAGTCTGCCGAGTGGTGGAGGACATCTCCCACGAAGAGGAGATCGTCGGCTACGACGTCACCTATCGCTACGGCGGTCGCACCCACACTGCCCGCATGAGCCGAGACCCCGGCGACAGCGTGCGTGTTCGCGTGCGAGTGACGCCGATTTGAGGCGTTCGCAGTGCCGAGGCACATCAAAGCCTCTCCATCGAGGCCGCCCTTGCCGCCGCCACGGCAAATCCGCAGACTCGGAGGCATCGAGAACCGCCCAAGGACGGGGCCATGGTCGAGCGCAATTGCCAACGCCGTCATGCAGATGGACGCGCGTGGCGGCAGGCGGGATGTGACGGCAGTGCCGGCGCGGGATTGCGGCGCGTTGCCGTCGCTCTACTAACCGCCACGTGGCTCGCCACGCAAGCCTCCGGCGACGCGCAAGCGTTCGTCGCCAAGGAGAACAAGGAGGCGCCGAAGAAACTCGCCGCCAAGGAGACGGTCGTCGAGCGCCCCCGCCCTCAGCTTGAACAGGTCACCCTAAAGGATGCGGTGGCCATCGTTCGACAGGCGCACGGCGGGCGCCTCGTGTCCGCGAAGTCGGTGCGCCGCCCGGCGCCCGGCTACCACATCCGCATCGACGTCGACGGTCGCGTAAAGAGCGTGTTCGTCGATGCCCAAGGCCGCATGTCGCTGCAATGACGCTGCGCCCTCTCCCGTGCCCAGCCAAAGGCCAACGTCGGGCCTTCCGAGGAACGTCCGAGAGGCTGTCATTTGGTTCCAAAGGGGGGTAAGCCATGCGCGTGCTGCTGGTCGAGGATGAAATGCTGCTTGCGGCACAGATCGACAAGTACCTGCGCGACGGTCAGCATGCCGTGGATGTCGCCTCGGACGGCGAGGAGGGGCTCTACCACGGTCGCGAGTACGAATACGACGTGGCGATCGTGGACCTGGGCCTCCCAAAGCTCGACGGCATCGACCTCATTGCCACACTCCGCAGCGAAGAGGTCTCGACGCCCGTGCTGATACTCACCGCCCGCGGCGGCTGGCGAGACAAGGTGGCTGGCCTCGAGGCCGGCGCCGACGACTACCTCACCAAGCCCTTCCACATGGAGGAGCTTCTGGCACGTCTGAACGCGCTGGTGCGGCGGGCGTCTGGCTACGCCTCGCCAACGCTGCGCCACGGCGGCGTGGAGCTCGACACCCGCACCCGCAGCGTCGCCACGCACGGCACCCCGGTGGACCTAACCGCCTACGAATATCGCCTGCTCGAATACCTCATGCTCAACGCCGGGCGGGTGCTGTCCCGCGTCGATCTCACCGAACGACTTTACGATCAGGACTACGACCGTGACAGCAACGTCATCGAAGTGCTGGTGGGCCGGCTGCGGCGGAAGATCGACCCGGATGGGACGCACCGGCCGATCCGCACCGTGCGCGGCCAAGGCTATCGCTTCGAAGCGGCGCGCGAGTAGGCGTGGCCACACCTCTGCCGGTGCAATGAGGGCTCCGCTGTTTCCTTTCGCGACAGCGGTGCGGGCCCGCGCACTGCGCAACCCAAGCCTGCACGCACGACTCACCGCTGTCACGCTCCTTGTGCTCGGCGGCTTTCTGGGTGCCGTGGGGTGGCTGCTCGACGCGCAGTTTCGAGGCGCCTTGCTGGACCGTACCCATGACGAGTTGCAGACGGTGGCCTATGCGCTCTTGACGAGTGCCACCGAAGAAACCGCAGATGGCCTGAGCTTCGCTGCCCCCGCCGACCCGCGCCTGAACCGACCGGGCGCGGGCCTGCACGGCTTTGTGCGCAGCATCGACGGCCAGTTCCTGTGGCGTTCGCCCTACCTGCGCCTGGCCGAACTCGATTGGGACCGCATCCCGGCTACGCCCGGCCCTGGCGAGTCTGCACTCGCCCTCATCGAACCTGAGGCCGCAAGCTCAGCGCGTGCCGGCGAAGGCGACGCGGAACGTCTCGTTCTTGGCTACACCGTCATCTGGGAGTCCTTGGAGGACATGCAAGTGACGCTGTGGATCGTCGACTCGAGCGGCAGGTTCGGCAGCCGGATGCGCGATTTTCGCACGCAGATGGCGGTGGCATTCGGCGCGGTGGCTTTGGCGTTCGCGCTGATCCAGCTTGCCGCCTTGCGCTGGGGCCTGCGCCCGCTGCGCATCATGGCCGAGCGCGTGCACGGGCTCGAACGCGCGAGCGAAGCCGCAAGCGAAGGCATCGGCGACGATTACCCGCCGGAGCTTGCGCCGCTGGCGCGCAACCTAAACCGCTTCGTCGAACACGAGCGTGCCAGCCGCGACCGCTACCGCCGCGCCATGGACGACCTTGCCCACGGCCTGAAGACGCCGCTGGCGGTGCTGCGCAACGCCTTCCGGGACTTGGGTCCCACGAGCCGCGAGGTGCTCGACGAACAGGTGAGTCGCATGGACTCCGCGGTCTCGCACCAGCTCTCCCGCGCCGCCGCCAGCCGAGGCGCGCCCAGCGCTACCATCGCCGTCGCGCCCACCGCCGAGCGCCTGGCGCGAGCGCTCGACCGCGCCTGGCCGGACAAGCCCGTCGAGGTCGCCATCGACGCCGCCGAGGTGCGGGTGCAGCTCGACGAAGGTGACCTCATGGAGATCCTCGGCAACCTGATGGAGAACGCCTACAAGTACGCCCACTCCCGAGTGCGCGTGCGGGCAAGGACGGCCCGCGATGTCGTCGAGATCCGCATCGACGACGACGGTCCCGGCATCTCCCCTTCAGAACGCCGGAACGTCCTCGAACGCGGCGCCCGCGCCGACACCGCGGTGCCCGGCCACGGCATCGGCCTCGCAGTCGTCGCCGAACTCACCTCCATTTACCAAGGCAGCTTCGCCATCGGCACCAGCGACTTGGGCGGGGCCTCGATGGAACTCGACCTGCCGGTGGCAAACGCGACTGCAAGGGCGCGCTAGGAGGCTGCGCCGTAGAAACGGCGCTGGCTCCTAGCCGTAGCTGCGAGCGAACGCGAGCACGAAGGCCAGCAGTTCGCGTAAGCGAACCGCCAACGCGCCCGTTAGGCGCGCTAGCGGCCTTCGGAGGGAAGGCATTCTGCCTTCCCTCGTGCGCCCTCAGGCGCACGGGCGGATGCCGACAAAGGAAGGGCGCCTGTCGGCGCCAGGGAAGGCATTCTGCCTTCCCTCCGAAGGCCCGCCTTGTTCCGGTGCTTGCGCCCTCTTCGGAGCGAGGGCGTCTCGCCCTCGCTGCGCGCCGTGAGGCGCGTTCCGTTGGGCTGGTGACATGCAAAGGACGCGTGCCTACGGCACGCCAAGGGCGCGCCCTTCGGGCGCGTCGGCGAGACGCCCTCCCGGCGAAGGCCCGTCCTGTCCGGGACTGGGCAACGGCTCCTTCGGGGCCCCTATAAACCCGGAATCGCGATCCGCACCGCATCCTCAAGCCGGTCCACCAGGGAGACCTGCATCTCCTCCTTGACAATGTCCGGCAGCTTGGCGAACTCGGATTCGTTGTCGCGGGGCAGGATGACGTGGCGGATGCCGGAACGATGGGCGGCCAGCACCTTCTCGCGGATGCCACCCACCGGTAGCACGAGACCAGAAAGGGTGAGTTCTCCGGTCATGGCAATGTCGTCGCGCACCGCCTTGTCGCTGTAGAGCGAGGCGAGCGCGGTGGCCATCGTGATGCCAGCGCTGGGGCCGTCCTTCGGCACGGCACCGGCCGGAACGTGCACGTGGATGCCGTTCTCCTCGATGCGGCTGCGGTCGATGTTGAGCGACTCCGCCGCCGACCAGATGTAGGAGCGCGCCGCCTGCACCGATTCCCGCATCACGTCGCCGAGTTGCCCGGTGATGGTGACCTTCTCGTCCTTCTGCGTCAGCATCGCCTCGACATAGAGCACATCGCCGCCGGCCTCCGTCCACGCCAACCCAGGCGCAACGCCGCGGCCCAGGTTCTCCCGCCCCTTCTCGGACTTGAAGCGGTCCGGGCCAAGGAGTTCAATCAGTTCGTCCTGACCGATCTGCGTAGCCGTGCCCGTCGCCTGAACGATCTGTCGCGCCCGCTTGCGCGCCACGCGACCGATGGTGCGTTCGAGCTCGCGCACACCTGCTTCGCGGGTGTGGTGGCGGACGATGTGGCGCAGTGCCTCGTCCGTGAACTCGATCTGTTCGCCGGCAAGCCCAGCGTTGTCACGCTGGCGCGGAATCAGGTAGCGCCGGGCGATGGTGAGCTTCTCCATCTCGCTGTAGCCAGTGAGGTGCAGCACCTCCATGCGGTCGAGCAGCGGGCGCGGAATGCCATCGAGCGCATTGGCCGTGGTGATGAAGTACACCTTCGACAGATCAAACGGCAGGTTCAGGTAGTTGTCGCGGAACTCCTTGTTCTGCGCCGGGTCCAGGATTTCCATCAGCGCCGCCGCCGGGTCGCCGCGGAAGTCGCGACCGAGCTTGTCGAGTTCGTCGAGCATCAGCACGGGATTGCGCACCCCAGCCCGGCGCACCGCCTGCAGGATGCGCCCCGGCATGGCGCCGACATAGGTGCGGCGATGCCCGCGCAGTTCCGCTTCGTCGTGGAGGCCCCCCAGGCTCATGCGCTCGAACTTGCGCCCCATGGCGCGGGCAATGGACTGGCCGAGGGAGGTTTTGCCAACGCCGGGGGGTCCCACGAAGCAAAGGATGGACGCCTTCGCCTCCGGGTTGAGCTGCAGCACCGCCAGCGACTCGAGGATCCGCTCCTTGACGTCGTCGAGGCCGTAATGGTCCTCGTCAAGCACCTCTTGGGCGTGATTGAGGTCCAGGGTGTCTTCCGTGACGACGTTCCACGGCAGTTCCGCCACGAGTTCGAGATAGCTGCGCGAAACCTGATAGTCCGCCGCGTTGGGCGACATCTTCTGCAAGCGGCGCAAGTCCCGATCCACTTCCTTGCGCACGTCGTCGGGCAGCTTGGCGTTCTTGAGCTGCTCCTTGAGCTCGCTGATCTCATCATCGCCGTCGTCTTCGCCGAGGGCTTGCTCGATGGCGCGCTTTTGCTGGCGCAGCATGTGTTCGCGCTGCTGCTGCTCCATGCCCTCCTGCGCCTGCGACTGAATGTCGCGCTGCATCTGGGTGACGCTGAGTTCGTGCCGCAGCACTTCGTTCATTCGCTCGAACAAGGCTGGCGCGGTGTCGAGGCCGAGGATGGCTTGTGTCTCCTCGTTCTCAAGATGCCGCGCGATGGAGGCGACGCGGTACATCTGCGTCACAGGGTCGTCGATGGCGCCGACCGTCTGCTCGTAGAGTTGCTCCGAGTTCTGCGGCGACAGCACGGCGGCGATCTCGTGCGCGAGTTCGAGGTTAGCGCGCTGCAACGCTTGGGCGCGGGCCCGTTCCTCGCCGTCCTCGGGCATGGTCACCATGGACAAGTCTTCGACCGTCACCGCCACGTGGTCGGACAGTTCCGTGAGGCCGTGCAGCCGTACCCGGCGCACGCCCTGAACGATCACCTGCGCGCCGCCCTCGCGCTTCTCTACGCGGGTGATGCGCGAGACGACGCCGATGTCGTAAAGGTCGTCGCGTGCTGGCTGCTCCTTCTGGGCATCCTTCTGCAGCACGGTGACGATCTCCCTGTTCGCTTCGATGGCGGACTTCACGGCACCGAGCGACGCCGCCCGCCCCACGGCGAGCGCCTGGATGATTTCCGGGAAGACCACAACATCCTTGAGCGGAAGCAACGGCAGGTTCTGCATGGAAGGGTGGGGCCTCTCTCAACGTGGCCACGGGTGACCAATACGTGCAATTTGGGGCCGCGCGGCAAGAAATTCAATCCCGGCGGCCCATGCAGTGCCAAGACCAGACGGTCGCACGTGTGCCCGGGGAATCGGCCACTCGCGTCGGATTAGTATTGCTGGTCTGGCCACAGGGGGAAAGCCGGCATGAAGGTCACGAACATACGCTACACGGAAGGCGGCGGCGCCGAACTCGTGGACGTCGAAGTGGGCGATCCCGGACCCGGCGAGGTGCAGATCGAGGTGGCGGCCTGCGGCATCTGCTCCTGGGATTTGCAGACGTTCCGCGCCGGCGGCGACTCCGCCTACGCCGCCCCGCCCGGGCACGAGGGCATTGGCTATGTGGCGCAGGTGGGCGCTGGCGTACGCGGCATCGATGTCGGCCAGCGCGTGGCTGGTGGCGGCTTCGCTCGGCTGCGCAATGCGCCGGCAAACCGTGTCTATCCGATCCCGGACTCCGAGCTGCCGGACCATCACTGGATCGTCGAACCCGTGTCATGCGTCGTCACCGGCATGGACCTTTGCGGCTTGCGCGCCGGCGAGCGGCTGGCGATGGTCGGCTGCGGCTTCATGGGGCTGATGATGTTGCAGGGCCTCGCCGGCTTCGGCGCCGACCAGCTCATCGCCCTCGATGTCGATGACGCTCGGCTCAAGCTCGCGAGCGAGCTCGGCGCCACCGAGACGCACAACGTCGCATCTGCCGACTTCGACGACGTAAAGGCCGATCTCGCCGGGCGCGGCATCGACGTGGTGGTGGACACGAGCGGCGCGCAGTCTGGCCTGGACCTCGCCACCGACATTGTTCGACGCGCCGGCCGCATCAACCTCTTCGGCTGGATCAAGGGCACGAGCGCCAGCTTCAACCCCAGCACTTGGCACGGCAAGGGCATCACCATCGTCAATTCCTCGCCCGGGGCGCAGGTGCGCGATCCGTTCCCACCTGCCATTCGCCTCATCGAGAAGGGCATCATCCGCCTGGAGCCGCTGGTGACCCACGTGGTGCCCATCACGGAATACCCAGACTTCATGACGGAGGTGACCACCGGCAAGGTGGACGGCTACATCAAGGGCGTCGTCACCCACGCGTCGTGACCCACGTGACCTCTCGACAGGAGGAGATGGCAAGACGCATTGCCGAGATGGCGGCGATGCAGGAGCAGCACAACGTCCTCGTGCATCCGCGCTGGCGCGCGCAGGGCCACGCCTACTACCGCGCCGTGTGGGTGGAGTGCGCCGAGCTGCTCGACCACTTCGGCTGGAAGTGGTGGAAGCAGCAAGAGGCCGACCTCGATCAGGTGCGCCTCGAGATCGTCGACATCTGGCACTTTGGCCTTTCGGAACTCATGCGCAAAGACGCCGTGAACGACGCCCTAGCGGCGCAGTTCGCGACCGGCTGCGATCAACCCGCAACCCTTGACTTCCGCGAAGCAGTGGAGGCGATGGCCGAAGCCAGCCTCTCCGTGCGCGACTTCGACGTTGAAGCCTTCCTAACCTTGATGAACGCGTTGCCTCTGAGCTTTGACGAGCTCTACGAAATCTACGTCGGCAAGAACACGCTCAATGCCTTCCGCCAGCGCCACGGGTACCAGGAGGGGAAGTACCTGAAGACTTGGCAGGGCCGCGAGGACAACGAGCATCTCGCCGAACTCGTGCGAGAACTCGACAGCCGCTCCCCCGACTTCGTGCCGCAGTTGCAGCGGGCGTTGGCGGAGCGGTATGCCGCCGCCCGCGGCGACGCCGAGGCACGCTTGCACGGAACAGACTTCGCGACACGTTGATAGCTCGAGGATCTGACTCGAAGCGAGGCCCCCTTGGGGCGGTGTCAGTGCCCTGTGCGTCGTCGAAGAACGCAAGCATTTGATATAACTCGTTTTATTCGTAGAAGACGGGTTTGTCGCGTCCCGTGCTGGACGCTTCGACGAATTCGGCAGGGGACGGGACAGGCCCGTCCGCTACGGCCCCTGCCAAACCGGCTAGTGCTTTGGCTGGAAGTAAACGCCCCGGTGATCTGACACGGCGGTCAGGTGGCGCGACAGCGCCGGCAGGTAGGGGCTGAGGCGGGTTGGGGTGTGGTTGACCGTCTCGATGGCGAGGCGGCGTCGGCGACGGGCCAGGGCGTCCAGATTGGGCAGCAGGGCATCGAGTCCTGGGTCGTCCGGTTCGAGGTGGATGTGCAGGCGGCGGGCGTTCGTCTCGGACACGACAGCTAGCTTGCCGTCGAGATAGCCCAGGTGGTTCGATTCGCGCCGCTGCGGGTAGCCTTGTTCCGCAAGCCCCAAGCCGCACGGGCTTACGGGGTCCTGGGCATTGATCCAGAACGTCGCACCCTCCATCTGCAGGCGCTCCAAGTGCCTGAGCGCCGCCGGCAGGGCGAACTGCGGACCGGACAGGCCGGCGAAGAAGAGTCCGGCCACCACCTCGCCGCCGAGTTCCATCAAGCGCAAGGCAGGGAACACCCTGCGCCACGCAAACACGCCGCCTTCGCGGTTCGCCTGTTCGCGGGTGAGCACACCATAGCGGTCGAGCAAGGCACGAGCGCGTTCGCGGGCGGCATCGAGGCGATCGAGGGCGCTGTCGCTGGGCTCATCGCTCTGCACCAGGTACCAAGTGCCGGGCCATCCCACGGCCGTAGCGCGTGCACGCATCCGACTGCGCATCCCCGCGCGTCGGAGTGCAGACCTGCCTAGCGGATGAGCCGACGGCCCGTCAGAGGCTGACGATGGCGCTTGTGGCTCCTCATGCGAGGGGAGGCCCCTCGCGCTCCCCCAGGCTGAGGGCTCCTCTTGCGAGGGGAGGCCCCTCGCGCTCCCCCAAGCTGAGGGCTCCTCCAGCGCGAACCGCCGCGCCAGACCTGCGATGAGGGGGCTCAGCCCGTCCGGAGCGATCCGACCTGCCCACACCGCCCGCCAGAACGCGTCGTTGAATGTCGCGGAGTCGGCCCCGGAATCGTCCAACAGTTGGTGGAAGGTGTAGCGCGCTCGCGGGTCCCGAAACAGCGCCACCACTCGTTCGTGTTCGTCGTCGCCGGCAGCCGGGTCGTCCGTATGCAAAACCCCATCGCCGTGAAAGCCCGGCGCGACGCTCTCCTTGCCGACGCCCCGCCAGCAAAGCCCATCCGCCGCGCAGGCATCCACATCGGCAATGCCGCCGTGGATGCGCGGTCGCCAAGCTTCCGTGCTCCAGAACGCAACCGGCGCCGCGTAGCCACGCAGGCGGTCAGCCGCGTCGAGCACGGCCTCCTCGCCTTCCCCAAGGGCACCGCAGAGTCCATGCCGCCGGGCCAGGAACGGCACCAGCATCGACGCCGGGCGCGGCTCGAAGGCGGGCCGCCGCGCCGCCCGCTGGAAGCGGATCAGCGTTTCCAGGTTCTCCGCGTCGCAAACGACCATCTCGTCGCGCTCCGCAACGAGCCTGCCGGCAACCAGCGTGTCGTCGGCCAGCAATGCCTCGACGTGCGCCTCGGCATCGTCAAGCGGCAGCAGGGCAGCAAGCTCCTTCGGAGAGCGGGGGCCATAGAACTGCAGCATCTCCCCAGCCTGCCGCAGCGGCGCCTCGCCCAGCGTGACTTCGCGATGCACAAGCCAAGCGCGCCCATCGGCAAGCACGACCCGCCTCACGTGCTCCGGCACCGGCGTGTCCTCGAACCACTCGGCAACAGGGATCGCGACGCGTTCCTTGGTCCATTCCGCGAGTTCCGCTTCGCCCGAGGGGACATAGCCGGGCTTGGTGCGCTGGGCCCTCGCCTCGAACTCCGCCACGACTGCCGCATCGATGCTGGGCCGCAGCGCGGCGTCGAACACCGCCTGCCGAATCAGCTCGTCCGACAGCGACGACGCACCCGACGCCGCTTCGCGCTCCGGCATGTCGTCCGCGTACATGTAACGGTTCACCTGACCGAACGCGAGATTGGCCGCGAACGGGCTCGGCACGCTGACCGTCGCCACCGACCAACCTAACTCACCGGCATGAATGCGCGCGACGACTTCCGTCGCCGCGGCCATGTCGAACTCGTCGTTCAGGCACGTGCGCCAGGTTTCCAGCAAGATGGGAAAGTCGGACAGCGGCTTCACGGCGCTCATCAGTTTTTTCGCCTGTTGGCGCGAGACCCACAGCGGCATCCGATGGCGGAAGTTGCGCCGCGTCAGCAGCAATGCCCTGCCGGCGCATTCGCGAAAGCGGGCACCAAAGAACCCGGACGACTCCAGCGAAGCGCGCAGCAACGCCTCGAAGTTGGCCGGCGTCACCAACGACAGCAACTCGCCCGGGTCGATCATCTCCTTGACCTGAATGGCGATGGCATTGTTGTCCGCGTGGATGTCCGGCACCCCCGGCAGCCGCTCGCTCAAGGCCGTTTCCAGCGCCAGCGCATAGGGCCGGTTCACGCGCCCGCCCCAGAAGGTATGCAGCACCACTTGCTGCTCGCGATCCGGCCCCTGATAGCCCCCCGGCGCCGACAGGATGTGCTCCACCAGGATGTGATCCGCGTGCGGCAAGTCGCACTCGGTCACCTCGCGCTGCCGCGCCAAAAAGCCGGTGAGCTCTTCCGCCGCCACCTCGTCGAACGCGAGACCGGTCGTGAGTTCGTCGGTGAACTCATCCTCCCGCCGCTGATGCAGGAGTTCGTTGGCATGGCCCAGGAAGGCACCGATGCGAGCGGAGAAGTGATGGCTGCGATTGAAGGTCTCCGCTCGCCAGAACGGCGGCGCGGTGGCGTTGCTCGGTGCCGTTTGCACCAACACATCGCTGTGGGTGATGCGCTGCACGCGCCAGTTCTGGGTGCCGAGGGTGAAGGTGTCGCCAACGCTCGCCTCCCACACGAACTCCTCGTCGAGTTCGCCGATGCTGGCACCCGTGTCGGCGTGGCGGAGGGTGAAGTAGCCACGATCCGGGATGGTGCCGCCGGAGGTGTAGAGGGCGAACACGGCACCCTTGCGGGCGCTGACGGTACCGGCGATGCGGTCGTAGGCAAGGCGCGGCCTGAGGTCGCGCACGCGGGTGCCGGCATAGCGCCCGGCCAGCATCTCGACCACGAGGTCGAAGTGTTCGCGGGCGAGTTCCGCGAAGGGGGCCGACCGAGCCAGCACTCGGTACAGGCGATCCACTTCCCAAGTCTCAGACGCAGTGGCGGACACCAGCAATTGCGCCAGCACGTCGAGCGGTCGCGTCAACGGCTTGAGCGGCTCGATGTCTCGCTCGGCCACGGCACCAGCAATCACGGCGGCTTCGAGGAAATCGTGCGCGTGGCTCGGAAACAGCGTGCCGCGACTGGTTTCACCCACCCGGTGTCCCGCCCGCCCGATGCGTTGCAGGGAGGCAGCGATGGACGGCGGCGACTGGATCAGCACCACCTCGTCGAGGTCGCCGATATCGATGCCCATTTCCAGCGACGAGGTCGCGACGATGGCCTTGAGCTCGCCCTGCTTCAGTCGCGCCTCCACCTCGGTGCGGATTTCCCGCGCGAGGGACCCGTGATGCGCCCACGCCACCGGAGCGGCGGACTCCTCGTTCAGCTTCAGCGTGATCTTCTCCGCCATCCGGCGGCTGTTGGTGAAGAACAGGGTGGAGCGGTTGGCGTCGATGATGTCGCGGAAGCTCTCCGACAGCGGCGCCCAGATGGGGTCGCCGTTGTCTGCCGCCATGCGTGCCTCCTCGGGGAAGCGCACTCGGAAGGCGATGTTCTTGGTCGCGTTGGACTCGATCACGCCCACCGGCCGACGGCGGCCATTCTCGTCGCGACCGCCGACGTAGTCCGCCACATCCTCGAGCGGACGCACGGTGGCGGAGAGGGCAATGCGCTGGAACTCGCCAGCGACCTCCACCAGGCGTTCAAGGCAGGCCATGAGTGCGGCGCCGCGCCGGTTGTCGGCGATGGCGTGGATCTCGTCGAGAATCACGCACTCGACGGTAGAGAGGGCGTGCCGCCCGCGCACGGTGGTCAAGAGCAACATCAGACTCTCGGGCGTCGTGATGAGGAGCTCCGGAGGGCGGCGCAACATGCGCTGGCGTTCGCTCTGATCGGTGTCGCCGCTGCGGGTCTGCACCCGCAGGCTCGGAAACGCGTCGCCCCGCGTCGCAAAGCGGTCCCGAAGTTCGGCGATGGGCGCGAGCAAGTTGCGCCGGATGTCGTTGTTGAGCGCCTTCAGGGGCGAGATGTAGAGGACCCGTGTGACGCCGGGTTCGGCGCTGCCGGAGGCAAAGGCATCGATGGCCCAAAGAAACGCCGTGAGGGTCTTGCCGCTGCCCGTCGGCGCCGTGATCAGGAGGTGCTCGCCACCGGCGATCCGGGGCCAACTGCGTTCCTGAACATCCGTCGGTTCGCCAAACCGCTCCCCGAACCAGTCGCGGATGTGCGGATGGAAGCGGTCCAAGGCAGGCAAGGCACGAAAACTCGGCAACTGCGACGCCACGATCATACGGCGGCACGAGCCGAACCCGCGTCGGCTTGTGGCACTCCGGAGGGCGGGATGCTCTCTCTAGGGAGAGAGCGGCGACCAGTCGATGCGGTGGCGTGCCCCTACCCG
This sequence comes from Pseudomonadales bacterium, assembly GCA_965116935.1. Classification (GTDB taxonomy): domain Bacteria; phylum Pseudomonadota; class Gammaproteobacteria; order Pseudomonadales; family Azotimanducaceae; genus VXYL01. The sequence continues at coordinate 2,992,240 of OZ220737.1, read as the reverse complement.
CCACGTCAGGCAGATTCAAAATGAGACACTACCGTCGTCGGAGGGGAACCATGCGAACACTCACAGGGGCCGATGTGGCCGCCATGCTCCGCCCCGGAATGCGCGTCTTCGTCGGCGGCAGCAGCAACGAGCCGCGGGGTCTGGTGGACGCTCTTGCCGCCGCCTGCGACGACACCCCCGAAGCCGCAGCCGGCGTCACCTTCCTTCAGTTCCCTCTCCCCGGCATCAATCGCTTCGACTTCTCCACGCTGCACGAAACCGCTCGCATGGAGACGTTCTTTCTCACGCCAGACCTACAGGAAGGCCACGCCGCCGGGCGAGTGCACTTCGTGCCGATGCACCTGCGGCATGTGTTCGACTTCCTCCAAGCACAGCCGCCAGACCTCGCCTTCGTGCAGGTGGCGCGGGACCGCGAAGGCGAGCTTCGCCTTGGCCCGAACGCAGACTTCCACGCCGCTGCCAGCGGCGCATCAAGGCTCATCGCGGAATACAACACCGGCATCGTCGCCCCCGCCGGTGCCCCCGCCGTCGCGGAGTCATCCCTCTACGGCGCCGTCGAAACGTCGCGCCCGTTGCCCGAGATGGCGCCGCCGAGACTCGACGAAACCGCCCGCGCCATCGGTGCCCATGTGGCGTCGCTGGTGCGTGACGGCGACTGCCTGCAAACCGGCATCGGCGCAATCCCGGCGGCAATCCTGGATGCGCTCGGCAACCACAACGACCTTGGGCTCCACGGCGGCCTGCTTGACGACGGCGGCAAGGCGCTCATCGAGGCCGGCGTCGTCACCGGCGCCCGCAAGGCGGTTCGCACCGGCGAGCACGTGGCGGGAATGCTCCTCGGCAGCCAAGAACTGCACGACTGGGCCGCCACCCGGCCGGACGTGACCCTCGCCGGCGCCGACGTCACCCACGACGCCCGCGTCATCGCCTCCCTCGACAACTTCGTATCCGTAAACTCCGCCGTGGAAGTGGACCTACACGGCCAAGTGAACGCGGAGGTGATCGGCAGCAGGCAAATCTCCGGCGTCGGCGGTGCTGTGGACTTCATGCGCGCCGCCCGCATGTCCCCCGGCGGCCGATCCATCGTCGCCATGACTGCCACCGCTCGCCGCGGCACGCAATCCCGCATCGTTCCCCGCACCGCCATCGTCACGGCACTGCGCACGGACGTCGACATCGTGGTCACCGAACTCGGCATCGCCCGCCTGCACGGTCTGCCAAGCCAAGCCCGTGCCGAGGCCCTTATCGCGATAGCCCACCCCGACTTTCGCGACGAACTATCGGCGGCCCTCTGAAGCCGGTCGCTTGTAGGGAGGACTGTCGCGCCCTCCCTCCAAGAGGACCTCCGCAGGCAACACCATGGGACATTGGTTCGGGCAGGACCGTGCCGCGTCGTTGCCGTGCGAAACTTCGCCACCCTCGAAACAACGGGACGACCAATGAGCGAAAAACGGCTAGAAGGCAAGGTGGCGTGGGTAACCGGCTCCTCCCGCGGCATCGGCCGCGTGGTGGCGGCGCATTTGGCAGAGCTTGGCGCCAAGGTCGTGGTGCATGGCACGACCGCCACATCTGCCCGCGCCTTGGGCGAAGCGGATTCGCTCCAAGCCGTGGCAGACGAAATCGCCGAAACAACTGGCGCCGAAGTGTTCGCCGCCCCAGCCGACCTCACCTCCGAGCAAGCCGTGCGCGACGTGGTCGCAAGCATCCGCGACCGATTCGGTCGCATCGACATCCTCATCAACAACGCCGGCGGCGACATCGGCACCAAGGGCGTCACCGGCGAGCGCGCCGGCAAGCCGGTGGTGAACGACGGCGTTGCCGTGTCGCTCGAAGACGTGCGCATCGTGCTGGACCGCAACCTGATGTCCTGCATCTTGGTCTGCCACGAGGTGGTGCCGGAGATGATCGAGCGCAACGCCGGCTGGATCGTCTCCATCGGCAGCATCGCCGGCCTTTCCGGCCACCCGTCCGAAGTCATCTACGGCACCGCCAAGGCCGCCATGCACGAATACACCCGTTGCCTCGCCGCCCAACTCCGCCCCCACGGCGTCTATGCCAACGTCATCGCCCCCGGCGAGATCATCACGGCAAGATTCGTCGCGAGCCGCCCCACCCGCGAAGACCGCAAAGTCACCACCGGCGCCCTAACCCGCTACGGCTGGCCGGAAGAAATCGCCCGCACCGTGGAATTCCTGGTGACAGACGATTCGTCCTACATCACCGGGCAAGTGCTCCGAGTGGACGGCGGAGCGCAGATCTTTCCGGCGTAGTGCCGCCACGCTCTTGGGGCAGACTGCACCAACGGTCGCTGGCCGACAATCAGCGCCGGTTCCGCAAATCCAGGGCTCGGGCGATCAGTTCCTCGCCGGTATCGCAGTCGATGATCCAGTCGCCCGCCTCCGCGACGCCATTCGCATCTGCATGCGTAAGCAGCTCTCCGAGTCGACGAGCCGTTGTGACATCGAACTTCCGTGTCGCTTGCCGCACCAGAAGCTCCCGCTCACGCACAAGCCCCTCCTCCCGGCCCTCCTCCCGGCCCTCCTCCCGGCCCTTTTCCCGGCCCTCTTTCCGGCCCTCTTCCCGGCCCTCCTCGAGTCCTTTGGCGCGCGCTTCCTCGCGCAGCCTTCTAGGGTACTCAATACCCATTCTTGCCAGCGCCATCATCTCCGGTTCCTCCTCGCGCTTCAGGGATCGCCTTGTTGAATCCAAAAGCTCTGCCGACAGTTGCGGCTGGCACACCGACACCCAGTCCATCAGATCGTCGATGAGCGGGGCCGCCCGCTCCGCCGCCAACGACTCCCGCAGAGTGGTGGAAATGCCCGCCAAGCCGATCTGCATCGCCTCCCAGTCCTGCGCCACGTTCAGCGACAGCAGGGAGGCGACGACATTCGTGTCGGAATCGTGGCTCCCGTGCGAGTTCGCGTCAAGCAGCAGCGCCGCCGCGCCAAGCGGCAGCGACGGCTGTCCGTCGCCGGCGACCTGCACCCGGCGGATCGCCCAGGGTGGGTCGTTCCTTGCCCACCGGACGCCGCCCGAGTAGATCACCAGCGGCAGCACCCGCAGCCAGCCGTCGGCGTCGGGGCTTCGCCGCGACTCCATCTCGTGCGCGAGCAGGGCGTACTCGAGCGAGCGCAACCCCATGCGACTGTCCTGGCTCGACTGGTACTCCACCGGCAGGATCAGGGAACTACCGGCATCGTCGGCGCCCCAGACGCGCCACGCCTGGTCGCCGCTGCGCAGGGCGTAAGCGCCGGCGGCGCGCAGTCTCCGGTCCGTGCCGTCGCCCTCGGCGTACGTCGGTGGCCGGCTGCGTGCCCACCGCGTGTGCAAGGGCTTCAGCGTCGAGAGATCGAGCCGTTCAGCCAGTTCCGGCAGCGCGAGTCGCACGAGGTGCGCGGCGACGAAGGGGTGGCTGAAGAGCCGAGTCCACGAAGCGTCGTAGTCCATGCCCGTACGATGACGCACGGGAAGGGCCGGTGCGTGCCGATGGCGACATTCGCACTTGGATTTCAGCCCTCTCGTACGGTTGGGTTGTTGGGCTTTCCTACATCGGGAGCCCTGTTCTGCTCCGAAGATGTTTACCCCATCCCGTGCCACCCGGCACCGACCCACCATCGTCGGCCCTTGCGACCGCACGAATCGGCGCTCTACGAGTTGGCCGCAGTCGGTGTCGCAACGCAGCCTGCACATCAGCGCGTATGACTTGGGCTCGTGCACGAAGCGGGTGCCAAGGAGGCTGCTGTGGGCTCTGACGCATCGGCCGGCACCGAGGCCGGTTCCGTGGCTCCCGGCTTCGCACGGCGCACGCCTTGGCGAAGCAGTCGCGGCTCAGAAGCAGGCAGGCGCAACTGGGGATCCGCATGGGCAGTCTCGCGCTCCGGCAGCACTGTCGGCATGCTCGACGGCGAGCAGACAAGATGGGCATTGATGCCGGCCGTGGACACCTCCCAACACCCCCAACTACGGCCAATCTGCTGGAACAGTCGGCAGCCTCCCGTGCTCGATCCCGAAATCGCGTTCGGCAAATGCGAGCTGTATTGGCCGTCCATCGACCAGACGCCCTCACGGACAGGGAACGGGCGCTCATCAGAAACTTGCGGAAGCGTTCGGGATGGGCCGATCCATGCCGCCCCTCTCGTCCGGGTGGGCGGCCAAGAAGCCGCCCATAGCCTTTTTGTGTGTCGGGTACGTCCGCTATTCCACCGTCAATCAGCAAACAGGTCGATGTAGCGCTGGTAGGCAAAGCGGCGGTTGCGCGCGTGGCCGGTGCGTTCTGCCAGCACGCCTTCCCGCACGAGCGCTCCGACCAAGCGATTCGCTGCGCCGTATGTGATCCCCAAGGATTGCGCAGCGGAACTCACGTCGATGATCGGTGTGCGGAAGAGTTGCTCGTGCAGGCGCAAGGCGTTGCCTGCAGCACGGCCAAGGCGGTGCAGCACCAGTTCGCGCACTTCTTCTCGGAGCGCAACGATGCGTCGGGCTGTTTCGCTCGACTCGTGCGCCACCTGAACCACACCGGCAAGGAAGAACTCCATCCATCCCTCCCAATCGCCGTCGTCGCGCACCGCTTGCAGGGCTGCATAGTAGCGACTGCGGTGCATCTTGAAGAAGTGGGAGAGATAGAGGACAGGCTTGCCGAGGATGCCCTGTTCGCAAAGCACGAGGATGATGAGCAGGCGACCCATGCGGCCGTTTCCATCAAAGAACGGATGTATCGTCTCGAACTGTGCGTGCGCAAGGCCGGCGCGGATGAGAGCCGGCGTTGTGTCCTCGGCTCGGATATAGGCCTCGAGCTCGGACAGCGAGCCCGCAACCCCGTCCGGTGGCGGCGGAACGAAGGTGGCTTGGTGCAGAGCCGCGTCCGGCGCACCTATCCAGACCTGATCCGTACGAAGACGGCCCGGATGCAGGTCGGAACCCCGGCCCCCGCGCATCAACCGTTCGTGAAGGCCGAGCAGCAAGTCAACTGACACGGAGCGCGACTCCAAGGCGGCCATGCCCTCGCTCAAGGCAGCAGCGAATGTCGAAGCCGCAGACGGCGCAGTGGCGTTCGTAGGCTCGCAAGACATCGTGCCGGAACTTGGGGTCGCGTGTTCTGCGCGGCGCGTCGCGTACTTCGTGGGTCGTGAGACCTACTGCGTTGCGAATGTCCTCGTGTAGCGATGCCGGAAAGTGCCCGTCGAGCAGGAGTTGGGCGGCGTCTGCGATCAGGCTTGGGTTGGCTGCCAACGCGGCGAACAGTGACTCCGGGAATCCAGCTGCAATGCCGTGATCGACCAAGTATTTGCGGCTGACGTCTCCGCTTCGGTTTCTTGGCAGATCGTCGAGTTGGGTGACGTCCCATACGCCATCGTTGCCAAGCCGTACAAAGGGGAATTCTGGGTGATGGACCTTCCGCGGAGGCCCGAAGCGCACCAGCAACTGTCGCAACTGTGGTTCGACCTCTGCGAAGGTAGATTGTCTTGGCGTTCCACGAGACGCATCTCCTAGCGCGAGCAGCAATAGCAGCGGTTTGTGCGGGGCCCGCTGACTGCGTGTGGTCCACACGGTGAGATCACCGATCCGCTTGAGGAACTCCTCTTTGGTCACCACCCTCCCTCATCCGCGAGTGCTGCGCGCCTTCCGGCGACCGTGCGCCTTGCCCGACCACGACTAGCAGGTTTCTTGGTCTTCGTTGGATCGTACACGTTCCGCCATCATTCCGACGCGATGCGTCGTTTACCATCGCGTCCGGCCAAAGCGAGAAGGGGCGCAAGGCATGGCGGGCGAGGAGCCGCTTCTGTTCGAGGGGTTGAAGGTGGTGGACGCCGGGAGCTGGATTGCGGGGCCCGTGTCCGCGACGATGCTGGCGGACTTCGGCGCCGATGTCGTGAAGGTGGAGATGCCGGGGGATGGCGACCCATATCGTCGCTTGGCGCTTGCACCGGCGACGCCCAATGCCGACATCAACTATGCGTGGGCGCAGGATGCGCGGGGGAAGCGGTCGATCACGCTGAACGTGAAGGCGCCGGAGGGGCAGGAGGTGCTGAAGCGCTTGGTGGCGGCGTGCGACGTGTATGTCACCAACTATCCGCTGCATATGCGGCGGCGGCTGGGCCTCACCTACGAAGACTTGAAGCCCATCAACCCGCGCATGATCTACGCCTCGCTCACTGCCTATGGGGAGCAAGGGCCGGAGAAGGATCGGGAAGGGTTCGACTTGGTGGCGTATTGGTCGCGGTCGGGACTGATGGACGTGGTGCGCTCGCCTGGCGCGCAGCCGGCGCCGTCGTTGCCGGGCATGGGGGATCATCCGACTGCGGTCGCGCTTTATGCCGGCATCGTCACGGCCTTGCTGCACAGGGAGCGCACCGGCGAGGGTGGGTTGGTGCATACGTCGCTCATCGCCAATGGCGTGTGGGCGGCGTCCTGCATTGCGGCGGCACGGTTCGCCCACGGCAGCGACTTCTCCAACTATCCGAATCCGTCGGTGCGGCCGTTCACGCGGGAGCTCTACGAGACCGCGGACGGGCGCTGGCTGCAGTTCACGATGGTTCGGAGCGACCAAGAAACGGCCAGACTGCTCGATGTGCTTGGCGCGGCGGCGCTATTGGACGATCCACGCTACGCGAGCCAGGAGTCGCGCCTCGCCCATGCGACGGAAATCGCCGCAAAGCTGCGCCCAATCGTGAGCCGCCAGCCCGCCGCGCACTGGCTCACGGCATTGGCCGAGGCCGCGGTGCCGGTGTCGATGGTGGGCAAGATCGACGACCTCGCCAGCGACGAGCAGCTCAGGGCAAACAACGTCGTGGTGCCGCCGGCGGACGACATCGCGGCGGATTACGTCATCAACCATCCCGTGAATGTGGACGCGGTGCCCCGCGTTGGCGTTCGCCGGGCGCCGGAGCCAGGGGAGCACACGGAAGAGGTGCTCGCAGAGCTCGGATATGGCGAGGACGCAGTGGCGGACTTTCACCGGCGCGGGATCGTGTAGCTCCCGCGGGCGGACACAGAAAAGGCGGGAGCGACAGCAGCGGCAAGTTCGTTGGCGCAAAACTACCCCCACCGAACACCTGCGGACTTCCGACTTCCTCCAAGGAGGAAGTGATAGGAGGGGCGTACCGCTGCAGAGTGCCTCGGGGGGCGTCGTGTCCGGCATCACTCCGCCCCGGAGGCAGATTCGAACAAGGCCGCAGCCATCTCGATGGGGCGAGCCGCGTCAGCGGGCTCAATCAGAGGTTCCCCTTGGACCGCGGCCACCTTTGGCCCCTAAACGCACGGAGGGGACTAGCCCCGCCCTACGATCTCGGTGAATCGGGGCGTGCTTCAGCGCGGCCGTCAGTTGACGGCCTGGCCCACGCAAGCGTACTGTCAGGACATGGCATCGGAACACTACGTCTCGCAAGTCTGGCTAGGGCTTTTGGACGCCGAGCGACTGCTGCGCTACTACGGTGCACTGGCCGCACGGCTGCAACGGTGGCACTTGGGCCTGACAGCTTTTGTCGCCATCGGGTCAACCGGGGCGCTAGGAGCCCTGCTGCTTGACGCACCAGTTTGGGTTCCTGAAGTTCTGGCCGCGGCTGTAGCTGCGGTTGCAGTGTGGACGTCCTACTACGGCCACGCATCCAAGGCGGCTGTCGCAGAGGCAAGCCGAGACGGTTGCGCGGATCTTGCACTCGCTTGGCGGGACCTTTGGACACGCATTTCTGCGTTGGACGATGGCGATGCTGCGGAAGAGATTGCAACGCTACGGCGGCGCGAGGAAATGGCCACCGCTCGGATTCCAGCACACCTGACCGCAAACCATCGCCTAAACGAGCGATGCGCAGAAGAAGCCTACCAGGTGCTTGGAGACGAGTATGCCGCCTCGTAAGGTCACGGCGTCGAAGCCTGCGCGTCCGGCCCGTCCGAAGCCACCACCGAGCCCTAAGCCACCCCCGAGTCGCAAGCCGAAACCCTCTCCGGCAAAGGGCAAGCCCTGAATCAACTTTTCTCGCACGGGCAACCACAAGGGTCGCCCCTACGCAAACAACCCAGCGAGTCTTGGGGCGAAGCGTTCGCCCATGCGGATGTAGCCGGCGGGATTGGGGTGCAGGTCGTCGGGAAGGTCCGGGGCGTCTGCTTCGCCGAATAGGGTGAGGCCGTCGACGTAGTGGAGTTTGCGGTCACCCGCGGCTTGGCGGGCGCTGACCACCGTGGCGATCAGTTCGCGGATGCGCTTCAGGGTGAGGCAGCCGTTGCGCAGGTGTTCGTTGCCGGCGTGGGTCACGAACTTGCCGTCGGCGTTCGGGATGGTAGGGCCGGGGTGATCTTCGGCGCTTGGGCAGAAGATCGGCGAGATGACGGCGATGGGGGTGTGGGGCTTGCCTTCGCGGATGGTGTCGAGGAAGCCATGCAGCGCCGGAGTGAAGATGCGCTCGCGCATGGAGTCCATGTTGACGATGTTGATGCCGGTCTTGATGGTGATTACATCGGCGCTGGCATCGCGGATGGTGCGGGCGACGAACTGATCGAGGTGGCATTGGCCGCCGAAGCCGAGGCTTCGGAGCGACACGCCGGCCATTCGCGCCGCGACCGCTGGCCAGATGAAGGCGGGCTGCTCCGCCTCCATGCAGTGGCTGATGGAACTGCCGTAGTGCAGCCAGACAGGGCGTGATTCCTGAGGCGGTGGGCCGATGCTTGCGTCGTCGTCGAGCTTGAGGGAGTGCAGTTCCAGCATGGCGTTGTGGGGGAGCCAGATTTCGCAGTGCTTGTCGCCGGCCGGGAGATCGTTCCACCAGAGCGTGTCGACGTCGCCGCGCTTGAGCTCGAACTCGCCGGGCTTGCGGGGGTTTAGGACGATGGTGTTGCCTGCGGTGGAGGTGGCGGCTTCGAGGACCTCGCCATGCTGAAGGTTGAAAGTGATGGGGCGGCGGGCGCGCGGCGGGGTGACCATGTTGGTGGCTAGGAACTCGATGCCGAGTTCGGTGGCGTCGGTAGTGAACTCGAGGCGGACGCCGGAGGGCATCCGCACCATCACGTCCATGGGGGCAGGTACTTGGGGGCGGGTCCAGGCCGGCAGGCGGCGGGGGCTTAGGCCCTCGCCTCGGTCTTCGTAATCGGGGGCGCCGATGGTTCGGAGGATGTTGGGGATGAGTTGCTTGAAGGGGAGGGTTTGCATGGGCGGGCGGCCTGGTTGAGCGGGCGGGCGGATTGTATGCGGGGGGCCGAGGGATTGTGCTGGAGGGCTTCGCATGGTGGTCTGTTAGGGAGCAAAGGCCGTGCTTTCGGATGGAACGCGCCCTTGCGGGCACCGGGAGGGCGAGACGCCCTCCCCCCAAGACGAGGGCGCGCCACCGGCTGTCGGATTCGGCGACGGGCTCACGGAAGGAAGGCAGAATGCCCTCCCTCCGGAGGTGGTCGAGTTGGGAAGGTTGGGATGGTCAGGTATGGAGGTGGGGATGAAGGTTGATGCTCCGCTTACGTCGGATATGGGTTCGGTTGGTGCTCAGGCACGGCGGCTTGAGGGGCTTGGGTACGACGGCGCCAAGGTGGCGGAGACGAACCACGATCCGTTTCTTCCCTTGACGCTGGCCGCGGCGGCGACCGAGCGGATCGAGCTCGTCACCTCGGTGGCGGTGGCGTTTGCACGCAGCCCCATGACGCTGGCGCAGACGGCGCACGATCTCAATGCCTTTGCCGGCGGCAGGCTGGTGCTGGGGCTCGGCTCGCAGGTGCGACCGCACATCGAGCGGCGATTCGCCATGCCGTGGGGGAAGCCGGCGGCGCGGATGCGGGAGTTCATCTCGGCCATGCGGGCGATCTTTGCCTGTTGGCATGAAGGCCAACGGCTCGATTTTCGTGGCGAGTTCTACACCCACACCCTCATGCCGGCCACGTTCACGCCGCGCAACACGGGCGCGGGGCGTCCCCGCATCATCCTCTCCGCCACCGGGCCTCTGATGACGCAGGTGGCAGCCGAGGTGGCCGACGGGATGATGATGCATCCCTTCTCCACGGAGGCGTACATGCGCGGGGTGACGTTGCCGGCTATTGAGAAGGGGCTTGCGGCGGCAGGGCGCCGGCGCGAGGACTTCGTGCTCGACTACGCGCCGATGGTGGCGACCGGGGCGGACGAGGAGGCTGTCGCGCGGGCGAGGGAAGCCGTGCGCGAACGCATCGCCTTCTATGCCCGCACGGTGGCGTATCGGCCGGTGCTCGACCTGCACGGTTGGGGCTGGCTGCAGGACGAGCTGATCGCTCGACGCGAGCAGGGCGAGAAGCAGCCAACCCTGACGGCTGCGGTGCCGGACGAGGTGGTGGACGCCATCGCCGTGGCGGGGGAGCCGGATGCGGTGGTGGCCGCCTTGCGCAAGCGGCTTGCCGGCGTGATCGACCGCACGGGATTCCACGTGCCTGGGCTGGCGGAGGAGGAGACGGCACGTTTGGTGGCGGAGCTACAGGAGGACTCGGCCGCATAGCGGAGGAGATGCTGTCCTGCAATGCGGATCGGAGGCCGGGGCCACTTGCCCACCGGGTTTCCACTATTGCTCCACCATTTGTTCCACCTTCCTTGTCTTTTTGCGGCTATGGTGGGTGCTGATTCCTAGATCCCTTGATTCCTGATCTGCCCCAAGCCCCGTAAGGGGTTTGGGGCTTTTTTCTGCCTGTCGGGCAAATGCCGTGCGCTTCTGGTTCAATTGGCGCTCGCGGCCCCGCGCCCGGGGCGAGGTGGGAGAGGCACAACGCCATGAAGTATCTGCACACGATGGTTCGCGTCACCGACATCGACGCTTCGCTGGATTTCTACTGCAACAAGCTGGGCCTTGAGGAACTCAGGCGCATCGACAACGACGCGGGGCGTTTCACGCTGGTCTTCCTGGCGGCGCCGGGGGATTCCGAGGCGCAGGTGGAACTCACCCATAACTGGGACCCGGAAACGCTCGAAGGCGGGCGCAATTTCGGGCACCTCGCCTACCACGTAGAGGACATCTACGGCGTCTGCCAGCGCCTCATGGACGGCGGCGTCACCATCAACCGGCCACCCCGCGACGGCCACATGGCCTTCGTGCGCTCGCCGGACAACATCTCCATCGAAATCCTGCAGGAAGGCGCGCCGTTGCCGAAAGCGGAACCCTGGGCTTCGATGCCGAACGTTGGGGAGTGGTAGTTGCCGTCACCGTTCGGCTAACGTCGCGTCCCGAGAGCACGTCACCTTTCCCGCTGGCGTTGGCTGGCGCAACGATGCCGGAAGGCCGAAGTAGAGAAGGCGGGGTGCTCTTTTCTTCTTTTTTCCGTAGCGATGCCCAGCGCGATGTGTTACTTTTCGTAACCTTCCCTGCCGCCTAGCAGACGAAACCCCCATGCGAAAGACGTACGTCACCGCCGGTGTCATTGCGCTTGTGACTGTCGTTTGGCTGCTCTCCGGCCAACTCGGCGACAGCAACGCCGACGTTCGCCACCCGACCGTCGCCGAGCTCAAGGAGCAGAACGTGGCGGTGGTGGACGACAAGGCGCGCACCCGCGTTCGCGCTCGACACATCCGTGCCAGCAACGTGGCAGAGACGGTCACCGTTCGCGGCCGCACCGAGAACAAGCGCACCGTGCTTGTGCGCTCGGAGCTTGCCGGGCGCGTGGTCGCACGGCCCATCGAGCGGGGGGACCGCGTTGCCAAAGGCGACCTGCTTTGTCGCCTAGCCGACGACGACCGGCCGGTTCGGGTGACGGAAGCTGGCGAGGCGCTGAAGCAAGCCCGCATCGACTATCAAGGGCGCTTGCGGCTACAGTCGCAGGGCTTTCAGTCGGAGTCCGAGACCGCCCAGGCGCGCGCCATGCTCGCCTCCGCCCAGGCTCGGCTGACGACGGCTCGGCTCAACGTCGAACGAACCATGATCCGAGCACCGTTCGATGGCGTCGTAGAAACCACGGACGTCGAGCTTGGCGATTATGTGCAGCCCGGCGCGGCGTGCGCCACGATCGTCGACCTCGATCCGATGCTGCTTGTGGGTCGCGTGTCCGAACGCGACGTGCATCGCCTGAGGGTTGGCAGCATGGCCGAGGGCATGCTCCCCACCGGCACGCCGGTGCGGGGCCCCATCAGCTTCGTCGGCCAGCAGGCAGAACCGACCACCCGCACATATGCCGTCGAGATCACCATCCCCAATGCCGACCATTCCCTGCGCAGCGGCATCACCGCCCGCATCGACGTGCCGGTGGCGACCGTGCTCGCGCACAAGGTGAGCCCCGCCTTGCTCGCGCTCGACGATGCCGGTGGCGTCGGCGTGCGCACCACGGACACCGACAACCGCGTGCAGTTCCACACGGTTGAGATCGTCGCGGACGACGCCGACGGCGTTTGGGTCACAGGACTGCCGGAGTACACCACGCTCATCACCGTCGGGCAGGAATTCGTGACCGCCGGCGAAACGGTCGATGTAGTGCTCGAGGACGACGGCACCGCTCTCGCGCCGGTCGGCATCGCCGGCGAAGACGGCGACGAATCCACATCGGCAGCGGCGGCTGAGCTGACGCGCGGCACCACCTCGTGAACAACCTTTTCATCGACGCGGTCTTCCAGCGGGCACGCACCACGCTGCTACTCATGTGCATGGTGGTGATCGCGGGAGTGGTGGCGCGATGTTCGATCCCCATCGAGTCGAGCCCCAACATCGAGGTGCCGGTGTTCGTCATCGGGGTGCCGCATCCCGGCATTTCGCCCGAGGACGCCGAACGGCTGCTGGTGAAGCCCTTGGAGATCGAGCTGCAGGTGCTCGATGGCATCGAGGAGGTGCGCGGCACGGCCAACGAAGGCCTTGCCACGGTGATAGCGGAGTTCGATGCCGACTTCGACCTGGACCAAGCCCTGCTCGATGTGCGCGACGCGGTCAGTCGCGCCAAGCCAGAGTTCCCGAACACCGCGGAGGAACCCTACATTCAGGAGGTGTCCGCCAACGATTTCCCGATCCTGCAGGTGAATGTGATCGGCCCCGAGGTGCAGGAGCGAGTGATCTACAACATCGCCCGTGAGTTGCAAGACCAGATCGAAACGCTGCCGGACGTGCTCGAAGTGCGGATGTTCGGCGACCGCGAGGAACTGCTCGAGGTGATGATTAACCCGGAGGCGCTCGAAGCCTATGGGGTTGCCACCGAGGCGCTGCTCGGCACGGTGGCGCGCAACAACCAGTTGATCCCCGCTGGATCGCTCGACACCGGTGCCGGACGCATGGCGGTGAAGGTGCCAAGCGTGATCGAGGACGCGCAGGATCTTTTTGACCTGCCCCTCAAGACGAACGGCGATGCCGTGGTGACCCTTTCGGACGTCGCCACGGTGCGGCAGACCTTCAAGGACCGCGAACGTTACTCGCGTGTCAACGGCAACACGAGCATTACGCTCGACATCGTCAAGCGGCAGAACGCCAACCTCGTGGACACGGTGGAAAAGGCGAAAGCGCTGGTGGAGCGCGCGAGACCGGACCTGCCGAACCGGGTGACGGTGTTCTACTCCAACGACCAGGCGCCCTTTGCCCGAACGCAGGTGAACGAACTGCAGGGCAACATCCTCACCGCGCTGGTGCTGGTGATGGTGCTTGTCGTGGCTGCGATGGGGTTCCGCGCCGGCCTCATCGTCGGAGCGGCGATCCCCGTCTCTTTCCTGTTCGCGCTGGCCATCGTCTGGGTGATGGGCTATTCGTTCAACTTCATGGTCATGTTCGGGATGCTGCTGGGTCTCGGCATGTTGATCGACGGTGCCATCGTCATCACCGAGTACGCCGATCGGAAGATGGTGGAGGGCCACCATCGGCGGATGGCGTATTCGATGGCCGCCAAGCGCATGTTTTGGCCCGTGACCGCCTCGGTGGCGACCACGCTCGCCGCGTTTCTGCCGCTTCTGTTCTGGCCGGGCGTTTCCGGCAAGTTCATGCGCTATCTGCCCGTGACGGTCTTCGCGGTGCTGTCGGGTTCGCTGCTCTATGCGCTCATGTTCGGCCCCACCTTGGGCGCGGTGTTCGACCGCCCGAGGGTGCGCGACGAACGGGCGGTGAAGACGCTCAGGGAGCTGGAGGACGGCGACCCTAGGCTGCTTCCCGGTCCAACGGGCTGGTACGCGCACCTGCTGCACTTCACCAGCAAGCATGCGCTCGCGACGCTAGCGGTGGGGCTGCTCTTGCTGGCGACGATCTTTGCCGTTTATCTCAACTTCGGCCGCGGCATGGTCTTCTTCACCAACAGCGACCCCATGTACGCGCAGATTCACGTTCGCGCTCGGGGCAACCTTTCTGCCGAGGAGGGGTTCCGGCTGGTGCAGGAAGTGGAGCAGCGGGTGGTGGACGTTCCCGGCATCAAGGACGTCAATCTGTGGACCAGCACCGGCAGTTCCTTCGGCGGCGGCTTCAACGGCGGCTCGAGCGCCCCTGACATCATCGGCTCGCTCAACTTCGAACTGCATCCTCCCGACGAGCGCGACATGTCCGGCAGGGAGATTCTCGAACTTCTGCGCCAGCGCACGGCAGACCTTGCCGGCATTCTGGTGGAGGTGCGCGAGCAGGAGGAGGGGCCACCGGTGGGCAAGCCGGTGCAGATCCAGTTCTCCTCCAACAACGCCGAGTTGCTCGATCCCGTGGTCAGGCGAGTGCGCGAGCACCTCGACACGGAAGTGGATGGGCTGCGCGACATCGAAGACACCCGGGCGGTGCCAGGCGTCGAGTGGCGGCTGGCCGTGGATCGGGCGCAGGCGGCGCTCTACGGCGCGGACGTGACCCTGGTCGGTGTCGGCGTGCAGCTGGTGACTGCGGGCGTGAAGGTAGGCGAATACCGCCCGGATACCGCTGACGACGCCGTGGACATCCGCGTTCGCTTTCCGAGCGACAGCCGGGGCCTCGACGCCCTCGACGACCTGACCATCAACACGACGCGCGGGCGCGTCCCCATCAGCAACTTCGTCACCAGAACGCCGGCCGCCTATGTCGACAACATCGAGCGCATCGACGGGCGCGTGGTGGAGTTCGTTCGGGCAAACGTGGCACCGGGCGTGCTGGCGGACGACAAGGTGAAGGAAATCCAGGCTTGGCTCGACGGGGCCGGCCTCGATTCGCGGGTGGACATCACGTTCCGCGGCGCCAACGAGGAACAGCAGCAGTCGATGGAGTTCGTCTCCTTCGCCTTCCTGATGTCGCTCTTGCTCATGTTCGTGCTGCTGGTGACGCAGTTCAACAGCCTCTATCAGAGCGCGGTAATCCTGGCGGCGGTGGTGATGTCCACAGCCGGGGTGCTGCTCGGGCTGCTGGTCACCAACACGCCGTTCAGCGCGGTGATGACGGGCATTGGAGTCGTCGCCCTCGCCGGCATCGTGGTGAACAACAACATCGTGCTCATCGACACGTACAACGTGCTGAAACGCAACCACCCGGAGCTGGACGACCTCTCTCTGATCGTGCGCACGGGTGCCCAGCGCCTGCGCCCCGTGTTGCTGACGACGGTGACCACCGTGTTCGGCCTGCTGCCCCTTGCCGCCAACTTCTCGGTCGATCTGGTGAGCCGCGACATCGTGTACGGCAGCGCAACATCCAGCTTCTGGGTGCCGCTCTCCCAAGCCATCGTCTCGGGGCTCAGCTTCGCCACCCTGCTTACGTTGGTGGCAACGCCCGCCATGCTGGCCCTCCCAGCGAAGCTGCGTGCGCGTACCGCGTGGCTCAGAAAACGCCGAACGAGGCCGCTTGAGCCGGCAGTGCCGGTGGCCACGCCAACGTCTGCGGAGCCAGCCGGCACGGGCTGACGGGGCAGGTCGCTGGGCGAACTGGCTGCCCTTCGTTCTATGAGCCAGTCAGCGGGAGGCAGTGTGCCTTCCGTTCGGCCCGCCTTCCGCAAGCGCTACGCACCGCCGCCTGAACCCCGCCCAGGCCGTCCCGTCACGTAAGTCGGCACTCGGCTGGCTTGCGCTTTCCCAAGTCCGGCTGCAATCACATGAACAAGGCGGGCCTTTGGAGGGAAGGCATTCTGCCTTCCCTGCGCGCCCTCCGGCATGCTGACAGGGATCTGGAAAGGAAGGCGCCTGTCGGCGCCAGGGAAGGCAGGATGCCTTCCCTCCGAGTTCCCATCACAAGTCCGGCTTGCCTGCTAGGATCGCCCCTTACCAGAAGAAACGGTCGGCCAGCGCATGGGCATTTCTCTCGGCGTTCACGTGGGGCAGCAGTTCATCGCCATGGACGATCTGCGGGCACTCTGGCGACGGCTCGATGGCGCTGGGGTGGACTGGATTTCCACTTGGGACCATTTCTACGAAGCGCCCTGGCAGAACGGCGAAGGCGCGCATTTCGAGGCCGTGGCAACGCTTGGGGCACTGGCGGCGGAAACCAAGCAGGCCCGCATCGGCTGCCTGGTCTTCTACGTGGGCTATCGCAACCCTGCGTTGCTGGCGAAGGCCGCGACGACGCTCGACCACATCAGCGGCGGGCGCTTTGAGCTCGGCCTCGGTGCCGGCTGGCACATTCAGGAGGCAAGCGCCTACGGCTATGTCTTCCCCGACATCGGCACTCGCCTCGACATGCTCGACGAGGCCACAGAGATCGTCCGGCGGATGCTCACGGAAGACCGCACCACCTTCTCCGGCAAGCACTTTCAGGTGGACGACGCCACTTGCCGCCCGCGTCCCGTGCAGGCGCGCATGCCCATCTGGATCGGCGGCCGTGGGGAGAAGCGCACGCTCGAAATCGCGGCCCGCCGCGCGGACGGCTGGAACGCCGCCTATGTCAGTGCCGAGGAGTTCCATCGCCTGAGCCAGGTGCTGGACCACTGGTGCGAGGAGGACGGGCGCGACCCCGCAGAAATCCGGCGCGCCGCCAACCTCGCCTTCTACATGTCGATGGACGAGTTGGGACTTGCACGCCAGCGCGAGAAGTTCCGCCAGGACTGGGGCGCCGGCGCGGCGCGGACCGAGGCGGGAGCGCTGATCTGCACGCCTTCCGAAGGGCTAGACCGCGTGATGGCACTACTGGATGCCGGAGCGGACGAGGTCAACATCGCGCTCAGGGCACCGTGGGACGAGAACGCCCTGTCGGCTTGGCTGGAGGAGGTGATACCGGCCGTCCGGCGCGAACGGGGTTGAACGCGCGCCCTTGCGGGCGTCGGCAGTTCGCTACGCGAACGGCTGGCCTACGGGTTCTCTTGCGCGGGCTTCCGGGAAGTGGGAGGCCGAGGGAAATCGGTAGGGAGGGTTGGGTCAGGAGCGGACGGAGGCGACGCTGGATTTCTGTTCCTTGGCGACTTTCGCCACCTCTGCCCGGCGCGTCAGCGGACAGTCTTCGCTTGCCTTCATTCGACAACTGAACTCCGTCAGCACCGGGATCATGGCAAAGCCAGCGAACAGGAGGCTGGCCACATGCACGGCCTGTTGTCCTTGCCAATACCAGTCTGGCTGCAGCGTGGGCGTGAGGCGAAAGAAGGAGGCGAAGAAGAAGAACATGGCACCGGTGGTGATGACCGCCAACAGGCCAACCATGCGAGCGTGGAGCCAGTGCTTGAGGGCGATGGCGGCGAGCACGGCGCCGAGAACGAACATGGCGGATTCAGCGGGACTGTCAAAGTGGACCAAGGCGGCCAGCACCAAGACGAAACTGATGATTGCGTTGGCGTAATGCATCTGCCCGCGCGGTTTCCCCGTCAGTCGCTGCTCTTCATGGCTCGGATAATCGCCCAATCCCGCCTGCCATTCAACAGGTTTTTTGCACAAATTGTTACGAAAGGTGACGCCCAGGATACCGTTCTACCCAAAATCGGGGGTTTCGGGGGCCAGAATGCGGATGTGGCGCACGCGCTCTTCCGACCGCGCCTACGCCCATTTGACGCTCCTTAGCCCGCCCTGAAGGGCGCGTCGGCAATTCGCTAGCGCGAACTGCTGGCCTTGGTGCTCGCGTTAGCTCGCAGCTACGGCTAGCGCGCCCTGACGGGCGCGTTGGCAGTTCGCTACGCGAACTGCTGGCCTCCGGGTTCGCATTCGCTCACCACTTCGGCTAGGAGGCTGCGCCGTTTCTACGGCGCAGCCTCCTAGCCCAAGCCGTCCTATCACGCAAACCGCGCCGCAACGCCTACTCACACGTCCGCGGCCAAGCCTTCGTCGAGTTGCACGCCGAGGGAGTTGAGCGCCATCGCCAGCATGTTGTATTGCCCCACCGTGAACACGATGTCCATGATCTGCTGCGTGTCGTAGTGGGCCGCCAGGGCTGCCCAGGTGCCGTCCGAAAGGTGCGTGTCGGCCTTCAGTTCGTCCGTGGCGCGGAGCAGCGCCTGCTCGTTCGCCTTCCAGTTACCCGCGTCCGCCCCAGCGCGCACGGCACGAATCTCGTCGTCCGACATGCCCGCTTGCTTGGCGATGCCGACATGCTGCGCCCACTCATAGCCGCAATCCGCCAAATGTCCGATGCGCAGGATGAGGATTTCCCGATCCCGCAAGCTGAGCGTGGACTTGCCGAGGATGTGGTTGGCAAACACCAGCCAGCGCCGGAACAGGTCCGGGTGGTTCAGCAGCGAGGCGAAGACGTTGAACACTCGCCCCTGGGCCACGAACGGCTTCATCACTTCGCGCTGCGCGTCGTTCCAATCGGCTTCGGCAACCGGCGCTACCCTCGGACTGTCAAGACGCATGTGCTTCTCCTTTTCTTAAGGGCCAAGGCTTTCCTCGCCCGTTTCGCTGCAACGAACTTCGCTTCGTAGCAGTTCGCGTAAGCGAACTGCCAACGCGCCCGCGCAAGGGCGCGCGACCACAAGGCTCGCCCCTACGGATACTATAGCCACTGAACGAACCAGAGCCGCGGCAAATGACTACCCAATCCGATCCCGTTCGCGTCGAAAAGCACGGCGACCTCGTCATCATCACCATCGATCGGCAACATGCCCGCAACGCGGTGGATTTCGAGACCGCGCGCGGCCTGTCCGAAGCGTTCCGGGCCTTCGACGCCAATCGCCAGCAGCAGGTAGCCGTGCTCACCGGCGCCGGCGGACATTTCTGCGCCGGCGCCGATCTCAAGGCCGTCGCCACCGGCGCCGGCAACCGCGTGACGCTCGACGGCGACGGCCCCCTCGGCCCCACGCGCATGACGCTGTCCAAGCCGGTGATCGCCGCGGTGGAAGGCTTTGCCGTCGCCGGCGGCTTGGAACTCGCGCTCTGGTGCGACCTTCGAGTCGCGGCCCGCAGCGCAACCTTCGGCGTCTATTGCCGCCGCTGGGGCGTGCCTTTGGTGGACGGCGGCACGGTGCGTCTGCCCCGCCTGATCGGCCAGAGCCACGCTCTCGACATGATTCTCACGGGCCGTGGCGTGGGCGGCGAAGAGGCGAAGCAGATGGGCCTCGCCAACCGCATAACCGAAGACGGCGAAGCGTTGCATGGCGCCATCGAACTCGCCGAACAGCTCACCAAGTTCCCGCCCCGCTGCATGAGAAGCGACCGCCGTTCGGTACTTGCCCAATGGGGAAGGCCGATGGAAGAGGCGTTGCAGCACGAAACGCTGCTCGGTCGCGAAGTGATCAAGTCCGGCGAGACCATCCACGGCGCCAGCCGCTTTCTCGAAGGCGCCGGGCGGCACGGCGAGTTTCCCTGATCGAGTTCCGCTCGCCCGCGAGGGCGGGCCAAGCGCAGGTGCGCGCCCAAACGGCGCCAAGGAGGGGCGGACACCCGCCCAAGTCAACAGGCAGTCCACTACCAAACGGAGAGAAGCGATGGCGTTCAAGGGAATCGACCAGGTGCAGTTCGGCGTCAGCATGTTCCCCACCGATTACTCGATCGGCCCCGTGGAACTCGCGCTCGCCGCCGAAGAGCGCGGCTTCGACATGATGTTCTTCCCCGAACACACGCACATCCCGGCGAGTCGCAAGACGCCGTTTCCCGGCGGCGGCGATCTCTCGCGGGATTACTGGCACGCCCACGATCCCTTCGTGGCGCTCGCCGCCGCAGCTGCGGTTACGGAGCGAATCCGCCTCGGCACCGGCATTTGCCTCGTCATCGAGCGCGACCCCATCACCACCGCCAAGGAAATCGCCTCTCTCGACACCATTTCCGGCGGTCGGGTCATCCTCGGCATCGGCGCCGGCTGGAACCGCGAGGAAATGGAGAACCACGGCGCCAACTACCCGAACCGCTGGGCCATCACGCGCGAGAAGGTGCTGGCCATGCGCGCCATCTGGAACATGGAGGATGCCGAGTTCCACGGCGAGCATGTGGACTTCGATCCCATCTGGTCTTGGCCCAAACCCGTGCAGGAAGGCGGCCCGCCGGTGTGGATCGGCGCCAACTCGAGGTGGGTATTCGACCGCATCGCCGACTACGCCGACGGCTGGCTCCCTATCGGTGGGCTGGGCTCAGGCAACATGGATCGGCTGCGCGAAGCGATGGCGAAGAAGGACCGCAAGGTGGAAGACCCGGACCTTGCCCTCTTCGGCGCTCCGCCGGATGCGGAGCAAGTGCGGGGACGCATTGGGCAAGGGTTCGACCATGTGGTCTTTGGCCTGCCCGCCGCTGGGCCGGAGCAGGTCCTCCCGGCACTGGATCGCTACGCCGAGGTCGTTGCCGCGGTGAAGGGGTGAGCGCTCCGAGAAAGGGCGACGCATGCGTCGCCCCTACGGGGCCGTGCAATCCAGGGTGGTTCCTCGTTCCACCTCGCCACCGTAGGGGCGACGCATGCGTCGCCCCCACGAGCCGGGCAAAGGCGCCAGCCCGCAGGATCGCCGGAGGGGGAACGCCGGTGGACTTGATCTCGGTTTGAAGTCCCTTTGGAACCGCGCATATCATGGCCGCATGGAGATGGGGGGCTCTTACGGCGGCGTCTATGGCGACTTTCAGTGGGAAGTCGAGGGGCGCACGCTGACGGTGTTTGGGCCGCGGCGGCGGCTTGGGACGCTTGCCACGTTCGAGAACGTGAACGCCGTCAACTCCGAGCAGGCGCAATGGTCGGCGCAGGCGAAGATCGATCTCAATCTCGATCGGCTTCGCGCCGTGCTTGCAGAGCGTCAGGAGGCGTCCGCCAGTTCCAGCTAAGGCGCCACCTCGCCTCCTTCTCCCAGCCCAAGGACCTCACCCGACAACGCACCCGCTCTTTTTGCCGAGGAACCAACATGACCTACAAGGACGTTCTCTACGAGACCGACGACCGGCTTGCATTCATCACGCTGAATCGACCGGAGAAGCTGAACGCGCTTTCCAACAACCTGCGCGGCGAACTCATGGACGCCATGCGCGAGGCGGAAGCGGACGATAAGATCGGCGTCATCGTACTGCGCGGAGCCGGGCGGGCGTTCTCGGCCGGCTACGACCTCTCGCCGGCCCGGCAGGCGGACTCGTTCGACTTCGTGAGCCCGCGCTCGGGCCTGCCGGACACCGGCTCCACCCACCCCGGCGCCTTCCAGTGGGCGCGCCACGTGGTGATGACCAACTGGATCATCTGGGAACTCGCAAAGCCCGTGGTGGCGCAGATTCAAGGGCACTGCCTGGCCGGCGGCACGGAACTCGCCACCGTCTGCGACTTCCGCATCTGCGCCAAGGACGCCAAGATCGGCTATCCGCCGGTGCGCGCCATGACCACGATGGACATGATGTGGACGCCTTGGCACATGCCGCCCACCAAGGCGCGGGAATTCGCTTACGTTGGCGATTCCTTCTCTGGCGAAGACATGGAGCGGCTCGGCTGGGCCACCTACGCCGTGGAGAAGGACGATCTCGACTCCTTCACCGAGAAGTTCGCCCGCCGGATGTCGTTCGTGGACAACGAGATGCTGATGTACTCAAAGCGGGCCGTGAATCGGCAGTACGAGACGATGGGCATCCGCGAGGCACTGCATTCGGCGACGGAAATCCAGGCGCTGTCGTCGGGCCGGGCTGCGGCGGCGGAATGGGGCCGGCGCGTGCGCGACGACGGCCTCAAGGCGGCGCTCGAATGGCGCGACGGGCCCTTCCGCGACTTCCGCGGCGCCTACGACAGCGCCCCGAAGGATCGCGCCGTCGCGGGCATGGAGAAGTCGGACGAGAAGCCTAGCGGCGACTATTGATTCGACCGTCGCCAGCCTTGACGCCGGAGGGAGGGCGTCTCGCCCTCCAAACCACCGTTAGGCGCGATTTGGTCAGGGATTTGGGCAGCGGTTGCGCGCCTTGCGGCGCATCGGAGGGCGAGACGCCCTCCCTCCAGACCACAGGGAGAGGACAGCATGGGCTTGGAAGGAAAGACCGCACTGATCACGGGTGCGGCGAGTGGCATCGGTAGGGCAACGGCATTGCGGTTTGCGCAAGACGGCGCTGCCGTGATGTGCGCCGATATCGACGCCGATGGCGCGGCGGCGACTGCGGACGCGATCAAGGCCGACGGCGGACGCGCCGCCTCGATGACGCTTGACGTGACCGACGAGGCGGCCGTGAAGGCGGCACTCACAGCCACCGTGGATGCCCTAGGCGGCCTCGACATCCTCTTCAACAACGCCGGCATCGGCGGCTCCCAGGGCTGGGACACCACCATCGCCGTCAATCTCTCCGGCGTGTACTACGGCCTGTTCCACGGCGCGACTTTCCTTGCCGAGCGCGGTGGAGGCGTCGTCATTTCCACCGCCTCCATCGCCGGGCTGGTGGGGCTTTCGGGACCAGAGCGCGGCAACAACGAGCCGCTGGCGCCCGGCGCCGGCGCCTACGTCGCCGCGAAGCACGGCGTTTCGGGCCTCACGCGGCAATATGCAGTCACGTTCGGCCGTCAGGGCGTGCGCGTAAACGCGGTGGCACCGGGCTACATCGAGACGCCGATGACGGCGCCGATTCGGGAGAGCGAGGAGTTCGAGGACTACATCCGCTCGCTGCACCCCGCCGGCCGCTTTGGCCAGCCGGAGGAGATCGCCTCGGTGGTGGCCTTCCTCGCCAGCGACGATGCCAGCTTCATCAACGGCGTGGTACTGCCGGTCGACGGCGGGTACACGGCGAGGTGAGGATTTCCTTCGCCGTGGCGCTGCGGGCCTCGTTCGCGATCCTCGCGGGGACCATTGCAGCCGGCGCCGCTGCGGTGGAGGTGGTCGGCAAGGTCACCCACCCCGAACTTGGCGAGATCAGTGGCCTTGCCAAGTCGTCGGACGGCACCTTCTATTGGGTCCACAACGACAGCGGCGACAGCGCACGCCTCTTCGCCATCGACGCCGAGGGCACCGTCATCGGGCCGTCGTGGATGGACCTTGGCGAGCACGACTGGCCCGGGCACACCATCGACAACGCTTGGCACTTCGACTGGGAATCCATCGCGGTGTACGAGGGCCGCCTCTACGTTGCCGATGTTGGAAACAACGGAAACGCTCGCAGGGACCTCGGCATTTACCGTCTTGCGGAACCGAACCCGCGCGCTGTCACGAAGGCCCGGGCGGAGGGGTTCCTAGAGGTCGTGTATCCCGATCAAGCCAAGTTCCCGGCGGAGCGGTGGCACTTCGATTGCGAAGCGCTATTCGTCGACGACGAGGTGCTCTATTTCATCACCAAGCACAGAGAAGCTGGTCGCATCAACTCCCAGGAACCTGGTGCCAAGCTGTACCGCTTAGGCAGTGGTCTCGTCGAGTCGATGTTCCGTGTCGAGCTCGAACTCATCGGCTCGCACGAGGCGATGACTTCCGCCACCGGCGCGGACCTCTCGCCCGACGGCGGCACGCTAGCGGTCTCTTCATACACAGCGCTGTGGCTATTCGACCGTCCGGCCGAAGGCGACAACTGGTTCGCAGGGCCGGCCCGCAAGCTCAACATCGACCCTCGCGTCACCAAACAGCTCGAAGCCATCGCTTGGGAAAATGAGGAAACGCTGCTGCTGATCAACGAACAGCGGGACATCATGCGGGCGACAGTGGCGCAGTTCGAAGCTGTTGACTGACGCGGGGCGGATTCAGGCGATGGTTGCCTGGCAGGGACGAATGCGTCTTTGCCCGGCACCTCCAGCGTGCGCTGGCGGCGTGACCGGGGGCGGCACACCCTCCCCGCAAAAGGGCCCGCAGCGATGAGAATCGGCATCGTCTCGGACATCCATGCCGACGCGGAGGCGCTCGCGCGGGTGTTCGACGAGATGCCGGCGGTGGACGAAATCCTCTGCGCCGGCGATGCCGTCAGCGAGTACGAGTTCTGCTCCGACACGGTGGCGCTCCTGGCCGAGCGAGGCGTTCACTGCATCCAAGGCAACCACGAGGCGGTGCTGTTCGGCGGCGGGAATCCGAACTTCCTCGACAAGTGCCGTCGCGAGCACTCCGCCGAGTCACTCGCTTTCCTCGCCGACGCGCCAGCGACGCGGGAGTTCGACTTTGCCGGGGTGAGGGTGCTGATGACGCACACCGGGCTTGGCGAGGACGAGTACATCCGACCCGGCAGTCCACGCCTCAAGGCTTTCGCCGCCCTGCCCTACGACATGGTCTGCTTCGGCCACACCCACGTTCCGTTCGTGCATCAAGCCGGCAACGTCACCGTCATCAACCCAGGCTCGTGCTCGCAGCCGCGACCGCCGGAGCGCACCGGCACCTACGCAACCTTCGACACCGAGACCAAGCAAGGCATGATCCACCGTCTGGGCGAACGGTAAAGGTCGCACTTGCGGACGGACGGGCCTTGGAGGAGCAAATGTCGAACACCGAGAAGCTGGCGGCGAGGATCGAGGAACTCGGCCTCGCCCCTTACGTGGAGGAGCTCGACGAGCAGGGCTACACGGTGGTTCCGCCGGAGGTAACGGGCGTCACCGAAGACGACGTGGACGAACTCGTCACGCGACTCTTGGAGAAATCCGAGGAACTGATCGGCTGCCGCTTTACCGTCGAAGACGGCCCCGAATGCGAGCTCGACTATGGCGACTTTCCCGGCTTCCTCGAACGCTTCTCCGGCGCCAAGCCGAGCCAGTTCCAGCTCATGCAGCTATGCACCTATCACCGCGCATTTCGTGACCTTGCGATCAATCGAGTGGCCGTCACCCTCATTCATCACCTCTTCGGTACGGAAGGGTCGTTCGGCAACCATTGGCCAGCGCGGTTCAGTTCCCACAACTGCTTCGTCAAGTGGGCCGGTGAAGGCTACGGCGAGTCGCTGGGCCTACACGTGGACCAAGGCGGCATCCCGCTGCCGTGGGGCGAGAAGGCGCTCAACGCCAACTGCAACTGGTGCCTGACCGACTACACGCAGGACGATGGCGCCTTCGCCTGCGTGCCCGGTTCGCACCTGCGCAAGCGCCACCCGAAGCTGCCAGATGCAGCCGCCGAAGCGATCCCCATCGAATGTCCTCGCGGTTCCTTGATCGCCTTCCACGGCGCCCTCTGGCACGGCGCCTATCCGAAGAAGACTCCGGGCTTGCGCGTGACCATCGCCAATTTCTTCCGCCACGCCGCGATCTCGCCCCAGGACGACATCCCGAACCACTTCCCCAAGGAACTGGCCGACGACTGCGCGGACCCCAAGACCTTCCACATGCTGGCCGGCTTCGGCAGCCCGTATCAATCGCAGGTGTACCCATTGCCAAAGGCGGTCGCCAGTTCGCAATAGCAACTGCCGAGCGCCCGCTGGGGCGCGCACTCACATGCCGGGGGTCTCGTCAGTAGGCGATCGCGCCAACGGAGCCGGCTACTCGCAGACCACTCCGTCGCCGTCGCGGTCGTTCATGTAGGCGTAGGCCGGGTGGTCGGCACCCACCGGGGCGATGTCATGCGCCCTCGCCTCGGCGCAGGTGATCCGACCATTGGCGTTGTCGTCGTACAGCGCGAGCGGCGATGTGCCGTCCGAGGCAGCACTTGCATGCGCAGGGTTGCCCACGGCTGCGGCTGCCAAGGTCACGGAGAGCACGAGCGGCGCTTCGCCGGTGGCCAGGGCCGTCGGCTCCGGACCCGGCATGGCGCGCAGGCTGTCGAGGTCCGGCAGCGCCAGATAGGCAAGCCAAGGGCTCTCGGCACAGTTTTTGCCTTCGATCACCTCGTCCAAGGCGTCGCGTTCAGCGGCATCGATGGTGAGGGAATACTTGCGCCGCACCAGCACATTGACAACGGCCCACCAACAGCGATTCCGCGGCGGCGACCACTGCGCGCCATCGTGCGCGCTCTTGGCTCGATTCGTCGGGCTTGTCGCCAAGGTGAGGTTGAGCGTGTCGTTGGCAAATGCGCGCTTCAGATAGCGCGGGGCAAAGCACAGGCCCGAGTCGTGCGCCTCCTTGCGGGCGACCAGATGCTCGATCTCGGCGGCGTAACGCTCAGGGCCATACCAGTAGGGAACTTCCGACAGCCGCCCGGAAGGCCGCCTAGGCGTGCAGTCGGGGTGGCGAGCGCCGCCGATGCAAGGCTTCTCCATCTCGGCCACCATGAGTGCGCCGGTGTAGGGCGTGCGAAATGATTGCCGCTGCGGTGCGCCAAGGCGGGCAGCAAGACGGCGTTCGAGCCAGTTCTCCGTGCTGCCGCGGCCGCTCGCATAGTACGAATAGTGGCTGCTGTGGTATGCAGGGCAATTGGCCTCTTCTGGCGCCACCACGAGATCGTGCCAGCGCTCGGGCTCCTGCGCCTGCACCCACCCGCCTAGCAATAGGGCCAAGGCGACCGCTGCCGGACGACCGCAGCTTTCGACCCACCGTGGCGCGCTCACCATTCGCGGCATCGGGCACGATGCCTCCCTCTATCGCCGCCCTGGGGGCGGGACGCCGGGATCCCCGTGCCCCGGCATTTGCCGAGGGAATCGTAAGCCAAGTCGCACACGCTGTGCGACTTCGCCTACTGACGGGGAAAGTCCCACATGGGCTTAGGCGCCAGGAACCCGACTGCAAAGCAAGGGCCCGTAGGGGCGGGGCTTGTCCCCGCCCGTATTGAACGCACCGATGGACTCGGCGCAGGACGGGATAGTCCCTACGAACTGCGTTCTACGGCGTCACCTCCTAGCACGCTCTCAAGCGCATCGGCAGTTGCTTCGCAACTGCTGGCCTATGGGGTTGCACTGGGTTCCATGCGACACTCACCGCTCCAACGTGCCGCAGGGAAAGCGGGTCAGGAGGACAGCCCCATGCACGAGCTGTCGATGGGAGCACTCTTACTCATCATCGTCGTGCTGACGATCATGTCTGCCTTCTTCGCCGGTTCCGAGACGGCGATGATGGCGCTCAATCGCTATCGCCTGCGGCACCTTGCCAACGAGGGGCATCGCGGCGCGAGCAAGGCCAACCACCTGCTGCAGCGGCCGGACCGGCTGCTCGGCGTCATCCTGGTGGGCAACAACGTGGTCATCTTCCTCACCGCCTCGTTCGCGACGGAGGTATCCAACCGTATCGTCGGCGACACCGCCGGCCCCTTCATCGGCGCCGTGGTGCTGACGGTGTACATGCTGATCTTCGCCGAGGTGACGCCGAAGACCGTCGCTGCCGCGCGCCCCGAAACCCTCGCCTTCCCCTCCTCCTACATCCTCCAGCCGCTCCTCAAGATCTCCCATCCGCTGGTGATATTCGTCAACTGGTTCAGCAACTTGCTGGCACGACCGCTAATCGCGCGGGCGCCCGCGAAAACCGAGCAACTGTCGGTGGCCGAACTCAAGACCGTGCTGAACGAACACACCACCCTGCCGCCGGAACGGCAAGCCATGCTGGTGGGCATCCTGGACCTCGAGAATGCAACGGTGGAGGACATCATGGTTCCTCGCAGCGCCATCATCGGCATCGACATCGAGGACGACGCGGCCACCATCGTCGCCCTGATCGAGAGCGCGCAGCACACGCTCCTGCCGGTGTATCGCAACCACATCGACAACATCGTCGGCATCCTCCACCTGCGCCGCGCCGCCCGCCTTTCCGGCGAGACATTTACAAAGTCGGATCTCTTGCGCGAGACCGAGGAGCCCTACTTCGTGCCAGCGAGCACCCCGCTGCACACCCAGCTCTACAACTTTCAGGCGGAGAAGCGCCGCATCGCGCTGGCAGTGGACGAATATGGCGAAATCCAGGGCATGGCGACGCTCGAGGACCTGCTCGAGGAAATCGTTGGCGAATTCACCACCGACTTCACCCCCAGGCTCGGCGAAGTGCCACAGGAAGAGGACGGCACCTACACCATCGACGGCAGCGCCCTCGTGCGCGACGTGAACCGCGCCCTCGCATGGCAACTCCCGACGATCGGCCCGCGCACGATGAACGGCCTCGTGCTGGAGCATTTGGAGTCGTTCCCGGACGGCAACGTGAGCGTGCGCATCGGTCCGTACGTGCTCGAGACCGTGCTCGTGGCAGAGAACCTGGTTCGCACCATCCGCGCCTCGGTCCTGCCGGCCAAGACCGCATGATCTATGAACGCCGAGTGGCCTACGACAGCGCCTCGGGCCGGAAAAGGGCGCACATTCCGAGCGGCACCGGCAAAACCCAAATGGCCATCGACGGACTGAGTGACGCCCGATGACCGAACTCATTCGCCCGAACGAACTGCGCGGCGATGCACAGGACTGGACAGGCCGATTCCGCGGCCAAGACGTCTGGGACGCGCTGACGGCCGCCCGCGCCGGCGACACGAACCGCCTGCGCCGGCTCCTGAATCGCGCGCCCGACATCGTGGCAGCGGAATACTGGTACACGCCGCCCCTGCACTTTGCCGTGCGCGAAGGCCATGCCACAGCTACACGGCTGCTGCTCGACGCGGGGGCTGACATCTCCCACCGCACGCTCTACGGCGGCGAGACCCTACTGCAGGCGGCCACCGAGCGCGGCCACGAGGAAGTCGCCTCGATCCTGCGTGCAGAAATGGAACGACGCTTTGCCGGGGACGGCACGATCCACCCCATCCACGAAGCGGCTCAGTCCGGCGATACCGATGCCGTGCATGCCCTCCTCGACGCAGATGCTGCGCTCGTCAACCGCGGTGACGCATTGGGTCGCCGCCCCTTGCACTATGCGGTTGAAAACGCTGCGGAAGGTGGGGGCCTCGAGATGCTGGACCTGCTGCTCGACCGCGGCGCCGACATCGACGCCACCGGCTTCAGCAGCGACGACCGGCTCGGCGGCCAGGGATTCCGCCCGATCACGCTCGCGCTCTGGCAGCACCCCTACTGGCCACAGCGCAATGACTACGAGACCGCGCGCCGCCTTCTCGACCGTGGCGCGGAATACACGTCCACCATTGCCGCTGCTCTCGGCGACGAGGAACGCCTGCAAGAACTCTTGCGTCGCGATGCCAGCCTTGCAGACCAACCGGAGCCCGGCGGCAAGCGCCCCCTCTCCGCCGCCGCCGAACGCAACCACGCCGCCATCGTCGATCTGCTGCTCGACGCCGGCGCCGATCCCAACCTCCCGGAAGGACCGAACTGCCCACGCGGCTTTGCCCTGTGGGCCGCATCCCGCTTCGGCCATCGTGCAGTGGCAGAGCGTCTGCTCAAGGCGGGAGCGGACCCAAACGCAATGGTGGAGTCCTCAGGTACACCCACTTCCTCTGCCGCGGACGAAGACATGCGGGCGCTGATGTACTGCTACGGTGGCCGCATGGACTTCATGGGCCACTTCTGGAAGGGCAACATCGACGCCCTCGCGGCTCTCTTGGACGCAAACCCCGAACTCTTCGACGAAGCCGTTTGCGCCGACGGCTTCACCATGTGCGTCAGCGAAGGACACGAGTGGATCATCCGCCTGATGCTGTCACGGGGCCTGCGCGTTCCTGGCGTCGTAACGATCTGCCAAACGTACCTCTGGCGGAACCTCGACCTCGCACGCCTCCTGCTCGAACACGACATGGACCCCAACCTGCCGAACTGGCAGCAAGTGCGCCCGCTGCACCACATGGCCGCCAAGGGCGACGTCGCTGCCGCCCGCCTCTTCCTCGAGTTCCACGCCGACCCCTTCGCCCGCGACGAGGAGTACCTCTCCACCCCATTAGGCTGGGCCGCCCGCGCCGGCCAGGAAGAGTTCGTCCGCTTCTGGCTCGATACAGTAGAGGGTGCGTTGGCCGCAGAACCGACAACGCCGCAATGGGCAAATGCAGGTGCTTGGGCGCACCGCCGGGAGCATGCCGCCATCGCCACGTTGCTGAACGCCGCCGAAGGTCCGCTCAAGGGCTAGGAGGCTGTCGCGTTTGCCACGGGCCTTCGGAGGGAGGGCACCAAGAGCGTGCACCGCAGGAGCGGCGCGGACGCGCCGCGTATGCGGTGCTCGCTCTTGGGAAGGTGGGGGATGGGGCCAGACCCCGAGCGTTAGCGAGGGGTTTGGCGGCGCTCGCCCTCCATCGTGCCGCAGGCACGTCAAGGAACAGAGGCTGGTTTGTTGTTCGGGGCTGGCGCTTCGTTGGCGTCGTCTGGAACACTTGGTTGCGGTGGCGTTGGCTGGCTCCGCCGCGTGCGCGCCTTCGGCACGCTTGGAGGGCGGGACGCCCTCCTTCCAGCGAGGCCCTCGCAACGCAGGGGCTGGTTTGATGGCGTTTCGGGGGTGGCGCTTTGTTGGCGTTGGCTGGAACGCTTGGTTGCGGTGGCGCTGGCCGGCTCCGCCGCGTGCGCGCCTTCGGCACGCTTGGAGGGCGGGACGCCCTCCTTCCAGCGAGGCCCTCGCAACGCAGGGGCTGCTTGGTGTTTGCCGGCGGGCGTTGTTCGAGGAGGGCTCGCCTATGCGCGCTGGCGAGACACCGTGGTGGGCTACCCTCTCGTGGTCGCCCCTGTCACATTTTCGTCTGGCTTACGCCGCGTCAGGCTTGCCCTCGCGCACGTACACGAACTCGTCGGCGCTCGATTGGGCAGGGTGGAACTCGTACCCCTCGGCCGCGAACTCCTTGAGGCCGCGCAGGGTCTCGACGCGATTGCGGGCGATGTGTGCCGCCATCAGCCCCCGCGCGCGCTTGGCGAAGAAGCTGATCATGCGATCGCGTCCGTCCTTGCGTTCGAGAAATCGCGTGTTGATGAGCCGGGCGTCGAGTTCGGCGGGGCGCACTGCGCCAAAGTACTCGTTGGATGCAAGGTTGACGAGCACCTTTACCCGATGGCCGCCGAGTTCCTCGTTCAGCGCATCGGTGATGGTGCTGCCCCAGAACTCGTAGAGATTGCGCCCGCGGGCGTTCTCGAACTTGGTGCCCATCTCCAGACGGTACGGATGGATCATGTCGAGCGGCTTCAAGAGGCCGTAGAGCCCCGACAGGATGCGCACGCGCCGTTGCAGCGAGGTGAGTTCCCGCGGCTCCATGTCCCAAGCGGCGAGCCCCATGTACACATCGCCGCGGAACGCCAACGCCGCCTGCTTGGCGCCGGCCTTGTCGCTGCGCCACTCGTGATAGCGGTTGCAGTTGAGTTCGCCCAGCTTCGTGCTGATGCCCATCAGGTCGCTCACCTCGCCCGGCGCCAACTCGCGCAAGCCGCCGATGAGTTCGGCGGAGTGGTCGAGGAACCCCGGCATGGAGCGCTTGCGAGTGTGCGGGCGGCTCTCGAAATCGAGCGACTTGGCGGGCGAGATGACGGCGAGCATGGCGACTACCCCCTCATGGACCCTGGATGACCCTCACTGAGCCAAAAGACACCACGCGCCCGGCGAACACGCGCTGCCGGGCGAGACGGAGTCGATTGTAGCAAAGCCCCGTCCGTCCTCTTCGCGCCCGTCCCTATAATCCCCGCCCATGATCGGTGCAGGGAAAACAGACGTCGGCGTCGTCCGCAGCGTGAATCAGGATCGCTTCGCCGTGCGCGAGGATTTGGGGCTCGCGATCCTGGCCGACGGCATGGGCGGCGCCAAGGATGGCGACGTGGCCGCCGAGATGGCGGTGGAAGCCACCATCGAGCACTTGGGCGAGATCATCCGCGAGCGACCGGTGGAGGCAGACGACCTGCGCGCCGCGGCAACCCTCGCCAACCGGCGCGTGTACGCCTACGCGAGCGAAGACACCTCGCGCTTCGGCATGGGCACCACCCTCGTCATTGTGGCCTTCAACGGGCAGCGGGCGCTGGTGGGCAACCTCGGCGACTCGCGCTGCTACCTCTTCACCAAGGGCATCCTGGTGCAGGTGACCACCGACCACAGCGTCGTGCAAAAGCTTCTCGACAGCGGCGAGATCAGCTTCGCCGAGGCGCGCAACCACCCGGAACGCCATGTGCTGTCCACCGCCATCGGCGTCGAACAACGCGTGCAGATGGACGTGACCACCCTGTACCTGAACGACGACGAACGCCTGATGATGTGTAGCGACGGACTATCCGATCTGGTGGACGACAAGCAGATCGCCATGAACCTGCGCGCATGGGGCAGCAACGCCGAACGCGGCGTGGAACGGCTCGTGGACGCGGCAAAAGCCGCTGGCGGGCGCGACAACGTGACGGTCGTGCTCGTCGGGCCGTAGGGGACGGGCCTGTCCCGTCCCATGCGAGGAAGGCGGCCGACCAGCGCGAGGAGACGGAACCATGATGCAAGAGACCATCGAGCAGCGCCTGACGGACGCCTTCGATCCACTCCACCTCGAGGTGGTGAACGAAAGCGACAACCACAGCGGGCCATCCGGCCGCGAGACCCACTTCAAGGTGGTAATCGTCAGCGAGGCATTCGCCAGCAAGCCGCTGCTTGCACGACACCGCATGGTGAACCGCACGCTGGCGGACGAACTCGCCGGCGGCGTTCACGCCCTCGCCATGCACACCTACACGGAAGCGGACTGGCGCAAGCGCTTCGGCGGAGCACCCATGTCGCCGCCCTGCGCGAACTCGTGACCGGGGAAGAGGAGGCCGGTGCCTGGGTTGCCGCCTTCTACGCGTTCCGTCCAATCGCGAGCCCCGAAACCCTGCGGGACGTCGCAGAACAAGCCTGCCGCGAGCTCGGCTTGCGCGGCACCGTCTTGATTGCGCCGGAGGGCGTGAACGTCGCTCTGGCCGGTCGCCGCCCCGATATCGAAGCCGTGATCGAGCGATGCTTCCACTGCGCGCAGGAGCGCGTCCAATGGTCGCGCGCCGCCCCCGGCAACCCGGTGTTCGACCAACTCAAGGTGCGCGTAAAGCCCGAGATCGTCACCTTCGACCTTGCCTTGGATGCGAAAACGCCGGTGGCAAAACCCGTCGTGCCGGCGGATTGGAACCGCCTGATCGAGGACCCGAACACCCTAACCCTCGACACTCGCAACGCCTTCGAATCCGCTCGCGGCACCTTCCGCGGCGCCCGCCCTGTCAACACCGACTCGTTCCGCGAGTTCCGCACCTACGCCGACACCCTGCGTCGCGACGGCCAACGTCGCATCGCCATGTTCTGCACCGGCGGCATCCGCTGCGAAAAGGCGTCAGCCCTCCTGCTCGAACAAGGCTTCGACGAGGTTTACCAACTAGAAGGCGGCATCCTCCGCTACCTGGCCGAGGTGCCTGACGAGGAGAGCACGTTCGAAGGCGACTGCTTCGTCTTCGATCAACGCGAGGCGGTGGTCCGTGACGAAACAACGGGCCAAGTCACAGAACACGGCCACGTGCCGCGTGTGAAACCCCCGTCCGCGACTGGCCGCGCTACGAGGGACCGGCCTCCCGCGCGCTCGTAGGGCGCGCACCGCGTCGCTTCGATCGCCTAGACCAAGACGTTCGAACCCAAAGGATGAACGGACCCTGGCAGGGCAGCATCCGGCCATTCCTTTCGCGCCGGCAAGACGCCTCCGCCTTTCCGTGCGCTGGCGCAACCCCCACGAGGCGTCGATCTCGCACAAGCCGTGGTGGCAACGTCCTACATATTTTCCTTGAAGCCCGTGCCACCGTTCTCTCTGCCGAAACGTGCGCCAAGGCCCGCCCGTGTCTCAGGATCCGCAACACCGTCCCCCACCGACGCCGCGCCGCCACGCACATCGCTGTGCTAACGTCCCCTCATCCTTCCGGCCCCGCGCCCAAGGAGAACGCCATGCCCATCGTCCGGCAACCCCTACACGCCCGCAAGCCGCGCCTGCCGGCCGCGCCACCCCAGCCGGTACCGGTCGTCGACTACCGGGACTGGGACTCTGAGCCGATGACGCCCATCCACCGCAAGACGACGAACGACATCGTCACGCGGCTCGAAGACCGCTACCAGCACCGAGCCGACGTGTACGTCGGCGGTGACATGACCATGTACTGGCAGGAAGGGAACAACGAAAGGGCGGTGATGCCGGACGTGTTCGTCGCGTTCGGCCCGTCTCGCGACCAAGCGCGCGAGGTGTGGAAGGTTTGGGAGGAAGGCAAGCTCGCCGACTTCGTGATGGAGGTGGCGTCGAAGAACACGCATAGGCGCGACCTGACGGAGAAGCAGGCCATCTACGAGAGCCTGGGCGTGACGGAGTACTGGCAGCACGACCCCACGGGCAGGTACTTGCCTTCAGTCCTGCTAGGTCATCGGTTGGACGCGAAGCGCACCTACGAGCCTGTGCCTTTGGAGACGATGCCCGACGGGACGCTCTACGGTGAGTCGAAGGTCTTGGGCCTGCGCCTCTGCCTAGATGATGGCTCCCTCCTTCTGCTCGATCCAGACACCGGCGAGTTCCTTCCCACCGGCGACGACAAGGACAGCATCATCAAGGACCGGGACCGCGTAATCGAGCAGAAGAACCGCGAAATCGAGGAACTCAAGCGGCGTCTCGACAAGCCCTGACACGGCCAACCTCAGGGGTTACGGAAGTCCCACTCGCTCCAGTGGTCGCACATGGCGTCGATGGCCACGCGCCACGGGTCGTAGCCTTCGGGATAGTCGAGGAACTCGCCGTTCCAGCCGCGGTCTGGGTGGTCGCTGTCGCCGCGGACTTTGGCGCCGCCCGGACGGTGGCGGCGGAAGCGGAAGTAGACGTTCATGCGTGGGTCGGGGCCGAAGTTGCTGCTCGCGCCGTGCGGGCAGGCGTGCAGGGTGATCACGGCGTCGCCTTCGTCCATCAGCACCGGGGTGGGCCTCAGCCAAAGCGCGCCGTCGTCCGTGGTGGTGGCATCGGTAAGGAAGTGGTCGCGGATGGTGTCCGGGAGCATGGTGAGGCGCACGCCGCCGTTGCCGGCGGGAGATAGCCGAGGCCAGCCAGGGCCTTCAGGGCCCACCGGGCCGCCGTTGTCGCGTTGGTAGCGGAAGAATTCCTCCACCAACTCATGCGCGCCGGCCAGCACGCAGAGGTTGCCGCGACCAAACTCCGTCTGGTCGTTGAGCGCAACGCCCACGAACGCGGTGAAGCTGCCGAGGGAGAGCGTTCGAGCCGGGTTCTGGAACAGGGGCGTCATGTTGGCCCCGAGCTGCGCGGCACTGGCGTCACCAAAGTGGTGCGTGCGCGGCGCCTGCCACGAATCCACCTCACGCGGCGTCTTCGGAATGTCGGGCGAGTACCAAGAGCCATCGAGGTGCGGCTGCCAGCCATAGTTCGGCAGGTCGTGTTCAGGTTCGGGATAGAGCACCGCCGCGAAGCCCCGTTCCGGCGCATCGAACGGCCCCATGGCACTCCGCATGATGTCCGAGAGCGGACTCTTGTTGACGAGGTCCGCAAGCACCCCGTCGATGCCCGTGTCGTGCGAGTGACGCCGAAAACCGTTGCTGCGCGCATCCAGGTAGATCGCGCGCCGAGCAGCCCGAGTCAACTCCCGCGGCACGACCCCAGGCAAAACCACAAATCCATCCTGCACCAAGGCGCGCTTTTGATCCGACGTAAGCTCGCTCGCCTCTTCCATCCTTTGTCCTATCCGCCCCTCACACCATTTGATTATGGCGCAAGCACTGCGGCCTCGAACAACGCCCCGAAGGGAAGGCAGAATGCCTTCCCTCCGAAGGCCCGTCCCGCTCCAAATCCGACAAGCTGCCATGCGAGCATGTTCCTTACCGACGCCGGACCAGCAATGCATAGGTGCTGTTCAAGCGTGCGGAGGAAACGCCGTCTCTCCAAATACAGATAGCCCACCCGGCGAATCGTCGCGAAATTCGCCATGCCGTGCCGGATTGGCGGATGAGCTAGGGGTGTCGCCACGCCGACCTCCGTGGTTCATCGACCGACCTCCTACCTTCGACGTCGGCGGCGCTTCTTTGCCGGCGTGAGCGGTGCATCCATCTTCTCGTAGAGCATGAACAGGTGCTCCACGCGCTCTCGCTCGGAACTGAATCCGGCGCGCCGGTAGAGCCGATCCACTGCGCGGTCGAGCGCTTGATGCGCACGGCGCAGGTTTGGCGGCATCAGATCTGGGTCGTAGAGATCGGCCAAGGTCGCGTCGTGGTGGACGGCACGAGCGTCGAGCACGGCTTGGGCGAGCGGTTCGAGCGACGATAGATTCGCGTCCTTGGGTGGCAGCGGAAAGGTGTTGTACACAAGTCTGATCGAATAGCGATAGTCACTCTTCAATCGTCCGCCGATGTGGCGCAGCCACGCCATGTGCATCGAAGAGGTCAGCAGCGCAAAGTCTGTCCGCGTCGCGTTCTCAAGAATCCTCACGAGGTTGCTGGGGATCACTGGCGGCTCCAACCAGCCAATAGGCGCGTATTCTCGACGCTCCGAACTGACCTCAGGGATCACCAGAAACGGCGCGGCCGGGACGACATTTACGTGATATAGCGTCGGCGTCTCGGCCAGCTTCTGCGTTGGCTTGCTCTTGCTCGCCTGCCGGTATGAACGGACGGCACCGACCCGTTCCCGCACGTGCGGCAAGCTCGCGATGGTCTGTGGCGGCACGTCCTGAAGTGCCAGAATCCATCGCTCGCCACCTTGCAGGTACTCCCGGGCACCGACATAGGGATGCAGATAGGACAACGCTTCTGGTTCAGCCGCCTTCAGTTCATCACGTCCCGTCTCATCGAAGATGTAATGGCCACCGTCTATGGGCTTCGAGCCGATGACCAACCTGGCCATACCGTTTATCGGCTGGCTCGCCTCCCGCACCAACACATGATGGTCCGACAGCCCACCTGCATCGAACAAGTATGGCGACAGGGCCGCATGGCGGCTCTCTTCCGGCTCACCGTTGATGTCGGGATAGGCAAACAGCCGCTTCTCGGCTCGCGCCGCCTTGCGCCGGTCGAGGCCCAGAATGACAACATGCACATGTGCCTTGCCGCGTGCGTCCGAGCCCCACGCAAACGTCCTGTGAGCGAAGGCGATCTCTAGAGCGCAACGCCCGAAGAGGACCGGCCAGAGCTGCGCGACCTGTTCACCTTGCGTGATGGAGTTGGTGGCAACGAAACCAATGCGGGCCTCACTGCCTCGCACATACTCTCCCGCCTTGATGAACCACGCGGCGACGTAGTCGAGCGTCCCACCGCCTTTCCCGAGCGCCGCGATACCCCGCACTTGGGCGCGTTGCTCCGCCGTTTGGTATTTCGCGCCCACGAAAGGCGGATTGCCGAACACGAACGAGCACTTTTCCGGCGGCAGCAGTTCAGACCAGTCCATTTCCAAGGCGTCACCGTGAACGATCTGCGGCGATTTCTTGAGCGGAATGCGGACGAACGTCTGGCCAAACTCCAAGCTCAGCCGGTTGTTCATGATGTGGTCCATCATCCACAGCGCAGCCTCCGCGATACGCGCCGGGAACTCCCCAAGCTCGATCCCGTAGAACCGGTCCACGTCCACCACCGACTGCCACGAAGTGTCGAGCGCCGCCTGCGCCGACCTTGCGGTCGCGTCGCGGATTTCGCGGATGACCTCGATTTCCAGCACTCGCAATTCGCGATAGGCGATGATGAGGAAGTTGCCACAACCGCACGCCGGGTCGAAGAACGTCAAGTTTCCGAGCTTGGCCTGGAACAACAACAGCGCCGAAACACGACCCCGGTCTCGCCGCTGACGCAGCCGCGCGAACTCGTCCCGAAGGTCATCCATGAACAGCGGCTCGATCACCTTGAGGATGTTCTTTTCAGTCGTGTAGTGCGCGCCCTGTGCTCGGCGTTCGGCCGGATCCATCACCGACTGGAACAGTGCGCCGAAGATCGCTGGCGAGATGTTCGCCCAATCGAAACGGCAAGCTTCGAGCAACGCCGCACGCATCGCGGAATCAAAGGAGAACGTTCGCAGGTGCCCTTCGAACAGGCCGCCGTTGACATAGGGAAACTGCGCCAAATCCTCATCGAGAGTTGAAGCGCGTTCTTCCTCCGGGGTGTCGAGCACCTCGAACACTTGTACGAGCCACGGGCCTAGGTCGGCACCGTCTTGGCCGGTTCGGGTCTCGATGAAGTCATAGAAGATATCGCGGGGCTCGAAAACCCCCGTATCGTCCGCGAACATGCAGAAAACCAGCCGAACCAGGAAGCGTTCAAGGTCGTGCCCGGTGTGTCCCGCTTCCGCAAGGGTATCGTGAAGCCTCCCGACCAGCTCGGCAGCTTCGATGTTGGCGGGGTCCTGGTCGCGGAAGGTGCGGCGCCGCACACCCAAAATGAACCCGAACGCTTCGACGTGGTCCGCGAGGTCGGCGAGCGCAAACGTAACGGCTTCGCGTTCATCCAGGTCGTGAAGCTCGAAGCTCTGGAAGTCGCTAACCAAAATGTAGCGTGGGCGCTCGCGCACGGGCAGCGCATCGAAATACTCCCCGGCCTGCTCGTAGGCTTTGCCGAGGTCACGTCCGGCGCTTTTCTGCTCGACGAGCAGCACGCCGGGCCAAAACAGGTCGATGAACCCGGAACGGTTGTCCAGCTTGCCAACGTGCTCTTCATAGCGCGCCACGTTTCGCCGCTGGACCCGAACACGTCAAAGAACGCGTTGTAGAAGCTCTGCGTCTCGCCCTTCTCGTATCCAGCGTCCTTCCATGCCTCGGCGAAGGCCGCAGCCCGGACACGAACCTCGTTCCACGACAGGCGCATCAGGCCGCGAGCGTCTCGGCCTTGAGGATCAGGCCACCCATTTCGTTGAGCTTCTGCCGATCAAAACTCATGCGGCCCACCCAAGCTGTAGATGAACTCCTCGGTGGTGTCGCACGCTAGGATCAGGTCGCAGGCTTGCGTGACCATCTCGTGGCCGGGTCGGGCGTCCAAGGCTCCTGCGAGGCGTTCACCGGCGACGCCGCCGAACCGTTTTCCGGCAAGCTCCACGAGCGCATTTCGCTCGCCTTCCTCTCTGCCCTCCCCCCTTCCTTCCTCGCGGGCATGCTCCAACCAAAGGCGGATTCGGGTTGGGAGGACTTGCATCTGGACAAACTCCTCGGTGGTTTCGCAAGTGAGGATGAGGTCGCCGATCTGGGTGAGCGTCACACGGTCGGGATGGTCGCCGAGAGCATCGGCGAGGCGTTGGCTAGCCTCCCAGCCAAACCGCCGTCCGGCCAACCTCACCAGCGCGTCACGCTCGCCTTCCTCTCTGCCTTCCTGTCTGCCTTCTTCGC
Organism: Pseudomonadales bacterium; assembly: GCA_965116935.1. Lineage (GTDB taxonomy): Bacteria > Pseudomonadota > Gammaproteobacteria > Pseudomonadales > Azotimanducaceae > VXYL01. The sequence continues at coordinate 2,953,086 of OZ220737.1, read as the reverse complement.
GGGCTTGCTCCCGCCAGCGGCGGCCTCGCGTGAGGTGGAGATCCGACATATCGACTCCCTGTGCGCACCTTCCCCCGATTCCCGCGCGAAATATACGCTTGTCACTCGAAATGGGTCCACATCCGTAGCACGTTTCCGAGGTGTTCCTCGTCAAAAGGCTTGGTGCAGACATCGGCGATTCGTCAGCAGCGCCCGGGGGCCGTCGGACCTCGCGATGGACGGGGCCTTAAGGAGGGAGAGCGTCTCGCGCTCCCGGCTGCCGGAGGCACGCATTCCTCCGTGCGCAAAGGGAGGAAACGCCCCTTCCGGTGGCGCGAAACGCCTTCCCCAATGGCACGCCCTGTTTGCTAGCGCGGTGACAAGGGTGCGGCCCTCGTAAGGAAGGCATTTTGCCGTCCCCTTGCGGCGAAAGGCGCACCCACAGCGAGTTGGTCCAAGCAAAGTGCTTGTCGGCGCGTCAGGAAGGCAGAATGCCTTCCCAACGAGTTGCGTGAGGGCAAGATGCCCTCGACCCAAGCGGACCAATCAAGGCTTGGCTATGGCCCCGCGAGGAGGGGTTCGAGGACTGGCCAGACGTTTTCGAGGAGGGTTGGTTGGGCGGCGGCGTTTGGGTGGATGCCGTCGCGTTGCATCATGCCTTCGACGGCGGCGGCGCCTTCGAGGAGGAAGGGGACTAGGGGGGCGTTCCAGGCGGCGGCTACTTCCGGGAACAGATCGCGGAAGGCGGTGGTGTAGCGGGGGCCGTAGTTGGGGGGAATCTGCATTCCGAGCACGACCGCCACGGCTCCGGCGTCCGTCACGGCGGCCATCATGCGGTCTAGGTTCTCGCGAATGCTCGCCACCGGATAGCCGCGCAGGCCGTCGTTGCCGCCGAGTTCGATGAGCACCACATCCGGGGCGTAGACATCGAGCGCCAACGGGAGTCGGGCGAGGCCACCGCCCGTGGTTTCGCCGCTGACGCTCACGTTCACCACCTTGGCGCGGGCGCCGACGCGCTCGGCCAGCAAATGCACCCATCCTTCGTCGCGTTGAATCCCGTAGGCGGCACTGATACTGTCGCCCACTACCAACACGGTTCTGGCGGGTTCCGAAGCGACGGATTGCGCCGCGAACGACGTAAACGCAGACAAGGCCCCGAGCGTCGCCAGCAAAACGAGCGCTGGCAGCGAAGCCGGCCACCTTGGCCGTCCCGTCCACGAACTGTTCCACGAGAAATGCATGACGACTCCAATCCTGCGAGCGCAAGGCCTCGTCAAGCGCGTCCCCACCGCCGAGGGGGAACTCACCATCCTTGACGGCATCGACTTCACGCTGCCCACCGGCGCCAGCCTCGCCGTCGTCGGGGCGTCGGGATCCGGCAAGACAACGCTGCTGGGCATCCTTGCCGGCCTCGATCTGCCAACATCCGGGCAAGTCTGGCTCGACGGCGCAGAGATTACTTCAATGTCGGAAGAGGAACGTGCGCGGGCGCGGGCCAATGCCGTCGGCTTCGTGTTCCAGACCTTCCAGCTCATCGACAGTTTGACCGCGCTTGAGAACGTGATGCTGCCGGCGGAACTGCGCGGCGACGGCAGCGCCCGCGCCGATGCGGCCGAATACCTGCGCCGGGTGGGGCTCGAAGAGCGCGTCACGCACTATCCGCGCCAGCTTTCGGGCGGCGAGCAGCAGCGGGTGGCCATCGCCCGCGCCTTCGCGTCGCGGCCCAGCGTCCTGTTTGCCGACGAACCCACGGGCAACCTCGACACCGCCACTGGGCGTCGCGTTGCAGACCTTCTGTTCGACCTCAACCGCGAGTCGTCCGCAACGCTCGTTCTGGTCACACACGACAAGGCGCTCGCAGGGCGCTGCGAGCATGTCATTACCTTGGAGGCGGGCCGCATGGCCATGCCGATGGCGAGGGCAGCCGGATGACGCCATCCCTGGTGCTGCGATTGACGGCCCGCGACTGGCGTGCCGGCGAACTGCGCTTGCTGCTCGCGGCGCTTCTTGTCGCGGTGGGCACGGTGTCCGCCATCTCGCTGTTCGTGGATCGCCTGCATCGGGCGCTTTTGGCTGAGTCCGCGACGTTTCTTGCCGCAGACGCGGCGATCTCGTCCTCCTACGAGTTCCCGGAGGCGTTCCGCGAGGCCGCGCGGGCCGCAGACCTCGGTTTGGCCGAGACCATCGGCTTCCCGTCGATGGTGTTTGCGGAGGCACCGAGCAACTTCCGCAGCCAGCTCGCCGGCGTCAAGGCGGTGGCGGAAGACTATCCGCTGCGCGGCATCCTGCGGGTTGCGGACGCGCCCTTCGGCGAGGCACGGGTGACCCGAGACACCCCCGAGCGCGGCGAGGTGTGGCTCGACTCACGCCTGTTCCCGGCACTCGACGTGGAACCGGGAGATCAGGTCTCGGTGGGCTACGGGAAGTTCACCGTGCGGCAAGCCTTGGTATCGGAACCGGATCGGGGCGGCGGCTTGTTCGCCATGGGGCCGCGCCTCCTGATGCACATCGACGACGTTCCCGCCACCCGCGTCATTCAGCCCGGCAGTCGCATCGACTACCGCCTACTGCTCGCCGGCAACAACCAAGCGCTGCAGGGCGTGCGGGAGGCCATTGAAGATCAGTTGCGTCCCAACTACCGCTGGATTTCGGCGCGGGAGGCGAGCCCGTTCATCGAACGCGCGGTGGGGCGTGCGGAGAGCTTCCTCCTGCTTGGCGGCCTGCTTGCCGTGCTGCTGGCTGGCATCGCGGTAGCACTTGGTGCAAACCGATACGCCAAGCGGCACTTCGATCACGTCGGCGTGCTGAAGACGCTGGGCGCAACGCCACGTTCCATCCTCACCGGCTATCTGGGCCTGTTGAGCTTGGTCGGCGCGCTGGGAGTGGCGCTGGGTCTCGCGCTCGGCTTGCTGGCGCATCAGGGCATTCTGATCGCACTCGGCAGCTTCATCCCCACCGAGTTGCCCTTGCCGGGAGCGCGACCGTTTCTCTTGGGCACCATCACAGGGCTGATCTGCCTGCTTGCCTTCGCCGCGCCGCCCTTGGTGGCGCTCCGGCGCATCTCGCCGATGCGGGTGATCCGGCGCGACTTGCCGGGCACCACCGCCTCCACCGTCGCCACCTATGGCTGCGCTGCCGCCGGTGCCCTTGGCCTTCTCGTCTGGTACAGCGGCGATGTTTTCCTCACCTTCTGGCTGCTGATCGGCGGCGTCGGTGTCTCGGTCGTCTTCGCTGCCTTCGCGCTGGTGCTGCTCCGCAGCGGGCGCACGCTGGGGATGCAGGCCGGCAGCGGCTGGCGCCTGGCGCTCGCCGGACTGCAGCGACGCTATCGCGAGAACACGGCGCAAATCGTCGTGTTCGGCTTCGCCATCATGCTGCTCTTGATCCTGCTGCTGGTGCGGACCTCCCTCATCGACGAGTGGCAGGCGCAGATTCCGGTGAACACCCCCAACCACTTCGTGCTCAACGTCACCCCGGAAGAAAAGGACGACGTGGACGCCCTGCTGCGGGCCAACGCAGACTACGAGGGGCCGCTCTTCCCGATGATGCGGGGGCGCATTGTCGCGGTGAACGGCGTCGACGCTGCCGAGTTCCGTCGCCAGCGTTGGGCGGCCGGCTTTCGTGACGACGATGACGATGACGATGACGACGACGAGGGGCCGTCGCCGGACGACATCGCGCCACAGCAGGCCGAGGGCGAGGAAGAAGAGGCCGCGGAAGGCCGAGGGCGCAGCGGTCGCGGCTTCGGTTCGCGCAACCTCACCTTCGCCACCGAACTGCCGGAGAACAACGTCGTGGTGGGCGGCGAATGGTGGGACGCCGATTCGCCCGAGCGCTTCGTCTCGCTTGAAGACGACTACGCGCAACGCCGCGGCTTCGCCGTCGGCGACGAACTCTCCTTCGACATCGGCGGTCTGCCCATGGTCGCCACCGTGTCGAACCTGCGCCGGGTGGAGTGGGACAGCCTGCAGCCGAACTTCTTCGTCATCCTCTCGCCGGGCGCGCTCGAGGGCTTCCCAGCCACCTACATGACGAGCTTCCACTTGCCGGTGGAGGACAAGCGCTTCCTGAACGAACTGATTGCTGCCCACCCCACCATCACGGTGATCGAGATCGACGCCATCATCCGGCAGGTGCAGAGCATCGTCGACCGGGTGACCGGCGCCGTGGAACTGGTGCTGTATCTGGTGCTCGCCTCCGGGGCGTTGGTGCTCACGGCGTCTATACAGGCGAGCCGCGACCAGCGCATGAAGGAACATGCGCTGCTGCGGGCGCTCGGCGGCACGCGGCGACTGATCGGCGGCGCGCTGGCGGCGGAGTTCGCCGTGCTCGGCGCCTTCGCCGGGATCGTCGCCGTGATCGGCGCGGAAATCAGCGTGTTCTCGCTGGAGACCCAGGTGTTCGACTTGGGCTATACCAGCCGGCCTTGGTTCTGGCTGGTGGGGCCGCTGTTCGGTGCGACGCTGATCGCCACGGTGGGAGTGCTCGCAACCCGAAGACTGGTCAACACGCCGCCGGCGACGGTGTTGCGGGAACTGTGAACGAAGCGGGCGGCGATTAGCTCCATGCAAACGGATATGAGCGAGGTCGAGCCCACGCGCCGGGTGCCGGCGCGGCAGCGTCTCGAGCGCAACAAGCTGGCCAAGCGTCTGCGGAGGCTGACGGGCAAGGCAGTCGCCGACTACGACATGATCGGCGATGGCGACCGCGTGATGGCCTGCCTTTCCGGCGGCAAGGACTCCTACGCCATGCTCGACATGCTGCTGTCGCTCAAGCGCAATGCGCCGGTGTCGTTCGAAGTGGTGGCGGTGAATCTCGATCAGAAGCAGCCGGGGTTCCCGGAGGAGGTGCTTCCCGCCTACCTTGAGGGCCTCGGCATCGAGTACCACGTCATCGAGGAAGACACCTACTCCATCGTCCGTTCGCTGACGCCGGAGGGCAAGACCTTCTGCCCGGTATGCTCGCGGCTGCGACGCGGCATCCTCTATCGAGTGGCGGACCAAATCGGTGCCACCCGCATTGCCTTGGGACACCATGCCGACGACGCCGTCGAGACGCTGTTCCTGAACCTCTTCCACGGCGGCCGCATGAAGGCAATGCCGCCGAAGCTGCTTTCCGACGACGGCGCCCATGTCGTCATCCGCCCGCTGTACTACTGCCGCGAACGAGACTTGGCGCAATGGGCCGAAATGCGGCGCTTTCCCATCATCCCGTGCAATCTGTGCGGCTCCCAGGACAACCTGCAGCGGCAGGCCATCAAGGGCATGTTGGCGGAATGGGAACGTGTGCAGCCGGGGCGGGTGGACAACATCGCCCGGGGCCTGCGCCACGTCGTGCCCAGTCACCTGGCGGACGATGCGCTGATGGACTTCGGCGCCCTCGAACGCACCCTGCAGCGGATGCCGGCGGTGGACTTGGGCGTGGACGGTGACTCCTCGGTGGGGGCGCGCCCTATCGCCAGCGCGAATACTCAGGAATCCCCTGCACAATCCGGGTGATGGAGGGCAGCACGTACGTGGCGAAGCCTTCCAACGGCCCTCGAATGGCGCGCCTTCATGCGCCGGCGAGGGCGATGCTCTCACCCCGAGGGAAAGCATCGGCCGCGGCAGCAATGGGCAACATGCCACCCCCATTGAGGGCATGACGTGAGCGAGGTGTTGCTGCGGGCCTCCGACGTTGGCTATGAGGTGGATGACTTGCGTCTGTTCCACGAGCTTGAACTCGTCGTTCGGAGCGGCGAGATGGTGGAGGTGCGCGGAGCCAATGCCAGTGGCAAGAGCACGTTGCTCAGGTGTCTTGCCGCGTTGATCCGGCCCGGGTCGGGAACGGTGGAGGTGCGTGGCCAGTTCGCCTATCTCGGGCATCGCTCGGGCTTGAGCGATACGTTGACGGTGCGGGAGAACCTGCGTTGGCTGCTATCGCTTTGCTCTGGGCAGCTCTCTTCCAACGAGGTGGCCTCTGGCATTGAGGAGGCGCTCGTCCGCCTGGAAATCGGCCACGTTCGCGGTCGCACCGTTGCGTCGCTTTCTGCTGGCCAGCGCCGCCGCGTTGCGCTCGCCGGCGTGCTGGCAAGTCGCGCCCGGCTTTGGCTGCTCGACGAGCCATTGACGGCGCTCGATGACGCTGGCGTCGCGCTCCTAACGGGCGAACTACACCGCCATCTCGACGGCGGGGGCGGTGTGGTGGCGGCAACGCATCGTGCGCTCGGCCCGCTTCCAGCCAGTACCGTGCAACTGGGCGACCGTTGAACGCCTTCGGCACGCAGTTCCGGCGCGACCTCGCCATCTCCATGCGGCACGGCGCGGAAGCGATGAACCCCATCGCCTTCTTCGCCCTGGCCGCCTTCTTGCTCGGCCTCGGCCTCGGCCAATCCACAGCACGCCTGGACGAAGCCGCCGGAGGTGCTCTGTGGGTGCTGGCGCTGTTCGCGAACGTCCTTGCCGTGGAGGGGCTTTTCGCTCGAGACCGAGAAGACGGCTCCCTCGAACAGTTGCTGCTCCACGCCAAGCCCCTGTTCGCCGCGTTGCTCGGCAAAGTGACAGCACATTGGATGGTGTCGGGGCTCCCCATCGCGGTGCTGAGTCCGTTCGTCGCGCTGCTCGTGGACGTGCCGCCTTCCGGCATGTTCGTGCTTGCTCTCACGCTGCTGCTTGGCACGCCGACCCTGGCCCTGGTCGGTGCCATCGGCGCCGCCCTCGTGGCCGGCACCGGTCGCGGAGGCCTTTTGGTGGCGCTTCTGGTGATGCCGCTGTATGTGCCGACCCTGCTGTTCGGCTCCGGCGCCGCGATGACGGCGCTTGGCGGCGGCGATCCAAGCGCCGAACTGCTGTGGCTTGCGGCGCTTTTGGCTCTGTCCATTACACTTGCCCCGTTCGGCATCGGCGCCGCGCTGCGCGTCGGACAGGAGTACTAAAACGACATGGGCAAGGCCACGGAATGGTTCCGCCGGACGTTCCACCGGATGGGTTCCCCGCGCTGGTTTTTCGCCGGCTCGCGGGGCTGGATGCTGGGCCTGTATCTCGTCGGCGCCGCCCTCATCGTCATCGGCTCCGTATGGGGCCTCGGCTTCGCGCCGACGGATCGGCTCCAGGGCGACAGCTACCGCATCCTCTATGTCCACGTCCCCGCGGCCCATCTCGCCGAGGCGGTCTATGTCGCCATTGCCATCGCCGGCGCGGTGCATCTGGTCTGGCGCATGAAGATGGCGGATCTCGCCATCGCGGCGGCCGCCCCCGTCGGCATGACGCTCACGGCCGCGGCCCTCGCCACCGGCTACATCTGGGGCATCCCCACCTGGGGCACGGGCTGGGTCTGGGATGCGCGCACCACCTCCATGCTCGTGCTGCTCTTTCTCTACTTCGGCCTGATCGCGCTGCGGCAGGCGGTGCCGCGTGCGGAACGCGCCGCGCTAGCCGTGTCGGTGCTCGCCATCGTCGGCGTCGTCAACATTCCCATCATCAAATACTCGGTGGACTGGTTCACCACGCTGCACCAGCCGGCCAGCATCCGCATCGGCGAGAGGCCCTCCATAGACCCTTCGATGCTCTGGCCGCTGGCGGTGAATGCACTGGGCTACTACCTCTTCCTCGTCGGCGTCGTCATCGCCGCGCTGCGGGCCAAGATCATCGAGCGCGAGTCCAAGGCCGACTGGGTCCGGACATGGGTGCAAGCCCGATGATGGAGTGGCTGGCGATGGGCGGACACGGCGTCTACGTTTGGAGCGCCTACGCACTAAGCGCCGCGGCGCTGGTGGGCATGGGCGTGTGGCCCTGGCTGGCCTTGCGGCGCGCCCGGCGACGGATCGCCGCCGCCTTGGCTCCGAACCAGCACTCGCCCGGCGGCTCCGACGGCCTGAAGCAGCCCGAGCCTGGCCAAGGAGGTGTGGCGTGACCCCGCTCCGCCGGCAGCGAGCGGCCACCGTGCTCTTCGTCCTCGCTGGTGCCGGAGTGACGCTTGCGGTTGCCATGCTCGCTCTTGAGCAGGACATCAATCTGTTCTACCCGCCCGAACAAGTGGTGGCAGGCGAGGCACCGATCGGCAAGCGAATCCGCGCCGGGGGCATGGTGGCGGCCGGCAGCGTGGCGCACGACGACACGGGCCTTGGTGTTTCCTTCGTCGTCACGGACTACCAAGGCAGCGATTTCCGAGTGGATTACGAGGGACTGTTGCCTGGCCTCTTCGGCGAGGGCGAAGGCGTCCTCGTAGCCGGGCAGTTGCGCGCCGACGGCGTGTTCGAGGCCGAGGAGGTGCTCGCCAAGCACGACGAGAACTACATGCCGCCGGAGGTCGCGGACATGATGGCGGCAACGGACGAGCAGCCGTGACCGTCGGCGACGCGTGACGAACGATGCGGGCTAGACCGTGATCCCCGAAATCGGCCATTTTGCCGTGGTGGCGGCCTTGGTGATGGCCATGTCGATGGCCGGTGCGGGGCTGGCCGGCGCCGCCACCGGCCGCAGCTCCTGGGTGGACGCTTGCCGCGGCCTCGCAGCGGCGCAAGCTGGCCTGATTCTGCTCGGCTTCGTCCTGCTCACGGTCTCCTTTCTGCGCGACGACTTCTCCGTGGAGCTGGCCGCCGCCCACTCCAACACGCTGCTGCCGTGGCAGTACAAATTCAGCGCCGTGTGGGGCAATCACGAAGGCTCCTTCCTCTTGTGGACGCTGGTGATGGCCGGCTGGACGCTCGCCGTGGCGCTGGCGGGAGGACGCCTGGAACAAGCCTTCTTTGGCCGGGTGATGGGCGTTCTGGGGCTGCTCAACGTCGGCTTTCTGCTGTTCTTGCTGCTAGCCTCCAACCCGTTCGCCCGCCTCGCTCCCTTCGTGCCGCAGGAAGGCAACGACCTCAATCCGCTGTTGCAGGACTTTGGCCAGATCGTGCATCCACCGATGCTGTACGTCGGCTACGTGGGCTTTTCCGTGGCCTTCGCCTTCGCCGTGGCAGCGCTCCTGTCCGGGCGCTTGGACGCAGCTTGGGCCCGCTGGTCGAGGCCATGGACCAACGTCGCCTGGGCGTTCCAGACCGTCGGCATCGCACTCGGGAGCTGGTGGGCCTACTACGAACTCGGCTGGGGCGGCTGGTGGTTCTGGGACCCGGTGGAGAACGCCTCGTTCATGCCGTGGCTGGCCGGGACCGCGCTGGTGCATTCGCTGGCGGTCACCGAGAAGCGCGGGGCGTTCAAGAGCTGGACCGTGCTGCTCGCGCTCGCCACGTTCTCGCTTTGCCTAGTGGGCGCGTTCATCGTCCGCTCCGGCGTGCTCACCTCCGTGCATGCCTTCGCGGTGGACCCCGAACGAGGGCTGTTCCTGCTGATCCTGCTCGCCATCGCCATCGGCGGGGCGCTCACGCTCTACGCCATGCGGGCACCGGCGATCCGCAGCCGGTTGCAGTACGGCGGACTGTCCCGCGAACTGCTGCTGCTCGTAAACAACCTGCTGCTGGTGGTGGCGGTGGCGGTGATCTTCATCTACACGCTGTATCCCTTGGCCTACGAGGCCGCCTCCGGCGGCGACCGCATCTCCATCGGGCCGCCGTACTTCAACCGCGTCTTCGTGCCGCTGATGTTCGTGCTCGCCGGATTTCTGGCGCTGGCGCCGGCGGCTCGGTGGAAGCGAACGCCGCTGATTGTGCTGCGCCGCATCGGCGTCTTGTTCGGCATCGGCGCCGCGCTTGGCGTGTTCGTTTCGCTGCTGCTTGGCGGAGTGTTGAAGCCTGCTGCCACACTGGCGATGGCACTCGCGGTCTGGATTGTCGCAACCCATGTGGACGACTTCCGCAAGCGGCGCGGCGCCCGGCCGCTTGGCTACATCGGCATGGTGACGGCGCATGTGGGCTTCGCTGTCTGCATGGTGGGCGTGGCGGTCACCAGCGAGTATTCGGAGGGAATCGATGCGCGAATGTCGGTGGGCGAGAGCGTTGAGGTGGGTGGCGTCAGCTACACCCTCACGGCTCTCGACCGCGTGCGCGGACCCAACTACATGGCCGATCGGGCCGTGTTCAAGACCGATGACGGCGTCCGTCTCGCGCCGGAGAAGCGAACCTACTTCGCCCGCGGGGATGTCATGACCGAGGCGGCAATCCGGCCAGGGTTTTTCGGCGACCGCTACGTCACGCTGGGCGAGCCGGTGGCGGACGACGCTTGGGGCGTGCGCATCGAGCACAAACCGATGGTGCGCTGGATTTGGCTCGGCGCGCTGCTGATGGCGTTCGGAGGCTTGGTGGCGATGGCAGACGGGCGCTATCGGCGTCTGGCCCGTCGGGATGCCGCTCTCGCCCCGGCATAGGAGGGAGCGAATGCGACCCAAGCCCCAAGCCCGCGTTTCTCACCAGCCCTCGTTTGCAGACGACGATGTACTCGCTACATGGGCTGGTGAGAAATGCGGGCTAGCTCCGAAGAGACTGCCAACGCGACGCCAGGGCGCGCCGTGACCCGGGCCCGGGCGCTCTTGATCGTGCCGCTCGCGGTGTTCGTCGGCATCGTCGTGCTTTTGTACTCCGGTTTCGGTTTGGGACGAGCGGACTTGCTCCCGTCTGCATTGATCGACAAGCCGTTTCCAGATTTCGAGCTGCCGACGCTGGCCGGCGAACCACCACGGCTGAGCCACGACGATCTCTTGGGTGAAGTGCGGCTCGTGAATGTGTGGGCCACTTGGTGTCCTACCTGCGCTGCGGAGCATGACGAGCTGGCCCGCATCACCAAGGCAACCGGAATCGGCATCGTCGGCGTGAACTACAAGGACGACCCGAACGCCGCCCGCGCTTGGCTCGCAGAGCGCGGCGACCCATACCTCTTCCACGTCATCGATGCGCGCGGCGACCTCGGCGTGGACCTCGGCGTCTATGGCGCACCGGAAACGTTCGTCGTGGATGCCGCTGGCGTGATCCGCTTCAAGCAAGTGGGCGCTGTCACCGCTGACACGTGGCGGGATTCGATGGCCCCCGTGGTGGCCTCGCTGCAGGCAGCCGCGCCATGACACGCCGCACGGTCCTAGGCATCACCGCGCTTTGCATCGCGGCCACTCTTGCCTCGGCCTCCTCCGTAGTGGACGCCTATGACTTCGACGATCCGGCACTCGAAGCCCGCTACCGCACTCTCATCGCCGAGCTGCGCTGCCCGAAGTGCCTCAACGTCAACATCGCCGGCTCCGACGCCCCCATCGCCAGCGACCTCAGGCGAGCCGTGCGGCGGATGCTGGAAGAGGGCCGCAGCGACCAAGAAATCCTCGCTCACCTGAAGGACCGCTACGGCGACTTCATCCTCTACAACCCGCCCCTCAGCCCGGCCACGGTGCTGCTCTGGGCCACACCCGCCGTCCTCATCCTCGTTGGCCTGCTGGTGCTGCGTCGTCTCGGCAGCCGCCGCGACGCCGTGGAACTGACCGAAGAGGAACGCGCAAGACTCGACGCGCTCGGCGCAGAAGATCCGTGATCGAGGCGTGGCCATGGCTGGTCCCTGCAGCACTCGCACTCGCTGCTGTGGTCACGGCGGCGTTGCGCCTTTCCCGTTCCGCACGCGAGCAGCGACGCGACACCAACCTCGCCCTCTACCGCCAACGCCGCCGCGAACTCGCCGGCGAAGCGGAAGGCGCGCTGCAAGAGGAACTGCAAACCGAGTTGCAGGCACGCCTTTTGGAAGACGAAGCCGGTGCGTCGGGGGGGGCGGCCAACCCCGCGCCGGCGACGCGCATACGCCTTGGCACCGCCGCCATCTTCAGCCTCGTCGCCGCCGTCGCCGCCGTCGCCATCTACGCCATCATCGGCGAACCCGAAGCCCCGGCTCTGGTCAAGGCCGGCACCCTCCTTCGATCCACCGACATCGCGGCAGATGACCCAAGGCTTGCCGTCGCCGAACGAGCCCTAGCCGCCCACCTCGCAGCAAACCCAGAAGATGCCGACGCCTGGTTCCTGCTGGGCCAAGCGCAATCCGGCCAAGGCCGCATGGTCGAGGCCGCAATTGCCTTCCGCCACGCCAGCCTCATCAGCAATCACAACCCGACACTCGAAATGCACTGGCTCGGTGCAGCCTTCGGCGCCGGCGACGGCACCCTAGACTCCGACGCACGGGTAGCCGGCCAGCGCATACTGGCCGCTCATCCAGACCACGCCGGAACCTTGGAAATCATGGCCGTGGATGCCGCCCGCCGCGGCGACTTCAACACCGCCGCCACCTACCTCGAACGCCTAGCCAGCCAACGCCGCGACGACCAGGCCGCAGCCCTGGTGGCAGCAATGCTGCGCCAGATCCGCGCCCGCCAGGACCCCACCCGCCCTCTGGTGCAAGTCACCGTGGAAGTCCCGGCCACGCAACTGAACGACCCGTGGCTCTTCATCATCGCCCGTCCGCCGCAAGGCGGTCCCCCGGCGGCGGTAATCCGCCGCCCGGTCTCAAGCGCCCCATCCACCGTGGAGGCAACCCTGGACGACGCCCAAAGCATGATCCCCTCAACCGCCGTCTCGAAGTTCCCCGAACTCGCCATCACCGCCCAAATCACCGAAGGCCGAACCGTAGGCGGCACGATCGCCGCCCAATCCGAACCAACCCTCGCCACACCAGCTACCCAACCCAAACTTACGCTCCACATGAAAGTTGCTCTAAGCGACTTCTGACGTTCCGTGGAGGCCCTGCGGAGGACGCCAGGCACGGACGCGCAGCGAAACATCCTTTTGATGGTCTCACGCCGGATTGTGTGGGCTACACCGCCGTGCAAACTCCGCTCTGCTGGAATCCCCTCTCGGGACCATGATGGCTTTGGTTCAAATCCTGCGACTCCGAGTACGAACAGCTACTTCATGTGCTACTGAATGACGGGCACATGAAGGAGGATTGCGCACGGTCATTCTTGGAGGCGTACAAGCGAAAGATCGGCAAGATGGCCGCGTCGGCAAGAAAAAGGGGCTGCGGAAGCGAGGGCTGCACATTCGGGCCTGGAGGGAACGATGCTTGCTCTGGATTTCGAGGATCCAAACCTGATCATCGCCACGCAAGCGTACCTCGCTTATATGAACGACCTACGAAGGAGGACGGTTCGTAGGTACAACCGTCGAGAAGACCGTTTGCGCGATTCTCGCCCACCCCGGCAACCCATTGGTGGAAAGACTGGACGCCTTGCTTGCTGGATATGTTGATGATAGGCATCGGAAGCGGTTTCCCGGGCTTTGCCGGGAAGTGTTTTCGGTCGCGATCGATTGACTCACCGGCGCCTCCCATATCGAGCCGCGGACATGTCGTTGTATCAACAAGTCTGCTGCGTTAGGGTTGGGGTCGTGGTCGCGAGTAGGACTCTTGCCGGAAAATGCCGAAGGTTGTGGGAGCCAGCGCCTTCCTCAATGAGTTTGGCGTTAGGAATGAACGGGTGAGGATTCTGCATTGGCTTGCCCGCCACGGGGGAGCCATGGCGCTTGCGGATGTCATCGCCGCTAGCACAGAGCCGGAGACGGTCGTCATGCACAAGGTCGCCAGTTTTGTGCGCGACGGCTTCGCGCGGTGCGATGTCGACTTGGATGTGGAGGACTTGGGGCGCGTTGGTCAAGCAGCCGCTAGCCTGGCTAGCCAGCCTTCGCAAGTGGAGTTGACGGAGCAAGGACGGGCGCTGTTGAAGTACGCCTGACCGTCGGCAGGCTTGGTGCCGTGGGCAGTTGCCTCATGTCATACGTCGTCGTCGCTTTGCTTGCCGGACTCGTCGGTGTGACGGAAGTCCTCTCGCGCTATCGGGATGTCCCGTTCGTGGTGCTACGCCAGTGGCCCGCGTGGATGTACACCTCGTTGACGTCCCGGCGCTCCTCCCTATCACCCCCCAGCGGCGTCGAAGAAGCCGCCAAGCTCCACCGAGGACGTACGCCGTGCGACGGGACCTATGTGCAGGCGATTGACGTGGGTACGCACCGCCGTGGTGAAATGCACTGACCACGGGCCGGTTCGAGCCTGTTTTTCCGGCGCACGCGCTCCCTGTGCGTGGCTGGCGTGGGCATGGAGAGTTCGGTGGAGAAATTTGCCTCGGGTTGCGGCGCCGTCCGACCGGTTGGAGTTGGCGTGGCCGAACGGTCAACGCAAGTGGCAGAAATGCTGCGCCAAGTCCGTGCCCGCCAGGACCCCACCACCCGCCACCTAGTGCAAGTCACCGTGGACGTTCCCGAACCGAAGTCCTGCGCCTTCCGTTGACCCCCTCGGGGCGGCACCGTAGGGTCCGTTGACGTGAAGGTCCTCGTCATCGCCGACATCCACGGCAACGCGGAGGCGCTGCGCGCCGTGCTCGCGAAGGAGCGCGATGCCGATGCTGCGATCTTTCTCGGCGATGCGGCCTCGCCAGGAGCGCAGCCAAGCGAGACCGTCGCGTTGCTGAGGGATTTGCGCGGGACTTTCATCGCCGGCAATCACGACTTCGAGGTGCTGGATCCAGGCCTAGTGGCCGATTGGCCGCGGCCCTGGCGCGCTTTGCACCATTGGAACTGCCAAGCGCTCGACTCGACGAACCTAGAGTTCCTGCGCACCTTTCGCGACGGCGGCGATTTCGAGGTCGACGGGATGCGCATGTGCCTGCAGCATGGCACCGTGCCTGGCGAAGTCCGGCACGTCGTGCCGGACACGCCGGACGAAGACATGGTTCGGGTTGCGCACGGCAGCAACTGTTCGCTCGTGCTCTTCGGCCACTCCCATGTTCAGTTCCGGCGAATCCTTGGCGACCAGGAGTTCATCAACCCCGGCAGCGTCGGGCAGAACCGATGCGGGCATGTTCTCGCCTGCTACGGCCTACTCGAAGATGGTGCCTTTCGGCCTTGCCACGTGGAATACGATCCGGCGCCATACATTGCGGCCATGGACCGCATCGAGCCGCTCGACGAGTTTCCCGACTTCCGTGAATGGCTGAAGCGCGGACTGCTGACCGGCTACGGCATCGGCAAGAACGAGCCGTGGACCCGATTCGCCCGCCAAGGCTACAAGTAGGCGCACTTCCAGACTCGCCCCTGCCACGACTACATCCGCCGCCCGGTACTGAACACCCCATCGCCTTGGGTGATTTCACTGCTCGACACCCCAACTTGCACACCGACGCCCACCAGCCCTTGCGAGGCAGCGCCGCGCGCTGAGGACTTGCGCGGCGGCACGGTGCTCGGGCGCGTGATCTCAGGTCTTACCGAAGAGTCCTTGCGGCAAACGGATGCCAAGCTGGGCCAGCGTCTCCGCAGTGGTCGGCTTGCCAAGGCGGATGCGTTCGTCGTTGAGCAGATACGTGAAGACGAAGCCGAGGCTGAGCAGGAACACGCCGATGAGGAAGCAG
The DNA here is from genome assembly GCA_965116935.1 of Pseudomonadales bacterium. Taxonomy (GTDB): domain Bacteria; phylum Pseudomonadota; class Gammaproteobacteria; order Pseudomonadales; family Azotimanducaceae; genus VXYL01. Next base: position 2,937,834 of record OZ220737.1, on the reverse strand, counting down.
TAGATGACTGCCCTGTCGGGGTGTTGGTCCTTGAGGTAGCCGACATAGAGCGGGCCAAACACACCCGCCGCGGCCCACGCCGTGAGTAATGCGCCGTAGATGACCGACATGCGGCGGCTGCCGAACACGTCCACCACGAACGAGGGCATGGTGGCGAAGCCGCCGCCGAAGCAGAGCAGCACATAGCAGACGAGCGCCGAGAACACCCACGGGTTGGTTTCCGTCATGAGCACGCCAAACACCACCATCTGGCTCGCGAGCAGCACGCGGAAGATGCGCACGCGGCCGATGCGGTCTGAGAGATAGCCCCACACCAGACGGCCGACGCCGTTGCACAGGGAGCTCACCGCGATCAACGTCGCGCCATATTGCGCCAGCACCTCCGGTTCCAGCGTCGCGTCGGCCAAGCCCCATACGTCTTGCAGGAGTGCGGATTGGAAGCTGATGACCGAGATGCCGGCGGCGATGTTGAAGAAGAACACGAGCCACATGAAGACGAACTCCGGCGAGCGCAGGCACTCGCCGACGGTGGCGCGGTCCAGCGCTTCGGTGGCCGCCGAGGCCTGTCCCGGCGCCTCGGACTCGGGCGGGTCCACCAAGACGACCGCCGACGGGATGAGCACCGCCGCAAACAGCACGCCGAGCGAGAGGAACACCATCGCCAGGTCGCCGTCGCTGCGCACGACCAAGAGAGGCGCCAGCACCTTGCTCAGCAGGAAGGCACCGACGCCAAAGCCCATGACGACGATTCCCGTCGCAAGCCCCTTGTGGTCTGGGAACCACTTGGCCGTCGTCGCCACCGGCGTCACATAGCCGAAGCCGATGCCGAGGCCCCCGATGACGCCGTAGCCAATGAAGAAGAGCAGCAGGTTGTCCACCTGCAACGCGAAACTGCCGATCAAGTAGCCGGCGGAGAAGAACAGCGCACCGGCGAGCGCTAGCTTGCGCGGGCCGAGCTTGGGCAGCAGCGCTCCGCCGATGGCAGCGGCAATGCCGAGAGTGAAGATGGTGATGGAAAAGGCCCAAGCCGTGTCGGTGAAGGACCAGCCGAGTTCGCGCACGAGCAGCGTTTGGAAAAAGCTCCAAGCATAGACGGTGCCGAGACAGATCTGCAGCGTCGTGCTGGCCACCAAAATGACGCCACGCTGCACGGAGAGAGGCAAGGCCACGAGGTCAGTCCCGGCGGCCGCCAGCGACAAGGCGGAACAGGCGCGCAAGCTGTCCGGCCTCGTCCTGCCGTTCGAGCACGCGCGCTTCGGGCGTGTCGTCCGCGCCCCGCTGCACCAGATTGGCGGCATAGGTCAAGAGTTCGCCGATCGGGCGGGCGGCCAGATTCACGAACCACAGCGCAGCGAAGACGCCCACCACGAAGACGGCGCAGATGAGATAGATCTGCTGCCCTATGGCGCGCTGGATCTTGAGCGCGATGAGGCCCGTATCCATGCCGACATGCACGTTGCCGGCGAATCCCGCAAGAATGGGGCTGCCCACCTCCACGAAGTCGCCCATGCCGGGCAGGCTGCGCTCCACGGTTGCCGTGTCGGTGGTGTCGCTGGCAAGAATCTCCTCGGGAATGCCGGGCACGAAGGTATGGGCGAGGAACTCGCCGGTCTCGTCGGTGATGTAGATGTAGCGGATGCCCTGGATTTCGACGAATTGATCCACCAGCGACTGCAGTGCCGCAAGGTCGCGGTTGAGGAGGATGTCGACGCTCGAGTCGGCGATCGTCTTGGCGATGTCGCGGCTGTTGCTGACGTATTCCTGGGTCAGCTGGGTGTCCACCGTGTACACCGCGAGCGACGCGGTGGCGACGCCGATGAAGCCGAACAACGCAAACACGCCAAACAGCGTCCTCTGGAACAGGCGCCGGATGCGGAACGGACCGGGCGTGACGGCGTGCTCTTCCGAGCGCGCGGCCTCGTTTTCGGTCGCTTCCGTCATGTTCCGGCAAACCTCTCGTGCCAGTCAGCGAGGATCACGGCGCGCCCTTGTGGGCGTGCCTCGTCCATCTTCGGTGGTTGCGTCATGTCTTGGCAAACCTTGCATGCCAGTCGGTGAGCGTAACGAAGCGATTGTCCCGCACCACGGTGTAGTACACGCGCTGAAGTCCCTGACGCCGCTCCGGCGAGAAGGAGACGCTCTCGCCGATGCCGAGGTCGAAGTCCTGCACCGTGAACATGGCCGCTTCGAGCGCTTCGCGGGAAGGCTCGGGACCGAGTCGCTGCAACACCTCCGTCATCAACTTGGCGTTGAGGAACCCCTCGAGGCTGACGAAGCTCTGCGCGAAGGCCGTGTAGGACTCGGTGACCAGTTCCTCCGGCGGCGACGGGTCGTGGCGCTGCATCAATTCGCGGTATTCGCGCACGGCCGGGATCGAGGTCTCCTCGTAGCTCGGCACCACCTGGGAATTCACCAACAGATCCGTGTAGCGGCTGCTGTCTTCGCGCACCCCGGCAAGCAACTTGAGCAGGTTCTCGCTGCCGACGAAGGAGAGGTTGGCGATGGGCACGGTGAGCCCCAGGTCCACCGCATCGCGGGCGAAGGCGGCGCAGGCGGCATAGGCACCGATGCAGATCACCGCGTCAGGCTGTGCCGCCTTGAGGATCTCCACCTGGCGCCGCATCGTGCTGGTGAACTTGGTGCCGCGTTGGTAGGTGGCCTCGCCGGCGAGCCGTTCGCCGTGGCGCGCCAGCGCCGTCCGCACGCCCGCCCAGCCGCTGCGACCGTAGGCATCGGCCTGATAGAAGACGGCGATGCGACGTCGACCGACGCGAACGAAGTTGTCCACGAGGCCCCCGGTCTCCTGGCGATAGGAGGCGCGCAGGTTGAAGGCGAATTCGCCATAGGGCGGCTCGCGCTGAGGCTGGGCGCCGGTGAAGGGAAAGAACAGCAGAATGCTGCGATCCTGGAATTTCTTCAAAAGCGGCAGCACCCGCGTGACAGTGGGGGTGCCGACATAGCCGAACAGGCCAAAGACGTCGTCTTCGAGCATGAGCGTCATGGTGTTCTTCACCGACGGGTCCGGCTGATAGCCGTCGTCGTAGGTGCGAAGGCGAATCTTGCGACCGAAAACGCCGCCTTGGCGGTTGACCTCCTCGAAGCACGCTTGGGCGCCGCGATAGAGCTCGATGCCAAGTCCCCTCGATGGCCCCGAGAAGGCCGCCGACGTGCCGAGCAGGATTTCGCGGTCCGACACCGCCGCGCCACGCGCACGCGGCGCCAGCAGGGCGCCGAACAAGCCATAGCCGGCAAACGATCGTCGCGTGATCAAGTGGCTGTGCCTTCGCGGTTGCTGTCGTCCACTTTAGCGCACCAATGGCCGCGTCCAAACGGGGGTCAGAAGAGAAAAGCGGCCGCCCCAATGCGGCAACCAATGGGCGCAGGCCGTGCAGCGAACTATGTCCCCCGATTCGAGAGGCTGAGGTCCGTGCAGACCAGAGCCACACCGGTGTTGCCTTCGGGGCGCGCGGCACGCCTTTTTCGCGGTGCGACGACAAGCTTCCGATTAGACTCGGCAAAGCAAGCTGGGGAAGGGGGCTTAAGGCATGGCAATCACGCTCAGGAACGCCGCCATCGTCAACGAAGGCAGCACGGTCGAAGGCGATGTGCGCATTGCGGCCGGGCGCATCGATGCGGTGGGCGGAGCGGTGGCGGCCGCCACCGGGGACACCGAGATCGACCTCGCCGGCGCCTGGCTCCTGCCGGGGATGATCGACGACCAAGTGCATTTCCGCGAGCCTGGCTTCGAGCACAAGGCAGACATCGCCACCGAATCCCGCGCCGCGGTGGCCGGGGGCATCACCAGCTACATGGAGATGCCGAACTGCGATCCGCAGACGGTGACGGGCGCCGCGCTGCAGGACAAGCACGCCCGCGCCGCGTCCCGGTCGCTCGCGAATTACGCCTTCTATCTCGGCGCCACCAACGACAACCTGGAGGAGATCCGCCGGGTTGATCGCCACCTGGCCTGCGGCGTCAAGGTGTTCATGGGTGCGTCCACCGGCAACATGCTGGTGGACGACGAGCGCACGCTCGAAGGCATCTTCGCGGAATGCCCCCTGCTCATCGCCACCCACTGCGAGGATACGCCGATGATCCTCGCCAACGAGGCCGAGGCGCAGGCGCGCTACGGCGACGACATCCCCATCACCGAGCACCCCAACATTCGCTCCGCCGAGGCCTGCCACCGCTCGTCGTCGCTGGCCGTGCGGCTGGCGCGCACACACGGCAGCCGCCTGCACGTGCTGCACATCACCACGGCGCGTGAACTGGCTCTGTTCGAGCCCGGCCCGCTCGAAGGCAAGCGCATTACGGCGGAAGCCTGCGTGCATCACCTGTTCTTCAACGAGACGCACTACGGCGCGCTCGGCACCGACATCAAGTGCAACCCCGCCATCAAGACCCGAGCCGATCAGCTCGCGATCCGTCAAGCCGTGAACGACGACGTGATCGACGTCGTCGCCACCGACCATGCCCCGCACACGGCCGAGGAGAAGGCAAGCCCCTACATGCAGGCGCCGTCCGGCCTGCCGCTGGTGCAGCACGCACTCCTATCGCTGGTCGAACAGGTGCGGCTCGGCGAGATGACCATCGAACGTGTGGCACAGAAAACCGCGCACGCACCCGCGACCTTGTTCGATGTCGCCGAACGCGGTTTCATCAGGGAGGGCTATCACGCCGACCTGGTGGTGATCGATCCAAGCCGCCACACGGTGGTGGATGACGAGCCCGTGTACGCCAAGTGTGGCTGGACGCCGTTCCGCGGCACCACCTTCCACGCTCGCGTGACCCACACCTTCGTCGGCGGCCGGCTGATGTTCGCCGGCGGCGAGTTCCGCGACGACACGCCCGGCGAGGCACTGCAGTTCGATCGCTAAGCGGCACCCCAACGGGAACGAATCGTTCGAGGGCGGATGCCGCCGGAGCTCACTCTCGCCCTTTCCCGTCTTGCGGGTCAATCTCGTAGGTAGCCTCGCCTTCTTCGACCCGCAGCAGCAGGATGGTGTGGGTGCGTACCCACCCGTTGCTGACCTGCTTGCGGAACCGCTGTTGTCCAGGCCTCGAGTAGGGCCTTTCGTCCTCCCACGCCTTGAAATGCCCTTCGAGTGCCGGGCCATCGCAGAACCAAACCTCGACGACCGACAGCTCGTCTCGATGCATGATGAAAACGTGGCCTGCTTGACGGTCGGCAGCCAGCTTCTTCACCCACGAGTCGCGGTGGTATTGATACTCGAAAGAGCCGGCATCCTGAGCGGACTTGACCTCGTAGTCACCAAGGTCGGGCCCGGAGCGGCTGAGCGATCCCTGCTGCCTGAGCAGTATCGATGCGAACACCTCCCAATCCTCGGACATGACCATTCTCGGGCGGAGGTTACGCGCACGGAACAGACGGATGCGGCCCCGATACGGCCCGTACATATAGGCGTGGAAGTAGATCAGTGCACCTTGCACGTCGAGTAGGTCTGGCAGGGGCACGGCAGGGACCAGTCAGGCGGCAGCGAGGCCCTGGATGTGCAACTGCACCTTCTCAGACACCTGCTCGTCGCTGACGATGTGACCGAAGGCGTGGTCGACCAGCCACCGGACCACAGGCACGCACACCGCATCGCCGAATCCCAGCCGGGCCTGTCGTTCGGGGACGCGAATCGGAAAGTCGCCGACACCCTGCAGGGTGGCGTACTCTCGTCCGGTCAGCGGACGAATCCTAGGCGAACCGCTACGACAGTCGATCAGGAACTGCACGCTGCTGCCTCCCTGTGGAGTGCGCAGACATCCACCGATTGAATCGTCCCGTACCTCACCCACAGTCTTTCCTCCGCGCCGCCGGCGATACATCGTCGCCACTCCATCGCGAAAGCCCTGCCGGAGTTCCTCGACTCGGCGTTGATGGCGAACTGCCATGTTGAGGAGCAATGTATCGGCTTGGCGTTCAGACCACCAACGCTCGTCGTCGGGTGCCAGCTCCTCCAAGGCGTCCGCGAGTGTTGTTGGCGTTTGCAGAGGCGGCTCCGGCAGGGGCAACTCCGCGAATGGTAGGTCGCCATGGGCCGCCTGGAAACGCCGCACGGCGAGGGGGCGCACACGCGTAATGTGGCCAGTCGGCGGCGGCATCATGCAAGAACTCGTGTCGTCGTTGCTCAATGCCAGGACGAACAAGCGGGGCCGGCTCTGGGGGACAAACCAGCGAGCGTCCACGACCGCCAAGTCGATCATGTAGCCAGCGGCCGCAACATGGGTGCAAACAGCCGCAAGGTCATTTCCTCCCCCGGATGAGAGGAACCCGGTTACATTCTCAAGAAGCAGTGCCCTTGGACGGCCAGCGGCACGGCAGTAGTCTTCGAGCAATCGCAGGAAGGGCCAAACTGTGCCGGAGTGCTTGCCGGCAAGACCTGCGCGGTTGCCGGCAAGGGAAAGGTCGATACAAGGGAACGAGGCGGTGATGAGGTCAACGCCTGACGGAAGGTCTCTGGCTTCGAGCGTCGCAATGTCCGCAACCGCCAAATGGTCGCTGCCGAATCGGGCAGCGTACATTTCGGCCTTGTTTGGTGCGATGTCGTTGGCGAACGCACAGTGCCAACCAAGTGGTTCGATGGCCTCTCGGACGAGGCCGATGCCAGCAAAGAACTCGGCAAAAATCGCTTGTCCCACTACCTGCTCGCTAATCCACTAAAGCGACCTGTTCGTTGCCCGGACGAGTCTTTGCGATGCAGCGTTGCCACACCTGTCGCGCTTCGCCGCACCGTCGACCACAACAACATAGCATGGACGACCATGTGCCGTGGTGGATGGGCGATGGGCGGACGTCGCCTTTCTAGCGCCGGAACAGCATCTCGCTCGGCCCCGGCGCAGACGCGCGGACCGTCCGGCACTATGATGCGTCGGCGCGTTCGAGGCGAACGTTGCACCAAATGAGGAGGAGAAAGCATGAAGACGCGTGTGGTTGCGCTTGCCAACCGACCTGTGGGGATGCCGACGGCGGCAGACTTCGCCGTTTCCGAGGTGGAGTTGCCGGACCCCGGCGACGGCGAGGTACTTGTCGAGAATCTCTGCATGTCGGTGGATCCCTACATGCGTGGCCGGATGGTGGATCGGAAGTCCTACGTAGGGCCCTTCGAGGTGGGCGAGCCTCTCACCGGCGGTGCCATCGGCCGGGTGGTGAAGTCCAGCGTCGCCGAGTTGCCCGAAGGCGAGCACGTGGAGTCGCACCTCGGCTGGCGGGAAGCGTTCGTGTCGTCCGCGCGCGGGCTTCGCCCGCTCGGCAATCTCGAAGCGCCGGCATCGGCCTATCTTGGCGTCCTCGGTATGCCCGGCATGACGGCCTATGTGGGGCTGCTCGACGTGGGCCAGCTCAAGGACGGCGAAACGGTGTTTGTGTCCGGTGCTGCCGGCGCGGTCGGGAGCGCGGTCGGACAGATCGCCAAGATTCGCGGCTGTCGCACCATCGGCAGTGCCGGTAGCGCCGACAAGGTGCGCCACCTGATTGACGATCTCGGCTTCGACCACGCCTTCGACTACCACGACGGCCATCTCGAACGCCAGATTGCCGAAGGCGCACCCGACGGCATCGACGTTTACTTCGACAACGTCGGCGGCGAACACTTGCAGGCGGCACTCAATTGCATGCGGCCTGGCGGGCGCATTCCCCTCTGTGGCGCCATTTCGCAATACAACGCCACAGCCCCGGTGCCGGGGCCGAACAACCTCGCCATCGCCATCGGCATGGGTCTCACCCTTAAGGGCTTCATCGTCTCGAACTTCAACCACCTGCGCGAGGACTTCGTGCGCGACATGACGGCCTGGGTGAACGCCGGCCAGCTCAAGTACCGCGAGACCACCTTCGACGGCATCGAGCACGCCCCCGAGGCGTTCATTGGCCTCTTCACCGGCGCGAACACGGGGAAGATGATCGTCAATTTGGCCTGACTTCCGTAGCTGCCAGCGTGCCCTGAACTGAAGGGGCGCGTTGGCAGCTCGCTCGCGAACTGTTGGCCTTTGTGCTCGCGTTCGCTCGCAGACTGCGGCTAGCGCCCCAGCCGCGCATGCGTCGCCTCCGTTGCCGCCGCTGGAAGCCGTACGTACGGGGTACTTGCCTGGATTTGTTCAGGTCTGTACAGTCGGGTCCCCCTGTCGAACGGGGCATTGTCCATGACAATTCCCGCAAAGCCTGCCGAAGGCAACCTGTTCAAGATCGGTGTCGTCGCCAGCCGCACCGGAATCTCGGTGGAACGGCTGCGCGCTTGGGAACGCCGTTACGGCCTCGCGCCAGCGCATCGCGACGGCCAGACCCGCTTCTATAGCGAGGCCCAGGTGGAGCGCCTGCAGGCCATCAAGATATTGTTGGACCGCGGCAACGCCATTCGCCGGGTCGTGCACCTCGATGACGAGGAACTGGCGCGTCGAGCGGCCACCGCGGACTTAGCCACCACCGGCGGATCAGGACTGCATGTCGGCTTGGTGGGAGCCCCGTTGGTGATGCTGCATCGGCAGGCCACCGCGCAGCAGGCGAACGAAGAGACGCCGGAGTCCGGCGTCCTCGTGGTGGGTTCTTGGCCTTCGTTGGAATCCTTCCTGGCGGCCAGGGATGCCCTACCGCAGATGCACCGCCTAGTGCTGTTCCAAGCGTCGCTCGATGACCAGTTGACGAGCGAGGTCAGCGAGCGCGTGCCGGATGCCGGAGTCGTGACGGCCTATCGCTACGCAAGCCGGAGCGCGCTCGAGCGGTTCGAGAACGAGGGTCTGGCAGCGATGGCGCTGGACCGCGGGGTCTCGTGGCCGGACATTGAGGATGCATGCCTCGCGTGGAAAGGTCCTGTACAAGACAGCGCGCATGTGGCATTCAGCGAAGAAATGCTCCTGCACATCATCACCGCCGCCTCGGCATCGACCTCCGCGATTTCTGGCCCGCTTGCCGAAATACTACTAGAAATCAATCATCTATCGGATCATGCCGAACGCTGTGAAGAGGCTGGGGCGGACCAAGTTGGCGACTCCCTGGCGTCGGCTCGGAGCACGCTGGAAGCAGCGCTAGAGCGGCTCGTGCATCACAACGGGCTCCTCCACAGCATGAACTGACGATGCTCACCGAAGAAATCGTGACAAAAAAGTGCAAAAAGTTCGACAAAAAGGCTTGCAAAGGCTCTCTGTCCAGTACAAGATAGCGTCATCGGAGCAATCCTCCAGGCGCGTGTACAACTCTTGAACCTCCCTCCTCTCGTGGTTCTTCCCCTTGCAAGAGTTGTCCCGGCGGCCTAAACCACCGCCGGCGCGCCCCTTTTTCTTACCTTCCATCTCCCCGCAAATCTCGGGGCTTTTTGGTCGACGCGCTAGTCTGCTTGGCGCAACGAACCATCGAGACTCTTGATCTCCGAATCAAGCTGATAGCGGGCGTCGGTGACGATGGCTTCGAGCGTCCGCACCCGATCCTCGAGCGCGCCATCCGCCTCCAATGCGGCGAGTCGCGCTTCGATGTCGGCCAGGTTCGCGCCACCCTGGGCCTTCTTTCCCTTGACATGAACGCGGTATGCCTCAAGGCCGATGCCGGCGAGGATGACGACGGTGAGGAAGGTCCAGAACTCCATGCGTGCCGTTCCTGTAAGCGCTTCGCGCCGATACTAGCAGGCACGAGCGAACGCGAGCAGTTTGCGCAGCAAACTGCCAACGCGCCCGTCCGGGCGCGCGAGCACGCAACGTCCCGCCGTATGTGCGACGAATCACGTCGTCAATAGCTCAAGGGCGGACTCGGCCCGGGCGTGGATGCCGAGCTTGTACTTCTCGAGGTCAAAGTCGCGGTTCTTGCCCATCGCGCCCACGAGGTAGCGCTTGTACACACCCTGCGTGATGGCACCGAGGCGCCAGTGGGAGAAGGCGCGGTAGTAGTTGATGCGGGAAAGGTCGCGACCGGTGCGGCTCTCGTAGGCCGAGCAGAGTTCGTCGCGGTCCGGAAAGCCGCCCACCGCTGTGGGGCTTGCCGTGTCGGAAGCGCCCTCGCCCGGCTGGCCCCAGTTGTTGAGCAGATAGCCAACGTCGGCAAGCGGGTCGCCGAGCGTGCAGAGCTCCCAGTCGAGCAACGCCGCCATGCGGCCGCCCTTGAGGATCATGTTGCCGATGCGGTAGTCGCCGTGGACGATGGCCGATCCCACCTGTTCCGGCACGTCGGCGTGCAGCAGGCGTTCGCTTTCGTCCATCTCCGGGATTTCGTGCGTTTTGGTGGCCTGGTACTGCGCCGACCAGCGCTTCAACTGGCGCTCGACGTAGCCGGTCTTGCGCGCCAAGGTGCCAAGGCCCACGTCGTCGGGATCAATCAGGTGCAAGGTGCCGAGCACGTCGATGATGTGCTCCCCGGCACTGCGCCGCTCCGCCATGGGCAGCGTCTCTGCCACCTCGGCCTCGTGTGGCACCACGCCCTCGACGAAGCTCATCAGATAGAACGGCGCGCCGTTGACGTCGTTGTCCTCGCACAGGCCCCACGTTTTCGGCACCGGCACGTCGGTTCCCCACACCGCCGAGATGATGCGGTGCTCTCGGCCCATGTCGTGTGCGCTCTCGAGCACGTGACCGAGCGGCGGGCGGCGCAGCACATAGGCCGCGCCGGCGCTGTCGACGAACTTGTAGGTGAGGTTGGAATGGCCCCCGGCGATGAGCGAGAACGTGAGCGGCGGCGCGAGGTCAGGGATGCGCTGCGCGACCCACTCGGTAACGTTGTCGGCGTCGATTCCTTCCACTTGCTCCGGCATGGTTGCTCCCCGTTTCTTTAGGCCGCGTGCGCGTATCATCCCGCACGTCATACCCGTTTGCGCGGCAGTGCGTCAAATCAGGTCGCCATGCGCGCGTGCTCGGGGCAACAGCAATGGGCGGTTTTTCGGAGAATCGATGGACAAAGGCGGCGAAGTGCGCTGGCCCTTCAACGGCAACGGCGGCAGCACCGAAATCGTGCGTGCGGAAGGTGCCTGGCTGCACAAGGCGGATGGCGCTCGCATCCTCGATGCAGCCGGCGGCGCCATCGTCACCAACATCGGCCACGGCCGCGAGGAGGTGGCGGATGCGGTGCGCGACGCCACCCTCAACAACACCTATGTCGTGCCGGTGTGGCTAACGCCGGAACGCCGCCGTCTTTCCGAGCGGCTCACTGCCGAGTGGCTGCCGCCGACGCTGACGCGCCAGCATTTCACCTGCGGTGGCTCCGAGGGCAACGAGACGGCCATGAAGCTGGCGATCCAGTATCAGGCTGCGCTCGGTCGACCCGAGAAGTGCAAAATCATCGGGCGTTCGGTGTCGTATCACGGCACCACCCTCGCCACGACTGCGGTAGGAGGCCACGAGGCCCGCAAGTCCGGGCTAAGGCATGCTCTGGCGGACCATCCTCGCGTGCCAACCCCCTATCCCCTGCGCTGCGACGCCGGTGACGAAGCGGAACACAGCGCCGAGCATTATCTGGGCGATCTCGAACGCACGATTGCTGAGGAAGGTCCGGACACCATCGCCGCAATCATGGCCGAGCCCATCACCGGCGCGAGCGGCGGCGCCATCGTGCCGCCAGCCGGCTATTGGGAGGGCGTGCGCGAAATCTGCGACCGTCACGACATCCTCATCCTGCAAGATGAGGTGATGACCGGCTTCGGCCGCACCGGTGCCAAGTTCGGCTTCGAGCACTGGGACTTCGTCCCGGACGTGGTTGTCGGCGGCAAGGGGCTCGGAGGCGGCTACGCGCCGATCACGGGCGTCTTTGCCACGGAACGCATCGGCGAGGCTCTCGACGACGCCGGCATGATGGTGATGTTCCACACCTTCGGCGCCCATGCCGGTGCATGCGCCGCAGCCGATCGCGTCCTCGACATCCTCCTGCGCGAGAACCTCGTCGAGCGCGCGGCAACCGTGGGTGAGGAGCTCGGCAAGCGCCTCGCCACGGCCTTCTCCAACCATCCCCATGTGGCCGAGGTGCGCGGACGCGGCATGCTGCAAGCCATCGAAGTGGTGCAGGACCGCGACACGCTCACCCCATTCCCCGCTAGCGAGCACGTCGCCTCGCGCATCATGGCAGCGGGCCTTGAACGCGGCGTTTTCTTCTATGCCGGCGGCACGGGCGTTGTACGCGACATCGTGGTGCTTGGTCCGCCGCTCATCATCGACGAGGAGGAGATGGGCCTGATCGTCGAAACCTTGGTGGCGTCGGTGGACGAGGTGACCTTGGGAAGACCCTGACCCAAAGCCGTTGGTGCCGGCCTTGGCGTCTGGTGCCTAGCCGGGCCCACCGCCGTCGCAGTAGATCTTCTGGCCCGTCACGTACGTGTTCTGTTCCGAGACCAGAAAGCGAACCACATTGGCTACGTCTTCCGGCTGACAGACGCGGCCGAAGGGGCTCGCGGAGTCCAGCGTGCGCAGGTCCGTGACACCAGCGGTTGCCTTCATCAGGCGACGGCCCATCTCTGTTTCCACGAGGCCCGGGGCCACGATGTTCACCCGGATGCCGTTGTCGCGTTCCTCACGGGACAAGGTAACAGCAAGCGCCTCCAAGGCCGTCTTGCCCATGTTGTAGGGGGCGCCGTTGGCGGAGAGCCCGCGTGTGGCGACGCTGGAGATCATCACCACGTCGCCCCGATCGAGCGTCCGCATCTTCGGAATCGCGAGCCTCGAAAGGTAGTGCGGGCCGAGCGCGTGCGTCGCCATAACGCGACGCAGTTCGTCGGGTTCGGTGTCCACCACCGACATGCCGCGACTGGCGATGCCGGCGTTGTGGACGAGGATGCCGATGGCACCTAGGTCTGCCTCCACTTCGGCAACCATCGCGGCGTTCTGATCGTAGTCGTCTACCGACGCGCCGTATGCGACCGCAGTGCCGCCGGCCGCGCGGATCTCCGCCACCGTATCGTCGGCCGCGGCCTTGTCACGGCGATAGTTGACCGCAACCGCAGCGCCTTCCGCGGCGAGCGCCAGCGAGATGGCGCGACCGACGCCGCGTCCGCCGCCGGTAACCAGCGCAACTCGACCTTGCATATCCGTCCCTCCCGTCGCCGTCACGCGCCCTTGAACTCGGCGTCTCGTTTCTGCAGGAAGGCGGAAACGCCCTCGGCGTAGTCTTTGGTGCGCCCCGCGCGCGCCTGCAACCGGGCCTCGAGGTCAAGCTGCTGCTCGTAGGAGTTGTCCCAGCTTGCCCAATAAGCCTGCCGGATCATGGCCAAGGACGCAGGGCCGCCGGCGAGCTGCGTCGCGATGGCACCCGCGCCTTCCATCAAGGCGTCGTTGTCGTCGTAGAGCCGGTTCACCAAGCCCCACTCATAGGCGCGCTCGGCCGGCAGGCGCTCGGCCAACAGCGAAAGCTCCATCGCTCGGCCCCAGCCGATCATGCGCGGGAGAAAGAACGTGGCGCCGCCGTCCGGCACGAGCCCGATGCGGGCGAAGGCTTGCAGGAAGAATGCGCCCTTCGACGCGCAGACGATGTCGCCGAACAACGCAAAGCTCATGCCGACGCCGGCGGCGGCACCGTTGACGGCCGTGACGATCGGCATGTCGAGCTCTCTCATGCGGAAGAACAGCGGGTGGTACGAGCTGCGCAAAGTGCCGCCGGCACCGCCCTTGCCGTCGCCGCGGCCCGAGAGGTTGGCACCGGCACAGAAGCCGCGCCCCACACCGGTGATGAGCAGGCAGCGGATGCCGTTGTTCGGGTCCTCCACTTCACCGAGCGCCGCGTCGAGGCCCTGCATCATGTCGGCACCGATGGCGTTCAACACTCAGGGTGGTTGAATCGCAGGGTTGCTACGTTCTCATCGAAATCCAGTGTGACCTTGTCGAAGTCCAAGTCTCACTCCTTGTCTGTCGGGCACTATGTGTCGCAGACGGCGCGTTGGACACGGCGTGGCAGCGGCCAGGCTCGCGACCTGCGACATTTACGTTGAGGCCTTCGGCCGCTTACCCTCCCCCGCCAGCCCTGCGACGCAAGCTGACGACCCGACCATACAATGGAAACGCGATTCACCGCCATCGAACTTGCCACCTTGCGCGATGCCGGTGACATCGCCCGCATGTCACGCGATGAGATCGAGCACGGCCTGCAATGGCGTTGGCGACCGGAGGCCATCCGCGCCATGATTCGCGACAGCGCGTCGTCAGTGATCGTCTCGCGCCTGCAAACGCCGCAGCCCGAGGCTGCCGCTGGCACCCTGATGGGCTTCGCCGCGATGCGGTTCGGCTTCGAGACCGCGCACCTCAACCTGCTCGCCGTGGACCCCCGCTACCGCCGCCAGGGCCTGGGTCGGGAACTGCTCGACTGGCTCGTGCTGACGGCGCACACCGCTGGCCTCGACCGCATCGATCTCGAAGTGCGGGCGCGCAATCAAGGCGCCCAGCGCTTCTACCGCGCCGCCGGCTTCGCACCAGGCAAGACCATCCCCGGCTATTACCAAGGCCAGGAGACGGCTGTGCGCATGCACAAGTGGTTGGACTCGATGCAACGTTAACGCGGTCGTCCAACGTCAACGGGCCCTTGGAGGGGGGACGTCTCGCCTCCCTGCCCGTAGAGGCGATCCTTGTGGTCGCCCGTGCTGGCCAAGCCAGCGCCGTACAACACACAAACACGGGCGACCACAAGGGTCCCTTACGAGAGCTCGGAGTCATTGCGGCGACGGACAGGTTCCCCTAACGACCCGACACCGCGTGTTGCTCTCGGACTTCGGCGCTGCCGGTCCAGTCGACCGTCGCGCGGTCGTGGCGCACGATGCGCAGGCTTTCTTCGGCCCATAGCTGCGCCACTGCGAGATCGTCGGCTCGAATGTCCACCACATCGACTTCCACCCGGGAAGCATCGAGGTTGGCGTGGTCCGCCAAGCTGACGTTTGCCTCGTCGGCCCGGCCCGCGAGCCAGACCTGGGCCTGGTCGTCAGCGTAGATCTGTAGTTCGAGGGTGTTAACGTCGTGTGCGTAGACATCGGCGTGGGACGAAGCGGCCAGCGACACCTCGTCGGCGTCGAGGGTCTCGATGTGGATGTCCGCATGGTCCTGCGCTTGCAGCGAGAAGTCGCGCACGTTGATGCTGGAGAACTTGGTGTTGACGTGGTTTTCCACCACAACCACAAGCCTTTGGGCGGTCAGCGGGCCCACTTTCATTTCACCGTTGCCGCTATGGCGAATGTCCTCCACATGAGGGACTTCCAGATAGTAGCGGAGATGCTCTCCGCTCGGCTGCCGGCTCGGGCAAACCCCCACGACGCACGTGGCAATCTTCCGTTCCGTAATGTGGAGCGTTGCACCGGTCTGGTTGACGGAGACGGCATCCAAGGCAGTGCGCGTGCCCTGCAAGCGCAGGCGGGGGTCGTCGCCCTGCACAACGTAGAGCGTGCCGCCTCCTTGGTAGTCGATCTTGGCGAGGTCCGCGGACAGGTCGCGCTCGCTCTCCGACCAGCCCCCGTCAATCATGCCCACGTCCTTCACGTCCACTGAGATGATGCAACCACTCAACGCGACCAGAGCCACCCCTACGAGCAAACGCAACGAGCCATTGGTCAGTTTCTCCACCATCCGCATCCTCTCGATCTCCTTGCCCATTGCACCGCGATGCCTGCCCACGCTTCACCCCGCGACGCACAGCATTCTCGCCTACACAGTGCAGTCGCTTGACGCGCCCAAAAAGTTCCCCTGCGCCGCTCGGAACCTCCCGAGTTCACGACGCAACGCACCCCCCAACCAAGAGACCATCAGGTTGCTTCGGTGGGGGGTGGCGTCGCATTGAAGCTGGCCACGGGCGGGAGACGTAGCGACTGTGTGCATCGCAGTAACGCCACAGCCGGTCGCGAGCTGCTGAGATGCCGACGCGAGGCCCGGAGACGACGCGTGCCGGCGCTCCCGTCGCAGGTAGCAGGTGAAGGCCACGTCCGTCGCAGAAGTCGTCACCGTAGCAACGCATGTCCACGGCCAAGGCTTCGCAGAGCTTCGCCGGACCGTCCGTCAGGCGCGCATCGTCCACCCGACCCCGCCTCGCACGCATGGTCTCGATCCCGGCCACCGGTTCCAGTGCGCGGATCAGGACACAGCCCGGCACGCCGCACTCCTCAACAACGACGTTCAGGCAATGGTGCTGGCGGGTGCGAAATACATAGGCGCAACCCGGCATCCCGAACAGCACATCGGTGCGCGCCGTCCTGCCGCGACTTGCGTGCGCCGCCGGATCACCCTCGGCGGCATATGCCTCCGTCTCCACAATCCGGCCGGCAACGTCGCCATGCACCAGCAGTGCACCGATCAGCGCCGGGGCCACAGCTTGCGGAGTGCGGTCGTAGAAGGATCGGCGCATAGCCAGCTTTGCGGCAGAAAGCAGCGGCCCATCCCCGCTCTTCGCCGACATGACCGTCAGGCGCCTCCCTGCCTCGGACCACTCGCCTGCCGGCGGCTACTTGCCTGCCCGCGGACACTTGCCTGTCCGCGGACACTTGCCTGTCCGGCAACCATGGACCGCAAAGCACCGAAAAAGCGCGCGCGCAGCTCATCCTCTGCCGTCGCCGGTGCCGCACACCAGCGCAGCGCCAGGGAGCGGTGGTCCATCGCATCGCGCTCGCCGCTGAGATCGCCGTTCAAGCGCTCGATCGACAGCGCAAGACGAAGGTTCTGGTCCGCCTCCGGCGAGGGCGTCTCCGCCTCGATCTCGCTTACGACGGTGAGCTGGTGCGGATCCTCGTCCTCCTCGTCGGCTTCGTCCTCGAAGCGAGCGGCGAACAGGGAGGCGAACTCTCCGGCGGCGTCCCGCCATGCTTCGAGTTCGTCGCCAGCCGCCGCCTCGGCGAAGGCACGGTCCACTTCC
The DNA here is from genome assembly GCA_965116935.1 of Pseudomonadales bacterium. Taxonomy (GTDB): domain Bacteria; phylum Pseudomonadota; class Gammaproteobacteria; order Pseudomonadales; family Azotimanducaceae; genus VXYL01. Next base: position 2,921,051 of record OZ220737.1, on the reverse strand, counting down.
TCGACCCGGGCTAGCCAGGAAAGTTCCGCCTCGCGCGTACTTGCGGCCCTCTCCGCGGAAAGTGCGTGCTCCACATCGGCCAGGGCCTCGTCGAGGCGGCTGAGCAGCCGCCTCGGCAATTGCCCGATCGAAGCCGCTCGCGCCCGCAGGTCCGCGACCTCGCGCTCGTCCAAGGCGGATGTGCGGTCCACCAAGGCGCGAAGTTCCTCAATCAGCGTCTCGGCTTCACCCGTGCTCCTGCGGAACTGCTCGGCTCGATCCTCGCGCGCCGCCTCCCGTTCTGCGAACACAGGATCGCACTCGTCTCGAAACTGTCGCCACAGGCGTTGCGACACACGGCGGGGCACGGGGCCGGCCTCTTTCCATTGCTGTTGCAGCGACTTAAGCACCTCGATGCGTTCCGGCAGCGGCGCCTCCGAGGCACGGGCCGCGGCAGCCTGGGTGACGATGGACTCGAGCCGCGCCGAGTTGACGTCCCACTCGGACTTGAGGTGATCGTGGATGGTGGCGGTGAGTTCGTTGAAGCGGGCCTCCACCTCACGGCCCGCCCGGCGGTCCACCGGGTAGTAGGCACGCCACTCCGAGCGCGCGGTGCGCAGCACTCGTTCAACGCCGGTCCAGTCGCTGTTCTGCCAGCGCTCGTCGGCCACATAGTCCTCAAGCACATCAACGATGGCGCGGCGCTGCTCCAGGTTGTAGGCACGCCGTTCCGCCAGTTCCGCGAAATGCGCACGGCAAGGCTCGAAGGCACGCTCAGCCGCATCGTCGAAGCGCGCGAGCAACTCCCGGTCGCGAGGCGACGCGACCCGGCCGAGCTCGTTCCACTGCGCCCGCAGCGACTTCACTTCATCCGCCTGTGGCTGCGGCGCAAGGGGCTCTTCGGCCAGTTCCTCCATGCGCTCGCACAAGCCCTCGCGCTTCGGGCTCTCGGCAAACGTGCGCCAATCGCGCAGTTCCCGGAGCCGTGCCGACAGGCTGCCGAGCCTCGCTTGGAGCGAGCGGGCGCGCTCCCGCGGCAGGAAAGGAACGAGGGCCCTTGCGGCGTGCTCGTGCTCGCTGGCCGCGCGCACGGCCCCCTCGCCGATGGCCGCCTCGAACTTGCCGAGAATGTCGGCGACTTCCTCCGCCAAGGCTTGCAGGCGCTGCCCGGCGCCCGCAATGGCGGCGTCGGCTTGCGTCAGGGCATCGGCAAGGCCCTCGAGGGGCGCTGGCTTCGGCATGTCCCTCGGCCAGCCATAGCGGCGCTGCAATGCACGTGCCTCGCGCCTCAGTTCATGGGTGGCGCCAAGACGTTCGGAGAGTGCCTGCCACGATTCGTCCTCCGCCTCGGCTGGCAGCGATCCGGCTGCAAAGTCGGAGGCTCGTGGCGCCAGTTCCACGGCTCGCTCAAGCGCCGCGACTCTTTCGCTGGCTTTGTCGAGCGCCTTGGCGTAGCCATCGTCCACTGCTCCCATCGGCCCGCCCGGCAGCGCCTCCGCGGGTGATGCCTCCGCCGACTGGCTGCCTTGCGCATCTCGCGCCTCGCCTTCGGCGTCGAGCTTGGCTTGCGGGGGTGATCGGGTTTCTTCTGTTGTATCGGTGACTGTTGTCTCAGTGGCGACACTCGTCAGCGTTTGTTCCGCATTCGGGTCGAGGCGCGACTCGCTGTCGTCGCTCGCGGTTGCAGGTTCAGACTCGGCGGTGGATTGCGGTTCCGAGGCAGGCTGCAGTGCCTCGAGCTCAGAGCGTAGGGATGCGACGGAGTCGGTCGTCAGGGCACCGTCGACCACGAGTCCGTCTGCTTGCTCGATGAGCGCTTGCACACGTTCCGTCGGCGTGGGTCCAGACGGGGACTCGGCGTCCGCAGGCTCCTCGGCCTCGGGCAGCACGACTAACGGCTCTTCGCGAACTCGGCGCGCCGGGAGGGCCTCTTGCAGCGACTCCAAGTTGCGCGGGGAAACGCCGAACCGCGCCAGTCCGGCATCGGTCTCCTTCACGGCTTGCAGCATCTGCTGCCACTCGCGCTCGATGGCGTCGCGCTTGGCGTCGTAATGGGGATCGTCGTCGGCTATCTGCGCCGCCGCAGAGCACAGGCGCTGCGACTCCCCCTGTTCGGCCTCTCGTTCCGCCTGCCCCTTGCGCCGCTCGGCGATGCGTTCCCGCGCCATGCGGTAAAGCCCCTTGTCGCGGCCTCGCGAGGCTCGCTCGACCACCGCAAGGACCTCCACATCCCAAACGCCCTCCATGACGGCGGCGCGAATGCGGTTGCTCGGGTTCTTCAGGAGTGCCGCGAGGCGCTGTTCGGGGTCGTCGATGCGGGCGGCGGCCCGGGCCGCACGCGTCTCGTCCTGAGCCTCGCTCAACTCCACTCGGGCCACGGCGACGTGCGCGCGGATGTCGCCCCGCAACTCGCCCCCCAAGGTCAGGAGCCGACGCGCTGCGTCGTCCTGCACATCGGGATCGTCGAGCCCGGTGGCGATGGCGGCAGCATCGGTGAGCCGCTCCAAGGCCGCCAAACGGACACTCAGCGACTCGTCCTCCCGGAAAACGCGCCCGAGCACGTCCTGTTCGTCGTCGAGCGCGGCCACTGCGGCAAGGCGGACTCTAGCCTCGGCATGATCTAGCCGAGGCTTCCTCTTGAACAGGTTTTTCAAGTTGAAAGAGCGCATCGTTTTCGTTGGCTCAGCGGCGACGGGCCGCAGGCCGTCGTGTCCTAGCTGGATCCCCTAATTCGATTCGAGACCGACGTGTGCGGTTCCGCCATGCCTCAAGATCGGAGGCGAAACCGCTATGCGCGCAAGGCCGGCCCCGTATGCCAGGCGTTCGGCTACAGACCGTTGTGCGTGCCGTCGCACAGCGGCGCGGTACCGGTGCGCTTGCAGCCGCAAAAGAAGAGCGTAGCGTCCTCCGGGGCGTCGTAGCGCACCGGAAGGAACTCGCCGCCCTGGTGCGACCCATCGCAGAACGGCTGGTCCTGGCTCTTGCCGCAGGCACACCAGAAATACCTGCCGCCCGCTTCCACATCGACGCGATAGGGCGCTTTCTGCGCAATATTCGGATCCGCCAAAACGATGACCTCCTCTGTGACTGAGCTGACGCAAGTTTGGTTAGTGAGTGTAATCGAAGTGTGCGGGCACCCTTGTGCTGCGCCGAGCAAGCCTTTGCCGATACGCGAAACCCTAAACCAGTCGCTCACGCAACGACTGCCAATGCCCCGCAGGGCGCCGCAAGCTAGGGTTCGGCCAGCAGTTCGCGCAGCGAACTGCCAACGCGCCAAAGGGCGCACCCACACCTTGCCGATGCCGCGGTGACGTGATTGGCTTGGGGTTGACGTTGGTGAGGGGCTTACGAGCGATGGCGCGTTGGGATAGGGAACGCAAGGAAACCACGGTACCAGACTGGTTCTGGGAGGCGGTCGAGACACCTTCCGAAGCGCATTCCGTTGAGGTGGACGAATGCGATGTCGTGTACCAGACTTGGCAGGCCGAAGCCGACAAGCCCGGCATGCTGCTAATCCACGGCATGAACGCGCATCGGCGTTGGTGGGACTTCATCGCCCCGCAACTCGCGAGCGACTTCCGCATCGCCGCCATGGACCTCACCGGCATGGGCGACTCCGATTACCGATATGGCTACGACGCCGAGACCTACGCGGCCGAAATCGTCGCGGTGTGCGACGACGCCGGCCTCGACAACGACGTGATCGTGGTGGGACACAGCTTCGGCGGCATGATGGCGGCGAAGGCAGCCAACCTCTTCCACGAGCGCTTCGGCGCGCTGATCCTAGTCGACTCGGGCCTTCGTGCCCCTGACGAGCCAGTGCGGGACTACCCCATGATGGGCGGCGGTCGCGCCAAGGCCTATCCCGACCGCGAAACCGCCGAGGCACGTTTCCGCCTATTCCCGCCGCAGCCGTGCGAGAACGACTATGTGATGAAGTACATCGCCCGCAACTCCCTCATGCGCGTCGACGGCGGCGGCTGGGCCTGGAAGTTCGACGAGGAACTGCCCATGACGCTGAAGGGCGGCGAACGGCAGCCGGAGGACTACACGGGCCTAACCCTGCCAGTGGGCCTCATCTACGGCGAGAACAGCGAATCCTTCTCCGCCCGCACCCTAGAGCACATGCTCGAACTACTGCCGGGCGACCCCACGGTGACGATGATCGAGGACGCCCAGCACCATGTGTTCCTGGACCAGCCCGAGGCCTTCGTGCAGGCACTAAGGGAAATGGCCAAGTCGATCCGCGACTAGGAGACTGCGCCGCGGAAAACTATGCTTGCGCCGGAGTTGAGAACCCCTCCCCCCTGCGAGAAGCCCCCCCTCCGAAAAGCGAGGCGCTTTTCGACTCCCCCGCAAGGGGGGAGTGACAGGAAGGCCCTCGCATCCCCTACAACGGTGGTGGCGCGCGCGTTCCTGTCACTCCCCCCTAGCGGGGGAGTCGAGAAACGGCGTTCCTCGCCGTCTCTCGGAGGGGGGGCGCCTGCGGGCTGTGCAGAGGCGCTAGTCCGCGGCCAGCCGCCGGTTGCCTTCGGAAACGTACTTCGAGCTCGCCTCAGCGCCCCGTTACGCGACGTGTTGCGTCGCGAAATCGCTTCGACTGTTCCGGGCTTCCGCGCAGCTTGCGGTTGTGGTCGAGCTCTAGCGCCTCCGCCTCGTCAGAGAGCGTGGCCGCGTCGATGACCGCTTTTGACGCCTGCACCGCCGCCGGCGAGTTAGCGGCGATTTGCGCCGCCATCTCAAGAGCCGCCGGCATCAGCTCATCCGGTTCGTGAACCGTGCTGACAAGACCCCACGCATGCGCCTCGGCGGCGTCAAAGCGCCGCGTGGTGTAGATGAGCTCCTTCGCCTTGGCCGCACCGACCAAGCGTGGCAATGCGGCGGCAGCCACCACGAGGCCGTATTCAGCCCCAGGCAGGCGGAACGTCGCGGTCGTCGATGCCAAGCGAATGTCGCAGCCAATGGCGAGATGCGCACCGCCGCCATAGCAATAGCCGTTCACCGCAGCGATCACGGGGCACGACATGGCGGCGAGGGCCGCATAGGCATTGCCGGCAGCGCCGGTGGGCTGCTTGGTGGACGGTGGCGATGTCGCCTCGACGCCGGAAACTTCGAGCATGTCGGCACCGGCACAGAACGCCTTGCTGCCAGCGCCGGTCAACACAACCACCCGCACGTCCTCATCCGCCTCGGCGGCCTGCAGCGCCTCTGCCAATCGCCCCACGAGGGCACGGTTCAGGGCGTGATGGCGGCGTGGCCGGTTGAGGGAAAGCACGAGCACATGGTCCACGCGTTCTTCAAGTACGAGTTCAGCGGGATCTTCGCGGGCGGCATCAGTCATGGTTTCGCTCTCTTATGGGCGTCAGCCCTTCTTGCCGGGCATGGGCATCGGGAAGGGCGTGATGTTGCTGCCCTTGCTGTCGGTGATTTTCGCGGTGCCCTCCTTCTCCACCTCGTCGATGCGGATCACCGCATGCATCGGGATATAGGTGCGCTGCACGCTCTCGAACTCGGTACGCAGCTTGTCCTCGCTCGGATCGATCACCATCTTCGATTTCTCGCCGAAGATGTAGTCCTCGATCTCCACGAAGCCATAGAGGTCGCTCTGGTAGATCGAGTGTGCGTACACCTCGTAGATCTGCCCGTGGCTGTGGAAATAGATGCGGTAGATGTGGCTCTTGTCGTCGCTCATGTCGCTGCCGCCTCGGCTTGGCTTGGCGCCATTTACCGGCAATGCCCGGCATTTTTCAAGCGGTCATATACTTGCGCACCGGTCGCGCACCACCTGTCCACACCGCGAACAGCGGAAGCGAGGCATGAAGCTCTACGTCAAGACCCACGGCTGCCAGATGAACGAGTACGACTCGGCACGGATGGCTGATCTGCTCTCCGAGAGCGAGTCGGCGGCATTGGTGGATACACCGGGCGAGGCGGACGTGCTCTTGCTGAACACCTGCTCCATTCGCGAGAAGGCGCAGGAGAAGGTGTTTCACGAACTCGGCCGCTGGAAGGTGCTCAAGCACGCCCGGCCCGGCGTCGTCATCGGCGTCGGCGGCTGCGTGGCGAGCCAGGAAGGCGCCGCTATCGCCGAGCGTGCGCCGTACGTGGACGTGGTGTTCGGGCCGCAAACCCTGCATCGCCTTCCGGAGCTCATCGACAGTGCACGCTCCTCCAAGGCACCGGTGGTGGACGTGAGTTTCCCCGAAATCGAGAAGTTCGACCGTCTGCCAGAGCCTCGGGCGGAGGGGCCGTCGGCGTTCGTTTCGGTGATGGAGGGGTGCAGCAAGTACTGCAGCTTCTGCGTCGTGCCCTACACGCGCGGCGAGGAGGTGAGCCGCCCGGTGGCGGACGTGATGCGCGAGGTGACGGCGCTGGCCCGCCAAGGGGTGCGCGAGATCAACTTCCTCGGGCAGAACGTGAATGCCTATCGCGGTGCCATCGACGGCGACCGGGCGGACCTCGCCGAACTCATCGCCTACGCCGCCGAAGTGCCGGGCATTGACCGCATCCGCTTCACCACGTCGCACCCGGTGGAGTTCTCGGACACGCTGGTGGAGGCGTATCGCGACATCCCGGAGCTCGTCAGCCACCTGCACCTGCCGATCCAGTCCGGCTCCGACCGGGTGTTGGCGATGATGAAGCGGGGGCACACGGCGCTCGAGTACAAGTCGAAGATTCGCCGCATTCGGGCGGCGCGGCCGGACATCCACCTTTCGACAGACCTGATCGTCGGCTTTCCCGGCGAGTCGGACCGCGACTTCGAGGCAACCCTCGATCTCGCACGCGAAGTGGACTACGACATCTCCTTCAGCTTCATCTACAGCCCTCGCCCCGGCACACCAGCCGCCTCGCTGCCGGACCCGACGCCGATGGCAGTGAAGAAACACCGGCTGGCGATCTTGCAGGATCAGCTTCGGCGGCAGGCGGCGGCGCACGCGGAGGCGATGGTCGGAACGACCCGCACGGCGCTGGTGACGGGGCCCTCAAAGCTCGACCCAGGTCAGTTGCAGGGCCGCACCGAGGACAATCGTGTCGTCAACTTCCGCGCCGGCGAGGACCTCATCGGCGAGTTGGTGCCCGTGACCATCACCGAGGCCCTGCCGAACTCCCTGCGGGGCGAACTGCCGGCCGCATGACCTCCGAACCCTCCTGCAGGGCGCGTCGGCAGTTCGCTCGCAGCTACGGCTGCAGACCAACGTTGACACGCGGGGGAACACCGCTATTCTCTGACGGCCCAAGGGGGAAGCAAAGCGAAATACTTGGCCGACGACTCGCCCGCCGTCGTGGCTCACACCACGAGCGTCAATCTGGAACCCGCCGATTCCCGCCGTCTGGCAGCCCTTTGCGGGCCGTTCGACCAGAACCTCAGGCAACTCGAACGACGGCTCGGCATCCGCATTCAGGGCCGGGGCAACGCCTTTCGCATATCCGGCCCGGTGCGACCCGTGCAAGCGGGCGGCGCGCTGCTGTCGCAGCTTTATGTGGAAACGCAGGAGCGGGACGCCCTCGACGCCAGCATGGTGCATCTGTTTCTGCAAGAGGCCGGGGTGGACGAACTGCTAGGTGGCGATGTGGCCGACGAACTCGTCGTCCGCACGCGCAAGAAGCCGGTCAAGCCGCGCGGCGGCAATCAGCGCCGCTACGTGGAACTCATTCGCGCCAACGACGTCAACTTCGGCGTCGGTCCCGCCGGCACCGGCAAGACCTACCTCGCCGTCGCCTGTGCCGTGGAGGCGCTCGAGAACAACGCCGTCTCCCGCATCCTGCTCGTGCGGCCCGCCGTGGAGGCAGGAGAGAAACTCGGCTTCTTGCCCGGCGACCTCGCCCAGAAGATCGACCCGTATCTGCGCCCTCTTTACGACGCCCTCTACGAAATGCTTGGTGTCGAGCGCGTCAACAAGCTCATCGACCGCAACGTCATCGAAGTCGCGCCACTCGCCTTCATGCGCGGGCGTACGCTGAACGGTGCCTTCATCATCCTCGACGAGAGCCAAAACACGACGATGGAACAGATGAAGATGTTCCTGACGCGTATCGGCTTCGGCTCCACCGCCGTCATCACAGGCGACATCACCCAGATCGACCTGCCCAAGGGACATCGTTCAGGGCTTGTCCACGTGCTGCACGCGCTCAAGGATGTGGAAGGCCTGAGCTTCACCCGCTTCGGCTCCAGGGACGTGGTGCGGCACCCTCTCGTCAAGCGCATCGTCGAAGCCTATGCGCGCGACGATGCACGTCGCAGTCAAGACGGCGACGACGACGCCGAGCGAGCGAAACGCAGCGAGGCAGCCGATGACCGTTGACGTGCAGCTTGGCTGCGAGGCAAGTGCGCCTGAGGCGGCGCTGCTGCGGCACTGGACCGAATCCGCCTTGAACGGCGAGGACAGCGACGTTTGCGTTCGCATCGTCGATCGCGGCGAGGGCGCTGACCTCAACCACCGCTTCCGCCAGCGCACGGGCGCCACCAACGTGCTGGCGTTTCCCGCCGACGCGGCCGGCGTGCTCGGCGACATCGCCATTTGCGCCCCGGTCGTGGCGGAGGAAGCGCGCGCCCAGGGCAAGCCGCTGGCGCACCACTACGCACACCTCGTGGTGCATGGTGTTCTGCACCTCTTGGGCATGGATCACGCAACACCGGGCGAGGCGCGCACCATGGAGGATGAGGAAGTACGGCTGCTCGCCCGGCTCGGCATCGACAACCCCTACGGACCCGGTCAATGAGCGTTCAAGACGACAACGGCAAGACCTGGCGAAACTGGGTCGCAGACCTTTTCTCGGGAGAACCGACGGACCGTCGCGAACTCCTGGAAATGCTCAAGGACGCCAGCGAGCGCCAACTGCTGGACCTTGAGGCGCTCAACATCATTCACGGCGCTATCGGTGTCGCGGACATGCGGGCGCGGGACATCATGATCCCGCGCTCGCAGCTCGTCACCGTCTCCATCGACAGCCAGGTGGAGGACTTCCTGCCCACCATCGTCGAATCCACGCACTCCCGCTTCCCGGTGACCGGCGAAGACATGGACGACATGCGCGGCATCCTGCATGCCAAGGACATGCTCCCGCTCGCGCTATCGCGTCACACCGACGAGTTCGACATCAAGGACCACATCCGCCCGGTGACGATGGTGCCCGAGAGCAAGCGCCTGAACGTGCTGCTGCAGGACTTTCGCGCCACCCGCAACCACATGGCGGTGGTGATCGACGAGTACGGCAACGTCGCCGGCGCGGTGACCATCGAAGACGTGCTCGAACAGATCGTCGGCGACATCGAGGACGAGCACGACACCGACGACGACAGCTCCATCCGTCATCAGGGCGATGGCTGCTACACGGTCAAGGCGACAACGCCCATCGAGGACTTCAACGAATACTTCGCGGCCGCCTTTGACGACGACGAGTTCGACACCATCGGCGGCCTCGTGCTGCGCAAGTTCGGGCACCTGCCAACGCGGGAGGAGGCCGTCGCCTTCGACGGCTTCGAGTTCCGCGTGCTGAACGCCGACAGCCGCCGCATCAACCTGCTGCAACTCACCCGTGAGGCTTGACCGCGCGGCTCGCGAGGGTTCGTCCAGCGCTTGTCTGGCTACGAGCGTGCGCCGTAGGCGCGGCGCACGCTCGTAGTCGGAAGGTGAGCGACAGTGAACCTGCCGACCAGCACGTTTGCGAAGCAAACTGCCGACGCGCCCGCAAGGGCGCGCGGGCGGCGCCGGTTCTTGGCCTGCTCGCCGGCGGCATGCTGCCGCTGGCGTTGGCACCCTTCGACTTCTGGCCGCTGATCGCCGTTTCCGTCGGGGGCCTGTTCCTGCTGCTGAGACGCGCGACGGGAAGCGTCGCGGTGCCGCTTCTCGGCTGGCTCTACGGCGTCGGCAAGTACGCCTCCGGCGGATCGTGGATCTACGTCAGCATCCATGTGTACGGCGGTGCGCCGCCGCCGCTGGCGGCGTTCCTGGTGGCGCTCTTCGTGGCCGGCATGGCGCTGTTCCCGGCGGCCATGGCATGGATGTTCGGAGCGCTGCGGCGGCAGGTGGACGGCGCCACCAACCCTTGCACGGACGCGGCCCTCTTCAGCGGCCTCTGGGTGTTGTTCGAGTGGCTCCTGACCTGGGTGCTCACCGGCTTCCCGTGGCTCTTTGCCGGTTACGCCATGCTGGACACGCCACTGGTCTCCCTCGCGCCGGTGGGCGGCGTGCTCCTCGTGTCGTTGGCAGCAGTGTTCACGGCCGCGAACCTCGCCGTCGCCGTTCGTTCTCGTCTCGCCCTCGTGTGGGCCGCGTTGCCGTGGCTCCTCGCCGCCGCGCTTGCCGGCGTGTCCTGGACCGATCGCGGCGAATCTCGCACCGTGGCGCTGGTGCAGGGCAACGTGCCGCAAGAGCTGAAGTGGCAACCGGAATCTCGGCAGATGGTTCTTGGGCGCTATCGCCACCTGACCGCGCAAGTGGCGGATCGGGACATCGTGATCTGGCCGGAGGCGGCGATTCCGGTCTATCTGCACCGGGCCGGCGCATACCTCGACTCGGTGACGGAGGCGATCGACGGAGACCTCGTGCTCGGCATCCCGGTTGCACGGGCGTCGGACGAAGATGCGACGCTCCACAATGGCGCGGTCTCCACCGGCGGCGGCACCTATCTGAAGCGTCGGCTGGTGCCGTTTGGCGAGTACGTGCCCCTCGAAGGCTTGCTGCGCGGCCTCATTGGCTTCTTCGACCTGCCCATGTCACGTTCGCAACCAGGCGAGCCCGAGCAGCCGGTCTTGCTTGCCGGCGGTGTGCCGCTGGCCGTCGCCATCTGCTACGAGATCGCATATCCCGACATGGTGCGTCGCGATGCGGCCAACGCCGCAGCACTGGTCACAGTGAGCAACGACACTTGGTTCGGTGCATCCATAGGGCCCCACCAGCACATGCAGATCGCCCGGATGCGTGCGGCAGAGACCAGCCGCTACCTGCTCCGCGCCACCAACAACGGCATCACGGCCATCGTCGACGAGCGCGGCCACCCTGTGCCGGCGCGGGCGTTGCTGGCCGGCCATACGACGAACGACGTCGCGGCGTTGCCACAGTTCCAGACAGGCGTGCTTGACGGCGCCTTCCACATCGTCCAGGGACAAACACCCTTCGTGCGCTTCGGCCACGCATGGCTGCTCGTGCTGGCAGCGGCATTGCTGGCGACCCTTGCGCGGATGCGTGCGCGCAATCGCTAAGGAACCTCGGCACGAGCCCCTTGCGCCAATGTAGGTGCGTCTTCCGGCGGGGCATCTCGCCCCTGAAAAAAAGCACCGAAACCGAAGGCATTTGTGCAGGGCTTGCCCAAAGCCTGCGATAAAATCCCTCCGCTAAGCCCGCACCACCGAGCCGGAGACTCCCGTGACTGCCGAGAGCATGGATGAGCTTGTCGCACTCGCCAAGCGACGGGGGTTTCTGTATCAGGCGAGCGAGCTCTACGGAGGCTTGCAGGGCATCTACGACTACGGCCCCCTGGGCGTCGAGCTCAAGAACAACCTCAAGGCGGCGTGGTGGCGGTCAATGGTCTATGAGCGCGACGACGTGGAAGGGCTCGACTCCGCCATCCTCACCAACCCGAAGGTGCTGCGCTACTCCGGTCACGAAGACACCTTCACCGACCCGCTGCAGGACTGCCGCACCTGCAAGAGTCGCTGGCGGGCGGATCACATCGAAGACGGTCGCTGTCCCAATTGCGGCTCCGACGACCTCACCGAGCCGCGGCCCTTCAACCTGATGTTCCGCACCTCCGTCGGCCCCATCGACGATGGCTCCTCGTTCGCCTACCTGCGGCCGGAAACCGCGCAGTCGATCTTCACCAACTTCCGCAACGTGCTCGACTCCACCTCCCGCAAGCCGCCTTTCGGCATCGCCCAGATCGGCAAGGCGTTCCGCAACGAAATCACGCCGCGCAACTTCATCTTCCGGGTGCGCGAGTTCGAGCAGATGGAGCTCGAGTTCTTCGTCGAGGGCGGAACGGACGAGGAGTGGCACCAGCGCTGGACTCAGGAACGGATCGACTGGTGGGAGCTGCAGGGCATCGACCGCGAGCACCTGAGCCTCTACAACCACCCTCCCGAAGGCCTGTCGCACTATTCCAAGGCCACGGTGGACATCATGTATCGGTTTCCCCACGGCGTGGAGGAACTCGAAGGCATCGCCAACCGCACCGACTTCGATCTCGGTTCCCACACCCGCAACCAGAGCGATCTCGACATTCACGCCAAGGTGATGGCGAACGCCGATTCGAGCGTGCGGCTCGCGGTTCACGACCAGCAGGCGAAGCAGTGGAGCGTGCCGTGGGTGATCGAACCGTCGGCCGGCGTGGACCGCGGAGTGCTCGCCCTGCTGAACGAGGGCTACCAGGTGGAACAACTCGACAACGGTGGCCAGCGCACGGTGCTCGCGCTCAAGCCCCACCTCGCGCCCATCAAGGCCGCCGTCATTCCGCTCAAGCGCAACCACGAGGGCCTCGTGGCGCGCGCCCGGGCCATCAAGGGCGAACTGCAGCGGCTTGGCCTCGGCCGCATCCTGTTCGAGAACACCGGCAACATCGGCAAGGCATACCGCCGCCACGACGAGGTGGGCACGCCCATGTGCATTACGATCGACTTTCGCACCATCGAGGAGGACGACACGGTCACCATTCGCGACCGCGACAGCATGGCGCAGGAGCGCGTTCCGGTCGCCGAACTAACCGCCCGCCTGCGCGGCGCGCTGACGCCAAGCGAGGATGCATTGCCCGCGGCCGCTCGGGAGGATGGCGCATGAGACGGACTTCGACCATCGGCAACACCGCCACCATCAGCCGCGCCGTGATCTCCACCGTCGGCCAGGACCGCCCCGGTGTCGTCAACGAGATCGCCAAGGTGGTGCACGACCTCAACCTCTCCATCGAAGACAGCCGCATGACCGTGCTCGGCGGCGAGTTCGCGGTGCTGATGTCGGTAACCGGCGGCGCCTTGCACCTGCAGCGGCTCGAGACGCGGCTGGTGAAGCTCGCCAAGGAGATGGACCTCGCCTTCCTCTTCCGCCTCACCGGCGAGCGTGGCGACGTAGAGGGTCGCATTCCCTACACGGTCAGCGTCACCGCCATGGACCATCCCGGCATCGTCCACCTCGTGGCAGGCTTCTTCTCCTCCCGCAACATCAACATCTACAACCTCGACACGGTCACCGAACGCGCCGCCCACACCGGCACCCCCATCTTCTCGCTGGTGATGGAAATCGAAGTGCCACCGGACGCTCGCATCGCCGAACTGCGCGACAATTTCTTCTACTTCTGCGACGACCACGACCTGGACGCTGAGCTGCGACCGGCTTGAGCCCGGGCTACGGATGCAACGCTTGCGGATCGGAGTGGATGGGCGGCCCTTGCGCAATCCATTCACCGGCATCGGCATCTACACGCGGGAGATCCTGGCGCGGCTCGCCAAGCATCATGACCTGTGTGTCTATCTCGACGACTTCCGCGACAGCGGCTTGGCCGAGGAGCCGCCCTTCCCCGCCACCTTTCGCTCAGGAACGAAGGGGCTGCCGGACGCACTAGTCGTCCACACCTTGTTTCCGCGCTGGACCCGGCACGACGACGTGGACGTGTTCTTCTCTCCCCGTCACCACCTTCCGGCGCTGCTCGCCGACGTGGCCACCGTCGTCACAATCCACGATCTGGTCTGGCGCGTGGCACCCGAGACCATGCGAGGCGCCAACCGATTGCTGGAGACCGCCCTGATGCCGGTGGCACTGAAGCGCGCCGACCACATCATCGCCGTATCCCAAGACACCGCCAATCGTCTCGCCCCCTACCGCTCCCGCAACGTCCATGTCATTCACGAGGGCGCCCGCTGCCTCCCCAAGGCACTTCCCTTCTCTCACCCGCGCCCCTTCTTCCTGTTCGTCGGCACCAAGGAACCGCGCAAGAACCTACGCGGCGTCATCGAGGGTTTCCTCCACGCCTGCGAAGCTGGCCTACCCCCGGTCGATCTGCTGCTTGCCGGCGGCCAAGGCTGGCACGAACCAACACTCGACGCAGCCATCGCCGCCAACGACCGCATCATCGACCTAGGCCCGGTCAACGAAGATGTGCTGGCAAGCCTCTACGCCGGCTGCATAGGCGTGGTGATGGCCTCCCACTACGAGGGCTTCGGACTGCCGCTGGTAGAGGCCATGCAACGCGGCAAGCCAGCAGTCGCCGCCAACGCCGGCGCGCTGGCCGAAGTCGCCGGCGACGCAGCCGTGCTGGTCAATCCAGCAGACACGACCGACATAGCCCGCGGCTTCCTAACCCTGGGCGCCGACAATCAGGCATACAGCACGCACGCCGTGGCGGCCGAACGGCGAGCGAGCCTGTTTTCCTGGGACCACGCTGCGCGACGGACCATGGCCATCCTGCACGTCGCGGCGAACCGGTAGGGTGCGTCGCCGCGCTTGGAGCGATCGTGCAAAATGGGCAACGAGCACTTGCACGAGTTCCCGCGGTAACGCCGCTACACTTTGCCGTCCATCGCCGGCAGCGGCAAACAGCGCATCGGAGTGACGGCATGACGGACATAATTGCCAGTGCCGTGGCCGGTCCTGCGGCAGGCCATAGGTTCCAGCATGCGCACATCACCGCAGATGGCAAGGCCCGGGCGCGGGTGGCGCTCGAGCGTCTTCGTACCCTGTGGTTCAACACCGGCACGCTGTGCAACCTCGCTTGCGCCAACTGCTTCATGGAGTCGACTCCGCGCAACGATGCGCTGGTCTATCTGCGCGCGGCCGAGGTCGAGGCGTTCCTCTCCGAGGCCGAGAGCTTTGACTTGGGCGTTGAGGAGATCGGCTTCACGGGCGGCGAACCGTTTATGAATCCTGATGTGCTCGACATGCTCCATTCGAGCCTGGGCCGAGGTCACAGAGCGCTCGTGCTCACCAACGGAATGCGACCCATGATGAAGTGCGCCGAAGGTCTGGTGGCACTCAAGGAACGCTTTGGGCAACGTTTGGCGTTGCGTGTCTCGGTGGACCATTTCCGCCGGGAGCTCCACGAGGAGGAGCGCGGCAGCCGTTCCTGGACGCAGGCGATGCACGGGCTGCAATGGCTCGACGAGAACGGCTTCAACTTGCGCGTGGCCGGACGCCTGCGCTGGGGCGACGACGAGCAGGCGATGCGAACCGGCTTCAAGAAACTGCTCGAGGCGCACGGAGTTGACCTCGACGTCCAAGACCCAGAGCGATTGGTCCTGTTTCCAGAAATGGATGAAGATGCCGAAACGCCGGAGATCACCACCGAATGCTGGGAACTCCTGGGCGTGCGCCCGAGCGACGTCATGTGCGCTTCGTCGCGCATGGTGATAAGGCACAAGGGCGCCACGCGACCCACCGTGGTGAGCTGCACGCTGTTGCCCTATGCAAGGCCCTTCGATCTCGGCCCGACGCTCGCAGGCGCGCTCGGAGAGGTCGCCCTCAACCATCCACATTGCTCCCGCTTCTGCGTAGTTGGGGGCGGCAAGTGCTCCGGCTAGCTCCGACGGCGCGCTCGCGTTCACCTCAGCGGGTGCAGCGGGAGGGCCGTCCGGCGTCGTATGCCAATCAACCCGGCAGAACTCAGCAAACTAGTCCGCGGCTTTCCCACTCTAGGCAAAGACAACGATCCCTACGGCCACCACGCGTTTAGAGCCGAACGCCGAGTCCCCTCTCCCTAGCCGAACGTGCCTCCTGGCACGCGGACGTGCCTCCTGGCACGCGTGCGCCCGCAGCCACAGCGGCGCCTCGTCGCCCTCGCTACGAGGCCTGGTGAGAAATGCGGGCAAGGCCCAGGCGCCGCACAAGAGATCATCGCCAGGCTGCACGCCACTGCCAAACCATGCCACAAGCCGCTACCTCCCCACGGCTACCTCCCCACGGACGTGGGCGATACACTGTGGCCATGAAGGAGAACTTCAGAATCGAAGTCCAAGATTTCGGCCCGATCACGCATGCGGAAGTGGACGTGCGTCCGTTGACCATCTTCATCGGACCGAGCAATACGGGCAAATCCTATCTGGCGACGTTGATCTACGCTCTGCATCAGTGCTTTGGCGGGCCGGATGCATGGCGTTCAGGTGGTCGGTTCGTGGGGCAAGAGCCCTACTTTCTGCCCTTCCACGCCCGAGCCCCGCAAGCCCTCCGCAAACAGATATTGACATGGGTCACGGGGCTCTCACCGAAGGCGCGAAGCGCGGAAGTGCCGTCCACATTGACGCACGCGGTTCTACCGTCGATCAGCGACCCGCGGGAACTGGCCGAACACCTGAAAGACCAGTTGCAGCGATATTTCGGCCCGGTCAACAGCTTCATACGTAACGCGAGTTCCTCCTCCTGCACAGAAGTCGGCTTCAGCGTTCGCCACGAAGCCTTGCCCGAACCAGCCCATTACCGGCTCGCGCTCAGTGGAGCCGATACCCGAATGTCCGTCCAACTACCCAGCTTGGACCGCTTTCGGCTGGACCCACAAGCGCTAGAGCGCCTTGGGGACATGGTCGAGTTCCTTCCTTTCTGGGACGAGCAAGGGCAACCAAACGCGGTGCTTGGAAATCTGTCCGACATCGTGTTCCGCTCCATCCTCCGACCCCTTTGCCGTGACGCGTACTACTTCCCCACCGACCGACCTGGTCTCATGCAGAGCCATCAGGTCATCGCGGGAGGCGCAATTCAGCAAGCCTCGACAGCCGCGCTACGGCCTCAAACCAGCGTTCCCATGTTGTCAGGCGTGCTCGCCGATTTCCTGGATCAGCTCCTCCGAATCGACCGGCCAACAGGCCGAATGCGCGTTGAGTCGCAGCGTCTCGACGAGCGGTTGCAGCGGCTTCTTGATGGCGAGATACGCCTGTCACGAGGGGAGACAAGCTATCCGAGGTTCTCCTACCGACCATCTGGCTGGAAGCGCGACCTCCCGCTCTTCCGCGCTTCCTCCATGGTCTCGGAGCTGGCACCAGTCGTCCTTTACCTTCGCTACGCCGTTTCCCCAGGCGACGTCATCATCATCGACGAGCCTGAGGCCCACCTCCATCCCGCCATGCAGGCGGCTTTCGCACGCGAACTCGCCCGACTGGTGCGCGACGGTGTCCGCGTGGTGATGACGACACACAGCGAGTGGTTCGTCGAGAAGATCGGCAATCTGGTTCGAGCCTCCGGCCTACCACCGGAGCGGAGGGACGGTATCGACACCGCCGATGCCGTGCTGCAACCCGAAGACGTGGGCACCTGGCTTTTTCGCCCGACAAAGCGGCCCAAGGGCTCGGTAGTGGAGGAAATCAAGCTTGATCCGGACACGGGCCTGTACCCGACCGACTACGATGCCGTCAGCATGGCCCTATACAACGAAGGAGCAAGAATCTTCAATCGAATGCAGGAAGAAGAAGCCCCTTGACCGACCTCATTGAAGCTGCCAAGCGCGCGTTCCCGCCAAACTGCCAAGTAAGACGATGCAAGAAGGATGCTTGCTCCGTCTCCATGGCAGGTGCGCCACGCAATCGAGTGATCGTCGACATTGACGCCCCCGGCATTGAGGCATCCGCGAGGCGTTGCGACTACCTGTTCGTCGGTGCCGGAGAAATGGCCACTTACGTTGCACCAATCGAGCTAAAGAGCGGCAGATTCAAGGGCGAGAGAGTCGCCGCGCAGGTTCAAGGAGGCGCGGACATCGCGGATCGCTTTCTTCCCGGCCGACAAGATTTCCGCTTCGTCCCGGTCTTGGCCCACGGGCGAGGCGTTCATCCACAACAGCTCCAAGAACTGCGCAGGGCGAGAGTCCGACTCCGAGGAAAAACCCGGCAAGTGGTTGCGATCCACTGCGGGGAACCGCTCACCAAGGCTCTCCAAGATCGAGCCTAAGCGGGCTCGTTCTATCGCGGCGGCAAGTGGAATCCGTTTAGCTCCACCCTGGACCACCGACATACTGCTCGCCGCAGCAAACCGATAGTAGGTGGGGTATCGGTCTTTGGGATCCCAAACAGCCCGGAGGTCGTTGAGCGTCTTGACGACCGACTCTTCGATGGTTGCGGCCAAGGTCGTGTTCAGGGTGAAGATGTCGGTGGCCATCAGGCCCTCGATGGTGGTCGGCGTCGAGAATCGGTCCGGGCACGCGTACAGAGCGTTCCGCACACCGAGCCAAAGCTCGTGATGCTGCCAATCGGTTGGCTCTACCCGTTCGGGAGGTTCAGGCTTCGGTGGCATGAACTGAGTCTTTCGGCCGCGGCCTGGTAAACTCGGCGACGATTTCGGCGCTGTGCGACACGCGGTCGTGGCGGAAGGCACAGATGGCGGCGGGACATAGGCCGCCGAAGGGTTCCCACACCACATCGCCGGGGTCCGTGGTGGCCAGCATGGTGGTTGCGATGAGTTCAAGAGGCTCTTGGCTGCCGTGCAGGCTTTTGTACTTCCATTGCATGCGTTCGCGGTTGCCGTTGATGCGGCGGTTGCCACCGACCTGAGGTTGCCGCCAGACGTTGGTGACCCCGGCTGAGCAGTGGAACTTCGCTCTCATGCGGCTCCACTCTTCGGCCGTCATGGGCTTGCACCCGTCCTGGCTGAAATACGGCCGGCCGGCGGCCTTGCCATGCGTGTTCGCGTAATCGGCTAGGCGCACGAAGGCGCTTGGGGGCGGGTAGTACCAAAGGTGATCGGCCGTCAGGTACTTGCGGGTAGCGGCGTTGGCAACCCCGCAAGCGTCGTTGGCGAGACGCAGCGGCAAGCCAGTTCGCTGCCATTCGTATCGTAGCCACTCCTGCATGGTGGCCGGTTCGCCGGCCCGGAGAAACGTCGGTGCCTTGACGTACTGCACACACACCTCGGTGGTGACCGGGAACTTGCGCAACGTCTGCGTGTTGGCGTTGCCAGCGATGTGGCCGAGGCCCTTGTCCCAGATGTGGCAGCTACGGTATTGCCAGCCCTGTTCCGCCAGCAGCGGATGCACCGTGGCCCAGCCGAGTTCCGTGTTCCAGAACCAGAGGGTGGTCTGCGGCGTGGCGCGGGAGGACCAAGACTCGACATGCGGGCGGTACCAGTCAACCAGTCCTTCAGTGGTGTGCAAGTCGCCGGGGAATCCACCGACGCCGTAGGGGCCGTCGGCCACAATGCAAATGGGGCTCGGCCATTGCTCATAGAGCGTTTCGGCGGCTTGGAAGTGGATCGTCGCGCCGTCCCGTTGAACCGACTCGGGCTCTGCACCACGGTTTCTTGTGGACGTTGACGCGGCGCCATCCGGCTCGGTTGTTGTGAGTCGCGCATCGACTGGCATGGCAACGTGTTGAGCGTTCTGCGTGGTTTGCCCGATAGCAAGGCCATTGTACGCACGTTCCTCCTCAGGGGGCACCGTTTTGTCAAGGAAGGTGGTGTCTCAATTTGACTTACCCAGCGTGGCGCGTCGTACTCTGGAGGGAGGGCGTCCCGCCCTCCATCGCGCCCGCAAGGGTGCGCATCTTGCTGGTGCGACGAGGGGTCCGCGCGCCTTGCGGCGCGATGGAGGGCGGGCGTCGCCAAACGCCTCGCTAGCGCTCGGCGTTTGGCCCCAGCCCCCACCTCCCCAAGAGCTTGCACCGCATACGCCGCGTATCCGCCGCTCCTGCGGTGCAAGCTCTTGGTGCCCTCCCTCCAGAGCGGCGCCAGATGCCCGTCGAACACGATCGCCGGTTTCTAGCGCCCATCCGATACAGCCGGAAGGGTCAAACTGAGACACCACCTCAAGGAAGCCTGGATTCACCGGGCCTCGGACTGCGTGCAAACCGGGTCTGCGGACGCGGGCATCCTGCCATCGCACAAGCGGGCCGAGGCAACACGTACACATGAAGCCGTACCTACGATCGAAGAGAGCCGAGATAGGCGCGCAGGTGAGGGCGCCAGTCTGGCGGTTGGATGCCGAAGCTTCCTGCCAGGCGGGTGGCGCTCAGGCGGGAGTTGAGGGGTCGTTGGGCGGGGGTTGGGTATTCGGTAGTGGAGATGGCGCGCACTTCGGGGGCTTGTTCGATCAGGCCAAGCCGTGCGGCTTCCGCCACGATTTCGCGCGCGAAGCCGCACCAACTCACCGTTGGCTCGGCACTGAAGTGGTAGGTGCCCCAGAGGTCCTCTCGGTTCGCTGTGGCTAGGCAGATGGTTCGGAGCGTCTCAGCAACCGCCTGGGCGGGAGCGGGGGCGCCGACCTGGTCGTCGACGACGGTGAGTTCGGGGCGTTCGCGGGCTAGGCGAAGCATGGTGTCGACGAAGCTCGTGCCCAAGGTTCCGAACACCCAGCTAACGCGCAGGATGATGTGGCGTGGGGCGCCGGCGCGCGCGGCGCGTTCGCCGAGTTCCTTGGTGCGGCCATAGACGCTCAAGGGGGCCGTGGGTTCCTCCTCGCGATATGGCGCGCCCGATTCGCCGTCGAACACATAGTCGGTGGAAATGTGAACGAGCGCCGCGCCATTGTTGGCGCAGGCGGCGGCGAGGTGCGCCACGGCTTCGACGTTCACCGCGTGGGCGGTCTCGATGTCGCCCTCGGCGCGGTCCACGGCGGTGTACGCGGCGCAGTTGACAACCGCTCGGGGCTGCCATCGTTCGACTGTGCGGGCCACGGCCGCGGCATCCGTGATGTCGAGATCGTCGCGGCTGAGGCCGATGGGCTGGAAGGCTTCAGTGCCTAGCCGGGAAAGCT
Source organism: Pseudomonadales bacterium (assembly GCA_965116935.1). Taxonomy (GTDB): domain Bacteria; phylum Pseudomonadota; class Gammaproteobacteria; order Pseudomonadales; family Azotimanducaceae; genus VXYL01. The sequence continues at coordinate 2,900,426 of OZ220737.1, read as the reverse complement.
CCGATCCAACTTGGCCGGCGGCGCCGGTGACGAGGACTCTCACGGCAGCCTGCCGAGATAATCGTCCAAGGTTGGGTTTCGCCGGTCCGCCGCCGAGACGATGGGGTCCGCAATGGGCCAGTCGATGGCCAGCGTCAGATCGTTCCACAAAACGCCTCGGCCATCGTCCGGCCGATAGTGGGCGGTGCATTTGTACTCGAAATCCGCCACCTCCGAGAGCACGCAGAAGCCGTGTGCATAACCCGGCGGAATGAATAGCTGGGTGTGGCTTTCGTCATCAAGAATCACCCCAACGTGCTGGCGGAACGTGGGGGACGCGGGATCGATGTCCACGGCCACGTCAAACACGCGCCCGCGACTCACCCGCACGAGCTTGCCCTGCGGCTCCTGCTCCTGAAAGTGCAAGCCGCGCAACACACCGCGTCGGGAACGGGAGTGGTTGTCCTGCACGAACTCCTGCGTCAGCGCAGGATGCTCGTCGTAGCGCTCCTTGGCGTAGGTTTCGAGCAGGAAGCCGCGCTCGTCGCCGAACACCCGGGGCCGGATGATGACGACTCCCGGCAACGTCGTGGCTTCGACTTCCATCTAGTTGAATTCCATGCCGTCGCGGTGGGGGAGGTAGCATGGCACAGCGGCCGGTCGCATTACGCTCCCGCTAGTGTCGTGTCCCAGAAACACGTCACCCTTCGTGCTGGACGTTGGCTGGCGCGGCGATGCCGGAGAAAACGAGGATGTGCCGCCCGGACTCGCCCCCGAGAGGTCGGTCAGGACCAAGACTGGACATGCCGAAGTACCACGAACTTGCGGGACGGCACACTAGCAGTATGTCGGACTTGGCGGCGGCCCAGCGGTCTGCCGGACAGGGCGACGCATGCGTCGCCCCTACAGAAAGGTGTCGGTCAAGCCGCGGGCCGTAGGGGCGACGCATGCGTCGCCCTTCTTCGGGTGGCCTTCCTTATGCGCTAGCGCCTGTTCATGCGAGTTTCCACCACGGCTCGCCGGGGCTTGACCCACAGCACCCCCCCTCCGATGATCGGCGTTGGAGTTCATGGGAGGTAGACAGGTAAGTGGCGGTTGATGTCGGCGACGTAGCACCGGATTTCACCCTCGAAACAGCGAGCCTGACGGGCAGCGGAACCCTGACGCTGAGTTCGTTGCGAGGCCGCAAAGTCGTGCTGTTCTTCTATCCCGCTGACCACTCGCCTGGGTGCACAACCCAAGTCTGCGCGTTCCGCGACGCCTATGAAGAGCTAGTTGGCCACGGTGTCGAGGTCGTAGGTATCAGCGGGCAGACAATCGCGTCGCACGAACGCTTCGCCGGCAGCCACGCACTGCCGTTCCCGATTGCCAGCGACCCCGGCAACCTCGTGCGTTCCGAGTACGGTGCCTCCAAGTGGATCATCCCGTGGCGCGTGACGTACCTCATCGACGAGGACGGCATCGTTTCCGACGTGTATTCCGGCATGGTTCGACCCCTCATGCACGTCGAATACGTGAAGGAGTGGATCGCTGGCTAGGCGAGCAGCTCTGTGAGGTAGGCGCCCGTAGGCGCTGCCGGCGAAGTCCTCGGCTAGGGCGGCCAAGTCTTCGTCGTCGATCCAGCCCATGCGCCATGCCACCTCTTCGGGGCAGGCGATCTTCAGGCCCTGGCGGTGCTCGATGATCTGCACGAACATGCTCGCCTCCAAGAGGGAGTCGTGGGTGCCGGTGTCGAGCCAGGCCATGCCGCGGCCGAACTGCACCACGTTCAGGCGGCCGGCTTCGAGGTAGTGCCGGTTGATGTCGGTGATTTCGGTTTCGCCGCGGGCGGAGGACTCTAGGGAAGCGGCAATGTCCAACACGTCGTTGTCATAGACGTCCAGGCCCGTCACCGCCAGATTGGACTTCGGCTCCGCCGGCTTCTCTTCGATGTCCACCGGACGACCATCTGCATCGAGTACCACTACGCCCAAGGCGCTCGGGTCCTTCACCGGGTACGTGAACACGGTCGCGCCCTCGTTGCCCGCCACCGCTTCCTGCGGCGTGCGCGACAGTTCGCTGCCGAAGAAGCTGTTGTCGCCCAGGATGAGCGCCACCGGCTCGGTGCCGACGAAATCACGCCCGACGACGAAGGCGTCGGGGATGCCCTTCGGCTCGCGCTGCACGCGATAGGAAAGCGACATGCCCCAGCGGCTGCCGTCGCCGAGCAGTTCCTCGAAGCGCGGCTCGTCGCGGGGCGTGGAGATGATGAGCACCTCGCGCACGCCAGCAAGCATGAGCGTGGTGAGGGGGTAGTAGATCATCGGCTTGTCATACACCGGCAGCAGTTGCTTGCACACGCCAGCGGTGACCGGGTGCAGGCGCGTACCGTGCCCGCCAGCGAGGACGATGCCCCGCGTGCGTTGTTGTTGGCCTGTCATCGTGTCGTTCCGAGCCGCCCGCCGTTGTAGCTGCCCATCACGCTCCTCAGCCATTCCGGGTGGTCGCAATACCACGTCACGGTGGCGTCGATGCCATCCTCGAAGGAGGTCTCGGCCACCCAACCGAGTTCGCGCTCGATGAGGCTGGCGTCGATGGCGTAGCGGCGGTCGTGCCGGGTCGATCCTGCACGTGGGTGACGAGCCCGCGCAGGGACTCCACGTCCACTTCGACGTGGCTCGCGAGACGCTCGAGCAGCGTATGCACGACCTCTCGGTTGGTGCGCTCGCAGTTGCCGCCGATGTTCCGCCATCGGACGGTTGCGTCAGCCGGTTGCGGAAACTACCGCAGAAACCCGCACTCCCCGTCGATCAACCCATGGCTTGTTTGCTTCGTTGGACGTAGCATCCCGTGACATCCAGCGCCACACGATCGGATCGAACAGCTTGATCACCGAAACACTTGCGACCGCGACACACCCACCCGCAACCCACATGTCCCACTGGGTGACCCCACCACTAGACTGCGAAGTGGGAGCGGTCATCCAGACGCACACGCACGCGACCCCGCCCGTCAGCAATGTCCAACGCGCCCAGCCTTGCATCGAGGTCGCTTCCGCACCGGACCCCAAAGCAATTGCAGTTTACGGCTACACCTCGGACTCTTGCGCTTGCGGTCACGCCGCCGAAAACCGCCATCAGAATTAAGCCGATCCAGCAAAGTTCTTGGAGGTAGAACCCACCAAGGAATCCCAGTGCCAACAACGCCTCGGTCGCAACCACCATCCAAGCCATCCAGCCAGACCAACTTACGGGAATGATCCGAAAGGTATCTATTCCCTTCCGAAACCCACTAATGTCGCGCGCCTTCTTCCACGCTGCAACAAGAAGACAAAGCCCCACGGCGACCCATATCGAATCAACCAAAGCGTCCGTCATTTCGAGCCCCTCCGTTGTTCCGCCTCTGCGGCATTCTCATCGGCTTTTGACGCACTCCTTCCTTCGCCCAAGCGCGCGGAAGTGACGAGCCGTTCTTCGACCAGTTCGGTCTTTTTCGCGATTCCCGATAAGGTACGGCAGGCTCCAAGCAACGCTGCGGCGACAACCGCGCATCCAAGCAGCAATTTCCCCTCCTCCCCAAACGCCATCAGTTCGCCCAGCGCTCCAATGTGTCCACAAGGTCCGCTGACGTCACAGGATAGACGCTAGCTTGGACCTTTCCATCCTGTATACGCACCAGCGATGGGAGTGAGACCAGCTCGAATGCGTCCACCGCATCCTCATCGCGTCTGATGAACAACGGCGTAACGCCCGATCTGGTCAACCAAGCCTCACAGTCCTGCCGGTCCCCGTCGCAATACACGGCTGCGGTCCGCATCACAGGCGAGTCAAGTACCGGTTGCAGCAGATTGCGACATTATTTCGCACGATGCCGACACAAAGATTAGGCTCTGGAACTCCGCAGAGATTTCCGCCGTCGAACGACCGTGACCTGTCTTGGCGTCCGCGACCAGCACGTTGGGCACTTCCGTCCCAGGAAGCAGCCCTGAAGTCCACGGGTGGCCCAATGCAGCACGCAGCAGTCGATGGTGAGTGTAGTAGAGTCCAAAGAGCAGAACGGACTGAACCACCACGGCGAGCCACAGCGCGGAAGTCGCTATCATCAAGTATGGGGACAAAGCACCCCTCCCTAATCTGACTCGGGTACTTCAGCTCGCCGAATGGTGATGGGACCGCCATCCCAGCGTGGTACTCGCACCACCCTCCGGCTCGGGTGCCAGATAACGAAGCTCAAGTCCGCCCCTTCCAGCGACCCGGGGACCGACGTCATCCCCGGTCCGTCCAAGGGTAGGTACGTGCCCGATTCCCGTAGTCCGGCATACATACCGCCTCTTGCCGCCATTTCGATCTCCTCTCCCGCCACGCCCGAGTTTGGCACCACGTACACGGGCCGAAGGTCCTCTGTCGGGCGCAGGTAAAGATCGACGCCCTCTACATCCGCATTGACGAACACCTCGCGAGTGCCGCCATCAAAGTACGGCATCATAGCGACCATCTCGTAGCGTCCTTCCGGCAATCCCCCAAAGCGGTATTCGCCAGCACTACCGGTAAGCCCTTCAATAACGTACGGCCCTGGCCGTGGCCACGCCGTCCACCATGGCTCACCAGCAGGCACGTCAAGGGGCCTCGCAAACATCCGCACCGCTGCCGCTGGCCTTCCAAAAGCACGAACCACGCCGGAGACGCTGTGCGCTGCCAACGCGAGGTCGAACTCGGTATCCCCACGCACGTCGACGTGAAACCGGTTACCCAGCACGACGACCTCGTGAGTGCCGTCAGCTAATCCGCTAAAGGAGTAGGCACCATTATCCTCTGTGAAGGCTCCCAGTGCCCGCATCGGAGAGTCAACGTGCCGCGCGAACACGTTCACGCGTCGGACACCTTGCCCTCCAGACAGCACACGCCCCCACAGCCGGGACGAGTGCAGGAACGTAACTTCCAACTCTGTGTCTTCTTGATCTTGAATCTCGAAATCCACTGATGTCTCCCGGCCTTGGTCGCTTTTGGCCACCAATACGTAGCGACCATCTGGAACGCCGGGAATCTCAAATGTGCCGTTTCCGACTTTCTCCGGCGCCCATCGGACATGACCGTCGTGGTCCCCGCTCTCCTCGCTGTGAACCGTTAGCCTAGCCTGCTCTCCTTCGCTAAGCCCTGACACGTTCCCTTTGATGCTGGCGAGTGGCTCCACTAACAAACGCAGCGTCCGCGAAGCCCCTGCCGCTACGGTGACCGTTTGAGCCTCGACCACACCCTCACTTGAATCCGCCCAAATGTTGTACGTCCCCGGGGCAAGGTCACCCAGTCGGAACTGCCCGTCCCTAGCTGTGGTTTTCTGTTCGACAGCCTCACGCAGCCAAAGGTCCCAAAGTCCAAGGACCCTTCCCAACGGCGGTGCAACCGCTCCGAGCGCAACCGAACCAGACACGGCCAAGCCATCAGGCAGCGCTAGCCGCCCGACCACTTCGCCACCAGCGTCTAGCCCGACGCTCGGCTCTTCACCGTCACTCGAACAAGCGACCTTCGGCGCGAATCCCTTCGCTCGTACGCCGAAACAACCGATGTCCCCATCAGACCGCAGCTCAAATATGCCGCTCGAATCCGTCACTACGGAATGCGCCGCCAATACCCTCCCATCCCACAGGTAACCTTGCGCATAAACCGTCGCACCTTCAATCGGTGCCCCGGTGGCCGAAGCGAAGACCCTCCCGAAAAGCAAACTACCTCTTTTGAGCGGCACATCCAACGTCCGGGATTGTCCGGGATTCAGCTTTGGTGCACCGGTCCATGTCGCGTATCCGTCGGCCCGAACCTGAATCACAGCCGACGCGCTTTCCGTAACGACATCGAATTCGCCGTTAGCGCTCTCGTAAGTGCGACTCCACATAGGCGAGTCTTTGGGATGGAAAGCCACCTCGAAAGTCTCGATGGCAACATCGGTCGCTTGATCGAATACTCGGCCAATTATCCTGCTGCGGAAATCCCCGGGCACCAACGATACCTGCAGCCAAGCCGACGGTAGCCCAACACGATAGTGTGTGGAGACGGTGTCCCCGGCACTTGCGAACACCGTGGCGTCCCCTTGGGAAAAGGGGCCAACAGCAAAGGCCCCGTCAGGACCCGACACCGTGTGGAGCGACTCGGTCGCGCTTGTTCCGGTGACCTTTGCACCTTCGATGCCGTTGCCGCCTGGGCCAACCACCTCCCCGTTAACCCACCTGTCATCCGGTACGAGCGCCACATCGAACGACCAAGGCAGTTCGTCCGACAGTACGACATTTTCGCGCGCAGGGAGATACCCCTCTACCGCGACCGAAACCAAGTACTGACCTGCAACCATACATGGCATCTCGACGAGTCCACGTGACGTGCGCCACGACGGCCGCATCTGTTCTGGGATGTCTGCTCCTTCCTCGATCGCACCCACAATCCCAACGTCCGCCCCATCGATCACCCGGAGCTCCGTACCGACTCGGGCAGCAACGCGACCGAAAAGCTGCGGTCCACAGTCTTGACCTATAACGATCACCATTTCTGAATCACCGCCCCCCACCGCGCGCAGGACTGGGGTCCCTGACTCAGGCGCAAGTACCACAACTGTGACCGGTAGCGCGTCCTCGGCAACGGAGAACACCATTTTACCGGTGTCAAACGCCATCCACCGTTCGGCAGCCTTCCCGGAGACCTCGGACCCACCAAATATGCCCACCCAGGCACCGTCCAGGGCCACACCTCTATCGTCGCTCTCTCTTTCGATCACGACCTCGGCAGATAATGCGCTAGAGCACAGCAACACCAATGCACTCCCAAGGGCGCTACGCAAATGGTCACTAATCTGGTTGGCCATTAACAACTCGGCGGGCGTAGGTTGCTAGGCGAGCAGTTCTGTCAGGTAGGCGCCGTAGGCGCTGCCGGCGAAGTCCCCGGCGAGGGCGGCCAATTCTTCGTCGTCGATCCAGCCCATGCGCCATGCCACCTCTTCGGGGCAGGCGATCTTCAGGCCCTGGCGGTGCTCGATGATCTGCACGAACATGCTTGCCTCGAGCAGGGAGTCGTGGGTGCCGGTGTCGAGCCAGGCCATGCCGCGGCCGAACTGCACCGCGTTCAGGCGGCCAGCTTCCAGGTAGTGGCGGTTGATGTCGGTGATTTCGGTTTCGCCGCGGGCGGATGGCGCGAGCGAGGCAGCGATGTCGAGCACGTCGTTGTCGTACATGTAGAGGCCGGTCACCGCCAGATTGGATCGCGGCTCGGCCGGCTTCTCCTCGATGTCCACGGCGCTGCCTTGCGCGTCGAGCACCGCCACGCCAAAGGCACTCGGGTCGTTCACCGGATAGGTGAACACCGTGGCGCCGCTGTTGCCCGCCACCGCTTCCTGCGCCGTGCGCGACAGTTCGCTGCCGAAAAAGATGTTGTCGCCCAGGATGAGCGCCACCGGGTCCGAGCCCACAAAGTCACGACCGACGATGAAGGCGTCGGGAATCCCCCGTGGCTCGCGCTGCACGCGATAGGACAGCGACATGCCCCAGCGGCTGCCGTCGCCGAGCAGTTCCTCGAAGCGCGGCGTGTCGCGGGGCGTGGAGATGACGAGCACGTCGCGCACGCCCGCCAGCATGAGCGTGGTGAGGGGGTAGTAGATCATCGGCTTGTCATACACCGGCAGCAGTTGCTTGCAGACGCCGGCGGTGACCGGGTGCAGGCGCGTGCCGTGCCCGCCGGCGAGGACGATGCCCCGCGTGCGCTGTTCTTGGGCTGTCATGGTGTCGTTCCGAGCCGGCCCCCGTTGTAGCTGCCCATCACGCTCCTGCGCCATTCCGGGTGGCCGCAATACCACGCCACGGTGGCGTCGATGCCCTCCTCGAAGGGGGTTTCGGCCACCCAGCCGAGTTCGCGCTCGATGCGGCTGGCATCGATGGCATAGCGGTGGTCATGCCCGGGTCGATCCTGCACGTGGGTGACAAGCCCGCGCAAGGATCCCACGTCCGCTTCGACGTGGTTCGCGAGTCGCTCCAGCAGCGTGTGCACGACCTCGCGGTTGGTGCGCTCGCAGTTGCCGCCGATGTTGTAGGTGGCGCCCGGCCGGCCATCGTCGAGCACGCGAACGAGCCCGCGAACGTGATCCTCCACGAACAGCCAGTCGCGCACCTGCAAGCCGTCGCCGTAGATGCGGATGGGCTTGCCTGCCAAGGCGTTGGCGATGGTGAGGGGGATCAGCTTTTCCGGGAACTGGCGCGGCCCGTAGTTGTTGGAGCAGTTGGTTACGAGCACGGGCAGGGAGAAGGTTTCGTGCCAGGCGCGAGCCAGGTGGTCCGCTGCGGCCTTGGAGGCTGCGTAGGGAGAGTTCGGGCGGTAGCGGGAGGCTTCCGTGAACCGGCCGGTCTCTCCCAAGGCGCCGAAAACCTCGTCTGTGGAGACATGGACGAGGCGAAACTCGGCGTTGGCCGCCGCGACTTCCCGGGCGGCCTCCAGCAGGTTGAAGGTGCCGACAATGTTGGTTTGCACGAAGGCGGCGGGGCCGTCGATGGAACGATCGACATGAGTCTCGGCCGCCAGATGGAGGATCGCGTCGGGCCTGAGATCGAGCACCAGCTCCCGCAGCGCAGCGCGGTCCTGGATGTCGAGCCGATGCAGCCGGTGGCGCGGCGAGTCCTGCACGTCCGCGAGGTTTTCCATACGACCCGCATAGGAAAGGCTGTCCACGGTGTGCACGATTTCGCCGCGATCGAGCAGATGCCGAACGAGGGCGGAACCGATGAAGCCGGCACCCCCAGTGACGATGCATTTCCTGCCAGCACTCACGTTTTCACACCCTCTCTCCTAGCCTGGATCGTCCGGGTTCGGTTCATCCGCACGACCGTAATTGTCCGCGAATCGCTCGATGTCGTCTTCGCCGAGGTAGTCGCCCACCTGCACTTCGATGAGCTCTGCAGCTTCGCTCCCCGGATTGGAAAGACGGTGCAGCGCGCCGGCGGGAATGTACGTGGACTCGTTCTCCTCGAGGCGAATCCGATCTTCGCCGCGGGTCACCTCCACCGCGCCCTGCACCACCACCCAATGTTCGCTGCGCTGGCGGTGGGTTTGTAGCGACAGCGCCGCGCCGGGGTAAACGACGATGCGTTTCACTTGGTGCCGGGGCCCGGCGGCGAGGCGTTCATAGGTGCCCCAGGGGCGCACGACTCGGTTGGCAGAAGCGGTTTCCTCGCGCCCTGCTTCCTCGAGGGTCTGCACCAACTCGCGGACTCGGTCGACGCGGGTGCCGTCTGCCACGAGCACGGCGTCCGGGGTCTCCACCACCACCGCGTTGTCGATTCCAAGCACCGCCACGAGGCGTGACTCGGCCAGCACCACGGAGTCCTTCGCTTCGAGCACGGCGACATCGCCACGGACGACATTGCCGTCTGCATCCGCCATTAGGTCGCGCAGCGCCGGCCAGGCGCCGACATCGCTCCAGCCGCAATCCACCGGCACGACCCATGCCCGATCGGTGTGCTCCATCACGCCGTGGTCGATGGAGATGGCCGGCGCCTGCTCGAAGGCCGCGCCGGGACGAAGGAAGCGAAACTCTGGCCCGCCAGCGCGATGTCGGTAGGCGTCTTCGCTGGGCGCGCGCATGGCCTCGCGACAGGCTTGCGCCACGGCCGGCTGGTGACGGCTGAGTTGGTCCAGGAAGGCACTTGCGCGGAACAGGAACATGCCGCTGTTCCAAACGTGCGTTCCCTCGGCGAGCATGCGTTCCGCCTCTTGGCGCGGCGGCTTCTCGATGAATTCCGTGACCGCAAGGGGGCCGGTCGCTTCCGGCTGTGCCGTGGCTGGGCCTCCGGCACGGATGTAGCCATAGTTCGTCTCGGCAGCGGTCGGCGTCACGCCGAACGTCACGAGGCCACCCGCCGATGCACCCGGCAGCGCCTTGTGCACGGCGTCGGCGAAGGCGTCCTCGTCGCCGATGTAATGGTCTGCCGGCAGCACCAGCAGGAGCGGATCGCCCCCGTCCCGAACGGCGTGCAATGCGGCGAGCGCCACCGCCGGCGCGGTGTTGCGAGGTTTCGGTTCCAGCAGAATTGGCCCCGGCGCCATGGCGGCGTCGCCGCATTCCTGGCCGACGAGGAATCGGTGCAACTCGTTGCAGACGACCCATGGCGGCTCCGTCTCCACCCCGATCCGGCCGAGCGCACGAACCCGGTCCAGCGCCTGCCGAAACAGCGTGCGATCGCCCAGCAGCCGCAGGAACGGCTTGGGGTGCGACTGCCGCGACAGCGGCCACAGTCGCACGCCGGCGCCGCCAGCCAGAATCACGGGAATGAGGGCAGGGGCCATCGGATTTGTTCACATCGCCACAAGCGCCCTTGCGGACGCGCCAACGGCGCATTCTACGGGACGGTTATACTTGGCCCTCGCTTCACCGCCTTGAGCCATGCGCGTTCTGCACGCCTACCGAACCTACTTTCCCGACACCCAAGGGGGCGTCGAGGAGACCATTCGGCAAATCTGTCTGAATACGCAGCCTTGCGGGGTCGAAAGCCGTGTGCTTGCGCTGAGCCCGGGGGCGCGGCCGGCCACGCTCGAACGCGAGGAAGCCGAGGTGCATCGGGTGCGTCGCCATGCCGAAGTGGCCTCCTGCACCATGTCCCTGGCGGCACCGGCGGCCATGCGCCGTTTGGTGCGCACGGCCGATCTGATCCATTACCACTTCCCGTGGCCGTTCGCCGACATGCTGCATTTCGGCGTCGGCGTGAAGCGCCCGGCGGTGCTCACCTACCACTCCGACATCGTGCGGCAACGCCTGCTTGCGCCCTTCTATCGACCGCTGATGAACCGTTTCCTCGGCGCGGTGGAGCGCATCGTCTGCACTTCGCCCAACTATCTTGCCTCCTCGCCGGTTCTCGCGCGCCTCAAGAGCAAGGTCACCGTCATTCCGATTGGTCTCACACCCAGCTCCTATCCCGACGTGGACGAAGACCGTCTGGCGGCGACACGCGCCGAGTTCGGCAGTGGGTTTTTCCTCTACGTCGGCGTGCTGCGCTACTACAAGAGCGTGCATGTGCTGCTCGACGCCATGCAGGGCGCGCCGTTTCCGGCCGTGATTGCCGGGGAAGGGCCCGAGGGACCGGCCTTGCGCCGCCAAGCCGCACGCCTCGGCCTCGACAACGTGACCTTTGCCGGTCGCGTCAGCGACGAAACCAAGGTGGCACTCCTCAGCCTTTGCCGCGCCCTCGTATTCCCGTCCGCCATGCGCTCGGAAGCCTTCGGCGTCACGCTGCTTGAAGCGGCCATGCAGGGCCGACCGATGATTTCCACCGAACAGGGCACCGGCACAAGCTACGTCAACCTGCATGGCGAGACGGGGCTCGTGGTCACCCCTGGATCCCCACCGGCACTGCGCGAAGCAATGGATTGCCTGCATGTCGAGCCGGCCACGGCCCGGGCGATGGGTGCGCGCGCGCGCAGCCGATTCGACCAGGAGTTCACCGGCGAAATGATGGGCGAGCGCTACGCACGGGTGTATCGAGAACTCATAGCCAGCTAGCGCGAGCGCGCTCGCATGAAGGCTTCCTCCCGTGACGTCGAGGCGCGTAGGGGACGGGCCCGTGGCGGGGCTTGTCCCGGGCTTGTCCCCGCCCGTCTTGAACTCGACACAAGGAGTTCGTCGAAGCGCAGCAGTTCGCGCAAGCGAACTGCCTATGCGCCCGTCAGGGCGCGCCGGGACGGGACAAGCCCGTCCCCTACGGGGCCATCACAAACTCGGGGAAGGTCGTGAACGTAAGCTCCTCTCAAGAACCTTAGAGGAAACAAAGCACCCGCAGTTCGATGCTCCGGCGCGGCTCGCCGTTTGGATTGGAATGGGCGAACGATGCGTGTGGGCAGGCTCTGCCGATCACCCCTTCAGAGTCGAAGGACTTGATGACCAGCACTTCGTCCGGGGTCATGCCGGGAACGTAGTACCACCGGTGGCGGTGCGAGTGGGCGACGCTGAAGGTCTCGATGCCGATGTCGTGCCAACTGTAGTTCTCGGCGCCATAGCCGTAGATGACCGACTCCTGAAGGTCTTCGGCGCGCACCGTGCGGGCGTCGCAAACCGCCAGTGGATGGTTGTCTGCCGTCGTGCTGAGCGGCCGCCAGAAGTTGAGCACGCAAGCGCCTTCCGCATCCTCCGGAACACGTTCGCCATGTAGCGCCAGATAGCGATCCCAGGTCGTGTTGTCGGTGTAGTCCATATGCACGCCGCCGATGTAGCCACCACCCCGCTCGACACCGGAGCGGCGCTGCGTCCGGTCGATGCCGCCACCCGAGTACTGCAGGCCAGGCTCACGGATGATGTGGTCGAAGGTGCAGGTAGTCCGCGCGCCAGTCAGTTCCCGCGCCGTGGCTTTGCATTCCGCGTAGTAGGTCGCCATCACGTTGCCGCAATCGTAGAAGTCCGTGACGGCGCTTGGGCTCTGCAGAAGCGCAAAGCCGCTGCTGTCGATTCCAAGCCCCGACACCCCACGGGCGCTCGCTACGGCAACCTCGCTCCACTCAAGCCGCCCGAGTCCGTATGCACGTGTGCGCAAATCGACCCGGTGCAACCCACTGCCGGCTTGCGATGGCGGAATGAACCCTAGCTCTGCAGCAACGCCTTCGTGCAATGCCGAGCCAACAGACGTGGCATCCAAGCACCCGACTCCAAGCAACCCTAGTTCCGAACAGCATGCCAGCAAACCAACCGACCGTCAGCCCGATGACGCACTTCCAGCCGAGACGTCTGCCGCCCTTGTTGCAAGCGACGGATACGGGATCAGAACGGAGCGACTTTGGTTGGGGCGGCGGCGAGAGCTGGGGGGCGGAAGGCCGAGGAGGCGGTGCAGGGTGGCCGTGTCGGTAGAGTTCATTTCGGTGCGCTGGCCCCGTTTGAGCCAGGACGGGAGGACGACGGGCCCATAGCGGACACGCTTCAAGCGAGTAACTCGGACGCCCTCGGCGGCGAATAGGCGGCGGACTTCGTGGTTGCGACCCTCCATGAGAACGACGTGGTACCAGTGGTTGGTGCCGGTGCCGTTGTAGTAACGGATGTCGGAGAAGCGTTCGGCGCGAGCGTCGGTGACGATGCCGGTTCGGAGGCGCTCTAGCGCTTCGTCCTCGAGGAGGCCGTTGACGCGGACGGCGTATTCGCGGTCGATGCCGGTGCTTGGGTGCATGAGGCGGTTGGCGAGGGCGCCGCTGTTGGTCAGGAGCAGGAGCCCGCCGGTGTTGATATCCAGGCGGCCAACGGTGATCCAGCGGCCGCTGGCGAGCGGGGGCAGGTCGTCGAAGATCGATGGGCGGCCCTTGGGATCGCGGCGGGTGACGATCACGCCTTCGGGCTTGTTGAGCACCAGGACGCGGCAGTGCGTGGAAGGTGCATCCCCGAGCAACTGGCCATCCACGACGATGCGATCGTTCGCCGCCACCCGGGCACCGATCGTCGCCTTCTCGCCGTTCACCGCGACCCGCCCGGCTTGAATCCAGCGCTCCATCTCGCGCCGGGAACCGAGGCCGCGGTCCGCCAGCGCCTTTTGCAGCTTCTCGGACATGGCGCGAGTGTATGCCACAGGCAGGCTCGGCCTTCCCGAAAAGGACCCCGAGCTACTTTGTGGGGCTCAGCCGGCGGCGGCTGGTGCCAGAGGTTCGACTTCGAGCGGAGCGTCGTTGGTGCCGTCTTCCGCTTGCGCGAGCGCTTGCTCCACTGCCGCGAACTCACCCTCTGCGGCTCCGTCCATGAGGCCCGGCAACTCGTCGAGGGGCGGCAGGTCGTCGAGGTGGCGGAGGCTAAAGTAGTCGAGGAAGGCGCGCGTGGTGCCGTAGAGGGTGGGGCGGCCGGGGGTGTCGCGTTGGCCGACGGCGCGAATCCAGCCGCGTTCCAGGAGCGTGCGCATGATGCTGGCGCTCACGCCGACGCCGCGCACGGACTCGATGTCGCCGCGGGTTGCCGGCTGACGGTAAGCGATGAGCGCCAGCGTTTCGAGCAGGGCTCGGGAGTAGCGCGGGGGCGGTTCCTGCCACAGCCTTCCCACCCACGGCGCGAGTGTTTGCGGAATCTGGAAGCGCCATCCACTTGCCACCTGCACGAGCTCGAAGCCACGCTCCGAGTTCTCGGCCGCGATGCGCGCCAAGGTGGCACGGATGGCGGCCTTAGGGTCCTCTGGCGGGAGTTCGCCGTCGAGGAAAAGGCTTGCGAGGCGACTCTCGGTGAGGGGGGAGTCTGCCGCCAGCAGGGCGGCTTCGAGCACCTTTCGGATGTGGCCGGCATTCATTTTAAGTGTCCGTGTCTCCAATTGGTTTGTCAGTTCGCGTCAGGACGCCGCCGGGGCAAGAGTGTCGTCCCGGCGCTCCTGTGTTTCTCCTTGGGCGCGGATATGGATGGGGGCATAGGCTCGGGACTGCACCAGTTCGATCAGGCCGTCTTGCAGCAGTTGCATCAGTGCGAGGAAGGTCACGACAAGGCCGTAACGACCTTCGGCGGGATTGAGAAGGCCCGTGAACGCGACGAAAGATGACGCATCGCCCAGGCGAGCCAAGACTTCGGTCATGCGTTCCCGCACCGACAGCGGTTCCCGCGCAATCTCGTGATGGCGGTGGAGCTCTGCCCTCTGCATCGCGTCGGCGACGGCGGCGAGGAGTTCGGCGAGGGTCACGTCTGGCTCGGCTCGCTCTGCCACCAGGCGTGGGCGGGCGGCCCGCGCCGAATGCACGTCACGCTCCACGCGCGGCAGGTCGTCGAGCTTTTGCGCCGCCGACTTGAAGCGCTCGTATTCGCGCAGGCGTCGGACCAGTTCGGCGCGCGGGTCTTCCTCCTCGTCATCGGCACTTGCCGGCCGCGGCAGCACCAAGCGCGCCTTGATCTCCGCGAGGGTCGCGGCCATCAGCAGGTATTCGCCGGCGAGATCGAGTTCGAGCGCTGTCATCAACTCGATGTAGCGCATGTACTGGTCGGTCACCGCCGATACGCTGATCTCCAGAATGTCGAGATTCTGGCGGCGGATCAGGTAGAGCAAAAGGTCCAGCGGACCCTCAAAGGTCTCGAGGATCACCGCCAGTGCATCGGGCGGGATGTAGAGATCTTCCGGGAGCTTGGTCAGCGCTTGCCCGCGGACGATGGCCACCACCCGGCCCCGGTTTTCGGCGGCGGCTGCCGCCTCCGGCGCGACGGGCGCACCGGCAGCGGACATCGCCGTTCCCGCGGCGTCAGCGGTAGCTGATTCCAACGGCTGCCTTCACCTCGTCCAATGTCTGGCGGGCATGATCCCGCGCTTCCTCCGAACCGTCGAGCAAGATCGCTCGCACTTGATCGGGGTTGTTCTCGAACTGTTCCGCCCGTTCGATGAACGGTGCCTGCTCCGTGTTGATGGCGTCGATCAGCGGACGCTTGCAGTCCACGCAGCCGATGCCCGCGTTGCGGCAGCCGTCCGCTGCCCACGTCTTCACCTCGGCGTCCGAATAGACCTCGTGCAGGGCGAACACCGGGCATTGGTCCGGATCGCCCGGATCGTCGCGGCGTACCCGGGCGGGGTCCGTGCGCATGGTGAGAACCTGCTTCTCCACCACGTCGGGTGCCTCTCGCATCCGGATTACGTTGTCGTAGGACTTGGACATCTTCTCGCCGTCGAGCCCCGGCACGTTGGGCGTGTCGGTCAGCAACACCTGCGGCTCCGGCAGGATGATGCGGCCGCTGCCTTCGAGGTAGCCGAACAGTCGCTCGCGGTCGCCGATGGAGAGGTTCTGCTGCTCGGCGAGTAGGGCCCGGGCACGCTCCAGGGCTTCCTCGTCGCCGCGTTCGAGGTAATCGCGCCGCGCGCTGCGGTAGAGGCGCGAGGCACGACGCCCCATCTTCTTCACCGCTTCCTCGGCGTTCTCTTCGAACTGCGGCTCGCGGCCGAAGATGTGATTGAAGCGGCGGGCGATCTCCCGCGTGATCTCGACATGGGCGGCTTGATCCACGCCCACCGGCACGTTGCCGGCGCGGTACATGAGGATGTCTGTGCTCATCAGCACCGGGTAGCCGAGGAAACCGTAGGTGGAGAGGTCGCGGTCGTTCAGCTTCGCCTGCTGACCCTTGTAGCTCGGCACCCGTTCCAGCCAGCTCACCGGGGTGATCATCGACAGCAGGAGATGAAGCTCGGCATGTTCGGGCACCTTGCTCTGCACGAACATCGTGCAGGCAGAGGGGCTAAGGCCGGCGGCGAGCCAGTCCACCACCATGTCGAAGATGGCCTGCTCAATGTCTTGCGGGTCTTGGTAGTGCGTCGTGAGGGCGTGGAAGTCGGCGACGAAGAAGAAGCACTCGTATTCGTGCTGCAGGCGCACCCAGTTCTTGAGCGCACCGTGGTAGTTGGCGATGTGCATCCGCCCCGTTGGGCGCATTCCCGATAAAACGCGCTGGTTGGCGTCGGTGCTTGTCAAGTTCGAGGTTCGCCTAACGGGTTGGCGGGATTATATGCCTCGGAGACTTGACCGCGCTAGCAGTTCGCGCGAGTTGCCGAGGCGCAGTGAGGGGAGCGGCTTCCGGCCACCGCCAGGCCCGTCTCGCGGGGAGAGGGCTGGTTGCAGCTTCTGGCCCTTGGTTTCTTCGCCTTCGGCGGGAGGAGCGTGACGGGCCCTCGCTCCGAAAAGGCGTGTGGGACCGCGCCATCCGGCCAGGCACGTTGGTGTTGACTCCGCTTCGAGACACATTGGTGGTTTATCAACGTGTTACGGGATTTTTTCCATGCGGGAAGGCATTGGAGCCTTCTCTCCAGGGGGCTACACGCCCCTTACGTCAACTCGCCGAGGCCCTCCCGCACAACATTCACCTCGCCTGTGGTGAGGTCCACCACCGTCGTTGGCACCACCCCGCAGTGACCACCGTCAATGATGGCGTCCACGTCCCGTTCGAGCCGTTCGCGGATGCTGTCGCCATTGGTCAGCGGCGCTTCGTCGCCCGGAAGCAGCAGGCTAGTGGAGATGAGCGGGCCTTGATGAGTTTCGATCAGCGCTCGGACGATGGCGCTTTCGGGCACGCGCAGGCCGATGGTGCGGCGACGTGGATGCACCAGGCGGCGCGGTGCCTCGCGGGTTGCACGCAGCAGGAACGTGTAAGGCCCCGGAATGTGGTGGCGAATGAAGCGGAAACTGGTGTTGTCCACGCGCGCATAGGTGGCGAGGTGGGAAAGGTCGTGGCATACCAGGGTGAACAGGTGATCCCGCTCAAGCCGGCGGATGCGGCAGATGCGCTCCACCGCAGCCTTGTCGCCCACCCGACACCCGAGTGCGTAGGTGGAATCGGTGGGATAGGCGATGACGCCACCGCCAGCCAGAATCTCGGCTGCACGCTTCACCAGCCGGGTTTGCGGATGTTCCGGATGAACGGCGAGGAATTGGCTCAAGGTGATGCAACTCCGTTGTTAAGTATGCAGTTTCGCTTATGATCGCTTGCCGGAGCGAAAAACGCATCCCTTTGCAAGTCGAAAGCGGGAACACGCGCGAGGAGACGACGGCGCCGACATGAAGCAGGCATTTGAGTTCGCGCCCGTGGTGGTGTTCGCGGCAGTGTACTTCCTGGCCGACATCTACATGGCCACGGCGGCGATCATGGTGGCGGTGGCAGCGCAGGTGCTGTTCTATTGGCTGCGAAAGTGGCCCATCACGGGGCAAATCTGGTTCATCTTCTGGGTGGCGATGGTGTTCGGGGGGGCGACGCTGCTGCTGCGCAATCCGCTGTTCATCCAGTGGAAGCCGACAATTTTCTACTGGATCATGGCCGTCGTCACCGTTGGCAGCCGCTATGTCGGCCGCCGCGACTACATCGAGCGTTCGCTTGGCGGCGCCATGAAGCTATCCAAGACCGGCTGGCGCGACGTGGCGTGGATCTGGGCCATCGGCTTTGTCCTATTCGGCTGCCTCAATCTCTATGTCGCATGGGAGTTCAGCGAGGAGGCTTGGGTGGCCTTCAAGCTTGCATCCGCGATCGTGATGCCCTTGACGCTGGTGCTCGCAACAACCGGTTGGCTCGCCCTTCGTGGCGAGTTCGCCGCCGCCGAGGCAGGCGACGCCACGGAACCGCCGGGATGATGCGGCGGTTGCCGGGGCCTTGGCTCGGCGCTGCGGCCTTGCTGCTGGCCGCGGCGGCTCTGCCGGCATGGGCACAGGAAGCCGAGGATGCTCGCCGGGCGGAAACGCTGGTACCGAGCGTCGATGCGCCAAGGGAGATGGAAGCGCCCGAGGAGGCAGGGGCTCCGGACGGCACCATGCAAGCCGCACAGCGGCAATGGGAAGCCGAGCGAGCCGAACTCGTGGCCGCGCAGCGGCGCACCGAGGACGAACTCGCGGCCCTCAGGGTACTCAACGCCGATCTTGAAGACGATCGCCAGCTTCGCTGGATGCTGATCGGGGGCGGGCTGATGCTGATCGGCATCGTGCTCGGAGTGCTCATCAAGTCGCGACCGCAGCGTCGGGACGCGTGGCAATGACGGCGCTTTCCGTCAACGTCAACAAGATCGCATGGCTGCGCAACGCCCGTTTCGAGCCTGGGGTCCCCGGGCGACCCGACGTATGCGATTTCGCCCGCAAGCTGATAGTCGCCGGCGTCGATGGGATCACCGTGCATCCGCGCCCGGACCAGCGCCACATCCGCGCGGACGACGTTCCGGCCTTGGCGCAGGTCGTCCGGGCCGCAGCCGGCATCGAATACAACATCGAGGGCAATCCCGCCGCCGGGGAACGGGACGGCTATCCCGGCTTTCTTGCGTTGGTGCGGCAAGCGCGCCCCGATCAATGCACGCTGGTCCCCGACGCCGACGATCAACTCACCTCCGACCACGGCTGGGACCTTGCCGGCGCCGAGACATTCGCCCGCGTGCGCGAGACCATCGCCGAGCTCAAGTCGATGGGCGTGCGGGTGTCCTTGTTCATGGACCCGGTGCGCGCTCAGATCGAGCGGGCGCGCGATGTGGGCGCTGACCGCATCGAGCTTTACACGGGCCCTTACGCTGATGTGGTCAACGCCGCCGGCCTCGACACCGCGGCCGCCAAGGCTTCGCTGTCGCGCTACGGCGATGCCGCTCGCCACGCTGCGGGCATCGGCCTTGGCGTGAACGCCGGTCATGACCTTGATCTAGCGAACCTCAGCGCTTTCGTCGCCATCGGCGACATTGCGGAGGTATCCATCGGCCACGCGCTCACCGCCGATGCGCTCGAATTCGGCATGGCGCAAACCGTGCGCCGCTATCTCAAGGAGCTAGGAAGGTGAATCGACGTGCTTTTGTCCGTGCCCTCGGCGGATCGCTGGTGTTGGCGCTGGGTTTGGCGAATGCGGCCGCAACGGCCGAGGAGGCGGGCCAAGACGCACCGCCTCGCGTCACGCTCACCACTACCGCTGGCGACCTCACCATCGAGCTCTATCCGGACAAGGCCCCCGCCAGCGTTGCCAACTTCCTTGATCTCGTGGAGTCCGGTTTCTACGAGGGTCTCGTGTTCCATCGCGTCATCGCCGGCTTCATGATCCAGACCGGCGGCTACGACGGGGCGCTCGAATACCGCACGCCGCCCCGACAGGTGGTGAACGAATCGGGCAATGGCCTCGCCAACCGCCGCTGGAGCGTGGCCATGGCGCGCCATGCGGACCCGAACTCCGCCGGCTCGCAGTTCTACATCAACATGTTCGACAACCAGCACCTCGACGCCACTGCCGAAGCACCTGGCTACACGGTGTTTGGGCAACTCGTGGCCGGCTTCGATGTCGCGGAAGACATCGAGCTGACCGACACCGGCACCAGGGGCGGCATGGCCGACGTGCCCCTCACCCACATCGTCGTGCAAAACGCCCGTCGCATCGAGTAGGCGCCCCCAACGGCCACTTCGCGTCAGCTTTGAGGCATGTGCGGGCGTTTGGCAGCTCGCTTGCGCGAGCTGCCGTGCTTCGACGAACTCCTCGTAAGGGACAGGCTTGTCCCGTCCCGTCTCGAACTCACGACGGGTCTCGTGGGGACGGGCCCGTCTCGCGGGGAGAGGGCTGGTTGCATGTTCGGGCCCTTGGTTGGTTCGCCTTCGGCGGGAGGAGCGTGATGGGCCCTCGCTTGGAAGGGCATCACACGGCGCCATCCCGCCGGCACGCAATGGTGTGGGCTCGGCTTCGTGGGGCATCCGTGTCGAACTCAAAGACGGGCGGGGACAAGCCTCGCCCCTACGACGCCCTCGGCAACGCAAGGAGGACCGTGAGCATCAGCGTCACTCAACGAATCTAGTTGGGAGTATGATGCGCCGCCTTTGCGTTGCGCGATCCACCGCCATGAAAGCTACTCTCGTTGCCCTCGTCGTCGGGGCGCTGTTTGCCGCCGCCGCCACCGCCATTTACGCGTCGTTTCTGGCCGAAAATGTCCTCGCCCTGCTTGTCCTTGTCTGGCTCGCGGCCGCTGGCACTGGCTTGGTGACGGCGCGGTTCCGTGCCCGTACCGCGGCCGTTGCGGTCGGAGCTTCCGGCGCTCGCCGTAGCCGCGCCGAACCAGACCGTCCGAGGTCCTTCTCACCAGACATTCCACCCGATGCAGAGCGCGAGACCGGTACCGTCAAGTGGTTCAATCGCAGCAAGGGCTTCGGCTTCATCATCCGCGACTCAGGCGGCGAAATCTTCGTCCACTACCGCTCCATCCGCGCAGACGGTGGCGATCGCCGGCCGGGCCTCAGGGATGGCCAGAACGTCAGCTTCGTGGCGGTGGAAAGCCCCAAGGGCTGGCAGGCGGAGGATGTCACCGGGGACTGACCCGTGAACGTCCGGGAGTTACTAAACGCAAAGGCCGAGGCGGCACTCGAAGCCGCCGGCTGCCCGCCCGGAACCGCGGCCATCGTCGGGCCAGCCACGCGCCCGGAGTTCGGCGACTACCAGGCCAACGGGGCCCTGGGCGCCGCGAAGCGCATGAAGGCCAACCCCCGCGAACTGGCGCAGCGCACCGTGGACGCGATGGCCTTGCACGGCGTCGCCAGCTGCGCCGTTACCGGACCCGGCTTCATCAGCTTTACGCTGGCTGACACGTTCCTGGGCGAGGTTCTTGCGGAAGACGCGGGCATAGAGCGAACCGGTGCCGGTCAGCGCATCGTCATCGACTATTCGCATCCCAACCTCGCCAAGGAGATGCACGTCGGCCACCTTCGCAGCACCATCATTGGCGATGCCCTGGCGCGCACGATGGAGGCCCTCGGCTACGACGTCGTGCGGCAGAACCATGTCGGCGACTGGGGCACTGGCTTTGGCATGTTGGTGGCGCACCTCGAGGACGTGGAGCGCGCCGGGGATGCCGGTCGCGAGGAACTCAAGGACCTGGAACGCTTCTATCAGGAGGCAAGGCGACGCTTTGCCGAAGACGAGGCGTTCGCCGAGCGAGCCCGCGACGTGGTGGTGCGCTTGCAGCAGGGCGACGATGAGGTGGGTGCCATCTGGCAGCGCTACATCGACATCTCCATGTCGCACTGTCAGGAGGTCTATGACCTGCTTGGCGTGAGCCTGACCCCAGCCGACGTGCGCGGCGAGAGCGCTTACAACGACGACCTCGATGCCGTGGTGGAAGAGCTGAACGAAGCTGGGCTTCTTACCGAGGACGCCGGGGCGCTGTGCGTCTTTCTCGACGAGTTCCGGGGCCGGGACGGCAAGATCACGCCGGTGATCGTGCGCAAGTCCGACGGCGGCTACCTCTATCACTCCACGGACCTCGCCGCCGTTCGCCACCGCGTGCGCGAGCTTGCGGCGGATCGCGTGCTTTACGTCGTGGACGCGCGCCAGACCCTGCACTTCCGCCAACTGTTCGCCGTGTGCAGGCAGGCTGGCTACGACGGCAATGCCTCGCTCGAACACCATCCATTCGGAGTGATGCAGGGCCCCGGTGGGCGCCCCTTCGCGACGCGAGACGGCAACGTGATGCGCCTGACGGACCTGCTGCAGGAGGCCATCGCCCGGGCGCGCGAGGTGGTGGCGGAGAAGAGCCCGCACCTGACGGCGGACGAACAGGCGCGGGTGGCACGGGTCGTGGGCATCGGTGCCGTCAAATACGCGGACCTGTCGAAGAGCCGCACCAGCGACTATGTATTCGACTGGGAAGCCATGCTGTCCTTCGACGGCAACACCGCGCCTTACCTGCAATACGCCTACGCCCGCATCCAAAGCCTGTTCCGCCGCGGCGGCGTTGATCCCGATTCCCTGACGGGCACGCCAACCGTCGACACGCCGGAAGAACACGTGCTGGCGCTGACGCGCGCTCGCCTGCAGGAAACGCTAGAGCAGGTGGCCGCCCAAGCCATGCCGCATTTCCTCTGCGCCTGGCTCTACGACCTCGCCTCCGCCTTCATGCGCTTCTATGAGAACTGCCCGGTGCTCGAGGAAGGCCCGGCGCGCAACTCAAGGCTGCTGCTGTGCCGGAGCACGGCGGATGGCATCCGCACGGGCCTCAGCCTCCTCGGCATCGAGACGGTGGAGCAGATGTGACGGGTGTTGTTTGCGGGGGGCTTTGCTTGAGCCCCTGGCACCGCCCTACGCGCGCATCGGCACCGAGTAGGAGCGCAGATAAACGACGAAGTCCCTCAGCGCCTTGATGCCGGTGGCTTCCGCCTCGGCGCACCACTTGCCGAACCCTTGCAGCAGTTCGTCGCCGTTGCGGCGGTTCCACAGTTCCGTGAGTTCAAGCCGCTTTTCGTAAATCGTCTTCAGCACCGCGCTCGACTCGGTGATGGCGTCGATGTCGCGGCGGTCGCGGTCGCGGATGATCCGTTCGGCGCGACAGAGCACGTTGCGGGCGCGTCGCACCATCCGGCGCGCAGCTGCGTCGCCGCGGCCGATTTCCACTTCCGCGAGCGGCTTCACCACCGTCTCGGCGTAGCGCGCCATGATGCGGAAGCGGTCGTTGACGACTGCCCAAGCCGTGTCCATGTCGATGTGCGACTTGCCATCGACACGCATCGCCACGGGCCCCGTGTAGAGCGGCTTGGCCAGACCGAGCATGGCGAAGAGCTTGATGTACACCCAGCCGAGATCGACCTCCCACGGCTTCGTGGAGAAGCGCGCCGAGTTGGGATAGGTGTGGTGGTTGTTGTGCAGTTCCTCGCCGCCGATGAGGAGGCCCCACGGGACGATGTTGCGTGCCGCATCCGGGCATTCGTAATTGCGGTAGCCGAGATAGTGGCCAACGCCGTTGATCACCCCTGCGCCGAAGAACGGAATCCACATCATCTGCACGGCCCAGACGACGATGCCCACGGTGCCGAACAGCACGATGTCGAGCAGCAGCATGAGCACGACGCCGGTGGTGCTGAAGCGGGTGAAGACGTTGCGTTCAAGCCAGTCGTCGGGCGTGCCCTTGCCATACTTCGCCAGCGTCTCCGGGGTGTTGGCGGCGCGGTAGTACTCGGTGCCCTTGAACAGGATTTCGCGAAGGCCGCTGATCTGCGGGCTGTGCGGATCGTCGTCGGTCTCGCAGGTGGCGTGGTGCTTGCGATGGATGGCCGTCCATTCCTTGGTGACCATCCCGGTGGTGAACCACAGCCACGCTCGAAAGAAGACCTGCAGGGCGGGGTGCAGGTCCACGGCCCGATGCGCCGAACACCGGTGCAGATAGACGGTGACCGCGACGATGGTCACATGCGTCATCGCCAAGGTGAACAGGATGGCTGCCGGAATGGACAAGCCGATGGCACCGTACCACCAGTCGAGCACGTTCAAATCCGATTCTCCCCTTGGTTTGGCACGTTCGCCCAGAACGCCTGATGTAAGCCTTGCGGTCTCGCCGGGCGATCGCCCGAACCCAAGCCGCATTGTCACAGGTGCAAGGCGAATTGCAAGGACGCTTTGCGCTCAAACCGTATCCGTTTGAAAGCCGGCATTTCCGCCTTGAAACATCGCGCAGCGCAAGGACGCCATCCTGCCCCACTTCCGCGCCAGCCGCACCTTTGAAGGGAGGACAAGCGTTAAGATCGTCGCATGTCAGGCTCGCTCATCGATGCTCGAACGCTGGCGATGCATGGCGGTGATCCGCGCTGGATCTGCTTCGACTGCCGCCACTCCCTCACCGATGCCGAATACGGCTCCGCCGCCTATGCTGGCGGACACATTCCAGGCGCCCGGTTCGCCGATCTCGACCGCGATCTGGCAGCGCCGCCCGGCGTCCGAGGCCGTCATCCGCTGCCGGATCGCGACCAACTGGTGGCGAGGTTCCGTGCCTGGGGAGTAACGACGGACTCCCAGCTCATCGCCTATGACGACGCCGGGGGCATGTTCGCCTGCCGGTTCTGGTGGCTGGCGCGCTGGCTGGGGCACGCGGCGGTGGCCGTGCTCGACGGGGGTCTCGCGGCGTGGCTGGAGCGCGGCGGCGCACTGACCTCCACGGTGCCAGAAACCCAGGCAACGAACTTCGCGCCCCGAACGCCGCTCACCAGAACGGTCGATGCCGACGCCATCGTCCGCAGTCCCGACCTCACGCTCATCGACGCCCGCGCATCGGAGCGATACGCCGGCAAGGAAGAACCGATCGATCCCGTGGCCGGCCACATCCCGGGCGCGCTTTCGTTTCCGTGCTCGGAGAACCTCGACGAACGCGGCAGGTTTCGTCGCGCTGGCGACCGCTTTGCGTCCCTTGCCGAGGCGGATGTGGTGAGCTACTGCGGCTCCGGCGTCACCGCCACCCACAACATCCTCGCCATGCTCCTCGGCGGGCACGAAGAACCGGCGTTGTATCCGGGCTCTTGGAGCGAGTGGCTGCAGGAGCCGAGCCGTGGGGTGGAAGTTGGCAATGGGACGGCTAGCGCGTGAGGAAGGCCAGCCGAAGAAGGGCGACGCATGCGTCGCCCTGTCCGGCAGCCGCGTGCATCGCCGCCAAGTCCGACAGATTGCTAGCGCGCCATGAAGCGCGCGTGGGCAGTTCGCTGGCGCGAACTGCTGGCCTTCGCGCTCGCGCTCGCTCGCAGCTACGAGGCGGGCCTTCGGAGGGAAGGCATTCTGCCTTCCCTGCGCGCCCTCTGGCGCGCTGACCGCCACTTGCAGTAGGAAAGCGCCTATCGGCGCTAGGGAAGGCAGAATGCCTTTCCCTCCGAAGGCCCGTCCGCCAGGTGGCAAGCTCGATGCCAAGCTCTCCTGCAAGCGCAACGGAATCCGAAACTCTCGCCATTGAACCCGCTGCCATCGCATTCGATGGTGGGCGGCCCGTCTCGCCCGTTTTCGAGGACATCTACTTCGATCCGGACGGTCCGGCGGAGACGCTTCGAGTCTTCCTCGGCCCGGCGGCCATCGAAACTCGGGCCCACGCGGCGGAGCTCTTCACCGTGGCAGAGCTTGGCTTCGGCACCGGTCTCAACTTCCTCGTCACCGCCAATGTTGCCAAGGCTCGCCGGCTGCATTTCGTTTCCTTCGAGCGCCATCCCTTGCGTCACGACGATGCTGCGAAGGCGCTGGCAGAGTGGCGGCGCGACTACCCGCTAGCCATCGAACTGCTCGACGCTTGGCCGCCGGCGCTGGCCGGCTGGCATCGACGCCACTTTGCCGGAGGCCGAATCCAGCTCTCGGTCTGGCATGGCGATGCGGCCCGGGGACTCGACGACTTCGCCCGCCAGCAGCGCTGCGGCGTCGATGCCTGGTTTCTCGATGGGTTCGCCCCAAGCCGCAACCCGGCCATGTGGCGCGCCGAACTCTTCCAGAGGATGGCGCGGAGTTCAGCGGCTGCCGCCACGGTCACCACCTTCACGGCAGCCGGGCAGGTACGGCGCGATCTTGAGGCGGCGGGATTCGAGACCCGGCGCGTCGACCAGCGCCCGCACAAGCGACATTCCACCGCCGCAGTGTTTCGCGGCGCCGGCACCGCGTTTGCCGCCCCCGAACGCGTCAGCGTACTTGGCGCCGGCCTCGCCGGCGCGAGCGCGGCGCGGGCGTTGGCGGAAAAGGGCGTGGAGGTAGCGCTGGTGGCCCCCGCCGGCATCGCCGCCGGCGCGTCTCGCGTTCCTGCGGCGGTGCTGCATGGACGATTCCTCGCCGGCGCCTCTGCACAAGCGCGACTCCGGGCACAAGCGTTCGCCTATTCGTCCGAGCGGTTGAAGGTGCTGCGCGGAACTCGCCAAACCGGCGTCTTGCAAGTGGCGGGGGCCAACGCAAACGCCGAGAGGCTGCGCCGAGTTGCCGGCGCCATGCCGACGGATTGGGTGTGCCTTTTGTCTGCAGAAGAGGCGTCGAGGCTCGCCGACATGCCCGTGCCCGACGTGGCGCTGCATACTCCCTCAGCGCTCACCGTGAACGCCGGCGTGTGCGTGCGCGCATTGCTCGAGCACCCGCAAATCGAACTCGACGAGGCATCCGACAAGGGCGTGACCGTGCTGGCCACCGGCGCGGACCCGGGCGAGTTCAGCTATCTGGAGCTAACCGGCATCGGCGGCCAGATGGACCTCTTCCGCGTTCCTCACATGCCCACGCTGCCGCTCGTGGGCCGCGGCTCGTTGGTGCCGGGTGCCAATGGCCTTTGGGTCGGCGCAACCTATGAATACCGCCCGTGGCCTGCCGGCGATGCCGAACTCGCCAACGCCAAGCGCCTTGCCGATTGGACCAAGACGGTGCCAGATGCGGCCATCGCCAGCTTTCGCGGCATCCGGGCAGTCACATCCGATCGCCTTCCCATCGTCGGCCCCGACGCTCCCCAAGAACGCGTCTGGTTCAGCCTAGGCCACGGCTCGCACGGCACCGTCACGGCACCCTTTGGCGCCGAGTGCATCGCCAGCCAGATCGTCGGCGAAGTCGCCCCCGCCGACACCGAGATGCTCGAACTCCTCTCCCCGGAGCGCTTCCACGAACGCCAGCTCCGCCGCCCCAACCCGTTTCGGCGACGCCGGGCCATGTAGGGGACCGGCTTGTCCCAAACCCCGCCCTACACCGGATCGAACACCCGAACGTTCATGACATCCTCGATGCCCTCTAGGCTCGAGATGAGGGCGGCGTCGGGCGGCGTGTCGAGGTCAATGAGGTTGTAGGCCACGTCGTCCTGGCTCTTGTTGATCATGTCGATGACGTTGATGTTGGCGTCCGCCAGCACGGCGGTGAGTTGGCCCAGCATGCCGGGGTGGTTGACGTTGGTGATGCCGATGCGGTGCCCGCCGGCCGGGTCCAGCGCCACCTGCGGGAAGTTCACCGAGTTCACGATGTTGCCGTAGAGCAGGAAGTCGCGAAGCTGGTCGACGGCCATCACCGCGCAGTTCTCCTCCGCCTCCGCCGTGCTCGCCCCTAGGTGCGGTGTGGCAAAGACGTTGGGCGACTCGCGCAGGGCCACGCTCGGGAAATCGCCGAAGTAGCTCGAGAGGCGTCCGCTTGCGAGGGCCTCGGCCACGGCGGCCTCGTCCACGAGCTCCTGGCGGGCGAAGTTGAGCAGGACCGAGCCTTGGCGGAAGCCCGCCAAGCTCGCCGCATCGATCATGCCACGGTTTTCCGGCAACGCCGGGGCGTGCAACGTGACGTAGTCGGAGCGGGCGAACAGGGGCCCCGTGCCCTCCATGCGACGCACCGTACTCGGCAGGCGCCAGGCCGCATCGACAGACAGCGCCGGGTCGTAGCCGAGCACGTTCATGCCGAGGTCCAGCGCGGCACTTGCCACCAGCGAGCCCACGGCGCCTAGGCCCACGATTCCCAAGGTGCGGCCCTTCAGCTCGTGTCCCTTGAAACGCTTCTTCTGTGTCTCGACCTCGGCATGCAACTCGGCTTCGTCGTGGACGTTGCCGAGGCTGCCGACGAACGAGATGCCGCCAAGCACGTCGCGGGAGGACAGCAGCAGTGCCGTCAGCACGAGCTCCTTGACCGAGTTCGCGTTCGCGCCCGGCGTGTTGAACACCACGACGCCCTGCCGCGTGCATTCGTCCACGGGCACGTTGTTGTAGCCGACACCGGCGCGCGCCACGGCACGCACATCCGCGCCGATGTCGTTGCCGACGAGCCTGTGGCTGCGCAGCAGGATGGCGTGCGGCTCGGAGGTGTCCGGGCCCACATCGAAGGCGCCTTCGGGGAATCGGGCGAGTCCCTGGGCGGCGATCTGGTTGAATGTCTTGACACGGTACATGCTTGGTCCTTGTTCCTCCTCGCAAGGGGGGAGCGATTGGGTCAGTTTCGGGTCGCGGCGGCGCGTTCGAGTTCGGCGACGATGAGTTGGGCGCTGTCGCGGCGGCCAAAGCCGGCCAGCCGCTCGCGCCACGTCGGCAGCGCGTCGGCAAGGCACCCGACACCTTCGATGAGACTTGCCGGCGTCAGCTTCTCCTGCTCGATGACGAGGCTCAATCCGCGCTTGCGAGCGTACTCCGCGTTCTCGATCTGGTCGCCGCGGCTTGCACTGCGCGGCAGCGGCACCAGCAGATGGGGCTTGCCGAGCGCCAGCCATTCATACAGCGCATTGGCGCCGGCGCGAGAGACGACGAAATCCGCCGCGGCGATGACATCGCCCCAACCCGCGTCGATGTACTCGCGCTGCACATAGCCGTCGCGCCCCTCAAGCGACGGATCGAGCCGTCCGGGTCCGCAGACGTGAACCACCACGAAGCGCGGCAGCAGCGCATCGAGAGTCTCGCGCAACACTTCGTTGAGTGCCGTGGCGCCGAGACTGCCGCCCACCACCAGCATTGCGGGCCTGTCGGTCGTGATTCCAAGCAGCGCACGCCCTCGCGCCGCGTCGCCGCAGGCGAGTGCCTGCCGCAAGGGCGTTCCGGTGGCGACCGTGCGGGCGAGGGCGCCGGCAGTTTCGTCGAAGTTCACGCAAACGGTTTGCGCCAGCGGCGCCACCAATCGGTTGGCGAGGCCCGGCGTCAGGTCGGACTCGTGCGTCACCAGCGGCACGCCGCGCAGCCAGCCAGCCACCGCGGCCGCAAACGACACGAAGCCGCCCTTGGCGAACACCACCTGCGGGCCGATGCGCCCGAGCAGAAACCACGCCTGCACGACGCCGAGCGGGATGCGCGCCAGATCCGTCAGGTTGGCGAGCGAGAAGTAGCGCCGCAGCTTGCCCGTGCTGACGCCGTGATAGGTCACGCCAAGCGGCTTGACCAAGCGCTCCTCGAGGCCCGAATGGGAACCCACGAAGTGCACCTCGCAGCCTTGCGCCAAGAGATGCTCGATCACCGGCAAGGTGGGCACGGTGTGGCCGGCGGTGCCGCCGCCGGTCACCACCACGCAGCGCAAGGGATGTGCGTCGGCACTCGGCTTCACAGCCCCAACACCTCTTTCACGAACGGCACCGTGAGGCCACGCTTTCGCGTCAGCGAGGCGTGGTCGAGACGGTTCAGCGTGTCGAGCAGGCTTTTCTGATCGCGGCTGACCCTCGTCAGGAGGAAGCGCACCACGTCTTCGGACAGTCTGAGGCCCCGATCTTGGGCGGCGTTGACGAGGAGCGGCAGCTTGTCCTCGTCCGACAGGCGCGCGACTTCGTAGCATTCGGCCGCGCAAAGCCGCGACGCCAAATCGGGCAAGGCGAAGTCGCACTCGCGGGGGGAGCGGGAGGCCGTAAACACCAACCGCGCCTCGGCTCGAGCGAGTTCGTTGTAGAGGCCGTACAGCTCACGCTCGCTGGCGGCATGGCCGAGCCAAGCCTCCACGTCGTCCACGAGCGTTGCTCGGAAGCGCGCATAGCGTTTGAGGGACGCCTCATCCGCCGGGATGCGACGCGCCGGCAGATAGGCGGCGTCCGCCACCGCATGGCAGGTCGCCTGCAACAGATGGGTTTTGCCGACCCCAGACGAACCGAAAAGCCAAAGGCACTCGAATCTCGTGGCTGGCGTGCGCAGGCGCTCCACCGGCGCCGAGTTGGCGCCTACTACGAAGTGTTCGAAGCGGCTCCGGGGCCGAAGCGGGAAGCGCAGCGCAAGCTGGTGCTGCGGCGCCGATGCGGACGCCAACCGGACAGTCATGGCGCACCCCGCTCCTGCATCCCGTCAATGGCCCGCCGGCTCCAGCTGATCACATAGTCGAGGCCAGACCAGACGGCAAACGCGGCAGCGATGCCGAACAGCCAAGGATCCACGGTCGCGGCCACGAGCCCCGACAAGGTCGGGATGTCGAGCAGCGTCACCAGCACCAGAATCGGCACCACCACCTGTACCGCCGTGTTGGCCTTGCTCACGAAAGTGGGAGAAATCTCGATGTCGCGGAACAACAGCCGGTAGGCGGCAGCCCCGCCGAGGATCACCGCATCGCGCAGCACGACCACCACGACCAACCAGATCGGTATGTGCTGCTGCAATACCAACACCACAAACACCACGGACACCAGCAGCTTGTCCGCGAGCGGGTCGGCGAATTCGCCAAAGCGGCTGCGCCAGTCGAAGCGCCGTGCCAGCTCGCCGTCGATGAAGTCCGACAGTCCCGCCACGGCAATGACCACGAGTGCCACACCGTAGTCCTGATGCCAAAGCAGCCAGCCCGCTGGCGGCACCAGCACCAGTCGGGCGATGGTGATGAGGTTCGGCAGTTGGCGAATCATCGGGCGCCCTGCCAAACCATGTGCGCCGAGGGTTGGCCTGCGTTCAGGGCTACCGAGTCACCGGTGGCAAACATGCCGCCCAGAGACAAAAGCCCGCGCACTCGGCTGGCGTCGGTGCGGGCGTGCAGGGCGAGTTCGAGCGACGTCCCGGTCCAGCCGACCACCTCGACTTGCTCCAGATACTCCCGCGATGCGAGATAGCGCAGCACGGCACCGTATGCGGGAGGCGTGTCGGCACCGGTGACAACGAGCTGCATGATGTCCGTGGAAGTTCCGGTCACGGCCAGACGACGGCCGAGTTCGTCGGCGGTGCGGTCGATGGCCCAGCGCAATGACTCGGTTTCGTCGGCCGCGTAGGACAGATCCCTTGCTTCGCTTGCGCGGTCGCCTGGATCACGCAAGCGCCAATCCACCGTCCATGCGCCTTCGCGCCCCTCATGCAAACGCGCAACGACGAGCACGTCTGGGTCGTAGCGCCGTGAAGCCCTGTCTATGCGAGCCCCGAATCCGCCCCAGAGGTCGGCCAGCGCAAGTTGCTGATCGGGCAGATCCAAGAGCGGCAGTTCCACCAGCAGGCCGCGCTGGCGAGCTGCCTCGTGCAGCTTTGCGGGGATGTCGCCGGATGTGGCGGAAGCCACCTCGCGCGGCGCGTCACGGCGATCCAATACCAGCCAAATCAGCACCCGGGGGCGGTCTTGGCCCCATATCGGCAGTTCGGCAGAGCGGAGCAGGTCGAGCACTGCCGAGGTGTCGAAGCGCACCGCGAGGCGCGTCTCGGTGGCATCGACCCCGGAGTCGTCTTCAAGCGCCGGCTGCGCCTCGCGCGTCACGAAACCGTACTGTGCGTAGTAGCGGTCTGGATTGGCAATCGCGCCGCGCACGGCCGCAGTGTTTGGCAACGGCTTGAGACCGGTCATGCGCACCAGCAACTCCCGCAACGCTCTCCCTGCTGCCCGGCGCGGATCCACCTCGCCCGACGTTGTCGCCACGACCGGCACATCAACGTCGTAGAGCCACTCCACAACATCCGCCCGGGCGGAAGCCGGCCACAGCCCCACGGCGACGGCGAGACACGCAAGCGATGCCATCGGAGCGAGTTTCATGGCGGAAGGTCGTGTGTGGAGCGCGGGCGCGAATTCTACTGAAAACCAACGTCCCGTACCCGTTCCTCGGGCCCATTCCGGATTTGCCATGAAGCAGGCACCCCAACCCTCCAAACGCGCCTCGCAGCGGGCAAGAGGCGCCCCTGCGTTCCACATATGGAGCGAATTGCGTACCCACAGATGCTGGCCATGTTCCGTAGGGGAGGGGCTTGTCCCCTCCCGTAATGAAGGCGTTTGCGACGAAGCTCGGCACGGGACGGGACAAGCCCGTTCCCTACGGTGCCGCCCCCCAAACCGCTCGTTGTTCAAGCGCCAGTCCAAGATGCCGACGTACAATCCCCGTATCCACATTCAGAGACGTCGCCGGTGTCGATGGTTAGGTACTTCCTTGCGGCTTGCGTGCTGGCGGGCCTCGCTGCTGCGGCCGAGCAGGACGGCGCGCCAGCCGACTATCTCGACGACGACCTCCGGGCGCGGGTGGAAGCGTTGAAGGCCGACCTCGGGCAGGCGCCGACAGACGCCGGCAATGCCCGCGAGCGGGCGCAAACCCTCTGGGCGTGGATCAATGCCTACTCCCTCACCGGCGACTACGTGCCGGTGAACGCCACCCAAACCGTGTCCCAAGTGCTCGCCTACGGCGCCAGCGAAGGTGGCATGAGGAACCTCGATCGCTTCATCGCCGAGTTCACCCTGATCGACGACGAGCCCAGCGCCCGCGGCACCCTGGTCGCAGACACGGGCCCGTTTGAGGCGCGCACCTACGCCACCATTCGCCAGACCTGGACCGTCGGGTCCAAAGCGGTGGAGCCCGGCGGCGGTATCGTCGTGGCCCGCCATTTCATGGCGGGCTTCGGCCACTTCCAAACCGACGATCCCGGTGCCGACAACCACGTCACCATCGCCTCGTCGAATCCACGAGTCGCCTTTGCCCGTCACGGCGCGCTCATGTCCGGGATGCACGGCGGCTTTCGGGGCGGCATCGACAACCTGATGTTCCGCGTCGTTTCCGGACGGCTCGCAGCCGGCGATACGGTGACGATCACCTATGGCGATGCCAGCGGCGGCGGCGCTGGCATTTTGCTTCCCGATTTCAGCAGCGACCGCATGCCTTTGCCTCTGTATGTGGACTTCGACGGCTCGGGATTGCTTGTGAGCCTGCCGATCCAACCCATCGTCGTCAGCGGTACGACCGTCGCTGCGCTGCGCGGCTTCGCCCCCTCGGTGGTGGCTCCCGGCGAACCCTTCGACCTGCACATTCGCGCCGAAGACCGCTTCTACAACCGCGCCCGCGAGCCCATTCCCGAGTGGTGGGAGATTCGGCTCAACGGCGATCTCTTCGGGGCGATCCATCAGACCGCCAGGCCCCGCACCGATGAGGAGCAAGCGAACCATGACCGCATGCTGCAAGAGCTCGGCTATCCCACGTCGGAGCCGGGAGAGGAACGCGTACCGCTTCGCTGGACGACCGCCTACATCTTGAATGAGCCGTTGCCGGCCGACCTCGTCGGCGGTGTGCACTTCAACGGCGAGCCCTTCGGGCACCCCACCTTTGTCCACACGGCCCGCGAGGCCGGCGATACCGCTCCACCCACCGAGGACAATCCCGCCGTCATCATCGACCAGCACGTAGCTCCAGTCGGCGGCAATCGAATCGTGATGCACCGCGATGGTTTGGAGGAGGACCCGCCACCGCGCTGGAAGCACCCCTTCCGACCACGCGACCCCGGCGTCATCCGCGTCGTCTCCGGCATCACCTTGGGCCAACCAGGCGTCTATCGCTTCTCCTTCCGTTCCGCCGACGGCGCCATCCGTGGCGTCGCCAATCCCATCCTTGTGCAGGAAGCGCCCGAGCGACGCATCTACTGGGGCGACACCCACGGCCACTCCGGCTTTGCCGAAGGCGTCGGCACGCCGCAGCGGTTCATGGAATGGGCACGAGAAGATGCCCGGCTCGACTACGTCACCCACTCCGAACACGACATCTGGATGGACGACTACGAGTGGAACATGCTGAACAACATTGTGCAGAACTTCACCTGGGACGGGCATTTCGTCGCCTTCGTCGGCTACGAGTGGACCATTCGCAACCTTCAGGGCGGCCACCACAACGTGCTGTTTCGACGCCCTTTCCAAGGCCCACGCATCCCCGCCCAGGAATACGGCACCCTCTCCCGGCTATACCAGGGACTGCGCAATCACCACGCCCCCCGCGACGTAGTGGTGATTCCGCACGCGCACCAGTCGGGCGACTACCGCCAGAACGATCCCGAACTCGAGCCGCTGGTGGAGATCATGTCGCAGCACGGCAACTTCGAGTGGTTCGGCCGCATGTACTTGAACCACGGCCACCAAGTGGGCTTCATCGCCGCCAGCGACAACCACCTCAGCCAGCCCGGCTACAGCGCGCCCAAGGGAGGTTCGCTGTCCCAGCGCGGCGGCCTCGGTGCGCTGCTCGCGACCGAGCGAACCACCGATGCCTTGTTCGACGCGATGAAGAACCTCGACACCTACGCCACCACCGGCGACCGCATCATCCTGGACGTTACCGTGAACGGCACCGGCATGGGCCAGCGGGCTGAGTTCGCCGAGCATCGCGTGGTGCGTGGCCGAATCATCGGCACCGCCCCCATCGACAGCATCGTGCTGGTGAAGAACGACCGCGAAATCGACCGCCGCGAGTTTCCGCCGGAGCCGGGCCCGCCCAAGGACGGCCAATACCAGCTCGTCTTCCACTCCGACTCCACCCCCATGCACTCCGGTGACAACCCCCGCGGTTGGCGCGGCTGGCGCGGCGAACTCACCGTGGAAGGCGCAACCATCGTCGATGCCGTGGGCATGGACCTGCACAACGCCAACATCCAGAGCGTGGCAAGGGTGGACGCCACTACCCTGCGCTTCGCAACCCACACCCGCGGCGGCCCAAGCTCCCTGCTGCTCACCCTGGCGGACGTGAAGCGCCCTGGCAAATTGACGCTGAAGCTCGACGAAGCCACAGAATTCGGTGGCGGCCCACCCATCTTTCGCCGCCACCAAACCACTCCGCCAGGCACGGTTGAACTCTCCTTCCGAGAAGCCAGCCGCGGCCAAGCCAGCGCCGAGATCCCCTTCGGCGAATACACCGACCAAGTCCATCTACGCCGCGCCCGCACCGAAGGCGCAATGGACGTGGCGTTCGAGTTCACCGACCAAGGCACCCGCCACGGCGACTGGTATTTCATCCGTGTCACCCAAGCCAACGACGCCATGGCCTGGTCCAGCCCCATCTGGGTGGGCGGCTTCCCGAAACGCTGATCCTCGGAGGAGAGCCCGCCTTTGGAGGGGAATTGTGTAGCAAAATGCGCAAGGGTTCCTTGACGCTAATCTGTCGGACTTGGCAATGGGCGGGTCCTCGGAGGGAAGGCAGAATGCCTTCCCTCCGAGGAGCGGCTTGTTGGCAAGCAGAATCCTCTTCAAGGCTTGGTTGAACGCCTCGTGGGTCACGTCTTCCCGTTCAATGGTCGGGTCAGGTTCATTCGAGCCTCCGCATCCTGTTTGACTTTGTTTCACGATCGGATGCACACTCAAGCTACCAATTGTGTTCCCCAAGGTGGTTGCCGTGGAGTTCATCAGCGTGCGCCAACTCCGCCTCCAATCCGCCGACGTGTGGGCATCGTTGGCCGAATCCCAGGACTTGGTGGTCACGTCCAATGGCAAGCCAATCGCCATACTGTCGGCAACGACGGCGAAAACGCTAGACGCGTCCTTGGCGGCGCTCCGGCAAGCGAGGGCTCAACTCGCGGTCGCGACGATGCAGCGCCGGGCACGGGAGACCGGTGCCGACAAAATGACGCTCGACGACATCAACGCCGAAATCGCTGCGGCACGCGCGAGCCGTGCTGAGTGATAAGTGCGACTGGTGGTCGACACAAACGTCCTCGTCTCCGGTTTGCTTTCTCCGTTCCAGCCACCGGGGATGATCGTCGGAAGGATCTCCGCGGGTGCCTTGCGACTGTGCTATGACGCCAGAATGTGGGCCGAATACGAAGAGGTCCTCCAGCGCCCAAGCTTCCCCTTTACCAAGGACGAAATCTCCGCCCTTCTCACGCAAATCCAAGCGCTCGGCGAGTTGGTCGTGCCCGCACCGCTGCCCGTCCGACTGGACGACCCAGACGACGAGCCGTTCCTCGAAGTCGCCCACGCAGCGGTGGCCCCGTATCTCGTGACCGGCAATCTCAAGCATTTCCCGCCCAGCCCGTGGCGCGGCGTCAGAACCGTCTCGCCACGCGAGTTCCTCGACCAGCGTCCGCCCGAATGACCACCGCTGCGTAACGGACGAGCCGGCGCTCGGCGGCCGCGCAAGTGCCTTCGGGACCGCACTGCCGCCTAGGGCGAGCGCTATACTCGTCCTATGCCCCGAGCGACCAAACACAATTGGGACAACGACCACGACCGGCTCGACGAGATTCGGCGCCAGACCCACATCGCCATCGCCGCCAAGATCAACGCGGACCCCACCCTCCTCGACGTGCCCCAGCGAAACATCGAGCGCTGGACGGAGCTTTCGGGCTACCTCCACCCAGCCTACGCCGAATGGCTGCAAATCCTCGAACGCCCTTGGCCAGATGTGCGTCGCCTGCTAGTCGCAGACGACGAGAACTCGAAACGACTACGACAAAGCACCCCATTCGTCGGCGTGCTGTCGCCTTGGGAACGCCGAGCGATCCATGAATCGGTCCCAGCTTGAACACATCATCCGAGCCGCCGCCGCCATCTTGGCAACGGATCAGTTCGTCATCGTAGGCAGCCAGTCGATCCTCGGCACCTACCCGGAAGCCACCGGCACCTTCGCCGAATCCGTCGAAGCCGACCTCTATCCGATGGACACGCCGGGGAACGCGGAGATCCTCTCGGCCACCATCGGCGAAGAGTCACACTTCCACAGCACTTTCGGCGTGTATGCAGATGGCGTATCGGAGGAAACCTCGATTTTGCCCGCCGGCTGGCGGAACCGCCTCGTCAAAGTGCAGAACGAGAACACGGCGGGCGCGATCGGCTGGTGTCTCGACCCAACCGATTTAGCCATAGCCAAGCACATAGCCGGCCGCGAGAAAGACAACCTGTTCACGGCGGCGATGGCGCAGCACGGCATGATCGACGAATCGGCATTCATCGAACGACTCGAAACCGTCGACCTCCCACCCGAGCACCGGGCACGAGTCCTTCGCCGCTTCACGGCACAGACTGCCGCAGCCGAGCCACGCACCGACCCCACCGGCCCGGCCGAATGTCCCGTTTGACGCAACTTGGCCGATCGGAGTCGGTGGGATCAATCAGATCGACCGTGAAGCCCGAGTCCTACCTCACGGTCACCAGGATTGCCCAGGCAATGCCTCGTGGCCTCCGCTTGGCCGCCAGTTGGTTGCTCTATGGCTTCGGCCACGTGGTCAGCATCCCCATGCTCCGTTGGGACCTGGCATTCCTGTATCCGCTCTACAATTCGGCGATGGTCGCATCGGATGCAATCCAAGGCGACCTCAAGTCGGGTCCTTGGGGACCGCCAGCCGAGGAGGATCATGGCAGCACAGGTCCCCCCACTCCGATCCTGAATGCCCCTTCCGCCAGAACCTCGCTGGCCACCGACAATGCGCGTTCGTGGCACAATCTTCGGATGGCATTCACCCTTCACGAGCGCTTGGCGGCTGACACGCTGCACCTGGCGGAGCTTGATCTCTGCACGCTGCTGCTCATGCGAGACCATCGGTTTCCGTGGACCATTCTCGTGCCCCGGCGGGACAATCTGCGCGACTACCACGACCTGCCTCGGGACGACGCCTTGCAGGCGTTCGACGAGATCGTGCGTGTCTCGAATGCCCTCAGCGCCGAGTTCCGCGTCGACAAGCTCAACGTGGCCGCGCTTGGCAATCAGGTGCCGCAGTTGCACATTCATGTGATCGGCCGCTACGAGACCGACGACGCGTGGCCAGGGCCGGTTTGGAATGCGGGGCCGGTCGAGAGCCCGGACCTCGCCACCGTCGAGGATTGGCGGCAGCACCTCGGCTCGCATTTCCCCTGATCGAACCCGGCTCGTCTTGCGTAGAATGCGCGCCGTTTGACCTTGGGAGCAATCTTGACGGTGTCAGAGGTGACGAGGGCCGCGCCGGGGGCGCAAGAGGAACCGCAATTCGACGCGGTAATCGTGGGTGCCGGGTTCGCCGGCATGTACATGCTGCATCGCCTGCGCAACGCCGGCTTCCGCGCTCGCGTGTACGAGACCGGCGACGGGGTCGGCGGCACTTGGTATTGGAACCGCTATCCCGGCGCCCGCTGCGATGTCGAGAGCATGGAGTATTCCTACGGCTTCTCCGAGGAGCTGCAGCAGGAATGGGAATGGACGGAGCGCTACTCGGGGCAACCGGAAATCCTCCGCTACGCCAACCACGTGGCGGATCGATTTGATCTACGCCGCGACATCTCCTTCAACACCCACGTCACGCACGCGCACTTCGATGAGAAAGCCAGCCGCTGGCGCGTCGAGACCGACACAGGCGATGTCGTCTCCGCCCAGTTCTGCATCATGGCGACGGGTTGCCTCTCCTCCGCCAACCTGCCCGACTTCCCCGGCCGCGACAGCTTCGCCGGCGACACCTACCACACGGGCCGCTGGCCGCACGAGCCGGTGGAC
Source organism: Pseudomonadales bacterium (assembly GCA_965116935.1). Taxonomy (GTDB): domain Bacteria; phylum Pseudomonadota; class Gammaproteobacteria; order Pseudomonadales; family Azotimanducaceae; genus VXYL01. Next base: position 2,862,253 of record OZ220737.1, on the reverse strand, counting down.
TTCACCGGCAAGCGCGTGGGCATCATCGGCACGGGTTCCTCCGCCATCCAAGCCATCCCCGTCATTGCCGCCCAGGCAGCGCACCTCACCGTGTTCCAGCGCACGCCCAACTACTCGATCCCGGCCCGCAACGAACCGCTAGACCCAAGCCGAGTGGCCGAGATCAAGGCCGACTACGCTGGCCTGCGCGAACGCAACTACCGAATGCCGGCCGGCTTCGGCTCCATGATGCCAAGCAACGACGGCACGGCGCTCGAGGACGACGCCGAAGTGCGGCGTTCGAACTACGAAGAGCGCTGGGAACGCGGCGGCTTCACGTTCCTTGGCGCCTACGCCGACCTGCTATCGAACCGCGAAGCCAACGAGACTGCAGCCGGGTTCGTTCGCGAACGCATCCGCGAAATCGTCGGCGACCCCGAGACGGCAGAGCTCCTCTCCCCGGACAACGTGATCGGCTGCAAGCGCCCGTGCCTCGACACCAACTATTTCGAGACCTACAACCGCGACAACGTGAGCCTCGTGAACGTGCGCGACAACCCCGTCGAGCGCATCACGCCCGAGGGCGTGGTCACCACGCCCAAGGGCGTGGTCACGGACGGGCAAGAATACGAACTCGACAGCCTCATCTTCGCCACCGGCTTCGACGCCATGACCGGCGCCCTGCTCAACATCGACGTGCGGGGCCGCGGCGGCCAGACGCTAGACGACAAGTGGTCTGCCGGACCGCGCACCTACCTCGGCCTGTCGACCGTGGGCTTCCCCAACATGTTCATGATCTCGGGCCCTGGCAGCCCCTCCGTCCTCACCAACATGATCACCTCCATCGAGCAGCACGTCGTGTGGATTCACGACTGCCTTACCTACCTGCGCGACAAGGGCATCGCCACCATCGAGGCAACGTCCCCCGCAGAGGACGACTGGGTCGACCACGTCAACGCCGTCGCCGACCTAACCCTCTACCCCACCTGCAACTCCTGGTACCTCGGCAAGAACATCCCCGGCAAGCCCCAGGTCTTCATGCCCCTGATCGGCTTCCCGCCGTACGTGGAGAAATGCGACGCGGTGGCCGCCGGAGGTTACGAGGGGTTCGAGCTCGATAGCGCGCCCTAGCCGCGGGTACGCTGCTGCACCACTGCTCGCCCGGTTCCCAAGCCGCAGCGCAGGCAGCCTCCACACGCCCCGGCGGTGCCTCGTCTCGACCGCGTCAACTCCGTCAGCTTGCCCCTCTCAGACACCCTCAAAGAGCTGGATGGGCAGGCAATCCGACGTGCAACTGCCCCCATGTCCCGGCTGGGGCGCTCCAGGCCGATGGAACACGGCCTCGGAAAGATCGATGGAGGCAACCGGCTCGGCGCCGCCATCGTCCACGTGCCGCACCGTGCCGTTCATGATGATGGCGTAGCCGCCCGGCTCGATGGCCGGCCACAGGAACGACACCGCCGGTCGCGCCCGCACATTGCCGGCGGCGCTCTTGCTCAGGGGACAGGTAAGGCCGCCGCCCGCGAGTGCCACGCGCGTGTGGCTCGTGTGCGGCCCGTCCTCACCAACCGTCAGCAGATACGGGCGATTACCGTACTGGTCCAGAGCTTCGATGATGGACGTCACACTACCCCCCTTCGCAAACTGCCGAGGGAGCGTATGCGAAATCCAGCGGGTGTTCCATGTCAGTCGCTGACGGATTCCCGCGGCCCGGAGAACCCAGCCGACACACAAACGTCTCGTCCCACAAGCGATGGCCGATGTCTCACGTTCGCTCCCGGTCGGATCAGGCCCGCAGGCGGGGGAGTTTCGAGGAGCAGGAGGATGCGGACCAGCCGGGTGTGTGCGAAATCGTCCATGGGCCTGTGGGACGCAATGTTTGTGTGTCGGGAACGACCCGAGGGTTGATCGATGGCGCCAGAGATGGTAAACCATCACCCATGAACGCAACCATTGACGGTGCCGGACGCCTCGTCGTTCCCAAGCCGATCCGCGAGGCCGCTCAGCTGCATCCAGGTACTCGGGTGAGATTTCGCGTGCTCGACGGCTGCGTGGAGATCGAGCCAGTGCCGGCAGAGGTCACGTTCAAGCGTTCGGGCACTTCCCTGATCGCCGTTGCGAAGACGGAAGGGGAGACCCTAACCACCGCAGACGTGGAGCGGACCTTGGCCCGGTCCCGTTCCGAGAGCACATCGAGCCGCCTTCCTTAGGTGACGCGTTATCTTTGCGACACGAACTGCCTGATCGCGTCCGTCTGCGACTGGCACGAACATCATGCTCGGACTCATGCAGAGGTGCAGCGTCGCAACCGAGCCGGGCAGCACCTCGTGCTGGCGACCCATTCGTTGGCAGAGATCTATGCAGTTCTGACGCGCTTGCCCCCGCCGCGACGAATGCGCGGCCAAGATGCCCTGACGCTCATCAAGGGAAACTGGTCCGATACGCCTGCCACGCACCTCACCGCCCGCGAGACTTGGGATGCTCTGCGCAGCGCTCAACTCCGCAACGTGAGGGGCGGACAGATGTATGACGCACTGATCGCCACGGCGGCGCTCAAGGCCAGATCATCCGCCATCCTCACTTGGAACCATCGCAACTTCGAGCCGTTTGCCGGCGACATCAGAATCGAGTCGCCGCCCTGAGGCTCCGAGCACCGGGGACGAGGTGGGAGGTAACGCGGCGCCTGCCTCCGACCAACGAGCCGTTCCGACATTTCCACGAAAAGCTTGTACTGTTCGAACAGCAGTTCGGAATTGTGCGGGTCCGGCTCCGCACCGTCGGGAAACAGGGTCGAGGCGAGGCGCTCCGAATCGAAGTCCGGCATCGTCCCAACTCACACAGCCACGGTATCAAGCAGCAGAGCTTCCGCAGGAGATCGCGGTTCGATCGAGTGGCGGTGCAGGATCTCCGGCACTCGCAGGACACCTTCGGTTGGGTTGACGGCAATCACTTGCTTGCCGAGCGCCAACGCGCGGCTGATCTCCCATGCAACGGGCGCACTTTTGTGCGTCGATGGACCGAGCAGGCAGATTAGAACAGCGGCGTCCTTGATCTTCCGTTCGCAGTGCGTCTTCCAGTTAGGCTGATAGTCGTCACCTGCGGCGTGGTCAACAAGCTCCAGGTGGGGATGCTGGCGCTCGATGAGCCGTCGAAAGTCGTTCGCAATTTCGGCGTCGTCGGTCGCGAAGCTGAGGAAGGCGCGCCGGTCGTGTCCGCAATCCGCAATGCCCGCCATCGGATTTCCCGTTGCTGTACGAGTCAGGGCGGCGCACCGTGACATGGCGCCGCGGGGCCGTCAAGCAGTTTGGCGTCCATCGGTCTGCGGTGGAAAGCCAGCACCCGACACACAAACCACGTTGCCCCACGAGACTAATGGCCAAAGTCTCACGTTCTCCTCCGGACGGATCAGGTGCAGGGAGCGTTCTCATGTCGTATCGAGCAGCCTGCTCAAATTAGTCCACTTCCACCGGTGCATGGCGTCCTTTCTCCTCGCGCCCTTCGGCTTGCTGCAGGCGTGGCGGCGGTATCCCCGCAAAAGGAAGTAGTACTTGCGCTCGGCCCGGGTGATCGTCATCTCCGCGGCCACACCGCCGGCGGAGTGGGTGTTGACCCCGCAGATGAAGACTACGACATCCACTTGCCGGATGCGGTCTCTCACTTGGCGTTTCCAGTCCCCGTCGTGGACCGCGCTCGGCAGCGAATGGTCGACAATGGTGAATGGCGACTCCCGCATCTCCGACTGCGCGACCAAGCTCCCATAGAGAGCCCTGTCGTGGTCGTAATCGAAACTGACGAACACCCTGGTCACCTGATTTCCCTCATTGGCGTTGTTCCGCCTCCGCAATGTGATGGTCCCACCATGAACGTCACATGAACCCGTGCGCGTGCATGCAGCTGGTCTAGGGAGCGTCAGCCAGCGTCCCGCGCCTACCGGGGCGAGAGCCTGCCGAAGGGAACCTGTCCGGCCCAGCGCAAATCTCGGTGGCTCTACCGCAAACTGACTACGCGTGGTGTAGCGGTGTCAATGGCAACCGAAAAGGGTTCGCCTTCTTGGCAACCAAATGTCGTGGTTCCATCCGGCAGCCGAGCATGCAGTCAGGCCTGAGTGCGCGCTTGGTTGCACGAGTGCAAACCGTGGTCACGGGGTTGTCAATGCTGGCCTCACGGACTGAGTCGAGCCTTCTACGTCTCCAGTCCGAGTTCATTCAGGCGATCCAGGACGTGGCGCCGGTACGCGGACTGCAAGCGGGGCGTGTCCCAAGCGGTGCCGTTCCGTGCCCGGGAATCCGCCAGAACCGCAGCAAAGGAGAAGTGGACCCACGGCGCCATGCTCGCAACGGGCTGCGAGAAGAAGCCGCGCTGCCGTAGTACTTCGAACACGGATCGTGCGTGCCAGAGTGGGTTGTGAAGGAGGATGCCGGCGAGCATCTCACTCGTGCCGATGAACGATTGCTCGAAGTCGATGAACTGGCTGATGGCGCCGTCGTTGATGAAGACGTTGGACGCATTCCAATCGAGCTTTATCAGCATTTCCTTCGAGATGACGACCTCCTGCGCTGCGCCTCTCAGACGGTGAAGGATTTGCTCCGACAGTCGCGAGTCCGTCGGGTAGCGATCGAGTGCGGCGAGTACCTCGGTGCACAGATCCTGCGCTCCAACACCCAAGTAATGTCTCGCCTTCAAGCCGTTCAGGTCGCCTCCGACGGATAGCAGGTCCATGACTTTGTGCGCTTAGCCTTCGGACAGCCGACAACGCTCGCTTGCGCTCAGTCGAATTGCCGAACAGAGCACGCCCGGAGCCTTCGTCATGACGATGGCCTGCTCCTGCGGCAAGCACTCAAGGAGGTCGGGGATCAGCGGCGAGTCGCCGTAATGGCGATAGAAGCCCACCTCTCGAGCGTACTTCGCGTGCGGATTGCCGTTTTCGTTGTACGTCTTGCGAATGCCAAAGCCGTCTGCCGTCGGCGTGACCACGCTCTTGTTGCCCTGCGGCAACGTCGGAGCAGGCTGTCCGGCGGTCGTCGTGTCGGCCACACGCTCCTCCGCAGTTCAGTAGGACCCGGCGGAACTGCTTGCGGCGCGGGCGAGTTCGGTGAGTTCTTGGTCGGGGGCTATGGCTTGCTGGGCGGGGCCGTTGAACGTGTGCAGCATGAGGTTGTGCATTTCGTTGCGCTCGCGGGCGGTTAGCCCAGCGTGGGCGGGGCTGGTCAAGAAGTGCTTGTAGGCGGCGCTGGTGTCGCTCTTGGGCATGATGTACATGGGGGTCATGGCTTGAAGCATGGCGGCGCGGCTGTGCGGTGTGCGGTTGACGCCGGCACGGTGCCAGGTGCGGGCGTCGTAGAGGATGATGCTGCCGGCGGGGGCCTCGATCACGTCGGCGTCCGGACCGTTGTAGGGGAGACCGTGTTCGGCGCGGTGGCCGGGGTTGCCCTGCAGCGTCGCTGCCGTAACCCACGCGTCGGGCGGGCCGTGGTCCTTGACGTGGGAGCCTAGCTTGAACGCCGTGGCGCCGCGTTCGCGGGTGAACTCGGAGACGCAGACGTTGCGCTGTACGCCGAGCACGGTCGCACCGGTCGGTGTCGGCACGACCCCGGGTGCGTTTATGCCCCAGTGGTAGGGGAAGTCCGAGTGCCAGCCCTGCACATTGCGCTTGCCGTCGTCCGGATGCAGGACGATGAGAGCGGGCGTGTGTCCAAGACGGATGTCGCCCGTTTGCATGTAGGCGCGGATGAGCCAGAGGGATACGGGTTCGGCGGCGGTTCGGGCGACCGCCGAGTCCGCGCTTAGCGCCGCTTGGAGGCGGCTGCGCGGTTGGTCGCCCTCGCGTTCGTGACCATCCGTGCCGGCGAGGCGCTGCAAGGCATCGACGGTCTCAGGCGCGAGGATCGATGTCAGGCATACCCAGCCGCCCGCACGGAAGAAGGCGAGGGACTCGGAGGGCAGTTGTTCCGGGCCGTGGCTTGGGGTGAATGTGGCGGCGGAGGTCGCGGGGCCGCCGCCTGCATCGAGAACGCCGTCCTTCGTATGCAAATGCACGCCGTCGGTGCCGGGGATTGCGCTCGCCTGCACGCGCTGGCCGGTCGTTGCGTGTCGGTACGAGCCAGCATCTTCGGCCAGCCACATCACGCGGTCGTCTCCGGTGGCCGAGGTTGTCAGTTGGCCATGGTCAACTCCCAGGAAGTTGCCGTCCGGGGCGACCAGAAGTATGTGATGGGAAGCTGCTCGCGGAATGCGGACCACGGTCTCGTGGGTTTCGACTTGGGCGTTCATGTGCTCGGTTACTGCCTTGCGCGACGCTTCAGCGAGAGCCTCCGTAGGGGCGAGGCTTGTCCTCGCCCGCGTTCCGCATCGAACGGTTCGCCTCTTTCGGCACGGGCGACCACAAGGGTCGCCCCTACGGTCTCGCCGCACGGTGCCTGCGGTTTGGCAAGCGTATCACTGCGGCGCTAGCTTCCGGCGGCCGCTCCCCCTTCCTCCTGCAGCCGAAGCATCTCCACCGCGAACCACAGGGCCATCGCGCCGCCTCGGGCATCGACGCCCGTGCTGAACGGGCGTTCGACGTAGGCTTGTCTCGATTGCAGGGGGCCGGTGCCGACGCACACTTGGTCGAGTTCGCCATCGGTGCCGACGCGCTCTGCGGCACCTTGCCACGCTTGGTCCACCACTTCGCGCCAAGGGTTTTCGGGCAGCCACCCTCGGCGAATGCCCCGGGCGATGGAGTAGCCGATCATGGTGGTGGCGCTGTGTTCGAGGTAGGTGCTCGAGTCGTCGATGAGTTGGCGCCAGAGGCCAGACTCGTCCTGGTGCTGCGCGAGGGCGGTGAGGTGTTCGACGTGGGTGGCGAGGAGGTCGTCCACGTCCGCTTCGGGGTGCAGGCAGGAGAGGGCTTCGGCAAAGCCCAAGGCAGCGAAGGCGTTGCCGCGGCCCCAATGCCACGGGGAAGCGTGGCAGTGCCAATAGAGGCCGTTCGGCTGGCGGGTGTCGATGGCGCGGAGGAAGCTCGCAAGTTGGTCACGGTAGGACGCTTCTCCTGTGAGGGCGTAGGCGCGGCCGAGCAGCGTGCCGGCGAAGAAGAAATCCTCGACTCGCACGTCGGGATCGGCAACGAAGCGGTCGGCCTGGTGGAGCAGGAAGTCGCGGTGCTGCGGGACGCCGGTGACGGCGAAGAGTTCGTCGGCAAAGCAGGCGAGTGCGAGGCAAGGTGCAGCGTCCGGCAGGGTCCCCGGCTCGCGCAACAACGGCTCGGCGATTTGGGCAATCTCGGCTGCCACATCGGCTGGCGACTCGCCCTTGACCGTTCGGCCAGCGGCGAGGCGGAGCCGGCCGGAGAATGCGACGCCCGTCGGATAGGTGATGGACGAATCCACGTCATGGCCATAGACGGCGGCGAGAAGCTTGGAGACGGAATCAGGGATCACTTGCAGCCCCTTACGATTGCTTGCCGTTGCAGCGTACAGCGACTGCAGACGACAGTGGCGGCGCAGAGGAGCCATTTGCGTGGGGCATCCGAGCGGTGCTTCTTCAATGGCGAGGCCACAGGCTGGCAGCCTCGCACTTGTGCTGGGCGGACCTCGGAGGGAAGGCATTCTGCTGACGCGCCCGAAGGGGGCGCCCCTAGCGCCGACAGGGGCTTCTTTCCAGGTCGCGGTCAGCGCGCCAAAGGGCGCGCAGGGAAGGCAGGATGCCTTCCCTCCGAAGGCCCGCGTTGCGTGCGCGCCTTCGGCACGCTTGGAGGGCGGGACGCCCTCCGTCCAGAGAGGTCGCATGGCAGGGGCTGGTCTGTTGTCCACGCACGCTAGCGCCGACAGGCGCTTTCCTTTCCAGGCCGAGGTCAGCGCGCCAGAGGGCGCGCAGGGCAGGCAGGATGGCTTCCCTCCAAGGCCCGCCTTGTTCACGCACTAGACCACCGGCTACTACAATCGACCCACAACGGCGACCGGACTGGAAGGATGATGAACCGACTGCTGAACGCACTTCGCCAGCAATACGACCGTGCCCTCCACCTCGCGAGGCCCCTTGATGGCGTTCCGCCGCTGCTGCTGCGCCTGATCCTCGCGCCTGTGATGATTCAGGCCGGCTGGACGAAGCTGACGGGCTTCGAGAGCACCGTGCGCTGGTTCGAAGGCTCGCTGGGCCTGCCGCTGCCGGAACTCATGGTCGTGCTCGTCATCGGCGCGGAGTTCGTCGGCGGCATCCTCCTGCTCGTGGGTCTCGCCACGCGGCTGGTGGCGATTCCGCTCATGGTGACGATGCTGGTCGCTGCCTTTGCGGTGCATTGGGAGAACGGCTGGCTCGCCATCTCCGATGCAAGCAGTTGGCTAGCCAACGACCGGGTGATGGAAGCCGCCGAGCGCAAGGCCGAAATCCGCTCCATCCTGCGCGAGCACGGCGACTATCGCTGGCTCACGGGGCGCGGCAGCGTCACGATCCTCAACAACGGCATCGAGTTCGCCGCCATGTACTTCGTGATGCTGTTGTCGCTGTTCTTCACGGGCGGCGGCCGCTTCACCAGCCTCGACGATTGGCTGCGGCGCTTGTTCGCCCCAAAGGAACGCTGACGAGCGGTGGCTTCCGCCATAGTTGGCCGCAGCTTGTGGCTAGCTTGGCGTGCTAGACTCGAAGCGTGGAGTGATCCGCAAGGAGAACGAACATGAAGGCAGAGGTGCTTGATGCAGCTAGGCGAGTGATCAACCACGGCGTACGGAATTATCACGGAGAGGTCAAATTCATCAAGATCGCGGTACGGCCGGACATCGATCAGGACGGGGATGAGTTCCTGTGGGTCAAGGCAGTTTACGATGAACCTGCTAGCATCGACCTAGGCAAATCGACATCGATTGTGCGGCACTTGCGCCCAAAGCTCGCAGAGGTGGCGGTGGAGGCCTTTCCTGTCATCTCGTACATCGCCAAGTCGGACTTGAAGAAGGCAGAGCTTGAAGCCCTCTGACCTGCTGCAGATCGCCCGCGATTTGGCCAGCGTGAACACCCGCCGACCTCGCCGCACGGACCTCTGCCGCGCGGTGAGCTCTAGCTACTACGCACTCTTCCATTGTTTGGCCAAATGCTGCGCCGATCGACTCGCGGGCCCACGCCCAAGCAATACCGCATGGCAACAAACTTACCGGGCTTTGGAGCATGGCGCTACCAAGTCCCGCTGCGAACACCAGGATATGCGTAGGTTCCCCGCCTCGATACAGGACTTCGGTGACATGTTCGTAGAAATGCAGCGCAAGCGCCAAACGGCCGATTACGACCCCGAAGTTCGATTCCGGAAGGCAGACGTCATCTACGACATCGACCGCGTCGCACGAGTTTTGGAGCGCTTCTCGCGTGTTGCAGCTAAGGATCAGCGAGCGTTTGCAATCTATGTCTTACTGCGCCGCCGGCGCCCCTAAATTCTCGCTTCACGCACACCACCGCGAGCTAAGCAACGCCCTACCTATTCCATTGCTAGCCCGCGTGGCGTAGCACCTCGCCGGCCCGGGCACCCGTGTGCTCGCCATCCACCAGCGTTACGGCGCCGTTGACTAGCGTCGTCTTGTAGCCCTTGGAGCGCTGGATGTAGCGGGGGGCGCCGCCGGGGAAGTCGTGGACGAGCTCCGGCTGCAGTTCCGCCACCTCGGCCGGGTCGAAGACGTTGATGTCGGCGCGCATTCCCGGGGCCAGGGTGCCGCGGTCTTTGAGGCCCAGCACGCGTGCGGGGCCGGAGGTCAGGCGGCGGATGCCTTCGCCCATGCTGTAAAGGCCCGTGTCGCGAATCCAGTGCGAGAGCACGAAGCTCGGCCAGCCGGCGTCCATGATCTGCGACACGTGCGCGCCGGCATCGCCGAGGCTCGGGAAGATGTGGTCGCTGCGGAAGAGGTCGCCGAGTTCCTTCAGGCTCTGGTTGAACATGCGCAGGTTGAAAAGCGCCCTGCCGTCGGTCTCGCGGGAAAGCCGCAGGAAGGTCTCCACCCAGTGCTCGCCGGCGGCGGAAGCCAGGGCTTCGACGCTCATGTCCGGGCCAGCCGCGTAGTCCGGCGTCTCGCCGTTGCCGAGATAGAACACCTGGGCGAGCGGGAAGCGGGTTTTCTGCCCCTTGCCTTCTTCCACCAGCTTCGCGGCCGTGTCGGCATCCCGGATGGCGGCCAGACGGCCCGCCAAGTCCATCTTCCGCAGGTCGTCCCATGTCTCGCCGGGCACCGGCAGGTTCGATTGCAGCCCGAACATGAAGCCGGAGCCGCGCACCTGGGTGATGGCGGTGAAGTCGCCGTGTTCGGCGAGCTGGGCGAGGTGCTTCGCCTGTTCGCTGCCGGAGCCCTCCTGCGGGCCGGTGCCGTAGCTGAACAGAATGCGCCCGCGACTGGTGCTCGCCATCGCCTTCAGCACGTCAAAGTTGGCCCCTACCGCCTGCATGAGGCCGTTGCGAGGGCCGACCGCCCTGGCGATCTCCACGAGTTCCTCGGGATCTGCAAAGGTGCCTGGAATCGAGCGGCCGTCCGGCAGCTTGTGCGGCGGGTAGCGGTTGGTGGAGAAACCCACGGCGCCGCGGTCGATGGAGTCGGCCACCACGTCGGCCATCATCTTGCGCTCTTCTGCGGTCGCCTGTTCCTCCACGGCGCGCTCGCCCATGACATAGAAGCGCACCGCGCAGTGGCCGACCATGCCGGCCACGTTGAGGGCGGGATTCAGCCGCTCGATGGCGTCGAGATAGCCGCCGTAGCCTTCCCAATCCCACGGCAGGCCCGTGAGAATGGCGTTCTTGGGGATGTCCTCGACGGTTTCCATCATCGCCGCGAGCAGTTCGACATCCTGCGGCTTGCAGGGCGCGAAGGTGACGCCGCAGTTGCCGAGCAGCGCCGTGGTGACGCCGTGCCAGCTCACCGGCGTCATCTGCGGATCCCAGCCGATCTGGGCGTCGAGATGGGTGTGCAGATCGACGAAGCCGGGGGAGACGAGGTTGCCGGCGGCGTCGATTTCCTGCCGGCCCTTGGCGTCCACCTTGCCGACGGCGGTGATGCGACCGTCGTCGATGGCAACATCGCCCGGCGTGGCCTCGGCGCCGGTGCCGTCCACGATCTCGCCGCCTCGGATCACGATGTCATGTGCCATGTGGCTCTCCATGCTGTCGGCCCGCCCGGGGCGGAACCTGAATGACCTTTGCTGCGCGCCGCCGCTCTAGTCGAACGCCGCCACGATCTCCTGTTCCACGCGCTCGTAGCTCGCGACGTCGCCGGTGGCGATGCCGCCGAACATGATCTCCGCCACGCCCTCGCGCTCGAACTCGCCGATGCGGTCGATCACCTCGTTCTTCGGTCCCGCCATGGAGCCCTTGCCGAGACGTTGCTGAAAGCGCTCGATGCGGGCCTTGTCGTCGGTGATGAGGAGCGGCATCAAGAGCGTCTTCTTGATTGCCGCTGGATCGCGCCCGACGTCGGCGCAGTGCTGCTCGAGCACGTTCATCTTGTGGCGGTAGATTTCCATCGACATGCCCTGCCCGGCCCAGCCGTCGAGGTTGAACACGTCGCCGAACATGGCGAGGGTGCGCAAGGTGCGGCGCTCGCCGGTGCCGCCCACCATGATGGGCGTGTGCGGCTTCTGGTAGCAGCCGGGGGAAAGCGGGGCCTGGTCGAGCTGGTAGTACTTGCCGTTGTAGTCCACCGGCGCATCGGCGGTGAACATCATGCGGATCAGTTCGCAGGCTTCCTGGAAGCGGTCTTGACGCTCCTTCATAGATGGGAAGGTCCAGCCGAAGGCCTCGTGCTCGCGCTTGAACCAGGCCGCGCCCAAGGCGAGCACGAAACGCCCCTTGGAGGCCTGGTCGAGCGTTGCGGCCATCTTCGCCACGAGGGCGGGATTGCGGTAGGTGTTGCCGAGGACGAGGTGGCCGAGTTCGAGTTTCTCGGTCATGCCGGCGGCCACGGCGAGGATGGTGTAGCCCTCGAAGGCCGTGAGGTGCTCGTCCTTCCGGCGCCCCGGCGGCAAGAAGTGGTCGGCGAACCAGAGGCTGTTCCAGCGCCCCGCCTCCATGGTTTCAATGGAACGCTGAATGTCGTCCCACGTGGTGCGATAGCAGTTGACCTGAACCCCGAACTTCATGGATTCCCCTTCCCTCAATTCAACCTCTCAACGTGGCGGAAAGCGGTGGGGATGTCAACCGAAAATCCTCGGTAACTCTCCAGTCTCAAGGGCCCTTCACACAGAGCCGTTTACTCTTGCCGCACGCGGCCCGCGTCTCGCAGGGCCTGCCGTTCGGCGCGGCGCTCGTCGCCTTTGCGGCGGAGTTCAGCGAGGTTCTCTGGCGACACCTGCATGTAGCGTTCGCGCCATTCGTCGTGGTGCCATCGCCACGGCAGGGGAACGGTGGTTCGGGGCTCTTGGGCGGAGTCGAAGAGTGCAAGCGCGGAGTCGACGATGCTTGCCTGCATGGCCACGTCGCCGGGCTTGCCGCAAGGGTTGCCCAAGGGGAAGTCCACGAAGGCGAAGCGGGCGACGCCGCAGTGTTCGACGATGTCGAGGGCGGAGCCGAGAACCACGGTGGGGATGCCGTTCGCTTCAAGATGCCGCGCGACCAGACTCACGGTCTGGTGGCACACGGGTCAGAGCGGCACCAGCAACGCGACGTCGGCGGCGTCTTCGCGACAGCGCTTGAGAACTTCCGGGGCATCCGCCTCGCGCGTGCGACGCTTGCTGTAGTCCGTCGGGACGCAGTGGAAGCGCTCGGCCAAGCCACCGACGCGGCCATCCTCGCGGGCGGCCAAGAGCGGGGCCACCGGGAAGTAGCTGCCGCGATCCTCCATGTCGGTCGCGTCCTTGTCCCACGAGAGGTCGTTCGCGTACAGGCGTTCTGGCGGCGGCACGAGCGGTGCGGAGGCTACGTAGCGCGGGTCCGATGCCTCCCGGTCATACAGCGCCGCCGTCGTGATCAGAACCAGCTTCGACTCCGCCAAGGGCTTCGGCATGGGAGAGAACGGCGCGTCGTCAAACTGCGCCCAGGTGTAGGCGCGCGTGAAGCCCTGCGCCTCGTAGTAGAGGCGCGAACGCTCCATGTAGGGGACAGGCTGGCGGTTCACGCCGTCGAGCATAGCAGCGTTACCGGGCGGCCTTGGCTCCGGCACCCTCGCATCCGGTTGAAATCGGGCGCGATGGCCCCCACGTTCGACTGTCAGGAAAGTGCGCGGCGACCGTGACGTTTCGGCATGGTGGTGCATCGTTGCACAGAGAGTCCGTTGCGTCAGAATTCGCGCACGCAAGAGGGAGATGCATGAACGGTCTTCAGAGAATCCTCGAGCCGAGGCGGGCGCTCGCGCGTTCTACGAGCGCGTCGGCAGTTCGCTCACGCGAACTGCTCGCCCTTTGGGCACTCGCCGCCTCGCTGCTGGCGCTGCCGGTGCTGGGCCATGACGGCAAAGTCACGTTTGCGCCGGTATTGCGCGACGTGGCGCCGGCGGTGGTCAACATCTCCGTCGAGAGTTCGCGGGAGGTGCGCAACCCCTGGTTCAACGACCCGCGCTTTCGGCGCTTTTTCGGCATCCCGGAAGACGCTCCGCAGCAGATGACGCGGCGGGCACAGAACGTCGGCTCCGGCGTCATCATCGATGCCAGCGAAGGGTTGGTGGTCACCAATCAGCATCTGGTGCGCAACTCCGACCGAATCCGGGTGAGCCTGAAGGACGGCCGCTCGTTCGATGCGGAACTCGTCGGCAGCGATCCGGGTACGGACGTGGCGCTGCTCAGCATCGAGGCGGAAGAACTCATCCAGTTGCCGCTGGCCGAAGCCGAGTCGCTGGAGGTGGGAGATTTCGTCATCGCCATCGGCAATCCGTTTCGGCTGGAGCACACCGTCACCGCCGGCATCGTCAGCGCGCTAGGGCGCACCGGGCTTATCCGGCAAGGCTACGAGGACTTCATCCAGACGGATGCATCCATCAACCCCGGCAACTCCGGCGGCGCGCTGGTGGACCTCGACGGACGCCTGGTCGGCATCAACACCGCCATATTCGCGCCTTCCGGGGGCGGTGCCGGGGATGGGTTCAACGTTGGCATCGGCTTCGCGGTGCCTGTTCACATCGTTCGCGGCGTGGTGGACCAGCTCATCGAATTCGGCGAAGTGCGCCGGGGCCTCTTGGGCGTGATGATCGAGGACGTGACTCCGGAACTGCGCGAAGCCCTAGATCTGGCGGACGACGTCACCGGCGCCTGGGTGGCGCGGGTCGTCGAACGCAGCGCCGCGCAGGAGGCTGGCATCCAGGAAGGCGACATCATCACCTCCCTCGACGGCGACGACCTTGCGACCTCGGCGGAACTGCGCAATCGCGTGGGCCTCATGCGCGCCGGCGAGGATGTCACCCTTGGCGTTCTGCGCGACGGCGAGGAAGAGCTCCGGATCAAGGCCACCATCGGCGAACCCGAGCGGCAAACCATCGCCGGCGCCTCGTCTTCGCCCAAGCTAGAGGGCGTGGAACTCAACAATCTCACCGGTGACCACGAGCATTTCGGCACAATCAACGGCGTCGAGGTGGGCAGCATCGAGCGCAACTCCCTCGCTTGGCGTTCCGGGCTGCGGGAAGGCGACGTAGTGCTGTCGGTGAACCGCCAGGCGGTGGGGTCGGTGGAGGAGTTTGACGCCGTCACCGCCGAACTTGATGGCTTGCTGGCACTGCGTGTGCAGCGGGGTGAGAGCCGGCTCTTCATCACGATTCGCTAAAGCGCTCAGGCTTTGAGTTCGGTCGCAGCGACCACCACAGCGGACCGCCCGCCGCCTCATCCAAGTCGTCTCAAACAAGGAACCTAAAGACCCACAACATGGAACAGTCACAATCCTCGCCAGCCACCACCGACCTTGCCGCGGAAGTCACCGCCGTTCAGGAGCGCTTCGATGCCGTCAAGGCGGAAGTGGGCAAGGTGCTCGTGGGTCAGGACGAGCTCTTGGCGCGCCTGCTGCTTGCGCTCTTGGCCGACGGTCACGTTCTGCTCGAAGGCGTGCCGGGCCTTGCCAAGACCCTCACCGTCAGCACCCTTGCCGACACCTTGGACTGCACGTTCTCCCGCATCCAGTTCACGCCGGACATGCTGCCGGGCGATGTCACCGGCACGCAGATCTTCAATCCCCGCGAGGGCAGCTATTCGGTGCGCAAGGGGCCGGTGTTCGGCAACCTGGTTCTGGCCGACGAGATCAACCGCGCCCCGGCCAAGGTGCAGGCAGCGCTGCTCGAGGCCATGCAGGAGCGGCAGGTGACGCTCGGCGAGGAGACGTTCGGCCTCGAAGAGCCGTTCCTCGTGATGGCGACGCAAAACCCCATCGAACAGGAAGGCACCTATCCGCTGCCCGAAGCGCAGCTCGACCGCTTCATGATGAAGCTCAAGGTGGGCTATCTCAGCCGCGACGACGAGGTGCGCGTGATCGACCGCATGGCCGGCGCCGGTCGCCTGCCGCAGGCGGGCAGCGTGATGGCGGCGAGCGAGATCCTCACCGCTCGGGACGTGGCGCGGCGGGTGTTCGTGGACGACAAGGTGAAGCGCTATGCGGTGGACCTGGTGGCCGCAACCCGGGAACCCGCGGCATCCGGGCTCGCCGAGCTAGCCAATCTGATCGAGTTCGGCGCCTCGGTGCGCGCCTCCCTCAACTTGGTCAAGCTCGCAAAATCACACGCCTTGCTGGCGGGTCGCGGCTACACCAGTCCGCACGATGTCAAGACGGTAGCTCCGGACGTGCTGCGGCACCGCGTCGCCGTCACCTATGAGGCGGAGGCCGAAGGCAGGAGTTCCGACGACATCGTGGACACCATCCTCGCCCACGTCGAAGTGCCCTAGTCACGACACTAGCCCGAGTCCGGATAGACCAATGCTCCCTGCGGAGATCGTCCGACAAGTCCGCCGCATCCAGCTTCGCACCGGGCGACAGGTGGCGGACGTGCTGGCCGGCGCCTATGTCTCGGTGTTTCGGGGTCGCGGCGTGGAGTTCGACGAGGTGCGACCCTACATCCCCGGCGACGACGTGCGCACCATCGACTGGAACGTCACGGCGCGAGTCGGCACGCCGTTCGTCAAGCGCTACGTCGAGGAACGCCAACTCACGGTGCTGCTGCTCGTGGACACGAGCGCCTCGCTCGACTTCGGTTCGGCGCACCGTTCCAAGCGCGCGGCGGCAGTGGAGTTCTCGGCTCTTGTCGCCTTCTCCGCCATCTACAACGACGACAAGGTGGGCCTTCTGCTGTTCCACCGCGACGTGGACGAATACATCCCCCCACGCAAGGGGCAGAAACATGCCCTGCGGGTGGTGCGGGAAGTGCTCGCGCGAGGTCAGGAGGAGTCGGTCAGGAGGGGCCCGGCGCCACGCGGCATGGTTGCCAAGGCGCTGGCACGCTTGCGGGCGGCGCGCGAGCGATTGCGAGGGGCGAGCGATGTGTCGCTCGGGCAGCGCCGAGGCACGGACATTGCCCACGCGCTCGAGTTCTGCCGCCGGGTTCTGCCACGTCGTGCCGTGCTGTTTCTCGTCACCGACTTTCTCGACACGGCGTGGATCGATGCCGTGCGTGGCGCCGCGCGCAAGCACGACGTGGTGGCGGTGCGCGTGACCGATCCTCGCGAAGCGGAACTCGCACCTGCAGGCCTCGTGACGCTGCGCGATGCCGAGACCGGCGGGGAACGACTCATCGACAGCGCCGATCGAGCTTTCCAAACGGCCTTTCGTGACGATGCCATCGCCCGAGGCGAAGCCCTGCGTCGCGACTTGCGCGCCTCGGGCATCGATCTCATCGACATCGATGCTTCGGGTTCCGTCGTGGACCCGCTGCTCGCCTTCTTCCGTATGCGGGAACGGAGGAACCGCCGGTGACCGCTGACCGGAGTGCGCACGGAAATGGCGGGCCTTTGGAGGGTAGGCATTCTGCCGACCTGCCCCAAGGCCGCGCTAGCGCGAAAACTCCTGCGGTCTCTCGCACACGGGGCATGTCCGAGCGATTTCTACGGTGCAGCCTCCTGGCGCGCGCCTGGAACGGCAGAATGCATTCGCTCCAAGGGCCCGTTCTTCTGGCACTGCTTGCGGTGGCCGGATGCGATCCGAAAACAGAGGCCATCGGTTCGCCTGGTGAGGTGGGAGAGCCGCTGGCGGTCGTGACCGAAGAAGGGCCCGTCAAGGCCACCGTTTCGCTCTCGCCCCCCACGCCACGATTGGGCGACAGCCTCGTGCTCTCGCTCACCGTGGCCGCCGAGGCCGGTGTCGTGGTCGAGATGCCGGCCTTCGGCGACGCCCTCGGACGCTTCGCCATCATCGACTTCACGCCGCGCCAGGAAGTGGCAAGCAACGGCGCGAGCACGACGTCGCAGCGCTACACGCTCGAGGCGCCCCTAAGCGGCCGCCACCGCATACCGCGCCTGCGCATCGAGTACACGGACGAGCGCGGCGGCGCCGGCGCGGCCGAGACGAGGGAACTCCTCACCGAAGAACTGCCGTTCGTCATCGAGTCCGTATTGCCCGACGGAGCGGTGGCGGACACCCTGCTGCCCATGCGTGCTCCACTCGAAGAGCCGGCGCCGGGGGTCGCGTACTGGGGTACGGGTGCGGCGATCGGGCTTGCGGGCTTGGCAGCTCTCGCCGTCTGGTTGTGGAGCCGTCGCCGTGCCATGGCAACCCTGCGCGAGCGCGAGACAGCCTTCGAGCGCGCCATGCAACGACTCGGACGGTTGGAGTTGCAGGGCGTGCCGGACGATGCCGCGGCTGGGCCCTGGTACGTCGAACTCTCCGACATCGTTCGTCGCTACATCGAGGAACGACTCGCCGTGCGAGCCCCAGAACTCACCACCGAGGAGTTCCTGCGCGAAGCGGGGCGCAATGCGGAGTTCTCCGACGGCCACCGCGACCTGCTCGCCGACTTCCTCGCCCGCTGCGACCAGGTGAAATTCGCCGCCCACAGACCTGGTGCGGAGGAGTCGCGGCGGGCCTTGGAGGCAGCGCGCCGGTTTCTTGCGGAAACGCGGGGTGCGGGGGCGGCGGCGTCACCAGAACAAGCGGTGGCGGCATGATCGGCGCGCTGGAGTTCCGCGATCCGGCGCTTGGCCTCTTCCTCCTGCTGGTGCCGCTCTTGTATCTGCTGGCGCGACGCGGCGGCGGCGTGGTCGTCTTCTCGTCGGTGCAGATCGTGCCGGTTCGCAGCCGAGGCCTGCGGGTGCGCCTCGCCTTTCTGCCCGATGCTCTGCTCGCCATCGCTTTCGTAGCATTGGTGATCGCCGCGATGGGGCCCCGCATCGGCGAGCAGTTCAGTCGCATTCAGCGCGAGGGCATCGCCATCATGATGGTGGTGGACCGCTCCACATCCATGCAGGCGCTGGACCTAGACCCGGAGCGAACCCGGCTCGATGTGGTCAAGGATGTGTTCGAGCGCTTCGTGCTCGGTGGCGACGAGCTGCGCGGCCGACCGGACGACGCCATTGGCCTGGTGGGCTTCGCCGCCTACGCCGACACCGCAGCGCCGCTCACCCTCGACCACGAAAACCTCGCCGCCGCGGCTCGCGACCTTGATTTCGCCCGCGTGCGTGGCGAGGACGGCACCGCCATCGGCGATGCATTGGGCCTCGCGGTAGAACGGCTGCGAGAGTCCCCCGCTCGTTCGCGCATCGCCGTGCTGCTTACCGACGGCGTGAGCAACGCCGGCGTCGAAACCCCGACGGGCGCCGCTGAGCTCGCCCGCAGCCAGGGCATTCGGGTGTACACCATTGCCGCCGGCAGCGAGGGCCTGGCACCCATCCGGGTCCAGGACCCGTTCACAGGCCGCATGGTGCTGCGGCAAATGCCGGTGGAAGTGGACGAGGCAACGCTTGCCGAGGTGGCCGAGCGCACCGGCGGGCGCCACTTCCGCGCCACCGACGCCGACGCGCTCGTGGATGTCTATGCCGAGATCGATGGCCTCGAGCGCACGCGCATCGTCGAAGACCGAATGCGACAGTTCGACGAGTACTACGGGGTTCCCTTGGCGACCGGGCTATTGCTGGCGGCGTTGGCGTGGCTTCTGCGCGCGAGCGTCTTTGCGAGGTCGCCATGACAGGGGCGGTGACCTTCGCGGCGCCCATGTGGGTGCATCTGGTATGGCCCGCGCTTGCGGTGACGCTGATGCTCGGCTGGCTCGAACTGCGCGGCCGCGATGCCTTCCGCGGCTTCGTCGCCCAGCCCATGCACCCTGCCCTGGTCCAGCAAGCGAGCGCCGGACGCCGCTATGCACGCTTGGCTCTGGTGCTCGCGACGATGCTGCTCGGCATCGTCGCGCTCATGCGCCCGCAAACGCCCGGTGGCACCGAAACCCTCTCCTCCCGCCCCCTGCGCGCCGACATCATGGTGGCGCTCGACGTGTCGCGCAGCATGTTGGCCGAGGACGCCGCACCGAACCGCCTGGCGCGAGCGCGAGCGGAAATCGCCGAGTTCGTGGACCGTGTGACCGGGCACCGCGTGGGGCTCATCGCCTTCGCCGGCCGCGCCAGCGTAATGACGCCGCTCACTTCGGACTACGGCTACTTCCGCCTCGTGCTGCGCAACGTCGACACAGAATCCGCCGGCCGCGGCGGCACCCGCATCGGCGACGCGATCCGTCGCGCCACCGCCGCCTTTGGTGCCAATCGCGGCGTGCCGCGGGTGCTGCTCTTGATTACCGACGGCGAAGATCACGACTCGCTGCCGATGGATGCCTTGCGCGAAGCTGTGGCTGCAGGCATCCGCATCGTCGCCATCGGCTTCGGCAGCGAGACCGGCAGCCCCATCACGTTGACCGACCCGGACACCGGTGCCCGCACGACGCTGCGCGACGCCGACGGCCAGGTGGTGCAGTCAAGGCTCGATGGCGACCTCTTGCGTCGCATCGCGCTCGAAAGCGAAGGCGTCTATGTGCCGGCCGGCACGTCCGCCGTGGATCTAGATGCAATCATCGAAGCCCACGTGGAACCCTTGGTGTCCGATACATCGGCGCGAGTGCTCCGCCGCAGTCCCATCGAGCACTTCCGCTGGTTCGTGTTGGGTGCCTTGGGATGCCTCAGCCTCGCGGTCTGGCTTGCCACGAGCCGTCGCAGGGCCAATCGTCCCCGCGACTCCCGCCGTGGCTGGGAGCCCAAAGAGCCACCGGCTCTTTCGGTGGACGGCGCATCGCGCCCGAGAAACTGAAGCGAGCTTCGACCATGGCCAAACCGAAGAGCAGCGCCGAGCCCCGTTCCTATCGCAGTGCAGTCGGGCCGTGCCTGACCATGCTCGTTTGCCTTCTCACCTTGGCAACCAACCAGATCACCGCCCAAGAGGCAGCGGACGCCGACGAGACCAGCGACCTCGAACCCCGAGCGGCCGAGGTCACCGACAACGACGTGCAAAAGGACGATCTTGCCCCATTGACTCCCCGCGAGCGCTACAACGTCGGTCGCGAGCGCCTCGCTGGCGGCGACCCGGGTGCGGCGGCCGACGCCTTTCTCTCCGCCCGCGACGATGCCGGCGCCGATGCGGAACTTCGCTATCGTGCCGCCTTCAATCTCGGCCTTGCCCTCGCCGCCAAGGCCGATGCGGCGGCCGAGGAGCCGGAGCGGGCCATCGGCATCTATCGCGACAGCGCAGCTTGGTTCGCCGATGCGGTGCGCGGCGGCGCCGAAGGCGACGACGACGCGCGGGTCAACCTCGAACTCGTGCAGCGCCGGATTCAGCAACTCGCAGACCAGCTCAATCAGGGCCGGGGCCTCGAACAGCGCCTCGAACGCGCCATCGACGACCAGCGGGACCTGCGCGACAGGTTGCGTCGCTTGCTTGGGGGCACACCCGAAGCGGGTTCCCCCCCGCGGCCGGACTTCAATCCGCTGGCCACACAAGCCCGCACGCTGCTCGCGGACGCGAGCGACATCGCGGATCTCGCCGGAGAGGAACGCACCCTGCTCGACGCGATTGACGAGGCCGAGCGCTCGCCGGAAGAGACCGTTCGGGCCATCCAACTCCTCGGGCTCGAAAGCTACGTAAACCGCGCCCGGCAATCGATCAGCGACAGCCGCCGTCGGTTGCGCACGGGCGAGGGCGAACGGGCGCACCGCCGTGCCGACGCGGCGCTCGCAGAACTCAAGCGCGCCTACGAGCAACTCTTGCACCCGGTGACGGTGCTGAAGGCCGTGGCGGGAGATGAACTGTCCCTGGCCGCAGACACCAGCCGGCTCGCGAACTTCACCGAAGCCGGCATCCGGCTCGAGCCCACCGAAGACGCGAACGCCGCTGGCCCGCCAGGGTGGCTCACCGCAGATCACCTAGGCGACCGACAAGAAGACGCCCTCGTCCGCAGTGTGGAAGTGCTTGCGCGGTTCGAGAGCGCCGCATCTACACCGCCGCCAGCGGATGGCGCCGACGATCGGGAAGCGGCACGCCTGATCGCAGCGGCCAAGGAAGCGACGCCGCCCCTTACCGAAGCGGTCGAAGCCATGCGCAGCGCCAACCGGGCGCTCGAGCGGAACGAGCCTGCCAACGCCTTGGAGGAGCAGGTGGCCGCGCTGCAGGCGTTGTCGAGAGCGATTGAACGCTTCGCCGGCGTTCGCGAACTCATTGAACTCGCCCATGCGGAACAGACGGAGGCGACGGCCTTGCTCGATCCCGAGAGCGACCCGCAGCAGATGGAGGATTCGGGCGCTCGGCTGCTGCGCATCGCCGCAGCCAACGAGGACCGGCTCGCAAGGCTCGACAGCCTGCTCGCGGAGGAACTCGAAGCCACTGGCGACGGCGACGCCGGTGACACCGAGGAGCCGCCGCCGGAACGTCAGCGAACCGAAATTGCGCGGCAACTGACCGCCTCCGCACAGGACGCTGTGCAGCGCTTCGAGGAACGCGCGATCGCCGAGGCCGACGCCCTTGGTCGTTGCAGCAGCGCGCAAAGCGCGAGCGAGCCATGCCGTCAAGCCCGAAGCGGAGTTCATGCGCCCGCCGATGAGGCGCGAACGCACATCGAGCAGCTTCGTCGCCTGTACTTCACCATCGTCGAACACCTTCGCGAACTCGGCATGGAGCAGGCCGAGACGCACGACCGCACTGCTACCGTACAGTTCGAGCGCAAGAACGCAGAGGAGGCAGCGCCCGCGGCTAGTGAAGAGCTTGCGGCCAGTGAAGAGCCCGCGGCCAGTGAAGAGCCCGCGGCCAGTGAAGAGCCCGCGGCCCGTGCGGCTGCTTCAGCCGATGGCGAGCCGTCGCCCGGCGCAATTGCCGCAAGGCAGGGCAGCCATGCGGCAACCGCCGACGCCATCTCGGCTGCGTTGGCTGACGAGGCCAATGCGACCTCTTCCACCGCCAACCCCGGCCAAGCTGGCGCCTCGTCACCTCCCTTCGCCGAAGCGGCCGAGGAAGTGCGACAAGCGGCCGGATTCATGCACAGTGCCTCCGTCGTGCTTGGCGACGCCGCCAGCGCCGATTGGGAACCGGCGCTCGCAGACCAGCTTGACGCCATGGACCACATTGCCGCCGCCATCGCGCTCCTTCAGCCGCCGAACCAAGGCGAAAACCAGCAAGACCAAGATTCGCGAGGCGTCCAAGACCAGCAATCGGAGGACGACGAGCAAATGTCCCGCCGTCAGGCCCTCAAGCGCCTGCAGGCCATCCGCGACCGCGACGCCGAACGCCAACGCCGCCGCCAGACGGCAAACTCATCGCCGGGCCCAGTAGAGAAGGACTGGTGAGGCGTCGGGCCGTGTTCTTCTCGAGTGGCTGCCGCAGCCTTCCTCGGCGCAGCCACCTAGCAAGCTTCCTTGTGCTCGCGGTTGGTTCGCTCTCAGCCGCGCCCGCCAGTGCTGCCACAGCAGAGCTCTCCGCCGAGGGCGATCAAATCCACGCCGGCTTGCCATTTGTGCTGGCCCTCTCGGCCAAGGGCTTCGAGGAGGAGCCGGCACCGATGCCGCCGGAACTCGCCATCGCCGGTGCCGAGACGACCTATCTCGGCGTCTCGCCCAACGTCTCGACGCGCATCGAGATCGTCAACGGTCGCCGCTCCGACTGGCGCGAGGTCACCTTCGTCTATCGCTGGCGGGTGTTGGCGGCATCGCCAGGGCAATACGACATTCCGTCGCTCACCGTCGAGCAGAACGGCGTCGCGGCCGCCACCCAGGCAGCCAAGTTCACCGCTCAGGAACTCGCGGTTTCCACGGACATGCGCCTGGCACTGAAGCTGCCGGAACGCCCCGTTTGGCCGGGGGAGACATTCGACGTCACGATCGAATGGCTCTTGCGGCGTGACGTGGACCAGTTCGACTTCGCCGTGCCCCTGTTCGACCTCGAAGAGGTGCGGGTCGCGCCCGGCGCTGGGGGAGGACGCACGTTCCCGTTCCCAACACGCAGCGGCACGGTGCAACTCCCGGCGGTGCAAGATCAGGTGACGGAGGGCGGCGAGACCTTCACGCGGCTGGCCTTTCCGGCGCGCATCACCGCGCTCGAGCCCGGCGCTCTCGACATCGGCCCCGTCCGCGTTGCGGCCCGGGTGCAGGTGGGAACCACCCGCGACGCCTTCGGCTTTCGCCGCGCCCGCACGCAGCTCGCCTTGGCAGAGGGCAAGCGGCAGCGGCTGGTGGTGCGGGCCTTGCCGGAAACGGCGCGCCCGCCCACCTTCGTCAATGCCATCGGCACCGGCTATGCGATTGACGTGAGCGCCAGTCGCACGGTCGTGGGCGCTGGCGAACCCATAGAACTCACCATCCGTATCGGCGGGGACGGTGCCTTGGACGGGCTGAGCCTACCCAACCTGCACGATGCCGGCCTGCCGGCCGAGCAGTTCACGGTGCTCGAACCACCGGACGTCGGTCAGGTCGATGCCAGCACGAAGACCTTCGATGCCACGGTGCGCGTGATGGCCGAGGGTGTGGGGGAAATCCCCGCCATCGCCTTCTCCTGGTTCGATCCCGTGGCTGGCGAATATCGCACGGCGTGGAGCCAGCCGGTGGCATTGTCGGTGGGTGCCGGGGAAGTCGTGGGCGTGACCGATGTTGCCACCGGTATGCCAACTGCCGCCCCGGCAGCGTCGCCTGCCCCAGGCGCACCGGCGCCAACGCCACGGGTCACGACCGGTGCCGACATGACCTTGAGCGACCCCGCGCACACGCTCACGCCGGTCTGGTCCAGCACGGCATTTGCTATGGCCTTGGCGCTGCTCTATGCACTGCCGTTGCTGGTTCTGGGCTCGAGATTTTGGCTGGAAGGAACCGGAGGGACTCGCCGGCATCGCCGCGAAGTCCGGGCCGCACTCGCGCGGGTGGAACAGGCGCTCGCCGCCACCGGCGCCGCTCGCGAAGGAGCGCCGGCAGCAACCAACGCCATGCGCACGCTCGCCCGCCTCACCGGTCACGGCGACGAGCGGCCGGACGAACTCGCGCGCCTCGAAACCGAGGCGTTCGATCCCGTGGCTGGCCAGCGACCCATCAACAGAGCCACCGCGGATGGAGTCCGCGCCGTGGCGCAGCGCTGGGCCGGGAAAGCGACCGCCGCGGCGGTTCTTGTCGTGGTTGCGTCACTGTCGGGCTTGGCGCCGGAGCCCTCAGCTTGGGCGATGGCGAGGGGCCTCCCCTCGCCAGAGGAGCCCTCAGCTTGGGGGAGCGCGAGGGGCCTCCCCTCGCCAGAGGAGTCACACGCCGCGACGTTGGATGGATCGGACAACCTGGTTGCAGCCCGAGCTGCCTATACCGCCGCGCTCGACGAGTCGGCACCGGCAGCGCGCCAGCAACGGTTCGCCGAGGCCCAACGTCACTACGGACAACTGGCGCAAGCACATCCGTCCGCGCCCGAACTCCTGGCCGACTGGGGCAACGCCGCCATCGGCGCCGGCGACACGGGCACGGCGGTGCTGGCCTACCGACGTGCCCTCCTGCTCGCACCGGGGCACGACCGCGCAACCCGCAACCTAGCCACGCTGCGGTCCTCGTTGCCGGACTGGCTGCCGCGTCCCCAGGCCGCCACCGCCATCGACTCGCTGCTGTTCTGGCGCAGCCTGCTCTCGCCATCGGCGCAGCTCCTGCTGGGCGGCGTGTTGTTTGCCATCGGCATCTTGCTGCTGGCACCTTGGCCCGGCCCCGTGCGACGCGCTATGCGCGGCGGCGGCGCAGCCAGTGTGGTGCTGTGCGCGGTGGTCACGGCATTGGCCATCCTGACGCCGAATCCCGCAAGCCAAGCCGTGGTCACCGCGGTTGAGACGACGTTGCACACCGCCGACAGCCGCGGTGCACCGGCACTCCTGCCCACGCCCTTGCCGGCCGGAACCGAACTGACGATCCTCGAACGTCGTGATGAAGGCTGGAGCCGCATTGCCCTCGCAGACGGCGCAGACGGCTGGGTCACGTCAGCAAGCATCGAGAGCCTGCGCCCAAGGGAGGCGAACTGACACCGCCGCCCCGGGCCGCCGGATGGATGGCTGACGCGGAAGCGACATGGATGCGCCGTAGGGACGGGCTTGTCCCGTCCCCTACGACAAGATGCGCCTACGATCCTTCGGCTGCACGACCCCGTTCCATGCGAGTGGCGGTGCGCTACGATTCATCCATCCACTCGACGGAAGGGCACCGCATGGCGTTGCGGCACAGGTTTGCACTCCTTGGCGTCGTGGCCGTGGGCGGCTGCGGCGATGCGCCGATCGAGCCGACCGCCATCGATTCGCCGGGAAGAGTGTCCATTCACGGCGAGGTTTGGGCCGACAACTGGTTCGCCCTGTACCTCGGCGAGCGCCTGATCGTCGAAGACTCGACGCCGATCACGACCGAGCGGTCGTTCAACGCCGAGTCCTTCGTCTTCAATGGCGATTACCCGCTGCAGATCAATCTCGTCGCCAAGGACTTCAAAGAGAATGACAGCGGCCTCGAGTACATCGGCGCCAGCAATCAGCAGATGGGCGACGGTGGCTTCATCGCCCAGTTCACCGACCCCGCGAGCGGGCAACTGATCGCGGCATCAGACGCGAGTTGGCGCTGCCTCACCGTCCACGAGGCGCCCCTCGACCGCGCTTGCGAGGAGGAGTCGGATCCGCGGCCCGGCGTGGCGCCGTGCGAATTCCGCGCGAGCTCCGTTCCGGAAGGATGGATGTCGCCAGACTTCGACGACGGCGCCTGGCCCCTCGCCAACGAGTTCTCGCCAGCCACCGTGCGCCCCAAGGGTGGCTACGACCGCATCCAATGGCGGCAGGAGGCGCGGCTCATCTGGACGGCCGACCTCGAGACCCACAACACCCTGCTCTGCCGCCTCACCGTCCCCGCGCCGTAACAGCCTGTCGGACTTCGGACGGCGCAAACCGGCCGAATGCCGACAGGGTGATAGGACGGCTTGGGCTGGGGCAAGAAGCGTTGTCCGAAGGCAACGGTTCTTGTAGCGCTGACGCTCTTTCCCGAACACGCCGGACCAGTCCCTGCATGGCCCGGGGTTGCGCCCGAGCAACGCACATCGTAGGTTGCTCTCGGCTCTGGCTGATGTAGAGGCACTCATGGCGGAAGCGCTTTCGCAGGTGGCGGGCGAGGTGGCTGTCACGCCGCTCGCCGGCACCATTGGGGCTGAGGTGGAAGTGGATTTGGCGCATCTCGACGATGACGCCTTTGCCCAGGTCCACACGGCTTTTCTTGAGTATCTGGTGCTCGTGTTTCCGCGCCAGCACCTAAGCGCCGATGACCAGCTTGCCTTTGCACGGCGGTTTGGCGATCTGTACCTGTTCCCGCATGGGCCGGGGATTCAGAGCCATCCCTATGTGCTGCCGATCAACATGCCAAGCGGACTCCGAACCGGTCGCTGGCATTCGGATGCGACGTTTGACGCGACCCCGCCCGCCATCTCCATTCTTGCCGCGCAAGAACTGCCGAGTCGGGGTGGCGAGACCGCCTTTGCCAATCAATATCTCGCCTTCGAGACCCTCTCGGATGGCATGAAGCGCCTGCTGGCCAACTTGCGCGCGGTTCACGACGCGAGTTCCCACCGGCGGCCGGAGGAGGACGCGGTGCATCCGGCACTGCGCACGCACCCAAAGACGGGGCGCACGGCGCTGTTCCTCAATTGGGAGTTCACCCGCAGGTTCGAGCACATGAGTACGGAGGAGAGCGCGGGGCTGCTCAGCTACCTGACGAACCACGCCCACCGCCCGGAGTTCTGCTACGTGCATCGCTGGCGGCCCGGGGATGTGGTGATGTGGGACAACCGTGCCGCCCAGCACTATCCCGTGCTGAACCGGCCCGAGGGCGAGGTGCGCCGCATGTGGCGCGTGACGGTGGCCGGAGACGCGCCGAGGTTCGACGGCCTATAGGCAGGCAAGGGCCCGACGCGGAGCCGGGAATGCTCCGCATCGGTTCCCTACGAAAGCGGCAGTTCGCGTAGCGAACTGCCAACGCGCCCGCTAGGGCGTACAGGCTCCCAAAAGGATAAGGATCCGTGCTCCGACAACGCCACGACGACCACGCCACCGTCCTGCGTCGGCTCGATGTCCTGTCGGCACCGCTGATCGTCCTCTCCGCCGTGTCCATCGCCTTCGGGCCGGACGTGGGCGACGGCATCGCCGGGGTATGGATCGGTCGTTTCGAGATTGCGCTTTCGATCCTCTTTTCGGCCGAGTACGCGGTTCGGCTATATCTCGGTGGCCGGCGCTATGCCTTCAGCTTCTACGGCGTCATCGACTTGCTGGCCGGGGTGCCGGGCCTCGTGATCCTTGCCGGCGGCCACGAGATGCTCGCGATTCGGGTCTTGCGCCTGTTTCGGCTTCTGGCTCTGTTCAAGCTCGGCCGCTTCGGCAGGGCGACGGCCCGCCTTGGCGCCGCTCTCCACTCGGTGCGCGACGAGTTCGCGCTGCTCGCCGCGACGGTGGGCATTATGCTGTTCCTCGCCGCCATCGGCATACGGCATTTCGAGGCCGAGGTGCAGCCAGAGCATTTCTCCACCTTTGTGGATTGCCTGTGGTGGGCCGTGGTGTCGCTCACCACGGTGGGATATGGCGATGTCTATCCCATCACCGCCGGCGGCAAGGCGTTCGCGGCGATCACGCTGATCGTCTCCCTCGCCATTGTCGCGGCGCCGGCGGGCCTGATTGCGGCCGCGTTGTCGGCGCAAGATCCGCGCGATTTCGCGGCCAAAGTAGGCACCGACAAGGCTGAGCGATCCTAGCGCGCCCTGGCGGGCGCGTTGGCAGTTCGCTGCGCGAACTGCTGGCCTCCGGGTTCGCATTCGCTCACCACTTCGGCTAGGAGGCTGCGCCGTTTCTACGACGCAGCCTCCTAGCGCGTGAACAGGCGGGCCTTTGGAGGGAAGGCATTCTGCCTTCCCTGCGCGCCCTTAAGGCGCGCTGACCGCGCCTAGGAGAGGAAGGCGCCTGTCGGCGCCAGGGAAGGCAGAATGCCTTCCCTCCAAAGGCCCGTCACATGTCCGACTTGCCTGCTAGTAGCGGCGCATCCGCTCAGCGTTCGCCGATGAACACCGCGCCGGCGGCGGCTAGAGCTGCCCTCGCCTCTTCCGTGTAGCCGAGTTCGTTCAGGATCTCTTCGGTGTGCTCGCCCAAGGACGGCGCGCGCCGGGGGCCTACCTGGGGAACGCTGGTCGCCTTGATGGGATGGTTGAGCACCAAGGGCACGCCGACTTCCGGGTCGTCCGGCACGACAGCCATGCGGTTTTCGAGGATCTGTGGATCGGTGGCCGTCTCCTCCACCAAGGCGATGCGGTTCACGGGCACCTCGAAGGCAGCGAACGCGGCCAGCCACTCGTCCGACGTACGCGTGGCGATGATCGTGGCGATCTCCTCGCCGAAGGCCTCCCGGTTCTGCCACATCAGTTGCGGCGTGGCGAAGCGTTCGTCGGCGAGGATGTGGGTGGCCTCCATGGCGGTGAACATGAGGTCGCGCAGGTGGTCGTTGCGCACCATGTTGAACTGCAGCCAGCGCCCATCGCTGGCCTGATAGACGCGCCCCATGCCGCCGGTGCGGTTCGAGGCTTCTCGATACGCCTGCATGTCGCCGCCGGCCATCACGCCGCCGGCGATGCCGGCCACGCTCCACAGACCGTTTGCGAGCAGTGAGGTGTGCACCATGCCGCCTTCGCCGGTGCGCTCCCGATTGAGGAGTGCAGTGACGACGCCGGCATAGATGGCAACGCCCGTGGGGTGATCGCCCATCCCCGGCAAGCCCTGGGTCGGCATGGTGCCCGGCTCGCGCATAAGGTCCATCAGGCCGCTGCGCGCCCAGTAAGCGAGCTGGTCGAAGCCCTTGCGGGCGCGCTCCGGGCCTTCCTCGCCATAGGCGGTGAGGGAGGCGTAGATCATGCTCGGGTTCAGGGGCTTCAAGTCCTCGTAGCGGGTCTTGAGCGACTCGCGCACGCTGTGCGGCTGGTTGGTGATGAACACGTCGCATTCGGCCACCAGCCGCCGCAGCACCTCGATGCCGCCCTCGGTCTTGAGGTCCAGCACGATGCTGCGCTTGTTGCGGCCGTCCATCTGCCAGAACCAGTGGTTGCCGGCGTTCGGCGTGCCGGGCAGGTGCGACAGCAGCCGCAGCATGTCGCCGTCAGGCTGCTCCACCTTGATCACATCGGCGCCGAAGTCGCCCAGCATCATGGCGGCCGCGGGAGCGGCGATGACCGTGGCGGCGTCGATGACCTTGAGGCCAGAGAAAAGGTGCTTGTCCATGCGTGGCCGAGCGCCGGTCAGGAGCGCTTTCGCAGCCGAGCCAGTTCGGCTTCGAGTTCCGCCATTCGGGCCGCCATCGCCTCCGTTTCCTTGCGCCGGTCTTCAAGCGTCGGCACCTTGCCGACCTCCGGGTCGTAGGGCCAAAGCCACCTTCCCTCGATGCAGAAATACAGCCCCAGTTCCTCGCTGAATGTGCCGAGCGATGTCGCCGGCGGCATTCCGACGCCTGCCGGCGGCGGCGTCAGCGCTACCGGCTGGTAGCTGCCGTCCGTCAGGCGCCAGCAGCGCAAGCCCTCCGGAACGAGGAGCCGCTTGGAGTCGAACACCCAATACTCCGTCACGCCCATCGCCTCGTACAGCGCCGGCTTCACTTCGATGTCGCGCCTGCCCGTTTTCGGCGAGATGATCTCCAGCACGAAGGCTATGGGCGGCTCCTGCCAGAGCTTGTAGGACTGGTGCAGGTCAAAGTCCTTTTCGTCGAGGCGATCTTCCGGCCGTGGGCGACCCGCCGCCTCCAGAATGACAAACAGGTCCGGCAGCAGGTAGTAGTTTCGCGCGCCCTCAACCGGATACACGTTGACATCATTCAACACCGCCGATCTATCGCCGAATCGACGCCGGAGATGGTCGTCGAGGCAAGCCGTGAGCAGGTTCCCGAGCCGACTGTGGAGCTCAGTCGGCATTGGCCTGCCATCCCCGGTCGAGTAGCCATCGGAGTCGAGAGCGAAGTCCCAAGGCCTGTAGTCGGGCGGGAGGTCGGGATGCTGGCGCTGACGCCGCACCACCGCCTTGACCTCTTCGCTCATGCCCACCGGGTACCCGGATGGCGCAACGCTGGGCGCCGCAGAAGGAGCCCTGAGCGTGGGAGACATCGAGCCGCCTCCCCTCGCCAGAGCACCGAGCCCTGCCCTTTTTTGATCGTCCATGTTCCCACCGTAGCACAGGGCGTTTCCCTTTCTCACCACTCGTGACGCGCCGCGCCGACCGGCCTCAAACCCGCGCACATGGGAAGCACCATTTGCAAAGAGGGGCCAATCGGACATTGCCGCCACGGGGTTGCACGAAATGGCGGAAAGCCCGTGCGAGATGTCCTAAGCCGCACCCAACCGGTTGATTGCCGCTACGCGAAAGTGTTGACTTGGCATCCATGACGAGCGAGCAGCGCAGTTTCGTGACCGCCGATTCGCCGGCGGAAACGTCCGTGCCGTCGCCAGACGGTTCAGGCGCCCTCTCCACCTTTCGCATCTGCGATTTCACCGGGCAGCTTGCTGGTGCCGGCGCCACCAAGTGGCTGGCGGCTTTCGGCGCCGAAGTGATCCGCATCGAAGACCCGGTGCGACAAGGCCGCTGGGACATCCTGCGCGGCGGGCCTCCCTACAAGAACGGCGAGCGGGGACTCGACCGCGGCGGCGCCTTCAACAACCACAATGCCGGCAAGTACGGAATCACGCTGAACCTGCGTGACGAGCGTGCCAAGGACATCCTCGCGCGCTTGATCGAAATCTCGGACGTGGTGAGCGAGAACTTCGCCAAGGGAGTGCTGGAGCGCTGGGGGTTCGGCTACGAACGGATGCGGGAGATTCGCGGCGACATCATCTACGTCTCCAACTGCGGCTTCGGGCATGTGGGGCCCTACAGCGACTTCAAGACCTGGGGGCCGATCGTGCAAGCCGTGTCCGGCCTCACCTTCACCAACGGCCTGCCCGGTCACGAACCGGCCGGCTGGGGCTATTCCTACATGGACCACACCGGCGGCTACTACATGGCCATGGCCATCCTGCTGGCGCTGGTGCACCGCCAGCGCACGGGCGACGGCCAGTGGGTGGATCTGGCCTGCACGGAGTCCGCCCTTGCGCTGCACGGACCCGCCTTGCTCGACTGGACCGTGAACGGTCGTCCGAGCCGCCGCGAGGGCAGTCCGCACAGCAACCGCAACGCTTGGCCACCGATGGCGCCCCACGGCATCTATCCATGCAAGGGCGACGACGAATGGGTGGCCATCGCCTGCCGCGACGACGGCGACTGGTGGCGGCTCGCGGGCCTCATTGCCGAGCCCTGGTGTTCCGAGCCGGGCTTCGCGGTCCATGCAGGGCGGGTCGCCAACCAGGACGCTCTCGACACCCATCTCGAACGCTGGACCACGGGCCGTGGCAAGTTCGACGTGCAGGAGCGCTTGCGCCGCGCTGGCGTACCCGTGGCGGCGGTGCAGAAACCGCAAGAGCGGATCGATCTCGACCCGTCCACCGAGGGCTTTGGCCTGTGGCCGACCGTCCAACACACCGTGATGGGTGATGTCCGGGTGGACGGCCAGCCGGTGCATTTCTCCGAGACAGACTGGGAGTATCCCCGCGCCGGCCCCTGCCTTGGCGAGCACAACGAAGAGGTGCTTACGGGCCTCCTTGGCTTCACGCCCGAGGAGGTGGCGAAGCTTGCTGAGGAGGGCGTGATTTGACGGCGCTCACCGGCTTGCGTGTGGTGGAACTTGCGAGCGAGCGCGTCGCCTTCGCCGCCAAGCTGCTCGGCGACATGGGGGCGGATGTGATCCTCGTCGAGCCGCCGGGTGGCGACCCTGCCCGGGCCTATCCGCCGTTCCTCGATGACCAGCCCGGCGAGAACCGCAGCCTTTGGTGGTGGCACTACAACACCAGCAAGCGCGGCGTGGTCATCGACCTTGACCTCAAAGAGGGCCGCGAGCGCTTCCGGCAACTCATCGCCAGCGCCGACATCCTGCTCGAGGCAGAGCCGCGCCAGCGTCTGGCTGCACTTGGGCTCGACTACGACGACCTCAGCACGGTCCGCCCAGACCTCATCCACGTGGCGGTGACGCCGTATGGCCGGGGCGATGCCTTGAGCGACCTGCCTGCGACGGACCTCACCATCATGGCCGCTTCCGGCCCCCCGTGGTCCTGCGGCTACGACGACCATTCGCTGCCGCCCATCCGGGGCCCCATGCAGGCGTTGCACACGGCGCAGCATTTCGCCGTGATGTCGGTACTGACGGCGGTGCTGCATCGGGGAGTCACCGGCCAGGGGCAGTTCATCGACGTCAGCATGACGGCGGCCTGCAACGTGACCACGGAAGCGGCATCCTATTCTTGGCTGGTGGCCGAACAGACCGTGCAGCGCCAGACCGGTCGCCATGCCTCAACCCGCCCCTCCGGCGAGACACAGCAGCTCTGCGCCGACGGCCGTTACGCCAACACCGGCGTGCCACCCCGCGCCCCGAAGGAGTTCAGAGCCTTGCTTGCATGGCTGCGCGAGCTCGGCTTCGCCGAGGATCTGCCGGAAGCCGTGTTCCTGGAGATGGGTGCGAACTGGGAAGGGCCGTTCGAGTTGTCGAGGCTCGGCAGCGACGACGAGATCACCGCGATCTTCGGCGCCGGCCGCGAAGCACTGAAGCTCATCGCCTCGCGACTGCCGGCGCAGGATTTCTTCATCGGCTGCCAGCGCGCCGGATTGGCCGTCGGCGTCGTCAACTCCCCCGAGGAAGCGTTCGAGGACGAGCACTTCAAGGCGCGCGGATTTCAGGTGCCCCTGCACCACGACGACTTCGACCGCACCATCACCTACCCCGGCGCCCCCTACGCAATGCGCGGGAGCCCCTGGGCCATCAGCCGTCGCGCCCCGCATCTGGGGGAGCATGATGCGGAGGTGTTCGGAGAGATTGGGGAGGCAACGTAGTGTCCTCCTCTCTCGCGGGGCGCGGTGCCTACCATGGAACATATTCCATAAGACATTGATTTCCAAAGATTGTGCCTCGAAGCCGAGGCAACACCAACGTACCGGCCGGATGGCGCGGTGAGAAGCGCCTCGAAGCGAGGGCCTGTCACGCTCCTCGCGCCGAAGGCGAAGTAACCACGGGCCCAAAGGTGCAACCAGCCCTCACCCCGCGAGACGTGCCTGTCGGTGGTGGGGAGGCGGCCATGCATCCCTGCCGTCCGCGGCCGGGCGTCACGCCGAGTGCATCGAAGCCGAGTCACCCTTCGGAGTGGAGCCTTGAGTGGCGGGGGCGAACGGCAGTCGCTAATCCCAGTCGTCCACCTCGTGATGGAACAGGGTGTAGCCGCTTTCGCGGTAGGTGCGGTAGCGGTCGCGGCCGGCGGCGCGTTCGCTGCCGAGGACGATTTCGGCGACGCGCTCGAACCGGGGAATGCAAGTTGGGACATCCTGACCCAGGTTGATGAGCACGTCACCGCTGGCGGTCTGCTCCGGGCCGAAGATCAACACCGGCTCCTGCTGCGCTTCCCCCTCGCGCAGGCGGGCGTGGGGCAGGAACTGTTCGTGGGGGTAGGCCCACATCAGGGCGTCGAGGTCCTCCGCATCTTCGCCATCGGCGCGGACATGGACGCGATTGCCGCCGGTCACCGCCCGGTGTGCCAGACGGCAGCAGAAGCGGCGTCGGGCCAGGGCATCGACGTCTTGCAGCAGGTAGAAGTCGATGCGCGTGCTCATGCGGCTTGGTCGATGAGGTATTGGAACAACGCCGACACGGGCCGACCGGTGGCGCCGCGAGCCGCGCCGCCGCGCATGGCGGGACCGGCAACGTCGAGGTGTGCCCACGGGTAGGCCTTGGCGAAGCGAGCGAGGAAGCAGGCGGCGGTAATCGAGCCGGCACGTCCGCCCACGTTCTTCACATCCGCAAACGGTGTGCGCAAGTCCTCCGCATAGTCGTTCCAAAGCGGCATTCGCCACATGCGGTCGTGGGCGTAGGTGGCGGCCCGTTCGAGCGCCTCGGCAAGATCGTCGTTGTTGGCATACATGGCCGCAGCGACGGTGCCGAGGGCGGTGATCTGCGCTCCGGTGAGGGTGGCCACATCCACCACCGCCGCCGGCTTGAAGCGCTCCACATAGGTGAGGGCGTCGCACAGCACAAGGCGACCCTCAGCGTCGGTGTTCATGATCTCCACCGTCTGGCCGGACATGGTGGTGACGATGTCGCTCGGACGAGTCGCGCGCCCGCTCGGCATGTTCTCCGCCGCCACGGCGATGGCGATGAGGTTGATGGGGAGCGCGGCGTCGATTGCGGCCTTGGCGGCGCCGAGGACGCTGGCGGCGCCGCACATGTCGAACTTCATCTGATCCATGCCGGCGGTGGGCTTGATGTTGATGCCACCGGTGTCGAAGGTGATGCCCTTGCCGACGAGCACGAACGGCGCCGCATCGGCTTCGGCGCCGTCGTAGCGCACGATGACCATCTTGGCCGGGGTTTCGCTGCCTTGGGAGACCGACAGAAACGCGCCCATGCCGAGTTCGCGCATCTCGTCCTCGTCCTTCACCTCGACGCTGACGCCTTCGCCGGCGAGACCCGAAGCCGCCTCGGCAACGAAGGTGGGGTCGCAGATGTTCGGCGGGTGGTTGCCAAGGTCCCGCGCGAAGGCGAGGCCAGAGTCGAGCGCTTGCGCGTGCTGCACGGCTCTTGCCGCGGCCGCGCTGTCGGCGCGGACCACCAATGCAGAAACGCGACGCAACCTGGCGGCCTTCGGCCGCTTGGACTTGTACTCGTTGAAGCGGTAGCAGGCATCCGACACGGCCGCGAGGGCCGTGCGCACTTTCCAGTCCGTGTCGTGATCCGGGACTTCGAAGTCGCCCACACACACGGTGGCATCCGCGACATCCATCGTCGCGAGTGCCCTGGCAACCGCGCCCATGTCCTTGCGGAAGCGCTCCGCCTGGACCTTGGCGTCGTTGCTTCCCACGGCAACCATTCGCTTGACCTTGCCCGGCAACGGAATAGTGACAAGGGCCCCCTCCCTGGCCGGTGTCGCCGCCAGCGCGAGCTCCACCGCCTCGGCGACTCCCAACGCCTCCGCCACAGCCGACGCCCGGTGGCGTGGCAGCACAAGGCAGGTGGCGGCGGTGGTTTCGGCCTTGCCGGTCTTGCTCGCAAATCTCATGGGGTAGGGCCTCGCATGTCGTCAAATCGCGTCGCATTGTACGCACGCCAAGAAACGCCCCGTAACGGCCGGGGCGCGCGGAATCATCCTCACCGGCCGGCCGCGATGCCACTTCGGGCAAGATGGGCCGACCAACGGAGGGCCGCACATGTCCGTCGCGTTCCGCTATATCGCCAAGGAACTGCTGGCCGTGTTTGTCATGGTGTTTGCCCTGCTCTTGGTTGTTGGCCTGGGCGGACGACTCATCGGCTTCCTGCAGCAAGCTGCGACGGGCCGCTTTACCGCCGACGCGGTATGGCTGCTGCTGGGGTTGCGGGTGCCGGAGTTCGTGCAGTTGACGGCGCCGTTTGCGCTAACTCTTGCGCTGCTGCTCACCTTTGGGCGACTGCATGCGGAACGCGAGTTCGTGGTGCTCACCGGCGGCGGCGCGAACCCGGCGCGGCTGGTGCTGTGGGTGCTGGCGGCAACGGCCCCCGTCGTGGTTCTGGTTGGCTGGCTGTCGCTCGCGGTGACGCCGGCGGCGCGCGCCACCTATGCGCAAGTGTCGCTGGATCAGCTCTCGGCGGTGGAGTTCGATGCCATCAAGGCTGGCGTCTTTCACTCCTTCTCCGGCGGCAAGCGCGTCACCTATGCGGCGGACGTGGACGCGGACGCCGGCGTCCTCCGGGATGTTTTCATGAGCGAGCGAGAGGGCGCCAAGCACGTCACCGTATGGGCGAAGAACGGGGCGATTCGCCGCGACCCGAACACGGGCGAGCGCATGCTGGTGCTTTACGACGGCGCGAGGCACGAGGGCGAACCCGGCGGCCATGCCTACACCTCCATGCGCTTTGCCCGCATGGATCAGCGCGTCGAGCCAGAGGAGTTCGTTCGCCCCACCGTGGACGAGCGCGCCTTGCCGACCAATGCCCTTGAGATCACGGCGGCACGCGGCGCCGCCGAACTGCATTGGCGCATCGCCCTGCCCTTCCTCACGCTGCTCACCGCGCTCGCCGCGCTTGGAGTTGCGCGAGTGCGGCCGCGCAGCGGCCGTTTCGCACCCGTGCTGCCTGGCGTCGTGCTCTTCATCGGCTACTACCTGGCGCTCGTGCTGCTCAAGAACGCGATCGCTGGTGGCTTCGTGCCGGCCGCGCTTGGGCTTTGGCCGGTACACATCATCGCCGCGGCCTTGGCTTGGTGGCTGGTGCGCAGGAGCTACTCGCCGGCTTGAGGAAGGGTCGAGGGTGACGGCGACCGCGTCGATTGGCTGCCGGCGCGTTCGTTGGAGGGAGGGCACGAAGAGCTTGCACCGCAGGAGCGGCGGAAACGCCGCGTATGCGGTGCAAGGTTATGGAGAGGTGGGGACTGGGGCCAGACCCCGAGCGTTAGAGGGGTTTGGCGGCCCTCGCCCTCCACCCGCGCCGTCAGGCGTGACGGCTGTCAGGAGTCGAGGCTGGTTTGTTGGTGGCGCTGTTCGCGGCTGGCGCTTTGTTGGCGTTGTCTGGAACGTGCTTGCGGTGGCCTTGGCCGGCTCCGCTGCGTGCGCGCCTTCGGCACGCCTTGGAGGGCGAGACGCCCTCCGTCCAGCGAGGCCCTCGCACAGCAGGGGCTGTTGCTCCGTTGTTGCCGGCGGGCTTTGCTCACGGGCGTCGCTGAAGAACGCTACCGGGGCCTGCTGCCCTTCACGACGATGCGGTGCATGACGCGGCGCTCGTCGTAGTCCGCCACCGCGTAGTGCATCACCGAACGGTTGTCCCAGAGCACGAGGTCGCCCACGTCCCACTGGTGCCGATAGGTGAACTCCGGCCGGGTGCAGTGCGAGAACAGGCGAAACAGCAGGTCCTGACTTTCGCCATCGTCGAGCCCGATGAGGTATTTCGTGAAGTTGGGATTCACGTAGAGCGCCTTGCGGCCCGTTTCGTCGTGGGTGCGCACCACCGGGTGCTCGGAATCCTCGACATCGGGCCCGAACACCTTGCCGGTGTGGAACGCGGTCATGTTCGACACGCGCTCGCGCAGGTCCTCGGCCAACGTGTCCCACGCCTTGTGCTGGTTGGCGAACAGTGTGTCGCCCCCGGAAGACGGCAGTTCCCGCGCGTGGAGCCCAGAGATGATAGGCGGCGTCGAGTGCCAGGTCATGTCCGAATGCCAGCCGCCACCGGCAGGATGCACGCCGGGGGAGAACTTCAGGTGCCGGCCTGGACTCCCGATCCATTGCACATAGGGCGTGTCGCGGTGCTTGGAGGCAGGGTGCGTCAAAAGCTCGCCCCAGCGCCGACCGAAAGCCTCGAATTGCCGCGCCGAAAGCTCCTGCTCCGGCAACACCAGCAGGTGGTGCTCGCGCATGAGCGAGCGCAGGTGCTCCATCGCCTCGCCACTGTCGTCTGCGAGGTCAATCCCGTCCACTCGCGCCCCAAGCGCCACACTCGCCGGCGTCGCAGTGACCGCCGTTTGTTGCAAAGCGGGTTCTGCCATTGGCGATCCCTCCCTTGTCTCGTCTACAGCCGAGTCGAAACTACCAGCGTCGCAACCAGCCCGCAAATCGGGATGCACGGTCATCCTGACGGCCCTCGAAACCCCAAGCGGCCCTTGGCTTCGGAAAGAGTCGGTCACAGCAGGTCCTGTCGGGCCGCCTCGCACCAGACGAACGGGGAGACCTGCCTCAGCACCGTTCGCGCACGGTCATCCCCTCCGTTGCGGAGATATCCGCTGTAATCCGCGGCGCGCCTTCGACGGAGCCTCGCCTCGTCTAGGTTCAGCCGTGCGATCGTCCTTCGCGCACGCTCCATCAGCGGTTCATCGAGGTGGGGGTTCGGCCGTATCGAGCCATTTGACAGATTCAGGTGGAAGGTCTCGGGCGCGAGCCCAATCGGGTCCAGCACGTCTTCGTGTTCGTGTTTGCGGCGGTTGGCTCGCAGACAGGCTAGACGGAAGTTGCTCCACTCGTAGGCACAGACCGGCCACTTCGACTTCGGGATGAAATGATCCGTCGTGAGGTCGCCGTCACAATGTCAATGCGAACGGCAAAGTAGGAACAAACATACGAGTAGGCGGCTCCAAGTTCCTCAAGCGCCTCAGTCCAATAGGGGCGTAGCGTCGTTCCTTTGGGCAGTGGCGACTGTGCGGCGATGCCGTTTGCCGCTAGCCAATCGGTACCCGGCTTGCGTACCTTGACCTCGAAATCCTCCGGTTCCGGCTGCGGATCAACAGGGATCAATCGAGCCAACCTTTTCGGCGACAGATGTGCTGCCATCGCAGCAGAAACTCGTCGGCCAGCGGGTCCAAGGACTTCAACAGCTCCCTGTTCATGTCAGTTACCGCGGTCGCGTCGGGGTTGTCCTGATCCAAAAGCCGAGCGGCGCGATCCACGAGTTCCTCATACTCAGGCGCCCGACTGCTCTTCTGATCAAACGCCTCGCTAGTGAGCCATGCCTCAGCATCGCCGTGCCGCTCGAAGTCCCGCTTGCGCAGTTGAACGGTAGCGACTTCCAGGTCGAGGTCAAACCAAGCGTCGGTGGACGGATCGAAAAACGGTTCAACGGAAGCCATGACCAGCGGCGAGTGCGTCGTGGCGACGAGTTGCACTTCCGCGCTTTCGTCGGCGAGTGTCTTCATTGCGGACAATAGAGTTCGGACGATGGTGCGTTGCCAAGAGGGGTGGAGATGGGCTTCGACCTCGTCGATGAAAAGGACGATCTGATTCGTCTCGTCCAATTGACGCAACCGCGCCGCCCGCCGATGCTCTTCCCACGCCCAGATCAGGAAATACGCGAGGGCAATGATGCGCCGCACGGCTGATGACGCATGAACGACGGGTACGTCCGCAAGGTACGGCATGTGGACAGTCGGCATGTCGCGCTGGTCGTCAATGCTGATGCGCGTCAAGGGCCCCGGCGCCAAAGGGCCGTTGCCCGGAGGCGCGAGGGTGGCAAGCAGCTTTATCAAGCGTTCATAGGCAACTCCGTTTTCCTTCTGCCAGCTGGCCCAGTCCCTGATCAAGCCATTGCAGAGCGAAGTGCCATCCTCCCCCTCCCGCCCGTTCCAGATCTCGGTGGGATTGAATACGTAGGCGGGTGGGCGTTCGGCAACAGGCTCGTCCCTAGGGAGCAGCTCAAAGCCACGGGGTGTTTGCCAGTAATTGCGCGCCGGATCCCAGACGGCGAAACTGCCGTCCGACATTGCGTAGAGCACGAGCCCCGGGTTGGCTGGGCGCCCCGGCCGACCTATCCACGATTGTTCCTCCGGTCGAAAGCTGCTGACGTAGTTCTCGTCCGTGCTTTTGCCAGAAAAGGAGAACTCGATCGACGCCCGTCCCAGACGGGCCGGGCGAGCAGGCATGCCGGCGGCGATGCCTGGATTCACCTCGGCAGGCCACCGCCGGGTCATGGCCCACCACCCCACGTCGAGCAGGAAGCTCTTGCCGAGGCCATTGTCCCCGGTCAGGAGGTTCAGCCGCTTGCCGAAATCGACCGCCAACTCTGGGGCGGGGCCAACATTGCTCAGTTTCAACCGCTTCAGCATGGCTGCCTCCGGTCACCCTGCCCATATGCTCGACAGACCCCGAACCTCCGTCGCATAGGCGTTGGACGGCGCGACTTCCGCCCCGGAAAACACTCAAGCGTCGGGCCCCTGCTCCGTGACGCGCCCCGACTGCTCTGTGAGCCTTGACCCACCTAGTGTACGCCACGGCAAGCAGACGCTGAATCACGGTTCGACGAAGCCGTCGCGGTCCTCTTTGGTCACGATTGCAATCCGAAAGCCGTGGCGCATCAGCATTAGGTCCATCAGCCCCCCAAGCGGGGGCGCCTAGGATCGCCCGTCAACGACTCCATGCGCGTTCCGCT
The DNA here is from genome assembly GCA_965116935.1 of Pseudomonadales bacterium. Lineage (GTDB taxonomy): Bacteria > Pseudomonadota > Gammaproteobacteria > Pseudomonadales > Azotimanducaceae > VXYL01. The sequence goes on along the minus strand of OZ220737.1, from coordinate 2,821,969 downwards.
TTTCCCGTACACTCATGCCATTGCCGCACGCTCTGGAGATGCATATGGCCGCGCTCGACGGGCTCCGGGTACTCGACATGACGCAATACGAGGCTGGCACCTCGTGTACGCAGGCGCTGGCGTGGTTCGGCGCCGATGTGGTGAAGGTCGAGGCGCCGGAATACGGCGACCCGGGCCGCGGCGTCGGGCGCTCCGCAAACAAGGATTACTCCGCCTACTTCTGCGCCTGGAACGCGAACAAGCGCAGCCTCGCCCTCAACCTTCGGAGCGAATCCGGGCGCGACCTCTTCCTGGCGCTGGTGCCGAAGTTCGACGTGTTCGTGGAGAACTATGGCCCTGGCGTCGTCGAACGGCTCGACATCGGCTACGACGTGCTCAAGGCCATCCACCCCGGCATCATCTATGCGCGCATCAAGGGCTTCGGCACCACGGGACCCTACTCCGGCTTTCGCTGCATGGACATGGTGGCGCAGGCCGCCGCCGGCGCCTTCTCCATCACCGGCGAGGCCGACGGCCCACCGATGATGCCCGGCCCCACCACCGGCGACTCGGGCACCGGCGTGCAGGCGGCCATGTCGATTCTCGCCGCCTATGTGCAGAGGCAGCGCACCGGCGAAGGCCAGGAGATTGAGCTGTCGATGCAGGAGGCGATGGCCTACTACGTGCGCACCCGCGCCTACATCGGCTCCGCCTGGGGCACCAAGGCGACGCCGCGTTCCGGCAACGCCGGTGGCTTGCCGCCGGTGAACATCTACCCCTGCAAGCCCTTCGGCCCGAACGACTACATCTACCTGATGCCGGTGAACCAGGATCACTGGGACGGCCTGTGTGCGGCGATGGATCGCGGCGACCTTCTGATCGACCCCCGCTTCGACAACATGCGGGAGCGCATGGCGAACGGCGATGCCCTCTACGAAGAGATCCGCTCTTGGTGCAGCGAGCGCACGAAATACGAGGCGATGGAGGCCATCGCCGCCGCCGGGGTGCCGTGCTCGGCCTGTCTCGACACGGCGGAACTGCATCACGACCGGCATCTGACCGAACGCGGCTTCGTGCACGAGATGGACCTGCCGGTGCACGGCCGCGTGCCCATGCTGGGGTTCGCCCCACGCATGTCCGAGTCGAGCGTGGCGATGGAGCGGCCGCCGCGTCTCGGCGAGCACACCGACGAGGTGCTCGGCGCGGACCTCGGGCTCGGCGCGAGCGAACTGGCCGAGCTTCGCGACAACGGCGTGATCGGCGACCCGGCCCGGTTTTCGTAGGGCATGTCAGGACTGGCGTGGGCCTTTGGAGGGAAGGCATTCTGCCTTCCCTACGCGCCGACAGGCGCGTCTTCCGCATACCCGCAACGAAGCAAGCGCGCAGGTGCGCGCTGGGAAGGCAGAATGCCTTCCCTCCAGAGGTCCGTCCTTTCAAGTACATAGGGCGCTAGGAGCAAGAGCATGGTCAAGTCAGCTCGCTGGACGGAAACCGGAACCTTGGCGGTGCAGGAGGCTGAACCGAACGCGCCCGGCCAAGGGGAGGTGCAGGTCGCCATCGGCAGCGTCGGCATCTGCGGTTCGGACCTGCATTTCTATCGCGGCCAATTCTCTCCCCGCGCCGGCGTCACGCCGGGGCACGAACTGGCCGGCACCGTCACCGCGGTTGGCGGCGGCGTGCGGCACGTCAAGGAAGGCGACCTCGTGGGCGTGGAACCGCTCCTGCGTTGCGGCATGTGCATGTTCTGCGCTTCCGGCGACTACCACGTCTGCGACGACCGCGGCTTGGTAGGCGAACGGGTGGATGGCGGCATGAGCGAACTCGCCACCATTCCGGCCAACACGGCGTACCGGGCACCGTCCGGCGTCGATGCCGAACTCGGCGCGCTGGCGGAACCCCTGGCCTGCTCGGTACACGGCTTCCACAAGGCGGACCTGCGCGGCCACGAGACGGTGTTCATCGTCGGGGCCGGCACGATTGGCCTCACGGCAATCCTCGCGGCGCGCGCCAACGGTGCCCGCGTCATCGTCCTCGCCCGGCACCCACACCAGCAAGCGGCGGCGCTACGGCTTGGTGCGGACGAGGTCGTGGGCGACGACGAAGCCGGCAGGGAGCGGATGAAGGAACTGGCGCGCGAGCAAGCCGTGGACGTGTCGGTGGAAACCGTGGGTGGAAGCGGCGATACCCTGCGCACCGCCCAGCTAGTGTTGCGGCCCAAGGGCCGGCTGGTGGTGCTCGGAGTCTTCACCGAGCCGGAAGTGACCATCAACGCGCTGCACCTTGCGCTGCGCGAGATCGAGATCGTCGGTTCCATGACCTACGCCGCCAGCGAAGGTCGGGCCGACTATCAGGTGGCGCTAGACGTGATGGCGGACTACGCCGAGCCCGCCCGCACCCTGGTGACGCATCGCTATGGCCTCGATCAGGTCAACGATGCCTTCGCCACGGCGCTCGACAAATCCACCAAGTCCATCAAGGTGCACTTGAATCCGAGTTGAAATCAGCCCTCGCCGGCACCATGTAGTCAGCGGGATGCCGCCTGCGGCCAGTGCGCGGCGCCCCTCACCAATCGGGAGCCTTCCATGCAGACCAAGATCATCCTCGGGGTCGTCGCTGCGATCGCCGTGTATCTGTTTTTCTCGGCCTTCGTCACCGTCAACAGCGGCCACGTCGGCGTCGTTCGCACCCTCGGTGCGGTGAATCCGGTGCCCTTGTCCGAGGGCTTCAACCTTAAGAAGCCCTTCGTCGACAGCGTCGAGGAGGTGGACATTCGCCTCAAGAAGGCCGACGACGAAGCCACCGCGGCGTCCCGCGACTTGCAGGTGGTGAGCACGCGCGTAGCTGTGCAGTATTCGCTCATCGCCTCGGTGGTGCCCACCACCTACCAGAAGATCGGTCGCCGCAGCGTCGTGGAAGACGCCCTCATTCGTCCCGCCATTCAGGAGTCCGTCAAGGCCATCACGGCGCAATACACGGCGGAGGAACTGGTCACCCGGCGGGCGGAAGTGAAGGCCCAGATCCAGGAGGCGCTCGCAACCTTCATCGACGACACCTTGGAGCAAAAGGACGCCGTCGGAGCGCTCAACCTCGACAACGTGGCCATCACCGATTTCGAGTTCTCCAGCGAGTTCAACCGCGCCATCGAAGAGAAGGTGAAGGCGGAACAGGAAGCGCTCAAGGCCGAGAACGAGAAGGTGCGCCGCGTGACGCAAGCCGAGGCCGCCGCAGAGGAACGCAAGCTCGCCGCCGATGCCGAGGCGTATCAGATCGAGCAGGAGTCCATCGCCCGCGCCGAGGCGATCCGCCGCGAAGCGGAGGCACTGCGCGACAACCCGAGCCTGATTGAACTCCGCATCGCCGAGAAATGGGATGGACGGCTACCCACGTTCACGGGTGGGGAAGCCATTCCGCTGCTCAACGTGGACTCTATACGCGCGGAATAGCAGCCTGTCGGACTTGATGGGCCCTCGGAGGGAAGGCATTCTGCCTTCCCTGCGCGCCTTCTGGCGCGCTGACCGCGACTTAAAAAAGAAAGCGCCTGTCGGCGCTAGGGAAGGCAGAATGCCTTCCCTCCGAGGGCCGCCTTGTTCACGCACTAGCAGTCTGTCGGACTTGGCGGCAATGCACCTGGCTGCCGGACAGGGCGACGCATGCGTCGCCCCTACAGGAAGGTGTCGTCATGTCCCGGGCCGTAGGGGCGACGCATGCGTCGCCTTCTTCGGGTGGCCTTCCTCATGCGCTAGCGCGCCCCAACGAGCGCGCGCCTTCGTGCTCGCATTCGCTCGCAGCCACGGCTAGGAGGGAAGGTAAAGGATGCCTTCCCTCCTAGTGGGGCGGGGGTGCGGGAAACCCCGCCCGCCCTCATTGCAGCGTGATCCGAGCCGTGTCGCGGATGGCCTCGGCGGCCTGGCGGAGCGAGCCGAGGTTGGGGTTGATTCGCAGTGCGGCCTCGAAGGCGACGAGGGCGGATTCGTAGTCGCCGGCGTGCAGGCAGATTTGGCCGAAGCCGCCGAGGGCGCCGAAGTGGCGAGGTTCCAAGGTCAAGGTGCGGGCGATGTCGGCGAGGCTGCCGGCGTGTTGGTCGGCGGCGAAGCGCAAGGTCGCGCGCTTGTTCCACGCCTCCGGCCAATCCGGCCAGCGATCCACCATCTCGTTCATCAGGCGCGAGGCGTCAGAGCCCTTCTGTTCCTCCAGCGCGGTAGTAGCAGCCTGCATGACGCGCACGGCCTCCTCCTCCCCGTGGGCACACCACTCGGTCCAGATGCGGTCTTCCACGGACTCGCGCTGGTCCGGTTGGCCCGTGCGCAGGAGCAGAAAAAGCTCGTCGAGCCGAGACGGACCCGCGCGGCCCTCGCCCATCACGCGCAACACCCGCTCGATGCCGAATTCAACGGTGTCTAGCAACTTTGACCTCGCTCGATGGACGCGCTTTGCAGCGCCTTGGGGACCGCCCCTGGGGCGTACCCTCCCCCATACAACAAATCGTACAACCCAATGATCGCACGGCGCATTCTGTCGTAGGGGACGGGACGGTTTTGCCCGAGAGACAATCCACTCAACGCATTGATTTATAAAGTATTTCGCAACTCCTTATGGTGCCAAACCTCGAGGAGTTCCGGCGCTTCTGCGACCGCGTGTCCCGTACCGCGAAAGCCCGCGGAATGTCCGAGGAGACGCTAGCCCAGTTGCTCAACGATTGAACTCGTGCGTGTGTTCATCGACACGAACGTGGGTCAGCTCGCCTGCTACTGGCGGGGTCCGTCGCCGCCTTGGCGGTAGATAAGGCGCTGCGCGAGAACAAGGCCGTCGTGTCGGAGGCATGGATTGAGGAGTTGGCGGATGAGTTGGCGAGGGAAAAGCTCGATCGGTACGTCTCGCTTGATGATCGCGAGGATTTCGTCCGCCGCGTCTTGCACGTAGCCACCGTCGCGGCTGTACTTTCCGAAGTGACCGATCGCTGAGATCCGACCGACAACCACCTCCTTGCGTTTGGCGCTGGACTCCGCAAGCAGACGCCTGGTCAGCGGCGCCGGCGACCTGACTGCCCTCAACCCTTGGCGCGGGGTCATGATCGTCCCCCCGCGACTTTCTCGCGGAATGAGGCCGGTGCTCCACCTCAAACTGACGACCGCTCCCCGCCCGCACAGCAACGGCACCAGGGAGACTGGAAGAGATTTCCAGAGAGTGTCTCTTGTTGGGGTGCGCCATCTCTCCTCCTACGAAGGGGAGGACGGGCGGAAAGGAGAGCGTGCGAGATTGCCTACGGTGTGTAGGACGGAAAAAGTGTGTGGCGGGACAAGAGTCCTAAGATGCGGTCGCCTAGGCGGACGGCCGCCAGTCGCGGTGGGTGTACCAAGTGTTCTGCTCATAGGGAGCCCAGACGAAGCCATCTTCAAGGTGGAAGGAGGGCTTGCCCATGCGGTTGAACGCGATGTAGTCGGGGCTCTGGCCGCAGTGAATCTGGGAGCGCTTGTCCGCAGCGACGGTGAAGGACTTGATCACCCCATCGGGGACGCCTGCCCCACCGATCAAGGCGAGTCTAATCGTCTCCAGTACCTCTGCGCTGCCAACCACACCGAAGAAGATTGCGTTGTGCCAGCCGAGCTTCTGATGCTGTTCTCCACGGCTGTTGTTCACGCTCGGGCGCTGCCCCGTACTGTAGGTGTAGACGGTAGCGACCGTGTCCGCATTGCGTGACGCGTAGACGCCAAGCGCATGCTCGACGAAAGTTGTCCAGTCGGAATAGGCCAACCAGAAGCTGTCCTCGTCCAATTCAATTGTCGGAAGGGGCGACGTGGGCTTCCTCAAAGAGAGGTACCCGGTGACCGCCTCGTACTCGGGGCTCGGGAAACGATCATTCTGCACGATCTCGTATATGTTCTTTGACTCGAAGCGAGTTTCGATCTCGGTGGCCATGTCCGGCGTTCCTGCTAGGCTCAACAAGGTTCCGATGTTGCCGTAAGGCGGTACGCGCGTCAACGAAGAGAAGTCTAGGACGGAAAAGTGTGTGGCAGGATGTTGAATCTCGACACCGTTCACCAAGGCGACCCCCGACGGCGTAAAGGGACTCTGCCCCATCAACCTTTTCGACGAGGTGACCCAGTGTTCGTCGGTGCCGCCACCGACATCTCGGAGCGTTTCCTACTACCCCTGCTCGAGGGCCTCCCGCCCCGAACCTCCAACGACAACGCCCTCGTCGAGGGCAAGAACGACCACGTCGTGCGAAGTTGGAGCCCGCGCCGGCCGCGGGGACGTCAGGCGTACGATACCGCTGCCTCGGCTTCTGGCCTGGCGTACGACCCTCGCTGGGATGTCGGCGGGAAAGCGCGTCACCCCTACGCTTTCCCATTCTGGCAGCCGAACGCCGACTGCGACAGGCACTTCACGACTTCGGGTGGCCGGCTCTCAGGCCATGACCGTTTGTGTGTCGAGGTACGTCCTGTGTGTCGGGTACTCCTCCTCGAAGGGAGGACGGGCGGAGAGGAGAACGCGCGAGATTGCCTACGGAGTGAGGACGGAAAAAGCGTGTCGGCGGGATAAGTCCTTGGCGGGAGACGGATCTCGCCTTGATACTGATCTGTCTTCACTTTGCCCGGCTCTCGCTATTGAGTCCGCGACCGTCCCCCTCCGTACCATCCGAAGAGTCACTGCGGTCTAAGACAAAGTCCCTCGCTTTTGCAGCCGACTCGGATGCGTGCCAAAGTGCCAATGTGCCACCTTCTTCGAGACACTTACACCATGACTCTAGATATGCTGCATGTTGGAGCTTGCCTGACACACCTAGCTGCGTACACAAGAACGCGGCCCCAAGCTCAGCGATCAGCTCCTCAAAAGCATATGTTTCGTCTCCCCAGCGTCTGTGACGTTGGCGGTTGAGGCGTTTAGGATGTCCTGTCCAATGGATTACCTCATGCCAGAATGTGGCCCAGTAATCCTCATCGGTCTCGAAGGTTGAGCGCTGCGGCATCAGCACATGGTCCGTCGCTGGGTTGTAGGCAGCGCGGGGATTGACCAAACACGTTTAGCAGGCGATGCTTTTCGAGCCATGCTCGAAGTTCGCTGGATTGGTTGTGAACCGCAGGTTCTTGCTCTAGGCAACCGAATATGGACACGCCTAGCACCCCCTCGCAGTCCTCCACCTGATCGACGTTGTACACGAGACGGGGTCGGTCGGTTGTGCCGTACTGACTGTTGTTCGGATACTTGCGGAGCGCAACAGGCCGACTATCTCCTCTGAGGATTTTCGCGTGCAATTCGTCGACTACCTCCTTTGCGATCCAGAGATTCGTTCGATACTCCTGCGTTGAGGCGACCGCGGCAAGCAACAGTCCATTGTACATTCCGTATGCGACCCGTGGGGCACGGACATTGCTAGGCCACATAGCAGCGGAGTAGACCATTGATCCAATTACCACATGGCGAAGGGACCAAGGTCGACGCCACGGCAATACGCCCGTTTCGATTTCTGCAATGATATCCGCTACGATCTCTTGATCGGTCCTTGGCGATTGCCTGTCGCACGTGTCGTTATTGGTGCCGGCAGAGCCGTCGGGCGGCGGTTTTCGGACGATCGTATTGATGATCTTTCCTCGAAGCTCATCAACCGGCAACTTCCGCCATCCGGAGGGCAAATCGAGCGACTCTGTGTGCTCGCCTCCAATCACCACCAAGTCAACTAGGCGCAGATGGTTGACGACATCCTTGTGGCTTCCACGGTAGGATCGTGCTAGCAACGTCAGAGTTTCGCGTTTGGTTCGTGGGGCTGTCAGGTTTCGAAATCCGCACAGCCGGTCGAGCGCTGCCTTTGTCAAGGGCGTTAAGAACTCTCGCACCTTCATCCTCATATCTCCCGTAAGCTCTCGTGCAGGGTCACCAAGCGCAGCGGCGATACTACCACGTATACCAAAAGTGGCCTGCTGTCTGTGGGCCGGGAGGTCCGTCCCTATATCTGAGCGAGGCACATGGCGAAGGTCGTCGAGTGGAATCGGGCCCGTCGCCGGCGCAGCCGGGTTTGGTCGCTGAACGAAGTGAAGACCATCGGTCTCACCGACCGGCCCGATCCGTCCACTTCTGGCCCTGTTCACAACCGCGAGCCTCCGTTCCGGCGGTTTACGGCGACCCACATCCGCTTGGTGGCGGATGTCGACGAGGCCTGCGGCCAGATGCGGTACTGGCCACGCGCGCGCCGACCCCTGCCCGAGCAATGGTCACAAAGGCCTGTGGCGGCCCGTGGGGGCGATTTCCACAGCAAGTTTGGGGAGACCACGCTCGCACTGAGGAAGGCTGATTCAGTCGTAGTGCATGCACGACAAGGGGCGACCCAATTCCACTGTTCCTTGCCTACGGACCTCCTGACGGTCGTTTACCCGGAGTGGCGGACACGGCCGCCCTTTGGCGAGTGTGAGTGGCGCCGACCGAGTGTGAACCAGGGTACCCATCGTCAGACGACGCCGCGGACAGGAGTTGAAACAACTGAGCGACCCTGTTCGGTTACCCAGGGATGTGGAGAAATAGCGTTGTCCCAGTGGTGCCCGCGGGATCACGATCGTCCCCCCGCACGACTTTCTCGCGGCATGAGATCGGTGCTCCACCCCAACTCACGACCGGTCCCCGCCGCACAGCAACGAGCACCAGGGGGGCGCGTGGGTTGTCGCGTCTGCCCCATCACGCAGCACGGCACACTCGTGCTGCGCGGGAGTACCCACCGCGGTCAGGCTCTCGCCGCCGGACGGCAGCGGGCAGCGCGTGTGAGAAATCGACACTTGGACCTGTGGGACGAAGTGTTCGTGTGTACGGAAGAGACTTAACCATCGCTGCCCGAACTCAGGTGGCCGCCATCTTGGCGGCCCGTCACCAGAAGCCTTCCGAAGGGCTGGAAGTCGAGCCGTGCGCCGCTACAGTGTGTGTCCAAAGGCTGCTTCCTTGTCATTGGCCTAAGCCGTTTAGCACACAGCTTTGCCACGGAAAACAGTCCTTTTCCCTACATCGGTGAGCTATCCTGGTTAGCCGCTTTCATCATCGCCACCGTACGAGCATGCCAACGCTGGGCGACTTTGAGGGCCTCTCGGTAAAAGATGTCATCCTTCCCCATCCCCTTTTCCGTGATCTCCATCACTACGATGTCGTGCACAGGATTGTCGAAATCGTCGGTCGTGAAGCGCAGGACAACGCTCTGGACGCGCTGCAACGTGCGTTGGGATCCCGACAAGCCGCCGATCACCGCACCCACACCGCCTAGCAAGGCACCACCGACAGCCACCCCAGCCAGCTGGCTGCCCCGGTTGGCATACGCTAGCTGCATGCCATCCTCCAGCACTTCACACGATATGATCGACTCGACGGGGAAGATTCGGAAGCCGTCCATATCTATGAGCAAAATCTCGCGACGGCTCCGATCTATCGCGACGCCGGCGTGGTTGCTATGACTCACGTAGACGTCGGCCGCATCGAAGTCAACAAGGTTCCTGACCTCATCCTCCATCCGAGACGCCTTGCGGCTGGCGCGCACCCCAGCCCAAATCCCAGACGAAATCGCCAAGACGAGCCCTGCCCCGCAGAACACTAGAAAACCGACGAAACCACTCCACCTCATTCACCCCATCGAACACGAGATTCAAGACCGCTTCGGCCTCTCGGAGGACACCCCAGCCAATCACACCGATAGGAGGGAACAGGTGTGTGGCGGGATGAATCGTCGCCGTCAGCCGCTCGAGCCATTCCTCGTTGGTCTCTTGGAGACATGTCTTCTATTTCAACCAATGCGTCCCCGAGCTCCTTTAGGACGGCGGCCTCGTTCCTGTCTGTCATGTGCTATGTCCTGGCTCCATGTCGGCCGCCGACCACTCCGTACCCGTCAACAAGTACGACGGACCGAGTGAGGAGGATCTCCAGCCAAGCGGGCGGGCAGGAGACGATTACGACAGGGACCGCGGCCGCGGTCTCTGCCACCTCTCCGAAGCGATCAGATGATAGGCCCGGTTCCATGCATTCGGACCACGTTCGACTCCCTTAGCACAAAGAAAGACGGAGAAACAGCATAAGGGGGCTTGCGACCTTGTCAAGGCTAAAGGAGTTCCAATGCGAAGTGAGGGTGAAGGCAGGGGCTGATTCCAACGCGAAGTGAGGGTGGAGGTGTCCGCGGCGCACCATTGGATGATGATTGTGGACATCCAGACGCGGCGGCTACGCACCGTCGAGGAGCTTCGGGCCTTCGTCGAGGGCAGCGAGGCTGTGGGCTTCAAGCCCCGGGGGGCGGGGCGAGGCGTACGGCTTCGTCCGGGACACCCTCGAGCGCCTCGCCTACCGCGGCCTGTACAGGGCCCACAAGGGGCTGCCGTGCTGCGCTTCCTCTTGGCGGCGCATGGCCTCTCGCGCCCAGCAGACCGAGCGTCGGCGGCAGTGGCCCGCGACGGGGCAGGTCCGAGACCACCGCGACGGCAACCACGGGCGCCGGTTCACGCCGGCGGACATCCGCCTGCTGGCGGACATCGACGAGGCCTGCGGCCAGATATCGGGACTGGCCACGCGCGAGATCCTCCGGCGCCAGTTCGAGGTGTTCGGGGACGCCCGCTTCGAGCGCCTGGCGACGATCTCTAACGGCCACCTCTACAACCTGTGCGGCGGCGCGACCTACCGTGCCCGGCGCACCGTCCGGGCGAAGACGCAGCCGAGCGCCGTGTCCGTCGCCCTGCGACAGGCGCCCGAGCCCGAGGGCCAGCCCGGCCACGTGCGCGTCGACACCGTTCACCAATGCGTGAAGCAGAACACCCATCGTCAGACGACCCCTGCGGACAGGAGTTGAAACAACTGCGCGCGACTCTGTTCGGTTTGCCGAGGAATGTTGAGAAAACCGCGTACCTTGGTGTCGGCCGCCCTAGACGCAAAAAGATGTTATTTATCAATATTTTAGACAAACAACCAGCGATGTCCTCAACCTCCCAAAACCACCCTTTGGATGTCCTCAACCTCCCAAAACCACCCTTTGGCGGTGTGGGCTCGTCCCGTCCCGCGACGGACTCGGCACGCACTAGGCAAGCCCGTCCCCTACGGCCCATCCAGTTCCCCCCGCGTCAGCAACTCGGGCGTCCTCGGTGGGCTGGGTACTCTAGGGTCGTCAATCTTCAGGCGGTGGCGAGGGCCTTTGCGATGGGTTCTCGCCAGTGCTTCGGCGTTACGGTGCCGATGGTCAGTTCATTGCAGCCGGTGAAGCGGGCGTAGTCCCGCACCTCGGCGGCCAGTGCCGGCGCGAAGTCGTCCGACACCTCTGCCGCCTCCTGCATGAACAGGGCCTTGATCTCGAAGCGTCCCTCGCGCCTGTGCGCCTTGGCGTCGAGCCGGGCCACGAACTGATCGCCAAACACCACCGGCAGCACGAAGTAGCCGTATTGGCGCTTGGCCTCCGGCACGTAGCATTCGATGGTGTAATCGAAGTCGAATGTATCGGCGCAGCGCTGGCGCTGGATCACGGTGTTGTCGAACGGTGACAGCAGGCGTGCGCGTGGCGGTGGTGGTGCGAGGGCTCGGTCGAAGGTGCCGGGAAGCGCGAACACGGCATCCCGCCCGGGGCCTGGTCGCTTCTCCAGATTGCCCTCGGCTGCGCGTTCGGCGGCCCGTTCCCGCACCGCCTTGCGCAGGCGGGCATCGCGACAGAGATAGGCCATCGTCCGCGCCGTGGCGAAGCCGTGGGCGCGCAGCGAGACCTCGATGGCGTGGTCGGCGTATTCCTCGGGCGAAGGTTCGCGAGTGTCCACGTCCGCCGGCAGAAAGCGCTCGGTGAGCTCGTAGCGCTTCTGGAACCCCTTGCGCTCTATGCTGGTGAGCACCCCTTCCATGAAGAGCTCCTCGAGCGCTCGCTTGGCCGGCTTCCAGTCCCACCAGCCCTTGCGGCTGGCGCGAGGGTCCTCGAAGTCGCGGACGAACAGCGGGCCTTCGTCGCGGATTCTGTGCAGCACGCGTTCGCGCAGCTTGCCGTCGGTCCGGCGCACCCACATCTCGCCATCGGCGATGGCCCGCATCATCGGCAATGCAAACCGAAAATCGCGCATCGGCAGGTAGGCGGCGGCATGGACCCAATACTCGAACGCTCGGCGCCGCTTGACCAAGCGGTTCAGCATGTCCTCCTCGTACCGCGCCACCCGGTTCCACAGCACGTGATGGTGCGCGCGCGCCACCACGGAGATGGTGTCGATCTGGGCATAGCCGATCTGCTCGAGCGTCTTCAGCACGCCAGCCGCGCCTGTGCCCAGATGCCGCTTCCCGGCGAGCCCCTGACCACGCAGGCCCAGCCGCCGCAAGCGAGCGGCGCTGACCGGTCGGCTCATTCGTCAGTGCCTTCGGGGTCCTGGCCCTCTTGCCGCAAGTGCCGCCACAGGAATGCATAGGCGAGTGCCGACATGAAGGCTTGCTGGGTGTTGTCGGCGGCGCCGGCGTGGCCGCCTTCGGTGTTCTCGTAGTAGGTCACGTCATGCCCAAGCGCCGCCATCTTCGCCGTCATCTTGCGGGCATGGCCCGGGTGCACGCGGTCGTCCCGGGTGGATGTGGTCATCAGCACCGGTGGGTAGTCGGCATCCTCCTGCACGTTGTGGTAGGGCGAGAAATGCTGCATGAAGGCCCAGTCTTCGGGCACGTCTGGGTCGCCGTACTCCGCCATCCAGCTCGCGCCCGCCAGCAAAAGGTGATAGCGCTGCATGTCGAGCAGCGGCACCTGCGAGACGATGGCGCCGAAAAGGTCCGGCCGCATGGTGAGCATGTTGCCGGTGAGGAGGCCGCCGTTGCTGCCGCCCATCACGCCGAGCTCGGCGGCGGTGGTGACCTTGCGGCGGATTAGGTCTTCGGCCACGGCGATGAAGTCCTCATAGGCGCGGGGGCGGTTCTCGCGCAGCGCCGAGCGGTGCCAGTCCGGCCCGTACTCGCCACCGCCGCGAATGTTGGCCACCACGAAGGTGCCGCCGCGTTCGAGCCAGCCGGTGCCGGAGAGCGGCGAATAGCCGGGCGTCATGGAGATCTCGAAGCCGCCGTAGCCGTAGAGCAGGGTCGGCCCTGGCGCGTCGTCCTCCAGCCCAACCTGAAAGTACGGAATGCGGGTGCCGTCCGCCGACTCGGCGAAGTGTTGGCTCACCTTGAGGCCTGCGGCGTCGAAGAACGCTGGCGCGGCCTTGAGCGTCTCCGGGGGACTGCCGATGGTGCCGTAGGCGAGGCTTGGCGGTGCCAGATAGCCGTCGACATAGAGGAAGAACTCGTCGCCCTGATCGCGGTCCACTGCGCCGACGCCCAGGCTCTCGAAGGCGCCAACGCCAGGCATGGGTGCGCGCTGCCAACCGTCCTCGCCTGGGGTCAGGACTTCGATGCGATTGCGCACGTCGTCGAGGATGTTGAGGACAACGTGGTTGCGGGTGAGGGTGTAGCCCTCGAGCGAGGTCGTGGGAGTGGGCGAAAACAGCGTTTCCAGCTCGCGTTCACCGGCGAGGAAGGGCTCGAGCGAGCCGGTGAGCAATGCGCCAGCCGGGTGGTTCTCGCCGCCTACTTGCCAGTCTTCGGTTAGGCGGATGTAAATGCGGTCCCGGAACACCGAGACGTTGGCGCTCGTCGGTGCATCGATGCGGACCAGTTCGCCGTCCCGACGCAGATAGAGCTCGGAATTCCAGAAGTCTGTGGCGCGGGTGACTAGCTCGTGGCGGTACTCGTTGCCAAGATCGACGCTGACGCCGACTCCCACATCCTCGACCCTGGCCTCGAACACCAGCTTTGCATCGGCAAGCGGCGTGCCGCGCTGCCACTCCTTGACGATTCGGGCGTAGCCGGATTCGGTCAGGCTGCCAGGACCGAAATCCGTCGCCACCATGACCCGATCCTCACCGCCCCAGGCGACGACGTTCTTGGCCTCCGTCAGGGCAAAGCCGTCCTCCACGAACGCCTTGTCCACGAGATCAAACTCGCGCACGACGTTGGCGTCGGCGCCGCCCCTTGACAACGAGATCAGACAGCGACGGTAGTCCGGCTCGCGACAGAGCGAATACTGATAGACCCAGTTCTCGCCTTCCTGCTCGGCCAGGGCATCCACATCCAGCACGGTCTCCCATTCGGGCGACTCGGTGCGGTATTGGGCCATCGTCGTCCGTCGCCACAGCCCGCGCGGATGCTCGGCATCGCGCCAGAAGTTGTAGTAGGCGTCGCCAATCCGGCTCACGTAGGGGATGCGCTCGTCGGAGTCGAGAATGGCCTTGAAGCGATCGCGGCTGGCGGTGAAGAACGGGTCCTTGGCATACGCCTCCACCGTCTTCTGGCTGCGCTCTTTCACCCACGAAAGCGCCGCCTCGCCGGTGACATCCTCGAGCCAAAGGTGCGGGTCCTCCTCGCCCGTGGCCCCGCCAGCCCCACCCACGGCAAGCACTGCTGGCAGGAACCGAAAGGCAATCTTGGTCTTGGTCATGGAGGCTCTCCCCTTTTGGCGCAGGCGAGTGTAGCAACGATGCAAGAGCGCTTTGCCAAACCAGACGAACCCGCTACGCTTTGTCCCTTACGGACGAGTCGTGCGCGCAATGCCAGACACGGAACTCATCGCACTCCTGAGGTATTTGCTCCCGGGATTCGTCGCCGCAAGCATCTACTACGCCTTCACGTCGCATGTGAAGCCAAGTGCGTTCGAGCGAGTCGTGCAAGCGCTGGTGTTTACAATTGTTGTGGAAGCGATCGGCAGCGTCGCAGGTGCATTTGGATGCCCGTGGAGGGATGCCGTTGCTCTTCAGGTCGCCGTGGCAGGCACCGTGGGGATAGCGGTCTCCGCCATGGTGAACCACGACCTGGTCCACCGGCTTTCTCGTAAGCTTGGCGTGACAAGGGAGACTTCGCATCCATCGGAGTGGTACTCGGCGTTTACGGAGCTCCAAGACTCGCATGTCGTACTGCATCTCGTCGGCGAGCGCCGTTTGTACGGATGGCCGACTGAGTGGCCTAATTCGCCGGACCGCGGACACTTCCGCATTTCGCAGGCGGAGTGGCTCCATGACGACGAGCGCGCGGAATCTAACCGGACCGCCGACAACGGCCCATCACACACTGGCCACGCTCTGCTCGTCCAGGTGCAAGACGTGAACATGGTAGAGTTCGTCTTGTCTGACCCTCCAAACTCAGAGCAAGGTCAAGGTGACGAAAGTGTCTAAGTTGCCACCGAACCCGAACAGACGTCCGCCGCCACGGGGCAAAAAGCCACCGCCGCCACCTGCCCCGCCACCGATGAAGCACCACGGCGTTCCCTCGCGGCACAACCGGCACCGCTAGGCAGCCTTTCGTCGAATGGTCAGAGAAGCTACGCCGCCCCCACCGAGGTCAAGAAGGCCCCCGGCCCCTCCGCCCCCGCCACCGCCGCCGCGGCAAGTTCGGCCGGCCCCACCACCGCCACAGCCCCGGCGCCGGTAGCAGGCACGTTGCGGAGCGACACCCACGCTTTGATGGAGTGGCCCCTACGGCCGATCTGGAACGCGTCCATCGAATGGCCAGTTCGTGCGGTTTGGGCGTTCTGTCTATGCCTCGCGACGGGGGCAACGCTCGCTGCCGGCCCCACGCCTCTCATTGCCCCGAACGGTGTCGTGGCGTCGCGTTCGCCCATTGCCTCGGAAGTGGGTGTCGAGATCATGCGCGCTGGCGGCAATGCCGTCGATGCCGCGGTGGCAACCGGGTTTGCGCTGGCCGTGACCTATCCGTCGGCGGGCAACCTTGGCGGCGGCGGCTTCCTCTTGATCCACACCGCCGAGGGCAAAGTGGTGGCGAACGACCATCGCGAGAAGGCACCGATCGCCGCCACGCACGATATGTACCTCGACGAGGAGGGCGAGGTGGTGGAGGGCCTCTCTACCGCATCGCCCCTTGCCGTGGGCGTGCCGGGCACGGTGGATGGGTTGCTCGCAGCGCTCGAGCGCCACGGCACCATCTCGCGGCAGGAGGCGATCGCGCCGGCGCTGCGTCTGGCGCGGGATGGCTTTCCGCTGCCCCACGACATCGCAGGGCAACTCAATGGCCGCCGGGAGGCGTTCGCCCAGCATCCGGCGACGCTGGCCGCGTTCTCCACGCCCGATGGCGAACCTCTCGCCGCCGGTGATCTCTTCCGCCAACCTCACCTCGCTGCCACGCTGGAGCGGATATCCGAGCAAGGGCGCGAGGGCTTCTACGAAGGCGAGACCGCCAAGCTCATCGTCGAAGAGATGGAGCGGATCGGCGGATTGGTGACCCGCGAGGACCTTGCCGCCTATCGTTCCGCTTGGCGGGAACCCGTGCGAGGCACATACCGCGAACATGAGATCGTCGCCATGCCGCCGCCGTCTTCGGGCGGCGTGCTGCTCGTGCAGATGCTCAACATGCTCGAGCCTTTCGACGTTGGAGCGTCGGGTTTCGGCAGCGCCGCCACCATCCACCGGATGATCGAGGCCGAGCGTCGCGCCTATGCCGATCGCGCAGTGCATCTCGGCGACCCGGACTTCTACGACGTTCCGATTGGGCTCTTGATCAGCAAGGACTATGCCTTGGAGCGTTTTGCAGACTTCGACCCCAAGGCCGCTTCGAACTCAGACGACATTGCGGCGGGGCAGTTGCCGCCCGAAGGGCCCGAGACCACCCATGTCTCGGTGATGGACGCCGCCGGCAACGCCGTCGCCTACACCACCACGCTCAACTTCTCCTTCGGCGCCAAGATGGTCGTCACAGGCGCAGGCTTCCTGCTCAACAACGAGATGGACGACTTTTCCGCCCGTCCGTTCACGCCGAATGCTTACGGCCTGATCGGCGGCAAGGCCAACGCCATCGCGCCCGGCAAGCGGATGCTGAGTTCGATGACCCCCACCATCGTGCTGAAGGAAGGCGAGCCCTGGCTCGTGACTGGTTCTCCCGGCGGCAGCACCATCATCACGACCGTGCTGCAAGTGATCGTCAACGCCATCGACCACGGCATGGATGTCGGCAACGCCGTTGCCGCTCCCCGTTTCCACCATCAGTGGCAGCCAAACCGAGTGATCGTCGAACGCCACGGCATCTCCCCCGACACCCGCGCCCTGCTAGAAGCCATGGGCCACGAGCAGCTCATGGAAATCCGCTGGGGCCGCGGCATCGGCGATGCCAACTCCGCCATGCGCACGCCGGATGGCCTCGCCGCCGTCGCTGACCCGCGCAACGCCGGCGGCGCTGCGGGGTTCTAGCGAGTTAACAAGGCGGGCCTTTGGAGGGAAGGCATTCTGCCTTCCCTGCGCGCCCTCTGGCGCGCTGACCGCGACTTGGGAAAGAAGGCGCCTGTCGGCGCCAGGGAAGGCAGAATGCCTTCCCTCCAAAGGCCCCATACAAGTCTGATTTAGCTGCTAGCAGGAGCCTGCGTCGTAGCTAGGCAGGCGGCTGTCGCGTTTGCCACGGGGCTTTGGACGGAGGGCGTCTCGCCCTCCATCGTGCCGCAAGCACGCCTAGGAACAGAGGCTGGTTTGTTGGTGGCGTTGTTCGAGGATGGCGCTTTGTTGGGTCTGTCTGGAACGCTCGCTTGCGGTGGCGTTGGCCGGCTCCGCTGCGTGCGTGCCTTTGGCACGCTTGGAGGGCGGGACGCCCTCCTTCCAGAGAGGCCCTCGCGTGGCAGGGGTTGCTTGGGGTTGTTCCAGGAGGGCTCACGAATGCCCGCTAGCGCATGAGTAGGGCCACCCGAAGAAGGGCGACGCATGCGTCGCCCCTACGGCCCTGGACATGACACCTTCCTGTAGGGGCGACGCATGCGTCGCCCTGTCCGGCCGGGTGCAACGCCGCCAAATCAGACAGATTGCTAGCGCGCCCCTGCGGGCGTGTCGATGAGGAACAACGCAACCGACCTCGCCGCATTTCGGTCAAGTCGCCCTCCCAGCCCGACCCACGCATCTTGCGGGCCTCCTCCAAACTCAGGGGTTCAGCCGCAAGGGCTCGCAAGGCGGAACTTCTGCCTCCCGCTTGGTGGCCGGTTGAGCGCCCCACTCGCGACCGGCGAGAGCGGCACCGGCTATGGGGATTTACGACTGTTTTTCAAGGTCTTGGAAGTTCGTTTGGCGACTCCATATCTCTCTTGTCACAACGTTTCTAGTTGCCAAAAGGAGAAGCCAATGAACGTCGTACGATGGAACCCCTTCGCCGAACTCGACGATTTCTTCGGTCGCCGCCAGGGCGGCAACGGTTGGATCGATGGTCAGGGTTGGCGCCCGGCCGTGGACATCCGCGAGACCGACGAGAGCTACCTCTTCGAGGTGGAAGTGCCGGCGATGGACCCCAAGGACGTGGACGTGACCTTGCGTGCCGGTGTCCTCAGCGTTGCGGGTGAGCGCGGTGTCGAGGCCGGTGACGGTCAGATGCATCGTCAGGAGCGGCTGCACGGCAAGTTCACGCGCAGCTTCCGCCTGCCGACGGATGCCGACGACGAGGCGATCAGCGCATCCGCCAAGGACGGCGTGATCACCATCGCTGTGGGCAAGCGCAGCAAGGCCAAGCCCCGCGCCATCGAGGTGCGCGCCGCGTAAGCCGACCTCTCGACGGCCCCCAAGAGCCTGCGCCGCAAAACGCGGCGCAGGCTCTGTCGTATTTGGCGGCATGGTCCTTGCGGTGAGGGCGCCTGTCGCCCATGGGATTCCTACGCCACGGAGCCGTGCGCGCCGCCAATGTAGAATGCGCGCCCTTCGCCAGCGAAACGCTTTGGCCCGATTCACTTTCCCCAACAAACGCCCCAGGAACGCCCATGAGTCAGGACAGTTTTTCCTCCCATGCCACGTTGGTTGCCGGTGGCGCAGAATACGACTACTTCAGCCTCCCCAACGCTGCCGCGGCCGGTGCCGGCGATGTTGCCCGCCTGCCCGTCTCCCTCAAGGTTTTGCTTGAGAATCTGCTCCGATTCGAGGACGACAACACGGTGCGCAGGGGCGACATCGAGGCACTTGCCAACTGGGCGGAGAACCCACCGGAAGCGCGGGAGATCGCCTATCGCCCGGCGCGCGTGCTGATGCAGGACTTCACCGGCGTTCCCGGCGTGGCGGACCTCGCGGCCATGCGGGCGGCGGTGGTGGCTGCGGGCAAGGATCCGTCCCTCATCAACCCCCTTTCGCCGGTGGATCTCGTCATCGACCACTCCGTGATGGTGGATCACTTCGGCTCCGGCGACGCCTTTGCCGCCAACGTCGAGGTGGAGATGGAGCGCAACCGCGAGCGCTATCGATTCCTGCGCTGGGGGCAGAAGGCGTTTGACAACTTCCGCGTCGTGCCTCCCGGCACTGGCATCTGCCATCAGGTGAATCTTGAGTATCTGGCACGCACCGTTTGGACCAAGGAGGAGTACGGTCGCACGGTTGCCTTCCCCGACACACTGGTCGGCACCGACAGCCACACGACGATGGTGAACGGCCTGGGCGTGCTCGGCTGGGGGGTCGGCGGCATCGAGGCGGAGGCGGCGATGCTCGGCCAGCCCATCTCCATGCTGATCCCGGATGTGGTGGGCTTCCGGCTCAGCGGCGAGCTAGGGGAAGGCATCACGGCCACGGACCTCGTCCTGCGCGTGGTGGAGATGCTGCGCGAACATGGCGTGGTGGGGAAATTCGTCGAGTTCTTTGGCGATGGCTTGGACCACCTTCCCCTCGCCGATCGCGCCACCATCGCCAACATGGCGCCTGAGTACGGCGCCACCTGCGGCTTCTTCCCGGTGGATGGCGAGACGGTGCGCTATCTTGAGCTTTCCGGTCGACCGGCCGAGACCGTGGCGCTTGTGGAGGCCTATGCCAAGGCGCAGGGCATGTGGCGCGATCCGGGCGTAGAAGCGGTGTACTCCGCGACGCTGGAACTGGACCTCGGCGCCATCCGACCTTCCCTTGCCGGGCCCAAGCGGCCGCAAGATCGCGTCGAACTCAGCGACATGGGGCGCGCATTCGACGACGTGTTGCAGTTGCAGGGCGGCGGCTCGCCCGGGCGAGTTCCTGTGCCGGGAACCGACCACGATCTCGGCGATGGCGACGTGGTGATCGCCGCCATCACCTCCTGCACCAATACCTCCAATCCCGCCGTCATGCTGGGCGCCGGCATCGTTGCCCGCAAGGCCGTGGAACGCGGCGTGAGCGTCAAGCCGTGGGTGAAGACCTCTCTCGCGCCCGGCTCGAAAGTCGTGACCGAATACCTAGCCGCCACCGGCTTGCAGGCGAGCCTCGATGCCATTGGCTTCAACTTGGTCGGCTATGGCTGCACCACCTGCATCGGCAACTCCGGGCCGCTGCCGGAAGCGGTCTCGGCGGCGATTGAGGGAGGCGACCTGCTGGTATGCTCGGTGCTTTCCGGCAACCGCAACTTCGAGGGTCGCGTGCATCAGGAGGTGCGAGCGAACTGGCTGGCCTCGCCGCCGTTGGTGGTGGCCTACGCCATCGCCGGCACCACGCGCATCGATCTGTCGGCCGCTCCGCTTGCCCACGACGCAGACGGCAACCCCGTGTTCTTGCGCGACATCTGGCCCACCAACGAGGAAGTCCGGGAAGCGGTCGATCAGGTTTCGGCACAGATGTTCGAACGCCAGTATGCGGATGTCTTCAGCGGGCCCGAGGCTTGGCAGGCCATCCGCGTCGATGAGGGCGCGACCTACGGCTGGGAGAACTCCACCTACATCAAGGAGCCGCCCTTCTTCTCGGTGGGCGACAACCCGGACCAGACCGTCGAGATCGAGAACGCCCGCATCCTCGCGCTCTTGGGCGATTCCGTGACCACCGACCACATCTCTCCCGCCGGCGCCATTCAGCCGGCGAGCCCGGCCGGCGAATACCTGCAACAGCACGCCGTGGACGTGGCGGAGTTCAACTCCTACGGCTCTCGCCGGGGCAACCACGAAGTGATGATGCGCGGCACCTTCGCCAACATCCGCATCAAGAACGAGATGACGCCAGATGTGGAAGGCGGCTACACCCGACACATCCCCACCGGCGACACGCTCTCGATCTATGACGCCGCCGTGCGCTACCAGGGCGAGGGCACGCCGCTGGTGGTGTTCGCGGGCAAGGAATACGGCACCGGGTCGAGCCGCGACTGGGCCGCCAAGGGCACGCGCCTTCTGGGCGTGAAGGCAGTGGTGGCGGAGAGCTTCGAGCGCATCCACCGCTCCAACCTGATCGGCATGGGCGTGCTGCCATTGGAGTTCACCGGTGGCGACAACCGCGCGAGCCTCGGCCTCACCGGCTCCGAGACGGTGGACATCGAACTGCCGGAAGGGGTGACGGCCATCACGCCGCGTCAGGAACTGCGCCTCAAGATTCACCGCGCCAGCGGGGCCGGCGGCACCGACGGCGCCACCACCGTCATCCCCGTCCGCTCCCGCCTCGACACCGACAACGAAATCGAATACTTCAAGAGCGGCGGCATCCTGCAATACGTGCTGAACAACCTCGTCGCGGATTGAGGGACCGGGCAAGGGCCTCTTGTCCTTGCCCGAGGTCCGCCGCCTCGCCGTGGTTGCGACACACCCCGACCGAGAGGAACGACGCCTTGGGCATGGACTTCCCAACACCCGAAGCCCTCGTCTTCGACATGGATGGTCTGCTGCTCGACACCGAGTGGATTGTCCGCGAGGGGTTCATGGCTGCCTGTGAAACCGTCGGCGTCACTCCCGACCTCGACTGCTACCTGCGCGCCATCGGCACCACCAGCCCCAACACCCGCCGCATCCTCATGGAGGGGCACGGCGATGGCTTCCCAATGGACGCAGTGGCTAAGGCGTGGGACGAATGGTTCCAGCAGCGGGAGGCGAACGGCGACCCTCTGCCGGTGAAGCCAGGAGCCGCGAGCATCCTCGAAGCGGCCGCACGGCTCGGATTGCCTTGCGCCCTCGTCACGTCGTCGAGCGACCCAGGCGCCGGCGAGCGGCTGCAGCGGGTGGGGCTCCTACATCACTTCGCCTTGCGCATCACCGGCGACAAGGTCACGAACCCGAAACCCCACCCAGAACCATTCCAGCGCGCGGCGGCGGCGCTTGGCATAGAACCCGAGCGCTGCTGGGCATTCGAGGACTCCACCAACGGCGTGCGGTCAGCGGCAGCGGCGGGGATGAACGTGTTCCAGATCCCCGACCTGGTCGCCCCAGACGAAGCCTTGCTGCAACGCCTCCGCATCCGCGTGCTGCCCGATCTTCACGCCGCGCAACGGGAACTCGAGGCCACTTTCGCGGCGCGTCGGTAGGGCCGACACACGTTGCCCGATTGCCTTGGAGCCGCGGCCAAGGGCCTGCGCCCGCAGCGATCAGGGCGCTTTGCGGGCCGTGCGGCGGTCGCCGCCGCCTAGCACCAGGTCGCCGAGCTGGGCCTTGCGCAGTTTCAGCGACCGGCGTCGGCTGGCGGCGATATTGAGAAGCTGCACGGAGAAGGAGAAGGCCATCGCCACGTAGATGTAGCCCTTCGGCACGTGCAAATCCCAGCCCTCCGCCACCAGCGCGAGGCCGATCAGGATGAGAAACGACAGTGCCAGCATCTTGATGCTGGGGTTCTCTTCGATGAATCGGCTCACCGGCCCCACCGCCACCATCATCACCAGCACGGCGGTGACGATGGCGGCGATCATCACCGGCACTTCGTCCACGAGGCCCACCGCCGTGATGACCGAGTCGAGCGAAAACACAAGGTCAATCACGCCAATCTGCGCCAGGATCATGCCGAAGCCGCCGGCAAGCCGGACACCATGATGTTCGCTCTCGTCCACCTCCAGCGAGTTGTGAACCTCCCGCGTCGCCTTGGCGATCAGGAACGCACCGCCGAAGAGCAGGATCAGGTCGCGCCCGGAAATGCCGTTGTCGAACACCGTGAAAAGGTCTGCCGTGAGCCCCATGATCCACGACAGCGAGAGCAACAGCAGAATGCGCAGGCCCATCGCCAGCCCCAGCCCCAGAAACCTCGCCCGCGCCCGCTGATGCTCCGGCAAGTGGCTGCAGATGATGCCGATGAAGATGATGTTGTCGATCCCAAGGACGATCTCCAGCGTCGCCAAGGTAGCGAACGCCATCCAGATCTCAGGACTCGCGAGGTATTCGAGCATGGGTCGCCTTCCCTGCCGTTGTGCTTTGCGGGCAGCAACGGGATTGTGCCTGATTTGCGCTGCGGATCGGGCCACTTGGCTTTACGGCGGGCCTTCGGCGGCGCGGTTCTGCCTTGCCTTGCATGGAACGGATCCTATGACACGTTGACAATCACGGCTGTGCCTCGAAGCCGAGCCACCACCAACCTGCCGGCCGGATGGCGCCGTGTGAAGTGCATCGAAGCGAGGGCCTATCACGCTCCTCGCGCCGAAGGCGAAGCCGGACAGGGCGACGCATGCGTCGCCCTTCTTCGGGTGGCCTTCCTCATGCGCTAGCGCGCCCTTCAGTGCGCGCTAGCCGGCGTCGAAAACCTCGGTTACATCGACACCGAACCCTTCGAGCGTTGCGCTTCCGGCGTGACCACCACGCTCGAACACGCCATGTTCCACGTACTCAGCGCCTTCCAAGGCAAGCACCGTGATGGTCTCGTTCAGCGGATTCACGATCCAGTACTCTGGAATGCCTGCTTCCGCGTAGTCCGCGCGCTTGACGTGGATGTCGCGTCCCGGATTGTCGGGGCTGACGATCTCCATCACGAGGTCGGCGCCGAGCCAGTAGGCGTTCTGCGCGCGCGGGTCTGCCGCGTCGCGGACGAGCAGGAGGTCAGGCTCGCGGAACTTCCCTTCACGCACCTGAAGGCGCAATGGGGAGTAGAAAACGGCCCCACCCATGGCGCGCATGGCATCGACGAGGGCCAAGAACAGAACCGCGGAAACCGCTTGGTGACGCTTTGTCGGCATGGGCAGGACTTCGATGCAGCCATCCGTGAACTCGATCAGGTGATTGGTCACCTCTGAGATCGCGAGGTACTGGTCCTGCGTCCACAGCCCTTGCAGAGCATCCGCTTCGGCAATGGTGCAGCCGTCGGTGGCGACGATGCAGAGGCCCTCGGTTGGAGGCGTGTCGATCTCCATGGAATGAAAGGCCGTCGCAAGATTGAGCGCAATTGTCAAACCGCCCCAATGCCCTGTCAACGTCGGGTGGTGTCTCTGTGACTTGCGCAGCGTGTGGCGCGTCGTACTGGAGGGAGGGCGTCCCCGCCCTCCCTCCAGGGCGCGCATCTTGCTGGTGCAGCGAGTGTTGCGCGCCTTGCGGCGCGATGGAGTGGCGAGACGCCCTCCCTCCGGAGCGGCGCCTGCAGGTAAGTCGAACACGATCGCCGGTCAACGTCGGGCGGTGTCTCACTTTGACTTGCGCAGCGGTGGCGCGTCGTACTGGAGGGAGGGCGTCCCCGCCCTCAAGGGCGCGCATCTCGCTGGTGCAGCGAGTGTTGCGCGCCTTGCGGCGCGATGGAGGGCGAGACGCCCTCCCTCCGGAGCGGCGCCTGCAGGTAAGTCGAACACGATCGCCGGTCAACGTCGGGCGGTGTCTCACTTTGACTTGCGCAGCGGTGGCGCGTCGTACTGGAGGGAGGGCGTCCCCGCCCTCAAGGGCGCGCATCTCGCTGGTGCAGCGAGTGTTGCGCGCCTTGCGGCGCGATGGAGGGCGAGACGCCCTCCCTCCGGAGCGGCGCCTGCAGGTAAGTCGAACACGATCGCCGGTCAACGTCGGGCGGTGTCTCACTTTGACTTGCGCAGCGGTGGCGCGTCGTACTGGAGGGAGGGCGTCCCCGCCCTCAAGGGCGCGCATCTCGCTGGTGCAGCGAGTGTTGCGCGCCTTGCGGCGCGATGGAGGGCGAGACGCCCTCCCTCCGGAGCGGTGCCGGTAGGTAAGTCGAACACGAACCGCCGGTCAACGTCAGTTCCGGTTGGCCACGGCACGAGCATCCATTACGATGCGTTGCGTGTTGATTTCTCGGAGCCTGTCACGCCATGAGTGAATCGAGCGATGCCATTGAGGCGGCGGTGTTTCGGCGTCTGGTGCAGCATCTCGACGAAAACCGGGATGTGCAGAACATCGATCTGATGAATCTTGCCGGCTTTTGCCGCAACTGCCTGTCGAAGTGGTATGTGGCGGCGGCGGAGGAACGCGGCGAGGCCGTGGACTACGAGTCCGCCCGCGAGCGCGTGTACGGCATGCCCTACTCGGAATGGAAGGCGAAGTTCCAGGGCCAGGCCAGCGCCGAGCAGCAGGCGGCATTTGCCGCAAGGCAGGGGAGCGAGTCCTGACTCTGGACACCGCCAACGGCACTGCGGCATCCATGCAGGGGGTGTCGCGCAGCTTTGGCGACGTGCAGGCCATTGAAGAGCTCTCCCTCGCCGTTCCCCAAGGCGCCATCTTCGGCATCATCGGCCCGAACGGCGCCGGCAAGACCACCACCATCCGCATTCTGATGGGCATCCTCGCGGCGGACGCGGGCACCATCAACGTGCTCGGCGAGAGCGACCCGCGCCGCATCAAGTCCCGCCTTGGCTACCTGCCTGAAGAGAAGGGCCTCTACAAGAAGATGCAGGTGGGCGAGTTTGTGGCCTGGTTTGGCCAGCTCAAGGGCATGTCACGCCGAGACGCCACCGACGCCGCGCGCAAGCTGCTTGCAGGTTTCGACTTGGGCGACCGCTGGCGCGACAAGTGCGACTCGCTCTCCAAGGGAATGGGGCAGAAGGTGCAAATCGCCGCCACGCTGGTGCATGACCCGGAGCTCGTGGTCCTCGACGAACCCTTCTCCGGGCTCGATCCCATCAACGTCGAGGTGGTGCGTGAGGAGATCCTTGCGCTCAAGGCCCGAGGCCGCACGGTGATCCTCTCCACGCACATCATGGAGCAGGCCGAACAGACCTGCGACGCCCTGGCCCTCATCAATCGGGGCCACGTGGTGCTAGCTGGAACGCTTGCGGAACTGACGGGAGGCAGCGACACCCTCACCGTGGAGTACGACGGCGACGGCGACTTCCAAAACCTGCCCGGCATTCGCCGCGTCAACGACGCCGGTAACGTGGCCGAGCTCCAGCTTGCTCCCGGAACCGATGCCCAGGCCATTCTCCGGGCGCTCCTGGAGCGCGTCACCGTGCGCCGCTTCGACACCACCACCACCTCTCTGCACGAGGTGTTCGTGCAGGCGGTTGCGCGCGGGGAAACATCCGCGACACCCACAGTGACCTAGGCCGGGCTGCGCCGCAGCCCGAGGAGAAGCCTCTCCCATGAACCTGCACAACGCCGGCCTCATTGCCAAGCGAGAGTTCATCGCCAACGTGCGCACCAAGGCGTTCTGGATCAGCGCCTTGAGCGTGCCGTTAGTGGCAGGGTTCGGCGTTGCGGTTGCGGCTTTCATCGCCGAGTTCCAGTCCATCGAGAGCTACGCCGTCCTCGACGAATCCGGATGGGTGCATGACGCCACCCGGCGCCACATCGTCGCCACCGACATCGACGGGGCGCTCGAAGCCCTTGCCACCTTGCCGCCCCTGCCGCAGGCGGGCGGGTCGCGCGCACTTCTCGACGAGGTGCGCAATGCCATTGACGACGAGCAAGGGCGCGACTCGTTCCGGAACCGTGCCGTGGAACTGGTCTTTGCGCTCAAGACCGAGTCGGGCCGCATCCGCGAACCATCCACCGTCGTGGAACGGTTTGCCGACTGGTGGGTGGCGGATCCTGACGCGGTGGCCGAGGAGTTCCCCAGTCTGTCGCTGGCGGCGTATCGGGAGATCGAGCCGGCCAGGCGCGACCCCGCGCACTTGAACTCGCTGGTCGAGGACGGCGCGTTGCGGGGCTACTTTGTCATTCCCGACGATCCTGTGCGTTCCGCGGATGGTGCCCGCTATGTTTCCGAGAGCCTCATGGACCAAGGCATCAGCCGCTGGTACGGGCGGCAGGTGACCGAGGTGGTGCGGGCACAACGCCTGCGCGAAGAATCCATCGATCCAGAAACTGCCGAGTGGTTGCGGGAACCGGTTTCGTTCGAGGTGGCCAAGCCGGCGGGCGCTGGCGCAGAGTCGGCAGAGGACGTGGATTACATCGCCCAGTGGGCGCCGGCGGGTCTCGTGTACCTGCTCTGGATCTCGATCTTCACCATCAACCAGATCCTCTTGACGAGCACCATTGAGGAGAAAGCCGGCAAGCTCGCGGAGTTGCTGCTCGCATCCGTTTCTCCAGCAGAGCTGATGGCGGGCAAGGTGGTGGGGATCGGTGCCGCCGGGCTCTCCGCCATTCTGGCGTGGGTGGTGCTTGCGCTCGTCGGGCTCGGCACGGTCGCGACCGCCGGCGAACTTCCCGTCGGTCCACTGCTGCAACCAGGCATGCTCATCGGGCTGCCGGTGTACTTCCTGCTCGGCTATCTCTTCTACGCTTCGCTGTACTGCGCGGTCGGCGCGCTGTGCAACTCGATCCAGGAAGCGCAGTCGCTGGCCGTGCCCCTGGTGTTCCTCTCGATACTGCCGTTTTTCCTCGTCTTTCCGGTGACCCGGGATCCGAGCGGAACCGTGGCGGTGGTGGCGTCCTGGATTCCGCCACTCACTCCGTTCGTGATGCTGAACCGAATGGCCGACCCGCCCTCCATCTTCACGCTTGCCGGCACGACGGCACTCATGGTGGTGGCGGTGTGGTACATGCTGCGGCTCGGCGGGCGCATATTCGAGAATGGCATCCTGCGCACCGGCAAGCCGCCGTCCCTGCGCCAGCTCCCGTCCTTGCTGCGCGGATAGCGAGCGCGAGGGCGCTGTGGAGGGCGGGACGCCCTCCATCCGGGCCCTCGGCAGGGTTGTGCCGTCGCGTCGGGTGTCCCTCCGAGGCGTGTCTGGGACGATGTTGCGTGAGCTTTGGCCGACTCCGCTGCATGCGCGCCTTCGGCACGCTTGGAGGGCGGGACGCCCTCCCTCCGGAGTAGGACGCGCCATGCGTTGTGCAAACCTTAAGTGAGACACCACCCTCCTGCCGGTTCGCTAGGCACGCCGCTGCCGGTCGCTATAATCCGCCCAAGGGGACACTAGGTAACGCGCAGTGAAAGAGAAGGTTCGCGGACTCTGGCTGGAGTGGCGTTGGTTCTTCGTGTTCATCGCCGTGATGCTGCCGTTTCGCTCCACAATCGCGGACTGGAACCAAGTGCCGTCTGGCAGCATGAAACCTTCGATTCTGGATGGCGATCGCATCGTCG
Organism: Pseudomonadales bacterium; assembly: GCA_965116935.1. GTDB lineage: Bacteria > Pseudomonadota > Gammaproteobacteria > Pseudomonadales > Azotimanducaceae > VXYL01. The sequence continues at coordinate 2,793,896 of OZ220737.1, read as the reverse complement.
TGGACAAGCTCGCCTACGACCTTCGGGTGCCGTTCACCGACATGCGGATGCTGCGCTGGTCATCGCCCGAGCGTGGCGACGTGGTGATCTTCGACAACCCGAGTGACGGCCGGCTGTTCGTCAAGCGTGTCGTGGCGGTGCCAGGCGACGTCGTCGAGCTTCGCCGCAACCGACTCATCATCAACGGCGAGCAGGCGACATACACAGCCCTGACCGCCAGCGAGATCGACGAGCTGCCGATCGAGGCGCCGGAACGCTATCGCTTCTTTCACGAGAGCCTGCTCGGCGACACCCGCGTGGTGATGGTTCGACGGGACCGGCACGGCAGCTTCGATCGACTGCCGCCCGTTCGGATTCCCGCCGACACCTACTGGATGATGGGCGACAACCGCGACAACTCCAGCGACTCCCGCGTCATCGGCGCCATTGATCGGGAGGCGATCTACGGTCGCGCCCACGCCATAGCCTTCTCCGTGGACTACGAGCGCTACTACGCGCCCCGATTGGACAGATTCTTCACGGATCTGCCCTGATCTTTGGCTGCCCGCTTGGCGGCCGCATTCCCCGCGAAGTTGGACGGGCCTCCGGAGTCTCCCTGGCGTGCCGCAGGCGCGCCGGCCACGCTCTCCACAGGAGAGCGCCTATCCGGCGCTAGGGAAGGCAGAATGCCTTCCCTCCGAAGGCCTCCTGCGCCGCAGGACGCACGCGTCAGAGCACGGCCAGCAGTTCCACCTCGAACACCAGCGTCTCGTTGGGGGCGATGACATCTGCCGCTCCGGCTTCGCCGTAGGCGAGTTCCGGGGGAATCACCAGGCGCCAGCGGTCGCCGACGCGCATCATCTGCAGCGCTTCCGTCCAGCCGGCGATCACGCCGTTCACCCGAAACTGCGCCGGTTGCCCGCGCTCGACGGAACTGTCGAACACGCGTCCGTCAATCGACGTGCCGTGATAGTGAACGCTCACGGAGTCGCGCCGGCCCGGGCTCGCGCCTTCGCCACTTGCCAACACCTCGTACTGAAGGCCAGACTCGGTGGTCACCACTCCTTCGCGCTCACCGTTGGTCGTCAGATACTCGCGTCCTCGCTCTTCGACAGTCGTGGCAATGGCGGTTTCTTCGAGCCCGGTATCGCCGTCGTCCCCATGCCCGGGCAGTGCCAAAGCCGCGGCACAGGCGAGCAGGATGCACGCGACGAAGGCGGGAGGAACGCGCACGTTCCATTGGCCTGGCGCGGCCGCCATGTCGTGCGGAGCCACTGCTTTCATTGTCGTCGAACCAAGCGCATGTCCCATCGGATCCCCCCGTTGGCGTGCAAGACTTCCCACGATTGTGTGGGACGAAAAAGCAAAGTCGCATGTCCACAGATTCAGGTCGAAAAAGCCACCTGTCCGGGTTTTAGCGGAACAACCGGGCTAGAACCTCGCCTGCCCGCGCGCCAGCACGCGCGTTTCCTGCCTTCGGTGGAACTCACCGTCCACTCGCTCTGCGGCAATCTCGAACCGCGTTGCGCGCAACATTCCCTGCATGAGGCCGTAGCGGATGCCGATGCGAACTCGTCGGTCGGCAGCGTCCGTGATGTCGGCTTGCCCGAAGGGAGTCATCAGGCCCCGAATCGACTTGAGACCGAATCCGTACCCAAGTTCTGCGTCCAACCCCCATGCTCGGCTCGGTCGAAGGCCTCGCATGGTATCGCGAACGCCTCCTACTTCGTCCCAGAAGAGATCCGTGGCGTCTGGCGAACCACCCCAGCGGGGCGAGATGCGCAGGACGATGCCGCGGCCGCCTGTGCCCGGTTCGAAGCTTGCCGTCACGCCGAAGCCGCTTTCGCCGTAGCCGTCGCCGGAATGCATCGCCAGCACGCGGCCCTTTGCCTCCAGCCCGAAGCCCGACTCCTGGCTCAGAATGCGCAGGCCGGCGGCCAGTTCCAGGCCACCCCCTGTCTGGCCGTCGCCGCCGTCGTAGCGACCGCTCACCTCCACGAATGGCGTTGCGCTCTGCCCCTCCCAGGCTGCTTCCACGCCCAGGCGCAATCGCGAGACGCCGGCGGAGAGTGCATCCAGCGCCATCGCACCGGCGTCGGTCTCAAGGCTGAGGAAACCGGCGTCGCCCCGGAGCGAGAGATCGCCGCCACCCAACTGCATCGGCAGCGCATGGCGCAAGCCGGCGACAGCCATGGCCATCGACAGATCGCTCGAATGCTCCCCCGCCACATGGCTGCGTGCTAGGTCGGCCTCGCCGACGCCGAAGCCGCCGATCACCCAGAGTTCCACGTCGGCGCCCATCTCGAGTCTCGCGTATGGATGCAGTGCCGTTACGCCCGTCTTCAGCGTGCCGCTGCCATTCACGTCGCCGGCAAAGTCGTAGTCCGCCTCCGCCGCGGTGTGCGATACCGAGACGCCAGCGAGCCACGCCGCTCCGCGGGCATCAAGCCCCAAGTATCCCGCCAGCGCCGAGCCGTCGTAGGTGGCGCTCGTCGGTTCGCCACTGAAGCTCGACAGGTCACCGCCGCCCCAGATGGCAAGCGAAGGCCCGCTCCTCGAGCCCCGCAGCGGCATGTTGAACGCGCTGCCTGCTAGCAGCCTCGCAGCGGTCATGCCGTGGCTGCGTCCCGCATGCGTTGCTGGCTCGACCGCCCAGCCTTCCGGCGCCCCCAGCGCCGCGCGTGGGTCGGCGTTTTCATGCAAGCGCAGCAAATCCGGCGACAGCGTACCGCCAAGGCGCCGACCGCCTAGCGTCATCTGCGCGCCCGCCGGATCGAGCCGGAAGCGCGCGCCGATCACGCTTGCTGTGCTCGACAGCATGCCCCGGCCAATCGCCGCCAAGGCATCGTTCAGCACGGCGGTCTCCATCGGATCGGTCGCCACCGTCACCGCGAAACCCGTCGCGGCTGAACCCGCGGGGTTGGTGGCCGTCACGGTGACGGTTGCAGCACCCTCCATGCCGGAGCGAACCGACAGGGTGTTACCGGACACCGTCGCCTCTGCCACCGCTGCATCCGACGACGACGCCTCATACGTCAACAGGGTGCCGGCAAAGACCTCACCGAGCTCCACCGTCTCCACCTCGCCCCCGGCAACGAGGCTCATGGCGGGGACTTCCGCCGCGAGCGCCGGTGGTGACAGAACCTTGTGGCTTGGATCATCCGCCAAGGCATCGTGGCCACGCGCCGCGGCGTTGCCGGGAGCGTCCGTGATCGTGCCGCCGGCCAGCTCCCCTGCCGCCACGGCCACGCCGTCGCGGTCCACGTCGCCAACGACGACTGCGTATCGGCAAGCCAGCGTGGCCTGTGCGTCCTTGGCGCAATGGGCGTCGCGCAATTCGGTGCCGATGGTCAGTGCCAAGGCAGGTGTGCCCAGGACCTCAATGTTCTCGTCAAAGGTTACCGTTACCGCTATGCGCTCGCCGACGATGTAGGAATCGCCGGTCGCCGGCCGCGACGTGATCTCGATGCCGGTGATCGTTGGCGCGACAGCGTCCACCTTGTGGTTCGGCTGATCCGGCAACGCGACGTGCGCGAGCCGCGCATTGACGCCGTTCCGGTCCCGGATCGTCGCCGTGCCGACGCTCTCAAGTTCGTTCGCGCCGACGGACACGCCGTCGGCGTCGAGGTCATTTTCCTGCACTGTGTATTCGAAAAAGAGCGAGGCGCTGTCAGAGCCGCTGGCATAGGCCGCCTCCTTGCGCTGGTCGCCCACCGTCAGGTACATGCGGGGCTCGCCCGAGACGGTGACCGCGTCATCGAACGCCACTGCGATGCGGATGGTTTCGCCCCCGGCGTAGGTGTCTCCGTTCACCGGTTGCGACGCGATGCTTGGGGCCCCCATCACCGCCGGCGCCGCGGCATCCACGACGTGTCCGGCGAAGTCCTCGGCGGCGTTCGCGGCGGCGGGGTTGCCGGCGGTGTCCGTCACCCCTGCAAGTGCATCGGTCGGCACGCTCACTGCGCCGCCGTCGCCTGCCCGCACTGTGTAGGAGAACGTCAACTCCGGCGTGTTGTTCCCCTGCACAAGGCTGGCGCGCCGCACCTGGGAACCGATGGCGAGCGCCAGCGTCGACCTGGCCCCGGCGACGGGCTCGCTGAACGTCACCGTGATCGTGATGGTTTCGCCCTGCAGATACACCTTGGGGTCGCCGAGGCTGATGTCGGCAATCGTCGGCCCTTGCGTATCCACGCTGTGGCGGGAGTCGCCGGCGACGGCTTCGTGCGCGAGGCCTGCGGCGTGGCCGGCCGCATCCTCGACCCTTCCGGACAGACTGTTCGCTGCGATTGAGACGCCGTCCGCGTCGCTGTCGTTGGTCGCAACGAGGTAGCGGAACTCATACTCGCGAGCCGGTCGGTTCGCTGGCGGAAACTGCAGTTCGGCTGGCTTCGCTTCCCGGCCAATCAGGATGGACAGCGTTGGCGGCGCTCCCTGCCAGCTCACGGCTTCGGAGAACTCAACGGTCACCACGATCGGCCGACCGAGCACGTAGGGGCCTTGCGACGTGAAGCGCGGCGACCCGGCAATCGTGGGGGGCCTTGCGTCCACCCTTGGCGCCCCGCCAAGGATAGCAGGCAAGGCCCGCGACACGTCCTGTCCGTCCGCCCGGATGGTGCCGCCGCTCAGGCCCGCGAGCGTGATTCCGTTGGGTGCCTCGTCGCCGTCCTCGATGGGGAGCGAGCATCTGATGGATCGGACGCCGGTGCCGGCACCAGAACACCTCGCCAACCGACTCGTGCCGCCGATGTTCACCGTGAGTCCCGGCAGCACGGAAACATCCACCGCCTCTGCGAAGTTCACCACCAGCGTGATCGACTCTCCCGACCGGTAGAACTGCCCGGACGCCGGGTTGCCCTCCCTCGTGACGGAGGCGATGGCCACAGGCGCTGGCGTGTCCGGTGCCTCGTCGGGCGTATCCACGGGCGGCCCGGCTTCTATCTCGTCCTCGGGCCTTTCGTCGCCGTAGATGGTGCCGTCCACTGGGTGGGTGGCGGTGACGGTTGACGCCCACAAGGTGCTGTAGCTGCAGTTGGTAGCGCTGTCGCACAGGTTCCCTGCCAAGTCCGCAAGCGAATCCGTGTTGGTAATGGCAGTTAGCGAAATGCCGTTTCGGTCCACATGCGTTGACTGCACTTCGTACTCGAAAACCAGTGTTTTCCCGCGTCTGCCCGACACGATGTCGGCAGACGGCGCCGGGCTTATCGCGATTCCGCTCTCGTCCGTGACGTCAAGTGTGATCTGTGGCGGTGTCTGCCAATCGACGATGACATCCTCGCTCATCGTCACCTCAATCTGGATTCGGTCGCCCTCGCCGTAGAAGCGCACGCCATCCTCGCGGATGCCCGTCGACTCTGGACTCGCCAGCAGCTTGACGGACTCGATCTCGGGGCGAACCGTGTCCACGACAGCGCTTCCCCGCTGCGACACCGAGACAGTCGTTGCCTGGGATTGACCTTCCTCCCGCAGGTTCGCATCGGGTTGGTTGATCCAGCCCCGGTTGTTTGCGTCCAAGATGCTCTCACCCTCGCCGAGGACGATCGGCCCCGCTCGGACACTGCCATGCAACAGAAGGTCCGGCCTGCGGGTGGCCGTTCGAGCACCGGCCTGGAGAGTGCCTGCGTTCCCCCGGAACGTATGCAGGCTGGAGGTCGCCGCGCCCTCCCGCGTGAGGGCCAAATGCTGCGTTTGAGAACCGATTGCCAGCCGCAGTTCGGCGCCCGTGTTGGAGAAGGTGACAGGTTTGCTGAACCGCACCTCGACGACGATGTCGTCATCCATGTCGAAGAAACCGCTGGCCGGGGCCAGCAGGGTTGCGTGCAGGACGCTCGGGCGACTCGCGTCACTCCACGGGACATCGCTGTCGGTGGTATCTGCATCCCTGCGGTAACGCAAGTCGCTCTTCGGACGTGTCGCGGGCAAATCGGCAACGGCAGGATTCCCGGCAACGTCCATGATGCCGTTGACGGTGGCTACGGACAGCGTCACGGACGGACTGTTGTCGGCGCCTTCCGTCTCCGAGTAATCGTCGACGTCGCCATCCACCAGCAAGTAGCGAAACTCGACCGTGCTGCCGGACCAACCGGCGTAGGTTGCAGTCTGCCAACTGTCGGTCAATACGTCACCCCGCTCAAGAGCCAGCGTCACGCTAGGCGTTCCGGTCACACTCACGTTTTCGGAAAACGTCAGCCTAACCACGATGCTGTTGCCGACGCGCGCCTCCGGCACGGTGATGCTGATGCTCCTGATCTTGGGTGCTACGGCATCGACCCTATGATCCGAAAACTGATGGCTCGTATGCCGCCACACGAAGTCGTTGCCAAGGTCATCCTCAATGCTGCCGAACACCAGCGGGTCCGCTGGCGTGGAAAGCCCGTCCGAGTCGAACCAGTCGGCAGCGATGGTCAGAGTGCATGTCATCATGTCCATCGCCGTCGCAACGTCGCCACAAGGGGCGGAACGCCTGTCGCCGCCCACGTCCACGAGCAGGTTGGCGTCCGTTACCAGAACTTTCTCATCAAAGTCCACGCGGAACTCGATCTCGCATTCCCGTGGAGAGCTTGAACACTGGGCAGTGTCAGTGGCCCGGAACGTGTTCGCGTTGTTCAGTATGTGTATGTCGCCTATGCGCGGCCCCTGCGTATCGACCCGTCGTGTGGCCGCATCTGCGATCAACTCATTGACGTTCTTGTCGAGCCTCAGGCCCTCGTTGCCGTTGTTGTCCCGAAGGCGGTGGGCATCCGTGAACCTGAGACGCAGCTTCTTGGCGCTGTCGCCGGCCACCGCTTCGTAGCGAAACTTCATGGTCTCGTTGTTGTTGTCCTCGTGGTGCTGCATCTCCCGTTCGTCGTTGTCGAGGAGCAGGGTGACGCCGACGACCGGACGCCACAGCGGACTGTCGCGGTGGCGCCAAGAAGGTGCATCGGCATCAAGTGGAGTGTTCGTTGTGCGAGGGTGGGTGAAGTCCAAGGTGACTTCAATGATGTCCTCCTCCACGAAGCCAGCCGCAGGGGTTACGCCGGCGATGTTGATTCCGCCTTCGTCGATCGTCAGGCCAATGCCGTCAACGGGCGATAGGTCTCCCCGGATTGTCGCGCCGGCTAGGTCGTATGAAGGCAGATTGCCGCCTTGGAGTGTGTCTGAGGCGTTTAATATCTCCACGCTGTCGCCGTAGTCGTCCTCCCGCACCGTGTAGGTACACACCAGCACATGCTGGCGGGAAGCATCGAGCCCACAAGGCGCTTCCTTAATGCCGGAGCCGCCGGCGAGGCTGATCTGAAGCCAGGGCGATCCGATGTTGACTGGGAGCGAGGTGTCGTACGCCACGTCCACCTGGATTTTGTCGTCGATGATGTAAACCGACTCCGGGTTCCCCAACGGCCCGCCAGTCGGTGTGGAAGCAACGTAAACATGGGTGATGTTCTGAGCGAATGCCGCAGTACCGAACAGGCACGCTGCCGAGGCAAGGACAGTGCATCGCAAGGAACCGATCCGACGGCGCATGAAGCCCACCGACCGGGTGGGCCGCCGGATACTAGACCTGAATGGCACCATGCGAGACCTCTATCTGGTTCTAATGGGGGACGGCGTCACTTGGAGCACGGGCGCCGAAGCCCTGTTCTGGGTGGTGTCTCACTTTGACTCGCACAGCGCGTGGCGCCGTACCCTGGATGGAGGGCGTCCCGCCCTCCATCCGCGCCGGCAAGGGCGCGCATCTTGCTGGTGCGACGAGTGTTCTGCGCGCCTTGCGGCGCGATGGAGGGCGGGACGCCCTCCATCCAGAGCGAGGCCAAGGGGTCAGGGTGAGACGCCAGCGGTGAGTCAGGCCGCGCCAAGCAGCGCCAATCAGAAATGCCCGTCTTTGAGGATGCTCTCGGCGCGTGGTGCGTCGTACTCTGGAGGGAGGGCGTCTCGCCCTCCATCGCGCCCGCTAGGGCGCGCATCTTGCTGGTGCGACGAGTGTTCTGCGCGCCTTGCGGCGCGATGGAGGGCGGGACGCCCTCCATCCAGAGCGAGGCCAAGGGGTCAGGGTGAGACGCCAGCGGTGAGTCAGGCCGCGCCAAGCAGCGCCAATCAGAAATGCCCGTCTTTGAGGATGCTCTCGGCGCGTGGTGCGTCGTACTCTGGAGGGAGGGCGTCTCGCCCTCCATCGCGCCCGCTAGGGCGCGCATCTTGCTGGTGCGACGAGTGTTCTGCGCGCCTTGCGGCGCGATGGAGGGCGCGACGCCCTCCCTCCAGAGCGAGGCCAAGGGGTCAGGGTGAGACGCCACTGGTGAGTCAGGCCGCGCCAAGCAGCGCCAATCAGAAATGCCCGTCTTTGAGGATGCTCTCGGCGCGTGGTGCGTCGTACTCTGGAGGGAGGGCGTCTCGCCCTCCATCGCGCCCGCTAGGGCGCGCATCTTGCTGGTGCGACGAGTGTTCTGCGCGCCTTGCGGCGCGACGCCCTCCCTCCAAAGCGGCGCCGGCAGCCAGGTGAACACGATCGCCGGTTTCCGGCACCCATCCGCTACAGCCGGAAGGGCCAAAGTGAGACACCACACTGTTCTGCGCCGCATCGCGCGTCGGACAGTACCGGGGCCAAGGAGAGCGAACATGCGCTAGAACCTTGCCTCGGCGGTCAGCAGAATGCGTCGTTCGTGTCGGGCCTTGGGGCCACCTTGTGCCAGTTCCGAGCGTGCTTCGAGCCGAACTCCGCGCAAGCCGTCCCCGGCACGCTCGTAGGCAATGCCGAGCCGTGTTCGCCGGCCGTCGGGCGCGTTCGTGTCCAGCTCGCCGAAGGGAGTCAGCGTTGCCCGGCGATGTTGCGTGGCGAATCCATAGCCGACGCGACCATGCCATCGCCACCCGGGGCGCGAGAAGCGCGGCGAGGCAGCGAACGCCGGTGAAGAGCGGCTGAAGCGATCGGTCCATTCCGCCGCGCCGCGCCGGGGCGAGAGCGACAGCCGCCAGCCCCTATCCTGGCGAGGTTCGATGAACAGCGTCGCAGCTACGCCGCTCTCCTCGGTTCCGGCCGTTCCGTGCTGCACCAGGGAACGCCCCTTGAGTTCGAAACCTGCCACCGGACCGCGATAGCGAAGTCCGCCCGCCACCTCTGCGCCGCCGCCGGTGGCGCCGTCGCCGCCGTCCCATCGTCCGCCGAGGTCCACGAACGGCACGAGCTCGCCCGAGCCCAGAGCAAGAGGCAGGGAAGCCTCGACACCGGCGCGGAACCGCTGCGCGTCCACTGCCAGCCCGTCAATGCCCCGCAAGCCCTCGTCCGTCTCCAACTGCACCATGCCGGCATCGCCGCGCACGGCAAGCTCGAGGCCGGCTGCGCCGCCGAGCTCGAACCGGCCACCGACCAGCCCCAAACGCGACGAGAGATTGGCCGGCGTCATGGCTCGTTCCTGCCCCTCCCGTCGCGCAAACGCCTCTCCGCTGCCAAGACCCAGCACGGTCCAAAACACGGCTCGCTCGCTCGGCGACCACTGCACATAGGGCGACAAGGTGTTGAGTTGCGTTTCCATCACGCCCGTGCCATCGGTGCCGAATTCGTAGGACACATCGGCGTTGGCCCTCGACACGGAGGCACCTGCCACCCAGTCCTGCCCGCGCACATCAATGCCCAAATGGGCGGATTGCATGTTGCCGTCGTAGTCCCCCAGGCCCAAGGCGCCCTTGAAGGTTTGCGAATCCGCTGCGGCCCAGACGCCCCACGTCACCGTCCTGAAGGGCGAGGGCGAGGCCGCCAAGTCCATCGCGAACATACGGCCGTACGGGATGCCACCGGCTTGTCCGAGCCGTCCATGTCCGTGCCGGGCGACTCCCTCCAATACGCTGTTGGGCTCGCCGCGCACCCCGCCGGCATTTGGTTGGCCCGCCACGCCTGATCCCATGTTCGAGAGTCCGCCCAGCCATGCCTGGCCGCCATCATGCCAGCCCGCTCCATGTCCCCGCGCCGCCAACCGATACCCTGAGTTGGCGACGCCGCGACGGGCGAGTTCCAGCCGTCTCGCCACGGTGTCGGTCTGGCTCGCCAAGAGCCCCCGGCCAACCGCGGCAAGCCCGTTCTCGATCACCGCCCGCTCTGCGGCGCTCACCTCGACCAGAACCGGAATGGCGACCGTGAGCGGAACCCCGGTGGCAGCCACCGAAACCACCGTGATCCCCTCGGACACCGCCACTAGGGTCACGGTTTGGCCGATCAGGCGAGCCTCGGCGATGGCCGCATCCTCGGTCATGGGTGGCTCGAACCGCCCCACGAAGTGGATATCCACTTCCTCGAGCGCTGCCTCTACATCGACCTTGGTTTCCGAACCCACCTGCACGGTCACGGTCGGCAACACCAACAGGAACTCCGCGCCCACGCGATGATCCGGCTCGCGCCGGCCAACAAAGCCCCGCTCCGCCGCGTTCCCGGCACCGTCGGCGATGATGCCTTCGACCAAGCCGTTGATGCTGATGCCGTCGCCGTCGTATTCGCCTTCCTGCACGATGTAGCGGAACACGAGGGTCGTCGTGCCGCTGCCATCGAACAACCCCGCCCGCCGCTCGTCGCCGCCGATGAGGAGGGTGAGCAGCGGTGTGCCGCCGACATGCACCACGGCATCGAACTGCACCGCCACCGCGATGGCGTCGCCCGGTGCGTAGGTGCGGTCTGGGCCCGGATCCGAAAGGACGCGCACGGACACCACCGACGGCGCTGCGCCCAAGACCCGGTGCCGCTGGTCTGCCGTTAGCCCAGGCGACGTCCGCACGGCATCGTTGCCGGCAAGGTCTGTGATTTCGCCGCCCACCACGGCGTTGGCGGGAACGCTCACACCGATCGAACGGTCGCCTGCTTGCACCTCGTACGCGAACGTCAAAGTGTCGGTGCCGCTGCCTTCAACAAGAGGTGCGGACCGAGTCTGGGGCCCGATCGACAGCAACAGCGCCACATTGCCGGTCACCAGCACGGGCTCGGTGAACGCGACGCGGACTTCGATCCGGTCGCCGGTGCGGTAGGTGCTGTCGGCCCCCGGATCTGAACCGATCACGGTACCCGTCACCTCTGCCGGCAGCGCATCGATCCGGTGCTGCGACTGTGCTGGAATGGCGAAGAAGCCGGTTGCGACCTCGCGTCCGTTTCCGTCCGTGATCGCCCCCTGCTCCAAGGCGCTGGCGCCAATGCTGATGCCATCGTCGTCGTCGTCGCCGAGCCGGACCGTGTAGCGGAACACCAAGGTGTTGGTGCCGCTGCCGCCAATCAGCGCGGCCTGCCGTTCGCTGCCGCCCACGAGCAGTGTGAGCACCGGTGAACCACGCACATGCACCACGCCATCGAACTGCACCGCCACGTCGATGGCATCGCCAGCCCGATAGATCGGCGGCGCGGCCGACACAACACGAACATCCATAACCGCCACCTGAGCGGCGACGCGAGCATCCACCAAATGGTTGGCGTCGGCCGGCAGTCCTTCGAAGTAGCGATCGGCGGCGTTTCCGGCGGCGTCTTCAATCACACCGTCCACCAGCGCCTGCAAGCCGGGACTGACGGCGATCCCGTCGCCATCGAACTCGCCATCCGCTACGACATAGGCGAACGTCAGGGTTTGCGTTCCGCTGCCGGCAAGGAACGCGGCATTCCGAGTCTCGCCGCCAATGGAAATTGCGAGTTGCGGCGCGCCGGAGACATGCACGATCTCGTTGAATCGCACCCGCACCGTCACCGTCTCTCGTCCGCCGTAAGCAGCACCGGCGGGTGTGGAGACGATGGTGACGCTGTCGATGCGCGGCGGGGCGGCATCGAGCGCCGCGTCCACTCGGTGTCCTGCCTGCGCTGGCACGGGCTGCAAGCGCCGCCGGCCTTCCGGCTGCAGAAGATTGCCGGCCACGTCTTGTATCGTACCGCCCACCAAGGCATCGGGGCCCATGTCTATGCCATCCGCATCGAAGTCCCTGCGCTCGACGGTATAGGCGAACGACAGGATGTTGGTGCCGCTGCCTTCGACATAGATCGCGCGCCGCGTGTCGGAACCAACATTGAGCAGCAGCACAAGGTCGGCAGCGTTGGTGACATAAACCACCTCAGAAAAGGTCGCGCTTATCTCGATCGTTTCACCGAGACCGTACTGCGTTCCCACCGGACGGGACGTGATGCTGGCTGTGAGCGCCTCTGGCGCTAGGCCATCGACGCGGTGGCTCGTCTGCGGCGGGATGCCGCGAAATCGCCGTGACACCTCCCGGCCATCCGCGTCCTCGATGCAGCCACCGGTCAGGGACCCTATGCTTCCATTTGGTCCGCCCAAGCTGAATCCGTCATCGTCTTGGCCGGCGCTTACGCTGAATCCGTCGTCGTCGAAGTCGCCGGGCTGCACTTCGTAGCGAAACCACAAAGTGTCCGTACCACTGCCCGCATGTATCTCTGCATGGGGTGAACTTTCGCTGATGGCCAACTGCAGCACCGGCAGTTCCTCGGCCTGGCAGTCTTCACCGCGTCGGACAAACACGGGATGTGGAAACACGACGTGCACGTCAATGAACTCGCCCACGCCATATGTGCCGCGCTGTGCCGGCGAGGAGGCAACCTGCACCACCGCCGGCGGCAGCCCCACGCTCGCATCCACCTTCTGCCCGGGGTCCGCCACCACGGCTTGGAAGCGTCGGTCCAGGTCCAGTCCGGCGTTGTCCACGATGCGGCCACCGAGCAGCGCGCCGGGCCGGATGGATATGCCGTCGCTGTCGAAATCTCCCAGCACAACCACGTATTCGAAAGTGAGAACCTGCGTGCCGCTGCCAGACACGTAGTCGGCAAGGCGGGTCTCGGGGCCGATGGAGAGTTCGAGCTGCACTTGCCCCGTGACATGGACGACCTGCACGAAACGCACCTCGATGGTGATGGTCTCGCCGTCTCCATAGCCGCCGGCGCCGGCGGACGGCAGGGAAGAGATGGTAACGGCCTCGATGTTCGGCGCGGCCTCGTCGGTGCGCGTGTCGACGCGGTGTTTTTCGAACAGCTTCCCTTGGAAGTCCGTGGCGACCAATCGACCGTCAGTGTCAGTGATGATCATCCCCTCTGGCAGCACCAGTGCATTGGGAGCGATGCTGATGCCGTCGTCATCGAAGTCGCCGGCCTCTACGACGTAGCGAAACGCGAGCGTAGACGTGCCGCTGCCACGCAGCAGCTCTGCCCGCCGCTCGACCCCACCGACGAGCAAAGTCAATGCCGGCGTGCCGGTAACGAACACCAGGTCCGTAAACATGATCGAGACGATGATCTCGCTGCCAGCCGAGTAGTAGTAGCAGTCTGTGTCCGTTTCTTCCCCATCGAGGCGACATTGTTCGGTGTCAAGCGCGACAGGCGCGGTCGCTTGCACGGCCTCGTCCCCATCCCCAACTTCGATCAGCGAGGCGCTCACCTTGTGCGCACTATTAGGCGCCAGGGGCATCAGTTGCAGACGGCCCTCTGGGCCCAGCGGATTGCCGGCCACGTCCTGGATGGTGCCGCCGACCAGTGCATTCGGACCCACGTCAACGCCATCGTCGTCGACGTCGCCAGGTTGTACGACATAGGCGAACTTGAGAACCGAACTGCCGCTGCCATTCACAAAGGCCGCCCGCTCCACCTGGCCGCCGATACCAACCAGCAAGCCGAGTTCGGTCGGCCCCTGAGTGACGTAAACCACCTCGGAAAACGTGACATCGAACTCGATCTGCTGGCCGGCGCGGTAGCCCGCCGTCGGTCCATCCGATGTGATGGCTACCGTCCGGGCTTCCGGATTCACGCCATCGACCTTGTGGGACGGGGCCGCGGGAACGGCGGTGAACCCTCTGTCAGCAGACATAATACCGTCGGCAGCCTCGATGATGCCTCCCTGAAGGGATCCGGATCGGCCATCGGTACCATGACCGGCGGCAATGCTGATGCCATCGTCATCGAGGTCGCCCGACTGTACTGTGTACCGAAATCTTAATGTCGGGGTGCCGCTCCCCCTGATCAGGGTGGCTTTGCGGATACCGGGGTCGAGGGTGAGCTCGAGCTGTGGCAGATCCCTTTGCATGTCATGCTCGCGAACGAACACAGCGGCGGTAAACGTGATGGTCACCTCGATGTTTTCCCCGACCCCGTAGGTTGCACCGGACTGCGGGTTGGACGCGAACGCCACGCCAAACATCCCATTGCATGGAGACCCCGTGTCGCTAGTCGTGCACACCGCCGGCTGCGCCCAGACATACTGCCCGGACAAGCCGAAGACCAACATTGCCAACGCAGCAACGGACAACGGTCCGCGCCGCTTGCCGCGCTCGGGGCCCGACCGTGGCCGCGGTCGTTTTCCTGCCGAGAAGGGTCTCATGAAAGCCCGTTCGCCGCCTAGCCCATTCATGAACGCGTACCGAACCGCCCCAGACACCGGACTATGCCACGCGACAAACGCTCTTCCCTCCACCCGCAACGGACATATCGAACCTTGGCGCACTGTCCCAAGTGACACTCGCCCTGTCAATACCCGTCGGGCCTCGGGGCGCCATGGGAGCGCGGAGTTCCCGCACGCACTGGCGCATTCCCACGTTCCCGCGACCACGTCGCCGGCGGGCCAAGCCTTCGTCGAGCAGCGCGTCGTGCGGGGATGCCGCACGCTTCAGCCCTTGAGCAAGCCCTCCCATGCCCCCGTACGCGCGCCTTCCGACGCCTCGATCTCGCCTCCCCCCCAAGTCCAGACCCGACTCCTTACGAGTCCGCTCGAACAGCGGGCTTGCGGCTCATGCAGCGCCGATGCGCGCCTTTACCAGCCATAGCTGAACTCGAAGGTCGTGGATCGCTGCAAGGGAAAGGCACAGGTGCCGGCAACGTCATACGTCCATTCCTGCACTACGTCCGTCGCGGATTCGACGAACAGGCCGAGGTAGCGCTCTCGCTGCGCGCTCGATTCCTCCACGATCAGCTTCACCGCGTCGTCAACCGTTTCGCCCTGCTCGTTCACGACGTACTGGATCGTAATGGACGCTTCCCCGAAGTTGGTGCGGCCGCCTCTCGGATAGGCGGGCGCCGGGTCCGCTGTGGCGGACAATGTGACTTCGCACGGCACATCGACCGGCGCAGCCTCGCGCGCGGGAGATGCATTCGATTCTGTCGGCGGGGTGGTCGATGCCATTGCGATTTCCGGCAGCGGATTCTGCGGCTCCGGTGCGACGTCGCGATCCGTTGGCAACGGCTCTCGCGGCTGCGTGGCGGCCGCTGCAGCCGGGTTGTCCGAAGCCAGTTGCGGTGGCCGGGTGGCGGCCGCAGCCTGTGCCAATCCATCGCCGTCATCGAGCACCCGCTGCATCTCGCGCTCCTGCTGCGCCAACTCTGCCTGCCGGCGCTCCAAGAGTTCCTGCTGACGGGCCTGTTCCGCCTGCTCCTCCTGATGGCGCGCCTGCGCGAGGAGCCTTTCCCGTTCCACCTTGAGCTGTTCCTGCTCCGCGCGCACCTGGGCAAGCAAATCTTCCGCCTCGCGCCGCACACTGGCTGCCAGTTCCGCTGCTGTCGGAACGCCCATCAGCGCCGTCGCACCGTACGACCGCATCGGTGCCTGATCGGTAAACGTCACCAGAGCATCGACAAAGTACTCGCGCCAGAACTGCCGATGCGAGCGGTGGATTCGCGGCTGGTCGGTCGAACCGACTCTCGGCACATAGAACAGTTCAACCCTCGTGACGCCTTGGTTCGCCAGCTCGGCAGGCCATCCTTGCGCCTCCCGCAGGCGGGCGAAATCGGCATAGCTCCACTGCTGCCACGGGAGGTCGAGATGTGAGAACCACGCGGCGTGCTGCATCATGTCCGAGAACACGTAAAGCGTCTGCGGCGCCGGCCATTCCGCCATTTCGATCCGCAAGTCCTCAAGGGCTTCGACGAGATACGAGCCATCCGTCTCCGGCACCGCATACTCCACGGCCCGCGAGAGACTGCTTTCGAGGTCTTCTCGAAGCGCACAGAATCGCGTCGCCAGCTCGCGCACCTCCGGCGTGATCTGTGCTGGCAGTTCGTCGCAGCTGCGAATCGCGCTGCCATCGAAGTCCTTGGTGGCCAGGTTGATGTCAGAATTCGCGAACGGCTTGCACAGCCTGCCGAGCTCAGTGCGAGGCGCGTCCGCGGAGCCCGTCAGGAGATAGACGCGCAGCTCAGCATTGCGTTCCAGGTCTCCGATGACATTGCGCAGCAGTTCCCGCGGCAGCGAACGACTTTCGCTGTCGATGGGTTTCGTCAAATCGACCAGAAACGCCTTGCTGGCGTCCACGGCGCCTTCAGTCGGGCAAAGATCCGCGTCGCGTGCGAACTCCCCCGAGGTGTCATCGTTGAAATACACATAGGCTGTGGCAGCGGCCGCGAGCACAACTACCGGCAGGGAGAGGACGACCCATTGCTTGCCGCCGGTCGGCGTTTGCGTTGGCGCTTTCATCTACATCACCTGTGCCTGCACGCCGGCAAGGGCGTCGTTTTTTCAGGTTCCTTCGCGGCAAAGGCCCCTTTCCAAGCCGCCCCCAAGAGGCCGGTCTCGGCACCAGCACGGTTGCCTTCGACGCAGCCATCAACGCACGGCGGGCCTCCATGCGAGCCGAACGTAGTAGAAGCCGCCGTTGGGCCCGTATGGCGAAGTTTCCGCATATAAAAGACCCGAAACGTTGCGGTGCTGGCGCGAAGGGTACTCGTCAAGGACGTTTTCTGCACCCACCGTCATCGTCAATTCGCGATCCACGGCGAAGGAAAGCTCCACGTCGGTGAGCAGCCTGGGGTCCGCATCGAGCCGAGCACTGGCGTCGTCGGTGGAAAACTCGACGAAGCCGTCGTAGTGACGCGCACGCACAAGCAGCCGCCATCCGTCTCCCCAGGAATGGTCGGCGGTGAGCACGTATCGCAATGCCGGGGTGTTCTCCTCGAGCTGCACGACGCGCTTGTCGTCGATGACGTCCGGGTCGCGTGCGTCCACTCGGGTTTTCGTCCAGTTGCTGGCGACGCGGATGCTGGTCGTTCCCCCCATCCAAGCGGCTGTCCAGCCAGCGCTGATGTCCACCCCCCGGGTCGTCGTGTCGAAGTTGTTGGTGTAGAACCGCACGGAGGTGAAGCTGTGCGCATCGGCTATGCCTTGGGAGAGCAAGCGCGCAATGTTCTCGGGCGTCAGCGCGCGAGCGCTGCTTCGGGTGATCCGATCCGTCATGGCGATCTGGAAATAGTCAACCGTGAGGTCGAGGTTGCCTGCTGTCAACACCATGCCGGCGGAGAAGTTGGTGGAGAGTTCCGGCGTCAAGGGCTCGGCACCCACGACCTGCGCCGCAGGGTGCGTCGCGGGAAGAGTCGCCTCGTCGGCAAGCATCCCGCCTGTGAAGGCGGTCGTGACGTTGAGTATGTTGGCCTGCCCCACCGTCGGCGCCCGGAATCCGGTGCTGGCGCCCGCGCGCAGTGCAAGAGCGCCGCTCAGTTGCAGGCGTGCCGTCACCTTGCCGTCCTTGGTTTCGCCGATGTCTTTGTGGTATTCGTGGCGACCCGCAACGGCAACCGTGAATGCCTCAAACGCCTCCACCTCGACGTCAACGTAGGCGGCTCGGCTGGTTCGACTGAACTCGCCTGCCAACCGCGGCCCGAAGCCGGTGAAGCCGTTGGAGCCGATTCCAAAACCCTGTTCGGCAAGGCCGCCGGGGCGGTCGTCGATGAACCACGAGTTCTCTTCGCCGCTTTCGACCTTGAACTGCTCACGGCGTAGCTCGAACCCCATGGCAAAGCTGATCGGCGCGAAGAACAGATTCGTGTACAGCGGCCGCAGCAGGTCGAGATTCAGCGTTGCGTCGGTTTCCGTGTAGGAGCCGGGCCGATAGTCGGTGGGGATGTCCCTGCGCTGCCCCGGGGGGAGTTTCGCGAGCAACTGTGGGTTGATGGTGTGCTGCATGAGGAAATCCACATCGTTGCTGCCAACCACCGCACTGAGGTCGAAGCGCCAATCCTCCGCCAGGGTGCCACGAACGCCCATCGCACCGCTGGCATCGGTGATGGTGCCGCCGAAACGAGGCGTGAACCCGCCGGGGAACGCGGAGATGAACGAGAAGCAGTCGGGGTTGCTCTCCACGGCCGCGAGGTCTCCCGCATTCGCCACGTTGTCCATGATCCGGATGGGCGAACAGTTGCCGGACACCCCGTCCGCGGAAAGGTCGGCGACCTTCACCGTATTGTAGGTAGTGCCGTCAATCGTCACCGGGTCGCCTCGGAACACGCCGCTTCGGGTGTGCGGATTCCTGAAGTAGAAGCCGCCCTGCACCTCACGTTCGGCAAAATTTCCGAAGGCATAGGCTTCCCGGTCATTGCCGAGATTGATGCCGAGGTTGCCGAAGAGCTTGACGTCGTAGTGGACCTCCGGCGCACCCCAGATCATCACGTTGGGATGGAAGACGCGGTCGTAGTCCCAGTCTGGAATGTGGCGGTTGCCGGCGTCGATCAGTGCCAAGGCGTCGTCTCGCTGTTGCGAGCGGTCCGTGCCCGCCGACGAGCGGTATTCAACGCTGAAGTTGGCGAACCCCGAATCCGTGAGCGGCAGTCCGATGTTGGCCGAGACATCAGCGGTTTCGCCGTCGCCCTCGTAGAACCGCCCCCAGCGAACGTCCACCTCGCGGCTGTCGCGATCGTCTCGGAGCTCGAAGTTGATGACGCCGGCAATGGCGTCGGAACCGTATTGTGCGGCCGCCCCATCGCGCAGCACCTCCACCCGTTTGAGTGCGATCGCTGGTATGACGGAAATGTCCGGTCCGTGCGAGCCGTCGGCGACGCCATTGCCCAAAAATGTGATGACGGAGGCGCGATGTCGACGCTTGCCGTTGACGAGAGTCAGGGTTGTGTCCGGTGGCAATCCCCGCAGGCGGGCTGGTCGCACTAGGGTCGCGGCATCGTTGATGGCTTGCTGGTCCACGTTATAGGATGGGATGAGGTTGGCCAGCAGAGTGTCCATGTCCGTGGATCCTTGGTCGTGGAGTTCGGAGCCATCAATGACATCCACCGGCACAAGTGAATCCGTGGGCGAGCGTCCTTCAGAACGTCGCGAGCCAACGATGACGATCCTCTCTTCTACCTCTGTGGCTTCAGTGGCGTTGGCGGAAGGCGCTGCAGCGAAGCCGGCGCCGATCGCCAGCAAGGCCAGGAAAGTTCTGGATGCCCAAACCAAAGCGGCGGAGAATGCTCTTAGGAGCGCCTCAAGCCAGGCAGCCGGGCACCCCTCGACGCAGCCGACGCCCGTGCGCACGGTTGCCCCCGCCACGCACGGGGGAGATTTGCAAACTACCATTTGCCCACTATCAACAGTGGAGCTGATTCTTCTCATGTGTGTGCGGCAACCAACCAAGCAACAAAAAACCGCGCACCCTAGCAGGCTCACGAGCAGCCTGCAACCAAAGATCGCGGATTTCCCCAAGCCAACACTCGCCAAAGCGAGGGCAGGCCGACGTGCCTGCGTGCGTCTCGCATGCTCGCGCAGCGTAAGTCCACTCCAATATGGAAACGAGCCTGAAGCGAGGCGTTGAGCTTCAGGTTGGGGTTCGGGACAGGCTGTGAAAGCCGGCAAGCTGGCCGGCGCGGGGATTGGCGTCAAATCCGGGTTTGGGCTGCGGGTCGCTGGTGGCCGGAAGCCTGCTTCCGGCCACCAGCACACTCCTCGCCGGGCGGGTCGCCGTGTCACCCGAAGGAGCGCAGCGAAGCGGAGCAGGCGCGAAGCGGCTTGACACGGCGACCCGCCCGGCGTTGCCGCACATGCAACCGTCGGCGCGTGCGCCCTCACGCCGCCTCGGCCTCGGCATCGAGGCCGATCCCTGCGGAAGAGCTCGGCGCGGGCTTCGTTCACTTCCTGCATGGCGGCGAGGTCGCTGGCGCCGCGGGCGATCCGGTCGAGTTCGTCGAAGGTGACGTCCGGCTTGAAGAAGCGCTCGGTTCCGTCGAGGCCGCGCAGCCGCTCGCAGGGCGTCTGCACCCGGTCGTGCGCGCAGGTGCGGCGCACGCGGCCCTACTCGTCGACGCGCTCGACGGCGAACGTGCAGGGGCGGTGGAAGTTGACGGCCGGCGAAGGCACGCAGCGCGTGAACTCGCCCACCAGCGGCGCAGGATGTGGATGTGTCCGAGCCAGCGGCGCACGACGCTGGCGTTCTTGCTCGACGAGGGCGTTGTCGTTCGAGTGCCGGGGGCGCGACTTCGTGAATTCGGCGCGCAGCCTCTCAAGCAGCGCGGCGACACGGTGGTTGACGTACTCGGAGCCGTTGTCGGCATGGAAGCCGATGATCTCGAGGGGGAAAGGCCCAGAAGGCGCTCCAGCGTGCGGAGCCGTTCCATGCCCAAGCTCAAGATCATCCTCCGATGATCCCGCAAACCCCACCTTCAGGCTCACTTCTCGTTGGATAAGACTGTATTGGAACGGAGTCAAACTGTGCGTATGATTGGGTTGTGCGTTTTCCGCACGATTGCGACTAGAGGGGTAAGGCAACCAAGCACCAAAGGGCCGGCATACAACAGGAGGCGATGGCCCGGACACGACACAACGACGGCAGCGGGGTGAGTCCATGCCGGATAACAACGACCAGTCGGACCAAGAGACGATAGCCCCGCGCCAAGCTAGGGCGTCGGCGAGCAACACGAAGCGCTTGGGCGGAATTACTCTGCTCTTGGCGATCAGCGGGCTGGTCGCCATAGGTCTTGCCGTGAATCAGGAAGCCACTTCCATCCCGGGACGTGACGTTGATCTTTGTCCCGCCAGTGTCGACGCCAGCGCTACCTACTTGGTGGACCTCCGAAAGCCCATCGACCCGGACGCGCTCCCGGCCCAACTCCTGCGTAGCGTGACGCAATCGCTTCAGAATAACGCCGAGCTGCTTGTCTATGCACTCAGCGGCGATTCAGACGCACCGCGACAGCGCGTTGGACGCGTGTGCAAACCCTATGACAACGCCGATATCCAGGCTTTGGCGAAGGACGACGACGAACTGCGCGACTGCGACAACATTCCGGCCCAAGTCTCGGCCTCGACACGCCTCGCGGCGCGCCTGTTTTGCGAACGCCGCGAGGCTTTGGCCACCAGCGTTGCGGCGCTCGGGGCCAAACCCGTCGCGCCACTGGCAAGCGCCCATCTCATCGAGGCGCTCGATGGCACGGCATTGGAGTTCGAGTCCCGGCCGGGGCCCCACAAGCTCTACGTGTTTTCCGACATGCTGCACCACGCCGCTTGGTACTCCCACTTTGACATCGACTGGGAATGGTGGCCATCCGCCAATCTGGCGAGCCTCCGGACCCGGAGCGCACCGGCCGTGGACCCGGCGGATTTCAGCAATGCGGACGTCGTCATCTTTCACGTCGCAAGGCGTGACCTGACCGAGCAACCAAGGGCCGCACGTGCCCTCCGACAGTTCTGGCAGGGCTACTTCGGGGACGCGGCGGTCGACTTCGTCGACCAACCGGTCATGGACGGCTACGACGCCATGTCACTCATGGACTTGGACTCGGAGACGGACCAGACGCAGTTCATGCTTGAGCAGGAACGAGCAGCGCTGGCGCAGGAACGCGAGCGACTGCGACAGCAGGCCAACGAGCTTGCCCAACTCGAGGCTCGGCTCATGCGCCAGGAACTGCGCTTGGTGAGAGAGGCGCGCCGAATTGGCGCGGACACGGCTGAATATGCCCCACCGTCGGAAGACGTCCCCCTCGAAGGAGAGGCGGACGGCGACCAGCCCGAGGCTGATGCCCGACAGGACGGCGAGGCGGCCATCGAACCTGTGGGCGAAGGCGGTGACAGCTAGCGCGCCCTTGCAGACGCGGCACGCCTCGTCGCCCTCGCTACCAAGCCTGGTTGAGGAATGCGGGCTAGTGTCGCGTCCCAGAAATACGTCACCCTTCGTGCTGGACGTTGGCTGGTGCAACAATGCCGGAGAAAGCGAGGATGTGCCGTCCGCGACTCGCCCCCGAGAGGTCGTTGAGTGCCTGCATTTGGCATCCCGAAGTACCACGAACTTACGGTACGGCACACTAGGAGGCTGCGCCGTAGGAAACCCGCAAAACAAGCGAGCGGATGCGTTGGCCTCTAGCGTCGCCGTCCTCTGGACGGAGGGCTCGCCCATGCCCGCTAGCGCCGCCAAACCCTTCGCTGCGCTCGGCGTCCGGCCCCAGCCCCCACCTCCCCATGACCTTGCGCCGCAGAAAGCCGCCTACAGTGGCTTTCTGCGGCCCAAACTCCTAGAGTTGGAATGTAGTCCGCTGGAAGACATGCCAGCCCTTCGCATTTTGTTGGGAACTTTCGGCGACCCTTGGTCGGCAGCGCGAGGAAGGAAGGATGAGGAAACTGCATAGGCCGTTGGGAGTCACCGTTGCCGGCGTCGCACTGATGATGGCGTCGTGTGCGTCCGTCGAGCCACCGATCGGCATTGTGTCCCTGACACAGGAAGCAATGGCGGCGTCGGCTAAGCTCGAGCAGGCAAAACAGGCAGGCTCCAAGGAGGGCGCTCGCGCCGCAGCCGCGGCGGACGCCGTCGCCACATGGCGGGGCGAGAGTCAGGCCGCGGAGTCGCCATGAAGCGGCAATGGCGCTCACACCAAAATGGGGCTGCCCGCACTGTGCATGGCGCACCGTCCACCTTGCGGACACGTCCAGAGTTTCGCTAGTCTGCTAGTCCAATATAGTCACTTCCCATAGCAAGTCGCCATGGCAGTCAACGAATTCACGGCCTACATGCAAGACGCCGAGTCGCGCCGCGTTGTCCGTCAACTCAGCGAAGACGCCGTCATCCACCGCGGCACGGTCCGCAACGCGGCGCGAGCATTTCAGTCTCAGGCGTCACCAGATATCCTGCTCGTGGACCTGGATGGCGAACAGAATCCACTCGCTCACATGGCAACGCTGCTGCGAGTTTGCCGACCGCAGACCATCATCCTCGCGACAGGAACCGAGAACAACGTCACGCTGGCAAACGACCTCTATCGAGGCGGCGTGTTTCTCTACATGCCGAAGCCATTGTCCACAGGCGATCTGACGCGCGGCTTGCGCGAAGTCGAGGTCACCCGCGACGACGACGAGGCACACCCCGAAATCCAGACGTCGCGCCTTGTGCTAGTGGTGGGCAAGGGCATGGGGACCAACACGGTTACGGCGCTGGTGGCTCGCCTGGCTGCCGAACGCGGCCGCTACGTGGCCTGCATGGATTTGGACCAGCATTTCGGAACCCTTGCGCTCGCCTTCGACACGGAACCCGAACGAGGGCTGGCGCAAGCGCTGCAGAGCCGCGATGCCGTTGCCGTCGAACGACTGCAATCCCGGGTGTCGGCACGAATCGGACTGATCGCACACCCCTTTGATCAGGCAGGGCTTGGGGAGAGCGTCGACAACTCCGGCCTCCCGGACCTGGTTTCGGGGCTCGCGGCCCACGCCCACATCATTCTTGTCTGCGGTGCCACCGTGGCGCACATCGAGGCCCTGCGCCACTTGACGAGCGACTACTTCATCGTCTTCGAGCCAACTCCTGCTGGCGTGTCGGTTGCTGCACGTTGGCTGCGCATTCTCGAGGGCACCAGCACGACACTGGTGTTGAACCACGCCCGCCCGTTGCCGCATATCGTCAGTGCCGATCAAATCCGCAAGGGAATAGGTGACCGCGAGCCGGACGTGGAGTTGCGCTACATCAAGCAAATGGCTCGCGCAATGGCCCTCGGCGAG
The DNA here is from genome assembly GCA_965116935.1 of Pseudomonadales bacterium. Taxonomy (GTDB): domain Bacteria; phylum Pseudomonadota; class Gammaproteobacteria; order Pseudomonadales; family Azotimanducaceae; genus VXYL01. The sequence goes on along the minus strand of OZ220737.1, from coordinate 2,770,260 downwards.
CCGGAACGCGCCATCGGCCGCCAGGAACGGGGAGCCTTTGAGAATGTCGTGGCAGCCCTCACTGGCACGGGAACGCAGGCCGAATAGCTTGGAAGCGCGCTTCGCACGCGAGGACAGGCCTCGTCGCCACAACACCCTTGCCTGCAACCTGACCGCAAACACCATTGACGAGCACCGTGGCGTTCCCGCCTGCGCCTGCGTCGTCGGCAGAGGATTGCGCCGCACCGTCGGACCAGCCCCTAATCTGCCTTGGCGGTACTTGCCTTCGCAGCCGCCGTGACGGTACCGGCCGCGGCGGCGCTGTATTCGCCGGCTTCAAGCTCCTCCACAACCAGCGCAAGCTCCGCATCCGTTTCTATCGGGCCAATGCGCACCCGCCAAACGCGGCCCCGCACGCTGTCCACTTCGGCGATGGAAACGTTGAAGTCCATCATTTCGCGCACGTAATCCGCTAGCGCGTTGGCCGCGTGAAGCTCGGAGAGCGCGGCGAGCTGAACAAATTGGCCCTCCCCCGTGGAGACGACGAAGCCGCCCATGTCCTGAACCCTTGCCCTCAACGCTTCGGCCCCGAGTTCGATGTGGATGCTCGACGCGGCCGGCCAAACCTCCTCTTCCTCCACCTCTGCCGAGTCGTCCATTGGGGGTTCCGCATCGGCAGACTCGGGCTCGTCTGCCTCCGACATCCACGGTGCTTCCTGGTCGGGCGGTGCGATCTTCTCTTCCATGCCCGCATCGAGTTGCCTTTCGCCGCGAATGGGATTGATCCAAAGCCCGTCTGCCGGTGCGTCCTCGGTTGGCATGGAATCGCGGGCGGTGGACTCGGCGTCATCGAGTGCTTCCTCGAGCGAAGTGGCAGCCGGCTCCAGGCGATCACCGGTGCCAATGCCATCTTCACTTTCGGCCAAGGGCTCGTCTTCTTCGCTTTCTGCGACAGCCTCCTCGGCCTCCAACCCGTCCCCAGTCGGTTGCGCCTCGTCGGCGATCGGCGCTTCCGCGACATCCGCTTCGGCGGTGTCCGGGGCGTCCCAAACAGCTACGTCTTCCACCGTGTCGCGCGCGTCCCGTTCCTCCGCAACGGGGGTCTCTGGCTCGGCTTGAATCTCTTCTTCGTCTGTCGCCGGCACTGTCGCCATAGTGGGCGGTGCAACGTCTGCAAGGGTCGCGATGCCCTCTTCCGTCGGCGGCTCAAGTTCAGCGCCTTCCGTTCGCTCATCAACGGGAGCAACGTCTTCGGAGGGGGCCGGTGCATTGACCGGCACCGTGTCCGGGATGGGCACCGTTCCTCGAGGCACCGCCTCGGCAACCGGCGCTGCCGTGGCCGCAGCCGCACTTCCTGCCAGCCCCCCGTTTGCAGCCGGCGGTGCATCCTGCGCCTCTGCGGCGGTTGCCTCCTCATCCATAGGGGGCTTTTCGCACGGCCAGGTGAACAGCCACCAACTGCAGCGCGTGGTTTCTGCAGGTGCAGCTAGCATTTCGTCGTGCGGTTCCGGCGGAGCGGCGTCAGAAAGGGGCGACGCCACGGCAGTCGCTACAGGGGCGGTCTCCACAGGATCTGTCGGGGCCGCTGTTGGCACGTCAGGCACCGTCGCAGTCACGGTCGGCACAGGTTCCGTTGGCGCCAACGTCAGCATATCCGGCTCCGGCACCGCTGGCCGATCCGGGTCCGGCGCGGCGCCCAAGTCCAATGTCGCGAGCATCTCCACGGCTGCAGCCATGTTGTCCCGGAATGCGGATTCGGTGGGGTCGCGCAGGACCGCCTGCTCCATGGCATCCACCGCTCCTTGCGGGTCCCCGTCGAGCCACCGCACCACGCCAATGCCGTTGATTCCCCATGCAGCCAGGCGGGCGGGCGCGTTCTCTTCCGGGTGCGCCAGACGCGCGAAGCTGCGCAACGCTTCCGCGTGCTGTCCCGCCGCCAGGGCCGCGCGGCCGTGCGCCAGCAGCACCCGGTGGCGCTCCTCGGGCGTCGCCGCATAAGTCAGGGCCGAGAGGTGCCACGAGGCGGCTTGGGAAGGGTCCTGCTCCGCCATGGCAACTCGGCCGAGGCCCATGCGCGCTTCCACGGATTCCGGCGCAACTTCCAGCAGGCGACCATAGAGCCGCCTCGCCATCTCGATCTGCCCCGCATCAAGAGCCGCCTGTGCCATGGGCAGCACTGCCTCGCCAAATCGGCCAACCTGGTGGCGATCGGATAGTGGAGGCATCATGCATGATGTCCCAACTAACGCTGCCACAAGCAAAGCAAGCAGCCCCGTGACGCCGCCCGCTCGCCGCCGAAATCGGTTGGCGCGACAAATCAAGTTCTGCATACTACGAGGGTTCCAGAGTGTCGTTGTCGGGAACTGTTTGTGAACGGTGTCGTGACCAAAGCATACAAGGTTCGAAGCGCCTGCGTAGGTTTCATTGCAGTCGAGTATGCCTTGGTGCTTTTGTTGTTTCTCGCGTTCGTGACCATCGTTGCCCAGCTTTATCGAGTCTCCCTCATCGACCAGACGCTGGCGCGGGCCACGCATCTCGGCGCACTGGCCGCCGGTCGTGATCCGACTGCCTGCGAAGCCGCCGTCCAAGACGCGTTCGAGAACGATCGTGTAGCCGTTTGGCTATTCGATGGCGACGGCGACAATGCAATTGGGTTTACCACAGGCGCGAACCCCGACGGCACGCCCGGCCAGGAGGTCGGGCTCGAGATCAACTCGGACAACGGCACGCTCACCGATGGGGTCGACTTCGATGACTTGTCTCGGTGCGGCACGGCGGGGAGTTGGATTGAGGTGCGCGCCACGGTGCCGGTGCAACTTTGGGGCCCGAGGGGCGGAGTCTTGCTGCGCGAGTACCGAAGCTGGGCGCTGAACCAGCGATGAGTCGCGGGCTGCCAAGCTACGCCGGCGGCAATGCAGCCATCGAGTTCGTTGTCATGGTGCCATTCATCCTCATCCTCGGCGTGGTGGTGTGGAACGTGCGTTCGTTCATCATGGATCGTACAGAACTCGTGCGCGAGCCGTACATAGTGGCCGAGGCGATTGCCAGCCATGTCCAAGGCACCACGGTGCCCTTCGAGAACGCGCTTGGCGCCCTCCGCGCTCGTCTCGAACAGGACGGCACCTCAGGGTCGCTTGCGGCTGCCGTGGTCGTGCGCGGAACGACGCGGCATGACACCACGGCCTGCCCAAGTGGGGATTGGTGTCCACCACGCGTGATCGTGGTTTGGCCCATTGTTCCCGGAACGGCGGAATGGCCGACGGGAGGCATCTGTGCCGGCGGCACAAGCCTGCCTCCCGTCAACGCCCACTTCGGGGCGAACCAGGTCTTGCTGGTTAACGAGAATGCAGACCCCGACGGTGACGGTCCGCTGACGCCGCCGCCCGAGGAAGACTGGCCCAGCCGCAACATGTCGGACGAGGAGTGGTGGGTGGTGATCGACACCTGCTTCCATCCCGGCGGCATCAGCTTCGGCCCGATTGGCCTCGCTGGCGGCAGTGCCGTAGCGCTGCCGGAACTGCGCCGGCGGGTCGCTTGGCCATCCATTCACGACCTTGACGACTGCGACTGGTGCCCGTGACTTCACCGGCGTGAGGAGTTTCGACCAATGAAGATCGGATGTTCTCGTCCTGACCGTCGCGCCGCCGTTCGACTGCGTGATCGCATCCAGAGTATTGCGGGGATGCTAGCCGCCTACACCAAGTCGCGAGGGGCCGGGTCGATGACTGTCAGCGCCTCGATCGTGCTTGTACTGATGGCGGGTTCGGGCGCCGCCATGTCCAACTATGCCTGGCGCGAAACGCATGGCAGGAGCTACAGGCGGTAACTCGTGCGGCAGTCGCGGCAAGTGGCGCCATGCTGTCCCGCGCCGGGACGACCCCCGGCGATCAGGAAATCGGCGAGCGCATTGCCGCCTTCATGTCCGGTCTCATGCCGGGCCTGTCCGTCGATGCCGCCGATATCGCCATCGCGCGCGATGCCGACGACGTGATCAGCGTGGCCGTGAAGGCAGTCTGATGGACACGGACTTCAATCTCTCTAGCAGACCGACGCTGGTCGGGCACATCTGCAAGCCGACTTCGCTATTCACCGTGTACGGACGCGTGGGAGACTTCGTCGAAGCAGGCGATGTGGGGGCCGTCGCTGGCCAATCGCCCTTCGAGTATGCATCGATGTCCTCCCTCGCCAACGCTGTGACAATCTCGAACGCAAACGCCACCGCGATTCAACAAGAAATGAAGAGCCGCATGGACGACTGGCTGGTCGAGGCGTGCAGGATCGCCGGCGTTCGGCGGGTACGCATCCATGCGATTTCCATCGGCAACGCGAAACAGCAAGCCATCGATGTCCTCGAGCAGTGCGTAGATGCCGCCGGCGGCGACCGGGACGAAGACGAGGTGTATCTGGTGCCAACAACCGAGGCAATCCGGGATACAATCGTCAATCTTTTCGCGGTGCGACGGAACCTCCGGTTCGTCGACTGACGAGGCAGAGCGGGCAACAGGCATAGTACGAGATCATGGCTCTTTCCCCCCGAAATCGCGCCCGAGCATCCCGCGTCGACCCCACGACCACCAATCGACATGTGGCTACGTCGGGAGAGGACGGCGACCGTTTCGAGGCCATCGTGCCGTGGTACCACGGTCGCCTGCTCGAAGCGCTCGACCGGCAGGAGGCATCTTCCCTGGACGAGGACGACCTTGGCCAGCTCATTTCCTCCATGCTGCGCCAGATCGAGATTCAAACGGATGCTCCTTCCATCGCCGGCATGCACGAGGCTCTTGCCACCCGGCTGGTGGACGAGATGCGAGGGCTTGGGCCTCTGGGCCCGCTGCTGCGAGACGGGGACGTCACGGACATCATGGTCAACGGCCTCCACTCCGTCTATGTGGAACGCTTCGGCAAGCTCGAGAAGGAGAAGATCCAGTTCCGCGATGCCGACCACCTGACGCACATTGCCCAGCGCATTGCGCAGACGGCGGGTCGTCGCGTGGACGAGCTCAGTCCCATGTGCGACGCCCGCCTCGAGGATGGGTCTCGCGTCAACATCATCGGTCCGCCGCTCGCCATCGACGGCGCGGCGATCTCCATCCGTCGCTTCCGCGAGGGCGGCTTCACGATCGACGATCTCACCCGAAACGGCGCCATGAGCCGGGGCATGGCGTCGCTGCTGCAGCTCGCGGTGGAAGCAAGGCTCAACATCGTCGTCTCCGGTGGAACCGGATCCGGCAAGACCACACTCCTCAACGCCTTGTCGGGCTACATCAGTGCCGAGGAACGGGTCGTCACACTTGAAGATGCTGCGGAACTGCGGCTGCGCCAGCCCCATGTGGTTCGGCTCGAGACCCGTCCGCCTTCCGCGGAGGGAGCTGGCGAAATCGTTATGGCCCACCTCCTCAAGAATGCCCTGCGGATGCGGCCAGACCGCATCATCGTCGGCGAGGTGCGAGGCATCGAGGCACTAGACGCGCTGCAGGCGATGAACACGGGGCATCCGGGCTCGATGTTCACGGTCCACGCCAACAACCCGCGCGACACGCTGGCGAGGCTCGAGTACATGCTGATGATGGCTTCTGGAGAGATGCCGCTGACGGCCATTCGCAACCAGATCGTGTCCGCTGTGGACCTCATCGTCCAAGGTGCCCGGTTCCGGGACGGCACTCGACGCATCACGGCCATCACGGACGTCGCCGGGCTCGAAGGCGATGTGGCGGTTACCGAGGACCTTTGGAGCTTTGATGAAAACGAAGGCCGTTTCGAGTCCAGCGGCCAGCGGCCCTCATTCGTGGACAAGATCGAAGGGATCGGCCGGAGAGAAGATCTGAACGCCGCCCTTGGGTACCATGGCCGTACCGCAGGCCTGCGAGCGCACCACGGACGATGAACACGGACCTTGTCGGCTTCGGCGTCATGCTCACCCTGGTCCTCCTTGCCGGGGCGGTTGTTGGGCTGCTGCGCCGGCGCGGGCGCATCAAACGGCGACTCGAACCCGTCCTCGACATCCTTGAAGCGAAGGACCTAGCGGTCGCCCCCACCGAGCGCAAAGGTGGACAGCAAAGCGCAAGACAGGTGCATTATGCCTCGGTGCTCGATCAACGCTATCCGCTGTCCGGTTGGGCCCGCACCACAATCATCGTCATTGTCACGGGACTCGCAACAGGCGTTGCCGCCCTGCCGGCGCTGGTTTTCTTTGGCATGCCGGTGCCGATCGCGCTACCCGTCGCGCTGCTCCTTTCCTGTGGCGCAGGCTGGGCCGTCGGCAACTTCATCGAGCAGCATCACCGCGAGCAGTTCCAGCAGGCCTTTCTCGTTGCCTTGGAGGACTTCGAGCGCATGGTGCGCTTCGGCGTCCTGTCGTCGCGGGCCTTCGAGAGCATCGCTTCGAGCGCCGCGGACCCGGTTGGTCCGGTGCTGCGCAAGATCGCTCTGGATGTCTCCCTTGGCGCCTCGCTCGGCGCAGCCATCGGGCAGGAAGCGCGACGCATCCGGATCAGCGAAATGGCCATGCTGTCCGCCGTCATTTCCATCCAGTCGAGAGTCGGGGGCCGGCTCGCAGAGTCCGTGGGCAACCTGACGCAGATGCTGCGCGAACGGCTCGATGACCGCAGTCGCCTCCGTGCCGCCACCTCAGAGCCCAAGATCAGCCTGCTGATACTCTGCGCCGTCCCGTTCGCCGGCGTGGCCCTGCAGGCCGCAACACAGCCAGAGCTGATCGAGACACTGCTCAGTTCTGCGCGACACCTGCTCGGCATCGGCGTCGGCATGATCTTGACCGGCATGGTTGTGTCGTTCTTCATCGTTCGGAGTTCAAGCCGATGACCGCCGATCTGCTCGATGTCATCGCGTTCTGTATGTTGACCATGGCCCTGCACGCCTTGATCGCCGTGGTCCTGACAAGGCGACAGATGGGACGCCGCCTGCGCCTCGCCGGTGGCACCGACAGCCAGGAGAGCGTCGAGGAGCGCCTCGGCATGAGAGCGACGCAGTTCCGCAGCTACTTCGGGCGGCTCATGGCGGGTCTTGGTGGCCTGCTACCGCTCGGCGACGCAGATCGCGCCAAGATCGCGACGGGGCTTCAGCGAGCGGGGTTCCAGTCCACGAGAGCACTGCCGATCGTGCTCGGAACCAAGCTTGCATCGCTGACCGCTGGCCTTGCGGTGGGTTTCGTCCTGCTGCAGCCCTTGTACCCTGGCATGTTAGGAGTGGGGGCAGGACTTGTCGGGGGCCTCTTCTTCGGCGTCGGAGCCAACATCGTGCCCGAGTTCGCGATCACCCACCTCGCTGCAGCCCGCATGCGGCGCATCCACGGCGGGCTGGCGGACGCGTTCGACCTGTTGGTTGTGTGTCTGGAATCAGGTCACACTTTCGAGCGTGCTCTGCAGCGTACGGTCGTGGACTTGCGCACCATTCAACCGGACCTCGCTGACGAGCTGCGGCAGGTTAGTTTCGACATGAACCTGCACGGTCGCACACGCGAGGCCGCCTTGGGCCGGCTGGCAGAGCGCCTCGACAGCCGCGATTTCCGGGACCTCGCGACCACTGTTACCCAGAGCGAACGACAAGGTACGCCCGTCGCAGACGCGCTGCGCAAGTTCAGCGCCTCCTATCGCGTAGAGCTCATCTCGGCCATTCAGGCGAAAACGGCACGCCTGCCGGTGCTGCTCATACTTCCCACGATGGTTTTCGTGCTGCCCGGCATGATGGTAATCGTCGGCGGGCCGGCGCTGGTGCAGCTCACAGAGTCTCTGGCCTCCTTCGGAGGGCGGTGAAGCGAGCATCGGCAGCGCATGTTGCAAGGAAACCGTTGCGGCAGTCTCGACAGCGGACCGCACCGGACGGGAACCCTACCGGATCAGTGGTTCTTTGGGGATGAGAGGCTGACCTTGCGGCGGATGCCTTAGTCCCAGATGCTGCGACGCCTATGGTGCGATCGTACGTTGAACATCTCGCCCTGATCCGCAGAGGCAGCGCTCTCATCTTCGGCGACGGTCGGCACCTCCTCATCGTCATAGAGGCCCGCATCCCGGACTTCGGCCAGGGCCTGACGCATAGATGCCCAGCCGAGGCCCAAGTTCGTCGTGGCGCGGTCCGCCACCAAGATCAGCAGCTCGTTTGCCCGTCCAGGAACGCGCGACATGAAGACGTAGGAGTCGTCGGTAGTTGTCTGGACATCCTCGACATCATGGTCCGGATTGTCCAGCAAGTTGCTCTCGTTGAAGTAGGATGCACTGGCCGCCGCAAGCAGCTCCATGGCGTCCGTGCTGATGTCACCAGACTTCACCTGCAGTGCCAACGGCAGGCCCGTATCCAAGTCCATCAGCACGCAAGCACTCGTGCCCCCCTCGGCGACGATGTTCTCGCATGCCCTTCTCACGCTCTCTTTCCGCATGCCTCCCCCTTGACCTGAGTGGCCGCGACTTCGTGTCAACAATCATCCCGCCTCGCCCTCGTCGTGTCAAACCGGCGCAAATGTCCGGCGCGACGTGTTGCTTGCCGCGCGGCCCTCGGCTGCCATTCGCGCCACGTTGGCGGTTCGGACCGCTCGGCGAAAACCTTGGCGCAAGGCCACGAAATGGCTTATAAATGACCTGCGTCGCGTTGCGCTCTGTCGGACAGGCGGAGGCTCTTGCGCGACTGGCGATAAGGACCTTTTGGGATGGGGAGAGAACAATGCAGAACGTGCGCAAACTTCGTATGGCCAAGCGTGCCGGATGGCGAGTCGCACTCGCCATTCTGGCATCCTGCACGGCGGCCGCAGTGGTTGCTCAAGACGAGGCAGGGGGCGAGATGGCCACCCTCGAGGGATTCCTGGAGGTCATCGTGACGGCAGAGCGGATCGAGGAGAACATCCTCGATTTGCCGATGACGATCACGGCGCTTGACTCCACGGTGCTTGAAGAACTCGTGATACAGGACAAGGTGGACCTGCAAAACCTGGTGCCTGGTCTGCAGTTCGGCGACGAAATGGACCAGGAAGGACAGGGCACCGTCATCCGCGGCATCGGCACACGGCTCGCCGGCCAAACGCACACCGACCGTGCCGTCGCCACCTACATTGACGGCGCTTACACCGTGGGTGTGTACGGCAGGCTGCCGAGCGGCGGCTTCGACCTAGCGCGCATCGAGGTGGCACGTGGCCCGCAGGGTACGCTGAACGGTCGCAACTCCATCGCCGGCTCCGTCAACGTCGTGTACAAGCGGCCGACGCGGGAATGGGACGCGGAACTGATGACCGAGTTTACGGACGTGTCGCAGCGACGCTACAACGCGGCCTTCGGCGGCCCGCTTGGCGACTTCCTCAGCTTCCGAGTGACGGGCGGCGTGCATGCCGGCGATGGACGCCAGGAGAACATCGGCCTCGGCGACGACTATGACCGGCCGGATCAGACCTTCCTCGCGCCGCAGCTTCGCTACACCACGGAACGATTCGACATGAACGTGCGCTGGGCGCGGCTGCAGGATGAAGGCACGTCGAGGTCGCTGCTACAGCTCAGCAACCTGAATCGGACGGATCCGATGATCGTCCTTGGCGCCCACGGCGGCCAAGCGGCGCCGCCTCGTCCCGGAGCAGAGGCCACGCCCAACAACCTGTACCTCTACGAAACGCCGAATCCCGCAATCGATCCAAACTGCCCCATCGGTCGGCCTGGGTTCCACTGCGGCGACATCGAGAACAAGGTGGCGCTGAACTACACCGGCTCGCAGGACAGCAGGAGCGACTTGCTCACCGTTTATGCGCAGTACGACCTAACGGACAACCTGAGCCTGCGCTACTCCATGAGCGACAGCGACGTGGACATGATTAACGTCAAGGATGCGGACTACTCCAATCGCGTTTCGACACCGGACGATCACACGGTCGCCTCCGACGGACTGGTGACGCCGTTCAACGATACGCATTACATCCTTCCCTACCTCTACGACGAGCGATCGCAGGAGCTGCTTTTGTCGTCCGATTTCGACGGCGCCTTCAACTTCATCGGCGGAGTGTTCGCGTACGAGAACACGCTGTTCTGGGACCTTGTCCGCGTGGACATGACGAGACCCTATCGCTTCGGCAGCGCCGACGAGCAGGCACGAGCCGCCTCGCCAATATTTGGGTTCGTGCCCGTCAACAATTGCCAGGACGTGCTCGTTGGCGTGGTCGAAGGCTTCGGCATCGGCACGAGCGATCCGGCCGAAGCCGACCAGTGGGAGGGCCTGTACTGGTATTGCCCGGAAGGCACCGAACACACCGAGACGGTGCGCTTTTACACCGGCGCGGGATCGGAAACGCAAGCTGCATTCCTCACCGGCACACTCGACCTCAACGAGCAATGGACGGTTTCGGGCGGACTGCGATACACCGCAGACGAAAAGTCGCAGCGGCCGGAGGCAGGCGGCGGATTCGCCATCGTCCCGCTCGGCGGCGCGCTCACCAGCGTCTTCTTCCCCAACGGCGGCGTTGACGAAACGCACACCTGGGACGCCACCATTGGCCACATCAGCATCGAGTACACCACCCAAAGCGATCAGCTCGTCTATGGCCGGGTCTCGACCGGCTACCGCTCCGGAGCCTTCAACTCTCCGCTGCCAGGCGTGCAGGCACCGTTGGTGGACGAAGAGACGCTGGTGAACTACGAGGCCGGCATGAAGGGGCTGGTTTTCGACTCGCGCCTACAAGTGGCGGCTGGTGTCTGGATGAACGACTTTCAGGGCTATCAGCTCAATGGCGAGCAGTTGCCGCCGCCGGGTTTGCAGCTTCCGCCCTTCAATGCAACGCCCCTTGCCGAATACACGTCCAACATCGACGACACCAAGATCTGGGGCCTTGACTTCGAGTTCGCCTACCGAATAAGCGAGGGGTGGCGTCTTAGCGGCTTCTATGCCTACCAAGACTCGGAACTCGGTCCCCATTCCTCGGTGGTTTGGGGCAATCCCGAGGCAGAGTACCTGCCGCACGACCACATAGACTTCGATACCGGCGAGACGGTTACCAGTCTGTATCCGCTCCCGGTGGACATGACCGGCAACAAGCTGCCGATGCAGCCAGCGCACAAGGTGGCGTTCACGCTGGCGCATGAACGTTCGCTTGGAGGCAACGGCAGCCTACAGATACGGAGCACCTACTCCTTCACGGACTCGCAGCACCCCAACATCGGCAACTTCTCCTTCTACGAGATTCCGGCCTATTCGCGTTGGGATGCGAGCGCAACGTGGATCGCACCGGGCGAGAAGCTCAGCATCATGCTCTTCGTGCAGAACATCACCGACGAGATTGGCCTCGTTGAGTTCCTGCCGATCAGCGGCCTTGGCAACCAACCTGCACTCGGCTATCCGACCAACCCGCAGGAGTTCGGCGTGCAGCTGCGCTACAGGCCAACGAAATAGCTCGGAGCGTCTTGCGTCACCAGTCCTGGCTGGCACGGGCGCGCTCGGCACAGGGAAGGGAGTCGCCCGCTTGCCGCCGTCCGTCGCCGTCGCCATTCCTTGCCTGGACGAGGAGGCTACGATAGCCGAGGTGGTCGCGGACTTCCGCGAAGCCCTGCCGGGTGCCCAGGTGTTCGTCTACGACAACGGATCGACTGACGCAACAGCGAGCAGAGCGGCCGCAGCCGGTGCCGTCGTGCGTGCCGAGCCAACGCGCGGCAAGGGCAATGTTGTCCGGCGCATGTTCAGCGACATCGACGCCGACGTGGTGGTGCTGGTCGATGGTGACCGCACCTACCCGGCGAAGGCAGCCGCCGGCATGGTCGCGACACTCGTCCAAGGCCACCTCGACATGGTCTGCGGTGCCCGCGTCGCGACGCAAGCATCGGCGTATCCGGCCGGACACCAATTCGGCAATGCCATGATCACGCGGGCGGTGGGGCTGCTGTTCGGACGTCGCTTCCGTGACATCCTGACCGGCTACCGGGTGCTTTCGCGGCGTTTCGTGAAGTCGTTTCCGGCGCTGTCGGCCGGCTTCGAGGTGGAAACGGAGATCGCCGTGCATGCGCTGCAGATGCGGCTGCCGGCGACAGAGGTGGACATACCCTACGTGGAGCGAGGGCCTGGCTCTCGGAGCAAGCTGCGAACGCTGCGCGACGGCCTCGCCATCGTCCGCACCATTGCGGTATTGGTCAAGGAGGAAAGGCCGCTCGCGCTCTTTGCCGCTCTCTTCGGCATGCTCGAGGCAGCGGCGGTGACCCTCGCCTGGCCCCTGTTGACGGAGTATCTCGCCACCGGCCTCGTGCCCCGCCTGCCAACAGCCGTCCTCGCCACGGGGATGGCGCTGCTCGGGGCCCTCAGCCTTGCCGGCGGCGTGCTGCTCGATGCGGTCACTCGTGCGCGCCGCGAGACCAAGCGGCTGCACTATCTCTCCTTCCCTGCCCCCGGCGTCGGCAACGCCAACGCCGGCCAAAAGGGCTGAGCAAGATTCGCCAGCGCACGGGGCGAGTACGCCGCGCCTCGGCATCATGCGCCGCCTACGTCGCCGTGGTGCTCGTGGTCGCCTTGGCGTACTCGTGGCCGGCGTTGTCCGGCGACGAACCGATGGTTGCCCTGCTGCAAGGCCCCGACGATGCGATGCGCGTGGTGCAGGTGGTGGACTGGCTCAACGGACAGGCTTGGCTCGATACGCGGCAACGGCGACTCGACCCGCCGGATGGCGGCGTCATGCACTGGTCTCGAATCGCGGACTTGCCGCTTGGTGTTTCGGTGGCGCTTGCCACGCCCATCCTCGGTCGCGACCAAGCGATGCAGGCTGCGGTGGTCGTGGTGCCGGCGCTGCTCGGCGGCACCCTGGTCGCGCTGCTCTTCTGGGTCGCGGTGCCGCTTGTGCCGGGGAAAGAGCGCGTCATGGCGACGCTGCTTACGCTGCCAGCTCTCATCGTGGCACTGGCACAACTGCGGCCAGGGCGGGTGGACCACCACGGCCTGCAGCTGGTGTTGGTGGCCATCGCGGCCGGCTTCGCGTTCCGTTCTCTAAAGGCCGGCAACAGCCGCCTGGCTGCCGCCGCTGGCGTTGCCGCCGCCATCTCGCTGGTGGTGGGCCTGGAGACGCTCCCGTTCATTGCCGCGACGGCCTTCGCGCTTATGCTTGCGTCTGTGGTGCGTGCGGATGCCACACCGAGCTTGGCCGCCTTCGGGGCTGCGCTAGCCGTGGCTGCGCCGGTGCTGCTACTGCTCACCGCCCCATTGGCTGATTGGACCACCGCGGCATGCGATCGCGTATCGCTTCCGCACGTCACCGGCACCGTTGGCTGTGCTGTCATCGGTGCCACCGCACTCGCGCTGCAACAGAGCGGCGCAACGTTCGCGCACGCGTTTGGGGGCAGGCAGGACGCCCTGCCAGAGTCGGCAGGCCCACCGCAAGCAGATGCTCCCATGCCGGGCCTCGACTCCGGATGGCACCTCCGTCTAGCCGCGGTCGGCGTTTCCGGCATGGTTGTGGCAGGAGTTACGGCACTGCTCTTCCCGCAGTGTCTCGGCAGTCCGTATGCGGAACTGGCGCCGGAGGCACGATATTGGCTCGACCACGTCTCCGAGGCCCGATCGTTCCCTCGGTATTTCGCCGCGGCGCCGGGCACCGCCGCTGGATTCGCGGCGCTGCCGTTGTTGGGCGCGCTGGTGGCGGGAGCACGGCTTCGGCACGGCGGCTGGACAGATCCACTTCGGCTTGCAACCCTCACCCTTGCACTGTCGGGCCTGGCCGTCGGTTGGTGGCAGATTCGGGGCCTGCCTTACGCCGCGCTCGTAGGCGCCATCGCCTTGCTGCCGCTCACGGCAGGCTTGAGTACACGCGCTGGAGAGGTGCGACGCCACGTGACACGGCTGGCATTGAGGCTGTGCGTGCCATTCACGTACACCGCAGTTTTGATCCTGCCCATCCTAGTGCAAGTGATCGTCCGGCCGTCCAACGCGGACGACAAACCGTCGTGCGAACTCGACGACGTGCTCGCGACACTTCAGGATCGGCGCGGTCTTGGCCGCAGCGCCCTGACAATAGCGGCGCCGATCAACTTTGGACCGGAGATACTGCTGCGAACCCACCACCGGGTGCTTGCCGCGCCCTATCACCGCAGTGTCAGGGGCATTGTTGACATCCGCAAGATACTTGCCGGCACCGAGGCCGAAACCGTGGCGACGATAGCCGATCGTGGCGTGGACGCGATCATCTTCTGTCCGGGGCACCTGGACGCGGTGGCGTATCCCGACCGGCAAGGATTCCTGAGCGAGCGGCTTGCCGACGCCAGCCTGCCAGACTGGCTTGCGCCCGTGAGAGCCAATGGCGGCATGCAGTTGTACCGCGTGCAACCGGGCGGCGTCCCGCATCCACCGGCCAAAGAGCCCTCGATGTCGAGTCAGTAGCGCACGGTTACCGCTCGCGTTTCACCCGCTGGGAGGATTCCCACGTAGAAGTTTGGCGTTCCGGGACGTCCGGCGAAATAGACGAGCTCCGGCGCGGGCTTCGCCTCCTCGCCGGCCAGCCGCAACAGGCGACGGCTCGTGTCGGGCCGAGACGAGATGCCAACGACCACCGGGGCGTTCGCGCCGCCGGTGGCAGCGGTGAGAGTTTCGGTGTTGAGCACCTGCACGACCGCGCCATCCTCGACCACGGTGAGGGCAAACACCGCATCCTTGAATGTGAGCCCGCGGCCTGTCGCGAGCAATCTCTCGCCATCAACCTCGACGGTTGGACCGCGTGCGTCGAAGGCCACTTCGTCTCCCGACTCAAGGCGCAGCGTCGCCAAGTCCTGCACGATCTGCAACGCATCCGGGCTCGGATGCGCCAACCACGGGCTCGACTGCCGCAACAGCGACACGCCGAACCCATGCACCTCCCATCCATCGATCCCAACGAAATCGAGGATGGTGGGCATGATGTCGAAGTGCGTGCCGGGCCGACGCACGACTTCCGGCGGTCGCATGGCGTCCCAGATGGCGAACCGGAGGCGACGCGCGTCTGCGCCGTGCGGCAAGTCCACCAAGTCGAGGATTCCGCCGGCACCATCGGCTTCGAGGGCGCTGCCGAGCGGCACGAGTCCCGCACGCCTGGGACTTTCCTGCGAGAGGTGATCCGAGTACAGCACCACGACGGCATCCGGCACCTCTGCACGGACGTCGGCAATGAACGAGGCGACCAGCCGGTCGGCACAGCGTATGACGAAAGCGCGGTCGTCGGGGTCGTCCCGCGCGCCGCAACTCGCCGATGGGTAGCCCGGAGGAAAATGCGTGTCCATGGTGAGCACGACCAAAGCAAACGGCCCGTCGCCGGCGGCCAGTTCCCGCAGCTTGGCGCGGGCGAGGCCAAGCAAGGAATCGTCAAAGAGGCCCCAGCCGGAGATGTAGGACGGTGCCGCAAGCCGCCTATGCAGTTTGGCGAAGCCATAGCGCTCGGCAAAGCCGTGCGCCGCAAGAAAGTCATCGAGCCCTGCAAACGTCAGGGGATGGCCGACCATGAACGCGGTTCGGTAGCCGTGCGCCGAAAGCACGTCACCAAGGCAGACCGCGCCGTCCATCCGCGCCTCGGCACCCGGCGTCTTTTGCCGGAAATAGCTGGCCGGCGCCACGGGCATACCGCAGGAGGCGGCAACCAGTGCACCGGCCGTCCAGCCGGTGTGAGAGACCTGGCGCATGTCGGCGAACCGGGTGGCGTCAGCAGAAAGCGATGTGAGATTCGGCGTGAGGTCTGTGCCTACAAGATCGGCTCTCGCGTAGGTGGCTTCCAGCGACTCGGCGACGACCACAACCAGATCGCGCACAGCGCCTGTGGGTGTGGCAAAGACTTCGAAGTCGGGCTTCGGCACCAGCACGATGCGATGCCGGCGGACCATTTCCGCGCCGACATACCATGCCAGCGACAGGAGCGCGGCATTGAGCGTCACGGCCACCGCCAGCACCACAGTCACCGCACGCGCCCATCCGGCCTGCGCGCGCCAAGGCGCGACCCACACGGTCGGCAGGAACGCCGGCAATGCGCTCACGAGCAGCACGTACGCCGCGCCGAGATAGCTGACCGATACGAAGGCATCCTTTGCCGCAAGCAACGTCTCGAAATCCAAGTGGTAGAAGAACTGGGCATTGAATCCCGTGCCCTGGATGGCCAAGGAAACTGCGAGAAGCAGGTTGCCGAGTGCCGCCACGCCGTTGATCGCGAACGCGGCCACACGCGCCAAGCCGCGGCGCCCGTGCAGCCACAGCACGCCTGTGGCGAGCGCGAGGCTCGACGCCAGCCAATACGCACGCACCGCGAAAGGACTGGCGATGGCCGCTGCCGGCAGGAGGCAGAGCGTGTAGTAGGCGCCGGCGACGAGCGCACCTCGCGGCGTCGCGGCCTGCGGCAGCAACCAGAGCCAGGCGGGCGGCGACGCGGGTGCCTGCGGCTGGCGATTGTCTTCCGGACTTTCCGTACCGGCCCCCATCGGCTGCTATTCCGGTGGGCCCGTGCGGTATGTCGCGTACCACGGCACCGCAGCCTCGGTGGCGAGGTTGTCGTCGGTGACGAGCGTCTTGCCTACCGTCCGCGCAAGTATCTGGGCGCAGGACTCATAGTTCTCGGCGGATAGCCAGTGCGGCAGCCGGCCCGCAATCCACTCGTCCGCGTCCGCGGTTGCCGGACGGCCCTCCACGGAAAGGCTGCGCACGGCCGTCTCATAGGCGTTCAAGTCCAGTTGAACGTCGCCATTGCCGACCGCCACGAAGGAGCCAAGGCGGAGGCCCGAGGCGAAGGCAGTGCAGGCGGTGCGCATCGCCTCGTCCGAATGTGTCGTGTTGAAGTACAGCACACCACCCAGCGCCAGCCGTTCGGTGACCAGCGCGAAGTATTCCGCCGACAGCAAATGCGTGGCATTTGCACGCCAATGGAAGCTAGTGTTGACAACGATCAGGTCATAGCGCTCGCCCCGCACCGTCTCAAGCCAGCGACGACCGTCATCGATGACGATGGTCACTGCCGGATTGGTGAGCAAACCACGAACCAACTCGTGGCGGCGCAGCAAGTCTACGTAGCCGTGGTTGATCTCGACGATGACCAGTTCCTCGACGGACGGCAGGTGCGCGACAACTTGGGCCCACGAACCGGAGCCCAGACCAAGCATTGCCACACGCCGTGGCCCTGGGTGTAGGCCAGCGAGCGCATAGGCGCGATAGATCATGTTCGTGTCGGTATCGAGGCTGATGTTGAGGCGGCCGTCGTACACGCCCCCGCCGTACACCGTGCCCTTGGCCGTGATGGCGACCACCCCGGCGCGAGTTTCGACCAGATCCCGGAAGGGATGTTCCTCGGCATCGGGCGTCTTCCACAGGAGCCGCTCGTACAGTGTGTCGTAAAGTGGGCCCGAGGTCGCAGCCAGACAGGCGAACGCGAGCAAGGCGATGGCGGCGAATGCCGCCTGGCGACGGGCCGGCCGCGTGCCAATGCCATAGCGCAACGCCACTGCCAACGCCGCCGAGACGGCCAACAGCAGCACCGAAGTCGTCGCCGTGCCCAGCACTTCGAGAAACAGAAAACCGGTCAGTGCAGAGCCCAGCGCAGAGCCGAGGATGTTCGCGAGATACACGTACGAGATGCCCCGCCCGGCACGGTCGTCGGGCGGCACGGCGTAGTGCGCGAGCAGCGGCAGAACCGCTCCATACAGCCCCGCCGAAACACCAGCAACCACCATGGGCGCGACCGACCAAGCGTATTGACTCGCAAGCCCCACAAGGGGACTGTGAAAATAGCCGACGACGCCCCCGACGAGTGCCGCGAGCGCCGCTCCTCGGGCGATCTTGTCTAACGCCTTCGGATGGAGCGCCCCGCAGGCGTGGCGCGCGAGGAAGGCACCGACCGCCATGCCGGCAAGATAGATGCCGAGAAACAGGCCGAATACCGAGATCGTGCCGCCGGTCGCGAAGGAATAGACGCGGTACCAGAGTATTTCCCAGGACAGCGACACGAACCCTACCGTGGCGGAACAAAGGGCCGCAGTCGCGATGGGGCGCGATATCAGGCTCGAAGCCGGTGCGCGTGCGCGCCCTAGCGTGCGCGTCGGCAGGTCGCTTGCGCGAACTGCTTGCACTCGCTCGCGACTGTGGCTACGAGCCATCGCCTTTCGCCGCTGGAACCGCGAAAGGCGACGGGCCGACACAGCGAGTGCCATTACCGCGAAGTTGAGCGCCGCGGCCACCACTACGCTGGATTGGAGCCCGATGTAGCGCAGCAGGAAGATGGCGGTCGCGATGGCCGCCACAGCGCCGCCGATGGTGTTCGCGAAGTAGAACACCGCCAGGGAGTGCCCGACATTGCCGGAGTTCCGGGCCGCGTGTGCAGCTAGAAGCGGGAGGGTGGCGCCCATGAGTGCCGTGGGCACCAGCACCAGAGCAAACGTTGCGGCAAACACGCCGCCAGCGCCGCCCGGCCCTGTCAACCCGCCCACCCAAGTGAATAGCGCGAGCGACCCGAGGCCATAGGCGCAGACCAGTGCCTCGATCGCGGCGAAGCATCCAAGGTGGTCGAGCCGCTGTCGGTCCGCAACGCGGCCGCCTGCCAGGCTTCCGAGTCCAAGGCCCAGCATGAACGCGGTCACCACCACCGTCACCGATTCGACATCGACGCCGTAGATCGTGAAGAGTGCGCGCTGCCAAGCCACTTGGTACACAAGCGCGGCGAATCCCGAGAGGACGAAAATGGCAGCCACGGGAGCCTCGCTGCGTGCGACTCTACGGACAATCCTGTCGGCTGCGCCGTCAGTGTGGCGACTCGACCTCACTTCACTGTCCCTTGGCCTTGCACGGCCCTCAGCGCCGCGTCCGTCAACGCGGCACCTTGGCGAGTTCAGCAACTGCCTGGGCTATCAGGTCCAGCTTGCCAAGCCGGCGTATTCGGGGAAGAAGCCCGTCGAGTTCTCCCGGCAGCAACAGGTTTTCGAACAGGCCGCAGATGTCGCACAGGCAGATGACGACGATGTCGCGCGGATCAGGCAGCTCGTCGCTCAGCAGCAGACTCGTGATTTGGGCTCGGATTCGCCTAGTGACGGTGACGTCGACGATCAGGCGTGGACGGGATTGCGGTCCACGGCGAAAGCGTCCTCCCTGGCGGAGAAGGTGGCCGCGTTCGATCAACCGCGCCACGGCTCGATCGTGGAGTTCGTCCCCCCGCACCGCGAGGGCGTTGAGCCAGTGCGGAATGTCGCGTTGCCTGGTCTCGCTGGCGATTTCCGCCAGTGCGGGGTCGAGCAAGTCGTCACCGGTTGGTGTCGCATCGACCAGCGAGAGGCGCTCGAGATCGGTGTCGATCCGAGACTCCAGCTCGAGATCCATGAGCACCGCGCCCGCAAGCGCAAGGTGCAGCATGTCTGCATTGGTGGACTCAAACTGGCCCGCGTCATCTTCGAGCAGGAGCAGCAGCAGCTCTTCGGCAAAACGCAATTGCACAGCGGCGCCTCATTGATCTGTCGCAGGACTGTACTGCGCGCATGGCACGAATCCAAGGCTGCAAGCGACAGTCTGCGGGGAGTCTGCGCCGTAAAGAAACTGCGTTGGCTCCTACCAGTGGTGAGCGCAAGCGCGCCCGTTAGGGCGCGCTCTGGCAGATTTCCGCTACGCGAAACTGCGAGAGGAGGCTCGCTCACTCCTCCGACTCAAATGCTCTTCGACGGCGCAGGCTCCCACTAGTGTCGTGTCACGCGTCTTTTGACGCATCAGAGCGCCTGCAGCGCGTCGGCGCGAGGCGCAGTCCCGCAGGGAATGCCTCGCCGCATTGCCAAGGGCTGCAACGACGCGCGGGCGCGCTGCAGGCGCTCCCGAAGGGCGCTCGCCCCTTGCCCCGTGGCGGCGTTGCGCCCCTTGCCAAGGGGCCACCCATTGCCGGCGGGACGCGCCTTGCCACGAACCAAGGGGCGAACGCTGATGCGCCAAAAGACGCGTGACACGACACTAGCGCTAATGGCAGCAACGGGCGCCGGAGGGAGGGCGAGTCTCCTCGCTATAGGACCCCACGCACGCTCCTCGCCGAAAGCGAAGGGGGGCCAAGAGCCGGAAGCTGATACCAGCCTCCTCCCCGCGAGCCGGCCCCTGCTCGCACCCCAACACCCTGGTTGAGCCCCTTATTCAATGTCTGCAACGACACGGAATCCCGCGATGTTGCCGCGCACCGCGGCAGAACCACTGAGACGAGCGGCGGAGCGTGCGAAGTCCGATGTGTTGAACCACGAACCACCCCGCAGTATCCGCCGCGAGCAGTCCCCGCCCAGTGCTGCCGAACCATCCGTTGGCGCCCCCTCGTAGGAAACCGCCGAACAGTCTTGCGTCCACTCCCACACATTTCCGTGCATGTCATGCAGTCCCCACGCATTGGCGCGATACCGGCCCACGGGAACGGTGCGCGCTTCCGTGCGCGCTGCGCAGTCGTCGCAGTTGGCATTGCCTCCGATCGTCTCGCCGAAGGCATACGCTGTGTCGCTGCCAGCGCGTGCGGCGTATTCCCATTCGGCTTCGCTTGGCAGGCGGTAGCGCCGGCCCGTCTCTGCGGAAAGCCATTCGACATAGGCAATGGCATCGCCCCAGGAGACACCGATTACGGGCCGGCGGGCACGGCCCCAGCCTTGATCATCCGGCCGCGCTCGGCCGGCTGCCGCAACGAAGCGGTCGAAATCCTCAAAGGTGATCTCAAAGCGGGACATCGCGAACGGGTTCTCGATGCGCACGTCGCGAACGGGCAGTTCGGAGTCCGGACAATCGGCAAGCGCCGAGCAGCCCATGACAAAACTGCCGGCAGGCACGACCGCCATCAGCGGTCCGGCACCGCCCGAAGTCAACTCGTCGGTGTACTCGTGCGATGCAAACGTCAGTGACACTGCATGAGTCGTGGGTCCGATGCCGTGGCTTACCGTGCCGGACCACGGCTCGTAGCCGAGCAGCAGCACTTCAAGTTCATACTCCCCTGGCACTAGCTCCATGCCGGGTGCATAGATCATGTCGCTGCCTTGGAACACTATCGATGCGTTCGGAGGACTCGCGACGAGGGTGAATGGGTGCGGCAGGGGTTCGAGCACCACCTCGTACTCGGTGGCGCCAAGAATCTCCACAGTGCGCGTGGTTGGCGCATAGCCCTGCCGCGACACGGCAAGTCGATGCGCCCCCACCGCAAGGGACATGCCGGGCGCGTAGGTATCGTCGGCGTCCAAGAACTCAACCTCTGCGTCGGTGGGAACCAAGGAAAGGGTCAACATCCCAGCCACGGGGTCGAGCGTCAGGACGAGCGACTCGGCGCCGCCCTTGGGCACGTTCGCGGCCACCTCGATGGCTTCGTGGCCGGGCGCACCGACCGTCAGCGTCACGGGCCCGGACGGCAGATCTGTCAGCGTCGCCGGCATGCCTTCCGCAAGCCGTTGTCCATCACGCTCCACCCAAGCGCTCTCCGGTGACACAGCAAGTTCCAGTGTGCCCGTGGCGCGGGTCAGCTCCCGCTCGAACCGCTCCGACGCGCCAGCCTCAAGAGGGATGGCAAGCTCCACTGTCTCGTAGAGTGGATGCTGCAGTGACAGTTGCCGGGACCCGGCAGCAAGATCGTCGAGTTCGAGCGGCGTCTCTCCCATCGCCACGCCGTCGAGATACACCTCTGCACCAGGCGGAGTCGTGATCACCGACAGGGACGCAACCACCGCTTGCACATCTGCTGGCGGTTCCTCCGAGGGCGCGGGCGCCGGCTCCGCCGCGACTTCCGACGCAACGTCGCCAAGCGCATCTGGCACTGCTGTGTCCCCAGGCATTTCCTCCGCAGAAGGCACCGGGGTCTCGGTCGGTTCCGACGCCACTTCGCTCGGCGCACCTGCGTCCCCCGGAGCTGCCTCGTCGACGCCACGCTCCACCGCCGGCCCGTCACGATCGCCCCCACCTAGCAGCGCGACAAGACCGACTGCCACGACGACCACCGCAGCCACCGCGCCCAGCAATACCTTGCGCGACGGCTTCGACGAAGGGGTTCCGCCAATCCGTCCCCTGGCAGCGGCGCGCGCCGTAGATGCAGGTGCGGCCTGCCGCTCCGCTCCGGCTTGCGTGGCGTCTGCTCGTCGCTCGTTGGCTCCGGCGAGGTCCTCGCGCGGCATCAAAGCCGGCAAGGCGTCGCGCAATACATCGATCCGTTCCGGCCTTCCTTCGGGGTCCAAAGAGAGCGCTCGGTCGATCGCCGCCAACAGGGGCTCGGAGTATTTGCTGCGACCGCGTGTCCGGACGGCAGGAACGAGTGTGTCCCGCTCGGCGCGTATCGGCGCCTCGGGCGGCGTCAATCCCGTCACGCACCGATACAGTACAGCTCCAAGCGAGTAGACGTCGGTCCTTGGGGTCGCGAGTTCTGTGCTGGCGGAATATTGCTCGATGGGCGCGAATCCGGGCTTGGCGACCGTCCCGAACGCATCACGGGCGGGAACGGCAAGCCCGAGGAGCTGAGGCACTCCCTCTTCTGTTACCACGACGCTATCGAGGCCGAGGCTGCCATGCACCACGCCCGCGTCGTGCATGGCCATGAGGCCCTCGGCTATCGGTCGCAGATATCCCGCGAGTTCCTCTTCCCCGAGGGCGGCGGCCTCCGGCACCAACTGCGATAGCCGCCGGCCTTGGGCGTAGTCCATGACCACATAGGCGGTGCCGTTAATCTCCAGCTGCTCGCGCACGCGCACAAGGTTCGGATGATCCACGCTCGCCATTCGGCGGGCGCGCTCCTGAAAGACGGATAGGCTGGCCCGAAAGGTGGCCTCCGCAGCCGGCAGACTCGGCCGCACGGACATGTCATCACCGCGCGTGGCGGTATCGAAGGGCATGTACTCTCGAACCGCCACGAGTTCGTTGGCTACAAGGTGCCGGCACAGGTACACATTGCCGAAAGTGCCGGCGCCGAGGAGCTGCACGACTTCGTATGTGCCGATCCTGTATCCCGTTGGGAGTGCCTGTTCGCTAGTCGCCATCGTTACCTCCGACTAGCCAGCGCAGCAGCGCCACCGGTCTGGCGGCAGTTCGGAGATTGAACGGGACTGACTTGACCCGGCGCGGCGCGCTCATGTCGTTGTGGCCGCCAACAAGGTACAGCGTGCAGACAAGATAGCCGATGCTGCCATCGAACGGATGGCCCGCGCCAAAGCCAGAGTCCGACATTGGTCTCCGACGCTGCCACGCCGACCGCTTGTGGACGCCTGACAGGTCGCCGCCAACTGCATCCGTTGTGCTTCGGTGGGTCTTGCCGCGCTCCTTTACGCTACAAGTCTGCGCCGACTGCCTCGCCATGCTGGCTGTAGTCGAGGCCTTCGGCCTCCTCCTCGGTGGTCACCCGCAAGCCCATCACCATCTTGAGCGCGTATAGAATCACGAGCGTACACAAGGCGCTCCATGCCGCTACTGCCAGCACTCCTTCGAACTGTACCCAGACCTGCCAGTAATTCCCTTCGACCGCCCCAGATGCGTTGCCGATCTCTTCGAGGGCGAAAACTCCCGTGAGCACGGCACCCAAAAGCCCGCCGATGCCATGAATGCCGAAGACATCAAGCGCGTCGTCATAGCCCAGCGTGTACTTGAGCCAAGCACAGGCCCAACAGCACGAGAACCCGGCGAAGACGCCAATTGCCACGCCGCCGATCGGCGAGACGTATCCTGCGGCCGGCGTTACTGCCACCAATCCGGCGACGGCGCCGGACACAAGCCCAAGCACACTTGGCTTCTTCAGCACCGCCCACTCGTAGAACATCCAAGTGAGCGCGCCCGCTGCCGCCGCCGTTTGCGTCACAAGCATGGCGAAGGCTGCGTTGCCGCCGGCGCTGAGAGACGATCCCGCACTGAACCCAAACCAGCCAATCCACAGCAGCGAGACGCCAATCACGCTGAATAATGGGTTGTGCGGCGCCATGTTCTCCGCTCCGTAGCCGGTACGCTTACCGACCACCAGACATGCAACAAGACCGGCGACACCGGCATTGATGTGTACGATAGTGCCGCCAGCGTAATCGAGCACGCCTTCCTCCTTCAGGAAGCCGCCGCCCCAGATCCAATGTACGACAGGGGCGTAAACCACCAGCGACCAGATGCTTATGAATATGAGCATCGCCGAGAACTTCATGCGATCGGCAACCGCCCCGGTTATCAGTGCCGCCGCGACGACGCCGAAGGCGAGCTGGAAAACCACGTAGAGAGACTCGGGGAAACTACCGTGCAGGCTGTCCATGGCCAAGTCTGCCAAGAACAGCATGTCGAGATTGCCGACGTATTCGTTGTCGCCCGAGAACGCAATGCTGTAGCCCACGAATATCCAGATCACCGACACCACGCAACAAATCGCAAAGCACTGGCCGGCAATGGAGAGCATGTTTTTGCGGCGAACCATGCCGCCGTAGAACATGGCAATGCCCGGTACCGTCATCATTAGGCCGAGCACCGTCGCAGTTAGCATCCATCCGGTGTTGCCGCTGTCGAGTCCAGGCACCGGCTCCGCTCCTAGCGCCGGAACTGCGAGGCCCATGGCCAGAAGTGCCGCTGACGTACCGTGTTTTCGACTCATTCCCCGTCCCCTGATTCGGCGTTTTTTTCTGCGTTTCAGACCTTGAGGCAACCCGTGACCGATCAAGTCTTCTGCCTGAGGATTGCCCTGGCACCCACCCTGTTCACCCGCTTGCCAACCTCTGCAGGCTCCTTGCGCGCAGGCTCTTTGCGATTGTCAGACTCTGCCTTTTCTACCCTATCTGCGACGGCGTCGGCCTGTTGTGCCACGGCACGATCTCGATGGCCCTCCACCACACTCTGCGCGTAGGGACGCTCGTTGTCACCTGAAGTCGCGGGGGCCGCCACACGAGGTTCGCTCCGCGGCGAGGAGGCCAAACGCTGCGGTGCCTGGCCGGCACGAACGCGAGTCGCCCTTGCCGCCTCCGGACCCAACGGCGCTTGAGTGTCTGCAGGCGCGCCGAACCGGCCCTCGGACTGATGGACTGCCATCCAGCCAAGGCCGATGCTCATTGCCTTTTCCGTCACCAGCACGAGAACCGTGTTGGGACGAACCGGCAGCACGGAAAGAAACTGTCGGGAGTTCGCTGTCGTGATCTGCGCTTCCTTCATGTACTCCGCCAACGAACGTTGGGGGGACAACGCCGACACGAACTGACTCATGTGCCCCCCACGAAAAATAAGGCAGGCCGATCGCGCTAGCCACTCCGCCTCCAGTTCCACGCCGGCGCGACGTGCTTCGGCAAGCGTCAGACCGGTATCCAAGTCGACGAGCAAACACGCCAAAACACCTTGCGTTTCCCCAACAATGTCTTGACAAACACGCTGCAGCTCCATCCGCTCCTCTCCTCGCCATCGCCTTGCAGCGGTTCCGTGGAACCGCTCCGGCAGCGCTGGCAACTCGCTCGCGTTAGTTAGCGCAGACTATGCAGTGCCGAAAGGACACGGTCAAGCATGTGCGCGCCGCCTGACAAGGGGATGCGCAGCTGCTCCTCGTCCGCGCACGCTACGCCGCCCCAACGCTCACTCCCCCAACACGGCGACGCGGAAGCCTATGTCGCGTGTACGAACGTCCGCGTCGGTCAACGCCCGGGATGCGGCACCCGCATTGGGCAGCGAATGCACCCACGAACTGCCGCGCTGAACGTGTCGGAGGCAATCCGCCTGAGGCTGCTCTTCGTCCACTTGGGCATCGACGCGTTCGCAGTCGATCACCCATTCGGAGACGTTGTCGTGCATGTCGTGGAATCCCCATTCGTTCGGGGGTGCCGAGCCAACCCTCGCGGCCCCACGCCCGCGATCCGATTCCGGCACGCCGTCGAACCGGCCCGTGAGTGCCTCCCGGCCGGCTCGCGCTGCATACTCCCATTCCGCCTCGCTGGACAGCCGATACTCCCTGCCTGTCTGTTCCGACAGCCACTCCGTGTACGTCACGGCGTCTCGCCACGACACGTTGACCATCGGAAGCTGCCCGTCCGCCTGCACTGCCGGTATTGAGGCGTGGCCGGTTGCCGCAACGAACAGCGCGAACTCGGCTTTTGTGATTTCGTACTTCGAGAGTCCGAACGACTGCTCAAAGACGATTTCCTCGCCGGCACCCGCCTCGGACACCGTGCAACCGGGAGGCCAGCAGGGCACCCGCATGCTCCCCTCGGGCACGCGGATCATGGTCGGCCCCACGCCACCGGACTGGAGCGCATCGGCAAACTCGCCCTCACCGAGAGGCGCCCCCGGAACGCTCCCGACTCCGACGACGGGGCCTGCCTCGGCCGACTCTGCTGTTTCGGCAGTGCGCAGAACTCCCGTGTCCACCCAGGTGATCACCGCCATCAGTACCGTCGCCAGCGCCGCCGGCACCGACCATTGCAAGGCGCGGCGAAGTGGGTGGCTGCTCGTCCCCTCGCCGCCCATGGGGTCCGACTGGGCAACTCTCCCAAGCGCCACAGACGTCGATGTGACGGGGCGGTGGAATCCGCGCGCCGATGTCCGCCCCGCCCGGTGCGGCAGCAGCTTGTGCTCGGCATCTCCGAACAGCAACGCGCGCCAGACCGGCAGGCTCTGGGGCCGCGAGGCGATTGGAACAGCCAATGCGGAGTCAATCGCCGACAGCATGCGCGCGTCATCGGCGTTCATGTCAGGTTGCAGAACCGGAGCGAGATGGTCCCGGACGGCGCGATGCGGCGCATCCGCTGGCTGCTCGCCCGTGACACAGTGGTACATGACTGCGGCCAGGGCATAGATGTCGGTCCACGGGCCTTCCCGACCGCCAGCCGAATACTGTTCCAGCGCCGTGTAGCCCGGTGTGATGTCCGCAAGCCTGACGGAACGCTCCTCGAACACCTGCCGCGGACCGCCGACGACTTTCGTCCCGTGGCCAAAACCGCGCAGCACTGCCGCGCCATCCGCACCGATGACGATGGCATCGGGATTGATTTGCCGATGCGTGACACCGTGCTCGTGAACGACGCCCAGTCCCTGCACCAAGGGCCGCATCACGTCCACGACGTCCCTCGGCGGCAGCGTCCCTCTTCTGTCAACCAGATCGGCGAGAGACTCGCCAGGCACCTCTTCGGTGACGATGTAGCCCGTGCCGTTGGCGGCAGTGCATTCGTAAACATCCACGATGTTCGCGTGCTTGATGCCCGAGAGGATCCGTGCCGTCGCCAGAAAGGCCGTGAGGCCGGCATGGAACTCGGCTTCCGCCGCGTCGCTGACGGGGAGGACGTTTTCGCCCTCGCGCACCGCCAAGCGGGCAGGGAAGTACTCCTCCACGGATACGCGCACGCCGCCGGCGTACGCCGTGTATTCGATGCTTGCAACGCCCAGATGCACTGTCTCGACGATCTCGTAGCCGTCGAGGAGCCAATAGCCCGCTGGAAGCGTGTGTGAGTTGCCGGTTGCCAATTTGCTTCAATTGCGGGATTCGGGCCTGCCCGGATGCCCGCGGAGTTCCCATCGATCCGGAACGGCCCCTTGCCCCAACCTCGTTGTTCTGGCCCAAGCCCTCGTAATGAAGATTGTCCAATGACCCCAATGACCGGCCTCAATCATACCGCGTCCACGCGCCGTGGGGGCATCCGCAATCGAGCCGCGTCGGCGCGCGGCGTACTGGCTGCCCAAAACGAGTGCCTCGCGACGCGCTTGCCCCGACTCCCCGAGCAAGCGCATGTACGCGGTGGAGATGACCCCAGGCCCAGGCGCCCCGGTTGACGGTTAGTTTGCGGGTGGTGTCTCACTTTGACTTGCGCCGTGCGTGGCGCGTCGTACTCTGGAGGGAGGGCGTCCCGCCCTCCACCGCGCCCGCAGGGCGCGCATTTTGCTGGTGCGACGAGTGTTCTGCGCGCCTTGCGGCGCGATGGAGGGCGGGACGCCCTCCCTCCAAGCGGCGCCGGAGGCCAGTCGAACACGAGCGCCGGTTTCCGGCGCCCATCCGCTACAGCCGGAAGGGTCAAAGTGAGACACCACCAGTTTGCGCGGTCGCTATACTCCACAGTTTTGGGAGCGCACAACTGCGGGAGTCCACGTGTTCGTCAAGGTCATCACGGCCATGGGTCTCTTGCTGTCGCTTGCTCACGCGGTTGTCCCGGACCTGCTCCCCACGGGGTTCGCGCTCGCCGGGATCGTGGTGTTGGGGCTTATCTACGGTGGCGTCGCCATCAACTCGGAGAATGCCCGCGACTACCTCATCCTGGTGGTTACCGTCAGCGCAGCCGCCATGGCAGACGTGCTGGCACACATTCCCTTCATTGGCCTGTACATGGACGCCGTGCTCGACAACGTGATGACGGGACTGCAGGCGAGCACGGTCGTGGTCCTGGCCGACAGGACCACCCGCCTGTTGCGCAAAAGAAGGCGGAACAAGGAGCTTGGCTAAAGGCCGCGGGCCGGGTGCGCTGGAGGGGGCTTCCCTACGCCGCATCGCTCGTCGACAAACACCCCGGTTGGGCGTTCCCTAGAATTGGAACTGTTCGCGCACCAGTGGCGACGACTCCGCCGGTGTGGACGCCGACGCCGTTGCAGGTTCCGACACAGCGGCGACGATGCGTGGCGTGACCACAATCACCAGTTCCACAGAGCGGTCGGTGTCTCGCTCGGTGCGGAACAGGGTGCCCCACACCGGGATGTCCTTCAGCAGCGGAATGCCGGCCTCGCTCGTGCCCGAGCTGCGGCGATAGAGCCCTGCGATGGCAATGGACTCGCCATCGCCAAGCTCGACGGTGGTTGAGGCGGAGCGCTCGTTGATGTTTGGAACAATGGTGCCGGCGATGGAGGCGCCTCCCGCGGCGATCTCGCGGATGCGTGGTTCCACCGAGAGCGAAATCTGGCTGTCCGATAGCACGGTGGGCGTGAAGGCGAGACTGACGCCCGTCTCCCGATACTCCGTGCCGACGATGCCCTCGGAAATGGTGGGCACGGGGATTTCAAGGCCGGAGAAGAACTCCGCCGGCTGGCCACTAACGGTGGTAAGCGTCGGTCGGGCATGCATGACCGCAAGGCCATTCTCCGCAAGCGCCTCCAGGAACGCCGTAGCGCGGTACTTGCCGCTGTTTATCTCCCGGCGTTGGGCGAGCACGACTCCACCGTCGGCGCTCCGCACCGGCTCGAAAATCCCAACCTCCGAGATCTGGTTGGTTGCGGTCGGCGCGTCGCCCGGCTCATTCGGAGTCGCGCCGCCGGCGAACGTGACGACCTGATCGTAGATGTTGGCGAGCTGCGTTGACCCCGTTCCGAGACGCAGGCCCGTGCCGGTGGCCCAAGTGCGCAGCGGGTGCAGAAAGGGATTGATGTCAAGCGACCAGTCGATGCCCAGTTCGCGGGTGACGCTGCGCGAAACCTCGGAGATGAGGACATCGAGATTGACCTGGGCTGGGTTGCGCAGCGTAAGCGCGTCAATGACCGGCGCCTCGCCCGACACTGCGCGAATGCCGCGCAGCAGCCGCTCCGCCTGCGCCGGGTTCTTCGCCTCGCCGCTGACGAACAGCGCATCCCCCACCGGCACGACTTCTATGTCGCTCTCCTTGCCGGCTACCCGCTCGACCACCATGCCGGCATAGCCCGTCTGCAACTGGACGCGCACGGCGTAGTGGGCGAGCAGGTCACCCTCGGTGCCGTGAATCCGCAAGGTGGTGATGCCCGGTGCCTGGCCCAGAACAAACAGCGTCCGTTCGTCCAGCACGTTCACATCCGCGGTTGCAGGGTCCGCGACGAATGCCGTGCCGATGACCTGCTCGAGCACAATCGTGGCCGAGACACCGGGCGCAAGGTCGAGCACTTCCGGTTCGTCCTCGCCACCCGCAGCATGGGTCCATGCACCCGCGAACGCGGCAACAAATGCAAACGCCGCCAGCCGTTGCGCCGGTTTCCGGGAGGCGGCTCGTCTCGGCGCCATCACAAGTTCTGCCCGGGCGACGGTGTTGCCGTTGGCGTTGTCTCCACACCGCGCATCACCCGCACTTTCTGCACCTCAGGCAACGGCGGTGGTGGCATGACTTCGTCGAGCCGTATCGGTGCGCGATGCCCATCGAGTCGCCGGTCGGCAATCGACGGCCGGACGGCGAGCGTCAGGACGCCGGCATTGCTCGCCACGGAGATGCGTTCGGCGTCACGTCTCGTGACCTCCAGCGTGTAGCTGCCTCCGGCCGGCAGCGGAGGCGGATCGATGCGAAAGCCGTCGGCCACGTTGACGCGCCCATAATGGGCAAGGGAAAGCACCGTGTCCCCCACCGCGAGCACGCGGCTGTCATGCACAATGGTGTTCGACGCGGCGCCGCCAGGTCCCGCCTGAGGCACCACCAAGATCACGTTTACGCGGTCGCCCGGATAGATGACGTTGGTGGCCATGTTCACCGAAATCGTCACGGCGACCATGCCCGAGTCGAGTGCCGCGCTGATGAAGCCCGGATGGTCAGGCGCAAGCAGTCCACTCCAAACGATGGGGGCCCCGCGTGGCACGGCACGCGTGGCAATCGTGCCAACCACCGCCTGCATGGGCACTGCGCCCTCCACCATGAATCCCACGATTTGCGTCAGCGGCTGGTCCCACTCCCGCCACTCGAGGTGCTCCTCCAACAGGAGTGTGCCGGCGCCGATCTCTTCCTTGGCAACCAATATGGTTGGACGGGTTGGTCGCGACACTACCTCCTCGATCGGCTCTTGCGTCGATGCAACAGGCTCCGGCTCGACGGGTTCAACAACCGGTGGCGGTGGCTCCGGTTCGTCGCTCAAGAGCGCGGGGCCAACGCCAAACCAGAGGACGCTGGCAAGCACGGCCGCGCCCAGCGCCGGCAGGACGTTGCGGCGGATCGATGCCCAGTCCAAGTCCATTGCTTAACCCCGACTAGTCGTGAACGCACGTGGCCAGGACGCCGACATGCCACTGCGGCGGACGCGCGCGACACAGGCACGTAACGGAGGATGCGTCCCGCCTGCTAGGTGCCGCGAACGGGCCCGCAAGGATGGCAAGACACTATGTCGAGGTGGCCAGAGCGCGTACGCACAGCCAGAGCGAGGGTGTCGTCGTCCGCAGTAGAGCATTCGTGGACAATCCGGTGTGGCTCCGTCACGCAGCCGCTGCATCGAAGGCTCGTCCCCCAAGCAGGACGACGGAAGGCGGAACCAAGGCGCAAGCGAAAGGAATGCCCCGAGCGCGGAAGTCGTGCGTGACGCCGCCGAACACGGGCACCATCACCAACAAGAGCAGCAGCACGGCCGCAGCGACCAGGCCAATCGCCAAATCCTGCGGCCCGAGCCAGAGTGCCAGCGCGCCGGCCAGCTTGCCGTCGCCACCCCCCAGCCAGCCGGGCAGAAACAACAGGAACCCCGCGACGAGCATCGCAACTCCGCACAGCAGCGCGGCCGTGGCAGTACCGCCGAGCGCCGCGGGAGCGGCGACGGCGGTTACACACCAAAGCCCCACCAGACCGAGCACAACTGCGTGCGGCACGTCCCTGCGAAACCAGTCGGTCCACATGGCGACTATACCGAGGCCGGCGGCACCCGACAGCGCAACAGCAACAAGCATGTCCGAAAGTACCGGCAAAGCGCCGGTCGGTTCGGCTTACGCGTTGTTCTGCACGTTGGTCAAGCCGCTTTCCATCTCGTTCGCGAGGTCATCGAACAAGTTGGTGAAGGCATCGCCCATCGTGCCTGCCGCCACGCCCAGAATGGCGATGATGGCAACGACAATGAGCGCGTACTCCACGGTTGACACGGCGCGATCGTCCCGCCAGAAACGTGCCGCAGCCGTTCGGATGCGGCCAATGAAGCTTCGCACTGCATCAAGCATATGCATCTCTTGTCTCTCTCAGATCAGAACCTGCCTGTCTTGTACCATGACCGGCACAGAATCGCAATTTGCCTAGGATAGTTTTGCAAGGCATGCCGCACCGAACCACTTCGTTCTTCGGACCGCGGTTCGGTTCAAGATCAAGACGTCATGCGACTCCCTGGCGCATCCACCGGTTCGGATCCACCGTGCCATGACGGCTCTGCGAATCACCAGGGGCTACCGCGACGATCTCGACGGCGCTTCGGCGCCGCGCATGGGCTTCGCCACGATGGCGCGGCTGGCGCTTCGCGCCTGGCCCTTCATGCGACCCATGCTGAAGCATCTTCTCGGCCTGCTCGGGCTTGCCGGCTCCGGTGTCGCGTCGGCCATCGTGGCCCTGTTCGTCGGCACGGACCTGCTCAACAACAAGGTGCTCGTAGGCGAAGGACTGCAACCGGTGCAGGCTGCGGTGCTGTTCCTCGGCAGCGAGTACATCACCAAGCGCCCCAAGCTACTCGGCGGCGACAACGCCAACCCACAGGTTGGCCGCGCCGCTTCGCCGGCACCAGCAAACGCCGACATCGAACCGGAACTGACCCCGGCTCAGCGTCGCACGGTGCGCAATCGACTCATCCTGTGGGGCCTCGTTGGGGGGCTGTTCAGCGCTGCCGTCGGCTGGGCCACCTATTACTACTCCGTGTGGATCTGGCAGTGCATCAACCAGAACCTGCGCGTGGCGATGGTGGAGCGCGCCGAATCCCTGTCGCTGAAGTTTCACAGCCGCGCCCGGGTGGGCGACGCGATCTTCCGCGTGTACCAGGACAGCGCGATGATCGTCAACCTGATCCAGAGTGGCCTGGTGGAGCCGGCGATTGCCGGCTACGCCCTGCTGGCAGGCTTGGTGGTGGTGGCGGCATTCGACCCCATCGTTGCCCTCATGGTGGCGCTGCTCGGCGTGCCGGTCGGTGTCGTGGCTTTCGTGGCCACCCCGCGCATCCGCAGACGAGCGTTGGCCAACCGACTGGCAAACAGCAACCTCACGTCGCGCACTCAGGAAGCATTTACGGCGATCCGCCTCGTGAAGGCGAATGGTGCCGAGCGACGCATCTTCGACCGCTTTGAAGAGGACTCGCGCCGGGCACTGGACGCGGCCTATTTCCTGCGCCTCGACATGGCGCTCGCAACGCTTTTGGTTGCCGTACTCGGCGGTATCCTGTTGCTGGCGACAGAGTACCTGATGGTGCGGTGGGCGATTGAGGAGCGCGACACCTGGCTCGGCGCGGCCGTCGCCGGCCTCATCGGCTTCGCGGCGTGGAATCTAGGCGCCGTGACCATAGCCCGCACCACCGTGGAAGGTCTCGGCGAAAACGCCCGCGGCCTCCTTGGCATATGGATGCGGATGCAGGACCTCTTCATCGCCCTCGGCCGCGCCTTCGACCTGCTCGACATCGAACCGGACGTGACGGATCCAAGTGATCCGAAGCCGTTCCCGGAGCAGGTGCAAACGGTGACATGGCAAGGCGTGGGCTTCGGCTACGACGACACCCGCCAGGTTCTGGAAGGGGTTGATCTCGAGGCCACCCGCGGCACCGTCACGGCCATCGTCGGCGCCACCGGCGCCGGCAAGTCCACCTTGCTCGCGTTGCTGTTGCGGCTGTTCGATCCGGACGAAGGCACAGTGGCCGTGAACGGCACGGACCTGCGCGAGTTCGCCCTGGACGACCTGCGCCGTCACGTTGCGATCGCCTTGCAGAAAAACGTCCTCTTCGCCGAAACGGTGGCGAACAACATCGCCTTCGGCGCTCGCTCGCCGACGCGCCCGGCAATTGCCGGCGCCGCCCGGGTCGCCGGCGCGGACGACTTCATCGAGGCGATGCCGGATGGCTACGACACCGAACTCGGCGAGCGCGGCGGCAAGCTCTCCGCCGGACAGCGGCAACGCCTGTCCATCGCCCGAGCGGTGGTGCGGGACACGCCCATCCTGATTCTCGACGAGCCCACGGCGTCACTCGATGCCCGCACGGAACGGGAAGTGCTCGCCCGCCTTGCGGAGTGGGGTCGCGAGCGGGTGATCTTCCTCATCACCCACCGGCTGTCGGCGATCCGCAACGCCGACCGCATCGCCCTGATCGACGGCGGTCGCATCGCCGAGTCGGGAACGCATGGCGAGCTCATGGCGAAGCCGGGCGGTCGCTATCGCGCCTTCGTTGCGGCGGAGTCCGGCGCAGCGGACCTCGGCAAAGCCGCGCCCGAACGCGATTCCGGCGTAGGTGGCGAAGTTGGCTGAGACATCGCGCCCGCAGGTCGCAGCCAGCCAAGACGACCCTAGGTCGCGCCTCGCGCGTGTCTTCGGCGAGAATCGTTTCGACGATCGCCTCGACACCGAGCCCGGACTCGGCTCCCGCGAAGCCATCGCGATCCTGGGCCGATCAGTGCGCATGATCGCCGAAGCCAAGGCGTTGTTTGCGGTCAAGTGCCTGCTTCAGCTAGGCCTCGTGTTTCCAGCGCTGGTGCTGCCGTGGCTCGCCAAGATCGTGGTGGACAACGCCATCCTGGGACAGCCCCTCGGCACTACCGAGGTAGCGTTCCCGCCGTTCATGGAACCGTTCGTGCAGCTTGTGGACGGGAGAGATCCTCTCGGCATCATGCTCGTCGTCACGGCAACGTATGTCGTCATGCTGGTGCTCTTTGGCAGTCGCGCCGGTGGTACCAGCCTGGGCCTCCTCGACGGACAGGACGCGGCGACGCAAGCGGAGAATCAGATCAGCGCCGGCTACAGCGCCGGCGGCGGGCTGCTTGGCGTGGGCGAGTTCATCGTCAACGTCCGCCTCACCCAAACCCTGGCGGGGCGCCTGCGCCGGCGCTTGTTCGAGCGCATGGCAAGGCTGCCCATGTCCGTGCTTGACGACCAGCGCGCCGGCGACAGTATCTATCGGGTGCTCTACGACGCGCCGGCCGCGCCGGACCTCATCTACGACATCACGCTGGTGCCGTTCTTCTTCGCCCTTGGCGCGCTGCTGAACCTGTATGTGCTGCAGTATTCCTACGGTCAGGTATCGCCGGAACTGGTCGTTGTGGCCTGGCTCACCATGCCCATGGCCTTCCTGTGCACGTTCCCCTTCTCCGGCGCGCTGCGGCGCACGAGCCAGAACAAGCGCGCTGCTGGCGCCGCGACCACCAATGCCATGGAGGAGTCGGTCAGCAATGTCACCGCGGTGCAGAGTTTGGGCGCTGGCGCGATCGAAAGGGAGAGATTCGCCAAACGCAGCGCGGAGTCGTTCCGCCGCGAACGCTACAGCTTGACCGTGGTCATTGCCACCACCGCGCTGGTGCTCGGCGCCGCCGGCATCGCCGCCATCTACGTCACCTATCTGGTCACAGACCGGATCATCGACGGCACCATGTCGCCCGGTGACTTCGCGGTGCTGCTTGGCGTGTACTACCAGATCGTCGTGCCGGCGATGTTCTTCGGCGCCTTGTGGATCAAGCTGCAGGGCGGCATCGCGGCCTTGCGTCGGGTGTTCTTCTTTCTCGACCACGAGTCGGAGGAAGACCGCGTGGACGGAACGCCGATCCACGGGATTCGACGCGGCGTGCGTTTCGACGGCGTGTCCTTTGCCTACCCAGGTGCGCGCGAGACGCTGCGCAACGTCAACCTCGACCTTCGCCACGGCGAACTGACGGCCATCGTCGGTCCGACGGGGGCTGGCAAGACCACGCTTGCATACCTGATCCCGGCGCTGCTGCGGCCGACCTCGGGGCGCGTGCTGATCGACGACGTCGATGCGGACCAGGTCGAGCTCGGGGACCTGCGCCGCC
This sequence comes from Pseudomonadales bacterium, assembly GCA_965116935.1. Classification (GTDB taxonomy): domain Bacteria; phylum Pseudomonadota; class Gammaproteobacteria; order Pseudomonadales; family Azotimanducaceae; genus VXYL01. The sequence continues at coordinate 2,734,772 of OZ220737.1, read as the reverse complement.
TCGTCACCTATGTCTTCCAGGAACACCTGCTGCTGTCGGAGTCCATTCGGGAGAACCTTGCGCTTGCCAATCCCGACGCCACCGAGGCGGAAATGCTCGCCGCCCTCGAAACGGCCGGCTGCACAGAGTTCGTTGCCAGGCTCCCCGAAGGGCTCGACACCGTGCTCGGCCGCTCCGGCGACACCCTCTCGGTGGGGCAGCAGCAACGCCTCTCCATCGCCCGCGGGCTCGTGCGCGACTCCGCCATCCTCATCCTCGACGAACCCACCGCGGCCCTCGATCCGCAAACCGAGAACGCGCTCGCGGCTGCTCTGCTCGAAGCTGCCAAGGCACGCCTGGTGGTCGTCATCGCACATCGTCTCTCGACCATCCGCCACGCCGACCGCATCGTGTTCATGGAGGACGGCGAAGTGCGCGAGACCGGCACCCACGAAGAGCTGATGGCGCTGCCCGAGGGCCGCTACAGAGACTTTGTGGAACTGCAGTCCGGCTAGCGCGCGTTAGCGAGCCCTCCCTCGAACAACGCCCCGCCGGCAAAAAAACCGAAGCAACAGGCCCTTGCCATGCGAGGGCCTCTGGAGGGAGGGCGTCTCGCCCTCCAAAGCGTGCCGAAGGCGCGCACGCAGCGGAGCCGGCCAAAGCCACCGCAACCCACGTTCCAGACAACGCCAACAAGGCGCCAGCCCGAACAACGCCATCAAACCAGCCCCTGCCATGCGAGGGCCTTTCTGGAAGGAAGGCGTCTCGCCCTCCCGCGGAGTGCGGGCCGGGGACGATTTGTTGCCAATTGTTGCCCCGCCGGGTGCGACAATGGTTATATAGCCGGCCAACCGGCAGGGGCACAGGAATGGATCGCATGGTACAGGCGCCGCAGCGAAGGCAGGCAATCCGCGGGGCGTGCTCGACGACGGCATCCCCCAAGCGATCCGTCGCCGCTTTGCTGGTGGTTGTCGCGGGCTCCATTGCGCCATCGGCACTGGTCAATGCCGACGAAGTCATCACCCTCGCACCCCATGCCAGACATGGCGAAACCAGCGTTGCGGTGGTCGAGTGGCTGAACCGTGCCCACTTCATCCGCAAGCCCTTGGATGACGCCGCTTCGAGCGCCACCTTCGACCGCTACCTTGACCTCCTCGATCCAAGCCGCGTTCATCTTCTGGCCGAGGACATCCGAGAGCTCGAGCAATACCGCTTCGTGCTCGACGATGCCCTCAAGTCGGGCGAACTCGAACCGGCCTTCGACATCTACAACCGCTTCCACGAACGCCTGGTCGAACGCCTCGACTATTCCCTGGACCGCGTTGAAAAAGGCATCGACAGCTTCGACTTCGACCTCGACGAGGCGGTGAAGATCGACCGTGCCGGCGCGGCGTGGCCCATGCACGAGGAGGAGGCGAGCGACATTTGGCGCCGTCGGGTCAAGGGCACCGTGCTCAACATGATTCTGAGCGGCAGCGAGCCAAGCGAAATCGAAGAGCGCCTCGCCAAGCGCTATCGCGCGCAACTGCGACGGGTGAGACAGGTGACGAGCGAGGAGGCCTTCGGCCTTTACATCAACGCCTACGCGGCCACATTCGACCGCCATACGCAGTATTTCTCGCCGCGCGATTCCGAAGACTTCAACATCAACATGTCGCTTTCCCTCGAGGGCATTGGCGCCGTGCTGGCTCCGGAGGACGAGTACACGTTGGTGGACCGGCTCGTGCCGGCGGGGCCCGCCGACAAGGGTGGCCAGCTCAAGCCCGCCGATCGCATCATCGCCGTCGGCCAGGGCCGGCACGGAGCGCTCATCGACGTCATCGGCATGAGGCTCGATGACGTGGTGGAACTGATTCGCGGCCCGAAGGGATCCGTCGTCCGCCTGCAAGTGATTCCAGCCCTCGCCGACGACACCACTGGCGAGACCCGAACCGTCTCGATCACCCGCAACACGGTGCGGCTTGAAGAGCAATCTGCGCAAAGCCAGGTGCTCACGGTGAACGACGGCATCGCCGATCGCCGCATCGGCGTGGTGTCCGTGCCGACGTTCTACATCGACTTCAAGGCGCGTCAGGAAGGTCGCCCGGACTATCGCAGCACCACCCGCGACGTGCGGAAACTGATTGACGAACTCAAGGCCGAGGGCGTGGATGGCATCGTCGTGGACCTGCGCAACAACGGCGGCGGCTCGCTGGAGGAGGCAAGTTCTCTGGCGGGGCTCTTCATCCGTTCCGGCCCCACCGTGCAGGTGAAGATGGCACGGCGCGACACCCGCGTGCAGTCGGACAACGACGATGGCCTCATCGCCTGGGAAGGCCCCATGGCGGTGCTGGTGAACCGGCTTTCCGCTTCCGCCTCCGAGATATTCGCCGGCGCGATCCAGGACTACGGTCGCGGTGTAGTCACCGGCCATCGCACCTTCGGCAAGGGCACGGTGCAGACTCTCATCGAACTCGACCGCGGCCAACTCAAGATGACCCAGGCCAAGTTCTACCGCATCTCCGGCCTCAGCCCTCAGAGCCAAGGAGTGGCTCCGGACATCCACTTCCCCGATCCACCCGGTGCCGACCGTCTCGGCAACGACGAGGATGAGTCCATTGGCTGGGACCGGGTAGAGCCGGCCCACTACCGCCGGTTCGGGGTGGTCGATCCGGTGCTCGGCGCGGTTCGGGCGCGGCACGACCAGCGGGTGGCGGACGAGCCCGAGTTCAACTACCTGCGCGCGCGCGCCGACCGCAGCCGCGAGATCACCAACCGCACCCACATTTCCTTGCTGCGGACAGAGCGCGAGGCGCGCAAGGAGTCTGACGACGCGTGGGCACTCGAACTCGAGAACACGCTGCGCCTCGCCCGCGGCGAAGAGCCGGCCGCGAGCCTCGAAGAGTTGCGCAAGCGGCAGCTGGACAACGACGGCGACGAACAGCCGCCCGACCCGCTCTTGCAGGAGACGGCGAATGTGCTGGCAGATTTCATCGGTCTCACCCGTCAGGTGGCAATGCGACCGACGGAGACCGCGGCGGTGGTGCAGTAGCGCCAACGAAGACGCCGCTCGACCGCTGCGGCGGGACCGTCTCGCAAGGAAGAGCTCGGCTACGCCTTCGAGCCCTCGGTTGCTTCTGTTCCAGGCAAGCGCACCTTGCGAAACGCCGTGAGCCAAGGCCACTCCAAAGCAGCGTCGCCCGCCGCGCCGGACAACGACCCTAGATCGCCAAACCTTGCGGTAGCGCTCGTCCCCATCGCCCTGACGCTTGGCATTCTCGGGTTGCAGCTCTTCGGCTTCGGCGACTTCACCCCGCACATTCCGCTCGCTTGCGGCATAGCCGTCACCGCCGTGGTGGGCTGGGTACTCGGCCACCGCTGGCGCAGCCTTGAAGAGGGCATCTTCCGGGTCATCAACGTATCGCTGCCGTCCGTATCCATCCTCATCGTCGTCGGCATCATCATCGGCGTGTGGATCGCCAGCGGCACGGTGCCGAGCCTGATCTACTACGGCCTGGTGTTGCTCTCGCCGGAGACGTTCCTGGCCGCCGGGATGATCCTCTGTGCGCTGGTTTCGGTTTCGCTGGGCACGTCGTGGGGCACGGTCGGCACGGTGGGGCTGGCGCTGATGGGCATTGGCGCCGGCTTCGGCATACCGGCCTACTGGACCGCAGGTGCCGTCGTTTCCGGCGCCTTCTTCGGCGACAAGGTCTCGCCGCTTTCGGACACCACCAACCTTGCCCCGGCGGTGACCGGCACGCGCCTGTTCGACCACATCCGCAACCTCCTGCCGACCACCGTGCCGGCCACGCTGGTGGCGCTCGCGGTGTATGCCGGGGCGGGGTTCACGCTGATGGAGAGCGACGCGACCTCGTTTGCCCGCATCGAGGCCATCACGAGCACGCTGCAAGCGAACTTCCACATTTCGCCGCTGGCGCTTGCGCCCGCCGTGCTCGTGGTTGCCTTGGCGGTGGGCAAGCAGCCACCGATCCCGTCACTGTTCGCCGGCGCCGTCGCCGGCGCGTTGGTCGCCGCGTTCCTTCAGGGCCGGGGCCTGCATGAGATATTCACCTTTGCCAACTCCGGCTACGAGATCGCCACGGGCGTTGCCGAGGTGGACGATCTGCTCAGTCGCGGCGGCATCCAGTCCATGATGTGGACCGTTTCGCTGATCCTCTTGGCGCTTGGTCTTGGCGGCGCACTTGAGCGCACGGGCTGCCTGCAAGCCATCGTCGGTGCCCTGATGGCACGAGTGCGTCGCTTCGCGGCGGTTCAGGCATCGGCAACCGCAGCCGCGATCTCGACCAATCTGGTGGCCGGCGACCCCTACCTTTCCATCGCGCTGCCCGGCCGGATGTTCGCCCCAACCTATCGCGGCATGGGCTATTCCACCCTGAACCTCTCGCGCGCCGTGGAGGAGGGCGGCACCCTGATCTCGCCGCTGGTGCCCTGGAACGCCGGCGGCGCCTTCGTCATCAGCGCCCTGGCTCTCGGCATTGCCGACGGCAACCTCGAGAACCTCCTCTACATCCCACTCGCCATCGCTTGCTGGCTGTCGCCGGTCATCGGCATCAGCTACGCCGCCACAGGCGTGTTTTCGCCCCGCGCAAGCGAAGAGGAACGAGCCAGGTGGGCGAGTCAGAACGAGGAGATACGCACCGCTTAGCGAAGGCTCGGATCACGGGAGACGTGTGAGAACGGCGTAGCGGCACTGGAGACTACTGCCGCTACGACTCGTGGATCAACACCGTTCCCGCATCCCCGTCGATCGTCAGCGTTTGGCCGTGCCTGATGCGCACCGTGCCCGTGCCGACACCGAGCACGGCGGGGATGCCGTACTCCCGCGCCACGATGGAGCCGTGCGCCAGGATGCTGCCCATGTCGGTGACAAGGCCAGCCGCGTGCGCGAACAACTGCGTCCAGGCAGGGGTCGTCAGTGGGCTCACCAGAATGGACCCGGGCGCCATCTTGTCGAAATCGGCCGGACCGAGCACCACACTCGCCGGTGCGGTGACGCGACCCGAACTAACGGCGAAGCCGCGCATGGTGGCGCTCGAATCGTCGTTCTTGATCTGCGTTTCCTTGAACGCAATGCCCTTGATCTGGCTCGCTTCCTCGGGAACCGTGCCGGGCGGATGGTGGCGCTTGCGCGCCTCCCGAAGCACGCGCCGCGCAGCTGCCAACTCGCCGAGCTCCGGCACGGCCATTCCCTCCGCACGGGCTTCGATAGCGCGCGTCAGTTCTTCGGTGACGAGGAAGTAAGTGTCTTCCGGCAGCCGAAACGTGCCGGCGGCAACCATGCGCCGGCCGAGTTCGCTTGCCATGGACCGCAGCACGCACCATGTATAGCCGAAATGAAAGGCGACGCTCTCACGGATGTGGTTGTAGCGAAGTGCCAGCCAAAGGCGAAAGCGGAACTGCCAGTACGCCAGCCCATCAAGCACCGCCGATATCTCGGCATGCTTGCGCCGCCGGACGTCTGCGGCGCGGCTCTGCTGATTCTTGGGATCGTAGTCAGGATCCGCGACCATGGCCTTCAGCGTGGCGAACAGCGCGGAAGGTTCCTCCGCCTGCGGTGGCTCGACGAAGTCCATGCTGTAGCCTTGGTGACCGTAGCTCGCGAGGTAGGCATCGATCGCATCGAGCACGTCGGCGCTGTCGTCGCGGCTGTGCAGTGCACCCATGAGAAACCTGGCCGGCGTGACGATGACAAGCGCCGCGAGTTCCGCATTCGCGCGCACCAGCTTGGCGACCTCGTACAGGTCCGCGTTTGCCTTCATCGTCAGGGTCTCGATCCCGGACAGGAACTGGCCGCTGATGAACTGGTGGTCGGGCAGCGTTTCGCGCAGGAAGCACTGAAACTGGTCGTCGGTGGATTTCGCGACGCCGAACGTGTGGCTGGCGTTGCTGGACCAGTAGTAGCCTTCCTCGACGGCCATCTCGCGAATGCCCTCGAGCAGCCGGGCGTCGGAAGCCGCTGCCGGGTCGACGCCCTGCCACTTGTCGCGGACGCCGACAAGTCGGGGGCGCGCGACGGCATGCCATTGCTCGATCTGGCGGTCATTCGTGGCGGTGTTGTTGAACGCGGAGAAGGTCGGGTTGTCGCTCTTCGGCATGGTTACCGCGACGGCCACATCGCCCTCCTGTCCCGCCATCCAGTCGCGCAACGCTGCGCCGTCGGCATCCGACAGGCTTGCGGCGAACAGCTCAATGTCGTGTTCGGCATGTTCGCGCTGGGCGCTGACGCGCTGTTTCGCCGCCGCCTGTTGTTTGCGCTCCTCTTCCCTTGCGGCGGCGTCGTACTCGGCGCGGTCGAGATCGGCATCTCCCAAGGCCTTGGGCTCGTCGTCCGCTCCCCTCGCGAAGAACTGGGGCCAGTCGAAGCGCTGATAGGCATAGCCGTTCAGCGTGACGAACAGCGGTCCGCCGCCGACCATCAGGCTCGTCTCCCGCGCAGATTCCAGTCCTTCGGTGAGATAGAGTTCCTCGAACAGCGGGCAGACGGGATCGGGCATGTTCTCCACGATCTGCCGGCGGCTAAGGTACTTCGCTGGCGGACGCGGTATCCACTCCACCTCAATGGGCTGCACCGGCAGATTGGTGATTGGTCTCGACTGCAGGACGTACAGCTCGCCGTCCTGAACCGCCCATTCGATGTCCTGCGGCACGCCGCCGAAGAGCGCTTCGACCTCCAAGGCCGTTCGCGCCAGAGTCGCAATCGCGTCGTTCGACAGGGAGGCGCGGGTGCGGTCGCCGGCGGCGACGGCTTCCAAACGCACGCCGAGGTCGCCGTCGGCGACGACTCGCTGCTCCTTGGCGCCGATGACAGTGTCCTTCGCGGTCGAGGTCTTCCTGTCCACCACATAGGTGTCGGGCGTCACCTGGCCACTGACCACCGCCTCGCCGAGTCCGAAGCTGGCGTTGACAATCATCTCGCCGCGCTCCCCGGTGGCGGGGTTGGCAGTGAAAAGGACGCCGGCGACATCCGCCGGCACCATGACCTGCACGACCACCGCCATCGCCACAGTGTCCATGCCGATGCCGTTCCGATGTCGGTAGCTGATTGCCTGGGTCGTCCAAAGCGAAGCCCAGCAATCCTTCACCGCCTGCAGCACCGCGGTCGCGCCACGCACGTTCAGGAACGTCTCCTGCTGTCCGGCAAACGACAGTTCCGGCAGATCCTCGGCGTTGGCGGACGAGCGTACCGCAACCGCCGGAGTACCCGGCAGCGCCTCGTAGGCGCGACGGATTTCCCTAGCCAGGCCGTCGTCGAGATCGTGCTCGGCAAACAGTGCGGCGATCGCCTCCTCGGCGCCGTCGAACGACGCCGAGCCGTTCTTCGGGATCGGCCGTGCGAACTCGAGAATGCGCGTCTGCAGGCCGTGGTCCGCGACGAATCGGCGGTACGCGCCGGTCGTGATCTGGAATCCGCCGGGCACCGCAAACCCGGCATTGATCAGTCGCGCCAGCGACCGACCCTTGCCGCCAATGCGTTCGAGGGCATCGTCGGTAGTGCCCAATGCTGTGGTAAACGCCGTCATCTTCACCTTGGTGTGCGCAAAATCGCTCGCCAGTTTAGCTTGAAGCGCCAGCGCCCCCTCAAGCGCGTCGGCGGATGCGCTCGCACCTGTCGCGCCCCGGCTCTCACTGACTCGCCGTCATGACATTCAGCGGCACGCCAGACGATTCGCTGGGCCATGCACAGGTCAACGTCGTCGTCCCTTGAGCGTGTAGTCCGTTTCGACGGGCGAGGCGCTTGTCAGGGCGCCGCGAAACTCGCCGCCCGCCACCTTCACCCATGCCCTCATGGTTCGCTCGGTGGTGCCCTTGCCCCACTGCAACTGCGATTGCGGTGCCACGTATTCGTAACGCAGCACATCGCCGTCGAGAGCGACCGCGGTGACTTCGAGCGCACCCTCGTCGTCACTCGCGAGCGTTGCCGTCAGCGCGCCGCGCTCCACCGTCACGGTCAACCGGCTTCGCCAGACGAGGCCGAGAACGTTGGTCACGACATCCCACTCGCCCGCCACGTCGTCGAGCCTCGCTTCCGCACAGCGCAGGTCGGGGTGGTCCCGCCACAGCCAGCGCAGCGTGTCCGGAAAGATCGCGCCGCCGTGACTGAGGTCGTGGCCGCCCTTGCCGAGCACAAACCGATAGTCGTAGCGCGCGAACATCAACGCGGACTCCATTTCGAGGTTGGCGAGTGTCCAGTTGCCTTCGGTGATGTTGATGTCGTTCTCGCCGTCCTGGAGAAAAACGCGGATGGGCTTTGGGTTGCCCCGCGTTTGCCGAATCCGGAACGGATACTCGGAACCGCCGCCCAGCCTCGTGTAGCTTCCGACGTGACTGACGACCTTCGAGAATGCATTCGGTCGTTGCCACGCTGCGGTGAACGCGGCAAGCCCACCGTCGCTCATGCCAACTACGGCTCTTGCCGACGCGTGGTTGTCCAGATTGACGTCTCGACCGACCTCAGCCAGCACCTCGTCGAGCAGGAAACGGGCGTAGGTGTCGTTCAGAGGGGTGTATTGGACATCACGCTGGTCGAATTCCGCTTCCTTGCGTCCTGGATCGACGAAAACGCCAACGGTAACCGGCATGTCGCCTTGGTGAATCAGGTTGTCGAAGACGGTCGGAGCTCGCACCGGCCCGTCTGGGTGCACATAGGCCCAACCGTCCTGGAAGACCATCGCGCACGCTGGTGCCGAGGCGGTGTACTGTGCCGGGACGTACACCCAGTAGTCATACGTCGTGCCCGGATAGATGCGGCTCGGCGTCTGCGTCCGCCGCATCACCGCGCCCTTGGGAACGCCGTCCTGTGGCTGGGAGTCAGCGCCCAAGGTGTACTCCGAGGCAACCCCGGACACAAACTCGATACTCAACCCATCGCTCCCGTCCGCCGGTTCGACAGATCAAGTGCAAGCGAGCGTTTGGCGATGGCATCTAGCAATACACGCTCAAAATCGTCGAGCGGCAGCGTCACCTGCTTGCGTTCGCCGTAGCGGCGCAGGGTCACGCTGCCGTCGGCGACCTCGCGTTCGCCGACGATGAGGAGATTCGGAACCTTGCGGGTGAGGCCGGCGCGAATCTTCTTCGAGACGGTATCGCTCTCCGACGCCTCCACCGCACGCACGAAATGGCCGCGCAAGCGATCGACGATGCGCTTAGCGTAGTCCGCGTACTGGTCGGACACCGTAATGACCTCCACCTGCACCGGCGCGAGCCAGGTGGGGAAGGCGCCGCCGAAGTGCTCGATCAGGAAGGCAACGAAGCGCTCGTGGGTGCTGAAGGGCGCCCGGTGGATGCAGTACGGCGTATGCGGCTGGCCGTCGGCGCCCGTGTAGGTGAGGCCGAGCCTCGGCGGCACGGCGAAGTCGAGCTGCACCGTGCTCACCGTCTCGTCGCGCCCGGTGACGGTGTGGAACTGCACATCGATCTTGGGGCCGTAGAAGGCCGCCTCGCCGACGCCCTCCACATGGTCGATCTGCATGTCGGCCAGAAGGTCCGCAAGGATGCGCTCGGTGCGCTCCCACTCCTCTGGCGCATCGACGTACTTCTCGCGCCCCTTGGCGTCGTTCGGGTCCCACCGCGACAGGCGGATGAAGTAGTCGGAGAGCCCGAGGATGGAGTACGCCTCGTCGTACTGCGCGATCACCTCCCGGAACACGTCGCCAATCTGTTCCTCGGTGCAGTAGATGTGCGCATCGTTCATGCACATGCCGCGCACCCTGGCGAGGCCGCTGACGGCGCCGGACGCCTCCCAGCGATAGACATGGCCGTATTCCGCGAGCCGCACCGGCAGCTCGCGATAGCTGCGCGGCGCGGCGGCATAGACCTTGTGGTGATGCGGGCAGTTCATGGGGCGCAGGATGTACTCCTCCTTCACCGACTCGCCGCCCTCGCCTTCCTCCATCACCTCCATCGCCGGGTACATGGAGTCCCGATAGTGGGCAAGGTGTCCCGTAGTCTCGTAGAGGCTGGCCTTGGCAATGTGCGGCGTCGCGACCCGCTGATAGCCGGCGCGAAACTCCAGCTCGTTCGCGAGCTTCTCCAATTCGTCCCGGATCACGGTGCCGTTCGGCAGCCAGAGCGGCAGACCGCGGCCGATGTCGTCGTCCACGGTGAAGATCCCGAGTTCGCGCCCCAAGCGCTTGTGGTCGCGTTCCTGGGCGAGCTCGTACTCGCGCACAGCCTTGTCGAGCGCCTCGCGGCTGTCGTACGCCCAAGCGTAGATGCGGGTCATCATCACGTTGCGCGAATCGCCCCGCCAGTACGCGCCCGCGACGTTCCGTAGCTTGAAGGCGTCACGTGGGATTTCCCGCGTGGTGTCGACATGGGGGCCCTCGCACATGTCGAGGAACTGGCCGTTGCGATAGAAGGTGAGGCCCTCGAGCCCCCGACTCTGCACCAGCTCCTCGGCATATTCGCGCTTGTACGGCTCGCCCATCTCGTCGATTCGCGCTAGGGCATCCTCTGCCGGCAACTCCTCCCGATAGAAGCGCTGCCCCTTCTTCAGGATGCGCTTCATGCGCCGTTCGAGTTCGGGGAAGTCCGCATCGGTGATGGGCGAGGTGAGGATGAAGTCGTAGTAGAAGCCGTCGGCGATGGGCGGCCCGAAGCCGAGCGTCGAACCCTCGCGCATCTGCAACACCGCCTGCGCCATCACGTGCGCGAGGCTGTGGCGAATGCGATAGAGGCTGTCTGCCTCGCTGGCTCGGGACTCCGATTCGGCCACGCTGTTCATCCTTCGCTCCTCATTCTCGTGGCAAGCCGCTTTTGCAGCCCCCATAACGACAAAACCCCGGTGGCCTTCGCCTTCCGGGGTTTGGAAGCCGCGGCCCTCTGCGGAGCCGCATCGGCATCGAACTACCGCACGGCCCGCCTGCCCGTAGTCGGGCGACGCGTGGTCGTAGCCGTGTTTCCATTCGATCCCATGTCGCGAATCATAGGCGAGAGCCGGCCGAATTGCCAACGCCATTTGCTCAGGCCGAGCACATCGCGCCCGGCATGGGGTTGGCGAACTTGAGAAAGGAACTTGGCTTACCCCTCACGTCCAGCGCAGCAGCCGGGAGGGCACTAGGTCTTCCGCAAAACGCCCGTATCGTTCAGGGGTTTGCACACGTGTCACGGAGAGGTCGTATGCTCACGCTTCTCGACGCAGCTGCCAGCGTGCAGTCTTGAACGAGAAACGAGCGAGAAGGAGAGTTTGCATGACCAAGCGGATCGTGGCGGTTTTGCTGGCCGTCGGCATTGCGCCAGCGCTTGCCGAAGAAGCGCCTGAGGCTGTCGAGGAGACCACCGCTGAGGCTGTCGAGGAAGCTACCACCGAGACTGTCGAGGAGGTAGCGCCTGTCTATACCGAGGAAGCGCGGGGCACCGTGTTTCGGGACGACAACGGCAACGGATCGCGTGATTCGGGCGAGCCGGGTATTGCCGACGTTCGCGTGTCCAACGGACGCGAAGTGACACTCACCGACGCGGACGGCGACTATCGCATCGGCGTGGCGGAAGGAACCATCATCTTCGTCACCAAGCCCGCCGGCTACATGACGCCGGTGAACGCAGACATGCTGCCGCGTTTCCACTACATCCATCAGCGGGCCGGTTCGCGCAAGCGGATGCGCTACCGCGGCATCGATCCGACCGGGCCGCTGCCGGAACGCATCGACTTCCCTCTCGTCCGGGTGGACGAGGAGCCGGCGGTATTCGACGCGATCCTGTTCGCCGATCCGCAGCCGCAGACAGAGGCAGAGCTCGACTACATCCGCGATGGCGTGATCGCGGAACTCATCGGCACGGACGCCCGCTTCGGCATGACCATGGGCGACATCCTGTTCGACGACCTTGCGATGTTCCCACGCTACAACCGCCTCATCGCCCGCATGGGCATTCCCTGGTACAACGTGCCCGGCAACCACGAAATGAACCTCGACGCCGACGGCGACGGCGATTCACTGGAGACGTTCAAGCGGCACTTCGGCCCGCCCTACTACTCGTTCGAGGTGGGCGATGCGGTCTTCTTCGTGCTCGACAACATCGTCTATCAGGGCGGCGGCGAGGTGACCGCGGACAACCTGCGCGGCAACGGCCGCTACGTCGCCGAGTTGAGCCAAGACCAGTTGACCTGGCTCGGCAACGAGCTCGCGCACATCCCGGACGATCGACTGCTCTTCTTCGCCATGCACGCGCCGCTCGAGATCGCCGGCACCGATGCCCCGGGCGTCACCACGAGCAACCGACGGGCGCTCTTCGAGATGTTGGGCCAACGGGAGCACCTGTATGCAGTGGCAGGCCATACGCACACCGTGGAACACCGCTACTTCGACGCCGACGACGGCTTCGCCGGACCGGAGCCCTTCCACCACCACGTTCTCTCGACGGTGTCGGGAAGCTGGTGGAGCGGCCCGTTCGACGAGGAAGGGGTGCCGGTGTCCTGGCAGCGCGACGGCACGCCGAACGGCTACCACATCCTCACCGTGGACGGTGTGGACATGAGCGTGCGCTTCAAGGCTGCCGGCAAGCCGGCGGACTACCAGATGCGCATCATGTTCGACGTCGCCCACCACCGGGCCGTGCGCGACTCCCGCCCGGGCGAACTGTTCGACGGTCGCATGACCGTCGAACAGGCCTACGGCGCCGAGGTGTACGTCAACCTCTTCGACGGCGGTCCGCGCTCGAAGGTCGAATTCAGCGTCGGCGGACACGGGCCGATCGCAATGGAGCGCGTGGCGCGGCTCGATCCGGCCATCACCGAGCTGCACCTGCGCCATGCCGACGTCATCAAGTCCTGGGTGCAGCCGCAGCCTTCGACGCACCTGTGGGTTTCGCGCCTGCCGGAGCTTGGCGCCGGAACGCACACGCTGACGGTGCGGGCGGTGGACGAGTTCGGCCGCGCCCACCATGCGCACCGGATCATGGAGATCACGCCGGACGCGCCGTAATCCCAGCGGGTGGCCTTAACCGGGCGCCGAGTCTGGTAGATTCGCCGCCCGCCCCAATAAGGATGCACAACCATGGCTTCGGACCTCGTCTTCTACACCCATCCCATGTCCCGCGGCCGCATCGTGCGCTGGATGCTCGAGGAGGTCGGCGAGCCCTACGACACGGAGCTGCTCGAAATGGGCGGCTCGATCAAGGGCGCGAACTACCTCGCCATCAACCCCATGGGCAAGGTGCCCGCCATCCGCCACGGCGACCGGGTGGTAACCGAAACCGCAGCCATCTGCGCCTACCTCGCAGACGCCTTCCCGGACGCGGGTCTCGCCCCGGCAACGAACGACCGCGCCGACTACTACCGCTGGCTCTTCTTCGCCGCCGGCCCCCTCGAAGCCGCCGTCTCCAACTCCGCGCTGGGGCTCTCTGTCCCCACCGAACGCGAATCAACCGTGGGCTACGGCAACCTCGCCACCGTCATCGACACCTTGGAGCAGGCCGTGGCCGGCCGCGAGTTCGTCGCCGGCACCGGCTTCTCCGCCGCCGACGTGTACGTCGGCTCCCACATCGGCTGGGGCTTCCAGATGGGCACCATCGAAGAGCGCCCAGCCCTCGCGGAGTACTGCAACCACGTCCAATCCCGCCCCGCTCACCTCCGCGCCCAGCAAATCGACGACTCGTTGGTGCAGCAGGGATAGCAGGGATCACCACCGGGCTTCCTCGTAATCACTCCCCCGTTGGAAAACCCGAGAGAGGCGTCCTGACGTGCCTATGGGGGGCGATGGAGGGCGAGACGCCCTCCCTCCGGAAAGTTCCGCGTCATTTGGCGCCGAAGCGGGGCAGTGCGCCCTCTTTCAGGGCGAGACGCCCTCCCTCCGGAAAGTTCCGCGTCATGGCTCCGTCCGGAGGGTTGGGCGGCATGGATTCGTGCAGGACGACTGTCCTCGGACGGAGGGCGTCTCGCCCTCCAGAGTTTCGCGCTCAGCGAAACTCACGCGCCGTCCGCGGCGCGAATCCCACAAGCACGTCGTTCGATAGCTGTTAGCGCAAGCGTCCTCAGCCGCTAGGCAACGGCGAGAGCAGTTTGCGCTCGATCAGTCCGCGGAAGTGGCTCTCCGTCCGCAACGCCAAGGTTCGATCGCGCAGCAGGACACCGAGTTCGATGTTTCGGTTGAGGGCGGCGTCGGTGAGGTTGGCGGAGGTGATGAAGGTGGTTTCGCTGTCCGCGACCAGCGCCTTGGCGTGCAGTACTGCGCTTCGCTCTGGTTCCAAGGATCGAGGATCGAAGTACACCGCAGGCCGGCGCGTACCGGGCCAATCCTTGCTCCAGAACTGATCAGCAAAGCGTCTGATCAGCGCATCCGCGGCCGTGGTGTCGGCACGCTGGCGCTGGATGTTGAGCAGGAGGATGACGTCTAGACCGGGCACTGCGTCCATCCGTGCGGCAAGGCCGGCGAAGACTTGGGCACCATCGAAGTAGGCGTAAGAGCAGACCCAAAGTGAGCGTTTGGCAGACTGGATCGCTTCGTCAAACACGCGGTCGGTGTGTCGGGCGTGAACACCCGGCACTTGCGGCCCAGACCAGACAAGCTCGGGCGCTCGAACTCTGGTGCTCGCTTGCTCGATCGTCCGAATCCACGCTGCGGCAGCCCGGCCGGAAACGCCCATTCGATCCAGCGAGGCAATGTCTGCAAGTACATCCTCCACGCCCTCTCGCAGCCCCAGCGTGGAACCAAGCGAAACAGCCGAAGAATCCGCCGACACCATTCCCGCATCAAGCGCGCTCGCGAGACGGCCGCGCAGGTGGGGAGGTAATCCTAGGGCGTGTTCACACTAGCGTTCTGGTCACCGAAAACTACCTTGAATCAACCGGCGACAGTTACCAAAGTCCCAGCGCAACCGATCGAGAACGAGGCCGCCTTTGGAGGGAAGGCATTCTGCCTTCCCTGCGTGCCGTCAGGCACGCCTATCGGCGTGCAGGGAAGGCAGAATGCCTTCCCTCCAAAGGCCACGCCGTCCAATGGATTGTGTGAGCGCATAGTGTGAACACGCCCTAGGACAGCGTCCCCTACCGCCACTTCCACCATCCCGAACGGCTAGCCGCAAACAAGGCCGGCCAGCGACGACCGACACCTGCGTCGCCCATTTCCTGGCCATGGGCGTTCACACGGGAGCGGGGAAGAATGCGGCATCTGCCACCGCTAGCGTCGGCACCACCAAGGCTCTGTCGAGGTGATCATTGCGCATTTCGCAGGAAGTCTCGGCAATCAGCGCACAACCGTGGCACGCAGCGCCGTGCAGCCACCGGCGTTCCATGCTGCTGTCCGGCTCGTGCTGGGCACAGACGGGATCGTTCGAGCACAGCATGGCGGTGCGCAACGCATCGGCGAGGTGGTCCTCGATGTGTCGTGCCTGTTGCACCAACCCGCCAAGCGTTCCTTCGGCATCCGGTGTCGCGGTGTAGAGAAGGATTCCGTAGCGCTCGTCCTCGGCATAGATGCGCTCGCGGATCGAGCTCGCCGGATAGCCGCAGCGTATGGCGAGCGACTGGATCAACAGGTGCGCAAGGGTGTGTAGGAGGATGTAGGCACCGCCCGGGAAATCCTGCCGCCCAGACTTGCGTTCCTTCTGCCAAGCGGCATGCCCCCGTCGCAGCGCATCGATGCGCCGTCTCACGGGTGGTTTCTCCAGCCAGTTGTCGACGGCTTCGCCAGAAAGCTGGATGAACAAGCCTTCGCCGCGATTCTCCACCGCCGGGAACCAAGATGGTTCGATCGCGATGTCTGCTCGCTTCACGTCGGTGTCGTACTCTCCGTGGATATCGCGCATCTCGGCCTCGAGCCTCGTGAAGCCGATGAGCGCCATCACGTCGCGCAGTCGGTGTAGCTGGATGACGCATGCGATGTCCTCACTCAGGGGCGATCCCGGAGTGCGCCAGGCGTGGTCCGGCAGCCGGCGGGCGTGGAAGTGGGGATCAACAGGCACGTCGTCGTCGAAGCCTTCCTTTGACTTCAGCAGGGCATCGAGTTCCACGGCTTTCAAGTTGCGGTCGCCCTTTCCGCCTTCCTTGTGCCGCATTACGGCACTGAAGACTTCCTCGTCTTCATATCCGTCGAGCCCTTTGGCGACTTCTGGGAGCCGCCTGAAGATTGCCAAATCCGCTTTGGCATTTACCCCTTGCAGCATTCCCCAAAGTTCGGTCACCACCCGATCCACGTCCGAGCCTCGATCCGGTAACGACAGGACGCTCACCACCTGCGGGAAATAGGCATTCGTCGCCGTCCGGATCAAAAGGCGGCTAGGTAGGTCGCAATCCTCCTCCGCATCCTTGCCGAGCCACGGCCGGGCACCCCGACATGTCCCAAGTGCCTTGCTCTCCAACTGCTTGGCTTCGTAGAGCGAACGCTGCTTGCCACACCCACATCGGACCGACAGATCCGAGAGATCCCCACTGGTGCCCTGCTCCACCAGCCACAGCTCTCGCCGGCACGGGTCGTCGCCTCGATGCACGAAGCCATACCAGTCGAGATCGTCCACATGGCCCCGGGTACAGGCGCGCACGAAGCGTGTGGGTACCACCGCCCTACCCTCGAACTTCCCGTTCTCCAGCGCCGTGCGTCGCACGAGCCGGCGCTTCTGCGCGCGGCCCTCCCACTCAACGAACTGGACGACGAACCATTCGGGAAAGCGCCATGCCCCGATGTCCTGCCGTTGCTCCCATGGAACGCTCGGCGCTGGTGGCGGGGCAAACAGCCTGGGCGCAGCCACGCCAGTTATGCGGTGGATGACCTCGGAAAGCCGTGCCTCGTCGATCTGTTCGAGCTTGCCTGGGTGAGGCCAAGTCTCCAATCCACCGACGATGGCGGCGTGTTCCGGAAGGTCCAGCAGGGCACCCGGCCCATAGGTCGTGATGACCTGACTCTGTCGAAGCGTCGCCGAGGTCATCCGTCTGTCGCTGAGTCCGTAAGGTCTCTCAGGTGCAGGCCGACCTCCGGCTCCACGTCGCGCAAAGATCGATGGGCGCGAAACTTGCGGTGATTCGCCGACTCGAAGTCGTCGTCTAGCACATCGCGGAGCAGCGGTTTGGGCCCAGACCGGGCTTCTCCTTTCCCGTACACAATCGCGACGCCGTCTTGTCGGTAGTCATCGACCACCTTGCTCCACGAGTCCAGCAGGTCCGAGACGCGATGCTGCACGGAGAGCCGCCTCTCATCCCTTTCGTCTTCATCGTCCAACGGTTGCTCGTTCAGTCGTTCCATCAGCGCATCGAGCACCCGTTGCTCCACGTCCGCGCGCACGCCATCGATGTTCTCCACCCCCTCCGGCGGCGTTAGCGCCGGATCCAGATGGCGCGCAAGGCCCACGAGCGCACCGGCAAAGCCCCGATCCAAGGCGCGAGCGGAGAAGGGCGTAACGCTCGATGCTTCCACCGAACGATAGAACGTCTCGTGGTAGTGCCGGAAGCGCTCGTAATGCGAGCGGTCGCGGGGCTTGTGGACATTGAGTAGCGTCACTACGAGCCCTGGCCTTTCGTCGTCTCGTCCGACACGACTGGTGGCCTGGATGTACTCGGCGTGCGTCTTCGGCTGCCCCAGCACCACCATGAGGCCGAGACGCGTGATGTCCAATCCCACCGAGATCATGTTGGTCGCGATGGCGCTGTCCACCCGCTGCCTGCGGTCGTGAAATGGGTGCCCCAACCGTCGGCGGGCATCTGCGACCTTGTTTGTGGGCACGCGCGAGGTGAGTTCGACCACGTCGTTGAAACGGAGTCGATTCTCGAACAAGCCCTCCGCCTCGCCGATACGCCGGCGATCGCCATAGCGGCGAATGGTGGTCTGCACCTCCTCTTCCAAGATGCGCCTCGCGCCGCCGAGTTCACGGAGGGAGTTGAAGTAGCCGAGGACCGTCATGTAGGGATCGGCTGGATTGTCCTTGTTGCTCTCGCCTCCAGCTTCCTCGTAGGCCTTCTGCGCTGCTCCGAATAGGGCGAGCCACACCCGACGCATGAGCACCTTCGGATTGCGGCCGGCCGATACGATGCCGAGATACAGCCGGCCCGGCACGTCGGTCAGTTCCCTCGTGTGGGCGAAAAACGAGTCCTCGCGGCTCGGCCCCGGCGGCGGGAACACCTGCGTCAACGATCGGGCAAACAGCGACTGAATCTGGTTCTGTGCCGCCCTTGCCGTTGCCGTGGAGGCCACGATCTTCGGACCTCGCGCGGCTTCCCCCAATCCACGCCTGCAAAGCGTACCAATGGTGGATTCGTAGAGCCCGACCATCGTTCCAAGCGGGCCCGAGATCAGATGCAGCTCGTCCTGAATCACGAGGTCCGGCGGCGGCAGGGGGCGACCAAGTGGCCGCCCCGTGTCTGTGCGCATGGGGCCGTAGAAGCCCCTGTCGTCGTATCGCTCGGCACCCCCGAGGAGCAATCCGGTCTCCCCAACCCACGGTAGGGACGCGAACTTGTCGACCGTCGCAATTACGAACGCGGGCAAGCGGCGGTAGAGCGGCTCGTCCACCGCAATGATGGGCAGTGGGCGGTCTCCGTTGAACTCGCACTCAATGTTGGCGCAAGCAATCCCCAGTTGGTCAGGCGCATCCGCATTTGGCAGCAGCTCGAACGAGTCTGGCGTGAACTTGGTGTTGCACCAAGGGCAGTTTTCGAGCGGAATCGGCGAGGGGTTGCTGTTCGGATTGGCCTTGAAACGAATGGTCTTGTTGCGTGCGGAATCCGACCTGCGGTCGCCCTTGCGGCCCATCCTGTTGGGCGTGGCTGCCTTCCCCACCCACAGGCCGATCTCGAATGGCCACTCACCGTAGCGGTGTGGATCGTTCTCGCGTTCGAGTTCGAGCGCGCAAACGAGGCCGGAAGCACGTGAGAGCTGATCGAGCGTGAGGAGGCGCAGCGTATAGCGCATGACGACGCTGACACCCGCTCCCTGCAGTGCGCCATCCCCGGGGTTGCGGAGGCGACGCAACACCATGGCCATGGCCGCCAGGCCCAAATAGGCCTCGGTCTTGCCGCCGCCCGTGGGGAAGAAGAGCAAGTCAACGATCCCCCGGTCAGCGTCTTCCGGGTCGACAAGGCCTGGCAGGTTCAGGAGGATGAACGCAAGCTGGAACGCGCGCCACTGTGGCGCCTCCACATCTTCAAGGCGATGCCGCAGCGCCTCTGCCACAGCCCGGTTCGCGACGCGAAACGCGTCGAGAACGTCGGCGTCCTCCGCGAGCAGAGCTATCCCCCGCTCAATGCGACTCGACGCCAGCGTAGCCCCTTCAAGCAGTGCGTGCGCGGTCGTCTGGTGGTCTTTCGAGAGCTGCGCAGCATCGTCCCGCCTTAGCGCGATCCAAGTGCGATACTCGCTGACAATTGCTTCCAGCGCCTCCTTGGCGGCACCACCGTCGGCAAGGCTGCCGAGATCGTCCATCGACAGCAGAACATTGGCTGGGTTCACGGTGTCGGTCTTGGCGACATAGGCAGCAGGAATCCAGCTTGTTCGCAGCACCCGGCAGGTGTTGTCCAACACGTCCCAGTCCGCCGAAACACCGTGCCCGGTGGCGTACTCCGGCGTGCCTTGGTAGTGCAGGTCGGCTAGATCCTCGTCCCACTTGTCGCTGTCGCTGCTCGCCGTGCGCGGGTCTCGGCGAGGAACAAAGCCCTCGGCGCACCCGACCTCGATCTCTGCCTGAAAGGCGTAGGCGGAATCCGCATGTTCTTTGTCGGGGTTACGCTGATTGACCAAAAAAAAGGAGACGCTGCGCGTCCCAGCGGGAATGTCCGGCAGGCGCTCTGTCTTGACCGGTTGATTCAGCACATGCAGAGCCAATCCTGCCCCCGTTCCGGAATCGGGAACCTCGTGCCGACCGGGCTGACTCAGGGGCACAAGAACCACTCGCTCCTGCGGTCGCCGCTGCCAGGTCGCCCGCTCTCGCTCGCCGTCCTTCCTTGCCTCCCGCACGTATCCGTAGTCACCCCAACGCACCGTGACACTCAGGGAATCCGTCTCTTGTGGCACGAGGAAGCTCAGGCCCATCGAGGACGGAAAGAAGCTGGGCTTCGCTGCCCTCCGTTCCTCTTGCGATTCCTCCGGCAGACCACCTTCGTCCACGTCCTCGGAATCATCCTCCTCATCGGCATCGGCGCGCTGCTCCAAGGGAGCATCGCTCGGCACAAGGAATCCCGTGAGATACCAGTTCGAAGGCCGCTCCCAGCCGTTGAATTTCTCCTCGGCAAGAGGGTGTCCAGCAGGCGGGCCAACGAGATCAAGGTCCAAGGCGCTGACGATGCGCTCTCGCACTTCGAGGGAGGTCAAGGTGGAATTGGGAGCGGGGCGGGATGCGTCCGTCATGGGTCGATTTGGTTCTGCCGGTTGACCAATCCAAGAACGCAGGTGGGCTCAAGCGTGCCGTTCCCTAACGAGCCTAGCACAGGCAACCCGCACCGTGGATCGCCCTGCAATCCAGCTTCAGGTGGCTCCGATTGAGCCGGCGTATCTGACAAGGCGTTCGCTGACTTCGTGATGCGGAAGGCGGCAGCGCGGGTGTGCTTGCATGGCGCGCAAGCCGGCGTGAAGCAACTGCGGATGGACCCCAATCCGAAGCATTTCGTCGAGCAGCCAGAGGACGCCGTGGCATGAAACACGCTTCTTTGCGGCCAGTGCCCGCAAGCGACCGTCGCCCGTCAGCAAGGTCGCACCAAGCGAACCGGCGAGAGCCAGGCAAAAGGCATCGGATTCCGACAGGGCAGGTTGCTCCTGCCGATAGTCCAAAGCCAGCCCCAACGCCTCATTGGTCAGATCAGCCCGCTCCAGACCCAAGGCGAGCAACTCTTCGCCGCCTCGTTTCCCTAACTCGCGCTCATAGAGCAAATCGGGAACCACATACCGGTGGGGCAGATTGAACGCGGACCGGACCAGACGACCGCGCTCAAGGTCGATGAGGACCGACGTATCGGCGACAAGCTGATCCACACGGCATCCATGATGCGTACTGGGTCAGGATTCCCCAGTGGCAGCAGCCATTCGCTCATCAAGTTGCCACACGGAAATGTCGAGCAGCTCCGCAGCCTTGGACTCGGAAATCACGTCTTCTGCCAATGCCCGGAAGCACAGCCGCTCGAATCGGTTGGATTTCTCGGCTCCCAACCGCGCGGGTTCGTCGAAGGGTGGATTGCACCAGCCGCGTTGCCGGAAGTCGTTCATCAGGCTTGCATAGGTCGCCCTGCCGATGATGCCCAAGTCCTTGCAGCGGGTGGCAATCGCCTGCGCGCTCACGCCGAACAGCGCCTTCAGATCGACAAGCTCCCCCAAGCCAATAAACGTGCGATGCCTGCCAACCTGGGCAAAGAGTCTTTCCGCTGGCATGAGAAAGGCGCTGGTAAACTGGCTTGCAGCTCTCCCTTTGTCCTTGTCAGGAGCGTTGAGCACCAGCAGGCCCAGCTCCCGCACAAGCCCCAACCGTTGCTGTTCGCCCGCCAACGAAGCGCGCACAACCATCGCTGGCGTGGCCGGGCCACCCCGACGCCTGACGTTGATCGTCATGCTGTGGATCTCATCGACGTCGACCATGACGACCTTGATGCCACGCTCTTCCAGCAAGTCCACCACGTTCGGAATTGGACCCAAGCCCAACTCCCAGTCGCGCCGCAAACTCTCCGCGGCACAGTCCGCCGCCAGCGCACCTCCGACGACCGGATGCGGGGCACTCTGTGGCGGGTCCCACCTAACGGTCGGCAAGCCCAGAAGTTCCTCAACCGTCAGATAACGCTCCAAGTCGCGCAGCAATGCAACCTCGATGCGCGCTTGGGCCAGGCACGCGGCGGCCGTCGTCTCGCCAAACTCGACGCCCTCGATGTGAATGTCGTCCCCCGCGAGGAGGTAGTCCACAGGCACGTCCAAGGCGTTTGCGAGCGCGACCAGAACCCTGGTGCCGGGGTTTGCCACTCCCCTCTCGTACTTGCTGATCGCTTGGGTACTAGCAACGCCTTGGGCTTTCGCTTGAAGATCTCGAAGCGAAAGGCCAGAGGCAGCCCTGGCGAGCTTGAGCCTTGCAGCAATTGCCATTTTGCGCGATTCGCCTTGCGGAGGGCACGAAATGTGACGTCATTGTATGGCAAGGACGAGTGGCAGGTGGCTAGGGCGCATTCACACTATGTGCTCACGCATCCGTCGGACGGCGTGCACCTTGGAGGGAAGGCATCCCGCCTTCCCTGCACGCCGATAGGGTTGACGAACGGGCAGGGGCGAGTTGACGCGGCAGTAACGGCGTTTTAATGTCCAGTATCGACGACGCGAGTGCAGCCATGAAACGCATCGAATCAGCCGATTTTGAAGCCAAGTGCCGTGACTTGGTCGAACATATCGTGCGCTCAGGCGACGAACTCGCCATCACCAAAAATGGCAAGCCGGTAGCGAAGCTGTCGCCATACGGTCAGAAGCCGAAAACGCTCGCGGGTCTCCACCGCAACTCCGTTCGGGTAGTTGGCGATATCGTGTCTCCCGTGTACGAACCCAACGAGACCGATCGGTAGGGGGAGCGACCAACGCTTCCTTCTGCGTCGCGGGGCTTGCTCTGGCGATCCGTCCGGTCTCGCGCCAAACCCGGTTGCAGGGTGTAGCTTTCGAGGCTGCACTGTCCGCATCTCTCGACTTGGCCGCAACCTATGTCCATCATTGACCACCCCAACTCTCCTCTCCCGCTATTGCTCGACACCCACGCTCTGGTTTGGCTCGATGCGGACGATGGCCGGCTCGGCAGCCGCTGCCGAGGTGCCGCAGATGAAGCTCTCGAAGCCGACAGGTTGGTTGTCTCCGCGATTACCTTCTGGGAGGTCGCGATGCTGGTCAGCAAGGGACGGCTCGAAATGCAGGTCCCGATCAGCGAGTGGCGCGACGACGTATTGGCGCACGGCCTGCGAGAACTGCCGATCGACGGCTCGATAGGCGTGCGAGCCATCGAACTCGCGGGGCTCCCCGGCGATCCCGCCGACCGGCTCATCGTCGCCACCGCAGAAGCCCATCAATGCACACTCGCAACAGGCGACGGACCGTTGCTCGCCTGGGACTCCAGCCTGCCTCGAGTTGACGCGAGACGCTAGCACCGATGACTCCACAGAGGATCAGATGACCGACAGACCTCGCTTTCAGATCGGTCAGCACATCCGGGACCATGTCCTTCCAACCGGCATGACCGTCACCGCCGCAGCGAAGCGACTCGGCGTTGGGCGCCCTGCGCTCTCAAACCTGCTGAATGGCAATGCCGCGCTCTCTGAGGAAATGGCCCTTCGGTTGGAACGGACCTTCGGCGCGAACCGTGACGTGCTCCTCAAGCTCCACCGCTCACAGGAACAGCCGTTGCGGAGGGTGAACGAGCGCGAGGGTGCCGCGCGCGGCCATGTGCCGAGCTTCCTCTCCATCAAGGCTCGGGACATCGAGCAATGGGCCGATCAAGAGCAAGCTCGCCAACTCCTGCCTGTGTTGCTTCGCAAGCTCATACACGAAACT
This sequence comes from Pseudomonadales bacterium, assembly GCA_965116935.1. Classification (GTDB taxonomy): domain Bacteria; phylum Pseudomonadota; class Gammaproteobacteria; order Pseudomonadales; family Azotimanducaceae; genus VXYL01. The sequence goes on along the minus strand of OZ220737.1, from coordinate 2,711,376 downwards.
GGGCGGGACCCGATTCGCGTGGATTTCCCTGGCTTTGACAACAGCCAGCGGTCGGGCTGGGACGGGGTGGTCGAGTCACGCACGGCAATGGCATGGATTCCGGCGGGATTGTCCTGGTGGGAGTTTGGCACGGACCAACGGCCGCGCCGCAAGGCCGAGAGCGATTACGCGAAGCGGGTGTCCTTGCCGCCAGAGGACCGTATGGGTTGCACCTTCATCTTCGTGACACCACGCAACTGGCCCGGCAAGGGAAAGTGGGTGCAAGAGAAGGAAGCATCCAGCGACGGGTGGCAGGCGGTGCGTGCCTACGACGCAAGCGACCTTGAGCAATGGCTGGACGAGGCGATCGCTACTCCGATGTGGTTTGCCGAGCACTGTCTTCGCTCGCCAGTCGAGGGAATCAAAACGCTCGACAGTTGCTGGCGCGACTGGTCCCAAGTCAGCGATCCGCCCATGTCGCGTCGGATATTCGAGCCGAACGTCAAGACTTCACTATCCACGTTCGAGCGATGGCTCAACGCCCCTCCTGATCGCCCCTTTGTCATCGCCAGCGACTCCATCGGCGAGACACTCGCCTTCGTCACCTGCCTATTCGACGCCGTGCAGGAATTCGAGACGGAGGCAGCCTCGCTTCGGTGGCAAGCGAACCGGGACATGGCAGCCGTCCTCGAATCGCGGGAGACATTCCAAAAACTCGCCGAGTCGTCCCGGCCGTTCATTCCCATTGCGGGAAACGCTGAAGTCGAGGAGGCTCTTGCGCCGTTCTGGAACCGTCGTCATTGCATCGTCCACACGCCACGCAATGCCGTTTCCGCCGAACCCGACGTTTCACTTGAGTTGCTCAGCCTCAAAGACATGCACGACGCATTGGATGATATGGGCGTGTTGGAAGGTGACCGAGAGAGGCATGAGCGCGAATCGGGTAGGTCGCCCACCATTCTTCGCCGGCGCTTGTCGAAGTTCGGGGCAATCCGCACGCCTCCTTGGTCGACTGATGCTGGCCACGTCCGCCAGCTGATCTCGATGGCCCTGATCGGCGCTTGGAGAGCGGACCGCAAGGCAGACAAGGAGATATTGGCAACTCTGGCAGATCGCCCGTATGAAGAGCTCGAACAGGCAATTGCCGACCTTCTTGCCCTTGATGACTGTCCGCTCTGGTCCATCGGAAGCCACCGCGGCATTGCTTCAAAGATGGACGCGCTTTACGCGGTCGCATCGCGCATGACGCCCAAGGAGGTTGAGGATTTCTTCGTCTTGGCGGAGTTCGTGCTGTCGGAGGCGGATCCCGCGCTAGACCTTCCTGAAGAACAACGTTGGGCTGCCGTGATCTACAACAAGCAGCGCGACCACTCGGACGTATTGCGCGAAGGAGTTCGGGAGACTCTCGTCATATTGGCCACACACGGTGCCAACCTATTCGGCGAACGGCTCGCTGCCACGCCGGCAGCGAGCGCAGCCGCTTTGGTCAGTAGAATTCTTGATCCGCTCACCGTTGAAACGCTCGAGTCTCAAGAGCGCGACCTCCCCGCCTACGCCGAAGCGGCACCGGATGCGATCCTGCGGCTTCTTGAAGCGGACTTGGCCCAAGAGGAACCGGCTGTGTTGGCATTGCTGAGGCCAACCCAAGACCTTCCATTCACGCACAGCCCTCGTGTCGGCCTGCTATGGGCACTCGAGTGCATCGCTTGGAATCCGGCATATCTCCCCCGGGTCTGCGCCGTGCTCGCCCAACTGGCAGGCGTACCCATCCAAGACAATCTGTCGAACAAGCCGATAGCGAGTCTAGGAGGGATCCTGAGGTCGTGGATGCCTCAGACGGCGGCGTCAGTCGAGGAGCGGGTCCGCGTCTTGGCGATGCTCGTCAAGCGGTTCCCTAAAGTTGCGTGGGGGCTTTGCATTGGCGAAATCCCACGAGGTCCGCGACACGCCATGGCCAACTATCGCCCCAAGTGGCGTGCCGATGCGACGGGGGCTGGTGGCGTTGCGACCCAAGCCGAATACCACCAATTCAGACGGGAGGTTTGGCGCTTGCTGGTGTCTTGGGACCACGATCCAGCCACGCTTGGTGACCTGATTGAACGCCTCCCAAACCTACATGCAGACGATCGGGCCACAGTTTGGGAGCTTGTCGACACATGGGCTGATTCGGCCCACAGTGACGAGGAACGTGCGACCTTGCGCGAACGCATTCGCAATTGCTGCCTCACTCGCCTAGGTCGTCGAGTCCGGCCCGAAGGCGTCACGGAACGAGCGAAGAAAGCCATCAGCAGGCTTCTTCCGGCGGATTTGATCAATCGTCACGCATGGTTGTTCGAAAGTGGATGGGTCGCGGCGCCTTGGAACGAAGGAGTGGATGACCCTTTGGACTGGCAGGCACAGGAGGCGAAAGTCCATGAGCTGCGCCAAGAGGCGATGGTCGAAGTTTGGTCCGCACTAGGTCTCAGGGGTGCCTTGGCATTGGTCGACCGCGGCAATGCCGCCGAGATCGTTGGGAGGTACGCCGGTGCGTGCGTCGGGAGCATCGAAACCACCACCTCAGCCTTGCGAGAGTGCTTGGCAGAAAAGCACATGGACGAAACCAAGCTAGATGCCTTCCTCCGGGGGATCATCGGTTCTGCAGCAGACCCGGCAGCGTCCGACCTCCTCCTGCAAGTTAGTAGGGACCTCGATTGCGCGGCTGCCGAGCGGCTCCTCCGATGTGCGCCGTTTCACGACCACACGTGGCGGATACTCGACAAGCTGCCAGACGAAGTGGGGCGAGGATACTGGCAGCATGTAATACCCTACGGGCGGATGTTTAGCAGCGACGAATGTCGAGAGATCATCGACCGCCTGCTGGAGGCAAGGCGTCCAAGGGCTGCCTTTGCTTCAATGAACCTCCAATGGGCGAACATCGACACCCATCAATTGAGGCGGCTGCTGACCGATGTTAGTACGGTCTTCGACGAACCAACAGGCCACTTTCCGATAGATTCCTCCGATCTCTCCAACGCTCTAGAGGCGCTGGACGCGGCAACAGAGATCACGATGGAGCAGCTAGCGTTGCTGGAGTTTGCGTTCATTGCCGCTCTGGAGAGCAGTGAGCGCGGAGTCCCGAATCTTGAACGTGCCGTAGGGGAATCCCCCAGCCTGTTCGTTCAGGCGGTACGGCAGTGCTACCCCCGCGACGACGGCACCGAAGACCCAGGAGATCAGGCCAGCGAAGCAGCGCAGCACCGGGCTGCCTACGCTTCACATCAACTCTTGGACAGCATCAGGCGGATTCCAGGCACCCGGGACGATGGAACAGTTAACGAGAAGAAGCTGGTACGTTGGGTCACCGAGGCAAGGACCATGTTTGACGAAGTCGGTCGCAAGGCAATCGGCGACGACCGAATTGGAGCGCTTCTATCTCGTGCATCGGAGGAGGACGGCGAATGGCCGTGCGCCGCGGTCTGCGAAGCGTTGGAAGTCGTGCGGACAGATGAGATCGCAGATGGGTTCGTCGCTGGGAGGCGCAGCACGCGCGGGGTGGTTGTAGGCGATCCTGCACCCCAAGATCGGGCCCTTGCCGAGACGTACCGACGACAGTCGGAACGTCGCCGTACGGATTTTCCTTTCGTAGGCGATGTCCTGTTGCGCCTCGCGAGGACCTATGACAGCGAAGCAGCGATGTGGGAACGTCAGGCGACCGTTGACAAGCGCCTAGGACGATAACCTCGCGCGACCACCGCCGGACCTCACAGGCCAAGAGCTTAAGCGGGCGGTCGCGCCGCGAACTGGTTGATCCAGTGCGTCTTTGCTGGGATCTTGCAGCCCGAGAGGAGCATGGCGCGTGCTATTTCGTGGATGGTTAGGGCGGCTCGGCTTAGGAGGCAGGCGAGTTCGATCATTCGTAGGCGGGATAGGAACTGCTCTACTAGGTGAGCTTCCTTTGGCGTTAGGTGGTCCGCTTGCAGGAGGTTGTGTAGGGTTTGGCCGGTGGGGCGGGGGTTGTGGCCGGCTAGGTGGTCGGCGGCGAGGGTTTCTAGGTATTTGTGGGGTGCGGAGCAGGGCGTGCGGAGGTGGGCGTTTTGGTGGTCGAACCAGGGGAGGGGCATGGGGGGCATTCTCACCATGTCTTCGGCTCGGCGTCCGCCTTCGAAGCGGGTTGGTGGTTTGGTGGGGCCGCCGATTAGAGAGCCGTGTTCGGCGATTGCGGCGGTTTGTGGGTCGATGCCTCGGCAGATGGCGTTGGCTAGGCGTTGGTTTTCGTAGGCGGCGATGCGCTCCTCCACCGTTGGGATGTGGTCGCCGATTGGGGGCGGCGAACGGTAGGCGTGGCGTACGGCTTGGAAGTTGATCATTCCGGGAGCTTACCAGTCTGTCGGGCTTGGTGGTGGACGGGCCTTGGTGTCTCGCCCCAGAGGAGCCCGCATCCACAAACGCCCCGGTGGGAGGGGGCGTGGAGGGTGGGGATCTTGCCCGCCCACGCGCCGCAAGGCGCGTTCGATAGCACATGCCTCTCCAAAGCCCGCGCGCCTGTCGGCGCGTGCGAGGGCGAGACGCCCTCGCCCCAAGTGGCCCGTATCAGGGCTCGAAGAGATTGCGGGTGCGGCGGGGTAGGTTGCGTAGGAGGTTTGGGTGGGCGGGTTGGCGGACGGGTTCGCCGCTGGACCAACCGTGGGCAACCCGCGCAACTCGCTGGCGATGGCGGCGCGTTCGCCTGCGGTGATGGATGCAAGGACGCGGTTTAGGGGTTCGGGGGCGCGTTGTTGGGCGACCAAGAGATCGTATAGGTCGCGGTCGGTGAAGACGCCTAGGTCTAGGATGCGGCTTTGGACCTTTCTGGCGAGTATTTCGGCGGTGCTTTCGGTGGGGACGTTGGTGCCTTGGACGTGCTCGACGTAGGGGTCGCGGATGGTTGGGCGGGGGATTGTCATTAGGGCGGCTGGGCCTTCGGGGAAGAGGACGCGTAGCCAGCCTCGTTCCACTTCCACGGCGCCTTCGCCTGTTTCGGCGACGAGGTCGCTCAGGGCATTGGCGACCTCGTCGCGGCGGGTCAAGATGGTTTGTTGGTAGCGTTCGTGGTCGGTGAACAGGTCGATGTCTGTGCTGACGCGATGTTGCCAGCGGGCGGCGAGTACCGTGCCGCCTCCAAGGACATAGCCGTCTGGCCCGAACCAAGCCGAAAGCACCGGCGCGACCCTTCGCAGGATGATGCCTGGGTTGCCAGGGATGTTGATTTCCGCGCGCTGCATGGGGCGAGTACGGGCGAGTACCGAGGCGTTATTGCGGCGTGCGTTTGGAGTTTAGTTCTAGGAGGCGGGCTAGGACTTCGTCGCGGACCTCGTCGGGCCAGCGGTAGCGGTAGGGTTTTTTCTTGTTGCCCCATTCGGATTCGTCGATGGGGTAGTCGAGGAGGAACTCGCAGGTGGTGGGGATGTCTTGCCAGCCGTAGGCGGCTAGGACGGCGCGATCCATTTCGGTGTGGAGGTCGCGGAGTTTGGCGATTTCAGGGGCGGACTCGTTGGGGTCGTGGAAGCGGTTGTAGGTTTTCGTGAGGCCCTCGTTGTTCTTGACCATGAGGGCGGCGCGGTAGTCGTAGTAGGTCTTGCCGACGGCTTCCAGAGTTGGGTTGGTGTGCCAGCCGCGTAGGAACGGGAAAGTCTCGAAGCAGTCGGAGGGCGTGTATCGGAGATCGTCCTTCATCGACGAGCCGAAGAAGCGGGCCCAGATTTCGTGGGGGCGGGACTGCAGGAACGAAAGACCTGCATAGGAAGAGACTGGCACCATGATGATCGAGTCAGAATAAACGGAATCTGGCGGCAAGAACTGGAACGCGAGCTGTTGGCCAACGCGGGATACAACCAGTACCCGATCCTTTCCGTCGACTTCCGAGTAGAGTTCTTTGGCCAGCGAGCCGTACTGCCACCAGAAGGCGGCGCGCCTTCTTCCAACGGCATTCGTGGTCAGGTGCGCACGCGCAGGCTTCACGCTTCCTTCAACGATCCTTAGGAGCTCCGGCCAATCCGCGGCCACCGGGCCCGGGTAATCCCTAGGCACATTCGGTTGCCTGCGCAGCTCGCGCTTTCGTTCCGAGGTCGCTTCCTCCCACAATTCTCCAACGTCATCACGTCGCAGTGGGTAATCGTGGAAGTTGATCACATAGCGATGATGCTCATGGGTCGGGCTGGTGTTGACCTCCTCTCCACCAATGTACGGATAGATCACGTCTTGGTTCTTCGGATTCTCCGCGATCAGTCGTCGCATCTCGGCAAGCGGACTCGCCACGCCCTTCTTGTCCGTGTCGTCGAATGTGAAGCCCATGCCCAGCACATAGCTGCCAACAAAGCTCTGCTTCTCGTTCGCCTTCAGTCGTGCAGGGTCGCCGTGGCCGCCCCGATGAAACAGGAACGCCGTGATGTTCTCAACAGGTTTGGTGTCAAGCAGCCGCTCTCCCTCCCAAGCGCCGCGATGAATGTGGATCACACTCACCACCACGGCTGCCTGGCCCGGCCACTTGAAGCGACGTTCAGCCCGGTAGATGTTGCCGCCGTGCTCGCAAATCCACCTGAGCCCCGTGTTCCGCGTGTCGCCTTGGGCGATTGTGTTGGTCGCGATCAGGCCGAATGTTCCGCCGTCACGGAGCAGATTGAATGCGCGGCGGAAGAAATGCGCCACGAGGTCTGAGTTGCCGTGGCTCTCGGCGTGCATCTCTTTGAGCCACTCCGGATAGCCTTCTGGGTTCGCCGCCCGGACGGTGTTCTTGCCGGCAAAGGGCGGATTGCCGACGATGGCGTCGAAGCCGGGGTTGTCGCGGTCGAAGACCTCCGGCAGCTCGATCTGCCAATGGAACGGCACAAGCGTGTTGTCGAGCGCGTTCCGATACATTCCCGCTTCGCCTTGGAGCACCGCACCAGCAAGGCGCTTGCGGTGTTCTTCGCGCACCTTTGCGGTCTTACCTTCAAAGAACGCCGCCAGCGCTAGATTGCCCAGCAGCGCGACCTCACCCGCTTCATACCGCGCGTCGTCCCAAAGCCGACGCAGCTCGAAGTCGGGCGTGTCGTCGCCCGCATTGCGGATTCGCTCCCGAAGCTGGCTCACTTTCTTCAAGTGTTTGCGGATGGCGTCGCGCTCGATGCTGGTCTGCCGCGGCGCCCCCTCCTTCCAATGGAAGGACTCGATCTGTGCCTTGGAGAGGCCCACCAGCGAGTCGCCGTGCCGAAGCGCATGGTTCAGGAAGGTGAGTGGATGCTCCTTCGCTAGCGTCGCAAGCCAGAGGGAGAGCTTGGCCAAGTCCACGGCAGCAGGATTGCGGTCAACACCATAGAGGCAACGGCGGGCCACCATCCGGCGGGCGAACACCACTTCGTCCTCGTCTTCTGGCATGTCGGGCACTTCGTCGTGGGCGCGCCATGCGTCCATCAAGGCATCGCCGAGTTGGCGGCAGGCTTCCACCAGGAATGCGCCCGAACCCATCGCCGGGTCGCACACCTTCAGGGCGAGGATTTCCTCGGGCTTTGGTGGGATTGTCGAGTCGCCGCGAAGGCGCTGCAAAACGGGTGCGAGCGCTTCGCGGACGATGGGTTCGGTGAGTTCGCGGGGCGTGTAGTGGGAACCGGAGCGGCGGCGCTCCTCGCTCGGCTGGAGCACCATGTCGCCGCGGCTGACGAGATCGGGGGTGGCTTCCTTGTCGATCACGGAGTCGAGTGCGGCGTGCAGGGCCTCTAGCTCGTCCGCAGCTCGCACGAGCTTCGCAACACGGTCGGTGAGCTTGCGGTCGGTGCGATCTTGGAGCCATTTGGCGCGGCGGGATGGTTGTTCGTGAAGAAGCGCTGTCAGGCTCACGGTGGCCGGTGCGCCATGCTTCTTTGTCGCCTTGATGGAGACGGACTGGCCCGTTGCTGTTTCGAGGCGGAAGCCCATCATGGTTTCGTACACGGCACCGACGTGTTCCACATCCAGCGCACGGTAGGAAATGCGCTCGCCGCCCAAGACGATGAGCTTCTCGAGCACGCGGTGGATGGTGCCGTCCGGCACCAAGGGTGGCTCGATTCGTTCGCTTACGCTGCGGGCACCAGCGACCTGAGCGTCTCGGCCTTCGAGGAAGCGATACACGTCTGGGTCGAATAGTTCGCCGTGGCGGGGTGGCAGGTGCAGGTCGCCGGATCGTGCGCCGTCATGCACCATGCGCGAGAGCGCGATCAGTTGCGCCCATGCACCGAAGCGTTGATCCATCGTGTCGGGATGGCGGGCGGCGTCTTCGCGCAGGCGTTCGTAGAGGCCGGTGAGGGAGTAGGCGCCGAGATATGTCTCGTCTTGGGGCAGCATGTCACGCTCTTCGGCATAGAGCAGGAACACAAAGCGGAGAACGACTGTGAGGAGGCCTCGATAGACGTGGTCGGGATCTTCGGCGAGGGCGCGGCCTAGGAGCTCACCCTTGGAGGCGTGGTGGGCGGCTTGGAATCCGCGCAGGAGTTCGTAGAGGGCGTGCAGCACCTGTTCGGCCAGGCGCTCGCTCACTTCGTTCTGGAACTTGCGGCTTTGCGCTAGGAGGGCTGCGAGGCGCTTTTCCGAGGAAACCGCGAGGAGCCGTTGTTGGTTCAGCAAGGCGCGCATAGCGGCGCAAATGGGGCGGCCGGCGGAGAGGCACATGTCCTGCACACGGAAATCGAGCCAGCCAGCGCTTTCGCCTCTGGGGGCAGAGATAAGGCGCAGGGCAGTGCCATTGAACAGGAGGCCGGCCGGTACGCCGGTGTGTCGGAGCAGGCGTTCCATGCGGCTTTGGGGCGAGGCTTCGATGCCGCCCGCTTGGGACTTGAAGGCGTTGTCGAAACCGGCGTTGGGGTCGCAAACGAAGACTAGGAGTTGCCAAGGTGGTGGGGGGTTGTCGTTGTCGCCTTCTGTTGGGGGCTTGGCTCTGCGTTTGGCGACTTCGCGGCGGACGGCGAACGTGGGGCAGAGGACTTCGCCGGTGTCGGGGAGGCGGAGCTCCAACTCTTGGGGGATGGGGGTGCCTTCCATACCGGCATAGCCGGCGGGAGTGAATTGCCAGTCGAGCACAGATTCGGCGAAGGCTCGGAAGTTCGGGAGGAAGGGCTCGTCGTTCTCTGTGTGCTCGATGCAATCGTTGAGGAGTTGCCGGCCTTCGGCGTCGCGGCGATTGAGGATGACTCCCGCTTGCACCAGGGCTGGGGAAGAGACCACGAGGCCTGTGGGGCGCACGAAGCCCAGCCATTCTTGGTGGGCGGCTATGTTTGGGTCGCGTGTGGCCATGAGCTATAGCGCCATGTCCTTGACTCCGACTTGCGTGGAATGGGCGATGGCGGAGTTGGAGCGCGCCTGTCGGCGCGTACGGAGGGCGGGACGCCCTCCCTCCAGAGGAACCGACTTGATCAGAGATTTCGCGCAGCCTTCCCCCTTGTGGGGGAGTCTGCGAGACAAGGGCAAAGCCCGCAAGATCGCCGGAGGGAGGTTGGCCGGTTCGACGGAACTGAACATCCGGGACGCTAGTTGGTTTCTGGCCATAGGTACACGATGCCAACAGGCTCGATGCGTTGGGCGCGGACTTTGTAGAAGGCGCGGATTCGGTCTGGTTCTTCTTCTAGGTCGCGGTCGAAGGCGGCCAGGCGGGTTTCCCAGTGGCGCATGTCGGCGTCGAGTTGGGCGGATTCCTCTCGGACGAAGCCCAAGGCGAGGCGCTGCTGAGGGTCGGCTTGGTGACGCGCGAGTTCTGTTCGCACATGGTCGCGTTGGTTCTCGAGCGTTGCGCGCAGTGCTTCGGCTTCCTGGTCCCCGCGCTGGGCCAAGAGCTTGATGGCGTCTTGGGCGAAAGATTCGCCGACGTCCTGCAATTGCGGGCGGAGTTCCGTCACGTCCTGGGGTGCGGCATTCAGCAGGCGGCGCTGGATGACTTCGTTGGGCGCCGGGGCGCGGCTGCCAAGGGACTTCTCGAGAAGGTTGAGCGAGAGACCCTCGGCATCTCGGGCATAGCGACGCAGGGGCTCTCGCCGGCGTGATGGTTCGATCCATCGCGCCGCGACCGGGACGATGGCCTCGTGCAGGCGTTCCGCGCCTTGGCCGTAGAGGGAGAGGCGGCCCAAGAGGATGACGCGAGGAACGGAGTCTTGAGTTTGTGCAAGGCAAGCGCGGGACAGGTCGTGGTGGACGAATCCTTGGGCTCGGAAGCGTGCGAGCAGGCGTTGGGCGAGGCGCTGTTCGAGGTGCAGATGCACGGTGTCTTCAGTGACGATGCCAGCATCGCGGAACACAACGGGGCGGATCGGGGCGTCGCGGCGCCACTCGGCGATAGATTGATCGAGCTTACGGGGGGCGCGGAGGGAATCTAACGTCGAGGTCCAGCTCGGGTCCGTGGTGCCGCGTTGTTCAAGGCGTGGGAGCTCCCAGACGGAGTTGCCGTTGTTGTCCGCGCCCTCTTGCAGGGGTGGAACGCCCAGGAGGTCCAGCGAACAGGAGAGGGCGTCGCGGAATGGTTCGGCGTCGAAGCCGGTCCAAGTTCGGGACTGTTCGAGCAGGGACCGGCAACGCTCGATCTGGCCTTCCAGGGCGTCCCGGCGGTCGCGGGATGCCTCCAGCTCTTCTTCGGCGTTGCGCTTGCGGTCAGCGTTTAGATCAAGGCCCTCGATTCGGCCTCGCAGCCTCTCGACGTCGCTGTGGCGGATGCCGCCACGCAACTGCTTTTCGATGTCGTCCTCGATCACTTTCGCGAGGCTGCCGAGTTCTCGCTTGATGGTGTCGGTCTTTCGCACCAGCACATCGAGTACCCGATCTTCCTTGCGCTGCGGGAGCACGAAGTAGCGGCAATGCACTTCCGGTGCGGGTTGCAGCTTGCGGTCGATGCGGCCGTTGCGCTGCTCAATGCGACCGGGGTTCCACGGCAGGTCGAAGTGGAAGAGGTCTGTGCAATGCGCCTGGAAGTTGAGGCCTTCGCGGGCGGCGTCCGTGGCCAGGAGGATGCGCAATGGGTCTTCGGCTGGATCGCGGTTGAAGCGGCGCTGGATGTCCTTCCGTCTCGGTCCGGTGGTGTTGCCATCGATTACTGCGATGCGTTCGTCGGCTCGGTCTGTTCCTTCGATTGCCTGCTCCAAGATGGATCGCAGGTAGCGTTTCGTGCCCTGGCGGTTCTCGGTGAAGATGAGGACGCGGCGGTTTGTCCATTGGGCGGCGTTGCCGGATGGAGGCTGGCCGAAAGGCGGGAGTTCGGGGCAGAGGTTGTCGCGGATCCAGTCGATCAGGTAGCGGGTCTTGGCGTCGGGCAGGTGGCGGGTGGATTCTGCGATCTCCTGCATCTGGTCGAGCAGTTCTTGCTCACGTTGCCAATGGACGGCATCTCGTTCAGCTTGTGCTTCCGCGGCTGTCGTTAGGGCTTGCACCTGTTCGCGGTCTTCGGCATCGAGTTCATCGTCGCTCAACTCGGCGCGTTCGTCGTCGGCACCGGCGGTTTGCGTGAAGGTCTCGGAGACAGGGGGCTTGGTGGTATTGGCGAGCCCCTGTTCCCAGTGGCGGGCGACGGTCTCGCGATGCACTCGCAGGCTGCGGGAGAAGGCTTCGATGGATGAGAGAAGCCGTTGCTGGAGGCCGACGACGAGGAGCCCCGCGGCGGCCCTTGCCCGATTGGAGGCGGTGGCGTGGCGCTTCTCGCGCTCGGTGCGGTATTCGTCAAGCAAGTCTGAGAGGAGCAGTTCGGGCGCGTCTTCTGGCAAGCCGTCTATGACCACGGGCTCGACGGTGCGTTTGGGGAACCCGTCCTGAATCTCGCGGATGTCTTCCTTCAGGCGCCGCACCATCACCTGGTCCAAGGCGGCCTTGCGTACTTTGACGCCGCGGGTGAAGCGGTATGGATCCAGAATCTCCAGCAGCGTGGAGAAGCTGTTGGAGTGGCCGTTGTGGGGCGTGGCGGAAAGGAGCAGGCGGTGTTCGAAGCGGTGGCTGAGGTCGCGAACCGCGCGGGTGAATTTCGTTTCGATGCCGTAGCGAGCGCCGCTTGCTGGCGCGGCGTGGTGGGCTTCGTCGAGGATCAAGAGGCTAGCCGGCTGAAGATCGCCTAGCCATTCGAGCATGGGGTTCGTGTAGCCGGCATCGATGAGGAGGTTGTGCGAGATGAGGAAGCGGCTGTGGGTGCGCCACGGATTCACGCCGAAACCACGCTCGCGGCGCATCCGCGACACATAGGCGCGGTCGAGGATTTCGAAGATCAGGCCGAAGCGGTCTTCAAGTTCTGTCTTCCACTGTTCGAGCACGGAAGGAGGCGCTGCGACGACAATGGTCTTGGCCTTGCGGCGCTGGATGAGCTCGCGGGCGATTAGGCCCGCTTCAATGGTCTTGCCAAGGCCGGTGTCGTCGGCGATGAAGAGGTTGACGCGGGGCAGGCGGAGGGCCTTACGAAGTGGCTCCATCTGGTAGGCATCGATCTTGATGCCGGCTCGGAACGGTGCCTGGAAGAGGTTGGGATCGGTGGCGGTGGTGCAGTGCCAGCGTAGGGTGTTGTAGAAGGCGGCGAATCGCCGTGTTGGGTCGAAGCCCTTGGCGGCGAGGTGGTCCCATCCTTCGTCTTGCAGGATGCGCCGGTCGGGTTCGTAGTCCCAGAAGACGGTGAGCGTTTGGCCTTGGTTGTCGTCATCGGCGCAGGCTAGAGCGACGCGGGCGGACTCGCCGGAATTCGGTGAATCAATGGTCTCTTCCACCAGCCAACGACGCGAGCGAACTTGCACCAGTTCGCCTGGTTCGGGGGTTCGTTCGGGAAGGTGCTCGGTGACGGCGTTCACGGTCGATGAACCCGAATGGCCGCTCCTGCCGCACGGCCGACGACCATAGTCGTCCTTCCCGATGGCATCATCAACCGGTCCCTAGGCCCTACTTTTCGCCGTCGCGTGTACGGACGAAACGCGATCGGTAGCCATCAAGTCGATATTCGAAGGCGGGCGTTTTCTCGGAAGGTCCACCCCCCTTCGCGAGACTTCAGATAGGCGCCAAGTAGGTCGCCCCGATCTACCATCATGCACAGTGATTGGAACGCCCGATGCCTAGCGCCACCCAGCACTCCTTCACGACTTTCAGGAAGTTGGACAAACCAACGGTAGGCTCGCAATCGTCCAGCAGAGTCGAACACCGAGATGCCATCCGAGGTTACCATGGAGGCCAATAACGCCGCATGATCCTCCGTTGCGGATGGCGACCCCCTAAACTGCGAGACAACCCGCGGGAGATCGATTGGAGTTGGCAACATGACAGCATCATGGCATGCGGGAACGCCGGCTTGACGACTGTCCACAATCGCAATCAGACATCCTTCCTGCGCTTTATCGACCATCCGCAGCACACTATCAAAAAATAACTTAGCGAGAGGACGATCGGCCGCTTGAACCGTGCGGGTAATCGTCCTAGTGAACACCCGAACCGCATCCTGACGCGCAAGGGCTGGTCGGACCTGCACGTCGAACTTCATCGAAATGTCCCCTGAGCTGGTAACCTCCGCTGGTCCTTCAGAGAAACGCGAGATTCTAACGATATCAACATCATGCCCAAGCGCTATTTCCGCACCGAACGCTGCCGCCCGCCCTTCACCCATTGCCAACATCCCGAACGCCATCGAGTTCGCTCGAAGCTCGCAGAACACCGCCCAATTACCGCTCGCGAGTGGTCGGCAAAGGTCAAGCATCTGTTGCGTGCCTTGCACGTTCGCCGTGCTTTCACCAATTTGATAGAAGTGACGAGCATTTAGGGCCCTTGCGGCGTCGCCAATGTCGTTTGTCAGAAATACCGTGGGAAACGACCTCCCTTCGCAATCGTCTTGACAACCGAATACTGCTGCAAGGAGGTGGTACAAAAAGCCCCGGTCGATGGGAGTCCGAGATAGGCTGGCACAAATGTCGTCAAGGAAGTCATGGCCGTGTCCAACCGGCCGATGCCGAGTGCCTTCGAGCCGCACGTCCACCTTCACCATTAATGTACCAGCAATTCCATCACGCGGCATTCAGCCTCTTGACCCTCTTGACGACCGCGAGAGTACACCTGCTGGAGACGGCTCGAATTGTCCTCCAAGAAGCTTGTGTGTAGGTCCGTATATGTTCCACTAATCCGGTGTGAGTCGATCTCCTTAAAGAGTATGTCGTTAATCCACTCCATAGACTTCGTGCTCGTATCTAACAGCTCGAACAAGGTTCGGGCTAACGGAAGAAAATGATATGCCATCCACAGGAACGGGCCCATCCGTCTTGGGAAAGAACCTGTGCCAATGCTCAGGACGCGAATCCGTTCCTTGGGGATTCGGAGGAAGTAGAGTGCTTCAATGATCGCCAACGGCATTGGGTTGTTGGCGAGAAAGCCACCATCGACCAAAGTGCGCTCTCCCCCATAGCCCGGGACATCGACGCTTGCGCGTTTGAAGAATGGATAGGCGGCGCAGGACGCTTGGACGGCTTCGGAAATCGTGCAGCCAAATCCCGGCTCGAAGGTTGCCACGCCAGTCCGTAGTTGGTCCTCGTGGCTCTTGAAGATCATCGGCGCATTCGATTCGATGTCGGTGGAGACAATACCCACCCGAGTACGGAAGCAATCGAAGGTCCGCCCTTCGTAGATTCGGTCCGCGTGGTCGCGTAGCGCCTTCGATCTATGTCGCGCGCAGTGCCTTCCCATTACTTCGGGTGCCAGCTCCTGGTATCGACGCCAGATTTCCTCAATCGGATTGCCCAACGCGATCATCGACCCAATTATGGCCCCCGTGCTCGTGCCGTAAACCAAGTCGAAGGTCTCGGATAAGGACTTGCAGGACGCTTTTTTCAGGATCGCATTGACTTCGTGAAGCACTCCCAACGTGTACGCACCCAAGCTGCCCCCACCGTCTAGGCAGAGCACGTGAAAATCGTCATTTCCAACCATCGGTACGCGGTTCACGCAACCTCTGCGTGGGGTCTTGCCCTCACCATGACTCGGCCGGACTTTACCAAACCTACCGTGCACTGGGTAGGTCAAACGCCTCAAATGGCGATGTTGCGGCGCCTTGATTCGCCTCCGTGTCGCCGCCACAACTCCGCAACGCCGACCCGATCGAACGTCCTAGTTCTCAACCGCCGATGCGATGCGGGCCACGACTGCGCCCATGTCGATGCGGCCGTCGCGGTTGGTTTGGGCGGCTATGGTGGTGGCGGCCCGAGTGTTGTGGGTGACGTGGGTTCGGTAGCCGGGCCATAGGCCGGCGTGGCTCCATGCGCTGCCGTGGTCGTGGACGAAAAGGCCGAAGCCGTAGTGTTCGCCGGGGGTTGTGGGGTGGTGCCAGCCGCCCTCGAGCATCTGCGCAAGGCTCTCCGGGCGGACGATTTCGCCGGCGGCGAGGGCCGCGTGGAAACGCACCAGATCGGTGGGGGTTAGCGCCAGGCCGCCGCCGGTCCATTCGGAGGATGGGTCGATCTTCATGGTGCCGTCGTCGCGCAGGTTGCGGGCGCCCATGGTGTAGCCGGGGGTGACGGGGAGCACGGAGCGGTCTTGCAGGACGATGTCTTCGAAGCCGTGAGGCTTGAGGATGCGCTCGGTGAGGAGGTCGTAGTAGGTGCGGCCGGTGGCGGCTTCGATGAGGCGGCCGAGCACGAGATAGCCGACATCGGTGTAGCGGTAGCCCTCGCCAGGCGGGTTGAGTGGCTTCTTGCCCTCGGCGAAGCCGATGAGTTCCTCTGGCGTGAAGCGAATGCCGCCGCGGCGGATAGCGCGCCAGACGGAGTGGAGGTTGTAGCGGAACGTGCCTGGATAGTCGGAGATGCCGGCGCTGTGCGAGAGCAGGTGGCGAACGCGGATTTCTTCGGGATTCGGCAGCCGCGCGTACCAAGGCCGGTCACCAAGCCACTTGCTGGCGGGGTCGTCTAGGGAGAGTGTGCCGTCTTCGACTAGCAGCATCGTGAGGGTGGCGACGAAGGTCTTGCCGGTGCTGCCGCCGGGCATTGCTACGTTGTTGTCGAGCGGGGTGCCGGCTTCCTTGTCGGCGAGGCCGGTGGCGACCCGGACGATGCGCCCATCCGGCAGCCGCACGGCGGCGCGAAGCCCCGGCATCTTCATGTCGGCCCTGGTCTCTTCGAGGAGGGCCACAAGGCGTTGCTCATCCAACGTTCTGGCCTCGCTCCCAGCAGTTAGGACGCAGCAGAGCAGCGTACAAAGCGGCAGCCAGCTTGTGCCCTTCATGTGGACCTCCATCCGCCAGGCGATTGGGGCAAAGCTCCCCTAAATGGCACCAGCCCCGGAGAGCTCTTCGAGTTCCGAACGGTCGAGCCCCAGCAATCCACCATAGACGCTCTCGTTGTCGGCGCCGAGCGGTCGAGGGAGGGTGACGGGCGGAGGCTCTACGTCCTCGAAGCGCAGCGCGGTGCTTGGCAGCGTAACGTCGCCAAAGTGCTCGTGCGCGAGCTTGGCAAGGGCGCCGCGTTCGAGGAGGTGGGGATCGTTCAGCACGTCGTCCAGGGATTGCACCGGGGCACAGATGACGTCGTGCTCCTGGCAGATGCGGAACACCTCGGCCTTGGGCAGCGTGCTGGTCCACGCCTCTACGGCTTCGTCTGTGGCCGCCATGTTGCGGGCGCGCTCCTTCATCGACTCGAAGCGCGGATCCTCGGTGAGTTCCGGGCGGCCCATGGCGCGGGTCAAGGACCGCCAGTGGCCTTCGCGGATGCAGATGATGGCGACGTGGCCATCGGCGGCGGCATAGACGTTGTAGGGCGCCACGGCCATTGCCTGGTGGTGATTGCCGGTGCGGGGCGGGTTGCCGCCGACCGTGTAGTAGGCGCCGAGGGCGGAGGTTAGGGTGGGGAACACGGCGTCTTGCATGGCCACGTCGAGCACCGCGCCCTTGCCGGTGCGGGCGCGGCGCACCAAGGCAGTGGTGATGGCGGCGTAGAGATGCGCGCCGCCCAGGATGTCGCAAAGCGCCGGGCCGGACTTGAGCGGCGGTTCGTCGTCGTTGCCGGTGATGGCGACGACGCCGGTCATGGCCTGCACGGTGATGTCCATGGCGCGATAGTCGCGGTGCGGGCCGCCGCGGCCGAAACCGGTGGCGGCGCCGTAGATCAGGCGCGGGTTGATTTCGAGCAAGGTCGCGCTGCCGACGCCGTTGCGTTCCATGGTGCCGGGGGAGAAGTTCTCGAGCAGCACGTCGGCGTGGCGCACGAGGCGCTTCAGGAGGTCGCGGCCGCGTTCGTCCTTGAGGTTGAGGGTCACGGTTTCCTTATTGCCGTTCAGCATCATGAAGGGGTAACTCAGGAGGCCATCTCCACCCCGGCGACCTCTCATGCCCTCGCCCGTGGGCGGCTCCACCTTGATGACCCGTGCGCCAGCCATTGCGAGCAGGTAGCCGCAGTAGGGGCCGTTGTAGATCTGCCCCAGATCGAGAACGGTGATGCCTTCGAGCGGCGCGTCGGTCACGGGTTTTCCTCAAGCGGATGGACTACGGCGCGGCAGTATAATTGCCGCGCACGGAGGCCACGGCAGTCGTGGCCTCGTCGCGCAGCGCCCGTAGCTCAATTGGATAGAGCACCAGGCTTCGAACCTGGGGGTTCGGGGTTCGAGTCCCTGCGGGCGCGCCACTCCCCTAGTTGGCTAGCAGTGCGACCGACTTTGGGCGTGGACGGGCCTTTGGAGGCAAGGCATTCTGCCTTCCCTAACGCCGACAGGCGTTTTTCGGCAAACGCGGGCAGCGCCTAGCGGCGCAGGGAAGGCAGAATGCCTTCCCTCCAAAAGCAGCCCATTGCCAAAAGCCCGACAGCCGCCGAGCTCGACTTCATAGGTCGCCGCTCAGCTTGAGTTCCTCGAGCACCTCAGCCAGCGGTCGCGTTGGCTCAAGGCGAATCTTCTTCAACTCCTCGATGTCCTTGCGTTCGTTCAGCCGGTCGAGCGGCGCCCGGACGAAATGTCCAATCGCCGCACCGCACGCCTTGCAGCAGCGCATCAGGCCCGTCGTCGGGGAATCGTCCATTCAAGCCAGCTCGAAGGTTGTGGCCACCAACGAATGGGGCGGCAGGAGGGCGTTGGCGTTGCCGTCGGCGCTCCAACCGTCGAAGGGGATGGCTCGCACTTCGTCGGGGGACTCGAACGTGTTTTCGGCCTTGAGGTCCGCGTGCAGGATTTCCGACGAGAGCACGCGGGCGATGGCGCGGTCTGCGAACGCCACGGTAACGGGCATGTGGTCGTCTAGCTGGCGGTTGATGGTGAAGACGTGCAACTCGGAACCGTTGATGATGGCGGCGTGGTCGAGGAAGGCGACTTCGCCGTAGCGTTCGCTTTCGTAAGTTGACCCTTCCACGGCACCCCGCAGCGACACCCCTGTTCGGCGGCTCGACACCATGCGGAAGGCGTGGAAGATGGATTGCTTGAGCAGTTCGTCGCCTTGCGTCAGCACCGGGCCGATGACGTTCACGAGCTGCGCCAGATTGGCGATGCGCACGCTGTCGGCGTGGCGGATGAAGCTCATCAGGAACATCGCCACCACGAGGGCGTCTTCGAGGTTGTAGCGTTCTTCAAGCAAGGCCGGGGCAACCTTGGCCCCGCCGTCGTGATGCTCCCCGCCACGGGCGCGATACCACACGTTCCACTCGTCGAAGCACAAATACGCACGCCGCCTTGAGCGCTGCTTCGCCTGCACGTACCGGGCGCAGGCGTCCACCGCCTCGATCTGGGCATCGATGCTGTTCGAGAGCGCCAGATAGTCGGCGGGGCTGTCGTCGGGATTGCCGACGTAGCGGTGCAGACTCACGTAGTCGGCGAGGCCGCCGAGGGATTCGAGCACCGTTCTATCCCACTCGGGGAAGGTCGGCATCGCAGGTGCGGACGAGCCGCAAGCCACGGTCTCGATCGAGCGGTCGCAGTCCTTCATCATCTTGGCGGCTTGGCTCGCGCGGATGGCGTATTGCTCGGCGGGAACGTGGCCGAGCTGCCACGGGCCGTCCATCTCGTTGCCGAGGCACCAGATCGGCACGGCGTAGGGCTCGGCGGCACCGTTGGCGGCGCGCAGGTCGGCATGGCGCGTTCCCGCCTCGCAATTGCAGTATTCCACCCAGTCGCGGGCCTCCTCCGGCGTACCCGTGCCGAGGTTCACCGCCAACATCGGCTGCCAATCGAGCTTGCGGCAGAGCTTGATGAACTCGTCGGTGCCGAAGGTGTTGGGTTCGATGGACTGCCAGGCAAGCTCCCGCGTGCGGGGGCGCGCCTCCTTGGGGCCCACGCCGTCTTGCCAGTGATAGCCGGAGGCGAAGTTGCCGCCAGGATAGCGGACGATGGTGAGGCCAAGCTCCCGGAGCGCCTCGGTGACGTCGGTGCGCATCCCGTCGGCATCGGCGTGAGCGCTGCCGGGGTCGTACACACCCTCGTAGATGGAGCGGCCCAAGTGCTCGAGAAAGCCGCCGAAAACGAGCGGGCTCACGGTGCCGATGGTGTGGCGGGAGTGAAGGTGGAGAGTGGTGGGGTTGGTCATAGGCTGCTTGTCCGGCGGCTCCGACAGATCGAATGCACGGATGCTAGCAGGGCGCGCTAGCAGGCATTAGAGGGTCTCTCTGGACGGAGGGCGTCCCGCCCTCCAAGCGTGCCGAAGGCGCGCACGCAGCGGAGCCAGCCAACGCCACCAACAAACCAGCCTCTGTTCCTTGACGTGCCTACGGCACGATGGAGGGCGGGACGCCCTCCGTCCAGAGGCCGGTGGCAGACGCGTTCTACAGCGCAAGCTCCTAGTGTGCCGTCCCGCAAGTTCGTGGTACTTCGGCATGTCCAGTCTTGGTCCTGACCGACCTCTCGGGGGCGAGTCCGGGCGGCACATCCTCGTTTTCTCCGGCATCGCCGCGCCAGCCAACGTCCAGCACGAAGGGTGACGTATTTCTGGGACACGACACTAGCAGGCAAGTCGGACTTGTGATGGGGCCTTTGGAGGGAAGGTCCCCGCTGACGCGCCCGAAGGGGACGCAGGGACGGCAGAATGCCTTCCCGCCCGTTCGACGGCACCTTCCCCGAGCGGCCCCAAACGTGTTGCCGGCGGCTTCGCCAGCGGGAAACTGCTACGCTTGCCGGATTCTTGGACTCCGGGATTCGCCCATGCCCCCTAACTCCCCTGCGCCGGCGCCGGATTCGCCGCATTTCGACCCGGTGGACGATGCCATCGGTGCCGTCGCCCGTGGCGAGTTGGTGGTGGTGGTGGATGACGACGATCGCGAGAACGAGGGCGATCTCATCATGGCGGCGTCCAAGGCAACGCCGGAGCGCGTGGCGTTCATGATCCGACACACGAGCGGCATCCTTTGCACGCCGCTTGAGGAGGATCTCGCCAAGAGGCTGCACCTCGAACCCATGGTGGCGCGCAACGATGCGCCGCTTGCCACCGCCTTCACGGTGAGCGTGGACTATCGCGAAGGGCTCTCCACCGGCATCTCCGCAGAAGAGCGCGCCGCCACCGCCGTGGCTCTCTCCGGTGGCAACGTCGTGGCCGGCGATTTCGTGCGCCCCGGGCACATCTTTCCCTTGGTCGGACGACGCGGCGGCGTGCTGGTGCGATCGGGCCACACCGAGGCGGCCATCGATCTCGCTCGCGCCGCCGGCTGCGGGCCGGTGGGGCTCTTGGCAGAGGTGGTGAACGATGACGGCACCGTGCAGCGGTTGCCGGACCTGATGCGCTTCGCGAAGGAGCATGACCTCAAGATCATCTCCATCGCCGATCTCATCGCCTGGCGGCAGCGGCGTGAGCAACTGGTGGTTCGGACGCGGGAGTTCGAGGTGCAGACGGCCATCGGCCGCGCCCGCGCCTGCGCCTATCGCACCCGCTTCGAGGATGCCGAGCACCTTGCCCTCGTGTTTGGCGAGCACGGGCCGGCCGCGAGCGTGCCGGTGCGCATCCACCGCGAAAAGCTCATCGAGGACGTGTTCGGCCCCCAGGCAAGCCATCAGAGCAACCTGTTGCAGACGGCGCTCAAGCGCTTGGGAGAACTCGGCGGCGGAGTCTTCATTTACCTCCGCAGCGGCTTCGCTGGTGTGCCGCTCGACAACCTGAGCGAAGGGCCCGCCAGCCGCGCCGACGGGCGCAATCGCGATTGGCTCGAGATCGGCGTCGGTGCGCAGATCGTGCGCGACCTGGGCGTCAGCCGCATCCGTATCGTCACCGGGCGCGAAGTGGACTACGTGGGGCTCGAGGGCTTCGGTCTCACCGTGGACGGCATCGAGCTGCTCGGCAGCTAAAGGAGTTCGCTGCCATGGCAATCCCCAGTAGTTCGCGCCAGCGAACTGCCGACGCGCCCGATAGGGCGCGCCGCATCGGCGTCACTCTCGGGGACCCGGCCGGCATTGGTCCCGAGGTGCTCGTAAAGGCGCTGCACCACGAGGACCGGCCCGATGCCCGCATCGTCGTCTATGGCCCCGGCTGGGCACTCGGGCTAGGTGCACGACAGGCTGGCCTGACGGTGCCGGAATGCGACCTCGTTGATACGAACACGCCGTGCCCCGACGACTTCAGCGTTGGCGAGGTGGCCGCCGGGTGCGGCGAAGCGGCGGTGCGGGCCGTGGAACGCTGTGCCGGCGATGCTGTGGCCGGCGAGATCGACGCCATGATGACCTGCCCGCTCCACAAGGAGGCGATTCACGCCGCCGGCTATGTGGACGACATCGGCCACCAAGAGATCCTCGCTCGTCTGACCGGCGCCACGGTGACGGCCACCATGCTGATGACGCCGGGATTGCGAGTGGTGCATCTGTCCACGCACAAGTCGTTGATCGATGCGGGGCGCTTTGTCACCTTCGACAATGTGCTCGAGCGGCTCAAGCTCTGTCACGAATCGCTGCGCGCATGGGGATTGCCAAACGTACGCATCGCCGCCGCAGCGCTGAATCCGCACGGTGGAGAGGGCGGGCTGCTCGGGCGCGAGGAGATCGAGGCCATCGCCCCGGCGGTGCGCGCCGCCCGCGAGGCCGGCATGGACGTGGTGGGGCCGCTGCCGGCGGATTCGGTGTTCAACCGCGCCATCGCCGGCGAGTTCGACGTGGTGCTGGCGATGTATCACGACCAGGGACACATCGCCATCAAGGTTCACAACTTCCACGAAAGCGTCACCGCCACGCTGGGCGTTCCGTTGATCCGCACATCGGTGGACCACGGCACGGCATTCGACATCGCCGGCAAGGGGGTTGCAGACCCGCGCGGCGCCGTTGCCGCTTTGCGCGCCGCGGTGGCGCTGGCGGAAGGGACATTGGGTGGGTAGGGGCTCGTGGGGCGGGGCCCGTCCCGGGCTTGTCCCCGCCCGTTTTTGGAAACACCCGATAGACTCGGGACGGGACAAGCCCGTCCCCTACGACTGCCCGTTTTGAACGCATCGGTAGATTCGGCACGGGACGGGACAAGCCCGTCCCCTACGACTGCCCGTTTTGAACGCATCGGTAGATTCGGCACAGGAAGGGACAAGCCCGTCCCCTACGACTGCCCGTTTTGAACGCATCGGTGGATTCGGCACGGGACGGGACAAGCCCGTCCCCTACGACTGCCCGTTTTGAACGCATCGGTGGACTCGGCACGGGACGGGACAAGCCCGTCCCCTACGACTGCCCGTCTTGAACGCATCGGTAGATTCGGCACGGGACGGGACAAGCCCGTCCCCTACGACTGCCCGTCTTGAACGCATCGGTAGATTCGGCACGGGACGGGACAAGCCCGTCCCCTACGACTGCCCGTCTTGAACGCATCGGTAGACTCGGCACGGGACGGGACAAGCCCGTCCCATACGACTGCCCGTTTTGAACGCACCGGTAGACTAGGCACAGGAAGGGACAAGCCCGTCCCATACGAAATGCGTTCTATGACCCAGGTAGCAGGTTGACCTGGACCGCAATGAGGAGGATTTGCAGTTGAGCGCAACGAACAATCGCAAGGTGGTGCTTCGGCGGGTGCCGGAGGGGATGCCGAAGCCTTCGGACTTCGAGATCGCCCGAGAGGAACTGCCCGCGCCGGGTCCGGGCCAGATGCTGCTGCAAACGCGCTGGCTGACGCTCGATCCCTACATGCGTTCGACCTTCATGAACTCGGCCGACAACGTAGGTCGCACAGTCATCGGCGGCACGGTTTCGGAAGTTGCCGAGAGCCGAATCGACGGCTGGAATCAGGGCGATCTCGTCGTCGGCTACTACGGCTGGCAGGAGCGCTGCCTCGCTAGCGCCAGCGACGTGCAGTGGAACAATCCCGGAATGCCGATCCAGAAATGGAATGGCTCCCTCGGCCCCGCGTCCACGGCCTTGGGGGTTCTCGGCATGACCGGCTACACGGCCTATCAGGGCTTGCTTAAGGTCGCGAAGGTCAAGGCCCGGGAAACGGTGGTGGTCAGCGCCGCCTCCGGCGCGGTCGGACAGGTGGTGGGGCAGCTCGCGAAGATCAAGGGGGCACGGGCGGTGGGCATTGCCGGCGGCGCCGCGAAGTGCGCATGGTGCGTGGACGACGCGGGATTCGACGCCTGCATTGACTACAAGGCTCCGAACTTCGCCACCGAACTCGCGAGTGCCGCTCCGGACGGGGTGGACGTGTATTTCGAGAACGTCGGTGGCGACGTGCTCGAAGCCGTCATTGGGCTGCTGAACCTTGGCTGCCGAGTGCCGATTTGCGGCTTCATCGCGCACTACAACCTCACCGGTACCGAGCGCCGGCCGACGCCGCTGCAGCGCCTGAAAGCGGAAGGCCTGCCGGTGATGCCGCAGGACGGCAACGACGACGGCGCCGGCGGCTACCGTTTCTTCGCCTTCTCGGAACTCGCGGCCTCACACCCCGCTGCGGAGGAAGCACTCGAGGAAATGTCGGGCTGGATCAAGCAAGGCCGTCTCAAGTATCGAGAGAGCGTCACCGACGGCCTCGACGGCAGCATCGACGCCTTCATCGGCATGTTGCAGGGCAGCAACTTCGGCAAGACGATGGTGCGGCTCTAGCGCGCCCTGAAGGGCGCGCGTGCTCGCGTTCGCTCGCAGCTACGGCTAACAGTCATGCGCCTTGGTCCGGGCGGGTGAGCAAGAGGTAGCCGATGGCGGCCAATCCACCGGCGCCGAAAATCATGCACATCACCACGATTTGGTAGCGGGCAGCCACCAGGGGATCGACGCCCGAGAGAATCTGTCCGGTCATCATTCCCGGCAGGGCTACGAGCCCCACGGCAAGCAGGCTGTTGATTTGCGGGATGAGGGCAGCGTCGAGGGCAACACGGCGGGCCGCCATCAACTCCGCGCCATGCTCGATCTCGGATTGGAAGCGCTCGGCGGTGAGGCTCACCGTGTTCATGGAGTTGGCGAAGATCATGCCGGCGATGGGCACCGCGAGTTCCGGTTCGAACCAACGGTCCAGATCTAGCACCAACTGGGTCACGAGACCGAATACGGCGAGACCCGTGGCACCGAGGGCAATGGCCACCGCGCCATACACACGCAGGCCCTGCCGCTGCAGCGGCCGCATCGCGATCCACGCCGAGACGGAAATCATGAGCGCCAGCACCGCGACGATGATCCACGGATTGTCGGCCTCGAAGATGTACATGAGCACATAGCCGATCACCAGAAGTTGCACGAGCATCCGGGCGTTGGCGTAGATCGCCTTCCCTGCCCCCACCTTCCACCACCACATCACGGCAATCACGAGCGCCGGCGGAACAAAGGCGATGGCGAGGTGCAGGACGCTGATGATCTGTATGTCTGGCATTGCGCCATGTTGCACGCTTTCCGGGGGAGCGTCCCGGTGCGCCGCCGAGTTGCGCACGGAGATCACCGTACAATTCCGCCACCGCAGCCGCAGAACTTGCCGCCCATGCAGAAACTCCTCGCCCCGCACGAGTCGCAGCTTGTTGGGATTTGGCCATCGCGGGTGCGGAATGCGGCGAGTGGGCGCAGCTTGGATGCGGAACGTGGCGTGTTGCTGGTGCCAAGCATCCGCACGCATGGGGAAAGCCCGGCGCTGTCGCTGCCGTTTGTGCGGGTGCCGGCGCGGCGAGACTTGGGATTGCCGCCGCTCGTCGTCCTCGCCGGCGGCCCTGGCGCCGCGGCCATCGGCGCTTTCGAGACGTCGATGTTCGAACACGTGGAGCGGCTGTCACAAATCTGCGACGTCGTGACGTTCGATCAGCGCGGCTGCCAGGGCGCGTTGCCGAATCTCGACGGCGGCTCTCTCTCGCACGACCGCCCGCAGTACGACTTAAGCGACGTGTTGACCCGCGACGCCGCTCTCGCCGCGCAGCGCGACCATGCCGGAAGGCTCGCCACGCATTGGCGCGAGCGGGGCGTCGAAGTGGATGCGTTCAACACCGTCGAGAGCGCCCACGACGTGGACGACCTGCGCAAGGCGCTTGGGGCGGAGACCATCAACCTGCACGGCGCGAGCTATGGGTCGCATCTCGGCCTTGCGGTGCTGCGATTGCATGGCGAACGGGTGGGCAAGGCGATCCTGTGCATCGTCGAGGGGCCGGACGACACGCACAAGCTGCCGGCCAACACCGACGGACACTTTCGCCACATCGCCGAACTGGCCCGCGGCAGTGCAGACCTGGACGGAGAATGCCCGGATCTCGATGGCCAGCTCCGTGCAGTGCTCGAGGACTACGACGCCCACCCTCCCTTGGTGCAAATCGCCGGAGTGGAAGAGCGGGTTCCCCTCGGTCGCTTCGCCGTGCAGACGGTGCTCGGCGGTGCCTTGGGCAGCACGCGGGCGATTCGGGGCCTGCCGGCCCTTGCCCGCCAGCTCACCCGCCGGGACACATCCACCCTGTCGCGCCGTTTCGGGCGCTGGCTCGGCCAGGCCCCGCACGGGATGATGCTGGCGATGGACTGCGCTTCCGGTGCCACGGCGCAGCGCATGGCCGAGATCGAGTCGCAGCGCACCGGCGCCCTGCTCGACGACACCTTCAACCTGCCCTTCCCTTTCGTCGGCGATGTGATGGGCATCACCGATCTTGGCGACGGCTTCCGCGCACCGGTGAAGTCGGCGACACCGACGCTCTTCTGTTGCGGCACGCTCGACGGTCGCACCCCCATTTCCAACGCCGTCGCGGCAAGGGAACAGTTTTCCGATTCCCGCCTGATCGTTGTGGAAGGCGCATCGCACGAGGTTCCTGCCGTACTCATCGAACCCCACCTGCGGTTCCTCCGCGGCGAGGATGTGGATGACGCCAAGCTGCACGTCCCGTTCGGGTTCGACCCGCTCTGACGGATGGCGGCGGCAGGAGCGCCTTGGCCGACTTCCCCTGACGTCGCTCGCATAGGTCCCCATGCAACGCGCGCGTTTGCGTCTTCCGGTTCACTGCTTTAGAAGCGCACCGATCACCCGCCTTCGAGGACCACCGCCATGCTTCCCATCACCGCTCTCTATGCAGCCCTTCTCCTGGCCGTCTTTGTCGCCCTTAGCGCCCTTGTGGGGCGGCAACGGGGACGCGCCAACGTCTCCATCCTGCACGGTGACGACATGGACCTTGCCGTCGCCATTCGCCGACACGGCAACTTCGTCGAATACGTGCCGTTGGCCCTCGTGCTGATGGCCTTGATCGAGGCGAACGGCGGCAATGCCCTGTTCCTGCATGTCGTGGGCGTCTTGCTCCTCGCCTGTCGCATCGCCCACCCCTTCGGCCTGCAGCACGACAAGGGGGCGACACCGCTGCGCGCCGTCGGCGCCGGCGGCACGCTGCTGCTATTGCTCGCCCTAGGCGCAATGGCACTTTGGCAATCGCTGACGATGCTCGCTGGCGGTTGAAGCGAGCGGGCTGCGCCGGCACACTGTCTGTCCGTCAAACGCGGTGCCGCCAGCGGCGCCGCTCAGATCGAAGCGAGGGGAAGCGCCATGAAGGCAGCCGTGTTCCGCGAGGTCAATCAGCCCATGGATGTCGAGGAGATCGACATCGCCAAACCCGGTCCGCGCGAGGTGCTTGTGCGAACCGTCGCCGCCGGGGTGTGCCACTCCGACATGCACTTCTTCAACGGCACCTATCCCGGCCAGTTGCCGGTGGTGCTCGGCCACGAGTCGGCCGGCATCGTCGAGCAGGTGGGCGATCAGGTGAGCTACGTCGAGCCGGGCGATCACGTCATCACCTGCCTTTCCGTGTTCTGTGGCCATTGCGAGTATTGCCTCACCGGCCACATGTCGCTCTGCCAGGAACCCGAAGTGCGGCGGGGCCCCGAGGACGAGCCACGCCTGTCGAAGGCTGGCGGCCGCCTGGGCCAGTTCGCCAACCTCGGCTCCTTCGCGGAGAAGATGCTCGTGCATGAGCACTCCGTGGTGAAGATTCGCGAGGACATGCCCCTCGACCGCGCCGCCCTCATCGGCTGCGGCGTCACCACGGGCGTCGGTGCCGTAATCCACACCGCGGCGGTGGAACCAGGCGCAACGGTGGCGGTCATCGGGTGCGGCGGCGTGGGCCTGTCGTGCATCAACGGCGCCGCCATCGCCGGGGCATCGCGAGTGATCGCCGTGGACATGGTGGCCTCGAAGCTGGAACTCGCCCGCAAGTTCGGCGCCACCGACGTGGTGGACGCGGGCGCCGGCGATCCAGTGCAGCAGGTGCGGGACCTCACCGGCGGCGGCGTTCACTACTCCTTCGAGGCCATCGGCCTGAAAGTCACTTCCGAGCAGGCCTTCCGCATGATTCGGCGCGGCGGCACCGCCACCATCATCGGCATGATCCCGCCGGGGCAGATGGTGGAACTGCACGGCCCGGACTTCCTGCAGGAGAAGACGATCCAAGGCTCGATGATGGGCTCGAACCGCTTCCGGGTGGACATGCCGCGGTTCGTGGACTTCTACCTGCAAGGCAAACTGCACCTCGACGACATGATCTCGAGCCGCATCGCCCTCGGCGATGTCACCGACGCGCTCTTGGCGCTCGACAAGGGAGAGGTGGCCCGCAGCGTGATCATGTTCGACTAGGAGTCGTAGGGGCGAGGCTTATCCTCGCCCGTCTTCATGCAAAGAGAATGGTCGGTGCACGCGGGACGGGCGACCACAAGGGTCGCCCCTCCGGCACGGGGGTTCACAGACCAACGAACGGAGGGGATTCATGCGCTGGCTGTCCTTTGAGCGGAACGGAGGCGCGTCGTTTGGGCGCGTCGTCGATGGTGGCGTGGTGGATGCAGGGAACCGCACTGGCATTCCCACCCTGAAGGCGGCCATCGCCCGCGGCCTCGAGGGGGTGGCTGCCGAAGCCGGAGACGCCACGGATTTCGCGCTCGACGAGATCACCTATCTGCCCACCATCACGGACCCCGACAAGATCCTCTGCGTCGGCCTCAACTACCGCGACCACCAGGAGGAAACCGGCCGCGGCGGCGAGGACAATCCCACCATCTTCGTCCGCTTCGCCGCCGCGCAGGTCGGACACCGCGGCAAGATGCTGCGGCCGAGCGAATCGAACAGCCTTGATTTTGAAGGCGAAATTGCCCTCGTGATCGGCAAGCCCGGCCGTCGCATCGCGCCCGCCAACTGGCTCGATCACATCGCCGGCTTCAGTTGCTACAACGACGGCAGCGTGCGCGAATACCAGCGCCACACGAGCCAGTTCACGCCGGGCAAGAACTTCGCCGCCACCGGCGGCTTTGGCCCGTGGATGGTGACGCCGGACGAGATCGACGACTACGACGACATCGAGATCACCACGCGCCTTAATGGCGAGGTGATGCAGAACGCTCGCTCGGCTCAGCTCGTGTTTGGCTTCCCCGAACTCGTCGCCTATTGCTCCACCTTCACGGAGCTCGTGCCTGGCGATGTCATCGTCACCGGCACCCCCGGCGGCGTCGGCTCAGCCCGCAATCCCCCCGTCTTCATGGACGAAGGCGACACGATCGAAGTGGATATCCGCCGCATCGGCACCTTGCGCCACGAGGTGGTGCGAGACTGAAGCCGACTCACTCCTGCGTGGCTCACTTATGGCCGGGCACTGCCTTCGCAAGGGAAACTGGTGAAAAACTGCACGCCGGCGAATGGGTGGGGAAGTGCAAGATAGGCGCCTTGTGACGTAAGCGAACCCGCCCTATGCAAGCAACTGCCGTTCGTTCCTCGGCGCCGGACGAGACCTGCCCCTCGCATGTCGCCATTGTGATGCAGCCACACCACGCCTTTCGGACGACCAAGCATGGCTGACTACTTCCGCATCGACGGCGGTCATCCATTGCAAGGCTCCATCGCCCCAATGGGCAACAAGAACGCCGCGCTGCCGCTGCTAGCCGCCGCGTTGCTCACCGACGAGCCTCTCTTCGTTCGCAACGTGCCGGACATTGGCGATGTGCGCACCAAGCTCGCATTGCTCGAAAGCATGGGCGTGGCGGCTTCGCTTGACGACAATGTCTGTTGCCTAAACGCGAGCGGCGTGCGCGACGGCAGCCCGGACCATGCCCTCTCAAGCCGCATCCGCACGGGGGTGTTGCTGGCCGGCCCATTGCTGGCCCGCTTCGGCCGCGCCGTGATCGGCCCGCCGGGTGGCGACCGCATCGGCCGGCGACGCCTCGACACGCACCTCTTAGCTTTGCAGGGCCTCGGTGTCCGCGTCGAAACGGAAGAGGGCCGCCTCGTGCTGCGCACCGAACAACTGCGCGGCGCCACGCTCTTCCTCGACGAGATGAGCGTCACCGGCTCCGAACAGGCCATCCTCGCCGCGGTGCTCGCGGACGGCACCACCACCATCGCCAATGCCGCGATGGAGCCCCACGTGCAAGACCTTTGCCATTGCCTCAACGCGATGGGAGCGCGCATTTCCGGCATCGGCACCCACGACCTCACCATCGAGGGCGTCGCTCGCCTCGGCGGCGCCGACTTCACCATCGGCCCCGACTACACGGAAGTCGGCTCCCTCATCGGCCTCGCCGCCGCCACCGGTTCCCGCATCCGCATCGAGAACGCCCGCCCTCACGAACACCGGATGACCGCCATCATGTTCGGCCGCCTGGGGGTGCGCTGGGCTGTGGACGGCGATGCTATCGTCGTGCCGGCCGAGCAGGAACTCACCGTCGTGCCCGATTTCGGCGGCGCCGTGCCCACCATCGGCGACATGCCCTGGCCGGGCTTCCCCCCAGACCTCATGAGCATCGCCGTCGTCTTGGCGACGCAAAGCGAAGGCACTGTGCTCATCCACGAAAAGATGTTCGAGGGCCGCATGGTCTTCACCGACCGCCTGATCGCCATGGGTGCCCGCATCATCCCCTGCGACCCCTTCCGCGCCGTGGTGATCGGCCGCTCGGAGCTGCGCGGCGAAAACCTGGTCTCCCCGGACATCCGCGCCGGCATGGCCCTGGTCATCGCCGCACTAGCCGCCAAGGGCGAAAGCACCATCCACAACGTCGGCCAGATCGACCGCGGTTACGAACGCCTGGAACAGCGTCTGGTCGGCCTCGGCGCACACATCGACCGCTTGCCTGAGTGAGGCTTTCCATGCCGAAGAAAGTGACCATGTATCGCTGGGACCTTGAAGCCGCGATGAATCCGGCAGCCGACGTCAACGGTCGAACACCGATGCATTTCCTGGACCGCGAGACCGGTGAGTTCTTCCGGCTCTACGATGACGACGACGATTTCGAGTCAGCGACCGGCGAGCCCGCCGAGTACAACGCCAAGATGCGTGATCGCATCGACAACGAACCCACGCGCTACCTTCAGATCCTGCCGCTCGACCACCGCGACTTCCAACGCATGCTCCGAAACTTCCTGGCTAGCGACTGGACGACCGATGAAGACCGTCGCCAAAACGCCCGCGACGCCTACACCGGCGCCATCGGCAGGTGGAAGCGCCGTGTCCGCGACCGCGAGGCCATCGAAGGCTTCAAGAGGTACGAGGCCGAGCAGACGGTGACTTGGGGCGAGGAGTTCCTACGCGAAAACGGCATCATCCCGCTGTGGAAGTAACCTACAATCCAAACGGCGCTGAGAGGAGCACATCGTGAATTGGCGAGAACACATCACCGTCGATCCGAATGTCTGTCACGGCAGTGCTTGCATTGCGGGGACCCGCGTGCTCGTGACGAGTGTGCTCGACAATCTGGCGGATGGGCGGAGTGAAGCGGACATCCTAGTCAGCTACCCATCCATCAATCGAGAATCCATCCGAGCAGCCGTTTGCTACGCCGCGGAGTTGGCAAGGGAGCGGGTGGTGGCATTGCCCGATTAGCTCCATGCGGTTCAAGCTGGACGAGAACCTGCCGATGGAGCTGGCCGGTTTGCTGCGTGACGCGGGACACGACGTGAGCACCGTGCTCGATCAACAGCTCGGAGGTTCAAGCGACGAAGAGGTCGACCTCGGCGCGCGCATCGACCGCTTGCCTGAGTGAAGTCGCCACGAAACCAGCCGCTGATTGACCAAGTGTCTTCAGGTGGCACCAATCACTCGAAATCGCTCCATCTCCGCCGCTGCGGCAAGTCTCCGGTCAAGGCACACGAAGTCGAGCGAGGCTGGCACCTGCTCTCGGATCAACAATGCGGCACCTAGCTGGCCAGCGTCTGCGGCGCGCAGGGGATGTCGGGCGAGCAGTGCATTCGCGCGCTCCCGGACGGCGAGGACTTCAGCCACTTCGTCCCAACTCCGTGCGAGCAAGTCCAGCCGTTCAAGCACGCCACGACGCTGCACCCGGGACAGCTCCCCCTCGCGAGTCCTGCGCTCGATCGCACCCGTGATCTCGGTGTGCGTCCACACCCACGTGATCATGTGGCGATCCTCGGCCAACCACGTTCTCGCTGCCTCGCTGTTGGACTCGCGAATCAGCAGCGGCACGAGAGCAGATGCGTCCCAGTACCTCACAGACGATCCGCCCGATCCTCGGCAAGTGCCTCGGAAAGGCTGGTCGGCAGCGATAGTGGTTGCGCTTTCAGAACGGCAGAAGCATCACCTGTCCCTGGCCGCAGCAAGCCCAACTGGATCAGGCGTTGTCGCACCCCAGCATCGTCCCTCTTCTGAATGTCACAAGGAACGAGCCTCGCAACGGGCGTACCCCGATCCAGGACCTGGACCTCGCCGCCCCTGCGCACTTCACGGACATAGTGCGAAAGACGTGCCTTTAGATCTGAAATGGAGGCTGTGGTCGTCATGCTGACCAGTATGGTCTTGTGTGCTTGCCGGCTCAAGGCGGTCGCAACTGGTTGGACGAGATTTCGCACACGTCACGCAGCTCAGCGCGGTTGGTCGTCGGATAACGTCCTCGACTCGACCCGAAGGAAGAAGAAATCGGGTGTGACGGCACCTGCGTACTTCGCGGCGGCCACCGTTCGGATTTCGGAGCTGCGGGCCGGCTCCTGGACGCGGGAGAGGACTACAGGGTAGCGGCGGCGTTCGATGCGCAGCCATGCGTCGGCGACGGTCTCGACTTTGCGGTGCCAGTAGGCGGCCGGAGTGGAGGAGACGTATGCAGCGCCGTCGTCGAAGACGATGCCGACGGTGCGGGATTGGTTTTCGGCCACGAGTTGCAGTTCGATGAGTTCGACGTCCGTGACGAAGCTCCAGTCATCGACCGCAGGCGTGACGACCTCGCCCGAGCGGAGGGCGCCGCCGGGTAGTGGGCCGAGAGGGCCGTCGAAGAACTTAGTGACGATGAGGCCGAGCACGACGACGACCAGCACGCCGACCAGCGAGTGGGCAACAATCTTGAGGGCTTTCACCTCAGCCGTCCCAGACCCTCTCGTGCGCTTCGACTGACGGCCCCGCCAAGAGCCGCCGCTGGCGGTCGGTGGCATCGGGATAGTCATCGAGGTTGTAGAACCGCTTCGCCCAAGTGGAATGCGGCGGGCTGTATTTGTAGAGCAGAGTGCGGCGTTCGTGTTTGGCTTTCCACTCCGCGGTGCCGTGGATGAGCGCTTCGGTGAAGATCAGCACGTCGCCGGCCTGCATTGGCGGCTGCACCACCCAATCCGCGTCGCGCTCGAAGCGAGCCACGTCGGCAGGCATGTGCTTGAGGAAGTTGCTCTTGTGGCTGCCGGGCACGCAGGTGAAGCCGCCGGCACCGGCGGGCGCGTCGGTGAGGTTCCATGTCGCCACCGTGAGACCGTTTCGCATCACGCCATCGTGGTAGCGATACCAATGGTCGGTTTCATAGCGGAAGGGGCCGCCGTGGAGCTGGTTGCGGCTGGCGGCTTCGCGCATGAAGATGCAGTAGTCGTGGTCGAGGCGCAGCTTCGAACCGATGAGTTCGGCGAGATAGGGCAGCACCTTGGGGTGATCGATCAGGTCCAAGAAGGGCTTGCCCCACTGCGACACTTCGCCGGTGCGTCGGTAAGGGCCGTCTTCTGGTTGGCGTGGCCACACGTGGTCGGCGAAGCGAATCAACCGCTCGCAATCGTCCCGCGAAAGCACGCCGGGCAACACGAGAAAGCCGCGCAGGTCGAAGAGGAACTTCTGCTCTTCGGTCAGCACCGATTCGCTTCCCGCACTCCTGTGCATCTCCGCGTCCAGTTGTGCCCTGCGGGAGACCCGTGCGGTCGCCACCGGGTCGTCGCCGACAGCGGCGTCTCGTGCCCCGTCCATCAGCCCCACGCCGACTTGCAGATGGCGAGGGAGTAGCCGTTGGGGTCGCGCACCGTGAACTGGCGCATGTTCGCCTCCGGGTTGTCGTAGATGTCTTCCACGACCTCGATGCCGCGTTCCTTGGCCTTCGCATAGGTCGCATCGGGGTCGTCCACATGCAGGAACACCACCACGCCGTGACCAAGCGGCGCCTCGGTGGCAACGCCGTGATCGTGGAAGCTCGGGTCCAGCTTGTGCAGCTGCAACAGCAGCCGGTCGCCGTCCATCAGCATCTCGAACTCGTCGCCGCCATGGCCGGAGGCGACGCCGAGGAAATCTTGATACCAGCGCGAGGTGGCCTCCACGTCGCGGGCAAAGAGCATGGTTTCCGATCTCATGGGCGCTTGCCCTCCAAGTTTGTGGCGCTAGCCCGGATTATTCATGAATGCGCGTAGCGAGGGCGACGAGACGCCGCTGTGGCTGGACGCGCACGCGTGCCAGGAGGCACGGAGGGGAGGACCCCGAAGGCATAGCTGCGCACTATGTCGAGGGGGCCGGAGCGAACGTGTCCGAAGGACACGCGAGTACTGCACAGCCACAGCGAGTGGATCGTCGTCCGCAGTAGGGCATTCATGAATGATGCAGGCTAGAAGCCCTTCCAGTTAGGCGAACGCTTCTCGGCAAAGGCGCGGGGGCCTTCGATGGCGTCTGCTGAGGTGCGCCGCCGACGTTCCCACTCGTAGTCGGTGTAGTACGACTGCGGCAGGGGCATGTCGAGGCCTCGCATGGTGGCTTCCTTGGTGGCGCGCACCGCCAGCGGAGCGCAACGCATGATGTCGGCGATCCACTCGTCCACCGCGGCATCGAGTTCGTCGAGGGGCACTACCTGATTGACGAGACCCAGTTCCAGAGCGCGGTGGGCGGTCATGTGGCGACCGGTGAGGAGATAGCCCATCGCCGTCTTGAGCGGCAGTTGCCGCGGCAGGCGATGCACGCCCACGCCGCCGGCGATGAGGCCCCGTCGCGGTTCCGGCAGCCCGAGCTCCGCATGGTCGGCGGCAACGATGATGTCGCAGGCAAGCGCGAGTTCCATGCCACCGCCCAAGGCGAAGCCGTTGACGCGGGCGATGACGGGCTTGGGGAAATGCCAGCGCTCGGTCAGCGGGCGGGTCTCGCTGTGCTTACGCGCCCACTCCTCGCGCTGCTCCGCCGTGGCATCGCGCTCGCGGGCCCGGTGCTTGAGGTCTGCCCCGGCGCTGAATGCACGGTTGCCGGCGCCGGTGACCACCGCCAGCCAAATGTCGTCGTTACGCTCCACCTCGTCGAAGCGTTGAGAAAGCTCCCAGCGCAAGTCCGGATTGAAGGAGTTCATCGCCTCCGGACGATTCATCCGAATGCGAGCCACATGGCCAGCCACCTCGAAGTCGGTTACTTGAAAGGCGTCCGAAGCCATCGACATTCCTTGATCCGCACGGGCTCCCCAAAGAAGCCGCAAAGCCTACGGGAGCGGCGCGCGGCTTGGCAAATGGGCCTTGGGGACTTCCGCGGCGCTGCCCCGTAGGGGCAGGGTTTGTCCCCGCCCGTGCTGAACGCACCGACGAACTCGGCGCGGGACCGGACAAGCCCGTCCCCTAAGAACTGCTAGGAGGTTGCGCCGTAGAACGCGTTTGCCACCGGCCTCTGGACGGAGGGCGTCTCGCCCTCCATCGTGCCGCAAGCACGTCAAGGAACAGACGCTGGTTTGGTGGTGGCTGTTGGGGGCTGGGGCTTTGTTGGCGTTGTCTGTAACGCTTGGCGGTGGCTTGGCCAGCTCCGCTGCGTGCGCGCCTTCGGCACGCTTGGAGGGCGGGCGCCGCCAAACCCCTCGCTGACGCTCGGCGTCTGGCCCCAGCCCCCACCTCTCCATGACCTTGCACCTCAGTAGCGGTATCCGCCACTACTGCGGTGCAAGCTCTTGGCGCCCTCCGTCCAGAGAGGCCCTCGCATGGCAAGGGCCTGTTGCTTCGGTGTTTGTCGGCGGGCGTTGTTCGAGGGAGCTCGCAAATGCCCGCCTTCGCGCTCGCATTCGCTCGCTCCTAGCTCCAGTTGGGCATTACCTTGCGGGAGAAGAGGTCTAGCGAGTCCTTGACCTGCTCGGGGGTGTGGATGCCGGCCGGGATGAGAAGGAACGCCTCGTCGATGGGCACTGCCTTGGCGACGCGTTCGATGCGGCGGTTGAGGGTGTCTGGCGAGCCGACCAGGAGTTCTGGCAGGCCCTGGCCGAAGGGCTCCGCCCAACTGCGCCAGAACCAGCGCATGTCTTCGAGAAGCGCCTCTGCCTTGGCGTCGGTTTCGGCGCAGATCATCAGCCCGCCCCAGCAGGCTTCGCGGCCCGGTGGTACGTCGTGGCCATGCGCCTCGGCTTCCTGGCGCCACTCGCGCCAAAGCACTTCCAGAAACTCGGTGTTGCCGGAAAGGACGATGGGGCGACCCTTGTAGCGGGCCCAGAACTTGGCGGTGCGCAGGCTCGCGGAGAAGCCGCCGTAGAGGGGAATCTCGGCTTGCAGCGGGCGCGGCGCGATGCCGATTTCGCGAATGCGCATGTCTGCGTCGACGCCGCGGCCGTAGTTGGCATAGACGGGATGTTCGTGCGGGTTCACGAAGTCCTTGGGCGGGAAGTTCCAGAACCTGCCCTCGTGCGCGAACGTCTCGTTCGCCAGCGCCTTCACCACCACCTCGACGAATTCGGCGAAGTACTCGCGGTTGAGGTCGTCGTCGGCGCTGTTCTTGTTCCACGGCCCCACCGCCGCAAGTTCCGGCCGCACCTTGTAGTTTTCCACCCAGCGCGACTGGTAGCCGCGCACCAAGCCGACGCCGAAGCGGCCGCCAAGCATGTGGTCCATCGCCGCGATCTTCTCGGCCGTGGCGAGGGGATTGTTGGCGGTGGAGACGAAACCGCAGGTGATGACCCTCATGCGCGTCGTGTGCTGGCCGAGCCACATCGCCATGAGGGCTGGGTCGCCCGAGAGTTCGAAGCCCTCGATCTGCAGGTGGTGTTCCGGATGGCCGAAGCCGAAGTAGCCCTTCTCTTCCGCGAAGCCGGCATAGTCGGCAAGTTCCGCCAGCATGCGCGGATAGAGCCTTGGCGCGTGTCCCGCCATCCCCGCCTCAAGCTCGGCGCGGCGACCTACGGTGCAGTAAACGAAGAGTCCAAATTGGATGGCACCACTCCGAGGGGGCAACGGCGGAGGATTGTACCGCTCGCTTCGCACGGCCTGCCCCACCGGGCCGACCGGGGGGCTCGCTCTTCTTGGTCGAGGGCTAGACGCCCTTGTCCCAACGGGCCGGTGCAGAGGCCGCGGCTGTCAGTTCGTGTGCGTCAGCGACGTAAGCGCCCTCGGCGGACAGCACGCCAAGGGCTAACGAGCCATCTTGGGTCAACAGCGGTCCAACGTTCGAAGAAGGGGAATGCACGGGTGATACCCCGGGACAACTCCTGTGCCACGGACAGGCGTAACCCCACTGCGGCCCAGTGCCAGCAAGCAGACTCCCTGGCGCCGGGCGTAGACGTGGGAGCCCTACGAGGACCCCACCACGACAACGCAGGGAGGCTGTACGGCGTGCAGTAATCCGGGGACAATATGCTTCATACGCCAACAGCCAAGGGAATAGGTGGCGACGCTCCGACCCATGCCCACGCTCCATATCCCGCAGCACCAACTGGCCGAGTGGGGACAAGCGTGGAGAGGAACCCCGGACGGCACGGGCCCGCAAAGGCCCGATTGCTTTGACAGGAGCCAGGGCATCGAGTTCGGGCAGGTCTTCGACCAAGCGTTCGGCACCGCTTTGGCGGCCATGCTGGGCAACATCCCTGTGGTGACCCCAAACGCCAGGGCCCTGACGCCGGCTGGCGACGATTGCGTTGAAGTGGGCGCCACACGCGTGATTGGTGGCATCCGACCGCAGAACTACGATGCCGCCTACCGTCCGGACGGCCCACGGGTCGTGTTCGACAGCAAGACGCTGAACGAGCGGTCGAGCATCCGCAAGAACTGGCAGAACATGATCAACGACCTTGCGTCTGAGGCAGCAACAGTCCACACACGCTTCCCGTTCTGCATCGTCGCCTTCCTTGTGGTGCTGCCGGCTCCCGCCCTAGCGGCACCGCAAGCGCAAGCCATCAGTAGCACGCTAATCCGCCTTGGGTCCCGCAAGGATGAGTTGGATCAGCACCATCTGGCGGAGGCAATAGCAATGGTGGTCTGGGACCCCGACACGGGCGAGGTTGATCCGAACGTGCCGGCACCCAACTCCAACATCCGCTTGGAGGCTATCCACGAACGCATCTACGACAGCTACTTGGACCGCTACCAGCACCTGCCCCCGCACACCTGATGCACGCGATCTCAAAGCCACCTCGGTTCGAGAGCAACAAGAAGGCTCCCGATGCGCGCAAGCTGCGGGGCGGGTACTACACGCCCGGCGCGCTTGCGGACTATCTGTGCCGGTGGGCGATCCTCCGGCCATGCGATCGAGTCATCGAGCCAAGCTGCGGAGACGGCAGCTTTGTGCTCGCGGCAGGGAAGCGACTGGGAGACTCAGGACACGTCACGGCGATTGAGATCGTCCAAGAAGAGCTGGAGAA
Organism: Pseudomonadales bacterium; assembly: GCA_965116935.1. Classification (GTDB taxonomy): domain Bacteria; phylum Pseudomonadota; class Gammaproteobacteria; order Pseudomonadales; family Azotimanducaceae; genus VXYL01. Next base: position 2,673,345 of record OZ220737.1, on the reverse strand, counting down.
GGCCAAGGCGCGCATCGCCGGTGAAACCGTTCCCATAGACTGGCGAGCTGGCAGTTTCTTTCGTGTGATGCCCGACTTGCTAAAGGGCGAACAGTTCGATGCCGTTGTGGGCAACCCACCCTTCATCCGCTTCCAGCATTTCGCGGCAGAGGAGCGAGCCTATGCCTTCAGCCTGGCGCATTCCTTCGGCTACCGCCCCAACGGCCTCGCGAACGCTTGGGCATCGTTCGTTGAACTGTCGGCGGAGCTTCTCCGCGAAGGCGGTCGACTCGCTATGGTGGTTCCGGCGGAACTGCTTCAGGTGCAGTACGCAGCAGAGCTCCGAGTCCGCCTGCCTCGGCTGTTTCGCGATGTGTACGTTGTTGCCTTCGACGAGTTGGTGTTCCCGGAAATCCAACAGGAAGTCGTGCTGCTCATGTGCGAAGGTCGGACGCGCCATGCTGAGACGCCGGGGCGGCTGCACACGCTTCAGGTGCGAAACGGCAACGAACTGCCGGCAAGTGTGGGCGGATCCAAAGCGATATCCCATGTCGCCGAGCACCATGCGGACACCAGCATGAAATGGACGTCGTTGTTCCTGCCCAAGGACGAGTTTCAGACCATGCAGGAGTCGTGCCGCCATCCGGACCTGGACATGCTCGGAAACCTAGCCGATGTCGATGTTGGCATTGTTACTGGCAGAAATCGGTTCTTCGTCGTCAGACACGAGGAGGCTGATCGTTTGCAGTTGGGCAAACATGGCGTGGATGTGGTGGGCCGCACATCGGCGCTGACTTCCCTACGTTTCACGCCGGATGATCTTAAGTCCTACGCCGAGCGCCACCCGTCCAAGCTCCTGAACCTCGGCGGTTGGCGGGAGTCGCAGTTCCCCGCTTCACTCAAGCGCTACCTCGAAGACGCCGAGTCCCACGACGTACATCGAGGCTACAAGTGCCGAATCCGCAAGCGATGGTTTGACGTGCCGTCCGTCTACGCCCCAGACGGCTTCCTCCACCGACAGATCCACCACGCACCCCTTCTAGCGACAAATCTCGCGGGGGCAACCTCCACCGACACCATTCACCGCGTTCGCATGTTGCCCGGCAGCGATGTGCGACGCGCAAGCGCAGCAATCGTCAACTCCTTGACGTTTGCACATGCCGAAGTCGTGGGCAGAAGCTACGGCGGCGGCGTGCTAGAGCTTGAGCCACGGGAGGCCGAGAGGCTCGCTCTCCCCTACAAACACGCCGAAAATGTCGACGTCGAGTACATGGACGCACAATTGCGCGTCGGGAACATCAAGGCCGCGGCCGACCACGGCGACCAGGCGATGCTTCGAGAGGGCTGTGGCCTTGACGACAAAGACATCCGCCGGGCCCGCGCGGCATGGCTGCGGCTCCGCGATCGCAGGCATAGGCGCCGACGCGCGCGCTGATACCGGCTCCAATCGCCCGCCCTTTGCGCCCGTAGTGCCGGGTTTCGCGCCGGCGAACCACGCTGCCGCAATGGACCAAGTCGCATCCCTGCGCGCGTTTAGGCGGTCGCCCGAACAAATGCACACGCGCGCAGCTCGCCACCACCCTCCGCGACCGCAGGTGTGGGGCAGCCGTGGCGCGCGAGCCTTCCGCACCACCCACATCAGGGTGAAACGCCGACGCACAAGAAACATGGCAACTACGCCGACTCCGAGCAAGGGCCTCGGGTCTGGGGGGCGTTCCACGGTGTTCATAGAAGAGACTTAGGACTCCGGGACTTGCCGCTATGGACGCGTGAGGACGTGGTAGCGATTGATGGGAAGGGGGCCGAGGGTGTGTTCCGATCCGTCAGGCCAACGGACGCGCACGTGTTGGGGTTGGTTCTCTCCCCCGAGGCCGAAGACGATGCGGGGATCGTTGGCGGAGGCGTAACTACCGTCGGTGCGAACGCGGCGGAGTTCAGGGAAGGGTAGCCGCCACACCTCGGCGCCGATGGCGTTGCGCTGGCCGCGAGAACCCCGCACCGCGATGCCAAGCCAGTTGCCGGTCGGGCCGTCGTTGCGATACAGCCGTGCCGGACCGTCGTTATTGGCCACCACCACGTCGATGTCGCCGTCGTTGTCGAGATCGCCGAAGGCCGCGCCTCGGCTCGTGTCTTCGTCGCTGATGCGTGCTGCGCTTTGGAAGCGGCCCGCGCCGGTGTTTACCAGCAGCAGGTTGTGCAGGCTTGCGGGCGCGAAGGAGCTTGGCCGGAAGTCAGCAATGGGCCCGTTGGCGATGAAGAGGTCCAAGTCGCCGTCGTTGTCGAAGTCAAACGCGCCCGTGCCGAATCCGGTGAACGGCAGGCTGCCGGCGGCGACTCCCAAGTGCACCGATTGGTCGAGGAACCTCGGCGCTGCCAAGCCTTCGTTGATGTACAGCGTGTTGCTCTCGGTCACGTCGTGGGTGAGGAACACGTCGCTGTCGCCGTCCGCATCGACATCAGCCACCGCCACGCCCATCCCCGCCTCCGCGTCGCCGTCGGCATTCACCGCCACGCCAGCCTCGAACGCAATGTCCTCGAAGCCCTCGCCACGATTCATCCACATGGCATTGGCCGAGCCGTCATTGGCGACGAAGAAGTCCACGCGCCCGTCTCGGTCGAAGTCGGCCGCCGCGACACCCATCGCCGCGTGGGCGACGACGCCAGGCGTCGCGATGCCGGAAGCGATGGAGACATCTTCGAACCTGCCGCCGCCCAGATTCCGATACAGACAATCCGGAACGGCGACGTAATGCGACGGTGGGCAGTAGCGCGGGCGACCGTCGGCTTCGCAGGCGGGGCTGGCCATGTCGTAGGCGAGATAGTTGGCGACGTACAGGTCCAGCATTCCATCGCCATCGATGTCCGCAAGGCTCGCGGAGATGGACCATTCGTCGGCGACGATGCCCGCCGCATCGGTTGCGTCCAGGAACCGACCGCCATCGTTGATGAGCAATCGGTTGCGGCCAAGTGCGGTTCGGAAGAGGTCTGTGTCGCCGTCGTTGTCGACGTCGCCGGTGGCAACGCCCATGCCGTAGTCGCCAGCCGTGAGGCCCGCCGGCGCGGTCCAATCTTCAAACCGCATTTCGCCTGGCGCGCCTACATTGCGGTACAACCTGTCGGTCGGAGCAGTGGTTTCGGCGCCCATAGCGGGCAGCGGCCCGCCCTGCACGAGATATACATCCATGCGGCCGTCGCCGTCGAAGTCGAAGATGGCAACGCCGGCGCCGATGATCTCCGGCAGCCGCAGTGCTCCGGTGCGCCCGCTTTCATGGCGGAAGGCGATGCCGGCCTCTTGCGCCACATCGACGAACCGGATGGCGTCGGAGTGCGTCGCATCGTCGCCGAGAGCGTCAACGGCGACCGCAGCCGCTAACGCCAATTTCGCCCATGCACCCCTCGCCGGGCCTTTTCTTGCAGCGAGGGCGTCTCGCCGGCGCGCCCTTAGGGCGCGCCGATACGCGCCGACAGGCGTGTCCGTCCAACAGCGCATAGCAACGCACTTGGCCTTCGAGAACGGTCGTAGCCATGTTGGGCGCGTGACTCCTGTGCGCCTGTCGGCGCATCGAGGGCGAGACGCCCTCGCTCCAAAGACACGAACCAGCCAGTGAGCCGACTTGATAGAGAGTCCTTTTCGTGGCGCGATGGAGGGCACCGTCCCTCGCACAAGATCGCGTTTCAGAGGGCGTCCAATGCGCTTAGCTGCTCCCGCAAGACGGCGAGTTCTTCGGCTGCCGCAGCAGCCCGACCCCGCTCCTTCTGCACGACCCCCTGCGGTGCCCGCTCGACAAACTTGGCATTCGCCAGCTTCCCTTCCGAGCGGCGCAAGTCCTTCTCAAGGCGCTCGATCTCCTTGCCGAGCCGCTTCCGTTCTGTGGCGGGGTCAATGAGGCCAGCCATCGGAACCAGCACTTTCAACTCCCCCACCAACTTCACCGATGCCGGCGGTGCGGACGCGTCCGCGTCCAACCACTCAATCGAACGCAGGCGCACGAGGTGCGTGAGGAGTTCCTCGGTGTTCGCCAGGCGTTCGCGGTCGCTTGCCCCACCGCCCTGTAGCAAGAGCGGAATCTGCGCCCCGGGCTTGATGTTCATCTCGCCGCGGATGTTGCGCACGGCCAGCACCACCTCCTTCAGCCAGTCGATGTCCGCCTCTGCTTCCGGGTCCGCGACGAAGTCCTCCGGCAAGGGAAACGGCTGCGTCATGATCGTCGCGCCGTCGTTGCCCATTTGCGGCGCGATGCGTCGCCAAAGCGTCTCGGTGATGAACGGGATCACCGGATGCGCCACGCGCAGCAGCATCTCCAGCACTTCGAGCAGCGTGCGCCGCGCGGCATTCACGCGGGCTGCCTCCACGCCCTCGCCAACCAGCACGGGCTTGGTGAGCTCGACATACCAATCGCAGTATTCGTGCCAAACGAACTCGTACACGGCGTTGGCGTACAGGTCGAAACGATAGGTCGCCATGGCGCGATGGGCGCGCTCGATCAAGTCCACGGCCTTGGAAGCGATCCAGCGGTCGGCCAGCCCCCGCGCCACCGGCGCATCGGCCGCCACGCTCTGGGTTCGCAAAAGCACGAACTTCGTCGCGTTCCAAAGCTTGTTGCAGAAGTTGCGGTAGCCCTCGATGCGCTTGAGGTCAAACGCCAAGTCGCGCCCCTGGGACGCCATCGCGCAATAGGTGAAGCGCAGGGCATCGGCACCGTACGAGGGAATGCCGTCGGGGAAATCGCGCCGGGTCTTGGCGGTGATGTCTTGCGCCATCTTCGGCTGGGTGAGGTTCTCCGTGCGCTTGGCGACGAGTTCCTCAAGGCCGATGCCATCCACGAGATCAAGCGGGTCCAGCCCGTTGCCCTTGGTCTTGGACATCTTGACGCCCTCGGCGTCGCGCACCATGCCGTGGAAATACACCTTGCGGAACGGAATCTCGCCGGTGAACTTGAGCGTCATCATGATCATCCGGGCGACCCAGAAGAAGATGATGTCGAAGCCCGTCACCAGCACGTCGGTGGGGTGGAAGCGTTCGAGCTCCAGCGTTTGTTCCGGCCAGCCGAGGGTGCCGAATGTCCAGAGCGCCGAGGAAAACCACGTCTCCAGCACGTCCTCGTCTTGCATGAGCGGCACGTCGCTGCCGAGTCCGGCCTTGCGCCGGGCGTCGGCCTCGTCGCGGCCCACGAAGATGTTGCCTTCCGCATCGTGCCAGGCCGGGATGCGATGGCCCCACCACTGCTGGCGGCTGATGCACCAGTCGCGCACGTCGCGCATCCAGGCAAAGTACATGTTCTCGTATTGCTTGGGCACGAACTCGATGTCGCCGTTCTGCACGGCCGCCACCGCCGGCTCCGCCAGCGGCGCGATGCGCACGAACCATTGGTCTGTGAGCCAAGGCTCGATGGCGGCGCCGGAGCGGTCGCCGCGCGGCACGGTGAGGGTGTGGTCCTCCACGCCGTCGAGCAGCCCTGCCGCGTCGAGGTCGGCCACGATGCGTTCCCGGGCTGCGTAGCGGTCCATGCCGCGGTACGCGGCTGGGGCGTTGTCGTTGAGGCTGGCGTCGCCGTGGAAGATGTTGATAAGCGACAAGTCGTGCCGCGCGCCCACTTCGTTGTCGTCGAAGTCGTGCGCCGGCGTGATCTTCACGCAACCGGTGCCGAACTCCGGGTCCACGTGCTCGTCGGCGATGATGGGGATGCGGCGCCCCGTAAGCGGCAGTTCCACCTGGGCCCCCACGAGGCTGCGGTAGCGCTCGTCGGCCGGGTTCACGGCAACGGCGGTGTCGCCCAACATGGTTTCCGGGCGCGTCGTCGCCACCACCAGGTGCGTGCTGCCGTCGTCGGCCACCCGGCCGTCGGTGAGGGGATAGCAGAGGCGCCAGAGATGGCCCGCTTCTTCGTGGTTCTCCACCTCAAGATCGGAGATGGAAGTGCCGAGCTCCGGGTCCCAGTTCACTAGGCGCTTGCCGCGATAGACCAGCCCCTCCTCGTGCAGCCGAACGAACACCTCCACCACGGCACGCGAGAAGCCCTCGTCCATGGTGAAGCGCTCACGGGACCAATCCACCGACGACCCCATGCGTCGCAGTTGCCGCGAGATGTCGTTGCCCGATGTGTGCCGCCAATCCCACACGCGGTCGATGAAGCGCTCTCGCCCGAGCTCGTCGCGGCTCGTGCCTTCTTCCTGAAGCTGCCGGTCCACGAGCATTTGCGTCGCGATGCCGGCATGGTCGGTGCCCGTCTGCCATAGTGTCTGCCGCCCGCTCATGCGCTGATAGCGGACCAGCGCATCCATCAGCGTGTGCTGAAAGGCATGTCCCATGTGCAGCCGTCCGGTGACATTCGGCGGCGGAATGACAATGGAATACGGCACCCCATTGCCGGAAGGCGCAAAGACGCCCGAAGCCTCCCACTCGGCGTAGAGCGACTCCTCAATCGCGTGCGGCTCGAAATTGCCTTGCATGGAACACCAACAGGAACCGGACCAATCGCTGGATACTACATGGAAGAAAAACGAGGCTGCGCGTGGGCCTTACGACCAAGCACCGGCAACGCTGCCAGACTCAAGATTGGCGGCTTTTCTGGTGCTGGCCGATGAACCCCACGATCACGCGGTCGCTTCCCTCGTCCCAAGCGAAGCCGATGCGGATGGTCGTCTTGGGGTCAAAGCTCGAACCCTTGCCGACGTGGCTGGTGAGCTCGTAGCGGTGGCCGGCCACGCGGGTTTCGTACCACTCGCGAAACATGCCCACGGTGCTGTCGGATTGCTTGCGGCGGAAGAACCAGCCGGGGCAGGCGTCCGCGATGCGGGCTTCCGGGTCGCGCCGATAGGCCGTCGCGAGCCAAGCCAGGGCATCGAACACCTCCTGCGGGCGCTGGAACGGGATGCGAGTCGATGACTTCGAGTTGAGGGAGATCAGCAGCTCGTCGCCAAATCGCTCGTCGGCCAGATCCACCGCGTCCTGCACGGACTTGAGCTTCACCTCCTCCCTTGCCTCGGGCGACGCTTGCTTCGTGGCGAAGAAACTGTCCCGCCAGTAGTCCTCTGCTTCGCGCAGCCGAATCAGCTCGCCCTTCAATTCGCTGATCTCTTCGTCCCGCTGCGCCTTGGCCTGCCGCAGCGTGGCGTTGCTCTCTTCGAGACGCTGCGCTTCTTCTTCGTAACGCGACTTGGCCTCGTCGTGCAATTCCCTCAACTCATGCAGTTCACCCCGAAGCGCCTCCAGCCCCTCACGCGAAACGTCGGTTGTGGGCGCCACATCCTTCTCGTCCGGCGGTTCCGGTTCCGGCCGCGCCATCAGCTCCCGCCACTGCCTTTCGAGGCCGAGGATGCGCTCCTCCTCCTTCGTGCGCTCGACGACGCGACGCGCTTCTTCACTGCGATTGTTCGCCTGCGGTCGCACCGCCCGGTAGCGCGCCAGCGCCTGGTACATTTCGTCAAGCAAGTCCCCCACATCGGGCACCAAGTCAGGCCGACTCTTGATCTTCTCGCCCCACTTCTCCGAATCAATCTCGAGATAGCGAAGCTCCGGTTCGTAGTTGACCAGCGCGTCGATCCCATCAGTCACGTCGGAAACCAGCAGTTCGGCAAGCTGTACAAGGTGGCCGGCAAGGAGGTCGGTCACTCCATCGACGAGCACGGGAAGGTCTTCCCACTCGGGCGCGTCGAGGGACATGGATTCAAGGTGCTTCAGCCAGCCTTGAATGAGCGGCGTCTGCGCCACAAGAGACGCCGGCGGATCGCCGTCTGGCAGAGGGAAGCGGCCAGAGATGAGGCAGCACATGAAGGCGGCTTCCTCCACCTCCACCGTCACCTCATCGGCGACTTCCTCGCCTATTTCCATGCACTCGGCAACGGGCCACGCCCCCTCCCAGCCCAAGGCGCTGTCCTCATCGCGACAGGGTATGTCGGCTTTGGCAAGACTCTCGGCCACCTTGGCGCGCAGCTCCGGCTGCGACTCTTCCCAGGCAAGGAGCGTCGCCGACGCTAACTTGTCGTCTCGGCGCATCTCGTCGAGCACCGGCACCGCAAGCCGCTTCGCCGGCGCCTTGGCTGGGTTCCGAAATCCATCCACCTGAACATGGCGCAAGGCAGAGCGCAGGCGCTGGCCGGCGCCGCTGGTACGCTGCTCCAAGGCCCTTTGCGCCAAGCGCAGACGCTGCTCGTCGGTCAGCACCCACATGGAGCCGGCTATGGGCATGTCGTCGAACAGGTCATCGACGCTGGACTTGCCCTCGGCCATGTCTTCCGTTCCTTCTTCCACGGCCTCTGCATCCACCTCTTGATTTCCCTTCATGAGAGCCAACCCTCCCGTTCGCCTTCTGCCACTTCCTCTGGCGTCATGCCAAGCCAATCCCCGAGCGCCTCCACGTTGTCTTCGCCTATCATCCGAGTACGACGATATTCGTCGCATGGTGTGTGCGAGAAGCTGAGCGGCAGACGATCCAAGTGCATCTCTCCGGCCGCCGGATGGTCTTCGGCGTAGCGACCGAGAAAGTTCCTATGGGCGAGCTGCGGGTCCGCGCAACCCATATCGGCACCGGTCTGCACAACGCCGGCCGGCACACGCGCGGCCTGGCAGAGATGCATGAGTTCCGCGGCGTCTTGCGTTCGCGTCCACTCGCTCAGGCAGCCGTTGACGTGGTCCATGCGCTCCACCCGGCCCGCCGCCGTCGCGAGCGCAGCATCCGCTGCCCATTCCGGGTTCCCCATCACGCCGCAGAGGGATTGCCACTGGCCATCGGTCATGCAGGCAATGGCAATCCAGCGCTCGTTCTCCACCCCGCCGCCGCCGTCGTCGGCGCAGCGATAGCAGTCGTGCGGCGCGGCGATGTCGTAGGGCAGGCGATTGCCGCAGGGCTTGGCCGCACGGCCGTTGGCGAACCAATCGAGCAGCGCCGGACCGAGCAGGTTCACGCCCACCTCGAACTGCGCCATGTCGATGCGTTGCCCGCGTCCCGTACTCCGGCGAGCCTGCAGCGCGGCAAGGATGGCCACGGCCCCATGCAGGCCGGCGCAGTGGTCGTTGTAGGAAAACCCGATTCCGATGTCTTCCCGACCCGGCACGCCGGTCAAGGCTGTGAGTCCCGACAGCGCGTGGATCGTGGGGGCATAGGTGACGAACTTGGACCATGGCCCATCGGCTCCCATACCCGACATCTGCACATAGATGACAGCGGGATTCGCGCCTCTAGCGTCTTCATAGCCGACGCCCCACCGGTCGAGAACCCCCACGGAAAAGTTGTCGATCACCACATCCGCCGTTTCCACCAGCCGCCGGCACAGCACCCGACTCTCATCGCGCGTCATGTCCAACGAGACGGCACGCTTGTTCCGATTCCAGAGCAGGTAGTAGTGGCTGTCCGGCGCGTTCGGCCCAGCGCGGGTCGTGGAGTTCACCTTCACCACGTCCGCCCCCATGTCGGCAAGCACGCGAGTTGCGAACGGCCCGGCAAGAACGTGCGTGAAGTCGAGAATCCGCACCCCTTCCAAAGGACGGCCGGGCGATGACTCCGCCTCCCCTTGGGGGGCGGGCGTCTCGCCCTCCGACCCGCCCGAAGGGCGCGCATGCCTTGTCGCCCAGCCGAGAGCTTCGGCACTTGCATCGCCAACCACCTGCGGCGAGCGCAACTGCCAAGGCGTCTCACTCAGCCGGAAGGGAGCACCAGGACCGTCCGTTTCCCAACCCTCGCCCTCGCCCCGATACCTAGTCCACCAACTGCGCGCCTCAAGCTGCGGGTTCGCCGCCACCCCCTCGACGCCCTGCACCCAGCCATACGGCGAGTGATGCTCCTGCGCCTCGAAGAAGAGCTCCTCGACATCCCGCGTCGCCACCCACTCCCGCAGCACCTGCATCATCCGCTGCACCAGGCCACGCCGGTTCTCCGGCTCCTGATACTTCGGATCCAAAAGGTCCTGCTGCGCATCCTTCTCGATCAGCCACACAAGCTGGTTGTCGAAGCTGGGTGTCGGCGTGACCATCACCGAACCGCCCTTGGCCGGCATCACCACATAGGCATTCGACCAGTGCAGGCTGCCGCGCCGAGGCAGCACGGGCCCGTTCGCCATCGGCAGTTTTTCGTGATACCAGAACCACATGAAAACGTGCTCCAGGCACGAGGCGATGCACTCGTGAACGGGCACGTCCACCCGCTGCCCAGGCCCGCCTTCCTGAACGCGATACAGCCCGGACAACGCCGCGATGGCGGTGTAGGAGCCAGAGAGGGCGAAGTTCAGCTCGCCAAAGGTCTTGAGTGGCGGCGTGTCGACATCGCCGGTGGTGGCAACAGAACCGCCTAGGGCGCCCGCCACTAGATCGGGGGCGAGGAAGTCCTTCCAGGGGCCGTCCGCGCCGAAGGAGGACGGACGCACCACCACTATGTCGGTAGGGCCTTGTTGCAGCGCTTCGAGGTCTAGCCGATCGGCCAATCCTCCGGGGCAGGCGACCACGACATCCGCGCGCACCGCCAAGGCTTCAAGCTGCGCCGTGCCCGTTTCGCCATCCGATATGCGGCAGAACTTGCGACTAGAAGCGAAGAACGCATGCCAAAGCGACGCCTGCTCACCATCGCCACCATGAAACGGCCCCCGCTGACGCAGCGGGTCGCCGCCCTCCGGCTCTGGCCGAACCACATCGGCACCCAAATCCGCCAGCAGCTTGACACCGTAAATGGCGCGCTCGTCCGAGAGGTCCAACACCCGAACCCCATCAAGCGCACCCTTGCCCGCCGGTATAGGCGTCTCTCGCTCAGCATCCCCCATGAAGAGCGGCCCTTTGTTCGTTTCGGAACCGCGACTTTGACCATACCGCAACCGTCGCGCAACCCAACCGCGCCTCGTGGCCGCGAACGGCGTCGGTTCGCTCTAAACGGGCGACCACAAGGGTCGCCCCTACGGGGCCGCCGCCTGCTCCCGGCGCAGCGTGCGCCGATTCCACTCTCGTCCCCAGAGACCAAGGGCGATGTCCGTCACCGCGATGGCGGCAAAGACGCCGACATAGCCGAAGTAATGTCTGGCCACCAAGGCAAGCGGAATGTAGAACACCGTCAGGCGCAAGATCGAGAGCACCAGCGGCGGCCAAGGCTTCGAGAGGGCGTTGAAGGCGCCGTTGGATACGTTCAGCATGCCCATGAAGCCGATGCTGATCGGCACGATGTAGAGGAATGCCGTTGCGGTGGCTACCACCGCTTCTTCATCGTTCACCAACGAAACGAAGAAGGCACCGCCGACCCACATGATGCATGCGGCGATGACGCTCCAGATCAGGCAGTAGCGATAGCAGAGCCTAAGCGCCGCCCATACGCGGTCGTAGAGCCGTGCGCCCCAGTTCTGACCCACCAGCGGCCCAGCGCTCGAAGCGATGCCGATGACGACCATCGACACGACCGCCTCGATGCGCGAGGCGATGCCGAATCCGGCCACCACCGCAACGCCAAGCCCTGCCAGCAATCGAGTGACGATGGCGGTGGAAAGCGGACCGATGAGGTTCGTCGCCATCGCCGGAATGCCCACATGCAGGATGGCGCGGGCAGAGTCAACGAAATCCTCGCCGGAAAGCCGCAGCACGCGTTCGCGAATGAGGAACCAATAGAGCGCGAGCAGGAAGGAAGCGCCCCGTGCGGCGACGAACGTCCACGCCGCGCCTTCGAGCCCCATCGCCGGCAACCCAAGCCAGCCGAAGATGAGAAACGGTCCAATGAGGATTTGCAGCACCGACCCGGTGGTCATCACCACGCCAGGGAAGGCCGGATCGCCCAGCGAGCGCATGAGCCCCGTGCCCACCATCGACAACCCAAATGCGGGAAAGCCCATGGCCCAGATGGCGATGTAGGAGGTCACGAGGTCGAGGATTTCCCCCTCGGCTCCGAGCAAGGCGAACAGAGGCCGTGACCCCGCAATCAAGGCCGCCGCACAGACGAGGTTGAACGCGAGCACCAACGCCAGCGCATGGCTGGTCAACCTCGACATCCGCGCCCGATCCCCGGCCCCCGCAGCGCGAGCCAGCACCGCGCCGGCGCCCACACCAATCCCCCGAGTCGCCGCCCCAAGCGCCATCACCACGGGAAACGCGAACGCCACCGCCGCCAGTTCCCGCGTCCCCACCATGCCGAGATACACCGCCTCAACAAGCTGGGCGATGGTCATGGCGAGAAAGCCAAGGATCATGAAGCCAGAGAGGCGGAGGACGTGCCGAGGCAACCCGCCATCCGTAAACGTCGGCCGCGCCGTCGTTGCCGCCGACGAGGACTCCGAAGACCCTCCCCGACCTACCGGGCGCGAGGCCACCCGCCCGTCCACCTGTTCCGAACCATCCACGCACGCACCTTAAGGCATCGCAGCACCCGTACGCAGAACGTTACCGGCGAGGGGCCCGGAGAGAGGGCATTCTGCCTTCCCTAGCACCGAGAGGCGCTTTTCCATAGGCAGGGTTCTTGGCGCAGCAGCCTGTCGGACTTGGCAATGGCCGGCTCTCGGAGGGAAGGCATTCTGCCTTCCCTGCGCCGTCAGGCGCGCTGCCCGCGTTTGCCGAAAAACGCCTATCGGCGTTAGGGAAGGCAGAATGCCTTCCCTCCGAGGAGCGGCTTGTTCACACGCTAGGGTGTCAACGTGCGCCGGTGCCGAACGAACGCTTACCCGCTATCCACGTCCCGACGACGTCGCAACCATCGAGACGCAGCCGCGCTTCCCGCCAAGGCAGGCCGAGAAGGCAAAGGTCCGCCGGCGCGCCAATGCCGATCGTCCGCGGTGCACCGCCGGGGTCTAAATGTGGCGTCGTTAAAAGCGCCAGAGCACGTTCGGGCGTGAGCTTCTCACCTTCACCAACCACGACGCCGGACTGCGTTTCGCGCAGCACGGCTGCCTTCGCTAGCGCCCAAGGGTCCGGCTCCCCAAAAGGCGCGTCCGTGCCCCCTGCCAACGGAATGCCGGCGTCAAGAAACCCTGTGCCCCGATACAGAAACCGGTGGTCTCCCTCCTCAACGTCCGCAACGTACCGATCGCCCCGCTCGGCAATGAAGTTCGGCTGCGTCACCACTGTCACCCCGGCCTCCCGCAACAGCCGCAAGCCGTCCTCATCAGCAACCGCCGCATGTTCGATCCGATCCCCCGGCTGCGTTCCCGCCTCCATCAGCGCACCGAGCGCGAACACCAGTTCCGTTCTTGTCACGCAATGAAACGCCACGGGCCGCCCGCGCCGATGCGCTTCACCAATCCGCCCCACAAGCTCGTCGATGTCCGGCAGCTCCACATCGTCCAGCATCACCTTGAGATGCCCCGTCGCCAGCGTCTCGTTTCCCATCGCATAGACATGCTGGTGCGGCGCCAACTCGCGAATCCGTCGCACCGCGGCAGCGTCGTTGGAAGGCGTGGCATCCGTGAACCCCGTCACCCCCCAAGCCGCCAACTGCGCCGACACCTCCAGTGCCGCGACCGTCAGATCGGCATCCCCCAACCGCTTCCGCAGCCATTCGTCCTGCCGAAACAGCCGCCCATCGCCGCCCGGATCGAGACCCACAATCCGCAACGCCGCACCGTTCAAGAACCACATCTTCCCGGATCGATGCTGAACGCGAACCGGCCGCTCTGGCACGAACCCGTCAAGCGCCGCCCGATCGAGTTCCCCGGCCACAGACTCGTGATAGCCAACGCCCCGAATCCATTCCCGCTCAACCGGCGCAGCCGCCAGTGCCGCCCGCAGTTGGTCCCGATCACAAACCTCCGGCGGCCCGCACCGCACCGAACTCCGCGCCGCCGCAAGGGCCAGAAAGTGCAAATGATGGTCATGCAACCCCGGCAGCAGCGCCCCGCCCCGAGCCTCGACCACCTCCTCCCCATCCGCCGCCACCAAACGCCCAAGCTCAGCCACCACGCCGCCACGAATCCGCACATCCGCCCGCGTGCCGTCGATTTCCGCATTGCGTAAAAGGACCATCCCGATCAGCATAAGGCCTTGAAGCGATGGCAACGGAGCCAAACCGTGCGGCTTTCCGAGCTCGAGGAGAGGTTGCAGGACCCAGCGCAGGTGGAGGCGCTGTCGCTGTTCGGCGGCTGCCCGAGCATCATCGTCAACGTGGGCGAGGCCGACTTGGGAGGGAGGGCGTCTCGCCCTCCAAACGCGCCGCGAGGCGCGTCGTCAATCCCGACAGTTGGCCCCGCCAAATGCCCCGTCATCGGCATTGTGGACTTGGGCGCAGACGAGGCCGACCTGCCAGCGCTGCTCGATGTAGCCGTGCCATCCCTTGAAGAGGCAGAACGCATAGCCAGCGCCGTGGCCGAAAGCCCTGTCGCCGCCATGACTCTAGTCGGCCTCACTCGAGTCGGCGAACACCTAACCATTCCAGACCGCCTGATCACAGAATCCCTCGCCTACTCCGCCCTCCAACACGGCGCCGAATTCCAAGGCTGGCTTGCAACCCGCCAACCCAAGCCACCCGCCCCAGAACCCGATGACCCACCGATCCTCATCGACCGCCAAGCCAATGAACTCCACCTCCTCCTAAACCGCCCGCAAAAGCGCAACGCCTACTCCGCCGCTATGCGCGACGCCCTCTGCGAGGCCCTGTCACTCTGCACCCAAGACCCCACGGTCGAACGCATCGTCCTGGCCGGCAAAGGCCCAAACTTCAGCGCCGGCGGGGACCTCGACGAATTCGGCGAAGCCACCGACGCCGGAATCGCCCACGCCGCCCGCACCACCCGCAGCGCCGCCCGCCTCATGCACAGCCTGCGAGACAGAGTCGAAGTCCACCTCCACGGCGCCTGCGTCGGCGCCGGCATCGAACTGCCCGCCTTCGCGGGCCACCTCCGCGGAACCCCAGACGCCTTCTTCATGCTCCCAGAAGTCCGCTTCGGCCTAATCCCCGGCGCCGGCGGCACCGCCAGCATCCTCTCCCGGGTAGGCCGCCTGAACCTGAATTACATGGCCCTAACAGGCGACAGAATCGACGCCCAAACCGCCTTGGCGTGGGGCTTGATCGATGCCATCGACGACGCGTGAAGGCGATGTGTGGCCGAAACAGGGCACACATGGTTGAAGTCCCCGGCAACAAGACCGACCTTCGGAGGGAAGGCATTCTGCCTTCCCTAGCGCCGATAGGCGCTTTTCTGGCTAGCAGCCTGCCGGACCCGCCACGCGGCGCATCCGGCTGCCGGACAGGGCAACGAACGCGTTGCCCTACCGAGAGGTGTTGCCCTTGCCTTGGACCGTAGGAACGACGCGTGCTTCGCCCGTCCGCATTTCGATGACCTACGGCAACTGAACTGACCACATCCAACGCAGGTATCGACTACGACCCGCACTCTTGCCTAAGCTACGGTCCATTGTTTCCTTCCTTCACGACATGGAGCGTGAAGACGAACTACGCGCGGTCGAGCTGGAACGCGCATCAGCTTGCTGGCGACCGCAAGGGCGTGTGGAGCCTATCGGTGACGAGGAACTGGAGAATCACCTTTCGGATCGATCCGGCGAAAGCCCAGATCGTGGATCTAAACTACGAGGACTACCACTAGGAGGCGGCTATGAGCGGAGTCGGTGGCATCCGGATGAAGAACCCGGCCCACCCAGGCGGATTCGTGAAGTGCGAGATCATCGACGCGCTCGGCCTGACGGTTACCGACGCTGCACGTTTTTTGGGGGTTACGCGCCCGGCGCTTTCGGCACTCCTCAACGAGCGTGCGCGTCTGTCACCCGAAATGGCACTGCGGGTGGAGAAGGCGTTTGGCGTGTCGATGGACACGCTAATGAGGATGCAGAACAGCTACGACATCGCCCAAACGCGCAAGCGCGAAAGCGAAATCAAGATTGCGCCGTATAAAAGGCAAGTTGCTTGATGGGCTGGCTTCCTCCTGTGGGGAAGGGGCTTCCGGACGAGGTCGCGCAGCTCGATGTCTGTGACGGCGGCCTCGGTTCGCCTTGCTTCGCGCCCTCGCTCCGCCACTCCCCGCGTGCGAGCATCCGAACATGCCGAGCGCCGTGAAGAAGACGATTTCGTTGCCTCCCGATTTGGCGCGCGCCGCAGAGCGAATGGCGCAAGCGGACGGCAAGACGCTGAGCGGGGTGGTTAAGGATGGGCTGCTCCACGCACGCGCTGTCCGGTTACGGGCGGAATTGGTCGCCTTGCAGCGGTACTGGACTCAAAGGGCGAAGGAGCGAGGGGTACTGACAGAGGAAGACCTAGACCGATATCTGCAAGCGTGAAAGTCGTGTTCGATGCCAACGTGCTGGTGTCGGCTGTCGGGTGGGCGGGGGCGATGCCGCGCTGTGGAAGATCGTGGACGGAGAGGACTTGCTCGCGCTGTCGAAGCCCATTCTCGACGCATCCGTATCGTCGCAGTTCGGGAGTTAAGTGCATGATTGCCAAGAAAAGTCTCGCAACCGGGTTTGCGTCGTTCCAAGAGACCTGGTCACCAAGGGTGGCCGGTGACATCAACGACATGCAAGTCAAACTGGCCAAGCTCGAAGGCGCCTTCGTGTGGCACAGTCACGATGAGGAGGATGAGTTGTTCCTCGTCGTTTCGGGCCGTCTAAGGATGGAGTTCCGCGGCCAAGAGGCCCAGGTGCTCGAACCCGGTGAGTTCATCATCGTCCCGCACGGCACCGAGCACAGGCCCGTCGCTGAAGAGCCGTGCGAGGTCGTGCTACTCGAGCCGAAGAGCACGCTCAACACCGGCAATGTGGTCAACGAAAGAACTGTCAGGCACCCGAAGCGTCTATGGGAGCCCCTACACAAGCGCGCCTGAGCTGTGTGGGGGGAAACCCGCTGCCGATCACGCGTCCAGCCACGTGCTCACGGCGACGAGAGCCAAGGCATCGTCCACTTGCCTAGTGCGATGTCGGCGTGCTGACCGGAGGTAGCCATAGGCAACGGCATCTCATCCGATCCATTGTCCCTCGTTTCGGAACCCGACGTAGCCGAATGCCCGGACTCTCGTACGGATGATCGCAAGGAGGCGAAACATCGGGCTTGAGGACGGCTCGACTTGAGGCAATGCGAGCCACGCCTACGCGCCCTACGGCGCGAGCGAGGGCAAGATGTCCTCGCCCCGAACGGGGCCCGCTTGGCAACGTCCGAAAGCCAAGCGGGCGCGACGCACGCGTCGCCCTGTCCAACACTGGGCTGCACTCGTAACGAGCGTCACCGCTTGGATGCGGCACCAAGCAGGGAGCCGGCGAAAGGGAGCCCGAGTGCGCGTGAAGCCGCCCACTTGGCCGGTGGGAACGATGTGATTGCGCGTCGGGTATCACACGCGCCTAGGAGACTTGGCGGAACGCGCCTCGGCTTTCGAAACGTCGGGCCGAGCCCAGTAGGTGTGCCGGACTGGCGGAATCGAGGTATGATTTCTCCACACCTTGGCCAAGAGCAGCGGAAACATGTCGGGCGCTGTAAAGAAGACGATTCCGTTGTCGCCGGATTTGGCCCGCCCGGCCGAGCAGATGACGCAGGCACACGGCAAGACGCTGAGCGGCGTGGTCCAGGACGCGCGGCATGCGCGCACGATCCGCTTGCGGACAGAACTGGTCGCCTTGCAAGCGTATTGGACTCAGAAGGCGAAGGAGCGAGGGGGCCTGACAGAGGAAGACTTGGACCGGTATCTGCAAGCTTGATGGTCGTGTTTCGACGCACAAATCGTGGAGAACGCGCAGAAATCCAGCGGGAAGTCTACGATGCGGAAGACCGCTGGAGATCGGGAGGAATGGGACGCGCCGACGCCCTAAAAGAATACAGTGGAGCAGGCAGCGAAGTGCAGACATGACGACAGACGTTCGCGAGAAGTGGACTGACTGTTTGGTCATGGCGGGGCGGGAACCCGTCTCCGACATGATCGAGGAGTTTGAGCGGGTGCTGGCCGACGCCGTGGACGAGCGCCCGTTGCAGAAGCTCCTGGCATCGGCGCCCGTGCTTCTCGGCCCATTGGTGCCGCCCGGAGGAAGCTACTGGTGCCTTGACCGTCCCCGGCTTGGCTCGGAGCTGATTCCCGATTTCCTTCTTGCAACCGCCACTTCTGCCGGATTCAGGTGGGTGGCGGTCGAACTCGAAAGTCCAACGGTGAAGGCTCTGACCAAGGCGGGATTGCCCGCAAGGAAGCTTGCCGATGCGCTTGGCCAGATACGCGATTGGCGGACGTGGCTTACCGACAACGTTGGCTATGCACGGCAGGAGCTAGGCTTGACAGACATCGATGGCAGCTGTGAGGCGGTTGTTGTAATCGGTCGCAGAAGCAGCCTGGACCGGAGTCAGATCAAGAAGTATCAAGCGCTTTCCACAGCCGGCATAACGGTCATGTCGTATGACCGGCTTCACGACTCCGTTCGTAATGGCAGCCATCGTGGAACGATCGGCAATGGATAATGGGGACACCGAGCAGTTTTCCTGGGATACGGAGGTCTCGATTTGGCACAACCAGTCACTGCGGGTGCCGCAGATGGAAGGTTATTTCGCCATTCGGGACCATTTCAATGGTAGTGACGAGCCCTGTTACGTCCAGCTTCCGGTCGGTTGCGGCAAAACAGGTCTCATGGGGCTTTCACCCTTTGGTATCGCCAAGGGACGCGTTCTGATCATTGCACCGAATCTCACCATTCGTGAAAACATCCGCCGCGAGTTGAATATTGGCGATCCGAATTGCTTCTATACCAAGAGGGGCGTCTTTGTCCCGCAGAACGGCCCCTACCTTTCGGAACTGAAGACGGGAGCGAACATCCACGACTGCGATGCCGCTCACATCGTGGTCGCGAATATCCAACAATTTGCCGGAGTTCGGAACCGCTGGTATGAGACGCTGCCCGCGGACTACTTCGACATGATCTTAGTCGACGAAGGACACCACAACGTCGCGGAAACATGGACGCGCCTTTTCGCGCACTTCGAAATGGCGAAAGTGGTGTCGTTTACCGCGACGCCCATGCGGGCGGACGGGCAATTGGTTTCGGGAACCCGCGTGTATCGGTTCGGTTATGCGCGATCAATGATCATGGGGTTTATTTCGCAAATCGACGCACTATTCGTAAAGCCCACTGAAATCACGTTCACCGTCGAAGGGGAGGCTAGAACGCTTGGTATATCCGAGATCATGAAGATGCGGGAAAAGGACTGGTTCAGTCGGGGTGTGGCCATGTCCGAGGAGTGCAACCGTAGCGTGGTGAATGCGTCGGTGCAGCAGCTCCACGAGGTCCGCAGGCTTGGTTCGCCGCGACAGATCATTGCGGTCGCATGCTCGATTCGGCACGCGACGCAGGTGGCGGCACTGTACAGGGAGCAGGGTCTGCGCGTGGAAGTGCTGCACAGCCAGTTGAAAGGTGAAGAACGCGAACGAATTGAAGCAACTCTGCGGAGCGGCATCACGGATGTGGTTGTGCAGGTGAATATTCTGGGAGAAGGATATGATTTGCCGACGCTTTGCGTTGCGGCGGTCTTTCGGCCGTACCGCAGCCTTTCTCCATACGTGCAGTTCGTTGGCCGCATCTTGAGGCTTGCCCAGCCGGACACACCTTATTCTCCGGCGAATCATGTGTATCTCATCTCGCATGTGGGGCTCAACGACGAGAGGTGGTGGGGTGACTTCACCAACTTCGACAAGGATGACCAAGGTTTCTTTCAGGAGTTTTTGCAGGGCGCCCTTGACGTGGAAGGAGACGGAGATGCGTCGCCGCGGCTTACGCTTCGCCCATTCATGCGTGTTCTCAATGAGGTGGTCGAGAACTACCAGCGGCAGGGGTACCTAAAGCACATAGACGACGTGATGATTGGAGACTTGTTCGACACGATTCGGCGCAAGGGGTTCGAGCCATCGGAGTTTGGGCTGACGGAGGACATGGTCAGAATGCGGCTCGGGGCCGCACAAGGTGAAGGGCAGATTGCGGCTTACAATCCGATCATACAACCGCAAGAGCGGCGCGAGGCACTGAAGGGCCGGTTGCAACAGGAGGCGCGATCTATTGCGGACACCGTGCTCAATCGTAGCGGGTTGCAGCATCGTGGGCGGGATCTCCTGAAGGCCTTTTCCGGAAACTTCAATGCGGAAATCATGATCCGTCTGGCGAGCGGGGAGCAGAACAAGGTCATGAACTTGGAGTCGGGAGAGCGCCAAACCGCGGGAGTCGCGCAGCTTCAAAGGGCTGTTGATGCGTCGCCCGACATCGCCGACAAGTTGTCCAGTCTCGTGAGGGAGAAGCTAGAAGATGCCGCGTCCTAAGCAAATGGTGAAACGCAGCGAAGTTGAGGTCGCAAAAGGACGACGGACCTGTAAGTTCTCGCGAACTTCCATAGGAAAGGGCGAGGTGTGCCTCGTCATCTACGATGGCCAGCGCGACCGATTTCCATACTGTCGCGACGTCGGTCTTGAGATGATCCGGCTGGCGCGCGCGCGGCTGGACGAGTTGGAAGAAGCGTTGAAGATGGATGGACATGAGTGACGATTTGCCGCTTGACTGTCTGCCTCACGCACGATGGGGCGATGTCGCCGTCGGGTCCCGGAGGGATCACGTAGGGTGAGCTTGGCGCGGCCCGGGGCGGATGCCGGGTTCAGAGCCCTTTGGCGGGCCGCCTGCAGCGACCGCGGCCATTTCGCGTTCACCGCCCGATATCCAGCAATTGTCGCCACGGCAAAGGACATAGACGTGATCATTGCGCCATAATGAGATATTGCCCCTGGTTGCGTCGGACGAGATGCTTGTGCGCCGAGAAGATCTGCTCACAGTCGCACAGTGTTCGAGCTGCGCGGACCTCGTCAGCAGGGCTTGCCTGCATCGACCCGAGAGACCGTCGCCATCGATGTGCGAAACCTCTGCGGGAGGTGCAGGACGAGATGTTTGCTGTGAGATTCCCGAGGTAAGATCGCTTCTGAGGCAACATAAGCCTGTCCGGCTCCCGAGGCGTCGGCTGTCATCGGCATGAGTCCGCGCCGGCTGCGGGGACGTCGGGCGTGCGATACGGCTGCCCGGTTCTCTGGCTTGGCGCACGCGGGTGTCGGTGGGAAAGCGCGTCACCCCTCCGCTCCCATTCTGGCAACCGAACGCCGACTGCGCCAAGCATTCATGACGTCGGGGTGGCCGGCTCAGGCCATAATCGTTTGTGTGTCGGGGAACGGCGGACCCTTCGAATGGGGCCGCCTGCCCCGTCACCCGCGGCATGCTCTCGTACGTCTACTCCGCCGCCGCCTCATCGCCCGACACTCCCCGGAGCCCCTGCTCGACTTCCATGCAGGTGGCCGCCATCCAGGTCCACGGCGGCGGCGAGTTCCGGGCCGAGTTCGAGGGCGAGTGCGCCAGACTCCGCCGTCCGCCAGCCGGAACGCCCCAGCTCAACGGACACGTCGAGCGCACCAACGGCACCGCCCGCACCAAGTTCTCGAGCCAGTACGCAGGCGACATGACCGTCACCAACGCCAACGGTGAGCTCGACGCCTGCCTCGACCACAACAACAACCACCGACCCCTTGCTGCCATCGGCATGGTGACTCCCATCGAACACTTCGCTACTCTCCAGCACGCTGCCTGATGTCCGAAATGCCCTGAACCCGTCCCGAGTTGCATCGCCGTTGGTTGCTGCGGTAGCCTGCGCTTTGCACCGGCTGCATGCCCGTTGCATTGGGCAGCAGGATAAGCCAAAACGGACCAAGGAGCCTCGATGTTGGAACTCGCCCAGCCACCGACGCGAACCGCTGGCCGCGTTGACCTCCTTTCCTTCGCTGGGGTCGACGAGGACCCCGATTACCTCACTCGCCAACTCGTGACCTACATTGGCAACAAGCGCTCACTCCTCGATCTGATCGGCCGTGCGGTCAGGCATGTCAAGCACAGGACTGGCTCTAGACTATTGAGGACGTTTGACGTATTCAGCGGGTCCGGCGTCGTGTCGCGATTCCTTAAATCGCATTCCTGCTACATCGCCAGCAACGATTTGGAGGGGTACGCCGCAACGGCTTCACGTTGTTTTCTTGCGAACCGATCAGAGGTTGATCTACGTACCGTCCAAGATGCGGTATCGGACCTAAACGCGCTAGTTGAAGAACCGATGGCTAGGGGATTCATTGAAGAGCTATATGCACCGCGCAATGAGGAAAACATCACTCCAACGGACCGGGTGTTCTACACCAGACGCAACGCTCGGCGCCTCGACAACTATAGGCGCCTCATTGATTCCTACCCCGAGTGGATGCGCGATCTCCTCGTAGCACCATTGCTTGGACTCGCGTCTGTGCATGTCAACACCTCTGGCGTGTTCAAGGGCTTCTATAAAAACCGTGACACCGGGATAGGACAATTTGGAGGTAGCGGGGCAGATGCCCTGACGAGGATCAAAAAGCCCATCAAGCTGGACGCACCGATACTCAGCAACTTTGAGTGTGAGTTTACAGTTCTCCAAGAAGACGCAAACAGTGCTGCCCGCCGTGTATCCGAGATCGACCTCGCGTACGTCGATCCACCCTATAATCAGCATCCCTATGGCTCCAATTATTTCATGCTGAACCTGCTTGATCGGTATGAACGACCTAGGCAAGTTAGCCGCGTATCGGGCATACCAACTGATTGGCAGCGCTCGGGCTATAACGTCCGTGCCAAGTCCCTACCGCTTCTATCAGATTTACTGTCCACGCTTGATGCTAAGTTCATACTTGTGTCTTTCAACAATGAAGGATTTATTGGCCTCAACGCAATGCGATCCATGCTCACGCATTTGGGGCGCGTCTCGGAGTTCGATGCCAAATACAACACTTTCAGGGGTTGTAGAAACCTTCGCGACCGCGACATCCATGTCACGGAGCACCTATTTCTGGTGGAGAAATCTAGTGGCTAGGAAGGAGCAACTTCGTAAGCAGCGAGCCGGTACCGTAATCAATGTCACAGCCACCAAGCAAGAGTCCGACTTGATTCAGGCAATGATGCAGGTAGAAGCGGCTGTGGGCCGACGATTTAGCGGTTTCGAAATTGCTCACAAAAAACAATGGCTTCTGAAGGACATCGTTGGTGAGTTGCGGGAAGCTTACCCTGACGTTGAGTTCCACTACCATTTCGATACCAGCGCCATTCGACCAGATGGCGGCGTGCTGTATATATCCCGCCTCGACTCCCTTGTGTGCCCGATCCTCATCGCTGAGGTCAAGAACCAGGGGACGAACGACATGCGAGTTCGAGAGGGTAAATCGCGCCAAGCACGTGGGAATGCGATTGAACGTCTCGGCAAGAACCTCATCGGCTTACGCATGGCGCTTAAGCGTGAAGCCATCTTCCCTTTTGTCTGCTTTGGTTACGGGTGCGATTTCGAACCCTCTTCCTCGATTCTGGATCGGGTTTCAACGATGGCAATGTTTGGTCGCCTTAACACGACGTACTTGCACGATGCAGAGGGTGGTGTGCTGGACCGAGGGAGCTTTTATTTTCGGGAGAAGCCGTGGACAGTGCCAGAGATGGCGGACGTGATGACAGATATCGCAATACGATCCATTTACTACTACATTTCGAAATACGGCACGGACAGCTTTCGGTCCCGTAATTGAGCCTCGAGGGCTTCGATCTTTCCCGGTACACAAACGCCCCCGTCCCGCTATTGGTCGCCATGCAGATGTCCCGCAATCAGCGGCAGGAGCAGGAAGCATAAGGTGTCGGCGGTAGGGATTGCCTTCGGTGGGTGTCGCCTGCACGAGACGCTCTCCCTACAGTTCGGCAGCTTCGACCGGAACTACGAGCCATCCGTGCTGAACGACCGGCCTGCCTTCGCCAGTGGTGCGAAGCTCGGCGCGTCGGCGGCCCCGATCGCTTCGTTCCCCTGACGACACCTCATCGAAAACGGTTCACCGATGTCTCTGTTGGACGTTGGTCTCTTCAAAGGCGCTTGCGACCCTGAGGTGGTAAACGTTGCCGCTGCGAGCAAGCCTCGCTTGCCGACCGGTGAACACACTGAGCCATAGGCCTTCTGCGTAGTCGAAGTCTCCCATGAACGCCTCTAGGCGGACAGAGCTTGAGCGTCTCGCGCATGAAGCTGTCGGGGAGATCAGCGGCACACCTGAATACACGGCCTTTGCGCATTCGTCCCGGCGAGCCGAGCAGCCACAACTGTGCCGTCCTCAAGCGCCTCTCGGCGCGCTGTGCAAATGCCGTCGAGGGAGTCCGTGAGGGTTGGCGCTTGCGAGCACACGACCATTCGGCCCTTCCTCAGGTCATCGGTCACAGTGTCTCGTCTTTTCGCCATGGCAGCCAGATGCTAATGCGCCACTAAACGCCGTCTGCCTCGGACAAGATGCGGCGGCAGTCCTCGACGACCGTCCTGCCGAGTTGCCGCGGGAATGTCGCGTCGATTTGGTAGTCAGCGCGTGCCCGGCGGGATCTGCAAAGGTCCAGCATATGGCCGATGCGCCTGATGGGCGTGTTGATTCCGTGCATCAAGGCGTCGGCAAGTGCGGCGTGGTGAGAGCCGCCGTCGGGAACTGACACCCGTTCGTCCTGTGCCATTCCGCGGCATCGGTGGTAGGCGGCGTAGTACGCCCGGCTTGCGGCGTTCCGCCAGTCTGCTTCCGAGTCGCCTCGCTCCAGTTTGGTTGCCGCGTCGAGCAACTGTTCAGGCGTGACTGCCATCAGCGACTCCCACGAATCCGGCAATCAGGGTGTGACCAAGGGCCTCCGAAAGACCTGGGCGTTCGGCCAAGGCTCCGGCAAGGCTCCAGTTCATGGACGATGCAACCACAGGAGTGCACCGCACGCCCCGTTCATACAGAAACGAGTCTTCACAGGCGTCGACACCGCTCGTCAACGTGCGGACGCCTTCCTTGCGCTGGATCGTCGTCAGGAGTTCGATCAGCGTCTGCGCGCCGGCTTCGCTCCTGGTTCCGCAGGCAACTGCCTTCGCCAACTTCACGGCGATGTTGGCGAATCGGTGTGGCCGACCCGGGCCGAGCTTGTCGTAGTGTTCGACAAGCTCGGCCGCCGCGCCGAAATTGCCGGATTGGATTGCGGCTTCGATTGCCCTTCCTGCCAGGGCGGCTTCGCCGCGGTGTCGGGCCATTCCCTCGCGTGCAGCGTCCAGCGCCCCTTGGTTGTCGTCCAGCAGGGCGAGGGATGTGGAGTAGTTGACCCAAAGTGCCGCCTGGGCTTGCAGTTGGAGAGCAACTCGAAAATGCTCCTTGGTGGCCGCCTCGTCGCCGCGAAGGGCGCCGATGGTGCCCAGCACGGCGTGGGCCCCGTGAGCGTCGGACTGCATGAGGGCATGGGCTTTCCGGGCTATACGGCGCACTTCGGTCTCGTTGATCGTTGGAGACTGCGCCATTGCCGCGACCTGTCTCATCAGGACGTTTGTCTTGGGCATCGTTGTGGGGCCCGGTGGCATGGTTCTGCTTGCTCTCGCCGTGCAACGTCAGCGTAGCATGGAGAAATGCCGGGCGGCGTTGTTTGGCGGGGTTGGCAGGCTTGAATCCGAGAAGTCGTACGTGTGACATGGGATATGTCGCACATTTGGAACTGTTTTGGGGTACGTGCTCTCTCGTGTGGGTGGTTTGCGCGTGGACGCGCCATGCGGTGCGTGCGAGGGCAAGATGCCCTCTCCCCAAGGAGGCCCCTTGGCCAAAGTCCGGCAGGCTGTAGCCACAAGAAGGCTGGCTGAGCAAGGGCGACGCATGCGTCGCCCCTACGGAGGGTGCAATTTGTGCATGGGTCGTGGGCGACGCATGCGTTGCCTGTCACGATTTGGGCTGGACCTCGTTTGCCGAAAAAAGCGCCTGTCGGCGCTAGGGAAGGCAGAATGCCTTCCCTCCGAAGGTTCGTCCTCTGCGCGTCTGCGCCGCAGGAAGGGCCGACAGACGGCTGCCAGACGGTGTGGAGGGGCCGACCATGAAACGCGTCGTTCTATTGGTTCTTGGGATCGCCATCGCCGTGCCGGTGGTGTTCGCGTTGGTGTTGCTGTTCTACCCGCGGCCCGAGAACCTGACTCCGGCGCATGTCTATGCGGGAGACGCGCACGCAATCGACTATTGCGATTTGCCCGTGCTTGATGGCAGTGGGTTGATGGCGGACGACATCCCGCAAGGTCACACGCCGAACTGCGCCTACGAGAAGTTCCCCATGCCGATTTTGGCGGGGTGTACCGAACCGCTGCCGGAAGGGGCGACGGACATGCGGGGGTTGTGGGTGGCCAAGGAAGGACGCGGGGGGCGTGCCGGTCACCTGGAGCGGATTGAGCAGTGCGGCAATCGCTTCGTGGTCACGTCTTCGGGGTTGATTCATGACCTGACAACCGATGGCAGGCTGGCCGGTGCCTCCAACGATGTGACTCGATTGCGGATTGGCTCTACGACCTTGTGCCTGCGCTCGTCAGCTACCACCGAGTGGGTTGATGGCCGGTTGCAGTTCTATGCGCTGGGCCTCGTGCCGGTGGTGACTCGGTACATGGAGGGCGGGGAATACAAGTGGGATTACCCGCGCTACGGCACTACCGTTATGGAGCGGATCTGCAAGTTGCCGGAGGGCGCGTGAGGGAGGAGGCCGTCGGGACGCGCTTGCCACCATCCTACGGCCGGCGAGATTGAAGGTCCCGGATCAGGTTCCGCGAACGGATTGTGGATGACAAGCCCCTCGATCCGCCGACCGTTCGGCTTCGTCAGTGGGCGATGTCGGCCAGTTCGGCTATGCGACGCTTTTGCCTGCTCGGCGAGCCACGCCGGGCGTACTCCGGTCATTCCTGAAGCGTCACGAACCGTCTGTACGCGCCGCTTGGGTTCGCCATCAGCTCTTCGTGGCTGCCGGTCTCGACGATGCGGCCCCGGTCGAGGTAGAGAATGTGGTCGGCGTGCTCGATGGTGGACAGGCGGTGGGCAACGACGATGGTCAGGCGGTCGGCGTTCGATGTGTGCAGGGCACTGAGCAAGGCGCGTTCAGTCATTGGGTCGAGGGCAGCTGTGGGCTCGTCGAGGACCAGGATTGGGGCTTCGCGCAAGATGCCGCGGGCAATGGAAAGACGCTGCTTCTGGCCGGTGGACAAGGTGCCACCGCCGCGACCGATGGTGGAAGCAAACCCGTCGGGCATGGCGCGGACGAAGTCGAGGGCGCCGGCTATCTGGCAGGCGGACTCCATCTCGGCGACGGTTGCGTCCGGTTTCGCTATGCGGAGGTTAGCGGCGATGGTGTCGGTCAGTAGTTGGTGTTCCTGGAAGACATAGGCGACATCGCGACGGAGTGCCGCCGTGTCGATGTCGTCCAAGTCGATGCCATTCAAGGTGATCCGACCCTCGCGAGGTTGCAGGAATTTGGGGACCATCTGGGCGAGTGTCGTCTTGCCCGCACCGCTCGGCCCGACGACGGCGAGGGTCTGGCCGGCGCGGGCCTCGAAGCTGACTGCAGCGAGCGCCTGGCGTCCGTCCGGGTAGCGGAAGTCGACATCCTCGAAGCGTAGCGTGATTGGGCCGGATGGCGTAGGCGGCGGCACCCGTCGGCGAGCTGTCGTTGGCTCCGCTTCATGGTCCATGGCGAAGAACACACGCCGTGCGGCGGCCGCGTTGTCCTGTTGGTCTATCCAGATGCGACCGAACTGCATGGCGGTCTCGTAGAGCAAGCTATACATCCGGATCACCACTGGCGTGTCGCCCAGGGTGAGCTCACCGCGGACAATGCCGGTAAAGATCACCCAGAAGCCCAAGGTCGCGAACACGAGGTGGACGTTCTCGGCGATCCATTCGACCGCGTTCGCCACCCAGATCAGGAGCAGGCTCTGCCGGAACGACTCCCGGCTCGCTGCGGCGAACTGGTCGCGCTGCCGCTCGCTGCCGCCCAGGCTCTGCACGGCTGCCACGTTCCGGAGCCCCTCCTCCAACTCGTCAGTGGTTGCGCTGCCGGAGGCGCGGCTTGCCTGGCTCACCTGCCGCGCCCAGCGCGCCAGCGGCGACATCGCCAGCAGAGTCAGGCCCACCGCGGACAAGCCGATCCACACCAGTTCCGGCGTGACGCCGCCGTAAACGGCCGTCAGCACCCAGAGATTCGCGCCGACGCTGACGACCATCGCCAATGGACTCAGCGTCAGGGCGTGGCAGATGCCGGCTATGGACGGCGCGTCGTGCATCACCCGGAACATCGCATCGCCAGGTCGCTGCAGATTGAGGCTGGTCAGCGGCTGACGCGAGAGCCGCGAGAACAGTGCGCCGCGCACATCGTGCGTGATGCGTTGCGACAGCCGGATGGCGAGACACAGGTCGACGAGACCCACGAGGCCGCGCGCTGCGCTCCAACCCGCGCTGACCTTGTTCTCGGACCGCGTTGCGACATCCGCCCCTTCGGCCAGGTTCGCCTCGAGCATCGTGTTTCCGGAATAGCCAACGAACAGGAACATGACGGAGAGAACGGCAAGTGCATGGAGCGTGACCGCCATTGGATCCATGCCGGAAACGGCGCCCAGAAAGGCCGCCATGAACGAGGGATAGAGGATACCCTCGCCGCCCGGCGGGATCGGCTGTTGCATGACACCGTGGTCGATCAGGACCTTCAGGAACCAGGGCAGCGGCAGGCCCAAGGCGTAGATCAGCACGATGAGCCCCGCCCGTGCCGCAAACAGGCGCCGCTGTGGCCAGAGGTATCCGAGCGCGCGCCTGAACAGTCCAAAGACGTCGTGCGCTGCCAGCGTAGTCCTTACGTCCAGTCGGTCGTGGTAGCGCGCCCTGACGGAAGCGTCGGCAGATTGTTTCGCGAGCCGCCGGCTGCTTTCAGGCATGCGTGCGCCCGTCCGTGACCACGAAGTCGTGGTAGCGGCCCCGCCGCGCCATGAGTTCGTCGTGGTTGCCGAACTCCGTAACCGCGCCGTCCGCGAGCACGGCGATCCGGTCCGCCGCGCGGATTGCGGACAGCCGATGCGTGATGAGGATGACCACTCGGCCCAGAGCCCATTGCCTCAGGTTTGCGATCACGAGCCGCTCGGTGTCGGCATCCAGAGAGGCCGTCGGTTCGTCCAGCACCAGCACGGGAGCGTCGCGCACCACCGCTCGGGCGATGGACAGCCGCTGCTTTTGCCCGGTGGAGAGCAGCGCACCGCCGACGCCGAGCACGGTGTCGAACCCCTCGGGTAGCTCTTCGATGAATGCGGTTGCGCAGGCGACGTCGGCGGCTTCCCGGAGCTCGGCATCGGTGGCGCTTGGGGTCGCGTAGCGCAGGTTGTCGGCAATGGAGGTGGGGAAGAGGACGTTTTCCTGCAAGGCCATGGCGATGTGTCGCCTGAGATCGGCGACGCGAACCGAGCGCAGATCGACGCCGTCAATGGCGACGCTGCCCTCGTCCGGGTCGAACAGCCGCAACAGCAATGCCATCGCGGTGGATTTGCCGGTGCCAGACTCGCCGACGAGGGCCGTGACCTTGCCGGTCTCGGCGACGAACTCGAAACCGCGCAGAACCGGCGTTTCGGGCGTGTATCCGAATCGGACACCCCGGAAGCGCACCCCTTCGCGCACCGCCGGAAAGGCCTCCGGCTTGGCGGGGTCGTTCACGTCCGGCCTTTGTTCCAGGAGCCAGAAGGCACGACCAAGCCCCACCGCCATGTCCTGGGCCAAGCACCAAACCCGGACGAGTTCCTCGAAATGCAGTGCGAAGGCGTCGATCCGGCTGCGACGCGCCTGATGGACGGCCACCGTCCAGTGCGTCACCGACATGCCGAACAGCACCAGCAGGGATGCGCCGAACACGGCGCCTTCGGCCAGCACGAACCGGGTCGCGAGGTAATCCGTGGCGAACAGCAGCAGCGCCAGAAGGAACGAGACGACCACCTTCAGCGTGGCAAAGTCCCGACGGATGGCAAATGCGGTGTCGAGTGCGAAGGTCGACTCGCGCTGGAATCTCGCGAAGTTGGTGTCCTCGAAGCCGTAGGCCTTGATGGCCTGAATGCCCTGAAAGGTCTCCTGTACGCGGGTGAACAGCGCGGCATTGGCCTGGCGGGCGGCGTGACTCCACCTTTGCAGCCTGGGCGTCACAGCGAGCGCGAGAAGCAACACTGACACGCTGGCGAGCAGCATCAGCAAGGCGAAGTAGGGGCTGAAGAGCGTGGCCACCGCGATTTGCAGCGACATCATCGAGATGGCGATGATCGGCTGCACGACCACATGGTCCACCACGGCCGTGACCATGGCGCTGTCTTGGAAGACGCGGTAGATGCCGTCGCCCGCCGAGGTGCGCGAATGAAACCGCAGGCTGAGTTCCTCCGCGTTGCGAACCATCGTCGTGCGTAGGTCCTGGTTTACCCGCTGCAGGATCCAGACCTTGTACATCGCGAGCAGGGTGAACGCGCTTGTGGTGACGACTATGATCACCGCCGAGACCACGAGGAAGCGGAACAGCACTTCGAGCCGAGCCGCCTCGGTCAACGCCTCCACGCCGACATAGCCGATGGTCGGCAGCAGCATCACCGTCGCCTGCATCTCGGAGAGTGGCTCGGCGCGGCCAACGGAGTCCATGAGGACGTCAAAGCCAAGAAACCCGACCGCCGTGCCGAACCCGAGCAGTGCCAGGTTCAGTCCGAGGAGGGCGAGGAAATGTGCGATCTGCGCAAGGACGTAGGGCCAGGTGGCGAGGTAGATGCCACCTAGAGACTTCAAGCCCATGCGCTTCATCGACGCGAACGCTAGGGCAGCGTTGCCGCCACTGGCCTCGGAATGCAACCTAGCGCCACAAGAACCGTTGCCTTCGGACAACGCTTCTTGCCCCAGCCCAAGCCGACCTAACACCCTGCCGGCATTCGGCCGGCTGCGCCGTCCGAAGTCCGGCAGGCTGCCAGCGACCTCTGATCAAGTCGGATGTGGCTACACGGCGCACCACGAACTCGTCCCCGACGACCAAAGCGCCCCCAACGGTCCTCAGGCAGCGCGGTTCCATGTCCGCGCCTGTCGGCGTGTGCGAACGGGATGGCGCGCTTAAGGCCCGTCAGATCTTCGACGCGGCCGCCGCGTACATGAACTTTCGCATGTCCACGTCGCGCTCCGGCGTTGCGGTGTGGAAGAAGAGGTCGGTGCCTAGGAGCTGGCGCATCCCTTCCGGTGCGTTTGCCATGTAATCGTCGTCCTGCAAGAGATAGGTGAAGTCGTCAATCGGCTGTGTGTATAGCCGCTGGTATGTCGCGTGGAGCACTGTCCTCGTGCCCGGAGTCTGGCGCGCGTAGGAGCCGTGCCAGACCGAGCCGTCCCAAACGGCGACATCGCCCTTGTTGGTCTCGATGGCGACGGTCTTGGCGGTTTTGGTTTCCTCGGGCGTGGGCGGGCGGCGCAAACGGTGCGAGCCCGGCACGACGCAGGTGGAGCCGCCGGCCTCCGTCATCCCCTCGCAGGCGAAGCAGAACGTCATCACGCAGTTGTGGTCCGGAAACGGCACAGGCAGCCAGTTCTGGTCGGCGTGCAGGGGCAAGACGCCATCGCCCTCGCCCTCGAACGGGTGCTTGATGCTGCCGACGAAGCGCCCGGCGCGGACGGCCTTGCCGCAACTGAACTCGGCGATGGCCATCACCTTGGGCAGCGTGGCCACGCGATCGATGGCGGGGTGCCGACCGAGCAGCAACGGCGCAGAGCCGGCGATGCCGGTGGCCTTCGCATCCGCCGGCTGCGACAGCGAGTGGATCGCCTCGCGCAATTCGTCCATCAGTTCGGGCGGCGCAGCATCGCGGATCACCGCGTAGCCATGCTCCTTCAGATCTTCGATGACTCCCCAAAGATCAAACTCATCGATGCGAGGCCGCAACTCATCGGACACGTCATACGGCCCAACCGGACGCGTGTTGTAAACACCGGCCCGGTCCACGGCCTCTGCCTCCGCCATCGCCGACTTCCCCAACCAAAAACTCGCCGATCCTAGCAGACCCAATCGACGGCACGTTCAGCATGGCAAGCCACGCCTTGCAGTGTCCTACGGCTTCATCAAGCGCCATCGGACCCAGCGTGGCGCGTCGTACTCTGGAGGGAGGGCGTCCCGCCCTCCATCGCGCCCGCAAGGGTGCGCATCTTGCTGGTGCGACGAGTGGTCCGCGCGCCTTGCGGCGCGATGGAGGGCGGGACGCCCTCCCTCCAGAGCGGCGTCAGATGCCAGTCGAACACGATCGCCGGTTTCTAGCGCCCATCCGATACAGCCGGAAGGGTCAAAGTGAGACACCACCTATGATGTGGAGACCTTGACGGCCGAGGGAAGCCCTTCGCAAGTGCCTTGGCCCAACGGATGCTCAGCCATACATGGTCAGGAAGCATCGATCTGTTTCATGTAGGTCAATCTCATGCCTGACCGCGTAAAGCCGCTCGATTCGTAGAGGGTTCGGGCGGGGGTGTTGAAGGCGGGCGTCTCTGTGTGGGCCGTATCTAGGCCCTTAGCGGCTAGGCGGCGGAATCCCTCGCGGATTAGCTCTCGGGTGATCCCTTTGCCTCGGAAGGTGGGGCGGGTGCCGACGGGTTCGAAGCTGCCAGAGCGGGAGATGGGGTCGGCCCAGCAGATGCAGCAAGCCGCGAAGTGGCCGGGATCGCTTGCTACGACGAGATCGAGTGTTTCGTCGTAGGCAGTGCTTGCTCGCAACGCTGTGTAACGTTCCGCGGTCCAGGAACTTCCCACCCAAGCGGCGCGATGCACGGCCACGCGGGCGGCGATGTCGGCTTCGGTTGTATGGCGGATTCGATAGGGCGCGGGGAGGCTTGGTGGGCGCAAGGGGTCGGCGAGGTCTCGCGCGTAAAGGATGGCGTGGTGTTGCGTGCGTTCGTAGCCGCGCCTATGCAAGGCGGCAAGGCGATCCGTGTCGTTCTCGTTCGCCAGGGTCGTCAGCCAGCGCCCGCCGTGTCGTGTAACTGGCGGCTCGCGAACGCCGGCCGCCCACTCATCCATGTCCTGCACATCGACTAGCCACGGATATGCCGCCGGCGCTTGCTGCCGCTTCGTCTCGGCCCAGTCGAGCAGTGCATTGCCAACCTCGCCGTTCCAGTCGAGGTCTGTCCTGAGGTCGAGTTCCACGCCGGTGGGTGGCTCGAACCAAGCGTAGCCGGCGATGCCGTTGGCATCGAACCAAAGGCGAAGCCAAGGGATTTCACCGAGCGTTGGCAGTTGATGCAGCGGGAGCCGCCAAACGACATCGCCCGGGCGCAGATACGTCGCTTCCGGTCGGGCGACGGCATTGCGCCCACAGAACGCGAGCAAGTCGCCAAGGAGGGATGAGGAGAATGGGCACGACGTTGGAACACTCATGCTGTGGCAGCCATGACTTGCGCCCTTACACTTTGCTTCCTGTAGCTTGGTTCGGAGTGCGGTCGGTGGCAAGCAAAGCATCCGGCAAGTCTCGCGAGGCGGTCGTCGCAGAGGGCCCGGTGCTTCTGAGCGGCGGCAATCCACAGATTCCGAAGGGCGATGGTGATGCGCCGGTGCAGGCGTACATTGCGGCCATGCCGGAATGGAAGCGGGACATTGGCATCGCCTTGGACGCGCTCATCGTGGCTGCTGTGCCCGGTGTGCGCAAGGCAGTACGTTGGAACTCGCCCTTCTATGGTGTGGAGGGTCAAGGCTGGTTCTTGAGCTACCACGTGTTCACTCGCTATGTGAAAGTGACGTTCTTCAAGGGTTCGTCGCTGGATCCGTTGCCGCCCGGCGCGAGCAAGGGCAAGGACAAGGACTCCCGCTGGATCGACATACACGAGGACGGCCTAGACGAAGCGCAGATGACGCGGTGGGTGCAGCAGGCGGCGAAATTACCGGGCTGGGACCTGACGTGACCCTTAAAATCGTCGTGGCCGACACAAAGACGCTTTTGCTGTGTCGTGAAATCGCGCCCAAGGCATCTATGCGATGCGAATGCCCATGGCGTTTGCCATTCATGCAAAACTAGCGCCATGCCCGACGCTGCATCGAATACGCCACTTCACGGTGTGCGCGTGGTGGACTTGAGCCGCCATGTTGCCGGACCCTACGCCAGCTATCTCCTCGCGCAGTTCGGCGCGGATGTGGTGAAGGTTGAGCCCCCCGGGGGAGACCCGAGCCGTGGCTTCGGCCCGTTCCCGAACGATGATCCCCATCCGGAGCGATCTGGCCTGTTCTTGCACCTCAACCGCAATAAGCGATCGGTTGTGCTCGACGCCGAGGCTGACGCAAGCCGGATTCGCGATCTGGCGGCTGGTGCGGACGTGCTGATCGAGGACTTCGCTCCGGGCGAGGCTAAGCGCTGGGGCTGGGGCTTCGAGGCGGTTGCCGACACCAATCCCGGGCTCGTGATGGTCTCCATCACGCCCTTCGGTCAGACGGGTCCGTACCGCGACTACCGAGCTTCCGAATTGACTCTCCAGGCCATCGGCGGCCCCCTCGTGAGCAATGGCCATGCCGAGCGCGAGCCGCTGAAGCTTGGCGGCCACTACGCGCTGTACCACGCCGGACTCACTGCGGCGTTGGCGACGACCATGGCGCTGGCGCGGGCCGAGAGAACCGGTCACGGCGACTGGATCGACCTATCTGTTTTCGAGTGCCAGGCAGGGTGCCGAGACCGGCGCAGCATCCAGTTGACCATCGCCGCCTACACCGGCCACTGCGGTGGTCGGCTGGCGGACGTCCGACGGGCGCTGGGGATTGGCGTGCGCCGCTGTGCCGATGGCTACATCGGCATCATGGGCGCCGGCGTCAAGCGATTGCCGCGGCTCTTGGCGATGATCGGGGCGCCGGACGCCGATCAGGTGGACCCGCTGCACATCGAGCCTGCACAGCAAGAGATGTTTGAACGCCGTTACTCCGACTGGCTGGCAGTGCGGCCGAAGCGCGAAGCCATGCAAGAGGCCCAGGCGCACGGCTTGCTGGCAGGCACGTTCAACACCATTGCCGACGTGGTGACCGATCCGCACTACCGGCAGCGCGGGGCCTGGGACGAGTTGGAACATCCGGTCGCTGGGCGTCTCACCTATCCCGGACGGCCGTTCAAGATGTCGGCGGCATCGCGTGCGGCGCCTGTGCGTGCGCCGCTCCTGAACGAACACGATGGGGCGGCTATGCCCGTTCGCCGCGAGGGTCGGGCGACTGCGGTACCCAGCCAAGACCAGCCGCTGCCGCTCGAAGGCATCCGCGTTGCAGAGATCACGGTGGTCTGGGCCGGCCCTCACGTTACGCAGCTGCTCGCCGAGTGGGGCGCAGACGTGATCCGCATCGAGCCGGCGAATCGAGTGCAGCCGTTCACGCGCGGGATGGAGCAGGTGCCGACCCCGGGCCGCGTTCGCGAGCTGATCGGACGCGGCGCTCCGGTGGGCTATCCAGATGGCAACCCCCGGCGCCGACCCGTGGAACCGTAGTGCCTCCTTCAATTCCCACGCTCGCAACAAGCGCTCCATGACCTGCGACATCATGACGCGCGAGGGTCGGGAAGCAGTGCTGAAGCTGGCGGCGGAATGCGACGTGCTGGTGGAGAACAACGTCCCCGAGACGATCGACAAGGCCGGCCTCGACTATGAGGCGCTCGCCCAGGTAAACCCCCGACTCATCATGCTGCGTATGCCGGCATTTGCCCTGGACGGCCCGTATCGAGACTTTCGCGCCTTCGGCCTGCACGTGGAGGCGATGGTGGGCCACACCCTGCTGCGGGGCTATCCCGATGCCGGGCCGGAGGTGCTCAGCGAGTCGCTTGCCAGCGATGGCATCTCCGGCGTGCAAGGGGCGTTTGCCGTCATGTTGGCGCTGCGCCATCGCCAGCGAACCGGCAAGGGCCAACTCATCGAACAGCCGCTGACGGAGGGGTTTCTGCCGGTGCTTGGCGAGTTCATCATGGACGCGACCATGAACGGCCGCGACACGCCACCACAAGGCAACGCGCACCGCCACCACGCACCGCACAACGTGTACCCCTGCCGAGGGGACGACAACTGGATCGCCATCGATGTCGCAACCGACGCCGAGTTCGCCGCACTCTGCGACGTGCTCGGGGCGGCAGAGCTGGCGACAGACGTGCGCTTCGCATCAGCCGCCGCACGACGCCAACATGTGGCAACGCTGGACGCCCTGCTCGGCACCGCGTGCAGTTCTCGGGACAAAGAGGCCTTGTTTCATGAGCTACAAGAAGCGGGCGTTTGCGCCGCGCCAACCCGCGATGCCGTCGAAGCGCTCAGCGACAGACATCTGCAGGAACGCGGGTTCTTTGAGACCCTGCCCACCGCGGACGAAGGCAAGCCGTTCCGCTATCCGGGCCTGACCTTTCGCATGAGGCACACCCCCAACGCCTTGCGCTCGCCACCGGCACGGCTCGGCGAGCACAACCGCGAAATCTACTGCGATTTGCTCGGCTACAGCGAAGCCGAGTTGGCGAAGCTCGAAGCACGCGGCCTTGCAGCGACGAAGTTCCCGGCGAGCATCTGGCAGCCGCCGTAGGGGCGGGGCTTGTCCCGGGCTTGTCCCCGCCCGTCTTGAATGCACCGACAAACTCGGCGCGGGACCGGCCCTTCCCTTTCGAGGAACTCATCGAAGCACAGCAGGTCGCGCAAGCGACTGCCAACGCGCCCGTCAGGGCGCGCCGGGACGGGACAAGCCCACCGCCGAAGGGTGGTTTTCGGGGTTGCAGGACTTCGCTGGAAGTCCTTTAACCTTCCGATAAACATAAACTTTTTGGCGTTTTTTTCGCACCACCGGGGCACACTGCTTCTCAACATTCCTCAGTAACCGAACAGGGAATGGGAAGTGAACAATCGACCCCTCATGCTCTCCGCAACCTTCGCAGCAACGTCAGGATACCCGGTCGCTACGGCGATGGCCGCGGCGGCCTCGGCCTCGGCCTGCTCGTCCGGCCCGCGCTGCGCGGCGGCCTCAACAAGTCCTGGACGCAGAACGTCCGCATCGACGGCCGACCCACCAGCCTCGGCCTCGGCTGCTACCCCGTCGTCACCCTCGCCATGGCCCGCGCGCGGGCGCTGGAGAACGCCCGCGCCATCGCCCAGGGCCGCGATCCCCGCCGATCGGGCAGGGCCGTGCCGACCTTCGCCGAGGCGCTGGAGACCGTCATCGGCATCCACGCCCCGCACTGGAAGGACCGCGCCGGCTCCGAACGCCAGTGGCGCAGGAGCCTCGCCACCTACGCGCTGCCGCGCCTCGGCGCCAAGACCGTCGATGCCGTCACCAGCGCCGACGTCATGGCCGTGCTGCTGCCCATCTGGTCCACCAGGCGCGTGACCGCCGGTCGCGTGCGGCAGCTCATCGGCGCCGTGATGAAGTGGGCCGTGGCGCAGGGCCTGCGCGCCGACAACCCCGCCGGCGACGCGATCTCCGCCGCGCTGCCCAGGACCAACCCGGTGCAGCGCCACCAGCGCGCGCTGCCGCACGCCGAGGTCCGCGCCGCGCTCACCCGCGTGCGCGGCTGCGACGCCAGCCGGGGCATCCGGCTGGCGCTCGAGTTCCTCGTCCTGACCGCTACTCGCTCCGGCGAGGTGCGCAACGCCCGCTGGGAGGAGATCGACCGCGACACCGCGGTGTGGACGATCCCCGCCGAGCGCATGAAGAACGGCCGCGAGCACCGCGTGCCGCTGTCGGACCGGGCCCTCAACGTGCTCGACGAAGCCGGCGAGCTGGCGGGACCGGCCGGCTGGGTGTTCCCATCGCCGCGCGGTCTCGTCATACCGCAGAAGTACCTGTCGGAACTCCTGCGCGCGCTGCGGGTGGACGCGGTCCCGCACGGCTTCCGGTCCAGCTTCCGCGACTGGGCCGCCGAGTGCACGGACGCGCCGCGCGAGGTCTGCGAGCTCGCCCTGGCGCACGTCAACGGCGACCGCGTGGAAGCCGCCTACCGGCGCAGCGACCTGTTCGAGAAGCGCCGCGTACTGATGGCGGACTGGGCCGCGTACATCGCCTGAAGGGGCCATCGGGACCGGGATCCGGCGGTGCCGGTGCGGAGAGTGCCCTCGTCGACCGGTTCCTGGCGCGAACCGCGTTTCACGGCACTCTCCGCGCCGTTCGGCACGCTGATCGCGCCGGATCTGGACGATTTGCGGCCGAAATCCGCCGCGACGACGAGTGCGCCGGACGATGCCCACGACGACCTGCCGGAGAAGCGAGTAGGCCCGTGATGCAGGCTCTGTGCAGATTACGTCGGGGGGATGCCTGTGCGAAGTCCCGCCTTCGGCCGGGCCTTCCTGGGCCGCATCCGCGCGTCTGAGTCCCTTCGCTTCCGAGTAACGTCCCGCCTCGCACTCCCGAGGTGCCTTCAGGAACGCTGGTCCTCTGCGGGAGCACGCTCTAACGCCTCCCAATCGCCGTAGCTTCGGCCATCCGCGTGCTTCCACGCGTTTCGGCCGTTCACACTAGCTCCACACACCACGCCGGCCGCCGCCGATACGGACTTGAAACCATAGTCGCCCGAGAACATCAGGAATCCACCTTCCTCCCGCAGGTCGCCCGCGCTCTGCATGTCCCCTCGCAGCCTTTTCACGCTCACCGGTGCCGACGCCGCCTCCTCGAGCCGTGCCTGCGACCCCGCTTCTACGACGAACAGCCCCGTCAAGCCAACTGTCATTTTCGCGGCGAAGTCCCCACTCCTCCCCTCGAAAACGAACGTCTCTCTACGCGCCTGCACGTCAGCGGGTCTCGACTCCGCTCCCGTCTCTGCCGCGACCGAAAGGACGCGAATGGACCGAAAAAGGTCGCAGCCCAACACGCCGACCAGCATCTTCGCCTCCTCGACGAACTTGTCCATGTCCACACGATCCGCCAACGGTAGTCTTCCGGCCTCTTTCCCCGGATCCTGCCGGTTAGGCAGCGACCATCCCGGATTCGACCGCGCCTCCGCGATGAGCCGCGACTCCACGTATCTCGCATGCGATTTGGTCAGGTTCTCGTCCTTGCTGACCAGCACGATCACGTCCTCCCAAAACGGCTTCCCTCCTTTTGGCGACGCGTGGTAGGCGATTCGTCCATGTACGCCTTCCGACTCGCCGATGTATGCCTCCCGCTGATCAGTCGGCGCATCGTCCGCGCCGAGAAGGATGTACACGCCCGGTCGGTCCATCATGTCGCCGAAATCCGCCTTGGCCTCCGACAACTGGCTTCTACGGAATGCCATGGCTTGGGTCGTCGACATCGTCCGTTCTGCGGACCTAATCCCGTCCGGATCCCCGTCGCGCAGGAAAAGCCGGATCGAACACGGGCTTCGTTGGCCTTGGGTCATGTCGCCCTTTCTCCTTTCGAGCTCGATCAGGACTCTACACTCTACGCATTCCGTAGCCCTACGCCTTTTGCGAAACGCCGCGCCGCCCGCGGCTCGCGGGGTCCTAACCGACGTATTGGGCCGTTACGGATGCGCGGCCATGTCCGAGTTCGCGCGAGATCATCGTCCGCGCTCTCCGGTCCGCGTCGCGATCCTCGCCCTCGAGGTCGCGCCGCGACGGGCCGCCCCGCACCGGCGCCTTCCAGTGTCCAGCGAGTTGCCGCGCCTCGTCGAGCAGGCGGCGCTGGGCCGCGGTCCGCACCGGAACCTCGCGCGGGCCGCCCTTGGCCGTGGACGCCTTCACCAGAAGACGGTCGCCGCGGTCCGCATGCGACGGCGACAGCTTGATCGCCTCCTCCCGCCGCAGCCCGAACGCCGCCTGCAGGCGCAGCGCCATCCGCACGTGCGCGTCCCTCACCCGCGCCAGCACATGGCGCCGGGCGCACCGCGTGGCGTGCGAGCCGCGACGGTCGTCCTCCAGCAGGCGCAGCAGGTCGAAGTGCAGCTGGCGCACCGTTCCCGATCTCCTCTCGATGGGTCGCGATGTTCGGTTCGACGCTAGAGAGGGCGTCCGCCAGCGTCAACGACGGCGTGCTCACCGGACTGGTGAACGCCGCCTGCCGGAACGGCAGGCTGCCGCCTTTCCTCCCGGTTTCGTCGCCGCAACCTCGCTCGCGCGGCGCGCCGTGCCGCTGGCGTGCATCAGCGCACCCTGCTTCGGCCCGCTGCCCGCACGAAGCGAAAGCACGCCGCTCTCGTGCGCGTTCCGGGCGTCGCGATCGTCGCAGGACGTGTCCTGGACGGGGTTTGCGGA
Source organism: Pseudomonadales bacterium (assembly GCA_965116935.1). GTDB lineage: Bacteria > Pseudomonadota > Gammaproteobacteria > Pseudomonadales > Azotimanducaceae > VXYL01. Next base: position 2,633,439 of record OZ220737.1, on the reverse strand, counting down.
CGGCGCGGCGACTGACGCGCCGGCGGCCTCATGCCCGGCAGGGCTGCATGCGCGACCGAATCCCCTCGCCAACGCCTGCGCCGGCACGTGGCGACGGGGGCGACGCGTGGCGTTCGAGCCGCGACGGTCGTCTTCCGGCAGCCGCAGCAGGTCGAAGTGCAGTTCGCGCACCGTGCCCGACCTCCTCTCGATGGGGGTTGCGATGTTCGATTCGACGCTGGAGAGGGTGCACGCCAGCGTCAACGACGGCGTGCCTACAGGACTGCCAAAGGCCGCTTGCCGGAACGGCAGGCGCAGCATCGCCGAAGGCAGGGGCAGTCGCGGGAGGTCCGCATCGGCCGCGCCCCGCGGCCGCGGGGCGCGGCCGTGAGCGGACGTGGTTCGTTGAGTTCTAATGGGCGACCCGGCACCCGTCAGGGTGTCCGGACCCCGCACCTTCGTGCGGCAATGCCCGTCGACGCGTCTTCCCTCGCCGTCTCGTGCGGCGGCCGCGGCGTGTCCTGCGACATCTGGCCCGCCAGCCCTTCGGCACGCGCCGCGCCGCGCGCTGCCCTGTCTCGGACAATGACGGGCTCTCCCCGTCCCGCGCGATGCGTCGCACCACGACCGTTCGCCGTGCGCCGGTCTCCCGGCGTTGCGCGTTTCCGCGCCATGCGGCTCTCCCGCCGTCGGTGGTTCGCCCCCGTCCGCGCGCTACTGCGGACGTGGCGGACCGTGCCTCGCGATGCGTCGACCGCCGATGCTGCAGCGCCTGCAGCGTGGCACATGATCGTCACCGTTCGGTGACGCCGTCATGCCGGCCCTTCCCGGCAATGTCGCACAGGACGACGAGTTGACGCCGGGCACTCTAGCACCGCGTCACCACGCCGGCACCAACTTTCCTCTTAGCGGGTTGTTTGCCGCCACTGGCCGCAATGCCGCCCTTGCGCCCCGTCACTACCGGGATTCCGCGATCGCGTTCCGGACCACGCAACGCCGCTGCGACGTCTTGCGACAACGCCTGGTAGTGACGGGCATGCTCCAACCGTCTTTTGCAACTTGCTCCCTTGCTTCCTTGGCAGTTCCGGCCTCGCTACGGGCCGTCCCTGGCGCGATGTCGCCAGCGCGGCGGACGGCGGACGAGCGCGACGAACGGATGGCGTGCAGACAGGCATTCGGCCTCTGATGCGCAGCACCCGGCTCCCGGGCCCTGATGGGTTTCGCACACGCCGGCCTCAACAGGGCGTCGGACTCGGGGTCCCTCGTCACTGCCCAGGCTCGTGGCGTGTCGGTCCAACCTGTTCTCCGTCACTCCTTCACACCGCACAGATCTTCAATTCTTGCCAGTCAGCAGCCTCGGTGTCCCGGTCTCACGCCGCTCGCCCGGCATGCGCCGAGTCGAACTCCGCATCGCGAGCCAGCACCGCCCACGCAGTCCGCGCGTTCTTGTTCGCCTACGCCGTACCGGCGCAACGCGTCGCCGTCCGCCACCTCCACCCGTGCCGGCGCGACACAATGGGCTCGGTCGCCTCGACTACCGTCCTCGCGAACGCCACCTCGGGCACGCAGACAAACACGCCGTCTCTACCTCGAAGAACGCGTGCACCCGTAGCACGGTAAGCGGCGATTCTGGCCGTTGTTCCGCGCCGGGCGCAGATGAGTTTCGCTACGGGCTGCTTGAAGTTCGCGGAGTTCAACCCATGCGCGCACCGCGCAGGAGGTCCGGCCCGAAGCGCTGGAAGCGGGTTCCCGGCGTCGTCCAGCGCGTGTACCTCACACCGACGGAGTGGCGCGAGATCGTGGCGCGATACCACGCCAGCGGCCAGTCGAAGACGAGGTTCTGCGAGCGCAACGCGATCGCTCCCCGTCGCCGCCCTGACCGTGCCTTGTACACATGAACCTCGCCTAACACCTTCCCAACCTGCTCACACTCGCGCGTGCAAAAAACGCGTCCGGTTACGACCGCTCCAGAGCCAAGCGCCCGACTCATGCACCAGAGCTACACACCATGGCGAACAAGCAACATCGAGAACGCGCAGCCGAGCGGTAACGTGTCCCCGGTGACCGCTCACTGCCGCTCGTGCGGGTCAAGCCAAAGTGCAATTGCGGCCAGCTCCTTTCCCACGAAAGCCAAGGGTCGTTGTTTCGGCGTGCCCCTACGTCACCAACTCAATCCCCTCAAAGTGTTCTTCGACCCAAGCCGGGATCTCATCGTGCATCTCCACGTACGCCATTGCGTCCCCAACTTGCTGGTCGGAGATCGCATTGAGGAATCGCGGATGTGGAACGAGTGCCGAATTGAGGTCATTTGGTTCGAACTTGTCCAGCGAAGCGCCATACCTCCGTCTCGATAGCGACACCACCCGTCGCCCAATCTCCGAGCAAAGGTAAAGAAACAACGCATCCACAAGCCTCAAACCAATTAGATTCGGGTAGAATCCGTGGAAGCAAGTTAGATTCAGGGCGTACGTACGATTTCGAACGACCTTGTACGACCCCCTTGAAAACACGCCTACCAGAATCGGTGCCGGGCTCCGACTCTCTTGTTTAAACCACGGGTGCCGATGCCTCGTCAAGAATCGTCCGTCTATGCCAATCCTCTCGCCCTCCTTCACGTACTCAGCGGCCCCTCCTCCAGGCGTTAGCCCAGGCGTAAACAACAGCGCCCTCGCGCCGCTCCGTAGCAAGTCGAGGTAGTCCTCCTCACCAAAGACGAGACGCTCGATCTGATTACTCTTGGTTATGCATGGCACCACGTCTTCTCTGCCAAGCCGAAGCTGCTCGGCCGCTTCTTTCGTCAACCCGAAAAACTGGTTCGCACCAGTAGCAATACCGCGAGTAACATCGCCATAGTAGTCTAATCGCACCGTTTTCTTCGTATCGACAGCAACCTTGCCGCCCGTGAAATATGGCATCCACTTCGCGTCCGACTCCAAATCCGTAGCCAACATCCTCGACGTGGGCTCCGTGTTCAACACATCATCCAAGTCTTCTATCGACTCCACGCTATAGAACCCGACATGAGTATGAGCTTCACCGCGATCATACAAGATGATGCCGACGGTCGTCGTAGCATCCGGAAAAACGTCCTCCTCACAATCAAGCTTTATGATGGAGTGTAGATGGTGGCGTGCCTTGAGTTCCTCCTTGACTATCCGCCCATAGCCCGTGTTGAGAAACTCGAGCGGCATTATGTAGGCCAACCGTCCTCGAGGCAGAAGTTCTGAAAGTGACTTGAGCAGAAACATCGACGCGACATTCGTGTATCCAGATAAGTTCAGGCCAAGGTGGTCGTTGAACAGTTTGCCAACGTGGCCGCGATTCTCATACCTTTGGAATCGTGCGTATGGTGGATTACATACTATGTTTGGATGTCGGCCACCCCAAGTCAGCAGGTAGTCCGCAACTTTGATCCTAGGTCCTCCACCCGTGTGGCTACGCCGCCAGAAATCCAACACGCATGGGTCCACATCAATCCCATGAAAATCCACGACACCAGACTCCCTAGCACGATCATAGAACACGCCCATGCCGAAAGCCGGATCAAAAATCGAGCTATCCCTTCGCTGGGATACCCACTTAACCATGAAGTCTGCAACGCGTGGATGCGTAAAGTACTGGCCGAGCTTCGCTCGGTGTTCCGCGTCCACCGAGTCAATGTAGGCGGCGCCCCTATCCATCGCGTACCACCTTGCGTGTAAACACGTCATGATCGAGATAGCCATGCCCACCACTGAACGAAACGTAATACAGCAGCCTGCCTCGGGCGAGTCGCTTCAGCCTGGACCGATGTCGGGGCATATCGACCTTGCCGAGGATCTCGGAGCCGACTTCCACATCAATCTTGATCGTCGCTTTGCCTTGGTTCTTGACGTCAGTCTCGATTGAATAGACGACATCTTCGCTCTCCGTGTCGTCGATGAGCTCCAGAATCGTTTTGAAGGGAATTACGTATGCTTTGTCGAAGAACACCTGCAAATAGCAATGTCGGACCCCGTGTGCCTGTATCCACCTGTTTACTAGCATGAGATCCTCAACTTTCGGCGTAATGCTCAGGTAGTCGCGCTTGTGTAAAGTCGCAACATGGCGCTTTAGCTCGCGCAGTAGCTCGGTCAGCCGCCGCAAATCGGAAGTCGATCGCAGACTGGGAAGCCTGAAATCCAGGTCTCGGAAACTCTCCTCTGTGGCAGTCTCGAGTAACCTGTGTATCGCTGGTTTCCGTTTCTGAAGCAAGGAGTCGAAGGGCTCCGACCTAATCGAATTGAGCAGTGCATTGATGGACGCCTCCGCTGACCTTGTGCGTTCTCGCATGTACCTCTCGTACTCACTCGCAAGAAAGCTACTCGAACGTACCTCCAATGCCACCACTGCGCGCCGAACATGGGACCGCCTCAATGGGTCGAACGGGCTCGGCACCTCTCCCTCTTTGAAGATGAGGATGTCTGGACGCTTGCCAATCGAGTTGAGTTCGTCCACGTACTCCTTGAAGAACGCCTCGAAGCCCTCGTCGCCGGCCGCTAGCGCGTCACTCCGCCCGCACGCGACAGCATGGTAGCCTTCGGCGTATTCGTTGATAGCCCTGATCACGAGCTCTTCCGCCCAATCGCCCTGCTCCTTGTGCGTGAGGAACATTGAATTCGCCAGCGTTGGCCGACGAGGACTGACTTCCGAGTCAAGGTCAATATCAAGGGTTTGGGAAATCCGCTCCATCAGCTGGCGAACATCTCGTGAGTAGCTCACGCATCCTCCTCTACCATTGCCCCCACACCGATCGTCCGACGAGCTCGGCGCCTTCCGCCAAGCCAATCCCAGGCTTTCGAACTTCCACACCGCGAGTCCCGCAAGCCTAGACGGAGCAGATGTCAATGGCAACTGAAGATGTCCGGGTTTCGCCCGGCAGCATAGTGAGTAAACGGGCCTGAGTGCGCGCTTGCTTGCACGAGTGCGGCGCGCCAAACCCACGCCATAGGGCGCGCCGCCGCATCATTTCGCTGCAGGCGCGCGCGGCGGGGCCGAGGGGTCATGTCGCGGCTCCGCGGTCGGTGTCCTCGTCGTGCGGGGTGACGCGCAGGAGGTCGTGATGCGCCCGCATCCGGTAGCTGTTGCCGCGGATGTTGACGATGTGGCAGTGGTGCAGCAGGCGGTCGGTGAGGGCCGCCGCCATCACCTCGTCGCCCAGCACACCGCCCCATTCCTCGAAGCCCTTGTTGGACGTCAGCACCGTCGATGCCCGTTCGTGGCGGGCGTTGACCAGTTGGAAGAACAGGATCGGCCGTTCCTGGGTCATCGCCAGGTAGCCGACCTCGTCGACCACGAGCAGGGACGGATGCGTCAGCACCTTGAGCCGGCGCGCGAGGTTGCCGGCCGTCTTCGCTTCCGCGAGGGAATCGATCAGGGCCGCGAGCGTGCCGTAGTAGACGCGGCGTCCGGACTTCGCCGCGGCGATCGCCAGACTGATGGCCAGATGGCTCTTGCCGACTCCGGGGAGACCAGCCACATGATGCCCGTTCACACGGGTGTCCGACCCGGATCCGCTACCCGCGCCGGTGCCTTACCCTCACTGGCGCGCAGAACGTAAACCATTCGACCGTGCCGGTACATTGCGGGTAGTTTCCATCGGTTCAGGACTCGCTTCCAGTCCTTGCGCAGGGGACCGTCACGACGCGCCGCTGCTCAAGTTCGCCGCCGTCCTACCTTCGAATCGCCCCTCGCTCGTTACCTCCTAATGATGCGCACATGGAGGATCCTCTGTTCTCGGGGCGGCTTTCACCTCGCCGACATCAAAGCGTTTCCGTACTTCGAACCAGAGGCCCGCTCCCGATCCCAGAACGGCCAGCGACGTACTCGCCCGCATTTTCGACCACATGGACGACATCGTCGCTCTACCCGCCACCCAACAGTCCGCCCGGGATCCTCCTCGCCCCGCAAGCCGCGATCGCCCCACCCATCCAGGCGGCGCTATCCGAACCTAGCTTGGCTCAGCGGCTTGCGCTTCGTAACCACCCCAACGGTATGCCCTACACAGAACCGTCCGACCTGTTCCCAAAGGCCACCTTTGACACCCAGCACGACCGCGTCCCGCCGCTCGGCCCACCCCACGGCCAAATCTGGGTCGCGCACTTCTTTGTTTCGTTCAACTAACGGAACGCAAAGGCAACCACGGTACTGACGTGACACCGTGCCACTGCCTCATGACAGAGCGCCAGCCGAATCGCACTTCCGCAACCCACGGACCATCGCCATCACCCACCCGGTAGAATGATCGAAACTTGGATTGCCGCACCTATGGGCCCCGTTCGTCGCGTCAGCATGCTCCTCAACTGCTGGCCCTCCTCACCATCGACCAGACGCACGCCGACCGAGCAACTCAAAAGCAGGTTGGCCGCCCAATGCTCCACCACCCAGTTACTTGAAGGTTTCGCGGCCTCCATCGCGCCGAGGGTTGGCGCCACCCCCTCCCTTAGGCCGGAAAGCACCTCCCGCACGTCCTTTGCGCTATAAACACGGCAACCTAGCGTTACCTCCTCGACCTCACGATACGACTCCACCGGATACTCAACCGTGCTTGGCACTGTCGGCGGGTTGTAGAAGAGATAGTGAGCAACCTCACCCCTAACCTGATTGAACTCCTCTATAACCTTCACCTGTTTGGTGCCGGCCTTCAGTTGAGCGTACGTACATTCGTCATCGAACTCGAATATCGACTCCAGAGGATTTAGCCGCATCGTCGGATCGGTCTGGATGAACCGATTCATCCCATACATGTAGTCAATGGCGTCCTCGACTTCGACCTCGCCGTTCTTTGGGTAAAGGCGCTTCGCCTGCAAAACGCCGATCTTTTGCGCAATAGGGCGCCCCGACCGGAACACGCATACCAACACGGCTATATCCGCCACCTCCCATCTTCGAAAGTGTCGCCCCCCTCCCACGTTGTGGACCTCCATCCTCACCACGCTACCGGACCCAAGTCGACAAGGCGCAGACCTCGGGATGATTGATTCCACCAGTCCATCGTCCAACGCGGCTTCTCGGATGTTTGGCATGTTCAACAGTCGCTCCGTGGTTCTGCGGTTCGCCTCGCCAAACACTGAACGCACGTAATCAATGACGTCCATCGGGATATCTGGCCAGTCAACTGCTCCCTCGCTATCCATCTTCAGTTACTCTCCTGAAAACTGGTCCACGGTCGACAATCGCCCAGCCCCTACAACGCATCCTGTGCCCCTGCTTCCCCGTCACCCCGTTCCCGCAAGCCTACGTAGGTGAATCGCGGCACCTCCTGCCCAAACCGCACGGCGTTCCCCAGAAAGTCCTCCGCGCGCCGAACACTCAGGGGGAGTCCTTCACGACCGTAAAGCCGGCAATAGATAACGACCACTTCATCGCTCGGATGCTGTCGCCCGAGACCAAGGACGTAATACCGTTTGCCTTTGTAATGTTTGTACACGCCGCACGGAATCTGCTCCGCCAAGTGATCAATCTCGGTCATTGGGTTCTCCAGGAGACGGTCGGGAACGCTCGTACCAGCGCATGCGCGCGTCCGCGCGCCGCCAAGTCAACGAGACGACGACGCCGCCATTCCTCAACCGCAACGCCTCATGCCGACCGCGAATCGTCGCCCGTCCAGACCGCTTTTCGTCATTTTCGGGGTCCCATAGCACGATCGATAAGTTCTCTACCGATCCGCCCATCTGCTCGCCCCCTTTGCGATCCAACATCCATTTCTCTACATCCTCGATGCCAAGTTTAGAGAACGTCATCTTCCGCGGCACGAACCAGGGCCGTTGGCACACGGCCGCGCTCACACGGTAGCTGCCCGACCCCTCACTGTCCTCCCTTCCGACTACCAACAACCCCCATCCCGGTCGCCAAACCTCGCCCAACGCATTCGCCATCGCCGATAGGCTCACTCCGAACCGCCTGCACAACTCGAGGAAATCCGATGGGCTCAGCGCCCGCTTGCCCGCCACACACTTCCTCAGGTGACCTCTGCCGATCAACACCCGGCTCGCGAACATGTCGCACAGCGACTCCTCCGCCTCACCCTCGATTCCTAACTCGCTCGCGACCTCGTCCACATCGACCAGCAGGTGCCCAAGCTCGTGCGCTACCGTGTAACGAATCCTCTGCACTGGCTCGTTTTCGTTCACGTAGACATCCGCGAACCCGTCTCGCATTACGCATCCGCCACTCCCTGTCAGCTTCGTACGTGTCACTGCCACGCTGAGCCGTTGCCACTCATTAGCCAGCGACCGCCTCGGCCCATGAAGCCCGTTCTTTGGAGGAAACAGCCGTGACAACTCGTCCGCGAAACGACCGAAGCGCCTGCGATACGCCTTCACGTCCCGGCATTCGGCCGAGATCTCCCGCCAGCACTCCCACGGGGGCGTCAAGGCAACACTCACTCGAAGGGCAGTTCCGACTGCCCCCGCCGCTCCAGGCAAGCCATCTGGATGGCGTGGGCCAGCGGGGCACCCTCGCCCCGTTCCCGTTCCGGCGCCCGTGCCGGTCGGGTCGCCTCCAACGCCCGCAGATCGCCACGCAACACCGGCGGCAGAACCGACCGAATCTCGTTGACTCCTACGGCTCCGAGATCAAGCAGCCCCCGGGTTACCTGCTCGGCCTTTTCCTCGAACTCCGGCCACTCGCTCAAGCCGATCCCACGTTCTCGAAGACCATTGAAACTCACGCCGCAGGCGGACAGCACACGCCCGGGTTCCCGCGACGCCTCGAACCTCGGTTCGCCTACGCGCACCCCGTCTACCAGGACCCCTTTACCGAGACTGTCCAACAGGAACTCCCGATTGACATCCGTCCCGAAATAAGCGCTCAGCTCATTCGTGAACCGATTCGCTACCGGATACGCCATCGCAGTCGTGACCACGCCTGGATCGCTTCCTTCCGCCCTACCGAGCGCGCTCCGTATCGCCGCATCCAGCTCCTCGTGCGACTCGTCCCGAAGCGACCTGCAGCCGGCGTGAAATCCCCACCCGGCAGTGCCGGGGGCGGCGCCGAGCGCCCGCACGAGCCTTACCGCCGCCTCGTGGTCTTCCGAGCCGCGTTCATAGAATGTGCGACAGAGGTACGCCTTCTCCGCGATTCTGCGTGTGACCGACCCGACCCGCGCCCGCGCGTAGGATTGATGGACGAAATGCCATTGCACAAGCTCCGCCACGGCCTTGGCCCGGGCTTCCGATACCTCATCTGGTATGGTCCGCGGTCCAAGCGCCCCATCGATCGCGCCGTGGCCGTCCGGGTGGTACGCAGCCTCGAACAGGCGCAGCGCGTCGAAGCCTTCCCTGTCCGCGCCCGCCAGCGCCCGCATCCAGTCCACTGTCCACGCCAATCGGCCCGTAGGACTTCGCCAATAAAGCGCGTCGGCAAAGAGCCAAATCTCTATGTCGCCCCCCACATCCTCCTCGCAGACACGTTCCCAGAGGCAGTCCTCAACCAACGACGTTAGTTCCGAATGCACTGCCCTTCCAAAGTACAGGACCGCCTCAAGTAATCCGTAGAGGCCGCGCCGGGCCCTGTCGTTAGCCAGATCCAAGGCTATCCGCCGCGCCTCGAGACCCCGCAGTGCCTCCCAGTTTTTCGCCACCTCGTAACAAAGTTCACCTACGTCCCACGCGTCCGCGGCCGCCGCCACCTGCGCACGCAACGTATCCAACTCTGGCCGGCTCGACAGCACTGGCGGAAAGAACTCCACGCCGGTCGTACCGTCGGGGCCGTTCCCCAACTCACTGGTCGATGTGCCCTGCAGCAACGCCCAGCGCCCCCACACGTCTTGCGCCAAGCTCCATGGGGGCACCCGGTTGCGAAGCTCCTCCACCACAGTACCTGCGTTAACGCGCAGGTATCGGTCAACCGCTTCGCGAACCGACTCGTTGTCAAGAGCCGCGTAGCGCCGCTTTTCGAATGTAAAGAACACCAAGAGACTGCGCCGCGCGGCGTCCTCCGGCACTAACGTAGCCACCTTCGACAGCGCAACATCGGTCCTCGTCAGTTCCGCCATCCTCAACAGACAACAGTCAACGGCCACTTCCCGATCTCGTTCCAGTAGTGCCAAATAGTGCGCTACAAACCGGTCGTTCTCGCCCGGCGCTGCGTATGGCTCCAACCCGAGTAGAAATGTGCCGGGATTGCTCAGCCTATGCTCTCCGATGCGGTCCAACGCACGGCTATCGAAGTTCCGCCGCTGCCCAATCCACTCCAGGGTCTCGTACGAGTACCACTGATCGCTCGCCACCAACACTTCCCTGATCTCGTCCGGGAACGGCTCGCTCGGTAGATCCGCCTCGCTGCAACACACCACCATGGGTGCTCTGTCGTTCACTTCTTCCCGCCAAGCGGCCAACCTGGCGCAAAACGCGTCCCCGCCATCCCCTTGCACCGGCTTCAGCAAAAGGATCGACGATACGTCCCGCGTCCCCGTTCCATCCGCCAACACCTCGTACGCTTCTCCTGCGCCGTGGTAGCACGGCGACCCAGGCGATTCGTCCCGATCCGCCGACAACGCTAGGCAATACGAGACGATGTTTCCCGCGATCGACTTGCCCACGTGCGGTGGCCCCGAAATCACCGCTACCCCATGCTCGAAAACGTTGCACATCGCCTCCTTCAACACACCTAACGGGAGCGCCGTATCGGCCAGGCGAGGCAGGCCAAGGTGCGCTCGACCTTGTCCCCGCGAGAATTCATCGTACGTGTGGCCGTGAAACCTCCCCGCGAAGTGCAGCATGAAGGCGTCGAAATCTAACTCCTGCGAGGTCCAGTACGCGTTCGCCTCTACCAACGGGAACTCCGCCGACCGCACTAGCGTGTCATCTTCGTCCGCCATGGCGTCCGCGCGATTGAAGTAGTACGCTCCAGCCGGTCGCGCGTCCTTCAAAAGCGCGGCCAGGTCTTCTGCATCTCTCAGCGACGTTCCTAGGACGATCAACGTCCCTCCCTTCAGCACATCGTGAACGACTTCTCGTTCTCTGTCTTTTGTCTCCGCCTTCTGCTTCCTCGTGAAACGCGCGTTCTCCACCGTCCCGTGGAGGTGCACGTTCACCACGACCCCCTCCGTCCCACTGTCCTCCAACGCGGTTTCGATCTCCGAGGTGTCACGGCCATCCACACTGCGGCACTCCACCCCGACATGCCTCGCCGCTACCTCCACGGCCGCATCAAAGTTCAAGTTCAGCACATACACCCTGCGCTTCCTTGCAAGTGCCGCGAGGCAGTGATAGCCAACGTTCGGCGACACGTCCTCGAACAGAGGTCGCAACGCCAACGCCTGCGCCGCCCGCGGGACATGCCGACCGAGCGCCCCACCGCTCCGCTGCCTCCCCGGCAGCCCTTCCACCGCCTCCTGCACCTGCCGGTCGGTAGGACCGCCCGACTTCAGCGAACATCCGGCGCCCAACAGGAAAACCACAGGCGTGTTCGCCTGCGCTGCAAGACCCGCAACCTTCTCCGCCTGCGTCCGCCAATCCTTCCCGTCCTGCTCCGCCGAACCATTCATCTGCTTGTTCTGTGCACCATTCATGACCCCAATATGCGACGTTTCCCGCGCCCCTTCAACCATACAGCGCCGTCGCCCGCCCTATCGTCCTCCGAGCTGGGCCGGCTCCTCTTTCCGTTCCTATTCTCCTCCCAATGCACGCCCGCCGCTGTCCCGCAGATCGCCCCTCGCGTCCACGTAACGGTAGAGTGTCCGGCGCCCGACGAACACGTCGCCGTCCCGCAGGGCACGGAGTAGGCCAGGCCGTTCGTCCTTCGCCCAAGAGGCTCGATCCTCGTAGATCCCGTCACAGTATCGACGCCCGCCGCAACGAGAGCGTCGCGCTGCAGGTCGAGCGACTGCGAGCCGTCCGCCTTCGAGACGCAGGCGTGGCCAATCAGCATAGCTGTTCCTCAAACGCTGATTTGGGGTACGCGGCGGGTTAGCCGCGTCGCCGGTCGATTTTACGTGCCACAACCCGTTCCGAAAACAACGCTTCACAAAAACTGCCGCGCTGAGGCATGGGACAAACCGCCCTAGGTGCCAACGTTGCCGCGCCTCATCGAGGCCTTGGGGTCTCGCCCAGCCCGTCTAGCGCGGCGAGAGCCTCGACGACGCGCTGGGCGCTACCCAGTACACAGGTGCCCGCATCGGTCGCACCCCCCGGTCCACGAGCATCCCGACCGCTCAGTTCGGCAGAACCCGACGACGGCGGCAGCGGGAGTCCATCCTTGCCGGTCACTCGGCGGTCTCCGGGGCGATGGCAACATGCGGCGACATGTCTGCCGCCTAGCTGCCGTATCGGCACCATCAATGGAATCGCGTGGCTGATGTCGCATCCCCTCGCCAATCCGGCGCGACGTCGTACTGGCAGACGACCCGCACCACCTCACGGCTCAGGGTGCCGGGATACGGACCACGGCGCAACGGGCACCACGGCCTCGCCACACAGACGTCCTTCCTAGCTCTCGAACCAGCAACCCATGCATTAACGCACAGTAGTCAAAAACCCTCAAACGGTGTTAAATCAAATAGTTGAGATCGCTCTGCCTCGGACAAGCCCTCCCCTACACGGCACCTTGACGTGAAGCAGCGCATTGACGGAAGATCTAGCCAAGTCTAGCTAAAGGAGCGATCGGGCATGAAGGTCAACATGCACGAAGCGAAATCGCAGCTCTCGCGCTTGGGACGACTGGCTTGGGCGGGCGAGGAGATTGTCATTGCCAAGGCCGGCGAGCCCTACCTGCGGCTCGAACCGTATCGCCGGGCGAAGGGAAAGCGCAGCCTAGGGGTGTTTGCCGGGCAGATACAGATAGGGCCGGACTTTGATGAGACGCCTCAGGAAGTCATCGACGCATTCCACGGCTCTCGCTTGTTTCCGGGTGAGGATGGCGGATGATGCGTCTGCTCCTCGACACCCACGCGCTTCTCTGGACCCTTGGCGATCCCACGAGATTGCGCCGGGAGGCACGTGAGGCCATCGTGGACGAGCGCAACGATGTGTTCGTGAGTGCCGCAAGCGCGTGGGAGATTGCCATCAAGCGGGCGCTCGGCAAGCTGGTGGCGCCGGACGACGTGGAGGCGGGTGTCAGTCAACAGGGCTTCTCGCCCCTGCACGTTACCTTCCACCATGCACGGGTTGCCGGAGCGTTGCCGAGGCATCACGAAGATCCATTCGACCGGATGCTGATCGCCCAGGCGCAATCCGAGGGCCTCACGCTGGTCACACGGGATGCGCGAATGGCGGCGTATGCAGTGATGACCTTGGCGGCGTGAAGCCAATCTCCCGAACAACCGACGCAACGATAGGCAGGAACGAATGGCAGCACCGGTTTTGAGAGTTTTCTCGTATTTGCCGAACCCGCGGGTGTGGAAGGCACTGATCGCGGCGGACCTCTGTGGCGTCGAAGTGGAGGTGAGTGGGGACGAGGGGGCGAGTCTCGGCACTTGGCTGTGGGACTACGAGGCCCGGCCGCTCGATGAGCAGGAGCGCACGGCGGACAGCCCCCACGCGCGTACGGGACGTAGGGGCTTTTCGGGAACATTGTTCAAGACAGATGCCTTCCTCGCCGCGCATCCGTTCGGAACCGTGCCGGCGGCGTTCAGCCCGGGTGGCGAGGTGGGCGTCTTCGAGTCGAACAGCATTCTGCGGGCCGTTGCCCGACAGGGGACGAGCGCTCGCTCACTGTATGGGCGCGATGACTACGAGGCTTCGAGGATCGACAGCTTTCTTGATGCCAATCTCGTGTTTGCGCGGGAAGCGCAGGTGTATCTGCTGGCTATGCGCGAGCCGGATGCCGCCACGCATGGACGCATGGCGGCGGCTTACGAGTTCTATCTAGCTGGCGTCGAGAGTGCGCTTGGTCGCACGGCGCTTTTGGCTGGCGACGACTTGAGCATCGCCGACATTTCGTTCGTGTGCGACTTCGCCCAGTTCTTGCGGGAAGGGCACTACGAGGAGGAGCTTGGCAAGGCGGGGCTGCGGCCGGTGAGCGAGGCCGGTGCCGACGAGTATCCCAAGGCGTTTGCCCACATGCTGTGGCTTAGCGAAACCGAGGCATTCGCGAAGCACATGGGGACGTATCTGAACTGGTATCGACGGAAGGTGGCGGCCGGATGACCGGCCCTGGGTGGGGCGTCTCACCCTCGCTCGCGCGGCAAGGCGCGTAAGATTGCGACAGGACGGCAGGGAAACAGAGCGGCCGGTGATTCTCGAGCAGAAACTTGCCGATGGCGATCTCGTCGTGCTTGACGGCGCGATTGGCTCGGAGATCGAGCGCTGTGGTGGGGAGATGGATGCCGTGGCGTGGTGTGGGATGGCGAACCGGACGCATCCCGACACCGTGCGGCAGGTTCACGCGTCCTATCTTGAGGCAGGGGCGGATGTAATCACCGCCAACACCTTTGCCACCTGTCGGCATGTGCTCGCGGCCATAGGTCACGGTGACGACGCACCGGCCATCACGAGGCGGGGTGTGGAGCTTGCCCGGCAGGCGCTCGATCAGGCGGCGCCGGATCGGCCCGTGGCGGTCGCCGGTTCGTTGTCGAACACGGTCGCGTGGGTGCCTGGAACCGTGATGGCCGACCCCGAGCATCTGCCATCGCCGGAGCAGGAGGCGGCGAACTATCGGGAGATGGCGGACGCGCTGGCCGAAGCAGGTTGCGACTTGCTGCTTTTGGAGATGATGCAGGACGTTCACCACGCGACCCGTCTCATGGCGGCGGCTGTCGCCACCGGGTTGCCGGTTTGGGTGGGAATCAGTACCAGCCGGGGTGCTGACGGCAAGATGGTCGGCTGGGACATGGCGGCTGAGGAACGCCCGAACCTGCCGTCTGACTTCGAGCGGCGGTACCCGACCGAACCCCTGGAGACCATCATCGATGCGCTTTGCGCGCTGGCGCCGCAGGCGATTGGGATCATGCACAGTTCCTTCCCTTCCACGACGCCTGGCCTTGAGGTGTTGTTCAGGCGATGGGACGGGCCGGTGATGGCCTATCCGGAGGCGCTCGGCTTCGATGCCGTGACCAACGGCCCGATGCCTGTCGCTCCGGACGATTTCGCCCGCCATTGCCGGACTTGGGTGGAGCATGGGGTTCAGATCATCGGCGGGTGTTGCGGCACCACGATTCACCACATTCGAGCCATGGTGGACGAATTGCCCGACCGGCCGGGCCAACGGCCGCTGGCGACCGAGGGCTCTTGATGGACTACTTTGCGGCGGGCGAGGAACGTGCCTATGCGCTGGGCAATCGCGGGCCGCTACGATTTGCCGACGATGGCACGCTCGACCCCGATGCGCTGGCTTCCTATTGGCAGCACGGGTTCTATGTCTTCGAGGGCGTGTTGGGCACCGGCGAGCTCGGCGACTTGCGTTCGGAACTCGCCGAGTTGCTGGATCGGGCTCCGGTCGCGCCGGACTCCGAACTGGACCGCAGCGGTCGCCGCGCTTTCGGCGAAGCCTTCACCACGCCCGTGTTCTCCTTCGGCAAGCCCCTCTCCGATCCCTACGGCGGCACCGACGCGAACTTCGGCCGCCATCCCGCGAAGATGTCGGAGCCAAGGCCGGCGGCAGACGCGCCGCGCCACACCGTCTTCTTCATCAATAGCATCCTGCAGGTGATGGACTCTTGCCTGCGCCTATACGGCCACCCGCAGTTGCTGAAGGCAACGGAGGCCATCAACGGCAAGGACTTCGCCCCCTTCGGCGACTCCATCTGGATCAAGGAGCCGGGCCTCGGCACTTCGGTGGCGTGGCACCAAGACGGCACCACGCACTGGAACCACCCGCAGTGGGACGAGGGCATCCACGGCTTCAACTTCATGGCGCAGCTTTGCCGAACCACTCCACAGAACGCCCTCTGGGTGGTGCCGGGCAGCCACAAGCGCGGCAAGATCGACATCAAGGCAGAAGTGGCGGCGTGCGGCAGCGACCGCCTGCCGGACGCCGTGCCCATGCTGTGCGAACCCGGCGACATCGCCATCTGCAACCGCCAGGCCTTGCACGGCTCCTTCGCAAACACGTCGGAAGACCGCCGCGTCTCCATCGTCTTCGGCTTCCACCGCCGCGATGCGGTGCTGAATGTGGCCAAGCGGCGGCCCAATGGCGAGGCGGTGGTGTACGACGAGGCCCGCATCCACCAACGCTCGCGGGTGATTGGGCTCGCGATCGACGCTCGATCCCAACGCTTTCCGGAGGAGGTGCCCTACGACTACCTGCCGCTCAAGGGCGAGGAGGCGCAGAACCGCTGGAGTGAGGAAACCCGGGAAACGGTGCTCAAGAACTACAACCTGTTGAATCTCGGCATCTAACTTGGGCCGGCGCTTCTTTGGCGTTGTCTGGAACGCTGGAGTGTAGGATTCGGCCGACTCCGCTGCGTGCGCGCCTGCGGCACGCTTGGAGGGCGAGACGCCCTCCCTCCGGGCCCTCGCCTGGCAGGGTTGTGCCGTCGCAGGTCGGGTGTCCCGCCATGGCGTGTCTGGAACGCTGGTGCGTGAGCTTTGGCCGACTCCGCTGCGTGCGCGCCTGCGGCACGCTTGAGGGCGATGTCCTCCCTTCACCCTCGCCTGGCAGGGTTGTGGCGTCGCGGATCGGGTGTCCCGCCGACTGGCACGAACGGCGAGACGTGCATGGGCATTACATGCTTGCTTGCTCGCGGCAGTAGGTTGCGATTTCGGCGTGGGTGGCGAACCAGACGCCGGAGTGCGAGCGGATGTGGTGGATGAGTTGTTCGAGCACCTGAATGCGGGAGCGGTGGCCGGTGATGTGGGGGTGCATGGTTAAGAGGAACAGGCCGCCTTCCGCGTAGGCGCCGTCGAACTCGCGGCGGAAGACTTCGAGCACGCCGGAAGGCGAGATGGTTGGGCGGAGGACGCCGAAGCGGTCCATCGGCCAGTAGGGGTAGTCGTCGCGGATCCATTCCACGGGGAGTTCGACGATTCCGGTAGGCTCGCCGTCTTCGAGCAGTTCATAGGGGTCGTCGTCGGCCATGAGCGATGAGTCGTAGAGGAGCCCCATCTCGCGGGTGATGGCCAGCGTATGGGGCGAGAAATCCCATGACGCCGTGCGGACTCCGACGGGGCGCTGACCTGCGATCTCTTCGAGCTTGTCGGCGGCGCGCATCTGCACTTCGCGCTCTTCCGCCGGGGGAAGGGTGGAGTTGCGCTCGTGGATCCAGGAGTGGATGCCGATCTCGTGGCCGTCGCCAATCACCGCTCGTTGCTCGTCCGGATACAGCATGGCGGTGACGGCAGGCACGAAGAACGTGGCCGGCACGTCGTAGCGATTCAGCAGCCGCAAGATTCGCGGAACGCCGGCGCGAGCGCCGTATTGGCCTTGGCTCAGCCGGCCGGGAGAGCCTTCGCCGGTGCGCAGGGTGAGCGTTTCATGGTCGGAGTCGAAGGAAAGCGCCACCGCGCATCGGGCGCCCTCTGGCCATGCGGCGGGCTTGAGCGACCGTCCAGCGCGCACTTTCTCCACCACGGGGCGCCAGCGTTCTTCGGGCCAGGTCCATGGCTCGTCTGCGTTGGCAGCGCTGCCTGTGGTGCGACGCATCGACTACTCGGCTTCCAAATGGTGTTCCACTACCTTGGCGAAGAAGCTGGCGCCGCCCGATAGCGCCAGGTCGTTGAAGTCGTAGCCGGGGTTGTGAACCGGGCGTTGGTGGTCGTCGTCGCTGTTGCCGATCAGGAGGTAGCAGCCGGGCACCTCCTCAAGCATGAAGGAGAAGTCCTCCGAGCCGGTGCCGGCGGAGAGGTCGCGACGGACGTTGTTTGATCCGACGAGGCCGTCACAGACTTGCCCGGCGATTTCGGCGGCGTTTTCGTCGTTGACCACCGGGTGGAAGATGGTGCGGAAGTCCACTTCCGCGGTGGCGCCGAAGCCGGCGGCCACGGTTTGGGCAAGTTCGGTCATGCGCTCCTGCACGCGCTCCATAACGGACTTCGAAAAGGTGCGCGCCGTGCCCGATAGGTGCGCGCTGGCGGGGATGACGTTGTAGGCATCGCCGGCGTGGAACTGGGTGATGGAAACCACCGCCGCTTCGGTGGGGCCGACGTTGCGCGAGACGATGCTCTGGATGGCATTCACCATCTGCGCACCGACGACCACGGGATCGACGCCGTGCTGCGGGTAGGCACCGTGGGCGCCGCGGCCCTTGATCTCGATGTCGAAGAAGGCGCCGGCAGCGGTGACGACGCCCTTCTTCACGCCGAAGCTGCCCACCGGCATCCCCGGCGCGTTGTGCATGGCGAACAGGATGTCGCAGGGGAAGTTGCGAAAGAGTCCGTCGTCCACCATCGCCTTGGCGCCGCCGATGCCCTCTTCCGCCGGTTGGAAGATGAAGTTGACCTGGCCGCGGAAGTTGCGGGTTTCGGAGAGGTACTTGGCCGCACCGAGCAGCATCACCGTATGGCCATCGTGACCGCAGGCATGCATGTGGCCGTCGTGGCGGGAGCGATGGTCGAAGGTGTTCTCCTCGAGGATAGGCAGGGCATCCATATCGGCGCGCAGGCCAATGGACTTGGTCTCGTTGCCGACGCGCAGCACGCCCACCACCCCGGTGCCACCAATGCCCCGATGCACCTGCACTCCAAACTCCTCGAGCTTGGCGGCGACGAACTCCGAGGTTCGATGCTCCTCGAAACCGAGTTCGGGATGGGCATGGATGTCCCGGCGCCAACGGGTGAGCTCTTCCTGCTGCTGTTCGATGGCATCGACGAGGGGCATGTGGCGCTCCGGTTCTCGGCTGTGTTGCCGGAGCATTGCGCGAGCGGGGATGCTGGCGCAAGTCCTTCGCCCACCCTGCTCTCTACGGCAACGGAACTGGACAGAGGGGGCGCTGGTCTCAGATTCGACCTGCCCCGGCCTCCGTCGGGCCCGCAAGGGCACGCATCTTGCCAGTGCCGCGAGTGTTTTAGCGCGCCTTGCGGCGCGATGGAGGGCGGGACGCCCTCCGTCCAGAACATCGCCGGTTGCCAGAGCCATCCGCGACAGCAGGAAAAAGGTCAAGGAGGTCAACCGAGGGGCAAATGCAACCTGCCCGAGCGGCGTACTGTGCCACAATGGCGGGGACTTTCCGTGGGCTTGGCCATTGCCACTTCAGAGCAAGCTGCCGGCGGTGGGCACGACGATCTTCACGATCATGTCGAAGCTTGCTGCCGACGAAGGCGCCATCAACCTCTCGCAGGGCTATCCGGACTTCGGTGCGCCGCCCAAGCTCTTGGAACGCGTCAACCACTACATCCAGGCTGGCTACAACCAGTATCCGCCGATGAGCGGCATCGAGCCGCTGAGGGCCGCGATCGCCGCTAAGGTGGCAGCGCAATACGACACCAAGGTGGACTCGGAAAGCGAGGTCACGGTTTCGTCCGGCGCCACCGAAGCGCTCTTCTGCGCCATCCATGCGGTGATTCGCGCCGGAGACGAGGCCATCGTCTTCGATCCTTGCTACGACTCCTACGAACCCGCGGTGACGCTGGCCGGTGGAACCTGCAAACACCTGCCGCTGTCTGCCCCGGACTTCCGCATCGACTGGGACCGGGTGGCAGATGCCATCGGCGAGCGAACCCGGCTGCTGGTCGTCAACTCGCCGCACAACCCCACCGGCGCGGCGTGGGACGAGAGCGACATCGAGGGGCTCCGCGCCGCCATCGCTGACCGCGACATCTATGTCGTCTCCGACGAGGTGTACGAGCACATCGTCTTCGACGGCCGCCGCCACGAGAGCCTGGTTCGCTATCCCGATCTCTTCGCGCGCAGCTTCGTCGTCTCCTCGTTCGGCAAGACCAACCACACCACCGGCTGGAAAGTGGGCTATTGCGTCGCGCCGGCGCCGCTCTCGGCGGAGTTTCGGCGCATCCATCAGTTCGTCAACTTCACCACGCCCACGCCCTTGCAGCACGGCATCGCTGACTTTCTCGTCGAATGCCCGGAACATCACGAGGAGCTGCCGGCCTTCTATCAGGCCAAGCGCGACCTTTTCTGCGCGTTGCTCGGCGAGTCCCGGTTCCGGTTGCAGCCGTCGAAGGGCACCTTCTTTCAACTTCTCGACTACGGCGCCATCACGAACGAGCACGACGCCGACCTTGCCCGGCGCTGGACCGTGGAGCACAAGGTGGCTTCGATTCCGGTGTCGATCTTCTACGACGAGCCGCCGGAGCAACGCTATCTGCGCTTCTGCTTCGCCAAGGACGATTCGACCTTGGCGCAGGCTGCACAAATCCTGAGCGCCCTGTAGGCGGCGCAACGACGGGAGGGTAGGTGTCGAAGCTTGAAGTGCACTTGGTGCAGACGGCACCGCATTGGCACGACCCGGCAGCCAATCGCCGCCTGTTCGACGAACGCCTTGGTTCGGTGTCGGGCGGTGACCTCGCTGTGCTGCCGGAGATGTTCAGCACCGGCTTCACCATGAGTGCGAGCGAGATGTGCGAAACCATGGCTGGCGAGACGGTGCGCTGGATGTCTGATGCGGCCACCGAACGCGCACTGACGCTGGCCGGCAGCGTTGCCATCGCCGATGGCGGGCGTTGCTTCAACCGCTTCCTCTGGGCACGACCGGGCGAGCCGATCGTTCACTACGACAAGCGGCACCCTTTTCGAATGGCTGACGAGCATGAGCACTATGCGCCGGGCACCGACCGGGTGGTCGTCTGCCTTGGCGGCTGGCGCTTCCTGCCGGTGGTGTGCTACGACCTGCGCTTTCCGGTGTGGATGCGCAACCGCGTCAGCGGCAGCGTGCCGGAGTTCGATGCGATCATTTGCGTCGCGAACTGGCCTGCTGCCCGACAGGCCGCTTGGGACGCGCTGCTCCGCGCCCGGGCGGTAGAGAACCAGTGCTACGTCATTGCGGTCAATCGCGTCGGGGTCGATGGCAACGGCGTGGCGTATGGTGGTGGCAGCGGCGTCTATGGCTGGTATGGCGACGTGTTGCACGCCGCGGACGACCGGGATGGAGTGATTTCGGCCACGCTGGACCTCGACGAACTGCGTCGCCATCGCGAGGACTTTCCGGCTTGGCTGGACGCCGACGACTTCACGCTATCGCTTAAGGCCCAAAGCTGATGCGGGCCTCACGTGAGCGATGACCCCTACACGATTCAGGAAGGCGGCACCCGTGCACCGCCGACGACGCTGCGTGGCCGGCTCAAGAACCTAGGCCCCGGCATTGTCGTCTCCGGCTCCATCGTCGGTTCCGGGGAAATCCTGCTCACCGCTGGCCTCGGCGCCGCGGCCGGCTTTGTGCTGCTGTGGTGGGTGCTGTTCTCCTGCTGGGTGAAGTCGCTCGTCCAGGCGGAACTGGCGCGCTATGTAGTCACCAGCGGCGATACCTACCAACGCGCGCTCAACCGGATGCCCGGGAAGCTGCCGGGGCCGCACGGGCCGATCGCTTGGCCCATTTGGCTGGGCCTGGTCGGCTTCGTGCCGGGACTCCTCACCGCGGGGGGCATCATCGGCGGCGCGGGGCAGGCTCTGGGCCTCCTGCTGCCTGTGGACGGTGCGCAAGCGACGATCATTGCCGCGATCGTGGTGATGCTGATTCTCTGGACGGGGGCATACGCCCGACTGGAGAAGGTGATGATGGTGCTGGTGATTAGCTTCACCCTCGCCACCATAGTCTCGGCAGCGCTCATGCAGGGCACGGAGTTCCGCGCAACGGGAGCGGACATCCTCTCCGGGCTGACGTTCGACTTCCCGCTCGAACACGCGGTGCTGGCCATCGCCATGTACGGCGCCACCGGTGTCGCTTCGAGCGAGATCGCCGGCTACACCTACTGGTGTGTGGAGAAGGGCTATCCGAACTTCGTCGGCGGCGATCCGAACGAGCCGGGCTGGGTCCAACGCGCCAAGGGCTGGATTCGGGTGGTGCAGACAGATGTGTGGATGACGCTCGCCATCCTCACCTGCGCGACGCTCGCGTTCTACGCGCTGGGCGCTGGCGTGCTGCATCGCCTCGGCGTGCAACCTTCCGGCACAGAGACCATCACCGTGCTCGCGAGCATGTACACGGAGACGATGGGGCCTTGGTCATTTTGGCTGTTCAGCTTCGGCGCCTTTTGCATCCTGTTCTCCACGGTGCTGTCCGGCATCGCCGCCGGATCGCGGTCATTCCCCGACCTGCTCGTGACCTTCGGTTTCATCCCCCGCAGCAATCTGCGTCTGCGCCGGCGCTGGATTCTTGGCTACATCATCGCCATGCCCATCATCAGTTGCTCGATCTATTTGGTGCATCCAGAGCCGATTGGCCTCGTTATATTCGGCGCGACGTTCGGCGCCTTCATGCTGCCGGTGCAGAGCTTCCTCACGCTCTATCTGCAACGCACGCGAATGGATGCCCGCGTGCGCCCCACCAAATGGGTGACGGGGGCGGTGGTGGTGATTTTCCTCGTGCAAGCCGCGCTCTCGGCGTTCATCATCCGCAACCTTTTCGCATGAGGCAGGAGGCAGATTTTCGGTGAGGAGTTTCCAGCAGTGGTCACTTGCGGCTTGCGTGCTCGCGCTCGTTGGCTGCGGCGGCGAGGACGTGGCCGAGCATCCCGGCAAGAAAACCTACGAACGCTACTGCTTCTCCTGCCACCATGCGGGCGTGGCGGGGGCACCGAAGTTCGGCGACCCGGAAACCTGGGACGGGAGGCTCGCCAAGGGCCGGGAGGCCCTGCTCGACAGCGTCGTGGTGGGCATGCCGCCGGCGATGCCGGCCAAGGGCCTATGCAACGCCTGCGACGAGGAACGGCTCGAAGATGCGATGGATTACCTGCTCGGGAGCCTCCGGTGAGTGTCGCGCTGGAAGCAATAGCGCGAGAAAGGCACAAACCGCACATCTGGTGGATTTCGCCGATAGCTGGCGACATTCGCCCGCGCCGCCGCCGGAAGTGCGTGATTGCATAGGCGACGCGACTGCGAAACGGTCAAATGACGCATGGAGATTCCCTTGCGCGCATGCCCGAATGGCCCAAAACCTGCTTTACTTACAGCACCTAAAGGAGGCTACGCATGGTTGCGCGCTATCTGCCCGGCGACATCGTCGCCCGTCGCAAGGGGCTTGTAATGCACAAGGGCATCGCCTTGGGGGGTGACCGCATCCTTCACAACACGCCCATACGTGGCGAGCACATCTCCAGCGAGGCCGAGTTTCGCCAAGGCCAGCCCATGCATGTGCGCCACCAGGAACGCCTCGACCGGCTGCGCACTCTTCATGCCGCAAAAGGCCAACCCCGGCGCAGCTACAACCTTTTCACCAACAACTGCGAACACACCGTCACCCGCGCCGCCACCGGCAAGGCAGAAAGCCCGCAGCTTGTCTCTTGGGGCGCCGGCATTGGCGTCGGCGCACTTGCCTTCGCCCTGACCCGCCATCCCGCCGCGGCCGCCGCGGGGTTTGCGCTCGGCAAGCGGCTCGTCAAGGGCGACGACATTGTCTGACCTCACCGAACCTGCGGCAGTCCGTCCACCGTGCGGGCGATGGCCCAGACGTGCACCTCCGTTGCGCCAGCCTTGAGAACCGCATTCGTGCATGCGCGCAGCGTCGCGCCAGTGGTCATCACGTCGTCGACGATTGCCACGGTGCCGGACATGCCTGAGGCGGAGAAGGCGCGGCGCAGGTTGCGCTGACGGGCGCTGCGCGAAAGCGTTTGCTGGGGTGCGGCATCGCGAATGCGGCGCAGGCGGCGGCTCGCCAGCGGTACACCCAAGCGACGCGAAATGTCGCGGCCGAGGAGCGCAGCCTGATTGAAACCGCGTTTGCGGCGGCGACGCCACGTTAGCGGAACGGGAACCAGCGCGTCGGGCAGGGCTTGCCCGGCATACGCTCGCCGCAGCGCGGGCACCAGCAAGGCACCGAGCACACGCGCCTGCATCCGCCCGTTGCCGTTCTTGAGGCCGAGCACGAGCCGATTGAGCGGCGGGGCATAGAGAAATGGCGCCACCGCCAGCCCCCACGGCTCTGGCGAAGCGACGCAGGCGGCGCAGACATCGGGCCCAAGCCCCGGCGTTGCGCAGACGGGACAAGCATCGAGGTTAAACGCCACGGCCGCTTCGCACGCTTCACAAAGGTCCATCGCCCGCCGCGACGCCCTCCGACAAAGCGGACAAAATCCAGGATAGATCGCCCAGAGCAGTCCCATGCACACCTCCGCTGGCTGGCCGCTGGCCTTCGCGCTTGACAACCGCCCGCCGGAGGCCAGAATCCAAGCCGTTGGGTCGAGGTTTGGCCGACCTCTACTGCGGGATTGGTGCCCGGGCCGGGACTCGAACCCGGACGGCAGGTAGCTTGTGACTACCTAGGCCGGAGGAGTGCGAATCCTCTGCGTCTGCCAGTTCCGCCACTAGGGCCAAGCCCGCACACCGCAAGGTGCGCGGGCTTTCTACTGCCGACGCTAACGCCCCCCAAAAGAAAAAAATGTAGGACAACGCCATCGCGCGGGGTAGGAAATCTGCCATTCGTGCTGGACTTGCGACGGATTACGGCACAGGGCGTGGCCAGTCTCTACTACGGCGCAAACCATGCTCTATCTCGCAGGTGGCGAGTGAAGAACTACGCAAGGGAAGCGACCGCGCCGCGGATGCCTAAAGGATCAAGGAAGACGGCCTTTGCCGCCTAGCCCTACCCATTCCCCATTTCTGGCCCGGGACGTGGTTTGGTACTGGCGGGTGCGGTTTTCAAGGATGCTGCTCCATGGCGAGTTGGAAGCCGATGCACATGCCGGCGAGGGCGATGTCGCCTCTCCACATGACCTTGGCGCCGGGGGGCGGGCCGCGGGGTCGGTAGATGTAGCCGCCGAGTTGGGCGACGAGCCGCACGGCGAGTGCCAGGGTGTCCGGGGCGGGCCGTCGGTGTCGATGCGCGAACGCCTTGAGCACCTGGATTTCGAGGTCGGAGAACATCGCCTCTGGCGGCAGGTCGGGTTGATCTCGCCCGAGCAGGGTCATCAGGAAGATGCGCCAGGCGATGACGAGGTTGATGGCGGCGGCACGGGTCAGGCGCTCGGCGCTGCGGTTGGCGAGTTGCTCGACCTTGCAGCCGGACTTGAGGATGCGGCGCCAGTCCTCGATGCGCCAGCGCCGGGCGTAGTATTCGACGATGCGCCGACAGTCCTCGGGGGTGTCGGCGGCGAGGGTGGTGAGCAGAACCCATCGGATCGGCGGGGCGTCCTCGGGGTCGCGTTCCTCCTCGACCAGCACGGCCTGCAGGTGCATGGGTGGCCTGTCGCGGTGTTCGCGGCCGGTGGGCGCGAGTTCGACGGTGGCCGAGCGCAGCGCCAACGTCGCCGCGCGCGGCTTGCGGCCGTCGCGAGCCGGACGGCCGCTGCGCCTGGGACGCGCGGTCAGGCGGTCAACGGCGACCACGGCGCGGGCGCGTTCGGGCGCGGCGCGCAACGTGTCGAGCAGCGAGCGCCCCCCCGCGACGCGACGGCGGCCGTTGGCGCGCACCAGCACGTCCACCGCCGGATGCGCGCGCTGCTCGTCGTACACCTTGAAGTCGTCGGCCTCGCGATCCATCACGCACACCAGCCGACCCGCTCCGAGCTCCCCGGCCAGCGATGCGCAGTCCCGAAACGCCTCGAGCCAGCGCACGCTCCTGGGCGGTGTCTCGTCCGTCGCCTTCGCCTTGTCCGCCTTCGCCTTCGGCGCCGGTGCGTCGAAGCGGGCGTTGAGCACGCCCAGCGGCACCCCCGACGGCGTCACCGCCAGGGTCGAGTGCAGATGCAGGCCCCGGGTCTGCGCGCCGGTCTGGTTGCCGCCGATCACCCCCAGACCGTCGCACCCCGGCCGGGTGGCGAAGTTCAGGTCCGTGCCGTCCTGGACGCACAGCACCGTCGCCTCCGCGCGCATGCGACGCAGCGTGCGCTCGCGGTGCGGCCGCAGGATGTTCGCCGCCGTCACCGCCGTGTCGCTGTCGTCCGGCCGGTCGATGAACCGGCAGTAGCCCTTGATCGTCGCTCGATCCCCCTTCGCCGCGGCCGGCAGCGACGCCGCCGGATCCGCCCCCATCAGCGCCGCCGCCTGCACCAGCCGCGCGCTCAGCCGGGCATCCCCCAGCGGCGCGCCGCCGAACTCGTTCGCCGCCCACTGACCCGCGTCAAGACCCTCGCCGGGCGCCAGCGGATCCGTCGCCAGCGCCGGCGCGGCGCCGACGCCAACGCCAGTCGGCCGTCAGTTCGCAAACATACACCCGCTTGCGACCCGCCAGCGCCGCGTTGCCCCGATCCTGCCGACCCCGCCCCGCCGTCTCCCCCAGCCGCCGCCAGTTCGACGCCCGCAGACTGGCGCCGTCGTGCGCCCCGTCCACAAACGTCTCCACCAGATACGGCACATGGCCGTAGCGCGCCTCGAAGTCCGCCGGCAGCCGGCGCAGCAACTGCCCGAGCACGTGCGAGGCCAGGTTGCGGCAGTCGACGCCCGCCCGGATCAGAAACCGCGACAGCCCCACCACCCGATGCAGGTGCGCGCGCCGAGTCGTCGCGTCCCAGCCGATCCAGCGATCCCGCGCCGACAGGTGCAGCGCCGCCGACGCAAACCCCGCCGCGCCCAGCCAGCCATGATCGGAACCCACCAGATAGCGCAGCTGACAACCCACCAGCGGCCCCGCGCCGCGCGGATGCTCGCGCGCCAGCAGACCGTGCCACACCGCCCGATGCTCGACGCTCTCGACCGGCGCCAGCCACAGTCCGCTCACCTGACCCGCTGTCTTCGGCACCCCCCCGGCCGGGGCCACCACCAACGGCGGCCCCCCGCGCACGCAACTGCCGCCGCCCGTCCGCGCCGCCGGAAGCCGCAGCAACCCGCCCCGCTCCAGGCCACGAAGTGCCGCCAGGCAACCGCTCGTCTGCGGCCGGCCGCGTGCGTCGCGGAAACCGAACTCCTCGCATACCCCACGCGCCAGCTCCGTCCGGTGAATCCCCGGCGCCGACTCGATCATCGCCGACACCCGTGCCACCGACTCGACCGTGCTCAGGCAGCGCTTGATCTGATGCTGTGTCTCCACCGCCCACACAATGGGCGCGCCGCATGCGAATGTCCAGTGCTATTTGTGGGGCATGGGTAGGCCTAGCCCGCATTTCTCACCAGGCCTCGTAGCGAGGGCGACGAGGCGCCGCTGTGGCTGCGGGCACGGAGCGGAAGACGGCGAAGGCATAGCCGGGCACTATGTCGAGCCGGCTGGAGCGAACCTGTCCGAAGGACAGGCGAGCACTTGCGCAGCCACAGCGAGTGCATCGTCGTCCGCAGTAGAGGGCTGGTGAGAAATGCGGGCTAAGGGGCGAAGGGGATACGTATGTGCGTGAAGACGCCTCCTACGGACGGAACTGCAAGGGCCGGGGCGCCAAATGTCCTGGTTGGTTGACGATTCGGTAGGCCATGTCGATCCAGTCGCAGATGTGGCGGCGGGTGTCGCGGGGATCGATCATCTCCTCGATCTGGAACTTCGAGAGGGGGCCGAGTGGCCCGCGCACGCTTTCGATGCGGGCCTCGAGTTCCGCCCGGAGGGCCACCGGATCCTCGGCTTCCGCCAGTTGTCGCTTGTAGGCCGCTTCGATGCCGCCTTCGGGCGGGATGCCGCCGACATCTGCCGCTGGCCAGGCCACGCGCATGGAGGGTTGTGACCGCGGCGTCGCGTAGTTGTTGCCGGCGACGCCGAAGCTGCGCCGCATCACCACCGTGAAGATCGGTGTTCGCACCTGCGAAAAGGCCACCATCCACTCGCCGCCCTTGCGGATGGTGCCGGCCACCTCGTGCTCGAGCCCCACCGCGAAGCCGGGGTTGTCCACCAGGTTCAAGACCGGCAGGTGGAACAGGTCGCACATGTCGAGGTGGCGGATGAGCTTGTCGCAGCCGTCCGCCGTGAGCGCGCCGCCGTTGACATGCTGGCTGTCGGAGGCGATGACGCCCACAGGATGGCCGTTGAAGCGGGCAAGGCCCACGATCTGATCCGTGCCCCAGAGCGCACCGATCTCGAAGAAGGAGCCGGTGTCCGCCATCAGTTCTATGGCGCGGCGCATGTTGAAGGTGGTGGTGCGCTTGCGCGGGATCAGGTGGAAGAGCTCCTCCTCGCGGCGGGTGCGCGAGTCGCCCGAGTCGGCAAGCACCGGCGGCGTCTCGTACACGGACGACGGCAAATACGACAGGAAACGTCGCACCATCGCCGCCGCCTCCTCTTCCGACTCGGCCAGGTTATCCACCGAGCCGTTGGTGCAGTGGATGCGCCAGTCGCCGAGGTCTTCCTTGGTGATGTCGTAGCCCATCGCGTGGCTCACCACCGGCGGCCCGGCCACGAACAACTGCGCGATGTCGCGCACCATCACGGAGAAGTGGCCGAGCACCGCCTTGGCTGCGCCGATTCCCACCACACTGCCAAGCAGCATGTTCACCACCGGCACGGTGCTGAGCTGCTCGGTGTACATGGTGCTGCCGAGGTGTCCCGGCAGGAACGAGCCACCACCGCCAGCCACGCGCGGCCGCCCGGCCTTGATGGCGCCCTTGCTTTCCTGGGCGTTGCTTTCGCCCTCCTTCTTCTGCTGCGGAACCATTGCGGCGACGCTGCCGCCGCCGGAGGAGCCGTCGAGAAGGCGGATGGAGGGGCAACGCATTTCCAGGGAAAGGCGGTCCAGGTAGCCGCTCTTGGCGCCGATGGCGCCGTCGGCATGGCCGCCTCGGGAAGTAAAGTCATCGGCGCAGACGATGGCATTGCGGCGGGCGATGGTGCCCCAGCCACCGACGTGGTTGGCCGGGGTGAAGGCCACGATGTCGCCGTATTCGTCGTGGGTGGCGAAGCCGGTGACGCTGCCCACCTCGCGGAAGGAGCCGTCGTCGAGCAAAAGGTCAATGCGTTCCCTGCAGTTGAGCTTGCCGCGGCTGCGCTGGCGCACGACGCCCGGTTCGTCCGAGTCCGGCGCGAGGCGCTTCAAAGCCAGGGACTGCAGCGTCGCCACCTCGTCGAGAAGCGGCTGCCACGTCTGGGCTCCGGATGCGGAGGCTGCGGCTTCGGCATCGCCATCGAGAGGTGCGATGGCGGCGACGATCTGCCCCGCGCCCACAGCGTCTCCGGGGGAGAGTTCCTGCAAGCCGGTGATCTCGCCAGCGCAGGGCGCCGTGATGTTGGTTTCCATCTTCATGGCGCTGACGATCAGCAGGACATCGCCGATGGCCACGTTGTCGCCTTTTTCGACGCGCAGTTCCACCACCGTGCTGGCCATGGGACAGTCCACGCCGCGATCGCCCGGAGCCACTTGCAGTGAGGCCGCCGTGGGGGCCGGCGGCTGTACCGTCGTTGCCGCACCGCTAAGCGACGGAGTCTGTCGGTTGAGGAGCTCAAGAGGCGCCCCGGTTGGCAACCCCGACGCGCTCCCGTTCAGCAGTTGCGGATGCTCCGCGAGCAGGCTCGTGCGGGCGTCGCCGCCACGCAATTCGTCGTGCGTGAGGATGGCGCGCAACTGGTCGACGTTGGTGGGCAAGCCAGCCACCTGGAACTCGCTCAATGCCTGCAGCGTGCGATCCACCGCCGAGATGAACGAGGCCACGGAACCGGAAGAACCCACCACCTTCGCGAGCAGCGGGTCGAACTGGGTTGGCGGTGCATAGCCGGCATAGCCACAGCCGTCCACGCGCACGCCGACGCCGGACGGCTCCTTGTAGGCGGCGATGGTGCCGGCACCATGCGCCACGACACGCGCCTGCACGGCAAAGCCCCTCGGTTCGCCAACTGCTTGCTGGTCGCCAAGGCCGATGTCCTCGAGCGTGGCGCCAGCGGCGATGCGGAACTGCGCCTCCACCAAGTCCACGCCCATCACCTGCTCGGTGACCGTGTGCTCCACCTGGATGCGGGGATTGCACTCGATGAAGAAGTGCTCGCCCGATTCCGGCAGGACGAGAAACTCCACGGTGCCGGCGTTGACGTAGCCGGCGGTTTGCACGAGCCGGATTGCGTCTTGGGCCATGCGTTGACGCAGCGCGGGGTCGAGCCCCGGCGCCGGGGCGATTTCCACCACCTTCTGGTTGCGGAGCTGCACCGAGCAATCGCGCTCGAACAGGTGAATGGCGTTGCCGCACGCATCCGCGAGCACTTGCACTTCGATGTGCCGCGGACGGAGCACGAGACGTTCCACGAACAGCGCCCCGTTGCCAAACGCAGCCTCCGCCTCGCCGCGGCAGCGGGCGAACGCTTCGGCCATCTCCGCCGCGGATTCGACCGCGCGCATCCCGCGCCCACCTCCGCCGGCGGCGGCTTTCAGCATGACGGGATAGCCGATGGATTCGGCGACCTCGGCGGCTTGTTCCGGCGAGGAGAGCGCAGCCTCGCTGCCCGGAACCACCGGCACGCCAACCGAGCGGGCAAGTTCGCGGGAGCGCACCTTGTCGCCAAACAGGGCCAGCGCCTTGGCCGGCGGCCCCACGAACTGAATCCCTTCGGCGGCGCAGCCCTCTGCGAACGCGGCGTTCTCCGACAGGAAGCCATAACCGGGGTGAACGCAGTCGCAGCCGGTGTCCTTGGCGACGGCCACGAGCGCGTCGGCGTCGAGATAGGCGCCGATCGGGTCCGCCCCGTTGCCGCCACCAATCTCCCGCGCCTCGCTCGCAAACCGCGAATGCAGCGACAGGGCATCCACGGGCGCATGAACGGCAACCGACTCCATACCAAGCCCCGCCGCCGCCTTGGCGATGCGTATGGCGATCTCTCCCCGGTTTGCGATCAAGGCACGCTGCAACGACACGGTCCCACTCCCGTCAAGTGCATGAAGGGCGGTGAGAGTGATGGAGCAACGCGTCGTTGTCCACCCCTAGAGTTTCCAACCGACCGAATACCGGCAGAGTCCAAGAGGGACCTGTCGCCGTCGGATGGGTAAACCGCGTCGGGCTGCCTTCCGGGCGTCGAAGGCATATCGCGGCCTTCAGGATGTTCTGGCGTCGTTGCTTTGGGGCATGGCCTTCTGCCATGTCCCGGTGCAGCCACTTGTGGGCCCCAGAGCAAATTTGGGGCGCTTACACCCCCCAAGCAAACTCAGCCCGACGCCCTACTCCGGCAGTGCGAACGCCACCAAGGCATCGCTGGCCAGCGCCGGCGACATGAAGTGACCGCCCGCGGCCACCACCACGTACTGCCGGTCGTCGTACACGTACGTCATCGGCACGGCGTTGCCCGACGACGGGAGTACCGCTTCCCACAGCACATCCCCGGACTCTATGTCGTGTGCCCGCAAATACCCGTCAGAGGTGGCCCCCAGGAACACCAGGCCGCCGGCCGTAACCATCGGCCCGCCCATCTCAAGCACACCCCGGATTAGGTTGTGGAACGGCCACGGCACCATGTTGCGCAGATTGCCGATCGGCACCTGCCAGAGGATGTCCCCAGCCGCCAGATCCACTGCCGCCAAGGTCGCCCACGGCGGCTTCGTGCAAGGCGCGCCGAGGCTCGATACCAATGGCGCGGTGGTCGCGCAGTATGGCGTGCCCTCCTGTTGCCAGAACACCTGCGCTTCGCAGTCCTTGCGCTCCACCAACCTCACCACGAAGGGAAAGTGCTTCGTGTTAGCGATCATGATCTGCCGGTCGGGATCCACTGCGGGGGCACCCCAGTTGTTGCCGCCCAGGTAGCCGGGATACATCACCGTACCGCGGGCGGTGGGCGGCGTGTAGATCGGGCCGGTGGTCAGCGCCTCTAGCTGATCGCGGCAGTCGCCCTCGTCCCAGAACGTGAATCCCCACGCATCGTCCGGAGATATGCCGAGCTGGTGCAACGGCTCGGGCCTCACGGGGAACGGTTGGGTGGGGCTCAGGTACTCGCCCGGGACGGCGCCTTCCTGTGGGACCGGCCGTTCCTCTACCGGATGCAGCGGCTGCCCTGTCTCGACGTCGAGGACAAAGGTCAGTCCCATCTTCGTCACTTGCACCACCGCCGGCCGCGTGCGCCCGTCGACCGTGACGTCAACCAGCGTTGGCTGCGCCGGTACATCGAAGTCCCAGATGTCGTGGTGCACGGTCTGATAATGCCAGGCGACCTCTCCTGTTTGCGCGTGCAAAGCGACTACGGAGCTTGAGTAGTAGTCTAGGTGCCCCTCCCGATGGCCGCCGTAGTAGTCCGGCGCCGAGTTGCCGGTGGGCACGATGATTAACCCCTGCCGTTCGTCCACCGAGATGGTGGACCACACGTTGGTCGTACCGGCGACGAACGAACCGTCCGCATTGCGCTGCGGACGGTCCGGATGCACCGGATTCCACGCCCACTCCAACTCGCCGGTGCGCACGTTGTAAGCTCGCACCACGCCGGACGGTACGCTGGTCCGGTGCCCGTCGACCACATAGGCGCCCGTCACGACCAGATCGCCGACGATGGCGGGCGCGCTCGTTACCGCATACTCGAACTCCTCGTGCTCCGTCAATCCCGCCTTCAGGTCGACCTCGCCTGCCGCGCCGAAGTCCATGCACCTCTTGCCGGTGCGTCCGTCGACAGCAAGCAGTCGCGAATCCAGCGTGCCGAACAGGATGCGGTGCCCGCAGACCGCATCCGAATCGGCTGGATCTACCCAAGACGCCACCCCACGGCAGTTGCTCACGTGTGCCGCACCGGCACTGACTTCGGGATCGAACATCCACTGCTCTTCGCCGCTTGCCGGATTCAGAGCGAATACGCGGTTGAACGGCGTGCAGTAATACAGCATGCCCCGTACCATGATCGGCGTCGCCATGAACGACGTGGGACGCGACGCCAAACTACCAGGCTCCGCCCCCTCGGCCAGGTCCTGTGCGCCAGTGCGATAGTCGCCCGACCGGTGCGTCCAGACTTGCCGTAGATTCGCGACGTTGTTCCGGTCGATCTGCTCCGCGCGCGAGTAGTGACCGCCACCCGGCGCGCCGCCGTAGGCCGGCCACTCGATGGTCGGATCGGCCGCTGCCGACATTGCCAACGCCACGTTGGCCACTAGCACCAAGTTCCTCAACGTCGCGCTCCTCGCCTGGCTCGAGCCACGGTCCGCTCCGGGCCAGGAGCCGGATGGGAGCAGCTCGCTGCCATCTTCAAGGTCGTCCACGCCGGCCCTCGCCCTCACCCCGCCCACAAGACCGTCGCTGCGACTTGCGCGGCGAGGCGCTCGACGAGACCGCGCAGATGCATCGGCACGAGGCCCGAGACGACTGGGGCCTTCCCGTGGCGATCACGCGGCCGCGTCAATTGTCGAACCGAACGGTGATGGACACGCTTTGCGCCATGCTGCACGACTGCTCGTCCCGGTTCGGTAACTCGACGGTCCACCCCTGCACCTGCTTGATCGCCGCCTGTGCAAAGCGGTCGAAGTGGCTTGGTTGCTCCGCGCTGGATCTTCCCTGCACCACCGTCACTTCCTCATCCACCGTTTCGCCAGCCTCGTCTACGACAAAGCGGACCATGACTACCGCGCTTCCATAGTCGATCCGACCGCGCCTCGGGTAGCCTGGAATCAAGTCGTTCACGTTGGGAGCGGACAGGATGGGGCACGGTGGCAACGCCGGTTGGTTGCCTGCCGCTTGCGCAGCAG
This sequence comes from Pseudomonadales bacterium, assembly GCA_965116935.1. Classification (GTDB taxonomy): domain Bacteria; phylum Pseudomonadota; class Gammaproteobacteria; order Pseudomonadales; family Azotimanducaceae; genus VXYL01. Next base: position 2,599,975 of record OZ220737.1, on the reverse strand, counting down.
CGCCGACTGCCACTTCATCCGCCGATGCCGAGCCACGCTCTTCCTGCCCTTCGGCGGCTCGAATGAAAAACTCTAGCGTGACGGCACCACCGCCGCGCTCCGGTTCCCCTTCCGCCTCAGCCGCACGCACGGCCAACGGCAGCAGGGCCAGGAGCACAAAGCCGACGCCAATGCGCGATGATGCGGCATGGGGTTTCATCGTCGACGGAACCGATCAACTTTCAACGGCGGCCATCGCCTGCAGAGCCCCGGTGATTGGTCAATGTGAGTGCCAACCTGTCTGTGAACATCCTGCCGGCGGGTTTGGTCGTTCTTGGCATGCACGCCATCAATGTACAGACACTTTGACATACGCCGTCTCGTTTTGGGTACCTGTCAGAGTCGTCGAACAGCTCCGTCGGTGGTACCCACCATGCCCTTAGATCTCCCACGTCAGGTCCACGCCCCACACTCTCGGGTCCCCGTACTGCGCAACACTGAGACCAAGCGACTCGCCGTAATTGAAGGAAAAGTTGCGGTGATCGTCATCGGTCAGGTTGCGGACCCACGCCGCCACGCTGATGTTCTCGTAGCCGAGCACGCCGTCGCAGGCGAGGCGCAGATTGACGATGGTCCGCTCATCCGAACTCAGCTGTTGGAACGCCACCGGCGTGTCTGGCAGGCGGTTGCCGTTCGTGTCGTAATTGCCGGTGTTCAGACTGATCGGGGTCATCTCTCCCTGCCAGATCCCGTTCGCGCTCACCCGCAGCTCACCGAACCTGCCCTGGGCGAACAACCAGTCGATGGCGAACGTCGCCTGGCTGTCCGGCACGGTTCCGCGTTCGGCCAGATCGTCCGTGACCAATAGCGCACCACCGTCGAGAGGCGACGCCACGACCGGCGGGAACTCGTCGAAATCGCCACCGACCCCGGTGTACGCCAACGTCACAAGCAGCGTGTCCCGAGGCGCGATCACCAGTTCGACCTCAAGCCCCGCCCTCCTCGCGGCGCCGGCGTTGGTGATGGAACTGGTCACCGTTCCGTTGGGTTGCGGCAGCAGTTGGGAGACCTGCAGGTCGTCATACTCGAACATGAAGGCAGAGGCGTTCAGACGCGCGCGCTCGCCCCAGAACTCGGATTTCAAGCCAAGTTCATAACTGTCGATGATCTCCTCGTCGAAGGCGTCCGCGGTGTCGTTGGCGACGTCGAAGAAGTCGCCGTTGAAACCACCGCTCCGGTAACCACGCGCATAGGTCGCAAACAGGTTGACATCGTCGGTCAGCCGGTACTGAACGCCGAGCTTGCCGGTCAGGTTCTCGAACTCCTGGTCGAAGGTCCGTCCAAACACGCCGGCGATGGGCGGCTGCTCTTCCGCGTTTGCATTGTCGACGTATGTCGTGGCGAGACTCTGGCCGGCGAAAAACGGCCCGAAGAACCCGAAGGGATGCGCCGAACTGCGCCACAGGTACTCGATATCCTTGCGCTCGAGGGTGTAACGCAATCCCAACGTGTGCGACCAAGCGCTGTCGCCGTTCGGCGTCCAGGTGAACTGTCCGTACCCAGCCGCCGACTCCGTCGCGTTGTCATGCGACGAGGTCTCCGAAGACGCGATGGGAAACACCGCCGCCCTGTTGTTGCGGAACGCACCCTCATCCTCGTGAATGTAGACGCCCACCGCGTAGTCGAGTGAGCGGGTGGAACCTACCATCTGCAACTCTTGGCTGAACTGCTCGTAGTCGATGGTGGCGAAGTTGTTGAACACCGGCGCGCTCCCGTTGGCGACAATGGTGTCCACCATTGCCTGCGCAACCCCAAACTCCACGGCGCCGGGAATGTCCGGCGACACGGCGTCGAGAAACAGACCGCCAATGGTCTGTAGGACCAAGTCGTGGACGATGCCGGTGGTGAGGCCCCCAGGCCCCGCCACGATACTGTTGTCAATGCCGTCCAAGTCCCCCTCGTTGCGGTTGTGCACCTCGCGATAGGCAGTGGTGGACTTGAACTCCACGTCACCGAACACGCCCAGGTCTTCGGCATCCAACGTCAATATCAGCGTCTGGCCGGTCACCTCGTTGTCAGACTCTTGGTCGACATCGCTGCTGGCCCGCATCGGCCGCGAGGCCAAGCCAGACAGTTGCTCCGAGGCAAACTCCAGGTAGTCCGTCATCCACTGGTTGAGCTGCTGCACCTGGGGTGTCGCGAAAGCCGGTCCGAGAAACGGCAGAAACGCCTGAAGGCGCGCAACCCCCTCCACTCGGTTCGTGCTCCGAATGTCCACGCGGTCGGGGAACCCGCCGGCACCAAGCACGCCCGCACCGGACGGGTTGAACCCGACCACGTCAAGCGCCTGGGCGTTCTCCTCCAGCTTGTCGAGGGAGAAGATGTAGTCGATGGAGAAACTGTCCGTCGCATCGAAAAGCGCTGCCAGCCGCAGCCCCTGTCGGTTCAGGCTCTCGAACCCGGATCCGCCTGCCCTGGAGTTCTCGTACAGGGGGTCACGCTCGCGGCTGTAGGTGGACAACGCAAGGTTGAGCCGGTCGGCCAGCGGCACGTCGACGCGGGCGCTGAACGCCTCGTACCCGTAGTCGCCCGCCGTCGCTTTGACGCCCAGACCCAACTCGGCGCCGGGCTTGCGGGTGATCAAGTTGATCGCGCCGCCGGTTGAGTTTCGCCCATACAGCGTGCCCTGAGGGCCGCGCAGCACCTCTATCCGCTCAAGGTCCAGTGCATCGACGCCGTTGCCAACCGCCTTGCCGAGATAGACGCCGTCCACATAAAGCGCGTTGGCCGGATCCGCCGAGATGCTGTTCGGACTGCCCGAACTGATGCCGCGGATGTTGAACGCGATGTTGCCCCTCGAAGAAGGGGCTTCGTAGCCGGTGACGCCCGGCACGGCTACATGGAGATCAACCAGACTCGACACCCCACGGTTTTCAATGTCCGACGCTGACAGTGCCGTGATCGAAATCGGCGTTTCCTGCAGGTCTTCCGCGCGTTTCTGCGCCGTGACGACAACAAACAGGTTCTCTATCGGGAGCTGTTCCTCCTCTGCGCTGACTTCCTCCGTCTCGGCCGGGACCGCCCCGAACGCTACACCGATCGCAATGCACGCGCACAGCGTCCTCGCCCTCAAACTCACAGCGAACTTATCCATGGACCCACCTCCGTTGAACCTAATCCGCGGCGCTCGGCGTGCGTTTGTGGCGAACCCGGGAGGCCAGTTCGCGGCAACCGTAGCTGGCCAACGCCATCACGGTTTCCGGACTGGGCACGACCGCCAATCAACATGCCTACCGGGTACTCGTGAACCGCATCGCCTCAAGACTCGACCGGCTTCACGGTGCTCGGTTGCGATCTCAGGTACCGTGCTCAAGCATGGCAACACCTTGGCCGCCTTGCAACCGGCACGCCAATCCAGAGGTTCTCGGCCGATTCGGGCACTTATGCCACGGAGCGCTACGCCTGTCAGGCGCGTTGGGATACGATGCCGCGATGCTTGTTCTCGGCATTGAAACCTCCTGCGACGAGACAGGGGTGGCGCTCTACGACTCCGAGCGGGGTCTCGTGGCGGATTCCGTGTACAGCCAAGTGGAGTTGCACGCGCGCTACGGGGGCGTCGTACCGGAGCTCGCGTCGCGCGACCACATCCGCAAGACGCTGCCGCTGATTCGACAGGTGATGGCGAATGCCGGGCGGGAGCTTGGCGAGATCGATGCGGTTGCCTATACGGCCGGGCCGGGGCTCATCGGGGCGCTCATGGTGGGTGCGGGCGTCGGCCGTTCACTCGCTTGGTCGCTGGATGTCCCGGCGCTAGGTGTGCATCATATGGAAGCACACCTCTTGGCGCCGCTGATTGGCGACGAGCGTCCGAAGTTGCCGTTCGCGGCGCTCTTGGTATCCGGCGGGCATACCCAGCTTGTGCGCGTGGACGCCATCGGCGAATACGCGATGCTCGGCGAGTCGGTGGACGACGCTGCCGGAGAGGCGTTCGACAAGGTGGCGAAGATGCTCGGGCTTGGCTATCCGGGCGGCCCCGCCATCGCCGCCGCGGCGGAGCGGGGCGAGCCGGGCAGGTTCCGCTTCCCGCGCCCGATGACGGGGCGCCCCGGCCTCGACATGAGCTTCTCCGGCCTCAAGACCTTCACCCTCAACACCGTGCGCGAGCACGAACCGCTGAGCGAGCAGGATGTCGCCGACATTTCGCTAGCCTTCGAGGACGCGGTGGTGGACACGCTGGCGATCAAGTGCGATCGGGCGCTGGATGCGAGCGGCACCGATTGCCTCGTCGCCGCTGGCGGCGTGGCGGCGAACCGCAAGCTCAGAGCCCGGCTCGCGGCGACGCTGCCGGAAGTGATCTATCCGCCGCCGGCGCTATGCACGGACAACGGCGCGATGATCGCTCACGCCGGGGCACTGAGACTTGCCGCTGGCCTCGCGGCGCCGCTGGCCGTCTCTGCACGGGCGCGATGGCCCTTGGAAACACTGACGCCGCTCCGGAACCTCTGATCCGGCAATGCCGGCGAGCCGCGGAGGCAAGCAGCCTTCGCACTTCGCCGCTGCGCTGCGAAGTCCACAGTCTGCTGGTCGCATCGCTATACTCGCGCTTTTATGGGCCCGCCGCATTGGACCGACGTTTTTCGCGGCGTTTGCCGGCATCGCCCTGTCGCTCCTCTCCCTGCCCGCCCTCGCGCGCTCTACGAGCGCGCCGGCGGAAGATTCGGTGGAATAGATCGTCGTGGAGGCGGAGCGCGAGGGCGGCGGCCCCGACGATCCCTTTGGTCTGCTTGTCCACGAGCGCATCGACTCTGTGCTCGGCCTTGGCAAGAGCCTGCACGAGACTCCCCGCGCCGCTGCGTCGGTGAGCGAGCGGGCGATTGATCTGTACGGCATCGAGCGGGTCACCGACTTCGCCAGCATCCTTGCCGGCACCTATAGCGCATCGTTCTTCGGCCTTGCCACCAGCATGGAGATGCGCGGTTCCCGAGGAGACCTGCACTTCCGCGGCATGCGGCGACTATCGAGCGCGGGCGGCTGGGTTTCCGTAATCGGTGCCACGACACGGGTTGACGTGGTGCGCGGCCCCGCAGCACCCATCCACGGCCCCTCCTCGATCTCTGGCTACGTCAACTTCGTCCCGAAGACGGCGCGGGCGGACGAAGAACGCTTCATCGACAAGCCCGTAGGCGAAATCTCGTTCGCGACCGGCTCTTGGGAGCACCTGGTGCTCGAAGCCCAGCGCGGCGGCCCGGCAACAGTGTTTGGCAAGCCAACCGGCTACCACGTCTTCGCCTTGGTTGAGGACTCGGGCAGGTTCTACGACGCCCTGCGGAACAACACCCAGCGGATGCTGCAGTCGTCGCTGGTGCTGGACTTGCGCGACAACATCTGGATTGAGGCAGGGCAGCAATACTAGCGCTGGCGGGGCGCGGAGGTAGGTGGCTGGAACCGCTTGGACCAGAGGCTGATCGACGAGGGGCTGTATCTCTCGGGGCACCCACTCGTGGACCTCGACGCGAACGGCGACGGCACCATCACGCAGCCTGAAGTGCGCGCCGTCAGCCCGGACAACCGGCTATCGGTGTTCTCGCCCTACGGCTCGGGCACGGCGTTCTTCGCCAGTGACGCAGAACGCGAGGCCCTTCGGCTGCATCCCGACACATTGCGTCGCGTGAAGATCGACGCCAGCGACTGTATCTGCACCGCCGACGACGTCGGCGAAGCGACGAGTTCCGCCGCATATGCGGACCTTCTTGCCGAGCTCGATCGCGTCACCATCCGGCAGAAGCTCTTCATCGACTACGCGGACCGCCTCATCGTCACCGGCTACGGCTTCGGCCAGACGCACGAGACGCTGCTGGTGGAAGAGCGGGTGGAGTTCGTCTTCGAGACTTGGGAGCTTGCCGACGCCCTCACCGCCGACATCGTGCTGGCGCCGAACCTACGCTACTACGACACTCGTGGCAGACAGGACTTCGCCTTCGAGTACTTCGACCGGCGCGACATCACGAAGCCACCGACGCACCTGGATCGGCGCAGCAACGCCGTCACCCACCCGCACACGGACGACTTCAACTGGGACGTGAGCACCGAGTCGTGGAACCTGGGCCTCGGCGCGCTGGCGGATGTCACGTGGCGCGAGCGGGTCTCGTTGCTTGTAGGGCTGCGCGGCGACCGCTATGACGTGACTTCCGTGAACGGCCCCCGCGTGTCCACACCTTCGACACGCCAAACGAAAGTGCGTCCAGCGTGCAGGACGACCTTCCTGGAGCGCAAGCCTGAGCCTGAACCTCGGGCCGTGGCGACCCTACGTCACCACGTCAAGCCAGGCCTTGGTGGTGGGCGGCCAGTCCGGCGAGATTCCGGTGAGCAACGTGCGCGGCGGGCCGTTGGTGGCCTCCCGGCTGCGCGAGGCCGGCATCAAGTACCAAGCCGAGAACGGCCGCCTGCAAGCGCAGCTCAACGCCTACGAACAGCGGCGCACGGACTACTCCGCCCTCACGGGGACCAATCTCGCGGTGCGCGGCAAGGGCGTGGAGCTTGACCTGCGCGCCGTGCCGACGGAGCGGCTCGCCCTCTTCTTCGTCGCCACGCGCTCCCGCATCTACCGCGATCCGCTCACGGCACGCTACATATTCGCGCCGCCGTCCATCACCGGCCTCGCCCCGGACGAGCAGTACTGCGGCGTCATCGGCACCGTGCTTCCGGGCGACGACGCCCGCTTCCGAGAACGCGGCGCGCTGCCGGAGTTCACCGTCGGCATCGGCGGCAGCTACCGCTTCCGCAACGTCACCGCGAGCCGTGTGGGCGAAGCGTGGTCCGGCGTTGGCCGTTCCGTGCGGCTTCCTGCCTATACGTTGGTGAACGCATCGGCGGTGGCGAAACGCGGCGCTTGGGAAGCTCGCCTAGGCGTCAACAACGCGCTCGGCGAGCTCTACTTCCAAGGCAACTTCCCGAAAATCTTCGGCGACGCCATCGTCCTGCCCCAACTTCCCCGCCACTGGCGCCTGACGCTAACCCGCCGTTTCGGAGAGGACCGCAAGGGGCTTTGAGCGGCCCAGTTTGCGCGCCTTGCGGCGAAGGGGGCGGGGCGGTCTTCCCATGGAACAGATTTCTGCAGGTCGTTGTTTTCCGAAAACAGTGCCTCGAAGCCGACTCAACACCAACGTACCGGCCGGATGGCTCAGTGAGAAGCGCATCGGAGTGGGGGCCTCTCGCGCTCCTCGCGCCGAAGGCGAAGCAACCAAGGGCCCGGACGTACCAACCAGCCCCCACCCCACGAGACGCGCCGCCGTCGGGTGACGGGGGGCCGCCCCGCTTCGGGAGGAACCGCCGACCTACACGAGGTCCGCCGGCTCCAAGCTAAACTCCTCGATCACCTGATCGGCGTAGTCGATGCGGCCGGTGATCTCCGCGGCGTCGCCGTGGCACAGGCGGAGGCAAGCCTCGGCCATGTGCTCGACCGGCGTGACGCGGTCCTTGTTGCCCTCGTTGATGAGCTTGTGGTGGACGACGCCGGGCGTCGCGACGAGGCCTGGGGAGATGACGTTGACGCCCACACCCTTGCCGTACAGCTCCTGCGCAAGACCCGTGGTGAATCGCTCCAGCGCCGCCTTGCACATGCCGTACACGGTGCCGCCGTGACCGCCGGGCGCGGCGGCTTGCGGGTGGATGGCGGCGTGGGAGGAGATGTTGAGGATCCAGCCCCGCCCGCGTTCGATCATGCCGGGCAGCACCATCTGGGCGAGTTCGAACGGCGCGTACACCTGCACGTCCATCATCGTCCGGTAGCGCTTCTCGTTGAAGTCCGTGACCGGCAGGAACCACGTCACCGCGGCGTTGTTGACGAGGATGTCAACGGGGCCGAACGCCGCCTCACTCTCTTCGATCAGGCGCCGGCGGTCTTCCGGGTCCGCGAGGTTGCACCGCACTGCCGCCGCCTGGCCGCCAGCGGCCTCGATCTCGGCAACGCACTGCTTGATCGTGCCCGGCAGGAAGTGGTCAGACGCCTCCACGGTGCGGGCGGAGACCACCACCTTCGCGCCTTCCATCGCCATGCGCTTGGCAATCGCCTCGCCGATCCCCCGGCTCGCGCCGGTGACGACGGCGACCTGTCCCGCGAGCACCCCGTTTGGATTCACTTCCGCCATGCTTGCCCTCCGCAATGCGCCTGACTTGAACAAAGTCGCCCATCTTAATCCACCGCCGCGATGCTGGTCGCAGGAAAGCCTCGTCGCTTAAGCGCTTAGTATGTTCGCCTGGCTACGCGAGGCTTGAACCTCGAAAGGGTTGACGGTCGCCTCTGGCCAACGCCCGCGTCGCAGTTGCTTCGACGCGGCCAAACCGCCCACCGCGGCGCTAGGAGACCCGGCCATGGATGCCGTTGAACTGTTCCTCAACAACTGGTTCCTGCGCAATCTGCACCGCCCCGACCTCACGCCCGCCGAACGGGACCTCGTGCGCGCGGCGATGGGTGCCAATCCACGCCGTTGGGAGGCCGAAGCCGCGCCCGACAGGATGATCGAGTTGATCGAGGCGAATCCGGACGCGCTCGGACGGATAGGCGACCGCCTCCTGTCGGTGCTCGTAGGGATGCGCGGTGCCGGGCCGGCAGTGCGCGTGTTGCTCGACAAGGGTGCCCGGCTGGAACTGGACGAGAGCGAATACAACGTGCTGCACGAGGCGGCATGGGCGGGCGCTACCGACACCCTGCGCGAACTCTTCGAGCATGGCATGTTTGACGCGACGCCAGTGTCGGTGCGCAAGCCGCACACCGGCTGGCCAGACAATCTCTCGCTCATGTATTGGGCCGCATGGGGCGGCTATCCGGAGCTCGCCCGCCTGCTCATCGCCCACGGCGTGGGCGTGCATCACGAACTGCCGATCAAGGGCAACGGCGAGCGCGGCACCACCTCGTTGCAGGAGGCGGTCGCGCCCGGGCCGTGGAAGGACGACAGCGATTTCCGCTCCAACGCCGGCAAGCGCGAAGTGGCGCGCATCCTGATTGAGGATGGCGCCGAGTACGACGCTTGCTCGGCGGCTGGCCTAGGTGATGGAGTCCACCTCAAGGCGCTCCTCGCCGACAACCCGGATGTCGCCCGCGAGGAACAGCCCTACGCCATGACGCCACTGCACTGGGCTGCACGGGCCGGTTCGGTGGAATGCGCGGAGCTGCTGCTCGATGCCGGCGCGGACGTAAACGCCTGCACCAAGGTATATCGCGCCCCGCTGCACCTGGCTGCGGAAGCCGACAAGGAAGGCATGACGCGGCTCCTCGTCCGCCGCGGAGCGAAAGTGGACATGCAAGACCGCAAGGGACGCACTCCCCTGCACCGCGCCACCTACGAGGGCTGCGTGGCCGCGGCCGAGGCGCTGCTCGAGTTGGGCGCCGACGCTCGCATCCTCAACCGCAACGGCAAGAACCCGCTGGAAGTGGCGCGCAAGGAGGCGAAGTTCCTGCGCGCCTCGGCCTGACCTCGTGCGCCCTAGCGCGTGAACAAGGTGGGCCCCTTGGAGGGAAGGCATTCTGCCTTCCCTGCGCGCCCTCAGGCGCGCTGACCACGACTTGGGAAGAAAGCGCCTGTCGGCGCTAGGGAAGGCAGGATGCCTTCCCTCCGGAGGCCCCATCACAAGCCCGAAAGGCTGCAAGCGTCGGAAGGACCGCCGGCCTCCCCGCATGCAGCCCGATTTTCCTGGGCGCTTTGTCGTAGGGACACCACCCAGGGGCTCCCCGAGATAGGGGAACGGGCTTCCTGTCCGGTGTTGGACACCTGCGACGGACTCAGCATGGAACAAGCCCGTCCCCTACGGCCCGCCGCACATGCCTCGTCGGCTAGGAGGCGGCGCCTCGCGTACATTGTGTCGCTACAATCCGGCTTCGTTGGGTCGCGGTTGAAGGGGAGGAACCGATGGCGGATTCGTTGACGCTGGAGCAGAAGCGGGCGCTCTATCGCGACGGCTATGTGGTGGTGAAGCAGGCGGTCGCGCCAGAGATGGTGCAGGCGGCGCTCGACTGCATCCACACGGCCAATAAGGGGGAGTACGTCGGCGGCAAGCCGGCGATGACGGGTCTCGTGAATGCGTCGAGTGTCACGCCCATCCTGCATGAGGCCATGGGGCAGTTCGATCCGCCGTCCATCTGCCAAGTGGGCGTCAACAAGGTGCGCCAGCCCGGGGACCACTTCAACAACCTCGGCTATCGGGACCGGGACCAGCCCTACTTCGGCGCCGAGTCGCACATGGACGGCCTCTGCACGATCCGCGTGCCGCAGGAGGTGCTGCAAGGCGCGCCGGAGGAGAACTACCAGCATTACATCGGCTCGGGACCCAAGGGCAACATCGGTCGCAGCGCCGAGGTGATGGGGCACAACAGCGTGCCGCTCTTTGAAGACCCGGAGATGACCCTCGGCATGGGCAGCTTCACCTCCTTCGTGTTCGTGTGCCTGAACGACCAGACGCGGGAGGGCTGCGGCCAGACCGCCCTCCTCCGCGGCGCTCATCACGCCACCGAACGCTTCTTCCAGTGGCAGCGTAGCGTCAACGGCCATGTCGGCCCGGAGGGGCCGGGTTGGCCGAGGATCAACCACGACGCGCCCAACCGCTGTGGCCACGTGTACCTGCCGGAATCGGTGCGCGAGCAGTTTCTGGACGAGGACTCCGAGGCGACGCCAGACGGCCAGCGCTGGCCTCGTCCGGCGCAGATCCTCATGGAGCCGGGCGATGCCTGCATCACCGTCTTCCACATCCCCCACTCCGGCACCCGCAACGAGAACGGCACCGAGTCGCGCAAGAACATCATCTTCCGCATCCGCAACAAGAAGCGGCAGCCCGACAAGGTGGTGAACGGCGTGTCCGACCATCCAGATCGGGGTCAAGCCGGCGAGTGGCTCGAGTACGAAGCCGGCAACAATCCTTGGGAGCGGTCGAAGGACGCGCTCTGCAACATGTGGGACGAATGGGAAGGGATGCGCGAAGTGGTCGCCGAGGAGAAGGCGCGGGAGGTCGCTTGAGCCCTTTCGTAGGGAGGTCGTTTGAACCCTTCGAGGAGGGGCGCTCGATCCCTTCGGAGGGAGGGCGTCTCGCCCTCCGTACGCGCCGCAAGGCGCGTTTCCGCACGATCGACACCGGCATGCCCGTTTGCCCGCGCATGGAAAGCGCCTATCGGCGCTCAGGAGGGCGAGACGCCCTCCCTCCGAGGCCCGGCGCGTCAACGTAGGAGGAGCGAACGATGTTCACGGAACCGGCAGTGGCGCTTGACGAGCGCGTGGAGTTGGCGTCGGCGGAATGGCTCGCCGAATCGGTGCGGTTCCTCGGCTCGCGCACCCGCGGGCTGTCGTTGCCGGCGTTCTCCATCTCGGAACGTCTCGACAATCTGCCGCCGCACCTTGCCGCTTCGGAACGAGACGCGCCCTTTGGCTACACATTGCGCTTCGCTGGCGATCGGGTGACGGCAGAGGCGCGCCCGGACCCGAAGGCGGACTGCTATCGCGTGGCCGACTACACGGCGTCGGTGCTCTACGCCACCATCGTGTACGACGGCGGCGCGCGGGAACGGGCGGTGCGCGAGGCGGGGCACATCACTCGCAAGGGGCTCGGAGATTGGCAAGGCAGGATGCCGATTGATCCCATCTCCCGCCTCTGCGGCGAACTGCACGATCACATGGCCGTGCGCACGGTGAACAGCCCAGACATCCGCCATCGCGCCGAGGCGTTGGGCCTAGCCGACAACCTCAGCGATCTGGACGAACGCGGCTACACCATCCTCCCCGGCGCATTCACCGCGGAGTTCGCCGACGAACTCCGCGCCGAGGCGCATCGCAACCACGACGCGGCGCCGCCGGATGTGGGCTTCCGCGCCACCATGCTGCTGAAGCGCGGCCGGCTGTGGGAGGAAGCGGTGCTGCACCCGTGGGTGCTAACGCTGATGGAGCACCTGCTTGGCCGTGGCTGCCTCGTCTATCAGTCCGACACCATCATCAAGGGCCCCGGCCTCGACACCCATCCGGGCCTGCACTCCGACTACGGCGCCTCGCGCATCCCGGAACCATTCCCGGACTATTGCCTCGAAGCGACCGCCGTCTGGGCCATCGACGACTTCAGCCTGCCGAACGGTCCCACGGTGGTGATGCCGGGCAGCGTCGCCAAGCGCAGCCAAGCCCCGAAGGGCGCCACCCGCGACGGAACCAAGCCCCTCGTGATGGAACGCGGCTCCATCGCCCTCTGGCACGGCGGCCTCTGGCACGGCGCCATGCCCCGCTCGGCCCCCGGCAAGCGCACCTCGCTCCACAACGCCTACTGCCGCCAGTTCATGCGGCCATTGGAACGCTACGACGACATCCCGCAGGAGATCTTGGACCGCAACCCACCTGCTTTCGCCACCCTCTGCGGGCTGGACGACGCCTTCGGCAAGAGCGGCGACCACGGCGCAGATTTCGAGCGGTTGGGATACGCCGCGAAGATGGGGTATGGCGCCACGACACTGCCGGCGTAGGGATTGAGCGGCACATCTTGAGCCGAGGTGGCCGTTGATTCGCCGCTTTCGACATACAGGGCTTAAGCGCCTGTTCGATGATGGCGACCCGAGCCGCATTTCGCCAGCCTTGCTGGCCAAGGTGGAACGCGTGCTTGCTCGTCTCCACGAAGCAGCCGCACCAACCGACATGGATTTGCCCGGCTTCCGCTTGCACCGGTTGAAGGGTGACCTCTCCGCTTATTGGGCCGTTCGTGTTTCGGCAAACTGGCGCGTCGTGTTTCACTTCCAAGACGGCGATGCAACTGACGTTGATCTGGTCAATTACCATTGAGGACAGGTGACGAGGTGAATGTGACGATGAAGAACCCGCCGCATCCGGGCTTGTCGGTGCGCCACGACTGTTTGGCGCCGCTTGGGCTCAGCATCGCCGAAGGTGCACGCGTGCTCGGCGTCAGCCGCAACCGGCTGTCGAGGTTGGTGAATGGCCATGCCGGGATTTCCCCCGAAATGGCCATCCGACTTGACAAGGCGTTCGGTGGTGGTGCGACGACGTGGTACCGACTGCAAGCCGCTTGGGACTTGGCGCAAGCATTGAGGGGCGCGGACGAAATCAAGGTGGAACGCTTGCCCGCTGCTTGATTCCGCGCGAGCAGCCTGTTGGACTTTACCGCGCAGCGGCGAAGTGCGGAGTCTGCTAGCCGTAGCTGCGAGCGAAAGCGAGCACGAAGGCCAGCAGTTCGCGCCAGCGAACTGCCGACGCGCCCTTCAGGGCGCGCGAGCGCCTGAAGAACGACGGACCTTGGAGGGAAAGGCATTCTGCCTTCCCGCCGAGGACCAGCGCTAACGCAAGTCTGGTAGGCAGTACCCTTGTTTCTCCAAGTCCGCGCGGACGATTTTCTTGTCCATCTTGCCGGTGGAGGTTAGGGGGATGTCGTCCACGTAGAGCACCTCGTCCGGCAGCTGCCACTTGGCGAAGGCGGTGGCGCAATGGCCCAGGATGCTTGGCTGGTCCACTTCGGCGCCGGGTTCCAGGATCACGAGGGCAACTGGGCGTTCGTCCCACTTCGGGTGGGGCTGGGCGACGACGCAGGCCTGGGCGATGCCGGGCATGGCGACGATGTGGTTTTCGAGGTCTACGCTCGAAATCCATTCACCGCCGCTCTTGACGAGGTCCTTCGAGCGGTCGGCGATGATGAGGTATTCCTCCGGGTCGATCTTGCCGACATCGCCGGTGATGAGCCAGTCGCCGTGGAAGCGGTCCGGCTGGGGGTTCTTGTAGTACTCCGAGCAAATCCACGGCCCCCGCACCAGCACCTCGCCGACGGTTTCGCCGTCGTGGGGCAGGCGATTGAAGTCCTCGTCGAAGATGTCGAGTTCGAGGCCAGGCATAAGTTGGCCGGCCTTGGCAACGTTGGCGAGCTGTTCATCGAGCGAGAGGCTCGGATGGGCGTGCTTCATCAGCCGCCGCGAAATGGTGGCCAGGGGGCTCGTTTCGGTCATGCCCCAGCCTTGGATCATCTCCGCGCCCAAGGCATCGTGGAACCAGCGGATCAGCGATGGTGGCGGCGCGGAGCCGCCGCAGGTGAGCCGCGAGAGGCGGGAAAGGTCGTACTGATCGGGATTCGCCTCCACCACCGCGCGCACGCCTTGCCAGATGGTGGGCACGCCGGCGGAGAGCGTGACACCCTCGTCCGCCATCAGCCGGGCGAGGCGGTCCGGCTGCATGTGGCGGTGCGGCATCACCTGCTTGCAGCCGAGCATGAGCGCGGCCCAGGGGACGCCCCAGCCCATGGCGTGGAACATCGGCACGATGCCGCACACCGTGTCCGTGGCCGACAGCCCCATGGCATCGGTCATGCACACCGTCATGGTGTGCAGGTACTGCGAGCGATGCTCGTATTCCACGCCCTTGGGATTGCCCGTGGTGCCGCTGGTGTAGCAGAGGCCCAAAGGCGCGTTCTCGTCGAGTTCGGGCCAGTCGAATCGCGTCGGCTTGCCGGCGATGAAGGCCTCGTAGTCCACCGCGTCCGCCACCTCGCAGGTCCATTGGCCGGACTCATCCTCGTCCGCGACGACCACTTTCGTCACCGAGGGGATCCTCCCGGCAAGTTGGTTCAGGAGCGGCAAGGTGTCGGCGTCGGCGATGATGATCTGATCCTCGGCGTGGCCGATGATGTACTCGAGGTCAGCGGCCGAAAGCCGGATGTTCAGCGTGTGCAGCACCGCCCCCATGCCGGCGGTGGCGTGATAGGCCTCCAGGTGGCGAGCGCCGTTCCACATGAACGTGCCCACACGGTCGCCAACCTTGACCCCGGCATCCTTGAGGGCATGCGCCAACTGGTGCGCTCGGTCACGGGTTTCGCGCATGGTCTGGCGGCGAGTGCCGTCGGCGACGGCGGTGACCACCTCCGTATCCGGCGACACGGTGGCGCCCCGGTCGATCAACCGCGACATCAAAAGCGGCGTGTGCTGCATGGCCATGAAGCGAGTCTCCCTTCCGTCGCGGGTTTCGAAGCGGCGCAGTGTACCGGTGCGGCCTAGGCTCGTTGCATTCGCGCGGTACTTTCGTGGACAGGGTGGCCCAACCGGTTACGCTTTACTGTTGGTGACTTCGCGGGCTAGCGCTGGTGGCAATGGAGTACTCGGACGCGGAACTCGCCGCCATGATGGCGGATGTCGAGTCGGATCTCGTTGAGCGCAAGGAGTCGTTCGGCGGCAACGCACCGAGAACGGCTCGTGAGGCCGTCTGTGCCTTTGCCAATGATCTGCCCGCGTCCGGCAAGGCTGGAGTGCTGTTCGTCGGTGTGGATGACGGCGGACGCCCTACAGGCCTATCCATCACGGACGAACTGCTACGCCAGCTTTCTGACATCAAGAGTGACGGCAACATCCTCCCGCCTCCCACTTTGACGGTGGCCAAGCGCAGTGTGGCAGGCGCGGAAGTCGCCGTTGTAACGGTTCAGCCGGCCGATGCCCCGCCAGTGCGCTATCGAGGAACCATCCGAATCCGGATTGGACCGCGCCGGGGCATCGCGACGGCCCAAGACGAAAGAATCCTGAACGAGAAGCGGCGCGCTCAGGACCGAACATTTGACGCGGCGGCCGTCTCCAACACGACCGTTGCGGACCTGGACCTGCGCCGGTTCGAGGAAGAATACCTCCCGCAAGCGGTGGACCCGGACACGCTCGCACGCAACGAGCGCACCGCGGTGGAACGACTTGCCGCCACGAAGATGGTGTCGTCCGCAGACGATCCACGACCGACTTTCGCTGGCATCCTCACGCTCGGCAAGAACCCGCAAGATGCCCTGCCAGGTGCATACATCCAGTTCCTGCGCGTCGAGGGGCATGAACTGAGTGACCCCGTGGTTGACGCGACCCGGTGCGACGGCACGGTGCTGCACGCGCTTCGACAGCTAGACGAGAAACTGGCGGCGCACAACCATACGTCCGTGGACATCACATCCGGCCCGTTGGAGGCCCGTGCCCCGACGTATCCGCTTCCAGCCCTTCAGCAACTCACACGCAATGCCGTCATGCACCGGACCTATGAAGCAACAAACGCCCCAGTTCACGTCTATTGGTTCGACGACCGGATCGAAATCACGAGCCCCGGCGGCCCGTATGGACTGGTTGACGCTGCGAATTTCGGGCAGGCGAAGGCTGTGGATTACCGCAATCCGATCCTCGCCGAAGCGATGCGGGTGCTTGGATTGGTGCAGCGGTTCGGCGCCGGAATCCCAATTGCTAGGACGGAACTTGCGGCCAACGGCAACCCAGCCCCCGAGTTCCGTATCGAACCCAACTGGGTGCATTGCGTCGTGAGAGCGCGGGGCTGATGGTCCCGGTCCTCACGTTCTTCAACAACAAGGGTGGTGTTGGCAAGACGTCCCTTGTCTATCACGTGTCGTCAATGCTGGCGGAAATGGGGCATCGCACACTCGTTGCCGATCTCGATCCGCAGGCGAACCTGACCGCGTCATTCATTGACGAAGGGGCGATTGAGTCGCTTTGGGACCAACCGGAGTCGGTGGGCACGATCTACCAGTGCGTGAGGCCCCTCACGCAAGTTGGGGATCTGCGGAACCCGATGCTTCAGATGGTGGCGGATGGGCTTTGGGTGCTGCCCGGCGATCTGGCGCTTTCGAGCTTTGAGGACCACGTGAGTGCCGCATGGCCGAATTGCCTTGGCAGCCAAGACCTGTTCCGTCCGTTTCGCGTAACCACCGCGTTCTGGCAAGTGCTCCAGCTCGGCGCAGCTCAGTGCGACGCTGGAATCGTCCTTGTGGACGTAGGGCCGAGCCTTGGTGCCATCAACCGTGCGGCACTGATTGCCACCGACTTCATAGTGGTGCCTCTTGCTGCCGACTTGTACTCCCGCCAGGGTCTCCGCAATCTGGGGCCAACGCTACGAAACTGGCGGGCGGACTGGCGAACACGTCGCGACCATTGGAACGCGCCAGACTTCGAGCTTCCGCAAGGGCAGATGGCAACCATCGGCTACGTCATCCAACAGCATGGCATGCGGCTGGACAGGCCCGTTCGAGCATACGAGCGTTGGGCGCAGCAGATGCCGAGGGAGTACGTCCAAAGTGTGCTGGGTGAAGAAGAAGGCCTGCAGGACTTGCTTGTGCAAGACGACCCGAACTGCGTTGCGATGGTCAAGCACTATCGCAGCCTGATCCCACTCAGCCAAGAGGCGCGCAAGCCGGTATTCCGCCTCACTCCCGCCGATGGCGCGTTGGGGGCCCAAGCCGTGGCCGCACGAGGGGCGTTTTACGACTTCCGCCTACTGGTGGCAGAGCTCCTTGCTCGCATGGGAGTCTGAGACGGACGTTCGGGCAGGATGTTGCGCGGGCTCCGTCACCGGTAGGACTGCTAGGGGGCGTCGAAGTCCATGCGGTACGGTGGCAGGGTGTCGAGCAGCGAGCGGCCGTAACGACGGGTGACGATGCGGCGGTCCAGGAGGGTGATGCGGCCGGTGTCGGTGTCGCTACGGATGAGGCGGCCGCAGGCTTGCACGAGGCGGAGCGAGGTGTCGGGGACGGACATCTCGTAGAAGGGGTTGCGGCCGTTTGACTCGAGCCACTCCGCCAGGGCCTCATCGAGCGGGTCATCCGGCGCCTGAAACGGCAGCTTCGCGAGAATGACGTGACGGCAGTAGTCGCCGGGCAGGTCCACACCTTCGGTGAAGCTGCCGAGACCGAAGATGTAGCTCTTGCCGCCGCGGTCGATTGCCTTGCGGTGGCGTTCGAGCAGGCGGCGCTTGGAACGTTCGCCTTGCAGCAGGCAATGGCGCAGGAGTTCGCTCGGCAGCGCTTCCACCACGGCACGGAACTGCCGCCAAGAGGTGAATAGTACGAGGGCGCTCGATTCCTGCGCGAGGAGATCCGGCAGGCGAGCCGTCAACTCGGCCGTGTGGGCGTCGAAGTTGCCGGCATCGGCGGCCATGCGCGGCACGGTGAAGGTGGCGACGTTGGGGAAGTCGAAGGGGCTCGGGATGCACATTTGCTCCACCTCAGCGTCGAGCCCGGATCGCTCGATGAAGCGCTCGAAACTGCCGAGCGCGCAAAGTGTCGCGGATGTGGCCACGGCGCCGTGGCAGGCATCCCACAGCGCCTTGTGCAGGATGGTGCCGGGATCGATGGGGGCGCTTGCAAGCTCGACGTCGGTTTGGCCTTGGCGCGCGCCCTGAAAGGCAATGCGGGTGGCCCAGCGGGCGGTGAGTTCGTCCTGCTCGCTCGGCGGCTTGGCGTAGTCGGCGAAGAGGGCGCCGCTCGCCTCGGCCCGATGCAGCAGCGTGCCAAGGACGGGCAGCCAGTCGCCAGCCTGGTCCGCGTTCTGCCACGGGCGGTCGCCGTCCATGACCTCTTCGAGATTCTCGTGTAGCTCCGCGAGGGTCTTGGCCATGCTGTCGAAGTAGGTGGCTAGGGGCTCGGCGAGGTCCCGAAGTTCCTCTGGGACGCGACCTTGTGGGAAGCGGCAAACCCCTTCGCGTTCGTCGCGGCCACGAAACTCAAGCCCCTCCGCCAACTGCTCCGCCTGTTCGAGCAACTGCCCGGCGACCTCCACCTCGCCGGTGAGGCGGGTGGCGGCGGCCACCACTTCTGGCGGCCGGGCGAAACGCTGCGCCATGGTGGCGACGGCGGCGGACATCTGCTCCAGCCAACCGGCAGACGCGCGCAGCCTCGCTTGCGCCGCGAAGTGCTGCTGCGTCTTCTCCGGCAGGTGGTGGGCTTCGTCGAGGATGAAGATGGTCTCTTCGGGTTCCGGCAGCACGACGCCGCCGCCGAGGGCCAGGTCCGCCAGCACAAGGTCGTGGTTCGCCACCACCACGTTGGCATCGCGGGTCTTGGCGCGAGCGCGGAAGAACGGACACTCGCGGAAGTGCTCGCAGCGGTTCTTGCTGCATCCTCGGTGGTCGGTGGTGACTGCCGACCACACCGGCGGCGCTACCGGTTCGTCCCAACTGTCGAGCTCGCCGTCCCACTTGCGTTCGTCGAACTCCTCCCACATGCGGCGGTACAGTTCCATGTCCTCCTCGCCCGGCTGAGCGAACATCGCCATCTGCCGGTTCGGGTCCGCGGCAAGCTGCTCCTGCAAGCGCTTCGGGCACACGTAGCGCCCGCGCCCCTTTGCCAGGGCGTAGGTGAAGTCGAGCTCGCCGTGGCGCTTGAGGTCGGGCAGGTCCTGCAGCACCACCTGCTCCTGCAACGCGACGGTAGCCGTGGAGACGACGACGCGCTTTTCCGTGGCGAGGGCGAGGGGGATCACGCCCAGGCAATAGGCGAGTGTCTTGCCAGTGCCGGTGCCGGCTTCGACGACGCATACGCGGTTGTCCGCACTCGCCATCTGGCGCGCGACGAGGGCGATCATCTGCCGCTGCCCCTTGCGGGCACGGAAGCCACGGCCCGCCAGCCAGCGCCGGTATGCCGCCTGGATGTCTTCCTTGTGCGCTTCGGTCAGGCCGCCCTGCACGGTCATCGTTTGCGTCCCCTTCACGGGTCTTGGGGGCGAGGGCGTCTCGCCCTCGCACGCGCCACAAGGCGCGTGATGTGGTCGCGATCCATGCCATGCGCGCCTGTCGGCGCGAGCGAGGGCGAGACGCCCTCGCCCCAAAAGGCCCTTGCTCGTTCCGCGCCGATAGCCAACACTGGCCGCCATGAACATTGTAATTCCGAGATGCGTTGCGGCGGCCCTGTCACTGGCGGCAACGGTGGCTGTGCTGGCTGACGCCGGCGACGACTTCAAGCTTGATGTGGTCACCGACGACGTGCCGAGTGCGCGGCAGATGGCGGAAACCTCGTCCGGCGTGCTGTTCGTGGGATCGTTTCGTGCTGGTCGCGTGTATGCAGTGGTGCCGGCACAGGGTGCCGAGGCAGAGGTGGTTACCGTCGCCGAGGGCTTGACGCTGCCGAGCGGGGTGGCGCTCAAGGGTGCCGACCTCTACGTGGCGGCGCTGGATCGGGTGCTGCGCTATCCAAACATCGAGGCGACCTACCGCGATCGACCAACGCCCCAGATCGTCACCGACGCGCTGCCGGACGAGACGCACCACGGCTGGAAGTATCTTTCGGTGGGACCCGACGGACACCTATACGTTCCCGTCGGTGCGCCCTGCAACATTTGCGAGTCGGCAGATGCGCGCTTCGCCAGCATTCTGCGCATGGACCCCGACACAGGCGAGACCACGGTCTATGCCGCCGGGGTCCGCAACTCCGTCGGCATGGCGTGGCATCCCGAAACCGGCGAACTGTGGTTCTCCGACAACGGCCGCGACTGGCTCGGTGACGACCGGCCGCCGGAAGAGATCAATCGCGTGCAGAAACCGGGCGCTCACTACGGCTATCCCTACATCCACGGCGACGACATTGCCGACCCGGAGTTCGGCGCCGGCCACGACCCTGAGGACTATGTGACTCCGGAGGTCGCCATCCAAGCCCACGCAGCGGCGCTGGGCCTCGCCTTCTACACGGGCGATCAGTTCCCGGCCGAATGGCACGGTGCCCTCTTCATCGCCGAACACGGCTCCTGGAACCGTTCTTCGAAGGTGGGCTATCGGGTGAGCGTGGTCCGGTTCGACGGCACAACGCCGCGCTACGCACCATTCCTCGATGTCTGGCTAAACGACGAGAAGGCCACGGCCCGCCCCAACGACGTGCTGGTGGCCCGCGACGGGACGCTACTCATCTCCGACGACTTGGGCGGTCGCATCTTCCGGGTGACCCACCAGCCAGACGGCTAGCACATGGCAAGACGGGCCTTCGGAGGGAAGGCATCCTGCCTTCCCTGCCCTCTGGTGCGCTGACCGCGACTTGCGATGAGAAAGCGCCTATCGGCGCAGGGAAGGCAGGATGCCTTCCCTCCGAAGGCCCGCCCATCACAAGTCCGACAGGGTGATAGGACGGCTTGGGCTGGGGCAAGAAGCGAAGAAGCGCTGCCCGAAGGCAGCGTTCCTGTGGCGCTAACAGTCTGTCGGACTTGACGGCGATGCACCCGCTGCCGGACAGGGCGACGCATGCGTCGCCCCTATAGGAAGGTGTCGGTCATGTCCCGGGCCGTAGGGGCGACGCATGCGTCGCCCTTCTTCGGGTGGCCTTCCTCATGCGCTAGCCGAAGATGCGCCAGCGGCGGAGGCGGCAGTTGTCTAGCTGGCTACGGTAGCGGCTGGCGCGAGCGTTGACGTTGCCGGCGGCGCTCTTGAGCCAGCTCTTGCGTTGCCAAGTGCCGCGGCGGTAGCCGCCGATGCCATCGTGGTAGGCGAGATAGAGGCGGCGGGCGTCGGTGCGGTGGATGCCGAGTTCGCGGCCCGCGCGGGCCAGGTACCAGCCGATGAAGTCCACCGCGTCGTCGAAGTCGTCGCGGTCCACGAAGCGGCGCTTGGTGGCGCGCTTGTAGTCGGCCCACGTCTCGTTGGTGGCCTGGGCGTAGCCATAGGCGCTCGATGGCCGCCGCCACGGGATGATCCAGAGCAGGCGCTTGCGCGGCGGCCGGGCATCTGCGACGTAGCTCGATTCCTGGTACATCACGGCCATCATCACGGCTGGCGAGATCGCCCAGCGCCTTTCCGCGGCGCTCGCAGCGCGATACCAAGACGGCCGCTCCTGGAAGATGCTGCATAGGTTGTTGGGGGATTTCGGAGGGGTTGAGATGCAGCCGGCAAGGAGGCTGGCCAACAGGACCACGAGCAGCGTGCGCCCTGGGAGGCGAGCCCCCCTGCCTTCTCTCGGGGAGCCCTGCACAGGTCGCAGACGCGGACCTCGCCGGAGGGAGGGCGTCCCGCCCTCCATCGCGCCGCAAGGCGCGTTCCATCGCAGAGGCCGACCGAGGCGAACGGTTTGGACCACTGCGCTTTGGTGCCGCGAAAGGGAGCTCCTTTCGACAGCCTCACGCTTCTGGGCGCGGTGGAGGGCGAGACGCCCTCCCTCCGGAGGGGACGATGCGCTTGAGGGCGCAAGGTCATGCATCTGCAGGTGCTGCTTTGTGGTGGCGGAGGAAATCCAAGAACTCCGACTCGTCGATCACTTCGATTTCGAGCTCTTCGGCCTTGGTGCGCTTGCTGCCGGCGCCGGGGCCCGCCACTACGCAAGCGGTTTTCTTTGACACCGATCCCGCCACGCGGGCGCCCAAACTTGTGAGGATGGCCTTCGCTTGGTTGCGGGTTAGGCGTTCGAGGGTTCCTGTGAGCACCCAAGTTTGACCCTCTAGCGGGGTCTGCGGTTCGCCGGCCTCGCCGTCAGGGGTTTCCCAACGTACGCCGAGCGTGAGCAGTTCCTCTGCCACGCGACGGTTCTCTGAATCGGCAAAGAAGGCCACTACGCGTTCGGCCACCACCGGGCCCACGTCCTCCACCTGCTGCAGCCGTTCGAGGTCCGCGGCCATGAGGGCCTCGAGGGTGCCGAACCGAGCGGCAAGGGCCGCGGCGGTGGTCTCGCCCACCTCGCGGATGCCGAGGGCGTAGATGAAGCGCGGGAAGGTGGTGTCCTTGGCGTCCTCCAAGGCCGCTCGCAGGTTCTCGGCGGACTTTTCGCCCATGCGTTCAAGATCGGCCAGGGTTTCCTTGGACAGACGAAAAAGGTCTGCCGGCGTCTGCACCAACTCCCTCTCGACAAGCTGATCGACCAGCTTCTCGCCAAGCCCCTCGATGTCGAGCGCGAGGCGGGAGGCGAAGTGGCGCAGGCTCTCCTTGCGCTGGGCTGGGCAGGTGAGGCCGGCGGAGCAGCGCGCCACGACTTCGTCGCCGGTGCGCGTCACCGGCGCGCCGCACACGGGGCACTTCTCGGGCATGGCAACGTGCTTGGCATCCGCTGGCCGGCGCGACTCGATCACCCGCATCACTTGCGGGATCACATCCCCGGCGCGGTGGATGATGACGGTATCGCCGAGGCGCAGGTCGAGGCGCTCGATCTCGTCCATGTTGTGCAGCGTGGCATTCGAGACGGTAACCCCACCCACGAACACGGGCTCAAGCTTGGCCACCGGCGTGATGGCGCCTGTGCGTCCCACCTGGAACTCGACGTCGTGCAGGGTGGTGCTCGCCTCCTCCGCTGGATACTTGTAGGCGATGGCCCAGCGTGGCTTGCGCGTCACCTCGCCGAGCTTGTCGCGCAAGGCGAACTCGTCCACCTTCACCACGGCGCCATCGATCTCGTAGCCGAGCGAGTCGCGCCGCGCTTCGAGGTCGCGGATGTAGTCGCGACAGGCGGCGAGGTCGTCGCAGGTTTGCGCCCGGGGGTTGACGTTGAGCCCCCAGGCGCGGAACGCATCGAGGGTCTCGGAATGGCGCCGGGGCTGCCAGCCGGGCGAGGAAACGCCGACGCTGTAGCAGAACATCGACAGCGGACGCTTGGCGGTGATGTTGGGGTCGAGTTGGCGCAGGCTGCCGGCGGCGCCGTTGCGGGGATTGATGATGGGCCGCTCGCCCGCGGCAAGGGCGCGTTCGTTGAAGGCGCGGAAGCCGTCGATGGGCATGTAGATTTCGCCCCGCACCTCGAGCTCGGCCGGAGCGTCGTCCGGCAGCCGCACCGGGATCGCGCCGATGGTGCGGACGTTGGCGGTGATGTCCTCGCCGGCTTCGCCGTCGCCGCGTGTGGCACCGCGCACCAGCAGGCGATTCTCGTACAGAAGACTCACTGCCACGCCGTCGATCTTCGGCTCGCAGGCGTAGGTGGGTTGGTCGTCGTCGTCAAGCAGGCCCCGGCAGCGGTCGGCCCAACGGCCGAGTTCTTCCTCGTCGCTGCACTTGTCGAGTGACAGCATGGGCACGGCGTGGCGCACCTCGTCGAAGCGCGCCGCCGGCGGCGCACCGACGGACTGGGTCGGGGAGTCCGGCGAACGGAGCTCGGGATGTTCTCGTTCGAGGCTGACGAGGCGGTCGAAGAGTTGATCGT
Source organism: Pseudomonadales bacterium (assembly GCA_965116935.1). Lineage (GTDB taxonomy): Bacteria > Pseudomonadota > Gammaproteobacteria > Pseudomonadales > Azotimanducaceae > VXYL01. The sequence continues at coordinate 2,576,137 of OZ220737.1, read as the reverse complement.
ATTCGGCGTCCGGGATGTCCGGATCGTCGAGCACGTGGTAGCGGTGCAGGTGGTAGCGCACCTGAGCGCGGAGAGTTTCGAGTTCCTTGGCTACCGCGGCGTCGTCAGCCATCGTCGGTGACCTCCGGGGCCAGCCCTATTGCCGCTGCGACATCTGCCGGCGGGCGAACTCGGCCACGCGGCTGCGGCAGTGCTCGATGGTCTGGTAGCTCATGGCGTTCAGCTCTTCGTCCTTGAGGGTGCCGCCGAGCGCCGTTTCGAGGGCGCGCGCCGCTGTCAGCATGGCGTTGAAAGCGGCGATCGGGTCCTCCGGGCCGGGAAGCGTCATGGTGGCCACCACGGCCGGAGTCGAGAACTCGCCCATGGCGGCAAGGTCGAAGGTACCGGGCTCCGTGCCGTTCACCACCATGAACTGGCTCTCGCCGCCCTCGCGCCGATGGAACACGTTGCGGGCACCGTATTCGAGCCTGGCATCGGTGAATGCGCGCAGGAGGTCGTCGCCGGAGAAGCGTTCGTCGTCTTTGGCAACCACCCAGATGGCAACGTATTCGTTGGCGGCTGCGCCCGTGTCTTCGCGGGATTCCGCGCGCCCTGTGCCGGCGCCCGCTGAACGCGCTCTCGCACCCATCACCGACCGCGCCTTGGACACGGTTTCTTCGACTTCCTCGGGCGCTTCCACCGGATCCGGCGGCAGCACCTGCGATTCCTCCGCTATCCCCGCCGTGCCCGGGGACCCAGGCGCTTCCTCCCCACTGTCGCCGGCCTCCGGGGCCGCGATGTGTGGCTCGGTGCGCTGCGCCGTCATGCCACCTTCCTGGCCCCGCTCCTGTGCGTCGGCATCGACAGATGCCGGCGGCGGCGCGATGGTGTCGCGGTCGTCTTCGGTGTCCCAGAGCGTCGCGACGGACGTGGGTTCGGCCGACGTGTCGTCGTCCGCCTGCAGACGCCCCCGCCAGGCCCGCCAGACGTGGTGGCTGACGATGGCGACAATCAGCAGCACGCCGACCGCCACGATGATGTATTTGATGTCGAGATCCATGCTCGGCTCGTTCTCCTACGCCGCCAAACCCCACCTGCCCTTGACCTTGCGGCGCAATACCAGCGGCGGTGCCGACGATGGTGTGCATTCTACGGCCAAGCGGAAACGCTCCGGGCGTTCGCCAATACGGCAAGCGGCCCTGCCCCTCACGGCTGCGTGCTGGCGGCGAGTTCCACCGCCTGCGCCACGTCCACGGAAACGACCCGAGACACCCCCGCTTCCTGCATGGTGATGCCGATCATGTGATCCGCCATCTCCATCGTCAGCTTGTTGTGGGTGACCACCACGAACTGCACGCCGGCGGACATCTCTTCGATGAGGCGCTTGAACTGCGCGATGTTGGCGTCGTCGAGGGCGGCGTCCACTTCGTCGAGCAGGCACACGGGGCTCGGATTCAACTGGAAGATGGCGAACAGCAAGGCCAATGCGGTCATGGACTTTTCGCCGCCGGAGAGAAGGTGGATGCTGGAGTTGCGCTTTCCCGGCGGTCGGGCGGTGAGGGTCACGCCGGCGTCGAGCAGATTGCCTTCCGTCATGGCGAGGTGCGCCTCGCCACCGCCGAAGATGCGCGGGAACAGGCTCTCGAAAAGCTCGCCCACGCGGTCGAAGGTGGCGCGGAAACGGTTGCGGGTTTCCCGATCCATGTTGTCGATGGCGCGTTCCAAGGTCGCGACCGCCGTGCTCAAGTCTTCGTGCTGGCGGTCGTAGTATTCCTTGCGGCTTGCCGCCTCCCGGCGCTCGTCGATGGCGGCGAGGTTGATGGGACCGAGCCGGTCGATGCGGCCGCGCACCTCGCCGATGGCCGCATTCCAGCCTTCCTCGTCGGCGTCGTCGGGAATCTCGCTTTCGACGGCTTCTTGGTCGAGACCGGTTTCTTCCAGCCGCTCTTGGGCGACGTCTCGTTGGGTGGCGGCCTGCCCCCGCTCAACGCGAGCCGTCTCGACTTGGCCGCGCAGCGTTTCGAGCGCCGCGTCCGCTTCCACCTGTTCCGAGCGCAAGCGGCGGATCGACGCCTCCGTGGCCTCGGTTCGCTCGCGGATGTCGGCGAGTTCCTTCTCCACGGCCACGCGGTCGCCTAGCAGTGTCTTGACCTGTTCGTCGCGCCCGGGCGCTTCGGCGGCAAGGTCGGCCATCTCTGTCTCGATGGCGCTCAGGCGCTGGCTACGTTCCTGGGTTTGCTGGACGAGGCGGTCCTTGGCATCACGCAGGGCTTGCGCCGAGGACTCGAGGCGCTGCTGCGCGCCTTGCTGACGATGGTATTCGTCCCGGGCGTCGCTGGCGGCGGCGCGCGCGGCTTCGAGGCGCTCGGCCATCTGGTTGCGGCTCGCGCCCGCTTGCTCGCGGGCCGTGGCCAGCGTTGCAGATTCTGCTTCGAGCCGCTCAAGGTGCTGGCGGTTCTCTTGGATCAGCGCTTGCTCTTGCTCGATGCGGGTGGCGGTTTGCTCCCGTTCGGCGGCGATGCGCGCGGCGCGGTCGGTGAGTTCCTGCTGCTGCTTCAGGCGCATGTCGCGTTCGGCTTCGGCGCGGGAGCGACGTTCGCGCATGTCGCTCTGTTGCTGGCGCAGGCGTTCTCGTTCGGTTTGGTGCGCTTCGAGCGAGGCGCGGGTGCTGTCGACTTGGGTGCGAATCGCCTCCGCCTGCGACTCGGCTTCAATGACCTGTTCGTGCAGCTTCGCAAGCTCGGCACGGCGGCGGATGATGCCGCCCGGGGCATCGCCCGCGAGTCGATGGAGGCGAATCCAGCCGCGTCCGAGCCAGATGCCATCGCGCGTGATCACGCTTTCGCCGGGGGCGAGGGATGGGCGATGGGTTAGGGCTTCGGTGAGGGAGTCCGCCGCGAAGATGCCGCCAAGAATGTCCGGGGCGTCTTCGGCGGGCCCGATTAGGTCGGCGAGTCGGCGCAGCGGGCGTGGCTCGCGCGCGCTTGGCGCAGTTTCCGTGAGCGTGATTCGTCCTTGCGGAAGTTGCGCCAAGGACTCCGCCAGCGCGCCGGAGTCGGTGACAGGTATAGCGGCCGCGTCGAAGCCAAGCACCGTCTCTAGGGCCGTCTCCCAACCGGATGCAATCGCGAGTTTGGCGCCGAGGCGGGGCACGTCGGCGAGGTCGTGTTCGGTCAGCCATGCCTCGACCGCGGCAGCGGCGGAACCTGCTGATCCGTCGGCCAGCGCCTCCCGTTGCATCGCTTCCAGCGCCACCCGTTCACCGCGCAGCCCCTGCACGCTTTCGACGGCGACACGCAGCCGTTCCTCTTGCGCGACGGCGGCCTGCTGCACTTCGGCGATGGCTTCGGCATTGGCCGCGAGTTCCGCATCGACGGCTTCGAGTGCCGCCTTCGCCTGCGCGACTTTGACGCCTAGCGGTTCGAGGGAGTGTGGCGTTGCCGGCGCGAGTCCGATGCTGTCCTCCTCCAACTGCTGCGCGCGCTCGCGCAGGCTGACGAGGGCTTGCTCGGCAAGCTGCGCCCGCCCGCGACAGGTTTCGGTGGCGCTGCGGTTGGCGGCGATGCGTTCGCCAAGGGCGTCCCAACTCACCTGCATTTCCCGCGCGTCGCGCTCCAAAGTCGCCACCTCGTCGGCGGCGCCCTGCTGGCGGCTTGCGGCTTCGTCGAGTGCCGGTGCTGCGGCCTGAATCTGCGCCAGCAACTCGGCCAGATGCGCCTCATCTTCCGCCATCTGCTTCTGCCGGCCCGCTTCCTCGTGGGCAATGGCCGTAAGGTCAGCGGTGAGGCCGGCGCTCCGCCGCTTGGCGTACTGCGCCGCCTCTTCGAGCCGCCCGATGTCCGCACCGAGCCGGTAGTAGCGTGCCTGCACTTCGGCGAGGGCATCGACTCCCTCCTGATGTCGCTCCTGGGCGGATTGCACCCGGCCTTCCACGCCGAGGCGGGCAGCACGCGCCGTTTCGACTTGGGTGTCGAGGGCGACGAGGGCCTCGTCGCAGCGTGCCAACTGCTCGTTGGCAGCATTCAGGCGCAGCAGGCAGAGCTCGGCGAGCTTGCGGCGTTCCTGCTCCTTGAGGTCGCGATAGCGCTCGGCGTTGCGGGCTTGGCGTTGCAGGCGGTTCAGTTGCCGCCCGAGTTCGTCGCGCAAGTCGTCGATTCGCGCCAGATGTTCGCGGGTATGGGAAAGGCGGTGGTGGGTCTCGCGGCGACGCTCCCGATACTTGGAAACGCCAGCCGCCTCTTCGAGAAAGGCCCGCAGTTCGTCCGGCTTGGCGTCCGCCAGCTCGCTGATCATGCCCTGCTCGATGATCGAGTAGCTGCGCGGGCCGAAGCCGGTGCCCAAAAAGACGCCGCCAATGTCGCGTCGGCGACATCGGCTGCCGTTGAGGTAGTAGGTCGATTGGCCGTCCCGCGCCAGTTCCCGGCGCACGGAGATTTCGCCGAATGCCGCGTACTCACCGCCGACGCGGGCGTCCTCGTTGTCGAACAGAAGCTCCACCGAGGCCATGCCGGTGGGCTGCCGCGAGCCCGAACCCTTGAAGATCACGTCCACCATCGCATCGCCGCGCAACTGCTGCGCGGAGCGTTCGCCCATTGCCCAACGCACGGCGTCGATGATGTTCGACTTGCCGCAGCCGATCGGCCCGACGACGGTGTTGCGGTGGCCGGGGAACGGAATCGTCGTCGGATCGACGAAGGACTTGAACCCGGCGAGCCTGATTTCCTTTAGGCGCATTGGGTCGGCGTTAGTACGAGCGTGGCAGTTCCAGCACGTGTTCGGTGACGTAGTTGAGGATCATCTCCTGCGAGATGGGAGCGATGCGCATCAGCCTCGCCTCCCGCCAATAGCGTTCGACATGGAACTCGCGGGCGTAGCCGAAGCCACCGTGGGTCTGCATGGCCTGGTCGGCTGCCTGGAAGGCAGCGTCTGCAGCCAACCACTTCGCCATGTTCGCCTCGGCGCCGCAGGGCTCGCCGTTGTCGAGCAGCCACGACGCCTTGCGGATCATCAGTTCCGCCGCATCGAGGCGCATCTTCGCCTCGCCGAGCGGGAAGGAGACTCCCTGGTTCATGCCGATGGGACGTCCGAACACGACGCGTTCGTTCGCATAGTTCACGGCTCGCCGGATGGCGGCACGGCCGATGCCGAGGGCTTCCGACGCCACCAGAATGCGCTCCGCGTTGAGGCCCCCTAGCAGATAGCGAAACCCCTTGCCCTCTTCGCCCACCCGGTCGGTGACGTGTACCGGCAGGTCGTCATACACCACCTCGCAGGTGGCGACGGCGTTGCGGCCCACCTTGTCGATGGGGGAAATCTTCACTTCCGGGCGCTGCAGTTCCGCCAGCAAGAGCGTCATGCCTTCGGTGCGCTTGGCCGCCTTCTCCTTCGACTCGGTTCGCACCAAGAGCAGTACCCGCTCGCAATCGAGTGCCTTGGTGGTCCACACCTTGCGTCCGCGCACGATGTAGTGGTCGCCATCGCGCACTGCGGTGGTCTTGATGGAGGTGGTGTCGGTGCCGGCATCCGGTTCGGTGACGCCGAAGGCGACGTGCAGGTCGCCGCTCGCCACCCGCGGCAGATACTTCTGCTTCATCTCCTCGCTGCCGTGCTGCACCACCGGATGCATGCCGAAGATCGACAGGTGAATGCCGCTCGCGCCATTCATGGCGGCGCCGGAGGCGGCCACCTCTTCCAGGATGATGGAAGCTTCGGTGACGCCGCGCCCACTGCCGCCATAGGCCTCCGGAATGGCGATGCCAATCCAGCCAGCCTCGGCCAGGGTGTTGTAGAAATCCCAAGGAAAGCGGTGTTCGCTGTCGCAGGCGGACCAATACTCGTCGGGAAAGTCGACGCAGACTTTCTGAATCGCGTCGCGGATGAGCTGATGCTCTTCGGTCGTCTCAAACTCCATGCAGTCACCCAAGAGCTTGCGCCGTGGAATGGCGCGACAGCGTCATTCTACGATGCAAGGTCTTGGGTCGGTGGGGGCTGGGGCCAGACCCCGAGCGCCAGCGAGGGGTTTGGCGGCGCAAGAGCTTGCGCCGTGGAATGGCGCGACAGCGTCATTCTACGATGCGGTCTTCGGGAGGTGGGGTCTGGCCCCGCAGGGGCGGAGTTTGTCCCCGCTCGTCTTGGGGCAACCAACCGCCTCGGCCTAGCACGACGGGCGACCACAAGGGTCGCCCCTACGAGGCCCGTCTTGAACGCAACCGACGAACTCGGGACGGGACGAACCCGTCCCCCACGAGGCCCGTCTTGAACGCAACGCCGGACTCGGCGCGGGCCCGTAGGGGCGGGGCTTGTCCCTGCCCGTCTTCGGCACAGCGAACCGCCTCGGCTTGGGACGGGCGACCACAAGGGTCGCGCCGACGGTGGGGCGTCGGTCGGAGGCGAGGCCGAGGAACTGCGAACGCCGGTTAAGGCGAGTCGGCAATGCGACGTTTCAGATCCTCGATGATGCGATCCTTCTCCGCCGATGCGCGGACATACTCGTCGTGGGTGAGAAGGAACTCGCCGGTCGCTATGTCGCGAAGGCGCAGGCGGTCGTCGTCGAGGCAAAGCTGAAGGCCGAGGACATTCGACACGCCGCAGACGATGCCGTCCGGCGTGGTCGTCAGGCGCAGCGGTCGATAGGCGCGTCTTGCGTTTAGGCGGCGCCCTTTCAGCACGGGGTTTAGGTAGTCGCCGGTCGGGTCGAACTGCCAATACTCCGTCACGCCTAGGCGACGGTAGATGTCCCGCTTGCGCCCCTCGTCGTCCCTGCGAGTGCTGTTCGAGGTCACCTCTAGCACGAAGTCCGCGAGCTTGCCCTCCTCCCATGTCTTCCACACCCGTCGCAACGGTCGCCTGGATGGCCCGAAGGCCACGAAGACGTCGGCAGAGATGGACCGGTTGGTAGCGCCTTCAACGTAGTACATCATCATGTTGCCGCCAACGTACACGTCGGCCCGCGCCGCATAGCGCTCCTCGAGCGGCATGATGGCGTCGTTCATGGCCTTCATGTGAACGGGAGTCTCGGCCATCGGCTTACCATCCGACTCTGGGTACTCGACATTTGCTCGCCGAGGCGGAGCAGGACGGCCCTGCCGTTGGATGCGCAGGGGCTTTCGAGCGGGGAGCATGGCGGTCTCCTTGGGCGTGACGCCGGCCTGTTGCGGGAACAGTAGCACGCAGGCCCGCTTGCACGCGCACGGGCGGTACGCTCTTCGAGCATCGAGCCTTGGAATTGCGAGGCGTGACGGGGCGCCTTGGCGTTCGAGACACGGCTTGGCTCGGCAATCAATCGAAGCTGCCACCGTGGCACGAAGGCGTTCCAGGGTCTGTAGGCCATCGCCGCCAAGCCGTGTACGAAATCGCTGTTTTTCACCGGTGCCGCCCCGAGCGCTCACGGCGAGCGCAGCGCGACTATCGCGCCTTTGCCTCTTGATCAATCAAGCGACCGAGTGCCTTCAGGCACTCCTTGGAAGCGCCGAGACGGGTCAACATTTGCTCGGCGTCGCGCAGTATTTGGACGATCAGTTGGCTGCGTCCGGCTGCGCCGGTTTCGTTGGCGTTGGTGTCGAAGAACACCGCGTTGCCGTCCGGGTCGAAGGTCTCCCAGCTTGTGCCGTCTGCGTCTGCGTCCATGTCTTCGGCGCGGTACGTGAAGGGTTGCCCGGTGGCTTCGGGACACTCGCGCTTGCAAGCGGCGTAGACGGCGGGAACGTCGGCACCCCGGACGTGGATGGAGTTCTTGTCGAGGAAGTTCATGAGCGCAATCCGGAACGGACCGTTCCTGAGGACGATGCGCTTGCCCGGCAACTCGTCCACCACTTCCATGCCAAGGGCCTGGTAGAAGCGGGCGGATGCGGCCAGGTCCTTGGCGCGCAGGCAAATGGAAGTCCAGCCGAAGAACATGATCCAAGCTCCTTGTCACCGCTTCGTGCGAGCGCTACAAGAACCGTTGCCTTCGGACAACGCTTCTTGCCCCAGCCCAAGCCGTCCTGTCATCCTGCGGCATTCGGCCGGCTTACGCCGTCCGAAGTCCGACAGGCTGCGTGGATGATAGGTTCATGCGCTAGCGAGTGCCTTGGCAGGCTTTGAAACGGGGGAGGGAGCGTGAGCGGCAGGTATTTCGAGGAGCTTGAGGTTGGCATGGAGTTCGCGCACGAACCAGCACGCACCGTGACGGAAACGGACAACCTGCTTTTCACCACGCTCACCCTGAATCCGCAGCCGCTGCACCTCGACGCCGAGTTCGCCCGCGCCTCGATCCACGGCCAGATCCTCGTCAACAGCATCTTCACGCTGGGCCTCGTGGTGGGCCTGTCGGTGGGCGACACCACCCTCGGCACCACCTTGGGCAATCTCGGCTTCGAGCACACTACGTTTCCGAATCCCGTGTTCATCGGCGACACCATCCGGGTGTCGTCCAAGGTGGTGGCGCGGCGCGAGAGCCGCAGCAAGCCGGATCGCGGAATTGTCACCTTCGAGCACACTGGGCTCAATCAACGCGGCGAGACCGTCTGCTCATGCATCCGCTTGGCCATGATGGCGAGGCGCGAGGCGGGTGCAACGGCAACCAACGCCTGACTCAAGCACCTTCCAACCACCTCGGAGACTCACCGCATGGCCGGCATCCGACGCTCGCTGCATTTCGTTCCCGGTGCCAACGAGCGAATGCTCAGCCGTGCGCTCACCACGGCGGCCGATGCCTTGTTGCTGGACTTGGAGGATGCGGTGACGCGAGCGCGCAAGGAGGAAGCGCGCAGCGTGGTGGCCGGGTGGCTCCGGGACGTGGATTTCGGCCGTCAGGAACGCATCGTCCGCATGAATCCGCTCGACACGCCCTGGGGGCACGGCGACCTAGCCGAGGTGATGGCGACGCCGCCCGACGCCATCCTCGTGCCGAAGCCGGACACGCTCGAGGACCTGACTCTCATCGACCGCGAACTGTCGCGCCTGGAACGGAGCCACAGCCACCCGCCGGGCAAGGTGGAACTGATCCTGATCGCCGGCGAAACCCCGCTCGGCACTCTCCACCTCCCCACTCTGACGGCCTGCCCGAGAGTGACCGGCCTTTCGTGGGGAGCCGAAGACCTTGCCACCGCCATCGGCGCATCGCGCAACCGCGACGAAGGCGGCGTGTGGCTCCCGCCCTTCGAACACTGCCGCACCATGGCGCTCCTCACCGCCAAGGCAGCCAACGTCCAGGCCGTCGATGCCGTGTACGTGGACTTCCGCGACACCGCCGGCCTTGCCCGCGAATGCCAGCAGGGCGCGATGCTCGGCTTCACCGGCAAGCTGTCGATTCACCCAAGCCAGATCGACCCCATCAACGAAGCCTTTACTCCCGATCCCGCGAGCGTGTCTCGGGCCCGCGAACTCATCGAGGCATTCGACGAAGCCGAATCCGAAGGCCGCATGGCCTTCACCTTCGACGGCGCAATGGTGGATGCCCCCCACCTCGCGCGAGCGAAGGCCTTGGTCGCCCGCGCGGAGGCCATCGCCATCGTGCAATGACGTTGCACCAAGGCTTTTGCATCGAGACTGATACGATTGCGCGTCTTTTCGTTGGGAGCGGCCATGTCCGAGCGCATCTACACCGCCTGCGTGCTCATCATTGGCAACGAGATCCTGTCCGGGCGGACGCAGGACACCAACCTCCAGCACATCGCCTTGGTGCTTGGCGAGCAGGGCGTGCGAGTGCGGGAAGCGCGGGTGATTGCGGACGTGGAGGACGAAATCGTCTCGGCGGTGAACGAGGCGCGCGCGAAGTTCGACTATGTGCTCACCACAGGTGGCATCGGCCCGACCCACGACGACATCACCGCAGACTGCATCGCCAAGGCGTTCGGTGTGCCCTTGGTGATAAGCGAGGAGATCGCGGCGGTCATCGGCCAGCGTCCGGCGCCAGCGGAGGTGATGGAGTCGCGGATGCTCATGGCGCGGATTCCCGAGGGCGCGGATCTCATCGACAATCCCACCGGCGGGCCGCAGGGGTTCCGCATGGGCAACGTCTATGTGATGGCCGGCATCCCCTCGGTGATGCAGGGGATGCTCTCGACCATCCCCTTCGCCGGCGGCAGCGTCGTGCGTTCCTGTTCGGTAACCGCCTATCTCGGCGAGAGCCAGGTGGCGACGGGGCTTGCAGCGCTGCAAGAGCAGCATCCGGACGTGGATATCGGCAGCTACCCCTTCAGCCGCGACGGCCGCTACGGCACGACGCTGGTGATCCGGGGTACGGACACCGGGGAACTCAACGAGGTGCTGGACCGAGTGGCGGAACTCATTCGCGCCGGCGGCGAAGAGCCGGTGGACATGAAGCGCACCTGAGGCGAAACACGGCTTGGAGGGAAGGCATTCTGCCTTCCCTCCAAGGGACAACGACAATTCGGGAGGAAACATGGACATTCAAGGCAAGCGAGCCATCGTGCTTGGCGGCACCTCGGGCATTGGGCTAGCGGCGACGCGGCAGCTTGAGGCGGCTGGCGCTTCTGTGGTGGCGTGCAGCAGGTCGGAGTCGAACCTAGCCACCGCCAAGGAGGCGACTGGCGAGGCGATGTCGTTCCGCGCCATCGACGTGCTCGACCGCGACGCGCTGACCGCGCTCTTCGAGGGCGAGGCGGGCTTTGACATTCTCGTCAATGCAGCAACGGGCGGCGAACGTGCATCGGGCCCCTTCCTGCAGATGGACCTCGACGGCTTTCAGGGTTCGTTTCGCAAGCTCTGGGGCTACACCAACAGCGTTCGCCTAGCCACCGAGCACATGGCCGAAGACGCCGCCATCGTCCTCGTGAGCGGCTACCCGGCGAAGAAATCCAACCCCGGCTCCTCCGCCATCGCCACCGTCGGCAACGCCGTCGAGGGCTTCGTCCGCGCGGTCGCGCCGGAACTCGCGCCGCGCCGAATCAACGTCGTCTCCCCCGGCGTCATCGACACGCCCATGTTCGCCGCCAGCGGCGACGCCCGTGCCAACTTCCTCTCCGCCGCCACCCGCAACATGCTCATCAAGCGCGCCGGCACCGCCGACGAGGTGGCCTCGGCAATCATCTTCGTCATCCAGAACGACTACATGACCGGTGCCAGCATCGACGTGGATGGGGGCGCAACCTTGCCGTAGAGGTAGTTCAACACGGGCGGGGACAAGCCCGACCCTACGCGCACCCCATCGGGCTACCTACCGGCTGTCGCTTTGGACAATGGCCGCTAGGGCGGCGTCTATATCCGGGGCTTCTTCATCCTTGAGGCCAGCCATGCGAGCGTAGATTTCGGCCGCGGCTTGGTGGAAGCCGTCCGGGAGGCCGGCGGCGGCGAAGGTTGCGGCGATTTCGCGCATTTCGCCCTCGAAGCGCCATGCCTTGGGGCTGGTGGAGGTTGCCGTGGCGGCGCTGCGGGCGGCGAGGCCTGACTGAGAGATGTTCCACTCTTGCAGGAGGTTTTCGGTGACGCCGCTTTGTTCGGCGAGCGCTCGCACGGCCAGGATGAGTGCTGACGAACCCTTGGTGAAAGCCGCGTAGCACATCTTCAGCGCTGATGCGGCATCGGTGCGTTCGTCCATGGCCCGCGCGTCCACCAGCGATCCGTTGAAGAGTGCAGCGACGCTGGGAGCGTTTGCGCCGGAGAGATAGAAGCGGGTGGCCCCTTCGCGCCAAGCCGGGGGGCCGATGATGCCGCCATCGACGTAGCTAGCCGGAAAGATCGAGGCGACTTGTCGTGCCGTCGCTGGCGCCACGGCGTTGCCGTCCACGTAGGTGCCCTCGAAGCCGGCGGCCTGCACGCTCCTTGCGAGGGTCACGGCGGCGTCCGGTGGGCAGACGGAGATCGCAACCTCTGCGTCTGCGACCGCTGCCGCGAGTGTGTCCACCGCACGGAGCCCAGCTTCACTGGCGCGACTGGCGGTGGCAGCGCTGCGTCCCTCGGCCACCCACGAGACGACGTGGCCTCGGCTTACCAGCGCCGCACCGATGGATGCGCCCATGGCGCCAGGATGCAGCAGCAATATCTGCATGTCGGACGTGCTCCTACTTGCGGTAGTCGAGTGGCGGGCTGCGGTCGCCCAGCAAGGGCCTGTAGTCGAAGTCGGGACCCCGGCGGCGGTTGAATTCCGCCTTGGCGCTCGCGATCAAGGATGGCTCGGCGTAGAGACGGGCGCCGGTGAGCGCCAGCACGCGGGCCGCCATCACCATGCCCTTGTGGCCGATGCTCATGCCGCCGGCGGCGGTCGCCTGCCAACTGTGGGCGGGGGTTCCTGGCACCCAGGTGGCGGTGGTGAAACCGGCGGTGGGAACCATCCAGCTCACGTCGCCCACATCCGTGGAGCCCATCTTCTGGCGGAACTGGGACGGGGCGATGACGGCACTCGCACCGATGTCGCGCAGGGTGCCAAGAAGGGTTGAGCGCATGGCCAGGGCGAATTCTCGTTCGGCGTCGTCGTACTCGAAGCCGCCCACGGAAACCATGGCCTCGTGGACTACGGCGGCAAGGGTCTCGCTCGGCAGCAGCGGGTAGTTGCCGTGCATGACCTCGTAGCGCATCTCGGTTCCGGTGCCGAGCGCCGCGCCCTTGGCGGCATTCACCACGCGCTCGAACAGCTCCGCCACCATGTCGGGGCGCGGGTGGCGAACGTAGTAGTACACCTCCGCGAACGCCGGCACGATGTTCGGTGCGTCGCCGCCTTCGGTGATGACGTAGTGCAAGCGCGCCGTGGAGGGCACGTGTTCCCGCATCATGTTGACCATGTGATTCATGGCCTCGACGCCGTCTAGGGCGGAGCGTCCCCGTTCCGGGGAGGAGGCGGCGTGTGCCGCCACGCCGTGAAACTCGAACCGACCAGACTTGTTGCCGTTGCTGCTCTCGGGCGATGCGTTGTTGCGATCGCCGGGATGCCAATGCAAGACCGTGTCCACGTCGTCGAAAAGTCCGGCCCGAACCATGTACACCTTGCCGGAGCCGCCTTCCTCGGCCGGCGTGCCGTAAACCCGCACGGTGCCTTCGCCGCCGCTCTGTTCGAGCCAGCGAGCCAGCGCGATGCCGGCCGTGACAGACGCTGCGCCGAAGAGGTTGTGGCCACAGGCGTGCCCGGAGCCACCGGCTTCGACCGGCTGTCGTGTCGGCACGGGTGCCTGCGAGAGGCCCGGCAAGGCGTCGTACTCCGCCAGCACGCCGATCACCGGCGCTCCGCTGCCGCTCTCGGCGACGAAGGCGGTCGGGATGTCGGCAACACCGCGCTGCAAGGTGAAGCCGGCTTCCTCAAGGTGACCGGCAAGACGCTCGCTGCTGCGGCTTTCGAGATAGCCGAGTTCGGCATAGTCGAAGATGTCGTCCGCAAGCTCGATGGCGGCTGCTTCCTGCGCAAACACGAGGGGCTCCACGTCTTGGATGTCGGCTGCGGCGCCCAACGCAAGGCACGCTAGGAGCGTGCGCCGTAGAACGGCGCACGCTCCTAGCCGAAGTGGTGAGCGAACGCGAACCCGGAGGCCAGCAGTTGCGAAGCAACTGCCGACGCGCCCGCGAGGGCGCGCTAGCGCGCCCTGAAGGGCGCGTCGGCAGTTCGCTAACGTGAACTGCAGGGCTTCGCGCGAGGCGCAGAGGCGGGTGATGCGAGATGACAAGGGCATGACTCCGGCGTGTTCCGTCCCGCGCACTTTGCCCCAGCTATGCGCCGATTTGTAGGGCACGGGCTTGGCCCGTCCCTTGCCGAGCTCGTCGGCGCATTCAAGACGGGCCTCGTAGGGGCGACCCTAGTGGTCGCCCGTCGTGCCAGCCGAGGCGGTTCGTTGCATCCGGGCCTCGTAGGGGACGGGCTTGGCCCGTCCGCGCCCTGACGGGCGCGCAGACGCTACGATGAACTCGGAACGGGCGGGGACAAGCCCGTCCTCTACGGCGCCAAGACCCGGCCCGATCGGTTGTGAAGCCTCCTCGGCGCGTTGGGTAGAATCGCGCCCCGACGCCCGGGCTGGAACCTCATGGACATCACGCGCAGCTTTGCCGAAGCGGTTGGCAACACCCCCCTGATCCGCATCAACACCCTCTCCGACGAAACCGGCTGCGAGATTCTCGGCAAGGCGGAGTTCATGAATCCGGGCGGCTCGGTGAAAGACCGCGCGGCGCTCTGGATCATCCGCGAACACGAACTGAGCGGCGCGCTTAAGCCCGGCGGCACGGTGGTGGAGGGCACCGCCGGCAACACCGGGATCGGCCTCGCCCACATCTGCAACGCCCGCGGCTACCCTTGCGTCATCTACATGCCCGACAACCAATCGCCAGAGAAGGTCGAGATTCTCAAGACCTTGGGCGCCGAAGTGCGGGTGCGCCCCACGGTGCCCTATCGCGACGACAACAACTACCAGAAGAAAGCCGGGCGCTATGCCGCGAGCCTCGACAACGCCGTCTGGGCCAACCAGTTCGACAACGTCGCCAACCGCCTCGCGCATTACGAATCCACCGGTCCCGAAATCTGGCAGCAAACCGATGGCAGCGTGAACGCGTTCGTCTCGTCTGTGGGCACCGGCGGCACGCTCGCTGGCGTCAGCGAGTTCCTGAAGGAGAAGAACGCCGCCATCCGCACGGTGCTCGCGGACTGCATGGGCAGCGCGCTCTACAGCTACATCAAGACCGGCGAGGCAACCATGAGCCAAGGGCCTTCGATCACCGAAGGCATCGGCAACAGCCGCGTCACCGACAACCTCAAGGGCGCGCCGGTGGACGATGCCGTGCAGGTGACCGACAAGGACATGGTGCGGCTGGTGTATCGCCTCCTGCGCGAGGAGGGCTGGTTCTTCGGCTCCAGCACCGGCATCAACCTCTGCGCTGCGGCCGCAGTGGCACGGGAGATGGGCCCCGGCCACACCATCGTCACGATGCTCTGCGACGACGGCAGCAAGTATCGCTCGCGGCTATTCAACGCCGAGTTCTTGGCAGAGCGGGGGCTGTCGCTGGATTGAGCGACCGGCGCCCGATGGCGGGACCGGCTCTGGGGACCCAGGAGGCCCTCAATCCGTAAAACCGGCGGTGTCCCACATGTGCACAGCGCGTGGCGCGTCGTATCTGGAGGGAGGGCGTCCCGCCCTCCACCGCGCCCGCAAGGGCGCGCATCTTGCTGCTGCAGCGAGTGTTCTGCGCGCCTTGCGGCGCGATGGAGGGCGTCCCGCCCTCCCTCCGAAGCGGCGCCGGCAGGTAAGTCGAACACGATCTCCGGGTTTCCGGCACCCATCCGCCACAGCAGGCAGCGTCAAAGTGAGACACCACTGAAAAACCTGCTCGAAGGCACGCTTTCGGTTGTATGGTTAGCGAGTCGGTGTTCGCGCAGGAGGATGCGCGATGTGGCGGCGGTTGATGCGACTGTTTGCGGCCCTGGCAGTTTGCGGCGCTTCGGTGGCCCAGGCGGCTTCGGTTTGGGTGGTGGAGCTTGAGGGCGCCATCTCACCGGCCTCGTCCGACTATTTCATCCGCACGCTCGAGCGCGCCAGCGACGAGGGCGTGGAACTCGTGGTGATGCGCCTCGACACTCCCGGCGGCCTCGACAAATCCATGCGCGACATGGTGAAGGCCATCCTTGCCTCCACCGTGCCGGTCGCCACCTACGTTGCACCGAATGGCTCCCGCGCCGCCAGTGCCGGCACCTATCTCATGTATGCGAGCCACATCGCGGCCATGGCGCCAGCCACCAACATCGGTTCCTCGACGCCGGTGAGCATCGGTGGCGGAGGAGGGTCGCCGTTCCCTTCTCCTACACCCACACCATCGCCCATGCCGACGCCGGGTTCAGCGCCCGAACCGGAAACGTCCGACGAGGGTGACGAAGGCAGCGAAGGCAGCGCGGACGAAAGGCCGCCGCACGAACCCGCCGATGCGATGGGGCGAAAGGTGGTGAACGATGCCGCGGCGTATCTCAGAAGCCTCGCCGAACTGCGTGGCCGCAACGTGGAATGGGCCGAGGAAACCGTCCGTTCCGGCGCCAACCTAGCAGCCAACGAGGCGCTTGAGCAGGGGGTCATTGATCTCGTGGCCGAAGACCTCGGCGAACTGCTCGACGCCATCAACGGCCGCACCGTCACCATCGCCGGTGTCCAGCGCACCCTCGACACCGCCAATGCCGAAGTGCTGACCATCGAGCCCGACTGGCGCTACGAGTTGCTCGGCATCATCACCGACCCGAACGTCGCCTACATCCTGCTCATGATCGGCATCTACGCCTTGATCCTTGAGTTCTACAACCCCGGCATCGGCGTTGGTGCGGTCACCGGCGTCATCTGCCTCCTGCTCGGCGCCTTCGCCTTGCAGATGCTGCCCATCAACTACGCCGGCCTCGCCCTGATCGCCGTGGGCGTCGCCATGCTGGCCGTGGAGGCGTTTACGCCGAGCTTCGGCATCGTCGGCACCGGCGGCGTGATCGCCTTCGTCATTGGCTCGATCATCCTCATGGACACGGACCTGCCGGGCTACAAGGTGTCCTACCCCATCATCGCGGCCTTCACCGCCGTATCGGTGGGCGTGGTGGCGTTCGGCCTTGGGGCGGCGCTCAGGATGCGAAGGGCACGGGTTGCAACCGGCGTCGAGAGCATGGTCGGGGCCCGGGCGCGCGTGATGGAAGACTTCACCGCAAGCGGTCGGGTGCACGCATTCGGCGAGGTGTGGAATGCGCGCGGCGAAGGCGAGTTCCACCAAGGCGAAGATGTGGAAATCTCGGCCGTGGACGGCGTCATCGTGCAGGTGAGACGCACCGGGTCCCAAGCACGCTAAGTGAGGTCCGTGGCAGAGCATGGCGATGCCGAGGCTGAGCGCCAAACGCGGCAAGGAAAGTCGAGGTGGGCCGGCATCTTGGGTGGCCTTGTCGCCACTGCCGGCGCTGCCATCAGCGCGGCGCTGCCGTGGTTCGGCGGCCTCGAGTGGTTGAAGGAGTTCAGCATGGAAATCTTCCTGATCGTCGTCGTCGTCCTTCTCGCCATCGTGCTCGCGAGCGCCTTTCGGGTTCTGCGCGAATACGAGCGCGGCGTGGTGTTCATGCTCGGCCGCTTCCAGCGCGTGAAGGGGCCGGGCCTGATCATCATCATCCCCATCCTGCAGCAGATGATCCGCGTGGACTTGCGCACCATCGTCATGGACGTGCCCTCGCAAGACCTCATCTCCCGCGACAACGTCTCGGTGAAGGTGAACGCGGTGCTCTACTTCCGCGTCCTGGAGCCGGAACGCGCCATCCTCAACGTCGAGGACTACATGGAGGCCACCGGGCAACTCGCGCAAACCACCCTGCGCTCGGTGCTCGGCCAGCACGAGCTCGATCAGCTCCTCTCCGAACGCGAGAAGCTGAACGAAGACATCCAAAACATCCTCGACCAGCAGACAGATCAATGGGGCATCAAGGTCGCCAACGTCGAGATCAAGCACGTGGACATCGACGAAAGCATGATCCGCGCCATCGCCCGCCAGGCCGAAGCCGAACGGGAACGACGCGCCAAGATCATCCACGCCGACGGCGAGTACGAAGCCGCCCAAAGGCTTGTCGAGGCCGCCCAGCGCCTGGCGGGCCAACCCGCCTCCATGCAACTGCGCTACCTGCAAACGCTCACGGAAATCGCCGGCGAGAAGTCTTCAACTATCGTCTTCCCCCTGCCGGTGAACGTGATGAACGCGCTGTCGAGCCTTGCGGCGGCACCTATAGAAGATGCCGGCGGGGAAGGCGAGGCGGCGACCCCAGAGGGAACCTCCGCCTGAGGCTCCTCACGCAATGCGCGACGTGTAGGTCACTACGGCACGAGTACCTGGGCACCAACCCGGTCGACCTCAAGAAAGTGGGCGTCAAAGGTAAGCACGGACGCGCCGAACCGGGCGGCAGTTGCGGCGATCCAGATGTCGTTGGTCGGCAGCGGTCTTCCCTTGCGCCGCAGGTCGACGACGATTTCGCCATAGATTCGCGCGACGTCTCTATCGACGGCAAGCACCTCGACGAGGGGTTCCGCGAGGAAGTCATCGAGCTCGGCGATGTTGCGCTCGGCCCGGCTTCCAGCGATGAATCCCGCCCAAATCTCTCCCAGCACAACGCACGGCACGCCGATCCACTCGGCGCGGTCAACCGCATTGACAACCGCCGGCATTCCGCGCCGAAAGTTGCTGTATGCAGATGTGTCGAGGCAAACCCGGGTCATCGCCAGATCGCGTCGTCGATTTCGTCGAAAGGGGCCACGGCTTGCTCGAACTCCCGGTACTCGGCTTCAGTCCAAGTGCCAGCCATGCGTCGCAGCCCATTGCTACGTGCCGCGTGCCTAGAAACGCCCAGCGCTTCCGCAAGCAGTGCAAGGACCGTGTGATTGAGCGATGCCCCGCGACGCCGCTTTTCGCGTTCCAACGACTCTGCGAGCTCCTCGGGAACGTTGCGGACCGTGATGGCTTTCACGTGAACGACTCCAACTTGAATGCATCCAGTGAAGTCTATGCATTCACGAAGTGCCGTCAATGTCGTTCCCTTCCCGACACACAAGCATTTCGTCCCTCATGCGCGAGGGACGATTTCGCACGCACAGCGCTCGTCTTCGAACGAGATGTCTATGTCGGGTACGGTCGTTCGTCGTTGTCAGGTAAGGTCAAAGCGCAAGCGCCCTCTTGAGGTCTTCATGTTCAAATGCACTGGCCATGCGGTCGGCTTGGCGTGAGGACACACCTACCGTTGCGGCAACGGTGCGCCATGTTGCGACGGAGACGGCCACTTCCTTGATGATCTGCCGGGCGCCGGCAAGCCCCAGCCCGAAGTAGGCCGCAACGCTTTCAAGGAGGTCCAAGGAACAGGTGCCCTCGTCGAGATCGATGTTGGTCGTGAGGATGCGGGCCTTTAGGTCAACCGGCGTCGGATTGAGGTCGTAGGCTGGCGACAGCACCCAGCCGGCTTGGTCACGAAGAAGAAAGCCATGGTTGCGCAGGTGGTCGTCCACATTGGAAATCAGGACGTTGAAGGCCATTCGTCGAAACAAGACCGCAGTCTGAACCGTCGCATCTGCCCCGTGCTGCGCCAAGGTATCTGCGAGTTCGGGATAGCTGCCCCTCTCGCCGTCTTGAGCACCGGTCATTGCCATCGCAGACAGGAACGGAACGCGGCCTCGCGACGCTCGGTCGAACCGGCGCGACAGCAGCACTTGGCGGCCCGCCACGCTAACGAGGCGATGGATCGGCGTTTCGATCCCGGCACCCACCGCAAGCCGAAGGGCAATCTCCTCCCATGTTTCCAGACTGTACTCGTCCGTGTCCTTCGGAAACTTGGCGATTGAAAGATGGCCCTTGTCGATGACGGATGCCTTGGGTCTGGCACCGCCGAGCGACGAGCCCGGGCCGAGAATCGTGGCGAGGTCGTCATCGCTATCCTGGTCGCGTTCAATCCGTTGCGCGCTCGCGAGCAAGCGTGGAAGCTCAATGAGAGCAGGAACACCGGATGCGCTGGGCGCCTGGAACTCTTCGTCATGTGGGCGACGAAACCGCAGCGCTCCCAGGCGTGCGATGTCGGAAACGCCCAATAGGTAGTCCACTTCGCCGAGCGTGCGCACTTGGCGGCCCTCTCGTGTTGCTCGACGGCGTTCGGCGCGCTGGATCAGTCGACGCCCCCAGCTATCGGGGGCCGAGTCGGCGAATGCGCCAAACAACCGACCGCCAGTGGTGCCCGACGCGTAGACGCCGGATGCAAGCGCGAGGGCTGGCTGCAAGGCGAAACGAGAGTCGTTGGCGAGCCATGCGTCGTCGTACTCGAAGGTAGCGGCATCTAGCCGGCCGCGCGCCGTCTGACGGCGCAGTAGGCCCACACAATGCGTGTGCCCATCGAGTTCGACGTGGACCGATACGTCCTGCATTCAAGTTCCCCGTTTCGGCCGCCGAGCGCGCGCTCGCTCCGGTAGCGCGGCAGTGGCAAGAGTTCGCCCAACTTCGTCGTGGGCGAAACTCGCGCTTTCGCGCAAGCCGTCGAGGAGTCCGAGGGAATGCAGAACGGCCGCGTAGATGCCCATGCTCACGCCAGGGTCTCCTTGCTCGACACGGCGGAGCGTGCCTCTCGACGTGAAGGCACGCTCGGCCAGCAGGCTCATCGGCAGATTGCGCCGCAGACGTGCCTCGCGGATGTCGATGCCAAGTTCCCGGATGGCTCGACGCGCGGCGACGGTCGGATAGTGCGGTGTTGGCATGACGGATTTATCCACGAACACTACAGCCAGTTATCGTATCACGAAGCCCCCATTAATGGTTCGCTAGCGAGCGCGAGGTGCGTGTCCTCCTAGGGCGAGCCTCGCACCAGCGCTCGTTTTCGACAGCCGCTCCTCCACGTCAATGCAAATGATCGGACCGGGTCCGTTGCAGAGGATTGGTTGAGCAACGACTCCCGGAAGGTCGGACTTGGTACCGTGGACGTGCTCCGCAACCACCCCTCCAGGGGCAGCGACGCGCGACCTAGCCCCGGTCGCATGTAGGACGAAATGGTGTGTATCGGGATCGCTCCCTCAGTGCGGAGCTCGCTCGGGTGGATTAGACTGACCAGCTGACACCGCTTGGAACCGTCATGGCGCATTGGATCTTGGTGGACTACGAAAACGTCCGTCCGACAGACTTCGATCCCGAGCGGCAGCAGGATACCCACATTCTCGTCTTTCTCGGTGCGACCCAGAGCAAAATCCCGGCTGATCTGGTTATGGCGTTGCAGGCGTTCGGCACCAGCGCCCGCTATATTCAGTGCGCTGCCAACGGCAAGAATGCGCTCGACTTCCACATCGCCTTCTACCTCGGGGACATCGCACCGAGGCATCCGGGCGACCAGTTCCACGTCATTTCCGCAGACACAGGATTCGACCCCCTGCTCAAGCACATGCGTACGGCCTACAACGTCAAGGTCCAACGCCATGCGACGCTGCCGGAGATTCCCCGCAGCGCCAAGACTGTGCCAGCGAAGAAAGGGACTACCAAGGCCAGTGCCACCCCTTCCATGGAGGAAGTTCGCAAGGCGCTCGCTGCGGCAGGCAACGCGCGTCCCCGCAAGGTGAACACGCTCAGGAACTGGATCAACACGAGGTTCAACGGGCGAATGTCGGAGCGAGAACTCGACACAACGGTCGCCAATCTGCGTTCTCGGAAGCTGATCGCCGTCGACGGCGAAAAGGTCTCCTACAGACTTTGATGCATTGAGGAACTTCTGCCCAAGCCACTGGCGGCGGCCTGCCGCCACCGAGGAACGCCGCAAGTTCTTCCACTCCTGCAAGGGGAGTGATGGAAATGGGCCTCGCAACGCAGGTCACTCCCTTGCGCGGGCGGTATCTGCCTTCCCGATACACCGAGCAGCGACGCCGGACCTACGGAAGCCGTCCTACGCGTCCATTGCAGGAGGTGTTGGCGCGGACGGGTCGCCCGCTGTACCGCCCCAAGAAGCCGCATCGAAGCGCTGGCCCGTGATGCCCTTGGCGTCGGGGCCCATCAGATACAGGTACAGCGGCATGTGCGACTCCGGGGTTGGCAGAGTCGCTGGGTCTTCGGTCGGATAGGCCGCTGCGCGCATGGTGGTGCGGGTGCCGCCGGGGTTCAAGGAGTTGACGCGGACGTGGCCGGCGTGGGCGCATTCGTCGGCCAGCACTTCCATCAGGCCTTCGGTGGCGAACTTGGAAACGGCGTAGGCGCCCCAGTAGGCGCGGCCGCTGCGGCCGACGCCGGAGGAGGTGAGGATGATGGAAGCGTCCTGCGATGCGTTCAGCAGCGGCAGCAGGGCGCGGGTGAGCAGGAACGCGGCGTTGACGTTCACCTGCATCACGGCGTGCCAGTCGGTTGCGGGGTAGTGCTCGATGGGGTTGCGTGGGCCCAGCAGGGAGGCGTTGTGGAGGATGCCGTCGAGGCGTCCGTAGTCGCGCTCGATGCCTTCGCTGAGAGCGCTTGCGGAATCTTCGCCCAAGTGCTGCAGGTCTGCTGGGACGATGGTGGGGCGGGTTTCGGTTTCCTTCACGATCTGGTCGAACACAGCTTCAAGCTTGACGCGAGTGCGGCCCAGCAGCACCACGTTTGCGCCGTGACGAGCGTAGGCCAGCGCCGCCGCCCGGCCGATGCCATCGCCAGCACCTGTGACCAGCACGCAACGCTCGGCCAAGAGGTCGCTCGGGGGCGAGTAGGCCGTCATGGCGACGCTTCGGCGCGCGGCTTCTTGGCGTGCAGGATGTAATTCACGTCCACGTTGCGGGTGATCCGGCAGCGGCGCGTGAACGGGTTGTATTCCATGCCGGCGATGTCGGTCACGACGAGCCCGGCGTCGCGGCAGGCGCGGGCCAGTTCGGACGGGCGGATGAGCTTTTCGTAGGAATGCGTGCCCTTGGGCAGCACGTTCAGCACATATTCGGCGCCAACGATGGCAAGCGCCCACGCCTTGGGCGTGCGGTTGATGGTGGAGAGCACCACATCGCCGCCGGGTTCGGCGAGCTCGGCCAGCGCCTGCACGGTGGAGGGTGGGTCCGGCACGTGCTCCAGCATTTCGAGGCAGGTGACGATATCGAACTGTCCGGCCCCCTCGGCGAGGAAGGACTCCGGGGTGCTGGCCGTGTAGGTGATCTCGTCGTCGATGCCCCGCTCCAAGGCATGCAGGCGCGCCACCGCCAGCGGCTTCTCGCCGGCATCGATGCCTGTGACGGAGGCGCCCAGATCATGCAAGGCCTCGGTGACGAGGCCGCCGCCGCAGCCCACGTCCAGCGCCTTGCGGCCAGCGACCTGGCAGCGCGACTTGAGGTAGTCGACGCGTGGGCCCTGGATGTCGTGCAGGGCGCGAAACTCGCCGTCGGTGTCCCACCAGCGGTGGGCGAGGGCCTCGAAGCGGGCGATTTCTTCCTGGTCGGCGTTGATCACGGCGGGTCCTTACGCATCGTGGCCCATCCGGCCCTGCCAGATTGCGGCGCGCTGTCGCAGGTCGTCGACATCAATGGTCGGGAAGCCGCCGTTCTCGTAGCGGCATTCCCCGGCGACGTAGGTGTGACTCACGCGGCTGCCGGCTGCGGTGTGGATGAGTTGCGCCGGCACGTCGTGCAGCGGCTGCAATGCGGGATGGTCCACGTCCACGGCGACGAAATCTGCCTGCTTTCCGACTTCGAGCGAGCCTATGCGATCGGCCATGCCAAGGGCACGGGCGCCGCCCAACGTCGCCATTTCCAGAGCTTCGGCGGCTGGCAGTGCCGCCGGGTCGCCGCTGCCGAGCTTGGCCAGCAAGGTCGCCATGCGGGCCTCGTGAAAGAGGTCCAGGCCGTTGTTGGAGGCTGCGCCGTCGGTTCCGAGTGCCACGTTGACGCCGGCTTCCCGGAACGAGGGCACCGGGCAGATGCCGCTCGCTAGCTTGGTGTTGGACATGGGGCAGTGAACCACGCTGGCACCGCATTCGGCGATCATGGCGATCTCCAAGTCGGAAACTGCAGTCATGTGGACGGCTTGCAGATTCTCCGTGAGAAGCCCTGCTTCTTCGAGCGTCTCGATGGGGCTCTGTCCAAGGCTGCGGCGCGCTTCGGCAACCTCGCCCTTGGTCTCGTGCAGGTGAATGTGTACGGCGGCGTCGAGTTCGTCGGCGAGCGTGGCGATTCTTCGGAGCGCCGCTTCGCCAGCGGTACCTGTCGAATGCGGGCCGAAGCACACGTTGACGAGCGGATCGGAGCGGCGCTCGTCGCGCAGTTTCAACCCTCGGTCGAAACACTCGTCCAGGTTTTGCGACCAGGCGTTGGCGTGATTGATGATGGGGAAGGTCACCTGCATTCGGCAGCCGACTTGGGCGAGTTCCGCCACCGTCTCCGGGAAGTAGTACATGTCGCTGCCGGTGGTGGTGCCGCTTGCCAGCATTTCCGCCATCGCCAAGAGGGTGCCGTCGGCAACGAAGTCCTCGTCCACCCAGCGGCCCTCCAAGGGCCAGATGGTCTCCTGAAGCCACGCCTCCAGGGATTGGCCTTCACCCAGGCCGCGCAGCAGGGTCATGGCAAGATGGCCGTGGGCGTTGACGAGGCCCGGCAGGAGCACGTGGTGGGGCAGGTTGCGGTGGGTTGCGCCCGGGTGTCGGGCCAAGACTCCACTGCGCTCGCCGATGTCGATGATGGTGTCGCCTGCGACAGCGATCGCCGCATCGTGGAGCACGACGTTGTCCGGAGCGATCGGCAGCATGTGCTCTGCCGAGATCACGAGGTCGGCGTTACGGGCTGCGGACGGGTTTGCCGCGCTCATGGGTAGCGCCCACCATAGGCCATGAACTCGAGCAAGTTGCCATCGGGATCGCGCACATAGACGCTCGTTCCCGTCGCCTTGCCGCCATTGCGACCGCCTTCGCGGGGCGCCGGCCCTTCGATGATCTCGATCTCGAGGTCCCGCAGGCGCGTGACGATGCTCTCCACCGTTCCCTGCCAGACGAAGCAGAAGTCGCCGCAGCCGGGACGAGCCGATGGGCCGCGCAAAGTGAACCGCTCGTCGTTCCAAAGCTCCGGCGCGTGGAAGTTGATGCGGTTGTCGCCGAAGTGGATAGAGTGGAGTCGCCCGCCGCGGCGCACGTCGAAGCCGAGCGCCTCATAGAACGCCAGCATGTCTTCCACGTTGGCGATGGGCACTGCGACGTGATCGAGACCGGCGATCATGGCTGCGCTAGCAAGCGACCGATTTGGCAGCATGCCCCGATGGCGGATTGCTTGCGCACCTGACGGTGCGATGGAGGGCGGGACGCCCTCCGTCCGGGAGGGCCCCCATCATGCGCAGACGGGTTGCGCGCCTTCGGAGGGAGGGCGTCCCGCCCTCCATCGCATCCGCAAGGATGCGCCTTACCGTGTGGTGGTAGGGAAGATGGCATGGCCATGGCGCGGGCCGTCACCCGCCCCTCATTCCGCGCAGCTTCATGCCGGCGGCGCGGTAGCAGTTGTCGATCAGGCGCATTTGCTTGACGGCATCCTCGGCGTCGGTTTCGAGCTTGGTGCCGTTCTTTACCGCGTCCACGAAGGCGTCGAGCTGGAACTCGTAGGTGGGGCGCAGCGTGAGTTCCTCGTTCTTGGTGCCGGCGTCGGTGACGAGTTCGATGTTGTGCCCCATGTGCGGCACCAAGGGATTGCGCACGTTCAGCGTGCCGCGGGTGCCGGTGACGTTGAGGAATGCCTCGAAGGGTTGACCCGCCTTCATGATGCCGGACGTGCGTCCCCGCGCGCCGCTGGGGAACAGGAGCTCCGGTTGCAGCAGGATGTCCACGTCCGGCGGCCCTTCCTCCGCCTTGGCAGACACCACTTCCGGCTCCTCGCCGGTGAAATGCCGCACCCACGAGAGCGGATAGCAGCCCATGTCCATCGTCGCGCCGCCGCCAGTGCCGTAGATCATGCGAATGTCGCCCGGGCGAGGCGAGCCGATGTTGAATGCGCCTTCGAGCTCGACGAGTTCGCCGATGGCGCCGTCGTGGTAGAGTTCCAAGGCGCGCTGGAACACCGGGTGGTAGCGATAGTGGAACGCCTCGATCAGGACGAGGCCCGTCTCCTGCGCCACGTCGGCCATCTCCCGCGCCTCGGCCTCGTTGCACGCGAACGATTTCTCGCAGAGGACGTGCTTGCCCGCGCGGAGCGCCTTGATGGTGTATTCGCGATGGTGGCTGATGGGCAGCGGGTTGTAGACGGCATCCACGTCCGGGTGCGTCACCACCTCGTCGTAGCTGTCCACCACCTCGCCGATGCCCCAAGCCTCGGCGAACTCCTCCGCCCGCGAGCGGTCTCGCGCGGCAACCACGGTGACCTCCACCTCGTCGTTGTTGGCCGCGGGCTTGGTGAGCGCGTTGGGAGATATGGCGGCAGCGCCGAGCGTTCCGATTCGCATCATGGTGATCTGGCCTGGTGGCAGTGGACGGATTGAGGGCGAATTGTAAGAGCATGCGCGCCCTTCGGGCGCGTTGGCAGTTCGCTACGCGAACGCGCGCCCTGTCGGGCGCGTTGGCAGTTCGCTACGCGAACTGCTGTGCGTCGATGGGTTTGATGCGGGACGGGACAAGCCCGTCGCCTACGGCGCCTCGTCGCGTCAGAGATCGAGCTCCAGCTCCGGCGTGCGCGAGCCGGCGCAGCAAATGAGCACCCGCCCTGCCGCCTGTTCCTCCTCGCTCAGCACGAAGTCGCGGTGTTCGGGGGTGCCGGACAGCACGGTCTGCTCGCAGGCGCCGCAGATGCCGACGCCGCACGCGTAGGGCACTTCGATCCCGGCCGTCAGCAGCGAATAGAGAATGGAGCCACCCGCAGGGACCGTCACGGTGGTCTCGCTGCGCGCCAGCTTGACGACGAACTCCTCGTTCACGGGTGTGCTCTTCCTATGACCTTGGCCGAAAGCCCTCAGGCGGTCTTCAGCTTCGGCTCGACAAGGCCCAGCTCGATCATCGTCTCCCCTGTCGTGCGCAAGGTGTCTTCGATGGCGTGGGTTTCGAGCCCCAACTCGCCCCGCGCCTTGTCGCAATGGGCCCTTGGCGCATCGTAGGGAGCCCCGTATTTCTCCACCATCGCCTCGTACTCCGGCAGCACGCCGCCGACGTCGATGTGCGGAAACAGCGCCTGCAGGTGATCGTGCAGTTGCATAGCGGTGATCTCGCCGGAATCGTCCGTGGCGCAGAGCATGTAGCGGGAGCCGTTGCCGCACACATCGCTCTCGATCATCAACGCCTCGGATTCGCCCACGTCGCGCACATCGACGATGTTCCAAAGCGCTTGCCAGCCGCGCCCGCACGGCTTGCCGGCCAGCATCCGCCCCAGGAAGAACTGCCACGAGCCGCGCAACTCATGCACCGGACTCAAGAGCGGCCCGAGCACCACGCATGGGCAGACGGAGATGGCGTCGAAGCGGCCATCCTCCTCCGCCAGCCGCGTCACCAGCCGCTCGCACTCCACCTTCGCCATGGAGTAGCCGACTTCGCCCTTCTCGACCAGATTGTCGGTGTTCCAGTTGGCGTCTTCGTCGCGGTTGTCGCTGGCCCAGTCGTCCTCCGTGTAGCGATGCCCAGGCGGCGAGGGATGGCCGATGGCGGCGAAGGAGCTCGTGTAGACGAGCCGCTTCACCGTGCCGGCCCGCTGCACCGAACCGATGATGTTGTGCACGCCGCCGATCGCCCCGTCATACACCTGTTGCGGGTTGTTGACGCCGCCGTAGCCCATGGGCGTGCCCACATGCAGCACGGCGCTGCAATCCCGAAACGGCGCGTCGTATGAGCCTTCCTCAAGCAGGTTGGCCTGATGCAATGAGACGTTGCCGGGATGTTCTTCGTTCAAGGCGAGCAGAAACTCCGTCTTGTCGGGATTCGACGTGTCCGTGAGGCAGGCGCGAACGTCGTAGCCTCGCTTCATGAGGGCAATGACGGTGTGCGCGCCGATGTAGCCGGACGCGCCGGTGACGGCGACGGGGCCATCGGATGCAGCGACGGAAGGCATGTGGGGGTCTCCTGAGAGTCGTCGTTGGCTGTCGCTTGTATAGTAATCGGATGAGTGACAAGACGCCGGGGTTCGTGACGATGGAACGGGACGAGTGGCTCGCGCAGGTGGACGAGGAGGTGATCGAGCCCGAGTTGCCGATCTGCGACCCGCACCACCACCTTTGGGATCATCCCGGCAGTCGCTACCTGCTCGATGAGCTGCTCGCCGACATCGGCAGCGGCCACAACGTGGTTTCGACCGTGTTCATGGAATGCGCCTCCATGTACCGCGCCGACGGCGCCGAAGCCATGAGGCCGGTGGGGGAAACGGAGTTCGTCAACGGCATCGCGGCGATGAGCGCGTCGGGCGGCTATGGCGATGCGAGAGCCTGCGCCAGCATCGTGGGCTTTGCGGACCTGAACTTGGGTTCGGCGGTTGGCGACGTGCTCGACGCCCACGACCACGTCACGGACCGCTTCTCCGGCATCCGCCACGCCGCCGGCTGGGACACGAGCGACGATGTCCGCAACTCGCACACCGCTCCCACCGAAGGGATGCTGGCCACACCCAAGTTCCGCGAGGGCTTCGCCGAACTCGGCAAGCGCGGGATGACCTTCGACGCCTGGCTCTACCACCCGCAGATCGCGGAAGTCACCGACTTGGCACGTGCCTTCCCCGACCAGCCCATCATCTTCGACCACTTCGGCGGCCCGCTCGGCATTGGCCCGTATGAAGGCAAGCAGGCAGAGATCTTCGCCCAGTGGAAGCAGGACGTGGCGGAGCTCGCAACTTGCGAAAACGTCGTCGCCAAGCTCGGCGGCCTGGTCATGGCCATCAACGGCTTCGGCTTCCACAAGCGCGAACGCCCGGCTACGTCGGACGAACTCGTGGCCGCCACTCGCGACTACCACCTGCACATGATCGACTGCTTCGGCGCGGACCGCTGCATGTTCGAAAGCAACTTCCCGGTGGACAAGGTGAGCTGCAGCTACCGCGTGCTGTGGAACTCGTTCAAGAAAATCGCCGCCGGCTGCTCGGACACCGAAAAGGCGGCGCTCTTCCATGACACGGCAACACGCACGTACTTGCTCCGCTAACCCGCCAACGGAGACCGAGATGAATGCCGATCCAGCTTCCGCCGAGGAGGTCGAAATCTACGGCGAGACGTTTGCCGTGCCGGGCCTCGCGTCATGGCTGGCGGAGGTGGAGGAGCAGGGCTTTGTGGTGGTGCCCGACTGGCTCGACGCAGAGCGTGTGGAACGCCTGGGCAAAGACCTCAGGCGCGACGTCAACCCCATCCGCGAACTGATGGGCGACGGCCACACCGTGCGCGCCCACAACCTGCTCGCCAAGACCCGCTGCGTGGACGACTTGGTTTGCGATCCGCGCCTGCTGGCGTTGGCACAGGGCGTCCTCGGCTACCAGATCCAAGTCTCCGTCGTGGTCATGTTCGACCTGCTGCCGGGCGCCAAGGCGCAAGGGCTGCATCAGGACGACGGCCTGTGGCCTGTGCCTCGTCCACATCCGCCGTTCGTGCTCAACGCTGTCATCGCCGTGGAAGACTTCACCAAGGCAAACGGCGCCACCATGCTCGTGCCCGGTTCGCACAAATGGCACGACCAGCCCGTGCGCCAGCCGCCGGACATCGAGCCCATCCAGGTGGAAATGCCGGCCGGCTCCCTGCTCGCCTGGACCGGCGCCATGTGGCACGGCGGCGGCGCCAACACCACAGCCGACCAAAGCCGCCTGGCCGTGGACATCAACTTCAACCTCGCGTACCTGCGCCAACAGGAGAACCAATACGTCGGCGTCCCCCGCGAGGAAGTGGCAAAGATGCCGAAGCGCCTGCAACGCGTGCTCGGCTACCAGCCAGGCCGGTCCGTCGCCGGCCCGGGCATGGTGGACCTACGCGACCCCCTCGACATGCTGGACCGAGTGTCCTTCGGCTACGACATCAACGCCCCGGACATGCCGCCTATGGCCCGTCCGAAACCGCAAGCCTTGCCCGCTGGAAGTGCCCGCAACCAGCTAGCCGACCGATCGGAGCTCTAGGGTGATCGACGAGGAACGCATTGCGGAACTGCGCGTGTGGGGCTTCACCATCATCCACGACGTGCTCGACAAGTCCACCGCGGCCCAGATGCGTGACTTCGTGATCGACCACGCCCCACGCATCGGCGTCGAGCACAACTACCGAGGCACGGCTCGCCACCTTGCGAATCTGGTGACCCTCGATCCGATGTTCCTGCCCGTCATTGACCACCCAGCCGTGCTGCCGTACATCGAGGCGGTGATGGGATCCAACTTGATCCTCGGTTCACTGAATGCCCGGGTGGTGCGACCCGGCGACGGTCACCAGGGACTGCACGGCGATGTGCCACTCGACATGCTTCGCCACGGCGACAATGCCCCGCTGATGATGAACACCGTGTGGGCGCTGTCGGACCTCAACCCCGACAACGGCGGCACCCGCCTCGTGCCCGGCAGCCACCAAAGCCCTCTCCGGCACCCGCCGCCGGGCCTTTCGCTCCCTCACGAAATGCAGCCGGAGGTGCCGGCCGGCTCGGTCGTCGTCTTCCACGGCCAAACCTGGCACGGCGGCGGCGCCAACCACGGCAACGAACCACGCGCCGCCATGTTCGGCCACTACCGCAACAGCCTCTGGCTGCGCTTCCAATGCGACCCCCACGACGGCTTCCGCGAAGAGTGGCTCGCGGACATGACCACCCGC
Source organism: Pseudomonadales bacterium (assembly GCA_965116935.1). Classification (GTDB taxonomy): domain Bacteria; phylum Pseudomonadota; class Gammaproteobacteria; order Pseudomonadales; family Azotimanducaceae; genus VXYL01. The sequence continues at coordinate 2,546,071 of OZ220737.1, read as the reverse complement.
CAAAAGGAGTTGCTGCGAATGACCAACGGCGTCGACCACCGCCACGGCGCGGACTTCTACGAACGGTAACGAGCAGCCTGTCGCTCCTCTTCACCACGCCGCTGTCCGCGTCGTAGGGACGCAAAGTCCAACAGACTGCTAACGAACCAGGTAGCCGAGCTCCCGACCAGCATTCTTCAACAGAGTCATCATGCTCGCGTCAGCCAGCGCCTTGTGGAACCCGGGCGAGCTCGGCAGGGCCTCCACCCTGTCGGCCCGATCATTCAGCACGATTGCAACGGCGTTGCCGTGCATGGAGGAAGGGTAGGCAAAGCCGTGGGCCTGGGGGAACGCGCTGTACAGTCCTCTAGCCCAACTCCTGCTCACCGATCGCGCACCGGACATCAACCCCATAGACGCACCGATCCGCGTCGGGAATGCGCCGGTGAGGTCCAAAAGCTTGAGCGGGGAGGTCACTCGGAAGCCCACCAATGCCGGCATCCGGCGTGTCCGATGGATGGTGCGCGTTTTCTGGAAGACCTCGGCCAAGCAGGTCACGGGACTGGCCGCCAGATACATCACGGAGCGCCCAGCCTCCGGCTGCCCTTCCACTTGGTGGTCGAACCGAGCGTCGGTTGGGCCGAAGCTGCGGAACTGATTCCAGCGAGACGGGTGCTCGCCGCTACGGAAGTACACTCGCCATAGTTCGTCGCCGGGCTCGACCACGCGCCATTCGGCGTCTGTCGAATGGAGCCTGTCGTCATTCGGATGTAGTGGGACCTTTGCCACTGGTGCACCAATGACTAGCGTTCGGGCACCACCTTGAGCACCGCGCCGACATCCCGCCCGGCCTTGAGCCAGTTGAGCGGCGTGAAGTCTTCCAGATCGGGATCGGCGGTCGTAAGCCAGCGCTGCGCCGAAACTGGGTCGAGATCGGTGATTTCCTGATTCACGCGGCCGATGTTGGGTACGAGCGCCCGAGCGGTCAACTGAAAGCTCGGTAGGTGAAGGCGCCCCTCGATTCGCATCGCGTAGAGGTTTCCATCACGTATCATCTGCCGAATACGCACCGGCGTGACGCCGAGCCTCTCGGCAACCGTCGCCGGGGTGAGGCTCGTCGCCCGGATCGCAGCGAACTCGACGGCGTAGTCGAGCATCGGATCCGTGTCGTCGGGCCGTTCGTCGATATCGACACCCGCCCGTTCCAACATGGCGATCTCCGCATCGGTCAGCTCGGTACGACTCGGCCCATACAAGGCCATTTCGAGTTCGTTGATCGCCTCCTCCAACGCATAGTTCAACGTCTCCGGCGCCACGGACTTCAGCCCATACAGGTGGAAGTAGCGCTGCTCGGTAAGACTTACGTCCTGACGCATAGCCACCCGCCCATGTCTCCTACCGTTTTGTTCTGCCGATAGTATACGAAAGTGCCCGAGGTGGCAATCGGTGGGCGGGCTCAACCGCTTCAGAAGCGGCTCAGCTAGTCGATGAGGCCCTCCGCCTTCAGGCGTGCCGTTACCTTCTCCTGAACGCCGGGCATGACGCGGAGCGCCCATTGCTGACCGAGTTGCATGCTCTCTTGCATGATTTTCGGCGTGACCTCGAGCGTCTTTCGGCCAAGCGGCGTCTCGTAGAAGGCGATCATGTCGAGGACGTCCTGGTGAGTGAAGTGCCGCGCATAGATCGGGATGATTTCGTCGAGAAGGCTGCCGTCTGACAGCAACTCCGTGATGGTCTCTGCGGCGATGACACGGCATCTGGCCACGGACTCCGGGGTATCCACCCCGGTCAGCTGCACCATTTGCTGAGCCATCAGGTCGCCGAACTGGCGCCCCATGTCGGCAGCCTTGGTCACTTCCATGAGCCGTTCGATGTCGGCCTCCAGTTCCGACGGAACCGCCTGCTCATCCGCTACGACGCCGCCCGCGTACGTCGCCAGAGGAACCAATACGCATACCACGCGAGGCTGCCAACGCCTGTTCAACTGCCGTTCTCCAATATGCCCGAATGGCGATTGTACGAGGCGGCGGGTACATGCCGTCCCATCGTGTATCACACCTCGGCTCGCGTTTCGGATGTTGTGCCGCAAACCTCCGCCAAGTTGGCTCCCGTCGGGGCGTTGGGAAGGCGGGTGGATCAATCCACCATAAGGTCTCGCGCGCCGGTCTCGTAGGCGACGTGGACGAATCCACTACCGCAACGGCGTCTGGCTACGCTTCCAATGCGACCCCCACGACGGCTTCCGCGAAGAATGGCTCGCAGGCATGACCAACCGCCAAAAGGGGTTGCTGCGCATGACGAACGGCGCCGACCACCGCCCACGGTGCCGACTTCTACGAACGGTAACCCCTAAGAGACGGACCCTTGTGGCGGGGGCCGCAAGAGCCCCTACTCGCTACTCGCGGTCCGTCCTGTTGGGGGCCGCCTGACCCGGCATGTCCAGCGCGGGGGCCGGGCAGGAAATCTCGTAGCGGACTCCGCGCCCCTTCCCGTGGGCAACGAGCGCGCCCATGTCGCGTAGTGCGGCCAAGTCTCGGGTTGCAGTCGCTGGTGCGCATTTGGCGATGGATACGTAGTTTTTCGCCGACAGCCCGCCGGCGAATCCGGCCCGTCCCTCCGCGAAAACACGCGCAATCACTTTGCGTTGACGCTCGTTCAAGCGTCCGTCGTAGCGGTCGTGGAACCGCGTCCTGCCGAGAACGAACCCTACCTCTGCCAACGCGATCTCCTGTGCATGGACGATGGCAGCGGTGAAGTAGTCAAGGAACGCGCGAAGGTCTAGATTGCCGCGGCCGACCGCCTCGAGTGCGTCGTAGTAGCCGTCTCGGTCCGCGTCAATGGCGGTGGCTAGGCACGCGAGCGTCGGTCGGCCCAGAGACTGGGATAGGGCATGGTCTGAAATCGCACGCCCCACCCTTCCGTTACCGTCCTCGAATGGATGGATTTCCTCGAACCAGACATGAGCAACGGCTGCGCGAATCGGTCCTGCGAGGTGTTTGCTGTCGCCGTTGTACCAGTCCAAGAACCGCGCCATCTCGCCGGGTACGTCGGCGGAAGGCGGTGCCTCGTAATGGACTCTGCGCGCTCGGCCAACGTAACGACCACTGACGATCTGCATGGATTCGGCGTGGTTGCGGTAGGCCCCGCGCATGATCGTGCTGGTGATTCGGTGGACCACAACCAGCGATTGCCAATGGCCCAGCGTCTCGTGCGACAACGGCCGATTCCAGTGACTGCGCACGTCGACAATCAACTCGGTGGCACCCGCAGCCCGATCATCGTGCTGGTGGCGGCCGACGACCTCGCCGAAGTGCCTGAGCAGGGAGGAACGCACCGAATCGCGATCTAGGTTCTCGCCCTCGATTGCACTCGTCGCGATCACTTCGGAGAGCATCAAAGCGACTTGCGCATCGGTCTGGTACGCGTCGGACAGTGCCTCGAAGCGCCCGGAAAGGCGTTCGGCCGCACGATGGAACGCCTCGACGCGCCCCGCGAACGCCGCTGGGTCGAACGTGAAGTTCGGCCAGTTGGGATGCTGCCATACCCACATGTGAGGAGATTCTACGCCCGAATCGCCTCAAAAGAACGCCGCTTTTGATTTGATTCGGCGACCCAATCGCCTCAATGACCGCAGTTTGGTGTCGGTCACCACCCGCGACACCAAGGCATCTCACAGATCCCTCGTCACGCGGCGGTCAGCTCAAGACCGGAATACCCCACAAGCTGCTTGACTTCATGTGAAGTCCTCAACACGGTTTGGAGTCGAACCCCGTCAGAGAGGCAGCAGCATGGCGCAGCTCACCATTAGGCTTCCGGACGACCTCGTGGCGAGGGCCGACGCTGCCGCGAGTGGGCTGAACCGTTCGCGGGCGCACGTGCTCCGGCAGGCACTCGAGTACTACCTCGACGATTTCGAGGACCTTCGCTTGGCGCTAGATCGCATCAACGATCCAGCGGACCCGGTGCTGGACTGGCAGGATGTCAGACGCGATCTACTCGGTCACGATTAAAGGGAGCGCCGCGAAGGCACTCCAGAAGATCAACGCCAACGACCGCCGTCGCCTTGTGGAGGCGATCTGTAGCTGGCTCCCGCTGAGCGGTGTCAATCACAGCCGCGAAACGATTCTGGGCTCGGAGGCGGACACGTAGCGCATCTGCCTCGCCGTCCACAATGTCTAAACTGACTGAAGCGTGCCCAGCCACATGGGCGTCCGACCCGAAATCCAAGGAAGCCAAGGACAACGCGTTGGTAGAATCCTGGGCATGGAGAGGGGCCATTCGTTCGACCCGAGGTTTATTCCATCCGTAAACAAGCTGGATGCGACCGACGTCAAACGCGCTTGGGAAGCAGTTGACAAGTATCTACGCGAGCCGGATTCGCCCGGTCTGAACCTCGAGTTGCTCCGCGGCAAGGCGCGCAAGAACCGCCTGCACAGCATTCGCGCCTCGGACGACATTCGCGTCCTGCTGGCAATTGACGGGCCAACAACCGTGTTCCTTCGTGCGGGCCACCACGACGCTATCTACAAGCTTGCCGACAACTCGGCCTTCGTGGTGCCCAAGCAAGGCTCCCTGGGACTGATGCCGGTCAGTCGCGACGCACTCGACATCGATGGGTCTCCTGTGTCTATAGGTCCGCAGAGTCGGCGGCCGGACCAACCCGACACAAGCGACGGCATTGTTGAGCATTGGCGCACAGCAGAACTGGTGGACGCCGGGTTCAGTGACGTGGAGGTCGATCGAATCAGGCGTGCTAACCGGAGCAACTTGCTCGATGTCTGGCCTGATATCCCTACCGAGAAGTTCGATCTGATCATGGAGCTCGACGAAACCACCCCCGAAGATTGGCGTCGTCCAGAGATTTTCTCCAGTGCCGAGTCTGGGCACGCTCGTTTCCGTGAAGCCATTGAAGATCGTGGCGCATGGGCGGGTTTCTCAGCGGTGCTCTCGGATGACGAGTTGTCTCGCCTCATCAGTGCGCCGATCGAGGACTGGATGATCTTTCTGCATCCGGATCAACGTAACCTCGTCGAGCGCAGTTTCGTGGGAGCAGCCCGCGTTAGGGGCTCCGCGGGTACGGGCAAGACCGTCGTTGCCTTACACCGCGCCGCAGTTCTCGCGCAGCGGTTCGCCCATGACACCCGCAACGGTACGCAAAAGGTGCTCTTCACAACCTTTGTGAAGTCACTGCCGCCCGTGTTCGAGGGCCTGTATCGACGTCTGCCAAACGCCGTTGCAGGCGGGGTTGATTTCATCCACGTGGACAAGCTGGCCAATCAAATCTGCCGCACAACCGGGCAGCGGATTCGGATTGACCTCAATATGACCACCCGTGCTTTCAACGAGACGTTCAACGAAGTCGTGAAGCAGGATAGCCCGCTCGCACGATCCAGACTGACGCGGGAGTACTTGCGCGAGGAGATCACGGCGGTCGTCAAGGGCCGTGCCGTGGAGTCACTCGACGAGTACCTCCAACTAACTCGCACTGGACGGCGAACGCCCTTCTCGGAGGCCATGCGCGTGCAGCTTTGGGAGCTGCACGAAGGCTGGCGCGAGAAACTGCGCACCGCCAATGTGGTCGACTTCCCGGACGTGATCCTGCGCGCCCGCGATCTCGCCCGGCGCAGCGATCCCGCCTACCGGGCGGCCGTCATCGACGAGTCGCAGGACATAACGTTGGCTGGCCTGCAGCTTGTGCAGGCTCTCGTCAGTGGCGCCGATGGTCTCTTGCCACCGGACGGGTTGTTCATCGTCGGCGACGGGGGCCAGAAAATCTACCCTGGGGGTTTCACGCTGAAGCAAGCGGGCCTTGACGTACGAGGCAGCAGTGCTGTGCTTCGGGTGAATTACCGGAACTGCAGGCAGATCATCGACGCTGCCATGGCGTGTTCTGGCCACGATACGGTGAACGACCTCGGCGAGGAGTATGCGCGTCGGGAACTGGACTCTCGGGCGGTTCGTGACGGCGAGAGGCCCTGGCTCGTGGATGCGGGGGACATCGGCGAGCAGATGGCGTTCGTGGCCAGACACATTCAAGGAGTGTGTGGCGAGGCGGTCGGTCACGGTGATGTCGGAGTCTTCGGCGCCACCAACAAGATCGTCAAGCAGGCCAAGTCGGCACTTGATAGCGCCGCCATCCCCGCTCTAGACCTCGAGAGTTTCGATGGTCACCCATCGGACCATGTCCGCATCGGTACGTTTCATCGAGCCAAAGGGCTTGAGTTCAAGGTGGTCTTCCTCCTTGGGCTCACGGAAGGCGAGTTCCCGAGGCAATTGTGGGGATCAAGAACTCCAGAGGAACGAGCGGAATACCAAGCGCGCCAAGTCAGCGAGTTATTCGTTGCCATGACCCGGGCGCGGGACGCACTGGTCATGCTGTACGAGCGCAATCCGAGCGAAGCCGTCATGAACGGAATCGAGTACCTGACCCCGATGTAGGCGGGAGGCTCGCGGCGGCACGCGAGAATGGTCGGCACCCCGCGCGACGATACCGATGGCTCCTCAACTCGTCGTTACTCGTTGCTGGAGCGGAACCGTCTCGACAGGAACTCTTGCGTCAGGCGTCATTCCACGTTTCTGAAGGCCTCCAAGCGCACATGCTCCGGAACCCAATGAGTGTGGCCATACTTCTCCGCCCAAGATTCAGGCTCCACACAAGCGCAACGCACCACGCACGGCAAACCGGCCGCAAGAACTGCGGCGACGTTAGTTCGACTTCGTTCGCTGCCCCAGATCGCCAGCTTGCCACCGCCTTCAAGGTTGCACACCGACCGTTTAGCGCCTTGGGCACTTTCCCTCTCGCCTTCCTCGTCGAACCCGACGAGGTAGAACAGATATTCGCTCATGTCCGTCCTCGCTGTTGGAACGCTTCACGCCAACACCTCACGCACAGCCTTGTGGGCATAAGGGTCGATAGATCCGCGAGAATACCGACGTTGGCCGTGGCGAAAGGCGTTGTGCCTCAACGGTGTGGGGCACGTTACGGCAGCGCACGCTAGGAACCTGGCTGCTTTGGATTGACAGGCTGCCATGGATCGTTGGTGGCCGCGCCGCGCCGGTGGTATGTTTTCCGCTTTGGAGTGGTTTAGCGGCATCCGAAGCATGCTTGGAAGCGCGTCTCATACCAACGGGCTAAGTGGACACAGGAGCCTGATGTGCTGACAGATGAAGCGAATCTGCGACGAAAAATCCTCCACATCTACGGCGAAGTGAATCGATTCGCAGATGAGACTGGGGGGATCGAGTACGGCCTGAATGTGCTGTATGGCCCTCCGATTTCCAAGCCGACGGTGATGGTGGTCTCCATCCAAGGCGGTGGCAAGGATCGGTGCCGACAGCGCACTTGGCCAGATCGCCTTCAGTACCTCGACTCGGCCTATAGGTTTGGCCAGCGATTGGAGGGGGACTTTATCCGGGCCGGGCTAGTCGAAGTACTCAATAGTGCGACCGTAGCCACCAATATCGTTTTTCCGCAATGGCCCGCGGATAAGGGCGGATTTGAAGGCTGGAAGCGCCAACCGTCCGCAGCAGCTTGGCTCGACCGCAGTCGGGAATGGCTTTCCGTCCTAGTCGACGCCATGGCACCAAGAGTGATCCTGACCTACGGCAAGCCGGCCTTTGAGGAACTCACTGGCCGACCGAAGAACAAGGGGACGCTGGCGATCGGACACTACCGAACCTTCCCCGTGGTTGGGTGCGGGCATCTCAGTCAGGGAGCGTCTCTCAGCGAAAGGAAGGGCGCGCTGGTCGCGGTGGCGGACATTGTTGACGAAGACACGGACGCTCCGCTTGTACCGAACGCCGAGACAATCGCCGCAATGGAAGAGGCGGAAACAGGCAACCTGCCGCAGTTCGAGGATGTGCAAAGCCTCCTCGATGACTTGAATGCGGACGATTAGGCGTACGACGAAGTTCAAGGGCGATTACAAGCGAGAGAGGCGAGGACAACGCGCGGCCGACCTCGAAGAACGCTTCGCCGCAACGATCCGTGCCTTGGCTATGGATGCCGACTTGGACGATGACTTACGCGACCACGCACTGAGCGGGCCGCGGGCGCAGCACCGCGACTGTCACATCCGGCCCGACCTCGTGTTGATCTATCGGAAACCCGACCCGGATACGCTCCTGCTGGTCCGCATGGGATCCCACTCCCGGTTGGGCTTGTTAACGCGGGGACTGCAACGAGGTCCAGCTCGACCAGGTTCGCGCGCCCTTCGGATACGGGACGCCGGTACCCTCTCCTGTCTCCGAGAGCGACCGTCAAGGACGTAAATGCCCTGTCTCGTTCAGGCTGCGGATGTTGCGCTCGCCGGTGGAGGCGCAGAGGAAGCGGTTGATGCTGCCGTAGGCCACGTCTATGAAAAGGCGCGGGGGTGTGTCGAGGACATGGGAGGCCCAGGCGTTGATCACGCCGCCGTGGCAGAAGGCGGCCACGCGGTGGCCGGGGTGGGAGGTGATGATCTCTTCCATTCCTGCCACCACGGTCTTGGCGAAGGTGGCCATGTCGTAGTCATCGCCGTAGCCGCCGTCCACGAACTCCTTCCACGCGGAGTAGTCCTCCTGCTTGAGTTCCTCCATAGGGATGTAGTGGGAAGCGGCGCGGTCGTATTCGGCGATGGCGTCGTGAACGGCGGGGATGCAGTTCAGCCGGGTTGCCAGCGGTGCGGCCGTTTCGCGAGCACGGCGCATGGGGCTGGTGTAGATGGCGTCGATGCCGCCCTCGTGCAGCCAGTCCGCGACGTTCTGTGCCTGCTGTCTTCCGGCGGCGGAGAGTTCGGGGTCGGCTCGCCCGGAGGCGAGTTCCTGCCGCACGGGCAGGCCGTGGCGAACGAGTATGAGTTCCATCCTTGCGCTACGAGTCGGTAATGACTCCGCAGGCGATGCGGCCGCCGGCACCGCCGATGGGCTGTGTGATGTGGTCGTCCGGCTTGTCGTGGATGATGACCGACGAGCCATCTTCGTCGAGCAAGACCGGATTGTCGCCGGCCTCCTTGACGCTGATGCGGGTGTGGTAGAACTCCGCGCGCGCCGAACCGTCGGCATGAACGAACAGCAAGGGGAGGTCGCCCTGATCCGGCCCCTCGGGATGGCGCAGGCCATGCGCAACGCCGTCGGGATTGATGTGCCCCTTGGCGGCGCTGAAGTCCGGCGTGCAGGCGCCGACGGCGTGCAGGTGGATGCCGTGGGGGCCGGGCGGCAGATCGGCCACGTCCACGTTGATCAGCACGCCGCTCGGTGTCTGCTCGAACGTGACGCTGCCGATCGCGGTTCCGTCGGGGTTCGCCATGTCTGCCTGCGCCATGGCTGGTGCGTCGCTTGACGCCGCGAAGCCGCAAAGCGCCAGCGCTAAGGAGGCGACTGCCTTCGCCGCGCCAGTTCGAGTGGACATGCCTGCTCCCCGTCATTGCGAAGAGGGCAGCCTACAACACGAACGCGACGGTTTGCGCCGACCGCAATGGCCCGTCTCGCAGGGGTCTCGCCCCGTGGCGGCCGCAAGTGCCTCGCCATGTCCGCCAGCCCACGGCGTATGATGGGTGCTGTCGCCGAAGCAACCTCCGCAATGCCCCGCTCCCTCCTCGCCGTTTCTCTGCTGTCCTTCGTTTTGCTCGCCGGGTGCGCCACCAGCCCGACGGGGCGGACGCAGTTGCTGTTAGTGTCGCCGGAGGCGGCGATTGCCCATTCGGCACCGGCGTATCTGTCGATGGTGGAGCGACTCTCCGAGGAACATGGCTTGCTCTCCGATCCAGTGCTGGCGGATCGGATCGCCGTCATCACCGGTCGCCTAGTGGCTGCGGCGGAGCTGCAGTATCCGCACACGAGCACTTGGGATTGGAGCGTGGCGCTCATCGACGACCCAGAGACCGTCAACGCCTGGTGCATGGCCGGCGGACGGATGGGCGTCCACAGCGGGCTGGTCGAGCAGCTTGATCCCACGGACGATGAGTTGGCGCAAGTGATGGGGCACGAGCTATCCCACGCCATCGCCAACCACACCGCCGAACAGATGTCCCTCGCCATCGCCCAGACGCTGGGCGTGGTGGCGATCGCCGTCGCTGCGGAAGACGAGGACACCGCCAACGCGGCCGCCGCTGCCGCAGAACTCGCCATCGCGCTGCCCAACAGCCGCGCCGCCGAGACCGAAGCCGACCGCATCGGCATCGAGCTCGCTGCCCGAGCCGGCTATGCGCCGCGCGCCGCCGCCACGCTGTGGAGAAAGATGGTCGACCTCGCCGATGGGCCCCGCCCACCGGAGTTCCTCAGCACGCACCCAAGTCCCCATCGGCGTCTGGAGACGCTGGCAGCCTTGGCCGAGACCATGCGTCCGCTGCTGACGGAGACCCCTCCCACTGCCCGAGATGTGCGGGTACTTTCAGCACATTCGCTTGAAACCTCGCACCAAACGTGGTGAGTTTCGCCACCGGCGCGCCTACAACACGGAGAGACCCCAACCCATGAATGCCACCGCACAGCCCACCGTCACGCGCAACGTTGTCTGCCATAGCTGCGACTGTTTCTGCCCCCTAGCCGCCAAGGTGGACACGGCCACGGATCGGGTGGTGAAGGTCACGACGCGGGACCATCCCTTCTTCAAGGACGTGATCTGCATGAAGGGTGCGTATGCGCCGAAGTCGTTCGCGCATCCGGATCGGCTCATGCAGCCGCTGAAGCGGGTCGGCGAGCGGGGCGAGGGCAAGTGGGAGCCCGTGTCCTGGGAGAGCGCGCTCGACGGCATTGCCGCCTCGCTCACGAAGGTGATCGAGAAGCATGGCCCGGAAGCGCTCGCGGTGGCTGGCAGCAACGCCAACCTCGGCCTCGACAACGGCCTCACCCGGCGTTTCATGAACCTCATCGGCACGCCGAACTTCATCAGCGGCATCGCCTATTGCATGGGCAATACAGCAGCGGTGAACCGGCTCGTGTATGGCTGGTATCCGCGCGGCGACCTCTTGAACACCGAGTGCATTGTGCTGTTCGGGCACGACCCGCGCCGCCATAGCTGGACCATCGAATACAAGACCATCCGCACGGCGCAGGCGAATGGCGCCAAGCTGATCGTGCTCGATCCGCGCAGGAGCGAGAACGCGGAAGCCGCCGACATCTGGCTGCCGCTGCGCGCCGGCACCGACGCGGCCATGACTTTCGGCTGGCTCAACGTCATCATCGAGCAGGAGCTCTACGACAAGGAGTTCGTGCGCGACTGGACGGTGGGCTTCGACGAGTTCGCCGAGCGCGTTCGGCAGTATCCGCTCGATCGGGTGGCCGACATCACCGGCGTCGATGCCGAACTGATCGAAAGGGCGGCTCGCATGTACGCGCTTTCCGACCGCGCCGCCATCCCCTGGTCGCCCATCACCGATCAGCAGGTGTCGAGCACCTCCGCCATCCGCCTGCACTGCGCGCTGCGCGCCTTGACCGGCAATCTCGACATCAAGGGCGGCGAGATGTTCGCCGGCTTCAACCCCGGCGTTCGCTCCGACACCGAAGTGGAGATGCACGAACGCCTCGCGCCGGCGCAGAAGGCCAAGCAACTCGGCGCGGACGAGTTCCCGGTGTTCACCTATCGCGGCATGGAGCCGTTGGGCGATGCCTGCGAGGAGGTGTGGGGGCATCGCTACGCCAACCTCGTGGGCGGCTGCTACATGGCCAATCCGGCCGCGACGTTCAAGGCGATGGCCGACGGCAACCCCTATCCGGTGAAGGCGTTCTTTGCGCTGGCGAACAACACCCTCATGTCGTTCGCCAACACCGACCGCATCTACAAGGCGCTGATGAACCAAGACCTCATCGTCGCCTTCGAGCACATGCTGACGCCCACGGCGCAGCTTGCCGATTACGTTCTGCCGGGAGATTCGTGGCTCGAGCGTCCCGGCATGATGGCCGGCATCAGCGACCGCGCCATGCCGGCGCCGGGCGAGTGCCGCAGCATCGTGCATTTCTGGTGCGAGCTGGCGCGACGGATGGGGCTTGGGGAACACTTCCCGTGGCGCACCGAGGAGGAGCTGCTCGACTATCGCCTCGAACCGGCTGGCACGACCTGGGCCGAGGTGGTGCGGACGGGCTCCATGCCGAAGGCGGAGAATCCTGAGCGCAAGTACCTGAAGACGGGCTTCGCGACGCCATCCGGCAAGGTGGAGCTGCATTCGGCGATCCTGGAGGGCTTTGGCTTCGACCCGCTGCCCTACTACCGCGAGGTCAAGGGGCCAGACGACACCTATCCGATGACCATGTTCATCGGCCTGCCGGACGACGAGTACTACCGCACCGGCCACCGCCACATCCCGGAACTGCGCCGCCGCGCGCAGGACCCCACCTTCTTCGTCAGCGAGCAGGATCGCGTTCGCTACGATCTGGCTGAGGGAGACTGGATCCGAGTTAAAACTTCCACCGGCGCCATGGTGGGTCGCGCGTTCGTTCGCTCCGGAATGCCCGAGGGCCTCGTGCGCGTTCCCCACGGCTGGTGGAAGCCGGAATCGGAATCGGGCCTCGAACATCTCTCTGGCGCCTGGGCCTTCTCCGACGCCCAGATCACCCCGGACGACGATCCCGCCTTCATCGACCGCGAGCAAGGCATCCCGCACATGAAAGGCGTGCCCTGCGCGCTGACCAAGCTGACGCCAAAGGAAGTGGCCGAGATCGAGGCCACCTTCGGCAAGACCGAACCCATGCCCAACGCTTTGGAGAAGAACGCGAACAAGCGGCGCGCAAGAAACCCAGACTTCATGCAGGACGTGGAGTTCGGCGAAGACGTGGAGTTCGAGGCCGTGGAGCTTTCCCTGTATGGCAGAAGCTCGGCCTGAAGGATTGACTTCAGGCTCGAAGCACCCCGTGGGGCCACTCCCGCCGACGCGCCCTCAGGGTGCGCCGCTCGCGCCGATAGGCGAGTTCCTTCTTGCGTCGCCTGCGACCCTGCCTGAATGAAACACCTGGTCTTTGCCGCAATGTTCGCCGCCTTCGTCGCGCTTGCTGGGGCGAGTGTTGCCTATGCGCTCTCGGTGTCGATGCTCGGTGGTGCAGTGGCGGGCATCGTCCTTGGCTCCCTGCCGGGTTGGCTGCCTCGGCTCGTCAGCTCGGTGGCAGCAAGACGGTGTGCGGAAATCGTCGCCTACCTCGCGCTTGTGGTGGTTGCCGGGGCGGTTTCCGTGAGTGGACTGCTGCCGGCGTTGGGCGATGCGCCGGTGCGGATAGAGCCATCGATTCCGTTGCTGGTGATGGCGCCGGCGCTGTATGCGGCCTATCTCGTGCTCGAGCGGCGCAGGGGTGCCGAAAGCGGAGAGTCGGTGCCGGATCGGCTAGCGGCCGCACTTGTCGGGCCGCCGCTGGTGCTGACGTTGGCGCTTGCCACAGCGGTGGCAACCGGGGCCGTACTGCTCATCGACTACATCGGCTTGAACTCGGAGAAATGGTCGTATCTTGCAGCTAAGTTCGTTGATCGTGGCGTTATCCCTCCAATGACGCTCATTCTGTTCTTCTGGGGGCTGCTGCTCTTGGCGTACAAGGGCTGGGTGCTTTGGCGGGAACAACAGATGTTGACGGCGGGGCGCGCGGAGTCCGTCCTGCTCAGCGCACATCGGGATGCAGTGGATTCGAGCGACGGCAACGCAACCGATGCCGACGCGTTCCTCGACATCGTCTGGAAGCAATCCGCCGATTTCTATGTCGTCCCGCGCTACATCAACTGGGCGATTCCCATTCTTGGCTTCATCGGCACGGTGCTCGGCATCTCGCTGGCAGCCGATGGCATCCAGAGCATTGTCGGCGCCAAGACCAGTCTCGGCGACCTTTCGACGGAACTCGGCCAAGCCATCGCGCCCCTCGGCATCGCCTTCGACACCACCTTGATCGCGCTGTCCCTAAGCGTGTTTCTCACCCTCCTGCAAACCGCCCTGCAACGCTGGGAAGACGGCGTGCTGGTCGATTTCGAGACCCGCGTTCGCGCCGTTCCGGCCAACCAAGCCGACGGGGATTAGGTGGCCAGACACGGTCGGGGCCGGGAGCAGGACGGCAGCGGCACGCCGATGGTCGAGATCTTCGGCGGCATCTTCGCGCTTCTGTTGGTGCTCTTTCTGATCATGAATCTGATGACCCAAGCCTCCTTGGTGGAACGACTGGAGGCCGCCAAGGACGAGGGGCTGCATCGGGTTGGCTGGGGGGCAAGCGGCGCCGGGTTCGTCGTGCTCGCGTTTCCGCAGGAACTTCGCATCGTTGAGACCGGCGAGGTGGTCCGTGCAGGTGAAATCTGCCGCGCCGGCAGCCCCTTCACGCGCTACACCCGGCGCATCTATCAGGCCGAGAAACAGCAGCTCATCTTCGCCATCCTGAGCGGCGGCGTTGGCACCATGGCCGAGGCGCGCAACTGCATCATGCGCGTGCTGCCGGATCGCGTGCTGTCCATCGGCTGGATCATCGCCAACGACGAACTGTTGAAATCCGTGGCGCTCGGCGACATTCCGGCGTTCGTGCAGGAGGCGGTGGCGCCGTGACCACCACCGTCGCCGAGGCGCGTGCGGAACGCCGGCACCGGCCGGGCCTCTTGCCATCCTTCGCTGGCGTGGCCCTCGCCGACATCCTCGCCAACAGCGTTGCCATCGTCATCATCATGATTGTGGTGAGCTTGATGACCCGCTACGAGGAGGAGCGCGACAAGCTGGAGCAAGCCGAGGACGTCTCCGTGCTGCTGAGCCGCGAGATCGCGAGCTCCTTCGTCATGAACGCCCTGCCCACGTCGCCCCCGGCACAGCTACACGACTACGTCACCTCCCCGCTAGACCGCAATCCCCAACACGCCACCATGCCGATCATCGAGCTGCATGACGACTTTGTGCGCGACGGCTACACGGGCCGCATCTACGGCCGCGACGAGCTGCTGCTGCAAGACAACGAGCTCGATCACTATCTCGTCTCCCTGGCACCGGAACAGCTTGCCGCGACCCGCGTCGATGTTTACGGAATCGACCAGTTCTACGTCGCCATGTCGATCTTTCGCAAACACGGCCTGTCGCCCCTGCACTGGCACTTTCTTGGCGGCGGCGAGGCTGGTCGCGAAGCAGGGCCAAAGCTGCCCTGGGCACGCGAGACTCCACCTCGCCAACCGGAGTTGCTGAGCCAAGAGCCGGGGCCAACCGGCACCGGCGGTGCGCTGCATTCGCTGCCGAGCGATGTTGCACTGCTGCGCCATGGTGCCTTCGATGCCAACTACCCCACCGACTCTCTGCGGGGCAGTTTCGGCAGCATCGCCGCACGCGCCGGTTCGTCGGATCAGCACCTCGACCTTCCCCGAGGTTTCCTAGAGCGGGGTGGCGGGTCGGAGCCAAGCCCCGCCCCCAGCGCCGGCGATTCCGCAAGCGCCGTGGAGTCGAACGCCATGCGCTTCCGCGCCGCCTGGCGAAGCACCAGCGACGACGTTCGCGAGGACGGCGTCGATTTCGACCTCTTCATACTAGTGCGTGGGTTGCTCGCCTATCTGGCCGGCGTACAGCAAACCGCCGACGCCAACCTCCCGTCGCCGCTGCCGGACTTCGACCTGCGCCGCGACGTGCTCGACCCGGTGCCGGACCTGCCGCCACCCGAACCGGCACTGGCGGAACTGATCGAGCGCCTGACGAGGCTCATCGCCAGCCCGCAGACGCCGGACGACTCCTCGCTGCGGGTGATCGCGGAGATGATCCCGGACGGGCAGCCCCAGCACGTGACGCTGTTCCCGAACGAACCACTCGCACGCGTGCGATGGCGGCGCAGCGCCACGGACGCGGAAGCGGCCTTCCCGCGCGACGACGCCCCCGCATACGCTACCGTCAGTCTGCGGCTGGGCCTGCATGCCGAAATCCACGAGGGGCTGCGGGTGGAGCTTGCACGCAACGTTGTCGTGCTGATGCCGCCGCCGGAAACCGTCCCGGAGATGGAACCGCGCTGGCGGGTCGTGACGCTGGTAAACCCGGAGCGCAACGACTTCCTCACCGGATTCCTGTTCGCCGGGGTGGACGAGGTGGGCGGGCTTGTCTTGCCGGCGGACGAAAACGCGCTCGCCATCGACGGGTTTCGCATGGAGTCGCAGATCCCCGGTGTTGCCTTGCGCCAGGAGTTCCGGCAGCTCTTGCTCTATCTGCTGGTCGTGGTCGCCGTCGTCCTGCTGTTCTTCGCCGGCATACCGCTTGGTAAACGGGCCTTAGCCGGCGCTGCCAGCAACGCGACGGCGGACGCTCCAACGCGCTAGCCGTAGCTGCGAGCGAATGCCAACACGAAGGCCAGGGGCTCGCGCCGTTCTTGCGGCGCTGCCTACCGGCAGGGCGTTCCGAGGCCTTGCACCGTGGGCCATCGCCGTGGCGGCACTTTGCTCCCTCGTCGCGCTCGTCAAGCTCTACCCGCTTTGGCTGGCCTACGACACGTCCCTCGTCACGATCACCGGCGCGAGGAACGACGACTCGCCGGGCGCCAGGTTCGACGCCGTCCTGCTCCGCCATCTCGACCATTTCGGATACCTGCGCTCGTTCGACCATGTCTTGGCTGCGGGCCCACGCACCTTGCGTCTGACGGCGCCGCTCTGGCTTGATCGTTGCGAGGTGCGGCAAGGGGATTTCTACAAGTTCGCCGGCTGGGTGCCGTTCGAGCGACAGGCCGTTGCACGCGCCGCCGCGCCAGACCAACCGCCCAACTGGCGACACTTCAGCGAAAGCCGCGACCACACCATTAGCGGACGCCTGGATGCGCCAGCGACAGGAATCACGTGGTGGGATGCAGTTGCCTATTGCCGCGCCGCCGGCGGGCGGCTGCCCACGGCATCGGAATGGGTGGCTGCCGCGGCCGGTGGGCAGCCTCGCCTCTATCCCTCGGGCGATGTCCTGCAGTCGGACGCTTGGCCCTATCTCGATCCGCTCCTGAACGCCGCGCAGAAGTGCGGCCTGCATCCTGACGCGGACACGCCCGAAGGGCTGTCCGGAATGGCGCACGGCGTGTCGGAATGGGCTTTCAGCGACCCCGCGGGCGGCCCGGCAGTGATGGGCGGCAACGGCTACAACGCCCCCCGCGATCTCTACAGCCTCGCTGCACTGCATCGCCGGGCGCCGGTGGACCATCGTTCCCCGTATCTCGGATTTCGCTGCGCCTACGACCACGAACCGATCCCCACGCCATGGCGCGCAGAACCGGACGCGAGGCAGTTGCCCCCCGGCAGCTACGAGGTGGGCATCCCCGCCTCGGCGCGCATCCCAAGCCTCCTCTCCGCGCTGCCTCGGCAACAACTGCCCCTCATCGGCCGCATTCTCTCGACCGACGCGAGCCTTAACGCTCCGCCGACCCTGCACTTGATGACGCGGGAAGTCACCCGCCGCCAATACGCCACATTCCTGCGCGACCCTTTCGTGCTTGCCGGATTCCACGCCGAAGCGAACCAACCTGCATCCCACAGCCATCGTCCGCCCGATTGGCGAGAGCAGTTGCAGCAACCAGACCTTCCCGTGGTGAACGTCGATTGGTGGTCCGCCTACGCCTTCGCCTCGTGGGCCGGCGGCCGCCTGCCCACGGCCTTGGAATGGGAACGCGCCGCCTCGGGCCAAGGCACGCGCATCTACCCCTGGGGCGACGACTTCACCGCCGCCAACCCGGTGACGGGCGAGCAAGCCCTGCGCGGACCCCAACTGCCAAGCGAAGAGTCGGGCGACAAAACCCCAGAGGGCCTCCTGAACATGGGCGGCAATGTCTCCGAATGGACCCGCAGCGTATCCGGCACCTCGGGCAGCTTCGCCGTCGTCGTCAAGGGCGGCAACTACCTCCTCCCCGGCCCCACCACGGCCCGAATCGACCACCGCAACCACCTCTCACCGCATTACCGCTCGCCCACACTGGGCTTCCGGGTGGCCTTCGACCGACCGCGATAGCAGGCGCACCAACCAAAGGGGGCTAGAAGCGTTGGTCCGAAGGCAACGATTCTTGTCGCGCCTAGCGCATGAGGAAGGCCGAAGAAGGGCGACGCATGCGTCGCCTGTCCGGCAGCCGGGTGCATCGCCGCCAAGTCCGACAGACTGCTAACGACCTGATCCCGCCCTAGGCCGCCCCGTCACGAAAAGCCCCGCCACGATCAGCGCCAGCGCCACCGGCGCACTGAGGTGCAGTTCCTCCCCCAGTACCGATGCGATCAGCACCAGCGAAAGAAAAGGCGACAGGAAGATCAGTTGCGAGATGGTGCCCACGTGTCGCGTCAGCGACAGTGCCCGCTGCCACAGCAGGAAGGTGATGCCCATTTCCACCAATCCCACCCACACGCCGAAGGCGATGTTGGTGGGCGTGAGTGGCGGCAAGCCCGTGGTCGCGGCGCAAACGATAGCCACCGCCGGTGTCGCGAGCGCAAATCCGGCGAGCATTCCCTGCACCGGATGCGCCGACACGCGCACCGTCGCCAGCCAATAGCCCGCCCAGAGCACCGTGCTTGCGAGCGCCAGGAGAACGCCGGTGAGGTCGAACGCAAGCCCGCCGAGTTCGCCTCGCGTCAGGAGCAGCGTCACGCCGCCATAGGCAATGGCGATGCCGAGCCAGCCACGCCCCCGCAACCGCTGCCCCAGAATCGGCCAGGCGAGGAGCGCGACGACGATGGCCCAGGTGTAGTTGAGTGGCTGCGCCACTTGCGCCGGCAAGCGATCGTAGGCCTCGAACAGGATCAAGTAATAGGCGAGGGGATTGACGAGCCCCAGCGCCGCAACGCGCCACCGAACCGCACTCGACATCGGCGCTATGCCACGCCAAAGCACCAGCCGCACCGCCGCGAAGAAGGCGAGCGACACGACGCAGGCAAGGAACAGCAGCTGCACCGGCGCCATCTCGGCCAGCCCGAGCTTGAAAGCCGTGGCAACGGTGGACCAAAGCGCCACGCTCGCGAGCGCAGCGCTCAGCGCACGCGACTCCCTGCCCCAAGCCATGCCGCGAAGGTACACGATGGGGCCCCCGTCCCTATGCATCGCTGATCGCGGCACATGGGGAGCGAGCAAGAGTTGACCGCGCCCATCCGTTCTTTACGGAAGGCGTAAAACTCGGTACGGTCAGCATGCATGATCCGAAGCTTCAAGGATCGGGATACATGCCGCTTCTTCGAGGGGCGGCGCGTCGCGGCGTTTCAGGGCTTCGCTAGTCAGGCCGTACGCCGGCTGGTCTTGTTGGACAGCGCGGAGACGCTTGGCGACCTTGCCGCGTTGCCGAGCAATCGGCTGGAAGCGCTGCGCGGCGACCGTGCCGGCCAGCACAGCATTCGGATCAACGCGCAATGGCGCGTTTGCTTTCGTTGGACGGACGAGGGGCCGTGCGACGTGGAGATCGTGGATTACCACTGAGGGAGATTTCGGACATGAACGCCAAGAACGGAATGCAGCCCGTGCATCCAGGCGAAGTCCTGCGCGACGAACTCCATGAAGTCGGGCTGTCGGCCAACGCGCTGTCGAAGGCGCTGGGCGTGCCGGTGAACCGGGTGACGATGATTCTGAACGGCCAAAGAGGCGTAAGCGCGGACACGGCACTCCGGCTGGCGCGGTACTTCGGGACGACTCCGCAACTTTGGTTGAACTTGCAGAAGACGTGGGAGCTTCGGCAGGCGGAAATAGCTGCGGGCCACGAGATCGTGAAGCGCGTGACGCCTCGGCAGTCGGCGACTACAGGCGCGATGACCGATGCCCGTTCCTGACCTTCCTGACCATCAGGCGGCGACACTTCCAACTTCGTTGGCCTTGCGGGCGAGATGGACGTTGTAGTCCTCCGCGAGATCCCGGTCCACCTTCCAGTAGCTGGCATCGGTCAGACCTCGCCGCCGCTTGGCCGGATGTAGCCAAGATTCACCGGGCCTCCCTCGGGCTGGTCCCATTTGAGATTAAGTGACCCCAGAAACTCGGGGCGCCGTCACCATGCCGGAGACGCGCCTCGTGGCACGTTGGGCGGGTGGGACGCCTTCCCCTCAGAAACGGTGAGGGAGCCTCCGAAGCTTCCGTTAGAATGCCGCCGCCAACCACATTTCCATCTGAGGGGAGTTCATGACGATTCAAGAAGGCGAGCGCTTGCCGGAAGCTACCGTGCACGTGATGGGGGACGCAGGGCCGTCCGCCGTGTCCACAAACGACCTGTTCTCGCAAAAGCGCGTTGTGCTGTTTGCGGTGCCGGGCGCGTTTACGCCCACCTGCTCGCAGGCGCACCTGCCCGGGTTCGTGACGCACGCGGCGCAGATGAAGGAAACGGGCGTCGACAGCGTGGTATGCATCGCCGTCAACGACGCCTTCGTCATGGATGCCTGGGGCAAGTCGGCCGGCGCCGACGAACTCACCATGGTGGCGGACGGCAATGGCGACTTCACGAAGGCCATTGGCCTCGAGATGGACGGCAGCGGCTTCGGACTCGGCACCCGTTCGCAGCGCTACGCCATGATCGTGGACGACGGCATCGTCGCGAAGCTGGCCGTGGAAGCGCCAGGAGCCTTCGAGGTGAGCCGCGCCGAGGCGATTCTCGATCTCCTCTGACGGACGCCTGACAGCAGGCACAAGAACCAACACCGACATCCGCGAGCAGGAGAGAGAGCATGGCACTTAAGATCTACGGCCCCGTCGGGACCCGCACGTATCGCACGCTGTGGATGGCGGAAGAACTCGGCATCGAGTACGAGCACATCACCGATGCCACGCCCGAGGCGCTCGTCGCCGTCAATCCGATGGCGCAGGTGCCGGCCATTGACGACGATGGCTTCACCCTCACCGAGTCGATGGCGATCAACCTTTACCTCGCCCGCAAGCACGGCAAGCTGATGCCGTCTTCGGTTCACGAGCAGGCGCAGACCCTGCGCTGGTGCTTCTGGGTGATGACTGCCGTCGAGGGCACGTTGCTCGACGTGCTCAAGCACCTGCACGGCATCATGGGCTACGACAAGGACCCGGACGCCGTGGCGGCTGGCATCGAGACGCTCCAACGTCCGCTGCGGGTGCTGAATGGCCACCTTGCGGACCGCGACCATCTTGTGAACCAAGACTTCACGGTGGCGGACCTCAACGTCGCCAGCGTCCTGAGCTGGAGCCGCATGGCGCGCATCGACCTTTCGGACCACGGCAACGTGGACGAATGGCTGAGCCGCTGCCTGGAACGCGACGCCGCAGTGCGCGCGCGGGGCTGAACTCAGCAGGCTCACGCCCACCCCTTGCCGCACGGACGCCGCAGTGCGCGCGCGGGGCTGAATCGAGGCATCGGGGTTCTTAAGGCAGCAAGGGAGAAGGCAATGCGCGTGGTGCGGGTGTACACGGGAGACGACGGCGAATCGCATTTCGAAGACGTGGACATCGAGGTGTCGTCGGTGGGCGGCATCGGCCGGCTCTCCTCGCTCATACCGGGCCCAGGTGTGATGTTCCGCGAGGTGGACGGCGACTACGACCTCGACTTCCACACCGCCCCGAGGCGGCAGTTCGTCGTGAATCTGCGCGGCTCAGTGGACATCACGGTGGGCAGCGGCGAAACCCGACGTCTCGAATCCGGCGACATCCTCTTGGCCGAAGACACCACCGGCCATGGCCACAAAAGCCGAGCCGTGGAAGGCCAGCCCCGCTCCTGCCTCTTCATCCCCATCGAGGAAGGTGCCAAGCTGCCGTAAACCCGTTGCGGGCCGTAGAACCCGACGGCGCCTTCAGGGAATCTCCGCCACCGCGCCCGACTTCAAGAGCGCCTTGAGCCCTTCTCGCTTGGACAGCGGAGAAAGCCGGTCGGCGTAGCGTTCCACATAGGCCACCACGGCATCTGGGTTGACGCGGGAGTATTGCCGCAGCGCCCAGCCGATGGCCTTGCGCAGGAAGAACTCGCGCTCGTCGATGGAGGGCTCGATGAGCGCAAACAGCAGCTCCTCGTCCGTGGCCTTGCCACGCTTTAGCTGCGCGAGAATCGCCGTGCGTCGCTTCCAGATGTCTGCGTCTTCCGCCCAGCGGCGCAGCAGCGCCGCGACTTCCGCCGGATGGCGGTTCAACATCTGCCCCACAGCCACGCTGGCGATGGCGTCCACGTAATCCCACCACGCACCCGTGACGACCATTTCCTCGATCATCGCCATCCGCCCCGGCTCCAGCCAGCGCCGGTGGCGACTGTGGTTCAGGAGTTCCACGGCGGCATAGCGCTCCTCGCGTCGCTCCGCCGACCGCCAAAGCGCGAGAACCGCCTGCTCCCAGGTGGCCGCATCCGGCAACGGCCGCGACCGCACCATTTCCGCTACGAGCTTGCGCACAACCGGCACCGTGACACCGTGAAACGGCATCTCCGACTTCATGTACGCCTGCTGCCCGCGCGCTCGCTCCGGGTCCGCAACATCGCGTAGCGCTCGAACCACATCGAGGCGCAAGTCTCGAACCAAACCATCCACGGTCAGGGGATCCTCTCGAAACGACGGCTGCCGACGCCGATTGTCACCCACCAAAACACTTGCCGTGCGCCCCCGTTTGCTCGCATGATCGGCCAAGGCTCTTGTGGGAGGGAGACGATGGCCTACGAAATCAAGCGGTTCCCCTACGATGGCACCATCGATGCCGACGGCCACGTATTGGAGCCGCCGGACCTTTGGGAGAACTACCTCGAAGCGAAGTACCTGGACCGCGCCCTGCGCATTCGCGTCGATGACGACGGCCTCGAGTACCTCGAAATCAACGGCAAGCCGTCCGAGCGCACGCGCAAGGGCTCCCTCGGCATCATGGGCGCGATGGGGGCCGAAGACCTGAAACCCAGCCCCGAGCGCCGCTATGCCGACAGTATGCCCCTCGGCGCATGCGACGCGGGCGACCGCCTGCACCTCATGGATCAGGAGAACCTTGCCTGTTCGCTCCTCTACCCCACCATCTGCCTGCTGTGGGAGGTGGAGGAGACCGACCCCGAGATCACCCTCGCCTACGCTCGCGCCTACAACCGATGGATTGCGGATTTCTGTCGCGGCAGCGGCGGGCGTCTCGTGCCCATCGCCATGCTGACGCTGCTGGACCCGGAAGGCTCCGCCGCCGAACTCGAACGCGCCGTCAAGGACGGCTGCAAGGGCGGCTGGATCAACCCGTTCAACCACAACCGGGTGATTCACGGCCATCCCGACCACGACGTGCTGTTCGCCAAGTGCGTGGAACTCGACGTGCCGCTGGCGATTCACCCCACCTTTCACCCGCACGCAGCAGCGGCCGGCATCTTCGACTGGCCCACGGAAGGCATGGCCCCAGCCGCCATGATCTGGCTGCGCTCCATCGTCCAGCAGGCGCTGATCTCGTTCATGGCCCTCGGCACGCTGGATCGCTTCCCCGAGCTTCGCCTGGGTGTGCTCGAAGCCGGCTCCGGCTGGATCGGCGCCATGCTCGACCGCTTGGACGCCCATGCGCGCTCGGTCAACCTTGCCGGCAAGCGCCCTGCCTTCACCGAGTACTTCCGTCGCCAGTGCTTCATCTCCGGCGACCCGGACGAAACCGCCGCCCCGTTCATCATCGACCACGTGGGCGCCGACAACTTCATGTGGGCCACGGACTACCCGCACCCCGATCATCCGCACACGTGGGTGGACGATCTCACCGCCTACGCCAATCGCCTGACGCCGCCGGTGCGGGCCAAGGTGCTCGGCGACAACGTGCGACGCATCTATCGGCTGGACGACGTGGGTCAGGCGCAGGCGGCGGCCGGCTGACGCGAGGCGCTACACCCACTCTCCTCTTCGTCGGTCACCATGCCAGCCGCCGGCGACGACGCCCGGACGACCAAATCGCTGATCTGGGACTGGCCCTTGCGCATCTGGCACTGGGCCTTCGCCATCGTGGTCGTCTTCTCGCTAACCACCGGGCTCATCGGCGACATTGGCCTATTGGAGTGGCATGTCCGCTCCGGCACCCTCGCCTTGGGCCTGCTGGTGTTCCGCATCGGCTGGGCCATCTGGGGGGGCCTCTACGCGAGGCTCTCGAACTACCGCACCTCTCCCGGCGCCATCCTGAACCACTTCCGCGGCAGAAACCCGCCCGCGCCCCACACCGCACCGGGCATCGCCCTGGTTGGGCTGCTGCTCGCAATCGTGGCCCTGCAAGTGAGTACGGGCCTCTTCGCCACCGACGAGATCTTCACCGAAGGCCCCCTGCGGCAGTGGGTCTCCCTCGAACTCGCCCGCAACGCCACGTTCATCCACAACCGCGCCCACTGGCTCATCGTGGCCCTGGTCTCCACGCATGTAGCCGCGCACATCGTCTATGGCGCCCTGCGGGACCCGACCCCCCTGTCGATGTTCACCGGCACAAAGGCCGTCGACGTGCCGCCGACTCCGCACTATGCCTGGCGCGCCGCAGCCACCCTCCTAGCTGCCGTCGCGACTGTGGTCGCCCTACCCGACTGATGTCCCCGATCCCCTTGATGTTCTGGCCCTAGGGCGTGTTCACACTACGCGCTGCCGTTGCCACTGCATCCCTAGTAGATTCAATGGGATGCACGACGAACGGTCGATCCAGTCGGCAAACTCGAAGGCTGCCGATGGCGCTCCATAGGTGATTGATTTAAATGGATAAAGTGTGCCTTCTTGGCGACAAGTGTTAACACGCCCTAGCAGCCGTCGGACTTGGCGCGGACCTTCGGAGGGAGGACGTCCCGCCCTCCAAGCGTGCCGAAGGCGCGTACGCAGCGGAGCCGGCCGATGCCACCGCTACATGCGTCCCAGACAATGCCAACAACGCACCAGCCTCAAACAACGCCACCAACGCGAGGAGCGTGTCGGACTTAGTCCGGGCCTCTGGAGGGCGAGACGCCCTCCCTCCGGGTCCCCAGTCCCCTTGAGTTACCGAAACCGACGCACGCGCCGGCCTTTGGCTACTCCTGCCGGTAGTCGTCGTGGCAGCCCTTGCAGGCGCCGCCGAGGCCCTGCAGCGCTGCGCCGGCCTCAGCCATGTTGCCGCCGGCGGCGGCTTCCTTGAACTCTTGGGCGGCGGTGCGGAACGCCTCGATTTTCTCGGCGAAGTCTTCCGGGTCTTCCCAGATGGCGGGCAGTGCATCGCCGCCCTCCGAGCCTTCCGGGAACAAGGACCCCGCAGTCTCCGCGAGGTCCGCCATCGCGTTGCCGTGCATCGGCAGGTGGTCGGCGTGGGGCACCTCGCCGCGGATGATCTTGACGATGGCCTGCATGTGGCCGCCCACGGCCTGCATCGCGTGCTTGCGGTACTCGGCGTCGGCCTCGGCGATGGCATTGAGGGCCAAGAGGCTCGCCACCCCGGCAAGAGTCGTCGAAATGCGCATTTTGGGTTTCTCCTTGGTGGTTGGGTCGTGGCTTCAGTTGGCGGCGACGAGCTTACGGATCCAGCCGTCGCCCTTGGTTAGTAGGTAGATCTCGCCCTCGGCATCCATGCCCATGCGCAAGTCCACGCGCGGGATGTCGGCATGGTATGTGTTGGTGTAGCCGGCGAGGTCGATCAGTTCCCGCTCCTCGCCGTCCACCATCAGGCGCAGTTCGCTGATGGTTGCCGGCTCTCCCGGCGTCAGGTCGTCCGCGTCGATGTGGAAGATGCGCCCAAGCGTGATGTCGCCGAAGACATAGCGCCCGCGCAGTTCCGGGATGCCCTCGCCGCGATAGACGAAGCCGCTGCCGATGGCGAAGCCCTCGCCATGGTCGTACTGCGCCACGGGATAGACGAACCGCCCCGGCTCCTCGTCCGGGCGCGCATACACCGAGCCGAGCCGCGTGCCAGCGCTGCCCTGGGCTGTGGCGAACGTACCCTCGCGAACTGGCCAGCCGTAATTGCCGCCGGGAACACCGAGATTCACCTCTTCCACCTGATCCTGGCCGATGTCGTTGATGAACATTCGGCCGTCGGTGTCCCAGGAGAACTGCTGTGCATGGCGCAGGCCCCAAGCCCACACCTCCGGTGCCCCGCCCTCGCCGTCCGCGAACGGATTGTCTTGCGGAACGCCGTACTCGCCCTTGGCATCGCCCAAGGGATCGATGCGCAGGATGGCGCTCAGCAGCGTGTCGGGATTCTGGCCGTTCTTCTGCGGATCGTTGGCGCCGCCGCCATCGCCGAGACAGACGTAGAGGAGCCCGTAGTCGTCGGACCCGGGACCGGCTGTTGGGTTGAAGGCGATGGTGCCGATGTTGTGGGTGAGCGCGAACTGACTCACCCGGAACACTTCCCGCGCGGTGCCCACGAAGGCAGTGGCACCGGGATCGGCGATGGTCCATTCGCGAATCACGCTCTGCTGATTGCTGCCGGAAATGACCTCGGCGAGAGTCTCTGGCGCTGCACTGTAGGCGGTGTAGAACTTGGCGTAGCCGGGCTTGGCGGGCTCCGCGAAGTCCGGATGGAACGCGAAGCCGAGCAGCCCCGCTTCGTTCGGAAAGTCGTGGTTGTGCAGCGCAACGCCCTCGCGCCGCAAATCCAGATAAACCGCCGGCTCTGCGCCACTTGCGTCGGTAACGTACAGCAGCCCGCGCAGGTCGCTGAACACCAATCGCCCCGAACCGTCGGGAATCGCCGCAAGGCCCTGCAGCCGCGCCCACGCATCGTTGGTGCCAAGCGGCTTCACCGGATCATACGACTGCGGCGCCCGCACGAACGGCACCACGCCGACGACGATGTCGCCCTTGGCAATGGTCTCGGGAACCGGATCGACCAGCTCCTCCGGCCCTTCCTCGGCAGCCACTCCCAAGGCGACAGCCCAGCTAGCAACCACGCTCACCGCACCGCGAAGCGGATTCAGACCGTTCACGACGGATCCCTCTGCACGCCAATCTCCGGTGCAATCCGCAAGCTGTGGTGGAAGATCTCATTCATAAACTCGTCCCAAGTTCCGGGGTCGCGCAACTCGTCAATCTCAAAGTGTCTCTCCATGCGCATTTCCCCGAGTCTCTCGCGCATCGTCGTCGTCACCACTCCCACCACTAGGAAGTTCCTGCAATCGTTTGGTGCTTCGTCGAACGTCTTCTTGACCGCACCAAGGCGTTCCAAAGCACCAGCAGGATCCTTGCCACCCTTGATCTCGATGATGAGCGCCCACGAACCGTCCCGCTCGAAGCCGATGTCCGGTTCCGATCCGAACCGCATCGTAACGCCGTCTCTCAGCTCCATGCTGGCTGGATCGTCGAGTGCCCCGACGGCAAGGTCCTCTGCCGCCGCGAACTCGCGCATCCGACCTTTGATCTCCGCCTCGGCCTGCTGCCCCACAACGTTGCGCATCCCGCCATCGGCGGTGATCCCGACGTTGGCCAGCACGTTGCGAGGTGCGTCACCGTCGCCCCACTCCGACCGATCAAGCACGACCGCACTGATGACGCGGTTGTATAGCCGTGCGAGCCTGCGCGCCTTCTCCTTCGTGATGCGAGCCGTCGGCGGCGACTGCTCCCACCCATCCACGGCGCCCGCGATGCCCGCAACTCGCTTGCGCGGCAAGAGTGCGATGCCGCGGTAGTACAGGGAGGCGTTGGGCATATCCATGAGCAGCTTGGGATGGGCGAACACCAACCGCGGTCGAATCTTCGCCGCCTTGACGCGGCGATATGCGTCGCCATCGATAGCGAGCCGCTCTAGTTTCTTGCGGTAGCCTAGGTGCCTCGCATAGCGCTCGATTTCCTCCCTAATCCGCACGTCCGCTCGCTCTGCGATTTCGGCCGCAATCGTGGTCGAGCGATCCACGGCTTCCTCAATCCGCTTGTCTGCGTCCGCCATCAGGCCGGTGACCTCATCGCTTCCGCCATTGGTACACGCACTTGCGGATCTCTCGGCGACCAAAACGGCCCATCTGTTGGCTTGCGTTACCCTTGCCGCGTGGCAGCACGCCGATCTGCTCGCACTCAAGGCCGAACTCTTCGGCGATGGCCGACAGGATGAGGTCGATGGGTACTTCCTCGCCGTGGTACTGCACGTTGTCGTTCACCATGACAACTCGGCCGCCCGAGCGGGTTGTCCGGGCAAGTTCCGCCACGATGATCGCCATCTCCAGAACGTAGTTGCGCACGAGGCGAATGACGTGCGGATTGCTGAGCTCTGCACGCTTTGATTCCAGGCGGTCAAGCACCTCACACAGGGCCGGTTGGCATGACACCAAACTCCGTGTCTTGGCGAGCAGTTCAGGATGCGGAAACCTCTCGCTCAGGACTTCATCCTTTGCTCGGTTCTCCACCGTCGCGCTGATGAGCGATTGCCGCAATGCACCGAATGCCGCGCGGTCGTAGCCGAGCCAAGCCAACTCCAGAGCATAGGTGCGGGTGTAGTCGTAGCGATTGGCGTAGGGGGGCGACGTGATGGTCAGCCCAACCGAATGTTCCGGCAGGTGGCCAAGTTCCTGTAGTGCGGAACCTTCGACAATTTGCGGCGCGCGGCCGCCGTAGCATCTGGCGAGCGCGGGAATGTCGGCGCGCATCTCGTGGAGGCGAGCCGCAAGTGCGTCAGCGAAGTCCGGCATGGGGCCCTTGTCCATGCCGCGCCCGCGAAGCGTCCTGCCGGAGCGCGGATCCCAGCGAAGGTACTGGCCGTCCTTGCGGGTGAAACTGACACTCTCAAGCACGCTCATGCACGCGACATCGAGCATGGAGCGAACCGGGCCGGACTCTAGCTTGGCGAGATGGGCTCGGGCCCGAGAGATGGCATCTTCTGTTTCCGCCGGAAACGCGCTCGCAGTGATAGGCACGTGCGGGAACGCGAAATCAGGTTCGTTATGGCGGCCAGATACAGCACGCAAGAGCTGCTTTGCGCCTTTGGCGAGAGAATCGCTCTGGCCGCCCTGGGCCAATGCCCCGACCGCCCGTGCCACCCGGGGGCCCACCGGCATGATCTCGATGCCGACGGCAGGGCGATTTGCACCGCCCGCAACCAACGGGGTGGTGCAAAGTCCCGCGAATGGGTCGAGCACCATGCCATCAGCCAAGCGCAGTGCATCCTGCACGAGGTGCGCCGAGAACCCTTCCTTGTATTTCAGCCAACGCAGCCCGGGCATGGCCTTGTTGGCCTGATACGAGACCAAGCGCCGGTTTAGGTCGTGACGCACAACGAGGCGGCTTTCGAACCGCTTGCGCAACTCCTGTCGCGCGCGATTGCCAGCAGGTTCCGCAAAGGCCGTGGATTCGGCCAGCTCCGGTAGCTCGACGGCGTGCTGCACGTTGTCCATTGCTTCTTGCATGTTGGGGATTCTCAAGTCCCGGGACGTGTCGCGCATCTTTGCCACTAGTCACCTCGGGCGAAGTCTAATCGATACAGGCGGGCACTCGGCGCAATCCCGCCACCCAATGCAGCGGCGTTTTGGGTACACTCGCCCGCTTGCACGGTTCGATGAACGGGCCGTTTGTTTTCTGAACCACCTTGAGGAAGGGGAAACCGAATGGCACGAGAAGTCGTAGTCGTAGACAGCATCCGCACGGGGCTCGCCAAGTCCCACCGCGGCAGCTTCAACCTGACGCGATCCGATGACATGCTGGCCCACTGCATCGACGCGCTGCTGGAGCGCAACCCCAACGTCTCGGCGCAAGAGGTCGAGGACGTGGTCGTGGGGGCCGCCAACCACACAGGCGAACAGGACGGCAACCTGGCACGGCTCGCAGTCGTGCTGTCGAAGCTGCCGATCACCACAGCGGGCATGACGATCAACCGGTTCTGCTCGTCGGGCCTGCAGTCGATCGCCATCGCCTCGAACCAGATTGCTTCCGGTCAGACCGACATCGCCATGGCCGGCGGCGTCGACTCGATCTCCGGCGCAACCCGGTCGCCGCGCGGCAGCGATACCCGCAATCCGCGCCTGATCGAAGAAAAGCCGGCGATCTTCATGGCAATGGGCAACACCGCCGAGGTGGTCGCCCGGCGCTACCAAGTCACCCGCGAGATGCAGGACGAATACGCGCTGCAAAGCCAGGTGCGCTATGCCAAGGCTCAGGCCGCCGGCTACATCGACGAGGAAATCGCGCCGATGACGGTGACCATGAAGCAGGTGGACCGGCAAACCGGCGAGGAGAGCATGGCGGAAGTCACGGTGGACCGCGACGAGTGCAACCGCCCGACCACCACCTTGGACGGGCTCGCGGGCCTGCAGCCGGCCTTCGAGGAAGACGGCACGGTAACCGCCGGCAACGCATCGCAGTTGTCCGACGGCGCATCCATGACCTTGCTGATGAGCGCCGAGCGCGCCAATCAGCTCGGCATCCAGCCCATGGGCGTCTATCGTGGCTTCACGGTCGCTGCCTGCGAGCCGGACGAAATGGGCATTGGCCCGGTGTTCGCCATTCCGCGTCTGCTCGAGAATGCGGGCCTGCGCCAGGACGACATCGACCTGTGGGAGCTGAACGAAGCGTTCGCCTCACAGTGCGTGTACTCCCGCGACAAGCTCGGCATCGACAACGAGAAGTACAACGTCAACGGCGGCAGCATCTCCATCGGCCATCCCTTCGGCATGACCGGTTCACGCTGCACTGGCGCCATCCTGCGGGAGCTGCAACGCCGCGAGAAGCAGTATGGCGTCGTGACGATGTGCATCGGCGGCGGCCAAGGCGCCGCTGGCCTCTTCGAGCGCGCGTAACGACCTGTCCGTCGCACTTCGGGCGGTGCAAGCCGCCCGAAGCTGCCGGGCTCACAAAGCCACAACGGCTGACAGGGCTGGTGCGTCCTAGCGGGCGCACCAGCCTTTTTTTGTGCTTTGCGCTCGCCGAACGCCGTTGCAATTCGGCGCGCAAAGGGGTTCACTTGGTTGTCCCGGCGGCCCATGCGGGGCCGGTCTGGTGGGATTTCGCGGGGAACCACGCATACCGATGATTTGCACGCGAACGAGGCCGAAAAACTTGCGCGCAAGGCGCTGGCGACATGCGCCGGCGGCGCTTGTGTTGGTGGCTTCGGGGGCGTTTGCGGCGGACGGTGGCGTGGCCGTGGATGCCACCAATCCGTTTGCGCAGTTTTCTGACGAGCAACTCTCCGACCTCGGCGGTCGGTGGGAGGCGATGGACGACGAAGAGCGGCGCTGGTACTTCGTCGAGATGCGCAAGCGCATGGCGGCCAGCGGCGAACCCACCCGCATTCCGGTCAGCTCGCGGGCGCGCTTTGGGCGCATTCTGAAAGACGCGAGTGCCGTGCTTGGCGTCGATGCGCTGGAACTGTACGACGACGAGCTGGGCATCGATACGGCGCCGTCGGCGCCACGGCCTCCGATCCGCGCCGGGCTGAAAACGCGTGTTCTGCAAGTAGCTCCGGATGCTGATACCGACGAGGCGGCGACGCGCGAGGGCTTCGGCACCGGGTTCGAGCATCGCCGCACCGAACCGGCATCGAAGCAAGAGAGTGCGGATGCGGCCACCGAGGTGGCGGCGGACACAGAGCGGGACGCCCGCCAATCGTGACTGCGGCCGAGAGCGTCTCAAAGGACTCGCCGCCGGCGGCCAAGGCTGCCGGCGCTACGGCGGACGGCGGCGCCCCGCACGGCAAGCCGCCGGCGACGTTGCTGGTGGTGGATGACGATCCGGAACTCCTCGAACTCACCGAGGAATACCTTTCGAGCCAGGGCTTCGAAGTGTTGGTGGCGGAAGACGGTGTCGCCATGGACGCCGCCCTGCAAACGCACGAAGTGGACCTGATGATCCTCGATCTCATGCTCCCTGGCGAGGACGGCCTTTCCATTGCTCGTCGCATGCGGCGCGACCGCGACCTGCCGATCATCATCGTCTCGGCGCAGGGCGACGACGTGGATCGCATCGTCGGCCTCGAAATCGGCGCCGACGACTATCTTGCCAAGCCCTTCAACCCACGCGAACTCCTGGCCCGGGTGCGCGCCGTACTGCGCCGCGGCGCAAGGCGCGAGGCGCAGACCATCACGTTCGGGGATTTCGAGCTGAATCTCAGTGCCCACCGGCTGACGCGGGATGGACGCACCGTGGCGCTCACATCCGGCGAGTTCGAGCTGCTTGACGTGCTGGTGCGGCATCCGAACACGGTGCTCGACAGGGATCGCATCCTCGACCTCCTCACCGGCACCCGGCGCGCGCCGTTTGACCGCAGCATCGACGTGCGCGTCACGCGCCTGCGCAGCAAGATCGAGCCAGACCCGGCAACACCCGTCTTCATCAAGACGATCTGGGGCAAGGGCTACATGTTCTGTCCGGGGTCGGTCTGACCGAACGCTGCTGCCGGACTTGGCTCGCGCTTTGGCAATGGCGACCTCACGATGGCAACGGCGACGGCAATCGTCGGCAAGCTGCGGCGCCTGATCGAGAGCCGATTGCAGGCGGCGTGGCCGGCGTCCCTGCTCGGGCGCACCAACGCCGTGCTGGCGGTGGGTGCCTCGGCCATTGCCATTACCGCGCTGGCGGCGCTTTGGGGGCTCGTGGTGGTGCCCATCTCCGATCGCTCAGCCGACGACGAGGCGGGGCTGGTGGTGCTTGCCGCCAAGACTTGGGTGGAGCTCAGCCCCGAGGCACGGCCGTACTTTGAGATCGAGCTGCTCGAGAATCACGACCTCATCATCAGCGCCAACGTGCGCGACCTGCCCTTCGTGGCCGACGGCAACGCCTATCACGACCTCATCGAGACCAAGCTGTCGCAACGCGTGGGAGAGGTCGTGCGGCTGATGGAGAGCGACGGCCTACTGTGGGCGAGCGTTCCCATGGGCGGGCGCATCATGCAGGTGGGCTTTTCCTCGCAACGACGCGACGTGCAGCCGCTGGTGGTGGGCCTCGTGATATTCGGCACCGGCGCGCTCATCGTCTTCATCGGCTCGGCGCTGATCGTGCGCCGCCTTGCCGGCCCGCTTGAGGCCATGGCACAGGCGGCTGGGTCGTTTCGCGGTGCGGAGGGCTTCAAGCCGCTGCCGGAGGAAGGGCCGACGGAACTCGTGACCCTCGCCTCGAGCTTCAACGCCATGGCGCGGGATGTCACCACACTGCTGTCGAATCGCACGACCCTGCTGGCGGGGATTTCCCACGACCTCAGAACGCCCTTGGCACGGATGCGTCTTGCGCTCGAGCTGTTGCCCGAGGATGTGGATGCCCGCCTCGTCAAGCGCTTCGAGCGCAACCTTGCCGCCATGGACGAGCTGATCGGCGATGCGTTGCGGTTTGCGCGCGGCGCTGGCGAGGCGGCGCGGCTGGTGGAGTTCGAGCCGTATATCAGCTCGGTGGTGGCCGGCATCGACGAAGACCTGGTGGTGCACTGGCGCGGCGATGTGCCGAAGCGCGTGTACATTGCCCCCGGCGCGCTCGAACGAGTGCTCGCGAATCTAATCGACAATGCGCGCCAACACGGCAGCGGTGCGGAGGTGACCGTGGACGGGGGCGAAGAGGTGTGCGTCCACGTGACGGATGTAGGGCCTGGCATCCCGCAGGCGGAACGCGAGCGGGTGTTCGAGCCGTTCTACCGCCTTGACGCAGCGCGGCGGTCCGCGACCGGCGGCAGCGGACTGGGCCTCGCCATCGTCAAGCAACTGTGCGATGCGCACGGCTGGCGCGTTGCCATCGGCGTTGCTGCTGGGGGCGGCGCGGATGTCAACGTGAGCTTGGCCCGCTCGTTCGCGGGAGCGTGACGGCATGAGGCGGTTGGCTTGGACAATCCTGATTTCGGTCGGGGCGTTGATCGGCATCGTCTGGGTCGGCTTGCTGCGCGGCGAATTCGCGCTGGAGGAAGCAATCGAGGACGCCGGAACGAAGCAGCTCGGCGTGCCCGTAGAGGTGGACAACGTCGACTTCGAACTCGTCGAACGGCGCGTGGAAGTGCTCGGCATTGAAGTCTCGAATCCGCCCGGAATCAAAGGCCCGCCGGCACTGGCGGTGGGGCGACTGGCGGTTACGCTGGAACTTGGCCGAACCGGCGACGAAGCCCTCGTGGTGGAGCTGCTCGAACTCGACGACGTGGTCGTGACGGCCGTGGTGGATGGCTACTCCGAGGGCGCTTTCACCAACATCGGCCGCATCGTCGAGCGTTCCCGCCGGGGTGCCTCCACGCAACGGTCGAAGGAGGCGGCTGGCGCCGATCCGGACCTAAGGGTGATTGTGGAACGGATGTCGGTGCAAGGTGGGCGCGGCGCACTGGTTTCCCCCCTTGGCAGCACGGAGGCGGAACTGCCGGACATCCGCGTCGAGGGCATCGGTGGCAGCGAAGGCGTCAGCATCGACGAACTCACGGCCGAGGTCGTGGCTCGGCTGGCCGATCAGACCAACGAGGCGGTGGCGCGGGAGATGATCGACAGGATCGACGTGGAAAACGTGGTGGAGCGAGTCAAGGGCAAGCTGGACCGCTTCGTGGACAGGTTGGCTGGCAAGGACGAGAGCGACGACCCATGATGCCGGACTGGCCCCCCCCCGTCGCCCAGCGCAACGACAACGAGGAAGCATGGACTACCAAGAGACGACCTATGAAGTCGAGGGCGCGATGGCGCTCCTCACCATCAACCGGCCCGAGAAGCACAACGCCATCTCCCTCGCCACGCTTGCCGAGTTGCAGCACTCGGTCGCTCACGCTGGCGACGACGACGCCGTGCGCGTGGTCACCATCACCGGTGCCGGCGGTCGCGCCTTCGCTTCCGGCTCCGACCTCAGCGAAGTGCTGCACCGCGACTTCAAGAAGGCATTGGAGCCCATCGTCCAGGGCCTCGCGGACCAGCTCGAACGCCTGCCCAAGCCCACCATCGCCGCCATCGACGGCATCTGCATGGGCGGCGGGCTGGAGGTGGCGCTCGGCTGCGATCTCAGGATCGCGACGCCTAGCTCACGCTTCGCGACGCCCGAGGGCAAGCTCGGCATCATCCCCGGCGGCGGCGCCACGGCGCGCCTGCCACGCATCGTCGGCCGCGGCTGGGGCATGGAGATGATGCTGATGGGCGAGCCCATCGACGCCGAACGAGCGCTCTCCATTGGCCTGGTGACGCGGCTGGTGGAACGGGAGGAGCTATTGCCGGAAGCCCGCCGCATGGCAGAACACCTCGCGAGCTTCGCCCCCTTCGTGCCGCGCACCATGAAGGCGATGGTCCACTTCGGCATGGAAGCGGGCCTGGCCGGAGCCTTGATGTTCGAGAAATACGCCCAAGGCGCCCTGGTGCAAACCGAGGACAGCCGCGAGGGCATCACCGCCTTCCTGGAAAAGCGCAAACCGGAGTTCAAGGGGCGTTAAGTCTTAGTCTAGTCTAGTCTAGGAGCTTGCGCCGTAGAACGCGTTTGCCACGGGCCTCTGGAGGGAGGGCGTCTCGCCCTCCATCGTGCCGCAGGCACGTCAAGGAACAGAGGCTGGTTTGTTGGCGGCATTGTTCGGGGCTGGCGCTTTGTTGGCTGTGTCTGGAACGCTCGCTTGCGGTGGCGTTGGCCGGCTCCGCTGCGTGCGCGCCTTCGGCACGCTTGGAGGGCGGGGACGCCCTCCCTCCAGAGGCCCTCGCATGGCAGGGGCCTGTTGCTCCCTCCAGAGGCCCTCGCATGGCAGGGGCCTGTTGCTTCGGTGTTTGCCGGCGGGTGTTGTTCGAGGAGGGCTCGCTAATGCGCTCTGCCGTCCTAACGGGCGCGTCGCCCCTGCAACTGCGAGGGGCCGCTCGATATGGTGCCAATCCACATTCGGCCCACGACATGGCAGCGCATGTCTGGTAGGTTTGCACGCCTTCGCCTCGGCACCGGTCGAGGGGAAAGCAGCAACCACGATCAGGCACCTTCTTGAGGGGGACAAATGGCAGTTGAGAAGTTTAAGGTGGAGGCGAGCCACATCATGATGTTCGCCCGCGCCGTTGGCGATGCGAATCGGATCTATCACGACGAGGACTATGCCGAGGGCACCGAGCCCGGCAGCATCATCGCGCCGCCCACCTTTGCCCAAGCGAGCGCCCAGTTCGATCCCGACTACAGCCTGCGCCCGCCCATCGACGGCGAGGGCTGGTTCGGCTCCGGCGGCAAGCCCACCGGCGCCAAGCCCCGCGAGGGCGGCGGCGGCGGAGGTGGCGGCGGCGGTTTGCACGCCGAGCAGCGCTTCGTCTATCACCGCCACATCCGGCCAGGCGACGTGCTCACCGCCACCAACAAGCCCGGAAACACCTGGGAGCGCGAGAGCCGCCGCGCCGGCAAGCTCACGTTCAGCGAGTCCGTCACCGAATACCGCGACCAGAACGGCGAACTGGTCATCACCGCAACGGGCGTGGGCGTGCGAACCGAGCGCCCGGTAGATCAGGGCTGAGTCAGGCCCAGCAAGGAGAAATCGAAATGGCATTGAACGCAAGCGAACTGAACGCCGGCGACACCTACACCGAACGCCTGGTCGAAGACCTCAAGCGCACCCAGATCGTCATGTACGCCGGCGCCTCCGGCGACTACAACCCGGTGCACACCGACGAGGTGTTCACAACCGAAGTGGCCGGCTATCCGTCGGTCTTCGCCCACGGCATGCTCACCATGGGCCTCACCGGCAAGATGCTCACGAACTACGTCGGCGACGGCCGCCTCACCGAGTTCGGCGTCCGCTTCACCAATCAGGTGTTCCCCGGCGACACCCTGGACGCCACCGCGACGGTAGTCGGCGTTGAGGACGGCATCGTCGAACTCACCGTCGCCACGGTAAACCAGAAGGGCGTGCAGGTGGCAATGGGGACTGCGAAGGCGCGGGTGGACTAGGCAGCGTTAGTCTATGCCAGCCTAGGGATGGCACCAATGGAGCACGGCATGTCGCATAGGGGCGTGTTGCCGGGCGCGGTGGTGCTCAGACATGACGCTTGGCGAGTCGTAGCAGGGCACGACAGCGACGGTCGCGACGGGCGCACCGCCTGCCGTCCGACGCTCTTAGCGCCGGTTACTTGATGCCACCGTTTTGACACGTGACACTTCATGCCATGCTCCAGTCCACGCGTCTGATGACAGTACCCGCGAAATCGCGCCCGCAACCAACGGCAGCTAGCGTGTACGAGTGCACCGTGCAAGTAGAAGACCAACTAATCGACGCGGTCGTCAAGTTGGTTCCGAAGCATGAGATCGTCCGCGAAGTCCTCTGCGCACTCATCGCCCAAGAGGTAGGGCTTCCCTAGTCTTCGACCAGGGGTCGTATTGCTGGAGGAAGGCCAATTCGACACGAACGAACGGTTCGCGTTCGGAACTGCCTTTACCCCAGACCAGCGCATGTTGCGGGTCACGCACGATGATTCAGAAGTGCGCGACCAGGTGGCGCGGCGGTGGCAGCATTTGGCGCTCGCCATTGCGTTCGATACGTGGATCGCCAACCAGGACCGGACGGTGCGGAACCTCCTCCATCGCGGGGCCGGCGACTTTGTGCTTATCGATCACGGCGAAGCCATCCCAAGTGGAATGGAAGTCGATGGGTCTGTGCCCAACTTGCTTGCCAGACTCGCATTCGCGGACGTTAGCCATGATGAACTGCGCGCAGCGACACGTCGCGTCCAAGAGGCGGCCGACGTATTGCAGGGTGTGGACATGGATCGGATAGAGTTGGCGTCTCTCTCAGGGCATTGGGACTCTGGTGGGATGCTGCGGGAGTGCTGTCGGTTCCTGTCGGACCGCCTTCCACTCTTGGACGAGCTGATCGTGACGTCGCTCGGTGCCGGTCAACCGGAATTGCCTCTGGCCCGCCAACGGGGAGCCAACCAATGATTGACGGATTCCCAACCGCCACGCCAAACGGTGTCAACGTAACGTGGGCACCCTTGGTTATAGAACCCGTGCCCGGAGGACCCGAGCGCTTCGTGGCCGCCATCGCGGCCGTTTCAGAAACGGGAGAAACTGCGTGTCGGCGGCTGGTTGATCGTCGGCGCTTACGTACCCTCTTCGGCTGGGCTTCGCCTTCCTTGGGTGCGGTCGCGGACACGGCCCTAGCCAGCCTCGGGCGTTACTTGGAGGTCAACGGACCCACGCAAGCCGGGCAAGGGGTTCCTGAGCTTCGCTCTTGGAGGAGCCCGCTCCAAGGCGTATATCTTGCTGAGTCTCGTGCTGCGTACGTGTCGCGGTTCAGCGACGTATTTTCGCGGGCGGAGCAGTTTAGCCTCGCCAACGTCCCTGGCTTCGACAGTGGCAACGAAATTGACGCCGAACCACCAATGTCGGTGAGGCGCGTTGTAAAGGTGGTGAAGGAGCGGAGCCCCCAACTTGCGAACTCCCTTGACGCTGAGGTTGTGCTGCACACCACCGAACACGCGATACGGTTCACGTACTATGGCGCTCGCTTGGCAGCCAATGTCGTTGTCCTGAACGCGAGTCGGATGACCACCTCTCTCCGAGAAGCGCGTGCACACCTATGGAGCCTCAGCCTTGTGGCGGACGCGACGGGCCTGCTATTCAAGCCGTCGCACCTTGAACTACTCACAGGTGTGACGGAGGACAGCGCGCAGACGCGAAGCGCACTCGACGAACTCGCGTTCGAAGGACGGCGCCGATCCGTTAACGTCTCGCGTGTAGCCTCGTCCGAGGACGCGGCGATGCGGATCATCACCCAAGCCGCCTGACTCGTCTTTTCGGAGTCTCTCGTCTCCGAAGTCCAAAGTTCCGTCCCAGCCTCCATGCCACAAGAACATGAAGGGTCTACGAGTTCAGCGCCTCCCTCAATGCCTTGCAAGCGTCGTCCATCGGTGCCCGGGCGGCGCCGACGACGCGGCTTTGGCCGAAGAAGCCGTGGATCATGCCGCCGTAGCGTTGGCAGCGGGCGGTGACGCCGGCGTTGGCTAGGGCCGTTGCGTACGCTTCGCCCTCGTCCCGCAGCGGGTCGTACTCGGCGGTCATCACCAAGGCTTCCGGCAAGTCGCCGAGGTCGTCCGCGAGCAGCGGTGAGGCGTAGGGGTTGCTGCGCTCGCCAGATTCCGGCGCGTAGTGGTCCCAGAACCAATGCATGGAGTCCGCCGTCAGCATGTAGCCTTCGCCGTTGTCGTGGTACGAGGCGGTGTTGAAGTTCACGCCGTCGGTGACGGGATAGACGAGTAGCTGGAAGCGGATGTCGGGGGCGTCGCCATCACCAGCGCGGCGCTTGTCCCGCGCCATCTGCGACACCACCGCGGCCAGATTGCCCCCCGCGCTGTCTCCGGCCACGGCAAGGCGGCTGGCGTCGGCACCGATGTGGTCCGCGTTCTGCACTGCCCAAACGGTGGCGGCATAGCAATCGTCCGCCGCCGCCGGGAAGCGGTGTTCCGGTGCCAGCCGGTAGTCCACCGACACCACCGTCACGCCGGCGCCCTTGCACACTTCCCGGCTTTGGCCGTCGGCGGTGACGAGGTCGCCGATCACCCAGCCACCGCCGTGGAACATCATCACGAGCGGGAATGGGCCCTGGCCGTTTGGGGTGTAGATGCGCACCGGCACGCCGTTCGCGGAGGCGTCGGTCACCGCAGCCACCGCAACGTCCGGCGCCTCCGGCTGCATCGTTCGGTACATCTCGCGTCCGGCTTCCACCGGCATGTCGACCAAGGCAGGTCCCTCCACCTCGGCCATCTGCGCCAGCATGGCCTCGTATTCCGGGTGCAGCGGCATCGTGCGCCTCTCGTCAAGCTTCAAAGGGCGCGATTATTCCCCATGTCCGAAGTAAGATGCGCGCTTTGTTGGTCTCGAGGACACGCATGGGCGGCACTGGCAAGGGCGGCTTCAACGCACGCGGGAAGGAAGGCGACGAGGGCGATGCCGAAAAAGCGCGGCAGTTTGCGGTGGTGGACAACACGCTTCTGAAGAACCGCACGCTCACGATTTTCGGCGAGATCGACAAGGACATGGCGCGGCGCACCGCCGAGCGGCTGCTGGCGCTGTCGTTCGAGGGCGACGACCCCATCACCCTCTACATCGGCTCCCCCGGCGGACACGTGGAGTCCGGCGACACCATCTTCGACATGATCCGCTTCGTAAAGCCCACGGTGCGCATCGTCGGCACGGGCTGGGTCGGCAGCATCGCCACGCATATTTACCTCGCCACAGAGCGGGAGAACCGCTACGCGCTGCCGAACACGCGGTTTCTCATCCACCAGCCAGCCGGGGGCTTCGGCGGCGATGCCTCGGACATCGAGATTCATGCTCGCGAAATCCTCAAGACCCGCGAGCGCATCAACGCCATCATCGCCGAGCAAACGGGGCAGCCCCTGGAGCGGGTGAGCAAGGACACCGACCGCGACTACTGGATGAGCGCGGAGGAGTCGCAGGAGTATGGCCTCGTCGGGACGATTATCCGCTCGGCGGACGAGCTGGCCTAAATGACGGAGGCGCTGCGGCTCGATCTCGGGGACCGGGATGTTGGTGCGCTGACCCTCCGAGCACCAAGACATCGTGCGTCTCTCGTGCTGGGCCACGGCGCCGGTGCCGGCATGGAGCACGCCAACATGGCTGGCATAGCGGGGGCCTTCGCCGGCGTTGGTCTTTCCACCTTCCGCTTCAACTTCCCCTATCGCGAAGACGGCCGCAATCGCGTGGACGCCAAGGATGTCTCCACCGCCACGATCGCCGCTGCCTTGGGCGCCGCGCAGGAGCGGCTCGATGGCCCCTATCTCCTGGGCGGCCACAGCTTCGGCGGGCGCATGGCTTCCCACGCCGTAGTGGATCACGCGCTGGATGTGGCGGGGCTCGTGTTCTGTTCCTTCCCGCTGCACAACCCACGCAAGCCTTCGCTGGCCCGCGCCGAGCACATGGACGCCATCGGCTGCCCCATGCTGTTCCTGTCCGGTTCCCGAGACGGCATGGCATCGACGGACCTGATGACGGAACTCACGAGTCGCTTGCGTGCCACGCTGCATTGGCTGGAAACCGCCGACCACGGCTACAAGGTGCTGAAGCGCACCCGCACGCGCACCGACGACGTATTCACCGAAATGGCCGGGCATGTCGATGCCTGGCTGCGCGACAAGCTCGGTGTCTAGCGGCCCGTAAGGGGTTTGTTGGTGGTGTTCGGGGCTGGCGCTTTGTTGGCGTTGTCTGGAACGTGGGTCGCGGTGGCCTTCGCTGGCTCCGCTGCGTGCGCGCCTTCGGCACGCTTGGAGGGCGGGACGCCCTCCCTCCAGAGGCCCTCGCCTGGCAGGGGCTGTTGCTTGGGTGTTTGCCGGCGGGCATTGTTCGAGGTAGAGAGGAGAAACATATGAAGCTAGCGACATTCACGCACGGACGCGAGACGCGCGTTGGCGTCGTGGTGGGGGAACTCATCATCGACCTGTCCCGCGCCGCGCCGGACCTGCCCACCGACATGCGCTCGCTGCTCGAGGCGGGCGACGATGCCTTGGCGGCGGCCGCGGCAGCCCAGACCAGTGTCGAGCACGCCCTTGCCGTGAATGACGTGGAACTCAAGGCGCCAGTGCCGAACCCCGGCAAGATTCTCGCCATCGGCCTCAACTACGCCGACCACATCGCCGAGTCCGGCGGCAAGGCGCCAGCCGTACAGATGTGGTTCAACAAGCAGCACAACGCCGTCAACGGCCCCTACGGCAGCATCAACAAGCCCGTCGTGTCGGACATGCTCGACTACGAGGGCGAGCTGGTTTTCGTGATCGGCAAGCGCGCCAAGCACGTGCCGAAGGAGCGCGCCCACGAGGTGATCGCCGGGTTCTGCTGCGGCAACGACGTTAGCGTCCGCGACTGGCAGGCGCGGTCGCAAACGATGCAGATCGGCAAGTCGTTCGACACCCACGCGCCCATCGGCCCCTGGATCGTGACGCCCGATGAGATCGGCGACCCCCACGATCTCGGTATTCGCACCTTGGTCAACGATGAGACCCGCCAGGACAGCAACACCCGCCACCTCATCTTCGACTGCCACGACCAGATCGCCCACCTCACCCAGTCGTTCACGCTGGACCCGGGCGACCTGATCTTCACCGGCACATCGTCGGGGGTAGGCGCGGCCATGAAGCCACCGGCCTGGATGAAGGTGGGCGACGTGGTGCGAATCGAGATCGAGAACATCGGCTACATCGAGCACACGGTGGTAGACGAGGACGCCACCCCGGTCATCGGCTAGCCAGGGCGCGCCCTTGCCCGTAGGGACGGGGCTTGTCCCCGCCCGTCTTTAACGCATCGATGGATTTGGCAAGGGACCGGACAGGCCTCTCCCGCCGCAATCAATACAACGACGCCTCCCCAGGCGGCCGCGTCTTGAACCGTCGATGCACCCAGAGGTACTGCTCCGGGCACTTTCGCACCGCCTGCTCGATGACGCGGTTGATCTCGGCGGCGTCGGCTGCGAAGTCGTCGCTCGGGAAGCCGTGGAAGGGGTCGCTGATCTCGGCTTCCCAGCGGCCTTGGCGCGGATCGCGCCGGTGCGAGAGGAATAGCACGCGGGCGCCGGTGCGTTTTGCGAGGCGGGTCGTCACGTTGATGGTCGCCGCCTCGATGCCGAAGAACGGCACGAACACCGCGTGGCGCAAGCCGTAGTCCTGGTCGGGGGCATACCAAAGCGCGCCTCCCTTGCGCAGATGCGCCACCGCCCGACGCAGGGCACGCCGCTGAATGGTCGCGGCCAGATGCCGCTCCCGGCCCCGGCGAATGACCCGATCCAACACTGGATTGCCGTGCGGACGGTACAGCGCCGCGAAATCTGCCTCGCGCCCGGTGAGCCCGCCGGCGAGATCAAGGGTGGTGAAGTGCGCGCCGATGACGATCACGCCGTTGCCTTCCGCCAGCGCCGCCCGATAGATGTCGAGGCCAGTCAATGTGAACCGAGCCTGCAAGCGCGCTACGGGCCCGAGCCAGATCATGGCGCTCTCGACGAAGGCGATGCCGGTGGAACGAAAGACCTCCCGTGCGAGCGCCAGACGTCCCTCACCCACGAGTTCCGGGAAGCACAGTGCAAGGTTGGTTTCGACGATGTGGCGCCGCCGCTTCGCAAGCCGCCACCCCAAAGCCCCGAACGCACCGCCGAGCCGCATCAGCCAAGGCACCGGCAGCCGCACGACCAGCCACGCGATGCCAACGCCAAACCACACGGGCCAATGCCGCGGCGCAGTCAGCCTCCACGCTCCCGCGTCGGCACGCCCTCTCGTATTGTCGGTGGAACGAGACATCGCCAAATCGCGCGCCCCCAACCTCTCCCATTGGAACAACCCTGTAACCCAATCATCGTACGTCGCTTTTCTTGGTAGGGGACGGGCTTGTCCCGTCCCGTGCTGGACGCTTCGACGAACTCGGACAAGGACCGAGCCAAGGCAACGGAAGGGTCAGGGCGTCCCGCCCTCCATGCGCGCCGCAGGAGGGCCTCTTGCGCTCGCCCTTTGCTAGTTGCAGCGGGTGTCTGCGCGCCTTGCGGCGCGGTGGATGGCGGGCGCCGCCAGACCCCACCTCCCTCCAGAGGTTCCGGCAACACGAAGCGGGCGCCGGACCACGGCCAACCATTGCACGCATCGGGAGTGCGCTATTGTCGCCGCCATGAAGACGGCATCGTTCCTTGCAGCCGTGGCGCTTGCGCTCATTGCCGGCTGCGCCAGTGCGCCGCGCCCGTTGCAGTTGATGACGACCGGCAGCCTGGCCTATCCGGAAGCGGCTCGCGCGCAAGGCGTGGAAGGCGTGGTGCGAGTGCGCTACGACGTAGATGTCACCGGCACGGTGGTGAATGCGCGCATCGTGGCCGCCGATCCGCCGGACACCTTCGAGCAGGCAGCACTCGACTTTGTACTGTCCTGGCGCTTTCGCCCGGTGGAGGCGAACGGCAGGCCGGTGGTGGTGGAGGACAATGTGAGCGAGATCGCCTTTCGCCTCGACGATGGCCGCGCCGACCTCTACCCGTGATGCTGTGGGCAAATCACCGGGCAACACGGAGGGGCCGGTTCACGCTCGCTCTTCCTTCCATGCGTTCGCGGCCCCGTGCCCAGGTGACCGTCAGGGCCGGTTCGGATCCCGCCCCGAGCACAGCCCACAGCTCACCGATGCTGTGGATGCGAACTCCGCCGACGGTCAGGAGCAGGTCTCCTGGCGCCATGCCGCAAGCGTCGGCCACGCCGCCGTTCGTGACGGCACGCAACTCGAGCCCAAGGGCCGTTTGCACTAGGCTCGCGCCGAAGTCGGCCGGTACGCCGGCATCCATCCGCATGCCACGTTCGAGGTAGAGATGGAAGTTGGCCGCGATCTGGCGGAAGTGGGCGTCGAAGATCTCCGGCGCCTGGGCGAAGGCCGGAGGAAAGGAGCTCTGCCGCAGCGTGACTCTGGTCGGCCAGCCGGCCGCGGTTGCCGGCTCCATGCGAATCTCGATCTCGGTGCCGGCGCAAGGCATGTCGTCCTTGCGCGCCCGCAGAAGCTGCTGCGGACGACTCTCAAGCACGGTGGCCGCGCAGCCATCGCCGCCCGGTGACGGGAAGGCAGGGATACGACAAATGCCGCCCTCGCCCTCCAAGCGGCACGCTTCCCACACCTCGTGCAGGGGCCGTTCCACGTTGAATACTGCGGTCAGTTCATCCACGGCACGCCTGCCCCTTGCGACTGCGGCCGATTGTAGTCGTGCTTTCGCCCGCCTTGTCCGGCACGCCGTGGTCGTGATGCTCGCAACGGCCGCCACCCACGTTGGCGGCGAGGATGTGGCCCGTGAGGCACGCCCGACGGATGCGTCGCCTCCCGCGCCCGACACCGGGGCCGCCCGCGTCGAGCCGAGCCACGGCTATTCCTACATCTATGGCCTGGCCTACCCGCCGGACTTCCCCCATTTCCGCTACGTCAATCCCACCGCGCCCAAGGGCGGCGTCTTACGCACGCCAGGGTTCGACAACTACGACAGCTTCAACCCCATCCTTGATCGGGGCGTCCCGCCCGCCGGTATCAGCTTCCTCGGTTTTCCGAAGTTCATCTACGACTCCCTGCTCGAACCCGCAATCGACGAACCGGCCAGCCAATACGGTCGCCTTGCCCACACCGTCCGCATCGAGGGCGACACCATCGAGTTCGAGCTCCGACCCGAAGCCCGCTGGCACGACGGCGAACCCATCACCGCAGAGGATGTCGCCTTCACCTTC
Organism: Pseudomonadales bacterium; assembly: GCA_965116935.1. GTDB lineage: Bacteria > Pseudomonadota > Gammaproteobacteria > Pseudomonadales > Azotimanducaceae > VXYL01. The sequence continues at coordinate 2,501,278 of OZ220737.1, read as the reverse complement.
AACGCCGTGCGCGAACACGGCTCCGTCGAGCTCAAATCGTCCCTCGCCAGCGTCGTCGCGGCAGAAGCGCAAACATCACACACAGTGGTCTTCCGCCTGCAACCGGGCGCCCCGGACGCCGCCACGGTGCCGCTCTTCCTCGGCCGCATGGCGATCTTCCCCGAACACTATTGGCGCGAGCGCGACATCAGCAGGACCGTCACCACCCCGCCCCTCGGCAGCGGCCCCTATCGCGTCGGGCGCTTCACCTCCGGGCGCCGGATCGAATACGACCGAGTGCCGGACTATTGGGGCCGTGACCTGCCCGTGAACCGTGGCCGATACAACTTCGACACCATCGTGTTCGACTACTTCCGCGACGAGCACGTGCGCCGCGAGGCCAAGGCCGCGGGTGTGGTGGATGTGGGTCTCGAATCGGTGGCGAAGAACTGGGCCACCCAATACGACAAGCTCCCAGCCGTGCAGGCCGGGCTCCTGAAAAAGGAACTCGTGCCGCTGACGCAGCCGGCGGGCCTCTGGTGGGCGATCATCTGGAACCTGCGCCAACCGAGATTCCAGGACCTCCGCGTCCGCCAGGCACTTGCTCGCCTCTACGACTTCGCCTACATCAACGACACCCTCTCCTACGGCTTCTACCTCCCCGGCCGGAGTGTGTTCCAGAACTCGCCCATGGCAGCGGTGGGTTTGCCGAACGAACGCGAACTGGAACTCCTGACGCCATTTCGCGCCGAACTCCCGTCCGAGGTGTTCGGTGAAGCCTTTCAGCCGAGACGCAACGACGGCCCAGGCCCTAACCGCAACGCCATCGCCGAGGCACTGGCCCTGTTCCGCTCTGCCGGCTGGCAGCTCGAAGACGGCAGCCTGCGCAGCACGGCCACTGGCGATGCGTTCCACATCGACTTCGTGGTCATCTCCACCGGCCTCGTGCGCACGCTGCAGCCCTATCTCGCCACCCTCGAGCGGGTCGGCATCACCGCCACCGCCCGCGCACCAGAGCTCTCGCACTGGTTCCACCGCATGAGGACGCGCAAGTTCGACGCGGCTCAGCGCAGCTTCGAACCAGCCCACGCGCCGGGCCTGCAACTGCGCAACTGGTTCGCTTCGGCCAGCGCCGACATGGAATACGGCGGCAACTGGGGCGGCATCCGCCACGCCGGCGTCGACTCCCTGATCGACCACGTCATCAAGGCCCGCACCAAGGACGACTTCCTGGCCGCTACCCGCGCCTTGGACCGCGTCCTAATCTGGAGCCACTATTTCCTCCCCCGCTTCTCCAGCCCCGGCTACCGCCTAGTCCACTGGGACCGCTTCGGCCGCCCCAACCACGAACCCCTAGAACGCATCGCCTACCTCGACACCTGGTGGTGGGACGCAGAGAAATCCGCCGCCGTGGACGAAGGAATGAAGCGGCTGGGCCTTTGAGGGCGCGTTTTGACAGCCTGCCCGACTCGGCCGCGAACGGGAGGCATCCTGCCTTCCCTCCACAGGCCCGTTTGCTCAGGCGCTAGCACCGCCCCGAAAAAGGCGCGTCGGCTAGCCCGTCGGACGCATCGCAAGGAGCGAACACTGCGACGCCCGGTCTCGTCGTCCAGTCACTCTTCGGGCTCGGGGGGAATCCAGTCCGCGAAGTGTCGCGTGTCCTCGTGGAAGAAGGCGCAGAACTGCTCGAACACCGCCGGCAGGTTCTCGGCCAGGAACTCGGGTGCGACGAAGAAGTACTCCACGCACACGGCGAAGAACTCGGCCGGGTTGGTGGTGGCGTAGTCGTCGATGACGGTGGATGCGGCGCGCCCTTCGGAGACGGCGCGCTGGCTCTCCTCCACCATTCTCGTGTAGGCGCCGCGCAGCGCCAGTTGCCAGTGCGTGGGGTTCATTTCCGGATGCAGAATCGGCACGCCGTTCTGGGCGCCGCTGGCCTCGTCGAGCTTGTGGGCAAACTCGTGCATCACCACGTTGCTGGTGCCGAGTTGCTGCCTCGGCTGCGCCTCGGACCAAGCCAGCACTACCGCGCCCTGCTCCATCGACTCGCCGTCGAGTTCCTCGTAACCGGAGTGGACGATGCCCATTTCGTCCTCTTCCTCCCGTTCAGCGACGAAGGAACCGGGATAGACGATGATGGTGCGGAACGGCGCGAACTGGTCCAGTTCCATGTGCAGCACCAGCCGACACGCCTGCGCCGCAATGGAAACGGAGACGGAGGGATGGATAAGAAATCCCTGCGCCCCGAAGAAGCGCTTTTCCAGCAGAAAGCGGGTGGATAGGTCGCGCAACCGGCCCTTCGCGGCATCGCTCATGTTGTCGAACAGCGGCGAGGCGGCCATCACCTGCCGCCAGATGCCGTCGTCGATGGCAAGCCGCGCCTGCCGCCGCTGCTGACGTCCCTCGTGCCAGCTCCGAATCTGGTCGAGAACCGCCAACGGTGCGCCTGCGATCCGAGTCACCTCGTCTGCGCCTCCCTTGGTTCGGCCCTTCTCGCTCGAGGTTGCCGTTCGACTGCCACCCTGATTGGGCTATGACAAAGCGATGCCCGCCATGCTGCCCTCGTCGCGCCAGGCGCGGATGATGCGGAAGAACTCCTCCGGGCCGCCGCCATACTGACTGCCGATGAGGGAGTTGCCAGCCCCAGGCTGGCCCTCGTTGTTGTAGTAGCCGGGGGTGCATTGCTCGAGGAACGCCTGGTTGAACACCGCCTTCTCACGGATGGTGTTCACCCATTCGTCCTCCGCCTCTTCAGTAGCCTCGAGGCAGTGGGCGTTGCTCGTGCGCGTCTCGGCGATCATGTAGGCGATGTGCAGGCTCTGCTCGTTCAGCATGTGCGGGAAGTTCGCCGTGAAGCCGCCTTGGGTTACGCCCATGAAGAAGCAGTTGGGGAAGCCGTGGGTCTGGAAGCCGTGCAGCGTGCGCATGCCCTGGCCCCACTTCTCGGACAGCGTGAGGCCGCCGGTGCCCACCACATCGTAGCCGGCACGCCGGGTGTAGGCCGTGCCCACCTCGAAGCCGGTGGCGTAGATGAGGCAATCCACCTCGTACTCGGTGCCATCCACCACCACGCTGCGCTCCGTGATGCGCTCGACGCCTTGGCCTTGGGTGTCCACGAGTTGCACATTGGGGCGGTTGAACGCCTTCAGATAGTCGTCGTGGAAGCAGGGGCGCTTGCAGAACTGGCGATACCACGGCTTGAGGGCTTCGGCGGTGGCCTCGTCCTGAACGATCTCGTCCACGCGGGCGCGAATCTGGTTCATCTTGCGGAAGTCGGCCATCTCCACGCGCTCTGCCCGCTCAAGCGGCGAGAGTTCCTCACCGCCGCGGCGCGAGGACGCCATCGTCGCGAGGTTGCGGATGATGTCCGTCCAGCCGTCGCTGACCAGGTCTTCGGTCTGCTCGCCACCGGTGACGAGGACGTTGAAGTTGGTCATCCGCTGCTGTTGCCAGCCGGGTTCCAGGCCCTCGGCCCACTCGGGGTCTGTGGGCTTGTTGCCGCGCACGTCGATGGATGAAGGCGTGCGCTGGAAGACGTAAAGCTGCTTGCAAGCGGCACCGAGATGCGGCACGCACTGCACGGCGGTGGCACCGGTGCCAATGACGCCGACCGTCTTGTCGCCGAGTTTGGTCAGGTTGCCGTTCGTGTCGCCGCCGGTGTAGGCGTAGTCCCAGCGGCTGGTGTGGAAGGTGTGGCCGCGAAACTCGGTGATGCCGGGAATGCCGGGGAGTTTCGGACGGTTGAGCGGGCCGTTCGACATGCAGACGAAGCGGGCGCGCATGGCATCGCCGCGGTTGGTCTTGACGATCCAGCGCAGGTCCTCTTCATCCCAGCGCAGTTCCGTCACCTCGGTGCGGAAGCAGGCGTTGTCATAGAGCCCGTAGCGCTCGCCGATGGCGCGGCTGTGGGCGAGGATCTCCGGCGCGTGGCTGTATTTCTCCTGCGGGATGTAGCCGATTTCCTCCAAGAGAGGGAGGTAGATGTAGGACTCGATGTCGCACTGGGCGCCGGGATAGCGGTTCCAGTACCAGGTGCCGCCAAAGTCGCCGCCCTTCTCGATGACGCGGATGTCCTCGACGCCGGCTTCGCGCAGACGGGCGCCGGCCAGGAGGCCGCCGAAGCCGCCACCGATGACCACCACCTCCACCTCGTCGGTGAGCGGTTCGCGCTCGAAGCCGGGCTCGACGTAGGGATCTTCGACGTAGCCGGCGAATACCCCGGTGACCTCGACATACTGCTCGTTGCCCTCTGTCCGAAGGCGCCGGTCCCGCTCCTGCCTATACTTCTCCCGCAACGCATCGGCATCGAAGTCCTCTGCCTCCGGCCCCGTCTGCACCGCTTCCGCCATCGAAAACCCTCCCTTGAACGAGCGCTTCGGGCACCGTCAGGCCCCGACCGCACTCACAAGATTCCAAACGTGCAAATGTAGCCCCCCGACAGCGCCAATAGCAAGACGAGTACGGCGCCGGCGGCGTCTCACTTTGACTCTTCCGGCTGTAGCGGATAGGCCCCTGAAACCGGCGATCGTGTTCGACGGGCCCTCCGGCGCCGCTTTGGAGGGAGGGCACCAAGAGGTTGGGGGCTGGGGCCACACGCCGAGCGTTAGCGAAGGGTTTGGCGGCGCCCGCCCTCCATCGCGCCGCAAGGCGCGCAGAAACACTCCTCGCACCAGCAAGATACGCGCCCTTGCGGGCGCGATGGAGGGCGGGACGCCCTCCCTCCAGAGTACGGCGCGCAAGTCACAGTGAGACACCACCGCGGCGCCGTTCTGCGGCTCAGCCCCCCAAGCGCTTAGAATCCGAGGGCTGTCCATTTCGGGGAAGGCGCTTGTCACAGCGGTTGCTGGAACGTCGGGAGCGGGTGTTTGGGACTGGTTCGGCGCTGTTCTACACCTCGCCGCTCACCATTGTTCGGGGCGAGGGGGTGTCGCTATTCGATGCCGATGGGCGGCGCTACGTGGACATGTACAACAACGTGCCCTGTGTGGGGCATTGCCATCCGCATGTGGTGGAGGCGGTGTCGCGGCAGGTGGCGACGCTCAATGTCCACAGCCGCTATCTCCACGAGGCCATCGTCGAGTACGGCGAGCGGCTCACGGGACTGCACGGCGATGGCATCGACTCGGTGGTGTTCAGTTGCACCGGCACGGAAGCGAATGAAGTTGCGCTGATGACGGCGCGGATCGTCACCGAAGGTCGCGGCGTCGTTTGCACCGACGCCGCCTATCACGGCAACAGCGTCGCGGTGCGACAGCTTGCGAGGCCCCAGGACCCGCACGGGGAAGTGCGCTCGATTCCGTTCCCTGAGCTGTTGCGCTGCCCGGCGAACGATCCGTTGACCTACTACCTCGACCGCCTGCGCGAGACCATCGCCGGCTTCGAGCGCGATGGCATCCCCTTTGCCGGAATGCTGGTGTGTCCGTTGCTCGCCAACGAAGGGCTGCCAAACATCCCGCAAGGCTTCATGGCCGAGGCCGCCAAGCTCGTGCGCGAGGCCGGCGGCGTGATGGTGGCGGACGAAGTGCAATCGGGGCTCTGCCGGGCCGGCCGATGGTGGGGCTACGAGGTGAGTGGCTTCACGCCCGACATCGTCAGCATGGGCAAGCCCTTGGGCGCCGGGGTGCCGCTTGCTGCCACGGCGGCGTCGCGCGAGCACATCGAGGCGTTCCGCAAGGCGACTCGCTACTTCAACACGTTCGCATCGAGTCCCATGCAGGCCGCCGCCGGCAACGCGGTGCTCGACGTGATCGAGGGCGAGGGCTTGCGCGATCGGGCCGCGGCGGTGGGCGAAGCCATGCGCACCCGGCTGCAGGAGATGGCCGATGGCGACGAGCGAATGGCGGACGTGCGGGGCCACGGCTTGTTCGTGGCGGTGGAGTGGGTGAAGGATGCCGCGCGCATGGAGCCGGATCGGGCCGGAGCTGGCGCGGTCGTCAATGCGCTCAAGGAGCGGGGGTTCCTGATCGGTGCCGCAGGCGCCTTCGGCAATGTGCTCAAGATTCGCCCGCCGCTGGTCTTCTCCGCCACCGATGCCGACGCATTCCTCGCCGCCTTCGAGGAGGTCGTGGGCTCGGTGGCGGCCGCCTGAGCTCTTGAGTCCGTGGCCGAACCCGTGCCGGACTCGGTGCTGCTGACTGCCGCCCGCGAGGCGGTGGCGCACTGGCCGGTTGCGGTGCGCAATCTCAAGCTCGTGTCGCGTTCAGAGAACTACGCGTTTCGGGTCGAAGACGAACGGGGCCGCCTGTTCGTGTTGCGCCTGCATCGCCCTGGCTACCACACGTTCGAAGAACTGGTATCGGAACAGACGTGGACGGCGGCGCTCAGGGAAGCTGGCATCGACGTGCCGGTACCTGTCCTAACGCAGAGCGGGGGAGGTTATGCGACGGTGGTCGTCGGCGACGAGCAACGCTACGCCGGGATGCTGGAGTGGGTTCCGGGCGACACCCTCGGCGGCCTGATGGACGGCGCAAAACCCGAGTTCATCGACGACTGCTACGCCCGCATCGGCGAGGTGATGGCGGCGCTGCACACCCAGGCATCCGAGTGGCAGGTCCCGGATGGCTTCGCCCGCCATGCCTTCGATGCCGGCGGGCTGATGGGCGTCGGTGGCGCGACGCCGTTCTGGGGGCGGTTCTGGGAATCCCACCTCCTCACGCACGAAGACCGCTCGATGCTTGCGGACCTTCGTGACCGCATCGGCCCGGTGCTGGCAAGCTTGGGACGCAAGCCAGCCAACTACGGCATGATCCACGCCGACCTGCACCCCCAAAACGTCGTCGTCAGCGGCAACCGCCTGCATGTGATCGACTTCGACGACGCCGGCTTCGGCTGGCACGCGTATGACTTCGCCGTCTGCCTCGGCGCACACGGGAGGGACGACTTCGCGCGCCGGCAATCCGCGTTCCTGAGTGGCTACCGCCGCGTCCGCGAGCCCGACGAACGCATGGTGGCACTGGTTCCGCTGTTTCTCCTCATCCGCTCGCTCGCCTCCATCGGCTGGATCACCGCCCGCCCCGACCTCGCCCGCCCCAGCATGGCCACGGGACTGATGGCTTGGGTGCGCAGCAACGCAGAGACAATGCTTGCGCGGGCGAACCTCTGAGCCGCCCGCACAATCGCCGATCGCCGTCTTCCAAGGTTCCCTGCCCTGCTAACCACACGCCGCTGCCGAGAGGACCGCGCTTCGCTTGGCTATGATGGTTGTGAAGACGAACGAACGGTTGCCATGAACCACCTTGCCGGCGAAACCAGCCCCTACCTTGCCCAACACGCCGACAATCCGGTCGATTGGCGCCCTTGGGGCGAGCCGGCGCTCGCTCTCGCCCGCACCGAGAACCGTCCCATCCTCCTCTCCATCGGCTACTCCGCGTGTCACTGGTGCCACGTGATGGCGCACGAGTCGTTTGAGCACGAGGCGACGGCGCAGGTGATGAACGAGCGGTTCGTCAACATCAAGGTGGATCGGGAGGAGCGGCCCGATCTCGACCGCGCCTATCAGCTCGCGCACCACCTGCTGACGCGCCAGAGCGGCGGCTGGCCCCTCACCGCCTTCCTCGATCCAGAGACGTTGCTGCCGTTCTTCACCGGCACCTACTTCCCGCGCACGCCCCGGCACGGCCTGCCCGGCTTCGTCGATGTGCTGATCCGCATCTCCGACGCCTGGGGCGAGCGTATCGAGGACATCCGGGAACAGGGCGACAAGCTGCGCGACGTGGTGCAGCAACTCGACGACGCCAAGGCGGAGTCGCAACTGGCCGGCGATGCGCTGCTCGCGGCGGGGAGAGAGCAGCTAGGCAAGCTGTATGACCCGGAAGGCGGCGGCTTCGGCAACGCGCCCAAGTTCCCCATGCCGGGGGCCGTGGAACGGCTGCTGCGACACTGGCAGCGCGGTCGCGCGAGCGGCGGCCAGCCGGATCGCGAAGCCCTCGACATGGTGATGACCACCCTGACGAAAATGGCGCGAGGCGGCATCTTCGACCACCTCGGCGGTGGCTTCTGCCGCTACTCCACCGACCGCGAGTGGATGATTCCGCACTTCGAGAAGATGCTCTGTGACAACGGCTCGCTGCTCGCGCTCTACGCGGATGCCATGGCCGTGGCACCCGATGCGCTGTTCGAGGGAGCGCTCCGCGACACGGCCGACTGGATGATGCGCGAGATGCAGCATCCGAGCGGCGGTTACTACGCTGCCCTCGATGCCGACAGCGACGGCGGCGAGGGCCGGCATTACGTGTGGCGCCGGCACGAGGTGAAACGGCTCCTCACCGAGGACGAATGCCTGGTGGTGGAGACCCTCTACGGCCTCGACCGCCCAGCCAATTTCGAGGGCAAGTGGCACCTGCACCGGCGCGACTCGTGGCGCTCGGTGGCGGAGCGGCTGTATCTCGATGCCGAAGCCGCCGCCGAGCTCTTGGCCACTGCCCGCGCCAAGCTCCTTCGCCACCGCAGCGAGCGGCCCCGACCTGCCTGCGACGAAAAGGTGCTTGCGGCTTGGAACGGCCTCGCGATTCACGGCATGGTGCGGGCTGCGCTGCGGCTCTCCGAACCCGCGTGGATCGACTCGGCCGCAACGGCCGCGGCGTTCGTGCGCGAACACATGGTGCAGGACGGTCGCCTCCTGGCGAGTTGGACCGGCGGCGAGGCTCGGCACCCGGCCTATCTCGACGACTACGCCAACATGCTGCGGGGCGTGCTGGCGCTCCTGGAAGCACGCTGGGACGATGCCGACTTCGCCTTCGCCCGGCTGCTGGCAGACGGCTTGCTGACACTCTTCCTAGATGAGGAGGCCGGCGGCTTCTGGTTCACGGCCCACGACCACGAGGAGCTCATCCACCGCCCGAAACCGGTGCTGGACGACGCGCTGCCACCAGGCAACGCCATCGCCATGCGCGCCCTCGTGGCATTCGGGCACCTGACCGCAGAGTCACGCTACCTCGATGCGGCGCACGCAACTCTCGACTGGGCCAGGGGCTTCGCAGAACGCCAGCCGGCGGCGCACTCGGCGCTCCTGACCGCCATCGAGGAAGCCAGCGAACCGGGCGCAACGGTGATCCTGCGCGGCCCGCCGCACTTGATGCAGCCTTGGCTAAAAGCCGCCCGCGATGGCTACGAGCCTACGAGAGCGGTTTACGCCGTCCCCTACGACTGCCAAGCACCCTCATATCTGCCCCGGCTCGTCACCACAGAAACCCGCGCCCGAGTAACGGCCTATGTCTGCCGCGACCTGGTGTGCTCGGCGCCGATCAACGAACTCGACGAGTTCCGCACGGCGTTGACGTAGGGGAACAGGGGCAGCCCGCCGCCCACAGGGCCCGTCTCGCGTTAAAGACGGGCCTCGTGGGGGTCGCGTCCCGTGGCGAATCCATCGGCACGTCAAAACGCGGGCAAGGCCCGTGCCGAATTCAATACGGGCGGGGACAAGCCCCGCCCCTACGAGGCCCGTGACGAATCCGTTGATGCATTCAAGACGGGCTCGCGGGCCTCGGAGGGAAGCCATCCCGCCCTCCCAAACGCACCGACAAACGCGCAATCCAGGGTCTGTCGGTGAATTCGTGACGGGGCTCGTAGGGGACGGGCTTGTCCCGTCCCGTCTCGAATTCGAGACGGGCCTCGTGGGGGTCGCGTCCCGTGGCGAATCCATCGGCACGTTAAAACGCGGGCAAGGCCCGTGCCGAACTCAATACGGGCGGGGACAAGCCCCATATGCGCTAACTTGTTTTGCGCATCGGCTGTCCGTAAGGTGGGGGTGTCGGTTCGGCTGGGGGCTTGTGCGGAGTGGACGAGGACTGGAAGGTGGTGGTGTCGTTCCTTCCGGAAGGCTGGGAGGAACTGGCGCAGGAGACGGGGGCGCTGAAGGGACTGCGCAAGGCGAAGTCTCCGGAGGCGCTGCTGCGGGTGCTTCTGCTGCATCTGGCGCGGGGTCATTCGCTGCGGGAGACGGTGGTGCGGGCGCGGCAGGCGAACCTTGCGGAGCTCTCGGACGTGGCGCTGCTGAAGCGGCTGCGGAAGTCGTCGGAGTGGCTGCGGGAGCTGTGCGCGGCGATGTTCCGGGAGCAGGGCGGAGTGTCGGCGTCTGGCGAGCTGCCGTTCCGGGCGTTCGACGCGACGACGGTGAGGGAGCCGGGGCGGACGGGCTCGCTGTGGCGCCTGCACTACAGCGTGCGGCTTCCGTCGCTGGCTTGCGACTTCTACAAGCTGACGCCGACCGAGGGTTCGGGCGTGGCCGAGACGCTGGCGCACTTTCCGATCGCCCGGGGCGACCTGGTGCTGGCGGACCGGGGCTACTCGACGGCGGCGGGTCTCGGCCACGTGGCGTCGTCGGGCGGCCACGCCACGGTGCGCGTGAACACCGGCTCGCTGCCGCTGCGGACACCGGACGGGGAGGCGCTGGACCTGCTGCAGCGGGTCGCCGGGCTGGACGAGGCGTGCGTCCCGCGGGCATGGCCGGCGGTGGCGGTCGGTCGGGGCGTCGCGGTGCCGGGTCGCGTGTGCGCGATCCGCAAGACCGAGGAGGCCGCCGCCATCGCGCAGCGCAAGGCGAAGGAACACGCAGCGCGCCAGGGCCGGCAGGTGCGGCCGTCCAGCCTCGAGTTCGCCCGCCACGTGATCCTGTTCACCACCTTCCCCGAAGGGACCTTCGACGCCCGCAGCGTGCTGGACTGGTACCGCGTCCGCTGGCAGGTCGAACTGGTCTTCAGGCGCTTCAAGTCGCTGGCGCAGCTCGGCCACCTGCCCAAGCACGAGGACGACAGCGCCCGCGCCTGGCTCCACGGCAAGCTGCTCGTGGCGCTGTTGGTGGAGAAGCTCGTTCGCCACGCCGGCTCCGTTTCCCCCTGGGGAGGCACCGTGGAGAGCCCGCCGTCGCAGTCCCTGGCGTGACTTCCGCTTCATGTACGGCCAGATCGCCCGCGCCATCGAGCCGCACCTCCCCCTGCAGCAGGCCATCGACGACTGGGACCGCATCTCAAGGGGATTGGCCGACCCGCCTCGCCAGCGGACCCCGCAGATCGACGAACGCTTCCCGGAACCATCGATCCAAACAAGTTAGCGCATATGGGGACAAGCCCCGCCCCTACGAGGCCCGTGACGAGTCCGTTGATGCATTCAAGACCGGCTCGCGGGCCTCGGAGGGAAGCCATCCCGCCCTCCCAACGCACCGACAAACGCACAATCCAGGGTCTGTCGGTGAATTCGTGACGGGGCTCGTAGGGGACGGGCTTGTCCCGTCCCGTCTCGAATTCGAGACGGGCCTCGTGGGGGTCGCGTCCCGTGGCGAACCCATCGGCACGAAACGCGGGAAAGGCCCGTGCCGAATTCAATACGGGCGGGGACAAGCCCCACCCCTACGAGGCCCGTGACGAATCCGTTGATGCATTCAAGACGGGCTCGCGGGCCTCGGAGGGAAGCCATCCCGCCCTCCCAAACGCACCGACAAACGCGCAATCCAGGGTCTGTCGGTGAATTCGTGACCGGGCTCGTGACGAATCCGTTGATGCATTCAAGACGGGCTCGCGGGCCTCGGAGGGAAGCCATCCGCCCTCCCAACGCACCGACAAACGCGCAATCCAGGGTCTGTCGGTGAATTCGTGACGGAGCTCGTAGGGGACGGGCTTGTCCCGTCCCGTCTCGAATTCGAGACGGGCCTCGTGGGGGTCGCGTCCCGTGGCGAATCCATCGGCACGTTAAACGCGGGCAAGGCCCGTGCCGAATTCAATGCGGGCGGGGACAAGCCCCGCCCCTACGACAGAGGCTTGCCTAGAAGATGTCCTCCGGCCTCACCGCTGCGGCGTCCGCGTTGCCCTGGCGGGTGGTGGTTTTGGTCTGGGGGGCGTTGTCTGCAAGGAAGTACTCGAACATGGCTCTGCGGTTGTCGGGGCTGGCGGCTTGGCCGGTGGCGGCGTCGACCCGGGCTCGGACGACGCCGTCGGGGGCGATGCGCTGCACGTCGGGTTCTTCGGCCAGGGCCTCGCGCATGAAGTCCACCCATATGGCGAGTGGGGTGGTGGAGCCGTATTCGCGGGCGCCCAAGGGCCGCGCCTGGGAGAAGCCGACCCAGGCGGTGGCGGCGAGCTTTGGGTGATAGCCGTTGAACCATGTATCCACGGCCTCGTCTGTGGTGCCGGTCTTGCCGGCGATGTCCGAGCGTTCCAGCACCAACGCCCGGCGACCGGTGCCGCGACGCACCACGTCGCGGAGCATGGAATCCATGATGAAGGCGTTCTGGGCGGAGATTGCGCGCGGCGCCGGGGACGGAGCCGGCTCGCCTGCCTCGCTTGCGGAACATCGATCGCAGGCGGCGGTGCGCGGGGGCTCGAACACGGTGTCGCCGTCGATGGTGCGCACCCGCTCGATGATGCGTGGCTGCACGGCATAGCCGCCGTTGGCGATCGCGGCATATGCCGTCGCCATTTCGAGCGGCGTCACGCCCATCGTGCCGCCGCCGATGGCGAGTTGGGTGTTGTCCGGGAATGCGCCGGTGGAGAAGCCGAACCGGCCGGCATGGCGCAGGATGCTGTCCGCGCCGATCCGCAGCATCACCCGAATCGACACTAGGTTAATGGAGCGGTAGAGCGCCTCGCGCAGGCGTGTGGGACCGTTGTAGCGGCCGCTGTCGTTGCGCGGGCGATAGGTGTTGCCGGTGCTTGGGTCCCGGAACACCAAGGGCGCATCGAGGAAGACGCTGGCCGGGGTGACGCCGTTCTCGAGCGCCGCCGAATAGACAAAGGGCTTGAACCCCGACCCAGGCTGGCGCCGCGCCTGCAATGCGTGATCGAACTGGTTGCCGACGAAGTCGTAGCCGCCGACGATCGCGCGCACCGCGCCATCGTGGGTGTCGAGCGCCACCAGCGCGCCGGCGATGTCGGGCACCTGCGTCAGCCGCCAACCGCCCTCGTCCTGTTCGATGTACACGACATCACCGATCTCGGCCACATCCGCAGCGGTCTTCGGGCGTGCCGTCACGGCATCGACGCCGAGATAGCGCCGCGCCCAGCGCAATCCCTCCCACGGCAGCACCAGCGTCGTCGCATCCGCCCGCGCGACCATCATGCGGCGGGTCGCCTGCGCCAGAACCACGGCCGGCTCCTTGCCTTGAACGATCGGGCGGTCCCCCAAGGCCGCCGCGACGAAGGCCCGGAACCCCGCGGTGTTCTCGAAATCTGGCGGCACGCTCTGCGGTGTGGACGGGGCCTCCGCGGTAGCTCCTTCCCGCTGCTGGCTTAAGGCCTCGGCTTGCGCCCCACCGTCGGCGGGAATCACGTGCGTTTCCGGCAGCGCCGCAACTCCCCAGTCGGGCAATGTGAACTCCGGCGGCACTTCCACGCGACCATCTGCGCCGCGATAGCCGTGGCGCCGGTCATAGGCATCGAGCCCCGTTCTCAGCGCCCGCTGCGCCGCCACCTGGAGCTCTGAGTCGAGGGTGGTCACGGCTTCGTAGCCGGCGTAGATGTCGGTGCCGTAGCGCTCCACCAACTGCTGCCGCACCCATTCCGAAGGAAAGGGGGCGACGAGGTCCAACTCGCGCCGATGCACCACCGCGGTGATGGGTGCTGCCACGGCCTGGTCGTACTCGGCGCGGCTGATGGATGCCTGGTCAAGCATCCGCCGCAGCACGAGGTTGCGTCGCCGCACCGCGTACTCCGGCCCGTTGATGGGATTGCCCGCCTCGGGCCGTTTGGACACTGCGGCCAGCATGGCGATCTGGGCGAGGCCCAGCTCGGAGACCGGCTTGCCGTAGTAGGTGTGGGCGCCGGCCTGGACGCCGTAGGCGTGCTTCCCAAGCGGCGCGATGTTGATGTAGAGCTCGAGGATCTGCTCCTTGGTGAGGGCGTGCTCGATCTTCACCGCCAGCAGCATCTCCTTGAATTTGCGAATAAAGGTTTGCTCCGGCGAGAAGGAGATGATCTTCGCAAGCTGCATCGTGATGGTGCTCGCGCCGGTGCGCACGTCGGACAGGAAGAGCCCCACCACGTCGTTGGCGAGGGAGATCACATCCACGCCTCGGTGCTCGAAGAAGCGCTTGTCCTCGGTGTTGAGGAGGGCGTCGATGTAAGCCTTTGGCGTGTCCTCGAACGCAATGGGGATCGTGCGGCGGTCACCGAACTCCCCTATCAGCTTGTTATCTCTCGTGAAAATCCGAAGCGGCGTTTCGAATCGGTATTCGCTGTAGGTCTCCGTGGTCGGAATCTGCGGGTCCAAATAGAGAAAAACTGACGCGACGACCAGAGATGTCGCACAGACCCCGGCCCCCGCAAGCCAGAGAATGCGTTTTGTGATGGAACGGATGAGGCTTCGCATGTGGGGCTCCGGGAACCTCTCGCCACGCCGGCTCTTCGCCGGCAACCGACCGGGCGGCAACCAACAGGGCGGCAAACGGCGCCGGCCGGGCCTCGTCGGCATCGACATCGGCGCCACCCGCGTTGCCCTGGTCGAGCTTGAGGCCGACGGCGAGGGCTACCGCGTTTGCGCGTTTGGCATCGAACCCTATGCCGAAACGCAGCCAGCGAAGGATAGCAACGAAGCGCCCATTGCAGATGCCGCCGTGGTTGGCGGCGCCATCGCCAAGCTCGCCAAGCGGGCGCGCCCGCGGGCACGCCGCGCAGCGGCTGCCGTGAGCGGCGCTGCCGTCGTTTGCCAGGTGATCGAACTCGATTCCTCCTACACCGACGAGGAAGTCGCGAGCCAGATCGAAGTGGATGCGGACCGCCTCCTGCCGTTTCCCACGGCCGACGCGGCCATCGACTTCGAAGTGGGGGACCTGTCGCCAAGCGACCCGGCAATGGCGCAGGTGCTCCTCGCCGCATGCCCACAGACAGAGCTGCAGCGTTGCAGCACCGCTCTGGCCCTCGGCGGCTTTCGACCCGCAATCGTCGATGTGCGCGTGCTCGCCATGCGCCGTGCCTTGGCGGGCATTTGGCCGGCCGGCGCCGAATGCACGGCTTTGCTGGAGTTGAGCCGCGATGCCGTGACCATGGCCCTGTTCGCGGGCGCCGCCAGCGTGCCGCTGCAGTGCCGGGAAGATGCGACGGACACCCACCCGGGATTCGCAGAGGACGCGGCCGTCGAGACCGTCCGGCAGCGGGTATCCCGGCTTCTGCATTTGCAGGTCGCCTCCGGTGGCGAATCACCGGCGCGCTTTCTGGTGGCGGGAGAGCCGGCACTGACCGACGCCACGCTGGACATGCTGCTGCAACAGACGAGTGCGGACGTAGAGGTCGTGCAGCCCTTCGCCGACATGACGGTGGCGAAACGCCTCGACGCAGAGGCCCTCGGTGCCGCAGCCCCGGAGCTGCTCGCGGCTTGTGGGCTGGCCATGTGGAGGTTCGACCCATGAGCATCAATCTGCTGCCCTGGCGGGAGTGGGAGCGCAGGCGCTTGAGCCGCGCCTTTCTGGTGCAGTTGGCGGCAGTCGCTGTCGCTGCCATCGCCACCGTGCTGGTGAGCGGCTCGCAGGTGAACGCAGCCACAGAGCGCCAACTGGCCCGCAACGCCGTGATCGAAGAGGCGTTGACCACGCTCGAAGGAGAGGTGGCCAGGGTCGCGGCGCTCTTTGCCGAGCGGGACGTGCTGCTTGCCGAGGCCGACGCCATCGAGCGAATGCACGGTTCGCGTTTCTTGGCCGCGTACACCTTCTCCGAGCTTGCGGCGACGATGCCGGCTCGGGTGCGCTACACGTCGGTCACGCTAGCGGATGGGCTGTTCGAGGCAACGGGAGCGGCGGAATCCAATGAAGGCGTGTCAGCCCTGATGCGCAATCTCGACCGCTCGGTCTGGTTCGAGCGCCTGACGCTCAAGGGCATCGAGGAGGATGGTGACGACGGCGCGGTGACGTTCTCGCTTGGCTTCGCTCACGCGCCCGAAGGCACGCCGCCATCGCCGGGCGCCGAACGCGGTGTCAACTCCGAGGCAGCAGGGTAGAGCCGGTGCAGCCGCAGGACTTGCTCGCGCGCCTGCAAGAGGTCGATCTCGATGTCGGCAACATCGGCGCGTGGCCGCGCGCGCTCCGGCTGGCGTTGATGGGGCTGCTGGCGGCCCTGCTGCTGGCGGCGGGTGGCGTCCTGCACGTCGGACAACACGTCGGCGACCTTTCCCGTGCGACCCGCACCGAAACCAATTTGCTCGCCGACTACCGGCACCTGCACGTCTCCACGGTGGATGTGGCGCTCGCTGAGAGCGAGCGAAACCGCGCTGCCCAGCGCTTCGAAGGGCTGCTCGCACAGTTGCCGGGGGACACGGAAGTACCCGCCCTGATCGACGACATCAGCCGAGCCGCACTCGCAGAGCAGCTCTTGATTGAGCGCATCACACTGGGCGAGGAACTGGCCACGACAAGCTATGTGGAGCTGCCCATCGACATCGCCGTGGTGGGCGGCTTCCACCAACTCGGCGCATTCCTGGAGGCACTTGCCGGGCTGCAACGCATTCTCGCCCCCCAGGACTTTCGCCTGCGCCCGCGTGCCGGCGCCGAGCGTCTGCAACTCACCATTCGCGTCCGAACCTGGCGGCGGCGCGAAGTGCCGGCGGACGCCACATGAGGGCCCGAGAGTTGGCGCTCGACAATCTGCTCCATGCAAGAGCCTTGCTCCGGACGGCCATTGGCGGTTTGGCCCTCGTCTTGCTCGCGGGCTGCAGCGACGGGCGCCCGCAGCCACAAGCGCTGCTGCGGGAAATCAACGCCGCGCCGCGCAAGGTCGTCCCAACCCCTCGTGGGCCGCCAGCGCCGGCACCTCAAGCCTATTTCGGGGCGGAGTATCGCAGCCCGTTTGCGCTGCCGGCGCCGAAGCCCAAGCCGCGCGTGGGCCCGCCCTCGAATGTGCGACCGAACCCGGCGCGCAAGCGCGAGCCGCTCGAGCGATTCGCCCTCGGAACGCTTCGCTTGGCGGGTTTCGTGGAGCGGGGCGGCACGCTCTTCGCCTTGGTGCAGCCACCGGAAGGCGGCATCGCGCGGGTCGTCGTGGGCAGCCATCTCGGCAGAAACCACGGTCGGGTGGTGCGTCTCAGCGAAGCTGGCCTCGACATCGTCGAGATCGTGCCGGACGGGTCCGGGGCGTGGATGGAACGTCGTCGACGCATGCAGCCAGCGGGTGACGAATGAACGAATGCAAGGACTCGCCAATGACGCGACGACAAAAGGCCCGTGACCGTTCGAGAGCCAAAGGAGCCCTGACGCCCCCGCCAACAGCCCGTAGCCGTTCGAGGGCCAAGGTTGTGTTGGCGCTTGCCGTCGTCTGCCTCGCCGTCAGCAGCGGGGAAGCAGGTGCCGCCACATCCGGCGGGGAGGAGTCGGGCAACGCCGAGGGCTCGCCACTCGCGAGCGCTGGCAAGCCAGAAGGCTCCTACGCCGGCGAACGTCTCTCGCTCAACTTTCAAGAAGTGGAGGTGCGCAGCGTCTTGCAGCTCATCGCCGACTTCATCGGCGCAAATCTCGTCACCAGCGACTCGGTGACAGGAACCATGACGCTGCGGCTCGAGGACGTGCCTTGGGATCAGGCGCTGGACCTCATCCTCCGCACGGAAGGGCTCGCCAAGCGGGAGTATGGCAACGTGCTCCTGATCGGTCCAGCGGACGAGCTCGCCTCGCAGGAGCGAACCGAGCTCGAAAACCTGCGCGAGCTGTCGGAACTCAAGCCCCTCACGACCGAGTACGTGCGGGTGCGCTACGCCAACGCGGCGCAGATGGTGGCGCTGCTCGGCAGCGGCGCTGGCTCGGTGCTGTCGGAACGGGGTGCGGCTCTGGTGGACGAACGCACCAACACGGTGGTGCTGACGGACACCGCCGAGCGTCTGGCAGGATTCCGCGCCGCGCTCGCCAATCTCGATATCCCCGTGCGGCAGGTGCTGATCGAAGGGCGCATCGTCAACGTGAACCGGGACCACTCGGCGCGGCTGGGGATTCGCTGGGGTGGTGTCGGTCGCGAAGTGCTGGAAGACGGACGCGCCGTGCAATACGGTGGCATGGGCGCAACACAAAACTCCACCGAGGAAGGCGGCAGGGAAGGCAACTGGGTCGTGAACCTCGCGGAGGCGTCCCCTGCGGCCACCCGCGTTCGGGTGGGGCTCGCGGCAGTGGACTACCATCTGGATCTGGAACTGTCTGCCTTGGCGTCGGAAGGGCACGCCGAGATCATCGCCCGGCCCCAGGTGGTGACCACGGACAAACAGCAAGCGACCATCGAGTCGGGTGTGGAGATTCCCTATCAGGAGGCCTCGAGTTCGGGCGCGACCTCCACTTCCTTCAAGCAGGCGGTGATGCAGTTGGAGGTGATTCCCCACGTCACGCCGAACGAGCGCATCATCATGGACCTGGTCGTCAAGCAAGACACTGTGGGCACGCTCTACAACGGCGTGCCGAGCATCAACACAACCAAGATCATCACGCAGGTGTTCATCAACAACGGCGAGACCGTGGTGCTCGGCGGCATCACCCGCACCGACCGCAACGCCTCGATCACCAAGACGCCGTTCTTCGGCGACCTGCCGTTCTTGGGGCGCCTCTTTCGCCGCTCCATCGAACGCGACGACGAGCACGAGATGTTGATTTTCGTCACCCCCAGGGTCATGGACGAACCGGCGGATGCGCCGTCCTCGAACGACCCCGCAGCCAACCCGCCGCCAAGCAACTGAGGCATCATGTCCGAGCAGAGCATATTCATCGTCGGCATGATGGGTTCCGGGAAATCCACGGTGGGGAGACGGCTCGCCGACCTAATGGGGCTCGACTTCGTCGATGCCGACGGCGTAATCGAACAGCGCGCCGGCGCCGACATAGGCTGGATCTTCGACGTCGAGGGAGAAGACGGTTTCCGCCAGCGCGAAGAGCAGGTGCTCGATGGCCTCAGTCAACGCCGAGGCATCGTGCTTGCCACCGGCGGCGGCGCGGTGCTGCGCGAAGCGAACCGGCGACGCCTGCGCGAGCGCGGAGTGGTGGTGTACTTGCGCGGCTCGGTGGACATCATCGTCGCGCGCACGCGGCACGACCGGCGGCGTCCACTATTGCAAGGGCTGGGGCAAGGGGTGGATGTCCGCGAGCGGCTCGCCGACTTGCTAGAGCAGCGCACGCCGTTGTATGAGGAAGTGGCGCACGTCGTGGTGGACACCGACGAGGGCAGCGCCCTGCGCGTGGCCGAGCGCGTGCGTGAAGCGGTTGTGGCGTACCGCGAAAGGCCGCCAAAACCATCTTGAGGCGACGAGGGATGTCGCGATTGAGGAGTCAGATGACCGAACGCCTGAACGTGCCGCTCGGCGACGGCCGCGACTATCCGGTGATCCTTGGCGAAGGATGCCTTGAGGACCCCAAGCATTTCGATCCGTTCATCGGCTCACAAGCAATGGTGGTGACCAACGCCGCGGTCAGCGGCCATTGTCTGCGGCGTCTGCGCCAGGGCCTCGCCAACGTGACGGAACTCGACATCTTCGAGATCGGCGACGGCGAGCGCTTCAAGACGGTGGCGACGTGGTCCGCCGTGCTCGACCGCCTGGTGGAGCGCCGCCATAACCGCACCACGACGCTGATCGCCTTGGGCGGCGGCGTGGTAGGGGACGTGGCCGGATTCGCTGCGGCGAGCTACCAACGCGGCGTGGGCCTGATTCAGGTGCCGACGACGCTGCTGGCCCAGGTGGACTCTTCCGTGGGCGGCAAGACCGCCGTGAATCACGCCGCCGGCAAGAACCTCATCGGCGCGTTCTACCAGCCCCGCGCCGTGGTGGCGGATATGGGGGTGCTGCGCACGCTGCCCGAGCGGGAGTTCCGCGCTGGCCTTGCCGAGGTGATCAAGTATGGCGTGATCGCCGACTCGGGCTTCTTCGCCTGGCTCGAGCGGCGCATGGACGATCTCGTCGCCCGCCAACCAGACGCCCTCATCCACGCCGTTCGCCGTTCCTGCGAGATCAAGGCGCAAGTCGTGGCTGGTGACGAGCGCGAACAGGCAAGCCGCGCCATTCTCAACTTCGGCCACACCTACGGCCACGCCTTGGAAGCCCTGACGAACTACCAGACCTTCCTGCACGGCGAAGCCGTCGCAATAGGCATGGTGATGGCCATGCATCTTTCGGAACGAACGCAAAGGGCCCCAGCCGGCGAAACGGACCGGGTCCGCACCCTCCTGGCGCAAGCAGGGCTGCCTATCGCCCCAACCGAACTAGACCCAGACGCCATGCTCCATGCCATGGGCATGGACAAGAAAGTCGTCGATGGCCGCATCCGCCTGGTCCTCTGCCGCGGCATAGGCGAGGTCTCGGTCACCGCCGAAGTCCCCCCAAGCGAAATCCGCACGGGCCTCGTCACTGGCCTCTAACGCGGGAGGAACATGGATGGGCCGTAGCGGCCGGCTTGGCTCGTCACATGCCGAGTCCGTCGAGAGTGTCCAACACCGGACGGGACAAGCCCGTCCCTTACGAACGAAGTTATCTACAATCGTATGGTTGCGTGGTTTTTCGGTGTGAGAGAAGGCACTAGGTCTCCCATAGGGGGAGGCAGGTCGCTCTTTGCTTGCGATGGTGGGGTAAGCGATGCAGCGGCAGGCGTCCAGAACGCCGGTGGCGACGATGGCGGAACGCTGGGGTCGCATCGATTCTCCGACGACATGCGTCGCGCTGCTCCGGCCCGGCCAACTGCGGCGTTCGCGTCTATCCACTCTGTTCTGGCGCGCGCTTGAGTCGTCAAGGTCCGTCCACCTAATCGAACTCCCACCTCAACCAGTCAGTCATCCCTGCTACCTTCGCCGCCGTAGGCTTCAACTCCGAAAGGCACGTATCGGTGTTTCGGCACCCGGTAATGCAGTAGCTGGTAAAAATGTGGCAATTGTTCACCAAAAGTCTGTATTCGGGATCAGATTCCTCAGGATCAGACTCGCCATACGCGCCAAAATCACGCTTGTAGCCGACTTCCGCATTCGCTCGGTCCGCAATCCCATGGCTTCCAGTTGCCTTCAGGTGGCTATTTGCCGATACCAATATGGATGACCACCCATCAAGGAACTCGTCCAGACTTTCCTTGACGATTCTTCCGGTTTTGGCCTTCGAAACGAACTTGCCCCCCCCAACGTGGATGCCGGAGTGTTCGAATAGCCAAAAATCTCGATACACCACGCTGCCGATCGGCGGGAGGCGCCTCGGCGTGAGGCGACTTCCCTGGCGGTCGGAGCCGTGTTCGTTCCCTCTTCCGACGGTGGCTGAGGCCACCAATACTCCTCCCGCCAACGCAGCCGCCGCCTTCCACCCCAAAAGAACCGCGGGTAGCGCCATCCGTTTATCCCTCCATGAGCCTATAGGCCTGCTGAACGTGTGCCATTTGGAGTGCAACCCAAGACTCCGCCTGTTGAATGTCGTCTTCGCCAAGCTCCAACGCCGTGGCAATATCTCGGGTGAGCGCCGACTCGGCCGCGTGCGCGGAGTCATCGACGTAGGCCACGCCTACTATCTCTAGCATGAACGCAATGCGAGTCAGGCGATCCTCAAACAGCCCGGCAAGGTCGGCAATCGGCACATACTCTGCTTCCACGCCGGACCGCATCTGAGACCGGATATCCCCGAGCACGACCTGCTCAGACGCAGCTACACGCCCGTCTGCGCGGACCATCTCATATGCGTAATGGAGCAGCGCCCCTTGTTGCCTTTCGTTCAGGTATTGGACGAAGATTGCCAGTTCCTCCGTTGGCGTCGAAAACTGGGAAACCGTAACGCACCCCGCACGCGAAGCCAATAGGCTCCAGTGCGACCATTCCCGGTAACTGGCGGAGGGAGCGATGCCACGCGGTCACTCACAGCCGCCACCCACTTGATGGCGTTACCGAGGGCCTTGGCGTCGAACTGCGATGGGGCATGGGAGCATGCTCCGTCTCGCCCTGGCACGAATGGTGCCGGGTCGTTGCAAACGGACACAAAACGCGTGACGAGCCCTTCTATTCGCCTAGGCTTGGGGAGCAGCCCGCGGCCGTCGGGCAGCTGTTGTACTCGGCGGGCAACCGGCAAGGCGCGTCATGCGCAGTTTTGCAGGCCGCGAAATCAACAGACGGCAGGACGGATGCCAAAGTGCCGGACGTTGCCGCGAGGCAACTGCGCCACTGTAAGGTGGCGCGGGAACGCGGCAGTCTCTCGAGGAGCAGTTCTGATGCCACTGCAAGTTGTCGCCGGCGATGCCGCTGTCGGTGCGATCAACGGACTGATGCGAAAACACCCCCATATCGCACGCCACATCCGCACATTGGTTTCGAGTTCCTTCGCTACGCGAGGGGGTGCGCGGCGGTCGCAGCGGCGCATCGCGCACCTAAGACGTGGGCTTCGTTGATGACCGCGCAAAGTTTGCCGATCTGACTGCAGTACTAGGGCGTGTTCACACTAGCGTTCCGGTCACCGCAAACTACCTGAATCAACCGGCGACAGCTTTACCAAGGTACTGGAGACAGCCGATCGAAGACGAGGCCGCCTTTGGAGGGAAGGCATCCTGCCTTCCCTGCGTGCCGTCAGGCACGCCTATCGGCGTGCAGGGAAGGCAGGATGCCTTCCCTCCAAGGGCCACGCCGCCCGATGGATTGTGTAAGCGCATAGCGTGAACACGCCCTAGGGAAGCACAGCCGGGCCACGGATGGACAGCTTCAAAGTCCATTTGCGGTACGAAGGCCACCGTGACATTCGACCGTTCCAAGCTGAAGGGGCTTCGCAGCGAGATCGACCGCGGGTGGCACGCGACGGAGTTGGCGGCAGATGACGACGCGGTGCCGTTGCTCGCCGCAATCAAGGCTGCGCTCGGATAGCGGCTAGGTAGGGTTCGCCAGCGGCGGCGATGTCTCGGGAGGTCGAGGCGCAACACGACCGCTTCACCGTGCGGCGACGAAACGACGCAGGACAACGAAGGTCGCGGGCTATTAGGTCGTTACCTCGGTCGGGGGCTGATACCAATGCCGCTGTTGAGAGTCCGGCGCGGCAGGGCGTGCGGGGCATGGTCACTTTCCTGCCAATCGTCGGTGAACTCAAGCGCGAGCGTGGTCGCTGGCGACTTCAGCGACGCCACGTGGTCGTCCTTCTCCGACTTCCCTCAAACCTCCACGGCGTCGCCGACTCGGATCCAGCCGTCGGCGCGCACCGTCGCGCGCAGGCCAGCCCGGTGCGTAAAGCGGCGCACCACCTCGGCGGCACTGACCCCGTCGGTGGCGAGCAGGCCGCCCAAAGTGGCGCACGGTTCGCAAAGCTCGAAGCCCTCAAGCTCGACGCCGGCGAGCCGGAAGCGCTTGGTGACGAGGGCGTTCAAGTCCACCCCGCGGGTGACGATGTTGCGGCCGGTCTCGGCCGGCGCGATGTCGAGACCGGTGGCCTCGTTGAACGCCTCCACCTCCTCGGCGGCAATCAGCGACACCACCGCCCGACGGCTCGAGTGCCGATCCCCAACGAGCCCAGCCGCCGAAGTCAGTTGCGCGGCATTGACAGGCGCCTGCGGCTGGCCGTGTGCGGGCGAGACGTTGATCGCTTCGATCACGGACATGTCACCTCCTGTTCCCATGTGCGCTGATCCTTGCGCGCCAGCATCATACTCGTGCTCGTCGGGCGGCCTTGAGGTCCTCGGCACTGAAAAGGGACCGTGCGACCGCGTCGATGTGTCGTCGCAGGGGCGGGTAGGCGCGCTCGTAGCTCGTGACATCCACCGAAAGCGGCAGACTGCTCTCCAAGTACATCGTCCGCAGGCGGTCAACCGTGGCATCGGTAACGTCGCCATGGAGGGCGAGGTCGATGTCGGAATTCGCCCGATACGCCCCCGTCGCACGAGAGCCAAAGATATCCACGCGAGTGACCCCCTCACCGAATTGGGCAATGGTTTGGGCAAGCAGTGCCAGGCTCGCGTCAGATAGACCGTGATCAAGCGCCATCGGCCCGCTCAAGCAACAGCGAGTAGAGTTCCTCCATCGCGGCCAAGTAGCGCGACCTGATTTCCTCGATTGCCTCCTCGAACGAGGCGAAGCTGTAGGCATGCGACATCCGATTGCGCGTGTCGAGCGCATCCATCCACACCTGCCCATCTGCGATCAGATTGGCTTCGAACGCACGACGAAGGACGGCCCTCGGAGTGACCTGATCGAAAACCACGCCTTCGTGCTCCAGATAGTCGCGTACGACGTTCCAAGCAAGTTCCATGGTGTACTCGAACCTCTGGATGAGACCCTCCTTCTCCAGTTGGCTCAAGGGCGCATCCTCCATGCGCTCCACCGCCTCGCGCAGGAGCACGAAGGCCCGGGTGTAGTTCGAAAAGCGGTAGCGCCAGCGCGGGGTGTCGTCGCTCACCGAACTGGCCTCATCTGTGAACGCTCGCCACCGAGAGCACTGCTTGGCGCTCGGCACCACCAGCCTCGTCATTCGGAGCGGCGACCGGACGCAACTGAAGTGTGGCGACGAGCATTGGCGGCAAGGCAAGTTTGTGTAGGATCGAGGCTTGAGCATACCCGCAAGCGGAGGTAGGCGATGGACAAGGCAGCCAAAGGCTATCGCGACTATGCCAATGCCGACGCCGGTGTGCGGCGGTTCTACGAGGAAAACCACCGCAACCAGACGCTGGCATTCGCCCAGGGCAAGCGCGAGCAATACGGACGCCTGCGAGTGGACAGCATGGGCGTGTGGGAGTGTTGCGAGAAACTCGACGCCCTGCTCGACGAGAGCGACCCCGACACCAACCTTTCGCAGCTCGAGCATTGCCTGCAAACCGCCGAGAGCATCCGTGCCGACGGCCACCCGGACTGGTTCGTGCTCGCCGGCCTCGTGCACGACCTCGGCAAGGCGATGTGCGTGTACGGCGAGCCGCAATGGGCGGTCACGGGCGACACCTTCCCGCTCGGCTGCGCCTTCTCGGACGCCATCGTCTATCCCGAGTACTTCGCGGGCAATCCCGATGCCTCGAATCCGAATTACTCGACCAAGTTCGGCATCTACGAGCCTGGCTGCGGACTCGACAACGTCGTCCTCTCCTGGGGACACGACGAGTACATGTACCTCGTCACCAAGGATTACCTCCCGATCGAGGCCCTCTACATGATCCGCTACCACAGCTTCTACCCCGGCCACTCGACCCCGGCCTACGATCACCTGAAGGACGAACGCGACATCCGCATGTTCGAGTGGGTGCGCAAGTTCAACCGTTACGACCTCTACACCAAGCACGACGCGCCACCCAACAGCGCCGCCCTGCGCCCGTACTACGAGGACCTGATCGCCCGCTACTTCCCCGACAAGATCGCCTGGTGACGCCTCTTGGCGGAAGGCACCGTCTTCGATCGGGAGCTTCCGCGTTGCTCAGGGGTCAGGCCCGCGTGGAACTCGACGACGAACGGACCTTTGGAGGGAGGGCGTCCCGCCCTCCACCGCCCGCAAGGGCGCGCATCTTGCTGGTGCAGCGAGTGTTCTGCGCGCCTTGCGGCGCGATGGAGGGCGAGACGCCCTCCCTCCGAAGGCCCGTCCATCCCCAGTTCGGCCCTGTCACGACCACACTCATTGTTCGCCTTGGCGTCGATCCGAATCGTCTCTTCCGTCGCGGTTCGATCTCGGACCGCCTCGCATGGGGCGGGTTAGGGCGCGGCGCAATTGGTCGCGTTCCTCAGGGGTCAGGGCCGCGGTAATGCGGACGAAGAGGCCGTGGTTGCGGGTCTGGGCCTCGTCCATGTCGTGGCGGAATGCGGCGAAGGCCGTGGCAAGCGCATCGGGGTCGAACGGTTCTGCGGTGAGCGCTGCCTGGATGGCGCGCTGGTGTTGCCTCATGCCGCGTATGGAGCGACTCAGGGAGCGGCGGATGTCGCGGGCTTCGTCGTCGCCGAACAAGGCTTCGCGGCGTTCTTCCGGCAGGAAGCGCAGTGCGCGGGCGAGGCCGAAGGATGGGTCCGTGCGCGCCAGCGTCCACTCAGGTCGGTCGCTCGCGTGCCCGACGAAGAAACCCACCAGCACGAGGTTCGCAATCAGCGACACGGCGAGTGCCGCGATCAGCCACTTACTCCGCATTGCCATTCTCCGCGAGGTCAAATAGCGGCACGTCGTCGAACGCGAGCAGAGTCACCGCGTCCTCGAGATCTCCGGTGCCATCCTGCTGCGCGTTACCGAGTGCAAACCCCACCAGCAAGGGTGCGAGAGCAAAACCCACCGGGCGCCAGAAGTTGGCGGCAAGCCAATCGAGCACGATTTCGGCGAAATCTCGCGGCAGGGCGTCCAGCACCTGACCGGGCAAGTGCGACGGCATCGACGGCACTGGCAAGGCGTCGAGCGCAGCGTCGAGCGCCCGCGCCTCGTCAAGCAGCCGCTCCGCGTCCGCATTGGCCTGCACCAAGGCAAGCGCCGGCGCTCGCAGCGCCAGGGGCCAGCGTTCGGGATTGCTGCCGTGACGGTCGAGCAAGTCCGCCAACGCTGCGGTGGTGAAGCCGTCCGGCGATTGATGTTCTTCCATAGCTCAAGCCTCCCGATACGGCGCTAGCGTCTTGCGCAGGCTGCGGCGGGCCCGCGACAGCAACGACTCGAGTGCATCCACCGAGACATCGAGCATCTGCGCCGCCTCGCGATTGCTCCATCCCTGATGGTGGCACAGCACCAGCGCGGTGCGCTGTCGTTCCGGCAGCGCCGCCAGGGCAGCTTCAAGCGCCCGTCGCGTCTGCCCGGCGTCATCTGTTGGCGCGTCTCCCGCAAGCTCTTCGACATCCACCTCTGCCTCGGCTGCCGAACCTCGCCGCGTACGCCAAGCGTCGATGCACAGATTGCGGGCGATGCGATAGGTCCAGGTGGTGAATTTCACGCGACCAGGCTTCCACGTCTCGGCCCGGCTCCACACGCGCAGGAAGGTTTCCTGGGTGAAATCCTCGGCATCCGCAGCGTTGCCGGTGAGGCGAAAGACGAAGGCATGGATGGCGGCGCCGTGGCGGCCCAGGAGGACCGCGAACGCGTCGGTGTCCTTGCGCTGCACGCGAGCCATCAGCTCCTCGTCCGTCACCGCGCGCCCTGGCGCACCTTCCGTCGCACTCGCCGCCTCCGTACCGCTCAGCCCTGCTCGGCGCGGCCTCGCCGGCCGCCACGCATCTCGCTTCGCGTCACCTTGCCGTCCTCGTCCGCGTCGAGCGACTCAAGCCGGTCGACCTGGCCGCCAAGCTCCGCCGGTGCGAGCAGGCCGTCGCCATCTTCGTCTAGCCGTTCGAACATCCGCTGCATGGCGACCTCCCGCCGCGCGTCGCCGAGGCCATCGTATTCGTCCTTCGAGAGGGCACCGTCACCATCGGCGTCGGCGCGCTCGAACACGCCTTCCTGCATCGACTCCATGCGTTCACGCATGGCGCCGCGGCGTGCTCGCATCCCTTCGCGCCGGTCTCGCGCGGCGCTCCGACCTTCCTTGCCACCGGCGCGATCCATGCCGGTGCCAGGGCGACCGGATGCGAAGCGGCCCATGCCGCCACGGTCCGGGCTGGCGACCAGGAACTCGTCCACTGAGACGCTGCCGTCTTCGTTCGTGTCAACGGTGGCAAAGCGCTCGGCGGCGCGTTCCTTCGCCGCGGCGATGTCGATCGGGAAGCGTTCGGCGCGATTCTGCGCCTCGGCGGTGACGGCCGCCGCCGTGATGGTGACCGCCACCGTGGCGGCCACCAGAAGGTAGCGCCGGTTGCGTTCGGGTCGGGGAAGTGTCGTTGCCATCGATCCATCTCCAAGAGTGTGCAATAGCGAGTCATACGCCGTCTTGGGCGAAACCCGTCGCATCGCGCAAGAGGCCCCGATCGGTGATGTAGCCGGTCACCAGTTCTGCCGGCGTCACGTCGAAGGCAGGATTGCGGGCGCGGACTTCCGCTGGAGTCGGGATCGTGGCCGTCACTTCTTCCGCACCGCGTTCCTCGATGGCCACATCCGCCCCGGTGGCTGTGGCGGGGTCGAAGGTGGAGGCTGGGCAGGCGACGTAGAAGGGAACCTCGTGCCAATGGGCGGCGATGGCGAGCGCGCGGGTGCCGATCTTGTTCACCACGTCGCCGTTGGCGGTGACGCGATCGGTGCCGACGATGACGAGGTCCACCTGCCCCAGCCCCATCAGATGCGCCGCCGCGCCGTCGCAGATGAGCGTGCAGGCGATGCCGGCGGCGCCGAGTTCCCAGGCGGTGAGGCGCGCGCCCTGCAGCACCGGCCGGGTTTCGTCCACGAAAACGTGGAACGGCATGCCGCGCTCGTGCGCCAGATACATCGGTGCCGTGGCGGTGCCGAGTTCCGACACGGCCAGCGCTCCGGCGTTGCAGTGCGTAAGGAGGTTGGCGCCGGGCGCGATCAGGTGGGCGCCGTGACGGCCGATGGCGCGGCACATGGCGGCGTCCTCGGCGTGGACGGCTCGGGCTTCCTCCACGAGGTCTTTGCCATTGGCGGCGGCCTCAAGCATTCGACGCACGGCCCAAGCGAGATTGACGGCCGTGGGGCGGGCCGCGGCCAGCGTCTTGGCTGCCGTGTCGAGGGCCTCGCCCCCACGCCAAGCCAAGGCCATGCCGTATGCCGCGGCAATGCCGATGGCAGGAGCGCCGCGCACGACGAGATCGCGGATGGCGGCGGCCGCCTCGCCGGCGTCGTGCAACTCGATCTCGGAGACCACATCGGGCAAAGCGCGCTGGTCAAGTAGCCACAGGCGTCCATCGTGCCAGCGAACGGACTTCGGCACAGGCATCGCTGTCTCTCCTTGTGGCCCTCGGAGGGAGGCATTCTGCCTTCCCTCGCGCCGTCAGGCGCGCTGACCACGTTGCCAAAAGCGCCTGTCGGCGCTTAGGGAAGGCAGAATGCCCTCCCTCCGAGGCCCCTCTGCGCGGCCTGCAAGGGGTCAAGGCGGCATCAGTTGGCGCAGGCGGCGTTCTAAGGTGAACACGTGGGGATCATCGGCGTTGAGGGCAGTTAGGGCCTGCGCGAGTTCCAAGACGTACTCGATATTGCTGCCGCTGGGGCCGGATGAGGCGAGGATGTGGCGGGCCATCTGCTCGAGATGGGCGGGACCCAGGAATGCTTCGTTGCGGGCTTCGGCTAGGTAGGTGACGCCATCTACGACGGTAGCCACGCCGTCGTCCCCTTCGAGCTCGATGGGCAGCCGCACGCGCACGTAGCCGTTCTTCTCGCGGTGGTCGAGGGGTGCGAAGGTGGCGGTATCGATGCGATAGGCCATGCCGACACACACAGCGCCGGGCTCCCGGATGAGCGTCACCACGCGTCCCGGTGCGTCCGGCGTGCCTCGGTGATCGTGGGACCCCTGCCAGAATCGACGCGAGAAGCCATGCACCGCGGCCCGCCGGCGCGCCCGATAGGGGAAATCCGCCCGCCATATGAGCGAGCCATAGCCGAACAGCCAAACCCCGTCGTCGCCCGCTTCCCGCTCTTGCGCCATCGCCTCCCCTTCCATGCGGCAACTCTCGCGGCGCCCGCCCCAAAGACGACGCGCTGTTTTAGTATCCCTTGTCACGAAGCAATGGACCGGCGGCCATTGGTCGTCGCTTGGAGGCGAGGGGATGAAAACAGTACACGACGTGCTGCTGCACAAGGGGCGCGGCGAAATCTACTCGATCGCGCCGATTCGCAGCGTGTTCGAGGCCATCGAGATGATGTCGGACCGCCATGTCGGCGCGCTGCCGGTGATGATCGATGACAAGCTCGTCGGGGTCGTCTCGGAGCGCGACTACGCCCGCAAGGTGATCCTGCGCGACAAGTCGTCGAAGCAGACCAGAGTCTCGGAGATCATGACGCAGGACGTCGTCACCGTGACCTCCCACGACCGCGTGGCGGACTGCGTCGATCTCATGCTCAAGCACCACATCCGCCACCTGGTCGTGGTGGACGAAGGCAGCGTGGCCGGCATGCTGTCCCTGCGCGACCTCTACACCGAGATCATCGACGAGCAAGCCGAGACCATCGACCAACTCGAGCACTACGTTCGGGGCGAGCAGTAGGGGACGGGCTTTCCCGTCCCGCGTTGGCTTTGCGACAGACTTCGGCACCGGGCGGACAAGCCCGTCCCCTGCGGCGTAGGCGATGCTTGCTCCCGCGTCAGCTCGCCCGCGCAAGCTCGAAAAGCGCGTCGTCGGTCGTTTGGTAAACCCGGCCGGAGAGCCAGTCCGTCACGCCGATGGTGTCTAGCTGATCGCGCACCGGCCCCTTCACCTCGCACAGGTGCAGGCGCACGTTGAAGCGGCGCAGGCGAAAGTTCAGTCGCTGCAGCATCTCGAGCCCCGAGGTGTCGATGAAGTTCACGGCACTGCACACCAGCACCATGTGTTCCAGCCTCGGCTGGCGTTCGACGATGCGGCTCAGCCGGCTCTCGATCTTGTTGGCGTTGGCGAAGTAGAAGCTCTCGTCCACCCGCAGCACTTTCACGTTCCGCCAGGTCTGCACGTCGTAGCGTTCGACGTTGCGGAAGTGCGGCGTGTCGCCAAGGCGCCCGAGTTCGGCGATATGCGGCTGGCTGGAGCGTCGCACGAACAGCATCACGGCGATGACGACGCCGAGCAGCAGCCCCGCCTCCACTCCGGCGAGCAGCACGCCGGCGAAGGTGATCAAATGCGTGAACACGTCCGCCCGATAGAACTTCCAGTGGCCGCGAATGGCGTGGAACTCGAACAGCCCAAACACCGAGACGATGACGATGGCGGCGAGCGCCGCGTGGGGCAGATGGCGAAAGAGCGGCGTCAGCCAGGCCACCGTGACCGCCACCACCACCGCACACACCAACGTGCTAACCGGCGTCCTGGCGCCAGCGGCGAAATTGACCCCCGACCGCGAGAAACTCCCCGCCACCGGATAGGCCCCCGTGAGCGCAGCTCCGACGTTCGCCGCCCCCAGGGCGATCAGCTCCTGATTGCTGTTGATGCGGCGCTGCCGCCGCGACGCCAGCGTCTTGCCCACCGAGTAGCTTTCCACATACGCCACCAGAGCGATGAGCGCGGCGTTGGGCGCGAGGTCCCACCACATTGCGAGTTCCAGCGGCGGCAGTGCCAGCGTCGGCAAGCCCGCCGGCACATGCCCCACTGTCGCCACATCGATTCCGAAGACCGCAACGCAGATGGTCGCAAGCAGCACCACCGCCATCGGCCCGGCGCGGCGGATGGGACTGTCGCCAACCCACGAACCCACGAAACGCCCATAGTGGCGGACGATCCAGATCACCACCAAGCTCGCAAAGCCGATCCCAACCGCCTTCAGGTCCGCCTCCGGCAACGCCTCCCAAAGCCGGGTCGCCTGCTCCACGGCACTGCCGCCCCCGGCCGGCACGACGCCGGTGAAGGCCGCGAGCTGGCTGACGATGATCACCACCGCCGCCGCGTTGATGAAGCCACTGATCACCGGATGGCTCAGCAGGTTGACGATGCCCCCCATCTGAAACGCCCGCAGCAGCCACAGCAGGATGCCCACCTGCAGGCACAGGATGGTGGCAATCTCCGCATAGCGATTTGAGTAGGCCGGCGCGTGTTCGCCCAGCGCCGCCGCCACCATGAGCGCCGCCACCGCCACCGGCCCCACCACCAACTGCCGGGAGGAACCGAACACCGCGTAAAGCACCATCGGCAGCAAACAGGCATAGAGCCCAGCCTGCGCCGGCAACCCGGCGAGAAAGGCATAGGCGATGGCCTGCGGCACCGTCACCACCCCCAGCACGCACCCGGCGACGAGATCGTGCGGCAGGTCGTCGCGACGGTATTCCCGCGCCACGTCGATGAGCGGCACGTAACGAGGCCAGCGGCCAATCCTCTTGCGCGCCACCTTGGCATGAGCCAACGCCCAGCGCTGGCTGCGTTCCAAGCGAGACTGACGATCGCGGGCTATCAAGAGCAGGGCCTTTGTCGGGCTGGAAAATCCTTGCGCGCCACAATAACGCAAGGAGGAGGCACGCTTGTCTTGCAGCCTGTCGGACTTTGCCGTGAAGGGCCTCTTGGAGGTGACCGGCCTCTTGGAGGGAAGGCATCCTGCCTTCCCTATGCGCCGACAGGCGCATTGCTTGCATGGAGAAGAAGTAACTATATGATTACAAATAATTTTTATTCATATGGACGGGCTTGTCCCGTCCCCTACGGCCCTCGACCCCTAACAGCGAGGGCGGGAGTAGCGTGCTCTCAGCGCGTCGGAGACTCGGCGTCCTCCGCGAGCTGGAAAGCTCACCATCCGTGCGCTAGCGGGATGTGGCGTACGGTGCCTTGCGATGCGTCGACCGCCTACGCCGCAGCGTTTTGCGGCATGTCACTGGGTCCTTGTCGGCCGAGCGGTTGACTTGCACTACACCCGGCGGGCCGCTGCCTCAGCCTTCTTTGCAAACCGTTGCCACGTCGTCCCATAGTTGCCCTTTGACGCCTTCTTGCCCTCTGACGTGAGCCCCCACTTGCCGTCACCCGTGTCAGCAGTGGGCCGCACGAGCCCGTAGTGTGCCGCCATCTTTTGCCGTGCTACGTCACACTGGTGCTCCCAATTCCGTTCGTGGTCCTTCCTAGCCCAATCACGGTCGATGGGTCGCAACACCGCATCCATCATCTCGTGTACACGCTTAAGGGCTTCCCTTCTGGTCGCGCTTCCGCCCATGGCATCCAGCGTCCTCAGAATGGCTGGTATATACGCCGTCGGGGGTAGCCGCCGACTCGGGTTTGCCTTGCCCCAAGCGGAAATCGGTTCCAGAAAGCCCCGCGTTGCTACCGGGAACTCGAGGTGTTCGGGGGCTTCCTCGTCCGCCTCATCCGGCAGCTGTTCGTCGACAGCAATATCGGGTGGTCGTTGCTCGTATTCCTTCCGATATCCCTCTAGCACTCGCTCGTCGAGCTCGCCAGCTTCCTCCCAACGACAGCGGAACCAATCTGAGATGTCTCCGATAGCTTGGGTCTCAAGCATCGCCTCCTCGTTGCGCAAACGCTTGTTGCGGCCATTGAGACCTTTCCCTGTGAAATTCGCGCTTCCCACCCAAGCGAAACCGCCACGGGAGCCGTGGAAGACATAAACCTTTGGATGGAATAGGCGCGACCCACGAACCACACGCAGTTCGCCGATCTGCTTCAGTCGATCAAGCGCAGTCGGCGTGGTGATGTTGCGATCCAATCCAATCAGAGCGCGCACCTGAACGCCGCCACGCGCCGCTTTTGCCAGCGCCGTCAGACCCGGACCATCAGTTGCCCACGCGGCTGCCAAGTCAACCCGAGCAGCGGTTTTGAGCCGACTCTCGAACTGGTTCAGCAGCTTGTCATCAGTCAGAAACACGCAGACTCCGTTCCGCATAGGCACCCGTCCGGTGCGAGAGCGGCCCCGTTACCGTCGCGTTTCGCGGCCTGTTGGAACGCGGGGAGCGTCGCCCTGTCCAGGAGACCCGTCGTTGGGGCGAGTTGGGCGTCGTGTCGCGACCGCCTTGCCAGCCGGCGACGTGTGGGCAGATCGTACGCGTGTTTCGTGCCACGAGCCAGTCTGCCTTCTTCAGTTGAATACGGTCGCGCTCCCATCCGATAGCGGCGCGACCGAGGGGCGACGGCGAAGCTCGCCAGCGGCTTCACCCTCAAGACGCCGACAGCTCAATCCACGTCGAAGTTGTAGCTGAACTCCTCGACCAGTGAATGCCCGTGCAACTCGTGGCAAACCCCATTGCATACACCCTCCGGGTATTCCCAGACTTCGAACGCCAAATCCCCTAGGCACGGATGCTCCAATGACGCACGGTGTCGGGTTTCCGTTCCCATTTCCCGTTGATCTCCGTCACTTTCCCAATCCAACTGCGAGGCATCGATGGTGTAGGTCTCATGCGTTTCCTTGTGCTGGATCAGTGCCTTGCCGCAGCATTCCATGCTCTTGTTTCCTCGTGCTCACCGAAGGGGCCAACTGGGACATCAACCTTACAACATACGGTCGTTGAATGTCCGGTGTCGACGACCTGGGAGGTTCCTGCACACCGCCCCGCCCCCGGCTCTGCAGGCCGCCTTGGACGTGGCAGGCTGGACCATCGGTACAGGACGCTAGTCGTTCGAGACCGGCACCCTCACCTTTGGGCCTCGCGCGCGGTACGGGACGACTCAGCGGCGACGACTCTGGCCGAGTAACGAGCTGCGCCTGAGGCCCGTTCACCCTCGCCACGTGGCGGCGGCGCCTCGCTGCAACGGGACCGCGGTGTACCTCACGGCTGACCGAGAAAGCGGCCACCGGCCTCCCGGCTCCCGGGTACGAGACTCCCGAGCGTCGAGGCCGCGTGCCCTTGCGTCGCCAGCCCTGGAGTATGTCGTGCTCCGACTGCCACAGCGTACGTCGCGAAAGGCCAGACTACAGAACCGTGTGGACACAACGTGGAATTCCGACGGAACCCCGTGAACCATGGGACTTCGCCCTGCTGACGACCTACACAAGCCCTCCCCTACGGCCCCTCGCCCGCCAACAGCGAGGGGCTTGGGGCGTCAGCTGACGCCACCTACTCGGCCAGCTTGCGAAGTCTCGATCGAATCGCACTCGGCTGTCGGCCGAGTTCACTCGCGAGCTTGGCCTCGTCCCAGCCCGCGTCGCGCAGGTTCCGCAACTTCCGGTCTTCTTCAGCCGTCCACCGCTCGTATGCCCTTGGATGACGGCGACGGACCTCGTCCACCTCATGACCTTCAGGCCGGTCCTCATGGCCCTCAGGCGCTTCGACAACGAGCGCATCCTCTCCGCGACCCAGCCGCCAGATCGCCTCCGCGACGCGTCCGTCAATGCCGGCGGCGTGAGGCCCCTCGTTCCGCTCGGCGCGCAGCCTCGGCAGCAACTCCCCGCGGAATGTCTCGTTGTTGAACACCTTGATGCCCTCCCGCTCGCTTTCTACGCCACCAACCTCGTAGGCGAGCACGAGGCAGGCCTTCACCGGCGTGCCATCGGGGAGCAGCGCCTCGACGAGACGCCGACATGCGTGGAGCCGGGACAGCACCCTTCCGAACTTCTGCGTAGGCACCCGCTGGTACTTCGTCTCGATCACCCGCACGCATTGCCGCGTCGCGACGATGTGGTCGATGTCGCCCGAGTCCGTGATGCCGGTCACGTTGTGCGCGACCGCACAGCCCGCAGCCGTGATCGCCTGTTCCAGTGCACGGCCGACTTGGCGCTCGGCGACGTGTCCCTTGCGCAGTGCATCCCGCCTGCGTCTGCGCGAGAACCAGAACCACGGCGCGCCCGCGAGCGAGGCGATGCCAGCGCTGAGGGCCGGCGACCATCCCCACCAGTGATGGAGACCTGCGCCCAGAAGCATGCCTGCGCCAAGGAGCAACGCCGGAACGGGACCCAGCACCTCGGCAAGCCGTTCGTCCTCAAGATAGGCGCCGGCGTGGCCACGCACTGGCCCAGGCTCCCGCTCGTTGTCTTCCCGCGGCAGGCCGCTCTGCACCATGTTGTCCCCCTTTTGCACTAGCTTTAGCTACAAGCACCGCATGCTATGACGCACACGTCGATCTCAGGAGGTGGCCGTGCGTTCGGTGGGGTTTCTAGGGTCGGAGGCGACTGCGGTTTCTCGCGGATGCTCCCATGCGGCTTGTTCGGTTTGCATATCGGCTCCCGCGCGATCGCAACACGTTTGATTCGCAGGTCGCCCTCTGTCGGGAGTCACGCGTGGCGACTCATCGCATCAGCGCCGCGGCCGTCGGCGTTGCTGCTTAGGGCTGCTGTTCGTGCGTTTCTGGCGTGCGGGCGCTTGCTCCTGTGGCTGGGCAGCAACGAACGGACCTACCAGCTGCTGCCGCTGCTGTAGGCGAATGAAAGCTGCCTGCTCTGAAGTGTGTTCGATGAGCTTGAAAGCCGCAGTGCTGTCGAATGTGACGTCTAGCGCCCAATAGACATCCATGATGGCGCGCTCGAAGTCGGCGCCGACTTCGCTTAATGACCGGGCCTTGATTTTCGGCTCGACCCGGCGAATCTCGTCGAGGCGAATAGGGCGGGCATGGGAGTTGAAGTTGCCGTGGTCGGACAGCCACGCGGCGATGCCCTTTGCCCGTTTCTCGGCATCCGGGTCGCCCTTGAACATGTACGACTTGAGCCACCGAGTGGCGAGTTCTTCCGACAGGCTCACCGCGTTTTCGCACTCCTGGAGGAACGAGGGGCCGAACATCCGCACGAGCGGCAGCCAACCGAACAGCGAGCTTGGTTGGGCGGTCACTTCATTGTGCATACGCTTGAATTGCGCGATCGCCGCTCCAGCTGGAACGGACACCGGGCGCTGGTCGTGCACGATGCGTAGCTGCGGGTCGATAGGTCCCAACTCCGCAATGTCCGCAAGCAGTATTTCGTCGCCCGAAAGGGCCAGCATCGTTGCCGCGCTCTTGGCGGTGTGAGGCACGATGAAGCGGATTGGCCCAAAGCGGGACCGGAGCTGCGCAACGATGGACTCGGTCGCGCTCGGCGATCCTCCGGGACTATGGATCAACACATCCAGCGGCCCGTCCTCGATATCCGATGTCGCCTGCTGGAAGCCAGTCTTGTCATTCAGGTCGATCTGGAGGCCCGCTCCGTAGTTGGCCGCGCGTTCAACCGCCGTGAAATCAACCGCGTAGACGATGAGCGGAATGCCCGTAAGCTCCTCTGCGCTCCTGATCTTGGCGCGTCGAACACGGTCGATACCCGGGACATCGCCGATCTTCGGGGCGTTGAGCATCTCGTGCCGGATGTCATTCCAGGTCATTCAACAGCGCTCGCGTTCCCGGTCACCACCCTTGGAGCTGATGCAGCCAACGCGTTCTCGTATTCGTCGATGCCCATTCCGAGGACCTCAAGTTCTCGGACGAACTCGGGATTGTCTCGCTCAAACTGCTCAATCTGCGCTTGCAAACGCTCCGCAGCTGCCTCGCGTTCCTTCCCAACAGACATCGTGTCTACTCCCACCGTAGCCAAACCAAGGGTTACATTTTCCGTTGTCGTGAACATTACCGCAAACGCGTGTACGGGTTCGGGTGCACGTCAGATGGAGGCGAGCGAGGAACTGTGCCGGGCGCGCCTCAAGGCTGGCCGGGACGGGGGGCGGACAGCCGAAAAAGGGGGCTCCGCGAAACGCTGACGGAGACGTTCGCGACCGACCTCGCCGCCGAGGTCGAGGCGCTGTTCGGCGCCGGCGCGGCGGACGGCGTCGACCTCGAGGCGTTGGAGACGACGGCGCGCGACTGCGCCCTCGGCTTCGCGGCGCGACTAGTCGAGGGGCGGCTGAACGCCGACTGCGGCGACCACGCCGGGCCGCGGCTGCGACTACATCCGCCGCAACCACCGCCGCATGCGCCACCCGGCGTTCCGTGCGAGGGGCCTCTGCGTCGGGCTCCGGCGTACTCGAGGCGGGCTGCAAGAACGTCGTCGGAACTCGCTTCAAACGCCCCGGCATGCACCACTGGTCCGTGGCCGGCGTCGACGCGGTGGCCGCTCTCCGCTGCAGCGTCCTCAGCAACCGCTTCGACAGCTTCTGGCACCGGCGCAAAGCGCGCTCAGCCGCCTAGAATCCAACAAATCTGCCGTGCACCCCCTTCGCCATCATGATCGGCGCGAGCGCTACGGCGATGGTCCTGGAGGGCAACACTGGCGGTTGACTCACGCACGCGTGAGGCATGGAATGGAACGGGCAGTGCAGGAGATAAGCGGATGTCCGTACACAACGACACCGACCAGGAGCTTTTCGCTCTACTTCAAGACCTCCGTGTGAGCCGAACTGCGGGGTCCGTCACAGCCGCCACGGTAAGGCGGCTCGAGGACCTCCTCGCCAAGGGTGCAAACCCCAATCGACAGATTCACGGCATTGCGCCGCTACACCTTGCGTGTCAACAGCCGCACGCGGAGGTCGTGCGAGCGCTAGTGCGGGCTGGAGCAGAAGTCGGCACGCACGATTACCGGGGCGCGACGCCATTGCACTACGCGGTAAGTCACTCCAACAGGGATGTACTTGCCGCTCTTCTCAAACGGGTCAAACGGGACGTTAACCTGAATCCACAGGATGATCTTGGCTTAACGCCGCTCGTGCTCGCGATGTCCCGCCTGGCGAGGGAAGAGTCGAACTATGGTGCGCTTCGCCCGATGATCGACGACCTTCTCGACGGCGGCGCTAGGCCGAGTGCGCGGGATGTCACGGGCTGCTCGGCATACTTCTACGCTTGCGAACTTCGCCTTCTCCGTCGCCTCATAGAGGTGGATGCAGAACGACATCAGCCCGAGTCACAGCTAGGCCTCGATCCTCCGTCGATCCCGAGGCACCCAGAGCACCTCGGCCCACGACACGGGCTTCCAGACCGCGCCGAAGCAGATTTTGCGGAGCGCTCACCTACGGACACTGCTTCCGCAGAAAAAGTTCCGTTCCATGCCGCAGTCTCTCGAGATTCGTGGGGTTGTACGCCGTTGCACTATTTGGCGCAACTCGGAGTGCGGCGTCATGCCGCTTCGGAACCTTTTGTTCAACGGCAATCTCGAGGCACGTTTTTCCCAGCCCTGACGACTAAGGAAGCCATTGAGCAAGACCTCCCCAAGGATTTCCACCAAACCGTGCGCCTTTTTCTCAATGGCGGCACGGACATCAACGCAAAGAACAACGACGGCCAAACCGCACTTCACTACGCGATCCACTGGAAC
Organism: Pseudomonadales bacterium; assembly: GCA_965116935.1. GTDB lineage: Bacteria > Pseudomonadota > Gammaproteobacteria > Pseudomonadales > Azotimanducaceae > VXYL01. The sequence goes on along the minus strand of OZ220737.1, from coordinate 2,462,779 downwards.
GCGCCAGCGCATCGAGTTGAGGCGCTGCTTGCCGCAGGTGCCGATCCCAATGTACAGGACGACCATGGATTCACGCCGCTCCATCTCCTCCGGCACACCACACGAAGTACGATCGAAGCACTGGTGCAAGCTGGGGCGGACATCGATCGTAAAGACAAGGCAGGCATGACACCGCTGTACCGATGGTTCCACGAGAATGGTGACTCGTGGGCGGAGGGAGTTGCCGCGATTGAGTTGATGGCAGGAGCAGACATCAACACCGCAGGAACAAATCGACCGCCACTGCTCCACGAGTTCGCAAGCAACGGATGGGCCGAGCTCATCGACGCGATGATTAAGGCTGGCGCAAGTCCTGACGTGCGAGATGCAATCGAGAGGTCTGCCCTTCACTATGCCCCTGATGCGGAAACAGTCCGGTCATTGTTGGCTGGCGGCGCCTTCGAAGACGCCAAAGACGGTGACGGAATGACTCCGTTGCATCTTGCGATTCACAACCGCGATCCGGAAGTCGTCAGGGCACTGATTTCGGGCGGTGCGGACATTTCTGCTCCGTCCGACTGGCCCGCGGTCGAGGCCGCCAAGGAAATGGTCACAAACGGCCGCGACAAAAGCGGGCGGCACCGCCTGATTGACCGCGAGTTCAACGCCGAACTGGTCGGAGCGCTGTTTGGTGACCTTGACAACGAGCTGACCAACGCGGTCGCCGACGTTGAGGACCTTGAATGGATTTACGCGTTGATCGCTGCAGGTGCAGATCCGAACGCTCGCTCCTACGATCGCAAAGCGACCGTGCTGCACGACGCGGTTGACTGTTTCGACGCCAGATGCAAAGGACGACCACAGGGTGCTGAGGTGGTTGAGGCCTTGCTGGCCGCAGGTGCCGATCCCAACGCACTAGATGAAGGCAGCGCGACGCCCCTCCATCGAGCGGCGGCATGCGAGTATGGCAGCGACACCGTCGCGGCTCTCAAGGCCTTGCTGGCCGCAGGTGCTGACGCCAACGCACTTGACGGAGCCGGTGCGACTCCACTTCATCGAGCGGCTGCCTCCAAGCATGGCGAAACCGCCGCTGCTGCTCTCGTCGGGGCAGGCTGTAGCGTTGACGTCCGTGACAAGGAAGGCCATACGGCATGGGATGTTGTCCAAGGCAATCGCGTTCTGAAGCGGAAGCTCAAAGGCACGCCGATAGGGGGCCGTATGGAGGATTCCGCGCAATCAAGGCGAAGGAGGACGGAGCGAGCGCCACGAAAGAAAAAACCTCCAGCATGACGAAGCAAACATCACTCCCGCCCGGCTATGCTGCCGGCCCTTGCTTCATTGAGATCGCGCCTAAGTTGGGCCGTCCCCTCCAAGCTCAGCATTGGTCCTCACCGTTCGCTCCCCAATGGCAGCTGGCTGCCGCGAGGGCGGTGCCAGTGGCGCCAGGGCAGGTTGACCTCGACCGGAGCCACGCGAGGGAAACGCGACCCTACGCGCGGCACAAGCACGCGGCCAAGGTAGTTCTCTATCCCCTTCCGTTGTTGGGCATCCGGGACGGCCGCCCACGTAACATACAGTCGCCGCTCGTCGAAGTGCAGTATTTCCTCGTTGTTCCTATGTTCCGAAAGGCGCGCGCGTATAGACCCCGTGCGACCGGCACCGGACTGCCCAATGCGAACCGCCCGCGGCAGCGGGCAGTCATGCCAGATGATGTAGATGCCCGCCTTTTCTCTGACGGTGCTGAGCCTGAGGCCGCTCAGCGTGCACCAACGGCCACCCTTGCATTTGATCCACTGAACGTGGAAGCGGGCCAGGATGGCCATGGCGTCTACCGGGCCTCCGGAAGCCGTTACTGTCCGCTCGGTCGTGCGCATCGGTTGTCGTTGACAGCATCGTCCGCAACCATACAGCAGCTTGCGCATAGACCTCATCCCTCGGCTCCAACTGTCTAGCAAGGGAATTGGTAACCTGCCGTAGACAGGTCCAATCAAATATTGTTAAATCAGTCAGTTGAGAGCGGTCTGCCTCGGACAAGCCCGTCCCTACCGCCCTCGACCGCAAACAGCGAGGGCGGGGACTTGGTCCCGATCATTCACAGTCTCCTGCCGGCCGTCAGGCTATACGCCAGCGATTTGCCGTGGTGCGCCCTATCGAAGACGATGCCGCCTTTGGAGGGAAGGCATCCTGCCTTCCCTGCGTGCCGTCAGGCACGCCTATCGGCGTGCCGGGAAGGCAGGATGCCTTCCCTCCAAGGGCCACGCCGATAGATTGTGTGAATACGCCCTAGGTTAGCGCCAGCGCCATGGTCGGCGTCCACCAGCCGCACGCCGGCGGGGCGGCAGACGCTGTTCCTTTGTGGACGATGTGGGACTACCTCAAGCGCTTCACACGCGCCACCGCCGGCACCGCGTCGCGCCTCACCTCGAACTGCCCCGTCTTCTCCAGCAGGTCCGTCAGCTTCGCGCAACCGTACGTACGCGAGTCGAACTCTGGATTGGCCGCGTGCAGGTGGCTGCCGATGACGCTCAGCGGAACCCAGTCCTCGTCGTGATTGCGCATCGCGGCGACGATCATCGGCACTGCCTTCGACGGCGGCTGCCTTAGGGCGTCAGCCGCCGGCGCGCCACCCGTCGCCGTTTCCTGTGCCGGCGCGCTCGGTTCCCCGCCGCCGCCGCGGGTTGCGCGGCCGTCGGTGTCCGAACGGCCGGAGCGCCTCCGCCCGCTGCCGCCTCTGCCGACCCTGCTGCCGCCAGCAGGTTCTCGATGAAGATGAACCGTTTGCACGCCTTGCGGAACGACTCGGGCGTGCCCTGCTTGCCGATCCCGAACACGTCCAGTCCCTGCTCGCGCACCCGGCTTGCCAGCCGCGTGAAGTCGCTGTCCGATGACACCAGCACGAACCCGTCAAAGCGCCCACTGTGGAGCAGGTCCATCGCATCGATCACCAGCGCGATGTCGGACGAGTTCTTGCCCTTCGTGTAGGCGAACTGCTGGTGTGGGACCACGGCATGCGCCGTCAGCTTCTGCTGCCACGACGCGAGCTGTGAGCCGGAGAAATCCCCGTAGATGCGCCGGACACTGGCCTCCCCGATCGTCGCCACTTCCTCGAAGATGGCCTCCGACCACTGTGCCGACGTGTTGTCCGCGTCTATGAGAACCGCAAGGCGCGAGTCCTTGATCTGGTCATCTACCGGCATGCACGGCCCCTCGGCAAGTTGCGATGCGGGCGATTGTCCCATGTTGTCCCGTCGCGTGTCGCGCATGCACGACGCATCCATTGACAGAAAGCGGCACATCGAACCACGGTTCCCGGCCTCCCACCGGACTGGGGCAACGGGGCTGACCGGACCCCGGCAGGCATCCCATGGCTTCGACCTCATCGTCATGCTAGGCACAGCCATAGACACGCCGCAATTGGATTGGAGAAGCCCAAGGATGGGTATCACCGGCATGGTCCACGTGTTCGGACACCTCCAGGGCGAATGTGTCTTTCGTACGCGCCAGACGGAGACGCCTCTTGACCGCCCTGTTCAACCAACCCCTTCACATCGTTGCGACCCCGTAACTGGCGGCCATGGATCGGGCCTGCGCCTCGAACTCCTCCCGCAACCGTGCCGGCCCGACCACCTCCACGGACGAACCGAAGCTCCTCAGCCACCAGCGCAGGTCCGAAGTATCCGCGACCGTCGCTTCGACCAATACCCGCCCGTCCGCCTGCGCCGCGGTGCGCTGGTCGGTCGACAGCCGTCTCTCGGTCAGGTGCACCGCAACGTCCGCATCGAACACTGCCCGAAGCTGGAGCCTCTCCTCGCTGACGGGGTAGGAGAACCGGCGATCTTCGTCCACGTGTTCGGCCAGCCGAAACCCTTTCGGCACTCTCGCCGGTTCGTCGGTCATCGTTGCCCGCCGCATGCGATGCAGTGCGTAATGACGGACATCCTCGTACTCCGACGCCGTTGCCACGAGGTACACGACGCCATCGCGGACGACCAGTCCGAGCGGGTGCAGCACAAGTCGCCTCGACCGTCTGCCTACGCGGTTCCGATAGGCGACCTCGATCTGCCGTCCGACCAGCAGCGCCTCGTACACGTCCTCCTGTACTCCGGCCCGAATCGCAGGCGGCACCAGCATCGGGCCCCGCGCGACTACCGACACGCGGCCCCGCCAGCGCCCGAGTGCCGAGTCGCCAAGCACTTTGTCGGCATGGCGGAAGTAGGCGTCGAGCTGTCGCAGCACCGCCGGCGGGAGCACCGACTTCAGGTACCCGGCCGCCATGCGGAGCACGAGTGCCGTCGGCGGACTCATCGCAGGTAACTGAGTCAACGCCGCTCGGTCCACCCAACACCAGTGGTTCGCGCGCCCCCGAGCCTCGGAGCTGATCGGGAAGGTCGCCGAGAGCTTCTCGAGATTGCGCTGAACCGAACGTGCGGTCACGTCGAAGTCGGGGTCGAGGGCACGCAGTTCCTCCCAGATCTGGGTCGTGCTCTTGGTACGCGGATGCTGCGGAATGGCCTGCAGCATCGCCAGACTCCTCAGCGTCGTATCCGTGGCCTTGCGCATGTCGTTCAGCCGTCCTCGACCGGGAATGCCAAAGCGTACCGCACGCCTGTCACCGAACTGCGGAACCCGGCGTTTTCGTTGCGCGATGCCTTGGGGCCGCCTGCGCCGCACGGCGGCCTCGGTGGTCCGTCGACCCGAATCCGACCGAAGCTGCGTTCCCGGGCTTGGCTCCGCACTCCGCCTCCAGCATCGCCGTCAGCGCTTCGACGTCCTCGTCCTGACCCATGACACTGGCCTTGCGTCTAACGACCGCGAAGTCGCCTGGCGTCAGCACGGTCAGCGAATCGAGCCCTGCGGGCGGCTCGAGGCGGAAGAACGCCCGGAATGCGGCCGCGGCCGCCGCTGGCGTCAGATAGCCGAGCGTCACCTTGAAGACGAACCGCCGCAGCGCCGCGCTGTCGAGCGCCTCACCAAAGTTCGTCGTGCAGGCGAACGGCAGCGGATGGCTCTCCATCCACGTCAGCATTTCGTTGACCTGCGTCACTTCCCAGCTCCGGTGTGCGCCGCGGCGGTCCGCCAGCAGCGAGTCGGCCTCATCGAACACCAGGAAGGCGTTTTCGTCGCGCGCCTCGGCAAAGGCGTCGGCGATGTTGCGCTCGGTCGAGCCCACCCACTTGTCCACGAGGTCCGACGCGCGCTTGTGCAGCACCTCCAGGCCGAGGCGCTCGGCCAGGTACCGGACGTACGCGCTCTTGCCGGAGCCGGGCGGCCCCTGCAGACACAGCGAGAACCGGCGCTGGCCGCCAGACTCCAGGCGCCTGGCCAGCGCCTCCACGTCGAGGTCCGCCTCGATCAGGGCGGGATCGAACCCCACGGTCGACATCGCTCCCGGCCGATCGCACCGCAGCAGCCTGGAAAGGCTGCGAATTCCCCGCCGCACGGTATCGAAGTCGCCGTCGGCCAGACCTGCGGCCGCCGTCGCGCCGGCGGCAAGCCCCGGTGTCGCGTCGAACTCGTAGGCGAGCGCAGCCGCGTCCTCTTCGGTCGCGTCGATCCCGTGGCGCGCGAGCTGCCGCGACCAGATCCGCGCGCGGATCCGGGCCGGTGGCTGACGCATCTCGAGGGCAAACATCATCCGGCGCAGGATGGCCGGGTTCATGCTGTCCGCGGCGTTCGTGGTCCAGATCGTGGGCGCGGGTGACTCTTCGAGCAGGCGATTCATGAAGACCTTCGATGCGCCGCTGCGGCGCTGCCCGAATAGTCGGTCGAGAAACGACCCGTAGCCGCCGTCCGACAGCAGGTCCTCCATCTCGTCGAACAGCAGCACCGCACGATCGTCGTCCCGGAGCAGGCTTTGGGCGAGACGAAGCTCGCCCATGCGCTCCCGGCGGCTCGGTTCGTCGCCGCTCTCGTCGGCCTCGCCCACGCTGAACAGATCCACCCCCATACGGCTCGCAAGCACCCGGCAGAACTCCGTCTTGCCCGTTCCGGGCGGACCGTAGACCAGGACGTTCACCCCCCGCGCACCTTCCTCGATCGCTCCCCGCAGCAGCCGCTCGACGTCATCACGGCGCTGCCCAAGGTGGTCGAAGTCCGACCATTCGAGTTCGGTCTCGCGCGCACCGCCAAGCAGCATCTCCCGCACGTCCATGCGATCGTCGACCTCCGACGCTAGCCGCCTCAGGCGATGGGTGCACTGGATGTCCTGATCGTCGTCGACTTCAACCAAGCCCGTACGGACCAACGGAGACTCTGGCGCCAGGCGCTGGCGCACGGCATTGGCGGACCCAGCGAGAAGCGTCGGCAACGTCGGGCGTCTGAGGTTCAGCGCCGTTCCCAGGACGCGCCCGCGCCCGCCGCTAAACACGGTGTCGATGAAGTCCTCTACCACGGGATGGGTCTGATAGCGCAGCAGCACCTCGAGCAGCGCTATGTCGTCCTCGTTGAGCCCGACCATCTTGCCGAGCGCGTCCAGACGACGCGCTGCGGCGTCGCCCGCTTTCACCCGGATCGTGCGACGCTCTGCATCGACCACACGCAACAGCCTCGCCCGCGTCCTTGCCGGCGGCGAGCCGGACCTGTACCGATCCGTTGGCAGATCCAGGTCCCCGGCGTCGAGTCCGATAAGCTCGGCGTTGTCGCCAAGCCACTCAATGACGCCTTCCCCGAAGGCCCGCCATCGGTTGGGACGGCGCAGGACGTCGCCGAGGTAATCGAGAAGGAGGCGCTTGACGTGCTTCGTGAGCATTGAAGGTTGCCCTCAAGAATGACTGATGCGACCCACACTAGGCCCAGAACCCGACAACTAGTGTCGCAATCACGAAAACATGCGACTCGACTCTTGGTGGCGGAGATGCAATGTCGCCAGAGGCGGCGGGAACGAGAGGACCAATGTCGGATGGTATATTTTTTGCCTTAATATCAATGTCTTACTAGGTACGGTTCCCAAAGTAAGCCCGTCCCCTACGAGCTATCCATGTTCCTCCCGCACAGCGATTCGTCCTCCGCGGGGTTGGAGTTCCAAAGGCGCGCTGGGCGGGCCGCCCCGCCGTCTGGGATCGCGCTGTCTTCCTCCCGCGGAAATGGCGTTACGATGCCGCGGGCGGTAGAGGGGAGAGCGTGTCCATGCACGAGTCACGGACGGGGGCGTTGTTTTGCGTTGCGGGGCTGGGCGCGTTGCTCGCCCTCGCGGCCTGCACCGAACCGCCCGAAGAGCCCGCGCCGGAGCTGGAAATCTCGGCGACGCCGATGGGATGGGTGGACGAGGCGCGGATCCTCGCCGCAGCCGAAGCGGAGCCCGGGAGCTGGCTTGCGCACGGGCTCGACTACAACGAGCGGCGGTTTTCGCACCTCACGGACATCAACCGCGACACCATCGGCGAACTCGGGCTCGCGTGGTATCGCGACCTAGGCAATCGCCACCGCATGCAAGCGACGCCGCTCGTGATCGACGGGGTGATGTACTTCACCGATCCGTGGAGCGTCGCCTACGCCCTCGACGCCGCAACGGGCGAGCAAATCTGGCGCTTTGATCCGGAAACGGACAAGCGCTCCATGCGCTATTCCTGTTGCGGCGGCGCGATGAATCGAGGCATGGCGGCCTATCGCGGTCGGCTCTACTTCGCCACATTCGATGCCCGCCTCGTGGCCGTGGACCTCGCCACCGGGGAGAAGGCTTGGGAGGTGGACACCACCGACGGCATCGACCTCAGTCACATTCCCCCCACCCACAGCAACCCCTACACCATCACCGGCGCGCCGAGAGCCGCCGCCGGCAAGGTGTTCATCGGCCAGAGCAGTTCGGAGTTTGGGCTGCGCGGCTATCTGTCTGCCTACGACGCCGACACCGGCGAACTGGCATGGCGCTTCTTCGTGGTGCCGGGCGATCCCGCCAAGCCTTTCGAGCACCCGGAACTCGAAGCGGCGGCCGAGACCTGGACGGGCGAATGGTGGCGGTTCGGGGGCGGCGGGACGGTCTGGAACGCCATCGTCTATGACGCGGAGTTCGATCAGCTCCTGTTCGGCACCGGCAACGGCGCGCCGTGGCCGCGCAAGATTCGCTCGCCCGAGGGAGGCGACAACCTCTTCTTGGGCGGCATCATGTCGGTGGACCCCAACACCGGGCGCATGAAGTGGTTCTACCAGGCGACCCCGGCCGACAACTGGGACTTCAACGCCGCCCAGGACATTGCCCTCCTCGACATGGACGTCGGCGGCGTGTCCCGACCCGTGCTGCTGCAAGCGCCCAAGAACGGCTTCTTCTATGTGCTCGACCGCGAGAACGGCCAGCTCTTGCGCGCCAATCCCTACGTTCGGCTCAACTGGGCGACGCATGTGGATCTCGAAACCGGGCGCCCGGTAGAGAACCCGGACATGCAGTACGACGAGGAGCCCCAATGGGTGTGGCCGAGCAACGCCGGCGGCCATAGCTGGCAGCCGATGTCGGTGGACGCCGAGCGCGGCATCGCCTATTTCGCGGTGCAGGACATGGCGGCGTTCTATTCCCTGCCGCAGGAGTTCGTGGAAACCGGGGAGTGGGAGCTGAGCCCCACCCGCATGAGCCTGGGCGTCGACTTCGGGCCGCCGGAAGGAGCCCCCCCAGCGCCGGAAATGCATGGCTATCTAAAGGCGTTCGATCCGCTCACCGGCGAGGAAGTATGGAGCGTCGAGCGCGCCACGCCCTACAACGGCGGTGTGCTCGCGACCGCTGGGGGAGTGGTGTTCCAAGGCGACGGCGCCGGTCAGTTCGCCGCCTTCGACACCGAAGACGGCGAGCTCTTGTGGGAGTTCGACACCTATGGCAACGCGGACTCGGCACCAATCACCTACCGGATCGACGGCGTGCAGTATGTCGCCACTCTTGCCGCCGGGGGCGTCCGCAATCGCTACAACGATGGCCGCTTGCTGGTGTTCCGGCTCGGTGGCGACGCAGTGATTCCCGAAGCGACCGCACCGGATGTGGAGATTCCCGAACCCCCGCCGCTGACGGCCAGCGCGGACGAGGTGGAAGAGGGCCGCCGCATCTACAACCGCGTCTGTTTCTGGTGCCACGGCTTGGGCGCGGTGGGCACGGTGAACGCGGACCTGCGCCTGATGACCGAGGAAACCCACAAGCGCTTCCAGGCCATCGTTCGCGGCGGCCTATACCGCGACCGCGGCATGGAGGCATTCGCCGATGCCGTGACCGAAGCCGAGGCGGAACTGGTGCGGCAATACATCATCGACCGGACTTTGGCCGCAAGGCAGGAAGCTGCCGAGGCCGCAGGCGCCGGGCCGGACGCCGTGGGCGAAGGCGCAGGGGCGGGCTCTTGAGCCGGATGCCCTCGCTCCGGAGCCTGGCCTTCTCGCTCGGGGTTATTGGCGTCGCGCTCGCGCCTTGCACAGCGGCGAGCCCTGAGTTCCTCGTGCCGGCGCTCGAATACGGCGCCAAGGATTGCGGGTTCTGCCACGCCTCCTCCCAAGGTGGCGAGGCGCTCGGCGAGCGCGGGATGTGGCTGCTGGCGGAGCGGGAGCGGCGGGAGGCCGAAACGGTCGAGGTAGCTTGGCTTGCGGCTCGTGACGAAAAGGTGCCGAAGCCTGCGGCCCAGCAACCCACCGAAGCCGAGGCGGCCACGCTTCCCGCCATCAAGCCTCTGGCCACCGACCGTTCTCGGCCCGTCGACTACACCACCAGCCACGGCGACTGGCCCGCCTACGGCGGCAACCTGCGCGCCCAGAAACACTCGCCACTCGATCAGATCTCCGCCGCCAACGCCGGCGAGCTCGCCGTCGCCTGGGTGTGGGAGGCCTTCGACAACCACCGCTACGTGGGCGGCACCGACCGCAGCACGGTGCCAGACGGCTTCAAGGCGACGCCACTCATGGTGGACGGGCGCGTGTTCGTCCGCACCGCGTTTTCGGCAGTCGCGTCCCTCGACCCGCTAACCGGCGAGACGCTTTGGACCTACGATCCCGGCACCGGCGACGGTCCAAGGCCCCCCGTGTTCGGCTTCTCCACCCGCGGCCTCGCCTATCACACGGACGAGGACGGCGGCCGCGTGCTCCTCGTCACCAGCGACGGCTGGCTCATCGCCCTCGCGCCGGACACCGGCAAGCCCATCGCCGACTTTGGCGAGGAGGGCCGCGTCGATCTCACCCGTGGCCTGCGCCGCCCCTTGGAGCGCAACGCCAGCACATGGAACTACGCGCCGGCGCTCTGTGGCGACACCGTGGTGCTCGGCAACCAGTCCGCCGACACGTCGCACTACCAGGAGTACTGGAGCACCAACATCCCCTTGGGCGACGTGCGCGGCTTCGACGTCAAGACCGGCGAGCAGGCATGGGTGTTCAAGACCATCCCGCAGGAAGGCGAATTCGGCAACGACACCTGGGGCGAGGAGTCCTGGCGCTGGATGGGCAACACCAACGTCTGGACGATGATGAGCTGCGACCCGGAGCTCGGCATCGCCTACTTGCCGGTCAGCGCCCCGTCGAGCCACTTCTACGGCGCCATGCGGCCGGGCGACAACCTCTTCGGCACTTCCGTGGTGGCCGTGGACGCCAGCACCGGCGAGCGCAAGTGGCACTTCCAGACCGTGCATCACGACATCTGGGACTACGACCTGCCAGCCGCGCCGGTAGTGGCGGACATCGTCATGGACGGCAAGCCGGTGAAGGCGCTGGCGCAGGTGAGCAAAGTGGGCTTCCTCTACGTCTTCGACCGCGTGACCGGCGAGCCGCTGTGGCCCATCGAGGAACGCGCCGTGCCGCCGAGCGACCTCGAAGGCGAGCAGGCATCGCCGACGCAGCCCTTCCCCACCTGGCCGCCGCCGTTCGAGATGCAGGGCTTCAGCGACGACGACATCAACGACCTCACCCCGGAAATCGAAAAGCTCGTCCGCGAGCGACTCGATGGAGTCCGCACGGGCGGCCTGTTCGTGCCGCCTTCCACCGACGGCACCATCGCGGTTCCGGGCTGGGGCGGCGGCGCCAACTGGGGCGGCGCGGCGTTCGACCCCGACACGCGAATGCTCTACGTCGCCTCGCGCCGGGCACCGCTCTTGATGACCGCCCGCGAAATGCCACGCCTCAAGCGCAACGGCATCGCCTTCGGCATTCGGCCCAGGTTCGTCAACGTGGACCGCCTGCCGGTGGTGAAGCCGCCGTGGTCGAGCATCACCGCCTATCACCTCGACACCGGCGAGATCGCTTGGCAAGTGGCCAACGGCCGCGGCCCCAAAGATCACCCCCTTCTCGAGGGCCTCGACCTGCCCGACCTTGGCGAGACGAGCAACGCACCGGGCCTCTTGGTGACCAAGCACCTGATCTTCCACGGCCATCGCACCAATCAAGGCACTACGCTGCGGGCCCTCGACAAGGCCACCGGCGCCTTGGTCGCCGAACACCCCGTGCAAGGCGGCCACCTCTCCGCCCCACCCATGACCTACCTATCAGGCGGCCGACAGTTCATCGTCCTCGCCACCGGCGCCGGCCTCGAACCCGCGAGGCTCACCGCATTCCGGTTACCTTGACTCCGCCGGAAACCGGCGATCGTGTTCGACTGGCCTCCGGCGCCGGCCGTCCATCGCGCCGCAAGGCGCGTAGAACACCGTCGCACCAGCAAGATGCGCGCCCTTGCGGGCGCGATGGAGGGCGGGACGCCCTGTACCCTTTCCGTTGCCTCGATTCGGTCTTTGTCCGGTTCGAGGGGCGGCTGGCCGGGAGCGCTTCGGGACGCCCATGCGACGTTGATCGCCCAGCGAGGATGCGCGCCCCGGCCAGCACTTTCATCCGCGATCGGACTCCCAGAAGAGAGTCAGCGCCACGAGCGCCGGTACAGGGACGGGAAGCGTTTCGCGGACATGCCCGTCGGGCATGGCATCGGAATGGGGAGAGTTGCGGTGGCGGCGTTCGCGGGTCTGGACTGGGGTTTCCGGGAGCATGTCGCCTGCGTGGTGGACGGGTCGGGCTCGGTGGTGGCCGAGCGCTCGTTCGGACACGGCGGCGCGGGTCTTGGGTCGCTGGCGGAGTGGCTTCGCTCGCACGGCGCCCCGGCGGTGGCGATGGAGACGCCGCGGGGTGCGGTGGCGGCGTTCCTGCTGTCGCGGGAGATCGAGGTTCGCTCGATCAACCCGCGGCAGTCGGACCGTTTCCGGGATCGGCACTCGCCGTCGGGGTCGAAGGACGACCGCCGCGACGCGCGGGTTCTGGCGAACGCGCTGCGGACGGATCCGCAGGCGCTGCGGCGGGTGTCGGCGGAGCGGCCCGAGGAGGTGGCGCTGGGTTCGCTGCAGCGCCGCCTGGACTGGCTGGGCGAGGACCGGGGCCGTCTGGAGTCGCGGCTGCGCGCGGAGCTGTGGGAGTTCTATCCGGAGTTCGAGACGATGGCGACGGGCCTGAAGGTGGGTCTGGCGACGGAGTGGGTGCTGTCGCTGCTGGAGAGGCTGCCGCGTCCGGGCACGGTGCGGGGCGTCCGCGACGCGACGATTCGCAAGGCGCTGAAGCGGGCGCGCAAGGTGGACGCGGCCGGCGTCCGGGCGGCGCTCGACGTGCCGACGGCGGCCTCGGAGGCGCGGATCGAGGCCGGTGCCGACGCCGCCGCCTGGCTGCGCGGGCGCCTGCTGGCGACGATGCGCGAGATCGCCGCCCTCGAGCGCCAGCGCGAGCGCCTGCTCGACGAACTGAAGGAGACTCCCGGCGAGGCCGTTCGGGAACGCGGCCCCGCCGGTTCGGAGGGGGCGCCCGGCGAGGCCGCCGCCGCGGACCCCGCCCGCGGAGCCGAAGACGAACCCCGGCGCGGAGAGGCGGCCTCGCCGGGCGACCCCTCCGAACCGGCGCCGGCCGACGTTCCCGAACGACCCTCCGACGCATGGCTGCTCGGCACCGTTCCCGGCCTCGGCGCCGACACCCTCGCCACCCTCCTCGCCAACGCCGGCGACGCCCTCCGCCAGCGCAGCCTCCAGGCGCTGCGATGCCTGTGCGGAACCGCTCCCGTCACCCTCCAGTCCGGAAAGTCCCGGCGCGTCGTCCGCCGCGCATCCGTCGATCCCGACCTGTGCAACGCCATGTACCACTGCGCACGCGTCGCCAGGGACAACGACCCCGGCCTCCGCGCCGTCTACGACCGCCTCCGACAGCGCGGCCACGGCGACGCCCGCGCCCTGCGGAAGGTCGCCGACTGCATCCTCCACTCCGTCTGCGCCATCCTCGAAAGCCGACAGCCCTGGGACCCCTCCATCCGACAGCCCGACGCCGCCTGACGCAACGTCCGTCAGAGCCGACAGACAACGGAGTCGCAAAACCACGCGAAGGTCCAACGCAAAAAAAACTTGCCAAGGGGAAGAGAGTCCTCCCTCCAGGCTGCGACCTGCCACACGCTGCGCAAGTCAAAGTGAGAGCCACCACAGCCCTCAATCACTTGCTTGGGGCTAGGGGCGCGGGTATCGTGCGCGGCTTGCGCGACGGATGCGCCGAGCAGTGTTTGGGAACCGTAAACCGAGGCCCGTGGGGTTGTGATCGAGGTTAGTTTGTCAGGAGCCGGGCGATGACTCAGGCGGCGCGGCAGCCAGTCGAGTCCTTCGTCCAGGTGCTCTCAGACGAAGAAATCGAAGAGATCGAGCACGAGTGCGCGCATCTGCCGGACCGCCAGTCGGCGGCCATCGACGCCATGATGATCGTGCAGAAGCGGCGCGGCTGGATTTCCGACGAAAGCCTTGGCGCCATCGCTCGCCTGCTCGGCATGTCGGTGGAGGCGCTCGACAGCGTCGCCACCTTCTACAACCTGATCTTCCGCCAGCCGGTGGGGCGTCATGTGGTGATGGTGTGCGACAGCGTGTCGTGCTACGTCATGGGCGCGGACGGCCTCCGCGCGCGCATCGAGGAGCATCTCGGCATCCGCACCGGCGAGACCACCGAAGACGACCGCTTCACGCTGCTGCCCATCGTTTGTCTCGGCGCCTGCGACCGGGCACCAACGCTGATGATCGACGAGGAGCTAATCGGCCCGGTCGATGCCGACAACCTCGAAGCCGTGTTTTCGAGGTTCGAATGAACGGAATTCACTGCATTGAGACGTGCTGGGAAGGCGAGAACCCCGTATCCGTTAAGGAGCCGCTCTGTTTCCTTGCGAAATACCACGGCGCGCCTTTCGAGCATCGCATGGCTACGGACCCAGACTCTTTCGGGAAGTACCTTGAGGAATGGGACCAAGGCGATTACAACCACGCGATCCTCTATCTCGGGTTTCATGGCTTCGCCGCGGGGCTCGATACGAGAAACCAACGTAAACGCGAACCGAAGTCACTCTCCGATTACGTGCGGCTTGACCAGCTTGCCGACTATGCGAACGGGACATGGAAGCATTGCGTGGTTCACATGGCTTCCTGCAGCACGCTGGCCGTTGAGGGAGGGGACCTAGGCGACTTCCTGGAGCGAACCAAACTAGAGGCTGTCACAGGCTACGCTACAGATGTCGATTGGATCGAGTCGTTGGCGTTTGACCTCGTCTTTCTCGACACCCTGCTTGGTGGGGTGGGCAACAAGTGGATCAAGTCAGATCAACTTCGGATCTGCCGAGACAAACTGATGCAATCGAACTCTTGGGGGCTCGGCGGATCTCTAGGCTTCCGTTTCCACATCAGGGACGATTACCATGGATGACGTTCGCCCCCTGATCGGCATCATCGACGCGGTGGGTGGCCGGGTTGGCCTCGACGACTACGAGTCCCACGGCGGCTACGACGCCGCCAGGCGCGCGGTCGTCGAGATGGCGCCCGGCGACGTGATTGATCTGGTCAAGGACGCCAACCTGCGCGGGCGCGGCGGCGCCGGCTTCCCCACCGGCATGAAGTGGAGCTTCGTTCCCCAAGGGCCCGACATTGGCCTCAAGTATCTCGTCTGCAACGCCGACGAAATGGAGCCCGGCACCTTCAAGGATCGCTACCTCATCACCTACAACCCCCACGTCCTCGTCGAGGGCATGATCATCGGTGCCCACGCCATCGGTGCCGAGCAAGGCTACGTCTTCCTGCGCGGCGAATACCACGAGCCCGGCGCCGAGCTCGAGCGCGCCATCGCCGATGCCTATGCCAAGGGCTATCTCGGCCGCAACATCTTCGGCACCGAAACGAACTTCGACCTGCGCATTCACCGCTCAGGCGGCCGCTACATCTGCGGCGAGGAAACCGCGCTCCTGAACGCCCTCGAAGGCAAGCGGGCGCAGCCACGCCAGAAGCCGCCGTTCCCCCCGGCGAGCGGTGCCTGGGGCCGCCCCACCATCGTCAACAACGTCGAGACCTTCTGCAACGTGCCCGGCATCGTCTTGAACGGCGCGGAGTGGTATCACGACTTGGGCGCAACGGACGACGCCGGCACCAAGCTCTATGGCGTCTCCGGCAGGGTCAACAAGCCTGGGCTCTGGGAACTGCCCATCGGCACCACCGTGCGGGAGATCATCGACGAGCACGCTGGCGGGATGCAGGACGGCTACAAGCTGCGCGGCTTCCTGCCCGGCGGCGCATCCACGGATTTCCTCGTGGAGGAACACCTAGACCTCGCCATGGACTACGGCACCATTCAGGCCGCCGGCAGCCGCATGGGCACCGGCACCATGATCATCATGGACGACTCCATCTGCCCGGTGGACATGTGCCGCAACCTCGAGCACTTCTTCGCCCAGGAGTCATGCGGCTTCTGCACGCCCTGCCGCGAGGGGCTGCCGTGGGTGGAGTCGCTTCTCATCGACATTCTCGAAGGCCGCGGCGAGGAGGGCGACCTCGACATCCTCGCCCGCAACGCCCAGTTCATCGGCGGTCCCACCAACACCTTCTGCCTGCACGCCCCCGGCGCCATGGAGCCCCTGCAAAGCGCCCTCAAGTACTTCCGCGAGGACTTCGAGCACTACATCCGCCACGGCACCCGCGCTCCCACCCCCAACTGACCGACTCACCCCGTCCGTCCCACCACCACTTCGCCCCGATGCGAGGTGGAACGGGTTACGCTCTTGGGCTGCATGAACACGGATGGACCCCCAATGACGCGCGAAGCTGTGAGAGTCGCCCGCGGCGGCGGGCGCGACCTGCACGCGGATATCTACAGGCCCGAGCAGGCAAACGGCGCTGGCGTCCTGATCATCCACGGCGGCGGCTGGCGCATGGGTTCCAAGGACATGCTGCCGCCGCAAGCCGGCGCCCTCGCCGGGCACGCCTTCACCTGTGTCGCGGTGGAGTATCGACTGACGCCCGAATCCCCTTGGCCGGCGCAGATTCACGATGTGAAGGCGGCCATGCGCTGGTTTCGCGCCAACGCAGCCGGGCTCGGCGTCGATCCCGACAAGATCGCGGTGGCCGGCAACTCCGCCGGCGGCCATCTCGCGCTGATGCTGGCCGGCACGCCCGCTGTCGCCGAGTTTGAGGGCGACGGCGGCAACGCCGGCATCGACACCTCCGTGGCCGCCGTAGTGGCCGTGTATCCGCCGGTGGCGTTCTACACCGGCGAGCGCGCCTCCGGCGCCAACGCCGCCTCGGCACTGCTCGGAGAATCCGCCAGCCCCCACGATGCCCTCAAGGCCAGTCCGATCGAGTATGTGCACGAGGACTTCCCGCCCACGTTCTTCCTGCACGGCAACGCCGACACCGTGGTGCCGGTCTCCGCCAGCATCAACATGTACAACGCGCTATCGAAGGCAGGCGCGCCGGCCGAGATGCACATCTACTCCGGACAGCCGCACGGCTGGGCACGTTGGCCGGCCTGGGTGCAGCCGACGATGGACGAGGCGGCGCTCTTTCTCACTCGGCACCTGCTCGACCCGCAGGCCTACGCTGCTCCGGAGCCGCAGTGATGACGGCCGCCCAGCAACGCCAACAAATGGTTCCCGACACACAACCGCGCGCAAGGGCAACCGGCTCACACTTGCGTACGCGCCTTTCCGGTACGCTGACAGTCGGCCCGACTAGGTTTCCAGTGCTGGTCTGCCGCGAAGTTAGTCGAGCGACGTGCTGCGTTCGCCAGAAATGAAGGGGAGATGGAGTTTGATGAAGCGCTTTGGGGTGCTGGTACTTGCCAGCTGCATATCCGGAGGGGGTGCGCTCGCCCAGGAAAGGCCCTCGGACCGTGAAGTGACAATCGGGGCTTGGAAGGTTGCCATCTGGGTAGAGGATGGCCGCGAGGTTCGCGTCTCGGGCGTCGCAACCACGGAGAGCATGATCGTCGCCGGAGGGTGCGAGGGCGGCGTTACCACACTCACGATCTGGAATACAGCAACCAACAAGCAGCATACGGTTACGAACTGGGACGCGGTGAAAGTACTCAAGGGCATGCACGATGGCAACCAAGCGATCTCAGGAGCCCGGCGGTTCGTGAAGCGTGTAGCCAGGGCCTGTAAGTGGTCGTACCAGTTGGACTGACATGGGACCTTGAGGCCGCGTCCCGCTACGGCGCTGGAACACTCGACGTATCGAGGAGGTCGGGCCGGCCCTGGACGGTCCTTGTTGCCGGGCCGGCAAGGCTAGGTGCTGGACACCTAGGCTTGCCTAGCTGAGTCCTTCCCCGCAGCCGTAGACCTGCGAATATTCGACGTGCGTGATGCTGCCGCTCGTCGTAACGAACCGGATTGCGATCGACGCCGCCGGCATCGCTTTCCCCCCCGGGTTCTGACCGGCCATACACTCGCCCACTTTCTGCATTGGTCCCGGCCGACGACGATTCTTGGGGTCGTACCGAACTTCTCCTGTCACCCAGAGCCGGCCGGGCAACGTCCTTGCGATGAACTGAGCAATCATCCGCCGGTTGAAAGCCGCAGCCAAGTCGAGCCCTTCGCTGGTCGCCTCCGACATGCAGCCCGGATCGTCGAAGACCAAAGTAACCACCGCTCCAGTCACACCGGCCAGGAACATCGGACTAGCCTTCCGCGTTATTGAGCGAATGGTTCCCGACACACAAACATCCCGTCCCACAGGCCCTGCGGGCGATTTCTCACGTGCAACGCACCCCCGGCAATCCTGCTCGCGTGAGGATGGCTGGAGAGCCCTGTCGCAACTTCGGCGGAGGGGAGGCCGGCGGCACGTGGTGCTGAACGCCACCCCGCACCACCGGTTCGCCGCATGAGACATTGCCGCCTGGGTCTGAGGGACGAAATGTGTGTGTGTGTCGGGACGCCCTGCACCCCTGCACGCCGCGAGGGGCTGCCGTGGATGGAATCGCTTCTCATCGACATTCTCGAGGGGCGCGGCGAGGAAGGCGACCTCGGTATCCTCGCCCGCAACACCCAGTTCATCGGCGGCCCCCACCAACACCTTCTGCCTGCACGCCCCGCCGGCGCCATGGAACCCCTGCAAGGCGCCCTCAAGTATTTCCGCGAGGACTTCGAGCACTACATCCGCCACGGCACCCGCGCCCACGGCTAACCGGGCTTTCGAGGTTTCTACCCGCAGCAACGTCGGGTCGGTGACGCGGGAGGAACATGGACGGCCGTAGGGAACGGGCTTCTCCCACCCTCGCGGTTGGGCGTAGAGGGGCCGTACGGGACGGGCTTGTCCCGTCCCGTCTCGAGTTCGTCAAAAGCGCCTCTGGGCTCCACGGGGACGAGTTCGCCGACTACGCCGCGAAAACCGGACGCGCCGCGACCGCGAGGCTGCGGCGGCTGTACGGATGTCCGTTCGATCCGGTGCTGGCAAACTCGGACGGACCCATGCTGTGGACAGAAGCCGGTACAGCGGGTTGAAGAGTTGAAGGAATCCGCCGTAGGGCTTACGATTGCCGCAGGCTTTCTGCCAGCAACAAGGAGGATGTTCATGTCGATTCACGCTACGGGGCCTGTCGTCTAGATGGCGGGCCCGCGCCTTTGTGCGATTGAGGAGGCCGCGAATGCGGCCTCCGTCGTTTGCGGGGACTGGTTCTGCCGCGCGCTGGCGATCGCAGACGTGGCGTTGATGCCGGCGATCGTCGTCGCGACGGCGGTGGCCGCGTGGCGGGTCCAGCGCACCGTGTTAGCGCGGCGGACGGCCTGGGACTACATCAGCGACAGGGAGCTCGAGGAGGACTGGCAGAAGCTGAGCCAGAAAGCGTTGAGGCTGCTGGCAGACAAGAAAGAGCGCGCGGACTGGGAGGAGTTTGCGGCGCAGTGGTCGCTGTCCAAGCTGAGCGACGACGATGTCGAGGAGACGGCACCGATCTTCCGGTGGCTGGCGAGGCGGGAGTTCGTTGCGGTCGGGCTGCTGAACGGGACCGTGCACATGCCGACGTATGCGGAGTGGTGGGGCGTGGAGTTCATCCACGAGTGGAAGCGAGCTGAAGGCTTCGTGGCGGCGCTACGGGCGACAGGACGGGGTGACGATGACCTGTTCTCGAAGTTCGAGGAGGCGGCGACGAGCGAACGGTTCAGGCAGCTTGCGAAGTGGGAAGAACTGGTGGGAGACTAAGAGGTGCTGGAAAGGGAAGGGAGTTGAAGCGGGGCCGGCGGCGGACGCCGGAGCCGGTTTGACCGCAGGCGGGGCGCGGATGCAGACTTCGTACCGAACGCGGCGATCCTATCCACCGGCATCACTAAAAGGAAAACACCGATGAACGACCATAGTTTACGGATAAATCCAAGCCTGCTTGAGCTGGGCATCATGGCGCGGCGGCTGAAGCTGCGGCAGCTCAAGGCCGACGTTGACAACGTAGCAAGGGAGTACCTGGCCGATAGGGCGGCGCGCCGAAGACGCTGACGATCCCGCAACGCGCCCCAGCACGCCAAAATCGCTCCTGCGACGAGGTCGACCGTCGAACGCCTGACGGCGCTGGATCGGGCACAGGACGCACGGCGCGGACCACAACGCTATGGATCGGGGCTGGTGGCTGCGGATCCCGGCGCTCGGGCCACTGGTGTGCTTCGTGATCGCGCTCCCGATCGGGCTCGCCGCCGGCAGGGCATTAGAAGGGACGGCCAAGCTGCACCCCTGGAGGTGAACAGGCGGAGCTGGAAACGGCCAAAGAGGGGAGAACGCGGAGCTGCGGTCGGAGGCTCAGGCGGAGGAGGAACACGACGGCTAGGCCGCGGCGGCGCGGATCGGTCGCGATTCGAACCCGCACCGGCGCCCGGACGGCGCAAGCGACAGCGATCGTCAACCGCAGGGACGAGCGACCGGAGCGTGGTACCGAGGGCAGCCGCCCCGAAAAAGGCCGCCCACGGCCGCCGATCCTCCACCCTCAAGACCGGCCCTCGACCCTTCTTCGGCGACGGGACACCATCAGGGCCGAGGGGAAGCGGCGAGTCGCCGGTCAACGCGGCGCCGCCCGGGCGGGTTCATGGCGTCTCGCCAATCAAAGGTGGCGGGATGTGGGATCGACTATCGCGAACATAGCATAGCCCCCTCAAATCACCATTTAACGAAATCTCGCATTGTTCGTTCCATGTGGATTTCTTTCCAGCTCGGCGGGATCGCAGGGTCGCGGACGCGCAGGGGACGGGTTTCTCCCACCCTCGCCGCTGCGGGTCGAGGGGCCGTAGGGGACGGGCTTGTCCCATACCCGAACTTCTCGAAGCACAGCAGTTCGCTTGCGCCTGCTAGGCTTGCGGGGTTGCACTGCGGGAATCCTCAGATGACGCACGAGCCCACGCCATGACCGAATCGAACCGCTTGAAGCTGGCCCTGGTTGGTTGCGGGAACATTGCCCGGGCCCACTGGCGCGGCATTCGCTATGTCGCGACGGACATCGATGTGACCGCGGTGGTAGACGCGGACGCAGGTCGCGCCGAAGGGATGGCCGAACGCACCGGCGCCGCCGCATACACGTCGCTGGCCGATGCCCTCGCCGACGGCGATTTCGATGCGGTGGACTTGATGCTGCCGCACGATCTGCACGAGGAGTATGCGGGGCAGGTGTTCGCCGCCGGCAAGCACCTGGTGCTCGAAAAGCCCATCGCTCCCGACGTTGCCGCGGCCGGGCGCATCTTCGAGGCGGCAGAGCGCGCCGGCACGGTCTTCATGGTGGCGGAACAGGCACAGTATTGGCCCGATGTGATCCGTGCGCGCGAACTCATCGACGCTGGCGAGATTGGCGAGGTGATCACGGCCCGCGCCTGCTTTTATGACCCGCTCAACGTCGATCCGGAAGACCCGATTCCGTGGCGCTTTCGCCTGCGGCGGGCCGGCGGCGGCATCAGCATCGACGGCGGCGCGCATTGGATCCGCCCCTTGCGGATGCTGCTCGGCGAGATCGACGCCGCCATCGCGGTCACTGGACGCCACATCGAGGCGATGGAAGGGGAGTCCTTCGCCCATGCGCTATTCCGTTTCCAAAGCGGCGTGACCGCAACCTTCGACGCCCTATTGCACGCAAGCCCCGTGGCGCCCACCGAAGACTTCCGCGTCACCGGCACCGGCGGCGAGATCGTCATCGAACATGGCCGGGAAGGCCGTTTGCTGCTCTTCAACGCCAACCACCCTGAGGGCACGGAATTGATGCAGGGCTTCCCCGGCAAGGTGGACAGCTACGGCGAGGAACTCAAGGATTTCGCCGGTGCCGTGCTGCACGGCACCGAGTTGGCCGCGCCCCCCGAGAGGGCCTTGGGCGAACTGCGCACTGCCCTCGCGATGTACCGCTCCGCTCAATCAGGCCGCTGGGAGAATGTCTGGGATGACTAACGGCCCTCCACGAGCGACTTCGGAGTGTCCAACTCGCCGAGCACGCCGAATCGCTGACGCGACAGTCCCGTCTTGGACGTTTGCGGTGGACTCGGCACGGGACGGGACAAGCCCGTCCCCTACGAAGAAAGAGACGTGCAATCATTGGGTTGCGAGTTTTTATCCATGGAGGGTAGTACCCCGTAACGGGGCGGCGCTCGGCACAATCGCCTGCGCCACGGCATTGGCCACAAGTGCAGCCCTCGCCGGTGAGGACCACGAATCCCTGATCGAGGAAATCGTCGTCGTAGCAACAGCCCCGGATGACCGCACCGGAATGCCCGCCGCCAAGCTGCCCTATGCGAGCCAAGCCGCCGACGCCGAGCAGGTGGATCGCTCGCTCAGCCTCGACCTTTCCGACTTCCTCGAACGCTCCTTCACCAGCGTCAGCCTGAACGACGCCCAAAACAACCCCTTGCAGCCCGATCTGCAGTATCGCGGCTACACCGCCTCGCCGCTCCTGGGCCTCGCCCAGGGCATCGCCGTCCACGTCAACGGCGCTCGCTTCAACGAGCCGCTCGGCGACACCGTGAACTGGGACTTGATGCCCGTCACCGCAATCCACAGCGTCCAGCTTATGGGCGGCGCCAATCCCGCATTCGGGCTCAACACCCTCGGCGGCGCCTTGAGCCTGCGCATGAAGGACGGGTTCCGCTCGCCCGGATTCGGGCTTGAGGCATGGGGCGGTTCGCACGGGCGGCGCGTGGTGGCGGCGGATGCCGGCGGCAGTCGCGCGTTCGGAACCGGCACGTTGGGCTACCACATCGGCACCCACGGCTTCGACGAAACCGGCTGGCGCGATCTTTCCGCCTCCCGCGCCGGCAACGCCTTCGGCAGCGTCGGCTGGCGCGGGCTACGTTCCGAGATGCATCTGCGCGCGCATCGGGCGGCGACTAACCTGCTCGGCAACGGCGCTGTGCCGGTGGAACTCTTGGCGCTCGATCGCAAGGCCATCTTCACGGCCCCGGACCGCACCGAGAACACCATGACGATGCTGGCCCTGGACGCCTCCCACGAGTTGGCGGACGGCATCCAAGTGGCTGCAAACCTCTTCCACCGCTCCGGCGGCGCCGATGCCTTCAACGGCGATGCCAGCGAGTTTGCCGTGTGCGAGTTGGGCGGTGGCGACCGGTTGATCGAGGGGCTCGAGGAAGACGACCTCGAGGAGATTGGGCTCGACGACGACGATGTGTGCGAAGGCCAGTTCGCGGACGCCGAGGCGCTCGAGGAGTTCCTCAACGAAGCCGCTGACGACGACGAGTTTGACCTAGACGACCTCACAGGCGACCTCTCCGGCAGCGGCGAGCTAGCGGACGACGCCGTGAACAACATCAGCCGCCGCCGCCAGACGAGCCGCGGGGCGGACCTGCACGCCGCCTTCACCGGCGAGGTGTTCGGCGCCCCCGCTCGCGCTCTCGCCGGGGTCGCGTGGTATCGCGGCGACACCAACTTTCACTCCGTCACGGAGCTATCCGAACTCAACGCCGACACCCGCAGCACCGAGGGCCTCGGCACCGGCATATTCGTCGACGACCTCGCCACCCGCATCGACACCCGCACAGAAACCAAGAGCCTCTACCTCACCGCTTCCATCGACGCCGGCGCAGCATTCACCGTGACCGCATCGGCGCGCATGAACGACACCCGCGTGACGCTGAGCGACCGCTCCGGCGAACGCCCGGAGCTCGATGGCGAGCACGGCTTTTTTCGCGTCAATCCCCACCTTGGCGCGGTCTGGAACGTGACCGACTCGGCAAGCCTCTATGCCGGCGCCGGCATGTCCTCGCGCGCCCCGACGCCGATCGAACTCGCCTGCAACGAGCACGTGTTCGAGCGCGCCGCCGAGTTCGGCGACGACGAGGAGTTCGAGTGCCGGCTGCCGAACGCCTTTCTGGCCGACCCGCCCCTAGACGACGTGGTGACGCGCGGCTTCGAGGCCGGCGCTCGGGGCCTCGTTGCCGGCATCAGCTACCACTTGGGGCTGTTCCACTCGGTCAACACCGACGACATCCTGTTCCAAACCACCGGCCGCGCCACGGGGCTCTTCGCCAACGTGGACAAAACCCGTCGCGCTGGCGTCGAACTCGCACTGAACGGATCAATGGGACGGCTCGACTGGCGCGCCGCCTACACCCGTCTCGAGGCCACGTTCGGGCAGAATTTCCACGTCTTGAGCCCGAACCACCGCTTCGCCGACGACGATGGCGAAGTGCTCGTTCGCGACGGTAGCCGGATTCCGGGCTTGCCGGACCAGTCCTTCAAGCTCGGCGCCGACTACGCCGTGGGTCGCGGCTTCGAGATCGGCTTCGACCTGGTCGCACACGGCGCCCAACACCTGCGCGGCGACGAGTCGAACCAGCTTCCCCGCCTGCCAAGCTATCGCGTGCTGGACTTGCGCGTGACGTGGCAAGCGACGCCGAGCGCCAAGCTCTTCCTCAGAGTCGAGAATGCGCTCGACGAGGAGTATGAGAGCTTCGGCCTCATCGGCGAGGCACCGTCGGAGGTAGAGGTGCCACTGTTCCGGGACTTCGAGAATCCACGCTTCGTCAGCCCCGGCGCCCCGCGGGGGATCTTCGCCGGCGTTCGGCTGCGATTGCCGCAGTGAAATGGACGTGAGGGTTTGCGGCCACGGCAGCCGCTGCGCCGCCATCGTCCTCTCGTTGCTGGTCTGGGCCGCGGTCGCGGCGGGCGCGCCGGCGCCGAGTCTTCTGCACGAGCGGCTCGACAACGGCCTGACCGTTTCCATCCTCGCCGATGCGAACATGCCGGTGGTGGCGACGCAGGTTTGGTATCACGTCGGCTCCGCCAATGAAGCCGAGGACAGCCGAGGTTTCGCGCACTTGTTCGAACACCTGATGTTCGGCGGCAGCGCCAACTTCGCCAAGGACGAACTGATGCGCCACCACACCCGGGGCGGCGGTTCGTGGAACGGCTACACGTCGCTCGACGAGACGGTCTATGTCTCGGCGCTCGCGCCGGTGGGGCTGGACCAGGTGCTCGCCATGGAAGCGGACCGCATGGCGCACCTCAACCTGACCGAGGAGAACCTCGCCAACGAAAAGCGCATCGTCACCGAGGAACTGCGCCTCAGGATCGAGAACAACCCGCTGACGAGGGTGGGCACCAGCGTGCAGGCGGCGGTGCTGGCCGGTCACCCGTATGCCATCAGCCCCGTGGGCACCCAGGAGGACATCGAACGCGCCACCTTGACCGGCGCCCGGCGCTTCTACCAAGCGCTCTACGGCCCCGGCAATGCCCATCTCGTGATCGTCGGGCCCGTGGATGCGGCGGCGACGATGGCCAAGGTGCGGCAGACGCTCGGTGCCGTGCCGGCGCGCGGGGCGCCGCCGCCCGACATCCCGGACGTGTACGGTTGGGAGCTTCGCCGAGCGGTCTCCTTCACCGAAGACCTGCCGCCGGTGAAGGTGGCGGCGATGGCCTTTCCCCTACCGACGGATGCTGCCAATCGGGAGGCGGTGCGGGTGTTGCATCAACTGCTGGCAAGGAGCGCGGTGGACCCGTTCGAGGAAGAACTGGTGCGCCGTCGCCGCATGGCCGTGTTCGCGATGACGGAGGGGCTGTTCTTCCGGCGCGGCAACGTGCTCGCTTTCGGGGCTGCCTACCTGCCCTATCGGCGCGAGGCGACGGCATTTCGGCTGATCGAAGAGACCTTGGCGGGCATGTCGCGGCTTGAATGGCTGACGGATGAAACCGTGGCAGCCGCCAAGCGCGCACTCCTGATGGACGATCTTGCGCGCCGGTACTACGCCGAGGACATGGCGCGCGCCATCGGCACCGCCCACTGGCGCTACGGCAACGTGCATTACGCCCTCGAACAATCCGAACACATCCGCCAGGTTACCCGTGCCGACGTGGCGGCCCTCTGGCAGCGCCACATCGGCGAAGCCGAAGGCGTGCGCGTGTTTCTCAAGCCTGAACACGTGCCTTGGTACATCGCCGCCTTCGGCTGGCTCTATCCCTTGATTGCCCCATGAATGCGCTCCAACTTCGGGCCGTAGGGGACGGGCTTGTCCCGTCCCGCGCTGGGGACCTCGACGGATTCGGCACGGGACGGGACAAGCCCGTCCCCTACGGGGCCATCGCAAACGCAGGCAAGACCGCAAACCGAATACGCCACTCAAGGACTCAGGCGAGTTTGCTGGCAGCGGCCATCGCCTTCGCAACCCACGCCACAACCGCGCCAGCGGCCATCGAACAATGGCAGGCGGGCACCGACACCGTCTTCCTGCTCCAAGACCACCGCACTCCCCTGGTGCACGTTCGGCTGGAGTTCCCGGTTGGCAAGTGGTCCGCCTGGGCGCACGACAACCACGCCGCCGATGCCTTCTCCATCCAGGCATACGACCCCGAGCGTCGCCTCCTCGCTCGTGCCGATCGGCTCGGCGTGGACCTCGATGTCGGCATGGCCAGCGTCTCCGCCTGGCTGCAGGCAACATGCCTTGCCGAGGACACCGGCGCCGTGCTGGCCTTGATGCGCGACGTGCTGGCAAATCGGGACTTCGACACCTCCGAACTCGGCCGCTGGCACCAGCAAAACGAACTCGCCTGGGATGCCAACCGCAAGGATCCGCAGTTCGCGCTAACGCAAGCG
Source organism: Pseudomonadales bacterium (assembly GCA_965116935.1). GTDB lineage: Bacteria > Pseudomonadota > Gammaproteobacteria > Pseudomonadales > Azotimanducaceae > VXYL01. Next base: position 2,436,547 of record OZ220737.1, on the reverse strand, counting down.
AGCGTCCGCCTCCTGCTGGCCGAAGACGACCCACGCCGCCGTCCGTGGGAGAAACCGCCCGGCGGCACCACCAACGAGGCGAGGCTCGTCAGCGCCCGCGATGCCGTGGCGCGGGTGCCGGGCCGCGTCATCGCCGTGTCCGGAAGCATCGACCGAGCGGAACTCGAACCGTTGCTCGATGGCTTCCTTCCGGCTCCGCAACCGTTGCCCGGCGCATCGCCGTCGACAACGGCCAGCGAGCGCCACGAGACGCTCCTGCCTCTGCGGCCGCTCGCCGCGAGGCCGGCCGAAACCACCGTGACCCTGCCGCGACTGACGCAGGTGTACCTGGCCCTCGTGCGCGATGCACCGCCCCGGCAACACCCCGACTACCCCGCCTTCCAGATCGCCAGCCACGTGCTCACGGGCCACTTCTACTCGCGCATGTACGTGGCCCTCCGCCACGACGCCGGCGAGACCTACACGGTTTCCGCGCCCAACTACGGCAGGATTCACCGACCGCTGGTGCACACCATCCGCACCTTCACCCACACCGCCAACGCGGCCCGCACCGAGCGCATCTTCCGCGACACGCTTGCCACCTTCCACGCAACAGGCATCACGGAAGAGGAACGTAGCGACGCAGTCGGTAACCTAACCGGCCGGCGCCTGTTTCAACGCCAGACCCCGCGCCAAATCCTCGCCGAACACCTCACCGAACGCCGCCTAGCCTTCCCCCAGGGCCTCTTCGAGCACCTCCCCGCCCGCGCAGCCGCGCTATCCCTCAGCGACATCAACGCCTTCGTCAAGCGCTTCTACGACCCAGCCCAGTTCCGCCTCGTTCGAGTCGAAGCCAAAGACTAAAGCGGCGAACGCTCACCTCGCAGGGCATCGGCGATTGCGCTGCATGTCTCAACTCGAACCGCCGCCGGCGTTGGCTGCCTGCGCCGCCGCCTGGGCAATTGCGGCGACCGCTACCGGCGTCTGGTTCGCCGACGCCATGATCGCGTGGCTGTAGCCAAGCTTTCGCAGCCCGTTCTGCCAGCGAATCGCGCCGCTCAGGGCATCCAAGGCATAGAGCACGCCTTGGGTGTAGGCGAAGAGGCCCTCCGGCTCCACCACCACGTTGACATAGGAGCCGCCCTTCAGCTTCGTCCGCCAAAGTTCCTCGCCATCGCGCTTGCGCACCCGCACCACATGCCCGCGAATGCCCACGAACAGACTGTCCTCGCCAGCCATCGCCAAACCTCATCGTCTACAGGAGAGGCCATACCATATGCGAATGTCGGCTCATGCCGAGGCCACGCCACAAGAACGGTTGCCTGCGGACAACGCTGCTTGCCCCAGCCCAAGCCGTCCCATCACCCTGTGGGACTTCGCCGATAGACAAAGCCCCACAGGCTGCCGCCAACAAAGAGGTAAACGCCCATGAACGCATGGATTCTGCTCGCCTTCGCCATCGTCGCCGAAGTTGCCGGCACCACCGCCATGAAGCTCTCGCGGGGCTTCGAGGTTTGGCAATGGACGGTCGCGCTCACGGTCTGCTATGTGGTGTCGTTCTATCTCTTGGCGCTGGCGCTCAAGCGGATCGAGATCGGCGTCGCATACGCCATTTGGGCCGGAGCCGGCACAGCCCTCGTCGCCCTCATCGGCATTGCCGTGTTCGACGAATCCATGACCGTGGTGAAGGTGGTCTCGCTCGCCGCGATCATCGCCGGTGTCGTCGGCCTCAACCTGTCGGGCGGCCACGCCTGAGCCACCAGAGAACCACAGACTGGTAGGCGTAGCTCCGAGCAAACGCGAACACGAAAGCCGGTGGTTCGCGCTAGTGGCCTGTCGGACTTGTGATGGGCCTTCGGAGGGAAGGCATCATGCCTTCCCTAGCGCCGACAGGCGCTTTCTTTTGCGAGTCGCGGTCAGCGCGCCAAGGCGCGCAGGGAAGGCAGGATGCCTTCCCTCCGAAGGCCCGTCCACTAGCAGTCTGTCGGACTTGGCGGCGATGCACGCGGCTGACGGAGGGGCGACGCATGCGTCGCCCCTACAGGAAGGTGTCATGTCCCGGGCCGTAGGGGCGACGCATGCGTCGCCCCTCCTCGGATGGCCCTCCTCATGCGCTAGCGAACTGCCAAAAGCGCCCTCAGGGCGCCTGCACTTGCCGTGACCGCGACGGATACGACAAACTGCTCGCGAGAGATGCGGCTTAAGCGCAGGGGATTGGCATGGCCGGGTTGTTCGAGGGTGTTCGGGTGGTGGAGATTGGCCATCCGCTGACCGAGTATGCCGGGGCGCTTTGGGCTCGACTGGGAGCCGAGGTCTATCTCGTGGAGCTACCGGAAGGAGCGGCAACCCGGCGCCGGCTGCCACGAATGCCGCGAGCTGGGGAGTCGAGCCGCGGCAGCATGGCGTTTCTGGCACGCAACGCCGGCAAGCGTAGCGTCGTGTTCGATGCTTCGGTCGAGGCGGACCGAGACGCCCTGCTCGCCCTCTGCGACAGTGCGGACGTGCTGCTCGATGCCGATGGCTCGGCCTTCCACGGGATCGTCGCCGAGTCTCGGACGCCCGTGGCGGTCACCGTCACCGATCGGCTTGGTCTCGGCACGTCTTCCATCGTCGCCTTCGCGGCGAGTGGCGGCATGGCGTCGAGTGGCTGGCCGCATCAGCCACCGTGCAACGCGCCTTCGTGGTTGGCGCACGATGGCGCCGGCACCTATGCCGCGGTGATGGCGGCAGTCGGTCTGCTGGGCTTGCGAGCCGGGGCCGGTTCGGTGCGCTACGAGATACCCCTTGAGGAGGCTGCAACGGCCGCCACAACGCCGTGGACGCGCATCCTGCATTCCCATGAAACGCACGCGGTGGGGCAAGGCACGCAGGCAGCGCGGCTCGGGCCGAACGGCTTTCCCATCTACGAGACGAAGGATGGCTACGTTCGTTGCCTTGCCGGCACGCCGAAGCAGTGGAGGGCATTCGTGGAACTCTTGGGGAGTCCGGAGGAACTCGCTTCCGGGCCGTTCGTCGATCCCAAATTTCGTGCCGAGAACGCTGATGCGCTCAAGCTCCTCACCGAGGAACTCATGCGCGAGAAAACCACAGCGGAGGCGTTCCTCGAAGGTCAGCGGCTCGGGCTCACCATCTCGCCAGTGCTATCGCTGCGACAGTTTCAGGACGACGCCCACACCCGCGCTCGCGGCATCCTCCAAGCAACCACCGACCCCGAGTTCGGCGAACAATCGATGGTGCGCACGCCGTTCCTGCTCGAACCCGCGGCGCTGAACGTTGTGCCGACTCCCGCACCGGCGCTCAATCAACATGGCGAGGAAGCACGCGGGCTCGCGCGGCAAGCGGCTGTTTCGGGCGAGCAAGCGGCTGTTTCGGGCGGGAAGGATGCGAGCCCTGCCGCGCCGCTCGCCGGCGTGCGCGTTCTCGAGCTCGGCGTCGGCGCCGTGGTTCCGGAAGCGGCGTCGCTGCTCGCACTCTTGGGCGCGGAGGTCATCAAGCTCGAGTCGCACGTTCACGTGGACTTCCTGCGCCGCAATTCGGAAGTCGCCAACACGAGTCCAACGTTCAACCAGCTCAATCTTGGCGTGAAGAGCCTGGCGATGGACATGACCCATCCTGAAGCTGTGGAGATTGCGCGCACGCTCGTCGCCGAGTGCGACATCATCATGGAGAACATGCGCGGCCCGATCGTGCGCCGATGGGGGCTCGACTACGCCGGCGCCAAGGCCATCCGCGACGACGTGATCTATCTCGGCAGCCAAGGCCTCGGTACCGGCCCATACGACGGCTTCCAGACCTATGGCCCCAACCTGCAAACCTTCGCCGGCGTCACCCACCAGTGGGCGCATCCCGACGACCCCTTCCCGGTGGGCACGACCTTGAACCATCCCGATCACATCGCCGGCAAGCAGGCGCTGGTGGCGCTCCTCGGTGCGCTGATGCGGCGGCGCGAGACCGGCGAAGGCTGCTTCATCGACGCAACGCAAATGGAAGGGGCGGCATTCCTCATCGCCGACCGGCACTTGCAGCAACGCCACAGCGAAGCGGATGTGGCGCCGCTCGGCAATCGCAGCCCCGACATGGCACCGCACGGCTGCTATCGCTGCGCGGATGAAGAGGACGGAGCCCTCAGCGCGGGGGAGCGCGAGGGGCTTCCCCTCGAAGAGAGGGACGAGCGCTGGCTGGCGCTGGCGGTGGAGAGCGACGAGCAGTGGCAGGCACTCTGCGATGTGGTGAACGCCGCCGCCCCCGACCTCGGCGATGTGGCACTTGCCTCAAAGGCGGGTCGTCTTGCAGCACAGGACGCCATCGATGCGGCCTTGTCGGCCTGGCTGCGACCGCAAGCCGTGGCGGACGCCGAACGCACCCTGCGCGCCGCCGGCGTGCCAGCCTCCCGCGTCGTCACCGGCAACGACATGGCGTCGATGGCAACGTCGTTCTTCCCGGCACTCTCCCATCCGGTGGCCGGCACCCGCCACTACACCGGCGTGCCGGTGCTGCGCGACGGCAAGCATCGCGTCACCCACCGCCGACCGCCGCTCCTCGGCGAACACACCGAATACGTCCTGCACGATCTGCTGCACCTAGATGCGGCAAAGATCGAGCGCCTGACGGCCGCCAAGATCGTGGGGCACTGACCCGCCCTTAGGGCGGAGGGTCTGGTGGAGAAGGGATGAACGACGACTCCGAGCGGCCGCAGTTTCAGGACCAAGGCGGCTTTGCCACCGCGAACCCGCCGCGGCTGATGCGCTGGGCAACGTCCCGACTGCTCGCCTATGTCGCCTCCGAGCGCCGCGTCACCACGAGGCGAGCCAAGTTCGAGGCGGCCCGCCGGCGGCGCGGGGAACCCCATGTGGTGGAGTACTTCCATCAAGTGGACGACGGCTACAGCCACTTGGCGGCGCAGTTGCTTGCGCCCTTGATCGAAACCTATGACATCAAGCTCGTTTGCCATCTGGTGCCGGGTCCCCAAGGCAACAACGCCGCCGAGCCCGATCTGCTGCTACCCCTGTCGCGCTACGACGCCGCCAAGATCGCCCCCCACTACGGCTTGACCTTCCCGCCCGACGCCGGCGCCCCGAAGCCAGAGCAGGTGGCGCTCGCCGGCCGGATTCTGGCCGGGCTTGACGATGAAGACTTCGCCAAAGCCGCCCGGCAGGTCGGCGACGCGCTCTGGTCCGGCGCAGGCGCCGCCCTCGACAGCCTCGCTGAGTCCCATCCGCCAACCAACGCCGCCACCGCCGAAGCCCGTACCGAATCTGGCGCGGCGCGAAGAGATCAGCTCGGCCACTATTCCGGCGCCATGTTCCACTACGGCGGCGAGTGGTATTGGGGCGTCGATCGCCTGTGCCACCTGGAGGCGCGGCTGACGGAACTGGGCGCCCGCCGACAGTCCGGCTCTACGCGGAGCGCCCACCACCAGCCCGACTCCACACGGACGGATGCCCGCCACCAGCCTGGCGCCACACGGACGGAGGGCGTCTCGCCCTCCATCGCGCCCGCAAGGGCGCGCATGATCGCGCCAAGGCCCGACACCCCCACCGGCCCGCACAAGGACACCGGCACCCTCACCCTCGAGACTTACCCGTCCATCCGAAGCCCCTACACCGCCGCAGCCTTCGACGCCACCGTGGCGCTCGCCCGCGAAACCGGCGTGCAACTCGTGGTGCGGCCGGTGCTGCCCATGGTCATGCGCGGCGTTCCCGCGACGAGAGCCAAGGGCGTGTACATCTTCACGGACGCGGCGCGAGAGGCCCGGGCCCGGGGAATCACCGACTGGGGCAAGTTCCGCGACCCCATCGGCAATCCGGTCCAGCGCGGCTACTCCCTCTATCCGTGGGCAGACTCCCAAGGCAAAGGCGTCGAGTTCATCTCCGCTTTCCTCCGCGCGGCCTTCCGCGAAGGCGTTAACACGAACACGAACCGCGGCCTTCGCCACGTGGTGGAGGCCGCCGGACTCCCCTGGAGCGAAGCCGCACAAATCGTCGACAACGACGACTGGATACCCGTCATCGAAGCCAACCGCCAAGCCATGTACAGCTTCGGCCTTTGGGGCGTCCCAAGCTTCCGCCTCCTGAACGCAGAAGGCGAACCGCTCGTGCACGCCTGGGGCCAGGACCGCCTCTGGCTCATCGCCAAGGAAATCCAGCGAGCCTTGGGCTGAACCGCGAGGCGACAGCTACCAAGGACCTGGCGACAACCGATCGAGAATGAGGCCCCCTTTGGAGGGAAGGCCTGCCTTCCCTCCAAGGGCCACGCCGTCCGATGGGCTGTGTGAGCGCACAGTGTGAATACGCCCTAGAACCGATACTCGGGGCCAACGTCCCGGCTCCAGAACCGGCTGTAATCCCTAGTCACCGCACAGCGCACTGCCGGTCCTGCTGGCGCGCAGGAGATGTTCTACGGCTTGGGGGGCGAAGCCTTTGGGCGGCGGGCATCTTGAGGAAGTTCTACGCGCCGGGGCGGGAACTGCACATAGGAGTGCCCGGACCTCTCCTCCCGCTCACGGATCATCCGAAACAGCCGCCCTACATCGTGGCCGGCTTCCGCCGCCAACGCGTCCCGAACGGCGTGCACTTCAGCGATGATGGGGTCAGGGGGCACCCTCTCCACGCGCAACCTCCATCAGTTCGTTTGGCGTACATATCACGGGTGCTTCGTAGCCTGCAAGCCTGCACGCATCCTGAATCTGCCCTCTCATTGTCGCGTTGGCAATGTGCCTGAAGTTCCACGTCACCAGATATGCGGCGCCGCCGACCGTCGCGATTGAAATGTGCGCAGCGTCGGGCTCAGCCCGTCGGGGAACCGCTCCGGTATCTAGTAGCAGTCGCGTCAGGTCTTCCACAACAACGCTGGAGCGACCAAGAAGCTCGATCCCTTCGAGTGCCCTCAAGCGATCACGCGCCGCGTTGGGGTCACCGGCACCCGCTTCGGCCAGAACGAGCTCCGACGCCACCAAATGGAATCTTGTGGGGGCAGTGCGCCACCACCCACGCGTAACCTCCTGATAGGCGGCAACCACGAGGTCGCACGACGGACGTCCCGTTAAGTAGCTGACCACCGACGTTTCGACGTACGCGACGGGGTTCATCTTCGCTCCATATGCAGCAGGTGCTACCCGAACGCTCGGCGGCAGCCGCGCCTTGCGCCGCCGCGTATGAGGGCGAGACGCCCTCCGTCCGAGGGCACGTGACGGATCGAGAACGACGCACGTCCACGAACGGACTAAGGCAGAGCACTCTAAGTCGAGAAACCTCGTCAATGCATTACTGACGCGGACGATATCGTCGTTGGGGTCAACCGCCAAGCCATGTACAGCTTCGGCCTCTGGGTCGTACCAAGCTTTCGCCTCCTGAACGCAGACGGCGAATCGCTCGTGCACGCCTGGGCGCAAGACCGCCTCTGGCTCATCGCCAAGGAAATCCAGCGGGCCTTGGGCTGAGCCGCGGGGCGGTTTCGCGGACGGAAGGTCTTGCAACGCCCGTGCGGGCGGTCATTCAAGGCCCCAATGCTCCAATTGGAATGACGCCAACAGAATCCGTTGCGACGTGGCCGTAGCCATTAGGGACGATGACCGCCAAGGCTGCGGGCCTGCCGTGGTCGCTGTCGGCCATTCGATCCGCAAGTCGCAGCAGGTTCCTTTCTGCTTCTGGGATCCAACGTTCCCCCAGCCTGATCTCAAACGCCGCCCAACGTCCGTCGGCCGTCTCCACCACGGCGTCTGCCTCGAGTCCATCCTTCTCGCGGTAGTGATACACCCGGGCATCCGCCGCTTGGGCGTAAACCCTGAGATCGCGGATGACCAGCGACTCGAACAAGAAGCCGAAATACGCAAGATCCGCGAGCAGACGATCTGGCGTCGCGCGCAGGGCGGCGACCGCCAGCGAGGGATCCACGAAGTGACGCACGGGCATCGAACGAAGCGTTGTCCGCGAGCGCAGATGCGGCGCCCATGCGGGCTGGTCCTCCAGCACCATGAGCCGGTGGAGCGCCTCGACGTATTCAGACGCCGTATCGGGATTGAGGCCCCGGCCGTTGGCTCCGCCCACATCCGCAGCCAGCCTCGCCAGTGACACGGGCGTGGCGACATTCCTCGCCAGCGAGCGAATAAGGCGTTCGACCTTGACCGGATCGCGCGCCTTCCCGTCCACACGCGCGATGTCCGTCCTGCAGACTTCGTCCACATAGCCGCGGTTGGCGCGCAACACGGCGTTGAGCGGCCTGCCGATGTGCCCGGGCCAGCCCCCCGCACAGACGAGTTCGGCAAGTTCACTGACGGGCAGTTCGCATGGCTCCGTGGACTGTGCTTCGCCTTGGAGGAGTTGCCCCAGGGAAATGCTTCCGGTCGAACGCCCGAGTTCATACAGGGAGAAGGGGCGCATCCGCAATCGCGAGAAGCGGCCAGCGCCGGTGTGTCGGGAGATGTCGTCCGCTGGAACCGCAGAACCGGTGAGAATGAACTGGCCAGGACTGCCACCCCGATCGACCTCGCGCCGGACATGGTTCCAGATCGCCGGTGCGAGTTGCCACTCGTCGAGCAAACGCGGCGTCTCGCCCGCCAATACCATTCCGGGATCGACGTCAATCATCCGACGGATGTTGGCGTCGACATCCAGCAACGCCTCGCTGGCAGCCGCTCGCATGGCCGTCGCAGTCTTGCCGCACGCCTTCGCCCCTTCGATAAGCACAGCGCCCGTGGCACCAAGCAGCAAGGCAAGCTCGTCCTCCACGACTCTAGTTTGGTAACTCATTGTTTCAACGGGCATATGCCGACGACGACTCGTTGCGAGCCTATACGAAGGGGCCGCAGAATGCAAAGAACAACGGGTGGTTTAGCGACGTTTCAATGGGTCATTTGTCGATGCTTCAACAGGTCGTTTAGCGAATTTTCAGCCGACCATTCGGCGCACCCTACCCGATCGGGTAGGCGAGCCGAGCACTTCAGCGAGGTTGGCCGGGCGGAACTCTCGTGAAGTCTTGGTACCCGGCCCATGGACGTACCACACAATATCCCGTCCCCGGGGGATTAGACTGAGAGCCTCGCTATGCTCGCCCGGTACGCACCAATTCCCTACTGCCCGGACTATGATCATCACAGTTTCGATTTCGCCACGACCTTCCACTATCTGCGGCCGTTCGCGAAATCGGGCCACGGCCCGTTTGAGGCCAGTTTTCGCAATCGACCGAATCGACCAAGAGCTCGTCTTGCTCGAGTATTTCTAGGCTCACAAACGACACACGTGGCCAATCATCCACTCAAGGATTCTGTTGGAGAGCATGCAACTCGGCCAACAATGGACGCTCCACGTCATGCCCGGCGTTCAGGAGAAGGTAACGGCGCGCCTGAAGGCGGAGGGCCTCATCGACTAGCTGGCACGCTGGCCTGCCCAACCATTGCGTAAGGCGACAGGCGCTGCTACGGTATGCGGCTCTCGGACGATGGACAAACCAATGCGAAAAGCCTTTGCTTCCACCGTTGTTGCCTTTCTGGCCATTCTTCCAGCATCAGTCTTTGGCCAGGAGCGTCCACCCAAGGTGCCTGACCTGCAGGCGAGTGCCAGTACCCCCACCGTGGCAGGCAGGGCAAGTCCAGACAAGCCAGCGTCACCACCTGCAGATGTCACGCCAAGCATGGCGGCCAAGCTGTCGAAGCTGCCGGTCTCACCCGAAAAAGTTCATGCTTGGACTTGGTTCACTGACGAGATGAACCGGTCCTACAACACGAACCACTCCGTCGAGGACATCAAGGATCTCCTACCGGGAACCACCGCCGCCGATGTTGTATGGGTACAGGGCCACCAGCGATTCCTCGACAAGACCATTGAGGATGCCCACTTGGCCCCTGAACACGTGCTTCTGTATGCGCCCGATGTCAAGCTCTCCGCCAAGCTGCTTGGCGACGCAGGGGCGATGTTCCATCGTCCCGCTGTTGTGCTCGACTTCCTTGAACCGGACCAAGAAGCGCATATCTGGAGTAGGTTCGACGTGGCGCTCCAGGATTTCGAATCACTTCGGGGCAAAGTGCCCGTAACGCAGCTCCTCTGGACCAAGGCCGCCCAAGACTTCGACGAGCGAATGTGGCGCGGCACGGACCTCGACGCCGAGGATCTGTTGACCTTGCCCGACGTCGCCCTCATGCGCAAGTACGTCGCGGACGCGTTCGTTTCTCACATTTCGAAGTGCGTCGGCTCCGTCGGCGCAATGTGTGACATGGGACTGAACTTCAGTCTGGAAATGTGCAATTTGTTTAAGGCCGTTTGCGACAGGAATCCCCTGTTGAAAGCCGCTGTCTGCACAGAGGAACTCGGCATATGCCAATGCGAAGCTCGCTGTGGAGCCTGCGTCTGTAAGGGTGGCACCCCACCAACTGATGGATGCCTCACGGATTGCAGCGATGGATCCCATGGTTGCCGAGTGCCTGCACAGCCAATCGCTAGTGAGTAAGCGAATACTCACGCACCAATGCGCCAGTCGGGAGATTCCACTTGTCCGACAACGCGCGGATCATAGGCAGAGTTAGCGGGCGGCGACGATTCAGGATTTCGGACGCTCGTGGTTGGGAGCCGATCACCTCCGCAAGGTCCTTCTGCTGCCACCCGTTCGTCTCCATCACATGCACGATCGCCGCCACAGGATCGGGCGCTTCGATCGACCAATATGCCGCCTCGTACGCTTCCACCAGAATCACGAGAACTTCGAGCTTGTCGCCTTCGGGCGAGTCGAGCGGGCTCCCCATCAGGCGGTCGATTTCCGCAAGGGCCGCATCGTACTAAAGGCAGGCGTACCCGACACACAGACACTTCGTCCTACACAACGTGGGCCATCTCGCACCTTATCGGCTTGCCACGTCACCGCACGGCCCGATGGCTTGCCCGTCCCGACCAGCGCGTTCGGGCATATGCCCCAATGGGCGAGGAGACGGCTGTAGGAGGTAACCTATGGCGTGCAGGACGGAGTATCTGTGGGTCGAACCCGAGCCAGCGTGTAAACGTCCGGTCCCGCCGCGCGGGCGTGGACAACGTGCAGGTCATCCTTCAACTCAGCGCGGGTACTCCCTCTATCCGTGGGCAGACTCCCAAGGCAAAGGCGTCGAGTTCATCTCCGCGTTCCTCCGCGCCGCCTTCTGCGAAGGCGTCAACACGAACACAAACCGTGGCCTGCGCCATGTGGTGGAGTCCGCCGGACTCGCGCGCCGACACGTCGATGGTGTTGCCGTCGACCCGCACGTTCACCCCGTCGAAGCGCTTTCTCCCGCGAGACTCGCGGCCGGCTCCTCGCGGAGTGTTGTGGCGTCGTCCTATATGTCCATGATCGGGTCCGGAGGGCTTGGGCCTGGGGATTGCACTGGATCAGCTCAGCAGCCCCGAAATCACGTTGGCTGCGGTACCACCTGCTGCCGAGGCAGCTGTTGCCAAGATCAGGGACTTGGCCTTCTCCACGGTGCTAGGTCTCGCCCGGAACTCCTCCCTCTCGGAGTCCGTCATCGCACCGTCTCCCCGGTTCCTCCTGCGGAGATCCTCGATCTCGACGACCAGTGTTATTACCACTTGCAGGGTCAGACCACCCTGGTTTGGGAACACAGGCACCCGCTCGGGCATTCCGTCAGCGGTGTTTGTTGCCGACTGGTACTCCAGCACCTCTCGTCCGCAATTGCCTCCGGGGCACGTCGTGGCGTAGATCGTGCCGACAGTCATGCTTGCACTACGCATTGCGTTTTTGCTGACGACTTTGGCTCCCTGCCACGGCGAGAAGAACTCAAACCCGCAGTGGCCGCAGGTCGTCTGGTCGCTCACTCTCGATTCCCATCACGTTCGAGTTTTCGGATCCCGGGCGAACAACGCCCGGGCGATGTCCGCCGGTCTGGCGTCGATCCGCTGCACGCCCAAAAGGTACGCGTCGTCAGTCCTGCGCCGGTGGGCCTGGTTGGGCTTGGTCGCTGCTTGCGACGCAATCCGTCGTGTTCCTTGGCCATGTCGGTCTCCCACTGTGTGGTGCGGGGTCGTCTAGGATGCACAGACCGGCTACGCTTCGAGACTCCCTATCGCATCTTCTAGGTCCGATGGCGGACTTGGCAGACTGTACTTGATGAACAACTTGGCCGCGATGCGGTTCGGTATCCTGTGGCAGGCTGCTGAGTTGCCAACGACGTACGCGCCCTTGTGAGTGCGCCAGAAACGCTCGATACCCGTTACCCATTCTTCAACGTCGTCGTCCCATACTTCTAGCTCGTCTCCGGTCGGACGCGGCTCCCACAGGAGGGTGGCTTGCTCCTCGTCGAACCAGCCACCATCGGTCAATGGCGTTCTTTCCACTGAACGTCCTTGCTTGCTGACGGACCACACATCATACCTCAGCGTGCGCTGCGCCACCGCCAAACCCAACGTCCCGTGCCGGCGCACGTTGGCGACCTGGGCCAGCCAGCGCTCGGCCTCGTCGTTGAGGTGTCCCTCGACTTCGCCACTTGGCGCGTCGGTCCCTCGCGATAATGTGGTCGGGCTGGCGGCGCCATCGGTCGCAATCGTCACTCTGGACCGTTGTTGACAAGCGCACGACGCAACTCGCTCGGGAACCGCTACCGGAGCTCGAGGGCGAAGGGTTGCGTCAGCCGACAGAGTATGCTGACGATGATCTACAACATCGGCGTGAGCGCGAAGAAGTCCTAGCGCCGGCTGCGCGGCTTCCGGCAGCTCGCCAGGGCCATCAAGGACGTGACATTCAGCGACGGCATCAAGGTTATCCAGGACAGCAGAGCCCCGCATGACCAGATTCCTTCCCCACACCAGATCGACAACAGCTCGGGCCTTGGGCAGCGTACCCAGGGTGTCCTACAACGATGCATACAAGACGTGGCGGAATCGGGCCCGGAAGTTCGATCGCAAGTCGATCGTTAGGTGCGCCATGGAAGTTCTTAAGGACCCGTCGTCGGATCTCGCGGAAGAGGCAAGTACGGCCCCCCTAGCTCACGCTGCTCATGGTCAAGTGGGTATGTCAGGACCCACATTTCGACCGTCGACGGCACTTACCGGCGATCTCGCTCGAGGAGTTCAACGACCTACGCCAGCGCCTCTGGGATTTCCCAGCTCAGTTGCCCCGACGTGATCCCGATACAACGTCACCCGGCCTGTTCATGAGGCGCATCAGCCGTCCGCAACTGGGCTTTCAGCGCGGGCCTAGCCCGAGTTTCGTGCGCGAGGCCGCGTTGCTTGCCCGACAGCCTGATGACGACGCACTTCGCGTGCTCTTCAAGAACAAGACAGGGCTCGACGTTGAGCAGTTCATCGAGTTCGCATTGGTGACCTTCGGCGCGATTGCGGACGGCAAGAGCGAGATCGCGGCTGCATGGTTCAGTAGGCTTGGCACGGGCAGAGCAGGAGAAGGCGCTTCGTCATTCCGGTCCGCCGTCGGGCGGACTCTTCCAGAGCTTGTCGTGTTCTGCCGGTCGCTGGCGAACCAAAAGCGCAAGGTCGCATCCGAGCATTACGAGTTCCCAGTCCTGACACGCTATCCGTTTCTCCGGCGAGGCGACACCTTGGTCGCCTGGCATCCGACTGTCGTCTATCGGGGTTTGGAGAACTACGTGCACGCCGTGCTGAGCGAAGAGGGCCAGCGATATACGGATCGGCTTGGCCGGTTGTTCAAGCAGCACGTCGTCGCGGATGCGAGGAAGGTGCCGGCATCGTTCTTCGATGAGAAGGCGCTTCGTGGGTGGATTGGCCCCAACACCAAAGTTCCGGATGGGGTGCTGTCATTTCCCGGTTGTAACGTCTTCGTCGAATCGAAGGCGGGATTGTTCGGCGAACCCATGATGGCCATCGGTGACGACGAGGTTTTCGCGCACAAGACAAGGGCCATCCGGAAGGCCATGGAGCAGGCTTGGGCAGCCTCGGTATCGCTTCGCCGGGTACGTCGTGCGCCTGATGACGTGGTCAATGCGGATGCCGACTACCTGCTTGTGGTCACGAACAAGGAACTGGCGGTCGGCAAAGCGACGGCGCTGGCGTCCATGTACCCCGAAGGCACTCTGCGGCCCCCGAATCCTGACGCCGCCAGGCTGCTACCCTTGGAACGCATCTACCTGCTGGCGATCGACGACTTCGAACGCCTTGCAAACTGGGCGGCGGACGGAAACGACCTGCCTGCGTTCCTTGCATCCTGCGTAGACGACGATGGCGATCCCGTGAGTGCGTTGTTCCTGTTCGAGCAGCATCTGCGTCGTCGGCGCGTGCCCAACCGGTTTTCCGAACTGGTGACGTCGGCGATTGAGGTCGGCTTGAGCCGTGTTGAAGACGCTTTGCGGGCCGCGGAGGGGAAGAGTAGCGCATAGGGCTGGAGTGGCTAGAGCGGAGACCTACGCCGAGTAGCCACCGAGGAGCCGGGGCAAGCGGTATGGTTGTCGCTGTCGTGGTCGTCATGAGCCGGCGATCGCCGCGCAACGTCCGTACCGAAGGGGCCACCCTCTCCGGAAGGGCTAGCCCATGTTTACCAAGGTTCTGGGCTAAAGTGAGGGAAGTCAAGGGGTTATGGGTGGTTGGCTGTCGTTAGGGCACTACACGATGTCGTGCAGGCGGGTTCAGATCGGTGTGGGGCGGGGTCAGACGACGGTCTTTTGCATGCCGCCAGGTCGGGGATCGATGGCCAGGGCGTCGTAGATGGCTCGCTGGGCGGGCTCGGCGACGGTGGCGGAGCGGACATGGAGGGTGCGCGCGTCGGGGCGCTGGAAGGTGGCGGTGACACGCTGCTGGCCCGCGAGGATGTTGCGCAGGGTGGCCCAGCTCGCGCGCTCGCCGGTGGCGGCCAGACGCTTGCGGATGACCTGCACGGCCTGGCAGGCGATGACGGTGATGAACAGGTGGCCCTCGGCACGCACCGGCTTGTGGTGGTAGACGGGGCGCAAGCCAAGTTCGGACTTCAGCGAGCGGAACACGGCCTCGACGTCGGTGAGCGTGGTGTAGGTGCGCCACAGGGTCGCCTCGTCCCAGTCGGTGACGTTGCTGCGCAGGCAGCAGACGCCCGGATGGGTGAGCATGGAGCCGTCGCCGGGACGCCTGGTCCACTGCACGGCGACGGCGTTGACGCCTTCGGCGTCGGCAACGACCTCGACGGCATAGTGGCCGGCGACGCGGCTGTGCGTGGCCTTGAGACGGCCGATGCGCTCGTGCACCTTGGCCAGCGCCTTCGCCGTGCGAGGTCGGGACAGCCCCTCGTGCAACTTGACCAGCGCCCGCTCGAAGCGTTCGGAGAAGCGCTTGACGATGGCGCGCTCCTTGTCGGCACGTTCTTCGGAGTGGCAGTGCAGGAGCACCTCGTCGCCGTCGTCGTCGCGCACCGCCTGCAACTGCACCGTCTGCCCGCTGCGCGTGTTGTGGGTCACCGCGGCGTCGGGATCAAAGCGCCGGTGGCGTTGTCGACTGACCACCAGATAGCGGTAACCGGACGCGCGCAGCCACTGCACCTGCGCCTCGGTGGCGATGCCGCGATCCATCGCCACCAGGGCGCCGGTGGGCGCGCCGAGCGACGAGAGCATGGTCTCAAGGGTCTGCTGTTCGCGCACGTTGCCGGCGAACACCTGCGAGCGGCGCACGAACCCCGACCCGTCCAGCACCAGCCCCAGCGTCAGCAGCGGACAGTCGGCGCGCTTCTCCTTGGAGTGACCGCGCACCGCCACCGGCATCGCCCCTGCCTCGCCCTCGAAGTAGGTGTTGGTCAGATCGTGGAGCGTCACCGTCGGCTGCCCGCCAAACAGTTTCCATCGCGGCGCCGAACAGGTGCGCCTCGATGGCGTCCCGGTGTGCCATCAGGGCGTCCGAGGCACGGTACAACTGCATCGCCCCGGTGGTCTCGAAGTCCACGCCCAACAGCTCGCCCGCCGCGCTGCGCTCCCGCAGCCAGCGGTGCGTGGCGCGTTCCGAGGCCGGCTGCGCCATGCGCGCGACCACCGACCCCAGCGCCGCGTCGCGAAGCGCCGCGCCGATGCCGAGCGACGCCAACAACGCCGGCAGACCCAGTTCGCCGAGCGCCCACAGCGCCACGTGTTCCACCCCCACGCTGCGCGGCCGTGCCAGCTTCAGCGACTCGACGACCACCGGCTGCACGTCGCCCGGATCCGCCTCGCTGCGTGCCGCGCCCCGGGCCAGCAACCGGGCGCCGATGCGCTGCGCCTCGCGCTCGACGGGCTCGGGCACCGAGTCCAGCAGTTCTGCCTCACCCGCCAGCAGGCGCTCGACGCGCTGACACAGCAGCGGCCAGAGCGCGCGGTCGACATCGAAGTGGCGGCCGAGGTTGAGCAGGGTGCGCTGGCGCACCTTCTGGCCGTCGCGTTCGGACTGCACGAGGCGATGGGTGTAGTAGCTGGCGCCGTCGGTCTGGCGCGACTTGGTGCGTCGGACGTACATGGGTCGGTACGGTATCGGGGCGGCGCCTGGGCATCAATGCCCGCGCGCAACTTTATGGCACTACATTTGCCTCTGCGGATCCGCCTTCACGCAACATCAACGACTTGGAATCGCCGGTGCCCCGAAAAACACCGAAAAAGGCCAAAACCTGGCCGACCCTTGGTAAACATGGGCTAGGCGTACCCGACACACATACGGTTAAGGGCGGCTTGGCCGCCCACCCCAAAACGACGAAATGCCTGGCGCAGTCGGCGCTGTACGGGTTCAGGATAGCTTCGCGCATCGGCGGAAGGCCGGGCGGCTGGAGGGCGATAGCCTGGAAGCGGTGGAGCGTTGGAAGGAGCGCGGCACCGCATGTGCGCTGCGACGCTGCTACGAGACGCGGGGTGTGTCGCTCTTTTGGAGACTCGGTGCCCTAGGCAAGGGAAGCACCTTGTGCGGGCGGGCGCGGAACTTAGGGGTTGCGGCACGGCGGTCGGAGCCGCGCTGGTCCCTTTGGCCGCGAGGCAAGACGGTTCCGGTCGGGCCGACCACGTGTTTGCGGAGGCGAGCGACCGGCTTGCGGAGGTGGATCGCGAGCGCGGGGGCGGGAGTACTGTCCGCGCCCCCTCGAGAGGTGCTGTCGACCGTGCAGGCGTTGCTGTTGGTCGTCCGGTAATGGGACCGCGGTCACGCGTACCTGCACACGATCCGAGCGACTGCTGACCGACAGGGTCGCCGGTACGTCTGTGGGAGAGACCGGGCTCTCGGTGGGTGAGTACCTGGAACTTGGAAGGCGGGCCGTGGCCGGGGATCCGGAGACGGATCGCGTGCCGGGGTGGCTGGCATCGGTGTGGGCGAGGAGGCTGCGCGACATAGCGATCGCCGCGGAAGATCGGTACCACTGGCACCTGCTGCCGCGACCAGCGGACCTTCTGGAAGTCGACAGTCCTTCTGACGACCATGATCGGAGAAGCGGTAGCCATCCATTCGACGACGTGCCATTTGCACGGTCCGCCCGCAGGACTGGTGCGAGCACCGCTCACCGCGGCGGAGCGGCTATCCTGGAGATGAACGACCCGGCGGTACCGCGGTCGCCAATAGGACACCTGACAGTTGGAGTCCGAAGCGATGGGCTGGTGTGGGACGAACGCACCGCGGTCGGCCGGCAGGGCTGTCGCGCGGTTCATCCAGCATACGGACGTGTGCCAATTCGGAGAGGCGCTCTCGGGTTCGTGACGTGGTCGAGTCGGCCGTCGCCACGACCCGCCGCCGGAGTTCGCGGGCGAAGGGCTGCGTCAGCCGACGGAGCATGCTGTCGGCGACGTGCAAGATGGGGCATGAGCGCGGAGCCACCCCGGCCGCATGCGTGGCTCGGGAGCTGGCTAGGGTCATCGAGGGCGTGACGTTCAACGACGGCAGGTCATCGTGGACAGCAGAGCCGGAGGATGACCAACTCCCTGTACACCAGACTTGACAATAGCTCGGCCCTTGCGGAAGATCCGCATAGGGGCTGCCACGTGGGCCAGCTCCGGAATACAGGCGGTACATCAGATGTGCAAAATTACCGCATCGGACATCACCCGCTGGCACCAAGGAGGGGCCTATCTTGAAGTACAACCCTGTCTTGCTTACGCTCGCCGTATTGCTCTCAGGACTCCTCGGGCTACCAGTCGGCGCCCAGAGCACTCCAGGTGTCGTTGCCAACGAATGCCCTCCGGGCCAGGTTCCCACCCGAACCCGGAGCGGGAAGAGCAAGAAAGGTTGCGTCCCTTGGCCGCCCGGCACTCCCCGTCCAAGGCCCCGGCCGACTCCACCGCCTGAGCCGGTCTCTCCCCCAACATATCACGCAGGAATCTGCCCGAGAGATCTAGGGCCCTTCCCGTTTCCGATAGGGAGGATAAGACACGACGATGTGCACAGCTTCATTCAGACGGCTGGAATCAACTCTGACCACAGGACCTCGGGCTTTTACGCGGTCAACGAGGCACATGCGGTTGCAGCCGCCGTGATTTACTACGCCGAAAACGGACTGATCGTCTACGTTCCTGGAGTTCACAAGCACTCCAGTACTCGATGCGACGATCCAATGCCAGACGTCACCAAACAACGCTTCCAGACGGTACGCTCTAGGGCGAACTCAATTGTCTGGAGAGACTACCATTTAGTGGTCCAGAACTGCCAGAACTGGGCAGACTTGGTCGCCGGATGAACGGAGTTGAGCAAACGCACATGAAGACGTACATTTCCGCCGCTCTCGTCCTTTTCGCGTGCCTCCCCGCCCTGGCAGAAGACCTGCGCCGCTACGAGTACTTCCAGAGGGACGGCATCTACGATCCAGGCGTATCCAATGAAGCTGCCAATGCCCTCGTGGCAGACGGCATGCTGAGCACGGATCCGACCATCCTGAACCTTACCATCCGAGCACTTGGCGACTACGCATCCCACTTGGTTCATGATCGACCATCGCCTTACGGCTCGTTGCCCTCGCGTTCGTTCCACGAAGTTGATGGCCTCAAGGACTTCCTCATTGACCACTGGCGTAGTCAGCACGCAAGCAGCGGCTACAACAGACTTGGTACGGTCCTAACCGAACTTGGCGTACCCGACGGAGTGGGGCCAGACGAGTGGACCGAGCATGTCGACTTCGGAGAAGATCAGCCTCTTGACAATGTTGTCGACTTCGTCCACGAGAGAATCTCGGCTTGGGGTTCGATCCCTGGAACCCTTTGTGCGTTGTGGCCAAAGGACCCGGATGTCCTCCGGCTAGTCTGGGACTATCACGCGACTGATCAGTCGCCAACGATCTCCTTGACGACACTCAGTTTGCTGAACTCTGGCCGCTATGACACGGCGGAGGCCAACGCATTCCGCCTAAAGGAACTGTCGCGTCCAAGCGACGATCGAATGGGCCACATCGCAGTGTCGATCGCTGCCGAGGGGCTCGCCCTCTCGCAGCCACGGGAAGCACTGATACCACTCATTTCGGCCGGCATGGAACATCCGTCGGCGATACGAAGGATCGTGACGACGATTGCCGGGTACAGTGACCAACAACTGGCGCAGCATGCAGGTGAGTTAGGCGACCTGCTGACACGCTCTCCAGCCTTCCGTCCCATGAGTGCTGAAGGTGAAGCGCTGGACAGACTGCGGTTAGTCATGGATGCAATCAGCGACGAGTAGCTCCCGCTCAGCGCCCGCGCCGCTGCCGACGCACGATGGGTCGAAACGCAGGAATTCCGAAGCCTGAGTACGTCCATCCAGTCGGCGCACCAGCACAACATGGGGCCGTGCATCAAGGGCACCGGCGATGGCCCGGGAGACGGGGCGTGTCGCGCATGCACGACAGTTGAAAGCCGCGGGACATGGCACCTCCCCGCGATGCGTTGAACGGCGTCGTGGCCTCCATCCGCGCGTCGTCGCCGGCGAGGGCAACTGCGGCTGCGGCATCCCCGGCGCACACGCATCTGCGAGCGCCTTCTCCCGGTAGAGGAAGCCGTCTTGCCCGCCAGCCTTCGAACGGCCGTCGCCGTAGCGGTCGGCAGGTTGACGGTTCGGACGAACAGGGGCAGAGCCGTCGGGGTCGTTCGTTAGTGTAAAATTCTCGAAATATCAATGTGTTGCTATTCGTCTCCATCTGCACCGATGACAGGCGCGAACCTCCCGCCAAGTGCATGCTGCGGACAGCGAGGCTAGCGGCTCTTGGCAAACAGCCAATCGCTAGTGGGCAAGCGAATACTCGCGCACCAATGCGGCAGGCGGGAGATTCCACTTGTCCGACAACGCGCGGATCATGGGCAGAGTTAGCGCGCGGCGGCGGTTCAGGACTTCGGACGCTCGTGGTTGGGAGCCGATCAACTCCGCAAGGTCCTTCTGCTGCCAACCGTTCGCCTCCATCACATGCACGATCGCCGCCACGGGGTCGGGCGCTTCGATCGACCAATGCGTCGCCTCGTACGCTTCCACCAGAGTCACGAGAACCTCGAGCTTGTCGCCTTCGGGCGAGTCGAGCGGACTCCCCATCAGGCGGTCGATTTCTGCGAGCGCCTCGTCGTAGTCGTCCTCGGTCTTGATCGGCTTCACGTCCATTTCAAACTCTCCCTAGACTTTCGACGCATCGACCTTGTCGTACTCCTCATGCGTCCCGATGAATCTGATGAACCCTATTCCTCGCCTATAGTTGAAGTGAACGATGAGGCGATGCTTGTTCCCGCCTATGTTGAACACGACGCGGTCTTGACCGACGATACTCGCGTTGCCATAAGTCCCCCTGACATCGTGCGGCGTAGTCCAATTTGCTTCGGACGCAATCGCATACCATGACTTAAGTGGCTGCTCTGCATCGGAATTTTTCTCCCAATAGGCACGCAGTGTGCGTTTCGCAATGATTCGCATACTCGAAGCTCCTGTACCGCACGAGATCCTATGGGTGAACTAGAGTAGGCGAAGGCTACCGCATCCCAAATCGGGATACAAGGCCCGTGCGAGTTCAGCACACTTCTCCCGCCCGGAGGCAATCTCGCACCGCTCCAGCTCACCGCGAGGCCGGGAAGCACCGCACAAGCGGTCAAGGACGAGTTCTTGGCCGCCCACCCCGAAAAGATGAAATGCCTAGCGCGGCCGCGTTCGGCTGCCAGAATGAAAATCGGCAGGGCGACGTGCTTTCCCCCCACACCCGAGCGAGAGCTGTGCGTCAGGCCGATAACCAGGGCAGCCGTGTCGCGCAACCCGTCGTCCTCGCAACCGGCGCGTCCCACTGGAACGCAACGGTCGAATTGAAGTGTGGCGACCACCTGGAGGCCGCGGCTTCAGCGCCAAGAAGGGCGTCCATATCCGTTTCAGGTGACGGGCGACCCGTCCCAGGACCTCCCATCCAGCAGGCGCCCGGACGTTTTCTTGCCGAAGCGGCCCATCGCCATTGAGTAGGTCCCGCCGTTTGCCACCGCCTTGGACACCACGCCGGGAACTGCGTCGAGCGGCGCCCAATCTCCCCATTGCTTGAAGTGGAAGGGTGTGCCATGTGTGACGCACTGCGTTCGGATCTCTTGGAACCACTGGGGGTCACTCGGCCGCGCGTGCGGCCCGCTCTCGCCGCCGGCGATGACCCAATGGACGGCGCTGGTCTTGAGCCAATGGTTGAGATCGACCCTGCCCAAGAGCGGCTCACACGACAGGAAGCGAACACTCGCGCCCGTTTCGGCAAGGTGGGGCAAGCGCTTGTCGGCCCAGCTGATTCTCGACGGTTGTGCCGAGCCAAACGTTGGCTGGCCACTCGCAGCGCCAAGGCACGAGCCGACCCCCAGATGCGGCCTCTTGGTCAGGAGGAGCCAGTCCAGATTCGGCGTCTCCTCGATGAGTTGCCAAAGCCGACTGCGCCAAGTCGACAGCCCCCGCTTCCACTCGAAGACATCCGCCATGGAGGCACAGAAGACTCGGGCGCGGGTGCCGTCGCGTGCGGCCTCTGCATCCCATTTGCGCGGCTGCTGCCAGTACGTCTCGCTCAGGAAGCGACGCGGCTTACCCGCGCTCCAGACGTCCAGCCCCAGTCGCCTCGCCCACGCCTCCGCATAGCAATGGTCGCACGCCGGCGAGACCTTCGTGCAGCCCCACCAAGGGTTGAAGGTGTGGTCCGTCCATTCGATCCGTGAGTCACGCGCCATGCGCGCATCCCCATCAGCGATCCTGCGTGGATTATCCACAAAGCCTTAATAATGGTCAAACGTACAGTAGTTGGGTCAGAGGTGGCAACTCGCCCGTCCGCCAGGACCCGTAGCTCTCCTGTCGAGATGGCTGCGCTGCGGCTTGGCCCAACTCCTAGAACCGATACCTGAGGCCAACGCCCACGCTCCAGAACTGGCTGTCGTCCGTCGTCACCGCATAGCGCACTGCCGCGCCGCGGCCGACGCTTGATTCGTCTGCGCAACTGGCTCCAGAGCGTTTCGCCGCTCTCGAACTCGCCGAAATCCACCCATCGCAGCTTGACGCCGAGCGACGTTTGCGCGCTGAGCTGGTAGTCGACGCCCGGCGAGGACTTGATAGCCAAAGGCCGTGCTGTCGAGGCGCTCGTTGCCGATGGTAGTCGTGCCGGCGAGCTTCGCCTTGAGCCCATCATCCACGAACGTCGAGATGCGCCCAGGGTCGTCGTTGCGCTTCCACACTGAACGGTAGTCGAGGGTTGCCGCTCGCCGCCGATGCCGATGCCCACATAAGGCGTCCATCTTGCTGGCGAAGGCGCGAAGTCGTAGTAGGCGTTGACGAAGGCAGCGTGCGACCGCAAATCGTCGATCTCGCCATACGCCTGTTCAATCTCCTGCTCTCGCTTGTCCACGGTCACGTCGTCGAATACATCCGTGTCCTGGCGGTCGTCGTAGGTCGTACCGCGGTGAAAAACCTCCAGTTCCAGACGCAGTGCGCCCCAGTCGTTGCCGACGGCGACGCCGGCGACGGTTCCATGGCCGCTGCCGAACGCGTTCGACCAAGAAGTGCGCGGCGGCACCGAGTCGCACTCGCCCCCCGTCTCCAGGCCAAGGGGGTTAATGAGGAGGTCGCATTTGGTGCCCCAGTCGTTGTCAGACCCGTGCGCAGCCAGCGCCGGAGCCGCGTGCACTCCGATGTCGAGCTCCAGGTACGTGCCCGGTGACCCCGAAGCGGCCACGCAAGCCAGACACACCGCGGCCACCGGGGAAACTCGCCAGAACATGGATCCTCCTATATCGGCCACCGCACCGCCTCGTACGCTTCCACCAGAGTCACCAGAACTTCGAGCTTGTCGCCTTCGGGCGAGTCGAGCGGACTCCCCATCAGGCGGTCGATTTCCGCAAGGGCCGCGTCGTAGTCCTCCTCGGTCTTGATCGGTTTCTCGTCCATTTCCAAAATCTCCGTGGACTTTTCGACGCATCGGTGCAAAGTTTCGCATGTCCAACTTGCCCGGGACCTCGAGCTTGTCGAATGGGACGGGATCATGCACGTTGTCCCTTGGAAGGATCATCGCAACAAACGCACTGACTCGTCAGCGAAACCTCAAGACGCTTGATCGCCCCAAAAGGCAAGTGTTGGGGTTCGGCACCATGACTACCATCGACAAGACAGGCAGGCTGGTTGTTCCCAAGGCGATCCGGGAAGCCGCCCACCTTCGACCTGGCACACAGGTTCGCTTTCGCTTGGCTGGTGGGTACGTTCAGATCGAACCCGAGCAAGGAAGACCCGCCGGCTACGCTCTCAACGCCTAATACGCGCTTCGACCAAGCGCTTAAGCTCACTGATGTCATGCGGTCGGCTATCCGCATCCCCTGCAAGCTCGGTGAGAACTATGCGGATCATCTGCGGCCCCGTCACCTGGTCGCCGTTCGCCTTCTGCACTCTGAAGCCTCCCGCGTTGAGCAATCGCGATAGGACTTTCTTTCCTCTGATCATCTCCACCCATCGACCCCGACCATACAATAGCTCGTCACCGCCCCCTGTCATCTGCTCTGTGATTTCTCCGAAGCGTCGCCTTAGTTCCCCCTCGGAAACTATTTGCGACACAGATTCCCGCCTGTTGGGGAACTCCTGTGCCGAGATGAGTCGATTCACGGCATCTGTGCGCGAAGAAAAATCGGCTGGATTGGAGAAGTGCTGCATCCAGGTTGTCTTCTGATCTTCTCGCACCCATGAAATAACGTGATTTGCAGCGTCCAGGAATATCCGTTCGCCTGCAAACCGGATCAAGTTCCGTTCCAGCTCGTCGGCACACCAGCGACAATGCTTCGACTTCTGAAGCAATGGGGGGTCAAGGAAGTAGTTCTCGATTTCCCGGCGCCTCCACACGAGAAGGTTGTCCGTGGTCGGGTCTGGGAAATTTCGCCAACATCCTTCTACGAAGCAGTCCTCGTGATGATCTCGATCAATCACAAAGTAATAATTCGGATGATAGCGTGCCAACGCCCTGGCAGTGCTTCGAACAGAGTAGGCAGGACCCATCGCCTCCACGCGTATTGTATCGCGGAGCGCGGCGCGTATCACCGCCTTGTCCAAGGATCCATCCTCACTCCCCTCTACGAAGAGCACATGCTCCGCGTCGATGCGGACTTCCTCAGACCGTATTCCTGTTCTAACTTGCAGCATTGTCGCGTCCTTAACTGGACAGCATAGCTCGACGCTCCGGCTCAACAGAGTCCATTACGTCGGCAGAATGTGTGGCAATAATGTACTGGTTGCGCGGTGCCAAATCAAGTAATTTGCTCACAAAGCTCCGGTGCCACTGCGCGTTCAGGTGCAGCTCCGGTTCGTCGATCAGAACAACGCATGGGCGCTCCCTTGTGTGATACCAGATCATGAAGAGCGTGGCGATGATCTCCTTCTGTCCGGAGCTTAGGCCATCGAACGTGAAGGAGTCTCGCTCACCGTCATTTGGCCGTATGCGGAAATCCACGGTATTGTCGGCCCCCGGGCGTAGCTTGCTGATTTCGCCACCCGCGTAGTACGCGAGCAGTTCGTTCAGCCGGTCGATGGCAGTGTTGGAATCGCTAGACTCCGAAATCTCGAAAAGGTCCGCTCGGTGCATTAGCGAACGGAGAATTGTCATTTTGAAATGGCTTGGAGGATAGTCGAAACGGCGGCGCGTGCGATACGGACGAATAAGCTGGCGGCCTTCGGCCATCATGCCGAGTTCGGGATTACCTTCCCGGATCTTGCGGTAGCTGTGGAACAGTAGGAAGGCATCGGTGACGACCGGGTCTGCGCCGAAGCCGACAATCGTCTCGACCAGATTTTCGGGAACTTCCTCATTCGCGGTGTGATCGAAATCCTGGCGGAAGCGGTCAACATCATCGCCAGTCAACCTAGCCAGCCCCTTGTTGCTGACGTCCAATGACACGTCATAGGCCGACCTGCCGAGCGAGAGCCGGGCTTCGAGTGCGAAGCGGCGGCAGCCCGCACGTATCATCATGTCTGGGATGTCGAGTGGCGAGAAACGGGTGATCGGAAATCGCTTTTTGGTTGTCATAAGAGCCGCGAACAGCAACGAACAACATTCCAAAATCGACGTCTTACCCAGTCCGTTTTCGCTGCCGATGACGAAAACGTCGGGATCGCCTGCCATTTCGGGGGCAGGCAGTTCGAGCTCAACTTCGTCGATACCCTTGTAGTCCTGCACCGAAATCCACCGGACCGCCGGTACAGCGTGGGTGCGCTTGGCCATAGGCAAACTCCTCCGGCTCGTTTTGCGAGGTCATTGTACGGCAACCACGTGGATGGTGTTGGGGTTGGCTGGGTTGCTCGTAGATCCTCCATGTTCGGCTGCCTGGTGCGGGAGAATTCCGTTGAGCCGGTGGTAGTCTCCGCGCCTCATTCATCGTCCCAAGGGGCAGTGATGGCGTCGACGAAGGCTTGGTCTTCCTCAGCGCCGGGACCGTTGGCGACTGCTTCCGATTGGCGGCGGGCTTCGGCCTTGTTGAATGCAATCGCGGCGGGATCATCGGGAAAGGGTTCTGGAAGTGCAGCGACGATGCCGACCGTGTCGACGCTGACGGTGACGATCCGCTTTATCGCTGTCACTAGGTCGCGTGGGTCGTCGAACCAGTCGTTGGGGTCGTTGGTGATGCCGCTGGCTTTGTCGGTGCGGATGCGGTAGCGGTCTATGAACCATTCTAGGGGCGTGCGGCCGTTTACTTCGTAGAGGTGGGCTTCTGGGGGGATCTCGTGGAGGGATAGGTGGTCGTTGACTCGGAGGATGGTTCGGGTGTCGTCCGTGAAGCGCATGGGGCGGTGGGTTAGGCGGTAGTGCTCTGGACCCGGAGCGTCTTGTTGGTCGAAGACTGGCTGCAAGGGGTATTCGTCGCAGGTTTCGTAGGTTAGATGGACGGCCGCTAGTCGGGCGCCGGCCTTTGCGAAGGCTCCGAACTCGGCTGCCAAGGGAATGCGGGGCATCTCCTTGGCGAGGTCATTTGCGTAGAGGAAGCGGTAGGTTGGTGCGTGGAGGATGGCGTACACGTAGTCGAAGATGTCGTCCTTGGTGATTGTGTGGTCTTGGTAGTGCGTACGGAAGGCGCGCAGCGCGGTGTCGGTCACGTTGTCCACACGCTCGAGTCCGCCCGAACCCTCCAGCAGTTCCGGTTGGGCGCCTTTCGGGAACTGAAAGCGGTATCGCGGGAAGCATTGGCACGCCTCCTCCACGAAATGGAGGTCGGGCATCGTGTCCACTACGAGCGCTGAGAAAGGTCTTCTCGATCCGATCGCGGGAACGCAGATAGCCCGATTCTCGCTGTCGGCGGTTGGGAAGATGCTGTCGAGCTGGTATTTCATCTGCGCGAACAGATAGTTGACGTAGCAGTATTCCTTGATGAACGGGCGATACTGGGTCTTGCGAATGTCCGTCGCCGAGTACAACGCCGATTCGTCTCGACGGAGCTTGTTCTTTAGCTCTCGGTCCCAGCGCAGGTTGTCGGAATGGGAACGGACGATCTCCTCGACACGGTACTCCGGGCGTTCATCCCTCACTTCCCTTGCGGACTGGTACTCCCCCACCATCGCTTGAGCATTGGCAGCACAGGCCTCGCGGGAGAAGTTGTACGCTTGGAAGTCGCGCCCCGTCTTGTAGCCGTTGCTGAAGAGGCCGAATACCGCTTGGTCAGCCGCGCCGGCCTTGGCCGCACCCGACCCGATTGGGTAGAGTTCCTGGAAGGACTCGTCTCGCTGGTCCAGCCAGTCGTTGTGGCGGTCGGGCGTGATTTCCAGCCAATCGTCTATGCCGCCGGTGGAGGCCCATTTCGCGGTGGCATCTAGCTTGTCTTCGCGGCTCAGGTAGTCGCCAGCGTCGCGGTAGAGGATGCGGCAGCCCTCGTGGGTGGCATCTGGGTTGCGGACGAGTACTGTGACTGCGACCGGGGCGCGGGAGCCTTGGCCGAAAACCTTGCCACCCTCGCGGCGGGAGCGCTCGCCGTGGGTTCTTTGGTTGCCTCGCAGGTTCAAGACGTAAATCGACGTGAATTCTTCCGCCAGACAGGCTCGGACACCGGAGTCCACGCTGCCATATAGCCAATAGCCATTGGTGACGAAGGCCACAACGCCCTGTTCGCCAATCCGATCCGAGGCCCAGCGGATGGCCATCTTGTAGGTGTCGTACAGGCTGTTCTTATTCGTCGCGCTTGTTCGTGCAGCGTAGGTTTCGGCAATCCGTTGCTCCAGTTCGGGATAGTCCACATTCGGATTGTCGTCCGCCGCACTTCTTTGCCCCGCGGACCAAGGCGGGTTTCCCACGATCACCTGAATCGGCAGCTTCTGTTGCCGTTCCGCGCGTTCGCTGTTGTCTGGCAGCCAATCCCGCGGAAAGCCGGAGCGCCCGGTGTGCAGGTTGAAGGTGTCCGTGAGCACGATACCGTCGAAAGGCTCGTAGGTGCCGTTCGCCGTTCCGTTGGTGCGGCCGTGGTAGGCCTCCTCGATGTGGATTGCGGCGATGTAGTAGGCGAGTAGGACGATTTCGTTGGCGTGGAGTTCGTGGCGATACTTGCGTGTCAAGTCCGCATCCCGGATCAAGGCGGATTCGATCAGGCGGACTAGGAAGATGCCGGTGCCGGTGAAGGGATCGAGCACATGCACGCCCTCGTCGCTCAGCGAACGCCCAAACTCGTCGCGCAGCACGTGGTCCGCGCTATTGAGAATGAAGTCCACGATTTCGACAGGCGTGTACACGATGCCGAGCCGGTCTGCGTCCTTCTTCATGGCGGTGGCGAAGAAGCGTTCGTAGAGCTCCATCAGGACACGCTGGCGGGCCGCAGGGTTATCCAAGCCCTGGGCGCGCATTCGCACGCTCTCGTAGAAGCGTTCGAGGTCGCGGGTCTCGTTCTCCAACCCGAACTCGCCGAAATCTGCGCGCAGGCTGTCGAGCGCCCTCGCCACCGGGTTGCTGCCGGCGAAGTCGTACTGCTCGAAGAGGGCCTCGAACACCGGGCGGGTGAGGATGTGCTGGGCCATCATGTCGATGGCGCTGTCGGTGGTGATGGATTCGTTGATCGAGACCTTGAGTTCTTCGTGGAACGCTTCAAACCACTCGCGCAAGGTGGCGTTGCCTGGGTCGTCGAGCAGCCTAGTGATGCGCTCGATGAGGCGGGAGAAGATGGCGGCAACGTCCTTTGCCCACGTTTCCCAATACCTACGGTCGCCACACTTCTCGACGATCTTGGCGTAGATGGCGCCGGGCGGGAGGTTTGATGGGCGGGAATGCCAGCTTGGGCGGTGAATCGGTCTCGCCTTCCCCGGTGAACGCGTCGCGGAAGATGATCCGCTCGGTGGGTTCCGTGTTGAGGTCGATCTTGTTGATCTCGGCGTCGAGCCGGTCGTCGTGTGAACGCAGGGCCCGCAGCACGCTCCAGACCACGTCGAACTCCTTGCCGGAGTCGAGCACTAGGGCAGGGTCTGCCCCGGCGGATACGGCGATGGGCAGGATGATGTAGCCGTATTCCTTACCTTCGGACTTACGCATGGCGCGGCCCACGGCTTGCACAACGTCCACTTGGCTCTTGCGTTCCGCCATGAACAGCACGGCGTCGAGGGCCGGCACGTCGATGCCTTCGGAGAGGCAGCGAGCGTTGGAGAGGATGCGGCATTGGCCATCGGCCGATCCCTTAAGCCACTCAATCTTGGCCTTGCGCTCGAGGGCGTGGTTCTGGCCGTCCACGTGTTGCGTCTCGCAGCGGAGCGCCGTCGTGCGTTCTCCGTTAGGCAGGAGTTCGGCGGCTTGATCGACGATGCCTTGCCAGTGCTTTTGCAGGCGCTGGGAGGACCGGATGGTGTTCGTGAACGCAATGGCACGGCGCAGGGGGTTCGGCTGGGCGTCGCTTGCTGCCTCGCCTTCCGGGCTTTGCAGCGCGCGCCAGCAGCCGACGATCTTGGCGGCATCGGTGAGGTTGACGACGCCGCCGTCGGAGGCAAGGTGTGCTTGCAAGGCGGCGGCAATGTGGCCTTCGGAGATGGCGAAGACGACCACCTTGTAGTCGGAGAGCAAGCCCTGTTCGATGGCTCGGGAGAAGGGCAGGCGGTGGAACTCGGGGCCATAGGTGGCCGGGTCGTCCATGGAGAACACTTCGACGGCGTGGCTTGCGGCCTTGGCGCGAGCGGCTTGGGTGTAGAGGCGCGGGGTGGCCGTCATGTAGAGGCGCTTCGATGCGCGGATTCTGGCTGCATCGTGGACCAAGACGAAGGGGGAGGTGTTGTCATCCTCCGGACGCTCGATGCCAGTGGTGCGATGTGCCTCGTCGCAGAGGATCAGGTCGAAAGGCGGTGCGCCTTCGTCTTGGGCGCGTTCGATCAGGCCGAGGGAGTGGTAGGTGCAGAAGGTCACGGTCATGGCGTCTTTCGGCTGGTTGCCGAGGGCGCCGGAGATCGTGTCCACATTCGTGGTGACGGGGATTTCGAGTTCGCTCATCGAAGCGTCTTCGTCTGTGCGTCCAGCGCGGGTGTCCGAACAGATGCCGATGTAGCGGTGCGGGAGCGCCCGTTGCTCTGCCCACTCGCGCATCGACTGCTGGAACAGCGAGATGGAGGGCACGAGATAGAGCACTCGGCCACCGATGCCGGCCAAGGATTCGGCGATGCGCAGAGCGGTGAAGGTCTTGCCGGTGCCGCAGGCCATGATGAGCTTGCCGCGGTCGCTGGTGTGGAAGGCCTGGGTGACGTCGTCGAAGGCTGCTTGCTGGTGGGGGCGGAGTTGGAACGGCTCTTCCTTGCGGGCGAGGTCTTCGGGTTGGCCGCGAACGAGGTCTGGCCAATCGAACGGGGCGCTGGCTAGGTCGCCGAACCGAAGCACGGTGCAGGCCGGCTTCAGGCCCAGGATGGTCTTCACGGCGTTCGGACCCCACTCATCACCGGTGTCGACGAGGATGCGAGCCGTGAACGGCTCTCGTGCTGAGGCGGCGATGAAGTTGCTGATGTCGTCCATCGAGATGCGCGTGCCGGGGGCGTAGCACTTGCATTGGATGGCGCAAAATCCGCCTTCCCGCTCTTCGGCCACGAGGTCGATGCCCGTGTCTGTCCCGCTGAAGCCCGGCCTGCCCGTCGCCCAATCGGACCAGAGCCAGACATTGCTGAAGCGGTTGCGGTACACAGCGTCTTTGAGGAAGTACGCCCGCATCAGACGCTCGAACAGGCGGCCCTTCTCCGCTTCGGTGTCGGAGACCGCTCGGATGTGATCCAGGACGCGCTGGAAGGGGGTCGCCATCGTGAGTTCGTTATGTTGCCGCGGGGGTAAGGCTACCAGCCAGGGCAGGCACCGCGCAGTCCCGAATGGCCAAGCTACCGCGGCCCTTGCCCTGAACGTCCGTCTCAAGACGGCCTCGGCGAGGGGGAGGTCGATCGCCGAAGACGCCGAGTCGCTGACACCGGCGGGACGTCACTTGACCTTAGGGCGGGCTTGTCCGTCCCGTGCCGAGGTCGATCGCAAGCGTCCAACACGGGACGGGACAAGCCCGCCGCCGACGGGCGGTTTTCGGGGGGTTGCAGGACTTCGCTGAAGGTGTCCTTTAACTTCCCGATAAACATAAACTTTTTTGCGTTCAAGGCACCACCGGGGCACACCGCTTCTCAACACCCCCTTGTAACCGAAAAAGGAACGGGAAGTGAACAAATCGACCCCTCATGCTCTCCGCAACCTTCGTCCGCAACGTCAGGATACCCGCTCGCTACGGCGACGGCCGCGGCGGCCTCGGACTCGGCCTGCTCGTCCGGCCCGCGCGGCGCGGCGGACTCAACAAGTCCTGGACGCAGAGCGTCCGCATCGACGGCCGGCCCACCAGCCTCGGCCTCGGCCGCTATCCCGTCGTCACCCTCGCCATGGCCCGCGAGCGGGCGCTGGAGAACGCCCGCGCCATCGCCCAGGGCCGCGATCCGCGGCGCTCGGCCAGGGCCGTGCCGACCTTCGCCGAGGCGCTGGAGACCGTCATCGGCATCCACGGCGCCAACTGGAAGGACCGTGCCGGCTCCGAGCGCCAGTGGCGCACGAGCCTCGCCACCTACGCCCAGCCGCGCCTTGGAACCAAGACCGTGGATGCCGTGACCAGCGCCGACGTCATGGCCGTGCTGCTGCCGATCTGGTCCACCAAGCGGGTGACCGCCGGTTGCGTGCGCCAGCGCATCGGCGCCGTCATGAAGTGGGCCGTCGCGCAGGGACTGCGCGCCGACAACCCCGCCGGCGAGGCGATCTCCGCGGCGCTGCCGAGGACCGCCGCCGTGCGGCGGCACCAGCGGGCGCTGCCGCACGCCGAGGTCCGCGCCGCGCTCGCGCGGGTGCGGGGCTGCGACGCGCACGCCGGCATCCGGCTGGCGTTCGAGTTCCTGGTGCTGACCGCGACGCGTTCGGGGGAGGTGCGCAACGCCCGCTGGGAGGAGATCGACCGCCACGGCGCGGTGTGGACGATTCCCGCAGAGCGCATGAAGAACGGCCGCGAGCACCGCGTGCCGCTGTCGGACCGCGCCCTCGAGGTGCTCGAAGAGGCCACGGAGCTGGCTGCGGCGGACGGCTGGGCGTTCCCGTCGCCGCGCGGTCGCGCGATGCCCCAGAAGTGCCTGTCGGAGCTCACCCACGCGCTGGGCATCGACGCCGGTGCCGCACGGCTTCCGCTCGAGCTTTCGCGACTGGGCCGCCGAGTGCACGGACGCGCCGCGCGAGGTCTGCGAGCTTGCCCTGGCGCACGTCAGCGGCGACCGCGTGGAGGCGGCCTACCGGCGCAGCGACCTGTTCGAGCAACGCCGCGCGCTGATGGCGGAGTGGGCCGCCTACGTCGCCTGAAGGCCGCGTGACGCGGCCGTGCCGGCACCGAGAGTGGCCTCGTCGGCCGGTTCCCGCCGCGAGCCCCGTTTCGGGGCACCTCTCGGCGCCGTTCGGCACCGGGATCGCGCCGGATTCGGCAGATCCGGGGCCGCATTCGGCCTCCGCGACGAGTGCGCCGGAGCGACGGCCGGACCCTCCGAGTCGGCGATTCGCGTCGCCGGCGCCGAGTGGAGGTCGGGGATCGGCTGCGGCGTTGCCGCAACGGCCACGCCCCGCGGCCGCGACTGCGGCCGGGAGCGGACGTGATTCGTTGAGTTCTAATGGGCGGCCCGGCACCCGTCAGGGTGTCCGGCCCCGCACGTTCGTGCGGCAATGCCCGTCGACGCGTATTCCCTTGCCGTCTCCTGCGGCGACCGCGGCGTGTCCTGCGACATCTGGCCCGCCAGCCTTCGGCACGCGCCGCGCCGCGCGCTGCCCTGTTCAGGCACGGCGGGGTTCCCCCTCCCGCGCGATGCGTCGCACCACGACTGTTCACGGCCACACCGGTTCCCCGGCTGCGCGTTTCCGCGCCATGCGGCTTTCCCGGCCGTTGGTGGTCCGCCCCCATCCGCGCGCTGCCGCGGACATGGCGTACCGTGCCTTGCGATGCGTCGACCGCCTACGCCGCTGCGTTGCGGCATGGCACTTGTCGTCACCGTGGGGTGACGCCGTCACGCCGGGCTCTTCCGTCCCGGCAACGTCGCACATGGCGACCAATTGACGCGGGGCACTCTAGCACCCCGTCACCACGCCAGCACCAACTTTCTTCTTACCGAAACGCTTGCCGCCACTGGCCAGAATGCTGGTTCAGCGCCCCGTCACTACCGGAACTCCGCCGCCGCCCGGAGGGCGCCGCCGGAGGTAGTGACGGGGTGCAGGGCCGCGCGAAACGCTGCGGCATCCGCGACGTGGCGGCCGCCGGAAGCGCGTCGCCTCGATTCGTCACCGTAACGACGGCTGCCGGTAGCGTCGCCGACCTGCCCGCCAACGTCTTGCGTATGTATCATCCGGCGATAATCGTGGCCGTAAGCACGGCCA
Source organism: Pseudomonadales bacterium (assembly GCA_965116935.1). GTDB lineage: Bacteria > Pseudomonadota > Gammaproteobacteria > Pseudomonadales > Azotimanducaceae > VXYL01. The sequence goes on along the minus strand of OZ220737.1, from coordinate 2,403,385 downwards.
CCCAACCCGGCAAAAAGGGGAAACCCGTATGCTCGACGTCCGACTCCAACTCCATCGGCTGAATGTTCACAGACCGCGCCCCCTGGCCGATTCAAGCTACAGCAATTACAGGCAGTACGACGTGTACGTAGAGGGTGACATGATCGGGACGCTGGCTCTTGAGTTCGAGCAACCGGCGAGCGGCTCAGCTCGTATCCACCCAGCCAGCGTGATCTATCGCAGTCTAGCAACCGCGATCTTCGAGGAGCTCCGCAAGGAAGCAGACGACCTCGCTAGCATGGATCGATAGAGTAAGGCACGCACATATGCCGCACATCAGCCGCCGGCGGTTCCGTCACTTCGAGCAGGTCGAGTCCCAAGGCATCCAAGCCCGGTTTTCGTGTGGCCGCTCACATCGCTGGGAACTGAACATCCCATACAGGCCATGCCGGGGTCGCACCCAAACGGTGTCAGTAATCCTCAAGAACCCCAGTTCAGCGAACGAGCAGTTCGCCGACAGGACGATCCAGATCGTCGAAACGGAAGTCTTCCGTCTCTTCGCGGCTGCCGCCAGACTACGTGTCCTCAACCTATTTGCCATGTGCGCTACAGACACCGCCGATCTTCGCAGAGCCATCGAGCATTGCGGGATTGCGTGGGCAATTGGCCACGAGAACGACGGCACACTGCGGGACGCCATTCAAGACAGCGACCATGTGGTCGCAGCATGGGGGACAAAGAGCAAACTGCGATCCGCACAATACGACGCTCGCGTCAGTCAGGTTGTCGGGTTGCTACATGATGCCCGCGACAAGCTCTGGTATGTAGGGGGTTTGTCGACTAAAGCCACTCACCCGCGTCACGGCATGAAGTGGCGGTCCAACGACGCGACGCGTCGATTCCGAACCGATTGGCGATGGTACGGACCCGCGTGAGCACTCCTCGACCGTTCGCGCGCGGCCGCGGGCCACGCGACAGCCGCGCCCACTGATGCCCTGCGACCACCGGCCCGACCCGGCCAACAGGCGCACCGATTCGACGTCGTCGAACGGCGCCCGAACGTGCCGCGCACACGCCACGGGCCCGGAGGCGATTCGCCAGCGCGAGTTCGCCGAGCCGCCAGGCAAATGCGTCGATCTCGACGATGGTTTCCACATTCGGTTTCCGAGCCGGTGCGACGACTCCGAGGGGCATCGCATGAGTTCGGTCACGGACTCGAGCCGTGAGTACGGAAAACCGTCCGATACCCAGCGCCAAAAAACCAAGACGTGAAGTCTGGCCGCGAGCCCTTCCATACGGCCAGCGTGCACGCCGGGTTCGCGCTGATCGACTACTGGCGGTGGGCCGAGTCGGACCTCCTCAACAACACCAGGCGCGCGACCGTGGCCGAGTATCTGGTCGCTCGCGCTGTCGGAGCCGTCGACAAGCCTCGAGTGGAATGGGCCAGCTTCGATGTGGCGACGCCCAAGGGTGTCCGGATCGAAGTCAAGAGTTCGGCGTACGCGCAGAGCTGGGCGCAGCGAGGTCCCTCCGTCATCACCTTCGACATTGCCCCGAGGAAATCGTCCTGGGATCCCGCAACGAACACGGAAGTCAGGCACGACCCGCCTCGTCGGGTGGCCGACGTCTACGTCTTCTGTGTACTCGGCGACGAATCCGGCTGCGAGCCCGACCCGCTCGACTTGGCGGACTGGCGGTTCTACGTGGCCGCAACTTCCCTGCTCGACCGCGAGGTGCCGAGTCAACGCATGATCGGCTTGCGCCCTTTGGCCTGATTCGAAAGGCGAACGGGTCCTGTGCCCTACCCTGACGGCCTGGACGCAGCAATCCAGCGAGCGCTGACTGACCCCGAACACCACTAACGCCGGCAGCAATCCGGACTGGACAACCGCCAGTAAATCATGTTAAATCAAACTGTTGGAATCGGTCTGCTTCGGACAAGCCCGTCCCCTACGGCCGCTCGACCCGCCACGGCGAAGTCGCAAGAAGCCTGTGTTCCTGCTCGTCAGCGGCCCGGCTCCATCGGCGGGACGGCAACTTACATGCGATATCCCGCACAGTTCGCTTCGCTCTCCGTGCCGGATGTGTAAGGGAGATGGGGAGTTACATTGGCTTCGACACCCGGTGTTTGCGGATCAGGGCGTGCCCCGCCGCAGCACCTGCCCCGAGCGTTCTCCCGTGCTCTCGCCGTCCTGAAGGCTGAGGCGGCCGTTGACGATGGTGGCGTCGAAGCCGCGCGCCTGCTGGATGTAGCGCGGCGCGCCGCCCGGGAAGTCGTGCACTAGGCGCGGCTGCAGCTCGGCGACGCGGCCGAGGTCAATGACGTTGACGTCGGCCGCCATGCCCTCGCGCAGGATCCCGCGGTCGTTCAGTCCCACCACGCGCGCCGGGCCCGACGTCATGCGCTCGATGACGCGTGCGAGGCTGTAGAAGCCCGTCTCCCGATGCCAGTGCGAGAGCATGAAGCTGGGCCAGCCGGCATCCATGATCTGCGACACGTGCGCGCCGGCGTCTCCTAGGCCGGGATACAGGTGGTCGCTCTCGAACAGGCGCGCCTGCGCCTCGAGGCTCCCCGCGAACATGCGGTAGTTGAACAGCGCCCGTCCGCCGGTTTCCCGCGACAGGCGCAGGAACGTCTCGGACCAGTGCTCGCCCGCGGCCGCTGCCTGGTCTGCAAGGCTCGCCTCGCCCGTGTAGTCCGGCGTTTCGCCCGCGCCCATGTAGAAGCAACGTTCGGGGCGCACCCGGCCGGCGCCGTCCTGGCGCGCTTCCTGCACCAGTTCCTCCGCCGTAGCGGCGTCCGCGATAGCCGCCAGGCGGCCGCCGAGATCCAGCGCGGCGAGTCGATCCCAAGCGCCGCCTTGGGCTGGCAGGTTCGACTGCAGGCCGAGCACGAAGCCGGACCCGCGCACATGGGCGATGGCGGTGATGTCGCGCTCGCCGCAAAGGGAGTCGAGCGAGGCCGCCGCGCGGCGTCCGGTTTCCGCGTCCGGAACCGCGGCTGCGCCCATCTCGACGGTGTCGCCGTCGTGGTAGATCTCGAGCGCGTAGCTGAACAGCACGCGGCTTCGAGCGGCGTCCGCTATCGCCTTCAAGACGTCGAAGTCGGCGCCCACCGCCTGCATGAGGCCGTCCTTCCCACCCACTGCGGCGGCGATCGTCTCGAGTTCCGACACCGCCGCAAACGTGCCCGGGATGGAGCGGCCGTCGGGGGCCCGGTGCGGCGCGAAGCGGTTGGTGGAAAAGCCCCAGGCACCGTCGTCGAGGGAGCGTCCGACTATCGCCGTCATGCGCTCGACTTCGTCTGCCGTCGCATCGTCCGCGAACGAGCGCTCGCCCATCACGTAGTAGCGCACTGCTGCGTGCCCGACCATGCCGGCCACGTTCACCGCGGTGCCGAGTTTCTCAATGGAGTCGAGATATTCGCCGTAGTGCTCCCAGTCCCAGGCCAGCCCCGAGAGGATGGCCTGCTTGGGAATGTCCTCCACCGTTTCCATCATGCCCGCCAGCAGCTCGCGGTCTTCGGGCCGGCAGGGGGCGAAAGTCATGCCGCAGTTGCCGATGAGCGCCGTCGTGACCCCGTGCCAGCTCACCGGCGTCATGTCCGGGTCCCACCCCATCTGGGCATCCAAGTGCGTGTGAATGTCGACGAAACCGGGCGTGACGATGCGGTCCCGAGCGTCGATCTCCAGTTCGCCCTTGCCGGCGACGGCGCCCAGGGCCGAGATGCGGCCGTCCCTGACCGCGAGGTCGCCAGCGACGGGTTCCGCGCCGCTGCCGTCCACCAGGGTCCCGCCGCGAATGACGATGTCGTGATTCATGCGCTGTGTCCTTCCACTAACCGACGCCGGACGACGCCTTTCGCCCATCTTACCGGGAAGCCGGGACAGGGCGACGCATGCGTCGCCCCTACAGAAAGGTGTCGGTCAAGCCGCGGGCCGCAGCGGCGACGCATGCGTCAGCCCCTGCAGAAAGGTGTCGGTCAAGCCGCGGGCCGCAGCGGCGACGCATGCGTCGCCCCTGCAGAGAGGTGTCGGTCAAGCCGCGGGCCGTAGGGGCGACGCATGCGTCGCCCCTTCTCGGTTGGCCATCCTCAGGCGCTAGGTGAAGTCTTGGTACCAACGGCCTTGGTTTCGTAGCCCGAGGGCGGGGGCGAGCCATGGGACGGTGTTGGTTGGCAGGGCTGCGGGGTTCGCGAAGCAAAGGTGGTCGCAGCTGCTGGGTTCGCCGATGCGGGGGGTGCCGTGCCAGTCGGTGGCTTGGAAGAGGAAGTTTATGCCGGTGGCGAATGGCAGGGCGGCGATGGGGTGAGCGGCGGTGATGTCGATGCAGGCTTCTTCGCGAGATTCGCGGAAGGCGGTGTCGAGCAGGCGTTCGTTTGGTTGGCGGTGGCCGCCGGGTGGGGCGTAGAGGCCGTCCATGACGCCGGTGTTGGTTCGGCGGAGCAGGAGGAGGTGGCCTGAGGCGTTGCACACCAAGGCGTGGACGACGATGACGAACGTGTCGCGGAGCATGGCCTCCGAGCCTACCCAACCCCTGCCTGGCGTTGGAGATTGGCGAGGAAGGCTTGATGGGCGTTCGTCGCCATCGCGTCGCGCAAGGCTGCCGTAACCGTGGCGAAATCGCCTTCGACGAGAGCGGCCGTAGCGAGGGCGAGGCCGGGGAACGCGCGGCTGTGGATGACGCCGTTTTGGTCGGCGGGGATGGGATGGAACTCGCCATCGGCGAGGGCGAACCAGTCGATCTCGTCATCGAGCGTGCGCCAGACGATGTATTCGAGGACGCCGTTTCGGGCATAGGCGTCGCGCTTCGCGTGCAAGTCGTGGCGCACGCTGCTGGCGGCGATCTCGGCGACGAGTTCCGGGGCGCCGTCGATGGTGTCGTCTTCGTCACTGCGGGAGCGACCACCGGTGGCGATCCGCAACATCACGTCTGGCTGCGGTTCGTTTGTTTCGTCGAGCCGCACGGTGGCGTTGTCGGCGACTTCCACGCTCGGCGTGTCCCAGGCGTAGCGCGTGAGCCAGCCGATGAGTCGTGCGTGAGGGTTGCCGTGGGCGTGGTAGCGGACGTGCTCTTCCATCACGACCATGCCGTCGATCAGCTCGGCCTTCTTGATGTGCGGCATCAGGGCGTAGCGCCGCTCGAACTCTTGGCGCTTGAGGCGATCGCCGGTCTTGAAGAGGTTGCGGTTTTGCTGCCGAGGCCGCGCGTCAGCCGGTTGGGCGTCCGAAGGTGCGCGATCGGTTTGTGTCAAGCCTTGTGCGCTAGCCATTGTCTGCTTCCTTTTTTCGTGCGGTGCAGCATAGCGCGTCTCTGCAGGGACGCCTATCGCCGCCGCGCCCAAAGCGTGCGTTCCGGCTGGGCACCGAAGGCGTGCCTGCGGCGACACTAGCAGTCTGTCGGACTTAACGGCGCAGGGGCCTTCGGAGGGAAGGCATTCTGCCTGTCCTCGTGCGCCGTTAGGCGCGGGTCGGACGCCGACAAGGGAAGGGCGCCTGTCGGCGCCAGGGAAGGCAGAATGCCTTCCCTCCGAAGGCCCGCCATGTTCGGGTGCTAGCGCGCCCTGACGGTGCCTTGGCAGTTCGCTGGCGCGAACTGCTGGCCGGCGGGGATCGATTACGCTCACCCCTAAGGCCAGGAGGGCGAGACGCCCTCCCTCCAGAGGTCCGTCAGAACGTAAGGGTGCAATGGCCCGTCCGTCCGCCAGAGCCGGGGCGAAACTCGTTGACGCCGCCGCATGGGTGCGGCCATGATGGCGGTAACGGCGGCCTGGCTCATTCGAGGCCAGTCGCCATTTTGGGGAAGGCCAGTGGGGCGAGAGCCACGGCGCGAGGAGTTTGCGCCGCGAAGGCGACGGACAGGCACGAGTCGGGTGCCTCGTCGCGGCTTGGCCCCTTGCACAAGGCTGTGCGTGTGAGGCGCCTTCGGCTCTTGGGTGCTGTCATCGTCGGCTTGGCGACGACAGCGTCCTTTGCCGATGGCCGGCCACCGGGTGCGGAGGGGACGGGGGATTCGCCCCCTTGGCCAGAGGAGTGGTTCGAGCCGCCGAAGACGGCGAGCGAGCTTGGCATCACGAGCTTCTCCCAGAGCCCGTATCTCGACGAGCGCGGGTTGCCGCCAGTGGAGGAGCGGCTGCCGGACGATCCGGTGGTGTCGCAGCCCTATCACAGCGTCGGCAAGTACGGCGGCACCGCGCGCATCACGCTCTGGGACACCTGGCAGTTCTTCAACTGGGAACATGCCCTCACCCTCTCGGCAGACATGCGCAACGTGCTGCCGAACCTGGCCGAGTCGTGGAGCCTCTCCGAAGACGGCCGCGTCACCACCATCACGCTGCGCAAGGGGCTGAAGTGGTCGGACGGTCATCCCCTCACCTCCGAAGACTTCATGTTCCGCTTCAACCACGTCCACATGGATCCGGAGATGTCGCCGGTGACCTTCCGCCCCATCCGCGGCGGCAAGGTGGTGATGATCGACGATCAGACCTTCCAGTACGTCTTTCCCGACCCCAACCCCATGTTCGTCAACTTTTTCGCCCAGTACGGCAGCCACATGGCGGACCCGGCGCACTTCTTCAGCCAATACCATCCCGCCTACCGCGACAAGGAGGAACTCGCCGAGCTGATCGAAGACGAGGGCTTCGTCACCTGGATGGCCATGTACGGCGCGTTGCGCGGCTGGGGCAACGAGGACGCGGTGCGGGTGCCGACGCTGCGCGCCTACCGGGTGATCGAGCGCACACCCACCAAGATGCGTCTCGAGCGCAACCCCTACTACTTCAAGATCGACCCCGAAGGCCGCCAGCTTCCCTACATCGACAAGGTGGACGCGATCATCCTGCTGGAGAACTCCAAGATGATCGCCTTCCAGGCCGCTACCGGACAGCTCGACTTCGCCGCCTTCGCGCTCAAGACCGAGGACATCCCGCTGCTCAAGCTCGGCGAGGTGAAGGGCGTCAACAAGGTGCACGTGTGGACCCGCTTGCACATCAGCGATGTGTCGATCCAGCCGAACTACAACTTCGACGATCCGAAGTACCGCGAACTCCTCTGGGGCAAGGGCGAGCGGCGCTTCATCCGGGCGCTGTCGCACGCCATCAACCGTCCGCAGATGAACGACGTGATCTACTTCGGGCGCGGCAAGCCGAGCCAGGTCACGGCGCATCCCACCAGCCAATGGCACGAGGAACGCTTTCAGTTAGCGCACACGCGCTACGACCCGGATTACGCCAACGCCATGCTGGACGAGCTCGGCCTCGAAGACATCGACGGCGACGGCCTGCGCGAGTACCCAGACGGTTCCAAGCTCACCATCACGTTCGAGTATCTCGATTTCGAGACCCCGAAGACCATGACGATGGAACTGGTGCGGGAATACTGGCGCGAGGTGGGCATTGACCTGCGGCTGAAGTCCGTGGAGCGGCGGCTGCAGTCCGAGCGCGCGCAGGCGAACAAGATGCAGATGACGCTGTGGCACGCCGACAAGGTGACGGACCTGCTTTTCCCCCTAGTGCCGGACTGGTTCTATCCCCACCGCACCGGCTGGGACATCGCCATGTGGAACCATTGGGCGCGCTACTACCAAACCGACGGACGGCTGGGCGAGGAGCCGCCGCCGCAGGTGAAGCAACTGCAAGCCTGGGGGGACGACTTGCGTCAGGCGGTGACGGAGGAAAGCCGCACCGAGGCGGCGAAGTCGCTGCTGAACGCCGCGGCCGAGAACCTGTGGACCATCGGCACGGTGGGGCAGGCGCCGCATCCGGTGGTGGTCTCCAACCGGCTCAAGAACGTGACGCCCACCGGCATCTGGGGCTGGGACAATCGCTGGACGCTGTCTTACCACCCGGCGACCTGGTACTTCGACGAGTCGGGCGGCGAATAGGGTTTGGGCGGGACGGACGAGGCATAGATGAGGTCCTACATCCTAACCCGCATAGCGGGTCTGATCCCTACGCTCGCGATCATCTCGGTGATCATCTTCATCGTCATCCAGTTGCCGGAAGGCGACATCGTTTCCTCGATGCTCGACCGGCTCCAGGCGCAAGGGGTCGATACCTCCGAGGAGTACGTGCAGAACCTCAGGGCGCAATACAACCTCGACAAGCCAATGGTGATTCAGTATTTCTATTGGGCCGGCAACTTCCTAACCGGCGACATGGGTTATTCGTATCTCTTTTCCCGGCCCGTGAATGAACTGGTGTGGGAGCGTTTAGGCTATACCTTATCAATCACCATATCGGCACTCTTCTTCACTTGGCTCGTGGCGCTGCCGGTAGGCATCTATTCGGCGCTTCGCCAGTACACCATCGGCGACTACCTGATGACGACGCTGGCCTTGGTGGGCCTCGCCACGCCGCCGTTCCTGCTGGCGCTCATCTTCATGCACATCGGCTTCGAGTGGTTCGGCATCAGCACCGGTGGCCTCTTCTCGCCGGAGTTCGAGGATGCCCCGTGGAGCTTCGCCAAGTTCGCCGACATGCTCGCGCACATCTGGCTGCCGATGGTCATCGTCGGCGCCGGCGGGGCAGCCTTCACCATGCGCATCCTGCGCGCCAACCTCCTCGACGAGCTGAACAAGCCCTATGTGGTGACGGCCCGCGCCAAGGGCGTGCGTCCGGCCAAGCTCGTCATCAAGTACCCGGTGCGCATCGCCATCAACCCGTTCATCAGCAACATTGGCCTGATGTTGCCGGCGCTGATTTCCGGTGAAGCGCTGGTAGGCATGGTGATGGGGCTGCCTACCATCGGCCCGCTGCTGCTGCAATCGCTCCTGAACCAGGACATGTTCCTCGCTGGCAGCATGTTGATGTGGCTGGCGATTCTGGTGGTGTTCGGGATTTTGCTCTCGGACCTTTTGCTGGCCTGGGTGGACCCGAGGATTCGCTTTGAGTGAGGTAGTGAACCCGGCCACGGGGGCTGGCGCGGCCACGCCCGAAGTCATCGTGCGCGCCGAGGAAACCACCATCTCGCCGCGCCAGCTCATGTGGCTGCGCTTCCGCCGCCATCGGCTGGCGTATGCGAGCGGCCTGTTCCTGCTGGTGCTGTACGTGGTCGTGATCTTCTGCGAGTTCGTCTCGCCCTACAGCACCACCACGCGCAACCAGGACGCCATCAACGCCCCGCCCATGTCGATCCACTTCTTCGATGCGGACGGCAACTTCCACCTGCGCCCGTTCGTGTACGCCTACCAGATGGAGGTGAACCCGGACACGTGGATGCGGGAATACTCCGAAGACACCAGCCGCATGTTCCCGCTCCGGTTCTTTGCCAGAGGCGAGCCCTACAAGATGTGGAGCCTGCTCAATACAGACTTGCATCTATTCACCACCGACGAGGGCGGCTACATCCACCTCTTCGGCACGGATCCGCTTGGCCGCGACATGTTCTCGCGGGTGGTGTACGGGGGCCGGATATCGCTTTCCATCGGCTTCGTCGGCGTCGTGCTGACGATCACCTTCGGCATCACCCTCGGGGGCCTCGCCGGCTATCTCGGCGGCATCGTCGATAGAGCCGTCAACAAGGTGATCGAGGTGCTGCAATGCCTGCCGGCGTTGCCCTTGTGGATGGCGCTTTCGGCGGCACTGCCGGTGCATTGGTCGCCGCTTCTGATCTATTTCGGGGTCACCATCATTCTCTCGCTGTTCGGTTGGACGGCCCTTGCGCGACAGGTGCGTGGCCGCTTCCTTGCCCTGCGGGAGGAGGATTTCGTGATGGCGGCGCGGCTCTTGGGCGCCGACACGCCGCGGGTGATCCGCAAGCACATGCTGCCGAGCTTCGCGAGCCACATCATCGCCACGGCGACGCTCGCGGTGCCAGCGATGATTCTGGGCGAAACCGCGCTTTCGTTCCTCGGCATCGGCCTGCGGCCGCCCGTGGTGAGTTGGGGCGTGCTCTTGTTCCAGGCGCAGAACCCCCTGGTGATCGAGATGACGCCGTGGCAGATGATGCCGGGCGTCGCAGTCGTGCTGGCGGTGATGGCGTTCAACCTGCTCGGCGACGGCCTGCGCGATGCGGCCGATCCCTACAGCACCGGTGGGATGAAGTGACCGTGGCGGGAGACGATCAGGCCGTGGATGCGGTGCTGAAGGTTCAGGACCTTGCGGTGGACTTCAAGACGGACACGGGCCTCACCCATGCGCTCATGGGGGTTGGACTCGAGGTGCCCCGGGGCAAGGTGACGGCGATCGTCGGCGAATCCGGCTCCGGCAAGTCCGTCACCGCCAACTGCATCATGCGCATCATCCAGCCGCCGGGGCGCATCGTCGACGGCACCATCGATTTCGCGCCCAAGGGGATGGATCCATTCGAGATCGTCTCGCTGACGAAGAAGGACCCGCGCCTGCAGGAACTGCGCGGCGGCCTCATCAGCATGGTTTTTCAGGAGCCGATGACTGCGCTCTCGCCGGTGTACAAGGTGGGCAACCAAGTCGCGGAAGCCATCCTCTGCCATCGCAAGGTCAGCCGTGCAGAGGCGTGGAAGGAAGCGGCGGAGATGCTCGAACGGGTGGGCATCGACGACATCGACCGGCGGATTGAGATGTATCCATTCGAGTTCTCCGGCGGGATGCGGCAGCGGGTGGTGATCGCCATGGCGCTCGTCTGCCACCCCGAAGTGCTTATCTGCGACGAGCCGACGACCGCGCTTGATGTCACGATCCAGGCCGAGATCCTCACGCTCATCAAGGATTTGCAGCGCGAACTCGGCAACTCGGTGATCTTCATCACGCACGATCTTGGCGTCGTGGCGCAGATTGCAGATCAGGTGGTGGTGATGTACCAGGGGCGGGTGCTGGAGATCGGCACAGTGCGCCAAGTGCTCAAGGAGCCGGTGCATCCCTATACGAAGGGGTTGCTCGCGGCGATTCCGGGCCTCGCGCCCAAGGGCGAGCGCCTCGCCACCATCGCCACGGTGGTTGGGGATGCGGACATCACGACGCCCTTTCCCATGCAGACTCTCGCGGACGGCCGGCAAGTGAGCCTGCCGCCGGAGCTCGTCGGCGGCGCGCAGCAGGCATGAGCGAACCAGCTCTTGCGCGAGAGGCGCTGTCGCCGGAGCCGGCGGAGGACGACGACACCATGCTGGTAGTGGAAGGCGTGTCGCGCTTCTTCGATGGGGTGCCGGCGGTGCAGGACGTGTCGTTCGACGTGCGCCGCTCCGAGACGCTCGGCATCGTTGGCGAGTCCGGCTCCGGCAAGACGACGCTAGTGCGCTGCGTCCTGCGTGCCATCGACCCCGACGAGGGGATTGTGCGGTTCAAAAGCGCCGACGGCTGGGTGGAACTGCAGGACATGGCCGCCAAGCAGCTCATTCCGCTCCGGCGCGAAATGCAGATGATCTTTCAGGACCCGTTCGCCTCCCTCAATCCGCGCATGACGGTGCGGGAGATCCTCGAAGAACCCCTCATCATCCACAAGGTGGGCGATCGCGCTGAGCGGCTCGACACCGTGATCGAGATGCTGAACCTAGTGCAGCTCGACTCCGACTCCCTCACCCGCTACCCACACGCCTTCTCCGGCGGCCAGAGGCAGCGCATCGGCATCGCCAGGGCCCTGATCCTGCGGCCAAATCTCGTCGTCTGCGACGAATCGGTATCGGCTCTGGACGTTTCCGTGCAGGCACAGATCATTAACCTCCTCGAAGAGCTGCAGACCGAACTCGGCCTCACGTATCTGTTCGTCGCCCACGACCTCAGCGTCGTGCAGCACATCTGCGACCGGGTGCTGGTGATGCACCAAGGCCGGGTCGTGGAGAGCGGCGCGGTGGACGACATCTTCGCGAACCCGCAGGAGAACTACACGAAGCTCCTGCTCTCGGCCATCCCCTCGCCCGATCCGGACATCCGCCTTAAGCCGCTGGACCGGCGCGAACTCGGCCTTTAGCGCCGACCTGGGTCGTCACCGCCCATGAACGCCCTTGGCCTTCCGCACCTGGCGCGCTGGTTTGCGGTGCCAACGGCACTGGCGCTGGCAGTCGTCATCCTGTTCGACGACCCCACCTATCGCTTCCCGTTCCTGACTCTCGTGCTGCCCATGTTCCTGCGCGGCGCCGCCATCGGGCTCGGCGTGAACCGGAGCACGGAGGAGCCCTCCCGAACCCAGCGCTTCTTCGCCACCCTAGGGTTCGCGGGGTTTGCCATCGGCTGGCTGCTCATGTTTGGCCTGCTCGCGTTCACCGTGCTGGTGCTGCTGCTGTCGCTGCCCGGCACCGGAACCGTCATCGCCCTTTGCCTGTCCTTCGGCGGTCTCGGCTTCATCGTCGCCGCCGCGTTCTGGTGGCCCTGGTACGCCCGCGACGTGCTGGAGCATTGGCCCCGCACGCCATTCCGCGTCGCCACGCAAAGCAGCAACCGCTGGCAACGCCTGTTCCTGACATGGCGCATGCAGCAGATGCGCGGCAGAGCGCTGCGCCTCAAGGGATTCGGCTACCTCGCGGGTACCATCGTCGTCGTCATGGCCATCACCATCCTCGGCGCCTACCAGGGCCCTGCCCCGCGCATCGCCGAAATCCTCCTCATAGCCCTACTGCCCGCCCTCCACCTACTGATCGTCAAGGCCACCCACGAAGTCTGCATTCTCTGGCAGGCAGCCGACCGCCCCCATCCCTAGCCCCACCTGAATGTACGCTTGCGCCTTCAAGATCGGGGAGCAGAGGTGATGGCCTTGTCGCGCCAGACGTCTATGGCGCTCTGGGCTTGTATTGCCCTTTGGACTGCAATGCCGGCAGCGGGGCAATCCGCCGAACGCCCCGCGGGCCTTGATCCTGCAATCGAAGAGATCGTCGTTGTCGGATCGCTCATCAAGCGCCCCGTCGTGCATGAAGGACGTGCGCCGGTGCAGACCCTCGATTCGGAGCTCTTCGAGTCGGTTGGCGCGGCCCAAGCCGTGGACATACTGCCGAGCCTCACCGCCAACACCGGCTCCTATATCGCGACGCAACAGAACTACCTGCAAGGGGTGTCGCAGTTCAGCCTGCGCGGCGTTGGGCTGTCGTCCACCCTGACGCTCATCAACGGCCGCCGTGCCGGCTTTGCGCCGGTCTCCAACGACGTGGGGCAGAGCTTCTTCGACATCAACACCTTGCCGGTGCTCTTGATCGAGCGGGTGGAAATCCTCCGCGACGGTGCTTCCGCCACCTATGGCTCGCAGGCAGTGGCAGGCGTTGCCAACATCGTCACGCGACGGGGATTCTCGGGGCTCGAACTCATCGGCGGCTATCGCGCCGCCAGCAACACCGCCTACGATGCAGGGTTCGCGGCTGGCTTCGAGACGCCGCGGGGTTACCTCTCCGTGTACGGCGCTGGCCTCAAGCAAGACGAGAACTTCCGCACCGATTTCGCCTGGATGATCCCCCGCGCCATTGACCCGGACGGTGACGGCAACATCGTCGAGGGCTCCTTCGACTCCGGCCGCGGCTCGCCCGGCAGCTTTCGCCGCGCGGTTGCCAAGCGAGACGGCATGTACTCCCCGTTTCAGATCGATGGTTTCGACGCGCCCCGCTTCCCCGACCCCGACTGCCGCGCCGGCGGCGGCTATCCGAGCGGGTCCCTTTGCCGGATGGACTTCTCCGACCAGCGCACCATGATCGCCGCCGAAGAGCGGCTGCAGCTCTTCGCGGATGGGGAATACGCCCTCACGCAAGCGGTCACGCTGTTCGCGGAAATCGGCCACTCCGTCAACGAAGTGACGGACCGAGTAGGCAACATGCTGCTGTTCAACGGCAACGTCGAGCGCACCAACGAGTTCTTCGTGCCGGCCAACCATCCGTTCAATTTCTGGACGGACCCCGATGGCGACGGGCTTCTCACCTGGATCGCCCCAGAGGAGTGGATGCCGAAGGTGCATGAAGCAGTGCCCTTGGGCTTTTTTGGCCGCCCACTCGGCGCGGAGGCGTTCGGTGACAACTCCGGCTACGAGCACCGGCATTTCGACAATCTGCGCCTTATGGTCGGCTTCGATGCGGACCTGCCCGGAGGCTGGACCGGCACCGGACACATCGCCCGCGCCCGGTCCGATCTCGCGGTGAACGCAGATCGCTACTGGGTGGCAGCGGAATTCGCCGCCGCCATCGTCGAAGGCGCGTGGAACCCTTTCGGCACGCGCTTGGTCTCGCCCAACCTGGTCACGCCAAAGACCGTGGCCGACGACGGCCTTGCCGAGACGCTGGCCGGCAAGCGAGCGGCCAATGACCCGAGCACCTTCGCCCGCTTCGACAACACGCGCGACGAGAGCATCGGCAGCGCGCAGAATGTGGCGGAATTCGTAGCGAGCGGCGACCTCTTCGAGTGGCGCGGGGAGCCGGTGAGCCTGGCCGCCGGGACGCAATACCGAGAGCTCGACTACTCGTTCCAGCCGGATCCTTTGAGCATGGCCGGCGGCGGCCCACGCGAGAATCGCGAGTTTCCCGTGGCTGCGGATCAGCGCGTGTGGGCGGTCTTCGCCGAGACCCTGACGCAGGTGGGCGACCGCAGCGAAGTGCAACTTGCAGCCCGGCATGAGCGCTACGACGAGGCCGGCAGCTCCACGGACCCGAAAGTGGCGGCAAAGTTCGATGTTAACGACCTAGTCTCGCTCCGGGCCTCCTGGGGCACGTCCTTCCAGGCCCCGAGCGTCTTTCAGGTGGCCGGCAACGCCAGCTCTCGCACCATTACGGACCCCTTCCGCTTCGACGGCCAGGGCGTCGGCCAATGCACGGTGGACGCTTCCGGCAACATCGTGGGCCGTGGCGACAACTTCGCCTTGAGCACATTCCTTCGGGGTGGGAACCTTGGGCCGCAAACCGCCGCGTCAGCCAACTTCGGGCTCCTGCTGCAACCTTGGACCGGCGCTGCGGTGAGCCTCGACTACTGGACGCTCGACTACCGCAACGTCATCGCCCAAGGCCGGAGCTTCCAGGCCATCGTCGATGACGACTGCCGCGATGATGGCCGACCCAACGACCCCCGCGTGCAGCGCGACTCGTCAGGGCAACTGAGCGTGGTGACGACGGAGTACGAGAACATCGGCGCCGTGCGAACCGAGGGCTTCGACTTCAACGCCCACTACAACTTCCCACCCGCGCCGGTCGGCGACTTCCGCATCACCGCCGACGCAACGCTACTCACCCGCTTCGACGTGCGCTTCGCCGGCGAAGCCTTCGCCGACCAACTCGGCAATCGCAACGACAGCAATGGCTTCGCCCCCACGCCGGAACTCAGAATGAACCTCGGCCTCAACTGGCGCCGAGGCGTACACGCCGCCGGCCTGACGCTGCGCTACGTGGACTCCTACAAGAACGACGAAATCGCCACCCAACCCAAGATCGCCGCCTGGACCACGCTGGACGCAAACTATTCCTATCGGGAAGAAGAACTTTTCGGCACCAAAGCCACCATCTACCTAGGCGCTCGCAACCTCACCGACAAAGACCCACCACCACTCCCCACCGGCGAGGGCGGCATCCACCGCCACAACCTACGCCCCGGCTTCGACGGCCTCGTTCACGACATAAAGGGCCGCACCATCTACTTGCGCTTGCGCGTATCCACCGGCACATGACGACGCAACTATCAACGTGTTGCGAAATCTGTTCCACGTGAGCGCGGCGGGCCAACGCGGCTGGGAACGTGTTCACACTAACGTTCAGGTCACCGATAACCGCCTGGATCAACCGGCGACAGCTACCAAGGTCCTGGCGACAACCGATCGAAAACGAGGCCGCCTTTGGGGGGAATGTGTGAGCACATAGTGTGAACATGCCCTAGGAGCTTGCGCCGAAGGTCCAAACAAGTAAGCCCTCTCCCCGCGAGACGGGCCCCTGTGTGGGTGGCGGGGAACGCTGCCATGTTCCTTGTGTGTCAGCGCCCCGGGTCCTCGGCGGGCTGGAAACTACGAAATGACTTCGGCGAGGCGACCGGTCTTTACGTCGTAGATGAAGCCGCTGGCGTGGTCGCGGATGGGCAGGAAGGGGCAGGCGTGGATGCGGCGGAGGGATTGGCGGACGTTGGCTTCGAGGTCCGTGAATGCCTCCATGGCGAAAGGTGGGCGCAGACCCGTTTCGGCTTCGATCTCGTCCTTCAGGTCGTCGTCGCGGAAAGTCATCATGCCGCAGCCGGTGTGCTGGATCACGACGATCTCCCGGGTGCCGAGCAGGCGCTGGGAGATGGTGAGGGAACGGAGCACGTCGTCGGTGACGACGCCGCCGGCGTTGCGGATCACGTGAACATCGCCCTCGGCGAGGCCCAAGAGGCGGCCCGTCTCCATGCGGGCGTCCATGCAGGTGACCACCGCCGCCCGCCGCGCCGGAGCGGAAGGAAGGTCGCCGTGGGCGAATCCCTCGGCGTAGCGTTCGGCGGCGGCTAGGCAGTGGTCGCGGAAGGTGCGGTGCTCGTCTGCGCCCTCGCCAGAATCTGCGCTAGACAATCCTTCCGGGCCTCGCGGACGTGTAGCCTTCGGTGCCGTACACCTGTTCCCCGTTCACCAGCACGCGGTCGAATCCCTCCGCTCGGCGCACGTAGCGACGTGCTTCGCCCGGGAAATCGTCCACGAACTCGTCCTTGGTGATGGCAACGCGACCGGCGTCGAAGATCACGATGTCCGCTGCCTGGCCGTCTTCGAGCGTACCTCGGTCCCGGATGCCCCAGTCCCGCGCCACTTCGCCGGTCATGCGATGCACGGCGCGTTCCAAGGGCATGGTGCCGGCCTCGCGGACGAAGTGGGAGAGCATGTAGGTGGTGTCGCCGCTGCCGCAGAACTGCGTGATGTGGGCGCCGGCGTCGGAGGCACCGAAGTGGCACAAGGGGCTGTCGATCAAGCGCGCCACCGCGTCCTGATCTGCGTTGACCACGCCCTCGAGCTTGAACTCGGTGTCGAGGTCGTCGCGGAGGGAAAGATCGAGCACCACGTCGCCAATCCGCTTGCCTTCCGCCTCGGCGATCTCGTTGACGGTGCGGCCTTGGTACTGCTCGTTCTGCTTCGACTTGACATCGCCAACGCGCATGTGGCCGATGCCGAAGATGCTGTTCTCGCGGGGAACCATCTCCTCCACCAACGCCTGGCGCTTGGCGGGGTCGCCAAACTCGGCTGCTCGCTCGCTGGCCGGCAAGTCCATGATCGACTTCCACGTGGGATAGCCAAACAGCAGCATGCTGGTCTCGGAAAGCCGCATGTTCATGTCGAAGGTGCGCGGCATCGTTTGGCCATACACCCTTGCGCCACGTTCGTGCTGCTCGGTCAGCGCGCGAACCTGATCGTCGAGCGCCCGACCGCCCGAGCCGAGCACCGGCTGCAGGCTGCACGGGATGTCGGCGGCGAGGCTGATGTCGCCGAGTTCGCGGATGTTGTCGAGCAACTGGTCGGGATCGACGATGTACGGCACCACCTGCCAGACGCCGCGCCCGCTCGCGGACATGGCCTTGGCGAGGGCAAGCTTCTCGTCGATCTCGGCGTAGCGGCTCGGCACCGGGCGCATGTTTTCGTCCATGTCGAGGTAGGAGCTCGAAATGCCGAGAGCACCGGCGGCCATCGCCTCTTCGACGATTCGGCACATCTCGTCGATTTCCGCCGCGTTGGCGGCTCGTTCCTGGCTCGCGGCGCCCATGACGTAGGCGCGCACGGCGGAGTGGCCGATCAACGCGCCGACGTTGACGCCAAGCTTGCCGCGGATGAAGTCGAGGTACTCCGGGAAGGTCTCCCAGCACCACGGCACCGCGGCGTCGAAGGTGGGCTTCTTGATGTCCTCGATCACCTGGAACATCGAGATCAGCTTCGCCGTGCCTTCCGGCTTGACCGGCGCGAGGGAGAGCGAGCAGTTGCCGATGACCACGGTGGTTACGCCGTGTTCCAGCGATGGCGTCGCGAGGCCATCCCAGCAAAGCTGCGGATCGAAGTGGGTGTGGATGTCGATGAAGCCGGGACTGACGACCCGCCCGGCGGCGTCAATGGTTCGCTCCGGGGCATCCACCGCGGACACGACCTTGCCGTCCCGCACAAACACATCCCGCCGCACAGGCGCCCCGCCCGTGCCATCCACCACCAAACCGTTCCGAATCGCGAGCGTGCTCATGGTCTTCCCCATCTGCCGGCTGTGTGGCAACAGCCTACCACCGAGCAGCACCGCATGACGCCCGTTTCGCGATTGGCCTTGCCGGTCAGGGCCGGCTGGCGAGTTGGCGCTTTAGTTCCTCGACTTCGGCCTCGGCAGCCAAGCGGCGTTCACGCTCTTCCAGGCGGCGTTCGCGTTCTTCCAAGCGGCCTTCGCGCTCCGCTCGGTTGGTGAGGAGGTACTCGCCGGTGACCGGGTCGAACAGGCGGAGGTCGCCGGCGTCGACGCGCAGGCGCAGGCCGAGCACCTCCGAGGCACCGCCGAGCAGTCCTGCCGTGTAGGAAAGCGGGATGGACTCATAGGTTCCGGCAGCGTTCAGCCGAAGGCCTTGGAGGACGGGGTTCAGGTAGTCGCCGGAGGGGTCGAACCGCCAGTATTCCGCAACGCCGAGGCCCTCGTAGATGGCGCGCTTCTCCCGCCCGTCGCGCTCGTAGGTGCTCGCAGACGCCACCTCCAGGATGAAGTCGGCGAGCTTGCCCTCCTCCTGCACCAGCCACACGCGGCGCTTGCGTTCCCGCACGCCGAACGCCACGAAGAGGTCTGGCTGCACCCAGCACTTCTTGCCGCCCTCCGAGTAGTACATCGTCATCTCGCTGGTTACGAACACGTCGGCGCGGTGGGCATAGCGCGCCCTCAGCATCAGGCGGGCGTCTGTCATGGCCTCCAGGTGCTCCGGGGTCACCGGCCCCGTCCAGATGTCCGGGTACGGGTCGCCATTGGGGTCTGGCGGCGGGTCGTCGGGCCAGCGCACCGGGGGCGTGCCGAGGGCGTAATCCTTCGGGTCTGGCGGGAAGTCGGGTTCGTCCGACCAGAAGCCCGGCACCCGACTCGGCCGTGTGGCGGGCCAAGGTGGCTTGGCGGTACCGCGAGGCTGGGAAGTGGAAGCCATGATGGCGTTCTCCTCTTGCTGGTCTTGCAGGATCGCCAGCCGGTTGGGACGTTAGCATAGGCGTGCGCTGGCCGGCGCAGGGCTTGGGGAGCTTGCAGGCTGTGCTGGGGTTGCGGCACGGGTTGGCTTGGGCGGCGTCGGGTGGAGCCACCGTGGCACGGACACCAAGCCCCGGTCTGTAGTACGGAAACGCCACGCTGTGTAGGAAATCGACGCTTTGTGGGGGTCGGTTCCGCTCACGCGAGGAAGACGTCCCTCCCTGCAAGGGCCCGTGCACGGCGAAGACCGACAGCCCCTTAACGTTTCGCGTCCGCCCGCTCCGAGAGGAACTCCGCGATCCGCAGCAGCGCCTCCTGCAACGACGGCTGCACGTCCGTGTCCGTGTCCGCGAGGGCCCCCACCATCATCAAGTTGTCGGTCATGGCGAAGTTCTCGACCGTGAGGCCGTCGATGTCCACACCTGGCTTGTCCGGATGCAGGCCGTGGTGGAGGGCGACCTTGTCTACGTACAGGCCGGCTGCCTCCTCCTTGCCATAGAACGGCGCCGCGTCGTAGTAGCCGAACACCGGCTTGCCGAGGCCGCGCATGTAGCCCATCTCGAACGCCGTGCCGCCGTCCATGCCGGGGCCGCGGAAGCGCACCATGTTGGCGGCAACCACATCGGCTTTGTGCATCATGGCGAGATTGGCTTGGTAGATGCGGATGCCCGTGTCGCGGTTCGGCGCGAAGTCGGGGATGTCGTTGTCGAGCGGATACAGCCCCACCAGGCGGAAGTCCCAAAGGCCGCTGGCGTTCAGTTGTTCGATCGCCTCCTTCTTCGCTTCGCCGGCCTCGGCCGCATCCGGCAGGAACACCTCCGGACCGGCAAGATAGACGTAGAAGACGGGCTCGTCAGCAGTACCCGGAACCGCAAGGGTGCAGCCGACAGCGAGAAGCGCGGCGCCCACGCAACGGCGCCACCACCGCACCGCCACCTTCAGGAGTCGCTCGGCATGAGGAAGCGCCACAGCGGCTCCTTGGCACCGGAGTCGCGCATCGCATCCCTGGCAGCGCGCATCACCTCACCGGTGCGGGTGTGGCCGCGGAACCAGCGAAAGCCGGCCCAAGCCGCCGGCGTGTGCCCGGCAATCTCCATCGCCGCCATCTCGTAGTAGCCGCGAATGTCCTGCGACACCCGCGCCGGAATGCCCGGGATGCCAGCCTCTTTCCACGGCGTGCCCTCCGCCACGCGCACGAACGCTTCGATGGCGGCGGGAATGGCATCGGCATCGAGCAGTCGGGCGGCGCCGGCGCGGTTGCCGTATTTCTTCACGGCGCGGTCGTAGGCGGGCCTCAAGCCCCGCGCCTCGTCCAACGCCGGGTGCGCATCCGGGTCCATGCGCGCCGGCAACGGGCACATGAGGACTTCGGCGTTCTCGTCGTCGATGACGACGTCGTAGTCGACGACGGTGGGCGCTTCGCTGGCAAGCAGCGAGAAAGCCCGCTCCATCACCTTGCGCTGGAACGCGGCATCATCCGGCACGCCCAAGGGGCGGCCGAGCGGGAAGTCGCAGAAAAGTCCCCTCGGCGGTGCCGTGCCGTAAAGCTGTTCCCGGATCGAGCCGATGGTGACGGTGGCGATGCCGGCCGCCTCGAAGATGTGGGCAAGCGTACTGACCGTACGCGTGCAGAGGGGTCAGACAGGGGTGAGGAGAACGACATCCACCTCGTGTCGCTTGAGCAGCTCCGCCCCGGCCGGGCCCCCGTCCATGCGGATGGCGGCGAGATCGAACTGGTTGCCGGCGAAGGCGAGATGCACATCGGACACAGCGCCGACGGTGCCGTCCTTGGCCATCTCTTCAAGCCGGTCGATCGGGAACACCACGTTGAGGTCGGCGGTGACGCCGCTGGCATCGAAGTTGGGGCTCCAATGCCCCACCACGATGTCGCGCCGGTGCCGATGCAGCACGCGATAGCCGGAATCGACCGTGAGGAAATCGTCGTCATCCTCGTGATGCAGGGATGCTGAGGTGACCAGCGCGACTTTCGCCTTGGCGAGCGGTGGGGGTTTGACGAATGCGGGGTCGGGGAAGTCCGGGCAGGGAATCTTGGACGCGCCGGTCTTGATGGAGTTGTCGCTCACTTTGCTCGCCGCTGCTCGTGGATGGTGCAATGCTATACCAGCGTCGAGGCGGCGCTCTCCCCCCTTGAGGGGGAGTTGAAAAAAAGCCGAGGCTTCTACGGGTGGGGGGTAGCCGTCCCGATCTCGTGCGCCCGGACGCCTCCTTATCCCTGCCCAGCGCATGCGTGCGAGGGCAATATGCCGTCGCCCCAGAAAGGCCCTCATTCCCTATGATCCCGCCGCCGTGACCTTGTCTTCCTTTCAATTCGTGTGGTACGCGCACCGTTTCGTCCGCGAAGTGGTGCTCATCTATCCCGCCTATGCGGTGATGATGACCGAGACGGTCACGGAGTTTGCCTTCGCGACCTTGATTGCCCTCTGGTCTGCGTCGGTGCTGTTTGCGGAGATTCCCACCGGCACGCTCGGCGATCGGGCCTCCAGGGTGCGCCTCATTGGGCTCTCCGGGATCATCAAAGGCGTCGGCTTCCTTTCCTGGTTCCTGTTGCCGAACTTCGGCGGCTACCTGCTCGGATTCGTCCTCTGGGGTGTGGGATCGACGCTCCGCTCCGGCACCGAGGAGGCGCTGCTGCACGACACCCTGCACAAGCTGGGCGTGCCGGAACGCTTCGAGCAGATTCACGGGCGCGGCGCAGCGGCGGGCAGCCTCGGCACCACGGTCGCCTTCCTCGGCGGCGGCTATCTGGCGGAGCATTCGGGTTTCGCACTGCCGCTAGCGCTTTCCGTGGTCGGCCCGTGGGTTGCGGCAGCCATCGCCTTGCTTGGCCTGAACGACATGCCGCGCACCGGCGCTCCGCCAGAGGAGCATGAAGCCTATTTCGACACGCTGCGCGCCGGCGTTCGGGAGGCGGTGGGTCGTCCGCTGGTGTTCCGCGTCGTGCTGATGACTGCGTCCATCGCCTGCATCTGGGGCGTGATGGACGAGTTCATGCCGGTGTTCCTGTCGGAGAAGGGCGGGGTCACCCTGTTCGACATCGGCATCGTCTATGCCGCCGCATCCGGCGCCAACGTCGTTGCGGTGACACTCGCACATCGCATTCCGACGCGCACGCCACGCGGCGTTGGCGCGGTGTTCGGCGTTGCAGCGGTGTTTCTCGCCCTCTCCGTACCGACCTCGGGTTACGTCGCCGCCGCCATCTTGGTGGTGTCGTTCGGCATCAACGGTGCGGCGAGCGTCCTCCTCACCGGGCAGCTTCAACGCTCCATCAAGGGCCACGCACGTGCAACGGTCACCAGCGTTGCCGGCACGGGGGCGGAGTTGACAGGCATCCTGCTGGCTCTCGCAGGTGGCGGCGCGGCGGAGCTTGCCGACTGGCATGGCGCCACGACGCTCTTTGCCGCATTTGCGCTGCTCCTCGCCGCGATCTTTGTGACCAAACGCATCGCGCCCGGGGGGAGGGCGTCTCGCCCTCCATAGCGACCGACAGGCCGCTTTCTCATGTGGCATTGCGCCGTCGTGTTCTGCCAAAGTCGGTGAAGCCACAGGCCATGCATAATGCCAAGGAGCGCGCCTGTCGGCGCGTAGGGAGGGCGAGACGCCCTCCCTCCAAGTTTGGTCAGGGCATTCTTCCCGCCATCAAACTGAAGTGAGGACGGAGTGGGCGCATCGGGGACGGCCATTGCAGGCTGGCGGCGCAGGTTCGGCGCGGCTTGCTGCGTGGCGGCTATGGCTGTCGGGGCGGAGGAGATCGAGTACCGGCACGGCACGTCGTACCTGGAGCCGCTCAAGTATCCGGCGCAGTTCAAGCATTTCGACTATGTGGATCCCGAAGCGCCGAAGGGCGGCACGTTGCGGGCCGCGCAGATGGGGACGTTCGACAGCTTCAACGGCATCCTTGATCGCGGCCGAGTCGCCCGTGGCGTCGAGCGTCTTGGCGAAGGGGCGCTGATTTACGACCGGCTGCTCGAACAGGCGGTGGACGAGCCGGCGAGCTACTACGGGCGACTCGCCTCCGGCGTGTGGGTGGCGGACGACTTTCGCCAGTTCGCCTTCCGCATCCGCGAGGGTGCCCGTTGGCACGACGGCGAGCCGCTTACCGCCGCGGACGTGGTGTTCACGTTCCACACCTTGCAAGAGAAGGCCGCCGTCGGCGTGCGCACGGCGCTGATGGAGCTTGGCACCATCGAGCAGATCGGGCCGAACGAAGTGCTTTTCTCCATTCGCCCCGAAGCCATTGCCAACCCAGACCTCGTATTCGCGGTCGCCAGCTACTCCATCCTGCCGAAGCACTATTGGGAGACCCGCGACATCACCAAGACCACCGTGGTGCCGCCCTTGGGCAGCGGCCCGTATCGCGTCAAGGAGTTCAAGTTCACCCGCAGCGTGACCTTGGAGCGGGTGGAGGACTACTGGGGCGAGGACTTGCCGGTCAACCGGGGGCGCCACAACTTCGATCTCATCAAGTACGACTACTTTCGCGACGAGTCGGTGATGCTGGAGTCGCAGAAGGGCGACGTGATCGACATCCGCACCGAAACCGTCTCCAAGAACTGGATGACCGGCTACGGCTTTCCGGCGGTGCGGGAGGGGCTGTTCAAGCGCGAGCTGGTGCATCTCAGCCGGCCGTGGGGGCTGTGGGCGCCGGTGATGTGGAACCTCGACAGTCCCAAGTTCCAGGACGTGCGGGTGCGAGAGGCGCTGTGGCTGCTCTCGGAGTTCCGCCTCACCAACCGGATGCTGATGTATGGCTTCTACAACTACGCCAAGAGCTATTTCTACAACTCGCCCATGGCCTCGGAGGGCTTGCCGTCGGAGCGGGAGCTTGCCTTGCTGGAGCCCTGGCGGGGGCAGATCCCGGAACGGGTTTTCACGGAGCCCTGGCTGGGGAACGAAACCTCCGGGTATGGCTTCAACCGCGACAACGTGAAGCGGGCGCTCGCGCTCTTTCGCGAGGCGGGCTGGGAAATCCAGGATGGCGTGATGGTGCACGTGGAAACGGGCATGCCGTTCACGGTGGACTTCATCTTCGGCTCGCCCTTTGGCCTGCGCCAGGAGACGCCCCTGATGAACGCCATGAACCGGGTGGGAATCGCCACCACGGCGCGCAATCTGGAGACGTCTAACTGGCTCTACCGAATGCGCAACGGCAAGTTCGAGGGTGGGCAGATTTCCTTCGTGCCGAACAACATTCCCGGCGTGATGCTGCGCAACCGACTGGGCTCGGAGTCGGCGGATTCCGCCGGTGGCCAGAACTGGAACCGCATCCGCGACCCGGCCGTGGACGCGCTGATCGAGCACGTCATGGCGGCGCGGACCCCGGAGGATTTCTACGCCGCCACCCGCGCCTTGGACCGCATCCTGCTGTGGAACTTCTACTACATCCCGGGCCTCGGGGCACCGGGCTATCGACTCGTGTACTGGGACCGCTTCGGCCAACCCGAAGACCCGCCATCCCTGCTCCGGCCAGCCTGGCTCGACACTTGGTGGTGGGACGACGTGAAGGCGGAACGCGTGCGGAAGGGCCTTGCGGCTTTGGAGTGAAGGAAAGCGCACTCCCGCGCGCCAGGGAGGGCGGGACGCCCTCCCTCCAAAGGCCCGTGCCGCGCCGACTGCCGGCGCGCCTTGCGAGGCCCTCGGAGCGAGGGCGTCTCGCCCTCGACACGCGCCGCAAGGCGCGTCTCTTCCTCCTCGGACAGCGCGCTCACGCGCGCTAGGGAAGGCGGGACGCCTTCCCTCCAATGGACCGCGTCCCGTCTCCTAGCTTTCCGCCGGGTCGCCTATGGCGTCGGGGTCGGGTTGGGGGTCGTCCTTGGCCTCGGTCGGAGGTGGGGGGTCTGGGGGCAAGACGACCCTCGGTTTGGCGCCGGCCATGATGTCGTCGGCTTGTTCGGGGGTTAGGGTCTCGAGTTCCACCAACGCCTCGGCCATCTTGTGCAGCTTGTCCTCGTGTTCGGTGAGGATGGCCTTGGCGGCGGTGTAGCAGTCGTCGATGATCTTGCGCACTTCCTCGTCGATCTCGCGCGCCGTTTCGGCGGAGATGGACTTCGGCTGGCTGCCGGCGGACATGCCGAGGAACACCTCGCGGTCCTCCTCGTCGTAGAGCAGCGGGCCCATGCGTTCCGAGAGGCCCCACTTGGTGACCATGTTGCGCGCCAGTTGACTCGCGCGCTCGATGTCGTTGGAGGCGCCGGTGGTCACGCCGTCCGGACCGTTCACCATTTCCTCGGCGATGCGGCCGCCGAACAGGGTTATGATCTGGCTCTTGATCGACATCCGGCTCATGCTGTAGCGATCTTCCTCCGGCAGGAACTGGGTGAGGCCGAGCGCCCGCCCGCGGGGGACGATGGTGATCTTGTAGAGCTTGTCGAACTCGGGCACCGTGCGGCCGACGATGGCGTGGCCGGCCTCGTGGAAGGCGGTGTTGCGCTTTTCCTTCTCCGACATGACCATCGACTTGCGCTCGGCGCCCATCATGATCTTGTCCTTGGCCTTCTCGAACTCGATCATCTCGACGAGCTTCTTGCCGGCGCGAGCGGCGAAGAGCGCCGCCTCGTTGACGATGTTCTCGAGGTCTGCCCCGGAGAAGCCCGGCGAGCCGCGGGCGATGATGGAGGCGTCCACGTCTTCCGACAGCGGCACACGCTGCATGTGTACCTTGAGAATCTGTTCACGCCCGCGGATGTCCGGCAGCGGCACCACCACCTGGCGGTCGAAACGGCCGGGGCGCAGAAGCGCGGGGTCGAGCACGTCGGGACGGTTGGTGGCGGCGATGACGATGATGCCGTCGTTGGCCTCGAAGCCGTCCATTTCCACGAGAAGCTGGTTCAGGGTCTGCTCGCGCTCGTCGTGGCCGCCGCCCAAGCCCGCGCCACGATGCCGGCCGACGGCATCGATTTCGTCGATGAAGATGATGCACGGCGCCTGTTTCTTGGCCTGCTCGAACATGTCGCGAACCCGCGATGCGCCGACGCCGACGAACATCTCCACGAAGTCGGAGCCGGAGATCGAGAAGAACGGCACCTTGGCTTCGCCGGCGATGGCGCGCGCCAAAAGCGTCTTGCCGGTGCCGGGAGAGCCCACCATGAGCGTGCCGCGCGGGATGCGGCCACCCAAGCGCTGGAACTTGCCCGGGTCGCGCAGGAACTCAACGAGCTCTTGGACGTCTTCCTTGGCTTCGTCCACCCCGGCCACGTCGGCGAAGGTGGTCTTGATCTGATCTTCCGAGAGGAGCCTTGCCTTGCTCTTGCCGAACGCCATCGGCCCGCCGCGACCGCCGGCGCCGCCCTGCATCTGGCGCATGAAGAGCATGAATACGGCGATGATGATGAGGATGGGGAAGCTGGCAATCAGCAGCTGCGACCAGACGCTCTGCTCCTCCGGCTTCTTGCCGATGATCTCGACGTTGTTGTTGTAGAGATCATCGAGCAGCTTCGGGTCTTCGACATTCGGCCGCACCACAAGGAACTGCTCGCCGTTCTTGCGATGAACGACGATCTCGAGGCCCTGAAACTCCACCGACTCCACCTGCCCCGAGCGCACGGCGCCCAAGAAGGCCGAATACGCCATCTCCTGCGGGTCGCTGCGGATGCTGAAGTTGTTGAAGACCGTGAACAGCACGGCCAGGATGATGAGCCACAGGAGTATGTTCTTGCCCATGTCGTTCAATGGCTTGCCCTCACTCGTCGAGTGCGTCCGGCATGTCGGTGCGGCGCCGCGACCTCAAGCTGGCGTCCTTAGCTGCCTCTCGCGGGATTGAGGCGGCTATCATACGCCCATAAGACCTCCCCAAGAGCGTGACGTTCGATTCCATGCCCACGGATACCACTGCCTTGTCTCGCACGTTCCTTAAGGAGATGCGGGCGATCGCCCACCATCTCAAG
This sequence comes from Pseudomonadales bacterium, assembly GCA_965116935.1. Lineage (GTDB taxonomy): Bacteria > Pseudomonadota > Gammaproteobacteria > Pseudomonadales > Azotimanducaceae > VXYL01. Next base: position 2,376,500 of record OZ220737.1, on the reverse strand, counting down.
CCCATCGTCACGCTAGGTGCGGAGCCGAGCGAATCGGCCTACGCCGAGCTCGACCGCGCCCTTACCGACCACGAAATCGTCAAGGTGCGGGTGAACATCGCGGACCGCAAAGAGAGGGGCCAGGCGATCGAAGCCGTCGCCTCGGCGGCAAAGGCCGCCCAGGTGCAGCGGATCGGCAGGATCGTGGTGCTCTACAGAGCCAATCCGGACGCGAACCCTGAGCTCTCGAACCGAACGCGTCAGTCGTGACGCAACGCCTCGATGGGATCGAGCTCTGCCGCCCGCCGCGCCGGCCAGATGCCGAAGAAGAGCCCGACGCCGACGCTGAACACCACCGCGAGCAGCACTGCGTCAGCGGAGATGAATACGTTCCAGCCCGCAAACTCGACCAGCGCCCAAGCGGCGCCGGCGCCAAGGGCGATGCCGAGCACGCCGCCGAGGACGCCGATGGTCAGCGCCTCGATGACGAACTGCATGAGGATGTTGAAGCGCGTCGCTCCAAGCGCCTTGCGCACGCCGATCTCGCGCGTGCGCTCGGTGACGGACACCAGCATGATGTTCATGATGCCGATGCCGCCGACCAAGAGGCTGACGCCGGCAATCGAGGCGAGCAGGAAGGCGAAAATCTCGGTGGAAGCCTGCGCCATTTCCATGAACTGACGCCGGTTCATGATCATGAAGTCGTTGTCCTCGCCGGGGCGAATCTTGTGCTCGCGGCGGAGGACCCGTTCGATGTCCACCATGCCCATCTCCAGGGACACGTCGTCCGCCACCTGTGCCGACAGTCCGCGCAACCTGTCTTGACCGAACACGCGCAGCTCCGCCGTGGTCAGCGGGATAAACAGACGGTCGTCCGGTTCCGGGCCAAAGCGCTGGCCCACCTCCTCGAAGACGCCGATGATCTCGAACGGAGTGCGGTTGATGGTGAGCATGTGGCCGATCAGGCTGTCGGCGGTCACTTCGAGGTTTTCCGGTATCTCGCTGCCGAGCACGACGACCCGCCGCCGGGTCGCAAGGTCGCCAGCCGTGAACATGCTACCGGCGGCGATTTCAACGGCATGCACGGCGGGGAAGTTGGTCGTGGTGCCAACCACTTCGTGGAAGAGGTTCTTGTTGCCATACTTGATCTGGCGACCGCCGGACAGCTCGGGCACGACCTCGGCAAGGAGCGGCGCGTCCCGAACCAGCGCCTCGTAGTCGTCCACCGTGAGCGAGACGCGGTTGGCGGAGGCGATGCCGCGCCGGAACGACTGTCCTGCCATGACGGAGAGTACCCGGGTGCCGAGTTGGTCGATCTGCTCGTCCACGGCGCGCTGTGCGCCCGTGCCGAGCGCCACCATCGTGATCACCGCGGCGACGCCGATGATGATGCCGAGCATGGTCAGGCTCGAACGCAGCAGGTTCGCGACAATCGATGCCAGCGCGACACGGACTGTCTCGATGATCGACATCAGTCGTTGCCCCGTTGGCTGAGGCCGGGTATCCCGACGCGACCGCTGATGCGCTGGCGGAAGCTTTCCTGGGCGCGGACGAGGGATGCGCTTGGCAGGATCAGGACTTGGTCGTCGTCTTCGAGCCCGGCGACCACCTCGGCAAAGTCGAGATCGGTGATGCCGGTGCGGACGCGCAAGGCGGTGGGTTCGCCGCCACGGAGAGCAAAGACCATGTAGTCGCCACCAAGCTGGGCCTCCACGGCGGAGCCGCGGCGGCGCGGGCCTTCGCCGCCGGGGCGGCCGGCGCCGGGTGGACCGCCACGAGCGCCGATCTGCGCGCGCATTTGCGCCACGAGCTTCTGTTCCTCTTCTGTGAGCTCTTCGCCGCTGCGGCGCTTGGCGAAAATCTCCCGCATGCGTGAGCGGTCGAAGTCGGGGGCGCCTGCGGTCGCAGCCCGACGGCGCGGGCGCTCACCGGCGAGTTCTGGCGCCTCGGCGAGCATTTCGTCAACGGCTTCGCGAGTGAGCCCAAGGACGCTGCCGGCGGCGTGGATGTCTTGCGCTGTGCGCAGCGCCGCATTGGGAATGGAGAGCACGTTCTGGCGCCGCGCCATGACGACCTCGACTTCGGCGTTCATGCCGGGCTTCAAGAGCCCTTCGCGGTTCTCGAGATCGATCAGCACCGGGAACATGGTGACGTTCTGCTCCGCGACGGCCTGGGGTTCGACCTTGACGACCTCGCCCTCGAAGGACCGGTTGGGGTAGGCGGCGACGTTGACCTGGGCGATGGTGCCGGGCTGCACCTTGCCGATGTCGATCTCGTCCACCAGCATCCGTACCTGCACGTGGGAAAGATCGGCCATTTGCATGAGCAGGGTGCCGCCGCCGACGTCGCCCATGGGCGACGAGATCACCTGGCCCTGCTCGACCAGACGCTCGATCACCGTGCCGGCGATGGGCGAATTCACGTCCGCGTCCTCGAGCTGGATGGTCGCGTTTTCCACTTGGATTTCGCCGCGCACCACCTCCGAGCGGGCGGTCGCGTATTCGAGGAGGGATTGCTCGTAATCCACCTTGGACAGGGATTCCTGCTCGTAGAGCGTGGCGATGCGGTCGAGTTGCGACTGGGTATTGGTTTGGCGCGCCTTGGCCACTTCCAGGCTCGCCTTCGCCTGCTGCAGGGAGTTGTTGAGCACGCGGCGGTCGATGCGGGCTAGAAGGGTGCCGGCTTCGACGAAATCGCCCGTGTCCACTGGGAGTTCGAGAATCTCGCCGGATGCCTTGGACTTCACTTCGACGGTCGTGACCGGCTCGATGATGCCGGCCGCTTCGACAGCGACCGCGATGTTCCGGCGCTCGACAGGGACCGATTGATAGAGGGCAACCTGCTCGGCTTGGGCCGGTTCGTCCGCCAGCATCTCGTCGATCTGGTCGCAGGCGGCAAGGATCGTCAGGGCGGCGGCTAGCGCGCCCTGACGGGCTAGCGCCGCAGCGCGTTTGCTCCTCATCGGCTCAGCTCCTTTGGTTGCAGGCGGGGCGGTGCTTCGGCTCCCCGGCTGACATCCGCCGGATCGAGCTCACTTGTCGGGTAGTCGTCGGTGACCACGCCATCCATCAGGTGGACGTGGCGACCCGCGCGGCGCGCGACGGCCCGTTCGTGGGTGACCAAGATGATGGTCTGGCCAGCTTCATGCAGCGCACCGAACAGATCCATGATGTCTTCTCCGGTGCGGCTGTCGAGGTTTCCGGTCGGCTCGTCGGCCAGCAGGATGCTGGGTTCATTGACGAGCGCCCGCGCCACCGCAACGCGCTGGCGCTGCCCACCGGAAAGCTCGTTCGGCCTGTGATTCATGCGGTCGCTTAAGCCCACCCGCTCAAGGGCTTCCCGGGCCCGAGCACGACGCTCGCGGCGACCGACGCCGGCATACAAGAGCGGCACTTCGACGTTGTGCAGCGCGTTGGCGCGCGGCAAGAGGTTGAAGGTTTGAAAGACGAAGCCGATGCGTCGGTTGCGCGCCAGCGCCAGCGCCCGATCGCCGAACTTGGCGACGTTCTCGCCCGACAACCAGTATTCACCTTCCGTGGGGCGGTCTAGGCAACCGATGATGTTCATCAGCGTGGACTTGCCGGAACCCGATGGCCCCATGACCGCCACATACTCGTTCTCGCGAATGGTGCAATCGACCCCATTCAGCGCCCGGATCGTCTCCGCACCCATCCGGTACTCCTTCCGCATCCCCGTCACCCGAATGACAGGCTGCGACGCATCGGATGCACGTATCGCGGTTTCAGCCATAGCGCCTATTCCCCAAGCTCAAACCCCTGTACGCAAGCCACGGCCCAATCCGTCGCTTGAGCTGACGATGGAGGGACGGCGCGCTTGTGCGCCAGGGACGGCAGGATGCCTTCCCTCCGAGGGCCGGTTGTCGTAGCTGGGCGGGCACGTCGAGGAACAGAGGCTGGTTTGTTGGTGGCGTTGTTCGGGGGTGGCGCTTTGTTGGCGTTTGTCTGGAACGCTTGCTTGCGGTGGCGTTGGCCGGCTCCGCTGCGTGCGCGCCTTCGGCACGCTTGGAGGGCGGGACGCCCTCCTTCCAGCGAGGCCCTCGCAGGGCAGGGGCTGTTTAGATGGCGTTGTTTGGGGGTGGCGCTTTGTTGGCGTTTGTCTGGAATGTTCGCTTGCGGTGGCGTTGGCCGGCTCCGCTGCTTGCGCGCCTTCGGCACGCTTGGAGGGCGGGACGCCCTCCCTCCAGAGGCCCTCGCAGGGCAGGGGCTGTTTAGATGGCGTTGTTTGGGGGTGGCGCTTTGTTGGCGTTTGTCTGGAATGCTCGCTTGCGGTGGCGTTGGCCGGCTCCGCTGCTTGCGCGCCTTCGGCACGCTTTGGAGGGCGGGACGCCCTCCCTCCAGAGGCCCTCGCATGGCAGGGGCTGGTTTGATGGCGTTGTTCGAGGAGGGCGCGTCTCCTGCGCCTACGGCCGCCAGGCGGCTAGATGTGGTCGACGCGGTCGATTTCGTACTCGCGGTTGCCTTGAGGGGTTGCGACCACCACAGAGTCGCCGGCGGATTTGCCAATCAGGGCGCGGGCGACCGGGGACATCACCGAGATGGAGCGTTCCTTTAGGTCGGCTTCGTCTTCGCCGACGATGCGGTAGCGCACTTCCTCGTCGCTCTCGACATCGATCAGGGTTACGGTGGCGCCGAAAATGACGCGGCCGTTGGGGCGAATGCGGGTGATGTCGATGACTTGGGCGTCGGCGAGCTTGCCCTCGATGTCGCGGATGCGGGCCTCAATGAAACCCTGCTGCTCCTTGGCGGCGTGGTATTCGGCGTTTTCCTTGAGGTCGCCATGCTCGCGGGCCGAGGCAATGGCCTTCACCACGTCGTAGCGGTCGGTTGTCTTCAGGCGATCTAGCTCCTCGCGGAGTTTCTGCTCGCCCGTCACGGTCATCGGAGTCGCCATCGGTCTCAAGGTCGTTTGGTTCGGTTCCTAGGTTGTATCACACATGCCGTTGCGGCGCGAAACGAACGTCCCTCATGGGGCTCCCCTACGGGGTCGAGGCCGTTCGTTGCGGCAGATGCATGTCTTGCAGGCGATACACGTTGTCGATGGGGCCGTGGCGCATGGCTTCGCAGAAAGCTTCGCCGCCGGAAAGGGTGGTGGTGTAACAGACCTTTTGGCGCAAGGCCAAGCGGCGGATGATGGCCGAGTCGGCGATGGCTTGGCGGCCTTCGGTGGTGTTGACGATGAGGTCGATGTCGTCGTTGCGCAGGCGATCGGAAATGTCCGGGCGGCCTTCCGTGACCTTGTTCACCACCTCCGCCTCGATGCCGGCTTTGGCGAGCGCCCGCGCCGTGCCTCGGGTGGCGATGATGCGGAAGCCCAAATCCTGCAATTGCTGGGCGACGTTGGCGACAAATGCCTGGTCTGACGGCTTGACGCTGACGAAGGCGGTGCCGCCTCTTGGGAAAAGAACGCCAGCCGCCAGCGAAGCCTTGGCGAATGCTTCGGCGAAGGAGCTTCCCACCCCCATCACCTCGCCGGTGGACTTCATCTCCGGCCCGAGGATCGGGTCCACCCCCGGAAACTTGACGAACGGGAACACCGATTCCTTCACGCTCACATGCTGCGGCACGATCTCGCTGGTGAACCCTTGCTCGGCAAGCGAAGTGCCGGCCATGCAGCGCGCCGCCACCTTGGCCAGCGACACGCCGATGCACTTCGACACGAACGGCACGGTCCGGGAAGCGCGTGGGTTCACTTCCAGCACATAGATCGCGCCATCGCCTTCGCCGCCGCCCTGACGGCCTTTGGGAGAACGCGCAGCGTTCTCCATCGCGTCCCGTGAGGGACGCGCCTGCACCGCGAGCTGCACGTTCATCAACCCCACGACGCCGAGTTCGAGCGCCATCGCCCGAACCTGCGCCCGGATGTCGTCCTGCAAGGTCTCGGAAAGGGTGAACGGCGGCAGCGCGCAAGCAGAATCCCCCGAGTGCACGCCGGCTTGTTCGATGTGCTGCATGATGGCGCCGATCACCACCCGCTCGCCATCGCAAACCGCGTCCACGTCCACTTCCACGGCCTGGTCGAGGAAGCGATCGAGCAGCACCGGCGCAGAATTCGACACGTCCACCGCATCGGCAAAGTAGCGCTTGAGTTCCTGTTCGTCGTACACGATCTCCATTGCCCGCCCGCCGAGCACGTACGACGGCCGTACGACTATGGGATAGCCGATCTCCTCTGCCGCCTTTACGCCGCTCTCCACATCGAGCGCCGTGCGGTTCGACGGTTGCCGGAGACCCGCCGCATCGATCACCGCCTGGAAGCGCTCGCGGTCTTCGGCGCGGTCGATGGCGTCGGCGCTGGTGCCGATGATCGGCACGCCCAAGGCATCGAGCCGGTCGACCAGCTTGAGCGGTGTCTGGCCGCCGAATTGGACGATTACGCCATCGGGCTTCTCCACATCGACGATCGCGAGCACCTCCTCCAAGGTGACCGGCTCGAAATAGAGGCGATCAGAGGTGTCGTAGTCGGTGGAAACGGTTTCCGGGTTGCAGTTGACCATGATGGTCTCGTAGCCGTCCTCGCGCATGGCGAGCGCGGCGTGGACGCAGCAATAGTCGAACTCGATGCCCTGGCCGATGCGGTTGGGGCCGCCGCCGAGCACCATGATCTTGCGCCGATCCGTGGGCGCGGCTTCGCATTCCTCTTCGTAGGTGGAATAGAGGTAGGCGGTGGCGGAGGCGAACTCGGCGGCGCAGGTGTCCACGCGCTTGAACACCGGCGTGACACCCAAGCCCTGGCGGGCGGCGCGAACCTCGTCCTCCTCGGCTTCGAGCAGCACCGCGAGCCGGGCATCGGAGAAGCCGTCGCGCTTGAGGCGGCGCCACTCTGCTTCCGTCAGATCGCGCGCGGCACGGCCCGCGAGCGCCTGTTCGGCGCGCACGATCTCGTCGATCTGCGCCAGGAACCACGGGTCGATGCGGGTGGCGCGGTTCAAGTCCTCCACCGTCTGGCCATTGCGGAATGCGTCCGCCACATACCAGAGTCGCTCTGCACCGGGGCGGTTGAGTTCGTGCACGAGACGCACTCGGCGTGCTTCCGGGGTCGCGGCATCTAGCTTGGGATCAAGTCCCGACACGCCCGTTTCCAAACTCCGGAGCGCCTTCTGCAACGACTCCTTGAAAGTGCGGCCGATGGCCATGGCCTCCCCCACGGACTTCATCTGCGTGGTGAGCCGGTCTTCCACCACCGGGAACTTCTCGAAAGTGAAGCGTGGCGCCTTGGTGACCACATAGTCGATGGCTGGCTCGAAGGAGGCCGGCGTGACGCCCGTGATGTCGTTTGAGAGTTCGTCCAGGGTGTAGCCCACCGCCAGCTTGGCGGCCACCTTGGCGATGGGGAAGCCGGTGGCCTTGGACGCGAGCGCCGAGGACCGCGATACCCGCGGGTTCATCTCGATCACCACCATGCGGCCGGTGTCCGGGTCGATGGCGAACTGCACGTTGGAGCCGCCGGTCTCGACGCCGATCTCGCGCAAGACGGCGATGGAGGCGTCGCGCAGGAGCTGGTATTCCTTGTCGGTGAGCGTCTGCGCCGGCGCCACGGTGATCGAGTCGCCGGTGTGGATGCCCATCGGGTCCAGATTCTCGATGGAGCAGACGATGATGCAGTTGTCGTTGCGGTCCCGCACCACCTCCATCTCGAACTCCTTCCAGCCGAGCAGGGATTCGTCGATCAGGAGCTCGCTGGTGGGAGAAAGGTCCAGGCCGCGGCGGCAGATCTCCGCGAACTCCTCGCGGTTGTAGGCGACGCCGCCGCCGCTGCCGCCAAGCGTGAAGGACGGGCGGATGATGCAGGGAAAGCCGATGCGGCTCTGCACTTGGCGTGCCTCTTCGAGGCTGTGGGCGATGGCGGAGCGGGGCGTCGCCAGGCCAATTCGCTTCATGGCGCGGTCGAACCGTTCGCGGTCTTCGGCCTTGTCGATGGCGTCGCGGCTGGCGCCGATGAGCTCGACGCCGTGCGCCTCGAGCACGCCTTCGCGGACCAGGTCGAGGGCACAGTTGAGCGCGGTCTGGCCGCCCATGGTGGGGAGCAGGGCGTCTGGTTTCTCGCGCTCGATGATGTGGGCGACGGTGCGCCACTCCACCGGTTCAATGTAGGTGGCGTCGGCCATGGCGGGGTCCGTCATGATCGTCGCCGGATTGGAGTTGACGAGCACCACCCGGTAGCCCTCGTCTCTCAGCGACTTGCAGGCCTGGGCGCCGGAATAGTCGAACTCGCAGGCTTGGCCGATGACGATGGGGCCGGCGCCGATGATGAGCACTGTCTCGATGTCTGTGCGCTTAGGCATCGAGGTTGAGGCCCCCATCTGCGACCGGGCCGGCGTTCATGTGTGCAAGGAGGCTTGCGCCGCGCAGGCCCGTGTCTTTCGCGCACCGCATCTGGGCGACGAAACGGTCGAAAAGATAGCCGCAGTCGCGGGGGCCTGGGCTCGCTTCTGGGTGGCCCTGGTAGCCGAACGCCGGCACGTCGGTTCGGCTGGCGCCTTGCACGGTTCCGTCGAAGAGCGAAACATGGGTGAGGCGGAGGTGGCTTGGTAGCGAGTCTCCGTCCACGGCGAAGCCGTGGTTCTGGCTCGTGATGATGACGCGACCGTCGGCGAGGTCTTTCACCGGATGGTTGGCACCGTGGTGGCCGTGGGGCATCTTTACCGTGCGGGCGCCGCTTGCAAGCGAGAGCAGTTGGTGGCCGAGGCAGATGCCGAAGATGGGGATGCCGGTGCCGAGGAGCTCGGCGATCGCGGCGATGGCGTAGTCGCAGGGGTCAGGATCGCCAGGGCCGTTGGAAAGGAACACGCCGTCGGGGGCGAGGGCGAGGATTTCCTCCGCCGTGGTGCGGGCGGGAACCACCGTCACGCGGCAGCCACGCTCGACCAACATGCGCAGGATATTGCGCTTGACGCCGAAATCGTAGGCGACGACATGGAGGTCCTTGGTGGTCGGTCGGGAGTGGCCGGATTCCAAGGACCAGGTGCCTTCTTCCCACGGGGTTAGGTCGTCTCGGCTTACAACTTGGGCTAGGTCCATGCCGGCGAGGCCCGGAAAGGCGCGGGCACGGGCGAGTGCTTCCTCGGGGTCTGCGTCGCCCGTCGCGACGCAGCCGGCGAGCGCTCCCTTCTCGCGAATCAGGCGAGTCAGGCGTCGAGTGTCGATGTCGGCGATGGCAACGACGCCTCGGCGGGCAAGAAACTCCGGCAGCGACTCGGCTGCGCGCCAGCTCTCGTGCGTGCCGGGAACATCGCGCACGACGAGGGCCTCGGCCCACACGCGCTGCGACTCGTTGTCTTCCGGATTGACGCCGGTATTGCCGACGTGCGAGGTGGTCAGGGTGACGATCTGGCGGGCGTAGGACGGGTCGGTGAGAATCTCCTGATAGCCGCTCATGGCGGTGTTGAACACCACCTCGCCAACGGCAAAACCCGACGCCCCTACGCTGGCGCCGCGAAAGAGGCTCCCGTCCTCCAAGATGAGCAAAGCGCCCGTCACGCCTTCCCTCTTCAAAAAAGGGCGAGAAGCACTGCTTCTCGCCCCGCATGTCCCGACCTCGCCGCGATACGCGCGCCCGCTACCGCGTCTGCGCCTCAAGCGCCGGGGCACCATTCTACTCTGTGCAGCCGGGTGTGGTGTCGTTTTCGGCAGAAGAACGGACGCAATTGATGGGGTGGAGGGCAAGGCGCTTTACCTCGAAAGGTTCCAAACCCTTGACTGTGCTGCGTTTTACACCTAGGTCATGGGTAGGTCGTGCCGCCGGAGGGAAGGCATTCTGCCTTCCCTGTGAGCCGAAAGGCGTACCTGCCGCGAATTGCCAAAAAGAAAGCGCCTAGCGGCGCTTAGGGAAGGCAGAATGCCTTCCCTCCGGGGCCGCGGCGAAAGTCCGGCTTACTTCCTAGCCGACCTCAATCATCTCGAAGTCTTCCTTGGCCACTCCGCATTCCGGGCAGACGAAATCGTCGGGCACGTCTTCCCACGCCGTGCCCGGATCGATGCCTTCTTCTTCGCAACCTTCCGCCTCGTCGTAGATCCAGCCGCACACGATGCACTGCCACTTGCGCAATGGAGGACTCTCCCGGTTTTCGCATCTCGCTTGAAGGGCTGCGTACCTTACCCGATGGCAACACCAAAATGGCGGCTTTGTGATGAGAACGACCTCCAAGTGGTCCTTGTCTTCGGCCATCCGAATACAATGCCGCCGTGCTTGCCCAACGACTTCCTCCGTACTTCCTGCTCATGCGGCTGGACCGGCCCGCCGGTGCCTTGCTGTTGCTGTGGCCGACGCTGACGGCACTGTGGCTTGCGAGTGGCGGAGTCCCGGATGGCGGACTCTTGGCCGCCTTCGTTGCTGGCACCTTCGTCATGCGCGCCGCCGGTTGCGTGACGAACGACATCGCCGACCGCGACTTCGATCCGCACGTGGAGCGCACCCGCAGCCGACCGCTGGCGGCCGGCACCGTCTCCGTGCGGGAAGCCGCTGTCCTGCTTGCGGTTTTGGTCGCTGCTGGCCTCGCCATCCTGCTAACGCTGAACGCGGCCGCACGCTGGTATGGCGCTGTTGCCGTGGTGCTGATCGCCTCCTACCCCTTTTTCAAGCGCTTCACCCACCTGCCCCAAGCGATGCTCGCCATCACCTTCGGCTGGGGCATTCCGATGGCGTTCGCCGCCGCCACGGGAGAAGTGGGCCTCACGGGCTGGCTGCTGTTCGGTGCCAACGCCTGCTGGATCATGGCCTACGACACCATTTACGCGATGGTGGATCGCGACGACGACGTGCTGATTGGCGTGAAGTCCACGGCCATCCTCTTCGGCAGCTCCGATGTGGCGGCGGTACGGCTGTTCCAGGTCGGCGCGGTGCTTGCCTTGTTGGTGCTCGGGGTGCAGGCAGGGCTGGGCCTCGTCTGGTATCTCGCCGTCGCCGTCTTCGTCGCCTGCCTCGGACGCCAGCAGGCGCTCATCAAGAGCCGGGAAGGGTCGGCCTGCATGGCTGCCTTCCGCAACAATGCCTGGGCGGGTTTGGCCCTTTTCGCCGGCATCGCCACCGACCGCGCGCTTCAGGGCGGCTCGTAGCCAGAACCGCCGATGATCGATAGGGGAATCAACCGCATTGGCGCGGCCGCGGCGTGGCTCAATCTCGGTATGGTGGCCGTCACCTGCATCGTCGTGGGGCTGCGCTACGCCTTCGGGGCTGGCGCCATCGCCATGCAGGAAGCCGTGATCTACATGCACGCCATGGCCCTCTCGGCCGGGCTCGCGTACACCCTGCAGCGCGATGAGCACGTGCGCGTGGACCTCCTCTATGCCCGCATGGGCGAGCGCGGCAAATCGTGGGTGAACCTCTGCGGCCACCTCTTTCTGCTCGTGCCCACCTGCATCTGCATCATCGCGGTGAGCCTGCGCTACGCGGTACAGTCGTGGTCGATCCTCGAAGGCTCGCCGGAAGTGGGCGGCGTGCCGGCCGTGTTCCTGCTGAAGTCGTTGCTGCCCGCTTCGCTGCCTTGCTGGCCTTGCAGGGGCTGACGATGGCATTGCGGGAAGCGCAGAGCCTTCGCGCATCGCGGCGGGTTGGGCGTTGAAAGAGGCGGGCCTTTGGAGGGAGGGCGTCTCGCCCTCCCTGGCGCGCCGCGAGGCGCGCATTTCCGCGACGAGATTCGACACGCGCCTATCGGCGCGCAGGGGCGCGCCCTTCGGGCGCGTCGGCGAAACGCCCTCCCTCCAGAGGCCCGTGCCGTGGCTGAGCTGATCCCGCTCGTCATGTTCGGGGCGGTTTTCGCTGCGCTGTTGGCGGGCTATGGAGTCGCCGCAACCCTTGGCGGAGTGGCCTTGCTGTTTGCACTACTCGGCATGGCCGTCGGCGCCTTTGACGGCCGCGACCTCGGCTTTCTGGCTGGACGCCTCTTTGGCGTGTTCACCAACCAGACCCTGCTTGCGGTGCCGCTGTTTGTGTTGATGGGCGTGACGCTCGAGCGCACCAACATCGCCGAAACGCTGCTCGAGAGCCTTTCCGCGCTCATGGCAAGGCTGCCGGGGGGCCTCGCCATCGCGGTGACGCTGGTGGGAATGCTGATGGCCGCGAGCACCGGCATTGTCGGCGCAACGGTGGTCACATTGGGGCTGCTCGCCCTGCCGTCGATGCAGCGCGCTGGGTTCGATCCCAAGCTCTCCACCGGAACCATCTGCGCCACCGGCACCCTCGGCCAGATCATCCCGCCCTCCATCGCCCTGGTGCTGCTCGGCGACGTGCTGTCGAACGCCTACCAGCAGGCGCAGTTGGGGCAAGGCGTTTTCGCGCCCAAGACGGTGTCGGTGGGCGACCTCTTCGCCGGTGCCTTGCTGCCTGGATTGCTCTTGGTGGCGCTCTACGCCGGCTATGTGCTCTGCGTGTCGCTGATCTCGCCCGAGCGTGCCCCACGGGCCCGGGCAGAGAGTCGCGACGAACGCCGTGGCGCCAACCTCCTGCGCGGCCTGCTGGCGCCGCTCGCTCTGATCGTCGCCGTGCTCGGATCAATTCTCGCCGGGCTTGCGACGCCCACCGAAGCGGCCGCCGTGGGGGCGCTCGGGGCCCTAGCTCTCGCCGCCGCCAACCGTGCGCTCAACGCCGGCAACCTGCGCGAGATCATGCGCGCCACGCTCACCACCACGTCGATGGTGTTCTTCATCCTGATCGGCGCGTCCTTGTTTTCCTTGGTCTTCCGCGGCTATGGCGGCGACGACCTGGTGGCGTCGATGTTCGACAAACTGCCCGGCGGCATCTACGGTGCCCTGCTGCCGGTGATGCTGGTGATCTTCCTGCTCGGCTTCGTGCTCGACTTCATCGAGATCACCTACGTGGTGGTGCCGGTGGTGGGGCCCGCGCTCCTCGCAATGGGCATCGACCCGGTCTGGCTCGGCATTCTCATCGCCGTCAACCTGCAAACCTCCTTCCTCACGCCACCGTTCGGCTTTGCCTTGTTTTACCTGCGTGGCGTCACGCCGGACTCGATCCGCACCACCGACATCTACCGCGGCACCATCCCCTTCATCGTCCTGCAACTGGCGCTGCTCTCGCTCCTGTTCGCCTGGCCACAACTGGCAACGTGGCTGCCATCGGTGCTGTACTCGTGAATCAAGCGCATGGAGACAAGCAAATGTGGAAGAGGTGGGTGAACGGCCTCGCAGTTCTGGCGACGGCTGCCGCCGGCGCGAATCAGACCGCCATCGACGAATACGTCAACGCCCCCGACGACAGCTACTCCTGGCAGGTCGCCGCAACCCATCCGGGCGAGCATGTCGACACCGTCGTCATCGACCTCGTCTCGCAGCATTGGCTTACGCCGGAGCAGGTGGATCGAACCGAGTGGCGCCATTGGCTCGTGGCGGCGATTCCCAAAGGGACGAGTTTTGACGCCGCGCTCCTCTTCATCGGCGGCGGCAGCAACGCAGCGCCCGGCAAGGCAGAACCACCGGGGCCGAACGAGCAGATGATCCAGCTTGCCGCTGCGACCGGCACGGTGGCGGCAGAACTGCGCACGGTGCCGAACCAGCCACTCACCTTCCACGGCGACGGCCAGCCGCGCTGGGAGGACGACCTCATCGGCTACGCCTGGGCGCACTACCTCGAAACCGGCGACCCGGCATGGCTGCCGCGCGGCCCGATGGTAAAGAGCGCCGTGCGCGCGATGGATGCGCTGGAGGAGTTCTCCGCCGGCCGAGAGGACATGGCGAACATCGCCCGCTTCGTCGTTGCCGGTGGCTCCAAGCGCGGCTGGACCACTTGGCTCACCGGCGCGATGGACTCCCGCGTGATCGCCATCGCCCCCATCGTCATCGACGTGCTCAGCGTCGACGCCTCCATGCGCCACCACTTCGCCGCCTACGGCTTCTGGGCGCCGGCCATCGGCAACTACGTCGCCCACGGCATCATGCAGCGCATGGACCACCCGCGCCTCGCGGAAATCTACCGCTTGGTGGACCCCTACGCTTACCTGCACCGCCTGACGATGCCAAAGCTGGTGCTCAACGCCGCCGGCGACCAGTTCTTCCTGCCGGACTCGTCGCAGTTCTACTGGGACGATCTGCGCGGCGAAAGCTACCTGCGCTACGTCGCCAACGCCGATCACAGCATGGACGACGGTAGCGCCCTCGCGACATTGACCGCGTTCCACTATCTGATGGTGCGAGGAGAGCGTCCACCCCAGCTAGCGTGGACCCGAACCGACCGGGGCCTGGCGGCACTCACCAATCCCAGGCCACAAGCGGCGCGAGTTTGGCGAGCGACGAATCCACGGGCCCGAGACTTCCGCGTCGAGACACTAGGCCCCAAGTACGTTGCAGGCCCCGTCACCCAGAGCCTCATGAACATATACAGAGCGGGCACGCGAGCACCAGAAAAAGGCTGGTCCGCCACCTTCATGGAGTTCGAGTGGAATGTGGGTGCCCCCACACCCTTCAAGCTCACTACCGAAGTAGTGGTCGTCCCCGACGAACTCCCCTTCGCGGACAAGCCTCCGAGCCTGCCACCATCAGCTACCGTCACCTGCAACGCCGGCGATGCTGAGACCGCCAAGCAGCTGGCCGAAGACTTGCCGGACGCCTTGACTAAAGCAGGCTTCGAACCGCCCCGCCTCGACACCAAGCTCGACGGCGCAGACCTCTACCTCAACTGGCCAATCACCGCGGGCGTCGGCGAAGAACTACAAGCCGTCCGCACGCACCTCGTCGAACAACAATGCGACGCCCCAGCATTGCAGCTCGAATCCGGCCCAACCATCACGCTCCCGCCGGTGCCGCGGTAGCCCACGCGCACGGACGCCTGCGGCTGCGGGAGAGCGAGACGCCCTCCCGAGGACGGGACAAAGACACAACGACCAAGCGTCTCGGACTTGATCGGAACGTTCTTCAGGGCAGGTTCAAGTGCTTGCGAGGCAAGATGCCGGCGACTGCCGCCTGTTTGCGCTGCGGTGAGTTCCTCGGCAGGTTCACGGTGCCACTCGCAAGCCACACAAAGGCTGGCGGGTCGCCGTTGGGCCTTGTCAACTGCCGGAGTGGCTCCTGCGTTTCCTGATCAAGCCAATCCTTGAGCCATTGGAGCTTTTTGACCACTTCACCCACCTTTTTGGTCTGTGCGCCATGCACCTCGATCCAAATTGCTCGTTCGCGGCCCCCCTCAGCGCGCCAGCCAACGCCGTAGTCCCAACGAGCGTCGTTGGGGTGCCTGTCGCGAAGGGTCCCATCAAGGTCGATGCTGCCCGTTAGGCGGCGGGGGTCCTCGCAGGTCACAAGACTCCTATGGGAATTCGTCAACGCCCGAATCCCGCGCTCATACGCCTCCGCGACCGAGGGAACCGCCTCGATCGCCGACCGAAACGTCGTGTGCCCGCTTCCGCTGGTTCGCCTAGCCATGCCGATTCGCCACATCGGCGACTACATCGCCCGCTGTGCCGGAGAACTCGGTTAGCCCACCCCATTCCCGCTCGACCTCGTCATCGGCGCCGGGATCAAGTCCCGAGATGTCCTGCACGGTTCCACCACGGGAGAAGAAGTACACGCGCAGGGCGCTATCGAAAGCGGCCCTCGCAAGTTGCCTAGCTGGAGCCCCATTGCCAAGCCCCAAAAGCCTGCGCACATCTGCGACATTGCCCTCGTGATCCTGAATAAAGCGTAGTGCCCAAACCAGATCGAGCACATGGGGCGAGTGGGTCGAGAGACACACGCGGTAGCCGCGCGACCGAAGCTCCATAACCACCGCAAGTACGGCCGTGATGGCGTATGGATGCAATCCCATCTCGGGTTCTTCGATTACAACCCACTCCAAGTCGTCTCGGCGAGATGCGCCTCCGGGGGGCAGGAGGTGATAGAAGCCCAACAGTAGGGGAACAACCTCGCGCTGGCCGGCAGACCAAACCAGATAGGGGAGAATCGTGCCTTCCTGATGCTCAAGCACGATGCGACGCTGCAGCTGCGCCTCGGTCTTCAACTCAAAGCCACCGAACACATGCTCTATGAGGGGTTGGCGCAGCACCTCCTTCAGTCGATTGGGTTTAGGGAAGAGGCCCGGCGACGATGCGAAGTCCGCTTGGACGAGTTGATGCAGTTTCTCGCTAAATGCACGCAGCACGAATGGGTCGCCGACTCGATAGTCCGAGAACGGACGCGTAAACCCGTCTCGAAGACTCATCACTCGCTGTGCCGGGATGTAAAGGGTGGACTCTGGCGGCTGCTTCCGTCGCCGTTGGCTTCGCGAGAGTTGGGTCGGGGTAACTGGTCGTCCGCGGTTCGTCCGAATGTCCGACGTTCCATCCTTCCAAAGGCCAGACATACCTTCACCGAAGTACAGGTGCTGGAACTCGTCGGCGCCATCCCAGCCCAAACCAAATCGTCGCATTTCGGCGTGGATCGACCGCTTGTCCAGCAAGAGCTTCAAGAGCTGGAGGAAGATGCTCTTGCCAGTGGCTTGCGGACCGACGAAAACGGTCAGGTCGCCAAGCGCAACATCCGCTTGGGAGATTGGACCGAACTCCGTGACCCGTACTCGCACTGGGGCACCGCCGCATTCGTGGGAGGGAAGATGATAGCGCCGGTTGCTTATCTCCTTTCGATTTACCGGACGTAGCGCGACACCACGTTTTCCAGGAGTTCCTGGCGGCCGCTCACGGGCGCGAGGTCTGCCATGCCCTGTCGTGCGTGTTCCGAGAGGGATGTGAGGGATTCGGCGCCGGAGAGGATGTTTTGGCCGAACTCGGTGTTCCAGCCGGCGTAGCGGTCTGCGACGTTGGTTTCGAGTTCGCCGCCTTCGATTAGGGCGGCGGCATTGACGAGGCCGCGGGCCAGGGTGTCCATGCCGCCGATGTGGCCGTGGAAAAGGTCTTCGCGGGCCATGCTTTGGCGGCGGAGTTTCGCGTCGAAGTTGAAGCCGCCGGTGCCGAGGCCGCCGGCGCCCAGGATTTCGCGCAGCACGAGGGTTGCTTCCTCGATGCCGTTGGGGAACTGGTCGGTGTCCCAGCCGTTTTGGGCGTCGCCCCTGTTGGCGTCCACGCTGCCGAAGATGCCGTGGGCGATGGCGTAGGCGACTTCGTGCTGGAAGGTGTGGCCGGCAAGGGTGGCGTGGTTGCACTCGATGTTGAGCTTGAACTCGTCCGCGATGCCGTACTTCTGCAGGAACGCGTAGCAGGCGGCGGCGTCGTAGTCGTACTGGTGCTTGGTGGGTTCGCACGGTTTGGGTTCGATCAGCAGCGTGCCGTCGAAGCCGATGCGATGCTTGTGTTCCACCACCAAGTTCATGAAGCGGCCTAGCTGGTCGGATTCGCGCTTGAGGTCGGTGTTGAGAAGGGTGTCGTAGCCCTCGCGGCCACCCCAGAGGACGTAGTTCTCGCCGCCAAGCTGGTGCGTGAGGTCTAGCACGCAGCGCACTTGGGCGGCGGCGTGGGCGAAGACCTCCGGGTTCGGATTGGTCGCGGCACCGGCGGCATAGCGTGGGTGGCCGAAGAGGTTGGCGGTGCCCCAGAGGAGCTTGACGCCGGTGCGTTCCATCGCCAAAGCGAGGTCTTCGCCGATGGCCTTGAGGTTGGCCTCCGACTCCGCATAGGAGTCGCCTTCCGGCGCCACGTCGCGGTCGTGGAAGCAGAAATAAGGCACGGTGAGCTTCTCGAAGAACTCGAAGGCGGCTGCCAGCTTGTCGCGGGCGGCAACCATTTCGTCGTTGCGCCCGCGCCAGGGGCGGTCCCAGGTGCCGTCGCCGAAGACGTCATCGCCTGGGGCATCGAACGAGTGCCAGTAGCAGACCGCGAAGCGGAGGTGTTCGGCCATGGTCTTGCCGAGAACCTCGGCATCGGCGTCGTAGTGGCGGAAGGCGAAGGGGTTGGTGGAGTCTGGGCCTTCGTAGCGGATGGTCTCGACGTTCGGGAAAAAGCTCATTGGGGTTCTCGCGCATGTGTTCGGGGGCGATGGTAGCGCGCCGGCTACCTGACGGGCCTTTGGAGGGAAGGCATTCTGCCTTCCCTCGTGCGCCGTTAGGCGCACGGGCCGGAGGCCGACAAAGGAAAGGCGCCTGTCGGCGCGAGGGAAGGCAGAATGCCTTCCCTCCGAAGGCTCGTCTCTACGCGCGGTGGAGGGTGGGGAAGCGCGGTTTCAGGTCTTGGTAAATGTTGCGGAAGACGGTGAGGCGTTCCCTGGTGCGGTCGACGGCCTCGGGGTCGGGCTCGGTCACGGCTTCGATGGGAGCTGGCGGGCAGATGGTTTGCGGGTCTCGGCCGGTGGTGGCGATTGCGGCTAGGCGGGCGGCGCCTAGGGCTGGGCCGACGGCGGCGTCTTGACGGTAGGTTAGGGGGCGGGCCAGGGCTGCGGCCAAGGTCTTGCCCCAGAAGAGGCTTTGGGCGCCGCCGCCGATTACGCTGACTTCGCCCAGGTTTGCGCCGGCGTCTATGAGGGCCTGCTGGCCGTCTGCCAATGCGAACGCGACGCCTTCGAGCACGGCCCCGCCTAGTTGGGCGCGGTTGGTGTCGTGGCTTAGGCCGACGAATGCGCCCAAGGCGTTGGCGTCGTTGTGGGGGGTTCGTTCGCCGGATAGGTAGGGGAGGAAGAAGAGTGTGCCGGGTTCGGCTTCGGCGGTTTCGATTTCGTCGATCAGGGCGGCTTCCGAGTCGGCGTGGGTGAGTGCCGTAACCCACGTAAGGGCGCTGGCCGCGGAGAGGATCACGGACATCTGGTGCCACAGTCCCGGCAAGGCGTGGCAGAAGGCGTGTACGCCGCCGTCGGGATTGGGGCGATAGGTGGTGTCGGGGGTGAAATAGACGCCGGAAGTTCCGAGGGAGACGAAGCTCGCGCCCGGCGCGATGGCACCCACGCCTACAGCACCTGCCGCTTGGTCACCTGCGCCGCCGACAACCGGCACTTCACGCATTCCCCACGCCTTGGCGAGGTCAGGACGAAGGATGCCGGAGATTTCGGACCCTTCCACCAAGCGTGGCATCTGGGCGGAGTCGAGCTCCGTCGCTGCCAGCATCTCGTCAGACCAGGCCCGTTTCGACACGTCGAGCCACAGCGTGCCGGAGGCGTCGGACATCTCGCTCACGAAATCACCGGTGAGGCGATGCCGCAGCCAGTCCTTCGGCAGCAACACCTTGCGCGTGGCGGCGAACAAGGCCGGTTCGTGATGGCGCACCCAGATGAGCTTCGGTGCCGTGAAGCCGGGCATGGCGCGGTTGCCGGTGATGGAGAGGACTTCGGTGCGTTCCTCCATCCATTCGCATTCGGCATCTGCGCGCCCGTCGTTCCAGAGGATGGCGGGGCGCAGCACTTCGTCGCCTTCGCCCAGGAGCACCGCGCCGTGCATCTGGCCGGACAGGCCGATGGCGTCCACGCTTGGAAGGTGGGCGCGCAGTTGGGCCATCACCCGTTCGAGCGCTTGCCACCAATGCTCCGGGTTCTGCTCGCTCATCTTCGGGCCGGGGCGGGAGACATCGAGCGGTGCAGTTGCCTCGGCCACGACCTCGCCCGAGGACGCAACGGGCGACGCATGCGTCGCCCCTACGGGGGCGTTGCCGGTGACCCCGGCGGTGTTCGCCACCACCGCTTTCACGGAGGAGGTGCCTAGGTCTATGCCGAGTTGCATCTAGCGCCTAGCCTAGACGGGCATTTGGAGGGAGCGCCTGGCGGCGCTTAGGGACGGCAGGATGCCTTCCCTCCAATGGCGCGGACGCTCCGGCACCTACTCGGCGGCGCGGATGGTCGCCACTAGGTAATCGACCACGTCAAGCATTTGCTCCTGGCCGCCAGCCATGTCGGTCTCGACGCGGTAGGTGCCGTTGACGATCATGGTCGGCACGCCGGTGGCGCGGTACATGCGGGTGCTGGCGTCGGCCTTGCGCACGCGGCTTTGCACGCCGAACGAGCCGAACACGCGCAGGAATTCCTCCCGCTCCACGTCCGCTTCGCGCTCGAACAGGCGCGCGAGCAGTTCGGCGCGGTTCATCTCCAGCCGATAGACATGCACGCCCTCGAAGATGGGGGTGTGGACTTCGCCCAGCACGTCGAGCAGTTCGGCGGTGTAGAACGCCTGCGCCAAGGCCGCCCAGTAGGCGTTGAAGACGGCCGGAATGCGGTGGAAGTCGACATCGTCCGGCACCGTTTCGCGCCATCGCTCCACCGCTGGATCGAAGTTGAAGCAGTGGATGCAGCCATAGGAGAAGAGCTCCACCACCTCGATGCGGTCGGGGTCGCGGGTTTCCACCGGCGTTGGCAGCCGGACATAGTGCCGACCTTCCTGATACGTGGCGGCGGCTTCCTGTGCCGTGGCGCTGCCAGCCAGCAGCGTTCCCGCCAGCACTAGCGCGAAGATGCGGGCCCCGTGGGGGCGACCCTTGTGGTCGCCCGCATGTTCGATGCAGCCAAACACCTTGCGCTCGGTCATCAATAGAGCCCCAGGATGTAGTTCGCCACGGCCTTGATTTCGCCGTCGGTCATGTTGGCCGCCACATCGCGCATCACGCCGCCGTTGTTCTCGTCGGTGGCGCGGTCGCCCTCGCGGTAAGCGGTCATCTGGGCGATGGTGTAGTCCGGATGCTGGCCGGCGAGGCGCGGAAAGCCCGCCAGCGCATTGCCGGCGCCGTCCGGTGCATGGCAGGCGGTGCAGGCGGCAACGCCCTTGTCGAGAATGCCGCCGCGGTAGATGGCTTCGCCCAAGGCGAGATTGGCATCCTTGGCCTGACCTGCCGCCGCCGGCTGCGCGGCATAGTGCTCGGCAAGTTCGCGGATGTCTTCGTCGCTCATGTTGTCGAGTTGGCCGGCCATCAGCGGCGCCGGCCGGTCACCGTCGCGCATCAGGATCATCTGCCGCTCGAGATAGGCCACGTTCTGGCCACCGAGGTTCGGGTAGATGGGCGAGAGGCTGTTGCCGTCTTCGGCGTGGCAGGCGACGCAAGGCCCGGCGAGGTCGCTCGCGAGGCTGGTGGCCGAGGCCAGCACAACAACGGCGGCTAAGGCGATGGCTGCATGGACGGAGCGCTTGGGCATGGTTCGCGATTTGTCCCTTGGAAAGAAGCTTTTTGGTGGCGCGCCCTAGAGGACCGAAGGATCCCACCGCACGAACAAATGCGCCGTAAACTGGACGGTGCTTGCAAGGCGGCGCGGATTATAGAACACGGTGCCTGAAACGCTACCGGCTCGGACACAGGTTCGGACCCTCACCTGCACGTTCCTCGGCAGTGCCGACCGGCTGGCGCGCTGTCCCCCGGACGACGAGCCGGAAGTGGCGTTCGTGGGGCGCTCCAACGCCGGCAAGTCGAGCACGCTGAACCGGCTGTGCGGACGCGCCGGCGGCAAGCGGGCACTGGCGCGGGTGAGCAAAACGCCGGGGCGCACGCGGCTCATCAATTTCTTCGCCGTGGAAGGCGGCGGACGACTGGTGGACCTGCCCGGCTATGGCTTTGCCAGCGCCAGCAAGGCCGAGCGGGACGCGTGGAATCGCGCCATCGACGACTATTTGCATGAACGCAGCGGCCTGCGGCTGGTGGTCGTTGTCATGGACGCGCGGCGGCCCCTGCAGCCGATGGATCGGGCCATGATCGAGTGGTGCATGGATCAAGACCTGCCGGTGCTGGCGCTGCTCAACAAGGCGGACAAGCTCAAGGCCGGGGCGAGGAAGCGGATGCTGCGGGAGGTTCGGGCGGCGCCGGGGGGAACGGGCGCGGAGCTGTTCTCTGCGGTTACGGGGCTTGGGGTGGAAGCCGTGCTCGGGACGATTCGGGGGGCGCTTTCGAGCCGGAACTTGGAAGGCGCGCCCCCGGTCGAAACAGGCGAGGACGCTACGCCGTAGAACGCAGTTCAAGACGGGCGGGGACAAGCCCCCCCTACGCGCCCCGCGCCAAACCCATCGGTGCGTTCAAGACGCCTTCCTCGTAGGGGACGGGCTTGTCCCGTCCCGGCGCGCCCTAGCGGGCGCGTTGGCAGTTGCTGCGCAACTGCTTCTGTTGAGTTGGTCGATGCACTCTAGACGGGCGGGGACAAGCCCCATATGCGCTAACTTGTTTGGATCGATGGTTCCGGGAAGCGTTCGTCGATCTGCGGGGTCCGCTGGCGAGGCGGGTCGGCCAATCCCCTTGAGATGCGGTCCCAGTCGTCGATGGCCTGCTGCAGGGGGAGGTGCGGCTCGATGGCGCGGGCGATCTGGCCGTACATGAAGCGGAAGTCACGCCAGGGACTGCGACGGCGGGCTCTCCACGGTGCCTCCCCAGGGGGAAACGGAGCCGGCGTGGCGAACGAGCTTCTCCACCAACAGCGCCACGAGCAGCTTGCCGTGGAGCCAGGCGCGGGCGCTGTCGTCCTCGTGCTTGGGCAGGTGGCCGAGCTGCGCCAGCGACTTGAAGCGCCTGAAGACCAGTTCGACCTGCCAGCGGACGCGGTACCAGTCCAGCACGCTGCGGGCGTCGAAGGTCCCTTCGGGGAAGGTGGTGAACAGGATCACGTGGCGGGCGAACTCGAGGCTGGACGGCCGCACCTGCCGGCCCTGGCGCGCTGCGTGTTCCTTCGCCTTGCGCTGCGCGATGGCGGCGGCCTCCTCGGTCTTGCGGATCGCGCACACGCGACCCGGCACCGCGACGCCCCGACCGACCGCCACCGCCGGCCATGCCCGCGGGACGCACGCCTCGTCCAGCCCGGCGACCCGCTGCAGCAGGTCCAGCGCCTCCCCGTCCGGTGTCCGCAGCGGCAGCGAGCCGGTGTTCACGCGCACCGTGGCGTGGCCGCCCGACGACGCCACGTGGCCGAGACCCGCCGCCGTCGAGTAGCCCCGGTCCGCCAGCACCAGGTCGCCCCGGGCGATCGGAAAGTGCGCCAGCGTCTCGGCCACGCCCGAACCCTCGGTCGGCGTCAGCTTGTAGAAGTCGCAAGCCAGCGACGGAAGCCGCACGCTGTAGTGCAGGCGCCACAGCGAGCCCGTCCGCCCCGGCTCCTTCACCGTCGTCGCGTCGAACGCCCGGAACGGCAGCTCGCCAGACGCCGACACTCCGCCCTGCTCCCGGAACATCGCCGCGCACAGCTCCCGCAGCCACTCCGACGACTTCCGCAGCCGCTTCAGCAGCGCCACGTCCGAGAGCTCCGCAAGGTTCGCCTGCCGCGCCCGCACCACCGTCTCCCGCAGCGAATGACCCCGCGCCAGATGCAGCAGAAGCACCCGCAGCAGCGCCTCCGGAGACTTCGCCTTGCGCAGTCCCTTCAGCGCCCCCGTCTCCTGCGCCAGTTCCTCCCAGCCTTCCGGAAGGAACGACACCACCACCTTCCAGTCCTCGTCCACTCCGCACAAGCCCCCAGCCGAACCGACACCCCCACCTTACGGACAGCCGATGCGCAAAACAAGTTAGCGCATATGGGGACAAGCCCCGCCCCTACGTCGCAAGGAGCGTGACAGGAAGACCCCGAAATCCCCTGTGTCACTCGCCCGTTGCCGGGGGGTCGTCGATTTCGCCTTCCCAGTAGTTGCGGGTTTCCTCGGCGCGGCCGATGAAGTGGAAGCCGATCTCGCTGCCGGCGGCGAACTTGCCGCTGTCGGGGTACTCGCAGATGTCGGCGTCGGAGACGCTGGAAATGGCGAGGTACTTCAGCGTCGTGGTGCCGGTGTTGGTGAGCTTGTGGGCGTAGTCGAGCTGGCCTAGCGGCGCCCCAAGGACATCACCGGCGGCAACGGCGTGGCGACTTTCACCGAATCGGTATTCGCCTTCACCGGCGAGAATCACGAACATCTCGTCAACGGCGTGGTGGACGTGGCAGGGGCACGCGGTCTTGCCCGGCGGCACCTCGATGTAGCTGGCGCCGAGTTTGGTGAGCGCCAGGGGCTCGCCGATCCGGTGAAAGCCACCCGCGAAGTCGCCTCGATCCGTGCCGTATTCGAGCGGCAAAGAAGCGAGGCGAGCGACGGGGTTGAAGTCGATGTCGGTCATGGTCGGCTTGGCTCAATCGGTAGTCGGACCGCGAACAGTCGCACAGGGTAGGCGGTTGGGCAAGACCGCAACCCGGGCAGGGCAGCGCATGCTTTGCCCCTACGGGAAGGTGTCGTCGCATACATCGGGTCGTAGGGGCGACGCATGCGTCGCCCTGGTCGGGCAGTCCTCCTTGGGCTAGCTGCCAACGCGGTGGGCCAGGATCACTGCTCGTGTGGGGGCTGGGTGGCCCTCGATGGTGCGGGTCGGATCGTTCGGGTCCAGGGCGTCGGATAGGGACTGGTGCGGCATCCACTCTGTGGTTCGCTGCTCGGCACCGGTGGTTGGGGCGATGTCCACCACGGTTCCTGGGGTGAAGCCTGTGGTGGTGAGCCAATGGTTGATGGTGGCGGTGTCTGGGATTTGCCAGACGTTGCGCATTCTTGCGTAGCGACCTTCGGGGACGAGAGCGGCGGGGGCGATCAGAGTTTCGAGCACTAGCAGGCCGTTTTCGGTGAGGAGACTTGCCAACTGCGACAGGTGCGCGTGGGGGTCTCGACGGTGGTAGACGACGCCCATTGAGAACGCCACGTCGAAGGGCGTTTGGGGGGCCTGGGTGGGCTGGGCCATGTCCTCCAAGCGCAGTGGAAGAACGAGATTGCGGGACGTTCCTTCCTCGGCGCAAGAAGCGACGGCAGCATGTTGCAGCACGAACAGCAGCGAGGGGTCGATGCCCACCACCACTTGGGCACCCGCTTCGAGCATTCGCCAGCCGAAATAGCCGTTGCCAGAGCCCACGTCGAGCACGCGCTTGCCAGTGAGGTCCACATGCGGCTGCACGCGCCGCCATTTGCGGTCGGAGCGCCATTCCGCGTCGATGTGGATGCCGAACAGCTCGAATGGCCCCTTGCGCCACGGCATGAGTCCGCGCAGGGCGTTCAGCAACGTCTCGTGATGTGCGCTGGGCAACTCGCCAGCCGAACCGATTCGGATCACATCGCCGGACACCAAAGAGCCGGTGGCGGCTGGCAGGCCAGCAAGCGCATCTAGCCAGCGCGGGAAATCCCCATGCCGCGCTCCCCGCACTCGCTCGATGCAGTCCGGCGCTGGCGACTCGGCCGCGGCCCAAGCATCGAACAGCCGTTCCAAGGCAACGGGCGGTTTCACGGCCGCGCGATCATCGCGCCCCAGTTGAGGCAGCGAAACCACGTCTCCACCTCGGCGAAGCCGGCCGCGGTCAGGCGCTCGTGGTGGGCCTCCAAACTGTCGATGCGCATGACGTTTTCCAATGCCGTGCGCTTCTGGGCGATCTCCAGTTCGCTGTAGCCGTTGGCGCGCTTGAAGTCGAGATGCACCTCCTCTACCTCCGGCGAGGCCGCGAGCTTTTCCGCCAAGAGCAACACGCCACCCGGCGCAAGCGCTTGCCGAATGCGAGTCAGGAGCGGCAGCCGGTCTTCTGGAGGCAAGAACTGCAGCACGAAGTTCAGCATCACCACATGCGCCGAGTGCATTTGCACATCGCGGATGTCCGCCACCAGCCATTCGATGCGGCTCTCCCCCGCAGCCAACGCCCGAGCCCGTTCGATCATCGCCTCCGAACCGTCGATGGCGACGACCCGGCAATCGCGCTCGCCCACCGCCCGCAGCACGGCGTGGCTGCTCGCCCCCAAGGAACAGCCGAGGTCATAGCAGGTGCCGCCGGCCGGCAGATGCCGCGCCGCGATGAGCCCCGTGCAGGCCAATACCGTCTCGTAGCCCGGTACGGAGCGCCGGATCATGTCCTGGAACACCTCCGCCACGCCCTCGTCGAAGGCGAAATCGACGATTTGCTCGCGGGGCCGGCGATACACCTCGTCGAGGGGCGGGTTGCCGGGGCGATTGTCCTGATGCATGGTGGTAAAAGGTGGTAGTTTTCACGCACTTGGCTGGCACATTCTATGACCTTGCGCGGTAGAAATTGCGCGATAGAGTGATTTCTACCGCGCCAGGTCATAGGGAGGTGGGGGCTGGGGCCAGACCCCGAGCGTAGCGAGGGGTTTGGCGGCGCTAGCAAGGCTTCGGCTTAAGACGTGGGAAACGTGCCGTAGGGACGCCTCCCCTTGCGTCGCCCCCGTCCCATCTGAGGCCGGGCGCTGGACGCATATGGGCGAGGACGATCCTCGACCCGACAAGGAACTCGAGTGGCCATGGACGCGCTGAACCTGCAAAGCCCCGACCTCTACATCAACCGGGAACTCTCCTTGCTCGAGTTCAACCGGCGCGTGCTCGAACAGGCCAAGGACGATCGCATTCCCCTGCTCGAGCGCCTGCGCTTCCTCTGCATCGCCGGGTCGAACCTCGACGAGTTCTTCGAGATCCGCGTCGCCGGGCTCAAGCAGATGCAGGCCGTGGGCGCGACCCAGCGCGGTCCAGACAACTTCTCGCCGCCAGAGCAGCTTGAGCGCATCTCCACCCTGGCCCACGAAATCGTCGACGAGCAATACCGGGTGCTGAACGACGTGTTGTTCCCGCTCCTGCAGGCCGAAGGGATCCGCTTCCTCAAGCGCGGCGAGTGGAACGCACCTCAGGAGCGTTGGCTGCGCACCTACTTCAACCAGGAACTCGCGCCCATCCTCACTCCCATCGGCCTCGATCCCGCGCACCCGTTCCCGCGCATCATCAACAAGAACCTCACCTTCATCGTCACCCTCGCCGGCAAGGACGCGTTCGGCCGCAGTCGCACCATGGCGGTGGTGCAGGCACCGCGCGCGCTGCCGCGGGTGGTGCGCGTTCCGGCCAGCTACGGCGGCAGTCCGTATGCGTTCGTGTTTCTCTCCTCGATCATCCACGCGCACATCGACGAGCTCTTCCCCGACATGCGGCAGGTGGATTGCTATCAGTTTCGGGTCACCCGCGACAGCGACCTCTTGGTGGACGAGGAAGCCGTGGACGACCTCCTGATGGCGGTGGAAGGGGAGCTCTCGTCGCGCCGCTTCGGCCAGGCGGTGCGTCTCGAACTCGCGGACGATTGCCCGAAGGCCGTCGGCGACTTCCTGGCGAAGGAGTTCGGCCTCGACGATGCCGACATCTACCGCTGCAACGGGCCGGTGAACCTGATGCGGCTGAACCGGATTCCCGACCTCGTGGACCGGCCAGACCTCAAGTATCCCGGCTTCACCCCCGGCATCCCGCCACGCCTGCAGCGAGCGCCCGACATCTTCTCGGCGATACGCGATGGCGACGTGCTGCTGCACCATCCGTTCGAGTCCTTCGTTCCCGTGCTCGACTTCCTGCGGCAAGCGGCGACGGACCCCGGCGTCGTTTCCATCCGCCAGACGCTCTACCGCACCGGCACCGACTCCAACGTCGTCGAGGCGCTGGTGGACGCCGCCCGCAACGGCAAGGAAGTGCTGGTGGTGATCGAGCTGCGGGCACGGTTCGACGAAGAAGCGAACATCGAGCTCGCCAACGACCTGCAGGAAGCTGGCGCCCAAGTGGTTTATGGCGTCGTCGGCTACAAGACGCACGCCAAGATGCTCATGGTGCTCCGGCGCGAGGCCAATCGGCTGCGCCGCTACGTTCACTTAGGCACCGGCAACTACCACGCCCGCACCGCCCGCCTGTACACGGACTATGGCCTGTTGACCGCCGATGAGGACATCGCCCGCGATGTGCAGCAGGTGTTCCACCAACTCACCACCATGGGCCGGATGGATCGCCTGAGCAAGGTGCTGCAAGCGCCGTTCAGCCTGCACCCGACCATCCTCGAGCACATCGACGCCGAGATCGAAAACGCCCGCGCCGGCAAGCCCGCCCGCGTGATCGCCAAGATGAACGCGCTCATCGAGCCGCAGGTGATTCAGGCGCTCTACCGGGCCTCGCAGGCCGGCGTCGCCATCGACCTCATCGTCCGCGGCATCTGTTCGCTCCGCCCCGGCATCAAGGGAGTCTCCGACAATATCCGCGTCCGCTCCCTGATCGGCCGCTTCCTCGAACACTCTCGCATTTTCTACTTCGAGAACGACGGCACCCCGAGAATCTACCTCTCGAGCGCCGACTGGATGGGGCGCAACTTCTTCTCCCGCGTCGAAGTCTGCTTCCCCATCGAAGAAGAAAGCGCCCGCCGCTCCATCCTCGAAGAGGGCCTCGACCTCTACCTCGCCGACAACGCCAACGCCTGGGAGCTAACCCCCGACGGCAGCTATCAACGCGCCGCCAGCGGTGGCGAAAGAATGTGTGCGCAGGAACGCCTGCTGGAGCTGCTGGCGCGGTAAGGCATCCCTTGGTGCAGCCTTCCGTGCACGCTGCCGCACGGTAGCCGCAGTTTTCGCCGAAAAAAGCGCCTATCAGCGCGAGGGAAGGCAGAATGCGTTCCCGCCAAAGGAGCCCATAGTTTGCATCCATGACGGAGGAACCCAAACCGCTGCATTCGCGGACGCAGGTGAACGCCGCCGGCGACGCGCTGATTGGGCCTTCGAGTTCGCCGGACGAACTGCGCCGGGCCCGCGGTGTCGTGAACAACTGGCGAGCCGCACACAGCCTGCCGCTCGACCGAGTACGAGCGGAACTACAGGAACGGGTCGCCCGCTTCGGCGAGGACGCACTTGTCGCACAACGTCTGAAGCGGCTTTCTTCCATCGATGCCAAGCTTCGACGGTTCGGCAGCATGAAGCTCGCCCGAATGCAAGACATCGGCGGATGTCGGGCCGTGCTCCCATCGGCGGCGGATGTTCGAGCCGTTGCCGACCAATACGCCGCCGAGCCTTCGCAGCAGGCCGCAACGGTGAAGGACGACTACATTGCCAAGCCGAGAAACAGCGGCTATCGCGGAATCCACCTGCTAAGCCAGTTTCGACCGGAGCATCAAGATCAAGCGGCTTACGAGGGAATGCGAATCGAAATCCAGATCCGCTCGCGCTTGCAGCACATCTGGGCGACCGCCGTTGAAACGGTTGGCACATTTTCCGGCGAAGCGCTGAAGTCCAGCGCCGGTGACGAGCGATGGTTGCGCCTGTTCGCACTCATGGGTTCTGCAATGGCCTTCACCGAGGAACTCCCGTTGGTTCCCGGCTCACCGAAAACGCGAGTCGCACTTCGCGAGGAACTGTCGGAGGTCGCTCGCACGGTGGGCGCGGTGGCTCGACTCGAGAGATACCGCGAGACGCTGCGGGTGCTCGAGGGGCACGTTCGGAACGGCAAGGCCGAGTACTTCCACATCATTGTCGAGTCGATCCAAGACGACGTTGCCCGCGTGCGCTGGAACGAATACGCCGAGCACGAGCGCGAGGAAGCGATCCGCGCCTACGAAGAGGTGGAAGCAGCAATCGAGCACTTCCCCGGCGCCGACACGGTACTCGTCCGAGTCGCCTCAATCGAGTCCTTGCGCGCCGCCTATCCGAGCTATTTCGCCGATACGAGGGCCTTCGTGGAACAACTCAAGGAGGCGATTGGGTGAT
The DNA here is from genome assembly GCA_965116935.1 of Pseudomonadales bacterium. Classification (GTDB taxonomy): domain Bacteria; phylum Pseudomonadota; class Gammaproteobacteria; order Pseudomonadales; family Azotimanducaceae; genus VXYL01. The sequence continues at coordinate 2,347,196 of OZ220737.1, read as the reverse complement.
GTCACCGACGCTGACGCCGCGCAGTATCTGAACGCCGCGCCACGTCAAGCACGCGGACAGAGACGAGTCGTGCTTGCTCGTGCGTCATGGTCTCCTCGAGCGCGCCACGAAGTTCGTTGGGCGTTTGCGGACGCTGACCGGAAGGCGCTCTACGTTTCGGCGGGCCGAACCAAAACACCAAGAGGATGCCAGTTCCGGCGGCCTTTGGATCTCTCGCATACTTTGGGATCAGTTGGTCCGCGATGGCGGACCACAAGTCGCGGCTTTGGGTGGTCTTGACCTCCACGGGTACGTGGAATCCGTCGAAATGCAGCCGAAAGTCCGCTCGAGCATCGTCCGCATGTTGCACTTCGGGATCGGCCTGAACGCCGAAACGCTCAAGGCGTACCCTTAGATCGGACAGGAGTCGGTTCCGGCATTCCGTTTCCTGATGGGGCCTACTCCGGTCCCAATATTGGCGCCAATCCGAGGTATCGCCATCACGGACTTCCCTCGCGAGACCTTGCAGGACATCCACCGCCAACGCGGCGAGGTCGGCCGGGTTGGCCGGCGGACCGCCATCAAGCGTCTGTACCACCTGATCGAATGTCGGGTGGCTGAACTCGTGGTTCCGGCGCACGATGTGTTGCTCGTCGGCGGCCCGCGCCAGGGTTTTGTGCCAGCGGGGAAGGCGTGCGTCACCAAGAAGAGCCGCCAAGGCGTCACTCGCTCGAGCGTCCGGATTGCCGGCAAGGCCGTTGATGCATTGGGTCACGAGATCCGACGACTCCATCGCCGGCGTCACGATGCCCTCGCGGTGCTCGTTGGGACCTACGCTGCGACCGACGATGCCGACGAGCATTTCAAGCAGGCATATGTCGTTGTGCCGTATGGGACGTGCGACGCGCTCTTGGGGACAAAAGAAAGCGGCCAAATGAAGGGCGCGCATCTGCCGCCTGCCACCATCAGCGAATGCACTAGCCTCGGGCGCAAACTGTTCACTCGCGACTGCACAGCCCGCCGCGATCCAGCGACCCTGCTGACGAGGAGGCATGCTCTTCTGCGCGAGCTTGCTGGCAATAAGTTCCTTGAAGTCTCTTGGCTCGACATGTTGATACGCGGCCAAGAGGAGATACTCAAGCGATCGAAGGCTGGCACTGTTGGCACCGACTGGGAACTGGCGCAGCAATGGCAGGCTCGCGTGTACTGCAACTGCGGCATGTCCCGGGTCGAATGCCAAATGCCAGAGGTTGGTGTTCGAATCAATACGGTTGTTGAGCAATGCGCTCGATAGCTGTACCTGGACGTCTGCAACGGTCGAGGCGTGCTCCGCAACGAGATGCCGATACCAATCGGGCTCGTAGTCCCCGTGGGCGTATGAAAAATACGCCGCCAGCGCTTTGCGCATGCGCTCTTCGGTCCACCAAGCCGGAGACAGGGAGCCGGCTCGTTCCTTCTCGGCCAAGCCGGCGAGGAAGGGCCAACAGAGGTAATGCACCTCCGACTGGAGCCGGTGATGGAGAACGGTATCCACGTCCGGGATGTCGTCACGGTCCAAGGTGCGCACCAGGCCGATTTCTAACGCCTCCCGCAAACGGTCGTTGGTTCCCGCGAGTCGTCGGAGGTGCGCTGTCCCCCGCTCGGGCGTGAAGCCCAAGAACCCGCCGAAATAGGCTCGGGCGATCCGGCAAAGCAGAGCGGGAGGTGCTTGGTTGTCTCGCAGGACATCCATGTTGCTCTCCAAATGCTCGCGATCACGGGCCGCCTTGCGCTGCTCCTCCTCTGCCCGCGCCTGCTGTGCCTGCTCAAGACGGGCAATTTCCGGGGGCGTGACAGCGGGCCGCAGAAGCCTTTCCAGCATGCCAAGGAGGCGCGCATCGTCCCCAAGCAGTTCCCGCACACGTTCGGCGTCAAGCCCGCCAGTCTGTAGGGCGAACCGTAGGAGTGAGGCCGCGATTTGCTGGCGTCGTTCCGGCATTGCCTTCGCCTCACGGACGCAATCCTCGTAGAACCCGAGGGACACGTGGGCACCGAAGAGCCGCTGTAGGGCTTCGTATGGTGCGTACCAGTAGCCATCCGGCAGCCGGCGGATGCCCTCGAACATGAGGCCGGCGTGGAGCTCGGGCCGGCTTGCGACCCAGCTACGGATCGAGTCTGTCTCTCCATGCCCATCGCGATCCACATGGAGGCAAACGCCGGCGTCCAACCACCGGTAAAGGTGGACGATGTCCATAGAGTCGCCGTGAGTCTCGAGGCCACGAGCAAGCAACCTGCCTACACAGTGGGCCAACCTAGATGTACTGACGGGCTCCAATTCGGGCAATCGCGCCGCGCAGGCATCGAGGAGATCGGCGACCGCAGAATCGGTTGCACCAGATGGGAGCTCGTAAACCCAGAAGCGCATGTATGCGCCGCCGAACAGCCCGTCGTCCTCATCGAAAAGGCCCCAGATTTCCGAAGGGGAAATGCGTCGTGGATACAACGCCGCAAGGAGCTTGCCGCGGAGCTGCAAGTCCGCGTCGGCCACTCGCGCTCGCCGAACGGCGTGCAACAAGGCCAAGAGATCTGGGTCGTGGTCGCCTTCTCCGCCATAGTGGATGTAGGCATCTAGGGCGGCCTCTCGAACCCTGGGCCACCGAGTCTCGTCTCGGGCCATCGCCAGCAAGTCCGCGGCAAAGTCGGGCAGCGGTGGCGCTTCGCAGAGCAGACGCAGCACGAAGTCGACGGCAAACGGGGCATCGGTTCCCCCAGGGGGGTTGGCGAGGGTGCCTTTCAACGCCGCCTGCATCCCTGGCGTGACCAATGAGGCAAACGCAGGGGCCGTTCTGTAGGTGGGCTCAAGTTGCCGTGGCTCGCGTACCAACGTGCGGAACAGCGCTTGTCGTTCGTCATGGTTGAAAGCCGCGATGTCGCCATAGAGGGCCACACCTATCGGGTCACGTTCGATCAGAAGGGGCCGAGCTCGATGCGAATGCGTGGCGAGCCACGCCGAAAGCCCTCGCAACTCAGACACGACTTTTCCATCCCGGCCGCAGACTAGCGCGAGCACGCGTGCGGTCGGGACGCCACCGTCAATGAGCGATGCGAGGTAGCAACCTGCGAGGTACTCGGCAATGTGACGATGGAGCGGCGTTGCGCGCCCGTACTCATGGTGGCGGAAGAGCTTCGATGAGATGGCCTCGCGACAGTCGCCATCGGATGTTCGGAGTTCCGCAACATCCGGGAAGTCGCTCCCGACCCTCGCCGCGCCGGTAGCGCAGCCCGGAACGCCCGAGACCAGCAGCGCAGCGCACAGCCGTCCCGCGATTTCGAGGATCCTTCGCGGGTCTTGGATTGGTCGGACGCTCAGATATTCCGTGTTGTGCTCTCGTGCCATCACCAGGCACGCTTTCTCGAAGGTGTCTGCCCGGCTTGCGGGCCACGCACCGCCATGAACCGCATCGATGAGCATGTCCAGGCACTGAGGATTGGCGAGGAGCCCCCCCACACCACGCTTGTGCGCTTCGTCGATGAAATCGTGGGCGCACGGAACACGCGAATCGCTGCCGAGGATCTCATTGAGCATCCGTTCGTCGAGCGGGTCGATTTGCAGCACCGTCACATCACCGGACGGGGAGGTAGCCTCAAGATTTTTCTGATCGGTCGTGAGCCAGTCCGCGTGGCGGCAGGAAAGTCGAAAGGGAGGCTTACCGAGCTTGTCGAGGTTGCGGCGAATGCGGTCGAATGGTGTGCGAGGGTCGGACTGGCCGGTCCGGACTTCGTCGAGGCCATCAATAAAGAGCGTCTTTCCCCGCCACTCGGGGTGGTCCTCCGCGTCGAAGTTAGCGAAGTCGCGAGCCGTGACTTCAAGCGCGTCGCCGACCGCACCGGACTCTGTCTCGAACGCGGTGGTCTTGCCCATGCCCGGATCGCCGAGGAGGACGTATGCATCGCGTTCACGAAACTCGGCGAGTGGCCGAGATGGCCTACGTTGCAATTCTTCGCCATCGCCCTTCCGAAGCTCGGTGCAAGTGCGTGCGACAGTGGTCATAGGTGCTCGAGCCAGTAGTCCACCGGTTTGGTCAAGAATTCCTCGATTGGTGTGCCGCCCTCGCCGACCAGCATCGTGTGCGCCCCTTGGAACTTCTGCTTAAACGCCTCCAGTCCGCGCAATCGCCTAGCCCGTTGACCGCTCTTGACCTCAATGGCGATCATTCGGGGCCCGCGGCGCAGCACGAAATCTACCTCAAGAGACTTCTCGCGCCAGTAATGAGTGCGAATGTAGCCAGACGCCGTGTTGAGAATGTGCGCGCCAACCGCGCTTTCGACGATGCGTCCCCAGAACGAGCGATCGGCACGGGCTTCATCGAACGAATACGTCGATCCCGCGGTCATTAGGGCGGTGTTAAGGACATGGAGTTTGGGGCTCGATCTGCGGACACGGCGAGCTGACCCCGAGTACTTGGGGATGCCAGTAAGGAGATCGGCCGTGGAGAGAAGGTCCAGATAGCGGGCGAGCGTCGTGGCGTTGCCCGCGTCTTGAAGCTGGCCAAGCATCTTTACGTAAGGGAGGACCTGTCCCGAGTATTCCGCGCCGAGCTCGAAGAGCTGAGTTAGGAGAGCTGGCTTGTCCACCCGCGTCATTGCGAGGATGTCCTTTCGGACATTGGGCGCGACGAGCGCCCCGAGCACATAGTCCTTCCAACGTGCCTCGTCACGGATGAACTGGGCCCCGCCCGGATAGCCGCCGAAGTACACGTACTCAGCCAGATCGAAACTGAACGCATCCGCCATCTCCTCGAAGGACCAATGGTTCACCCGAACCCGCTCAAAGCGGCCGGCGAGGCTTTCGGTCAAGCCGGATTGAACGCGGAGCGGCGCCGACCCAAGCAGCACCACATGCATCTGCCGGTTTGCTGACCGATCAGCGTCCCACAGGCCCTTCACCGTTGAAGACCACTGGGGGATCGTCTGGATCTCGTCCAGCACGAGCACAAGCCCCTTCGGACTTGCATCGGCTTCCTGCCGGGCTTGCTGCCAAGTCCGAACCAGCCACTCGGTATCGGGTTCACGCGGCAACCTGAATGCGGATGCAGCATCCGCGGGTCTAGCGCCGCCTGCGTCCAACTCATCAAGCAGGTGGTGACGACTTGGCCGATCTATGCGCCGGAGTGCCTGCTCCACCAATGTGGTCTTGCCGCTCTGGCGCGGGCCGAACACCGCGATGATGTGATGCGGCTCCTCAGCGAGCCGACCGAGCAGGACTTGGACGTGTGATCGTTGGAACGCTTCCATGGCTTTGAGAATACGAACTTGAACGATTTTATTCAATAGAGGGATCCCGGTCACTTTAGGTGGACACCGGCGCCACAGGTGACGGAAAGGACCGTTACCATGCGCTCCACAGGGAAGCGGGGGGTCCGAGTGAGAGTTCGAGACAAGGTCGTTGTGGTGACTGGAGCGGCGAGCGGGATTGGCCGGGCGCTTGCTCGCGTCTTTGCCGGGCCGGAAGGGGCGCGGCATGTGGTGTGCGTGGACATCGACGGCGCTGGGGCTCAGGCGGTGGCGGACGAAATCGGCGGATCGGCGCAGGCCGTCGATGTGGGGAAGGAAGCGGACATCGTGCGGTTGATCGAGACCACGGAGTCCGAGCACGGCGCCATCGACCTCTTCTGTTCCAACGCGGGAATCGCCGAAGGCAAGGGCATTGACGAGCCGGACGAGATGTGGGATCGCATCTGGCGCATCAACACCATGTCGCACGTGTGGGCGGCGCGGCATCTGGTGCCGCGCATGGTGGCGCGGGGCGGCGGCTATCTATTCAGCACGGCATCGGCGGCGGGGCTTCTGACCCAGATTGGCTCGGTGACCTATGCGGTGACCAAGCACGCCGCGGTGGCGTTGGCGGAGTGGCTGTCCATCACCCACCACCGCGACGGCATTCGCGTGACCGTGCTCTGCCCGCAGGCGGTGCGCACCGCCATGACCGGCCCGACCTCGGCCAATCCCAATGCCGCCAGCGTCGCCAGCGTCGACGGTCTGCTCGAACCGGAGGAGGTGGCGCAAGTGTGCGTCGAGGCCATCGACGAGGAGCGGTTCTTCGCCCTGCCGCACGACGTGGTGAAGGAGTACATGCGCCGCAAGGTCGCCGACCCAGACCGTTGGCTCGGCGGCATGAGGCGGCTGCAGGAACGGTACATGGAGGACTGAGGGGCGGCCCTCTCGCCCTCCACGCGCGCAAGGCACCTAAACCGAGATACCTCTTGCTATGAAGGCCATATGCGTAATCTGCGGCTCAAACGCCGGTCGTGACCCACGCTACGCTGCTGTCGCTAGCGAACTAGGGCGGGAACTCGCAGCGCGAGGAATCACCCTCGTGTACGGCGGCGCCGGCGTCGGCTTGATGGGCGCGGTGGCAGACGCCACCCTCGATGCCGGCGGCGAAGCCATCGGCATCATCACGGCCCCACTAGCCGAAAAAGTCGGCCATCCGAGGGTGCAGGTGGAGACCGTGCCAACCCTGCACGAGCGCAAGCGACGATTCTCCGAACTGGCTGACGCCTACGTCGCACTCCCAGGCGGCTTCGGCACCTTGGACGAACTGTTCGAAGCCATCACCTGGAACCAACTCGGCATTCACGAGCGCCCCACCGGGCTCCTCAACGTCGCCGGCTTCTATGATCCCCTCATGGATTTCCTGCGTCGCGTATCGGAACAAGGCTTCGTCCGACAGCAACACTTGGCGTCGGTCCTAGTAGGCGCTACCCCAACCGACCTCCTGGGCGCATTGCAACGCTGGACACCGCCTGACCCCAACAAGTGGAAAACTGACGACTGAGTCGACGGGCGCGTCTCTTCACGCTAGCGCGCCCCTGAAGGGCGCGTCGGCAGTTCGCTGGCGCGAACTGCTGGCCTTCGTGCTCGCGTTCGCTCGCAGCTACGGCTATCAGCCTGTCGGACTTTGCCGCTCGCGCGGCAAAGTCCGACAGGCTGCTAGGCGGGCGCGCTCACGCTCGCCCGGGAAGGCAGAATGCCCGACGGGTGTCCACGCGCCACACGAACAGCACTTAAACCAGGGACGGACCTTTGGAGGGAAGGCATTCTGCCTTCCCTCCGAGGCGGGCTTGTCCCCTGCGAACTGCGTCAGGGACGAGTTGCCGTCACCAGGAACTGCGGCAGGGAGAACAGGAACCGGCCCTCTTCGACTGCCGTCTCGGCTTGCGCCAACAGCGCCCCGCCTCTTCACTCGATCCAGAGGCCCGTTTTCACGGCCTAAACTCCGCAGGCCGCCAGCACTTGACGGGTGTCCACGCAGCACGGCGAACAGCGCTTGAACAAGGACGGGCCTTTGGAGGGAAGGCATTCTGCCTTCCCTACGCGCCGACAGGCGCGTTTCTTCTGGTTGGTGGGCGCGCTCACGCGTGCCAGGGAAGGCAGAATGCCTTCCCTCCGAGGCGGGGCTTGTCCCCTGCGAGCTGCGTCAGGGACGAGTTGCCGTCACCAGGAACTGCGGCAGGGAGAACAGGAACCGGCCCTCTTCGACTGCCGTCTCGGCTTGCGCCAATAGCGCCGCCGCCTCTTCGCTCGACAGCAGGTCAAACTGGGTGGCGTAGCTGGCCATGTTGCGCAGTACCAGCAGGCTGCCGCCTTCGGTGTCGGCGCCGGCGCGAATCGTGACCTGAACGTCCTCGAAGCCGGCGTCCAGCAGGTGGCCGCGCAGGCTGCGGCCGATTTCCGGCTCCTTGAACGCGGGCGCGGCGGCGGCGAAGAAGCGTTCCGTCACGGCCCTGCCCCAGGGCTCGACGATGACAAAGCCCCAGTCGCTGTCGATGGCGAGCAATCGGCCGCCAGGTTCGATCACGCGATGGAACTCCACCAGGGTGGCGGAGAGGTCGGGCACGTACTCCAGCACGTTCTTGCAGAGGGCCCGGTTGACGGCACCGTCGGCGAGGGGGATGTGGCCATCCTGCAACAGGTGGAAGGAGACGTTGTCGGTGCCGGCGGCGCGGCCCGTGGCATCGGCAACGAAGCGGGCATTGATGTCCACGCCATGCACCTGTCCGCCCGGCGCAACCAGGCCCGCCATGCCGAGCGAGACGAAGCCGGGGCCGCAGCCGTAGTCCATCACCCGACAGCCAGGCGCGAGTTCAAGCGGCGCGAGCAGTTCTGCATGCCCCTCCCGCCACACGAACATGCGCTCGTAGCGCTCGACACGTTCGTCCTCGATCGTGCGCCAGTGATCCGTGTGGTAGGTGTCTGCGTCCATGCCGCGTGGGTCTCCTGTCGCTAATCCGTCGTTGCCGGTATTCTCGCACCGTGGCCACGCAGGAATACATCGCCCCGCGCACGGACGACGACTGGCAGTTCGAGCAGCAGGAATGGATCGAGGCGCTCGCTGGCGTGCTCTCGGAGAGAGGCGGCGAAGGCGCCAAGAAGCTGATGAGCCGGCTGCAGCACGAACTGTCGCGGGCTGGCGTTGTGCTCACGGACGCGGCGCTCAACACGCCCTACAAGAACACCATTCCCTTGCGCGACCAGCCCGCGTATCCGGGCGACATCGAACTCGAAACGCGCATCGAGAACATCCTGCGCTGGAATGCGGCGGCGATGGTGCTGCAAGCCTACGACAGCGGCTCCGGCGTCGGCGGCCACATCGCCACCTATCTTTCCGCCTCCACCATGATGGAAGTGGGGCTGAACCACATCTTTCGCGCCAAGAGCGACGACTACGGCGGCGATCAGGTGCATTTTCAGGCGCACACTTCGCCCGGCATCTACGCCCGCGCCTTCCTGGAGGGCAGGCTCGGCGAAGGGGAGCTAGCCAACTTCCGCCGCGAACTCGCCGAGGGCGGCGGCCTGCCTTCCTATCCGCACCCGCGCCGGATGCCCTGGTTCTGGCAGATGCCCTGCGCCAGCATGGGGCTTTCGACACCGAGCGCCATCTATCAGGCGCGCTTCGCCAAGTATCTGGAGCATCGCGGCCTCAAGGCCAAGAACGGCGGCAAGATCTGGACCTTCATCGGCGATGGCGAGTCGGACGAGCCGGAGGTGCTCGGCACCATCAACATCGCGGCCCGCGAGCGCCTCGACAACTTCGTGCTGGTGGTGAACTGCAACCTGCAACGCCTCGATGGCCCGGTGCGTGGCAATGGCAAGATCATTCAGGAGCTCGAGCGGGCCTTTCGCGGCGCCGACTGGCACGTCATCAAGGTGATCTGGGGCGGCGGCTGGGACGTGCTGCTCGAGCGCGACGCGGACGGCATCCTCGAAGCGAGGATGGAGCAGGCGGTGGACGGCGACTACCAGATGTACACCGTCTCGCCCGGCGACTTCGTGCGCGAGCATTGGGTGGAGGACAATCCTGCCCTGAAGCGCCTGATGAGCGCTCTCACCGACGAGGAGATCCGCTCCATCCGCCGCGGCGGCCACGACCACAAGAAGATCTACGCCGCCTTCCGCCAGGCCCAGCAAGTCACCGGCAAACCTTGCGTGCTGTTGCTGAAGACCGTGAAGGGAGACGGCCTGGGGCCCCGCGTCGAGGGCAGCAACACGGTGCATCAGAAGAAGTTCCTCTCCGCCGACGAGCGCCGCGGCCTGGCGCACCGGCTCGGCATCGTCATGGCCGAGGACGACATCGACCGCGCGGCGTTCTACCGGCCAGAGCCCGACAGCCCCGAGAGCCACTACCTGATCGAGCGGCGGCAAGCGCTCGGCGGCTTCGTTCCCGAACGCAAGGTGCGCTGCCCGGCACTTGCGCCGCCGTCCTTGGAGCTCTTCCGCGACATGCTCGAAGGCACCGGCGAGCGCGCCATATCCACCACCATGGCGATGGTGCGGATGCTGCAAAAACTGCTCCGCGACGATGCACTCTCGCGCTACATCGTCCCCATCGTGCCGGACGAGGCGCGCACATTCGGCATGGACGGGCTGTTTCCGCAGGCTGGCATCTACTCGCCGGAAGGGCAGCACTACCAGCCGGTGGACGCCGGCACCATCGCGCCCTATCGAGAAGCCGAGGACGGCCAGATCCTTCAGGAGGGCATTTGCGAAACCGGCGCCATGGCGTCGTTCCTCGCCGCCGGCACCGCCTACGCCAACTACGGCCTGCCCATGGTGCCGTTCTACATCTTCTATTCCATGTTCGGCTTTCAGCGCGTGGGCGACATGATCTGGGCCGCCGGCGACATGATGTGCAAGGGCTTCCTGCTCGGCGGCACCTCCGGGCGCACCACCTTGAACGGCGAGGGCGTGCAGCATCAGGACGGCCACTCCCATCTCATGGCCGCCACCATTCCCAACCTCGTCAGCTACGACCCCGCCTTCGCCTTCGAAATCGCGGTGATCGTCACCGACGGCATTCGCCGGATGTATGCCGAGCAGGAGGATGTCTTCTACTACCTCACCCTCACCAACCAAAACTACGCGATGCCGCCGATGCCGGACGGCGCCGAAGAGGGCATCGTGCGCGGCATGTATGCACTGCACCGAACCGCCGATGCCGACGTGAACCTCCTCGGCAGCGGCGCCATCATGGACGAGACTCTGGCGGCGGCGGAGCGCCTGCGCGCCTTCGGCCATCGCGTCAACGTGTGGAGCGTCACCAGCTACACCGAGCTCGCCCGCCAGGGCATGGCGGCGGAACGGGCGCAGCTCGTGTCCGCCGGCGACTGCGACGAACGCCCCTACGTCGAGACGCTGCTCGAAGGCGAAGAGGGCGTCTTCGTCGCCGCCTCCGACTACATGAAGGCACTCCCCCTCTCCATCACGCGCTGGCTGCCAAACGCCTGCACCGTCCTCGGCACCGACGGCTACGGCCTTTCCGAATCCCGCGAGGACCTGCGCGACTACTTCGAAGTCTCTCGCGACTGGATCACCTTCGCGGCGCTCTCAACCCTGGCCCGCGCCAACCGCGCCAACGTGCAGGATGCGCTGTCGTTCGCGAAGGAAGCTGAGCTGGATCTGGAGAAGACGGCGCCAGCCTGACCACCTTTCGGCGGTTGACACTCTTTCCGGCGAAATCTAATCTTCTCGGCAGATTTCGAGATGATTGGGTGAAGTCACCATGGACGAGCAAGAGCGGAGTCACCGCCGTCCCGCTGCGGGCTCGCGCACCGGTCGAGTCTGGGACGTTGCGGACGAAATCACGCGGGAACAGGGTCGCATGGCCACCCGCCGCGAAGTGATGCACCGCATAGTCGCCGAAGGCGGCAACGAAAACACCGCTTCCACCCAATACCAGCGCTGGAAAACCGCCCAGGACTCCGAGGTGCGCGAAGAAAGGGCCACCTATGTCGCTTCGCCGGACACTGCCGAAGGCCCTTGCATCGACCCGCGCTGGCTCAAGATCGCCGACGACGGCAGATTGCTGATCCCCGCCGACATGCGCGCCGCCATGGGCATCGAAGACAACGTGATTCACGCTCGCGTCGAGCACGGCGAACTGCGCCTCTTGAGTCGGGACGGTGCGGTGAAGCGTGTCCAGCGGATGGTTGCGCCCTATCGCGGCTCAGGAAGCGTGGTCGACAGCTTCATCGCGGAGCGCCGGGCTCTCTGGGGAGAAGAGGATTAGGGAATGGCTGCAGTGCTCGACAGTTCCGCAGTGCTTGCAATGCTATTCAAGGAACCGGGTGCTGAGCTTGTTGCGTCGAAGATCAGCGATGCAGCCATTTCCACAGTCAACCTCGCGGAAGTGGTCTCAAAACTGATTGACGAAGGCTTCCCGCCGGCCGAGGCGCGTCGAACAGCGCAATCGATCCCAATGCAGGTACACCTGCTCGACACCGAAAGCGCAATCCAGACAGGTCTTCTCCGCGCTGCGACCCGCGCCCACGGCCTATCACTCGGCGACCGTGCCTGCCTTGCATTGGCCGCCCGCCTCGAAGCCGAGGCCATCACGGCCGATCGGGCATGGCGCGGAGCGGACGTCGGCGTGGACATCCGCCTGATCCGCTGAAAACAGGGGCAAGTTCAGCAGCCTGCAAGGGGTGGCACTAGCAAGGAAGGAATTTGATCTCACCGTCCGCTGCCAAGCCGATGTTTGGCAGATGCACCATAGATTTGGGCAGATTCAGAACGAACGTTTGAGCATCACGCCAAGCTCGCGCACTCGGAGGGCCATGACTCGGCAAAGACCGTCATTTTCGTCGTTCGAGTTGCGAGTTCGGCAAGCAGCTGGGCGACGGTCGAACTTATGGGGCGTTCGCCTCCAAGTGCGCTTGAGAGGCCCTATGCCAGTCCGCCATTGCCAACGCTTCATTGCCCTTCCACGGCAAGCCTCTGGTATCTCGTCGTCGTGGCGGCATCTTCGACTTGCACCACCGGGTCGCCCGTTTTGACGTAGCTCTGGCGTTCGTCCAAGTCTTCCCAGGTGGCCTCCGATGTCTTGAGGGTCTCGGATCTCGTAAGCCACTTCGGAGGCGCAAAGATGCTTCCAGCTGTGAGTGTGCCGCCAACGTTCACGCGCCTTTGCCGGAAGGTGCGCGCAATGCAGAAACGTCCTTCGGTGATGCCCACTTCTACGCGCACTTTGGGACGATGCACAGACCCGATCACTTCCTCCGTGTCGGGGTCTTTGATCTCGTGAGAGTTCGAGGACAGAATGTCGAACTGCATTCCATTTCGCACGCCTTGGTCTGCACCGACGTTCAATGCCACTTCCCTTGAGTTCAGGATTCGTGCGACTTTGCCGCGAATCAACTCCGTCATTTGTCGCTTACTCCATGGCGAGTTACGGCACCACTGCCTAACGGTAGCACGTTGACCGGTTCCACTTCCTCAGTGGCACCAGCCTCCCGGCGCCTCAGACTTCCACGCAATTCTGCCACCTCGTTCGGCGCAAGGTCAGCCCAGTCCTCAAGGGCATCTCTTGCTGTTTGCGCGTGGACGGACGCAATAGCCTCGATTCTCACCAAAGCCTCGTGCTCCTCGGGCGGGTTGCAAATGGCGGCTTCTGTGATCTGCCCAAGTCCCACATACATCGAAGTGAGCCTTCTGAACGCCGATCTTGCATGGGCCCGAAAGGCGCTCCGGGACGCGATGAAGGAACCGGCGATGCCTCCGACCAAGGCGACAAGCTCTCCAACCTCTTCCTCCCAGCCGGAAACGGGCCTCCCGATACGCGATGCCGTGTACACAAGAGACGCTGCCACAAGCAAGCCACCGAACCACGAGCCGACCCTATAGGATGTCCGCCGATACGACGTGCGAACCGACGCGATTACCCTCTTGATTTTGGACATAGGCCACCTTGTGTCGTTCGTCCCTACCCTCGCGGCCTAGGCGCCCTCGGCGCACGCGGGTGCGCCGCCGACATGTCCATCAATCGGTCGATGTGGGGCGTCAGGTCTTCGTAGGTCGCGCCGGCGCCGAGTTCCACGGCGTCGTTCACCCAGACTTCGCTGCGGCTGTAGTTGCCGCCGGAGGCGTGGATGACCGCGCCGTTGGGGGCGTCTTCGCTGCACATGAAGAGGACCGCGGGGCTGACCAAGGCTGGATCGCGCAATGGATCCACGTGATCCAGGTCTTCGTCGCGGCCCGGCACCGTGTTGGTCATGCGCGTGGCCGCGCCCGGGCCCAGGCAATTCACCCGCACGTTGCGGTTTGCGCCCTCGAGCGCCAGCACGTTGGCGAGGCCCAGCATCCCCATCTTGGCGGCGCCGTAGTTGGCTTGGCCAAAGTTGCCGAAGATGCCGGAGCCGGAGCTGGTGAAGACGATGCGGCCGTAACGCTGTTCGTACATGTGCGGCCAGACGGCGTGCGTGACGTAGGCGGTGCCGGTGAGGTGCACGTCCATGACGAGGTCAAACTCGTCGAGTGTCATGTTCTTGAAGGTACGGTCGCGCAGGATGCCGGCGTTGTTGACGAGGATGTCGATGCGCCCGTAGGCGTTGATGGCATCGGCGGCAATGCTCTTGGCACCGTCCCGGTCTGCCACCGAAGCCTTGTTGGCCACGGCGTCGCCGCCCATGGCGCGGATTTCCTCCACCACGGCATCCGCCGCATCGCCAGCGCCGGTGCCGTTGACGCTGCCGCCGAGGTCGTTCACCACCACCTTGGCGCCGCGCTTGGCGAACTCGATGGCGTGGCAACGCCCGATTCCTCCACCCGCGCCGGTAATGATGGCAACCTTGCCTTCGAATTCGCTCATCGTCTTCCCCTCGTTCGTTGCGTTCGCGTTGCCGCTCTTGGAACAACCCACGGCCTTGCGGCTACTATTCAGATGTGCGGCGATGCCGCTCCCAACACCCGATTCGGTGTCGAACCCATGACCACGCCCATCAGCGCAGCCAAGATCGAGCAGTACAAGGCGCGCGGTTATACCACCGTTGAGGGCTTTTTCGTACCGCGCGAGGTGGAAGCAATGCAGCGCGAGGTTGGGCGCTGGGTGGACGAAGGGCTGCCGCGCGACGTGGCCATTCCCGATTCGCGCCAGAACCTGCAGCTCATTCCGCTGTTCCCGCAGAGCCGGCTCTTTCGCGCCTTGCCGTTCCATCCGCGCGTGACGGCTGCCGTGTCGGCATTGCTCGGTGACCCGGTGGTGAAGATTCTCGACCAGATGTTCTACAAGCCGCCCCGCGTCGGCATGGGCACCAACTGGCATACCGACAACGCCTACTTCCACATCCCGAGGCCCATCCGCGGCTGCGCCATGTGGATCGCCATCCACGACGCAAACCGGGACAACGGCACCCTCAAGGTGATGCCGGACATGGTGGAGCGCCAACTCCTGCACGAACGCGACCCGGCGAGCGATCACCACATCCGCACCTGGCTCGACGAGGCGAGCGCCGTGCATTGCGAACTCGCCGCCGGCGGCGTCACCTTCTTCAGCTTCGGCACGCCCCACGCCACCGGCGCCAATCCCACCGACACCGGCCGCGCCGGCGTCGGCATCCACTTCGTCAACTTCGACCACGCAGCCGAAGACATGAAGCAAGGCAAGCGCTGGCAACACGCCCGCCTCACGGGGCCGGGTGCCACTTGCGGGGAGAGGGAATACGGCGAACGAGTGTCGTTCAGCGCGGAGGTGGACAGGGTGCTGGCGGGGGCTTAACGGTCGTCTTTCTCGCCGTGCTTTACGCGTCACTAGGCAGTCGGGCGAACCGAGCGGTAAGGCGGTACTTCGTGCGGACTGTCGAAAGCCACTGGTGGCTCGTATCGCAACGGATCCACCTCGTCTCCTTGCCATCGACCCCGTGAGCGACACGCCCGAGATTCGAGCATGCCTATGGGTTGACAGGGCGCTGGTAGAAACCCCATATTTGGGATTCGAAGCACTCGTTCAGGCGTAACAGACATGCTAACCGCAGACACTCTCCCCGTCGGCGTTTGAGGCACGGCCCTAGCCCGCATTATTCATGAATGCGCGTAGCGAGGGCGACGAGACGCCGCTGTGGCTGGGCGCACGGAACGGAGGAACCCGAAGGCATAGCTGCGCACTATGTCGAGGGGGCCGGAGCGAGTACGCACAGCCACAGCGAGTGAATCGTCGTCCGCGGTAGGGCGTTCATGAATAATGCGGGCTAGCACCCCAACGTCCGCTATTCCGCACCTACCTCACCGACGAACTCTTTGATGAGCGGACGGTCTCGCAGTGCGAAAAGATCCCCTTCTTCCTGAACGTCCTTTCGCACCCATTCCCGCATTGACTTCAATGCCGCTCCATCCTTGCCCGCGGCATGGGCAGCTTCAAGAGCCTTCCGAATCAGGTCCTCTACGTCCTCGGCCTGCTCGTCGGTGACGCTTTCGCCGTACCCCAGCGCTACGTAGCACGCTTTGTTGTACCAGCCACTGTAGCTACCCATGATCGACAACGCAGCGTTCGCCTCCTGCAACGCCTCTGTCACCATGCCTTGGCGTTTCAATGCGAATCCGCGCAGCAGGTGGAGGTTCATCCTGTCGAAATCTCTCATTGTCGCGGGCTCGGGCATCAGTGCGAGACGCTCCCATGCGAGGTTGGTCTCACCCCCAGCGAGCAGCGCCCGGCTCTCCCGTAGCAACCGCTCAACATCAACGTGTTGACCTAGCGACTCGACCCGTCCCTCAACCTCCTTTTTCCAAAGGCTATTCGCGGTACGCTCCAGCAGCCCGACGCCCAAGTAGCCGCCGATCGTCGACACCGCGAGAATCGTCACCACCCCAGTGACGAATTCAGTGAAGGCCGACACTTCGCTCGGCCGGTTACCATCGGCCAGCGCGAACAGCACCTCGTAGTGGTAGTCGACTGGCCCACTCACAAAGGTAACCGCGACGATGGCTCCTGCGACGCCGGCGACATATGGACCGGCCTTCCCTCGTCGTACGGGCCGACCTTCCGCTACGCCGCCTCCACTCAGATAGCCCCCCAACGCCCCACCGGCACTGATCAAATAGCAGGATTGCGAGCAAGCCAAGCCAAAGCCCACTGCCATCCGGTTGTGCAGCAGGGTCCGGAAGCTGCCCCTGTGTACCGTCAGCGACCTCGCTGCTCTGCTCGCAGCCCATCCGCTTGGGCGGATGGATGCTCTACACCACCGATATCGAGCACCACCATGAGCACCAACCCCAAGGCGACCCACACGAAGCTACGCCCACCGGTCAACGGCGACCCCCGGAATTCCAACGGATGACTTTAGTATGGCACGGCGCGACTTGCACACGAGTGGCCAGATACCCGACACACGAACATTCCGTCCATACGCTCTTCGCACGGACGGCTGAAATCCGGAAGGGGTAGACCGGGTTCCGCCGGCCAATGGAGCTGACGGTGCATCAGCGCCGGAAGGGGAATACGGCGAACGAGTGTCGTTCAGCGAGGAGGTGGACAGGGTGCTGGCGCCGGCGTAACGGCTCGCGTTGGCCGTTGCTGCCACTTTAGGCGACGTCGATCGTACGCAGCGCGAAGCGCGCGGCGACGGTGCCACTCTCGTTCGGGTTGTCGGTGTCCTCCTCCACCAGCATGTTCACCCGACCGGTCTGTAGCCAACGCAGCCAGTACACCACCGACCCACACGAGTACGCCGAGATCCTCCGTTCGCCGACACGCAACTCGTTCATGCAAGCATCGAAGTCCTGCACGAACGCCTCCTCCGCAGCGGTGCCGGGCACATAGTCGCCGCTGGCGCCGGTGGCGACGATCTTCTCCAGGAACCGAGCATGGCCCTCGTGCGCCCACGGCTGCCACTGTTCCGGCTGATAGCAGTGCGCCAACTCGTGGACGATAAGGTCGTGCGTGCGACTCAACAGATCGGGTCGTTCGTTCGCCCAATCCTCGCCGCGGAACCAGAGCCGCACCCCGCAGCTCTCGCCGGCCTTGTCGCCGCCGCTGCGCGGCTGGCCGGGCTCGGCACCCTCGACATGGACATCCACGAACAGTCGTGCAGGAATGGACATCGCGCCCAGAACATCCACCAGTTGCTGTTGTGCGCGCCGGTACGAATCCCGGATCGCCTCCTCCAGCCAGGCCGGCGTCTGCCGTGCGAACTGCATTGCCGCGCCGGGATCAAGCGACTTCCCGACCAGGACGAATCCCGCTGTTTCGGTGATCCGGTAGTCTTCCTCGACCCATCAAAATGCGCCATCGACGAAGGCTGCAACTCCGGGCCCACCACGCACGGATACCGGCACGTCGCCACAGACCTGCGGCAACAGGTAGGGCAGGAACACGGCGGTGCCGCGACCCGCCACCGCGAAGGCGATTGGGTATTGCCGATCCATCTTGTACCCCGGCGGATCGGGCGGCACGTCCACTACGAGGGTTTGGGAAGGCTCCGACAGGACCACGCTTCCATCGCTGCCGATCTCCGCCTCCGGCTCCTCGACCCGCAACCGGCGCAACAGCGACTCATGCCTCGGCAGCCCCAACGCGAGTTTCGACAAGGGCTGGCTTGCCCGGTAGGTGACCCGAACCATGTCGTTGGCGGGCGCAAGCTCGAGCCAGACGTCCACGTTGGCCGCCACCCCGACGCACTCGCCTTCGCGACCTGTTTCTTGCGCGAGCGCCTGAAGCCCCAGGGCACCCACGCAGATGACCGCCCCGATGAAGCGGAACGAAACGCCCAAGGCCATCTTGGGGTTAGGCGATTTCAATGGCACGCACCGCACATGAGTGCGCTGCGCAAGGCAATGGCTTGACTACTGCGGGCGCAATCCATGGGCGCGCACCCTACTGGCCTCCGGCGTCCACGGTCAAGCGTGCGCGCTTTGCCTCCAACCGACCAGACGCGACCCTTGTGGTCGCCCGTGCAAGGGCAACTGGAAATCGTTCAAGACAGGACCGGAACATGGCGAGGACAAGCCTCGCCCTTAGGAGGCTCGGGCAGTTCGCGCAGCGCTCGGCCGACGCACCCGTCAACCAACCTTCGTGAAGCGATCCGCATTCACCAGAAAGGCGTTCCACGGCTGCGTCGGCTTGGTTCGTTCCGCGTCTTCGTATTGCCGTGCCAGCACCCAGAGCGTGTGCAGCGTGGTGCCGTCGAGGCGGCCGGAGAAGGTGCTGATGGAATGGAGATTGGCGTCGTCGTCGGTGAAGTTGACGGCGAAGGAAGCCACTTCGCCGTTCGCAACCCCGAGCACGGGATAGGACCGATCCTGTGCGGCTCGACCCTTGGCGGACTGAAAGGTGCCGCGAACTTCGCCCGCTGCATCGACGCTCTCGATGCGAAGGTGCGAACCATTCTGGTTCAGCCATTCGCCGATCAGTTCCTGCATATGCGCCTCCCGCACTATCGCTGGCATCGTAGCAGGCGGGCGCGCGGCACTGTCTGGCCTAATCTGGGGTAGAGTCGCGCTCGCCAAAACAAAGACGGACACACATGAGCGAAGGACGCATCGCACTGGTCACCGGCGTTGGCCCCGGCACTGGCAGCGCCATCGTGCGAAGGTTTGCCGGCGACTATCGGGTGGCCATGCTGGCGCGCAATGCCGAGCGGCTAAAAGAGCTTGAGCAAGGCGTTCCGAACACTCACGCCTATCCGTGCGATGTGGCCGACGCCGACGCGCTGGCCGCCACCGTCGAGCACGTGCACGTGGAACTCGGCCTGCCGGATGTCGTGATCCACAACGCCGTCGGCGGTGCCTTTGGCGACTTCCTCAGCATCGAGCCCGACGTGCTCGCACGCAACTTCGCAGTCAACACCATGGCGCTGCTGCACCTCGGCAGGCTGGTCGCGCCCGGGATGATCGAGCGCGGCAGCGGTGCGATCGTCTGCACCGGCAACACCGCCGCCTACCGCGGCAAGGATTTCTTCGCTGGCTTCGCGCCCACCAAGGCGGCGCAGCGCATTCTCGCGGAGTCCATGGCACGCTCGCTCGGGCCGAAGGGCATCCACGTCGGCTACGTGGCCATCGATGCGGTCATCGACCTCGAGTGGACGCGCCGTCGCAACCCCGACGCGCCGGACGACTATTACTGCAAGCCGGACGACATCGCCGCCGAAGTCTGGCACCTTGCGCACCAACCGAAGAGCGCGTGGACCTTCGACGTGATGATCCGTCCGTTTGGCGAGACCTGGTAGGCGGGGTGCTGCGGACCAGCGCGATGGCCGGAGAGCGCGCATTCCGTCGCCTGCCGGAACAGGACCTCGCCGGCAAGCGAGTGCTCATCCGCGAAGACCTGAACGTGCCCGTGCGGGATGGCGTGATCGCCAGCAGCGCGCGAATCGACGCCGCCTTGCCCACATTGCGCCACTGCCTCGACGCCGGCGCGGCCGTGATCGTCATGTCGCACCTCGGCCGGCCGGAGCCCGGCGCCATCGATCCAGCGCTGTCCCTAACGCCGGTGGCGACGGCACTCTCGGAAGCGCTCGGGCTCAGGGTGCCACTGATTTCCGATTGGGAGCACTGTGCCCGTGTGTCGCCGGGGCAACTGGCGCTGCTCGAGAACGTTCGCTTCTGCCCCGGCGAAACGGAGAACGACGACGCTCTGGCGCGGCGCTACGCGGCACTCGCGGACATTTTCGTGATGGACGCCTTCGCCACCGCCCATCGGGCGCAGGCTTCCACCCACGGCGTGGCGCGGTTCGCGGCGCTGGCATGTGCCGGCCCCCTGCTGGCGGCGGAACTCGACGCGCTCGACCGCGCCTTAACCGCACCGGCGCGACCGGTGGTGGCCATCGTTGGCGGCAGCAAGGTTTCCACCAAACTCGCCGTGCTCGAATCCCTGTCCGAAGTCGCCGACACGCTCATCGTCGGCGGCGGCATCGCCAACACGTTCCTGCTGGCCGCAGGGCAAGGCATAGGCGCTTCCCTGGCCGAACCGGAACTCGTGGATGTGGCGCGGCGAATCGCCGCAAAGACGAACGTGCCCTTGCCGCTGGACGTGATGACCGCCCCATCCCCAGACGCCCGGGCAGCGCATCTGCGCTTGGCCGGCGAGGTGCCAGAGGGCGAGATGATCCTGGACATCGGCCCCGAGTCGGCACGCCGAAGTCGAGAGGTCTTGCAGGATGCCGCCACCATCCTCTGGAACGGCCCGCTCGGTGTGGTCGAGCGCGACCACTTCGGCGAAGGTACCCGAGTGGTGGCGGAGGCGGTAGCGTCGTCATCCGCCTTCTCCATCGCCGGCGGAGGGGATACTCTGGCAGCCGTGGAGAAGTACGGAGTTGCCGATGGCGTCTCCTATCTCTCCACCGGCGGCGGCGCCTTCCTCGAGTACGTCGAGGGCAAGCCGCTACCCGGCGTCGAAGTGCTGAAACAACGAAGGTTCGGCTGATGTCCGAAGACTTCACTGCCGCCGCGACTGCGGCGCAAGACGGCAATCTCAAGGCGCTCGAAGCCATCGTCCAGCGCGCGCCGGACGTGCTCGCCGAACGGGACGAGGAGGGACAGACTCTCATCGCCCTCGCCTGCCGCGCGGCCACCGGCAATGTTGCCATTCCGCTGGACCCTGGCACGCCCGAACAGCACGCCGCGGTGGACCTCATCTTGCAGGCCGGCGCAGACCCCAACGTTGCCGCCAAGGATGGCTGGACGCCGCTGCACACCGCCGGCATGGCCGGCCACACGAGCCTCGCCGAACGACTCGTCCATGCTGGCGCCTCTGTGGCCGCCGGAGCACACGGCAAGTCTGGAGCCACGCCGCTGTCCTATGCGCTCTTCTACGCCAAGCCCTACATGGCCGAAGCACTTTCGCCTGTGGTTCCCGATAACCTCCGCGCCGCTGCCGCGCTCGGCCGCGAACTCGGCCGGTTCTTCGACGGCGAGAACCTGACGGCGAACGCTACCGACGGCCTCGACTTCTACGCGCCGATCTTCTTCCCCACCTGGCAGCGCACCCTCGCCAAGCAAGAAGTGCTCGATGAGGCGCTCTCGTGGGCGGCGCGCAACGACCAATGCGAGTCCATGGCCGAACTCGTCAAGCGGGGCGCAAACGTGAACGCCAACCCGTTCCGTGGCACGCCGCTCCTGTGGGCCTGCTACAGCGACAAGGTGGAAGCGGCGCAATGGCTCCTGGACCACGGCGCAGACCCAGATCTGCGCCACGACTGGGGCGGCGAAGGCCACGGCGTCAACGCCGTTGCCATGCACTTGGCCGCACAACACAATGCCGTGAACTGCGTCAAGCTGCTGCTCGGCCGCGGCGCCGACGCCACCATCGTCGACGGTGCCCACGACGGCACACCCCTCGGCTGGGCGGAGTTCGGCGGCGCCGCCGAGGCGGTGGCGTTGCTCAAGGGAGCGGGTTAGGCAAGTGGCGACCGATCGGCAGCGGAAGTTCCTCTGGCACGGCCTGCTGACGGCGTTGGCGCTGGCCGTGATCATCGTGCTCTATCGCCAAGGCGTGTTCGACGCAGACCAAGGCGACCAGACCGTCGGCGCGCCGAACGAAACGGCCGCTCCGGCCGAAGAAACGCCCGTGGACGCCATCGCAGCCCCCGCCCCACGCCAAGGTGAAGCGGCAAGCGCGTTGCCGTCGGTCCCCCCAGACACCGCCTGGACCGAAGTGGACGTTGCCGGCATCAACCCGGAGTGGGTGCCCGAATACCACGAGACCGTCGAAGGCGCGCTGCTGGTGGCCATCGGCGACGGCATGAGAACCTGGAACGCCGGCGACACCATTGCCCTCCCGGTGCCCCAAATCGGCAAGGTGTTCCGTCCGGTCATCGACGACGTGGAAACGCTGGTCGGCAGCAACCGCTCGTACGTCGGCCGAACCCTAGCCGCCGACGCCCCCTACTCCTTCGTCATCACCCTCGGCGAACGCGACACCTTCGGCTACATCGGCACCCCCCAAGGCTCCTACGAACTCGTCGGCAACACCCGCCTCGCTTGGCTGATGCCCACCGCCAACATGGACCAGCACGTGGACTACAGCAAGCCGGACTATTTCTACCTCGACGAAAACGGCGAGCGCGTTCCGCACGACCACGAACCCTGACCGAACGCGGCAGTGAGGGCCCCTGAGGCGATGGCAACCTGCCGACGCGTGCCGCAAGGCGCGAAGGCCGGTCCTGCTACAACCGAGTGACGTCCTTGCAGCGGCCGAGCCAATCCACGAGCCCCTTGTCCACCCAACCACAGCTCATGTAGGCGAGCGCTAGCGCCGCCAAACCCCTCGCTACGCTCGGCGTCTGGCCCCAGCCCCCACCTCCCTATGACCTCGCGCCGTAGAACGCCACCATGTGGCGTTCTACGGCGCAAGCTCCTAGGCAAAGGACAAGCAATCCCCAAGACCCCTCGGAAATGGCCGCGCCAATCAAGGCGAGACACATCGCCGCGCAAGCGACGCCGACCAACATCCGGAGCGCAGTCATTTTCCGACTTCCCGGACCAAGCGAAACGCGCGAGGACGATCGCCTGGAGGAGAAGCCGGGCCCTCGCGTGGGCGCATCAGCGAGCCATGTCGTCGGCGTGGATCTGTGCCGGCAACTCCCTGCCCTGCATGAAATCCACCATCAGCTTGGCCAACGGCCTGCCCGCGTCTTCCTGAACGAAGTGGCCGGCGCCACGGATGGTGACGTTCTGGGGCCTCGGCACCCGGGCGAGGAAGTCGGCCTCGCGGCCCCGGGTGATGGGGTCCTGGTCCGTGAAGGCGACGAGAAACGGCTTGTCCCAGTTCTCGAACACCGCCCAAGCCTCCTCGTTCTCGCGCAGTTGCGAGGGCACCAGATACGGCATGATCTGGGCTGCCGCCTTGTAGCGGCGGTCGGGGAACGGCGCCTCGTAAGCTGCCAGCACCGCCTCGTCGCCGCCCATCGTGGCCATGAGCCGCCCGATCGGCAGATCATCGACGTGATAGCTGTACGCCACCCAACGCGGGAAGGTGATGTTGGACACCAGTTCCTCGAAGGTGAGTTCTCCTTCCCACCACACCGCGAGCTTGAACAGTGGATAGCCCACCCAGCCTTGGATGCCGGTCGCGGCGGGGAGCGCCGTATTCGACACCACCACGCGCGCGAAGCGATTCGGCGCCGCTGCCACCACGCGCAGGCCAATGAGACCACCCCAGTCCTGGCCGAAGAAGGTTACGTCCGAAAGATCGAGTGCACGCGTGAGCGCCAGCATGTATTCCACCTGCATCGGATAGCTGTAGGCGCCTTCGTCCGCGAACTTGTCGGAGCGGCCAAAGCCCACCAGATCTGGCGCAACCACCCGGTAGCCAGCCGCGGTGAACTCGGGAATCATCTTGCGGAAGAGATAGCTCCACGTCGGCTCACCGTGGATGAGAAGCACTGTCTCGGCGTCGCGGGGCCCCTCGTCCACGTAGTGCAGCCGGATGTCGCCAACCTGCAGATAGTTGGGCGCATAGGGGAAATCCTCAAGGTCGGCAAAACGCGCCTCCGGCGTCCGCAGCACCCCCGGCCGCACCTCCTCCGCCTGCCCAAGACAGCTACACATCATGGCTGCGAGCGTCAGCGCGCCCGTGCAGGCACGCGTGGACAGGATACCGCCGGGTGCGCGCAGGAAGCGCCCGACAAAGCGCCGCGCATGTTCGCGCTTTGTCACATCGACGTCGTGTGGATGGAACCGGACATACGTGTCGAGCGGGGCGTTCATGTCGCGCAGGCTATGTGCCGGCCGGCACAGCGTCAACAAACGCAGCGGCATGCGCCCGGGCCGCTGTCGGGAAAACGATGCTCGGCGTCATGGTTTACAACCTCGCTTGTCGGAGGGGCCGCATTCTTCCTCGGCGACTTGCCCTCGCGGTGTCTGGATACGCGTTTGCCTTCGGCTGCGATCAAAGATGCGGCGATCTTCGTTGTCATCGTCCTGCCCTCCCGGATACCGTCCGAAGTCAGGGACTCGCGGAATATTCTGTAAGTATCTCATTTTTATATATTTTTCTAATTCCATGAAGATTTATCCATGAAAGGCCTTCGCGGAGCGGAACCCATATCGACTGATGGCATCGTGCCTGTCGCGCATGCGCGACACGCTGAGGGCACTGGACCTGCCGAAGAGCACGTACTACGACTAGGCGCAAGGCGCTGCTGGGCGGCGGCGTGCGCGGCCTGTGCCGAAGAGCGGGCGCCGTAGGAGGTTCCCAGGAACGCCGCTGTTGTCACCACCACAGTCATTGCAGAGGAAACTGAGGAGCCCCAAAGCGGGCCCACATCGCAGTGCAAGGGCGCAGCGGCAATGGGGCAGCGCTGTATGCACAAAGCGCAAACCCCGCCAGCACACCGCCGGCAAGCAGAAAGCGGCCTGGCCGCTCAAGGCCGTTCCAAGCAGGTACCAACGCACCCGTCACGAAATCCCGCCAACAACGAAGACGCCGGTTGCGACGATCAGCGCAAAGAGCACAAACGTCAGCCCAACGGCGACCCTCTCATGGGTAGGCATTCTGCGCCAGATGCGGACCGGATGACCAAGCAACTCGTCGGTGTCCGGGTGATCGGCAAAGACGCGGTCCAGGATTTTTCCTAGCCTCATGTCGTCACTCCTAGCATGACGCCATTGCTTTCGTATGCAGCGTAAGACGAGATCGCCGCATGTGCAACGGATGCGCCGACGGCTGTCCCCTCAAGAACGGGAAAAGGCGACAAGCCCGACACACCAACACCTCGCCCACAAGTCCAATTAGGCCTCCGATCCCGCCAAGCACTTTTTCCGTCCTATACACCGTAGGCAATCTCCCACGCTGTACTCTCAGCCCGTCGGCCGGTCCGACTGCGGTGCCCTCCCTTCCCGCGACACACCTTTTCTCGTTCTGGAGCACGAACCCGGCGGAGCCGTTTCGACCACTGGCTTCCGGCATCTCGGACGCAGGCGAGCCCGAGCCCCGGCTCGGCATCTCCTTCGGCGACTACCTCGGCCGCGCCAGCTCGCTGCCGCTCGCCGAACACCTTGAGCGACATGGGGGCCAGCCGGCACGGCCATTCCGCGAGGCGGGGCTTCTGAAGAGGGGCTCCGGTTCCCCGTCTCCCGCCACACGCCTTCTTCGTTCGCTGTCGTTCCGCTCCCCTCCCGCCACGACACGCACAGGCCGCGTGCCGGAACTGCGCAGCGAAAACGTCGTCCTGTCGGCGTGGAAGGGCACGTCGTGTGGCGAGAACGAGAAAGGTGTGTGGCGGCAAGGAGCGTAGGAAGGTTAGAGCGTGTGGCGGGATAGGAGGGTATCGCGGTCGGGGCCGGCCGAAGGGCGGAGAGGAGCGGCGGGAGATTGCCTACGGTGTGTAGGACGGAAAAAGTGTGTGGCGGGAGGAGGGGTCAGGAGGAGGGGTCATTCCATCGTTTCGGGGTGTGCGGCCAAGGAGCCGCCATGACCGTTGTGTGGGGAGGAGCCGTGTCGGGAAGAGCCGTGTCGGGAGGGGATCCGGAGGGATTCGATCGGAGGTGGAGACTCGGCCAGTTAACGACCCTTCGAAGCCACGACAACGGAGGCAAAAGGGCGACGACGACGAAGACCGTAGCCAAGACCACATGTCCGCTGTCGCCACTCTCGATGGCATGCCACAGCAGTTGGACGCCAACGACACCCCCAATGACGTATCGGAGAACAAGCCCCCAGACCTGCTTCTTCATGTCGCCTCCTCAACACGCCCGGGCAGCATAGCCCGACGCAACCCCCAAGGGCAAACAACGCCCAACCGGCCGGTGTGGTGCCAGCCGCTCTTGACGCGGTCAGCGATAACGCAGCAATGTTGAACCAAATATCTTCACAGGCCCCCGATCCGGCCACGAGGCCCCGATCCCGCCACGCACTTTTTCCGTCCTACACACCGTAGGCAATCTCCCACGCTCTACTCTCAGCCCGTCGGCCGGTCCGACTGCGGTGTCCTCCCTTCCCGCGACACACCTTTTCTCGTTCTGGAGCACGAACCCGGCGGAGCCGCCTCGACCACTGGCTTCCGGCATCTCGGACGCAGGCGAGCCCGAGCCCCGGCTCGGCATCTCCTTCGGCGACTACCTCGGCCGCGCCGGCTTGCTGCCGCTCGCCGAACACCTTGAGCGACACGGGGGCCAGCCGGCACGGCCATTTCACCAGGCGGGCAGCTTCTGAAGAGGGGACTCCGGTTCCCCGTCTCGCGCCACTCGCCTTCTTCGTTCGGTGTCGTTCCGCTCCTCTCCCGCCACGACACGCACAGGCCGTGTGCCGGGATCGCCGATGCGCGGCGAAGCGTCGTCCTGTCGGTG
This sequence comes from Pseudomonadales bacterium, assembly GCA_965116935.1. Lineage (GTDB taxonomy): Bacteria > Pseudomonadota > Gammaproteobacteria > Pseudomonadales > Azotimanducaceae > VXYL01. The sequence goes on along the minus strand of OZ220737.1, from coordinate 2,320,685 downwards.
TGGAAGGGCACGTCGTGTGGCGAGAACGAGAAAGGTGTGTGGCGGTAAAAGAAGGGAGGGTAGGGCGTGTGGCGGGATAGGAGGGTATCGCAGTCGGGGCCGGCCGACTGGCGGAGAGGAGAGCGCGAGATTACCTACGGTGTGTAGGACGGAAAAAGTGTGTGGCGGGATCAGAGGACGTGTGGCGGGAGGAGGGGTGGAGGGGTGGGTGGAGGGGTAGGGGTTGGGAGGAGGGGTTGTTAGCCGCGCAGCCGCTTCCAGAGCGTCGAGAAGGCGCCCCTGGGAATGACCAAGAAGATCGCGAGTGCAACGAACATGGGCGACCAAAGGGGCGAGGCTTCGCGAAATGCCACATACAGCATGAGCCCAGCTCCGGCGCAACACGCTATGTAGAACACGGGCGCATTGCGCGCCCGCATCCGTTCCTCCTCGTCAGTCGTCACAACCTCCCATGGCCATGTAGGCTCCGGCACCCGCCATCACGGCCCACCCTACCCAACCAATCACCGTATTTCCACCGGCTTTGGCGAGGGCCGAGCCGGCGAGTCCCGCGGTAAGGGCCCCGCCGGTGCAGCTCTGGGGCATGGGTACCGGGTCGGGCGCATTGCCCGGATCCGGGTCGCAGGTCCCATCCGATGCGACGTAAGCGGTAACCGCGTAGTTCGGTCCGACCAGACTGACGTTCATTGGCGTGTAGCAACTTGCGTTGTCAGCCAAGGCGGATCCGCCTACGGTCGGGATCGGTACGATGCCGCCCAGCGGTGCGGCGGGAACCGTCAGAAAGGCCAACGCTAGGGCGACCGCAGCAGCGCGGAGCAGGGGGATGGGTTTCGTCGTCATCATCCCTGCCCTCCCGGGTAGCGTCCGAAGTCAGGAAACTCGGGGATTTCCACCGAGGGATTCCCGTCATCGGGTGGGCAGACCACCACGTTCGAGCCACCGTCGGCCGTTGCCAACGTGAGCAAGAGCAACACAAGAGCGTTCAAGTTCGTTCTCCTCAACCAGGCCGTCGGTTCCACCGAAGTGGCGCCGCCAGCGTTCCCCGGCATGGGTGCCGGGCCGTCCGCAAGCCGAAACACCCGGCTTGCTCGCGGGTCGCTGCCAACGTTTCCGTTTGGTTCCGCGAATCCGCTTTTGCGGAAGGAACGGTGGTGGCGAGGGACGGGCCTTGAGGGGGCGACCCAGGAACGACACGGAGACGAGGGGTTGAAGGCAATCGGTGGTTTCGCTAGATGCACTCGTGGCCGGCGGCGGTGGCATCGGGGTGACCACCCGTGCCGGCCAATCCACGCGAACAGGACGGAGAGCAAGACCGGCATGGCCATGAGAACGAGAACAGACAGCGCCCAGTACAACTACGGCAGCGGGACGAAGCCAACGCCGCTGGCGGAGCAGCGCCTTGCGCCGGGGACGCGGGACACCTACGGGCGCGCGCTCCTCCGCCTCGACGGCTGGCTCGAAGGCAGGCCCGTCACGGACGAGTCGCTGGCCGAGTACCTCGGGGCGCTGTTCGACCGCGGACTGGCGCCGGCGTCGGCGGCAACCGCGGTCGCCGCAGCGAAGGACCGGGCAAGGCGCGAGGGCGCCGCGTCGCCGGCCGGAACGCGTACCAAGGACGCCCTGTCCGCCTACCGGCGCGACGGCGCGGGGCGGGGTCCGGGCCAGGTGGTGGGCATCGGGTGGGAGGACTCCGACCGCATGGCGGACCTGGCGGAGGGCTGCGGCAACGTTCGCGGGAAGCGCGATGCGCTGCTGATCCGGATCATGTCCGACGGCCTGCTGCGGGTGTCCGAGGCGGAGGCGCTGGACGTTGCGGACCTGGCCTTCTCGGAGGGGAGGATGCTGGTGACGATCCGGCGCAGCAAGACGGACCAGGAGGGCAGGGGCGCCGTGTTCCCTTGCGGGCCGGACACGGCGCGGCTGGCGCGCGAATGGCTCGATGCGGCGGGGATCGGCGAAGGGCCCGTGTTCCGTCCGGTCAACAAGGCAGGGCGCGTTGGGGACACCCGGCTGTCGGCGCGCAGCATGCGGGACATCGTCAAGCGGCGCGCGGCGGACGCCGGGATCGAGGGACGGGTGTCCGGCCACTCGCTGCGGGTGGGCTCCGCGCAGTCGCTGCGGGACCGCGGCGCCACCACAGAGGATCTGATGGAGGCGGGCCGGTGGAGTCGCGTGGAGACGATGGTGGGCTATGTGCGCGCGCAGGACGCGGCGCTGGGACCGATGGCTCGGTTTCGCTACGGCGTCGAACCTGGCGGTCGCGGTAGCCGCCCCCACCCGCGCGGCAAGGCCAGCGCCGCCAAGCGTGCGCCAAGGTGGGCACGGAAGGAGTCGAGGCGGCAGCGAAGGGCGTCGAAAAAGTTCGAGAAAATGCTTGCACGCATCGAAAAGGCCGTGGTAGGTTCCTGAATAGCGGATTCGCGGAACCAATTTGTAACACCCTAATATTACTTATATTTTTGGAGATTTGACCGACCAACTCTCACCTCCGCTTGGGTTGCAGCAACGCGTCTTACGGCGCGTGTCGAGGGCGAGACGCCCTCGCTCCAAGACAGAGGCGGGCGTGAGATTCCCGGAGGCGATTACGACCCATGAACAGCGCAGTCCAACGCAGTGCGTTCGCGTTGCTTGCGCTTGCTTGCGCCGGGGCGCAGTTGGCGTGGGGGAATGGCGAGGAGCTGTATCTCGAGTGCCCGTGCCGGGTGGTGGGGACTGGGGAGCGGCTCACGGTTGCCGCTGGCGTGCGGAGTTTTCGGGATACCAATAGCTCGCCGCTTCGGATCGTCGTTCGAGGGCGGCGGCATCCCGAGGAGAGTTGGAACTACGATCGGCTCGGCGTCGTTCAGGTCACGGACTCGGTGCCGGCGAATGGGCGCCTGGCGCGGAAGGCGTCGTCGACGCGGTTCGCGGTGAATGTGTCCGAGGAACGAACGCTTGAACTCGTGCTTGAGGAACTCGAAGGCGACGACTGGGTGGAACAGGACCGGACGCTGATGGAGGCACCGGTGAATCCCGCCGGTCGGTTCCGGGTGGACGACCTCGATTATCTCAAGGACACTGACGGCGATGGCGTGGCCGACGCCAACGAAAGGCTGCGCCGTACCGATCCGGACGACTCCGAGTCCACGCCAGGCCGATCCACCGTCGACGTGGTGGTGCTCTACAGCGCCGGCTACGAGGAGCAGTACCGCAATCCCACCACCAGAATCGCGCACCTCTTTACTGTGGCAAACGAAATCGTCGACACCAGCGGGATCGACATGCGCTTTCGGGTGGTGGGCGCGGTTCCGGTGGAGATCGAGGACGAGGAGAATTCATCGAGCAGGGTCGATGTGGCGACGGTGCGGTTGGCGGCCGAACGCCACGCGGCCGATGCGACCGTGGTGTTCCGCTCAAGCCCGGCGGATGTGGGTTCCTGCGGCTGGTCGCCGGTGGGTGCCTACCGCGGTCGCGGACACTTCGGTGCGGAGGAGTTGCAAGCGCTCTCCGGCTGGTACGCCACGGTGGTCGGTCGCTGCTCCGGTCGCACGCTGGCGCACGAACTCGGCCACTTGATGGGCCTGCACCATTCCGTGTGGCAGGACGACTTCGGCACCTGGCGCTGGTCTCGCGGCTATGGCGTGGAGGGCGACTTCCACACCACCATGTCCTACGGCAGCGGCGGCGTCAGTATCCCGGTGTTCTCCAACCCCGAACTGAACTGCACGGGTCTCCTCCAGGAAGAGAAGCCGTGCGGTGCCGAGTTCGACGAGGTGGACGCTTCCGACTCCGCGACTAGCTTGGACGCCGTTCGCTTCCTCATCGCCGCCCATCGCAAGGGCCTGCCGGATGCCGACCGCGACGGCTTCGTGGACCCCGTGGACGCCATGCCGAACGATGCCGACGAATGGTGGGACACCGACGGCGACGGCACCGGCGACAACGCCGACCGCGACGACGACGACGACGGCCGCAACGACGTCATCGACGCCTTCCCTCGAGATGCTTCGGAAACCCACGACAGCGACGGCGACGGCGTCGGCAACAACGCCGACCCATTCCCCGAAGATGCGAGCGAGACGGCCGACAGCGACGGCGACGGCGTGGGCGACAACGCCGACGCCTTTCCCGAAGACCCCACCGAGTCCGTCGACAGCGATGGTGACGGTGTAGGCGACAACGCGGACGCGTTTCCTCAGGACGCAACCGAGTTCGCCGACACCGATGGCGACGAAGCCGGTGACAGGGCTGACCTCGATGCCGATGGCGACGGTGTGGAGGACGAGCTCGACCTTTTCCCGGCAGATGCAACGCGATCCGAGCTTGCTTCCTGGCTGTTCGTGGGCGAGCAGAAGGGCGACCTGCTCGGCACCGGCCTCGCCGGCGACGACAGCGTCGTCGTCGTGACCGCACCGGGCTTCGATGCTGGCGCCGCCACCGACGCTGGCGCCGTCTATTTTGTTGCCAAATCGGACCTTGCCGCGCTCGATGCCGCCGACGGCACCGCCGATCGCCGCATTCACCTCCACCACATCGCATCTAGCGACGCCTCCTGGCGCATCGAGGGCGCCACGGCGGGTGCCGAGGCCGGCGCGAGTGTCGCCAGCGCCGGCGACATGGACGGCGATGGCATCGCCGACGTGCTGATCGGCGCGCCGGGACAACGGTGTGCGACCCGTGGGCGCGCTTGCGGCGGCCTGTACTTCGTCTCGGGCACAGACCTCGCGGCCGCCGACGCCGCCGATGGCAGCAGCGACCGCACCGTGTCACTCGCCGAGATTGGCACCGAGCCCGCATCGTGGGTGATTCGCGGCGCCACCACCCGCGCCCGCCTCGGCGCCAGCGTAGCGTTCGCGGCAACCGGCGACGACGGCAACTTCCACATGCTCGTCGGTGCCCCGGTGCGCACCGAGGCCGCGCCAAGGCGGGCTCCCGGCGCAGCGTATCTACTCTCCACAGAACGACTTGCCGCTGCCGACGCCGGCGACACCGATGGCAGCATCGGAATCGACCATCTCGTAAGCGAGCCAGGCAACTGGCAACTCACGGGCGAGGCGCGTGGAGACGCCGCCGGGGCGGCCGTGGCCTTCGTGCCAGACATCGACGGCGACGGCAAGCCGGAAGCGTTGATCGGTGCATCCCATCGGATTGAAGACGGTCGCGCCGAGGCCGGCGCCGCTTACCTCGTGTCGAGTCGTGGCCTCAGCGATGCCGATGCCGCCGACGGCAAGGCCGATCGCTCCATTGCGCTAGGCCGCGTAGCCGAAATTGCTGGGTCCTGGAAACTCACCGGCGAGGCGAGCCGCGACCGTGCCGGGGGCTCAGTTTCCGCTGCCACGGACACCGACGCCGGCGTGTGGCTGTTGGCCGGCCGGCACATCGTCGCGACGGCAGACCTCGCTTCCGCAGACGCCGGCGACGGCACCACCGACGGCGTAATCGACCTCGGCCGGGTGACATGGCGACCAAACTCCTGGGAGTTGCCACGCGGCGGGCGCTACTGGCTCGCAGACGAGCTGTATGGGGACGGCCATCCGGTGGTCATCACGACGCGGCCGTGGGGCTTCGGGACCGTGTGGCTGATGTCTGGCGCAAAGCTCGCCGCGGCCGACGGCGTGGACGATCTCGACGGCTTTGTCGATCCCACCGGCGCCTTGGCGCGCCGACATTCGTGGCGCGTGCGGGGCGCCAGCTCGACGGACCGCCTGGGCAGCATGGTCGCGCCGATCGGCGATGCGGACGGCGACGGCGAGAACGACCTGTTGCTCGGTGCCCCCGGTGGCGCTGACAGCTTCGGGCCGGGGCTCGCCTATCTCCTGCTGGCGGCGGACTTGCCGGCCCTCGACCGCGCCGACCGCAAGCACAATCGAGCACTGCATCTTGGCAACTTCGCCGGCGACACGGACGGCGACGGCACGGCCAACCCGCTCGACACGGACGACGATGACGACGGCGTTCCGGACGTGTCCGATGCCTTCCCCCTCGATCCGACCGAATGGAGCGACATCGACGGCGACTTCGTCGGCGATGAGGCGGATGTCTTTCCCGAAGACGTGGCCGAAGCATTCGATACCGACGGCGATGGCATCGGCGACAACGCCGACGCGGATGACGACGGCGACGGCATCGCCGATGCAGACGATCCGCGCCCTCGCGACACGGACGACGACGGCTTGCCGAACCGCATCGACCCCGACGACGACAACGACGGGGTGGCGGACTCGGAGGACGATCTGCCCATCAACGCGAGGGAAAGCGTGGACACGGATGGCGACGGTCGCGGCAACCGCGCCGACAGGGACGACGACAACGACGGCGTGCTTGATCGCGATGACGCCTTCCCGCTCGATGCCGCCGAATCCGTCGACAGCGACGGCGATGGCGTGGGCGACAACGCCGACGCCTTCCCGCGAGACGCTGCCGAACAGGCAGACACCGACGGCGACGGCGTGGGCGACAATGCCGACACCGACGACGATGGCGACGGCATTCCGGATGCAACCGATGCCTTCCCCCTCGATGCGGCCGCCACCCGAGACGCGGATGGCGACGGCGTGGCCAACGGCCGCGATGCCTTCCCGCGCGACGCCGACGAGTGGAGCGACGCCGACGCCGATGGTGTGGGCGACAACGCGGACACCGATGATGACAACGACGGTGTGGCCGACGACGAGGACCTGTTCCCGACCGACCCGACCCGAACCTCGTTCACTTCCTATCGCTTCGAGCCGGAAGCCGGCAACGACCGGCTCGGCGTGAGTGTCGCCTCCGCCGGCGACCTCGACGGCGACGGCCGGCCGGAAGTGCTGCTCGGTGCATCGATGCACGACGAGTGGGGCGCGGTGTATGTCCTTTCCAGCCAAGACCTCGCGAGTGCAGATGCGGCCGATGGCTTGCGCGACGGGCACATCGATGTCTCCCGTATCGCGGCGCAGCCAAACTCGTGGAAGCTCGTCGGCGAGGAGGGCCTTGCCGCAGGCAGCGCGCTCGCGCCTGTGGGCGACCTCGACGGCGATGGCGTCAGCGAGTTCGGGGTGGGGGCCGCCGAGCTGGTGGGCGGCGTATATCTAGTGTCGGCAACCAACCTCGCCGCCGCGGACGCTGCCGACGGTATGGTGGACGGCGAGGTCAATCTCGGCGAACTCACCGTTCGCACGGGGTCCTGGAAGCTAACCGGCGGCTGGGGCGCCTGCATGGGGTGCAGTCTGGTCGACGTTCCCGGCGCGCGCCTGATGATCGGCCAGCCTGGGCGGGGAGTCGGCGACGAACCCGGCACGACACACCTCATTGCCTCGCCGGGTCTCGCCGCACTCGACGGCAGCGACGGCAATGCCGATGGCGAGATCTCGATGTCGAACCACGTCACGCGGCGCTTTGTCGGCGAACGCGAACGCGACTCGGCCGGCAACTCCTTGAGTTCTGCCGACTTCGATGGCGACGGCGAGGCGGACGTGGTCATCGCGGCGTTCGGCTTCGACGCCGACCGGCGCAACAACGGCGCGGTCTATCTCGTCGGCAGCCGCGACTTCTCCGCCAGTCAGGTCGAGCTTGGCGGCATCGCTGACGACACCCATTCATGGAAGATCGTCGGCAAGGCCGGCGGTGAACACGTCGGTCAAGGCGTCGCCACCGGCGACGTGAACGGCGACGGCCAGCCAGACCTCGTCTTCACGCAAGACAGCGGCGCGGTCGCCAACGTGGTTCTCGGTACCCGCCCCAACCTCGCCCGACTCGACCGCGCCGACGGCGAGCGCGACGGCGTGATCGTCAGCGAGAACGTCGGCACCCGCGCAGGGAGCTGGCGCATCACCCGCTCCCGCGACTGGTTCGCTCCCCGCGTGGTGAACGGCCACATCGCCACCATCGAGTTCGATGGTGATGGCTTTGCGGACCTCTTGGTGGGCCTGAATGACGAGTTCACCTCCGGCGCGGCGCCGTTCGCGCGCGCCTATCTCGTCTCCGCCGCTCGGGTGGTTGCCAAACCACCCGGCGAATTGCCGGTTGCCGATTTGGTGAAGGAAGGCGCGGCCTATGCACTGTCCGAACCCTTCGACAGCGAATACGGCGAGGCAACCGTGGCCAGCGCCGGCGATATCGACGGCGATGGCCTCACCGACTTCCTCATCGGCGTAAGCTGGTGGAACACCGCCGGCACGGCATACCTCGTCAGCGCCGCCGACCTTCCCCACCTCGACGCCGCCGACGGCAGAAGGGACCACCGCATCGACCTATCCCGGATCGTCACGCCACGGCCTTGAAGACCCTGTGTACCTGTCTGAAGTCCGCCCCCCAACCGAGAGGACGGGGAGTCGCTGACGCACAAGAAACGCAGCATCCTGCTCCCGCCCAAGGAGCTCAGTCTCACGGGAAGAGGGTGCCCTGATCCCTGCCGTCCGGGCGGCTAGCCAGCTATAGCTAAGCTAGGCGTCCCCGCCGAGGTGGAAACTTGCATCGCACTACCCAGACAGGCAAGGGTGCCGGGCTGTGCCAAGACGCGGTCGCCAGCCCATACAAGGCCGCTTGCTCAGGAACCACAGAGAGGGAAGGATGATTCGACTATGGTTTTTGACCATGGTATCGTTGGCGGCATGGAAGAGATCAGGATCTCGAAGTTCAAGGCGACCTGCCTCGCGGTACTCGCACGTGTCGGACAGACGGGCCGTCCCGTCCTAGTCACGCGATTCGGCAAGCCGGTTGCGCAGATCGTGCCGCCCGCCCGCGACGCCGCAGACTGGCTCGGCATCATGCGGGAGAAGGGATCCATCAAGGGCGATCTCGTGGAACCTGCCGGCACGCCGGACGACTGGGAGGTTCTGACGGACCTCGATCGGTAGCGCGCGTTGTCCCTCCTGCTAGACACGCATGTCTGGCTGTGGAGCCTGCTTGAGCCTGAACGGCTCTCGGCCGATGGCCTCGAAGCCATCGGCGCGCCGGGAGCGCAGCATCACCTTTCGCCGGTCAGCGTCTGGGAAGCCATGCTCCTTGTCGAGAAGGGCCGCATTGCCGTTGAAGAAGAGGCTGCATCCTGGTTGCGGGAGGCGCTCGCATCGAGTCCCGTCGTCGAAGCGCCCTTGACGTTCGACGTGGCGGTCGCGAGCGGCACCATCGATGTGCCGCACCGTGACCCGGCCGATCGGTTCATTGCGGCGACCGCCAAGGTCTATGGGCTGACACTGGCGACCGCGGACAGACGACTGCTGCGCTGCCGGGACATCGAGACACTCTCAGCCTGACGCACGGTGCCGCGTCCATTCCAATGCAGATATGAGCCCGAAAAATGGAAGTTTCGGGCGTCGTCGGCGTGGGTAAGGGACATTGATGTCGCGGCGTTCGAGGTTGACGCAACGGGTTCTGGAAACTCACCGGCGAGGCGAGCCGCGACCGTGCTAGGGCGTGTTCACACTAGCGTTCTGGTCACCGAAAACTACCTTGAATCAACCGGCGACAGTTACCAAAGTCCCAGCGCAACCGATCGAGAACGAGGCCGCCTTTGGAGGGAAGGCATTCTGCCTTCCCTGCGTGCCGTCAGGCACGCCTATCGGCGTGCAGGGAAGGCAGAATGCCTTCCCTCCAAAGGCCACGCCGTCCAATGGATTGTGTGAGCGCATAGTGTGAACACGCCCTAGGAGCACGGCTTCCACCGCCACGGACATCGATGCCGGCGTCTGGCTGCTGGCCGGCCGGCACATCGTCGCGGCGGCAGACAACGACGGGGTGGTGGATTCAGAGGACGATCTGCCCGCGGAGGACGATCTGCCAGTCGACGCGAGCGTGGACACCGACGGCGACGGCGCGGGAGACAATGCCGACACCGACGACGATGGCGACGGCATTCTGGATGCGACCGATGCCTTCCCCCTCGATGCAGACGCAACCCGAGACGCGGACGGCGACGGCGTGGCCAACGGCCGCGACGCCTTCCCACGCGACGCCGCGGGGTGGAGCGACGCCTCATCCGCTCCCGCGACTGGTTCGCCTCCCGCGTGGTGAACGGCCACATCGCCACCATCGAGTTCGATGGTGATGGCTTTGCGGACCTGTTGGTGGGCCTCAATGACGAGTTCACCTCCGGCGCAGCGTCGTTCGCCCGCGCCTACCTCGTCTCTGCGGTCGCGGTAGTTGCCAAGCCCGCCGGCGAACTGCCGGCTGCGGAATTGGTGAAGGAAGGCGCGGCCTATGCACTGTCCGAACCCTTCGACAGCGAATACGGCGAGGCAACCGTGGCCAGCGCCGGCGACACCGACGGCGATGGGCCTCACTGACTTCCTCATCGGCGTGAGTTGGTGGAACACCGCCGGCACCCCCCACCTCGTCAGCGCCGCCGACCTCCCCCACCTCGACACCGCCGACGGCAGAAGAGACCACCGCATCGACCTATCCCGGATCGTCACACCACGACCTTGAAGGCCCTAGGACCGGTCTGGGGTCGCTACCCCGCCGAGGACGCCGAGTCGCCGACGCGCAGGGAACAGGGTTGCGTTCCCCGCCACCCACAGGGCCCGTCTCGCGGAGAGTGGGCTGGTTGCACCTTCCGGCCCTTGGTTTCTTCGCCTTCGGCGCGAGGAGCGTGAGGGGCCCTCGCTCCGAAAGGCATCACACTGCGCCATCCGGCCGAAACGTTGGTGTTGACTCGGCTTCGAAGCACAACTGACGCCGCACGGGCCTCTTGGGGCGAGGGCGAGACGCGCTCGCCCCAAGGCCTGTCTTCGAGCCGAAGATTGGTCGGGACCGGACTACAGCGCCTGATTCTCCATCTGCGGGTGCTGTGGGGGGAACAGTACGGGCAGGAGACGCTTGGCGTCGCCGCGGACGGCAATCCCGTTTTCGGCCACGATCTCGGCTGGGTCTTCCGTGCCGAGCAGCAGTTGGGCGATTGCTTGGTTGCCGGCGATGACGTTGCTGCCGGCGGCACCAGGGCCGACTTCCACAGTGCCGCTGTGCACGGCCAGCGTGACCGCCTCTTCGGTACCGCCGGCTCGAAGCTCAAGGGCCAGCGTGCCCTGCCAGTCCGCCAGTTCCGATGCCAGCAATCGCTCGTGCAGCATGGGGGCCAGTTTGGTCATCGTCGACTTCAGGTCAACGATCTTGACGAGATACCAGCGTGCCTTGCCGAGGCGTGTGCCGGTCGCCAATCGACACGAGCTCATCTGGCGCAGCCGCACGCCGACCGGGCTCTTGTAGTGCAGTCGGTCGAACAGCAGTTCCTCGCAGCCGAGGCCGCCGGCGATGGAGCGCAGCGCCGCCAGACACGTGGCCGCATCGCCCGCCACCTCGTCCACCCAGAGGCAACCGTCCGACCCCGGATCGACGCTGACATAGCCTCGCGTGTCGCCTTCGGTGCCCCAGCGATAGGTCTTGAACAGGTCCGGATGCTTGTTCAGACGGTAGGTGGGCCGCGCCACTGTGCCGGTCAGACCACTATGTGTGGCGTTGTAGGCTGTTGCGAGGTCGTCTCGATGTACGGCATCGATGCGCTCAAGCGCCGGCGCGCCGTCCGCTGGCAGGTCGGCCGTGGCCACGCGCCACGTCAGCGCCCGCCAGCCGCGTGTGAACCCTTGCTGCAGCCAGAGGGCGTCGTCGTCGAAGGTGATGGCGAGGTCGTAGCCAGCCTTGCGCATCGCCCCAACCGCAGCCGCTGCCGTCTGCTCGAGAATCTCGCCGCGCTGGCTGGCGATGTCGGGATGCACCACGTCGCCGTTGATGCCGGCAACGCGCACTTCCGCCGTGCCAACGCGCATCGTCAGGTCGTAGGCGGTGAGCGCAGCGACGAGGCGCTCGACATCCTCGCCATCGCGGGCGAAAGCCACGCGTGACACGCTCCAGTCGGCGTGGCTGTCGGCGAGCCGACCGGCGCGCCACTGGCCGCGCGCAGGATGATCCTCCGCTTCAAAGAGGTTGTAGATGGCCGCGGCATCTTCGGTCGGGTTTGGGGATGCGAGGCGCAGGACACGATCGGCGAAGCGCGCGTCGCGCGACGGGCGGTTGCTTTCCAGAAACTGTTTGGCCATGCCAGACATGCTCCTTCTGAGTTTGGGTTTCGCGTCGTGCAAGCGCTTTTTCACGGTGGTCAGCGGCAGATCGAGGAAGGTCGCCACCTGGCGGCCCGAGCGCTGGCCGATGTAGTAGAGCGACACCACCTCACGCTGGCCTGCCGGCAACGAGCCGATGGCCTGTCCGACAAGGCGAGCGATCTCGGCCTGCTCGGCCGCGGCGGCCGGCTCCATGCCGTCGGCCGTCAGACGCTCGTCTCCCTCCGCCAGCGACTCGGTGACGGGGCGGCAGCGGCGCAGACGATCGCAGTGCTTGTACACCACGGTGCGCAGCCAACTGACGAACGCCTCCGGATGCCGCAGCGTCGGCAGCTTACGGAAGGCGTCGAGAAACGCCTCCTGCGCCGCGTCCTCGGCAAGGTGATAGTCGCCAAGCAGAGAGAAGGCGTAGCCAACCGCCATGTCCTGAAACCGCACGACGAGGCCGTGAAACGCGCCAAGCTGACCGGCTTGCGCCCGCTTCACCTCCGTCGCCAACGATTCGTGGTCAATCCTGGATGGCTGCATCGCTGCCCTGACTCTCCGTTTCCATGCACTTGCCCGGCAAAGACCCACGCGGTTCGCAAATGGATACTCGAATTTGCGACCAGGCTGCGTCGCTGGCGCACGTCGGCGATGCCGAGGCGATCAAACCAACACCTCCGGCGCACCATCTTCGATGAGCGTCTCGCGACGATGGCCAGCACGCAGGTAGTCGCTGCAACGATGGCGCGACGCGGAAATGCACCGGCGTTGACCGCATCTAGCGTTCTGCATATGCTTGGCCTATGCAACGCCACCCGGAAACAACGTCGTCGTCCCCGCGCTACGCACGCCTTTTCCGCAACGGGCGGAACCAGGCGCTTCGCATTCCGCGGGAACTTGAGCTGGACGCCGATGAGGTGGCCATCTATCGCGATGATGACCGCTTGATCCTTCAGCCGGTGCCGAGGATGCCGTCCTTGGCGCAAGTGCTGGCAAAGCTCGAACCACTCGAAGAGGAGTTTCCGGAAGTCGCGGACCCTCCCGCGGAGCCTAGGGACATCTTCTAAAAGTGGCGAATCTGCGCTACATGCTCGACACCAACATCGTGTCGGAGTTGGTTCGCCGGCCGCAAGGAGACGTGGCTCGGCGGGCCATGGCACTCGAGCCCGGCGCGGTTGGAACAAGCGTCATTGTCGCGGCCGAACTGCGCTATGGGGCCGAGCGCCGGCGGTCGCCAAAGCTCACGCAGCAAGTCGATGCAGTTCTCTCCGCCATTGAGACACTTCCCATCGCTCCGCCAGCGGATGTCCACTACGGGTCAATCCGGGCGGACTTGGAGCGTGTGGGGCGGTCCATCGGTCACAACGACCTGCTGATTGCCGCGCACGCAAGGGCCCTGGGCACGACGCTCGTGACAAGGAACCTCAAGGAGTTCCGCCGTGTGCCGGGCCTTTTGATCGAGGACTGGTGACGGCCACGCGGCTCATCGCGCGCCCCGCCTATGGCATTGCGTCGGCAACGGCACTATCGTGGGTGCAACAGCTTGAGGCCCTTGGGGGACCACCATGCCCGTCGTCAGCATGAGGCAGCTTCTCGACCACGCGGCGGAGAACGATTACGGCGTTCCCGCCTTCAACGTCAACAACCTGGAGCAGATGCGGGCCATCATGGAAGGGGCCGCAGCCACCGACAGCCCGGTGATCGTGCAGGCGTCCGCCGGGGCGAGGAAATACGCCGGGCCCACGTTTCTGCGCCATCTCATCCTTGCGGCAGTGGAGGAGTTTCCGCACATTCCGGTGGTGATGCATCAAGACCACGGCGCATCGCCGGCCGTGTGCCAGCGATCCATCCAGCTTGGCTTTTCCTCGGTGATGATGGACGGCTCTCTGCAAGAGGATCAGAAGACACCGGCGAGCTACGACTACAACATCGACGTAACCCGGCAGGCGGTGGAGATGGCCCATGCCTGCGGGGTGTCCGTGGAAGGCGAGCTTGGTTGCCTTGGTTCGCTCGAGACCGGCGCAGCCGGCGAGGAAGACGGCGTCGGCGCCGAGGGCAGCCTGTCCATGGAAATGCTGCTGACCGACCCCGAACAAGCGGCGGATTTCGTCAAGCGCACGGAAGTGGACGCCCTCGCCATCGCCATCGGAACCTCGCACGGCGCCTACAAATTCTCGCGCCCGCCCACCGGCGACATCCTCGCCATCGACCGGGTGAAGGAAATCCATGCCCGCATCCCCAACACCCATCTCGTGATGCACGGCAGCTCGTCGGTGCCGCAGGAACTGCTTGCGCGCATCAACGAGTTCGGCGGCGACATCCCAGAGACCTACGGGGTGCCGGTGGCGGAGGTGCAAGAGGGCATCCGCCACGGCGTGCGCAAGGTAAACATCGACACGGACCTTCGCCTCGCCTCCACCGCTGCCATCCGCGAGCACTTGGCGAGAAACCGATCCGAGTTCGATCCGCGCAAATACCTCACCGAGTCGATGAAGGCGATGAAGGCGGTCGTGGTGGATCGCTACGAGGCGTTCGGCACCGCTGGCAACGCCGGCAAGATCAAGCCGGTTGGGCTCGAATCGATGTTCGAGCGCTACGCTGCTGGCGAGCTTGATCCCGTGGTGCACTAGCGCCGCTTCGCGGCGCTCTGGCAGTTTTCGCTGGCGCGAAAACTGCTACGGTCCAGCTGCAACGGGGCCGTAGGGGACGGGCCTAACGAAGCCATCGCGAACGCAAGGAAGGACCGTGAACTTAAGCTCCGGTCAAGGAGCCTAGTGTGCCCAAGGAAAGCTCTGCACAAGTGCCGTCCAAAGCGGTCTCTCTTGGGGGATCGAGCCGAGGCAACACCGCGTTCGATCCGAGGGACGGTTTCGGCCCGGACTACCGCGCCTTCTTCGACCTCGACCTAGGCCAACGTTTCGAGTGGCTGGAGCACGACGGCGCGCGGCTCGCGGTGCAGCGCTTTGCACCGCCGGGGGAAGCGTGCGGCGACACCGTGCTGGTGCACGGCTACTACGACCATGTGGGCCTCTATGGCCACGCCATCCGCTATCTGCTCGGGCGAGGCTTCAGGGTTCACTGCTACGACCAGGAGGGGCATGGCCTGTCGAGCGGAGAGCGCGCCACCATCGCGAGCTTCGACCGCTACGCCTCGGCACTTGCGGCCTTCATCGAGACCATTCCCAAATGCGACGGCGCGCGCTGGATCGTCGGCCAGAGCATGGGTGGCTCGGTCATACTCGAACACCTCGACCGCAACCCGGAGACGGACTTCGACCAAGTATTGCTGCTCGCGCCGCTGGTGCGTCCCTGGCAATGGCCCCTGAATCGGCTCGTCTGGCTCGCGGCGCGCCCATTCGTCGGCAGCGTGCCCCGCACCTTTGCTGCCAACACCAACAATCCTGAGTTCATGGCGCTCTTGCGCGCCGATCCCATGCAAGCGAAGACGTTGCCGGTGGCATGGGTGACCGCAATGGCCCGTTGGCTGCGCCAATTCGAGGCCCGCGGCGCTTCGGACCGCAAACTCACCGTCATCCAGGGCGGCGAGGACCGAACCGTCGATGCAAACTACAACCTTGCGCTCCTTGAGCGCCGCTATCGCATCGAGGTTCTCGACTTGCCCACGGCCCGGCACCACCTCGTGAACGAGTCGAGCGCCATCCGAGCCGAAATCTGGCGCTATCTGGACGGGCGGGTCTAGGGGCCGTAGAAACGCACCGACGGATTCGGCGCGGGACGCGTAGGAGCGGGGCTCGTACCAGGGCTTGTACCCGCCCGTCTTGAATTCGACACCAGGAGTTCGAAGTACAGCAGTTCGCGCAAGCGAACTGCCAACGCGCCCGTCAGGGCGCGCCGGGACGGGACAAGCCCTCCCCACGAGGAATGCGTAGAAACGCACCGACGGACTCGGCACGGGACGGGTAGGGGCGGGGCTTGTCGCGGGCTTGTCCGCGCCCGTCTTGAACGCGCCGACGGAAGCAAGTTGCACAGCAACTGCCAACGTGCCCGTCGCGCCGGGACAAGCCCGTGCCCTACGAAGAAAGCGACATAATATCATTGAGTTGCGCGGTTTTCATTGGGAGAGGCCCGTCATTGTTCAAGCGCTAGCGACATGGATGCCGCTCGCTGAGCCAGCCGGAAAAACCTCGCGGACGTTTGCGCGGGGCTGGCATCGGGCGTATGTTCAACGGGCTCGGGTTCGCTCTCAAGGGGTCACAAATGCGCGCTTGGTGGTGGCGTCGCTGCTTCGTTGCGGTGGTGGCTACAGCCTTAGGGATCGGCCCCGCCGCGCAAGCCGATGACGCAACGCAGCGTGGGGAGCGGGCTGCCTCCGAGCAGGCGGCCGAGGAGGTTCGTGCCGCGCAAGCTGCCAAGGCCGCGTTCCATCCGTCACATTTGGACTCGCCCGTCGCCACGATGGGCGCGACACGCGCCAATCCGGCGGCAATGTCTCACGTCTGGCAAGCTGGCAAGGCTGCACGACCGCCACCGGCCATCATCCCTCGCATCGCCTTCTCCGAAGCCACGGGAGAGTCGTCCGAAACCTATTTCGACGAGCATATCGACGGCATCATCCAAGGTCAGTGCATCGCCTGCCATGTCGATGGCGGCGCGTCCGCCAACACCCGCATCGTCTTCGTCGCCGGCTCAGACGCTTCGAGTCGACGCAGCAACCGGCAAACCCTGGCCGACTTCCTGAGCTTGGTCGAGGGCGGCGCTGAACTCTTGCTGAACAAGGTGCAGGGCGTCTCCCACGGTGGCGGTGTGCAACTGCAAGCGGGCTCATCCGGGTTCGAGCACCTGCGCACCTGGCTTGGCCTTGTCGGCGAGGAGGCCGTTGCGCCGGGCGTGACGCCCGAGACCTTGTTCGACTCGGTGCGGATGGTGTCTCACGAACGCACGCTGCGACGCGCCGCCTTGCTCTTTGCCGGCCGCAACCCCACGGCAGAGGAACTGCGCAGACTGGCGGAGGGCACCGTTGGCGTCCGCCGAGCGATCCGCGACCTGATGCAAGGCCCGGCATTCCACGACTTCCTCATCCGCGCCGGCAACGATCGCCTGTTCACCGACCGCCACATCCGCTCGGTGCTCGACCCCAATGCCGAGTACTTCGTGCGGCTCGCGCAGCTCATGCGCAAGGGCCGGGTTCGCTATGGCGACGACTTCTACGGCAGCAAGTGGTTCCGCGCGGTGCAATTCGGCGTCGCCCGGGCGCCGCTGGAACTGATCGCTCACGTGGTGGAGAACGACCTCGCCTACACCGAAATCCTCACCGGCGACTACATCATGGCCAACCCGTTCGCGGCCGAGATCTACGACGCGCCGACCGAGTTCGCGGACGACGGCGATCCGTTCGAGTTCCAGCCCTCGTCAATCGTCGGCTACTACGGCAAGCACGAGTCCAAGATCACTCGCTTCAGCCAGAGATATGGCTTGCACGTCATCTCCCCCGGCACGCTGCGAATGGACATACCCCTCGCGGGAGTCCTCAACACCAACGTGTTCCTGCACCGCTATCCGTCGACGGCGACCAACCGCAATCGCGCCAGAGCGCGCTGGACCTACTATCACTTCCTGGGTGTGGACGTGGAGAAGTCCGCTTCGCGCACGACTGATCCGGCAGCCCTTGCCGACACCAACAACCCCACCATGCACAACTCTGCATGCACCGTCTGCCACGCAGTTCTCGACCCCGTGGCCGGCGCGTTCCAGAATTACGGCAACGAGGGCTACTACCGCGAGAACTACGGCGGCACCGACTCGCTGGACGAGTTCTACAAAGAGCCATCCGACGGCTCCGACACCCTCTATGTCGAAGGCGACACCTGGTATCGCGACATGCGCGTTCCAGGTTTCGAGGGCGCGGTGGCACCCGATGCAGACTACAGCCTGCAGTGGCTCGCGAGCCGCATCACCGAAGACGAGCGCTTCGCCGAGGCGGCCGTGCGTTTCTGGTGGCCCGCCGTGATGGGCACGGAAATGGCCGAAGCGCCAGAAGATCCGGGCGATGTCGGCTTCGCCGGGCGGCTGCTTGCAGCCAACGCCCAAGCCCACGAAATGACCCGACTTGCCGAGCGCTTTCGGCACGGCATTGGCGGCAAGCATCCCTACAACGTGAAGAACCTGCTGACGGACTTGGTGCTCTCCAAGTGGTTCCGCGCCGGTGCCGTCACCGACGACGACCCCACGCGCCGGGAGGCATTGCGCAACGCCGGCGCCGAACGCTTGCTGACTCCGGAGGAACTCACCCGCAAGACCGCCGCCGTCACCGGCGTCGAGTGGGGCCGCATCCGTCCCAACCCGAACCTGCGATTCGTGCACACCTCGAGCCACCTCGAGCGCGACTATCGCCTCCTTTACGGCGGCATCGACTCTGCCGGCGTCACGGAGCGCGCCCCCGACATGACCGCGCTGATGGCGTCCGTGGCGCAGCGTCAGGCCTTGGAACTCAGCCGGATGATCGCCCTCAAGGAGCTGTACTTGCTGCCGAGAGCAGAGCGTCGGCTGTTCGGCAATGTGGATGTGCGGCGCTCGCCAGCGGCGGAACTCGGCAAGGTGTCGTCGGTGCGGGGCCTTAGGGACTCGCCGCAAACGCTCGTCGTCACGGGCACCATCAAGCGCGGCACCAAGACGGTAACCTTGGGATTCCTGAACGGCGCCTGGGATGAGGCGCAGCGCAAGGGTCGCCACCTGCGGGTGGATCGCATCGCGCTCAAGGACTCCGCCGGCGCCTTGGTGGCAAACATTGAACTCGAGGAGCTCTCGAACTACACCACCAGTCACAACGGCAACTGCGGCCACTTCACCGACAGCGGCTATCAGTTCCACGGCTGTGCAGGCGCCCTGCTGCACTTCCCCATCGCCATTGCGGCGGACGGCGACTATCGGCTCGAAGTCGTCACCTGGGGCGAACGCTTCGGCGACCAACTGCCGCGCCTCGTGGTTTCGGTGGACGGCGACCGCATCAGCGCGCGACAAGCCTCCCGCATCAAGGCGCAACTCGCGGCACTGCATTGGCATCTTCTCGGCGAGCAGGTCGCGACCGACTCCCGAGATGTGGAGGAAGCCTTTGCGCTGTTCACCGATGTCTGGCGCCAGCGCCACGACCCGACGAGCCGCAGTCGGCTTTGCAACTGGCCTGCGGGAAGGTGCCTGCTGAACGTGGACCAAGCCTTCTTCGAGGGCATCGTCGAGGAACAGCCCCTGAAGGGGAACGCCCAAGGCTGGCGCTGGGTGGATTGGGGGCAGGCGGAGGAGATCATCGGCGCAACCGCAGACCCGTTCCATGTGGCGCAGTCTTGGGCCGTGGTGCTGGCATTCCTCATGACCGACTACCGGTACCTGCACCTGTGATTGGCGGGGGACACGTGGTGGCGCAACTCCTGATGCGAGCAGAGCCGTGAACCGCCGCCGGGCGCTCAAGGCATTGGTCGGCGGCACCGCTGCCGGGTGGGGCGCCTTTCACCTGCCGCTCGCCCGCGCCGACGACTACACCGGCAAGCTCTTCGTCTTCGTCCAGGCTGACGGCGGCTGGGATCCCACGAGCTTCTGCGACCCCAAGACCAACGTGCCGGGCGAACCCGTCATCAACCATTGGGCGGAGCGGAGCACCATCGAAGAGGCCGGCGGCATTCGCTACGCCCCGTTCGCAGGCAACACCGCCTTCTTCCGCAAGTATCACCGGCGCATGCTCGTCATCAACGGCGTGGACGCACAGACCAACTCCCACACCGTGGGCGTCACACACAACTGGAGCGGCCGCAACGCCGAGGGCTTCCCGACCATGACCGCCCTTTTGGCCGCGCATCATTCGCCGGACATGCCGCTCAGCTATCTCAACTTCGGCGGCTTCGCCGCCACCGGCGGCGTCACGCGCTTCACGCGCCTGTCGGAGGCACGGCGAATCCGGGCGCTGGCGTACACCAATCGCGTCCACACCAACGAAGAGCTTCTCCGGCCACACGAATGGACCACGCTGCAGCAGTATCGCGCGAAGCGCATCGCCCGCCTGAACGAGACGCCAGGCTTGATGCCGCGTCAGGCGCGCAACCGATTGCACTACCAATCCGCGCTGTCGTCGGCTTCAACCGAAGGGCTGAAGCGCTACGCCGAAGCGCTGCCGCCGGACGACCAACTCGAACAGGATGAGCAGTACGCATATGACGGCGACACCTTTCAAAACGGCCTGAGGCGGCAGGCCCAGCTATCGGTGTTGGCATTCAAGACGGGCATCGCCGTGAGCGCCGACCTCTTCCTGAGTGGCTTCGACACGCATCGAAGCAACGACGCCAAGCAAGGTTGGCTCTTGGGCGCCCTCACCGGCAGCGTGGACTACCTCTGGGAATACGCCGAAACCCACGGCATCGCCGACCGCCTCGTGGTGGTGATCGGCTCCGACTTCGGCCGCACCAACCACTACAACGCCGAGGACGGCAAGGACCACTGGCCCATCGGCAGCTTCGTCATCATGGAAAAGAACCAACCCTGGACAGGCCGCACCATCGGCGAGACCGACGACCTGCACTTCGCGCAGAAGATCAACCCAGCGACCCTGCAACGAGACGACACCCAAGGCACCATCATCTACCCCAAACACGTACACAAGGCCCTGCGCCGCTACCTGGGCTTGGAAGAATCCCCCTTCGCCGCCGCCTTTCCATTCCACAACACCGAGGACTTTCGCTTCTTCGGTTAGGTAGGTCGGCTACACTGACCGTCGCGCTTGTGGAGTTTGCGGCGATGCGGACGTCGTCTCGAAGACGCGCCTTGCGGCGCGTATGGAGGGCGAGACGCCCTCCCTCCGGATAGGTCGATCGTGCAACATCGTCAGGCCGTGCGGGCCCTGATCGTGTCGGAGGCGGACGAGAGCGTGCTGCTGCTGCGCATGCAGCGGCCTGACGGGAACGGGGACTTCTGGTTGCTGCCGGGTGGCGGCGTCAAGCCGGGCGAGGGGCGGCTCGACGCGCTGCGGCGTGAGGTTTGGGAGGAGACGGGGCTCACCGTCTCCAGCCCACCGCGTCTGATATGGCAGCGTACGCATCGGTTTGGTCGCAGTGGCGGCTGCACCGAGCAGCACGAGGACATCTATCTCGTGGTCACGCCGCGCTTCCAACCCACCTCTGCCCACAACCCCGAACAAAGCGAAGTGGGCATCTTCCACGAGTTCCGCTGGTGGTCGGCGGCGGCCCTAGAGAACGTTGGCAACGATGTGTTCGCACCCCGATCCTTGCCTCGCCTCGTCGCTGGCATCTTTGCCAAGGGAGCACCACCGCAACCGATTTCGCTTCGCGACTAGCCCGCATAGGGGCGTGTCATGCGTTGACCCCGGAGGCGATGCGGCAGTTGGGCACTGCTGCACTGGAACTGCTTATAGCCAGGATAGACGGCCTAGGACAGGCCATTGCCTGGGACGGTGAGTTCCGCCAGGTACTTGAGGACCGTCTCGATTTGGCCCCGCCAGAAGACAGCCGGCCGGCCGAGGAGGTTTTGCATCAGGCAGCCAACGATGTGCTGCCGTTCGCCGCTCGGCTGGACCATCCCCGCGCCTTCGGCTTCGTGCCGTCGTCTCCCACATGGCCCGGCGTCGTGGCCGACTTCCTCGCCGCTGGATTCAACATCAACTCATGCACCTGGCTCGTGTCGAGCGGGACAAGCCAACTGGAACTGATCGTCGTGGACTGGGTGCGCGGCTGGCTCGGCTATCCCGAGACGGCTGGCGGGCTGCTGACAACCGGTGGCTCGGCGGCGAGCGTCGAGGCGCTGGTGGCGGCGAGGGAGGCCGCCGGGCACCCGGAGCGTCCGACCGTCTATATGAGCGATCAGTCGCATGGCGCCTTGAAGCGGGCGGCGCTGATCGCCGGCGTGCGGCGTGAGCACATTCGCCTGGTTCGTTCGGATGACCACTTCCGCATGGACCTGGCCGAGCTGCGGCGTCTGGTCAGCGAGGATCGCGCCAACGGGTTGGTACCCTTGGCGGTGTGCGCCAATGCTGGGACGAGCAGTACGGGCGCGGTCGATCCGCTCGCGGACATGGCCGACTGGTGCGGGCGCAAGGGCATTTGGCTGCATGCGGATGCGGCCTACGGCGGGTTCTCGGTGGTGACCGAGGAAGGAAGGGAACGGCTCGCTGGCATCGACAGGGCAGATTCCGTAGGGCTCGATGCCCACAAATGGTTCTTCCAGCCCTACGAGGCCGGCGTGCTGATGGTCAGGAACGCGGATCACCTCGAGGGCGCCTTCCTGATCGGCAACGACGTGCTTCAGGACACGGTTTGGGGCGCCAATCATCCCAACTTCGCCGATCGGGGCCTGCAGCTCAGCAGGGCGGCACGGGCACTCAAGATCTGGATGTCCGTGCAGACCTTCGGCATGTCCGCGTTTCGTGCCGCAGTGCAGAACGGGCTCGACCTCGCGCGGCGGGCGGAGGCGTACGTGGAGTCTTCGCCGACGCTGGAGTCGACGGCGCCGGTTTCGCTGGGAATCGTGTGCTTCCGCGTCAATCCCGGCGGCCAGGACGAAGACGCCTTGGAGGCCCTGAACAAGAGGGTGCTGACGCATGTGTTCTGGGACGAACTGGCTTTTTTCTCATCCACATCGCTGAAAGGAGTCTTCTCCTTGCGGCTCTGCATCATCAACCACACCACCACATGGGAGGACGTGCGCAAGACGCTGGATTTGGTCGTGCGGCTCGGCGAGGAAGCCGTGGCCGAGGGCGAGTGGCGTGTTGACGAGGCGCGCACTTGAAGCCGAGCGGGCCCGGCGAGTTGCGATGGAGAGTGCCGGCGCCCGTGGCGACCACAGCAGCCGTGATGGACGACGGTACCGAGATCGTCGTGCGCCGCCACGGCAATCCTGCCGGAACGCGCATTGTGCTGAGCCACGCCAACGGCTTCGCCGCGGACGCCTACTATCCGTTCTGGAGCCTGCTCACGGACCGGTTCGACGTGGTGGTTTACGATTTTCGTAATCACGGATGGAACCCGGTCGGGGAACTCGAGGCGCACGCCATTCCGACCTTCGTTCGCGACATGACCACCGTGGCACAGGCGATCGAGCGCGCGTTCGGAGTAAAGCCGGCGATCGGCGTGTTCCATTCCCTGTCGGGGCAGACGGCGGCGATCGAGGCGTGCTCGGGAGCGGCGTCGTTCGCCGCGCTGGTGCTGTTCGACCCCTTCATTTGCCCCCAAGGCTGCCACCCCAACCACAGAGAACGCCTCAAGACGACCATGGCGCAGATGGTCAAAGGCGCCTTGCGCCGCCGCAGTTCCTTCGACAGCGAGGGTGCATTCGCGGAGCGGCTGCGCCGGACGCCTGCGTTTGAGCGCCTGCGGCCGGGCGTTGCCGAGCTTCTGGCACAGACGACACTGCGGGCCGCAGACGAAGAGCCCGGCTTTACTCTGCGGTGTCCTCGGGAGTACGAAGCGCAGGTCAGCGAACAAGGCTACCCCTACGCTGCCACGGTGGATGTGGGCGCCATTGCCTGTCCCGTGAAGGTGATCGGCAGCGACCCCCTAGCGCCCCATTCGTTCCTGCCCACCGTGACAATGGACGAAATCGGCGCGCTAAACTACGACTTCATATCGGAGACAACCCACTTCCTGCAGCTTGAAGAACCGGAGCAGTGCGTCGCGGCAATGTTGGATTTCATCGGCGACGACGGCGAACTGGTCCTCGCAGCAATGCACTAGCAGTCTGTCGGACTTGGCGACGACGCACCCGGCTGCCGGGCAGGGCGACGCATGCGTCGCCCTTCTTCGGGTGGCCTTCCTCGTGCGCGTGCGCCGCCTAGTCGGGCCCTCCAAATGTCGAGCACACTCGACAATAGAGAAAGCGTCGAGTAGGATCGACAAAATACCTACCGTAGATTTAACTCGACAAATGGCCGATAAGCTGCTCGACATCGCGGCCACTTGGAGCTTTTGGGATGCGGCGCCCTCACCGTCCATCCCGCGCGCGATCGAGTTGCCGGACTCCCTCAGCGGCCGCGTGGCGCTCGTCCTCCAAGGCGTCCGGCGCTGCGGCAAGTCCACGCTGCTCACGCAGATGATCGGCCACTATGGACTCCACCGGCGCGACTGTCTGTTCGTCAACTTCGAGGATCCCCGCCTCGCCGGCGAGCTCCACTTCGAGACGCTCGAACGCGTCACTCAAGCGTTCGGCGAGCTGCGCTCGGATGCCGAAAGGCTCACGATCTTTCTCGACGAAATCCAATGGGTTGCCGGATGGGAACGATGGCTCCGAAGCAAGCTCGAGCGGCCCGGCCGCTTTCAGTTCGTCGTCAGTGGCTCCAACGCCCACCTGTTGTCCGGCGAACTGTCTTCCGTGCTGACCGGTCGGCACATCACGGTCGAGCTCTTCCCGTTCGACTTTGCGGAGTTCCGGCAGATGCACCCGGCGGCCAGCCTTACGGACTTCCTGCTTCGCGGCGGCTTTCCGGAACCGCTCGCGAGCGTCGACGCCGACCTCCTTCTGCGGCAGTATTTCGTGGACATCCTGCAACGCGACGTGCGCGAGCGGGTCGGTGCAAGGTCGTCGCTGGCCTTACGACAGATCGCGCAGATGGTGTTCGAGTCCGCCGGCTCTGAACTCAGCCTGCGCCGCATCGCCGCCGCCAGCGGTGTCGCCGTCGAAACGGTAGCCACCTACTTGGACGCTTGCGAGCAAGCGTATCTACTCTTCGCCTGCCCCTGGTTCGCATTCTCGGAACGCAAGCGCGCCCAGCGGAACCGCAAGTACTACCCCGTGGACACAGGGTTGCGCCGAGTCTCGGTGACGCGCACTGGCGAGGACCTTGGCAAGGCCCTTGAATGCGCCACATTCATCGAACTCAAGAAGCGCTGCGACGAGGTCTTCTATTGGCGCAAGGCCGGCGAGGTCGATTTCGTCGTCCAATCCGGCCGCAGCCCCACCCCAATCCAAGTCACCTTGGAAGGCGCCACCGAACGGCACCTACGAGCACTCGACGATTTCTACGAGACCTTCCCCCACGCCAACGAGGCCATCACTGTGACAGCGGCCAACTTCCCGGAAGTGCTGTGGAGCCTCTGATCAGTTGCCCTTGGCCAAGGCGAGGCTTGGTATGTCACGCACAGGCAAGGCAGTGATGCGTTCGGCCAGCGGGTACCTCTCGTCGCCTGGATACACCACCCAAAGGTGGTCGAGGCGCAAGTCCTGCATGGCGGAATGCATGGATTTGGTTGTGCCCGGCGCGTCGGAATGCTTGAACTCAAAGCCCATGCGCCTGCCGTTCACGTTGAGGAGAAGGTCGAGCTCCGCTCCCCCGTGCGTGCGCCAGAAATATGCCTCCCGGATCGCGAAGCACGACAGGATCTGTTCGATGGCGAAGCCCTCAAACGATGCCCCCACCTTCGGATGGCCATGCAGCGCATCGGCCGTGCCAAGGCCCAGCAAGGTGTGCAGCATCCCGCTGTCGCGCACGTAGATTTTCGGTGCCCGCACCTGACGCTTCTTCAGATTCTCGAACCAAGGCGGCAGGACGCGCACCATGCGTGCCGCGGCAAGAATGTCGAGATGGCGCCGCGCTGCTGCCTGACCTGTACCGATGGCGCGCGCGAACTCGGCCGCGTTCCAGACTTGGCCGTGATAATGAGCAACCATCGTCCAAAACCGACGCAGAGCCTCCGCCGGAACCGTGATGCCAAGTGCCACGATGTCCCGCAGCAGGAAGGTCTCGACAAACGCCTCCCGCCACAACGCGGACGAGCCTTCGTCCTCAGCAAGGAAGCTGCGAGGAAACGCGCCCCGGTGCCACAGACTGCGCCACTGATCCCGCGCCACCTCCGCCAAGTCGAAGCCCCCAAGATCGACCACGCCCACACGACCCGCCAACGTCTCGGACGCGCCTTGCATGAGCGCGGGCGAAGCGCTGCCGAGAATCAGGTAACGAGCCGGCCAGTCGCGACGATCGAGCAGCACCCGCAGCGCTTCGAACAGGCCGGGTTCCCGCTGAATCTCGTCAATGACGACCAGGCCCTTGAGCGGCGACAAGGTTTGTTCCGGCGTTTGGAGCCGCTGCCGATCCGCGGCCCGCTCAAGGTCAAAATGCGCAACCTGCGCATCCTCACTGGCCGGCGCTCCCGCCAACGCAAACTGCTCCGCCAGCGTGGTCTTGCCGCATTGCCGCGGACCGGTGATGGCAACGGCAGGATGCACCCGAAAGGAACGGGCGATGCGTTGGGTCACCTGAGGCCGCGGGATCAGCATGGCTGCGTACGATAATCCTTGAAAATCGTCTCTTCAAGGTAGGATTTTCAAGGAAGTCGCCCCGTGGGGGCCATCTCAGTTCCAGATTGGTCGTGAGACATCGCCTGCTGTGCCGGTGAGACGAAATGTCTGTGTGGCGGGAGCGCTCTACCACAATGCCGAGATTGGCACCGCGAGCATGCGGTCACCGAACGGGACGACGCGGTCGTGGTCGTAGAGAACCATGCCCAAAGCGAAGCGCTCTCCACAGGCTTCGGCTAGGCGACGCATACCGGCAAAATCGGCCGACGTAACCGATGCAGCGGCTTTCACTTCCACACCCACGACTCGCCCCTCGTCGTTTTCAAGGACGATGTCGACCTCATTGACCTCCTTGTCACGAAAATGGGCGAACGCAATGCGGTCGTCCGACCAGCCGGCATGCTTGGTCAATTCGCCGAAAACGAAGGTCTCGAGCACAGGGCCGAAAGGCTTCCGCTCCCGCCGCAGCCGATCTGGATTGAGTCCGTGTAGCGCTGCGAGCAGGCCGGAGTCGAGGAAGTGCAGCTTGGGTGATTTGGTGAGGCGGCTAAGTGCATTGGTGTGCCAAGGAGGCAGCGATTGCACAAGAAAGAGGTTCTCGAAAATGCCAACGTACTTGCGTGTGGTGACGTGGTTCATAGCGAGCGGCGCACCGATGCGCGAGTAATTCACAAGCTGGCCAGAGTGCTCGGCGAGAAGCCGCAGCAGCCTAGGCATCAAGGACAGTTGCTCGATGCGGGCGATGTCTCGAACGTCGCGTTGGACGATTGCCTCGGTGTAGTCCAGATGCCAGTCCCTTCTGCGCCGCCAGGTCGAGCGCGCCAACGCTTCGGGATAGCCGCCGGCGAGCACCGCAGACACGAGGGCATCGCCAGTCACGACCGAGTTGACGGCAGGGGCTATGCCTGCAAACGCTCGCTCCAAGAAGGTTGAAGGGGCACCCTGTATCTCCGCCTGAGCAAGCGGAAACAGTCGAATGATGCTCATTCGACCCGCCAAAGAGTCCGCGACCCGCGGCAGCGTCATTAGATCCGCTGATCCCGTGAGCAGGAATCTCCCCGGGCGAGGATCCCTGTCCACCTCGGCTTTGATCGCCAAGATGAGACCGGGCGCACGCTGTACTTCGTCGATGACCATCCGATCGAAGCCGCGCACGAAGCCGACGGGATCATCCAAGGCCGCTTCAAGGGCCGTGGCGTCGTCGAGCGTGACGAAGGGCATGTCGTCGCCCGCTATCCGCTCCACCAACGTGGTCTTCCCCGATTGCCGAGGCCCGCAAACGAGAACGACCCGTGTATCGGCAAGCGCTTCTCGGACGCGGCGTTCGATGAAACGGCGGTACATGGCAATCGCCCCAAGTCTCGCTGGAGGCGCAACATGAAGGCCGACCAATTGAAAGTCAAGCGCCGACCAATTGAAAGTCAAGTGGCGACCAATTGAAAGCGCCAGCCCGACGAATTGAAAGTCAAACCGAACGGGCACCGACAAGGTTCGCCGAGCAGGGAGATGTCGCTTCGCCCAAATGCCAGAGCTCTGGCGGGTGATGTCGCAAAGCGGTTCGACCCTCGTCGAGCTTGTGAGACATCGCCTGCCGTGCCTGTGAGACGGACTCCTGTGTAGAAGAAGTGAAGCGGAAGCTGGTCAGTGCTTTCAACAGAGCACTTGACGTCAGGATTCGCTAAGAAACGTGACGTCTAGAGGTGTCGGAAGTCGCCTTCCTTGGCGGGTGACGCTGCATCACGGTGCCCACAAGCGGCGGATCGGAACTGCCTTGAAGCGGTCGCCAAATGAGACGACGTTCTCGCCGTCGTACAGCACCACGCCAGCGACGAATCGGTCGCCGAGCGCATCGGCAATCTTGCGCAGGCTGCGGAAGTCCCTGCGTGTCACGGTCGCCGATGCCTTCACCTCCAACCCCGCGAGCGCTCCTGGTCCACGCTCCATAACGATGTCCACCTCCGCGCCGTCGCGGTCGCGAAAGTGGAAGAACTCCGTCTCGGCATCGGACCAGCTCGCTTGCCGTTTGAGTTCCTGAAGCACGAAAGTCTCGAGCAACCGACCAAGCAATGGTCGGTCGGCTGCTAGCGCCGCCGCATCCAGGTTCAGCAATGACGCGGCCAGCCCGGTGTCGCCGATGTGTAGCTTGGCCGTCTTGACGAGCCGGCTCAGCCGATTGCTGTGCCAAGGCAGCAGCGGATCCACTAGAAAGAGTCGTTCGAGTAGCGCGACGTATTCCGCGACAGTCGGGCGGGTGATTTGCAGGGGCGACCCTAGTTCCGACAGGTTGTAGAGTCTCGCGGTCTCGGAAGCTGCCGCAGAGAGGAGGCGCGCAAGCGCGTCGGGCCGCCTGATGTGCGCCAAGTCGCGAACGTCGCGCTGGACCAGCGTCTCAACGTAACTCCGATACCAATTGCTCCGGCGGCGTCCTTCTGGTCGCGCAAGGGCAGCCGGGAAGCCACCGGAGACGACTCGGACGGCAAGTTCGGGCCCGAGGCGCTCACTTTGGCCCGGCTGCAAGCCACCGCCGAAGAGCGCGTCAAGGAATCCCTCTTGCGCATCAACCCCGGCGAGCTCAGCCTGCGCAAGCGGATGCAACCGGACGATCTCCATACGCCCTGCCAATGAGTCCGAGAGCGTCGGCACAAGGAGGACGTTGCTGGAACCTGTCAGGATGAAACGCCCAGGTTGCCGATGGCGATCCACTTCAGCCTTCAGCGCCGCGAAAATCTCCGGAACTCGCTGAACCTCGTCCAGAATCGCCCGTTCTGGCAAACCGGCGACGAACCCAACTGGATCAGCTTTGGCACCCTCGCGAGCCACGGTGTCGTCAAACGTGATGAAGGCGTATTCCTGACTCTCCTCTTCCACAGCCTCGTCGGCAGGACGTTCCAGCCAACCCAAGTGCTTTGGGGCGTAGCCGTATTGCGCCAGCGTAGTCTTGCCGCACTGACGCGGCCCGTGGATGAGCACAACAGGCGCGTCCTCGAGAGCCTCAGCCAAGCGAGCTTCGATCAATCGCGGATAGAACACGGGATCGGCCATGCAAGGACCTTAGCCGGTCGTTCCGGCTAATTGCAAGTTTCGAGCTCGCTGATTTACAGATTATATGATCGCTAATTGATAATTTTTCTCGTCGCCAATTGTCAAGTTAAGAAGCGACCAATTGAAAGCCGAGCAGCGACCAATTGAAGCCAGAAGCCCGACGGATTGGAAGTGAAAACACCGGTGAGAGCACCGACAGGTTGCCGAACTGGCTTGAGACTGCACTTCGGACAAATGCCCGAACTCTGGCGGGTCAGGCTAGACGCCACGTTCACCATGAAACCTGACGCCACACTTCCAGGTGCGCGTGGACGGAACTACATCGTAGGCCGCGGCGGATGCGCCCTTTCGGGCTAGGGAGGGCAGCATGCCAGCATGCCCTCCCTCCGAGGGCCAGCGTCAGTCCGCGGCGGCGGTGTAGTTTGGCACCTCCTTCATCGAGAGCTTGATGCGGCCGCGTTCGTCGAGGTCTAGGCAGACGACGTCGATCATTTGGCCTTCCTGCAGGTAGTCGGTCACCTTCTCCACTCGCTCTTTGGCGATCTGGGAGATGTGGAGCAGGCCGTCCTTGCCCGGGAGGATGTTGATGAAGGCGCCGAAGTCGACGATTCGCTCGACGCGGCCGTGGTAGATCTTGCCGATCTCTGCCTCGGCGGTGATTTCTTCCACTCTGGCCACAGCGGCGTCGCGGGATTCGGCGCTTGAGCCATAGATGCGGACGCTGCCGTCGTCTTCGACATCCACCTCGGCACCGGTGTCTTCGACGATGGAGCGAATCGTGGAGCCGCCCTTGCCGATGATGTCGCGAATCTTGTCCGGGTGGACCTTGAGCACCACCATCGAAGGCGCGTTCTCCGAGACCGTGGCGCGGGACTCGGTGATCGCCTTGCCCATCTCGTCAAGGATGTGCTGGCGAGCCTCGTGCGCCTGTTCGAGCGCCTGCTCCATGATCTCTTCGGTGATGCCGTCGATCTTGATGTCCATCTGCAAGGCGGTGACGCCGGCGGCGGTTCCGGCCACCTTGAAGTCCATGTCGCCGAGATGGTCCTCGTCGCCCAGGATGTCCGTCAGCACGGCGAAGCGGTTGCCTTCCTTGACGAGGCCCATGGCGACGCCGGCGATGGGCGCCTTCATGGGAATGCCGGCGTCCATGAGCGCCATGGAGGTGCCGCAGACACTCGCCATCGAGCTCGAGCCGTTGCTTTCGGTGATCTCCGAAACCACCCGGATCGTGTAGGGGAAATCCTCCACGTCCGGCAGGCAGGCGCTGACGCCGCGCCGCGCCAGCCAGCCGTGGCCAATCTCGCGCCGCTTCGGTGCGCCCATGAAGCCTTCCTCGCCGACGCTGTAGGGCGGGAAGTTGTAGTGCAGCATGAAGTGATCCTTGCGCGAGCCTTCGAGCGCGTCGATGAGGGCAGAGTCGCGCAGGGTGCCGAGGGTTGCGACCACGATGGCCTGGGTTTCGCCGCGCTGGAACAGCGCCGAGCCGTGGGTTTTCGACAGCACGCCCACTTCCGCGGTGATGGGGCGCACGGTGCGGAGGTCCCGCCCGTCGATGCGGGGTTCGCCGTTCAGCACGCGTTCGCGGACGATGTTCTTCTCGATCTTGGCGAAGGCATCGGCCACATCTTCCTCATCGATGTCGCTTTCGCCGAGCTTTTCGACGGCGGTGCCACGAACTGCGCGCACCTTGATTTGCCGCTCCTGTTTGTCGGTGATGCGGTAGGCGTCGCCGAGGTCGGAGCCGGCCGCCTCCTGCACGGCAGCGAGGGCACCTTCGTTCACGGCCGGCGGCTTGAAGTGCCAGCGCGGCTTGCCAGCTTCGGCGGCAAGCTCTTCGATGGTGTCGATCACCACCTGCATTTCCTGGTGTCCGAACAGCACCGCGCCGAGCATCTGATCTTCGGTGAGTTCCTTGGCTTCGGACTCCACCATGAGCACGGCACTCTTGGTGCCGGCCACCACCATGTTGAGGTGGGAGGATTCGAGCTCCTCGTAGCCGGGGTTGAGGACGTAGCGGTCCTCGACGAAGCCGACCCGCGCTGCGCCGATGGGACCGGCGAAGGGGATGCCGGAGACGGCGAGGGCCGCGCTGCAGCCGATCATGGCCGGGATGTCCGGGTCCATGTCCTTGTCCACGCTCATCACCGTGGGGATCACCTGCACCGCGTTCATGAAGCCCTTGGGGAAGAGCGGGCGGATGGGGCGGTCGATCAGCCGCGAGGTGAGGGTTTCCTTGTCGCTCGGACGCCCTTCCCGGCGCAGAAAGCCGCCCGGGATGCGCCCGGCGGCGTAGGTCTTCTCCTGGTAGTTCACCGTCAGGGGGAAGAAATCCTGCCCTGGGTTGGTCTTGGGGTTGGCCACCACGGTGCAGAGCACCACGGTGTCGCCGACTGACGCCATGACGGCCCCGGTGGCCTGGCGGGCGATGCGATTGGTTTCGAGGACGACCTGGTGGCCGCCGTATTCAAACGTCTTCTTTGTACTCAAGTTCCTGTTGCTCCTGTCGTTTCCGTCTTTCGTTTCCGTGTTCATGCGCCTTGGGGCGCGTTTACAGCTCGGTCGTGAGCTGCTGGTTGTGGCCAGCCTTGGTTCGGCCTTGCCCTCCCTCCCAAAGACCTTTGGTATTCCGAACTCCCCCAAGGAGGGGAGTCATGGGAGGGAAGGGGCGTTAGCGGCGCAGGCCCAGGCGGCCGATTAGCTCGGTGTAGCGGGCTTGGTCCTTGCCCCTTAGATAGTCGAGCAGTTTGCGGCGCTGGTTCACCATGCGGATCAGCCCGCGACGCGAGTGATGGTCCTTGCCATGATCGCGGAAGTGGTTTTGCAGCGCGTTGATGTTGTGCGTGAGCAAGGCCACCTGAACTTCCGGCGAGCCGGTGTCGTTCTCCCCACGCGCGTATTCCGAGACGATCTGCCCCTTTGCTTCGGCAGTCAATGCCATTTGGTTGCTCCCTTCAAACCTGTAGGCGTCTTGTAGGCGCTTCTTCCACAGCAGTTTTCCGCGCTAGCGAAAAACTGCCAACGCGCCCAAAGGGCGCGCGCATATTTGCAGTCATCCGCCGCCGTTGCCGACGAGCCGCCTTGGGGCGACCCGTCCATCTTCCAGGATTTCGCCGACGCCGACGAAGCGGTCTTCACCGGCTTCGTGCTCCGCCAGCCGCACCCAGCCGGACGCCGGCGCATGCGGCACCTGCACCGGCTGACCTTGCTTCACGTACCAAGCCGTGGCGGCGGTGAGCGCCACGCACGGCCACTGCCGCACCGCGCTCGACACCGGTTGCAGCATGGCATCGAGGCGGCCTTCTTCGCGTGCGCTTTCGAGGGCCTCGAAAGTCACGAGGTCCGCTTCGCCGTACGGCCCCGCCTGGGTCCGTCGCAGCTCTGACACATGCGCGCCGCAGCCGAGTGCCTGGCCCAGCTCTTCGGCAATGGTGCGCACATAGGTGCCCTTGCTGCAATGAATGTCGAGCGTGAGCAGGTCGCCCGTGAAATCGACGATGCGGTTCTCGAACACCGTCACCGGACGAGCCTCGCGTTCCACCTCGATACCTTGGCGCGCCAGCTTGTAGAGCGGCTGCCCCTGGTGCTTGACGGCGGAATACATGGACGGAACCTGCTCGAACTCGCCGCGAAACGCCTCGAGCGCCGCATCCACCTGGGCGCGGTCGATGCCTTCGACGCTTGCCGTGGCGATCACTTCGCCGTCGGCATCGCCGCTGTCGGTAGCGATGCCGAGGCGCACGCAGGTGAAGTATCTCTTGTCGGAATCGAGCAAGAACTGCGAGAACCGGGTGGCGGCGCCGAGGCACAGCGGCAGGACGCCCGTGGCGAGCGGGTCGAGGCTGCCGGTGTGGCCCACCTTGCGGGCGCGAAACAGCCGCTTCACCCGCTGCACCGCCTCGTTCGAGGTAATGCCGGCGGGCTTGTCGAGCGCCAACATGCCGTGCACGTCGCGGCCGCGGGAGCGCTTACGCATGGGGGTCTCCCGCCGCCGTCGGTTCGTTGCGGCGTCGGTCGGCGTCCAATGCTGTCTGGATGAGCGCCTCCATTCGAGGTCCCTCCACCATGGCGCGGTCGTAATGGAACCTGAGCCTCGGCGTCGTGCGCATGCTGTGGCGACGTGCCACTTCCGAACGCAAGAAGCCAGCGGCGCGGTTCAACGTTGCCACGAGTTCGCTGCGCGATGGCTCGTCTTCGGTCTCGATGGACGAGACATACACGTCCGCCCAACTGAGATCCCGACTCACGCGAGCATCGGTCACAGAGAGCAGGCGCACGCGCGGGTCTCGCATGCGCTGGCTGACGATTCCCGCTAGTTCCTCTCGGATGAAATCGGCGACCCGGTTCGCGCGTTCGGGGCTCATCGACGACTAGCGGGTGAAGGTGGCGCTATCGGAAGGGTGGAGGCTGCTGGACACATTCAACTCCCTCGCGATTTCCCGCGAATCGAAGACTTCGATCTTGTCTCCCGCCCGCACGTCGTTGTAGTTGCGCACGCCAATGCCGCATTCAAGGCCGCCGCGCACTTCCATGACGTCGTCCTTGAAGCGACGCAGCGATTCGAGTTCGCCCTCGTAGATCACCACGTTGTCGCGCAGGACGCGAATCTTCTTGTTCCGGAACACCGAGCCTTCGAGCACCATGCAGCCGGCCACCTGGCCGAAGCGAGGCGAACGGAACACGTCGCGCACCTCGGCGGTGCCGACGATCTCCTCGCGCACTTCCGGTTCGAGCATGCCCTCGAGAATCTGCTTGATGTCGTCCACGAGTTCGTAGATGACGCTGTAGTAGCGCAAATCCATGCCTTCGCGCTCGATGATCGCCTTGGCGGCGTTGTCGGCACGGGTGTTGAAGCCGAATATGGCGGCGCCGTAGGTGAGCGCCATGTTGGCGTCCGATTCCGTGATGCCGCCGACGCCGGAACCCAGGATATTCACCGCCACCTCGTCGTTGCCGATCTCGGCACAGGCCTGGACGATGGCTTCGAGGCTGCCGCGCACGTCGGCCTTCAGTACCAGCTTCAGCACCCGCTTCTCGCCCTTGCCGAGGTTGGCGAACATGCTCTCGAGAGTCGCGGCCTTTTGCGTGGCGAGGCGCTGCTCCTGGCTCCTGTCGGCGCGGAACTCGGCGAGTTCCCTTGCCTTGCGCTCGTCGGTCACCACCGAGAAGCTGTCGCCGGCGCCGGGCGTGCCGTTGAGGCCGAGCACTTCCACGGGCGTCGAAGGCGCGGCATCGAGCGCGGCTTCGCCACGCTCGTTCATCATGGCGCGGACGCGGCCGAAGCATTCGCCGGCGATGATGACGTCGCCCTTGTGCAGGGTGCCGTTCTGCACCAGCACGGTGGCGACGGGGCCACGACCGCGGTCCAGCCGCGACTCGATCACCGTGCCCCGCCCCGGGGCATCCTGCACGGCGGTCAACTCTAGGAGTTCCGCCTGCAGGGTGATGGCTTCGAGCAAGGCATCGATGCCTTGGCCCGTCTCCGCCGACACCTCGACGAACTGGGTGTCGCCGCCCCAGTCCTCGGGAATGACATCGAGCGCAGACAGCTCGTTCTTTACCCGCTCCGGGTCTGCGCCTTCGAGATCCATCTTGTTCACGGCGACGATCAGCGGCACCTCGGCGGCGCGGGAGTGATTCACCGCTTCCTCGGTCTGCGGCATCACGCCATCGTCGGCGGCCACCACCAGGATCACGATGTCGGTGGAACTCGCGCCCCGCGCCCGCATGGCCGAAAACGCGGCATGGCCGGGCGTGTCGATGAAGCTGATGTTGCCGTGGTCGGTTTCGACGTGATAGGCGCCGATGTGCTGGGTGATGCCCCCCGCTTCCCCGGCGACTACGCGGGTGTGGCGGATGTAGTCGAGGAGCGATG
This sequence comes from Pseudomonadales bacterium, assembly GCA_965116935.1. Classification (GTDB taxonomy): domain Bacteria; phylum Pseudomonadota; class Gammaproteobacteria; order Pseudomonadales; family Azotimanducaceae; genus VXYL01. The sequence goes on along the minus strand of OZ220737.1, from coordinate 2,285,531 downwards.
TCTTGCCGTGGTCCACATGGCCCATGACGGTGACCACTGGTGGCCGGGACTGTGCCTTGCCCTCCACCTGCAACGATTGCTCGTGCTGTTGCTCGATGGCGTCTTCGGCGATGAGCTTGACGGTGTGCCCCATCTCCTCGACCACCAGCACCGCGGTGTCTTGATCCAAGGGCTGATTGATGGTGGCCATCACCCCCATGCCCATCAGCGTCTTGATGACTTCGCCAGCCTTGACGCTCATGCGCTGGGCGAGTTCGCCAACGGATACCACCGCACCGAGTTCGACTTCCCTTGAGGTGATTTCCTGCGGCGTGAACTCGCCCCCCTGACGTTCGATGGAGAGCGGCTGACCACGCCTCTTGGCGCGGCGGCTTTCCTTCTTCAGGGAAAGTTCGCGACGGCGGGTGCGTCCGTCGCCGAAGTCGTCGCTGCGGCGCGTCTTGTCGCGGCGATCGCCGCTGCGCGCCGGCCCCTTGCCAGGGGCGCGACGATTGCCACTCTCGGCGGCACGGGCAGCGGCTTGCGCCTTGGCAGCGGCTTCCGCAGCGGCCGTCGCCGGGTCTTGCTCGGCTTCCTTCGCCGCGGCACGAGCGGCCTCTTCGGCTTCCTTGGCCTGCCGTGCAGCCAGTTCCTCGGCCTCGCGTCGGGCCTGTTCGAGCTTGGCCTCCTCCGCCCGGCGCGCCTCTTCGGCAGCCTGGCGTCGTGCCTCCTGCTGACGTGCCTGCTCGGCTTCCTTGCGCCGCGCTTCCTCGGCGCGAAGGCGTTCCGCCTCGTTCTCGGCCTCCGCCGGCTTGGCTGCCGTGGTTGGCGCAGCCGCCTCGGCCGGGCGCTTGGCGTAGCTGCGCTTGCGGCGCATTTCGACCTTCACGGCGGGGCCGCGACCGCCCTTGCCGGTGCGCAGCGTGCCCGACATGCGCCGCTTGACGGTCACGCGCTTCGGGGCGCCTGCGGTCTGTCCGTGGGCGTTCTTGAGGTGGACGAGCAACTGCTGCTTTTGCTCGTCCGACACGAGATCGGCTTCGGCATTGTGCGGCAGGCCGGCTTCCTGCATTTGCTGCAGGAGTCGGGCCACGGGAACATTCACCGTGTCTGCCAATGACTTGACCGTTACCTCGGGCATTCGCTTCCCCTAGCAGTCTGTCGGACTTCGCCGTTTCGGCGAAGTTTGACGGAGTGATGGGACGGCTTGGGCTGGGGCAAGAAGCGTTGTCCGAAGGCAACGGTTCTTGTGGCGCCAGCCTTGCCAGAACGGGCGAGGACAAGCCTCGCCCCTACGGCCGACCTCGATGGTTTCCAACCACGCGTCATTCGTCGTCGTCCTCGAACCACGGCGCCCGTGCCGCCATGATGAGTTCTCCGGCACGTTCGTCGCCGATGGTCTCGTCGATCTCCAAGAGGTCGGCAATCGCGAGTTCCGCCAAGTCCTCCATCGTCACCACGCCGCTGCCGGCGAGCTTCTGCGCGAGTTCCTGCGTCATGCCCTCCATGCCGAGCAAATCCTCGGCCGGCACCTGACTGCCCATTTCCTTCGACAGGAGCGCATCCTTGGCGCGGTTGCGGAGCTCTTCCACCAAGTCTTCATCGAAGCCCTCGATGTTGCGCAACTCCTCGATGGGGACATAGGCCACCTCGTCCACGGAAGTGAAGCCCTCCTCCACCAGAATGGTGGCGACGTCTTCGTCCACCGACAGCGCCGCCTTGAAGTTCTCGATGTAGCCGAGCGCCTCTTCCTGCTGCTTCTGCGCCGCGTCTTCCTCGGTCATCACCTTGAGGTTCCAGCCGGTGAGCTCGCTCGCAAGGCGCACGTTCTGGCCGCCGCGGCCGATGGCCTGGGCGAGGTTGTCCTCGGCGACGGCGATGTCCATGGTGCGGGTCTCTTCGTCCACGACGATGGACTGCACCTCGGCCGGCGACATGGCGTTGATGGCAAGCTGGGCGGGGTTTTCGTCCCACAGCACCACGTCGATCTTCTCGCCCGCGAGTTCGCCGGACACGGCCTGCACCCGGGAGCCGCGCATCCCGACACAGGCGCCGACGGCGTCGATGCGGCCATCGTTGGTGCGCACGGCAACCTTGGCGCGGGAGCCCGGGTCCCGAGCGGCGCTGCGGATTTCGATCACGTCCTCGGCGATCTCCGGCACTTCGATCTTGAACAGCTCAATCAGCATTCGGGGCGAGGTGCGCGAGAGGATGAGCTGGGGGCCGCGGGCTTCTGGGCGCACCTCAAGCAGCAGCGAGCGCACGCGTTCGCCGATGCGGAAGGTCTCGCGCGGAATCAGGTACTCGCGCAGCAGGATGGCCTCTGCGTTGTTGCCGAGATCGACGATCACGTTGTCGCGCGAGGTTTTCTTCACTGTACCGCTGACCAGCTCGCTCACCCTCGGCAGGTATTCCTCGTACACCTGCGCCCGTTCCGCCTCGCGCACCTTCTGGAAGATGACCTGCTTCGCGGTCTGCGCCGCGATGCGGCCGAACTCGACCGAATCCACGGGCACTTCATAGACATCGCCGATGCCGAGCGCGACATCTTTTTCGCGGGCTTCGTCGGGGCTGAGTTCGGCGTCCGGGTTGACCTCTTCCTCTTCCTCAAGCTCCCGGTTTGGATCCAGCACCCGCCAGCAACGGAACGTCTCGTAGCTGCCGCTCTCGCGGTCGATCGCTACCCGGAACTCGGCGTTGTCGCGGCTTTTCTTCTTGGTTGCCATCGCCAGCGCCGACTCGATGGCGCCGAAGATGACGTCCTTGGAGACGCCCTTTTCCGCCGAAACGGAATCGACAACCATCAGGACTTCCTTCGCGTCCACGGCACTCCCCTCTATCGACCGGCGCTCGCCACGGCCGGGTGGTCATGGGCAACGTCGGCGGCGCCCGAGTCCGGGGCCTCGGAGGCGAAGTCCGGCACGATGCGGGTGCGGCGAATCTGGCTCAAGGGAAGGAGGAACTCCTCCTCACCGATGCGAACGACGACTTCTTCCCCCTCAACGCCAGCAAGGAGGCCAACGAAGCGGCGGCGGCCCTCAAACGGAAAGGCGAGGCGCACATCCACCTGTTCGCCAACGGAGCGCTCGTAGTGCTCGCGCCGAAACAGCACCCGATCGAGGCCCGGCGAGGAAATCTCCAGCCGATACTTGGTGGCAATGGGGTCTTCCACGTCCAAGAGCGCGCTCACCTGGCCGCTCACGCGTTCGCAATCGTCCAAGGTGACGTCGCGTCCGTCCACGCCGTCGATGAACACGCGCAAGAGCGCCGAGCCGCCCCGAGGGCGGAACTCGACGCCCCAGACCTCGCAGCCAAGGGCGCGAATGGTCGGCCCCAGCATGGCTTCGATCTGCCGTTCCGTTGCGCTCAAAGAGCCCCCTTTCGTTCTCTCCGGGTCATTCGTTTCCGCTGGCGTTGCCTGCCAACGCGCACAAAAAATGGGCGAACAAACGCCCATCGGAGGTGCTGGCACAGCACGCCACCTCCTCTGACGCGGCGCGCTTACCAACTCGGACCTGCCGCCTCACAAAGGCGCCACGACCCATTCAGAAGGACCTGCAAGCAGGCCCATCGGTTTTGGTAGCGGGGGTAGGATTTGAACCTACGACCTTTGGGTTATGAGCCCAATGAGCTACCAGACTGCTCCACCCCGCATCAGGCGGCGGATTATAGGCGAGGCACCGCCGAACGCAACCGCAGATTTCGCCCGGTGCGGGTCACCAAGCAAGGGCGGAAGCATGTCCTTCTTTACGGTGCGTGGGCGCCCGTGATGTGTCCCATGCCGTCCCATTCGCTCCAGTGGTCGCACATTTTGGCGATGGAGGTCTGGAACGGGTCGTAGCCCGCCGGGTAGTCGAGGAAGTCGCCGTTGAGGGCGCGGTCGGGGTGGTCGGAGACGCCCCAGCCGACCCGCTTGTTGCCTTCCCACGGGTTCTCTGGGCGGTGGCGGCGGATGCGGAAGAAGACGTTCATGCGTGGGTCGTCGCTCAAGTTTGGCGTTGCCGTGTGCGGCAGGGAGTGCAGGGCAATCACCGCGTCGCCCTCCTGCATGAGCACGGGGGTGAGTTCCGGCCAAGGCCAGAGTTCGTGCTCGAAGCGGGTGTCTGGGTAGGTGTTGACCATTGCCGGCGGCATGATGCCGGCGAAGGCTTGGCCCTTGGGCATGGTTTGCAGGCGAGGCCAGTCCGGGCCGCCGCCGCCGATGGGGCCGCCCAGATCGCGCTGGTGGCGGAAGAACGCTTCGACGGCTTCGTGGGCGCCGCGGCGCACGGAGAACTGGCCCTTGGCCGGGCGCAACTGGTCGTTGAGGCACACGCCAACCAAGGCCGTGTAGCTGCCGATGGCGAGCGTTCGCTTCCGGTCTTGCCAGAGCGGGGCGCCGCCGGCCGGGCCCATGGACTGTGGATCGCCGCTTTGCCCCCAAGTCTCGAGTGCTTCGCCGGCGGCGAGGATTTCGTTCTGCGACATCGGGCAGAGACCCGCCCAGCCGCCATCCACATGCGCCGCGGGAGCGCTAGTGGTAGTGACGGGTCGGCGCACCACGGCGTCTGCGAAGCGCGGCATCGTCACCGCAACCTGGGCGTTGACGGGAGCGGTGTGCGGCCCCATTGCCTCAAGCATCACATCGCGCAGCACCGAGTCGTTGTAGAGACCGTTGATCGCGGAGTTGTCGCCGTGGACGATGCGGGTGGGGTCTTGGTCGATGAGTGCCTTGGCCCGTTCGGTGACTGCTCGGGGCACGGCATTGCGCAGGATGACAAAGCCATCGCGCTTGAGGCCCTGCTTCTCGGCGTCGGAAAGGCTCGTTGCATGAAGGTCTGGCATGGCTTCTTGGTCGGTCGGGTTGGCGGTTTCCAGCATAGCAGGCAAGTCGGACTTCACCGCGCCAGAGAGTGGGCGTTTCGACGGACCAGCGGGCATTATCAAGCCCTCCTCGAACAACGCCCGCCGGCAAACACCAAAGCAAGCCCCTGCCATGCGAGGGCCTCTGGAGGGAGGGCGCCAAGAGCTTGCACCGCAGAGCGGCGGATACGCCGCGTATGCGGTGCAAGGTCATGGAGAGGTGGGGGCTGGGGCCAGACGCCGAGCGTTAGCGAGGGGTTTGGCGGCGCCCGCCCTCCAAGCGTGCCGAAGGCGCGCACGCAGCGGAGCTGGCCAAGGCCACCGCAAGCAAAGCGTTCCAGACAACGCCAACAAAGCGCCAGCCCGAACAACGCCACCAACAAACCAGCCCCTGTTTCTTGACGTGCCTGCGGCACGATGGAGGGCGAGACGCCCTCCCTCCGAAGGCCCGTGGCAAACGCCTAGCTACGGCAACGGTTCTTGTGGCACCACCACGACGAATGTCGTGGACTGGCGTAGGATGTGTGGCCTGCAACGAAGCCGAGGAGCGTGGCATGGCGGAAGCGGTGGTTTGGCAGTCGGATTACGGCGAGCACGAGGCCGCGATGATGGCGTATCGGGCTGCTGGCGAGGCGCGCGCCTTGGCACTCGGCAATCGCGGGCCGATTCGCTACGAGGCGGACGGTTCGCTCGATCGGGACATCGTGGCGTCGTATTGGGAACACGGTTTTTATGTGTTCCAAGGCGTGATTGGCGATGACGAACTCGCCGACATCGAGCGCGACGTGCTGGACATCCTCGAGCGGGCGCCAACCGAGCCGCAAGGCAAGTTCGACCGGCATGGCCGGCCAGCGCTAGCGTCGGACGGCAAGGGCGGCGGCATGGCGCTGGTTCGGCCGCTGTCTGATCCCATCGGCGGCACGGAGCGCAACAACGGGCGTCACCCGGCCAAGATGATCGAGCCGGAACTCCCCGAAGGCGCGCCGAGTTGGGTGCTGCAGGTGGTCGGGGGCTCGCTGCAGTTCTCCGATGCCGCGCTCAGGCTCTACGCGCATCCTGATCTGATGCGCGTGGCAGAGACGTTCAACGGCGAGGACTTCTCGCCCTTCAACGAGGTGATCTGGATCAAGCATCCGCGCCTCGGCGGCAGCGTCGCCTGGCATCAGGACGGCACCACGCACTGGGACACGGCCAAGTTCCACAAGGGCAGCCACGGCTTCAACTTCATGGCGCAGCTCTATGGCTGCAATGCCGCCAACGGCCTTTGGGTGGTGCCGGGTTCCCATCTCGCCAAGGCGGACATCAAGGGCTGGTGCGATGCCGCCGGTTCCGACCGGCTGCCGAACGCGGTGCCGCTCCTTTGCGAACCTGGCGATGTGGCCATCACCAACCGCCAAGCCGTGCATGGCTCCTTCGCCAACACCAGCGACGACTGTCGCGTGACGATCAACTTCGGCTTCCATCCGCGCAGGAGCGTGGTGGGCGCAAGGGGCAACGGCATCCACGCTCCCGGCAGCGACAAGCTGATCTATGACGAGGAGCGCGTGCAGAAGCGCTCCCGCGCGCTCGGTCTCGCCATCGAAGCGCGCAAGCAGCGCTTCCCGGACGAGACGCCCTACGAGTACAAGCCCTTCATCGGCCAGACGTTCGAGTGGAACGACGCGGCCCGCGAAAGCCTGCGCGGCTACAACAAGCTGGACTTGGGGATCTAAGCACTGGCAGCTCCGACTAGGAGGGCTGAGTCACATCAATCCTAGCTGTGGGAGGGGACGTTCCGCGCGTGCCGTGCTCGTGGCGTGGGCGTTCGCGGCGGCCGCGGCTGCTGGTGACGTGCCGTGCCAAAACCCTGACTACAAGCATGGCATTTCATACGTCCTGCCGCTGAAGTACGGCCCGGATTTCGAGCACTTCGCCTACGCCAACCCCGATGCTCCCAAGGGGGGCATCTTTCGGCTGCCGGACATGGGCACGTTCGACAGTTTCAACAACATCTTGGAGAAGGGGCGCGTTGCCGCCGGGTTCGCCTTCACCGGCACGGGCAATGTCGTCTTCGAGCGCCTGCTCGAATCCTCCGCCGACGAGCCGGCGAGCGCCTACGGGCGCTTGGCCTCGGGCGTGGATGTGGATCCGGACTTGCGCTGGGTGGCGTTTCGGCTGCGCGAGGGGGCGTATTGGCACGATGGCGAGCCCATCACGGCCGAGGATGTGGTGTTCACGTTCAACGCCTACAAGGAGCATGGCTCGGTCGCCCTGAAGACGGCCCTCACGGACCTTGATCGGGTGGAGGTCGCCAATGAGCGCGACCTCTGCTTCATCACCCGCGAAGGCGCCGAACCGAATCCCATCATGCCGTTCGCCTACGGCGCGATGGCCATCCAGGCGAAGCACTACTGGGAAGCCCGCGACATCTCCAAGACCACCACCGAGCCGCCCTTGGGCGCTGGCCCATATCGGCTGAAGGACGTGGACCTGGGCCGCGCCCTCACCTACGAGCGCGTGCCCGACTATTGGGGCCAAGACCTGCCGGTGAACCGCGGCCGCTACAACTTCGACCGCCTGAAGTGGGACTACTTCCGCGACGAGCACGTGATGCTGGAGGCGCAAAAGGCCGATGTCTTTGACCTGCGCGAAGAGACGGTGTCGAAGAACTGGACCACCCAGTACGATTTCCCCGCCGTGCGCGCCGGCATGTTCAAGGCCGACCTGCGCTACATCACCCGGGTGTGGGGGCTGTGGTGGCCGGTGTTCTGGAACCTCGAACGCGAGCGTTTCCAGGACATCCGCGTGCGCGAGGCGCTCTACATGCTCTACGACTTTCCCTACATCAACCGCGTGATCCTGTTCGGCTTCTACGATCAGGGCGTGAGCTTCTTCCACAACTCGCCCATGGCGCAGAACGGCGTGCCGAGCGAGGACGAACTCGCGCTGCTCGAGCCCTTCCGCGACCAACTGCCGCCGCGCCTCTTCACCGAGGCATACCTGCAGCCGCCATCTGCGAGCTATGGCTTCCGGCGCGATCGGGTGAAGCGGGCTTTGGAGCTTTTCGCCGAGGCCGGCTGGGTGGTGCGCGAGGGCAAGCTGGTGAATGCCGAAACCGGCGAGCGCTTCCGCATCGATTTCGTGTTCGTCGCCGCGACCTTGTTGCGAGCGATGATGCCGTACATCGACGTGCTGAACCGCGTCGGCATCGAAACCACGGCGCGATCGCCAGAGAACTCGCACTGGCTCTACCGCATGCGCACCGGCACCTTCGACGGCGGCGCGTACCTGTACATTCCCAACAACACGCCTGGGCTTGACCTGCGCAACCGCTTTGGCAGCGCCGCGGCGGCGCAGGAGTTCACGCAGAACTGGGCCCGCATCCGCGACCCTGCCTTGGACCATCTCATCGAGCGCGCCATCGGCGCCCGCACGTCGCGCGAGCTCTACGCCGCCACCCGCGCCATCGACCGGGTGCTGCTTTGGAAGTTCTACTTCATCCCGGGCATGGCACAGCCGGGGTATCGGCTGGTGCATTGGGACAAGTTCGGCGAGGTGCCCTGGAGCGAGACCGGTCCGCTTTCACGAGTGCCGGCGATCGATGCCTGGTGGTGGGACGAAGCGAAAGCGCGCCGCGTGCAGGAGTGGCTGGCTCGGAGTGAGTGAAAGAAAGCGCCTGTCGGCGCTTAGGGAAGGCAGAATGCCTTCCCTCCAAAGGCCCCGGGAACGCTAGTGCCCGGTAGGGGCGGGCATGCCGCCGCCCGTGTTCGACGCACCGATAGATGCGGCGCGGGATGGGACCAACCCATCCCTACAACTCCATAAGGACGGGCCATTGGAGGGAAGGCATTCTGCCTTCCCTAAGCGCCGACAGGCGCTTTTCTTGCCTTGCGCAACTCGCTTTCGGTGCGCCTTCGGCGCACAGGGAAAGCAGAATGCTTCCCTCCAAAGGCCCCGTAGGGGCGGGGCTTGTCGCCAATCGCTCTCCACTTCGGCTAGTGCCAGCGCCGTTCTACGGTGCAGGCTCCTAGTGTAGGCTTGGCGCACGCGCTGGGGGAGGCGCGGCTGGTGACGAGGGGCATCGGGGGACAACGAACATGGGCCGCTACATCCTGCGCCGCGTGTTGCTGATCGTGCCGACCCTGCTCGGCATCATCCTCATCAACTTCATCATCGTGCAGTTTGCGCCGGGTGGCCCCATCGAGCAGATCATCGCCAAGGCGACGATGGGGCAGATGTCCACCACCTCGAACATCTCGGGCGGCGGCGATGCCGGCATGAGTTCGCAGGCGATGGAGATGGCGGCCAGCGGCCAGAACCCCGCCACCTATGGTCTCGATCCCGAACTCATAGCCGACCTCGAACGGCAGTTCGGCTTCGACAAGCCGGTGCATGTGCGCTTCTTCACGATGGTAGTGAACTACCTGCAGTTCGACTTCGGCGAAAGCTACTTCCAGGATCGGCCCGTGGTGGACCTCGTGATCGAGCGATTGCCGGTGTCGATTTCGCTCGGGCTGTGGTCGCTGCTCCTGATCTACGGCATCTCGGTGCCGTTAGGCGTCGCCAAGGCGGTGCGCGACGGGCAGAAGTTCGACGTCTGGACCAGCACCGTCATCTTCATCGGCTACGCCATTCCGGGCTTCATCTTCGCCATCATGCTGATCGTGGTCTTCGCCGGCGGCAACTACTTCGACATCTTCCCATTGCGGGGCCTCACCTCGGAGAACTTCGACGAACTGCCGTGGTATGGCCAGGTCACGGACTACTTCTGGCACCTTGCACTCCCGATCATCTCGCTCACCATCGGCGGCTTCGCGACGCTGACGATGCTCACCAAGAACTCCTTCCTCGAGGAGATCAGCAAGCAGTTCGTGCTCACCGCCCGCGCCAAGGGCCTCACCGAAAAGCGCGTGCTCTACGGCCATGTGTTCCGCAACGCGATGCTGATCGTCATCGCCGGTTTCCCGACGGCGTTCGTGGGCATCCTGTTCACGGGCTCGGTGCTGATCGAGGTGATCTTCTCGCTCGACGGCATTGGCCTGCTCTCGTTCGAGGCCATCGTCAAGCGCGACTACCCGATCCTGTTCGGCACCGTGTTCGTGTTCACGCTGGTTGGCCTCGTGATGCATCTCATCAGCGATCTCACCTATGTGCTGGTCGATCCTCGCATCGACTTCGACACCAGGTAGGAAGCGAGGAAGGAAGAAGACGATGACGCTGACGCCGCTCACGAGAAGGCGCCTCGCGAACTTCCGCGCCAACCGCCGCGGCTTTTACTCCATGTGGGTATTCCTGGCCCTGTTTGGACTCTCCCTCTTCGCCGAGTTCATCGCCAACGACAAGCCCATCGTGCTCTATCTGAACGAGGAGCTTCATTTCCCCATCTTCGAGCTCGTGACCGAGACGGACCTCGGCGGCGAACTGCCCATCGAGGCCGACTATTCCGACCCCTACGTCAAGAACCTCATCGAGGAAGGCGGCGGCTGGGCGGTGCACCCACCGATCCCCTACGCCTACGACACCATCGACCTTTACATCGAAACCGCCGCCCCCGCCGCCCCGTCCGCTCGGCACTGGCTCGGCACCGACGACGGCGCCAAGGACACCCTTGCCCGGCTCATCTACGGCTTCCGGCTCTCGGTGCTGTTTGGCCTGACACTCACCGCCATCAGCTCCGTGATCGGCGTCTCGGTGGGCGCCTTGCAGGGCTATTTCGGCGGCAAGGTGGACCTCGTGGGCCAGCGCATCGTCGAGATCTGGGCGGGCCTGCCGATCCTGCTCATCCTCATCATCCTCACCAGCGTCATCGAGCCGAACGTGTTCTGGCTCCTCGCCATCCTCGCCTGCTTCAGTTGGATGGCGCTGGTCTCGGTGGTGCGGGCAGAGTTCCTGCGCGCCCGCAACTTCGACTACGTGCGGGCGGCAAGGTCTCTCGGCGTCTCCAACTTCACCATCATGCGCCGCCATGTGCTGCCGAACGCAATGGTGGCAACGCTCACCTACCTGCCGTTCCTCTTGAGCGGCGCGGTGACGACGTTGACGGCCCTCGACTTCCTTGGCTTCGGCCTGCCTGCCGGCTCGCCTTCGCTCGGCGAACTCCTCACCCAAGGCAAGAACAACCTCCACGCGCCTTGGCTGGGCCTTACGGGCTTCTTCACCATGGCCATCCTGCTGACGCTCCTCATCTTCGTCGGCGAAGCGGTGCGTGACGCGTTCGATCCACGCAGAGTGATGAAGGATCCCTTAGCGGTTTGAACTTGGAGGGAAGGCATTCTGCCTTGCCTACGCGCCCGTGAGGGCGCGCGAAGTGCGTCATGCCTCACCTTCGCCGTCAGCGATTCGCCGTGCCCGGAGTGATTCGCTGCTGGATATCGGTGGTGGCAAAGGTTTGGGTTAGTAACTGGTCGAGTTGCTCGGCGGCCGTTTGGGACAGGCCCACCCCCGGTGCGCGAACGGTGTTGTGGGCGATCAAGCCCCGGCGGCGGAAGATTTCCTTGCGGACGGCGACGCCCGGTTGGTTCTCGAAGACGATAAGAGGCAGGTAGCGGTGGTGGATGTTGAAGGCGCCTTCCGCGTCTGCCTCCACCATCGCCGCGAGCACTTCGGGGAAGGCGAAGCCGGTCATGAAGCCATCGGCGCCGGCCGCGAGTTCAAAGCTGCCGTAGAGGGCGCCGAGGCCCGTCAGGATCGGCGTGGGGCGGTCGAGCTTGGCCTTCAGCGCTGCCACGCGGGGTGGTGACGGCAAGGCTTCCTGCTTGATGCAGGCGATCGTCGGGATGTCGGCCACCAGCGACAGCACGAGGTCCAGGGGCATGTGGACGCCGGTAGAGCCGGGGTGGTCTTGCAGGACCATGGGTGCGTCCGTGGCGTCGGCAATGGCTTGGATATGGCGGCGCACCTTGTCGTCCGAAGGCACCACTTCGGCGTGAGGCGTGACCATCACGGCGTCGGCACCTCTCGCTATCGCATCCTTGGCGAGTTCGCAGGACGCCTTGGTGCCGGCGTGGCTCGCGCCCACCACCACCGGGATCTGGCCGCCGGCAGCCTCCACGCAGGCCTCGATTACTTCGGCCCGCTCCCCGTCCGTGAGGCGATTGGCTTCGCCGAGCACGCCCAGGATGGTGATGCCATCGACGGCGAACTCGACCATCCGACGCACCATCGCCCCGCAACTCGCGACGTCAATGGTTTCGCCCGGAAGAAAGGGCGTCGGGAGGATCGGGAAGACGCCACGGAAGGAGATCGCCATGCGTTGCAGCCGCGCCGGAAGTGCCGCCGCATCCTACAGCGACGGCACCGCGAACAGCACGCCGCCGAAGAGCAGCCAAGCGATGAGCAACGTCCAGGCGATGTTGACGCCTTGCGCGGCGAGGAACGCGGCGGCGGGCCGGCCCCCGTCCATCCGCACCAAGTCGCGAAAGCGGGTTTCGAGGCCAATGCAGACGAAGGCCAAGGTGAACCACCAGGTGCGCAGGCCCTTCGTCAGGTCGGCGGTGGATTGGACGAAATCCGCGCTCAGGAGGAACGAGAAGATCGCGGAGGCGGCCATGAAGCCGATGACGAACTTCGGAAACCGCTCCCAGATGATGCGGGCGGAGGGCTTCTCCCCCGTGTCTTCGCCGCTGCGCAACGTCCACCAGATCGACAGCGCGAAGGCGGCGATGCCGAGCATGGCGTTCTGCGAGAACTTGACGATCACCGCAGCGTTCATTGCGGACTCGCCGACGAGCTCTCCCGCCGCCACCACCGCGCCGGAGGTGTCGATGGTGCCGCCAATCCAGGCGCCACCCACCAAGGCCGGCATGTCGAGCGCGTCGATGATCCAGGGCATCACGAGCATCATCGGCACGGCCACCACGAGCACGAGGGAGGTGACGTAGGAGAGCTTGCGCCGGTCGCCGCCGAGCACGCCGCACGCGGCGATGGCGGCCGAGACGCCGCAGATGGACACGGCGGTCGCCAGTGTGGCCGCGAAGTCGTCGTCGAGCTTGAGACGCTTGGCGATCCAGAAGCCGACATACCAGATGACGAGGATCACGAGCGTGGCCTGGGCGATGCCGAGCACGCCGGCCTCAAGGATGTCGCCGAGCAGGATGTTGGAACCCAGGATGACGAGGCCAATCTTGATGTAGAACTCGGTGCACACCGCGCCGAGCAGCCAGTCCGGCAGGCGGAAGAGGTTGGAGATGAGAAGACCGAGGCCGAGGCCCGTGATGACGTAGGTGAGCCCTGCCGCCTTCATTCCCGCGTTGCCGGCAAGGAACTGGGCGGCGAGGCCAAGCCCAAACACTACCGGAAAGGCGATCAGAAACGGTCGCAGACGCTCGCGCAGCAAGGCAACGCCCACGGCGGCAACGACCATCAGCAACGCCCGATGCCGAGCACGGCGAGGAGATTGCCGGGGGCGAACACGCGGGCAAGCGTGTCGGGCGACCACGCCAGCGCCGGCAACTCGAACCGAACGCCGGCCAAGAGAACAACGAGGAGCGCGAGGCTCAGCCAGCAGGCAAGCCAATCCTCCGAAGCCAAGGGCGCACGCCCCGTGTTGGTTTCCGCCATACGCAGTGCTGTCCTGGATCCGGACCAAGGATTGAAGCAGCACTCGGCGAATGCAACAACCGCGCTAGCGCGCCTCGAAGGGCGCGCTGGCGCGAACTGCTGGCCTTCGTGCTCGCGTTCGCTCGCAGCTACGGCTATCAGCCTGGCGCACTTCGCCGCTGGCGCGGCAAAGTCCGACAGGCTGCTAGCGCGCATTGGCGAGCCCTCCTCGAACAACGCCCGCCGGCAAATCCCCAAGCAGCCCCTGCCTTGCGGGGGCCTCTCTGGAGGGAGGGCGTCTCGCCCTCCAAGCGTGCCGAAGGCGCGCACGCAGCGGAGCCGGCCAACGCCACTGCAAGCAAGCGTTCCAGACAACGCCGACAAAGCGCCAGCCCCAAACAACGCCACCAACAAACCAGCCTCTGTTCCTTGACGTGCCTGCGGCACGATGGAGGGCGGGACGCCATCCGTCCAAAGGCCCGTGGCAAACGCGACAGCCGCCTGCCTAGCTACGACGGGCGGCGCTTGGCTAGCGGGCCCCAACGGACGCGTTGGCAGTTTCGCACTCGCGGACTGCTGGCCGCCGACCCCGTGCTGCATCCTCTACAATGCGCGGCTTTTCGCCTCGCTTCCATTGGAGCGCATCGCCATGGCCACCCAACCGTCGCCGGCTACGCCGGGGGAGCGCAAGGACGCTGCCGGCACCCCCTTTTCCTTTGTGGCGATGGAACACGAGATCATCGAGCGGTGGGGGCAGCTCGACATCTTCAGGCAGTCACTGGCGAACACCCGGGACAAGCAACCCTACGTCTTCTATGACGGGCCGCCGTTCGCCACTGGGTTGCCGCACCACGGCCACATCCTGGGATCGACCCTGAAGGATGTCGTGCCGCGCTACTGGACGATGAAAGGGCGCTATGTGGACCGCCGCTTCGGCTGGGACTGCCACGGCCTGCCCATCGAACAGGAGATCGACAAGAGCCTTGGCATGTCGGCAGCGGAGGCGGTGGCGAAGTTCGGCGTCGCCGGCTACAACGACCGCTGCCGCGCCATCGTCGAACGCTACGTCGCCGAGTGGCGCAAGACCATCACGCGTCTCGGCCGCTGGGTGGACTTCGACAACGACTACAAGACCATGGACGCCTGGTACATGGAGTCGGTCTGGTGGGTGGTCAAGCAGCTCTGGGACAAGGGGCTGATCTACAAGGGCTTCAAGGTCATGCCCGTCTCCACCTCCCTGGAAACGGTGCTGGCCAACTTCGAGGCGGGGCTGAATTACCTCGACGTCACGGACCCTGCCGTGACCGTGCTTTTCAGGTTGCAGGACGAGGATGCGTATCTCGCCGCCTGGACCACCACTCCCTGGACGCTGCCCTCGAATCTCGCCGTCTGCGCCCATGCCGACATCGACTACGTGAAGGTTCGGGACAGGGACACGGGCAAGACGATCTATCTCGCCGAAGGGCGGCTCGAACACTATCGCGCCCGGCATCCCGAGCTTGAAGTGGTCGCGAGGCTGAAGGGTCGCGACTTGGCCGGCCGCACCTACGAGCCGCTGTTCGACTACTTCGAAGCCGAGCGCACGCGCGGCGCGTTCCAGGTGGTGCTCGACGACTACGTGACCGCCGACGAAGGCACCGGGCTCGTCCATCAAGCACCGGCGTTCGGCGAGGACGACCACCGCGTGCTGCGAGGGGCCGGCATCGATGCCTTCGCCTGCCCGGTGACGATGACGGGCGTCTTCACCGAGGACGTGCGCGACTTCGCCGGCCAGTATGTGAAGGACGCCGACCCGGCCATCACCCGCCACCTCAAGGCAACCGGTTCGCTCTACGACGAAGCCGTCATCAACCACAGCTATCCCTATTGCTGGCGCAGCGACACGCCGCTCATCTACCGCGCCGTGCCTTCATGGTTCGTGCGCGTCACCGACATCGCGGACAAGCTCGTGGCCGCCAATGACGAGGTGCATTGGGTGCCCGGCCACCTCAGAGAGGGCCGGATGGGCAATTGGCTCAAGGGCGCCATCGACTGGGCCATCTCCCGCAATCGCGTCTGGGGCACGCCGCTGCCGCTGTGGGAAAACGACGTGACGGGCAAGGTGCGCTGCCTAGGTTCCGTGGAGGAACTCGCCGAGCTGACCGGCGTGACCGTCACGGACCTGCACCGAGAGCATGTGGACCCCCTCACCTTCACCGTGGACGGCGAGGAAGGCGTCTATCGCCGCGTGGAAGAGGTGCTCGACTGCTGGTTCGAGTCCGGCTCCATGCCGTATGCACAGTTGCACTATCCGTTCGAGAACCGGTCGGCGTTCGAGGAAGGATTCCCGGCAGAGTTCATCGAGGAAGGGCTGGACCAAACCCGCGGCTGGTTCTATACGTTGCTGGTGCTCGCCGCGGCGCTGTTTGAACAGCCGGCATTTCGCAATGTCATCGTCCACGGCATGGTGCTGGCCGCGGACGGCAAGAAGATGTCCAAGAGCCTGCGCAACTACACGCCGCCGGAAGAGCTCATGGAGACCTTCGGCGCCGACGCGGTGCGGCTTTGCCTGATGACTTCCGGGCTCGTGCGGGCGGAGGAACAGCGCTTCACCGACGACGGCGTTCGCGACATGGTGCGGCGCGCGCTCCTGCCCTGGAAGAACGCGCACTCGTTCCTTTTGACCTATGCCGAGATCGATGGCTGGTCTCCTGGGCCCGAAGGCGCCCCCGCGAGCCCGAATATCCTCGACCGATGGATCCTGTCGCGCCTGCAGACTCTGAAGGCGAACATCGGCCGCGAGATGGAGCGCTATCGACTCGACAACGTCGTGCCGAGGCTGTTCTCCTTCATTGAGGACCTCACCAACTGGTACATCCGCCTGAACCGTCCACGCTTCTGGGGCGAGGGCATGACCGCGGACAAGCAGGCGGCCTACGCGACGCTCTACACCACTCTCTACGAGCTATCTGCGGCCATGGCGCCGTTTGCGCCGTTTCTGGCGGACCACATTTACCTGTCGCTGTCGCAGCTTGGCGCCGCGAGTGACGAGGGAAGTGGCGACGACGCGCCACCATCGGTTCATCTGTTGACCTATCCCGAAGCGGTGCCCGAGCTAATGCAACCGGCGCTCGAAGACGCCGTCACGCGAATGCAGCGTGTAATCCTGCTCGCAAGGCGCAAGCGCGAGGAAGTGAAGATCGGCATCCGCACGCCGCTAGCGTCGCTCACCATCGTCCACCGCGACGCCGACTTGCTCGCGGGGCTTCAGAGCCTTGAGGACACCGTTCGCCGCGAGCTCAACGTCAAGGCTGTGCGCTACGAGCAAGACGAGAGCAAGTACATCCGGCTCTACGCCAAGCCCAACTTCCCAGTGCTCGGCAAGCGCCTTGGGCGACGCATGCGTGACGTGCAGAAGAAGGTCGAGGCGCTCGACGCCGAGGCACTGGAGGCGTTCCAGGCAGAAGGGTCGTTGATCCTCAAGAACGAGACCCAACCCGAACAGTCGTTGAAACCGGACAGCTCGTCGAGCCTGAGCGACAAGACCGAAATCGACGCGTCGTTGGACGTGAAAAGCTCGTTGAGCCTGAGCGACGAGACCGAAATCGAACTTACGGCCGACGAAATCAAGATCTTCCGCGAAGCAATGCCGGGCACCAACGCGGCTTCCGACGGCCTCGTCTCCATCGACCTCGACTGCAACCTCACCCCGGAACTCATCCGCGAGGGCCTGGCCCGCGAAGTCGTGAACCGCATCCAGCGCTCCCGCCGCGACCTCGGCCTCGAAGTGACGGACCGAATCAAGATCGCCTACACAGGCGATGCCGCGCTCGAAGCCGCCATCGCCGAACACCGAGACTACATCGCCGGCGAGACCCTAGCGCTGGCCCTCTTCCGGGGCGAAGCGGACGCCCTGTCGGCGACAATCGACGGCAAGGTGCTGCGCTATTCGCTGGAGGTGGCGTCAGGCTGACGTACGGGGCTTCGACAGTCGTTGGCGGACCCCATCAACCTCAGGAACCGGGTTCCCGCTGCGTCGGCTCGATGCCGCGTTCGGCGCGGTAGCTGGCCCAGCGTTCGTAGGCGGCGTCCATGAGTTCGAAGCGGGCATCGGTCATGGCCTTGAGCTCGGGGTGGGTGAAGATGTAAAGGTCGTTCTGGCGGATGGCGTCGAGCACCATGTCGCCGACGACGGCTGGGTCCAGGGCACCTTCACGGATCAGCCGCATGCGTTCGGCACGCTCTTCGTCGGTGGCGTCCGGGTCGGCGTTGCCGAGCGCAGATATGGTCGCATCGCCAGCGAGGGACTCCGGGCGGTTGCGCTCAGAGTTGAAGATGTTGGTGTTGACGACGCCCGGGCACAGCACCGAGACGCCGATGTTCTGCGGCTCAAGATCCGTGCGCATGGTCTCCGAGATGCCGACGACGGCGTACTTCGTCATGGTGTAGATGCCGAGGTTCGGCACAGGGATGTGGCCGGCCATCGAAGCGGTGTTGACGATGTGACCGCCTTCGCCGTGACGCTTGATGCGCTCGACGAAGATCTGGATGCCGTTGACGACGCCGTCGATGTTGACGCTGGTCACCCAGTCCCAGTCATTGAAGGTGTGCCCGTCCACGGTGCCGCCGGCGGCGACCCCCGCGTTGTTGCAGACAACGTGAATCTTGTCGAAGCGTTCTTCAGCGGCGTCCGCCGCCGCGGCCATGGCGTCGCGGTCAGTGACGTCCACCTTGAGCGTCAGGAACTCCGCGTTGCTCGCCTCGAACTCCGCACGCACGGCGGCGAGGGCGGCCTCCTCGATGTCCGCGATCACCACCTTCATTCCGGCGCGCGAGAACGACCGCGCCATCTCCAGCCCCATCCCGCTCGCACCGCCGGTGATGAACGCCACCTTCCCTGTCACATCCTGCATGTCCCATTCCCCATTGGCTTCTGGTCGCCGCCAGTCTATAGGATGTCGTGCTCCCGAAAGCCCACGTGCTGGCGCCGTCCCGTTGCGTTGTCGCAGTTGGCGCGTGTCGTAGCAAATGTGCTACGCTCGGCAGAATGGAAAGGGTGATCAGCCAGCGCGAGCTTCGCAATGCATCGTCCGCTGTCCTTCGAGAAGTTCGCGGCGGCCGCACTTTCGTTGTGACCCGAAATGGAGAGCCGGTTGCGGAGCTTCACCCGATCCGTCGCCGGACGTTTGTGTCCAGCGCCGCCATCGTCGAGGCAGCTTCGAACGCGCCCCCGATAGATGCCGAGCAGTTCCGCAATGACGTGGACGCCGCGATAGATCAATCCGTCGATGGCTGACACGGTTGCCGGACCGAGCCGAGGACTGCTCGACACCTCCGTGCTGATCGACCTCGCCGCGATCGACGGCAGCGTTCTACCGCACGAATCGGCGATTGCGGCCGTGACTCTGGCAGAACTTGCAGCCGGTCCCCATGCGGCCCGCAGCGATGAAGAACGGGCGCGGAGGCAGGATCGACTCCAATGGGCCGCTCAGACGTGGGACCCTCTGCCGTTCGATGCGGAAGCCGCTCGCATGTACGGGCGAGTCTTTGCGGCGACGCGCACCGCCGGGCGGACGGCCCGCGCCCGACTCGCCGACTTGCTTATCGCCTCCACGGCGGCAGCCAACGGGCTTGCCGTTTACACGAGAAACCCAGACGACTTCAGCGGCCTTGAAGCGCTGGTGTGCGTCCACCCCGTCTGACGCCCACTCTTCACTTCGTCCCACTTCGTCCCACTTCGTCCCACTTCGTCGGCATTTCGTCGCCCCTGACAGTAGAAACTCGCTCGCAGCCCGGCTACATTACGCGCCGCTCGAACAACTGTGGTTCGCTCGCTCTCTACGGAGCGAAAGGAACGGAGCGAATGGAACAAGGAGGAGTTTCGCAGACGTGATTCGCACCGAAGGACTTACGCGACGATACGGCGAGACGCTGGCGGTGGATGCCGTGAGCTTCGAGATCGATCGCGCGGAGATCGTGGGGTTGCTCGGCCACAACGGGGCTGGCAAGTCGACGATCATGAAGATGCTCACGGGATTCTTGGAGCCGAGCGATGGCAGTGTGACCATCGACGGGGTGGATGTGGCCGCCGAACCCAAGCAGGTGCAGGCCAATCTTGGCTATCTGCCGGAGACGTTGCCGCTCTATCCGGAAATGACCGTCGTCGACTACCTCGACTACGTGACCACCTTGCGCAACGTGACGGACCGTCCGGCGGCCATACGCCGGGCTCTCGCCGCCACGGACCTGCTCGGTCGCGCCACCGACGTCATCGGAACGCTTTCGCGGGGGTTTCGCCAGCGCGTGGGCGTGGCGCAGGCCATCGTCCACGAGCCGGGCATCCTGATCCTGGACGAGCCCACAAACGGCCTCGATCCGTCGCAAACCCAACAGATGCGGCACCTGATCCAGAGCCTTGCCGAGAACGCGACGGTGATCCTCTCCACCCACATCATGCAAGAGGTGAACGCCATCTGCGATCGCGTGATGATCCTCTCGAACGGCCGGCTGGCGGTGGACGAGCGCCTCGATGCCTTGCAGGAAAGCGGCCGCCTGCGGCTCGAAACCGATGCCGAACCGGGCCTCGTCGCCCGCGCCCTCGATGGCATCGCCGACGTGACCGTCGACGACGGCGCCCTGCTGCTGCATCTTGCCGCCGGCGGCGCCGATGAGCGGGCTGAGGTGGCGAAGCGTCTGGTCGCCGGCGACGTCGCGGTTCACGCCCTGCATCCCGCCGTGCGGGACCTAGAGGCGATCTTCCGCGAGGCCAGCGAGGAGGTTCCCCATGCAGCCTGACGTGTCCCCCGCCACGCCGCCGTTCTGGCCCACTACGCGGCGCATTGCCACCAAGGAGCTCGGGCTCTTCTTCTCCTCGCCCATCGGCTATCTCTTCCTGCTCGCCTTTCTGGGCGTGACCCTGTTCGCCTTCTTCTGGGGCGAAACCTTCTTCGCCCGCAACATCTCCGACGTGCGGCCCATGTTCGAGTGGCTGCCGGTGCTGCTCATCTTTCTCTGCTCGGCGTTGACGATGCGGATGTGGAGCGAGGAGCGGCGGAGCGGCACGCTGGAGTTCGTCGTCACGATGCCGGCGTCGGTGCCGCAGTTCGTGATTGGCAAGTTCCTCGCCTGTGTCGTCCTGCTCGGCATCGCTCTCGCCCTGACCCTGCCCCTGCCCATCAGCGTGGCACTGCTAGGCGATCTCGATTGGGGCCCCGTGATCTCGGGCTATCTGGCCGCGGGCTTCCTCGGCGCCACCTATCTCGCGATTGGCCTCTTCCAAAGTGCGCGCAGCGACAACCAGATCGTCTCGCTGATCCTCTCGGTGCTGCTCTGCGGCGTGTTCTACATGGTGGGGCATCCGCTCTTGACTGACCTGTTCACCGGTGGCGTGGCGGACGCCCTGCGCAGCGTCGGCGCGGGTTCCAGGTTCGAGTCCATCACCAGGGGCGTGCTTGATTTGCGCGATCTGTGGTTCTACGCCTCGCTTACCGCCATCGTTCTGGCGCGCAACGTCAACGTGGTTCAGCGGCTTGGGTGGGCGTGGCCGAGGGATGGCGCGTCGATGCAGGCACGGCAGCGACACCGAAGGGGCCTTGCCGTCTTCGGCCTGCTCGCCGCCAATCTCATCGTCTCCAACGTTTGGCTGCACCACGTCAACTTCCTGCGCTGGGACGTGACCCAAGGCAACCAGTACTCGATTTCCGACGCCACCCATGGCTATCTCAGGCAACTGCGCGAGCCGCTCCTCATCCGCGGCTACTTCAGCGAGAAGACCCATCCGCTGCTCGCGCCGCTGGCGCCGCAGCTCAAGGACTTGCTGGCGGAATACGAGGTGGCAGGAGCCGGGCAGGTGCGCCTCGAACTGATCGATCCGGCAGACGATCCGGAACTCGAGGACGAGGCGAACACCAAGTACGGCATCCGCCCGGTGCCGTTTCAGGTGGCAGACCGCTATCAGGCGAGCCTCGTCAACTCCTACTTCGACGTGCTCGTCCAGTACGGCGACGAGTACGAAGTGCTCGGCTTTCGCGAACTGATCGACGTCAAGGTTCGGGGCGAGGCAGACCTCGACGTGCAGCTTCGCAACCCCGAATACGACATCACCCGCAGCATCAAGAAGGTGCTGTTCGGCTTTCAGGGCGGCGGCAGCGTGTTCGACAGCGTCAGCGACAACCTCACCTTTGTCGGCTACCTCTCGCCGCCGTCGCGGCTGCCGGAGGCGCTTGCCGAGTTGCGTGTCGATCTCGACGCCGTGCTCGCGGAGCTTCAGGCCGAGTCGGACGGCAAGCTGGCCGTTCAGATGGTGGACCCCGATGCCGGCGATGGTTCGGTCGCGCTGCAGATCGCCGAGGACTTCGGCTTCCGCCCGATGGCGGCGAGCCTGTTCGACGCCAACACCTTCTACTTCTACCTCACCCTCACCGACGGTGAGACGGTGGTGCAAATGCCCATCCCCGAGTCGTTCGATGCGGACGGCCTCAAGCGCGGCATCGAGGAGGGCCTCAAGCGCTTCGCTGCGGGCCTCTTGAAGACGGTTGCCCTTTCCGCACCGGAAGCGCCGCCGCCGTACATGGCGCAGCAGATGCCGCAGCCGCCGGGGAACCAATACGCCTCCCTGCGCGACGTGCTCGGCGCCGACTTCGATCTCGAGACTGCGAGCCTTTCCGGGGGCGAGCCGCCGGCGGCGGCGGAAGTGCTGTTCGTGGTGGATCCGAAGTCGCTGGACGAGCAATCGGTGTTCGCGGTCGACCAGTTCCTGATGCGCGGGGGAACGGTGCTGCTGGCGGCGTCAAGTTTCAACGCCACCTACGCCCAGGACTCGCTCTACGCAACGCCGAACGACACCGGGCTTGACGAATGGCTGGCACACCACGGCCTCACCTTGGACAAGTCGTTCGTGATGGACCCGCAAAACGCCGCGTTCCCGCTGCCGGTGATCCGCGAGGTGGGCGGATTCCGCTTCCAAGATGTGCAGATGCAGGATTACCCCTACTTCGTGGACGTGCGCGACGAGGGACTCAACGCCGACAGCGCCATCACCAGCGGCGTGCCGCAACTGACCATGACGTGGGCCTCGCCTGTGGATGTGGACGAGGAGGCCAATGCCGCGCGCGCGGTGACGACGTTGCTGCAAAGCTCGCCGGCAAGCTGGCGTTCCACCGACACCGACATCATGCCGAAGCTCGACCTCGAAGGAGAGGTGACCTACACGCCCGTCGGCGAGGCCGGCAGCAACGCGCTCGCCGTGCTGGTGGAAGGGCGGTTCGACTCGTTCTTCGACGAGTCGCCGGTGTTCGAGCAGGCGCGGGAGGCCGCGGCCGAGGCATCTGAGGCGGCCGCGAGCGACACCGCGAGCGAGACCGAGAGCGACATCGAGGCAATCGACGAACTCGCGGACCTCGGCCTCGACCACGACCATGACCACGAAGCGGAACTCGGCGAGGAAGGCGAGGCCGCCGAAACCGAAGGCATCGGCGAAATCGGCGCGGTGATCGAGCGTTCGCCGGAGTCCGCTCGGCTCATCCTGATCGGCTCGAGCACCTTCGTTTCGGATCAAAACATCCGTCTGATCGGCTCCACCGACGGCACCATCTACGCCAACTCGATCGAGATGCTCGCCAACGTCGCGGACTGGGCCGTGGAGGAGCAGTCGCTGCTCTCCATCCGCAGTCGCGGCCATTTCAACCGCACCCTGCCGCCCATGAGCGAGGACGATCAGCGCACCTGGGAATACGTCAACTACCTCTTGGCGCTGGTGGGCGTCGGCGCGGTCTTCCTCATCGCCCGACAGCGGCGGCAGGCGGTGCGCAAGCGCTTTGCCGGCTGGCTCGACGAGGCAAGCGCCAACCGACCCGAGGAGGCAGCATGAACCTGAAACCCACAACAGCCATCCTCGGCGGGCTGCTCGCCGCACAACTCCTGATCGTAGCCGTGATCTTGGCGGCGCAGGCTGGTGGCGTGCGCGAGCCGGACCCGTTTCTCTCGTTCGACGCCGATGCTGCCGATGCGGTGGAAGTGAGCAACCAGGACGGCTCCGTGCGGCTTGCCCGCGAGGGCGAACAATGGACCCTCGAAGGCGGCTTGCCGGCAGACGATTCCAAGGTGACCGAGATGCTGGACAAGCTCGCGGACGCGAGCGGCGGCTGGCCGGTGGCCACCAGCGACGCGACGGCGGAGCGATTCGAGGTGACCGAGGACAGCCACCAACGCCGCATCCGCGTCGGCGCTGGCGATGACGACCTTGCCGACATCTTCCTCGGCACCTCCCCCGGCTATCGCCGCGTTCATGCCCGCCATGCGGACGGCGGCGACGTGTACTCCATCGACTTCTCCAACTACGAGGCTGGCGTCAAGGAAGGCGATTGGCTGGAACGTGCGCTGCTCCGCCCCCAGGGCACGCTCTCCCGCATCGAGCGCACGGGAGAGGAGGGCTTCACCCTCACGCGCACGGACGATGATGTGTGGGAAGCGGGCGATGCCACCCTGGACGCGGACGAAGTGCGAACCTTCGTCGGCAGGTTCACGGGCCTCAACGTCACCGGCACCTTCGACGGCGAGCTGCCCGAGCCGGCGACAGCGAAGTTCCAGCTAACCGACGACGACGGCATGCAGGAACTCAGTCTTTACCAGCAAGACGACGACTACATCGCCACTTCAAACCGCATCGCCGGCCAGTTCGAGGTGGCCTCCTACATCGCCGAACGCATGAACGTGACCCTCATGGACCTCATGCCAGAACCCGACGAACCGGAAGAAGCCACGGCCCCAGCCGACCCCGAATGACCGTAGGGCGCATTTGTCTTAGGGGGCCATTGGAGGGAAGGCATTCTGCTGACGCGCCCGAAGGGCGCGCCCCTGGCGCCGATAGGCGCTGTCCTTTGCAGGTCGCGTCAGCGCGCCAGAGGGCACGCAGGGAAGGCAGAATGCCTTCCCTCCAATGGCCCGGTACCAGCTCGGTGCGTTGTCACCCGCACAGGGGGGAGTAAGATGGCGTGCATTGCTCGCGCGCTTCCAAAGGGGAGAACGATGAAGGCCGTGCGAATTGTTGCAGGGGTGGTGGCTGCCATGGCCACCGCAGCGCCCGCTGTGGCCGGCGAGGCTCGCCGCGAAGTTGAGCGCGTTCCGGCGGAGATCATCCGCGAGACGCGGGGCGCCATCACCATGGGCGAGATGCACTACTTCGAGGAAGAATACGACCAGGCGATGCCTCACCTCGTGGTGGCAGCGGAGCGCGGCTTCAAGGAGGCGCAGTCGCAGCTCGGCTCGATCTACTTGAACGGCCTCGGTAGCACGGAAAAGGACATCGTCCAGGCCGTCGGCTGGCTCGGCGTCGCTGCTTCGGGCGAGAGCCGTCCCGGCATCGTCGAGCTCTACGAGAACGTCATGGCCACGATCCCGGAGCAGCACCACGCGACGCTGAATCAGGTGGTGGAACAGTTCCGGGACGCCTACGACGGAAACCGAACCCGCGTGCGCTGCACCTTCAATCGCCTTGCAGGCAGCGGTCGCGACGCCCTCAACTGTCGCTTCATCGACGCCGCGCACTACACGGAGTTCAGCCGCAACTGACCGGTGCCGCCGCCAAGGCGGGACATAATGGCAAACCCTGCAACGCCACAGGACTCGCCCGCGCCAGCCGCCGAACCGGACCAGCGCCGGGCCCGTCCGGGCGGCATGAGGAGCTTCGGCCACTACGCCGCCGAGCTGTTCGTGGTTTTCCTCGGGGTCTATCTCGGCTTCCTCGTCACCGACTATCAGGAAGAGCTGCGCGAACGCGAGGTGCGCGCCAAGTACTACGACAGCCTGATCCTGGAGTTCAAGACGCTGGTGGCACACCTGGACGCAGAACGGGCGAAGCTCGACCGCCATCTTGCGGTGGTTGCCGAGATCGACCAAGGCGGCCAGCCCGACCTGCCGCACATCGACCTCGACCAAAGCGCCTACGGCGAACGCGCTAGCGTCCTCACGGCGGCCTTCACCGGCCGCAACTTCGAAGCGCTCGACTTCGGCATACTGAGGAACATCATCGGCGGGCTGCCAGCCCTCGACATGCTGCGAGCAAGAGTGGCACGCTTGAGCGAACTCTCAGTGGCAATCCTCGAGCCGCTGCGGAACGACCAAGCCCGCGGCTTCTACGACGCCGAGGGGCGGCTCAGGAGCGAACTCGCGTTGTATCCGCGCCTGATCCGGGAGATCGACCGAATCAACGCCCAACTTCGCCAAGTGGTGGCGGAGGTGGCGATTCCCGACATCGAGCAGGATCGGGCTGCCCTCGATGTGTGACCGAGGGAGCATGGGCGGCCGCTTCGTGACGCTTGCCGTCGCTCTCCTCTTGCTTGCACCGACCGCCGGGGCCGCAACAATGCAACAGATGCTGGAAGCGATCCGGGACGACACGCGCCGCACCGCTGGCTACACGCGCGTCTCGCACATCAACCCCGCGGTGCTTGACGCGATGGCAACCGTCCGCCGGGAGGAGTTCGTGCCGGACGGTGCCCGCGCCGTCGCCTACGTCAACCGCCCACTGCCCATCGGCCACGGCCAGACCATCTCGCAACCCTTCATCGTCGCCCTGATGACGCACCTGCTCGAGCCCTCTGCCGAAAGCCGCGTGCTGGAGATCGGCACCGGCTCCGGCTACCAGGCAGCGGTGCTGGCCGAGGTGGTGGACACCGTTCACACCATCGAGATCGTCCCCGAACTCGCGAAGGACGCCGCTGCCCGCCTCGAACGGCTCGGCTACGACAATGTGGAGGTGAAGGTCGGCGACGGCTGGTATGGCTGGCCGGAAGCGGCCCCCTTCGACGCCATCATGGTCACCGCGGTCGGCGAAGACGTGCCCGAAAAGCTGGTGCAGCAACTGCGCGCCGGCGGTCGGCTCGTCCTGCCCATCGGCAACGACTTCGACCAAAACCTCGCCGTGGTGGAGAAGGCCGAAGACGGCGAAATCACCATGCGCCACGTGCTGCCCGTGCGCTTCGTGCCACTAACGGGCGATCATTGATCCAATGAAACGAGCCGGCGACGGCGCGCCCTTCGGGCGCGTGGGAGGGAGAGACGCCCTCCCCCCCAAGGCCCCCACATCACCGCCCTCGTTGCCGTGGCCCGATGATGCCTGGCGGGAAGACCTCGCCGGCGCCGTCACCGACTTGGGCGAGTTGCTGGACTTGGCCGGAGTCGCAGCGGGAAACGTGAATGCCGCTCCCGCGGGCCCGTTCCCATTGCGCGTTCCGCGCCCCTACATCGCTCGCATGAAGCGTGGCGACCCGGGCGACCCCCTCCTCCGCCAGGTGCTGCCAAAGAGCTTCGAGTGGGATTCCGTGCCGGGCTTCGTGGAAGACCCCCTCGAGGAATCCGCCGCCGTAGCCGATACGGGCGTGCTGCAGAAGTACGCCGGCCGAGTCCTCCTCATCACCACCGGTGCCTGCGCCGTGAACTGCCGCTATTGCTTCCGCCGCCACTTTCCCTACGCCGATCACCGGCAAGCGCAACACTTCCCCGCCTTGGATGCGATCCGCCAAGACGCCTCCGTGCGCGAAGTGATCCTCTCCGGCGGCGACCCCCTGATGCTCCGCGACACACACCTCGCCCGGCTCCTCGAGGCAATCGCCGCCATCGACCACGTTCGCCGTGTGCGCATCCACACAAGACTCCCCGTGGTCATTCCCAAGCGCGTCACCAACGCCCTCATCGACGCGCTCCACAGCCTGCCGCAGCAAGTGGTGATCGTGCTCCACTTCAACCACGCGGCCGAACTCGACGACGAGGTGGACGCAGCGCTCGCAGCCCTCCGTCCCTTCACCCTCCTGAACCAGAGCGTCGTCCTGCAAGGCATCAACAACGACGCAGACCTCCTCGCCGGCCTCTCAGAGCGCCTATTCGCCGCCGGCGTTCTCCCCTACTACCTCCACCTCCCCGACGCCGTCGCCGGCACCGCCCACTTCCACGTCGGCGAAGCGGAGGCAACGGCCCTGCACCAAGAACTGACGGCCCGCCTCCCCGGCTACCTGGTCCCCCGCCTGGTTCGAGAAACCCCAGGCCTCCCGTCGAAGGAGCTAGTGGCAGGTTAATCGCCCGCGCAAACGCGCCCGTCCCGTTCGGGGCAAGGGCCTCTGCCCCTCACCGTGCGCCACTAGGCCGTCAACTCGCGGTCTTCCCCGACCCGCACAAAGCGTCAATGTCGCACAAGCCGTGGCGGCGATGGACTACATACCCTGCGTTGACTTCGTGACACAGTCGTTGCGGCCAAAGAACAACCAAGCAGCCACATGCCCGAACGCAGCGACCCCATCTCCCCGGCATGCTTTGTCCATCGCGCGCGGCGACAGTCACCCATTGCGCGAGCAGTGTCTGTGCTAACGTCCTCGCATCCAGCCGGCCTTGGCCCAAGGAGAACGCCATGCCCACGCCGCAGCCCCTGGGCGCCCGCAAGTCACGCTTGCCGGCCGCGCCGCCACGGCCGGCTCCGGTCGTCGACTATCCGGATCTGGATGTTGAGCCGATGACCCCAGCCCACTGGAAGGCCATGCTGGAAGGCGGGCAATTGCTGCTCGGCCGCTATGCGAACCGTGAAGACGTGTGTGTTGGCGGCGAGATGACGATGTATTACCAGGAGAACGACAACAGAAAGCACGTCTCGCCGGACTTGTTCGTGGCCTTCGGCCCGTCGCGAGACCGGGAGCGCCGGGTCTGGAAGGTCTGGGAGGAGGGCAAGCTCGCCGACTTCGTGCTGGAGGTGGCGTCGAAGGGCACGCACCGACGCGACCTGACGGAGAAGCACGCCCTATACGAGAGCTTAGGCGTGGCGGAATACTGGCAGTACGATCCCACGGGCGATTACTTGCCCCCGCGCTTGCTGGGTCACCGCTTGAATCATGCCGGCGCCTACGAGCCCGTGCCCATGGAAAGGAGGCCCGACGGCACGCGACGCGGCGAATCCAAGGTACTCTCCCTCCACCTCTGCCTCGACGACGAAGGCTGCCTGCGCCTCTACGACCCGGCCACCGGCAAGTTCCTGGCCACGAACGAGGAGAAGGACGACCTCCTTGCCGAGAAGGACGGCCTCCTTGCCGAGAAGGACGGCCTCCTTGCCGAGAAGGACGGCCTCCTTGCCGAGAAGGCCGGCCTCCTCGCCGAAGAACGTCGGGCACGTCAAGCCGCGCAGGCCGAAATCGAGGAACTCAAGCGCCGCCTCGCTCGCCAGTAAACGGCACGGTCCGCTTTCAGCTGCAGCTAGTGTCCGTAGGGGCGGGGCTTGTCCCCGCCCGTCTTGAATGCGCTGAGGAACTCGTCGAAGCACAGCAGTTCGCGCAAGCGAACTGCCAACGCGCCGTCAGGGCGCGCCGGCACGGGACACGCCCTTTCCTACCGGATCGCTACCGGGTTGATCACCGCCTGCACAGCTCCCTCGAAGCGGGGCTGGCCGAGGACGAAGAGGAACTCCCAGCCTTCGTCGGCGGCCAAGGCGCGCACGTCCATGTTCTCCAGAATGTAGATGCCGTTCTTGGCGAGCAGTTCAGGGTGGACGGGGAACACGAGCTCCGGGTCTTCCCCCGGCACCGGCTCTAGCCCCCAAGTGTCCGCGCCGACGGCAACGATGTCTAGGCTCGCCAGATGTTTGGCACCTTCTAGGCCGAGGCCGGGTTCGCCGGACATGAACTCCACCGGGTCTTCGACATTCAGCCAACCGGTGTGGAAGAGGACCACGTCGCCCTTGCCGATGGTCACGCCCTGGGCTTCGGCCTGGGCCTCAATGTCCTCGGTGTTGAATGCCGTTCCCGCCGGGACAGGATTGGCGTCGAATCGCTGCGTCATGTCGAGCAGCACGCCGCGGGTGACGATGGGCGGGATTTCGTGGGTGCCGAGCTTGGTGAGCCCCGTCGGCGTGACGAAATCGGGTGGGGTGAGGCCGTTGTAATACTCGTGGTTGATGCCCATGTGGCCGAGGCCGTCGAGCTGGCTGCCGATGCCCATCCAGGTGTAGAGCAGGTCGTCGTTGCCGGTGGCGAGGTTGGCACCGAGCGTCGGGCCGCTGTCTTGCCCTGGCTGGATGACGGTGATGGCGTAGTGGCGCGGCGGATAGGCGGGGGTCTCCCAACCCGTGACGACGCCGAGCGGATAGGTCTTGCCGGTCTTCACCAGCTTGGCGGCACGGACCACGCCCGCTGGGGTGAGATGGTTGACGGCTCCCAAGGTGTCGTCGGCACCATGCTCCGACGGATACCAGTCGTCGCCGGAGGCGGAGAAGACGACGAATGTGAGCGCGAGGGCGGCAGCGTGACCGATTCGGAGTTGCATGGTGTCCTTCCTTGTGTAGCCGAACCTGCATGGTACGCCAGCTCGTGGTACAGCCGACCTTTGGGAGATCGACTCGAGGGCACGCCGGCCGTCACGAAGGGACGGCGCGACTCCTGCTTGACCATCGGCGGCGGTTGCTGTGCGATGGGGCTGACGGGCTTTGGGAAGTTGGGATGAAGAGCATCGAATGGGTGAGGCTGTTTCCTTGTCGCCGGTTGCTGGCGCTCGGGGTGTGCATCGGCTGCGTGGGCGCAGCGGCGGAGCGTTCGCTGACGGTGAGCAATTGGGGCGAGGTTGACGGACAAGCGGTGCGGCTGTTTGCGCTTGCGAATGCGGGTGGCGCGCAAGTGCAGATCATCGAATACGGCGGCATCGTCGTGCGCATTCGGGTGCCGGATCGGGAGGGTCGGCTGGGGGATGTGGCGCTCGGGTTCGACAGTCTCGACGCCTATGTCGCTGGCAATCCGTTCTTTGGCGCCATCACCGGGCGTTTCGCCAATCGCATCGCCGGGGCGCGCTTCGAGCTTGACGGCGTGGCCTATGGGCTGGGGAAGAACACCGGTCCCCACCATCTGCACGGCGGCTTTCGCGGCTTCGACAAGGTGGTGTGGAAGGGCGCGCCGACCGCTTCGGGCGATGGCGTTGCGCTGACCTACGTGAGCCCGGATGGGGAGGAAGGCTATCCGGGCACCCTCACGACGACGGTGACCTATACCTGGAGCGACGCCAATGAGCTCAGCATCGACTACCGGGCACAGACGGACCGGGCGACGGTGGTGAATCTCACCAATCACAGTTACTTCAACCTGGCCGACGGCGGCGCGAGCACGGTGCTGGGGCACGAGGTCACCATCCGCGCAGAGCGCTACACGCCGGCTGACGCCGAGGCCACACCCACCGGCGAAATCGCTCTCGTGGCCGGCACGCCGTTCGACTTCCGCACGCCGCGCACGTTGGCGGAGCGCATCGATGCCGATCAGCCGCAGATGCGTGCCTCCCGCGGCTACAGCGTGAACTACGTGCTTGACCGGGAAGCACCGGGGCTGACCTTGGCCGCCACGGTGTTCGAACCGACAAGCGGCCGCGTCATGGATGTGTTCACCGACCAACCGGGAATGCAGCTCTACACCGGCAACTATCTCGACGGCAGCCTCGTCGGCACGGGTGGCATCGCCTACCCGCAGTACGGCGGTCTGTGCCTGGAGACGCAGCACTTCCCGAACTCGCCGAACGAGCCGTCGTTTCCATCCACCGTGCTGCGCCCCGGCCAGGTCTATGCCACGACCACGGTGTACCGCTTCGGTACGCGCTCGGGCCCGTAGGGTCGGGGCTTGTCCCCGCCCGTCTTGAATGCGCCGACAGACTCGGTGCGGGACGTGACGAGGCGGGCCTCCTCCCCTATGCCACTTCTTCGTCGAAGATGGACTTGAAGAACCAATGGGCGCCGGCGGGTTCCTCCAAGAGGCGTTCTTGGCGTGGCGTTAGGTCGATGCCTTCGGGTGGGGTTACGCGGGCGCGGGACCACACGAGTTGCGAGGCGCAGTATTTGTAGAGCAGGGAGCGGCGTTCGTGGTTGCCGGTCCAGGCGAGGGTGCCGTGGGTGGTGGCCTCGGTGAAGAAGGTCACGCTGCCGGCCGGTGCTTTCGGCACGCACACCACGTCGTCATATTTGCCCTCGCGGATGCTCTGGGGTAGGCGGATGTGGGTGTTGTGGCTGCCGGGAATGCAGCACAGGCCCCCGGTTTCCGGGCCGCTGTCGGTGAGGTTGAAGGCGGCGACGGCAAAGCCGTGTCGTGCCTGGTGGCCAGGCTGCGGATAGATGTGGCCCGGGGTTGCGCCGGTGAACGGGTGCGACGGGCCGTAGTCCGAATGCAGCCTTCCGCTGGGCATTCCCTCGCGCATCCGCATTCCGAAGATGCGGTCCAAGCGAAAGCAGTCGCCGAGCTGGAAGCGCATCATCTCCATCGTCAGCGGGTGGTCCATCAGGTCGCAGAACGGCTTGCCGTATTGCAGGAAGCCCGGGTGGGTGCCGTGCGAGCCACCGGCGGCACCGAAGCGATAGAAGTTGTAGAGCCCTTGCGGGGCGTTCTTCGCCCGCTCCCGCCAGTCGTCCGGAAACTCCGGCAGTTCGCCGTCCAGAACGGCATTGAGCTCGGCCACCTGCTCTTCGCTCAGCACGTTCTCGACAACGAGGTATCCCTGCAAGTCGTAGAGATACCGCCTGAGCTCCTGGGCTTCGTCCATCGCTGCGTCCACCGTTGCCTCTCCCATCATTCGAGCCCAAACACCCAAAGCACGCCGCCTTGGGGCACCGTGACCGACGTGCGTCCCAACGCCTGCAGCGCCGCCTGTTCTCGCTCGGCATCCACGCCCCAGCCGGACAGCACGGCGACGTATTGCTTGCCGTCCACCATGTAGGTGGAGGGCACGCCCGTGATGCCGGAGTTGGTGCGCTGCTGCCAGAGGAGGTCGCCTGAGTTGGCGTCGAAGGCGCGGAAGTAGCGATCACCGGTGCCGCCCATGAAGACGAGATCACCAGCGGTGGCGAGCACCGGCCCCCAGTTGTGGTTTTCGAACTTCACGCTCCATTTCTGCTCGGCCGTGTCCACGTCCCACGCCTGCAACTCGCCGATGGTTTCCGCGCCCTCGGCGACGACGAGGGTAGAGACTTCGGGGTTGGAGCCCATGAACTCGCGCCCGCGACGGTATTCGATCTCCATGCCCTCCATGTGCGAGCACACGTTGTCGTTGGCGGGGATGTAGAGCAGCCGGGTGCGCGGGCTGAAGGCGGCCGGCGGCCAGTCCTTGCCGCCCCACAGCGACGGGCAGAAGGTGACGCCCTTGCCGATGCCGGGTTTCTTGGCGTCGTCGTAGGTGGGGCGGCCGGTGTCGGGGTCGAGGGAGGTGAACACATCCTGCTTGACGTAGGGCTGGGCATCGACGAAGCCGATGTCGCTGCCCTCGCGCTCGAGGAACCAGAGGTAGCCGTTGCGGCCCGGGTGGACGAGGCCCGGCACCGTGCGTTCGTCGCGCAGGAAGTCGATCAGGAGCGGGGCGGACACTTCGTCCCAGTCCCAGGAGTCGTTCCAGTGGTATTGGTGATAGCCGGTGAGATCGCCGGTTTCCACGTCGATGGCGAGCAGGGAAGTGGCGTAGAGGTTATCGCCAGGGCGGGCGTCGCCCATCCAAGGGCCGCCGTTGCCGGTGCCCCAATAGGAGAGGTTGGTTTCGGGGTCATAGGAGCCGGTGAGCCAGACCGGAACACCCCCGGTCTTCCATGAGTCGCCTTCCCAGGTTTCGTGGCCCGGCTCTCCGGGGCCCGGAATGGTGAAGGTGCGCCAGAGTTCGTCGCCCTTCTCGGCATCGAGCGCGGCGACAAAGCCGCGGATGCCCCACTCGCCGCCGGAAACCCCCACCATCACCTTGCCGTCCGCCACCAGCGGCGCGAGGGTCATGTAGTAGCCGGCGGAGTAGTCCTCGATCTCCTGCTCCCATACCAGTTCGCCGGTGGCGGCATCGAGGGCGATGACGAAGCAATCGACCGTGGCCATGTACACGAGGTTGCCGTAGAGGCCCACGCCGCGGTTGGTGGGGTGCATCTGCACCTGATCTTCCGGCAGGTCGCGAACGTACTTCCAGATCTGCTCGCCGGTGCGGGCGTCCAGGGCGATGAGGTGGTTGTTGGGCGTGGTGATGAACATGACGCCGTCGTTCACCACGGGTGGCGCCTGGTGGCCTTCCCGGAGGCCCGTGGAGAACATCCACAGCGGCTTCAGGTTTGCGACCGTCTCGGTGTTGATCTGCGACAGGGGGCTGTAGCCGTGCGAGTCGTAGGTGCCCCGATACATCAGCCAGTTGTGCGGTTCCGGGCTCACGAGGCGGGCATCCGTCACCGGGCTGTAGTCCACGGCGTTGGCCACGCCCCCGAGGCACGCCACGAAGGCGGCGCTGGCGAGCAGTGGGAGACGCGTTCGTTGCATGGTTTCCTCCTCGGAGTCGGAGCCTTGAGTTTCGGTTTCGTTTAGAGCGGTTCGGGGCCCACCCGGCGCGAGAACTTGCCGGTGACGCGGAAAAGCTCGCCGGCGCGCTCGATGGGCAGCATCGCAAGCGGCTTCGGCGCGGGCCCCAAGGCCACGCGCGCAGCATCGGCGATGTCGAAGCGGGAGCCGTGGCAGGGGCAAACGAGGTTCTTCTCCTTCGGCAGCCAGCCGCTCACCTCGCAGCCGGTGTGGGTGCAGGAGGCGGAATAGGCGACGAAGGGGCCGCTGGCATAGCGCTGGGTCTTGGCGGTCATCGCCCCCTCTTCGAGCCGCAGCAAGAGGAGCTGGTTGTGCAGGGAACCGTCCCGCACCACGCCATCGGGGGCCTTGGGAAAGGCGTTGAGCGGCGCCGCGCCAACCTCGCCGGCGACGATGGGAACGCCGGCGCGCTCGCCGAAGGCATGCACGAGCACGTCATCCACCTGCGGCTTCATCCGGTGCGGCTTCGGGGCACGGCCGGCGTGGACGGAGCCAGCGCCCAAAACGCCGATCGTTGCCAGAGCACGACGACGGTTCATGCCGGCGCAGCGTAGAGCGCTGCCACACCCGCACTCGGTCGCATCCCGATCATTGCGCGGCACTCGGACGATCCTTCCCCTGCCCGAACAAGCCACGCGACTATACCGCCCCACAAGGCCACCAAGCATGGGGCCCTTGCAGGCAAACGTGGCTCGCCTCGGGACGCTCCCCCAAGCCGCCCTCCCGCGCCTCAAGGCTTCGGTCGGCGGATCCACCGGCTGGTGGACTGCACGTCTTCGATCTCCTGCTCCTCCTGCTGCCAGCCGGTGAAGCCCGGTTCCAGATGCGCCACATTGGTGAAGCCCATCTCCTTCAGCGCCACCGCCGCCAGCGCCGACCGTCCCCCGCCAGCGCAGAAGAGCACGATGCGCCGCTCGGGCTTGTCGAACCAGTCGCGGTAGTAGGGGCTCGCCGGGTCCGCCCAGAACTCCAGCATTCCCCGCGGCGCATGCTTCGAGCCGGGGATGGTGCCGAGGTCCACGCGCTCCTGAATCTCGCGGATATCCACCACCAGCGCGTCCTCGTCGGCAAGCTCGGCGTGCATGTCCGCCACCGACAGGTTCTCGATCGTTTTCTTCGCTTCGTCCACGGCGGCGAAGATGGGCTTGATGGGCATGGTGCGCTTGTCTCCTTGGGTCTTGGGGTGCCCATTATGGCCTTGGTCGCGTGCCGGCTTGCGACAAAAGCGCTTTGCGACAAAGATAGACACCACCGTCGAACGTGGAATGGTGGATGGCCGCAGTCACTCGGGATCAGAAGGAGGCTCTGTATCGCGACGGTTTCGTCGTCCTGCCGGGCGTGATTCCGGCCGAGCACGTCGCGGACGCACGCAGGACCATCTTCGCCGCCATAGGTCGCCAGCGGGGGGACGCCCTGGCCCTCGGCCGAAACCCGGGTGCCGAACAAGCGAAGCAAGCCGCCGAATCCGCTCGCATGACTGCCGGCGCCGGCGGCGATGGCGTCTTCATGGATCTCTTCCATACGACGCCACTCGCCGCCATCGTCCAGGAACTGATCGGCGACGTGTTGCCCGTGCGTGGCTGCCAGTTGCCGACGAACTTCCCCACCGATCCGGGAGACCACATCAACGAGGCGGGCTACCCGGACCGCGACACGCCCTTCCACGGCTGGCACGGCCACCTCGACGGCCTTTGGAACGGTGCCGCGCCGATGCACCAACGCACGGATCGCAAGATGACCGCTGCGGAAAGCAAGGCATGGTTCCAGGACCCATCAAGAAACGGCTGCCGCAGAGCCTTCCCCGAACATGCCACCAACATCATGGGCTTCACTGCCCTGGTGGCCGTGGCCCTATCCGACCAAACCGAAGAGGGCAGCGGCAACCTTGGCCTCCTCAAGGGCGCACATCACCGAATGGAGCGGTTCTTCCAAGAGCAGCGCGACGCCGGCGGCCCGCTAGGCCCAGACGGCCCCGGCTGGCCGAGAATCGACACGGACGCCCCTAACGGCAATGGCCTGCGCCACTATCCAGACGAGGTGCGCAACGCCTTCCCGGACGGCGGAGCAACCACCGCAGACGGCAAGTTCTGGCCCCGCCCCACGCAAGTGAAGATGGCCCCGGGCGACGCCGCCATCGTCCTGCACGCCGTCCCCCACTGCGCCACAAGAGTGGAAGGCACGGAACCCCGCCTGATGGCCTACTTCCGCATCACCTCCGCCGCTCGCCCGGAAGCAAACCACCGCGTCCACCCCGACGCCCTATGCGACATCTGGAGCGAGTGGCCGGGCATGGCAGAGGTGGTGGGCTCGCAACGAGCGGACTCGCGGTCCAGCAGCTAGGTGTTGGGCCTCTAGCGCTCCGGGCTAGCGCCATCACTCGTCGCGGGACTCGAACAGCTCTCCGTAGAGTTCGAGGTTGAATGGGCGTGCAGACACGATCCGATTCTTGGGCAATGCGACCACGAAACCACCGAGAGGCAACTTGTGCCCGGGGCTTAGTTCTTCATCAAGCCTTGCCGCATAGTTCGTCGTGATCCTCAGCACCTGCCGCTCGTCCCTGTGTCCACTCATGAGCAGCACGAGCCAAAGATCGCCCTCGTCCTTCGTCGCCACGCGCGACGCAACCGGAACCCCTACGTACGACTTCCCGGTCTCCAGTGTGACCTCCACCGGGTTCGACTCCACAATTGCCAGTTGGTAGGTCAGCTCCCTGAATTCGCCGGACTCTTCGGCCAGCTCCCGTGATACGCGATCGATACTCCTCAAGCGGTTAATCACCATCGCGGTGAATAACGCGACGAGCATGCCGCCCGAAATCGTCGCCACCCGGTACGCGTCTGCCTCTAGCATGATGGGTTCGGAGCCGAACCTTTCCAACGCGATGAACAGCAGGTCGTTCACCAACCCGGTCGCGCCTTGAATCAGCCAGCCAGCCAGCAGCGTGTAGAACAAGAGCGCGTACCCTTCCACCCGCCGCAATCGCAGCCGGGTAGAGTGCGCGATCAAGTTAAACAGCGCGCCCGGCAGCACGAGCGCGAGAATGTCGTGGACAAAGCCCATGCGGGGGCTGGAACCTATTGCGCGTGAACCGTTCCGATCTTCCGGGCCGCTTCGACTGTCCTGCGGAACACCTCGCTCCTGCCCAAATCGTCTAGATCGACGAACTTCGACCCGTCAAGCCACCTTGTGCGGATCCTCGGCTTCTCCGGGGGCGCGCGCTTCTCAAGCGTGTCCTTTCTTTCTGCCATCCTGGGACCTGTCGCTCCGTACGGTTGTCCTGAAGCGTACCACCCAAGCTCTCGTGCCGCTACGCCCAAGCCCGCAGACCGGGCCACGCAGCCACGACGACACGAAACGCAACTTCGGAAAGAGTATGTTCTGCCTTGCACGGCGGGTGGCTGAAGCTGTGGCATCGTCTGTGGAACTTCGTTGGGGCACACCCTGCACCTTGGGAGGACTTCTCGCCCTCCCGTGGAACGCCAACGCCTTAGCTCCGCCGTCGGTAGTTTTCGAACGCTCGCTCCACCATCGGCCGGCGGCGGCCCTCCGGAACCTTGAGGGCGTAGTCGGGGTCGCGTTCGCCTTCGGCGGACAGCAGGTGCATGAGGTGGGCGGCGGTGATGTGGCCGTGGAAGCCCTGGGCGTCCTGCATCTGGTTGATGGCGAGCTTGATCATCCGCATCTGGAAGGGGTCGTTCGTGGCGATCCGTTCGGCGTATTCGAGCACCGCCGATTGCAGGTCGCCGGCTGGGGTGACGCGGTTCACCAGGCCAAGTTCCAGCGCTTCCGCGGCGTCCACGAAGCGGCTCTCGAACAAGAGCTCCTTCGCCTTGCGCGGATGGATGTCCCACGGCACGGAGAGATACTGGAAGTTGGCGCCGAGGAACATGGCGCTGTCGGCAGCGTAGATGATGTCCATGGCGCTGGCGACGATCCAGCCGCCGAAGATGCAGTAGCCCTGCACGCCGGCGATGGTGGGCTTCGGCACGTTGCGCCAGCGCATCGTCATCTCGACGAACAGCTCGCGGGAGCGGTCGAACCTACCTCTCATGCCGCTCTGGTACGGGCGGCGTTCCTGGTCGGCGCGCTCCTCCGGCGTGCCGAGGTCGTGCCCGCCGGAGAAATGCTCGCCGGCGCCGAAGAGCGCAATGACATGCACGTCGACATCCTTCGAGGCGATGCGAAAGGCGTCGTCGAGCTCCTCTAGCAGCAACCGGCTCTGGGCGTTGCGGTATCGGGGCCGATTGGTGGTGATCCGCGCAACGTGGTTCTCCACCTCGTAGAGGATGGTGTCAAAGTTCGTGTCGCTCACTTTCGTCGTCCACCTTTGTGGGGTAGTCAGGCAGCGGAGAGAAGCGCCTCAAGGCGCGCCCCGGCATCGGCCGGGCTGCCCCCGGGCATCTGCACCATCTGCACCTCGGCGCCGAGTGAAGCCCGCTCCGCGAGCTGCTCCGCCACCGATTCAAGGCTGCCGACGACCTGGATTTCGCGCAC
Organism: Pseudomonadales bacterium; assembly: GCA_965116935.1. Classification (GTDB taxonomy): domain Bacteria; phylum Pseudomonadota; class Gammaproteobacteria; order Pseudomonadales; family Azotimanducaceae; genus VXYL01. The sequence continues at coordinate 2,247,405 of OZ220737.1, read as the reverse complement.
CATGTCTTCGCTGATGGCGGACATGGCCCCGTCGCGGTCACGGCGGGACCATGCATTGCGGGAGGCGGACACTTCCGGTTCAAAACCGTTGTCGGCAAGCATGTTCCAGTAGAAGTCGCCCATGCGGTTGATGTAGTGGAACAGCGGCTGCCGCGCTGCCTGCCACAGGGCATCGTCGTTGGTGCCGTCCAGCACATAGACGTTGGTGAACGGTGCAATGGTCACGGAGTCGGCGGGGCGGCCGGCGCCTGTGCTCGCGCTCGCCAGGCTGTCCCGAAGGGAGGCGAAGCGCCCCTTCGGCCAGTGGATGGGGAAGATGCCGTCGGCGATCTCGCCGGTCTGGCGGATGGAGCGGGGCGTGATGGCGGCGATGTACACCGGCAGTTCCGTGCGCGGACGCCCGTAGTCCAAGGTGAAGCCGCGCTTCAGGCTGTAGATGTCGCCTTCGTACTCGAGCCGGTCGCCACGGATCAGCAGCTTGATGATCTCCGTGTATTCGCGAATGCGGCGGAGCGGCGTCTCGAACGGCACACCGTGGAAGTGCTCGATGACGCGGTGGCCGGAGGAACCGAGGCCACACACCATGCGCCCACCGGAGATGGTCTCCAGCGCCGCGAACTCCTGAGCGATGGCGCCCGGCGAACGGGAATAGACGTTGAGGATCGACGTGCCGATGGTGATGCGTTCGGTGTTCGCCGCGATTAGCGTGAGCCAAGGCAGCGTGGACGGCCCCCAGGCCTCGCCGGTGGCCACCAACTCGTAGCCGAGCGACTCGGCAATCTGCACCTTTTCGACCGACTCCCGCCAGTCTGCTCCGGCGCCGGCCAGCACTCCAAGCCTCATATCCCTCTCCTCTCGCTCTTCAAGCCAGTTTTTTGATCTGCCGGACGCTACGCTTCACCGCAGCCTCCACGGAGCGCGAGTTTACTTCCGATGCACCAGGAATGTGCCGACCTAACCATCGCATTCGCCCGCAGCCCGTAGGGCGTAGTTTGTCCCCGCCCGTCTTGAATGCGCCGACAAGCTCGGCACGGGACGGGACAAGCCCTCCCCTACGAGGCCCGTCTCGAACCCACCAGTGGATTCGGCACGGCCCCTGGGGGCGAGGGCGTCCCGCCCTCGCTACGCGCCGCAAGGCGCGTCCGCGCGCAAGCCCGTTTCCTCCCAGCCCGCGCGCCTGTCGGCGCGTGCGAGGGCGGGACGCCCTCGCCCCCGGGGCCCTCGCTTCGAATCAAATCCCCAATCGATCAACCTGTCGTGCCCTCGTAGGGGCGGCCCGTCTTGAATGCGCCGACGAACTGCGCTCTACCGCGCAGCCTCCCGACCGGGCCCGTGCACGAACCGTTCGAGCACATTCGTCGTCACGGTCGCCACGTCGTTGTGGCGGAGGCCATAGGCCCAGTCGGTGCAGCCGGTGGTGAAGACTTCGCCGCGGCCGCGACGGAAGGCGCCGAGGACCGCGCGACCGTGGGCGAAGCGGAGCCGGTTCTCCGGTGTATCGGCGCCGCCGATGCGTTCGGCAACCCAGTTGAGCTCGCCGATGTAGCTGTCGTCCATGCCCCCGACCGCCTCAGAGGTTTCCCAGAGATGGGCTGGCGCGGTCGCCAGCACAGAGAAGTCTCGGGGTGTTCCGTCACGACCGGTAGCAAACGGAAGCCCGTCGCGAAGTTCGAGCTCGCAACCGTCGCATTCGTAACCGACCACGGTGCCAGCGGCACCACGGACATCGCCGGCGCGCAAGGGCAGCGAAGCAAAGGCCCAGTGGTCGGGTCGCCAGACGGTGTAGCCGCCCGTGCCGCGGGGCGAGTTGGCGATGTGTGCGTACCCGCCGCGCGTGAAGGACACGCCCGTCATCTCGTTTTCCGGTCGCCCCACGAGCGGGTCGGACCACATCGTGGAAAGTGTCGGAGCGCCGGCCGGATCGAACACCGGATCGTCTCGGATGGCGTTCTTGTAGCCAACGATGCGCGAAAACCCGTCCTCGAAGCGCACTTGCCAGAAGGCCGTGTTGCCCGAGAAGAAGGCGGCGTTGCCGCCGGCGTCCACGTAGTCTTCGACGGTGTCGCGCATTCCGGCCGACCAGTATTCGTCGTGCCCCACCGAGACATACGCCGGCCAGCCGTCGAGCAAGCCGGGGTCTCGATCCAGGTCTGAACTCGTGGCGTAGCCGAGCCGCCATCCCTGGGACTCGGCCCAACGCACGAACAGCCATTCCCAGTTTGCCCACCCCGCCGTGACGCACCAAGGCGAGTATCGACGCCGGACCGCGGCCTTCTCCTCGTCGGAAAGCGACCGGAAGCGGGCGACCCGATACCGCTCGGGGTCCTCCTTGTGCAGAAAGCCCCGGGGCAGCGGACGCTGCGCGGACGACACCCGACCGCCGATGTAGAAGCTCGGTCCGCCCCAGTCGTTGTAGGCGCTCCACGTGGTTGTGGACAGCACCAGCAGGGCATCGGCGGGCTCGCTGGCGCGCACGACAAAGAACGCCTCGGCAGCGTTGCCATCGGTGTCCTCCAGCCGCACGACGTACATGCCGGAGGGCCAGTCCGGATCGACGGGGATGTCGAGCGACGGACTCCAGCCGCAGCCGCGACTCGCAAGGTCGTCCGGCATTGCCTGCACCGTTCCCTGCAGTGTCGCCGACTCGAAGACGGTGCGCCCGGATGCCCCCTGGCGCACGACCTTCACGGCGTAGGCAGACGCATCACAATGGCAATGGAGCGTCACCGTGTCGCCGGGAAGCACGCTCTGAGGCCAGCAATAACCCGCCAACGCCTCGGGCGAACCGTCGTTACTCATCCGATCACGCCGTCTCGATTGACGAAAGCGGCCGGTTCGGCTGCACGCACTTGCGTTCGCAGCGGTCGCCAGCGGTCGTGGACGATGGGCATGGTGTGAGTCGCTCCGGCTAGCAACTCAAGAGACTATAGCGGGTTCGTCGCCTGCCATTTGGCGTAAGCTCCGGTCGAGGGAGCTATCGGGAGGGGCTGGCGACCGGCTCGCCACGCCAGTAAGCGAAACATGAGCAGAGCACTCGCAATCGTCGGCGTCGTGGTCACCACCTGCGCAACGTCGATCCTTGCCGGGGCGGAGGATTTCCCGCGCACGGCATCGGGCAAGCCCGACTTTTCCGGCACCTACGACATCGCGACCCTGACGCCGTATCTCAGGGATCCGGCGCGGGGCGAGAACGCCTACGTCGATCCTTCAGAAGCCGCCGCCGCACAAGACCGCGCGGCTGGCATCGCCGCCGCCGATCTCGCGCCGAAGTCGCCGGACCGGGGCGCGCCCGACAAAGGCGCGGACGTTGGCGCCTACAACCAGATATGGATGGACCCGGGTTCAACCATGTTCCGCATGGACGGCAAGTACCCGGCCTCGATTCTGGTCGATCCGCCCGATGGCCGGCTGCCGCAACTGTCAGACGCCGGCAAGGCCCGGCGCGCGACCCTGAAGCAGAAGGGCTGGTTCAAGAACACCGGCACGGCCTGGTGGCTCGAGGAGGGCGGTGCTCCCTACGACGACATGGAGACCCAGCCGCTGGTGGACCGCTGCCTGTACCTCGGCGCCGTCACCGTGCCCATGCAGCCAATCGTGTACAACAACCACAAGGTCATCGTGCAGACCGAGCACCATGTGCTCATCCTCGTCGAGTGGATGCACTGGGCGCGCGTGGTGCGGCTCGACTCCGAGCACCTTCCAAAGGACATGCGCTCGCTGGCAGGCGACTCCATCGGCTGGTGGGAAGAGGACACGCTGGTGGTGGAGACGACCAACTTCCTGTTCGAGCCCGGCGTGCCCCGCGAAGGGCTGCGCGTCGTCGAACGCTTCTCGCCCCTGGACGCCGGCCGCCTGCTCTACCGCTTCACCGTGCACGACCCGGACTACGTCACGCCATACACCGGCGAGTACCCCTGGCCGAAGACCGACACGAGCCTCTACGAATACGCCTGCCACGAAGGCAACTACGCGATGGGCAACACTCTGCGCGGCGCCCGCCGCCTCGAGCGCGACTGGATCGAACAAAACGGCGCACCCGGCCACGGCGAATAGGCGCCGCAAGGGCGGGGCCTGTCCCCGCCCGCGTTGGACGCCTCGACAGACTCGGCGCGACCGACACCGCCGCGACCGCACGGGCCCCTTGGGGCCGACGCGCCGCAACGGCGCCGCAAGGCGCGTCCGTGCGCTGCGCATTTCCTGCCAACCCGTGCGCCTGTCGGCGCGTGCGCGTAAGCGCTCACGGACAGGTCTCCGTCGATCGACTTGATCGTCACTGTCAGGCCAAGACCTCGCCGCAGGCACTGCACCTGCCGAACGTATAGCGGCACCCGCCGCCGAACGACTGATTCTGTTTCAACCCCGGTACAGGCGTCACCGAGCCGGTTTGGCCGCAACTCAGGCAGTCCGCTGAAGGCGCGACGCGGTTGCGCAGGCCCCTCGCCAGTCGTTGCAGGATTCCCCTCCTCGCCATCGTTTCAATCTGAGCGGTCTGAGGTCTCGTTCCACGACAGTCTCATCGTGCGTACTCTCCGGTCGCCAACGTGGCCGGGCTCAAGCGGCCGCCTCGATCTCTCGACGTGCCTTCGCTAGGTCGTACTGGCCCTGGAGCCGCACCCAAAAGGCAGCGTTGCTCCAGCCGATGCCCTCCAGCGCGATCGCCATGCGCGGCGATACACCGGCGTGGCCGCTCAGCACCCGCTGGAGGGTGATGCGGGCCACGCCAAGGCGATCGGCCGCATGTCCGATGGTCCAGCCCTCCGTAGTGATCGCCTCGCGGATGATCTCGCCCGGGTGTGCCGGGTCGTGCATATCGGCCATTTGGTGGTTCCTCCTCCTAGTGGTAGTCCTCGAGGTTCACGTCCACCGCTTGGCCGTCGTCGAAGCGGAACACGATGCGCCAGTTGCCCGATACCGTTGCGGCCCATTCGCCGCGGCGGTCACCCTTGAGCGGGTGCAGCCCCGGAATCTCGAGGTCGTGAGTCCCCGATGCTTGGGACAGCGCGGTTAGCACACGCCGGATCCGCGGAAGCCAGTCAGAGTTCAGCCCGCTGGCGTCCGATTGTTCGTGGAAGCGACGCAAAACCTCGGTGGGTGATCCTCATAGTCTTGACGGTATCGCAGCACGATACGCGATCATCTGTTTTCTCGTTCATTCTAGGTTCTCCTGACGGGGCTAATGACCTGTTCTGCGCGAAGAACGCGGAACAGGCGTGTTTCACCTTCGTCAGGCGGTATTAGTCTCGGAGCGATCTCCAACTTTCTCGGGCCACGCGCCTGCCCCGGAAATGTTGCGTGCGTCCCTTAGCAGGCGGTCCGACAGGCTGTTACGCTTGGCGGGAACGGGACATTTCGGGGAAGCCATGAAGCCGATTTCAGCGGATTCACACGTGGTCGAGGGGCGCGATGTGTTCACCGGTCTTGCCGAGCGTTTCGGCGACAAGGCGCCGCGCATCATGGACGTGGGCGATCAGGTGGATGCCATCGTCGTGCCCGAGCGCGGCATGCAGGGCGTCAGCGTTGCCCGCATGGGCATGGCTTCCTCGCGCCTTGCCCGCAACGAGCCGCTCGGCCGCAAGCCGGGGCACAAGCCTGACGTCGCGCACATGAAAGACCCGGAACTCGTGGCGCTCTTCAACAGCGGCTATGCCGGGATGCGCAAGGGACTAGTGGACGGCGCCCATCGCTACGAGGATCAGGACGTGGACGGCCTCGCCGCCGAGTTCCTCTACCCCGGCTTCTTTGCCATGTTCAGCTTCCCGGACACGGAACTCCTAGTGGCCTTGCAGAAGAACTACAACGACTGGCTGCACGACTACACCACGGCCTCGAACGGACGCCTCTTTGGCCTTGCCGCCATTCCGGTGCAGGATCCCGCCGCCGCGGCCGAAGAACTGGACCGCGTCATCAAGCTCGGCTTTCGTGGTGGCTGCATCCCCTGCACTTCGCCCGCCGGCCGCCCCTACTTCGACGAGGCCTACGAGCCCATCTGGTCGCTGGCGGAAGAAGCCGGCTTCCCGCTCTCCATGCACGTCGGCTGCGGCTCGTATGTGCCCCCCGAATACCGCCCGACCAAGGCGCGCCGCGACGCCATCGCCGACTACGCCGCCACGCAGCACACCGTGCAAGGCACCATCGTCGAGTTCCTCTGCCGCGGCGTCTGCGAACGCCACCCGAAGCTCAAGATCGTGGTGGCGGAATTCAACGCCGGCTGGATCGCCCACTGGCTCGACCGCGTGGAGCAAGGCCTCGCCCGCGAGCGCCGCAACATGGACGAGCCCTACACGGGCGCCCCGCCCCACGAAATCTGGCGACGCCAGTTCTACGCCACCATCGAGGACGACCGTCCCGCCCTCGCCACCCGGCACCTGATTGGCGTGGAGAACCTGATGTGGGGCTCGGACTACCCCCACACCGACTCGACCTGGCCGTGCTCCATCGACGTGCTCGACGAACTGTTCGACGGCATCGCACCGGAGGATCGCGACCGCATCACCCGCAACAACGTGCAGGAGCTGTACGGCATTCACTGACCCAACGCCACTACAAGGAGACCCATCCATGTCACGCAGCACAACGAAATCCGGCCTCCGCCTCGGCGCTATCGCCGTCGCGGCGATGCTAGGGCTCGGCGCCGCCGGCACCGAACTCTCGCCGGGCGATGCAGCCCCGGACTTCGACCTCGAAGCCAGCGACGGCGAACGCTACCGCCTCTCTGACCTGGTAGCCGAACGCGCCGTTGTGCTCGCTTGGTTCCCCCGCGCCTACACCCGGGGCTGCACCATCGAGTGCAAGTCCCTGGCCGAGAAGGGGCACCTGATTCGCGAGTTCGACGTGGCCTACTTCATGGCGAGCGTCGATCCCGTGGAGGACAACGCCGGCTTCGCCGAGGAGAACGGCGCCGACTTCCCGCTGCTTTCGGACCCAACCAAGGAGGTCGCCACGAGCTACGGCGTGCTGCACGAGAGGGGCTACTCCAAGCGCCACACGTTCTACATTGGCGTCGGCGGCGAGATTCTCGCCATCGACCGCGAGGTGGAGCCGGCCACCTCCGCCGAAGACATCGCCGCGATGCTCGGCGAGCTCGGCGTTGCCCGCGTGGCATCGTCCGACGCCGGGTCCGCAGGCGCCGACTAACGAACCCTCACCAATCCGCACAAGGGAGTCTCCTCGAGATGTCGTACAAGAACGTGCTCGTGGCCGTGGAGCCGAACCAGGAGGCACGAGCCATCGCCGCAAGAGCCCGCGAAATCGCGCCGGATGCGGAGATTTCCGTGCTTGCGGTGCTGCCGGACGTGGTGCAGGCATATGGCACGGTCTGGAGCGGCGACGCCAGCGGCGCGATGCTCGACTTCGTACACGGCACCCGCGAAGAAGCCGAGCGGCAATTGCGCGAACTCCTGCACAACGTCGGCATCGCCGGCGAGCGCGTGCAGGTGAAGTTCGGCAGCCCTGCCCGCGTCGCCCACGAAATGGCCCAGGAAATGGAGGCGGATTGCATCGTCGCCGGCTGCCACGGCCAACACGGCATCGAGCTCGCCTTCGGCTCCACCGCCAACGCCCTGATCCACGGCCTCGACTGCGACGCCTACCTCGTCCGCATCGGTACGGGCCAAGAGTCTGACCCGAGACCCGCCGCCCCCAGAGTCGTCATTGCCGTGGACGGCACCGAGGACGCCCACGAGGTGGTGGAAGCCGGCAAGGCATTGCTCAACAACGGGTCACAAACCACCCTGATCACGGTGATCAAGCCCATCGCCCACACCTACGGCGGCCTGGACCTCACCGTGGCAGGCACCGAAGGCGGCGCCTTCGAAGAAGAAGCCCTACGCGAAGGCGCCTCCTGGCTCGACGCCATCGCCACCCGCCACGAACTCACCGCCGACAAACGCACGGTAATCGGCTCCCCCGGCCACGAAATCCGCACGTATGCAAAGGACGTAAACGCCGACCTGATCGTGGTAGGCAGCCACGGCCGCCACGGCCTAGGGCGGTTGCTCGGCTCCACCGCCAACGGCGTGCTGCACGGAGTGAGCTGCGACGTGCTGGTGGTGCGCGTCAAGGGCGACTAACCCTTGACTCGGTACATCGGGCATCGCGTCCTCCCGAGGGATGCCATCCTGCCGGCGAAACCTAGGGGCGCACCCATACGCGCCAAGAGTCGCGTCAAAGGCTTCGCCAAGCGTGCAACCGCCTTCCACGGTCAACATGCTCGGCTCTTCTCTGGGATCACCCTCGCACTGAGCCTGCTCGCTCTCGCAAGCATGACCGACTGGCGCTTGATCCTCATCCTCGTGGCCTGCTTCATCATCATCGCCTTTCCTTCACTGATGGCCCGACGCAAGCCATAGCCTCAGCCCGGTTCCACAAGGCCTTGGGGGCAAGGGCAAGTCGCCGACGCGCCCTACGGGCGCGCCGCGCCGGCACCGCGAGGCTTCCATGTGAGTGACGCTCGGCATCACCGCACCGCCCGAACCTCCAGATGCACCCCCGCGCACTCCTGAAGGCAGCCGATGATCTCAAACAGATTCCGCGCCTGCGGGTTTCCGCTCGGGCTGAGCATCCGCATCAGACTCTTGGGAGACTTGTGAACAATCCCCCCAAGTTCCTGAAATCCGATCGTCGCGTTGACATAGTCGCGCAGCACCGACTTGCCGACATCCATTTCACCCGACAGCAGACACTTCACACCTTCCGCCAAGAGCGCCTCGCAAAACTCAGGATCGCGTTGCAGCCGCTCCCGAATCGTCTCCCTGAGATCCCTCGTCAGTGGCATCCCTCAACCCTCCTGCCGCTTGCGCAACCGATCATGTCCTTGGGGACGCGGTCCTCTGGTAGGCTCGGCCCATGGCGATCCGGCCTTACGGAACGAGTCCACTTAAATGGACGAAGACTTCGAGCTCATCAGCCCCATCGCCAATGTCGAGACCATTGCCCGCGGTCGCGGCATTCGTGATCTGCCGCAGCTCCAACGCTTGTACGGCAGGGGAAATTGGCGTAAACAGAAGGGAGTCGCCGAAGTCCGATTGTCAACCGGAGAAGCTTTCCGCGCCGAAGTCCACTGGTACGAAGCCCATGGCATCGGCCGACGAAGGCTCAAAGTCAAATCCCGACTGGACTGACACCATGCAAACAAATCCACCCCGTTTCGTGGTCTGCCTCAACGCCGACGGGCACCCGCTCGACCTGACGCTGCACAAGATCTATCGGACCATCCCCGATGATCGGGCCCACCACGTTTCCTGCTACCGCATCATCGACGATACCGACGAGGACTACCTTTACCCGATCCATAGATTCGCCCCCATCGAGCTTCCCGTGACGTTACAGACCTCCCTCGAACGCAACACGACGACCCACACCGCCTGACGCCGCTTGCTGGCCGCGCATCCGCCAAGTTGGTACGAAGGCCAGCAGTTCGCGCAGAGAACTCCCGAGCCTGCATGTGTGCCACGCCTAGACAATGCCTGCCGCCAAGGCGTCCCAAGGGCCGTTGATGGCGAGGGTTACGCCTGGGATCTGGATGTTGACGAAGAGCGCTTGCCGTCTGGGGAGAAGGTGGCGCCGGCCCATTCCGACGAGGAGTAGTCGTTAGCTTCGATGGCGGGCTTGCCGTCGATGGGGTTGGAGGCGCATGTTGTTCGCGCCGACGACGAACACGTTGCCCTTACGGCCGACCGCCAGTGGGCGGGTGCCCCAGGGGCCGTGCCGGTCTCGTCCACATGGCGGCACACGACGACTACGGCGTGCGCACCATTATCCCGCGACGATTCAGTCCTTCGCCGATAGCACCAACCGACAACTAGAGCCGGCGCGAAAGCGGCGCCCCGATTCAGGCAAAGGCTTGCGTGCAGTTCCTTCGTTCCGCAAACTGCCGGACTCCACGAAGGTTCCCTCGGTGGGAGACTCGACCCTTGCCTAGACCTCGCCAGCGTCGCTCGCGCCGACGCCGCTCCCATAACGAGAAGCGGCGGCTGATGCCCGACCCGCCCGGCGAACTGATCGAGCGGCTGCTGGACACTGTCCATTACCAAGGCAGCGCGAAGCACAAGCAGCACCCCCATCTGTTCGGTCTCGATTCCTTCAACAGCGACAGGGACGATGCCACGCTGTGCGATGAGGCCGATTTTCAGCCCCATCACATTGCGGAGATTCGGGCTCTCACCGAACGCGGCCTCCGAGCCGGTTTGATCGGCCACACCGTACGCCTCCTCTGGACCGTGGCCGATGACGGATGGATCTTCGAGACGCGCGAGACGAACCGCGATACCGGCGAGTTCCACGGTTACCCGATCCTTCCCGAAGAGTCCATCGCACGCCTAGTGTTCGACCGCTTCGCGACCTGGGCCGATGACTTCGGTGGGCCGGTCGATCGCTCCGCCGCCGCGGCATGTCGACTCCGCTACGGCTTCTGATGGCTGGCCAATTCCAGATTCTCGTCGAACCCCGGTCCGCCGATGGTGACCCTGCGGTGTGTCGGCTAGCAGTCCGCCTTGGCGATGTTTGGCTCACCGAGTTGATTCGACGCGGTAGCGAGCGCCCGGACCGGTGCCTCGAGGCACCTCCGCTGCCGCTCGCGTTCTGGTTCGTCGACAACTGGTGGCGCATCCGTTGTGAGCCGCCGCCACCCCAACGGGACTTTCCCGCCCATTGGCGCATCGCCCATCATCTGCCGTCCGTTGGCGCCGGCTACCCGTGGCCGAACGTCTCGCTGTGGGGTGAAGGAGCTCGCTCTGCGGTCATGGTCCATGCGGACATGCACAACCTCCAACGTTCCCTTCGCTTTGTCGCGGAGCCCGCGGTCGAGTACGTGGCTTCGTCGGCGGTCGAGAGCGCAATCGACACATTCATCGACGCCGTCTTGCAGCACGCCGGTTCTGACTGCGATGGCCTAGACCAAGAGTATCGGGATCTGCTCTCAGAGCGCGCCGACCCCGCCGTGAGTCGCTGGCGCCGCCTCGAAGCCCTGCTCGGCTTTGATCCCGATGCAGCTCCCGAAGCTGTCGTGTCCGATTACGAAGCCATGACCGGACGATTTGGCACGGTGGGCATTGAGGAAGCCGCCCTCGCTCAGCAGGGTGAGCATTCGGGTGACGCGCTCCAAGCGGCCCTTGGCGTTGCCGAGATGTCCAAGGTCACACTTCGTACCCCATCCGCCGTCAGGCGGATTGAGCTCGACCGCGACCCACTCCGGCCTCCGTGGAGACTGGCCGTTGGCGCAGCGCGCGAACTTCGGCAACAGATGCGCATTCCAGCCGGGCCGATCCGGAATCCGCACCTCAGCGAAGTCCTGGGGCTCAACATCGGGCGTCTCGCCACGCAACGTCGGTGGTCCTCCTCGACACCCTACGGCCTTCGGCTGCGCGATGCGTCTGGAAACGGCAACAAGCTCGCACTCAGGTCGCGCTGGTCGCACGGCCGGCGCTTTGAACTCTGCCGCAGCCTTGGGGACATCATTTGGTCGGGCAACGATGCCCTTGGTCCGCTCTCCACGGCCAAGTCCGGCCGCCAGAAGTTCCAGCGCGCCTTCGCTCAGGAGTTCCTATGCCCCCTTGAGGACCTGCGGGGTTACATCCAGAGCGAGTACCCGACCGACGACGACATCCACGCCGCGGCCCGTCGCTTCCACGTCTCCGAACGCCTGATCCAGACCACACTCGTCAATCACAACGTCATTGACCGGGAAACCTTCGAGCAAATGGTCGAAACGGCCTAGAGCTGAGCCGCGCAATGTCGATGTCCGTGTGGCGCACGATGTCGCGATTGAGGACTACCACACCGGCTGATGGAGGGACCCCGCCCATGACAAGGACTCGAACGCACCCCGGCCAAGTCCTGCGCGCCGAGCTCGAGGCGCGGAGGATGACCGCCAGTCAGTTGGCGCTCGCCATTCGCGTGCCTGCCAATCGGATCACCGCGATCGTGCGGGGGGAACGTGCGGTCACGGCCGAGACCGCGGTCCGCCTGGGCCGGCACCTCGGCACCGGCGCCGAGTTCTGGATGAACCTTCAAGCCCAACACGACATCTCGGTCGTGGAGGCAACCAAGGGTCCGACGATCGACCTAGACCTCGCAGGAGCACATCGAAGCTGACGGCCACTCCCTTCGACCTCAAGGAGCCCAATAACCCGAACATCGCCAGTGCCATTATGCAAGTGGCGGAGCCGTTCTACGACAAAAAACGTGCACTCAACCCGCATCCGGCGCATACTGTGGGAAAATCCACCTACGGGTAGGGGGCTCATGGATCAGGCGAGGCAGCAAACACCAGAATCCGAGTCGCAAACCGACTACCTCGCGAAGGAATCCGCGTCTGCGTATAGCTGGCAGAGCCGCAAGGAACACGATGAACGCGATGGGTCCTCTCCTTCGGCTGCATTCCGCTTCATCGACTTGTTTGCGGGGATCGGCGGTATGCGCAGGGGCTTTGAAGCCGTGGGTGGTCGATGCGTGTTCACCTCCGAGTGGAACAAATTCTCCCGAGTGACCTACGAAGCGAATTTCCCGTCAGACCACGAAATCGCGGGAGACATCACGGCGATAGCCGCAGATGACGTACCTGCGCACGACCTCCTCCTCGCAGGCTTCCCGTGCCAGCCGTTCTCCATCGCCGGCGTGTCGAAGAAAAACGCGCTAGGAAAGGAGCATGGCTTCCGTTGCGCGGCACAGGGAACGCTTTTCTTCGACGTGGCCAGGATCATCGAGCACCACCGTCCTCGTGCATTCCTGCTGGAGAACGTGAAGAACCTCGTTGGCCACGATCGAGGCCGGACCTTCTCCGTCATCCGCCAGACCCTTACCGAGGAACTTGGCTACCACATTAGCTGCCGAGTGATCGACGCCCGGCGGTTCGTTCCGCAGCATCGAGAGCGGATTTTCATCGTCGGACTCAGGGACGATCAGGATTTCACGCTGGACGATTTAGAGCTGCCGCCCGTCGAAGCGGGACCTAGGTTGCACGCTGTGCTTCATCCTGAGGACGGTTCAGAGAAACCGGCCCCTCCGTACACCGACGAGACCGGGCGTGTGCTGCCAAAGTACACACTCTCGGCACACCTCTGGAAGTACCTGCAGGATTATGCGGAGAAGCACCGCCGGAAGGGCAATGGCTTCGGATTCGGGCTGTGCGGTTCCGACGACGTTTCGCGTACGCTCTCTGCCCGGTACTACAAGGACGGGTCAGAGATTCTCATCCGCCAAAAAGGTCGGCGACGCCCACGCAGGCTCACGCCCAGAGAGTGCGCACGCCTCATGGGATTCGACGCTCCGGGCGAATCCGCCTTCCACATACCTGTATCGGACGCACAGGCATATCGTCAATTCGGCAATGCGGTGGTTGTCCCGGTGGTTGAGGCGATCGCTCGCCACATCGTCGAGCGCGTTGCCTTGGGGGAACCGCAAGACAGACAAGCGACGGACGGCGCAGAGACCTTCGGCGGTAGCTGGCAGTTTTCAGGCCCGCGGTTGCGAGCACTTCGACTTGCCTCCTCCACGCCAGTCGCATAAGCCAAGCCCCAACATGCGCCCTCTTGGCTTCCAGTGTCCGGCAGGAACGTCCACGATAGACGCGTGTCAGGGACTTCTAGCCCCCGCCGTACAGCCAGCTATTTTGCGAACAGATGTGACGTAGGCTTGTCCGTGCCCAACCTCGCATCATGGATGGCTGCATGGTCTGAGCCAGCCAACCTCTGGTACGCGAAGCGTCTCTCGGGCAATGACACCCTCGCCAACGGCACGCACCAAGCGGGCCCGTACATCCCGCGAGAGGTCTTGTTCCACGTGCTACCGGGCCTCGACCGCCCAAGCGTAGAGAATCCCGACGTGTGGGTCCCGCTGCAAATCGACTCGCACGATGATTCACCGCGAACCGTACGCGCCGTCTGGTACAACAACGCGCTTCGCGACGGCACCCGCAACGAGGCAAGACTCACGAACTTTGGCGGAAATGCCTCGGCACTGCTCGATCCAGATAGCACCGGCGCGCTGGCCGTGTTCGTGTTTGTCGGTGGCGCGTCAAGCCAGACCGAGGAATGCCGCGTTTGGGTCTGCCGGTCCGAGTTCGAAGAGGACCTGCTCGAAGAGCGATTTGGTCCCGTGGAGCCGGGGCGATGGCTGACTTGGTCGCAAATGGGCGGGGTGCCCAAGGCAGGCCCGAAGCTCGCTGGATCGTGTGTACTTGCGGAGGACGAAATCCCACCCGCTTGGCTTTCCACGTTCCCCTCGGGAGCGGATTTGGTTGCGAAGGCAATCGAGATGCGGCCGGAGAGCCATCGCGGCCCAGATGAACGCCTTTTGCGGCGACGCGACTGTGAGTTCGAGATTTTCCTCAGCGTCGAACGAGCCGTGGAGATGCCCAACATTCGAGCGGGCTTCTCCAGCGTTGGTGACTTTGTTGACCGCGCACAGACCGTCCTGCAGCGACGCAAAGCGAGAGCTAGCCGCTCCTTGGAGCTTCATACCAAGCAGGTGTTCATTGAGGAAGGGCTACGAGAGGGTCGCGAGTTCGACTACGAGGCGGTTTCCGATCCGGGACGACGCCCCGACTTCCTGTTCCCCTCGCAGGCATCCTACCGGGACCCTACCTTCCCATCGGAGCGGCTTCGTATGCTCGCCGTCAAGACAACCTGCCGGGACCGTTGGCGGCAAGTGCTCAACGAAGCAGACCGGATTCGCACGAAGCATCTCTTCACGTTGCAGGAAGGCGTATCCGAAGGTCAGATCCAAGAGATGTCGGACTCGGGCGTGCAGCTCGTTGTGCCTTCACGCCTATTGACCAGCTATCCGAAGACGCTCCGGTCTGAACTCGTCTCGTTGGACGACTTCATCGACGAGGTGAAACAGGCGTAGGTCGGTACTGCGGGTCCCCAACCGCCCTGAGCCTGGCGCGGCCACACGCAAGACGAGGGTCGGGGGTTTGGAATCGGTGGACACCCCACTTTGCGGAAAACCTTCCCGTACGCAGTGCACGACCCGACGACGTCGCCGGGCCAATCGGACCCGGTCACGACAGCGAGGTCCTTGCATGGGCCCCTCATTTGAGGTAGAAAAACAGGAACCTGAACTTGCCGGAAAGCCAAATGTCCATGACAGTTGCCGTTTACTCCGAGCCACATGAAGTCTAGGCCCGACTCGCGGAAATGGGATTGACCGAAGACCCATTGCTGCACACTGCGCATCGTTGGTACCTCTCTCGCGTTAGCTTTACCCCGAACCACCCGCGGTTCGGCATTGGCATCGCTGCCTGGATGGAAGGGGTCGCAGCTCTGCGCGAGGGGCTCCTTCCGGACGGCTGGACCCGATCCGACGAGCGGAACTATGCGCTTGTCGTAGATCCGGGTAATTCGATCGCGATCAATGTTGCTACCGGTGACAGCGGGACCGGTCGCCCTAACGCGAATGTGAGCAACCGAGCACCGAAAGGCATCGCGACCGCCGATGCGATCTCCGCCAACCAAGCCCAGCTCGAGCTCCCGCTGCCGGTCCCTGCCTTGCATGCACATGGCGACGATGGGCCGATGACTTGGTTCCTCCTACTCCACCAGTCCACGACTGAGGTGCGCTGCGAGTTGTCTCTGCCGTCGCAAATCTCAGAGGATGGCCGCATTACGTCTTGGCAGGAAAGGATCATGTTGCCCACGACGCCGCTAGACGACGCCGAGCTTGAGATCGAGTCGCTGGACACAGCAGATTTCGTGATCGACGTGAAACTGAAAGCATGAGTGCTGTTGGGGTTTTCAACCCTACGCGATTGACGTGGGCTCGTCGGCGGCGGGGGATGACCAAGACGCGCTTGGCGGCGGACATCGGCGTGAACCTACGTTCGGTGTCCGCATATGAGAGCGGTGCGTTCAACCCGGAGCCTGACCGTCTCGCTGCGATCGGGCGCGCGCTGAAGTTCCCGTCAGGCTTCTTCCTCGGGGACGACATCGAGGACCCGGCGATCGATACAGCGAGCTTCCGATCGTTGTCCAAAATGACGGCGCGACAGCGCGACACCGCGCTTGGTAGTGGCGCGATCGCAATGCTGTTGAGCGAGTGGATCGAAGCACGCTTTGACCTACCTGAGCCTGACGTTCCCGATCTGGGCCGCGATGCCAGTCCCGAGAGCGCGGCGGCGGCTGTACGTCAATCTTGGGGACTTGGCGAGCTGCCCGTCAGCAACATGGTTCATCTTCTGGAATCGAAGGGCGTGCGTGCCTTTTCCCTGGCCATTGATGCAGTGGAGGTCGACGCGTTCTCCATGTGGAGACGAGATCGGCCTTTCGTCTTTCTCAACACGTACAAGTCTGCCGAACATGGACGTTTCGACGCCGCACACGAACTTGGCCACCTTGTTCTGCACCGCCATGCTGCCCCGAACGGTCAGCAGGCCGAACAAGACGCGAACGCGTTCGCGTCCGCCTTGCTGATGCCTCCAGCCAGCGTGCGCGCGCACGCACCGCGATTTGCAACGATCCACAATCTGATGCCTCTGAAGAAACTCTGGGGCGTTTCACTCGCCGCGATGGTCTACCGCCTGCATAGGCTCGATCTTCTTTCGGAATGGCATTATCGTAAGCTCTACATCGAGATTTCCTCGCGCGGCTACCGCAAGAAGGAGCCGAACGGCGGACCTCGCGAAGTTTCCCAAGTCCTGCAAAAGGTTCTCTCGGCGCTCCGAGCCGAAGGGGTCGGCAAGGAAGAGGTCGCTCAAGCCTTGAATGTCCACACAGCTGACATAAACGACTTGGTGTTCGGCTTGGTATTGACGAGTCTCGATGGCAGTCCCCAAGCAAGGGACTCGACGCGGCCACGGCCGCCATTGAGACTCATTCCGCCCAAGCACTGAGAGTTCTGGTCCACGCGCGGCGTACCAAGAACTGGTTGGACCCGCGCCGTCACTACCTTGCCTGTTGCCTTCCAGCAACCTCTACGGATCACCTATATCCATGCCGAGACGGCGAAATCCGACAGGACGTTAGCACCTGACCGAGGCCCGCGTGCCTGAATGTGCGCCACGCCTAGACGATGCCGGCGGCGAGGGCGTCCCAAGGGCCCGTGATGGCGAGGGTTACGCCGGGGGACTGGATGTTGACGAAGAGCGTTTGGCCGTCTGGGGAGAAAGTGGCGCCGGCCCATTCCGACGTGGAGTAGTCGTTAGCCTCAATGGCCGGCTTGCCCTCGATGGGGGCTTCGAGGCGCATGTTGTTCTCGCCGACGACGAACACGTTGCCCTCGCGGCCGACCGCCAAGAGGCGAGTGCCCCGGGCCGTGCCGGTCTCGTCCACATGGCCGTAGCCGTCCTCGCAGGCGAGAATCAGGCCGTTGCTATGCACCGTGATGTTGTCCGGTGCGTCCGCCGTGGTTTCGCCTGGGGAGACGTAAAGCGCGCGCAGCGTCTCTGTGCGCGGCTCGTATGTCCACACCGCGCCGGCGCCAGCGGCACCGCCGGCCGTGTCCACCCAGTAGATGGATTCGCCGTGGTGCCAGGCACCCTCGCCGCGGTTGAAGCGGGCTCCGCCAGCGGCCTCGGCTTGCAGAAACGGGCCCGATCGGCCGGTGCCGACGACATTGCCGCCGAACATCTCCGGATGGAAGGCTTCCGGGTCGCGGTCCGGCTCGGCGATGGCAACCCAGTCGACGGCAAAGCTTGCGCCGGTGACCGGTTGCTGGAGGTCTGCGCCCGGCTCGCCGCGAACGCGCAGCGCTTCCAGGCGGCCGCCAGCTTCCAGCGCGCCGGGGCGACGGGCGGTGTCGTTCGGCAGGAAGCGGTAGAAGCCGGAGTTGCCGCCGTTGTCCTCGGTGAGATAGACGATGCCCGTCTCCGGGTCCACCGCGGCGGCTTCGTGGCGAAAGAGGCCCATGTCCACAATCGGCCGGGCACTGGCAGCGCCCACCGCCGGCACTTCAAAGACGTAGCCGTGGTCCTTGGCGCCAGACCTGCTTGTGCGCAGCACGATCTCCTCGCAGGTGAGCCAGCTTCCCCACGGAGTGGGGCCTCCGGCACAGTTCGTGGCGGTGCCGGCCAGCAGGGGCCGCGTGACCGGCGCTCCCCCCTCAGCGTGGAAGACGCCGGTGACGCCGCCGCCGAAGCCCGGAAACCCGTCCGGCAATTCCTCGCTGGGGGGGATCACGAAGTCGTCGTAGGTCGGGACATCGGCGTCGCCGAAACGCTCGAGGATGGTTTCCTCGTGGTTGCGCAGCAGGGTCACTCCGCCGTCGGGCGCCGCGAACGCGGCCATGCCGTCGTGCCGCGACGGCGTCGGCGTGTTCCCAGACATTGCGTCGCCCGTCCACGACAGCGACCGATAGCTGAACCCTTTTGGCAGCTTGACGAGATCGAGACCGGTTGCGGCGTCGGTGGCGGGAACGAGTTCGCCGGGCAGCGCCCGTTCAGCGGCATGCAGACGAGCGAACGGTGCGGCGAATGCCAGCGCGGCACCGGAACGGAGCAGGGATCGGCGGTTCATGGGGTTCTCCGATTGGACACAAGCTGCAAGGGTGCCCGCAGCGCTTGGCTGATGGCTTCTGCGTCGAGTGTAGAACAGTTGGACTGTGTGTCCACTTTCGCATACACGAGCCTGCTGCGGTACGACGCCGGCCGACCGCGCCCGGACTGCGCGCAGGAATCGGCATCGAACCGCTCCATGTCTCCGCCGTCGTGGCTGCGCGCGCCCGCGAGGTCGGAGCGCCAGCGCCCTCGGCTTGCCGGTCGAAGCGCGAGCGCCACCATGGATGCGACTCAACGGACGGGTGCAGTCGCATTACCGCCAACCCACGGAGAGTCCGAAGATCCCCTCGCGGCACTCCGCCGGCGGCCCCCTGCAGACGCCTCGCTCGGCGACACGACGCTGCGGTCGAGCAGCCGCACCGCGCAGCGACCGCGTTCCCTAGGGCGTGTTCACACTATGCGCTCATACAGTCCATCGGACAGCGTGGCCCTTGGAGGGAAGGCATCCTGCCTTCCCCGCACGCCGACAGGCGTGCCTGACGGCACGCAGGGAAGGCAGGATGCCTTCCCTCCAAAGGCGGCCTCGTTTTCGAACGGTTGTCGCCAGGACCTTGGTAGCTGTTGCCGGTTGATCCGGGTGGTTTTTCGGCGACCAGAACGCTAGTGTGAACACGCCCTAGCGGGCATTAGCGAGCCCTAGGGTCCGAGCCCTAGGATGGAGGGCGTCCCGCCCTCCATCGCGCCGCAAGGCGCGCAGAACACTCGCTGCACCACAAGGATGCGCGCCCTCACGGGCGCGATGGAGGGCGGGACGCCCTCCATCCAGCAGACGGCGATGCTAGAGGCCAACGCATCCACTCGCTTGTTTTGCGGCTTTTCCTACGGCGCAGGCTCCTAGTGTGCCGTCCCGCAAGTTCGTGGTACTTCGGGATGGCCAAATGCAGGCACTCAACGACCTCTCGGGGGCGAGTCGCGGACGGCACATCCTCGCTTTCTCCGGCATTGTTGCACCAGCCAACGTCCAGCGCGAAGGGTGACGTGTTTCTGGGACGCGACACTAGCCGTAGCTGCGAGCGAATGCGAGCACGAAGGCCAGCAGTTCGCGCAGCGAACTGCCAACGCGCCCGCAAGGGCGCGCTAGCGCCGCCAGGCACCTTCCCGTTTGGGCACCAGGGCCTTGGGGCGAGGGCGTCTCGCCCTCGCACGCGCCCTGCAAGGGCGCGCTTCCTCACCATCTTTACTCGCCCCTCACAAAGCATCGATTTCCTACAAGCCTTGGCGGTTCCGTCCTACAGACCGCCCTTGCTTTCCGTGCCACGGTAGCCCCACCAACGCCGCCCGATCCTGCCCGTGCCGCAAGCACCCCACAAACCGCACGCCGTTCCAGCCCCGCGCTTCCCGGTGCGCGAAGCGCCCGAAGGATGGGTGGTGTCTCAATTTGACTTACCCAGCGTGGCGCGTCGTACTCTGGAGGGAGGGCGTCCCGCCCTCCATCGCGCCCGCAAAGGTGCGCATCTTGCTGGTGCGACGAGGGGTCCGCGCGCCTTGCGGCGCGATGGAGGGCGGGACGCCCTCCCTCCAGAGCGGCGCCAGATGCCAGTCGAACACGATCGCCGGTTTCTGGCGCCCTTCCGATACAGCCGGAAGGGTCAAAGTGCGACACCACCGAAGGATGCGCGAACGCGCCCGAAGGGCACGCGTGTGCTAACGTCCCGTCGTCCGGCCGGCGTCGCGCCAGAAGGAGAACGCCATGCCTCCCGCCCAACCCCAGCCCGCCCGCAAGCCTCAGTGGCCACCCCGGTCCGCGCCCAAGCTCCAACAGCCGCCGAAGGCGCCTGCCGACGCGCCGGCGGGGGACGACGAGGACAGGTACCCGGACCTGGGCGTTCCGCCGATGACCACCCTCCACTGGAACGCCCTGGAGGACAGCGCGAGCCTGCTGAAGACCCGCTACGCCGACCGCGACGACGTGGTCGTCGACTCGGGCCTGACGATCTACTACGTCGATGCCGGCAAGGAGAGGGCGATCCAGCCGGACGTGCTGGTGTCGTTCGGGGCGCCGAACCGGCCGCGCCGGGTTTGGCTCGCGTGGGAGGAGGGCAGGTTCCCGGACTTCGTGCTGGAGGTGGCCTCGAAGAGCACGTACCGTCGCGACGAGGGCGTGAAGCGCGCCATCTACGAGCGCATGGGCATCGCCGAGTACTGGCAGTTCGACCCCACCGGGGAGTACCTGCGCCCCGTCCTGCAGGGCCGCCGCCTGAACGCGGGAGGCGCGTACGAACTCCTGCCGCTCGCGACCACGCCCGAAGGCGGCCTCCGGGGCGTGTCCGAAGTGCTCGGCCTGCACCTCTGCGCGGACGGCAGCCGCCTGCGCCTGTTCGACCCCGCCACCGGCGAGTTCCTCCTCAATCACCTGGAACACGCCCGCGCTTCGGCAGCGAAGGACGACACCATCTCCGATCAGCAACGCACCATCGCCGAGGAACGACGCGCCCGCCAAGCCGCCGAAGCCGAGCTCGCCGAACTGAAGCGCCAGCTCGCCCGCGGTTCCTGACTTCCAGGGAGCGAGGACGTCTCGCCTTCGCTCGCGCCGGCAAGGCGCGCCTCGTCACCGCCTCTCCACAATAGCCCCACCAACGCCGCCCGATCCTCCCCGAGCCGCAAGCGCCCCACAGACCGCACGCCGTTCCAGCCCCGCGCTTCCCGGTGCGCGCGAACGCGCCGGAAGGGCGCGTGTGTGCCCGGGGCGTGTTCACACCATGCGCTCACACAGTCCATCGGACAGCGTGGCCCTTGGAGGGAAGGCATCCTGCCTTCCCGCACGCCGACAGGCGTGCCTGACGGCACGCTGGGAAGGCAGGATGCCTTCCCTCCAAAGGCGGCCTCGTTTTCGGAACGGTTGTCGCCAGGACCTTGGTAGCTGTCGCCGGTTGATCAAGGTGGTTTTTCGGCGACCAGAACGCTAGTGTGAACATGCCCTAGAAGGGCTGTGACTCGCGCCGACGCTGCGGCACATCCAGTCCGTCACAGAGCAAGCGCGAGGCGACAGACAGACTTGCTTGGCCCACGGCCGGGGTCCAGCCCCGGCCGCGCGCGCCGGCCCGCACGCTCTACCCCTCTGGCGAGTTGCGCTTGTTCCGCCCTACTCAGGTGGCAGGCTATATACAGTGTCCAAGGAACCGATGGCCGACGCTACGAAGCTGGGGATCGCGCGGTTCGTTCTCGCCGGAACGACCGCGCTGACTGGCGGCATCTGGGCGCTCGTGGCCTTTGTCAACGAGCAACGGGCCCGCGCGGCGACAAAGCCGAATCCCTGGCCGTTGCCGAACGGCAGGCCGTGTCGGCCATGAGCCGCCAGCGCAGACTCATGGATGCCTACTGCCCCGAAGAAGCTCTCAGGGACCTCGGCGAAAAGCGGCCACCCGTGCGGCCTACCCCGCACTGCCATACTCGTTCCATGGGCGGTCCGCTGAACGCCGCCGAGCTGGACAAGCGCCTGCGCGTGCTGCGGCCCGACCCGGACGCCGCGCCCAAGGGCTCCCCCTACGCCCCTCCCGACGATATCGAGCCCTTCGACATCCCGATCCCCGCGGGGCACACCGAGCCCGCCGATGCGGAAGCAGCCCTGGACGCCTGGCTTGCGACGCCCAACGTGCGGCTGCTGGACCACATCGTCGTGACCCAGACTGAGACCGTCAGCATGGCCGCCCGAGGCCTGATCTGACCGACCGACGTGCGGAGGGGCTCCCTGGCGCCGCCTCCGCACGGCGGCCTCGCCTTCTTCGCGGAATGGAGGCAGACAGTGCCGTGGGCGGGACGGGCTCGCGACCTCCCCCGGTCAGCTGACATGTACCAAGTGCCAGCCGGAAGGCTGCTCGACTCGCGAAAACCCCATGAATTTATTTTAAATCAATATGTTATAGTGTATCGGCGAATCGAGTGGTCACGGCAGCGAGTGCCGAGGTCGCGTTGACCGCGAGGAAGACAACCGCCGACATTCCCGAGCCTGCCGTCGGCCCTCCCAAGCGGGCACGCGCCGGTGCGAACATCCGCCAGCGGGCGCTCTCGCGCTAGTCGCCCCAGGGAAGGTTGACGGCGACCGGGTCGGCGGAGGGCCGCTTGCCGAGAAGCGGCTGGAGGGTGTCGCCGAGGTATCGCTCGATGCCGTCGAGAAGCTCGGGCTCGGCAACTTCGGCCCATGTGACGTACAGGCCGTGCTCCTTGAACGCGTTGATCTCGGAGTCGTCGCGATGCCTGTCGAGCACGTCGGCGATGGGCTGGAAGTACGCCTGTCCGACGCGCAACGTGTCGGGTTCGTCGCCACCGTGCCAGATGATGTACACGCCTTGGGTTGCGGTGATGGTGGAGGTGTCGAGTCGGTCAAGCAGACACCAGGCGGGCCGCTCTTCCTGGTCCATGCACCGTCGCCAATTCAAGGGGTTTTCAGCCATAGCCTCTCTCGTTGATGGGTCGGCACAGCCTACGCCCAAGGCCCCACCCCTGCAACGAGAGTTCCCCGCCGTTCGCCGCCCCCGGCAGGCGCAGCGGTTTCGCCCCCGCCGGGCAGCCGCCCTCGGAAAGCCCCGTTCGCATCAAGCGCCCGCCGCGGCCCGAGTCCTGCGCTGCCCGGCTTGGCGGCCGGCGACGCGCCCTGTCCCCCGCGGCCGGTTCAGTGTGCGGCACGCCCGCCGGTCTCGCCCGATGCCGTGCCGGAAGCCCCGGCACGAAGCGCCGCAATGCGCTCGTCGAGCGGCGGATGCGAAGAGAACGCCGCCTTCAGCCCGCGCTTCGCGCCGGCGGAGACGCCAAACGCCGCCATCGACTGCGGCAGGGCGCCGGGCAAGGCGCTGCCCGCCTTGAGTCGCTCCAGCGCGTTGATCATGTTGTCGCGGCCGGCAAGCTGCGCGCCCATGGCGTCTGCCCGGAACTCCCTGCGGCGGGAAAACCACATGACGATGGCGCTGGCCAGGAACCCGAGCACGACCTGGGCAATGATCGACGTGACGAAGTAGCCCATGCCGAGCCCGCGTTCGTTGCGGAACACGAACCTGTCCACCAGAAAGCCGACGATCCTCGACAGGAAGATCACGAAGGTGTTGACGACGCCCTGGATCAGGGCGAGCGTCAGCATGTCGCCGTTGGCCACGTGCCCGATCTCGTGCCCGAGCACCGCTTCCACTTCCTTTCTGTCCATCCGCTCCAGCAGACCCGTGCTCACGGCAACCAAGGCGTTGTTGGCCGATGCACCGGTGGCAAAGGCGTTCGGCTGCGGCGAGGGGAACACGGCCACCTGCGGCATGCCGATGCCGGCGTCTTCGGCGAGCCTCGCCACGGTGTCCAGCAGCCAGGTCTCCATCGGCGTGTTGGGCTGCCCGATCACCCTTGCGCGGGTGGACCGCTTGGCCATCCACTTGGACAGCAGCAGCGAGACCAGCGAGCCGCCGAACCCCAGCAGCGCGCACCACACGAGGAGCGCGCCCAGGTTCAGGTTGACCCCGTCCTCGTCCAGGACACCGCCGATGCCAAGCAGCGCGAAGACGACGCTCGCAACCAGCATGACACCCAGGTTCACCAGCAGGAACAGCGCGACGCGCATGCAACCCCTCCTTGCCCAAACGTCGGGGCACCCGCAAATCGGGCGACGACCCGAGGACGGATGCCTGCTAGCGCAGGACGGTGACGAGGGTCTGGCTCGGCACCTGATGCATCCCGACGCTGTTGCCGCCGTTCTGCGCGGTCGGGTCCAGGCAGCGCTGCACGGGAGAGCCGCCGACAATGTAGGCCAGCGATCCCATGACGGTGTTGCACGGCCCCTTGATGACCTGGCTGACGACGCCGCCCATCGTCCCGGCCTCGTCGCCCGATGTCATCGGGTTCACCGAGGCGACCGTCAGTATGGGCTGCCCCAGGATCATGACCTGGTACTGCGCCGGCACGGCCGTCGCGTTCAGCGACATGTTCGGAAACGGCGCCGGAATGGCAAACGGCGGCGTCTTGCATACGTCGGGATTGGCCATCGCCTGGCCAACGCCGAAGGTCTGTGGGTTCATGGTCTCTCCCGGTTCATTCCGTCTCGCAGCCGCTCGGCTCCCGCGTTCACTTGATCGTCCGGCCTTGGCAAACGTCCGTGAAATTGCCGTTGACAAAGCGCATGCGGACGCGCGGAACCGTCGGCTTCGGCGGCTTCTTGCTCGGGTACGACTTGGCGTGGGCCCATCTGAGCAACGAGATGAGCAGCATGGGAATCATGGTCAGGAGCGACCAGAGGATGAACAGGGGCAAAAGCAGGAGAATCCCCAGCTTCGCCGCTATCTGCAGGAGCCGGTTTTGCTTCGCCGGCAACTGGCTTGCCGACATCATGAGGGGCTCGATCGTGATGTGGGTGAGCCGCGCGAACGTGTTAATCCTCCAAGTCGCGTAGTGTTCCGCCGAGCGGTAGCCCATCGCGCCGACGGAGGTGCGCGTGAGCGCCGCCCGGAGCGACCCGCCGTACACGTCAATCGAGTTGATCCCCGCCACGGTCATCATATAGCCGGCATACAGCCGGTTCCAGACGCCGCCGCAGATCACGCCCTCGATCCCCGTGATCTTGGCAATGCCGCCGTACCAGGTGCGCTCGATCGCGCCCCTGCCGATGGTCGTCCGCTCGTGGAATTTCCACTCCATGTTCCCCTTGACGTGCAGCTTCTCATTGCCGCTCTGGGATCCCACAAATGACTTATTCCAATCTATCTCTCCTCCTTTCCCAGCCGCCTTGGAGTCCGGCACGGGGTTCGCAGCCGCCTTCATGGAGTCCGGCACGGGAACCTGCAGCCAGTCCTTGAGGACGTTCACGTCCATGTCGCCGTCGACCGTGACGGTGCGATTGCCGGTGATGTGCGTCACCTGCTTGTCCGCGGCGACGCTCACATGCCGCGAGCCAAGCACGTGAACGCCGCCAACGCCCCGGTACTGCAACTCGTGGCCGTCCTTCCACGGCGTACCGACAGTGTCTCGGTAGTCGTTCGAATCCACGATCTTCATCAGCGCGTCGAGCGTACTCGACCCGTCGGGCGACCACTCGGGCTTGGTCTCTTCCGTTGCTTCCGTCTCTTCCGTTGCTTCCGCCTCTGCCATGGCTAACTCTCCAAAATTTCCCCGGAACCTGGACCGTCGAGCTCCTCGGCCAACGTCGTGTTGTCATTGAGCGTGGTGAAGTTCTCGATGCGCTGGACGAAGTCGTCAAAGTAGTGGTAGGCACTCGCAACGCGAAGCCCCGCCGCGTGCGCATAGACGTAGTACGCCTTGATCACGGCGTCCGCCACTTCGTTGCGGGCGACGTCCGCCTCCGTCCAGCCGCCCCAGCACATCACGTCGTACATCCCGGCGATCTTGAGGAACGGCCCCACGTTCTGCGACGCGTAGCCGCCACCCACGATCGCTTCGCTCTCGCGTTTGGCGTGGAGGCGCACGCCGCCCCGAACCACCTCGGTGATCTTGGCGCCCGACAGCGCGAAAAGTTCCCGCCTTGTACGGTAATCGTTCTTGAACGGTACCTGAAAAAATGGCGGCTTTTTGCCGTCGTCTGAGACGATTCGGGTATAGTCGCCCCCGACCGTGATGTCCCGGCTTCCCCGAATGTTGGTGAGCGTGCCCGTGACCCGGATGTCCCTGTCCTCGGCAAGGGTGATATCCTCGCTTGCCGCCGAGCGCACAATGCCGTCTGCCACATCAAGGCGCAGGTCCAGCCATGAAATGGCGGTCTCCGAGCGAAACAGGTCGCTCATCTCGACGCTGTTCTCCTCTGGCTCGCCCGCCCCAGAATCGCCAGCGCCGGACTTGGAGTCTTCTTCCTCGCCGCTCACGTCGTTCCTCCTCGCACGGTTAAGGTCGCCACCATACCACGCGTCGCGCTCGAATGCCAATCCGGTTCCCAGCCGGTGGCAGGGTGATTGCACGCTGGCGGTGTCGAGAGGCGAGGTGTGCGGTGACGGGCATGGCGGCGTGGAGTTTTTGTCGTTCTGACGGGGGCGTTGTTGGCGCCGGTGTTTGGGGGGGGTTGGAGGTTTTTTTCGGATCGGCGGACGCGATCCGTCGTTTTTGGGTGTCAGTCGGCGGAGAGGATGGCGTCGAGGGCGTCGCTTCGGCGCATGACGTAGTGTCGGTGGCCTCGGGCAGGCAGCGGAAGCCGTTGTGGAAGACGACGGCGAGGACGATGTTGTTGCGCCAGGTTCGGAATCCCCGACGCACCAGAAAGCGCGTGTTGTTCGCGATCAGGTGCAGGCGACGGAACTGCACCGAACGGTGCCAACCCAGCCAGCGATCCCGCGGCGCGCACTTGAACGCGGCGCCGACTGCCAGCCCAGAAGCGCCAGCCAGTGCCCCTCCCAGACCGCAACATGCCGAAGACCCCGCCCCGCGAACTGCCGGAAACCCAGACAGTGGTACGCGTCCACCAGCGCGTCCCAGCGCCGACGCTCGTCCGCGCGCACCGCGCCCGGCCGCGGCAGCCTCTCCAGCAGCGTCAGCACCCACTCCGTCGCCAGACCCACCTTCAGGCCCGTCGCCATCGCCTCGAACTCCGGGTAGAACTCCCACAGCTCCGAGCGCAGCCGCGACTCCATCCGGTGCCGATCCTCCCCCAGCCAGTCCAGCCGCCGCTGCAGCGACCCCAGCGCCACCTCCTCCGGCCGCTGCGCCGACACCCGCCGCAGCGCCCCCGGATCCGTCCGCAGCGCGTTCGCCAATGGGCGGGCCCGTCTCGCGGGGAGGGGCTGGTTGCACCTTCCAGCCCTTGGTTGCTTCGCCTTCGGCGCGAGGAGCGTGATGGGCCCTCGCTCCGAAACACCTCTCACCGCGCCATCCGGCCGACACGTTGGTGTTGGCTCGGCTTTGAGGCACCTTCTTGCTCAGGCATCTTCTTGGTCAGGCACCTTCTTGGTCTGTCAACGGGGTACGTGATTGGCCGCCACGGCCTTGTGCTGCGAGGTGGTGGAACGACGGAACGGCGCGGCGGTGGCGAGGCATGGTAATGTCGTTTCGCGATGTGTCTCCCGATGGCAAGTCCGTTCCGTCACGGCCCGTTGTGGGCGCGTCGCGCCGATGCCCGGCCCTTGCATCCTGCGGCTGCGTCTTCGTTCGTCGCCAGCGCAACCGGAGAACCGGCACGATGCCGCCACGCACGCTGACATTGCGCCTTGATGCGGAGCAGGCCACCGCGCTGGACCAGCTCCTGGCGGCCACCGGCGAGAGCCGCCCCACACAGGCCATTCTCGCCGCCATCCGCGCCGGAGCGCGGGCGCGGCGGGAGAGCGCCGAGCGGCTGCAGACGGTGCAGCGGCAGGCGGACGAGTTGCGCCAAGTCAACCGCCGCCTCGAGGAAGCGCTGGCGGAACTGGAACGGGCGCAGGACCGAATCGTCATGCGCGAGAAGCTCGCGGCGCTTGGCGAACTCAGCGCCGGCGTCGCCCACGAGTTGCTCAATCCGCTGAACTTCGTGAAGAACTTCACGGAAGGCTGCATGGAACTGCAGCAGGAACTCAACGAGACACTCGCCGGCGTTGTCGCCGAGGCAAACGACGGCCCCGACGGCGACCAGCGCGAGCACGCCGCCGGTCTCAGCACCGACATCAACCACGATCTCGAACGCATCCTCTTCCACGCGGCGCGCGCCGAGCGCATCGTTCGCGCCATGCTCACCATGGGCCGCCGCGGCGGCGAGGCTCGGCCCATCCCCATCAACGACCTCGTGGACGAGCATGCACGCCTCGCCTATCACAGCGCCCGCGCCCGGGACGCCGACTTCGACGTCGAGATCGTGACCCGCTACGACGTCGCTGCCGGCGACGTCGAGGCGGTGCCGCAGGACCTCGGCCGGGTAGTGGTCGCCCTTGTCAGCAACGCCTGCGACGCGACCGACGCGAAGCGCCGCGCCGGCGGCGGCGACGACTGGCGGCCCGTCGTGTCGCTGTCGACCCGCCGCCGCGCCAACACGGTCGCGGTGTGCGTGCGGGACAACGGCACCGGCATTCCCGCCGACATCGTGGACAAGATCTTCAATCCGTTTTTCACCACCAAGCCCAGCGATCGCGGCACCGGGCTCGGGCTCGCGCTGTCGGCGGACATCGTGCGCAGCCACGGCGGCCGCATTCGCGTCAAGTCCGCGGCGGGCCACTACACCGAGATGATCGTCGACCTTCCGGTTCGTCCGGACGACTGACTGAGGGGCTACCC
Organism: Pseudomonadales bacterium; assembly: GCA_965116935.1. Taxonomy (GTDB): domain Bacteria; phylum Pseudomonadota; class Gammaproteobacteria; order Pseudomonadales; family Azotimanducaceae; genus VXYL01. The sequence goes on along the minus strand of OZ220737.1, from coordinate 2,218,766 downwards.
TCGTTCGCCGACAAGGCCGCTGCACAGAGCGACCGCCGGCGCCGAGGCGCGGGGCACCGCTTCAGCCGGGCGAGGGCGGCGGCCGCGCGCCCGTGTCTTCGGCTCAGTTGAACAGGAACGACCTCGCCGTCAGACGCGCCTCCCGCACCGTCGTCGACATCCACGTACCCATGCGCTGCAGGAAGGTGCCGTCGACGGTGTCGGCGGCATGCCGCGCACGGCGGATGTCGGTGTCGACCTGCGTCACGCGCAGGCGGCTCGACTCGGTGCTGGTGTCGGCGACGACGTGCCTGTTGCGCACGCTCGTCACCAGATCGCCGGCTGCGATGTGAACGGCCTGCGCCGACAGCGCGATGCGCGACGCCTCCAGCGCCGCGGCACCCGGAATGGCGAGCACCGCCGGGTCACTCGCGCTGCGGCGTTCCAGAATGGCCAGCACCCAGCAGCAGCCGTCCTCCACCGGCCAGATCAGCACGCGGTCGCCCGGCACCGGACGGACCAGGCAGGAGAACCCGACCCGCGCCATCCGGCCGTCCGCCAGCGTTCCTTCCGCGCCCGCCCAGGACAGGATCTCCGACGCGGTCAACTGCCCGCCGTACGGATCGTTCGGCGCCGGCGCGCGCTCCGCGCGCCCGGCGAGCAGATGCTCGACGAACCCGGGCTCGCCGCCGCTGTCCGCCTCGTGCTCCCGTTCGGCCTCCTGCCGCAATCCTGCACTGCCACGGTCGTTCATGTCGCTTTCCGCCAATCCATCGTCTCGCCCCCTGCCTTTGCCTGCCTCTGGGTTGCGATCCTATCACGACGGCGTTCGCGGCCCTCGCCGGCGGAGTCCATTCCAATAGGGAAATGAGCATGAAGCGAGGCGTTGCGCTTCAGCTTGGGGAACGGGACAGCGCAGCGAACGGCGCGTCGGCGACTTGACTGCAAACGAAGTCGGTGCTTTAACTGCGCCGAAAGTCACCGTTGAGGGGAAGTGCCCATGGCTAGAATCCTTGAGCACCGCTTTGGTTTACGGTCAGGTTGCATTTGCGAGGGCCTTCCATGGAACAAAACGCGCAACACGTTGATGCTTGGTGGTGTCTCACTTTGACTTACGCAGCGCGTGGCGCGGTTTGGAGGGAGGGCGTCTCGCCCTCCCTCCAAAGAGCCGGAGGCCGGTCAAAGTGAGACACCACCTGATGCTTGGACGACTTGACTCGAGTGAGGGCCTCGGAGTGAAGGCATTCTGCCTTTCGGTGCGCGCCAGCGCACCCGATTCATTGTGGCGTGTGAAAAAGCGCCTGTCGGCGCATAGGGAAGGCAGGATGCCTTCCCTCCGAGGCCCAGCCCGTTCCTCGCACGTCAGCGACTCGGCGTCCTCGGCGGGATGGAAGCTCGTAGGGGACGGGCTTGTCCCGTCCCGTGCCGAGTCCGTCGCAACGCCCAAAACGGGACGGGACAAGCCCGTCCCCTACGGCCCTCGAACCGCACATGCCTCGTCGGTCGGAGGCAGAGCCTCGCTGGCATTGCCATCAGGAACTCGGACAACGGGACCAAGCAGCGGCGCAGCCGCGGATGTTCGCTGCCTGGAAGAGGAAGCGGGCGGCATCGCGCGCCGGAATGGGGGGTTCGTTCTGCCCCGGGCTCTTGACGGCAACACCGTTTGGAACGTCCTGCTTGCCGCCTGCCTCGCGCTGCTCGGAACGACAGCACCTGCTGCCCTTGCCGATCAGCTCGCCGCCGCGGATGGCCGTGACGTCATTTCAGCACCGGTTGATCCTTCCGGCGAGAACAAGACCCAGGATGCCGCCGCTCCGCCGGTCGCCAGCACCGCAGTCCGATCCTCGCGCATGGAAGCCGCCCCAGCCAAGGAGGTCGCGCTGGGCACGGATACATGGACGGTGTCGCACGCCAAGAACCCATCCGGGTCGTTCCTCCTCGTTCGCAACGTGAGCCCGCCAGACAGCGAGCGTGTGCTGTCGGTTGCGCTGGGGACCGCTCCGGAACGGACGCTGGCTGCTCGGGAGACCTCACTTTGGAGCTGCGATGCGCTAGCGGCGCAAAGTACCCTCGTTGCACGTGCAACGACCGGGGAAACCGTGTTTGCCGGCGAGGTTGCCTGCGGCGACGCGATTTATCTCCGGTCGAGTCCAGCGCCGTGACGCCCTTTGGGCACCGTTGCGCATGCTGGGTCTTCGTCGCAACGTGCTTCGCGGGGATCGAGGCAGCCGCCGAGGTTCGCGTGGAAGGTGCGTGGTCGTACAGCATCAGTGGCGATCAGGTCACGATCGAAGTGGATCGAATCGTCAACTATGGTTCGACCGCCACCACCGGCACGCTCTATCTGACGCTGTGGCTAACCGCCGGCCCTGATCCCTACACGACGGGTCACAGGGCAGCCCGCGTGTCCCTCCACGCGCTCGATGGCGAAGGCAGGCTGCGTCCAAACCACCAGTATCGGAACGTCCGTCTGACCACGCCATACACCGAGCCGGCGGCAGGTACCCATTACGTACACCTCTATGTAGCCGAGTGGCCGGACCTTGACACCGCCCTCGACCTGAAGACCGCGACCAGCACGCTCACCGTTGAGCCCGAGGCGGCGAGCCGTGTGCGAATGCAGGGGACTCTCTCCTACTCGATCGCCGGCGGCGAAGTCACGCTGGCGGCTGGGGAGATTGCCAATCTCGGCCGCTACCGCAGATCGGGCACGCTTTATCTCACGATGTGGCTGACCGCGAGCCCCGACCCCTACACCACCGGCCACGTCGCAGCGCGGGCGTCGCTTGCCGGCTCCCACGGCGACAACGGAACCCTGCCCCCGGGCCAGAGCTTCAAGGACGTCAGGCTGACGACGCCCTACAGCGCGCCTCCACAAGGGAGGTATTACGTTCACTTCTATCTGTCGGAATGGCCGGAGCTGGAAAGGGCCCTCGACCTTTTCACGTTCACGGACACCTTGGCGGTGGAACCCGGGCCGTCCACCCGCATCGACATGGCCGGCACGGTCTCCTATCTCATCAGGGGCGACGAATTGACCTTGGAGGTTGAGCGGATCGCAAACACCGGCAGCCGCTGGACTTCCGGCACACTGCATCTGACGCTTTGGCTGACGGCAACGCCTGACCCGTACACAAAGGGCTACATCGCAGGACGAAAATCGCTCGCCGGCGCATACGGTGACAACGGCACCCTTCCGCCCGGGCAGAGCTTCCACAACGTCAGGCTGACGATGCCTTACTCCGCGCCGCCGGCGGGAACCTACTACGTCCATCTCTATGCATCGGAGTATCCGGACCTGGCCACTGATCTGGATTTGGAGACCTTTACCCGGCCGGCGGAGTTGGCCGCGGACGACCACGGCGACGAATACGTGAACGCGACACCCGTGGCCTTGCGCTCCACAACGCGGGGCGAAATCCAGTGGCGCGGCGACGTCGACGTGTTTCGGGTCCGCGTTGCCGCGGCCGGCACGCTTCGCGTGGGCACGACCGGGTCCACAGACACACACGGTTCTCTGCTGGATGCACAGGGCAGGCTGGTCGCCGCCGACGACGACAGCGGCGAGCGGCTCAACTTCCAGATCAGCCAGGCCGTCGGCCCCGGCTTTTGGTACATCGCCGTGCGTGGATTCAACCGAAGCACCTATGGCCGCTATGTGGTGACGGTGGCCTTCGCCGCAGATTCGGGTCGATCGGCGCCCATCGCCGGCAGCCACCTCGGAGATTTCGACGGCGACCGCAATGCCGACGTGCTTCTGCGTCATGCCGATGGCCGCTGGTATCTCTATCTGATGGATGGCAGGGAACCGAAGTCCGCCGGCGCGGTCAATCTGACGCGGGACGTGAACTACTCGGTCGCGGGAATCGGCGACTTCAACGGCGACGAAAGGGACGATGTGCTGCTTCGCCACCGCACAGGGGCATGGCACTACTATCCCATGGCCGGACGCCACGTGCTATCGGGCGCCGCGGGACCAGCCAACATCACTGCCGATGTCAGATACGGTGCCGCCGGGGTAGGCGACTTCAATGGCGACGGACGCGCCGACGTAATGCTCCGGCATGACGACGGGCGCTGGCTCTACCACCCGATGAACGGCAGATTGGTCGCCGGCCAAGGCGCAAGCCCCGCGAACCTCACGACAAACACCGAGTTCAAGGTCGCAGGGGTAGGCGACTTCAACGGCGATGGACGCGACGACATCCTGTTGCGGCATCGGGACGGTCGCTGGCTCTACTATCCGATGAACGGCGCAAGGACCATCACGGGCCAGGGCGCCGCGGCGCTGACGCAAGACCTCGCCTACAACGTCGTTGGCACTGGCGACTTCGACGGCGATGGACGCGACGACGTAGTGCTCCGGAACACGAATGGCCGCTGGCATTACTACCGTATGGATGGCCGGCGGATCGCCTCCGGCAGCGGCACCGCCAGCCTCACCCACAACACGGACTATCGAGTTGCCGGCATTGGCGACATGAACGGCGACGGACGGGATGACGTGCTGTTGCGGCACGCCGGGGGACGCTGGTACTTCTACCCGATGAGCGGCAGGCGGGCCGGTTCCGGTCGCGGCAGCGTGAACCTGACCGGCGATCTTCGGTGGGGCATTCCGCGCCCACTGCCGGCCCCTGCACAAGCTGCCAGCACGATCTCGGGCAGCCTCGCCGTCGCATCCGGTCAGGTCCTCGACGGCGACACACCCGATCCCGGCAACTCGCGCCAGCAAAACGACAGCATCGATTCCGCCCAGCGGATTCCGTCGCCGGTGTCGGTGGCCGGACATGCCAGCGCCGACGAAGACACCCATGACGTGTACTTGCTGACCTTGCCAGCTTCCACCCGCATCAGCCTCGCGATTGCGGATGCGGATGCGGATCTTGACCTTCACCTTGCCGAGACGGATGGCACGATCGTCGCCGAGTCGTTGGGAGTGGACGATCTGGAAGCCATCCACACGCATCGAACGGGCGATCACCTTGTGCTGGTCAGCGCCCACTCGGGCGCAAGCAACTACACCCTCGTGGCGGCCGTTTCCGGAGCAACCCGTCGCGCGAGCGCCGCCGCCTCGATGCGAGCGGAGGCCACCTCTCGCGACGGCGCTTTCGTAGCGGGCGAACTGATCGTTGACGTGCCGGCATCGGCAACCGCGACGGCCGCTGCGCTGCCGGCCGAAGCCATGGATGACCTCATGCGAATGGGCCTCGCGCCTCGAGCAGCGTCACCGTCCGGTGCGTTGCTGGTTCGGGCGGGAGGCGCCATCCCCCGATTGAGTGCGACGCCTTTCCTGCCGGCGGGGTTCCGTTACGCCGACCCTGCGCTGCATGACCGGGCCGCCACCTTGCTGCAACGGAAGCAACTGCTCGCAAGCGGTCGATTCGATGGCGTGCAGCCCAACTACATCTACCACGCCATGGCGGTGCCCAACGACCCGTACTTCCCACACCAGTGGCACTACCCCTTCATCGGCTTGCCGCAAGCATGGGATACCACGACCGGCGACGACGACGTTGTTGTGGCAGTGATCGACAGCGGCGTCGTCACGGACCACCCCGATCTCGCGAGTCGCATTCTGCTCGATGCCAGAAGACGGCCTGCGGGTTTCGACTTCATCTCGGACCCGAACGTCGCTGCGGACGGTGATGGCATCGACTCGGACCCCTACGACGAGGGAGACCAAGAGCTGTTCGGAACCGCGACGTTCCACGGCACCCACGTCGCCGGCACCATTGGCGCAGCGACCAACAATGGCACTGGCGTTGCTGGCGTGATGTGGCGGGGGCGCATCCTGCCTGTCCGCGTGCTTGGGCGCACTGGCGGAAGCAGCCTTGACGTTGCGGAAGGCATCCGCTACGCGGCGGGATTGCCGAATCTGTCAAGAACCCTGCCGCCAAAGGCGGCAGACATCATCAATCTGAGTCTTGGCATCGCCAATCCCAACTGTGCTCCGTACCCTCCTGTGGACACTGCCACGAGATCGGCCATTGAGGACGCCATTGGCGCCGGCACAATCGTCGTCGTGGCCGCCGGCAATGACAACTGCCACTGGCCTGATCCAATGACGACCATCGACGACGTTGTTTCGGTGGGCGCGATCGACCAGGTCGGCCGCGCTCCCTACTCCAACTTTGGCAGCGAGCTAGATGTCGTCGCCCCGGGCGGGAACGTCCAAGCGGACGTGAACGGTGACGGCAGGATTGACGGCGTCCTTAGCGTCGCTGCGGACGACTCCCAAGGGCACCCCGAGCCCGTGTATCGGTCCTATCAGGGAACGTCGATGGCGGCACCCCACGTTGCCGGCGTGTTTGGCCTCATGCTTGCGGTGAATCCCCGACTTGAGCCGAGCGACATAACCCGATTGCTGGCCGGAACCCATGCCGACCCAGCCGCCGGGCCAATCACGCGAGACAGGGGGGCACCTGGATGGGACGAGGAGTTTGGCCACGGACTCATCGACGCCTCACGCGCCGTCCGCGTGGCCCGAGCCATTCAAGGCGGCAATGCTACCGATCCTCCGGATCGAATGGTGCTGGCGGTGTCGCCATCGAGTCTTCACTTTGACGCAACCGCCACGGTTCTGCGCATGGAACTCAGCAATGTCGGCACGGGTACGCTGTCAATCCGATCCGTTTCACCAGACCGTGCGTGGATGAGCGTGTCTTTCGACGAATGGCCTTTGGTCGTGGTCAACGTGGATCGCACCGGGCTGTTCGAAGGCACCTTCAGCGGAAGCATCCAAATCGACTCGGACGGCGGCAGCATCGGCGTGCCGGTGACCCTGCGCGTGCAGCGCGCGGTGACGCAGGCAGACGTGGGGAGGGTGCATGTCCTTGCGCTCAAGCCCGAGACCTACGAGACCCGTGCACATGCGACAACATCCGCCCGCGACGGCTATGCGTACGCCTTGCCTGAGCTGCCGACAGGGCAGTACGTCATCGCCGCCGGCACGGACCGCGACAACGATGGCTACATCTGTGACGCCGGCGAGGCTTGCGGTGTGTGGCCGTTGCGCGACAGCCCGGGCATCGTGGACCTGGACGGCGACCGACGAGTGGACTTCGGCGTCTCTATCGACCTGTTCGCTTCCATCGTGTCGCAGAGCGCACGCGCCAGCAGGGTCGCACCAGAGGGGTTTCAGCGGGTTGCGGTGCCGTGACGGCCTTGAGGAGCAACCTGGCGATCTGTGCAGGTTACTGCCTCTCGCTCGGTCGCATTTGCTCGCGCTTCGGGCTGGCAGTGCTGACTGCAACCTGCACAAGCACGAGCGGTCAGGACCAGTTGACGCCCCTGACACACGTGGAGGCGGGGACGCATTCGGCCTTGGCGGAGCGGACGTTCCTGGTGATCGAAGGCAAGGAGGATTTCGCGCTCTGGTATCGGGACTTGCAGGCGCACCGACTGCCGCCACCACCGGTTCCTCAAATCGACTTCCGCCAGCATCTGGCGCTGGCCGCATCGATGGGGCACCAACCCAGCGGCGGCTACGGCATCCGCATCGCCGGTGCGGCAATTGACGGCGACACCATCAAGGTAACCATCGTCGAACGACAACCCGCCTCGGGAACCGCCCAGATCACGGTCGTCACCAGCCCTTACGCCATCGCAACGGTTCCCCGCAGCGAAGTCACCAAGGTGGCCTTCGTAGGGGCAGGCGGGCAAACATTGGCCGTGCGGAAGGTCGATCGACTTGGTCGAGAGTGAGTCAGGCGCGACCACGCCGCGGGGGAAAGGCGGCCCTCGGCGGGCCGCTGCGGTTCGTCTTTAGGCGTATCGCAGGCGGAGCGGTGGGCCTGCCCATCGCCGTTCGGCCAAAACGCGGCTGTGCCCAAGGTGGAGTGCTCCGGAACGGGTGCATGTCGAGCAGGTCACCGTCTCCGGTCACGAGGCAAGTGGCTTCGCCGGCCAGGGCCGTTTCGAGCAGCTTGTCGTCATCCGGGTCAGCAGCGAAGCGGCTTGACCAAGCGCTAGCAGCCTTTCGGACTTGTGATGGGCGGGCCTTCGGAGGGAAGGCATCCTGCCTTCCCTCGAGCGCCCTCTGGCGCGCTGACCACGACCTGCAATGAGAAGGCACCTAACGGCACGCTGTCCGCGACCTGCAAAGAGAAGGCGCCTAACGGCGCCAGGGAAGGCAGGATGCCTTCCCTCCAAAGGCCCGCCCATCACAAGTCCGACAGCCTCCTAGCCCCGGCGATTCGGCGCCGTCCTGCCGCCGCGAGGCCCCCCGCGCAACGGCCACGCGAGCACGCCAACCCAACCGCACGCATCGAGTTGACCGACGCCGACGCCGACGCCGACGCCAGGATCGACGCCGGCCTCGACTGCTACAACCACAGACCCAGTTCCGCCATCGGCATGGTGACTCCCAGCGAACACTTCGCTACGCTCGCAGAAGGGTTGCCTGATATCCGAAATGTCCGGAGCCCGTTGTTGAGCCAGTGTTGAGCCAGTTGTTGAGCCAGTACACTGTCTTGACGCACCCCTCGCTTCCGTGCACACTCGTCGAACGGTTGGGAAGGCTGTGGCATCGCGGTCTGCGGGGACCCCAACAGGTCCCCCCCGGCTGTGTCTCTGGGCGCACAGAACAAAAACCTCCCCATGTACCTCCTGTACGTCGACGAGTCGGGCTCCGTCCGCAACCCCAACGAACGCCATTTCGTCCTCGCCGGCATCGCCGTCTTCGAGCGCCAGATCTACCACCTCATCAACAGCGCCGACGCCTACGTCGCCCGATACACCACCACCGGCGACGGCGAACTCCACGCCGCCATCATGTCCCGCGGTGCCGAAAGCCCCTGGAAGGGCATCCCGCGGAAAGACCGCCTCGCCGCCATCGAAGGCGGCCTCGACGTCCTCGTGCACGCCCACAGCAGCGTCACCGCCTTCGCCGTCGCCGTCGACAAGACCGCCGTCCAGGACGACCCCGTCGAGTACGCCTTCGAGGAGATCTGCAACCGCTTCAACCTCTTCCTCTCCCGCCACAACTCCGCCCAGAACGACGGCGACCAACAGCGCGGTCTCGTCGTCATGGACAAGACCCACTACGAGAATCCCCTCCAGGGCCTCGCCCGCCACTACCGCGAACAGGGCACCCGCTGGGGCCGCCTCCGCAACCTCGCCGAAGTTCCCCTCTTCGTAGACTCCGCCGCGTCCCGCCTCATCCAGCTCGCCGACCTCGTCGCCTGGGCCGTCTGGCGCCGCTACGAGTTCTCCGACACACGCTACTTCGACCGCATCGTTCCCCAGTTCGACTCCGAAGGCGGCGTCATTCACGGCCTCTTCCACCGGAAAAGAGCCGGCGAATCCTGCTTCTGCCCCGCCTGCCTTTCCCGCGCCGCCCGGCCCGCGCCCACGCCTCCTTACTGAGCCCGTTCCGACGCCGGCGCCTCACGGGCCCACGACAGCACGCCTTCCGGCTTCCCCGCCCGGGTGATGATTGTGGACATCCAGTGGGGGGAGTGCCGGTCGTGACCCACCGCACCCGCCGGGCGAGCTTCGCAGTTGCTCGAAATGTCGGCGCTTGCAGGCCCTTGGACGGCGCGGTCCCCGAATGGAATGAGATCCATGACCCTGCTGAAGTCGGTGGGGCACTTCAGCATGTGCGTGGCGACGCCACCGGAGGTTGGCTTCAAGGTTGCGCTCTCGCCTAGGGCGGCTCCACGACTCTTCACTCCAAAGCCGCAAGCCCCTTCCGCACGCGTTCCGCCTTCACGTCGTCCCACCACCAAGTGTCGAGCCAGGCTGGCCGGAGCAGGGAAGGCGGGTCTTCGGGTTGGCCGAAGCGATCCCAATACACGAGTCGATAGCCCGGTGCCCCGAGGCCCGGGATGTAGTAGAAGTTCCACAGCAGGATGCGGTCCAAGGCGCGGGTGGCGGCGTAGAAATCCTCCGGGGTCCGCGCCGCCATGACGTGCTCGATCAGCGCGTCCACGGCCGGGTCGCGGATGCGGTTCCAGTTCTGGCCACCGGCGGAATCCGCCGACTCCGAGCCCAGTCGGTTGCGCAGCATCACGCCGGGAATGTTGTTCGGCACGAAGGAAATCTGCCCACCCTCGAACTTGCCGTTGCGCATTCGGTAGAGCCAGTTAGACGTCTCCAGATTGCGCGCCGTGGTGGCGATTCCCACCCGGTTCATGGCGTTCATCAGGGGCGTCTCCTGGCGCAGGCCAAAGGGCGAGCCGAAGATGAAGTCCACCGTGAACGGCATGCCCGTTTCCACGTGCACCATCACGCCATCCTGGATTTCCCAGCCCGCCTCGCGAAAGAGCGCGAGCGCCCGCTTCACGTTGTCGCGGTTGAAGCCATAGCCGGAGGTCTCGTTGCCGAGCCACGGTTCGGTGAAGACACGGTCCGGGATCTTGCCGCGCCAAGGTTCGAGCAGTTCGAGTTCGCGCGCCGACGGCAATCCCTCCGAGGCCATGGGCGAGTTGTAGAAATAGCTCTTGGCGTAGTTGTAGAAGCCATACATCAGCATCCGGTTGGTGAGCCGGAACTCCGACAGCAGCTTGCGAAAAGGTCTGGATGCCGATGGGTAGCTTCATGCGCTGCATCGCGCCACTTTAGCACCGCGTTAGCGCAGCGCCGCTAGCGCGCCCTCTCGGGCGCGTCGGCAGTTGCTTTCGCAAACTGCTGGCCTTCGGATTCGCATACGCTCACCGCTTCGGCTAGGAGCCAGCGCCGTTTCTACGCCGCAACCGCCTAGTCGATCGTGGGGTTGCTCAGTCCGGGGTAAGACGTCGTGCGGACCGGGTGGGCACTATCGATCCACGCGAGGGCGGACCGGATAGGGCTCGAGCTCGATGTCCTCCGGCTCCAAGTCGCGCAGGAACGAGACGAGGGCCGATGCCTGCCGATAGGTGAGCGAGCCGCCGACGAAGAGATAGGCGCCGGCGTCCTCCGCGGCGATCCGAACGAGTCCGCCGGCATCGTCCTGCGCTGGCTCGCGCAAGGCAGCCACGTCGCACGTCATGTCAACACCTGCCGCGACGGCCGGCCCGATTTCCGCGTGCGCCGACAGCTCCGTCTCCAACATCTGCTGCAGAGTTGCCGCGTTCGGCGCGTCGTCAAGTTCTAGGTAGTGCAGCAACACCACCCGATAGTCACGGTTCTCGAACCGTCGCATGGAGTTGTCGAACGCGGCCAGCGAGAACTCCCAGCCGCCTTGCTCGCCGATCGTTGCCACGCCACAAAGGTGGCGCGCCAGATGCACGGGATTGAGCGACGCCTGCACGGCGTTCATCGGCGGTTCCGCCAACGCTGTTGGGGTCGCCATACACGACTCCTCCTGGCCCGAAATCGCTGTCCCCAAACCCGTGACGACGTCGAGAACCATGCCCTCGACCAGCCCGTAGGTGGCCTTGGCCGGCTCTTCGAGCGGCTTCAACAATGTCTGCAAGGGCCCGCTCGGCTGTTCGGGCGAGCTTGCGTCGGCAGACGACACCTCTTGTGCCTCTGTCACTGTCGCCGGCTGCGCGGGGTGCCTGCCCGCCAAGATTGCGGAAGATGTCGCGTCGTTTGACTGCCGGGCAGAGGAAAGTGCAGCAGGCGGAAAGGCAAGGAACCGTTCTACATACACTTGGTCAAGCGCAACTTGCGTGTTCGCATAGTGGTGCCGCCAATCGGAAAGCCGCGAACCGATCTCGGCCGCGGTATCCCGCCATGCCGGATCGCCGCGCAGCACCTCCAGCATGGCGATCCGAAACAGGAAGTCGGCTTGCAGTTTCGCGTCCAGCTCGGCGGCATGGATCGTCTCCAGCAAGGCCCTGTATCGCTCCGTGGCTGCACGCAGGTGGTTTCGGGCACTCTCGAACCGCGGATCCGTCTGGAGCGCGAGGATAAGGACATCTTCGGCGTCCTCCATTTCCGCGAACGCCAGTTGTTCCCGCTGTTCGGCCTGACTCGACCCCAAGTAGAGGTCGTAGAGTTGGCTTCTTCCACCCACTTCGCCTTCCAGCGCCTCCAACTCGGCGAGGCGCCTAGCCGGATCGACGGCCTTCAAGACGTCCAGCAGGTGCCCCTGGGCCTGGCGCACGACGTTCACCACTTGCGCGTCCGTGAAGCCGGCGCGCTCGGCGAGCGCCCACACCCTGTCCACGTCTTTGGACCCGTTAGTCCCGCGCCAGCCGGGAGCGCCCGCGAGCAACGCCAGGAACTCTCGCGCGCGGGCCGGATCGTCCGCTTCGAGGTCGTCGAGAGTCTGCGACACCAATTCCGCCTGCTGCAACGTGGAACAAGGCAGGGATCGCAGCCGACGGTACTCGGCCAGCGGATCGGCAAGGGCAGCGTCGGCACGGAGCAAGCCCGGCCACAGGACAAGGCACGCGAGCAGGTTGGCTGTCGCACGGCGTGGATTCATCGCAATGCTCCCGCAAAGCCGGCGGTACTCGCGCAGTCGACCTGAATGCGGTCAAGGTCGATGTGGGCTTCGACATCCATCGATTGGCCTGTTCTCGATTTGTCGTGCTCAAGTTCGAGGGAAAAGACCTTGCGCGGAACCACCTGCTGTTCGCCAATGCTCGCGGAAAGGCCTTGGCCGGCGGGACTCGCAAACACCGATATGGTCTGCCCCTTGCTCAAGTCGGGAATCAGGATGTGCCCGCGATCCTGGCGGACGATCACGAAGTCGGCGAGCGCCGCGTAGTTGTGCGGCGGAAGCAGCAGCATCTGTTCGTAGCGACGCGGGAAACTGCTACGGAACACATCCACGAGCTCCTCGTTGGATCCATCGTATCCCTCTATGACGGCGAAAATGTCCAACGGCGTCGCGGACGAGCATTCGAGCGAAAGCTTGAAAACCTGGATGTCGGGTGGATGAGGTGGAATGTAGCGATGGGCCACCCACATGAACAGGGTCAGTGCCGCCAAGCTACCCGCGCCCGTGATGCCGGCAATTCGCACGTTGTAGCGCTCGCCGAACACGGCCGTCAGTATGAACGAGACGCCGAGCCCGACGATGAAGAGCCCGACAAACGTGCTGTTGCCGGCCCCAGCGAACAGGTATGGCCGGGCGGCCAGGAACAAACCCACCCCGGTGAACGCAACGGCAAACGCGACGGCCACAATGAACGCACTCTTGGAGACGCCATCGGCCGGCGACGGGCTCGCCGGCACCATGTCTGGTTCGCTCACTTGGCCGTCTCCTGGTCGCGTCGTTGTCGTCGATGCGGCGAAAGCACCTTAAGCGACAAACTGACAGTTTGCGGGGAGATTCTTGGGCTGATAGTTGTTCGTCGCCCGCTTCATGCGCTCCTGCACGCTCTGGTGGATCTTCGCGCCTTCCGGAATCGTCCTCCGCTCGCTTCCGCGCATGCGCCAAAAGCCGGCATAGGATTCGTGCGCCTTGTCGTGCGGGTCCTGACCGTGCTTGGCGAGCTCTTCAAGGTCGATTGCTAGATCGTTGCGTTGCGCATTGCCGAGCATCCAGTGCAGGGCGATGTTCGACAGCCCCCGCTCGTCGTACCAGCCACCGACATCGGAGTGAACGCCCGCAAACCACACTTGCTCGATGGTTTGGCCAGGCTGCACCGCCGTTTCGTCCCAAAGTGACGGACGGAAGTCTGTGCGCCGTTCGTCAATCGCCAGTGCATGGTATCCGTGAGTGACTTCCGGATTTAGCGTGGCGTCGTGAAAGCGCTTGCCGGCGTTCATCACCAGCGACGCCACGGTGTCCCAGACGCCCACGAAATGCACCGGGCAGTCTCGCCCGAACGCCTTGCGGAACTCGGCGGCCACCGCGTCGTTGCCTTCCGTGTTGTACACCTTCGCCGCGTACTCCACGAGGTTGTCGGCGTCGCGTCGAAGCAGGCCGCACTTGTGCAGCATTCCCGCCAGCGACCTTACGGTGAAGGCGCCGCGGCTGAATCCGAAGAGGAACACCCGGTCGCCAGGGCTGTAGCACGCCATGAGATAGCGATAGGCGTCTTCGACGTTCTTCTGCAGTCCCCGGCCCGTGGCCAGGTCGCCTTGCGCGCGCAGCGTCCCGTCTTCCTCGTACTCCCAGCCACCGGTGCCCACACCCGGATCGTAGTAGGCAACCTGACCATCGCCTTTCTTGGCGAGCAGGTAGGTAAGCACCACGTTGGTGTTGTTGCGGCCGAACTCATTCCCCGTTCCGTCGCAACAGATGACGATGTTCTTCACTGAACCCCCTTATGTCGTGGATGGAACCGAACGCGACTCGCACGTGCAGGTTTCGTCGAACGGCGTTGTCTAAGGGCGTTGGCATGGCGACGCAGAGCGGCTTGCAAACGGAAATCCGATCCCTGCCGAACGACCAAACCGTAACCATGATACCCGCGCTTTCGACGCTTTCACGTTCTACAATCGGCTCAACGCCCGTGGATTTACGGTGTCACGGCGAACAGATGCGCGACGGTCGCCCTCGATTGGGTGGCACTCGCTGATGGGAATCGCACAGGCCAAGGGACCAACGGATGGACGAAGAGCAGACGCTAACTCCCGCGAACGCGGCAGCAGAAGCAGCAGGAAAGGCGGAGAGTCGAACCGGGCCGTTCGTTTTCGTGGCGTTCGTGATTGTCGGGTGCCTCGTATCCGGTGTGGTGCTGGCGTCGTTCCAAGCCAGCGCTGCGCCGGCAATGGTGATTGCCGTACTGCTCGCGTGCAGCGTGGCCACTCTGCTCTACGGCATCCTCGGCGGAGTGTCGAGCGCAGGCTTCAACTTCGGCCCCGTCAAGGTGGGCGGAAGCGCGGCTGTGCTGCTTGCCAGCATCTGGCTGTTCAATGCGCCCCTCGAGTCGCAGCTTCGAGAGTTGCGAAAGCCGGAGGGTTTCGACCGCGCCGCAACACCTCGCCGTCAAACACCCTGACCTCTACAAACACGCAAGGCCAGCGAAGGGCTGGTTCGCGATCGACGAGCAGACGGCCGCGCCCATCAACGTGCTATTCACCGATCCCGCGTCCGGCGCCACGCAAACGGTCGAGGCACCGCGCCCCGGACGATTGCCGCTCAGGCTGGAACGGGCAGAGCGTGGCAACGCAGTTCTGGTGTTGGGGGAGGAGGTGAACGCGACCCAACGCATCGGCCAAGCGAGTCTCGCGGGCATCCTGCCACCACCAAGGCCGCCCGCACACCTTGCGCCGGCGGAAGTGTACGGGCCGAAAAGGCTTCATCTGACAAACGACCAGAGCCTCCCCGCAAGCGCCCCTCGCGAGTGGGGATGGAGTGGCCCGTGCCTTGGAAGACGCCTCCCAATGCGCCTACGCGTGCTTTCCTTCGCCGAGAGCTACGCCGATTACGAGGTGTTTCCGTGTGGCAGCGATGACACGAAATCCCAGTTTACGTCAAGCCTGGCACCGCATCAGGCAGAGCCTGTGAACCTCACGATCGACGGCCGCGAGCGTCGCTTCCTCGTGGCCGTCGTGGCGGCGGACCACATTCAGGAGCCACTCTGGTCGAGCTTTCTGGTGATGGAGTTGGTGCAAGGCAGGGGCATGTAGGCTCAAATTGGACACACACGCGTCCCGTCCTCCACGCCATGGTAGTCGTCGAAGTCGGCCACGAAGGCCGGCAGGGAGGCGTCGCCAGTCGTAAGGTCGCCGATGCGCGAACAGATCCTCAAGGTGCACATGCAGCGTGTGCCGCTGTCGGAAGACGTGGACGCCTCCATCATCGCCCGCGGCTCGCCGGGCTTCTCCGGGGCAGACCTCGAGAACATCGTCAACGAGGCGGCGCTCTTCGCCGCTAGGGGCGGCAAGAAGCTTGTCGAGATGATCGAGTTCGAGAAGGCCAAGGACAAGATCATGATGGGCGCCGAGCGCAAGTCGATGGTCATGTCGGAGAAGGAAAAGCGCAACACCGCCTTCCACGAGTCCGGCCACGCCATCGTCGGCCGCTCGGTGCCCGAGTTCGACAAGCTCTACAAGATCACCATCGTCCCCCGCGGGCGGGCGCTCGGCCTCACCCAGTTCCTGCCGGACGAAGACCGCTACAGCATGAGCCGGATGTCGATCAAGAGCCAGATCATGACCCTGTTCGGCGGCCGCATCGCCGAGGAAATGGTGAACGGCCCGGACGGCGTGACCACCGGCGCTTCCAACGACATCGAGCGCGCGAGCCAGTTGGCGCGCAACATGGTCACCAAGTGGGGCCTCTCGGAACGCATGGGTCCGCTGCTCTACGACGAGGAAGACCGCGAGGTGTTCCTCGGCATGTCCGCTGGCACCCAGCCGAAGTCCATCTCCGCCGAAACGGCCCGCGAGATCGACGAGGAAGTGCGCAAGATCATCGACGACTGCTACGCCGCCGCCAAGGCCATCCTCACCGAACACGAGGACAAGCTCTACAAGATGGCTGATGCCCTGGTGGAACTCGAGACCCTAACCCCCGAGCAGGCCGACAACATCATGGCCGGCGCCAAACCTAGGGTCGTCCTGCCCCCAGACCCCCCACCCCCAACAGAAGACAAGGACGACTCCCAACCCGACCCTGACGCCATAGGCGACCCGTCCTTCTGCGAAGGCCGCGTCAAGCCCAAGAGGCGGCGCCGCTTCGCCAAGTGGGCGCGGCGCTGGAAGTACGGCGCCAAGGCCACCAGGGCCGGGGAACTGGTGCAGGTGGACCACATGACCTACACCTGCGAGGGGCGCACGCTGAAGGAGTTCCGCGCGGTCTGCCCCGTGTCGAGGTTCATGGTGGCGCGGGTCTTCACGCGGGCCACCGCCGGCAACGCCAGACGCTTCCTCGGGGATCTGGTCGGCGCCCTGCCGTTCCCGGTGCTGTCCATCCAGGTCAACGGCGGCAGCGATGTTCATGCGCCATGAATGGCGGCCGACTTCGAGGAGGCCTGCGAGGAGCTCGGCGTCCCGCTGCACGTACTGCCGCCGCGCAGGCCGCAATGGAACGGCTGCGTGGAGAGAACCAACCGCTCGGCGCGAGCCGAGTTCTGGAACCTCTACGGCGGACCCCTGACCGTCGAGCACGTCGCCCCGCAGCTCGCCAGGTACGAGTTCTTCTTCAACTACGAGCGTCCTCACGCATCGCTCGCCTATCGAACCCCGAACGAGTACCTTGTCGCTCAAGAGGCTGCCTAGTCCTCAGTGCCAAAAGTGTTGAGCCAGTGCCGGAGCCCGTACAGACGGTTGGCGCGCGAAAGCCGTCACGGTATGATCGGCGCAGGGGCGGGTTGCCCGATCACGGGTCATCGACCGAGCGGGTCCTGCCGCCGGGAGCCAACGCCCTCCACCAACAACAGCCATCACATGGGTAGCGGACCGACATGAGCACTGTTCCCGACATTCCCGCCGCCGTGGCCTGGACCAACGGCATGGTCCTCGAGCCCGGCCATTTCGAGATGGCCGACCATCGGGCGGCCGCCCTCGCGCACATCTCGGCGCTGATCGCCGATCCATGGCCGTGGGGCTTCTCGCAAGTGCAGGTCGACGAGACGGCGCTGGCCAGCGGCCAGCTCCGCGTCACGTCCCACGGCATCCTTCCGAACGGCCAGCCGTTCCTCAACACGCATCTCGCCGCCACCCTCCCGGCCGGCGAGGACGGCGAAGAGGCGAGGTTCCATGTGGTCCGCCGCCCGGACGACGGGCGCACCAGCCTCTTCCTCGGCGACGACGACGTGCCGAGCGAGTCCTCGCTGCCCGTCGCCCGCCTGACGTTCCGGGGCGGCGCCTGGAGCCACACGGCAGACTGGTCGCCCCCGGCCCTGCTCGTCGGCCAGGACCATCCGCTGCGCCAGGAGGCGAACCGGCAGATCGGCAATCTCGCCGCCATCGCCTCCGGGTTCATGACGACCCTGCGCCTTCCCGGCGCGGAAAACCGGCCGGTCGCCCGCACCATGACCCAGGTGGTGACCCACCTTGCACAGGGCGTGGGCACCATCGAGGCACTGCTTGGCGCCCCGGTCATGTCCCCGTGGGGGCTCGGCGCCGAGGCCCTGCGTCTCGCGCTCGGCGTCCGCGCGGCCGCAGGCGTGTTCGAGCGCCTCCAGCGGCCGTGGGACCCCGCGGACCAGCGCGGCTCGCTGCGGCGGCTGCTCTATGCCGCCGAGACGGCGGCATCGGGCATCGGGCTGCCCTTCCGCACGGTGTCCTTCCGCGACCAGGACGGCATCCTGACCGTCGGCTCGATGCCCCCCGGCAACCTGCTTCTGGTCATCGAGGTCTCGCGTCCGGCCGAACTCATCGCCGCCCGCGCCTGGCTCGACGGCGCCGCCCTCGCCGCGCCGGACCGCATCCAGGACGCGCTGACGCGGCGCGTGTCCGGCTGCGGGCGCCAGCCGATCGAGCGCGACCCCACCATCGGCGTGTCGAGCGGACCCCTGCTCGCCCTCTACCAGGTCAACGACGACCCCGCGTGGCGGGGCGGGCAGCGCGAACTCGCGCTCGCGGCCGAGACGGCGCCGCCCCTCAACACGTCGTTTTCCATACTCACCGCCGAGGGGACCGACAGCGCCGACATCGGCTCGCCGACGCCGAACGCGCCGCGGCCCTCGTGGGTCGGCGGTCCGGCGCAGGCGTGACCGTCGCCGGCAGCGGATTCCGGGCGGCAGACGCCCCGAACCCGCGCTCACCCTAGTCGCAAGCCAAACGCCGGCCAGACAGCCGGCGCACGTTCAAGGAGGCCGCCGTGCCTGACCAGATGCTCCTCGATCCCATCTCGGAAGACGCCCCCTGCGGCACCGACCTGCGCTGGGAGCCCGATTTCGCGGCCCTCGAACACGCCTTCGAGATGGCGACGGCGGACGCCCCCGACGTCGTCGAGGGCGAGCCGGAAGACGGCCAGGACACCCACCTCGACGAGGCCATCGCATCCGCGCAGCGCCTGTGCGCCACCACCAAGGACATGCGCGTCCTGGCGATGCTCGCCGAGGCGATCTGGCGCCAGCGCGGCCTTGTGGGTTTCGCCGACACGCTCAACGACCTTGTGACCGTGGCCGAAACCTGGGCAGACCCGGACGCCGGCTTCCACCCCCGCGCAGACGAGGAGGACGGCGACCTCGGCGAACGCAATGCGCCACTCGCCAAGCTCGTCGGCCGCATACCCGTTCTCGTCGAGACCGTGGGCTGGGGGACGGCGCCCTCGCCGGCGGATCAGACGCAGACGAGGGAGCTGCTGGCGTCCGTTTTCGAGGCTTGGACGACCCGTCTCGAGCCGGCCTTCGGCAGCGACCTCGCGTCCCCGCGGGATGCGTGGAGCGCGCTCCGCAAGCTCGTCGGCGAGGGTACCGGCGCACCTGCCGAGCAACCGGGCGATGCGCCAGCGGGGCAGGCAGGCGCCGCCGCTGCAGCTCCGGCCGTCACCGACGCCTGGGACGCGCTCGAACACACGCTGCAGCTGATGACCCTGCAAAACGGCCACTCGCCGGCCATCCCGGTGCTCCGGCTGCTGGCCACCTGGCGCGACGCCGACATCATCGCCATCGCCGAGGCCATGCGCGAAGCCGGCGTCACGCTCGAACAGCTCCTAGAGGCGATCAAGAAGCGGCTCGACACCGCCTGACCCGTTGCGCGGCGCCTCCGGCCCGGTGCCGGCGCCAACGGCCCCCGCATCGTCGACCCCAAGGCGCGGCGACGGCGGGGCGGCCCGCCGCCGGAGCGGTTGGTAGCGGAGCCGTGGCCGCCACAGTCATCGCCTACGTCGCGACGATCGCCGCCGTCCTGCTGGGGCTGCCGGCTAGAGCCACGGCTGAACTCGCGAGCCGTCTGCGCCGGTGCGTAAACCACTTCCTCGTCCCGGTCGCCGCGGGCCTCGCAACATGGAGCGCGATCGCGGCGGCCTGGCATCTTCTGGAGGGCGGTCCCATCCCGCTGTCCGTTGCAGCCGCCGCCTTCATTTGGGTCGGGTGGACGGCGCAGAGGCACCGACTCCCGCTGGGCGGCATGCTGATCGCCGCTTCCGAGCAGGCGAGCATCCTGGTCGTCGCCGCGACCGCAGCCGGCCTCGCCGGCGAGATGCGCTGGTATTGAGCCCGATGCCGGCGGTTGTCCAACGCCGCTGCGCCGGTTACATGATCTGTTCCGCGAGCAGGGAACCCCGGGCAATGCCGGGCCGCTGACGCGCCAGCGGCACACGGTCGCCCACGACCAGCCGGTCGCCTCCGGCGCAACAGCCTCCGAGCAGCCCTGTCACCGTGAGACATCGCCCACTATGTGTGTGGGACGAAATGGGTGGGTGTGTGGCGGGTACGTCTCTCGTTAGCGCATGACAAGGCGGGAGCCTTCGGAGGGAAGGCATTCTGCCTTCCCTGGCGCCGTTAGGCGCCTTCTTCTCAAGGCAGGATGCCTTCCCTCCGAAGCCGTTCCCTTCGCTACCCGCGGAGGCGGAGGCTCACGTACTCTTGGTACATCGCGCGCAGTATCGACGCCTCCCCTGCGCCATTTTCGCCGTCTAGGAATGGCCTCGACTCGAGTGCCGTGATGTGACGCATGAGCTCGGGACCCGGGTCCCGCCCGGCCTCCACGTCTATCATGGCTTGGCGCGCGTATGCAACCACATCCTCGTAGGCCTCGGCCCTCTCGACTTCATAGAGCGCCTCGACAGCCCCATTCTCCGGATGTTGAGGTCCCGAACGCATGCGTTCGATGACATCCTCGTGACTCTCGATTCGCGAACGCCACTCGGTGAGCAGTTCGCTGGTGTCCACGTCCGTGCCGTCGAAGTGATTGAAGTCCCCGGCGGCCCCACCGAAGTACTCCGCTGTGTCGCTGTATGCGGCAACGACTTCCGGGTCGCCGCCCAAACTGCGCTGGTACTCGGCCATGCCGTACAGCGTCGGTCTCGGATCGCGACCGGCTTCGATTTCCGACTTGGCGATTGAGCGTGCACCCAGCTCCGCCTGCACGCGAGCGACGTCGGACGGGTCGGCCTCCGGGTCCGCCATAAGGCGCGCCAGCTCCTGCTGTTGCAGCTCGATCTCCTGATCGAGCCGGGCAAGCGCGCCTTCGGTGTCGAAGTTCGCGGGC
The DNA here is from genome assembly GCA_965116935.1 of Pseudomonadales bacterium. Lineage (GTDB taxonomy): Bacteria > Pseudomonadota > Gammaproteobacteria > Pseudomonadales > Azotimanducaceae > VXYL01. The sequence continues at coordinate 2,197,856 of OZ220737.1, read as the reverse complement.
AAGGCGTCTCCCTGCGGAACGTTGACTTCCGAACTGTTCGGGTTGGTTGGGGGCGACGCACCTGCGCCGATCCAATCCGAGACGTCCTCGAAGTCCTTGGCGTCGTCCAGGTCGTCGGCCGGCGCGGCCTTGATCCAATCCGAGACGTTCTCGAAGTCCTTGGCGTCGTCCATGTCGCCGGTCGACGCGCCCTGAATCCAGACCGAGCGCAATTCGAAGTCCTTGGCGTCGTCCATGTCGCCGGCGCCCCGCGCCTGCGCCATGTTGTCGAACCAGGCGCCGGTCGTCTCGTCGAGCGCCGTGGCCGCATCGGGGGTGTTGAGCGCGTTGGCGTCCGCCATGTGGCGGCTCACGTCGGCGAGGTCGTCGTGCAGCGTGGCAACGTCATCCAGCGCAGTCACCTGCGCCTGGGCGTTGACAGCCTGCTGCGCCTGCTGCGCCTTCTGCGCCTGCAGCTCCTTGATGGCGTGGTTGACCTCGCTGCCGTCGATCGTGCCGGTCGCGTTGACCGCGTTGAAGATGAGGGTGGTCTCGTCGGAGGTCAGCTCGCCGTTCTTCCTCATCGCGGCGATTTCGGGGTAGGTCTTGTAGAAGTCGCTCTTGCTGGCGAAGAGCTGGCCGTTGCCTCGCTCGATTATGGGCCTGCCGGCTTCGTCAAAATCAACCACCTGGTCCACCGACACGCCCATGTTCTGGCGGTAGCCTTCTTGGTGCTGCTCCCACAGGTTGAAATCGGAATACTCCCATTCGCCGGTTTGCTTGTTGAAGGTTCTAGACGCGCCGAGCTGCCCTTCCTCCGTGGTGTAGCGCGGAATCTCCGGCGGGGCCCCCTGGACCACCGGCGCCTGCTCGTTCCTCCTGGGCGGCAGCGGCGGCCCGACATCCGGGTCGACCTCCGGATCCGGATTCGGCATGTACCCGATCGAGGCGTACTCCATCGGGTCGTCGGCCGTCGCCCGAATCATCGGGTTCCCGTCATAGGGTACGTCAGCCATTTCGGCGAGCTTGTTCCGCGTGAGATCGGGCGCCGGGAAATCCGCCGGCTGCGGCTGGGCCGACTTGCTCCAATCTATCTGCACATAGATGAGGTCGTCCTCCCTGGCGTCCATCAGGTAGCGCGCCGGGGACTCGTCCACGGCGTCGTCCGCCGCCCCCGCCCCCGCCGCCGGCACCTGCACGTCGACCCGGTGGCGCTGCTTCACCGGGATCGGCGGCGGCGTCTCCTCCGCCTGGATCCGGTTGCGCTGCTTCACCGGCACCGGCGGCGGCGCCTCCTCCACCTCGCCGCGCAGCACCGGCAGGTCCTCGACCGGCGCGTTGACGTCGGCCGTCGTGACGCCGCCCCGCTCGCCCGGCGTCGCGGCGAAGTGGTCGTCCAGCCCCGTCACGTGGAGCTCGTCGCCCTGCACCGTCGCCATCGGCGCGTCCGCGGCGTCGGCCAGCGTCGTCGTCATGGGCGCGTTGTCCACCAGCGCCGTCGCCTCTTCGATCGAGTCGGCGCTGCTGACGATGTCCGTGGACTGGGCCAAGGCCTCGGCGGCGCCCTGTTCCGACGTCCCCCACGCCGATTCCATCGGCATCGCCTGCGACCACATGGCGCTGCTGTTGAAATCCATGGCATTCGTCGTGTCTACCGGCCAAGCGCCCGGCCTCGAGTCCATCAACGACATGGAGCCGGCGTCGTAGTTGCGGGGGCCAGCCACGAAATCCAGCACGTCTGTGTCGAGGGGCCCGTACACGCCTTGCCCCGGACCGTTGTACTTCGTCTTGTACAGTTGGCCTTTCGATCCCCTGACCGGGTCGCCGTCCGGCCCCGGCCCCCTGACCACGACGGGTTCGCGACTGTACAGCCAATTCCTATCTCCCTTTTTTCTGTCCATCTCGGCGACATAGTCCTCAGGGAAGTCGTCCAGGTAGTCCTGGTAGCCGTTGTACCAGTCCTGGTCGCTGCTGAAGTCGAGGTCTTCGATCCATTTCGAGTCGCCCTGATACGTATCGCCATTGGCGAAGCTGCCCACCGGGCTGCCGTCCTCCGGCACCATCCCCGGGTTCCGCGGCGGCAGCGGCGGCGGCGTGTCGTCCGCCGCGTCCAGACCCGCCGCGTAGCGTGCCGCGTCGCCGGCCAGGTCCCCCGCGTCGGACGAGCCGGCGCCGGCGTTGGGCACCACCTCCAGGACGAATCCGCGCTCGCCGCTGTCGGGTTCAAAGATGTAGTGGGTGTATCCGTTCCCGGGGAACTCCTGGAAGTCGGAGCGCGACAGGTTGTATTCGACGCCGCTTGGGCTGGTCCAGTTCACGACGCCCCCGTTCTCCACCATGTCTCGCGCCTGCACCTGGTCCACGACGTACATCCCGTCCCAGTTGGGATCCTGGGGCGTTTCGAGACGCATCGGCTGCGGGCCCGGGGCCGCCGCAACCTGCGGCGCCGTCGCGGCCTCGTCGAGGGAGGAGATATCGGCCGCGTCGGCCGCGCTCTTCAGCGCCGTCGCGTCGGCCACGTCGTCCACGCCGGCGGTCGGGACGGCGTCCACCTGCAGCTTGAAGTTTCCGTACTTGTACTTGTAGAGACCGTCGTCGCCCAGCGTGAACTGGTCCATGCCCAAGACCGACACCGGCTCGCCGCCGTCGTAGGTCGCGAAGATGCCGCCCTTGTTCATCACCTCGTCGAAGTCCTCGGCGCTGACGTGCACCACGCCGTCCCACACCGGGGAGCCGTCTTCGTTCACGGCGGCATAGTTCGCCGGATAGTCGAGCCGAATGGTCCGCGGGGCGTCGGCGCCCGTCGCCGCAGCGCCGGCGTCGGCCAACTCGTCCACGCTGGCCAGCTCGTCCACGCCGGCCACCGGGGCGTCGATCTGCAGGTTGTAGTTCGCGGTCTTGTGATGATAGAAGCCCGTGCTCTCGCTTACCAGCTCGAAGTCGTCCATGTCCGTGACCACGGACTGGCCGTCCTTGTGAAGCACGAACCGGCCGCCGTCGCTGTTCATGATCTTGTCGGCTTCCGCGGAACTGATGTGGAGCACGCCGTCCCACGGTTCGCCGTCCACCGTCGTCCCGGCGGCCGGATAGTCGAGCTGAACCATGCTCCTGGCTTCGTGCCTCTCCCTGGCCCACTGCACCGCTTGCGCTTCGTCGGACGACGTCCAGTCGACCCGATCGACCTGAATCGTGTAGTTCCCGTCGGCGTACTTGTACTTCCAGAGGCCGTCGCCCATGTCCTCGAAGTCATCCGGCTTGAGGCCGTTCTCGACCCGCTGCAAGTTTATCCCTGCCTCGCCCGTTATAACCAGTTCGGCGTTGCCGTCGCCCTTGAAGAACGCGTCACCGTCCACGGCGTCGAGGTGCAGCACGCCGTCCCATGATCGGTGTTCATCCGTGCCTTCGCGCGGCATCGCGACACGGATGGTTTCCTGGCCGTCCGGCGCCTGCCTGCTGAAGTCCGCATCGTGGACCTCGGCGTCGGGCCTCATGGCACCGGTGCCAAGGCGGTCCGAATCCAACGAGCTGTAGATGCCGTCGGCGGCGGGATCGTCGACGCCGAGCGGCAGCGGGGCGGGTTCGTCGACGCCGGCCGGCAGCGGGGCGGGTTCGGTGCGGCCGTTGTACGGTCGAAGCATGTCCGCTTCGCTGTACGGCCGAAGCGCGTCCGCATTCTCCGGCTCTGGCTCGCGCGCCTTGCTCCAATCTATCTTCACAAAGGTGAGCTCGTCGTTCTCCGCGGCGTCGTCGACGCCGCTCAGGTACTGGTTGCGCGTCTCCACCATGTCGCTCACCGTCGAGTACGCGGGGTCGTCCGAGGAGCCCGCGCTGGTGCCGGGAGACGGCGCCCACTCGCTGGCGGCCTCGCCGCGCGGCGACGTCACCGTCGGGTCGCCGCTGGCCTTGGCCGCGAGGTCCGCCGACGTGTCGGCGATGCCCCCCTGGGAGCCGGCGTCCGGCGCCGCCTGAAACGCGCTCTGGCCGCTCACGTCCGCGCCCGGCGTGAGCGACACGTCGTCGCCGTGGACGTTCACCACGACCGCCTGCTCGTCGAGCACGGCCGGCGCATTGTCCGCGCCGGCGAGCGTGTCCGACCCCTGGGTCGCCACGTCCGCGTCGAACCGGCTCACGCTGTCGATTTCCGTCAGCGTGCCTCCCGCCACGTCCTCGTCGAACCGGGCCACGCCGCCGATGTCCGTCGTCGGGCCTTCCGCCACGCCGTCGTCGACCCGGGCCACGCCGCCGACGTCCGCCGCCGGGCCTTCCGCCCGGCCCTCGTCGAGCCGGCCCACTTCGCCGATGTCCGTCAGCGTGCTTTCCGCTTCGTCCAGGGAGTCGACCCGGAGGGTGTCCTCCACCCCGTCGACGCCGTCGGGCAGCGGCTGGACGTCCGCGAAGAACGGCGTGTTGTCCGTGCCGTAAAAGCGTTGTTCCGTCCGCTCCGGCAGCGGCGGGGCCAGGTCGCCGACGGACGAGTAGATGTCCTCGCCTCCGGTAGATGGCGGCGGCGACGCTGCGCCCGCCGTCGCAGGCGGGTCCTGCTGCGCCTGCGGCACCGCCTGAACCTGAAACTGGTTGCGCATGTCGTTTGCTTCGGCAACGGTCGAGTACGCCGGGTCGTCAGCCAGATAATCGGCGCGCAGGTTGTTCGCTCCTTCCACCGTGGTGTACCCGTCAACGTCGGCAATTTCGTCGATAGTGCCGGCGTTGGAAAGCTCGTTGGTCTCGTTCAGCAGGTCGGCCGAGTTGGCCATGTGCGTGTTGTCGATGTCCGGCGCGGTTTGGGCCACGGTGACCGCATTGTTCACGTCGTCCGTCTGCCCGAGCACGCCGACCGCGCCGCCGCCGTCGGCGCGGTTGCCGGAATGTGCCGCCCGGCCCGCGCCCGTTGCGGCCGAAGAGCCCTGCTGCACCGCCGACGCCGCCGACGCCGACGGCGGCGGCGAACTCGAAGAGGACTCCGAACCCTTGCCCGAACCCGGCAGCGTGTTCTTGACCCCGCGCGTCGAACGCCAGTACTTCTTGAAGGCCGCCGCCTTGGTGGCGTACATCGTGCCCGAGAACGTCGCCGTGTTGACGTGGTGAACGCCGCACTTGTACTCGCGCTCGAAGCACACGGCGAACGCCTCGATCAGCGAGCCGTCGTTGAAGCACGAACCCAGCATCTCGTCCGCGCCGATGATGCCGCCCGTCCACAGGCTCATCGGCGCCGTCGTGCGGTTCCCCGCGCCGATCACCATGTCGTCGCTCATCCCGGCAACCACCACCTCGCCGCCGATGTGCGCCTCCTGGATGCCGCCGCCCATCAGCGTCGTGTCGGCGAAGGCCTTCACCGAAAGGTGCCCCTCCACCCGTGTGTCCTGGTCCGCCGCCACCGTCGTGCGGCTCGCGCCGACCGTCTCCGTCAGCGACCCCCGCACATCGAGCCGCTCGCGACCGAGCACGTTGTCCGTCAGACCGCCCTTGCCGACCGCCACCTTGTCCGAGTCCCCGCGACGCTTCCACTCGCCGCCGGCCATCGTCCGCAGCTTCTCCGCACGGACCTCCAGCGCAAACCTCTCGCCCGCGCCAGCCTCGTTGATTTCCACTGCCTCAGCCATTGGTCATTTCTCCCAGTCCAAAATCGAGCCCTGCCGTCAAGTCGCCGTCCCGGCGCTGCCCGGCGGCAACCACGCACGGATAGAAACTGTTGGGGCCAAGCATGCGCCCTCCCTCACGCCGCCGTCAATCGCCGGCGTTGCCACGCACCGTTCCCGTGAAGTCGGCGCCGATCGTCTCCCCTGGCTTGAAGACGGCGCCGTTGATGTCCGCATCGCAGAACACCGCGCCGGCGAGGCGCGCGTCGGCGAAGTCGACCCCTCGCAGCATGGAACCGAAGAACCATGCCTGCGTGGCGTCGGCGCCCCCCCACTGCGACATCGTCAACGTGCATTCGACCAGCCTCGCACCGACGAGACTGGTGCCGACGAAGGCGGCGCCCGTCAGGTCGCAGCGCCGCAGCTCGCAGTCCGCATCGAACGTCGCGTCCGTCAAGATCGCGTTCATCAGGCCCGACTCCTCCACGCGGGTGCCTTCCCACACGGAGTCGTCAAAGCGGCAGCCGCTGAACGCGCTGCCGCGGATGTGCACCTCGCGGAACGTGGCCATGGGGAATCCCCGCCCGAGCGCCACGACCCGGTGCATGGACACGCGCTCGAACAGCATGTGGGCCGTGCGCACCATGGAGAACGTGACGTCCTCGAGCGCCGTGCCGACGAGGCTGACGTTGACGAACAGGCCCTCGCCTAGCTGCACGCCGAGCCAGTCGCCCCCCTCGAAGGTCACGTCGCGCATGCCCGTCTCGCTGAACAACGCCTGTTCGGCATGGCACTCGCGGAACGTGCAGGCGCGCCAGATGGAGTCGGCCGCCGCCAGTTCCTTGAGCACGCATGCCTCGAAGAGGCAGTCCGTGAACTCGGCGGCGGCCGCGTTCACGCGCTCGAACGTGCAGCGGACGAACTCGCAGTTTTCCATTCGGCCGTGCGCCAGCGACGTCCCCTCGAAGGTGCAGTCCTCGAAGAGGATTCCGCGCCAGCCCGACTCCTCGGCGAGCAGGCCGTCGAAGTGCCGGCCCCGCACCATGTGGCGCCTTTCGAGGGTGCCCAGCGTGCCCGGCGTTTCCATCGGCGGCAGCTTCTCGCCGCCCCACGCGAAGGCATCCTCCTCGGACGGTTCGGCCTCGAGGCGAGGGTCCGTCTCCGGCGGGTCGCCCACCTGGACGCCGGACACGTCGATGTGGCGGCCGAGGTCGCCCTCTTCGAGCCGCTCGAGCAGCCGCTCGCCGAACCGCACCGCCTCGGCAAGCTCGAACGCGGGCCAGTAGAGCGGCGCTTCCGGGCTGTCGGCGCGCATCGACGCGAGCCGTTCCAGCATCTCGGCCGGATCGACGCCCGTCGGATAGCGTTCCAGGTTCTCGGCAATGGTCACTTCCCGCGGCGCCTGGTACGGCAGCGACAGACGGCGTTCCAGCTCGGCTTCGAGAGCGTCGCCGCGCAGCTCCGAGGCGTGCTGGTCCGGGCGCGACTCCGCGTCGAACCCCATCTCCTCGTGCTTCTTCTTGCTGCGGGCGAGGACCTCGTCGGCGATCTCGCCCATCTTGTCGAGGTCCGGCGCCTCGTCGCCGGGCGCGGCCTCCCGCATTTGTGCCAGCACGTCATGGTGTGCGCCGTCGCCCGACGCGAACGGGTTCTCGCCCAGGCCCGTCTCGGCGACCGCCCATTCCTGCGCCGCCGCCACCCGGGCCGCATGGACATCGCCCGCCGGGTCCGGGTCGAACGGGGTCTGCACGCGGTCGTGCAGGCTCTCCGGCAGCAGCGGGCGGTCGTCGAGACTCCGTTCCGGCTCGACCCAGCGCGTCGTCGCGATGTCGGCGAGTTCCTCGTGGTCGCGATCCGGCGCGTCGGCGTCGGACAGCCCCGCAACGAGAGCCACCACGGATTCGCCCATGATGTCGGCGCCGAGATCGACGGACCCCCGCCACAGCATGGCGCCGACGCCTGCCTGCGCCACGACCGTGACGACGTGAACTCTCGACGCAACCGGGTACCAGCCGCCGAGCGGTTCGTCGTCGGTCTGCCGGCACATCACCAGATCGACGCGATAGGGCGGCAGGTCCACGTCGATGTCGCCGTCGACGAGGCCCGTCGCCCGCAGCGGGTCGCCCGGGAACAGGCCGTCCGCCCAGAACGCCTCGTGCGCGTCGTGAAAGCTCGCGCCGGAGGCATCGGCGGGCCAGCCGCCGGACGAGTCCTCCGGGGGCGTGCCGAGATGTCGCTGCCTGGCCGGGTGCAGGTAGGAGGTGGAGCCGAGCCAGACGGGCCGGTGCGACCGGTTGCGATCGAGGATCAGCGGCCGGCGCTGATCGCCAGGGCCGCCGCGGCCCTCCGGATTGTCGGTCTCGTGCCACACCGCCGCCTCGGCGCCCATTCCCCACCCGGCCTTGCCGTCCGGGTCGGCACGCAAGGAGAGCTCCGCACCGGCGGCGCCGCAGCGCACGGTGCAGTCGCGCCCGTCGCCGGTCACCGGCGACACGCCGCCGAGCAGCAGGAGTTCGGCCCCCGGCAGGGGCGCGACGCTGTCCGGAACGGCATTCTCGCCGCCCCACGACCGGATCGCCTCGTACCACTCGGCGGGTTCGAGCAGATCGCCGTCGGCAAGGCTAAACGGAAGCACCGCCGAGGCGCACAGCACGTTGCCGCGTCCGGGCACCGCGAGGGCGCGCGCGCCGAACGCGATGACCCTCGGATAGGTAATGGACCAGCCGTGCGCGGACATCAGGTGGCTCCGCTTGCCGCATTGGCACCGCCGTCTCGCCCATCCCCGAGGGCCGCCGCGCGGGAGGGATCCGCCGCCTCAGCCATCGGCCGCATCGCCCGCAGCGTCGCCGCGCGAGTCCTTGTCGTCCTCCATGTCGGGCCGGAACAGGAGCCCAGACCAAGCCTCCGGCTCGCGGCCGACGATGATCCCCATCGACCCGTCGCTGACGTTCTCGGCAATGGGACGGTGGTCGTCGTAGAGGAACCCCACCACTTCCACGTCGATGGGACTGTTGACCGCCAGCCGGCAGCGGTCGCCTTGGCGGGGCTCGGACAGGAAGCCGTGCATGCCGCCCGCGATCGGATCCATCATGGGCAGCAGCAGGCTCCCGCCCTTGCGCGGCGGCGGCGGCGTTCCGGTGGCCTCCGGCACTGCGAGCTCCACATGCAGGGCGACGGGAATCCGGCCGAGGCGGTCCCGGTGCACCACCTCTCCCGGCTTGGACGTGCCGTCGTCGACGAGGCCGGTCACCATCGTGGCGCCGCGGCTGTCGGGAGTCCGCGGTCGCCACGCTGCGCCGTCCTTGACCAGGAACAGCGTGTTGAGGTAGGCGCCGTCCACGAACCCGTGCTGGGTCAGACCGGCCTGCCAGGTCGTCGTCCCGCTCACGGGCCGGTCGAAGCGCACGCGCCGCCCCGGCAGGATGCCTGACTGTCCGGTCACCACAGACACCTCGACCATGGACACCGCCTCGAACTGGTCGCGCAGCTTCGCCCGGAAGACCGCTTCCTCGAACTCGGTGCCGGCGCCGGTGACCAGCGTACCGACCGAACCGACCCCGTCCACGCGCATCGGCTGGCCCGTCGACGGGGTGTCGAGCACGGCATCGCGGTCGCCGCCGATCGCCTTCATGTGCGTCCCCCGCATTACCGCGTTGAGCGCCGACGGACGGCCCCTGCCAAGCGGCAGCGACACCGGACTGCCGGCCGGCGGACCGTCCTTCAGGCACGCCTCCACGCCGCCGCCCTCGACGCCGAGCATCTCCATGCGCACACCGACGCGACCGAGCAGGCGGGCGAGCCAGACGCCGAGGGTGTCGCCGGCGGCGACGACATAGGGCAGGTCGAGCGTGTCGCGGATTTGCTCGACCAGGCTGATCGGCGGCAGGCCGGTGGGACAGGTGGGCGCCGTCGTGGGCTTGCCGTCGCCGTTGAGGACCAGGGAAATCGCGCCGCCCACCGCCTCCGCCAGGCTACAGTCCTTGAACACGCCCCAGACCGGCCGCGGGCTCAGAAAGGTCACCAGGTCGCTGAAGTGCAGGTGCACGAACGTCTCGCCGCCGCGCTCGGCGGTGGCGGTCAGCCGCGTCACCACCGATGGCCACCGTCGCAGCACCTGGGGCTCGCCACCCTGCGCCTCGGGGAGAATGAGCCACAGACCAAGGCTCACGCCGCAGCCGCCGAAGTGGCCCCGGGCGACCATGCGCCCGAACGCCTCCGCTATGCTCAGGCGTCCCGCCGGCCCGGCGAGCTTGGTCGCCTCGATCCTGGCGTAGCCCGTCCAGCCCTCGAGCTGCGACTCGATCACGACGAAGCGGTCCACGTCCAGAGGCCCCACCGCCATCGAGTCGGGCGAATGCACCTCAGCCCTGAGCACCAGCCGCCCCGAGTCCTTTGCGGCACCGCCGCTTTCTACCTCGCTCATCGGACGTTCACCTCGCTCGCAAAGACCCGCCGCCCGCGGCTCGTCCGCCGCACACTGCCTTCATTTCTCCTCGACATCCTCGGTCGGCCGAAAGACGAGGCCGCTCCACGCCTTGCCGAGATCGTGCTCGACGACGAACCCCGCAGTTGCGCCCTCGATCTCCTGGTTGATCGGCCGGTCGTCGCGGTACTGGAAGCCGATGACCTCGGCGGAAAACGGGCCGTGGACGGCGACGCGGCAGGCATCGCCCTGCCTGTGGCTGGGAATGAAGCCGTGCAGGCCGCCGGCCATCGGGTTGACCACCGGCAGCGGCAAGCGCGCCGGCCAGCGCTCCGCTGCCGCGTTGGCGTCCATCGCAGCCCGCCTCACGTTCACATCGTCCGACTGGTCGGCCTCCGGGCCGAACAGGTTGTCGTACTCCGAGAGCAGCGCCAGGTCGTCTTCGCTCAACTCCGTAGATCCCGTGGAGTCGATGTCGTCACTGTCCCGCGCCGCCTCGAACTGCGCGTACTTGCCGAGGAACTCCTCGCGCGATTCCTCGTCTGCCAGCACCTCCTGCAGGCGGTCGCTAACCAAGTCGTCCCGGTGGGTGACGTAGCCGTCCTGGTCCCGATCGCGCCCTTCGCGCGCCTTGAGATCGAGGTAGAGAAAATACTGCCGGACGCCCCGCCGGCGCGCCGCCTGCTGCTCCCGCTCAATGCGCTCGTCGTCGCCGAGTTCGTCCGTCCTACGCCCGGGGTACGGGTCGTCGAAGACGCCCGCCCTGAACGACTCCACTTCGCTTTCCCAGTGCTCCGTGTCGGAGAAGTTGTCACCGAAGTCCGCGAGGGTGACGTCGCCGTCGCCGTCGCCCTTCGCGTCGATGTCGTCCTTCGCATCCCGCTCTTCGGCCGTGTTGACCGGCAGGAACGGAAAGCGGACCGGGATCCTGCCCATCCGGTCCCGAGGGACGGGCTGGTGGAGGGCCAGATCCTCGCCGCCATCGATCGCGGCCGGAACGATGATGTCCGGGCGCGAACTCGGCGCCGTGGGCACCCAGGGAATCCGGGCGTCGAACATGGTCAGCGAGTTGCTGTACGCCTCGCCACGCATGCGATGCCGCACGCCGGCCACCTGCCACTGCGTCACCCGCATGAGCGGTTTGTCGAACGTGGCCCGGCGGCCCGGACGAAAGCCGGGCTGCGTGGACGCGGCCGACACCACGAACATCTCGGCACTGCGGCCGCGCTGCGTCCCCAGCATCCTCGCCGCCACTTCGTCGGCATCGACGCCGAACGCCTGGATGACGTTCGCCACCGATCCGCCTCCGACCCGGCGAAAGGCACCCTGCGTGATGTCGTCGAGCACCGCCGCGCGCAGCGGCGTGCTTGGCTGGCTGTACAGGCCCGTCACCTCCACCGGCGTGCGACCGTCATCGTCGTGGCGCAGTTCTTCGCCCGCCCCAGCCACCCGCGACTCTACCTCCTGGCCCATCGCCGGCTTGTCGGTGAGCTGCAGCACGACCGTGCCGTCGTTGCGACCGATCAGCTCCATGCGGAGCGCCAGCAGCCCCGCCACCTCGCCGAGCCACACGCCGAGCGGCTGCCCCGCGGCAATGGCGTACTGCATCCACTCGAGCGACTCGCGGTAGGTGGCGGTCACGGTCACCGCCGGAAGCCCCGGCAGCGGCGGCGTGAGCGTGGGGCCTCCTTCGCCTCCCGCGGCCATCGACAGCGCACCTCCGACCATCTCGGCCACCGAGCAGCCGCGGTACGCGCCCCAGATCGCCCGACTGTCGAGGAAGGTCACCGGATCCATGATCTGGACGCTGCAGCCCGCCACCGACACTTGGCCGGTCTCCACCGGCTCGACGGCGCCGAGCACCACGGGCCAGGTGCGCATGACCTGGCCGTCGAGCTCGTCGGGTTGGCCCTGGCTGTCGCGCGACCGGATTGTCACGTAGACGTTCGCCGACGAACCCGGCACCACGCCCTTCGCCATCATCGTGCCCATGAAACGGCTCGACGTGATGCCGGGCCGCACAGTGCCGGTGAGCACGGCGCGGCCGCGCCAGCCCGCGTTGTAGGTTTCCGACACGTCCAAGCGCCCGATTGGTATCGTGAACGACTCATCGTCCACCGATACGCCGAGAAACCCGCCGAACCTCACGCCCGCATCGGCCTCTGCCATCGCCCGTCCTCCGTCAAGAAACTTCGATGACGGGTGCGCGAACCCGAACGCCCGCGCGACCCGTCAACCGTGATCCGCCGGGTGCCGGGGGGCGCCGCATGCCGCGGCGCGGCCGCCCGGCGACCAGCGGCTCTACGCCTTCGGAAACGCCCCCGTCACGGTCGCCTGCCGGTCGGGGCCGTCGTACGGCGTGTAGGTCCAGTCCGCCTTCGTGTAGGCCAGGGCGAAGCTCTCGGTCATCTCGCCCGGCTCGTTGGTCGTCGGATCGACGGGGGTGTCCACCTCGACCCGAACGACCACCGCGTTGGAGAGCTTGATCTGGTAGATCGTCTGATACTCCTCGCCCACCATCCGCATCTCGTCGATCACGACCGAGTTGAGCACGGTGCCTTTCGTGACGAGGTCCTTCAGCTTCGGAGTCGCGCGGTCGATGCCGTGCGTCAGTTCGATGGCGCTGTGCCGGGACGCGCCCTCCGTGCGCGTCGCCTTCGCGACCATTTGCTTGCTGATCGCGTGCCGGATCGCGCTGCACTCGATCTCGTCCTCGTGACCGCTGATCGTGCTCGATCCGTTCACGTTGGGGATGTTCACCAGAATCGTCGACATGTCTGCGTCTCCTTAAGTCGCTAGCTTGTCGTTACGCCGGGTCCGCCAGAACTCCGGCTCGAGGCCGGCCGTCAGACCAGCTGTGCGTCGGTCGTCTCGTTGACGCTGTTGCCCGTGTCCGTGTAGGTCCAAGTCACCTTCGTCGCGTTGAGCCACACGCGCTCGACCTCGTGCTCGGTGTACGCACCGCGCGGCGCCGGGAAGAGCGGCAGCAACTGCTCCCTGCCCGAGGCGGCCGAAAGCTGCACCGCCGCCGCCGAGGCCACGCCGCCGGCAGTCGTCGGCATCGGCTTGGCGCGCGAGGACGGGTCGTGGTGCGCGAAGAACGCCGTGCTCGCCTCGTCGAGCGTCTCGTGCTCCATGCGCGCGACGTAGGCGTTCTCGAGCTCGTAGGTCATGGCGACGTCGCCGCCCGGGCCGGTGAGCACCTTCAGCGTCACCTTGCCGAGGTTGACGTTGTTCGCGGCTGCCTCGACGAGCTTGGGGCTCGACTTGTCCCGGTACTTGATGACCTGGATGTCGCCGTGCACGCCGGAGCCGGCGGACTTGCCGATCGCGGCCGAGCTGCTGAAGCTGCCGGCCAGGATCTCGATGCTCTCGCGAATGCCGAGGGCGTCGATCTTGCCCGCTTCCTCGGCGCTCTCGCCTGCGACGTTGGGGATGTCAACAACAATGGTTGCCATGCAATCTCTCCTTGAAAAAACCGTTGTGGATGCGCTAGGAACCCTAGCACCAAACCACGGCGAAAAGACGGGCCGCACCGCGGCGGGTTTGTATCTTTGCCATATCGAACAGGGTCAATGCGTGCACGCACGCAAGCGAATTGCGGCAGAATCGACGCCTACCGCCCCCCGGCTTCCGGCCCCGGCGGCTCGATGGGGACGCGGGTTGTGTCTTCGGCGTGGCCGAGCAGCGGGGCGCGACCGAAGGCCGTGTCGCCGTCGAGCGCCGCACCGGGGATGTGCTCGGGCGCGACGTCCACGTACAGGGAAATATGCGGCACCGGCCCGCCGACGTAGGCCTTGCAGAGCGCCGCCAGCGAACGGGCGCGCTCCGGATCGCGCGCCCACTCGATCGCGTCGGGGGCGTCGGCGCCGTCGAGCACCAGGTTCACGCCGGCGGTGTCGACGTCGGAATCCCGGCCGATGGCGAGTCGGCCGAGCCGCTCGCCGAGCCTGGCGGGTTCCGCCACCGCCATGGGCGCGGAGATGAACTCCTCCACCGTCACGGGCAGTTCCGTGAACGCCTCGGCCAGGGCCTCGAGGCCGGCCGCAGTCGCGAACCCCGTGAACATCTTGGCGAGGGCGGGCACGGGGGTTCCGCCCGGGTCGCCGAGCGAATCCCGCAACACACCGCCGGGCTCGGCGCGCAGCGGCGCCGACAGCCCCGCGAGCCTCATGACGCTGTCGACCACGCGCAGGTCGCCCCCCGTGGCGAGTGCGAAGGCGGCGTTGGTGCGCGACTCGGCGTGCTCCACCGCCTGCATCAACCGGTCCACCAAGCCGTCGAGCCAGTACGCGAGCCCGCCGCCGCCGTCGCGATGCCAGTCGGCGACGACGCGGGCGATGTCCGGCAACGGCAGCGCCGAGCCCGGCGCAGCGAGGCCGGGGGCGGCGAGGACGAGATCGAACCCCTCCTCCGTCACGCCGACGTCGTGAATCTCGGACCCCGAGAAGCTGAGCGAGGGCCGCGAGCGGTACACCAGCCGCGACAGCGACGGCGCATCCGACATCGTCCAGCGGAGAATCGCCACCGCGGTCCAGATCGACCAGCCGGTCGGATCCTGGAGGAACTGCTGCACCAAGGGGTGCGCGAGGCGCTCTTCGCCGCCGGCTGGCGCCGCTTCCGCTGGCGCGGCGGGGATGTCCTCCTCCGCGCCGGCAGAGTCTGTCGGGCCGGCGGGATCGGCGGCGTCGGCCGGCGTCTCCGGCGCGACCGGCTCCGGCGCGACCGGTTCCGGTACGCCGTCGCCGGCCTCCTGCGGGTCGGCCCCGTCCATCCGCGGGTCAGCTGACATCGACGGAGAGGCTCTCGACGCGGTTCAGACCGCGCTGGCTGTCGAACAGCTGCCCGAGCACGCGCTTGACCATGCCCCGGCTGGTGCCCGGGTGGGTCGAGGCGTCGTAGCTGATCGACAGACCGACGCCGGCTTGCTGCTGGCGACCGCGCGTGACCATCACCGGCTGCGCGGAGACGCCGCGAAGGCCGTCGATCCAGGCCGCCCGCGAGGCGCCCGGGAAGCGCTTCAGGTAGTCCTGCAGCACGCCCCGGCGCGCCTCGCCCACGAGCCCGATCATGCCGCTGTTGAGGTAGCCGATCATCGTCTCGAGCGCATCGGCGCCGTCGAGACCGGGCAGGTAGGGCGTTGGCGCGCCCACCAGCCGGCCCCGCCAGCCGCCGGTCGGATCCACCGGCACCACCTGGGCGCCGTTTTGCAGGTATTGGGCGACGTCGCGGTTGCTGGCATAGACGTTGCCGGTGGCGAGCATCTGACGGCGGCCAAGGGTGCCGTAGTCGAGGCCGCGGAAGTATAGATATAGCTGGCTGCCCGTGCGGCCCATGTCGCGGCGGGTGGCCCACTGCACCGCCGTGCCGCGCAGGTTGCCGAGGCTGAACACCGGATCGAGGCGCTGCGCCTCCGCCTGACCGCCCGTGTACACGTCGAGCGACTCCACCGAATGGCACTCGACCGCACGGTAGCGAAGCGCATCCACCCGCATCGGGTACTCTAGGCGCCGCCCGTCGACGTCGACGGGGGCGGATACCGTCCGCCACAGGTTGACCACGGGCAGGCGGTTGACGCCGATGATGTTGGGATCCAGCTCGCCGGGCAATGCCAGGGGCCGGGAAAAACGGAAGCGGATCTCGTCGCCCGAGCGCAGCCCCGGCACGTTCAGGGTCACGAACCGGAACTTCTCCGGAAACACCAGGAATTCCGTGACCACGCGGTGCGCCGGGTGGGTCGCCGGTCGCGGCGGCAGCGCCGCGTCCTCGCGCACGAACCCGCGCACCCGCACCTGCCGCGTCGGCACGCTCACCGGCTCGCCGCCCTCGGGCACCACCTCCATAGCCGTCAGGTCCTCGGAGAACGCATCCATCAGCGCCGCGCCGGTGCGCTCGTTCCTGCCGAGATGGAACGTCAGCGGCGTCGGGATCTGGCCGGTCACGCGGACGCCGATGCCGTCTTGATTGCCCGCGCCTTCGCCAAGCCGCCTGACGCGAACCCGCATGGGCGCCACGGCGACCTGCATCGCCGACGACAGGCAGACTAGGGAGCCGGCGCCAACGCGTGCGTCGAACCTGGTGCCCCGCTCGATCTCCTGCGTCTCGGTGCCGCCGTCGAGTTCGAGCACCGCAAACGACGGCACCGGCTCGACCAGCGAGGGGGCGATCAGCGAGAGCATGGACAGCGGCAGTTCCGTCGCGTTCTTCTCGATCATCAGGCGCAGGCGCGCCGCGAGGAAGGCGGTCGCCTCGACCAGCCGCTCCACCTGGGCGTCCGCCGAGCGCTGGTCGCTGATGTCGAGCCGCGCCGCGACGTCCGGGTAGGCGCGGGCGAACTCCCGCCCCTCGGTGCGCAACGCATCGAGTTCCGTGACGAAGGCGGCGAGCAGTTCGTTGTCAACCATGCATTTCCCCTAGTCCTGAGTTCGTGGAGCGACGGTGACGTCGGCACTCAGGCCGCCGCCGCGGCGGGGCGCGTTCACCAGCAGCCGGACGCCGCCGCGGCCGACGATCTGCGCCTCAAGGAGAAACGCGAAGTCGGTGCCCTCCCCTTCGGGGGTCACCACCACGTTCGCGAGCCGCGGCTCGAATCGGCGGATTGCGTCGGCGATGTACTCCGCCACCTGTTCCCGGTCGCTGTCCGAGCCGGGCGAGATTCCGCCCATTCCGGGCAGCCCCCAGCTGAGGATGCCCGGCAGGTTGACCGAATACGGACGGCGCGACCCGAGCAGGTCCGCGAGGTCTGCCGACAGCCTGTCCGCGGCGGAGCCGCCTCGACCCTCGAACCGGTCGAACAACTGCGCCCGCACCGCAACCGGAGGCGCAACGCCACGTGCCATGCTTCACTCACTCCTTTGCCCGGCTCGCTTTGTGTCCGGGCCTTTTGGTTTTCTTTGCCGAGGCCCGGCCTCGTTCCAGGACCCGGCTCCGTCCGCGCGGTCGCAACACCAACCGCCACGACCTCGAAGCCGAAGTCTAGCCCGAATTGTCCACGAATGTCCCCCTTGCGGGCGACAGTGGTGTCTCACCTTGACTTGCACAGCGCCTGGCGCGCCGCACTCCGGAGCGAGGGCGAGACGCCCTCGTTCCAAGGGCTGGGGGCGAGGGCGTCCCGGCCTCGTTCCGAGGGCCCTGGGGGCGAGGGCGTCTCGCCCTCGTACGCGCCGACAGGCGCGGGCCCGTCCCGGCCTTCGTGCTCGCCGTTTGCTCGCAGCCACGGTTGACGGGCCACGGCAGGATGCCTTCCCCCCGAAGGCCCGTCTTGGAGGGAGGGCGTCCCGCCCTCCATCGCGCCCCTCGTCGACCGCCCTTGGCCTCAACGCCAGCGTGGGAAATCGCGCACGCGACCGTAGGACGAAATGTTTGTGTGTCGGGCAGATCAGTGCCGTGCCTCCACCGTCAGCAGGGCGCGCAGCCCTGCGGCGCCGTCGCCGGTGGCGGGGAGATCGGCGCGGTCCAGGCTTGCCTCGATGCGGGAGAAACGGCCCGGGCGGCGGTTCTCGTAGCGCAGGCCGCCGCGCAGGCGGGGTGCGCCCCGCGCCGTCCTGCCGGCTTCGGCGAAAGGCGTCAGCAGGCCGGGCAGGGCCCGCATGGTCATGCCGTAGCCGGTCGCCGCTCGCAGGCGCCAGCCGCGCTCGGTGCCCGGCACATCGTCCAGCGTCCACGCCGGCGCGGCGCGGCGGAACGGGTCCGACGCCAATGCCGAGCCGCCCCACTCGGGCGACAGGCGCAGGAAGAAGCCGCGCCCCAGGCGGCCAGGCTCGAACACGGCGGTCAGGCTGACGCCGGCGCCGCCACCCTCGCCCGCCACCGGAATGGCCGTCGCGCGTCCCTTGGCCTCGAGCCCGAACGCGGAGTAGGGATTGCCGATGCGCACGCCCCCGGCGAGCTCGACGGCGGCGCCGGTCTCGCCGTCACCGCCATCGACCCGCGCGCTGACCACCGCGAAGGGCGCCACGCTGCCGAACGTCCAGCCGCCCTCGAGGCCCAGCCGAAGCCTCGACACGCTGACGGTCAGTCCGTCGACGGCACGCGCGCCGTCCTCGCCGGAGATGCCGAGGAAGGCGGCGTCGCCGCGCAGCGCGTACGTCGCGCCGCCGAAACGCAGCCCAAGCGCACGGCGCAGCCCGGCAACAGCCATCGCGAGACTGACGTCCGCCGTCTCGGTGCGGTCCACGAGGTCCCTGTGCACCTCCACCTCGCCGGAACCGAAGCCGCCGATCATCCACACCTCCGAGTCGTCGCTGAGCGCGAGACGCGCATACGGGTGAAAGCTGGTCAGGCGGGTGCTCATGGAACCGCTTCCTTCCTCGGCCCCCGCCGAGAACGCGAACGTGTAGTCCGCGTCCGCCACGCCGCGCGAGACCGCAAGCCCGGCCACGAGCGAGTCGCCGCGCGCATCCACGCCGAGGAACCCCGTTGTGCCGCTCCCTTCGGCCCTGTCGCCAGCATCGAGGTCGTACATGTCGCCCCCGGCCCAGACGGACCAGCGCGTGCCGCCGGCACCGGCGCCGGCGAGCTGCAAGTCGAAGCCGCTGCCGGCGAAGCCGGGCCGCGACCCGGCGGCGGCCGCCGAGCAGGCCGGCGCACGCGGACACTGCCCCGAACGGTGCGGCGCGGCACCGCTGCCTGCCTCGCCGAACGACGCGGGGCCGACCCCGTGGCGGCGCGGCATCAGCGAGCGGCCGCCCAGCGACACACTCGATCCCAGCCGCGCCAGATCGAACCGGCCGCCGATGGTCTCGGACACCCCCGCCAGCATGCCGCGGCCAATCGCCGCGAGGGAGTCGTTCATGGCGCGCGTTTCCGCCGGATCGGTTTCCACCACGACGTCGAACGTCGCGACCGCGGTGCCCGCCGAGTTGGTGGCCGTCACGCGCACCGTGGCCGTCCCCTCGGTGAGCGGGCGGACGGTCAGCGTCGAGCCCGCCAGCCGCAGCTCCACGGCCGGCTCGCCGGTCCCGACCAGCAGCTCCGCGCCGAATACCGGCCGATGGCCGGTGAAGGCCGGCGCAAGCTCCACCGCCTCCGGGGCCCCGCCCACCACGAGGGTCAGCGAGGCGAGGCCGCCGGCGACGACCGGCGGCGACGCGTGGACGCGCTGCAGCGGGTCGTCGGGGATGCCCTCGAAGGAAAGCTCGGCGCGGTTGCCGGCGGCGTCCTCGAAGGTGCCGCCAAGCCCGTCGCGCGACAGCGCCACGCCGTCGTCGTCGAAGTCGCCAAGCAGCACCGTGTAGGCGCAGCGCAGCACGTCGGCGCCGGCGGCCGACGTACAGACGGCAGAGCGCTCGCCTTCCCCGACCGCGAGGGCTATCGTGGCGTCCGCTGCGACGACCGGCTCGGAGAAGCGCACCTCGACCACGATCTGCTCGCCCTGGTGGTAGGCGTCGCGACGCTGCGGACGCGAGACGATCGCCACCTCCTCGAGGCGCGGCGCGACGCCGTCCACGCGGTGGCCGTCGACCGCCGGCATCGCCGCGTGGCCTATCGCGGCGGCAAGGCCGTTGGCGTCGCGGATGGCGCCGTCGCCGAGCGTCACCGCATCGGCGGCCACCGAGACCCGCTCGCCGCGGTCGCCCGCCACCACCTGGTAGGCGAAGACCAGCTCCTGCGTGCCGGTGCCGGACTCGTACCGCGCCTGCCGCACCTGACCGCCGAAGCCGAGGGCCAGCGTCGGCCCGTTCGCGCCCACCGTCACGAGCACGCGCTCGCTGAAGGTGATAGCGACGGCGATTTCGTCGCCCACCCCATACACGCCGTTCGCCGGCGACGACCGCAGCTGCGGCGCGCCGGCAACCGACGGCGCCATGGTGTCCACGGACACCTCCAGCGACAGCGCCTCGTTGCCGCGCGCCGGGTTGCCGCCGAGGTCGGTGATGCCGGCGCCAAGGGCCTGGGCGCCGACGGCCACCGCGCCTTGATCGCCGGGCGCAACGTCGTAGGCGAAGGTCAGCCGCTCCGTCCCCGAACCCGTGACGTAGCCGGCCTCGCGCAGCGCGCCGCCCACCGTCAGGGACAGCGCCACGCCCTGGGCGGGCACCGTCACCGGCTCGTCGAAGGCCACCGCGACCGTCAGCGTATCGCCGAGGCCGTATGTGTCCTCCTCGCGGTCGAACACGGCGATCGAGGTCACGCTCGGCGCCTGCGTGTCCACCACATGGCCGGTCCCGTCGGGCACCTCCGGGTACCTGCCTTCGGCCGCGTGCCCCGCGAGGTCCCTCACGCCCCCCACGAAGCTCCCCGGACCAAGGGCCCCGACCGCGATGCCGTCGAGATCCTCGTCGCCCGGCGCCAGCGTGTAGCGGAACTCGAAGCGCGCCGCCGGCTCACCGGGCGCCGGCGACACCAGGCGCGCGCGCCGCAGGGCAGCGCCGACGCGCAGCGGAATCGACAGCATGCCCTGGCCCACGACGGCCTCCGAGAACCGCACCTCGACGACGATCTCGTCGCCGGTGACGTAGATGCCGTCGGCGCCGGCGTTGGAGATGATGGCCACCTCCTCCACGACCGGCGCCCGCGTGTCCACCAGCAGCGCCGGCGGCGCCACCGCGGTCAGGTCGAACTCGACCGGGTCGCCGCCGACGGACACCGGCCCGGAGGCGACCCGCACCACGATGCCGTCGCGATCCTCGTCGCCGCTGCGCACCCGGTAGGAGCAGTCCACCTTGCTGCGTCCGCTGCCGAGGCCGGCGCAGGCAATCTTCTGCACGCGCGCGCCCAGGTCGAGTTCCAGCGTCAGCGGCGCGGTCAGATCGGCGCCCGGCGCCGGGAACCGCACCTCGAAGACGATGGTCTCGCCCTCGTCGTAGCTGCCGTCGGCGCCGCCCCCCGTGGACGTCACCGCGACGCGCGCCACGCCGGTCTCGTCGGCGCCCTCGTCCGGATCATCCGACGGGTCGGTCTCGTCCGGCTCCGTGCCCGGTTCGCCCGCGTCGCCGTCGTCCTCCGGCACCAGGCCGCCCGTGCCCGTCAAGTCGCCATCAACCGGGTGGCCGCCATCATCGTGGATGGCATGCCGCCCAAGCGAACCGTCCGGCCCCAGTTGCAGCGGGTGCCCGGCCGCGTCCGTGACGGTGCCTTCCAGTGCCTCGACGCCGATGCCGTCAATGTCGCGATCCCCGGCTGCGACGCGGTAGGCGAACACAACGCGGTCGGTGCCGCCGCCGGATCGATAGGCGGCCCGCTGCGTCTGGCCGCCGACCGCCAACCGGACGAACGCGTCGTCATCGACTTCGAGCGCCTCGGTTGCGGCCACGGAGATATCGATGCGGTCGCCCCTGCCGTAGTACAGGTCGTCGGCGAAGCCGCCGGGCTGGCGCCGGCGCGGGCGGCTGTCGATCCGCACGTCGGTCAGGCGCGGCGGGTCGGCATCGACGAACGCATCGCCCCCCGCGGCAACCCCGCCCGACCAGGGATTGCCCACCAGGTCCTGCACCAGGCTCGCGCCGCCCGCCAGCGCCGTCGCCGCCCACGACAGCCGCCCGCCGGCGCGGGCATCGGAGGGGCCCTCGCACGACACCACCGAGTCCCTGGCCTTGCAGGGCAGGCGCAGGGACTGCGTGCCGACGCTGACGGTGAGCTCCAGCACCGCCACCAGCTCGACGGCCTCGCTGAAGCGCAGGTCCACGCGCACGCGCTCGCCGGCGCGATACAGGGGCCGGCTCGCGGCTGCGCCCAGCAACTGCGGCGGCTCGGTGTCCGCGGCCCGTTCCACCGTCAACGGGCGCGGCGCCGGCGCGACGTAGCCGGACTCGGCGGCGTTGCCGGCGGCGTCGGCCACCGCCCCACGCAGCGTCAATCCGCCGGCGGGAACGGCCAGCGCTCCCGAGCTGTCACCCGCCCGCACCGTGTAGCCGAAGGTCACCACGGCGCCGTCATGCCGCTGGTAGTGTGCGTTCTTGCGCACGCCTTCCAGTGTGAACGCCAGCGAAGGCCAGCCCGTCTTGGCATCCACCTCCACGTCCTCGTCGAAGGTCACCTGGAACTCGAGCATGCTGCCGGCGCGCACGCTGCCCGCCGGCGGCGGCTCCACCAGGGCGACCGCCGGCGGCTTCGAGTCCAGACGCGCGCCCAGCGACGCGAAGGCCGGCGGGACGTTGCCGGACGGATTGCCGGCGCCGTCGACGATCGATGCGTCCGCGCTGACCAGAACGAGCGCGTTCGCAGGCACCCCGAGGGCGCCCTCGGCACGTTCCTGCTCCACGTCTTCGCCGGTCCAGCGGAACGTGAGCTCACGCACATCTTCCCGCGGCCGCTTGGCGCTGGGGGCCAGCGGAATCCGCTTCACGGCGTCGCCGACGGCAAGCTTCAGGAGCGGCTCACCGACGACGTCGACCTCCTCGTCGAACTCGACCACGACGTCGACGTCGACGCCGACGCCGAGCACCGGCCGCGGCGACGCCAGGCGCACGTTCACCACCGAGGGCGGCACGGAGTCGATCAACTGCGGGCGCGCCAGGCCGGTGCCGTATCGCACAGTGATCCCGGGCGCGTTCTCCGGCAGCGGCGCGCCACCGACATGGATGCCGCGGTTGCCGTGCACGTCCCTGACGTCGTGCATGCGCGACAACCCCGCCACCGCCAGCGAGCCGGAACTCTCCCCCGGCGCGACGGTGTGGATGTAGTCGCGTGTCGGATTTGGGCCCTCCGTGCCCCCCACGTCAATCATGGGCCTTCCCGGCAGCAGTTCCGGCGCGAATGCGCCGTAGTCGGCGACGGGCTCCGAGAATGTCAGTCTGGCGCGCACCACCTCGCCGGCCCGGTACGCCCTGCGCCCGGGAGCCGGCTCCGACGTCACTAGCAGATCTGGACCGTCAATGCCCACAATGCCCACGCTCACCCCGTCCACCTTGTGCGCCGGCAGGTTGTCCCCGACATTGGCAAGCACGGTCGTGTATCCCGTGCTCGGCAATACCGAGCCCTGGCTCTCCCTGATGCAGGTACGGCCAAAAGCGGAGCAGTCCGAGTCCACCGGCACCCTCAGACCGTCTTCGTCCTGGTCTTTCGTCCCGACCGTATAGGGGCACACAAGCGCCCTGTCCTCACTGTGGCACGCGTCGGTGGGTCGCAACGTCTCATCGATATCCACCATCGCCGTCACGCCCGGAACGGCGCGCGGCAGGTCCCGGTTGTAGATGAACACCAACTCGAAGGTCTGGCCGGCGCTGTAGGTCTGCAGCGGTCCGGGGGCGCCTTCGGTCGCGGGAACGACCTCGACCCGCTCGATGACCCCCGGGATGACCCCCTGCGCCAATGCAGCCGGAGCGGCAAGCGCAACCACGGCGCAGCCGAACAGTCGTGCGAGGAGTCCCGCGCGAAGGGATCGCGCACGGCCTTCCACCCCGCCCGGCTGGTGCAGTCGCCGTCTCTGGAGTTCCTGTCCGCGACTGGGGGGCCAATGGACGGCAGTGCGGTTTGGGGACATGTGGGGAGCCTCGGCCCGATGAAGTTGGGGCGCGAGCATACGCCACTCGACGCCGGGTACGGCGGCGCGCGCGATCTCGGGCGGCTTGACTCACCCCGACCGCCAACGCATCATGGCGGCCACGTCCAATCAGTCAGGAAACCGTTCATGGCCAGCGATTCAAGCCAGAACCGTGTGGGACGCGTACGTCCGCCACGGGTCCAGATCACCTACGACGTCGAGGATGGCGACGGCACCACGCAGCGGGAACTCCCCATGGTGGTCGGCGTCGTGTCCAACCTCTCGGGCGACGGCGAGGACACCACAGAGTACAAGGACCGGGAGTTCGTTCAGGTCGATCCCGGCGGCCTCAACGGCCTGATGAACCGGCTGCAGCCGAAGCTCAACATCGAGGCCAAGGACCAGATCTCCGGCGAGGAGGACAACGAGCTGCGCATGGAGTTCAACTTCCGCACCATGGACGACTTCTCCCCCATGGGCGTTGCCGGCCAGTTGCCGCAGACCGCCAAGCTGCTCGAGTCCCGGCAGAAGCTCGCGGACCTCTACAGCAAGCTCGAGGCCAACGACAAGCTCGAGGGCATCCTCGGCGAGGTGCTGGCCAACGAAGACAAGCGCACCGAACTGAAACAGCAACTCGACGATCTCGGCGAAGGAGGTGACACCGATGGCTGAAGCAGAAGAGGCCGCAATCCCGGGCGTCGGGCCCGACACCATCCTGGAGCGGATCTTCGACGAGGGCCGGCTGGTGCGCAACGAGCACCAGGTGGACTCGGCGCGCGCCATGCTCGAGGGCTTCCTCGAGGAGGCGTCCCAGGCTGGCACCGCGGTCAGCGGCAGCGCCAAGCGCGCGATTGCCGAGCGCATCGCCGCCATCGACAGCCTGGTGTCCGCCCAGGTCAACGAGGTGCTGCACCACCCGAAGTTCCAGCAGCTCGAGGCGAGCTGGCGCAGCCTCGACCGCCTGATGACGGAAAACGAGATCTCGACGTCGCTCAAGGTGCGCGTCTTCAACGTCCGCCGGCGCGAACTCGAGCGCGACTTCGCCCGCTCGGCAGATTTCGACCAGTCCCACTTCTTCAAGTCGGTGTACGAGGACGAGTACGGCACCCTCGGCGGATCGCCCTATTCGTTCCTCATCGGCGACATGGAGTTCGGCCGTGCGCCGCCCGACATTCAGCTGTTGCGGAACATCGGCGCGGTGGCGTCCATGGCGCACGCTCCCTTCCTCGCCGGCGCCGACCCGCGGCTGCTCGACCTCGACAGCTTCACGGAGCTGGACCGCCCCATCGACGTCGCCCGCATCTTCGAGTCGAGCGAGATGGGCTCGTGGAACTCCCTGCGCGACAGCGCCGACTCCCGCTACCTCGTGCTGACCGCCCCGCGCGTGCTGGTGCGCCAGCCCTGGGGGCCCGAGTCGGCACCCGTCGACGAAATGGACTTCAACGAGGAGGTCGGCGGCGGCGACCACGGCCAGTACCTGTGGGCACCGTCGTCGTGGTCGCTCGGCAGCCTCGTCATGAAGTCGTTCTCGGAGTATGGCTGGCCGTCGGCCATCCGCGGCACCGAGACGGGCGGCAAGGTCGCCAACCTGCCGCTGC
This sequence comes from Pseudomonadales bacterium, assembly GCA_965116935.1. Taxonomy (GTDB): domain Bacteria; phylum Pseudomonadota; class Gammaproteobacteria; order Pseudomonadales; family Azotimanducaceae; genus VXYL01. Next base: position 2,172,857 of record OZ220737.1, on the reverse strand, counting down.
ACTCGTTCCCGTCGCTGAGCGGGTCGAAGATCACCAAGTGTCCGACCGAGACGACGATTACCGACCGGCGGGAGAAGGAACTGTCCGACCAGGGGCTGATCGGCCTGTGCCACTCGCGCAACACCGACTTCGCCGTGGTCTTCTCCGGCTCGACCCTCAACCGGCCGCGCAAGTACATGGAGGACGCGGCAACCGCCAACGCCAAGCTGTCGGCCAGCCTGCCCTACGTGCTCGCCTGCTCGCGCTTCGCGCACTACCTCAAGGCGATGATGCGCGACAAGGTCGGCGGCTTCACGTCCCGCGACGAGATCCAGCGCTACATGAACGACTGGATCATGCAGTACGTCACCTCCGACGACCAGGCGTCGCACGCCGCCAAGGCGCGCTTTCCGCTGCGCGAGGCGCGGGTCGAGGTCAAGGACGTGCCGGGCAAGCCCGGCTCCTACACCGCCGTCGCGCACCTGCGCCCCCACTTCCAGCTCGAGGAACTGACCGCCTCGCTGCGTCTGGTCGCCGACCTGCCCCAGGCGCGCTAGGCGACCGCGTCGGAGAGGCTGCGTGGCTGTCGGGACGGACGATTTGAGGCCGGAGACGGACGCAAGGAGCGTCGTCCCGGCAGCACGCGGCGGGCTCGGGCCGCGTCGCCGACGCGGGCGCCCATCGCCGTTCCGACGCCGACTGCGCGCGCCAGGGCGCGCCTAGCTCTCCTCACGAAGTGTTTGTCGACCGCAGTCTGATGCGCTCGTGGAGCGAGCGCGTGGCGCGCGACGCCGGCGTCGACGTCGTCGTGAGCGCCTGGCTCGGCCTCCCGGCCGGCGCGCGCGCGGACCGCCTGGCCGGCAACGGCGACCTCAACCGCGCCGCGACCAGCGGCGGACCTGGCTGGGCGGACCTCAACGGCGGCAAGGTCGTTGAGGCCCTCCGCATCGCCCGCGCACCGGACGACGACGGCGTGCAGCGGCTCAGCCTGCTCGAAGCGGAGGCGCTCGTCGCCGCCGGCGCCATCACCGCCGGCCTGCAGTGCCTGGCGAGGCTGAGCGACGCCGGCGACGTTCCCGCCACCGTGGCCCTGGCGCGCAGACGCCATGCCCTCGGCGACCACGCCGGCGCCGTGCGGGCCGCGTCGCGCCTGCCCATGCACGCCCAGGCGAGCCTCGCGGCGGCACGCGCCCTCATGGCGCTGCACCGCCCCACCGAGGCTCTCCGCCGCATTGAGCCGTTCCTCATCGGCGGCGCCCCGATCCCCGACACCATGACCGCCGGCGCCTTCTCGGCGCTCGCCGCAAGCGCCCTCGCGTACGGCGGCCAACGGCGGCTGGCGCAGTTCGCGGCCCAGTTGCTCGAATGCCCCGACGCCGCCGCCGACACCACCCCGAGCGTCGCCAGGACCGCGTGGACTGGCGGGCTGGCACGCGAAGCCTGGGACCGGTTCGACGACGACACCAACCCGTGGATGGCTGCCGGGCGGATCGAGCTCGCGGCACTCGCCGGCAACCCGGCGCTGGTGCGCGGCCTGATGCAACGGGCGGGGCCCCTTGGCGCCACGCTGGAACCGACGCTGCTCCTGCTCGAGGGCGGCACCGTGCCCGACGGCGTCCTCACCGAGGGCGACAGCTACCACGTCTGGCGCACCCACCCCACGCGCTGGCAGCCCTGGATTGACGCTGCCCTCGAGTCCGCCGCCGACGTCGTGGTCTGCGACCTCGCGGCCGGCAACCTGCCCGACGATCAGGCCATCCCGGCCGGCGTGGTGGACGACGGCGCGCTGATAGCGATGGTGCAGCCGAAGCCGGTGCCGCGGCGCGAGCCACAGGGCAGCGGCGTGTGGATCGACCGCAATCTCTGCACCGGCGTCGGCATCGGCCACGACTGGCCGCAGGACGAGCAGGCGGCACTCGAGTCCTTGGTCACCCAAGTGCCGCACGGGGAAGCCGCGGTCTGGATCACCGGCACCGACCGCGCCCTCGCCCACGCCCGCGACGGACGGCCCAACGTCATCGTCGCGCCACCCGGCGATCCCTTCTGGGCGGGGCCCCTGCCCGAACAAGCGTGGCCTGCCTGCCGCGTGGTGCGCGCCGACCCGACCGACGGCTGGAACGGGGCCGCGGCGCGAGTCGCGGCGGCCGCCCAAGAACTCGCCGACGGCCCTTGAAACCCCGTCGCCCCGATGCCGCGGCGACCGCACTCGCTCGCACTCGCGCGGCTGGCGGCCGCGGCCTGACGACGTCACTGCCGCGGGGCATCGCCGCGTGAAGCGCATCCGCCTCTCCGAGTGGGCGCGCAGCCAGGGCATCTCCCGGCTCACCGCCTACCGCATGCTCCGCAAGGGCATCCTTCCGGTGGCCTGCGAGCAGTCGCCGACGGGACGGTGGTACGTCCTGCTCCCGCCGGAGCGCCTCGGCAAGACCGTCGTCTATGCCCGCGCGACGCCGAACCGCGGGGCGTTGGAGGCCATCAACGCCCAGGTGCAGGCCGTCACCGAGTGGGCGACGCTGCGGGGGCGGCCGATATTCGCCGTGGTCACGGAACTGGCCGACCCGCTCGTCGGCCCCATGCCGAAGCTGCTTCGCCTGCTGTCGAGCGTCGAGAACACGGAAATACTGATCCACAACCCGGACATCCTCGGCATCGGCCGCATGGAACTGATCGTGGCGGCACTCGCCCCGCAGGGGCGGGTCATTACCGCGGTCAACAAGCGTCCGCCGAGAAACGACCGCCGCGAGGAGCTGTTCACTACGTTCGCCTCGCTGTCGGGCATGCTCGGCGTGCGTCCGCGCAGCACGGCCCGGCCTCAGCGGTCCCGGAGGCGCTGAAGCTCCTTCTCGCGGGACGCGCGCCACGGTATCGAGCCCCGCGAGCCGCTGGTGTCGGCGGTCGTGAGGTCCTCCTCCACCCCATGCAGCTCCGAGTCGCGCAGGTCCGCATCCGCAACGCTCGCGCCCGCCAGCACGGCGTTGCGCCACGACGATCCCGGCGCCGAGAGGCGCGCGAGATCCGCGTCGGTGAGATCCGCGTCCATCCACACGCTGCCGGGCGCCGATGCGCCGACCAGCGAGGCGCCGGTCAGGTCGGCCTCCGGGAACACGGCGCCGTCCAGGATCGCGCCGCCGAAGCGCGCACCCTGCGCCCGCGCCTTCGCGAACAGGCTGCCGGCCGCGCGCGCCTCGCGGAAGTCCGCCTCGCCGAGGTCGCAGTCGGCGAACAGGCACCGCTCGGCGGCGGCGAAGCGCGCACCCGCCAGCCGACCCTCAAAGAAGTTGCAGCCGTCGAAGGTCACCTTCGACAGGTCGAGCCCTTCGGCGGAGGCGCGAATGAAGCTGCAGCGCAGGAGGGAGGCGCCGTCGATGTTCCAGCGACCGAGATCCACGCCGACCGCGCTGCAGTCGCGCCACTCGGCCCGCTCGGCGCGGAGTGCAGCGACATCGCAGTCGGACAGCGTCAGGATCTCCTGCGCAAGTCCAGCGTCGGCGAACTCCAGCTCGCCGACGCGCCCGCTCGCCAGCGTGACCTGCCGCCCGCCCTGCTCGATCTCGAGCCGGTCGAAGTCGCACTCCGAGAAGGTCACCTCGGTGAGCTCCCCCCCGGCGATGCGCAGCCCCGCGCCGGTACACTCCACCCACTGGGTCGCCCGCAGCTCGCAGTGCTCCACCACGCAGTCCACGAACCGGCACTTCACGAAAACGGTCCGGTACATCACGTTCGACGAGAACGTCGTGCGCTCGAAGACGCAACTCTGAAACACCATGCCGGCCCAGTCCTCGTCGGCGAGCCGCTCGTCCTCGAACACGCGATCCGTCAGCGGAATCCCGACGTTGCGGTGGGCATCGAACGGATTGCGATAAGCTGGCTCTAGTGGCCCTGGTGCCTCTGGTGCCGCCGATGCCTCTGGTGCCCCTGGTGCCTCCGATGCCATCTCACTCCACGCCTTGGGGCGGCGCACGACCGCAAGCCGGCACACCCGCGCGTCACCCCTGAATTCCGATGCGTCCATGCTAACACCGCCGGCGCCGCTGGTATGATCCGGCTCGTGCGTCGGTCGCCGGCAGCCCCCGGTGCGCGTAACGCACGGGTCGTCCACCACCCAGGAGCCGCAAGTTGATTCCAGCCGCACCGCCCCAATGCCCGCGACCGCGATCCGGCGGACGGGTTCCGTCGCCCCGGCAGGCGTTCACGGCCCGCGCCCACGCAACGCATGGTCGCTGCCGGGCGATCCTCCTCGCCGCCGCCGCGCTCCTCGCCGTCGCCCCGGCCCTCGCCACGGACCTTCCCTGGCTGCCGCCACGGGGTTCCGCCACCCTCGCCATCGAACTCGACCAGGCCGCCGCAGACACGTTCCTCGCGGACGCCGAGACCGTCGAGCTGGGCTTCGGCGACGTCGAGCGCGAGATCCAAGCGGCGCGGGTCACGTTTTCGTTCGGCCGCAACTGGGCCATCGACGGACGGCTCGGCGAGGTCGCCGCGGAGGCGCCCGTCCTCGGCCCCTCCACCGGCGAGACCGACTACGACGTCGGCCTCATCTGGCGACCGGTGGACGAGCAGGTCAGCCGCGCCGCGCCGAGCGTCGCCCTGCGGGTCGGCTGGATCGGCGCCGGCGGCTACGACCCGGATCGCGTGCATGCGCCCGGCCCCGGCAGCACCGGCATCGCCGGATCGGTCGCCGTCGGCAAGGTCTTCCGGGAAGCCCTGTCCCTGTCCGCATCGCTCGAAGGCCGAAGCTACACCGAGAACATCCCGACCGCGCTGTCGGTCGGGGCTTCCGCGGCGCTTCTTTCGCAGCCCGCGACCCTGGAGAAGATCCTCGGCGGCATGGAAGGCGGCCTGATCTTCCGCGCGAGCTACCGGCGCGAGATATCGACCGGCGATGTCAGCGTCACCGACCCGTATCAAGACGACGGCGAGTTTCCGCTCCTCGCAAGGGAGTACTCCAGAGCCGCGATCGGCGCCGCACTTGCCGCCGGAGCAATGGAAATCGCTGCCGAAGGGTACCGCTACCTGGGCGGAAGCAACGTCCCCTCGTTCACCGGCGTCCGGATGCGCTTGACCGTCAAGGCCGATCTCATGACCCTGCTCCGCCTGCTCTGAGACCGCGACGACGCCGGGGCACGCGCTCGCCAAGGGCGGCGAAGGCACGGGGCCGCGTGCCGGGAGCGCACGCCTGTCGTGCATGCACGACACCTGCAACCGCCGAAGCCGCCGGCCACGAGCCGCGCGATGCCCTGCGGCCCGCGCCGGGAAGGCCCGTCTTGTTCATGCGCCGGTCTCCTTGAGCCTGCGGGCGAGCGCGAAGGCACGGGCCCGGCCCTTGGGGCAAGGGCCCTCCTCCGCAACGCGGGCTGGGGGGAGGTGGTGTCTCACTTTGACCTTTCGGCCGTAGCGGATAGGCTGGAAACCGGCGATCGTGTTCGACTGGCTGCCGGGCGCCATTCTGGAGCGAAGGCGTCCCTCCCTCCATCGCGCCGCGAGGCTCGCAGAGCACTCGCTACACCAGAAAGATGCGCGCCCTTGCGGGCGCGATGGAGGGCGGGACGCCCTCCCTCCGGAGATGCGCGCGCCCTTGCGGGCGCGATGGAGGGCGGGACGCCCTCCCTCCGGAGATGCGCGCCCCCTTGCGGGCGCGATGGAGGGCGGGACGCCCTCCCTCCGGAGATGCCCGCCCCTTGCGGGCGCGATGGAGGGCGGGACGCCCTCCCTCCGGAGATGCGCGCCCCTTGCGGGCGCGATGGAGGGCGGGACGCCCTCCCTCCGGAGATGCGCGCCCCTTGCGGGCGCGATGGAGGGCGGGACGCCCTCCCTCCGGAGATGCCCGCCCCTTGCGGGCGCGATGGAGGGCGGGACGCCCTCCCTCCGGAGATGCGCGCCCCTTGCGGGCGCGATGGAGGGCGGGACGCCCTCCCTCCAGAATGGCGCGCCACGTGCTGTGCAAGCCAAAAATGAGACACCACCCCTGGCGGCTTCGGTTTGACATGCGAGCCGTCCGTCACATAGCATCCACGTCGCCCTGCGGGGTGCAAACTTTACGAGGCGAGCGGCACCGACCCTGAACCATGCTGGACAGGTGGTTTCTCACGCTTGGCGCGAGTGCGCTCGTTGCCGCCGCGATGGCGCTCGCGGGGGTCGGCACCTACTTCCTCAGCGACCCGACCTGGGCGCCGCCCGACTACGCCTTCTCGCCGGACGGCGGGCGTTCGCCGGGCAGGGCAGTCCGGCTGCCGCAGGCACTGCCGTCGGCCTCGCCGCAACCGTCGCCGGTCTCCGGCGCGGCGGACCGTTCCCCTCCGCCGCACAGGCTCGTTCCGGACGCGCCGCCGGGCGCGCGGTTCCGCATCTTCCCTGGAGAGACCATCGGCGAGGTGGTCGCGAAGCTGGCGGCGGACCGCCGCATCGCGTTCGATCTCGGCGGCACCCACACCGACGGCCTCATGGCCCGCCTTGGTCTCGGTCACACGCACCCCGAGGGCAACTTCCTGCCGGGACGGTATCGGGTGGAGAACCGGCGCACCGCCTCCGAGCTGCTGCGCGAGGCGCACGACCGCATGCGCACCACGCTCGCGGACGCCTGGCACCGACGCGACCGCGGCCTGCCCTACGCCACGGCGTACGACGCCCTCATCCTCGCTTCCATCGTCGAGAAGGAAACCGCACGCGCCGAAGACCGGCCCCGGGTCGCGGCCGTGTTCACCCGGCGGATGCACCGCGGCATGCGGCTCCAGGCCGACCCAACCGTGATCTACGGCCTCGGCGCGCGGCTCGACGGCCCCCTGACGCGCACCCATCTCGCCACCGACACGCCCTACAACACCTACCGACGCCACGGATTGCCACCCACCCCCATTTCGCTGCCGGGACCACCGGCAATCCACGCCGCCCTGCATCCGGCCCCCGGCACCTCGCTCTACTTCGTCGCCCGCGGCGACGGCTCAAGCCACTTCTCCGACACCCTAGCCCAGCACAACATGGCGGTGCAGCGCTATCTGCGCCGGACCGGCCCCTGAGTCTCCGAGTAGCGACGGGGCAGCACAGCGCCGGCGGGCCGGGGCGCCGGCTCTTGGCGGAGGGCGCGCGTCCGGGCTAGACTGGCTCGTCTCCGCCCTGCAGGCAGCGCATCAAGTGGCCCACTGGATTTTCGTCGACTATGAGAATATCCACCCCAGCGACTTCAGCCCCGACCGCCAGCCCGACACGCACGTGCTGGTGTTCCTCGGCGCCAATCAGCAGAAGATTCCGTCCGAACTCGCCATTGCGCTTCAGGAGTTCGGTTCCAGGGGGCGCTACATCCGCTGCACCGCCAGCGGGAAGAACGCCCTCGACTTCCACATCGCCTACTATCTCGGAGAGATTGCGCCGCAACATCCCGACGACTCGTTTCACGTCGTCTCCGCCGACAAGGGCTTCGATCCGCTGGTGCGGCACATGCGCACCGAACGCGGCATCACAATCAACCGACACACGGCACTCCCCGCACTCAACGGCGACGCAAGGCAGGCGACGGGGAAGAAGCAGGTCCGCCGCGACACGGGGAATGCGACGCCGAAGAAGCAGGCCCGCCGTGCCGCCACGGGCGTCGAGGAGGTGCGCAAGGCGCTCGCCGCCGCCGGCTCGACCAGACCGCGCAAGGTCAACACGCTCAGGAACTGGATCGACGCCGGTTACAACAGCAAGCTGGACGAGCAGGAAATCGACCGCCTGGTCGCGAGCCTCCGTTCGCGGAAGTTGATCGTCCTCGACGGCGACAAGGTCTCCTACCGCCTCTGAGGCCGCGCAAGGGCCGCCGGCGCGATCTGCCGAGCCTCCCCCGGGCAGCGCCTAAGCGTTGCGCCATGCCGGTACTCGGACGGTCATCCCGACCATTCCGGCAGGGGTTTACATACGAGTTTCCAGCCCTGCGGGGACGCCGGGTCGCCGATGCTGCAAGATGCTGCACGGGAACATGGCACCGTGGTCGCAAGTCCTGGAGGGAGGGCATCTTGCCCTCCCACGCGCCGCAAGGCGCGCTCCGCGCACACCCGTTTGCGTTCCACGAGAGCCGCGCACCTCACGGCGCGCAGCGAGGGCGAGACGCCCTCGCTCCGAAGGCCCGTCCCGGCCTTCATGCTCGCGCTTGCTCGCAGCCACGGTTGACAGCGACGGCACCTGGGCGATGGACGGACTTGGGGGGAAGGCATTCTGCCTTCCCGGCGCGCCAGTGCTGCATTTGAGGAAAAGCGCTTGGCGGCGCTTGGGAAGGCAGGATGCCTTCCCCCCCAAAGGCCGTCTTGGAGCCAGGGCGTCTCGCTCGCCCCAAAGGCCCGTCCTGGCGAACGCGGTTCCGCTACAGGAACTCCCACGACGCGCGCAGGCCGAGCGTGAACGGCCGGTTCGTAGTGATCCGTTCGCGAAAGTCCTGCCGGTTGATGTGCAGTTGCGCGCGTTCGTCGGTGATGTTGTCGAGGAAGAGTTCCGCCGCCCAGCCCTCCGGGCCGCGAAAGCCGACGCTGGCGTCGAGGATGAAGTAGGCGTCCTGTACCTTGCGCGGGTCCGTGAGGGGTATGTCCACCAGCGAATTGAAGCTCTCGCCGGCGTACTTGGCGATGACCTGCCAGTGCGCCGTCCCGTCCGCCATCTGCCACTCGTAGCGGCCGCGCAGCGTGAACTGCAGTTCCGGCGTCAGCGGCAGCCGACTGCCGACGTCGGCGACGACGAAGTCGAAGGTCGGGTTGACCGCGACCAGTTCCGTGCGGTTGTAGGACATGGCGCCGTAGAGCGAGAGGCTGTCGGTGGGCAGCCATTCGGCGTCGATTTCGAGGCCCCGGATCTCGGCGTCGCCCCCGTTGTCGACGATGGTGAAGATGGAGATGTTCTGGGAGTCGAAGTGCGAGACCTGGATGTCGTCCCAGGCGATGCTGTAGGCCGAGCCATTGACGCGCAGCAGCCGGTCCGCCAGCACGGCCTTCCAGCCGAACTCCATGTTGGTTACCTGGTCGCTGCGGTAGGTGACCGGGATGAAGTAGTCCGGAAACCCCCCGGGGCCGTCGTTGCCGCGCGCCGCGACGCCGTCGGCGGTGGCGGCGCCGGCCGCGGCGGCGCGGTTGAATCCGGGCGGGCGATAGCCCTCGGACATCGCGCCGTAGAACATCACGTCGTCGTTCATGTGCCAGGACAGGCCGAGACGGGTGATGACATCGTCCACCTTGAGCGGCTGGAAGTCGCCGAGGTTGGTCGAGTAGTCGCGGCCGCCCGTGACGTTGGGCATGACCGTCACGCCCGGCTCGCCGGCAAGGTTCGGCACGGGCCGGTTGCCGAAGCGAAACGCGGTGAAGCCCTCGAACCCGACATCGAGCTCGTAGCGGCGAGCGCCGACGGTGGCCGTCAGGGAGTCGGTGATGCGCACCCCGAGCTCGCCGAAGTAGGCAAGCTCCTGGGTGGGCCGGATGATGTCGTTGGTGAACTGCACCTCTCGGCTCCGCACCCGGGCATCGCGGGCGCGGCCGCGGCTCACCTGCGCCGGATCGATGGGATTGCCGCCGGGAATGCCGTAGTCGTAGTCGCCGGTGTGGCTTGAGGTGCGGTCCTGATGGAAGGCGCCGCCGGTGAGCATCAGCCGCCCGAAGTCGCCGCTCAGGCGAAACTCGTGGTTGGTGCGCTCGAAGTCGACCGCGCCGATGAAGTTCCCGTCCGGCGGCACGCACTCGACGATGCCGGGGTCGCCGGACAGGGTCGGGTCGAAGGTGTAGCCGACGCCGCCGCCGCCGTGGTAGCCGGGCGTGTTGTATTCGCAGATGTAGCCGGAAATGTAGCCGCCGAAGTTGACGTACTCGGAATAGTCGTAGGAGTGCTCGACCGTGCGATCGAGATACGCGCCCGTATAGACCGCATCGAGCGCGCCCAGGCGTCCTTGCAGGGTCCAGGAAGTCTGGCCGAACATATCCTCCAGGGAGTCTTCGGAAAACCGCGCCACCTGGAGGTCGCCGACTTCCACGTCGTAGTCGAACACGCCCTCGGCCAGCAGGGTCTGCTGGTGGTGGGAGACGTTGAGGGTCCAGTCCTCGCCCAGCCGCGCCGCGCCGCTGAGTCGGAGGCCCTGATACGAGGCGTCGTTGAAGTCCTCCTCGACCAGGTGTTTGTTGTCGGCGGGCGCAAGCTGCACGGGATAGGTGCGGCCGGGCACGGCGTAGCTGCCGTCGGCGAACTCATGCGCCGTCGGGTCGCCGCCAGCCGGCACGAACACGATGCCGCCGGGGGAGGGCAGGCGCGGGTTCTTGGCGGCGTCCGGCCAGAGCAGGGCGGGGACGTTGTCGATGTAGCCGCCCTGGCTGTCGCTGAACACCGCCAGGCGCGCGGCCATGTCCTTGCCCATCGGCACGTTGAGCACGGCCTCGACCGACGTCGAAGGCTCGCCGTCGGACGTGGCCGACGTGCTGCCGTCGAGACTCGCCTCCACTTCCTCGAAGTTGGGTTTGTTGGTGATGAGGCGGACGGTTCCTGCCTGCGAGCTGGCACCGTAGAGCGTGCCCTGCGGGCCCGGCAGCACCTCGATGCGGGCGATGTCCGTCGCATAGACATCGAGGTTGCGCCCGCCGGCGGTGACGGGCTGTTCGTCGAGATACAGCGCCACGTTGGGCGCCGACCCCTGCGCTTCCGCCACCGAGATGTTGATCGCGTCCACGGCGGCGCCGCGGATGTAGATCTCGTTCTGGCCGGGTCCCCTGCCGCCGGCGTTGGCGCTTGGAAGCAGCTTGATGTAGTCGACGAAGGTGTCGATGTGCTGCTCGTCGAGCTTGCGTTCGTCCAGCGCCTGCACGGCGATCGCGGTGTCCTGCATGCTCTCGCTGCGCTTCTGCGCGGTGACGATGACCTCCTCGATCTGCGCGTTTGCGCCGCCGGCCAGCGAGGCGGCGACGATCGAACCGATGGCCCGGGAAAGACGCTTCTCGGAGAACATACACACATGCCCGTGCAGCTTGGATGGCGGGATTGTAGCAGTCGGGGCACCAGCGGACGGAGAGGCGTCATGCGACCGGTCTCGTCAGAGCGGTCCTAGACTACGTTGCCGACAACGGTCGAAGCTAGGTTCACGGTCGGTTCCTCGCCCGAGCCCGACGAATCCTCGTGGCCGCGCGTGTCCGCGTCAAGCAGAATGCAAGCCCCTAGCCCGGATTATTCATGAATGCGCGTAGCGAGGGCGACGAGACGCCGCTGTGGCTGGACGCGCACGCGTGCCAGGAGGCACGGAGCGGAGGAACCCGAAGGCATAGCTGTGCACTATGTTGAGGGGGCCGGAGCGAGTACGCACGGCCACAGCGAGTGGATCGTCGTCCGCAGTAGGGCATTCATGAATAATGCGGGCTAGTGTCGTGTCACGGGTCTTTTGACGCATCAGAGCGCCTGCAGCGCGTCGGCGCGACGCGCGGTCCCGCAGGGAATGCCTCGCCGCATTGCCAAGGGCTGCAACGACGCGCGGGCGCGCTGCAGGCGCTCCCGAAGGGCGCTCGCCCCTTGCCCCGTGGCGGCGTTGCGCCCCTTGCCAAGGGGCCACCCATTGCCGGCGGGACGCGCCTTGCCACCAAGGGGCGAACGCTGATGCGCCAAAAGACGCGTGACACGACACTAGGGGTGGCAAACACGTCCCAACCAACCAATGCCCATAGGGGCACGGGAACAGGGCCGGTTGACGCGTTCAGCCACAATCGACCTTCAGGTGCATGCCCAGGTGACGACGATCCCGGCCATGGTCAGTACACCCACGGCCGCGCCTGCTTGATCGCCAGCGCGTCTGCCGCCGTCACCTTGAACTCGATCTCCATCGAGAACTCGTCGCCATCGCCGACCTCGTAGAGCGCCGCGAACCGATCGTGGATCGTGCCGAGCGCCGCGTACAGCGTCGCCACGTGCGCCGCCTCCAGCACCCGCGCGTCGTCCGCCACCAGGTTCGAGCGCTGCACCACCGCCTCCTCGTACTCCCCGTCCTCGCCGTCCTCCGCCGCCGTCAGCAGCAGCTCCTCCGGCACCACCGCCGACGACGGGTTCGTCACCAAGTTCTCGCCCACCTGCGCGTTCACATAGTACGCGTCCTCGGTGGCGTACACCGGGTCGTCCGACACCGCCACCCCGTTCGCCAGCTCGGCGTCGAAGTTCGGGTGCAGCAGCACCCCCATCGCCGCCGCCTTGTGGTCGATGCGGTGGAACGCCCGCTCCTCGAACGCGCGCAGGTTCCACAGGCTCGCGAACACCTGCTTCACCGACTTCGACAGGTGACCCTCCCCCGGCCGGTGCGTCACCGAGTCGTACAGCCCCGCGCCGCTGAACCCCGGAAGGTCCTCGTTGTTCGTGCTCGAACGGCAGCGGATCGGCACGCCCTCGGCGAAGAGGCCCTGCAGCGTCCCCAGCGACGTCGCCATCCACTCCGGCACGGCGGCGTTCTCGATGCGCCGCCTGAGCTTGCGCAGCTCCCGGTCGCGCACCGCGATGCCGCCCTGGAAGTCCGCGTCCGCCAGCAGCGCGTCGACATCGGCGTAGAAGCCGTTGTGCTTCATGAACGCGTCGTAGTAGTGGAACGGCAGCGCGTAGCCGTCCGGCACCTCCACGTCCGTCAGCGAGAACGTGCGCAGCGTCGCCAGGTTCGCCGCCTTCACCCCGAACGCGTCCGCGTCCGCGAAGGCGACCGATCCGAGCGCCCGGTACGCCGTCACCGTCAGGTCCCGCGCCGGCGTCTGCGCCTCGGCCGGGCGCCGCGCCTCGTGGTGCGCCGCCACCTCCTCCGCCGTCGCCTCTCGGATCGTGAACGTCGAACGCAGCAGGCGGCTGTCCGCCTTCACCTCGTAGCGCACATACCTGCCCACCAAGGCGGCCACGGCCGAGTCCGCGTCCAGCGCGTCGCCGATGTAGGCGTTCGGCACCCCGTCCTGCACCGCGCGCAGGTTGACGTGGGACAGCGGCGTCTGACGCTGCAGCGAGATCACCCCCGCCACCATCGACAGCTCGTTCGGCAGACGCCGCAGCACCACGACGTCCCGGAACGTCGGCCGCTCGCCGGACTCCAGCACCCGCAGCAGGCCGTAGCCCGCCGCTTCGTTGAGCGCCTGGAACGCCGAATTGGCAAACAGGTCCTCCTCGAGGTAAACGACCACGCGCGATCCGTCGTACTCCGCCTTCTGTTCCAAGTAACGGTCCATGGTGCCCCGGGTGGGGGTGTAGACGAGCCGGTTCGCAAGGAACGGCATGCTCGCCGCGAGCAGCTCCTGGCCCTGCAGAACGCGGTGGAACGACCACGCCTGGTAGGGCTGGAACTCGAAGCGGAACGTCCCCGTCTCGCCGTTCGGGGCCACGACATGGGGGTGGTAAACGAGCTCGCCGGGCATGTGGGGTGCATCGTCCCTATAGGAGACGGACGAGTAGCCCAAGATTGACTCCGCGAAGTTGCGGTGACGCGGCCACCGATTCGCGTTCATGAAGTACACAGCGGCCTCCGCCGTCGCCGCGTTCGGTATGAAGAACTTGGCGTACTCGAGACCACGCAGCAGGGGTTCGCGCCCCTCACCCTGGTAGGACAGCCGCTGGAAGGTAGCCATGTCCGGCAACACCACGGAGCCGTCGGCGAGGTCGATCGGCGTGGCCGGGTTCAGCGGCGCCCTTGACCAGACGTCCTCCCGGGCTAGCTCTGCGAGGTCGTCGACGCCGTCGCCGTCCGCGTCGCCCGGTGCCGAGTTCCAGTGGGTCTCGATCCGGTAGCTGCCGCCCGGGGCCGCGCGCAACGGCTCCATGAGCTCGGCGCTGAGCTCTCGGCCCCGATGGATCGCCACCGCGTACTCGGTCGCCGGGTCGTCCGCGTCCGGCCGGTAGTACAGGACGTGGTAGCGGTTCGCCGAGCTCGGCAAATTGATCCGCGCGCGGCCGTCGACGCCGACCGCAAGCGACGCGGAGGCCTGGTAGTCTTCGGGCCTCGCACGCGACACCGTCGCCGTGTAGGTGCGTGCCGTGACCCCGTCCTGCGCCGTCACCCGCACCTCGACCACGTTCCTGCCGACCGCCAGCCGCACCTGGTGCCCCGCCGCATCCGCATCCGCGTCCGCCGGCGATGTGTCCACGGTCGCCGCCGCGTCCCGCGCCTCGGCCGCCACCGTCGACGACGACAGCGCCTCGTAGTCCACGGACGCCGAGTACGCCAGGCTGTCCGGGTCGAACGGTCCGAGGTCGACGTCTGACAGCGTCAGCGAGCGCAGAGCCGCGTCGTGCCGGCCGCGCCCGACCGCCACCGTGTACAGCCGCGTGGTCTTGCCGTCCTGCGCCGTGACGCGGACCTCAAGCGCATTCCTTCCGGTCGAAAGCGCTACCTGGTGCCCCGCCGCCAGCGCGTCGGCGTCCGCCGGCGAGACCTCTATGGTCGCCACCGCGGCGCGCGCCTCCGCCGCCACCGTCGTCGACGAGACCTCCGAGTCCACCGATCCCTCATACGCCACGTCGTCCGGGTCGAAAACGCCGATGTCGACCCCCGACAGCGTCAGCGAGCGCAGCGCGGCGTCCGACGACTGCACGGCCCGCACAACGGTCGCCGTGTATGTCCGTGCCGTCGTCCTGTCCTGCGCCGTCACCCGCACCTCGACCGCCGTCTCGCCCACCGCCAGCGCCACCTGGTGACCCGGCGTGGCGTCGTCGGCGTCCGACGGCGAAACCTCCACCGTCGCACCCCCGTGCGTCGCCGTCGCCGCCACCGTCGTCGTGTCAACCTCGTACCCCACCGCGCCGGCGTAGTCGAGCCGGTCCGCCGAGAACGCCCCGATGTCCACGCCCGACAGCGTCAGCGACCCGAGTGTCGCGTCGACCGACGCGGGGCGCGTCACCGTTACCGTGTAGGTGCGCCGCGTCACCCCGTTGGCTGCCGTCGACGTCACCTCCACCACGGTCCGTCCCAGCGCCAGCGCCACCTGGTGCCCGGGCGTGGCCGGCTCCGCGTCCGCCGGCGAGATGGCGACCTGCGCGCCGGCGCCGCGCGCCGCCGCCGTCACCGTCGTCGTCGCCACGTCGTCCGCGACCTCCGCCGCGTACGACTTGGTAGCGGCATCGAACGTGCCGATGTCCACGCCCGACAGCGACAGCGAGGCGAGCGACGCGTCCGTCATCGCCGGGGGGCGCACCTCCAGCAGCCCCGGCACCGCGTAGGCGTACAGCTTGTCGTCCTGCTGGTCCGTCACCCACAGCGTCGCGCCGTCCGACCACAGACCCATCGGCTTCGCGTTCCCCGCCGCCGACGTGTCGATGTCGCGCTCCGGCAGCCGCGACCCGTCCGACAGCCGGTACGCCAGCACCCGGCCTCCCGTCCAGTCCGCCGCCAGCAGCGTCGCGCCGTCCGACCACAGACCGAACGGCCGTCCCGTCCCCGCCAGCGCCAGGTCCCGCGACGACGTCCGCGTCCCGTCCGACAGCGCGTACGCGTACGCCTTGCGGTCGTAGTAGTCCGCCGCCCACAGCGTCGAACCGTCCGACCACAGACCCGTCGGCGCCCCGTTGCCGGCGGCGGCGAAACCCCGGCCCGCCACCGCCGCCCCCGTCGCCAGCCGCCGCGCGTCCAGCGCGTCGCCCGAGAAGTCCGACACCCACAGCGTGTCGCCGTCCGACCAAAGGCCCGCCGGAATCGACGCTGGCAGCTCCGCCATGTCCAGCCCGGCGCGACGGGCGCCGCCGCGCAGCGCGTACGCCTGCACCTCCGAGCCCGACCCCTGCCAGTCCGACACCCACACCGTGTCCCCGTCCGACCACACTCCGGAGGCGATGCCGATGTCCGACAGCGCCACGTCCCGATCCGCCAGACGCTCGCCCCACGACGGCTGCCCCGACGCCGGCGCGGCCGCCGCCAGCGAAAGCGCCAGGGCAACCGCGGCGCCGCACCCGCGCATCAGTACACCCACGGCCGCGCCTGCTTGATCGCCAGCGCGTCTGCCGCCGTCACCTTGAACTCGATCTCCATCGAGAACTCGTCGCCATCCTCCACCGCGTACAGCGCCGCGAACCGCTCGTGGATCGTCCCCAGCGCCGCGTACAGCGTCGCCACGTGCGCCGCCTCCAGCACCCGCGCGTCGTCCGCCACCAGGTTCGAGCGCTGCACCAGCGTCTCCTCGTACTCCCCGTCCTGCCAGTACTCCGCCGCCGTCAGCAGCAGCTCCTCCGGAACCGCCGCCGACGACGGGTTCGTCACCAGGTTCTCGCCCACCTGCGCGTTGACGTAGTACGCATCCTCGGTGGCGTACACCGGATCGTCCGACACCGCCACCCCGTTCGCCAGCTCGCCGTCGAAGTTCGGGTGCATGAGCACCCCCATCGTCGCCGCCCTGTGGTCGATGCGGTGGAACTCCCGCTCCTCGAACGCGCGCAGGTTCCACAGGCTCGCGAACACCTGCTTGATCGACTTCGACAGGTGACCCTCGCCCGGACGGTGGGTCACCGAGTCGTACAGCCCCGCGCCGCTGAACCCCGGCAGGTCCTCGTTGTTGGTGCTCGACCGGCAGCGGATCGGCGTGCCCTCGGGGAACAGCCCCTGCAGCGTGCCGAGCGAGGTCGCCATCCACTCGGGCATCGCGCCATTCCGGATGCGCCGCCTGAGCTTCCTCAGCTCCGCGTCGCGCACGGCGATGCTGCCCGCGAACTCCCCGTCCCCGAGCAGGTCGTCGACGTCGTCGTAGAAGCCGTTGTGCCTCATGAACGCGTCGTAGTAGTGGAAAGGCAGGGCGTAGCCGTCGGGCACCTCGACGTCGGTCAGCGCGAAGGTGCGCAGCGTCGCCAGGTTCGCCGCCTTCACGCCGAAGGCGTCCGCGTCGGCGAAGGCGACCGAGCCGAGCGCCCGGTAGGCGGTCACCGTCAGGTCCCGCGCGGGCGTCTGCGGCCCGGCCGGACGCCGCGCCTCGTGGTGCGCCGCCACCTGCTCCGCCGTCGCCTCCGTGAGCACGTAGCCGGCCCGCTCCTCGACGGCGCCCGTCGCCGGGTTCGTCCAGGAGAAGACCTTTCCCGGATCCTCCGCCACCTCGTAGCGCGCGTAGCGGCCGACGAGACGCGCGACCATCGGGTCGCCGAGCGCGTTGCCGACGTAGGCGTTCGGCACGCCGTCCTGCACTGCGCGCAGGTTCACGTGCGACAGCGGCGTCTGCCGCTCCAGCGAGATCGCCCCGGCGACCGTGGACAGCTCGTTGGGCAGGTGCCGCAGCACCACCACGTCGCGGAACGTCGGCCGCGCCCGGGCCAAGCAACCGCAAAAGGCCGTAGCCCACCCCCGCGTTCAGGAGGCTGAACACCGAGCGTTCGTGCAAGTCCTCCGGGAGGTACACCGGCACCCTCGACGCGTCGTAGCTCGGCTTCTCGCGCTCGTACAGCTGTCTGGCCGCCGACCCCCCTGGCGAGAAGACCAGGTTGTTCGACAGGAACGGCATGCCCGCGGCGATAATCTCGTGCGCTCTGGCCACGTCCGCGAACGGCCAGGCCCAACTGGTGTACTCGTAGCTGAAGGTGCCGGACTCGCCGTTCGGCCCCTCCACGTCGGGGTGGTGGATGACCGTGCCGGACATCGTCTCCCAGCCGTGCCCGAGGAACCGGTTCCTGAAGCCCTGGTGACGCTGCCACTTGTTCGTATTGATGTAGTAGACGGTCTCCTCGCCGCTCCATGTATACGCGCGACGATCGACGACGAACTTCATGAACGCCAAGTTCGCCCGCCGCTCCGGCACCCCGAGATGACTGGCCGGAAGTACGTCCGCCAAGTACCTGAACGTCTCCATGTCGGGAATCGCCGTCGCCCCGTCCGCGAGCTGCAGCGATGGCGCCGCGCTCAGCGGCGCCCGCGCGCCCGCGTTCCGACGGCCAAGCTCCGCCAGGTCGTCCACGCCGTCCGCGTCCTGGTCGCCCGGCGCGCTGTTCAAGTACGTCGCAACCCGGTACGCGCCGCCCGCGCCTGCGCGCAGCGGCTCCGTGAGCTCGACGTCGAGTTCCCCGCCCGCATGGATCGCCACCGCGTACTCCGTCGCCGGATCGTCCGCGTCCGGCCGGTAGTGCAGGACGTGGTAGCGGTCCGCCGCGCTCGGCACTCCGATCCGCACCCGGTCGTCGTCGCCGACCCGTACCGACACGGCCGCGTCGTACGTGTCCGGCGCCGCCCGCGCAACCGTCGCCGTGTAAGTCCGCGTCGTCGTCCCGTCCTCCGCCGTCACCAGGACCTCCACGACCGTCCCGCCCACCACCAGGCCCACCTGGTGGCCCGCCGTCTCCGCGTCGGCGTCCGCCGGTGTGATCTCGACGGTCGCCGCCACGTCCCGCGCCTCGGCCGCCACCGTCGTCGCCGCCACCTCGGCACCGACCAGTCCCGTGTAGGACATCACATCGGGAACGAACGCCCCGAGGTCGACGCCGGTCAGGCTCAGCGAACCAAGCGCCGCGTCTGCCGACGGCGGTCCGCGCACCACCGTCGCCGTGTAGGTCCGCGTCGTCGTCCCGTCCTGCGCCGTCACACGCACCTCGACGACGGTCTCGCCGACCGTCAGCCGCACCTGGTGACCCGCCGTCGCGCCGTCGGCGTCCGCAGGCAAGACCTCGACCGTCGCCGCAGCGTCCCGCGCCAATGCCGTCACGGTCGTCGACGACGCCGCGTAGTCCACCGACGCCGCGTACGACAGGTCGTCCGGATCGAACGCCCCGAGGTCGACGCCCGACAACCTCAGCGACCCGAGTGTCGCGTCGACCGACGCGGGGCGCGTCACCGTCACCGTGTAGCTGCGCCGCGTCACCCCGTTGGGGGCCGTCACCGTCACCTCCACGACTGTCCGGCCCATCGGCAGCGCCACCTGGCGCCCAGACGTCTCCGCGTCCGCCGGCGTGATCGCGACCGTGGCACCGCCCTGCGTCGCGGCCGCCGTCACCGTCGTCGTCGCCAGGTCGTGCGCGACCTCCGCCGCGTACGACATCGTGCCGGCATCGAACGTCCCGAAGTCCACGCCCGACAGCGACAGCGACGCCAGCGACGCGTCCGCCGCCGCCGGGGGACGCACCTCCAGCAGGCCCGGCACCGCGTAGGCATACAGCCTGTCGTCCTGCTCGTCCGTCACCCACAGCGTCGTCCCGTCCGACCACAGCCCCATCGGCTTCGCGTTGCCCGCCGCCGACGTGTCGATGTCCCGGTCCGTCAGCCGCGACCCGTCCGACAGCCGGTACGCCAGCACCCGGCCCCCCGTCCAGTCCGCCGCCAGCAGCATCGCGCCGTCCGACCACAGCCCGAACGGCCGTCCGGTCCCCGCCAGCGCCAGGTCCCGCGACGCCGCCCGCGTCCCGTCCGACAGCGCGTACGCGTACGCCTTGCGGTCGTGGTAGTCCGCCGCCCACAGCGTCTCCCCGTCCGACCACAGACCCGTCGGCGCGTCGTTGTCCGCGGCGGTGAACGCCCGGCCCGCAACCGCCGCCCCCGTCGCCAGCCGCCGCGCGTCCAGCGCGTCGTCCGAGAAGTCCGACACCCACACCGTGTCCCCGTCCGACCACAGACCCGCCGGAACCGACGCCGGCAGCTCCGCCATGTCCAGCCCCGGGCGCCTGGCGCCGCCGCGCAGCGCGTACGCGCGCACCGCCGAGCCCGACCCCTGCCAGTCCGACACCCACACCGTGTCCCCGTCCGACCACACTCCGGAGGCGATGCCGATGTCCGACAGCGCCACGTCCCGATCCGCCAGACGCTCGCCCCACGACGGCTGCGCCGACGCCGGCACGGCCGCCGCCAGCGAAAGCGCCAGAGCAACCGCGGCACCGCACCCGCGCATCAGTACACCCACGGCCGCGCCTGCTTGATCGCCAGCGCGTCTGCCGCCGTCACCTTGAACTCGATCTCCATCGAGAACTCGTCGCCATCCTCCACCGCGTACAGCGCCGCGAACCGCTCGTGGATCGTCCCCAGCGCCGCGTACAGCGTCGCCACGTGCGCCGCCTCCAGCACCCGCGCGTCGTCCGCCACCAGGTTCGAGCGCTGCACCAGCGTCTCCTCGTACTCCCCGTCCTGCCAGTACTCCGCCGCCGTCAGCAGCAGCTCCTCCGGAACCGCCGCCGACGACGGGTTCGTCACCAGGTTCTCGCCCACCTGCGCGTTGACGTAGTACGCATCCTCGGTGGCGTACACCGGATCGTCCGACACCGCCACCCCGTTCGCCAGCTCGGCGTCGAAGTTCGGGTGCAGCAGCACCCCCATCGCCGCCGCCCTGTGGTCGATGCGGTGGAACTCCCGCTCCTCGAACGCGCGCAGGTTCCACAGGCTCGCGTACACCTGCTTGATCGACTTCGACAGGTGACCCTCCTCCGGGCGGTGCGTCACCGAGTCGTAGAGGCCCGCGCCGCTGAACCCCGGCAGGTCCTCGTTGTTCGTGCTCGAACGGCAGCGGATCGGCGTGCCTTCCGCGAACAGGCCCTGCAGCGTCCCCAGCGACGTCGCCATCCACTCCGGCGCGGCGGCGTTCTCGATGCGCCGCCTGAGCTTGCGCAGCTCCCGGTCGCGCACCGCGATGCCGCCCTGGAAGTCCGCGTCCGCCAGCAGCGCGTCGACATCGGCGTAGAAGCCGTTGTGCTTCATGAACGCGTCGTAGTAGTGGAACGGCAGCGCGTAGCCGTCCGGCACCTCCACGTCCGTCAGCGAGAACGTGCGCAGCGTCGCCAGGTTGGCCGCCTTCACCCCGAACGCGTCGGAGTCGGCGAAGGCGACCGAGCCGAGCGCCCGGTACGCCGTCACCGTCAGGTCCCGCGCCGGCGTCTGCGCCTCGGCCGGGCGCCGCGCCTCGTGGTGCGCCGCCACCTCGGCCGCCGTCGCCTCGGTGAGCACGTGGCCGAACCGGCTCTCGACCGCGCCGGTCGCCGGGTTGGTCCACTCGAAGCGCTTGCCAGGGTCCTCCGCCACCTCGTAGCGCACGTACTTCCCGATCAGGTCCGCGACCATCGGGTCGTCGAGCGCGTTGCCGACGTAGGCGTTCGGCACGCCGTCCTGCACGGCGCGCAGGTTCACGTGCGACAGCGGCGTCTGGCGTTCCAGCGAGATCACGCCGGCCACCGCCGACAGCTCGTTCGGGAGATGCCGCAGGATCACCACGTCCCGGAACGTCGGCCGCTCGCCGCTCCCGAGCACCCGCAGCAGGCCGTAGCCCACCGCCGCGTTGAGGACGTCGAAGGCCGAGAGCCCGGCCAGGTCCTCCTCCAGGTACACCGGCACCCGGGACGCGTCGTACTTCGCCTTGTTGCGCCGGTACTCCGGCATCGACGTCCGCCACGGCAGGTAGACGACGTTGTTGCGCAGGAGCGGCATGTTCGCCGCGATCACTTCGTGGGCCCGAGCCACGTGCTCGAAAGACCAGCGCGAGTTCCCTAACGTGTAGGCGAACGTCCCGGGCTCGCCGTTGGGCGCCACGACTTCCGGGTAGTACCGGAAGAGGCCTCTCATCAGCGAGCCCCTCGGGCGGTCCGAGAGGTGCCGGTCTATGAACCCCCTGTGGCCGTACCACGTGCCCGTGTTGATGAAGTAGATGTCCTCGCTGCCGGTGCCGAAGTCGGAGATGACGAATTTGGCGAACGCCCGTGTCGCTTCGCGGGTCGGCAAGGACTTCGACACGCGCAGGAACCCCGCCATGTCGTGGATCGCGTTGGCCCCGTCCCACGCCGACAGCAGTTTCGCCTTGCTCAGCGGCGCGCGCTTGGCGACGTGGCGGCGGCCGAGTTCCTCGAGGTCGTCCGCGCCGTCGCCGTCCTGGTCGCCCGGCGCGCTGTTCAGGTACGTCGCGACCCGGTACGCCCCCGCACCCGCGCGAGAGGACTCCGTCAGCTCGACGTCGAGTTCCCCGCCCGGATGGATTGCCACCGCGTGCTCGGTCGCCGGATCGTCCGCGTCCGGGCGGTAGTAGAGGACGTGGTAGCGGTCCGTGGCGCTCGGCACGCGGATCCGCACCCGGCCGTCGTCGCCGACGACAAGCGACGCCACGGGCTGTTCGTCGGCGGGCCTCGCGCGCACCACCGTCGCGGTGTAGGTGCGCGCCGTGGTGCCGTCCTGCGCCGTCACCCGCACCTCGACCACGTTCCCGCCGACGGCCAGCCGAACCTGGTGCCCCGCCGCGTCCGCGTCGGCGTCCGCCGGCGACACCGCAACCGTCGCCGCCGCGTCCCGCGCGGTCGCCGTCACCGTCGTCGACAACGACTCGTAGTCCACCGATCCCGCGTACGCCAGGTCGTCCGGGTCGAAGGTCCCAAGATCGACGCCCGACAGGGCCAGCGCGCGCAGCGCGGCGTCGTGCTGGCCGCGCCCGACCGCCACCGTGTACACCCGGATCGTGCCGTCCTGCGCCGTCACCCGCACCTCGACCACGGTCCTGCCGACCGCCAGCCGCACCTGGTGCCCCGCCGCCTCCGCGTCGGCGTCCGCCGGCGACACCGCAACCGTCGCTTCGGCGGCCCGCGCCTCGGCCGTCACCGTGGTCGTCGCAGGCGCCTCGGCGTCCACCGATCCCGCGTACGACAGCTCCTCCGGGTCGAACGTACCGAGGTCGATGCCCGACAGGGCCAGCGAGCGCAGCGCCGCGTCCGACGACGGCGCCGCCCGCGTCACGGTCGCCGTGTAGATCCGTGTCCTCACGCCGTCCTGCGCCGTCACCCGCACCCGAACCGCCGTCTCGCCTACCAGCAGCCGCACCTGGTGCCCCGCCGCGTCCGCGTCGGCGTCCGCCGGCGAAATCGCAAACGTCGCTGCCCGGTCCCGGGCCACGGCGATCGCGGTCGTGGTCGCCACATCGTGCTCCACCGATCCCGCGTACGACAGCTCGACCGGGTCGAAGGTACCGATGTCGACCCCCGACAGGGTGAGCGAGCGCAGCGCGGCGTCCGTCGACGGCGCTGCCCGCGTCACGGTCACCGTGTAGATCCGCATCGTCGTCCCGTCCTCCGCCGTCGCTCGCACCTCGACGACCGTCGCGCCCACCGCCAGCGGCACCTGGTGCCCCGCCGTCTCCCCGTCGGCGTCCGCCGGCGACACCACGACCGTCGCCGCCGCGTCCCGCGGTTCGGCCGTCACCGTCGTCGTCGCTGCCCCGTAGTCCACCGACGCCGCGTACGACAGCTCGACCGGGTCGAAGGTACCGATGTCGACCCCCGACAGGGTGAGCGAGCGCAGCACGGCGTCCGTCGACGGCGCCGCCCGCGTCACGGTCACCGTGTAGATCCGCATCGTCGTCCCGTCCTCCGCCAGGACGCGGACGCCGACGGCCGTATCCCCAACCGCCAGCCGCACCTGGTGGCCCGCGGCGGCGCCGTCCGCGTCCGCCGGCGTCACCGACACCGTCGCGCCCCCGTGCGTCGCCGTGGCCGACACCGTCGCCGTGTCCGCCCCGTACCCCACCCGACCCGCATACTCCAGCCGGTCCGCCGAGAACGGGCCAATGTCGACTCCCGACAGCGTCAGCGACCCGAGCGTCGCGTCGGACGCCCCCGCGCGCGTCACCGCCACCTCGTAGGTCCAGCGCGTAATGCCGTTGGGGGCCGTCACCTTCACCTCCACCACGGTCCGTCCCACCTCCAGCGCCACCTGGTGGCCCGCCGTGGCCGGCTCCGCGTCCGCCGGCGCGACGGCGAGCGTCGCAGCGCTCTGCGTCGCGGCCGCCGCCACCGTCGTCGTCGCCAGTTCGTGCGCCACCTCCGCCGCGTAGGACAGCGTGCCGGCGGCGAACGTGCCGATGTCCACGCCCGTCAGCGACAGCGACGAAAGCGACGCGTCCGCCGCCGCCGGGGGACGCACTTCGCGCAGCCCCGGCACCGCGTACGCGTACAGCCTGTCGTCCTGCTCGTCCGTCACCCACAGCGTCGTCCCGTCCGACCACAGACCCATCGGCTTGGCGTTGCCCGCCGCCGACGTGTCGATGTCGCGCTCCGGCAGCCGCGACCCGTCCGACAGCCGGTACGCCAGCACCCGCCCACCCGTCCAGTCCGCCGCCAGCAGCGTCTCGCCGTCCGACCACAGCCCGAACGGCCGCTTCGCCCCGTCCAGCGCGAATTCCCGCGACGACGCCCGCGTCCCGTCCGACAGCGCGTACGCGTACGCCTTGCGGTCGTAGTAGTCCGCCGCCCACAGCGTCGAACCGTCCGACCACAGACCCGTCGGCGCCCCGTTGCCCGCAGCGGCGAAGCCCCGGCCCGAGACCGCCGCCCCCGTCGCCAGCCGCCGGGCATCCAGCGCGTCGCCCGAGAAGTCCGACACCCACAGCGTGTCCCCGTCCGACCACAGACCCGCCGGAACCGACGCCGGCAGCTCCGCCATGTCCAGCCCCGGGCGCCGGGCGCCGCCGCGCAGCGCGTACGCGCGCACCGCCGAGTCCGACCAGTCCGACACCCACACCGTGTCCCCGTCCGACCAGGCGCCGGAGGCGACGCCGATGTCCGACAGCGCCACGTCCCGATCCGCGACGCGCTCGCCCCACGACGGCTGCGCCGACGCCGGCACGCCCGCCGCCAGCGACAGCGCCAGGGCGACCGCGGCACCGCATCCGCGCCTCAGCACACGCACGGCCGCGCCGCTCTCGGACGCGAGCGAGCAGGTGTTGGGCGAGCGCGCCTCAGCACACGCACGGCCGCGCCTGCTTCACCGGAAGCTGGGCCTCGTGCGCGCAAGCGGCGCCGGGCACAGGCGCCATCGACGTCGCGGCGAAGAGCCAGCCAATGCCGACGGGGGCACGGGCCCGCTTCATCGGCCCGCGCCCGCGCCGGGCGGCGCCGCACGCGCCCCGTCGCCGTCCGCCCGGCGCAGCCAGCGCAGCCGCGCGAGGCGCCCGGCCGGCGCCTCCGCGGTCGCCGGCAGGCGCAGCCACACCAGCGTGCCGAGGTCGCCCAGCGGCGAGGCGTCCGCCGCCGGATTCCCGCCGAGGTCCAGGCGCCGCAGCGACGCAAGATCCGCCAGCGGCGCAAGATCCGACACCGCGTTGTCCGCAAGGCCCAGGTTCTCCAGCCGGACAAGGTGCGTCAGCGCGCCCGCGTCCGTCACCAGGTTGGCGTCCGCGACCAGCACCTCCAGCCGGGGCAGTTCCGAAAGCGGCGACAGGTCCGACACCCGGTTGCCCGACACGTCAAGGCGCCGCAGCCCGGTCAGCGCCGCCAGCGGCCACAGGTCCGACACCTCGTTGTCGGACAGGTCCAGGCTCCGAAGCCGCGCCAGCCCGGCCAGCGCCGCCAGGTCCGTCAGTCCGTTGCCCGACAGGTCCAGGCGCTCGAGGCCCGCCAGCGCGCCGAGCCGCGCGAGGTCCCCATCCGCCAGACCCGCCGAGGCCAGGCTCAGCGACGTGACCGCGCTGTCCGCGGCCGGCCACGGGGGCGGGCTGCGCCCGGCCGCCCCATGGCGCCCGGCCACCCACCCGTGCATGTCCGCGTCCGGCCGACCCGTGACGTTCTCGGCCGGCAGGTCTGTCCACGTCCCGACCTCGGCGCCGCGCGCGTCCGCCAGCGGGTGCATCGCCGAGCCCAGGTAGTCCACCCGCACCGACTGCCCCGGCGCCACCGGCGCCGACAGCGTCAGCAGCACCCCGTTCCCAGACACCGACGCCGCCGCCACCGGGCGGAACGCGCCGTCCACCGTCACCGCGAAGTCCGAACCGCGCGGCGCCGCGAAGGCGTCCCGCGGCGTCCGCCAAGTGAGAACCAGGCGATCCCGGTCCACCGACGCCTTCGGCGCCGACACCGTGAACGACACCGTCGCCGCAACCCCCGCCGCGCCGCCCAGCCCGCGCTCCGCGTACGGCGTCGCCGTCAGCGTGTAGCTCCCGGCGCCGAACGTCTCGCCGCCCTGGCCCCCGAACAGCTCGTAGGGCGCCAGGTTCTCCGTCCGCTCCACCGTCTTCGCCCCGCCCAGCGCGAAGTGCACGCTGCCGACGCTCTCGCCGGCGCCCAGGTCCGCGCGGATCTCCAGCGCGCCCAGACCCGCCGCCAGCTCATCGCCGTCCCGAAGCGCGCCGATGTCGGCGCCGTCGTCGCCGTTCACCAGCGTGAACCCGGCGATCGGAGACGCCGCCTCCGTGCGCACCGACACCGTCACCTCGTCCTCGCCCCACAGCCCGCCAGCGTCCGTGGCCCGCAGCCGGAACGTCAGCGCGCCCCCCGAAGCCGGCGCCGCGAACGTCGCCGACGCCGAACCCGGCGACGACAGCTCCACCGACGCGCCCGACACCTGCGTCCACGCGTGCGTCAGCGCGTCGCCGGCGTCCGGATCCGTCGCCGAGCCCGACAGCGTCACCGTCGCCCCCGCAGACACGTCCGACTGGTCCGGCCCCGCCTCCGCCGTCGGCGCCTCGTTGCGGTTGACGAGCGCCACCGTCAGGTCCGCCGTGGCCGAACGCAGACCGTCGGAGACCTCCACCGACACCGCGTACGTGCCGTCGCCGTCGGCGTCGTCCGGCGCCTCGTAGTCCTTCGCCGAAACGAACGACAGCGAACCCGACCCGCCCAGCGCGAAGTGCGACGCGTCCGAGCCGCCCGACAGCCGCCACGACAGGCGCGCCGCCGCCGTGTCCGCATCGGTCGCCGCCAGCGTCGCCACCGCCGTGTCGCCCTCCACCACCGCGTGCGACACAGGCCCCGACACCGCCGGCGACGCCGTGCCCGCGAACCCCGGCAGGCGGTGCGTCACCGTCGCCGTCGCGCGGCCCGACGTCGCCTCCGCGTCGTGCACCGTCACCGAGAACGCGAACTCCGCGTCCGCCGCGCCGCGCGCCGGAACCGCGAACGAAGGTGTCGCCGTGCCCGCGTCCGTCAGCGCCACCGACGGTCCCGACTCCTGCGTCCACGACCACACCAGCGTCGCGTCCCCGTGGTGCCCGGCCGCCGTCGCCGACAGCTCCGCCGTCGCCCCCGCCGACACCTCGCCGCCGGCGCCAGCGTCCACCGACAGCGCGCACGCCGGCAGGCGGTAGCGCCCGGCGCCCAGGCCCTGCTCCGACGCCCGCGCGTTCTCCGACTCCGCCAGCTGCGCCGGCACGCACCCCGCGAGCGCGTTCATCCGCAGGTCCAGCTCGTCGAACTCCCGCGCCAGGCTCAGCGGGATGCGACCCGTCGACCGACGCTGCCGCAGCACCAGGCGCCGCAGCGCCGGCAGATCCCCCAGCCACGACGCCACCGGACCCGCCGCGCCCGGCGCGCCCGTCGGCGCGTACAGCTCCAGGTCCTCCAGCCGCGTCAGCGACGACCACGAGTCCGGAACCGTGCCCGGCGCATGCGCGTGCAGCCGCACCCGGCGCAGCGACGTCAGCTCGCCCAGCCACGCCGGCAGCGGCTCCTCGTCCATCCGCCAGTTGTACCCCAGGTCCAGCACCTCGAGCCGCGACAGCCGGCGCAGCGTCTCCGGCAGCCCGCCGTGCAGCCCGTGGCTGTCGAGGCGCAGCACCTCCAGCGCGTCCAGCTCCCCCAGCGCCGCCGGCAGCACGCCCCTCAGCGAGATCGACGAGTCCGTGCCGTCCCAGGCGATCTCGCGCACGCGGCCGTCGCGCACCGCCACCGTGTCCCACTCGCCCAGATCCAGGCGTCGGAACCCCGGCTGGTCGCCCCAGTTCATGTCGCCCGTCGGGTCCAGCTCGCCCTTCAGCGACAGCAGCGTCTCGCAGTCCCGCACCAGACCCGGGTTGTGCTCCGGGTCCGCCAGCGCCGTGCCGTTGCGGCACGTCGCCGTGCCCGCCGGCGCCCGCCGCACCGTCACCGTGTACGTCCGCGTCGTGCCGTCCTGGGCCGTCACCGTCACGGCAATCTCGTTGTCGCCCTCGGCCAGCGGCACTGGCCAGTTGCCGTCGGCGTCCCGCGTCCCGCCCGGCACCGACACCGTCGCCCCGGCGCCGGCCGCCGCCGCCGCCACCGTCAGCGACGACAGCTCCGTCACCGCCGAGTACGTCAGCCTTGCCGGATCGAACGGCCCGAGGTCGATGCCGGACAGCGACAGCGAACCCAGCGTCGCGTCCGGCGAGCCCGCCCGCGTCACCGTCACCGTGTACGTCCGCGTCGTCTCGCCATCCTCCGCCGTGACGGCAACCTCGACCACCGTCGCGGCGCCCTCGGCGACCGCCACCTGGTGGCCGAACCGGTCGGGGTCCGCGTCATCCGGCGAGATCCCGTACGTCGCCCCGAAGTGCGACTTCGCCGGCGCCACCGTCGTCACGTCCAGCGCGTGCGGCACCCGCAGTGCGTAGCTCGTTCTCGCCGGGTCGAACCAGCCGCCAGCCGCACCCGCCACCGCCAGCCCGCGCAACGACGCGTCGGCGCTTGGCAGCACCTCCCCGGTCGCCGTGGAAAGGCGCCACGAACCCCCCGGCAGCATCCGGCCCGGGGCCCTGTGGGTCCATGGCGGCACCTCGACACCTACCCACTCCGTGCCCGTGTCCGGCGTGATCCGCAGGAAATAGCCGAAGGCCGTGTTCTGGGGGTGCGGAGGAGGCGCCTCGATGAGGCGCTTCACGGTCGCATGTCCATTCGTCACATGGACGCGAGCTTCCGAGGAACGAAGTTGCCTGGGTGGGATGTGCGATGGGTACCGGACCTCCACGTCGATCCTGCCGTTCTCACGCAGTTCGCTTGCGGCGGTCATGGTCGCGTGCGCGGCGCGCAGATGGCTTGCGTCGCACAGCTCGGCCTCCATCCCGCCGACCAGCGTCCGGTAGGCTGGCAGCGAATAGCCGTCCACCAGCACGTGTCCGTCCTGCGCCTGGCGCGATCGGCCCGCCGGCCGGTGTGCCGTCTCGCCGGCCTCCACGTTCAGCGACGAGCGGTGCCCGAAGCTCTGCCGGAAGGCGCGAATGAGTTCGTCTTCCATCGACGCCGTACCCGGCGCGTAGAACCTGGTGTCGGGAAGCTGTCCGGTGAAGCCGGAGTGGCCGCGCTCGTCGTTCAGGTGCCGGTTCGACGTCTCCGCGAACCGCGCACGCAACACCTCGTCGTTCCGCCACCAGTGCCGGTAGGCGCCAAGCCGGAACGCATGACCCGTCGAACCGAAATGGAAGTAGGTCCACAGGCGACTCGGGTGGATGA
Organism: Pseudomonadales bacterium; assembly: GCA_965116935.1. Taxonomy (GTDB): domain Bacteria; phylum Pseudomonadota; class Gammaproteobacteria; order Pseudomonadales; family Azotimanducaceae; genus VXYL01. The sequence continues at coordinate 2,143,850 of OZ220737.1, read as the reverse complement.
AGCCAATGTCGGCACCAAGCGCCGGAACGAACGACGGCTGCCAGTCCGGCCCCCCGCCGACCCGTGCCTTGCGCAAGAAAACCGTGCTGTAGGGCGATGTTTTCATGCACTCAAGCCGCCGCAGACGGTCGCCTTCGTCCCGCGCGTCCTGCGCTAACACGTGCGCGAACAGCACCTCGGCGTGGCGGCGGCCAACCGCGGCGGCAAACTCCTCGGCGACGGTCGCAAACGGCCGCAGACGGCGCGCGTCGTCCGCCGCCAGCGTCGACGCCGCAAAGTCCATCGGCGCGATGCGCGGGTTCTCCGACGACATCAGCGCCGACGTCGCGGACCACACGTCCGCGTCACGCCAGGCGTGCTCCTCCGTTCCCTCGTACTCCGCCTCCGGCACGTCGGCCGGGTCGTCCTTGTTCCACGCATCCGAGCTCCAGAGCGGCTTCAGCAGCTCGCCGTGGCACGACGCGCAAACCTCGGGACGCACGATCGCCGGCGCCTCGCCCGAAAAGTCCACCACCCCCGCGTCCCATTTCGTCCCCGCAGAGATCAGGAACTCCACCCCCGTGCCGAACGGCGCCGTCGCGTCCGGATCCGTCGTCCACGCGAACAGGAACCGCCCGTCCGCCCCCCACGAGATCATCCGCGGGTGCTCGCGGGAGACGAACTCCGACCCCAGCCCGTGCGAGTCGTACACCATCACGAAGTTCTTCCGGTGCGACGGCGGCAGCGCCGCCACGAAGTCCTCCACCGAGTCGATCCCCGCCTCCGCCACGAACCGCCGCAGCGCCTCCGCCCCGCGCGGCGGATCGCCCGGCCCGTCGAGCGGCAGGCCCCAGAACGGCGAGAAGGCGTCGAACAGGCCCGCCGTGTCCGGCAGCGACCCGAGGCCGTTGCCGTGCAGCGTCAGCGTCTCGAGCAGCAGCAGCTCGTCGAACACCCCGTCCGGCAGCGTGGCGAGCGCGTTGCCGTGCAGCGTCAGCTCGCGCAGCGCCAGAAGACGGTCGAACACCCCCTCGGGCAGCGACGTAAGGCCGTTGCCGGCAAGGCGCAGCGTCTCCAGCACGCCCAGGTCGTCAAAGACGCCTTCGGGGAGCGAGGTCAGGGCGTTGCCCGAAAGGTCCAGCCGGCGCAGCCGTTCCAGACCGGCGAAGTCGCCGGCGGCGAGGCTGCCGAGGGAGCGCCCCGACAGGTCCAGCGACAGCACGCGGTGCAGCTCCCCGGCGCCGATGTCGGCGCAGTCCTCGCCGTTGGCGGCGGCAATCGCGGCCGCCACCGCCGGCGTGCGGCCGCAGACACCCTGCGTCGCGGTCTCGCTCGCCGCGACCGCGCTGCCAAACGCCGCCAACCCCATCGCAACGCACGGCGCGATCTCGGCGCAGGTGCCCGTGGCACCACGCAGCGCCCGGCTGAAAACTCGGCGGAAGGCCTGTTTCACCGGACCGCCTCCCTCCCCGGCGACCGCGCGCCGGCGAGCCGTCGCCGCCCCCCCGGCGCAGCCAGCGCAGCCGCGCGAGGCTGCCCGGCCGGCGCCTCCGCGGCCGCCGGCAGGCGCAGCCACACCAGCGTGCCGAGATCGCCCAGCGGCGAGGCGTCCGCCACCGGGTTGCCGCCGACGTCCAAGCGCCTGAGCGACGCGAGATCCGCCAGCGGGCCGAGATCGGCCACCGTTGTCCGCAAGACCTAGGTTCTCCAGCCGGACAAGGTGCGTCAGCGCGCCAGCCTCCGCCACCAGGTTGGCGTCCGCCACCAGCGCCAGACGATCCCCGTCCACCGACGCCTTCGGCGCCGACACCGTGAACGACACCGTCGCCGCAACCCCCGCCGCGCCGCCCAGCCCGCGCTCCGCGTACGGCGTCGCCGTCAGCGTGTACGAACCCGCGCCGAACGTCGCGTGCGGCGTCCCCGCCTGGCCCAAGGACGCCACGAATCCCAGCACCCCCGCGGCCAGCGACCGCCACCAACCCCTTCGCGACATGTCCCACCCCCCATCACACGCACGCCAGCGACCCGCGTCCCGTCATCCGCTAAAGGCCCCCGGCATCATCTCCCCGGCTCGCGCCATGCGTTCGGCCCGGCGAGCATTCCAAACACCTGCCGCCATCTCCTCGCCGCAGCCAGCGCAGGCGCACGAGGCGCCCGGCCGGCACCTCGGCCGTCGCCGGCAGACGCAGCCACACCAGCGTGCCGAGGTCGCCCAGCGCCGAGGCGTCCGTCGCCGGATTGCCGCCGACGTCCAGGCGCCTGAGCGACGCGAGGTCCGCCAGCGGGCCGAAATCGGCCACCGCGTTGTCCGCAAGACCCAGGTTCTCCAGCCCCGCAAGGTGCGTCAGCGCGCCGGCGTCCGCCACCGCGTTCGCGTCCACCACCAGCACCTCGAGCCGGGGCAGCGCCGCCAGCGGCGACAGGTCCGACACCCGGTTGCCCGACACGTCCAGGCGCCGCAGTGCGGTCAGGGACGCCAGCGGCCACAGGTCCGTCACCCGGTTGTCGGACAGGTCCAGGCTTTCGAGCCGCGTCAGTCCAGCCAGTGGCGCCAGCTCCGTCAGCGCGTTGCCCGACAGGTCCAGGCGTTTCAGCCCCGCCATGCCGGCGAGCCGCGCGAGGTCCGCGTCCGCCAGACCCGCCGAGGCCAGGCTCAGCGAGGTCGGCGCACTGTCCGCAGCCGGCCACCACGGCGCGGCGCCGCGCCCGGCCGGCGCCTGCCGGACCGCCAGCCAGCTCTCGATCCCCACGGCCGCGCGACCGGTCACGTTCTCCGCCGCCAGCCCCGTCCAAGCCCCCACCTCGACGCCGCGGGCGTCCGCCAGCGGGTGCATCGCCGAACCCAGGTAGTCCACCAGCACCGACTGCCCCGGCGCCACCGGCACCGACAGCGTCAGCAGCACGCCGCTGCCCGACACCGACGCCGCCGCCACCGGGCGGAACGCGCCGTCCACCGTCACCGCGAAGTCCGACCCGTGCGGCGCCGCGAACGCGTCCCGGGGCGTACGCCAAGTGAGAACCAGGCGATCCCGGTCCACCGACGCCTTCGGCGCCGACACCGTGAACGACACCGTCGCCGCAACCCCCGCCGCGCCGCCCAGACCCCGCTCCGCGTACGGCGTCGCCGTCAGCGTGTACGTGCCGGCGCCGAACGCCTCGCCGCCCTGGCCCCCGAACAGCTCGTAGGGCGCCAGGTTCTCCGTCCGCTCCACCGTCTTCGCACCGCCCAGCGCGAAGTGCACGCTGCCGACGCTCTCGCCGGCGCGCAGGTCCGCGCGGATCTCCAGCGCCCCGAGACCCGCCGCCAGCTCGGCGCCGTCCCGGAGCGCGCCGATGTCGGCGCCGTCGGCGCCGTTCACCAGCGTGAACCCGGCGACCGGAGACGCCGCCTCCGTGCTGGCCGTCACCGCCGCCGAGTCCGCGTCGCCGGCGCCGGTCGCCAGGCGGATGCGGAACCGGTGCGCCGTCCCCGCCTCCAGACCCGTCGCCACGTGCGTCGTCGCCGTCGCGACCAGGGTCGCAACCGTCGTCCACGAGCCGCCCGTCTCCCGCTGCACCTCAACCGCAGTGACCGTCACCCCCGCCGGCTGCGACGGCAGCGTCCACGACAGCGACACCGTCGTTGCCGTCGCACCCGACGCCACAAGGCCCGTCGCCGCGCGCGCAGCCGCCGTGCTGGCCGTCAGCCCGGCGGTGTCCGCCGACCCCCGGTTCGTGGCCAGCCGAACGCGGAACGTGTACGACGTCGAGGGTGCCAGACCCGTCGCCGTGTGCGTCGTCGCCGCCGCGCCCAGCGTCGCCGCCGTCGTCCACGAGCCGCCCGTCTCCCGCTGCACCTCAACCGCGCTCACGCTCACGCCCGCTGGCTGCGACGGCAGCGTCCACGACAGCGACACCGTCGTCGCCGTCGCGGCCGACGCCACAAGGCCCGTTGCCGGCCGCGCATCCGCCACGACCTCCGTGACGGGCGTGCGCGCCGGCGCCGGCACCGCGTACGCGTACAGCCTGTCGTCCTGCTCGTCCGACACCCACAGCGTCTCGCCGTCCGACCACAGACCCATCGGCTTCGCGTTCCCCGCCGCCTTCGTGTCGATGTCCAGAGCCGCAAGCCGCGTCCCGTCCGACAGCCGGTACGCGCGCACCCGGCCCCCCGTCCAGTCCGCCGCCAGCAGCGTCCCGCCCTGCGACCACAGCCCGAACGGACGGCTCGCGCCCGACAGCGACACGTCCCGCGACGACGCCCGCGTCCCGTCCGAGACCGTGTACGCGTACGCCTTGCGGTCGTAGTAGTCCGACACCCACAGCGTCGAACCGTCCGACCAGATCCCCGTCGGCGCGTCGTTGCCGGCGTCGTCCAGGTCCGCGAGGCCCCCGGACGCCGCCGCGCCCGTCGCCAGCTCCCGCGCGTGCACCGCGTCGCCCGAGAAGTCCGCCACCCACAGCGTCGTGCCGTTCGACCACAGACCCGCCACCCGCGTCGCCGGCAGCTCCGTCAGGTCCTTCCCGGACCGCCGCGCGCCGCCCGCCAGCGCGTACGCCCGCACCGCCGGGTCCTCCCAGTCCGACACCCACACCGTGTCGCCGTCCGACCACACCCCAGACGCGATGCCGATGTCCGACAGCGCCACGTCGAGCGCCGACACGCGGTCGCCCCACGACACCGGCGGCACGACCGTCACCGTCACCTCGTCCTCGCCCCACAGCCCGCCAGCGTCCGTCGCCCGCAGCCGGAACGTCAGCGCGCCCCCCGAAGCCGGCGCCGCGAACGTCGCCGACGCCGAACCCGGCGACGACAGCTCCACCGACGCGCCCGACACCTGCGTCCACGCGTACGTCAGCGCGTCGCTGGCGTCCGGATCCGTCGCCGAGCCCGACAGCGTCACCGTCGCCCCAGCAGACACGTCCGACTGGTCCGGCCCCGCCTCCGCCGTCGGCGCCTCGTTGCGGTTGACGAGCGCCACCGTCAGGTCCGCCGTGGCCGACCGCAGACCGTCGGAGACCTCCACCGACACCGCGTACGTGCCGTCGCCGTCGGCGTCGTCCGGCGCCTCGTAGTCCTTCGCCGAAACGAACGACAGCGAACCCGACCCGCCCAGCGCGAAGTGCGACGCGTCCGAGCCGCCCGACAGCCGCCACGACAGGCGCTCGGCAGCGGTGTCCGCATCGGTCGCCGCCAGCGTCGCCACCGCCGTGTCGCCCTCCACCACCGCGTGCAGCACAGGACCCGAAACCACGGGCGCCGCCGTGCCCGCGAATCCCGGCAGGCGGTGCGTCACCGTCGCCGTCGCGCTGCCCGACGTCGCCTCCGCGTCGTGCACCGTCACCGAGAACGCGAACTCCGCGTCCGCCGCGCCGCGCGCCGGAACCGCGAACGAAGGTGTCGCCGTGCCCGCGTCCGTCAGCGCCACCGACGGTCCCGACTCCTGCGTCCACGACCACACCAGCGTCGCGTCCCCGTGGTGCCCGGCCGCCGTCGCCGACAGCTCCGCCGTCGCCCCCGCCGACACCTCGCCGCCGGCGCCAGCGTCCACCGACAGCGCGCACGCCGGCAGGCGGTAGCGCCCGGCGCCCAGGCCCTGCTCCGACGCCCGCGCGTTCTCCGACTCCGCCAGCTGCGCCGGCACGCACCCCGCGAGCGCGTTCATCCGCAGGTCCAGCTCGTCGAACTCCCGCGCCAGGCTCAGCGGGATGCGACCCGTCGACCGACGCTGCCGCAGCACCAGGCGCCGCAGCGCCGGCAGATCCCCCAGCCACGACGCCACCGGACCCGCCGCGCCCGGCGCGCCCGTCGGCGCGTACAGCTCCAGGTCCTCCAGCCGCGTCAGCGACGACCACGAGTCCGGAACCGTGCCCGGCGCATGCGCGTGCAGCCGCACCCGGCGCAGCGACGTCAGCTCGCCCAGCCACGCCGGCAGCGGCTCCTCGTCCATCCACCAGTTGTACCCCAGGTCCAGCACCTCGAGCCGCGACAGCCGGCCGAGAGACGCCGGCAGACCGCCGCGCAGCCCGTGGCTGTCGAGGCGCAGCACCTCCAGCGCGTCCAGCTCCCCCAGCGCCGCCGGCAGCACGCCCCTCAGCGAGATCGACGAGTCCGTGCCGTCCCAGGCGATCTCGCGCACGCGGCCGTCGCGCACCGCCACCGTGTCCCACTCGCCCAGATCCAGGCGGCGGAACCCCGGCTGGTCGCCCCAGTTCATGTCGCCCGTCGGATCCAGCTCGTCCTTCAGCGACAGCAGCGTCTCGCAGTCCCGCACCAGACCCGGGTTGCCCTCCGGGTCCGCCAGCGCCGTGCCGTCGCGGCACGTCGCCGTGCCCGCCGGCGCCCGCCGCACCGTCACCGTGTACGTCCGCGTCGTGCCGTCCTGGGCCGTCACCGTCACGGCAATCTCGTTGTCTCCCTCGGCCAGCGGCACTGGCCAGTTGCCGTCGGCGTCCCGCGTCCCGCCCGGCACCGACACCGTCGCCCCGGCGCCGGCCGCCGACGCAGCCACCGTCAGCGTCGACAGCTCCGTCACCGCCGAGTACGTCAGCGTCGCCGGGTCGAACGGCCCAAGGTCGATGCCGGACAGCGACAGCGACGACAGCGACGCATCCCCCGCCCGCGTCACCGTCACCGCGTACGTCCGCGTCGTCTCGCCGTCCGCCGCCGTCACCGTCGCCGTCACCGACGTCGAGCCCACCGCCAGCGACACCTGGTGGCCCTCCGTCAACCCGTCCGCGTCCCCCGGCGCGATGTCCACCTGGGCGTCGTCGTCGGTGGCGTCCGCCGCCACCGTCGTCGACTCCACCTCGTGGGCAACCTGGGCCGCGTACGTCGTCGTGGCCGACGCGAACATGCCGATGTCAACGTCCGAAAGGGACAATGACCGGAGGGTCGCGTCCGCCACCGAGAGCGGGACCGGCACCGGCAAAGGCAACTCGCCCGAGCGCACGAGCTGGTAGCCCCGGTGGCCCTGCGGCAGCCCCGGCAGGTTGCCCAGATCCACCGTCACCGGCGTCGTGCCACCGCCCGTGCGCTCGACGTCCACAGCGTCGCCATGAACGCTGCCAGCCGGCACGACGAGTGCCTCGACGCCACCCGTGAGGCGTCCGTTCACCACACGAACGGGCAACACCAACCGAAACGGCGCGCCGGTACGGACGCTGGCACGGACCGCACGCTCGTCCACGACCTCCAGAGAAACCGGCAAGGGGATGGGCGAAACGGAATTGTCGTTCAGATCCAGCGTGTCCAAGCCGGTCTGGCCGACGAAGAAGCGGCTCGGCAACGCCCTCAGTTCGTTGTCTGCCAGCGACAACGACCGCAGTCCCGAGAGGCCCACCAGATCGTGCGACCTAAGACTCCAGATGCCGGCATCGGCGACGCTCAACGCGCCGATGCGCGCGACCTGCTGCAGCGTTATGTCGCCACAGTAAGGATCACCCCCGACCGCTTTCACGATCGCCTCGCGCAACTGCCTCGTACGCCGACAGACGGAGTCCGTCCGGTTGTCGATCGCCATCGCCGCGAACGGCTGCAAGGGGTTCCCCGCCCAGTCCGTGACGGTGGTCCCCGTGTAGCTGAGCTCGAACACATCGCCGAAGTTCACACGCGTGCCCAGCTCGACGTGCATTTCGCGATGGCCCGCAAGCCATGCGTCCACGGCAGGAACCGGCGCGCCGTTCACCCTCGGCGCGAACTCCGCACTCTCCACTGCCCAAGCGACTTGCTCGCTGAAACGCAGAGACAGATCGCGACCTTCAACATCCGCGCCGGTCACCCGCGGCGGCCTGGTGTCCGCCGGAACTTCCAAGCTGGCCGCCGTATTGCCGTTGCCCGCAGCGTCGGCCACGATGCCCGCCGGTACGCCGATAACGATGTCCCCATGCACATCCTCTTCGGGCGTGACGGTCACCGCGTAGGAGCGCCCCGTTCCCGACGGCGCGCCGACCGCCGCGTTGGTCGCGGTCGCCTCGCCGGCGGTCAGCCCGACGACGGGCTCGCTGAACGTCAGGTTCACGTCGAAGGGCCCGGACACCGGCAGTGAAGCCGACACGAGGTGCCCTTCCCGGCGTGGGACGTCGATCTCGATACGCACCGTCGGCGCCGTCTCGTCGACCGATTCCGCATCATCGTCGTCTGCCAGGGCGACAACCGTCTCGGCCACGCTTCCGACCACAACGCCCGCACCGGCACGCAGCGACAGCGCCACGCTCTCGCCGTCGTCGTCGTCCGAATCGTCCACCGCGGAGACGCGGAACTCCCGCGTAGCCGCCCCAACCGGGAACTCGAGCTCGTCCGGCACACCGGCGTAGTCGGTCGGAAACGCGCCGCCAAGGCCGCGTGCGTCGAGCTGCACGGTCGTCTTTTGCGTCGGCACCGGGTCCATCTCGACCGTGACCTCCGCCACGACACCACCCTCGCTCGCGGCGTACGTCGCCGCGGCGAAGGCAACAGTCACCGGCGGGCGCGGGTCGCGGAAGGCCGCGACCGCCTCGCGTGTCATGTTCAGGGCGCGCACCGCATCGGCGCCAGACGGGCCAGACGCGCCGAGCGGGTCGCCAGCGATTTCCTGACGCGGATTCGAGAACCGTGGTAGCCGGCGACACGAGACCCCTGCCCGATTGCACTCCGTGTAGTAGGCCATGACGGTAACCCAGCGCGGGTCCTTCCCTGCACCCGGCTCCAGCGCCGCCCGGTTGACGTAACCGCGGCCGAACGGCAACGCGTACGGCCTGCCCACGAAACGATCATGCGCCAGCCCCATGTTGTGGCCGATCTCGTGGGCGACCACCAACGGCGAGCAAATGCGGTTCGACGCACTGAAGGCCGTGCTGCCGGATCCATAGCTGGAGTGCGGGTACCTGGCAATCCCGCAGATCCTCAAGGGGGTCCGTAGCGCGCTCCGGTCGGCGATCAGAAATCCGACGTCCGCGCCAGCAGCGTCCACGACGTCGAACACCTCGTCGAGGTAACCGTCGCCGTCTGTGGAGAAACGATGGAAGTCCTCGGCCAGCCAACTGCCTTCGGTGTAGTCGACTTCCTGGCGCGCCACCAGCGCGATGTACGCGTTCACCCCGCCGTCCCGAAAAGTCCGGTTCGTCTCCGCCACGTAGAGGTCGATCAGCGCGTGCACGGCGTCCGACCCACCTTCGAACCGTCTCGCCGCGGGGGTGTAAAAGAACGCGACATCGATGCGACTGGCCGGTCCGGACGCCGGATCGCACCGTGTGCCCTCGAAATCCAGGTCGTCGAGCCATCGGTGGAAGAAAAGGTCGTCCGGCACGCACGCGTTGTTGTCGTCCAGCCGCAACGACTGCAGGCGGTCGAGATCCCGCGCGGCGGCGGGGAGGCGACCGCTGAGGCCGTTGCCGCTCAGGTCGAGGTCGGTGACGCGTCCGTCGGCATCGGTGGTCACGCCGTACCACTCCCCAAGCGCGAGTTCGCTCGTCCAGTTGGTGGCGCGCGACCAGCCCGCGCCCCCGGTCGCATCGTAGATGGCGACAAGGGCGGCGCGGTCATCCGCCCGCGCGTCCACGGCCGGCCACAGACATGCCGCCCATACCCAACAGAAGATGCGACGGGCCGCCCGCGAACCGCGGTTCGACCGCGCCCGTTCTCGCCGCCACCCGGCGCATATCGAGTTCATCCTTACTTTCCTCCCACGAATCCCGTCAGTCGGGCGGCAGCGGCTCGCCAGGGGGCGGCAGCGCACCGGGGTCGATTTCGATCACAGAGTGCAATCCGCCGCCCGCCGTGCGGATCCGAAACGTGCCGCTCGCCGCCCGCACCGTGCCGGCCACCACGCCGTCGTTCACCACCAGCGTCACCTGGCCGAACGGGTCCCCGACCAACCGGCCGAACAGGGCATAGCCGCCCGAGAACGTCTCTTCCGAGTGTTCGATGACGGCCGTCACGGTGCTGCCGTCGAAAAGGTTCAACTGGAAGCTGGGTGCAGAACCCGCACCAGCCGCTTCGGCTGGAGCAGTTCGCTGCGCGCCCGATGGCGGCACCGCCGGCGACCCGGCGCGCAACTGCGCCAGCCTGTCGAGATCCACGGAAACCAACCGCTGCCGGACCACCCAAGGCTCGTCCGCCGCACCCTCGGCCGATGCGGAAGCTCCCTGGACGCCGGCCGGCGCCGCGCCATCGGCTACGGCGCGAAAGACGCCGGCGTCCGGTTCCGCCGCCGCGAGGCTCAGAGCGCCAGCCAGCGCAGCTACCAGTGCCGTCCGGCCGGCGAACAACCCAGCGCTCCGAACCAGCCCGCGCCGTTGCCGATTCATCGACGCCGACAACCGCTCCTCGCTCCTACCAATGCCTGACAGCCGCGTCATCGCGCGCGGCGTCAAGGCGCCGCCATCATCCGCGGTCCCGACTTCTTTCCACGGCCTTGCCATCGTCCCACCTCATTTGTCGTCAGCGGGGCAAGTGTCGCAGGCACCGTCAGACAGCCAGCGCAGCCGCGCGAGCCGCTCAGCGGGCACGCCGCCGGCGTCCGGGACGCGCAGCCACACCAGTCCCTCAAGGTCGCCCAGCACGCTCACATCTTCGACCGGGTTGCCACCCATGTCGAGGTGCTCCAGCAACGCCAAGCCCGACAGCGGCCGCAGGTCCGACACCGCGTTGCCGGACAGGTCCAAGACGCGCAGGCCGCCGAGCCCGGCCAGCGCCGTCACGTCGCGCACCGCGTTACCCGGCAGGCCCAGCCGGCGCAGGCCGCCCAGCTCCGCCAGCGGCCACAGGTCGGCGATCCGGCCGCCCTCCAGCCGCAACGCCCGCAGCCGCGTCGCCCGGCCCAGATCGCGCAGGTCCGCAAGCCCCGGCACCGGCGCGTCCAGCGCCGTCAGCAGGCCGAGCTCCGCCTCCGTCACCACCGCGTCCGGCACCTTGCCCAGCGCCGCCGCCACCACCGCACGCAGCTGCGCGTCCGCGAAGTACGCCGTCGGCGAAGACGCCGGCAGTGCCAACTGCGCGTCCAGCCCCAGCACCACGCCGGCACCCAGCCCCGCCAGCGGCGCCAGGTCCGCCACCGCGTTGTCGCCGAGGTCCAGCCGCGACAGGCCGCCGAGCGCCGCCAGCGGCGACGCGTCGCGGATCATGTTGCCCGACAGGTCCAGCTCCGCCAGACCGGTCAGACGTCCCAGCGGCGACACGTCGGCGATCGCGTTGTCCGACGCGCGCAGCACGCGCAGGTTCCGAAGCGACGCCAGCGGCGCCAGGTCGCGCAGGTGCAGGTTGCGGCCCACGTCCAGCTCCGCCAGCGCATGCAGGCGCGACAGCGGCCCCAGGTCCACGACCGCGTTGCCCGACACGTCAAGCGTGCGCAGCGCCGTCGCCGCCTCGATGCCCGTCAGGTCCGCGATGCCCAGGTCCGACAGATCCAGCGACGTCAGCGCACCCGGGTCTCGGGAGCCGCCCTGTGCATCCAGCGCCGCGCCAAGGGCCGCCGACAGCGCCGCGTCCGGGATCGCGAACCGCGCCACACTCTTTGCATCCTGTCCCGATGGCGCCGGCACCGCGTACGCGTACAGCCTGTCGTCCTGCTCGTCCGACACCCACAGCGTCTCGCCGTCCGACCACAGACCCATCGGCTTCGCGTTGCCCGCCGCCTTCGTGTCGATGTCCAGGTCCGCCAGCCGCGTCCCGTCCGACAGCCGGTACGCGCGCACCCGGCCGCCCGTCCAGTCCGCCGCCAGCAGCGTCCCGCCCGCCGACCAGAGCCCGAACGCCCGGCCCACGCCGGACAGCGCCACATCTCGCGACGACGTCCGCGCGCCGTCCGAGCGCGCGTACGCGTACGCCTTGCGGTCGTAGTAGTCCGACACCCACAGCGTCGCGCCGTCCGACCACACCCCCGTCGGCGTGGCGTTGCCGTCGTCGTCCAGGTCCGCGAGGCCCCCGGACGCCGCCGCGCCCGTCGAGAGATCCCGCGCATGCACCGCGGCGCCCGAGAAGTCCGCCACCCACAGCGTCGACCCGTCCGACCACAGACCCGCCGCCCGCGTCGCCGGCAGCTCCGTCAGGTCCTTCCCGGAACGCCGCGCGCCGCCGGCCAGCGCGTACGCCCGCACCGCCGGGTCCTCCCAGTCCGACACCCACACCGTGTCGCCGTCCGACCACACCCCCGAGGCGATGCCGATGCCGTCCAGCTCCACGTCCAGCGCCGACAGCCGGTCCCCCCACGACACCAGCGACACCCGCGTCACCGTCACCGCGTAGGTCCGCGTCGTCGTGCCGTCCGCCGCCGTCACGGTGACTGACACCACCGTCTCGCCGACGGCCAGCGCCACCTGGTGGTCGGCGGCCCCGCCATCGGCGTCGGACGGGCTGATCTCCACCCGCGCCGCCGGCTCCCACGCCGCCGCCGCCACCGTCGTCGACTCCACCTCGCCCTCGACCGCCGCCGCGTACGACAGCGTCTCCGCGTCGAACGCCCCGAAGTCCACGTCCGACAGCGCAAGGCTGCGAAGCCGCGCGTCCGCCGACGCCAGCACCGTCACCGTCGTCTCGTCCTCGCCCCACAGCCCGCCAGCGTCCGTCGCCCGCAGCCGGAACGTCAGCGCGCCCCCCGAAGCCGGCGCCGCGAACGTCGCCGACGCCGAACCCGGCGACGACAGCTCCACCGACGCGCCCGACACCTGCGTCCACGCGTGCGACAGCGCGTCGCCGGCGTCCGGATCCGTCACCGAGCCCGACAGCGTCACCGTCGCCCCCGCAGACACGTCCGACTGGTCCGGCCCCGCCTCCGCCGTCGGCGCCTCGTTGCGGTTGACGAGCGCCACCGTCAGGTCCGCCGTGGCCGACCGCAGACCGTCGGAGACCTCCACCGACACCGCGTACGTGCCGTCGCCGTCGGCGTCGTCCGGCGCCTCGTAGTCCTTCGCCGAAACGAACGACAGCGAACCCGACCCGCCCAGCGCGAAGTGCGACGCGTCCGAGCCGCCCGACAGCCGCCACGACAGGCGCTCGGCAGCGGTGTCCGCATCGGTCGCCGCCAGCGTCGCCACCGCCGTGTCGCCCTCCACCACCGCGTGCGACACCGGCCCCGACACCGCCGGCGCCGCCGTGCCCGCGAACCCCGGCAGGCGGTAGGCCACCGTCGCCGTCGCGCTGCCCGAAGTCGCCTCCGCGTCGTGCACCGACACCGAGAACGCGAACTCCGCGTCCGCCGCGCCGCGCGCCGGAACCGCGAACGAAGGTGTCGCCGTGCCCGCGTCCGTCAGCGCCACCGACGGTCCCGACTCCTGCGTCCACGACCACACCAGCGTCGCGTCCCCGTGGTGCCCGCTCGCCGTCGCCGACAGCTCCGCCGTCGCCCCCGCCGACACCTCGCCGCCGGCGCCCGCGTCCACCGACAGCGCGCACGCCGGCAGGCGGTAGCGCCCGGCGCCCAGGCCCTGCTCCGACGCCCGCGCGTTCTCCGACTCCGCCAGCTGCGCCGGCACGCACCCCGCGAGCGCGTTCATCCGCAGGTCCAGCTCGTCGAACTCCCGCGCCAGGCTCAGCGGGATGCGACCCGTCGACCGACGCTGCAGCAGCACCAGGCGCCGCAGCGCCGGCAGATCCCCCAGCCACGACGCCACCGGACCCGCCGCGCCCGTCGCGCCCGTCGGCGCGTACAGCTCCAGGTCCTCCAGCCGCGTCAGCGACGACCACGAGTCCGGAACCGTGCCCGGCGCATGCGCGTGCAGCCGCACCCGGCGCAGCGACGTCAGCTCGCCCAGCCACGCCGGCAGCGGCTCCTCGTCCATCCACCAGTTGTACCCCAGGTCCAGCACCTCGAGCCGCGACAGCCGGCCGAGAGACGCCGGCAGACCGCCGCGCAGCCCGTGGCTGTCGAGGCGCAGCACCTCCAGCGCGTCCAGCTCCCCCAGCGCCGCCGGCAGCACGCCCCTCAGCGAGATCGACGAGTCCGTGCCGTCCCAGGCGATCCCGCGCACGCGGCCGTCGCGCACCGCCACCGTGTCCCACTCGCCCAGATCCAGGCGCCGGAACCCCGGCTGGTCGCCCCAGTTCATGTCGCCCGTCGGATCCAGCTCGTCCTTCAGCGACAGCAGCGTCTCGCAGTCCCGCACCAGACCCGGGTTGCCCTCCGGGTCCGCCAGCGCCGTGCCGTCGCGGCACGTCGCCGTGCCCGCCGGCGCCCGCCGCACACTCACCGTGTACGTCCGCGTCGTGCCGTCCTGGGCCGTCACCGTCACGGCAATCTCGTTGTCGCCCTCGGCCAGCGGCACTGGCCAGTTGCCGTCGGCGTCCCGCGTCCCGCCCGGCACCGACACCGTCGCCCCGGCGCCGGCCGCCGACGCCGCCACCGTCAGCGTCGACAGCTCCGTCACCGCCGAGTACGTCAGCGTCGCCGGGTCGAACGACCCGAGGTCCACACCCGTCAGCGACAGCGACGACAGCGCCGCGTCGGCCGAACCCACCCGCGTCACCGTCACCGTGTACGTCGCCGTCGCCGCGCCGTCCGCCGCCGTCACCGTCACGGCGATCCGGGTGTCGCCCACCGCCAGCGACACCTGGTGGCCCGGCGCAACCGCGTCCGCGTCCCCCGGCGCGATGTCCACCCGTGCATCGTCGTGGGTGGCGTCCGCCGCCACCGTCGTCGACTCCACGTCGTTGGCGACCTGGGCCGCGTACGTCGTCGTGCCGGACGCGAACGTGCCGAAGTCCACGCCCGCAAGCGCGAGCGAGGCCAGCGTCGCGTCGTCCGACTTCGCGCGCGTCACCGTCACCGTGTAGGTCTCCGTCGTCGCGCCGTCCGCCGCCGTCACCGTCACCGTCACCACCGTGTCGCCAACGGCCAGCGCCACCTGGTGCTCCGGCGTCGCGCCGTCCGCGTCCGCCGGCGCGATCGCCACCTCGGCGTCCGCGTGGCTCGTCCTCGCCGTCACCGTCGTCGACTCCACCGCGTGGGCAACCGCGGCCGCGTATGTCGTCGTGGCAGACGCGAACGCGAAGTCCACGCCCGTAAGCGCGAGCGAGGCCAGGGTCGCGTCGTCGGACGCCGCCGGCATCGTGCCCGGCGAAGCGGCGTCCAGGATCCGGAACGGCCCCGTCCCCTCCGGGTCCCGACCGTAGGACTGGTCCGTCTCGAGTTCCGGGTAGTCCACCGCGTCGATCACCGCGTTGCTGTTGGCGTCGGTGTCCGAAAGCACCACGCTCTCGCCCTTCCCGGACAGCTTGAAGTTCGTGTGCAGCCCCGGCGTCTCGCCGTCGTCGTCGTCCGCCCACACCAGCAGCCGGCTTGACGCCGCGATCGTCGCGCCGGCGGGGAACTGCCACTTCTTCGGCTCCTCGCGGTCGTCCGACAGGTACATGCCCGCCAGGTCGATGCTCTGCGACGACAGGTTGTACAGCTCGATCCAGTCGTCGTATTCGCCCTGCGGATCGGCTGCCGTGGTGTCGTTCGACGCCATCAGCTCGTTGACCGCCAGCGTCACCGCCCCGCCGTCGTCGTCGCGCACCGTCAGGCTCGCCGCCGCCGGCGTCGACAGCGCGTACCCGGTCCCGGTCGCGAGCGTCGCGGTCAGGACGCCGTTCGCCTCCGACAGCGCGTCGTCCGGCAGCGCGACCCAGAGCGTCGCCTCGCCCGCGTCCGCCACGAAAGCCACTGACGTCGGCGGCAACGCCGGCAGGTAGTCGTCCGACGCGCCCTGCGTGACCGCGACGTTGACCGTCAGCGCCGCCGTCGGCGCCGGCTTCGCCGTCACCGTGAACGACGCCGTGCCGCCCTCGGTCGCCGGCCCGTCCGCCGCGATCGAAACCTCCGGCACAGCCGCCGCCGCCGCGCCCGGCGACGCCACGTCGAGGAGCCCGAAGTCCCCCGTCCCGTCCGGCGAGCGGCCGTACGACTGGTCGTCCTCCAGCGCCGGGTAGTCGACGCTGTCGATCACCACGTTGCCGCGCGCGTCGATGTCCGAAAGCACGACGCTCTCGCCCTTCCCGGACAGCTTGAAGCTGGCGTGCAGCCCGGGCGTGGCGCCGTCGTCGTCGTCCGCCCACACCAGCAGGTAACCGCCGGCCGCAATCGTCGCGCCCGCCGGAAACTGCCACTTCAGCGGCTCCGCGCGGTCGTCCGACAGGTACATGCCCGCGAGGTCGATCGACTCCGCGCCCGTGTTCATGAACTCGATCCAGTCGTCGTACTCCCCTTGCGGGTCCGCCAGCGTGGCGTCGTTCGACGCCATCACCTCGTTGATCACCAGCGTCGTCGGCGTCTCGCCCACGTCCGCGCGCGTCACCGCCACCGTGTACGTCTTCGTCGTCGTGCCGTCCGCCGCCGTCACCTTCACCGTCAGCGTCGTCTCGCCCACGGCCAGCGACACCTCGTGGTCCACGGTCGTCCCGTCCGCGTCCGCCGGCGTGATGGCCGCCCGCGCACCGGAGTGCTTCGGCACGGCCGTCACGGTCGTCGTCGACGCCGTCGTCGTCCCCGTGTAAGCCAGCGTCGCCGTGTCGAAGGTGCCGATGTCCACGTCGGAGAGCGCGAGCGACTCGAGCCCCGCGTCGTTCTCGCCGATGCGCGTCACGGTGACGGTGTACGCCCGCGTCGTCGCGCCGTCGGTCGCCGTCACCGTCGCCGTCACCGCCGACGCGCCGACGGCCAGCGACACCTGGTGGCCCGCCGTGAACTCGTCCGCGTCCGCCGGCGCGATCGCCACCTCTGCACCGGCGTCGCGCGCGGCCGCCGCCACCGTCGTCGTCGACGCCTCCGTCGTCCCGGCGTAGCCCAGCGTCGCCGCGTCGAACGTCCCGATGTCCACGCCCGTCAGCGACAGCGAGGCCAGCGCCGCGTCGGCGGAACCCGCCCGCGTCACCGTCACCGTGTAGGTCTGTGTGGTCGTGCCGTCCGCCGCCGTCACCGTCGCCGTCACCGCGGTCGCGCCCACGCCCAGCGCCACCTGATGGCCCTCCGTCAACCCGTCCGCGTCCGCCGGCTCGAACGCCACCTGCGCGTCGGCGTCGGTCGTCTCCGCCTCCACGGTCGTCGTCGACACGGCGTGGGCGACCTCGGCCGCGTACGACCTCGTGGCGGACGCGAACGCGAAGTCCACGCCCGTCAGCGACAGAGAGGCCAGCGTCGCGTCGGCCGACGCCAGAGGCGCCGTGCCCGGCGAGGCGGCGTCCAGGATCCGGAACGGCCCCGTCCCCTCCGGGTCCCGACCGTAGGACTGGTCCGTCTCGAGTTCCGGGTAGTCCACCGAGTCGAGCACCGCGTTGCTGTTCGCGTCGGTGTCCGACAGCACCACGCTCTCGCCACCCGCCGACAGCTTGAAGCTCGTGTGCAGACCCGGCGAGTCGTCCCCGTCGTCGTCCGCCCACACCAGCAGCCGGCCCGACGCCGCGATCGTCGTGCCGGCGGGGAACTCCCACTTCTTCGGCTCGTCGCGGTCGTCCGACAGGTACATGCCGGACAGGTCGACGCTCCCGGACGACAGGTTGTACAGCTCGATCCAGTCGTCGTAGTCCCCTTGCGGGTCCGCCGCCGTCGTGTCGTTCGACGCCATCAGCTCGTTGATCACCACCGTCGCCGACGCGCCCGAGTCGTCGTCGCGCACCGCGAGGGTTGCCGTCGCCGGTGTCGAAACGTCGTAGCCCGCGCCGCTCTCGATGGTCGCCGTCATGACGCCGTCGTCCTCGGCAACGTCGTCGTCGGGAACCGCAACGCTCAGCGTGGTCTCGGTCGCATCGGCCGGCACGGTCACCGACGTCGGCGGCGACGACGGCAGATAGTCGTCCGACGCGCCCTGCGTGACCGCGACGTTGACCGTCAGCGCCGCCGTCGGCGCTGGCCGGGCCGTGACGGTGAACGTCGCCGTGCCGCCCTCGGTCACCGCGCCGTCGGCCGCGATCGTGACTTGGGGGGTGACAGGCCTCGCCTCGCCCGGCGATGCCGTGTCGAGTGTCTGGAACGCGCCCGTCCCCTCCGGCGAGCGTCCGTAGGCAACGTCGGCCCCCAGCGCCGGGAACTCGACGCTGTCGATCACGGCGTTGTTGCGTGCGTCGATGTCCGACAGCACCACGTTCTCGCCGCCCGAGGACAGCCGGAAGTTCGTGTGCAGGCCCGGGCTGTCCCCGGCGTCATCGTCCGCCCACACGAGGAGGTAGGCACCAGCCGCGATGGTCGTGCCTTCCGGGAACCGCCACTTCAACGGGTTGGACGTCTTGTCGGACAGGTACATGCCCGACAGGTCGATGTCCTCGGTGCCCGTGTTCAGCAGTTCGATCCAGTCGTCGTAGTCGCCCTGCGGGTCGGCCACGGCGGTATCGTTCGACGCCATCAGTTCGTTGATGACGAGCGTGGTTGGCGTCTCGCCGACGTCGGGCTCTTCCTCCGCGTCCTGGGTGGTCAGCGTGAGGCTGAAGACGTAGCGCGGCAACTCGTCGTCGTAAGAGGGCACCTTCGCCGTGAAGACGCCGTCGGCGGCCTCGGCATCGCCGTTCTGACCGTCGTCGTACATCGTCACGAGCTCAAGCTCGCCTGTCGCGCCGCCGTGTTTCACCGTCGCCGCCGTCACCGCGCGCGCGGCGACGGCGTCGGCGGCCGCGCCCGCCACCACTGCGGAAGCCAGCGTCGCGACCAGCCAATGCCGCCGCCCACGCGCGTGCAGTCGCGCATGCAGGGGAACGCCCATGGCCGCGTCCGCCGGACCGCCGGCGCTTGCCCGTTCACCGCCTCGAACTCGCTCGGCACCGCTCAATCCAACTTCCTGCATCACTCGTCCCCCAACTCCGTATCCCGGGCCACCGGTCCCAACCGCCCACGCGGGCGGCTGCACACGATCTAGTACACCCACGGCCGCGCCTGCTTGACGGCGAACGCGTCCGCCGCCGTCACCTTGAACTCGATCTCCATCGCGAACTCGTCGTCATCGCCGACCTCGTAGAGCGCCGCGAACCGATCGTGGATCGTCCCCAGCGCCGCGTACAGCGTCGCCATGTGCGCCGCCTCCAGCACACGCGCGTCGTCCGCCACCAGGCTCGAGCGCTGCACCACCGCCTCCTCGTACTCGCCGTCCTCGCCGTCCTCGCCGTCCTCCGCCGCCGTCAGCAGCAGCTGCTCCGGAACCACCGCCGACGACGGGTTCGTCACCAGGTTCTCGCCCACCTGCACGTTCACATAGTACGCGTCCTCCGACCCGTACACCGGGTCGTCCGACACCGCCACCCCGTTCGCCAGCTCGCCGTCGAAGTTCGGGTGCAGCAGCACGCCCATCGCCGCCACCTTGTGGTCGATGCGGTGGAACTCCCGCTCCTCGAACGCGCGCAGGTTCCACAGGCTCGCGAACACCTGCCTGACCGACTTCGACAGGTGACCCTCCCCCGGCCGGTGCGTCACCGAGTCGTACAGCCCCGCGCCGCTGAACCCCGGAAGGTCCTCGTTGTTCGTGCTCGAACGGCAACGGATCGGCGTCCCCTCGGGGAACAGGCCCTGCAGCGTGCCGAGCGAGGTCGCCATCCACGCCGGCACGGCGCCGTTCTCGATGCGCCGCCGGAGCTTCCTCAGCTCCCGGTCGCGCACCGCGATGCCGCCCTGGAAATCCGTGTCCGCCAGCAGCGCGTCCACGTCGGCGTAGAAGCCGTTGTGCTCCATGAACTCGTCGTAGTAGTAAAACGGCAGCGCGTAGCCGTCCGGCACCTCCACGTCCGCCAGGGCGAACGTGCGCAGCGTCGCCAGGTTCGCCGCCTTCACCCCGAAGGCGTCCGCGTCGGCGAAGGCGACCGAGCCGAGCGCCCGGTAGCTGATGACCGTCAGGTCCCGAGCGGGCGTCTGCGCCGCCGACGGGCGGCGCGCCGCGTGGTGCGCCGCCACCTCCTCCGCCGTCGCCTCGGTCAGCACGTAGCCGAACCGGCTCTCGGCTTCGCCCGTCGCAGGGTTCGTCCACTCGAAGCGCTTCCCCGGATCCTCCGCCACCTCGTAGCGCACGTACTTCCCGACGAGACCGGCGACCATCGGTTCGTCGAGCGCGTTGCCGACGTAGGCGTTGGGCACGCCGTCCTGCATCGCGCGCAGGTTCACGTGCGACAGCGGCGTCTGGCGCTCGAGCGAGACCACCCCCGCCACGGTCGACAGTTCGTTCGGCAGGTGCCGCAGGACCACCACGTCCCGGAACGTCGGCCGCTCCCCGCTCCCCAGCACCCGCAGCAGGCCGTAGCCCACCGCCGCATTCAGCCTCTGGAACATCGAACCTGCAAACAGGTCCGACTCGAGGTACGCCCGGACCCGGGAGGTGTCGTAGCTTGCTTTCTCCCGCTTGTACCGGGGCAACGCACCCGACACCGGCACGTAGACCAGGTTGTTGCGCAGGAACGGCATGCTCGCCGCGATGAGTTCCTTCGTCCTCGCCACCCGATGGAACGGCCAGCCGGGTCTCGACCAGATCCTGAACCGGAACGTGCCGACTTCGCCGCTCGGCGACACCACGTTCGGCTGGAGGATCACCGACCCCCTCACCATCCCGGACTTCCAGCCGCCCAGGACCCTTTCAATGAACCTGTGGTGGCCCATGTAGTTGCTCGAGTTCGCGAAGTAGACGGCCTCGTCGGCCGTGCCGCCATTGACGGCGACGAACTGGACGGTATACACCGTCCCGGGGAGATGCCGTTCGTTGACGGGTCCCGAGTACGACAAGGCCCAGAACGTCGCCATGTCGGGAATCGCGACCGCCCCCTTGTTCAGGGACATCGGCGCCGCGGCGCTCAGGGGCGCTCGTGCCCCGGCGTTCCCGCGGCCCAGTTCCTCGAGGTCGTCCACCCCGTCGCCGTCCGTGTCGGCGGGCGTGGCCGTCGAGTACGTCGCCACCCGGTACGCCCCGCCCGCGCCTGCGCGCAGGGGCTCCCAGAGCTCGACGTCGAGTTCGCCGCCCGGATGGATCGCCACCGCGTGCTCGGTCGCCGGATCGTCCGCGTCCGGCCGGTAGTGCAGGACGTGGTAGCGGCTCGTCGCGCTCGGCACCCGGATCCGCACGCGGCCGTCGTCGCCGACCGCAAGCGACGCGAGGGCCGTGTAGCCAGCCGGCCTCGCGCGCTGCACCGTCACGGTGTAGGTGCGCGCCGTGATCCCGTCCTGCGCCGTCACCTGCACCTCGACCACGTTCCCGCCGACCGCCAGCCCCACCTGGTGCCCCGCGGCCTCCGCGTCCGCGTCCGCCGGCAGGACCTCCACCGCCGCCGCCGCGTCCCGCGCCGCCGCCGCCACCGTCGTGGACGACACCGCGTAG
Organism: Pseudomonadales bacterium; assembly: GCA_965116935.1. Classification (GTDB taxonomy): domain Bacteria; phylum Pseudomonadota; class Gammaproteobacteria; order Pseudomonadales; family Azotimanducaceae; genus VXYL01. The sequence continues at coordinate 2,122,664 of OZ220737.1, read as the reverse complement.
TCCGCCGATCCTGCATACGACAGGCCGTCCGGCTCGAACGTCCCGATGTCGACACCCCGCAGGCCGAGCGAGACGAGCGCCGCGTCGCCCCGGCCGCGCGCGACCGCCACGCTGTACACCCGCTCGGTCGTCCCGTCCTCCGCCGTCACGCGGATCCGGACCGCCGCGGTCTTCCCGACCGCGAGGCCCACCTGGTGCCCGGGCGTTCCCGCGTCGGCGTCGACCGGCGACACGGCCACCGCCGCGCCCCAATGCGCCGTCGCCACGGCCACCGTAGTGGAGTCCGCCTCGAACGGCGCCCGACCCGCGTAGGCGAGCCGCTCCGCCGCGAACGCCCCGATGTCCACGCCCGTCAGCGTCAGCGACGCCAGTCTCGCGTCGGCCGACTCCCGGCGGGCGACCGACACCGCGTACGTGCGCCGCGTCGCGCCGTTGCTCGCCGCGACGGCGACCTCGACGACGGTCTTCCGCCCAGCTAGCGACACCTGGTGCCCGGGCGTCTCCGCGTCCGCGTCCGCCGGCGTGATCGCGACCGTCGCGCCGCCCTGCGCCGCGACCGCCGTCACCGTCGTCGTCGCCACGTCGTGCGCGGCCTCCGCCGCGTACGACGTCGTGTCAGACGCGAAGGTCCCGATGTCCACGCCCGTCAGCGTCAGCGACGCCAGCGACGGATCCGCCGCCGCCGGGGGACGCACCTCCAGCAGGCCCGGCACCGCGTAGGCATACAGCCTGTCGTCCTGCTCGTCGGTCACCCACAGCGTCGTCCCGTCCGACCACAGGCCCATCGGCTTGGCGTTGCCCGCCGCCGACGTGTCGATGTCGCGCTCCGACTGCCGCGACCCGTCCGACAGCCGGTACGCCAGCACACGGCCGCCCGTCCAGTCCGCCGCCAGCAGCGTCGCGCCGTCCGACCACAGACCGAACGGCCGCCCGGTCCCCGACAGCGCCAGGTCCCGCGACGACGCCCGCGTCCCGTCCGACAGCGCGTACGCGTACGCCTTGCGGTCGTAGTAGTCCGCCGCCCACAGCGTCGAACCGTCCGACCACAGACCCGTCGGCGCCCCGTTGCCGGCGGCGGCGAAGCCCCGGCCCGAGACCGCCGCCCCCGTCGCCAGCCGACGGGCATCCAGTGCGTCGCCCGAGAAGTCCGACACCCACAGCGTGTCGCCGTCCGACCACAGCCCCGCCGGAACCGACGCCGGCAGCTCCGCCATGTCCAGCCCGGCGCGACGGGCGCCGCCGCGCAGCGCGTACGCCTGCACCTCCGAGCCCGACCCCTGCCAGTCCGACACCCACACCGTGTCCCCGTCCGACCACACTCCGGAGGCGATGCCGATGTCCGACAGCGCCACGTCCCGATCCGCCAGACGGTCACCCCACGACGGCTGCGCCGACGCCGGCGCGGCCGCCGCCAGCGACAGCGCCAGGGCAACCGCGGCGCCGCACCCGCGCATCAGTACACCCACGGCCGCGCCTGCTTCACCGCCAGCGCGTCCGCCGCCGTCACCTTGAACTCGATCTCCATCGAGAACTCGTCGCCATCCTCCACCGCGTACAGCGCCGCGAACCGCTCGTGGATCGTGCCGAGCGCCGCGTACAGCGTCGCCACGTGCGCCGCCTCCAGCACCCGAACGTCGTCCCCCACCAGGTTCGAGCGCTGAACCAGCGTCTCCGCATACTCGCCGTCCTCGCCGTCCTCCGCCGCCGTCAGCAGCAGCTCCTCCGGAACCACCGCCGACGATGGATTCGTCACCAGGTTCTCGCCGACCTGCGCGTTGACGTAGTACGCGTCCTCGATCAGGTACACCGGGTCGTCCGACACCGCCACCCCGTTCGCCAGCTCGGCGTCGAAGTTCGGGTGCAGCAGCACCCCCATCGCCGCCGCCCTGTGGTCGATGCGGTGGAACTCGCGCTCCTCGAACGCGCGCAGGTTCCACAGGCTCGCGAACACCTGCTTCACCGACTTCGACAGGTGACCCTCCTCCGGGCGGTGCGTCACCGAGTCGTACAGCCCCGCGCCGCTGAACCCCGGAAGGTCCTCGTTGTTCGTGCTCGAACGGCAGCGGATCGGCGTGCCTTCCGCGAACAGGCCCTGCAGCGTGCCCAGCGACGTCGCCATCCACTCGGGCATGGCGCCGTTCTCGATGCGCCTCCGGAGCTTGCGCAGCTCCCGGTCGCGCACCGCGATGCCGCCCTGGAAGTCCGTGTCCGCCAGCAGCGCGTCGACGTCGGCGTAGAAGCCGTTGTGCTTCATGAACTCGTCGTAGTAGTGGAACGGCAGCGCGTAGCCGTCCGGCACCTCCACGTCCGTCAGGCCCAACGTGCGCAGCGTCGCCAGGTTCGCCGCCTTCACCCCGAACGCGTCCGCGTCCGCGAAGGCGACCGAGCCGAGCGCCCGGTAGGCGGTCACCGTCAGGTCCCGCGCCGGCGTCTGCGCCTCGGCCGGGCGCCGCGCCTCGTGGTGCGCCGCCACCTCGGCTGCCGTCGCCTCGGTGAGCACGTGGCCGAACCGGCTCTCGACCGCGCCCGTCGCCGGGTTGGTCCACTCGAAGCGCTTGCCCGGGTCCTCCGCCACCTCGTAGCGCACGTACTTCCCGATCAGGTCCGCGACCATCGGGTCGTCGAGCGCGTTGCCGACGTAGGCGTTCGGCACGCCGTCCTGCACGGCGCGCAGGTTCACGTGCGACAGCGGCGTCTGGCGTTCCAGCGAGATCACGCCGGCCACCGCCGACAGCTCGTTCGGGAGATGCCGCAGGATCACCACGTCCCGGAACGTCGGCCGCTCGCCGCTCCCGAGCACCCGCAGCAGGCCGTAGCCCACCGCCGCGTTGAGGACGTCGAAGGCCGAGAGCCCGGCCAGGTCCTCCTCCAGGTACACCGGCACCCGGGACGCGTCGTACTTCGCCTTGTTGCGCCGGTACTCCGGCATCGACCTCCGCCACGGCAGGTAGACGACGTTGTTGCGCAGGAGCGGCATGTTCGCCGCGATCACTTCGTGGGCCCGAGCCACGTGCTCGAAGGACCAGCGCGAGTTCCCTAACGTGTAGGCGAACGTCCCGGGCTCGCCGTTGGGCGCCACGACTTCCGGGTAATAGAAGAAGTGGCCTCTCATCAGCGAGCCCCTCGGGCGGTCCGAGAGGTGCCGGTCTATGAACGCCCTGTGGCCGGGCCACGTGCCCGTGTTGATGAAGTAGATGTCCTCGTTGCCGGTGCCGAAGTCGGAGATGATGAAGTTGGTGAACTCCCGTGTCGCTTCGCGGGTCCGCAAGGACTTCGACACGCGCAGGAACCCCGCCATGTCGTGAATCGCGTTGGCCCCGTCCCATGCCGACAACAACTTCGCCTTGCTCAGCGGCGCGCGCTTGGCGACGGGGCGGCGGCCGAGTTCCTCGAGGTCGTCCGCGCCGTCGCCGTCCTGGTCGCCCGGCGCGCTGTTCAGGTACGTCGCGACCCGGTACGCTCCGGCACCCGCGCGAGAAGGCTCGGTCAGCTCGACGTCGAGTTCCCCGCCCCGATGGATCGCCACCGCGTACTCCGTCTCCGGGTCGTCCGCGTCCGGCCGGTAGTACAGGACGTGGTAGCGGTTCGCCGAGCTCGGCAGACTGATCCGCACGCGGTCGTCGGCGCCGACCGCAAACGACGAGAGGCTCGTGTAGCCGGCCGGCCTCGCGCGCGTCACCGTCGCGGTGTAGGTGCGCGCCGCGATCCCGTCCTGTGCCGTCACTTGGACCGCCAAGACGTTCCGGCCGACCGCCAGCCGCACCTGGTGCCCGGCGGCCTCCGCATCGGAGTCCGCTGGCGACACCCCAATCGTTGCCGCCGCGTCCCGCGCCTCTGCGGCCACCGTCGTCGTCGACACCGCGTAGTCCACCGACGCCGCGTACGACAGGCCGTCCGGATCGAACGCCCCGAGGTCGATTCCCGACAGGGTGAGCGAGCGCAGCGCGGCGTCCGTCGACGGCAAGCCCCGCACGATGGTCGCCGTGTATGTGCGTTCGGTCGTCGTGTCCTGCGCGATCACCCGGATCTCGACCGACGTGGCACCCACCGCCAGGCGCACCTGGTGCCCCGCCGCCTCCGCGTCGGCGTCCGCTGGCGATACCACGACCGTCGCCGCCGCGTCCCGCGGTTCGGCCGTCACCGTCGTCGTCGCTGCCCCGTAGTCCACCGACGCCGCGTACGACAGCTCGACCGGGTCGAAGGTACCGATGTCGACCCCCGACAGGGTGAGCGAGCGCAGCACGGCGTCCGTCGACGGCGCCGCCCGCGTCACGGTCACCGTGTAGGTCCGCATCGTCGTCCCGTCCGCCGCCAGGACGCGGACGCCGACGGCCGTGTCCCCAACCGCCAGCCGCACCTGATGACCCGCTACGGCGCCGTCCGCGTCCGCCGGCGTCACCGACACCGTCGCGCCCCCGTGCGCCGCCGTGGCCGACACCGTCGCCGTGTCCGCCCCGTACCCCACCCGACCCGCATACTCCAGCCGGTCCGCCGAGAACGGGCCAATGTCGACTCCCGACAGCGTCAGCGACCCGAGCGTCGCGTCGGGCGACCCCGCGCGCGTCACCGCCACCTCGTAGGTCCAGCGCGTAATGCCGTTGGGGGCCGTCACCTTCACCTCCACCACGGTCCGTCCCACCTCCAGCGCCACCTGGTGGCCCGCCGTGGCCGGGTCCGCGTCCGTCGGCGCGATCGCGACCGTCGCACCGCCCTGCGTCACGCCCGCCGTCACCGTCGTCGTCGCCACGTCGTGCGCGGCCTCCGCCGCGTACGACGTCGTGTCAGACGCGAAGGTCCCGATGTCCACGCCCGTCAGCGTCAGCGACGCCAGCGACGGATCCGCCGCCGCCGGGGGACGCACCTCCAGCAGGCCCGGCACCGCGTAGGCATACAGCCTGTCGTCCTGCTCGTCGGTCACCCACAGCGTCGTCCCGTCCGACCACAGGCCCATCGGCTTGGCGTTGCCCGCCGCCGACGTGTCGATGTCGCGCTCCGACTGCCGCGACCCGTCCGACAGCCGGTACGCCAGCACACGGCCGCCCGTCCAGTCCGCCGCCAGCAGCGTCGCGCCGTCCGACCACAGACCGAACGGCCGCCCGGTCCCCGACAGCGCCAGGTCCCGCGACGACGCCCGCGTCCCGTCCGACAGCGCGTACGCGTACGCCTTGCGGTCGTAGTAGTCCGCCGCCCACAGCGTCGAACCGTCCGACCACAGACCCGTCGGCGCCCCGTTGCCGGCGGCGGCGAAGCCACGGCCCGAGACCGCCGCCCCCGTCGCCAGCCGCCGGGCATCCAGCGCGTCGCCCGAGAAGTCCGACACCCACAGCGTGTCGCCGTCCGACCAAAGCCCCGCCGGAATCGACGCCGGCAGCTCCGCCATGTCCAGCCCGGCGCGACGGGCGCCGCCGCGCAGCGCGTACGCCTGCACCTCCGAGCCCGACCCCTGCCAGTCCGACACCCACACCGTGTCCCCGTCCGACCAGGCGCCGGAGGCGATGCCGATGTCCGACAGCGCCACGTCCCGATCCGCCAGACGCTCGCCCCACGACGGCTGCCCCAACGCCGGCACGGCCGCCGCCAGCGCCAGCGCCAGGGCAACCGCTGCGCCGCACCCGCGCATCAGTACACCCACGGCCGCGCCTGCTTGATCGCCAGCGCGTCCGCCGCCGTCACCTTGAACTCGATCTCCATCGAGAACTCGTCGTCGTCGCCAACCTCGTAGAGCGCCGCGAACCGCTCGTGGATCGTCCCCAGCGCCGCGTACAGCGTCGCCACGTGCGCCGCCTCCAGCACCCGCGCGTCGTCCGCCACCAGGCTCGAGCGCTGCACCACCGCCTCCTCGTACTCGCCGTCCTCGCCGTCCTCCGCCGCCGTCAGCAGCAGCTCCTCCGGAACCACCGCCGACGACGGGTTCGTCACCAGGTTCTCGCCCACCTGCGCGTTGACGTAGTACGCGTCCTCCGTCAGGTACACCGGATCGTCCGACACCGCCACCCCGTTCGCCAGCTCGCCGTCGAAGTTCGGGTGCATGAGCACCCCCATCGCCGCCGCCTTGTGGTCGATGCGGTGGAACTCCCGCTCCTCGAACGCGCGCAGGTTCCACAGGCTCGCGAACACCTGCTTCACCGACTTCGACAGGTGACCCTCCCCCGGCCGGTGCGTCACCGAGTCGTACAGCCCCGCGCCGCTGAACCCCGGAAGGTCCTCGTTGTTCGTGCTCGAACGGCAGCGGATCGGCACGCCCTCGGCGAAGAGGCCCTGCAGCGTCCCCAGCGACGTCGCCATCCACTCCGGCACGGCGGCGTTCTCGATGCGCCGCCTGAGCTTGCGCAGCTCCTGGTCGCGCACCGCGATGCCGCCCTGGAAGTCCGCGTCCGCGAGCAGGGCGTCCACGTCGTCGTAGAAGCCGTTGTGCTTCATGAACGCGTCGTAGTAGTGGAACGGCAGCGCGTAGCCGTCCGGCACCTCGACGTCGGTCAGGCCCAACGTGCGCAGCGTCGCCAGGTTCGCCGCCTTCACCCCGAACGCGTCCGCGTCGGCGAAGGCGACCGAGCCGAGCGCCCGGTACGCGGTCACCGTCAGGTCCCGCGCCGGCGTCTGCGCCTCGGCCGGGCGCCGCGCCTCGTGGTGCGCCGCCACCTGCTCCGCGGTCGCCTCCGTGAGCACGTGGCCGAACCGGCTCTCGACCGCGCCCGTCGCCGGGTTGGTCCACTCGAAATGCTTCCCCGGACCGTCCGCCACCTCGTAGCGCACGTACTTCCCGATCAGGTTCGCGACCATCGGGTCCTCGAGCGCGTCGCCGACGTAGGCGTTCGGCACGCCGTCCTGCACGGCGCGCAGGTTGACGTGCGACAGCGGGGTCTGGCGTTCCAGCGAGATCACGCCGGCCACCGCCGACAGCTCGTTCGGGAGATGCCGCAGGATCACCACGTCCCGGAACGTCGGCCGCTCGTCGCTCCCGAGCACCCGCAGCAGGCCGTAGCCCACCGCCGCGTTGAGGACGTCGAAGGCCGAGAGCCCGGCCAGGTCCTCCTCCAGGTACACCGGCACCCGGGACGCGTCGTACTTCGCCTTGTTGCGCCGGTACTCCGGCATCGACGTCCACAATGGCAAGTAGACGTAGTCGTTGCGCAGGAACGGCATGTTCGCCGCGACCACTTCGTAGGCCCGAGCCACGTCCTCGAAGGACCAGCGCGAATTCCCGCTGTAGGCGAACGTCCCGAGCTCGCCGTTCGGCGCCACGACTTCCGGGTAGTAGGACAAGTGGCCTCTCATCAGCGAGCCCCACGGGCGGTCCGAGAGGTGCCGGTCTATGAACCCCCTGTGGCCGTACCACGTGCCCGTGTTGATGAAGTAGATTTCCTCGTCGTCGGTCCCGATGTCGGAGATGATGAAGTCGGTGAACTCCCGTGTCCCTGCGGGGGTCCACAAGGACTTCGACAGGCGCAGGAACTCCGCCATGTCGTGGATCGCGTTGGCCCCGTCCCATGCCGACAACAACTTCGCCTTGTTCATCGGCGCGCGCTTGCCGGCGTGTCGGCGGCCGAGTTCCTCGAGGTCGTCCGCGTCGTCGCCGTCCTGGTCGCCCGGCGCGCTGTTCAGGTACGTCGCGACCCGGTACGCTCCGGCACCCGCGCGAGAAGGCTCCGTCAGCTCGACGTCGAGTTCCCCGCCCGGATGGATCGCCACCGCGTGCTCGGTCGCCGGATCGTCCGCATCCGGGCGGTAGTAAAGGACGTGGTAGCGGTCCGTGGCGCTCGGCACGCCGATCCGCACCCGGTCGTCGGCGCCGACGACAAGCGACGCCACGGGCCGTTCGTCGGCGGGCCGCGCGCGCACCACCGTCGCGGTGTAGGTGCGCGCCGTGGTGCCGTCCTGCGCCGCCACGCGCACCTCGACGACCGTCGCGCCCACCGCCAGCCGCACCTGGTGACCCGGCGCCTCGCCGTCCGCGTCCGCCGGCATGACATCCACCGTCGCCGTCGGGTCCCGCGCCGTCGCCGTCGCCGTCGCCGTCGACACCGCGTAGTCCACCGACGCCGCGTACGACAGGCCGTCCGGATCGAACGTCCCGAGGTCGACGCCCGAAAGTTCCAGCGAGCGAAGGGCCGCGTCCGACGACGGCGCCGCCCGCGTGACGGTCACTGCGTAGGCCCGTTCGGTCGTCCCGTCCTCCGCCAGGACGAGGACGCCGACGGCCGTGTCCCCAACCGCCAGCCGCACCTGGTGGCCCGCGGCGGCGCCGTCCGCGTCCGCCGGCGTCACCGACACCGTCGCGCCCCCGTGCGCCGCCGCCGCCGCAACCGTCGTCGATCCGACCGCATACGGCACCCGGGCGGCGTAGTCCAGCCGCTCGGCAGCGAACGCGCCGATGTCCACGCCCGTCAGCGACAGCGACGAAAGCGTCGCGTCGGACCACCCCGCGCTCGTCACCGCCACCACGTAGGTCCGCCGCGTCACCCCGTTGCGCGCGGTCACCGCCACCTTCACCACGGTGCGACCCACCGCCAGCGCCACCTGGTGCCCGGGCGTGGCCGGCTCCGCGTCCGCCGGCGAGATGGCGACCCGCGCACCGGCGCCGCGCGCCGCCGCCGTCACCGTCGTCGTCGCCACGTCGTTCGCGACCTCCGCCGCGTACGACGTCGTGTCAGACGCGAAGGTCCCGATGTCCACGCCCGTCAGCGTCAGCGACGCCAGCGACGGATCCGCCGCCGTCGGCACCGCCACCTCCAGCAGGCCCGGCACCGCGTACGCGTACAGCCTGTCGTCCTGCTCGTCGGTCACCCACAGCGTCGTCCCGTCCGACCACAGGCCCATCGGCTTGGCGTTGCCCGCCGCCGACGTGTCGATGTCGCGCTCCGTCAGCCGCGACCCGTCCGACAGCCGGTACGCCAGCACACGGCCTCCCGTCCAGTCCGCCGCCAGCAGCGTCGCGCCGTCCGACCACAGACCGAACGGCCGCCCCGTCCCCGACAGCGCCAGGTCCCGCGACGACCGCCGCGTCCCGTCCGACAGCGCGTACGCGTACGCCTTGCGGTCGTAGTAGTCCGCCGCCCACAGCGTCGAACCGTCCGACCACAGACCCGTCGGCGCCCCGTTGCCGGCGGCGGCGAAGCGCCGGCCCGCCACCGCCGCCCCCGTCGCCAGCCGCCGCGCGTCCAGCGCGTCGCCCGAGAAGTCCGACACCCACAGCGTGTCGCCGTCCGACCACAGCCCCGCCGGAACCGACGCCGGCAGCTCCGCCATGTCCAGCCCGGCGCGACGGGCGCCGCCGCGCAGCGCGTACGCCTGCACCTCCGAGCCCGACCCCTGCCAGTCCGACACCCACACCGTGTCCCCGTCCGACCACACTCCGGAGGCGATGCCGATGTCCGACAGCGCCACGTCCCGATCCGCCAGACGCTCGCCCCACGACGGCTGCCCCGACGCCGGCACGGCCGCCGCCAGCGACAGCGCCAGGGCAACCGCGGCGCCGCACCCGCGCATCAGTACACCCACGGCCGCGCCTGCTTGATCGCCAGCGCGTCCGCCGCCGTCACCTTGAACTCGATCTCCATCGAGAACTCGTCGTCGTCGCCAACCTCGTAGAGCGTCGCGAACCGATCGTGGATCGTCCCCAGCGCCGCGTACAGCGTCGCCACGTGCACCGCCTCCAGCACACGCGCGTCGTCCGCCACCAGGCTCGAGCGCTGCACCACCGCCTCCTCGTACTCGCCGTCCTCGCCGTCCTCCGCCGCCGTCAGCAGCAGCTGCTCCGGAACCACCGCCGACGACGGGTTCGTCACCAGGTTCTCGCCCACCTGCACGTTCACATAGTACGCGTCCTCCGACCCGTACACCGGGTCGTCCGACACCGCCACCCCGTTCGCCAGCTCGGCGTCGAAGTTCGGGTGCAGCAGCACCCCCATCGCCGCCGCCCTGTGGTCGATGCGGTGGAACTCGCGCTCCTCGAACGCGCGCAGGTTCCACAGGCTCGCGTACACCTGCTTGATCGACTTCGACAGGTGACCCTCCTCCGGGCGGTGCGTCACCGAGTCGTAGAGGCCCGCGCCGCTGAACCCCGGAAGGTCCTCGTTGTTCGTGCTCGAACGGCAGCGGATCGGCGTGCCCTCGGCGAAGAGGCCCCGCAGCGTCCCCAGCGACGTCGCCATCCACTCCGGCACGGCTGCGTTCTCGATCCGCCGCCGCAGCTTCCTAAGCTCCCGGTCGCGCACCGCGATGCCGCCCTGGAAGTCCGCGTCCGCCAGCAGCGCGTCGACGTCGGCGTAGAAGCCGTTGTGCTTCATGAACTCGTCGTAGTAGTAAAGCGGCAGCGCGTAGCCGTCCGGCACCTCCACGTCGGTCAGGCCCAACGTGCGCAGCGTCGCCAGGTTCGCCGCCTTCACCCCGAAGGCGTCCGCGTCGGCAAAGGCGACCGAGCCGAGCGCCCGGTAGGCGGTCACCGTCAGGTCCCGCGCCGGCGTCTGCGCCTCGGCCGGGCGCCGCGCCGCGTGGTGCGCCGCCACCTCCTCCGCGGTCGCCTCGGTCATCTTGAACCCCACCCGCGCCACCGTCTCCCCGGCGGCGTCCACCCACTCGAACCGCTGCTTCGGGTCTTCCGCCAACTCGAAACGCACGTAGCGGCCAACCAATTTCGCGATCAACGGGTCGTCGAGCGCGTTGCCGATGTAGGCGTTCGGCACGCCGTCCTGCACCGCGCGCAGGTTGACGTGCGACAGCGGCGTCTGGCGCTGCAGCGAGATCACGCCGGCAACGGCGGGGAGCTCGGTCGGCAGGTGGCGCAGGACCGCCACGTCCCGGAACGTCGGCCGCTCGCCGCTCTCCAGCACCCGCAGCAGTCCGTAGCCCACCGCGGCGTTGAGGACGCCGAACACCGACCCCTCGAACAGGTCCGACTCAAGGTAAACGACCACTCGCGAAGCGTCGTACTTCGCCTTCTCCCGCTCGTAACGCGCGAGCGCACCCGACATCGGCTGGTACACGAGACGATTGCGCAGGAATGGCATACTCGCCGCCAACAACTCTTGGCCGTGTGAGACTAGCTCGAACGACCACGAGTCGTCCGGCTGGTAGCCGTGCCGGAACGCGCCCGTTTCTCCGTTGGGCGCCACCACATAAGGGTGGTAGCTGACGTCCCCGCGCAGCACCACCCCTCGCACCGACCGTCCGATCGCTTGCCAGAATCTCGCGTGCATCCGATGCCGATTCGTATCCATGTAGTACACGGTGGCATCGTCCGTCCCCGCATCGATCACCAGGTACTTGATGTACTCAAGATCCGCCAAGTAGCTGTCCAACGTGCCACGACCGTAGTACGACAGGGCTTCAAAGGTCGCCATGTCCGGCACGGCCACCGCGCCGTGTTCGCTCGCGATCACGCCGGCAGCGTTCAGCGGCGCCCGACCCCCTGTCCCGGCGCGGCCGAGTTCGGTCAGGTCGTCGACGCCGTCGCCGTCCACGTCGCCCGGCGCCGACGTCGAGTAGGTCTCGACCCGGTAGCTGCCGTTCCCGGACACGCGCAACGGCTCGTCCAGGACGACCGCACCTTCCGCACCCGGATGGATCGCTACGGCATACTCAGTCGCCGCTTCCCCGCCGGCGTCGCCGTCGGGCGCGGGCCGGTAGTACAGGACGTGGTAGCGGTTCGTGGCGCTCGGCACGTCGATCCGCAAACGACCGTCATCGCCGATCCAAGCCGACACGGACGCCTGGTAGCCCTCGGGCGTCGCCCGCGTCACCGTCGCGGTGTAGGTGCGCGCCGTGATCCCGTCGTGCGCCGTCACGCGCACCTCGACGACCGTCCCGCCCACCGCCAGCCGCACCTGGTGCCCCGCCGCCTCGCTGTCCGCGTCCGCCGGCGTGATCGCGACCGTCGCCGCCGCGTCCCGCGCCTGGGCCGTCACCGTCGTCGTCGACGCCTCGTAGTCCACCGATCCCGAGTACGCCAGGTCGTCCGCTTCGAACGTCCCGATGTCCACGCCCGACAGGCCCAGCGAACGCAGCGCGGCGTCATGCCGACCGCGCCAGACGGTCGCCGAGTAGGGCCGCGCGGTCACGCCGTCCTGCGCCGTCACCAGGATCTCGACCACGTTCCTGCCGACCGCCAGGCGCACCTGGTGCCCCGCCGCATCGGCATCGGCGTCCGCCGGCGACACCTGTACCGTCGCCGCCGCGTGCCTCCCCGTCGCCGTTACCGTCGTCGTCGTCACCTCGACGCCGACCAGTCCCGTGTACGAGGCCGTGTCCGGATCGAACGTGCCGATGTCGACGCCCGACAGACGCAGCGACCGCAGCGCCGCGTCCGGCGCCGCCCGCACCACCGTCGCCGCGTAGGTCCGCACCGTCGTGCCGTCCTGCGCCGTCACCCGCACCTCGACGACCGTCTCGCCCACCGCCAGCCGCACCTGGTGCCCCGGCGCCTCGCCGTCCGCATCCGCCGGCGAGACCGCCACCGTCGCCGTCGCGGTGCGCGCGGTCGCTGTCACCGTCGTCAAGGAGGTCAGGTAGTCCACCGACGCCGCGTACGACAGGCCGTCCGGGTCGAACGCCCCGAGGTCGACGCCCGTCAGGCCGAGCGCGCCGAGCGCCGCGTCCGTCGACGGGGCGGCACGGGAAACCGTCGCCGCGTAGGTCCGCACCGTCGTGCCGTCCTGCGCCGTCACCCGCGCCTCGACCACCGTCTCGCCCACCGCCAGCGCCACCTGGTGCCCAGGCGCGCCATCGTCCGCGTCGACCGGTGTAACCGCCACGGTCGCCGACCCGTGCGCCGCCGTCGCCGCCACCGTCGTCGATCCGACCGGATACGGCACCCGGGCGGCGTAGTCCAGCCGCTCGGCATCGAACGCGCCGATGTCGACACCCGACAGCGTCAGCGATCCGAGCGTCGCGTCGGGCGACCCCGCGCGCGTCACCGCCACCGCGTAGGTCCGGCGGGTCGCCCCGTTGGCCGCCGTCACCACGACCTCCACGACCGTCTTCCTCCGAGCCAGCGACACCTGGTGACCCGGGGTCTCCGGGTCCGCGTCAGCCGGGGTGATCGCGACCGTGGCACCGCCCTGCGTCGCGGCCGCCGTCACCGTCGTCGTCGCCACGTCGTGCGCGACCTCCGCCGCGTACGACAGCGTGCCGGCGGCGAACGTGCCGATGTCCATGCCCGTCAGCGACAGCGACGCCAGCGACGCGTCCGCCGCCGCCGGGGGACGCACCTCCAGCAGCCCCGGCACCGCGTAGGCATACAGCCTGTCGTCCTGCTCGTCGGTCACCCACAGCGTCGCGCCGTCCGACCACAGGCCCATCGGCTTCGCGTTCCCCGCCGCCGAGGTGTCGATGTCACGATCCGGCAGCCGCGACCCGTCCGACAGCCGGTACGCCAGCACACGGCCTCCCGTCCAGTCCGCCGCCAGCAGCGTCGCGCCGTCCGACCACAGACCGAACGGCCGCCCCGTCCCCGCCAGCGCCAGGTCCCGCGACGACGCCCGCGTCCCGTCCGACAGCACATACGCGTACGCCTTGCGGTCGTAGTAGTCCGCCGCCCACAGCGTCGAACCGTCCGACCACAGACCCGTCGGCGCGTCGTTGCCGGCGGCGGCGAAGCCCCGGCCCGCCACCGCCGCCCCCGTCGCCAGCCGACGGGCATCCAGTGCGTCGTCCGAGAAGTCCGACACCCACAGCGTGTCGCCGTCCGACCAAAGCCCCGCCGGGATCGACGCTGGCAGCTCCGCCATGTCCAGCCCGGCGCGACGGGCGCCGCCGCGCAGCGCGTACGCGCGCACCGCCGAGCCCGACCAGTCCGACACCCACACCGTGTCCCCGTCCGACCACGCCCCGGAGGCGATGCCGATGTCCGACAGCGCCACGTCCCGATCCGCGACGCGCTCGCCCCACGACGGCTGCGCCGCCGGCGCGCCCGCCACCAGCGACAGCGCCAGGGCGACCGCGGCACCGCATCCGCGCATCAGCACACGCACGGCCGCGCCTGCTTCACCGGAAGCTGGGCCTCGTGCGCGCAAGCGGCGCCGGGCACAGGCGCCATCGACGTCGCGGCGAAGAGCCAGCCAATGCCGACGGGGGCACGGGCCCGCTTCATCGGCCCGCGCCCGCGCCGGGCGGCGCCGCACGCGCCCCGTCGCCGTCCGCCCGGCGCAGCCAGCGCAGCCGCGCGAGGCGCCCGGCCGGCGCCTCCGCGGCCGCCGGCAGGCGCAGCCACACCAGCGTGCCGAGATCGCCCAGCGGCGAGGCGTCCGCCGCCGGATTCCCGCCGACGTCCAGGCGACGCAGCGAGGCGAGATCCGCCAGCGGCGCGAGATCGGCCACCGCGTTGTCCGCAAGGCCCAGGTTCTCCAGCCGGACAAGGTGCGTCAGCGCCCCCGCGTCCGTCACCAGGTTGGCGTCCGCGACCAGCACCTCGAGCCGGGGCAGCTCCGAAAGCGGCGACAGGTCCGCGATCCGGTTGCCCGACACGTCAAGGCGCCGCAGCCCGGTCAGCGCCGACAGCGGCCACAGGTCCGACACCTCGTTGTCGGACAGGTCCAGGCTCCGAAGCCGCGCCAGCCCGGCCAGCGCCGCCAGGTCCGTCAGTCCGTTGCCCGACAGGTCCAGGCGCTCGAGGCCCGCCAGCGCGCCGAGCCGCGCGAGGTCCCCATCCGCCAGACCCGCCGAGGCCAGGCTCAGCGACGTGACCGCGCTGTCCGCGGCCGGCCACGGGGGCGGGCTGCGCCCGGCCGCCCCATGGCGCCCGGCCACCCACCCGTGCATGTCCGCGTCCGGCCGACCCGTGACGTTCTCGGCCGCCAGCCCCGTCCACGCCCCCACCCCGACGCCGCGGGCGTCCGCCAGCGGGTGCATCGCAGAACCCAGGTAGTCCACCAGCACGGCCTGCCCCGGCAGCACCGGCGCCGACAGCGTCAGCAGCACGCCGCTGCCCGACACCGACGCCGCCGCCACCGGGCGGAACGCGCCGTCCACGCTCACCGCAAAGTCCGACCCGTGCGGCGCCGCGAAGGCGTCCCGGGGCGTACGCCAAGTGAGAACCAGGCGATCCCGGTCCACCGACGCCTTCGGCGCCGACACCGTGAACGACACGCTCGCCGCAACCCCCGCCGCGCCGCCCAGACCCCGCTCCGCGTACGGCGTCGCCGTCAGCGTGTAGGTGCCGGCGCCGAACGTCTCGCCGCCCTGGCCCCCGAACAGCTCGTAGGGCGCCAGGTTCTCCGTCCGCTCCACCGTCTTCGCCCCGCCCAGCGTGAAGTGCACGCTGCCGACGCTCTCGCCGGCGCCCAGGTCCGCGCGGATATCCAGCGCCCCGAGACCCGCCGCCAGCTCGTCGCCGTCCCGGAGCGCGCCGATGTCGGCGCCGTCGGCGCCGTCCACCAGCGTGAACCCGGCGACCGGAGACGCCGCCTCCGTGCTGGCCGTCACCGCCGCCGAGTCCGCGTCGCCCGAGCCCGTCGCCAGGCGGATGCGGAACCGGTGCGCCGTCCCCGCCGCCAGACCCGTCGCCACGTGCGACGTCGCCGACGCGCCGAGCGTCGCCGCCGTCGTCCACGAGCCGCCCGTCTCCCGCTGCACCTCAACCGCAGTGACCGTCACACCCGCCGGCTGCGACGGCAGCGTCCACGACAGCGACACCGTCGTCGCCGTCGCACCCGACGCCACAAGGCCCGTCGCCGCAAGCGGCGCGGCCGACGCCGTGCTCGCCGTCACGCTCGCCGACTCCGCCGTCCCCCGGTTCGTGGCCAGCCGCACGCGGAACGTGTACGACATCGAGGGCGCCAGACCCGTCGCCGCGTGCGTCGTCGCCGCCGCGCCCAGCGTCGCCGCCGTCGTCCACGACCCGGCCGTCTCGCGCTGCACCTCCACCGCGCTGACCGTCACCCCCGACGGCTGCGACGGCAGCGTCCACGACAGCGACACCGTCGTCGCCGTCGCGGCCGACGCCGACAGGCCCGTCGCCGCGAGCGGCGCGACCACCGGCGCCGGCGCCGTGTCCGCCGGCGGCGCCGGCACCGCGTACGCGTACAGCCTGTCGTCCTGCTCGTCCGACACCCACAGCGTCTCGCCGTCCGACCACAGACCCATCGGCTTCGCGTTCCCCGCCGCCGACGTGTCGATGTCCAGCGCCGCAAGCCGCGTCCCGTCCGACAGCCGGTACGCCAGCACCCGGCCCCCCGTCCAGTCCGCCGTCAGCAGCGTCTCGCCGTCCGACCACAGGCCGAACGGACGGCTCGCGCCCGACAGCGACACCTCCCGCGACATCGTCCGCGCGCCGTCCGACAGCGCGTACGCGTACGCCTTGCGGTCGTAGTAGTCCGACACCCACAGCGTCGAACCGTCCGACCAGATCCCCGTCGGCGCGTCGTTGCCGTCGTCGTCCAGGTCCGCGAGGCCCCCGGACGCCGCCGCGCCCGTCGACAGATCCCGCGCCTGCACCGCGTCGCCCGAGAAGTCCGCCACCCACAGCGTCGACCCGTCCGACCACAGACCCGCCGCCCGCGTCGCCGACAGCTCCGTCAGGTCCTTGCCCGACCGCCGCGCGCCGCCGTCCAGCGCGTACGCCCGCACCGCCGAGCCCTCCCAGTCCGACACCCACACCGTGTCGCCGTCCGACCACACCCCCGAGGCGATGCCGATGTCCGACAGCGCCACGTCCAGCGCCGACACGCGGTCGCCCCACGTCACCGACGGCACGACCGTCACCGTCACCTCGTCCTCGCCCCACAGCCCGCCCGCGTCCGTCGCCCGCAGCCGGAACGTCAGCGCGCCCCCCGAAGCCGGCGCCGCGAACGTCGCCGACGCCGACGACGACGACGACAGCTCCACCTCCGCTCCCGACACCTGCGTCCACGCGTGCGACAGCGCGTCGCCGGCGTCCGGATCCGTCGCCGAACCCGACAACTCCACCGTCGCCCCCGCCGCCACGTCCGACTGGTCCGGCCCCGCCTCCGCCGTCGGCGCCTCGTTGCGGTTGACGAGCGCCACCGTCCGGTCGGCCGTGGCCGAACGCAGACCGTCGGAGACCTCCACCGACACCGCGTACGTGCCGTCGCCGTCGGCGTCGTCCGGCGCCTCGTAGTCCTTCGCCGAAACGAACGACAGCGAACCCGACCCGTCCAGCGCGAAGTGCGACGCGTCCGAGCCGCCCGACAGCCGCCACGACAGGCGCTCGGCAGCGGTGTCCGCATCGCTCGCCGCCAGCGTCGCCACCGCCGTGTCGCCCTCCACCACCGCGTGCGACCCCGCGCCCGACACCGCCGGCGCCGCCGTGCCCGCGAACCCCGGCAGGCGGTGCGTCACCGTCGCCGTCGCGCTGCCCGACGTCGCCTCCGCGTCGCGCACCGACACCGAGAACGCGAACTCCGCGTCCGCCGCGCCGCGCGCCGGAACCGCGAACGAAGGTGTCGCCGTGCCCGCGTCCGTCAGCGCCACCGACGGTCCCGACTCCTGCGTCCACGACCACACCAGCGTCGCGTCCCCGTGGTGCCCGGCCGCCGTCGCCGACAGCTCCACCGTCGCCCCGGCCGCCACCTCGCGACCCGCGCCCGCGTCCACGACCAGCGCGCACGCCGGCAGCATCTCCGGCTGCCGCGGTGTCCCCTGACGAGACACCTTCACGTTCTCCGCGTCCGCAAGCTGTGCCGGCACGCAGCCCTCCAGAGCGTTGTAGCGCAGGTCCAGGTCGTCGAACCCCCGCGCCAGGCCCAGCGGAATCCGCCCCGTCAGCCGCTGCGCCGGCAGCCGCAGCCGACGCAGCGACCCCAGCTCCCCCAGCCACTCCGGGATCGGGCCCGTCGCCCCCTTGCCGTCACCCCACGCCCCGGTCAGACCGAGGTCCTCGAGCCCCGCCAGCGACGACCACGCGGCCGGGATCGGGCCCGGGGCCGGCGCGTCCAGCCGCAGCTCGCGCAGCGACCCCAGCTCCCCCAGCCACGCCGGCAGCGGCGCCGCGTCCAGCTCGTTCTCCCGCAGGTCCAGCACCCGCAGCGACGACAGCCCCTTCAGCGACTCCGGAATGCCGCCGCGAAGGTCGTTGCGCCACAGGTCCAGCACCTCCAGCGCGTCCAGACCCGAAAGCCCCGACGGCACCGTGCCGGCCAGCCGCTCGTCGGCCACCTCCACGCCGTCCCAGGCCAGCTCCCGCACCCGGCCGTCGCGCACCGTCACCCCGAACCACTCGCCGAGATCCAGCCGCTCCTCGTGCACCGTGCCCCAGAATATCTCCCGCCCGCCCGGGTCCAGCTCGCCCTTCGCCGACAGCAGCGTCTCGCAGTCCCGAACCAGGCCCGGGTTGCTCTCCGGAGCCGCCAGCGCCGTGCCGTCGCGGCACGTCGCCGTCCCCGCCGGGGCGCGCCGCACCGTCACCGTGTACGTCCGCGCCGTGCCGTCCTGGGCCGTCACCGTCACGGCAATCTCGTTGTCGCCCTCGGCCAGCGGCACCGTCCAGTTGCCGTCGGCGTCCCGCGTCCCGCCCGGCACCGACACCGTCGCCCCGGCGCCGGCCGCAGACGCAGCCACCGTCAGCGACGACGCCTCCGTCACCGCCGCGTACGTCAGCGTCGCCGGGTCGAACGCGCCGAGGTCCACGCCCGTCAGCGACAACGAACTGAGCGTGGCGTCGTCCGAACCCACCCGCGTCACCGTCACCGTGTACGTTGCCGTCGCACCGTCGGGCGCCGTCACGGCCACCTCGATCTCCGTGTCCCCCACCGCCAGCGACACCTGGTGGCCCAGCGCCGCGTCCGCATCCGTCGGCGCGATGTCCACCTGGGCGGCCGGGTCGCGCGCCGCCGCCTCCACCGTCGTCAACGACACCGCGTGCGGCACGCGCGCCGCGTAGGCCAGCGTGGCGCCGGCGAATGCCCCGAAGTCCACGCCCGTCAGCGACAGCGACGACAGCGACGCGTCGGCCTCGCGCGTCACCGTCACCGTGTAGGTGCGCGTCGTCGCGCCATCCTCCGCCGTGACGGCAACCTCGATCACCGTCGCCGCGCCCTCCGCGACCGCCACCTGGTGGCCGAACTGGTCAGGATCCGCGTCGGCCGGCTCGATCGCGTACGTCGCCCCGAAGTGCGACTTCGTCGGCGTCACCGTCGCGGCCGCCTGTCCGCGCGGCACCGGCACCACGTAGCTCGTCTTCGCGGGGTCGAACCAGCCGAAGTCCGCGCCCGCGACCGTCAGCCCCAGCAACGACGCGTCGGCGCTCGGCAGCACCTCGCCCGTCGCCGTGGAAAAGCGCCACTTGCCTCCAGGGACCATCAGTATTGCAGTGTTCCTGGTGGCGTATGGCGGCACCTCGACGCCCACCCACTCCACGCCGGCATCGGGCTCGAGCTTCAGGAAATAGCCTTCCGGGCCGTCGATGGTCCGCTTTACCGTCGCTCGGCCGTTCGTCACGTCGACGCGGGCGTCTGAGGGAGAAAGGAGCGGCCGGGGCGGATAGCCATGCCGCGGATACCGGACCCGCACGTCGATCCTTCCGTCCTCCACGAGTTCGCCTGTCGCGGTCATGCTCGCGTGGGCGTTCCGCAGGTGGCTCGCGTCGCATACCTTCGCCTCCATCCCGCCGACCATCGCCCGGTAGGGCGGCAGCGAATAGTCGTCCACCGGCACATGCGCGTCCTGCGCCATCCGCGACCGGCCCGCCGGCCGGTACGCCGTCTTGCCCGCCTCCAGGTTCAGCGACGAGCCGTGGCCGAAGCTCTGCCGCAAGGCGCGGATCAACTCGTCCTCCATCGACGCCGTTCCCGGCGCATAGAACCTCAGATCCGGGTGCGATCCGGTGAATTTGATGCGGCGCCAATCCTTTAGGTGCCGGTTCGACGTCTCTGCGAACAGCGTTCGCATCGCTTCGTCGTTCCGCCACCAGTGCTCGTACGCGGCAAGCCGAAACGCGTGGCCCATGGAGCCCATGTTGAAGTAGGCCCACAGCTCGTCTGCGTGAATGAACTGGATGTCCCGGCCGAGCGCCGGAACGAACGACGGCCGCCAGTCCGCCTCCGTGACCGGCAAGAACGCCTTTTCCAAGTACCACGTGCTGTAGGGCGAAGATTTCAGGCATGCAACACGGCGCATACTGTCGCCGTCGTCCTGCGCCAACACGCCGCGCAGCAGCACCTCGGCGTGGCGCCGGCCCACAGCCGCGGCGAACTCCTCGGCAACGGTCGCGAACGGCCGCAGACGGCGCGCGTCGCCCGCCGCCAGCGTCGACGCCGCAAAGTCCATCGGCTCGATGCGCGCGTTCTCCGACGCCATCAGCGCCGACGTCGCCGACCACACCTCCGCGTCCCGCCACGCGTGCTCCTCCGTGCCCTCGTACTCGGCCCCCGGCACGTCGGCCGGGTCGTCCTTGTTCCACGCGTCTGAGCCCCAGATGGGCTTATGCAGGTCGCCGTGGCACGACGCGCAGCTTTCCGGGCGGACGATCGCCGGCGCCTCGCCCGAGAAGTCCACCACCCCCGCGTCCCACGTCGCCCCCGCCGCGATCAGGAACTCCACCCCCGTGCCGAACGGCGCCGTCGCGTCCGGGTCCGTCGTCCACGCGAACAGGAACCGCCCGTCCGCGCCCCACGAGACCATCCGGGGATGCTCGCGCGAGACGAACTCCGAACCGAGCCCGTGCGAGTCGTACACCATCACGAAGTTCTTCCGGTGCGACGGCGGCAGCGCCGCCACGAAGTCCTCCACCGAGTCGATCCCCGCCTCCGCCACGAACCGCCGCAGCGCCTCCGCCCCGCGCGGCGGATCGCCCGGCCCGTCGAGCGGCAGGCCCCAGAACGGCGAGAAGGCGTCGAACAGCCCCGGCGTCGCCGGCAACGCCTCCAGGCCGTTGCCGTGCAGCGTCAGCGCCTCCAGCAGCAGCAGCTCGTCGAACGCCCCGTCCGGCAGCGTGGCGAGCGCGTTGCCGTGCAGCGTCAGCTCGCGCAGCGCCAGAAGACGGTCGAACACCCCCTCGGGCAGCGACGTAAGGCCGTTGCCGGCAAGGCGCAGCGTCTCCAGCACGCCGAGGTCGTCAAAGACGCCTTCGGGGAGCGAGGTCACGGCGTTGCCCGAAAGGTCCAGCCGGCGCAGCCGTTCCAGACCGGCGAAGTCGCCGGCGGCGAGGCTGCCGAGGGAGCGGCCCGACAGGTCCAGCGCCAGCACGCGGTGCAGCTCCCCGGCGCCGATGTCGGCGCAGTCCTCGCCGTTGGCGGCGGCAATCGCGGCCGCCACCGCCGGCGTGCGGCCGCAGACACCCTGCGTCGCGGTCTCGCTCGCCGCGACCGCGCTGCCAAACGCCGCCAACCCCATCGCAACGCACGGCGCGATCTCGGCGCAGGTGCCCGTGGCGCCACGCAGCACCCAGCTGAAAACTCGGCGGAAGGCCTGTTTCACCGGACCGCCTCCCTCCCCGGCGACCGCGCGGCCGGCGAGCCGTCGCCGCCCCCCCGGCGCAGCCAGCGCAGCCGCGCGAGGCGCCCGGCCGGCGCCTCCGCGGCCGCCGGCAGGCGCAGCCACACCAGCGTGCCGAGATCGCCCAGCGGCGAGGCGTCCGCCACCGGGTTCCCCCCGAGGTCCAGCCGCCGCAGCGACCCGAGGTCCGCCAGCGGCGCAAGATCCGCCACCGCGTTGTCCGCAAGGCCCAGGTTCTCCAGCCGGACAAGGTGCGTCAGCGCGCCCGCGTCCGTCACCAGGTTGGCGTCCGCGACCAGCACCTCCAGCCGGGGCAGTTCCGAAAGCGGCGACAGGTCCGCGATGCGGTTGCCCGACACGTCAAGGCGCCGCAGCCCGGTCAGCGCCGACAGCGGCCACAGGTCCGACACCTCGTTGTCGGACAGGTCCAGACTCCGAAGCCGCGCCAGCCCGGCCAGCGCCGCGATGTCCGTCAGTCCGTTGCCCGACAGGTTCAGGCGCTCCAGACCCGCCAGCGCGCCGAGCCGCGCGAGGTCCCCATCCGCCAGACCCGCCGAGGCCAGGCTCAGCGACGTGACCGCGCTGTCCGCGGCCGGCCACGGGGGCGGGCTGCGCCCGGCCGCCCCATGGCGCCCGGCCACCCACCCGTGCATGTCCGCGTCCGGCCGACCCGTGACGTTCTCGGCCGGCAGGTCTGTCCACGTCCCGACCTCGGCGCCGCGCGCGTCCGCCAGCGGGTGCATCGCCGAGCCCAGGTAGTCCACCCGCACCGACTGCCCCGGCGCCACCGGCGCCGACAGCGTCAGCAGCACCCCGTTCCCAGACACCGACGCCGCCGCCACCGGGCGGAACGCGCCGTCCACCGTCACCGCGAAGTCCGAACCGCGCGGCGCCGCGAAGGCGTCCCGCGGCGTCCGCCAAGTGAGAACCAGGCGATCCCGGTCCACCGACGCCTTCGGCGCCGACACCGTGAACGACACCGTCGCCGCAACCCCCGCCGCGCCGCCCAGCCCGCGCTCCGCGTACGGCGTCGCCGTCAGCGTGTAGCTCCCGGCGCCGAACGTCTCGCCGCCCTGGCCCCCGAACAGCTCGTAGGGCGCCAGGTTCTCCGTCCGCTCCACCGTCTTCGCCCCGCCCAGCGCGAAGTGCACGCTGCCGACGCTCTCGCCGGCGCGCAGGTCCGCGCGGATCTCCAGCGCGCCCAGACCCGCCGCCAGCTCATCGCCGTCCGGAAGCGCGCCGATGTCGGCGCCGTCGTCGCCGTTCACCAGCGTGAACCCGGCGATCGGAGACGCCGCCTCCGTGCGCACCGACACCGTCACCTCGTCCTCGCCCCACAGCCCGCCAGCGTCCGTGGCCCGCAGCCGGAACGTCAGCGCGCCCCCCGAAGCCGGCGCCGCGAACGTCGCCGACGCCGAACCCGGCGACGACAGCTCCACCGACGCGCCCGACACCTGCGTCCACGCGTGCGTCAGCGCGTCGCCGGCGTCCGGATCCGTCGCCGAGCCCGACAGCGTCACCGTCGCCCCCGCAGACACGTCCGACTGGTCCGGCCCCGCCTCCGCCGTCGGCGCCTCGTTGCGGTTGACGAGCGCCACCGTCAGGTCCGCCGTGGCCGAACGCAGACCGTCGGAGACCTCCACCGACACCGCGTACGTGCCGTCGCCGTCGGCGTCGTCCGGCGCCTCGTAGTCCTTCGCCGAAACGAACGACAGCGAACCCGACCCGCCCAGCGCGAAGTGCGCCGCGTCCGCGCCGCCCGACAGCCGCCACGACAGGTGCTCGGCAGCGGTGTCCGCATCGGTCGCCGCCAGCGTCGCCACCGCCGTGTCGCCCTCCACCACCGCGTGCAACACAGGCCCCGACACCGCCGGCGACGCCGTGCCCGCGAACCCCGGCAGGCGGTAGGCCACCGCCGCCGTCGCGCTGCCCGACGTCGCCTCCGCGTCGTGCACCGTCACCGAGAACGCGAACTCCGCGTCCGCCGCGCCGCGCGCCGGAACCGCGAACGAAGGTGTCGCCGTGCCCGCGTCCGTCAGCGCCACCGACGGTCCCGACTCCTGCGTCCACGACCACACCAGCGTCGCGTCCCCGTGGTGCCCGGCCGCCGTCGCCGACAGCTCCGCCGTCGCCCCCGCCGACACCTCGCCGCCGGCGCCAGCGTCCACCGACAGCGCGCACGCCGGCAGGCGGTAGCGCCCGGCGCCCAGGCCCTGCTCCGACGCCCGCGCGTTCTCCGACTCCGCCAGCTGCGCCGGCACGCACCCCGCGAGCGCGTTCAGCCGCAGGTCCAGCTCGTCGAACTCCCGCGCCAGGCTCAGCGGGATGCGACCCGTCGACCGACGCTGCAGCAGCACCAGGCGCCGCAGCGCCGGCAGATCCCCCAGCCACGACGCCACCGGACCCGCCGCGCCCGGCGCGCCCGTCGGCGCGTACAGCTCCAGGTCCTCCAGCCGCGTCAGCGACGACCACGAGTCCGGAACCGTGCCCGGCGCATGCGCGTGCAGCCGCACCCGGCGCAGCGACGTCAGCTCGCCCAGCCACGCCGGCAGCGGCTCCTCGTCCATCCGCCAGTTGTACCCCAGGTCCAGCACCTCGAGCCGCGACAGCCGGCGCAGCGTCTCCGGCAGCCCGCCGTGCAGCCCGTGGCTGTCGAGGCGCAGCACCTCCAGCGCGTCCAGCTCCCCCAGCGCCGCCGGCAGCACGCCCCTCAGCGAGATCGACGAGTCCGTGCCGTCCCAGGCGATCTCGCGCACGCGGCCGTCGCGCACCGCCACCGTGTCCCACTCGCCCAGATCCAGGCGTCGGAACCCCGGCTGGTCGCCCCAGTTCATGTCGCCCGTCGGGTCCAGCTCGCCCTTCAGCGACAGCAGCGTCTCGCAGTCCCGCACCAGACCCGGGTTGCCCTCCGGGTCCGCCAGCGCCGTGCCGTCGCGGCACGTCGCCGTGCCCGCCGGCGCCCGCCGCACCGTCACCGTGTACGTCCGCGTCGTGCCGTCCTGGGCCGTCACCGTCACGGCAATCTCGTTGTCGCCCTCGGCCAGCGGCACCGTCCAGTTGCCGTCGGCGTCCCGCGTCCCGCCCGGCACCGACACCGTCGCCCCGGCGCCGGCCGCAGACGCAGCCACCGTCAGCGTCGACAGCTCCGTCACCGCCGCGTACGTCAGCGTCGCCGGGTCGAACGGCCCGAAGTCGATGCCGGAAAGGACCAGCGCGTCGAGGGCCGCCTCGTCCGGGCGCCGTTCTTCCGGGGCGATCGTCACCGTTGCCGCCCCCAGACGCTCTCCGCCGAGGTGAGCGGTAACGGCCACCGTCTCCGCCTCCTCGGCGACATCGTCCTCCAGCGCCGCCACGCTCGCGGCCACCGCCGTCGCTCCGGCGTCCAGTACCAGCGTCTCCGGCCACAAACGGTAGTCTTCCGGCGCCGCCGTACCCGACGCCTCCAGCGAGACGACCTGCGCGTCGGCGAACGTCACGCCGTTGGCAATGGAAACCGTCAGCGTCGAACGGCCGCCTTCGGTCACCCGCGCCGGCGATGCGTCCACCGCAAACTCCGCAACGTCGTTGTCGGCAACCGCCACCGCCGCGGACACCGGTTCGACAACGACGTACCCCTCGCCGGCGTTCACGCTCGCCACAACGGTGCTCTGCCCCTCCACCACAGCGTCGTCGACCGTGGGTACCGCGAACGTCGCGTGCCTTGCGCCGGCGAGGAACGCGGCGGACCGAGTCCCCCCGGACACCATCGCCCCGGTCTCGCGGACCGTCGCCTCGACAGCGAGCGCGCTCGTCGTCGCCCCGGTGCGCGTCAGCGTGAATTCCAGGAGCGATCCCTCGGTCGCGACCGCCGCCCCGACGATCGACACGCCCGGCACCCCGCCCGCTGACCCGGCCTGTGCCTCGACCCACGCGCTGCGGGCGGCTTCGCCACCCTCGACCAGCGCCACCACCTGGTAGCGGTACACGGTATCCGAATCGACGCCGGTATCGGTGTACCACCCACGCGCCAAGCCGTCCGCGATCGTCGTCCACCCCGCACCATCGTCACGCACGACCGTGTAACTGACCTCCGGCAGAGTGCTCCACCGATCGGCGTCCACGACCGTCCACGTGAGCCCGACGGCGCCGGCGACCGGCGTCGCCGAGAGCGTCGGACCGCGGCGGAGCTGGTAGCCGAACTCTTCCCAGCTCGTATTGCCGTCGCCGTCGAAATCCACCGAGAGCGCCGGATACTGCTCCGCCGTACCGAAGTCCCAGGGCTCGTCGGAATCGCCGTCGCCGTCGATATCCGCGTTCCAAGCGGCGTAAATGCCCGCGTAGTCCGTCGGCGACTGGAGCGCCGCCGTCGTCCGGCCGCCGGCGACGCCCGACGTATCGGCATCCCAATAGCTGGCGCTGCCGCTCCTCGGCACCAGTCCGTGCACGTCGCCCGGCGCGGCGACGGCGCCGGTCGCGTAAACGTTGGCGACCGAGCTCCTGGCCCGGCCCCCCGTGAGCCCGCCAGCGCTCGGCTCAGTGTCCACGGCGTCGGCGGATCGAGCGACCCCGATCACCGTCCCGGTCGCATAGCTGGCCTCGACGCGCGACCGCAACGTGCCGATCAGTCCTCCGGCCTCAGCGGTGCCGGACACCCGCGCCGTGGAGAAACTCGCCCGCGTGCTCCCCCGAACCTGCACGCCCACCAGCCCCCCTGACCACGAGCCGCTGACGGATCCGGTCGAGTAGCACGCCTCGATGGTGCCCCCGCTCACGCCGGCCAGCGCCGCCGCCGCCGCGGTGATCGTCGCCTTTCCGGTCACGTCCGCATGCACGAGACCCACCCCCCGAACGTGTCCGCTCAAGGTGCCGAAGAGCCCGACAGCGGCGGTGTTCGGCGCATTGATGAAGAGGTTCCTGATGCGGTGCCCGTTGCCTTCGAACCTCCCGCGGTAGGCGCCCCGCAGGATCAAGCTAACTCGCCCGCTCGCCCCGATCGGCGTCCAGCCGGCGCCGTCGTTCCAATAGGCGTCGCCGGCGTCGGCGGCGCCGCTGCCGTCGCTGTCGAAATCGAGGTCCGCGTCCAGCTCGTACCCGCCGCATGCTCCGGGGCAGCCCATCCCGACCGCGGCGTCGGGAAACGCAGCCTCGTAAACTCCCGCTCCCGCTTCGGTCGGTGTGCCGTCGCCATCGAGATCGTGGCGCACCGCATCGAGCTGGGTGAGACTCGCGACCTCGATCAGGCCGTCGTCGTCCCGGTCGTAGTCCGTCCCCTGCACCACGCGCAGCGTGTACGTCCTGCTGCTGCCGTCCGCGGCCGTCACCTCGACCGTCACCGTGTTGGCACCGTCGCCAAGCGCGACGGTCCGTTGGCGGCCGGACGTGCTGCCGTTCGCGTCGGCGATCGTCACGCTGGCGTCGTGGGCCGCGGGCACAACCGCCACGGTGGTCCGGACCAGCCCGGGCGGCGCGCTCGCCGCGTACTCGGCGGTGTCCGCTTCAAAGCCGTCGATCGCCAGACCGCTCGCTCGGAGCTCGGCGAGGTTTGCAGACTTCAGATGCGCGCACACCCGCAGCTGCATCTCGTGGCTGACGCTGCGGTAGGCGGGGAACGTGTAGTCGTGCACGTCTGGCGAAACCGTGAGCGGCTTGCGGCGCTGGACGCGGTGCGCGGTCTCGTCGTTCTCGACGTGCAGCGCGGCGCGGTGGCCGAACGTGTGCCGGAAGGCGCGGATGAGTTCGTCCTCCATGGTCGCCGTCCCGGGGGCGTGGAAGCGCAGGTCCGGGAAACCGTTGAACGTGAAGTAGACGTGGCTGAAACCGTTCATGTGGGCGTTGGAGCGGCCCGCGAACAGCGCCCGTACATCCTCGCGGTGGCGCCAATAGTGGTGCTGGATGCGGAAGTCCAGCGCATGGAGCAGCGAACCGAAGTGAAAATAGAAGTACGACGGCGTCGAGTACGCAAACTGCAGATGCACGTCGCTTCCCTCCACGAACGACGGCAGCAGGTCGTTCCCGAACACCTCGCCGGCGCCCTCTCCCCCATACAGGGGCTCGTACGAGCAGACCACGTCGCGCAGCCGATCCTCCCGGTCCGGCCGCGCCAGGAGGTTGCGGAACAGGACCGCCGCGTGCTGGCGCGCCACGGCGGCGCTGAACTCGTCCGCCATCGTGGCGATGGGACGCAGCCGGCGGGCGTCCCCCAGTGCCAGTGACGACGCCGCGAAGTCCAGCGGCGCGATGCGCGGCGCGTCGGAAGTCATCAGATCGAGAGTCGCCAGGTGCGCCGCCCCGTGCCGCCGCGCGTCTTCCTCGGACCCCTGGGCGACCCCCGTACCGGCCTGATGGGGCGTGAGGCCCCCGGTCCCCCACAGCGGCTTGTTCAGGCCGCCGTGGCAGGACGCGCAGCCGTCGGGCCGTCGAATCGCCGGGGTCTCCGCCGAGAAGTCCACGACACCGGCGAGCCATTCGCCCCCCTCGGCGATCAGGAACTCCACGCCGCTCCGGAACGGCTCGTCCGCCGCCGGGTTCGTCTGCCACGCGAACAGGTACTTCCCGTCCGCCCCCCAGGAGATGACCCGGGGATGCGCAGACGAGACGAACTCCGCGCCGAGCCCCTGGGACTCGTACACCATCACGAAGTTCCGCCTGTGCGCCGGCGGCAGCGCGCCGATGAATTCCTCCACCGACGTCACCTCGTGTCGGCGCAGGTAGTCCTCGATGACCTCGACGCCGCCGGGCGCCGGGGCCGCTGCCTCGAGGCCGACGCCGGCGAACGGCGAGAAGTCGTCGAACATCCCCTCCGCGTCCGGCAGCGCGGTCAGCGCATTGCCGTGCAGGGTCAGCTCGCGCAGGGTCAGCAGCTTGTCGAACACGCCCGACGGCAGCGACCTCAGGTCGTTGTCGTGCAGGCGCAGCGTTTCGACCGTCAGCAGGCCGTCAAAGACACCCTCCGGCAGCGCGGTGAGGTCGTTGCCGGACAGATCGAGCGTGCGGAGGCGGTGGAGCCCCCCGAAATCTCCCGCCGCGACGCTCGCGAGCGACCGCTGCGACAAATCGAGTTCGACGATGTCGCTGAGGTGGCGAGGGCGGATCCTGTGGCAAGACTCGCCAGCCTTGGCCAAGATCGCGTCGCGCACCGCCGGCGTGCGGTCACATATCCCCAGTCGATCCCCGGCCGCCGTCGCGGACACCGCCGCGTGCGGCGTCCCCGCCTGGCCCAAGGACGCCACGAATCCCAGTACCCCCGCGGCCAGCGACCGCCACCAACCCCTTCGCGACATGTCCCACCCCCCATCACACACACGCCAGCGACCCGCGTCCCCGTCGTCCGCTAAAGGCCCCCGGCATCATCTCCCCGGCTCGCGCCATGCGTTCGGCCCGGCGAGCATTCCAAACACCTGCCGCCATCTCCTCGCCGCAGCCAGCGCAGGCGCACGAGGCGCCCGGCCGGCACCTCGGCCGTCGCCGGCAGACGCAGCCACACCAGCGTGCCGAGGTCGCCCAGCGCCGAGGCGTCCGTCGCCGGATTGCCGCCGACGTCCAGGCGCCTGAGCGACGCGAGGTCCGCCAGCGGGCCGAAATCGGCCACCGCGTTGTCCGCAAGACCCAGGTTCTCCAGCCCCGCAAGGTGCGTCAGCGCGCCGGCGTCCGCCACCGCGTTCGCGTCCACCACCAGCACCTCGAGCCGGGGCAGCGCCGCCAGCGGCGACAGGTCCGACACCCGGTTGCCCGACACGTCCAGGCGCCGCAGTGCGGTCAGGGACGCCAGCGGCCACAGGTCCGTCACCCGGTTGTCGGACAGGTCCAGGCTTTCGAGCCGCGTCAGTCCGGCCAGCGGCGCCAGCTCCGTCAGCCCGTTGCCCGACAGGTCCAGGCGTTTCAGCCCCGCCATGCCGGCGAGCCGCGCGAGGTCCGCGTCCGCCAGACCCGCCGAGGCCAGGCTCAGCGAGGTCGGCGCACTGTCCGCTTCCGGCCACCACGGCGCGGCGCCGCGTCCGGCCGGCGCCTGCCGGACCGCCAGCCAGCTCTCGATCTCCACGGCCGCGCGACCGGTCACGTTCTCCGCCGCCAGCCCCGTCCACGCCCCCACCTCGACGCCGCGGGCGTCCGCCAGCGGGTGCATCGCCGAGCCCAGGTAGTCCACCAGCACCGCCTGGTCGGCCAGCACCGGCGCCGACAGCGTCAGCAGCACGCCGCTGCCCGACACCGACGCCGCCGCCACCGGCCGGAACGCGCCGTCCACCGTCACCGCAAAGTCCGACCCGTGCGGCGCCGCGAAGGCGTCCCGCGGCGTCCGCCACGCCAGCGCCAGGCGATCCCGGTCCACCGACGCCTTCGGCGCCGACACCGTGAACGACACACTCGCCGCAACCCCCGCCGCGCCGCCCAGACCCCGCTCCGCGTACGGCGTCGCCGTCAGCGTGTACGTGCCGGCGCCGAACGTCTCGCCGCCCTGGCCCCCGAACAGCTCGTAGGGCGCCAGGTTCTCCGTCCGCTCCACCGTCTTCGCACCGCCCAGCGCGAAGTGCACGCTGCCGACGCTCTCGCCGGCGCCCAGGTCCGCCCGGATCTCCAGCGCCCCGAGACCCGCCGCCAGCTCGTCGCCGTCCCGGAGCGCGCCGATGTCGGCGCCGTCGGCACCGTTCACCAGCGTGAACCCGGCGACCGGAGACGCCGCCTCCGTGCTGGCCGTCACCGCCGCCGAGTCCGCGTCGCCGGCGCCGGTCGCCAGGCGGATGCGGAACCGGTGCGCCGTCCCCGCCGCCAGACCCGTCGCCGTATGCGACGTCGCCGTCGCGCCCAGCGTCGCCGCCGTCGTCCACGAGCCGCCCGTCTCCCGCTGCACCTCAACCGCAGTGACCGTCACACCCGACGGCTGCGACGGCAGCGTCCACGACAGCGACACCGTCGTCGCCGTCGCACCCGACGCCACAAGGCCCGTCGCCGCAAGCGGCGCGGCCGCCGTGCTCGCCGTCACGCTCGCCGACTCCGCCGTCCCCCGGTTCGTGGCCAGCCGAACGCGGAACGTGTACGACGTCGCCGGCGCCAGACCCGTCGCCGTGTGCGTCGTCGCCGCCGCGCCCAGCGTCGCCGCCGTCGTCCACGAGCCGCCCGTCTCCCGCTGCACCTCAACCGCGCTCACGCTCACGCCCGCTGGCTGCGACGGCAGCGTCCACGACAGCGACACCGTCGTCGCCGTCGCGGCCGACGCCACAAGGCCCGTTGCCGGCCGCGCATCCGCCACGACCTCCGTGACGGGCGGGCGCGCCGGCGCCGGCACCGCGTAGGCGTACAGCTTGTCGTCCACCTCGTCGGTCACCCACAGCGTCTCGCCGTCCGACCACAGACCCATCGGCTTCGCGTTGCCCGCCGCCGACGTGTCGATGTCCAGCGCCGCAAGCCGCGTCCCGTCCGACAGCCGGTACGCCCGCACCCGGCCGCCCGTCCAGTCCGCCGCCAGCAGCGTCCCGCCCTGCGACCACAGCCCGAACGGACGGCTCGCGCCCGACAGCGACACGTCCCGCGACGTCGTCCGCGTCCCGTCCGAGACCGCGTACGCGTATGCCTTGCGGTCGTAGTAGTCCGACACCCACAGCGTCGAACCGTCCGACCAGATCCCCGTCGGCGCGTCGTTGCCGGCGTCGTCCAGGTCCGCGAGGCCGCCGGACGCCGCAGCGCCCGTCGCCAGCTCCCGCGCGTGCACCGCGTCGCCCGAGAAGTCCGCCACCCACAGCGTCGTGCCGTTCGACCACAGCCCCGCCGCCCGCGTCGCCGGCAGCTCCGTCAGGTCCTTCCCGGAACGCCGCGCGCCGCCCGCCAGCGCGTACGCCCGCACCGCCGGGTCCTCCCAGTCCGACACCCACACCGTGTCGCCGTCCGACCACACCCCCGAGGCGATGCCGATGCCGTCCAGCTCCACGTCCAGCGCCGACAGCCGGTCGCCCCACGACACCGGCGACGCCCGCGTCACCGTCACCGCATAGGTCCGCGTCGTCGTGCCGTCCGCCGCCGTCACGGTGACTGACACCACCGTCTCGCCGACGGCCAGCGCCACCTGGTGGTCGGCGGCCCCGCCATCGGCGTCGGACGGGCTGATCTCCACCCGCGCCGCCGGCTCCCACGCCGCCGCCGCCACCGTCGTCGACTCCACCTCGCCCTCGACCGCCGCCGCGTACGACAGCGTCTCCGCGTCGAACGCCCCGAAGTCCACGTCCGACAGCGCAAGGCTGCGCAGCCGCGCGTCCGCCGACGCCAGCACCGAAACCGTCGTCTCGTCCTCGCCCCACAGCCCGCCCGCGTCCGTCGCCCGCAGCCGGAACGTCAGCGCGCCCCCCGAAGCCGGCGCCGCGAACGTCGCCGACGCCGACTCCGCCGACGACAGCGCGACATCCGCTCCCGACACCTGCGTCCACGCGTGCGTCAGCGTGTCCCCGGCGTCCGGATCCGTCGCCGAGCCCGACAGCGTCACCGTCGCCCCCGCAGACACGTCCGACTGGTCCGGCCCCGCCTCCGCCGTCGGCGCCTCGTTGCGGTTCGTCAGCGTCACCGACAGCGACGCCGACCCCGACCGCAGACCGTCGGAGACCTCCACCAACACCGCGTACGTGCCGTCGCCGTCGGCGTCGTCCGGCGCCTCGTAGTCCTTGGCCGAAACGAACGACAGCGAACCCGACCCGTCCAGCGCGAAGTGCGACGCGTCCGAGCCGCCCGACAGCCGCCACGACAGGCGCGACGCCGCCGTGTCCGGATCGCTCGCCGCCAGCGTCGCCACCGCCGTGTCGCCCTCCACCACCGCGTGCAGCACAGGCCCCGAAACCACAGGCGCCGCCGTGCCCGCGAACCCCGGCAGGCGGTAGGCCACCGTCGCCGTCGCGCTGCCGGAGGTCGCCTCCGCGTCATGCACCGACACCGAGAACGCGAACTCCTGGTCCGCCACGCCGCGCGCCGGCACCGCGAACGACGCTGACGCCGTGGCAGCCCCCGACAGCGACACCGGCGGACCCGACGCCTGCGTCCAGCTCCACACCAGCGTCGCGTCCCCGTGGTGCCCGGCCGCCGTCGCCGACAGCTCCACCGTCGCCCCGGCCGACACCTCGCGACCCGCGCCCGCGTCCACGACCAGCGCGCACGCCGGCAGCATCTCCGGCTGCCGCGGTGTCCCCTGACGAGACACCTTCACGTTCTCCGCGTCCGCAAGCTGCGCCGGCACGCAGCCCTCCAGAGCGTTGTAGCGCAGATCCAGGTCGTCGAACCCCCGCGCCAGGCCCAGCGGAATCCGCCCCGTCAGCCGCTGCGCCGGCAGCCGCAGCCGACGCAGGGACCCCAGCTCCCCCAGCCACCCCGGGATCGGGCCCGTCGCGCCCATGCCCTCGCCGCTCCCCCAGAACAGCTCCAGATCCTCCAGCAGAGCCAGCGACGACCACGCGGCCGGGATCGGGCCCGCCGCCGGGCCGTGCAGCCGCAGCTCCCGCAGCGACGCCATCTCCCCGAGCCACGCCGGCAGCGGCGCCCGGTCCATGTCCCTGTTCTCCCGCAGGTCCAGCACCCGCAGCGACGACAGCCCCTTCAGCGACTCCGGAATCCCGCCGCGAAGGTAGTTGCGACGAAGGTCCAGCACCTCCAGCGCGTCCAGCTCCGAAAGCCGCGCCGGCAGCGTGCCTTCCAGACCCTCGCCGGACCAGCCCTCCCACGCCAGTTCCCGAACGCGGCCGTCGCGCACCGCCACCCCCAGCCACTCGCCGAGATCCAGCCGAATTCCATGCCTCGTGCCCCACAACAGCTCGTTGCTCGGATCCAGATCGTCCTTCAGCGACAGCAGCGTCTCGCAGTCCCGCACCAGCCCCGGGTTGCCCCCCGGGTCCGCCAGCGCCGTGCCGTCCCGGCAGACCGCCGTGCCCGCCGGCACCCGCCGCACACTCACCGCGTACGTGCGCGTCGTCGCGCCGTCCGCCGCTGTCACCGTCACGGCGATCGCGTTGTCGCCCTCCGACAGCGCAACCTCCCAGCCGTCCGCGACCTCCGTCGCCCCGGACACCGCCACCGTCGCCGCCGCGTCGTTCGCCTCCGCCGACACCGTCGTCGTCTCCGCGTCCGTCGCGCCCACGTACTCCAGCGTCTCCGCGTCGAACGCGCCGATGTCCACGTCCGTCAGCGACAGCGACGACAGCGCCGCGTCAGCCGACGGCGCACGCGTCACCGTCACCGTGTACGTCGCCGTCGCCGCGCCGTCCGCGGCGGTCACCTCGACCGCGATCGCGGTGTCACCCGCCCCCAGCGCAACCTGGTGGCCCGGCACCGCGTCCGCGTCCAGCGGCGCTATGTCCACCTGGGCGTCTTCGTGGTTCGCCTCCGCCTCCACCGTCGTCGACTCCACGTCGTTGGCAACCTGGGCCGCGTACGACCTCGTGCCGGACGCGAACGCGCCGAAGTCCACGCCCGTCAGCGCGAGCGATGCCAGCGTCGCGTCGGCCGACTTCGCGCGTGTCACCGTCAGCGTGTAGGTACGCGTCGTCGCGCCGTCCGCCGCCGTCACCGTCGCCGTAACCACCGTGTCGCCAACGGCCAGCGCCACCTGGTGCTCCGGCGTCGCGCCGTCCGCGTCCACCGGCGCGATCGCCACCTCGGCGTCCGCGTGGCTCGTCCTCGCCGCCACCGTCGTCGACTCCACCGCGTGGGCGACCTCGGCCGCGTACGTCGTCGTGCCGCTCGCGAACGTCCCGATGTCCACCCCGGTCAGCGACAGCGACCTGAGCGTCGCGTCGCTCGACGCCGCCCGCGTCACCGTCACCGTGTACGTCCGCACGGTCGTGCCGTCCGCCGCGGTCACCACCACGACGATTTGGTTCCCGCCCACCGCCAGCGGCACCTGGTGCCCCGGAGCTGCGTCCGCATCCAAGGGGGCTATCCCGAAACGGGCGCCGGCGTGGTTCGCTACCGCCCTGACCGTGGTCGACTCCACCTCGTGCGCCACCGTCGCCGTGTACGACGTCGTGCCGGAGGCGAATGTCCCGAAGTCCACGCCCGACAGCGACAGCCTTGTCAGCGTTGCGTCAGCCGACGCCGCCCGCGTCACTGCCACCGTGTAGGTACGCACCGTCTCGCCGTCCGGCGCCGTCACGGTCGCGGCTATCGTCGTCTCGCCCACGCCGAGCGCCACTTGGTGGCCGGGCGCCGCGTCCGCGTCCGGCGGCGTGATCGCCACCTCCGCTTCCGTGTCCCTTGGCGTCGCGGTCACCAGGGTCGACGCCACCGCGTGGGGGACCTCTGCAGCATAGGATGTGGTGCCGCTCGCAAAGGTTCCGAAGTCGATGCCGGAAAGGGACAGCGACGCCAGCGTCGCGTCGGTCGAAAGCTCGCTCGTCCGCTGCCGGGTCGGCGCGGACCACAGGCTGCGGGAACCGTCACTCCGAACAGCACGCACCTGAACGTCGTACGCCGAACCGCCATCCAGCCCCGTCAGCGAGTGGCGCAGCGGCCCGGAAGCCCAGACGTCGGACGCCACCGCCCAGTTCCCGTCCAAGCTCGGATCGCTGCCGACCCGAATGGCGCGCAGGTCGTATCCCGTCACGGCCGGCCCTCCCGCCGAACCCGGCGCCTCCCAGCTCACCGTGAGCGCGTCGTGGGCATCGGGCACTGCCGCCACGACGGGCGCCGCCGGCGCCGGGATCCCGACGTAAACGAACGTGCCGCTGAACGGACCCCAAACACCCCCTCCAGACTCCCCAACGCCTTCGACGCTGTCTTGTCCGCGCACAAGAACCAAGTGGCGACCCTCGCTCCAACCAGCGGTGTTAAGCTCGGCCGCGGCCGCTTCGCGGGTTGCGTCCCAGGCTCCATCAACCGGTGCGAATGCGAGCCCGGTGCCTCCCTCCCACGGCGGCACGTCCACGTAGTACTCCGCGCCGGCGACGGCCTGTGTGCTTTCGGTGCCGTTGCTCGTGCTCGAACGGGTGTCGTCCAGCACGGCGGACAGCGAAACGACCGTTCCCGCAGGGATGGCGTTCGACGGGGAGTCCGCCGCGTGCGTCACCTCGACCGCGTCGGGGCCCGCCGGTGTGAGATACGGCGTTCGCGCGACCCTGAGCGCATAGCGCAACGCCGACAGGTTTCCCGGCAGCACATCTTCCTCGAACGAGGAGCATTGCTGGAAGAAGCTGGTACCGAGCTCGAACGTGAAGGACGCGACTCCGAGTTCCCCGTACGCGTAGTTGGTCGTGTCGCCGTTCACCGGATAGAGATTGATGCTCTGTGTCGGGTGGTAGCCGTTGAAAAACGCCAGCTTGCGCCCGAGTCTCCGGAGTGCGGGTCCGTTCGGCGCCAGCGTGCTCGTGTGCGACCACGGCCACAGCACGAGTTCACTGTAGCTGTGTATGTCGAGATAGACCCCGCTGCTGTCGGACGGCGCCGCGGCGTCGTCCTGAGCGGCACGCGCGTCGGGAAACAACCCGCGCATGTAGCCGACGATGGCCTGCGTCTCGGGCTCCGACGCCGCCGAGGTGCCGCGATAGATCTGCGAGCACGCCCGCCCGCTAGAGCCGCTCCCGCCCCACTTGAAATCGAAGTTGCGGTTCAGGTCCACCCCCGTCCAAGAACGACCGGGGCAGTGCGCGTCGTTGTGGTTCTTGCGCCAGTACTGTCCCCCTTCCGCCCGCTTGCGCCCGTCCGGATTGGCCTGCAGCAACAGATGCACTTCGTGGTGGTCGAGCAGCCAGGTCGCGTCGGCGTCGTTGCCGTAACCGGCAACAAGCTGTTCGGCGAACCGCAACGTCAACTCCGCCGTCGCCAGTTCGCGCGCATGCACCGCCGAGGTGACGAACAGCCTGGGTTTGGCGTCGGTTCGATTCTCGTTGGTCAGCCGCAGCACCCAAAGGTCGTGGCCCCGCGTCTGGTCCTGCACCTTGTGCCACGAGTTCCCCACATCAGTCCATTCGGCCAGGTGCCCGTGCGTGGCGGCGAGCGCCCGCGCACTCGCGAAGGTCTCTTCCACGGTGCGATAGCAGGCGTAGCCGGGAATGCCTGCGGCTGCCGCCCCGGTCGACGACGTCGCGCGCGGCGCCGCCGCCGACGCCGCCTCCTTCGGCAAACCGGCCGGCGCAGTTTCCGGGGCCACCACGACCACCCGCTGCCCGGTCCGCAACGCCAGTTCGAGACCCGCATCCGCCACGTCCGTCTCGACGTAGCCTTGCGCCGCGTCTGCCTCTGGGCGCAGCCGTGCGCCAAGCAGGAAGGCGGTCTTGGCCGCGACTTCGATGCCGTCAACCGCCACCCGGATCGTATGCGGTCCGCGCGGCGTGGCCGGCTGCCAAGACACGAGCAGTCCGCTGCGCACGAGCGGCGCGACCGGCGAAAAGTCCCTGATCGGGTTGCCGCCAAGCCGCACCTCGCGCAACGCCGGCAGGGCGGTCAGGGTCGCCAGGTCCGCCACCCGATTCCCCCTCAGGTCGAGCCGCTCGAGCGCACGCGCTGCCTCCAGCCCGCTCAAATCCGCGATCCCCGCCGAGCTGAGGTCCAGCTCGACCGCGCCTGCCAGGTGCCTCCGGCCGGCCGGCGTGGCGATCGCCGCATCCAGCGCATCCGCCAAGGCAGGGTCCGGAAACTCGACCTCCTGCGCCCAAACGGCGTCAGGCACAAGCACCATCAACATCGCGGCGAAGAACCAACCAATGCCGATGGTTCGCGGTTGCCGTGCCACACGCCGCAAGCCATCCGTGCGTGAACGACGCCCTGGAGCATCCGACCGATGGCTCGGCGACAACCGTTTCATCGGACCCCGCCCGCAACGGGCGGCACCGTACGCGCTTCGTTACCGCCCCCCCGCCGCAGCCAGCGCAGCCGCCCGAGGCGCCCGGCCGGCGCCTCCGCGGCCGCCGGCAGGCGCAGCCACACCAGCGTGCCGAGATCGCCCAGCGGCGAGGCGTCCGCCACCGGGTTGCCGCCGACGTCCAGGCGACGCAGCGACGCGAGATCGGCCAGCGGGCCGAGATCGGCCACCGCGTTGTCCGCAAGACCCAGGTTCTCCAGCCGGACAAGGTGCGTCAGCGCCCCCGCGTCCGTCACCAGGTTCGCGTCCGCCACCAGCACCTCCAGCCGGGGCAGTTCCGACAGCGGCGACAGGTCCGCGATGCGGTTGCCCGACACGTCCAGACGCCGCAGTGCGGTCAGGGACGCCAGCGGCCACAGGTCCGCGATGCCGTTGTCGGACAGGTCCAGGCTCGCAAGGCCAGTCAGCCCCGACAGCGCCGACACGTCCGTGAGCGCGTTGCCCGACAGGTCCAGGCGTTTCAGTCCCGCCATGCCGGCGAGCCGCGCGAGGTCCGCGTCCGCCAGACCCGCCGAGGCGAGGCTCAGCGAGGTCGGCGCACTGTCCGCAGCCGGCCACGACGGCACGACGCCGCGCCCGGCCGGCGCCTGCCGGACCGCCAGCCACCTTTCGATCCCCACGGCCGCGCGACCGGTCACGTTCTCCGCCGCCAGCCCCGTCCAAGCCCCCACCTCGACGCCGCGGGCGTTCGCCAGCGGGTGCATCGCAGAACCCAGGTAGTCCACCAGCACCGCCTGGTCGGCCAGCACCGGCGCCGACAGCGTCAGCAGCACCCCGCTGCCCGACACCGACGCCGCCGCCACCGCACGGAACGCGCCGTCCACGCTCACCGCGAAGTCCGACCCGTGCGGCGCCGCGAACGCGTCCCGCGGCGTACGCCAAGTGAGAACCAGGCGATCCCGGTCCACCGACGCCTTCGGCGCCGACACCGTGAACGACACACTCGCCGCAACCCCCGCCGCGCCGCCCAGACCGCGCTCCGCGTACGGCGTCGCCGTCAGCGTGTACGAACCCGCGCCGAACGTCTCGCCGCCCTGGCCCCCGAACAGCTCGTAGGGCGCCAGGTTCTCCGTCCGCTCCACCGTCTTCGCACCGCCCAGCTCGAAGTGCACGCTGCCGACGCTCTCGCCGGCGCCCAGGTCCGCCCGGATCTCCAGCGCCCCGAGACCCGCCGCCAGCTCGTCGCCGTCCCGGAGCGCGCCGATGTCGGCGCCGTCGGCACCGTTCACCAGCGTGAACCCGGCGACCGGAGACGCCGCCTCCGTGCTGGCCGTCACCGCCGCCGAGTCCGCCTCGCCCGCGCCCGTCGCCAGGCGGATGCGGAACCGGTGCGCCGTGCCGGCCTCGAGCCCCGTCGCCACGTGCGTCGTCGCCGTCGCGCCCAGCGTCGCCGCCGTCGTCCACGAGCCGCCCGTCTCCCGCTGCACCTCCACCGCAGTGACCGTCACACCCGCCGGCTGCGACGGCAGCGTCCACGACAGCGACACCGTCGTCGCCGTCGCACCCGACGCCACAAGGCCCGTCGCCGCAAGCGGCGCGGCCGCCGTGCTCGCCGTCACGCTCGCCGACTCCGCCGTCCCCCGGTTCGTGGCCAGCCGCACGCGGAACGTGTGCGACGTCGAGGGCGTCAGACCCGTCGCCGTGTGCGACGTCGCCGCCGCGCCCAGCGTCGCCGCCGTCGTCCACGACCCGGCCGTCTCGCGCTGCACCTCCACCGCGCTGACCGTCACCCCCGACGGCTGTGCCGGCAGCGTCCACGAGAGCCCGACCGTCGTCGCCGTCGCGGCCGACGCCACAAGGCCCGTCGCCGCGAGCGGCGCGACCACCGGCGCCGGCGCCGTGTCCGCCGGCGGCGCCGGCACCGCGTACGCGTACAGCCTGTCGTCCTGCTCGTCCGACACCCACAGCGTCTCGCCGTCCGACCACAGGCCCATCGGCTTCGCGTTGCCCGACGCCGACGTGTCGATGTCCAGCGCCGCAAGCCGCGTCCCGTCCGACAGCCGGTACGCCAGCACCCGGCCCCCCGTCCAGTCCGCCGCCAGCAGAGTCCCGCCGTCCGACCACAGCCCGAACGGACGGCTCGCGCCCGACAGCGGCACGTCCCGCGACGACGCCCGCGCGCCGTCCGACAGCGCGTACGCGTACGCCTTGCGGTCGTAGTAGTCCGACACCCACACCGTCGCGCCGTCCGACCAAACCCCGGTCGGCGCGTCGTTGCCGTCGTCGTCCAGGTCCGCGAGGCCGCCGGACGCCGCCGCGCCCGTCGAGAGATCCCGCGCCTGCACCGCGTCGCCCGAGAAGTCCGCCACCCACAGCGTCGCCCCGTCCGACCACAGACCCGCCGCCCGCGTCGCCGACAGCTCCGTCAGGTCCTTGCCCGACCGCCGCGCGCCGCCGTCCAGCGCGTACGCCCGCACCGCCGAACCCTCCCAGTCCGACACCCACACCGTGTCGCCGTCCGACCACACCCCCGAGGCGATGCCGATGCCGTCCAGCTCCACGTCGAGCGCCGACACGCGGTCGCCCCACGTCACCGACGGCACGACCGTCACCGTCACCTCGTCCTCGCCCCACAGCCCGCCCGCGTCCGTCGCCCGCAGCCGGAACGTCAGCGCGCCCCCCGAAGCCGGCGCCGCGAACGTCGTCTCCGCCGAACCCGGCGACGACAGCTCCACCGACGCGCCCGACACCTGCGTCCACGCGTGCGACAGCGTGTCGCCGGCGTCCGGATCCGTCGCCGAGCCCGACAGCGTCACCGTCGCCCCAGCAGACACGTCCGACTGGTCCGGCCCCGCCTCCGCCGTCGGCGCCTCGTTGCGGTTGACGAGCGCCACCGTCAGGT
Source organism: Pseudomonadales bacterium (assembly GCA_965116935.1). Classification (GTDB taxonomy): domain Bacteria; phylum Pseudomonadota; class Gammaproteobacteria; order Pseudomonadales; family Azotimanducaceae; genus VXYL01. The sequence continues at coordinate 2,082,639 of OZ220737.1, read as the reverse complement.
CCGCCGTGGCCGACCGCAGACCGTCGGAGACCTCCACCGACACCGCGTACGTGCCGTCGCCGTCGGCGTCGTCCGGCGCCTCGTAGTCCTTGGCCGAAACGAACGACAGCGAACCCGACCCGCCCAGCGCGAAGTGCGACGCGTCCGAGCCGCCCGACAGCCGCCACGACAGGCGCGACGCCGCCGTGTCCGCATCGGTCGCCGCCAGCGTCGCCACCGCCGTGTCGCCCTCCACCACCGCGTGCGACACAGGCCCCGACACCGCCGGCGACGCCGTGCCCGCGAACCCCGGCAGGCGGTGCGTCACCGTCGCCGTCGCGCGGCCCGACGTCGCCTCCGCGTCGTGCACCGTCACCGAGAACGCGAACTCCGCGTCCGCCGCGCCGCGCGCCGGAACCGCGAACGAAGGTGTCGCCGTGCCCGCGTCCGTCAGCGCCACCGACGGTCCCGACTCCTGCGTCCACGACCACACCAGCGTCGCGTCCCGTGGTGCCCGGCCGCCGTCGCCGACAGCTCCGCCGTCGCCCCCGCCGACACCTCGCCGCCGGCGCCAGCGTCCACCGACAGCGCGCACGCCGGCAGGCGGTAGCGCCCGGCGCCCAGGCCCTGCTCCGACGCCCGCGCGTTCTCCGACTCCGCCAGCTGCGCCGGCACGCACCCCGCGAGCGCGTTCATCCGCAGGTCCAGCTCGTCGAACTCCCGCGCCAGGCTCAGCGGGATGCGACCCGTCGACCGACGCTGCCGCAGCACCAGGCGCCGCAGCGCCGGCAGATCCCCCAGCCACGACGCCACCGGACCCGCCGCGCCCGTCGCGCCCGTCGGCGCGTACAGCTCCAGGTCCTCCAGCCGCGTCAGCGACGACCACGAGTCCGGAACCGTGCCCGGCGCATGCGCGTGCAGCCGCACCCGGCGCAGCGACGTCAGCTCGCCCAGCCACGCCGGCAGCGGCTCCTCGTCCATCCGCCAGTTGTACCCCAGGTCCAGCACCTCGAGCCGCGACAGCCGGCGCAGCGTCTCCGGCAGCCCGCCGTGCAGCCCGTGGCTGTCGAGGCGCAGCACCTCCAGCGCGTCCAGCTCCCCCAGCGCCGCCGGCAGCACGCCCCTCAGCGAGATCGACGAGTCCGTGCCGTCCCAGGCGATCTCGCGCACGCGGCCGTCGCGCACCGCCACCGTGTCCCACTCGCCCAGATCCAGGCGTCGGAACCCCGGCTGGTCGCCCCAGTTCATGTCGCCCGTCGGGTCCAGCTCGCCCTTCAGCGACAGCAGCGTCTCGCAGTCCCGCACCAGACCCGGGTTGCCCTCCGGGTCCGCCAGCGCCGTGCCGTCGCGGCACGTCGCCGTGCCCGCCGGCGCCCGCCGCACCGTCACCGTGTACGTCCGCGTCGTGCCGTCCTGGGCCGTCACCGTCACGGCAATCTCGTTGTCGCCCTCGGCCAGCGGCACTGGCCAGTTGCCGTCGGCGTCCCGCGTCCCGCCCGGCACCGACACCGTCGCCCCGGCGCCGGCCGCCGCCGCCGCCACCGTCAGCGACGACGCCTCCGTCACCGCCGCGTACGTCAGCGTCGCCGGGTCGAACGACCCAAGGTCGATGCCGGACAGCGATAGCGACGACAGCGACGTGTCCGGCGGGCCCGCACGCGTCACCGTCACCTCGTACGTCCGCGTCGTCGCGCCGTCCTCCGCCGTGACGGCAACCTCGACCACCGTCGCGGCGTCCTCCGCGACCTCCACCTGGTGGCCGAACCGGTCGGGATCCGCGTCACCCGGAGAGATCTCGTACGTCGCCCCGAAGTGCGACTTCGCCGGCGTCACCGTCGTCACCTCCAGCGCTTGCGGCAGCCGCAGTGCGTAGCTCGTCCTCAGGGGGTCGAACCAGCCGCCATCCACACCCGCAACCGTCAGCCCCAGCAACGACGCGTCGGCGCTCGGCAGCATCTCGCCCGTCGCCGTCGAGAAGCGCCACGAGCCCAACGGAACCATGTCCGTCGACTTAGTCCTGAATGGATGTGGCGGTAACTCGACGCCGACCCACTCCGTGCCCGCATCGGGCTTGATCCGCAGGAAATAGCCCAGGTCGTCGCCTGAAGGATTCGGCGGAGGGGCGGCGATGACTCGCTTGACGGTCACACGTCCATTCGTCACATTGACGTGAGAATGCCTGTCACGAAGCTCCGCAAGGGCATGCGGCGGGTACAGGACCTCCACGTCGATCCTGCCGTCGTCCCGGAGTTCGCCAGCGGCCGTCACGCTCGCGTGCGCGTTGCCCAGATGGCTCGCGTCGCATAGCGCCGCCTCCATCCCGCCGACCATGGCGCGGTAGGGCGGCAGCGCGTAGCCGTCCACAGACACGCGCCCGCCCTGCGCCAGCCGCGACCGACCCGCCGGCCGGTGCGCCGTCTTGCCCGCCTCGACCTCCAGCGACGAACGGTGCCCGAAGCTCTGCCGTAGGGCGCGGACGAGTTCGTCCTCCATAGAGGCGGTTCCCGGCGCGTAGAACCTGACGTCGGGAAGCTGGCCGGTGAAGCCACCCCTGCGGTAGTCGTCGTGGAGCTGCTCGTTCGACGTCTCCGCGAACCGCGCGCGCAGCGCCTCGTGGTTCCGCCACCAGTGCCCGTAGATGCCGAGCCGGAACGCATGCGCCATCGACCCCAGGTGGAAGTAGGTCCACAGCTCGCCTTCGTTAATGAACTGGATGTCCCTGCCGAGGGCCGGAACGAACGACGGCCGCCAGTCCTCCGGGCGCGGCAGCAACTTCGCCTTCTTGTGAAGGAAAACAGTGCTGTATGGCGAAGATACCAGGCACACGAGCCGCCGCTGCTTGTCGCCGTCGTCATGCGCCAACAGCCCCGCAAGCAGCACCTCCGCGTGGCGTCGGCCGACCGCGGCGGCAAACTCCTCCGCGACGGTCGCGAACGGTCGCAGCCGCCGCGCGTCCCCCTCCGCAAGCGTCGACGCGGCGAAGTCCATCGGCGCGATGCGCGCGTTCTCCGACGCCATCAGCGCCGACGTCGCCGACCACACCTCCGCGTCCCGCCACGCGTGCTCCTCCGTGCCCTCGTACTCCGACTCCGGCACATCGGACGGATCGTCTCGGTTCCACGCGTCCGAACCCCAGACAGGCTTGTGCAGGTTGCCGTGGCACGACGCGCAGACCTCGGGACGCACGATCGCCGGTGCCTCGCCCGAAAAGTCCACCACCCCCGCGTCCCATTTCGTCCCCGCAGAGATCAGGAACTCCACGCCCGTGCCGAACGGCGCACCCGCGTCCGGATCCGTCGTCCACGCGAACAGGAACCGCCCGTCCGCGCCCCACGAGATCATCCGCGGGTGCTCGCGCGAGACGAACTCCGACCCCAGCCCGTGCGAGTCGTACACCATCACGAAGTTCTTCCGGTGCGACGGCGGCAGCGCCGCCACGAAGTCCTCCACCGAGTCGATCCCGGACTCGGCCACGAACCGCCGCAGCGCCTCCGCCCCGCGCGGCGGATCGCCCGGCCCGTCGAGCGGCAGGCCCCAGAACGGCGAGAAGGCGTCGAACAGCCCCGGCATCGCCGGCAACGCCTCCAGGCCGTTGCCGTGCAGCGTCAGCGTCTCCAGCAGCAGCAGCTCGTCGAACGCCCCGTCCGGCAGCGTGGCGAGCGCGTTGCCGTGCAGCGTCAGCTCGCGCAGCGCCAGCAGCCGGTCGAACACCCCCGCCGGCAGCGCCGTCAGGGCGTTGTCCGCGAGGCGAAGCACGTCCAGCACGCCGAGGTCGTCGAAGACGCCATCGGGCAGCGACGTCAGCGCGTTGCCGGACAGGTCCAGGCGGCGCAGCCGTTCCAGCCCGGCGAGGTCGCCGGCGGCGAGGCTGCCGAGCGAGCGGCGCGACAGGTCCAGCGCCTGCACCCGGTGCAGGTCCGCGGCGTCGATGGCCGCACAGTCCTCGCCCACGGCCCCTACAATCGCGGCCGCCACCGCCGGGCTGCGGCCGCAGACACCCTGCGTCGCGGTCTCGCTCGCCGCGACCGCGCTGCCAAACGCCGCCAACCCCATCGCAACGCACGGCGCGATCTCGGCGCAGGTGCCCGTGGCGCCACGCAGCACCCGGCTGAAAACTCGGCGGAAGGCCTGTTTCACCGGACCGTCTCCCTCCCCGGCGACCGCGCGGCAGGCGAGCCGTCGCCGCCCCCCCGCCGCAGCCAGCGCAGCCGCGCGAGGCGCCCGGCCGGCGCCTCCGCGGCCGCCGGCAGGCGCAGCCACACCAGCGTGCCGAGATCGCCCAGCGGCGAGGCGTCCGCCGCCGGATTCCCGCCGACGTCCAGGCGACGCAGCGACGCGAGATCGGCCAGCGGGCCGAGATCGGCCACCGCGTTGTCCGCAAGACCCAGGTTCTCCAGCCGGACAAGGTGCGTCAGCGCCCCCGCGTCCGTCACCAGGTTCGCGTCCGCCACCAGCACCTCCAGCCGGGGCAGTTCCGACAGCGGCGACAGGTCCGCGATGCGGTTGCCCGACACGTCCAGACGCCGCAGTGCGGTCAGGGACGCCAGCGGCCACAGGTCCGCGATGCCGTTGTCGGACAGGTCCAGGCTCGCAAGGCCAGTCAGCCCCGACAGCGCCGACACGTCCGTGAGCGCGTTGCCCGACAGGTCCAGGCGTTTCAGTCCCGCCATGCCGGCGAGCCGCGCGAGGTCCGCGTCCGCCAGACCCGCCGAGGCGAGGCTCAGCGAGGTCGGCGCACTGTCCGCAGCCGGCCACGACGGCACGACGCCGCGCCCGGCCGGCGCCTGCCGGACCGCCAGCCACCTTTCGATCCCCACGGCCGCGCGACCGGTCACGTTCTCCGCCGCCAGCCCCGTCCAAGCCCCCACCTCGACGCCGCGGGCGTTCGCCAGCGGGTGCATCGCAGAACCCAGGTAGTCCACCAGCACCGCCTGGTCGGCCAGCACCGGCGCCGACAGCGTCAGCAGCACCCCGCTGCCCGACACCGACGCCGCCGCCACCGCACGGAACGCGCCGTCCACGCTCACCGCGAAGTCCGACCCGTGCGGCGCCGCGAACGCGTCCCGCGGCGTACGCCAAGTGAGAACCAGGCGATCCCGGTCCACCGACGCCTTCGGCGCCGACACCGTGAACGACACACTCGCCGCAACCCCCGCCGCGCCGCCCAGACCGCGCTCCGCGTACGGCGTCGCCGTCAGCGTGTACGAACCCGCGCCGAACGTCTCGCCGCCCTGGCCCCCGAACAGCTCGTAGGGCGCCAGGTTCTCCGTCCGCTCCACCGTCTTCGCACCGCCCAGCTCGAAGTGCACGCTGCCGACGCTCTCGCCGGCGCCCAGGTCCGCCCGGATCTCCAGCGCCCCGAGACCCGCCGCCAGCTCGTCGCCGTCCCGGAGCGCGCCGATGTCGGCGCCGTCGGCGCCGTTCACCAGCGTGAACCCGGCGACCGGAGACGCCGCCTCCGTGCTGGCCGTCACCGCCGCCGAGTCCGCCTCGCCCGCGCCCGTCGCCAGGCGGATGCGGAACCGGTGCGCCGTGCCGGCCTCCAGACCCGTCGCCACGTGCGTCGTCGCCGTCGCGCCCAGCGTCGCCGCCGTCGTCCACGAGCCGGCCGTCTCCCGCTGCACCTCCACCGCAGTGACCGTCACACCCGCCGGCTGCGACGGCAGCGTCCACGACAGCGACACCGTCGTCGCCGTCGCACCCGACGCCACAAGGCCCGTCGCCGCAAGCGGCGCGGCCGCCGTGCTCGCCGTCACGCTCGCCGACTCCGCCGTCCCCCGGTTCGTGGCCAGCCGCACGCGGAACGTGTGCGACGTCGAGGGCGTCAGACCCGTCGCCGTGTGCGTCGTCGCCGCCGCGCCGAGCGTCGCCGCCGTCGTCCACGACCCGGCCGTCTCGCGCTGCACCTCCACCGCGCTGACCGTCACCCCCGACGGCTGTGCCGGCAGCGTCCACGAGAGCCCGACCGTCGTCGCCGTCGCGGCCGACGCCACAAGGCCCGTCGCCGCGAGCGGCGCGACCACCGGCGCCGGCGCCGTGTCCGCCGGCGGCGCCGGCACCGCGTACGCGTACAGCCTGTCGTCCTGCTCGTCCGACACCCACAGCGTCTCGCCGTCCGACCACAGGCCCATCGGCTTCGCGTTGCCCGACGCCGACGTGTCGATGTCCAGCGCCGCAAGCCGCGTCCCGTCCGACAGCCGGTACGCCAGCACCCGGCCCCCCGTCCAGTCCGCCGCCAGCAGAGTCCCGCCGTCCGACCACAGCCCGAACGGACGGCTCGCGCCCGACAGCGGCACGTCCCGCGACGACGCCCGCGCGCCGTCCGACAGCGCGTACGCGTACGCCTTGCGGTCGTAGTAGTCCGACACCCACACCGTCGCGCCGTCCGACCAAACCCCGGTCGGCGCGTCGTTGCCGTCGTCGTCCAGGTCCGCGAGGCCGCCGGACGCCGCCGCGCCCGTCGAGAGATCCCGCGCCTGCACCGCGTCGCCCGAGAAGTCCGCCACCCACAGCGTCGACCCGTCCGACCACAGACCCGCCGCCCGCGTCGCCGACAGCTCCGTCAGGTCCTTGCCCGACCGCCGCGCGCCGCCGTCCAGCGCGTACGCCCGCACCGCCGAGCCCTCCCAGTCCGACACCCACACCGTGTCGCCGTCCGACCACACCCCCGAGGCGATGCCGATGTCCGACAGCGCCACGTCCAGCGCCGACACGCGGTCGCCCCACGTCACCGACGGCACGACCGTCACCGTCACCTCGTCCTCGCCCCACAGCCCGCCCGCGTCCGTCGCCCGCAGCCGGAACGTCAGCGCGCCCCCCGAAGCCGGCGCCGCGAACGTCGCCGACGCCGACGACGACGACGACAGCTCCACCTCCGCTCCCGACACCTGCGTCCACGCGTGCGACAGCGCGTCGCCGGCGTCCGGATCCGTCGCCGAACCCGACAACTCCACCGTCGCCCCCGCCGCCACGTCCGACTGGTCCGGCCCCGCCTCCGCCGTCGGCGCCTCGTTGCGGTTGACGAGCGCCACCGTCCGGTCGGCCGTGGCCGAACGCAGACCGTCGGAGACCTCCACCGACACCGCGTACGTGCCGTCGCCGTCGGCGTCGTCCGGCGCCTCGTAGTCCTTCGCCGAAACGAACGACAGCGAACCCGACCCGTCCAGCGCGAAGTGCGACGCGTCCGAGCCGCCCGACAGCCGCCACGACAGGCGCTCGGCAGCGGTGTCCGCATCGCTCGCCGCCAGCGTCGCCACCGCCGTGTCGCCCTCCACCACCGCGTGCGACCCCGCGCCCGACACCGCCGGCGCCGCCGTGCCCGCGAACCCCGGCAGGCGGTAGGCCACCGCCGCCGTCGCGCTGCCCGACGTCGCCTCCGCGTCCGACACCGACACCGAGAACGCGAACTCCTGGTCCGCCACGCCGCGCGCCGGCACCGCGAACGACGCCGACGCCGTGGCCGCCCCCGACAGCGACACCGGCGGACCCGACTCCTGCGTCCACGACCACACCAGCGTCGCGTCCCCGTGGTGCCCGGCCGCCGTCGCCGACAGCTCCACCGTCGCCCCGGCCGCCACCTCGCGACCCGCGCCCGCGTCCACGACCAGCGCGCACGCCGGCAGCATCTCCGGCTGCCGCGGTGTCCCCTGACGAGACACCTTCACGTTCTCCGCGTCCGCAAGCTGCGCCGGCACGCAGCCCTCCAGAGCGTTGTAGCGCAGATCCAGGTCGTCGAACCCCCGCGCCAGGCCCAGCGGAATCCGCCCCGTCAGCCGCTGCGCCGGCAGCCGCAGCCGACGCAGCGACCCCAGCTCCCCCAGCCACTCCGGGATCGGGCCCGTCGCCCCCTTGCCGTCACCCCACGCCCCGGTCAGACCGAGGTCCTCGAGCCCCGCCAGCGACGACCACGCGGCCGGGATCGGGCCCGGGGCCGGCGCGTCCAGCCGCAGCTCGCGCAGCGACCCCATCTCTCCCAGCCACGCCGGCAGCGGCGCCGCGTCCAGCTCGTTCTCCCGCAGGTCCAGCACCCGCAGCGACGACAGCGCCTTCAGCGACTCCGGAATGCCGCCGCGAAGGTCGTTGCGCCACAGGTCCAGCACCTCCAGCGCGTCCAGACCCGAAAGCCCCGACGGCACCGTGCCGGCCAGCCGCTCGTCGGCCACCCCCACGCCGTCCCAGGCCAGCTCCCGCACCCGGCCGTCGCGCACCGTCACCCCGAACCACTCGCCGAGATCCAGCCGCTCCTCGTGCACCGTGCCCCAGAATATCTCCCGCCCGCCCGGGTCCAGCTCGCCCTTCGCCGACAGCAGCGTCTCGCAGTCCCGAACCAGGCCCGGGTTGCTCTCCGGGTCCGCCAGCGCCGTGCCGTCGCGGCACGTCGCCGTCCCCGCCGGGGCGCGCCGCACCGTCACCGTGTACGTCCGCGCCGTGCCGTCCTGGGCCGTCACCGTCACCGCAATCTCGTTGTCGCCCTCGGCCAGCGGCACCGTCCAGTTGCCGTCGGCGTCCCGCGTCCCGCCCGGCACCGACACCGTCGCCCCCGCAGCGCCCGTCACCGCGGTCACCGTCAGAGACGACGCCTCCGTCACCGCCGCGTACGTCAGCGTCGCCGGGTCGAACGGCCCAAGGTCCACACCCGTCAGCGACAGCGACGACAACGACGTGTCCGGCGGGCCCGCACGCGTCACCGTCACCTCGTACGTCCCCGTCGTCGCGCCGTCCTCCGCCGTGACGGCAACCTCGATCGCCGTCGCGGCGCCCTCCGCGACCGCCACCTGGTGGCCGAACCGGTCGGGATCCGCGTCGGCCGGCGAGATCCCGTACGTCGCCCCAAAGTGCGACTTCGCCGGCGTCACCGTGGTCACCTCCAGCGCGTGCGGCACCCGCAGTGCGTAGCTCGTTCTCGCCGGGTCGAACCAGCCGCCAGCCGCACCCGCCACCGCCAGCCCGCGCAACGACGCGTCGGCGCTCGGCAGCACCTCGCCCGTCGATGTGGAAATGCGCCACGAACCCCCCGGGGCCATCCGATGGCCCTTGGCCCTGTGGGTCCATGGCGGCACTTCGACGCCCACCCACTCCGCCCCCGTATCCGGCCTTATGCTCAGGAAATAGCCCAAAGGGCCCTTGATGACTCTCGTGACGATGGCACGTCCGTTCGTCACGTGGACGCGAGCTTCCGACTCCTTAAGGGCCACGGGTGGCGCGCGCAGCGGATACCGGACCTCCACCTCGACCCTGCCGTTGTCCAACAGCTGACTTGTGGCGGTCATGCTCGCGTGGGCCTTGCGCATATGGCTCGTATCGCACAGCGCCGCCTCCATCCCGCCGACCATCGCCCGGTAGGGCGGCAGCGAATAGTCGTCCACCGGCACACGCCTGTCCTGCGCCATCCGCGACCGCCCCGCCGGCCGGTGCGCCGTCTTGCCCGCCTCCAGGTTCAGCGACGAGCCGTGTCCGAAGCTCTGCCGCAGGGCGCGGACGAGTTCGTCCTCCATCGACGCCGTCCCCGGTGCGTAGAACCTGAGATCCGGAAGCTGTCCCGTGACACCGGGGTCGCGGTCGTCGTCGTGCAGATGCCGGTTCGACATCTCCGCGAACCGCGCGCGGAACACCTCGTCGTTCCGCCACCAGTGCCCGTAGGCACCGAGCCGGAACGCATGTTCCATCGAACCCTGAAAGAAGTAGGTCCACAGACGAGCCCGGTGGATAAAGCCAATGTCGGCACCAAGCGCCGGAACGAACGACGGCCGCCAGTCCCCCCCAAAGGGCAGCACCCTCTCCAGGTACCACGTGCTGTAGGGCGAGGATTTCAGGCACTCAAGCCGCCGCAGCCTGTCGCCTTCATCCCGCGCGTCCTGCGCCAACGCGTGCGCGAACAGCACCTCGGCGTGACGCCGGCCCACAGCCGCGGCGAACTCCTCGGCGACGGTCGCGAACGGTCGCAGCCGCCGCGCGTCCCCCTCCGCCAGCGTCGACGCGGCGAAGTCCATCGGCGCGATGCGCGCGTTCTCCGACGACATCAGCGCCGACGTCGCGGACCACACGTCCGCGTCACGCCAGGCGTGCTCCTCCGTGCCCTCGTACTCCGCCTCCGGCACATCGGACGGATCGTCGTTGGTCCACGCATCCGAGCTCCAGAGCGGCTTCAGCAGCTCGCCGTGGCACGACGCGCAGACCTCGGGACGCACGATCGCCGGCGCCTCGCCCGAGAAGTCCACCACCCCCGCGTCCCATTCCGGCCCCGCCGCGATCAGGAACTCCACCCCCGTGTCGAACGGCGCTCCCGCGTCCGGATCCGTCGCCCACGCGAACAGGAACCGGCCGTCCGCGCCCCACGAGATCATCCGGGGATGCTCGCGCGAGACGAACTCCGAACCGAGCCCAAGCGAGTCGTACACCATCACGAAGTTCTTCCGGTGCGCCGGCGGCAGCGCCGCCACGAAGTCCTCCACCGAGTCGATCCCGGCCTCGGCCACGAACCGCCGCAGCGCCTCCGCGCCGCGCGGCGGATCGCCCGGCCCGTCCAGCGGCAGGCCCCAGAACGGCGACAGCGCGTCGAACAGGCCGACCGTGTCCGGCAGCGCCGACAGACCGTTGCCGTGCAGGGTCAGCGTCTCGAGCAGCAGCAGCTCGTCGAACACCCCGTCCGGCAGCGCGGCCAGCGCGTTGCCGTGCAGCGTCAGCTCGCGCAGCGCCAGGAGCGCGTCGAACACCCCCGCCGGCAGCGCCGTCAGGGCATTGTCCTCGAGCCGCAGCACGTCCAGCACGCCGACGTCGTCGAAGACGCCTTCGGGGAGCGAGGTCAGCGCGTTACCGGACAGGTCCAGATAGCGCAGCCGTTGCAGCCCCGAGAAGTCGCCGGCGGCGAGGCTGGCGAGCGAGCGCCCCGACAGGTCCAGGGCCAGCACGCGGTGCAGCGCCGCAGCGTCGACGGCGGCACAGTCTTCGCCCGCCGCCGCCGCGATCGCCGCCGCCACCGCCGGACTGCGTCCGCAGACGTCGATTCCGGTCGCATCGTCGCCCGGGTCCGCCGCTGCACGGCCGAACGCCGTCAACCCCACCGCGGCGCACAGCGCGACCCGCGCACACGCGCGGGCGACGCCGCACAGGTCGCGGCCCCGGCCCCGGGCGAGCGCCCGGGTCACCGGACCGCCCCCGTACCGGGCGGCCCGGCGGCGTGCGCCCCGTCGCCGCCCGTCTGACGAGCGGCGACAGATCCGCGATGCGGTTGCCCGACACCTCGAGGCGCCGCAGAGCGGTCAGCGGCCACAGGTCCGACACCCGGCTGTCGGAGAGATCCAAGCTGCGAAGGCACACCCATTACAAGCGCCAGCACGCCTCGCCACGGGGCAGCGGTCCCGAGTGGCCCGAAGGCCTGACCGATTGCTTCACGACACCGCGTCGAGCCGCACGGGCGGTTCGCCGTTCAGAGGCGTATGCAGCGGCGACGAAACCACAAAATCCCTCACCCCCAGCCGACACGACCACCCTACGCGCCGAACCGGATCGGGTCAACTCGCACGAGCAGGCCAACTCCGCCACAGGTCCATCGCTGCCTGTCTGGCCCGTCTGGCGATGCCGGTGTCCACAGATGTTGTGCATGCACGACAGACAGGGAGGTGGGGCCACCTATCCCTTACGATGCATGCGTCGGCTCCGGAACCTCATCCGCCCGCCATTGGCTGGCAAGAACCTTGGACCACCCCACATGAACGACAGCGGCAACTGGCTGGTTGGTGTCCACCCTCTCGACGTGGGGCCCAGTCCCCAGGAACTCGCGGACATCGCATGGACCTTGTGTCACGCAGGCCATAGAACGCCGAGCCGACATCACACGGCCGAAGATGCGCGTGCCGTCGCACTTGGCCTTCTGTTCGCACTCCGAAATGGCGACCCGGACCGCCGATGGATGGCCGTATGGAGCGAGGAACTCCGTCCAGGCGTCGACGGCAACGTGAGTTGCCTGACCACCGACGCCCTACCCGGCCAATGAGGCGTGTGGCTGTCTGCGACTGCCCGGCGCACGCCGCCCGACCCACGCGTCTCCGAAGTCGTGGACGCCCACGCTTGCGAGGGGGACGCTTGGGGCTCTCCGCTTTGGGATCCCCGCCAGCGAACCGTAAAGCCCCCCGGGACACATTGAGGAACCCCGACGGAACACGGGAAGCCGTGGGGTTTCATCCTCCTAGGGCGTGTTCACACTATGCGCTCACACAGTCCATCGGACAGCGTGGCCCTTGGAGGGAAGGCATCCTGCCTTCCCTCCAAAGGCGGCCTCGTTTTCGGAACGGTTGTCGCCAGGACCTTGGTAGCTGTCGCCGGTTGATCAAGGTGGTTTTTCGGCGACCAGAACGCTAGTGTGAACATGCCCTAGTGTCACATCCCGCAATTAATTGGATTATTCATTGGCGGGAGTCGGCGGTGGCAAGGAAGACCAACAGAGCGCCTCTGGCGTTGTCCGAAGACGATCGGGCGTACCTGACGAGACTGAGCCGCTCGGCCACGGCGCCGGTGCGTGAAGCCACTCGCGCGAAGGTGCTGTTGAAGTACGCGGCGGGGGTGGCTTTCATGCGGTCGGCACTGATCGTCCAGACCGCGGCCTCGAGGTCGATCTCGTCCCACGTAGCGCCGCGGACCTCGGCGGAGCGGGCGGCGGTGAGCACCAGGAACTCGAACGAGAGCACCGCGCCGCGGTACGCTCCCGAGCGCCGCACCTGCGCGACCGCCGCGCCCACCTCCGCGGGCGGCAGCGGCTGCCGATGGGTGATCTTGGCGTTGTTGTTCGGCAACGCGGCGGAGATCGCGTCGCCGGCGGGGTTGTCGGTGCGGTAGCCCTGCGCCACCGCCCACTTCATCACCGCGCCGATGCGCCGTCTGACGCGCCCGGCGGTCTTCGTCTTCGTGGTCCAGATCGGCTGCAGCACGGCCATGACGTCCGTGCCGGTGACGGCGTCGACGGGCACATTGGCGAGCTTGGGCAACACATAGTCCCGTAGCGTCGAGCGCCAGTTCTCCTCGTTCCTTCCGCCGGGCTTCCAGTTCGGTGCGTGAATGGCGATCACCGTCTCGCAGGCTTCAGCGAAGGTCGGCACGGCGCGGGCGGCGCGGCGTCGGGGATCGCGGCCCTCGGCGATGGCCTGGGCGTTCTCGAGCGCCCGGAAAGAGGTGGGCAGTGCGGATCGCGCCTTGCGGCGCGTCGGGAGGGCGAGACGCCCTCCCTCCGAGGAGCGTCGGGCGGCCACTGGGGCGGGCGGTTCGGGTGGCGCGCTAGCGGCCTGGCCGGAAAACCTCGTCGATTGTGTTGGCGTCGAGGACCTGGTTGGCCCAGCTCTCGAGATCGCCGGCGGATGCCCGGCGCAGCCGGTCGGCAACCCGGGGAGACAGGAGCCCGAATCGATGCTGCAGCTGCCGCTCCAGAACGATCCGGGTTCCTTCCTGCCTACCCTCCCGCCGGCCTTCCTGCCGGCCCTCCTGCCGGCCTTCCTGCCGGCCCTCCTGCCGGCCCTCCTGCCGGCCCTCCTGCCGGCCCTCCTGCCGGCCCTCGTCGCGGGCTCTCTGGATGGCTCCTGCCATGGCCTTGCTCTCCTCCGCGTGGTCGCGTTCGTAGCGCCGGTACTCGTCCTCGTCGAGACCGGCGTAGGCGTCGATGAACTCCATGTATTTTGCCCTCCTGTCGGGGTCCGTTTCCAGCGCCGCGAGGCCCCGCACCGCGGCGGCGTAGGCGTCCACGCGGCGCTCCGCCGGCACCCGCATGTTCGGCAGGTTGACGAGTGCCGCCACGTTGCCGCTGTGGCGCCAGTCCTCGTAGGGCGTCTGGGCCAGCCGGAACGCGAGGTGGCGGAACGTCAGGCAGGGGCGTCGCTCCGTGCCCAGCACCAGCGGCGCGGGGCCCTCGCCCGCCGTCGCCATGCCGCGCAGGAAGATCGCCACCGGCACCACGCGGTCCGTCTCGAACATCTGCGCCAGGTCCAGGCAATAGTGCGCCAGCCGGTGCGGCGAGAACCGCCGCGGCTCGGTCTCCTCCTCGATCACGAACAGCACGGTCTCGCGCCGGCCGTCGTCCCACTCGACCCGCAGCGGCACGTCAAGCTCGCGGAAGCGGTCGCCGAGGCGCTCCTTGAGCTGCTCCTGGCGCAGCGGCTCGATGCGCACGTCGTCTCCCGGTTGCGGCGCCTCCTCGGCGGCGAAGAGGGCAAGCGCGTCGCGGGGATAGTCGAGGATGAGGTTCTTGAAGTTCTGGTCGTGGCTGACGTTCGCCATGGCTCGCGTCCTGTGTCTGGCTCGCCCAAATGGTGGCCTGAACGGGCGCTCGGCGCTACGGCAGATGGCCTACACAAGGGCGGGCGGATCTCCCACAGCCATGGGGAGCAGCAGGCGTGCGCGGCGTGCGGTGCCCCATAGGGGCGGGGCTTGTCCCTGGGCTTGTCCCCGCCCGTCCTGGCTGCATCGAACCGCCTCGGCTCGGCACGACGGGCGACCACAAGGGTCGCCCCTGCGGATGCCTCGTCCCGACGTGCGGCGAACACGTTGGTTCTTTGACAATCTGAATCGAAGTCGAGGCCCTTGGGGCGAGGGCGTCTCGCCCTCGCACGCGCCGACAGGCGCGCGAATCGCTCGGAAAGAGGGGCAGCCCGGATCGCGCCTTGCGGCGCGTTGGGAGGGCGAGACGCCCTCCCTCCGAGGAGCGTCGGGCGGCCGGTTCGGGCGGCGCGCTAGCGGCCTGGCCGGAACACCTCGTCGATTGTGTTGGCGTCGAGGAGCTGGTCGGCCCAGCTCTCGAGATCGCCGGCGGATGCCCGGCGCAGCCGGTCGGCGACCCGGGGAGACAGGAGCCCGAATCGATGCTGCAGCTGCCGCTCCAGAACGATCCGCGTTCCTTCCTGCCTACCCTCCTGCCGGCCTTCCTGCCGGCCCTCCTGCCGGCCTTCCTGCCTACCCTCCTGCCGGCCCTCGTCGCGGGCTCTCTGGATGGCTCCTGCCATGGCCTTGCTCTCCTCCGCGTGGTCGCGTTCGTAGCGCCGGTACTCGTCCTCGTCGAGGTCGGCGTAGGCGTCGATGAACTCCATGTATTTTGCCCTCCTGTCGGGGTCCGTTTCCAGCGCCGCGAGGCCCCGCACCGCGGCGGCGTAGGCGTCCACCCGGCGCTCCGCCGGCACCCGCATGTTCGGCAGGTTGACGAGTGCCGCCACGTTGCCGCTGTCGCGCCAGTCCTCGTAGGGCGTCTGGGCCAGCCGGAACGCGAGGTGGTGGAACGTCAGGCAGGGGCGCCGCTCCGTGCCCAGCACCAGCGGCGCGGCCCCGTCGCCCGCCGTCGCCATGCCGCGCAGGAAGATCCCCACCGGCACCACGCGGTCCGTCTCGAACATCTGCGCCAGGTCCAGGCAATAGTGCGCCAGCCGGTGCGGCGAGAACCGCCGCGGCTCGGTCTCCTCCTCGATCACGAACAGCACGGTCTCGCGCCGGCCGTCGTCCCACTCGACCCGCAGCGGCACGTCAAGCTCGCGGAAGCGGTCGCCGAGGCGCTCCTTGAGCTGCTCCTGGCGCAGCGGCTCGATGCGCACGTCGTCCCCCGGTTCCGGCGCCTCCTCGGCGGCGAAGAGGGCAAGCGCGTCGCGGGGATAGTCGAGGATGAGGTTCTTGAAGTTCTGGTCGTGGCTGACGTTTGCCATGGCTCGCGCCCTGTGTCTGGCTCGCCCAAGATGGTGGCCTGAACGGGGCGCTCGGCGCTACGGCAGATGGCCTGCAAAAGGCGGGCGGATCTCCCACAGCCATGGGGAGCTGCAGGCGTGCACGGCGTGCGGTGCCCCATAGGGGCGGTAGGGGCTCCTTGGGGTGAGGCCATTCTGCCGACGCGCCGACAGGCGCGCCGCAACGGCGCCGCAAGGTGCGTCGGCGCGCGAGCGCATTGCCGGCGACCTTGCGCGCCTGTCGGCGCGTGCGAGGGCAAGATGCCCTCGCCCCCAGAGGATGAGGTTCTTGAAGTTCTGGTCGTGGCTGACGTTTGCCATGGCTCGCGTCCTGTGTCTGGCTCGCCCAAAATGGTGGCCTGAACGGGGCGCTCGGCGCTACGGCAGATGGCCTACACGACGACGGGCGGATCTCCCACAGCCATGGGGAGCAGCAGGCGTGCGCGGCGTGCGGTGCCCCATAGGGGCGGGGCTTGTCCCCGCCCGTCTTGGCTGCATCGTACCGCCTCGGCTCGGCACGACGGGCGACCACAAGGGTCGCCCCTGCGGATGCCTCGTCCCGACGTGCGGCGAACACGTTGGTTCTTTGACAATCTGAATCGAAGTCGAGGCCCTTGGGGCGAGGGCGTCTCGCCCTCGCACGCGCCGACAGGCGCGCGAATCGCTCGGAAAGAGGTGGGCAGCGCGGATCGCGCCTTGCGGCGCGTTGGGAGGGCGAGACGCCCTCCCTCCAAGGAGCGTCGGGCGGTCGGGGGCGGCCGGTTCGGGTGGCGCGCTAGCGGCCTGGCCGGAACACCTCGTCGATTGTGTTGGCGTCGAGGACCTGGTTGGCCCAGCTCTCGAGATCGCCGGCGGATGCCCGGCGCAGCCGGTCGGCAACCCGGGGAGACAGGAGGCCGAATCGATGCTGCAGCTGCCGCTCCAGAACGATCCGCGTTCCTTCCTGCCTACCCTCCCGCCGGCCTTCCTGCCGGCCCTCCTGCCGGCCCTCCCGCCGGCCCTCCTGCCGGCCCTCGTCGCGGGCTCTCTGGATGGCTCCTGCCATGGCCTTGCTCTCCTCCGCGTGGTCGCGTTCGTAGCGCCGGTACTCGTCCTCGTCGAGACCGGCGTAGGCGTCGATGAACTCCATGTATTTTGCCTCCTGTCGGGGTCCGTTTTCCGACGCCCGGGCGAGAAGCGGCGCACGATCCCGCAGGGCGCCAAGATCCACGCCAGCGTCCAGGAGCGGATGAACCGCGCCGCCAGCGACTGTCGGCCCAGCAACCTGCCCTCGAACCCCACGTTCTTCTAGCGAACTGCCGGCGCGCCCGCAAAGGGGGGCGGTAGCCCTCGTCGCTCGCAACTGCGGCCAGCAACCTTCGCACATGGCCGGCCTTTGGAGGGAAGGCATTCTGCCTTCCTTAGCGCCGATAGGCGCTTTTTTTGCAGCTCGATGTTGGTGCGCCTTGCGGCGCACAGGGAAGGCAGAATGCCTTCCCTCCAAAGGCCCGGCCTAGCGGCCTGGCCGGAACACCTCGTCGATTGTGTTGGCGTCGAGGACCTGGTTGGCCCAGCTCTCGAGATCGCCGGCGGATGCCCGGCGCAGCCGGTCGGCAACCCGGGGAGACAGGAGCCCGAATCGATGCTGCAGCTGCCGCTCCAGAACGATCCGCGTTCCTTCCTGCCGGCCCTCGTCGCGGGCTCTCTGGATGGCTCCTGCCATGGCCTTGCTCTCCTCCGCGTGGTCGCGTTCGTAGCGCCGGTACTCGTCCTCGTCGAGGTCGGCGTAGGCATCGATGAACTCCATGTATTTTGCCCTCCTGTCGGGGTCCGTTTCCAGCGCCGCGAGGCCCCGCACCGCGTCGGCGTAGGCGTCCACGCGGCGCTCCGCCGGCACCCGCATGTTGGGCAGGTTGACGAGTGCCGCCACGTTGCCGCTGTGGCGCCAGTCCTCGTAGGGCGTCCGGGCTAGCCAGAACGCGAGGTGGTGGAACGTCAGGCAGGGGCGCCGCTCCGTGCCCAGCACCAGCGGCGCGGCCCCGTCGCCCGCCGTCGCCATGCCGCGCAGGAAGATCGCCACCGGCACCACGCGGTCCGTCTCGAACATCTGCGCCAGGTCCAGGCAATAGTGCGCCAGCCGGTGCGGCGAGAACCGCCGCGGCTCGGTCTCCTCCTCGATCACGAACAGCACGGTCTCGCGCCGGCCGTCGTCCCACTCGACCCGCAGCGGCACGTCAAGCTCGCGGAAGCGGTCGCCGAGGCGCTCCTTGAGCTGCTCCTGGCGCAGCGGCTCGATGCGCACGTCGTCTCCCGGTTGCGGCGCCTCCTCGGCGGCGAAGAGGGCAAGCGCGTCGCGGGGATAGTCGAGGATGAGGTTCTTGAAGTTCTGGTCGTGGCTGACGTTTGCCATGGCTCGCGCCCTGTGTCTGGCTCGCCCAAAATGGTGGCCTGAACGGGCGCTCGGCGCTACGGCAGATGGCCTACACAAGGGCGGGCGGATCTCCCACAGCCATGGGGAGCAGCAGGCGTGCGCGGCGTGCGGTGCCCCATAGGGGCGGGGCTTGTCCCCGCCCGTCCTGGCTGCATCGAACCGCCTCGGCTCGGCACGACGGGCGCCCACAAGGGTCGCCCCTGCGGATGCCTCGTCCCGACGTGCGGCGAACACGTTG
Source organism: Pseudomonadales bacterium (assembly GCA_965116935.1). Lineage (GTDB taxonomy): Bacteria > Pseudomonadota > Gammaproteobacteria > Pseudomonadales > Azotimanducaceae > VXYL01. The sequence continues at coordinate 2,064,326 of OZ220737.1, read as the reverse complement.
GTTCTTTGACAATCTGAATCGAAGTCGAGGCCCTTGGGGCGAGGGCGTCTCGCCCTCGCACGCGCCGACAGGCGCGCGAATCGCTCGGAAAGAGGCGGGCAGCCCGGATCGCGCCTTGCGGCGCGTTGGGAGGGCGAGACGCCCTCCCTCCGAGGAGCGTCGGGCGGTCGGGGCGGCCGGTTCGGGCGGCGCGCTAGCGGCCTGGCCGGAAAACCTCGTCGATTGTGTTGGCGTCGAGGACCTGGTTGGCCCAGCTCTCGAGATCGCCGGCGGATGCCCGGCGCAGGCGTTCGGCAACCCGGGGAGACAGGAGCCCGAATCGATGCTGCAGCTGCCGCTCCAGAACGATCCGCGTTCCTTCCTGCCTACCCTCCCGCCGGCCCTCCTGCCGGCCTTCCTGCCGGCCTTCCTGCCGGCCTTCCTGCCGGCCTTCCTGCCGGCCCTCCTGCCGGCCCTCCTGCCGGCCTTCGTCGCGGGCTCTCTGGATGGCTCCTGCCATGGCCTTGCTCTCCTCCGCGTGGTCGCGTTCGTAGCGCCGGTACTCGTCCTCGTCGAGACCGGCGTAGGCGTCGATGAACTCCATGTATTTTGCCTCCTGTCGGGGTCCGTTTTCCGACGCCCGGGCGAGAAGCGGCGCACGATCCCGCAGGGCCCCAAGATCCACGCCAGCGTCCAGGAGCGGATGAACCGCGCCGCCAGCGACTGTCGGCCCAGCAACCTGCCCTCGAACCCCACGTTCGTCTAGCGAACTGCCGGCGCGCCCGCAAAGGGGGGCGGTAGCCCTCGTCGCTCGCAACTGCGGCCAGCAACCTTCGCACATGGCAGGCCTTTGGAGGGAAGGCATTCTGCCTTCCTAGCGCCGATAGGCGCTTTTTGCAGCTCGATGTTGGTGCGCCTTGCGGCGCACAGGGAAGGCAGAATGCCTTCCCTCCAAAGGCCCGGCCTATCGGCTTTGCCGGAACACCTCGTCGATTGTGTTGGCCTTGGGATGAGGGCATTCTGCCGACGCGCCGACAGGCGCGCCGCAACGGCGCCGCAAGGTGCGTCGGCGCGCGAGCGCATTGCCGGCGACCTTGCGCGCCTGTCGGCGCGCGCGAGGGCAAGATGCCCTCGCCCCCAGAGGATGAGGTTCTTGAAGTTCTGGTCGTGGCTGACGTTCGCCATGGCTCGCGTCCTGTGTCTGGCTCGCCCAAGATGGTGGCCTGAACGGGCGCTCGGCGCTACGGCAGATGGCCTACACGACGACGGGCGGATCTCCCACAGCCATGGGGAGCAGCAGGCGTGCACGGCGTGCGGTGCCCCCGGTAGGGGCGGTAGGGGCTCCTTGGGGTGAGGGCATTCTGCCGACGCGCCGACAGGCGCGCCGCAACGGCGCCGCAAGGTGCGTCGGTGCGCGAGTGCATTGCCGGCGACCTTGCGCGCCTGTCGGCGCGTGCGAGGGCAAGATGCCCTCGCCCCAGAGGCCGCATCGCTTCGAGGATGCCCTCGGCCCCCAAGGGTGCTCGCTTCGAATCAAGTCCTCAGTGTCGGCGGTGGTGTCTCGCTTTGACCTTTCCGGCTGTAGCGGATGGGCTGGAAACCGGCGATCGTGTTCGACTGGCTGCCGGCGTCGTTTTGGAGGGAGGGCGGGACGCGCCTCCCTCCAGAATGGCGCGCCATGTGCTGTGCAAGTCAGAAGGAGACACCACCGTGTCGGCGAGTTGCTCAATGCGTCATTGGGCAGCCCAAGGGGTGAAGGTCAGGCGCACCAGGAGGCCGTTGCCGGTGCGCTCGGCTGCGGTGTGGCGCAGCGCTTCGATCTCGATGTGGCCGCGTGTGCCGACGAGGCGCCAGCCGAGGCGGAAGGTGCGGCGATCGTCGGCGGTGTCGAAGCCGGCGTAGGGGAAGGCCAGGGCGCGACCGCGCAGGGCATCCATGCCGTAGCCGAGTTCGGCGACGACGCCGGCGCCGGGGTCGGCTTCCGGGGACCACATGCCCGAGTTCGTCCGTTCGGCGCCCCACATTCGTTCCACGCCGCTCTCGACGTTGCCCCAGGTCGGGGTCAGGCGCAGGGACAGGCCGCGGCCCGATGGCCGCGCCTTCAGCGCCACCGACATCATGGCGCCGAAGTCGCGCAGCGACGCGTCGCCGTGGAGCAGCACCGAGCGGGCGCGGCCGGCGACCTCCAGGCGGCGACCGCCGTACTCGAAGCCGCCGCCCACCTCGATGCCGCCGCCCCGTTCCGCACTGCCGGCGTCGTGGCGACCGCCGAACTCGCCGATCAGCGTCAGCCGTGCCCCCGAATCCAGCGTCGCCGAACGCGAGCCCTCCACCAGCAGCCGCATCCGGTTGGCGCTGGACTGCACCGCGTCGTCTGCCGTGACCAGACGGCCGAGGAAGGCGTCCGACTTCAGCGCCAGCTCCAGCCCCGCCACCGAGACCAAGGTGCTGCGGGCGCCGAACGCGCCGAGCGTCGAGCCGATGTCATGCGAGACCCTCGCCCCCTGACCGGATAGCACCACGCTGCCCGCGCCGCGGCCGAGCAGGCCCCAGGCCGAGAATGCGCCGCGAGCCACCCGCAGGTATGGATACGCGCCAATCAGCCGGCTCTCCACCGCGCGGTCCGCCCGCTCCGGCTGCGACGGCGTCGCCAGCAGCCGGAAGTCGCCGCGGCCGACGCTTTGGGCGAGCGCGATGCCGGCGAGCATCGCGCCCTCCTCGTAGTCCGCCCCGACCGTGGCGGTGGCGACCATCCCGTCGAGGCCAAGCCGTTCCTGCTCGCCGGCAAGGTGCGAGGCGTCCAGCTGTCCCCAGGCGACCCAGCGGCCGCCGCCGAGCGCGGCGCCGGCGAGGCGCATCATGGGCACGTCGGCACCGACGCCTGGCGTCGCGGCTTGGCCCCAGCCGAGCGCCCCGGCCGCAAAGCCCGACCACGCCGTGGTCGGCGCCCGGCCGCCGACGCCGCCCCGGTGCCGCACGCGCCGGTCCGGCGGAGCGCCGTGCACGCCGCGGTCGTCGCGCGCGTCCGTCTCGTCCCGCTCCGGGCCGCGCTCGCGGCGCGCACCGTTCGACACCACGTCTCGCCGCACCCGCAGCCGGCTGTCCACCGCATCCACCACATGCCCGCCGGCCACCCGCGCAAAGCGGGCCAGCCAAGCGTCCAGCACCACATCGTCCGACGCCCCCGGCGACAGCACCGCCGTGGCCGTCGCCGCCGGGCCCTCGCCGCGCCCATTCACGGCGCGCACCGCGAACGCGTACTCCACGCCGTCGTCGAGTTCCCGCACAACCGCCGACAGCGCACCCTCCGCCGCCGCCGTCCAGGCGCCTTCGGGGCCGCCAGCGCGGTGCCAGCGGTACTCGTAGCCCAGGATGTCGAGACCGCCGTCGTCTTCGGGCGCCGACCACTCCAGCTCCATCGCACCCAGGCGCGCCACAAGCGTCAGCACGGGCGCCCCCGGCACGTCCGCCGGCACCGCCGTCGCCGTCGCCGCAGCGCTCGAGCCGAGGTCGTTCACCGCCCGCACCTCGAACACGTGCGCGACCCCGTTGGGAAGCCGCTCCACCGTTACCTCGGTGCCGAGCGCCACCGACTGCCACTGGCCGAAGGCGTCGCCGTCCGGTTTCCAGCGGTATTCGTAGCGGCGGATCGGCGATCCGCCATCGTCCGCCGGCACCGTCCAGGCCAGCGCCACGCTGCCCACCCCACCGGTCGCCTCGAGCCCCGGCGCCGACGGCACGCGGGCCGCCTCCGGCGTCGCCCGCGCCGACAGCGACGTCCCGGCACCGCTGCCGTTCAGCGCGCGCACCTCGAAGACATGCTCGACCCCGTTGTCCAGACCGCCCACCGAAGCCTCGAACCCGAACCCGGCCGCCACCCAGGCGCCGAACTCGCCGCCAGTCGCAGCCCACCGGTACTCGTAGCCCGCCACCGCCGCGCCGCCGTCGTCGGCCGGCGCCGTCCAGGCAAGCCGCACGAGGCCGGCGGCCGGCTGCGCCACCAGGCTCGCCGGCGCAGCCGGCGGCCGCGCCGGTCGAACCGCCGCGGCGACCGACTCGCCGGCCCCCACCGCGTTCACCGCGCGCACCTCGAACGTGTGATCCTGCCCCACCGCGAGACCGCCGAACGTGGCCGCCGTCTCCACGCCCGACCCGCGCCAGGCACCGAACTCGCCGTCGCCCAGCCGCCACCGCACCTCGTAGCGGACGATGGCCGCGCCGCCGTCGCTCGACGGCGGCGTCCACAACAGCGTCACCCCGCCATCCGGCAGCGCCTCTGCCAACAGCAGGCGGGGCGCCCCGGGCACCCCGACCGAGACCGGCATGGCGCTTGCCGAGGCCACCGCACCAACGCCGGCCGCCGTCTCCGCGCGCACCTCGAAGATGTACCTCACGCCATTGGTAAGCCCCGACACCACCGTCGAAGAGGCGCCGTCCGCCTCGATCCAGTCGCCGAACCGGCCGTCGTCGGCGCGAACGCGGTAGGCGTAGCGCTCGACCTCGCCGCCGCCGTCGTCCGCTGGCGCTTCCCACGTCAGCCGCACCTCGCCGTCCGCCGCCGCCGCCGCCAGCAAGCGCGGCACCGACGCCAGCCGGAGCGTCCCATCCCCGCCCAAGGGCGTCGTCGTCACGGACGTTGCCTCGCCGGCACCGGCCGGGCTGACGGCACGCACCTCGAACGTGTACGTCACCCCGTTGAGGAGCCCGCTCACCGTCACGCCAAGGGCCATGCCCGCATTCGCCCACGCACCGAAGGCATCCTCCGCCGCGGCGGCGTCCGATTTCCAGCGGTACTCGTAGCGCGACACCGAGAAAGCGCCAGCGGGCAGCGCGTCCCAGCGCAGCACCGCTTGCCGGTCCCCGGCGACGACCGTCGCCACCGGTCGCTCCGGCAGCCCCGACCGGGCCGTCCCGGCCGCCTCGTCTGCACCGCCCGGGGTCGCCGTCGCCAATGCCGCGACGCCGGCACCGGCGGAATTGACGGCGCGCACCTCGAACGTGTACGTCACCCCGTTGAGGAGCCCACTCACCGTCACACCAAGGGCCGTGCCGGCGTTCGTCCACGCACCGAAGGCGCCTTCCGCCGCCGCGACGTGCGGTTTCCAGCGGTACTCGTAGCGCAACACCGGGAAGGCGCCGGCGGGCGGCGCGTCCCAGCCGAGCACCACCTGCCGGTCCCCGGCCGTCGCCGACAGCGCCGGGCTGCCCGGCAGATCGTCGCTCGCGGCGGCACCGTGCACATGTCGCTCGCCCACGCTAACCGCAAGAAAAAGAAGCAGGCTCGTCAGCGCCGCCACGCCGAAAGAGCCATTTCTGCTGTTGGCCATCCTGCCGTCCTCCATCCCTTTCGCCACGCGTCCTCGAGCGACGGCCTTCCGCCTCGCGTGCGCCGCCGTTCTGCCGGGGACATGCCCAGGCCGCCATTCCCCATCGCCCGCCTCGCCGAGGAGACATGCACGCACCCGGACCTTGCGCGACATGCCGCCATGCACCAACGCCGGGCGTGTCCGGCCCACGCCGCCGGTCACAGCGAGAACCGTAGCCGAAGCTGCAGACCGTTGCCGCCCTGCGGCCCGTCCCTGTGGAATGCGGCGACGTCCACCGTCGCGCGGCCGCCGCCGAGGCGCCAGCCCGTGCGCGGCGTCCACGCGCCGCGGCGATATCCGGCCGCAAGATAGGGCCCGTACACCGCCGGCCCGCGCCGGGCCCGGAAGCCGTATGCGAACTCCGCATCGACGCCAAAGGCCGGGCGGGCGGAGCCGAGACGCCACGACTCCGGGTCTGCCCAGAGCCGCTCGGCGCTGCTCGCCGTGGTGCCCCAGGCGGGCACAAGGCGCAGGGACGCGCCGGCGCCCGACGGACGCGGCGCATACAGCAGCGAGCCCGACAGGCCCCACTCGCCAAACCCATCGGCACCGTGCCCAACCGTCGCCCGGCCTTCCACCGCCACGGTCAGGCGACGCGCGCCGGCGTAGCGCAACCCGCCGCCGACCTCCACGCCGCCGCCGTCGTCGACGCCGCCGCTGTCGTGGCGCAGGCCGACTTCGATCGACGACGTCATCCGTCCGCCAGCGAGCCCGGTCGTGGCCGACGCCTCCACCAGCAGGCGCAGCCGGTTCGCCGCGCTTTCCTGCGCGACCAGCCGTTCGCCTTCGGCCGTGAGCCAGGTGCGCAGCATGTCCGACTTCAGGGCGACCTGGAAGGCGCCGGCGTCGATCCATCGCCCGCGCACGCCCAGCGCACCCATGCCGGCGGTGACGTCGGCGGCCACGTCGACGCCGCTGCCGGTCAACCCCAGGTCGCCCTGGGCGGTGCCGGCCGTGCCCCAGAACGAGACGCGCTCGCCGCGCAGACGGACGTAGGGGTAGAACCCGGTCAGGGTGCTTTCGGCGTCGTCGCCGCGCCGCGGCGTGCCGTCGCCGAGGAACGTGAAGTCGCCTTCGCCCGTGCTGTGCGACACCGCGACGCCGGCAAGCAGCGCCCCGCGCTCGACGTCGCCGCCAACCGTTATGGTGCGCACGCGCCCGTCCACCGACGCGAACTCGTCGCCGCCGGCAAAGCCGGCGCTGGTCGCCCGCCCCCAGGCCGAGACCCGAGTCGACGATTCGGTCGGCTGCGCCGTGAGCAGGAACGAATCCCCCGGCAGGATCCGCTGGAGCAGCATCCGCCCAAGCTCGTCGAGGCCGCCGCCGCGGCTCCGGGGCAACGGGTTGGCGGGCTCTTCCCAGGGACCGCGCACGGCGGCGTCCCAAGGCGCCGACGCCGAGCCCCAGGGATCGACCGCCGAGTCCCAGGCCCCGACCTCGGCAGGGGCGTCACCGGTCCAAGCCGAGCCGCGGCCGCCGACGCCGCCGCGGTGGCGAACCCGCTCCGATTCCGGCGCCCCCTCCCGCGTCGGCGCCGTTTGCTCCGGCGCGCGGCCCCCGGACCGCCGCCCCGGAACCGGGCGGAAGCCGGCGAAGTCGGGCGCGTCGGCAAAGCGCCCCTGCAGCGCGTCCACCACGTGGCCGGCCGACACCCGGCCAAACCGGGCCAGCCAAGCGTTGGCGAGCAGCGCGTCGTCCACGCCCGAGGCCGGGGTCGCCTCCGCCGTCGCCGCGGCGCCCGCGCCCTTGGAGTTGATCGCGCGCACCTCGAACACGTACGTGATGCCGTTGCGCAGCCCCCGCGCCGTCGCCGCGCGTTCCAGGCCGGCCTCGCGCCAGTCCACGAACGTCCCCAGCTCTTCCCGCCAGCGGTACTCGTAGCCCGTGATGGCCAAACCGCCGGTGTCCTCCGGCGGCTGCCAGGACAGGATGACCTCCTCGGCGCCGGCCCGGGCCGCGAGCGCCGGCTGCCCCGGCAGCCCGGCCGGCGTCCCGGACGCGGTGCCGGCCTCCCCTGCTCCGATCTCGTTGACCGCACGCGTCTCGAACTCGTAGAAATTGCCGTTGACGAGTTCCGCCACCACCGCGGTCGTGGCGAGACCTGCGTCCACCCATTCGCCGTAGGCCTCCGCGGCGACCCGCCAGCGGTATTCGAAGCGGAGGATGTCCTCGCCGCCGTTGTCGGGCACGTTCCACGACAGCACCACCCGTGCGTCCTCCGCCCGTGCCGTCAGGGTGGGCGCCGCCGGCACCGACGCCACCGACGGCGTCGCCACCGCCGACACCACCGTGCCGCCGCCCTCGGCGTTGACGGCGCGCACCTCGACGATGTAGGCGACGCCGTTGGTCAGGCCTTCCACGGTCATGGTGCGCTCGAGGCCGACATCGGCCCACGCGCCCTCCGCCTGGCCCGCCGGCGTAGAGCGCACCTCGTAGCGCACGATCTCGAGGCCGCCGTCGTCTTCGGGCGCTTCCCAGGCCAGCGCGACCCGACCGTCGCCGGCTTCCGTGCGCAGCCCCCGGGGCGCACCCGGCGCGGCACCCGGCGTCGCCGACGCCGACGCCGCGACGCCCATCGCCACAGCGTTCGCCGCGCGCACCTCGAACTCGTAATCGATGCCGTTGACGAGACCCGTCACGGACGTCTCCGTCACCGGCCCCACCGGCATCCACCCCGAAAACGCGTCCTCCGACGCACGGCGGTAGCGGATTTCGTAGCCGCTGATCGCCACGCCGCCGTCGGACGCCGGCCGGCGCCACCGCAACGTCACCGCGCCGTCGCGCCGCAGCGCGACGGCATCTCGGGGCGCCGACGGGCCGGCGGCCGGCGTCACCGCCGCGAGCGCGGCCGCACCCGGCCCGGCCTCCGTCACCGCGCGCAGCTCGAAGACGTACTCGACGCCGTTGGTCAGGCCGCCGACGGTCAGCAGCGGCGGCTCGGCCGCAACCGACTGCCACCGACCGAAGCTCGCGCCGTCGGTGCCGAAGCGGTACTCGTAGCGCCGCACGGGCGCACCGCCGTCGAACGCCGGCGGGCGCCACGTCAGCACGGCCTCGCCGTCGCCAGGCGCCAGCTCGAGCGCCGGCTCGCCGGGCCGCCCGGAGGGCGTCGCCGCGGCAGTCTGCGCCGGCTCCGGGCCATCGACGCCAACGGCGCGCACCTCGAAGACGTAGCGCGTGCCATTGGCGAAGCCCCTGAGCGTCAGGACGAACTCCTGGCCGTCGCGGCGGACGAGGTCCTGCGTGTCCAGCCAACCCGTACACTCGCCTGCCTCGGGCAAACAGCGCACCTCGTAGCGGACGACACCGCCGGAGGCGGACACGGGCCACCTCAGTTCCACCTGGCCGTCACCCGGGACCGCCGACAGCCCGCCCCCTACCGCCACGGTGCCCGGCACCGACGTCACACGGCCCACCGGTCCCGGCCCGATCCCGTTCACTCCCCGTATCTCGACCTCGTACCCGACGCCGTCCCTGAGGCCCGTCAGCAGGATGGCGAACCGCTCTCCCATCTCCACCAGCCGGTCGTTGGCGGGTGCCCAGTCGCCGAACTCGCCGCCCACCGGGCGCAGCCGGTACTCGTAGTGGAGGATTGGCGAACCGCCGTCCGCCGGCGGCCGCCAGGTCACGGTCATCTCGCCGTCGCCGGTCGCGTGGCGCACCTCCAGCGGCGCGTCCGGCACGCCGGCGAGCGTGATCCACGCCGCCGCCGCCGGCCCGACGATCTCGCCCTTGCGCGCCCGCACCTCGAACTGCAGCCGCGTGCCGTTGACGAGCGAAGCCACCGTGACCTCCAACGCTTCACCGACGTCGATCCAGTCCTCGAACTCGCCGAACACGCGGCGCCAGCGGTACTCGTAGCCGGTCACGGCCCTGCCGTCGTTCCTTGCCGCCTCGCCCCAGCGCAGCGTCACCGTGCCGTCGCCCCCCTCCGCGACGAGTTCCTCCGGCGCGCCCGGCAAGAGCGTAGCCGCCACCGGCGTGGCCTCCGCCGTGGACGGGTCGCTCGACGCTCCGCCCTTGCAGGAACGCACCTCAAACTGGTACGCGACGCCATTGGTAAGGTCGCCGACCTCAACCGACGGCAGGGTCAGGAGGTCGTCCTCTACCGAGCAGACCCCGCCGCCGCAGTCCGACCACGCCACCTCGTCGACGACGCGGTAGCGGCACACGTATCCGGCCACGTCGCTGGCCGGCCGCCACCTCAGCGACACCAACGCGTTGCCGACCGACACCCCGATGTTGCCCGGCGCCGGCGGCGGCGGCTGCGCCGTGGGCGTGCCCTTGGCCTCATTGTGATCGTGCCTTCCGGGCCCCTGGACGTTCACCGCCCGCACCTGGAACTCGTGCTCGACGCCGTTGGTCAGCCCGCGAATCTCCACCTGGTCGCTGAGGCCCGCGTTGATCCAAGCCGACCACGCCGCGCCCGCGGCGCGGTACCGGTACTCGTAGCGGATGATCGTGGTACCCTTACCGTCCGCCGGCTGCCAGTTCAGCGTCACCGCCGCATCGTCTGGGATCACCGAGACGTCGTCGGGGTGGTCAGGCACCTGCCCAGGCACGACATCAACGGTGCGAATCGGCCCTGTACCTCCCAAGATGGTCACCGCCCGCACTTGGATCACGTAGCGGATCCCCGCCTCCAGATCCTCGTCGATCCTCAGGGTCACCATCGCATCGGCGAGATCTGGGGGGGGATCGAGGGCCCGCCATGTGCCGTCGCCCAGGCTCCACTCGTAGCGAAGCAGTTCATCGCCGCCGCCAAGGGAGGGTTTCTCCCACGTCACCTCCACCACGCACGTCGTGACCGTGCCCGTCGTCGTCGTCTTCGTCGTGCAGACCTCGTTTCCCTCTTCGTCCCTGAGCTTGAGGTTCCGAACCACGGGCCTCAGCGCGGCGTCGCTCGCGGGAATCACCTCGACCTGGACCGACTCGTCGCCGAATCCGGCCACGTTCACGCCCCGCAGCTGGACCTTGTAGACCACGTTGTTGGACAGGCCCAGCAGCACATAGACGTGAAAGTCGCCCTCGACCTCCACCTCGTCGAACGGCGCGGCGCGCCAGGCGGACCAGTCCTCCTCCCCGTCGTCCTCCTCCCGGACACGGAACTGCCAGGCCAGCAGCGGAGCGCCCCGGTCGCCTGCCGCGCGCCAGACCAGCCGCGCGCCGCCGTCGACCGCGTCCGCCGACAGGTCCGGCGCCTCGGGAACGCCCGGACGCACCGTGAACGTGGCGTAACTGAGGTCCCCCTTGCCCTTGACGTTGACGCCACGCAGCAGGAGCACGTAACGGCCCCCGGGCGTGAGCCGCTTGTCCCCGGTCAGCGGGATGCGCAAATCACCTTCGTCGTTGCCCCCGTTGCGCCAACGCGTGTCCGTGTCGGCAGGGATGTCCTCGGGGTCCCCCGGGAACCCGGGGTACTGCTCCTGGAAGTCCTCCTCCAGGATGACCAGGTATTCGTACTGGGTGATGCGGAATCCCCCGTTGCGGGCCGGGTACCAGGCGATCACGACTTCCCCCCCCTCCTCCGAGCCCGGGAACGTCACCGCCAGCTGCGGCGCGAACGGCGGCCGGCCGACGTCGAAACAGGCCGACAGCGTCGGTCCCTCGCCGCCGCCTGTAACCGCCCGGGCCTCGAACCGATAATGCCGCCCGTTCGTGAGTTGGTCGATCGCGGTGCCCAGCATGGTCGCCTCGCTGTCGACCCAAGTTACGTCCGACTGGATCGACCGGTCCTCACAGTCAAACTTGGTGCTCTCTTCGTAGCGGTACTGGAACCGTTCGACGGGCAGACCGCCGGTCGAGTCGAGCGTCCACTCGAGGGCGACCTTGCCGTCGCCGTCGCCGGTCGGCGATACGGACAGGGACTGCAGCGTCGGCAACCTCGCCGGCCTTGCGCGGATGGTTCGCTCGAGGCCGGTGCCGCCGTCCTCGTTGGCCGACCGAACCTGGAACGTGTAGTTGATGCCCAATTCCAGGTCAGAAATCTCCAAGGAGGTAATGCCACCGCCGCCCGACACCGGCACCCACGGCTGGAAGTCGATCTCGTCGGCGCGCCTGAACCGGTATTGGAAGCCGGCCGCGGGCGGTTGCGTGCTCGCCGCTGCCCAGGTCAATTCGACCTGGTCAGTGGCACCCAAGACCACCAAGCCGCCCCCGTCGCGCCCCGTCACGTCCAGCGACTTCAGCGGCGGAGCGCGCGGCGACGCACGGACGCACACCGCGCTATCGAATGGCGCATGCGTCGGCGCCATATCCACATCAACATTGTCCGTCGCGTAGTCTGGAATGTTCTGCGCCATTCCGAGAAGGTACACGTCGTAGACCTTGCCGAGTTCGAAGCCGGACACGTCGAAGATGACATCCGGCTTGCTGTTACCAGTGAAGCTACCCCCCAGATTTTCGCTGCAACGCCGGTTGTCGTCGTCCATCTCGGGCGGAGCCTGCAAGGTGGGCCTCAGCCTGTCGAAATCGAAAGTGTCGCCCCCGGCTTCGTCAGCACCCACGTAGCCGGCCGGGGGGCCGACGATGCATCGCCACTCCCGGTTCGGCCTGGCGCTTTCCCTCTTGGTATTGCTGTCGTAGCACCGGACCCCCGGATCCACCGAGCGCTCGAGGTACGTATAGAGGTAGCTGTAGCCCCCTTCGTTCCACTTTTCATCACTCGTCTCGCGTACTGATTCGTTCCCACCCGGAAAGAACCTGGTATAGCGCCCTCTATGGGGGTCGCTGGGGCTGCCGAGGCAACTTTGGTCCTCTCGTGCCCCGGGCCGCCCCCGCGTGTTGGCATCGAACTCGAAGTCGATCGTGTCGTCCGTCGTGGACTGCACGACCCTAAGATAGCTGGGCTGCGTGGGGTGATTAATGTGCTCCGCGCGCGCCGGCTGATCGTTGTCCGTTTCCACGAAATCTGGATTGCAGAAGCGATCCTGCGCAAGTGCCGTGCCGGCCGGCGCCAGACACAGGACAACGAGCGCCAGCCACCGCCGGCGGGAGTCTGCGCGGTGCCGCCGGTTCACCCGGCTGGCGGCGGACGTCCGGCCGCGTCGTCGCCCACGGCCCCTCAGCCGGCTCAACACTGCCGTCACCGGGCCGCCACCGGGCGGAGGCTGAGGTGCACGAGGACGCCGTTGCCAACGTCCGCGCCGGAGACGCGGCGCAACGCCTCCACCTCGACGCGGCCGTGCAGGCCGACCAGGCGCCAACCCAGACGCAGCGTGCGACGACCGCCGCCGCCATCGAACCCCGCGTAGGGCAGGGAGAGCGCACGGCCGCGCAGGGCATCGAACCCGTAGCCGAGTTCGGCCGCGATGCCGGCGTCCGGCTCCCGCGACCACATCCTTCCAGAAGGCGCGCGCTCGGAGCGCCACATCCGCTCGACGCCGCTCGCCACGCTGCCCCAGGTCGGCGTCAGCCGCAGCGCCAGCCCCCGGCCCGACGGCCGCGCCTGCAGCGCCACCGACACCATGGCGCCGAACTCGCGCAGCGACACATCGCCGTGGAACAGCACCGAGCGGGCGCGGCCGCCGACCTCCAGCCGCTCGCCGCTGTACTCGAAGCCGCCGCCCACCTCCATGCCGCCGCCCTTCTCCGCGCTGCCGCCGTCGAGGCGGCCACCGAGTTCGCCGATCAGCGTCAGCCGCGCCCCGGACGCCAATGTCGCCGCACGCGACCCCTCCAGCAGCAGCCGCAGGCGGTTGGCACTCGCCTCCACCGCCTCGCCCTCGGTGGCGAGGCGGCCGAGGAAGGCATCGGATTTCAATGCAAGGTCGAGCCCCGCCACCGACGCCAGCCGGCCCCGCGCGCCGAACGCGCCAAGGGTCGAGCCGATGTCGTGCGACGTCTCCGGCCCCAGCCCCGACAGCGTCACGCTGCCCGAGCCTCCGCCCAGCAGGCCCCAGGCCGCGAAGGCGCCGCGGCGCACCCGCAGGTACGGGTAGGCGCCGGTCAGTTGGCTCTCCACCGCGCGCCCCGCCCGCTCCGGATAGTCGCCCATCGCCAGCAGCCGGAAGTCTCCGCGCCCGACGCTGTGCGCCAGCGCAACGCCGGCCAGCAGCCCGCCGCCGGCGTATTCGTAGTCCGCCCCGCCCGTGGCCGTCGCAACCAGCCCGTCAATGCCGAGCCGCTCCTCCTCGCCGGCAAGCCGCGAGGCGTCGATGCGTCCCCACGCCGTCCAGCGGCCGCCGCCGGGCGCAGCGCCGGCCGCGCGCATCATGGGCACCTCGGGAATGCCGTCGCCGGCAATCGCCGTTCGCCCCCAGGCGAGCGCCCCGGCTGCGCGCCCCATCCACCTCGCGGCCGCCTCCCGACCGCCGGCGGCGCCGCGGTGGCGAACGCGACCGCCCGGACCATCGCCGCGCGCGTCCGTGCCGCGCCGCGCCGGTCGACGTCGGCTGGGCTCCGTGCCGCTGTCCGGGGCGGCCGCTTGCCCGCGCACGCGCAGCCGCGCGTCCACCGCATCGGTCACGTGACTCCCCGCAACCCGCGCGAAGCGTCCCAGCCACGCCTGCAGCGCCACCTCGTCCGCCACGCCCGGCGAGGGCACGGCCGTCGCCTCGGCCTCCGGGCCGGCGCCGCGCCCGTTGACGGCGCGCACCGCGAACGCGTACTCGACGCCGTTCTCCAGTTCCCGCACCGTCGCCGACTGCGCACCTTCCTCCGCCTCGGTCCACGCACCGGGGGCCGCGTCCGCACGGCGGCTCCAGCGGTACTCGTAGCGCAGAATCGCAAGGCCGCCGTCGTCGTCCGGCGCCGACCACGCGAGCCCCACCTCGCCCGAGCGCGGCAACAGGGTCAAGCCGGGCGCCGTCGGCACGTCCGCTGGCGTTGCCCGCGCCGCGGCCGGCTCGCTCGCGCCGAGATCGTTCACCGCCCGCACCTCGAACACGTACTCGATGCCGTTGACGAGTTCGTCCACCGTCGCTGCGGTCTCCAGCGCCGCCGACACCCACTGGCCGAAGGCATCGCCGGCCGGCTGCCAGCGGTATTCGTAGCGGCGGATCGGCGAGCCGCCGTCGTCCGCCGGCACGGTCCAAGCGAGGTCAACGCGGCGCACCTCGCCGGTGGCAGCGAGTTCCGGCGCAGACGGCGCACTGGCCTCCTTCGGCGTCGCTCGCGCCGATGACGACGCGCCCGCGCCCGTAGCGTTGACGGCGCGCACTTCAAAGGTGTGCTCGACGCCGTTGTCGAGCCCACCCAGCGACGCCTCGAGATCGAGTCCGGCGGCGACCCATTCGCCGAAGTCCGCGCCCGTCGCCTGCCAGCGGAACTCGTAGAGCAGCACCGGCGAGCCGCCGTCGTCCTCGGGTGCCGTCCACCGGAGCAGTGCGCCGCCGTCGCGTGCGAACGCCTCCAGCGTCGGCGCCTCCGGCGCCGACGCTGGGGTCGCCACCACGCGGGCCGCCGTGCCCGCGCCGACGCCGTTGACCGCGCGAACCTCGAACGTGTGCTCCACGCCGTCCTCAAGCGACGACACCGTCACCGAGACCGAGTCTCCCGCGTCCCGCCACGCGCCGAACGCGCCGTCGCCGGCCGCGATGCGGTACTCGTAGCGCACGAGCGCCGAGCCGCCGTCGTCCTGGGGCGCCGACCATTCGAGCGTCACGAGCCCCTCCGCCGGCTGCGCCACCAGGCTTCCCGGCGCCTGCGGCAGCCGCGCCGGCAGAACCGTCGCGCTCGCCGCATCGCCCGCGCCCAACGCGTTGACGGCCCGAACCTCGAAGGTGTGTTCCTGCCCCACGACCAGGGCGTCGGCGACGCCCAGCGTCCGGGTCACCGCCGCGCCCGAGTCGCTGTCCCAGCCACCGAACTCACCGTCGCCGACCCGCCAGCGGACCTCGTAGCGCAGGATCGGCGAGCCGCCGTCGCTCGACGGCGTCGTCCACGACAGCGTGACCGTGCCGCCCGGAAGCGCCTGCGCCACCAGTGAGCGCGGCAGGCTCGGCGGCGCCCGCACCGCCGCCGGGATGGAACTCGTCGACGCCGCTGCACCGGCGCCGACGGCCGTTTGCGCGCGCACCTCGAAGACGTACCGCACGCCGTTCGTCAGTCCCGTCACCACCGCCGACAAGGCCTCCTCCGCCTCCGTCCAATCGCCGAATCGACCATCCTCGGCACGGTACCGGTACGCATAGCCCACGACACCGCCGGCGTCCGCCGGCGCCTCCCAGGTCAGACGCACCTCGCCGTCGACAGCCGTCGCGACCAAGGACCGCGGCGCCGTCGCCACTCCCGCCGGCGTCGCCGACGCCGACGCCGCCAGGCCTGAGCCGGCGCGGTTGACGGCGCGCACCTCAAAGGTATAGGTCGCGCCGTTGACGAGCCCGCCCACGGTCACGGACTGCGCCGAGCCGACGCTCACCCAGGCGCCGAAGGCGTCGCTCGACGCTCCATCGCCCTCCTCTCCCGCCGTAGCGCCGTCCTCCGGCTCCGCTGCCCCCGAGCGCCAGCGATACTCGTACGCCGTCACCGGGAACGCTCCCGGCGGCGGCGCCTCCCAGCTAAGCACGACCTGTTGGTCGCCGGCCGTCGCCGTCGCCACTGGCGGGCCGGGTAGTCCGGACACCGCCGCCGCCACCGCCGCCGCCACTTCCGAAGCCACCGGCCCCGCGCCCGACGCCGTGCGCGCCCGCACTTGGAAGGTGTGCTCCACGCCGGCCACCAGCCCTTCGATCGTCACGGTCGTCTCGAGGCCCAGCGTCGTCCATGGACCCAGCGTGGTGCCGGGGCCCCAGCGATACTCGTAGGAGAGGATGCTCTCCGCATCGGACGCCGGCTCCCACGACAGCACCACGCTGTGCTCCCCGGGGACGGCGTCGAGCTGCACCTGCGCAGTGGTCACAGCCGGCGTCCCGGTCACCGTGGCGGCCGCGCCCGCCCGCCCCGGCTCGTTGATGGCCCGCACCTCGAAAGTGTGTTCGACCCCGTTTGCGAGACCCTCGACGGTCACCTGCCGGAGCGGCGTGCCGTCGTCGGCAACGCCCACAGTCGCCCACGCTCCGAGCGAGGCCGGGTCCGTGCCCCAGCGGTACTCGTAGCGACTGACGGTGAAAATCTCGCCCGTGCCCTCGACCTCCTCCCAGTCGAGCGTCACGCTGCCGTCCGCCACCGTGACCGACACGACCGGTCTGCCCGGCACGTCGCCGATCACGCCGGACGTACACGCCCACGCCCCCGTACCATCACTGCCGCCGCTCCCTGACTCCGGACACGGCTCAAAGTCCACGTTGCAGGCACGTATCCGAAAGCCGAAGGTCTTGCCGGCCCCGAGGTTGGGCACGACGACCTCCGTGCGCGCCCCGGGAGAGGTCGGGCAGACCTGCCACTCGTCGAGCGCTTCATCTTTGCAGGCCCCTGCCGTGCCTGCCGTGAGATCCAAGCCCTCTTCACCCTCGCCGTACATGCAGTCATAGCGAACAATCGCCCG
This sequence comes from Pseudomonadales bacterium, assembly GCA_965116935.1. Lineage (GTDB taxonomy): Bacteria > Pseudomonadota > Gammaproteobacteria > Pseudomonadales > Azotimanducaceae > VXYL01. Next base: position 2,047,556 of record OZ220737.1, on the reverse strand, counting down.
ACCGCCGTCGAACGGCGCTTCCCACGTGAGCGTCACCGCGCCGCCCTGCTGGGTCATTGCGAGACCGGTCGGTGCATCGGGCGCGCCGCCCGGCGTCGCACGCACCTCGATCGGCACCCCCGCCAGGCCACCCGTGACGCTGCGCACCTCGAAGACGTACTCCGACCCGTTGACCAGATCCGCTCTCGTCACGGTCACGGTAAAGTCTGCTGCTGGCGGGTCGTCGGAGCAGGTTTTTTTGATGAGATCGTTGAGATCGCCGTAGTTCACCCAAGCGCCGAACGCCGGCGAGCCGCGCTCAAGCCGGCCCCAGCGGTACTCGAACCGTTCCGGCGGAGGGACTTCGCACTCCCACTTCCACTTCAGTGTGACCAGCGCGTCCCCCATCGTCGCGGTCAGCTCTTGCGGACCGAGCGGCACCTCGAACGGTGTCACGACCTTGGCCTCGGACTCCAGCCCGATGTGCCCCGCCTCGTTCAGTGCACGCACCCACACCCAGTACGTCGTGCCGTTCTCGATCCGGAACTCGTCCGTGTCTCGCACGACGTCCGTGTCTCGCACGACCGCCGCCAGCTCCGGGTTCAGGAACCGGAAGTCGACGCGCGCATCGGTCCAGCCGTCCTCCTCCCCCTCCTCGGCGCAGAAACCGGGCTCGACCTTGAAGCGCTGAACCAAATTGAGGCACCGCGGGTTGATTCGATCGTTCCTGGCCGGGTCATCGGGATACCGGTCGGCCCAGTCGGGGACGCTGTCGCCGTCGCTATCCGTGTTGTCCGTTACGTCGCGGTCGTACACGCAGTACTGGTAGCATGTGATGGGTGCGCCGCCATCACCGGGTGTGCCGTCGGCGCGCGGCGGCGGCGGTTTCCAGGCGATGCGAAATCCGGAGTCCCGAGGCTGCGGCTCCAGCAGGTCCGGCTTCGTCGGCCTTGCCGTATGGGGGAATATCCCCTCGGCTTCTACATCCGGGTACGTCGCCCGCCGCGCCCTCCCCTGGGTGGATCCACCCACCAGCCGGAGCTCGAAGATATGCCTTGCATAAGGCAGATTCCCGATGTCGAAGTGCCTCTCGAGCCCGGCGCCCGAGTGCAGGCGGTCGGGGAGGATCGGGTTCCAGTGCGGCTCGTTGACCCCGAAGCCGCCGGGATAGTCGTCCAACCGGCCCACCCGGAACTCGTACGACACCTCGGACTCTTCGAACCCGGCCAGATCCGCTGGATTCTCCCATGCGAGCCTAATGCCCCCGACCCCCGCATCCACAGGGGCGCTGGCACGGAGCTCCGCGATGGTGAGCGCCTGCACCCGCGTCGCAACCCACTTCCCATCATCGCCGGGATAGTCGACGTTTGGTGCAGCGGCGCTTTGGCGCTCCGGGTTAGCGGACCGCAGCTGCACACGGAAGGGACCGTCGCCTACGGGGGAGACATCCACCCAGCACGGACCCTGTACCGTCTCAACGTAGCAGTTCTCATCCATCGACCGCGCCAGAACCCACGGCGCAGCGTCGTCCGGGATTTCCGTCCCGGGCGGGTACAGCTCGGTGGAAACGAGCCGGTACTGGTAGAAGATGTCCACGAATGCATAGCCGCCGTACCCGTCTATCGTCGGGGGCTTCCAGACCAGCCTGATGACGTCGTCCCTTTCGGGTCCTTCCTCCCCGCCGTTCAAGGCTTTCACCTCGCGCGGGACGCCGGGCGGCACCAACTCCACGACGGTGCCCGTGATCGTCAAGTCCGGAACCGTCTTCGGTCCCTGCCACGTACAGTGATCATCGGCGATTTCCCCGAGACCGCCCTTCGTGTCGTAGCAGAGAACGGTCAGAACCTGGATGTAGAGCGTCGTGCCCTCTTCGATTGGGACGAGGATGCGCCTCTCTGGCAGAGAGACCATACCGTTCATGATGTGGTTGGGGTCGTCAGGGTCGAACTTCCCTCCCCTGACGGCACAGCCGAACCGCTCACGCGACAGGGTCTCACCCGGCTCGCCCTCTGGCGTATTGGTGCCGGTGCGTTCTTCTGGAGGACATTGCCACTGCCCCCAGTCCCCCCCGTCCCGGCGGAGCCGATAGACCTCGCCGGTCCGGTGCGTGATATGGTTGTGGTAGTCAAGAGTCCTTTCTCGGTCGTCGTTCGATATGTCTAGGACTGAGCCCTCATAATAGCGGTATCCGCAAACGTCTTGGAAATGCTCCGGACCGACCCTATCACCCTTATGGCAATTCTTCATCTCCCCGGGAATGACGGCTTTGTGCCAGTAGATCTCGCCAGTCTCTTTGTCGTACCCAACCAGGATTTTGGGGAACGCATCAGCGTCAGGCACACTGCTGTCCCCGTCCCACCATTCATGTCCGTTTGCCATGGCCGCAAGCACCACACCCAGCACCGTCAGGCACGCACGAGATTTCCAATGCCGTCGCCCGACGTGCATCGTCCACATCCATCCCATCCGTCACCAACTCCAGGTACAGGCCATGCCCCAGCGGCCGCTACGCGTCCGACGGCGGCACCGCGAAGCCCGGCGATGACAGCGGGCGGCCGTCGCCGTGGCTGACGCGGGCGGTCAGCCGAAGGAGCTGGCGGTTGCCGAGGCCGTCGGCGACCTCGGCCTCGAGCGAGAGGGCGCCGCCGCCGCCGACGCCCTCGAGAAAGCGCAGGAAGGCGCCGTTGCCCGGGTACTCGACCAGCCACTCCTCCGTCTCCACCTCGCCGCGCACGAAGCGCCAGGCGGAGTTGTCGGCAAGGCGCAGGCGCAAGGCGAACGGCGTGCCGTACTGCCAGGTGCGCACGCCGCCGGCGTCGGGGTCCGCGCCACGCACCTCGATCTCGATGACGTTCTCGGCGAGCGCCTCGTCCTCGGGGCGGGTGCGCCAGTCGAGGCGGAAGCGCACCGTGGCGGCGCCTTCCTCGTCGATGGTCCAGAAGGCGAGGCTCTCGGTGAAGAGGCTCACGAGTGGCTCCTCCACGGACGTCGAGAGGTCTCCGAACGGCACGAGCTCCACCAAGAAGGCGCTCAGGGTGCTCGCCGTCAGCTCGGGCGCGAGGCGGTCGTTGGCGTAGGGCCACTGCCAGGCGACATGGGCGTCGAAGTAGCTGCGGATGCGGTCGTACACCTGCATCGCCAGCGACAGCCGGCGCTCGCCGCACACCCGGGTCATGTTGCCCATCAGCCTCGACACCGAACGGCTGAGGTAGTCCGAGCGGGCTGCGAATCCCGCCGGCCGCGGCGCCTCGCAGGCCGCCTCGGGATCGTCCGCAAAGCCCCGCAGCACGCCCTCGATCACGCTCAGGGTGGAGTCGGCGTCGCCGCGGGCGTGGCCCTCGATGTCGGCGGCCATGCGGCGCCAGTCCACGGCCGCCCAGGCGTCGCCCTCGCGGGCGGCGTCGATGAACGGCGCCGCGAACTGCTCGTGGATCGTGCGCACGCGGCCGAGGCCGCGGTCGAAGCGGCGCACCAGCGCGTCGCGGTCCACCGTCGGGTCGAACGGGATGCCGACCGGGTCCTCCTCGGCGATCACGCTCGCCGCCGCCTCCAGCGCCGTGCCGGCGACGCGGGCGCGCGCTGCCATCACCCGGTCCGCCTCGCCGTTGGCCTGGCGCTGGCGCAGCCAGCCCTCGATCTCGACGAGCTGGTCCAGCGCCGGCGCCATCCGCGCGCGCCGCTCGGCGCGGATGATGGGGGTGCCGAGGTCGTTCTCGAGGCGCAGCGCGTTCTCGACGTCGGCCGCGGCGCCAATGGTGAGTTCCGAGGCAAGCTGGCGCACTAGGTCTTGCGCCACCGCCGGCGGCAGGTCTGCCGGCAGGTCAGACGAGAACTGGTCGAACACCTGCAGCCGCCCGCGCGTCTCGGCAACCGCGCCGAGATCGAGCAGCACCGGGCCGATGGGCGGCGTCACCGCCGCCGCCGGCGGCTCGCCGAAGCCGGCGTTCGCCACCCGGTCCAGAAAGCCGAGCCACGCCGACGCCCCGGCGCTCATCACCAGCGACGGCCCGCCGCCGGTGCCGGCGCGCGCGAGCAGCGGGCCGATCGACGGCAGCAGGAAGTACTCGGCGGCGTCGCGGGCGGCGATGCGGGTCTCGCTGATCGCCGCCTTCGCCTCCAGCACCGTGACCTGGCCGATCAGCACGAGGCCCACCGCCTGGCCCAACATGCGCAGCTCGAAGGCGTGGTCGGGCTTGTCCTCCGCCGCCGTCAGCCACTGCTGCGACGGGTCCTGCAGCGCCGTGCGCAGCTCCAAGAGCGCCGCGTGCTGCTCGCGCCAGCCGGCGCTGCGGTCGCTCGCCCGGCGCGCGGCCGTCGCCACCGGGCCGTTGGTGTACACGCTGTCCGCCCAGCGCCGCATGGTCAGCACGAAGTTGCTGCGCGCAAGCTCCGTCAGGCCGTCGACGTCGAGGCCGCCTTCGCCGGGCAGGGGCGGCACCACGTCCGCCGCCACCAGCGCCTCGTCGAGGCCCTCGGGCCAGCCGCTGCGGGCGCCGCCGAATGCGTCCGCCAGCAGCGCCTGAACGTCCACCTCGCGCGGATCGTCGGCGAGGCCCTCCCAAGCGGTGAACCATTCGCCCACCTCGCGGGCGTCCTCGATCCACGCCAGCGGGTCGGCGGTCGGCATGAGCCTCTCGCCGGCCTGGCGTTCAAGGGTGGCCGCCAGCGGGCGCAGCATGTAGCTGTCGAGGAAGGCGGCGCCGAGCTCGCGCGGCGCCGAGGAGCCCGGCGTCAGCGGCACCAGCGGCGCCAGCGCCGAGAACGACGACAGCTCCGCCAGCCGGTCGCCGAAGCCGGCAATGCGGCGCATGCGGCTGCCGCTCGGCACCGGCTGCACGCCGTCGGCCGTCCACGGCACCGCCGCCTCGCGGGTCGCCGCCTGCACCGTCGCCCGCACCTGCATGGTGCGGTCCACCGACGACATGACCGCCAGCACGGCCAGCGCCGCCGCCGTCACGAACACGCCAAGGGCGGCCCAGGTGACCAGCCCCGGCGCCGTCGCCGGGCGCGTGCGCTCGACGGTCTGCGCCACGGCGCCGCGCATGCCGGCACCGCCGAAGCCGAGCGAGGCGACGTCCAGCACCGACGACGGCGCCACGGCCATGGCGCGGTCCAGCGCCGCCGGCAGGCCGCCCGACTGCGCCTTGGCGAGTTCGTCGAGGCCCTCGCGCGAGCCGCCGCCGAGCCAGTGGCGCACCGTGTCGCCGGCGAGGTCGGCCGTCACCTGGCCGGCGTCGCCGCTGTTGGCGTCGATCACCCGCCACGCCGCCGCCGGGCTCGAACTCGGCAGCACGAAGTGCAGCGCGGTGCGCATGCCCACGGCGCGGGCGAGACCGGCGGCGCGGGAAATGGCCTCGCGCGGGATGCCGTCCGAATCGACCAGCACGACGATGGCGTCGAGGGGCCGCCGCCACGGCAGCGCGCTGGCGAGACGGCGGAAGTCGCGCCGGGTCGCCGACGAGGCGTCGATCAGGAGCACGTCGCCGCCGGCGCCGATGCGCAACGCGCCGGCGCCAGGAAGGGAAATGTCGAGGCTGCGGTAGAGGTCGCTCGCGCCCTTGCCGTCGACGATCACCACGCGCAGGGCGTTGACGTCGTTGACGCGGCGCGCCTCGAGCAGCGCGGCGCGCAGGCTCAGGCGGCCGGTGGCGCTCCAGCCGGTCGAAACCGGCGGCGGCTGCCCGGCGCGATCCTCGTCGCGCGCCGCCGAGCGCGTGCGGTAGGCGGCGCTGCCGCGCGAGCCCGCCCACATCAGGCCCTTGCCGAGCAGCACCAGGAGCTTCCAGAGCACCCAGCCGGCCAGCACCAGCAGCACGAGGGCGACGATGACCAGCACGATCAGCAGGACGATCTCCATCGTCCCTCCGGCAAGGAGCTGGAGCACGAACTCGCTCACGCCGGTGAAGAAATCGCTCATGCGTCGGGCTCTCCTCTGGCTCCGGCGCCGGCGCCGGAGCCGTCATTCGCGGCCCTCTCGCCGGCGGCCGCCGGCGCATCGTCTTGCGCCGGCGCGGTCGCCTCGGCCGGGCGCCAGGGGCCGAGGGTGCGTTCGAGCGGCCCCACCTCGGCGGCGGCGACCGGCATGGCGACGCGCACGCGCTGCGCCACCCGGTCGGCCTCGCCGAGGGCGTCGCCGGCGAGCGTCAGCCACACCGCCGGCCCGGCGACGAGCCACAGCGTCACCCCGGCTATCGCGAACGGCAGCGGCGGAATGCCGACGCGGCGGGGCCCCGGCTCGCCGAGAAGCTCGATGGCGGGGTCGCGAATGACGCCGAGCGCCTCCTCGAGCGAGGAGGTGAGCGAGGAGAGCGCCAGCGAGTCGCCGCGCAGCGAGCCCTCGAAGCCCTCGCGGAAGAGCGCGAGGTAGAGCACCCCGAGCTCGGTCTGCGAGCCGCCCTGGGCCGCCGCCTGGGCGGTGCGGACGATCTCCTGCCCGGCCAGCGCCGAGCCGTAGAGCTCGAACTCGAGCAGGCGGTCGCGCCAGCGCTCGAGGCCCCCGGAGGGATAGTGCAGCATGCGCTCGTCGGCGAGGCCCACGAGGGCGTAGGCCGCCGAGCGGGACAGGTTCGCGTCGTTGCGGATCGCCGCCGGCAGCGCCCGGACGAAGGCGTCCACCCCCTGCGCCAGGCGGCGGCGGCAGTCCTCCATGGCGGTCGCGGCGCCGCGCTCACCCTCGGCCGCCATCACCGTGGCCACCAGCGCCGAGACCTCGCGGTCCAGGAGGTCGAAGAACGGGATCGCCGTGACGGCGACCGAATGTGCGGTGCTCATCTTCTGCGTTTGCCCAACTTCACCAAGACCAGGCCCGGGCCCGCGCCACGACCTCGCAGCCGCGCGACCCGATGAACACCGTCTGCGACGCGGCCGCGTCGAGCAGGATCGGCCCGAACGCACTGTCCGCGTTGCAGAAGAGGACCCCGGCGACGCGGGCATCGAGGGGTATCCGGTAGGGCCCGGCGACCGTGCCCGGCACCACCTCCCAACTGTCGAAGCGGACGTCCGGATTGGCGTTGCGGAATTCGTCGCCCACCTCGGAGAACCACACCCGCGTGCCCATGTCCATGAGTTCGTTGACCATCGCCTGGTCCGGCGTGCGCACGAGCTCGACGCTCACCGGCCAGTTGCCGTTGGCGCCGGACTCGACTTCGAAGCTGATCTCGCGGATGCGGGTGGGCCGGTCTGGGCGCAACAACGCGCGGCCGACGCAGGTGCGCCCGCCCCAGGACACCGACAGCAGCCCCGGCCGCCGGCTCGGGCAGCCGCCGGCCAGCGCACAGCCGTCGTCGGCGATGCTGACCAGCACGTCGCCGTCGCGCTCGAAGCGCACCGGCAACTGCGGCTCCTCGCCGCGCAGGTTGCAGAACAGCACCCCGCCGTAGCGGCCCGCCACGCGGACGTCGAACGGGCCGGTGGTGGTGCCCGGCACCACCTCCCAGGCGTCGTAGAGGGCGTCGGTGTTGGCGACCCGAAACGCCTCGCCGGGGCCACCGAACCAGTCCTCGGCGTTCATCTCGAGCAACTCGTCCATGGCGGCGCCGTCGGCAAGGCGGACCAGTTCCACCGGCACGGGCCAGCCGTCGTTCACCCCGGCGGCCATGCGCAGGGTGACCGACTCCACGGTAAGGGAAGCCGCACCGGGGCCGCCGGCGTCGGCGCCGCCGGTGGCGCCGCAGCCGGCAAGGGCGAGCGCGGCCAGCGGCACCAGCACGGGCACCAGGAGGCGCAGGAAAGGCCGTTCGGAAAGCCGGCTCATGCGCCCTCCCGCACCGACGCGGCGGCTTCGACAGCGCCCGCATCGGCGGCGCCGCGACGGGCCACGAACCGGTCGCCGTCGCGGCCCACCGCCACGTCGCCCGGCGGCAGGTCGCTGCCGAGCCGGTCGAGCACGTATTCCGCCACCGCGGGACGGATGGACTTGGCGACGATGCCGTCGAGGAAGCGGGCGCCCTGCGGCGTCGCCTTGACCTGCTGCACGAGCCAGTCGCGCACGTCGGCGTCGAACCCGAGCTCGGCGCGATGCGACGCCGCGTAGGTCTGCGAGAGGCGGTCCAGGCGCATGCCGGCGATGGTGCCGAGGGTTTCCTCGGCGAGGGGCCAGAACGGCACAAGTTGCAGGCGGCCGATGAACGCCGCCGGGAAGTGCTCGTGCAGCGAGCCGCTCAGCGTCTGCTGGAACACGTCCTCGGCCGGGCGCGGATCGGCCGTGAACGCCTTCTCCACCACCGTGTCGCCGGCGTTCGTCGTCAGCACGATGAGCGCGTTGGAAAAATCCGCCTCGATGCCCTCGGCGTCCTCCATCCAGCCGCGGTCGAGCACCTGGTAGAGCATCTCGATGACGTCGGCGTGCGCCTTCTCGATCTCGTCGAGCAGCACGACGCTGTAGGGCGTGCGGCGGATGCCCTCGGTGAGCACCCCGCCCTCGCCGTAGCCGACGTAGCCGGCGGGGGCGCCCTTGAGGCCCGAGACGGTGTGCGCTTCCTGGTACTCCGACATGTTGATGGTGAGCAGCCGGCCGCCGAAGAGGCTGTCGGCCAGCGCGTGCGCCGTCTCCGTTTTGCCGACGCCGGAGGGGCCGCAGAACATCAGCGCTCCCACCGGGCGGCGGCGGTCGGAGAGGCCCGCGAGGTAGGCGCGCGCCTGGGCGGCGCAGCGGGCGAGGGCTTCGTCCTGGCCCACCACGCGCTCGCCGAGCAGTCCCTCGAGGCGGGCGGCCATCTTGCTCACGTCCGAGAGCATGCCGCCGATCGGGACGCCGGTGAGATCCGAGACGATGGCGGCGACGTCCACTTCCGTGACCGTCGCCCGGCGCGGCGCGGCGCGGCGGCGGGCAGGCGCCTCGTCTTCGGGCGGCTCGTCGGGCAACTCGCCCACCACCGTCGCCGTGACCGACTCGACGATCGCCGCATTGCCGGCCCCGGCGAGCTCATCGCCCAGCTCGTCGCCGCCAGCCTCGGCGTCCTCGCGCATGCGCGCCCTCGCGCAGGCGGAATCGAGCACGGCGATGGCCTTGTCCGGCAACTGCCGGCCGACGATGTAGCGGCGCGACAGCGCGACCGCGGCGTCCAGGGCGTTGTCGCCGTAGTCCACGCCATGATGCTCGGCGAGCGCCGGGGAGATGCAGGAGACGGCTTCGAGCGCCTCGGCGTCGCCCGGCTCCTGCACCCGCACCGAGGCGATGCGGCGCGCCAGCCCGGCGTCGGGCTCGACGTGGCGCCGCCACTCGCGCCAGCCGCAGGTTGCGAGGATGCGCACCGAGCCTTCGCTCAGCACGTTGCGCAGCGCGTCGGCACCGCCGCTCTGGTCGCCGAACAGCAGATGCAGGTCGTCGACGAACAGGATCATGCCGCTGTCTGCGACCTCCTTGACAATCGTTTGCAGACGCTCCTCGAGCGCGCCGCGCACCACGGCGCCGGCGCGCAGCGCCGAGAGGTCGAGCGACCACACCGGCGTGTCGTGCAGCACCGACGGCACGGTGTCGAGGCCGCGCGCGAGGGCGTCGATGAAGCCGAGCGCGCACGCCGTCTTGCCGACCCCAGCCTCGCCGACGACGGCGACGGAGTTCTGGCGCCGCCGCAGCAGCGTCGCGGAGATTGCCTGCAACTGGGTCTCGAAGCCGACCACCGGGTCGAAGCCCTCCTCGCGCGCCCTCGCCACCATGTCGCGGCCGAAGCGGGAGAGTTCGGGAAAGCCGGGGTCTGTTGCGGCCGGTGCGGCGCCGCCGCCGGCGGCGTCCTCCGCCGCGCCGCCGCGGGCGGCCATCGCCAGCCGCGCCGGATCGGTGCCCTCGAAGCCCGGCAGGCCCGCCACCGACGGCCACAGCTCGCCGCGCCGCGCCACCGTCTCGAAGAACCGCAGCGGCGACACCTGCGACTCGCCGTATTCGTCGAGCGTCAGCGACCAAGCCTCGCGCAGGAGCTGGGCCAGCGACTCGTCGAAGCCGGGCAGCGCGCCGACCTTGCCGCGCGGCTCCTGCGCCACGCTCGCCGCCAGCGCCGATTCGATCTCCGGCGCCTCCGCGCCGGCGCGGGAAAGCCCCTGCATCACCGCCGCGCCGGTGCCGCGGTCGCGCAGCAGCGCCAGCAGGAACAGCTCCACGCTGATGCTGCGCCGGCCCTCGCGGGCCGCCATGTCCGCCGTCGCGTGCAGGACGCGTCGCGCGTCGCCGTCGAGACGGTCGTAGAGTCTTCTAAGGTTCATTCTTTCCACTCCTGTCTTGCTGGCCTGCCGCGCAGACTCGCTGAGCCAAGCCGGAGCGTACAAAACCCACCCGTGCCCGCGCAACCACCGCGCCGCACCGGCCCGCGTGTCGTGCATGCGCGACGGGCGCCCGCCCCACCGACCGGGGCGGGGACAAGCGGGCGTGGCCGCGTCGGGGTGCGGCACGGCGGGCGATGCCGGGGCTATTCATTAGCTGCGGGCGCGTCCGCCGCACCGGCTGCGGGCGCGTCCGCCGCCGGCGTGTCCGTGAGGGCGTCGTCGACGGCACCGTCGATCTGGCCGGTTGCGGCTGCGGACTCCGGCGTGTCGGCGAGGGCGTCGTCGACGACATCCTCGATCTGGCCGGTTGCGGCTGCGGACTCCGGCGCGTCGGCGAGGGCGTCGTCGACGGTGTCGGCCAGCGGGACGACCTGATCGAGGCCGCTGACCCGAAACACCTCGCGCAGGTGCGGCGGGAGCGAACAGAGCTTGAAGCCCGACTCCCGCGCCCCGGCAACATTGCCAGCTTGCACCAGCGCGCCGAGGGCGATGCTGCCGAGGTAGGTGATCCGGCCGAGGTCGACCAACAGGCGGCCGTCCGCCTCGCTGAGGAGCCCCATCAGCGAATCCCGGAAGTCCTCGCCGTTGCGGCCGTCGATCCTTCCCGCCGGCATGGCGACGAGCGTTGGCCCGTGTCGCTCGGCCCTGATGTCCATTCCGTTCCTCCCGATCGTCAAGCCTGCAAAAGGCGCGGCCACCCGGCCGTTCGCGTTCCGGCGGCGGGGGCACCGCGACCCTCTCCCGCTAGGCCCGCTAGGCGGGGCGGACGGGATTTTACCAACGCCGTTCCCGACACACACACATTTCGTCCTACGCCGACGCAGACATCTCGCACACCGGGGGCGGCCCCGCGGCCGGAGGATCCGGTTGCACGCCCCTCCCAACGGGGTCGTGCAGCCTGATCCATGCAGCGGTCAGCCTCGGTTCGCCGTGCAACGCACGCTCTTCACGCCCTCGCTCGTCGGCTGTCCCATGGCCCCAACGCCAGCGTAGGAAACCGCGCACGCGACCGTGGGACGAAATGTTTGCTGTGAAATTCCCGAGGCCAGATCGCATCTAAGGCGACAAAAACTCCGTCCGGCCCCTAAGCGTCGGCTGTCAGCGGCATGAGCCCGCGCCGGCTGCGGGGACCACGGTGCGTGCGATACGGCTGCCCCGGTTTCTGGCCTGGCGCACGACCGTCGTCGGGTGTCGGCGAGAAAGCGCGTCACCCTCCGCCTCGGATTCTGTCAGCCAGACGCCGCCTGCGCCAGGCATTTCATGCCTTCGGGGTGGCCGACTCAGGCCATGACCGTTTGTGTGTCGGGAAGGAACGAAAAAGGGGTGTGTGGCGGGTACGCCGTGTCGTCGGGAAGGAACGCGACTTTGTGTGTCGGGAAGGAACGCGACGACAACGCCCTAGCCGAGGTCAACCGCACCAGCGTGGTGCGCAAGTGGCGCGGCCCGACCACAGCCCGCAGCGCGCCGCGCCGCCGGTCGATGCCTTCTCGCAGGTCGTGTCGCCGTGCCTGAGCCCAGCGTGACGTTCGCAGACCTTGACAGGGATGCCCGCGCCGTGCTTCGACCCGGGGGGGCGGGGGCGGCGTCCAAAGAACGACAGTGCAGCTCGTTGTGCCTCCGCTAAGCCTGCGATCACGCCAGCTTCAACCGGTCCCGATCGGCTAGCGTCGCATCGACGAACTGTCTCAGAGACATGACCGCGATGCTCCGGTATGCCGAAACCCGTCGAAAAGCCTTGTCGCCGCTTATGACGCATTCCGCGTTGGCCGCCAACGCGCATGCAAGAAACTTGTCGTCGTCGGGGTCCGCGCAGACCAGCCCGGGCAGGGGCTGCCCCTACCGGGGCACCGCACGCCGCGCACGCCTGCAGCTCCGCATGGCTGTGGGAGATCCGCCCGCCTTTTGTAGGCCATCTGCCGTAGCGCCGAGCGCCCCGTTCAGGCCACCATTTTGGGCGAGCCAGACACAGGGCGCGAGCCATGGCAAACGTCAGCCACGACCAGAACTTCAAGAACCTCATCCTCGACTATCCCCGCGACGCGCTTGCCCTCTTCGCCGCCGAGGAGGCGCCGGAACCGGGGGACGACGTGCGCATCGAGCCGCTGCGCCAGGAGCAGCTCAAGGAGCGCCTCGGCGACCGCTTCCGCGAGCTTGACGTGCCGCTGCGGGTCGAGTGGGACGACGGCCGGCGCGAGACCGTGCTGTTCGTGATCGAGGAGGAGACCGAGCCGCGGCGGTTCTCGCCGCACCGGCTGGCGCACTATTGCCTGGACCTGGCGCAGATGTTCGAGACGGACCGCGTGGTGCCGGTGGCGATCTTCCTGCGCGGCATGGCGACGGCGGGCGACGGGGCCGCGCCGCTGGTGCTGGGCACGGAGCGGCGCCCCTGCCTGACGTTCCACCACCTCGCGTTCTGGCTGGCCCGGACGCCCTACGAGGACTGGCGCCACAGCGGCAACGTGGCGGCACTCGTCAACCTGCCCAACATGCGGGTGCCGGCGGAGCGCCGCGTGGACGCCTACGCCGACGCGGTGCGGGGCCTCGCGGCGCTGGAAACGGACCCCGACAGGAGGGCAAAATACATGGAGTTCATCGACGCCTACGCCGACCTCGACGAGGACGAGTACCGGCGCTACGAACGCGACCACGCGGAGGAGAGCAAGGCCATGGCAGGAGCCATCCAGAGAGCCCGCGACGAGGGCCGGCAGGAAGGCCGGCAGGAGGGCCGGCAGGAAGGCCGGCAGGAGGGTAGGCAGGAAGGTAGGCAGGAGGGTAGGCAGGAGGGTAGGCAGGAAGGTAGGCAGGAAGGAACGCGGATCGTTCTGGAGCGGCAGCTGCAGCATCGATTCGGGCTCCTGTCTCCCCGGGTCGCCGACCGGCTGCGCCGGGCATCCGCCGGCGATCTCGAGAGCTGGGCCAACCAGGTCCTCGACGCCAACACAATCGACGAGGTGTTCCGGCCAGGCCGCTAGCGCGCCGCCCGAACCGGCCGCCCGACGCTCCTCGGAGGGAGGGCGTCTCGCCCTCCCAACGCGCCGCAAGGCGCGATCCGGGCTGCCCCTCTTTCCGAGCGATTCGCGCGCCTGTCGGCGCGTGCGAGGGCGAGACGCCCTCGCCCCAAGGGCCTCGACTTCGATTCAGATTGTCAAAGAACCAACGTGTTCGCCGCACGTCGGGACGAGGCATCCGCAGGGGCGACCCTTGTGGGCGCCCGTCGTGCCGAGCCGAGGCGGTTCGATGCAGCCAGGACGGGCGGGGACAAGCCCAGGGACAAGCCCCGCCCCTATGGGGCACCGCACGCCGTGCACGCCTGCTGCTCCCCATGGCTGTGGGAGATCCGCCCGTCGTCGTGTAGGCCATCTGCCGTAGCGCCGAGCGCCCGTTCAGGCCACCATTTTGGGCGAGCCAGACACAGGACGCGAGCCATGGCGAACGTCAGCCACGACCAGAACTTCAAGAACCTCATCCTCGACTATCCCCGCGACGCGCTTGCCCTCTTCGCCGCCGAGGAGGCGCCGGAACCGGGGGACGACGTGCGCATCGAGCCGCTGCGCCAGGAGCAGCTCAAGGAGCGCCTCGGCGACCGCTTCCGCGAGCTTGACGTGCCGCTGCGGGTCGAGTGGGACGACGGCCGGCGCGAGACCGTGCTGTTCGTGATCGAGGAGGAGACCGAGCCGCGGCGGTTCTCGCCGCACCGGCTGGCGCACTATTGCCTGGACCTGGCGCAGATGTTCGAGACGGACCGCGTGGTGCCGGTGGCGATCTTCCTGCGCGGCATGGCGACGGCGGGCGACGGGGCCGCGCCGCTGGTGCTGGGCACGGAGCGGCGCCCCTGCCTGACGTTCCACCACCTCGCGTTCTGGCTGGCCCGGACGCCCTACGAGGACTGGCGCCACAGCGGCAACGTGGCGGCACTCGTCAACCTGCCCAACATGCGGGTGCCGGCGGAGCGCCGCGTGGACGCCTACGCCGACGCGGTGCGGGGCCTCGCGGCGCTGGAAACGGACCCCGACAGGAGGGCAAAATACATGGAGTTCATCGACGCCTACGCCGACCTCGACGAGGACGAGTACCGGCGCTACGAACGCGACCACGCGGAGGAGAGCAAGGCCATGGCAGGAGCCATCCAGAGAGCCCGCGACGAGGGCCGGCAGGAAGGCCGGCAGGAGGGTAGGCAGGAAGGAACGCGGATCGTTCTGGAGCGGCAGCTGCAGCATCGATTCGGGCTCCTGTCCCCCCGGGTTGCCGACCGGCTGCACCGGGCATCCGCCGGCGATCTCGAGAGCTGGGCCAACCAGGTCCTCGACGCCAACACAATCGACGAGGTGTTCCGGCCAGGCCGCTAGCGCGCCACCCGAACCGCCCGCCCCAGCGGCCGCCCGACGCTCCTCGGAGGGAGGGCGTCTCGCCCTCCCAACGCGCCGCAAGGCGCGATCCGGGCTGCCCACCTCTTTCCGAGCGATTCGCGCGCCTGTCGGCGCGTGCGAGGGCGAGACGCCCTCGCCCCAAGGGCCTCGACTTCGATTCAGATTGTCAAAAAACCAACGTGTTCGCCGCACGTCGGGACGAGGCATCCGCAGGGGCGACCCTTGTGGTCGCCCGTCGTGCCGAGCCGAGGCGGTTCGATGCAGCCAAGACGGGCGGGACAAGCCCGGGACAAGCCCCGCCCCTACGCGGCAGGGGCGGGCATTGCCTCATCTCGGCATTCCTGACGATGAGCGCGGCCAAGGGTTTGAGTTCAATCGTGCCATGTGCCGCATCGACACGCATATCGTGCACGCGCGACACGCGCCCGCCGTATCGACCGGGGCGGGGACACGCGGGCCTCGCAGGCGTTTTCCACACAGGCGTTTTCCACACACACGCCATGGCCCCAACGCCAACGTAGGAAATCGCGCACGCGACCGTAGGACGAAATGTTTGTGTGTCGGGAAGGGAACGTCGAACATGCGGGTGCCGGCGGAGCGCCGCGTGGACGCCTACGCCGACGCGGTGCGGGGCCTCGCGGCTCTGGAAACGGACCCCGACAGGAGGGCAAAATACATGGAGTTCATCGACGCCTACGCCGACCTCGACGAGGACGAGTACCGGCGCTACGAACGCGACCACGCGGAGGAGAGCAAGGCCATGGCAGGAGCCATCCAGAGAGCCCGCGACGAGGGCCGGCAGGAAGGCCGGCAGGAGGGCCGGCAGGAAGGCCGGCAGGAAGGCCGGCAGGAGGGTAGGCAGGAAGGCCGGCAGGAAGGCCGGCAGGAGGGTAGGCAGGAAGGCCGGCAGGAGGGTAGGCAGGAAGGCCGGCAGGAAGGAACGCGGATCGTTCTGGAGCGGCAGCTGCAGCATCGATTCGGGCTCCTGTCTCCCCGGGTTGCCGACCGGCTGCGCCGGGCATCCGCCGGCGATCTCGAGAGCTGGGCCAACCAGGTCCTCGACGCCAACACAATCGACGAGGTTTTCCGGCCAGGCCGCTAGCGCGCCGCCCGAACCGGCGCCCCGGCCGCCCGACGCTCCTCGGAGGGAGGGCGTCTCGCCCTCCCGACGCGCCGCAAGGCGCGATCCGCGCTGCCCACCTCTTTCCGAGCGATTCGCGCGCCTGTCGGCGTGCGAGGGCGAGACTGATCTACGCAAGCTGCGAGATTGTGGACGAATCGCCTGTCGGCGCGTGCGAGGGCGAGACGCCCTCGCCCCAAGGGCCTCGACTTCGATTCAGATTGTCAAAGAACCAACGTGTTCGCCGCACGTCGGGACGAGGCATCCGCAGGGGCGACCCTTGTGGGCGCCCGTCGTGCCGAGCCGAGGCGGTACGATGCAGCCAAGACGGGCGGGGACAAGCCCAGGGACAAGCCCCGCCCCTATGGGGCACTGCACGCCGCGCACGCCTGCAGCTCCGCATGGCTGTGGGAGATCCGCCCGCCTTTTGCAGGCCATCTGCCGTAGCGCCGAGCGCCCCGTTCGTGCCATGTGCCGCATCGGTACGCATGTCGTGCACGCGCGACACGCGCCCGCCGTATCGACCAGGGCGGGGACACGCGGGCCTCGCAGGCGTTTTCCCCACAGGCGTTTTCCACACACACGCCATGGCCCCAACGCCAACGTAGGAAATCGCGCACGCGACCGTAGGACGAAATGTTTGTGTGTCGGGAAGGAACGGCTAGGGTTTGAGTTCAATCGTGCCATGTGCCGCATCGGCACGCATGTCGTGCACGCGCGACACGCGCCCGCCGTATCGACCGGGGCGGGGACACGCGGGCCTCGCAGGCGTTTTCCACACAGGCGTTTTCCACACACACGCCATGGCCCCAACGCCAACGTAGGAAATCGCGCACGCGACCGTAGGACGAAATGTTTGTGTGTCGGGAAGGAACGGCTGATGTGCCGCATCGGCACGCATGTCGTGCACGCGCGACACGCGCCCGCCGCATCGACCGGGGCGGGGACACGCGGGCCTCGCAGGCGTTTCCCCACAGGCGTTTTCCACACACACGCCTGGCCCCAACGCCAACGTAGGAAATCGCGCACGCGACCGTAGGACGAAATGTTTGTGTGTCGGGAAGGAACGGGGAAGGAACGGGAAGGAACGTCCATTGGGTCGCTATAATCGCACCGTCTAGGGTTTTTCCGCGAGGACGCGCACAATGAAAATCACGCCAGCCGGCCACCTCCGGGGCACGCATCGTCCCATCGCCAAAGGGCTGCTCGGCCGCTGCCGGCCGGCGCTGGCGCTTGCTGCCAGCCTCGTCGCAGCGTGGGCGACCGCCCAGGAGGAACCCGTACCCGAATCGGTCGACATCGTGCAGATACCAGAGGGCGAGGTCTACATCATCGGCGATGCGATCGTCGTTGACGTGACCTTTAGCGGGGCGCTCGGGACCGCCGTCGACCAACCAATGCTAACCGTCCAACTGGCGCCCACAACCGAGCCGTCGGCGGAGGAGAGGCCGGCCAAGTGCCGGGTCCAGGAGGAGGAGGCTCGAAAGCTGCGCTGCATCTACATCGTCGTTGAAGGCGACGAAGGCGACGGCGTCAGTGTGGCGGCGGGCGCACTGAAGGGTGGCCAGTTGACGCCGGAGCAGATGCAGAATCCGGCCTCCAAAGGCCATTACACGCGGGAAATAGACGGTGTCCGCCTTAAGCTGTACGAGGTGACCGTCAACTCGCCGCCGAAAGGCGCCTGGACGGCAGGGGAAACAGTCGAGGTGACGTTCCGTTTCGCCGACCGAGAAGACCAGCCCAAGCTCCACGACGACTTCCGCGTCCATCTCGTGCTCGAGAATGGCAATCGCCAAATGAAAGGAGTGAGCGACACCGACGGCGAGCTCAAATTCCACTACACGGTGGAGGCGGGCGACACCGCCGGAAACTTCGGGCTGAATGTCACCGGCGAACGCTCCCTCAAGGACAAGAACGGCAACGAGGGGTTCGTGACCGCGGACATCAACGCAGAGATCGTGCCGGAGACGGGGCGCAAGATCGACACGCAGGGGCCGCGGCCGCTCGTCCGGAGCCTAGAAGTGGTGACAGATGCCCAAACCTACAATATCGATGGGGACATCGATTTCGTGCTCGGGTTCAGCGAGGATCTGGGGCCGGTCGGGGGAGTGTGGATCGAGGTGACAGTCGGCACCGGCACATACCTCGCCGAATGCAGGGAATACCAGGACGCGCACGAGATCCTCTGCACGCTCACAGTCGATGACGGATGGCTCGACACCGACGGCGTCTCGACTCCGGCCAATCCGCTACGCTTCGCGGAGGGGGCCCTCGTCGACCAGTTCGGGAACGTCGCGATCAACGAGTATGCGGCGCAGAGCTTTGCGCAGCACAAGGTCGATGGCGTGAGGCCGACCATCACCGCGCTATGGGTGGAAAGCGCGCCCACCGTGTACGGGATCGATGGTGAGATCCGCTTCGTGCTGGAATTCAGCGAGGAGTTGAGGGAGCCCAAGGGTGTGGCTCTCACGGTGGCCGTCGGCGTCCGTACACACAGCACGGCGCCTTGCATACGGGGGGATGACACAGCAACCATCCGATGCACGCTCACCGTACTGGAGTCGTGGCTCGACACAGACGGCGTCTCGACGACAGCCAATCCTCTCACCGGTGTGGACGGCCTTAAGGACACGGTCGGGAACGCCGCGATCAACCGGTTCGCCGCGCGGAGCTTTCCCGACCACGAGGTCGACGGCGTGGGGCCGACCGTCACCGACGCCACGCTTACCGTCCCGACGGCGCACGTGAGCAACAGCGTCGTCGTCCGGCTGACGTTCTCTGAACCGGTCCTCGTGACCGGGTTGCCACGCGTGGGCCTTAGCATCGAGGGCGGCAACTCGCAAGCCTTCGCGACTTACGCCAAGACGACATCCAGCGAGGTCGTCGAGTTCCGCTACGCGCTGGTCGCCGAAGATGTCGAGGGGTTCGTGCAGAACGGCAACAACGACCGCACGGTGACGATCGACGTCGGTCGTGTCGAACTCAGCCGCATCACCGATGCGGTGGACAACGGCTCGGACTGGGATGTGTCGCAGCACCGTCTTCCACAGAAATCGCTGCGGCTCCTGGAGAATGGCGCGGATGTCGCCGTCCCTCGACTGGAACGAACGTCGCTGAGGAAAGGCGGCCTGTTCGGGAAAGACGACACCATAGAGGTCGACGTCTTGTTCAGCGAGCCCGTGACGGTTTCGGAAGGTGTGAAGCTCAAGCTGCGGATCGGCACCGAAGACTTCGAGATCGAAAGGCGGGCGGACGCTCAGCCTCAGGCACTGCACACCTTCACCCGCGACGTCGCTTGCTGCCAAACCGGACGCGTAAGCGTATCGGAGATATTGCTGCCAAAGGGAGCCTCCATTCTGGATCGGGATGAACCCGGCAAGGGATGGACCGCCGCCGCAACGCAGCCCCTGCGCATCGGAACGTCGCTCAGCGGCGCGACCGCCGAGGTCGACACCGAAGCGCCCACCGTCAAGTCCGCCGCGTTCCTTCGGGTGCCCGGCCCCAACGCCCATAAGAATCTGCGCGCGTACTACGGCAAGGACGCAAAGGTCTGGATCGAAGTCACCATGAGCGAGGCGGTCGAGGTCACCGACATCCCGGAATTCTCCCTGAATGTGGGCGACGACAAGCCCAAGGCGAGCTACCTCAGACATGCGTCCACCGACACAAGGCTGGTGTTCCAGTACGCGGTGAAGGACGGGCACCAAGACGACAGAGGCATCGGCTTCAGTGGAAGCGAGCTGGCTTCAATAAGTGAATCGGTGCATGACCTCGCCGGGAATGTGGCCGAGGTTGATCACTTGGGGGACGTTAGCGCCGACCACCTCGTCGACGCCACGCTCCCGGGCGGCAACCAAGTACTCGCACGAGAGCCCGGGCAGCCCGACCAACCAGGGACGTCCGCCCCCCACCCAGCGGGCCAGCCGGCCGCGCGCTGCACGGGCGAGTGCAGTGCGGGCGACGTGCTGACCATCGACATTCCCATGGAACCGCCGGTGCTCTACACGACCGCGCCGCAGCTTGTCCTCCTGTTCGATGCCGGCGCCAGTCCACGACTCAGCGCCTCCCCACCGTCGGGCGAGAACGTCTCGAGACTGACATTCACCTACACCATCCGCGACGGCGACGAGGACCTCGACGGCATCCAGGCGCGGCTCGAAGGCACGTTCACCGTCGCGGACGGGCGGACGGTGCCGGGCACGACGACGCTGAACCTGCCGTCTTCGGTGCGCGTCGACGCCAAGCCGCCGGCGATCGCGTCCGTGGAGATCACCTCCACGCCGGACCGCGGCGACACCTACGTTGCCGGCGACGAGATCGAGGTGACGGTGCAGTTCACGGAACCGGTAGAGATCGGCCCCGGGGCCAGCGCCAGCCTCGCGATCGACGTCGGCGGCGTCTCCCGCACGATGCGGTGGCAGCCGCCGGACCCGGGCACCAACGCCGACGCCTTCGTGTTCCGCTACGAAGTGGTGGAGGGCGACAACGACCCCAACGGCATCTCCGTGGCGGCCATCACCAACCTGACCCTGCGCGACGCCGGTGGCCGCGAGGCGACCGTCAGCCATGACGGCATCCGCGACGCCGCCGGCCATCGGGTCGACACCGTCGGCCCGACCGTCACCGAACTCGCCGTCACCGGCCCCGGCGCCCGGCTCGAGGAAGGCGACGCCATCACCGTGCGGGTGTCCTTCGACGAGCCGGTCGTCGTCGGCGACAGCGAGGCGTCCCCTGGCCAGCTCACGCTGATGATCGGCGAAGACACGCGACCGGCGGACTACGTGAGCGGCGACGGCACCCGGCAGCTCGTCTTCCGCTACACGGTCGCCGCCGGCGACAGCGGCACCGTCAGCGTCGGCGTCGACGCGTTCACCGGCGACATCGGCGACGCCGGCGGCAACGCGGTCACGGTCCCCATGGTGTACAGCTTCGCCAACTACACGGTCGATGCGCTCCCGCCGCACACGGGCACGCCGCGAATCACCACCGACCCGGGCACCGAAGGCTACATCCCGGGCGACACGATCCGCGTCCTGGTGCCGTTCGACGAGCCGGTGCGCGTGACGCCGACGGCGGACGGCCCGCGGGTCGCGCTGTACATAGGCGGCGTGCGCCGGTTCGCCGGCTACGAGGGGGGAACCGGCACCGACGAACTCACCTTCACCTACGTCGTGATGGCGGACGACAAGGACGACGACGGCATCGCCGTCGGCAACAACGTCGCCCCGTGGCTGGAGCTGGTCGGCAGCACCATCCGGGACCTCAGCGGCCTCGACGTCGTTTCCTCGCGGGTCGCCGTGTACTTCACGCAGCACACCGTCCGCCCGGCGGTGGCCATCTCCAGGGTGACGATCGTCTCCAACCCGGGCCGCGACCAGACCTACATCACCGGCGACACGATCGAGGTCGCCATCCAGTTCGAGCGGCCGGTCAACGTGCGGCAGCCGCCGACGCTCGCCATCGACATCGGCAGCGGCCAGGGCACGGCGTCGTACGCCAGGGGCTCGGGCACCGACACGCTCGTGTTCGCCTACACCGTGCGCACGGGGGATCTGGACCGGGACGGCATCTCCATCGCCGCCGACGCCCTCCAGCGCGGCGGCGGCACCGTCGTCGACGCGACCGAGCTGCGCGCGTCGCGCCAGCACCCCGGCATCGGCGACCGCGCCGACCACAAGGTGGACGCGGTGCCGGCGGTCGTCACCGCCGCGACCGTGGTTTCCGATCCCGGCGACGACGGCATCTACATCCTCGGCGACACGATCCGGGCGGCCGTGACGTTCAGCAAGCCGGTCACGGTGACCGGCACCCCGACGCTGCGCGTCGCCGTCGGCACCGAGAGCCGCGCCGCCGCGGTCGTGGGCGGCTCCGGCAGCAGCAGACTCCTGCTGGCGTACACCGTGCAGCAAGGCGACCTCGACGAGGACGGCATCTCGGTGAACGCGAACTCCTTCGACCTCGACGGCGGCAGGATCGAAGACGCCAACGGACTCGCCGCCCGCCTCGACCATCCGCCGATCCCCGACCTGCCGGAGCACCGGGTCGACGGCACGGCGCCGGCGATCACGGACACCCGGTTCACCTCCTCGCCGGCCGACGGCGAAGCCTACGACACCGGCGAGACGATCCAGGTGCGGGTGACGTTCGGCGAACGGGTGCGCGTGCGCGGCTCGCCCGCGCTGGCGCTGCAGATCGGCGTCGAAAGCCGCCTTGCAGCGTGTGAGACGGCCAGCTCGACGACGCTGTCGTGCGCCTACACCGTCGCACGCGACGACTTCGACGCCGACGGCGTCAGCATCGAGGCGGACTCTCTCGTGCGCGGCAAGATCACCGACGAGCCCGGCAACGACGCCAGCCGCGCCCACGCCGCCGTGCCCGACCAGGACGGCCACAAGGTGTACGCGGCGCGGCCCGAGGCGGTGGGCACCCTGCCGCCGATGAACCTGCTATCGGGCGAGACCGCGACGGCGGACCTCGACGGCCTCTTCCGCGGCTTCAATCCCACCTACACCGCGTCGTCGTCGGCGCCCGACATCGCCGCGGCCGAGGTCTCGGGCCTCACGCTGACGGTGACGGCCGGCGGCCAGGGCTCGGCGACGGTCACCGTGACGGCGACCAACGCCGCCGGCAGCGCCGACCTCGCCTTCGAGGTGACGGTCGCCACCGACCCGGTGGAGAAGGCCGTGCTCGAGGACGCCCTGGCGGCGATTGGCCGCAGCATGCTGTCGAGCACCGCCCACGTCATCGGCTCGCGCTTCAACCTTGCCTCCCATGCCGCCTCGATGGCGCTCGGCGGCCAGCGGTTCGCGCCGCGGGCGTTCGCCGGCGACCCGGCGGCGGCGTGGCGGCGGGACCCGTTTCACCGCAGCGGCTGGATCGACCGGCACCCGCACGACAGCCCGCTGACCTCGGCGCAGCTGCTCGGCGGCACCGCCTTCAACATCCCGCTGCCGGCCGGGGTCTCGGGCCTCGCGCTCTGGGGCGCCGGCGACCTCGCCGCATTCTCCGGCGAGCCGCAGTCCGGCATGTACGAAGGCACTGCCGCCGCCGGCTTCCTCGGCGTCGACGCGCACGGTGACGGCTGGCTTGCCGGCGTGTCGGTCGCGCGCCACGGCGCCGAGGCCGACTACGACTTCGCCGGCACCGTCGAGGGCGAGGGAACCCTCGCCACCGGCGTCACGAGCCTGCACCCGTACGCGCGCATGGACCTCGGCGAGGATGCCGAGGCCTGGGTCATCGCCGGCTTCGGCGGCGGCGACGTGGACCTGACCCGCGAGCACATCGGCGGCGTCACGGAGTCGAGCGACGTGTCGATGGCGATGGTGATGGGGGGCCTCGAACGAGCGCTGCAGATGGAACTGGAGGCGCTGCGCGGCGCGGCGCTGTCCCTGCGCGGCGACGCCGGCTTCCTGAGCCTCGATACCGACGGCGGCAGCGACCGGGCGGTGGACGACCTCGCCGCCAGTGTCTCCAGGCTGCGGCTGGGCGTCGAGGCGACGTGGAACCTGCGCGGCACGACGCCGTTCCTGGAGATGGCCGGCCGCCTCGACGGCGGCGACGGCCAGACCGGCGGCGGCATCGAGCTGGCCGGCGGGCTGCGCCATGCGTTTCCCGAGTCCGGACTCGCCGTGGAGGCCAAGGCGCGCGTCTTGGCCCTGCACACCGGTGACGGCTACAGCGAGAGCGGCTTCGGCGCCACCGCCACCTTCGATCCGGGCGCGCCGGGGCGCGGCGTCACGTTCCGGCTCGCGCCGCGCTGGGGCGGCTCGGCGGACGCTACGGACCTGTTCTGGGACGAGCGCCGCGACCTTGGCGACGCGGCCCGTTACGGCCTCGGGCCGCGCGGGCAAACCTGGGGCATGGACGCCGCCCTCGGCTACGGCTTCCAGCTCCGGTCGATGCCGGGCCTAGTGACGCCGTTCAGCCAGTGGGACGTGACGGGCGACCGGGAGCGGCGCATCCGCGTCGGCCTTCGCTATGGCCTGGCGACGGATCCGCGCCGGGGAACGCGGTTCGAGATCTCGGCGGAGCAGGTCGAAAGCGGGCGCTTCCGCGGCGCCGAGCGGCGCGCCTCGATCCGGGCCGAGTCCCGCTTCTGACGACCGCGGTGCCGGGGGCGGCAGCGACGGACGGGGCGCGGACACCGGCGCGGCCCGTCGGCGGTCTCCGGCGCGGTCGGTGCGACATGCCGGCGTCGTCAACGAGTCGGCCGGGCGCTGCGGCGAAGCTCCTAGGGCGTGTTCACACTATGCGCTCATACAGTCCATCGGACGGCGTGGCCCTTGGAGGGAAGGCATCCTGCCTTCCCCGCACGCCGACAGGCGTGCCTGACGGCACGCAGGGAAGGCAGGATGCCTTCCCTCCAAAGGCGGCCTCGTTTTCGAACGGTTGTCGCCAGGACCTTGGTAGCTGCGCCGGTTGATCCGGGTGGTTTTTTCGGCGACCAGAACGCTAGTGTGAACACGCCCTAGCGGGCATTAGCGAGCCCTAGGATGGAGGGCGTCCCGCCCTCCATCCAGCAGACGGCGATGCTAGAGGCCAACGCATCCACTCGCTTGTTTTGCGGCTTTTCCTACGGCGCAGGCTCCTAGTGTGCCGTACCGCAAGTTCGTGGTACTTCGGGATGCCAAATGCAGGCACTCAACGACCTCTCGGGGGCGAGTCGCGGACGGCACCTCCTCGCTTTCTCCGGCATTGTTGCACCAGCCAACGTCCAGCGCGAAGGGTGACGTGTTTCTGGGACGCGACACTAGCCGTAGCTGCGAGCGAATGCGAGCACGAAGGCCAGCAGTTCGCGCAGCGAACTGCCAACGCGCCCGCAAGGGCGCGCTAGCGCCGCCAGGCACCTTCCCGTTTGGGCACCAGGGCCTTGGGGCGAGGGCGTCTCGCCCTCGCACGCGCCCTGCAAGGGCGCGCTCCTCACCATCTTTACTCGCCCCTCACAAAGCATCGATTTCCTACAAGCCTTGGCGGTTCCGTCCTACAGACCGCCCTTGCTTTCCGTGCCACGGTAGCCCCACCAACGCCGCCCGATCCTGCCCGTGCCGCAAGCGCCCCACAAACCGCACGCCGTTCCAGCCCCGCGCTTCCCGGTGCGCGAAGCGCCCGAAGGATGGGTGGTGTCTCAATTTGACTTACCCAAGCGTGGCGCGTCGTACTCTGGAGGGAGGGCGTCCCGCCCTCCATCGCGCCCGCAAAGGTGCGCATCTTGCTGGTGCGACGAGGGGTCCGCGCGCCTTGCGGCGCGATGGAGGGCGGGACGCCCTCCCTCCAGAGCGGCGCCAGATGCCAGTCGAACACGATCGCCGGTTTCTGGCGCCCTTCCGATACAGCCGGAAGGGTCAAAGTGCGACACCACCGAAGGATGCGCGAACGCGCCCGAAGGGCACGCGTGTGCTAACGTCCCGTCGTCCGGCCGGCGTCGCGCCAGAAGGAGAACGCCATGCCTCCCGCCCAACCCCAGCCCGCCCGCAAGCCTCAGTGGCCACCCCGGTCCGCGCCCAAGCTCCAACAGCCGCCGAAGGCGCCTGCCGACGCGCCGGCGGGGGACGACGAGGACAGGTACCCGGACCTGGGCGTTCCGCCGATGACCACCCTCCACTGGAACGCCCTGGAGGACAGCGCGAGCCTGCTGAAGACCCGCTACGCCGACCGCGACGACGTGGTCGTCGACTCGGGCCTGACGATCTACTACGTCGATGCCGGCAAGGAGAGGGCGATCCAGCCGGACGTGCTGGTGTCGTTCGGGGCGCCGAACCGGCCGCGCCGGGTTTGGCTCGCGTGGGAGGAGGGCAGGTTCCCCGACTTCGTGCTGGAGGTGGCCTCGAAGAGCACGTACCGTCGCGACGAGGGCGTGAAGCGCGCCGTCTACGAGCGCATGGGCATCGCCGAGTACTGGCAGTTCGACCCCACCGGGGAGTACCTGCGCCCCGTCCTGCAGGGCCGCCGCCTGAACGCGGGAGGCGCGTACGAACTCCTGCCGCTCGCGACCACGCCCGAAGGCGGCCTCCGGGGCGTGTCCGAAGTGCTCGGCCTGCGCGTCTGTGCAGACGGCAGCCGCCTGCGCCTGTTCGACCCCGCCACCGGCGAGTTCCTCCTCAATCACCTGGAACACGCCCGCGCTTCGGCAGCGAAGGACGACACCATCTCCGATCAGCAACGCACCATCGCCGAGGAACGCCGGGCCCACTTGGAGGAACGACGCGCCCGCCAAGCCGCCGAAGCCGAGCTCGCCGAACTGAAGCGCCAGCTCGCCCGCGGTTCCTGACTGCCCGCCCACCTCCGCACGCCACCCCCGCTGGAGGGAAGGCATCGTGCTGGCCATAGCGGCGAGCGAACGCGAGCACGAAGGCCAGCAGGGCGCGCCAGCAAGAAGCAAAGCGGGCCTTCGGAGGGAGGGCGTCTCGCCCTCCCTAGCGTGCCGCAGGCACCCGCTTGGTGCATTCCCCAGCCATCGGAACGCGCCTTACGGCGCGCAAGGAGGCCGGGCTGCTAGTCTTCGGCGTCGGCCAAGGACGTGGCGGGCATTCTGGCGTAGGCGCGCGGCAGGTCCGGGTCCTTGGCCTGGGCGCGCAGCGACGACCAGATGTAGGCGTGCAGGGTCGCGCCCCGGGGGCCGCGCATGTAGGCCGACAGTTCCTCGTTCGGCGGCTCGCCGGCAGCGGCCCGGCGCCCGGCGTCCGCCAGCAGTTCCTGTTCCGTCGCGGTCAGCGGCAGGGCAACCGGGTCCTTGCGGCCGCCCTCGAACGCGGTCGCGACGAACGTGACCATTTCGGCGAAGCGCGACGGCATCGATAGGCCGACGTGGTCGGCCCAGCGCACGAGGTGGTACTCGTGGCGGATGTCGTGGTCCCACAGGACGCGATGGACGAACTCGGTCCCGTCATGCAGGTTCAGGTAGTCCTCGTCGCCGACTTCAAGGTAGATGGCAAGGCCGCTGGCGCGGATGGCGGCGGCGTTGTCGTGGGCGATGCGCGCGGGGTTGTCGGCAACGCCGAGGGCCGGCGCCGGACCGCGCATCCAGGTGCTGCGTCCGTGGTTGGGCAGGCTGGTCAAGGTCGGCTCGACGGCCGGTTCCATCGCGGCGACGGCAACAAACCGGTCGGAACGTCGGAACGCGCTCTTGAGCGCGCCGTAGCCGCCCATCGAGATTCCGGCGACGGCCACCGCCTCGCGGTCCGTCCGCGTTCCGTAGCGTTCGGCCATGATGCGCGGCAGTTCGTCGGCGATGAAGTCCTCCCAAGGTCCGAGGAAGCCGCTGAACGCCGATGTGGTGAACGAGACGAACACGAGCGGCGGGATGGTGCCCTGGCGGGTCAGCTCGTTAAGCCACGGGCGGTATTCGGGCAGTTGTTCGCGGTCGCCACCGCCGCCGTGCAGCCAGACGACCAAGGGCGGGGCGCTGTTGCGGTCGAATCCCGGCGGCAGCAGAACCGATGTCGGAACATCCTTGCCGACCGCCGTCGAAGGAACGTCGAACCGGGCCACGGCGTAGCCCTCGTCGAGCGCAGGGTTCTCGGCGGCCGAAGCCCCCAATCCGAATGCGAGCGCGCATAACGCGTTGGCGGGCCTGAAACGGGTGCGTTGGTCGGGCATGGGGACATTCCGCAGTTGGCGACGCCGCAAGCATAGCGCGGCGGGTCGGACATCCGCGTCCACGCGTCGGCAAGCCGTCGAGGGACAGCGCCTCCACGCCCTGGCCGCCGCGGCGGCAGATCGTGGCGGACACTGCCGCCGACGGCGCCGAGTCGCGCCGCGGTCCTGCGGAAACGTCCCCTCGAAACATGCCGTACCCGCCACACACACAGTTCGTCCTATGCTCATATGTCTTGAGTCCGCCTTGAGTCCGCACAGGTGCTTGTCGAAGGAATGAAGGCGTGGGAAGATGGCAGCGCTCTAGCGCATGACAAGGCGGGCCTTCGGAGGGAAGGCATTCTGCCTTCCTTGGCGCCGTTAGGCGCCTTCTCATGGCAAGTCGCGGTCAGCGCGCCAGAGGGCGCGCAGGGAAGGCAGGATGCCTTCCCTCCGAAGGCCCGCCCGCGCACAAGCTGCCGTACCCGCCACACACACATTTCGTCCCACGTGCATGAGGGACGATTTCGCACGCACGGCGTCGTCGACAGCGCTCCCGCACCTCAACGCAATGACCGGACCGGGTTCGTTGCTATGGACTGGTTGGGCAACGGAAACTTAACTTGATCGTGCACCCACATGCGCGGGCCGCCTCGACACCGGGCCGGAGCCCGGCGCGGCCGGCCCTGAGGCCACCCGCCCCGGCCGTTGTTCGTCCCACGCACCCCGCCGACATCCGCCATCGCCTCGCGCCGGCGCGCAAGGGCGTGCCTGGGTGGCGTCGCCGGCGTGCGGAACACGCCCGCCGCGAGCCGCTCCTGCGGCTTGCTCCCGGGAACGGCATCGACGATCCAGAAAACCGCAGTTGGCTCGGCGCTCACTGGCCTTCGCTACACGGGCCCTGCCTACGCGCCGCTGCCGGCGTTTCGCGCCGCCCTTGCAGACGACAGCGCAGCGGGAGGGGGAACGTGGCCCGCTCTGCCCCCGTCCCGGAGGGCCTTCGCCTTCGGTGCATCCGTCGGCGAGGCGGACGCGCTCCCGCCTCTCCCTTCCCCTCCGTTCCCTCCCGCCCCGACCGGGGCGGCGTCATACCGGTGTGGAACCAACTCCCTGCGCCGTGCCGCGACCTACGGCTGGCCGGCCCGCCGCAGTTCGCGGTAGGGTTGGCGGACACCACACACAAGGACGCAAGAACATGAACGAGGCCGACCTGATGAGGCAGGCGCAGGTCATGCAGCACGCCATGGAGGGTATGCGCAGTGAACTGATGAAGGCGCAGGTCACGGGCGAGAGCGGCGGCGGCATGGTCAGGGTGACGTTGAACGGCAAGCTGGAAGCGGTGCAGGTGACCATCGACCCGGCGCTCGGCAAGGAACCCTCCCGCCTCGAGGAGCTGGTGGCACAGGCCATTACGGACGCCAGCCGACGGGTGCAGGCACTGCAGGAAGAGAAGCTGTCGGCACTGGGGAAGTCAATGGGGCTGCCGCCTGGCATGAACCTGCCATTCTGAGCCTGCGGAACCGAGCCTTCGACGCTCGGCGGCAAGGGCGGAAAGCGCTCCCTGCCGAGGCCCGCCCCTTTTCAGGCGCTGGCAGTCTGTCGGACTTCCGCTTAGACGCCGAGAGCGAAAGGCACTCTGCCTTGGCTCTAGCCCGGATTTGTCATGAATGCGCGTAGCGAGGGCGAGCCCGAAGGCCAGCAGTTCGCGTTAACGAACTGCCGACGCGTGCGTTAGGGCGCACTAGGAGCTTGCGCCGTAGGACGTTTTGGGCAGTATTTTTTGGGTTCCCACCGCAAAATCGCTCGATATTAGCCACCATGTAGGGATCGAAAACCAAGAGACCAAAAAAAGACGAGATAGGGCTGTACCTCCCGAAAAAAACTCCTACGGCGCAGGCTCCTAGGGCGTGTTCACACTAGCGTTCTGGTCACCGAAAACTACCTTGAATCAACCGGCGACAGTTACCAAAGTCCCAGCGCAACCGATCGAGAACGAGGCCGCCTTTGGAGGGAAGGCATTCTGCCTTCCCTGGCGCCGATAGGCGCCTTTCCTTTGTCGGCCTCCGGCCCGTCGCGCCTGACGGCGCACGAGGGAAGGCAGAATGCCTTCCCTCCGAAGGCCCCTACATCGCCAAGTCCGACAGGCTGCTAGTGTGCCGTCCCGCAAGTTCGTGGTACTTCGGGATGCCAAATGCAGGCACTCAACGACCTCTCGGGGGCGAGTCGCGGACGGCACATCCTCGCTTTCTCCGGCATTGTTGCACCAGCCAACGTCCAGCACGAAGGGTGACGTATTTCCGGGACGGAACACTAGCGCGGCTGAACTCGTCGCTGCGCTCGGCATCTGGCCCCAGCCCCCACCTCCCTATGACCTCGCCTTGCGGCGCGGGAGGGCAACGCGCCGCAAACCGCCAGAGAGGTCCAAGCCCTCGAAGAAAGAAAAACGGGCGACGCAAGCGCCGCCCGTTTCTCCGGTTCCTCCGTTACGCGCTGCTGCGCAGCACCTGTCCGGCGCGTTCGCCCGTGAGCTCGTCGTCCCGCAGCACGACGGTGCCGTTGCACACCGTCGCCTTGTAGCCGGCGGCGCGCTGAATGAAGCGCGGCGCGCCGAAGGGGAAGTCATGCACGATTTCCGGCATGCGCTCCTCCAGCCGGGAGATGTCGAACACGTTCACGTCGGCGCGCTTGCCGACTTCGATCGTGCCGCGGTCCTTGAGCCCCAACACGCCCGCCGGCACCGAGCTGATCCGGCGCACCGCTTCCTCGATGGAATAGACGCCTGAGTCGCGGTGCCAGTGCGACAGGATGAACGTGGACCACCCCGAATCGATCATCTGGCTCACGTGGGCACCGGCATCGCCTAGGCCAGGCATGGCCCATTCGGTGCGGATCAGGCCTTCGAGGGCCTTGAGATCGACGTTGAAGCCGCGCAGATGGAACAGCGCCTTGCCGTCGGTCTGGTCGCTGATTCGGAGCCACGTTTCCACCGGGTGCTCGCCGAGCGCCTTGGCCTGGTGGTAGAGGCTCTGGTCCAGGCTCTGCGTGTAGCAGGGGCGCGCCTGGTCGCCCATGTAGAACCAGCGCTTCATGCCTTCGGCGGCCTCATCGCCCTGGGCCTTCACCTCGTCCACGAGGCGACGGCGGGTTTCCGGATCGCGAATGGCCTTCAGCCGCCCGTCGAGATCGAGCTTGCGCAGCTCGTTCCAGCCGTCGGTGCGGAAGAAATTGTTGGTGGAGAGCCCGCCAACGCCGCCGCCGCTACGGGGCACGGTGACGGAGGTGACGTTCAGTCCTTCCGCCCGCATGGCCTTCACGCGCTCGTCCATTCGCTCCACACCAATCTCCGCCGCGGTGCTGAACAGCGCCCCACGAGCGGTTCGCGCTTCGTCACGGATGAGATCGAGTTCCGCGTCGAAGTCGCGGAAGTCCGACACGGTTTGCATGATGCCGCCGGCGGCACCGACTTCCTTCGCCACCGCCCGCAGCTCGTCGCGGTGCGCGAACGTGCCTGGGATCGAGCGACCATCGGGCAGCCGGTGCCCGGGCAGGCGGTTGGTGGAGAAGCCCACCGCGCCTTCGCGCACGGACTGGCCGGCGAGTTCGGCAATCTGCCGCACTTCCTCGTCGGTGGCCGGCTCTTCCACGGCGCGTTCGCCCATGACATAGAAGCGCACCGCACAGTGGCCGACCAGGCCAGCGATGTTGATGGACGGCCCCAACGCCTCGAGCGCGTCGAGATAGCCGCCATACGACTCCCAGTTCCACGGCAGGCCGTGCAGGATGGCGTTCTTGGGAATGTCCTCCACCGTTTCCATCATGCCGGCGAGGAACTCCCGGTCCGACGCCTTGCAGGGCGCGAACGTGACGCCGCAGTTGCCGAGCAGCGCCGTGGTGACGCCATGCCAGGACACCGACGTGACCTGCGGATCCCAGCCAATCTGCGCGTCCAGATGCGTGTGCAGATCGACGAACCCCGGCGACACGTTGAGGCCGTCGGCGCGGATTTCCTCGCGCCCCTTGCCGTCCACCTTGCCAACTTCGACGATGGTGTCGCCATCAATCGCCACGTCCGCCGGCACGGGCGCGCTGCCCGTGCCGTCCACCAGCGTCCCGCCTCGAATTACCAGATCGTGACCCATCGCTCCCTCCCGAAGGTGATTGCAGTCGACCCCCGACTATAGGCCAACGCGCGGTAGATCACCACGCGAGGGTTCTACCGTCCAGCTTTGAGCAGGCAAACGCGCCTGAGAGTGGTCGGGGCTATTGATGAGGATCGGGCGCCGAGTCAGGAAGGCGTTCACCGCCAGCCACTTGCGCGACTTTCGGCTCCTGCAACTCTGCTGCCACCCCGTTTCCACCAGACATCCTGATCTGCTCCAAATGGGTCAGGCGATCATCGAGGCGGTCAAGACGCTGAATGACTGTCCGCAGTTCAGCTGCAAGAGTTTGGTGTCTGGTCTCAACAAGCTCTCTACTCGTGCTCGCGATGTAGGCGAACCAGCCGTTAACCAAGACAAACATCCCCCCAACCACGGCCGCGACCAAGGGCCAGACATAAGCGGGCATTTGCCGAGGTTGTCGCTCCCCTGGACCCTCGCCGCCACCGAGGCCACGATCCTCCGAGTAGTTGTCCGCCATCATGCCCCCTCGACATCGGAGAGCCACTCCCATAGGGACCGTTTCGTGTAACC
The DNA here is from genome assembly GCA_965116935.1 of Pseudomonadales bacterium. Classification (GTDB taxonomy): domain Bacteria; phylum Pseudomonadota; class Gammaproteobacteria; order Pseudomonadales; family Azotimanducaceae; genus VXYL01. The sequence goes on along the minus strand of OZ220737.1, from coordinate 2,015,571 downwards.
AGAATAGGCCGCATTGAGCTTGAAGACTACGCCCGTTGCATCCCTGTTCGGACCCTTGATGCCCGTGGCCATCGCGACATCTCTAGTCGTGATGTTGGACTCCACCGGTACGAGGAAGAACGTATCCGTGTAGCGGTACACATTGGCGTATTCCTTGTGGATCCGCTCGGCAACTTTCTCGTCCGGGGCATCCAAGACCACCGCCAAGACCTTTTTCCCGGCCATCGTGTCCTTCCGCATACAGGGCCGTCACCGTATCACCGCCCTCGTACGACGGCGACCTTCCGCAGCTGCCCTGGCAGGCACATCTTCGGTGTCAGTACGTCGCCATTGACACGCACCCCCACAAACCGCCATTCTCTGAACTTCGGTTTGGGGGAGAAAAGGACGGATGGCGGACAAGCCGTTGCCGGCAGTGGGATACCTGAAGATCCCGGAAGACGGCGAACCCTACCTGCAAGGCTGCAAGTGCTCTGCGTGTGGCGCCGTGTTCCTCGGCGAGCGGGACAACTGCTCAAAGTGTGGGGCGCGGGGCGGCATGGAGGAGGTTCAGCTTTCCAACCAGGGCGAGCTCTACTCCTACTGCATCGTGCATCGCTCGTTCCCGGGCATCGAAGTGCCTTACGTCTCCGCGATCGTCGATCTCGAAGGCGGCGGCACGGTCAAGGGCAACCTGATCAACGTCGAGCCAGAGCCGGACAATATCCCATTCGGAATGCCGGTCGAAGTCGTCTACGACGACGCACTGGGTCGCAAAGATCGGGACGGCAACTCGTACCTTTCGTACTTTTTCCAACCACGATCCTGACGGGCTACAAGGGAGCCAGAACCGCAAACGGGGCCAACAAAAACAGTTGCGAAGCAACTGCCAACGCGCCCGCACGGGCGCGCAGCCAAGGAGGGCGCAAATGACCGATGCATACGTAATCGGCGTGGACATGATCAAGTTCGGACGGTTTCCGGAGAAGACCGTCCCGCAAATCGGCTCAGAAGCGGCGCTCCTGGCGCTCGACGACTGCGGCCTCAAGATCCAGGACATGCAGGCGCTGTACTGCGGCAACCTGGGCCAGGCCAGCGGCATGGTCGGCCAGCGCATCCTGCAGGAGATCGGCCAGACGGGCGTTCCGGTCATCAACGTCTCGAACGCCTGCGCCACCGGCGCCACCGCCTTTCGCGAGGCATGGGCCTCGGTGAAGGCCGGGCTCTACGACGTGGTGCTGGCCGTGGGTGTCGAACAGATGGGCAAGGGCCTGCTCGGCGGTGGCGGCGGCGCCACCGGCATCCCGAAGGAAGGCCTGCTCGGCTCCGGCACCATGCCCGCCGTGTTCGCGGAAGCCGGCATGGAGCATTCGCGCAAGCACGGCACCACCTTCGAGCAGTTCGCCAAGGTGTCGGTGAAGAACCACCACCACGCCACCATGAACCCGAAGGCCATGTACCAGATCGAGACTCCGCTCGAGACGGTGATGAACGCCGAGATGATCTCCTACCCGAACACCAAGCTCATGTGCTCGGTGAACGTGGATGGATCCGCCGCGGCGGTGATCGCCTCGGAAAGCAAGGCGCGGGAACTCGGCCTCATGAACCGAGCCATCAAGGTGCGCGCCAGCGTCCTCACCTCAGACCCGTGGCAAGAGCGCGACCTCGTGATGCCAGACGTGAACACCTGCACGCGGCTCGCCGCCAAGCAGGCGTATGAGATGGCGGGGGTCGGCCCGGAAGACGTGGACCTCATCGAGCTCCACGACTGCTTCGCCACCGCCGAAATCCTGCACTACGAGAACCTGGGCCTCTGCCCCGACGGCGAAGCCGGCCGGATGATCGACGATGGCGAGGTGGAACTCGGCGGCAAGATTCCGGTGAACGTATCCGGCGGCCTGCTCTCCAAGGGCCACCCGCTCGGCGCCACCGGCATCGCCAACATCTACGAGGTCTCGACGCACCTGCGCGGCGAAGCCGGCGAACGACAAGTGGAAGGCGCGCGCATCGGCCTCACCCACGTAATCGGCCTCGGCAGCGCCTGCGGCATCCACATCCTGGAGAGGGCTTCCTAGGGCGTGTTCACACTATGCGCTCACACAATCCATTGGACGGCGTGGCCTTTGGAGGGAAGGCATTCTGCCTTCCCTGCACGCCGATAGGCGTGCCTGACGGCACGCAGGGAAGGCAGAATGCCTTCCCTCCAAAGGCGGCCTCGTTCTCGATCGGTTGCGCTGGGACTTTGGTAACTGTCGCCGGTTGATTCAAGGTAGTTTTCGGTGACCAGAACGCTAGTGTGAACACGCCCTAGGGGGTACTCAGGCGGTGCCCCGAAACCGGGGGCACCGAGAGCCGGAATCAGCCCTGCCGCTGGCGGCGGTTTCCGGAGAACGCATGGTGGACGTGGTCCGCCGACGCACCCGCGCCGGTGTTCGGTCCAGTTGATGCGTGCTCGTCCTCGCATCGCCTGGACTACGCACATGGAGGACATCCGAACCAACGTTGCGGTGACGCCGTCCGAGAGGATTGCAGGAACTTGCACGCAGACTTGCCAGACACTTAAAGGCCTATTGGACACAGACTTGGGCTTTCACGGTGCCGACGGACGCTATGCCACGCACGCGTGGCACCCGTTCCCCGCCAAGTTTCCTCCGCAGCTCCCGGCGTTTTTCATCGAGGCGCTCACAGAAGAAGGGGATGTGGTCTTCGATCCCATGCATGGATCCGGGACGACGTTGGTCGAGGCGCAACGCCTGGCGCGCTACCCGGTCGGTTGCGACATCGATCCCCTGGCAAGGCTGATCACGTCCGCTAAGCTCGCGCCATTGCCGGGCTTGGAGGCGACGGAAGTCGGTCGCGGCATCGCCCAAAGCGCCGCGCAGCGCTTTCGAGAAGGCAAAGAAGGATTGGTCGGGGCACTCGAACGCCGCTTCGATCCCAAATCACGCGACTTCGTCGACTATTGGTTCGCGCCCGGAACGCAATTGGAGCTGCTCGCCCTCTTGCAGGAGATCGAGGCCTTGGCCGACCCCACAACGCGAAGGTTCTTCGAGGTGGTCTTCTCATCGACGATCATTGCCAAGTCTGGCGGTGTTTCGCTGGCGCGGGACTTGGCACATACGCGCCCGCACAGAGTCAAGGACAAGCAACCGAAGTCGGCTTTCGCCGAGTTCGACAAGCGACTCAGGAACAACCTCGTCGACCGGTCAGATGCGGTACGTTGCGATCACGAGGTACGCGCGGTGCCAGCGCAGCGAACGGGCCTTGACGACGGCAGCGTTGATCTCGTCGTCACCTCGCCGCCCTATGCGAACAACGCCATCGACTACATGCGCGCGCACAAGTTCTCCTTGGTGTGGCTCGGCTGGCCCATTGCCGACCTCACCGACATCCGCAAGGGCTATCTCGGCCACGATGCGAAGGGTGGCGTCGTTCCCAACGCCGGCGGCATCAAGACGAACGGGGACGGCGACGAATTGCAGCGTTTCCGTTGGGAAGGCGAACTACCCGCTCGATGCGTCGATACTCTGAACGCCTTGCGTGCGATCGACGCCCGCAAGGCAGACGTTCTGCAGCGCTACTTCATGGACATGGCATCGGTGTTTCAGGAAATGGGGCGGGTACTGCGCCGGGGCAAGGCCGCCATCGTCGTCGTGGGTTCGTCGGTGCTGCGCGGCATCGACGTGGAGACGCACAAGGCGCTTGCAGCCATCGGAGAAGCCGTGGGGTTCGTGTTGGCTGGTATCGGCACCCGCGAACTCGACCGCGACAAGCGAATGATGCCGGCGCGCTGGGGGAAGACCCGTGCATCGCGCATCGAGGAGCGGATGCACCAGGAGTTCGTTATCGGCCTGGTCAAGCCGTGAGCGAAAGCGAAATGGCACGGCTCCGGCGTGAGTATCACCGGGACGTTTTCGAAAATGTCCTGCGCGTTAGCGAGCGGGGCACGCCAAACAACGCGGACGGCAGCAGTCGGGGCAAGTTCAGGGATCGCCCGGATGATCGTCCAGCGGATCGGTCTTCCCACGTCATCGCATGGTGACGTGACTCTGGGCGCGACTGTCGACCGTTAGGCACCCGCATCGGCCTAACCCACGTAATCGGCCTCGGCAGCGCCTGCGGCATCCACATCCTCGAAAGGCGTCCTAGGGCCACGCCTTTTGCGCCCCCCACAGCCCCGCAAGGGCGGGGGTCGCAATAGCGCGGGGAGTCAGACCGCGTCTTGAGCGCGGCTCCGCGTTGAACTGACGCCCGCAACGCGGGCAGCTTCGCCATCGACCACTTCTACCGGCTATGCTACTCGGCATGGAAGAACTGCCGCTTGCCGAAAGACTCGAACGCTTGACCGGCGCCGCACGCCGCGAGGAGGCCCCGTTCGTGGGGCCAGACCGGGGCGAGGCGATCTATCGCGCCTGCCTCGGCGCATACCAGATTCTTGAGGCTCGACCGGATGGACACAAGGTTTGGTCTGCGCGGCAACCCCCCGCGGCAGACTACCGGGAAATCTGGACGCGGCTCAATCGTCAGTGGCGCGAAGCAAGCAATCGCTGACCCCGCCGGAACTGGCCGTGGCGGTGTCCGGGTGCCTTTCAGCCGCCGGAATCCAACACGCCATTGGCGGTGCCATTGCATTGGGCTTCCACGCCGAACCTCGGGGCACGCTCGATGTCGACATGAATGTCTTTGTCGCATCAAATGCGCCTGAGATGGCTTTGCAGGCTCTCGCCGACCACGGCGTTTTCATCGATTTGCCGAAGGCGCGCGCAGCAATCGCAGCTCGCGGCGATCTGTTCCTGGAACACCAAGGATGTCGCCTCGACCTGTTCTTCAACTCGATTCCGTTCCAGGAAGCGGCTTCCCGGCGAACGCAGGAGGTGGTTTTGCTGGGACAGCCTGTCCCGATCCTCTCAGCCGAGGACCTTGGGGTTTTGAAGCTGCTCTTCAACCGAAACAAGGACATCGTGGACATTGAGCGGTTGCTGCAAACCTCCGAGCGGCCTCTCGACAGGAACTACATTCGCCACTGGCTCATCGAGTGCGTTGGCGCCGACGACTCGCGCGTCGCCACACTCGAGTCGTTGCTGTCGAACTAACCTCCATCGCGCAAGTGCCGCGTCCGTCGTCGTCCGGTTTAACGTGGAGTCGATGAAGAGAAGCCACGCAGAGTTCGTGCGTGAGACGAACGATGGCCGCCGGGAGGTCTTGATCGCGCCAGTGACCGACCCGTTGGCCATCGGCTCGATCTCGGCAATCTACCGCCAAGCAAGCCGGTTCATTCCACAAGAAGACCTCCGTGCCGCCTTCTTCACCGACTAGCAGGTCAGTCGGCATTCGGACGGTGCAAGCCAGCCGAATGCCGACAGGGCCGATGGGACGGCTTGGGACCAAATGCTTGCGAGTCGGGGCTTTCTTGCATTCTGCAGGCACCACCGATATGGTCTGAGCGTACTCCAAATATGGGTAACCCATATGAAGACCACGATAGAACTGCCGGACGAGTTGCTCGAACAGGCCAAGAGCGTGGCGCGGACGGAAGGCACCACGCTACGCGGATTGGTCGAGGAAGGCTTGCAGCGTAGCTTGGAAGCTCGTCGGAGGAATGTGCAGCGACGCTTAGACTTTCCGACCTATGGTGGCAGTGGCCTCACAGCCGAGTTCCAGGGTGCGTCGTGGAGTCAGGTCCGCGACGAGATTTACCGCGGCAGCGGCACGTGATCGCAGTCGATACAAACCTGCTCGTTTACGCGCATCGCATCGAGATGCCGTTCCACAAGCGCGCCCGCGAGATGCTCGATGCTGCGGTGGCCGGCTCGGAGCCCATATCGGTTCCTTGGCCTTGTGTGCATGAGTTCCTGAGCGTCGTCACGAACCCAAGGATATTTGCGGATCCCACGCCAATGGATAGAGCCTTGGATGCCGTCGGGCGGTTCCTCGAGAGTTGCACTGGTGGCTTCCTGGCCGAGGGCGATGGCTACCTGCCTACTCTTGAGCGGGTTACCCGACCGGCACTGCTACAGGGTCCCGTAGTGCATGATGCTCGGGTTGCGGCTCTATGCCTGTACCACGGAGTACGCGTGCTTTGGTCCGCAGATCGCGACTTCTCACGATTCCCGGATTTGCCGGTGGTCAACCCTTTACCTGCTGGCTGATGGCCAGAAGTCGCCACATCCGCGGACACCGTTGATCATGTCCGACCTGTCGTGCAGCGTGATGAGATTGGGCGAGTACTATGGCCATGAGGAAGTGCGTGCCTGGTTGTATGCGAGGCGTGCGCCAAGCCCGCGCCATAGGGCGCGTGGCTGCATCATTTCGCTGCAAGCGCGCACGGCGGCCGAGGTGTCATGTCACGGCTCCTGATCGGCGTATGCAGTGCGCGACCACGTTCTCCATCGCGATCGGTCGATGCGGTCAGACTGGCGTGGCGTACCGGGGCGACCGAACCGTTACAGTTCGCGCATCAGTTCGTCGGGGATGGTGATTGCGTCCTCGCCGAGCGGCTCCCCGCATTTCTCCATGCATGTCCTCGGCCCGTTCTGACAAATCGGAGTTGCTCCGACGAGGAGGCTGTACCGGCACAGATGGCCGGACCACGGATCATGGCAGCTAACCGCCTCGATCCGGCCGCGCCGGTCGAGTCGAATCGTCGAGATTTCGCCGCACCCAAGATAATGCTCGCGGAGAATTCCTCTGAGGCGGTCGAGAGTGGCCGCGGTCACTTCCGCGCCCTCCGGGATTACGGACGCATCCCTTGCGAGCCTCGGCATGTCGGCCGCTGCCGCGCTTGCGAGCACCGCCAGCAAGACGCACAGAATGGTCCGTCGCATGCTCCCTCCCGTGTCTCTTCGGACCGGGCGGAACCGTATCACGGTCGGAGAGCGCGACGCGAAAAAGCCACCCGGCGGTGGACATCGCATCGCGTAACGCCCGCCGCGCGTCGTCCAATGCCACGCAAACGCGCCGATCCGCGATCGGCAAGCGCCAACCGACACACAAGCATCTCGTCCTACGGTCGTGTGCGCGATTTTCTACGCTGTGGCCGCATTTTTGGGGCCGTTGTAAAGCGCCGACGAGCGGGGCGCAGCCTGACGGTTACAGTGATCGACCTGCACGAATCGTCGGGAGGCGCTATAGACGCATCCTCCAGCCCGGCGAGGCCACCTCAGCCAAGGAGGACGGCTTCCGCAGCCGCGCCGAACGCGCCTTTTCCGGAAACGGTGCCGCTGTAGTCCAGGTCCATGTGTGCGAAATGTCTGCGGTGCGGCATGCCGGATTTACAATCGGTCACATGGAGACCCGCGTTGAGGAGTCCGCTGGTGCGTTGGTTCGTCTGTGGCGCGGCGAGTACAGCCTTGGTCGGACGTATTGGCTGTTCGGCTGGGTTGTGGCGCAGGCCTACGTCTTGGTCGACTTGCTCCTGGTTAAGCTGGATCGGGGATCACAGGGAAGCGCCTGGGGCGTGGCTGCCCTTGGTGCCGGCATTCTGTACGTGGCGTATCACCTCGTCTGGACCGTTGGGCTATGGCGCGCCGCGCGGGCCTACAAGGGCCATGTGGCGCTAGCTGTGCTGGCGGTGGTGGCGACAATCGCCAGTTGGCTGGACATTGGCTGGTCGTATTGGTCTGGGACCACGCCGTCAGGGGTGCCGCCGGTGATCCGGATCAGCTGGCCGTGGTGGTAGCGGGACTTGATGTGGCACATCGTTCGTGTCCGTCGATCCAGTGTCGCGGGCCGGTGCCCCACCCTGCCGCGCTGGCGACTCTACAACGCCCGCCTGCACCGTAGAATGACGCTGTCGCGCCTTGCCTAAAGGCGCAAGCTCTAGGCACCCCATGCAGATCGGCGTCGTCAGCGACACCCACAACAACCTCGCCAACGTGCGCCAGATCGTTGCGCTCTTCAACGAGGCGCAAGTCGCGTGCGTGGTGCACACGGGCGACATCACCCAGGCCAAGACCCTCGATGTGCTGGCGGGGCTCGACATGCCGCTCCATGGCGTGTTCGGCAACAACGATCAGGAACGCGAGTCCCTGGGCGCCGCCATCGCTCGGCACGGCTTCTCGTTTTGCGAACCGCCCCTTGAAGTGGAGTGGGCTGGCCGGAGCATCGTCGTCGTCCACGACCCTCTGGAACTCGATGGCGTGCTGCACGACGGCCACCATCTTGCGCTGCACGGCCACACCCACCTATACCGCCACGACCGCAGCCAGGATCAGCTCATCTTCAATCCGGGCGAATGCGCCGGCCACATGAAGGGCCGCAACGCCGTGGGCGTGGTGGATCTCGAGACGCTGACGGGCAGCTTGCTGCGCTTCTGAGGCAGGCTACAGAGCCTCCGCGAACTTCGCCTCCGTGCGGTGGTAGTTCTCTTGGCCGGGGTTCTTCGCCATGATCTCCTGCCACGCGTCGCTGCCGAAGACGCGGCCCATGGTGGCGTGGCGGGTGGCGATGTCTGGCCACTTGATGATCCAGGTCACCGTCGCGGGGCCCAGCTCGTCCTGCGGCTTGCCGGCGATCTGGGGCGGCTCGTCCACGTTCAGCCAGAAGCCCACGAGGTCGAGGTGCTCGCGGATGTAGGGCAGCGCGAGTTCCGTGGCCCATGTGCGGTATTCCGCCAGCAGCGACGGCTCGTAGTGGTAGTTGCGGATCTCGAAAATCATCGGCGTGGCTCCCATTGCCTTTGGTGCGGCACCATCAAACCACAGCGGCGGCGCTAGCGCGCACTTGCGGGCGCGTTGGCAGTTCGCTGCGCGAACTGCTGGCCTACGGGTTCGCTTGCGCTCACACCTCTCCGGCTAGGAGCCAGCGCCGTTTCCACGGCGCAGCCTCCTAGTGCCCGGCGGCGGTTTGAGTGCCCCTACAATGTCGGCTTGGGTAAAGTGCCAGAAGTGAGCCAGGGATGAAGGATTTCAGCGGCAAGATCGCGGTGGTCACGGGTGGCGGCACCGGAATGGGTCGAGCGTTGGTTCGGCAACTGGTGGCCGAAGGCTGCCACGTGGCCACCTGCGACATCATCGAGGAGAACCTCGCCGAGACGCTCGAGCTTGCGAGGGCCGAAGCCGCCCAAGGCGTGCGCATCACCGGGTTTCGTTGCGATGTGGCGTCCGAAGACGACGTACTCGCATTCCAGGCCCACGTCGCGGACGCCTTTGAAACCGAGCACATCAACCTCTTGTTCAACAACGCCGGCATCGGTGGCGGGGGCAGCTTCGTCGAGGGCAGCCGCGAGGAGTGGGAACGCACCTTCAACATCTGCTGGTTCGGCGTGTACTACACGGCCCGCGCCTTCCGCGAAATGCTCCTCGCGAGCGACGAGGGGCACATGGTGAACACCAGCAGCGTCAACGGCTTCCGCGCATCGCTCGGCGGCAACATTCCGCACACGGCCTACAGCGCCGCGAAGTTCGCGGTCAAGGGCTTCTCGGAAGCGCTGATCAACGACTTCCGCTTCAACGCGCCGCACCTGAAGGTCTCCGTGGTCATGCCCGGCCATGTCGGCACGGAAATCGGCATCAACACCGGCCGCATCCTCGGCCACCGCGAGCCCAAGGACTGGACGGCGGAGGACATCGCTGAGGCGCGCAGGTTTCGAGCCATGACCGGTGGCCCCGGCGAAGACTTGGCAAACCTCGACGACGATGCCTTCCGCGCCGCGATGCAAAGCCGCAGGGAGCGCTACCGGGAGGCCCCAGTGAGCCCCGCGCAAGCCGCCGAGATCATCCTGCAGGGCGTCAAGGACGAGAACTGGCGCATCTTGGTGGGCGAGGACGCCGTGGCCTTGGACGAGGCTGTGCGGGAATCACCCCTCGAAGCCTACGACTTGGACTTCAGCGCGCGGGTTTGGGCGAGCATCGGGCGCTGAATGTTCGCTCGGTCGAACCGCCGAAAAACGCAGCGCCAAGGTCGTTCGGGGAATGCGTCTTGACGGTGGCGGCTTATGTGCGCCTTAATCCGCACAGGCTGCGATGGAAGGCAGACCAAGGATGACCCACCCCACGCAAGTCAGCCTGGTTGACGACTGGGCCGTGGTGGATGTGTTCTGCGGCGTAGGCGGCCTGAGTCACGGGTTTCGTCGCGTCGGGTTCCGGGTGTCGGCTGGAGTTGACGTCGACCGCACGTGCAAGTACGCGTTTGAAGCCAACAATGGTGCTCCCTTCATTGGCGAGTCGATTGACGTCGTAAGCGGCTCAGCGTTGGCACGACTTTACCCGGAAGGTTCGCGGCGGATTTTGATCGGTTGCGCGCCTTGTGCCCCATTTTCCTCGTACACGCCGGAGGCAAAGAAGCGCAAAACGGGCAAGTGGGGCCTGGTCGACATCTTCGCGGACCGGATACTGTCGGTGCAGCCAGAGATCGTGTCGATGGAAAACGTCCCCCGATTGGCGTCCTTTGACAACGGAAGCGTGATCAAGCGGTTCATCGACAGGCTTGAGGTGGAGTACGAGGTCACTACCAAAGTGGTCGATTGCACGAGATACGGGGTTCCGCAACGCCGGTCGCGTTTCGTGCTGCTTGCATCCAAACTCGGGCGGCTCGAGCTGGATCCCCCGGAAGCGGAGGAGAAAGGCACGTTTACGGTACGGGATGCGATTGGGGAGATGCCCGCCATCGGTCACGGCGAGGTGCATGCCGATGACCGCCTGCATGCTGCGCCCCGGTTGTCGAAACGGAATTTGGAGAGGATTAGGGCGTCTGTGCCCGGTGGTAGCTGGGAGGATTGGCCGAAGAGGCTGGTGGCAGAGTGCCACAAGCGACCGACTGGGCGGTGGTATCGTAATGTGTACGGCAGGATGGAATGGGACGGCCCCGCCCATACCATCACTACGGGCTGCTTTAGCTTTGGGCGAGGGCGCTTCGGCCATCCGGAGCAGGACCGGGCGATTTCACTGAGGGAAGCCGCGATGCTTCAGACATTTCCAAAGGACTATGAGTTCGTTGGCGAGGACGCGCCAGTACACTTCGATACGGTTGGTAGGCAAATTGGGAATGCGGTTCCCGTAGCCCTGGCAGAAGCGATCGCAAGGAGCATTGCCAAGCACATTGACGAGGCCGCGCACAAGGAACGGGCTGCATAGATGGAAGCGAATACAGACGATAGTATGGCTGAAACGATCGAAGAGGCGACGCCGAAGTACCGTATGACGGTCAGCCTGAACGTGCTGCACCATCTTGGCATAGGTCTTTACAGCAATATCCCGGCAGTCCTCTCCGAGCTAGTGGCGAACGCGTGGGACGCGGACGCAAAAAACGTAGAGATCAGCATTGATCCGAGCGGACAGATCGTGGTGAAGGACGACGGGCACGGGATGACGCTCGACGACATCAACGAGCGCTTCCTCAAGGTCGGGTATCAGCGGCGGGAAAAGTCAGCGACGAGTCCGGATGGCCGGGACGTAATGGGCCGGAAGGGAATCGGCAAGTTGTCGTCGTTCTCGATAGCGAACGTAGTCGAGGTGCATAGCATCCGCGACGGCGAAAGTAACGCCTTGCGGATGAACCGGAAGAAGATCGAAGGGCAGATCAAGCAGCAGAACAGCGGCGAGTATCACCCGGACGATGTGGAACCGCAGGTCGACGGCCTAGAACACGGAACGAGGATCGTACTTCGAGAATTGGACAAGAGTGTCTCATGGACCGCGCCCCATCTACGCAGGCGTCTAGCGCGCAGGTTTAGCATCATTGGCACGAGCCAAGGATTCAAGGTATCGGTGGATGGTTCGGAGATCACTTCAAAGGACCGCGACTTTTACAACAAGCTTGAGTTCCTCTGGCACTTCGGCAAGCCGACCGATGCAGAGAAGGTTGGAACTTTGAAGAAGATTAACGAGCTGGAGGCGACGGTGACCGTGCCCGGCGACGATGGCAAGTCCGCTAAAACTCACGATGTATGGGGATGGATCGGCACGGTGGACCGTCCCGACTCGTTGGATGAGGTCAATAACTCGATCGTACTGCTCGCTCGCGGCAAGCTGGTACATGAGAATTTGCTACCTGAATTCAAGGAGGCTGGAATGTACGCTCAGTATGTTGTTGGGGAGATAAACGCGGACTTCCTCGACGACGAGGGCGCTGATATTGTGACCAGCGACAGACAAAGCGTTAAGGAGGAGGACGGCCGGTATCGGGCGCTATGCGACTATGTTCAGGGGATACTTAAAATGATAAAGAACGAGTGGACGAACTTGCGAACAGAAGAGGGTACAAAACGGGCACTCAGCTATCCGTCAGTGGAGAAATGGTACGAGCGGCTAGGTCCCGACAGCCAGAAAACCGCAAGGCAGCTATTCGGGCGTATCGAGTCGTTGATGCTTCCGGACGCGGAAACCAAAAAGGTGTTGTACCGTTCGACCATGCTGGCGTTTGAGAAACTCGCATTGCGGGACATGTTGAGTGCCCTTGAGACAATCGAGTCTCAACCGGAGTTCGATGCTTTGGCACGCGTGATCGCGGGCGTCGAGGAAGTGGAGGCCTTCCACTACCATGAGGTGGCGCTCGGCAGGCTGCGGGTCATCGAGCGGTTCCGTGGCTTAGTGGACACCAACGTGCTGGAGAAGGTCCTTCAACAGTTCATCTTCAACGAGCTCTGGCTACTCCATCCGTCGTGGGAACGTGCGGCATCTAACAGCCGAATCGAGGAATCAGTGAAAAAGGAGTTCGACGACATTGGCGCCAAGCTGTCAGAGGACGAGCGCAAGGGACGGATCGACATTAGGTACAAGACTGCAGCCGGCAAACACATCATCATCGAGCTGAAGAAGGCGGACCGGGCGGTCGATGCGGAGGAGCTCATCGCGCAACTTCGGAAATACCGGCGAGCCTTGGCAAAGTGCTTGCGTACGAAGTTCCCGGACGAACCCACCCAAATCGAGATGATCGCGATCCTGGGCTCGCCGCCACGCCCTGTTGAATCGGCGGAGGAGAATCGCAGGCTGTTTGCGGCCGTTGACGCACGCTACATCACGTACGACCAGTTGGTGCTGGAGGCGGAGCGGAGTTATGCGGAATACTTGGAAAAGGACCGGAGAATTTCGGAGCTTGTCGAGATTGTTGATGGCCTCGATGCGGACTTCGCGGATGCATCGGTGCAAGGATGAGCGACTTCCTGAGAAGCGTATGACGGCAGCGGCGCGGAGAGTGCTTCAGGACTGTCGGGTGGCGCTCGATATGCTCGAGCAAGAGGAGGATGGCGAGCGTTGGAGGGTCCTGTGGGTGGGGGCCATGGCTTTGCTGCGGGCCGTTGGACATGTCCTTCGCAACGTTGACGCACAGAGTCCGGCCATAGGTGAGGCCGTTGATGCGGCCTATCGCAGGTGGAAACGGAAGCGGTCGGAGAACGAGATTTTCTGGGACTTCATCAATGAAGGGCGGAACAACATCCTCAAGGAGTATCGATTCGACATGGTGGATTTGCCCGATGTTCCGGTACTAGTCGAAAACGGTTCGGCGGTGCCAATGCCATTTACGCTCGACGAGAACTTGGTCCGTCCCCTGACTGACGGATTTGCAGAGGGAGAGGATGCGAGGGATGTATATCAAGACGCCATTGCTTGGTGGGATGCGGAGTTGTCCGGCATCGACACGGAAGTCTCGCGATAGCCATTGCACAACGTCGCATCGCCTTCCAAAGCCGCGGGGCATCGAACTGCCGGGCATCTGGGACTACAATGGCGCAGTTGGCATCACCGACGCTGGGTTCCGACCACAGCCTCAAAGCTCGCCAATGCCGAGCGCAAAAGCTCCATGATCTCGTCCGCTAGCACCTCCGGTTCGGGCAAGTTCTCCAAGTCCGTCATTGACGCATCCTTTAGCCAGAACACGTCGAGGCTCGCCTTGTCGCGCTCAAGGAGTTCTTCGCGGGAGTAGGCGCGCCAGCGGCCGTCCGGGGTGTCTTCGGTCCAGGTCGGTTTTCTGACATGGCGGTTTTCGGGCTCGTAGCAGGCTGCGAAGTCCTCAAGGTGGTCAAACGTCAGCGGCTTTTGCTTCAGCGTGTGGTGGATGTTGGTGCGGTAGTCGTAGTACCAGACTTTGGACGTCTGCGGGTCGGGGCTCGCTGGACGGTCCCAGTCCGTGCCGTCCACCATGTCAATCAGGCGGTAGAGCTTGGCCGGATCGCTGATCTTGTTCTGCGCCTTGGCGAAGACCTGGCCCAGCAAGCCTCGCTCCTGGCCGAGCCTGCGGAGCAGCCCCACGTAGTGCGCCTCAAGCTCCGCGCCGGTGCGGCTCCTGATGCTTGTCCAATCGAAACCCTCCGGGATGCCGATGTCGGTTTGTAGGGCGGCTTGGCGTATTCGTCCGCCATCTTGAGGAAGATGAGGTAGGTGAGCTGCTCGAGATAGTCGCCATAGCCGACACCGTCGTCGCGCAACGTGGTGCAGAAGCTCCAGACCTTGGAGACGATGGGTGCGGTATTCACGTTGCGACTTACCGTAGCGCGTCACGTTGAAGGTGACTCGCGGTTGACCCAATGCGGTTGCCGTCCAAAACGCTCAACAGATCGCTGAATTTGGCGTTGATGAGCGTCGATCCCCTTGGCCTTTGCGGCGTGGACGATCAGATCCCAGGTCGCATCGAACCTTGCCTTTGGCGGCTGCGCTTGCCAGAAGCGAAGATCGAACGAACGATCCAAAATCCTCGAGCTTGCCGTGGTGTTCGACGATGTGGTTGGGCATTTCTGGAGCATAGCAGACCACCGAGACGAGCCGATTGACTCATTCGTGTCCTCCGTAGGGGCGACCCTTGTGGTCGCCCGTTCTTCGATTGACCGAGGCTTTTCGGTGCCGGAACACGGGCGAGGACAAGCCTCGCCCCTACGAGGAAGCGCGCCTGCGGCGCGTGCGAGGGCAAGATGCCCTCGCCCCAAAAGGCCCTCCCGCGAACGTCAACCAAGGATCAACGAATGCTCTCGCCCTCGATTCGAGCAATGGACTCTTGGATGTTGTCTAGGTCGTGACCGGGTCGCAGGCCCATGGCACGCGGTGTCGTCACATATGGCCTCTGTCGAACGCCCTGCTCGAGGACGGGTCAGTCCGTTGCGTAGGGCTTCGTTCGCCACTGCTTTGAACGGCTTGCCCGTGCTTGCGGCAAGCAGGCGTGCCGACTCCAGCACATCGTCATCAAGCTGCAACGTCGTTCGCATGGCAGCATCATGGCACAGCTCGGACTGGTCTCAAGGCATCGATCATGGCGACACGGTGTCGGATACAATGGCGGCATGAAAGGCAAGCCACTTTCCGAGACGAGCCCCCACCTGCGCGATGCTGCGAAGGCTGCCCGGCAGCGGACTCGTTGCGTGGCTAGTTCCACGGCGATTGAGACGGGGAGACCGGTGCGGGAAATCGAGGCGAGGATTAGTCGTCTGCGTGCCCTGCCGTCTCGCGTAGGACTTGCTTGACCAAGCTCTTCATGGGCTCATAGGCGGTCATGCCCGCTTGAATGGCGGCGAAGTATCCGGGCTTGTGTGCGTCCCAGTGGGTGAAGTCTAGGTGGGGCCAGCCAGCCTGGTGCGCCATCGCCGTCGCAAGCAGGCGGACAACCGGCCGGTGGTGTCATGACGACCGTTCACGCCGCGTTGCCTTGGGCCGTTCGCTGCTTGGCTCGCTTTGGCCGTGGGTTCTTGGTTGCCTTAATGCGCTCCAGCAGGGCGGCGGCGGGTTCGTCGTTCGGGTCCTGAGCGACTAGGTTGCCGGAAAAAGCCTGTTTGAGGATGGATTGGCGGAGGGCTTCGGCACGGGTGAGGTTGGCATCGATTTCGGCATCAAGGGAGTCGGCTCTTTCGAGATGCTCGTCCAGGGTGCCGACTATTTCCGCTTGTTCGGCGGGAGAGCAAATCGGCAGTGGGATCTGGGCGAATCTTGAGGCGCTCAAGTGATTGATTCCCACGCCTCCGGCAACCCGCGAGAACGTCCCGTTCACGTAGAAGTTTCGAAATAGCCAGAGCAGGAAAGGCGCAAACTCGCGGCAATGTGGCCGGTGCCTGATCACCGTGTTTTGAAAGCAGCAGTTTGGCACCTGGTCGGCCCATATGGCTGCTTTGCCGACCTGCGATGCGCTTCCTGAGGCTTCCGCCAACAGCAAGTCGCCCTTTTCTAGGCGATACACCTCTAGCTCGTGGGTCGAAAATCCATGTCGAGAAGGTCGTCCAAGGCTAGGCCTTGTTCCGTGATGTTTGCGGCACGGATGTACTTGGTCGGAAAGTCCTTCGACCTGTTTTTCGGAGACCGTTGTCGGCCGAGTTGAACGGTACCCACAGATTCGGTCGTTAGCAGCAGCCAACCGTCCGGCACGTCGGCGATTGCGTTCCTCTCTTCGACTCCGAGCATTGACGGTGGCTTTGCCCTTCGCGGTTTCGAGGGTTTCCTGTCCGACTTGGCGTTCGCTTCCCATTCGGCCAGTTGCCGCTTCCATGCGTCGAGGGACGCCTAGGTAACCGTCAATGACGTCGACTTGGCCAGTCGCACCCTAATAGGGGAATAGTTCGCTGTCCGGCTTTCCGTCAATCCGAGCCTGCCGTTCCTTCGAACTGATCGGGATGCGTCTAGAATCGAGGATCGCACACGCATCACCCAGTGCGGTTTGCGTCCAGTTCCGGGGCAGCCCGGTCACGCCGCCAGTGCCTCGTTCATCTCCAGCATGACTTCATCCATCTCGGCGCCGAACAGGACGTACATCCTGCCCAAGCCGCCGTGCTTGTCGAAGGGGGCCATCTCAAGGTCGTCGCGTTCGATCGTGAAGGATGTTTCGAGATGGTCGCGGATCATGTGGAGCCAGGCCATCTGATCTTCCGAGAACTTCTCGCCGGCGCCGGCATGGTGGTTCATGATCCAGGTCTGGAAGTTGCGCCTTACCCGGTACGAATGTCGCGTCAGCTTCTCATCGAGGCCGCACACGCGGCGGATGAGAGCGACGAGGGCCGTCAATTCGCTGACGGGTTGCTGGCCTTTGTAGTCGTCAAGATGCGCGTACGCGCGCCAGACGACTAGGGGTGCTAAGCGGGGGCGGTCTTCGGTGATCTTCGCAAGCACGTCCTTGATCATGGCGTAGGTGATGCTTGAGCGACGGGCGGGCTGACTGAAGTAGATCGTGAGCGCCTCGATCTCGTCGCGGTTCTCCTTGAGGTATTCCTCGAAGTCCTGCGCGATCCGACTGGCATTTGCGGCAACGTCGCCGGCCCATTCGGCCTGCGTGAGCGCGTCTAGGTTGTCGTGGTCGATGGTCTGTTCGTTGTCGCGGCGGATCGTGTCCATCAGTTCGATGACCGGCCCGGTGAATACGTCGGCGGCGTTCTTGATGCGATCTTCGCGGGCGGCCTTCATCGCGGCGTCGTCGGGTTCGGGGTTGCCCGTCGCGGCAATGGCATCGGCTTCGACCTTGTCGGCATCGATGGCGTCGAACAGGTCGCGGACGATGGCGGTGAGAGGCTTGCCGGCCGCTTGCTCGATCTTTGCGTGGTCTTCGGCATCTAACTGGTTGTCGAGGCGCGAGAGGCGTCCGGCGAGGGAGCTGACCGTTTCCTCGGATCGGTCGCCCATCATCAGGCCCATGGCGAGGTCTTTGAATGGGATGGAGGGCTTGGTGTCGAGCGGCTGGCTGGCCGTCTTGAGCGACTTGGTGACGCCCACGGCATCGACAATGACGTAGTGCGTCTTGGCGAGGGCGGAGGGCGTGACCTTTTGCAGGTCGTCTGGTGTCAGAACACGCGTGCCGCGGCCCTTCATCTGTTCGAAGTAGCTTCGGGATTTCACGTCGCGCATGAACATCAGACATTCGAGGGGGCGGACGTCGGTGCCGGTGGCGATCATGTCCACCGTGACGGCTATGCGCGGGTAGTAGTCGTTGCGGAAGGCGGTGAGGGAAGCCTTCGGGGCCTTGGCGGCATTCGTGATTTTGCGGCAGAACTCGTTGCCTTCGCTGAACTCTTGGCGGACGGTTTGGATGATGTCGTCGGCGTGGCTGTCAGTCTTGGCGAAGATCAGGGTTTTGGGAAGCTCCTCTCGGCCAGGGAACATCTCTTGCCAGTTGTCGCGGAAGGCTCGGATGACGGTTCGGATCTGGTCCGGGTTCACCACCGAGCGGTCGAGTTGGCCGGCCGCGTATTCCGTTTGTTCGTCCTGCACTTCCCAGCGTCGCGCGCGGGTTTGCCGTTCGCGCCGCTCCACGAGCTGCTTGGCTTCGATTGTCGCGCCGCTTTGCGTGACCTCCGTGTCGATCAAGTAGATTTCGTTGCCGACGTTGACCTTGTCGGCCACGGCCTGTTCGTGCGTGTACTCGCTGACGACGTTCTTCTGGAAGAAGCCGTAGGTGCGGCTGTCTGGCGTTGCGGTAAGGCCGATCAGGAAGGCGTCGAAGTATTCGATCACTTGGCGCCACAGGTTGTAGATGGAGCGGTGGCATTCGTCGATGATCACCACGTCGAAGTGCTCGGGTGGGAGTGCCGCGCTGTAGACGACCGGCAGGGGTTCCTTCCGGCGCCACCTTTGTTCTGCCGGGTTTTCGTCGTCTGCACCTTCGGGGAGTTCCTCGTCCTTCAAGGTGACCCACATGCGCTGGATGGTGGAGATGACGACTTGGCTGTCGCCGGCGATGTGGGGCGAGGTCAGGCGCTGGACGTTGTAGAGCTCAGTGAATGTGCGGTTGTCGTCGTTGGGGACGAAGGCTCGGAACTCCTGTTCGGCTTGCTCGCCCAAGTTGCGAGTGTCCACGAGGAAGAGGACGCGGCGGGCGCCTGCGTGCTTGAGCAGGCGATACACCTCGGTGATGGCGGTGAAGGTCTTGCCGGAGCCGGTTGCCATCTGCACAAGTGCGCGCGGCTGGTCTCCCCTTAACGAATCCTCGAGATTGGCGATTGCGTTGACTTGGCATTCGCGGAGCCTGTCGGGATGCAGCGGCGGGAGCGTGGCAATGCCGGAGCGGAAGGACTGTGCGGCACGGGCCCAAGCTTGGAGAGTTTCGGGGCGGTGGAAGGAGAAGATTTCACGCGAGCGTGGCTTGGGGTCGCTGCCATTTGTGAAACGGGTGACCTCGCCGGTGGCTTCGTAGAGAAAGGGCAACGGTTCGGCGTTCGACACCCATTTGAGCTTGGCTTGGGCATAGCCTTCGGATTGTTCTTCGACGGTTGTGAGCTTGGCACCCCAGCTATCCGGCTTGGCTTCCACGACGCCGACGGGTTGGCCGTCCACGAACAGAACGTAATCGGCAGGGCCGATGTCGGTCTGGTATTCGCGCACGGCGATGCCGAGCCCTGCGTGGAAGTCGATTGCGGCCTTGTCCTGCACATGCCAACCAGCGGCTCGGAGACTGGTCATCGATCCTGTCTCGCGCCGCGTGCTCTTGGTTTTGGTTGACGTGCTTCGACATGGAGTGGGGCTCTTGGCGGCGTGAGCCGTTGGGACATTCCTCATGAGATACGGCGCACGAACCTTATCACTTGGATCTGTGTGCCGGTTCTTTGCCTGCCCCCTCGCGGCGGGTGCGCATGCCTTCGGAGGTGGGCTTACAAGCGTGGGCGGCTGGGTGCTTGGGGGGTTCGACGATGCTTGGCCATGCGGACGTGAAGCGTTACCGCGAGCGGGCGTATCTCGAGGTTCGGGATGTCTGCCCGAAGGCTAGCAGTTGCGAAGTAACTGCCGACGCGCCCCGTTAGGGCGTACTAGGGCGTGTTCACACTACGCGCTGCCGTTGCCACTGCATCCCTAGTAGATTCAATGGGATGCGCGACGAACGGTCGATCCAGTCGGCAAACTCGAAGGCTGCCGCTGGCACTCCATAGGTGATTGATTTAAATGGATAAAATGTGCCTTCTTGGCGACAAGTGTTAACACGCCCTAGCAGCCTGTCGGACTTTGGCGTTGATATTTGGATAACTCGTTGAAATAACTACTAATTCCTACAGAGCATAAGAGACTTTCTCGAAACATATATGCAATAAAAACAATAGGTTACGAGGGTCCAGTTTCTAAGTCCGACAGGCTGCTAGGGCTGCCGATCCTCTTTGCGAGTGCCTCGCCTGCGGCGGTGCGACGGTAGCTCTGTTTGCTGCTTGTGGGCTTGTCGGGCAGGGTCCTTTCGATGAGACCGGCTTCGAGCGCGGGATTTAGGTACGCGTCCAAGAAATGTGGACGGTGCGCAATGTGCAGACGGTCCTGCAACTCGTGCCGTCGCATTTCCCCTCTCAGCGCCACTACGAGGTGCTCAACTTGCTCGGTGACTTGTTCGGTAACTTGCTCGGTGACTTGTTCGGTAACTTGCTCGGTGGCTTGTTCGGTGGCTTGTTCGGTGGCTTGTTCGGTGGCTTGTTCGGTGGCTTGTTCGGTGGCTTGTTCGGTTGAAGTAACTTTTTCTTTTCTTTCCAAGGGATTATCATGTTCGGTGACCTGCTCGGTACCTTGCAGGGCGACTTGATCGGTACGCGGCTCGCCGCTGTAGTCCTCCAAGCGCGAAAACTCCGGATGTGCCGGCAGCCGAATAACAAACCAAGTGCGATCCTCATCAGTCTCGAAGCTCGGCGGGGGTGAGCCGTTGTTGCTCATTGCTCGCAAGATCTTCGGCACTCCAGTCGAACGGCCCTCTGCCAAGTCCAGCTCCTTCAGGAACTCGCCAATCCTGCGGTTGCGGTAGCGGCGGCTCACAGCCCTTCCTTGCTGAAGATCCTCCATCCGGACCGAGCGGTCCGCGCCCGGATAGCTCAGCACCAAGAGCTCATCCGGCATGATCCGCACCTCCACCGGTTCACGCACCTCATAGGAGCGGTGGTAGATCGCGTTGCCGAGCGCCTCCTCGATTGCAGCAATGGGGAAATTCCAGAATCGCTCCGCCTCGGGCCTGTCGGGGTGCTTGACGACGGTTTCCTTCAGGTAGTTGCGCTCGATGTAGCTCACCGCATCGCGCAGGATCGCCGCCAGCGGCCCGCGGAACTCCTTCTCCTCGAAATGGTCGCCACCGGGGCCGTCCGGGAACCAGACAACGTCGATCTGCGTTGCCGGGAAGAACTCGTGCGGGCGATCATTGAAGAACAAGAGGCCGACATTCTTGGGGAAAAGCGCTTCGGGCGGGCCGCCGACGATGTTCATGCGGCTTCCGAGAACGTCCATCGACAGCTCAGCGACTTCGAGCAGAAGATCGCTCCCGACATCTTGCAAGTGCTGTTGCAATAGCCGGAAGGAGAGATCGTCCAGCGAGGCACCCTGGTTGTAGCGGTCGTCGAATGGCACCGTCGCGGCCAGTCCGAGCAACTCGCGCTCGTCTTCGCCGCGTGCCCGCACCGTGCTGTTGTGCTTGCGGATGTAGTGGGCCCACTCATGGCGGCTCTGCGAGAGGCTGACTCTCGCCCGGTATGGCCGCGTTTCTCCACCGGGTGCGTACAACACGAGGATCGTCTTGCCGTCGACCTCATGGACGGACGTCAATGTATGGTACGCGGGCCGGATCGCCGAGTTGCCAAGATTCAGAAGCTGCTTCTGGATGCCATCAATGGCGGTCGGGTCGATGCCTTTCGGCGGCAATACGGGGCGGCCGTCCTCATCCTCCACACCAAGCACGACATAGCCGCCGCCGAGGTTGTGGAAGTCGTTGGCGAACGCCCCAATCGTGTGCAGGATGCTCTCGGGGTTCCAGCCGGCCTTGTACTCGACGCGCTCGGCCTCGACGGTGCGCCGACGCAACAGGCTGTCGATGTTGATGGGAAGGGCGTTTGTCACGGCTCGAGTCAGCGACGCTCACCGTCGTCGCGCAAGGCTTTGGGTGGCAGCAATTGAACCACGAATCTCACGTCAACAATGTCAGCGGGCACGTCCGAGCGATTTCCTACCGCGCCGGCTCCTAGCGGAGGGAATCAGCGCGCCGGTGCTGTGCCTGTCCCCCTCGCGGCGGTAGGCGCGCATGCATTCGGAGGTGGGCTTACAATCGTGGGCGGTTGGGTGCTTGGGGCTTCGACGATGCTTACCGATGCCGATGTGAAGCGCTATCGCGAGCGGGGGTATCTCGTGGTTCGGGATGTGCTGGAGGCTGCGACGCTCGCGCTGTTGCGGGAGGTGACGGACGAGATTGTCGCTTCGGCGGCTGGGGTCACCGAGCACACGGACATTCTGGACCTTGAGGCGTCGCATACGCCCGAGGCGCCGCGGGTGCGGCGGATCAAGCGGCCACATACGGCGCATCCGTTCTATCGGGAGCTCGCGGCTCATGCCGGGGTGATGGCGGCGCTTGAGCCGTTGATTGGGCCCAACATCCGGCTGCGGCCGGCGGGGAAGATCAACATGAAATCGGCGGACTTTGGGGCGCCGGTGGAATGGCATCAGGATTGGGCCTTCTATCCGCACACCAATCAGGACGTGCTGGCGGTGGGCATCCTGCTCGACGACATGGATGCGCACAACGGGCCGGTGAAGTTCTTGCCGGGGTCGCATCTTGGTCCGGTGTATGACCACCACAGCTATGTCGAGGATGAGAGCCTGGGCGCGTTCTGCGGCGCCATCGACATTGAGAAGGAAGGGCTCGACATCTCTGGGGCCGAGGAGGTGTATGCGAAGGCCGGCTCCATCACCGTCCATCACGCCCGGCTTGTGCACGGCTCTTCCATGAACCGCTCGAACCGCCAACGGCGCATCCTGTTCTACGAATACACCGCCGCGGATGCTTGGCCCTTGGCCGGCATCGAGGCGCTCGGCGGCGATCTCGCAGACTTCAACGACCGCGTGGTACACGGCGTCCCCACACTGCACCCGCGGCTTGAAGATGTGCCGGTGAAGATGCCCATGCCGATCGCCAAGCACCAAGGCTCCATCTACGAGAACCAACGCACGCTCTCGAAGCGGTTCTTCGGCGAGCACCACGGGCGGACTCAAAAGGCGAATGGGGTGCCCGCAACGACCGAAACCTAACGACCCACGGTTGTTGGCCGCAATGAGCACAATCCTCCCCATTAACGTCGACGACCTTGTGCATCTGCGCACCGTCGAGTCCGAGCGCGTTGAATTCAAGGGGGCGTGGGACACCGAGCGAACCGGGCCGCAGGTGATCCGCACCATCTGTGCGTTCGCCAACGACTACCACAATCTCAACGGCGGATACATCGTGATTGGCGTTGACGAGGCAGGCGAGCGCAGTGCGTTGCGGCCACGCGGACTTTCTCCGAGGGATGTGGACGCGGCGCAACGATGGATTCGTGGCCAGTGCAATCGACTCGATCCGTCCTATCAACCAATCCTGTCGCCGGAAAGGGTTGGCGAACAACCCGTTCTCGTGATTTGGGCACCAGCTAGCGAGACGCGCCCCCATCGCGGGCCTGGGCGAGATGGCGCAATGCGTTACTGGGTACGCCTTGGATCGGAAACGGTGGATGCGGAACAGCGCGGAGGGCTCTTGCGGCGCTTGGTTGAGCAGACGGCAAAGGTCCCGTGGGATGACCGCCGCGCGTCGGATGCCCGGGTTGAGGACCTGCGCGAGAGCAAAGTTCGCGAATATCTGCGAGACGTGGATAGCGGGTTGGTAGATGCGAGCTCGGCACTCGACATCTACCGGCGGATGCGCATCACGACCAAGGTGAACGACCACGAGGTGCCGCGCAACGTTGGGCTGCTTTGCTTCTCGGGCGACCCAGATCGCTGGTTTCGTGGCGCGACCATCGAGGTGGTGCAGTTCGGAGCCGACCGGCCCGCGGATGTGCTCGAGGAGCGGACGTTCCGCGGCTCGCTGCTGGACCAACTTGCCGACTCGCTACGCTTCCTCGAGAACCAAATCACGCATCACATCGAAAAGCAGCCGCATCAAGTGCAGGCCAAGACGTGGGTCAGCTATCCGATGGAGGCGGTGCGGGAGGCGCTAGTAAACGCGGCGTATCATCGCGGCTACGATGTAGATCAGCCCGAACCCATCAAGGTGTATATCTATCCGAGCCGGATGGACATCATCAGCTATCCGGGGCCGGTCGGTGGCATCGAGCGCCACCATTTGTTGCCTGAAGCAAGGCCCTACGCTGTGCCAGCTCGAAACCGCCGGATCGGCGAGTTCCTGAAGGATCTGCGCCTCGCGGAAGGCCGGTTGACCGGCATTCCCAAGATCTTCGACGCCATGAAGGCAAATGGCTCGCCGGCGCCCCGGTTCGAGTTCGACGATGCGCGTACTTTCTTCCAAGCCAGCCTTCCCGCGCATCAGTCCGCGTAGCCGAGGTCGCTAGTCCGGCACGCCCAGCCGTTCGTGCATGATCGGGCTGGTGGTGGTGTATTGCAGGTGCACCTTTTCGTCCGGGTTTAGGCGCGCCTTGATGGCGAAGGCGGCGAGGGCCGCTTCGTGGAAGCCGGAGAGGATGAGCTTCTTCTTGCCCGGGTAGGTGGCGATGTCGCCGATGGCGTAGATGCCGGGGATGTTGGTCTCGAACTTCTCGGTGTCGGTGCGGATCTGGTTCTTGTCGAGATTGAGGCCCCACTCGGCGATGGGGCCGAGCTTGGGCGACAGGCCGAAGAACACGAGCGCGTGGTCGATGCTGAGCTCCGTGACGGATTTGTCCGGGTGGCGGATGCCCACGGTGTCGATGGCGCCGTTCGGTGCCTCGTATTCGACCAGGTTGCCGACCATGAAGTTGAGGGTGCCTGCGGCTTCGAGGTCGCGCATCTTGGCGACGGAGGCTGGGGCCGCTCGGAAGCGGTCGCTGCGGTGCACCAAGGTGAGCGAGTTGGCGTGCGGTGCGAGTTCGAGCGCCCAGTCGAAGGCGGAATCGCCACCGCCTAGCACCACGAGGTCCTTGCCGTGGTGCGCGGAAGGGTCCTGCACTCGGTAGAACACCTGCTGGTCCACGTATTCCTCGACCCCGGCAACCCGGAGCGGCATGGGCTGGAACGAGCCGACGCCGCCGGCGACGATCACCGACTTCGCAATGATCTCCTCGCCCTTTGAGGTGACCACGCGAAAGCGCAACTCGTCGATGGCTTCCACCTCGGTCACTTGCGCGCTCAGATGGAAAGCGGCGTCGAACGGTTCGATCTGCTTCATCAGGGCGTCCACGAGTTCCTGCGCATCGCACACGGGGATGGCCGGGATGTCGTAGATGGGCTTGTCGGGATACAGCTCGGCGCACTGGCCGCCGGGCCGGTCCAAGGCGTCAACGATGTGCGCCTTGAGGCCAAGCAGGCCTAGCTCGAAGATCTGGAACAGGCCGCACGGCCCCGCGCCGACGATGACGGCGTCCGTTTCGTGGTTCATGACGTGTCCTTGCGCTCCTTGCCTTCGTTCGTCTCGTGATGATCGTAGCCTGTCGTTTGGAGGGAAGGCATTCTGCCTTCCCTAGCGCCGCCGACAGGCGCTCATTTCGCTTGCGCCGATCGGCGCACCTAAAGGTGCGCCAGGGAAGGCAGAATGCCTTCCCTCCAACCCCGTGCTAGAAGATGAATCCTCGATCGCGGAGCAGCGCCACCACCTGCTCGGCGCTTTCCTCGAGGCCCAGCTCGTCGGTGTGCAGCACCAGGTCGGCACCGCCCGGCTCCTCGAACGGCGCCGTCACGCCGGGAACGTTGGGTGCTTCGCCCCGTTCCGCGGCGGCGTAGAGGCCATCTTCGTCGCGCTCCTTGAGCACGTCGAGCGGTGCCGTGACGAAGACTTCCAAGAACCGATCCTCGCCGATCGTCGTGCGCGCTCGCTCCCGCACCGATTCCTGTGGCACCACGAAGGCGGTGAGGCAGATGAGACCGGCCTCGTTCACGAGCCGGGCCGCCTCCGCGGCGCGGCGCATGTTCTCGGAGCGGTCCCGGGCGGAGAAGCCCAGATCCCGGCTGAGGCCCAAGCGGAAGCTCTGGCCGTCGAACACGGTGGCGAGCTGGCCCTGATCGAACAGGCGCCTCTCCACGGCGCGGGCGATGGCGGTCTTGCCGGCCTTGGCGAGCCCGGTGAACAGCACCGTGACGGGGCGCTGCCCAAGCCGCGTTTGCCGTTCGTCCGGGGTGACGCGGCTGGGCGAGGCGTGCAGGTCGCCATGCGGCACCTCTTCCCACGCATCGCCGCTCGTGGAGCCTCCGGGCGAATGGATCATGGCCGCGCCGACGGTGGCATTGCTGATGCGGTCGATGAGGATGAGGGCGCCCAAGTCGCGGTTGTTGGCGTAGGCGTCGAACACCAGGGGCTCGGCCAGGGTGAACGAACAGCGGCCGATTTCGTTGAGCGCCAACGTGTCTGCCGGCTCTCGCGCCAGCGTGTTGATGTCGGTGTGGTAGCGCACCGTGCCAATCTGGCCCATGACTTGCCGGGCGCCGTGCTTGATGAGGTAGGGCTTGCCCGGAACCAGGGGTTCCTCCGCCATCCAGACCACGGTGGCGTCGAGCCGGTCGGCGGTGTGCGGCAACTGCCCCTCGCCGGCGATGACATCGCCTCGGGAGACATCCACGGCATCGTCGAGCGTGACCGTCACGGCCATGGGCGGAAACGCCTCGGCCACGTCGCCATCGGCGGTGACGACGCGGGCGATGGTGCTGGTGCGGCCGCTCGGCAAGACCGTCACGACGTCGCCGGGGCGGGCCACGCCGCCGACGATGCTGCCGCAATAGCCGCGGAAGTCTGCATCCGGACGGTTGACGTATTGCACCGGCAGCCGCAGGCGTTCGGTGTCGCGCACCGCTGCCACGGGGATGGTTTCGAGCAGGTGCATCAAGGTGGCGCCTTGATACCACGGCATGTTGGCGGACTGCTCCACCACGTTGTCGCCGAGCAAGGCGGAGATGGGGATGAAGTCGAGGTCGTCCACGGGCAGTTTCGAGGCGAAGGCGAAATAGTCCTCGCGAATGGCGTCGAACACAGGCTCTTCGTAGCTCACGTCGTCCATCTTGTTGACGGCGACGATCAGGTGCCGGATGCCGAGGAGCTGGGCGATGTAGCTGTGCCGCCGGGTCTGCGGCAGCACGCCGTTGTTGGCGTCGATGAGGATGATGGCGACATCGCAGGTGGAGGCGCCGGTGACCATGTTGCGCGTGTACTGCTCGTGGCCGGGCGTGTCGGCGATGATGAACTTGCGCCGGGCGGTGGAGAAGTAGCGGTAGGCGACGTCGATGGTGATGCCCTGTTCGCGCTCCGCCTGCAGGCCATCCACCAAGAGCGCGAGGTCCACGCCGCCCCGCTGGGTGCCGATGGTGCGGCTGTCTTGGCGGATGGCTTCGAGCTGATCCTCGTAGATCATCCGCGAGTCGTGCAGCAGGCGGCCGATGAGCGTGCTCTTGCCGTCATCGACGCTGCCGCAGGTGAGAAAGCGGAGGATTTCCTTGCGCTCGTGCTGTTCGAGGTAGGCGAGGATGTCGGTCTCGATGAGATCGGAGGCGTGGCTCACGGTCGGACTCCCGGATGGCGCATTGAGCCCGCCATCAGAAATACCCCTCGCGCTTCTTTTGCTCCATGGAACCGGTGGCGTCGTAGTCGATCAGCCGCCCCTGCCGCTCCGAGTGGCGGGCGATGAGCATCTCCTGAATCACCTCCGGCAGGGTGCTGGCGTCGGACTCGATGGCGCCGGAGAGCGGATAGCAGCCGAGCGTGCGGAAGCGCACGGAGCGCAGTTGGGGCTCCTCGCCGGCTTCGAGTTCCATGCGCTCGTCGTCCACCATGATGAGCGTGCCGTCGCGTTCCACCACCGGGCGTTCGGCGGCGAAATACAGGGGCACGATCTCGATGCCTTCGAGATAGACGTATTGCCAAACGTCGAGCTCGGTCCAGTTTGAGAGCGGGAAGACCCGCACCTCCTCGCCGCGGTTGATGTTGCCGTTGTAGAGCCGCCAAAGCTCCGGGCGCTGGTTCTTCGGATCCCAGCGGTGGCCGCCGTCGCGCACGGAATACACCCGCTCCTTGGCGCGGGATTTCTCCTCGTCCCGCCGGGCGCCACCGAAGGCGGCATCGAAGCCGTGCTCGTCAAGCGCCGCCAGCAGCGCCTGGGTCTTCATGATGTCGGTGTATTTCTTGCTGCCGTAGGTGAAGGGCGTCACGTTGTCGGCCACGCCCTGCTGGTTGGTGTGGACGATCAGGTCAAGCCCCTGCACCCGCGCGATGCGGTCGCGAAACTCGATCATGGCGCGGAACTTCCACGTCGTGTCCACGTGCAGCAGGGGGAACGGCAGCGGGCCGGGAAAGAACGCCTTCTTCGCAAGGTGCAGCAGCACCGACGAATCCTTGCCGATGGAGTAGAGCATCACGGGCCGCTCGAACTCGGCGACCACCTCGCGAATGATGTGAATGCTCTCCGCCTCAAGCTGCTTGAGATGCGTGAGCGTGTATCCGGCAGCCAAAGTTCGCTTTCCCGGCGGGGCCGTTGATCGGGGGCGCGCATTCTAGGCTTTTGCACGCCACTTCCCTAGTCGAAGTGGCTATATGGTTACGCCGGCAACACGGTCCTTGCTGTCTGACGAGCCTTGGACGGAGGCGTCTCGCCCTCCATCGCGCCCGCGAGGGCGCACACGCCCATGCGTACACTCGCATCCAAAAAAACAATACAAAGCAAAGGGTTACGGTAACTCCTTCGCTGCTCACAAAGGCGCGCCTTGCGGCGCGATGGAGGGCGAGACGCCCTCCCTCCAAGCGGCTCCCTCCAAGCGGCTACGGCAGCCCCGGCACCGGAAATCCCGAGCAAAGCTCCTCAACCTCTCCCTTCACCTGCGCCAGGGTTCGTTCGTCGTCGTGGCTCTGAAGCGTGCGCAGGATCCAGCCCGCCAGACGTTCCATTTCGCCGAGGCCCATTCCCCGCGTGGTGGCCGCCGGCGTGCCCAGGCGAATGCCGCTCGGGCGCAACGGCGGGTTGGGGTCGTCCGGGATGATTTGCTTGTTGCAGGTGATGGACACCTCGTCGAGCGCTTCCTCCGCCACCCGGCCGTCGATGCCGAAGCTGGCGACGCAGTCGAGCACCATCATGTGGTTGTCGGTGCCGCCGGTGACGAGTTGGGCGCCGCCAGCCATGAGCGCCCTGGCCAAGGCGCGGGCGTTTTCGAGCACGGCTTGGGCGTAGTCCTTGAAGGAGGGTTCGAGCGCCTTGCCGAGCGTCACGGCCACGCCCGCCACCTGGTTCATGTGCGGGCCGCCCTGCAGGCCCGGGAACACGGAACTGTCGATGGCGCGCCGAAACTCCTTTTTCGTCAGGATCATGCCGCCGCGCGGCCCGCGCAGCGACTTGTGCGTGGTGGTGGTGACGAAATCGAAACCATAGTCGTAGGGATTGGACATGACGCCGCCGGCGATGAGCCCGCCGATGTGCGACACATCCGCCATCGTCATGGCTCCCACCTCGTCGGCAATCGCCTTGAACTCGGCGTAGTCGTAGTCGCGTGGGTAGGAGGAATAGCCGCACACCACCAGCTTCGGGCGGTGTTCGATGGCGGTCTCGCGCAGGGCGTCGAAGTCGATGCGACCGCCGGCACCCGGATCGGACTTGTAGCGGACCCAGTTGTAGAGCTTGCCCATGTGCGACACCGGCGCACCATGGGTGAGGTGACCGCCATGCGACAGATCCATTCCGAGCACTGTGTCGCCCGGCTCCAGCATGGCGAGATACACCGCGGCGTTCATCGGCGCCCCGGACAGCGGCTGCACGTTCGCATGTTCCGCACCGAAGAGCCTGCGCGCCCGACTCCGTGCGGTGCGCTCGATCACGTCGGTGAACTCCTGGCCGCCGTAATACCTGCGCCCCGGATAGCCTTCCGAGTACTTGTTCGTGAACACCGACCCAAGCACCGCCAAGACCTCGGGATAGGTGTAGTTCTCCGACGGAATCAGCTCGATGCCGAGGCGCTGCCGCCGCTCCTCACCCGCGAGCGCGGCGTGAATCTCGGCGTCGTTCTCGGCAAGCAAGTCGCGATTGCGAGTCGCGGCAACGGAATGCATCTTCGTCATGCGTGGCTCCGAAGGGCAGGGGATGAAGCGCAAACGCGAAGCTTATCAGTCGCTCCCGCCAGACGGCTCCCGTCGAGGGAAAGGGCAGCACGCCGAGCGCCGAACTTGGCAGATCCCTCTGGGGAGGGCGTCTGGGTGCGCATGACGGTCTTTCCGGAGGGAGGGCGTCCCGCCCTCCAGAGTTTCGCCCTGCGAAAACTCACGCGCCGTCCTCGGCGCGCTCACCCGTCGCCAGCCGTCGGCTCGCTGGGGCTGGATGCCTCGCTGCACCTGCGCGAGAAGCGCCTTTCCTCCCTCCGGCGGCCCGTTTTGTGACGCGCGCCCCATTGACACTTGCCTCTCCCTAGCCAACGCTACGCGGACAACCGAGCGGAGACACCCAAATGAGTCGAGTGGTAGATGCCGATGGCCACATTCTGGAGCCGGCAGACACTTGGGAGCGCTACATCGATCCGGCCTTCCGCGACCGCGCCATCCGCATCGCTCCGGACGACGAGGGTTTCGAGCGGCTGTGGATCGACAACCAACCGATGCGGCTTCTGCGCGGCAACCTCGGCACGCTCGGCGGCATCGACCTCGACTCGGGCATGCTCGGCAGCCTGACGGAGGACTACAGCTACGCGGCCGGTTCGCCGCCCGGATCGTACGATCCCGCCGCCAGGCTCAAGGTGCTCGACGACGAGGGCATCGACGCCGCCATCCTCTACCCCACCATCGGCATCTGTTGGGAAGGCAACGTCGAGGACCCTGCCCTAGCCACCGCCTACACCCGCGCTTACAACCGTTGGATCGTGGACTTCGCCAATCACGACCCCTCGCGCCTGCATCCGGTGGCGCACATCTCGCTCATCGACCCGGACGGTGCCGTGGCGGAAGCCGAGCGCGCCCGCAAGGACGGCTGCATCGGCATCTATCTCTCGCCGGACGCCCCGGCCCGCAACGGTCGCCAGCTAGCCGACCCCGTGTACGACCGCTTCTGGGCCGCGGCGCAAGACCTCGACATGCCCATCGGCTTCCATGTCGTGGTGCGCGAGCGCAACGCCTACCACCACATGCCAGCACCCAACGTGGGTTCGGCCCTCTTCTTCTTCGCCTTCCTCGCCATCGACGTGATGGCTGCCTTCACGGCCATGCTGGCGTCAGGCCTTTTCGAGCGCTACCCGCGCCTGAAGTGCTCGGTGCTCGAAGCTGGCGGCAACTGGATTTCCGCCTGGCTAGACCGCCTCGACCACAAGGCCGAAGTGATGCATCGCGCCGCCCCGTTCAAGCTCAAGCCCAGCGACTACTTCTACCGCCAATGCCTGATCTCGATGGACCCCGACGAAGGCATGACCGCCGAAGTCGTCCGCCACATCGGCGCCGACTACGTCACCTGGGCCTCCGACTACCCCCACATCGATGCCTCCTACGGCGTGGTGGCCGAACTCAAGGAAGGCATCGCCAGCTTGGACGCGGATTCGCAGGCGAAGATTCTGGGCGGGAACGTGGACCGGTTCTACAACTTGGGTGCCTGAACGACGCGAACGCCTGAACATCGAGGCAAGAGAGACAGGCGTAGGCGTGACGGAGGTTGTAGGCATCCCTTTCCCGGGCGCACTGGCGATCACCATCCTTGGTCTGATCGTCGTTGCGCTGCTTGGTTTGGGCGGTCTTCTGTGGCTTGGCGCGTTCGCGTCGGTTACAACGCGGGTGATCGGGGTCGGCCTGCTAGCCATGGCTATGCTGTTTGCGCTTTACCCCTATCTCTTCACGAGGGCGTCACTGCGCATCGAAGTGGACGAAGTCGTGCTCGACGTGCCGCTCTACGGCCGCACGATAAATCGGGACGAAGTGCTGAGCGCAGGCGTCCGAGAACTGAACCTGTTACACGACTCGGATCATGCGCCGGTGCTGCGCACCAACGGGCTCGGCCTTCCAGGATTCCTGGTTGGATGGGTCAAGCTACGCAATGGCACCAAGGCACTTACAGCGCTAACGGACAGGGCTGCAGTCGTGTACTTGCCCTTGTCGAACGGCACGGCCGCGCTCGTGAGCGTCGACGACCCAGCTCGGGTGGTTGCTGCGTTGCACCGCTAGCGCATGAGGAAGGCCACCCGAAGAAGGGCGACGCATGCGTGGCCCTGTCCGGCAGCCGGGTGCATCGCCGCCAAGTCCGACAGACTGCTAGGAGGGGCTTGAACGAAGGTCGCGGTTGTTGCTAGGGTTTGTCGCCAAGGTGATTTGGCAGCGGCTGGGCCACAAGCCCATGAACGTCTTTCTCAGTTATGCCCACACGGACGCGCTCTTGGCGGCGCAAGTCTCTCTGGGGCTCAAAGCGGCGGGACTCAACGTGTGGTCTCCAGACGGCGACCTGCTTCCCGGTGACAACTGGGCGGCGGAAATCGCCCGAGCTCTCGAAGAGTCGCAAGCCATGGTTGTGTTGCTCACGCCGGCCGCAATGCACTCCCCGTGGGTGAAGCGCGAGATGGAGTACGCCCTCGGCGCGCAGAACTACTGCGATCGCCTCATCCCGGTCGTTGTGGGCAATCCGGAACTGGTTCCTGCCGAAGACGTTCCGTGGATCGTCCGCCGTTTGCCGTGGATCGGACTAGACGACTCCGGCACCGACGCACCAGATGTCAAGCCCATCGCCGACGCTATTCTCGCCAACGCATGACATCAAGCATTTGGTGCCGCCTTGCCAGAAGAAGTTTTCCTTTCTCACTCGAGTGCCGACCGGCCCTTCGCAGCGCGACTGGCGGCCACACTGCGCCGACATGGAGTGCCAGTCTGGTATAGCGACACGAACATCCAGGGTGCTCAGCAATGGCACGACGAAATAGGCGCGGCCCTTGCACGCTGTGACTGGTTTCTCGTTGCGCTTTCCCCCAATGCGGTGGAGGCGGTGTGGGTAAAGCGTGAGCTCCTGTTCGCATTGCAGGAACGCCGCTTTGACGGTCGCATTGCTCCGGTCATCTACCAGCCCTGCTCCCACTTGCAGTTGTCGTGGACACTGTCACAGATTCAGATGATCGACTTCTCGGACGATTTCGACCGCGGATGCCGCGACCTTCTACAGATTTGGGGCCTCGGTTACGCGCCGGCATGAACGCAAGTTCTTGCCGGCAACGGTGGGGCCATTGGGTAGAGTTTCCCGCTAGGCGTCCACGGCGTAGCGGAGCATCACGCGGTCGCCGTTGGCGAGGCCCGTGCGGAAGCGGTCGCGGAACGTCGTCGCAGGTCACGACGGTGTGCCCGTCATTGGGCTAATGTGCGTCCTCCCGAGCTGTGGGCTGATGCCAGCGCTGACACGCGCGGCACCTAGCATCAGCTCGGCGCTTCCGCGCCATGCCATAATCCGAAAAGTCAGGGGGTACGGGTTCATAGGGGTATTCGTTAGCGGCAACCACAGCAAGTGGCTGCCTTGTGCTGCATGTACCGTACTTGACCGGGGGACCACAGGGAGGGAATGGCGCGGCGTTGGCCGGGTGAGGCATGACGTTGTGCAACGCGCATGACTGAGAAAAACGAAACCGCAGCCTTGAAGAAACTCGGGGACGCGTTGGCCGAAATCGAGGCAACGTCCCGTGAGACTACCGATGGCAAATGGTTGGAGCGGCTGACGGCCGACTGCGCTCCCCTCATCGCGGAATGGGATGTTCGCGCGGCGTGGACTTGGGACGAGTGGCCAGAAGCAACGTATCCCGACTGTGGCATTGATGTGGTGGCCGAGCGCGGCGACGGCGAGCTGATTGCGATTCAGTGCAAGGCAAGGCAACTCGATGACCAAGGTGCAGGCAACCCCATCAGCAAGAGAGAGATCGACAGCTTCATCTCCGAAGCGTCGGGGTCGGACGTTGCCTTCGCAGCGTTGTGGCTAGTCGTCAACGGCGGCGTCGACGTTAACGCGAATGCGCGACGGGTCATGGAGGGGCACGGCGTTGCACACGTCAACCTCTACGCGGACATCGAGGCGCAATACGATGGTGCGCGTGGCGCCAGTTCCGAGGACCGCCCACAGCAAGACCCGACCGATGCCGACACGAGGCAGACGCGAGACGAAATGCAACGGGAAGCTGTGCGCAAGTCCGTTGCCGCCCTCAAGAGCCATGCGCAAAGCGGCTCCGGGAGCGCCAGAGGGCGAATCATCTTGCCATGCGGAACAGGCAAGACTCGCATAGCGCTCCGAGTGATCGAGGAGCTAACGGAGCCAGGGCAGGTTTCCGCTGTCCTCTGCCCTTCGATCGCGCTTGTGGCGCAATTGCGCCGCGAGTTTCTCATCCACAGCAGCAGAGCACTGGTGGCGCTCGCCGTTTGCTCCGACCAAACCGCGGCGCGTGGAACCGACTTGTCGAAGGACCAGACGGCCGACTTGAGCCAGGCCAGCGCCCGCGACGTAAAGGGGCGCGTGACTACGGACCCCGACGAGATTGCCGATTGGATTGGATCTGTGCCGGAAGCGTGCATGGGCGTGATCTTCGGCACCTACCAATCAAGCCACAGGATCGCGGAGGCGTTGACTTCAAGCGGTACCGAGCTTGCGGTGTTGGTAGCCGACGAAGCCCATCGGACCGCAGGCATTCGTCGGGTCAAGGGAGAGGAGGAGCATCTGCGTGACTTCACAATCTGCCATCACGCGACTCGCTTTCCGGCGACGTACCGCGTCTATCAGACGGCGACTCCCAAGGTTTACAAGACGCAGAGGGAGCGCAATGCAGAGAGGCGGATGAAGACCAAGGATTGGATCGTCCGCAGCATGGACGATGAAGGCGTCTTCGGTCCGGAGCTCTATCGCAAGTCCTACCGCGACGCCGTGAACAACGGTTGGCTTTCTGACTACCGGATCATCGCGCTCGGCGTGAATGACCCCGAGGCATACCAGACCGCCAACGAACTGGCGGAACAGAAAGGCAGTCGCCTCTCCACGGTCCAGTTCCTCCGAGGGTTGGCGCTGGCCCTGGTCATGGGTGGTGCCACCCGAAGGGAAGATGACAGGCACGCCATCCGCTCATCCATCAACTTTCTCAACACGATCAGCAAGTCACAGGAGATGACCAAGGCTCTGCAGTCGAGAACCGTGCGGGAATGGGTCGGCAACCGCCTCAAGGCGTACGGCATGGAGGAGCAACCCGCGAACTATCGCCTGCAACACCTCGACGCGGGCAGCAACGTGGCGCAGCGCGACCAGGCGAAGGCGCAACTCGCCGAGGCGACGGATGAAGAGCCGCGCGGCATCCTCAATGTGGGGATCTTCGGCGAGGGAACGGATGCGCCCTCGCTCTCGGCGGTGGGCTTTCTCGAACCGCGCAAGTCGCCGGTGGACGTGATTCAGGCAGTCGGTCGCGTAATGCGCCGCTCGGAAAAGAAGGACACGGGCTTCATCCTCTGCCCGATCGTCATTCCGCCGAACGTGGACGCGGAGAAGTGGCTCGCAAACACAAACAATCCCGATGACGGCTGGCAGGCGCTGGGCCAGATTCTAATGGCTCTGCGCGCCCACGACGACCGCATTGAGGAACGGCTCGAGGACTTGATGAGCGTCTTCCTTCCTCCAGCCCCGACTGAAGATGAGGAAGAGACCACCGTTGTGGCCCTAGGTTCCGATGCGGGCCGTGCCAGCTATTGGCTGCACGAAGGCAAGCAGGGCAGCGCCGAGCGTGCCGTGCAGCGGGTGGTGAAGGGAACGGCGCGGACCGCCGACGAGTTCCGCCCTCTCGCCGAGGCGACGGCGAAAGCTGACACCGAAGAGACGCGAGAAATCCGCGACAAGGAAACGGTGACGGACGCTCGCGAACATCCGGCAAGGAATGAACCCCACCGGATTGTGTCCGGGAAGCCTGACGGAGCTGGCGGCGTTGAAATGCGCGAGCAAGGGGTTTCGAGGGACAAGCCCAAGGCGGACGGCACACCGGGGCCCATCAACGTGAACAAGACCAAGGCCATGGGCCGAAAGATGCTCAACGGGGAGTCCGGCCACAAGATCACCCCGCGAAAGCGGAAGACGCCGGAGGAGTTGGAGGAACTCCGGGAACAGCAAACGCTGAAACTCCTTGCGGCCTCCAAGGCTAACGATCTGGGGATCTTCGTGAACCTGCTGGAGAAGTCAGGACTTTGCCGCAACAGGGCCTTGCGCAGCGTCAACACCCTTGAGGAGGCCATTGCCGAGGCGAGGCTGCGCCTTGGGGAGGATGAGCTCGAAGGGCCGCTCAACGAGCACTTCGGCCTAAACGAGCAGTCCGGCGCGGGCACGGATTCTGCCGACGGCTGCACCATCGCGTCGTTACTGCTGATGAACGCCGCCATGCTGCATCAGAGGATCGCGACGGGCGGCTGGCTGCCCGGAGTCGTGGGGTTGGAGGCGGTCAAGGCTGCGCCAAACGCGGCCCAGCTCGCCCTGCGCCATTGGAACACCATTACCCGACACGACTTTCGCCCGGTGCTCGAACCTGCCATTGAGGTGATCGAGCGCGTGCAGGACACCGGGCGTGACTCTGGGTTGAATAAGGCAGTGAGGCACATTGCCGCCGAAGCGGAACGACTTGCCGAGGACTATGCGCTCCTCGGCGCCGACTACGCAGGCGAGTTGTTCAACAAGGTAATGGGCAACCAGGCGTCGGACGGCGCTTACTTCACGCGCCCGGCGGCCGCGTCACTGCTGGCCCGACTTGCGCTCGATGCGGCGGCTCCCGACGCCGATTGGACCGACTCCCAAACATGGGAGAACAACCGGGTGGTTGACTTGGCGTGCGGCTCGGGAACGCTGCTGGCCGCGTCTCTCACCGAAATGAAGCGCCGCGCGCGTGAGCGGGGAGCGGGCGAACTGGAACTCGCGGAACTGCAGAAGCTGGCGGTCGAGAAAACCATCGTCGGGTTGGACTTCAACCCGGTTTCGCTGCAATTGGCCGCGGCACAGCTAACCTCGGGCAACACCGACGTGACCTACCGGAACATGGGCCTCCACCGAATGCCCTACGGGTCAAAGGGCGACATGGCGGGAGTGGGAGCTGGGTCCCTTGAACTGCTTGGACAGCGCAAAGTCATAGGCGAGGGTGATGGCCTCGATCTGGGCGAACAGGACGTTGGTTCGGAGCGGCTGCAAATGGCGCAGGACGATCCAGCTCTGGAGGATGCGGTCGATGCGTGATGGGGGCACGGATCGTAATCATGAACCCGCCCTTCACGAGTAGGGAAAGAATGGGCGAGAAGTTCTCCGAGGAGGTCAGGAAGCGCTTAAGAGAGAGGGTCGATGGGCTGGAGAGGGCGCTAGTCCGGGCCGATCCCGAACTTGACGGACTCGTGAGCAAAACGTCGATTGAGCCGCTGTTTGAGGCGTTAGCCGAGAAATGCGCGGATCCAGTCGATGGCGTTGTCGCGATGGTGGGACCGACTATCGTGCTTACGGGACCAGCGGCGCTCCGCAAGCGCCAGATATTCGCGAAGCGCTTCCACATAGACACGCTTCTCACCTGCCATCAACCGGGCGAGGTGAACCTGAGTCAAAACACGGGCATCAACGAGAGCTTGATCATCGCCCGACGCGCTGGGCCGGAGGGTTCGAAAGCGCCGACGCGAATCATCAGCTTGGACAGGATGCCAACCGACGATCAAATGGTGGCCGAGCTGTACGACCACCTCATCCGACGCGAGACAGGTCCGCTGTCCGATGGGTGGGGTGAGGTCTCGGAATGGCCTGCCGAACGCATTGAGGCGGGCGACT
The DNA here is from genome assembly GCA_965116935.1 of Pseudomonadales bacterium. Classification (GTDB taxonomy): domain Bacteria; phylum Pseudomonadota; class Gammaproteobacteria; order Pseudomonadales; family Azotimanducaceae; genus VXYL01. Next base: position 1,978,061 of record OZ220737.1, on the reverse strand, counting down.
GGACTGCCGGCGTGTTTCGCGCAGCTGCCCTAGCTGATGCTGCCTTCGATGTCTCCACTGACGACGAGCTTCTGCGGATGGAGGATCAGAACATGGTGCCCTCTGCGGTGTTGAGCGGGGGTGCCCAACTGCGCGAGTTCCGCCTAGCCGACGCCAATGCGTCCGGCGCATTCCCTGTTTTGGAGTCCAAGAGTGCCGACGCCCAGCGATTCATCCAAGGCGTGCCTGATGGTCACAGGGCACCGACAAGGTCTGTCCGTAGGCGTGAGTGGGTTGAAGTTCCCGGTGCCAATGGCCCACAGCACCCCGACACCGCCCGACGCATCGTGAACCAAACTTCCCACCTGTTGGTGACCAGTGGGCAGAACACCGAGACCGGCCGCCTTACTGCGGTTGCTCAGGAGGAGCGGTGTGTTGGCGTGGGTTGGCTACCGGTACCGGGAGTTACGTTCGACCAGGCTAAGGCCGCGGCTGTTTTCCTCAACTCGACTGGGGGAAGGCTGCAACTGCTGCGCAATCCAGGAAGGACATTGGCATATCCCCAATACAGACCCGCAGGTCTGAAGACGATCCGCTTGCCCGATCTCTCCAACAGCGACTTGGTTGACCGTTTGGCTCGCTGTTGGGACGCCACCGCTGGGATGGAAGTGCTGCAATACAGAGACGGCGAGTGCGAAGTGCGGCGCATCTGGGACGATGCAGTTGCCGATGCATTGCGATGGGATAGGGCTTGGCTCACCGAGATTCGCCAGCTGCTTCACCGCGAACCCCACGTTAGAGGACTGGGTTACAACCAATATGGCTAGCAGCTTGGCGAACGACTTGGATTAAACTCCAGGTTCGAGGCTCGCGGTCAGAATAACTCGTTGAGTTGGCCTCAACCCCCTACGCCTTGCGGAGCTGGTTCGGGCGTGCGAGGAGGGTTGACCACGGGAATGTCCACCTGAGACCATGCTGCAAAGCGGCTCGGGCAATAGGATTCAGTATTGAACGATGGCGGCGCCGCCGTGCAACTCGTGTACGACCGTGTCATCAAACTCAAGCATGGGGCACTTGCTCCTCAGGCGCGCTGTGCCAAAGCGGGACAGGGCTTGTCGATCCTGCGCAGTCGTCCCTTTGCACCTGGACGAAAATATCCGTGTGCTGGCATTTCCGATAGGCACTACTCGAGTTTTCCGTTAACGTACATGTGGAGCCAATGATGGTATATTGCGGCAAGCTCAGCCGCCCCAATGATGTCGAGTACCCCCTTACAGAAAGTGGTGTATGGGATGCGTTGGTACTCAACACCACCCTGCCCCAAAGTAGCCAAACAGACCTCGTCCGTCTCCGGCTCGTAATGGGCGGCATTGTGGCCAACGCCATTCCGCAGGCCGACATCGAAAGCGTGTCCGAACAAATCCCATACCACCATCCTCGAAAAGTGATCGCGGAGTTTCACGCCGTTGGGCATCTTGTCGAACTCGTCGAGAGTAACTGATCGATTGGCAAGAGCAATATGAGTCGTATTGTTGTGGATGATCGCTTCTACCGCTTTCCCTATAACGAGCAGCCGGCACCCCGTCTCGAAGCAATCCAAGTACAATCGCCGTAGGGAATCGAAGCGCTTGGTGGAGACGCTGAAGGACTCGACATCCCTTACGGCGTGGCGCCAGTAGCTCATCTGCACTAGGGGTTGTAGCCCTTTGTATTCGTCGATGAACAAGCGCCGGAGCGCCGCGGTCTCTCGCCACAGCCTCTTCATTCGACCCGAGTCCAGGACCAACTCTGCCAACTCCCGCACCAGCTGCGGGGCCCTTGATTCAGCAAAATCCAAACGCTGGAGAATGCGCTGGGGTTTCGATGGCGGAGTTTGAGTGAACATCCTCATACCTCCTTGGACGGCTTCATAGAAGCTTGACAACCTTTCTACAACCGTAGACACGCCCGGCTCTAGCTGCATCGTTGCGTCAAACAGGGACCAGTTCGCTCGCTCGAAGTGCGTAACGCACCGGTCCAGTTCTTGGAAATGCCGTGTAAACACAAGCCGTCCCAGCTCGGACCTTCGGTAGCCGTGCCAATCCTCCAGATTCCCCGATGTTGCAAGGAATGGACTCAACGTGAATTCCGTCGCGTCAGTGAATCCGTCCGTCCCTTCACTCGGTACGGGTATCTCCTGACTCAGAGCAACGGCACTGATTGCTCCTTCCTCTGAATCTGCCCAATCGGCGTTCGTCGGCTGGCGGTAGGCGAGTCCCGCCCGCTGCTGATCTAGGTCGAGCGTGAACGAGATCGTGACGCCACATTTGGGACACGCGAAGGCATGCGTTTGACTTTCGCTGAGGCCGATCTGCGTGCGCGTAACGATCTTGCTTTGGCAACCTCGACAGACGAGCGGACGACGGCTTATCATATGTGGTGCTCTGAAGCGAAACCGCGAGACTGTAGCACAGTGCTGACAGGAGTCGCCGTCAAATGGTCAACCGATTCGCGCATGGATGTCCTTGAAAACGGTCGCAACGAATCTCGTCATCCGGTTCGTAATCCTCGAGGATGGCTCCTCGCAGCTTGCATGTGAAGTTGCGATTTCCGAACTAAACATAAAACTTGAACTGGGGCAAAGGCGTTCGATCATGCGGGACCTCGGTCATGATTTCCCCAACCACTCGGGAGAAGCGAAGTGTGATCGGGAGGAGACCCGCAAACGACGCAGTGTTCCAGTTCATCTTCGTCAGCGCAAGCGTTTCGTCAAAAAGGTCGTGTATGTCCGAGTCGCCGAAATGCTCGAATACCATCAGTGGGGAGGGTACGTGCCCGTGTGGATAGGTGTTGAGACAGGGAATGAAGCCTGTGGTATAGAGCAGGTTTTGTGATCCTAGACGAACCTGAGTGCCACGCAGGATTGGGTACTTCCCGTCTCTGATTAGGCGGGTGTCGCTCACCGGTGTTATCGCCAACAAATCGTACGAGTGTACGGTCGATAGTGCGTCCTCGAAGCCCTCGCGTTCCTCCGGCCAAAACCTTGAAGTCTTGTGGATGACGACACGGCTAGGAAGCTGCTTCATTTCGTCCTTGTAGCGGCTCAACGTCAGGTCAACAAGCTCGGTCGCCAAGTCTTGGGAGAGATGCGGGGAGCGGCCGAAGCGGTTTTCATCCCAACTGAAGTCTTGGCCTCGCAGCACCAGTCCCTCACCATGCTCGTCGAACGCCTGCGCCGTGCTAGTGAAGTAGCTCCGATCATCGGCGGTGTTCCGACGGTGAAAGCTAATACCGACATGGCATGTGCCCGGCGTAAGCCGATGCGGTACCCACGGGATTCCCCCAGCCTTGAAGTAAAGGCTCGTAAAGAAGTTCCAAGCACAGCGGGATTTATGGTCGACAGTGCGGCTGTCCGGGGACGCCTCTGACGTGCCTTGCAGAAGTATCTGGGTCGGTAGGCGATACTTCATCGCCATAGACTTGACCGCCCGCCGGAAATCGCGGTGAACCCGACCTAGTTGGGCGTCGTTGAAATCCACGGTCTTGCAGTGCTCCAGCAGCTTGTCGGGAAACGCCAGAACAGCGCATGTTGGTGGACGGTCGCGCTCGGCGAGAAGGCGGAGCTTATCGTCCACGAGGCGAACCGCGAGGTCAAACCGCTCGCGACGCAGCCTTGGCTTCGCAACTTCTCGAATCTCGCTCGCCGTGATGGTCTCGTTGGCGGACTCGGCAACGGATATGTGTGCAAAAAAGCCGAGGTCGTTCGCGAACCCTGGGAAGTCTTCGTATTGCCCATCTCCCGAGACGCCCTGCGTACAACTGTCAATCCAGTTTCGGGCGGAAGCCAAGCTCGCACCGGACCCGATGAAGCCTAAGCGCACGGTGTCTGGATGTCGTTCCTCCATGTCCAATGAGCGCGGCCCGAAAACCGTCATGCCAATCTTAGGACTCAGGTGCAGCCGGCGACACGCGAACTCCAAGGCCGGTTCTTCATGCACCGTGGCGTCGAGACCTGAGCCGTCAAGTATCATCGGTATCTCCTTCGTTGAGGAACCCTTCCGGGTCCAGTTCATTCTCATCCTCGAATGCGACAGCTTCAAGATAGTCAGTTAGAGAAAACAAGTCATCCTCGTACTTCATCGTCAGGTGCCTGGCGGTGTCATCCGGTATAGCTGGCATTTTGATATCGGTCGACAGGAAGTCGGAGCGTAGAACTATGCTCTGCCTGCCAAACTTCATGATGATGCGCGGCTGCCCTTGCGAAAGGTAGTGGCGCCAGAAGTGAATCTCACCCAATACATCTATGTTGTACATGTGGGACTTCCGACTCGTTGAACGGCGTCCTATGCCTCTGGGGGTCAACGGCACCTTTCCGTCGCGCGTGAATCGGCGCTCTGGTCTAATCGAAAGGCACCATGACCGTTCGGCGGTACGTTGGAAGCGTAGCCGGACGGCAAGGTGTTCCCAATAGTGGCGTTTTTCGCCCGTTGCACGTAAGGTGGGTTGCCGTACCACATATCGAGTCTGCTTTCGGCCGCCAACGGACCTATATGACACAGAACGTGGGCAGTCATCTTCGTCGGGTTCAAAGTAGTAGCGTCTGTGCTCCTTGTCCAGATTCAAGCCAAGCCGACCAGTGAGCTTGTTCAGCGTTCTGTTTAGCAGATCAACGTACCATCGACTGTGATCCGGGTCGTCCCACCACGCATCTGCATGGTGTTTTTCAGTGCTATACGGGTCAATGATGAGGCGAAACGGATTGGTTTCATCGTCGAGGTCACAAAAGGTCAGCAGATTTCCACCTCGAACTATAAACGGCGCCATCATTCCACGGGCGGCGTGATGGTCGATGGATTGTTGCACTTCACTTTCGCTATAGGTACATGGAGCAAGGTGGACAAAGCCGGGTATATGCTGGACTGGCAGGAGCGTGCTATAGACGCGCTCCTGGATTGATGCAGCGGGCTCGGTTAGCCCGGCCAGCTGGTCACGCGGGAACAGCTGATTGTTGACCCATGCCTCGTGGTCCTTCTTCCACTGTAAGAGCGTCGCCACCGGGTATCGGCCTGGTTGTTGGTCGATGATGCCATGGTGGTCCCGGCAAAGCAGGATCAAGTTGGGTTGGCCATCGCGATCGCCCCCGGGCGGGACCTGATCGCCCCGCGGGCCGTCGCTGCTTCGGGCGACGATGTGCGCAACTTCGCCTACGACGACTTCCTTTCCTGTTTTTCCGGGATCGGTAACGAGTTGCTTACGACACCCTGGGTAGGCGCATCGCGCGGCGGCACGGCCCCAGAGGATTGTTTTGTCCCGAGCTGTCACAGCCACGTTCGCGCCTTGGTCTCTTGTCGTAGCATCAGTAGTATGGATGATACCGCAAGAGCGGATGCATGGTGCCTAAATCTGTGTAAATAGCCAGCCCTGAGCCGCTTACGGTTCGGCTTGCACTCACTGGCCCCAACCAGAGACGTGAACCTGCTACCACCTAGCCGAAGCGGCGCGGTCGACGGCTTCGCTGTTGGGGGCGGGTGAAGGGGCCTATGGGCAATGGTGCGGGTGACAAGGTGGGGCGGGAGGCCCAATGCGTGGGAGGCCCTTGGAGGGGACTAAGATGATTCGGCCTTTGGCGTCGTATCAGCTGGAGGCTCGAACTGGCATGACGGGGAAGTGCACTCGGTAGATGATTAGAAGTTCGTCTAATGCTAGGCCGAAGAGTTTGCGTGGAGTGCGTCGGCTTCGAGGAGGGCTTGGGGCGCCGCAATCGTTGCGGAGGGCGACCCTGCTGCGCCCTGGAGCCCACAGCTTCCCGCTAGGCGTCCACCGCGTAACGGAGCATCACGCGGTCGCCGTCCGCAAGGCCGGTTCGGAAGCGCTCGCCCCAGGTGCCCCAGCCTTCCTCGACGTACTTCGGACCCATCGCTTCCAGCACCGCGTTGTGGACGTCCGGGTCCGTCACCAGCGAGGCCGTCGCCATGTGTTCGGGGGCGGTGCGGAAGGCGCCGTCTGAGTCGGTCCAGATGCCGAACTCGCCCACCCAAAGTCGGGCTCGCGTGAGGCCCTGGCGCACCGCTTCGGCTCGCCAGGCGTCGTGTTGGGTGACGACGTAGCAGGAGCCTTCGTGCCAGCCGAACCACACTTCCGCCTTGCAGCGGCTCTCTGCGCCGCCCGTTTTGATGGGCGTGATGTACACGAGCTTCGATGTCGTGAACGGGGCCGTGTCGGCCAGCGCCGCGCGACCGACGAGCGGCAGCAGTGGGGTGAGAGCGGCGCCGGCAAGGAGATTCCTTCGGGTGGTCATGCCGCTGGCCGCTGATCGCCGACGATGGAAACGCGTTCGCCATAGCGGGAGTGGGGGAAGTAGTCCCACACGGCGTGGTGTTGGGTGCAGCGGTTGTCCCAGAAGGTCAGCGTGTTCGGCTTCCAGTCCACCCGACACCATAGCCTGGGCGTGGTGGCGACGTGCTGGTAGAGCATGTCGAGCACGGCGCGGCTCTCGGCGCGACTCAAGCCCACGATGTGGCTAGTGAAGCCGGGGTTCACGTAGAGAATCTTCTCGCGGGTGACCGGGTGGCGAATAACCACGGGGTGCTCGTTCTTCGGATAGCCACCGGGGGGAGGAGTGGACTTGTAGGCGCCGACGTAGGGACCGGCACCGTCGTGAACTGCGGTCAGATCGTCCAAGAACTCGCGAATCGACGGCGAGAGGAGCTGATAGGCGAGGTACATGTCCGCAAACAGGGTGTCGCCGCCGCCCTTCTCGGGCGTCTCGGTGACATAGAGCATCGAGCCGAGCGGCGGAACCTCGTCGCAGGTCACGTCGGTGTGCCAGCCGTCGCCGGAGGTGTAGGCGGACTCGGCGGTGGTCTTCACGGTCAGGATTTCCGGGTCGCCGCCGTACTTGTGCTGCATGGGATGCACGTGCAGGCGGCCGAAGCGGCGACCGAACGCCTTGTGCTGGTCGCGGTCGATGTGCTGATCGCGGAACACGAGCACCTTCCAATCCATCCAGGCATCGTGAATGTCCTGCGCCTGCTCGTTCGAGAGCGGCTCTGCCAGGTCCACGCCTTCCACCTCCGCACCGATGTGCGGCGTGAGCGAATTCACCTCAAACGTGCGGTATTCCGTGCGGATGTCGCCAGCTTCGAACTGGCCCTCGCGTGTGTTGAACATCTCCTGCTCTCCCCTCGCCTCTTGCATCGCGCAACCATACAGCAACGTGCACCGTCGTTGCCCGCGATGGGCATAGAGATCATAGAGGTCTGGTCGGGAATCTCGAAGAATCGAGCAACCACATCCATGCCGTTCCTCGCGCTTCTTTCCTGAAACTTCCGTTTTGCGTCGCAAAATGGAGTTTACGGTTCCGAAATGGTTGGTGTTGGCGAACCGGATTTCAAGCAACCGTGCAGTGGCTGTCTGCGGTGTCCCGCGTCGGCTCTCAGCGGGAGGACGTCGAGGGAGGCATCCGTGCCGCTATGCGAGCAATGCCCTGTTCGCGTTCCGCGTCTGGTCGAGTCGATCGCTGATCAGATGCCGTGTGTCGGGGCGGATGCCGAGTTCGGAGGCGACCGTTGGCCAGTTCCCGAGGGCGTCCACGACCCGTTCGAGGGCTTCCCGGGCACGGGACCAACTGGCGAAGCTGGCTTGGCCGGCCAGGTGCTGCATGGCCTTGAGTGGCGGCGTGTTGCCGTGGCCCAAGAAGGCGGTGGTGTGTTGGTCGTCGGGAGTGGGACAGAAAGTGATGTCGTAGCAGGGAGACGGTTGCCAATTGCCTGCGTCGTCCTGCAGGAACGACCAGTTGCGGGTGTGGTCGTCTTGATTGACGGCAAAGAGGTTGAATGCGGCTCGGATGAACTGGGCTTGGCCCACCGCTGGGCTCCCACACAAGGCTTGGCTGGCGCGGATCAAGTCCTCGTAGTCCATTGACGGTGCCCGGAAGTCGGCGTCAAGCAGGCCGCAGAGACTGTGCGCGTGGAGGCGACCACCTGACGGCGTGCAGTCGAATCGCCTTTGGGCGAGCCAGGCGACGGCGTTTGTCGGTACTTCGGCGGGCACTTGCAGGAGCTGCCAATCCGGTGTGTCGATGCCAGCGTTCTGCACGAGCCGGAGGTAGGCCGCTTCGCAGAGGCCCTCCTCATGCCCCAGCGGCAACGACGCCGAAGTGAACTTGACGAGCCACGGCTCGAACCCCGGTTCGGGAAGGATGCGCGCCCTGCTTGCCGCAGCGTCTGCCGGCAGGTACACGGATGCTTTGGGTCGGGCACCGCCAGAGCTGCCCGCCCGGGCAAGGAAGGCCAACAGCTCCTCGCCCTCGCCGTCGAAAAGCCTTTCGGCGTGGGTGCCGAGTTCCCAAATGCCGGCCTCGCCGGCAAGCGCGGGTGCAAGAGATGACGAAGGCGCATAGCACAGCGAGCCAACGCCACGTTCGCCGATGAAGGAAAGCCGGTCCATCGCTGTCACCTCGCTCGGCGCGATGCCTTGCTGCCGGAACACGCGATCCATCAACAGGCGCCCCCAACCGTCCGGCAGCGAGTCGGCAAACACGCCATGCAGGCCCTCGTGGGGGTCCTGGGGGGCGCGATGCAACGAGCCATCGAATGGCATGCGGAATGGCGAAAGGCTTGGATGCGCGCGCAGGTAGTCTTGGTCGTATTGAAAGAAGACGCCGTCCCGGCTCTGCGCCAGTTCGCCAACGGGAACGGTGGTGCCGGTGGACAGGCAGCGCGACACGTGCAGGCGACGGGTTGGGGCGAAGTCCGTCATCGGCTGCGCGGCCTTGGGCTGCCGGGGTGGTCTTGCGCCAGAACTTCGTCAATCGTCCGCGGCGGCAAGGCCGCGGGCTCCGCCAGTAAGGCCAGTTGGTCAAGGTCGCCAACGCACTGCCAAAGCAGCAGAAACTGGCGCAGGGAAATCTGGCCGGTGGTTTCGAACCGCTTGATGGTTGCCGCCGGAACGGTGCTCAGTTCCGCGAGCGCCCGCCGAGAAAGCTTGCGGTCCCGCCGTCGTTGTCGGGTTTGAGCCGCAAGCTGGCGCTGGACATCCGCTGCGGTGGTTAGGGAGAGAAGCTCCACCTTGCCCTTCGTCATTTCCGATTTGTGTGGCTAATATTGTATCCAAATTGTCTTGAAGAGAGCTCCTTTGGACAATATAGATGCGTGAATTGGAGAGCGGACGAAGTTCCTTTCTTCGCCTTCGGCCTGTCGGACGAGGAGGTCAGGACCGTGCACACCGAGTTCGCGGGCGGGGAGGTCGTGCCTGCATCGAACAGCTGCAGGAATGCCAAGGCGTCGCCCTACTGGCGATAGGCGCTTATGAGCCTGCGGTAAACGGGTTCGGCGCGATCAAGCTCCGCATGTGTGCCTTCGGAGACGATGCGCCCATCGGCCATCACAACGATTCGGTTGGCACGGTGCACCGTCCGCAGCCGGTGAGCGATCGTCACGACGGTCGAGACCTCCGCCAGCCGGTCGAGTGCCTGCTCGACGGCGTACTCGCTCTCGGCATCGAGTGCGCTGGTTGCCTCGTCGAGCAAGTACACGGTGGGGCGGCGAAGGATGGCGCGAGCCAGGCTGATCCGCTGGCGTTGCCCCCCGGAGAGGCGGCTGCCGACCTCGCCAAGGTCGGTGTCGTATCCCTGCGGCAGAGCAATCACGAAATCGTGGGCATGAGCTTCCCGTGCGGCCTGCTCCACCGCTTCCCGCGTTGCGTCGGCCAGACCGTAGGCGATGTTCTCGGCGACCGTGCCCGACACAAGGTACTCTGTCTGCGGGACGAAGCCGAACTGGCCGCGCCAAGCGGCGACATCGTAGCGGTGGGCGTCGGTGCCATTCGCAAGGACACGACCGCGCGTGGGTTCCACGAGGCGCAGAAGAACCTTGAAGACCGTGGACTTGCCGGACCCGGAGGCACCGACAAAGGCGATGCGGGTGTTGGGCTCGATGACGAGGTCGATACCGTCTAGCGCATCTCGGTCACGCGAGGGATAGCGGTAGCCGACGCCTTCGAGCTCGATTCGGGCCGGCGCGGTCACGGGCAATGCACCGTCCATTCGGGGAGGCACGGCCATGGTGAGAAGGACCCGGATCTTCTCCGTACGGCCGATCGCCATGTTGACGCTTGTCGCAAGCGACACGAGCGAGACGCCTGCGTTCACCACGAACACCACGTAATAGGCGAACGCGGTGAGCTGCCCAAACGTGACCGTACCTCCGGCGATCTGCCGGGCACCTAGCAGGAGGATGACGGCCAACAGGATCCAGGCACCTGCGTTTATCACCGTGCCATACGCCATTTGCAGGCGCAGCATGGACAGAAAGAGGCGCGTCACCCTGCCCGATGAGGTGTCAAACAGGACTTGCTCTCGATTGAGCTGGTTGAACGCATGGACGACGGGCGCGTTGCGCAACGCCTCTCCGGCAACACGCCCGGTTTCGGCCTCGGCCTGTTGTGTGAGCTCGCCCCGCCGGCGCAACACGGGCAGCAACAGGAGCATCGGTATCGCCAAGATCGCGAAGCCGCCCACCACGGCAGCCGTCATCAGCGGACTCACGTATGTGGCAGCCGCGAGCCCGCCAACGAACGACACCGCCGTCACGAACAGGTTGGGTAGTTGCCCTCCGAGAAAGTCGCCAAGCGCAACCGTGTCGGCGATGATTCTGGTCTGCAATTCTCCGCTCGATTCCTCGTCGACGAGCTGCTCCCCGTGACCGAGAACGCGACCGAACAGCGCGCGGCGCACATTGCGCACGATGTGCCCCCCGACCCAACTCATCGTGTACGAGTGGCAAAAGGTCGCGAGTGCATGCACCAAGATGATCGAAACGACGAACGCCGCGAAGCCGGCAAGGCGCGCAAGCTGGTCGAGGTCGGCAAGAACATCGTCGAGCTGCGCGTTGATGATGAGCCCGACGGAAAGCGCGATCCCCGCCGATATCATGCTGGTGATGTAGCCGAGAGCAAGGAGCCAGCGATAGCGGTGGATGTAGGGCCAGAAGACCGTGAGGAATGGGCGCAAGAGTCACCCCTACGATTGCGAACAGTTCGAATGCATGAGGGTCTTCAGTGTGGGCAGGGCCCGCTCGGAACGAACCGCTACTCTATCCAATACGCTTTCACGCGCCCGTTTTCAACCTCGATGTGCATCGTCTTGATCTGCTCGTCCGACAGGTCGATGGCGAAGAGCAGGAAGACGGCCATTTCCGTCTCCCGTTCCTTGAGGGAGACGTAGCGCAAGACCTCGTTGCCGGCATCGTTCGCGTAGGCGCTCGCGGGCGGACCCAGGTTCTGGTGGTCTTGCCGGGCTCGATGGCGTTCAGGACTTCGAAGTCGTTTAGCGGTCCGCTGCGGTAGCGGGAGTCTGAAGAGGCCACGAATATGCACCCTGTCACGCCAAAGGCGAGGGCCAGGGTGGCGAGCGAGAGCCGCAGTTGCGAGCGAAGGCGAGCGCGAAAGCCAGTGGTTCGTGCAAGCGAACTGCTGACATGCCCGCGGGTGCGTGTCGGTTGCGAGTGGAGATTGGGCATTTGCCATTCCTCTGGTCAGGAGATCAACGGGGCCTCAAGGTGCCTGCCTTGGCTTGCACCTGTCGGCACGAAAGCGCCGCCATCGCCATGCATCTCAAGCGGCGTCCTCCGCGACGATTCGGCCATCGAACAGGTGAAGGGTGCGCTCGGCGACATTGGCGTAGCGGGGATCATGGGTGACCATGCAGATGGTGGCGCCGTCGCCGTGCAGTTCGCCCAATAGGTCCATCACCGCGCCGCCGTTGTTGGAGTCGAGGTTGCCGGTGGGTTCGTCTGCCAGCAGGATCAGCGGCTCGCCGACGATGGCGCGGGCGACGGCGACGCGCTGCTGCTGACCGCCGGAAAGCTGCGACGGAAAGTGTCGCTCGCGGTGGGCGAGGCCGACCCGTTCCAAGCTCCTGAGCACGCGCGCCTTGCGCTCGGACGAGGCCATGTCGCGGTACACCAGCGGCAACTCCACGTTCTCGTACACGGTCAGGTCGCCGATCAGGTTGAAGGCCTGAAAGATGAAGCCGATGGCGCGGTTGCGAATGGCGGCCCGGTCGGCAACCGAGAGGCCGTGCACCGGCTCGCCGTCGAGCCGGTACTCGCCAGCGGTGGCGGTGTCGAGGAGGCCAATGATGGCGAGCAGCGTGGACTTGCCGCAGCCGGATGGCCCGGCAATGGAGACGAACTCGCCTTCGTGGATGTCGAGGTGCACGTCCGCCAAGGCGTGGGTTTCGAATTCTTCGGTGTAGAACACCTTGCCGAGGCTCTCCAGGTGAATGAGAGGTTGGGCCGATTCAGTCATCTCGCTCGTTCTCTCCTTGATGTCGTTGGGCTCCCGGCAACGACGGCCTGCGGCGGGAAGCAATCCCGCCTTCCCGCCAAGCTTGTTCGCTCGGGTCCAGAGTCGTCCTTGCCACAGGTTTGGTTTGCTCACGCGCCATCGATCCGCACCCGATCATGCTCTTGCAGCGCCGCCATGTCCGACAGCACCACGGTGTCGCCGGGTTCGAGCCCTTCCAAAACCTCCGCCCTGCTGGCCGAAAGGAGGCCCAGTCGCACGGGCACGCGCTCCGCGACGTCGCCTTGCAGGCGGTAGATGCCCACGGTGGTGTGCGGCTTCGCGTGCGGAGGACGGGCGATGGTGGTGGCGCTGTCGATTTGGTCGATGATCACCGTGCCGTCCACGCTCATGTCCGGTCGGGCTGCGGCCGGGAGCGCCTCCGGCAAGGCGATGTCGATGGTGACGGTGCCGGATCGTACGGTGGGATCGACGCGGCTGACGGTGCCCTCGATGCGGTGGCCGCGCGTGTCCACAATCGCCCGCTGGCCCACGGCGACTCCTTCGGCGTGCCCCTGGGGGATGCGAATCTCGGCTTTGAGACGACGCGGTTCGACCACGCGCCCGAGGATGTCTCCGACCTGCACCGATTGCCCGGCTTGCAGTGGCAACTCGGCCAGAACGCCAGCCACGCCGGCGGTGACGTTCAGCGACGCAATGCGCTGTTCGTGGAAGTGGACAATGGCACGCAGACGTTCCACCTGCTCCTCGAGCGCGGCGACCTGTCGGTCGGTGGAGGCGCCCAGCACGCCCAGGCGGCGGGCCTCGATCCTCATGCGGTTGGCGAGTTCCTGAACCAACTGCTCGCCCCGCGCGAGATCAAAGTCCGCCACCAGCCCCGGCGCCTCCACCCGCAGTTCGCGGTTGATCTCGTCGCGGTGCTTTGCCTCCAGATACTGCGTGCGCACGCTGGCAATCAGTGCCACTTGTGCCAGCCGGTCAGATTCCGCTTGGAAGCGCAGGCGCACGAGGGCGGCGGCGGCGTCGGACAGTTGCTGACGGGCGTCGAGCAGTTGGATTTCGAGCTCTGGATTGTCGAGTCGCAGCAGAAGGGTGTCGGGGGCAACCTCGATGCCGGGGAGGGCCAGGATTTCCTGCACCCGCCCCGGGCTTTCGGCACTGATCCAGCGAAGCTGCATCGGCGCCAGCGTGCCGGGGCCGCGCACGTCCCGGACAAACTCGCCCTGCTCCACCTGGCCGAGCCACACGGACTCTTTCGGCAGCGAGGGGATGGCGGGTTCGAGGTTGGCTGCCACCAGGATGGCCACCAACCCGAGCACGGCTGCGATGGCACCCACCAGCCAGCCTCGCTTCGCTTGCCACCACGGTCGGTCGCCGCGCGGCAGATCCATGCCTTCTGCCGCTTCGTCTCCCCGCGCAGCCTCGCGCACGGCAGCAAGTCGCCGCGCCGGCAAGGCTACTCGTGCTCTTCCGTTTGCCATTGGCACGAGTACGCAAGGGTTGTGCCAAGTGATCCCCATGGCGCTGACCGGCGCAAAATGCCGGTAGAGAAGCTTCTAGGGGGTGTTCACAATCCATCGGACGGCGTGGCCCTTGGAGGAAAGGCATCTTGCCTTCCCTGCACGCCGATAGGCGTGCCTGACGGCACGCAGGGAAGGCAGGATGCCTTCCCTCCAAAGGCGGCCTCGTTTTCGATCGGTTGTCGCCAGGACCTTGGTAGCTGTCGCCGGTTGATCCAGGTAGTTTTCGGTGACCAGAACGCTAGCGCGCCCTGAAGGGCGCGTTGGCAGTTCGCTGGCGCGAACTGCTGGCCTTCGTGCTCGCGTTCGCTCGCAGCTACGGCTAGCAGCTTGGCGGACTTCGCCGCTGGCGCGGCAAAGTCCGACAGGCTGCTAGTGTGAAAAACGCCCTAGGAGGAGCGATCCAGCGTCCGGTTTCAGAAATGCAGTGTTCGCTCGCGGACACAGCCTGACCGGATTAGTCGTTTCTCAGCGGCAAGGTCAGCCGGGCGCGCACGCCTTGGCGGTCCGTGCGGTTGCGGAGCGTCAGCGAACCGCCGTGGTTCTCGGCGATGTGTTGGCTCAGCACGAGACCGATGCCGGAGCCGCCGGGCTTGGTGGTGTAGAAGGGCACGAACAGGCTATCGCTCTCGGCGATGCCGGCGCCTTCGTCTTCGACCATCACCGCCACCCGATCACCCTCGAGCCGCCAGTGGACTTCGACCCCGCCACCGGTTTCGAGCGACGCATCGACCGCATTGGCGATCAAGTTGATGAGGGCCTGGTCGAGCTGGTCCCGATCGGCCCGAACTTCGACGCCTTCCACGCCCCGCACCGAAACCGACATGCGCGTCTCGAGCTCAGCAACCTGCCGCACCCAAACGGCAACATCCACCGGTGCCAATGTCGGCGGCGGCAAACGCGCCAGCCGTGCATAGGAGGCAAGGAAGCGCCGCAGGGACTCGGCCCGACTCGCAACGACGTCCAGGCCGTTGTCGGCATCTGCAGTCCAGTCGCCACGCCCGGCGTGCTCGCGCAGCAGCGCACGGACGCTCTCGGCAATGGACTTGATGGGCGCCAGCGAGTTGTTGATCTCATGCCCCAGCACGCGCACGAGTCGCCGCCAGGCTGCCCGCTCCTCCTCGCGCAGCGTGCGTTCAAGGTCCGTCATCACCACCAGCGTCAGCCGCTTGCCGCCCTGCCGAATCACGTTGCGTCGGACCTGCCAATGGTGCCGCGCGGATGCATCTTCTCGAACCACCGTGCGGGGCGCGTCACCGGCCAAGGCTTCGCCGAGGTGCAGTTCGTGGGCAGACCTGCCGATCAGGTCAGCGGCCGCGCCGCCGAGCAAGCGTTCCCCCGCCCGGTTGATGACGCGCAGCGCCGACTGCTCGTCGAAGGCCATTACTGCGGTGTCGATCTCCGCCAGCACCCGATGCAGCAGGTCGCTCGCCTCCACGGCGCCGAGACGCTGCTCGCGAAGCTGACGCTCCAAGCCGTTGATCTCGACATAGACGAGGGAGAGGGGATCGTCACCGCCGGCATGGCGGGCGCGGATGGAGTAGTCGCCGGTGCGCAAGGCACCGAGCAGGCTTGCCATGGTTCGCAGCGTGCGGTGCAGCGCGGTGCGCAGAACAAGGGCCGCGGCGAGCCATGCGGCAACCACCACCGCGGTGAGCGCCCACTGCAAAGTGGCCGGATGTTCCTGCGTCCAGAGCAGCGCCAACGCCACGGCACTGCCCGGCAGACCGGCCCCCAGAGCCACCGCGACCGGGAGCAGGCGGGCGTCTCTGCCCCGTCTTGGAGGACGATCTCTCGGGATCAAAGCCCGCAACGTTCAATCTTGCGGTAGAGCGCCGCGCGACTGATGCCGAGGTCCCGCGCCGCCCGGCTGACGTTGTCGCCGTGGCGCTTCATCGCCCTTGCCACCAGCACGCATTCCGCTTGCGCCAAGGTCATGGCATCGAGGTTCGCGTCGCCGGCCGGGCTCGCGAGACCCAAGTCGGCCTCGGCGACGACACCGCCGCCAGCCACCAGTACGGCCCGCTCCACCGCATGGTGCAACTCGCGTACGTTGCCGGGCCAAGGGTGGCGCAGGAGCGCATGCATGGCTTCGTCGCTGAAGCTATCGACAGACCTGCCGTAGTGCGCTGCCTCGCGGGCGAGGAAGCTGGTGGCAAGCTCGGCGATGTCTTGCGTTCGCTCGCGCAGGGGCGGCAGGTGGATTTCCACGGTGTTGAGCCGATAGAGCAGGTCTTCGCGGAACTCGCGTTTCGCCACCGCGTCCGCGATGTCGGCGTTGGTCGCCGAAATCACCCGCGCGTCCACCCGCCGCACCTTGCTCGAGCCAACCCGCTGGATTTCGCGGTTCTCCAATGCTCGGAGCAGCTTGCCCTGTTGTGTCCAGGGCAGGTTGGCGATCTCGTCGAGAAACAGCGTGCCTTCGTGGGCGAGTTCAAAGCAGCCAGCGCGGTCGCTCTTGGCATCGGTGAAGGCACCGCGCACATGGCCAAAGAGCTCGCTCTCGAACACGCCGTCGCTGAAGCCGCCGGCGTTCACTGTCACCAATGCCTGGCCGGCGCGCTTGGAGAGCGCGTGCAGCCGCCGAGCCACCACTTCCTTGCCGGTGCCGTGCTCGCCGGTGACGAGGACGTTGGCGTCGGAAGGCGCAATGTTGGCGATCAACTCCAGCACGGGCTGCATGGCGGGGGAACCTGCCACGAAGTCCGCGGTGGAGCCAAGTTCGCGCCGCCGCTCTGCGTCGGCAAGGCGCCGGCCGAGCCGGCGGGCGCGGCCAAGCTGCACTTGCGTGCTGAGCGTCGCCACGAGGCGGTCGTTGTCCCAAGGCTTCTCGACGTAATCGCCGGCGCCCCGACGCATCGCCTCCACGGCACCTTCGACGCTGCCCCAGGCCGTCATGGTGACGACGGGAAGCGTGGCGTCGAGTTCTCTGAGGGAGCGCAGGAGATCCATGCCTTCGGTGCCGGAGGTGGTGTCGCGGGTGTAGTTGAGGTCCACCAGCACGCCATCGAGATCGCGGCCGGCCGCCACCCTCAGCACTTCGTCTGGCGAGTGCGCCGTCAGCACCGCCATACCCGCGCCCTTCAGCAGCAGGCGCAACGCCTCGAGGATGTGCGGCTGATCATCCGCGACGAGAATCGTCGGCTGACTCGGCTGGGGCAATGGTTCCACCGTGAGAGAGTGTTTGGCCCGGATTATTCATGAAGTGCGGGGAATCGACCGGCCTCCTTTCGCCGAGACACCGCGCCCTGACGGGCGCGTTTGGCAGTTCGCTGGCGCGAACTGCTGGCCTTCGTGCTCGCGTTCGCTCGCAGCTACGGCTATCAGCCTGGCGCACTTCGCCGCTGGCGCGGCAAAGTCCGACAGGCTGATAGCGCCTCGCTTTCTGCCGCTCTCTGCCGCTTACTGCACGCGAAGCGCGTCGAGCGGCGTGATGCGCGTCGCCTGTCGCGTTGCCAGCCAGCTTGCCGCACCGCCAGCGAGCAGCAGCAGGAGCGCACTGGCGACATACACCGCCGGATTGGTGGGCGCGACCCCGAACAGAACGCCGCGCACCAAACCCGCGAGGCCCAAGCTCGCGCCGGCGCCGATGACGACGCCGAAGGCGACGGTCTTGAGCGAACCGAGCACCATCATGCGGCGGATGTCCCCTGGGCGGGCGCCCACCGCCATCCGGACGCCGATCTCCGCGGTGCGTCTCGCGGCGAGAAAGGCCACGACGCCGTAAAGCCCAATCACGGCCAGCAGCAGCGATGCGGTGGCCGCGGCAGCGAGCAGCACGGCCATGAATCGGTCCTGGCTGGTGGCGCGCTCCAGCACCGCCGCCAAGGGTTCGGCGGCGGCCATGACGATGTTCGGGTCCATTTCCGTCACGAGGCGGCGCACCGTCGGCAAGATCGCCGTGGGGTCGCCGAGCTCAGTTCGCACCACGAGTTGCATGGCCATGGGGTTCCAGCCGGCATCCGCCGGTATGCCGGAGAGCGGGTAGTACACGTGCGCCGTGGGCTCGTCGGCGACCGACACGCCGTAGGTATCGCCCACCACGCCCACCACGGTGAACCACGGCCATCCGTAGGGAGCGACCCGCTGGCCGATGGCTGGCTGATCGTTGAAGAATTTGGCTGCGAACGCCGCGCTGACCACGGCGCTCCGCCGCGCTGGGTCGTTGAAGTCTCCCCAGTCCAGCGTGCGTCCGCGCAGGAGGGGCATCCCCACCGCCTCGAAGTAGCCCGGAGTCACGAAGTCCTGCACGCCGCAGCTTGTAAGTTCTGCGGCCGCCAGACGTTCTGCGATTCCCTCGTCCTCGAAGTACTGCGCCACGCAGCCAAAGAAACCGCGATCCAGGGGCAGGCTTTGGGATGCTCCCGCGACGTCGACGCCCGGCAAGGCCGACACACGTTCGATGAGTTCCTGCAGGAAGCTATGCCAGCGGCCGGTCTGGCCGCTGTCCGGCCCCAACTGAATGTGAACCGTACCCGTGGGATCGATCCCCGGGTTCACCGCAGCGAGATTGCGAAAGCTCGACAGCAGCAGGCCGGCACCCACCAGCAGCACGAACGCAACGGCCACCTGAGCGGCTACCAGGGCGCTGCGCGCTCGCTGCCGGTCGCGACTGGCGGTCGTGCCGCGGCCAGCCTCCACCAGTCGACCGGAAGCGCGCCGCATTCGCCATGCCGCGAGGCCAACGAATGAGATGGCCACCAAGAACGCCGTCACCAGCGAGGCCAGCAGCACGCCGTCATCCACCGCGATTTCGTCCATGCGCGGAATGCCGAGAGGCAGTGCGGCAAGAACTTCTGAGACCCACCAGGCAATCAAGATGCCGACGATCCAGGCACCGGCCACGAGCAGCGCGCTGGACGAGGCGAGCTGGCGCAGAACCGCCCCGCGACCGGCGCCGAACGCCTGCCGCACCGCCATCTCGGGGTGCCGGGTTTCGATCCACGCGAGAAAAAGGTTCGCCACCGCAACCCATCCCACCAGCAGGAGCAGCGCCGTGCCGCCCTGGGCGATCCACAGCGGGGCCGCCGCCCCTTGGATCATGCACTCGCGCAGCGGACACCAGCGGCTGCGAAAGCCGAAGTCCTCGATGAAGCTGGGGGGGTACACACTCGGGAATGCAGTGGTCAGTTCGCGGGTGAGTCGCTGCGCATCCGCTTGCGCCGCTGCCAGCGACACGTCCGCGCGACGCAGAGCCAGCACGACGTAGCTGTGCTGGTTGTAGTAGGGGCCCGCCGGGTCGAGGAATTTCGGTAGCCAGATGTCGGTTTCGTCAAGTGGGGTGCCACCGGGCGTCGCTGCCACGCCGATTACGTCGATAGCACCTTGCTCCCACGGAATGTCGAGACGAACCGTGTTGCCGACGATGTCGGGGTCGGCACCGAAGTGGGTGCGCCAAAAGCCTTCGCCCAGAACGGCCAGCGGCGGCGCGCCGGGATCGTCGTCCGGCTCGGCGAACAGCCGCCCGTGCAGGGCGCGGGCACCGATCATGCGGTGAATGCCGGCGGTGACCACGGCAACGCTGGCCTTCACGGCGCCGCCGTCCCCGTATCCGGCAACACCAACAGAAGCCGAATCCATGAAACCGATGTCGGCCAGCGACTGCGCATGGTCGCGGAAATGCACGTACTGGGCGGTAGAAGCACCCCATGCGTCATCTGTGCCTGAACCCGGCACCTCGCTTGCGAGCACCATGAGGCGCTCGGAATCGGGATGCGGCAACGGGTCCATGACGACGTGCTTGAGCGCCGCATAGATGGCGGTGGCGAAACCAAGGCTTGCGGCCAGCGTCACCACCGCCACCGTGGAGAAGCCGGGGGAGCGTGCCAGGCTCTTGGCCGCTTGACGCAGATCCACGACGAAGGCGAAAGTCATCTCGGCAAGCCCTTGCGCTTTGACGGTTCCCGGCGAGGATGCCAAAGCCGTGCCATGCGCGGCATCAGACCGAGCCGCCTTCCTTCGGTGGACGACGCGGGCTGTTCTCCCTTCCCCCATGAAAAGCATGGTTGCGCCTGTGTCCGATTGCGAACAGGGAGCGTTCGCGAATGGTCGCTCTGCTTGCCTTCGCTCCCGCCGAGCGAGGCGGCGTCCTAGCTTTGGCAGGCGGCGCAGTACACCGTTGCTCTGCCGCCGTGGCGCACCTCCGTCAGGGGTTTTCGGCACTGGCGGCAGGGCTCGCCGCCGCGGCCATATACGTGCAGTTCTTGCCTGAAGTAGCCGGGCTTGCCGTCTGTGCCGGTGAAGTCTCTGAGGGTGGTGCCGCCGGTGTCTATGGCTCGTGCCAGGGTCGCCTTGACGGCGGCGACGAGCAGGGCGAGGCGGGGCTTGGAGACGCGGCCGGCGGCGCGGCGAGGTCGGATGCCGGCCAGGAACAGCGCTTCGTTGGCGTAGATGTTGCCCACTCCCACCACCACCCGCGCGTCCATCAGCAGTGACTTGATGGCGGTGCGCCGCCCGCGTGCTTCGGAGGCCAGATACGCGGCATCGAAATCCGCCGACAGGGGTTCGGGGCCTAGGCTCTTCAGCAGCGGATGCCCCAGCAAGGGGAACGGTTGCCAGTGCAGGCTGCCAAATCGGCGTGGGTCGGTGAAGCGCACGGCGCGGCCATCGTCGAGCACGAGGTCGATGTGATCGTGCTTGCCGGCGTCGCGGTCCGCGCCCACGAATGCCAAGTGCCCGGACATCCCGAGATGAAGAATGAGGCCGCCGCTGTCGAGGGGCAGCAGCAGGTATTTGCCGCGTCGACCGACCTCACCGAAACGCTCACCGACAATGTCGGGTGGCAGGCGCACCGGCCAGCGCAGCGCCGGATTGCGGACGACAATTCGTTGCAGTCGTCGCCCGGGAACCGCCCGGGAGAGACCGCGCCGTGTGGTCTCGACCTCCGGCAGCTCAGGCACGGTTGCCGACTTGCCCCGCGATGCAGGGCGCTTGAGTTACTTGATCTTCGCTTCCCGGTAGGCAACGTGCCGCCGCACCACCGGATCGAACTTGCGAAACTCGAGCTTGTCCGGCGTCGAGGTCTTGTTCTTCGTGGTGGTGTAGTAGTGCCCGGTGTCGGCGCTCGACACCATCTTGATCTTCTCGCGCTTGCCCTTCTTGGCCATTGGCTATTCTCCTTTGGCGCTCGGCGAGGCGGCTTGCGGCGGCCGGCGCAGCTTGCCCAAATCCTGCAGCACCGCCTCGATGCCGCGCTTGTCGATGATCCGCATTCCGGCAGCCGACACCCTGAGCCGCACGAAGCGATCTTCGGACGGCACGTAGAAGCGGTGGTAGTGCAGGTTGGGCTGGAACCGCCGCTTGGTGTGGTTGTTCGCGTGCGAGACATTGTTGCCCGCCATCGGCCGCTTGCCGGTGACTTCGCAAACCTGGGACATCGGTTGGCTCTGCCGTCGAAAGGGCGGCGTTTATACCTTAAGCGGGCGTGCGAGGCAAAGGTTGGACGTAGCGCACGGGGGTGTAGGGGATGTCGCACAGGAAATCGGCGGCTCGCAGTCGAAGCCTCGTCGAGTCTGCATGCTGGCGCGATCTGCCTAAATCAAAGCTGTCCCCGTTCCGCCATCGATACGATTCCCTCGGCGCCGATGATTAGGTGATCCACCAGCCGCACGTCCACCTCGTCGAGCACGGTCTTCAGGCGCCGCGTGATGTGCTGGTCGGCGGCGCTCGGCTCGGCGGTGCCGGATGGGTGGTTGTGGTAGAGCACGATGGCGGCTGCGTTGCGGCGCATGCACGCCTTCAGCACCTCGCGTGGATAGACGATGGAGCGATCTACCGAGCCCCAGAACAGGTCCTCCGTCGCCAGCAATCGGTTGCGGGCGTCGAGCAGGAGCGCGCCCAAGACTTCGCGCTCCATTCCCGCCAGGTGCAGATACAGGTAGCCGCGCGCGTCTTCGGCGCCACGGATGATGCGGCGCTTGCGGAAGCCCTCGCGCTCGAAACGCTTGCCGAGCTCGCGCACCGCAAGCAGGCCCGCAACTTTCGCGTCGCCGAGACCGGTGATGGTCGCAAGCACCCCGGCGCTCTGGCTCATGAGCCCCCGCACGCCATCGAACCTTTGCAGCAACTCCTCTGCCAGCTCCACGGCGTCCTGTCCGGCGTGACCGGTGCGCAGCACCAGCGCCACCAGTTCCGCATCGCGCAGGTGCGAAGCGTCGCCTTGGAGCGCTCGCTCCCGGGGCAGTTCCGACGCGCCCGCCCGTGCCGGCTTCGGCCGCGCCGCCATCGGACCGCGGCGGCCCGTGTCTTGCGGCGGGGCTTCCCCATTCGCGGCAGGTGCATGCGAGGGCCGCAGAGCCGGTCCGGCACCTTGCGTGCTATGGTTGCGGCTCTCCAACATTTTGGCTATTCGGCAGGCTCTCGACGGCTTTCGGCGACCAGATGCAAGCGAAGAAAATCCTACTTGCCGTCAGCGGCGGCATCGCTGCATACAAGACCCCGGAGCTTGTGCGACATCTCTCACGCTCCGGGGCCGAAGTGGTGCCCTTGCTGACTGCCAATGCGCATAGGTTCGTGACGCCTACGGCGCTCCAGGCGGTAGCCGGACGCCCTGCTCTGTCGGACATCTGGGCTGCGGAAGCGGCGGACGGCATGGGCCACATCGAGCTCGCGCGCATGGCCGACGTGCTGTTGGTGGCACCGGCAAGCGCCAATCTGATGGCGCGCATGGCGTGGGGCATGGCGGACGATTTGGTGACTGCCACTTGGCTGGCGACGCGAGCGCCGGTTTTCGTCGCCCCCGCGATGAACACCCAGATGTGGGAACACCCCGCCACCCGCCGCAACGTGACGCTGCTCAAGGAAATGGGCGTGAGCCTCATCGGTCCGGATGTGGGGGAACAGGCTTGCGGCGAGTTCGGCCCGGGGCGCATGACCGGCCCGGCCGAGATTGCTGGCATCGTGCTTGGGTCCCTAGGTGACGGCAACGTGGGAACCGGGGTGCTGGCCGGGACACGGGTGCTGGTCACAGCCGGCCCCACCCGCGAACCCATTGATCCGGTGCGCTTCATCAGCAATCGCAGTTCCGGCAAGCAGGGCTTTGCCCTCGCTGCGGCGGCGCAGCGTGCTGGGGCGGACGTGACGCTGGTGGCCGGCCCCGTGACACTGGCGACGCCCCCTGGCGTGAAGCGAATCGACGTCACCACCGCGGCGGAGATGCAGCGCGCCGTGCTGGCCCACCTCGACGTGGATATCCTGTTCGCCGTCGCCGCCGTCGCCGACTACCGCCCTGCCGAGGTGGTGGGGCAGAAGATCAAGAAGAGCCGCCAGAACACGGCACCGACGATTGCGCTGGCGGAGAACGACGACATCCTGGCCTGCGCCGCCGCCGCCAAGCCCGACGTGTTTCGGGTGGGGTTTGCCGCCGAAACGGAAAACGTCCTCTCGCACGCCCGGGAAAAGCGCCTGCGCAAGAACCTCGACGTGATCGTGCTGAACGACGTGTCCAACTCCGCCATCGGCTTCGACAGCCCGGAAAACGCCGTCACGGTGATCCACGACGGCGGCGAGACGGTCTTTTCCCAAGCCTCCAAGGACACCATCGCCACCGCCGTGATGGACGAGGTTGCAGAACTGTACGCGGCGCGGAACTGTCAACGTTCCCTTGTCACTCCCCCGTAGGGGCGGGGCTTGTCCCGGGCTTGTCCCCGCCCGCGTTGAATGCTTCGACGAATCCGAGACGGGACGGGACAAGCCCTCCCCTACGAGCTTCCATCTCGCCGACGACGCCGAGTCACTGACGCGCGAGGAACGGGCTGGGCCTCGGAGGGAAGGCATCCTGCCTTCCCTAAGCGCCGACAGGCGCTTTTTCACCTGCCACAATGAAGCAGGTGCGCTGGCGCGCAGGGAAGGCAGGATGCCTTCCCTCCGAGGCACTCACTTCGAGTCAAATCGTCTAAGCATCAACGTGTTACGCGTTTTGTTCCATGGAAGGAAAGCGTCTTGACGCATCGACAGACTCGGCGCGGGACGCGTAGGGGCGGGGCTTGTCCCCGCCCGTATTGAATGCACCGATAGACTCGGACACGGGACGGGACGAGCCCGTCCTCTACGAACTGCGTTCTACGGCGCAATCCCCTAGCGCCGGACGGTTCAGAATTAGCAATGCGGGCTTAATATCCAACACATGAATACACCTGCTGCAGACCCCGCGATGTTCCGCGCCTATGACATTCGCGGCATCGCTGGCGACAACCTGAGCGAGGACGTGGTGCAGCGCATCGGCACTGCGTTCGCGGCGCAGGCCCTAGCCGCATCGTGCCCCGCCGTCGCGGTCGGCGGCGACGGCCGCGAGTCCACGCCCGCGCTGACGGACGCCCTTGCCCAGGGCTTGATGCGGGGCGGCGCCCGTGTCATCGACATCGGCACCGTGCCGACGCCGCTGCTTTACTACGCCACGCACGAAACGGGCACCGGCACCGGCATCATGGTGACGGGCTCGCACAACCCGCCGGAATACAACGGCTTGAAGATGGTGCTCGGCGGCACCACGCTGGCGGGCGCTGCCATCGAGCAACTGCGGCTCAAGGTCGATGCAACACCGAAGCCGCCGCCGGGCGCGCCACGGCGCGAGCGCGCCGAGGTGCTGTCAAGCTATTGCGAGCGGGTGCTGGCAGACGTGAGCTTGGCCCGTCCCTTGAAGGTGGTGGTCGATTGCGGCAACGGCGTTGCCGGGCTGGTGGCGCCGCGCTTGCTGTCGGCGCTTGGCTGCGAGGTGACGGCGCTCTACGCGGAGGTGGACGCGTCGTTCCCGAACCATCATCCAGACCCAGCCGAGCCCGCGAACCTCGTGGACTTGATCGAAGCGGTGGCGCGCAGCCAGGCCGATGTGGGCCTCGCCTTTGACGGCGATGGTGACCGCTTGGGCGTCGTCACCAACACCGGCGACATCGTCTGGCCCGACACTCTACTCATGTTCTTCACCCGCGCCATCGCCGCCGAGCATCCTGGCGCCGGCATTGTTTACGACGTGAAGTGCAGTCGCCATGTGGCGCGCGTGGCCGAAGCCGCTGGCGCCGAGCCCATCCTCTGCCGCACGGGACATTCCCACATCAAGGCGCGCATCCGCGAAACCGGGGCGCTGGTCGGTGGCGAGTTCTCGGGCCACATCTGCTTTGCAGATCGCTGGTATGGCTTCGACGACGCCATCTACGCCGCCGCCCGGACGCTCGAACTGCTTGCCGGCAGCGAGGCTAGCGCCGCAGAGGTCTTCGGCGCGCTGCCGCGTGGGGTGTCGACGCCGGAGATCAAGATCGCCACCACCGACGCACGCAAGTTCGAGATCGTTGAAGCGCTCCGCCAAGCGTCCTTCGGCGGCGGCACGATCACGGCCATCGACGGCATCCGCGTCGATCACGACGACGGCTTTGGCCTGGTGCGCGCATCCAACACCAGCCCGGTGCTTAGCCTCCGCTTCGAGGCGGACAACGCCGACGCCTTGGCGCGCATTCAGCAGACGTTCCAACGCGAGCTTCTGGCCGTGGACCCGGCCTTGCGCCTTTCCGGCGGAGGAGCACCGGTCGCTCCTCTCGCTTCATGAATAATGCGGGCCACGAGCGAGCCAAGGAGACCGCGCCGTGAGTGAAGCCATCCCCCATCCGTCGCACGACGGCACCGCGCTGGTGCTCACAGAGGCGCTGCCCTACATCCAGCGCTTCCACGGCACCACCATCGTCGTCAAGTACGGCGGCAACGCGATGGAGAACGCGGAACTCAAGCGTGCCTTTGCCCGCGACATCGTGCTGATGAAGCTGGTGGGCATGAACCCCATCGTCGTCCACGGCGGCGGCCCGCAGATCGGCGACCTCTTGGACCGGCTCGGCATACCCACACGCTTCGTGGACGGCATGCGCGTCACCGATGCCGCCACCATGGATGTCGTGCAGATGGTGCTTGGGGGGCTCGTCAACAAGGACATCGTGTCGCTGCTGAACGCGGCCGGCGGGCGAGCGGTGGGCGTCACCGGCAAGGACGGCGAACTGATTCGCGCCCGCAAGCTCAAGCTGGTCTCGCGGACGGGGCAGGACGCTGGGGAGACGAACGGGCCCGCCGCGACGGTGAGCAGTGCGCAGATCGGCGGTTCGGAAATCATCGACATCGGCCATGTCGGCGAGGTGGACGAGGTGAACGCCGACGTGCTCGATGCCCTCATCGCCCGCGACTTCATCCCGGTCATTGCGCCGGTGGGTGTGGGGCCGGACGGCGAGTCCTACAACATCAATGCCGATTTCGTCGCCGGCGCGGTTGCCGGACACCTGCAAGCCGAGAAGCTCATCCTGCTCACCAACACCCCTGGCGTCCTCGACACGGAAGGCAACACGTTGACGGGCCTCGACCGCAGCGCCGTCGATGCCCTCATCGACGACGGCACTATCGAGGGCGGCATGTTGCCCAAGGTGGATTGCGCGATCTCGGCCGTGGATGCCGGCACCAGGAGCGCCCACATCATCGACGGCCGCGTGCCCCACGCGGTGCTGCTCGAGGTGCTCACCGACGGCGGCGTCGGTACGCTGATACATGGCTGAGGCCCATTGCCTAATGCTTGACCGAAGACTGGCCTTCGATGGGAAGGCAGCCTGTCTTGCCTTGCGCGCCGCCAAGCGCGCGCGGCTGGCGTTGCCCATCATTTGCGTGGCCCTTGCCGGCGCCGCCGGCGCCCAAGAGGATTCGGCCGCTGCCACGCCGCGCCTCTTAGAGGAAGTCGTCACCACGGCGTCAAAGAAGGGCGTGGCGGAAGCGGCGCAGGATGTCGTCGGGGCTGTCAGCGTCACTGATGGCGCTCGGCTCGATGCGCTGCACGTCAACGACATCGAGGAACTCGGCTACTCGCTCCCCAACGTTGCCTTCGATGGCATCGGCACCGGCAAGGGCATCGCCAACTTCTCGATCCGAGGTATGGGCGTCGCCGGCTCCATCCCCTCGATCGACCCCACCGTCGGCGTATTCGTCGACGGGATGTATCTGGGCGTCAACTACGGCGTCATCATGGACATGCTCGATCTCGAAGCCGTGGAAGTGCTGCGTGGTCCCCAAGGCCTGTTGTTCGGCCGCAACGTGATCGGCGGCGCCGTCCTGCTGCGCTCGCGGCGACCGTCCGGCGAGTCTTCCGGCTACGCATCGGTGCGCCAGGCGAGCGGTCCGGAGACTCGCGTCGCCGGAGCGGCAGAACACAGCTTCATGGAAGGCGCCCTCGACGCCCGGCTCGCCGTCAGCTATCGCGACGACCAGGGCTGGTTCGACAACGACGCCCCAGGCGGCGGCGCAGTGGGCGCCGAGACCGCATGGTCCGCGCGGCCGGTGCTTGCCTTCAAGCCAACGGAGAACCTGGACATCACCGTCATCCTCGAACGCGGCAACTCCGACGGCGACGGCCCCGCGAGCCAGAATCGCTACCGCTATCGCAATTTCGATTTCGCCATCGACGAGCCAGGCTTCTCCGACGTGGACTGGCGCCACGTCGTGGTCGAGGCCGAGCGGCGTCTCGACAACGGTCGCATCGTCAACGTCTTCGGCCTGCGCGGCGTCGGCCACGAGTCGCTCGCCGACATCGACTCCACGACGCAGCCGATCTTCCACCTGTGGGCCTTCACCGACCAGGAACAGGTCAGCAACGAACTGCGCTACACGGGGTGGCTCCGTGACGACCTCGAACTCACGGCGGGCGTCTACGCATTCGATCAGAAGATCCTCTATCGCGAGCAGCGCGTCATTCGTGGCGCATCAGGACTGCCGTTCGGCGGCGACCAGCGCCACGGCACCGCCGGTGCCTTTGCCAACGTCGACTTGCACCCAAGCGAGCGCTGGGTGGTCAGCGCCGGCGCGCGTTACACGGTGGAGCGAAAGACGGTGGAGATCGCAACCGCTGGCGGGGCCGCTTGCCCGGCCCGTTCCCATCGTTGCGATTACGACTTCGAAGACGACGACATCTGGCGCAACGTGACGCCGCGCGTCGCGGTGCAGCGCTGGTTCGGCAACCACGTACAGGCCTATGCGGAGTACACGCGGGGATTCCGCAGCGGCGGCTACAACCTGCGCAGCACCTCACCCACCGACTCCCCCGGCCCGTTCGACGAGGAGGAGCAGGACGCGGTGGAAATCGGGCTCAAGACCGAACTTGCACGCCTGCGCATCAACCTTGCCGCGTTCCGCAGCGAAGTGCGCGGACTGCAGCGGCAGGTGACCCGCGAAGACGTCGCCACCGGCGCAGTCCAGGTGACGGCCAACACGGCCGACGCCACCATCGACGGGATCGAGGCCGATGCCGTCTTTGCGCTCGGAGATGCCTGCACCGCCAGCGCCTTCGTCGGCATCGCCCGCGGCGCCTACGACCGGGTGCGCTACGACTTGGACGGCGACGGCTCCACGGTGGGCGACGAGCGGCTCAAGCTCCCGCGCCTCGCTCCCCTCACGTTCGGCGTCGAAGGCCAGTGCCGGCGACAGATGGGATCCGTTGGGCTGGTGACCGCCCGCATCGGCCTCTCCCACCGCGACGACAGCGAAATCTCCCACGACAACACCGGCGTCCTCGACGGCGGCGACGTGCTCGACATCAGCATCTCCTCCGCCCCCACCGAGTCGCTGCGGTTCACGGCATTTGGCCGCAACCTCCTTGGCGAAGTGTTTCGCCGCAGCCATTTCGACCTGACGGGGCTGGTCGACTCCACATACTCGCCGCTGAAGGAAGGGCGAATCGTCGGCGTTGAGGCAAGGTGGGCGTTCGAGTAGCGCCTTGCCGTCGGGTCAGGCGAGGGTGGGTTCGGGCGCCGACTGGCCTCCGGCGCTGCCTTGGAGGGAGGGCGTCCCGCCCGCAAGGGCGCGCTGTCTTGCTGGTGCGACGAATGTTCTGCGCGCCTAGCGGCGCGATGGAGGGCGGGACGCCCTCCCTCCAGAGTACGACGCCACAGTGCGCACCTCAAGTGAGACACCACTTGGCGGTTGAACTGGCTTGCATTCAGACAAGCGAGCCTGTTGACTACGCCGTTCGCATGAGACGGTTTTCGGCCAAAATCTGCTCGGTGAAGTGTTCCGGCGCAGCCACTTCGACCTGACGGACCTCGTCGACTCCACATACTCGCCGCTGAAAGAGGGGCGCATCGTCGGCGTCGAGGCAAGGTGGGCACTCGAGTAGCGCCTTGCCGTCGGGTCAGGCGAGGGTGGGTTCGGGCGCCGACTGGCCTCCGGCGCTGCCTTGGAGGGATGGCGTCCCGCCCTCCATCGCGCCCGCAAGGGCGCGCTGTCTTGCTGGTGCGACGAATGTTCTGCGCGCCTAGCGGCGCGATGGGAGGGCGGGACGCCCTCCCTCCAGAGTCGACGCCACAGTGCGCACCTCAAGTGAGACACCACTTGGCGGTTGAACTGGCTTGCATTCAGACAAGCGAGACTGTTGACTACGCCGTTCGCATGAATTGCCGCAAGGGAAGGGACCAAGACGCATGAAGTTCGGGATTTTCTACGAGCACCAGTTGCCACGCCCCTGGGATGATGGCGAGGAACAGAAGCTCTTCAACGACGCCCTCGAGCAGGTGGAGGTGGCCGACCGGCTCGGCATCGACTACGCCTGGGAGGTGGAGCATCACTTCCTGGAGGAGTATTCGCACTCGTCGGCACCGGAGGTGTTCCTAGCGGCCTGCTCGCAGCGCACGAAGAACATCCGCCTGGGGCACGGCATTCGCCAGGTGATCCCGCAGTACAACCATCCGGCGCGCACGGCGGAAGTGATCGCCACGCTCGATCTCGTCTCCAACGGACGGGTGGAGTTCGGCACCGGCGAGTCGTCGGCGGAGCTCGAACTCGGCGGCTTCCGCATCCCGGTGGAGGACAAGCGCAAGATCTTCATGGAGTCGGTCGAGCAAATCTGCAACATGCTGGCCATGGACCCGTACCCCGGCTACAAGGGGCAGTATTTCGAGATGCCCTGCCGCAACATCGTGCCGAAGCCGGCGCAAAGGCCGCATCCGCCGCTGTGGGTGGCGTGCTCGCAGCGCGAGACCATCCGCATGGCGGCGCGGCTCGGCATCGGTGCCCTCACCTTCGCCTTCGTCGATCCCGCCGAGGCCACCGAATGGGTGGAGGAGTACT
Source organism: Pseudomonadales bacterium (assembly GCA_965116935.1). Classification (GTDB taxonomy): domain Bacteria; phylum Pseudomonadota; class Gammaproteobacteria; order Pseudomonadales; family Azotimanducaceae; genus VXYL01. The sequence continues at coordinate 1,948,203 of OZ220737.1, read as the reverse complement.
ACGGCATCATCAAGAGCGATGAATGCGTGCCCATCGGCCATGCCATCAATCCCAACATCTGCATGGTGTCGAGCTTCTCCTGCCACCAGGACCGCGCGGAGGCGGTGCGCCGCGGTCTGCCGGGCTTCGAGTTCTTCGGCTTTGCCCTGGGTAGCCTCTATGCCTTCGGCGAGCACAAGCCGGGACGCACCAATCTCTGGCAGCAGTTCGAGGCGATCCAGAAGGCCAAGGAAGGGACGAGCGACATCACCGGCGGTGCCTTGAGCGGCAGCCGCGGCGGCATCGGTACCCCGGACGACCTGCGCGAGCACCTCTTGAAGTTCGAAGCCTGCAACGTCGATCAGGTGACCTTCATCCAGCAGGCCGGCCGCAACCGCCACGAGCACATCTGCGAGGCCTTGGAGCTCTTTGCCGAGGAGGTAATGCCGGAGTTCAAGGAGCGCGAGGCGGAACGCGAACGGCGCAAGATGGAAGAGCTCGCGCCCTACCTAGAAGCGGCCATGGAACGCAAGATCGCCATGCAGCAACTCAAGGACGACGACATCCCGGTGTTCGAGTCGCTGGGCCGCAAGGTCTCGCAGGAGTCGCAGAACGAGGAATCGATCTACGAGAAGCCGCAAGCGGCTGGCTAGCGCATGAGGAGCCACCCGAAGAAGGGCGACGCGTGCGTCGCCCTGTCCGGCTCGGCTTCGAGGCACTTGCTCGGTTTTGTCAACGTGTTACGTGATTGGAAGTTCCCCATCCCATGAAGCAGGCGTCGCTCTGCTTGCGTCCGTCGCAACTCCCCCCGTGACTAGCGGTAAATCCGCCGTGACCTTTTCGCCCGCTGGCGCATCCAACAAGGCATGTCCCGTTTTCGCGACATCGAGCTTGACCCCGGCGTCATCCGCCGCCTGAAGAAGGGCGACCGCAAGGCGCAGGAGATCGTCTATCGCGCCTTCTCGAGCGCCGTGTTCACCTTGGCGCGGCGGGTTCTGCGTGATCCCGGTGCTGCCGAGGAGGTGACGCAGGACACCTTTGTGGATGTGCTCTGCAAGGCCGACACGCTGGCCAAGGACACCGCGTTCCCGGCGTGGGTTCGTTCCATCGCCATGAACCACTGCCTGATGCGCCTGCGCTCGCCTTGGCAGCGGCGGCGGGAGGCCCTCGAGTTCGACGACCGCGGCACCCCTGGCGATGCCACCGACCGCGCCGTGGATGTGGATCAGGCGCTGGCGCAATTGCCGGGGACGGCGCGCATGGTGGTGTGGATGCACTGCATCGAAGGCTGCACCCACGAGGAAATCGGGCGCGTCTTCGGCTACACCGCCAGCTTCTCGAAAACCCAACTCTCACGTGCCTTTGAGGCCATGGCCAAGGCCCGCTTCGGGCCGGAGCAAAACGATGACTCGGCAGCCAACACCCTTTGCCGTGCTTGACGGCAAGCCTCAAGGCCGCGAGGCGCGGCAGCGCGCCATCGAGGCGGAGCTCGAGGCGCTGCCGGATCTCGAAGCGCCGCGCGAACTCTGGGACGGCATCGAACGCCGCGTGCGCGGGCGGAACCCTCGCCGGGAGCGTCGCGTCCGCACCGCTTGGCAGGCCCTCGCCGCGAGCATTGCGGCGGTCTCGCTTGCCTCGGTGGTGTGGCTGTTTCAGCCCGAACCGTCAGCGCCGATCGTGGCAGCGGCCTCAGCGCCGGTCAATGTCGGCGCACTGGTGGAAGCGTCGCAGGCGCTCGAGAGCCAGCGCCGGGAACTGCCCGTGATGGTCTTGCCCGCCGACTTCGGCACATCCGAGGCGGACGCACGCACCATCCTCGCCGGGCGCATCGCCACCGTGGATCGGAGCTTGAACGAGCTTGCGGCGGCGGATCGCATCGATCCGGTCGTGCGCGAGGCGCTGTGGCGGGAAAAGGAGGCGCTGTGGCGCGAAAGGGTGGAACTGATGAACGCATTGATGCGCGCGGAACATTTGCAGCGCGAGGAGTTCATCCGCCGCGCCGTGTACTGAGTGCATCGCACCCACGAGCAAGCCGTCCCATTTCGGGACACCGATCCTCAAAGGAGCGCTCGCATGAGAATCGCACCGCTTTCCCTCACCCTGCTGCTTGGCGTTGGCGCGTGGGCGGACGATCCGCCCAAGCCGCCGCCGGCCGAACTCGCCGAGGCGAGGGCCCAGCTCGACAAGGCCCGAGAGGCGTTCGACAAGGCCCTGGCTCGCGTCACCGTGCTGGACGTGGACGCCCTGACGGACGACATCCACACCACCCACTTCGAGTTTGGGGACCTCTTTGGGGGCGGCGACGACGCCATGCTCGGTGTCGTCATCCGCGACCATGACGACGGTGTCCACGTGGAGGCGGTCACGCCCGACAGCGGCGCCGAAGCCGCCGGCATCCTTGCCGACGACGTGATCGTCGCCATCAACGGCAAGGTGCTTGCGACGGAAGCAGATCCGGGCCGCAGCCTGCGCCAGGCGATGGAGGAGGTGGAAGCCGGCGAGAAGGTCGCCATCGCCTTTGTGCGCGACGGCGAGGAACACGGCGTGGACGTGGTTGCCACAGCCCGCGCGCATCCCGCCCGATCCATGCGCTGGCGCATGGCGGGCCCTCGCGACCCGAACGCCATCCACTTCTTCGGCGGCCCCGGGCGCCACATGGCGCGCAGAATCCGCCGCGCTGACCCGGAGCTCGAACTGGTGGACATCGGCGAAGATCTCGGCAAGTACTTCGGCGTCGATTCCGGCGTGCTGGTGCTCGACACCCCACCCGGCAGCAACCTCAAGCCCGGCGACATCCTCCGCCGCATCGACGACGCCGACATCCGCAACGCCGAGGAGGCCTACCGCCTGCTCGCGGACCTGGGCGAAGACGGCACCGCTGCCATCCGCCGCGAAAACCGCAGCCGCAACGTCAAGGTGGAACCCGTCGAAGGCATGAACCGCCACTTCAACATCATCATGCGCGGACAGGAAGACTCCGGCCAAGAAGTCGAAGAAGAGATCGAAGTCGAGATCGAGACAACCGACGAGGAATAGCGCCGCAAAGGCTCATCGTGCCGCTTCAGGCACGGAGCGCGAATCAGGGGTTGCAGGACTTTCCGGGGTGCGCTGCCACGCCCGTCCCGGCCGCCTCCGGGTGCAGCGCTTCCGCGCGCAGCGTGAGCCCCAGCGCGGCGACCACCCTGAGGACAGTCTCGAATGTCGGAACGCGCTCCCCCGAAAGCGCCTTGTATAGGCTCTCGCGGGACAGCCCGGCATCGGACGCCACCTGTGCCATCCCCCGCGCGCGAGCAATGTCGCCCAGAGCTTTCGCGACGAACGCGGCGTCACCGTCCGACTCCTCGATGGACGCCTCCAGATACGCCGCCATCTCCTCGCGCGTGCGAAGGTGCTCGGCTACGTCGTAAGGTGCAGTAGCAGTCTTGGTCATGCCATCCTCCTACAGGTTCCTTGCCAGCCGTAGGGCCGTCTCGATGTCTTCGCTCTGCGTGCGCTTGTCCCCGCCCGCTAGGAGGACTACGACTGTGGCCCAGGCTCTTGTAGTACACCCGGTATCCTGGTCCGTAGTCGATCCGTAGCTCGGAGACGCCATCGCCCACCGGCCTCACTCGCCCGGGTTGCCAGCGGCGAGCCGCTCAATCCGAACCTGCACACGCGCCCTGGCGCGAACGTCCCTCAGACCGTCCAGCCATCTCGCGAACACCTCGGTCCTGCGGACTTCGAGCATCTGCACAAAGTAGCCAACAGGCTACACCGCTGTCAATCCCTGTTCCGGTTGCCACTCACATTTCCGCCTGCCGCGGCGGTTCGCAACGAACCCGCGTCGTGTGGTCGGACCCGTTGCCCGGCGTGCGTCGACGAGGCGAAGCGAACTGCCTTTGCTGCACTGCGCGCGAATCAGGGGCATTCAGGAACTCCCGGGGTGATTCCACAAGTCCGTTATGCTCTTGATCGACCGCAGCCTGATAGACCGAATGCGATACGTCGCTTCGACCATCGCGGACATTCCGACAAAGCACCTGGTTGACGCGGCCGGGGCCTTTTGCGCCTTGGGTTACGTCGCGCTCGCGGTGCTCGCGCGTGAGGCTGGCGAACCGAGCCTTGGCGCTTTCTACGGCATCGTCGCGTGGACGGCGATGCCGGTGTTCCTGCTCTACCTGCGCGCTGTCCGGCGGGACGAGCCGATCCCGCTGGCGCGGCTGCTCTTGTGGGCAGTCGTCTTTCGCCTTTGCGGCCTCGCGGGCGGGCCGTTCTTCGAGGACGACTTCTACCGCTATCTGTGGGACGGTTACCGCTTTGCGACCGCCGGCACGCCCTATGGCGTAGCGCCCGAAGCCTTCTTTCTGGACATGAGTGTCCCGCCGGCACTCAGATCGGTTCTGGATCAGGTCAACAATCCGGACCTCCCCACCATCTACGGCCCCACGACACAAGTGCTGTTCCTGTTCGGTTACTGGATCGAGGCCGGCAACGTGGCGGTGCTGCAAGCGCTCCTGATTGCGGCGGATCTTGCGGCGATCGCGCTGCTGCTCCGGCTGGCGCCCGCCCGCAACGTCTTGCTCTATGCCTGGTGCCCTCTGGTGGTCAAGGAAGTGGCATTCACCGCGCATCCGGACGGACTTGGCATCTGCCTGCTGCTTGCTGCCGTCGTCCTCGCGAACAGGCGGCGCGACGGCTGGGCGGCCGCTTGCTTGGGGCTCGCGGTCGGGGCGAAGGTCTTTGCGCTCCTGCTCGTGCCGCTTGTGCTGATCCGCGCCCGGCTCAGGCACTGGTGCATCTTCGCCGCGACCCTCGCGGCGCTCTACGTCCCGTTCCTCGTCGCCGGTGCCACGGACCTCGACACGCTCATCGTGTTCGCGCGCGAGTGGGAGTTCAACTCGGCGGTGTTCGGCTTGCTCGCAGCCGTCGTGCCACCGAACCTTGCCAAGCTCTCTCTTGCGGCCGCGTTTGGCCTCTTCTGGCTTTGGTACTACCGCCGATATCGCGGCGCGGGTGGCGACGTGCCGCGCGGCGACTGGGTGTACGGCGTGTTTCTCCTTGTGGCACCGGTCATCAATGCCTGGTACCTGCTCTGGCTGCTACCATTCGCCGTGGTACATCCAAGCCGTTGGGCATGGACGGCATCCGTGGCGGTATTGCTCTCCTACATCACAGGGCTTCACTTGGGCAACTACGAAATGCAGGCATATGCGCAGCCGTGGTGGGTGCGCCCGATGGAGTTCGGCGTCATCTTGATTGCTTTCCTGTTCGACTGCGTGCGTCGTCAACGTGCGCGCGGGGCCGCTGGCGCCACCGATGCTTGACGGTCGTTCTGTCGGCGTGGTGATTCCCGCCCGCAACGAACAGGAGAACATCGCCGCGGTTGTGCAGGCCGTGCGTGCGCTGAGAACGCCGGCGGGCGAAGCGGTGGTGGATGACATCGTCGTCTGCGACAACGGCTCCACCGATGCCACCGCGGAGCGCGCGCTCGCCGCTGGCGCTCGCGTCGTCGCCGAGCCGACGCCGGGCTACGGGATCGCCTGCCTGACCGCCATCGCGGCGCTTGGCAGCGTGGAGGTCGTGCTCTTCGTGGATGGCGACCAGGCATTCCACCTCGAGCAGTCGTTGGACCTCTTGGATGCCATCGTCGCCGGCGCCGACCTCGCCATCGGTTCGCGGGCGCTCGGCCACGCCGAACCAGGGGCCTTGTCGCTGCCGCAGATCGTCGGCAATCGGGTCGCCGCCGTCCTGATCGGGTTGATCTGGAAGCAGCGAGTCACCGATCTCGGGCCGTTGCGGGCAATCACGTCCGACGCGCTCGACGCTCTCGACATGCAGGACAAGGCCTATGGCTGGACTGTGGAGATGCAGGTGAAGGCCGTGCAGCGGCGCATGCGCATCGTCGAGGTGCCGGTGGATGCGCGCCGACGCCAGCACGGGAAATCCAAGGTGGGCGGCACGGTTCGAGGTGTTGTTGGTGCCAGCATTGGCATTCTGGGGATGATCCTGAAATTATGGCTGCGCCCCAAGTTGGGCGCCGAAGCAAGGAGTTGTGCATGAAGCGGTTTGTCTTTGCGCTTGCGAGCGCGTGTATCGCGGCGATGGGTCAGGCCAATCAGGTGCCGGAGTTGATCCCGTTCTGGGACGCAAGCGACGAGGCCAGTGTGGCAACCGTCGATCACAGCGGCTGGCAAGCCCTGCTGGATGCCTACCTTGCGCAGCATCCGTCTGGCGTCAATCGTTTCGACTACGCCGGCCTCAAGGCCGCGCCCGACGACCTCGCTGCGCTCAACGCGTATCTCGACGAGCTCCAGGGCATGGACCCCCGCACCTACTCGCGCCTCGAGCAGAAGGCCTACTGGATCAACTTCTACAATGCACTGACGGTGAAAGTGGTCGTGGACGGCTATCCGGTGGATTCCATCAAGGACATCCACGAGGGCTGGATTCCCTTCACTGGCCCTTGGGGCGACGTTCACGCCGAGGTCGCGGGGCAAGAGTTGACGCTCGACAACATCGAACACGGAATCCTGCGCCCCATCTGGAAGGACCCGCGCATTCACTACGCAGTGAACTGCGCCAGCATCGGCTGCCCCAACCTTGCGACCACGGTGTACACGGCCGAGAACACCGAAGCGCTGCTCGAAGCGGGGGCGCGCGAATACGTCAACCATCTGCGCGGCGTGGACATCGTGGACGAGGAGTTCATGGTGCTGTCGAGCATCTACGACTGGTGGGTGTTCGATTTCGGCGGCTCCGACGAGGGCGTGCTGGCCCACCTGATCGAACACGCCGACGACGAACTGGCGGCGCAACTGAAGGACTTCGCCGGCGCCATCGACTACGCGTACGACTGGGACCTCAATCAGCCATAGCAGACAAGCCGGTTCGTAGGGGAAGGGTTTGTCCCGCCCTGCGCCGAATCTGTCGGTGCGTTCAACACGGGCGGGGACAAGCCCCGCCCCTACGCGTCCCGACACGTGATGTTTGAGGCTTTGATTCGAAGCGAGGGCCCTTGGGGCGAGGGCATCCTGCCCTCGTCCCAAAAAGGCCCGTGCGGACGCGGCGCTCGCCCGCGCCGAGTCGATCGGCGCGTCTCAATACATTCCTCGTAGGGGACGGGCTTGTCCCGTCCCGGCGCGCGCCCTGACGGGCGCGTTGGTAGTTCGCTTGCGCGAACTGCTGCGCTTCGACGCATTCCTCGTGTCGAATTCAACACGGGCGGGGACAAGCTCCGCCCCTACGGGAGGGAGCCTTCGGATTCGGATGCGCCCCTTCCGCGGCGCAGGCTGTGGAACTTGCCAACCCACTCCAAGAGCCCCTCTGGGGCGTGTTTCTTGCGCCAGGCGCTGGCGGCGAATTTGTTGGCTTCGGTGAGGGTCGGATAGACGTGGATGGTGGCCATCAGGCTCTTGAGGCCCTTGCCCCACTTCATGGCGGCGATGAACTCGGCGAGCAGGTCGCCGGCGTGATGGCCGACGATCGTTGCACCCAAGATGCGGTCCTTGCCCGGGGGCGTCAGCACCTTGACGAAGCCGCGGCCTTCTTCGTCGGCGAGCGCCCGGTCCAGCTCCTCTAGCTCATAGCGGGTGACCTCCACGTCGATGCCTTGCCGCTCGGCCTCCTGCTCGTTCAGCCCCACACGCCCGATTTCCGGGTCGGTGAAGGTCGTCCAGGGGATCAGCGAGTAATCCGCCTTGAACTTCCTAAGTGGGCTGAACAGGGGGTTCACGGACGCATACCACGCCTCGTGGGACGCGGTGTGGGTGAACTGATACGGCCCAATCGCGTCACCGCAGGCATAGATCGTCGGCACGCTGGTGCGCAGGTATTCGTCCACTTCGACCTCGCCACGCTCGTCCAGCGTCACGCCCACTTCTTCGAGCCCGAGTCGTTCGGTGTTCGGCTGCCGACCGGCCGCCACCAGGATGGCGTCGAACGGCACCCGGACCTCGCCGCCGCCCTCCCCGGTGCAAATCAAGGCCCGCCCGGCTTCGCCCGATTCCACATGCTCGGCACAATGGCCGGTGAGCACGCGGATGCCTTCGGCGACGAACTGCCGCTGCATCAGTTCGACCACGTCCGCGTCTTCGCGCACCAACAGGTGCGGCGCTTGCTGGACCACGGTCACGTCGGCGCCGAATCTGCCGAACGCCTGGGCGAGTTCGCACCCAATGGGTCCGCCGCCGAGCACAACGAACCTTTGCGGCAGCTCGCGAATCTCCCAGATCGTGTCGGAGGTGTAGTAGCCGGCTTCGGCGAGTCCCGGAATCGGCGGCACGAAAGGCGCGCCGCCGGTGGCGATGACGATGTTGCGGGTGGTGATCTCGTGGCCGTCGACGCAGACGCTGTAGGGCGACGTGATCGTCGCATCCCCCATGATGCAGTTCACGCCAAGGCCCGTGTAGCGCTCCACCGAATCGTGCGGCTCGATCTTCTTGATGATGCGCTGCACGCGCTCCATCACCTCGGCGAACTCGAACTCCACAGTCGCGCTCTTGAACCCAAACTCCTGAGCCCGCGCTGCATAGGAAAGCATCTTGGCCGAACGGATCAGCGACTTGCTCGGCACGCAGCCGGTGTTCAGGCAGTCGCCGCCCATGCGGTGGCGTTCGATCAGGGTGACCTTGGCCTTCACCGTCGCTGCGATGAGCGCTGCGACCAAGCCGCCGGAACCCGCCCCAATCACCACGAGGTTGTTGTCGAAATGCTTGGGCTTCTTGAAGCCTCCGAGGGCCTTTCGGGCCTTGATCGCATCGAGGATCTTCTTGGCGATGAGCGGCGCAAGGCCCAGCAGCGCAAAGGAAATCCACAGGGTGGGGGAGAGGATGTCGCCGACGGACGCAACCTGACCTAGCTCGGCGCCGGCGTTCACGAAGACAACGGTGCCGAAAACCATGCCGAGCTGGCTCACCCAATAGAAGCGCCACGTGGATATCGGCGTCAGGGCCATGGCTAGGTTGATGACGAAGAATGGCACCGCTGGAACGAGGCGCATGGCGAAGAGATAGAAGGCACCATCCTTCTCGACGCCTCGATCGATTGCGCCGAGATGCTGGCCGAACTTCGCGCGCACGGCGTCGCGAAAGAGGTAGCGGGCAATGGTGAAGGCCAGCGTCGCCCCCAGCGAGCTGGCGAAGGAGACGATGACGACGCCTTGCGCCAGACCGAACAGGGCCCCGGCAATGAGGGTCAGGAGGGCAGCTCCCGGCAGCGAGGCGCCCGTGACGAGAACGTAAATGACGAAGAACGCTAGCGCCGTCGCCCAAGGGTGTTCGGCCTGGAACGCGGCGATGGCTTCACGCTGCGCAGAAAAGAACTCCAGCGTGAGGAAGCGCTGCAGGTCTAGCGCGACAAAGATCGCGATCAGCGCTGCCAAGGCAATCAGGACAATGACGCGACTTGGTTTCACGTCCGCAACCCCCATGATCTATTCGGGGCGTATCGCCTTGATGCGCCGTCCGCTCGCGGAAGCGGAAACGAGCACCCCTGGACGGCCCTCAGGGAGCGGGCGGGCCTGAGTCCGAGGCGAGGTGGCACGAGCAGGCGCGAGGTGTCAGAAGAGTCCTCGCGCCGGCACCGACAACGGCGCGCTTGCGCCCACGGCCATCCCTCTCGCCGGCAGGCGTGCAAGCCCCGTCGCCTTCAATCCGATATCGCTACCCGCCCTCTGCGTCCGAAGTAGTATGTGAACGTGCCGCGCACGGCCTCGAACTCGGCCGTGTTGCGCCCGTCGAGCACATTGAACCAATCGAGTCCCACGCTCATGCCGCCGAAGTTCACCGTTGCACCGAGCGAAATGCGTGAGATGTCCTCGGCGACATGCGGAAACCGACGCCAGTACGTCCCATGCGCGCCGGGACCCGGCGGCGGGCCGATGTCGAGGTCGCCAGCGGAAGATTGCAGGTAGTAGCGCGCGCTGAGCACGAGGTATTGTCCGGCAATCCACTGGGCATCGAGGTTCATGAAGGTCTCTCGCGGCACGCCGCTGCCGCGGTTCCGGGTGCCGAGTTCTCCCGACAGCGCCAGGCTACTGGCAATAACCTTGCCGACGATGCCGGAGAGTTCAAAGCCGTCCGATCCGTCGCCGATTGCCGTTGGGCCAGCGCCCACGCGGGAGGGGTCGCCCATCACTTCCGCCGGACCGGCACCGCCAGCGTCATAGTTGCCAGCCATGATGGCACCGAATCGCACCGCGAAACTCGGCGTGTCGGTGACCAGCTCGTCGACGATCCGCCAAGTGACGCCGACGTTCAGGTCCATCAAGCCATCGGTCGTGAGCGGAATCGGCCCGCCATTCTTGGGCGACACTTCAGACCTGCCGAGGCTGGCGTCGAGCGCCAATGCGTCAGACAAGCCGTAGGTTGCGTCGAGTTGCACGGTGTCCTGGTCCAGCCCGCGGAAGGGGATCGGCCGAGGCCCGTCCTCGCCCACCCACATGTTGTCTGCAGATTGCGAGACATAGGACGCCATCAGTGCGCCGCTTTCTGGCGTTGGCAGCCAGACCGTGCCCGCAAAGGTGGGCAAGGACACCGCGGCGCCGGCCACGAGCGGGGCCAAGGCACGCATGCCGGACCTGACCCAAGTTCGTCGGTGGGCGGAGCGCAAGTTCGCGGATCGCAACTTCATGCCTCTTCCTCGTTGTTGCCGGAGTTACAGCTTGTACCGTCGCGTCAGGTAGTAATGCACCACCTCCTGTTCCTCGCGATCGAGTACGCCGATGTGCTCGTCATCCTCCGTGCCGGGCTTGACGGCCTCATCGCGCGCCTCAAGACTGCTCTTGAGGCTCTGCGCCCGCTCGCGATCCAGCCCCCCCTGCTCGATGGGACACGCGCTGCAGACGAGCTTTCTGAAAGTCAGCGCTTTGCCCTGCGCATAGGCGTCCCTGGGGCTGATCGCCCCGCCTGCGGTGATCGAACCCGAAGCAAGCGCTGACGACTGCAGCAGCGCGACCGCCGCCGCGACGATGAGCCACCGCCCAACTCCCAGCACACTTGGCGTTCGCCCCCGCGCCGGCAAACCAGCGTTGACTGCATAACTTGGCACCACGACCTCCACAACCAAACGAACTACCCTGCACACATTACAGTCTCTTGTTGAGGCGCGCCACCACTTTGGAACGAACCCGTGAGGAAACGCGGTGACCGCCGCCTTTGGGCCGTGCTCCGTTACGACTCCCGAAGGATGTCCAAGGCTTCGGCCAGCGTTGCGACGGCGTGGACCTGGATGCCGTCGATGGGTTGGCGGGGGCGGTTGGCGCGGGGGCAAATGGCGCGGGTGAAGCCGTGCTTGCGCGCCTCGCGCAGGCGTTCCTGGCCGTTGGGGGCCGGACGAACTTCGCCGGTGAGGCCGATTTCGCCGAACGCCACGAGGTCCCGGGGCAGGGCGCGGGCGCGGAAGCTCGACATCACTGCCGCCATGAGCGCGAGGTCTGCGCCCGTCTCGTTGATGCGCACGCCGCCCACCACGTTGGCGAACACGTCCTGATCGGCCATTGCCACGCCGCAGTGGCGGTGCAGAACGGCGAGGTGCATGGCGAGGCGCTGAGCGTCGAGCCCCACCGCCACGCGGCGCGGATGGCCGCCCTGGACATCGTCCACCAGTGCCTGAATCTCCACCAGCAGCGGCCGCGTGCCTTCCCAGGTGACGGTGACCGCGCTGCCGGGGGCCGCCTCCTTGGGTCGTTCGAGGAAGATGGCGGAAGGGTTGGTCACTTCCTTCATGCCCTCTTCGGTCATCGCGAACACACCGAGTTCGTTCACCGCACCAAAACGGTTCTTCTGCCCACGCAGGGTGCGATAGCGGCTGCCGGCGGGGGCGTCGAGCATCATGAAGCAGTCGATCATGTGTTCGAGCACCTTGGGGCCAGCCAGATTGCCCTCCTTGGTGACGTGGCCCACCATGACGACGGTGGTGCTCGTCTCTTTGGCGAGGCGAGTGAGGCGTGCGGCGGACTCGCGCACCTGGGTCACGCTTCCCGGCAGGCTGACTGCCGTGTCGACGTGCATCACCTGGATCGAATCGACCACCACCAGACGGGGCGCCTCCCTCGTCACCAAGGCTTCGATGCGGTCCACCGAGGTTTCCGAGGCGACCTTCAGCGAGTCCCGGGCCAGCCTCAGCCGCCGTGCCCGCTGCGCGAGTTGCTGAATCGACTCTTCGCCGCTGACGTATAGAGCGCCTTGTGCATCTGCGCCACCATCAAGGCCGGTGGCGACCTGCAGCAGCAGCGTGCTCTTGCCGGCGCCGGGGTCTCCCCCCATCAGCACCACGGACCCCGGCACGAAGCCGCCGCCAAGCACGCGGTCGAGTTCGGCGAGACCGGAGCCGAAGCGCTCCTCCGTGGCAGAGGCGACATCGGCGAGCAATGCGACCTCCGCGCTTGCGTCGCCGTAGCCGGGGGCGCCGCCTGCCTTCGCCTTGCCTTGCGCGGGCAGGCGCAACTCCTTGAGCGTGTTCCATGCGTGACAGGCCGAACACTGCCCCTGCCACTTGGCGTGCTCGGCACCGCACTCGGTGCAGACAAACAAGGCGCTGGCTCGGGCCATCTTGGAAGCCTCGCCTACCATTCAGTAGGCGGGTTCGTCACCGTATTCGTCGGGCGCGAGGTTGCGGAAGCGTGTTTTGGCGGCATCGAACCCTAGCTCCACGTCTCCGACGGGGCCATTGCGCTGTTTGCCGATGATGATCTTGGTCTTGCCACTGTCCACCTCGCCTTCCTTGGGCTTGTCCCGATGGATGAAGAGGATCACATCGGCGTCTTGCTCGATGGCACCCGAGTCGCGCAGATCGGACATGCGTGGCCTGCGACCTTCCTTTTCCGACGCCCGATTGAGCTGAGAGCAGACGATCAGCGGACAGTTCATCTCACGAGCGATGGCCTTGAGCGAGCGAGAGAGCTCAGAGACCGCATGGACTGGACTGTCGTAGTCGCGCGCCGTCCGCATGAGTTGGAGGTAGTCCACCATGACCATCGCAAGGCCGCCGGCTTCTCTGGCAACTCGCCGGACTCGGGCGCGAATGTCGTTCGGTGTCAGTCCGGGCGTGTCATCGATGTAGAGGTTGCGGCCCTGTAGCTGGCTGACCGCAGCGGTGAAGCGCGGCCAGTCGTCATCCGTCAGATGGCCGGTTCGCAGTCGATCTTGGTTGATGCTGCCGAGCGACGACAGCATGCGCATCACGAGTTGGGTAGCCGGCTGCTCCAAGGAGAATATGAGCACCGCCCCTTCCTGGTCGCTCATCACCGCATGTTCGGCGAAGTTGACGATGAGGGACGTCTTGCCCATGGATGGGCGAGCGGCGACGATGATCAGCTCGGCCGGCTGGAAGCCAGCCGTGTACTCGTCGAGGTCGATGAACCCAGACGCGACGCCGGTGACGGTCTCGCGGGTCTTGAAGAGGTAGTCGATGCGATCGACGACGGACGTCAGCACCGGCTCGATGCGCGTGGGCCCGGACTCCTTGAGTTTGTCGTCGGCGATGGCGAAGACGAGGTGCTCGGCCTGGTCGAGAAGGTCCGCGCTGGTGCGCCCTTCCGGCGTGAAGGCGGATTCGGCGATGCGATTGGCGGCTTGGATCAGGCGGCGCAGCGTGGAGCGCTCGCGCACGATGTCTGCATAGGCGACGATGTTGGCGGCGCTGGGCGTCGCCTCGAGGATTTCGGCGAGGTAGGCGTTGCCGCCGGCCTTCTCCGCCAGCGAGCGGCTTTGCAGCGCTTCGGAGATGGTGACGACGTCGAGCGGCTCGTTGGCGTTTGCCAGTTCGCCCATCACCTCGAAGATGATCTGGTGCGCGGTGCGGTAGAAATCCTGGCTGGAGACGCGGTGAACGATCTGGTCCCACGCCTCCTGATTCAGCATCAGCCCGCCGATCACCGACTGCTCCGCCTCCACCGAATGCGGCGGCACCTTGAGCCGCGCGGGCTCGGAAGCCCTTTGAGCGGGTTCTGCCACGAGGGGAATCCTACCAGCCGTGCGAACCGCTAAGGGTGGGCCTCGCAGCGAAGATTGGCAAAGGACAAGTCTGCGGAAATCGCTGGAGCAATGTGTGAACAAAGCCTTGGTGGCTGTGGACAGTTTCTCGCTTTAGCAATAGCCAGCTAGCGGGCCTCCTCGAACAAAGCCCGCAGGCGCACACCAAAGCAAGAGCCCCTGCCATGCGAGGGCCTCTCTGGACGGAGGGCGTCCCGCCCTCCAGGCGTGCCGAAGGCGCGCACGCAGCGGAGCAGGCCAAGGCCACCGCAAGCAAGCGTTCCAGACACCGCCAACGGAGCGCCAGCCGCGAACAACGCCGCCAGCAAACCAGCCTCTGCTCGCTAGTGTGCCGTCCCGCAAGTTCGTGGTACTTCGGGATGCCAAATGCAGGCACTCAACGACCTCTCGGGGGCGAGTCGCGGACGGCACATCCTCGCTTTCTCCGGCATTGTTGCACCGGCCAACGTCCAGCACGAAGGGTGACGTATTTCTGGGACGCGACACTAGGAGCCTGCGCCGCCGGACGTCTTGGGCAGTATTTTTGGGGTTCCCACCGCAAAATCGCTCGATCTTGGCCACCATTTTTGGGATCAAAGATCAAGGGGCACCCGAAAAAAGGACGTGATAGGGCTGTACCTCCCACGAAATTTCCTACGGCGCAGGCTCCTAGCGCCGTCGTGCCTGCCCGACGATGGAGGGCGAGACGCCCTCCCTCCAAAGGCCCCTACTCCGCGATCACCACCACGTGCACCGGCTGCACCACGTCCGCGTGGAGCTGGATGTCCACGTCGTATTCGCCCACCGAACGGATCACGCCGTCCGGCAGCCGCACCTCGGCGCGGTTGACGGTGACGCCAAGGTCGTCGAGCGCGCGGGCGATTTCGACGGTGCCGACGGAGCCGTAAAGCTTGCCCTCCTCGGAGGCGCGGGCGACGATGGTTACCTCTCGATCCACCAGCAGCGAGGCGCGGCCTTGGGCGTCGCTCAGCCGATCGTTGGCGACGCGGGTGAGTTCGATGCGACGCGCCTCGAACACTTCGCGGTTCTCTTGGGTGGCGCGCACCGCCTTGCCGGTGGGAATGAGGTAGTTTCGGGCATAGCCGTTCTTCACGTTCACCTCGTCGCCGAGGTTGCCCAAACTCATGACCCGCTCCATGAGAATCACGTTCACAGCCTGCCTCCTGAACCACGCTTAGACCGCGCAGTTGCGAAGCAACTGCCCACGCGCCCGCCAGGGCGCGCCATTACCCGTTCCATGAGAATCACGTTCACGTTTGTCTCCGGTAGCCCGCTGCGTTGGCGCGCCGCAGTTGCGGAGCAACTGCCAACGCTCGTAGGGCGCGCAGCTACTTGTGCTGGTCGGTGTAGGGCAAGAGCGCCAGATAGCGGGCGCGCTTGACTGCGGTGGCAAGCTGGCGCTGGTAGCGGGCGCTGGTGCCGGTGATGCGGCTCGGCACGATCTTGCCCGTCTCGGTGACGTATTGCCTGAGGAGATCCAGGTCCTTGTAGTCGATCTCCTTGATCCCCTCCGCCGTGAACCGGCAGTAGCGCTTGCGTCGGAAATTGCGTGCCATGATCGCTCCCCTATGCCGTTTCCGCCGGTGCGGGACGCGTTTGAGCGGCCTCCCGCTGCTTGGCCCGATCCTGGGCTTCCTGTTCGCGGCGGCGTTCGCGCTCGCGATCCTTTTCCTGCTCGCGCAGTTCCTCTTCGTAGAGCTTGGAGTTGCCGGTGACCGGCTCCTTGCGCTTGATGATGAGGTGACGCAGCACGGCATCGTTGAAGCGGAAGGCGCTTTCAAGCTCGTCGAGCGTGCCGGCGTCCACCTCGATGTTGAACAGCAGGTAGTGCGCCTTGTGGATCTTGGAGACGGGGTAGGCAAGCTGGCGCCGCCCCCAGTCCTCGCTGCGGTGGATGACGCCGCCACCGCGCTCGATGAGCGCTCGATAGCGCTCCACCATGCCGGGCACCTGATCGGACTGATCCGGGTGCACCATGAAAACGACTTCGTAGTGTCGCAAGAGCGGTTCTCCCTTCGGTTTTTCGCCTCCGCCATCGCTTGGGCGTGAAGCAAGGAGTCTATGTAGGGGCGAGCCCACAAGGCCCACCAGTGCCTGCCAAAGCGGGAGACGCATCATACGCCAACTGTCGATCATTGGGTTGGCCATGAATCTAGGTGGCTTTAGTCCCCTACGGCCCCATCCACGTGCCTCGGAGGGAAGGCATTCTGCCTTCCCCCTACAGGAAGGTGTCGGTCATGTCCCGGCCGTAGGGGCGACGCAGGCGTCGCCCTTCTTCGGGTGGCCTTCCACATGCGCTAGCAGCCTGTCGGACTTGTGACGGGCGGGGCCTTCGGAGGGAAGGCATCCTGCCTTCCCTGCGCGCCCTCTGGCGCGCTGACCGCGACTTGCAATGAGAGGGCGCCTAACGGCGCCAGGGAAGGCAGGATGCCTTCCCTCCGAAGGCCCCGCCTTGTCACGCGCTAGCGCCGATACGCGCTTCTCCCGACGCATCGGCGACTCGGCCGGGGGTGCGGGAAGGCACCACTACCCCCGTTGGCGCACCGCCTCGAACAGCAGGATGCTGGTGGCGACGGAGACGTTGAGGCTCGCAACCTTGCCGGCCAACGGGATGCGAGCAAGGTAGTCGCAGCGCTCTCGCGTTAGGCGACGCAAGCCCTTGCCCTCGCTGCCGACGACGATGGCGATGGTGCCGTCGAACGGCACGTCCGTGTACACCACATCGCCGTCCGCATCGCCGCCGACGACCCAGACGCCCCGATCGCGAAGCCAATCGAGCCGGCGCGCTAGGTTTGCCACCTCGACGATGTTGAGATGTTCCATCGCACCGCTTGCCGCCTTGGCCGCAACACCCGACAACGGCGCGCTGCGGCGGCGCGGCACGAGCACGGCATCGACGCCGGCCGCTTCGGCGCTGCGCAGGCAAGCGCCGAGATTGCGCGGGTCTTCGATGTGGTCGAGCGCAAGCAGCAAAGGCTTCGACAGCGTGGCAAAGCGCTCCTCGAAGGCGGCTTCGCTGGTCGGGCGAACCGCGTGACACTCCGCAAGGATGCCCTGATGACTGCCGCCGCCGGCAAGCCGGTTCAACGCCGAGCGTTCCACCGTGTCCACCCGAATGCTGGCATTGCGCGCATGCGTGACGATGGCGGCAAGCTCCGGCGCCCGTCGCCCAGCCGCCACCTTCAAACTGCGAATGCGCCCCGGATCGGCGTCGATCAGTTCGCGCACGGCGTGGATGCCGTAGATGCGATCGCTCACCGCCTTCGGCGGCCCCTGCCGCGCCGTTCCCGTGGCATCTGTTCGCTGCGCGCGGGACGTTCGGCCAGGCGAAGGTCCACTCGCCCCGTGGGCGGCGAAACATCCTGCAAGACCACCTTGACAGCATCGCCGAGGACAAACCGCCGCCCCGAACGCTCCCCCACCAGCGCCATGGCGGCGGGGACATGGTGGAAGTAGTCCGCACCGAGCGAGCCAATGTGCAACAGCCCCTGCACGCCGGCGCCATCGAGTTCGACGAAGAGGCCAAACCCGGTCACCCCGGCGATCCGACCGGAAAACGTCTCCCCCACCCGATGCTCGATCAACACGCACTTGAGCCAGTTGTCCACCATTCGCTCCGCGCTCTCGGCGCGGCGTTCGGTGGCCGAGATGTGGGCACAGACCTCGTCCTGCTCGTCCGCGTTCGGGCGCCAGCCAAAGAGGATGCGATGCACCAGCAGGTCCGAGTAGCGCCGGATCGGCGAGGTGAAGTGAACGTAGGTGGAAAGCGCGAGGCCAAAGTGACCGAGCCTCCGGGTTTCGTAGCGCGCTTGGGCGAGACTGCGCAGGGTGAGGATGTCCCAAATCCACCCGGGCAGGCTCGATGCGGACTTGGCGCGCACGAGCGCTTCGCTTAAGGCCGGCGGTGTGATGGGGGCTGGCGGCACCGACACGCCGGCGTGTCTGAGGGCGGGTTCCAGGGCGTCCAGACGGTCGCTCGGCGGCGGTTCGTGGACGCGATACACCGGCCGCGTGCCGCTCGCCGGGCCCTTCCCATCCTGCTTGAGCAGCCGTTCCAACTCCCGCGCCGTCGCGACGTTGGCGGCGATCATGGCCTCCTCGACGAGGCGATGTGCGTCGTTACGCTCGACGTCCACAACGCTCGTCGGCCGACCGTCCTGCAACTCCACGCGCGATTCGTGGCTTTCGAGGTCCAGCGCACCGCGTTCTTCCCGCTGCGCCGTCAGGGCCTCGCGCACGCCGTCGAGCGCCTTCAAAGATGTGGCGACCGCCGGGCTCTCCACGCTTCCCCGCCCGTCAAGGAACGCAGCAACCTCCGTGTAGGTGAGCCGGGCCACAGAGCGAATCGTCGCGCGGGCGAAGCTGTGGCGGGACACCCGACCGTGTGCCGACACGAGCATGTCGCACACCACCGCGAGCCGGTCTTCGTCTGGCCGCAGCGAGCAAAGGCCATTGCTGAGCGCCTCCGGCAGCATCGGCACGACCCGATCCGGCAGGTACACCGAGTTTCCTCGGCGCCTGGCCTCGTGGTCGAGCGGCGAGTCGGGCGCGACGTAGTGTGAGACATCGGCGATGGCGACTACCAGCCGCCAGCCGCCGTTGCGCCGGCGCTCGGCGAACACCGCATCGTCGAAGTCGCGCGCATCCTCGCCATCGATGGTGACAAGGGGCATGCCGCGCAGATCAAGCCGGTCGTCATCGGACTTGGTGGCGGGGAACGCAGCTCTGTGCAGGGAGGCCGTCTCATCCTCCACCGTGCCGTAAGGCGCACCTGTGCCTCTCTGGAGGGAGGGCGTCTCGCCCTCCATCGCGCCGCGAGGCGCGCCTTCCTCTAGACCCGCCGGCCAAACATACGGTATCCGATACGCCGCCAGCGCCGCATCCGTAGCCCGGGCCGCCTCATTGCCAGCATCGCGTACGCGGACGACGCGCCCGGAAACGCGCCGGAGACCCACCTCCAGCACTTCCACCTCGACGATCGCGCCATCACGAACACCCACCGGCGGAACGACCAGATCGACCCGCCCGCGCAGCCCCGGATCGAGAGACTCCACCCAAGGCGCTGCGTAGGAGCCGAATCCCCGCTCCCCCGCCGACCTACCTTGCGGCGCCGACAAGTGGGCGCTCAAGGCGCCGATCAATGGTTCCGAAGAAGGCGAAACCACGCGCCCCACCACCACGCCTTCCTTCATCCGCGAACCCTCGACGCGGTCCCCCGCCCGCAGGCCGCGAACGCGATGCCCTCGTGCCAGCGGCGCGCGCCCTGCCGCAGTCTGCACCGCCAAAAGCCCCGGGACGTCCCCAACGACCTCGCCGGCGATCTTCTCCGGCGGCTGCGTCAGTTCATAGCGCCCACGCTGGCCAAGCCGAACATCGCCCGAAGCGAGGAGCCCATCGAGCAACCTGCGCAGCGCCTTCGATTCCGCGCCGCGCACATCGAGATGCCGCAGCAGCCCAGACCACCGCATCGACCCGCGTTCCGCGAACGCCTCGACCAACTCACCACGCGTCAACACCCGCGCCGAGTCCGCCTCCGCTCGCTTGCGGCGTGACCCCTCACGCCCCCTGTTTCGTCTATTCAAATGAACGTCGCTTTGGTAAAGTCGCGCCCCCGCGCCGCCAAGGCGGGGGCCTCATGCCGAGGTGGTGAAATTGGTATACACGCTAGCTTCAGGTGCTAGTGGGGGAAACCCCGTGGAGGTTCAAGTCCTCTCCTCGGCACCAATCTAACGACGTGGACGATGCAGCCTTTAGGCCTGCGGCACCGCTTTGGCCAGGCGCTATCGCCGCCGTTTCCACGGCCAGGCCCCCTTGCTTGACTAGGCGTTGAACGCCACGGTTGAACTCCAAACTGCCTCCATTCGCCGGGTGGCGCAAATTGTGTGCGCCCACAAAACTCGCCAGACTCGTCTGCGCCTTGTTGCCGATCGCAACGACCTTGGCGCCGGGAAAGAGGTCGAGGAGCCTCCCGACATGGCACAACCCCGCGGCCTGTTCCGCGGTGCTGGGCGCACGATTCGACAGTCCATTCCCTTGCTTGTGGGGATGCCACGGGACCGAGTTCCAGAGAACGAACTTGAACGGGTCGAGTTCCCGCCGAAGGGCGCGCCACACGATGGTTGCAGTTGGCTCGGTAAAGCCATGCTGCCGTGAGGCACGGTTCGGCAGTCCTTTGGACCCAGACGTCCGCCGGATTGGGAATCCCACTGGCAGGACATCTTCGGGACGCACCGTCGCGTGGTGGCCGAGCAACATCCGTTCGGAAGTCATCGCGATGCCGGAGAAACGGCCACCTTGGTAGCCCAGCGCCTCGGCGATAAGCACGAGCGGCGCATTGCGTCGGGCAAGCAGGTATGCGAGGAGCTGTAAACGACGTTGCTCGGGTGCGAGCTCGTCAAGATCGTGGTCATCGGTGTCATACCACGGGTTGAAGAGGCAACTTCCTTGGCTCCGTGGAGCCTCCCTCAGGCCCTCGACGAACTCGTAAACCTCCTGACCCCACAGATCCACTTGGGCGCAGTTGCCATCCGCACGAACCCCGGCGTCCAGCGTGACGACCACGGAGTGGGGGCCGCGTGCATAGCGGCGGGCCGTGACGCCACGAATGCCACCTGAGAAGTCGTACTCGGAACGCATCGTGTCGCGATCTTGATGGGCGCTAATCCTCTTGCTCATACTGCCTCCGCTCGCCCGCCGTTGCCTGACGCGCGCTGATTAGGCGCATCCGAGGCGGTCGCTCGACATGGCTCACTACCAGCAGCCGGCCCTTCCGTGACACCCTAGGTAGGAGGAGCCGTTCTTCGCCAATGGAATGGTCGGGATCTTCGCTCAGAATGGCGAGCGAGTCGCCAAACACCGATGACGCTTCCTCGAAGGACACTCCGTGCGTGCGCAGGTTCAAAGTAGCCTTGCCTGCGTCCCATTCGAATAGGTAGCTCATCGTTGGAACTGCAAGGCCTTCGGTGCTGGAACGTGTTCGGATCCGCTTGCCGCAATGGCCTAGCCACGTTTATGGACTCTTCGAGTCGGCGGTAGGCCAACCGAAACGCGACTGGCCGACTATGGTCTCGGTTCATAGCCGCCAGGGACGCCCTTGGCGAAGATGCTCACGGCGTCATGGGCGTGCAGGCTCTCGTGGTGTTCGACGCGGACCCAGTAGTCGAGCAGCGAGGCTTCGTCGTTCAACGCGCTCTTCAAGCGGCGGCCGGCGTCCTCGCAGAACATCAGGTTGGCGGCGTTGCGGCGGGCGAATTCCTGTTCGTCCTCGCGCTTGACCGCGGTTTGCACTGGGGTCGAGAGGGCGTCTTCGACCACGTCCACGAGGTGGGTGATGGGGAAGGATTCGAGGCGGTCGTCGAGTTGCACGCGGACGCGGGCGATGCTGCGCTGGCTGTGGGGGGTGCCGGCGATGGATTCCTCGGCTCCCAGCCAATCGCGCACTCGTTGCGCCGGCACCAAGCCTTCCGTGCCGAAATCCTGCTCGAACTGATGCTGGATGAGCTGGCGTGCCAGCGCCGCTGATGCGGGGCAGGTGCTCGAGTACCAGACGCCAAGGTTGAGTTCCAGATGCACCTCGCCGCCCGCCAAACGGCCACAGATGGAAACCGGGTAGCTGTTCCAGCCGGAGTTTTCCGAGACGAGCGCTCGCCGGCGCAGGTAGTAGTCGAAGTCGAACTGAACGTAGGCCTGCCCCGATAGGTCGCGGTGGGATTCCAGGAAGGAACCGAGCAGCAGCTTCAGCCCGGCGCAGCTCAAGGGGCGGGTGTCGGCGTGCTCGTCGAGGATGAGGTAGAGCCGCGACATGTGGATGCCCTTGGCTTGGCGGTCGCCGAGGTTCACGTACACCTGCACCCGCGACTGCACCTCGCGCACGTCCTCACCGTCGCGCACCCGCAAGGGCTGGCGGATGTCGCCCATCCCTACCCAATCGAGCGTCCCTTCCGGCCCGTGCAGGCGTCGCCGCGCCACATCGGGCATCTCTGGCGCCGCCACCAAGCTCGCCAGATTGCCATTCGCGCGGATGCCCGCGTCCGCGCCCGACGATCGAGATTCCATGCCGGCATTGTAAGCACTTTGTCGTCGCCTAGCAGCCTGTCGCACCGGCCCCCTGTTGCGAACCGAACCCGGTTGGTACGCTTGGCCGATCACCATGGATTCGCCTCACGACGCTCCACCGTCGGCGCCTTCGCTCGGCGCTACGACCCTGTCCGCCGCGGCGCTGTCGATCGTGCTGATGGGCGATGCGCTCATCTACGTCGTGCTTCCCGTGAGTGCCGGGGCCTTTGGGATCAGCATCGTCTGGGTTGGGGTGCTGCTCTCCGCCAACCGCTTCGTCCGCATCGTGTCCTACGGCGTGATCGCGCGGGCGACCATCATCATTGGAGTGCGGCTCGCGACGATCGTGGCGTGCATCGTCGGCGCAGCGTCGACGGTGATGTACTGGCTCTTCGATGGAGGTTGGCCCCTTCTCGTCGCGCGGCTCTTGTGGGGCCTCTCCTTTGCCGCCCTTACCCTTACCACCCTCGCCTACGCGGTCGCGGACCGTCACCGCGCGGGAACGCGGGTCGGCCTGAGTCGCGCGATCCAGCAGCTCGGACCCGTCCTTGCCCTGACTGCGGGAGCTTGGATCGCGGGTCAGCTCGGACCCAAGTCTGCGTTCCTCTTGCTCGGGCTCGCCTCCTTCCTGGCGCTGCCGTTCGCCCTTGCCCTCCCGCGTGAAGGTGCCCGGCCGCGTGAGAGCCGTCCCAATTGGCTTCCAAGACCGGGCGGGCTCGACTGGCTGTTCTTTGCCGTCGGGTTCACGGTCGATGGCGTGTTCGTGATGACGATCACCATCATCCTCGCCGACCTCGTGTCCCTCGAGGCGGCTATCCTCGGCGGTGGCATCCTTCTTTCGCTCCGAGGGGTGGGCGAGGCGGTGTTCGCTCCCATCGGCGGTTGGCTCGGCGACCGGTTGGGCACGGAAGCCGCGCTCTTCGCGGCGACGGCGTTGACCCTTGCCGGCCTCGCTGCCATCGCGCTCGGCGGGGTCTATTCCGGTGCGGCGGCGGTCATCGTCGGACGGGCGGCCATCGGGGCGCTCGGCCCAGCGACCGTGGCGGTGCGAAGTCCGAGCGAGCACCTGATGCACCGGATGGCGACGCTGCAGACTTGGCGCGACTTCGGCGCCGCGCTCGGCCCACTGCTGTCCGGCTTCTTCCTTGGCGGCTTCTCGATGCCCGTGATCTATCTCGCGCTCGTCCTCATTTTGGCCGTGGCGCTTCTCGCCCAGCTTTTGCTGCGCATCTACTCCCAGCGGCCCTCCTCCGAGCCATCGGAGGGTTAAAGGGCCTTCCTGGCCAGAAAGGCGAAGTCACCAGATGCGTTGCACGCCGTAGCGGTCGAACATGCTGTCCTTGGACACGATTGGCAGATCTCGGGCTTGGGCTTGGGCGATTAGCACGCGGTCGAACGGGTCCCGGTGCGGCCCCGGCAGTCGACCTGCCCGCTCCGCGTCATCAACGTCGATCGCCAGCTCCTCGAATCCTTGGCTGGCAATGCAACCGCGTACGTCGAAGGCGACTGCGTTGGCTTCGGGCAGCTTGCCGAGGCGGTGCTTGGTTGCAATCTCCCATGCCGATGCTGCGCTCACGAATGCAGTGTTTTGCTCGTCGCCGATCATCCTTCGCGCTGCGTCCGACAGGCGTGGACTGCCCTCCAGCCACCAAAGCAGCGCGTGGGTGTCAAGCAGCAGGCGCACGGCTTACCGACCCTCCCACGCATCCAACTCTTCCTCTGGAAGCGGCTCGAAGAAGTCGTCGTTAATGCGGATCTGGCCTTTCATTGCGCCGAACCGCCTCTTGCCGCGTGGTTCGCAGGGAACAAGCCGCACGACCGGCTGGCCCCGGCGTGCAATGACCACCTCCTCGCCCGCCTCCGCCTGTGCGAGCAACTGCGATAGCCGAGTCTTGGCTTGATGCACGTTGAACTGGGCCATGCAGCCTCCTGCTCGCTACTTGCGATCTACCTTAGCTAGAAATGTAGCCATATGTTCTGACGCGAGTCAACAAGACTTGACGCGGCGCTTCGGAGCGTCCCTGGGAACCTCGCCACAGCTACCCACTGGCGATGTTTGCTTCAGCCAGAAAGGCTTCAAGGACAGGGGATTCCGTTTCTAGGATCGAGTCGGCGCCGAAAGTCTCCAAGTGAAAGGCAATGGCCGACTGAACGTCGTCGAGGGCTGCTTGGTAGCTGTCGCCCTGACCCACAACCACCCCCTTCACACCCAGAGGATAGGCGACGTAGCCATCAACGTGCTTTTCGATGACAATTTTGATCTGCGTTTGCATCCGTCTGCTCGCCTATGCCGAATCCGCTTGCCGTCCGGGGACACCGAGTCTGCAAGGTTGCCGCCACGAACCGAAGCCGAAAAGCAGTCTACAAGCACGGCTAGGAGGATGCGACGACGCGGCTGAAGATCGTGTGTCGAGCTGCCGGGCCGCCGCACTCGCCCCGGCTTGCGCCTAAGGCGAAGCGGTGCAGTGGGTGGTTCACGTCTTGCCCGGCCCCGCTGGCTCGCAGCCCTAGGCCACCGGCTGGAGTGAGATATCGGTTACCGGTCCTGTAGGACGGGTCGTTCGTGTGTCGGGGATCCATGCCTAGACATATCCGTTGGGGTGTGAGAGTTTGCTTACGCGTTCCCCAGCAATGGGCGCACAGCGAAACCCGGTTGGTGACCGCCGTGCGAGGGCGCTACGAAGGCTTGTCCCGCAGACGGTGGAGTGACGATGAGGTGGGTGGTCGCTGCCCTGGTAGGTGTTGTTGTGTTCGGGGCCGCAGCGGTGCTGTTCCCGCATGACCGCCAAATGGGTGGCGCGGCACAGGCGTTCGACACGGATCTTTCCGGTCGAGCCAGGGTGATTGACGGCGATTCGGTTTCCGTTGGCGGTGTCGAGGTACGGCTCTTTGGGGTGGACGCGCCCGAGGCGATGCAGATTTGCGAGATGAACGGACGTCCGTGGCGATGCGGGCTGCAAGCGGCGAAAGAGCTTCGTGGGCTGATCGAGGGCCGCATGGTGGTCTGCGACGAACGTGACCAAGACGCCTATGGCCGCGTCGTCGCCGTGTGTCGACTCGATGGCGTGGACATCAACGCGTGGCTCGTGGCAAACGGATGGGCGCTGGCATATCGCCGCTACGCAGACGATTACGTAGCGGCGGAGTCGGAGGCGAAGTCCGCCGGGCGCGGGGTGTGGCTTGGTGAGATGACTCCACCCTGGGAGTGGCGGCAGGCTTCAACCCGAGGGCAGCAAGGTTGGCATGAACCCGCAAGGACCGCAGCGATCGAGCAGCCCCTAGGCTGCAACATCAAGGGCAACATCAGCGTAGGGAGCGGCAAGCGCTACTACCACGAGCCCGGAGACCGCGATTACGAAGGCACGCAAATCAACCGTGCCGGCGAACGGTGGTTCTGCTCGGCAGCAGAGGCACGGGCGGCAGGGTGGCAGCCCGCAAACCCAGCCAAGAGACGGCAGGCTCAACCCCAAGTCGGGGAGGTCTCATTTGCGTCCGCAAGGACCGCAGCGATCGAGCGGCGCGCAGGCTGCAACATCAAGGGCAACATCAGCGTGGGGAGCGGCAAGCGCTACTACCATGAACCCGGAGACCGCGACTACGCGAAGACACGCATCAACGGTTCTGGCGAACGGTGGTTCTGCTCGGCAGCAGAGGCACGGGCTGCAGGGTGGCAGTCCGCAAACCCCGCGAAAAGGTAGCTGGCGCTCCTAGGCCGGGCGAGCTTTCCGGTCATCCGAGCCCACAACCTGCATGAGGCATGGCCGCTTGGATGCCAAGCGGACCAAACAAGCAACAGGAGGAACCCCAGGGCGGGGCAGCCGACGTTGAGAGACTTGGCGGGCCTCAGGCAACTGCCCGCTGTCGTTCCTTGGCCAAGTCGTAACTCGCCTGCATGCGCATCCAATGTTCCGCGTCGGACCAACCGAGCGCTTCCAGCCGTAGCGCGGTGGCGGCGGTGATGCTGGCGTGGCCGTGCAGGATGCGCGATAGGAACGCACGCGTGACGCCGAGGCGCTCGGCCGCGTGCGTGACAGTCCAGCCGGCGTCCTTGATGGCGCTTGCCACGATGCGGCCGGGGTGGGCGGGGTTCTTCATTCGGGTCATGGGCCTTCTCTAGTGGTAATCGACAAGATCCACATCTGTGGCCTCGCCGTCGGTGAAGCGGAAGACGATGCGGTAGTTGCGCGAGATGGACACTCCAGTAGCCATCCAAATCGCCACGCAAGGGGTGGAGCCGATAGCCGGGCAAATCCATGTTCCCCGGCCGCACGGCATCGTCAAGTGCCGTGAGCACCTCGCGGATGCGTTCGATGCGCGCCGGGGGCAAGCCGCTGGCATCGTCGTTCTCATGGAACGCCCGAAGGGCCTTGTGTCGGATCCTCATGGGCAACCACGTTTGTGTACGGCGAGTATGCACCCGGCCGGTGGAAGGATTCGCGCTGGAGCATGTGTCGGGAAGGCTTGGGCCTCGTGCGAGGGGGCACCTCTTCCCCTAGCAAGTGGACGGAACTCGCCCTGTACGAAGACACGCGCCTTTGGGGCACGATTGGAGGGCGTGTAAGTGGCAACCGAAAAATGTCCGGGTTCTGGCGATTGGAATGTCCGGATTGCCCCCGGCTGCGTTGCGGCGGTCCCCGCATGCCTCCTCACAGAGGGCGTCTTGAGGGGAATGTGTTACGCCAGTGACTCGCGTTCTTCCGGCGTCAGTTCGCGGGCTTCTTCTGGGAGCATTACCGGGATGCCGTCGTGGATGGGGTAGGCGAGGCCGCTGGCGGCGCACCAGAGTTCGTCGCCTGTTCCCGTGCCCGAGGGGCGGAGCACCAAGGGGGCGTGGGAGAGGGGGCAGACGAGGATTTCGAGCAGGCGTGAGTCGATCATCAGGCGGCCCCGTCGAACGGATGGTTGAGGACTATGGTCTCGTCGCGGTCGGGGCCGGTGGAGATCAGGTCGATGGCGGCGCCGGTGGCTTCCTCGATGCGGGCGATGTAGGTGCGCGCAGCGCCTGGCAGGTCTTCGAGGCGCCGGGCGCCGGCGGTGGATTCGCTCCAGCCGGGCAGGTCTTCGTACACCGGGTGGATGTGCGAGTAATGCTCGCTGCCGAAGCGGGGCGCGAGTTCTTCGCCGCCTTCGCTTTCGTAGCCGATGCAGATGCGAATGGTGTCGAGGCCGTCGAGCACGTCGAGTTTCGTCAGGCAAAGCCCGGAGATGCTGTTGATGCGAATGGCCTGGCGGGTGGCCACGGCGTCGAACCAGCCGCAGCGACGCTGGCGACCGGTGGTGGCGCCGAACTCGGCGCCGCGCTCGCCGAGCCGGGTGCCGATGCTGTCGAAGAGTTCCGTGGGGAACGGCCCGGAACCGACGCGGGTGGAATAGGCCTTGGTGATGCCGAGGATGTAGTCGAGATGGCGGAGGCACCGAGCTCTGCGCCGGAGGTTGTCCTACGGCGTGTGGGACGGGAAATCTGTGTGTCCATTGGTACCGCCCTTTCCTTGACTTCCACGGTCGCCACAGGACAGAGGCCACCGGGGCCACCGCCCTGATGTACATTGACGTTTTCCAGATGACGTGGCGAACGCACTCGTAGCGAATTGATCGCGACTTGACGAGGCTGGTATTTCATCACCCGCTGCTGGTCGCAACGTCAAGGTGTCGCGAGGATCTGCGTGGGCAGGCTGTTGTTGCGGTTCGCGAGGCTTTGTTGGAGGGCGATGGGAAATCGGTTAGCGGTGCGCCGTCGGTGCTCCAGTACAGGGCGCATGCACTTCGCTAATCTGTGGCTGCTGGACCGACCGCGCGACGACCCAGTACGGGTAATCGGGGCCATCGTGGAGACGCGCAGGACCGTCGCGCTGCCAAGCGCGCTATGGGTTGTGGAATGGGTGTTCGTCAAAGGACATGAACACCATCAAGCTCTGCTGCGGGCTCCGGTAACTGCGGGCTTGGCCGCTTTGGCCGGTGTGTCCCTAATTTGCCCGCGACTAAGCACCCCCCGACTCGCCACCATCGCTTCGGTCAACGGAATCGAGGTGCCCAAGCGTCTTCCAAGTCCTCTTCTTCGTCATCGAAGGTCGCGTCAGTGATGGAGGGGCAGCTAATGACCGTCAACGATTTGGCGTAGCGACCCAGCCCGATGGCCTCCTCAGTTGCGCCTGCCGACGTGCTCCCGCCCAGCCAATCCAGTAGATCACAGTCGGCGCGCACTCGTTGGACTTGACGGACGCGATCGGGGTTGCGGTTGAGCTCAAGGGTAGCGCTGCCACGTGGAAGGGGCGAACCCTTCCGTAGCCAAGTCAGATCCGGGAGCGCCTTCATGGTGTCTGACAAGAAGCAAAAGTCCACCGCCGCCCCGGAACTGACGATAACAGCAACAGCGTCGGTCGTCAGGCTAACGTACCGGATCGCCGTGGCGGTCATCGATGTCTGGCAACGGTTCGCCATCGACTCAATGGACGCCAGCCCGACCTCGCACCGGTCGAGGAGTCGGCGGCAGGGGGTGGACGGCATGAGCAAGCCCGCACTGAAATGGTCTGCTTCGCGTTCGTATTGGTCTGTCGACTCGAACATCGCGTGGGATGAGTGAACGTCTTCGCCGGGCGGCAAGACATGGTCGATGTGACCGTCCAGAAAGTAATGGCCGAGTTCGTGTCCGACGCAAAAGCGCTCGAAGCCCTTGCCGTACAAGCCCTTCGCGTAAAGGATGCCGAAGGTTTCGCCGTGTCGCAGAAGCATGCCCGCTACCCCGGGAGAGATGCCGCGCTTGGGCTGGACGAATATCCCAACTGCCGTCGCAATTGCGAAGGGGTCTGTAGGGAGCGCTGTGACGCCGTGGTCAGACAGGACCTTCTCTGCGCGTCTCATGGCCATGCGCACTCGATACGGCGATTTGCTCATTGTTCCGCCTCCCCTCTCTTGGCTGCGTTGCGCTGCGCTAGGATTTCGAGGAACTCCGCAGCTAGTTCTCGGTCGGCACCGGTCAACTGGCTCGCGTAGCGGTAGATGGGGTCGGCCGATCGCGAGAGTGACGGCTCGTCCGCACGACCCAGTAGGTAGTCCGTGGTCACATCGAGGGCGATGGACAACCGACGGAGCGTGTCGAACGATGGCTTTCGAGAACCTGCCTCGAAGTGGGCCACCGAGCTGGGCGGAAGGCCAGCGCGCCTCGCGAGGTCGCTCTGCGTCAAGTCGCGCAGGGCCCGCGCTGAACGCAAGCGCTCCCTGAAAACATCAGATGGCGCGACGGGTTTCATGTCGAATTCGACATTTTTTTCTTGACGAAATCGAAAAGGCGGTGCATAGTCGGCATCCAAGGCATGGCGAATTCGCCAAGATTACGCTGCCTTGCGGGAAGGTACAAGGGACTTTCCTTGGTTTCTTCAACGAATCGACGGAGATCTGAGACGTGAAGGCGCGACAAACGAGAATCCTCCTGACCTTTGCTCTGGTTGCCTTTCTTCTGCCAGGCTGTACGTCGTCCGGCAATGCCGGGAAGCCGGAGATTTGGACTGTTTCCGGCATCAGCCTTGCGCCCGATGAATCCTACGTGAATGGGCTCATCGCATCTTGCCGGAACGCTCCGAACAAGGTCTGTCGGGACCGGACTATCCACGCTGGCAAGGGCCACCTTGATGGGCAGTACCACGAAGCCAAAGC
This sequence comes from Pseudomonadales bacterium, assembly GCA_965116935.1. Lineage (GTDB taxonomy): Bacteria > Pseudomonadota > Gammaproteobacteria > Pseudomonadales > Azotimanducaceae > VXYL01. Next base: position 1,918,549 of record OZ220737.1, on the reverse strand, counting down.
CGCCTTCCTAGCTGGCAGCAACGACAACGACGGCGACCATTGGTGGGCGTCAGTGCCGGTACTCAACCTGATCTTTGCAACTGCGAGTAGTCGCGAGAGCCAAGGCAGCAAGGTCGCAGACATGTCGGCCGCTACTGCACTCTTAAACGGGATTCGGTCCATTTTCCGAAGGCCGGACGATCAAGACCGAATTCTAGAGGACAAAGGCGTGTTGTTGGCGCAGATGGAAGATAGTCGCGAGGAGGTCGCGCAGCAGATCGAAATCGGCTTGAGCCGCAGTTTGGAGGACTACACGCTGGAGGAGGCCCTGACCGACCTCCAACGCTACCGAGCCGCGGGGACTCCGGCAGAAGCGAGGGCCCAACTCGCACGTCTATTGGGCATCTGACTCGTGGTACCGCCGCAAGACGACCGGTTCGTGCGCTTTGTGACTTCGACGGAACAGGAACCCGCGTGCGCCAAGAATGCTGTTGTGCCAGCTACAAAGTGCTCTGGCGCGTTCGAGCGGGCCGTTCAGCTGGACCTCCACCGCATGAAAGGCAAAGCGGGCGTACATGATCGCCGAGAGGTTGGATCGATTGTTGATGTAGAGCACCGTCGCCTTGGCGGAGCGAGCATAGGGGTGGCAGAGTGGGCCAGCAAGGGCGTAGCCGTGTTTGGCTTAGCGAGTCAGCGCGGTGCCGACTTCCTTGACGCCGCTATCGCCTTCGGAGGTCCAGCGCCTCCGCGATGGGGTGTTCGAGCTCTTCGTCTTGCAGCACAGAGCTTGTGTGACAAACTGTGTCCATTGTTTCGTCGGCGATGCACAAAGCTGGGCCTGCCGGGCCGCCAAGGCCCGTGCTTACACGATGCGACGAAGAAGCAGCCACGATCACCCACGTCGAGTGACGAGCCTCCTTGCCTCCCAAGCACCACCCTATCGCCCAGCGATGTGCGACCTCAGACCGGCGCGACACCGGCCTTCCAACGCACTGACCGGCCTGTTCCGGTTTTCGTCGCGTTTTTCGTCCGCCACCTGTGGACATGATGCGGCCCTACCGCTACGATAGGCTTACGAATCAAAAACCGAGGCTCCCGATGCCATCAAACCGTGTAGCGATCGACCTGTTCTGCGGCTGCGGCGGCATGTCGGCCGGTCTCCGCAATGCTGGCTTTCGTGTTTTGGCTGGCGCGGACATCGAGGAGAACTACATCCAAACCTATCGCATGAATTTCCCAGAGGCGGAGAGCATCGATGCCGACCTCTCCACCTTTTGCCCAGAAGACTTATTGTCCATGATGAACCTCAAGCGGGGGCAACTCGACCTTCTGGCGGGCGGCCCGCCATGCCAAGGATTCTCTAAAAACGTACCTCGTTCGCAGCGCTCATACGATTTGAAGAACAACCTCCTCATTCACACATTCCTTGACTATTGCGATCATCTGCGACCGAAGCTCATCCTAATGGAGAACGTTGCGGAGATGCGGAACGGGTTCGATAAAACCTATACAACACAAATCATCGAACATCTACGCTCGCTAGGCTATACGGTCGAGCATTCGGTACTCAACTCCGCAGACTTCGGAGTTCCTCAGAGAAGGCGCCGTGCGTTTTTCATCGCCGCCGCAGACAATGCCCGCGTGGCATTCCCCTGCCAAACCCATCAGAAGCAATCATCGGACAAAGCGTCGTTCCAACTCTTCCACCACGAGAAGCACGTATCAGTTTGGGACGCGATCGGCGACTTGCCCAGTCTTGTGCATGGGTCTGGCATCGAACCATGCCAATACCAGTCATCCCCAATGACCGCCTTTCAGGCAAAGGTCCGGAACCCGAGTGGAACGGTCATGAACCATGTTGCACGTCATCTCAAGAAAACGCAGTATGAGCGCTTGGCAAGTCTAGGACCAGGACAAGGGCACAAGGACTTGCCCAAACACTTGCAGGTGCGTGCTGGATACAGTGGTGCTTACGGACGCCTGACCAAGGATATGGTCGCGCCGACAATTACTCGATGGGTGTTCCATCCGGGCTCGGGACGCTTCGGCCACCCGGTGGACGTTAGAACCATTACGATGCGTGAAACTGCTCGTATTCAGAGCTTTGACGACAGCTTCGTCTTCGCCGGAAGCTATGTTCAGCAAGCCGGCCAGCTAGGGAACGCAGTGCCCCCGCTATTGGCTGAGAAGATAGCTGAAGGTCTACCGTCCTAGGTTACTATCGAGCACCGAATAGAGATCGCCCCAAGAAAGGCGATCATTGGGAGAGGGGAAATCGAACTTACGAAAATGAGGCTCCCTATCAGGCCACCACGATGCCTCCCCCGTGAAGTGTAGCTGGTTTTCGCCTCGCCCGTGCCACGCAAACCATTTCTTTCCAGTGTCTCTGCTAAAGCCGTGCAGTGCAGGTAGCTGCTGCTTCTTCACTGTCTTTTTCGGCTTGGACCATTCCCAGCGAAACAAGCCCGGCGGAAAGACGACGGGATTGTCTCGTGACGCGATTTCCCTTTCGAAGTAGGTGATAGTCCCAGCTTCGTAATCAACGATCAGACGAGCATATCCTATAGAATCAAGTTCATATTTCTCGATGCTTTCTTGTACGTGTTGGTTGCAAAGCTCGAGAATGTCGTTGCCCAGTTGCTGCGTTTTCCTTCTCGATCGCCTTGACTGCCGAATCAACGCCTCGGAATCGGCGATCTTCGCTCGCTTCCACGTTACGGGCGTTTGTAGCTTGGTCGACTTCACTTGCCAACCCAAGTTGTCGCTAACGACATCTACGAAATCATAGGTCTTCAGCACGTCCCCAGACCGAACGTGACTAAGGATCGACTCCATCATGCGGCCTGGAATGGTCTCGTCAGAAAACGGCAGACGCAAATACGTCCTGATGGCAGCTTCGATTTCGTCGAGCTGCTGTGGGGTTGAGTGGACGGTGGTCACCGGCAATCCTGAAGGAGGGCCTGCGGTGGCACGTCAAGAGCGCGAGCAAGCCGGACCAACACGTCAAGCGTTGGGTTTCGGAGTCCTCGCTCAAGCTGGCTAACGTATGTGCGGTGAAGCCCCGCCGCCTCGGCCAAGTCTTCCTGAGACCATTGGCGATTCTGGCGGAGCGCACGAACCGTCGCACCGAGACTCATCCGGGCTTGCGTAGTCATCATGAGAATTTTGCGGTGGCTGGCAGCTAGGTGCGATAGACTATGAGCCACATCGTAGGGCTTAACGCATCACAGGATAGCAGCGGCCCGCAATGCAACGCTAGTACGATCGCCGGACGTGGTTTCGCCGATCTTCCTGCGCATGGCCCCAAGATGTTCAGGGGACCGCGCAGGCAGCAGAACCCACGCCACCGTGGGAGGAAGTCAACCCAGGAACAGCGTCCGACGTAGCCAACCCTCAATCTTTTTCTTCATTGCTCTATGGATGTTTGGAATCCGGAACCGATCCGTAAACAGAGATGCCAGCGAGCTACCGACGAACAGGGCAACGGATGTCCAGAAAATCGTCGCCCACGCGACATCGTGCCCCGAAGCCACCGACCAATCCACGGGAATCGTCAAGATCGCGCCCAAAATCAAAAGAGCGCTGAACATCCCGCACGCGACAGCAGCAAGGAAACCGGCCCACCGTTCCAAGATCGCGCTTACACGAAACCGCTCTGCGCCTACCCGCCCCCGCTCAAGAACCAACGCTCTATCGCGCTCCTGTCGGAGACGACGTTCCGCCTCTAGCTCGGCCCGCAACGGCGCCTGTTGGTCTACTCGTACGCGCTCCACGATCTCCCGAATAGTGTTGGCTTCGACGTCCGCTTCAGTCTCTATATCGCCCAAACGGACTCGCGTGAACTCATTTGCCAATATAGCGACACTCTCGTCATCTGTAACCTCGCCGGAAGAAACAAGCTCATTTAGCCCCGCGACGAATCGCTTCCAAACGGCAGGGGAAGGGCGTAGCAATGCTTGGCAAACAGCAACTAGCTGGTGCATTGGCACCGCGGAAGCGTCGGCAGATCCAATCAGCCATGCAGAATTGGTGACCGACTGAAAGTGAACGATGGGTTCTACCATATTCGGATATATCCTTCGAAACCAATTGCCAGCATTCGCGACGGTTGTCGGACTATCGCTGACGAAGACGTAGTTTACACTCGAGAGGCGTGTCCCCCGCTTACCTGCACGGAGCGTCATCACCGCAGCAATGGCATCAACGTCGTGCCACACCCTTGCGTTGTCCGCCTCACCTTGTCGGCGCGGATGCCTAAGTATCTCGGCGAGCTGTCTTTCGTTCTCCGTATATTCAATGACGTGTCGGGGGATGTCCTCAACTCGAATACCAAGCTTGCCGATGGATGTCCGCAGCAACGCGATTTCTTGTCGGATGTCTGCCGAGCTCGCATGCGTGCCTACGAAATGACGCCTGAGTTCGGTGTCGCGGAGCCGTCGAACTCCCGCGGCTGACGCAAGGCCACGTTCGTAGACTTGGAGAATCGTCTCGATTTCATTCACTGTCCGTTCGAACATACGCAACCGAGCGCCAGCGGTCCTGATGACATTTAGGGACTCTATGGTGACTTCCTGCTCCGCTTTTCCAGCGTAACCTAATGCATGGAGCAGGACCCCTGTATCCAAATAAATGGTAAGTTGATGTAGGTGTCGTTTTGTAGTTGGAATGTCGTTCAGGAGGAGGGCGTTGCGAACGATCAGGCCGCGCACTACGTCGTCGATTTGCTCATAGGCCGGTCCACGCTCCTCGAACAACTTGGTGACGTAAGCGGCGACCGTTTGCTCCAGATGAGAAGCTTTCGTGCGGTCTATCTTTGACGGAAGTTGGCCTAGCACGATGCCGATATGATTGGTATCGAGGAATGCCATGAGCGCTGCTAGTGCGTCGTCAGCGGTTTCTAGTGTTTCGCCTTTTCCTTTCGCGAAGTCCAGCAAATGCGAAGCAAGTTTCTGATGCGCCGTCTCAAAGCTCTGAATTCGCGTCGATAGATCTGATGTCTGGCGGCCGGTGGCTGTACGGAAGTAGCGACCTCCTTCGCGCTTCACGAGGTCCATCTTTGCGGCTCGCTTGAGGAGGGTTCTGAGGACGTTGGTGGGTACAGACAATCCGGTTGCTTCTTGGACAAGCCGTTGAACGTCGGTCAAACGGAGGTCATCAACGTCCGCACGTTGGATAGCGTCATTGACGAAGGGTTGGAACATACCCAGATGGTCCTTCTGTTCGTCAAATCGAGCCTTGAGGAAAGCGATCGTCGCCAAGCCGCGTCGGGCATTTTGCGTGGAGATTGGGTCGGGTGTATCTAGCCGAGGAGCATCCGGTCGTTCGTGGGTCGGTGCTGTTGTGGAGTGCGAAGCGTCCAAGTGGCGTGCTCTAATGCGACGTTGGACAATAGCATACCACTAATGTCAGCTAGCGGTTTTGACTACTGGGGAACCCAGTGAGGGACTCGCGTTCTTCCGGCGTCAGTTCGCGCGCTTCTTCTGGGAGCATTACCGGGATGCCGTCGTGGATGGGGTAGGCGAGGCCGCTGGCGGCGCACCAGAGTTCGTCGCCCGTTCCCGTGCCCGAAGGGCGGAGCACCAAGGGGGCGTGGGAGAGGGGGCAGACGAGGATTTCGAGCAGGCGTGAGTCGATCATCAGGCGGCCCCGTCGAACGGATGGTTGAGGACTATGGTCTCGTCGCGGTCGGGGCCGGTGGAGATCAGGTCGATGGCGGCGCCGGTGGCTTCCTCGATGCGGGCGATGTAGGTGCGCGCAGCGCTTGGCAGGTCTTCGAGGCGCCGGGCGCCGGCGGTGGATTCGCTCCAGCCGGGGAGGTCTTCGTACACCGGGTGGATGTGCGAGTAATGCTCGCTGCCGAAGCGGGGCGCGAGTTCTTCGCCGCCTTCGCTTTCGTAGCCGATGCAGATGCGGATGGTGTCGAGGCCGTCGAGCACGTCGAGTTTCGTCAGGCAAAGCCCGGAGATGCTGTTGATGCGAATGGCCTGGCGGGTGGCCACGGCGTCGAACCAGCCGCAGCGGCGCTGGCGCCCGGTGGTGGCGCCGAACTCGGCGCCGCGCTCGCCGAGCCTGGTGCCGATGCTGTCGAAGAGTTCCGTGGGGAATGGCCCGGAACCGACGCGGGTGGAATAGGCCTTGGTGATGCCGAGGATGTAGTCGAGATGGCGTGGGCCGAAGCCGGTGCCGACTGCGGCGCCGCCGGCGGTGGTGTTGGAGGAGGTGACGAACGGGTAGGTGCCGAGGTCCACGTCCAGAAGCGAGCCTTGCGCGCCCTCGAACAGGATGTTGCGGCCGCCCTCGCGCAGGCTGTGCAGGATGGGCACGATGTCGGCCACCATCGGGCGAATCTCGTCGAACATCTCGTTCGCCTCGGCGAGCGTCGCGGCATAGTCGATGGGTTCGGCGTTGTAGTAGTTGGTGAGCATGAAGTTGTGGTAGTCCATCGCCGCGTGCAGCTTGTCGGCAAACTGTTCGGGATAGAAGGCATCGCCTAGGCGCACGCCGCGCCGCGCCGCCTTGTCTTCGTAGGCGGGGCCGATGCCGCGCCCGGTGGTGCCGATCTTGCGATTGTGGTCGGCGGCTTCCCGCGCTTGGTCGGTGGCCTCGTGGTACGGCAGGATCAGCGGGCAGGCCGGGCTCAGGCGCAAGCGGTCGCGCACCGGCACGCCGCGTTCCTCAAGCTGCCTTACTTCCTTGATGAGAGCTCCCGGCGCGAGCACGACGCCATTGCCTACCAGACATTGCACGTCTTCGCGCAGGATGCCGGACGGGATCAGGTGCAGTACCGTCTTTTCGCCGCCGATGACGAGCGTGTGGCCGGCGTTGTGCCCGCCCTGAAAGCGCACCACCGCGGCGGCGCGCTCGGTGAGCAGATCAACGATCTTGCCCTTGCCCTCGTCCCCCCACTGGTTGCCGAGAACGACGACGTTGCGGACGGTGCTCATGCGTGCCGGTGTCCCTTTTTGCGGACGCTGCGCCGGTGGCACTAGCCCGGATTATTCATGAATGCGCGTAGCGAGGGCGACGAGACGCCGCTGTGGCTGGGCGCACTTCGTTCCGGAACCCGAAGGGCATAGCTGCGCACTACGTCGAGGGGGCCGGAGCGAACGCGTCCGTAGGACGCGCGAGTACTGCACAGCCACAGCGAGTGTATCGTCGTCCGCAGTAGGGCATTCATGGATAATCCGGGCTTAAGGTGCCAGCTTGTGCGGGCGCGAAAGGCCGCCTTCAGCCGCCGCTCTGCTCGAGGTATTGGAAGAAGTCGCTCTTCGGGTCGATGACGAGCGTGTCCCGCCGATCCTGGAAGACGTTGGCGTAGGCGTTGGTGCTGCGATAGAACTTGTAGAACTCGGGGTCGCTGTTGAAGGCCGAGGCGTAGATCTCGGCCGCCTTCGCATCGCCCTCGCCGCGCAGTTCCTCGGCCTGCCGATAGGCTTCCGCGCCGATGACCACCACCTGCCGATCCGCATCGGCGGTGATGCCGAGCGCCAGTTCGCGCCCGGTGGCACGGTACTGGCGAGCCTCGATCTCGCGCTCGGAATTCATGCGTTCGTACACCGCCACGGACACTTCCGGCGGCAGGTCGATCTTCTTCACGCGCACGTCGATGACGTTGACGCCCATCTCGCGGCTCATCACCTCGTTGAGGTCGCGGGTGAGTTCCTGCATGAGCTGGTCCCGCTCGCCGGAGATGACCTCGTGCATGTCGCGCCGGCTGATCTGGTTGCGCAGGCCCTCGTTGACCCGTTCCTGCAGCAGGTTGCGGGCGCGGGTCTCGTCGCCGGAACTGGCGGTGTAGTAGCGCTGCACGTCGCCAACCCTCCACTTGGCGAACATGTCCACCACCAGCGGCTTCTTCTCCAGCGTGTAGTAGCGTGCCGCCGGTGCATCGAGGGTCAGCACCCGGCCGTCGAACTTGCGCACGTCCTCGGCGATGGGCATCTTGATGTGCAGGCCAGGCTCGATGTCGGCGCGCTCGACGGCGCCGAAGCGCAGCAGCAGCGCCCGCTCGGTTTCGTGGACGGTGAACACGGCGTTGCTGACGAGCACGGCACCGAGCACCAGCACGATCACGGCAACGATCAGCTTCACGTTCATCAGCTTCTCCCGACTGGATAGCTTGTCATGGTGCCGCCGAGGTCCATCACCGACTCTCGCGCGGCCGACCGGCTTGCCGCGCTTCGATCTCGCGCAAGACCTGGTCTGCGATTTCGTCGGCGCTCTGGCCGCCGGCCGCGGCTCGCGAACTGATCGCGTCGAGCGGCAGAACCATCATGTTGTTGCCGCCTTCCACATCGACCATCACCTTGGAACTGTTCTGCAGGACAGACTCGATGGAGTTGATGTAGAGGCGATCCCGAGTGACTTCGGGCGCGAGCTGGTATTGCGCCAGGAGCTGGTTGAACCGACGGGCTTCGCCGGTCGCCTCCGCGATCACCTGCTCGCGGTACGCGTTTGCCTCTTCGATGGCCTTCTGCGCCTCGCCGCGGGCGCTCGGCACAACGCCCTCGGCGTAGGCATTGGCCTCGTTGACCGCGCGCACCTCGTCTTCCTTCGCCTTCTGCACGTCGTCGAAGGCTTCCTGCACCTGTTGCGGCGGGCCGCTGCGGTCGATGTTGACCTTGCTCACGGTGATGCCGGTGCCGTAGCGGTTGAGGTAGCTCTGCAACCTGTCCTGCACCTCGATGGCCACCGCCTCGCGACCCTCCGTGATCACCGAATCCATGGTGGAACTGCCAACCACGTGCCGCAGCGCGCTCTCCGTAGCGTGGTCCAAGCTCGTGCCGGGATTTCTCACGTTGACGAGGAAGGCGCGGGGGTCGCCGACGACGAACTGGACGGTGAGGCTGACATCGACGATGTTCTCGTCTTCCGTGAGCATCAGCGCCTGGTGGCTGTGGGAGTTGACCCGGGTGATGTTCACCGGCGTCACCACGTCGATGACGGGCGGATTCCAGTGCAGCCCCGGCAGCTTCGTTTCCGCGAGCGCGCGGCCGAAGCGGAACACCACGCCCCGCTCCTGCTGGTCGATCTGGTAGATGCCCCAGGCGCCGTAGGCTATGGCCAGCACCACCGCGCCGATGCCGACGGTAGACCACTTGAGCGGCGAGCGGCCCGAACCGCCGCTCTTGCCGCCGCCGAACATGCCAGTGACCTTGTTCTGGAACTCGCGCAAGGCCTCGTCGAGATCCGGCGGGCCCTGATCGCCACGCCGCTTCCACGGATCGTTGCCGTTGCCGCCCGGTTCGTTCCAAGCCATGCTCGTGTCCAAAGCTCGATTCCGACGAGGATTCTAGCAGCCTGTCGGACTTGTGATGGGGCCTTCGGAGGGAGGGCATTCTGCCAACGCGCCCGAAGGGGCGCGCCCCTAGCGCCGACAGGGTGCTTTCTTGTTGCAGGTCGCGGTCAGCGCGCCAGAGGGCGCGCAGGGAAGGCAGGATGCCTTCCCTCCAAAGGCCCGCCTTGTCACGCGCTATCAGCCTGTCGGACTTGGCGGCGATGCACCCGCTGCCGGACAGGGCGACGCATGCGTCGCCCCTACAGGAAGGTGTCGGTCATGTCGCGGGCCGTAGGGGCGACGCATGCGTCGCCCTTCTCGGTTGGCCATCCTCAGGCGCTATCGCGCCGCGATTGGGACCGTGCCGACCACGTCGTCGATGATGAGTTCGGCGATGTCGTCGTCCGTGAGACCGGCGTGCTCCTTCAGGATTTCGCTTGCGTGTTCGCCCAAGAGGGGGGCACGTGCGTTGGGGGGTGGGCTCGCGTTGCGGAAGCGGTAGGGTTGGGCGGGATAGTGCTTGGGGCCAAGGCCGGGGCGGTCTTGCAGCAGCAGGCCCTCTCGGGCGGCAATCTGGGCATCGTCGAGGAGTTCGGGGCCGTTCATCACCGCTCCCGCCGGAATGCCGGCGGCTTGCAGGTCCTCCATCAACGCCAGATGGTCTTGAGGCGCGGTCCAAGCGGCGATGCGGTCTCCGTCGAGAGCCCCTCCATTCGTCGCCCCGCCGACGAGTTCCGCGAGCCGGCGGCAGTGGTCTTGTGACTTGCAGGTGATGGCGATCCAGCGGTTGTCCGTGCATGGATAAACGCCTTGCAGCGGATAGTGGTGGTGGTCGTTGCCGACTCGCCCCGGATCGACGCCGGCAAGCGACCAAGCGGTCATGGCATCGCCCACGTACAGACTGCACGCCTCCACCTGGCCGAAATCGATGTGCTGGCCTTCGCCCGTGCGGTCACGGTGCTGCAAGGCCGCGAACAGGGCGTTTGCGCCCATCACCCCGGAGAAGAGGTCGCCGCCGGTGGTGCCGGTGAAGAGCGGATCGCCGTCCGGGTAGCCCGTGAGGTGGGTGAAGCCGCCCATCTGCTCGGTGGACATGCCGAAGGCGACGTAGTCGCGCCAGGGACTGTCGGCGCCGAAGCCGGACAGCGAGATCATCACCAGGCGCGGGTTGATGGCGTGCAGCGTCTCCCACGAGAGGCCGAACTTGGCCATGACGCGGGGTGTGTAGTTCTCGATCAGGATGTCGGCATCGCGCGCCATGGTCTTGACGATCTCGACGCCGCGCGGGTCGGTGAGGTTGAGGGTCACGTCGCGCTTGTTGCGGTTGACCCAGTTGAAGTAGGGCGAACTCTCCCACGACGGCAGTTCGCCGCTGCCGCCGGTCGCGCTGCCGCGCCAGCCGTCGATGCGCTGGATGGACTCCACCTTGATGACATCTGCACCGGCGTCCGCAGCGATCTGCGCGCACGCAGGGCCGGCGAAGAACATCGACAGGTCCAGTATGCGCACGCCTTCGAGAGGCAATGGACTGGCCTCGTTGCCCCCGGTTGCTGGCGCCGTTGTCGGTACCGGTGGCAAGTTCGACAGCACCTCTTCGGTGTGCTCTCCCAGGAGCGGCGGGCGAAAGGGCCGCGGCGCGGTGGCAGTGGCGCGAAACGGAACCCCGGGCACTTCCACCTCGCCGGCGGTGGGGTGCTCGAGCGGCACGATGAAGCCGCGATGACGATGCGGCGGCAGCGCGAACATGCCGGCCATGTCGGGCACGAGGCCAAATGGCACGCGCCACTTTTCGGCCTCGTGGAACAGTTCGTCGGCGGTTCGATCTGCGAGAGCCGTTTGAAATGCCTCTCGCACCTCCTCCAGCCGCTCGTCCGGGTTGACCCAGGAAAGGGATTGGTAGCGCGGGTTCTCGGCGATGTCCTTGCGTCCGAGAAAGTCGCAAAGCATGTGCCACTGCGGCCGTGTGAGCGCATTCAGGCCAATGTAGCCGTCGGCGGTTGGCAGCATGTAGCAGGCGCCGGCGCCTGAACCGATGCTGGAGTAGCGCTCCGGAGAAAGACCGCGATATTCATACAGCATCGTCGGGATCTGTGCGCCGGCCAGCACCGCCTGCTGCACGCTCGCATCGATGTGCTCGCCCCGACCGTGGCGCGAACGGCCGACGATGGCGAGTTGCGTTGCCGCTGCGGCGAATGCGCCGGCAAGCGTCTCGGAGACGTTGCCTCCCACCTGCAGCGGCTCGCGTTCCGGCACGCCGCACAGGTGGCACCAGCCGCCAACGGCGCAAGAGATCAGGTGCGACGACTGGTAGTGCGACTGCGGGCCAAACGAACCGAAGCCGGAAACCGTGGTGAGAATCACGGCCGGATTCCATTCTCGGAGCGCTTCGTAGCCGATGCCAGCGGCGTCAAGCTCTTCGGCGGTTTGGCCGGCAATCACCACATCGTAGCGCTGCACCAACCGGGCAAGCTGCTCGCGCCCGGTGGCGGAATCGAGCGCAAGCGCGACGCTGCGCTTGCTGGTGTTGAAAAAGAAGAACGTCGCACTGCTCTCGCGACGCGTCTCGGCATCTTGCGCCGAAGCCGGAAACGGCCCCAGCGCCCGCGCCTCGTCGCCCGTGCCGGGACGCTCCACCTTGACGACATCCGCCCCCAAATCGCCAAGCAACTTGGCACAGAACGGCCCCGCCACCCCCTCGGAGATGTCGAGCACCCGCACACCCGCAAGCGGCGCAGCGCCTGCCCCAAACTCACCCATGGCCATCCCCCAACAACCAGCGCAATCTACTACAATGCGCGCCCCCAAACGCCGGGTCGTTAGCTCAGCCGGTAGAGCACCGGGCTTTTAACCCGTTGGTCCTGGGTTCGATCCCCAGACGGCCCACCATCTTTTTCGTTCCATGCTCCGAAGGATGCGACTCGAAGCCGAGCCAACACCAACGTGTCGGCCGGATGGCGCAGTCCCAAACGGGACTCGGAGCGAGGCCCTCTCACGCTCCTCGCGCCGAAGGCGAAGCAACCAAGGGCCCAAATTTGCAACCAGCCGTCTCCCCGCGGGACGGGCCGCATCGCGGCAGGGCGCGTGTACTATGCTGCCTGCTCACTAGAGGGGTGTGCGATGGCGTTGACGCGGCTCAGCCGTTCGATCGAAGGCAGGGTGGCGATCGTCACCGGTGCCGCCAGTGGCATGGGGCGGGCAACCGCTGGCCTCTTTGCCGAGCAAGGCGCCAAAGTCGCTGCTCTCGACCTCAATGCGGAACCTCTCGACGCAGTGGTGGCCGAGATCACCGACGCCGGCCACAGCGCCACCGCCTGGCGGCTCGATGTTGCCGACCCGGATGCCATCGCCGAGGTGATCCCGGCCATAGCCGAGCAACTCGGCGGCATCGACATCCTCGTCAACAACGCCGGCATCGGTGCTGGCGGCCCCGTGGATGCGGACGACTTCGAAGCCACCTGGTCGCGCGCGCTCGATGTCCTGCTCACCGCCCACGTTCGCATCATCCGCGCAGCCCTGCCGTGGCTGCGGCGTTCCGATTGCGCCCGCATCGTCAACATCGCCTCCACCGAAGGCTTGGGCGCGACCAAGTTCGGCAGCCCCTACACGGCTGCCAAGACTGGCGTGATCGGCCTCACTCGGTCGCTGGCGGTGGAGTTCGGCACGGAGGGCATCACCGTCAACTGCATCTGCCCTGGCCCCATCCGCACCGGCATGACCGCCAACATCCCGGAGGAGGCCAAGCAGGAATACGCCCGCCGCCGCGTGGCGCTCAAGCGCTATGCCGACCCAGAGGAGGTGGCGCACGGCACGCTGAGCCTCGTGCTGCCGGCCTCGTCGTTCATCACGGGGGTGGCGCTGCCCGTGGACGGCGGCCTCACCATCAAGAACGCCTGAAGGTGGCAATCGCCGAGGCGACCGCCGCCGCGGTGCAGGACCGCCTGCCGCGCAAGGTCGTTTTCGCGTATGGCATTCCGGGCGTCGGCGCCGGCTACATGTACTTGCTGATCGGCTTGTACGTGATGAAGTTCTCCACCGACGTGCTCTTGATCTCGCCGCTCGTCATGGGCCTCATCTTCAGCGCCTCGAGGGTTTGGGACGCAGTGTCGGACCCGCTCGTCGGCTATCTGTCGGATCGCACGCGCTCGCGGTTCGGTCGTCGGCGTACCTGGATGGCTGCGAGCGTCATACCCATCTGCATCACTTTCGTGATGATCTTCGCCCCGCCGGAAGGGCTTGAAGGCTTTGGCCTGACGGTGTGGATGGCCGTCGCCATCGTCGGCTTCTATTCGGTGATGACGGCCTTCTTCGTGCCGCACCTGTCCTTGGGCGCCGAGCTTTCCACCAACTACCACGAGCGCAGCCGGCTGTTCGGCTATCGCCACGGGTTCTACACCTTCGGCTCCATCTTCTGCCTCGTCACCATGCAGCTCCTTATCGGCGCGGAAACGGAAGGTGTGGAGGTGGCGCGGGAGCGGGCGCTCGATCTCTCGCTGCCGGCGGCTGCCTTCATGGCCGCGGTGATCGTGCTGGCGGTGGCTGGGCTGCGCGAGCGCCCGGAGTTTCAGGGTCGCGTCGGCGCAAACCCACTCAAGGCCTTTGCCGACGTGTGGCGCAACAAGCACTCGCGGCTGCTCATCATCGTCACCCTGATCGAGAACATCGGCTCCGCCGCCATCGGCGTGCTGACGCTCTATGTCGCGCAATACGTCGTCGGTGCGCCGCACATGGCGCCGCTCGTGATCCTCTCGTACATGATCCCTTCCGCCTTCTCCGTGCCGCTCTGGATTCCCCTGTCGCGGCGCGTCGGCAAGGTGCGGCTGTGGCTGTTCTCCATGCTCGGCACCGGGCTCTCCTTCGGCGGCATGTTCGCGCTGCCGTTCCTGCCGCCGGAGCTGCGGCTCGGCACCATGTTCGTGCTGGCGGTGTTCGCCGGCCTTGCCGCCGGCTGCGGCGGCACCATCGCGCCGTCGGTGCAGGGCGACGTGATCGACTACGACGAACACCTGACCGGCGAGCGCAAGGAAGGCTCCTACTTCGCCGCCTGGAACTTCGTCTACAAGAGCGCCCTCGGCATCATGCTGGCACTGACCGGGTTCGTGCTGGACCTGTCCGGCTTCGTGCCAAACCAGGAACAGACCATGACGACGCAGGTGTGGATGGTGGGGCTGTACGGCCTCTTCCCCTTGATCTGCTACCTGATCGGCACCGCGCTGTTCACCCGCTTCAGCCTAGACGAGGCGGCGTACAAGGAAATCCGAGCCGGGTTAGACGCGAAAGCGGCGGAGCGCGCGGGCGGGCATTAGCAAGCCCTCCTCGAACAAAGCCCGCCGGCAAACACCGAAGCAACAGCCCCTGCCATGCGAGGGCCTCTCTGGACGGAGGGCGTCCCGCCCTCCAAGCGTGCCGACGGCGCGCACGCAGCGGAGCCGGCCAAGGCCACCGCCACCTGCGTCCCAGATCACGCCAACAAAGCGCCAGCCTCGAACAACGCCACCAACAAACCAGCCTCTGCTCGCTGCCGCCCGTGATGACTTGACGTGCCGGCGGCACAATGGAGGGCGAGACGCCCTCCCTCCAGAGGCCCGTGGCAAACCCGACAGACTCCTAGCGACCGACGAAATTGCCGACCCGCCGCTCGGCCACAGCCCGCACGCCCTCTTTGTGGTCTTCCGTCTTCTGCAGCCGGGCCTGCTCCACCGCTTCGTGGTCCGTGGCGGTCTGCACGGCCTCAGCCATGTGACCGCGCATGGTGGCGCGCACGGACTTCAGCGCAAGGGGCGCGTTCTCAGCGATCTCCGCCGCTAGCTTCTGCGCTTCTGCGCGCAGGTTGTCGCGGTCGGTGAGCACCTCGGCAAGGCCCCATTCGTAGGCGGTTTCGCCGTTGATGCGGCGGCCGCTCAGGAACATCAGATTGGCGCGCTGCTGGCCGATGATGCGCGGCAAGGTGTCGGTCAGGCCGAAGCCGGGATGGAAGCCGAGTTTGACGAAGTTCGCCGTGAAGCGCGCTTCGGGGCAGACGACGCGGAAGTCCGCCATGACCGCGAGGCCAAAGCCGCCGCCGACGGCCGCGCCCTGCACCGCGGCGATCACGGGCTTTTGGGCGTCGAACAGGCGCACGGCAGCGGCGTAGAGCGGGTTGCCGCCGGCCGAACGCGCGATCTCCTCGGCTGGCGAGCGGGGCTGGCTGAAGTTGTTGCCGGCGCAGAAGTGCTTGCCCTCGGAGCAGAGCACGAGAGCGCGACAATCGTCGTCGTTGTCCATGTCCTCGAACGCGGAAGCCATGTCGTTGATGAGATCCACATCGAAGAAATTGTTTGGTCCACGCTGGATTTCCAGCGTCGCGACGTGGCCGTCCTTGGTGAGTTCGATGTCGCCGTAGTGCATGTTGCCCTCCGCTTGCGTTGCCGATCGATCCTTCTTCGCAAGCCTAGCAGACTGTCGTGCTGCGCCGTGGAACGCAGTTCGTAGGGGACAAGCCCCGCCCCTATGGGGCACTGGCGGGCGCGTCGGTAGTTGGGTTCCACGCGGCTAGCGGCCTTCGGAGGGAAGGCATTCTGCCTTCCCTCGTGCGCCTTCAGGCGCACGGGCGGATGCCGACAAAGCAAGGGCGCCTGTCGGCGCCAGGGAAGGCAGAATGCCTTCCCTCCGAAGGCCCGCCTTGTTCGGGTGCTAGCGCATAATCGTCCACCCAACGCATAGGAAAGTCGTCGTGTCGAGTCACACCATCAACCTCACCGATACACTGCACGAGTATCTTCTGCGGGTCGGCGCCCGCGAGTCGGAAGTGGCGAAAGACCTTCGTGCCGAAACGCTGCGTGCCACGCGCTCGCACCCGATGCAGATTTCGCCGGAGCAAGGTGCCTTCATGCAATTGCTGGTGCGGCTGATCGGCGCGAAGCAAACGCTGGAGGTGGGCACGTTCACGGGCTACAGCGCCTTGGTTGTGGCGGAGGCGCTACCAGCCGATGGACGGGTCATTGCCTGTGACGTGTCCGAGGAATGGACCTCGATCGGCAAGCCGTTCTGGGAACGCGCCGGTGTTGCGGGCCGCATCGACCTGCGCCTGCGTCCGGCCACGGAAACCCTCGACACGCTGATAGAGGAGGGCCGTTCAGGCGAGTTCGACTTCGCCTTCATCGACGCCGACAAGGCCAACTACGACGTGTACTACGAACGCTGTCTGCGCCTCATTCGAGTCGGCGGCGTCATCGGCATCGACAACGTGCTCTGGGGCGGCCGGGTCGTAAAGCCGGGGGCGAACGACCAGGACACGCGCGCGATCCGCGCCGTGAACGAGAAGGTGGTCGCGGACGAGCGGGTCGATGTGGCGATGCTTCCAATCGGCGATGGGTTGACGTTGGCGGTCAAGCGCTAGTGTGCCGTCCCATAAGTTTGCGTACTTCGGGATGCCCAATCCTCGTCCCGGCCGACCTTTCGGGGGGAGAGTCTGGGCGGCACATCCTCCTTTTTCCCGGCATCGGTGCGCCAGCCAGCGCCCAGCGGGAAGGGTGACGTATTTTCGGGACGCGACGCTAGGAGGCTGCGCCGTAGAAACGGCGATGACGCAAATGACGGGCCTTTGGAGGGAAGGCATTCTGCCTTCCCTGTGCGCCGCAAGGCGCACCGATAGCGAGTTGCCAAAAGCGCCTGTCGGCGCTTAGGGTCGGCAGAATGCCTTCCCTCCGAGAGCGCGGGGTTCACCACGTCAGCTTTTTGGACACAACATGGTGCAGGGCAGGAGGCCACATTTCCGTCGCATTGCCACGGCCGCTTGGGTTGCGGTGGTGCTGTGCGGGATGGTCGGTGCGTGGACGCTGCGTAACGACCGCGACCCTCTCGCCCCCCAAGACCGCAACCCCCAAAGTTGGGCGGCGGCATACGAACGCACGTTCGGGCACCTTGCCGGCCTGCCGCAGCCGCGCCCGTCGCGCGTTGAGCTCGCGCTCGATGTCTTCCCGGCGGAACAGCGTCTTCGCAGCCGCGGCAGCATCGTTGTCCGCAACGAAACGCCGGTCAACATTCCGGAACTGCACCTGACCGCGCCGCGCCGATCGACTTCCATCACCTTTCGCGTGCCCGGCGAAATCACTGCCGTGCAAGAGCACCTGCCGCTCTACAGCTACCGCTTGCGCCGCCCTCTCGAGCCAGGCGAGACGTTGCTGCTGCGGTTTCAGTTCGAGGTCGATCTCGCGCGCACCGGCGCGGACCGATTGGCGCTGCAGCCAGGCGAGTTCCTGCCCTACATCGGCTACGACCCGAGCCTGGAACTCGACAACGCAAGGGCACGCCGCCGCCAGAACCTGCCCCTCGTCCATCGCCGCCACGCCGAAACGCCGCGCCTCGGTCACCTCCGCGCCAGGGTGAGCACCGCGGCGCAACACGTCGCGGTCGCGCCCGGTGCCCTAACCCGTCAATGGCGCGAGGACGGTCGCGCTTTCTACGAATACGTGGCGACAGACGCGGGTCCGCTCGCGGACCTTTCCATTCAGTCCACGAGGCAAGGAGCCCGCCCTTAAGGCCCCCCACGTTGGCGGAAGGGGCCTTGCAGGCGTTCCCTAGCCGTTGCTGTCAGGCAGCCCGTGCCGCCGCAACCTCCGGCAACTCCTCCCCCTCGGCGCGCGCTACCAGTGCCGTAACCGTCAAGTCGCCGGTCACGTTCACCGCGGTGCGGCACATGTCGAGGATTCGGTCCACCGCCAGCACGAGGCCGATGGCTTCCACCGGCAGACCGACCACCGGCAGGATCAGCACGATGGCCACAAGGCTCGCGGCGGGAATGCCGGCGACGCCAATGGAGGTGAGGAGCGCCAGCAGCAGCACCAGGAGCTGCTGGCCGATGGTGAGGTCGATGCCCATCACTTGGGCGATGAAGATCACCACCACGCATTCATAGAGCGCCGTGCCGTCCATGTTGACGGTGGCGCCGAGCGGCAGCACAAAGCCCGTCACCCGACGCGGCACGCCGGCGTCGGCGGCGCTGTTCAAGGTGACCGGCAGCGTTGCCGACGAGGATGCGGTGGAGAAGGCCGTGAGCTGTGCCGGCAGGAGCTTGCGGTAGTAGGCAAGGGGGCTGACCCGTCCGACGAACCGCAGCAACAGCGGCAGCCAGCCAAAGAAATGGATGGCGAGCGCCAGCAGCACGGTGATGAAGAAGACTCCGAGCGCAACCAGCGGTGCGAAGCCGGAGACGATGAAGGTCTCCCCCACCAGCGCGAAGACGCCAAGCGGCGCGAAGCGCATGATCCACATCGTGATCATGATGGTGACTTCCTGGACGCCCTCCCAGAAGCTCTGCAAGGTCTCCCGCGCCTTGCCGGTGAGCCGCGACATGAAGTAGCCGAACACCGCGCCAACAAAAATCAGCGCCAAGAGCTGCGTCTCGGCCGCCGCCTCGATGATGTTGGGCGGGATGGCGCGGGAGATGATGCCCACCAGGTCGCCGAACCCCCTTCCCTCCGCGCGCGCCAGTTGCGCGGTGGCGTCGGGCAGGGCGTTGCGCATGGCCTGGGTGCCCTCCACCGTTCCGGGCGAGATGAGATTGACGGCGATGAGGCCCGTGAAGATGGCGAAGATGCCCGTGATGACATAGAAGCCCAGCGTCTTGCCGCCGACGCGACCGAAGGCATCCTGACCCGCCATGTTGGCGACGCCAACGATGATGGACGCGAGGATGATCGGCACGACGATCATCTTCAGGGCGTTGACGAACAGCCCGCCGATGAAGTCCAGTGTCGCCACCAGTCCGCTGCCGAGCGCCGTGGCGCTGGCCTCGACACCATCCGGCGCCGCCATCTGCACGATGCCACCCACCAAGGCGGCCAGCAGCAGCGCGATGGCGATTTGCCAGTGCAGCGCGATCCCGAACAGCTTCGGGATTTCCCGACTCCCCTCCATGACCCCCTCCAATCCTCACGCCTAAGAGATTCGTGCCAAGCATCACACAACCATGTATCCGGCGTCTGCCCCTTTCGAGGCGGTCCGTCCAGGCTGCTCCCGCCGGAGGCGCAGCAATCACGGGCCCGACGATCCCCCGCCGAGACGGTGTTGGTCGAAGCCGAGTCAACACCAACGTACCGGCCGGATGGCGCGGTCCCACACGCCATTCGGAGCGTGGGCCGCGCACGCTGCTCCCGCCGAAGGCGCAGCAACCAAGGGCCCGAAGATGCAACCAGCCTCCTCCCCGCGAGACGGCCTGTCGGTGGCAGGGAACAGGGCGGACCTCCCCGCCACCCGCCCAACCTGGCGACTCGCAAAAAAAGGCGCCCCGTGGAGCGCCCTTTTCGGTTGGGAAGTTGCGCGTAGCTACGCTTGGGCGAACTCCGGATAGGCCTCGATGCCCGTCTCGGAGAAGTCCACACCGGCCATCTCGTGCTCTTCCGACACGCGGATGCCCACCGTCGCCTTGAGGATGCCCCAGACGATCAGCGAAGCGACGAATACCCAGACGAAGATGCCGACGATGCCCGTCAGTTGTCCGAGGATGGTGGCATCGGCGTTGCTGAAGAGCACCGCGAGGATGCCCCAGATGCCGCAGGTACCGTGGACGCTGATGGCTCCTACCGGATCGTCGATCTTCAGCTTGTCGAGGAAGACGATGGAGGGGACGACGATCAGCCCGCTGATGGCGCCCACCAGCACCGACAGCTCTGCGCTTGGCGACAGCGGGTCGGCGGTGATGGCGACGAGACCTGCAAGCGCGCCGTTCAGCGCCATCGTGAGGTCGGCCTTGCCGAACCACAGTCGCGCCAGCAACAGCGCCGCGACCAGGCCGCCACAGGCGGCGATGTTGGTGTTGACGAACACCTGCGCCACCGCGTTGGCCTCGTCCACGTTCGAGAGCTTCAGTTCCGACCCGCCGTTGAAGCCGAACCAGCCGAACCAGAGGATGAACATGCCGAGGGTCGCGAGTGGCATGTTGCAGCCGGGGATGGCGTTGACGCGCCCGTCCGATGTGTATTTGCCTTGGCGAGGTCCTAGCAGCAGCACGCCGGCTAGGGCCGCAGCCGCACCGCACATGTGGACGATGCCGGAACCGGCGAAGTCGGAGTAGCCGGCGCTCGCGAGCCAGCCGCCACCCCAGGTCCACATGCCTTGCAGCGGGTAGATGAGGCCGGTCATGACCACGGCGAAGCCGAGGAAGGCCCACAGCTTCATGCGCTCGGCCACCGCGCCGGAGACGATGGACATCGCGGTCGCCACGAACACGACCTGGAAGAAGTAGTCGGAGCGTTCCGAGTGATCGGTGGCGATGCCGCCGGCGGTGCCGCTGACGATCTGCTCGGCGGTGTTCTCCTCGCCGATCAGCCAGCCCAAGCTTGGCAGCACGCCGCCTTCGCTGGCGCCGATGTACATGATGTAGTAGCCGACGAACAGGTACATGATGCAGGAGATGGAGTACAGGGCGACGTTCTTGGTGAGGATTTCGGCGGTGTTCTTCGCCCGCACCATGCCCGACTCGAGCATCGAGAATCCGCACGCCATGAACATGACCATCGCACCCATGATGAGGAAATAGAAGGTGTCGATGGCGTAGTTGGTCTGTGTCAGAGTTTGAGCAAGATCTTCCACGATTCTTTCTCCTTACGAGACAAGGCGGCTGCCTTCACGCAGCCGCCGCGCGCCTTGGAATGGCGCTACACGGCGTCGGAGCCGGTTTCTCCGGTGCGGATGCGAACGACTTCATCGAGTGTGAAGACGAAGATCTTTCCGTCCCCGACCTTGCCGGTGTTTGCGGCCTTGCTGATCGCCTCCAGGCATTGATCGAGCAGGCTGTCGTCGATGGCCACCTCCACCTTGGCCTTGGGCAGAAAGTCGACGACGTACTCGGCGCCCCGATACAGCTCGGTGTGCCCCTTCTGTCGTCCGAAGCCCTTGACCTCCGTCACCGTCATGCCCTGCACGCCGATTTCGGACAGCGCCTCGCGCACGTCGTCGAGCTTGAACGGTTTGATGATCGCGGTGATGAGTTTCATGTCTGGTTCCCCCTGAGCGTCTTGAGATGCACGTCACGTGGAAGATCTGCGCACCGAAGATTGTCGCCTAAACCCGCGCTCCGATCACAGGCTTTTCGAGAGAGACAGAATCAGCCGACCCTCGTTGCCCGGATTGCCGTCGTCGATGTCCGTGCCGACGACGCCGATGCCGAAGTCGAGCCCCGCCACGGGCGCGCCGAGCATGATCGAATAGTCGAGGTGGTCGCCGGTGTCGCCGATGCCCTGGCCGACCGAGACGTCGAGCGTCGCGTTCTCGCCGAGGCTGAAGCTGTAGCCGACGTTGGGGTAGAGGAAAGTGTCGCCTCCGTCGCCGAGGTACTCGGGCGAGTAGTTGGCGCCGACGGAGAAGTTGCCGAAGGAGAAGTTGAGGGAAAGCTCGATGTAGTCGGAGGCGTCGCCCTCATTGGGGTACTCGAAGCGGATGACGCTCACGTCCCAGCCGCCGCCGTCGCCCATCTCGCCGGAGAAGCCGGCGTAGAGGTCGAGTTCCATCGAGGTATAGGTGGGGTCGGCACCGTCGCTGTAGGGGCCGAAGTTGACGTTCGACGCCCACGTGCCGATGTAGAAGCCAGAGTCGAAGCCGAGGTCGAAACCACCCTGGATGGCGGCATCGCGTCCGGTCTGGCTCTCGCCCCGGAACGAGTAGTCCGACACGAGCGTGACGTTGCCGGAGAACTCTTGCGCCGAAGCCGCCGGTGCCAAGCCGATCGCCAACGCGC
Source organism: Pseudomonadales bacterium (assembly GCA_965116935.1). Taxonomy (GTDB): domain Bacteria; phylum Pseudomonadota; class Gammaproteobacteria; order Pseudomonadales; family Azotimanducaceae; genus VXYL01. The sequence continues at coordinate 1,896,581 of OZ220737.1, read as the reverse complement.
CGATCGCGCCGGCCGCCATGCTGGCAAGGGCAGCGGTTCTGTTGAGGAAGTGCTTCATGGTCGTTCCCTTGATGTTTGCAGTTGGATTCCCCGGGCGCGCTAGCGCCACAAGAACCGTTGCCTTCGGACAACGCTTCTTGCCCCAGCCCAAGCCGTCCTATCACTCCGTCGAACTTCGCCGAAGCGGCGAAGTCCGACAGACTGCTAGCGCGAACTGCTAGCGCCGGACAAATGCCGACCACTCAAAGCATGGAACGTGCCAACCTGGACGCCGTGCCGAAGCCCGCCGGATTTGGCCATCGTGCGCCGAGACGCCCCACAATCTATCAGAAGGGACCCCTAAAGCACCGAATTGGTGCTTGTGCCAGGGCCGAATGAGGGCACAAAGCGGCGTTTTCGTACCCTGATTGCCGTCGATGGCCTACATACCCCGAGTCCGCGAATCCCTACGCTCCGGCGGGAAACGTGTTAGAGCAGGAGCAAGGCCGTGCCGAACCCGGTCCACACGCGTGCCCAAGTGGGCATGGACGCGCCACGGGTCTTCGTGGAGGCATATCACCAGCCCGGCAGCTCGGCGTTTTCCGTCGTCGGGATGCCGGAAACCGCCGTTCGGGAAGCGCGCGACCGAGTGCGTGCCGCCATTCGCAGCGTCGGCTTCGACTGGCGCGACGGACGCATCACCGTCAACCTCGCCCCGGCCGACCTTGCCAAGCAAGGCGGCAGGTATGACCTTGCCATCGCCGTCGCCATCCTGGTGGCCACCGGGCAGGTGTCGGCACAGCACCTGCACCGCCTGGAACTCCTCGGCGAGCTCTCCCTCTATGGGGACCTGCGGCCAGTGCGCGGCGCCTTCTCGGCGGCTGCCGCGATTGCCGCCACCTCACGGCGACTGATGGCGCCGGCGCAGCATCTTTCGGAGCTGTCGCCGCTCAGCGACATCAAGCTGCATCCCGTGCGTCACCTTGGCGAAGTGGTGCAATTGCTCGAGGCCGATGAGTTGCCAGCGCCGGCGGAACTGCTGCCGAGCCGTCCGCCGCAGCCGAAGCTCGGGCTCTCGCTGAACGACGTGCGCGGCCAGAGCCATGCCAAGCGGGCGCTTTCGATCGCTGCCGCCGGCGGCCACCATCTGCTCATGACGGGGCCGCCGGGCACCGGCAAGACCATGCTGGCGAGGCGCCTCGTGCAGTTGCTGCCGCCGCCTTCGGTGGATGAATCCATCGCGGTGGCGACCATCTACTCCATCTCCACGCAGACGGCGCCGGCCTTTGGCACACGCCCGTTCTGCGATCCGCACCACACCGCCTCGACCGCCGCCGTGATCGGCGGCGGCGCCGGCAACTCGCTCATGCCCGGCGAGATCACGCTGGCGCATTGCGGCGTGCTCTTTCTGGACGAACTGCCGGAGTTTCGCCGCGACGTGCTCGAAGCGCTTCGGGAGCCGCTCGAGTCCGACGTGGTGGCGCTCGCGAGGGTGCAGCGCCGGGTGCGCTATCCGGCGGGGTTTCAGCTCGTGGCGGCGATGAACCCGTGTCCGGCCGGCCTCGTGTGCGACGAGACGCGATGCCGCTGTTCGCCGCACCAAGTGCGGCAGTATCGGGGCAGAGTGTCGGGCCCATTGCTGGACCGCATCGACCTCAGGGTTGAGGTAGGGCCTGTGCCGGAGGAAGACTTGTGGGACGAAGCCGCCCGCATCGATGAAGAGGCATTGCGAAAACGCATCGGCGCGGCGCGGGGAACGCAGATCGAGCGTTCGGGCAAGCTCAACGCGGACTTGCCGCCGCAGGAGCTAGACCGCCACTGCCCCTTGCAAGGCCGTGCCGCCGAACTGCTGAAGGCCGCAGCCCGCCGCTTCACCCTCTCCGCCCGCGCCGTCCACCGCGTCCGTCGCGTGGCCAGAACCATCGCTGACCTCGCGGACGAAAACGACATCAGCGGCGCCCACGTCGCCGAGGCACTAGGCTACCGGGCCGTGGACGACGGCATCGCCTAACCGTGAGCGAACGCCGCAGGGGCGGGCTTGGTCCATCCCGCGTCCGAGTCTGTCGGTGCATTCAATACGGGCGGGGACAAGCCCCGCCCGTACGGGTTCCGGGCGCAGCTAGCCCGGTGGGAGCATGTAGTCCACCGCTGCCTCCATCTCTTCGTCGCTGCAATCCATGCACGTTCCCATGGGTGGCATGAGATTGAGTCCGTCGATGGTGGTCTGGATGAGCACGTCCATGCCCTTCTCGAGGCGCGGTGCCCAGTCGGCTGCGTCCTGGAACTTTGGCGCTTCGCTGACGCCCGTGGCGTGGCAGGCGAAGCAGAAGCGGGAATACACGGCTTCGCCGCTGCGCCCTGCTGCCACGATGGGCGTGGCCGCGACTCCGCCGCCGCATTCGTCACCCTCGACGCAAAGGCGCCCGAACTTCTGCGTGCGGTCGAGGATGTCCGCCGTGGTGCCAGCGGGAACCGGGTCAGCCATGGCCCACACGGCCAAGGCAAGACACACGGCGAACAGGAGGAATCTCAAGGCTCCAGCGCTCCGGCAAGCAAATCTGGCGCGGAATTATACCCGTCCGCGGGACCGCAACGGTGCAAATCGCGCCGCCGGCGCCGCCAAGCCCCAGCTTGTGCCCGTGACTGTCGCGCCGCTCTGCGCGCATCTGGTGCTGCGCTGTACGGTGGGCTGCGTCAGCGCATGCTACGGTTCATTCTTGGGATAGTATCCGTCGCGTGCTTTTCCAAGAGAGGGCTCCTTGGCGGTGGCTCAGCACGCGCAGCGGCCTAGTACCCCGACGAAAGGCGGATGGATGCGGCTGTTCTACCTGTCCCTGTTTCTCATCGGGGTGCTCGCCGTCATTCTCGTTTCGTTCGTGCGCGGAACAGGCGGCGGGGACGATTTCGTGCTTCTCGACGACGACCTCTGCCCTGTGGATGCAGCGCTCATCAGGCAAAAGTTCGTCGCGCTCTTCGATTTGCAGAAACCGCTCGGTACGCACGGTGCACTGCCGGGGGAAATCCTGCGGCAGGTGACGTCGCGCATGGGCCGGCATGGTGAGTTGCGTGTCTTTTCTCTTGCGGGGGACGCGTTTGCGTCGCGCAAGTTGATCGCGCGGGTGTGCAAGCCCTACGACAACGCCGATCTGGTGGCTGAAGGCGCCAAGGACAGCGCCGTGGAGCGGCGCGACTGCGACGATCTGCCGGCACAGCTACCGTCGAAACTTCGGGAACGAGCAAGGACGTTCTGCCAGCGCCGCGACGGGCTCGTGGGGCGCCTAGCCCTGCAGGCTGGACGGGCGAGACAACGTGTGGCCGACGCGCACATTGCCGAGGCTATCGAGGACGCGCAGTTGGAACTTGCTGGTGGTGGCGATGCATCGCTGTTTGTTCTGTCCGACCTTATGCAGCACGCGGAGTGGTATTCACACCTTGACCGCGAGCCAGATGATTGGGATTACGACGCGTTCGCGTACGTCCGCGCTACATCACCGGCTCCGATCTCCGTCACTGCTCCCGCGGCCCCGAATCTCGACGTGACGTTGTTCTATCTGCGTCGTGCCGGTGTGACAGAGCATCCCCGCAACGTGGCGACGCACAAGCAGTTCTGGACGCGTTACTTCGCCGGCAGGGTACGCACGCTGACCTTCGAGGACCAGGCGCCATTGCTCGACTACGATCACGTCGCCTTCGACGATCGAGCGGCGCAAGATGACGTCGAGCGGCTTCGGGCGGAGCGGGAGGAGGCACAGCGCCTGCTAAGGGAGGTGGAGGCAGAGAAGCGCGTGCTCGACGAGGCACGCGAGGAGCTTGCCGCGTTGGAAGAGCGCAGACAGGCTCGGGAGCGGGAGCAACTGGCGCGGCAACGCCGGGAGGCAGAGATCGAACGGGCGTCGCCTGCGGCGCCGGCACGCGCAACAGATGTCGAGCAAGCGCCCGTAGGAAGTGCCCTACAGGCAGTACAGGGACGCGCCGAGCAGACGCCAGAGGGAGAACGTGCGCAGGTTTCGGGTATCTCCAGCCTGTCGGAGCCGGCGGAACCCCAGTCTGTGCCGACGTCTTCAGTCGATCCGGTTCCGCCCTCGTCGCCGGCACTAACTCCTGTGGCGGATGCCGCGGAACTGACGGTCGCCAACCCAGCCACCGAAGCGGCGCCAACGATGGCCGGCCCAGCGCAGCCACCGGTCGTCCGTGCGCAAGAGGCCAGTCCATGTGCCGTGCAGTTGCGCACCGGCGCAGGGAGCGTGTACCCCGGCAGCCGCCGCATCGACTACGGTTCGGCCAATGTCGTTGTTTCCTACGCCATAGACGAACAAGGGCGCACCATCGACGACCAGGTTCAGGTAGTGCTGTCGCAGTCGAGCGCAGACCGCCCGCACTACCTCGACGTGTTCGTGGAAGCCGCAGAAGCGGCCGTGCGCGACTGGGAGTTCGACTTCACCGAACGCGATTGCCGCCGAAGCCAGCAGCGAATGACAAGGTTCCGCTTCGCCTACCGCTAACCGTCCGCCGGCAGTTTGGTCGGTGTTGGCCATGGACCGGCCGTTGGCGGGGGGAAGGCATCCTGCCTTCGCTGGGCACGGCCAGGCCCTTTCCTTCGGGGCAACTTGCTGTCGGTGCGCCCCTTTGATGCACGGGGAAGGCACCAACGCCTTCCTTCCGAAGGCCGTTTACTGGGACGCTTGCCCAAGGCTCCAGCCTATCGTGAGCGACACGGTTCGTCCCTCCGATGGTTTCACGACAATGGCCTCGAACAGGTCCGACGACGTGTAGTACTGCTCGTCGAACAGGTTGTTGACCTGCACCAGCAGGCGAAGCCGGTTCCGGTCGTAGCTGAGCGATCCTGTGGAGACGGCGTACGAAGGCAACTCGATCACCTCGAACGCGTCGGCGTGGGTTTCGGAGGCCCACAGCACGCCGCCGGTCAGTGCAAATCGACCGTCGTACACAGGCTGCGACCAGGTGGCATAGAAGCTGAACATGCGGTCCGGAAGGCCGGCTCGCTCGACCTCTACACCCGGTCCGATGAACGTGGAACGCAGACCAGCGATCCTGCCGCCGTACACCTGCCACGGTTCAAGACCATTCTGGCGGGCGAAATCCGCGCCGTTGATGACGGTGAACACGTCGTCGCCAACCTCCAATGCCTCGGTCTGTGTCCCGGTCGCGACCAGCGAGAGCCGGTCGTTCAGAACGGCGCGCATCTCGAACTCGATGCCTTTGGCCGACAGTCGACGGCCACCGATGCCGGAGCCCACGCCGCCGGTGTGGCGACCCAAGTCGCCTCGCAGGGACTTGTCCTGGTCGTACCACGACAGCGTTGCGTACACGCGGCCGGAGACGATGCTCAGCTTCACGCCCGCTTCCACGAGTTCCGACTGCTGCAGGAAGCTGCCTTGCGCAACCGTGCTCGGGATGATGCCGCCGACTTGATTGGTCACAAGCGAGTTCGACCGGGCTGCGGTGAAGTAGGGAATTACGCCCGGCTCGAAGTAGTAGGACGCGCTGAAGCTGTGGCTGGGGCCTCCCTTTCTGCCATGCTGCATGCCGACATCGTCGAACGGCATACCGAGGAGCGTGCGGCCAGCGTCCTCCGCTTCCACGTGGAAAAGGTCGTAGCGCGCGCCAAGCAGGAGGTTGAAGGGTCCGTCCACGATGTCCGCGAGCAGGAACAGGCCCGCATTGTCGGACCGCGAGAACTCCACGTTGTCGAAGTTCCGCCGGACGGTGCCCTCCAGCGTCGGGACGCCATCCACATCAACGATCCGTGCGTCCCGAAGGGGGTCGAGCACGGCCCAGTCAAGCCGGTCGTCCGGCGTCGGACCCACCGAGAGGTCGCGGAAGTCGAAGGTTTCGTCAAACAGTGCGTGGTACTTCTGTAGATCCTCGGTGCGCACACTGATGCCGGCAATGTTCCGGCTGAACATCGGACCGACCTGCGTCGCGAAGGAGATGCTCGACCGGAACTCCACCGCAACGGCGTCCGGATAGAGCGCGGTAAACCCCCAGCTGTGGTACTTCGAGTAGTCGAGGTAGTCGTAGAACAGCTCGTTGCGCCAGACTGTGCGGTCGTTGATGGCATGGGAAAGCTCGGCATATGCCGTTAGCGCTTGGGTGTCGACAAAGTCGGCTTCGTCGATGAACGACGTGCGGTGGTCGAGGATCGTCGTGCCGACCGTCTCGGCGATGAGCGGCGTCAGTGCCGGGGCGCCGGGACAGTCGAGCAGCCGACCGCGATAGGTGAAGTTGTGGTTTGTCGTTGTGCCGGGCGCGCAGAACGTCCCCACGGAGCTGAACGAGTTGTTGAGGAATGCCGGCGCGGCCGCGCCGACCGCCCCCACCTCCTGCGGTAGTAAGCGGTCGGTGCCAATGGGATTGCCGGGGTCGTTGCGGCGTGGCGGCGTACCGGTGATGTAGATGCCTTCGTCGATGAGCTCTTGCGTGATGCGGTTCCAGCCAGGCACTTGGATGCTGTCGGTGCTCTGATACTGAACGCCGAACTCGAACGTCGTCACCGTGCCCATCGCGAAGGTGAACTGCGCCAGTTCACTCGTGGGCGCGTAGCTGCGATAGAAGGACCCCGAATCCTCGACATCCACGAAGATGTGGGCACCGCCAGCCGGTTGGCCGCCGATCTGCAACGGAAACGTCGCCTCGGTGGAGGCAGCGCGCTGATTGTATGTGCCGACGGTCAGGTCGATGTCCCACTCCGCGCTCAGGCCCGCGATATCGTCCAAGCCCGACTTGGGCAGGTAGTTCAGTTGTCCGCCGATGCTGCCTGATGGGATGGTCCGCCCCGCTTCATTCCCAACGGCCTCGAGGGCCAGAATGACGGGGTCCCATTGACAGACAACGGAGCGGACCGATGGAGAACGTAACACGGGTGGGGATTGACCTGGCGAAGAAGGTGTTCCACGTCACGGCGGTGGACGGTGCGGGTGCGGTTGTGGAGCGCAAGCGCCTGAGGCGCTCGGGTCTGCAGTCGTATCTGGCGCGGCTGCCTCGGGGCTGCGTGGTGGCGATGGAGGCGTGTGGCGGCGCCCACCACTGGGCGCGGCTTTCGCGTCGGCTGGGTCACCGGGCGGTGCTGATGAGCCCGCAGTTCGTGGCGCCGTACGTGAAGTCGAACAAGAACGACGTGCTCGACGCGGATGCGATTGCGGAGGCGTCGTCGCGGCCGACGATGCGGTTCGTGCCGGTGAAGTCGGTGCCTCAGGAGCACGTGCAGCAGCTGCACCGTGCCCGGCAGATGGCGATGCGCAACCGCACGGCGCAGGGCAACCAGATCCACGGGTTTCTGCTGGAGTACGGCATCGAGTCGCCGCGGGGCAAGGGCGCCTTGCTGGCGCGGCTGGCGGAGGCGCTGGAGGATGCGGAGAACGAGCTGCCGGTTGAGGGCCGCGCGCTGCTGCGGGAACTGGGCGAGGAGTTCAAGCGGCTGGACGAACGGGTGGCGGAGTTCGACGCGCAGCTCGCGGGCGTGGCGCGGCAGTCGCCGGCCTGCCAGCGGCTGATGACGATCCCGGGGGTCGGCGTGCTGTCGGCGACGGCGCTGGTGGCGGCCGTGGGCGACGGGTCGGAGTTCCGCAACGGCCGCGAGCTGGCCGCCTGGCTGGGGCTGGTGCCGCGGCAGCACTCGACCGGTGGCCGCGCCGTGCTGCTGGGAATCAGCAAGCGGGGGGATCGCCATCTTCGCACGCTGCTGATCCATGGCGCCCGCTCGGCGCTGCACCGCGCCGGCGGGCGCAGCGACCGTCGCAGCCGGTGGGCGGTCGCCACCCAGGCGCGCCGCGGCGCCAACGTGGCGGCCGTGGCGCTGGCCAACAAGAACGCGCGCACCGCGTGGGCGCTGCTGCGACGCGACGAGGACTACGATGCCCGGCATCGGCAGACGCCGGCATCGACGGAGAGGGGCGTTGAGCGGCAGGCCGCGTGAACGACGCGCCGAGAGCCTCGGCGACGATCGCGTGTCAAGCCGCTGCGCGGCTTCTCCGCTGCGCTGCGACCCTTCGGGTGACACCCGATCGTCGCCGAGGCGGAGGTTGGCCATGGCCGCAAGCAAGCTTCCGGCCATGGCCGACGGCTCATAGACGACTTCCCCAGGGTTGCGAGGGAAGCGAGGAAGCGATGGTGGACAGGTTGGACCGACACGTACAGAACCTGTTACGGCGCAAGGTCACCAAGACCGCGAGCCTGTGCGAGGTGTGCGTGTGCGGATATCCATCGGGGCCCGGGCGCTCGAATGCGCCCATCGACGAGGCCGGATACATGCCTGCAACCAATCACCGCCGTCAACTCGTCTCTACCCTTGCAATCGCGGGGCGAACCATACATGCGCCGTAGAACGGCGACACGGGGCCGCGCATGATCTCGAGCGTGTTCGCGCCACCCACGACGGTGTTGAAGTTGCCGAGATTGGTGATCCGGCGAAAGCCGCGAAAGTAGTTGTCGGCGGGTTCGCCGCGGATGTCCATGGCGCCACGGATGCCGAAGAAGGAACTCGTGAAAGCGCCCGGCGTGAGCCTCACCAAGTCGTCCACGCTGCGCAAGGCGTACCGCTTGACCAACTCCGCACGCACCTCGGTAACCGACCGAGGCGTGTCGAGCAGCCCCTTGGGCAAGCCGAAGGCACCGTTCAGAGGCCCCGCCGGCATCAGTGACAGGCGATCCTCGGTGGCGACCACGACAATCTCGTCGATTGCCGACGCAGCGGCGTCCGTCTCGTCCTGCGCCGAGGCCCTCTCGGAACCGAATAGCGCTACGACGACGGCGAAAGTTGCCAATCCGTGTCGGTGAACCGCGCCCGTAGTCGTCGTTTCCATACTCGTCCCCCCCTACGCAAGCATTCGCGAGTTTCGGTTGCCCTATGATATTGCAGCCTTTTGTGTGGTCGAATCTCTCTCCGAGGGCTTGCCGCAACGGCCTAGGGCTGGTCTCGGTTAGTTCGCGTGTCCAAGCGGGTTGCAGCCTCCGTCACCAAGCGTCTTGTATTCGGCATCGCTCCAGGCCGCAGTGCCCCGGAAGAGCCGTTCATAGGTGTCACAGCGTTCGTGCTGGTCAGAGAAAGATTCGTCCGCGAGCAGTCGCGCCTTCATGCCGGCGAGGGTTAGCTCTTCGGGCGACATGCGCACGCCGCCATCGGCTGGCGTGTCGAAGACGACGATGCGTGGTGCATGATCGCCGTTGCTCCAGGGCAGCCATTGCACTTCCTCGCCGCTCCTGCCGCGGCCAGGATCGCCGCTGTGGGCGAACTCGGTCCAGTAGGACATCATGGTTTGCGATAGCGCATCGCGCTCGGGCACCCGCGCCTCGTCATAGATGTCGCCGATTGCCGCCGCCGTGCCCTCGAAGCGGCCGAACACGAAGGAGAGTTCGAGCCCGTGCCCCGCACCCATGGCACGGGCGAGGTCAAACCCGAGGATGCTGCCTTCCTCGTCCCAGTCGAACCGATAGGCGAAGACGTTCGACCCTTGCGCCGCATGCAGGGTGCGGGCGAGGCTGTCCACGCCGCGGTGACGCCATAGCTCCGAGCGGTAGCGCGCCGCCCGGTCATAGGCTTCCGGGTCCTTCAGCCGCGGCAGGAAGCCGAACCGCCGCTCCACCCACTCCGGGCTCATGGCCATGAAGAGCTTGGCCTCGTCGCGATTGGCGCCGACGATCACCGGCACGGCGTTGTAGTTGCGCCGCCGCAGTAGGTCGGGAACATTGACGGAGGGGAGCACGAGTCCGTCGGCGAAGAGGGCTGGCGCCGCGACCATCCCCATCGCCTGGGGTTCATACAGCACCATGAGTTCGGCCGCAGGTGTTTCGTAGAGCAAGGTGCGTGCGGCTGCCGTGTCCATGCCGTCCACCAGCTCCCGGGCTTGCCGAGCGCTCTCGCCGCGGCGCTGCAGCAGTGCGGCCATCACCTCGCGGGAACTGCGCTCGTGGCCTCTCTCGCCATCCGACCAGCCCTCGCCAGTGCTGCGCGGCGTCACCTGAATGCCGCCGCTCTGAACGATGGCGCGATGGAACATGCCGGCGGCGAGGGGCGACACCATGAGCGAAAGCGCGTTGGTGCCGCCGGCGGATTCGCCGAAGACGGTGACGTTGTTCGGGTCGCCGCCGAACGCGGCGATGTTCTCGCGCGTCCAGGCGAGGCCTTGCAGGAGGTCCAAGGTGCCGTAGTTGCCGGAAGCGTCCGCACCCAACCAGCGCCGATCGTCGCCGGCCACCAGGGCCTCGTCGCGCAAAGCCGGGTGGCTAAACCAGCCGAACGGGCCGAGCCGGTAGTTCAGCGCCACAACCACAACGTCTCCGACCTCGGCAAGAGTGCCGCCGTGATAGGGCCCCGCGTGGCCGACGCTGTTGCCGCCGCCGTGGATCCAGAACATCACCGGCAAGGACGATCCGCTGTCGGCCTCGGCCGGCGCATAGACATTGAGATAGAGGCAGTCCTCGCTGCCAATCACGCCGTCCTCGTCCGGGTCGTCGAAGTCCGCCAGGGTGTTGCGGTGCTGCACGCAAGCCGATCCCAACGTTACGGCTTCAATCGGCGCGTCCCATGTCGGCGCCGGCCGCGGCGCCCGCCAACGCAGGTCGCCAACCGGCGCCGCCGCGAACGGAATGCCAAGCCAGACCCTGCTGCCGGTATCGGCTTCGACAAAGCCCACAACAGCACCTTGCGCGGTCTCAACCCGCGTGCTCGGATCGGCCACCGGCACCTCCACCGGCACCCGCACCAACAAAGCCACGCCAACCCCGACAAGCACTACGCCGCCAACCAGCACGAAGACCCACTTCCGCATTCGGCCCCTCTCTGAACGCCCCGACCCACAGGCGCCACGATACCCCCGACCGAGACGGCGAGAGAAAATGCCCTCCCGTTTTCGTTCTCGGCGCAAGGGAGACCTACCTGTGACGCTCTCGTTGCTCAAGCAACATCCCCGAGCCATTCGGGTTAAGTTCCCCATATGGCCGACGCCAAGCCCACCCCCGTGCGCCAGAGCGAACTTCGCGCCCTGAGCGAGGGCACTCTCCATGAAGTTTCCGCGCGCGTCTTCGACGGCACCGACTTCACCGCCGCGGAACTCGGTGGCGTCACCTTCGATGGCTGCGACTTCATCGACGTGCGCTTCCGTCGCGCCGAGCTCGCCGACGCACGCTTCCACCGCTGTACCTTCTTTCGTGCCGAGCCAGCGGCCAGCTGCGACTTCTCGTTCGCCAACCTTCGCGATGCCGCGTTCGAGCGCTGTGACCTGACCACCGCCGTCATGCAGAAGGTGCGCGCCTTTGGACTGACGATGGAGGGCTGCGTCGCCGGCGGCATCGACTTCAGCGGCGCGGATTTCACTTTGGGCCGCGCCGGTGCCCAGGGCCTCGCCAACGCCACCTTCAACGGCTGCAACATGCCATGGGCCGACTTCACGGGCGTGACCTTGAGCGATTGCAAGCTCAGCGGTTGCCGCCTCATGGAGGCGATCTTCAATCAGGCGACGCTGGCGAAGGCAAACCTCAGCGGTTCCGACATCTGCGGCATCGAAGCGCACGGCCTCACGCTCGTGGGGGCAGACTTGCGCGGCACCACCTTCAACAACCTCGACGTTCGAGTAACCGACTTGGCTGGCGTTCGGCTGCGACCGGAGCAGGCGTTGATGCTGCTGACGCCGCTTGGCATAGAGATCGATGTGGACGACGGTGATGGCCGCGCGTGACATTTGGTTTCGCTGGTGGTTCGTGCCCTGCCCCGTAGGGGCGACCCTTGTGGTCGCCCGTGTTGGCCATGCCACAGCCCAAACCCCACGAACGCGGGCGACCACAAGGGTCGACCCTACGGAAGGCTTCAAGGCCTTCCCTCCAAAGGACCGCAACGGCAAGGAGGCAAGACCATGGCCAACTCCCCCAACATCCTCTTCCTGATGACCGACCAGCAACGCTCGGACGCCATGAGCGCTGCCGGGACCGGCGACGGGTGGGTCAACACGCCCAACCTCGACCGCATCGCCGCCGAAGGCATGCGCTTCAGCCGCTGCGTCACCACCACGCCCATCTGCATCCCGGCGCGGGTGACGCTGGCCACCGGGCGCTATCCCCACAACACATCGGTGTGGAGCAACGTCGAATACACGCTGCCCACCGACATGCCGAACTGGATGCAAACGCTCAAGCGCCTCGGCTATCGCACGAGCCTGTTCGGCAAGACACACTTGCATCCGCACCGAGGCGACCTGCGCGAACGCGAACATCTGCTGCACGGGTATGGCCTGGATGACGTCAACGAGATCGGCGGCCCGCGCGCAAGCGCCGCCGTCGGCAGCCACATGACGGCCATGTGGGAGGAACTCGGCCTGCTCGAAGCCTATCGCGCCGACTTCCGCGAGCGCTTCGCAAACAAGGCCCACGTGGCACGGCCCTCCGTGCTGCCGCTCGAGCACTACGCCGACGTCTATGTCGGGCAGCAGGCGAAGAGCTATCTCGAACAATACGAGCGAGGCCAGCCGTGGTTCTGCTGGGTGAGCTTCGGCGGCCCGCACGAGCCGTGGGACGCCCCGGAACCCTACGCCAGCATGTACGACCCGCCCAAATGCCCGCCCCCGTCGAGCGCCCAGCCAACGCCAACGGCCGCCCGGAAGGCTGGCTCGACTTCTACATGGATCGCTCCTCGCCACAGTTCGACGAAGGCGACATCGGCGCCATGCGCGCCAACTACGCCGGCAACGTCACCCTCATCGACGACCAGATCGGTGAGATTCTCGATGCCATCGAAAAGCGCGGCGAGATGGACAACACCATCATCGCCTTCACCTCCGACCACGGCGAAATGAACGGCGACTGGGGCCTCATCTACAAGATGAACTTCCTCGACGGCGCCCTGCGGGTGCCCCTTCTCTTCCGTACCCCGGAAACCGCCGCAAACGGCGGCGCCGGCGTGAGCGACGCGCCGGTGGAGAACTGCGACTTGGGCCCCACCCTCGTGGAACTGGCCGGCGCCGAACTCGAGCACGCCCAGTTCGGCCGCTCGCTGGTCGGCATGATGAACGGCGCCCCACCGGTGCGCGAAGACGCCATCAGCGAGTTCCGCGGCGAGTTCATGCTCGCCGACAACGATTGGAAGATCGCCCTCAACCGCGAAGGCGAGGCCTATCTCCTCTTCCACCTCGCCGAAGACCCGCACGAAACCCAGAACCTCGCCGGCAACCCCGACTACCACGACAAGGAAAACGAACTTCGCCTGCGAATCCTCGAACGCATCTCGACGAGCCAACTGAAGGCGCCATAAACCACTCCGACTTGTCGGACTTGGGCGCATCGCTTCGGAGGGAGGGCGTCTCGCCCCCCCACGCGCCGCAAGGCGCGTCTCTCCGAGGCCCTGTTTGTGTTCTAGGCGCTAGCGCATGACAAGGCGGGCCTTCGGAGGGAGGGCATTCTGCCTTCCCTGGCGCCGTCAGGCGCCTTCTCATTGCAAGTCGCAGTCAGCGTCCCAGAGGGCGCGCAGGGAAGGCAGGATGCCTTCCCTCCGAAGGCCCGCCCGCGCACAAGTCCGACAGGCTGGCTGCTAGCGCGCCCTGAGGGGCGCGTCGGCAGTTTGCTTCGCAACTGCTTGCCTCCTGACTTCGCATGCGCTCACCACTCCGGCTAGGAGCCCGCGCCGTTTTCTACGGCGCAGCCTCCTGGCGCGCTCTACGCGGCGCGCGGCAGTTCGCCGGCGCGAACTGCTAGGATCCGCCTATGGACCGGCGTTCGCTCCCCATCGGCATCCAGACCTTCCGCAAGATCCGGGAAGACGATGCCTATTACGTGGACAAGACGTCGTACATCGAACGCCTGCTCAAGGACGGAACGCACCACTTCCTTTCGCGCCCCCGGCGGTTCGGCAAGAGCCTGTTCCTGGACACGCTGAAGGAGCTGTTCGAGGGCCGTGCGGAGCTGTTCGAGGGGCTGGCCATCCACGGCAGGTGGAACTGGTCGGTGCGCCATCCGGTGGTGCGCGTGAGCTTCGGCAGTGGGCACTTCGCCGGCGAGGGCGACCTGCGCGCGGAAGTGGGGGACCGGCTGCGCGAGATCGAGCACGCGGCCGGCATCTTCGACCCGCCCGCGGCATCGGACGCGGGACGCCTGCGGCACCTGATCCGCACACTGCACGAGAGCACGGGGCAACGTGCAGTGGTGCTGATTGACGAGTACGACAAGCCCATTCTGGACGCGCTGCACGCACCGAACGTGGCCCGCGCCAACCGGGACTACCTCCGAGGGCTGTACGCAGTGGTCAAGGACTGCGACGCCCACATCCGCTTCAGTTTCATCACCGGCGTGAGCAAGTTCTCCAAGGTGAGCCTGTTCTCTGGCCTCAACAACCTGAAGGACATCACACTGGACCCCCGCTACTCCGGCATCTGCGGGTACACGGAAGCGGACCTCGAAGCGGTGTTCGCGCCGGAATTGCCTGGGCTCGACCGGGAGGCGATCCGGGAGTGGTACAACGGCTACTCGTGGCTGGGCGAGGAGCGGGTGTACAACCCGTTCGATATCCTGTTGCTGTTCGACAGCCGCGAGTTCAAGGCGTATTGGCTGGAGACGGGTTCGCCGACATTCCTGGTGGACGCGCTGTTCCGGCGTCGGGTGCGCTCGGTGGACTTGGGCGGAATGCTGGCGAACGACGAGTTGCTGTCGACCTTCGACGTCGACGAGATCGCGCCGGAGGCGCTGCTGTTCCAGACCGGCTACCTGACGATCCTGAAGAAGGAGTCAAGAGCCGGCGAGACGTCCTACCGGCTCGGCTACCCGAACCGCGAGGTGCGCCAGGGCCTCAACCGCAGCCTGCTGCGGCGGTTCGGCCAGGACGGGGGCCGCCAGATGGCGCACGGCGCGCGGCTCTACGACCTGCTTGAGGCGGACGACGTCGCCGGCCTGAGCGACCTGTTCCACGCCTTCTTCGCCAGCATTCCGCACGAGTGGTACACCAACAACGACATCGCAGACTACGAGGGCTTCTACGCCAGCGTCTTCTACTCGTACTTCGCCGGGCTGGGGCTCGACGTGGTCGCGGAGGAGAGCACGAGCCGCGGCCGCCTCGACATGGCGGTGCGCTTCGAGGGCCGCGTGTACATTTTCGAGTTCAAGGTGGTTGAGCAAGCCGGCGAGGGCAGCGCCATGGCCCAGCTACAGGACCGAGGTTACGCCGACAGATACCTCGCCCCGGGCGTCACCGTGCATCTGGTGGGCGTGGAGTTCAGCAGCGAGTCGCGCAACGTCGTGGCTTTCGAGCACGCTGCCGCGTAGCCGGCCGTGTTTGCGCCAGCAGGCGACATCACGAAGCATACGGCACACCGTTTCAGGTGTTCGTGACCAAGGCCGACCTAGTGTCGTGTCACGCGTCTTTTGGCGCATCAGCGTTCGCCCCTTGGTTCGTGGCAAGGCGCGTCCCGCCGGCAATGGGTGGCCCCTTGGCAAGGGGCGCAACGCCGCCACGAGGCAAGGGGCGAGCGCCCTTCGGGAGCGCCTGCAGCGCGCCGGCGCGTCGTTGCAGCCCTTGGCAATGCGGCGAGGCATTCCCTGCGGGACTGCGCCTCGCGCCGACGCGCTGCAGGCGCTCTGATGCGTCAAAAAGACGCGTGACACGACACTAGTTCCAAGCAAGATCGCCGAGGAACTGCGTCGCCACCGCAAGGGGTTGATCAAAGGGCTGAGCCCACTCTCTGACGACGACTACGGCCTTTGGAGAATGACTAGGCAAGAAGCGTCGCAAGTAAAACCTGGCCGGAAACCCCGGCTACCACGACCCTGAAAACGAACCCCGCCTCCGAATCCTCGAACGCATCTCGACGAGCCAACTGAAGGCCCGGTGAATCCCCATCGGCAGGGGCCGGTCTGGCGCAAGTGCCTCAAAAAAGACAGGCCGGCACTGCCGGAAGCGGCGACATCGCAACCGTACGGCGGGGATAAGCCCCACCCGTACGAGGCCCGTGCCGAATCCGTTGGTGCGTTCAGCACAGTGCCTCGTAGGGGACGGGCTTGTCCCGTCCCGTCTCGAATTCACACGGGCCTCGCAGCGGTCCCGTCCCGTGCCGAGTCTGTCGGTTCATTCAGCACGGGCGGGGACAGGCCCCGCCCCTATGCCACTGCGTGGCTTTCTGCGGCGCAAGCTCCTAGGATTCCGTCATGGACCGGCGCCGGCTCCCCATTGGCATCCAAACCTTCCGCGAGGTGCGGGAGACCGACTGCTATTACGTCGACAAGACCGCCTACATCGAACACCTGCTGGAGAGCGGCAAGCACTTCTTCCTGTCACGCCCCCGGCGGTTCGGCAAAAGCCTGTTCCTGGACACCCTGAAGGAGGTGTTCGAGGGCAGCGAGAGGCTGTTCGAAGGGCTTGCCATCCACGGCAAATGGGACTGGTCGGTGCGCTACCCAGTCGTCCGCGTGAGCTTCGGCAGCGGGCACTTCGCCGGCGAAGGCGACCTGCGCGCAGAAATGGGGGACCGGCTGCGCGAGATGGAGGACGCGGCTGGCATCTCCGACCCGCCAGCCGCATCGGACGCGGGACGCCTGCGGCACCTGATCCGCACACTGCACGGGAGCACGGGACAACGTGTGGTGGTGCTGATCGACGAGTACGACAAACCCATTCTGGATGCGCTGAACGCACCGGACGTGGCCCGCGCCAACCGCGACTACCTGCGCGGGCTGTATGCGGTGGTCAAGGACTGCGACGCCCACATCCGCTTCAGCTTCATCACCGGGGTCAGCAAGTTCTCGAAGGTGAGCTTGTTCTCCGGGCTGAACAACCTCACCGACATCACGCTGGAGCCGGAGTTCTCGGGCATCTGCGGCTACACGGAGAGCGACCTCGAGACGGTTTTCGCGCCTGAGCTGCCGGGCCTCGACCGCGACGAAATCCGGGAGTGGTACAACGGCTACTCGTGGCTCGGCGAGGAGAAGGTTTACAACCCGTTCGACATCCTGCTCCTGTTCCGCAGCCGCGAATTCAAGGCGCACTGGATGGAGACCGGCTCGCCGACGTTCCTGGTGGAGACGCTGTCCCGCCGCCAGGTGCGTTCGGTGGACCTCGACGCCATGCGCGGAACCGAGGAGCTATTGTCGGCCTTCGACGTCGAGGAGATCACCCCCGAAGCGCTCCTGTTCCAGACCGGCTACCTGACCATCCAGGGCAAGGAAACGCGGGGCGCGCGCACTAGCTACCGCCTCGGCTACCCGAACCGTGAGGTGCAGTTGGGCCTCAACGAGTCGCTGCTGCGTCACTGGGTGCGCAACGACACCGCCCGCACCCGCAACACCGACCGCCTCTACGACCTGCTCGAGGCGAACGACCTTCCCGGCCTCGAGGCGCTGTTCCGATCCTTCTTCGCCAGCATTCCCTACGAGTGGTACACGAACAACGACATCGCCAACTTCGAGGGCTACTACGCGAGCGTTTTCTATTCGTACTTCGCGGCGCTGGGGCTGGACGTGGCGGCCGAGGAGAGCACCAACCGCGGCCGCCTCGACATGGCGGTGCGCTTCGAGGACCGCGTGTACATTTTCGAGTTCAAGGTGGTTGAGCAAGCAGGCGAGGGCAGCGCCATGGCGCAGCTACAGGACCGAGGCTACGCCGACAAGTACCGCGCCCCGGGCATCACCGTGCATCTCGTCGGCGTGGAGTTCAGCAGCGAATCCCGCAACGTGGTGGCTTTCGAGCACGCTGGGGCGTAGCCGGATCTCCATTCGTCGGCGGCGCGCAGACACTGTGGCAGCCGACCGCGACGATGTGGGCACTCGTGGGAGCAAGCACCGCCCGATCGACAAAATGCCGACTTGGGTTGCATCGCATGCAAGGCTGATTGTCCGTGTGAGGTGGTTCGGCGAAGATGCGCGGCGATCGTAACGGGAGCCCGCGCATGATCACGAAGCCCTACACCAGTCGCCCGCCCCACCCGGCCCCCCGACAACGTGCCGGGGATGCTGCCGAGAGGCAGATGGCGCACTACCTGCACCGCGCCTTCAGTGATGATCCCTCGGTGCATGTGCTCCACGGCCTTCGCCTTGAGGATGGGACCCGTCCGGAACAGGACGGTTCTCCGGGTGTATGCCAGATCGATCACCTGCTCGTACATGCACACGGTGCCTTCATCGTCGAAAGCAAGTCCGTCACCGGCGAAGTTCAGGTGCGCCCGGACGGCTCAGGTGGTGACGAATGGAGTCGTATCAACAGCAGGGGCGAACAGGGAATGAAATCGCCCATCGCCCAAGCGCGTCGTCAGGCCGACTTTCTTCGCGCCTACCTTGGACGCCACGACGAACGCCTGCTTGGCCGCGCGCCGGTCGGCTTGCGTACCCTCGCAAGGGTGGTCGCGGGATCGGATCAGCGTGGATTCGGTGCGATGCCCATTCAGGTCGTCGTCGCCATCTCGGATGGCGGAATCATCCGCAGGCTCGATGGGTGGGAGGCGCCCACCAAACCGTTTCAGGTGTTCGTGACCAAGGCCGACCTAGTTCCAAGCAAGATCGCCGAGGAACTGCGTCGCCACCGCAAGGGGTTGATCAAAGGGCTGAGCCCACTCTCTGACGACGACTACGGCCTTTGGAGAATGACTAGGCAAGAAGCGTCGCAAGTTGCCGAGTTTCTGGCGGCACGCCACGTTGATCGATCGGGTGGTGTAAGAAAACGTACCAACGCAATGACCGCCGGGAAAGTGCCGGGAGTTCAAGCACCCGCGACGGCGCACCGGGCACATCACCCTCTTGCAGGCATTGTGGCTCGCTCAGGCTGACCGCAAGCTGGGGCAAATTCGGCTACTACTGGCGCTGCTACGACTGTGAGAAGAACACGTCCATGCCGGCGATCTGTTCTGCCTGTGGCGCCAAGGGCATCCGCGACGCCGGCCCTAGAATTCGCAAACAGGGCGTTGATTACTTTCGTGACTGCCGAACTTGCGGAGCCTCGGAGAAGATCTGGAGTCAGGGTGTCAGCTAGGCTTGGCGTCCGTCGATGCATCTGCGCCAAATAACATCGAGGATCCGGAGCGTCATCTCATGGGCTCCTCGCTGAACGCTCGTACACCGCTCGGAGGTCTGAAGAGATTTGCGCCCAGCTTGGGTGCCCCGACGATCTCAGTGCGGAGCCTGAGCTTCCGCGGACCCGTCGACGCCTGCGCAACGGTGCAGCCGTCGGTGAATGCACTGTGTTGAGGAACTGGCTTAAGGCGTGCTGGCGGAGGCTGGGTCCGCCATGTTGGGAGCGGGTTCCTCCATGGCCACCGGGGCGCAGCGGCAGTTGCTGTTGTGGGAGGTTGGATGCGGGCCCAGATTAGGTCTGGGTCGGGGCCCAAGGGGTAATCCTTGCGGAATTCCAAGGTGCCGGGCTCTTGCCGGGACCAGCTTTCGTGGAACTCGTGGTTGTTCACCTCGCCGTCTTCGGCGCGGGTTCTCATGCGGATGCGGTACTCGCCGCTTGATGCCGGGCAGCCGTCTTGGCGGATGGTGGTGTCCACGCGCACCTTGTCGTACATCTGGGCGTAGGAGATGGAGAGGTCGGCCTGGCATTCCGGCTCGAACATCTTCGGCTGGAAGGTGGTGGTGTACTCCCACCTGAGCTCGCGGCCGATGTCGAGCTTCTCCTCCTTCTTGCCTTCGAAGACCACCTTGTTGAAGCCGCCGAACTTCTCGTTTACCCCCCGGCGGTCTTTCTTCTTCTCTTCCGCCTCTTGGGCCTCCTCCGGGTCGCGCTCGCTGCGGTCGATGGTCATGGAGAAGCGGCCCGGTGGCCGCTCCTCTTCCTTCTCCTGCGCTGCCGCCTGCTCGGCCGGCTCAGCTTCCTCTTCGGCGGTGACGACGACGCCAATCGTGGCGACGGCGAAGGCAAGCAGCAATCGAAAGCGACGAGGAATGCACGCCCTTCGGGCGTGTGGGAGGGCAAGATGCCCTCCCCCCCATCCGCCGCAAGCGCTATGAAGAAGGTTCCCGGTGGTCATGGCTTCGGTCTCGGTTCGTTTCGACCCCTTGGGTTGTCGTCGTCAGAAATGGTCCGGGCAGTGCGGCGCGTGGTGGGTGGCGAAGATGGCGTCTGCTTGCGCCACCGCGGACGGCCGCGGCGACAACTCCTTTATGGCTGATACGACTACGCGGGGCGCCGCCTTCGGCATCGGCGCGTACCCCTCACCGAAGGGATGCGAACCGCCCGAACCGCCACTGCCCGACTGCCCGCGCGGAATGCAGATGGCGAAGCGCGAAAACAGCACGTGGACACTGAAGTGGTAACTGACCGTTCCTTGGAATCGCGAGTCTCCAATCCACAGCATTCCATTTTCGAAACCTCGCGTACGGACCCACCTCCCGATGACCTCGCGCCGCAGAATGCCACTGCGTGGCTTTCTGCGGCGCAAGCTCCTAGGATTCCGTCATGGACCGGCGCCGGCTCCCCATCGGCATCCAGACCTTCCGCAAGATCCGGGAGGACGATGCCTATTACGTGGACAAGACGTCGTACATCGAACGCCTGCTCAAGGACGGAACGCACCACTTCCTTTCGCGCCCCCGGCGGTTCGGCAAGAGCCTGTTCCTGGACACACTGAAGGAGCTGTTCGAGGGCAGCGAGGAGCTGTTCGAGGGGCTCGCGATCCACAAGCAATGGGATTGGTCGGTGCGCAACCCGGTCGTCCGCGTGAGCTTCGGCAGCGGGCACTTCGCCGGCGAGGGCGACCTGCGCGCAGAAATGGGGGACCGGCTGCGCGAGATGGAGGACGCGGCTGGCATCTCCGACCCGCCAGCCGCATCGGACGCGGGACGCCTGCGGCACCTGATCCGCACACTGCACGGGAGCACGGGACAACGTGTGGTGGTGCTGATCGACGAGTACGACAAACCCATTCTGGATGCGCTGAACGCACCGGACGTGGCCCGCGCCAACCGCGACTACCTGCGCGGGCTGTATGCGGTGGTCAAGGACTGCGACGCCCACATCCGCTTCAGCTTCATCACCGGGGTCAGCAAGTTCTCGAAGGTGAGCTTGTTCTCCGGGCTGAACAACCTCACCGACATCACGCTGGAGCCGGAGTTCTCGGGCATCTGCGGCTACACGGAGAGCGACCTCGAGACGGTTTTCGCGCCTGAGCTGCCGGGCCTCGACCGCGACGAAATCCGGGAGTGGTACAACGGCTACTCGTGGCTCGGCGAGGAGAAGGTTTACAACCCGTTCGACATCCTGCTCCTGTTCCGCAGCCGCGAATTCAAGGCGCACTGGATGGAGACCGGCTCGCCGACGTTCCTGGTGGAGACGCTGTCCCGCCGCCAGGTGCGTTCGGTGGACCTCGACGCCATGCGCGGAACCGAGGAGCTATTGTCGGCCTTCGACGTCGAGGAGATCACCCCCGAAGCGCTCCTGTTCCAGACCGGCTACCTGACCATCCAGGGCAAGGAAACGCGGGGCGCGCGCACTAGCTACCGCCTCGGCTACCCGAACCGTGAGGTGCAGTTGGGCCTCAACGAGTCGCTGCTGCGTCACTGGGTGCGCAACGACACCGCCCGCACCCGCAACACCGACCGCCTTTACGACCTGCTCGAGGCGAGCGACCTCCCCGGCCTCGAGGCGCTGTTCCGATCCTTCTTCGCCAGCATTCCCTACGAGTGGTACACGAACAACGACATCGCCAACTTCGAGGGCTACTACGCGAGCGTTTTCTATTCGTACTTCGCAGCGCTGGGGCTGGACGTGGCGGCCGAGGAGAGCACGAACCGCGGCCGGCTCGACATGGCGGTGCGCTTCGAGGACCGCGTGTACATTTTCGAGTTCAAGGTGGTTGAGCAAGCCGGCGAGGGCAGCGCCATGGCGCAGCTACAGGACCGAGGCTACGCCGACAAGTACCGCGCCCCGGGCGTCACCGTGCATCTGGTGGGCGTGGAGTTCAGCAGCGAGTCGCGCAACGTCGTGGCTTTCGAGCACGCCGCAGCGTAGCCGGCCCTCCGTTCGTAAGCGGGGCGCGCAGATACATGGAGAAACGTCGGCACGCGGGCACTTGGCGCTATGCTGTCATGGCCAAGTCTGACACGTGGCAGCCGACCACGACGATGTGGGCACTCGTGGGAGCAAGGACCAACCGACCGACAAGTACCGACTTTGGTTGCATCGCATGTAGGGCTGTGATTGCCCGTCTGAGTCGGTGCGGCGAAGATTGGCAGCGGTCGTAACGGGGTGCCCGCGCATGATCACGAAGCCCTACGTCAATCGCCCGCCCCACCCGGACCCCCGACAACGTGCCGGGGATGCTGCCGAGAGGCAGATGGCGCACTACCTGCACCGCGCCTTCAGTGATGATCCCTCGGTGCATGTGCTCCACGGCCTTCGCCTTGAGGATGGGACCCGTCCGGAACAGGACGGTTCACCGGGTGTATGTCAAATCGATCACCTGCTCGTACATGCGCACGGTGCCTTCGTCGTCGAAAGCAAGTCCGTCACCGGCGAAGTTCGTGTCCGCCCGGACGGCTCAGGGGGCGACGAGTGGAGCCGTGTCAACAGCAAGGGCGAACAGGGAATGGCATCGCCCATCCGCCAAGCTGAACGTCAGGCCGACTTTCTCCGGGCATACGTTCGACGTCACGACAAGCACCTGCTTGGTCGCGCGCCGGTCGGGTTGCGCACACTTGCAAGGGTGGTCGCGGGATCGGATCAGCGAGGATTCGGTGCCATGCCCATCCAAGTCATCGTCGCCATCTCCGACACTGGAACCATCCGCAGGCTTGATGGATGGAAGGAGCCCACCAAGCCGTTCCAGGTATTCGTCACGAAGGCCGACTTGGCCCCCGGCAAGATCGCCGAGGAACTACGCCGCCACCGCCAAGTCAAGGCGTTGCGTCCACTCTCTGACGGCGACTACGGCCTCTGGAGGATGACGGAGCAGGAAGCGTCCCAGGTTGCGGAGTTTCTGGAAGCACGCCACGTCGATTTGTCGGGCGGGCAACGACGACGCGCCGACGCAACGGCCGCCGAAAGACGCCAAGGGTCGGATGCAGCCAACGGCTTACCGGCCACACCACCCTCCTGCAGGCATTGTGACTCGATCAAGCTGACTGCAAGCTGGGGCAAGTACGGCTACTACTGGCGGTGCTCCGACTGCGGCAAGAACACCTCCATGCCGGCAATCTGCTCCGCCTGCGGTGCCAAGGGCTCCCGCAACGCTGGCCCCAAGATCCACAAACAGGGCAAACGCTACTTCCGTGCCTGCCGAGACTGTGGAGCGTCCGAGACGATCTGGACGGAGGGCTGGGAGCCTGATGGGATGGTCCGCCCCGCTTCATTCCCAACGGCCTCGAGGGCCAGAATGACGGGGTCCCATTGACAGACAACGGAGCGGACCGATGGAGAACGTAACACGGGTGGGGATTGACCTGGCGAAGAAGGTGTTCCACGTCACGGCGGTGGACGGTGCGGGTGCGGTTGTGGAGCGCAAGCGCCTGAGGCGCTCGGGTCTGCAGTCGTATCTGGCGCGGCTGCCTCGGGGCTGCGTGGTGGCGATGGAGGCGTGTGGCGGCGCCCACCACTGGGCGCGGCTTTCGCGTCGGCTGGGTCACCGGGCGGTGCTGATGAGCCCGCAGTTCGTGGCGCCGTACGTGAAGTCGAACAAGAACGACGTGCTCGACGCGGATGCGATTGCGGAGGCGTCGTCGCGGCCGACGATGCGGTTCGTGCCGGTGAAGTCGGTGCCTCAGGAGCACGTGCAGCAGCTGCACCGTGCCCGGCAGATGGCGATGCGCAACCGCACGGCGCAGGGCAACCAGATCCACGGGTTTCTGCTGGAGTACGGCATCGAGTCGCCGCGGGGCAAGGGCGCCTTGCTGGCGCGGCTGGCGGAGGCGCTGGAGGATGCGGAGAACGAGCTGCCGGTTGAGGGCCGCGCGCTGCTGCGGGAACTGGGCGAGGAGTTCAAGCGGCTGGACGAACGGGTGGCGGAGTTCGACGCGCAGCTCGCGGGCGTGGCGCGGCAGTCGCCGGCCTGCCAGCGGCTGATGACGATCCCGGGGGTCGGCGTGCTGTCGGCGACGGCGCTGGTGGCGGCCGTGGGCGACGGGTCGGAGTTCCGCAACGGCCGCGAGCTGGCCGCCTGGCTGGGGCTGGTGCCGCGGCAGCACTCGACCGGTGGCCGCGCCGTGCTGCTGGGAATCAGCAAGCGGGGGGATCGCCATCTTCGCACGCTGCTGATCCATGGCGCCCGCTCGGCGCTGCACCGCGCCGGCGGGCGCAGCGACCGTCGCAGCCGGTGGGCGGTCGCCACCCAGGCGCGCCGCGGCGCCAACGTGGCGGCCGTGGCGCTGGCCAACAAGAACGCGCGCACCGCGTGGGCGCTGCTGCGACGCGACGAGGACTACGATGCCCGGCATCGGCAGACGCCGGCATCGACGGAGAGGGGCGTTGAGCGGCAGGCCGCGTGAACGACGCGCCGAGAGCCTCGGCGACGATCGCGTGTCAAGCCGCTGCGCGGCTTCTCCGCTGCGCTGCGACCCTTCGGGTGACACCCGATCGTCGCCGAGGCGGAGGTTGGCCATGGCCGCAAGCAAGCTTCCGGCCATGGCCGACGGCTCATAGACGACTTCCCCAGGGTTGCGAGGGAAGCGAGGAAGCGATGGTGGACAGGTTGGACCGACACGTACAGAACCTGTTACGGCGCAAGGTCACCAAGACCGCGAGCCTGTGCGAGGTGTGCGTGTGCGGATATCCATCGGGGCCCGGGCGCTCGAATGCGCCCATCGACGAGGCCGGATACATGCCTGCAACCAATCACCGCCGTCAACTCGTCTCTACCCTTGCAATCGCGGGGCGAACCATACATGCGCCGTAGAACACAGTTCGTAGGGGAGGAGCTTGTCCCGGCCGAGTTCATCGGTGCGTTCAATACGGGCGGGGCAAGCCCTTCGTGGAACTCGTGATTGTTCACCTCGCCGTGCTCGGCGCGGGTTCTCATGCGGATGTCGCAAGGCCCTTCACGTTCGCCGCCGGGTGGTAGGTACGCCGGCCGATCCCGCCACACACTTTTGCCGTCCTACACAACGTAGGACATCTCCCACGCTAGCCGTAGCTGCGAGCGAACGCGAGCACGCGCGCCCTTTCGGGGTGCGCTAGCATTCGCCCATGAACCGGCGCCGGCTGCCAATCGGCATCCAAACCTTCCGCGAGGTGCGGGAGACCGACTGCTACTACGTCGACAAGACCCCCTACATCGAACGCCTGCTGGAGAGCGGCAAGCATTTCTTCCTGTCGCGTCCACGCCGCTTCGGCAAGAGCCTGTTTCTGGACACGCTGAAGGAGCTGTTCGAGGGCAGTGCGGAGTTGTTCGAGGGGCTCGCCATCCACGAGCAATGGTCGCAGATCCCGCGCCATCCAGTCTTGCGATTGAGCTTCGGCAGCGGGCACTTTCAGTCGCCGGACGGCCTGGGGTTCAGCGTGTCGGCACAACTCGAACACGTTGAGGACGAGACCGGCGTGCGACCGACGTCACCGTCGGCACCAGAACGTCTCGGGCAACTCATTCGTGGTCTTCACGAACGCACCGGACGACGCGTCGTCTTCCTGGTCGACGAGTACGACAAACCGATCCTGGATGCGCTGGACGTGCCGGATGTGGCGCGGGCGAACCGGGACTACCTCCGGGGCCTCTACTCGGTGGTCAAGGACTTCGACGCAAACATCCGGTTGAGCTTCATCACCGGCGTGAGCAAGTTTTCGAAGGTGAGCCTTTTCTCGGGGCTGAACAATCTCACCGACATCACACTTGACCCCAGCCACTCGGCGATCTGCGGCTACACCGAGGCGGACCTCGACGAGGTGTTCGCTGCCGAACTGCCGGGCCTTGATCGCGAACGTATCCGCGAGTGGTACAACGGCTACTCGTGGCTGGGCAAGGAGAGGGTTTACAACCCGTTCGACATCCTGCTGTTGTTCAAGAGCCGCGAGTTCAAGGCGCATTGGCTCGAGACCGGCTCGCCGACGTTTCTCGTCGACGTCCTGTTCCGGCGGCGCATACGTTCGGTGGACTTGGGCGGCATGCTGGCGAACGACGAACTGCTGTCGGCATTCGATGTTGACGAAATCGCCCCCGAGGCACTGCTGTTCCAGACCGGCTACCTTACGATCCAGGAACGCGAGCTAGTCGGCGAAGAGACCGTGTACCGGCTGGGCTACCCAAACCGCGAGGTGCGCCAAGGCCTGAACCGCAGCCTGCTGCGACGCCTGGGGCAGGACGGTAGCCGCCAGACGGCGAACACCGTCGCCCTCTATCGACTGCTGGAGGCGCACGACATAGCCGGCATGGAGGAACTCTTCCACGCCTTCTTCGCCAGCATCCCGCATCAATGGCACACCAACAACGACATCGCCGACTACGAGGGGTACTACGCAAGTGTCTTCTACTCATACTTCGCTGGCCTCGGGCTAGACATCGTGGTCGAGGAGAGCTCAAGTCGAGGCCGACTGGACATGGCAGTCCGGTTCCAACAGCAGGTGTACATCTTCGAGTTCAAGGTCGTTGAAGAGGCCCGGGAAGGCGGAGCGATGGCACAACTCAGGCATCGGGGCTACGCCGACAAGTACCGCGCTCCGGGCGTCACCGTGCATCTCGTCGGCGTGGAGTTCAGCAGCGAATCCCGCAACGTGGTGGCTTTCGAGCACGCCGCTGCATGACCATCGCGGTGCCCGGTCGTCCGAAACTGCAAACAGGCCTACCTGTGACCTCTGCACAAGAGGATCAACCGCTCCGATGAGTTACACCACTCGGCGCGGATGAAGTTCCCCGTGGGTGGAAACCTCAAGGCGTGCTGGTGGCGGCTGGGGCGGCCATGTCGGGCGCGGGTTCCTCCATGGCGACCGGCGCGCAGCGGCAGTTGCTGTTGTGGGAGGTTTGGATGCGGGCCCAGATTAGGTCTGGGTCGGTGCCCATGGGGTAGTCCTTGCGGAACTCCAGGGTGCCGGGCTCTTCGCGGGACCAGCTTTCGTGGAATTCGTGGTTGTTCACTGCGCCGTCTTCGGCGCGGGTTCTCATGCGGATGCGGTATTCGCCGCTTGATGCCGGGCAGCCGTCCTGGCGGATGGTGGTGTCCACGCGCACCTTGTCGTACATCTGGGCGTAGGAGATGGAGAGGTCGGCCTGGCATTCCGGCTCGAACATCTTTGGCTGGAAGGTGGTGGTGTACTCCCACTTGAGCTCGCGGCCGATGTCGAGCTTCTCCTCCTTCTTGCCCTCGAAGACCACCTTGTTGAAGCCGCCGAACTTCTCGTTCACTCCGCGGCGGTCCTTCTTCTTCTCTTGCGCTTCTTCGACCTCCTCTGGGTCGCGCTCGCCCCGGTCGATGGTCATGGTGAAGCGCCCCGGTGGCCGTTCTGCTTCCTGCTCCTGCGCTGCCGCGTCCTCCGTCGGCTCAGCTTCCTGGTCGGCGAGCGCTGGGGCCCCTAGAAAGACGATGGCGACGGCGAGAAGCGATCGGCTGCAGGCGGCGTGAAGGACTTCCGGCGTGGTCATGGCTTCCGTCTCGGTTCGTTTCGATCCGCTGGACTGGTCGTGGTCAGAAATGGTCCGGACAGTGCGGCGCGTGGTGGGTGGCGAAGATGGCGTCCGCCTGCGCCACCGCGGCGTCGTCCCCTTCCAGCAGTCCCCAGCCGCGCAGGCGCGATGCCGAGTGGCGTCCGCACCAGAGCGAGGATAGCGCCCTGGCGTCGAGGGTGAGGTCGGCGCGGCCGGCGCTGCGCGTCACGTGTGCCCCTTCGCTGCCCGTCTCCACTTTCCAGGCGCCGTCGTTCCAAGACGCCAGCGAATCGTCCGCCAGCGCCAGGGTGATCTCGCCCTCTTGGCCATAGCCGCGTCCGGCAAGAGCCTTCGGCGCATCCACCACGCGATACCACGCGCCCTCTCGATCCACCGTGCGCAGCATTCTCGGCTCGAAGAAGAGCTCCTGGGCTGGATCGTCCAACGGTGCGCCGTTCCAGCGCACGCGGCCGACGAGGTCGTGGCGGCCGAGGAAGCTCCAAAGCGAGCGCCAAGCGTCTTGGTTCAGCCACACGAGGTCGCGGATGACGATCTCCTGCGGGCGCGCCGGGTGATCCACCTTGCCGGCGCGCAAGGTGTAGATGACATAGCCCTGTTCGGCGCCGGCGGCGTCGTAGCTCACCGCCACCCAGATTGGGCCGTCGGCCTCCACCGGCTCCAGCGCGTTCTGCAGCCAAAGAGCCTTGGCGCGATGCAGGTAGCAGATCCGGTTCGAAATGTAGGCGATGTAGATGCGCTTGACGGTGTCGTAGGCGTCTTCCACCGGGATGCGGCGGACATCGCCCGAGCCTTCGTTGCCGTCGAAGAAGCGGATGTCGGCGGTGTCCACGGTGTATTGCCGCAGCATCGTCGTGAGCGCGTAGCCATAGCGCTGATAGATGGCGGCCTGGGAAGCCCACAGCGCCGCCATCGGCTGGCCGGCCTCGTGCATGCGCTCGAACGCCTCGGTGTGGATGCGGCGCACGAGACCCTGACGGCGGTACTCGGGCTGCGTGCCGATGGTGGAGACGCCAGCGAGCGGCATGGCGTTGCCGTTGGCGCGCATGGTGAACGGGATGTTGGTGAAGCTGGACGCCATTTTGCCGTCCACGAAGGCGCAGAGGGTCCAATCCGGCAGGTTGGCGGTGGCGACGGTGTTGTCCGGGCCGTCGCCGAAGCTGCCGCCATACACATAGCCGCCGAGAATGCCCATGTCGCCCATCTCGGCAGCGGTGGCCGGGCGGATTTCCACGCTCATTCGCTTCTCTCCCTACTGGCTGGTGGCTCTCTACTGGCTGGCTCTCTACTAGCTGATGGCTCCGTGGTCGCGTCTTCGATCTCGTACAGGGGGCCGAGTCCGGCAAGGTCTGCAAGGGTGCGATAGGTGGCGAACACGGCGTCGCGCTCGACGCCCGTGCTGCCATCGGCCATGAAGCGACCGTAGGCTTGCTGAACCGCCTGCACGGCAAGCACCTGGGCGGTGAACGGGTCCACCACCAAGGACCAGCCGAGTTCGCGCCATGCTGCGGCGCTGCGGGCATCGAGAGAGGTGATGGTGGCGAGGGGGCCGTCGATTTGCTGGGCTGCCGAAGCCCATTGCTCTTCCATCGCGGGCATCAGCATCAACAGGTCTGCACCGGCCTCCCGGTAGAGGTTGGCGCGGCGCACGGCGGCATCCCACGACTCGTTCCGAACCGCCCCTGTGCGGGCAATGATGAGAAAGTCGTCGCTTCGCCTCGCCTTGGCCGCAAACTCGACCTTGGCGGCCATCTCCTCGGGCGAGATGAGATGTTCGATGCCGCGATGGTGGCTCAACCGCTTCGGTGCCACTTGGTCCTCGATCTCGATGGCGGCGGCACCGGTCGCTTCGGTCTCCTGAATCGTCCGTGCCATGTGTACCGCGTCGCCAAAGCCGACGCCGCCATCGACGATCACCGCGAGTTTCTCGGGCGGGAAGTGAACCGTGATGTGGCGCGCCACGTCGGTGAGCTCGGTCAGCGTCAAGAGCGCCTCGCTGACGCCGTGGGCATAGCCGAGGGCGCCGCCGCTGACGTACACCGCACCGAACCCGGCGCGAGCCGCGATGCGGGCGGTGAGAGCATCGAGCGCGAGTGGCGCGAACACGGTCTCGCCGCCGTCGATGCGCGCCTTGAGGCTCAAAGCCATCGGTCTTGCCAATCCCGCAATGCTCAACTCGCCGCTATGCTACCAAGGGCGCCGAGCATCGGATGGACCTCGGAGGGAAGGCATTCTGCGCTAGCGCCGCCAGGCACTTGTCTGGTGCGGGTGCGGAAAAACGCGCCTCGCGGCGCGTGGGGAGGGCAGAATGCCTTCCCTCCAAGGCCGTCGCTTTTTCGAGGGCCGCGACAATGGTTAATCGTGAGGGATGACGTATGACGACCGGGATGTCCGAGGAGCGGCTACAGCGCATCGCTGGCCACATCGACCACTACGTGGAAGAGGGACGGTTCCCGGGCGCGGCCTGCCTCGTCTCGCGCGGCGGCGAGGAGACATTCTTCCACGCCACGGGCTTGCGGGACGTGGAGCGGGAAGTGCCGGTGAGCCGTGACACGGTGTTCCGGCTCTATTCCATGACCAAGCCCATCACCAGCGTCGCCCTGATGATGCTCTACGAGCAGGGCCGCTTTCAGCTCGACGATCCGGTGAGCAAATACATCGAAGCGTGGTCGGATCTTGAGGTGTTCGCCGACGGCGACGAGGAACGCTACCTCACGCGCAAGCCCGACGCGCCCATGACCATCAAGCACCTCTTGACGCACACCTCCGGCCTCACCTACGGCTTCATGAACGAGCACCCCGTGGACGTGATGTATGGCCGTGCCCGGGTCACCGGCAGCGACTCCGGCGGCACCCTGAACGACACCATCGAGAAGCTGGCCCGCATCCCGCTCAAGTTCGCGCCGGGCACGAAGTGGAACTACGGCGTTTCCACCGACGTGTGCGGCTATCTGGTGGAGCAGTTTTCGGGCCAGGCGCTCGACGAGTTCGTGGCCGAGCACATCGCCGCGCCCCTCGGCATGGTGGATTCGGGCTTCCACGTCCGGCCCGGCACCGAGGATCGCTTCGCCGCCTGCTACCAATACGTCGCCCCAGCCACCTACCGGCTGCAAGACGATCCGGAGTCCTCGCGCTACCTCGAGCGCCCGACGTTCTTCTCCGGCGGCGGCGGCATGGTCGGCACCATCGACGACTACCACCGCTTCGCCAAGATGCTTCTCGGCAAGGGGCAACTGGAGGGAACCCGCCTGCTCGGGCGCAAGACCCTCGAGTACATGACCAGCAACCACCTGCCGGGCAACTGCGACCTTGCCGCCATGGGGCAGCCGGTGTTCAGCGAAACGCCCTACGAAGGCATCGGCTTCGGCCTCGGCTTTTCGGTGGTGGTCGATCCAGCAGCGGCGAACGTGCTCGACTCCCCCGGCGAGTTCGCCTGGGGCGGCGCCGCGAGCACGTATTTCTGGGTGGACCCGGTAGAGGAGCTGATCGTGGTGTTCATGACCCAACTCCTGCCCTCATCCACCTACCCCATCCGCAGGGAACTCAAGACACTGGCGTATCAGGCGCTGGTTTGAGGCTTGCGCGGTCGCTCATTGGGTCCGTGCCGCCAACGCTGGTCTCTCGTGTCGCGGCCTTGCAGCGTCAGACGCCGCGCCAGTGCAAGCGTGTCAGGATGAAGAGGATCAGCGCCACTACGACGATTGAGGGGCCGGAGGGCGTGTCGAGCTCTGCCGACGCATAGAGGCCGCCGACGACGGACACGACGCCGGCAACGGCCGCGACGATGGCCATGCCTTCCGGGCTGGTGGCGAATCGTCGAGCCGTTGCCGCGGGGATGATGAGCAGGGCCACCACCAGCAGGACGCCCACGAGCTTGACCGCAACGGCGATGATTGCGGCGACGAGGAAGCCGAACACGAGGCGGGCCCGTTCCGGCTTCAGGCCCTCCACCACCGCGATGTCAACGCTCACCGTGGCGGTCACCAACGCCCGCCAGATCCACGCCAATACCGCCAGCGCCGCTGCTCCGCCGAGCCAGACCAAGACGATGTCGGTGTGGGAAACGCCGAGGATGTCGCCGAACAGCAATGCCTGCAGATCGAGGCGCATGGTGGGGAAGAACGACAGGATGACGAGGCCCGAGGCGAGGCCCCCGTGAGCGAGGAGCCCGAGCAGCGTGTCGGTCGGCAGCGTCTCCCGCCGTTCAAGCAGGAACATGAGCAGCACGACGATGGAGGCGATGCAGAAAATGCCGATCGCAAGGTGCAGGTCGAGCACGATCGCCAGTGCCACGCCGAGCAGCGCCGAGTGCGCCACCGTCTCGCCGAAGTAGGCCAGCCGCCGCCAGACGATGATGCAGCCGGTGGGGCCGGTGACGAGCGCAAGTCCCACCCCGGCAAGCAGTGCGCGCACCACGAAGTCATCGAGCAAGGCCTCGAACATGGCCTCAGCCATCCCCGTCTTGCGGATGCGTGGGGTGGTCGTGCGACGGCTGGCCACTCGCGTCGTCGCCGTGGCCCGGATGGCCTTCAAAGTAGGGGCTCGGATCGTCGTGTTCGTGCGGCAGCAGCACGATCACGTCGTCGCCTGTCTCCATCACCTGCTGGAGGTCGTGGGAGATGAGCAGCACGCCGCAGCCGAGCTCGTGCCGGATTGCCTCGATGCGCTCGTGGAAGACCTCGGTGCCAGCCGAGTCCACGCCCTGGGCCGGCTCGTCGAGGAGCAAGAGATCCGGCCGACGCAGGAATGCCCGCGCCAGCAGCGCTCGCTGGAACTCGCCGCCGGACAGCGTCACCACGGGTGGATCGCCGAGTCGCTCGAGGCCGGCAGCGGCCAGAGCCGCATCCACGTCGGCGGCGTGGAAGCGACTGGTCAAGGTGATGAGGTGGCGCAGCGTGAGAGGCAGGTTTGGACTCACCTGCAAGCGCTGCGGGACATAGCCGATCTTGATCGACGGAGCGCGCTCGATGGTGCCTTCGCTGACCTCGATGAGGCCGGCAATGGCCTTGGCGAGGGTGGTCTTGCCGGCGCCGTTGGCGCCCACGAGATAGACCAGCTTGCCGGGGAACACGTCCAAGTCCACATGGCGAATGATCCAGCGCCCTTGGCGGCGCACGCCAACGTCGCGCACGCATACCACCGGTGGCCGGTCGGCTGAGGACTCGTGCGTCGCTGGATCAGGTTGCTTGGCCAAGGCTTCGCTGCTTAAGCTCTCAAGCGGCACGG
Organism: Pseudomonadales bacterium; assembly: GCA_965116935.1. Lineage (GTDB taxonomy): Bacteria > Pseudomonadota > Gammaproteobacteria > Pseudomonadales > Azotimanducaceae > VXYL01. The sequence goes on along the minus strand of OZ220737.1, from coordinate 1,863,879 downwards.
TGCCCGCAGAGCTCTAGCCCGGATTATTCATGAATGCGCGTAGCGAGGGCGACGAGACGCCGCTGTGGCTGGACGCGCACGCGTGCCAGGAGGCACGGAGCGGAGGACCCCGAAGGCATAGCTGCGCACTATGTCGAGGGGGCCGGAGCGAACGTGTCCGAAGGACACGCGAGTACTGCACAGCCACAGCGAGTGGATCGTCGTCCGCAGTAGGGCATTCATGAATAATCCGGGCTAGGATTACGGGGATGAACAGGCAAGTTTAAGGTCAGGCGAAGCGTATGTGCGGCGTGCCCTTGCCAAGACTTGCCGCGGCCCAGCATTGGTGCGTGCGCCTAATCGCGGCGGCGGCGCTGCTTGGCTTCTCGCCGGGCCTCTCGGCAACGCAACTGCAAGTGGCGGCCACGATCAAGCCGGTTCACTCGCTGGTGAGTGCCGTGATGGCGGGTGTCGCAACACCCGGTCTCGTCATCGGCGGCGCCACGTCGCCGCACAGTTTCGCCATGCGTCCTTCGGCGGCGCGGATGCTCCAGCAAGCGGATGTCGTGTTCCTGGTGGGCGAAGCCGTGGAGACGTCGGTCATGCAGTCCATCGTCACCATCGCCCCGGATGCACGGGTGGTGGAGTTGGCCGCCGTGGAGGGAATGGTCATGCGTCGCCTGCGCGAGGGCGGCAACTTCGAGCGCGATCGCTCGCACGCGCAACGTCATGCCGGAGCAGTCGACAGCGGCCAGGACGGCACCGCGTTCGACATGCACGTGTGGCTGGACCCGGTCAACGCCGGCGTGATGGTGCGGGCCATCGCCGAGGTGCTTGGCGAAGCGGACCCAGGCAACGCCGCAACCTACGACGCCAATGCCGAGCGCCTGCAAGGGGAGTTGCGCCAGCTCGGCGAAGAGGTTACGGCCACCTTGGCGCCGGTGCAGGAGCAAGCGTTTCTCGTCTTCCACGACGCCTACCAACATTTCGAGTCGCGCTTTGGCCTGTTCGCCGCCGGCTCCGCAGTCGTGAGCGCGGATCGCTCCCCGGGCGTGCGCCGGATTCGCGAACTGCGCGCCAAGGTTCAGGAACTCGGCGTGACGTGCGTGATGTTCGAGCCGCAGTTCGACCCGCGAATCGTCCACGTGATCGCCCAAGGAACCGACGCCAAGGTGGGCTCCGTGGACCCTCTCGGCAGCACCATCGACAGCGGCCCCGAGTTCTACGCCACCCTCCTGCGCAACGTCGCAGCATCCTTCAAGGACTGCCTGTAGAGATCCAGCCCGGCGGGGACGCTTCGCCACGCGAAGGGTGGGCGAAACGCCCTCCCTTCAGGAGACGCCCCTCGCTTCCCCGAAGACCTGGTCCCCAGGACGGCCCATTAGGGCCGACGGGCGAGTTGGCGCCTTAACTCCTCGACTTCGGCTTCGGCCTCCAAGCGGCGTCTGCGTTCCTCCAAGCGGCCCTCGCGCTCCTCTCGGTTGGTGAGGAGGTACTCGCCGGTGACGGGATCGAACAGGCGGAGGTCGCCGGCATCAGCGCAGATGCGCAGGCCAAGCACCTCCGAGGCACCGCCGAGCACCCCTGCCGCCGTGTGGGAGAGAAGGATGGACTCGTAGGTGCCGGCAAGGTTCCGGCGAAGGCCTTGGAGGACGGGGTCCAGGTAGTCGCCGGTGAGGTCGAACCGCCAGTACTCCGCGACGCCGAGGCGCTCGTAGATGGCTCGCTTCTCCCGCCGGTCGCGCTCGTGGGTGCTCCCCGACGCCACCTCCAGGATGAAGTCGGCGAGCTTGCCCTCCTCCTGCACCAGCCACACGCGGCGCTTGCGTTCCTGCACGCCGAACGCCACGAAGAGGTCTGGCTTCACCCAGCACTTCTTGCCGCCCTCCCAGTAGTACATCGGCATCTCGCTGGTTACATATACGTCGGCGCGGTGGGCATAGCGCGCCTTCAGCATCTGCCGGGCGTCCGTCATGGCGTCCAGGTGCTCCGGGGTCACCGGCCCTGTCCAGATGTCCGGGTACGGGTCGCCGTCGGGGTCTGGTGGCGGGTCGTCGGGCCAACGCACCGGCGGCGTGCCGAGGGCGTAATCCTTAGGGTCCGGCGGGAAGTCGGGCTCGTCCGACGGGAAGCCCGGCACCCGACTCGGCGGCGCGGCGGGCCAGGGTGGCTTGCCGGTGCCGCGAGGCTGGGAAGCGGAAGCCATGATGGCGTTCTCCTCTTGCTGGTCTTGCAGGATCGCCAGCCGGTTGCCGGACCATAGCAGCCTGTCGGACCTTGCCGCGCCAGCGGCGAAGTGCGACAGGCTAGCCGTAGCTGCGAGCGAACGCGAGCACGAAGGCCAGCAGTTGCGAAGCAACTGCCGACGCGCTCGTAGAGCGCGCTAGCACAGGCGTGCGCTGGCCGGCGCAGGGCTTGGGAAGCGTGCAGGCTGTGCTGGCGTTGCGGCACGGGTCGGCTTGGGCGGCGTCGGGTGGCGCCACCGTGGCACGGACATCAAGCTCCGGTCTGTAGTACGGAAACGCCACGGCGTGTAGGAGATTGACGCTTCGTGAGGGTCGATTGCGCTCACGCGAGAAGAGACGCCCTCGCCCAAAACACCTCGTTCCGGGGGCCCTCGCTTCGAATCAAAATCCCCAAACGGTCAACGTGTCGTGTCCTCGTAGGGGCGGGGCTTGTCCCGGGCTTGTCCCCGCCCGTCCTGGGCGGCATTACCAGCGGTAGCGGAGCCTTGCCTGCACGTGGCGTGGAAGTTCCGGCAGGACGATGACGCCGCCGAAGAGGTTGGGGAAGTTGGAACGGAAGTAGCGCTCGTCGGTGGCGTTCTTCAGGGTCGCGCCGAAGGACCAGCGATCGGTCTCGAACACCATGCCGATGTTGACGAGCGTGTACGCCGGCAAGGTGACCGAACCCGAGAAGCCCGCAGGCACCGAATCTGCATCCACCACACTCGCGCTCACGGCGAGACCGTTGCCGAAATCGTAGGTGCCGGTGAGGGAGAGGATGTTTTCCGGGATGCCGGCGCGCCGGGCGCCTTGCGCGCCAGGGCGGATGAGGACGCCGCCCAAGGCGCCGCCGTAGAGCGCCTCGGGAGCAATGCCAGGCACGTCGTCGGCGCCGATGAAACTGAAGCGCGAACCGCTCTCGAGCGTGTTGAGGTTGACGACTTCAATGCGCGAGTAGCCGAGCGTCAGCAGCATTCGCTCCGTGGCCACCCAGCGCAGCTCGAACTCGATTCCTTCGGTCTCAGTGGCTTGGTTGGTGACGATGGACTGGGCCGAGAAATCCGTGCGTTCCTGCGCGTACGCGGCGAGTGCAAAGTACAGGCCGCCATCGATCAGCTCGCCCTTGATCCCGGCCTCGCGCAGCTTGGAAGTGTCGAAGGCGCCGCCGTCGGCAATGTTGGTGGTGCTGATCTCCGCCCCTTGTCCCGCGATCACGGTCGCCTGTTCCGACGCGGTGAGATAGGGCACGATGCCGCCCGGGAGGGCGTAGCTGAGGCTTAGCGTCCAGGAGACACCATCCACGGTGGCTGATGCCTGCTCGTCCACGCAGTCGCCCGGCGGCAGGCAGAAGTTGTTGGAGCTCGGCAGCAAGAGCTTGTCGATGGGCTGCCGGCTCTCCATGTCGATGTTGTCGTAGCGCGCGCCGGCAAGGACGCTGAGACCAGACTCCCAGTCGATGCTGGCGAGGGCCGCAATGCCGAGGTCGAGGTATTCGCCGATGTAGTACTCGGTGTAGTCGTCGTCGATCTCGGTCGCCAGCAAGCGGGTGTCAAGCGGGCTTGGCGGGCGGCTGAGGTCACGCCGGTCGAAGTACTCGTTGGTGTAGTCGTCGGCGTGCCGAAAGCGGGTGAAGCGCACGGACGGCGAAGCCTGCACCGCCACGCTTGCCGCATCGAGGCGGAACTCCTTCGCCACCACGAGGCGGTCTTCCACCACCGACGTGTCGTGGAACTGCGAGAAGCCATAGCCCGATTCCCCAAGCGTGTCATACGACTCGTAGAAGAGCTGGTTCTTCCACTCCCAGCCGCTGTCGGCGTCGAAGATGGCGTCGAGATAGAGTGTCAGCACCTCCGCTTCCAGCATGTCATCCGGCCAAGTCAGCACTTCGCTCATGTCGAGCGTTGCCGTGCCCGTGCTCGCAAGGGCCAAGAGGTCGGGGCGGCAGCCAACCACCGCCGTTTCGCCGATGAAGCAGGCACCGGGAAAGGGCCCTTCAGGATTCAGCGCCGAGGCCGTCCCCGGCACGAGTCCAGCCGCGAACGGATTGAGGTCCGTGAACCCATCGCCGTTCACGTCGAACTCCTGATGCGAGATGTGGCCATCGCCGTTGGCATCGAGCGGGGACGGCTGGCCTGTCAGATACGTGCCCCGATCCACCAGTTCCTGCGTCAGCCGGTTCCACCCGGCCACCTGATTGCCGCTGTGGTCGTGGAACATGCCGCCGAACTGGAGTTCGAGCCGGGCTGATAGATCGGTGTCGAAAGATGCCTGCAGAAGTGTCTGTTGCAGGTCGGTATCCCGATAGAAGCTGCCAGAGTCCTCGACCTCGCCGTAGAAGTAGTAGCCGAAGTCCTGCCCGCCGAGGTGCCCCGGACCGCCGGCTTCGGCGCTGACAATGCGCTTGTCCCAACTGCCGAGATCAAGGCCGATTGCGCCGGTACGGTCGGCGATGAACTGCCCGGTCTCCTCGATCCGGGCGGACTTGGGCTTGAAGTTGAGATAGCCGCCGATCTTGGCCGGGCCGTGGATGGGCGATGCCGGCCCGCGCACGATGTCCACCCGGTCCGACGCGCCGATGGGCGTCGGGTAGTTGCCCGGATTGTCGAGCCGGCGCACGCCGCGAAAGTAGGTTTCTCCTGGCGTGCCGCGAATGTCGAGGGAACCGGCGACGCCAAAGAACGACTGTGTGAAGCTGCCGGGCGCAAGGGCGATGAGCTCGTCGATGTCGCGCATGTTGAAGCGGGCGATCATCTCGTCCGTCACGGTGGATACCGACCGCGGCGTGCTCACAAGCGACTTGCCGAAGCCGAACACGGTCTGCACATCCTCTCCGGGCATGCTGCCGAGATCGCCCACCACGACGATCTCCTCAACGGCATTGGGGTCCGCCCGCTCCTGCCCCGCGGCGATCCCAGCAACCGCGACCGCCGAGCCCATGGAAATCGCCGCAAGGCGGGCGATGCCGAGGGTCCGGCACGGGCGAAAAAGGCAGAAACGCATTGCACATCCGAGCAAGTCCCAGCAGGCGCGAATGTTAGCAGCCCACCGGGCCTAGCTCCGAACGGATGCTCGGCCAGCGTCGTTTACGCAGAGAAGATGTATCCATATAGGCCCGTTTGTTTGCACAAGGCGCGAAGCGGGTACATACAATGAAGGGGTATCCGCCGGCCTGGGGCCGGCCCACATAGGCTTGCTCTCGTGGCCGATATCGAAGTTCACTCGCTCCGCGCCGATCGATTGGCGGACTTCCTGCACTTCTTTGACCATGTCGCCTTCGCCGACAACGAGCAATGGCAGGGCTGTTACTGTTATTTCCACTATCACGATCCCGCGGCTGGCGAGTGGGGTTGCCGCTCGGCGCAGGAAAACCGGCAGGCGATGGTGGCCTTGATAGGAGGGCAGGGTCGCGCAGAGGGTTTGCTCGCCTACGAGGGCGACGAGGTGGTGGGCTGGTGCAACGCCGCGCCCTGTGAACTGTTGCCGGTGTTGCGACGGCTGCCGGGCAACTCCGAAGACACGGCGTTCGTGCCCTGCTTTCTGATCGCGCCAGGCCGCCGCCGACAGGGCATCGCCCGACAATTGCTGGAAGCCGCCTGCGAAGCGTTCGAACGACGCGGCTACCGACGCCTTCTCGGCAAGCCGGTGCGCGGCGTGACGACCTCCGCCGACAACGCTTTCGGCCCCTTGGCGATCTTCATCGAGGCGGGCTTCTCGGTGCTGTTCGAGGACGAAAAAGGCAACGTCTATGTCGAGAAGAGGCTCGAACCGCGACGTGCTTCGTAGTCTCTAGCCCGCCGCGGACGCCGGGTCGCTGATGCACAACGAACTGACACCGCCGCTTCCGCACGGCCCACTTGGGGCGAGGACTCTCTTCCCCTTGGCAAGTTTTTCGGGTTGGGCTTTTGCGTGATTTGCGTCTCTCTGTCTGGCGGCTCCGACGGACGTCGAGTCAGGCGGCGTCGGTCTGTCGGATGGAGGGGTCCCAAGGCTTCCGGCTCTCGAGGATGGCGCAGACGGCGCGGAGGATGCAGTCGGCGGCGGTGCGCAGGGCGCGGGCGTCGCGGTGTCCTCGCTGGCGGAGTCGGTCGTAGACGGCGCGGAGGCCGGGGTCTCGGTTCTTGGCGACCCTGGCGCAGTGGTACATGGCGTTGCGCAGTTCGGGGTCGACGGACGCGCGTCGGACGACGCGGCGGGACTTTCCGGACTGGAGGGTGACGGCCCCATTCCGCCACCATGCCCACGGGCATGTCCGCGAACGCCTCCCGTCCCTGTGCCGGCGCTCGTGGCGCTGACTCTCTTCTGGGGGTCCGGTCGCGGATGAAGTGCCGGCCGGGGCGCGCATCCTCGCTGAGCGATCACCGTCGCATGGGCGTCCCGAGGCGCTCCCGGCCAGCCGCCCCTCGATCCGGACAAAGACCCAATCGAGGCAACCGAAAGGGTATAGGGCGTCCCGCCCTCCAAGCGCCGATAGGCGCGCAGGTTGGCAGGAATGCGCTTGCGCACGGACGCGCCTCGCGGCGCGTTACGGCGCGCCCCGAGGGCGCGTTGGCAGTCGGGGTTCCTGTAGCCTAGCGCCGCCGTGGTAGGCTGTTTCGTCCTGCCCGCAGCCCTTAAGGTTCTCGCCATGCCAGACCGGATCAACGCTGCCATCGCTCGCCTCGAACGCGACGAACTCGTGCTCTACACCGGCGGCCACACCGGTGCCGAGCTGACCCGGGAAGCGGGAAACCGGGCGGTGTCGTCCTGGGCGGACTACATCAACATCGGCATGGAACACGGCGTTCTTGACCTTGCCGGCCTCGGTGCCTTCATGCAGGGCTGGGGCGAGTCGCCAGCGCCCCAAGGACGGCCCAAGCCAGCGGTGATCGTCGAACTGCCGGTCGAAGGCGCGAGCGAGGCCCTCGTCCGCGCCAACGCCTGGCAGGTGCGGCAGATTCTCGGCTGCGGCGTGCATGGGCTGCTGCTTTGCCATGCCGAAAACGTGGATGCTGTGCGCGCCTTCGTGGAAGCCGCCCGCTACACCTTCCGCGGCGGCACCCGGGGCGCCGGAGCGCAAGGCAGCGCCGGCGCGGTTTGGGGCATCGGGGCGGACGAGTACCTTGATCGCGCCGATCCTTGGCCGCTCAATCCCGACGGCGAACTGCTCCTCGGCCTCAAGATCGAGAACCGGCGTGCCCTCGCCAATGCCTACGAGACCACCGCCGTGCCCGGCATCGCCTTTGCCGAATGGGGGCCGGCAGACATGTCCATGTCGCACGGCTACCGTGGCACCCCGGCCGACTTCGCCCGTCCCGAACTGCAGGCGGCGCGGGAGCGTGTGTTCGACGCCTGTCGCAAGGCTGGCATCGCCTTTCTCGACGGCGTCAGCGAGGACAACATGGCGGCCAGGATCGCCGCCGGTGTGCGCATCAGCACCGGCAGCCCGCAATTGGCGGAGCTTCGCGACGCGCAAGTCGCGTGAATGCAAGCTCCTCGGCAACGGAGACGCCGGCGCGCCCCGTAGCGCAGGGACAAAACTCGCAACGCAGAAGTTCTGCGCCAGCAGAACTTCCAACGCGCCCGGTAGGGCGCGCCGGCATCGTGAGTGCGGACAGCTCGATGTTCGCCTCGCTCAAGAACCGCGACTATCTGCTGCTGTGGACGGGCCAGGCCGGCTCCGCCTTCGCCATGAACATGCAGCTCGTGGCGCAGGGGTGGCTGGTGTATGAGATGACCGTCTCCACCATGAACCTCGCCTTGGTCACCTTCGCCTTCACCGCGCCGCAGATATTCTTCTCCCTCATCGGCGGCGTGCTGGCGGACCGGGTGCGCAAGAAGCCGCTCTTGCTTTGGTCGCAGGCGCTGAACGGTGTCGCGACGCTGGTGATGGCCGTCATCATCATCACCGGCAAGGTCACTTTCTTCGACTTCATCTGGGTGGGGTTCCTGAACGGCACGGTGCTGGCGCTGTCGATGCCGGCACGCACGGCGTTCATCCCGGAAATCGTCGGCGAAGGACTGATGTTCAACGCCATGGCCTTCAACATGGCGTCGTGGAACATCGCCCGCATCCTGGGCCCTGCCCTTGCGGGGCTGATGATCGCCGTCTTCGCCGGCGGCGACAAAACCAGTGCCTTTGGTGTCGGCCTCGTCTATCTGGTGCTGTCGGCGCTTTATCTCGTTTCCTCGGTGACGGTGCTGTTCATCCATCATCCGGGGCATCCGTTGGGGACGGGTCGGGCGAGCCCCTTGCGCGATGTTTGGGAGGGGCTGACCTACGCCGCGCACTCGCCGGTGGTGGGCGGACTCATCGCGCTTTCCATCCTGCCGTTCCTGTTTGGCATGTCGGTCAACACTTTCCTGCCCGCATTCAACACCGACGTGCTCGCCGGCGGCCCGGACGATCTCGGCATCCTTATGGCGGCGATGGGCACTGGCGCCATTCTCGGTTCCCTTGCGCTCGCCAAGATGGGCGAGTTTCGGCACAAAGGAGTGTGGCTCTTCGCCAGCACCCTGCTCTGGGGTGCGCTGGTGGCCGGATTCGGCGTCACCGCGACCATGCTGGCGGCGCTCGTGGTGGTGGGCTTGGTCGGCTTCATCTCCGCCTTCAACATGTCCATGAACCGCAGCATCGTGCAGCTTCAGGTGACCCGGGAGATGCGCGGCCGGGTGATGAGCATCGACATGATGTCCCACGGCCTCATGCCCCTCGGCATCCTGCCCATCGGCTGGGTGGCGGAGCATTGGGGGGTGGCCGGTGGTATTGGCCTCTCCGGAGGGCTGCTGATGGTGGGAACGCTGGTGCTTTGGTTCCTGCTCGCTGGCGTCCGCCGCATCGACTCCGGCTTCGAGCCACTGAAGTAGCATGGCGCCCGTCCGGCACGATCCAACAACGCCAAGCGCCGACAGGCGCTTCTTGGGCGAGTAGGGCAGCCATGCATGAACTCGACAATCCGGCCTGGCACGCCCTTGTCGGCCCGCAGGGGCACTTGGGCACGGCGGCCCAGCGTGCCGGGCGGTTTCCTGCCGATGTGTCGCCGATCGCCGGACTTGCGGACGCGAGCGATGCCGCACTTGCCGAGCTTGCGGGGCTGTTCGAGCCACGCGAGTTCTGTGCCGTCTTCGTCTGCGGCGATGCGGACCGCTCTCCCGACTGGCGGCTGGCGACCACGGTGACGCTGTCGCAATGGGTGTGCCCTTCACCGCCCGAGCCCGGCGATGACGACCCGGACTTCCTCGAACTCGACGGCAGCCGCGCCCAGGAAATGTACGAACTGGTGAAGGCGACGGATCCGGGCCCGTTCGAGATGCAGACGTGGCGCTTCGGCGACTACATCGGCATCGACGTCGCCGGCAAGCTCGTCAGCATGACGGGCGAACGGCTGGCCTTCGCCGGCCACCGCGAGGTGAGCGCCGTCTGTACGCTGCCGGAACATGCCGGGAAGGGGTACGCTCGCGCCCTCGTGCGGGAGATCGTGCGCCGGCAGCATGCCGCCGGTGCCCTGCCCTTCCTGCATGTGCGCGCCGGCAGCCCGTCGGAACGGCAGGCGATTCGCGTCTATGAGAGCCTTGGTTTCGTCAAGCGAGCGGACCTGACCATGAAGATCCTGGTGCGGCTGTGAGCGAGCAGCAGTCCGAGGAGCCGATCGAGGGCAAGGCGACTCCCGGCGCGCAAGCCCAGCAGGCTGACGACGAGGCGACTCCGCGGACGGAGGGCGTCTCGCCCTCCAACGCGCCGACAGGCGCGCAAGCCAAACGGTCGCCGTGGTCGTGGGTGTTTCGCGCCGCCACGTGGGTGGCGGCGGCGGCCTGCTTTTGGCTCGTGTACACCCGCATCGAAGCCGCGGCGGCGCGTCAGGATGCCACCGCATTCGAGTACCTGATCGATTTCTTCGCCGGCGCCGACTGGGTGCTCTGGCTTGCCGTGATGATGCCCTACTCGGTGTTCTTCTTCCTCGTCGACAGCCACGCCACTTGGCGCGTGATCCGCTGGTTCAACGCCTCTGGGCTGCGCTTCGGCCACATGCTGCCGATTCGGGCGAGCGCCTACATCCTGTCGCTCGTGAACGAGCAGGTGGGCAAGGGTGCCATGACGCTTTACCTATTAAAGCGCCACAACACCCCCGGCTGGGAGACGCTGTCGAGCATGATCTTCCTGGGCCTCATGGAGGTGTATCAGCTCCTGATGTTCTCCGCCATCGGCGTGGCGCTGAACTTCCACCTGCTGCAAGAGGCATCGAAGCTGCTGCCGCTCGATTGGATCTTCCCCATCATCCTCGCCGTCGCGGCCATCTACCTGCCGCTCCACATCGCCTGGTTCCGCGCCGGCGCCAATGGCGACGACGACGGCACGGGCCTACGCAACAAGCCGCTGCTCAGGGCGTTCCGCCGTGCCCGGCCGATCCACTACCTGCTGGTAGTGCTCTTCAAGGCCCCCAACCTGCTCGGTGCGGTGGTCGTGTACACCGTGGCACTCGAACTCTTCCAGGTGCAGGCGAGCCTGGGCCAGATGCTGGCATTCCTGCCAGTGATCTTCCTCGCCGCGGCGCTGCCGCTGCCATTCCACGCCGGAGCGCTCCTGCTCTGGACCGTGCTGTTCCCGGACTACCCCGAAGTCGGCGCCTTCAGCCTCGTGATGCACACCTTCTTCGTCCTCTTCAACGCCCACATCGGCGTCCTGTTCCTGCCGAAGGCAAACAAGGAACTGTTCGGCTGACGCCTCCCATGGAGCAAATCACGCAACACGTTGATGTGTTCGTGATGTGGCTCGAAGTCGGGGCCCCTTGGGGGGAGGGCGTCTCGCCCTCCCAACGCGCCGACAGGCGCGTAATCCGGGGACGGTCGGCGCATTCAACACGGACGGGGACAAGCCCGGCCCCTACGAGGCCCGTGGCGAATCCAACGGTGCGTCTCGACGCATTCCTTCCATGGAACAAAATCTCCTAATACGTTGATATAAAAGGAAACTACCCACAGAAGCCGAGTCAACACCAACGAGTCGCCCAAGAGCTTGCGTCGCCAGAAGGTCACGAAGTGACGTTCTGGGACGCTAGCAGTCTGTCGGACTTTGGTGCCTGCTCGCCATAGGATGTGGCTTGCTGCGGAGGAGGTGGCTTCCCATGCCGCGAAGTTCATGTCGTCGGATCGAAGCCAGCCGTGCCTTTTGCCGCCGGACATGCGAGACTGGGTGCCGGAGGACGATCTGGTGCATTTCGTCCTGGAGGCGGTGGAGCGGGTGTCGATGTCGCGTTTCCGGGTGAACGAGCGCGGCACGAGCTCTGCGCAGTACCACCCTCGGATGATGCTTGCGCTGCTGGTGTACTGCTGCGCGAACGGGATTTTCGGCTCCCGTCGGATCGAGCGTGCGACGCACCGGGACCTCTGCGTTCGGTACCTGACGGCGGACCGGCACCCGGATCACGACACGATCTGCAAGTTCCGTCGGGAGAACTTCGAGGCGGTTTCGGAGGCGTTCCTGCAGGTTCTGCTGCTGGCGAAGGAGCTGCGGCTGCTTCGGGTGGGGACGGTGAGCGTGGACGGTACGAAGGTGGACGCGAACGCGAACCTGCGCAACGGCATCCGCCACGACCGGGCGCAGGAGCTTCGGGCGCAGCTGCAGGCGGAGATCGACGGGCTGCTGGCGGAGGCGGAGCGGGCGGACGCGTCGGACGAGACGGATTCGCAGCGACTTCCGGCGGAGCTTTCGCGTCGGGAGGCGCTGAAGGCGAAGCTGGACCGGGCGTGCGCGGAGCTAAAAAGAGCGGGCGGAGCTGCGGAGTGGCTCCGGACGATGCGGGAGAGACTGGAGCGGCCGGAGAGCCGGGAGCGCTACCGTCTGCGCAAGCACACGGTGGAGCCGGTGTTCGGGGTGGTGAAGCAGGCGATGGGGTTCCGGCAGTTCCTGCTGCGGGGCATCGAGAAGGTGGAGGGCGAGTGGGCCCTGGTGATGCTGGCGTACAACTGCAAGCGGATGAAAAACCTCATGAAGGCGTGAAGACCGGCGCAGGCTCCGGCTCCCTGCCGACCCCAGGCGCCGGACAACGCCATTGCCGCCTCCTGCCGCCGTCTCCGACCGCCGAAAACGACGATGCGTCCGCCAGGCAAGGCCCGCCTGTCGGCGCAACGGGGAGACCAGAATGCACCCCACGAACCGTCCGTTCACATCGGGCCGCAAAGTCCGACAGACTGCTAGCCCGTGAACAAGGCGGGCCTTTGGAGGGAAGGCATTCTGCCTTCCCTGGCGCCGTTAGGCGCCTTCTCATTGCAAGTCGCGGTCAGCGCGCCAGAGGGCGCGCAGAGAAGGCAGGATGCCTTCCCTCCGAAGGCCCGCCCGCGCACAAGTCCGACAGGCTGCTAGCTCTTGGCTTGGTGGGGGCTGGGTGTTGCGGCGCTCCTAGAGGGGGGCAGGTGGTGTGGAGTATCTCGCGGCGGGCGGCGCGGGCGATGAAGGCCGAGCGCGTGGTGCCCTGGTGCTCCGCGGTGGCGTCGAGGGCGTCGACGAGCGACGCGTCGAGGGTGATGTCGACGCGCTGGGGCGAGTCTTCGGGAAGGATGAGCGGGATCCAGACGAGCTGGGCGACCCGGCGAAGCTCCCGGCAGGAGGGATCGGCGCATATTGCGTCGGCCGAGCGCGGGCTAGGAAGGGCGAGGTCGTCCTCGCGGAGGCCGGTGGCGTGGAACCCGAGGGCTTCGGCACCCTGCTCGATGGCGTCGTCGACGGTGTCGCCGGCAGAGATGCATCCCGGGACGTCCGGAAAGCTGACGCCGTAGCCGTCTTCGGTGGGTTCGAGGAAGGCGAGGTAGCGCATGGTGTTCAGCTCCTTCGGTCGGCGGGCCAGTTGGCCTGGTCGTAGATGGATGCCGCGGTGTTGCGGCCGAAGTCTTTGCGCGGATGGGGGCTAGTAACCCGCCCGGCGATGGTGGGGTGGCGGAACTGCCAGTGGCTGCCGCGCGAGGGCAAGATGCCCTCGCCCCCAAGAGGCCCTTTTCCGACGTGGCGGTGTCGGTCGCGCCGAATCCGTCGGGCGTTCTAGCGCATTCCTCGTGGGGACGGGCTTGTCCCGTCCCGTGTCGAATCTATCGGCGTCGTTAGGTGACGCGCCGCTTATTCCCCACTTTCCTTGCCCGAGCTTCCGCCACGGAGGCGCCGCCACCACGCTGCGTACAGGGGTGCTGAGCCGGGGTTCATCATGGCGTGCAGGCGCTCGAACATGGAAAGGAAGGTCGTGGTCAGGAGCACGAGGCCAAAGAGCCAGATCGCGTCGTCCGGCAGCCAGGTCGCGTTCAGGGCATTGCGGATGACGATGACTCCCACCAGGACGAAGTAGGCGATGCCGTTGTAGCGTCCGAGACGACTGGTTCTGAGCGGCTGGCCCGTCATGGCGCGGGAATCGAGCACGTATTGCAGGAAGGCGCAGCCGATGAGGAATGGCAGGAAGCCTGGTATGACGCCCGTGTGCGCCAAGGCCCACAAGGTGAGGGTGACGTAGATGGCATCGGCGGAGTGGTCGAGGAGGCCCCCGAGCGCCGACTCCCTGCCGGCACTGCGGGCAAGATAGCCATCGAGCATGTCGGACCCCACCGCGCCCACGAAGATGACGCTCGCGAGCAGCCAGCGCTCGTCCAACGCCACCATCAGCGAATAGGGCGCGGCGACGAGGCGCGCCACCGACACCGCGTTGGCGGCCGTCAGCCAGTCCCCGAATCGTCGTTCCTGCGCCGGCATGGCCTAGGCGGGACTACAGGCCCGGCCCGGCCGCGAGCGCCGGCCCCGAAACGCTCTCAAGAGCCCTCCCGGGCATCGAGACGAAACACCCAAGCGGCGGTGACGAAGTTCTCGTCCTGCTCCACCTCGTATTTGCGAACGTAGGCGGCGACCACGGTCGCGAGTTCCGCTTCGTCCTCGACCCGAGAGGCGCGCAGGGGATAGACCGCATCGTCGATGCGAAGCCGCACGGCCGGCGTCTCGACGATGTGCTGTGCCCAGCGCGAGCCCCCGCCTCGCGACGAGGCGACGTAGAAGTGCGGCCCCACCGCCACGCCCCACACATTCACCGAGTAGGCGTCCGCGCCGGTTTCGAGCTGCACCGTGTCCACCGCATCGCTGAACCCCCAATCAGCCGGCACGCGGGACTCGGTCCCTCCAAGCGCACCCCCTGGCAACACCCACAATGGCTCGCAGCCCGCGATCAAGACAACCGCAGCCAGCGCCACGCAAAGGCGCAACATCCTGCCGCGCGCCGGCGGCGAAGGGTCGGCAGCAGGGGGATAGGCGATGAAAGAATGCATCGAGCGACTCGCCTCCCTCGTGAGGCTTGGGACATGCCCGACACAATAGCCCAAGGGGGGAGTGACACGAAAGCGCAGTCAAAGCCCTCCTATGGAACAGATACTGCAACCCTATGATATTTAGCCATTTTCTTCGTAGGGACGGGCTTGTCCCCGCCCGTCTTGAGTCCGCACATTGAGTTGACGAATGGTCGAAAAGGCCGCATAGTCCGCAACGATTCTTCCTTGATCGGTCTTTTCGTGCGGAGGAATCTTGAGTCGTCCGGTCGGTCCCCTCTTCTAGGCAGCCTGCCTGTGCTTAGACAAAGAGCGGTCCAAAAGAGGCCCAGCGAGTCGTCTCAGGCAGAGAGGTTTTTCTTTTTTTAAGGGCGGTTGCACGCATATATCGTACGACCGCCCTCACTTATTCTCGAGTCTCCGTCGCAAAGGGCGGGCGGCCGAACCGTCGGGAACATCGTGGATTCCGATGGAACACCGGAAATCATGGGGGTTCCTGGTTCCGACGACCGCAGCGACAACTCTATCGCGCCCGCTAGCGACCTACGCGAGGCGCTGCCTCGGCCTCGGCGCGTACCCCTTCACCGCGATACTCTCCCGCTAGCAGCCTGTCGGACTTTCCGATCGAGCGCTCGTAACTAGCTGATCTATGGTCATATTCAGGTTGGCTTCTTGCTTATGAAGAATAGTTATTTGAAGGATTATCAATAAGTTACGTTAAGTGCCGCGCCAAAGTCCGACAGACTGCTAGCGCCCGAAGAAGACGGGCCTTCGGGGGGAAGGCATTCTGCCTTCCCTGGCGCCGACAGGCGCCTTCTCATTGCAAGTCGCGGTCAGCGCGCGCCAGAGGGCGCGCAGAGAAGGCAGGATGCCTTCCCTCCGAAGGCCGCCCGCGCACAAGTCCGACAGGCTGCTATCGCCGTGAATACCACTAACGCCGACAGTAACCCGGACTGGAACGGCCTGTAAATCACGTTTAATCAAATTGTTGGAATCAGTCTGCCTCGGACAAGCCCGTCCCCTACAAACAACTCCGAGATGCCAACGTCGGCGCCTCAGGCCCGTCGCGGCCACGTTCCCGTACCATCCGAACACAAGCGAAACCACGAGGCCCCCCCATTTGCCCATAGCCGTCACCGGTGCGAATGGCCACATCGGACGTCGCCTGCTGCGCGAACAACCGTACGCACGCGCGATCGTCCGTTCCGAACGAGCCGCGGCCACGCTCGCGGGTCACCCGGACGTGCGCGTCGTGGACTATGCAGACAAAGCCGCACTCGCCTCCGCCTGCTCCGGCTGCGACGCCATCGTCCACTTGGTCGGCATCATCCGCGAAGGCGCACATGCCAGCTTTCGCGACGCCCACGAACGCCCCGCCGAAGCCTTGGCGCATGCCGCCCGCGCCGCCGGGGCGCGCCGCATCGTCTATCTCAGCATCCTCGGCGCCGCCCCCGGCTCAAGCAACGCTTGCCTGGCATCCCGCGCCCGCTCCGAAGCCATCCTTGCCGACTCCGGCATCCCCACCGTGGCCCTGCGCGTGCCCATGGTGCTCGGCGAGGACGACTACGCTGCCGCAGCCCTCTTCCGCAACGCCCGCGCAGCCAGGCGCCTCGCCTTCACCTTTCGCGCCGGCAGCATGGAACAGCCCATCTTTGCTGGCGACGTGGTGTCTGCCATCGGCGCGGCGCTGTCCGAAGACGTGACGCCCGGCACGCTCGAACTCGCAGGGCCACTCGCGCTATCCCGCCGCGACCTCATCGCCGCCGCCGCCAAGGCCCTCGGCAGCGAGCCCGTGCGCGTCCTGTCACTCTCGCTTTGGCTCGGCCAGGCGCTCGCGTGGACGTTCGAGCGTGTGGCCGCCAATCCGCCGCTCACTCGCGCCATGCTCGGCGTTCTTGACCACGACGACGACATCGATCCAACGCCCGCCGCCGAGGCCCTCGGCATCCACCTGACCCCACTCGCAGAAACGCTGCAACTCGTCCTCCCCACAACCGATGGCTCGGCCTGAGCGAAAGCGGCACCACCCGCCATGCGGAAGCAAGCATCTCGTTTGACGCCCCACGGAGCAACCGCTTTAATACGCCGCCCGTCTGGCCAGGTAGCTCAGTCGGTAGAGCACTGGACTGAAAATCCAGGTGTCGGCAGTTCGATTCTGCCCCTGGCCACCACTGCACCTCCTTCAGGGCAGTTCACGGATACGAAAAGAAACCTGTAAGCCCCTGAAATCTATCAATTTGATAGCCTTGAACGCGTTCACGAGGTTGCGTATCGTCCCGCGCCTTACGTTGGTCCCCCTGCGCCGCGCGAGTGCCTCCGTCGGCGGCCGTGTGACGGTGGCCCCCGAGGACGCCGTTCCGGCGTGCTCAGCACGCCGTCATGGCGCACGACCCCTTGCGGCCCTATTCTGGCGCCGCTTTGACGCCGACCTGTTCGGCATGGCCGCGGCGAATCCGCACGCGCGTTGACCGATTGCCCGTGACATGACGCCGTTGCGCTAGCAGCGGCGGGGTAGCCCCCAAGGGCGACGGGGAAAGGGGGAAGGGCCGATGGACGAGCCAGGCGTCACTGCCAAGCGGTGGCATACCGAGCTTGGGTCGTGGTGCCGCTCAGGACTCAGGGCTCAGGGCGGGTGGAACCCAGCCATTGCGGCCGTTGTCGTGCATGCCCATCAACTCGCGAGGATTGCGGCGGCCAGGGACATCCGGCGCGCCGAGATCGACAGGGACGTTCACCTGGCCGGGATCGACGGGGAGGTCGAGAGACCACCAAGCGAACGCACTGCGCGCGCAGTGGAGTCTGTCGCCGGCATGCTGGTGGCGGTCATAACCCCAACGCGGGCAAGTCAGGCCGCGCCCGAGGATGGCTAGCATCGGTGGGCAGGCCACGCCGTAGGCAAGGTCCGTCGCCGGCATCCAAGGGCGTACGAGCGTTGACAGCCAAAGAGGACCGGCGCCTGCGACCTGTACGAGGCAGGGACGCGCATCCCCGAGCGCTCGGAGAGGAGGGTGCGGCGCCGTGGGCGTGGCGCTGCCGCCGCGGCCCGGCAACCGTCCGTCCGCGAGATCGCGGTCCAGCTGCCGCGTGGCAATCGAGTGGCGGAACCGTCCGGCGGCTGACCCCAGGGCACCTTGAAAGCCCGGCTTTGCCGACCCCATGATCCACGTCGGCCCGAACAGCGCAACTGCCGCGCTGCGGCACACGGCCCTCGTGTTCCCGCCAGGCTCGCTCGGCTTCCCAGAACGACATCGCGCGCCGCCGCGACTGCGCGGTCGACAAGAAAGTTGGACTCACGCGGGGTCGAACGGGATCAAACGGAGCCCACACCGCTTGCCCGCCCGCCGCTCCCCTGCTGTATTCGGCTGCGGGACGCCGTGGGCGCGCCAGTTGCCCCTCCAACTCCCTCTCGTCGCAACTGGCGCCCACGGTGTCCCGCACAGGCCGCATCAGGAGGGCAAGCCCATGACAAGCCACGCGCCGACCGCCGAACAGGAAGCCGCCCACTCTCGGACCGTCCGTTCCGCCGGCCGCCGGCGACCCGCGGCGGCGCCAGTGGCGAGGGAAGTGTTGCGCAGCGAGGTGGCCGACGACGTCAGCCGCTTTCTCGCCGAAGGCAACAGCATCACCCTGGTGCCCATCGGCGCCTCCGCCTTCCATCCGGCAGCGGGCCGACGCCATCCGAACCCGTGGCCGGCGATGGAGTGGGACGACTGAGGCGCCGTCGGCACCGACCGCCGCCTCAGACCACACTGCCCCGAGGTCGCGTCGTTCCGCGCTGGACGGCCTTCCTGCCGCAGGTTTCGGAAGCTGGACATATTGGATGCGGGCCGAGGCTCGGGCCCCGGCTGCCCGCGCCGGGGGAGGGCGCGCGGGAGGAAGGTTGATTGATGGCGGCGGTGCCGATGCGGTAGGCTTGGCGCGAACATTATTAGGGGCCTGTTGGTAGGGGCTGCCACCGCGCTGGCAGGACGATTGGACCGGGCTCCCCCGCTGGCGGAGTGGCTCCGGACGATGCGGGAGAGGCTGGAGCGGCCGGAGAGCCGGGAGCGCTACCGTCTGCGCAAGCACACGGTGGAGCCGGTGTTCGGGGTGGTGAAGCAGGCGATGGGGTTCCGGCAGTTCCTGCTGCGGGGCATCGAGAAGGTGGAGGGCGAGTGGGCCCTGGCGATGCTGGCGTACAACTGCAAGCGGCTGAAAAACCTCATGAAGGCGTGAAGACCGGCCCAGGCTCCGGCTCCCTGCCGACCCCAGGCGCCGGACAACGCCATTGCCGCCTCCTGCCGCCGTCTCCGACCGCCGAAAACGACGATGCGTCCGCCAAGCAAGGCCCGCCTGTCGGCGCAACGGGGAGACCAGAATGCACCCCACGAACCGTCCGTTCACATCGGGCCGCAAAGTCCGACAGACTGCTAGCGCCTGAGGATGGCCAACCGAGAAGCGCGACGCATGCGTCGCCCCTACGGCCCGGGTCGTGACCGACTCCTTCCTGTAGGGGCGACGCATGCGTTGCCCTGTCCGGAGCCGGGTGCATCGCCGCCAAGCCCGACAGACTGCCGACTAGTCCGCGTTTGCCGACGCTTGCACACCGTCAGGAGTTCGGTCCTAGGAGCGCGCCTGGCGGCGCGTGCGAGGGCGAGACGCCCTCGCCCCCATGGCCCTCGCTTGGAGCCAGATCCGTCCGAGCGTCAAAAAGCGGAGTCGCGGGCTATCGGTTGGGGGGTTGGTATCTGGTGGGGTCTGGGAGTCCTGCTTCTGCGAAGCCGGCGCGGCGGAGGCGGCAACTGTCGCAGCGGCCGCAGGCGGCACCGCTGGGGTCCGGTTGGTAGCAGGAGATGGTGTCGGCGTAGTTGACGCCGAGGGCGGTGCCTCGGGTGATGATCTCTGCCTTGGTGAGGTGGATGAGCGGGGCTTCGATGTGGATTCGCTTGCCTTCCACGCCTTCCTTGGTCGCGACATTGGCGAGGGCCTCGAAGCTCGCGACGAACTCGGGGCGGCAGTCGGGATAGCCGGAATAGTCCACGGCGTTGACGCCGATGAAGATGCGGCGGGCGCTGAGCGTCTCGGCCCAGGCGAGGGCGAGGGCCAGGAGCACCGTGTTGCGGGCCGGCACATAGGTGACGGGGATGCCGTCCGTAGGCTCTTCCGGCACGGCGATGTCGGAGTCGGTCAGCGCCGAGCCGCCGAACGCGGCGAGGTCGATGGGGACGATCCGGTGCGCCACGCCAGGCCAACGCCCCGCCACGCGGCGCGCGGCTTCAAGTTCCACGGCGTGGCGCTGGCCGTAGTCCACCGATAGGGCGTGGCAGGCGAAGCCCTGCTCCAAGGCCATGCCAAGCACCGTGGCCGAGTCGAGACCGCCCGAGACCAGCACCACGGCGCGCGGCACTTCGTCGCCGGCGGCGTCAGCGACCGGGCACATCGCCCCAGAGCAGCTTGTGGAGCTGAACCTGGAAGCGCACCTCCAGCCCGTCTTCGAGAATCCAGCCCGCGAGCGTAGCGGCGTCCATCTCCTCGGCGGAGGGCGAGAACAGGACATCGTCGACGCGCGTCGCCAGCGCGTACTCCTCGCACTTCATGCGCGCCCATTCGTAGTCTTGGCGGTCGCAGATGACGAACTTCACCTGATCGTGCCGGCGCAGGTGAGCGACGTTGCCGTAGTCGTTGCGCGCCGACTCGGCCGAGCCCGGCGTCTTGAGGTCCACGACCCGTGACACCCGCTCGTCCACTTCGGCAATGTCGAGCGCGCCGCTGGTCTCGAGGGAGACGCTGAGCCCAAGGTCGCACAGCCGCCGCAGCAGCTCCGTGCAGGCGGGCTGCGCGAGCGGCTCGCCGCCCGTGACGGTGACGTATTGCGCCCCCTCTTTCTGCACCCGGTTGACGATGGCGTCCACGGACATGATCTCGCCACCGCTGAACGCATACGCCGTGTCGCAGTAGGTGCAGCGCAGGGGGCAGCCGGTGAGGCGGACGAAGGTGGTGGGGCGGCCGACAGTGTTGGCTTCTCCCTGCAACGACAGGAAGATCTCGGTGATGCGCAGGGCCGCCGGATCCTCCCGTTCGGTCACCGGATTTCCGCGGCGTATGCCTCGGCGAGGCTAGACGCCGCGCTGCCCTGGTATTCCGCAATCAGGCGGTCGAAGTATGTGAGGGCCGTGCCGGTGTCGCCAAGCCGGTGGTACACAACGCCCAGCTTGTAGAGCGCGTCCGGCACCTTGGCATGCTCCGGGTACAGCGTGATCACCTGCACGAAGGCTTGTCGCGCGAGTTCCAGTTCCTCCAGCGCCAATTGCAGTTCGCCCACCCAGTAGAGGGCGTTGGGTGTGTAGCGTCCGCCCGGGTAATCGGCGACGAGAGCATGGAACCGTTCGATGGCGAGTTGGTAGCCAGCAAGCTGTTCGGTGGTGGGCTGGCCTTGTGCCGTGGTGACGAGCTCGAAGGCAGCACGGTAGGCATCCTCTTCGGTCATCGGCTCGTTCGGGTCCGCCCCCGGCGTGGCCAGCCCCTCGTCCGATTCCGCAGAGACCGGCGCTGGCGGTGCCCGCAGGTCCGTCAGCCGGGAGTCGATCTCGATGTAGCGCTCGCGCTGTTCCTTGGCGAGGCGGTCCACCCGCCAGGTGAGTTCCTCCACCAGCCCCGTCAGGCTCCGAACTTCCTCCTCAAGGGACTGGATTCGATAGTAGAGCGCTGCCAATCCGGCCCGCTCCTGCGCGTCCTCCACACGTGGCCTGGGGGCGCGCGGATCGATGTCGCGGAACGTCGTGGCAGCGCCTTCGCGAGGCTGCACGGCCTCGCTGCGTTCCTCCACGGGAGCGGCGGCATCGGCAACCGTCGCAGCAACCAACAGAATGCACGAGGCCAGAAGCGAAACCGGTGGGGTGTTCATGCAGGACCTTCCACCCGTATGGACGGGACGAGACTGGCAAACCAAAACGCGGCAGAAGACGGCGACCCCTCTGGCCGCCGTCGTCAAGCCGCGCTGGCCGCATCGGCCAACAGGTGCCGCGCCGCTTTCCCGGCGCGGCCTTCAAGCGGCGCAGCCTTTAGCGATAGATGAGTTCGGCCCGCCGGTTGCGGGACCAAGCGCTCTCGTCGTGGCCAGGATCCGCCGGCCGCTCTTCACCGTAGCTCACCGAGTCGACTTGCGATGCCCGCACGCCGGATGAGGTGAGGAAGCCCTCCACGGCGCCCGAACGTCGTTCGCCAAGCGCGAGGTTGTATTCCCGCGTGCCGCGCTCGTCGCAATGTCCCTCGATGACGACGGAACGGTCCGGGAAATCGCGCAGGAACTCGGCGTGCATCTGCAGCACCGCCAGATCCCGCTGCGACAGCGTCGCCCGGTCGAAATCGAAGTAGAACGTCCGCGACAGCGGATTGCCGCTCAGATCCACAGGATTGCCCTCGGCATCCATGCGCTTAGGCGGCTCCTCCACGGGCGGCGGCGGCGTCGTCTCGACCACGGGCGGCGGATCGTCCGGTGGCTCTACCGGGTCCGGGTCGGACTTGCATCCCACCAGCGCGAGCGTCGCTGCGACACCCGCCATGCCGAGTAGACGGCCAATCTTGCGCGTCATTTATTCCCTCCGAAGCTGCTCTGTTGCAGGCTACTCAAACGCTATTCGCTGCCAGAGACGACTCTCGTCGTGTCCAGAAACGGCGACCATGTGGGCTCGCGAACGTCTCCCGACGCAGAGCGTAATTGGTACGTCGCGCCGCCGTCAATTGATACCACCGCAAGAATGCCGCGCCCGCCGTCTTGCGTGGCGTAAATCAGCATGGCACCGTTGGGCGCAACTGATGGGGATTCATCCAGCGAAGTGGCGGTCAGCACCCTTGGCAGGTCGTCGCGTTCGAGGTCTTTCCAGGCGATGTGATAGATACCATCGCGGCGATGCACATAGATGAGGTGGCGCTGGTCCGGCAGCAGCCGGGCGCGGGCGTTGTAGTCGCCGTGGAAGGTGAGGCGCTCGACGAACAGCGTCGCGAGATCGACTTGGTAGATCTGCGGACGGCGGCCGCGGTCGGAGGTGAAGATCAGCGCGTCCCCGGTGGCGTTCCAGGTGGGCTCGGTGTCGATGGCGCCGGGATGGCGAGTGACCCGGCGCAGCGCTCCGGTGGCGATGTCCTGGGTGTAGATTTCCGAATTGCCGTCACGTGACAGCGACATGGCGAGGGTGTTGCCGTCGGGGGAGAAGGCGGGTGCGCCGTTGATGCCCTCGAAGTTAGCGACGATGCGGCGCTCGTCGGTGCCGAGATCGTGCAAGATGATGCTCGACTTGCCGGTCTCGAACGAGACGTAGGCGATGCGCGTGCCGTCTGGTGACCAGCCGGGCGACATCACCGGTTCCGTGGACTCGAACACCGTCCGCGCCCGTTCACCGTCGGAGTCCGCCAGCCGAAGCTGGTAGCGGGCATAGGTCGTGCCCGGGTTCTGCACCAAGACGTAGAGAATCCGGGTCGAGAAAGCGCCGCGCACGCCGGTGATGGCGGCATAGGCGTCGTCGGCAATGCGGTGCGCCACGTCGCGCATGTGCACCGGCGAGGCGATCAGCCGCCGCGACAGCAGTTCGCGGCCGGCGGTGACATCATAGAGGTGCCAAGCGACACCCAGATCGCCGTTCGGTTCCAAGAGGGCGCGACCGATGAGCAGGTAGTCCATGTCGACGATGCGCCAGTCGCGGAAGAAGACATCCTCGGGCGTCGCCGGATACGACAGCATGTTCTCCCGCGCCAGGGTCGAAAACTGGCCGCTGCGCAACAAGTCAAAGGCGATGATGTCCGCCATGCCGGAGGCCGCGGGCGCGGCGCTCGCATCGAACGGCACGACTGCGATGCGGGCCGGGTTGTCGCGACCTTCGGAAATGACGATCTCGAGATCTTCGGCGGCGGGGCTCGTGGCGGCGGCGAGGAAAGCGAGTGCGGACAGCGCCGCGAGGCAGGCGCGGCGCGGCGCACGCTTCGAGCCGGCGGCGGGCCGGACCCTGCCGCTCCGGCGGGAAGGTGCGCGGGCCGGCAGCCGTAGCTGCGAGCAAATGCGAGCAATCACCTGAGCAGGTCCTCCGGCTTGAAGAGCAGGGTGAATTTGCGGAACCGAGCCTCGAACAGGGCGCGGTCGGTTGGCACCTCAAAGCGTCCCACCTTGCGCACGGCCGCCTCTGCGGAGCGGTCGAAGGGCGCATGGCCGCTCGATTCGGTGAGCGTCACCACCAAGAGGTCGCCGGATGGCACCAACTCCACCAGCAGGCGCGCCTGCATGTCGTTGCGGGCGCTCTGCGGGCGCGACCATTGCTCCACCACGGCGCGATGGATGGCGTAGATGTAGTCCATGGCTGCGTCTTCGATGGCCGAATCCGCGAGTCCAGCAGCCTCCTCGCTCAGTGCCGCGGCCATGGAGCGCTCACTCAAGGCTTGCAGTCGTTCCGCCCGTTCCCGTTCTGCCTCAGCCCGCGCACGCTCGGCCTCGGCCTTGGCGTCGGGCTCTGGCTTCGCTTGTGCCGGCTGTGGGCGCGGACGACGGGTTGGCTCCGGCGCTGGCCTTGGTGGTGCCACCGTGGGTTGGACGGGCTTTGGGCGGGCCTGGGGCTTGGGCGGTGACAGGCTGAGGAGCCGGGCCTCAATCATGCTTGGCTTGATGGTCTCGCGCAGCGCTTGCTCGGGCGACATGCCGCCGGCGAGTGCGAACAGGGCTGCGGCGTGCACGACGAGGGCCAGCACCAAGGGCACCGCATAGTCCCGGGCTGCGTCCACGGCGGCGACGCTCACGCGGCTTCTTCCTCCCGGTCGGCGCGAATCTGGCGCAAGTCGGCGGGATCGGTGACGAGGCCCACGCTCGCGGCGCCAGCTTCTTGCAGGACGGTCATCACGTCGATCACGCCGCCGTAGGGGAGGCCGGCATCGGCGCGGACATAGACGGGCACGTCTGGGCGGGCGCGGATGATCTTGCCGGCTTGTTCGGCGAGCGAAAAGATGGTGACGCGGCGGCCGGTGTCGGTTTCGCGCGTCATGCCGATGTTGAGGAAGATCTGGCCGTCGCCGTTCATGCTGATGACAAGGGGGTCGTCGTCTTCGGTGGGCATGGGCTCGGCGTCGGCCTGCGGCAAGTCCACCTCCACGCCTTGCATGAGAATCGGGGCTGTGGCCATGAAGATCACGAGCAACACGAGCATCACGTCGATGTAGGGCACGACGTTGATCTCGGACATGGGACGGCGCCGGGTAGCCATCGAGTGCTAGCCCAGTAGGCCTTGGGGCAGACCGCGCGCAATGCCCTTCCCGCGCAGAGTCGCGCCCTCGCGGGCGCGGTGGAGGGCGGGACGCCCTCCCTCCAGGTGCGTCGTCGTCTTCGCAAAATGGGGGTTGTGCTGAGTTTTCCCTAGGGGCGTCATGTCGAATGCGCCGCTCGATAGAGAATCGACGCCAGTTCGTCCGCGAACGCTTCGTAGCGCTTGGTGAGCGTCTCCACGCGGGCGGCGAAGCGGTTGTAGCCGATCACCGCCGGGATGGCGGCAAAAAGGCCCATCGCGGTGGCAACCAGCGCCTCGGAGATGCCCGGGGCCACCGAGGCGAGGGTCGCCTGGGTCATGTTGGCGAGGCTGCGGAACGAGTTCATGATGCCCCACACCGTGCCGAAGAGGCCCACATAGGGGCTGGTGGAACCTACGGTGGCAAGGAACGGCAGGTGTCGCTCGAGGCGCGACTCCTCGCGCGCCACGGCGATGCGCATGGAGCGCTGCACACCTTGCATGGTTGCGTCCGGATCGGCGCTGGCCTGTTCGGACAGGCGTTGGAACTCGCGAAACCCGGCCACGAACACCGACTCGATGCCGGTGAGCGGGGTCTCTTCCTGGTCGAGCTCGGTGAAGAGGTTCCTGAGGTCGATGCCGCTCCAGAAGTGGTCCTCGAAGTCGTCCATCTCCCGTTCGACGCGGTTCAGGGCAAACCAGCGCTGGAAGATCATCGCCCAGGAGACCACCGACGCCAGCGCCAGCAGTGCCATGACGAATTGCACCAAGGGGCTCGCGCCCAGCACCAATTCGAGGATGGAGATCGGCTCGGTCATTCGAGTTCCAGCTTGCCCTGTGGAACATCGCGGCCCGGCGCGATGCCAAGCAGGCGATAGGCGGCTTCCGTGGCCACCCGGCCACGCGGCGTGCGCATGATATAGCCTTCCTGCAACAGGTATGGTTCTACGACATCTTCGAGCGTGTCGCGTTCCTCGCCGATGGACGCGGCGAGGGTTTCCACCCCCACCGGACCGCCGTCGAACTTGCCGGCAATGGTGGCGAGGAAGTTGCGGTCTATGGCGTCGAGGCCTTGGTCGTCCACTTGCAGCATGGTGAGGGCGGCGTCGGCAACGCTGGCGGTGACGTTGCCGTCGCCGCGCACTTCGGCATAGTCGCGCACCCGCCGCAGCAGGCGATTGGCGATGCGTGGGGTGCCGCGCGAGCGCCGCGCCACCTCGTGAGCACCCTCGGCGTCCGTGGGAGAACCCATCTTGGCGGCGGAGGCCGCGACGATGCGCGCGAGCTCATCCACGGTGTAGAACGTGAGCCGCTGAACAATGCCGAAACGGGCGTAGAGCGGGGGCGTGAGGAGCCCGGCCCGGGTCGTTGCGCCAACGAGCGTGAAGTTGGCGAGCGGCAGCTTCACCGAGCGCGCGGCTGGCCCTTCGCCGATCAGGATGTCGATGGTGCGGTCTTCCATGGCGGGATAGAGGACTTCCTCCACCACGGGCGAGAGCCGGTGAATCTCGTCCACGAACAGCACATCGCGGTCCTGCAAATGGGTGAGGATGGCAGCGAGGTCGCCGGCACGCTCCAGCACGGGCCCCGAGGTGGCGCGCAGGTTCACCTCCATCTCGTTGGCAACGATGTGGGCAAGCGTGGTCTTGCCGAGGCCAGGGGGGCCGAAGATCAGCGTGTGGTCCAGCGCGTCGCCCCGGCGTCGTGCCGCCTCGATGAATATCTCCATCTGGTTCTTGACCGCTTCCTGCCCCACATAGTCGGCGAGGCGGGTTGGACGCAGGGCGCGATCGACCTCGCCATCCTCGCTGCTGGCGGCCCCGGAGGTGATGCGGTCCGGTTCCAGGCTCATGCGGCCGAACCCATGCGTCGCAAAGCGTCGCGAACCAGCACTTCGACAGTTGCGCCTTCATGCGCCACTTCGTCGATGGCTTGCGCCGCCTCGGTGCGGCGATAGCCGAGCGCCACCAGCGCCAGCACGGCTTCGTGCGCCGGGGTGCCGGGCGCGCTCGGCGCCTCGGCAATCGGCTCGAAGTCGTCGAGGCGATCGCGCAGTTCCAGAATCAACCGCTTGGCGGTGCGCGCACCGACGCCGGGCGCGCGACTGATCGCCGCGCTGTCGCCATTCGCCACGGCCTGCGCAAGCTCGGCCGGCGAGAGCACCCCAAGGATGGCGATGCCGAGCTTGGGGCCGACGCCATTCATGCGTATGAGGGTGCGGAACAGGTCGCGCTCGGCGACGGTGGCGAAGCCATAGAGCGTTTGCGCGTCTTCGCGCACCAGGTGGTGGATGAAAACCTGCGCCTCACCGGCATGTCCCGCGAGAGCTGCTGCGGCAGCCGCAGTCAACTCGACCTCATAGCCGACGCCCTGAACGTCGATCACGGCCAACGTGCCCGCCAGCTCAAGCACCCGCCCCCGCAAGCGACCGATCATGTCAACCGTCTCCAAGGGTTTGTGTGACAGGTTCTCCCTTGAGCCTGCACCCGAGGCATTCTACCCCTCATGCGGGAACGTGAGCTTTTCCGAACCGGCCGTTGGACGGTAAGGGAACACATTGGCCAAACGTACGCGAGTGCCTCCTGTGACCTTGCCTGCGAGCAGAGACCGGCTTACGCTTTCGGTGGAATCTCCTGCGGATCGAGGCAGCCACAAAACCATGAGAAAAACCTTCGACAACGGTTCGTGGTTCGAGACGGACGATGCGACTTCGTGGCCGCGTCAAGGGACGATGCTCGACCGGGCAGTGGTCCTTTGGCGGACCCGCAAAGGGACGTTCGTTCTAGAAATCGAGGGAGAGTTCGATGAAGCCGGCGAACTATCCCTGATGACGGAGGATGAGGGCGTAGTTTGGCTCATCCGCAACGGCCACGACGTGCCTATTGACCTCAAGGACAAGCAGGCAGATCTGGAGATATAGGTGGACATGGCAGACGAAGACCCCATAGGCGCCCGTCTTTCGGCCATGGAGCACGATCTAGAGGGTGTGAAGGCTGACATCAACCGTTTGAAAATAGACGTGAACTCCATCAAGACAGACATGGAGTACGTCAAGGCCTCACTCGCGAAATTGGAGGACATCCTTCATCCAGTACTCGAAATGAAGGGCAGCATGCCGCACATGGCAACAGCGAAGGACGTGGAAGCGGCGAAGCACACGGCGACGAAGACCGTCTATACCGCGCTCGGCAGCTTCGTGCTCGCGCTTGTAGCTATTGGGCTTGCGGCAATCCCGCTGATCGCCTAAGTCGACCCTATGTACTGTTGGCGTGGCAGATCGCGACGGCGAGGGCGTCGGCGGCGTCTTCGGTCGGCGGGCCGTCGAGCGCGAGCAGAACCTGCACCATGTGCTGCACCTGCTGCTTGTCGGCAGCGCCGGTGCCCACCACGGCTTGCTTGATGCGGCGGGCCGCGTACTCGGACACCTCGACGCCAGCAGCCACGGCGGAGGCGATGGCGACACCGCGTGCCTGGCCGAGCTTGATGGCGGATTGCGGGTTGCCGGCAACGAACACTTCCTCGATGGCGAATTCGTCTGGCGCGAACTCCTCGAGCACCGCCGACATGCCACGGTAGATGTCGGCGAGGCGTTCCGGGAACGGGCCTTGGGTGGTGCGAATGCGACCGCTTGTGACGTATCGGAGGCGACGGTCGGCGGCGTCGATGATGCCGTAGCCGGTGGCGCGGGAACCCGGATCGACGCCGAGGATGCGCCGCTGACGGTTGCCGTTCACGCGCCCTAACCCAGATTGAGCACGCTGTCCGGGAAGTCGCCGTTGGAGTGCACGTTCTGCACGTCGTCGAGATCGTCGAGGGCGTCGATCAGGCGCAGGGCGCTCACTGCAGTGTCTTCGTCACAGGGGCTGGTGACGCTTGGCGACATCACCGTGCCGGCGTGTTCGGGCTCGAGGCCGGCTTCCCGCAGGGCGTCGAGCACCGGGCCAAAGTCGGCGGGTTCGGTGATGACCGAAAGGCGACCGCCTTCGTCGCTTTCGATGTCCTCTGCACCGCACTCCAGCGCCACCTCCATCACCAGATCCTCGTCGGCGCCGGGTGCGAGGCCGATGATGCCGCGGCGGCTGAACAGATACGCCACGGAACCGTCGGTGCCGAGATTGCCGCCGTATTTGCTGAAGGTGTGGCGCACCTCCGCCGCAGTGCGCTTGCGGTTGTCGGTCATGGCTTCGACCAGGATGGCGACGCCGCCGGGGCCATAGCCCTCGTACACCAGTTCCTCGACATCGCCGCCGTCATGGCCGCCGGCGCCGCGGGCGATGGCGCGGTCGATGGTGTCGCGGGGCATGTTCACCGACAGGGCGCCGTCCACCGCGGCACGAAGTCGTGGATTGTCCGCAGGGTCGCCGCCGCCCAACCGTGCGGCCACGGTCACCTCGCGAATGACCTTGGTCCAGATCTTCGCCCGCTTGGCATCCTGCCGCGCCTTGCGGTGCTTGATGTTGGCCCACTTGGAATGTCCGGCCACCGCTTGAGCTCCTTCTCCTCTTAAGGGAGGGCTTCTCGCCTCCCTAGCGCGCCCCTGAAGGCGCGTCGGCAGTTTGTCAGCTCCGGAGGGAGGGCGTCCCGCCCTCCGTGCGGCGCGATGGAGGGCGAGACGCCCTCCCTCCGAAGGCCCGTCCATTGCCAAGTCCGACAGACTGCTGCAAGGGAGATTACCGAACGCGGATGTGCAAGTCGCGCAGTTGGTGCTCGTCCACCGGGCTCGGTGCGGACGTCATCAGGCACGCCGCCGATTGCGTCTTCGGAAACGCAATCACGTCGCGGATCGCATCCGTGCCCAAGAGCGACATCACCAGCCGGTCGAAGCCGAAGGCGATGCCGCCGTGGGGCGGGCAGCCGTGGCGAAGCGCGTCGAGCAGGAAGCCGAACTTGACCTCTGCTTCCTGCCCCATCCTGAGCGCGTCGAACACCGCCTCTTGCATAGCCCTGTCGTGAATACGCAGAGAACCGCCGCCGATCTCGACGCCGTTGAGCACGAAATCGTACGCGTGCGCCAAGGCTGCGGCGGGGTTCGCCCGCAGTTCCTCCGGCGTGCCGGCCGGCTGCGTGAAGGGATGGTGCGCCGGCGTCAGGCCGCCGTCGCGCTCGGTTTCCTCGAACATCGGGAAGTCCACCACCCAGAGCGGCGCCCAGCGGTCTTCCACCAGGTCCAGAACGCGACCGAGTTCGTCGCGGAATGCTCCCATGGCGTCGTGGACGACCTTGGCGCGGTCGGCGCCGAAGAAGACGATGTCGCCGTCCACCGCACCGACGCGGTCGAGGATCGCCTCAGCCACATCTGTCCCCAGGAACTTGAGAATCGGCGACTGCAGGCCATCGAGCCCTTGGCTGCGGTCATTGACCTTGATGTAGGCGAGTCCGCCAGCGCCGTAGCGGGCAACGAAGCCGGCGTAGTCGTCGAGTTCCCGCCGCGACAGCCGCGTCGCCGCGCCGGGGCCGCGTAGCGCCACCACTCGCCCGCCCAGGTCCTGCGCCGGACCGGCGAACACCTTGAACGCCACATCGGCCACGAGGTCGTCGATGCCGACAAGTTCGAGCGGATTGCGCAAGTCCGGAGCGTCGCTGCCAAAGCGACTCATTGCGTCGTGATAGCTCAGCACCGGGAACTCCGGCAGGTTCACGTGCAAGAGGTTCTGGAACAGCGCTCTCACCATGCGCTCGCCGATGTCCATCACCTCGCGCTCGCTGACGAAGGACGCTTCGATGTCGATCTGCGTGAACTCGGGCTGACGGTCGGCGCGAAGGTCCTCGTCGCGATAGCAGCGGGCGATCTGGTAGTAGCGGTCCGCGCCGGCCATCATCAGCAGCTGCTTGAAGAGCTGTGGCGACTGCGGCAGGGCGAAGAACTGGCCCGGATGGGTGCGGCTCGGCACGAGGTAGTCGCGTGCCCCTTCGGGTGTCGTCTTGGTCAGCGTCGGCGTTTCGATCTCCCAGAAGCCCTCGCCTTCAAGGAAGCGCCGCACCTCGCTGGCGGCACGGGAACGAAACGCCAGTCGTGCGAGCATCTCGGGCCTGCGCAGGTCCAGATAGCGAAAGCGCATCCGCACGTCCTCGCCGGCGTCCGAGTATTCGTCGAGCTGGAACGGTGGCGTCGCCGACGCATTGAGGATCGTTAGGTCGCTGCCGAGGATTTCGATCTCGCCGGTCGCCATGTCCGGGTTCACCGCGCCTTCCGGTCGAGCGCGGACGCCGCCGGTGGCGTGCAGGACAAACTCGTTGCGCACCCGGTCGGCGATCGCGAAGCTCTGCTCGGTGTCGGGGTCGTACACGAGCTGCACGACACCGGTGCGGTCACGCACGTCGAGGAAGATGACGCCGCCGTGGTCCCGACGCCGATGCACCCAGCCGGTGATTTCGACGGTGTCGCTAATGTTGGCAGCGGTGATCTCGCCGCAGTAATGCGAGCGCGAGTGAGGTCGCATGGTGATTCCTTGGCTGGCCGCGGGCGCGGCCTTGAGGTTACGTCGTTGCCTTGCTCGCGGCCGAGGAGGCGTCGGAAGACTTGCCGCCGCCGTCGCTGGCCGCCTTGCCGCCGCCGTTTCCATTGCTGGCGGCGTCCGCCGCTGGCTTGGCGGCAGAGTCGCTCTTCGCGTCGCTGCTTCCGGTTTCGGTCGCGGTTTCGCCGGCGAGATTGCGTTTCTTGTCGCCGGACTTGAAGTCGGTTTCGTACCAGCCGCTGCCCTTGAGCCGGAAGACGGGTGCGCTCAGGAGCTTCTTCAACTGCGGCTCGCCGCACTCCGGGCAGTCCTCGAGAGGCGACTCGGACGCCTTCTGCATGGTCTCGAACGCGTGGTCACACGCACGGCAGGCGTACTCGTAGATGGGCACTGGCGAGAAACTCCTCTTAAGGCAACGTGTCGTTCACCGCTTGAAACGCGCTGCGGGCGCGCCCTCACGAGCGCGTGGGCTTGCGCAGACAACCTCCAAGCATGCTCGGAAAAGCACGAATTTGCACTTTTTTCAAGGGGCGATCTTGGCTTTGGCAAACCAATCAAGTATAAAGCGTTTCCGATCGGATCGGCTTCATCGGATGGGTGCGGTTCCCGGCATGTTTCGGGGCCACGTTTCCCGACAGACGCCGGATGCCCGAAGCAGGCACAGCAACGAGGAAGCGCTCATGGCTCGAACCCCCGCCGCGAAATCCAAGACCAAGCCCAAGGCCCCGAAGCGTCCTCCCGCCATCAAGGAGAGGATGACCAAGGCGGCGATGGTGCAGGAGATGGCCGAGCGGACGGAACTGTCCAAGGGACAGGTCGAATCCGTCCTCACGGAACTCGAAAGCGTCATCGAACGGCACGTCCGCTCCCGCGCCGCCGGGGAGTTTGTGCTGCCAGGACTCATCAAGATCAGCCGCGCCAAGCGCAAGGCGCAGAAGAAGAAGGCCGGCCGCAACCCCGCCACGGGGGAGGAGATCGTGATTGCCGCCAAGCCGGCGCAAACGGTCATCCGCGTCCGCCCGCTCAAGCGCCTGCGCGACATGGCATAGCCACTGCTCCCGAATTCGGGGGCAGCGCAGCAAACAACCACGCCTGCCGGCTTGGGCCGGCATTGGTGCGTTGGGCCTTGCCAATCTGACGTACGGGCGACCCTTGTGGTTGCACTTGCAGGCGCGCCCTTGAGGGCGCGTTGGCAGTTCGCTGGGGTGGATTGCCGCGAACCGATGCCGTTTCACGATGCAGACACGGGCGAGGACAAGCCTCGCCCCTACGAGGCCCCGCCCATGAGAAGCAGCCAACTCCTCATCCCGACGCTACGCGAAGCTCCGGCCGACGCGGAGGTCGCGAGTCATATCCTGCTCGTGCGGGGCGGCTTCATCCGCCGCCTCACCACCGGCACCTACACCTGGCTGCCGCTCGGCCTGCGCGTGCTGAAGCGCATCGAGGCCATCGTGCGCGAGGAGCTGGGCCGTGCTGGGGCGCAGGAAGTGCTGATGCCGGTGGTGCAGCCGGCGGAGCTGTGGCGCGAGAGCGGGCGCTGGGACACGATGGGGCCGGAGATGCTGCGCTTCACCGACCGCCACGAACGCGAATATTGCCTGAGCCCTACCCAAGAGGAGGTCGTAACCGACCTTTTTCGTCGCGTTGTGACGAGCTACCGCCACCTGCCCTGCAACCTGTATCACATCCAGACCAAATTCCGCGACGAAATCCGTCCGCGGTTTGGCCTCATGCGGGCGCGCGAGTTCCTGATGAAGGACGGCTATTCGTTCCATCTCGACGACGCGTCATTCGAGGCCGCCTACGCCGCCATGCACGACTGCTACTCCGCGATCCTGCGCCGCCTGGGGCTCGACTTTCGCGCGGTGGAAGCAGACCCAGGTGCCATGGGCGACGGCGACTCGCACGAGTTCCACGTGCTCGCGGGTTCGGGCGAAGACACCATCGCCTTCAGTCCCGCGAGCGATTACGCGGCGAACCTCGAGAGGGCCGAAGCGCCGGGCCTCGTCGATGACCATCCGGTCGAGCCGCTGGCAACGGTGCCGACACCAGGCATGAAGACCATCGCCGACGTGAGCGAGCATTTGCGACTGCCGGCGTCGCGGTGCGTCAAGACCCTCATCGTCCACGCCGAGACGGACGAGGAAACGCTGGCGCTCGCGGCCCTGATCGTGCGGGGCGACCACGACCTGAACGAGGCCAAGGCTGCGCGCCTCCCCGGCATCCGCCGGCCGCTGACGTTCGCCACCGACGCGGAGATTGAAGCTGCAGTGGGCGCGAGCCCAGGGTCATTGGGGCCGGTGGGCCTCTCGCTGCCGGTCTTCGCCGACCGCACCGCCGCCGCCATGACGAGTTTCGTCTGCGGCGCCAACGAGGACGACAAGCACCACGTCGGCGTCAATTGGGAGCGCGACATCGGCAGCGTGCGGGTTCATGACATTCGCGAGGTCTTGCCCGGTGACATCGCGGCCGACGGCAGCGGCCCCCTGAGCTTCCGCCGTGGCATCGAGGTGGGCCACATCTTCAAGCTCGGCGACAAGTACACGAGGTCGATGGACGTCGCCGTGCAGGATCGCGACGGCCATTCCGTCACCCCCATCATGGGCTGCTACGGCTTCGGCGTGTCGCGCACCGTGGCGGCGGTGGTGGAGCAATGCCACGACGAACGCGGCATCGTCTGGCCGACCTCAATCGCTCCGTTCACGACGCATATCGTCGCCTTAACCGGGCGGAAATCCACCGCCGTGGAAGCTGCGGCGTCGCGTCTCTACGAAGAGCTGACCGCAGCCGGCGTCGACGTGCTGCTCGACGACCGCGACGAGCGCCCTGGCGTGAAGTTTGCCGATGCGGACCTCATCGGCATCCCTCACCGCATAACCGTGGGCGAGCGCGGCCTCAGCAAGGGCATCGTCGAATACGCCCGCCGCGACGGCACCGAGACCCGCGAACTGTCCCTCGACGAAGCCATCGCTTACCTCGCCGCAACGCGCGCGCCCTAACGGGCGCGTTGGCAGTTCGCTTGCGCGAACTGCTGAGCTTCAACGCATTCCTCGTACGGGACGGGCTTGTCCCGTCCCTCGCAGAGTCTGTCGGTGCATTCAACACGGGCGGGACAAGCCCCATATGCGCTAACTTGTTTGGATCGATGGTTCCGGGAAGCGTTCGTCGATCTGCGGGGTCCGCTGGCGAGGCGGGTCGGCCAATCCCCTTGAGATGCGGTCCCAGTCGTCGATGGCCTGCTGCAGGGGGAGGTGCGGCTCGATGGCGCGGGCGATCTGGCCGTACATGAAGCGGAAGTCACGCCAGGGACTGCGACGGCGGGCTCTCCACGGTGCCTCCCCAGGGGGAAACGGAGCCGGCGTGGCGAACGAGCTTCTCCACCAACAGCGCCACGAGCAGCTTGCCGTGGAGCCAGGCGCGGGCGCTGTCGTCCTCGTGCTTGGGCAGGTGGCCGAGCTGCGCCAGCGACTTGAAGCGCCTGAAGACCAGTTCGACCTGCCAGCGGACGCGGTACCAGTCCAGCACGCTGCGGGCGTCGAAGGTCCCTTCGGGGAAGGTGGTGAACAGGATCACGTGGCGGGCGAACTCGAGGCTGGACGGCCGCACCTGCCGGCCCTGGCGCGCTGCGTGTTCCTTCGCCTTGCGCTGCGCGATGGCGGCGGCCTCCTCGGTCTTGCGGATCGCGCACACGCGACCCGGCACCGCGACGCCCCGACCGACCGCCACCGCCGGCCATGCCCGCGGGACGCACGCCTCGTCCAGCCCGGCGACCCGCTGCAGCAGGTCCAGCGCCTCCCCGTCCGGTGTCCGCAGCGGCAGCGAGCCGGTGTTCACGCGCACC
Organism: Pseudomonadales bacterium; assembly: GCA_965116935.1. Lineage (GTDB taxonomy): Bacteria > Pseudomonadota > Gammaproteobacteria > Pseudomonadales > Azotimanducaceae > VXYL01. The sequence continues at coordinate 1,828,877 of OZ220737.1, read as the reverse complement.
GTGGCGTGGCCGCCCGACGACGCCACGTGGCCGAGACCCGCCGCCGTCGAGTAGCCCCGGTCCGCCAGCACCAGGTCGCCCCGGGCGATCGGAAAGTGCGCCAGCGTCTCGGCCACGCCCGAACCCTCGGTCGGCGTCAGCTTGTAGAAGTCGCAAGCCAGCGACGGAAGCCGCACGCTGTAGTGCAGGCGCCACAGCGAGCCCGTCCGCCCCGGCTCCTTCACCGTCGTCGCGTCGAACGCCCGGAACGGCAGCTCGCCAGACGCCGACACTCCGCCCTGCTCCCGGAACATCGCCGCGCACAGCTCCCGCAGCCACTCCGACGACTTCCGCAGCCGCTTCAGCAGCGCCACGTCCGAGAGCTCCGCAAGGTTCGCCTGCCGCGCCCGCACCACCGTCTCCCGCAGCGAATGACCCCGCGCCAGATGCAGCAGAAGCACCCGCAGCAGCGCCTCCGGAGACTTCGCCTTGCGCAGTCCCTTCAGCGCCCCCGTCTCCTGCGCCAGTTCCTCCCAGCCTTCCGGAAGGAACGACACCACCACCTTCCAGTCCTCGTCCACTCCGCACAAGCCCCCAGCCGAACCGACACCCCCACCTTACGGACAGCCGATGCGCAAAACAAGTTAGCGCATATGGGGACAAGCCCCGCCCCTACGGGGCCCGTGTTGAATCCGTCGGTGCGCTCAATGCGGGCGGCGGCTAGGGCGTGTTCACACTATGCGCTCACACAATCCATTGGACGGCGTGGCCTTTGGAGGGAAGGCATTCTGCCTTCCCTGCACGCCGATAGGCGTGCCTGACGGCACGCAGGGAAGGCAGAATGCCTTCCCTCCAAAGGCGGCCTCGTTCTCGATCGGTTGCGCTGGGACTTTGGTAACTGTCGCCGGTTGATTCAAGGTAGTTTTCGGTGACCAGAACGCTAGTGTGAACACGCCCTAGCGTCTCCGGTCCATGGCCGCCGTGAGTGACTCGCGGCTCTGGGGCCCCACCAGCACCGCGTGCAGGCTGCCGTCCGGGGCAACGACCAAAGTTGTGGGCAGCACTTCCGGTCGGGTCGCTCCCCAGCGCTCGCGTGGATCGTGCAGGGCGACGGGGAAACGAATGCCTAGATCGGTGATGTCTGCCTGCAGTTCTGATCCGGCAAGGCCATCGAAATTGACCCCAAGCACTGTCGTGCCAGCCTCGTGCAGCTCGTTCAGTTCCGGCACCTCGACGCGGCACGGGGCGCACCACTTGGCCCAGTAGTTCACCAGCAGCCAGTCGCCCTCCAGCGTGCTCCAGGGCTGCTCGGAGCCGTCCGCCAGCGCGAGCTCCTCGGTCGGGTTGCACGCCGCCAAGGCCGCGAGCGCGACGGCCACGCAAAGCACGCGCAGTCGCCCACGGGGACCGTCAATGAATGATCGGTGGCGCTGGCGGATGGTCAGGAAGGTCATCCGGTTCGTCGTCCGCGATGGCATCGCCGTCCGTGATGGTGCCGCGCACGGCGTAGCGGCGGGTGACGATGGCACCGGCCACGACGTTCGGGAGTTCGCGCAAGAACTCGCGCAGGTGGCGGGTTCGGAAATGCGCCGACAGCGCCTCCATGCTTTCCCATTCCTGGAGCAGGACGAGCGTGTTGGGGTCGCTTAAGCCCACGTAGAAGTCGTAGGAAATGCACCCGTCCTCGGCTTGTGTCGCCGCCGACATCTCCCGCGCCAGGCTGAGCGCCTGGTCCCGACAGTCGGGCTTGATGGGCATGGTGCCGTGGACGATGATCATTGGCGGATTGTAGCGCCAACGGCCCCTACTGGGAGCTGTGTCGGCCCTCCGCCAGCCGTGCCGTACATCAATGCAAAAAAAAGCCCCGCTCACGCGGGGCTTCCTCCCTATTCAAAAATCCTCTTCGAAAATTTCGTGCCCGCGCAGCAACACGCTACGCGGTTTTTTTCCTTTAGCTCATCAGGGTTCCTGACGGAGCTTTCGAATTCATCGGCCTCGCCCCTATGGGGGTCTTCGGCGCTATTGTCACAGCCCTGCTAGGACAGATCCCAACGAGGCTTTGTACGGCGGTCGCCTCACCCGCGGACGGGGTCATAGGCTCCTGAGATTGATGTTTCCTATCGGAGCAGATCTCGGATCAGCTTTTTGAGGGCCTTGATGGCCCTCATCGCTTCCATCACCTTCTCGGGATGGCCGCGACCCGCCAAAGGAACCTTTCTCAAAATTCCTTCTCCTTTCCAAGGGCAACGTTCCCTGCCCGTTAGGTCAGACCACCCAACGTGGCCTTTACGTTCGCATCATGCTTCATCATGGTGCCGCAGTCAAGCTCGTCGACCAGCTCGGGCGGCACCCACAACCCCGGCTTCGATCAGGCTCGTAACCTCATCGTCCCCGAATCCGGCAGCGGCAAGAACCGCCCGCGAGTCCTCCCCCGGCGAGCGTGCCGCGTGCGAGATTGCGGGTTCCGTGCGGCTGAAGCGTGGAGACGGAGCTGGCTGGGTCACGCCCTCCACTTCCACAAACGTCTTCCGATGCTGGTTGTGGGGATGGTCTGGTGCCTCGAACACCGACAGCACCGGCGCGAAGCACACGTCGGAGCCTTCCATGATTTCGCACCATTCGTCGCGGGTGCGGCTGCGGAAGATTTCCGACAGTTCCTCGCGGAAGTCCGGCCACTGATCGTTCGCCATCTGGGTGCCGAAGCGGTTCGGATCGACGCCGGATTTTTCCACCAGCAACTGGTAGAACTGCGGCTCGATGGAGCCGACGCACACATATTTGCCGTCGGAAGTCTCGTAGGTGTTGTAGAAGTGGGCACCGCCGTCGAGCATGTTGCTGCCGCGTTCGTCGCGAAAGCCCCGCCCCATGGAGAAGAACATCGCCATGAGCGACGCGGCACCGTCCACCATCGCCGCGTCCACCACCTGCCCCTTGCCGGAGCGCGACGCTTCAAGCATCCCGCACACGAGGCCGTATGCCAGGAGCATGCCGCCGCCGCCGAAGTCGCCGATCAGGTTGAGCGGCGGCACCGGCTTGCCACCGGGTTCGCCGATGGCGTGCAGGGCGCCGGCGAGGCCGATGTAGTTGATGTCGTGCCCGGCAGCGTGCGCCAGCGGCCCTTCCTGCCCCCAGCCGGTCATGCGGCCATAGATGAGCCGCTCGTTGCGCGCCATGCACTCGTCGGGACCGAGGCCCAAGCGCTCGGTTACGCCGGGACGAAACCCCTCGTAGAGAGCGTCGGCCGAGTCGACCAGCCGCAGCACCACTTCCACGCCTTCCGGCTGCTTGAGGTCGATGGCAATGGACCGCCGGTTGCGCGCCAGCACATCGTTCGACCGCCGGCTGCCGCCGCCGACTCGGTCCACCCGAATCACCTCGGCACCCATGTCCGACAGCATCATCCCGCAGAAAGGGCCGGGACCGATCCCAGCTAGCTCGATGACGCGAAATCCTTGAAGTGGTCCCACGGCGTTCCTCCTCCCGTTACCTGAATGCCCGCATTGTAAAGGCTCGTCTTGTCGAAACTCGCAGCACATGGCGGCCCTGTCCGCTCGCTGGTCTACACCTCCGACTGCACCGACTTGGGCGATGCGAAATCGAGCAAGCGCGCTCGTTCGGGGTGCTGCCAGCCGTCCGTGAGTTCGAACAGTGCCGTGCCCAGAGTGGGATAGGGCCGCGGTGCGCCGGCGCGTCCGGACAGGACATGGAACAGCGCGCCCACCGTGGGGTTGTGGGCGACGAACGCCGCAGAGCGAATTGCTGGCGGTGTTTCCGCCATGACCGCGAGGAACTCTCCCACCCAAGCGCCGTATAGCCTTGGTTCCAAAACCACATCCCGCTCGGCGAGGAGCTCTGCGGTTTCGCGAGTGCGGCGGGCTGGGCTCGCGACCCAATGCTCAGGTAGGTGCTTCGGATGTTGCGCCCGCATCCACGAGCGCATGGATGCCGCATCGGATCGCCCGCGCTTGGCGAGCGGTCGTGCCTGGTCGTCTGGCGCTGCACCCACGGCCTTGCCATGACGGATCAGCCAGCATCGAACGCTGCTGTCGTTAGCCGCACGGGACACGATGGTTGGCTTTTAGTCCCAAATGGCGAAGAACTCCTCGAATGCCTGGAACTGGCCGCCGCTGGCGGAGGAGGGGACGATGATCGGCGTCTTGATGCCGGCATCGAACCATGCCTCGATGCCCTCGCGCACCTCGCTTGCCGTGCCGAACAGCGTCGTGTCCGCCAGCCAGCGGTCGGAAAGGCAATCGCCGATGCGGTCCGTCTCGCCAGCCGCCATCGCCGCTTCCACCGCCTCCATCTCTTCGACGTAGCCGGCCTCCTTCCAGTAGTTGCGATAGTTCGGCAGCATCGCGTAGCTGGCGAGCGTGCGTCGGTTGCGCGCCATGGCGGCCCCGCGATCGTCGCTCACCACCGTGGGGATCATGTTGCCGATGAAGAAGCCGTCGCCGCGCAAGCTCGACTCCCCAAGCACGCCCAGCGACTCCGCCATGTGCGAGCGGGCGCCGTTGGCGAACACCATGCCGTCGCCGATCTCCTCGGCCAGCGCGATCATCCGGCGCCGCAGTGTCGCAAGGATGATGGGCGGCAGCTCGCCGGCCCTCGGCACCGCCTTGATCTCGTCCACGAACCGCCGGATGTCCGCCAACGGCTTGCCACGGGAGACGCCCAGTCGATCCATCGCCGGCGCATGGCTGACGCCGACACCGAAGTCGAAGCGGCCGCCAGAAACCTCGTGGATGAAGCTCGCGCCCTGGGCGAAGTCCTGCACGTGCCGGGTGTAGATGGGCGTGATGCTGGTACCGAAGCGAATCTCGTTCGTGACGAGGGCCAGCGCTTCGCAAAGCGCAAGGCCATCGCTCATGGACGGGCAGTAGATTCCCGCAAAGCCGCGACGCTCGATCTCCCGAGCGAGGTCCAAGGTGGCGTTGCGGCGCCCCGGCACCGCAGCGAGGCTAATGGCGGGCATCCGCGTGGATGGATTGGGCACGGTTTGTCTCCCAGAGGTTGCTATGGACGCGCCTTGCGGCGCCTATGGCGTTGAGCTATTTCCCGAACTTGTGGCGCAGGGTGTACCAGCTCGGATAGGGGATCTGGCGCGGCTCCTGCTTTGCCGTCCAAAAACGCACGACGCGGCCGTCGGACAGGCGCAGCGCCTTGGCCACATCCTTGTTCGACAGACCCTTGCGGTCCATCCACTCGCGCAGTTCCTTTGCGGTTGGCGGGTACTTTTTCACGTCGCGCCTTCGGTTCAGCTGCCTTCGCCTGCAACGCCGTTCGCGTTCGTTCCCGTGACGTCCCCTTCTTGTCGCGGAAGTCGCGGATCGCGGATCGCGGAAAGAGTTGCGCCGCAGAGCGGGGTTGGCGATGCTACCAGCTTCGCTACTGCGCGTGAGAGGTTCCGCGCTGGTCGCGACCACCCATGCGGGAGAGGAGCACAATGAGCCAATTGCTGAACGAACTAGCGACGATTGCCGGCCCCGGCGGGCTCCTCACGGGTGACGAAGTGTCCTCCCGCGCCAGCGGCATCTGGCGCAGCGACGGCATCCAGGCGCAGGCGATCGTGCGTCCCCGCGACACCGAGCAGGTGAGCCGCATCCTCAAGCTTTGCAGCGAGGCAGGCCAAAGCGTCGTCACCCACGGCGGCCTCACGGGGCTGGTGGAGGGTGCCATCAGCGCCCCGGAGGACATCGCGCTGTCGCTCGAGCGCATGAACCAGATCGAGGACGTGAACGTGGTGGATCGCACCATGACCGTCCAGGCTGGCGTCGTCTTGCAGGCCATTCAAGAACGCGCTGACGACCACGGCCTCATGTATCCGCTCGACATCGGCGGCCGCGGCAGTTGCACCATCGGCGGCAACATCGCCACCAACGCCGGCGGCAATCGCGTCATCCGCTACGGCATGACCCGCGACATGGTGCTTGGCGTGGAGGCCGTGCTGGCCGACGGCACCGTGGTCTCGTCCATGAACCGCATGATCAAGAACAACGCCGGCTACGACGTGAAGCAGGTGTTCATCGGCAGCGAGGGCTCGCTCGGCGTCGTCACCCGTGCCGTGCTGCGTCTGCGCGAGAGGCCGCGCAGCCAGGCCACCGTGCTCGCGGCGCTCGACGGCTTCGACAAGGTGGGGCAACTGCTCAAGACCATGGACGCCAAGCTCGGCGGCGCCCTCTCGGCCTACGAAGTGCTGTGGAACGAGTTCTATCGCCTCGTTACCACGCCCCCGGCCAAGCAAAGGCCGCCCTTGTCGCAGGACTATCCCTACTACGCCCTCATCGAGACCATGGGCGGCGATCCCGAAGGCGACCATGCGCGCATGGAGAGCGCCTTGGCGGAGGCCTACGAAGAGGGGCTCGTGGCCGACGCGGCGGTGGCCACCAGCGAAGCCCAGCGCCAGGAGATGTGGGCCATCCGCGACGACGTGGAGCAGACCACGCACTTCGACCCGAACTTCATCTTCGACGTGAGCATGAGGCTCTCGAAGATGGAGGGCTACGTGGAGGAAGTGAACCGGCGCCTCGAGGCCACCTTCGGCGACTACACCAACTTCACCTTCGGCCACATCGGCGACGGCAACATCCACTTCGCCATCAGCGCTGGCGACAGCGAGGAATCGGCACGAGAGGGCGTGGAGCGGGCCGTCTATGAGCCGCTGCACGCGATCGGCGGCTCAGTCTCGGCAGAGCATGGCGTGGGATTGGAGAAGAAGCCGTACCTGCATCTTTCCCGCACCAGCGAGGAAGTGGCGCTGATGCGAACGCTCAAACGAGCGCTTGATCCGAAGGGCATTCTGAACCCCGGCAAGATCTTTGAGTTGGCGCCGGGCTGAGCGGGGGTCTGGACGGGGCCGGGCCTCGGGAAGGCATCGGTCTTGCCAGCGGGCTTAGTGGCGCGAGCGAGGGCAGGATGCCCTCGCCCCGGGGGGCTCCCGTCTGCCGGAGTGTTTTCCGACTGCAAACCCGAACCTGAGGTCCCAAGATGACCGACCTGCACTTCCTCTCGCTTTCCGACATCACCCGCCGAGCCAAGAGCGGCGAGTTGCGCACGGTGCAGGTGGTGGAGCACATGCTCTCCCGCATCGAGGCGGTCGAGCCCAAGACCCGCGCCTACCAGATGGTGCTCGGCGAACGGGCGCTCAAGCGAGCGGAGAAACTCGATGGGCGACGGTCGCAGGGCGAACCCTTGGGGCCCTTGCACGGCGCCCCCATCGCGCTCAAGGACCTCCTCTTCACCAAGGGACTCCCCACGTCCAGCGGCACCAAGGTGATGGCCGACTGGTGCCCGGACTACGACGCCACGGTGGTCCAGCGCCTCGAAGCCGCCGGCGCCGTCGTGCTCGGCAAGGTGAAGCTCACGGAAGGCGCCTATGGCGAGCACCATCCTGAGGTCGAGCCGCCGCGCAACCCTTGGAACCCCGAGCATTGGACCGGCGTTTCCTCCTCAGGTTCCGGCGCCGCGGTGGCCGCGGGGCTTGCCCACGGCGCGATCGGCACCGACACCGGCGGCAGCATTCGCTTCCCGTCCGCCGCTTGTGGCCTGGTCGGCATCAAGCCCACCTATGGCCGCGTCAGCCGCTATGGCGTGTTCCCGCTGGCGGAGTCCCTCGACCACATCGGCCCGATGACCCGCTCCGTGGAAGACGCCGCCCGCATGTTGCAGGCGATGGCGGGGCACGATCCGAACGACTCCACTTCGCTCGACGCACCCGTGCCGCCCTACGCCACGCTGCGGCGGCAGGACCTCGCAGGCGCCACCGTTGGCGTCGACTGGCGCTATGTCACGGAAGGCGTGGATGAGTCGGTGACGGCGGTGATCCAAGCAGCCACAGCGCTCGTGCAAGACCTCGGCGGCGTGGTGAAAGAAGTGACCATCCCGCCACTCGACGATTTAGCGCGCAACTGGGCGGTCACGTGCGGTGTCGAATGCGCCCGCGCCCATGCCGAGTGGTATCCAGGTCGGGCGGATGACTACGGCCCCGCGCTCAAGGGTTTGATCGAACTTGGCCTACGCTCGACGGCGGACGACTACGAAGCTCTGCAGCGCCGGCGCGCAGAGTTCCGGGAGGGGCTCGACGCGATGCTTGCGGAAGTGGACGCCTTGATCGCCCCGTGCATGACGACGCCCACGCCCAGAGTGGACGCCGACGGCCGCATCCCGCGCCCGGACTCCGCCGAAACCGAGAGCCGCGCCGAGTTCATCACCTTCACGGCCCCCTTCGACTACTCCGGCCACCCCTCCATCACCCTGCCCTTGCGGCTTTCGTCAGGCGGCCTGCCAGAGTCCTTCCAGCTCATCGGCCCCCATCTGGGCGAAGGCCGCCTCATCGAACTCGCAACCGCGTTGGAGGCCGCCGCCGGGTTCGTTTGCGCACCCCCGAGCGTGCCGTAAGCCTCGCGGCGCAGTCATTCCCACCACCGAACGCTAGGGAACACGAATGGAAGTTCAGAACAGCCTGATGCCGAACCAGGAACAGATGGCCGGTTTCACCGAGCCCGGCGCCGACGGCCCCATCTACATGCTCAATCTGCTGAAGTTCCGCCCGAAGGCCGAGTACGCCGACGGCCGCGCCTCGGGCCTGACGGGTAGGGAAGCCTACGGACTCTACGCCCAAGGCGTGACTCAACTCCTCGCCGAGTTGGGCGGCAGCATCGTCTTCAGCGCCCAAATCGAGCGCCTCACCATCGGCGAAGTGGAAGACCTCTGGGACGTGGCCGCCATCGCCATGTACCCAAGCCGAGCCGCCATGCTCAAGATGATGCAGTCGGACGAAATGCAAAGAATCGGCGAACACCGCTACGCGGCCCTCGCCGGCCAACTCAACATCGAATGCCGCGAGGCCGGCGGCCTTGGCCTGGCGGCAACGTAGCTCCTAATCCACTCGCTGAGCGGCTAGCCCGCATTTCTCACCAGGCCTCGTAGCGAGGGCGACGAGGCGCCGCTGTGGCTGCGGGCGCGGAGCGGAAGACGGCGAAGGCATAGCTGGGCACTATGTCGAGCCGGCTGGAGCGAACCTGTCCGAAGGACAGGCGAGCACTTGCGCAGCCACAGCGAGTGCATCGTCGTCCGCAGTAGAGGGCTGGTGAGAAATGCGGGCTAGAACCGCGGTGCCGAGCGCGGCGCATCTGTCCTAGTTCTTCGACGATTCCGCCGACATCTCCGCGTGTGCCGAATCCAGCGCCACCGGTGCCAGCGCTACCCCCAGTGCCCGTGCGATCTGCAGTACCGTCGCGAACGACGGATTCCCGTCCGCCGACAACGCCTTGTAGAGCCCCTCCCGGCTCATCCCCACGTCGCGCGCAAGTCCGGCAAAATTACCCGCGCGTGCCACATCGTTCAAAGCCGCCCGGATCAGACTGCCGTCCCCCGGGTCCTCCCCGGCGCACGCCTGCAGGTACAGCAGCGCGTCCTCTCGCGTGCGCAGCTCAGCAGCGGGGTCCCACTTCGTAAACGTATCCGTCATCTCGTTTGCCTCCAGTCCCCCGCCACCCGTCCGGCGCGCGCGATATCGCGCTGCTGGCTGTCCTTGTCGCCGCCACAGAGCACGACCACCGAATCGCCGTCACGCAGGCAGTAGAGCCGGTAGCCAGGTCCGTGATGAATCCGCAGCTCGAACAGCCCGTCGCCCACGGCCCGCCAGTCGCCCAGGTTGCCGAGCGTCACGCCGCGCAGACGCGCGTTCACCCGTGCCACCGCCCCGCGGTCCTTCAGGCCGCGGATCCAGCGCCTGAACGTGGCGCTTTCGATCACCTCGGCCATCCGCCCAATTGTACACTGTGGTTAACACTCCGCACTGAACCGTTGCTACACCCCCCATCGAACCGCCTTTCTCGCAAGCGATGGCGAAGTCCGACACGGTGATAGGATCACCAAGACGCAACGGAGCGATTTCCGCTGCCCGAAGCAATCCGGAGCGAGTGATGGAATTGATGAATCCGTGTGGGGCCTTTGAGGTGATTTCCGCGCCTTTGACGCCGCGTGTCACGCTCGGGCCGGATGTCACGGTGGGTCTTTTTGCCAACGACAAGAAGAATGCCGATGTGCTGCTCAAGCATCTCGAGCGGGGGCTCGCCGATTCCTTTGGCGTGCAGCGGTTTCGCTGGTTTCTCAAGGAGGCGACGCAGCCGGCCGCCTTCACGGCGGAATTCACAGATGGCTGCGATGCGGTGGTGGGTGCCATCTGCGACTGAGGCTCTTGCACGTCGTGGTGTATCCATGACCTGATAGAGCTCGAAAGGCGCGACATTCCGTGTGTCGCCATCTGCACCGACGAGTTCTTTGGCCTCGCCAAGACGGAGGCCGTTGGCTGGGGGCTGCCCGGGCTTCCCATGGTCGTCGTGCCGCATCCGCTCGCGAAACGGAGCTCCGACGAGTGCGCCGAGTTTGCGGCGGGGGCCCTTGCCGAGGTGGCCGAAGCGCTTTCTGGCGACGCCGAGGCGCTCGAAGTGCGCTACCGGGAGAAGACCATCGCTGCCGGCGGCAAGCGCTATCACTCCTTGGCGGGGAGTGAGTTCAACGCCCCTAACGCTCCAGCGCGAATCCGCGCCCCGAACAGCACCGAAGCGATCAATCGGGTGTTTCTGAGTCGCGGTTGGACCGATGGCTTGCCGGTGCTGCCTCCCACGCCGGAACGGTGCGAGGCGATGCTCGCCGGGCGCGACCCGGATGAAGTTGCCGCCATCGTCGAGCCACGCCTTGGCCGTGCGACCTTGGGCAAGATCGCCGCCAATGCCGTGATGGCCGGCTGCGAGCCGAGCCACTTCCCTGTCGTGCTGGCGGCGGTGCAGGCGATGTGCGCCCCGGAGTTCAACCTCAAGGCGATTCAATCCACGACGCATCCCTGCACCGTCGCCTGTCTGGTGGGCGGCCCGATTGCCCGCGAAATCGACATGAACGGCGCCTACAACGCCCTTGGTCAAGGCAATCGTGCCAACGCCGCCATCGGCCGTGCCTTGCGCTTGATACTGGTGAACATCGGCGGCGCATCGCCCGGTGTGCTCGATCGTTCGACGATGGGCTCGCCAGCCAAGTACGCCTTCTGCTTTGCGGAAAACACCGAAGCGAGTCCGTGGCCTTCGCATCATGAAGAGCTGGGCATGGACCCAGGCGCCAGTCACGTGACCGTGTTTGGCGTGGAGGGTCCGCACAACGTCAACGACCACTATGGCCGCGACGCCGAGGAAATCCTCCTCACGGTCGCCGGTACGCTGGCGTCGCCCGGCGCCAACAACTTCTACCTCGAAGGTCAGCCGGTGGTGGTGCTCGGGCCGGAACACGCAGAAGTGATCGCGGCGGGAGGCTTCACCAAGGCCAAGGTGCGCGAGTTTCTGAGCGAACGCGCCATCGTCCCCCGAGCCGTGGTCTCCGAAGCCATGATCGACGTGCTCGCCGAACGCCTGCCGCACCACCTGCTCGGCGAACGGGGGCGCGATGGCGTGCGCTTCATCACCGAACCGGACGACTTGATCGTGCTGGTGGCAGGTGGCGCCGGCAGGCATTCAGCAATCCTGCCGACATTCGGCCACTCGACACGGGCGGTGACACAGCAAGTCGCCTAGCGCCCGCAGGGGCGGGGCTTGTCCCCATATGCGCTAACTTGTTTTGCGCGACGGCTGTCCGTAAGGTGGGGGGCGTGGGTTCGGCTGAGGGGCTTGTGCGGGGTGGACGAGGACTGGAATGTGGTGGTGTCGTTCCTTCCGGAAGGCTGGAAGGATCTGGCGCAGGAGACGGGGGCGCTGAAGGGACTGCGCAAGGCCAAGTCGCCGGAGGCGCTGCTGCGGGTGCTTCTGTTGCATCTGGCGCGGGGGCATTCGCTGCGGGAGACGGTGGTGCGCGCGCGGCAGGCGAACCTTGCAGAGCTCTCGGACGTGGCGCTGCTGAAGCGGCTGCGGAAGTCGTCGGAGTGGCTGCGGGAGCTTTGCGCGGCGATGTTCCGGGAGCAGGGCGGGGTGTCGGCGTCTGGCGGGCTGCAGTTCCGGGCGTTCGACGCGACGACGGTGAGGGAGCCGGGGCGGACGGGGTCGCTGTGGCGCCTGCACTACAGCGTGCGGCTTCCGTCGCTGGCGTGCGACTTCTACAAGCTGACGCCGACCGAGGGGGCGGGCGTGGCCGAGACGCTGGCGCACTTTCCGATCGCCCGGGGCGACTTGGTGCTGGCGGACCGGGGCTACTCGACGGTGGCGGGTCTCGACCACGTGTCGTCCTCGGGCGGCCACGCCACGGTGCGCGTGAACACCGCTTCGCTGCCGCTGCGGACGCCGGACGGGTCGACCCTGAACCTGCTCGAGCGGGTCGCCGGGCTGGACGAGGCGTGCGTCCCGCGGGCATGGCCGGCCGTGGCGCTCGGTCGGGGCGTCTCCGTGCCGGGCCGCGTGTGCGCGATCCGCAAGACCGAGGAGGCCGCCGCCATCGCGCAGCGCAAGGCGCGGGAACACGCGGCGCGCCAGGGCAGGCAGGTGCGCCCGTCCACCCTCGAGTTCGCCCGCCACGTGATCCTGTTCACCACCTTCCCCGAAGCGACCTTCGACGCCCGCAGCGTGCTGGACTGGTACCGGGTGCGCTGGCAGGTCGAGCTGGTCTTCAAGCGCTTCAAGTCGCTGGCGCAGCTGGGCCACCTGCCCAAGCACGAGGACGACAGCGCCCGCGCCTGGCTCCACGGCAAGCTGCTCGTGGCGCTGCTCGTGGAGAAGCTCATTCGCCACGCCGGCTCCGTTTCCCCCTGGGGAGGCACCGTGGAAAGCCCGCCGCCGCAGTCCCTGGCGTGACTTCGGCTTCATGTACGGCCAGATCGCACGCGCCATCGAGCCGCACCTCTCCCTGCAGCAGGCCATCGACGACTGGGACAGCATCTCAAGGAGGTTGGCCGACCCGCCTCGCCAGCGGACCCCGCAGATGGACGAGCGTTTCCCAGAACCATCGACCCAAACAAGTTAGCGCATATGGGGCTTGTCCCCGCCCGTGCCGAGTTCATCGCAGCGTCTGAAGCAGTTACGCAGCAACTCAATCCAACATCGTCGCCGTGTCGCACGCGAGTCCATGCGAATCTCGGGATGACGTAAATTCGCAGCATTTGCTTACCAAAAAGCGAAATGCTTAGGCTGCCTGCGACCGGGTGGGGCAACACGGAACGCACGGCGTGTTTTGCAATGCGTTGTTGTAACCGCGAGGCCGGACGGGTAACATCCGGGCCAACGAAGAGCCCCTTGCGAACCCGAATGACCCTCAACGCCAAGGCACTCCCCCATCTCAAGCCCGGTCGCCATGCCGACGGCAGCGGACTCTATCTCACCGTGCAGAAGCGCGGCACGCGGTCGTGGACCCAGGTGCTGCGCGTGTCGGGCCGGCGCCTCGATCTCGGCGTCGGGCGGTACCCGGACGTCTCCCTGAAGGAGGCCCGGCGCGTGGCGGTCAGGAACCGGGCGCTGGCGAAGGCCGGGGTGGATCCGCGCCATTCGACCGAAGAGCGCATGAGCTTCGCGACGGCGAACCGGGAGTACCTGCGCTGGCGGCGGTTTCCGGACCCGGAGGCGGGCTTGACGCGGTCGAACCAGCGCTACAAGTGGGACCGGGCGATGGCGAACCACGTGCTGCCGGTGATCGGCGAGGTGGGGGTGGCGGAGCTGACGACCGTTGAGGTGGCGAGGATCGCCTCGGCGCTGGTGTCGACGCCGTCGGCGGCGAAGTTCGCGATGTCGTGCATCGAGCGGGTGTGCGGCTGGGCGATCGACAGCGGGCACCGGGAGGCGGCGAACCCTGCGACCGGACCGCAGCGGCAGATCAAGGTCCCCGCAGGCACGCGCCGTTCCTGCCGGCGGAGGAAGTGGCGGACGCGTTGGACCGGATCGAGGCGTCGGGCTGCAGTCTGTCGGTGTCCCTGGCGCTCCGGTTTCTGGCGCTGACGGCGAAGCGCCTGGTGGAGGTGCGCCGGGCGACCTAGGAGCAGATGGACCTCGAGTCGGCGGAGTGGACGATCCCGGGCGATGCGGAGACGAAGATCCGCGAGGATCACGTGGTGCCGCTGTCCGAGGCGGCGCTGACGGTTCTTGAGCGGGCGCGAGAGCTCGGCTGCGGCAAGGGGGTTGTGTTCCCCGGCGGGTCGGCTGGCGGCGTGCTCGCGGACGCGTCCGTGCGTAGGGCGATGCGCGACGCGGGGATCGAGGCGTCGCCGCACGGGTTCCGGTCGACGTTCCGCACCTGGGCGCAGTCGCGCGGCGAGAACTGGGAGGCGTCGGAGCTCAGTCTCGGGCATCGCGTTGGAAGCTCGGTCTCGTCCAGCTATGCGAGGTCGGACATGATGGCGCTGCGCAGGGAGCTGCTCGACCGGTACGCCGAGGCGCTCCGACTGACCTGACGGCACCACCGGCGCGTGCTCGGTCGAGCGGTCGAACAGCGTCAGGTCTGTCGCACGTCCATCGCTACTCCCGCGGTTCGCTGGGGGACGCCTCGCCGACAGGGTTCGCTGCGGGCTTCAGACCATCGTCGACGGCACCGCGCCCGTGGACAGTCGACATGCAGCGCCGTGCAGGGCCCTTGGCCCAGTTCGCGCGGCAGTGCGGTTGGCGCAACTGGCCTCGTTCTCCAAGTTCGCCATTCTGCAACTCGAACCTGCGGACCTGGCGGCACGGCGACAATGGGAGAACCCAGCAGGGGAAACAAGGTTGAGTCAATGAGATCAAACGACCCGAAGCGGCTTGCGAGGAAAATCCTCGATGCGCTTGCCGCAGCCGATGAAGCCTACGAAGCGATGACGGGCGGGTGGCGACTGCACGATGCTCCCGAGTACTTCGCCACGGTTCACATCGCCAGGCGAATCGCCAAGTACCTCAAGCGCTACGCGACCCTGGAGCAGAACATCAACGATGCGGTCCGCTGGTCCGACGGAAAGCGGCTGGATGGCAATGAGGGAAGTCTGCCCCCGCAGGGGCGGTTCGACATCGCCGTTTGGGGTCCCGGGGACGAAGGGATCCACGGCCCCATCGAGGTGAAGGTGGGCACCGGATTCACTTACAGCTCGGTGTCGCAGGACGTGGAACGGGGGTGCGACGCACTTCGCGAGGCTCCCGCACTTCGGTGGGGCATGGTGGCGTTCTACTTCGTGTGCTGGACGGGCAAGGACAAGTCGGGGCGGGCTCGCGTGCAAGACCGCACCACCGCCATCGTTCGACATGCGAGAGAGCACGCGGAAGGAGAGGGCATGTCCTGTTGCGAGTTCGTCGGCGACATGATGAGGGTCGACCGCGGCGGCGGTCGCGCGCGTGCGGCCGTGCTGCTTTTCCAGCGCAACGGCTAGCTTGAGGCATCGGCCTCGCTCCTCGAAATGGTCAGAACCTGGCGGTTGCCGGCTCGCGAACGCTTGGGTTGAAGGGCAACCCAGCTTGCAGAATGGGGCTGGATGGGCCAGTCAGGGCCGACGTCAGCAGAGCCAGGAGCAGTCTGGGCACCCACTGCGGACCGACCTGCCGGAAACGACCAGGTCTGGTGGTCGGGAAGCCAGTGGTTGGGGGGGCCTGCGGGGCGAGTCAGGGCGTTGGCATCCTGCCGCATGAAGTCCCCAAGGCGTGTTGCGGCAGCCGACCCGGAAGACGACGAGGTCGGCAAGGATCCGGTCGTCTTCCGGGTGCGCGTCGTGGCCACCGTCGCTTTGGCGATCCTCATCTACAAGACCGTCCACGAGGGGCCGGGGCGGGACCCGGACGCTGTGGTGACCCAGGAGCGGAGTGGGGAGCGGGCACGCGCACCCTACGCCCCGCACCTTGGGGACTCCCCGCGCGGTGCTGCCGGGCCGGTCGGCGACGTGACGCTGTCCTCCATCAGCGGCCCGATGGCTTGGAGGCGCTCCGCGTCCAGCGCCACGGTCCGGCGTGTCAACGCAGGTACGCCTCGGTCTTCTCGGGCAGGAAGTGTCCCAGCTCCTGGCTGACGGTCTCAAGCGCATCGCGCCGAGGGAGTTCGCGCTGGAGCTCCCGCATGCGCTCCTGGGCGTACGCATGGCGGCAGCCGTGCGCGCCGGTGCTCCACCCCAGGGCGCGCTTCGAGGCGGCCGAGAAGCTCGCGCTCCAGCGGCGACCGGCGCCGACGTCGTAGCGGGAGAGGTAGTGTACGCCGCGGTCGGTGACGCGTGCGGGCTCCCGACGGCGGCGGTCTTCCAGTCGGTCGGCGAGTGCGTGGGGAACGCGGACGATCCGGACGAGGCCGCCCTTGCCGACGACCGTGTAGTCGCGCCCGGGCGGCCCGCGAACTTGCTTGCGCGCGCCGGACGCCGGTCGGGCGGCTGTTCGTCGGGCGGGGCGAGGGTCAGGAGCTCGTGCGCCCGCAGCCCGGCAGCGTGCGCGATCGCCGTCGCGAGCGCGTGGGGCTCCGTCTGCGCCGCCGCGATGCGCCGGTACTGGGCCGGCGTGCAGGCGCGGCCCTTCAAGACGGTCGGCCTGCTCGAACGAACGACGGGAAGGCGGGCGCCCTTCGGGAGACGACGGTTGACGTGCACGAGCATGGCCTGGATCGCCTGCCGGTGCATGTCGAGGTGCTTCTGGCCGAAGTCGGTGCGGGTGCGCAGGTACTCGATGGCGGTCTCGGGGGTGAGATCCCTGAGTTCGCGGCCCTCGCGGGCGAGGTCGCGCGCGACGCGTGCGAGGCAATGGCGGTAGTTTTCCACGGTGCGCACGGAGGCGGGCCGGTTCGGGTTGCGGCGCAGCGCGCCGAGGTTGACCAGGCGCCCCACCGCGGCCGCGGCCTGCTCCTCGGGCGAGCGGCGGCTGCGGAAGCGCGGCACGGCGGGCTAGGTCCCCTGGCGCCGCAGCCAGCGGGCCACGGTCGAATGCGCGACGCGGACGCCGCGCCGGGCCAGCCAGCGCCGCAGCTCGGCGGCGCTGGCGCCCTCGGCGCGGAGCGCCGTCAGCTCGTGCGCGTGGCGGTCCAGGCGCGAGCGATGGTACTGCCGGCGGCGGCGCTCGCGCGTCTCGGCCCGGAGCGCGCGCGCCTCGCCGGCGGCGTCGAATCCGTTGTCGGTCTGCGGCATCGGCCCTTCGATTCCGTTGCGGGGGACTGTCGAGAATGTAAGAAAGGCACCCCGAATCGAGGCCGGGTCACGGAGAGGCGGCTCACTGCGCCGTCCTCCGCTTCGCCCCTGTTCTGCTTCGACGAAGCAACGCTCGGACTGGTCTCGCGCATCCCGTTTGGTCAGTCGGGAACTCTGCAACGTCGCTCTCGCGACAGGTCCCCGATTTGGGCAGCCGGGGTGGGCTGGACACGTCGATCCGCGCCTGTCGCGGTTCGACAGCCGCGCTTGCGGCGATCACCCGATTTGGCCGGCTGGGGTTCCGGTTCCGGTTTGTTTACCCAGACTCCGGTGTCTGACGCCGCCTCGGGGCAGCAGGCTTTCGGGGCGGATTATGGGCACGGAAATCCAGGCCCGCAAAGGCTTTTTCAACATTTCGGGACATTGGGACTTCCTGCAACCGCATGGGACGATTCCGCTAACGACAGACTGAGCCGGGGCGCTGCGGCGAGGTGCCGAGGGTGACGCCGGCCGTCGCCTTCGGCACGCTTGAGTCGGTCGGTGGCGTGCCCGTCATCGAGCCGACGGCCGCCACCTTCGGCGACCTGCCGCAGCCCCTGCGAAACTGCGACTTCGTATGCGTGTCGCGTGTTCGGTTGGGAATGTGCGCGTTGCGCGAAACCGTCCGCTCCACGCTGGGGAAAAGCCACGGACGTGGGTTTGACCCAGCGTGGAGCGACCCTCGGCATGAAGCAGGTCCCAAACACCCACCTCGGTGCGGGCGTGCGGCGACTGGAAGTCGCGCGCTTGCGCGGCAGGCGGGCGGCGTTCGACCGCGGCCATGTCGCGGCTGACGGGCGCGTCGACGCACAAGACCGCATCGTGTTGACCATGGCGGCGTCGTGGCAAACCGCGAGTGCCGGATCGGTCAACGGCCTGCCGTCACGTGTAACGGCCAGCGGCCTGGGAGACGTGTGACCCGGGCGGCGCGTGCTGGGGGGTGCTAGGATCGAGCGAACGCGAGCTGGCAGCCCCCAGCCGCACGCGCCGCCCCGACCGCAGCGTCTGTCCGCCACGAGAGCGCCCTGCTTCGTCCCATGGGGCGGGGTCGACCAAAAGCAGCGCACGCTGGTGCGGATTCTGGCCGGCAAGACGACGGAAAACGTGCCGTCAGGGGCGGTCTTCGTGCACCGGCGCGACTGACGCCGCCTCGTCGATCCTGCGCCGGAGCAGGCGGCTGGCACTGAACGTGACCACGCGGCGGGCGGTCACCATCGCCACTTCGCCCGTGCGCGGGTTCCTCGCCGGGCGTTCGTTCTTGTCGCGCAGGCGGAAGCGGCCGAAGCCGCTGAGCCGCACGGGTTCGTTGTCGACGGGACTGTCGATCACGGTGTCGAAGAACAGGTCGACCACCTCCCGCGCCTCCTTGCGCGTGAGACCCGCTTCGCGGCAGAGACGTTCGGCGACTATCGCCCGGGTCAGTAACCGGCTTGCGGGGCAAGTGTACCCGTATCGTCAGGCTCGCCTTCGTCCCGGATGCAGCGCGTCATCGACCGCCCGCGCAGACCTTGTCAACGGAGTTATCCACCGGATCCGGCGGGACGCACTCTGAGAGGGCTGTCGGGGCGAGGGGCCGACGACGAAAAAGGTATGGGAGGGATGACGCGACGGAAGGTGGAGTCGGGTTTGTGTTCAGTTCGGCGGCGCGTCAGAACCTACGAGAATAAACCTGTTGTCGCCGACCGCCTTGATGAGCCCGATGTGGATGAGTATGGCAGTGAGGAATGGGCCATCATCGTTGTTGTGGGTTTCCCTTAAGTCTGCAGGACGAAAATCGGGGATTCGCGCCAAGCGCGCGATCAAGCGTGAGAGGGGGAAGGGGGCGTCGGTGAAGGTTCCCGGGGACTGGACTTTTTGATCCTCGGCTAGATTGGCGAGAATCCGCACGTGTACCCTCGGCGCCGTGCGCGATTTGGTAGAGGAGATGGCCTTCTCCGCTGAGCCTGGGAGCTAGTCCGGCGATGATGCCGGTTGGGCAAGGAAGCTTGGTGGGGTCGATTCTGGCTGTTGTGTTCTGTTGGGGCACCGGGTTCGTCTCAGTCTGTGGAAGTGTGCGCGGCGAGTTGGGTCAATTGTAAGGCATCTAGCCGAGTTGAGTCAGTTCGATAGGGCGAGGAACGCGCCGTCGTGCCTCCTGGTGAGCTCTCGCATGAGGGTGGCGTATTTGGCGCGCTGCACAGGCGCTTCGGAGCGGAAGCCGAAGGCGTGTATGCGGAGTGTGCCGTCCGGGGAAGCGTGGTGATCGACGCCGGTGCGGACGGCGTCGAGAAAGTTGTCGTAGTCGGTACCCATGTAGTCGTCGCCGAATACGAAGATGGCCATGGCCATTCTGGACCGGTAGAGATCTCGGACGGCGGTCAGGATGCCGGCCTCTGGATTGCTGGCGGAATAGGCGGGCCAGCTCGGCAGCATGGCCTTGGCGACTCCGCGGTTGCCGGCACTGTCGTTGATCCAGTTGCGGGGTTTCCAAAGGTACTCGCCGCTGGCGCTCAGGACCTGAAAGCCCTTGATCTCCGGATAGATGGACAGCACGTTGTCGACCTCTCTTAGTACCTCCGGCCAGACGCGGCGCATGCTGCCCGAGGTGTCGACGACAATGGCGACGTACTCGGAGTCGACCGGAATGCCGGCGTAGTCGGAGGGTTGCCTGGTGTTCGACTTGGGTTGGGTGGAGGGCTGGGGCTGGCGGGCGTCTCGGGCGGCGGCTATTCGAGAGTGGGTTGCCTCGGTCTGGGCGCGAACGTGGGCGACCAGATCGGCAAGTGCGCTGGTTGCGTTTTTCCGGGCTGACAGTATGTCTGCGAGGGCATCGGCACGTGTTCGGTCGGCGGAGAGTTGTGTCTCTAGGGCGGTGGCGGTCTCGCGACGGTCGGCGAGCGAGAGGAGAAGTGCGCCGTACTCGCCGAGTTGGACGCCGGATTTCGGGCCGCTTCGCTCGCCGACGGGGAGGATGAGTACGAGAAGGACGATGGCGCCGAAAGCGCAGGCGATGATGTCGAGGAAGCTGAGCGAGGCGTCGCTGTCGCTGGACGGACGTGTCCGCTTCATGTGTGCGGCCAGCCGCGCGCGGGCGTGAGGAGCCGTCCCTGGCTGGCCAGGGCGAGATCCCAATAGAGCCCAGTCGCGCTGGCATCGCCCTCGAGGGGGAGAAGGATGATGTCGACGGTGACCCCGCGCAGGGAACGGGCGACAACCTGCGCCGCGTGCTCGAAGATGCTGGCGCGACATTCGGCCGTGATTAGTGGCGTACGGTTCTGCTTGGGTCGTGGGCAGTGCTTGATGCGTTGGAGAGGCGTGTCGTCGGGGATGGTTGGAAGGCCGTCGGTGACGAGGACAAGTTGGGCAGGCGGCGGCGAGAGGCGTGCCGCGGTCTCGAAGACTTGACGGAGATTGGTCGGTCCATGGGGAGTGAGTGCGTCTAAAGCGGCGTTGATGGCCTGCTGCGGAGGGGCGGGAGCGCCGGTTGACTTCCTTTGCCAAGCGATCGTGCCGGGTTTCGTTCCTTCGGGGTCTCCCTGCAGTTCGTGGACCTGATCGGAGTAGTGGTAGAGACGGTAACGGGCTCGCTCGGGCAAGCGGTCGTAGACCCACTTGGCGGCACTTCGAGCGGTCGTCCATTTCTCCGCGGAGCGCTTGAGGTGGCTGGGTGAAACGCGTAGGCGAAGGATCTCGACGAGTGAGCTGTCGAGCATGCTGGCGGAGGAGTCGAGGAACACGGCGACGCGGTCGTCCCGGACTGCTAGTCCGGTCAGATGTTGTCGGGGGGTATCGGGCGGAGCTGGAGACGGGGGCTGGAGGGCCGCGAGGTCCGCTTGCTCGGCACCGAGTCGTTGTCTGGCGGTGTTGAGGGCTGAGAGCGCGTCAGCCGCCTGCTGCTTCTGGAGGTCCGAGAGGCCAGCGAGTGCCTGCATGGCGGCTAGTGCCGATCGGATGGACTCTGCGACGGTGAGGATGGCGTCACGGGCGGTTTCGATTCGGTGTTCGGTTGCGTCGATCTCCGTTTCGACACGGGCGATGTCGTCGGCAACGAGAAGTCCGTCGTCGGGTACGGGGGACGGGCCTCGTTGGATTACGAGGAGAAGGAACACGGCTGAGCCAAGTCCGCAACAGAGGACATCAAGGAATGCTAGGCCCATACCCGGCGAGGAGGCGAGACGTCGCAAGCGGCGCGGTTTCATGGTCTCGCGGCGGTCGTCCCGCCGGCATCGGGGGTGTCGCGGGCCGAGCTGGCAAGGCTGTTGAGGCGTGCAAGGGTCTGGGTGCAGAAGGTCTTGCAGTTGGCGACAAGTGCTTCCTCACGGCCGTTGAGGAAGCTCGACATGAGCATCAGGACGAGATTGACGAAGAGGGCGACCCAGGTGGAGTTGAATGCCGTGCCGAGGCTGCCGGCAACCCCCGAGATGTCGCCTGCCACAGCTTCGCCGGCGAGGCCGAGTGCCTCGCCGATGCCGCGGACGGTCCCGAGGAAGCCGATCGAAGGGATGGCCCAGAGGATGTATTTGGTGGAAGCAAGTTTAGAGTTGAGAACCTCGAGGTGAAGCTCGCAGAGGTCCTGCGCCGCTTCACTTGCCTCCCGGAAATCACTGTTCATGCGAAGGTGGTCTACGGCTTCGCGCATGCTCCTGATCAACAGTGCGTCTGGAATCTCGGCGCGTGCCTGATCGAGGCGGGTCTGCAGCGTTCGTAGTGAGGCGTCACTGAACTCGTGGATGTCGCCGAGGTGCAGGAAGTCGAGGTCGAACAGATGCTGCTCGCTGTTGAGCAGGCGGTAGCGTGAGACGAAGAGCCACAGGCACCAGAGCCCGAGGACGATGCACGTCTGCTGCTCCCAGTCCTTGACGACTATGGCGAACGACCGGCCGGGGACAGAGTTGGTTTCGGCGGCAACGCGAAGAATCTCGGCGGCTGTCGGATCGATAACGACGGCGTAGAGCACGTACACCGCCGTGAAGCAGACGAGGAGTCCGGCGGCATCCAGCACGATGGACTGTGTCGATAGCCGACGTGCGAGTGTGTTCCGGAATGTCGCGAATGCAGATTCGGGCATTGTTGGGATCCGGTCAGATGTCCTGCGGCAGCGGGATGTTTGCGTCGGGGGCCAGGGGTTTGGTCTTGATCCGACGCAGTGGGCCGGGCGCCGTGGGTGCTGGAGGCGGAGGCTGTGGGGAGGTGGCGGACGGGTTCGTCGGTGGGTTGTTGTGGCGGACGGGACTCGGGGAGCTTGCCACGTCTTGCTGCTTGGGGGGCGGCGCCTTGAGGGGGTGGGAACTCGTGGAAGGCGTCTCATTCTCTGCGCCGAAGCATGTTGCACCGGTCAGAACGGCGATGAGGGCGAGTTGCCTTAGTGGATCCATCGGGCGATCCGGAAGCCTACAGTGTCGTCCTTGTTGGCGGCAAACGACCGGAAGCCGGCGGAGAGGGCGGCGCGATCGGCGGAGGTGTAGTTGGCACCACGGACGACGTGATCGGTGCCGGTGTGCGGACCGAGGGGATTCGGTCGGCGTTCGGGCTGGAAGGGGCCCGCGCTGTAGTAGTCGTTGACCCACTCGGACGCGTTTCCCCACAGGTCGTGGACGCCGTTGACGTTGGCGGGATAGCTGCCGACGGGGGCGAGGTCGCGGTGGTTGTCGACGTGGTCGGCGAAGAAGGTCCCAGGGCGGGATGACGCGCTACGTAGTTCGCGACCGGCGAGGTTGGCGAAAGCGCGGGGGAATGATGGCGAGGTTCCCCACGGGTGGGTTCGCGCGTGCAGGCGGGCGGCTGAGAAATCGTAGCGAGCGACCGCTTCCCACTCGGCTTCGGTGGGTAACCGGAAGCCGAGGGACCGGGGATCGAGCTTGGGGAAAGCGTCTCCCATGCTGTAGGCGGGGGAGAGCCCGGCCTCTGCGCTGAGCCAGTTACAGAACCTTGCTGCATCCTGCCACGTGACGGAGACCGCGGGGAGATCGGGCGGTCGGTCAGGCGCGAACGGAGGGCTGAAAGCACGGTATGCGGCGACGGTCGTCTCGTGGATGGCGAAGTAGAACGGGCGGGATAACTCGACCGGCGTGGCGGGTGCCGCGTCGCTTGTACGGGCGTCAAAACTCAGGGCGGGAAAGCGGCGCAAGGTGATGCCGGTCGGTGCCGTGGTTTCGGGTGCGGCCGCCTCGAAGGCGAACTGGGCAGGTTCAAGGAGTCTGAAGGCGTAGTTGCGCGGACCGTCCCCGCCGGGAACGACGTGCACCGGTTGAGCCAAGAACCCTTGGGCGGATGCGGTGATCTGGTCGTCATCGGCGACATTGAGAATGAGAGGTGTGGAGCCGACGACGCGGCCGTTCACTGCGATTTGGGCGGGCATGTTGGCGGTGATACGGGCTTCGTAGGTGGTTGTCGTCAAGTGATAGGAGCGCTCGATGCGGGCGTTCGGCAACGGGTTGAGGAGATCATCGGCGGGGCGGAAGCCAGTTTTGCGGATGGATAGCCGGTTGTCGCTGTGGGGTTGCAGCTCAAGCTGGAGCGGCGTGTCGCCTCGGTACTTGCCGTCGAGAAGGACGGTTGCGCCGGCCGGCGTGGAGGAGACCGAAACGCGCGCTGGCAATGGCTCCAGGACAATGGTGCCGATATCGCTCATGGCGGCGCCGACGGGGACGTCGATCTGGCGGCGGTGCGGGACGTAGTTGTCCGCCTCGACTGCGATTTGGTGAACGCCCGGTTGGATGGGTTCTCTGTACTCGCCCGTGCCGACGGAAAGGCCGTCGACCAGAATCCGCGCGAAGGACGGTACGGCGGCGATCCGGAAGTCGACGTATGCCCCGGTGGCTGTGGCGGTGGGAGCGAAGGAGAAAGCCTGTCTGGTGCCGCGCCCGGCGACGTCGATCTGGGTCTCCATAGGCTGGAGGCGCGGGCCCTGGATCGTCACCGGATACGTGCCCGGAGGCAACTCAAGCTCGAAGTCGGGGTCGGAACCGACAATGCGGCCGTCGAGGCGGACGAGGAAGTCGTCCTTGGAGTCGACGGAAATGGAGACGATGCCCGGGAGAGGATTCAGGACGACCTGGTGACGAGGGGGACTGTCGGCTATGGAGACGGCGACGTCTCGCGGAAAGAAACCTGGGGCGGCTACTGTGACGACGCCATCGGAGGAGTAGAGGAGGACGCGTCGACCGAGCGTGAGGAGGACGCCCTCCTTTCGTTTCAGGATGGGATCGGCGTCTACGGGCTCGATTGAGAACTCGGCGACGTGGGTGGAGTGGAGAAAGGCGAGGACGCCGACGGCGAGCAGTGCGATCGAGGCGAGGGAGAGAGTGAGGTTGCGACGGCGGTGCCGGATGTGGCGGAGGAGCTCTCCGTCGCCGTCAGAAACGCTCATTGCAAACCAGTTCGAGGATGATCGGCGCGCTGTCGGGCGGGACTATGAGTTCGATCGTCTTTTCACGGAAGCCGGTTCGTCGGGCGACCAGGCGGTAGCGCCCGGGGAAGACCTCGAGCTCGGTGGTGCGGAACTTGCCGAGCTTGCGGCCGGGGCGGATGTGGATCTCGGTTTTGTTGTCGGATCGGATGGTCAGGGGAACTGGGGCAGTCCACTGGTTGAACCGCCGTTCGAGTTCATTGCCCTTGGTGTGGATGCGGTGGCCGACGCGGCCGGGGTCGCGCGTGCTTTCGACGAGGGCGCGGGTTTCGTCTCGTAGGGTCTTGGCCACCGCACGATCGGGGTGGGCGAGGGCGCTGTCGAGGCGATCTTCCAGACTCACGAGCCTGAGGAGTTGCGGGAGGTCAAGGCGTACCTCGTCTGCAGTGGGTTCCAGCGTCGATATCTGGCGGATTGAGGCGACGGCGTCCGACCACGATTCGTCTGCGAGTTGGCCATTCAGTGCCAGTCGCAGGGAGGCGAGTTCGTTCGCGTCGATTCTTTGCAAGACATCTGTGAGCCCGTCCTGGGCGGCCGCCGACTGGGGATCGGCGGCAATGGCTGCGCGGAAAGCCTGGGCGGCTGCCTTCAGGTCCTTCCGGTCGAGCGCGGCATGGCCGGCGGTGATTTGTGCGTGGAGGTGACGTCGAGCTTCGTAGTCGCGTACGGCACGACGGGCGTTGTCGATTGTCGTGGCGCGCACATGGGGCTCGATGCTGTCGAGCAGGTTTTTCGCGCGTTCAGGGTCACCGGCCTCCACAAGTGCAATGGCTTCGGTAGCCAGGCGGGAGGCGTTGTGTCCCTTGCGAGCGCGAGCGGAGCCGGCTTGGGCTTCGGGATTGTTCGGCTCCCAGGCAGTGAGGATTTCGGTGAATTTGTCGAGGGCGCCAGAGAAGTCCTCTTTGGCCAGGCGAGTTTGCGCGTCGGCGAGCGCGTCGATG
The DNA here is from genome assembly GCA_965116935.1 of Pseudomonadales bacterium. Classification (GTDB taxonomy): domain Bacteria; phylum Pseudomonadota; class Gammaproteobacteria; order Pseudomonadales; family Azotimanducaceae; genus VXYL01. The sequence goes on along the minus strand of OZ220737.1, from coordinate 1,803,511 downwards.
ACGAGTTGGTCGTGTTCGCGCTGAATCGTCAGGAGCCCTTGGAGGGCGGGTTCGAACCTGGCGGCGGCATCGCCGAAGTACTCGTCCCGGAACAGGACGAGGCCTTCATCGTACAACGCCCGGGCGGCGGCGTGGTCGGCCAGTTTCCACGGGGGTTGCGGGACTTGGGCGAGAGATGGCAGTACCGCTTCGATCTTGGCACGGGCATCGAGCGCACGTGTGCGCTCGACGCAAAGTGGCGTCTTTGCCCATTGCCCTTCGCAACCGAGTTCGTCCGGATCGGCCGACTCGGCGGTGTGAAGAGGGGGAGTTGCAAGGATGGCGATTGCTAGGGAACCCCACAGGAAGGGGGTAAGGTGCGGGCCCGATTCGGTGGAGCGAGATCGCATTTGAAGTGGCGGATCAGCCCGAGAGGTCGGTGGCCGCGAACTGTACGGCCTCAATGTCGGTTGCGGTGTTTTCGTAGAGTTCCATGAGGAGTTCGCGCCACTGAAGAAACTGGTCGTGAGCGGTGCCGGTGAGGGTGACCGTGCGGTCTTCCGTGGCGACCACCATGGGGCGTAACGCCCCCTGGACTGTGGCGCCGATCTCGTTGATCTGCGCATGCATGGCATTGGCCTTCTTTCGCTCGGATACGTTGTTGGCAATCGCCACGGCGCTGGTGGCGGCGAGTACGGTCGCCGTTTCTTCGGAGTTGGGGTTGCTCTCGTCAACGGCTGCGACAACGGCACCGGCTGCGGTGATGCCGCCCAGGACAGCGGACCACGTGGCTTCTCGGCGAGCGAGTCGAGCTTCCCTGGCAAGGGGAAAGTTGTCCTTCTGCCAGTCGCTGTAGGTCTTCTGCATCTCGGCGGCGAGCGCTAGGTACTGGTCGGAGACGAGGATGGCGAAACGTTCGTCGCGGGACCTGATGGCCTCGATCCGGGCCCAGTTGTCGCCGTCTCGTGAGGGGAGGTAGGCGAGGGTCAGGCGTCCGCGACTCTCCGTGATGGCGTCGGCATAGAGGTCGGGAGAGAAGAAGGACGCGAACACTACAGACCTGGTGACGGTAGCCTTGTCGAGGTCGCTGAGCTTGTTCGGGCGCGTACGGCGATCTTTTTTCAGGAGGTCGGAGATCTTCCGGTGAACCTTCTGGGCGATGTCTGCGTACAACGAGGCGAAGGGGTCCTTGTGGGCAGCGTCGTTCACGTCGTGCCAGCCCTCCCAGAGTCTGTGTTTGGCGCGGCGCCAGCATTTGGCTGCGTTGGAGCAGGAGGAGGGGATCCAGAACCTCTGGGTTGCGTCCATGAGGCGCCAATCGAGGCGGAGATCCTCCGCGTTGGAGGCGTTGATGCGGGCGAGGAGATAGAAATCGGCGCTGACGCTGGCGTCGGGAGCTACGACGACGTCGCGGAAGGTGCCAAGGTTGTCGATGGCCTGTTTGAGTTTGACCGCGATGCGGACGGATTCGGCGTTGCGGAGTTCCGGCCAGATTCGTCGCTCGTACTGCTCCTTGTCGGTTTCGGGAATGCCGGCCTCGAGCACCGGGATGGCGAGGCGCAGCGGCGCCCCTTGGGGTTCTGGGGCGTTGCGGTCCTCGGGCTGGTTGGCGCGCGGGCCCAAGGTCACTGCAGAGGTGGTTAGGGACAGGAGCAGGAGCAAGGCCGGGAAGGCCATCTTGACTCGGGTGTGATGCGCTAGGCGGCGCGTGAATGGCATTTGGTGTTTTCCTCGGTCAGGGGCGGCTATTGGTTTTCCATGTAGGCGTCGTACTGTTCCATGAGGGCTCGCTTGCGCTCGGGGTCCGTTTCCTGTTCGGCGGCTTCGCGGATCATGCGGGCGACATCGTCTTCCTCTGATGCCCTGTCCGCACGAGGGAGGGGCTGGGGAGGGGAGCTGGAATCCTCGTGGGGTGGGCGACTTGCAGCACGTTGAGCCGCGACTGGACTGGAATCGGTTGGCGTGCTGGATGTCGGCGAGGGGGACTCCGATTCAGGTGAGGCACCGGTGGCAGGGTCGTCCGCGGCTTGGGAGCCGAATGATTCGCTGGCTTGGCCTGATGGGGCAGCGCCCTCGGCTCCACCGGATCCGGATCCAGTCGAGGGACCTTTGCCGCTTTCGGCCGCGCCAGACTTGGCTGCACGGGCCGAGGACTCGGCTTCGGTGTCGACGGTCCACTCGTCGAACTGACGTAGCTTCACTGCGAGTGCGTCGGTGACGTTGGACTCGACATGTTCGGCGGTGCCGCGATAGTCCTCGTGCTTCGCGCTGTCGACACGGAACTCAGAGGACTCGTTGGAGGCTGTCCCGGGTACGGCGGGAACCTGCACCAAGAGGATTAGGGCAAGAAGTGGCGGCGACGCGACCGCGACGGTGACGTGTCGCCGCACGTTAGCTGCCAAGCCGGCGGAGATGGACTTCGATCCGCATCAGAACGACCAGCAAAAGGAGGGATAGAAGCACGGCGGCCGCGCCCCCGGCAAGCGTCAGCGCCTTGAGCGAGGCCGCGGATCGATCAGCTGCCCTCTGCAGGTTGGCAGCGTTGGTTCGCTCGCGAGCTGTGGTGGCTTGACGAACATACTCGTCCCGATAGGAGAAGAGGGCGTCGCGTATTGTGGCCGTGCGATCCGAGACGGACCCGATGCGGTTGATCATCGGGTCGTTGCCGATGTGGAGGGACACGTCGAGCAGGGCGGTGATGAAGTCTTCTTGCATGTCCGCTGGAACGCCTGCCCGATCGTTTGCCCAGGCTTGGAGGGCGCGACGCGGATAGGCGTCGGTGAACGCCGTCTCTTGGCCGCGATTGCGGGCGAACTGCAAGCTGAGGTTGGTTGCGATGTCGGTGATGCGAGGATCGAGGGTGGGTTCTGTGGCGGCGTCTGCTTCTAGTGCAGGTGGGCGAGGCTGTTCCGGCTGGACCAGAGGGGCGACGGGAAGGACGGCTGGTCGGACGGCTTGCCAGTCTGGCGCGACGAACGTGTCGCGGAAATGCTCAGCGGTGGAACCGAGGTTGCTGATGACGTACCAGATCCCGCCGAGAACCGCGATGCAGGCGGCTATCACGATAGCCGTCGCAAGGAGAAGGCGGACGGAGTCGAGATACCAGCGCTCGATGCGGCTGAGAAAGGACGGTTGGTTGTGCACCATATGGTCGGGCGGACTATCCGGACGCCTTGAGCGGAGCTTTAGTTTACGAGTTTCGCGGTCAGGTTGCATCCTAGCGGCGAGTTGTGGGTGTACGACAGATTTGTGGCTGAATCGCGGAGGTCCGCATGGTCCGTGCGAGTCCGCTGCGGTTCTGGTAGCGTTCAGGCTACCAGAAGGACGGGGACGAGCCACATGGCGGAGGATGCGGGGATCGAGACGCTGGTCGAGCGGCGCGACCGGGCCCGGGACCGGTTCGCGGCGCTGGGCGATCTGCGCCCGGGCACGCTGGCGGAGAACTACCGCAAGTGCGGCAAGCCCAGCTGCCACTGCGCCCGCGAAGAGGATCCGGGGCACGGCCCGAGCTACGTGCTGACGCGCTCGTCGGGCGGCAGGACGCGCTCGGTGCGAGTGCGCGCCGACGAGGTCGAGGAGACGCGCCGGCTGGTGGACGAGTACCGGCGCTTCCGGGAGCTGTCGGCGGAGTTCCTCGACGCCAGCGAAGCGCTGGCGGCGGCGCGGACGCGGGCGGACCGGGAGGGGCGGGACAGCCCAAAAAGGGGGCGGCGGAGGACGCGTTCGCATCCCGGGCGAGCGTGGCGCTGACGGCGGAGGCGGCGCGCCTGCTGGGGAGCGTTGCGCTGACCGATGGCGACTTCGAGGCGCTGGAGCGGGCGTGCCGGGACGCGGCGCTCGGCGTGATGGCTGTGCTGGTGGCGGCGTGGCTGAACGCGGACCGTGGTGACACGCACGCCACGATGGGTTTGACTGAATTCGAACCGACAAATGCAGAGCCTGTAGCGTTAGGTGCGCAGCAACTGCCAACGCGCCCGTCAGGGCGCGCCGGGACGGGACAAGCCCGTCCCCTACGGGGAAACCCGCGTTGAACGCATCGATAGACTCGGCGCGGGACGCGTAGGGGCGGGGCTTGTCCCCATATGCGCTAACTTGTTTTGCGCATCGGCTGTCCGTAAGGTGGGGGTGTCGGTTCGGCTGGGGGCTTGTGCGGAGTGGACGAGGACTGGAAGGTGGTGGTGTCGTTCCTTCCGGAAGGCTGGGAGGAACTGGCGCAGGAGACGGGGGCGCTGAAGGGACTGCGCAAGGCGAAGTCTCCGGAGGCGCTGCTGCGGGTGCTTCTGCTGCATCTGGCGCGGGGTCATTCGCTGCGGGAGACGGTGGTGCGGGCGCGGCAGGCGAACCTTGCGGAGCTCTCGGACGTGGCGCTGCTGAAGCGGCTGCGGAAGTCGTCGGAGTGGCTGCGGGAGCTGTGCGCGGCGATGTTCCGGGAGCAGGGCGGAGTGTCGGCGTCTGGCGAGCTGCCGTTCCGGGCGTTCGACGCGACGACGGTGAGGGAGCCGGGGCGGACGGGCTCGCTGTGGCGCCTGCACTACAGCGTGCGGCTTCCGTCGCTGGCTTGCGACTTCTACAAGCTGACGCCGACCGAGGGTTCGGGCGTGGCCGAGACGCTGGCGCACTTTCCGATCGCCCGGGGCGACCTGGTGCTGGCGGACCGGGGCTACTCGACGGCGGCGGGTCTCGGCCACGTGGCGTCGTCGGGCGGCCACGCCACGGTGCGCGTGAACACCGGCTCGCTGCCGCTGCGGACACCGGACGGGGAGGCGCTGGACCTGCTGCAGCGGGTCGCCGGGCTGGACGAGGCGTGCGTCCCGCGGGCATGGCCGGCGGTGGCGGTCGGTCGGGGCGTCGCGGTGCCGGGTCGCGTGTGCGCGATCCGCAAGACCGAGGAGGCCGCCGCCATCGCGCAGCGCAAGGCGAAGGAACACGCAGCGCGCCAGGGCCGGCAGGTGCGGCCGTCCAGCCTCGAGTTCGCCCGCCACGTGATCCTGTTCACCACCTTCCCCGAAGGGACCTTCGACGCCCGCAGCGTGCTGGACTGGTACCGCGTCCGCTGGCAGGTCGAACTGGTCTTCAGGCGCTTCAAGTCGCTGGCGCAGCTCGGCCACCTGCCCAAGCACGAGGACGACAGCGCCCGCGCCTGGCTCCACGGCAAGCTGCTCGTGGCGCTGTTGGTGGAGAAGCTCGTTCGCCACGCCGGCTCCGTTTCCCCCTGGGGAGGCACCGTGGAGAGCCCGCCGTCGCAGTCCCTGGCGTGACTTCCGCTTCATGTACGGCCAGATCGCCCGCGCCATCGAGCCGCACCTCCCCCTGCAGCAGGCCATCGACGACTGGGACCGCATCTCAAGGGGATTGGCCGACCCGCCTCGCCAGCGGACCCCGCAGATCGACGAACGCTTCCCGGAACCATCGATCCAAACAAGTTAGCGCATATGGGGCTTGTCCCCGCCCGTGTTCAACGCACCGTTAGACTCGGCAAGGGACGGGACAAGCCCGTCCCCTACGAACTGCGAGAAAAGCGAGGACGCTTTCCAAGTATGTGACATGACCCATGGCTGATACGGTGGATGCGGCCACCCGCTCGCGCATCATGGCGAGCATCCGCGGCAAGGACACGAAGCCGGAAATGGTGCTTCGCAAGAGCCTCCACGCGCGCGGCTTTCGCTATCGCCTGCACGGCAAGGGTCTTCCAGGCAAGCCGGACATGGTGTTCCGTCGCTTCAACGCCGTCTGCTTCGTGCACGGCTGCTTCTGGCACCACCACGAAGGCTGCCGCTTTGCCACCACGCCCGCCACCCGCCCCGACTATTGGCTCGGCAAGTTCAAGGGCAACCAAGCGCGCGACCAGGCAGCCGCCCGCAGCCTGCAAGAATCCGGCTGGCGCGTCGCCGTCGTCTGGGAGTGCGACCTCAAGGGAGAGGGCGCCACCACCACCGCTGAGCGGGTCGCGCGATGGCTCGAAAGCGACGAGACGACCTTTCACTCGGACGACGGGCTGGTGCTGGGGCCCCCTGAAGCCCGAGAGGACGCTTGACTTACCCCGGTAATGGTCCGACGATTTGCGCCATAGAACGCATCGAGGACGAACCAGTGGAGCCGATTGAGTCCAAGATCTCGTCGCAGGGCCAGGTGTCCATCCCTGCGCCGGTCCGGTCGAAGTTGGGACTAGCGCCCGGGTCCACGGTGCAGTGGTGTGTGCAAGGGGAGCGGGTCTTCGTGCGCCGAGCCACTAGGTACACCTCGCAGGACATTCACGATGCCTTGTTCCCGACACCGCCGGAGCCCCTCACCGTGGAGGAGATGAAGGAAGCCATCGGCCGCCATCTGCGCGAGAAACATGCGCGCCGTTGATACCAGCGTCTTGGTTCGGCTTCTCATTCGCGACGACGCCGACCAGGTGAAGCGGGCCGAAGCCTTCGTCGAAGCGGGCGCGTGGGTGTCCCACTTGGTCCTCGCCGAAGCGGTCTGGGTGCTTGGCTCCGCGTACGGCATGGATCGGGGCCGCATAGGAACCTTGGTCGAAATGCTCCTCGCGCATGGTCGTTTGGTGATCCAAGACCCCGATGTAGTGCGCGCTGCCTTGGACGACTTCCGCGCTCGCCGGTCCATCGGGTTTGCCGACTGCTTGATCGTGCGCACCGCACGGAAAGCGGGGCATCGTCCAACGGGCACGTTTGACAGGGCAATGTCCCGGCTTCCCGATGCGATTGCGCTCTAGCGCCTGAACAAAACGTGCCCTCGGAGGGAAGGCAGAATGCCTTCCCTCCGAGGGCGGGTTCGCGGCGGTTTGGGGCAAGCCCGCACGGGCGACCACATGGGGTCGCCCCTACGGGGCGCGATGGTGGGATTCGCTACAATTGCGGCATGACGATTCCGCGCAAAGCCGATTCCGCTCGTGAGGCCTAGCGTTTTCATTGATGGGCAGGCTGGAACCACCGGCCTAGAGATCGCCGCTCGGTTGGCTGGACGGCGGGATTTGGATGTGCTCGCGATAGAGGACGAGTGGCGCAAGGACGACTCGCGGCGACGGGAATTGATGCGGCAGGCAGACGTGGTGGTGCTTTGCTTGCCGGATGAAGCCGCGCGACAGGCGGTGGAGCTTGCGCCCGGGGGCCGGTTCCTGGATGCGAGCACGGCGCATCGGGTGGCTTCGGATTGGGTGTATGGATTGCCGGAGCTTGAGCCGGAACAGCACCAGCGCATCCGCGATGCCCGGCGCGTGAGCAATCCGGGCTGCTATCCAACGGGGTTCATTCTTGCCGTGCGCCCGCTGATCGAGTCAGGGATGCTGCTGCCGACGACGCCGCTCAAGGTGAATGCGGTGTCTGGCTATTCCGGTGGGGGCAAGAGCCTGATCGCGAAGTATCGCGCCTGCGACTCGGAGGCCATGCGCGTGCGTCCCTACGGGCTTGCGCTGCGGCACAAGCACGTGCCGGAAATGCACCGCCATTCGCTGACTGACCTCGCGCCGGTGTTCGTCCCCACGGTTGGTCATTTCCATCAAGGGATGCTGGTGCAGGTGCCGCTTTCCGGGCGGGAGCTTTGCGGCGGCGGCGCCGCGCGGGTGCGCGAAGTGCTTCAAGCGCGGTACGCGGATGAGGCGTTTGTCCACGTCCATGAGTATCCGGTGCCGGAGGCGGCGCTTGACGCCGGCTTCCTCTCGGCCACGGAGCGCAACGGCAGCAACGAGCTGGATCTCTTCGTGTTCGGCCATGACGACCGAGTGTTGCTGGTGGCGAGATACGACAATCTCGGCAAGGGGGCATCCGGCGCTGCGGTGCAGAACCTCAACCTGATGCTGGGCCTGCCGGAGGCCGCGGGGGTGCACCTGCCCCGTGAGCCGGCCTTGGAAGCCTCGTGATGGCCCTCGAGGAACTCGAGCGCCAATACGCGTCGTTGCAAGGTGCCAATCTCAAGCTCGATCTCACCCGCGGCAAGCCAGCGGCGGCGCAGCTAGACCTTTCCGACGAGCTCGACGGCATCCTGAACGGCGACTTCACCAGCGAAGACAGCACGGATGTGCGCAACTACGGCAACCTGCGCGGCATTCCCGAGGCGCGGCAACTCGGTGCCGAGCTCCTGGACGTGACCCCCGAAGACGTAATGGCCGGCGGCAACGCCAGCCTTACGCTCATGTTCTATGTGCTCGACGCGGCCATGCACTACGGCATCCTGCACCCGGCTTGGCGCGACGCCGGCCCGGCGAAGGCGATCTGCCCGGTGCCAGGCTACGATCGCCACTTCACCCTGACCGATTCGTTCGGCATTGCGCCCGTCACGGTGCCGATGCGGGACGACGGCCCGGACATGGATGCCGTCGAGCGGCTCGTGCAGGACGACCCCACCATCCGCTGCATCTGGTGCGTGCCGAAGCACTCCAACCCCACGGGCTGCACCTATTCGCCCGAAGTGGTGGAGCGCATCGCCAGTCTGCCCAAGCTCGCATCCCCCGGCTTCCTGGTGCTTTGGGACAACGCCTATGCCGTGCATGACTTCGAGTCGCCGCCCGATGAGCTGACGCCGATCCTGCCCCTTGCCCGAGCGGCTGGAACCGCAGACGCCATCGCCATGTTCGCGTCCACGTCGAAGATCACCCATGCCGGCAGCGGCGTCGCCTTCTTGGGCGGCGGAGCGGAGCTGCTCGACGCCCTGGAGCGCCGCTTCTCGGCCTTCATGATCGGGCCGGACAAGGTGAACCAGTTGCGCCACGCCCGCTTGCTTCAGGGTCGCCTGGCGGAGCACATGCACAGCCATGCGGCGTCCGTACAGCCCAAGTTCGAGGCCGTGCAGGCAGGGTTGGAGCAAGGCTTGGCAGGCACCGACCTTGCCACTTGGACCCGGCCTCGGGGCGGCTACTTCGTCTCGCTCGACACCGAGCCGGGTCTCGCCAAGGAGGTCGTGGCACTTGCCGCCGATGCCGGCGTCGTGCTGACGCCGGCCGGGGCGACGTTTCCGGGCGGCAAAGACCCGAACGACCGCAACATTCGCATTGCCCCTACCTTCGCAACCCTTGACGAAGTGGTGGCAGCCATAGATGTGCTCGCCTTATGCATCAGGCTTGCATCCGCACGGAAGTCCACGGAGGCAGCGTGAGTGAACCGAATCCCGAAGCGAGCCAGGAAGCCATCGTCAATTTCCACGATCTGGCGTTGCCCCATGCCGTCATGGATGCGATCGATGACCTCGGCTTCACCGACTGTACGCCCATTCAGAGCGAAGTGCTGCCGTTCAGCCTTGCCGACTACGACGTAACCGGACAAGCCCAGACCGGCACCGGCAAGACCGCGGCCTTTCTGATCACCATCCTCGCGCGGCAGATCGAGCACCCGCTCGCGCGCCCCAATCCGCCCGGATTCGCCCGCTCGCTGGTGCTGGCGCCAACGCGGGAACTGGCGCTGCAGATCGAAGCGGACGCGAGAGATCTCGCCCGCTACGCGGACACCGTCATCGGCGTTGCCGTCGGCGGCATCGACTTCGAAAAGCAGCAAACGCAGCTTCGGCGCTGGCCCATCGACATCCTCGTCGCCACACCAGGACGCCTCTTGGACTTCGTCCGGCGTCGGTCGGTGGACTTAAGCCGCGTGGAGGTGCTGGTGATCGACGAGGCGGACCGGATGCTCGACATGGGCTTCATCCCGGACGTGCGCCGCATCGTCTATCAGACGCCGAAGAAGCGCTCCCGACAGACCCTCTTCTTCAGCGCCACCTTCAATGCCGACGTGATGAACCTGGCGCAGCAGTGGACGCTGGAGCCTGAGCACGTCGCCATCGAGCCTGAATCGGTGGCTGTGGACACCGTGGATCAGCGCTTCTGGCTGATGGACGCGAGCAACAAGCGCGACATCCTGCTGCGCTTCGTGCAGGACGAGCAACCGGATCACACCCTGGTGTTCGTCAACCGGCGCGATCAGGTTCACAATCTGGTGCGTGACCTCCGCCGCCGCGGCGTGGACTGCGAAGCGCTGGCGGGCGACATACCGCAGCGCAAGCGCATCGCCACGCTAAATCGCTTCAAGGAAGGGCACACCAACCTCTTGGTGGCGACGGACGTGGCTGGGCGGGGCATCCACGTGGAGGGAATCAGCCACGTGGTGAACTACCAGTTGCCCGAGGAGGCGGAGGATTATGTGCATCGCATCGGCCGCACGGGCCGCGCCGGCGCCTCCGGAGTCGCCATCAGCTTCGTTTCGGAAGACGACGCCTTCAATCTGCCAGCGATTGAGGAGTTCTTGGGGCACCAGGTGGAATGCACACAACCGGAGTTTGGTGCGCAAGCGGAGTGAGGGACCAGGGGTGAAGGCAGGCCAGCAACCATGAGTGAAACCACCTCCGTCGGCATCGTGCAGATGTGCGCCACCTCGGATGTCGAGGCGAATCTCGCGAGCGCCCTGGGGCTCGCGCGGGAAGCTGCCGACGCTGGCGCGAAGATGGTGTTCCTGCCGGAGGCTTTTGCCTACATCGGCAGCGAACGCGAACGTCGCCAATGGCTTGAGCCGCTGCCGAAAGGCGGCCCGATCCTGGCTCACTGTCAGGCCTTGGCGCGGGACTGCACAGTGCATCTGGTGTTCGGTGGCTTCCACGAACAAGCGGCCGATGGGCGTGCCCACAACACCTGCGTGCATCTTGGGCCGGACGGCGAGATCGCGGCGCTGTATCGCAAGATTCATCTGTTCGATGTGGACCTGGCCGACGGCACGCGCCTGCACGAATCACGCGGCACGGCGCCGGGCGATCGCGCCGTAATCACCGAGACGCCCTTCGGCACCCTTGGTCTCACGGTCTGCTACGACATCCGTTTCCCGGCGCTGTATCAGCGCCTCGCTGACATGGGCGCAATCGCCCTCACCGCGCCGAGCGCGTTCACTCGCACCACCGGCCACGACCACTGGGAAGTGCTCATGCGGGCACGCGCCATCGAAACCCAGTGCTACATGATCGCCCCGGCGCAGCATGGCGACCACGGTCATCGCGGGCGCCAGTCTTGGGGCCACGGCCTGATCGTGGACCCCTGGGGCGACGTGATTGCCTCGTGCGACGGCGGCGACGGCTTCGCGGTGGCGGATGTGGACCCCGCGCGGGTGGCCGAAGTGCGGGGACAGTTGCCAAGCCTTGCCAACCGACGTGCCTTCTCCTGAAGGCGCGTTCCGGTAGCGGTGTCTGCGTCGTCGCCAGGTCCGATCTCGGCCAGCAATCCCCTGCTGATGCTCGCCGCCTTTGTCGTGGTGGTGGCTGGCATCAAGGCTGCCGAAGAGCTGATGGTGCCGTTTCTGTTGGCGGCGTTCCTTGCCACGATCGCCGCCACCCCGGTGTTCTGGATGGCCCGGCACCGGGTTCCTGTGGGCCTCGCCATTGCCGTCGTGGTAGCGGCATTGATTGCCGTTCTGGTAGGCGTCGGGGCGGTGGTGGCAAGCAGCGTGGACGACTTCCGCGAGCAGATGCCATTCTATGGGGAACGGCTCAACACCCTCGTGGCCAGCGGCACGGCACTCGCGCTCAGGCTTGGCATCGACCTGTCGCAGGTCTCGGCCTTGGACGGTCTCGATCCCTCGCAGGCGTTCACGCTGGCAGGCAACATGCTGGCGGGGTTTGGCAACGCGCTCTCGAACGGCTTCCTCATCCTGCTGACGGTGATCTTCATCCTCGGCGAAGCATCGAGTTTCCCCGCCAAGCTCAAGGCCGTATTGAGGGTGCCGGATCGCGACATGCCGCACTTTCGCCGCTTTGCCGAGAACGTGAATCGCTACATCGCCATCAAGACGGCGATCAGTGCCGCCACCGGAGTCGTCGTTTGGGTGGCCATGTGGATCATCGGCGTGGACTTCCCGGCACTCTGGGGGCTCTTGGCGTTTCTGCTGAACTACGTGCCCACTATCGGCAGCCTCATCGCCGCCGCGCCGCCGGTGCTGCTGGCGCTGGTGCAGCTCGGGGCGTGGCACGCGGCGGCGGTGGCGGCGGTGTTTGCCGTCACCAATGTCGGCTTCGGCAACGTCGTCGAGCCGCGCTTCATGGGGCGGGGGCTTGGGCTTTCGACGCTGGTGGTATTCCTTTCGCTGGTGTTCTGGGGCTGGATGCTGGGGCCGGTGGGGATGTTGCTGTCGGTGCCGCTGACGATGACCTTGAAGATCGCACTGGAGGCAAATCCGGAAACGACTTGGCTCGCGCTCCTGCTCGGGCCTGCCGTGGCGGTGCCGGCGAATGCGCCGTCCGACGAGGCGTCGGCATGAGTTTCGAACGGGCGAACATCGAGCGCATGACCGGCTACGGCTACGGCGAGCAGCCCAGCGACGCCAAGGTCATCAAGCTCAACACCAACGAGAATCCACACCCGCCCTCGCCGGACGTGGCGCGGGCATTGGCGGCGGTGGACGTCGCGTCGCTGCGGCGTTATCCGCCGGCCACGGCATTGGGCTTCCGGCGGCTTGCCGCCGAGCGCTTTGGGCTGCAACCGGATCAGGTCGTGGCCACCAACGGCGGCGACGAGGCCTTGCGGCTGGCGCTGACGACGTTCGTGGACCCCGGCGGCGCCTTCGGCATGGCATCGCCGAGCTACTCGCTCTATCCGGTGCTGGCGTCGATTCAGGATTGTCGATTGGTGGCCGTGGAATTCGGCGATGGCTGGCTGCCGCCGGCGGACTTGGCGGCGCGCCTCAATGCCGAGGACGTTCGCTTGACCTGCCTAGTGAACCCCCATGCTCCTTCCGGTGCACTGCTCGATGCCGAGGCCATTGCCGCTTTGGCCGAGGACCTCAGCGGGGTCTTGCTCGTGGACGAGGCGTATGTGGACTTCGTGGACCCTGGCTTGCGTCACGACCTGACGGGGCTCGTCCATCGCTTCGACAACCTCCTGCTCCTGCGAACGCTGTCGAAGGGGTATTCGCTGGCGGGTGTGCGCTTCGGCTTCCTGCTCGGCAGCACGGGGCTGATCGAACCGATCCGCGACAAGACCCGCGACAGCTATAACGTCAGCGTGCTGGCGCAGGCGGCGGCGGAAGCGGCGTTCGCCGATGTAGAACACGCGCAAGCATCGTGGGCGGCGGTGCGGCGGGAACGGCAGCGGCTGCGCGAGCATCTTCTGGCGGCCGGGTTCGACGTTCCCGCCTCCGAGGCAAACTTCCTGCTGGCGGCGCCGCCAACCGACGCGCCGTCGGCCCAGGCCATCTACACCGCATTGCACGTCCGCGGCATTCTCGTGCGTCACTTCGACGCGCCGCGCCTCGCCAATCGGCTGCGCATCACCGTCGGCACACCGGAGGAGAACGACGCCCTGCTCGACGCCCTTCGGGAAATGCTTCGACCTGGGAGCGAACGATGCTGATCACCCGCGAAGAAATGATGCAGATGCCGGAGCGACGGCGTGTGCATCCGTTCAATGACAACGGCGTGCGTCATTCACGCGCCATATCCGACGCCACCGGCATGACCCGCATCGGCATCCACCTGGTGCGGCTGGAACCGGGGCGCGACAGCACCACCTTTCACTACCACGACCAGGACGAGGAGTTCCTCTACGTCGTCTCGGGCCGAGGCATTGCCGAAATCGGCGACGAGACCTTCGAGGTGGGGCCGGGCGACTTCATGGGCTTCACCGCGCCTTCGCCGGCACACATGATGCGCAACCCGTTCGAGGAGGACCTCGTGTACCTCATGGGCGGCGAGCGCAACATCGCCGACGTCGTCCACTATCCCCGCATCGGTCGCACCCTCGTCAAGAGCAACGGCCAACGCGTCTGGCTGCACGACAGCGACGGCCACCGCTGACGGCAGCAGGTCGGCAGCGAAGCAGCCGCGCACGAGTATCATTCCGGCCATGCGCTATGTGTCCACCCGTGGCGGCACCACGCCGATGGCCTTCTCCGACGCGGTGATGGCGGGGCTGGCAGCCGACGGGGGCTTGCTCATGCCGGAGTCCTTGCCGGACATCAGTGCCCGGCTCGACGACTGGCGGGGCCGTTCCTTCGTCGAAACCGCCCAAGCCGTGTTCCGGCTCTACGTGGACGACATCCCGCACCAAGAGCTCGATGCCCTCCTCGCCGAGGCATTCGCAACCTTCGACCATCCGGACGTGATTCCCTTGGTGGACGTGGGCGACGTGCGCGTGCTGGAGCTGTTCCACGGCCCCACCCTCGCCTTCAAGGACGTTGCCTTGCAGGTGCTAGGACGGCTCTTCGAGCATATCCTTGCGCGACGGGGCGGCGACCTCAACATCGTCGGCGCCACCAGCGGCGATACCGGAAGCGCGGCCATCGCCGCCGTAGCAGGTCGCGCCAACATGGCCATCTTCGTCATGTTCCCGGACGGCCGCACCAGCCCCTTGCAGGAGTTGCAGATGACGGCGGCGGCTGACGCCAACGTCCACTGCCTCGCCGTGGAAGGCAGTTTCGATGACTGCCAGCGAATGCTGAAGGCCGCGTTCGCCGACCAGGACTTCAAGGCCCGCCACCGCCTGGGTGCCGTCAACTCGGTCAACTGGGCGCGCGTTCTGGCGCAGATCAGCTACTACATACACGTCAGCGTCAACGCCGACGGGCCCTGCACCCTGGCCGTGCCCACCGGCAACTTCGGCAACATCCTCGCCGGCATCGTGGCGCGGGAGATGGGCGCGCCCATCGAGCAGTTGATCCTCGCCACCAACGAAAACGACATTCTGGCGCGCTTCTTCGACACCGGCGTCTATGCCCGCGGCGCGGTACATCAGACGCTGAGCCCAAGCATGGACATCCAGGTGGCCAGCAACCTCGAACGCTACCTGTTCCTGCGCCTCGGTCGCGACCCCGAGCGGGTGCGCGCCTTCATGTCGGCCTTCTCAGAGCACGGTCGCGCCAAGATCGGCGGCAGCCGCAAGGGCGAGAACCGCGTCGACGAGACCATCACCGCCGTTCGCGTCGATGCCGAAGAAACCCTCGGCACCATCACTTGGGCACACGCCAGCCACGGCTACCTGTTAGACCCCCACACAGCGGTAGGCGTCGCCGCGGCCCGCCGAATCGCCGACGCAAGCACCCGCCCCATCTGCCTGGCCACAGCCCACCCGGCGAAGTTCCCGGAAACCGTGGCCCGCGCCACCGACCAAGACCCACCCCTGCACCCGAGCCTGTCCCGCCTGCGCCCAGAAGACGCCCGCCGAACCCCAATCCCCGCGAGCGCGACAGCCCTCAAGGACTACATCGCCAGTCAGGACGACGTGAGTCCCTAGATTGCCAAGCGCGGACGACGCATGCGTCGCTCGTGTCCCCGTCCACCGACCGTCCCCTTGCATGGAACAGATTCCGCAACCCTACGATCCTAGCCGCTTTCTTTATAGGGGACGGGTTTACTCCGGGCATTTCGAGCGTAAGTCACTGACGTTGTCCATATGCGCCGTGTCCGACATCGTCGCGTTCCTACCACCTATGGTGTCACTGCAAATTGGGCGCAGTCCGGCTTGCCGGCTTCGGCGGTCGGTGTTCCGGCCTTCGGCGGCCCAGCGCCGTCGTGCGCGACACCGAATGGCCACGCCCCTACTCCTAGAGAGGATCGGGGCGGAAGCGTAACGGTCAGGTAGGCGGGGCGAGACAGAAACCGGAGGCGATGGGAATGGGGGTTGATCAGCATGCGGACTTGGTTGGCGACAGCTACTTTGGTGGCGTGGACGCCCAACGATGGCCTGTCGCGACGACCGGACTACGTGATCGGGGTGAGGGTGGGACGTCATCCCAATGAGTCGGGATTCGGCGTGTTCGGCGGCGAGATTCCCTAGGGAAAATGGCAAGGTGGTGATTGAGATTTTCCTTAGCGAGCGGAAACTGCATCGTCGTCAGGGCTGATCCCAAAGTGTCACGCGGGGTGTCATTGACACTTTGGGATCGAACGCCGGTCAATCCCCCGGTTCAACCGGCCCCGTGTACGATCCGTCCTCGTCGAAGAATCGCACCCTGCTCCCATGGTGCGCGATGGCGACTGCACTACAGAATACCGAAACGCGCCCGTCGCTTCCCTTACGCTCGCCGCCACAGTTGCACGACTCGCGAATGTTGTGTTTCGCCGGTAGGTCCTTGCGCGCCCTTTCCGTGGCGAAGCGACAGGCATTGCGTTCAGCGTTGGACGCATCGGTTCCTGTAAGGCGAGCGCCCGCCTTACCCCGAACTTCGTGGGCGTGCAAGTGGGAGCATAGGGCGAGCGTTGACAAGACGACGGCAAGGGTTTGGGTTCGCATCGGTTCGACTCCCAATGGTGGATTGCCGGAGCATAGCGGCCAAACCCCGAAAACTGAGATTCAACGGCGCATTGTGGCGGGTGGATTAGGAATTGCTTCTCAAAACAGGCCCTTGCGCGTTAACAATGCGTGCCTCGTGGGTAGGTCTTCAAGGGGTTTGCCGAATCAGAACACTGCGGTCCCGATACACAAACGGTCATTGCCTGAGTCGGCCACCCCAAAGTCATGAAATCGGGGTGGCCGACTCAGACCATGATCGTTTGTGTGTCGGGAAGGGGGAGGTTGCGCCCCGTCATGGGGCAGACGGACCAGTGAGACAGAACGACCAAGTGGTTTGGCGGCTGTCGGCCGACCCTGCCTAGACGACCCACCCCACAGCGAACCGTGCCGCCACGTGGAATCCCAGTGCCAAGAAGCCCATCGTGGCGGCTTTCGAGATCGAGGCGGCAAACCATTGGCGGTAGCCGACCGCCACTAGTGCGGCGACCCACACCTCGACTAATGGAGGCACGGGAAACCCGAGAGAGTGGGCTCGGTCGAGGCCGAAGAACACGACATCCAGGGCGATGGAGTCCCGCTCCCACCATTGACGTGCCACCGCGCCAGCCACTCTGGCGATGTCGGCCACCAATGTCGGCAGCGATGCCCAAGCGACCAGACTCACCGAGTCGTGGAAACTGCCCCCGTCTCTTGTGACGTTCCCGGCGATCCACAGGACGAAGGCGAACATCAAGAGGAGGACAATGACGGCAGCGGCGGCACTTAGCACGAGGGCCGCAATCATGGTCGGCTGCAAGATGCCAGAGGTAAGTGCCCGTTGTACGGCGGGAGGGCCCCCGGTGACGGCAGCACCCGCATCGTTGGCGATCAGGGTGTCGAGGGGAACCATGAACGTCGTGAGAGCGACCGCAGCCCCCCCGACGACTAGTAGCAGGATTGGGAGCAAGATGGGCCGTTCGTTGCGCAAGCCAGCGAAGGCCCCGGATGGCGCCGTGAAAATGGCGCGGACGGTGTTGAAGCGACTCCTGATCACATCGCGGATCTGACCACGATGGGTTCGGTGTCGCAAACCTGTCGGGCGGACGGCTGGCTGTAAGGAGCGACGTCCGAAAGCAACGGCTGTTGTGGGCGCTTGCGCGCCCTTGCGGGCCGTCGGCAGTTCGCTACGCGAACTGCTGGCCTTCGTGCTCGCATTCGCTCGCAGCTACGGCTAGGAGCCAGCGCCGTTTCTACGGCGCAGCCGTTGACTTTGCACACAAAAGCGGGGATCCCCCGACACACAAACATCTCGTCCTACACACCGTAGGCCATCTCCCACAGCCCATCTCCAGCCCCCGTCTGCGGGCATCGGCCCGGACGCGGCTGTCCGGGCGGGCAAGGCGCTGGCACGGCCGCGACGCGGTCCACGGCCCAGACGACGCCGTGTGCTCGACATGGCGCGAGAGCACGCGCGGGCAACACGAAACGCCAGTGTCGTGGGGTGGACACCTCGCGCTGCGCCATTGGCGGGGGAGATGGCCCACGTCGTGTAGGACGCAATGTTTGTGTGTCGGGAGGCCTTCCCTGACCTCGGTCGATCCCGAACATGCTCGTGCTGACGTCTTGGCAGCGCACGAGGCGAGAGACGGGATGACCGTTCTTGGTGACGATGACCTCCAAGTCGCCCGCAGCGACTTCGTCCATGAGCTTGAGGCATCGAGCCTTGAAGTCGGATGCACTGATGGTGCGGATTTCCGGGCCCGAACTGTCGGTGGATGTTCCCATCAGCGACCAACCGCCGGTAAAACGCAGAGCATACGCCACCCCAACGTCACGTCCACGCCCAAACGCTGTACGGCAGTGCTTTTAGCAGGCCAATCCCCACCGGTCGACGAAGTCTTCTGCTCGGGCAAGGCGCTGGCGGCCGCGCCGCGGTCCACGGGCCAGACAACGCCGTGTGCTCGAGATGGCGCGAGAGCACGCGCGGGAAAACGAAACGCCTGCGTCGCGGGTAGAGACCGCGCTGCGTCACAGTGCTGTGGGAGATAGCCCACGTTGTGTAGGACGAGATGTTTGTGTGTCGGGAGCGCTAGTTCTCTGGCCATTGAGCTGAAGCAGTTCCAGGGGACCGCCATCCGGACGCTGGTTCCTCGCGTCATCGGACGTCTCGCCAAAGAGCGGGCGTCGCGTTCTACGAGGCGGAGACCCATCACCAAGCAGGACTTTCTCGCAAGCTTCGATCGGCTCGAAGTCAAAGAGATCGCCGAACAGCTGATCGAGACCGCAACGAACCACGGGCCACTCTGGAAGGCACGCGCCGGCTCGCCGTCCGCGCCTATTGTCCGGTCTGGCGTAGCCGGATCTCGGTGGCCTGGCTCACGCCCCCCGGGGCTCCCGAAGACCCGAAGCAACGGTCGAACCACTTTCTTTTCGGTGTGTTTCCTGGATGGGACATCGACGAGCTCCCACAGGAACTCCGCGATCAGCTTGACCATTGGAGGGGCCGATTCCATGCCGACGGTGCATTCGTCCCGGTTCCAAATCCCTGAGGGAACAAGACCCAACCCGATTACGGGTACGTCCCGTGCTACGCGATCAGCTACGCCGACGCTGCGAAACGTGCTGGTTTTCTCAACGATGAACTCGGCTCAATCCTCGACGCCTTGGCGAATCTAAAGGGAGACACGGTCGGAGCATCTGGACCGTGACGGTCGGCCATTCTCCCGCCGGATAGCGCGATCCGACAGTACACCTTCGCTTGTCCGCTGCCCCCAAGGCCCCCAACGCGGCCAGCGTAAGCGACCGCTTACACGACCGTGGGACGCAATTCTTGTGTCGGTAGGCGCCCTTGCGACCGCGCGCGGAAGACGCCCGCCGAACCCCAATCCCGGCTAGCGCAACGGCCCTCAAGGACTACATCGCCGGACACGACGACGTGCGTCCTTAGCGTGCCATCTACGGACGACGCATGCGTCGCCCACGACTGGACGGGCGAACAGGGCCCACACCACCGAGCGCTCCCCACCACCGCGCTCTACGAACGCGTAGCTCGCGGCGCAAGTTGCTAACGGAAGCTAAGTGCTTCGAGGTCGGGCAGCGGTCCCGAAGGGACGTGAATCCACCCTTCGGATTTGGAGAGCTGGGCAAGGTGCGGAGGCGGAAGGTCTGTCCGGCCGGCGAACGCAAGCGCAGCCGTAAGGGCACTTACAAGAGCGTCAAGGTCGTCGTCGCTGGCCTCAAGGGTCTCGCGGAATACCCCGACATCGAGCCCATGTTCGACAAGTCGACTGACGATCTGCTCCCTGACTGCTTTGGAGGCGGGGGTCGTCTTCTTGTAGGAACCGTCAAGCGACATCCAGCGAGCAAGCGATGCACGAGGATAGACCTCATAGATCGTCCGTTGGTCACCTCGTTCCGCAACAAGGCACTGGACGAGCCGGACACACCTTAGCGCCACGGCGCCCAGCTTGTCCGTTGCTACGCTTAGGGGGCGGACAGGCCCGCGGCTGTCGGGGAAGTCCTGCTCGCGGAGCCACCGGTCAGTCGCTCGATACTTGAGCCGGTCGGCCTCTTCCTTCGTGAGTGGCGCACAGATGCCGGAACTGCCTTCTTGCTGAACGAAGGATACGAAAGAAAGCGTCCGGCCAACCGAAAGGACAGTCGAGGCCGATGGCAGCCACAGTCTTGCCCGCTTGCCGAATGACGCATTCATCTGACGCCGGCCGGTGGACGGCTTCCACACGCGGCGTCGCGTTCCAGCCAATGACACAGAGGCTGGTGTTGGTGGGCTGGGCAGCAAGGTCAACGCCGACGAACTTCATTCGGAATATTGACACCTACTGAAGAAACTGCGACGGATTCTAGAGGACTTGCGAGCGCGTCGACGCGGCTCCTACGCGCTAGGTTGGGTGTTTGGTTGCCGTACAGTCCAAACAAGCATGCTCGGCGAACCGGCTTTCACCCCACAGGATCGTCGCAGGTGCGTGGCCGGTGAGGGTGAGAGCGATTGGCTGGTTTGGCGCTTTGGGCCGACCCTACCTAGACGAACCACCCCCAAGCGAGCCGTGTCGCCACATGGAATCCCAATGCCAAGGCGCCTATCGTGGCGGCTTTCGAGATCGAGGCGGCAAACCATTGGCGGTAGCCGATCGCCACTAGTGCGGCGACCCAAACCTCGACCAACGGAGGCACGGGAAACCCGAGAGAGTGGGCTCGATCGAGGCCGAAGAACGCGACATCCAGAACGACAGAGTCCAGCTCCCACCATTGACGTGCCACCGCGTCAGCCACTCTGGCGATGTCGGCCAACAATGTCGGCAGCGATGCCCAAGCGACCAGACTCACGGAGTCGTGGAAACTGACCCCGTCTCTTGTGACGTTCCCGGCGATCCACAGGACGAAGGCGAACATCAAGAGGAGGACGGTGACGGCGGCGGCGGCACTCAGTACGAGGGCCGCAATCATGGTCGGCTGCAAGATGCCCGCGTCGTTGGCAATTGGGGTGTCGAGGGAAACCATGAATGTCGTGAGACCGACCGCAGCCCCGGCGACTAGGAGCAGGATTGGGAGCAAGATGGGCCGTTCGTTGCGCAAGCCAGCGAAGGCCCCGGACGGCGTCGCGAAGACGGCGCAGACAGTGTTGAAACGACTCGTGGTCACACCGCGGATCTGACCACGATGCGTTCAGTGTCGCAAACCCGTCGGTGGGCTCGCTGCAAGGAGCCGGACAGGGCGACGCATGCGTCGCCCCTACAGGAAGGTGTCGGTCAAGCCGCGGGCCGTAGGGGCGACGCATGCGTCGCCCTGCCGGCTTGGCCACCCTCAGGCGCTACCGCACGAGGCCAGCGATGGTCTCCGGGATGTCCTTCAAGCGGGTGACCGTCGCGGTGGCGGCGGCGGGTTCGGTTTGCGCCGTCAAGTTGGCCCAGATGGTGTGCATGCCGACATTGCGGGCGCCTTCCATGTCGTCGACCGGGTGGTCGCCGATGTGGACGGCTTCTGCTGGTGCAACGTCGGCATGGGCGAGTGCGCGCTGGAACATCTCCGGGTGGGGCTTGCTTGCGCCCACGTCGGCGGCGCTGTAGCCGAAGGAGAAGAGGTGGCTTAACCCCAGCCGTTCGAAATCCGCGTTGCCGTTGGTTAGTGCCGCAAGCGTGTAGTGGCCGTGCAGGGCACTCAGGGTTTCGAGGGCACCTTCGAAATAGGTGACGCGGTGGCGCCAGTCGAGGAAGGTGTCGAAGGCGCCTTGGGCGAGTTCTCGCGCCGTTTCCGCCGCATAGCCGCAGTGCTCGATGGCGTCCCAAAGGATGCGCACGCGCAGGCGCGAAAGGTCGTGGACGATATCTGGATCCGCGGCCATGACGCTGCGGCGAATCTCGCCCAGGGTGGATGCGTGCAGGCGCTCGTACTCCGGTGCCCTGGGCTTCAGCCAAGCGTGCATCTCGGCCTCTGCCCGACGGATCACGCCATCGACGCTCCACAGGGTGTTGTCGAGGTCGAAGGTGACGAGGCGAATGCCGTCCGCCGCGCTCACCTCTTGGCACCACCGGGCGCTGCGTTCTCCGTGGCGGACTTCCGATGCGCCCGAGGGTGGGCGCTGTCGTACACCTTGGCGAGGTGCTGGAAGTCGAGGTGGGTGTACACCTGCGTCGTCGCGATGTTGGCGTGGCCCAAGAGCTCCTGCACGGCCAAGAGATCGCCGCTCGACTCAAGCATGTGGCTCGCGAAGCTGTGGCGCAGCATATGCGGATGCAGCGCATCGTTGCCGGTGGTGGCAGCAGCGAGCTTCTTCAGTCGAAGCTGCACGCTGCGGGGCGAGATGCGCTGGCCGCCTCGGGCGACGAACAGCGGGTCTTGAAGAGTCACGCCCGTGCGGATAGCGAGCCAGGCACGCAGGGCCTTGCGAGCGGCGCTGCCCACCGGCGAGATGCGCGTCTTGCTGCCTTTGCCGACGACCGTGATGACACCCTCATCGAGATCAACGTCTCCGACGTTGGCACCAACGAGTTCGGCGAGTCGCAGCCCGCTGCCGTAGAGCAACTCGGCGATGGCGCGATCGCGCAGTTCAAGATCGCCCTTCGGTTCGTCGCCAACGAAGAGCTGCGCGGTTTGGTCGGCATCCATCGTTTTCGGCAGGCGCGCTTGCTGTTTCGGTGCGCGAATCCCCGCTGCCGGATTGCCGCCGAGTTCTCCCCTGCGCACCAGCCATGCAAAGAAGCCGCGCACGCCGGACAGGGCGCGGGCGATGGAGCGCGGCGCAAGACCGCCAGCGTGCAGACGCGCCACATAGGCGCGAATGTGATGGCCACGGACATCCTCGGCGCGCTGAGGTGCGTGTGCACAGAGGCGATCGAGATCGCGTCGGTAGGCGGCCACCGTGTGCGGCGATGCCTGCCGTTCGCTGGCGAGCGCCGTGAGATAGCGGTCGATGTCGGTCGCGAGCGCGCTGCCTTGATCGACCGTGGCGGGCTCCCGGCGGCCCTGCGTCACCTGTGTGCTCCTTCGCCGACGATGGCGGTCGCGACGCGAAGGCTGGCCAGCACACGCGCCAACAGATCGCCGAGATAGCCGAGGAACGCGGTGCCTAGGTCCGGCGTGTAGCGCTCGGGATCGTACGAACCCAAGGCCAGCGTCGCCTTGACGCTGGCGAATCGCGCTGGCACCAGGGCCGCGGAGCCGGGAGCGTTGGGCCGCTGCCCAAACAGGGCCTCGTACTCCTCGGGACGGCAGGGGTTGCACAGAGGCAAACGCACATCGAACAGCGTCGCTACCGGTGGCGACTCGCCCGGGGCAAGGCAGCGCAGGTGCTTCAAGGGGGCGTCGTTGCCGCCGTCCTCGAAGCAGATGACATGGTCGAGATGAAAGCGCCCAAGCACATGCGCCGCCAACGCATCGTCGAGTTCGGCTCGCGTTTGTACATCCAACAAGGCAAAGGTGAGCGTGCTCGCTGAGGTGAAGATGCGCTCGTTGTCCGCAGCAACGCCTTGCACCTCCTCGAGGCGCCGCCCCACGTCGCGGTTGCGCTCTCGCAAGGTAGCCATCTGCCGCTGCACCAACGATGCCGCGCCGTCCGGCGTCGGCACAGTGGGGATCAAGTCGGGATGGTCCACGAGAAACCCCGGATGGCGGCGAAGGAAGCCTGCCACTTCGGCTGGATCGAGTTCCGGGGCTTGCGGCTCGGAAAGCGTCATCAGAGCTGCACTCGGCCTTCATAGACGAACGTCGCCGGTCCGCTCATCTTAACGGCGGCGTGTGGGCCAGGCCATGCCATTTGCAGCTTGCCGCCGGGGAGGGAGATGCGCGCCGTCTCGTCCAAGCGTCCGGCCAGCCTCGCCGCCGCCATCGCCGCGCAGGCGCCGGAGCCGCAAGCGAGGGTTTCGCCGACGCCGCGCTCGAATACGCGCAGGCGAGCGAAGCGGCGATCGACGACTTCGAGAAACCCAACGTTGACGCGGTCAGGAAACATGGGGTGGCGCTGCAATGCCTGACCTACGGTCTCTACGTCTGCCTTGCGCACATCGTCCACGAATATCACTGCGTGGGGGTTGCCGGTCGATACTGGAGTCAGTTCGAGCTCTGCCCCAGCCACCGGCACGCGCACCGGGGCGCAGGCGTCGGGCGTCGGCAAATGCACCGCCACGTTGCCGTCTTGTCCAAGTTCCGTACGGATGTCTCCGGCCAGGGTTTGCAGCACGAGGTTGCGCTTCACCGTCAGTTTGCTTGCGGTGACGAATCGCGCAAAGCAACGCGCGCCGTTGCCGCACTGTTCGGCTTCCGAACCGTCGGCGTTGAAGATGCGATAGCGAAAGTCGGCCTCGGGTTGGTCCGGCACACACACGGCAAGAAACTGATCGAAGCCAATGCCGCGCCGGCGGTCGCCCCACGCGGCGATGCGCCGAGGATCGGGCGAGAGGTCCTGCGTCACGAAGTCCGCCACCATGAAATCGTTGCCGAGCCCATGCATCTTGGCGAAACGAAAGCCGCTTTTTTTGCGGGAACGCAAGGGAATCCAGCCACCAAGGTGAAAGGTGGCGGGATTATACGAACACCTGGCGATGGCAACGGCCCAGCAGAGATTGCCCTTAAGCGCCACAAGAACCGTTGCCTTCGGACAACGTTTTGCCCCAGCCCAAGCTAGGCCCAGCCCGCGCCTCTCCGCCACCAGCGCATCGACGTGCCGGCCCTTGAACCCGCGCGCCCGCAGGCCCCGGTGGCCAAGGCCGTGCAGCGTCTTCGCCGCATGTGCCAGCACGTGGCGCCGGGCGCGCCGCGTCGCGTGCGAGCCGCGCCGGTCGTTATCGAGCAGCCGCAGAAGGTCGAAGTGCAATTCGAGCATCGTTGCCGATCTCCTCCCGAGAGGCCACCCGATCACGCTCTGGGACGTTGGTAGGATCTTGCAGCGCCGCCAGTTGGCATAGACAAATCACCAAGGAAGAAATGACGGATCGAACGTCAGCGCTCGAACTCCTGCGACGCCTACTCGACAACAAGAGCGCCCATTTCCGGGACGGACAGTGGGAGGCCATCGACGCACTAGTGAACCGTCGAGAACGCTTGCTGCTCGTACAGCGAACGGGTTGGGGCAAGAGTGCCGTCTATTTCGTCGCGACTCGCGCACTTCGCGACGCCGGTTCCGGCGCGACGTTGATCGTATCCCCTTTGCTGGCGCTGATGCGCAACCAGATCGAAGCGGCGGCAAGGATGAACATCCGAGCCATGACGATCAACTCCACGAACCGTTCGGAGTGGCCGGATCTGCAGCGCGCCGTGCTGTTGGACAAGGCGGACGTGCTCCTGATCTCCCCGGAACGCCTGGCGAACGAGACCTTCATGGACGAAGTGCTCCTACCGGTGTCGGAGCGAATCGGCCTACTGGTAGTGGACGAGGTCCACTGCATATCGGACTGGGGCCATGACTTCCGGCCCGATTATCGACGACTCGCCAGCGTGCTGCGGCGAATGCCCGCGAACGTGCCGATCGTCGGAACCACCGCGACGGCCAACGATCGCGTCATCGATGACGCAACGCGCCAGTTGGGCGAGGTCATTGTCCAACGAGGTCCGTTGATGCGCGAGAGCCTGCACCTCCAGACAGTTCGCCTGTCGACGCAGGCGGAACGCCTCGCGTGGCTCGCCGACCACATCCACGAACTGCCTGGTACTGGCGTCATCTACGCCCTGACGCAACGGGACGCCGAGCAAGTCTCGGCCTGGCTCAACCAACGGGACGTCCTGGTTCGACCGTACCATGCCGACGTCACTCATGACCGCTACGCCGACTCCAACACGTACCGTCGACGGCTGGAACGTGCCCTCGACGGCAATGAGGTCAAGGCGCTCGTCGCGACGACTGCCCTGGGCATGGGCTACGACAAGCCCGACCTCGGATTTGTGGTGCACTACCAGGCGCCCGGATCCGTAATCGCCTACTATCAGCAGGTCGGGCGCGCCGGACGCGGTATTGATCGGGCGGTCGGGGTGCTGTTGTCTGGGGCCGAAGACGGTGAGATACATGAGCACTTCCGTCAAACGGCATTCCCCGAGGAAGCGTGGGTGAGCGACGTGCTCGAAGCGCTGGAGGACGCAGAGGGCCTCAGCATCCGCGAACTTGAACAGACGTTGAATCTGCGCCACGGCCAGATCGACAAGGTCCTGAAGGTGCTGTCCGTGGACAATCCCGCGCCGGTTATCAGGGACGGCTCCACTTGGCGGCGAACTGCCGTTCCGTACCGGGTCGACCGCGAACGTATTGCCCGTCTGACGGCACAGAGGGAGGCCGAATGGGAACAGATCCAGTCTTACGTCGACGAAGCGGGATGCCTCATGCGATTCCTTGCGGAGGCGCTGGACGATCCTGATCCGAGGCGTTGCGGTAAGTGTGCCCGCTGCGCGGGCGCCACCGTTGGCACGTCCATTTCCCACGATACCGTCCTCGCAGCGACACGTTTCCTTCGCCAAGCCGAAATGCCACTGACTTGCAACAGGCAAGTCGCGAAGGGAGCGTTTCCCGAGTACGGCTGGCGAAGGAATCTACCCTCGGGTCTCCGCGCCGAGACAGGGCGAATACTGTGCAGGTGGGGCGACGCCGGCTGGGGGAAAAACGTGGCCCACGAAAAGCACCGCGGCCGGTTTGGGGATTCGCTTGTTGCCGCGGCCGCCGAGATGATCCGGGAACGATGGAAGCCCGATCCTTGGCCGGCCTGGGTCACCTGCGTTCCGTCGAACCACCATCCCAACCTCGTCCCCGACTACTCAAGGCGCCTGGCCGAAGCACTCTCGCTGCCCTTTGTCCAGGTAGTCGAGAAAGTCCGGCTTAACTCTCCGCAGAAGGCGCAACAGAACCGGTTCCATCAGTGCAATAATCTCGATGGCGCATTTGCCGTTGACGGACGAGTTCGGCGGGGTGCCGCGCTGCTGGTCGACGACATCGTGGACTCCAGGTGGACGCTCACGGTCGTCGCGGCACTGCTCCGTCAAGCCGGCTGTGAGGCCGTGTGGCCGTTCGCACTTGCCACGGCGAGCCCAGGAGGCTGACTTGGAAGTGACGCCCGAAACCGAAGCGGTCATGCTGCTTACAGTAGCGCTCGGCAAGTCCGGCACTGCGGCAACAAGGCCGCTCACGCCCACGGAGTGGGGCGAGTTCGCCGACTGGCTCAATCAACAAGGCCTTGGTCCCGCCGACATGCTCCACTGTCGCCCAGCGGATCTGCTTCAGGATTGGCAACACCCGAAGGTCACCGAGGGACGCGTGCGTGCCTTGCTCAACCGGGGGGCCTCGCTCGGGTTCGCACTGGAAAAATGGGAAAGAGCGGGACTGTGGGCGGTCACGCGATCCGACGCCGACTACCCGGCTCGCCTGAAGCACCACCTACGACGGACGGCGCCGGCGATCCTCTTCGGCTGCGGCAACAAGAGCCTCCTTAACGAGAGCGGGATCGCAGTGGTCGGCTCTAGACATGCCGAGGATTCCGACATCGCATACGCCGAGCGCATCGGCAGCCAGGCCGCCCAGTGCGGACAGCTCGTTGTTTCCGGGGGTGCGGCTGGCGTAGATCACGCCGCCATGTTCGGCGCGCTAGGTGCCGAAGGAACTGCTGTCGGCGTACTGGCGGAGGGCCTTCTGCGCGCTGCAACGTCCAAACGGTACCGCCGCTACCTGATGTCGGGCGATCTGGCGCTTGTTTCGCCGTTTAATCCGGAGGCGCGTTTCGTCGTAGGCAACGCGATGGCTCGCAACAAGTACATCTATTGCCTAGCCCACGACGCCGTCGTTGTCAGCAGCACACCCGACAGCGGCGGAACCTGGAAGGGTGCGGTCGAGAACCTGAAGAAGCGGTGGGTGCCGCTAGCGGTCAAGCGCACCGAGACAGCCGACTCCGGCAATCCAAGGCTGGTGGAGCTTGGCGGACGCTGGCTGGAAGGGTTCGACGATCCGGCATTCGGCAATGCTTGGGGCGGCAAGACTGGAGCTGGTCCCGTGCGAGATCGCAACGCAGTGGCCCAACCCCTGGGAGAGCAAGCGGCATTGGCCGTTGGGGGGGATCAAGTCGCTGATGCGCCACAACGCTCGCCGTCGACCGAGGACCCGCCAACCAAAGCAAGCCGCGCATTCGAGGAGCGACCTGATAGTCACGCTGACCCGGCCGAAGAGCTTTTTGCGAAGGTGCGACATCTAGTTGCCACGGTCTGCGCGGAACCGACGATACCTGCTGTGATCGCGGATGCGTTGGGAGTGACCAAGCCCACCGCCGATGCTTGGATCAAGCGCCTTGTCGCCGAACGTGTGTTGAAGAAGCTCACCAAGCCTGTTCGGTACGCTATCTGTGACAAGGAACTCTGGGGATGATCTGATCACCCACAAGGGCGAGCAACGTGTCGGTCTATATCTCGATGGCTTTGCCAATCGCTGGCGATGGGCCCAGACGCCCTCGGGAGCCGTAGTGCGGCACCGCCCCAGGCGACCACTGCGATAACACATTCCGTTTCCTCATACCCGCCGGAACCCAGCCCAACTGCCCAAATCCGCCGCGACCAACTTACGCGATACCTGCTGGCCCGAGAGAACGCGACACACCTCCTGGTCGGTGAGGCGTCCGGTTGGCAAGGTTGCCGCTTCAGCGGCATCCCCTTCACTTCCGAACGCATGGTGATTGGCAGGCATGAGACGCTGCAGCAAGAGGTCGTATTCGGGAATGCCCCCGGCGGCGAGCGCACCTCGACACAGGATTGGCAAAACGGAGCACAACGTAGATTTGGCATGGCAGAGGCGTCTGCGACCATCCTTTGGAAAGCCGTGCTTGAACATCTCTGCGCCTTCGACTTTGTCCTTTGGAACGTCGTGCCTTGGCATCCGCATCAGGCCGACGCGCCTCGAAGCAACCGTTCCGGCGCCCACAGCCTGACTTGCGATGAGTTGTACCGAGGTGGACTACACCTGCAGGAGACTCTTCAGCTCTTCCCGAATGCCGTCGTCGTAGCCGTAGGCGAAATGGCGCGAGTTGCGGTGTCGCTCCTGCGACAAGGCGCAGCATGCGTAAGGCATCCGTCTCATGGAGCCGACCAGTTTCGCCGAGAGATCGCGGCCCTGCTCGGGAACTAAAGCGAGGCTGAGCAGGTTCCGTCCTAGTCCACGATGTGCTGTCGCTGCGTCGCAACGTCGCAAGCAACCCCTCGGTCAGTCGGTATGACTGCCCTCCGACTGCGACCACGCATGTCGCCAGCGCCCGGACCGAACTGTCTGGTCGCACGATGGATTCTGACCAAACACGGAAAACACAGGGCTTCGTGCAGACGTGACTGTGGCGACAACCTCGGCGCAGGTGGTGCGGGCCGACGCGTCGAGCGGCGCCGATACCGCCGCGTACTCGCCTCAACCGAAGGGTTCCGTCGCAAGTTGAAGGGTGCCTAGGACGCCGAGGTACGAAAAACGACCTACTCAGAACCGCCCGCGGATACTGGCGGGCAATCCACCGTTCGCCGGAACGGTGATCCCAACCTAAGGCAATCGATTATCGAAGTCTTGCACACGGACAAGCCGTCCTAGAACACGGTCGGCATTCGGTCGGCTTGCGCCGTCCGAAGTCCGACAGTCCGCTAGAGGCACTCCAGGCGGAAGAGGTCGGCGGTGCTCTCGCGGCGGCGAACCAGGAGGGTTTGGCCATCTTCGACCAGGATTTCTGGTGGCCGAGGGCGGGTGTTGTAGTTGGAGCTTTGGCTGAAGCCGTAGGCACCGGCGCTACGGATGGCCAAAAGGTCGCCCTCGGCGAGTTCGAGGTCGCGTTCGTGGGCGAGGAAGTCGCCGCTTTCGCAGACGGGGCCCACGATGTCCCACAGCGCCCTCTGGCCGGCGCTGTCCCCTACCTTCTCCACGCCGTGCCAGGCACCGTAAAGGGCCGGACGGATTAGGTCGTTCATGGCGGCATCCACCACGGCGAACTGCCGTTCGCCGGCCGGCTTCAGGTACTCGATGCGAGTTAGCAGGATGCCTGCGTCGGCGACGAGGGATCGGCCAGGCTCCACCAGCACCGCGAGGTCGGTGTTGGCGAGTTGGGATGCCAAGATGGCGGCAAGTCCCTCGAGATCGAAGGGCTCTTCGTCCTGATAGCAGACGCCAAAGCCGCCGCCGATGTCGACGTGGCGAACGTTGATGCCCTGGCCGGCCAAGCTCGCGGCGAGTTCGAGAAGCCGTTCGAGGGCCATGGCAAAGGGCGCGGCGGCGGTGATCTGGGAGCCGATGTGGCAGTCGATGCCGACCACCGACAAGGCGTCTGATTCGGCTGCGCGGGCGTACAGGTCCAGCGCGACGCTTGCCGGCACGCCGAACTTGGAGTGCTTGAGGCCGGTGGCGATGTAGGGATGCGTGCCGGCGTCGACATCCGGATTGACCCGCACGGAAACCGGCGCGCGACGGCCGAGGAGCCGAGCGCGGGCCTCGATGCGGGTGAGTTCCGAGGCACTCTCGACATTGAAGCACTCGATGCCGGCCTTGATGGCGAAGTCGATCTCGACGGTGGACTTGCCAACGCCGGAGAACACGACCTTGGCCGGCGACCCGCCAGAGCGCATCACTCGTTCGAGTTCGCCGCCGGAGACGATGTCGAAGCCTGCACCCAGGCGCGCCAGTCGCGACAGGATCGCCAGCGAGCCGTTGGCCTTGACCGCATAGCGGATTTGGCCACGCACGACCGCCAGCGCTGCCTCCATCTCGCGGTAGCGGGCCTCGATGGCCGGCCACGAGTAGATGTACGCGGGGGTGCCAAACTCGGCGGCAATGTCGCAAAGACGCAGGCCGTCTATGCAGAGTTCGCCGGCCTCACGGGAGAGCATGGGCTCTCTTTGGAACAGTCGGGGGCCTTGGGGGCGAGGACAGGATCTCATTGCTCCACAAGAGTTCGTGGGAACCTTTCAGCCTTGCGGGGACGGCTGGTCGTTGATGCCCAGGGAACTTGGCAACTCCCCGCCACCCACGCAGGGGCCCGTCTCGCGAGGATAGGGCTGGTTGCATATTCGGGCCCTTGGTTGCTTCGCCTTCGGCGCGAGGAGCGTGATGGGCCCTCGCTTCGAGAAGCTTCACACCGCGCCATCCGGCCGGCACGTTGGTGTGGACTCGACTTCGAGGCGCTTTTTCTGGAAGTTCAACGAGTTGAGCAATTTGTTCCGTGGAAGTCGTGCCAGACTCGTCGGCTGCGTGTGCGTCGGGTAGTGTGAGAGGCCCTTTTTGGCCGCAAGTGGCTACAGATACTGCCAGCAAGGCAGTGGCTACCGGCCGTGGCAGCTTCTTTCCGCCGCGTGGGCTAGGCGTCAATGCGTTCACGCGCCGCCCGAATCGCTGCCCGAACGGCGCTAGGGGCGGTGCCTCCTACATGGTCGCGGGCGCTTATGGAGCCTTCCAGGGTGAGCACTTCGTACACATCCTCGTCGATTTGAGGGCAGAGGCCCCGATAGGTGTCGAGCGCCAGTTGACTCAAGGTGAGGCCCCGCTCGATGGCATGTGCTACCGCCTGGCCCACGATTTCGTGCGCATCGCGGAACGGGACGCCTCGCACGACGAGATAGTCGGCGAGGTCGGTGGCGGTGCCGAAGCCTTCCTCGGCGGCGGTGCGCATGGCTTCGGCGTCGGGTTCCATCGCCCGCACGATCTCGGCGATGACGGCGAGACAGTCGGCAAGGGTGTCGGCAGCGTCGAACAGCGCCTCCTTGTCCTCCTGATTGTCGCGGTTGTAGGCGAGCGGTTGGCCCTTCATCAACACCAGCAGCCCGCTCAGGTGCCCCATCACTCGCGCCGCCTTGCCGCGCACGATTTCCGGCACGTCGGGGTTCTTCTTCTGCGGCATGATGCTGGAGCCAGTGCAGTAGGCGTCGGGCAGGTGGATGAAGCCGAACTGCTGCGACATCCACAGCACCATCTCCTCGCACCAGCGCGACAGGTGCATCATCGTCATGCTGGCGACCGAGACGAACTCGATGAGGAAGTCGCGGTCGCTCACCGCGTCGAGGGAGTTGTGGGTGGGGCCGTCGAAGCCCAGACTCGTCGCGGTCATGGCACGGTCAATGGGAAAGGTGGTGCCGGCGAGGGCCGCACTGCCAAGGGGCGAGAGGTTCAAGCGTCGGCGGCAATCGCGCAGGCGGTCACGATCGCGACTGGCCATCTCGAACCAGGCCATCAGGTGGTGGCCGAACGTTACCGGCTGGGCGGGCTGCAGGTGGGTGAAGCCCGGCATCACCGTCTCCGTGTGCTGTTCGGCGCGATCTGCCAGCGCCGCCATGAGGTCCGTCAGCAGCGCATCGATCGCATCAATGCGTTCGCGCAGGAAAAGGCGCACGTCAGTCGCCACCTGATCGTTGCGAGAGCGACCGGTGTGCAGCTTCTTGCCGGCTTCTCCGGCGATCTCGGTCAGCCGCGCCTCGATGTTCATGTGGACATCTTCGAGCGCAGGGTTCCAGCGAAACCTGCCCGCCTCCACGTCGCGCTGGATGCGGCTCAAGCCCGATCGAATCTTGCGCAGTTCCCCGCCAGAAAGCACGCCGCCCGCTGCCAGCATTTCGGCATGGGCGATGGAACCCTGGATGTCGTAGAGAGCAAGGCGCTGGTCGAAGTCCACCGAGGCGGTGAACCGCTCCACCAACGCGTCGGTGGGTTCCGCGAAGCGGCCGCCCCACATGCGTTTTTCTCCGGCTTTGGCGCTATTGTTCATAGGTTGCAGTGGCTTGGTTGAGGCGGCACAGATGGCATACGCGGCGGGTCGGGCAGTATAGCAATGCGGCATCGGAGCAACGGTTGCGACGCTAAGCAAACGGGCGCCAGGGAGCGCAGGAAAGCGGTGCGTTTGAGGATCGCGACACGGCGCAGTGCCCTTGCGCTGTGGCAGGCACACCACGTGGCAGAGGGCCTCTGCGCCCTGCACGCCGGGATTGAAGTGGAGATCGTCGGGGTGGTGACGGAAGGCGACCGCAACCGATCCCCGTCCCTTGCGGCCGCCGGGGGCAAGGGGCTGTTCGTCAATGCCTTGGAGGATGCGCTCGCAGAGGACCGCGCCGACATTGCGGTGCACAGCATGAAGGACGTTCCCGGCACCCTCGCCGAGCGGTTCGCGCTCACGACCTTCGGCGTCCGCGCCGATGCCCGCGATGCCTTGGTGGCGCGGCAGGCGCGGGGATTGCTCGATCTGCCGGCGGGCGCGGTGGTGGGTACCTCCAGCGGCCGTCGTCAAGCCGTGCTGCGCCACATGCGTCGCGATCTGGATTTGCAGCCCCTCCGAGGCAATGTCGATACCCGCCTCGCCAAGCTCGAAGCCGGCGAATGCGACGCCATCGTCGTCGCTTGCGCGGGTCTCGACCGACTAGGCCATGCCGAACGCATCACCCAACGCCTTGCCGTGGAACTGATGGCGCCGGCTCCCGGACAGGGCGCGATAGCCGTGGAACACCTTGCGGCACGCGCCGACGTCGCCAGCCTGCTTGCGCCAGCAACATCGGCACAAGTTGAGGTGTGTGCGACCGCGGAACGCACCGTTGCGCGTGCCCTCGGCGCCGACTGCACCCTGCCCCTCGGCGTCCACTGCGCTCAGACGGCGAACGGCTTTCTGCTGCACACATCCCTGTTCGACGCCGAAGGGAAGCGCGAGCTGCGCCTTCAGATGCAGGGCGACGATGCGATGGCCCTAGCCCAAGAAGCCGGTCGGCGACTCGAACGACTGCGCGCGGCCGCACCACCTTCTGCTGCCTGATGCGAGTGTGGGTCACACGCACCGAACCTGGTGCCAGCCGCATGGCGGCCGCCTTGGAACGCGCCGGCATCGCCTGCTTGGTAGCGCCGGTGCTGGACATTGTGCCGACAAGACAACCGTTGCCCGGCGGCCGCTACGACCTTGCTTTGTTCGTGTCGGAACATGCCGCGGCGCTTGCCGCCGCCGGGCCAGCGGATTGGCGTGCCGAGGTCGTCGTCGGGATCGGCGAACCGGCCCTCGCCGCCCTGGCAGAGCGGCGCCCACAAGCAACCCATGCGCGCGTCGTTGCGGCGACCGATGCCGACTGCGTACTGCGAATGCTCGACGGTTGGCCAGAGCCACCCCGCCGCACGCTCATCGCCAAGGGCCAGGGCGGTCGCGCCGATGTGCAGCGGTACCTGCGTCAGGCTGGCGGCGCCGTGGTGGAGTGGGATGCCTACCGCCGGGTCGCCGCCGCGCCCGCCGTCGTGCCGGCTGCGGTGTCTGCCATCGTATGCTCTAGTGGCGAAGGGACTCGGGCGGCTGGCGCGCTGTGGTTTGCAGAGCGGGGACGACCGGACGTGCCTGTGTTCGTGCCGTCTCCTCGCGCGCTGGCCGTGGCTTCCGAGGTGGGCTTCCAGACAATCCGCGTCACCGCCGGGGCCGCACCGAAGGCCGTTGTCGCCGCCATGAACGCCTTGAAGGAGCGAAATGTCTGAGCCGCCCGCCGAAGCCAACGACAACGCCGAAGAGGTGCCGAAGACGCGCCGGAGATGGGGCGGAAGCGTGCTGCGGGGCGTCATTGGCGTCGTTGCCGTCGCTGGCCTCGGGCTCGGCGGCTACGCCGTATGGATGCAGGCAGTGGCGAGTCCTTCCCTGGCTGCCGTGGAGCAAATCGAGGCGCGCACGCTGGAGCTCGAGCGCGGCCAGCAGGCAGCGGCGGGAACGCAGCGGGCGCTCGCGGGAAGGCTGGACTCGCTGCAAGCCAACACCGAGGTGCACGCAGATCGGTTGGACGAGGTGCGGGCGGAGCTGGCCCGTGGCCTCGCCCCAACCGCGGACGCCCCGCCGACGCCGGCCCGCTGGCGCGTGGCGGAAGTCGCCTATCTCTTGCGCATCGCCAACCATCGCCTGGCGATGGAGCGAGACCTCGGCGCGGCCAAGTCGCTGCTCGAAGGCGCCGATGCGGTGCTCGCCGACCTCGATGACTTCGCCTTCTTTGAGGTGCGAGCACAGATCGCCGCCGAGTTGCTGGCTCTCGAAGACCACGAGGGCACCGACATCCAAGGCGCGTATCTGCAGCTGGAGGCGATCAAGGGAAAGCTCAATCAGTTGCCGCTGCGTCTGCCTGAGTACTCGTCCAAGCAGGAGCCGGTGCCGGAGCCGGAGGCGGCCACGACCGGGGAGGTTGCACCGGAGGCAGAGTCTGGCGGCGTCTGGACATCCCTTGCCGCCATCGGCGATCGACTCTCCGAGCTCGTGCGCTTTCGCCGGCATGAGGGCGAAGCCGTGCAGCCGCTGCTCGCGCCGGAACAGGCGGCATATCTGGAGCAGCATCTCCGACTTGCGCTAGAGCGTGCTCAACTCGCGCTGCTGCGGCGGGATGCGGTGATCTTTGCCGCCAACATCGCCGACGCCGAGGCGTGGCTTGGCACATATGTGGATGCGAATCACGGCGTCACCAGGCAACTGCAGGCCGCGCTTGCGGAGTCCTCGCGGCTCAACGTGGCGGCGCCGCTCCCGGACATCAGCGGCTCGCTGCGCGCCTTGCGTGAAGTGGTGCCGGCGTTGGAACCGTCGGCACTTGGCGAGTCGACGACGGAAGGGGATGCCGCGCCGGAACGGGACGCCTCGTGACCGTCCTCATGCTGGTGCTGTTGGCGCTCGTTCTCGGCGGGCTGCTGGCCGCGCTGATGGCGCGCGATCCGGGCTATGTGCTGCTAGCGTGGGACGGGACGACCGTGGAGACGAGCCTCTGGCTGGCTTTGCTCGTCGTGGCCTTGGGCACCTTCGTCGCAAGCCGCACCGTGCGCTTCGTCCGCGCGCTCATTGGCAGTGGCCATGGCCTCCGCCAATGGCTGCACACGCGTCAGCAGGACGCCGCGGGCCGCCGCTTCAACCAAGGACTCTTGCTGCTCGCCGAAGGACGCTGGAACGACGCCCGTAGCGCGTTCCTTGGCAGCGCCGGCACAGGCGCAAGTGCCCTTCCGGGACTCCTGCACGCCGCCCGCGCGGCGCACCGACTCGGCAAGGGCGAAGAGCGCGACGCCTTGCTCGATCGCGCGACGGAAGCGGTACCAGCCGCCGCCGTTGCCGCCGGGCTCGAACGCGCATCGATGCAGCAGGCGGAAGGCGAGTGGGAACGGAGCCTCGCGACGCTGACCGAGCTTGCTGGCAAGGCACCGCGACATCCGCTGGCGCTGACGCTGACCTTCCGGGCTCGCCTTGCGCTCGACGACACCGACGCTGCCGAGGAGTTGCTCAAGGACGTGACCGAGGCGAGGATCGCCTCAGCCGAGGAAATCGCGCAGGCACGAGAGCAGATTTGCCTTGCGCGGCTCGAGCGGATCAAGACCGCGGATGGGGCGGCCGAACACGCCCGCGCGCTTTGGAAGCGAACGCTGGCTGCCACGCGAGAGCAGGAGGACGTGCTTCTGGCCTATGTCGATGCGTTGCTGGCCGGCAGCGATGCCGCGGCCGCCGAAGATGCCCTGCGCCGTGGCCTCGAAGGTCGCTTTCTGGACTCATGGGTGCTGCGCTACGGCACCATCCACGCGGACCCAGAGCGCCAGATCAAGACGGCAACCTCGTGGCTCGAAGCCCACCCCGACAATCCGGCGCTGCTGCAAGCGTTAGGCCGACTGCACCTTGCCGCCGCGCAACGAGACACGGGCGTTGCCTACCTCATTCGAGCCGCCGAGGCGATGCGTTAGTAGCTCGCGCGCCCTGACGGGCGCGCGCTTAGCGATTGCCGCGCATGGCGCCGAAGAATTCGGCGTTGGTGCGGGTTTCCTTGAGCTTGTTGACCATGAACTCGATGGCGGCGATGTCGTCCATGTCGTGCAGGAGCTTGCGCAGAATCCACACGCGCTGCAGTTCGCCCTCGCTCATCAAGAGTTCCTCGCGCCGGGTGCCGGAGCGGCGGATGTTGATGGCGGGGTACACGCGCTTCTCGGCGATCTTGCGCTCGAGGTGCAGCTCCTGGTTGCCGGTGCCCTTGAACTCCTCGTAGATCACCTCGTCCATCTTGGAGCCGGTTTCCACCAAGGCCGTGGCGACGATCGTCAGGCTGCCGCCTTCCTCGATGTTGCGCGCTGCGGCGAAGAATCGTCGCGGCCGCTCCAAGGCGTTGGCGTCCACGCCGCCGGTGAGCACCTTGCCGGACGACGGCACGATGGTGTTGTAGGCACGGGCAAGGCGGGTGATGGAGTCGAGCAGGATCACCACGTCCTTCTTGTGCTCGACGAGCCGCTTGGCCTTCTCGATCACCATCTCGGCCACCTGCACGTGGCGCGAGGGCGGCTCGTCGAAGGTGCTTGCCACCACCTCGCCCCGCACCAGGCGCTTCATGTCCGTCACTTCCTCCGGTCGCTCGTCGATCAGCAGCACGATGAGCACCACTTCCGGATAGTTGACGGCGATGGAGTCGGCGATGTTCTGCAGCATCAGCGTCTTGCCGGCCTTGGGCGGGGAGACGACGAGCCCGCGCTGCCCCTTGCCGATGGGCGCGATGAGATCGACGATGCGGGAGGAGACATCCTGCGTGGTGCCGTTGCCGCGCTCGAGCACGAGCCGGTCGTCGGGAAACTCTGCAGTGAGGTTCTCGAACAGAATCTGGTGCTTGCGGGTGTTGGGCTCCGCAAAGTTGATCTCGTCCACCTTCAGGAGGGCGAAATAGCGCTCGCCATCCTTGGGCGGGCGAATCTTGCCGGCGATGCTGTCGCCGGTGCGCAGGTTAAAGCGCCGAATCTGGCTCGGCGACACGTAGATGTCGTCGGGCCCGGCGAGGTAGGAGCTGTCGGCGGAGCGGAGGAAGCCGAAACCGTCGGAGAGGATCTCCAGAGCGCCGTCGCCGTAGATGTCCTCGCCTTGGCGGGCTTGCTTGCGCAGGATCGCGGCGATGACCTCTTGCTTGCGCGAGCGTGCCAAGTTGTCGAGACCCATGTCGCGGGCCATGTCGATGAGATCCCCAACGGGATTGCGTTTCAGATCGGTGAGATTCATGGATGCCCTTGTATCGCAAAGAGACGGCCTGCCAAGCGGCGGCCGGGGGTGGGC
This sequence comes from Pseudomonadales bacterium, assembly GCA_965116935.1. GTDB lineage: Bacteria > Pseudomonadota > Gammaproteobacteria > Pseudomonadales > Azotimanducaceae > VXYL01. Next base: position 1,765,879 of record OZ220737.1, on the reverse strand, counting down.
TTAGGGTTTCTTGCGCCTCGCACTTGCGTTTGGGCGTGCGTTCGGCGCGGCTTGGATCACGGAGCGCCCGGCGTGGACGCTGCCGAACGAAGAACAATGTGCCACCCGTGCGGGGGCATGTCAATGGTCAAAATTGGTGAGGGACGAGGAAGGCATCCTGCATCCGCCACGCCGTTCCCCCAACCCGAACGGCCACCTAGGAGGCTCCGCCGTAGAAAACGGCGCTGGCGCGAAAGGGGAGTGACAGAAGGGGCTTCGTTCGGAGATTGTGGCGTACGGGCGTTTGGATCGGCGGCCCCCTCCGAGAAAAGCGGGGACGCTTTTCTCGACTCCCCCGCGAGGGGGGAGTGACAGGAAAGTACGCGCCCGCCGTTGTTGGGGGGCGAGGAAAAGCGCGCCTTGCGGCGCGATGGAGGGCGGGAACGCCCTCCCTCCAAACAGACCGAGGACGCTTGCGGCGCGTCAGATGTTGCTGTCGAGGAATGCGGCGAGTTGGGACTTCGACAGGGCACCGACCTTGGTGGCTTCCACTTCGCCGTTCTTGAACAGCATCAGCGTCGGGATGCCACGAATGCCGTACTTGGGCGGCGTTTGCATGTTGGAGTCGATGTCGAGCTTGCACACCTGCAGGCGGCCGGAGTACTCGTCGGCGATCTCCTCCAGGATCGGGGCGATCATCTTGCACGGGCCGCACCATTCGGCCCAGTAGTCGACGAGCACTGGCTTGTCGGCGCCAAGCACCTTGTCTTCCCAGCTATCGTCGGTGACGTGTTCGATGTTTGCGGACATGGAATCTCCTGCCTTGGGCGTCGATGGGCGGGCGCCTAAGCGCGTGCCACCCCATGGAAGTGAACCGGACGATTGTAGATCAACGCCCGAGCGAAGGCGCGATGCGCTTGGCGAAATAGGTGAGGATAGCGTCGGCACCGGCGCGGCGAATGCAGGTGAGCGCCTCGACGATGGTGCGCTCTTCGAGCCAGCCGCGCTCGATGGCCGCCATGAGCATGGAGTACTCGCCGCTTACCTGATAGACGAAGGTGGGTGCGCCGAAGGCTTCCTTGACGCGAGTGACGATGTCGAGATACGGCATCCCCGGCTTCACCATCACCATGTCCGCGCCCTCGTCTAGGTCGAGGGCAATCTCGCGCAGTGCCTCGTCGGCGTTGGCAGGGTCCATCTGGTAGGTCATCTTGTCACCCCTGCCGAGGGTGGCGGCGGAGCCCACGGCGTCGCGGAAGGGGCCGTAGAAGCCGGAGGCGTACTTGGCGGAGTACGCAAGTATCTGCGTGTTGACGAAGCCTGCCTCCTCGAGCGCTTCGCGGATGGCGCCGACGCGGCCGTCCATCATGTCCGAAGGCGCGATCATGTCCGCCCCCGCTTCGGCACAAACCAGCGCCTGCTGCACCAGAATCTCGACGGTGCGGTCGTTCAGCACGTAGTGGCTTGCATCGAGCACGCCGTCGTGGCCGTGGCTGGTGTAGGGATCGAGCGCCGCGTCGGTGATCACGCCGAGCTCCGGGCACGCCGCCTTCACCGCCGCCACGGCGCGCGGAACCAAGCCATCGGCATTCACCGCTTCCATCCCGTCCGGCGTGCGCAGAGCGCCATCGACATGCGGAAACACCGCCACTGCCGGGATGCCAAGATCGACGCACTGCCTCGCGTCCTCCACCAGCTCATCGATGCTGAGCCGTTCGATGCCGGGCATCGACGCCACCGGCTGGCGCGCCGATGTGCCTTCCACCACGAACATGGGATAGATGAGATCGTCCAGCGTCAAGGTGGTCTCGCGCACCAGCCGGCGGGCGAAATCGCTCTTGCGGTTGCGCCTCATGCGAACGTCGGGGAAGCTCATGGGGTTAGCTTACCTGACGAAGCTCCCACGGGAGGGTGGTGTCTCACCAGCACGTGTCGCGTCGTACTCTGGAGGGAGGGCGTCTCGCCCTCCACCGCGCCCGCAAGGGCGCGCATCTTGCTGGTGCGGCGAGTGTTCTGCCCGCCTTGCGGCGCGATGGAGGGCGGGACGCCCTGTACCCTTTCCGTTGCCTCGATTCGGTCTTTGTCCGGTTCGAGGGGCGGCTGGCCGGGAGCGCTTCGGGACGCCCATGCGACGTTGATCGCCCAGCGAGGATGCGCGCCCCGGCCAGCACTTCATCCGCGATCGGACTCCCAGAAGAGAGTCAGCGCCACGAGCGCCGGTACAGGGACGGGAAGCGTTTCGCGGACATGCCCGTCGGGCATGGCATCGGAATGGGGAGAGTTGCGGTGGCGGCGTTCGCGGGTCTGGACTGGGGTTTCCGGGAGCATGTCGCCTGCGTGGTGGACGGGTCGGGCTCGGTGGTGGCCGAGCGCTCGTTCGGACACGGCGGCGCGGGTCTTGGGTCGCTGGCGGAGTGGCTTCGCTCGCACGGCGCCCCGGCGGTGGCGATGGAGACGCCGCGGGGTGCAGTGGCGGCGTTCCTGCTGTCGCGGGAGATCGAGGTTCGCTCGATCAACCCGCGGCAGTCGGACCGTTTCCGGGATCGGCACTCGCCGTCGGGGTCGAAGGACGACCGCCGCGACGCGCGGGTTCTGGCGAACGCGCTGCGGACGGATCCGCAGGCGCTGCGGCGGGTGTCGGCGCAGCGGCCGGAGGAGGTGGCGCTGGGTTCGCTGCAGCGCCGCCTGGACTGGCTGGGCGAGGACCGGGGCCGTCTGGAGTCGCGGCTGCGCGCGGAGCTGTGGGAGTTCTACCCGGAGTTCGAGACGATGGCGACGGGCCTGAAGGTGGGTCTGGCGACGGAGTGGGTGCTGTCGCTGCTGGAGAGGCTGCCGCGTCCGGGCACGGTGCGTCGCGTCCGCGACGCGACGCTTCGCAAGGCGCTGAAGCGGGCGCGCAAGGTGGACGCGGCCGGCGTCCGGGCGGCGCTCGACGTGCCGACGGCGGCCACGGAGGCGCGGATCGAGGCCGGCGCCGACGCCGCCGCCTGGCTGCGCCGGCGCCTGCTGGCGACGATGCGCGAGATCGCCGCCCTCGAGCGCCAGCGCGAGCGCCTGCTCGACGAACTGAAGGAGGCTCCCGGAGAGGCCGTCCGGGAACCCGGCCCCGCCGGTTCGGAGGGGGCGCCCGGCGAGGCCGCCGCCGGGGACCCCGCCCGCGGAGCCGAAGACGAACCCCGGCGCGGAGAGGCGGCCTCGCCGGGCGCCCCCTCCGAACCGGCGCAGGCCGACGTTCCCGAACGACCCTCCGACGCATGGCTGCTCGGCACCGTTCCCGGCCTCGGCGCCGACACCCTCGCCACCCTCCTCGCCAACGCCGGCGACGCCATCCGCCAGCGCAGCCTCCAGGCGCTGCGATGCCTGTGCGGAACCGCGCCCGTCACCCTCCAGTCCGGAAAGTCCCGGCGCGTCGTCCGCCGCGCAGCCGTCGATCCCGACCTGCGAAACGCCATGTACCACTGCGCACGCGTCGCCAGGGACAACGACCCCGGCCTGCGCGCCGTCTACGACCGGCTCCGCCAGCGCGGCCACGGCGACGCCCGCGCCCTGCGAAAGGTCGCCGACTGCATCGTCCACTCCATCTGCGCCATCCTCCAAAGCCGACAGCCCTGGGACCCCTCCATCCGACAGCCCAACGCCGCCTGACGCAACGCCCGCCAGAGCCGCCAGAAAGGGGAGACCGAAACCACGCGAAAGTCCAGCCCACAAGACTTGCCAATGCGAAGAGAGTCCTCCCTCCAAGGCGGCGCCAGCAGCCAGTCAAACACGATCGCCGGTTTCCAGCGCCCATCCGCTACAGCCGGAAGGGTCAAAGCGAGACACCACCCACGGAGGGCAGGATTGCCTCGACCGGGCCGTCCGTGAGCCCTGTCGCACCCCGGACGGCTACTGCCACGGATTTATACTCCGCATTTGGCTTCGGGAGGGTCTCCCAATTTTCACCTTGGCGTCATTGGCGGCGGCGCTGCGACTCCGCACGACACCACCCGTGCAGGCTGTGCTCGCGGGAGTGCTGGGCTTCGTCTTGGCCGGCGTCGCGGCCGCGGTGGCTTGGCACTTGGGTTCGTTGCGCAGCCAAGGGGAACTGGAGCGCTTCGGTGAGACGATGTCTCGGCAGGTGGCATTGCTCGCGGCCGAGCCGCTTCTGCAACAGGACAGCATCGGTCTTGGCACCCTTGCCAATCGCATGACCGCCTTCGACGAAGTGCGCCGCATCACGATCCACTCGGTGGACGACCGCCTGCTCGCTGCCGCTGGCGACACCGGCGGTGGCGAAGACGGGCAGGTTTGGGTCGGCCCCATCACGGTGGGAGACACGGTTGCCGGCCATGTGCAGGTGGTGCTGGAGCCGGCACGGTTTCGGCCTTCGCTCGCGGCCGCGGCGGCGGCTAGTTGGCCGGCGTGGCTCTCCGCCCTTCTTCTCACCGTGCCCATTTGCTACCTGCTCGCGCGGGAAGGCACGCGGAGACAAGCGCCGCCGCCTATCGGTTCCTTCCTGTTGGTCGTGAACCTGTTCAACCGCACGGTGCTCTCCTACGAGCGCCGCGCCGCCGTGCTGGACGAGGGATTGAAGATCGCCGAGCGGGTGGTGGGACTCTACGGCGGTCGCGCCTTGGAGCACGCGGAGGCGGGCATCGTGCTGGCGTTTGACGACTCGGGGCAACCGGATCGCGCCTTTGAGGCCGTATGCGGCGCCTTGCTCACCCAAGGCCTGTTCGAGGCCATGCGGCGAGGCGCCGGGGGTGGGCGGGAAGCGCCGGTTTTCCGCTACGGGCTGTCGGTGGCACCGTGGTACGCGGGTGCTGAGGAGCTCGCGGAGGCGGTGCAGACGCGCGACGCGATCCTGCTTTCGGCGCTGGCGCCTTCTGGCGAACTGGCCATCGGCAACGCTGCCCATCGCGCCATCGAGCGACCGGAGCGACTGGAGCTGGCGCCGCTCGATACGGTGGCTACGCAGACGCTATCCGTCACGCTTGCGCCTTGCCGGATCGTTCGGGGGGCTGCAGGCGCGTACCGCACGGTTCTCGATGAGCAGGTCAAGGCTGTGCAGAGACCGGCGCCGGCCTGAAGGATTGTCGGCTCGCTAGGCCCACTCGTGAATGGTCTGGGCCCAGAGCGCCGGCGGACCCCGCCGGCCCCTCAGTCGGACGTGCCCAGCGAGTCCACCCGGCGGAAGCCCCGGGGCAGCAGCTTGCCCATGCGGGCGCGTTCGCCGGCGTAGGCTTCGAGGCTCGATGCCTTCAGCGTCAGGTGGCGCTCGCCGGCGAAGACGATCAGGCGGGCCCCTGGTGCCAGGGCCGCGACATCCACCACGCGGCCGGCGTTGTCGCCACGGCCGAGCCCGATCAGGCGATTGCCTTTGCCGCGGGCGAGTTCCGGGAGGCTTTCAAGGGGGAACACCAGCAGCCGGCCGGTGGTGGTCACGACGGCCAAGCGGTCGTGGTCGGTGAGCACCAAGGGCTTCAGCGCCGTGCCGTCGTTCGGGACGTTGAGCATGGCCTTGCCGGCTCGATTGCGCGTCTGACCGTTGCCGATGCGGGTGATGAAGCCGTAGCCGGCGTCCGTGGCGAGCAGCACCCGCACATCCACGTCGCCAAGGGCCAGACCCACGAAGCGCGCGCCGGCGGGCGGGTTCAGGCGACCCGTCAGCGGCTCCCCCTGGCCGCGTGCGGACGGCAGCGTGTGCGGCGGCACCTGATAGGCACGGCCGGTCGAGTCGAAGAAGATGCAGGTGTCATTGCTGCGCCCGCGCTGGAAAGCGCCAAGGCTGTCGCCGGTGCGGTGGGAAAACGTGGCGGGGTCCACCTCGTGGCCCTTGGCGGAGCGCACCCAGCCCTTCTCGGAGAGGATGACGGTCACCGGCTCGCTGACGATGAGATCCTCTTCCGTGAACCCCCGCGCCTCGGGCACAACGCCGATCACGGAGCGTCGGTCGTCGCCGAACTTGCCAGCATCCTCCCTGAGTTCGCGCTTGACGAGGGTCTTCAGGCGGCGTTCCGAGCCGAGCGTGGTCTCAAGATCGGTCGCCTCGGCTTCGAGCTCTTCCTTCTCGGCGAGCAGGCGCGATTCCTCCAACCGGGCAAGCTGACGCAGGCGCAGGTCGAGGATGGCGGTTGCCTGGGCTTCCGAGAGGTCGAACCGCCGCATCAGCTCGGCGCGTGGGCGTTCCTCTTCCCGCACGATGCGGATCACCTCGTCGAGATTGGCATGGGCGATCAGCAGGCCATCCACCACATGCAGCCGCTCGCGGATGCGCGCCAGGGCGTGCTCGATGCGGCGGCGCACGGTGTCCAGGCGAAACGCCAGCCACTCGCCGAGAAGCTCCTTGAGGTTCATCACCCGGGGGCGTCGATCGAGGGCGATGACGTTGAAATTGAACCGATAGCTGCGCTCGAGGTCGGTGGTGGCGAACAGGTGGCTCATAAGCCGTTCGACATCCACCCGATTCGAACGCGGCATCAGCACCAGGCGCATGGGATTCTCGTGGTCGGACTCGTCGCGCAAGTCGGCCAGCATCGGCAGCTTGCGCGCCTGCATCTGCTGCGCGATCTGTTCGAGCACCTTCGACGGCGAAACCTGATAGGGCAGCGCATGGATCACCACGTCGCCGTTCTCGCGCGTGTACTGCGCCCGCGCCCGCACGGAACCGCGGCCGGTGTGATACGCCTCGCGCAACTGTTCCGGGGGAGTGATGATGGTGGCGCCCGTGGGAAAGTCGGGGCCGTGGACGTGTTCGAGCAGGTCGTCCACCGTGGCCCTCGGATGCTCCAGCAAGTGGATGCATGCCGCCACCACCTCGCGCATATTGTGGGGCGGGATGTCCGTGGCCATGCCCACCGCGATGCCTGTGCCGCCGTTCAGAAGCACGAGCGGCACCCGCGCCGGCAGCAGCACGGGCTCCTGCATGGCGCCATCGAAGTTCGGCGCAAGGTCCACGGTTCCCTTACCCACTTCAGCGAGCAGCAACTCCGCAAACGCCGCAAGCCGCGACTCGGTGTAGCGCATCGCGGCGAACGATTTCGGGTCGTCCGGCGCACCCCAGTTGCCCTGCCCGTCGATGAGCGGGTAGCGATACGAGAACGGCTGCGCCATCAGCACCATCGCCTCGTAGCAGGCGGCATCGCCGTGGGGGTGGTATTTGCCGAGGGTCTCGCCCACGGTGCGGGCAGACTTGCTGTACTTGGCGGCAGCGGAAAGGCCGAGCTGCGACATCGCATAGATGATGCGCCGTTGCACCGGCTTCAGGCCGTCCCCCACGTGCGGCAGGGCACGGTCGTTGATGACATACATGGAATAGTCGAGATAGGCCCGCTCGGTGTAGGCGCGCAGCGGCAGTCGTTCGGTTTCGCCGGCCAGTTCCATTTCTGCTTCCATGCCGATTCCCTTTTTTTGCGAACCCCCTCTTAAGCGAGAGCCAAGTCGCCCTTGGCTTCGAGCCACACTCGTTTGCGAACCCCCTCTTAAGCGAGAGCCAAGTCGCCCTTGGCTTCGAGCCACACTCGGCGGTCTGCGGCGCGCTTGCGCGCAAGCATCATGTCCATGATTTCCACCGTCTCCGCTTCGGAATCGATGCCTAGCTGCACGAGCCGACGCGTGTCCGGCGCCATGGTCGTTTCACGCAGTTGCGGCGGGTTCATCTCGCCGAGGCCCTTGAAGCGCTGCACCACAGGTGTGCCGCGCTTCTTCTCCGCCTGGAGGCGTTCGAGCACACCCTCTTTCTCCGCCTCATCCAAGGCGTAGTGCACTTCCTTGCCAAGATCGATGCGATACAGCGGCGGCATTGCGACGTAGATGTGCCCCGCCTCCACCAGCGGGCGGAAGTGGCGCAGGAACAGCGCGCACAGGAGCGTCGCGATGTGGGCGCCGTCGGAATCGGCGTCGGCGAGGATGCAGACCTTGCCGTAACGCAGGCCCGAGAGGTCCGTCGCGCCCGGATCGACGCCGACGGCGAGGGCAATGTCGTGGACTTCCTGCGATGCCAGAACTTCGCCGCCGTCCACTTCCCAAGTGTTGAGGATCTTGCCGCGCAGCGGCATCACTGCCTGGAACTCGCGGTCCCGCGCCCCGCGCGCGGAGCCGCCGGCGGATTCCCCTTCCACCAGAAAGAGCTCGGCTCGCTCGGCATCTTGCGAGGCGCAGTCGGCTAGCTTGCCTGGCAGAGCCGGGCCCGTCGTGATCTTGCGGCGGGCCACCTTGCGGCTCGCCTGCGCCCGACGCTGGGCGTTGGCGATGGCGAGTTCGGCGAGGCGTTCGCCGTCCTGAGGGTGCTCGTTCAGCCAGATGCTGAAGGCGTCCTTGGCAATGCCGGAGACGAACACCGCGCATTGGCGCGAGGACAGCCGCTCCTTGGTCTGGCCGCTGAACTGCGGTTCGGCGGTCTTCGCGGAAAGGACGTGCGCGCATTGCTCCCACAGGTCGTCGCCGACGACGCGCACACCGCGCGGCAGGAGGTCGCGGAACTCGCAGAACTCCCGCAGCGCCTCCAAAAGGCCGCTGCGCAGGCCGTTGACGTGGGTGCCGCCCAAGGGCGTCGGAATGAGGTTGACATAGCTCTCGCCCACCACCTCGCCGCCGTCGGTGACCCACTGCAGGGCCCAATCGACCGCTTCGTGGTTGCCCTCGGCGCTGCAGGTGAAGGGCTCGGCCGGCACCGCTTCGCATTCGCCAAGGGATTGGCGCAGGTAACCGGCGAGGCCGTCGTTGTACTGCCAGGTTTCGGTGCTGGCCTCGCCGTCTGTGCCATCGGTGAGGGTGACGGTGAGGCCTGGGCAAAGCACCGCCTTGGCGCGCAACAGATGCTTGAGGCGACCGATCGCCAGCCGATTCGAGTCGAAGTACGAAGCGTCCGGCAGAAAGCGAACCCGCGTGCCGGTGTCGCGGCGGTTGACGCTGCGCACCTCTTCGAGCTTCGTCGTGGGTGCGCCGCCCTCGTAGCGTTGCCGATAGCAGGTGCCGCCGCGCTTCACCTCCACTTCCAGCCACGACGACAGTGCGTTCACCACCGACACGCCGACGCCGTGCAGACCGCCGGCGAAGGCGTAGTTCTCGCCGTCGAACTTGCCCCCGGCGTGGAGCCGGGTGAGGATCAGTTCGACGCCGGTGAGGCCGTGCTCCGGATGCACGTCCACCGGCATTCCGCGGCCGTCGTCGGCGACATCCACGGTGCCATCGGCGCCGACAGTGACATCGATGCGGCGACCGAAGCCGGCAAGCACTTCATCGACGCTGTTGTCCACCACCTCCTGCACGAGATGGTTGGGGCGGGTGGTGTCGGTGTACATGCCAGGGCGGCGGCGCACCGGCTCGAGGCCGGAGAGGACCTGGATCGACTCTGCCGAGTATCTGCCCGCGCTCACCGTTAGCGGCTCTGCTGCGCGGCAGGCGGCAGTGTGTCCCGCAACCAACGCACCTCCGTCGTCAGCGAACCGTCCGCGTGAAGGGACAGCCAGCGATACCCCGGCGGTTTGTCGTCGACGCCGAACCCGGCGCTCTTCGGCGTGAACTGGAAGCAGGTGGAAGGCGACGCCAACAGTCGCAATGACCCGCGCTCCATGTCCACGGCCTGATGCACATGGCCGAAGACATAGGCGCGCACACCGTTGCCGCTCGCCCCTTGCGTGTCGAGGCAGGCGAGCAGCTCGTCGCCGTCCTCGATGCGATGCACGTCAAGCCAGTCGGTGCCAATGCGTACCGGCGCGTGGTGCCCGGCCACCAGAAGGTGCTCGGTCGCGGCGCTGATGTCCTCGGCCAAGTGCGCGCGCACCGCGCTGCCGGTGCGACCGCCGGTCTCGCCCTCAATGTGGGTGTCGATGCCGACGAGACGCCAGCCGTGGGGCGCTTCGGTGCCGGGGGGCGCGCTTTCGTCGTTGGTGAGCGTTAGCGGGCGGACAGGAAGCGAGGACGAGAGCAGGGGCTCGCTGTCGTGGTTGCCCGGCACGCACAACAGCGGCGCGTCGAAATGCGCTCGCACCGTGGCAAGGAACGTCGCATAGGTTGCCGCGTGCGCCTCCTGGGCGATGTCGCCGGTGGCGAGGATGGCGTCCGGCTCGGCCTCGCCCGCGGCCTGGGCCAGCACGGCGCCCAGGGTGTCGAGGGTGCGCATGTGGCGCAGCTCTCCCTCAGGCGAAGCGAACAGGTGGCAGTCCGTCACCTGCAATACCTTGAAGCCGCCTGCCGCAGTTGATGGGTGGGCCGTTTCGCTCATGGGTGTGCTCGCAACTTCGGCGCGAGGGCGCGCCCGGCAGGGCGCGCAACCTCGGGCACGCGTTAAGACCCCACCACCGCCGGCGCCGGCTGCCGGACGCCATGCCGCAAGCAGATCGACAGAAACTCGCTCAGGAAGCGATTGATCTGGGCCTTCTCGTCGCGCTGCCGCATTCGGCGATTGGGATATTCGTACACGGCGTGGAACCCGCGCTCGCGGTGAAACTCGATCACCTCGGCGGACTTGGCGTCGTGATAGACGCGCACCTTGATGCAGGTGTCGTGCGGCGACTCGCCGCCCTCGTCAGACCAATGCTGACGCATGGCGATCACGGAGGTATGGCGGCTTTGCTCGATCACTTCGATGAGCACGTCCGGCACGCCATCGCCGAGCACCACCCGCACTGCGCCTTCGTCGTCGCCGTTCGGTAGCCAAGGCGCGAGCGCCATCAGGCGTCGGTAATTCGCGTCGCATTCCGCAAGATGGGAGGCGAGGTCGATGTTGTAGCGCCGTGGCTTCACGCCGGAACCCTTCCGCTGTACGCGACGGATTCTAAACGCACGCTCGTTAGACAAGGAAGCGAACCAAATCAGGCGCGGCCGCGACGTTCTTCCATGGCGGGAGCAGGGCCTACCTAGTTCCTGTCCGTAAACGCCGTTTTGGCGGCAAGGAGAGCGCGTTCGGGAGAGTGCCTGGGGGTTTTCGGGCGGATGCTTTCGGTGCCGCAGGAAGGCTCTTTTGCAGGCGTGACGGTCGAGTGTGCCGCTTTGCACGGGGTTTTCGTCGCGAGTCGGACGCGCGGGCGAGGGGAGCCATCGCGTTCCGTCCGGGACGCGGCGCTGGCCGTTTCGGCGGCGCTTTCTATCCGGGTCTGGGCAGGAGCCGGACGAGGCGGGCGAGGTTGTGGGCGAACACGGCCGACTGCACGTAGGCGCGGAACGCCGGCAGTCCCTTCCAGCGGCACAGGCCCAGGCCGAAGCAGCGCTTCAGGTGCGAGATGCCGGCCTCGACGCCGGCGCGGAAGTTGCGCAGCTGGCGCCGGATCCACGACGACGGCGACATCTCCTCGTCCTTCAGGCCGCGCGTCTTCTGGAACACCGCGTGCCGCACGCCGAGCGCCTTCGCCGCCTTCAGGTTCTCGCGCGAGGCGTAGCCGCCGTCGAACGCCGCGTGGGTCGGCGCCGCGCCCCAGCGCGCCGCGTGCCGCTCCAGCATCGGCAGGCAGCGGGCGCTGTCGGCCGGGTTGCCGTCCTCCACCGCCACGTCCAGAACCAGCCCGCTGCGACCCGTCGCCAGGTTCAGCTTGTGGCCGTACTGCGTCCGGCGACCGCCCTTGACGACGATGTCCGTGTGCGGCTCGAAAAGGCTCACGACCTTCTCCTGCGCCGGCACCTTCTCCCCGTCCAGCACCCGCCGCCGGGTCTGCCCCACCACCCGGCCCAGCAGCCTGTCGCACTCCTCCACCTTCTTCCGCCACGCCTGCCAGCACGCCTCGCCCTCGCCGGCCGCCTCCACGGCCGCCAGCGCCGCCGACGCGTACCCCCGCGTCCGCTCCACGATCCGCAGCAGGCGCCGGTACGTCTTCGCCCGGCGCTCCGCGCCGCGCTGCGTCCGAACCTCCAGCGCCCGCCGCTTCGCCGAACGGCGGTGGTCGCGGAACGACACCGCGTCCGCGCCGAACGACTCCCGCGCCTGAACCAGCAGCCGCGTCAGAACCCGAACCCCGTCCCACAGCAGCCCGCTGTCCGACGGCTCCAGAATGTTCGTCCGCGTCACCGTGCTGTCCACCCGAACCCGTTCCCCCGACTCCACCCCCGACGAGCGGGCGGCCGCCAGCAGAACCCCGTTGATCCGCTCCCACGTCTCCGCCCGGATCGACCCCACCGTCGCCTGAAGCGCCGACTTGCCCGGCGGACGCAGCGCGTCCACCCGCGCGAACCGCTGCGCAGAGCGAGAGTCCCGCAGCAGGAACTCCAGACCCCGGAACGTCTCCTGCCGAAGGTGCCTCAGCAGCGCGCAGCGAAGAACCGTCTCGCACGACAGACCCCGGCGCCCGACCCCGCCCGGACTCCCGCCAAGGTCCGACGCCACCTCCTCCAGCAGCTCCGGATGCCCGTCCAGCCACGACGACATCCGCTCCAGGTCGTCCCCCACCGGGTGGTCAACGGCGCAAGGATGGAATAGGCTCAACTGCGTGATGCGTCTCTGGCGCATTGCACCTCCGGCGGTTCGGTTCCGTTCGTTCGTTGGGGAACGAGCCAATGGTAGCCGAAACGCCGGACCAAACTCCCCCGAATGAACCCTTTTCCAAGTTCATTCAGTCCGTTGCGAGTTTACGGACAGGAACTACCTAGAGGCTGACGGGTGCCTGCTATGCTCCGCTCGCTTGCGCCGGGGGTAGCAACGAAAGCGCTGGGGGCAACCCCGGCCAACTGAAGGAACAGAAGGGAACATACGAGAGATGAAACCGAGCCGCATGCATATCGCCCCGCTGGTGCTTCTGCTGGCGCTGGTCGCCCGTCCGCTCATAGCGGCGGACCTCGCCGAGGTCTATGCCGACGCGAAGGCGAACGATCCAGTCGTTGGCGCCGCCCGGGCGAACTACCTGGCACAGCGCGAGAGCGTGCCGCAAGCACGAGCCGGACTCTTGCCCAACGTCAACGCCGGCTCCAATGTCAACCGAAGCTCCGGCGAGTCGCAAACGGTGGACTTCGAGACCTTCCAGATCGTCACCCGCGAGCAGGAATCGGCATCGGACGGCTATTCGGTGTCGCTGAACCAAACGTTGGTGGATGCTTCGCGCTGGTTCGACTACTTCAGCGCTCGCGCCGGGGCAACCCGTGCCGAGTGGGATTTCGCCAATGCCGAGCAGAACCTCATCACCCGGGTTGCGCAGACATACCTTGCCGTGCTGCGGGTTCATGCGCTGCTCGTCTCCACCCGTGCCGCAGAGGATGCGGCCAGGCGGCAGCTCGAGCAGGTGCAGCAGCGCTTCGATGTGGGTCTGGTGGCCATCACCGACGTGCTCGACTCGCAAGCGGCGCTCGATGCCGCGATCGTCAACCGCATCCAGGCCGAAGGCGATCACGACATCTTCTTCGAGGGACTTCGCACGCTAACCGGCGTTGCCTATGAATCCGTGCTCGACCTCGCCGACGAACTGCCCATCGTCGATCCCGCGCCGGCGAACGAGGAGCAATGGGTGGAGACCGCGCTCGCAACCAACTTCCAGATTCGCTCGGCACAAGCCGGACTCACGTCGGCAGAGCGCAACCTGCGGGCGCGGCTGGCAGGACACCTGCCGACGGTTGACGCCAGCGTGTCCTACAACGCCAGCACCTCCGACCGCACGTTCTTCGGCACGCCGCAGGATCTCGACACCAACAGCACGGCCTATCGACTCAATCTCAGCGTGCCGCTGTTTGCCGGCGGCGCCACCCACTCGCGCTTTCGCCAAGCGCGCCATCAAGTGGCGGCGGCGCGCCAGCAACTCATCCAACAGGAACTCACCGTCACGCGAGACACCCGCAGCTTCTTCCGCGCCGTGCAAACCGACGTGGCACGGGTGGAGGCACGACTGAAGGCCATTCGCTCGGCGCAGTCGGCACTCGAAGCCACCGAGACCGGCTACGAAGTCGGCACCCGCAACATCGTCGAAGTGCTGCAGGCGCAGAACCGCCTGTTCAGCTCACAGTTCGACTACGCCGACTCGCGCTACAACTACGTGCTAAACCTGCTGCAGCTCAAGCAAGCCTCCGGCGTGCTCGAAGAAGCGGATTTGAGCGATGTCAACGGCTACGCCGACGCAAACAAGGAAATCGTGCGCCTGAATTAGTGAGAGCCTTCGGGTAGGAGCAGGGCACCTCGCCCTTCGATACGCCGGCGAGCGCTTTGTTGGTGTTGTCTCGAACGCTTGCTTGCGGTGGCTTTGGCCGCCTCCGCTGCTTGCCTTCGGCACGCTGCACAAGCCAGATTTCCTTCCCAATGGACGGGCCTCTCGAGGGAGGGCGCCAAGAGCGTGCACCGCAGGAGCGGCGCGGACGCGCCGCGTATGCGGTGCACGCTCTTGGGAAGGTGGGGGATGGGGCCAGACCCCGAGCGTGAGCGAGGGGTTTGGCGGCGCTCGCCCTCCATCGTGCCGCAGGCATGTCAAGGAACAGAGGCTGGTTTGCGGGTGGCGTTGTTCGGGGCTGGCGCTTTGTTAGGGTCGTCTGGGACGCTTGTAGCGGTGGCTTTGGCCAGCTCCGCTGCGTGCGCGCCTTCGGCACGCTTGGAGGGCGGGACGCCCTCCCTCCGGAGTACGACGCGCCACGCGGAGGATGCGCGCCCTTGCGGGCGCAGTGGAGGGCGAGACGCCCTCCCTCCAGAGTATGACGCGCCACGCGCTGTGCAAGCCTAAAGTGAGACACCAGCCGCGGTGCAGGTGACCGCCGTGGAGCTAGGGTGGCAGCGCAAAAGCGCCCTGCATCCGGCGCGCCTTTCCCCTACGACTCCTTCCGCGGAGCTCCATAGATGTCGAACTCGTCATAGCGCAGCCACGAGGCGTCGTAGGCTCCGTCGCGGTCGAAGGATTGGGCTTCGGCCCACGCCGGTTTCACGGTGGCGTCGAAATCGGACGGCAGTTCGCCGGAGGTGCGTTTCGAGAGTTCGTCGTGCAGTGGCATGAAGATGCGGGCGAGTTCTGTCGGCATTGGGCCTTTTCCCGAAGGGGAAGTCTGGTGCACTGGGTGCTCGCCGGTTTCCTCTTCGCGACGGAACGCAGCCTTGCTGTAGGCCGCTTGTGCCGTCTGCTCCTCCTCCGTCATCAGCGCGTTGACGGTGCGGCCCACCGGCACGACGGGCGTGTACTTGCCCTTGGTGAGGGCATCCGCCGACCCCATCGCCTCAGGCAGGGGCCCGGCGCCGACCGTGATCTCGCCGTGGTCGCAGCGCACCCAAAAGCCGCCATGCGCACCGTCGGGGAAGGCGTAGGCCGGGGTATGGGTGAACTCCTCCGAGAACGTGAAGACGACGTTTTGGATGCCGCCCGTATATTTCGCCGAAGTCGCGCGCGTGGAAAGAACATGGCGTGCGGAGCTCACCCACTCCGGCGTCATGAACGTGAAGCGTGGCAAGGTGCGCGGTGCCATAGCGTCGTGCAGCCGTCGCAGCGCCGCCAACAGCGCCGGGTTGTCCGGCAGCGTGCCATCGAACTTCCAGTGCGACAGGTTTCGAAGGCGCGCCTGCGCGGCTGCAACCACGGCCGGGTTCCTGCCGTGGAATGCGATGCGCCCCATGTTGCTCATGATCGAGTGGTCGCCCTCGACGCGGAAGTCGCACTCCGAGGCGGGAAGCTCGCCGGCATCAGCGGCAACCACCCGGCCGCCCTCGATGCGGGCATGCCACGCGACCTTGCCGCCAGCGCGGAGCCACACCGGTGGGTTGTGAGCCACCTCGCATAGCGTGAAGGTCTCCGCATGCAGCGCGTCGGCGTGACGTTCGACGGCATCGGAAAGGGCGTCACCGGCTTCGGCCACCCAGTCCCTCGATGCGAAGCTGAGCTCGCCAATGCCGTCCGCCATCGCCGCGAGCAACGTCGTTGCGTGTCCAAGTGGTGCCGACATGGAGTCTCCCTTTGGCTGATTGCTGAAAGGCGGCTGAAAGGCGCGATTGTACGGGCGAGATGGCGAGGTACGGCGCGCCGTCAGACGCGTTCCATGACGTGGATCGAGAACGGCCAGGCGTGCCGTTCGTCGGCCGGGTGCTCGGTGCGCTTCACCTCGCGCCAGTCGCCAAGCTCGAAGTCTGGGAACCAGGTGTCGCCTTCGAGTTCGGTATCGATCAAGGTCATGTAGAGGCGGTCGGTTCGGGGCAGCGCGAGGGCGTAGATCTCCGCGCCGCCGATGATGAACGCCTCCTCCGGAGCATCGCCCGCGGCAAGGGCCAGCGCGGAATCAAGGTCGCGGACGACCTCCACCCCCTCGCTCCGAACCCCCCGCCGCGACAGCACGATGTTGCGGCGCTTCGGCAGTGGCCGCCCGATCTCGTCGAAGGTCTTGCGCCCCATGATGATGGGCTTGCCGAGCGTAGTGCGGCGGAAGAAGCGCTGGTCATCCGGCAGCCGCCACGGCAGGTCGCCATCCTTGCCGATCACGCGGTTGCGGGTCATCGCCCATATCGCCGATAGGATCATCGCCGCTCCAGCGTTAAACGGTTCCGTTGCCGCTGCAAACTACACCGCGATCGGTGCCTTGATCCCCTTGTGCGAGCGGTAGCCGACGAGGGCGATGTCGTCGTAGGTGAAGTCGAAGATGTCCTCCACCGCCGGGTTCAGTTCCAGCCTCGGCAGGGGCAGGGGTTCGCGACTGAGTTGGCGATCCACCTGGCTGAGGTGGTTGGCGTAGATGTGGGCGTCGCCGAAGGTGTGGATGAACTCGCCAGCGGCCAGTCCCGTTACCTGCGCCATCATGTGCGTGAGGAGCGCGTACGAGGCGATGTTGAACGGCACGCCGAGGAAGAGATCGGCGCTGCGCTGGTAGAGCTGGCAGGAAAGCCGCCCGTCGGCGACGTGGAACTGGAACAGCAGGTGGCAGGGAGGCAGCGCCATGGCGTCGATCTCGCCCACGTTCCAGGCCGAGACGATGTGGCGGCGCGAGGTCGGATTGGCGCGGATGGCTTCGGTCACGCCGGCAATCTGGTCCACCGACCGACCGTCCGCCGTGCGCCAGCTTCGCCACTGGGCGCCATAGACCGGGCCGAGTTCGCCGTTCTCGTCGGCCCATTCGTCCCAGATATGAACGTCGTTGGCGGTGAGATAGGCGGTGTTGGTGGCGCCCTTCAAGAACCACAAGAGTTCGTGGGCGATGCCGCGAAAGAACATCCTCTTGGTGGTGACGAGCGGGAAGCCCTCGGCGAGGTCAAAGCGCATCTGATGGCCGAAGATGCTGTAGGTGCCGGTGCCGGTGCGGTCCTCGCGCAAGCTGCCGGCCTCGCGCACTTGGCGCAGAAGATCGAGGTATTGCTTCACGTTCCGGCTTGGTCCTTCGTCGTCACTTGCCGGCCTTGGCCGGTGCCGTCCACAGCAGCAAGAGTGCCCCCAAGGCCGCGGTCGGCAGCGACAGCAACTGCCCCATCGTCAGCCAGTCGGCAACGATGAAGCCGATGCCGGCATCCGGCTCGCGGAAGAACTCGGTGGCGAAGCGGATGATACCCGACGCGACGAGAAAGCACCCCGAAACGCGGCCTGGAGTGACCCACCACGATCCAGCCCCACTCGCTGCCAGCGAGCGCGCACGGGCAGAAAACCACCACACGACGGCGAACAGCAGCAGCCCTTCACCAACCGCCTGATAGAGGCTCGAGACATGCCGCGTCGCCGTCTCGAACTCGCCGTAGCAGGCAATGCTGAGGCCCTGCACCGACGCGCAAGGGAAATGCACCCCGAGCGCCGATTCGGTAACCCGCCCTGGAAGCTCGGCGTTGATGAAGTTGCCGAGTCGCCCAAGCCCAATGCCGAGCGGAACCAATGGCGCCACGAAGTCCGCGACTTCGAGAAAACTGCGGCGCTGTGGGAGGGTTTGCGTTCCCTGGCTGCCATCGCCTTCCCGTGCAACCCGCCGACGTGCGAAGACCGCCATCGCCGCCAACGCCCCAAGCAAGCCGCCGTGGAACGACATCCCCCCTTCCCAGATGCGCAGCAGCCAAAGCGGATCGCGCAGGAACTGATCGAAGCCATAGAACAGCACGAAGCCGAGCCGCCCCCCAAGGACGATGCCGGCGACACCGTAGAAGACGAGATCCGAGACATCCTGAACCGACCACCCGGTGCCCGCACCAGCCCGCCGCCGACCCAGCAGATACATGACGCCAAAGGCCAATACATACATCAGCCCATACCAGCGCAGGGCAAACGGCCCAGCCTGCACCAGAACAGGATCGATCAGAGGGTATTGCACACCACCGCCTCCTGGCCCGAAACGACCGCCTCCAACCAAGCCTAGCAGCCCTGCTTTGCGGGGCCTCTCTGGAAGGGGCGCGTCTCGCCCTCCAAGCGTGCCGCAGGCGCGCACGCAGCGGAGCCGGCCAAGCCACCGCAAGCAAGCGTTCCAGACAACGCCAACAACAAACCAGCCCTGCGATGCGAGGGCCTCTCTGGAGGGAGGGCGTCTCGCCCTCCAGGCGTGCCAAAGGCGCGCACGCAGCGGAGCCGGTCAAGGCCACCGCAAGCAAGCGTTCCAGACAACGCCAACAAAGCGCCAGCCCCGAACAACGCCACCAACAAGCCAGCGCCTGCCTTGCGAGGGCCTCGGAAGGAGGGCGAGACGCCCTCCCTCCAGAGAGGCCCCTCGCATCGCAGGCGCTCCCTCCAGAGAGGCCCCTCGCATCGCAGGCGCTCCCTCCAGAGAGGCCCCTCGCATCGCAGGCGCTGCTTCGTGCTCCCTCCAGAGAGGCCCCTCGCATCGCAGGCGCTGCTTCGTGCTCCCTCCAGAGAGGCCCCTCGCATCGCAGGCGCTGCTTCGTGCCTGCCGGCGAGCTTTGTTCGAGGAGGACTCGTGAAATGTCCGCTACGGCATGGCGGCACCGATCGCCCAGCCTAGTCCGCCACCACTTCGCATAGAATCGCCGCCTTCCGCCACTCCAAGGACCTCCGCCTCGTGTGCCTGATCCTGTTCGCATATCGCGCCTGCAAGGGGCGCACGCTAGTGGTGGCTGCCAACCGCGACGAGTTCCACGACCGACCGGCGCGGGAGGCGCATTGGTGGGATGACGCGTCGGACATCTTCGGCGGCCGGGACCTCAAAGCTGGCGGTGCCTGGCTCGCGATGCACCGCGACGGCCGTTTCGCCGCGGTGACCAACTGGTCCGAAAACCCGAACGCCCCGGCGCCGGCATCCCGCGGCGACTTGGCCACGGACTTCCTCGCCGGCAACGAACCAGCCCGTGACTACATCGAACGCATCGATGGCGAGCTCTACAACGGCTTCAACCTGATCGCCTTCGATGGCGACGAGATGGTCTATTCGTCGAACCGCACCGGCGAAGTGCGAGCCTTGCCGCCCGGGGTGTATGGCCTCACCAACACCCGCTTGGGCGACCGCTGGCCCAAGGCCGTGCACGGTGCAAGAGCACTCAGCCAAGCCGCGCCGCATGCCACCACCGGCGACCTGATAGCCCTGCTGGCGAGGCCCCACTTGCCGGTTGAGCGCGAATACGATGGCGACCTGCAGCCGGAACGCAGCTTCTCCCCCTGCTTCATCGTTGGCGACCACTACGGCACCCGCGCCAGCACCGCCGTGATCGTCACGGAGGAGCATGTGGAGTTCGCGGAACAGCACTATGGCCCGCATGGCGTCGCCGGCGGGCGCACCGAGGAATCTTTCGACATCGCCCGGAGCGGGTAGCTTCGGCTCAACGAACACGCAAGCCGCCCACAGTGGCGCACACGAGAAGGAACCCACTCATGGATCTCAATCTCGAAGGCAGAACCGCACTCGTCACCGGCGGAAGCCTGGGCCTCGGCCGCGCCATGGCCGGCGCCTTTCACGGTGCCGGCGCCAATGTCGCCTTGGTGGCCCGGCGCGAGGACGTGCTGGCGGAAGCCAAGGCCGAAATCGAAGCCGCTTCCGGCGGCAACGTGGGCGCGTATTCGTGCGATGTCACCGATGCCTCGGCAATCACCGCGACCGTCGAGCGCGCCACCGCGGAACTCGGTGCCATCGACATCCTCGTCAACAACGCCGGCCAATCCCAGACCGGGCCCTTCGAGAACATCACCGACGAAGTCTGGCAATACGACCTGGACCTCAAGCTGATGGCCGCCGTCCGCTTCACCCGCCTCGCCTTTCCCGGCATGAAGGAGCGGGGCTGGGGCCGCGTCATCAACATCCTCAACACCGCGGCCAAGGCACCGCCGCCCGGTTCCGCACCCACCTCCGTCAGCCGCGCCGCCGGCATGGCCCTCACCAAGGTGCTGGCCGGCGAGGGCGCCCCGCACAACGTGCTCGTGAACGCCCTGATGATCGGCAGCATCAAGTCCGATCAGGTGCGCCGCGGCTACGAAGCCTCCGCCAAGGACGTGACCCTCGAGGAATACATGGTGCGCGCCGGCAAGAACCTGCCCATGGGCCGCATGGGCGAAGCCGAGGAATGCGCCAACGTGGCTCTGTTCCTGGCATCGAACGCAGCGAGCTACCTGACCGGTTGCGCCATCAACATGGACGGCGGGGTTTCTCGGGTCGTCTAGGCCTAGAGGCTCTCGCGTCGCTTCATTCTCGGAGCGCCAGCAGTCGCGCGAGTGCCGCCGTTTCGCCGTCGGGGTCTCGGAACAGCCCCTCCTCATCGACCTCAACGCGCAGCCCCTCCGCCAGCTTCCGAAGCGCTCCCGGCGCCACGCGGAAGCGGGGACTCCTCGGCCCAACCACGGCATCCGGCAGGTCGGGCAAGGTGAGATGCTGCTCCACCAACAGCGCCCCACCCGGGCGCAGCGCCGAGCGAAGGTCGGCCAGGAGCGGCAGGTTCACATAGCGAATGTTGAGCACGAGGTCATAGTCCGCCGGCGGCGTGAAGGCCCGC
The DNA here is from genome assembly GCA_965116935.1 of Pseudomonadales bacterium. Taxonomy (GTDB): domain Bacteria; phylum Pseudomonadota; class Gammaproteobacteria; order Pseudomonadales; family Azotimanducaceae; genus VXYL01. The sequence continues at coordinate 1,745,145 of OZ220737.1, read as the reverse complement.
TCAAGGTCGCAGGCGATCCAGCGAATGTCGGCGTTGGGCGCGAGGGCCTCCGCTTTGCCAAGGGCGACGTCGGACACATCCACCGCGTCAACCTGCCAGCCGTTCTCGGCAAGAAAGCGGGCATTGCGGCCCAAGCCACAAGCCAAATCCAGCGCCCGCCCGCGTGGCAGGTGGTCAAGCGAATCCTTCAGGAAATCACTCGGCCAGCGTCGCTCGCCGTATTCCCCGGCGGCATAACGCCGGTTCCAACGCGCCCGGTCCGCCTCGCTCAACGCTCGCCTTCTTCGCCAGCCTCTGCCTCGTCGTCATCGGCTACGGAATGGTCATCCTGCGGCAACTGCACCACCAGCTTCCAAGCCAGCCACATCCCACCAAGACCCACGAAGAGCCCCACCAGCGGAACCACGATTGCGCCTAGGGTCATGCAAGGCAACATACCACGGCGCCTTCAAGACGGGCCTCGTAGGGGCGACCCTTGTGGTCGCCCGTCGTGCCGAGCCGAGGCGGTTTCGTTGCATCCGAGCCGGGCGGGGACAAGCCCCATATGCGCTAACTTGTTTTGCGCATCGGCTGTCCGTAAGGTGGGGGGTGTCGGTTCGGCTGGGGGCTTGTGCGGAGTGGACGAGGACTGGAAGGTGGTGGTGTCGTTCCTTCCGGAAGGCTGGGAGGAACTGGCGCAGGAGACGGGGGCGCTGAAGGGACTGCGCAAGGCGAAGTCTCCGGAGGCGCTGCTGCGGGTGCTTCTGCTGCATCTGGCGCGGGGTCATTCGCTGCGGGAGACGGTGGTGCGGGCGCGGCAGGCGAACCTTGCGGAGCTCTCGGACGTGGCGCTGCTGAAGCGGCTGCGGAAGTCGTCGGAGTGGCTGCGGGAGCTGTGCGCGGCGATGTTCCGGGAGCAGGGCGGAGTGTCGGCGTCTGGCGAGCTGCCGTTCCGGGCGTTCGACGCGACGACGGTGAAGGAGCCGGGGCGGACGGGCTCGCTGTGGCGCCTGCACTACAGCGTGCGGCTTCCGTCGCTGGCTTGCGACTTCTACAAGCTGACGCCGACCGAGGGTTCGGGCGTGGCCGAGACGCTGGCGCACTTTCCGATCGCCCGGGGCGACCTGGTGCTGGCGGACCGGGGCTACTCGACGGCGGCGGGTCTCGGCCACGTGGCGTCGTCGGGCGGCCACGCCACGGTGCGCGTGAACACCGGCTCGCTGCCGCTGCGGACACCGGACGGGGAGGCGCTGGACCTGCTGCAGCGGGTCGCCGGGCTGGACGAGGCGTGCGTCCCGCGGGCATGGCCGGCGGTGGCGGTCGGTCGGGGCGTCGCGGTGCCGGGTCGCGTGTGCGCGATCCGCAAGACCGAGGAGGCCGCCGCCATCGCGCAGCGCAAGGCGAAGGAACACGCAGCGCGCCAGGGCCGGCAGGTGCGGCCGTCCAGCCTCGAGTTCGCCCGCCACGTGATCCTGTTCACCACCTTCCCCGAAGGGACCTTCGACGCCCGCAGCGTGCTGGACTGGTACCGCGTCCGCTGGCAGGTCGAACTGGTCTTCAGGCGCTTCAAGTCGCTGGCGCAGCTCGGCCACCTGCCCAAGCACGAGGACGACAGCGCCCGCGCCTGGCTCCACGGCAAGCTGCTCGTGGCGCTGTTGGTGGAGAAGCTCGTTCGCCACGCCGGCTCCGTTTCCCCCTGGGGAGGCACCGTGGAGAGCCCGCCGTCGCAGTCCCTGGCGTGACTTCCGCTTCATGTACGGCCAGATCGCCCGCGCCATCGAGCCGCACCTCCCCCTGCAGCAGGCCATCGACGACTGGGACCGCATCTCAAGGGGATTGGCCGACCCGCCTCGCCAGCGGACCCCGCAGATCGACGAACGCTTCCCGGAACCATCGATCCAAACAAGTTAGCGCATATGGGGACAAGCCCCGCCCCTACGAGGCCCGCGCCGAATCCATCGGTGCGTTCAAGACGCATTTCCTCGTAGGGGACGGGCTTGTCCCGTCCCGTGTCGAGTTTATCGACGCATTCAACGCGGGCGGGGACAAGCCCCGCCCCTACCGGGCGCTAGGAGCCAGTCTCCATTGGCAAAGACTCGTCGCGCACCCACTCCGCCATCGAGCCGTCGTACACCGCCACGTTCGACTGTCCCACCAACAGGCACGAGGCAACATACCACGGCGCCTTCCGACGGGCCTCGTAGGGGCGACCCTTGTGGTCGCCCGTCGTGCCGAGCCGAGGCGGTTTCGTTGCATCCGAGCCGGGTGGGAACAAGCCCCGCCCCTACGAGGCCCGCGCCGAATCCATCGGTGCGCTCAAGACGCATTTCCTCGTAGGGGACGGGCTTGTCCCGTCCCGTGTCGAGTTTATCGACGCATTCAACGCGGGCGGGGACAAGCCCCGCCCCTACCGGGCGCTAGGAGCCAGTCTCCATTGGCAAAGACTCATCGCGCACCCACTCCGCCATCGAGCCGTCGTACACCGCCACATTCGACTGTCCCACCAACAGGCACGCCAAGGCATCCACCGTCGCCGAGATGCCGCCGCCGCAATAGGAAATCACCCTCGGCGCCGTCAAGAGCCCCTTCGCATCGAGCGCCGTCCGCAACGCGTCGGCATCCTTGAAGTGCCCGTTGTCGAGCAAGTCGTCGAAGTGAAGATTGATGCTGCCCGTGATGTGCCCGCGCCGCCCGTAGGAGAACTCGCCCTGCCCGGCGTACACGTCCGGCGACAAGGCGTTGACCGTACAGGTGGCGGAATCGCCTATGGCGGCCAGCACGCCTTCCTTGTCCACGAACAGATCCGGATTCGCCTGCGCCCGGAAGTTGCGCGGCGCCGGCAGGGCCGTCTCCGTGGAGACCGGCGACCCCGCATCCCGCCACGCCCCGAACCCACCGTCGAGCACCCGAACGTTGGCATGGCCGCAGTAATGGAACAGCCACCAGGCCCGGGTCGCCCACATCATGTGCCCCGTGCTGTAGAGCACGACCTCGGTGTCGTTGCCAATGCCGAGCGAACCGAACAGCCCCTCAAGCTGCGCCACCGGCGGCAAGCTGAACCCGAGCCCAGTCGAGGTGTCCGAAGCCGCCCGAATCAAGTCCAGAAACACGGCCCCCGGAATGTGCCCCTCGTCAAACTTCCCTTGCCCAGACTCCGCCCGATATCCCGACGTCGGCGCCGGCGTCAGAAACACCGTCGCATCGAGAATCCGCCGCCCCGATTTGTCGATATCCCCGGCAAGCTCCTGCACAGAAATGAGATATTCCGGATGCACATAGGACATGTCGTTCTCTCCTTCGCGGGCCATTATCGAGTTACACCCCGGCTTGGCGGTGCGCAGCGCGAATTGTAATTCGTCCAATCGATGCGCCCTGCCTGCTACGATTCGGGAAAGGTACACACCGAAGACCATTGACCACGGCAACACTTCAGGAAGGCCAAATCCTCACCGGGCCGCAGTTCAGCGAGCCCATGCGGGTTGAGACTATTCGCGTCTTCAGCAACTGTGCGGACCGAGCCCGTGTGCAAGAGCCGATCCGCTATCTGAGCGTCGATGCCCCTGAAGCGGCCGATAGAAATGCGCGACGCGCCACGCCATGGGAAGTCGGGAGATGATCGATGACTGTGTGGGCAACACGATGCACTGACGGAAAGGTGGATCCGGAGGTGTTGGCGGATGTCGTCCGGCGTGTCGTCGACGCCGCGTCCCCAGAGAAAATCGTGCTGTTCGGTTCCGCCGCTCGGGGAGAGATGGGTCCGAACAGCGACATCGACTTGCTAGTGGTCAAGGACACAACCAGCCGGGCAAAGGAAGTTGAGGGCATATACGCCAGACTCTGGGGGGTCGAAGCCGCTGTGGATGTGGTGATGGTGACGCCACGCGAGGTCGCCAGCATGCGGACCAGCCATGCGCTTGTGGTCAAGCCAGCGCTGCAGGAAGGCAGAGTAGTGTATGAGCGCTGAGCTTAGCCCCGCGAGTGACCCGCGCGAGTGGATGAACCGCGCAAGGAGCAACTTGGCAATTGCGAAGAACCGAATCCCCGACGTGTACTTGGAGGATCTGTGCTTCGACGCTCAGCAAGCTGCCGAGAAGGCCATCAAGGCGGTCTTCGTGGCCAGAGGGATCGAGTTCCCCTTCACACACGACCTGACCCGCCTTCTAGCGATCCTAGAGAAACACGGAGAGGACATTCCCGATGCCGTGCGACGCTCTGGCGCTTTGACGCATTACGCGAGCAACGCTCGCTATCCCCTCGATGTGCCGACGGCGGAGCACGAGTACCAAGATGCCCTTGCCATCGCGGAAGCCACCTTCGCATGGGCCGAGGCAGGGATATGATCCCCGCGAGTGCAAGCGGTTCGCCGAGGCGAACTGCCCATCGCTCAAGTCTCCCGCCATGCCGCTGGGTTGGGCGACTGCGTTCAGCCTGCGCCGCCATCACAGGTGCACTGGACGGCCGTCAGCGTTCGGGTCTTGCTACGCGTAGCCACCTTCGGCTGCTCCCCCCGAAGTGCCAGGTGCCTTTCGACCCCACCACCGCCAGAAAGGGCGTCCTCGCCCGTTTTCGCGGGAACTCCAGCCGCGTTGTCTCCTGGCACGCGCTATGCTTCGGCGCTGTTGCATGGGCCGGTGGGGTTGCGTGCGCGTCATTTACGGAGGGGAAAGCGAGTGAAGCTCTATGACATGAAGCAGGCGCCGAATCCGCGGCGGCTCAGGATGTTCCTGGCCGAGAAGGGGATCGAGATCGAGACGGTGCAGGTGGACATTCCGTCTGGGGAAAACCTGTCGGACGAGTTCAAGGCCATCAATCCTCGGGGCTTGCTGCCGACGCTGGTGCTGGATGACGGCACGGTGATCGATGAGTCGGTGGCCATCAGCCGCTATTTCGAGCAGACGCACCCGGAGCCGAACCTGATGGGCACGGACGCCAAGTCCATGGCGCTGATCGAGTCGGCGGAACGGCACATGGAGTTCGATGGGCTGCTTTCTGTGGCCGAGGCGTTCCGCAACTCGAACCCGGTGTTTGCCAACAGGGCGACGCAGGGCACCGACGGGGTGCAGGCCATCGAGGCGCTGGTGGAACGCGGGCGCAACGGCACGGCGCGGTTCTTTGCGAGCTTGGATGCGACCCTCGCGGACTCCCGCTACGTTGCCGGCGAGACCTTTTCCATCGCCGACATCACCGCCTTCTGCGTCGTGGACTTCGCCAAGTGGACGGGCATGAGGCTTGGCGACGAACATCCGAACGCGCAGCGCTGGTATGCGGAGGTGGCGGCGCGGCCCAGCGCCCAGGCTTGACCTATTGTTGTAGGGGACGGGCTTGTCCCGTCCCGTCTTGAACTGGCGATGAACTCGGCACGGGACGGGACAAGCCCGTCCCCTACGGCTCCGCCAGCTTCACCGCCGTGCCGACGGCCAGGAGTTCGGCGGCGCCGCCCATGATTACGGAAGTGGTGAAGCGGGTGCCTACCACCGCGTCGGCGCCTAGGGATCTGGCTTCGTCGATCATTCGGTCGAGGGCCTGTTCGCGGCTTTCGGCGACGAGTTTGGTGAACTCGTGGATTTCGCCGCCCACCAAGGTGCGCAGGCCCGCCATGATGTCCTTGCCGACGTGGCGGGCGCGGATGGTGTTGCCGCGCACGAGGCCGAGGGATTCGGTGATTTGCCGCCCCGCAACGGTCTCTGTGGTGACAACCAGCATCGCAAGCTCCTAGATTTCGATGTCGCGGTATCTGTCGGTGCGCCGCACGATAAGGCGCTGCCGAAGCGCCAGCAGGCCAAGCACGGCCAGCCCGCCGTAGAGGGCGAGCACGCCGAACTTGACGATCGAGGGTGCCTCGGCGTCCGCCAACAGCCCGTACAGGCCGTAGCCGATGAGGGCAACGACGCCGCCGAAGAACAGGGTGAGACCGACCCAGCGGGTGACTTGGCCTGTGTGTTCGCTCATCCGACTTCTCCTCAAGACGAGCCTGATCCCTAGGCGGAGTTTGCCACGTTCGCTTGCGTTGCGGGAGCAGGGAGGTCGTTTGGCTCAAGCACCCTCACCAGCGGAATCGCATGGAGGCAAACCGGTTGAGCGGCAAGCCGCGCTCCGCGAGCCAGCCGGCTGGGAGCTCGATGGCGTACCGCGCCGGGACGTTCGAGGTGTAGCTGCTCGAAGCCTCTTGGCATTGCGTCTGCCAGTCCGAGTTTGACGCGCCTTGCGGGCGCGGGCAGGGCTGCATGGTCATGGCGGCGACCGGCTGCCGGTCCGCGTCCAGGTAGATGACGTCGAGCGCGATGAACGTGTTGAACATCCAGAAGCTGCGCAGCGCCTCGGCGTCGAACGCGAAGAGCATGGCGGCACCGTCGTCCTTGCGACACATGAGGCCTTGGGCGTGTCGGGCGGGGGTTTGCGCCACTTCGACGGTGATGGTCACGCGGCGCGGCGGCAGCAGGATTTCGAGCTCCACCGTTGGCAATGCGGCGCGGTCGATGCCGGCGCAGTCGGGGCTCCGCACGAACTCGCGGGCGTCGGCGCAAGCCGCGAGAACGGTGGCGACGATGGCGACGATCTTGCCGGCGTTCATGCCGTGGCGAGCCTCGGCGTGCGGGCTTTCGCCTGAGCGGTTTCTGGAGCGATGGCGCCGCTTTGCACCAGTTCCGCCAGCGCTTGATCGAGCGTCTGCATCCCGGAGCTGCGGGAGGTTTGGATGGCGGTGACCATCTGCGCCGCCTTGTTCTCGCGGATGAGGTGGCGGATGGCGGTGCTCGCCAGCATGATCTCGTGCGCCGCCACGCGCCCGCCGCCGCTGCGCTTGACGAGCGTTTGCGAAACCACTGCGTTCAGGGACTCGGAAAGCATCGTGCGGATGAGCGCTTTCTCGTCGCCGGGGAACACATCGACGATGCGATCCACCGTTGCCGGTGCCGAAGACGTGTGTAGCGTGGCGAAGACGAGGTGACCGGTTTCGGCGGCGGTGAGGGCCAGGCGGATGGTCTCGAGGTCTCGCATCTCGCCCACCAGGATGACGTCTGGGTCTTCCCTCAGGGCAGCACGCAGGGCGTCGTCAAAGCTCTGGGTGTCGCGATTCAGTTGGCGTTGGGTCACGAGGCAGTTCTTGGGCAGATGGACGAACTCGATGGGGTCCTCGATGGTGAGGATGTGCTCGCGGCGGCTCGTGTTGATGTAGTCGATCATGGCCGCAAGCGTAGTGCTCTTGCCGGAGCCGGTGGGACCGGTGACGAGCACGAGGCCCCGCGTGGCGTCGGCGATGCTGCGAAACACGGGCGGCATGTTGAGCGACTCCATGGTTGGCACCACCGCCGGAATCACCCGGAACACGGCACCCACGCCGCGTTGGTGCCGAAAGGCGTTGACGCGGAACCGTGCCGCGCCGGGCGCTTCGTGGGAGAAATCCACCTCGCGACCGGCCTCGAAGGTGGCACGGGCATCGTCGTTCATGACCTCTTGGATGAGGGCGAGGGTCGCGGCCTCCTCTAGTGGCGGCCGGTCGAGACGCACGATGTCACCATCGACGCGAAGGATGGGCTGCTCGCCGGCGGAGAGGTGCAGGTCCGAGGCACCGGCCTCCACGCAGGTGGATATAAGCTCGTTGATTTGCATGACTTTTTTCCCGTATGCGACGGACCATAGCAGTTTTCGCGCTAGCGAAAACTGCCAGAGCGCCGCGAAGCGGCGCTACGCCTGCCTATAATGTTCGCCCTAGTTTCTTTGCTCGCCAAGTGGACAATCTCGCAATCCTCTGTGCGACATCGCCCCTTTGACGCTGGACGTTGCATCTGTTGCCAAGGTGGAGGCTGCCATTCGCGCCGCCGAGGCGGAGGCGGGCCGCCCGTCCGGAGTGGTGCGCTTGCTGGCGGTGTCGAAGACTCGCTCTGCCGCTGAAGTGGCGGGCCTGCGTGGCGCGGGAGTCGAGGATTTCGGCGAGAACTATCTGCAAGAGGCGCTGCCGAAGATTCGCGAACTGGCGGATCAGGGCATCACATGGCACTTCATCGGTGCCATTCAGTCGAACAAGACCCGCGACATCGCCCGCCACTTCGACTGGGTTCACACGCTGGATCGGGTGCGGGTGGCAGACCGTCTGAACGCCGCCGCGCACCGCACGCTTGACGTTTGCCTGCAAGTGAATGTGGATGCCGAGCCGCAGAAGGCGGGCGTTGCCCCGGAAGAAACGGGCGAACTGCTGGCGCGAGTCCAAGAGCTCGGCAACCTTCGCCCTCGCGGCCTCATGGCCATCCCCAAGGAGGGTGACCGCGAGGCCACGCGGGAGAGCTTCCGCCGCTTGCGACGCCTCTTCGACGATCTCGCGCCCATCGCCGGGCCTTCATGGGATACGCTTTCAATGGGCATGTCGGGCGATTTCGAGGTGGCAGTGGCGGAAGGCTCCACCTTGGTTCGCATCGGCACGGCACTGTTCGGCCCCAGACCGCCACGAACGGGCCGATGATGTTCGCCGCCTTAGGCGGCAATTGCACGCAAGGACTTTGGATGAGCCAAAACCCCGCCCCGCATCGCAGCATCGCCTTCATCGGCGGGGGCAACATGGCGTTCGCGCTCGCGTCCGGCATTGTGCATGCTGATCCGGGCCGATCCGTAGTCGTTAGCGATCCGGTGCCGGAGCAGCTTGCCCGCTTTGCCGATACGCCGGTTCGAACCACCCTCGACAACATGGATGCGGTGGCTGGAGCCTCGATTGTTGTGCTGGCGGTCAAGCCGCAGGTGATGGAAGGGGTGGCGAGGGAGCTGGCGGGGGCCATCCAGCCCCAGCAACTGGTGGTCTCCATCGCCGCCGGCGTCACCGTGTCCGCCCTGCGCTCGTGGCTCGGTTCGAGTGCCATCGTGCGCTGCATGCCGAACACGCCGGCGCTGGTGGGCAAGGGCGTCACCGGCCTCTATGGCGATGCGGGCGTATCCGAGGCGCAGCGAAGCGAAGCGGAGGAGTTGCTGCGGGCGGTGGGCGATGCGGTTTGGTTCGAAGAGGAAGGCGAGCTCGATGCCGTGACCGCCCTCTCCGGCAGCGGCCCGGCATATTTCTTCGCGGTCATCGAGGCGCTGATCGAAGGCGGTGTGGAGCTGGGCCTCTCCCGCGACGTCGCCCATAGACTGGTGACCGGAACGGCCGTCGGCGCTGCCGCCATGATCGGGCCGCACGACGACCCTGGGGAACTGCGCGTTCGCGTCACCTCGCCGGGGGGAACGACGGAGCGGGCGCTCTCGGTGTTGGCATCCGGTGGCGTGACCCATACTCTGCGCCAGGCAGTGCACGGCGCTTGGCGGCGCTCGCGGGAACTCTCCGGCGTGGAAGCGGATGGCCACGACGGCTCCGCGCCCACCGGGAGTGGGCGCTAGCGCCGCCTCGTTTTCCCGCCACACTCGAAGGAACGAAGAACATGACCGACACGCTCGTATTCATCGTCAAGTTCGTCCTGCAGGCGGCGTCGCTCGTCTTCCTTCTCCGCTTTCTGTTGCAGGCCGTGCGCGCCGACGCCTACAACCCCATCACCGAGGCCATCGTCAAGCTGTCGTGGCCGGTGCTGCGCTATCTGCGCTATGTACTTCCCACTTGGCGCAATCTTGACTTCGCGGCCTTCGGCATGGCGTGGGGCATCAATGCCCTCTTGCTCGTCATCATCGCCAGCCATCGCGACCTGCCCTATTCGGCGCTCGTCGTCATCGGCGACACCTTGCGCGCCACCGTCAGCCTTGCCATCGGCGTGTTTCTGGTGGCCATCTTCGCCACCATCGTGATGAGCTGGATCGCCCCCGGCACCCGCTCGCCCGCCACCAGCCTCATTCACGACGTGGCGGAGCCGCTGTTGGCACCGGCGCGCAAGCTCATCCCGCCCATCGGCGGCACACTGGACCTCTCGCCCATGCTGACGGTGCTGGTGCTGCTGGTGATTCAGGGACCGGTGCTGTCGGCTGTCCTGCCGTATCAGATTTGGCAATACGTGTGAGTGCGGGCGCCAATGAGAGTGCGACCCGGACGAGGGCGACGCATGCGTCGCCCCTACGGTCCGAGGCGGTTGCGACACCGGCGGAATCGCGCGGGCAGCCAGGTTCCGTCGGCATCGTCGTGCCGCAGAGGGCGCGGTTTGATGCGCCGCTGACGCTGCAATGCGGCGTCACGTTGCCGGGCTTCGAGCTCGCGTATGAAACCTACGGCGAACTGAACGCCAGCCGCAGTAACGCGCTGCTCATCTGCCACGCGCTGTCCGGCGACCACCATGCTGCCGGCCGCCACTCGGCCGATGATGCAAAGCCGGGCTGGTGGGACACCTGCATCGGTCCCGGCAAGCCCATCGACACCGATCTCTTCCATGTGGTGAGCCTCAACAACCTTGGCGGCTGCAATGGCAGCACAGGGCCCCGTTCCACCGACCCGAACACCGGTGAGCCCTACGGCGCTAACTTTCCCACGGTGACCGTGAAGGACTGGGTGCAGAGCCAAGCCATGCTGGCGGATCATCTCGGCATCGAGCGCTTCGCCGCCGTGGTGGGCGGGAGCCTGGGTGGGATGCAAGCGCTGCAATGGGCCATCGACCAGCCGGATCGCATCGCCAACGCCGTGGTTATCGCTGCCGCGTCCAAGCTTTCGGCACAGAACATCGCCTTCAACGAGATTGCGCGGCAGGCCATCGTCTCGGACCCCGACTTCCACCAGGGCACCTACTTCCGCAAGGGGGCGAACCCCGACAAGGGACTGATGCTGGCGCGGATGCTGGGGCATGTGACCTATCTGTCCGACGACGGCATGGGCGACCGTTTCGGGCGGGAACTGAAATCCGGCGACATTGGCTCGGCCCAGGACGTGCAGTTTCAGGTGGAGAGCTACCTGCACTATCAGGGCACGTCGTTCTCGCGCCGCTTCGACGCCAACACCTACCTCCTCATGACGAGGGCGCTCGACTACTTCGACCCTGCCTTGGATTTCGGCGGCGATCTGGTGCGGGCGCTCGGACGGGCGCGGGCGCGGTTCCTGGTGCTGGCATTCACGTCGGACTGGCGCTTCTCGCCGGAACGTTCCGGCGAGATCGTCGATGCCCTGATCGCTGCGGGGCGGGATGTGACGAGCGCCACGGTTCACTCGGCGGCTGGCCACGACTCGTTCCTGCTGCCCATCGAACGCTATTGCGACCTGCTCGGTGCCTACCTCGGGCGGGTTGCGGAGGAGTTGGGAGACTAGGGCCGTGCGGCGCGACCTCGAAATCATCGCCGACTTGGTGAACCCCGGCGCCAGAGTGCTGGACCTTGGCTGCGGCGACGGCGATCTGTTGCGGCACCTGGCGACGGCCAAGGGCGTGAACGGCTACGGCATCGAGAAGGATGCGGACGAGATTGCCATCTGCATCCGCGCCGGTGTCAACGTGATCGAGCACGACCTCGACGACGGCCTCACCCGCTTCCCAGACTCGAGCTTCGACATGGTGGTGATGACCGAGACGCTGCAGGCGGTGGCGGCGCCGGATCGCCTGCTTGACGAGATGCTGCGCATCGGCGAGGAGTGCATCGTCACCTTCCCCAACTTCGGCCACTGGCGCTGCCGGATGCAGCTCGCCTCACGCGGGCGGATGCCGGTGGCGCGACACATTCCGCATTCCTGGTTCGACACCCCGAACATCCACCTGTGTACGTTCCGCGATTTCGAGGAACTGGTGACGCGCAAGGGGCTGCCGATCATCGAGCGATTCGTGGTGGACGCGACCTACGAGAAGCGCGTGCGCTGGATTCCGAACCTGTTCGGGACGATCGCCTTCTATCGCCTGGGACGAGCGCGGGCATGACGGACCGGACCCTTGGCACCCCGCTCGCCTCAAGGCTCGGGCGAGGGCCTTGGGGGGGAGCGCGTCTCGCCCTCCCACGCGCCCGAAGGGCGCGCTTCCTGTTCACCAGCTTGCTCGCCGCATTGCTTTTCGCCACACACCTCCATGCCGAGCAGTTCCGCGAGTTCGGCGACTGGCGCGTGCATTACATCGCCATCGGCGCATCCTTCCTGCCGCCTGCGGTGGCGGAGCGCCACGGCATCGTGCGTGGCGACAACAAGGCCATCGTCAACATTTCCGCCATTGGCGCGGACGGGCGTTCCGGTGCCATCGACATTGCCGGCAGCGTCACCAACCTACTCGGCCAGAAGACGCCGCTCCGCTTTCGCGAGGTGCGTGACGGCGCGGCGATCTACTACATCGCGCCATTCGATTTCGAGGCGGCGGAAACCCTTCGCTTCGAGCTGCGCCTGACGCTGCCGGATCACGGGGCGGAAACGCTTTCGTTCCAGCAGGCCCTGTACGGGCCGTTGCCGTAGTCTGGGTCAGTTGGGCGACCATGAGCACCGACCGATCTCGACGCGTCGTTTTGGCCTCCGACAACGCGGGAAAGCTTCGGGAAATGCAGGCGCTCCTTGGGGATGTGGATCTGATTCCTCAAGGCGAGCTTGGCATTGAGGGCGCCGAAGAGACAGCCGTTACGTTTGTCGAGAACGCCCTCCTCAAGGCCCGTCATGCGGCTCGGGAGTCTGGGCTGGCGGCGATTGCGGACGACTCGGGGCTCGTGGTTCGTGCCCTGGGGGGTGCTCCAGGGGTTCGCTCCGCGCGCTATGCCGGGGAGCCGAAGAGCGATGCGGCGAACAACGCCAAGTTGATTGCGGCGCTACGTGGGGTTTCGGACCGTTCGGCGCACTTCCATTGCACGCTGGTCTTCTTGCGTTCGGCGGCGGACCCGGACCCGGTGATCGTCTCTCGCGCTTGGCATGGGGTGGTGGTGGCCCAGCCGCGCGGGAGCAACGGCTTCGGCTACGACCCGCATTTTTTCGTCGAGTCGCGGGGATGCACCGCCGCTGAGCTTGATGCGGCGACCAAAAACGCGCTCAGCCATCGGGGCCAGGCGTGCCGGGCGCTGGCGCAACTCCTCGCCGAAAGGGGCGAGCCGTGACAAGCGCCCAAACGCAACCGGCCGAGGCGCTCGGGCTCTACGTCCACTTCCCTTGGTGCGTGCGCAAATGCCCGTATTGCGACTTCAACTCACACCCCCTGCGCGGCTCGTTGCAGGAGCCCGAATACCTGGACGTGCTGCTCGACGACCTGGTACAAGAGGCCGAACGGCACGGCAACCGGGCGCTTGCGAGCGTCTTCTTGGGCGGCGGCACGCCGAGCCTGTTTTCGCCGGAGGCGATGAGCGCCCTGCTGTCCGCGCCGGCCGCGGCCGGCGCGGCGGAAGTGACGATGGAAGCGAACCCCGGTGCCGTGGAACATTCGAGCTTTCGCGCCTACCGGGAAGGCGGCGTCAATCGCATCTCGCTCGGTGCACAGTCGTTCGATCGGGCCCAGCTTCAGGCCCTCGGCCGCATCCACTCCCCCGAAGACACGGACACGGCGCTCGCCGAGGTGCGCGGGGCGGGCTTCACGAGCTTCAACATCGACCTGATGCATGGCTTGCCGGGGCAGACCGTTGCGGATGCCTTGGCCGATCTCGAGCAGGCCATCCGCCACGAACCGCCGCACATCTCCTGGTATCAACTCACCATTGAGCCGAGGACCGAGTTTGCGCGGCGGCCGCCCACGGGCCTGCCTGACAGCGATGCCGCCGCGGACATGGAGGCTGCGGGTGTCGCGCTGCTCGAACGCCACGGCTACCGGCGCTACGAGGTCTCCACCTTCGCCCGCCCCGGCCACGAATGCCGCCACAACGTCAACTATTGGCGCTTTGGCGACTATCTCGGCATCGGTGCCGGCGCCCACGGCAAGCACACTTCGTTCGACGACGACGGCAAAGCAGCCGTGCTCCGCACCGCCAAGCCGTCGCAGCCAAGGCTGTATCTGGCCGACCATTCCGTCGCCACCACCCAGGTCGCCAGCGAGGAACTCGCGTTCGAGTTCATGCTCAACGCCTTGCGCCTAACCGAAGGCGTGGAGTGGGACGTGTTCACGGCCCGAACGGGGCTGTCGAGAACCGCCATCGAACCGACCGTCTCGGAACTGATCGCGTGGGGCCTCCTGCGGAGCGACCGCATCGCCCTGACCGCCGAAGGCCGCGCACAACTCGACGCAGTGGTGTCCCGCTTCCTCAGTTCGTAGGGGGACGGGCTCGTCCCGTGCCGCTGGCGTACAACATCCACACCGGCCACGGGGCAAACAGGGTCGAACGGCCGGACATCGTGGTGCTGCTGGCTTCGCTGCGAAACTTGGCCGGGGCTCCTGTCTCCGCGGGTTGCCGAACGGCTGCGCCGGGCCTCCGCCGGCGATCTCGAGACCAGGTCCTCGACGCCAACACGATCGACGAGGTGTTCCGGCCGAGCCGCTAGCGACTTGTCGGGCTGCCGTGGCCGGGCCTTCGGAGGGAGGGCATTCTGCCTTCCCTGTGCGCCGCAAGGCGCACCAACATCGAGTTGCAAAGAAGCGCCTGTCGGCGCTTAGGGAGGCAGAATGCCTTCCCTCCGAAGGCCCGGAGGAGAGCAGGCCATGGCAGGAGCCATCCAGAGAGCCTGCGACGAGGCAGGAAAGAAGGCGGATCCTTCGGGAGCGGCTGCTACAGCATCGATTTTCGGGCTCCTGTCTTTACGGGTTGCCGAACGGGTGCGTCGGGCATCCGCCGACGATCTCGAGAAATGCACGGGGCAGTCTCGTCCGATGGCTTTACGGAACTCCGCTGCAAAACGTACCCGCGCCAACATCTCCGCGCCGACACCGCACGATCCGGGGTACAGGCACGGCGCGCGGCGACGCGTCACCCCGGGGCTCGCTACATCCGCCTCGGGCGCCATGTCACCGGACAGCGCCGCAGCGTCAGCTCGCCGCCAGCACCGGGCATAGAGCCGCCACGGTGCCCGATTTGCGCGTGGTCCGCTCAAGCTTGCAGTGAACCGCTTTTGCCCTCACGATTGCCACGGTCAGAGCAGCCGCAACGAGCCGCATTTGCTACAGGTCGAAGAGGACGCGCAACCAATGGACCATCGACTGCGCGGGAGGGGCGTCATGAACTAGATCGCGGGCGGTGATAGCGGAGCCCATGGGACGAGGTCTCTCTTGCGCCGCAAGCCATGCGTGCACGTACGCCCTGGTCACCTTACGTGGCTTGAACTTGCGTTCCTGCTCGGGGATCTGATCGATGTAGTCTTGCGCACGCGGCCATGGACCATCTTCTTCTGGGATCATGTCGGCGACGAGGTCTTCAAGCTCTCCCGGCCGCTGATTGTCGGGCATGAGCCAGACTCCCACCCGAATCTCGCGGGGGCCGGGGAAGACACTGCCGTCGACGCCCGGGTCTGAGGGGACCTCGCAGTTCGCCTCTTTGAGCTTATCCGAGATCGACTTCCACCGATTAACAGGCTGGTCATTTGCGTCGGCAACGATGCCCAAGATACGACGTCCCGAAGCTTGGACTTCGTTGTAGATTGAGGCGTGAAGCTCCTCAAACCCTCCCTTCTCTTGGATCTCGAATGACTTCTCGAGACCATGTCGTGCGAGCAATTTGGTGATCACATGCTCGTCGTCAGTGCCTTCAACAAGCAGGAGCCGCCCCTTGCCTGCATTGTCCATGGCTAGCGAACCTCCGTTCGTTGACGCGCCGCAACGGTTAGATTCACCTCCGAGTAACCTACCGCCTCCACGCCGTCTTCGAAGCGCTCGATCCGGTAGAGCCACCCATCGGCCGGCGACTCGTCCGCAGCCGCTGCGAAGCCCACGACGCAATCCCAACTGTGGGTGGCGGCGACGACCTGTACGTTGGCAGCTTCAGCCATTTGGAACACCATACGCCACATGTCGGCCTGGACGGAGTAGTGAACGCCGTTTTCTACTTCGTCCAAGAGGAGAATCCCGCCTCGACAGTTCGCAAGGGCCAACGCAATCGTGAAAAGTCGGTTCGCGCCATCCCCTAGGCGTTTCAGGGGCACTGGCGTTGGCCACGAGTCAAGCTTAGCGACGACCCGACGGCCTCCTCGTCGAGAATTGCCCTCACCAACGACCGTTAGCCGATCGAGGGGCTGGTCGACAACAAGACGCAGCGCGTCTGTCGCGAACTGCTCGGCGTCAGTGAGGGCAACGCCATCCCACAGGCGTGTGATATCCGGGTTGCCAAGCAGGCCCGGGCCCAGCGACTCGAAGTAAATGGGCGTCGGCCAAGATCGGGGCGATCGCGGAGGACGGCTGCGGGAAGCGGGCGGAAACGGAACGCGAGGACGGTAGTACGCCATTGGCAGTGCCCGGTGTCTCTGCTTGTGTCGACCGACTGTGATCTGGAGATCCTGAGCATGGGGCTCAAGGAACAGCGCTTCTTGCGACTCTCCGTCGCCTTCAGGCTCAACCAAGTCCAGCGATAGCCCGTTCGGTCGGGGTTCAGCCCGTATCCGGACAGGAGCGGGCCTGTCGGGATCCAGAGGGTGGTGCCCGTGAAACAGCGAACCGAAGTCCGGATAGAGCACGACGTCGCCATCATCGTCCACACCCTGAACGAACTCCTCGCGCGTATCGACTAGGTCAACTAGGGTCCGCCCGTGGCCACGCGAGGCGTAGAACCGGACCGCATCCAACACAGTTGTCTTACCAACGCCGTTGACTCCCGCCAGCAACGTCACGCGCCCCAGTTGGCGGAACTCTAGCGCTCGTATGCCTCGAAATCCCTCAATGGTGAGCGACGGCAGATGCAGCATGCTGAGCTCCGTGTTCCGTACGGTGGGCGGGTAGCGCCAATAGACGAGTGTAGCGCAACGGCGCCAGCCAATCGGCTGGGACCTCCGCCTGCGGCCGCATCTAGGCTGGATGGAAGTGCCTCTGGTACCCACGCTCAGTGATCCGCCTGTCTCCCAGAGCTGGACCACAAGCTCGACGGGATGGAGTAATGGGCTCGACGAGAAACTCGATGCCAAGTTCGACTCCCTGAACGGAAAGATCAACGTCCTTATGGGGTCGTCGACATCATGCTTACCGCCGCCTTCGGGTTCGCCCTCTCCACTATGGCACCGGGCGCCGGGTCGGGTAGAGCACGGCGTGGAGACGCTGGTGAGGCAGCGGGTTCTGTGGATCTGCCTGGGGCACGAGGACGCAGCGGGCGCTGTTCCGCCGCATCCTCCTCAACATCCGCGCCATGCCGCCCCCGCCCGCCTCTCCCGCGCACTGAGTACCGCCTTCCCCAAGCCGCCGGCGCCGCGCCGGGGGAACCGCCCTGCCCGGGAGAACCGCCCAAAACCCGCCAACGCCGAAAACGCCGCCCCCGCACACAGCAAGTCGCTCCCGACCCGCCCCGAAATGCCTCCAAGGCCGATGCCGCCCGCTGAGCAACGACCAGACCAACCGGCCAACCGTCCAGTCACCGCCGTGGTGAGAAATGCGGGCTAGGAAGGCTAGGAGGGCGTCGACGGTTACTGCCGACTGCTAACCTTGGCCAATCGTTGGCTGGTTGGGTGGCGTTGTGATGTCTGAACTGGTCTCGCTCAACCCTCTTGCAGGGACGCCGTTCGGCTCCGCCTTGGAGCTGTGCCTCATTCTCATCGTCTTCTGTGGGGTGGCGGCGATCGTCCTGCGCGGGAACGTGTTGCTGGATCGGCTGTGGTCGCTGTGTCCGCCCATCTTTTGCCTCCTGGTCGTGGCGAGCGATGGGTTCGATTCAGCGCGCATTAACCTAATGACGCTGCTGGTGCTGGTCTGGACGGCTCGGCTCACCTTCAACTTCGCCCGCAAAGGCGGCTATCGCAGGGGGGGCGGGGATTACCGCTGGGTGGTGGTGGAAGAGCGCTTCGGAACGCTTCGTTTCCGGATTGCCAACGTCCTATTCATCGTGCCCAGCCAGTTGCTGCTGGTTTGGCTTTTCACTTCGCCGATCCACCAAGCGTGGCTCTCCCCGGAGGCGCCGCTCGGATGGCTCGATGCGGTTGCCGTGCTGGTCTTCCTCGCCTTCCTGGCCGGGCAGACGCTGGGCGACCAGCAGATGTGGACCTTCCAACAAGACAAGAAGCGCAAGGGGGAAGCTGGCGAAGAGATAGAGCAACCGTTCATCGACACGGGCCTTTTCCGATACAGCCGCCATCCAAGCTACTTCTGCGAAATCGGCATGTGGTTCGCGTTCTATCTCTTCGCGGTGTCCGCTTCGGGTGATTGGCTGCATTGGACGGGCCTCGGCTTCGTCTTCCTGACCGGGCAGATGTTCGGCAGCATCATGCTGACGGAGTCCATCTCTGCCGCGAAGTACCCGACGTACGCGCAATACCAGGCCAGCACGCCCATGCTGGTGCCTTTGCCCAGGCGGCAGCGCCAAGGCTCGCCTTGACAGCGCGCGCCGCTGGCAGGATGCTGACCGGCAGTTCCGAAGCAACTGCTTGAGGCGCGGGCGAGGTACCGGCGCCGGCAGTCAAGGAGGGGAAATCCAAATGCACGACATCGTGATTCGCGGCGGCGAACTCGTCGATGGCACCGGTGCGGAGCCGGTGCCCGGCGATCTTGCCATTGACGGCGGCAGCATCGCCGAGGTGGGCGAGGTCAAAGGCCGGGGGCGGCGCGAGATCGACGCCCAGGGCATGACCGTCACGCCCGGCTTCATCGACCTGCACACCCATCTCGACGCCCAAATCGGCTGGGATCCGGCGCTGACGCCGGTGAGCTGGCACGGCGTCACCACCGTCCTCATGGGCAACTGCGGCGTCACGTTCGCGCCCTGCAAGCCGGCCGACCAGGAGCTCCTCGCCAGCATGATGGAGACGGTGGAGGACATTCCCAAAAACGCCATCCTCACCGGCCTGCCGTGGGACTGGGAAGACTACGGCGGCTATCTTGACGCCATCGAACGGCTGAAGCCCGGCATCAACGTCGCCGGCATGGTGGGCCACTGCGCGGTGCGCTTCTATGTCATGGGCGAGCGCGCCGTGGAGGAACAGGCATCGGACGCCGAGCGCAAGCAGATGGCGGACATCGTCGGCCACAGCATCGACCGCGGTGCGGTCGGCTTCTCCACCAACCGCCACGCGCCGCATCGGCTGCCGGACGGCCGCAGCGTGCCGGGCACCTTTGCGGACCCAGCGGAACTGGTCGAGATCGGCAAGGCCGTGGGCCCACGCGGCGGCCTCATGCAGGCCGTGGGGGCTGGCTTCGATGTGCTGAAGCAGATCGCCGGCGCGAGTCAAAGCCGCATTCTGTTCAGCTACGGCGCTGGGCCCGAGGCGGATTCAGGCGTCGAACGCCGCGAGGCACTCGAGGAGTTGCGCACGGAGGCGGGCGACGTGACCGCCATCACCCACGTTCGCAGTTCCGGTTCCATGTATGGCTTGCAGTCGCGCTTCCCCATCACCGGCGAAGCGTGGAGCAAGTTGCAGGCGATGGACCTCGCCGGCCGGCTCGAGGCCATCGCCAACGCCGACATGGTGGCGAAGCTGGTGGAGGAAGCGAAGGTTGAAGGCGCGATGCGTCTGCCGCCGGACAACCTCTACTATCTCGGCACAGCCGAGACGCCGGACTACACCGCCGGCCCGGAGCAGAACCTGGCGGCGATGGCGGACGCGGCCGGCGAGCACTGGTGCGAGACGTGGCTGCGCGTGTCCCGCGAAAGCAAGGGCCTTGGCCTTTTCAACTACCGCGCCTTCGCCCGCAACATGAACGCCTTGGGCGACCTGATCGAGCACGAGCACGTGTTCCCCGGCCTCGGCGACGCCGGTGCCCACGTATCCCAGATCATGGACGCGGGTTGGTCCACCTTCCTGCTTTCGCACTGGGTGCGCGACGCCGGGCGCTACACGATGGGCGAAGGCATAAGGCGCCTCACCTCCGGCCCCGCCCGGGTCATCGGCATCAGCGACCGCGGTACGCTAAAGCCCGGTATGCGCGCCGACGTGAACGTGTTCGACGCAAGCGCGGTGGTCGAATGCCAGCCGCAACTGGTGCACGACTTCCCCGGCGGCGCCCCGCGCTACATCCAACGCTCGAAGGGTTACCACACAACCATCGTCAACGGCGAGGTGAACATGGTCGACGGCGAGCACACGGGCACCCGTGCCGGCCAGGTGCTGCGCCACAGGAGCTGACGGGAGGCCCAGGGGCCGAGGGATCCTTGCCCTCGGCCTCCATCATTAGGAACGGCGGGCGAGCTGGCGCTTCAGCTCGGCGAGCTCGGCCTCGGCGGCTTGGCGGGCGCGGCGCTCGTCGGCGATGGTGTCGTCCTTCTCTGCCACAGCGCGGGCGTATTCCAGGTGGTTGAGGAGGAATCGCCCCGTGGCCGGGTCGAACAGGCGCAGGCGGCTGCCGTCCGCGCACAGGTGCAGGCCCAGCACTTCGGACACGCCCCGGAGCCTGCCTTCGGGCGTGGTCGCGAGCGGCAGGAGTTCGTACGCGCCTCCCGCGTTCAGGCGGCGGCCCTGCAGGACGGGGCGCAGGTACTCCCCGGTGGGGTCGAACTGCCAGTACTCGGCGATGCCCATGCGCTCGTAGACGGCGCGCTTCACGCCCTCGTCGCGACGGTACGTGCTCTTCGAGGCCACCTCCAGCACGAAGTCGGGGAACCTGCCCTCCTCCCACGCGAGCCAAACCCGGCGCGGCCGGTTCGGCGCCCCGAACGACACCAGCACGTCCGGCTGGATCGCCCTCTCCTTGCCGGCATCGACGTAGTAGATCGTCAGGCCCGAGTCGACGACCACGTCGTCGCGGTCGGCGTAGCGGGTCTTCAGCAGGCTCGCGCTGTCCTCCAGGGCGTTCCAGTGGAGGGTGGTCATCGGCGGAACGCCCAGGTCCGGATACCTGTCCTCGTCGTCCCCCGCAGGCGGGTCGGCAGGCAGCTGCGCCGGGTGGAGCCTGGGCGCGGACCGCGGCGGCCACCGAGGCGTGCGGGCGGGCTGGGGTTGGGCGGGAGGCATGGCGTTCTCCTTCTGGCGCGACGCCGGCTGGATGGTGGGACGGTAGCACACGAACGTCCTTCGGGCGCGTTCGCGCAACCAATGCAACCCATGCGCGGTGCGTCGTGCACGGGCAGGCGCGGAGCCGGAACAGCGAGGGGTTTCTGGGACGCTTGCGGCACGGCGTGGATCGGTCGGCGTTGCGTGGGGCCACCGTGGCACGGAACTCAAGGGCGGTCTGTAGGACGGAACCGTCAGAGCTTGTAGGAGATCGACGCTTTGTGGGGGGCCTAGATGGGGAGGTGGTGAACGCGGCGCGCCTTGCAGGCGCGTGCGGCGGGACACCCGTGCCCCAAGGCCTCGCGCCCCAATGTGGAAGCGTCTGGCGGTGTTGGGAACTGGTAGCGCAGAACGCGCATCCCGTAGGGGTCGGGCTTACTCCGGAATTATGACATAAGATATTGATAATAAAGTAAATTATAAAGTACATGATGCTCGGGACATTCGCGTTCCTACCACCATTGATGGCACTAGCCAAGCCATGGATGTGGGACCGCGCAGCCCTGCGCGAACTCTGATGCGACCCGGCGGACTGTCCGACAGGACATGGGGTGCGGATAGGGCCTCCAAAGGCATCAGGCGTCAGGCTGTCGCGCATGCACGACATTCGGGCGCCGCCCACCTGCACCGAGGTGCGCTGTCGAGGGCGCTTCAGGCGGAGGGTCGTTCACACGGACGTGTCCGAGGCACGACATTCCGGCCCACGAGCGCTGTAGGCGAGTCGCCGACACCTGTGTGGGACAGATGGCCGGTTGCGCCCTGGGATGGAACTGTGGTGACGCTGGCGAACAGAGCGCTCGGACCGCGGGCGCGTGGGCGGTGCTGGCTCGTGTGGAGTTTGGCGCGGCGCATGTCGGGGAGTGGCGTAGGCCGAATGCCTGTCTACGATCCGTCTGTTCGTCGCGCGCGACCGCTGCACACGTGACACCGCGCCAAGGAAAGCTCCGCCGCGAATCCGGAATCGTCAACGGAGCAAGATGGGAGAACCCGGTTGGAGTATGCCCGTCACTACCTCCGCTGACGCCCGCGGCGGCGGGTTTCCGGCAGTGACGGTACGAGCGAAGCCAAGTGCGATCGCGCAATGCAAAATGCTAGATAGTTCCTGTCCGTAAACGCCCTTTGGCGGCAAGGAAGTCGCCTCCGGGGGAGTGTTGGGGGGTGCGAGAAGGTGCTTTTGGTGCTGCGGGGAGGCTCCTTTGCAGGCGCGACGGTCGAGTGTGGCGCCTTGGGCAGGGCTTTTCGTCGCGAACCGGAGGTGCGGGCGAGGGGAGCCATCGCGTTCCGTCCGGGACGCGGCGCTGGCCGTTTCGGCGGCGCTTTCTATCCGGGTCTGGGCAGGAGCCGGACGAGGCGGGCGAGGTTGTGGGCGAACACGGCCGACTGCACGTAGGCGCGGAACGCCGGCAGTCCCTTCCAGCGGCACAGGCCCAGGCCGAAGCAGCGCTTCAGGTGCGAGATGCCGGCCTCGACGCCGGCGCGGAAGTTGCGCAGCTGGCGCCGGATCCACGACGACGGCGACATCTCCTCGTCCTTCAGGCCGCGCGTCTTCTGGAACACCGCGTGCCGCACGCCGAGCGCCTTCGCCGCCTTCAGGTTCTCGCGCGAGGCGTAGCCGCCGTCGAACGCCGCGTGGGTCGGCGCCGCGCCCCAGCGCGCCGCGTGCCGCTCCAGCATCGGCAGGCAGCGGGCGCTGTCGGCCGGGTTGCCGTCCTCCACCGCCACGTCCAGAACCAGCCCGCTGCGACCCGTCGCCAGGTTCAGCTTGTGGCCGTACTGCGTCCGGCGACCGCCCTTGACGACGATGTCCGTGTGCGGCAAAGGATTGTCGATGTAGCTGAAATGACTGGCGGTTGTGATTGCGGAGCAAAGCTAACGCGTGGAACTGTTCACGCGTCGCTGCCACCTACAACCGGTCTACCCCGCGCACCGGCAACGCGGTCGTATGTAAGGGACGATTTCGCGCCTGAGAGGGTTGGTCCGCTGGAGTAGGAGTCCTTTGTGCCGACAGCGGCCTCTGTAGGGTATTTTCCGGCTGCCCTGGAGGCGCACCCGACACACGACATTCCCGATATCCCAAATGTACGACTCACCACACGCCCCAGGTGGTTCGTGGCCACGCACCATGGCTCCTGGGCTCGCCGGTTGCTGTCCGGTGCTGCCTGCACCGAGTGTGTGAAATTGGCAGCTGCTCTGTAGGACGGTTTGTCTTTGTGTGTCGGTAAGAGGGGCTAGGGCCTAGACCAGTCGTTCGCTGTGGTACCAGAGGTTTCACTCGCCGGAGACGCGCCCCCGAATGCCAGCCTCCCAGAAGCCCGGCTCGGCCCGATTTCGTGCTTTCAGTGGGGCCCACACAGGCCATGACCGTTTGGGTGTCGTGATGACTATTGCGAACGGTGACGTGAACGTCGTTTGCGGTGCTCATAGACTGGCTTGAGCCGACAATGGACGAAACTCTCGAGCAACGCGAGCACGAACGGTCCGGCATTCGCGTCCAGCGTGAGATTCACGCGGTCCATGTTCTCCTTGATCCATCTTGAAACATTGTCGTTGCTCAAGCCATGTGGGCCAACCATGGTTGGGTCATCTAGCAGGAAACCAGCCAACGTACTTGGTGCTGATCCGGTGTAGTGCTGCGTCTTGTATCGAGATTTGGTTTCGGGTCCGGCTTTTCCGACTTTGAACGCGCGCTCTCGATCGCTGAACACGTAGACGGCCATCTTGCCTTCGGGGAGGGAGGTGGGCGTGTGAGGCATCGGAAGCGTCTCGATCTGGATGGCATTGCTCTCGATCGGTACGTGGGCGAGCTGCGTAGCCAGCACAAAGTCTTTGAGCACGTCCTTGGGGTCCCACCACATCTCGGTTTTCCCTATCGGTTTACTGGCCACTATCGGGCGTATCTTAGGCCAAAACGGGATCCGCTCCCAATTGTCCCAATCCTTGATGGATGCGGTCGTCCCGCAATGCATGCTCAACGCAACCTAACGCGGACACGAGACCGCTATGCTGGAAGGGCTTCTCGTGGAGCAGCTCGGCCGGTCGATTCGGTCCTGAGGAAAGACGGACGTGGCGTACCTATCGATTTTCGAGCAGCCAGACTTCGTTCAGCCGTCGAATCTTCGCTACAAGACTCACGAGTTGGATTGCGAGCGGGACGCGATCAAGGCCCTCATTGATTTTCGGGGGCTAGAGTGGATAGCCGCCACACACCTTTTCCGTCCTACACACGGTAGGCAATCTCCCATCTGGCGGCCCTGACACGACCCGGCGTCTCCTAGTCCCCTTCTCTACACCGACCGGATGGGAATCTGCCAGCCGCAATTGGCGTTGAATGCGCAGGGCTGATGTGGGGGCAATGTCCTACTACCGTATGTGGACGGAATGTCTGGTCCGCTTGCTGACTTCCCGCGACGCGCCGCTCCCTTCGGCCACCAACCGTCCGCGCCCGCTGTTGTCGAGTGCCGGTTCCACCCCGCCCGTCGATCGCAGTGGTCCACGTCGCCGACCGTCCTCTTCAGCTTCCGAACATCAACGCCCCGCTTCTTTGCCTGAGATAGTCCGCCACTGTGATTCCGCCAACATAACGTCGCACCCTGACATCGTAGTAGCGGTGCTGGAGTTCCTTCAGCTTTTGGCCGTACCGGCGGTGCAGGCGGGAAGCCCCCGTTCGCCCTCCCTGCCGACGCCCTCCTTGCCGACACACAGGAAATCCGTCCCACGCCCGGGGAGGCAGGTCCCTCACAGTGACGCGGCGCTAGCCGCGTCGTGTCAAATGACGCACAGGTGCTCGTCGCCGGCGCGGGCGACGGCATTCGGCGAGATGCGGGCATCGAAGGTGACGAATCGACCTTGGCGCTGGACGGCCATTACCAACAAGTAGATGTCGGTCACCTGGCGCGGCCCGACCACGCGACGCCAATCCATGACACCTGCGCCGAGCAGGCTCACATCGTCGGGCCAGAACTCGTGATCTGCGGTTGCCGTCGCCTCGGCGAGGCGTTCAGCGATCTGGGCGACCGGCAACGGGTTGGGGTAGGCCGGCTGCGCCATGATCCTTAGGCATCCGTTTTGCGTGATCGGGCAAGTCGCCCAGCCGTGCTCGATGTTGCTGCGCAACCAGGCCCGCGCCGGCTCGTGATGCAAGTGTTCCGCATCCAACAGGGCGATCAGGACATTGACGTCGAACAACGCCCGCATCAGTCAGCCCCGGACTCCTCACGCAACTGATCGATCAACTCGTTGGTGACAAGACCACCTCGTTTCGGGAACGGGCGGAAGCCGAACTCCACTTTGGGCGCTTCGCCTAGCCCAGTTCGCGCGGCCTGGTCGCCCGCGAGCGCCTGGCGAAGCAGGTGCGATGCCACGGCGCCGATCGACTGGGAGTTGCGTCGGGCGACCTCCCGCACCGCCATCAGGAGATCGTCATCGATGTTCAGTGTAGTTCTCACGTTCCCCGTTCCGTCACAGATTGATGCGTGATGCTAGCAAATCAAACATCACCCACCTCGCGGCGGCGGCGCGACATTTCGACGGAGCGGCTGCCGTGTCATGCAAGGCCAGCGCCCGATGAAATCGTTGACGGATGCGATAGGCGCAGCATCTTCGGCTTGCCTAGCCAGGCGTCGTGCGAACGAGGGCCAGGCGGCGACGAGGCCATTCGGCACACCGTTTCATGTGCACTCAGCCGAGCAGGGAGTCCCACGGCCGCCCGAGACCTTTGCGGCCTTGCGTCGCTAGTCGTTTGCTGGCCCGGCCCTAGGCGAGGGCTGTCTCGAACAGAGCCAGCAGGCGCACCCAGGCGCGTTCGGCTTGGGCTTCGTGGTACACGGCGGAGTCTGATGACGCGCCGGTGGATGTCGGTCTCGGCCATCGGCTTACCGTCCGACTCTGGATACTCGACCGGTGGCGAGCGCAGCGGCGCGGCATGCCGGTGGAGCTTGCTGGCGGCATCGGGTGGGGCGGTTGGCATGGCCTTCTCCTTGGGCGCGGGGCCGGCCGGATGCTCGGACGTTAGCACAGGCTGGCGCTTGCGAACGTTGACGGATCGATGGGCGAACTGCTCGTCCTCGCGAGTCGCCGACGAGCATCGATGGCGCGCTTGGACGCTGGTGGTACGGCGTGGGCTCTGGTGAGTTCGGGGTGCCGCACCGTGCCACGATGTTCGAGCGCGGTATGTGGGAGAGCACCGTCAAGGCTTGTGCGAAATCGACGCTTTGGGCATGCCACCGGTCGGTGGACGTTGCGCTATCGTTCGCGCGTTTCCGAACTGCGGAGGATGGTTGGTGTCGTTGACCGAACAGCAGAAGCGCAGCTTCGTGCGGGACGGGTTTCTTCATGTGCCCGGTGCGGTTCCATCGCGTCTGGTCGAGCGGGCGCGGCGGGCGATCAATCATTCCGTTGGGTTGGGGATGGATCGGGACGACATGGTTCGGTTCAGTGCGCAGTCCTTTTGCATGGAGTTGCGGGAGGATCCTCGGCTGGTGCGGTTGGCAACGGCGCCAGAGGTTTGGGCGCATGTTCGTGCCCTAGTGGGTGAGCGCCGGGTAGTGAAACCGGCTCGGTGCCAGATTGCGCTCAGGTTTCCGCGCCCGGAAGGCACGCCACGCAAGCTCGACGGACCGCACATCGATGGCTACTACACGCCGGAGAACGGGGTGCCGGACGATGGGGTGGTGCGGAACTTCACCTTGCTGCTTGGCGTGGTGCTGAGTGATGTTCCGGCACCGTTTGGAGGCAACTTCACGGTTTGGCCGGGGACGCATCGACGGCTGGAACGCTACTTTCGCGAGCATGGCGTGAACTCGCTGCAGGGCGGTTCGGTGGGAGAGATTGGGGTGCGGTTGCCGAGGCCCGTGCCAGTGATTGGCAAGGCTGGCGACATCGTGCTGGCGCACTATCAGGTGGCGCACACGGCGTCGCCCAACCTGTCCGGGGATGTTCGCTACATGTGCTTCTTTCGGCTGGCAGTGCGTGGTTTGGACGAGCATCGGGTGGAGTCGATGCTGGATATCTGGCGGGACTGGCCGGCGTTAGGGGCTGTAGCGGGGAGCGCGTAGGTTCGGTGGGGGGCTGTTCCTGCCTCAACCAACGTCAGCCGGCCGGGTGGGTCGTGTGGTTGCGCCTATCGGCGCGTCCGAGGGCAGAAACTCCCTCCCGCAAAGCTCTCGCCGCCGCCGTCAGCGCCTTTCGCCTCGTCAACGTCCTCCATTGAAGGGGCCACAGGGGCGGGGGTTCGTAACCGCGTCTCAGCGACCGTTTCCTGCTTCCGAAACCTGCGCCAGCAGGTCGTCTGCAGTGTCGCAGTCAATGATCCAGTCGGCCACTATCCGCCAAGCGCGCCGCATCGTCCACGGCTGCCAGCAACGGTTCCAAGCTCTCCCTCAAATCCGGATCGAACTTCCGCGTTGCCAAACGAAGCAGGAGCGCGCGCTGCTGCACAAGACCCTCTGCGCGGCCTTCCGCGCGTAGCCTGCGGGGGTACTCGATGCCCATTCTTGCCAGTGCCATCATTGTTGGTTCCTCCTCGCGCTTGAGCTTGCGCCTTGTTGACTCCAGCATCGTTGATGTGACGTCCGGCTGGCACACCGATACCCAGTCCATCAGGTCGTCGATGAGCCGGCGGGTTCGTTCCGGCGGCAGCGACTTCCATAGCAGCTCCGCCACGCCATCGAGGCCCCGCTCCAGCGAATGCAGGCCCATGCGTCCATCAGGACTCGACTGATACTCGACCGGCAGGATCAGCGAGCTCCCGGGTTCATCCGCCCGCCAGACTCGCCAAGCCTGATCGCCGGTGCGCAGTGCGTAGTGCCGGCGCGGACTCTCGGCCGTGTTCGCTCCCTCGAGTCGGCGTCGGACGCGGCCCGCGCCGGCGGTTCGGGTGGGCGAACTCGCGCCCAGCGAGTGTGCAGGGGCTTCAGCGTTGTGAAATCGAGGCGTTCCGCCATGTTCGGCAGCGCGAGCCGAATGAGATCCGCCGCCACGAAGGGGTGACCGAACAGCCTCGACCAAGATGCGTCGTGGTCCATGCGCCAACCATCGCGCACTTGGAGCCGCAATGGGGACACGGGCTTGCATTTTCAGCCATGTCGCACAAACCAACTATCGAGAGTTCCTACTCGAAGGGCACGGCCCGGGAGCGCCGGATCCCGCCTCTTCCTAATGGAACTGTAAAGGCGTCCTGCCCTCCCCAAAGGCCTCCGTCGGCGGGAGCGATGGGGAGTGCCGCGCAAAACGCGCCTAAGGCGAGATCAAGCCGGCAGGAGGCCGAGGGCGTAGTACGAATCGACGGTGGCGCGCAAAGTGTCGTCGATGGAATACGTTTCGAGGCCCAGCTCCTCTTTTGCCAGCAGGCAGTAGGAGCGGGGGGATTCGTAGGTGTGCTCGGCGGGGGCGTCGCCGTCCATCTCTTCGCCGCCGATTTCGGGGGCGTGGGGATAGAGCTCCTTCAGGCGGGCCTGCATCTGCCACGTGTAGAGTTCGCCGGTGCGGTCGGTGGCGGAGAGAATGTAGCGGGAGCCGTTCTTGGCCACCGTGCTTTCGGCGCAGAGGCGGTGGGCGCGGGCCGTATCGCGCACGTCGACGTTGTTCCACAGCATCCGGCCGCCGCGGGATTTCTTGTAGGGCTTGCCGGCCATCATGTAGCGGATGCAGTTCTGCCAGCTCCAGCCTTGGTCGTGGTTGGCGCACATGAGCGGGCCGATGACGTGCAGCGGGAGGATGGCCATGGCGTCGAAGGAGCCGTCCTCTTCCGCCACGGCATACATCATGCGTTCCGCGTTGGCCTTGGCCATGGCATAGGCGATGTCGCGATTCTTCGGGATTTGCTCTTCCGTCCAGCGCCCGCGATAGCCCTCAATGTTGTCGCCGCACCAGTCCTTCTCGGTGAACACATAGCCTTCCGGGCGCGGATGCCCCACGGCGGCGAAGGAGCTCGTGAAGACGAAGCGCTTCATGCCGCCCTTGCGGGCGGACTCGAGCACGTGCTCCACCTCGGTGAAGCAGCCGTCATAGACCTCCTGCGGCGTCTCGCGGTTGTAGCCGACGGCGGCGCCGGCGTGGATTACGGCGGCGCAGCCGTCGAAGGCAGCGTCGTAGCTGCCGCGCTCGAAGAGGTCGCCGGCACGCAGTTCGACGTGGCCACGCAAGCCCTCGCTGTTGAGGGCGAGGAGGTGATCCACCTTGGCGGCGTTGGCGGGGTCGCGCACGCAGGCGCGCACGGTGTAACCCTGCTCGGCACAGTCCCGGACGATCCAGGAGCCGATGTAGCCGCTCGCACCGGTGACCGCGATGGGGCCCTCGGCGGGGGAAACGGCGTGGTTGGAGGTGGGGTTGGTCATTCGGCTGTCCTCGTTGTCAGGGCGTTGGCTGTGCCTTTTAGTATGCGCTTGTGGGGGTTGGGGTGACGTTGACCCTTAAGCCAAGACGGGCGACCACAAGGGTCGCCCCTACGGGGCACGTTGAGCGGGTGGTTTGCGCCGCCACTAGCCCATGATCTGGCGCCAGGTGGGCAGGTCTTTCACGGCAAGGTAGGCGTTGTGTTCCTTGGCCTGGCCCATGGTGGCGTTGGGGACGGCGCTGTAGTTGTGGCCCGGCAGGAGCAGCGTGTCGTCCGGCAGCGCCTTGAGCTTTTGCAGGCTGTGATACATCTGTTCGGAATCGGAGCCAGGCAGGTCCACCCGGCCACAACCGTCGATGAATAGGGTGTCGCCGGAGACGAGGGTGTTGCGGATGCGGAAACACTGCGAACCCGGGGTGTGGCCGGGGGTGTGCAGGAACTCCACTTCCACCGAACCGATGGCCAGGCGGTCGCCGGAATCGACGCGGGCGAGGTCGGTTTCGGAAACGCCGGTGACCTTCTTCACGCCATCGGCTTCGGAGCGGTGCGTGTAGATCTTCACCGGCCGCTTTTCGAGCAGTTCGACGACGCCGGCGATGCTGCGCCCACCCATGCCGCCGCCGATATGATCCGGGTGGTAGTGCGTCGCGAGGGCTGCCGTGAGGGTGTATTCCTGCTCGTCTATGTGGGCGAGGAGGCCGTCGATGTCCCACGCGGGGTCCACCACCGCCACTTCGCGCGTCGAACGCGAGCCGATGATGTAGGTAAAGTTGGCCATGGGGCCGATCTGGATCTGCTCGACGATAAGTTCGCTCTCGGCCATCCGGCTGCCGTCGCTTGCGCAAAGCCCGTCACCTTATCACGCGTGCTTTGGCGGCCGTGCGTCGTTCTACTGCCCTTGCAAGCCTCGCAAACGACGCGTCTTGAGGCGTGAGCTTGCTACCGTATTCCAGCTTCCTGTGCGACCAGGACTTCGGTTTCCTGGGCCGCAACGAGCGTCGCCGCGTGCGGCGTGAGGAAGGCACGGCGAGACTCGAAGGTCGTTTCGGGCGCGCGCAGGCCGCCGTGGACGATCCAGCCGACGCACCACGCCGGCAACCGCAGGGCTGCGCCTTTGGCGAGGAGATGGCGCGTTACGTTGAAGGTTGGGGTTGTTGCTAAGGCTTGGTGCGACTCTGTGCTGGCCGGGCAAGGCGGTGGTTGGGGCGTTAGATGCATGGCCTCGGTGGCGGCGGCGGAGTCCCAGTGGTGCTGGGTTTGCACGGGTTGGCTTGCGGCGAGGATGAGGCGTTCGTACACGGGGGTTTGGAACTCGATCACCTCCACGCCTCGGCGGAGGGAGTGGGGTACGCCGGGCTTCACTTCGATGCTGTCGCCAGGGGCTAGGCGGTGACGGCGCATGAGCGGATCGAGGGTGGTCGCCCGTGCCTCGCCGCGTTCCGCCGCCTGTGCCGCATTGAGAACGGCACGGCGCAGGCCCTCGTCTCCTAGTTCGGTACGCGCCGTTGGGTTCACGCCGCACAGCAGTTCGCCGCGGCCGTCCGGCCACGCCGCCGGGTCCACGCGATCCACCACGTAGACCTCGTGCTTGGTGCGATGCACTTCCAGATACAGATGGCCAGTGCTCGGAACGAGTCGCTTCAGCAGAATGGGCGGCGTCGTGCGCCCGTGCCGAGCGAGGAACGCGGACAATGGCACTCGTTTGGCACCAAGGCACACGCGACTCTCGCCACGCCGCTCGATGCCGCTGTACCATGTTTCCGAGCCCCATGGCTTTGCCACTGTCACCGGTTCGAGGGCGACCGGGCCATGCGCCAATGCGGGCGCTGGCACGCTGGCGGGGTCTCGTGGCGACGCATCTGTCATGGCGCGTGGCGGTCCATCCGGCTCGTGCATTGCGAGGAGCGAAATCGATGTTTTACACCATGCTAGCGAGTCCGGTGGGCGAACTGCTGCTCGCCGGCGATGAAGACGCGCTGCAAGTGGTCGGATTTCCGTCCGGACGCGGTGCGGTCCGGCCGGAACAGGACTGGACAGAGAACCCGGTGCCTTTCGCCGAGGCGGCGCGGCAACTTGGCGATTACTTTGCAGGCAAGCGGCATTCTTTCGATCTCCCGCTTGCGCCTTCGGGAACGGCGTTCCAGCGCGACGTGCTGGCAGCGCTGCAGCAGATTCCGTATGGCCAAACGCGAAGCTATGGCGAGCTCGCGAAGGCAGTCGGGCGGCCGAAAGCGAGCCGTGCCGTGGGTGCCGCCAACGGCCGCAATCCCCTGCCTATCGTCATCCCCTGCCATCGCGCCATCGGCAGCGACGGGTCCCTAACGGGCTTCGGCGGCGGACTCGCAACCAAACGGTTCTTGCTGGACTTGGAGCGACGGCACGCGGGGGCGGCGTTGCTCTGATTTCGGCCCTTCGTGCGGCGCGCCAGCGACCCCTCGCCTCATCGACGAGGCGCGCGGAACGTCGCGGCGGTGGAACTCGCCGCTTCCGGTCCGGCTGCAACGGGGCCGTAGGGGACGGGCTTGTCCCGTCCCGGCGCGCCCTGACGGGCGCGTTGGCAGTTGCTGCGCAACTGCTTCGGTCGTTGCGATGAACTCGGCACGGGCGGGAACAAGCCCCTAAAGAAGCCATCGCAAGCGCAAGGAAGACCGTGAGCTTGAGTGAGCTCCGCTCAAGGAATCTAGAGCTTGCTGTAGTGCTCCACCACCGCCGGGTGGACGAACTCGGAGATGTCGCCGCCGAGCCCTGCGATTTCCCGCACCCGGGACGATGACAGGAACGACCATTGCCGCGAGGTGGGCAACAGCACGTATTCCATGTCGCTGTCGAGGGTCTGGTTCATCTCGATCATCTGGAACTCGTAGTCGAAGTCGGACATGGTGCGCAGCCCCCGCACAACGAAGCGCGTCCCCTTCGAGCGCACATAGTCCACCAAGAGGTTGTTGAACCCCTCCACCTCCACTCGGTCGCCGAACTCCTCAAGCGCTTGCTGGCACAGCGAAATGCGGCCCGACAGGAAGGAAGCGGGGTCCTTGTCGGCGGAAGTGCCGATGGCGACGACCACGCGATCGAACAGGCGCAAGGCGCGCTCGACGATGTCGCGGTGGCCGTTGGTGATGGGATTGAAGCTCCCCGGATAGACGACGATGGTCATCCCAAACCCTTTGTTGCATGTGGTGGTGCGGCAACGGCACTGTGCCGCAGGGGCCGCCGCTGAAGGCGGCGCCATCATAGGACAAAAGCCGCACGAGCGCGTTGGCGCGGCTTGAACGGTCGAAGCGCTTGCGGGGGGAACGCAGATGCCGTCGCTCCGAGACAAGCGCCTCGCCTGCTATCGCCACAAGAACCGTTGCCTTCGGACAACGCTTCTTGCCCCAGCCCAAGCCGTCCTGTCACCCTTTCGAACTTTCGCCGAGACGGCGAAGTCGAACAGGCTGCTATGATGCGCTGATGAACCGGATTCTGGTGGTCGAGGGCGACGCCGAGCATCGCCGTCAGTTGTGCCGGTTCCTGATCGACGGCGGGTTCGGCGTCGTGGAGGCAACCTCCTTCGACGCCGTGGCACCAGCGAGCTTGTCCGAAGCCGATGCTGTGGTTGCCGGCACTGCGACGTCCTTGGGACCCGAGCCCGAAGCAATCGGCCGTGCCGCCGATGTGCCCGTGGTGGTCGTGGCCGGCGATGCCACCATCGCCGGCGCCGTCGCCAGCATTCGTGCCGGCGCCACCGACTACATCCCGCGGCCCTACACCGCCGACGCCCTCCTAGCCGCAGTGTACGCGGCGCTGAAGTCACACCCTCGCGCGCGCCGCAAGCCGGCCCGCACCATCGCCAAGTCTGTCGCCGGTGCCACGACGCCGGAAATGATCGGCACCAGCGAAGCCATGCGCGAAGTATTCGACCGCATCGGCAAAGTGGCACCCACCGACTCCACCGTCCTCATCCACGGCGAGTCCGGCACCGGCAAGGAACTGGTGGCACGGGCGCTGCACTCGCTCAGCACGCGCCGCGAAGCTGCCATGGTGTCGCTCAACTGCGCCGCCATTCCGGATGCGCTCATCGAGCCGGAACTCTTCGGCCATGCGCCGGGGGCACTGGCAAGCGACGGCGCCGGGCGGGGCGGACTCATCGAGGCAGCCGACGGCGGCACCCTGTTCCTCGACGAGATCGGCGAGTTGCCCCGGGACGCCCAGGCACGGCTGCAGCGGGTGCTGCAAGACGGGGAGCTGCGGCGCCTCGGCGGCACCAGCACGCGCCTGGTCGACGTGCGCCTCATCGCCGCCACCCACCGCGATCTCGAAGCGCTCACCCGCGAAGGCGGCTTTCGCGAGGATCTCTATTACCGGCTCGATGTGGTTTCGCTCAAGCTGCCGCCCTTAAGGGACCGCGGCGACGACGTGATCCTGCTGGCGCACGCCGCGCTGGCGTCGGCCAGCCGACGCATGAACAAGCCGGAGCTCGTGCTTGCCGACGCCGCCGACCATGCCATCCGCCACTATCGCTGGCCCGGCAACGTGCGTGAACTCGAAAACGCCATCGAGCGCGCCGTGATCCTGTGCGACGGCAACGTCATCGAAGCGGAACTGCTCGCCATCGACGCCGGCGACGACTTCGGCGCCGGCGCCGAGGCCGCCAACGGCGCCGATTCGCTCACCGACTACTTCGTGCGCTTCGTGCTGGAGAACCAGGATCACTTCACGGAAACCGAACTTGCACACCGCCTCGGCATCAGCCGCAAGAGCCTGTGGGAGCGCCGCCAGCGGCTCAACATTCCACGACGGCGGACTCGGAAGCGTGGGCCGCGGCCCCGGTAGGCCGGTTTTGCCCGCTTTCCCTTTTTCGTCGCTACGCCTTAAGATGCGCGCTCTGCCGACTTCTCGCACCAACTCCTTGCCCAATCGCATCACCGAACACGACATAGATCGTTCGCACATCTCCGCCAGCGCCGTGACGGTCGTGGAGCAGTTGCGGGACGCCGGTTTTGAGGCGTATCTGGTCGGTGGCTGTGTTCGCGACCTCCTCATCGGCCTCACCCCGAAGGACTTCGACGTTGCCACGAGCGCGACGCCAGACGAAGTGCGCGGCGTGTTTCGCCGCGTGCGGCTGGTGGGACGCCGGTTCCGCATCGCCCATGTGCGTCTCGGGCGGGAGGTGATCGAGGTGTCCACCTTCCGCCGCGCCCACGACACCGACGAGGACGAGTTCCCGGTGGACCTGGCCGACAACGGCGGCGACGAGGACGATGCCAGCTACGCGGAAGTCGACGAGCCCGCCGCAACGCCTCGCGCCGGCGAGGAACAGGAACTGTCGGACCAGGGCGTGCTGCTCCGGGACAACCTCTACGGCACGATCGACGACGACGCCTTCCGTCGTGATTTCACCGTCAACGCGCTCTACTACGACCCTATCAACGACACCCTGCTCGACTACTGCGACGGCATGGCGGACATCCGGGCACGCAAGCTGCGCCTCATTGGCGATGCCGAGACGCGCTTTCGCGAAGATCCGGTGCGCATCCTCCGCGCCGTGCGATTCGAGGCCAAGCTTGGCTTCGCGCTCGACGCCGACACCGAGGCCGCCATCGCACCGATGAGCGAACTCCTGACAGCCATCGCCCCGGCGCGATTGTTCGACGAGTTCGGCAAGCTCTTCCTGAGCGGACATGCCCTCGCCGCCTTCGAGCGCATGCGCGAGCGCGACCTCATCGAAATCCTCTTGCCGCTTCCGCCCCATGCAGAACCCATCGCCGAGGCGGCGCTCAAGAGCACGGATTCGCGGCTGGCGGAAGACAAGCCGGTAACCGCCGGCTTCCTGCTTGCCGCCTTCCTCTGGCACGAATACCTCGACCGCTGCGACCACACGGGCCCGGTCGGCAACGGCCAAGACAACGCCCGCGTCGCCAATGCGGTGATCGCCGAACAGCAGTTCACCATTTCCATTCCCAAGCGCCACGCCCTGTTCGTGCGCGACGTGTGGAACCTGCAACCGAAGCTCGAGAAGCGCTCGCCCAAGCAGGTGCAAACGCTGCTCGAACATCCCCGCTTCCGCGCCGCCTACGACTTCCTGATGTTGCGCGTGGACACTCACGACGCGCCGGCAGAACTCGGCGAGTGGTGGACGGAACGGCAAAAGCAAGTGGGGGAGCCGGCCGAGGCCAGCGCGGAGGAGCACAACGGCGAGGCAACGCCGGCGTCGCCGAACGGTTCCCGCCGCCGTCGCCGTCGCCGGCGGCGGCGCCCAGGCCGCGGCCCTTCGTCCCTCGCTCGACGCCACGAAGGCACCGCTCCGTGACCACTGCTGCATGAACGCTCGTGGCCGATGCCTCGACCCTTGACCGACGCCCTCCAGGCCACATCGCTGTGGAAGGGCCCATTGGCGTTGGCAAGACCACGCTGGCGCGGCGACTGGCAGCGCACCTCGGTCGCCCGACATTGCTCGAACCGGACGACAATCCCTTCCTCGCCCGGTACTACAGGAACCCCCGGCGCTATGCCCTGCCGACCCAGCTGTTCTTCCTGCTGCACCGCGCCGGCCGGGTGGGGGAACTGGCCGGGCCATTGCTCGGCGCGGATGTCGTGAGCGACTTCCTGATGGAGAAGGACAGGCTTTTTGCCCGCATGACGCTCGACGACAACGAGATGGGTCTGTACGACCGCATCAGCGCGAGCCTCGACATCGAGCCGCCGACGCCGGACCTCGTGATCTACCTGCAGGCACCCGTTTCGGTGCTGCTCGAACGCATCTCGCGCCGAGGCGACCCACGTGAGACGCGCATCGACAGTGGCTATCTCGGCCGCCTGAGCGAGGCCTACACGCGGTTTTTCCATGACTACGACGCGGCACCGCTCTTGATCGTGAACGCCGCCGAGATCGACTTCGCCGGCAACGCCGCACACTTCCACGCGCTCGCAAACGAGGCGATGGGCGTGTCGGGCGCGCGCACATACTTCAACCCCAACCCGACCCTGCTGTAACCCATGAGCTCGCAAGCCCGCAAGAACCCCGTCTCGATCAACACGTTGAACCGCATGAAGGCGCGCGGGCGCAAGTTCGCCGCGCTCACCGCTTACGATGCGCTCTTCGCCGAGCTGATCTCCAGCGCTGGCGTCGACGTGCTGCTGGTGGGCGACTCGCTCGGCATGGTGCTGCAAGGCCACGACAGCACGTTGCCGGTGACGCTCGACGACATGGTGTATCACATGCGTTGCGTGCGGCGCGGCAATCAGGGCGCGCTGATCATGGCCGACCTGCCGTTCATGAGCTACGCCTCCGAGGGCCAGTCGCTCGAAAGCGCAGCGGAACTCATGCGTGCCGGCGCCCACATGGTGAAGCTCGAAGGCGGCGCCTGGCTCGGCGAATCCACTCGCCTCCTCGCCGAGCGCGGCATTCCCGTGTGCGCGCACATGGGGCTGACGCCGCAGTCCATCAATCGCATCGGCGGCTATCGGGTGCAGGGGCGGGATCCGAGTCAGGCACATACGATGGTGGAGGAAGCGACCATCCTGCAAGACTCGGGTGCGTCGGTGATCCTGCTGGAATGCGTGCCGGTGGAACTCGGCCAAGAGATCACCGAGCGGCTCGAAGTGCCGGTCATCGGCATTGGCGCCGGCCCCCACACCGACGGCCAGATCATGGTGATGCACGACATGCTCGGCGTCACGCCAACCGGCATCCGGGTGCCCAAGTTCGTCAAGAATTTCCTGCCGGAAAGCACGAACGGCCTCAAAGGGGCGTTCGAGGCATACGCAGAGGCGGTGAAGTCGGGCGCGTTTCCGGGTCCCGAGCACTGCTTCACCTGACTCAACGGCGGGAGCCACTCATCGATACGCCAGTATTCCCTGCCCGTAGCCAATTCCGCATCTTCGATCGCAAGCCGCCCTTGCCGGACATGGCGCGGGACGTGCTCCGGGGCCTAAACCTCCCAGTCAAGTCGATTCCGCCGAAGTACTTCTACGATGAACGCGGCTCGCTCCTGTTCGAGCGCATCACCGCACTGCCCGAGTACTACCTCACGCGCACGGAGGTGGGCATCCTGCGCGCCAACCGTGGCGCGCTGGCCGAGGCCGTGGGCGACGGCGGCTGCCTGATCGAATACGGCAGCGGTGCCAGCATCAAGGTGCGCCTTCTGCTCGACGCCTGTCGGCCGGCCGCCTACGTTCCCGTGGACATCTCGCGCGAACACCTCATGCGGGCGGCTCGCACCATCCACGACGACTACGAGCTGCCGGTCTATCCCACCTGTGCCGACTACTCGGCTCCGTTCGAACTGCCGGAGCCGGTGCAGGAACTGCGCCGAGTGGCGTTCTTCCCCGGCTCAAGCATCGGCAACTTCGATCCGGCCGAGGCCGATGCCTTCCTGCGCGGGGTTGCCGAGGTGGTGGGCAGCGGCGGCGCTCTCGCCATCGGCGTGGACACGAAGAAAGACCCAGCCGTGCTCCACCGCGCCTACAACGACTCCGCCGGTGTCACGGCCGACTTCAACCGCAACGTCCTTCGCCACATCAACGCCACGGTGGGCGCAGACTTCGACCCCGACGCGTTCACCCACGAGGCCATCTACAACGAGAGCGGCGGCCGCATCGAGATGTATCTGATCGCCACCCGAGCCCACACCGTGACGGTAGCCGGCACTCCCATCCCCTGCGCCAAGGACGAGCGTCTGCACACAGAAAACTCCTACAAATACGAGCCGGACGAGTTCGTCGCCAAGGCAAACCGCGCCGGCTTCGACTGCGCCCACATCTGGCAGGACGACCAGGGCCATTTCATGGTGCTCGCACTACGCGCTCGCTAGCCGGCGTTAGCGAGTGCCCTCGAACAACGCCCGCCGGCAAACACCAAAGCAACAGCTCCCTGCCACGCGAGGGCCTCGCTGGACGGAGGGCGGGACGCCCTCCCTCCGAGGCCCGTCCATCGTCAGGTTCTTGCCCCAAGCCCAAGCCGGGCTAAAACCGCAGGATTACCCACCTCGGCACCACGGCCTCCGCACGTTCGAGGTCGTCCCAGCCCTTGGTGGGGTCTCTGGGGGCCAGGTAGTACGGCTTGCCGTTCTTGGGGGTGATCTTCACGAACACCAGCACGCCGTTTTGGCGGAATTCCTGGATGGTGCGTTCCTCCGTTTCGATCAGGGTCACGTCGGGGCCGCGGAACGCCGGCGGTTCTTCGGCCGGGCGCGCTGTGGCGGTGGTGGCGGCAAGGGTGCCGACGCACAAAGCGCCTGCCGCCAACAACATGCGGGCGACGGTGGGGGCGTGTGGTAGTGTCAGGTGAAGCGCCATCGAAGCTGGCCGACTGGGCGAATCCGGGCCTTGAGGGGAACATAGCATGACCGACGACACGCAGCCTCTCGGCGACGGCGAGGGTGCACCGCCGCTCGTGTTGGTTGACGGTTCCTCGTATCTGTTCCGCGCCTTCCATGCCCTGCCGGATCTGCGCACCCTCGACGGCTTTCCCACGGGCGCCGTGCGCGGCGTCATTGCGATGTTGCGCAAGCTCATGGACGACTTTGCCGGCTCGCCGGTGGCCGTGGTGTTCGATGCCGGCGGACGCACCTTTCGCGATGACATCTACGCTGAGTACAAAGCCAACCGGCCACCCATGAGCGACGATCTGCGCGTCCAGATCGAACCCATCCACGACATCATCCGGGCCATGGGGCTGCCGCTTCTGCATGTAGCCGGCGTGGAGGCGGACGACGTGATCGGCACCCTGGCTACCGAAGCCACGGCCAGCTCCCGCAGTACCGTCATCTCCACCGGCGACAAGGACATGGCGCAGCTCGTCTCAAGCCACGTGACGCTGGTCAACACCATGACCGACACGGCCCTCGACGCCGGTGGCGTGCAGGAGAAGTACGGCGTTCCGCCCGCTCGCATCGTGGACTACCTCGCGCTCATGGGCGACTCCGTGGACAACATTCCGGGCGTACCCAAGGTCGGGCCCAAAACCGCCGCCAAGTGGCTGACCGAGTTCGGCACTCTGGACGACGTGATCGCCCGTGCCGACGAGGTGAAGGGCAAGGTCGGAGAGAACCTGCGTGGTGCATTGGACACGCTGCCCATGTCCAGGGATCTGGCGACGATTCGCTGCGACCTCGAGCTCGAGTTCGGCATCGCCGATCTCGAATCTGGCGAGCCGGACACGGAGCGATTGGTCGAGCTGTTCGAGCGTTTCGACTTTCAGGCGTGGGCGGAAGAGCTCGGCGGCGGGCGAACCGTGGAGCTCGCCCGCGAGTACCCTGTGCTCGAGAGCTTGGATGCTCTGAACGAGCTTCTCGGCAAGGCACAGGCCGCCGGCCACCTGGCGTTGGGGGTGGAAACCGGGCCTGGGCGGTTCATGGACGCCCAGCCCGTAGGATTCGCCTTCGGCGTCGCCGGCGACGACGTGGCCTATGTCCCCGTGGGGCATGACCTTGTGGCGCAAAGCCAGCTTTCGCTCGGCAACGTCATCGCCGCGGCAAAGCCTGTGCTCGAAGACCCGAACGTCGCCAAAACCGGCCAGAACCTCAAGCATGCCCGCAACATCCTCGAAGGGCTTGGCGTTGCCCTTGCCGGCATCGCCAACGACACGATGCTCGAGTCCTACGTCCTGGACAGCGTCGGCGCCCGGCGGCATCAGTTGCAGGACTTGGCGCAGAAGTACCTGGGCGTGCAGCCGGTTTCGTTCGAGGATGTGGCCGGCAAGGGTGCCAAGCAGTTGGGACTGCATCAGGTTGGCGTTGCCGAAGCCGCCGGCTATGCCGCCGGCGGCGCCGATGCGGCCTGTCGCCTGCACGAGATACTGCGGCCAAGGCTGGAGCAGGAAGGGCGCCTGTCCGAGGTGTACGAGGCCATCGAGCTGCCGCTCGTGGAGGTGCTGTCCAGGATGGAACGCGCCGGTGCGCTGGTGGACGCCGGGCGGTTGCGGGATCAGAGCCATGATCTCAGCGAGCGCATGGAGGAGCTGTCGCAAAAGGCGTTCAGCGAGGCAGGCCGCGAGTTCAACCTTGGCTCGCCGAAGCAGTTGCAGGAGATCCTCTACGACGAAATCGGACTGCCCCCACTCGGCAAGACCCGCAAGGGGCAGCGCTCCACCGCCGAAGACGTGCTGGTGCAACTGGCAGATCATCATCCACTGCCCGGGCTCATCCTCGATCACCGCGCCGCCAGCAAGCTCAAGTCCACCTACACCGACTCGCTGCCGCACGAGATCAACCAGCGCACGGGCCGGATCCACACGTCGTACAACCAAGCAGTCGCAGCCACCGGCAGACTCTCCTCCGCCGACCCGAACCTGCAGAACATCCCCATCCGCACCGCCGACGGCCGCCAAATCCGTCAGGCGTTCGTGGCGCCGCCCGGACGCTGCCTGATCGCCGCCGACTACTCGCAGATCGAGCTTCGCATCATGGCCCACCTCTCCGGCGACGAAGGGCTGCTGCGCGCCTTCGAGACGGGGCAGGACATCCACCGCGCCACCGCCGCCGAGGTGTTTCGGCTGCCGGCGGGCGAGGTGTCGGACGACCAGCGCCGCGGCGCCAAGGCGATCAACTTCGGCCTGATCTACGGCATGTCGTCGTTTGGCCTCGCCAAGCAGCTCGACGTGACCCGGCGCGTGGCGCAGGAGTACATCGACCGCTACTTCCTTCGCTATCCGGGCGTGGCTGGCTACATGGACGAAGTGCGGGGGCTGGCGCGGGAGGCGGGCTTCGTCGAAACGGTCTTCGGCCGCCGCCTCTACCTGCCCGACATCCGCGCCCGTCAAGCCCCCCGCCGCCAGGCCGCCGAACGCACCGCCATCAACGCGCCGATGCAAGGCACCGCCGCCGACATCATCAAGCGCGCAATGATCGAAGTGGACGGCTTTCTGGCGCAGCTGCGTCAAGACGGCATCGAGGCGCGCATGATCATGCAGGTGCATGACGAGCTGGTGCTCGAAGTGGAGGAAGGGCAGGTGGAGAAGGTGAAGGCCGGCGTCATCTCCCGAATGCAGGCGGCAGCGGACCTTTCGGTGCCCCTGTTGGTGGAGGCCGGCGTCGGCCACAACTGGGACGAGGCACATTAGCGCCGCTTCGCGCCGCTCTGGCAGTTTTCGCTGGCGCGAAAACTGCGAAACGACGCTCGCTCCCTCCTTCGACTCGACGGTTACTATGGCGCAGGCTCCTAGGGCGTGTTCACACTATGCGCTCACACAATCCATTGGACGGCGTGGCCTTTGGAGGGAAGGCAGAATGCCTTCCCTCCAAAGGCGGCCTCGTTCTCGATCGGTTGCGCTGGGACTTTGGTAACTGTCGCCGGTTGATTCAAGGTAGTTTTCGGTAACCAGAACGCTAGTGTGAACACGCCCTAGTGTACCGTCCCACAAGTTCGTGGTACTTCGGGATGCCAAGTGCAGGCACTCAACGACCTCACGGGGGCAGGTCCCAGGCGGCACATCCTCGCTTTCTCCGGCATTGTTGCACCAGCCAACGTCCAGCACGAAGGGTGACGTATTTCTGGGACGGCACACTAGGCGCGCCTTCGGGAGTCGTCTCTCCACGTAGCAACAGGCGCGCCGGCGCGCGGGATGCAAACGTCGCCCGTATCTGCAAAGCTCTCCCGTCTGTGCACACTTCGAGGGCCGAGCATGACCGACCCCTTTGCCGTCTGGCGTTTCCGGTTTCGCGGCAAGACCCGCGTGCTCATGGCGATGGTGCAGTGCTTTCTCGACGAGCCAGCAAAGGGGCTGCACCCATCGCAAATCGCGAGGGGCGCAGGCATTCCGATCTACGACGTCGCGCGGCGCCTCAACAGCACGCCGGAGCTCTTCGTGCGGCTGCCGGGGTTGCGGGATGGGATCGTTCGCTACCGCCTCGCCTCCTCCGTCGCGGCTCGCGGGCCGGAAGAGATCGAGGCACTGATCGCTCGCAACGCTCGGAGGGAAACTTGGCTCCTCTATGCCTTGGTCGCCATCATCTTCCTGATCCTGCTGGTGCCGGTGATGGTCATGGTGCCGACGTTCCTGTAGGCGATGATCCACGGGCGAAAGCCCCGACTCCGGTTCGAGCGCAAGGCTGTGCGGATCCCATCAGGCCCGACCGTTGCGGGGCAACGGCGCGAAGGCTACGATCCGCTTCGAATGTAAGGAAACCGGCACTGAGTAATGCAAGCGACGATTACCAGCAAGGGACAGGTGACGGTTCCGAAGCCGATTCGCGACAAGCTGCACCTTAAGCCTGGCGACACGATTGATTTCGTCCTCAATGAAGACGGCGCCCTCAGCATCGCACCCATCAAGGCGAGCGTGACCGAGCTCAAGGGCATGCTGCCGAAGCCGGCTGTCCCGGTTACCGTGGAGCAGATGAACGAGGCGATTGCCAAAGCAAGTGCGCGCAAACTGTGATTGGCCTCGATTCCAATGTCCTCGTGCGTTACGTCGTGCAGGACGATCCTGACCAAGCCGAGGCGGCCACAGCCTTGATCGAAGGTGAATGCACCGACGCGTCGCCCGGACATGTGGATGTCGTCGTACTCGCTGAGGTCGCCTGGGTGCTGACGTCGGCTTACGGTTTCCCCAAGGACGCGGTAGCACGCGTGATACATCAGTTGCTGCGCACCACGGAGATCGAGATCCAAGACAGCGATGCCGTCTGGGCTGCGTTGCGCCAGTTCGAGGCTGGCGCTGCCGACTTTGCTGACCATCTGATTGCATGGCGGAACCGTGCCGCCGGGTGTCGATTGACCTACACCTTCGACCACCGCACCGCACGGGAAAGGCATTTCGCCCCGGTTCCCTGACCACGGCCTGAAGGGTCCGCCGACGCTGTGGTTCCCTCGCTGTGGTCCGACAGGTCACTGCCAAGGT
Organism: Pseudomonadales bacterium; assembly: GCA_965116935.1. GTDB lineage: Bacteria > Pseudomonadota > Gammaproteobacteria > Pseudomonadales > Azotimanducaceae > VXYL01. The sequence continues at coordinate 1,702,143 of OZ220737.1, read as the reverse complement.
CATCAGAAATCCACCCATGTTGCCGTAAGGAATCCCCATGCCCGAATCCCTATCTGCCGAACTTCTCGCCTTGCGTGATCGTGTCGATGCCCTAGCGCGGGATACGCTCGTTCCCCTCGTCCAAGACGAGACGCTGGAAGTGGACGAGCGCCGGAAGCTAGTGCGGGAGGCTTCGCAGGCGGCTGGTGTCTTTCGCATGACGCAGCCGGTGGAGTTCGGCGGCTCGGCGGCTGGGCCGCTGCCGATGACGGTGGTGCGGGACACTTTGGGTTCGCACAACCTGAGCCATCTCGGCGGCGTATTCGGGCCCGGGCCTGGCGTCCTCGGTGGCGCGCAAGGGCCGGCCCGGGAGCGCTATCTCGAACCCACCCTCGCCGGCGAGAAACGCGGCGCGTTTGGCTTCACCGAACCGGACAAGGCCGAACGCGCCACCTGGGGCCGGCTCGACGGCGAGACGCTCGTGGTGAACGGGCAGAAATCCTACGTCACCGGCGGTGCGGAGGCAGACTTCATCAACACCCTAGTGGAAGTGGAGGGCCGTGGCCCGGCCATGGTCATCATTGACCGCGAAGCGCCCGGGGTGGAAATCACCGCCATCTTCGGCTCCATGGACGGCACCCACCACGCCTACATCGAGTTCCACGACGTTGCGGTGCCGGCCAGCAACATCATCGGCAAGCCGGGCGAGGGATTGCCGCGCGCCATGCGGCAGATTGGCGACACCCGCCTCGCCTTCGCCGCCGAGAGCGTGGGCCTCGCCCGCTGGGTGATCGACTTCGTCACGCAACATCTGGAAGCACCCCACCGCAGCGGTGCACCACTCGGCTCCCGCGAGGGCGTTCGGCTGCGCTACTCCGACATGCGGATTCGTGCCTTTGCGGCGCGCAGCATGGTGTATCGCACGGCGCGCCTCGCCGAGGCTGGCGAAAACGTCATCAACGAAGGCATCGCCTGCAAGGTGTTCGCCACCGAAGCCATTGGCGAGTTGGTGGACACCGCCATCCAATTGGTCGGCGGCACGGCGCTGCGGGTGGGGCACCCGCTCGAAAGCCTGTATCGGCGGGTGCGCGCCATGCGCCTGGCCGAAGGCGCGAGCGACATCTTGCGACTGAACCTGGCCCGCGGTCGGCTCGACCTCAACAAGGGCCGCATCTAGGCGATGCCAACGCCAGACCAGAAGCGGGGCGTTCGCACCACCGCCGTTCACGGCGGCGAGGTGCCGGACCCGAACACCGGCGCCTCCGCTCCCGACATCACCATGTCGAGCACCTTTGTGCAGGACGAGCCCACCGGCTTTTCCTTCGCCAGCGCCGGCGACGAGCCGCAGTTCATCTACACCCGCTGGGGCAACCCCACCGTGCAGATGCTGGAGCAGAAGCTCGCGGCGCTCGAGGGTGGTGAGGCGTGCGCCGCGTTCGCATCCGGCATGGCGGCAACCACTGGCCTCTTGCTCTCCGAGCTCACGGCCGGCGACCATCTCGTGATCAGCGAGGTGAACTACCCCGGCACGGCGGAACTCGCCCGCAGCACATTGCCGGGACTCGGCATCGAGGTGACCCCGGTGAACACCGCGGAGCCCGAGCGCGTGCGCGATGCCATGCGGCCAACGACGCGCCTCGTTTGGGTGGAAACGCCCGCCAACCCGGTGCTGCGCTTGACAGACCTAAGTGCGGTGGCGGACATCGCGCACGAGGCCGGCGCCGCGCTCGCGGTGGATTCCACCTTCGCCACGCCCATCGCCACCCGGCCCCTGGAACTCGGGGCCGACTTCGTCGTGCATTCCCTCACCAAGTACATCGGCGGCCACGGCGACGCCATCGGCGGTGCGGTGATCGGCTCGGTGGACGCCATCGCCAACCTTACCGGCAACGCACTCGTGCACCATGGCGGCATCCTGAGCCCCTTCAACGCTTGGCTGATCGCTCGTGGCGCCGCCACCCTGCCGCTCAGGATGGCCGCCCACGAGGCGGCGGCAAAGGAGGTGGCTGCATTCCTCGAAGGGCATCCGAGAGTCCTGCGCACGCTCTATCCGGGGCTGGCCTCCCACCCGCAGCACGAACTGGCCCGGCGTCAGATGGACAACTTCTCCGGCATGGTCTCGTTTCGCATCGCCGGCGGCGCCGAGGCGGCACGGGAGTTGGTGGGCAAGCTAGGGCTCATCCACCATGCAGTCTCCCTCGGCCACCACCGCAGCCTGATCTACTGGATTGACACCGAGGAGCTCGCCGCCGAGACCTATCGGCTCCAAGGAGATGCCCTCGACCGCTTCCGGGACGAGGCCGGCGAAGGCGTGCTAAGGCTTTCCGTCGGGCTCGAGGATGCAGCCGACATCTGCGCTGATCTCGATCAGGCGCTGTAGGCGCCGAACGGCACGCCGACCCGGCCCGTGTCGCGGGGAAGAGGCTGGTGGCACCTTCAAGCCCTTGTTTGCTTCGCCTTCGGCGCGAGGAGCGTGGTGAGGCCCACACCTCGAGTCGCGTGTGGGACCGCGCCATCCCGCCGGTACGTTGGTGTGGACTCGGCTTCGAGGCACCTTCCTTTAGTGATCAATGCACTACGGGATCATCTTTGCCGTGGAGCGACGGAATCCTATGGCGCATGGGTCGCCTTGCCGCCGTAGCGCTCGCGGTTCTCGTCCTTCGCCGCAGCAGACTTGCGCAGCATCACCAGCACGGCACCCGTGCTTCCTTGGTGGCGCGGGGCGCTGCGGTAGCCGATCACCTGCGGCATCTGGCCAAGCCAGAAGGCGACGTGGCTCTTGATGCGCGCCGGCGGATCGCTGCGCTCGCCGCGGCCATGGGCGATGAGCACGCAGCGGCGACCTCGCTCGTGTGCAACGGTGAGGAAGCGATACAGCGCCACCCGCGCCTGCTCGACGGTGTGGCGATGCAGGTCGAGGGTGGCAGCGACGGTGTAGCGCCCCGTGCCGAGACCACGAAACACGTCCGGCTGTACGCCATCCTTCTTCCATTCGAGCACCGCGTGGGGTTGCACCGGCGGCACCTCGCCGGCGTGAAGATGGTTTGGGTCTTTCGTCTCCTCTGCTTCGGCCGCCTCCCGCCGGCGTAGCTGGCCAGCCGTGGGACGTAAGCGAGGAGGACGGGACGCAGTCGCCCGGCTTGTGAGCGGCACGACATCCTCCATGGCGTCGAGAAAGCTCTCGTCACCCGGCGATGGGGTAGAACCCTTTGAGCCCACGCCAGCTACAACTCGATTGAGGGGTAGCGGGCGGAGCGGGTGCCCGGTGTGGGCAGATTGTCGGCGGGGTGGTAGGTGGTCACCACCGAGAGCTTCACCTGATCGGTCTCGTTGCGGCCGGCGGCGTGGAAAAGCCGTCCAGAGAAGAACAGGGCATCGCCGGGTTGCAGGGGTACCGTACGCGCGCTGGCGATCAGGCGCCCGTTGGCCGCTAGTTCCGGGCGCAGGAAGAGGTCGTCGTCGAGCCGCGACGGATCGATTTCGAGTCGGTGACTGCCGGGAATCACCTTCAACGCCCCGTTGGCCGGCGTTTCCGCACCAAGGGCAAGCCACGCGGACACCAGTTCCGGCCGGTCGAACGACCAATAGCGCACGTCTTGATGCCAAAGCGTCGCCGAGGAGTGGCCGGGGTGCTTCGTCATGATGCAGTTGTGGTGGCACTGCGAGAGCAGGACCCGGGACCGACCGAGCAGGCGGCGCACAACTTCGGCAACGCCAGCGCCGGTGCTCCACTCGCGGAACAACGCATGCCGGGCGTAGGCGTGCAGCAAGCGCCGAGGCGTGGCAGCGCCGGCCTGGCCCGGCAGCGGTGCGCCCGGATAGCCGACATCGGCCTCGAACTCCGCGGGTCCTAAGAGCGGGTCCAGCGCGTCCAACGCCGCATGCCGCATCCCCGCCACTGCCTCCGCCCGGGCCAGCGCCGGCACGACCAGAAACCCATCGCGCGCGAACGACGCGGTGTCGAGTTCCGTCCCTTGGCTGGGTTGCATAAGCCCCATAATCGCGTTTTACTCCGAATTCGCCCCGATTTCGATGCCGGCGGCGCAATCTGTGTTACTTTTGGTAGCAGTGCCGCATTCTCGCGCGGGTTTCAATCCGTCCCGCCATTAGCCACCACACCGACCAACGGACTCCACCGAACACACATGCGTATCGTCCTGCGCTTTGCGCTGCCCATCCTGGTCTTGATCGCGGCAATCGCTGCGGCTTGGACCCTTGCGGTGTCGCGACCGCAGGTGGCGCAGGTGCCGGTGGCACCGCCAGCGCTGCTGGTGGAAGTGGCAACAGCAGAGCGGGTTCCGGTCACCTACACCGTGCGCTCCCAAGGCACCGTCTCGCCGCGCACCAGCACCACGCTCGTTTCCGAGGTGTCGGGACCGATCCTGGATGTGGCGCCGGCGTTTGTCAGCGGCGGCTTCTTCCGCAAGGGCGACGTGCTCGTCCGCATCGATCCGCGCAACTATCGCACCAACGTCAAGCGCGCCTCGGCGGCGGTGGCACGGGCGAAAACTCAAGTCGCGACTGAGAACGCCCTCGCCGGCTACGCCTATGAGGATTGGCAGCGCCTGCGCAGCCTAGATGCCGCCACTGGACCCGCCTCGGACCTCACCCTGCGCAAGCCGCAACTCGCCGAAGCCATCGCCGACCTCGAGTCTGCGGAGGCCGACATGGAGAAGGCGGTGGAGGACTTGCGCCGCACCATCATCCGCGCTCCCTATGACGGCATGGTGCGCAGCAAGCGCGCCGACGTCGGCCAGTTCGTCAACACGGGCACGGCGCTCGCCGACACCTTTGCCACCGACTACGCCGAGGTGCGCCTGCCCCTGAATCAGAACGACCTGCAATACCTCGACCTGCCGGATTGGAACACGGGCGACCTCGAACTGCCCGCCACCCTCAGCGCCGAGTTCGGCGGCTCGATACACGAATGGGACGCGACGGTGGTGCGCTCGGAAGGCGTCTTCGACGAAAGCCGCCGGGTGCTGCACGTGGTAGCGCAGGTGGCCGATCCCTACGACACCGCGCAGAACGCCCGCGTGCCCCTCCGCATCGGCACCTTCGTCAGCGCCGAGATATCCGGACGTGCCGGAGGCGATCTCGTGGTCATCCCCCGTCACGCCCTGCGTCGGGGCGAGACCCTGTGGGTGGTGGGCGAAGACCTCACCATCCACCCCCGGCAGGTGGAGATCGCCCGTTCCGACGAGGACTTCGCCTACATTTCCCAAGGCGTGGAACACGGCGAACGCTACTGCCTGACCCCGCCAGACCAACCCCTCCCCGGCATGAAGGTGCGCTTGAGTGGCTGATCCGTATCCCGAAGTGAAGGGCCTCATCGGCTGGTTCGCCAAGAACCACGTCGCCGCCAACCTGATGATGCTCGCCATCGTCGGCGGCGGCATCTACTCCATCTTCATCGTCCAGAAGGAGATGATGCCGGAGGCCAACTTCAACCAGATTCAGGTGCAGGTGCCGTTTCTCGGCGGCGCGCCGGAAGAGGTGGAACGCGGCGTCGTCGTCAAGATCGAGGAGGCCATCGAAGACCTCGAAGGCGTGCGCGAAGTCACCTCCACCGCCGGCGAAGGCGCCGGCATGGTCACGGTGGAGATCCTCGACGAATACGACCTTGCCGAGATGATGGACGAGGTAAAGCTGGCGGTGGACAGCATCTCCACCTTCCCCACGCAAACCGAGCGACCCATCATCTCCCGCCGCTATTGGCGCAATTCCGCGGTGAACCTTCAGGTGTCTGGCGACCTCGACGAAGCCACCATGCAAGAGCTTGCCGAGACCATTCGCGACGAGCTTTTGGCAGAACCAGACATCTCCCATGTCGAAGTTCAGGGCGCACGACCATTCGAGATCTCGGTGGAAGTCTCTGAGGACACGTTGCGCCAATACGGCCTGACACTGGAGGAAGTGTCGCGCACCATCGGCCGCTGGTCGCTCGATTTGCCGGGCGGCGCCATCCGCTCCGACGCTGGCGACATCCGCCTGCGCGCCACCGGCCAAGCCTATACCGGGGACGAGTTCGCCGACATCGTGCTCCTGACCCGCCCGGACGGCACCCGACTCACCCTGGGCGATGTCGCCACCATCCGTGACGGCTTCTCGGAGGTCGAGGCCTACTCGTTCTTCAACGGCAAGCGTTCCATCGGCATCAGCGTGATGGCGAACGAGGACCAAAACCCCATCCACGTCAGCGACGCGGCGCGGCGCTACGTCGAGAAGCGCAAGGCGACGCTGCCGGAGGGGGTTGAGCTCACCGCCTGGGCAGCCTCCTCCGACTTCCTGGAAGATCGCCTCGATCTCATGGTCAAGAACATGGCGCTCGGCGCCGCGCTCGTCCTCGTCGTGCTGGGCATCTTCCTGCACCTCAAGGTGGCGGCGTGGGTGCTCATCGGCCTACCGGTGGCTTTCCTCGGCGCGTTCATGTTCCTGCCGGTGCCGTTCGTGGACGTCTCCATCAACATGATGAGCCTGTTCGCGTTCATTCTGGTGCTCGGCATCGTTGTGGACGACGCCATCATCATCGGCGAAAGCGCCTATACCGAGACGGAAGAGAAGGGCTACACGCTGCCCAACATCGTCGCCGGTGCCCGCAAGGTGGCGGTTCCGGCCACGTTCGGCGTGCTCACCACCATTGGCGTGTTCCTGCCGTTTCTGTTCATGAGCGGGCGCACTGCCTCATTCACCGCCGCCATCGGCTGGGTGGTGATCCTGTGCCTCGCCTTCTCCCTGGTGGAGAGCAAGCTCATCCTGCCGTCGCACCTGTCCATCATGCGTTCCTCCCACGGCACCAAGCAGGGCGTGGCGGACTGGGTGGACAAGCGCCTGAAGTGGTTCGTGGCGCATGTCTATGTGCCGCTCTTGCGTCGCGCCATCAGCTATCGGTTGCTGACGCTATCGATTTTCGTGGGGCTGATGATCCTGATGGTGGGCTTCATCTTCGGCGGCCAGGTGCGGATGGTGTGGTTCCCGGAGTTCGAGGCCGATTTCCTGATGGCGCAGGTGGAGCTGCGGGAGGGCGCACCGGAAAGCCTGATCATCAGCGTCGTCGAGCAAATGGACGCCACACTGCGGGAAGTGAGCGACGAGATCCGGGAGGAGAACGGCCTCGCGGTCGATGTGGTGGACCACGTCTATGCCTGGACCCAAGGCGGCAACTCGGCGAGCTTCCAGGTGCAGCTCAAGGGGCGGGACGTCCGCGGCGACATCACGCCGAAGGAAATCGAGGATCGCTGGCGCGCCAAGGTGGGTGACATCGCGGGGACGCGCGGCCTCGAGTTCCGTTCGATGAATCGCATGGGCGGCGGCAAGCCCATCGCCTTCCGAATGCAGGCATCGGACTTCGATCAGCTCGAAGGGGCGTCAGAGGAACTCGCCAACCATCTCAAGTCCTACGACGGGCTCTACGAGGTGGAAAGTTCGGCCACCGCCGGCCCGGAAGAGATCAAGCTGTCCATCAAGCCAGAGGCGCAGGCGCTCGGCATAACCCTCGCCGATCTCGCCGGGCAGGTGCGCCAGGCGTTCTATGGTGCCGAGGCCCAGCGCATCCAGCGCGGCGACTCCGAAGTGCGGGTGATGGTGCGCTACCCGCGTGCCGAGCGGAAGTCCATCGGCAATCTGGAAAACATGTGGATTCGCACGCCAGATGGCCGGGAAGTGCCGTTCCACGCCGTGGCGGACTACGAAATCCAGCGCGGCTATAACCAGATCCGGCGCGTGGACGGCCAGCGAACCGTGTCGGTGACGGCCAGCGCCGACCTTACGGCGGTGGAACCCATGCGCCTTATGGGGCAGGTGCAGCGGGACTTCGTCCCCGGCCTGCAGGAGCGCTATCCGAACGTGAGCTTTGGCCGCGACGGTTCCGCCCGGGACGCCGTCACCGAGATGATCGACATGGTGACGCGCCTGTCGGCTGGGCTCCTGCTTATGTACGCCCTCATGGCGATCCCGCTCAAGAGCTACATCCAGCCGCTCTTCATCATGGTGGCCATCCCCTTCGGCTTCATCGGCGCCCTTATCGGCCACATGATCGTCGGCATCGCCTTCAGCTCCATTTCCTTCATTGGCATCATTGCGCTGGCCGGCGTGGTGGTGAACGACAGCCTCATCCTCGTGGACTTCATCAACAAGCGCGTGGAAGCCGGCGCAAGCATCGTCGAAGCGGCCCTGCAATCCGGCGCGGCGCGCTTCCGCGCCATCCTGCTCACCTCGCTCACCACCTTCTTTGGCCTCGTGCCAATGGTCCTCGAGACCTCCATGGGCGCCCAAATCGTGATCCCGGCCGCGGTGTCACTAGCCTTCGGCATCGTCTTCTCAACCGCGATCACCCTGATCCTGGTGCCCACCTTCTACAGCTTCTTCCCGGCCATGGCACGAGTGCGGCAACTGCGCCGCGGCGTCCCCGCACCAGCCACCGCCAGCGGCGGCTAGTCCAACACGGGCGGGGACAAGGCCTGGGACAAGCCCCGCCCGCCCCTACGGGGTTCCCGAACCTTTGGAGGGAGGCGTCCCGCCTTCCCTAGCGCGCGGCAGCGCGCCCGCCCAACCCGAAGAAACGCGCCTATCGGCGCGAGGGAAGGCAGAATGCCTTCCCTCCAAGGCACGTCCTTTTCGTAGGGGAGGGCTTGTCCGAGGCAGACCGAATCCAACAATTTGATCTAACGGGATTTACTGGCCGTTGTCCAGTTCGGATTACTGCCGGCGTTAGTGGTACTCGGGGCGATGACAGGAGCGCCCTTGGGGGTACGCTCCGCGCCTCCGCGCGCGCCAGCCAAGCATAAACTACGCGCCGACGCGGGACGCTGGATGGCGCTGGGCGCGGGCGGGCGGGCGAGTAGGTCGTCAGTACGGCCAAGCCCCATGATGCGCTGGGTTCCATTGGAATCCACGTTGTGTCCAGACGGTTCTGCAGCCTGGCCTTTCGCGACGTACGCTGTCGCAGTTGGAGCACGACATGTTCCGTTGACCCAGGGCTTGCGATGCAGAGGCACACGGCCTCCGGGCGGCGCCGCCACGTCGCGAGGGTGAATGGGCATCAAGCACAGCTCATCTCTCGGTCAGAGCCGTCATGGCTGCGTCGTCCCGTACCCGCGCGAGGCCCGCAGGTGGAATGCCCCCCGGGGGCCGGTTCAGGTTGGTCCTAAGAAGGTGACAAGCCCATATAGCGCCATCGCGGCGGACGTCACGCCAAGGCACGGAACGGAGTTCGGCCATGCCGCACCGACGGTCGCTGGTTGGAGGCCCCGCTGACCAGTGGCGGCGAATCGTGAGGGCGCGGTCTCGAACGACATCGCGTCCGTACCGATGGTGGATCCAGCCTTCCACGCCCAAGGCGGCTTGCAGCAGCTGGGTCCTGAGCAGGACGAACTCCGAACCCCGGGCACTTGGAATAGGCCAGGACATATAGTTCGTTGCCACGAGGAAACGCATCGACGGCGGCGAAAGTCCGAGATTTGGAGTATTCACGAGTCCAGCGAGTCGTGGATTACCACGTCAATGTCCACGGGCCGGCCACGCGCTTCTGGCATCCGGAAGTAGAAGGCCCGGGCAGCGGAATGCGAGATTCTCGTTGAGTGTCAGCGACTCGCGGGACGTGGTGCTTCTTGCCGAGTCAGCACACTGGCCACGCCTAAATGGTACGCTGTTGCCTACCGACCAGACTTGGGGGAGCGAGATGAACAAAGTCGTCGCCCTGCTGACCGCTCTCATCGTTGTGGGTTGTACGAGCCAGGAAGCCAAGGACGGATTTCAGTTCCACTATGACTACAGCGTTCAGGTGAAGCAGGCTGTGGACGCGGCATCGCCAGAGGTACGCGCCGTCTACAAAGCGTTGAACAAGAACAAGCGCATGTGTGACTACGGAGGTTGGCGCAAGGAGAACGGTTTCGCGAGCTACGAGCAGTGCGCCGAGCACTACGCTCAAGAGATCGCTGAGCTTCTGGGGCTCGCCGAATCGCGCTATGAGCAGGTCGACCGGCGCATGGCGGCCCGCGAGGGCGTGTACGCGACGGACCGGGCGCGCCGGGATCGGGTCGCGGGGGATCTGGCTCGAGGCCTGTCCAGCGTCGCCGCCGAGGTCTCGGGCGCCCCTGTCAACATACCCACCGTAGCAGACGATTACTTCCACCGCACGGGCGAGCCGGGTGGCCGATCGCCGACGGTCTCTCCAGCGCAGTCATCGTCGTCCGTGGTTGTGACACCCGATGCGAACAGCAACCACTGCCTGACCAAGATTTCGCGTGGTGCCCGGACGTGGTACAGCAACGCTTGCCCGTACACGGTGGACGTGATGATGTGCCTCGTGACCATCCGCACCCACGGAACTGGTTGCGGACAAAAGCCGGATTACTACACCTTGCCCTACCGTCTGGCGCCCACTGAAACGATCCTGGACGATGGATCGGTGGTGCACACGGCGGTCTGTCGGCTGATCTATCCGGGCATGATTTCATTTCTGAAGGACGGGTTCGACGGGGAGGGAGGGTTTAGGTGCGCCGCTGGATGAAAGGGCGCGTCATCCTGCGGGACCGAAGCCGGAGATTTCGAGCCGCATTGTTAAGCGCGGGGATGGCCGGAGTTTTCGCGTGTCCAGCCAACGCGGCAACCGCGCTCATCGTCGAGTATTGCTATCAGGTGAATGCGACGGCGTGTCTCAAGCCGGTGTTCCCGGACGATGATGGCGGCACACATTACACTGTGGACTACGACGCCCTGCGCAAGGACAAAGAGGGCCATCCCTTCATAGGCGTGCGGACATCCATCGAGTCGACCGATGTGCGCACCGTGTACCACGTGTTCACTCGTGAAGGGCGGCGCCGCGAGGGTGACGAGGGCGTCATCGAGCCGACGAGGGCATTGCGCAGCAACTGGGAGTGCGTTGCGATCGGTCTGCTGGGCGCCATCAGTCGCGCGGAGGCTGCATGGGATTTGATCAAGAGCACATGCTTCCCTATAGCGACGGGTGATTGTGGAGAGACGCAATGCAACCGATGGACATCAACGTTCAAAGTGCTCAGGGCCGGCAGTTACAGCTTCGAGGTAGTGGGCGAGAATAGGAAAAAGATCAAAGGTGGGGAGAGGCGTACACTGCGCGTCGTAGCGGCGGTTGACTGACGGCCCTTCTAGGCTCCCGCCGCGCGTTCTGTTTGCGGCGTGCATTACGGTCACATACTGTGGAGCGCGTGGCAGGCTGAGGTCCTCAGGACGCTCAAGTGCGCGGGCGCGGCCATTGGACGTCGCGCGCTAGCGCGGTACCTAGGGCACCTGACCTCGGCCAAGCACTCATCAACTGTGACCATCCGCAGCTACGGGAACGCGCCGTGGGGACGAAGGGCGGTTGGGGCATTCACCGGACCGGCATCGCGACGAATCGAACACACGGCGCGGATGGGCGGCGTGCCGTCGTGTGTCGCGGCCATCGGCCTCGGAGGCCGGTCGCGCGGGCGGCGTTGCCTCATGCAGCACTCGCCCCAGACAGTCGCCGGGATCGTCTCGAGCATCTGTAGGTGTGACGGGCGACCTAATCGAAGTGTTGTTGCAGGAAGCCCTTGACGCCAACGCCCTGACGGACCTGCGACAGGAAGGTGGTTGCCACGCCGCGAACGACGGTGGAACTGACGACGAGGGAGAAGTCTGGTTGGATCAGGAAGCGGCGCGTCGCCGCGTCTCGCACAGACGCCTACGCAACGACTGAGGTGATGCGAGGTAGGGCTAGGGAATCATCGGGGGCAACCAATTGCCCACCTTTCGGATTAAGCGCCCGAAACGACCGCGGGAGGCCTGGATCTTGGACGCATCTGACGTAGGCTCGGTCGGGTCCGTCCCTTGATCCTCCATACCAAGACCAATCAACGCGGCAAGGACCACCGCTAGCAGGATCAACCCAACAACAAACCCAATCACAACCCGGGCCCCTTCAATGCCGCCGGAGGCCGATCAGCGACGTGTGGCGAGATTGGACTTGAAGGCTCGATACCATCTAGGCCACCACACGACTGGGAACACGGCGAGAATCCCCACAGGGATGACCACCCAAAGTGGAAACTCGGCGTACAGGCCGCACGCGACCAAGAAAGCGGCACAGACCGCATTCCACCGCATTGTCGACTTGGTCACCGGTCGCATCCAAACACGTCCCTACTGCCCAATCCTACGCCGACTATAGGCGCCTGTCGGCGCTAGGGGCGCGCCCTTCGGGCGCGTTGGCAGGATGCCTTCCCTCCGAAGCCCCGCCCATCACAACTCCGACAGGCTGCCAGCGGACATAGGACCCCATTCACGCGTATCCCTCCAGCGACCCGACGGACAATGCCCCGCCTTCGAGTGGCCCTCAGAACTTGTCTGTCACCGCGCCTTCCGAGGCAGACGTTACAAGGCGAGCATACTTGGCCAGGGTTCCTCGTTCCGTGTAGTCCTCGGGGCGTTGCCAGCGGGAGCGGCGGGCGGCGAGTTCTTCGTCGCTGACGTGCAGGTTGATCTCGCGCCCTTCTGCATCGACGGTGATGCGGTCGCCGTCCTCGACGAGGCCGATGGGGCCGCCGTCGTAGGCTTCTGGCGTGACGTGGCCGATGACGAAGCCGTGGGAGCCGCCGGAGAAGCGGCCGTCGGTGATGAGGGCAACGTCGCGGGCGAGGCCCCTGCCCATGATGGCGCCGGTGGGGCTCAGCATTTCGCGCATGCCGGGGCCGCCGCGGGGGCCTTCGTAGCGGATGATCACCACGTCGCCCTTCTGCACCGTGCCGTCCATGATCGCCTTCATGCCGGCTTCCTCGCCGTGGAAGACGCGTGCCGTGCCGGTGAAGGTGAGCCCTTCGTTGCCGGTGATCTTGGCCACTGCGCCTTCCGGAGCCATGTTGCCGCGCAGGATGACGAGGTGGCCGTCCGGCTTGATGGGGTTGTCCAGGGGGCGGATGATTTTCTGGCTGTCGGGATAGGGGGCAACGTCGGCGAGGTTCTCGGCCAGCGTGCGTCCGGTCACCGTCGGGCAGTCGCCGTGCAAGAGGCCGGCGTCGAGCAGGGTCTTCATCAGGGGCTGGATGCCGCCGATTTCAATGAGTTCCGCCATGGCGTAGTTGCCGGCCGGGCGCATGTCCGCAAGCACGGGCGTCCTGGCGCCGATGCGGGTGAAGTCGTCGAGGGTGAGGCTGATGCCGGCGGCGTGGGCGATTGCCAACAGGTGCAGCACTGCGTTGGTGGAGCCTTCGAGCGCCGTCACCACCGTGATGGCGTTCTCGAATGCCTCCATCGACAGGATGTCCGACGGCTTGATGCCGCGTCGCACCAACTCGGCAACCGCCGCACCGGCGCGGTATGCATCCTCGCGCTTGCTCTGGCTCACGGCTTCCTGCGCGGAGGAGTTCGGCAGCGACAGCCCGAGCGCCTCGATGGCGGAGGCCATCGTGTTGGCCGTGTACATGCCGGCGCAGGAGCCCGGGCCGGGAATGGCGGTTTGCTCTACCGCTAGCAGCTCTTCGTCGCTTACGGTGCCGGCGGCGTGGCCGCCCACGGCCTCGAACACCGACACGATGTCCCGGCGCTCCTCGCCGGTCTGGATGGTGCCGCCATAGACGAACACGGATGGCCGGTCGAGGCGCGCCATGGCCATTGCGCAGGCTGGCATGTTCTTGTCGCAGCCGCCGATCGTGACGAAGCCGTCGAACCCTTGGGCGCCCACCACGGTCTCGATGGAGTCGGCGATCACTTCCCGCGACACCAAGGAGTAGCGCATTCCCGGCGTGCCCATCGAGATGCCGTCCGAGACGGTGATGGTGTTGAACAGCACGCTCTTGGCGCCGGCTTCGTCGGCACCCATCGCCGCCGCATCCGCGAGTTCGTTGATGTGCATGTTGCACGGCGTCACCATCGACCAGGTGGAGGCAATGCCAACTTGCGGCTTGGCGAAATCCTCGCGGGTGAAGCCCACGGGATAGAGCATGGCGCGGCTCGGCGCCTGCTCGACCCCGTCGACGACGATGGAGGAATAGGGGCGTTTGGGACCGGTCATGGGATTAGGCGATGACATTGCTGTGTCGAGAGAATGGTCCGCGATCGACATCTTTGGAAAGCGCGCGACGGAGCTTCGTTGACAGGCCGCCTACGCGAAACACTCGATCGCGTCTTTGAGGTGCTCCTCTTTCTCGCCTAGGAGCAGCTGCACCAAGTCGCGCTTTTTCTTCCCCTTGAAGTTGGGCTGAAAATGGGTCGCAAGTTCCCGAAGAAGCCCCTTCCGCATTCTCCACAGGTAGTCGGAGGTTGACTCGCGGTCCTGGAAGCGAGAGCAATCGCAGGTCCGAAGCGGGTTCCAGTCGCCAGTTACTTGAAGCAGGTTCCCGCACCGGTCACACCGATCGTCATCGAACTCCACCAAGTCGTCATCGTCGAATTGCATGTTCCTGCTCCCCTTGGACAGCCGACGCCAACGTTAGCAAGAAGACGTTGGAGTTGCGAGCGTAGTTGTACATGGCTTTGCGGGAGCCGGGAAGCGCCGCAACGTCCACGGGCGCAAACCCGCGTTCCGTAAACCAGTCGCCAGCGCGGGTGGTGAGGGCAAACAGGCGCTCTACGCCGGTTGCCTTGGCGCGCTCGACAACAGCCTTGAGCAGGCGGTCGCCAACACCCTCGCCGCCAACCAGGCAAGCGAGTTCGGCGCTTCCGCCGCCGAGCGGATAGAGGGCGCAGCAGCCGGTGAGCGCGCCGTCGAGTTCTGCGACGAGAAAGTTGCCGATCTCGCGCTCGATTCGATCCCGGGGCCGGGCCACGAGCGCACCGGACTGTTCGAGCGGCGTGATGAGCTCGACGATGCCGCCGATGTCCGCGTCGGTAGCGTCACGCACGACGCGGTAGTCCTCGCTGCCAACCTGCGTGCCGGCACCCTCGGCGGTGAAGAGTTCCTGCAACAGCGCACCGTCGGCGTTGTGGCCGATCAGGTGTCCGCGCGGCACGCCACGCCGACAGGCGTCGAGGAGCGCTTGCAGCCGATCCATGGTTGCCTTGCCGTAGTTCGCCTCCGCGCCTTCCGCTGCGAGCAGCTCGCCGAGGCCCTCAACGGTGACGTCGCTCATGTCCGAGAGCCGGGGAATCGCATCGAACACCACGAGCTTGTCGGCGCCGAGTTCGACCGCCGCCGTGGCGGCGAGCTCGGCGGGCTGCAAGGTGTACGCCGCGCCGGAGGCGCTGTAGCCCAAGGGAGAGAGCAGCACCACATGGCCGGAGTCGAGCAAGGAACGGATGGCGGCGACGTGAATCTTGCGCGGTGTGCCGCTCGCCAGGTGATCGACGCCATCCACGACCCCTGCCGGCATGGCGGTGACGAGGTTCCCCCCCACGAGTGAGACGTGGTTGTTGCGCAGCGGGCTCGGTGGAATGCCGGTGGAGAAGAGGGCTTCGAGCATCGAACGGGCGACGCCAGCTTCGCGTTCGAACTCGCTTAGCTTCTCGGCGCTGGTGGGCCCGTCGCCGTCGCCGGGGATGCCGTGCACTAGCGTCAGCCGCACCCCGAGCACGTGCAGCAGCGCAAGGTCGTGGACGATGGTGCGCAGGTTGGGGCTCGCAAGCGCATCGGCCCCTAGCATCACCACGAACAGCCGGCCCCGGTGGGCGCGGATGTAGGGCGCAGAGGCACGAAACCAGTCGGCGCGGGGCCAGTCCGTCGGATCGCTCATGGCGGCATTGTCGCTACAGGCAGTGCCGGGCGATCAGCGTGGTGAGAATGTCCAGCATGGGCGGAATCTGTGCGGTTTCGAGATATTCGTTCGGCTGGTGCGCCTGATCGATGGAGCCGGCGCCGAACACCACGGTCTCGACGCCGAGCCGGGAATAGAACGGCGCTTCCGTGCCGAACGCGACGGTGCCGCAGGCGTTGCGGGAAAGACCTTCGAGGTCCTGCACCAGCCGCCCTTCGGCGGCGGTCTCGAATGGCGCCAACGGGCGGAACATGGGTTCCACGGTCACCTCGGCTTCTCCTGCGCGGGTCTGGATGCGGGTGCGCAGCGCATCGATCACCTCCTCGGCATCCATGCCCGGCAGCACGCGCAGGTCAATGAGGAGTTGGGCGTGGCCGCAGATGCGGTTCGGGTTGTCGCCGGCGTGCATGCAGCCGAGGTTCAGCGTCGGCGTCGGCACCTCGAAATCTAGATGCACGTTGCGCTGCGCGAGTTCGCGGCGGAAGGCGATGATCTCGGCCATCACGTCGTGCATTGCATCGAGGGCGTTGATGCCGAGGGCGGGGTTGGAGGAATGCCCGGCCGAACCCTCCACGTCGATGGCGACCATCGCCACGCCCTTGTGGGCGCGCACAGGTCGCATGCCGGTGGGCTCGCCGATGACGGCGGCGCCAACGCTGCCAATGCCGCGTTCGGCGAGAAATCGGGCACCGTCCATGGAGGTCTCTTCATCGGCGGTGGCGATGATCGTCAGAGGACGCTTGAGCCGGCTGTCGGCATGGCGCAGCGCCGCACCGAGCGCGAGGGGGAAAAAGCCCTTCATGTCGGCGGTGCCGAGGCCAAAGAGCCGCGAGTCCCGTTCGGTGACCTGAAACGGATCGAACTGCCAGAGTTCCTCGTCGTAGGGAACCGTGTCGGTGTGGCCGCAGAGCGCAAGCCCTGCCTCTTCCCCGTCACCCCGCGTGGCGATGAGGTTGGCCTTGCCGGGCTTGTCCGGCATCGGCAACACATCCACCGTGAAGTCGAGCTCTTCCAGCCAGCCGGCGAGCTGATGCACGACCCCAAGATTGCTCTGGTCGATGCTCGGATCGGTGCAGCTCACCGAGGGCGACGCCACCAGCTCGCGCAGCATGTCGATGGGTTCGGGAATGGCCATAGGTGCGGGAGCCGCCCGGCGGCTTGCGAAAGATCCAATCCTATAGCGAAGCTCCGCCCAAGTGCATTGGCGTGCGTCCGGCTGAGGGCCGGGCACTTGGGGCGAGCGGCGGAAACCCGTAGGCTTCCGCGCATGGGTCGGGCGGCCGGGCGGCAACTTGCGCGGCCCGCGCTCATTGACGTGGAGACGAGATGGATACAGGCACCCTGGCGGATCGAGACGGCTGGATTTGGCTCGACGGCGAGCTCGTGCCCTGGCGCGATGCGAGGGTGCACGTGCTCACGCACACGCTGCACTACGGCGTCGGCGTGTTTGAGGGGGTTCGGGCGTACCGCACTGCGGCCGGCACGCAGATTTTCCGCCTGGGCGCACACACCAAGCGACTGTTCGATTCCGCCCACATCATGCGCATCGAGATTCCCTTCGCGCGCGAGGAACTCGAGCGCGCCCAGTGCGAGGTGTTCGTCGCCAACGATCTGGACGAAGGCTATCTGCGGCCGGTGGTCTGGCTTGGCTCCGAGGCAATGGGCCTCCGGGCCGAGGGCCTGAGCGTTCATGCGGCCATGGCGTGCTGGCCGTGGCCCGACTACATGGACCCGGAATCCCGCGAGCGGGGCATCTCGGTTCGCACCTCGTCCTACACGCGCCACCACGTCAACATCACGATGTGCAAGGCCAAGGCGAACGGCAACTACATCAACTCCATCCTGGCGCTGCGCGAGGCTGTGGACGCTGGCTGCGACGAGGCGCTTCTGCTCGACAACGAAGGCTACGTGGCGGAAGGCAGCGGCGAGAACGTGTTCATGGTCGCAGACGGCGTGATCCACACGCCGGAACTCACGTCGTGTCTGCCTGGTATCACCCGCGACACCATTGTCGTGTTTGCCCGCGAGCAAGGCCTTGAAGTGATCGAGCGGCGCATCACCCGCGACGAGTTCTACATCGCCGACGAGGCGTTCTTCACCGGCACCGCCGCCGAAGTGCTGCCGATTCGGGAACTTGACGGTCGGCGGATCGGCAGCGGCAAGAGGGGGCCAGTGACCGAGAAGCTACAGTCACTCTACTTCGACCAGGTGCGGGGCAAGCGGGATGCCCACCCGGAATGGCACACGCTCGTCGGCGCCAGTGCGCCTGTGCCGGAAGCCGATGGCGTGGTCTAGGGCAGCGGGGTTGAGAGTCGGTTCCCTCTGGAGGGAGGTCACCATAACCTTGCACCGCAGGAGCGGCGCGGAAGCGCCGCGCATGAGGTGCAAGGTCATGGAGAGGTGGGGACTGGGGCCAGACCCCGAGCGATGGCGAGGGGTTTGGCGGCGCTCGCCCTCCAACGCGCCGACAGGCGCGCAAGGCGGGCCAATGCGATGCAGGTCGAAATAGGGTCGAACCTTGGTGGTGTGCATCCGCGCGGACGCGTCTGGCAGCGCGACGGAGGGCGAGACGCCCTCCCTCCAGAGGACGCGGAGCGGCAGCGGAACAACGGGCGCGTGTTGTTGGTCTCGCCAGCTTGGGTTGGAGACATGGTGATGTCGCAGACCGTGGTGGCAACATTGGCGCGGCGGGGCGCTGAGGTGCATTGTCTCGCGCCGCCGGCAACGCGAGATCTGGCGCGGCGGATGCCGGGCGTGACTGCCTCCCACCTCATTCGCACTCGCCACGGTCGGCTCGACTTCGGCGAGCGAAGTCGCGTCGCCATGCGCCTCAGGCGCTTGCGCTTTGAACGCGCGGTCGTGCTGCCGGGGAGTTTCAAGTCTGCGCTGGTTCCCGCCTTTGCCCGCATTCCGCATCGGATTGGCTATTGCAAGGAGGCACGGGGCGCTTTGTTCACCGATGCCCGGGCCCTGGATGCGCGAAAGCTGCCTCGCATGGTGGATCGCTTTGCGGCGTTGGCGGATGCCGATGCCGAGCCGCCGCGCTTGGTTGCCGACACCAAGGTGAGGGCGCAGAGGGCGGCCGAGCTCGGTGTTGCGCTCGATCGAACCATCATCGCGCTCTGCCCGGGTGCGACTTACGGCCCGGCCAAGCGCTGGCCTGAAGCGTGCTTCGCGGATGTGGCACGCGCCTGCCGCGATCGCGGCGCAGACGTGTGGCTGATGGGCGGCGCGGCGGATGCCGGCGCCGCGGAACGCATCTCCCGTCGTTCGCTGGCGCACAATCTGGCCGGCCGGACTTCCCTCACCGACGCCGTGGATCTCCTCTCCGCTGCCCACGCCGTGGTGAGCAACGACTCAGGGCTCATGCACGTGGCCGCCGCATTGGGAGTGCCGGTGGTGGCCATCTATGGCTCCACCACACCCGCGTTCACGCCGCCGCTCGGCGAACGCACGGAGATCGTCGCCGAGGAACTGCCGTGCCGGCCGTGCTTCGCCCGCGAATGTCCACTCGGACACTTGAACTGCCTGCGGCACATCCGCCCCGGCCGCGTGCTGGCCGCGCTCGAACGGCTCGGCGCGTTCGATGGCGACGGCTCTGCGAACCCCCGTGCGGCGGCGGCGCCGGGCGCCGTGCGAGAGCCCTTGGCGGCGGCGTCCCGATGAGAGTGTTGCTCGTCAAGATGTCATCTCTGGGCGACGTCGTACACACGCTGCCGGCGGTGCGCGATGCGGTGCGGCAGGGCGCACACATCGACTGGGTGGTGGAGGAAGCCTACGAGCCAGTTGCGGCATTGGCGCGCGGCGTTCATGCCATTTTGCCGGTGGCGATTCGGCGCTGGCGGCACCAGCCCTTGCGCTGCCTAAGCGAGATTCGCGCCGCCTGCCAGCACCTGCGAAAGGGGCGCTATGACCTCGTGTTGGATGCGCAAGGTTTAATCAAGAGTGCCTTGGTGGGGCTTTTGGCTCGGGGAACGATGCGCGCGGGATTCGACCGCACCAGTATCCGCGAGCGAGCGGCGACATTGGCCTACGGTCGTCGCTTGCGCGTGCCTCGCCATGCCCATGCCGCGATGCGGCTGCGGACGCTGTTCGCCCAAGCGATGGGCTACGAAGTGCCAACCGGAACGCCGCAGTTCGACATCGCTAACGGGCGCGCGACCCGCGACCATGCGGTGCTGCTGCACGGTGCGGCGTGGAGCACGAAGCTGTGGCCCGAGCGCCACTGGATCGACGTTGCGAGGCGTGCAGCCGCGGAGGGCCTCACGCCCACCTTGCTCTGGCAAGACTCCCTCGAACGCACCCGCGCCGAACGCATTGCCGATGCCGAGCCGAGAGCCGAGGTGTGCGAGCGCATGGACCTCACCGGTGCGATTGACCTGCTCGGCGCCTCGAGGCTCGTGGTTGGGGTGGATACGGGCCTTGCGCACTTGGGCGCGGCGATGGGCCGTCCCACCGTGATGCTGTTCGGGCCCACGGACCCTCAGCGCACCGGCTGCCTCGGCGAGCGTGCCGTCAACCTCAGTGCAAGGCTGTCATGCGCCCCTTGCCTGTCGCGACGTTGCCGCCATCCCGATGCCGTGGCGACAAATCGGCCGTTGCCGCCGTGCCTCGCCGAGGTCGCGCCCGAAGCGGTGTGGCGACTGGCCTCGGCGGCGATGCAGCGCGAACAGAGCGGCTAAGAAAGCTCCGAGGCGCCACGATGTCCGTTTGGGTGCGCGACGATCTTGCCGGTGCACTGGCTGGCGACCCGTTTGCCGCGCTCGAAGGAATGGCCAAGGACACGGTTCGCCGCGCCGACAACCGCCACACATTCCGCATGGAAAATAGCGACAGCGTCTACTTCGTGAAGGTGCATGAGGGCGTCGGTTGGCGGCAGATCCTGGAAGACCTGTTCACCCTAAAGCGCCCCGTCGTAGACGCCGGCAATGAATGCGCCGCCTGCTGTCGACTTGCCCAAGTGGGCATTCGGGCACCTCGGGTGGCCGCGTTCGGCGTCCGTGGCGCGAACCCCGCAACGAGACAGTCCTTCGTCGTGTGCGATGCGCTCGAGGGTTTCGTGAGCCTCACGGAGGTGGCGGGACGCTGGCGGCACCATCCACCGGCGCCTTCGCTGCGCTGGCAGCTCACCCGGGAACTTGCCCGCCTCGTCCGGGCCTTGCATGACGCCGGCATCAATCACCGCGACCTGTACTTCGACCATGTGCTCGCGAACGCCACCGCGCTGCAGGACGGTCGGGTGGAACTGGCGCTCATCGATCTGCATCGTGCTGGCCTCCGGCGGCGGGTTCCCCGACGCTGGCTGC
The DNA here is from genome assembly GCA_965116935.1 of Pseudomonadales bacterium. Lineage (GTDB taxonomy): Bacteria > Pseudomonadota > Gammaproteobacteria > Pseudomonadales > Azotimanducaceae > VXYL01. The sequence continues at coordinate 1,681,172 of OZ220737.1, read as the reverse complement.
TGCGCGACTTGGCGGCGCTTTCCTTCTCCGCTGCATACGAGGGCGCAACGAGGACCGACCAGTTTCGGTTTCTGCGCCATTACACCTCTGGCTCGCCGGCTCGGGCGCTGCGTTCAGGGCCGCGCTTCTGGCGCACCGTTGCCGAGAGGGCTGCGCGCCTTGAGGCAAAGGGCAAGAGGGACACTGCTGCGAGGGCCCTCGGAGGATGAAGGTGGCTTCGCCGCAGGGCGTGCGCATAAGCGATTCCTTTGTGGACCGTCTTCCAAGCCACCTGCTGACCGCGCTCATCTTCACCATTCCCATCACCACGGCCGGCAGCAACGTGCTCGCGGCATTGCTCCTCGTGGCCTGGCTTGCGCGGCGCCGATTTCGCGCCGATTGGCAGGAGCTTCGCGGCAACCCGGTGGCGCTGGCGGCGCTTGGGTTCTTCGGCCTGCACGTCGTTGGCCTGCTGTGGAGCGCTGATCTCGGGCAGGGACTTGCCGCCACGCAGAAGGAGTGGAAGTTCCTCCTCTTGCCGGTGTTCCTGTTCAGCGCCCGCACCGAACATGCCGGGCACTACGTTGGGGCGCTGCTCCTCAGCATGGCGCTTTGCGTCGCGGCCTCGTTCTGCATCCGGTTTGGCGTGCTCGAACCATGGGGCCGCGCAACGATCGACAACCCGGTGCCGTTCGGAACCCATGTGGTGTATGGCCCCCTGCTCGCGTTCGCGGTCTATCTGGCGGCCGAGCGACTGCTGTTTGGTCGCTTGCCGCCGGTCGCCAAGGCCGCCTTGGCGGTGCTGCTTGTGGCGATGGCGACGAACCTGTTCATGACCGCCGGCAGGGCCGGCCACGTCATGTTCTTCGGCGCCCTGGCTATGCTCGGCTGGCAGTTCGTCTCGCACCGCCGCGACGCCGGCAGCGCACATGAAGCGACGCGGGTTGTCGCGCACTTGGCAGCCGCAGGAGCTGCGGTGGGCCTCGCCGTCGCGGCGCTCCTGGTCGCATTCCTGACCAGCGACGCCTTCTGGACAGGCGTGACGGACGCGGTGGCGGATGTGCGCGGCTTCGATGTCGATCCGGCATCGCCGGTGGGAGAGCGGGTCGCCTATGCCGCAGCGGGCGTGGACGTGTTCCTCGAACACCCGCTGGCGGGCGTTGGCACGGGCGATCTCCCACGGCAAATCGACAAGGCGCTGACGAGCCGGGGCCTCGACGTTCGGCGCCGCAGCAACCCGCACAGCATGTATGTGATGGCAATGGTGCAGTTTGGAATCCTCGGCCTTGCGGCGCTCGGCTGGCTGTTCGTTGCGCAAGTTCGCGTGGCGTGGCGGCGGGGCCATGGCAGCGCGCCGATGCGGACGCGCATTGGCGTGGCCATGCCGTTGCTCTATGCCCTCATCTGCTTTGCCGAGTCGTACCTCGCGGTGCATGCAACGGCGCTGCTGTTCGCGGCGTTCAGCGGTTTCCTCTACAAGCTCGACGGTGGCGGCGCGGCGGGCGATCCGGCACGCCGGCAGCCGGCGCAGGCCGCATCGACGTGATCGTCCTGGGCCTGTCTGGAGCTCTCGGGCACGATCCTTCGGCGGCGCTGCTCGTGGACGGCGAAATCGTCGCCGCGGCGGAAGAGGAGCGCTTTGTCGGCGACAAGCACGCCCACGGCCGCATGGCGGTGGAGGCAGCACGCTATTGCTTGCGTGAAGCCGGACTCGATGTCAGCGCGGTGCAGGCCGTCGCCTTTCCCTATGCGTCGGTGTCCGCGTTCGACCGGGGCCGCTGGCACTACGCCCGCCGTCATTGGTATGCCCCGGATCGAGCCCTCGACGCCATCTTCAACGGCAACCGTCGGTTCCGCCGCAACCGCCGCCGTGCCATGGCGGCCGGCGAGGAAATCGGCATCGATTGGTCGCGCACCCGATTCATGCCGGTCCGACACCATCTCGCACACGCGGCGAGCGCCTACCACCTGGCCGGTTTCGACGGCGACGCAGCCATACTCAGCGTCGATGGCAAGGGCGAGTACGCGACGACTTTCGTTGGTGTTGGGGAAGGTGCGCGCATTCGCACGATCAAGGAGTTCCACGATCCCGACTCGCTGGCCGGGGCCTACGGCGCAATCACCCAATACCTCGGCTTCGAGATGCTCGACGGCGAGTTTCGCGTGATGGGCATGGCACCCTACGGCGACGCATCACGGGTGGATTTTCGCCCCATGCTCGGCTGCCGCGACGGCAAGGTGAAGGTGGACACACGCCTCGTCAACACCGTCGGCTGGCGCCGCCAGCGACATCGCGGCAAGGGACGCTACTTCGGCAAGGAACTAGTGCGGCAACTGGGCCCGGTGCGCGAGGGGGACGCTGCCGACGAACCCTACGTCCACTATGCGGCAGCCATGCAGACTGCGTACGAAGAGGCCGTGCTGCACCTGATCGACCACTACCTCGCCGGCACGCTGGCGCGCACGCGGCGGCTGGCATTCGCCGGCGGCGGTGCGCTCAACGTCAAGCTGAACCAACGCATCCTTGCGCGGGCTGACGTCGATGAGCTATTCGTGCAGCCGGCGGCGGGGGATTCCGGCACGTCGTTGGGCGCGGCGGCCTTCGTTGCGGCCGCTGCGGGTGACAACGTGCGCCCCATGAAGCACGCCTATCTGGGCCCGTCGTTCACCACGGCAGACTGCCTCGCCGCTGTGGAGGGCACCTCCTTCACGGTGGAGCGCCTCGAAGATCCCGTCTGGCGGGCAGCGGACCTCGTGGCTGAGGGCCATCCCGTCGCCTGGTTTCAAGGCCGGATGGAATTCGGCCCCCGCGCCCTGGGCGCCCGCAGCATCCTTGCCTCGCCATCCACCACGGGCATAGCCGACCGCATCAACGCCGAAGTGAAGTTCCGCGAGCGCTGGCGCCCGTTCTGCCCGTCCCTGACCGCCGCCATCGCCCCGGAGGTGCTTGGCTCGGCGCATCCGGCGCCTTACATGACGATCACGTTCGACATCGCCGCGACCTGGCGGAAGCGGATTCCGGAAGTGGTGCACAAAGACGGCACGGCGCGCCCCCAAGTGGTGGACCGCGACACCAACCCCCGTTACCATGCCCTTCTGGAACGCCTCGGCACCCTGACCGGCACGCCCGTCGTGCTCAACACGTCCCTTAACCTGCGCGGCGAACCCATCGCCTGCACCCCTGCCGACGCGGTGAGCCTGTTCGCACGCTCGGGCCTGCAATACATGGTGATGGAAGACGTGCTGGTGTCGAAACGAAGTGCATAAGGCGTGCCGGCCGGGCCCGTCCCCTCCTATGGAACAAATCACAGTAACACTTTGATATTTTGTCGAATTCGACTCGAAGCGAGGGCCCTGGGGGCGAGGGCGTCCCGCCCTCGCACGCGCCGACAGGCGCGCGGCTCAAGGTGGACGCAACAGGCACGCACGGACCGCGCCTTGCGGCGCGTGGGAGGGCAAGATGCCCTCCCCCCAAGTACTCGCCCCAAGGCCGCCCTCGCGGTGCGTGGCCGGCGTCAGTTCCTTCCGCGTCAGCGACTCGGCGTCCCCGGCGGGGTGGGAACTCACATGGAACAAATCACGTAGCACGTTGATGCACTACTAAGAAAGCACCTCGAAGCCGAGTCAACACCAACGAACCGGCCGGATGGCACGGCCCCACACCCCATTCGGAGTGAGGGCCCGTCACGCTCCTCGCGCCGAAGGCGAAGCAACCAAGGGTCCAAGCATGCAACCAGCCCTATCCCCGCGAGACGGGCCCATGTGTGGGTAACGGCGCTTGTGGCGCTTGCGGAAGCCTGCTCTCGAGCGCCTTCGCGGCCCTCGAAACGTGAACAAAGGGCGCGTCGGTTGGCCGATTGTCGGTAGTGCGTGTTACGATTTGCCGATGCCGCATCGACTGCCTTCCGGTTCCGCCGCTCATGTCCTTGTGGTGGGCGACATCATGCTGGATCGCTACCAATACGGCGAGACGACGCGGCTGTCGCAGGAGGCACCTGTTCCCGTCGTGCGGGTCGATTCCACCGAGGATCGCCCGGGCGGCGCGGCCAATGTGGCGCTCAATGTCGTTTCGCTCGGTGCCCGCTGCACCTTGGTGGGCGCGGTGGGCAACGACGACGCCGGCCGCACCATCACGCAGATGCTGAACGCCGCGGATATCGAGACAGACTTGGTCGTCATTGACGACTGGCCCACCGCCGTCAAGCAGCGCGTGGTGAGCAAGCACCAGCAGCTCCTGCGCACCGATTTCGAGGCTTCCACTCCCGCCGCAGCGGCGCGAGAGGTGGCGGAACGTGCCCAGCAGCACTTCCGCAAGGCGGATGCCATCGTCGTCGAGGATTACGACAAGGGTGCCATCCGCGATCCCCAGGCAATCGTCGACGCCGCCCGCCGGCGGCGCATCCCGATCGTCGCCGATCCCAAGTTCAAGCCCTTCGCCCAATACCGCGGCGTGTCGGTGCTGAAGCCCAACCGACGCGAGTTTCGCAAGGCCGTCGGCTTCTGGCCCCGCGAGTCCGACCTGCCGGCGCGCGCGCGGGCGCTGGTGGACTTCGCCGGTGTCGACGCCATGGTGGTCACCCGAGGCAGCGAAGGCATGACGCTGTTCGAGCCGGATGGTTCGCACCTGCACATTCCCGCGGTTCCCGTGGACGTCTATGACGAGACCGGCGCCGGCGACACCGTGGCGGCCACGCTCGGCATCGGCCTCGCGCTCGGCTGGTCGCGACGCAAGAGCGCGCGCATCGCCAATGTTGCCGGCGGGATCGTCTGCACGAAGGTGGGCACCGCTGCGGTTACGCTCCCGGAGCTCAACTCGGCGCTGGCGTCCGAAGAACGGCCGGACCACGGCTATGTCTCGCGACAACAGCTTCTCGACGTGGTGGCGCGTGCCCGCAGTCGCGGTCAGCGCATCGTCTTCACCAACGGCTGCTTCGACATCCTCCACGCCGGCCATGTCGGTTATCTGGACGAAGCACGCAAGCTAGGCGACCGCCTGATCGTCGCCGTCAACGACGATGCCTCGGTTCGCCGCCTCAAGGGCGCGGGCCGGCCGGTCAACCGTCTTGAGCGGCGCACTCGTGTCCTCGAGGGCCTTTCCTCCGTGGACTGGGTGGTGGCGTTCGATGAGGACACTCCGGAGGCTCTGCTCGCCGAAGTGCGCCCGGACGTACTTGCCAAAGGCGGCGACTACACGGAAGAAGAGGTGGTTGGCGGCGACTTCGTGCGCAACTACGGCGGCGATGTGCGGGTCCTGAGCCTCATCGAAGACTGCTCCACGAGCGCCATCGTCGAGAGCATCCGCTCCGCCTGAGCCCGGGCGCTGCTTGCATTTGGTTCGCAAGTGAACTAGCGCCACAAGAACCGTTGCCTTCGGACAACGCTTCTTGCCCCGGCCCAAGCCGTCCCATCACGTAAGTCGGCATTCGGCCGGCTTGCGCCGTCCGAAGTCCGACTTGCCTGCTAGGCTTTGGCCCATGATTCGACTCAACATGCACGAGGCCAAGACGCACCTGTCGAGGTATGTCGCTCGACTCAAGGAAGGCGAGACGATCGTCCTTTGCCGACGCAACGAGCCTGTGGCGGAGATCCGCGCCTTGCCTGCGGCACGCAAGAAGCGTCGCCCCTTCGGACTGGCTCGCGGCCAGTTCACGCTTCCGAGCGCCTTTTTCGAGCCGCTGCCGGAAGAGGTGATTGCGTCCTTTGAAGGAGCCGATGGCGCGAATCCGCGCGAGTGAAGCTGCTGCTCGGCACCTGCACGTTCCTGTGGTGGTGCGAAGGCTCTGATCGTATCGCCGCCCCGACCCGGGCACAGGTGTCCGATCCGACCGACGAGGTTTATCTCAGCACGGTGTCTGTCTGGGAGATCGCCCTCAAGCACGGGTTCGGCAAGCTGCCACTACCACAGCCGCCGGAACAGTTCGTCCCGGAGCAGCGCGAGCGCCACGCCTTTCGAAGCCTGCCTGTCGACGAGGCTTCCGTGCTGCAGATGCCCAAGCTCCCGTCCATCCACAACGACCCGTTCGACCGCATCCTCATATGTCAAGCAATCGAACACGGTATGACGTTGGTTACCCCGGACCATCTGATCGCGCAATATCCGGTGCGGCTCTCGTGGTAGCCGTCCGGTCGCACAGCGAGTCCGCGTTCTCGGTCAGGTGAGCGGCGCTGATTGTGCCGACAAGTATCGAGGCGACGCCCGGAACGGCCGCGATGGCGGGCAGCGCCTCCGGGCGGTGCAGCCCTCGCCCCAAGGGTTTCTTCACGAGAATGCCGATGTCTTGCTCCGCGGCGGCTAGAACCAGGGGTGTCTCGTCGGAATAGCTAGCGTTGATTGTGCACATCAGCACGTCGGCGAAGGCAAGGGCGGCGGTGCCGTCGGTGGGGGTTTTGCCGGAGAAGCCGATGGCGCGGATGGTGCCTTGGTCGCGCAGGCGGGTCAGGGCGCGGATGGCGCCGGCAGCTTCGATGTCGCCCACATCGCGGCCGTCGCTGTGGATGGACACGATGTCGAGGCGGTCGGTGGCGAGGCGGGCGAGGGAACGCTCGACGCTTCGAAGCGTGTGGTCGGCGCTGAAGTCGAACCGAGACTTCACGCCGTCGAATTCCTCGCCGGTCTTGCTGGCGATGATCCAGGCGTCTCGTTGTCCGCCGAGGGCCGCGCCGAGGCGCGCTTCGCTGGTGCCATAGGCGGGGGCGGTATCGAGCAGGTTGATGCCGAGGGACTGGGCCATGGCCAGGAGTTCGGCGACGTCGTCGTCGCTCGGCAGTTCGAACGGTGCTGCGTAACGGGTGCCAGCCTTGCGACCGAACTTGACCGTGCCGAGGCCAAGGATGGACACCTCCATGCCGGTGCGCCCAAGTGGGCGTTTTGGCAGCTTTAGGCCCACGGTCGCCGCGCCAGCTCAACGGGTGGCCTTGGCGCATTCTGTCTCCCTTGGCGGGCGCATGCATCGGCCCGCGGTGCGACAGGCTTGAGGCCACCCACTTCAGCGAGGAAGCGGTCGCCCAGGCGCGGGGCGAGGGAGAGCTTGACGGGGAAGCAGAGCAGGGCGTTGCCGCGGGCTGCGAGAAAAGCGTCGTCGGTGCGGCTTGCTGCAGCGCGAGCCGGTTCGGCGCGGGCCACGCGCACGGTTCCGAACCGGGCGTGGGTCAGATCGAGGTGCGGCAGGGCGCGTGCGAGGACATGCTTGGTGGCTTCGATTTGGTCGTCTGCGTTGCGCGCAATGCCAGCGGTTGCGAGGTGACCGCCGAGGTAAAGGACCGTCTTGTTCCCGCCTTGGTGCGTGGTGACTGTCAGGTCCGGCTCTGTGCCGAAGGCACGCACGAGGCAATGGGCGAATGTGGGCGGGGGGCGCTCGACGACGGCCCACGCCTGGTGCAGGGGCCGCAGCACTGTCGTGCCGGTGCCAAAGCCGAGTCGAGGCGCAAGCTCGACATTGCCGGCGCCACCGGCGAAGACGTAGCGCTGCGCGACGACGGTGGTGGTGGCGAGGTCGATGCCGGCAACTCCTTCGTCACCGCGCCGCACCTGGTCCGGGCCGACTTTCTCGGCCAGAAGACAGCCTTCGATGCCACCCGCAAGCCGCGCAAGCAGGCTCTCGACATCTACCACGAAGTCGGGGAGTCGGTTTGCCCCGCCGGCTAGCGCGGGCGCGTTGGTATCGTCCGTCAGCAACCGCGCCGCGGCGCGCTGGCGCAGCCGCGCCCGGCGGGTGCAGGCGCGCAGTTCCACATGCTCTGCCAGCGTGGTGACGCCGCTGAGGTCGATGTCGCCGCTGCCAGCTACGGCATTCCCCGCAAGGCACCGCCGCCAGCGCGCCGGCATGGCTGTCAAGTGGCCGGCCTTTTTCGCGCTGCCGTGCAGCGAGTACTTGGCGCCACCGTGGATGATCCCTTGCGACGCCATCGTCTGCTCGCCGCCGAGCGGTTCCGGCGCGATCACAACCACGGACAGACCGCGGCTCTGCGCAAGACAGGCAAGCCACAGCGAGGCCACGCCGCCTCCCACAAAGGCCACATCGACATGGGTCGCGGCCTCGTTCACCGCCCGGCCAACCTCGCGCGGTCTGAGGCCCGGCGCCCTGCTACACTGCCGTCGATGCACGCTGCATCCGCAATGCGCCCGCTGTTTCGCGACGGCCCCGGCCACGCCTGATGTTCCTCTACAACGTCCTGCTCACCCTCGCCCTGCCTTGGATGTGGGGACGGCTGTGGTGGAAGGCTCGCGCGGAACCGGAATACGCCGCTCGGATGCCGGAGCGGTTCGGCATTCTGCCAAGCCATTTGCCGAAGGATGCCATTTGGTTCCATTGCGTGTCTGCCGGAGAGACCATCGGCGCCGCGCCGATGATTCGCGAGCTGCACGGTCGTTTGCCGGATGTGCCGATTCTGGTCACGACCATGACGCCGGCCGGTGGCGCGAGAGCTCGAGCGCTGCTTGGCGATGTGGTGGCGCATTGCCGCGCGCCCTACGACTTCCCGTGGGCCGTGGATCGTTGCCTGAAGCAACTGCGGCCGCGGGCGCTGGTGCTGGTGGAGACGGAACTGTGGCCGAATCTGGTGGTGCGCACCGCGGCCACAGCGCCCGTGTTTCTCATCAACGCTCGGCTGTCGGCCCGCTCCCACGCCCGCTATGCCATCGTGCCTCGCCTGATAGGCCGCGTCCTCGGCAATCTGAGCGCTGTGCTCTGCCAGTACGAGGACAGTGCCGAGCGGTTTCGCGACCTGGGCCTGCCGGCCCCGCGCGCTCATGTCACCGGCAGCGTGAAGTTCGACGTCGACCTGCCGCCGGTGTTCGCCAAGGATGCCGGGGTTTGGATCGCCGGCAGCACCCATCCGCCAGAGGAGGAAATCGTCCTCGACGCGCACGAACGCCTACGCAGTCGATTCCCCCACCTGCGCCTGCTGCTCGTGCCCAGGCATGTGATGCGGGCACCCGCGGTTCTGCGCATGGCAACCCGCCGAGGGCTATCCGCCCGCCTGCAATCGAACGCCAGCGAACAACCCGTGGACGTGGTCGTCGGCGACGTGATGGGTACGCTGGGGGGTCTGTACGGCGAAGCCGATGTGGCGTTCCTGGGTGGCAGTCTGGACGACACCGGTGGTCACAACCCCATCGAGGCGGCGGTTCACGGCCGCCCGATGGTGATGGGTCCGGAACGCCGCAACTTCGAGGAAGTGTGCCGGCGGTTTGAGGCCGCCGGCTGCCTGCACCTCGCCCACAACGCCGCCGAGTTGGCGGACGCAATCGGCGAGCGCATCGCGGACCCGCAACGCCGCCAACGCGAAGGCGCCGCGGCACGCCAGGTGGTGATGGAAAACGCCGGTGCCATCCACCGCACGGTGGGTGCACTGCTTGGGTGGCTGACAGAAACAGACGACCACCTCGGATAGCGCCACACAAAAACCGCTGCCTCCGGACAACGCACGCAGCCGAGCCGGCCAACGCCACCGCAGGCAAGCGTTCCAGACAACACCAACAAAGCGCCACCCCCAAAACAACGCCATCATCAAACCAGCCTCTGTTCCTTGACGAGCCTGCAGCACGATGGAGGGCGAGACGCCCTCCCTCCAGAGGCCCGTGACAAACGCAGCCCCGAACAGCGCCATCAGACCGGCCCCTGCCATGCGAGGGCCTCGCTGGAAGGAGGGCGTCCCGCCCTCCATCGCGCCCGCAAGGGCGCGCATGTTGCTGGTCCGGGAGTGTTCTGCGCGCCTTGCGGCGCGACGGAGGGCGAGACGCCCTCCTTCCAAGGCGGCACCGGTTTCCGGTGCTCATCCGCTACAGCCGGAAGAGCCACAGTGAGGCACCACCGAACCGCGACGGCGCGGCGGCGATGGTACGATCCCGACTTGGCGCAGGACGGTTGGATCAATGGACATCATTCCCATTGCGGACAAGGGCTTCGGTGCGGTTGTCACCGGCGCGCGGCTTGCTGAACTCAGCGACGATGAGTTCGGCGCCATCCGCGCGGCATGGCTCGAGCGCGGCTTTCTGCTGTTCCCAGGGCAGTTCCTGAGCGACGCCGAGAATGTCGCCTTTGGCGAGCGCTTCGGCGAGCTTGAGTTCGGCGCGAATCCCATGTCGAACAGCCGCAAGCAAGAGGACGGCAGCTACGGCGAGGTGTTCGGCTTTCGCACCCAGATCATGCGCACCAATGTCGGCAACGAGGCTTGGCACACCGACTCCACCTACAAGCCGATCAGCAGCAAGTGCGCCATGCTTTCCGCCGTGACCGTGCCGGAAGAGGGCGGCAATACCGAGCTTGCGGACATGCGCGCCGGCTACGCGGCGCTCGATCAGGCGACCAAGGATCGCATCGAGGGGCTGTCAGCGTTCCACTCCACGCAGTTTTCGCAGGCCAACGATGTCGGCGACTTTCCGCCGCAGGGCAACAACAGCATCTACCACGGCGAGGCGTACCTCAGGCCCTTGGTGAAGGTGCATCCGGACACCGGCGTCAAGAACCTGTTCGTCGGCCGCCACGCCTTCGGCATTCCGGGCCTGCCGCGGGCGGAGAGCCGGGCGCTCCTGAAATCGCTGGTCGAGTTCGTGGTGTCGGACCCGCGCCGGGTTTACAGCCACCGGTGGAGCCCCGGCGACACCCTGTTCTGGGACAACCGCGCCTTGCTGCATCGCGCCATGCCCTACGACTACGCCAAGCCCCGCGTACTCATCGGCACCCGCGTCGCCGGCGACCCGGCGACGGAACTTGCCTACTACCCGACCGACCCCGCCGCCGAAGCTGGCCGCAAGGCGCTACAAGAGGAACTCGCGCTCCTGCGGGAAGAAACGGCGGACCGCCTCTATGGCGGCACCACCGCAGACAGCTCCGGCGCCGGGGCGCGCACCGCGTATGACCCGGCAACCCGAATGCCGCCGGCGCGGGCAGAAGCCACGTGAGCGGCGGCTGCCGCCAAGTCGCACTTTTGCTGCACACGCTTCGCACCGCCATCCTGGTAGCGGCGGCAGGGGCTATGGCCGAGACAGTGCAAGCGCCCGCAAACATGGAAGTGCGGGGTGCGCCCGAGGCTTCGGCTAGCGTCGTGGAAACGCTCGCGCGCTATCGCAACGCGCGCTCGGCGACGTTGGTGGATTGGGTCGGCGACGGTGTGCTCGTGGCCACGAGGTTTGGCGACAGCACGCAGTTGCATCGGGTCGAGACGCCGCTCGGGATGCGGCGGCAGGTGACGTTCTTTGCCGAGCCGGTGCGCAGCGCGGCGGTGAACCCGCACGCGAGCGAGCCGGGGTTCGTGTTCTTGAAGGACATCGGCGGCTCGGAGTTCTACCAGATTTTCTGGCGTCCTTCCGGCGGCGGGGCGGCGGAACTGCTGTCTGATGGCAGGTCGCGCTACACGGGCGTTTCTTGGTCGCAGAGCGGGCGTTGGCTCGGCTACACGACCACCGAACGCAACGGGCGGGACTGGGATCTACACGCTCGCGCCTTCGATCCCGAGGGCGGCTTCGGCGAAACCAAGGTGATTCAGGAGGGCGCAGGCGTCGGCTGGTCGCTGGAGGACTGGTCCCAAGACGAGACCCGTGTGCTCATCTCCAAGTATGTGTCCATCAACGAGGCTGAGCTGTACGAGATCGATCTCGAGACCGGCGAGCGGCGGCAATTGGTGCCGGACCCGGGAGCCAGCGAAGGCGTGGCCATCGGTGGTGCGGCCTATGGCGCCGGGGGCAGCGTGTACTACACGAGCGACGCCGGTTCCGAGTTTATGCAGCTTCGTCGCTTCGACCTCGCCACGGGCGAGTCGGCCACGCTGACGGAGGACGTGAACTGGAATGTCGGTGCTGCAGCGGTCTCCCGCGACAGGTCTCGGATTGCCTGGACTTTCAACGAAGGTGGCTACAGTCGCTTGCAGGTGGCAGCGACCGCCGATGGTGCGCCGTTGGCACTGCCGGCGATACCGGACGGCATAGTCGGCCGGCTCCGTTTCTCCCCCGACGGCAAGCAGCTCGCATTCACGCTGTCGCGGCCGGTGGCACCGTCGGACGTTTACAGCATCGATCTTGGCAGCGGCGCCCTGGCCCGCTGGACCGCAAGCGAACTCGGCGGCTTGCGGGAGGAGGCGCTGGCGGAACCTGAACTGGTGCATTTCGAATCCTTTGACGGGCTTGAGATTCCCGCCTTCGTGTATCGGCCAGCCGGCCCCGGGCCGCATCCTGTGCTGGTGAACATCCACGGCGGGCCAGAGGGGCAGGCTCGACCCGGGTTTTCCCCGAGTTCGCAGTTCTACATGCAGGAACTTGGCCTGGCCGTGGTGTACCCGAACGTGCGGGGCTCTGCCGGCTACGGCAAGTCGTGGCTCAAGCTCGACAATGGCCGCCTGCGAGAGGATTCCGTGCGCGACATCGGCGCCTTGCTGGACTGGATCGAAGAGCAGCCGGAGCTTGACCAGGACCGCGTCGCGGTCACCGGCGGCTCCTACGGCGGCTACATGGTGCTCGCCTCGATGGTGCACTTCGCGGACCGCATCCGCGCCGGCGTCGAGCGCGTGGGCATCAGCAATTTCGTTTCGTTCCTGGAGAACACGCAGGCATACCGCCGCGACTTGCGGCGTGCCGAGTACGGCGACGAGCGCGACCCAGCGATGCGCGCCTTCCTAGAGGGCATCGCGCCATTGCACAGGGCCCACGAAATCGCCGCGCCCTTGTTGATTGCGCAGGGGCTGAATGATCCGCGGGTGCCGGCGAGCGAGTCTGAACAGATCGCCGACGCGCTGGCACAGAGCGAGATTCCGGTGTGGTATGTGCTGGCGAAGGACGAGGGCCACGGCTTCGCCAAAAAGCCAAATGCGGATTACCTCGCGGCGCTCACGGCCATGTTTTTAGAACGGTATTTGTTGCAGGGCCCCTGATCCGCTCCAGCGTGGCCGGGGCTCGCCCCAGATGCACCCTAGGACGAGCTGCGCGCTGCCGGCACACCTTCCGGTAGGAAACCGCACGCAAGTTACAATGCCGTTCGAGGCTTAAGCGCGGGGGAAGAAGTGAGCGAGCCTTCGACCAAGGGGAGTGGATACTGGCGCGACAACATGCGCCTCGTTGGCATTTGCCTTGCCGTCTGGTTCTTCGTCTCCTTTGGCTGCGGCATCCTGCTGGTGGATTTCCTCAACCGCGTCACCATCGGCGGTTTCGAGCTTGGCTTCTGGTTCGCCCAGCAGGGCAGCATGTATGTCTTTCTCGTCATCATCTTCGTCTATGCGGCGAGGATGACGGTGCTTGACCGCCGCCACGGCGTGCGTGAGGACGACGAGGAAGACGATTCCTAATGGATCTGCAAACCCTCACCTACCTCATCGTCGGGCTTTCCTTCGCGCTCTACATCGGCATCGCCTACTGGTCGCGGGCGTCGAGCACGGGCGACTTCTACGTCGCCGGCAAGCACGTGCATCCGGTGGCGAACGGCATGGCGACGGCGGCGGACTGGATGTCTGCGGCGTCGTTCATTTCCATGGCTGGGATCATTGCCTTCATCGGCTACGACGGCTCGGTCTATCTCATGGGCTGGACCGGCGGCTATGTCCTGCTCGCCCTTCTGCTCGCGCCGTACCTGCGCAAATTCGGCAAGTTCACGGTGCCGGAGTTCATCGGCGAGCGCTACGGCTCGAACAGCGCACGCGTGGTCGCCGTCATCTGCCTGATCGTCATCTCCTTCACCTATGTCGCCGGGCAGATGCGCGGCGTTGGCATCGTCTTCTCGCGCTTCCTGGGCGTCGAAATCGGCGTTGGCCTTTTGGTGGGAATGGGCGTCGTGTTCACCTACGCCGTGGCCGGCGGCATGAAGGGCATCACCTACACGCAGGTGGCGCAGTATTGCGTGCTGATCTTCGCCTACACGGTGCCGGCGGTGTTCATCTCCTTGCAGGTGACCGGCGTTGCGCTGCCGCAGGCGGCGTTCGGTGCCGAAGTGGTGGAAGGCGGCGGGTATCTCCTCACCAAGCTCGACCAGATCGTCACGGACCTCGGCTTTGCCGCCTACACCGACGGCACCAAGAGCACCGTTGACGTGTTCTTCATCACCCTCGCGCTGATGGTGGGCACCGCCGGTTTGCCACACGTGCTGGTGCGCTTCTTCACCGTGCCCAAGGTGCGCGATGCCCGCATCTCCGCCGGCTATGCGTTGCTCTTCATTGCCATCCTCTACACCACGGCACCGGCAGTCGGGGCGTTGGCCCGGCTCAATCTGACGACGACCATTCAGACCGGGCCCGTGTTTGAGGAAACCGCCAACCTCGCCTACGAGGAGCGTCCGGGCTGGTTCCGCACTTGGGAAGAGACTGGGCTGCTCGCATTCGAGGACAAGAACGACGACGGGCGAATCCAGTACTACAACGATGCCAACCCCGACTTCGCCGAGCGCGCCAGCGCCCACGGTTGGCAAGGCAACGAGCTAACGGTGGATCGGGACATCATCGTGCTCGCGAACCCGGAGATCGCATCGCTGCCGGATTGGGTGGTGGCGTTGGTGGCCGCCGGCGGCATCGCGGCGGCGCTTTCGACAGCAGCGGGCCTCTTGCTCGTCATTTCCGCCGCCGTGTCGCACGACCTTCTGAAGGGCGTGTTTGTGCGCGGCATCTCGGAACGGCGCGAACTGCTCGCAGGACGGATCAGCGCGGCGGTGGCCATCCTCCTCGCCGGATACCTCGGCTACAACCCGCCCGGTTTCGTGGCGGAAGTGGTGGCGCTGGCCTTTGGTCTCGCCGCCTCGTCACTGTTCCCAGTGATCCTGCTCGGCATTCTCTCGGTGCGCGTGAACAAGCAAGGCGCCATCGCCGGGATGCTGACGGGGCTCGCCTTCACGCTCGGCTACATTCTCGTCTTCAAGGGAGTGTTCATGCCACCGCTGGTGGAGAACGTGGCGGAGAACTGGCTCTTCGGCATCTCTCCGGAGGGCATCGGCGCCGTCGGCGCAATGCTCAACTTCGCCGTCACCATTGCCGTCAGCAAGATGACGCCCGCACCGCCCGAGGACATCCGGGAGCTTGTGGAACGCATCCGAGTTCCACGCAGCGCGGCGTAGCCTTGCCTTTGGCGGAGGGAATCTCGCACTCCCTCCCATACGACTTCGACAACCGGTTGGAGGGTGGGGAAGGCGTCGATGCGTTTAGAATGCGCGCCCTTCCCAAACATCGCTGCCAAGGACACTTGATGCTCGCCAATTCCGTCTTCACTTCCGAATCTGTGTCCGAGGGCCATCCGGACAAGATGGCCGACCAGATTTCGGATGCGGTGCTCGATGCCATGCTGGCACAGGACCCGGATTCCCGCGTCGCCTGCGAGACCCTTATCAAGACTGGCCTGGTCGTGCTCGCGGGCGAGATTCGCACCGACGCAGTAGTAGATGTCGATCGCTTGGCGCGGCGAGTGATCCGCGAGATCGGCTATGGCGAGGAAGGCAGCGGCCTCAACCTCGACGCTCTCACCGTCGTCAATGCGCTCGGAATGCAGTCGGCAGACATTGCCCAAGGCGTCGATGAAACCGCCGATCACGAACAGGGCGCCGGCGATCAGGGGCTCATGTTCGGCTACGCCACCGACGAAACCGACGTTCTCATGCCCGCCCCCATCACCTACGCCCACCGCCTCGTCCGCCGCCAAGCCGAAGTCCGCCGCGCCAACCCCGCCTCTCTCCGTCCAGACGCCAAGAGCCAACTCTCCTTCCGCTACGACGAAGACGGCAAGCCAGTCGGCGTCGATGCGATTGTCCTGTCCACCCAGCACACGCCGGACATTGACACCAAAGACCTGCATGAACTCGTGCGCGAGGAGATCATTTACCCCGAGATTCCGAACAACTGGATCGGCTCCGACACCAAGGTTCACATCAACCCCACCGGCAGCTTCGTGGTGGGCGGCCCAGAGGGCGACTGCGGCCTCACCGGGCGCAAGATCATCGTCGACACCTACGGCGGCATGGCCCGCCACGGCGGCGGCGCGTTCTCCGGCAAGGATCCTTCCAAGGTGGATCGCTCCGCCGCCTATGCCGGCCGCTACGTCGCCAAGAACGTCGTCGCGGCCGGGCTCGCCCAGCGCTGCGAGATTCAGGTGAGCTACGCCATCGGCGTTGCCGAGCCCACCTCCGTCAGCGTCGAGACCTTCGGCACCGGCAAGATTGCCGACACCCGCATCGAGACACTCATCCGCGAACACTTCGACCTGCGCCCGCGCGGCCTCATCGAAATGCTCGACCTCAAGCGCCCGATTTTCCGCGCCACCGCCGCCTACGGCCACTTCGGGCGCGAGGAGGAGACGTTCACCTGGGAGCGCACGGACCGAGCCGAGGGCCTGAGGGCAGACGCCGGCATCTGACGTAAAGCACAACTCCCGCTGCATGGCCGATCTCAGCTTCGAGTTCTTCCCGCCTCGCACAGCCGCGGGTGCAAGGCCGCTCTTGCGAACGGCGAAGGCGCTGCTCGAAGGTCGATCGGCATGGTGTTCGGTCACCTACGGCGCCGGGGGCTCCACCCGCGACGGCACCTTCGAGACGGTGTCGGCGCTCACAGAGGCCGGCATCGACGTTGCCCCCCACCTGTCTTGGGGTCGCGACAGCGAAGCCGAGGTGGTGCGCCTCGTGGGCCGCTACGCCGCAATGGGCATCCACCGCATCGTCGCCTTACGCGGCGATCGACCGTCTGGCGTCGGCAGCGGCTGGCAGGGGCACTATGCCGAAGATTTAGTGCGCCTCATTCGCCAGCACGTGCATTTGCCGATGGAGATTTCGGTGGCCGGTTACCCCGAGGTGCATCCAGATGCCCCAAGTTCAGGCGCCGATCTCGAGTTCCTCAAGCGCAAGCTGGACGCCGGCGCCGAAGTCTGCATCACGCAATACTTCTACAACGCCGACGCCTACTTCGACTTCTGCGACCGCTGCGAGGCGGCCGGCATCCTCGCTCCCATCGTCGCCGGCATCATGCCCATCACCAACTACCGCAATCTCGTCCGCTTCTCCGACAAGTGCGGCGCCGAAATTCCCCGCTGGCTGCGCCACCGCCTCGCCGAGCTTGATGGCGACGACGGAGCTCTGGGAGATTTCGGTGCCGAGGTCGTGACGGCGCTCTGCCAACGCTTGCTCGACGGCGACGTTCCCGGCATCCACTTCTACACGTTGAACCGTGCGGCTCCGACCCTGCGCGTGCTAGGCAACCTGGGGCTGTGACGAGGCGGCGCTCGGGGGCGAAGCGTAGCGTGAGCAGAAAGCCAAGACTGTACGTGCCGGAACTGCCGCCGCACAGCCAAGCCACCGACAGGCAGCTAGTGACGTTGGCGCCGGCCGCCAGCGCGCACCTCGCCCAAGTGCTGCGCGCCCGACCGGGTGACGAAGTGGCGGTATTTGACGGCCGCGGCAGCGAGTACGTCGCGCACGTGCAGGCGCCAGACAGGCGATCCTGCAAGCTTCGCCTAAGCCACCTCCTGCGCTCCGGAGCGCCGCCCAAGGGCCGCCTGCATCTGTTGCAGGCCGCGATCAAGTCCGGTCTCGAAGGTGTGATCCAGCAAGCCACAGAACTCGGTGCAACCAACATCACGATCTTCCGCGCCGAACGCAGCGCCCCGGCCTCCCTTTCCCAAGACCGCGCCGTCCGCATCGCCACGGGGGCCACCGAACAATCAGGCCGCCTGTTCCTCCCGACCGTGACGTCGGTCGACAGTTTCGACGCGGCCATTGAGCGGGCAACCGGCGAACGCCTCATTGCGCTGCCAGACGCCGCAGCCCTAAGCGCCGCATCCGACTGCGGCAGCGCGACAATCGCCATCGGCCCAGAGGGCGGCTTCACCGTTTCGGAGGTGGAGCACGCCGTGAGCGCCAACTTCCATCCGTTCGGCCTAGGCCCGCTCACATTGCGCGCCGCCACGGCAGGCCCGGCGGCGCTCGCCAGTTGGCAACAGATGCGTGCCTGGCGAGGAACGAGCACCTAGCAGGGTTGACGGCGACAGTCCGTGTGGTAGCAGTCGAGCCTGCGTCGCCGCCTAGTGCCGAATGCGGCTCCGAATCGCACCCACGGATGTGCCGGCGAACTCACTGTGTTCACTGTCGCTCAACCGCGTTCGTCGTGTCCGGCGGCTGTTGCCACAAACGGGAGGCAGCGTTCTCCCCACGGTCGGGCCACCGAAAGGGCGGACAGCCATGTTGCCCGTCTTGGCGAAACGCTCGCCGACCTGTTTCGCTCGATGCCGGCAATCCGAGTTCAGTGGCGTCGGACCTTGGTGTGTCGCGACGCTTCCGCGCTACCCCGTTGGCCGTTGGCTGGTGCCAAGCACCCACTGGCGGACGATGACATCGTGGCCGCGATCTGCGACGCCCGCATGTTGAGCAAGCTCCACGACGGCTTCCACATGCTGTCAACCGAATGGACGCTCACCCACACCAACCTCCTGCCAGTACGTGATGACCCGCGCCGCGCCGTCCGGCTAGCGTGCCCGACTCACGCCTACGTCGTCAGCAAGGAGCGGATACGACAACGCAAGACGTGATGCACCGCCACATGGCCATTGCCTAGGGTCACGGTGCCAGAACTGCCCCTGCGTCCATAGAGGGGCGTCCTGCAAACGCGTCCCGGTTGACATGTCAATCCCAGCCGGGGGTTTGCCGGCGGCTTGCGCATTACGGCGATAATCCATCTCCCAGTTAACCATGACCCGACGCTATCGTCATTGCGCCCACTCAGATTTGCGTCAAGAGCCGTCCTCGCGGCCATCGACATGCTCTAATTCACGACCGCCTAGCTCTAGCAGTTCCGCTCGGCGTTCCGCGTGGCGTCGACTATCCACCTCGCGCGCTGTCGCGCCCACCTCGTACGCTGTCGCGTCACGATGGTCTAGGTATGTGGCCATCGCGCGGTCAAGGTCGTCATGAGGATCTGCGCTGCACAACCGGTGGAAATCATCGAGTAGCGTGGGGCCGTCTTCTAGGGGATCCGGAAGCCGCCGCAGTGGCTGGGGTCGCCCCTTCACATCAAGAATGTACTCGGTGAGCTTTAGCTCAAGTTCAGTATCTTCCGCGCCCTGCTCAGACCGAACCCTCTGTGCGAAGTCCACCCGAAGCCGTGTTATTGCTTCGTCCAGCCCTTGCTTCAGGCCGGCGTAGAAGATGGTTCTCTCTCGCTCCCCGCTCCGGAGCGCCGCCTGTTCGACGTGACTCCTCAACCAGGGATCCGTGTACTCCGCTATTCCGATGGCGACGGTCATTCGTACGACATGCGCGTCTGAAGTGCCTGCGACTGAACTGATGCGTTGAATGATCTGATGGTCGTCGGCCGGGAAGGCCAGCCCACCGATCCGGGCTGGGTACTTCCCACCGCGCCGCCGCCCCTTGCCTGCCGTTTCTTGGAGTGACTGACTTCTGATCTGCTCCCCTTGAACGAGGGCTCTCCAACGCTCGTCCGAAGCGGGGAACACCGCAACCCCACTGCCCGGAGGCCCGTCCCACTCGCGCTCCCACTCCCACTGTTCCAGCCCACAACGGACCGCGTTCTGAATAACCTGACGCTCATCCGTGCAGTAACGCTCCGCCGCTCGTTTGATCTGCGCGTGGATCTCAACGTCTTGCACCACGGGCAGGCCGATTCCCGCACAACTTCGGACGACATGCGATTCAGAAACCCCATCCCTTTCGTGGATTTGCCGAATAGCCACGAGGGAGTCCAGATCGAACGACACGCCGCCGATCTTCGGTAACAGCCCAAGCCCTGACGCCTGTCCTTTCTGCGCGCGGATGTTGCGGCGTAGAATTTCGGTTTTCTTCAGTGGTTCCGTCTCTTCCGTCACTTCCTTCCACTCCCGCCACAATCCAGATTCCATGATGGTGCGTGTTCCGCGATCTTATTCTTCTCGTGGGTACGCCGTGCCGTCGTCGACGCCCCTGATATTGCCACTTGGTAGACGATCTCGTGCTTCGACGGGTCGTAAAGATGGCTCTTGTCCCTGCTTGTCGCAAACGTCGGCCTCCGGGTGTGCTCGTTGAGGCGGCGCTGGAGGTCGCCGGACTCTCCGATGTACTTCGGACGCCCTGTCCGTCTGCTAACGATCCGGTACTCCCCGGCAGTTCCGGTTGGGAGCTTCGTGCGCCCCCTTAACCACCGCTTGGGGCGGCCAGGGCCGTACGGGTTGGCTGCCTCGTCCATGATCCCAATCACCTCCGCTCCCGGTGTTTGCGCTCACGTCGGCGCTCGATCTCGCTGGCCACCAGCTCGATGCCCACCCGAATCAACGTCGTGATCAGCACCACGATGATCTCCTCTTTCTGTTCTGGTCGCATGGCGTTCTCCTATGTGCGGCCCGTCATTTTTCTCATTCAAATCGAGAGAGATGGTTGAATGACTACCCTGCCAGGGAAATCGCGCAAGCGCAAGCGGTTTCGTTCAACACATGTGCAACACATGGTTGTACTCATGCAACAGGCTCGATCCACCGGACGGCGCCCCGCCAGGCTGCCAACAGTCGATCCGAACCAGGAAGAGCTCTGTCTGTCATCAACGTAGCGAGGCGTGTCTTTATGGAACCGAACTTGGGGGGCGAGGAAGACGATGCCTGCGCTCTAGGAAGTCGAGCTCGTGCAGGCTCTCGATCTGCTCGCCCGGACGCTGGGCTGGGAGGCGAAGTCGAACTGCGCTAGGGTCTTCACCGTCGGCAGCCGCGATGAGCGCATGGTGGTCTTCAGGCGGCGGTTGTTGCGCAAGCGCGATCTAGGCGTCGAGCCGCCGCTCCATCGCCTCGCTGACCGTCAGCGAGCCGCCGTCGACCTGGGCGAGGATGCCGTCCACGGCATCGAGCGCGCCCGGCGTCTTCCGGTCCGCCAGCATAGCCCGCGGCGGTCGCGCCTGGCGCTCATCGGGCCTACTACGCGTAGCGCAACGGCGGCTGCCGCTCCACCTCGACCATCGGCGCCTGGCACGGCGCCGCGTCGGTAAGCCGGCGGACCTAGGCGCGCCGACAGGACCGACGCGCCAGCGGCCTGTGAGCGCCCGCGCTCGTCGCGCTCGAACCGAATCGACGGGCCGCTCGCCGATCGTTCCGCACCGGCGGCCGTTCGCGATCTGGGCCAGCCAGCTCGGCTTCGTCGTTGAGGCCGTCATCGAGGAACCTGCGGGCGTAGCGGAAGCTCTCGCGCAGCTAGCGGATGGGCCGCCCACCTCGCCTTGGTCTGGATCCGATGCGGCCGGCACGCGCGGCGTGAACCCCAGTGCCCCGCAAAGCGAAGGAACTCCGCGTTTAGTACGCCGCCGCCGCCAGCCATGCGGTCGTCCGAAAAACGACGACGGCGCGCACCTGGTCGAACAGCAGCCCTGCCGGCCCCCGCCGAAAGCCGCAAGCGTGCGCTCCAGTCCGCCGTCAGTACCGCCATCGTCTGGCTCGCGTAGAAGCACGCCCACAGCAGCCACGAGAGCCCCACCACCACCCAACGCGTCCCCGCGACCCCACGGGAAGCGGAGCATGCCGAAGTCCACCTGACCCTGGCGACCAGGCAGCGTCTCGAACCGAAACCGCCTCCGCCTCCGCCGCCCGCAGATGCACCGAGCGGACGTGGTCGCAAGCCTAGCTGTAGCCGCCGTCGTAGCCCGCCCTTCTGGAACCTCCTCGAGCAGGCACCGCGTCGACAGCGTCGAGTACGCCTCCAGCCGCAACTCGATGATCCCCTGTACAGATCGAGCTTGCGCGCCATCGGCAGCCGCCCTCGCAAGCCGTCAGGTCCCGATCCGGCTGGCCCGACGGACCCAGTTGTGGATCGTCCGCCGGTCCACTCCGAAGCAGTGCGCCAGTTCCGCCTTCGTGAACCCCTGATCCAGATAGTGCTTCAGCCGCATGGGTTCGCTAGCGCGACTGCTGCCCCCTCGCGAACCCGCTGCGGCGGGAGTGACAGGCAACGTCGAGTGGGACAGACTCCTACCCAACGCCTGACTCTGGACACACATGACTCGCATCGCCTTTGTCATGGATGCCATCGACACGTTGAATCTCAAGAAGGATTCGACGCTGGCCATGATTCGCGCGGCGCAGATGCGCGGGTGGCAGATGGCATATCTGACGCTCGCCGACATCTCGCTCGAAGGCGGGCAGGTGATGGGGCGGGTGCGGGAGATTGCGCTCACCGAGGCGTTTGCGCGAACGATGTCGCCAGGCGACGCCGCGGCCGGCTTCTGCACTCTGGGCGACGAAGCCTCGGTGCCGCTCGGCGACTTCGATGTCGTGATGATGCGCAAGGACCCGCCGTTCGACATGGAGTACATCTACGCGACGTATCTGCTCGAGAGGGCAGAGGCGCAAGGGGCAGTGGTGGTGAACCGCCCGGACTCGCTCCGTGACTGCAACGAGAAGTTCTTCGCTACGGAATTCACCGATTGCACGCCACCCCTGATCGTCGCGCGGCGGCAGGACCTCTTGATGGACTTTCACGCCGAACACGGCGATGTGGTGTTCAAGAAGCTCGACGGCATGGGCGGCATGAGCATCTTTCGCGTACGCGAGGACGACCCGAACCTCAGGGTGGTGATCGAGACCCTAACCGAGCGCGGCGCCCAGCAGATCATGGCGCAGAGGTTCGTGCCCGAAATCACCGCTGGCGACAAGCGAATCCTGCTCATCGACGGCGAGGCCGTGCCCTACGCACTGGCGCGGATTCCTATGCAGGGCGAGAGCCGAGGCAATCTCGCCGCCGGGGGCTCCGGGGTCGGGCAGCCGCTTTCGGCGCGGGATCGCTACATTGCCGAGCGGGTCGGGCCTGAACTCCGCCGCCGCGGCTTGACGTTCGTCGGCATCGACGTGATCGGCGACTACCTCACCGAGATCAACGTCACCTGCCCCACCTGCGTTCGGGAGCTTGATGCCGCGTTCGATCTCGACATCGCCGGCGATCTGCTCGACAGCATCGCTGGACGCCGCGGCGGTTCGGCAGCACCGCCATGACCGCCGTGATCGCGGCTCGAGCCTTGCAGGCATCCGGGCGGGCAGGCAGCGCGCCTCAACGCGGGACATCGGGCATGCGCGTTGCGCTGCTCCTGTCTGCGGCACTGCATGGGCTACTGCTGCTTGTGATCGGCGGGTTCGGCATGGACGCGCCGAGGCCCCTGCGGGCCGCACAGCCGGTTATCGACGTCACCCTGCTTCGCTGGCCCATGCCAACTGACGATGCGAGGCCATCAGAGCCGCTTGCGACGGAGGCCGCGCCAGCGGACACCGTGGTGGACGCCCGCCCAAGCCCAGACACCCGCGCCACGAGCCCTACGCCACCGGAGCGAGTCGCGACGCCGCCAACGCCTCCACAGGCCACCGAGGCAACCGTCCAGCAAGCCGTTCCCGCCCCGGCGGCTTTCTCCGCCAACATCCGCCAAATGGCACGGGAAGCAGCGCGCCTGGGCCAGCGCTTGGCGCCGCCGGCAACCGACAGTCGCGTTCGCCGCATCGACGCCGCTGCGCCCGAGACCGTCACCGACGCCTACTACCTCGATGCATGGCGCCGCAAGGTCGAACGAATCGGCCAGATCAACTACCCGCAAGAGGCGCGAGAACAGCAGCTTTACGGCACGCTGCGCCTGCTCGTGAGCATCGAACCCGACGGGGCCTTGCGCGACGTGCGCCTGCTGGCATCATCCGGCCACGAAGTGCTCGACGAGGCTGCCATGCGCATCGTCCGTCTCGCCGCACCGTACGCGCCATTTCCGCCGGCGATGCAAGAGCTTGAACTGCTCGAAATCGACCGCACCTGGCGCTTTCAAAGAACTCGCACCGTTCGATTGGGGGAACCGTCGCGATGATGTCTCGGCAGCACCAGTTCCTCATCAGCATGCCTGACCTGCGCGGCAGCTATTTCGGCGACACCCTCACCTATCTCTGCCGCCACGACGAAAACGGCGCCTTTGGCCTCGTGGTGAACCGCCCGCTGGAGCTCACGCTCACGGAGCTCTTGGGCCAACTCGACATGCCCACGGAAGGCGCGCCGGACCGGGTGGCCGTGGAAGGGGGGCCGGTAGAGCCGCGGCGAGGCTTCGTCCTGCACACCAGCGACAAGGAATACGACAGCAGCGAACCGGCCGGCGAGGGCCTCTTGCTCTCCTATGACCGCGACGTCCTCGCCGCCATCGGCGCCGGCGAAGGCCCCGGCAAGTACCTTGTGGCCCTCGGCTTCGCCGGCTGGGGCGCCGGTCAACTCGAACAGGAACTCTCGGAAAACGTCTGGCTCACGGGCCCGAGCTCGAAGGACCTGATCTTCGACGTAGCCTTCGACTCCCGCCTGAACGACGCCGCCGCCGCCATCGGCGTGGACCTCCGCCTCCTCTCCAACGCCACCGGCCTCGCATGAGTCGCCCTTTCCCTACGGGAAGGCGGGCGGGGGCCTTGGAGGGAAGGCATCCTGCCTTCCCTGCGCGCGTCAGCGCGCTTGCCTCGGCGCGGATAAATGGAAGGACGCGCCCCATGGCGCGTAGGGAAGGCAGGATGCCTTCCCTCCAAGGGCCCGTTCTGCTGCCATGACCGTCCTAGCTTTCGACTTCGGCCTCAAGCACATTGGCATCGCCACTGTCGAACCCCGCGTCGGCACCGCCAACGGACTCACGCGAGTCCGAGCCAAAGACGGCCAGCCGCAGTGGGACGCCTTGGATCGAGTCTTCTCCGAGTGGCGTCCCGAACGTGCTGTCGTGGGGTTGCCCCTCAACATGGACGGCACCGAGAGCGACATGTCTGCCGCCGCGCGTCGATTCGGCCGCCGCCTAGCCGCCCATTACGCCATCCCCGTCGAATACGCAGACGAGCGCCTGTCCACCTTCGAAGCTGAGACAGAAGGCGCCACCAAGGAAGCCAGCCACGCCGCTGCCGCCCGCATCATCGGCGAGACGTGGCTGGGCTCCGGCGTCTACTCTTTACTAGCTGAAGGCTCCCCACCGGCTGAAGGCTCTCCACCGGCTGAGGGCTCCCCCAGTGAAGGCGCCGGCGGAATGTAGCCGGCGGGTTTCTCGTAGTCCTCACCGGCGAAGAACTTGCCCATCTGTTCGCTCAGGAACTTCCGCGCAGAAGGGTCCACGAGCGACAGGTGGTGTTCGTTGATGAGCATGGTCTGCAGCGCTTGCCATTCGCCCCATGCCTGGGCGGAGACGTGCTCGAAGAGGTCCTGACCCACCTTCCCTGGCATGGGCGGGGCAGCGAGGCCAGGCAGGTCGCGGCGGTACTTGCGGCAGTGGACGGTGCGGCTCATGGGTCGGCCTCCAGCAGGCTCCTTTGCGTTGGTTCGATGGGCGCGATCAGCTTCGCGGCGACGGCGGACAGGCCAAGCGCGTCGTCTCGTCTTGCCCAGCGCAGGGAAACGCCGTCGCGCACTTCGGCCGGCAACCTCGTCAAGTGAACATACACCGGCAGCACGTCGAGGTCGTAATGGCTGAAGCCGTGGCGGAAGGGGGCGGCGTGGGTGGTTTCGGCAACGGTTGCGAGTTCGACGCCGAGCCGCGGCAGGCATTCGTCGAGCGGTTCGTCTTCGCGCCGTTCCGGCGGCGACCAAAGGCCGCCCCAGATGCCATTCGCCGGCCTTTTCTCGAGCAGCACCAGATCCCCAGCCGTGATGACGAAGAATCGGCGCCGTTCAAGCCGCCGCGCGTTTTTGCGAGGGGCACGATGCGGGAACAGCGTCTCTTCGCCGGTGGCATGAGCCGCGCATGTGTCTTGCACGGGACAGGCATTGCACACGGGCTTGGTGCTCCGGCACACGGTGGCGCCGAGGTCCATCATGGCTTGGGTGTAGTCCGCGACACGTTGCACCGGCGTGTGTTGTTCCGCCCAGCACCAGAGTGTCCTTTGCGCAGGCGAGGACGACGATGCGCCAGCGACTCTGTGATGGCGCGCAAGCACCCGGCGCACATTCGCATCGAGGATGCTGGCGCGCTCGCCAAACGCCTGCGCGACCACAGCACCGGCGGTGGAGCGGCCGACACCCGGGAGCTTCATCCATCCGGCCACGTCGCGGGGGAACGGATCGGTCGCCGGCCGCTCGGCCAGCCGACGAGCAGCTTCATGCAGATTGCGGGCGCGGGCGTAGTAGCCAAAGCCGCTCCAAAGGTGCAGGACATGGTCGAGGTCGGCATTCGCAAGATCGTGAACGGTCGGGAATGCGGCCATGAAGCGCTCGAAATAGGCCACCACGGTGCCCGCACGGGTCTGCTGCAGCATCACCTCGGACACCCACACCCGATACGGCGTGCGCGGGTGTTGCCACGGCAAGTTCTTGCGCCCGTGCCGGTCCCACCACGCCAGCACGCGCACCGCAAAGTCGTCATCCGTCGCCATGACCCGCTACCATCACCGCATCGACTGCCTTGGCGCAAGTGCGTGGGCGGTTTTAGGAATCGAGGCGAACGCATGACATCCGAGGTCGCCACCTGGCAGCCTTCCCCGCAGCAACTCGGCACCGCCCATGTTCAGGCGCTCGAACGCGCCGCCGAGGCCGAAGACGACGCGCTGGACTTGGGCGAGCAGGACACGGTCCTCCTGCGTGAACTGATGGCCGCCAATCTCGACCAATGGCAAGCACTGGTGGACGCCACCGAATCGGCCACCTTGGCGAAATGGCTCCGAGTGGTGGTGCTCGCGGAAATGCGCCTGCCGGGATGCGAACGCGGCGCCAAGTCGCCAGCAATTCTCATGGCCCGAACCCTGCGCGCCCGCAACGCCTACCCAAGGGAACTCACCCCCTGGATCCGCTCCGTCAGCGACAACCGCTTCCTGCCCTACGGCAGCCTGCTGGACCGCCTGTAGCCCGACAGGCTGCTACGATTCGTGAGCAATGCTCCTAACCCCTAAGGGAACCGACCCATGAGCGCGTCCGATCGCAAGGCATCGCGCAGCCGCAACACGCTCGAAACACGCATTCGCGTGGACGTGGACCTCGATGGCACCGGCCAGGCGCAGCTTGCCGTGGGCTTGCCGTTCTTCGAGCACATGCTCGATCAGGTAGCCCGCCACGGTCGCTTCGATCTCGCCATCGAGGCCAAGGGCGACCTTGAAGTGGATGCCCACCACACTGTGGAGGACGTGGGCATTACCCTCGGCCAAGCGGTGGCGGAAGCCGTCAGCGACAAGCGCGGCATCTGGCGCTACGGCCACGCCTACGTGCCGCTCGACGAAGCGCTATCGCGGGTAGTGGTGGACTTCTCCGGACGCCCGGGGCTCGATTGGCAGGTGAATTTCACCCGTGCGCGGGTGGGCGACTTCGACGTGGACCTGCTGCACGAGTTCTTTCAGGGCTTCGTTAACCACGCGCAAGTGACGCTGCACATCGACAATCTCAAGGGCAGCAACGCCCACCATCAGGCGGAGACCATCTTCAAGGCGTTCGGTCGCGCCCTCAGGATGGCACTTGCGCTGGACCCCCGCACATCGGACACGCCTTCCACCAAAGGTTCGCTTTAGACCGTGCTACTGATTCCAGCGATCGACCTCAAGGACGGCCAGTGCGTACAGCTCAAGCAAGGCGTCGCGGATTCGGCCTCCATTTACTCCGACGACCCGGCAGCGATGGCGCGGCGCTGGATCGACGCCGGCGCCCGACGCATCCATGTCGTGGACCTTGACGGCGCGTTCGCTGGCGAGCCTGTGAACGGTTCGCACGTGGCCGCCATCGTCGAAGCCGCTGGCGATGTGCCGGTGCAGTTGGGTGGCGGCATCCGCACACTCGACGCGGTGCGTGCGTGTCTCGACATGGGTGTCGGGCAGGCAATCCTCGGTACCGCAGCCATCGAGAACCGCGAGCTTCTCGCCACGGCGGCCGGCACCTTCCCGAGTCGCATAATCCTCGGCATCGATGCCCGCGACGGCCGCGCCGCCACCCGGGGCTGGGACGCCACCACAGGCGTTGACGCCTACGAACTCGCGCAGGAGGTGGCCGGTCTCCCCT
Organism: Pseudomonadales bacterium; assembly: GCA_965116935.1. GTDB lineage: Bacteria > Pseudomonadota > Gammaproteobacteria > Pseudomonadales > Azotimanducaceae > VXYL01. The sequence goes on along the minus strand of OZ220737.1, from coordinate 1,653,321 downwards.
TGCGCGCCATTGTCTTCACCGACATCGCCCGCGACGGCATGCTCACCGGCGTCAACGTGCCAGCCACCCAACGAATGTTGGCCGCCGCATCGGTGCCTGTGGTTGCCTCCGGCGGCGTCCGCAGCCTAGACGATCTAGCGGCCTTGGCGCCGATGAAAGACGGCCTCTTGGGCGCCATTTCCGGTTCCGCCCTCTACGAAGGCACACTGGATTTCGCCGCCGGCCAAGCGCTCCTCGACGACGCATGAACCGGAGGCTGGCTTAAGCCCCCGCCCCTACCCCGCCTTGGAGCGCCTGCAAGGCTGTTTGGATCAGCAGGTCCTCATATTCCTCGCGCCCCATCCCCGCTGCGGGCTTCACCTCGATGTCGGGCTCAATGCCCGATGACTGGATAGCACGCCCATTCGGCGTGTAGTAATGCGCGGTGGTCAGCTTGATGGCGCGGCGGTTCTTGAGCGAAAGCACCGATTGCACCGAGCCCTTGCCGTAGCTGCGTACCCCAACGACCACCGCACGGCCGTGGTCCTGCAGCGCCCCGGCCACGATCTCGGCACCGGACGCGGACTGCCCGTTGATGAGCACCGCCATCGCCGCACCGCCGAGAAGATCGCCCTCATCTGCTTCGAGACGCAGTTCGTTGCTGGCGACCCGGCTTTCCGTGTAAACGATCAGTCCGCTGTCGAGAAAGGCATCCGCCACGTCCACTGCGACCCCTAGCACCCCGCCAGGGTTGTCCCGCAGGTCCACCACGAGGCCGCTGAGGCCTTGAGGCTCCGTCTCCAGGCTCGCCAGCGCCTGGGCAAGGTCGTCCTCGGTGGTGTCTTGAAACCGGCTGATGCGCACATAGCCAAAGCCCGGCTCCAAGGGGCGCGCCCGGACGCTGTTGGTGGCGACCACGGCGCGGACGAGGTCGAAGTCGATGTGCTCCTCTTGGCCGGGCCGGTGCACGCGCAGATGCACTTCGGTGCCGGGCCTGCCGCGCATCGAGGCGACGATGTCGCGCAAGGTGCGGCCCTTGAGACTGGCATGGTCCAGCTCGATCACGCGATCCCCAGCGGCGATGCCAGCGCGCGCCGCCGGAGTGTTAGCGATAGGCCTGACCACCGTGAAGTAGCCATCGACGAGCGCGATTTCGATGCCGATGCCGCCGAACCGACCGGTGGTGTCCTCGTGCAAATCGTCAAAGCGATCTTCGTGCAGGAACACCGAGTGGCCATCGAGCCCGCGCATCATCCCGGCGATGGCATCGTGCATCAGCTTCTCGCGCGAGACGTCGGTGACGTAGTTGCGATCCACATGATCCACCACGGACAGCAGCAGCCGATGCTCCGAACCCACGCCCAGCCACTCGTCCAACGCCCAGAACGAACTAACCCCGAGCACAACCCCGCCCACCATGCTGAAGACGATGCCGACAAGGGTGGTGGGCTGAAGCCGCATACCCCGGATAATAGCGCCCCACCTAAGCGGGCGTGCTAGGTCTTGAAACGCGTGGGGTGGGCCGCGTACTCTTGCGGCTCGCCGTCACGGTGCCCGTTTTCCCGATGACCACCTCGAACGTGCTCGACAAACTCGTTCCCGAGGACCTGCGGAATCTGGAAGATCCCTCTCGCGACTTGCCTCGACTCGCCAAGGAGCCGGCTGCGATGGCCCGCATCGAGTCGGCACTGCGTCAGGTGCCCACGAGACACGAGGTGGTGCTAGGAGATTCACGTTCGGTGGGACTCGCGCCTGAGTCGGTGCATCTAGTGCTCACCTCGCCGCCATATTGGACACTAAAGGAATACCGTCACCACGAGGGGCAGTTGGGTTCGGTTACGAACTACTGCGAGTTCCTCGACCAATTGGACTGTGTGTGGCGCATCTGCCACGAGGCCTTGGTTCCCGGAGGGCGACTGGTTTGCGTGGTCGGAGATGTCTGCCTCTCGCGACGGAAGAACGCGGGACGTCACACCGTCATGCCCCTTCATGCGTCGATACAAGAGCGATGCGTTGCGCTGGGATTCGACAACCTTGCTCCGATCATCTGGAGCAAGATCGCCAACGTGGCCCACGAGGTCAATCGTGGTGGCGGCGGGTTTCTGGGCAAGCCCTACGAACCCAATGCGGTTGTGAAGAACGACATTGAGTTTCTGCTCATGCAGCGCAAGCCTGGCGGTTACCGACGCCCGACGATTTCCGCGCGTGTCCTGAGCCTACTATCCCGCGATCACTTCCGGCAGTGCTTTCGACAGGTGTGGGATGACGTTCCTGGGGCCTCCACAGGCGACCATCCTGCGCCCTTCCCTGTGACGCTGGCGGAGCGACTCGTCCGCATGTTCAGCTTCGCCGGCGACACTGTATTTGACCCGTTCAACGGCACCGCTAGCACGCAGGTGGCGGCGGCCGGATGCGGCCGTAACAGCATCGGCATCGAGGTTGACCCAGTCTATTGGGAGATGGGTGCGCAGCGGCTCCGCAATGCCACCAGCCACCTGCTCAGCAAGGCAGAGGTCGTCGAAAGGTCAGCGTCGGAGGTCTGCGAAGCATCTGCCGTTCCGGCTGCAGGCTGACTTCAATGGCCACGCTCCAAGAAGCCGTCAATGAGCTGCATCGCTTGGCGGTCGTCGAGGGCAGGGCCACATCGACCAAGCGACTCGATGCGCTCGCGGACTACTGCGCCACGGAGCTGTCCCACCGGGGCCTTGGCGGCGTCGAGAAAGAGGCGCGCGTGCCAGGAGTTGGCAGGGAGAAGCTGTGGGATGTCGCGTGGCCTCACACGGGCAAGTATCGTCTCGGCATTTCGTTGAAGTCCATCTTGAGAAACCTTGGCGGCACCGTGCCGAACCGGATCGACGATCTGATCGGCGAAGCCGCCAACGCACAACTGCACTCGCCCGAAATCGTGATCGGCTATGTGGTTGTTTTCAATCGTCAGAACGACGCGGTTTCCCCACGACGCGGGTCCACGTGGGGAACGCTACTCCATCGTCGCCTGTCATCGCTGTCCGGACGACGTGCACCCGTGTGGTCCACGGGGATGATCGAGGACTTCTTGGTCATTGACGTGAATTTCGGCGCATCTGCCGAAATCGTGTCGATGTCGCAGCCCCCGGCACAATTCTTCGAAAGACTGGTTGAGCAAGTCCAGTACCGGAACCCGGAAGCGGTCAAAAGATAGGCCCGCGCAACAGGTGCGCGGGACCGCCCGGGCACTACAGCCGAAGTGTTCTGGGGGCGTCTCCTGACAGTGCTGATAGGCCACTGCTTGCCGTGTCTGGTTTTGACTTTGCGAGGGTCCGCGGTTCGCATGCGTCTGGAGGCGGTGCTCTTTGTGATCGTCTGGGCGCCCTGGTGGAAGCTGCCGGATCCCGAGCGCAAGACGGACTCGCCCAGGAGCTGACGTCCAGACTGCCGCGTCGGCGTGGCAACTATGACCCGTCGCTGGAGAAAGGCTCCTGCGACGCCCTAAGGACCCGTTTGGCAGTTCGCTCACGCGGACTGCCGGCTTCGGAGGGGAAGGACCAGACTCGGTATCGCTTGGCCCCCTGCCGCAAGGTCCCTCTCCGGTTGCGTGATTGGCTTGATTTTGCGAAGGTTTGCGGTTCGCGTGCGCCCGGTGGAGTGCCGTTGCGGTTGAGGAATCAGGCGTCTAGGCATCGCGCAAGAGGCGCATCGTTCTGAGGCCGTTCCATGGATCGGGCCTTGAGGAATCGAACGCTTAGGACACCCGATGCCGGAACGCACGACAGATCTCGCCCAAGAACTGACCCTCGGACTGCCGCAGCCACGTGGCCTCTACGACCCCACGCTGGAGAAGGATTCCTGTGGCGTTGGGTTCATATGCGACATCAAGGGGCGGCCGAGTCGGGACATCATCGAGCGTGCCGGCGGCATGAACTGCTGCATGGTGCATCGGGGCGGGCTTGGGTATGAGAAGAACACCGGCGACGGCGCGGGGATTCTTACCGGGCTGCCGTACCGGTTCCTCGCGAGGGTGGCCGAGGCGGAGTTCGGCGTCGAACTGCCCGGAGCCGGCGGCTACGGCGCGGGCATCGTCTTCCTGCCGCGGGACGAGCGCGAGCGCGAGCACTGCAAGCGGGTCATTGCCGAGGAAACGGAGGAGGCCGGACAAACCCTCATCGGCTGGCGACCGCTGCCGACGGACCCCGACGGCGCCGACATCGGCAACGCCGCCCGCGCCGCCATGCCGCACATGGAGCAGGTCTTCATTGCCGCTGCCGGTGGCGTCCAAGGCGATGCGCTCGAACGCCGGCTTTACCTCATCCGCAAACACGCCACGCACCGATTGCGGGGCGACGCTTCACTGCAGGAGCGTTTGCTCTTCTACATGGTGAGCCTGTCGGCCAAGGTCATCATCTACAAGGGGATGCTGACGCCGCATCAGCTCTTTGATTTCTACCCCGACCTCGCCGAAGCCGACTACGAAAGCCACCTCGCGATGGTGCATTCGCGCTTTTCCACCAATACTTTCCCGTCGTGGGACCGCGCCCAGCCGAACCGGTTCATGAGCCACAACGGCGAAATCAACACCCTGCTCGGCAACAAGAACTGGATGAACGCGCGCCAGGGCGTCGCCGAAAGCGATCTCTTCGGCGATGACCTCGGCAAGCTCTTTCCCGTGGTGGAGCCAGACTGCTCCGACTCCGGCACCTTCGACAACGTGCTCGAGTTCCTGCTGATGACCGGCCGCACGCTGCAGGAAGCCGTGCTGATGATGATCCCCGAGGCGTGGCAGCAGGACGAAGCCATGCCCGCCGCACGGCGCGACTTCTACGAATACCACTCCTGCCTGATGGAGCCGTGGGACGGCCCCGCCTCCATCGCCTTCACCGACGGTACCTACATCGGCGCCGTGCTCGACCGCAACGGCCTGCGCCCGTCGCGCTACTACATCACCAGCGACGACAAATGCATCATGGCCTCCGAGGTCGGTGTGGTGGCGGACATCGACCCCGCCACCGTGGTGGAGAAAGGACGCCTGCGCCCCGGCCGAATCTTCCTCATCGACTTCGACGCTGGACGCATGATCCCGGACGAGGAGGTCAAGACCGAATGGGCCGCCCGCCGCCCCTACGGCGAATGGCTGTCAAGGCAGCGGCTGGACCTCGCCGAACTACCGCCGGCGCCGAACACTTCCGGCTTCGACAAGTCCACTCTCATGCCGCGAATGCAGGCCTTCGGCTACACCGCCGAGACCATGCAGTTCATGCTCCTGCCCCTCGCCCGCGAACTGCGCGACCCCTTGGGCTCGATGGGCAACGACAGTGCCCTGGCGGTGATGAGCGAAAAGCCCCGGATGCTCTACGACTACTTCAAGCAGCTCTTCGCCCAAGTGACCAACCCCGCGATCGACTCGATCCGCGAGGAAGTCATCATGGCGCTCGAGTGCTACATCGGCCCGGAAGGCAACCTGCTCGAAGCCACCGAGAGCCACGCCGCCCGGCTGCGCGTGCCGCATCCCATCCTCTCGAACGAGGAAATGGCAGCCATCCGAGAGCTCGACCATCGCGGCTGGAAATCCCGCACCATCGACATCACCTTCCCGCGCGACGCAGAAGGCGCCGCTGGCTTGATTGATGCCTTGGACCGCATCTGCTCCGAGGCCATCGCCGCCATCGACGACGGCACCGAGATCATCGTCCTCTCCGACCGTGCCATCGGCGCCGATCGCGTGCCCATCAGCGCCCTGGCCGCCGTGGGCGCGGTGCATCACCATCTGGTCCGCACCTTCAATCGCACCCGCGTCGGCCTCGTGCTCGAAACCGGCGAAGCGCGGGAAGTGCATCACCACTGCCTGCTCATCGGCTTCGGCGCCGATGCCATCAATCCCTATCTCGCCTTCGAGGCCTTGTGGGATGCGCGTCGCAACGGCTATCTCGACGATGCCGAGCACATCGCCAGCGATGCCGACGTGGTGGAGGCATACCGCAAGGGCGTTGCCAAGGGGATGCTGAAGGTGATGGCCAAGATGGGCATCTCGACGCTGCAGTCCTACAAGGGCGCGCAGATCTTCGAGGCGGTGGGTCTCGCCGCCGATGTGGTGGAGCGCTGCTTCGCCGGCACCGCCAGCCGCGTTCAGGGCGTCGGCTTCGAGGTGCTCGCCGAAGAAATGCAGCGACGCCACGCCTTCGGCTTCCCGCCCCGCGACACGGTTGCGCTGCCGGTGCTGCCGAATCCAGGCGATTTCCACTGGCGCCGCCACGGCGACACCCACATGTGGGACCCGGATTCCATCGCCCACCTGCAATCGGCGGCCCGCACCGGCGACGAAGAGGCGTATTGGAAGTTCGCCCGCCACGCCAACGAGGAAAGCACCCGCAACGCAACGCTGCGGGGTCTCTTGCGGTTCCGTCCGGGCGTGAACGGCGGCTCGGTGCCGCTCGAAGAAGTGGAGCCGGAGGCCGAGATCGTCAAGCGCTTCGCCACCGGCGCCATGAGCTTTGGCTCGATCTCCAAGGAAGCACACGAGACCCTCGCCATCGCCATGAACCGCATCGGCGGCAAGTCCAACACCGGCGAGGGCGGCGAGGACCCGGATCGGTTCCTGCCCATGGCGAATGGTGATTCGCGCCGCTCCGCCATCAAGCAGGTGGCGAGCGGTCGCTTCGGCGTTACCGTGAACTACCTCGCCAATGCGGACGAGCTGCAGATCAAGATCGTCCAGGGCGCGAAGCCCGGCGAAGGCGGTGAACTGCCCGGACGCAAAGTGGACGATTACATCGCCAGCATCCGCCACTCCACGCCCGGCGTCGGCCTCATCAGCCCGCCGCCGCACCACGACATCTACTCGATCGAGGACATCGCCCAGCTCATCCACGACCTCAAGAACGGCAATCCCAATGCCCGCATCAGCGTCAAGCTCGGCGCTGCCATTGGCGTCGGCACGGTGGCGGCGGGGGTCGTCAAGGCGCGCACGGATCATCTGGTGATCGCCGGCGACACCGGCGGCACCGGCGCATCGCCCCTCACCTCCATCAAGCACGCCGGCGTGCCTTGGGAACTCGGCATCGCCGAGACGCACCAGATTCTGGTGATGAACAACCTGCGCTCCCGCGTAACCCTGCAGACTGACGGCCAGCTCAAGACCGGTCGCGACGTGGCCATCGCCACGCTGCTCGGGGCCGAGGAGTTCGGCTTCTCCACCGCGCCTCTGGTGTCGCTCGGCTGCATCATGATGCGCAAGTGCCACCTCAACACCTGTCCGGTGGGCATCGCCACCCAAGACCCGGACCTGCGCCGCCAGTTCACCGGCGCCCCGGAACACGTCATCAACTATTTCTTCATGGTGGCCAAGGAGCTCCGCGCCATCATGGCCGAGCTTGGCTTCCGCACGGTGAACGAAATGGTGGGGCGCGCCGATGCCCTGCACATGGACGACGCCATCGATCACTGGAAGGCGCGGGGCATTGACCTCGCGGCCATCCTCGCCCCGGCGGAGCAACCGGAGAACTGTCTCGGCACCTATCGGATTCACGACCAGGACCACGGCATCGCGGAAGCGCTCGACAACAAGCTGATCGAGATCGCGGAACCTGCGCTCGCGCGGCGGGGCAAGGTGCATGTCGAGCTGCCAATCGAGAACACCAACCGCGTGGTGGGCGGAATGCTCTCGCACCGCATCATCGAGCGAGCCGGCCCCGCCATGCTGGAAGACGGCGCCATCCACTTCAAGTTCACCGGCAGCGCCGGCCAGAGCTTCGGTGCCTGGCTCGCCCGCGGCGTGACGTTCGAAGTGGAAGGCGATGCCAACGATTACGTCGGCAAGGGGCTTTCCGGCGGCCGCGTCATCATCTATCCGCCGAAGTCGAGCGCCTTCCGTGCCGAAGAGCAGATCCTCATCGGCAACGTCGTGCTCTACGGCGCAACCTCCGGCGAGTGCTTCTTCCGCGGCATCGCCGCCGAGCGCTTTTGCGTGCGCAACTCCGGCGCCCACACCGTCATCGAGGGCGTGGGCGATCACGGCTGCGAATACATGACCGGCGGCCGGGTGGTCGTGCTCGGCAGCACGGGCCGTAACTTCGCCGCCGGCATGAGCGGCGGCATCGCCTACATTCTCGACGAGGACGACGCCTTCGCGGAGCGCTGCAACACGGGCATGGTGGCACTCGAACGCGTCGAGTCGGAAGGCGACATCGCCGAACTCAAGGAACTGATCGAGAAGCACCAGCGCTACACCGGCTCCACGGTGGCAGAGCGGGTGCTCGGCGACTGGCCCCGCGCCCTCGAACGCTTCGTCAAGGTGATGCCCCTCGACTACAAGCGGGTGCTCGAAGAACGTGCGGCACGCGAAAGCGAAGGGGAACTGCGCGCCGTCGCAGGGTAAATCGGTGCGGCACGCCTTCGGGCTGCCTCAGTCGGCGAATGCCAGAAGGCGACAGTCCTCTCTGCCAGACAAAGCACGCCTTGGGCCCAAGCCGCGCCACAGCGACTTCGGGATGTTGTAGCGGCGCAGGTCCCTTTGAGGGCGACGTCAAGCCGGACTGAACAGCCCTTGACGTACCCCTGACGATGCATAATTGTTGAATATCGGTCACGCCATAGTTGGATATGCAACAATTAATCCCGCGAAAGCGCCTTTCAGAGGCGACGTTGACTGGTCTCGGCGAGATGCCGGTTGTCGCGTTGCTCGGTGCACGGCAGGTGGGCAAGACCACGCTTGCAACGCAAGTCGCCGCGGCGTGGCCAAGGCCGTCGCGAGTCTTCGACCTCGAGGTTCCTGCGGCCCGGGAAGCGCTTACCCAGTCGCCGGACACAGTACTGCGAGGCAGCGATGGGCTGGTGGTCATCGACGAAGTGCAACGCCTGCCGGCCTTGTTCGAGGTGCTTCGCCCCATCTGTGACGACCCAGAGCGCAAGGCTGTATTCCTGCTGCTCGGCAGCGCCTCACCTGACTTGGTGAAGGGCGTCTCCGAGACACTGGCTGGCCGAGTCTCATTCGTGGACGTTGCCGGGCTCGCGCTCACGGAAGTTGGCCATGAGCACCTGCATCAGCTATGGATGACGGGTGGCTTTCCTCGCGCATGGCTTGCGGAGTCTTCCGGCGCATGGTCGCGATGGATGCAGTCGTTCACGATGACGTTCCTGGAGCGAGACATCCCTAGCCTCGGTTCGCGCATCGCCCCGGCATCGCTGGGTCGCTTCTGGCGGATGCTCGCGCACTACCACGGGCAAGTCTGGAACGCTGCGGAGCTGGCTCGATCCATGGATGCGACCCCCGCGACCGTCAACCGCTACCGCGACTTGCTCGCCGGCACGTTCATGCTGCGCGTACTCCCTCCATGGTTCGAGAATCTCGGCAAGAGGTTGGTCAAAGCGCCGAAGGTGTACATCAAGGACAGCGGCATTCTCCATTTCCTGCTCGGTCTCGAAAGCGCCGACGAGCTCCCCTTGCATCCTCGCTATGGCGCCAGCTGGGAGGGGTTCGCTCTGGAACAGATACTGACGGAGCACGGCGAACGCGAGGCATACTTCTATGCCACGCAACGGGGTGCCGAACTGGACCTCCTGCTGCTGCGGCGCGGCCGACGGTGGGGGTTCGAGTTCAAGTGTACCGACACCCCACGCACCACCAAGTCAATGCATATCGCGTATGACGACCTTGGCCTCGCGCACCTTTGGGTGGTCTATCCGGGCAAAGTTGCATTTCCCCTGTCCGACCGCATCACCGCGCTGCCGCTCGCTGACGCTTCCGGGCTCGCGTTCGACCGCTGAATCGTCTCATTTCGCTCCTTGGGGCGTCGAAGAAACCACGGTTTTCCTTTGGGGATGACTCGCCAAGGAACTATGGATCCAAGTTCGCACGGTCACGTCGCGTCGAGACATCCTGCCGCTTGAACCGGCAACGGTTTTCTGTCACGTTACGCGCCCCTTGCGGGGAGCCGTTGCGAGCAGCGTTTCCGGCGAAAATTGTGGGGATCGGAGCTTCGTGCCGGAACAGAAAAGGGCGAGCGATAGGTAAGGGTGGGTAAGCCGACCGGATTCAAGGAGTTTGCGCGCGAGGCGGCACCGTACCGCAACGCCGTCACGCGCGTTGACGACTTCGAGGAAATCTACACCGAACACGATGTGCCGCGGCTAACGACGCAGGCGTCCCGCTGCATGGACTGCGGCGTGCCGTTCTGCCAGTCGCCAGACCTTCCGGGCGGCCCGGCGCAACGAGCCGGGTGTCCGATTCACAACCTGATCCCGGAGTGGAACGACCTCGTCTATCGCGACCAGTGGCGCGACGCCTTGGATCGCCTGCACAGCACCAACAACTTCCCGGAGTTCACCGGCCGCGTCTGTCCGGCGCCGTGCGAAGGGTCGTGCGTGCTCGGCATCACCGACCCGCCCGTGACCATCAAGAACATCGAGATGGCCATCATCGACCGGGGCTTCGCCGAGGGTTGGGTGCAAGCGAAGCCGCCGCAGACAAGAACCGGCAAGAGCGTCGCCGTGGTTGGCTCCGGGCCGGCGGGGCTTGCCGCCGCCGCGCAACTGAACAAGGCCGGGCACCGCGTGACGGTCTATGAACGCGCCGACCGCATCGGCGGCCTCTTGATGTACGGCATCCCCAACATGAAGCTGAACAAGCCCGACGTCGTGGAACGGCGGGTCGGGCTGCTGCGCGAGGAAGGCATCGAGTTCGTCACCGGCGCCGATGTTGGCGACGGCTCGAACGGTTCGCTGTCCGTGCAGGAACTCGCCAGCGAAAACGACGCCTTGCTGCTCGCCACCGGCGCGACGACGCCGAGAGACCTGCCGATTCCCGGCCGCCAGCTCGAAGGCGTGCATTTCGCGATGGAGTTCCTCACCAAGAACACCCGCAGCCTGCTCGACTCGAACCTCACAGACGGCAACTACATCAGCGCCAAGGACAAAAACGTCATCGTCATCGGCGGCGGCGACACCGGCACCGACTGCATCGGCACCTCCATGCGCCACGGCTGCCGCACCCTCACCAATTTCGAGCTCTTTCCCATGCCGCCGCAGGAACGCTCGCCCGGCAATCCGTGGCCCACTTGGCCAGCCATCTTCCGCGTGGATTACGGCCACGAGGAGGCGACAGCCAAGTTCAACCGCGACCCACGTGTCTATTCCATCTCCACCACCGAGTTCGTCGGCGAAAACGGCCGGCTAACGGGACTCAAGACGGTGGACGTGCAGATGGTGGACGGCCGCTTCGAGAACGTGGAGGGCTCCGAGCGCTTCTGGGACGCCGATCTCGTGTTTCTTTCGATGGGATTCCTCGGCCCCGAACACTACGTCAGCGAACCCCTCGGCCTCGACCTCGACGAACGCTCCAACTACAAGGCCGACAAGGGCGCCTACCGCACCTCCGTCGCCAACGTCTTCGCCGCCGGCGACTGCCGCAGCGGCCAATCGCTGGTAGTTCGCGCCATCAACGAGGGCCGCGAGGCCGCCGAAGAGATCGACCGCTTCCTAGAGGACGTGAAAAACACCCCCTGACAGGCAGTGCTTGCCCAACCAAGGAGACCAAGTCCGGATGTTTGTCCAATACCTGAACGAGCGGCAACAGGCCGCGTTGCTCCACTACTCGTCGGAAATAATGCACGCCGACAACGTCGTAGAGGCGGATGAAAAGGCGTATCTCGATGTGCTCCGATCACAGTCCCAACCCGGCGTTGAGGCCGAGGAAGTGCCCGTCGACGAACTCCCTGACCTTTCGACGACCGCTCAAGTCGCATTGCTCTGCTCCTCGAACTGGTTGGAATGGGGTTCGCAGACGAAGAGTTCACCGCCGGAGAATCGGCACTCATCGGCAATCTCGCCGCCGCCCTGGAGATTGGGGACGGGGAGCTAGAATCGATTGAATCTTGGGTGAAACGCCAGTTGGCCCTTGTCGAAGAAGCGCATGGACTTATGGAAGGTCAATGAGTGCGCCAAGGCGCAACACCGCCTTTATCGACCTATGCAAGGAGAACGACAATGCCCCTGCCACTGATTTTGATTGGTGCCGCAGCCCTCGTTGGTGCTTACGGCGCAAAGAAGGGAGTTGACGCCTACTCTGACACCAAGAAGGCGAGTTCAACGAGGGACGACGCGAGTACATTGCTGGACAGGGCCCAAGGCGCTCTCAGGAAAGATCGACGTCTATGCAAAGCCACGTTGGAGGAGCTCGGACGGTTGAAGTTCGAAATCTGGGACGTCGACTTGGGTCGGTTCTGCTCGTTGTTCGGTCGCCTCCGAAATGTGCGACTGATGGGCGTACCTGGCATGAGCGAAATCTCATGGTCCGACGAGGAGCTTGGCGAAATGAGCAAGCTCTCGGGATACGCGAGTGAAGTCGTGTCCGGTGGTCTGACAGCGGCAGGTAGCGGTGCGCTGGTTGGCATGGCGACGTACGGGGGCGCAACGATGTTTGCGACCGCTTCCACAGGCACGGCGATCAGCACGCTAAGCGGCGTGGCGGCCACTAACGCAACCCTCGCGTGGTTCGGTGGCGGCGCATTGAGCGCTGGCGGATTGGGCATGGCAGGAGGAATGGCAGTGCTCGGCGGCATCGTAGCCGCCCCCGTTCTGGCCATCGGCGGGGCGATTTGGGCGGCGAAGGCGCGCGAGAACTTGGCAAATGCCAAACGAGACCATGCACTTGCCAAGAAGCAGGCCAGCAAAATCAAGGGGGCCGGGACCGTCGTGCGCGGAATTCGCAAAGCCGCGAGTCAGTACATCGAGGTCATCTCCGAGGTGGTTGAGAGAGTACGGCCTGCTCTGGATCGCCTGTCGCAAGTCATCGCCGACCATGGTACGGATTTCGAGCGATACCCCGACGACGCGAAGCGGGACGTCTACCTCGCAGTTCAGTTCGTGCAATGCCTCAAGGTGCTGTTGGAGGCACCGATCTTGAAGACCGACGGGAGCCTGAACGAGGGGCACGGCGAAGCTCTTGAACACGGTCGAAGCCTCCTTGGGACTCCAGCCAATGCGTAACGTGCCCCCATCCTCGAAGGAGAAAAGCAGCGACACCCAAGCACTGGCTACTGGCGGCTTTGCAGGCGGGCAAGTCGGCACCGCGTGGGCCGAAGGTCAGGCCGCCGCAACGGATGCCGTTCGCGAAGGAATGGAGAAGTTCCTCAAGGCGGCCCAGCAAGGCACGCCGAAGGACAAGCTCAAGGGGTTCCTCTTCGAGCACATCATGGCGACGAAGTTCAACCAGAATGCCGCTCGCGCTGGCAAGAATGTCCGCGCAATCGTCACAGGCAGCACGAAGGGCGGTGGGCATGATGCCGCAGACATAAGGTTGATCGGCGCCCGCGGAGAGAGGCTCGCGCAAGCGAAGGTTTCAGACAATCCGACTTGGCTCGCACGGAAGGCAACCGACCCAAAGTACGATGGCATGGATGTCGTCACGCTGGAGGACCAAGCCGAAGCTGTTAACCGCAAGCTGGCCCAGCGTGGCGAAACCCGCAAGGTAGTCACGAAAGTGCAGGCCGACCGAGTTAGCTCTGGCAGCACGACGACCGAGGAGTTGGCTCGGGCGACGGAGAATCCCAAGCTATATAGGTTAGGGATGGAAGCTAGGCAAGTCAGCGTCGAGGCGTTGGATGCGGGAGCGAAGGGGGCTATCGGAGGGCTTGTCGTCGGAGGTGCGCTTTCCGCTATCGGCAACGTTGGCGCATATCTGTCCGGCAAGGTCGATGCTCGTACTGCAGGTCGGAAAACTGCGAAAGACGCAGCCACATCTGGAGCACGGGGCGCCGCTACTAGTGCACTTGGGGCAGTCATCCGACGGGGCGGCAGCCGAATTCCGACCTTGACCAAGTCCAACGTAGCCACCGCCGTGGCCTCAGGCGTCATCGAGGTGGGCGTTTCGGTCTTCGCTTTCGCCAAAGGCGAGATCACAGCGGAAGAGGCAGCCGAACGAATTGGCGAAACTGGCTGCGCAACCGCTTCGGGCATCTACGTCGGAGCTGCCGCTGGGGCGGTTTTTGGTCCTCCGGGGGCCATCGTCGGATCAGTTGTGGGCTACATGGCCATGAGTTGGGTGTACCAGTCGTCGCTGGCGATTTTGCGGCAGGCGCAGCTAGCCGAGGAGGAGGCTTCGCGCGCCATAGCTCTGTGCGCTGAAGCTACACGCGCCATGGATCAACAGCGGAAGGCCTTCGAGGCTCGGCTTGAAACTTGGCTGGCAAGGCGCGACGACGCATTTCAGGCGTGCCTAAAGTGCATCGACGATGCGCTGTTAGAAGACGAGGTGGACGACGCCGTGGAAGGGCTTGCCCGACTGGCCGGCATGACAGGCAAGGCCCTGAGGTTCGAAGACTTCGAGGAGTTCGACGAATTCATGATCCAAGCCAAAGACCCGCTGGTGATCTGAGTGGCCAAGCATGGGACTGACATGGTGCCGCGGCCATGAAGTCACGGGCGGCTAGACGGGCTTTGGGGCGTGGACTGGTGCCCCACTCCAACTCCCGCATGTCTCGGGCGGGACGGCGTCTAGGCCCGTCGTGTTCATCGGTGAATCGCCCCATACAGATGAGGTGAGGTGTCGGTACGCCCTTGCCAACAATTCAAGAAGCCAAGCGATCGGCGCTTGGATGCTCATTGGCTCAGCATCAGGCTCCGTACGCTTGGGGACGCCGACTTCGCGTTCCTGTCGATGGGCTTCCGCCAGAAAAGCGTCCTCGCCATTCTCGGAGGGGCGACAGCCGCAAGAGCCGACGCCGCCCAAGCGTAGAATGCGTGCAGGTCAACCCCGAGCACCACCATGGACGAAGCAGTCCAGACGATACCAGCGGAGATCGCAACCCCGTCTCACCCTTGGACCCCTTAAGGAACCTCTGATATGCCTTTGCTACAACGACTTGGCCAAACGCCCTACTGGGAGCAGCTCCCAAATGCCCCAAATCTTGAGGATCTGGAGGAATACGTCGTTGAGGACATCCGCCCGCGCGACTGCCAGGAGCGGAACGTCGTTTTTCTGCTGGAGTCGCCCCACACGCAGGAAGTGCTTCGGCGTCATCCGTTAGCTGGCCCGAGCGGAACTGCGGTCACGAACGCGCTAGCCGAGGTTTTCCATGTTCGCCCTGACGAGCAGGCGTGGCCGCTTGGCGAAATACTGACCATCCACCCGCGCGAGGTCGCGCGCGCATTGGATGCGCGACTCATGCGCGTTGGTGTCATGGAGGTTTCCGAGCTCCCCATGCAGCTATCCCCATACCGTTGTGACCACAAGCGACAGTTCGGGGAAACGCTCCTCCGGTACCTCGAGACCATCCGCAAAGGTCCCGTTAGTAGCGCCGACCAAGTCGCCGAAGCTCCGCAGCTTCCCGCTCGCAGGAGCGCCGGGTGCGCGGCAGTCCAAACAGCTTTGGTTGAGGACTTGCAGGAGCGGATTGACGAAATGGGGGAGCGCGCCTACTTTGTCCCATGTGGAAGGATCGCTAGGGTCTTCCTCCAAGAGGCCGCTCCGTGTTGCGACCACTTTCAAGACATGGTGGCGCATCCATCGCCAACCCATCAGGGCTGGCATGCCGGTGCATTGGAGAATGTGCTCCGGGAGCTGCTCGGCTAGAGAGGCGTACGCCCGTACGAAAGCCCCAACAACGTCGAAGTCGGTGCGCGTCCCGTGCTGTTCCTTCGCGACCGCTCGCAGCAAAGCCCTCGCCAACGCCCGGATCGTCTCCGAGAGGCGCCCCCCCGCGTCCGCGTCGTATCTGCATCAACCTCTTGATCGTAATGAGTTTTCCCGTTTCCGTCCAATCCGAGTACTGGTTTTCGTACATGCCCCGTGGCGAAGACTTCGGGGGGCGAAGAGGGCCTTCGTGCAACATGGCTGACGTAGCTTTCCCGCATCGACGGAAGCTGACGGCCCCCTGCGCGCGGACCGTTGAGCAGACGCGTGGAGAGTATTGAGCCGTCTTTGGCGGTCTCCGCGACAGAGATCGTCACCCGCCAAGGACAAGACCCCTTAGGGGGCTTGGTCGCCATACGCACGGCAGGCAGTCCCGCACGCTCTCCTTGCGGCCCGAACCCCTCTTCCCGCCACACGCCTTTTCCGTCCTCGCCACACGACGTGCCCCCACGCCGACGGGACAGCGTCTCGCAACCCATCGGCAATCCGGCACACGGCCTGTGCGCGCGTCGGGAGAACGAAGAAGGCGCGCGCGGGCGTGCGAGTCTCCGCGTGCGGGACGACAGAGGCGCGCGCACCCGATGCGACTTCGCCTTCGCTCTTGGCGATGACGGCAGGCGAGATGGTACGGGCCACAGGCAAAGGGAGAGCGTGGGAGATTGCCTAAGGTGCGTACGACGGAAAAGTGTGTGGCGGGGAGAAGCCCTTTATGGCCACGAGGAGGCGACAGCCAAGTTCAACCGCGACCCACGTGTCTACTCCATCTCCACCACCGAGTTCGTCGGCGAAAACGGCCGGCTAACGGGACTCAAGACGGTGGACGTGCAGATGGTGGACGGCCGCTTCGAGAACGTGGAGGGCTCCGAGCGCTTCTGGGACGCCGATCTCGTGTTTCTTTCGATGGGATTCCTCGGCCCCGAACACTACGTCAGCGAACCCCTCGGCCTCGACCTCGACGAACGCTCCAACTACAAGGCCGACAAGGGCGCCTACCGCACCTCCGTCGCCAACGTCTTCGCCGCCGGCGACTGCCGCAGCGGCCAATCGCTGGTAGTTCGCGCCATCAACGAGGGCCGCGAGGCCGCCGAAGAGATCGACCGCTTCCTCACGAGCCCCTGATCGAGCGGTTCGGCGCAGCCACCCCATTCCGTCTCGCCCAAGAAAGCACTCCCGCTTCCCAGAGGGACGCCCACGAAGAGCGGTCGCCGCCAAGCGTAGAATGCGGACCACATTCCTCACCCCGAGCAGCACCATGGCCGAAGCCGTCCAGTTGACACCCGTGGCCGCACAAGCCTCGCCCCACCCTTTGGATCCACTCACTCCAGACGAGGTCGAACGTGCCGCGGCCCTGGTCAAGCCCAAGCTCGGCGACCACGCGGCCTTCTGTTCCGTTGCCCTCGTCGAGCCGCCCAAGGACGCCCTCAAGGCGTTCGCCACAGGGGACGAACTCCCCCGCCGCCTCCGCTTCATGGGCTTCGACTACCCGGAAGGCGAACCTGACGGCGGCTTCGATGCCGTCGTCGATCTTTCCGCCGGCACCGCCGACATCTCCCGCATTGCCAAGGGCCAAGCGCCCATCGGCTTCGCCGACGTGGTGCGCGCCGTGCGTATCACGAAGGAAGACGCCGGCTGGCAAGCCGCCATGCGCGAACGCGGCGTAACCGACTTCGAGCACGTGCAGATCGATCCGTGGCCGGCCGGCGGCTATCAACATCCGAGCATCCCGGCCGGCCATCGCGCCCACCGTGCCATCAGCTTCGTGCGCGAAAACAAGACCGACAACGGCTACGCCCGCCCCGTGCAAGGCTTGATCGCCCACGTGGACCTCACCGCCGGCCGAGTCGCCCACCTCGAAGACCACGGCGCCATACCCCTGCCACCGGAACATGGTCGCTACGACGCCGCAAGCCAACCCAATCTGCGCTCGCCGCTCAAGCCCCTCGAAATCAGCCAGCCAGACGGCCCCGGCTTCACGGTAGAAGGCGGCTCGATCACTTGGGCCAACTGGCGGTTCCGCGTCACCATGCACCCCATCAACGGCCTCGTGCTGCACCAGTTGGAAGTGCGGGATGGCCCTGGCAAGGGCGATGACGCGCCCTGGCGTTCGGTGCTGCACCGCGCGGCACTCTCGGACATGGTCGTCCCCTACGGCGACCCCGACCCCATGCACGGCTGGAAGCACGTGCTCGACGCCGGCGAAGCCAGCATCGGCAATTGCGCCAACTCCCTCATGCTCGGCTGCGACTGCCTCGGCGAAATCCACTACCTCGACCATGTGGCGGTGAAACCGGACGGCACCGCCCGCCCCATCGAGCGCGCCATCTGCATCCACGAGGAGGACTACGGCATCCTCTGGAAGCACCACGACGGCCACGGCCAAACCACCGAAGTGTGGCGCTCCCGGCGGCTCGTGGTGAGCGCCTTCCACACCGTGGGCAACTACGAGTACGGCTTCTACTGGTACCTCTACCTCGACGGCACCATCCAAATGGAGGCCAAGCTCACCGGCATCGTCGGCGTCTCGGCGGTGAACGAGGGCGAGGAACGCCCGGAGTACGCCCCCCTGATCGCGCCGAACCTCGCATCGCCCATCCACCAGCACCTGTTCTGCTTCCGCCTCGACTTCGATCTCGACGGCGACACCGCCAGCGTGTACGAAGTGGACGTGGAACCATCGCCGAAGGGTGCGAACAACCCCGACGGCACCAACTTCCATGCCGCAGAACGCCTGCTCGCCACCGAAGGCGAAGCCCGCCGCAATGCCGACGCCAGCCGTTCCCGAACGTGGAAGGTAGTCGCCACCGACCGCACCAACCGCCTCGGCAAGCGAGTCGCCTACCGCCTCCACCCAAGCGCAACGCCCAAACTGCTGGCAGACCCAGAATCCCAAGTCACGGCACGCGCTGGATTCGCCCAACACAACCTCTGGGTGACCCGCCACGAGGAAGGCGAAATCTCCGCCGCCGGCGACCACCCCAACCTCCACCCCGGCGGCGACGGCCTGCCGGCATGGTCAGGGCGCAACCGCGACATCAAGGACACCGACATCGTCCTCTGGCATACGTTCGGCTCCACCCACCTGCCCCGCCCGGAAGACTGGCCCGTCATGCCGGTGGAATACTGCGGCTTCACCCTCCAACCCATCGGCTTCTTCGACCGTAATCCCGCGCTAGACCTACCGCCGGCTCACTAGGTCCTTGGAACATGGGGCAGCATCGTCAGGCAAGCAGGACTGAGGGAGTGAGAGCGGCTTTGGAATACACCATCGTGATCGAGGAAACGCCGCGCAACTTCGCGGCCTACGCGCCCGACCTTCCCGGCTGTGTCGCGACCGGCGCGACTCGGGAGGAAGCGGTCCGAGAGATGCGGGGCGCCATCGCCTTCCACATCGAAGGCTTGCGCGAACACGACGAGCCCGTGCCCACGCCGAGCTGCGCCGCCGCGGTGGTGGACGTGGCCGCCGGATGAACATTGAGGCTAACCCCCTGACCCACTCGCGTTGACTGCACTGGGACGCTAAGGCGTCTACAGCGAGCTCATCGACAAGGGCGCTAGACTTGTCGCCGGCGCATTGGTTGAGGGGCAAGGCGAATGTCCATCCGACAGTCGCCGTTTGCGCGGCTTCCACCTCAAGTTGCTGGACTTTCTGTTGCGCCAGTTGGTCGACACAGTCCATGTCGCGACCCTCATTTCCGCGAGTCACCTTGAGTTTTCACGCGACCCCTTACGCTAGCCGGCGTTAGGCGCCTAAACGTCGCCGACGTCAGCCACGAGCTATGGTCGAAAGTGGTGTACGGATGAGTTGAGTCGTGCGGCGTGCCTCTGCTGAGATTGAGTTTGGCGATCCAATTCAGCAAGAGGAACACACCGCACATGGACAACGATAATGTGGTCAGGCTGGCGGCGCCAGCCGCGTCTTCCGATCCACTCACCGACCTTCTTCGCTCCGGCGCTCGGCGGCTGATTGAGGCCGCGGTGGCAGCGGAGTTCGACGAGCACCTGGCGGCGTTCGACGACCAGAAGCTCGCGGACGGCCGCCAGCGCGTGGTGCGCAACGGCCACCTTCCCGAGCGTCAGGTGCTGACCGGGATCGGGGCGGTTGACGTGAAGGTGCCGAAGTCGCGCAGTCGCGAGGGCTCGCCGGCGACGTTCCGTTCGTCGCTGGTGCCGCCGTACGTTCGGCGCTCTGCGAGCGTGGACGCGGCGGTGCCGTGGCTGTACCTGCAGGGGGTGTCGACGGGGAAGATGCGGGCGGCGGTGTCGGCGCTGGTGGGCGAAGAGTCGGCTCGCGGGCTGTCGGCGAACGTGGTGAGCCGTCTGAAGCGGGTCTGGGACGAGGAGTGCCGGAGCTGGTGCGGGCGGTCGCTTGACGACGACTGGGTGTACCTGTGGGCGGACGGCATCCACAGCGGTCTGCGGGGAGACGACGGTCGCTTGTGCGTGCTGGTGGTGATTGGCGTCAACGCCCGCGGGGAGAAGCGCTTCCTGGCGATCGAGGACGGCGTTCGGGAGTCGACCCAGAGCTGGCGCGAGGTGCTGCTGGGCATGAGGCAGCGGGGGTTCACGAGGCCGGCGAAGCTGGCGGTGGGCGACGGCGCGATGGGGTTCTGGTCGGCGCTCGACGAGGTCTGTCCCCGACACCGGGCAGCAGCGCTGCTGGATGCACAAGACCGTCAACGTCCTCAACTGCCTGCCCAAGTCCGGGCAGCCCAAGGCGACGCAGGCGTTGCGCGAGATCTGGATGGCCGAGAGCCGCGCCGCGGCCGACGGCGCCTTCGACGACTTCCTCGAACGCTACGGGGACAAGTACCCGAAGGCCGCCGACTGCCTGACGCACGACCGCGACGAGCTGCTCGCCTTCTACGACTTCCCGGCGGCGCACTGGACGCACATCCGCACCACCAACGTGATCGAGTCGGCCTTCGCCACCATCCGTCACCGGAGCTCCAGGGCGAAGGGCTGCGTCACCCGTCAGAGCATGCTCTCGATGACCTGCAAGATGGGCATGAGCGCGCAGAAGTCCTGGCGCCGGCTACGCGGCTTCCGGCAGCTCGCCAAGGTCATCGAAGGGGTGACATTCAACGACGGCATCGAGGTCATCGAGGACAGCAGAGCCGCCGCATGACCAACTCGCCGTACACCAGATTTGACAATAGCTCGTCAGCCACCGGCTCGTAGTCAGCGCTGGATGGTAATCGACGAGGAGCGAATCGCCACCCAAAGGCCTGTGGCCCGGCCGATACCAATTGGGTGGCGTGCGTCGCCCGTGCGCCGCCTTTGGTCTCACATCATCTCGTACGCAGGTGTATGCTCCATGTCCCGACACCACCCCATGTGCTCGACATGAACGAGCAGCTAGCCGCAGAGATGGCGGCCGCCTTCATTCTCAAAACCAACCAATCCCTTGGCCAGCTCAAGCTAATCAAGCTGATGTACCTCGCCGAACGCGAGGCCATCCGCCGGTTTCTCCTGCCCATCGTCCACGACGATCTCTTTGCCTTGGCCAACGGCATGGCCATGTCCAATGCCGCGCAACTCGTCAGCAAGGGAGCAGACCGGGACAGCCATTGGTCCCGTCTCCTCGTCCCCAAACAAGGCAAAACGCTCGGCGTGCGCAAGCACGTCTCACTTCACCTGCTCACTTCCCTGACCAACGATGACCGCCACGTCATTCAGGACGTGGTGGATCTCCACGGCAACAGAGACCAAGATCAGCTTGTCTACGACGTCCACCACAAGTTGCCAGAGTGGCTCGCGCATTGGCACAACCCCGAGCGCCAAAGCCAAGCCATCCCCGTGCCCCTCTCGGACCTATACCAGAGCCTCCACCCCGATCTGACCGAGGCGCAAGCCCTTTACCTTGCAAACGAATACCGGACCGCGCATGACCGATGGATCGAGTCCGACCCCAACGTCCTTGGCGGCACCCCGGTTATCGCCGACACCCGCGTCACCGTCTACGCCATCCACGGACGCCTAGCCGCAGGTGAGCAAATCGACCAGCTTTCCGCAGACTATCCCTACATCGACCCGGGGGCATTCATGGCGGCCGACATGTTCGCGAGAGCACATCCCCTCGAGCCCCACCCACTTGGAAGACCTTGGCGAACCGCGCCACGTTCCCAATCCTGACCCGCTGAGCGCGACGTGCGTCTCCTATTGGACGAGTGCGTCTCTCCTGTAATCGTCCAACCCCTTGCTATACAGGACCAGCACCTCGTTTACGCGCTTCGCAATCTCGCTGCACTCCGTGAACAAGACCACCAAGTGCTCGCCCGTGCTATCGAGCTCGACGCAGCCGTTGTCACGCAGAACGCAAAAGACTACCGCCGCCTCGTCGCAGCGGAGGAAATCCACCCCGGCCTGATTATTCTCCCGTGCGTCGGCATCGACCAGACCCTGGATCTCCTCCGCCGTGCCATCCAACATCTTGAGCAATGCGGCGACCCTGCTGATGTCCTCGTGAATCACGTCCTAGAAATCGACGAAGGCGGTGAGGTCGAAATGTATGAGCTACCAGTCGCGGTGGCCTGAACCGACCCCCGACTGTCAACGGCGAACTTGTCGACAACGGCGCTAGACTTGCCGTCGGCGCATTGGTTGAGAGGAAACGCAAATGTCCATCCTGATCGTCGCGGATCGCGAAGGGGAACGGCAGGTTGCCTTGGCGCGGGGTCTCAGCTTGGCACAGGCCATGGGCTGGGACGCCGAGGTAGTGGGGTTTTGCTACGAGTCGCTCGCGGGCCTCGACAACGTCGCGCACCAGCGCGAGGCGAAGCGAACGCTGATGGACCGGCGGCGAGAGGAGGTAGAGGCGCAGGTGGCGCGCCACCAGTCCGGCAGCGTGCGCGTCAAGGTCGTGATCGGCTGGGAAAAGCTCGTCCACGAATGGGTGGACATCCGCTGTGACCGCATGTCGCATCAAGCGGTTATCAAGACGGCGCATCGCAGCGAGAGCTTCCTCTACACGCCCACAGACTGGCACCTGCTGCGCGAATGCCGGGCACCGGTGCTGATCGCCGCCGAGGAGATCTGGCGTCCCACTCACTCCATCGTTGCCGCCGTGGATCTCGCCAGCCGCTCCAGGGTCAAGCGCGCCCTCAACCACGCCATCGTCGCCACGGCACGCGACTACGCGAAGGCGCTCGACAATCCCCTGCACTTGGTGCATGTGGTGCACGTCCCGGCGGCCCTCAAGGAGCTACATCTGGTCGATGAGGAAGCCCACACGCTGAAGGTGACAGACGCCATCCGTGCCAACGCCGCAAGGCTGTGCAAGGCGCATGGCATCTCTTCCGCCCAAGTGCTCGTCGAACACGGCGACGTGGACGAGACCATCGCGACGACGGCACAGCGCCTGCAAGCCCAACTCGTCGTGATGGGCACCGTGGGCCGCCAGGGCGTCAACGCCAAGCTCGTCGGCAACACCGCCGAGAAGGTCCTGACGCGCATCCCCACCGACATTCTCGCCCTCAAGCCGGGAACCGGGACCAGGACCTGACAACGTGACCAACCATAGGCCGGCGATCGCCATGTTCGCCCTGTTGGTTCTTGCTGCGGGATGCGCCGGAGTGGGCGAGACGTACCGACCCATCATCGATGGCGAGCCGACGCCCGACTACGAGAAGGACCTGGCGGATTGCCGGGTGCTTGCCCGCCAGCGGCCTGACGTGGACCAAGACGCGGTGCTGGACACGGCAGGCCGCGCCGCGGTTGGCGGCGTCTGGGGCGGCGTGGTTGGCGCCGCTGCCACAAGCGTTAGCAGCGCCATCGGCAATCGCCGTCAAGTCGCACACGCCCGTCAACGCATCATCCGCCGCTGCATGATCGAGCGCGGTCACAAGGTATTGGGTTAACTCCCTGGGGCCGCCGTCGTCGCATGGGCGAGGGCAAGATGCCCTCGCCACATTAGGGTTCGCTGTCAGCAATGCGTTTGGCGGGCAAGTGCCCAGTCGATGTGCTCTCTTGCCATGGGTTCGGCATCCGCGCGGCGGCGGCGCAAACCGTTGACGATGATGGGATCATTCGGCGCGTTGCCGGCGGCGACGGCGAGGTTGCGGAGCCATTGTTGGTAGTTGATGCGGCGGAGTGCCATGCCTTCGGTGCGCTGCCGGAAGTCCGCCTCTGTCCATTGCAGCAACTCGGCGATGGTGGCGTGGTCCAAGCCGTGGCGGGGAGCGAAGTCGGCCTCGCTCGATTTTGTGGCGAAGCGGTTCCAAGGGCAGACGATCTGGCAGTCGTCGCAACCGAAGATGCGGTTGCCCACGGCCTCGCGGAACTCGAGGGGAATGGCCTCGTGGCTTTCGATGGTTAGGTAGGAGATGCAGCGGCGGGCGTCGAGGACGCCGGGGGCAACGATGGCGTCAGTCGGGCAGACGCTGATGCAGGCGCGGCAGTTGCCGCAGCCGGGGTGGTTCTTCGGCGGCGATGGCGGCAACGGCAGGTTGGTGTAGATTTCGCCGAGGAAGAACCAGGAACCGGCCTTTTCGCTCAGCAGGAGAGTGTTCTTGCCGATCCAGCCAAGGCCGGCCTTCTCTCCGAGCGGTTTCTCGAGCACCGGGGCGCTGTCGGTAAACGCTCGATAGCGCCCCGGCGCCTCGGCGTCGATTCTCCGTGCAAGCCGCGCGAGCCGGCGCCGAACCGTCTTGTGGTAGTCCCGCCCTCGCGCGTACTCGGCGACGTAGGCACTGCCGTCGTTGGTCGGCAGATCGGTCGCAGCCGGCGGCGGGGAGCCGAGATAGTCCATGCGCGCGGAAATGACGCAAACCGTCGCCGGCTCCAACGCGGCTGGAACGAGGCGCTTGTCGAGATTGCGCTCGAGGTATCCCATCTCGCCATGGAAGCGTTGCGCCAGCCACTGGCGGACCCTCGGCGCATATGCGGAAAGATCGACATCGGCGAAACCCACCTCCGCAAAGCCGAGTTCCTTCGCCCAGCTCTCGATTTGCGCGGCGAGCCCTTCTGTGTCCATGCCCAATCCCGGCCCCGTCCTCCGCCGCACGATACAGGTCGATGCCCGCCCGTGCCCGTGGCTCGGCTACGCATGGGCGGCGGCTGCCCATAGTCGTGCTCATGCGTGGCAAAAAAGGCGGCGGTGGGGCCGCTGTATATGCTTCCGCGGGGGCCAAGACCTGATAGCATATTTTGCAAGCGCCGGTCCCGTTTGGGTGCGGCGCGCAAACAGGAGGCGACGCCATGAGCACAAGTCTCACCGTCAGAGACATCGATCCTGCCGACAAGTCTTGGCTGAGACGCGAGGCGCGAGAGGTCGGCGTATCCATGGAGGAACTCGTACGCCGGCTGATTCACGCGCAACGTAACAAGACTGAACGCCGCGCCAAGCCGTCCGAAGCCTTTGCGCGTCATTTCGGCGAGCGGCACGGTGTCGAGTTACCGACGCGGGCGCGTTACCGCCACAACCCGCCGTCGTTCACCGAAGACGACGCTTAGGTGACGGGCCTACTCGCTTGGTTGATCGATGCAAACGTCATCTCCGAGATGATGCGACCGCATCCAGAGCCGCAGGTCGCAGCGTTCTTGGATTCGATCGAGCACGAGGGTATCGGTGTCGCCAGTGTCACGGTGTGGGAAATACTCGACGGCATCGGTCGTCTCCCGCCGGGACGGAGACGGACAGACCTTGCTGACCGTTTCGGCGACCTCCTCGACGAACTGTTCGAGGACCGGGTTGTCAACTGGTCCCTTGCTGACGCCCAAGCCTGCGCACGCATCATGGAGGAGAAACGCCGCCGCGGTGAACCGCTCGATGCCCATGTCGCGGATGCCTTTCTTGCGGCCGCTGCTGCCTCGCGCGGTCTCGCCGTAGTCACACGCAACGTGAGTGAGTTCCGCAACACCGGCGTTGAAGTGGTCAACCCGTGGACTGTTCGACGAGCATGAGTTTGGATTCCGAAGCGCTCTCGTGGCCCAGGGTCTATAGCGGAGGCGAGACACGGGCCTTGGACCGGCGTGCCATTGACGAATGCGGGATCGCCGGCTTCGTGCTCATGCATCGGGCCGGTGTTGCGGCGTTTCGGCATCTGCGGCAGCGCTGGCCCGAGACGCGGCGGGTTACCGTCGTTTGCGGAGCTGGCAACAATGCCGGCGATGGGTACATCGTGGCCGGGGCGGCGGCAGATGCGGGGCTCGGCGTGCAGTTGGTGCAGGTGGGTGACCCCGCGCGGATTGGCGGTGATGCCGGCAAGGCGCTCGACTTCGCTCGGGAGCGGCTTGCGGACCCCGAGCTCGCCGGGACGGTCTCGGCCTCCTGGCAGGCGGATGGGGATGTGATCGTGGACGCTTTGCTGGGCACCGGCGCCAAGGGCGAAGTTCGGCCGGCATTCCAGCGCGCCATCGTGCAAGTGAATGCAAGCGGGCTGCCGGTGCTTGCGCTTGATCTGCCGAGCGGCATCGACGCCGACAGCGGCGCCGCGCTCATGCCGGAACCGGTGCGGGCCGACCTCACCGTCACTTTCGTCGCGCCCAAACTGGGGTTGGTCACCGGCTCTGGGGTCGACTATGTGGGCGAGGTGCGGCTCGAAACACTCGACATCCCCAAGGAAGTCCACTCGAATGCCGGAGGGGTGCCGGTGCTCGATGGTTCGACGCTCCCTCGGCTGCAGCGCAACGCCAGCGCGCACAAAGGCCAATTCGGCCGCCTAGTGATCCTCGGCGGCGATGTGGGCATGGGCGGAGCAGTAATCCTCGCCGGCGGCGCGGCGCTCCGCAGCGGCGCCGGGCTCGTCACCATCGGATCAGCCGAAGCAAATCGAGCGCCCATCCTCGCGCGCTATCCGGAACTGATGGCGAGGGCCGTGGAACCCGCCGATGTAGCGGGCCTCGTGCAGCAGGCAGATGCTGTCGTTGTCGGGCCGGGTCTCGGCCAGAGCGCCTGGGGAACGGCGATCTGTCAGGAGGCGCTGGCAGCTGCTCGCAGGCACTCGAAGCCTCTCCTCATCGATGCCGATGCGCTCAATTGCATCGCCCGGCTCGAGCTTGCCGTGCCGCCCCGCAGCTTCCTCACTCCGCATCCGGGCGAGGCGGGACGCTTGCTCAGACTCTCAGCCGGGCAAGTGCAGGCGCAGCGGTCCGATGCCGCGCTGCAACTATCCTCATTGGGCGGCGGCTGCGTTGCCGCGCTCAAGGGAGCTGGCACCTTGATCGCCGAGGCCGGCCAACTGGCTGGCATCTGCCTCGGCGGCAACCCTCGCATGGCGACGCCAGGCAGCGGCGATGTGCTTTCGGGCATCGGCGGGGCTTTGCTCGCGCAAGGCCTCGCGTCGGTCGATGCAGCCAAGCTCGCGGTGTGGCTGCACGCCCGAGCAGGGGACGAGGCTGCGCTCAAGACCGAATCGGCGCTGCTGGCATCCGACATCATCGACAGCATCCGGCTCACGCCATGAACGAGTATCTGCAAGACGAGGCCGCCACGCTCCGGTTCGGCGCAAGGCTCACAGACCTCGCGCTCACCGACGAGCTTGTAACCCTGCGCGGCGACCTAGGCGCGGGCAAGACCACCCTCGTGCGCGGGTTTCTCGCCGCGTTGGGTCATTCCGGCTCCGTGCGCAGCCCCACCTACACGCTCGTCGAACCGTATGACCTTACTGGACAGCGGATATATCATCTTGACTTCTATCGAATTGCAGACCCGCGCGAATTGACTTACCTCGGCTTCGACGACTTGGTCGCGGAACCGGCCATCAAGCTCGTGGAATGGCCGGAAATGGCCGGTGACAAGATGCCGGCGGCGGCGGTGGAGATCGTCCTCACGAGCGAAGGGGAGGGCCGGCGCGTTGTGTTGCGCGACCTGCGGTAGGGAGGCTCTGATCGTGCGGGACGGGCCTTCTGCGCCTTCGCCGTGGCGAGTCGGGGGCCGTAGGGGACGGGCTTGTCCCGTCCCGTTCCGAGTTCGTCGAAGCGCCCAGCACGGGACGGGACAAGCTCGTCCCCTACGTAGAAAGGTGCACCGGGATCATTGGGTTGCACGATCTGTTCCACGCGAGGGAGGGCGTTTCGTCCGCTGTCCAGAAGTCCTGCGGGCGTTCGCAATGCGCTTCATCGCGCTGCTGTCGATGTGCTTCGCGGCCGTCTCGGCCTCGGCTGCCAACGAACTCGTGGATGTCCGCAGCCACGACGGCCCCGAGTCCACCCGGGTAGTCCTCGACACCAAGGCCCAGGTCGAATATCGCACCTTCGTTCTCGACAAGCCCGACCGGGTCGTCTTCGATCTCATGGGCGTTCGGGCGGCACAGTCGTTTAGGCCGCCCACGGTCAAGAGCGGCATCGTTCGGCGCATCCGTGCCGGCGTCAACCGACCGGGAGTGCTGCGCGTCGTCATCGATCTCGAGCGCACGGTTGCCGTCAGTCACTTCCGACTCGAACCGGTGGGACCATACGGCCATCGGCTGGTCGTCGACCTCGAACCGGACCAGCCGGTGCGCCGCCCGGCGCGGGCGCCGGTGGTGTCGCCGCCGGAAGGACAGCGGGACATCATGGTGGCGATCGATGCGGGTCATGGCGGCGAGGATCCCGGTGCGATCGGCGTCGGCGGCATTTACGAAAAACGCGTCGTGCTTGCCATCGCCCAGGAAATCAAGCAACGGCTCGACGCCGCGCAAGGCTTCGCCGGCGTCCTCACCCGCGAGGGCGACTACGGTCTGCCGCTGCGCAAGCGCACCGAAATCGCCCGCCAGATGCCGGCGGACATCTTCGTCTCCATCCATGCCGACGCTTTCAAGAACAACCGCGCAAGGGGCGCGTCGGTATATGCCCTTTCCCGCCGTGGCGCTTCGAGCGAGACGGCACGCTGGCTGGCCGAGAGCGAGAACCGCGCCGACCTCATCGGCGGCTTCGGCCCGGTGACCTTGGAAGGACGCTCGAGCGACTTGCAGGAAGTGCTGCTGGACATGTCCATGAAAGCCAACCTCGGCCGCAGCCTGGAACTCGGCGAAGCCATCCGCCGCGAAATGGCCGCCGTCGCTCGGATGCACAAGAAGCGCGTGGAGCAGGCGGGTTTCGCCGTTCTCAAATCCCCAGACGTGCCCTCGGTGCTGGTGGAGACCGGATTCATCTCCAACGCCGGCGAGGCGCGACTGCTGGCAAGCTCAGCGCACCAACGCAAGCTCGCCGGCGCCATCGCCATCGGCATCCAGAACTGGGCCTACGCCGACCCACCCGCCGGCACCATGGTGGCCACCATCGCCGGAGAAATGCTGCGCCACACGGTGCGCCGCGGCGAGACCATTTCCCATATCGCCCAGCGGTATGCCGTGACGGTGGGCGACATCCGCGGCGCCAACAACGTTCCCGGGGACCGCATCTACATCGGTCAGCTCCTCCTCATCCCGCGCACGGCGGCCGGCGGTTGAACACCGAAGCCGCCGCACCCGCGTCCGCCCGCATCCGGCGCCTCCCGGACGCGGTGGCAGACCAAATCGCCGCAGGCGAGGTGGTTGAGCGACCCGCCTCCATCGTCAAGGAGCTCGTGGAGAACAGCATCGATGCCGGCGCGGGCTCGATTGCCATCGAAATCGAACGCGGCGGCGTCCAGCGCATCTCGGTGCGCGACGACGGCTGCGGCATCGCCAAGGACGAGTTGCGTCTAGCCGTCACCCGGCACGCCACCAGCAAGATCGAGCGAGCCGATGACCTCGAAGGGATAGCCACACTCGGATTTCGCGGCGAGGCCCTCGCCAGCGCCGCAGCGGTTGCCATGCTCACCATCGTCTCGCGACGCATGGACGAACGCTCCGCTTGGAGCATAGAGATCCACGGCTCCGCCGAGCAGCGCTTCGCCCCGGCGGCACATCCGCCCGGCACCACGGTGGAAATCCGCGAGCTCTTCTTCAACACGCCGGCGCGGCGCAAGTTCCTGAAGACGGAGCGCACGGAATCGCTGCACATCGCCGAAGCCGTTCGCCGCACGGCACTGGCCAACCCGGGCATCGGCTTTCGCCTGTCGCAATCGGGACGGACGGTAGAGGACTACCCACTCTCGGAGTCGCTCGCCGAACGCATGGAGCGCGTGCTCGGCGATGGCTTTGCCGAGCGCTCCGTGCCCATCGACGAGGAGGTGCCGGGGCTCCGGCTATGGGGCCGGGTAAGCCTGCCCACGCATTCCCACAGCCGCACAAACCGCCAGTTTTTCTTCGTCAACGGTCGCCCGGTGCGGGATCGACTGGCCGGACACGCGGTGCGCCAAGCGTATCGCGACGTGATGTTCCACGGTCGCCACCCCATCTTCGCGCTGCATCTTGACCTTGATCCGGACCTCGTCGACGTCAACGTGCATCCGCGCAAGGAGGAGGTGCGCTTCCGCGACGAACGCCGCGTGCATGACTTCCTGTTCGGCAAGCTGGCACGGGTGCTGCGCGACCTGCGTCCGGGCGACGCGGCGCCGTCCGCTTCGGCACTGACGGCCGCCGCAGAGATGCCGCAGGGCACGGAGGGTGCGTCGCCACTCGCAACGCCCGCGCATGGCCAGGGCTCGCCGCACCGCTCGCTGGGGGAACTAGGTGCCCGGCGAGTGGGAGGGCCAGCCGACTACGCCACGCTAGCTAAGCTCTTCGAGCGCTCTGGCGACGCGGCAACCACCTCGCCCAACGAAATGCGGGATGCCGTGCAGCTCCCGCCGGCACCAGCCGGCGACGTGCCGCCGCTCGGTTTCGCGCTGGCGCAATTGCATGGCGTGTATGTGCTGGCGCAGAGCGCCGATGGCCTCGTCATCGTCGACATGCACGCGGCGCACGAACGCATCACCTACGAGAAGATGAAGGCGAGCCTCATCGACACCGACTCGGTGCCGCGCCAGCGCCTGCTGACCCCTGTCGCCTTGGACTTGCCCGGCGCCGAGGCGGATTTCGTGGAAGCCAACTCGGCGCGGTTCGAGGCGCTTGGCGTGGCGGTGGAGCGCTCCGGCCCCTGTAGCGTCACCGTGCGGGAAGTGCCGGCGCTGCTGGCCGGCGCCAACGTCGAGGGCCTGGCTCGCGACATGATCGAGGAACTGGCCGACACCGAAACCACCACGGTCGCCAGGGAACGGCAAGAGCGTGCCCTCGCCAGCGCAGCCTGCCACGCCTCGGTGCGCGCTGGCCGTCAGCTCTCGCTCATCGAGATGAACGCCCTGCTGCGCGAAATGGAAGTCACGGACAACGCCGGCCAGTGCAACCACGGCCGCCCCACCTTCGTGACGCTGCCGATGCAGGCCCTCGACGCGATGTTCCAGCGCGGACGTTGAGCGCAGCGTCCCACCGACCGAGGCGTCAGGTCGTTTGCCTGATGGGACCCACCGCCGCCGGCAAGACGGCGGCCGCGATCCGCCTTGCCGAGACCTTCGAGCAGCGAGGGGTTGATCTCGTCAGCGTGGACTCGGCGATGGTCTTTCGCGGCATGGACATCGGCACCGCCAAGCCCGAAACCGACATCTTGCACCGCTTTCCTCACGCGCTCATCGACGTTCGCGACCCCACGGAGACGTTTTCCGTGGCCGAGTTCCTCGACGCCGCCGACACTGCGGTCGCAGAGTCCCTCGAAGCCGGACGCATTCCCCTGCTGGTCGGCGGCACCATGCTGTACTTCCGTGCCTTCAAGCAGGGCCTCGCGCCGATGCCGCCGGCCGACCCGGCGGTGCGGGCCGACATCGTCGCGCGGGCATCGGAGGCGGGCTGGCCGGCGCTGCATGGCGAACTTGCGGCACGGGACCCGGTGGCGGCGGCTGGCATGGATCCCAGCAACGGCCGCCGCATCGAACGCGCCCTCGAGGTGCTGACGCTCACCGGACGCTCGATCACCGAATTCTGGCACCAGCCTACCCCGGATGCGGGCGACCGACTCGGCTGTGAACTCGTGGAAATCTGCCTGACGCCCGAACCCCGCACCATCCTTCACCAGCGCATCGCAGCGCGCCTCGACGCCATGCTCGCAGCCGGGTTCGTGGACGAGGTGCGGGCGCTGCGCCGCACCCCCAATCTCGTGGCTTCCGCACAATCCATGCGAGCCGTTGGCTACCGACAGGTGTGGCAACACCTCGACGGCGAGTTCGAGCGCGGAGAATTGGCCGGGCGAATCGCCGCCGCCACGCGCCAACTGGCAAGGCGCCAACTCACTTGGCTGCGCGGCTGGGGCGACGTCGCGGCCTCCGTCAACACCCCCGACGCAGC
This sequence comes from Pseudomonadales bacterium, assembly GCA_965116935.1. Lineage (GTDB taxonomy): Bacteria > Pseudomonadota > Gammaproteobacteria > Pseudomonadales > Azotimanducaceae > VXYL01. Next base: position 1,621,587 of record OZ220737.1, on the reverse strand, counting down.
CATGCGCGCGGCGTCGCAACTGCTCGTGTGGCGCAATCGTGTCGGCACAGTATGATTGCGTGTCGCCGGAGTTCGAGGCAGCGATAAAGAGCGCCCGTAGCTCAATTGGATAGAGCACCAGGCTTCTAACCTGGGGGTTCGGGGTTCGACTCCCTGCGGGCGCGCCAGATTTGGGGTGAGCGCAAGCGACCCGTAGACGCGCGCCCGCAAGGACGCTAGCCAATTGGGGATTACATGGAGGTCAAGGCGGAACGGATCGGGACGACGCTCGTACTTGCACCGATCGGCCATATCGAGACAATCGGTGCTGGTGAGTTCCAGCGCTACATCAACGAGGAAATCGAAAGCACCGACGAGAAGGTCATCCTCGACATGGCCGGCGTGCCGACGGTTTCGAGCGCCGCTCTTCGGGGCGTGCTGCTTGCCGCCAGAGGGGCAGAGGACCGCGGCGTGACGCTGACGATCTGCTCTCTGACGCCACCGGTGCGCGACGTGTTCGAGATGGTTGGCTTCGACCGCCTCTTCACCGTTGCCGACTCCCGACACGCTGCCTTGAACGGCTAAACCCCATCAGAGGCGACCCAACTCTCCCGCCCAGACAACCCGCAAGACCCCACCATCGCTTGAAAAACGCAAGCTAGCTCGCCATAGTCGTACATTGGAGCCAAAAAGCCGCTCGCCTGGGGGCGCGCCACGATGTCGAAGCGTCATTCCCTTCAGGAACCCTTCTTGAACGCGTTGCGTCGGGAGCGGGTTCCGGTGTCCATCTATCTTGTTAACGGGATCAAGTTGCAGGGGCAAATCGACGCCTTCGACCAATTCGTCGTGATGCTGCGCAATTCCGTCAGCCAGATGATCTACAAGCACGCCATCTCCACCGTCGTGCCGGCACGCAACGTGCGCCTGCCGATGGACGACGAGGAAGGCGACGAACAAGACGATGCGGCCGCATCGGGTGGCGACGAGGCGGAAGACGCCGAATCCTGGTCCTGACGCGGCCGAACGTGCCTAAGGCACGCGAACGTGCCCTAAAGGGCACGCAAGGACTGCGACATCTTGGAAAGCCTGTTTGAACGACCGGCCCCCGGCAATCGTGCGCTCTTGGCGCATCTTCGCCTTGGTGGGCCATCACGATCCTCTCGCGAAGAGGACGACTTGCGGCTCGCGGAGTTCCGCGAACTCGTCACATCCGCCTCTCTCGTCTGTGCCGGCACCGTGGTCGGCAGCCGCGAGCGGCCGCATCCCCGCTGGTTCGTCGGCGCCGGCAAGGTGGACGAGATGCAGGAGGCCATCGCCGCCGCCGAAGCCGATCTCGTCATCTTCAACCACGAACTCACCGCCATCCAGCAGCGCAATCTCGAGACGCAACTCGAGAAGCGGGTGATGACCCGCACCGAACTCATCCTGCACATCTTCGCGGATCGGGCACGCACCGGCGAAGGCCAGCTTCAGGTGGAACTGGCGCAGCTAACGCACGCACAGACGCGCCTCATCCGCGGTTGGACCCACCTCGACCGGCAGAAGGGTGGCGTTAACCTCCGCGGTGCTGGCGAAACGCAGCTCGAAATGGACCAGCGCATGCTGGCCGGCCGGGTGCGCTACGTGCGCGATCGGCTGGAGCGCGTACATCGCCAGCGCGCCCAAAGCCGGCGGCGACGCAACCGGGCGCGCATCCCGACGGTGGCGCTGGCGGGCTACACCAACGCCGGCAAGTCCACTCTGTTCAACGCCCTCACGGCCGATGGCGTTCACGCCGCCGACCAAATGTTCGCGACGCTCGATCCCACCATGCGGCGCTGGCAGGTGGGCCCGGGCGCCGAGGTGGTTCTCGCCGACACCGTGGGCTTCATCCGCGAACTGCCGGTGACGTTGGTGGATGCCTTCAAGGCGACGCTTGAGGAGATTGCCGAAGCGGACCTAATCCTGCATGTCATCGACGCCTCGTCGCCAGACGCGGGCCTGGCCGAGGAGGTTCGCCGCGTGCTTGCGGAAATCGGCGCGGCTGACACTCCCACCATCGAAGTGTTCAACAAGGTCGACCTGCTCGAAGGCGACGCCCACTGCCTGGGTGGGCTGGCGGTGAGCGCCATCGAAGGCACGGGCGTCGAGGCATTGCGCGACGCGGTGGCGGGCCGGCTCGGCCTCGACGCGAAGGAGGTCACCGTGCATCTCGGCCCCGAAGCCGGAAAGGTGCGCTCCTGGCTCTACGACCACGGTGCCGTGGAAGAGGAAACCATCGGCGACGACGGCACGGCAACCCTCCACGTCCGCCTGGACGCCGCCCACGTCGGCGAACTCCGGCAACTGGCTCCGGAGGCGATGGCGCGCTAGCGGGCAATGGAGGGCCTCTCTGGACGGAGGGCGTCCCGCCCTCCAAGCGTGCCGAAGGCGCGCACGCAGCGGAGCCGGCCAAAGCCACCGCAAGGAAGCATTCCGGACAAACGCCAACAAAGCGCCACCCCCGAGCAACGCCACCAACAAGCCAGCCTCTGTTCCTTGACGTGCCTGCGGCACGATGGAGGGCGAGCGCCGCCAAACCCCTCGCTGACGCTCGGCGTCTGGCCCCAGCCCCCACCTTCCAAGAGCGTGCACCGCATACGCGGCGCGTCCGCGCCGCTCCTGCGGTGCACGCTCTTGGTGCCCTCCCTCCAGAGGCCCGTGGCAAACGCGTTCTACGGCGCAAGCTCCTGGCGCGGACTAGCGCCTCTGCACCGCCTCTGCACAGCCCGCAGGCTCCTGACACCACCCCAAGGGCTTGCCTTGTCCAAGGCGTTAGCGTGACTGCCATTCGGGCGGCCGCTTCTCGGCAAATGCTCGGGCACCCTCCACGGCATCCTCCGACGACCACACCGACTCGATCAACATCGCCCCCATGCGACGGCCGTAGTCGAGCGGCACCTCGAGCCCAATGTGCGCCAGTTTGCGGGTGGCACGCACCGCCAGCGGCGCGTTGGCGGCGATGGTCTCGGCCATCTCGACCGCCACCGGCATGAGGTCCGGCAACGACGTCACCCGCGTCACGAGCCCCATGCGCAGCGCTTCGGGGGCATCCACGGGCTCGCCGGAAAGCAAGAGCCACATGGCGTTGGAAAGACCCACCAAGCGAGGCAGGTTGAACGACCCACCCGGCGGGCACAGCCCTACCTTCACTTCTGCAAGCGCCATCCGGGCGTTGTCGGAGCAAATGCGGATGTCGCAGGTGAGCGCCTTCTCAAGCCCGCCGCCATAGGCTGCGCCGTTGATGGCGGCGATGGTGGGCTTGCCGTGGTCGGCGCCGACGCGCTCGAAGCGCGAAATCGGCGGATTGGCCGCCGGCGCTGCGCTTGCGTTGGCGCCCGCCTCTTCTTCCGCGGCTTCCTTGAGGTCTCGCCCCGCACAAAAGGCGCGATCGCCGGCACCGGTGTAGATGCCAATCCACACATCATCGTCCGCCACGAACTCCGCTTCCGCCTCACGCAGTTCCGCACCCAAGGCCCGCCCCAGGGCATTCATGCGCTCGGGCCGATTGAGCGTGATGATCGCGACATGGCCGCGCTTCTCGTAGGTCACATAGGCCATGCGGGGCCCCTCCCGTCGGTTTTTTCGTGCCGGTGATGATACGCGGGCGGCCCGCGAACTCGACAATCCGACGCTACGGGCCCCACGCTCGAACCGCAAAGCAGTCCAGTTCCGGCATCATTGGCAGGCGCAACGGGAGAAGGGGATCCACATGCCGGCACCACTCGCGGGCCTTCGAGTAGCCGACCTGTCAACTAGGCTGTCCGGAGCCTTCGCGGCGAGACTCTTCGGCGACTTCGGTGCCGACGTGCTGCTTGTGGAGCCGCCGGAGGGGCACCCACTTCGTTCCTTGCCGCCTTTCGCCGACGACACTCCGGGCACCGCCCGCAGCGTCGCCCACGCCTACTTTCACTGGAACAAGCGCTCGGTGGTATGTGCAGACGAGACCGAGGTGCGGGAGGCCATAGCCGGCGCCGACGTGATCATCACCACCTGCGACGCTCCAGTTCCCGAGCGTGCCGAGACCTTGGCTTCACTCCCCTCCGGCGCGGTGCATCTGTCCATCACGCCGCACGGCCTCACCGACCCTTTCACCGGCACGCCCGGCAACAACCTCACCATGAGCGCCCGCGTCGGTTGGGCCTCCATCAACGGCGTGGCCGGCGAGCCGCCGCTGCAAATGCCCCGCGACCAAGCTGGCGTCGTCGGCGGGGTTGCAGGTTTCATCACCGCCTGCGCCGCACTGCGCCGCCGCCATGCTGGCGACACAGAGCTGGTGGACGTGAGCGAACTCGAAGCCTTCGCCCTCACCGTGCATCCGTGGGGCGTGGCCGCCGTGTATCAGGGCGCCGGAACGAACAGGAGCCCTCAGCGTGGGGGAGCGCGAGGGGCTTCCCCTCGTGAAAGGAGCCTTCAGCGCGGGGGAGCGCGAGGGGCTTCCCCTCGTGAAAGGAGCCCAGGTGGCGGACGCAAGCGTGGCGATCCGGGTCCGTTGTGGGACCTGGCCGACGGCCAGATGAACTTCGGCCTCGCCGACTTCCACAACTGGACCGAAGCCATGGACGCGATGAACCTGCCGGAACTCGGCCGTCGTCCGGAACTCATCCCCGACATCGGCCGCCACTCCCAGCCCATGAAGGACGTCGTGGTTGGCATGGCGCACACCTTGCCCAAGATCGAGCGCTGGCCGCTGTTCCACAAGCTCGCACAGCTTCGCTGCGTCATCGGCGTGGTGCAGGACATGGACGACATCAGCAAGAACGAGCAACTCAAGGCGCGCGAGTTCTTCGTCACGACCGAACTCGAAGGCAAGCGCGTGCGGGCAGCCGGCGCCCCCGCCAAGCTCTCGCCCTCGCCTTGGCGACTCACAAAGCCCGCACCCGACCTTGCAACGCAAGCCAAGCCCGCTTGGGCCGAAGCGCCGCCGCCCGAACTCGCGAAGGCACCCGTCGACGCGGCAAGCCTCGCGGACGGGCCCCTAGCTGGCGTGCGCGTGCTGAGTTTCGGCCAAGCGTGGTCCGGCACGTTCGGCACGGAACTCCTGGCCCTCTTGGGCGCAGATGTGGTGCAGATCGCCTCCCTGCACCGACCCGACGCATTTCGTCGCATTCGCAACACTGTGCCGAAGGGGGTCGAACACCCAAACCGGCTTCAACACGCCGCCAACACCCAAGGCCACTACAACTCCGTCAACCTGCACAAGCGCGAGATCACGTTGGACCTGCGCAAGGACCGCGGCCGCGAGATTCTCTGGCAACTCCTGCCGAAGTTCGACATCGTCGCCGACAACTTCCGCCCCGGCGTGCTGCCCTCGTGGGGTATCACCCTCGACAAGCTGCATCGGCTGCGCCCCGGCATGATCTGGGCTTCGATTTCAGGCTATGGCGAGTCGGGGCCCTATCGCGACTATCCCGCCAACGGCGCCACCACCGAACCGATGGCGGGACTGTCATCGCTGCATGGCTACGAAGGCGAGGCGCCCATCGAGGAGTCGCCGGACGGCGTTCCGCGCCAGCGCGGCCCCGCCATGAACACCGGCGGCCTGTTCCCAGACCCGGTGGGCGGCTATTTCCTCGTCGCCACCATCATGGCGGCCCTGGCGCATCGGGACCGCACCGGCGAGGCACAGCGGGTGGACCTGTCGATGATGGAATCCGTCGCCGCCGTGGTGGGCGATGCCTTGATCGAATACGACGCAACCGGCCGCAAACCCGGCCCGCGCGGCAACCACCATCCGCGCATCGCGCCGCATGCCGTCCATCCGGCCCAGGACGGCGAATGGCTGGCGCTCGCCGCCGAAACCGAGGCTGCATGGCGAGCGTTCGTCGCCCACACGGGGGACCCGCGCCTCGGCAGCCCGCAGTTCGCAACCGAGGCGCTGCGCAAAGCCAACGAGCCTGAACTCGACGAGATCATCGCCGAGTGGAGCCAGGGCCAAGACGCCTTCGCCGCGGAGCGCGAACTGGGCCAGCTTGGCCTCTGTGCCGCCAGAGTCACCCCCCTCTACGAAATCTACAGCCGTCCCGACCCCCACTTCGCCGAGTCCGGCTTCGTCAGCCAAATAGACCACCCGGAAGCCGGTCCCACGTGGCTCCCTGGCCGCCCCTGGCGCTTCTCCGCCGCCCCCTCAACACCCATCCGCGGTGCCCCATGCGTCGGCGAGCACAGCCGCGAAGTGCTGGCGCAGGAGCTCGGCATCGACGACACCGCCTACGAAGAGCTCGTGGCCACCGGCATAACCGGCACCTTGGACGAGGCACCCAAGCACGGGTACTAACGCACTTTCCTGTCACTCCCCCCTCGAGGGGGAGTCGAGAAAAGCGTCCCCGCTTTTCTCGGAGGGGGGGCCGCCGACCCAACGCCCGGACACCCCAATCCCCGAACGAAGCCCCTCCTAGCGCGTCCTAACGGGCGCGTTGGCAGTTCGCCGCACGAATTGCTGGTGGCCAAGACTGGCCCCAAGCCCTCTCAACCGCCCTCCAGCAATTGGCCAAGAAGAGCCCCGTGGTCTTCCCGTGCCGGCGGCCTCGCAACGCGGCAACCTTCGACGATTGCCGCGAGTTCCCGCGTCGCCACTTCGAAGTCGTCGTTCACCACGAGGTGGTCGAAGTCGGCGTGCTGGGCCAGTTCGCGGGTGGCCTCCTCCATCCGCCGGGCGATGACCTCCGGCCGGTCCTGTCCGCGCCCTTCGATGCGCGCGCGCAAGGCCCCGCGGGATGGCGGCAGGATGAAAACCGTCACCGCACCGGGCCAGGCCGCGCGCACTTGCGCGGCGCCTTGCCAGTCGATTTCGAGGATCACGTCGCGACCACACCGCACCTGTTCCAGCACCGCCTGTCGCGACGTGCCGTAGGCGTGGTCGAAGACGCTGGCATGTTCGAGGAACTCCCCGGCGTCGCGCATGGCCTGGAAATCGGCTGACGAGACGAAGTGGTAGTCGCGCCCGTCCACGTCGGTCGGGCGCGGCGGCCGCGTCGTGTGCGACACCGAAACCGCCAAGCGGTCGTCCACGGCCACAAGTGCCCGCACGAGGCTGGTCTTGCCGGCGCCGGACGGCGCCGAAATCACGAACAGTAAGGGCTGGCGCCGGCCGGCTGGTGCCGCGGTCATTCGACGTTCTGCACCTGTTCCCGCATCTGCTCGATGGCGACCTTGATATCCACCGCAGCATGCGCTGCCTCAGGCAACACCGCCTTCGCGCCGAGCGTGTTGGCCTCACGCCCCAATTCCTGCATCAGGAAATCGAGGCGGCGGCCACACGGACCATCGCCAGCGAGTGCCCCCCGAGCCTCTGCTAGATGCAGGTCCAGTCGATCGAGTTCCTCCGCCACGTCCGCCTTCTGCAGCAGCAGAGCGAGTTCCTGTTCCAAGCGCTCCGCGTTGACGGAAACCTTGAGCGCTTCGGCCGCTCGTGCCAACCGATCCCGCATCGCCTGCACCTGCTGCGAGGCGAGTTCGCGCACCTTGGCCGTCGTCTCTGCGGCGATGTCCAGCCGCTCCTCGATCAGCGCCTGAATCTGCGCCCCCTCCGCCGTCCGCCGCGCCACCAGTTCCGTCAACGCGTCATCGAACGTCCGGATGGCATCGCGGCGCAGTTCCGCCAACCCCGTTTCGCTCTCCTTCAGCACCCCGGGCCAACGCAGCGCGTCCAGCAGATTCGGCTCCGCCAACTCCGGCGCCCGGGTTCGCAGTTGGCTCAATGCACCGAGCAGCTCGCCCAACGCGTCCTCATCGAGCTCCATCGTGCTGCCAGATTCCGCGACACGAAGCGTCGCATCCACTTTCCCCCGCCCGAGTCGAGCCCGCGCCGCCTCGCGCAAGGAAGGCTCGAGGGCCCTGAGCGACTCCGGCAAACGGAAAGCAAGCTCCAGATAGCGATGATTGACGGAACGGACTTCCCAAACTAGGAAACCTCGCCCCACCCGCGCAAAAGCGGTCATGCTGGCAATCATGCGGGCATTCTACTTTGGCGAGCCGAGCGGGCCCTGGCCGAACGAGGCTCCTAGCACCCGAACAAGGCGGGCCTTCGGAGGGAAGGCATTCTGCCTTCCCTGGTGCCGACAGGCTGCTAGCAGGAGCTTGCGCCGTAGAACGCGTTTGCCACGGGCCTCTGGACGGAGGGCGTCTCGCCCTCCATCGTGCCGCAGGCACGTCAAGGAACAGAGGCTGGCTTGTTGGTGGCGTTGGCTGGCTCCGCTGCATGCGCGCCTTCGGCACGCTTGGAGGGCGAGACGCCCTCCGTCCAGAGAGGCCCTCGCAGGGCGGGACGCCTCCGCCCCGAGAGGCCCTCTAATGCCAGCTAGCGTTCGTATAATCCGCGCCCCTCATTGATTCCACTATGGAGCAACTGTGTCCGGCAGCCAACGTCCGAGCGGTCGAGCGGCCGACGAACTGCGCCAAGTGCGCCTCACCCGCGAGTTCACCAAGCACCCGGCCGGTTCCGTGCTGGTGGAGTTTGGTGATACGCGCGTGCTCTGCACGGCCAGCGTCGAGGATCAGGTGCCCCGCTTCCTGCGCGGCAGCCGGCGCGGCTGGATCACTGCCGAGTACGGTATGTTGCCCGGTGCCACCCACACCCGCACCGACCGCGAGGCCGTGCGCGGCAAGCAGGGCGGTCGCACGGTGGAAATCCAGCGCCTGATTGGCCGCTCGCTGCGGGCAGCGGTGGATCTGCGGCGCTTGGGCGAGCGCACCATCAAGCTCGATTGCGACGTCATCCAGGCCGACGGCGGCACCCGCACCGCCGCCATCACCGGCGCTTGCGTGGCGCTCGCGGATGCCGTGGGCAAGGTGGCGCCGGAGGCTTTTCGCGGCTTCGTGGCTTCGGTTTCGGTCGGCGTTTTCAAGGGCGAATGCGTGCTCGACCTCGACTACGGGGAAGATTCCACGGCCGACACCGACATGAACGTCGTGATGATGCAAGGGCACGGCTTCATCGAAGTGCAGGGCACCGCCGAAGGCAGTCCCTTTGCCCGCGAATCGCTGAACCGGCTCCTGGACCTTGCCGAGTCGGGCATCGAGACGCTGTTCGAAAGGCAGCGCGAAGCCCTCGTCAGCCACCAGCCAGACAGCAGTCCATGACGGACATCATTGCGGAGATGATCGACGCGGGCGTGCTCCGCTTCGGCGACTTCGTTCTCAAGTCTGGGCGCCGGGCGCCGTTCTTCTTTAACCTCGGCAGCCTCTCGTCCGGTGCGTCCATGCGCCGGCTTGGCAATGCCTACGCCGATTGCCTGATGGCATTCGACCCCTTGCCGGAGGTGATCTTCGGCCCCGCCTACAAGGGCATCTCCCTAGCGGTCGCCGCCGCCACGGCGTTGGCCGAGCGCGGCATCGACATCCACTACGCCCACGACCGCAAGGAAGCCAAGACCCACGGCGAGGGCGGCACGCTGGTGGGCGCGTCGATGGCGGGCCGTCGGGTAGTGATCGTCGACGACGTCATCTCCGACGGAACCGCCAAGATCGAATCGGCGCGCCTGATCGAGAGCGTCGGCGGCACGGTGCAGGGAGTCGTCGTCGCCCTCGACCGCCAGGAACTCGTGGGCGACCACCACACCGCCGTGCAACTCCTCCGCCAACGCCTGTCAATCCCTGTGCTAAGCGTGACCAATGTCGACGCCGTGCTGGAAAACCTCCAATCCGATCCCAGCCACCGCGACGCAGTACATCGCATAACCGAACACATGAAGCGCCACCGCCCATCATCTTCCTGACCCCGGCACGTGCGCCGAACTTCCCGCACGATCCCCGACGAGCACTGGACGCAAGTCGAATGAACTGCGCCACTCGCCGCCGGTCAAAAGCCGCATGTGAGTCAATTCGACCGGAGAGGCGGATGAAGCAATCGACGATGCCAGCAATTTCCATGTTGGCCCTCTTGGCGGGCGGCCTCGTGACATCCGGTTGTGTCTTTGTGGCACGCAATCACCCAGTCGTCGAAACCGAAATCAGCGAACCACCGCACCAGACGGTGGTCACCGCCAGCATCGGCGAGAGTCTGCTACGGCAGGGCCGCAGCATCGCACTCGACTCCATTTACGTGCCGCAGGATGTCCGGGTTTCGCTGGCATACACGGTGCGCAACGGAACCTACACGAAGGACGGCGAGACCTCCCAAGGGACGTTCTACTCGCCAAGCCGGCACGGTGACCCGGGCCATGTCAAACGCGCGCCGCTGTCGGACCCGGTGCGCGCCGTTCACGTCCCGGCCCGCCGCGACCGCATCTGCGTCGTCGACATCTGGAGCATCAGACACTGCAGAAAGGGTGCCCTCTGGCACGAAACCACCCAGTTGGCCGTCTCAGACCGCGCCTTTGAGCAGCGTCTCATCTACAACGGCATGGTCGGCGACGCTGTCAGGATCGGCTACCGCGAGTTCTCGCCCAGTCTTGCCCGACCGCCATTCAGCAACGAGGTTGAGTACGACTTGGCGCGTTCCAACATCATTGCCTACAAAGGCGCCCGCCTCGAGGTGCTCGACGCCACGGGAGCTTCCCTCACATACCGTGTCCTGTCGGGGTTTTGATGGTTCCGCACCGTTGCGTATAGGAATCGGAAGGGAGGGTTACAGGAAGGTTCCGACGGCCCTCCCCTCGCTCCCCGTGGGAAAGTCGAGAGATTGAATAAGGCAGGACAACGCAACCTGCCGCCCTACGGGCTGTAGCGCACGACCCAAGCCTCTTCGCTCGGCCAGGACTGCGCCCACTCCGGATCAGCCCACGTGTAACGCGTGCTTGCGCTTGGGGGTGCGCCGAGTTCGAGGAGGCGTTCGATGGCGAAGCCGTTGGCTGTCAGGAGGTCGATCCATTTGCCGTGGGGGAGATAGAACTCCACGGCTTCCTCGTCGGGCCAGGTGATGCTGTGGAGGCCAAAGTATGGGCGTTGGAGTTCGGTTTGCATCCCGTCCTCTTCGGCGTCGGGCATGCAGATTACGGAGATGACGGCGTTGGTCATGAAGACGAGTCCGGCGCCGGGGCGGAGGACTCGGGCGGCTTCGGGAATCCACTGGTAGGGGTCCGCCCAGAGGGCAGCGCCGTATTCGGAGATGGCGAAATCGAAGGTGTTGTCGGGGAAGGGGAGGCGTTCGCCGTAGCCTTCCACCAGCGCAACCGGCAGATCGTGTTCGGCGCGCAGGCGCTTGGCGGTGGCAAGTTGGTTCGGGGTTGGGTCGATGCCCACCGCGGTGCCGCCGCGACGTGCCATCCACGCGGAGACATAGCCGGCGCCGCAGCCGATTTCGAGGCACTGCTTGCCGGTTAGATCGTTCGGCAGGAGCCCGAGCTCGCTTTCGGGCAGGCGCCAGATGCCCCAGTACGGTTCGTCCGATGCCCAGGAGCGCTCGGCGGGCTCGACATAGTCAGCGGCGTTGATCTGCCATGCGGTACGGTTGCGGCGAACGTGGTCCGGCAATGTGCGGTTCGAGTCGGAAGACTGGCCGGCACTCGACTTGGGCATTGCCACGGCTTTATGGGGCCTTCGCGAGTTCGGCGACTTGCCGCATTCGCTCTGCAAGGGCGTTGATCCGTGCCGCGATCGCTTCCACCCCCGCCGGCACGTCTTCATAGCGGCGGTGTTCGATCGCTTCGCGCACCCACGGCAGCGTCTTGGCACCATAGCCAGTGTCCCTGCCGGGCGCGTAGATTTGGTGGCGATACCACGGGCGTCCCGGCAATCCCTCTTCCCGCGTCAGCAAGCGCTCGGCTGTATGCAGGGCTTGGTTGATGCGTTCCAGCGTGGCGTCGTCCATGGAGGGCATGGCGGACTGTTCGGCGACGGCGGCGTCCAACGCGGCGAGCGCGTTGTGGATCGGGGCGAAGTTGAAATGCGGCACGGGGGCGCGCAGCGGCGGCGGCGCAAGCGCCCGGGTGGGGTCGAGCGCCGCCGCGAACTGGCCGCTCGTGATGAGGCGGTTGTTGCGCTCTGTCTGCTGGCGTTTGCCATCCGCGAGTTGTTCAAGATCGGCCAGATAGCCCTTCGCCGCCATAGCGAACTCGCCGAAGTCGAACGGCAAAAGCCGCGCGTTGGCCATGCGCAGCGTGGTGCGACCAGCCACCTGTGCCAGCACCACGCCGTAGGTGTAGCCGGGGTCCACGAAACGCTCGTAGTGCTCGATGGTGTCGTAGCTCGTGTGGTAACTGCTGCCCCGCCCCTCGCCGCCGATGGAGAGATTGGCGGAGGCGATGCCGAGGTGCTGCAGGAACGGCGTGTAGTCGGAACCCGAGCCGAGCGCACCCATCGGTAGCCGGCCCGATTTGTCGAGTTCCGTGCGTGCCGCCTCGTCGCCGGTGGCCAGGATGCGGGCACGAACGCGATCCGCCACCGACAGCCCGGTCTGCGGATCCTGCACGTCCCGCTGCACCTCGTTGAAGAAGCCGGCCAGCGAAGGGCTGCCGCCGACGCGCACGAAGCCCCGACTCATGCCGTCGGTGTTGCTGTAGAGCACCAGCTTCTCGCGCAGCTCCTGGGCGTTCTCCTCGGCCCATTCGGTGGAGCCCATGAGGCCGTGTTCCTCGGAGTCCCAGGCGGCGAACAGCACCGTACGCGCCGGACGGCGGTCGAGCTTGGCGATGGCCTGTGCCTCGGCCAGGAGCGCGACGATGCCGGAGAGGGGGTCCGCGGCACCATGGTTCCAGCCGTCGTGATGATTGCCACGCATGACCCACTGGTCCGGCCACACGGCACCGTCAAGCCGGGCCACGACATTGCTGACGGTGACCGTGTTCCAGTCGAACCGCACCGTCAGGCGCACCTTGGCCGGGCCCGGCCCGATGCGGTAAGTGATGGGCAGCCCGCCGCGCCACTCGGCGGGCGCGATTTCGCCTTCGATGGCATCGAGCAGGGGCTGGGCGTCGGCATAGGAGATGGGCAACGTGGGAATCGGCGCCATTGCCGGCGCTTGGTCCCGGGCGAGACGTTCCGCGCCAGCGACTGCCGCCCACCCGGGCGTGAGCAGATCACCTGTGTGAAGGGCGAGATCCATGACGGAGCCGCGCTGCACGCCGCTGTCGTTCTTGTAGCCGCCGACGGGATAGACCTCGCCCCGCGCATAGCCGTCGTCGGCGGGGTCGGAGTACATGATGCAGCCGATGGCACCGTATTCGGCGGCCATCTTCGGCTTCAAACCTCGAAAAATGCGGCCGTAGCGAACGATGGCGATCTTGCCTTCCAGGCTCACGCCGTGGCGGGCGAGGAGTTCGTGGTCCTCGCGGGTGCCGTAGTTGACGTACACGAGCTCGGCGGTCACGTCGCCATCCGGCGAGAAGGAGTTGTAGGGCGGCAGGAGGTCCTGCGATGCGCTGCTTGCGTCTCCCTCGACGCTGCGCTCGGTGAGGCTCGCCACGAACGGATGCGGCTCGAGCATTTCCAGCCGCCGGGTGTTGGGTGTGGGCAGCAACACCTCGTAGCTGGCGACGTTGGTTTCGTAGCCCCATTCGGTGAACAGGCGCTGCATGGTCTCGACGTTGCGGCGGCCGTGCTCGGAGCCGGCATGGTGCGGTTCGGCCGCCAGCTCATGCATCCAGCCTTGCAGGTCTTGGGCGCGGACGTAGCTGTCGAACTCGGCCTCGAGCAGACGCTGTGCTTCGGCCCCCGCCTCCGTGAATCCTTTGATGGGGCTTTCATCGCCAAGGGCTTGCGGGGCAAGAGCGAGCGCCAGCGCCAACGCAGTTCGTTTCAGCATTGTGGATTCCTTGCGGGGAGAGTTACCTGGTCAAGAGCGCGACAACGGTGGGCGATGATACGGCAGCGCATGTCGTCCCGCCGGTTTCGCCGGGCTATAGTGAGCCGCATTCGCCGGCCGGACCAAGGAGGGAATGCCATGGCAGGGGAACGAGAGCATGAGACCCCGGGTGCTGGAACCGAGCTGACGCGCCGCGAGTTCGTCGGCAACTCGATCCGCGGGGCGGCAGCAGTGGCGCTCGCGGCGCCGCTGGCCGCCGAGGGCAGCTCCAGCTCTGGATTGCCCACCCGGCGACTCGGCAAAACAGAAGCCCAGGTTGCCGTGCTTTGCCTTGGCGGCTGGCACATCGGCTATGCCGCCTCGCAGGACGAGGCCGAGGCGATACGCATCATGCACGCGGCCATCGACGAGGGCATGACCTTCTTCGACAACGCCTGGGACTATCACGACGGCGGCAGCGAGATCGTCATGGGCAAGGCGCTCCGAGAGCCGAGCCGCCGCGAGAAGGTCTTCCTGATGACCAAGGGTTGCGACCGCGACTACGAAGGCGCCATGCGCTGCATCGACGAGAGCCTCACCCGGCTCAAGACGGACTACCTTGATCTGTGGCAGTTCCACGAGATCGTCTATGACAACGACCCCGACTGGGTGTTCGAGCAAGGCGGTATTCGGGCCGCCATCGAGGCGAAGGAGGCCGGCAAGATTCGCCACATCGGCTTCACCGGCCACCGCGACCCGCGCATCCACCAGGCCATGCTCGACAAACCGTTCGACTGGGAGACGGTGCAGATGCCCATCAACATGATGGACACCCACTTCCGCAGCTTCCGCAAGGAAATCGTGCCACAGTGCGTGGCCCGCGACGCCGGCGTAATCGGCATGAAGACTCTGGGCGGCGGCGTCATCACCGGCCAGGCCGGCCTCACTGCCGAGACCTGCATCAGCTACGCCCTGAGCCAGCCGGTCTCCTCCATCGTCGTCGGCATCACCGCCATGGACGAACTCGTCGAAAACTGCGCCACGGCGCGCAGCTTCACCGAAATGCCGCCCCAAGAACAGCAAGCCCTCCTCGCCAGCGTAAAGGACGTGGCCGGAGACGGCCGCTACGAGCTATACAAGACCACCCAGCGCATGGACGGGCCGTATCACGTGAAACAGCACGGGTTCCAGGTGGCTTGAAGCGGTCGTTTGTGCCCCACGGATGGCGGACAAAGAGGCTTGTCCTTCACTTGCGGGCTACAAATGGACTTGCGCTTCACTTTCGTGGAAAAAGTGAAGCGCAAACGGGTTTGTCCGTCACCTGCGAAGGACAAGTGACGTTGCGCGCCATTTTCGTGGAATGTGGGCCGCAACGCCCGCTGTGGCCCACGAGTGGGCCACAAACAGGTTTGTGTACCACTTTTGACCGAATGTGGGCCGCAAAGCCTGTTGTGGCCCGATCAGTGGCTCGAACTTCCGCCAGTCCAGGCGGTCGTCTGGTGGGAACCGGCCTTCGGGGCAACGCACTGCCACTTGCGGTCACTCCTCGTCGCCGGCAAGCCTCGTCACGTTCCACCCGCGCCACATGTCTTCGCTCACCGGCGCATCCTGGCGGAAGAGTTCGGTGTCCTTGAACCATTCGAACTGGCCGACGGCGCGGTGTTCGTCGGGAGAGAGTGTCTCGCGGTTCTGGGTGAAATCGGCGAAGACGGCCCAGCGGATGCGATCGCCGGTGTGGATGCCGGAAGAATGCACGGTGCGGCCGTGCCAGAAGATCGCCGTGCCGGCCGGGCCCGCGAACTCGACCGGGCGAATCTCTTTCGCGACCTTGCGGATCGCGTCTCGGTAGCCCGTGTGCGGCGACCAGTTCGCCTCCGTTTCGTGCGCCTGAAACATGATGCGGTGGCTACCCGGATACACCGTGAAGCCGCCGCTGCGAGGCGGCACGTCGTCGAGATAGACGCAGACGTTGAGCTGCTGACACACCTGATCCGTGTGCGGGCCGAGCCGGCCAACGGCCGGGCTTTCGCTGGGGAAGATCGCGTACACCCCTCGCGTGCGTGTGCTCGGACGCAGATCGGGCCCGAGTAGCGCCTCGGCCACGCCGCGCACTGCCGGATGATTCGGCACAAGTCGCTTAAGGAAGCTCGCGGCACCGAGTTCGTGCAGCTTCACGGTGGTGCCGGAGTAAACCACTCGCTGCCGCCCCTCGAACGCCCCGGATGTGTCCGCCAGCGGCATCTCACCCCACTCGGGGCTTCGCCAGCTGTCTGGCTGCTCCCGATCCACTGCCGGCACCCCATCGGCCATCGGCACCCGCTCACCGAAATGCGTCCACACGCGATCCATGCCCTCGCCCAGCGCCGCCGCATCGACAAGCCCCCGCTTGACGAGAAACCCGTTGTCGATGAAGAAGCGTGCCTCGGCTGGGGAAACCACGGCCTCGGTTTCGGCAAGCTCGGGCATGTCGAATACATCGCTCGGCAGCGCTGCGTCCTCGACTTCGGCTTCGTCCGCATCGCGACCCATGTTCCGCTCCGTCTCCCATTGCCACCGGCACGGCGATTGTAAGCGGCGTGTGCCTTGCCGGCTTCTGTATGCTCGCGCCCGTCAACTCACCGATAGCAAGGGGCACCAATGGCTCGACGCGAACGACTCAAGCGGGCGCTCGCGGGGCCTCGCACCCCGGTGCGTCGCTGGCGTTTTCTGGCAACGCTGGGAATGGCCTGGCTCGCGCTGGGGGCGTGGCCCGACACGCTCGAGACGATGGAAGGCGAGCTTCGGCGCTCGCTCGAGGTGCTGGTCGAGCAGCCCGACCCCGTCTATTTCCTGAGCTACGAAATCACCGAAGACAAGGTGGTGAGCGTGTACGGCTCGTTCGGCGCCGTGGGGGGCTGGAACGAATCGGAACAGCGCGGTCTCGACATCGACCTCAGGGTGGGCAGCCCGAAACTCGACAACACCCATGAGCTGCGCCGTGGTGGCGCGATGCCGCGCCAGCGGGTGCGGATGCAAGCGCCCGTGTCGGACACCGAGGCGCTCCGCGCCATGCTTTGGCGCTGGACCGACCACGAATACAAGCAGGCGAGCGAGCGTTTCACGCAAGTCAAGGCAGACGTGCAGGTAACGGTCGCGGCCGAGGACCAAGCCGGCGACTTCTCCGAGCACGGTCCCGAGCGCGCCACAGAAGAGCTGGTGTCGCTCGACGTGGATCGCGCCGCATGGGAAGCGAAGGTGCGCAAGTACACCGCGCCGTTCCGCGCATCCAAGCACATCCTCTCGGCCAATGCGCTGGTCTGGGCCGACGCGGAGACACGCTGGTACGTCAACAGCGAAGGCTCCGCCATTCGCACCGCCAACACCTTCTACCGCATCTCCATCTCCGCCACGACCCGGGCCGACGACGGCATGGTGCTGCCGCGCTCGGAGCAGTTCTTCGCCCTCAGCCCCGACGGCCTGCCACCGGACGAGGAGGTGATGGCGACCGTGCATGACATGGTGGCGGAACTCGAGGCCTTAAGAACCGCCCCCCTCGTGGAGCCCTACGCTGGGCCTGCCATCCTCTCAGGGCCAGCGAGCGGAGTCTTCTTCCACGAGATTCTCGGGCATCGGCTGGAGGGACACCGGCAGAAGAGCGTGCGCGATGGACAGACGTTCCGCCGCATGGTGGGTCAGTCGGTGCTGCCAGAGAACTTCTCCGTGTACTTCGACCCCACCGTCACTCAGGTTGCCGGCAACGACCTCGTGGGCTCGTATCGGTTCGACAACGAAGGAGTGAAGGCGCGCCGCGTGCCGGTGATCGAAAACGGCATCCTGACCGGCTTCCTCATGGGACGGATCCCCATCGAGGGATTCCCCAAGTCGAACGGCCACGGCCGCAAGAACACGGGCTATCGAACGGTGGCGCGGCAGTCGAACCTGTTCGTGGACGTGGCGGACAGGCATACCCGCAGCGAGCTCAAGGCCATGCTCCTCGAAGCCGTTGCGCGCGAGGACAAGCCTTTTGGCCTCTTCTTCGACCGCATCGAAGGCGGCTACACATTCACGGGCCGGTCGATTCCGAACTCCTTCAACGTCACGCCGACCATGGTGTATCGCATCCATCCCGACGGATCGGAGGAACTGGTGCGGGGGGCGGACTTGATCGGCACGCCGCTTACCACCTTCAGTCGCATCGTCGCCGGCGGTGGCGAACTCGCGGTATTCAACGGCACCTGCGGTGCGGAGTCGGGGCTGGTGCCGGTGGCGGCCATATCCCCGTCGATCCTCGTCGCGCAGATCGAGGTGCAGAAGAAGGCGACTCCGCAAGGTCGGCTGCCGATCCTCCCTCCGCCTGGATTCGCCTTCCATGCCGCACACGCCCATGGAGATGCACGATGAGCCGGCGCCTCGCCATCGCGGCGTTCTGCCTTGCGTTCGCCGGAGCGCCTGCAGCCGAGACGGCCGCGCTCGGTGAAGACGATGTCGTGATGCAGGCCTTGCGCGACGAGATGGCGCGGTCGATGCAGTCGCTGAAGCTCGAGGGTGCCCAGGGGCCGTATTTCATCGCCTACCGCGTTTTCGATGTCGCGAGCGAGCGCGCCAACGCCAGCCTCGGCAGCCTCCTCAATCGAGGCACCGGCGCAAGCCGTCAACTCGTCGTGGAGCTGCGCGTCGGCAGCCACGACTTCGACAACAGCAACTACGTCGGGGCGAGCCCGTCGCGCACGGTGCGCGCGGCGCTGCCGCTTGGCGAGGATTACGACGCCCTGCGGCGGCAAATCTGGCTTGCCACCGACCGCGCCTACAAGCAGGCCGTAAACGACCTATCCGGCAAGACCGCCGCATTGCAGAACCGCACCCGGATCGAGGAGGTGGCCGACTTCAGCCGCGAGGAGCCGCATCGATACGATGGCCGGGATCCGGGGGGCATTGCCTCGGGTCGATCCGAGGAGATGGCCCTCGCCGTGTCCGCTGCCTTCCGGGGAATGCCGGAACTCGGCATGTCGGAAGTGCGGGCGAATACACAGCAGTCGCGCACCTACTTCGTCGACAGCGAGGGCTCGGCCTTCATCGTCGATCGCCACTCCGTGCAGGTGGAAGCGCTGGCCGCAGTACAGGCTGCCGACGGGACGGAACTTCAGGACTTCGTGACCGCCTACGGCCGCTCTTGGGCAGGCATTCCCGAGCCACAAGCCCTCAGCGCCCAAGCGCAGCAGATGGCCATCCGACTCGTCGACAGACGCGATGCGCCATATCTCGACCGCTACACGGGCCCGGTGCTGTTCGAGGGGCAGGCGGCGGCGGAACTCGTGAACCAAGTGCTGGCTCCGAGATTGGTGGCGCTCAGAATGCCGATGGTGGAGAACCCCCGCATGCGCTCCATGATGACCTCGGTGCTGGGCAATCCATTCCTGGATCGGCTGAACGCCCGCGTGCTTCCACGCTTCCTTGCTGTCGTCAACGATCCCACCGCAAGCCGCGCCAGTGCCGACGAAAGGGCACCGCCGCTCGTCGGCACCTATACCGTGGACGACGATGGCGTGCCGGCGCGGCGCGTGTCGTTGATCGAGCGAGGCGTGCTCAAGACGCTGCTGGCGACCCGCGTGCCGGTGCCGGGCATTGCCGCAAGCACGGGCAGCCGTCGTGGCGAGACTCCTTCCCCCGGCAATCTCTTCATCGAAGCCCGCGGCGGCTTCGGCGAGGAAGAACTGCACGAAGAGCTCATGTTGCTTGCCGCCGAGCGAGACCTCGACCATGCGCTGGTGGTGCGGCGCATCGGCAGTTCGGCGGCACGCCTTGCCATGGGTGCCATGCAGCCGAGTTCGTTGCCGGGCATGGGCGGCGAAGGCGCCAGCGTCCAGCCCCTGCTCGCCGCCTACCGCGTGTACCCGGACGGCCGCGAAGAGCTGACTCGCACCGCCGTGCTGTCGGGCGTCACGGAGGCGACTTTCCGCGACATCGTCGCCGCCTCAGACGCGACAACGCGGCACGATCTAGTGTTCTTCCCGCTCCCGGCCTTGGCGGCAATGCCGGGCATGGGCGGCATCGTCGGCACCCCAACCACGTATTCGGTGGTCGTGCCCTCTCTGCTGTTCGAAGACATCACGGTCAAGCGACCAAGTGGAGACCTGCCGCAACGACCGCTGGTGCCGCATCCACTGACAGCGACCGCCGCAGAAAGCGGCGGCAGCGAACAAACGCCCTAACAGTCTGTCGGACTTGGCGGCGATGCACGCGGCTGCCGGACAGGGCGACGCATGCGTCGCCCTTCTTCGCGTGGCCTTCCTCATGCGCTAGCGCCTGAAGGGCGCGTTGGCAGTTCGATGTGTGAACTGCAGGCCTTCGTGCGCCGTCCTAGGCGCAGGGGCAGGGCGGCAAGTCCCCTGATGACCGTCGAGGGCCGGTAGCGCGGTTCGTTGTCGGACGCCTTGATCGTGTCGACCGAGTGCAGCACCTCGGTGAACACCGCACCTGCCTCCATGCGGGCGAGCTCCGCGCCGACGCAGTAGTGGATTCCGTGTCCGAACGATGTGTGTTTCGGGCCCTTGCGCGCTATGTCGAAGGTGTCGGGGGCCTCGAACGCCGCCTCGTCCCGGTTCGCCGATCCCGTGAGAAGGATCACGCCGTCGCCGGGCCTGATGGCGCGCCCGCGCAGGGTCGCGCCGACCTTCGCGATTCGGAAATCGGTTTGCACGGGACTATCGAAACGCAGCATTTCGTCGATGGCGTCCTGCATTCGTGCCGGCTCCTCGCGCAAGCGTTGCATTTGCTCGGGGTGACGCAGCAAGGCGAGCATCCCGTTTGCCGATCAGGTTGGCCGTCGTCTCGTTGCCAGCAATCATGAGCACGCTGAGCATGTCGGCGGCCTCGGCCATGCTCATCCCGTCACCTGACGCCACTTGCCTCGCGAACACGCTGATCGCGTCGTCCCCATCCGACCCCCGCCGGTTTTGCAGCAGCGCCGTGAAGTAGCGCTGTATCTCGGCCCCTGCGCGATGAGCCGTTTCGCGCTCGCTCCGCGTTGCGATCATTTCGAGCAGGGCCGCACGCTCTCGGACCCACGTCGCCCAACGGTGTCGATCACGCTCCTGAATCCCCATCATCTTCAGCATCACGTGCATCGACAGCGGTCCCGCCACTTCGGACATCCAGTCGATCGTGCTGCGTCGCGCCGCCCGGTCGATAAGGTCGGCCGTGGTGCGCGTGATGGTCTCGCTCAATGCAGCGAGGCGCGCCCTCGCGAAGACCTTGGCGGCGATCTTTCTGAGCCGCGAGTGGTCAGGGGGATCCATGAGCAGGATGCTGTAGTCGTCCGGGGCCGGGCGGAGCACGCTCGTATTGGGTCCACGCCAGCTAGGGTCATTCGAGAAACGCTCGTGGTCCTTGACCGTCGCAACAACGTCGTCGTAGCGGGTCAGCACCCAGCTTCCGAGGATGGCGCTGCGATGCACGGGGCTCCGGCGTCGCAGCTCTTTGTAGGCCTTGTAGGGATACTGGATGACGCTCGGCGACAAGGGGTTGTAGGTGGCGCCTCGGCTGACGGTTTCCCATAGCCCGATGCCACGGGCGGCCGCCAGCTTCCATCGTTCGGTAGTCATGCACTCTCTTGCATCGCTGGGACTTCGACCACATTTGCCTAGCTTGTTCCCGGCGACCACAAGGGTCGGCGCTACGGACCCCGGTAGCCAAAAGTCCGACAGGCCGTTTCTGCGGCGCTGACTCCTAGCGGAAAAACGGCACCGTTCCGTCGATCTGCATGTGCTCGATCGTCATGTGGGTGCGGACGGCGTGCACCGTTACGCCGGCGTCGATAGCACGGCGCAGGGCCCGGCCATACGCCGGATCGACGTGGTCGGCCGGGGCGACGGAACGGATGCCGGCATGCAGTACGCAAAAGAGGAGCATGGTGCGGTGGCCTTGGCGGGCTAGCCTCGCGAGGGCATTGGCGTGGCGGCTGGCGCGCTCGCTCACGGCGTCCGGGAACGCGCCGATGCCGGGCGCGAGCTTCAAGGTCACCGACTTGACCTCGATGAAGGTCTGCTCCGCTTGGTCTTGCACCAGAAAGTCGAACCGTCCAGCCTCGTCGCCAGGCACGGCCACCTCGCGGCGCACGCTGGCGGCCTTGCCGAAGCCTTCGAGCCGACCCTCTTGCAGGGCTTCCGCCACCAGAGCATTGGCGCGCAGCGTGTTGACGCAAATCAGGTCTCCTTCCCCGTCCTCGACGTATTCGAGCGTGTTGGGGTATTTGCGCCGGCGGTCGGCGGAGGTGGTGTACCAGATGCGGCTGCCGGGTTCGGCACATCCAGTCATCGCCCCCGTATTGGCGCAGTGGATCGTACGCAAGGCGCCGTCCCGGTCGGTGATGTCGGCCAGAAAGCGCTTGTAGCGGCGGATCAGAATGCCGGCCGCAAGGGGCGGGTGGAATCGCAACCTATTGTCCCGTCGGAATGCCGGCGGCTCGGAGGCAGGAGGGGCATAGCGGCTGTGTTCGGCATGGACATTGCTCGGGATAAAGAGTTGGCGTGCAACACGGGTTTTGGTAGTTTACGCGCCTTTTTTCGCAAACCCGAACGCCAAGGGGCGACACGGTTGGAGCGGAAGGGACGCAATCGACATGGCCGCAAAGAGACCCAAGACCGCTCGCAGGGCAACCGCAGCCCGCAGCCGTACGCCTGCCAAGACTGCGAAGGCCGCCGTGAGCAAGCGCGTGAAGAAGGCCGAGACAGCAACGACCCGTGCCGTCAAGGCACGCACCCGCTCCAGCGCGTCTTCCGCCTCCCCCAGAAAGGCGGCGCGCAAGACGGTAGCCGCTGCGGCCAAGACCAAGACGGTCAAGGCGCGCAGCAAGACCAAGGCGGCCACCAAGGCTCTCGCGAAATCCGCCGGCGGCCGTGGGCGCACGGGCACGGCAACCAAGTCCGCGGCTGCCAAGTCTGCGGCGAAACGCAAGACCAGCGCCAAGAAAGCGCCCGCAAAGAAGGCTGCGGCAACCAAGAAGACCGCCGCCAGGAAGACGACTGCGGCGCGCAAGTCCGCCTCCGCAAAATCGGCGCCCCCAAAGAAGACGGCGCCCGCAAAGAAGGCTGCGGCAAAGAAGGCCACGTCGGCCAAGACCAAGGCTGCCGCGAAGAGGCTGCCGGCCGCCAAGAAGACGGCAACGAAGGCAAAGGCCGCCGCCAAGAGTACGGCCCCCAAGAAGGCGGCCGCCAAGGCTGCGCCGAAGAAAGTCGTAAGCGCCACGGCTCGCACGAAGGCTGCGCCGGCGAAAGCGAAAGCGCCGGCATCATCCAAGGCGGCTGCCAAGAAGACTGCTGCGAAGAAGGCGCCGGCCAAGACCGCCCCCAAGGCGAAGTCGCGCAAGTCCGCAAGGGCCTCCGCCAAGGCCAAGACCGCGACGCGGAGGCCAGCAAGGCGTCCGCGCAAGCGTCGGATCAGCAAGCTGCCCATGGTGCCCGCGCCCCGCGATCTGCGCGGCGGCGTGCCGATGCCCACCGCAAAGGCCGACAGCTCCGCGTTCCGCGACTTCACGCCTTACGAGCCTGGCCCCGGCGAGGCTTACATGAACGCCGAGCAGCTCGCCCACTTCCTGAAGATCCTGCAGGACTGGCGCACCAACCTCATGGAGGAAGTGGACCGAACGGTCAACCACCTGCAGGATGAGGCATCCAACTTCCCGGACCCGCTGGACCGTGCGGTGCAGGAGGAGGAGTTCGGCATTGAACTGCGCACCCGCGACCGCGAGCGTCGTCTCATCAAGAAGATCAACGAAACCATCGACCGAATCGATCAGGACGATTACGGCTACTGCGACACTTGCGGTGTGGAAATCGGTCTGCGCCGTCTCGAAGCGAGGCCGACCGCCACCCAATGCGTGGATTGCAAGTCGCTCGACGAACTGCGCGAGCGGCAGTTGCGGGGTTAGGAGGCACGGGCGAGGACAAACCTCGTAAGGGCGACCCTTGTGGTCGCCCGCGCTGGCCGACGCCAACACCCGAGATCACACCAACACGGGCAACTACAAGGGTCGCCCCTACGAGTCCCGTGCCGAAGTTCGTCGGAAATCCAACACGGGACAGGACAAGCTCGTCCCCTACAGGGAAGGCAGAATGCCCTCCTCCAAGCCCGTCAGTCCGCGATGACCACTGCACCACGCTACATCGGACGCTTTGCGCCCACGCCTTCGGGGCCGCTGCACTTTGGTTCGCTCGTGACGGCGCTTGCATCCTGGCTTGATGCGCGGGGGGCTCAAGGGCGGTGGCGGCTTCGCATCGACGACGTCGATGCGCCTCGGGTCGACCCGGCTGCGGAGGAGGCGATCGTTCGAGCCCTTGACGCACACCAACTGCACTGGGACGGCGCGATCGTCCGCCAAAGCGACCACGAGGAGCGTTACCGAGCCGCGCTCAGGCGATTGCGGCCGCGGTGCTTTGCCTGCCGTTGCTCGCGACGCGTCCTCGGCGGCGCCCGGATCTACCCTGGAACCTGTCGCCACCTGGGCTTGGCGAAGAGCGCAACCACCAGCATCCGCATCCGCGTGGACGACGGACGAATCGAGTTCGAAGACCGAGTCCAAGGCCACCACGGGCAGCGACTCGCGGACGAGTCGGGCGATTTCGTCGTCTGGCGACGGGACGACATGGCGGCCTATCCCCTCGCCGTGGTCGTGGACGATGACGCGATGGGCGTCACCCATGTCCTGCGCGGCGCCGATCTGTTGCCGAACACGCCACGGCAGCTCTACATCGCCGACGCATTGGCAATGCGCCGCCCCTCCTACGCCCACCTGCCCGTGATCGTCGAGACGGGCGGCATCAAACTATCGAAGCACACCGGTGCCACCGCCCTCGACAATCGATTCGCCCGCCACAACCTCACAAACGCCCTGAACCTGCTCGGCTTCGACCCTCCTCCCGGCGACATTCCCGAACTGCTGGCCTGGGCCATCGCCAACTGGAACATCCACAGAGTGCCGGCCGCCCGTGCCTTCACCGGCTTCATTGCCTTGAGTTAGCGCTTGCGCCGCAGTGCGTGAGCAAGCCGTAGTGGACGTTGCCGGCGCGGGAGGCCCTATGCGTTGCGAAGTCGGGATGGGAGAACTCCGCGTCCGTCTCGACGTAGATGAACCCACCAGGAGTGAGGCAGGGATGGATGTCCTTGAGGGCCGAGGCTAGCAGGGGCGAGTCGAAAGGTGGGTCGAGGAAGATCAGGTCCCAGCGCGGGAGGTCTTGCGCGCCCCGTTCCGCCTTGGCTCGGTGCTGGCGCAGGAACGCTTGGGCCTCCGCATGGGCGATGACGACGTTGGCGTCCAGCATCTGCTGGTGCCGGCGCAGCATTCGTACCGCCGCTCCGTCTCGCTCCACGAGGGTTGCATGGGCGGCGCCGCGCGAGAGGGCCTCGAATCCGAGCGCACCGGTGCCGGCGAAGAGGTCCAGCACCCGCGCTCCCGCAATGTGCGGCGCGAGCCAGTTGAACAGGGTCTCGCGGGCGCGGTCTGGCGTCGGGCGCAATCCGGGGGTGGGCGCAACGGCAAGCTTCCGCCCTCGCCATTTACCGCCGATAATGCGGATGCGGTTGGCGTTCGCCATCAGTGGCCAATCCAAGGGGCGCCGGGTCGGCCAGCGCCGTCACTGGTCCCGAGCACGCGCTCGACCATCATCCAGCACTCTTGAAAAAAGCGTCCAACAAGGAACTCATGGTACTCGCGAGATTCAGAAAGGCACGGACCGAGGGCACGCCAGCCGAGGCGGATGCGGAACGCGGGGCACAGACCCCAAGGTTGCCGGAGCGCTCGCGCGTTGACGAAGAGGAGGTCGCAAAGCCCCGAGCTTCCCTCTGGTCGCGCCTGTCCGGTTCGCTCGCCCGCACCCGCCGCCAGCTCGCCGATGGCATCGGTGACCTCGTTCTCGGCGAGCGCGTCATCGATGAGGAGGTGCTCGAAGAACTCGAAACCAGTCTCCTCGTCGCCGACGTGGGCGCCCTAGCGACATCGCGGATCATGGAGAACCTGGGGCGTCGAGTGTCGCGCCGGGAACTGGCGGATACGCGGGCGCTGCACGGCGCCTTGCGCGCCGAGTTGCTGGACATCCTGCTTCCCGTCGCCGCGCCGCTGCACATCGGTGACGAGCGCCCCCACGTAGTGCTGGTCGTCGGCGTGAACGGCGCCGGCAAGACCACCTCCATCGGCAAGCTGGCGAAGCGCTTGAAGGGCGAAGGCCACTCGGTGTTGCTGGCCGCTGGCGACACCTTCCGCGCCGCCGCGGTGGAACAGCTCGGCGCGTGGGGCGAGCGCGAGGACATTCCCGTGATCGCCCAGGGACAGGGCGCCGATGCCGCCTCCGTGATCTTCGACGCCGTCACCGCGGCCAAGGCACGAGGGATCGACGTGGTGCTCGCGGACACCGCCGGGCGCTTGCAGGCCAAGGCCGCCTTGATGGAGGAACTCGCCAAGATCAAGCGCGTGACGGCGCGCCTTGGCGACGGCGCGCCCCATGAAGTGCTGCTCGTGCTCGATGCCGGCGTCGGCCAGAACGCCCTCTCGCAAGTGGCGGAATTCGATCGCGCCGTCGGGCTCACCGGCCTCGCCGTGACGAAGCTCGACGGCACCGCCAAGGCCGGGGTGCTGTTCGCCATCGCCGCCAAGCATGCCCTGCCCGTGAAGTTCATCGGCATCGGCGAGGGCGCCGACGACTTGCAGCCGTTCGAGCCGGAACCGTTCGTCGACGCGCTGCTGGCCGCGGAAGGAACGGCCGAGGCGTCGGGGCACCCCGAAGCAAACAGCCAAGGCCGCTAGCGCCGCGCTGGAGAATGTCGTTGGGAAGCATCGAGTTCGAGCACGTCTCAAGGCGCTTCGACAACGGCGCGGAAGGGCTGCACGATGTGTCCGTGTCCTTCGCCGAAGGCTCGATGGCGTTCATCACCGGACATTCCGGCGCCGGCAAAAGCACCTTCCTCAAGCTGCTGCTCGCCATCGATGCCCCAACGCGGGGCCGCATTCTCGTCGGCGGCGTCGACGTCGTCCGGCTGCCGCGACGCCGGTTGCCGCTGTATCGACAGCACTTGGGCGCCGTGTTCCAGGACCATCGCCTGCTCGCCCGCCGCAGCGTGTTCGAGAACGTGGCGCTGCCTCTGCGCGTGGTGGGAATGCCCGAGCGCGATGTTGCCCGACGGGTGCGCGCCGCTCTGTCGAGCGTCGAGCTTCTAGACAAGGTGAACCTGCCGCCGCGCTACCTCTCGGTGGGCGAACAGCAGCGAGTGGGAATCGCCCGCGCAGTGGTGAATCGTCCTAGGGTTTTGCTTGCCGACGAGCCGACCGGCAATCTCGATCCGGAGCTGTCGCGGAGCATCATGGGCCTTTTCCGACAGTTTCATCAGGTCGGTACCACCGTGCTGGTCGCCACGCACGACGGCGCGCTGATCGACGCCTTCGGCGGCCGTGTCGTGGAGCTCGACCACGGCGCGTTGGTCCGCGACGGCCGTGCGGCGGACGAAGGATCCGGGCCGTGAACGACTCGCGCACCCAGACCCATCCGCCGACGCTCGAAGAGGCTGCCGGCAACGAACCGGCCGGGGCAGGTGCCGCTCGGCAAGACGAGGTCGCGACAGGCACCCGGCCAGCGCCCACGCCCGAGCAGTCTGCGTTTCCCTGGGAACCCGCGCGGCGACCACCCGGCACCTTCTTTCGCAACCACTTCCGCGAGGCGCGGGAGAGCCTCGCCTTTGTCGCCAGCGCAGTTGGCACGACCCTGCTTGTCTGGCTGCTCATGGGCATCGCCTTGGGGCTTCCTGCGGGTCTCTATGTGTTGCAGGCCAACCTCGCGGGCGTGGCGGAGGGATGGCGCGGCTCGGCCGGCATCTCGGTGTACTTCGAGCCGGGCGCTGAAGCGAGCGTGACGCAAGGCCTCGCGGAGAGGCTGCGTACACAGGCAGGGGTGGAAGACGTGCGCCTTATCACGGCAGACGAAGCGCTCGCCGAGTTTCGCGACTATGGCGACCTTGCCCACGCGGTGGAGCTGCTCGACGGCAATCCGCTGCCGGCCACCTTGCGCGTCTCCTTCAGCGCGCCGCTCGCCGCACAGGCCGCAGCGGCCCTGAGCGCTGGACTCCGGCAGGAAGAAGCAGTGCAGGATGTGATAGTCGAAAGCACCTGGCTCGAACGGGTGGCCTCGCTTTCTGCGCTGGTGCAACGCCTCGGCTGGGTGGTGGCCTTGGTGCTCGGGGTTGGCGCTGTGCTGGTGACCTCCTCTTCGGTTCGGGTGGCGCTGGAATCGAGGCTCGACGAGTTGCGGGTGCTGAAGCTGGTGGGGGGCACCGATCCCTTCTTGCGTCGCGCCTTCCTCTATCTCGGCTGCCTCTACGGTCTTGGCGGGGCGGTATTCGCGGCGGTGATCGTGTCGCTGACGCTATTCACGGTAGAGCGACCGCTCGCGCGATTGCTTGCCACCTACGGCGGAGACCTTGAATTGCGCGGCTTCGGCCCCACATTCGTGCTGGTGCTCTTGGGCGCAGGCGCGTTGCTTGGGGTGATCGGTTCGGTTGTCGCTTGTCGACAACGGCTGCGGAACCTCGACATCCTTGCTTGAGGGACCAGCCGGGAACGGCCCCCGAGGCTAGGGGCCTCGTAGGAGTTTTCGCGCAAGCGAAAACTCCCAACGCGCCCAAAGGGCGCGCGGGCGCACGGGCGCTGCTGGCACTCAACGGGGTCGAGTGCTAAACTCGGCCATGAAGTGTTACCGGAGGTAGCAGATGAGCGCACAAGTCCTCTCCTTGGAGAGCCTCTCGCCGGGCCGCGACTTGGATGCCTACATCCAGACCGTCAATGCCTTCCCCGTGCTGACGCCGGAGGAGGAACGGTCGCTGGCGGAGCGCTTCTATCAGAACGGTGACTTGGTCGCGGCTCGGGAACTCGTGCTGCGCCATCTTCGTTTCGTCGTTCACCTGGCGCGGGGCTACCGCGGCTATGGCCTGCCGGAAGCCGACCTGATCCAGGAAGGCAACGTGGGCCTCATGAAGGCGGTCAAGCGCTTTAACCCGGAAGTGGGCGTGCGCCTCGTCTCCTTCGCCGTGCACTGGATCCGCGCCGAGATGCACGAGTTCATCCTCCGCAACTGGCGCATCGTCAAGGTCGCCACCACCAAGGCGCAGCGCAAGCTGTTCTTCAACCTGCGCGGCAGCAAGAAGAAGCTTGGCTGGCTGAATGCTGCCGAGACCCGAGCCATCGCCAGCGATCTCGGCGTCGAACCCGCGGTCGTCACGCAGATGGAGAGCCGTCTCTCCGCCCACGACCTCGCCTTTGATGGCCATGTGGGAGACGACGACGATGACGGTCCCGTCGCCCCCATGCACTATCTGGAAGACGCCTCCAACCCTGCCGACCTCGTGGCGGAGGAAGATGCCGACAATGCCGCCGCCGCCGGACTTCACAACGCCATGAAGCAACTCGACGACCGCAGCCGCGACATCCTGAGCGCCCGCTGGCTCAGCGACGGCAAGGAAACCCTCCAATCCCTCGCCGACCGCTACGGCGTCTCCGCCGAACGCATCCGGCAACTCGAAAAGAACGCCATGAAGAAGATCCGAAAGTTCATGGAAGCGGAGGCCATAACCGCGTGATTCTGGAGGGAGGGCGTCTCGCCCTCCCCGACCGAAGGCGAGCGCCGGCGAACCCATAGGCCTGCAGTTGCGTAGCGACTGCCGAACCGCTCATAGAGCGCTGTCTTGGTGGCACTTTGCAAAAGTAGAACGGGCGCGCCTTACGGCGCGTGGGAGGGCGAGACACCCTCCCTCCAAACGGCCCGTATGCTCGGGAGATAAACCGTGGACGCCCGCAATGAAGGTCGGGTATATGTGCGGCGACGTGGGCGCAGCACTGCGGCGCAGGAGCGGGCCCTAGTCGAACTCGCGCCGCGCTACATCGTGACGCCACCGACGCACGGCCGGGATTGGGACGAGGCCTTTGGCCGCGCCGGGCCGCTTCTGGTCGAGATCGGCTTCGGCATGGATGACGCGCTCGCTGCCTTCGCGAGCGCCCATGCGGATTGGAACTGCGTCGGCATCGAGGTTTATCGCCCCGGCATCGGCGCCCTGATGCTCGCCTGCGAACGCGAGGAGCTCACCAATATCCGCATCGTCGAAGCGGAGGCGATGACGGTGCTGCGGCGTCACCGAGCGGCAAGCATGAACCGCATCCACGCCTTCTTCCCGGACCCTTGGCCCAAGAAGCGCCACCACAAGCGCCGTCTGGTGAACGCCGAGTTCGCGCAAGAGGCTGCCCGCTGCCTCGTGCCCGGTGGAGTACTGGCCCTCGCGACCGACTGGCGCGAGTACGCCGAACAAATGCTGCTCACTTTCGCAGCCCACCCCGCACTCGACGGGGGCGAGACCGGGCGTCCACCGGAACGCCCGCAAACCCCATTCGAAACCAAGGGCACCGCCGCCGGCCACCACATCACCGACCTCGCCTACCGCCGCGTCTGACGCAAGGCCGGTGGCGTCCGGCAGGGCAGTTCGCTATAACCGTGCTTCGACGCTTGCAGGGGGCCGCTGAAATGGAGATGGAAGAGCACCAGCGCGAGGACGATGTTGAATCGTGGGACGCGTATTGCGCTGCGGGGATCGCCCGCGCCGAGGGGCTCGGCAACCGCGGCCCGATGCGGTTCGATGCCCATGGACGCCTCGAACAGGACATCCTGGATGCGTACCGACGCACCGGCTTCTACGTCTTCACCGGCGTCCTGGAACAGGCGGAGGTCGACGAGCTGAAGCGCGAGTTCGACGAAATCCTGGACAACGCCCCTGCCAGCGTGGATGCCGAGGTGGACCACGCAGGCCGCCCGGTGAAATACCTCGGCTACTACTCGATGTCCACGGACGATGTGTTCCGAGGTCACGGCACGGAACCCACGGACGAGGAGTCGGCTCCCCGCGCTGTGGTGGGCCTCGTCTCACATCCGCTGATGATGATGGACTCGGCGCTCCGCGTGTATGCCCATCCCAAGATCTTGGCCACCGTCGCAAGCGTCAACGGCGAGGACTTCGTTCCCTTCCACGAGAGCATCTTCCACAAGGGCGCTGGCGAAGGTCCACCGACGCCCTGGCATCAGGATGGCCGCACCCATTGGACCGAAGACGGTGACGCCCTAGAACAGTCGGACGGCAGCGGCAAAACCCACGGCTTCAACTTCTCCGTGTCGTGGTCGCACTGTACGCCGGAGAACTGCCTGTGGGTCGTTCCGGGCAGCCATCGCAAGTGGCGGCTTGCGAACGACGGCAAGTTCCCGCCCATCACGGAGCGCCTGCCGAACGCCGTGCCGGCCCTGCTTGAACCGGGCGACTGCGTGATGGTCAACCGCAGTTCGCTGCACGGCTCCTACCCGAACCGCTCGCCGGAGCGGCGCATCACCATGGTGCTCGGCTATCACAACCGCGCCTCGGCCATCGGCGCAGAGACCACCAACGTGCATGCCTTCAAAACGCCGGGGCAGAAAAAGAAAATCAAGTACAGCGAAGACTATGTGCTGAAGCGTGCGCGCATGATTCCCCTCGCCATCGATGCCCGTCGGCAGCGCTACCCCCACGAGACGCCGCACGACTACAAAGGCGCCTACATCGGCGGCGGCGAATGGAACGAGGCGGCACGGGCGGAGATCAGCCGCGAGGGCGACGAATACTGGCAGCGGGACATCACCCTCTGACGAGGCCTGGGGACCGGCTCGAAGCCGGGCGTCTGTCGCGTGCTGCACAGATGCGTGCAGAATCGATGGGCGCACAAGGCCGGGCCTGGGTTGCTCGCTTGCCGGGCCTCGTCAGGGAGCTCGAGCAGCTTTGGGGCGTTGAGGCAGGCACCTCGCTCGCTGGTGGTTCCGAGAGCTTGGTCGCGGAGGCGACGCTGGCCGATGGCACTGGCGCCGTGCTCAAGATCGGGTTGCCGGGGAGCGCAGATCTTCGCGCCGAGGCGACGGTCTTCCGTCTTGCGGCCGGGCGCGGCTACGCAAAACTGCTGGCCCACGACGCCGAGCGCAATGCGCTTCTGCTCGAGCGCCTAGGAATGCCACTCAGCCGGCGCTGCGAATCCACAGGGGCCCGTATTCGCGCCATCTGCCGGACCTTCGGCAACGCCTGGGTCGCCGCCGGGTTGGATCACGGCCTCATGACCGGCGCCCAGAAGGCCCGCTGGCTGACCGACTTCATCGCCGAGCAATGGCACGCCCTCGGCCAGCCGTGCTCCGCCCAGGCGAAGAACCGGGCACTCGACTACGCCGAAGAACGCGCCGCGGCCTTCAATCCCGAGGAGTCGGTTCTGGTGCATGGCGATGCCCACGCCGAGAACACACTCATCGCCGAAGACCCGGGCGCGGACGCACGCCTGGGCTGCAAGTTCATCGACCCCGACGGCCTCATCGCTGAGAAAGCCTGCGACCTCGCCCCGATCATGCGCGACTGGAGCGAGGAACTCCTCGCTGGCGACACCGAAGCGCTTACCCGAGCCAGATGCGACCTCTTGGCCGAACTCACCGACGTTCGCACTCGCCCCATCTGGCAATGGGGCTACATAGAACGCGTCTCCACGGGCCTTGTAATGCTCGCCATCGGCCAGCGAGAGGAGGCCCACCAAACCTTGGCGGTAGCCGACCGTCTAGCCGGCGCTGCCGCACCAGAGTGACGGGCCGAGCGGCGGACATCCGCGCAGGCGTTCTGGTAGGGGCGACCCTTGTGGTGGCCGTCGCCAGGAAGGAAGAATGCCAACGGCCCACCATTAGCGATACAATCATGTCTCGTTTCTAAGGCCGCGCTCCACGACCGTCGGGACCCAAATGTCCTCCGTTGCCGAGCCCCCAACACACCAGCCGCGTCGCAACGCCAGACACCGCAGCAACCGCCTCGCCATCGTCGAAGCGGCGATCGCGGCGCTGAGCGTCAACCGCGGCGCCACCATGAGCGAGATCGCCGCCCGCGCCGGCGTCGGGCGGGCCACCCTGCACCGACATTTTCACACCCGAGTCGAACTCGTGCGCGCCATCGGCGCCCAGTGCGTCGAGGAGATGAACGCGGCCGTGCAGGCGGTCGATGCAGCGGATGCTCCGCCAACAGAACGGCTGCGGGCGATGTTCAACGCGGTGATCCCACTCGGCGATCGCTACAGCTTCCTTGCCTTCGAAACTGCGGATGACGAAGTCGTCCGAGCCAGTTACCGCACCCAGCTTCGCTGGACGGAGGCGTTGGCAGAGGAACTGAAGGCAACCGGAGACATCGCGTCCGACGTGCCGACGCGCTGGGTGGTTGGACAGGTTGACCAACTGGTCTGGACCGGTTGGAAGGCGGTCGCCGATGGCTACGTAACTGGCGACGAGGCGTCGGAGCTCGCTTGCAGAACGCTAATCGACGGACTGAAGCAGCCGTCCGAGGCAGCCGTCGGGCGCATCTTGGGCCGTCGCGGGCGTGCACCTGTGGTCGCACCGGAGCGGATTCGAGCGGCGCGGCTGAATGACCGCCCGTGATCGTCGTCGTTGACGCCAGCGTAGCGCTCAAGTGGTTCCTCAAGTGGCACCCCGAAGAGGCGGACGCCGATGCTGCGGTCGCCATCCTCGAGGCCGTTGGCGACGGGCGTCTGGAGATGTTGCAGCCGCCGCATTTCATCGCCGAAGTGGCGGCAGTGTTGACCCGAGTGAAGCCGGATGGCGCACTGCAGGACCTAGACGACCTGGGACAGGTCGATTGGACAGTTGCGGAATCGTCGGCGATTTACGCGCAGGCGGCAACACTCGCCATCCGATTGCGGCACCACCTGTTCGACACGCTCTACCACGCGACGTCGCTGTCGACCCCCGGTGCCATGCTTGTCACCGCCGACGATGCCTACTTCGACAAGGCGGTACCGGAAGGCCGCATCGTCCGATTGGCGGACTTCGCCCTGACGACGGAATGATGCGCCGTTGCTCGGACCAAACGCGCGAACCCGGCTTTCGTAGTTTCCCGCAGCGTTGACTTCGGCCTGGTATGTGGCCAGCACTTCGGAGGTGGATCGCTCCACGCCTGGATCATGCAGGCGGAGCATCGCCCGGCTTATTTGGATGCCGTGTGGTTCGGAGTACTTGCCAGCGTGGCCCGAAGCTCGGCGAGTCGGGCCTCCTCGCCCGCAGTGAGAACTGTTTGCAGTCTCTTGCGGTTCAGACGACCGAGTTCCGCCAGCTTTTCTGTTGAACGTGCAGAACGCAGAACATCGTGCCCAAACAAATCTGTGGAGTACGCCTCCAACATGTTTCCGTCGACCAAGCGATCGTATTCTGTTCCGGTCACATGGCGGGTCTCGTCGCCCGAACCCGGTGACGGCAGCGCCCAAATGCTCCCGCGCGCGGCCGCACGGCAGATGATCGGACTATGGGTGGTGACAACGAATTGCGTTTCGGGAAACCGGTCCACGAACCACTCGCCGATACGCTTCTGCCACGCTGGATGCAAATGGGAGTCGATTTCGTCGATCAAAACAACCCCCGGCAGCTTCACGCTGCCATCCTCTTGCACGCGCAGGCCACCACGGCAAAGGTTCTCCATAAGCCGCAGAAGCTCCAAGGTGAGACTCAGGATCGAGCGGTAGCCGTCGCTCATCTCCTCAATGGGCACACGGGCACCATCACCGTCGACCATCGTGACCTGCGTTGAGGACACATCGGCCACCATGGCATTATGGGGCAGCAGGCTGGAGTTGTTGACGAAATGGACAACCGCGTCTCGTGTCTGTTCGGCGTGTCCGTCCCCTTCGAGCGTCTTGACGTGGAGTTCGCGCAGCCACGCCAAGGCCTCCCCCATGGCGACCTGCTCGCCCAGCGCGGATAGGTGTGGGGCCAGGCGCGGGTGGCTGTAGTACAGCGCATTCATCTGCGGATCGCCTCCGGAGAAACGCCGGTATGGGCCAAAGGAGGCGGAGAACCACCCGGGGCCGTGCCCCCACACCGTACGCTCTGCATGCCGGCCCACGTAGCGCAGGGTCGCCGAGGGAGTGCCGTTGCCGGCGTCACGGACGATTTCGGCGCGCGCCGAAAAAGACTGCGTGGCCGTGTTGCCCTTGCCGGTCCATGTGTCGCCGAAGTGATGGGCAAGCGTGACGTTAATCGATGCAGCGTCCTCGCCCGCGCGCAGCCAACTCGCCCAATCCTGCCGCGATGCGTGCGCATTGACGGCGCCCATGAGCACGATGGCTAGCGCCCGCACTACGCTCGATTTCCCGGACCCGTTGTCACCAAGAATGACGTGCCATCCCGCGCATTCGTCGGGCCTGAGTTGCATTTCGAACTCGGGGATCGAGCGGATATTCCTGATCAGCAGCCGCCGTATGTGCATCGCCCGGCTTTCCTCCTGTCGGCGCCGCTGCTCGGTACGGGCCACGAGAGCCCCCACACTACCGCATTTCTACAACCAACCGGTGGAGAACCGTGGTTCGTCCCCCTACAGCAGCCCGGCCGCCCGCGCCCAGCGGTACTTGGCGCCGAGTACTGCCACCGGCTTCTCCGCCGTGTAGGGGTAGGCGAGGATGTCGCGATCCATTAGGTAGTCGCAAGCTTGTTCGATCTCCACGTCGCCTACCAGCGATGCAACCACCGGTTTGTCGATGCCCTTGGCTCGTGCTTCGGCCACCGCTTCGCCGAGCAGTTCCGCGAACACCATGGGCGGCGTGATGATGGTGTGCCAGTAGCCGATCACGAGCGAATGGATGCGGTCGTCGTTCAACGAAAGGTCGATGGTGGCGCGATAGGTGGTCGGTGGCTCCCCCCCGGTGATGTCCACGGGATTGCCGGCGGCGCCGAACGGCGGGATGTATTCCCGGAACGCGGCATCGAGGTCGTCCGGCATCGGCATGAGCGTCAGGTCGTTGTCCGCGCAGGCGTCGGAGAGCAGCACGCCGGAGCCGCCGGCACCGGTGAGGATCAAGACGTTCTCGCCCTTGGGCGTCGGCAGCACCTGCAGCCCGCGGGCAAACTCCAGCATGTCGTTCAGGCTCTGGGCGCGGATCACGCCGCTCTGGCGCAGCACGGCGTCGTACACCCGGTCGTCGCCGGCCAATGCCCCGGTGTGCGAGTTCGCCGCGCGCGCGCCCAGAGACGTGCGGCCAGCCTTCAGCACCACCACGGGCTTGCTCTTCGACACGCGCTTTGCCACGTCAGCAAAGGCGCGGCCGTCCTTGAGGTCTTCCACGTGCATGGCAATGACCTCGGTGTTCGGGTCCTGCTCGAAGAACGTCAACAGGTCGTCTTCGTCGATGTCGGCCTTGTTGCCGAGGCCGACGATGGCGGAAACGCCCATCTTCGCCGAGCGGCTGAAGCCGACGATGGCCATGCCGACGCCGCCGCTTTGCGAGGAGAGCGCCACCTTGCCCTTCTCGCCATAGGGGGTGCAGAAGGTGGCGCAGAGGTTCTTGTGCGTGTAGTAGAAGCCGTAGATGTTCGGCCCCATCAGGCGCACGTTGTTCTCCCGCGCCACCTTTACGATCTCGGCTTGCAGCTCGTGCTCGCCCACCTCGGCGAAGCCGGACGGGATCAGCACCGCGCCGGGGATGTTCTTCTGGCCGCACTCGCCGAGCGCGTTCGCCACCAGCGCCGCCGGGATGCAGAAGATGGCAATGTCGATGTTGCCCGGAACCTCGGTGACGCTGGTGTAGCACTTGCGCCCGAGCACCTCCGTCTCGCGCGGGTGGATGGGGTAGATCTCGCCCTGGTAGCCGCCGTCGATGAGGTTTTTCATCACCGAGTTGCCGATCTTGCCTTCGCCGGCGGAAGCGCCGATCACGGCCACCGCATCCGGCTGCATGATGCGCGTCATGGCACCCAGGATTTCGTCATGGCTCGGCCGATAGCGTGGCGGCGCGGGATCGAAGTCGAGCAGGATGCGGGTGTCCACAGCGCAAACGCCGTCCGGCGTCGCGAACACCGGGTTCAAGTCCATTTCGCTGATTTCGGGAAAGTCGCTGATGAGCTCAGAGACGTTGGCGATCAGCCCCGCGAGGGCAGCCCGATCGACCCCGGGTCCGCCGCGAACGCCGCGCAGCACCTCGGCACCGGCGATCTCGTCGAGCATGGCGTCGGCGTCGTCTTCCGTCGCCGGAGCAAGGCGGAAGGTCACGTCCTTCAGCACCTCCACCAGAATGCCGCCCAGGCCAAACGCCACAAGCCTGCCGAAGCTCGGATCGGTGACGCCGCCGACGATCACTTCCTGCGCAGCCTGCATTTGCTGTTGCACCTGCACGCCGAGAATGTCCGCGTCCGCGTCGTAGTCGCGCGCCGCCGCCACGATCCGGTCGTATGCCGCCACCGCGTCGCCGCGGCCTTCAATGCCCGTGACCACGCCGCCAGCATCGGTCTTGTGCAGGATGTCCGGCGAGACGATCTTCATCACCACCGGATAGCCGATCTCATCGGCGATGTCGCCGGCCAGCGCAGCGGTCGTCGCCATGCCCTCTTCCGGCACCGGGATGCCATAGGCGTCGCAAACCTGCTTCGCCTCAAGCGCCGTCAACGAAGCCCGGCCCTCGGCGCGGACCTTCGCAAGCACGTCCCGTACGGCATCCCCATTCGGCATGACCCTCTCCCTTCGTTCCCTTTGCGCGAAGCCGCGCAATGTACCACGCGTAGTGGCGCCCCTTGTGGTCGCCAGCAAAGGCTTGGCCGAGATACGCGGCCTCACCACCACGGGCGAGGACAAGCCTCGCCCCTACGGGGTTTGCGTCAGTATTTGCCGATCGCCCCGAAGTCAATCTCGACCACCCCGACGGAGTCGGCGTCGCTTGTGTCGAGCGTAATGAACCCAATCTCCTCTAGGCGCTCTAACTCGCGGAACAACGTGCGGCGTGTGACGTTGCGATATGTGCTTCGCACATAGGGCTCGCGCAGCAGGTCAAGCACGTGCAAGCGCAGCGAGGGCGTCTCCGAGAACGGGTCTGTGGGCTCCGTCTCCTGCAGAAGGAAGTCGAGCAGGCCGTACTCGCGCTCGTTCAGAACACGCCGGCGCGGTCCCACGCGCTGGTTGGATGCCCTCCGCAAGGTGTCGCGGTACACCAATCGATTCATTTTCGTCTTGATGAAGTTGTTGATGCCCTTCAGTTCAGCAGCGAAGCCCTGCACGCCAAAGGAGACGAAGTCCGTAAGATCAAACGGCTTCTTGCGCCTGCTTTGTTGCAGCAGGAGCTTGTATTCGTCGCCATTGCGGTAGAAGTAGTTGGACAGGCCGTAAAAGCCCAAGACGTTGTAGCCACCTCGATACAGCATTGCGGCCTCAAGCAACCTCGACACTCGACCGTTGCCGTCCCCGAATGGATGCAAGGTGACGAGGAAGAAGTGCGCCACCAAAGCACTGACGACCGGATGTTCGTCAGCCATGCGACGGTTATTGATGAAGACGATGAATTCCCCCATCCGTTCGGCAAGGGCGTTCGCGGGGGCGCCGCGATGGACGCCGCCGAGCGCCTCCGTTCCCACCACAACGGAATGCTGTCGCAGTTCGCCGGGGACGTTCGTTGTTTCATCCGATCCTTCGGTCACAAGGGCATGCATTCGCATGATGTCCTCGTACGTCACCGGACGTTGATCCGGTGTGAACCGTTCCCTGATCCAATCCTGCGCCAGCCCCGCGTTTCGGATCTGCGCCTGCTCGCGCGACATTTCGGATGCGTCGGGCTGCATCGTCAGCTGATCGATCTGCTCGCTCACCTCTTCCTCAGACAGGGGATTGCCCTCAAGGGCGGTGGTCCCATGCACGGCGCGCACTCGATTCAGCCGATCAAGTTGGTCGCGCCACATCGGCGGGAGCACGAGATTCAGGGCTGCTTCCCTGTAGCCGTCGATTTGGATGAGCTGAGCGCTTAGTGCCGCCATCCCTCGATTGCGGTAGCTGAACTCAAACGCGTTCCAGTCCACTCTTCGACCGCCTTAGGCGTCTATCTGGCAGCTTATTTGACACCTTATTTGGCAAGATAACAAGCTGTTAAATTGAGATTTTTCGGAATCGCGGCTCCTTGCCTGACGGGCTATTTGGCAGCCTTTCTGGCAGCATCGACTGCACCGCTGGCCAATGAGCAGCCGAGGCTTTTGCGTCAGCCCATCCACAAGCGCCGGCTGGCGTCGAGAGGCGCGTTCGCGGTTTGGCTTCCGGCCCCGTGGAACAGCATGGTGGGGCGGTTAGTGGTTTCGTAGGCGGGCCACTCCGGGGCGTCGGGCGTATTCGGGTTGCCGGTGCGGGCGAAGGCGAGGTAGTGGGACATTACCAAATGGGAGAGGTCGCCGATGGCGTCGCCCTTGCCGCAGAAGCGTTGCATGGCTTCGATGCCGTAGGTGCCCCAGACGAACGGGATGTCGAGGGAATGGCAGGACTGCAGGGCGGGATCCGCCGGGGATTCGTGGTCGAAGCGGTACATCCACACATTGCTGGAATGCTTGAGGTGGCACTCGGCCGTGCGCGCGGCGGGGATGCGGAACATCCGGTCCGTGGAGATCGCCGCCAACACATCGCCGGGGGCGTTGCGCAAGCTCGACTCCGCACGGTCTTGCTCGTAGGTGGCCACCGCCGCTTCGGCGTTGTCGCCAAAGGCGTCACGCGCCGCTTCCAGCAGGCGTGGGCGCTCCACGGCCGGCCGGCCGAAAGTGGTGAACAGCGTCGATTCGTCGCGGGTGTGGCCGATCATCAGCGGCATGTCGCGGGTGAACTGGCCCCGTGCCAGCACTTCGGCCGC
This sequence comes from Pseudomonadales bacterium, assembly GCA_965116935.1. Taxonomy (GTDB): domain Bacteria; phylum Pseudomonadota; class Gammaproteobacteria; order Pseudomonadales; family Azotimanducaceae; genus VXYL01. The sequence goes on along the minus strand of OZ220737.1, from coordinate 1,582,237 downwards.
ATCTTCCTCGATCACCGTGCCATCAAGAGTCGGCCCCCAGCGGGCGCCGGGGATGCGCGACTGGCACTCTAGAATCTGCCCGGCCGTGGCTTCACGCAGCTTGTCAAAGCCGCCAAACTCCGCCGCCAACGCTGCGGCCGTGCGTTCGGCATCCTCGGCGGGCACGGGCGGAATCAGCGAGCCGCTCATGGGCACGGCGCGGTCGAAGCAGCCCTCCGCCGCTGGCATCGCCATCAACTGGGCGATGTCGAAACCGCCAGCCGACTGGCCGAACACGGTGACGTTGCCTGGGTCGCCGCCGAACGCCTCAATCTCGGCACGAACCCAACGCAATGCCGCCACTTGGTCCAGCAGCGCCTCGTTGCCGCTCGCGCCGAGCTCGGCTGCATGGAGGAATCCCAACGCACCGAGCCGATAGTTGACCGTGACCACGACCACATCGCCGATCCGCGCCAAGTGTTCGCCGTTGACGCGGGGCTGGGAACCGGCACCGACGGTGTTGCCGCCGCCGTGGATCCACACCATCACGGGGCGCTTGGCGTCGTCGGGCGCTGGCGTCCAGACGTTGAGGTAGAGGCAATCCTCGCTGGTTTCGTGGGTGGCGATGCCGATGAGTTCTCCCACCGCGCCGGGCAGCGTCGATTGAATGGCGCAGGGACCGAAGTCCAGCGCATCGCGGACGCCAGACCAAGGTTCGGCTGGGGTCGGCGCCTGCCAACGCAAATCGCCCACGGGGGGTCGGGCAAACGGAATGCCGCGGAAGGTGTGGACGCCGGCTGCGGATTGGCCGCGCAAGCGACCGAAGCTGGTTTCAACGATGGTCATGGGGATGCCCTCGGCAATGGGTCGTGGTTGGTGTGTGTACGTTACGCGCCTTGCGGGCGATGGAGGGCGGGACGCCCTCCCTCCAGATGGGTGCTAAGCGAGTCGCTGGCCGACGGCCAAGCCGCTTGCGGCAAGGAATTGGGCCACTGGCATCTTGCCGGCTCCGGCAGGACGCACGCGCAGCACTTCGATGCCCCCGTCGGCGGTCGCCACTGTGAAGCTCGTTGCGCCTGCCCTGACAACCGTCCCGGGGTCGGCTTCGGCGTCGCTCGGCCGGCAGTCGAACAATTGCAGGCGGTCCTCGCCGAGCATGGTCCATGCACCGGGCTGGGGATTGGCGCCGCGGATGAGGTTGTAGACGTCCCGGGTGGGCTTCTTCCAGTCGATCTTGGCATCGTCCGCCCGGCACCAGCTTTCATAGCTGCCAGCGTTCGGGTCCTGGGTAATCTTCGGCGCGGTTCCCGCCCGCACCTGATCGACCGCGTCCAGCATCGCGGTTACCCCCAAGGGGAACAGGTGATCGAAGTAGATGCTGCCCACGGTGTCGTCAGGCCCGATCGGCACTTCCCTTTGCAGCAGGATGGGGCCGGTGTCGAGGCCGTCATCGGGCCAGAAGATGGAAAGCCCGGTAACGGTTTCGCCGAAGATGATGGGCCAGTTGATGGCGCTCGGCCCCTTGTGCATCGGCAGCAGCGAGGGGTGGTACTGAATGGTGCCTCGGGTCGGCACGTTGAGAGTGGCTTCTGGCACGAACAGCGTGACGTAGGCCATCACGCACAGGTCCGGAGCGAACTCCCGCATCCGTTCCCGCACCGACTCCCGCCGAAACGAGCGCGGCTGAAGCACCGGAAGTCCGCGTTCCACGGCGGCGGCCTTCAAAGGGTCCGGCGGCCCGTCGCCATCCGGCGCCGTGTACACGGCAACGACGTTCTCGCCACGCTCGAGCAGTGCCTCAAGCACCGCCCGGCCAAACGCCTGCTGCCCGTTGACGATGATGCGCATGTCGCCCGGTTCGCTCATGGCCGGATCATACGCCTTGGGGAGCTCTGAACTGGTCCCCGTTTTGCCCCGACGAGGCTCCTCTCGGGGACGCGGCGACTCGGGCGCAACTACGGGCGCGCCTTAAGCAGAGCTTTCTTTATGAGTATCCGCACACCCCCTGGTCGATCACCACGTCGCCGTTCTGGTTCGTGGTGCGGAACAGGGCCTTACCGCCGTTTGCCCACATGGAGACGGTCAGCTTGTCGCCTGGGATCACCGGGCGGGAAAAACGGGCGTTCATGGAGCGGAAGCGGGATGGGTCGCCATCGCACAAGGCGTGCAGCAGGGCGCGTCCGGTGAAGCCGTAGGTACACAGCCCATGCAGGATAGGCTTGTCGAAGCCTCCCATGGCGGCGAAGGCCGGGTCGGAATGCAGCGGATTGCGGTCCCCGGAGAGCCGATAGGTTAGCGCTTGGTCTTCCCTGGTCGCGTAGGTGACCTGGTGGGTGGGTTCGGCGTCGGGGAACTCGACCTTATCCGAAGGGCCGCGATCGCCGCCCCAGCCGCCCTCGCCGCGGCAGAACAGCATGGAACGGGTCTTGAGCAACGGCTTGCCGGTGGCCTTGTTGACCGCTTCCGCCTCGAACTCCAGCACCGCGGCGTTGCCCTTGTCGTAGATGCCGACGATCTTGCCGGTGCTTTCGAGCTCGCCGTCCGGCGGAATCTCGTCAAAGAGCTCGAAGCCCTGCTCGCCATGCACCATCATCGCCGCATTGAAGCTGCCCACCTTGCCCATCGGCGTGCCGCCGCCGCCGATGATGACGGCAAAGGTCGGCAGCACGCGCTGCTGCACGTCCTTGGTGTTCTCGGTGGTGAACTGGAGTTCGTCGGTGCCGGCACCCACGCCGACTGCATAGAGCAGCGCGTCCTTCGAGTTCCAGCTACGGGAGACGGGGCCGCCGGTCTCGCCAACGGCATCGGGGTTGATGGGCATGGAAAGCGTCCCTGCAAATTTCGTGAGGTGCGCCATTGAATCACGGTCCGATCCGCGATTCATCACCGGTGCGGCCTTCTATGGCCTTCTATAGCGCAAGCTGCCCGAAGGTCTGGATCGGCAGGAAAAGCCGACGGGGAAGGGACGGGAACCGCATGAAGCCGTAGCGCTCGTAGAACGCGATGGCGCGGTCGTTCTTGGCATCCACGACTATCGCGTGGACGGCGATGGTTGCGCTTGCCCTTACCACGCGCCGGATTGCGTCGAGCAGGAGGGACTCACCGAGTCCTCGGCCCTGGTGCGAACTCGCCACAGCTAAGCGGCCGAGCAAGGCGGCGGGAACCGGATAGTGAGGCAAGAGCCTTGCTCTGGCGGCGGGAAGTTCGGCTTTGGCGAAACTCGCCGCGCTCAGGGTGTAGTACCCCACGACTTCGGTGGTAGGTTCGCCGAGTGCGACGAAGACCTGGGAGATTTTTCGGCGCACATCCTGTGACGCACGACGTTGCAGGTATCGGTCGAGCGTCGGCTCGCCGCAAGTAAAGGCGGCCCGGTCGTGGTGAGGGCCAAGGGGTTCGATGACGAGTGGGGGTTCATGCACGGATGCGTCCACGGTAGCGCTTCGCCGCGTTCCGCAGAGCCGCGCTGGGCTCGGGAGGGTCCAACAAGGCGTCGTGAAACGCGTCCCAATCTGGTCCCGCGAGAGTCACCTGCTCGTGCGCCTCGATCACCCGGTCGGCCGCCGCAACGGCGTTCGCGAGCACGAAAGCAGTCGTGGTCGTCTCGGCGTAGGCGGCCGCACGCTCTAGCTTGCGCTTGGTCTTGAAGTCCAAGCGCAGATGCACGCGCGCCTGCTTCAGATCGGGCGTTGCCGCCATCGTTGCATCCTCTGTTGGTGGCATCTTCTGCATCTTCTTCCCCGCTTCTGCGTTCCGCCAAGCAGACTGCATTGTACGCCAGTTTGGCGTACAAATGCTTGGTCGCGTTGCCGCCGTATGCGCTTCGGACTCAGACACCGTTCAGGGTCGGTGGATGCGCTGCCCCGGGCTGCAGGTGCCGTTGGCTGGCGCCCTGAGGGGTGCGTTGGCAGTTCGCTTGCGCGAACGAACTGGCCTTGGTGCAGATCCCTTCGTTCCGGGCACCTTGTTGCTATGCTTCTTGCATTGCGCGAACGCTAGGGAGATGGAGGGGAGATCATGGAACGCAGCTTGCGGGGCACCGTTGCCATTGCCGGTGTGGGCGAGACGGCCTACTACAAGCGCGGGCAGGCGCCGGATGCGGAGTTTAAGCTGGCGCTGATGGCGGTGCTGGCGGCCTGCGAGGATGCCGGCATCTCGCCAAAGCAGGTGGATGGGTTCGCGTCCTTCTCGAATGATCGCAGCGACCCTTCTCGGCTGGCGGCGGCACTTGGCATTCACGATCTGCGCTTCGCCAACATGCAGTGGGGCGGCGGAGGCGGCGGGGGCTCCGGTGCCCTTGCCAACGCCGCGGCGGCGGTGGCCACGGGAATGGCCGAGTGCGTGGTCGTGTTCCGGGCGCTGGCGCAGGGGCAGTTCGGGCGGTTCGGCCAAGGGCCCGTGCGGAATGTCATTTCCGGCGACGGCGCACACACGGTTCCGTATGGCCTCATGTCGCCGGCGCAGAGCTTCGCCATGAAGGTGAAGCGCTTCATGTACGAGCATGGGGTGGAGCAGAGCGCGCTCCGGGCGCTGTCGCTGGCGTCGTATCACCATGCCCAGAACAACCCGCGGGCAGTGATGTACGGACGGCCACTCACCGAAGAGAAGTACGACGACTCGCGCTGGATCGTCGAGCCGTTCCACTTGTTCGACTGCTGCCTCGAGAACGACGGTGCAGCAGCGATGATCGTGGTGCCGGCCGAACGCGCCAAGGACTACCCGCACAAGCCGACGTACCTCTTGGGAGCGGTGTCCGGTTCGCACTATCGCGCCGGCGCCAGCGTTCACAACGCACCCGACTACGCCACTTCCACCTTCAAGACCTGCGCTCCCCGGCTCTACGACATGGCCCAGGTGGGGCCAGGCGACGTGGACGTGCTGCAGTGCTATGAGAACTTCACCGGCGGCGTGCTGATGAGCATCGTCGAGCACGGCTTCTGCGAGCCGGACGAGTGCAATGAGTTTCTGGTGAAAGAGAATCTCGTCGCGCCGGACGGCAGGCTGCCAACCAACACCAGCGGCGGCAATCTGGCGGAGTGCTACATGCACGGCTTGGGACTCAACATCGAGGCGGTGCGGCAGATTCGCGGCCAATCCAGCAATCAGGTGGAGGACGTGGATATCTCGATGGTGGTCTCTGGCCCCATGGTGACACCCGTGAGCTCCTGCATCTTCGGCACGGAGGCGACGTTGTGAGCGGCGGCAACACAGGCTATCTCCATTCTGGGCTGCCGAAGCCGGTTCCCGCGGCGGACGGCTTGGATGCGCCGTTCTGGGAGGGCGTTGCCGAGGGCAAGCTCAAGCTGCAGAGATGCAGGGCTTGCGGGCGCTGGCAGTGGGGGCCAGAGTGGATCTGCCACAACTGCCACAGCGATGACTTGGTCTTCGAGGAAGTGCCGCCAGTGGGGCGCATCTACAGCTTCGAGCGGGTGTGGCACCCGGTGCATCCGGCGCTCAAGGACCAGGGCCCTTACATCGTTGTGCTGGTGGAGTTCCCGGAGCACGACCAGGCGCGCATCGTCGGCAATCTTCTGGGCGACCCGCATCAGGATGTGGTGATTGGCGATGAGGTGCACGCGGTTTTCGAGCACCACCAGGACGAGGACCCGGCATTCACGCTGGTGCAGTGGAAGGTCGCCTGACGCGGCAGCCATGGACCTTTGAAGCCGCCTCCTTGCGGAGAGGGCATCGTGCCCTCCCCCGAAGGGCACTCGTCCGCAGTCGAAGCTCGGTCCTCCATCGGTGGTTCGTCGTCGGCACCACGGTGCTTGCGACCACGGCGTTTGCGAACGAACTGCGCTTCATCGACGCAGCCGACGCCAGCGGGCTCACGTTCACCCACGTCAACGGCATGACCGGAGAGCTGTGGATGGCGGAGATGATGGGGGCCGGCGCCGGCATCCTCGACTTCGACGGCGATGGGCGCATGGATGTTTGGCTGGTTCAGGGGGGGCCGCTCGAGGGTGAGGGGGTGCGGCCTTGTGACCGGCTGTTTCGGAATGTCAGCGATGCCGGTGGGCTTCGCTTTGAAGACGTGACGGAGCGTTCCGGCATTTGCGCGAACCGGTATGGCATGGGCATCGCCACCGGCGACATCGACAACGACGGCGATGCCGATGTCTTTCTCGCCAACTTCGGCGCCAATCAACTGTTCGAGAATCTCGGCGACGGTCGCTTTCGAGACATCACTGCGCGCTCCGGCATCGCGGGCGAGCGCTGGTCGGTGAGCGCGAGCCTTGCCGACTACGACGGCGATGGGCTCTTGGATCTATACGTCGCCAACTATGTGGACTTTCGACTCGACAACCATCGCACCTGCTACAGCACCGCCTCCACACCCGGTTACTGTGCGCCGACTGCCTATCGGCCGGTGTCCGACCGGCTGTATCGCAACCTTGGCGGCGGTCGATTCGAGGACGCGACCGCCTCCGCTGGCGTCGAGGGCGCCTATGGCGGCGCCTTGGGCATCGTTGCGGACGACTTCGACGGCGATGGCAACGTGGATTTCTATGTCGCCAACGATCAGATGGAAAACCGCATGTGGCTGAACCAAGGCGAGGGCAGGTTCGAGGACGATGCCCTCTTCGCGGGAGTCGCCGTGAACGCCGACGGCGAAGCGGAGGCGAGCATGGGCGTCGCCGCCGCCGACTTCGATGCCGACTGCGACGTGGATCTCTTCATGACACACCTCGCGGTGCAAACCAACACGCTCTACGTCAACGACGGCAAGGGCTGGTTCCTGGATCGCTCGGCAGTGACGGGAGTTGCCGCCGACAGCATTCCCTTCACCGGCTTCGGCACCGGCTGGTTCGATGCCGACAACGACGGCGATCTCGACATCTTCAGCGCCAACGGCGCGGTGACGGCCATCGCAGGTCAGCCACCCGGGCCCTTGGGCCTGCCGCTGCGCCAGCGCAACCAAATCTGGCGGCTCGACGCCGGGCGCTATGTGGAAGTGTCGGGCGGCGAGGCATTTGCGCCGGAGGAGGTGAGCCGGGGCGCGGCATTCGGCGACCTCGACAACGACGGCGATCTCGACATCGTGGTCACGAACAACCGTGGGCCGGCACGGCTCTATCGCAACGACACCGAGGGCGGGCATTGGCTGGGCATTGCCCTATCCGGCCAAGGCTCCCTAGCAATCGGCGCGACCATCTCCCTCGATGGCGAGCCCTGCACCGCCCGCCGCATCGCCACCGACGGCAGCTACGCCTCCGCCCGCGACCCGCGCATCGTCTTTGGTCTCGGCAAGGACGACTCGCCCCGCTCGGTCCACATCCACTGGCCGGACGGCTTCGAGCAGCGCGTTGGACCCCTGGTGCCAAACCGCTACCACGCGATACAGCGCAGACCGTAGAACCTTGCCGCGAAAAGCGGCGCAGCCTCCTAGCCAAGCTAAGGCAAAGCCACCTTCCCCGCGGCGTAGTCGCGGGCCCATTGGAGGTGCCAGTCATTGGTGTCGTCTGATTCGACGGGCACGAACTGGGCGTCGGAAGCGAGGGGAACTCGGTTGGCGTGGTGATAGACGATGCGCTCGGTTGCGATGCCTTCCGTCAATTCGAGAAAGAGCGGGATGTAGTCGGCGCCGCCGGCGAAGACGACCCGGCTGGTTCCTTCACTCGGCAGGCGGCGGAGGTCGTTGTAGGAATCTCGCGGGCGCCGGCGTTTGTAGGTGGCTACGCCGTTGCTGAACGTAATGTCGTAGGTGGGGGTGAGGAAGTCCGACTCGATGAGACCCCAGCCGGCCGAGAGGATGAAAAGGTTCTCGGGCTCGACCCCCTCTGCCAGCGTGCGATAGGCGTCGTCTTCGTACAACCGCCAAGCTGGCAACAGACCCAAGGGATTGTCCTCGGGCGTACCGTTGTAGGCGACAAGTGCGTCCCGGAAAGTCTGGATGCCGTCGGCGCGGTCGTCGGGTCGGCGATAGGCCGTTCCCGGGTCGCTCGGCGCAACGCCCGGTTCGGCCACGAACACGACAGGGCGGCCGTCGGGCAGAACCATGTGGCCGGCACTCGCCACCTTGTCTTCGCCGCCCTGAATCACCACCACGGTTCTGGCCGGGCCCGAGTACCTCGTCCGGGGAACCATTGCGGCGGTTCCCGCATCGGCTGCGGGTGCAGTTGGCGGCGTAGCCGCCCGTGCTTCGACCACGGCGGGCGGTGCCTCAGCCGTCGCAGGAGGAGTTGAGACGGTCCGCCGCGCTGAGGGCTCTTCCATCGAGGGGAAGCCCCTCGCGCTCCCCCGCGCTGAAGGCTCTTGCTGCGAGGGGAAGCCCCTCGCGCTCCGCGCTGAAGGCTCCTGCCAAGCCGGCTCCGCCGCGGCAACCGGTGCCGCCTGCTCACCAGCAGCCACGTCCGAGAGAGCAAAGGTGAATTGGGTGCTGGCGCCAACTCGCGCACCCTCTTGGTGAACAATCGTCACGTCCGCCAAAGCGGCGAACTTCCGCCCGCGCAAGGCGTTTACCACGCTGGCGTAGCGGTTCTGCAGCCCCATTTCCTTGTGCAGGTCGCCGGCGCGCACGGTCACGGTTTGCTGGTTCGCGTTTCTCGCCGGCGCGATCACGGTGGCGAAGGTAAACAGGCGAATGCGGTCCGCTTCGCTGCGCGCCTCTTCGGCGCCGGCGGGGAGGGCGGGAGCGCCACCTTCTGTCGCAGGGGTGGTATCGCTGCCTTCGCTGTCGCTGTCGCCAGTGGCGGCTTCGTCAGCGGCCTTCTGCAAGCCGCCGGAACGAAAGAAGGTGAGGGTGGCGGAGTGCAGGTTCACTTCCTGCGTGGACCAGCCGGCCTTGAGCCAGGCGTTGGATTGGCTCTTGCCCGTGTTGGCCCACCAGGCGGGATAGATCAAGGCGGAGCGCGGCAGGGGATTGTCCAGAATGGATCGAATCTCGGCGAAAGTGGTCTTCCAGACATCGCCTTCGACGTCGCACAGGTGATGGTAAAGCGGGGCGTACTTCGGGCCGACACCGGGTGGTCGTTCCCTGGAGGCTGGCGGCACCCGGCCCTGAGGTGCAGGGGCGGACTCCTCCTTCGAGGGGAGGCCCCTGGTGCTCCCCTGGGCTGAGGGCTCCTCCCTAGGCGCCCTCGCCGCCGCGTCCGGCCCGGCGTCAGTCCCGGCAAGGTCGTCGATGCTCCCGGCCGGCTCAGCCGGTTGGCGTGCCGCGGATGCGGATCCACCAGAGACGAAGAGCCGACGCAGGAAGCCGGCCGCACGCGCCAGCAAGCCACGTGAAGCGGCTTGCTGTTGCTTCCGTCCGGTCGTGTCTGACGTCGAGGTCACGTCACAAATCTTATCAGGTGTTCCATGGCAGCACGCTTCTACCCGGAGGGAGCGCAACGACCTGTAGGTCCGCAAGCGCACCATGCTACTTTCTGCGCGCAACCAGCCGATGCCGGGCAAATGCATGCCGAAGGATAGAGCCATCAGCTCGGAGGAGCACGAGGGGCCTCCCCTCGAAACAAGAGCCTTCAGCGCAGGGGAGCGCGAGGGGCCTCCCCTCGAAACAAGAGACGGCCTATCCCGGACCATCCTTCGCCGCCTGAACCGCCTCGGTTGGCTGCTGGCAAACCTCGGCGCCTGCGTGCAGTTCGCTGGCGGCACCGTCGGTTTCCTGAAGCGCGCCACGCGCACCTTGGCAGCGGGACAGTGGCGACATCTCGTGGCCTGGATGGTCATGGCGGTGAGCTACGTCGGCCGCACCGATGGCAAGCGGTATCGACGCTGGTTGGCTCGGACGGCGCCGGCGCAGCCCCCCGATGGCCAAGTGAGCGCTGTGCTGGCGTCCGTAGGCGTGCCGGCTGGGCAACTTGCGGCATTTCTTGCGCTGATGTCGGCACAGCGCAAGCCTTGGCTCGACTTGGTCGTGGTCGTCGAGCAGGAGCAGCGTCCGCAGGTCGAGGCGCACTTCGAAGCGACGGGGCACAAGGCGTGCATCGTTGACAGTGAAGGCAATGCAGCCAGGGACTTGCTCCGTGGCCTGCGGCGGTCCATTGCGGCAAGCGAGGGGCACGTTCGCTACATCGCCTTGCTGGCCCCAGGCTGCATTCCGGGTGACATGCCCTTGACAGCGACGGGCAGCACGCTGCTCTACGGGGACGAGGACGAGATCGATGAGTTTGGCGAGCGCGGCCGACCCGTGTTCAAGCCAGCCTTCTCGCCGGACCTGCTGCTCTACAGGGATTACATGTCATCCTGTCTGGTGCTGACCGCAGATCTCGCCCGCAGCGTTGCCGAACAGACGGAGCCAGCGGTTGCCGATCTCCACAGTCTTGCCTTGGTGCTGACGGAAGCCGCGGAGCGCGTGGAACACGTCGGTGCCTTCACGATACACAGGCTAATCGCGGAGCCCTCAGCGCGGGGGAGCACGAGGGGCCTCCCCTCGAAAGAGAGCACCAAAGCCGAGATTCCGGAGCATCTAGTCCAACATTTGCGTGGTTGCTACGGCGAACGGGCGGAAGTGCGCGAGAATCGGGACGGCTGGACCTGCAGCTTCGGCTCTCGCGACTCCGGCGCTGGCAAGGTGTCGATCATCATCCCGACCCGAGACCGCATCGATTTGCTCGCGCCCTGCATCGAGGGAATCCACGCGACGAACCAAGGCTCCTTCGAGTGCATCGTCATCGACAACGGCTCGGTCGCCCCGGAAACCAAGCGCTGGCTCGCCACCGCGCCGGCGAGGTTTCCTGTACTCAAGGTGGTGGAGGCACCGGAACCGTTCAACTGGAGTCGACTCAACAACCAGGCCATGCGGCATGCCGAAGGGGATGTGTTCCTGTTCCTCAACAACGATACCGAGGCTGCGTGCGAAGGCTGGGTCGATCGGCTCGCCGACGTAGCCCTGCGCCCGGATGTCGGCGCCGTCGGCGGCTTGCTGCTCTACCCGGACGGCCTCATCCAGCACGCTGGCGTCGTTACCGGCTTCGGCGGCTGCGCCGATCACATCTATGTCGGCACTCACCCAGATGCCGGCGAGCACATGTTCGTTCCGCCGACCGTGCCCCGCAACGTCTCGGCAGTGACCGGCGCCTGCCTCGCCGTGGCGCGCAGCACCGTCGATGCCATCGGCGGCTTCGACCAAGGCTACCGCGTCGTCGGCAGCGATGTGGAGTTCTGCATCCGAGCCATGCGCGCCGGACGCCGGAACGTCTATCTGCCGGATGTGCGGTTGGTGCACCACGAGTCGCAATCGCGCACGAAGAGGGACCCGGAAGCCGACGTCGAGCGCCTTCGGGCAATGATCGCGCAATGCCCTTCCGACCCTTACTTCAACCCGAAGCTGTCAATGATCTCGCTGTACCCCAGCTACCCCGTATGAGCCGGGCTCATTCGCCGTACGGGCGGGGCTTGTCCCCGCAGGTGTCGAACGCGCCGATGGACTCGGCACGGGACGCGTAGGGGCGGGGCTTGTCCCGGACTTGTCCCCGCCCGTGTTGAAAGCATCGACGAGTTCGAGACGGGACAAGCCCGTCCCCTACAACGGCGCACGTTGCGGGCACCGCGGCAGTTCGCTTGGGCGAACTGCCAAGTGAGGGTTTGGTGCCGAAGAGAGGACTCGAACCTCCACGAGCGAACGCTCACCACCCCCTCAAGATGGCGTGTCTACCGATTTCACCACTTCGGCATGTCTTCAGGGCCGCCGCGGGGCCAGCACTCGGCCGCGCGGTGTCCGTCAGAAGTCGGGAATGTCGGAATCTACCGAATCGGGTTCGGTAGTCAAGTCTGGTGCCTCCGGCGGGGCCGGGGCCTCGAGTTCGGGAAGCCCCAGTGATTGCATGGCGGCAGCTCGTTCCTTGGCCGTCCAGGCTAGGCCAAAGGAGATGGCGAAGAAGCCGATGGCGAGCCAGACCGTCATCTTGGTGAGGAAAGAGGCCGCACCGGCGCTGCCGAACATGGTATTGGCGCCGCCAGCACCAAACGCCGCGCCCACATCGGCGCCCTTGCCCTGCTGCAGGAGCACCAAGACGCCGAGCGCGATCGCGTCGGCGACGAGCAGGATCAGGAGGACGGTTTCGATTGTGCTCACTTGGTAATCCTCATTTCGTTCCCATCGGCCCTTCTTTCGAGGGAAGGCCCCTCGCGCTCCCCCGCGCTGAGGGCTCTCTCTTCGAAGGGAAGCCCCTTGTGCTCCCATGGCTAAAGGCTCTCACTGGCCCACCGCCGCTGCAGCAGTGCAAATGGCGGCGAATTCGCGCGGGTCCAGCGACGCTCCGCCAACCAGGCCGCCGTCGATGTCGCCTTGGGCGAACAACAGGGCCGCATTGTCCGGTTTGACGCTGCCGCCATAGACGATGCGCACGGCGGCGGCCGCTCCCGCATCCGCTGCCGCCAAGCGTTGCCGGATGGTGCCGTGCATCTCGGCAGCTTGCTCCGGACTCGCCGTCACGCCGGTGCCGATGGCCCACACCGGTTCATAGGCCACCACCGCGTCGGCGAATGGCTGGGCGCCCGAGTCGTTCAGCACCGCATCGAGCTGTCGCAAAACCGTCTCCTTGGCCTCGCCGGCGCGGCGTTCCGACAGCGTCTCACCCACGCAAAGCACCGGCGTCAATCCGGCGCGCAGCGTAGCCCGGAACTTGTCCGCAACCACTGCGTCGTCCTCACCATGCATCGCCCGCCGCTCCGAGTGGCCGACGATGCAGTATGCCGCGCCCAAATCTGCCGCCATCTCGGCGGAGTGCTCGCCAGTGAACGCGCCACGCGCTTCGACGCCAACGTCCTGCACGCCAATCTGAACGTCTCCCGTGAAGGCGGCAACGAGTCGATCCACGTACGCAAAGGGCGGACAGAAGACGACGTCCACGTCACCCGACGGCCGCTGCCATGCGCGCACGAAGGCATCGATGGCGGCCACCGAGGCGTTCATTTTCCAATTCGCCGCCACCAGCGCCCGCCGCATGTCCGGCTTGCTTCCCGCCCGCAACAAAAGGCGCGCAATCCTATCAGCGACACCGTACCGCCGCCACCGCGCATGCGGCGCTCTCGCTGGATTGGCCCACATTCCCTTTCAAGGCGGCGGAAGCGCTTCGTGCGTGCTTTAATCGAAGCTCGTCATTTGAGGGGATATCGAGATGGCGGAACAACCGATCGTGCAGCGCAAGGAGCCTGCGGTGGCTCGGCGCATGACCGCCCGTGTTGCGATGCGGGGCGTCTTCCTGCTAGGTGCGACACTTGCGGCGCCGACGGCTTGGGCAACGGACGCCGAGACCCAGTTCATCGTCAATACCTTCTCGTTCCTGGTCTGGGGCGCATTGGTGATGTGGATGTGCGCCGGCTTCACGATGCTGGAGGCAGGCTCGGTGCGCACCAAGAACGCCTCGGTGATTTGCCTCAAGAACATCGGGCTCTACTCCATCGCCGGGATCATGTACTACCTCATCGGTTACAACCTCATGTACACCGATGTGGGCAGCTTCATCGGCTCGTTGCAGCTCTTCCATGCCCCAACCGGGGCGGAACAGGCGCTCGTAAACGACGAAGGCAGCGCTACCGAGGTGATTGAGTCCGGCTACTCAAGCGGTTCGAACTGGTTCTTCCAGATGGTGTTCGTGGCCACCACCGCGTCGATCATCTCCGGCACGCTGGCAGAGCGGGTGCGGCTGTGGTCGTTCTTGGCCTTCACCGTTTTCCTCACCGGCGTCATCTACCCCGTCGTGGGGGCATGGACCTGGGGCGAGGGCTGGCTCTACCAACTCGGCTTCCAAGACTTTGCCGGTTCCACCATCGTCCACTCCACCGGCGGCTGGGCGGCCTTGGTGGGCGCCATCCTGGTCGGGCCTCGTCGGCACAAGTACCGTGCAGACGGCAGCATTCGCACGACTCCCCCCTCCAACGTGCCCATCGTGACCTTGGGCGTGTTCATCCTTTGGCTCGGCTGGTTCGGCTTCAACGGCGGATCGCAACTGGCTCTCGGTAGCGCTGCGGATGCGGTGGCGATGTCCAACGTGCTGGTGAACACCAACCTAGGCGCCGCCGGCGGCGTGTTGGCGGCGCTCGCTGTCTCGCAGTGGCTGTTCGGGCGCGTTGACTTGCTGGCGATCTTGAACGGCGCCATCGCCGGCCTCGTCTCCATCACGGCCGGGCCGGACATCGTCGATCACTATTGGGCCATCATCATCGGCGCCGTCGGCGGCGTGCTCTGCTCCTTGGGCATGAAGCTCTTGGAGCAGTTGCGGGTGGACGACGTGGTGGGCGCCATCTCTGGCCACCTCGTGGCTGGCATCTGGGGAACCCTCGCCGCCTGCATAGCTGCCGGCGCGAGCCTGGTGCCGCAGCTCATCGGCATCGTCGCCATCGGCGCGTTCGTCAGCGCTTCGTCCTTCGTCGTCTGGTTCGTGCTCGGCAAGACGATTGGCCTGCGCGTCACCGAAAGGGTCGAGGCCATGGGGCAGGACGTGGCAGAACTCAAGATCGAGGCATATCCGGAATTCGTAGTGATGCCGGATCAGGAGGATACGGAGGGAGCGTAAGCCCGACATTCCTTCCGCAACGATTGGTCTTTGCGGAGGGGCGGCCCGGCCGCAGAGGTGCCGGGCCGCTTCAGGTATCGAGGAACGGTGCGCTTGCGCGACAGGGCCCGTCTCGCGGGGAGGGGGCTGGTTGCATCTTCGGGGCCTTGGTTGCTTCGCCTTCGGCGCAAGGAGCGTGATGGAGCTTCTCTGGCGAGGGTAGGCCCCTCGCGCTCCTCCAAGCTGAAGGCTCCACTCCGAGTGGCGTGTGGGACCGCGCCATCCCGCCGACACGTTGGTGTTGGCTCGACTTCGAGTCGCTTCGTGGAGAAGCCAACGTGTTGGACGATTGTTCGATGCAAGAGGACGTCTCGCCCTCCATCGCCCTAGCCGGCGGCAGCGCGCACCGCTTCGGCGAGGCGGTTGGCGTGGGCCTTCACCTCGGCTTCGTCTTCGCCCTCCACCATCACGCGTACCACGGGTTCGGTGCCGCTTGGACGGATGAGGATGCGGCCGCGGGAGGCGAGGTTGCGCTTGATGTCGTCGGCGACGCGGTGGACGGATGTGCCGGCGCAGGCGGCACCGGGATTGCTGACTTGCACGTTCAACATGGTTTGCGGGAGTTTGGTAACGCCTTGCCGCAGATCCGCCAGCGATCTGCCCGACTCCACCATCGCCATCAAGACCTGCAAGGCCGCGACGATGCCGTCGCCCGTCGTCGCGAGCTCGAGGCAAATGATGTGGCCGGAGGACTCGCCGCCGAGTTGCCAGTCGCGCCGCCGCAGGCCGTCTAGCACGTAGCGGTCGCCCACTGCGGCGCGGGCGAACGGAATGCCACGCTCCGCCAAGGCGCGTTCGACGCCCAGGTTCGACATGACCGTGCCCACCACGCCGCCCGTGAGGCGCCCGCGGGATTGCCAGTTCGCGGCGATGATGTAGAGCAGTTCGTCGCCATCCACCACGTCGCCGTTCGCGTCCGCCATCACCACCCGGTCGCCGTCGCCGTCGAAGGCGATG
This sequence comes from Pseudomonadales bacterium, assembly GCA_965116935.1. GTDB lineage: Bacteria > Pseudomonadota > Gammaproteobacteria > Pseudomonadales > Azotimanducaceae > VXYL01. The sequence continues at coordinate 1,566,803 of OZ220737.1, read as the reverse complement.
CCGGCGTCGGCACCCACCTCCTGCACCTTGGCCGCCATCGCTGCCGGATGGGTGGAGCCGCAGCCGTCGTTGATGTTCGTTCCGTTGGGGGAAGCCCCGGTGACGGTCACCTCGGCCCCGAGTTCCGAGAAAACCCCCGGCGCAACGGCGTAGGTGGCACCGTGGGCGCAATCGAGCACGAGCTTCAGGCCCTTGAGGTGCGTGCCCCGGTCCGTGGTGCTCTTGCAGTATTCGATGTAGCGCCCGCGCGCGTCCTCGACGCGGAAGGCGCGGCCGAGTTCCTTGGACCGCACCGACACCAGCGGGTTGCCGAGGTGCTTCTCGATGGCGAGTTCCACATCGTCGCCGAGCTTGTTGCCTCCGGCATCGAAGAACTTGATGCCGTTGTCGTCGTAGGGATTGTGCGAGGCGCTGATGACGATGCCCGCGTCGGCGCCCAGCGTGCGGGTGAGATACGCGACCGCCGGGGTGGGGATGGGGCTCAGAAGCCCCACATCCACACCGGCCGCAGACAGCCCAGCTTCTAGGGCAGACTCGAACATGTAGCCGGAGATGCGGGTGTCCTTGCCGATCACCACCATGCGCGAACCGCCCGAGGCAAGCACCTGCCCGACGGCCCAGCCGAGGTGCAAACAGAAGTCCGGCGTGATGGGCGCATCGCCCACCCGACCGCGAATGCCGTCGGTGCCGAAGTAGCGGCGCTCGCTCATCGCCTCCCTCGGCAGGTGCGTGAGAGGACGCTCACACTAGCGCCGCCAAACCCCTCGCTGCGCTCGGCGTCCGGCCCCAGCCCCCAGCCCCTAGAAGTGCGAGACGCCGCCATCGACTGCAATGGTGTCGCCGGTGTGATAGGAGCTCTCGTCGCTGGCGAAATAGACGGCGATCGCCTTGAAGTCCTCCGGCTGCCCCCAGCGTCGCTGCGGGATGCGCTTGATGACCTTGGTCTGGAACGCTTCGGTGGCGAAGGCGCGCTCGGTCATGGCCGTCTCGATCCAGCCCGGAATGATGGCGTTGGCGCGAATGCCGTAGCGCGCCTGCCCCACCGACAGCGACTGGATGAGGGCGATGACACCAGCCTTGGTGGCGGAGTAGTGCTCGCTGCCAGCCGCGCCGAAGCGCGCCGTGCCGCTGCTGGTGACCACGAGAGAGCCGCCGCGCCCGGTGGACTTCATGTGCTTGACGGCTTCGCGGAAGGTGAACATCACGCCGTCCATGTTCACCTTGAAGACGCGGTGCCACTCGTCCGGCGTCATGGCGTCGAACTGCGCGCCACCACCACCTACGCCGGCGTTGGCGAAGCAGGAATCCACCTGGCCGAAGATGTCTAGGGTTTGCGCGAAGGCATCGACCACTTCCTGCTCACGGCTGACGTCGCAGCGGATGGCTGCCACCTCACCGCCGTAGCTCTCGATGCGCTCCTTGGCGGCGGCGTTCTTGTCCTCGTTCGTGCCCCAGATGCAGACACCCGCGCCGTGTTCGGCAAGTCCTTCCGCAAAGCCGAGGCCAATGCCGCCATTGCCCCCGGTCACCAACGCCACCTTGCCGCTCAAATCGAACATTCCCTTCCCCTTTGGAACCTGCGCCTCTTAAGCCGGTGGCGATCATACGCGAATGCCGTCTTGTTCCGCCTTAAGCGCCTTGCGGGCGCGTCGGCAGTTCGCTCACGCGAACTGCTGCTTCCGACGCACCAACGCGGGGACGATGGCTCACGTTGCCGGTGGGCAGAAGCCGCAGCGACAGGCCACGCCACAAGCGCCATCATTGCAAAGGCAAAACACGAGCGGAGTGAACCCATGATTGTCAGTTTCGCCGACAACGACACGTTCGCCTTCCATCGCGGCGACGCCACCACCGCCTTCGCCGAAGTCGCCCGGCTCGCCGGCAGCAAGCTCGACCAACTCGACGCCGCCACGGACGTGCGCGACGTCAATCGCCCAAGCAACCACATGCGAATTGTGCGCAAGCACCGACGCCGCGGGCGACGTTGGCTGATCCCCCTCACCGGCGACTGGGGTGTCGGATTCGAGTGGCCGCCCGGAAGCGGCGGGCCCGTCCTGGTCGGCGTGGTGGGCCCGCCGTCGGCGCCACCTGCCCCCGCCAGGGCGGTGGCATAGCGCCATGCCGAGCAGAGCCACTCACCCGGGCCAGGTGCTGGCGGAAGATCTTGCCGCACTCGGCATGGCGGCATGGGAACTTGCGGAAGTGCTGCGAATGCCGCCGCAACGCCTGCTCGATATCGTTGCCGCGAAGCGGCCCATGGACGCCGACACGGCGCTCCGGCTCGGGCATTACTTCGACACCTCGCCACGGTTCTGGCTGAACCTGCAAGTGCTGCACGATCTGCGCCTCGCGCGAGCGGCAGCCGGGAGGCAAGTTGAGAGACTGCCGGTGTTGGCGTTAACGGACGTTCGCTAGATGCCAAGCGCACCTCCCTGTCACTCCTCCCTCGCGGGGGAGTCGAGAAAGGCCGTTCCTCGGCTCTTCTCGGAGGGGGGCCGCCTTAACCGAATCCCCCGCTAGCGGGAACGCGAGAGGGAACGACGCGGAAGGGGGCGTTGTTCGAGAGTTGGGGGCTGGGAAGGTTGGGTCGGCGGCCCCCCTCCGAGAAAAGCGAGGACGCTTTTCTCGACTCCCCCGCGAGGGGGGAGTGACAGGAGGGGGCCGTCAGGGGTAGGGACACAAGCAGGAGCGCCTAGCCATAGCTGCGAGCGACCTGGCCCCTAGACCTTCCACCCCTCGATGTCGAGGTCGTCTGGGAGGGGGATGAAGAACATCCGCACCGGGCCTTGGATCACCTCGCTCGTGTGCCCCTTGCCTTGCACCGTATCCGGCATGAAGACCTCGCCCGGGCCCCAGCGCCGCCGCTCGCCGTTCGTGATGCCGATTTCCCAGATGCCTTGCATCATCACGCAGATTTGGCGGCAGGGCGCGTTGTGCCAGCCCTGGAACATGCCGACCGGGGCCTCGAACACGCGCACCGCTGGCGAAGCGAAGGTGTCGGAGAACGTGAGGGCATTGCCGAAGCCGTCCGTGGAAGCGTTCTCGACCGGGAGGTCCACCTCGTCGAAGGCGGAGTCGCCGTTCGCTAGGGTGCAGAAGCGAGTGATTCGCATGGGTGCTTCCGCTTAGCCCGCCTCGTCGGCGGCGCTGGCATTCGGGCTGGTGGCAGTGCGGGCGTTGATGTAGGCCTGTTCCGAGATGGCGTGGTAGGCCTGCACCTCGTCATGGAAAGTGCGGTAGGAATCGAGGATACGTCGGGAAATCTCGTCGGTGGCGACCTCTTCGAGCACCGCTTCCGAGCCCTCGCGCAGCCGTGCGAGCACGTCGTCGGGCAGGCGCCGCAACTGGACGTTGTGTTCCCGCAACAGGGTCGTGAGGGCTGCGTTGTTGCGGGCGGTGAACTCGTCGAGCGTGTCCTGATTCACCGCTCGCGTTGCGGTGACCAGGATGGCGCGTAGGTCCGCTGGCAGCGAGTCGTAGGCTTCCTTGTTGACGATGGCTTCGAGCATGGCGCCGGGCTCGTGCCAGCCTGGGTAGTAGTAGTAGGTGCCGGCCTCGTGCAGTCCGAAGGCGAGATCGTTGTAGGGCCCCACCCATTCGGTGGCGTCGATCACCCCCGTTTGCAGTGAGGTGAAGATCTCGCTACCGGGCATCGTCACCGCCGCTGCACCGAGGCCGTCGATGACCGCGCCGCCGAGGCCCGGCATTCGCATCTTCAGCCCCTGCATGTCCGTCACGTCGTTGATTTCGTGGTTGAACCAACCCGCCATCTGGACGCCCGAATTCCCTGCCGCCATGGGCACGAGGTTGAACGGCGCATAGAGTTCCTGCCAGAGTTCAAGGCCCCCGCCGTAGTGCAGCCAGGCGTTCATTTCCTGCGCCGTCATGCCGAAGGGAACGGTGGTGAAGAGCGCCGCAACCGGCAGCTTGCCGCGCCAGTAATAAGCCGCGCCATGGCCCATCTCGGCGTTACCGGCACTCACCGCATCGAAGACGCCAAAAGCCGGCACCAGCTCGCCATCGCCATAGACCTTGATGCTGAGCCGACCCGCCGACATCTCGTGCACCAGCACCGCCAGCTTCTCCGGCGCCGTGCCGAGGGCCGGCAGGTTCTTCGGCCAAGTGGTGACGAGAGTCCATTCGAAGGTCTCAGCCGGCGGGGCAGCCTCCTCAGCCGACTCGCCCGCCGGTTGGCTGCAACCGGCGAGCGCGAGGCCGAACGCCGCCAGCCATGCCGTCGCCCACTTGCGGTGCACCATCGTCTCGAGCCCTCTCCACCCAGGCTTCGCCGCCCGAGCCGTCATTGTCCCACGACCTCAAGCTGCGCATAGGACAGCATCAGCCACTTCGCACCAACGTGGCGGGCAAAGTTCACCTGCACCCGGGTACGGTCGCCGCCGCCTTCGCTTTGCAGCACCACGCCTTCGCCAAACTTGGGATGCCGCACCATTGCGCCGATGCGAATGCCATCTACGTCCAGTTCCGCCGCCGGCGCACGGCCCTGCCGCGCTCCCGGCCGAAAGCGCTGCGCCACTTCGCCGCGCAGCCGCACTTCCTCCACCGTCTCCTGGGGCACTTCCTGCAGAAAACGCGACGGCCGGTTGTGCGTTTCCATGCCGCGCATCCGCCGCGACTCGGCATGGGTGAGATAGAGCTGCTTCATGGCGCGTGTGATGCCGACATAGGCAAGACGCCGCTCCTCCTCCATGCGCCCCGGCTCCTCGGCACTGCGCATGTTTGGGAACAGCCCCTCCTCCATTCCGGCCATGAACACCAGCGGGAACTCCAAGCCCTTGGCGGAATGCAGGGTCATCATCTGCACTGCGGGACCGTCCTGCTGATGGTCGCCACTTTCGAGTGCCGCCTGATCTAGGAACTCCTCTAGCGAAGAACGCTGATCGGTCTCCTCGCCGGACTCGGTGAGCGGAAACACCACGGAGCCCTCAGCGCGGGGGAGCGCGAGGGGCATCCCCTCGAAGAAAGAGCCCTCGAACTGACGACAAGCGGTTACCAGCTCCTCAAGGTTCTCCCGCCGGGCGATGCCACGCTCGCCCTGCTCCTTGGCGTGGTATTCGAGCAAGCCCGTGACGTCCAGACAGCGCTCGCAGATCTCCCACAGCGGCGCCCCCTCTACCTGCTCCGCCATGCCGTCGATCAGCTCCATGAACGCCCGCAGCGCGTTTGCCGCTCGCCCGCGCAAACCGCCGCCAGCGATGGCTTCCTTGCACGCCTGCCACATGGACCTTTGCGCCTCACGCGCCACGGCGCGCACGCTCTCGATGGTGCGGTCGCCAATCCCTCTGGGCGGCGTGTTGACGACGCGCTCGAAGGCCACGTCGGAGTGGCGGTCATGGAGCAGGCGCATGTAGGCGAGGGCGTTGCGGATTTCCATGCGCTCGAAGAACCGCATCCCGCCGTAGATGCGATAGGGGATGTCGCGGCGCAGGAACGCTTCCTCGATCACCCGCGACTGGGCGTTCGAGCGATAGAGCACGGCAACCTCGGTGGGGCTGGCACCGCCATCCATCCAGCTCTGGGCGCGGTCGGCGATGAAGCGGGCCTCTTCGAGGTCGTTGAAGGCGGAATAGACGAGGATGGGGTCGCCTTGGTTGGCAGCCGTCCACAGTTCTTTGCCAAGCCGCCCCATGTTGTTGTCGATCAGGCCGTTGGCCGCCTTCAGGATCGTGCCGGTGGAGCGGTAGTTCTGCTCCAGGCGGATGACGCGCACGTCCGCCAAGTCTTCGGTGTAGGCGTGGATGTTCTCGATCTTCGCCCCGCGCCAACCGTAAATGGACTGGTCGTCGTCGCCCACCGCCATGACGTGGCCGTCACGCCCGGCCAGCGCCTTCAGCCAGCGGTACTGGATGGCGTTGGTGTCCTGAAACTCGTCCACCAACAGGTGGCGGAAACGGCGCTGGTAGTGGTCCAGCAATTCGGCGTTGTCGCGCCACAGCTCGTAGCTGCGCAGCAGGAGCTCGGCGAAGTCCACCAGCCCGCCCTGGTGGCAAAGCTCCTCGTAGGCTTCATATACCTTTTTGTGGGTGACGACGAAGAGGTCGTCCGACAGCGGCAAGTCGCCAGCCCTCAGCCCCTCGTCCTTCTGTGCGTTGATGAACCAGGCCGCCTGCCTGGGTGGCCAGCGCTTCTCGTCCAGATCCATCGACCGCATCACGCGCTTCACCAACCGAACCTGATCGTCCGCATCGAGGATCTGAAAGTTGTCCGGCAGCCCCGCCTCGCGCGAGTTGATGCGCAAGAGCCGGTGAGCGATGCCGTGAAACGTGCCCACCCACATGGCGCGGGCGGGTATGTTGAGCAGCCGCTCGGCGCGCCCCCGCATCTCCGCCGCCGCCTTGTTGGTGAAGGTGACCGCCATGACGCCGCCCGGCGACACCCCTTCCGCCTCCACGAGCCACGCGATCCGATGTACCAGCACCCGCGTCTTGCCGCTGCCGGCGCCAGCAACCACCAGCAGGTTGCCAATGGGCGCCGTCACTGCCTCACGCTGAGGGTCGTTGAGACCATCGATGATGTGGGTGACATCCACGCTTGCCGTGCTCCCAGCGAGACCGTCAGCGAAGCCACCAATTGTGGCACGGAAGTCGTCGGCCCCGCCGGCTAAAGCGGGTCGAAGGCAGCCAGCGCGCCCTGAAGGGCGCGTCGGCAGTTCGCTGGCGCGAACTGCTAGCGCGCGAACAAGGCGGGCCCTTGGAGGGAAGGCATTCTGCCTTCCCTGGCGCCGACAGGCGCCCTTCCTTTGTCGGCATCCGGCCGTGCGCCTGACGGCGCACGAGGGAAGGCAGGATGCCTTCCCTCCGAGGCCCCATCACAAGCCCGACTTACCTGCTAGGCCGACCATTCGGACACCGAGAACCGTATCGGCCCCGCCGCCGCAACGCTTGCCCCGCGGCCTCACAAGCGGTAATGCTTGGGCGGTCGCTTCAGTCAGGTCGCACGCCGTGACCAGCTACTTCATCCGCCGCTTCCTGCTCATCGTGCCGACCTTCATCGGCGTGACGATTCTGGTGTTCGCCGTGACGAGGCTCGTGCCAGGCGGCCCGATTGAGCGCATGCTGCAGGAGGCAGCGATGGCCGGCGCGGACGTCGCGGCCTCCACGAGCGGCTTCGCGGGCCACGGGGCAAGCTCGCTGTCCGATGCACAGATCGACCAGCTAAAGGCGTACTACGGCTTCGACAAGCCTGTGATCGTCGGTTATGCAGAGTGGCTGGGCAAAGTCGTGCAACTCGATCTCGGCACGTCAACGCGCTACTCGGAGCCCGTTTGGGACACGATCAAGGATCGGTTCCCGATCTCGATTTTCTACGGGGTCACCACGCTGATACTCACCTACAGCGTCTGCATCCCGCTCGGCATCGTCAAGGCGATCCGCCACAAGACGACGTTCGACAACCTGACATCGGCGGTGGTGTTCTTTGGCTACGCGATTCCAGGCTACGTCGTTGCGATCGCGCTCTTGACTGTCTTTGCCGGCAACCTCGGCTGGTTCCCCTTGAGCGGTTTCGTCAGCGACGACTTCGACGACCTCGGCACGCTCGGCAAAGTCGCCGATGTCGCCTACCACGCCGTCCTGCCCTTGATCGCCTACCTCGCCGGCAGCTTCGCCGTGACGACCATGCTGATGAAGAACTCGCTCATGGACAACCTGGCGGCGGAGTACGTGCGCACCGCCATCGCCAAAGGCATGGCGTTCCGCCGCGCCGTGTTCGCACACGCCTTTCGCAACAGCCTGGTGCCGATCGCCACCTCCTTCGGCAACAACATCACGCTGATCGTGACCGGATCCTTCCTGATCGAGCAGATATTCAACATCGACGGCTTCGGCCTCCTCGGCTGGGAGTCGCTGGTCGAGCGCGACTACCCGGTGGTGATGGGCATCCTCGTGATCTCCTCGCTCTTGTTCATGGTCGGCAACATCCTTTCGGACATCTGCGTGGCGTTCGTCGATCCCCGCGTGAAGTTCGGCAGTGGCGAGTCCTCGCAATGATCGGCACGGCTCTCGCGCTCAACCCACTGACCATCAAGCAGTGGCAGCGGTTCAAGTCCATCCGTCGGGGCTACTGGTCGGCGATCGCGCTCGGCGTCGCGCTTTTGCTGTCCGCAGGGGCGGAGCTTCTGGTGAACAGCCGGGCACTCGTCGTCTCCTACCAGGGCGAGTGGCACTTCCCGACCTATGGGGACTTCATCCCGGGGCGGACGTTCGGACTCGACTACGACTACGAGACGAACTACCGGGACCTCAAGCGCACGTTCAGGGGGCAGAGCGCCGGAGACTGGGTGCTGATGCCGCCGGTGCCATATGACGCCTTCGAGAACGACCTTCGGGCCGGCGTCTATCCGCCGTACGCACCATCGATCGCAAGCCGCCACTTCCTCGGCACCGACACGACCGGTCGCGACATTGTCGCTCGCCTCGTGTACGGCTTCCGGCTCGCGTTCGCATTCGCGGCGATCCTCCTGGCCTGCAACTTCGCCATCGGCATCGCCATTGGCTGCGCGATGGGGTTCTGGGGCGGCGCGTTCGATCTGTTGTTCCAGCGCGTGATCGAGATCCTGAACAACGTGCCTTTCCTGTACGTCATCATGATCGTGGCCAGCGTCATCGTGCCGGGCTTCTGGACGCTGATGGCCGTGATGGTGTTCTTCGGCTGGACGGGCATGACCTGGTACATGCGCACGTCCACCTACAAGGAGAAATCGCGGGAGTACGTGCTCGCAGTGCGCGCGCTCGGAGCGTCCAGCAGGCGTCAGATCGCAAGTCACATCATCCCGAACACGATCTCGGTGATCGTCACGTTCATACCGTTTTCCATCGCCAGCGGGATCACTGCGCTTACGGCCATTGACTACCTGGGTTTTGGACTCCCGCCGCCGACGCCGAGCTGGGGTGAACTGCTCTCCCAGGGCACGCGCCATCTCGAGTCGCCGTGGATCGGCGGTTCGGTGGTCGTCGCGATGGTGCTGGTATTGTTGATGGTCACCTACGTCGGAGAGGCCGTCCGCGAGGCGTTCGACCCGAAACAGTTCACCTACTACGAGTAAGCACGAGTACCGCGCAGGGGAGCGAAAATGCAGACTGCTTCTTCGGGATACAAGGCAACCCTCGTTGCCGGGCTGGTTGCCCTCGCTGCCTGCCAAGGCGAGGTCGAGGAGGAAGCTCTTTCGGAAGCGCCTGCCGCGGCCACCGAGTTGCCGCCGATCGAGGTTGCCGACGGCGACGGACTGCCGGCCCTGCTCCCCGCCGGCCTTGTGTGAGAGACCAACGACACGGATCCGGTGTTCGCCTCACCGGACGCCAAGCGCGGAGGGACGTTCCGCACGTCCATACTGACGTTCCCGCTCACCATCCGCCGCGTCGGGCCCGACTCCAACGGCTCCTTCGCCGGGCCGTTGCGCTACAACCAGTTGAGCCCGGTGACATTCCATCCGAACACGCGCCGGCCGATCCCGTCGCTGGCGACGCATTGGGCGTACGGGGCAGACGGGCGCAGCCTCTACTATCGGTTGAATCCAAAGGCACGTTGGTCCGACGGCGTACCTGTCACCGCGGACGACTTCGTCTTCGCCGTCAAGTTCATGCGCTCCAAAGAGATCGTCGCGCCCTGGTACACCAACTACTACACCGAGCGCATTCGCGACGCGAAGCGCTACGACGATCACACCATCGGCATCCAGGGTGCGGATCCGAAACCGCTGCCGGAGATGCATTACGAGTACGCATTCGGCCCAGTGCCTAGGCACTTCCATGAGCCCCGCATGACCAGCGACTGGGTGCAGGCGACGAACTGGGAGATCGAGCCCAACACGGGCCCCTACCAGATCAGCAAGATCGACAAGGGCAAGGCCATCGAGATGAGTCGCAAGGCCGACTGGTGGGCGAACGACGAGCGCTATGCGCGGCACCGTTTCAACCCCGACAAGATCCGCTACCGGGTGATCCGCGAAATCAACGTCGCCTACCAGCACTTCGTCAAGGGCGAGCTCGACACCTTTGGCCTCGTGCTGCCGCTTTACTGGCACGAGAAGGCGAAGGGCGCCGAATACGAAGCCGGCTACATCGCGAAGTACTGGTTCTACAACGATCTCCCGGTGCCCTCGGCCGGCATGTACCTAAACACCGAGAACCCGATCCTCGCCGATGCCCGCATCCGTTTCGGCCTCGCCCATGCGATGAACTTCGACCGCGTCATCGCAACCGTCCTGCGTGGTGACTACGACCGGCTGCCGACCTTTCAGCTTGGCTTCGGCGACTACGACAACCGCAGCATCCGTGCCCGCGAGTTCGACATCGACAAGGCCAGCGCCTACTTCGATGACGCCGGGTTCGCCGAACGCGGCGGCGATGGCATCCGGGTGCGGGACGGACAGCGGCTGTCGCTGCGCGTGACCTACGGCGCACCGCACCACACCGAGCGACTGGTCATCCTGCGTGAGGAGGCGCGCAAGGCCGGCGTCGAGTTGGAGCTGCAGTTGCTGGACGGATCGAGTGCCTTCAAGACGATGCAGGAGAAGAAGCACGAGATCGCCTGGATGTCCTGGTCGTCGCAGGGCCTGTCGCCGCGCTACTGGGAACACTTCCACTCGGCAAACGCCGGGAAACCGCAGACCAACAATCTCGCCAACCACGCGAGCCCAGAGATGGACGATCTCATCATGTCGTTCCGAGCGTCGTCGGACCTTGAGGAGCGGATCGCGCTCGCGCATCGATTGGAGCAGATGGTCCACGATGCGGGGGTCGTGATCCCAACCTTCCAGGTGCCGTACACGCGCGAAGGCGCGTGGCGCTGGGTCAATCTGCCCGAGTGGCTCGGGACACGCACGACCGGGGCGCTTTTCAACCCGCATCGGCTGTCCGCTGGCATCTTCTCGAGCGGTGGTCTTTTCTGGATCGATGAAGCGGAAAAGGAGCGCACGCTCAAGGCGATGGACGAGGGCGCGGCGTTTGAGCCCAGCACGGTCATCAACACCGACTATCGCGCCGAGTAGCGTTCTCGAAGTGCGCAATCCACACAGTTGAGCCAGGTTTCCATGACGTCCGTGGGAGACGACGCCAATCCCCATGCCGCCCTGCCAGCGGCGCGCCTGCTCAGCGTGGAAAACCTCTCCACAGCGTTCGACACCGAGGACGGCCCGGTAACCGTCGTCGATCAGGTCAGCTTCGAGATCGACGCTTCAGAGACGCTCGGATTGGTCGGCGAGTCCGGTTGCGGCAAGAGTGTCACGGCGCTGTCGATCATGGGCCTGTTGCCTAGACCGGCAGGGCGCACCGTAGGCGGCCGCATCCTCTTCCGCGGCGAAGATCTGGGCGCCGTCCCGATCGAGCGACTGCAGCAGGTGCGCGGCAACCGCATCGCCATGATCTTCCAGGAGCCGATGACGGCGCTGAATCCCGTGCAGCGCATCGGCCGGCAACTGGCCGAGGCCTATACGCTACACGTGCCTGGAGCCGGTAGGAACGCAGCCAAGGCGCGGGCGCTTGAGCTACTCGACCAGGTGGGGATCCCGGCCGCGGAGCAGCGCTTGACCGAGTATCCGCACCAGTTGTCGGGTGGCATGCGCCAGCGTGTGATGATCGCCATGGCGCTCGCCAGCCGGCCGGATCTCTTGATCGCGGATGAGCCCACGACGGCGCTCGACGTCACGATCCAAGCGCAGATTCTCGAACTGTTGCGCGACCTGCAGCGCGAGACCGGCATGGCGATCCTGTTCATCACCCACGATCTTGGCGTTATAGCCGAACTGTGTTCGCGGGTGGTGGTCATGTATGCCGGACGAATCGCGGAACAGGCATCTGCGCCGGCGCTTTTCGCGAACCCGCGGCATCCCTACACGCGCGGATTGCTGGGGTCGGTACCACGGTTGGAGGACGATCCGAAGACGGTACTCAGCACCATCCCAGGCACGGTGCCGGACATCCACGAGCTGCCGACGGGGTGTCGTTTTGCGAATCGGTGTGCCCACGCCGAGGACGTCTGCCGGCGTCGGGCGCCGGGGCTGGAGGACACACCGGTGCTGGAAGGACAGACGTTGTCCCACCGCGTGGCCTGCCACCGCTGGCGCGCCGTGGAGGCCCTGTGAGCGCCGAGGACCAGCCGTTGCTCCGGGTGCGCGGGCTGACGAAGCACTTCCCCGTGCGCGGCGGGGTGTTCCTGCGCACGGTCGGCCAAGTCCATGCCGTGGACGGCGTTTCCTTCGACTTGGGCGCTGGCGAGACCCTGGGCCTCGTCGGCGAGTCCGGTTGCGGCAAGAGCACGGTCGGCAAAACCCTGCTCAGGCTCTACCAGCCGACGGCCGGCACGGTGCTATTCGAAGGGCAAGACGTGGTGACCATGAAGCGGTCGGATTTGCGGCAGCTGCGCCGTGACATCCAGATCGTGCTGCAGGATCCGTTCGAGTCGCTGAACGCGCGTCACACGGTCGGCAAGATCCTTGAGGAACCGTTCGTCATCCATCGGCTGGGAACGCCCGCCCTACGTCGCCGCTGGGCGGCAGAGTTGCTGGAACGAGTCGGGCTCGAAGCGGCAGCAGCCAACCGGTTCCCGCACGAGTTCTCGGGTGGCCAGCGCCAGCGCATCGGCATAGCCCGCGCGATTGCGCTCAGGCCCAAGCTCATCGTCTGCGACGAAGCGGTCTCCGCGCTCGACGTCTCGATCCAGTCCCAGATCCTCAACCTGCTTCTGGACCTGCAACGCGAGATGCACTTGGCTTTGATTTTCATCGCCCACGATCTGGCCGTGGTCAAGCATGTCTCGGACCTCATCGCCGTCATGTATCTCGGCGAAGTGGTCGAGACCTCGACCGCGGCCGAGATATACGCCTCACCGCGACATCCATATACGCAAGCGCTGATCTCGGCGATCCCGGTTCCCGATCCGACAGCGCGGCTGGACCGCATCGTCCTCGAGGGCGACGTGCCGTCACCGATCGATCCACCGCACGGTTGCCGCTTCCACACCCGCTGCCGATACGCGCGCGATGACTGCCGAAACATCAAGCCAGCGCTAGAGCCCGTGCGCGAAGGGGCGTCGGTCGCCTGCCATCACTGGCGGAATCTTGACAATGGCCAACATGACCGCTTGCCGCTGGGAATCAAATAGCCGAAACCGGGTCAAGTCCAAGCACCGTGGACGACACCGGCCTTGTGTATCATGCTACACAGTCAGAGGATCCGGCGTGGAACGCAACAGCGGTCGACTGATCCGAATGCTTGAGCGGGATGGCTGGGTGCAGGTCGGTGCCAAGGGCAGCCACCGCCAGTTCAAGCACGCCACCAAGCCGGGCCGGGTCACGGTGCCACACCCCAACAAGGACATCCCGCACGGAACGGTGGCCTCCATCTACCGGCAGGCGGGATGGACCGCGTAGCTCAAGCAGGGAGAACGAACGATGCGCTATGTATCCTTCATCCACCGGGACGATGCAGGCTACGGTGTCAGCTTTCCTGACTTCCCGGGTTGCGTCTCCGTCGGTGACAACATCGACGAAGCCATTCGCCACGGCAGCGAAGCCCTCGCCTTCCACGTCGAAGGGCTGACCGACGACGGCGAGTCGATTCCGCGGCCCCGTTCGATCGACGCAATCAAGGCAGACCCCGAGTTGTCCGACTGGCGCCGGGAAGCCGATTTCGTCCTGATCCCCCTCCTGCTGGACCGAGGGACTTCGCGTCGGGTCAACATTTCTCTGGATCGTGGCTTGCTCGAAGCCATCGACAATGAGGCCAAGCTACGGCGGATGACTCGATCCGCTTTCCTGGCAACCGCGGCCCGGCACGAGATCGAAACGACCTGACATCGGTGGGAGCTCGTCGCGCACTGACCAACATGCCTGCGAAGGCGCAAGGACCTCAAGGCCAAGAGGTTGCTGGAATGAACAAACACGTAATCTGCATCGACAATCGAGGCAATCCCGCCAGCTTGATCGTCGGCAAGGCGTACCGCACCGTGCAAGACCCCGAGGCAGAGGGTCGCGGCTTGCTCAGAGTCGTGGACGAGGACACTTCGGAACCGGATGGCTACCTTCACGCCGCCGCAATGTTCGCGCCCGTGGAGTTGCCCCGATGCGGCAAAGAGGGCTCTTGCCGCGGCCGGTAGCTAACGCACACGCGGAACGCGGCGAACCACGTTCACTCCTCAACTTCGCTTTGCGCTGCTAGCTTGTTCGCGAAGTCGCCGCCTCGGAAGATGGAGATGCCGTCCACGGAGAGGTGCCGGCGCATGGCTTCCTGGATGGACTCCGGGGTCAGCTCGGCGATTTTCGCTTCGTGCTCTATGGTGAAGTCCATCGTTCGATTGAAGTAGAGGTTGTTGGCCAGGGTTCCGGCGACCGAGGTGTCGTTCGCGCGCTGGTTGCGGGCGATGTCGAGGTAGCCGCTCTTGGCGGCGTCCACTTCCTCTTGGGTGAAGCCTTCCTCGAGTGCCTTCGTGACTTCCTCCTGGAAGGCGCTTACGACCTTGTCACCGTTTTCTGGGGCGAAGATGGCGTAGGTGAGGAAGGTGCCCGACTCGTCAATGGGGTGGGCTTGGAACTGGGAGCCGACGCCGTAGGAGAGGCCCTCTTCTTGGCGGATGCGCTTGGCCAGGCGCGAGTTCAGGAAGCCGCCGCCGAGCATGAAGTTGCCCAAGGTCATGGCGGCGTAGTCGGGGTGGGAGTCGGACATCGGGAAGGTGGCCACGGCGAGCATGAAGGCGTTGGCTTTGTCGGGGGTTTCGATGTCGATGTTGACGGTTTCCACCGGGACGTGGGGGTCGGCGATTCGCACGAAGGGCTCGCCGGCGTCCCAGTCGCCGAACAGTTCTTCGAGCAGCGGGGCGATTTCGTCTGGGTCGAAGTCACCGACGAGGGCGACGGTTGCGGCCTCGGCGCCATAGACGGCGTCGTGGAAGGCGCGGGCGTCTTCGACGGTGACCGAATTCATGCGTTCGATCCGCTCGTCGAAGGTGGGCGTGTAGAGTGGATGGTCGGCGCTGTCCCGAGGGCTCATGTGGCGCTGCATGGCCACCGAGACGAGCGCCTGCGGCTCGGAGCGTTGCGATTCGATGCCGGCGAGAATCTCTTGCCGCAGCGTGTCGAACTCCCCTTGGTCGAAGGCCGGTTGCTTTAGCACCTCGGCACCGAGCCGAAGCACGTCCGGCAGGCTCTCGCGCACGGTCACCAGACTGCCGCCGGCGCCGAAAATGCTGCCCGACAGGCTCGATTGGGTCTTGAGCCGATCCATCTCGTCGCTGATCTCTTGCCGAGAGCGATTCTCGGTGCCGCGCATGAGCATGGCGCCGGCGATTTGGGCGGCGGTGGCCTTGCCCATCAGCGCCTCCTCGTTGCCGCCGCGGAAGGTGAAGCGAACGCTCACGGCGTCGCCGCGGTTCTCCTTGGCGAGCATGGCGACCTTCATGCCGCCGGAAAGCGTGATCTTGCGCGTGCGGGCTTCGATGTTCTGTGGCGTCGGGTCAAAGGCTTCGCCCTCGGCGACGGCTTCGCGGCCCGTGTAGCCCTCGACCACCTCGGCAACGACCGGTGGTGGCGGCACTTCCGCGCGCACGGGGGTTTCCTCCGTGGGGTGGAAGAAGCCAAGCGTACGGTTCGAAGACATGAAGTAGGTCTGTGCCACGCGATGCACGTCTTCGGGCGTCACCTGTTCGAGGCGGTCGCGGTCGATGAAGATGAGTCGCCAGTCGCCCATTGCGGCCCATTCGCTGAGACTCAGGGCAATGAACTGCGGGTTGTTGAAGGCGAGTTCGATGTTCGAGCGGTAGTAGGTCTTGGCCCGCTCCACCTCTTCCTCGGTGGGCGGCTGGGCCGCGAGTTCGTCGAACGTTGCGAGCAGGGCTTCGGTGGCGGCGTCGAGCGAGTCTTCGAGGCGCACTTCGGCATCGCCGATCATTAGCCCCGGCTCGCGCATCTGCATCGCGTAGGAGGAAACGCGGGCCGCAAGCCCGGGTTCCACCAAGTTGGTGTAGAGCCGGCCGGCGGGTTCGTTGCCGAGGATGTGGTTCAGCACCTTGGCGGCGGCGAAATCCTCGTGGCTGCCGGCGGGCACGTGGAACGCCGCCATGGCGATCTGCACATCGCCGACTCGGCTGAGGCTCACCGTGCGCTCGCCGTCCTGGGCCGGCTCCGCCGTGTAGGTGGAGAAAATCTGGTTGGCGCCGGAGCGGTCTGGACGCGGGATGGGGCCGAACTCCTGCGCCACCAGCACGATCGCGCGCTCGGGCTCGAACTTGCCGGCCACCACCAGCACGGCGTTGTCCGGCTGGTAATACTTGCGGTAGAACGCCTGGAGGCGGTCGATCGGCACGTTCTCCACGTCCGAACGGGCGCCGATGGTGGAGTTGCCGTAGTTGTGCCAGAGATAGGCGGCGGAAGCCACCCGCGCCGAGAGTATCCGCGACGGGTTGTTCTCGCCCGACTCCATCTCGTTGCGCACCACCGTCATCTCGGATTCGAGATCCTCGGCGCTGATGAACGAGTTGATCATGCGGTCGGCTTCAAGGTCCAGCGCCCAGGCGAGGTTGTCCTCGTTGGCCGGGAAGGTCTCGAAGTAGTTCGTGCGATCGAGCCAAGTGGTGCCGTTGGGAAAGGCGCCGCGCTCAGTGAGCTCGTCGTCGATGTTCGGGTGATCCGGTGTGCCCTTGAAAACGAGGTGCTCAAGCAGGTGCGCCATGCCGGTTTCGCCGTAGGCCTCGTGGCGCGAGCCGACGAGGTAGGTGATGTTCACCGTGATCTGCTGCTTGCTCTGATCGGGGAAGAGCAGGAACTTGAGGCCGTTGTCGAGTTCGTATTCGGTGATGCCCTCAACCGAGGCGACCTTGGTGACCCCCTCCGGGAGTTCATCGGCAACTGCCGCCTGGCCAATCCAAGCGGCGCAGACGAACGCAATGGCGGCAACAAAAACGACGGGCTTGCGCATGGATTCGCTCCTCAAAATGGCGGGGGCGGGCAGAAAGCGGGGCGCGAACCTTACCACAGGGATGGGGGCGTGAACCGTGCAGCGTGTATGCCTATGCGGGTCCAGATGCTCCGTTGCCCTTGCTCGTCCTTCGTGCCTGTAAAATGCCTTCGATGAATTCGGTTTTCGTGCGCCGGTAGCTCTCTTCGTCCAACCCCTCGCAGGCTCGCTTCATAGCGTTGTACTCGTTGAGGAGCGTCGCGTCTGCCTGAAGGAGGTCGCGGAACTGCAGGAACGTCTCGAAGGGTGAACCGTTCTCAACAAGCTGTATGGCGACATCGCTGGCGTACCTTCGCGTCTCGAGCATGCACAGCGATTCAGTCCTTAGGGTGTCGGCCTTCTCGGAATAGCCCAGTTGCTTGAGCAGCGTGATGCTCCGCAGAAAGTGGCATCGGGCTACGCCCACGAAGACGTCAAGGTCCCCCTTTGACACGGCACCCGGAATCGAGGAAGCGCCAATGTGTTCTACGCGGGCAAACGGAAGCTGACGCTCCACTTCACGAGCCACTTCCCGGAAGAGCCGGTTGATGGCGGGCTGGTATTGCCACGGTTCAAGGAACCTCACGGGGACCGGGCACGATTTTCGGCGATGGCCGTGCTGCCCGGGCTTCGCAGGTGTCGCTGCAACGTTCGCGCGAGCACCGTGACGGCGGCGAACGTGAGGACGCCGGCCAAGGCGAAGGCGGCGCCGGGGAAGTACACCGGCGCCGCCGGGGAGGAGTAGTAGGCGAAGAGCTGCGTCATCACCACTGGACTGATGACGAACGTGCTGCTCGCGACGCTGCCGAGGAGCCCCTGCAGTTCGCCTTGGGCGTTGGCCGGGATTTGCTCCGACATGATGCCGTTCACCGCCGGCGTGACCAGGCCCGAGCCCGCGCCGATGACGATCCAGACGTACATCCACCATCCTGTCGGTGAGAGCGCATAGCCGAAGAAGCTCAAGGCGGACACCGAGAGGCCGAAATAGGCGGCTCGGTGCGCGCCCCAGAGCGGGATGACCTTGCGGATGAGGCCGCCCTGCACGATCAACATGCACACGCCCACCACGCCCAGCGAGAAGCCGACCTCGCGCGGGCCCCAGCCGTAGCGTTCCATCGTGTAGAAGGCCCACGTGGCGGGGAGAGAATCGTGCGCCAGCATGTAAAGGAAGTAGGCGCCGAGCATGCCTGTCACCACCGGGAAGCGGCGCATTTGCAGGTAGGCACCGACGGGATTGGCGCGTTCGACCTTGAAGGGTCGGCGATTCTCCGGAGCGAGGGTTTCCGGCAGCGCGATGAAGCCGAAGACGACGTTGGCAAAGGCGAGGCCGGCGGTGACGAAGAAGGGCGTGCGCGGCCCGAACTCGCCGAGGAAGCCGCCAATGACGGGGCCGAGGACGAACCCGGAACCAAATGCGGCGCCGATCAGGCCGAAGTTCTGCGCCCGCTTGTCCGGCGGGAAGAGGTCGGCGATGTAGGCGTTGGCGATGCCGAAGCTGCTCGCCGACATGCCGGCGATGATGCGGCCCAGAAACAGCCAGCCGATCGTCGGCGCGAAGCCCATGACGAGGTAGTCGATGCTGAAGATCGCGAGCGATGCCAAGAGGATGGGCCGTCGCCCGAAGCGGTCCGACAGATTCCCAACCACCGGCGAAAAGACGAACTGCATCAAGGCATAGGCGAACGCCAGCCAGCCGCCGTAGCGAGCGGCTTCGTGCAGGGGCTCGCCGCTGACATCGACGATCAACTCCGGCAGCACCGGCAGAATGATGCCGAAGCCGACCGAGTTCAGCAGCACCGTGACGAAGATGAACGCGAGAGCGCGATTTACGTTGGTGACTTGGGGCACGCTTGGCCGGGACGCCGTACGGGAGGTGCAGCATAGCAGTGCGTGGCCGCTGCCAACGGTTTCGGAAGCGCTAGGAGCTGCGCGCCCGCCAGGGCGCGCCAGCAGGTTACGATGCGCCCAATGGACGCACAGGCAGGGCACGCCTCCACGATCGACCCGGAGGCCATGAAGGCGCATTACGAGCGCGAGATCGAGGCGGCAGCGGGTTTCGGTCGGGGCGACGACCGGCATTCGCATCGGACGTTTCGGGCCATGCTCAAGGCGTCGCGCCGGCTGCCGGCGCGGAGCCTAGCGGATGATGAGGGCGTTTGGGTCTGGTCAGACCTGCATCTCGGGCACGGCAACATCATTCGCTACACGGATCGGCCGTTTGCGGATGTTGCGGCCATGAATGCGACGCTCTACGGCAACTGGGAAGAGACCGTAGGAGAGACGGACACGCTGGTTTTCGTGGGCGACCTCGCCATGCGGGATGCGGTGAGCGAGCCGACTTGGCAGCGCATTCGCGACGGCCGCGGCTCGAGCAAGCGGCTGGTTTTCGGCAACCACGATCTCACGGGTGGCGGCGATCTGCGCGTCGATGGCTTCGACGACATCTGTGCCGTGCTTTGCCTGGACGGCGATCCGCCGCTCGTGTGTACGCACCTGCCGCTCAAGGAGGTGCCGGCCGGCTGCGTCAACGTACACGGTCACACCCACAACGAACCGCCCCGCGAGACGGCGCACATCAACGTGTCGGTGGAACAGCTCGACTATCGGCCTGTTGCCGCCTCGCGCCTACGGGCATTGGCGCGGGCGCTTGTGGCGGGGAGGACTCCGCCGGGGAACACGACACTCGAACGCTTGGCAACGGCCGGCCTGTAGAGCTGCTCTTTTGGAAGGGAGGCATCTTCCCCCTCTAACCAGCCGCCAAGCGTGCAAGGGCGCGGCCAAAGACTATCGCGTCACTCGAACACGAGCGCAGGAACACGCCTTGCGGCGCGTTTGGAGGGCGAGACGCCCTCCCTCCAACGACACGCTCCTCGCCCCAACAAAGGTGGGGTTCTGGAGGGAGGGCATCTTGCCCTCCAGCGCCCGGAGGGCGCGGACGGTTCCGCTTACTCTACCGTTACGGATTTGGCTAGGTTGCGGGGGCGGTCTGCATCCGTGCCCTTGAGCACCGCGGTGTGGTAGGCAAGGAGTTGTAGCGGGATGGTGTAAACGATGGGGGCCAAGAGTTCGTGGACTCGGGGGACTTCCACCACCGTCACACCGTCTCCTTCCACAATGCCGGAGTCCGCGTCGGCGAAGACGTAGAGGCGGCCGCTGCGGGAGCGCACCTCCTCCAGATTCGCGCGCACCTTCTCCACCAGTTCGTTGCCGGGGGCCACGGCCACTACGGGCATGTCGTCGTCCACCAATGCCAGCGGGCCGTGTTTGAGTTCGCCGGCCGGGTAGCCCTCGGCGTGGATGTAGGAGATTTCCTTGAGCTTGAGTGCGCCTTCCAGAGCCACCGGATATTGCAAGCCGCGCCCCAGGAACAGGGCGTGGTGGCAGTCCATAAACTGCTCCGCCAAGGCGCGAATGCGAGGTTCGAGCGCGAGCGCCTGCTCCACCACCTCCGGCAGTTGCCGCAACGCCGCCACGAGTTCCGCTTCCCGCTCGGAAGTGAGACCCGCCCGACGGGCAAGCAGGATGGTGAGCAGCATCAATGCCACGAACTGCGCCGTGGTCGCCTTGGTGGAAGCCACCGCCACCTCGGTGCCGGCATGCAGCATCAAAGCAAGCTCCGACTCGCGCACCAGCGAGCTCACGGGCACGTTGCAGAGCGTGAGGCTGTGTTCGAAGCCAGTCTCCTGGGCGATGCGCAGGGCCGCCAGGGTGTCGGCGGTCTCGCCGGACTGGGAGATAGTGACGAACAAGCTCCCGTCCGGCACCACGAATTTCCTATAGCGGAACTCGGAGGCGATCTCGACGTTGCAGGGGATGCCGGCGAGTTCCTCGATCCAGTAGCGGGCGACACAGCCCGTGTAGTACGACGTACCGCAGGCGGCGATGGTGACGGCGCGGGTGCCGTCGAGCACCGCGCTGGCGTTGACGCCGAATGCCGGCTCGAGCACGCGAGAACGGCCCACGCGGCCTTCCAGGGCATCGCGCACGGTTTGCGGCTGTTCGTGAATCTCCTTGTGCATGTAGTGGCGGTAGTTGCCGCGGTCGGCATCGCCCATGTCGGTGGTGATGCGTAGCGTGGTGCGAACGGCGGTCTCGTCCTGGAAATCCCACACCGTGATGCCAGCCGCCGTGAGCTCGACGAGGTCTCCTTCCTCCAGGATGAGGAAACGGTCGGTAACGGGTCGCAGCGCCGGCACGTCCGAGGCGACGAAGTTCTCGCCAATGCCGAGGCCGACCACGAGTGGACTGCCGACGCGCATGGCGACGATGCGGCCTGGGTCATTGGCGGAAATCACGGCTAGCGCGAATGCGCCTTCAAGTCGGCGGGCGGCCTCGCGCACCGCGTCGCGCAGCTCGATCCCGGGGTTGCGGCGGAGACACTCGTCCACCAGATGGGCGATCACTTCGGAATCCGTATCCGACTCGAACCGGCACCCTCCTTCCTTCAGCTCTTCACGTAGGCGTTCGTAGTTTTCGATGATGCCGTTATGGACGAGCGCAATGCGACCGCCGCCGGCGACGTGCGGGTGGGCATTGCTGACCGCGGGGACGCCGTGGGTGGCCCAGCGCGTGTGCGCGATGCCGGTGACGCCGGTGAGTGGCGCCGACGCGAGCACATCATCGAGTTCCTGCACGTTGCCAACCGTTCGCCGACGTTCGATGCCGTTTTCACCGACGATGGCCATGCCGGCCGAGTCGTAGCCGCGATACTCAAGCCGGTGCAGCCCGGCAAGGAGAATCGCCTGCGCCTGACGACTGGTGACTGCCCCGACTATCCCGCACATGGAGAAGGTGGCTCCGCCGAAAACGGGCCTTCGGAGGGAAGGCATTCTGCCTTCCCTGTGCGCCGCAAGGCGCACCTTCGAAAAAAACGCCTATCGGCGTTTAGGGAAGGCAGAATGCCTTCCCTCCGAAGGCCCATCCTCGTTCCTTGCGCGACAGCGGGGTGCGACGCTCTGTGGGTTGCTTGGGAGGGAGTCGACGACACCGCAGGGTTCTTCGGTGCGGGGAGACTTGGCGAGGAGCCCTTCAAACCGGTTTCCTCCGTGCCTTCCGTTTCGCCGGCGGGGACCAGCCGGAAATGTTGCGCTGGCGAGCCCGGCCCACGGCAAGACCATCCTTGGGAACGCGGGTGGTGACGGTTGAGCCGGCGGCGATGTATGCCTGGTCTTCGATGGTGAGGGGCGCTACAAGGGTCGAGTTGGTGCCGATGAATGCGCCTTCGCCCACTTGCGTCTCGTGCTTGTCGACGCCGTCGTAGTTGCAGGTGATGGTGCCGGCACCGACGTTGCTGTCCTTGCCAATCGCGGCATCGCCGAGATAGGCGAGGTGGCTCGCCTTCACGCCGTCGCCCAAGCGCGCCTTCTTCGTCTCCACAAAGTTGCCGATGCGAACCGATTCACCGAGCTCCGTGCCAGGGCGCAGCCGAGCGAACGGGCCGATTTCCGAGCGGCGGCCGATCACGGCGCCGTCGATGACGCTGTGGGGCTTGATGTGCGCGCCATCGCCGACCGTGGCATCGCGGATTACGCAGCCCGCCTCCACGACAACATCGTCACCGAGCGTCACCTCTCCCTCGAAGACGACGTTGATGTCGATGAAGCAGTCCTGCCCGGCGGTAAGGCGGCCACGGATGTCCAATCGAGCGGGGTCGGCGATGGTGGCGCCGCCGGCCATCAGTCGCTCGGCCTGCGCCCGCTGCCACTGCCGCTCCGCTTGCGCCAACTGGCGACGGTCGTTGACGCCGAGAGCTTCCGTCGCTCCTCCCTCCACCGCGCGGATGGAGATGCCGCGACGCGCCGCAAGGCCGACGACATCGGTGAGGTAATGCTCGCCTTGGGCGTTGTCGGCACCCACTTCGCCGAGCAGTTCGCTGAGCACGGCGGCGGGCGCAGCGAGGATGCCGGTGTTGATCTCGCGGATGGCCTTTTGCTCGGGAGTCGCGTCGCGGTCCTCAACGATGCCGGTGACTCGACCATCCGCCGAGCGCTCGATGCGGCCGAGGCCAGCGGGTTGCCCGACATGCGCCGTGACCAGCGCCAAGCCGGAACCGGCCCCGACCACGCACTGCTCGAGCACCTCCGCCCGAACCAGCGGCACGTCGCCAGCAAGCACGAGCACCGTGGCGTCGTCGGCCACATCCGGCAGCGCCTGCATTGCCGCATGACCCGAGCCCTTGCGTTCGCGCTGCAAAGTCCAGTGGATGTCGGTTCGAGACGAAAACGCTGCTCGCACTGCCTCAGCCCCCTCGCCAACCACCACCCGCAAGGCCGCCGGCTGCAAAACCTCCGCCGCATCTAGCACATGCCCAAGCAAGGGCCGCCCGCCAACACAATGCAGCATCTTCGGCAGCCGAGAACGCATCCGCGTCCCAGCTCCAGCCGCAAGCACTATCACTTCCAGTGAAGTTTCCCGCTCCATGCGTCTCCATGCCTTCACGCGAAGGGCTTACGGTAGATTATAGGAGCCACCCTGCAACCGGATGTTTCCGCAATGCGTCGCCTTTCGGGAAGGTCCGCGCAACAACTTGGCAGACAGCCTTCAAGAAAGGCTGTGCGACGTCAGTGCGCAAGAAGCCCCGTGGGGCTGACCGTCAGCGTTCCGCCTGTGTGGTGCGGGCAGCCATGATGAAGTCGTTGCGGTGCAGGCCGCCGATGCTGTGCGTCCACCAGCTCACGGTGGCAGCACCCCACTCGATGGTGATTTCGGGGTGATGGTCCGAGGCATCCGCCAGTTCGCCGACAAGGTTCGCAAACGCAAGGGCCTCGGCGAAGTTCGGGAACGCAAAGCGGCACGTCAAGCGGTCTATGCCAGCGACCGACGCGATCGTCCAGCCCGGCAGGCTGTGCAGCAATCCGGCAGCTTCCTCCGCTTCCACCCGCGGACTGCCCGGCCGGCAAGCCACGCAGGGTTCCCTTGCAAGGTCCACAGCCGGTTCATCCATCGGGCGACTTTATCAGGACGCAGTCCGCATGTTCGGTTACGCCACCCAAGCCTCTCATCGATAGAACTCGACGTGGAACCTGACCGTGCCAAGCGGTTCCACCTCGTGCTCGACGCCCGGCTCGACGATACCGGGATTGCCGGCGGCCAACGTGAACTCGCCTTCATCCGCACCAAGGACTCGGTACAGAAGCCGACCTTCGACGACAACGATTCGGCCCCAAACGCCGGACTTGGTCCGATGCGACTTCCTGAGCCCGGCGGGGACTGTCTCCTCAGTGAACTCCGGCGTACTCCGATAGAACTCAACGGACGACGGAAGACCCTTCACACCTGCGATCCGTCAACCAAAGTCACCTTCCGGGCCAGTCCGGGCCCCACACGCGGACGGCGGGCCGATGAACCCGACTTGATCAGAGATTGCCCTGGCGATACTTGGCCAAATCACTCTCGCTCATCTCCTCCGGTGGCACCAAGTGGTACTGCCTTTCCGCGGCCACCATGACGGTGTCGTCCTCCTGCGTGAATTCCATCAGTGCGACAACCTCATCCGGAAGCACCTGGGCACCGATTGGCCGGCAAACCAAATCCGGCAGCTTCGCCGCGCAGAGAGCGATGTCCTGCTCAATCTGCACGGGGCTCAAGCGGTCGTTCCCGCTCTTTGCCTGAACGGGGATCGCGTAGTGAGCACCTCTGCGATCCACGCCGACGTAGATCTCGTCCGTCTCGACCTGCCCAAGACCGGGTACGGTGGTGCGGAAGTGGTTCTGCAAGGAGTAGCAGACGAGGCCGAGAAACATGTCGATCAAGCGGTTGTAGCGAACCCTTGCCAAGACGGCCTGTTCGTCGTTGAAGGCGTATCGGCTGATCATGCCGGGCGTGGCATCCGGCACCTTGATCGCCGCCAAGCTTGCGTTGGGCACGAGCGGAATGTCGCGCACGAGTTCAAGGCGGTACTTGCCGCGGCCAGCGGGGCGGATGATCCAGGTCTTGCCGCTCGGGGCTGTGCCGAGAATGCTGTCCGGCAGCGATGCCCGATAGCGAAAGCTGTAGATCAGGTCGCCCAAATTGCGCGGCAGTTCCAGCCCTAGCGCGCGGGCCGAGACCGCCATGTCTTCGCGGTCGAAGTCAACGGCTTGCTCATCGCCGCTGTACCGACGCCGGAAGATCTCCTCAATGATGGCCGCGTATCGGTTTGCTTTTGGTGCCACGGTCATTTGCCCGGCCATTCGAGGAGGACGACCTCTTCCCGGAGTTGGGTCCGGGTCGCGGTGGCCGAGCGGGTGCGGAAGAGGTCGGTGCCGATGTGGCGGTAGGCGAGGGAACTAGCGATCTCGGCGAGAAGCTGGCCAGTTCGGATCATCACGCGCAGGTACGACGCCTGATCGCCCACGACGTATGCCAGCTTGGCGCCGGGCTTGAGCACCGGGCGAAGGGAACGTAGGTGCTCAGCCATGCCGCCGAAGTACAGGCGGGTGACGCGGGCATACTGGCGTTCGAAGCCTGAGGTCTTGCCGAGGGCAATTCGCCGCTGTTCGATGGCTTCGGCGATGTCGTTCACGGCAGCGTTGTCTTCGACGGCGATGTGATCCGCGTCGCCGCGATACACGCCCCGGGTGTTGGAACGAACCAGATTGCGCTTGCAGCGACGGAGCTCCTCGCGGGTGGTGATGAGCCCAAGCAGTACCGACTCCAGGCGCGTGGTACGGGTGTAGTCCTTCTCGTTCGGATACGGCGGCGAGGTGATGACGGCATCAATGGAGCCGTGCTCGACGACCCTGTCAGCTTCGCGGGCGTCGGCATGGATCACGTCCGTGCGAACGCTCGCGCCCTCCCTGTGCGTCCGCAGATCCCGCGCCATCGCCCTCACGCCTTGGAGCCATGCGCCCACCACAGGCGCATCTCCCTTGAGCTTTCCGACTCCCACTTCCGGGCCGAACTTCAGATTGCCGATTTCCTGCACGAGCGCTTTGGCCAAGGCAAGGCGACCAAGCCGTTGCAGCGGTGCAGGGCCTTGGCTGTCGATGCACTCCAGAAGCACGAGGCTCCGGTGCAGAGGCAGCGGGCTGATGGAGTTTTTGAGCAGGAGACTTGCTTGCTCTGTCGGCAACTGCCGCAGGGGTTCGCCTGCCGACGGAGCGGCAAGACCAAGCTGGCCCGGACGCGAAAGCTCCGCCACCTCGGCCTCGGAGAACCCAAGCCGCGGAGATGCGAGGCAGACTTCCGCTTGGCGTGCAACCTCGTCCGACCAGCGCCCGAGCGACTCGGCGTCAACCACCCAGTTCGTCTTGACGCCGCTGGCGAAGCTGGCGATCGGATTGGGTTCGATGCCGACGCTGCCAATGCCGAGCTTCTTGCACTCGACGAGAGTGGTCCCGGTTCCGCAGAAGGGATCAAGCACGATGGAGTTGGATGTGATTCGGAACCGTTCGAGGTACTCGCGCACCAAATGCGGCGGATACGACAGCACGAAGCGATACCAATCGTGTATCGGACGGTCCGCGGCTCTCATGCGGTTGTTCTCCGCCGCAACGGACCGGGGCGGGTTGGCTTGCGTGAGGCCGACAGTCATGTTGTTCGGTTGCGGCATTGAGAACGGCTTCGACGCACTAGACGCGTCAGAATAGCCGAATCCCGCCACGCCGTCGCCAAAGGAGCAGCGACACCAAAGCACAGAACTGCCAAGGTGTGGGACTCCAACCCGTACAGGAGAGGCAGACCCGGAAGCCGGTTGTCCGCAGTTAGCCACCGCGGGGGACAATTATCCTCCGGTGGCTAACCGCGGCTAACGATGACCCACGCGGACCCGTGGCACTTCGAGCGACGAGACTTGGCGCGACGGACGCTGACCGTGCTTGCCGATGGCGGATAGGCAGAACGGTAGCTGGACACCCGCGGACCCCGAGTGGGCGGCTTGGGTTCGCCGAGCAGATGTGTGATGGGAGGCGATGAGTCGCTAGCCCTCTGCGTGTCGCGTACGACGCTCCTTGCTACAATCGTTCGCATGGTCGCTCCAAGCGCATCAGAACGGACCGTAGCAACCCAACTTCCGTGGGACACGCTCGCTACGCCTGCGGGCGCGCCGACACCGAACGAGAAGCGGCACCAAAAAGCGCAGACCGCCAAGGTGAGGCGACAGGCCAAGTCGCGAGGGCGCCAGCCTTGGCGCTCACTTTAGACACCAACCGGATTCTGTTCCCAACCCAGCGACGCTTCAACGCGGCATGGCAGGAGATGTATGGGGACAAGCTTCACCTGCTCCCCCAAGTGGCCCGCGAAGTCACGCACCACCGCATCGACCTGGAATTCCTCGATGATGAAGCACGCCGGGCGCGGGAGGCACTCACACGGGTGCGGAACCACGCCACCAGGCGGGAATTGCTTCTGAGGGAATCAGACCTTTGGTGGGCCAACGAGCTTCTGCGGAAGGATGGCCTTTACGAACTAATCGACATGTCTCTTGAGCAGCGCGAACGGGCGGAGGCGATCTGCGAAGCCATCGACCCACGCGCTTTCCCCCGCACCCGCCCTGAGGAGGTTCCAGCCCACAGCGACACCATCATCATCGCCCAAGCGCTCGCAACCGGACAAACCATGCTGGTGACAGGGAACATGAGGTCGATTGACCACGCCGAGGTCAACGAATGGGCCGCCCGGCACGCCGATGACTACGGCATCGAGCACCCCGACGTTCTTCACGTTCAGGACGAGATCATGCCGGTGATGTACGCCGGGCCCGAACGCAGAATCGAGCTCTGTGCGATCGGCTTGGCGCTGCTTGGCCAGACGACGTCGATGCGACCTGGGACGACATGGATCTAGCCCTGCGAGGCTTGGTTCGCGCCATGGTCGGGGCGCGGCTTGAAGATACGGGCACTGCCATTGCTCATGCTTGGCGCGAGGCAGCGGACCCGGAGGCATTGCTCGCGTCCGTGCGATCACGCCTCCCCGAGAAAATGCGCGAGAGCGAGCGGCGCCACCCCACCTTGGCCAACGCGCCCGTCGCGCCGAGGTGTCCCTAACACGGTCAGATTGCCGCCCTCCATCCGCATTGCATCGTCCGATCCGCCGTGGGCCGATCCTCCCCAGCGCCTCGTGGTCAACGTAAAGACATGGCCTACTCCTGACGTGGGACAAATGTTTGAGTGTCGCCTACGCCGATGCGATGCACGTCCATGTATGCGCCTCGCGCATAATTGGCCGACTACGGGGCTGTGCTGTAGAACGGTGCTGGCTCCCTGCCGAGCGTTGGGCGATGGTTGCGCGAGGAGGCGGCTCCATGCAGAACCCAAAGAGCTATTCCGAGGCGGAACTGGCCTCGCTGATGGTCGATGCAGAGTCCGATCTCGTCGAGCGCAAGGCCGCATTCGCCGGCGATGCGCCGAATGCGGTGCGCCAAGCCATTTGCGCGTTCGCAAACGACTTGCCGGGGCACTCCCAGCCCGGTGTTGTCTTCATCGGTGTCGGCGACGAGGGCACGCCGAGTGGCCTCGAAATCAACGATGCATTGCTGTTGAAGCTGGCGCAGTGCCGATCCGACGGCAACATTCTGCCGCCACCGACCATGACCGTGGCGAAGCACAGGCTGCACGGCAAGGACGTGGCCGTGGTGACCGTCGCGCCGGCTGATGCGCCGCCCGTCCGCTATCGGGGTCGCATCTGGATCCGCATCGGGCCCTCCCGAGCGCTGGCTTCGGCACAAGATGAACGCATCCTCAACGAGCGACGTCGCCACGGCGACGCGCCCTTCGACGCACGCCCCGTGCACAGCGCAACCCTTGCGGACCTAGACCTGCCCCGATTCCAATACCTGTATCTGCCGGGTGCCTTCGACCCCGAAGTGCTCGCCGCCAACGATCGCACGCTGGAGGAGCGGCTGGCAGCCACGAAAATGATCGTCGCCGCAGAAGAACCGACTCCAACCGTGCTCGGCATTCTGATGCTGAGCCCGAAGCCGACGCGCTTCCTGCCCGGCGCCTACGTGCAGTTTCTTCGCTTCAACGGCACCGAACGCCACGATCCCATCGAAGACAACCTGCGATGCGATGCCCCTTTGCCGGACATCATTCGCGACCTTGACGCCACCATGCGCGCCCACATTCGCACCTCCGTAGAGGTCGGCACCGGAACCACGGAGGTGCGTCGCGCCACCTACGCGCTGACTGCCTTGCAGGAACTGGTTCGCAACGCCGCCATGCACCGCAGCTACGAAGGCACGAATAGCCCAATCCACGTGAGCTGGTTCGAGGACCGCATCGAGATCATCAGTCCAGGCGGCCCCTACGGCGACGTTTCCGCGGTCAACTTCGGCCAGCCCGGCATCGTCAGCTACCGCAACCCCAACCTCGCCGACGCCATGCGCGTAAGCGGCCTGGTGCAACGCTACGGCGTCGGCATCCCCCTCGCCCGCCAAGCCCTACGAGAGAACAACCAACCAGCACCCACCTTCGAGGTGGAAGCCCACCACGTCCGCTGCACAGTAGCGATGCGCCTTGACTGGCGCCCACGCCAAACCATAGCCGCGCCTTCAAGGTAAGCAGGAGCCTTGGCGAAGGCGTCTCGCCCTCGCTATGCCGACAGGGACGTTCCATTTTCGTTTGACCAAATGCAACGAAACGGCCCGCACGGCATCGATCAAGCGGGCTGGGCTAGCGCCTCAACTGTGCTCCTGCGCGACGCAGCGCGTGGGGCTTCCCTCGTTCAGAGTTGCGTCTGAGAGCCTCGTAGGGGCGAGGCTTGTCCTCGCCCGTGTTGGGATAGCGAACCGCCTCGGTTCGCCTTACGTACGCGACCATGAGGGTCGCCCCTACGCGCTAACTGCCGCAAACACCGACCGCCGGGGTCGATTAGCCACAGTTAGCCACCGTTGGACAATTATCCTCCAATGGCTAACGCCGGCTAACTCTCAAGGCCGCGCCCTGCGACGCGTTGCGAGGGCCGGACGCCCTCGTTCTAGAAGCCCCTCGCTCCGATGCGCTCAGGGGTAACGGCACGCGCTCAAGGATCAGGGAGTTTGGACTCGATCAGGCGCGCTAGTCGGTCGAAATCGTCAGGGCACTTCTGGCGTATCGCCGGCAGTCGGCGGGCGGCCTCCTCACCAAGCCGCTTGCGACCATCGCCAGGGCCAGTGGCGACACCGAGCTGTCGAGCCAACTCGTCAAAGTAAACCTCTTTGACGTTGACTTCGGCTCGAACGGCCGCCCACGACCATTCCTTGGGCAGGTCCAATCCAGCCAACGCCCAGGTTTCGACTTCCTCCCATGCGTTCTCGGCCAGAAACGTCCGGTCTTCGCCGAACTCCGCTTCGATCTGGTCGAGACGACGCCGTCGACCAACCACACCGTCTCGATCCACACACAGGATGAGCATGTCGGCCATGGGATACCGCTCCACGACCTCCACAAGCCGTTCGCTCTTCAACGCCTCGCCGATGCCGCCAAGCAGCGGGTCCTGGCAGATGGCGACGCGAGCGTGAGCGCTACCCAACGCACGAAAAAGCTGGCGGAAGATGGGCGCAAGGATGTACTGATCCTTACGGAAGTCCTCCGGAATCACGACCACTCGCACGCTTAGTCATCCTCGAAATAAATGGCGTCCTCAAGCCAACCAGACATATGCAGCCTGTCCAGTCCTTGCGTACGCCGTAGCTCTTCCGCCTTCGGCAGGCCGGCGATACGCCGGATCACCGCATCGCCTCTGTCTGGCCGACGGCACACGACGGACGTGTTGCCAAACGTGGTGTCGTTCACCATCGCCAACAACTCTGGGGAGTGCGTGGTCGTCACTACCTGAATGTCCTCCTCTTTCGTTCTGCTCTCAATTAGATCGACGAGCAAGCGGAGGCGCGACGGGTGGATGCCGTTGTCGATTTCCTCGAAAAAGTGCAACCCTGTGGTGTCGTCGTCGAGCAGTGTCGCCAGCATCGCAAGGAAGCGGAGCGTCCCATCCGACGCCGAATAGGCGGACACCGTCCTGCCGTCTCGCTCCTTGATGACCAGTTGGACGCGACCGGTCGTGGCGTCGGCGGGGAAATCGAAGTCGGCGACATCCATCGGCGTGAGTTCCCGAGTCCACTCAAGCAGCGTCTCCCTTCGAGCGGGGTCCGCGCAAAGTTTGCGCAACACGGTCGGAAGGTTGTCGCCACTATCCCCTAGTACCGTCTGGCCAGGAAAGGCAGGCTGGCGCATTCGGTCTGGAGCTGGCTCTAGAAAGCGCATATTGCCAAGGGCATCCACCACCTTGCTGGCTTCTTCCTTCTGACTCCGCGAGACGCGCTTGTGCTCGTGCAGCTGTGTGATGGCCGGCTGCGTCCGCCTGACCGCGAGGCGGTCACCGTACTTGCGCTGAAAGCCTGCTTTCCTCATTCGTAGAAGCAAATGCGTGTCATCGCCTTGTTCGCGAACGGGATCACCATGGTCCGGGTGGCTCGTGTAGGTGGCCTCCAGATCGCCCATGACATTCAGGGCTTCACCGGTGACGATGAACCCCTCTTCTCTCATTGAGGCCACCCGAAGTCGGTAGCAGTAGCCTTGGTTCGGCCGAAGTTCGTCGGCTGATTGAAGCCGAACCTCCATCTCCATCGAGTCTTGGGCGAAACGCATGATCTCGTCCGCAGCACCGCGGATCCCGTTCCACTCCGCCTGGCCACCAGCGCCATAACGGCCACCCACAATCTCTGCCAACGTGTAGCCGCGACCAACACCGTGGAGGAAGCGAAACGCGTCGCGCATGTTGCTCTTGCCACTCGCGTTCGCACCAACGATGACGGTGAACGGCCCAACAACCAGACTCTCGTCCGCGAAGTTCTTGAAATTGGTGAGTCGTAGGTTGGTAATCACCGCCTGCGAACCGACTTCGAGCGAGCCCAAACTTTGGCGGACAGCGACGCGGAACGCAAATGCGCCTATCGCGCCTTCGGAGGGCAAGATGCCCTCCCCCAAGGGCCTGGCATGCGCCACAGCAACGAAGGACGGTCGACGTGGACCGCGCCCTGCAGGGGCTGGTTCGCGCCATGGTCGACGCGCGACCTGAAAAAGTACGGGCACTGCCATTGCCCATGCTTGGCGCGAGGTCGCGGACCCGGAGGCCCTCTTGGCTTCGGTGCGGTCACGCCTCCCCACCAAATGCGGGAGAGCGAGCACCGCCACCCCGCCTTGGCCAATACGTCAGCGATCGCGAAGCGTTCCTGACACGACCAGATCAGGGCTCTCCACCTACAGTGCATCGCCCGATGCACCGCGGGCCTTCCGGGCACGCCCCGCACCTCGCCTCGCGATCAACGTGAGACGTCGCCGATCCAGGCTGTGATACGAGATGTTTGTGCGTCGGGAAGGACGGGGTGACGCCGCCAAGCAAAGGGTCCTGTGTCGGGTACGGCGTCTGTGAGTCACGGTTTCCGCGGGCGCGAGCGGAGACCGTAGGAAGGGAAGTTCGGCGGGCAGGGGCGTGGGAGATGTCCTACGGTGTGTAGGACGAAAAAAGTGTATGGCGGGATGCGCCGCGAAAGGCGAGCGCGCCTGTCGGCGCGTGCGAGGGCAAGGTGCCCCTGCCCCCAAAAGGCCGCAGAAATCGGTTGTCCATAATTAGCCACCGTAAGATAATTTCCTTCCGATGGCTAACTGCGGCTAACGATGACCGACGCGGACCCGTGGCACTTCGAGCGCCGGGACTTGGCGCGCCGGACGCTGACCTTGCTGGCCGATGGGCCGGCACGGGCGTTGACGCTCTTCGCGCCGCGACGTACCGGCAAGACCGAGTTTCTGATCAAGGATCTTGGGCCGCTTGCCGAGACCCAAGGGCACCGTGCGATCTACGTTTCGTTCTGGCAAGAGCCCATGGCACCGCTCGCGGTGCTCCTACATGAACTGGAGGCCGCCCTCAAGCGAGGCGGACTCAGCGAGCGACTGCGACGCACGGGGCGAGCGTTGGCCCCGAAGCTGCAAGTCTCGATGCCGATGGTCGGCAAGGCCGAGGTTGATCTCAGCACCCTGGCTGGCAAGCCGCCGAGTGACCTGCTGCTGCATCTGGACGATTTGCTCGCACGCGTCTCAACAGACGGCAAGCCCACCA
This sequence comes from Pseudomonadales bacterium, assembly GCA_965116935.1. Taxonomy (GTDB): domain Bacteria; phylum Pseudomonadota; class Gammaproteobacteria; order Pseudomonadales; family Azotimanducaceae; genus VXYL01. Next base: position 1,533,852 of record OZ220737.1, on the reverse strand, counting down.
TCCTCATGCTCGACGAGGTGCAGGAGCTTGCCCGAAGTCGGGACAACGAAGCGCTCATTGCCGCGCTCCGGACCAGCCTGGACAAGCGGCCAGACCAACTCCGCACCGTATTCACCGGTTCGAGCCGCGACGGCTTGGCAGCGATGTTCGCCGCACGCCAAGCGCCGTTCTTCCACTTCGCCACGCCGATTGACTTGCCTCCACTCGGCGAGCCTTTTGTCAGCCACATCCTAGAAACTATGGCCGATGTCTCCGGACGCCGGCCCCCACAGCGGCAGATGCTCGACATCTTCAACGCGCTCCACGGCAACCCGTACTACTTCCGCACGGTGGTCGAGGCCATGCTCTTGAATCCGAGTCTGGACGCAGACAGCGCTGTCGAGGATGTTCGCGGTCGGACTGCCACGGAGCTCGGCTATCCGCAAATGTGGATTTCCCTAACTCCTCTGCAAAGAGCCGTCGCCCGGACTTTGCTAGATCAGGCCAAACCGTTCAGTCAGGAATCGCGCAATGCCATCGCCGAGAGGCTCGGCGCTTCGCCGCCATCCCCTGGTCGAGTTCAGGCTGCTCTGCGGCGACTTGAACGACTCGGCCTAGTGGACAGGCAGAACGGTAGCTGGGCACCCGCAGACCCCGAGTGGGCGGCTTGGGTTCGCCGAGCAGAGGTGTGATGGGAGGCGATGGGTCGCTGGCCTTTTGTGTGTCGCGTACGACTTGTGTGTCGCGTACGACGCTCCTTGCTACGATCGTTCGCATGGCCGTTTCAAGCGCATCAGAACGGACCGTAGCAACCCAACTTCCGTGGGACGCCCTCGCCACGCCTGCAGGCGCGCCGACACCGAACGAGAAGCGGTACCAAAAGGCGCAGACCGCCAAGGTGAGGCGACAGGCCACGTCGCGAGGCCGCCAGCCTTGGCGCTCACGCTAGGCACCAGCCGGATTCCGTCTCCAACCCAGCGACGCTTCAACGCAGCATGGCAGGAGATGCCTTCAGGCCATGACCGTTTGTGTGTCGGGAAGGACGGGGTGACGCCGCCAAGCAAGCGTCCTGTGTCGGGTACGGCGTCTGTGTGAGTCACGGTTTCCGTAGCGTCGAGCGGAGACCGTAGGAAGCGAAGTTGGGCGGACAGGGAGCGTGGGAGATGTCCTACGTTGTGTAGGACGAAAAAAGTGTATGGCGGGAAGCGCCCGCGCCGGAGCGGGATGGGGCGGCGAGTGCGCGTGCGTAAGATCTCGACCAACGGTCAGGGTTCGACTACACGACGTGGCGACAGGTGCATGACCTTGATCTGCCAGACCTTGGCCGATATGGTTTGGGTCGAAGTCGAACAAATGGTCGCTCGGCAGCGCTAGGTTGCTCCAGCGGAGGAGAGTGCCCGTGCCCAAAAAGGCCCTGTTTGCGTCTCGATCATCAACATGAAGGGCGGCGTCGGCAAGACGACGACCGCCGCCCTCTTGGGTCGGCATGCTGCGTACGAGGATGTTCGCGTACTCGCAGTTGACCTGGACCCGCAGGCCAACCTGAGTCAAGCGTACATGGGTGATGACTATCGAGATTTCATCGAGAGCGAAGAGCCATCCATCGTCGAAGTCTTCGACGGCTATAGGCCCCCCAGTTCCAAACGCGGGACCGCCAGGCGGCTGAATCACCGCGACGTCGTGCAGGAGGTCTACGACGACGGTACGCTGTCTTACATTCCGTCAAGGTTCGACTTTTCCGACAATCTGGTTCGGACGCTCAAGCCCGACCCACGCGTGCTCGCTCACTTCATCGCGGACCACTTCCAAGACAAGGAGTTAGTCTTGATCGACTGCCCGCCGACGGAGTCCGTTTTCACCCAAGCTGCGTATCATGCGTCGCGCTATGTCTTGGTCCCGGTGCGCCCGGAGTATTTCGCGACTGTTGGCTTTCCGATGCTTGCACGGTCGCTTCGATCTTTCCGAACCGAGAATCCGTCGCACCGCATTGACGTGATCGGCATCGTCATCAACAACGGCTTCTACCACGGCGGCAACGATGGAGGACCAGAGAAGCGGCGAGCCATGCCGGAGATACATGAAGAAGCGAACAAGAATGGCTGGCATGTCTTCAAGCACGAGATCCTACATTCAAGGGGTTATCCGAAGCTGATGCGCGGCGACTTGAGCTACTCTGGCAATGCGGAGCGCTTCGGTAGTTTCGCCGACGAGTTCTTCGAACTCCTCGACCTATAGGGGCAAAACAGATGCCCGATCAGGATCTCGCCGCAGCCCTCGGGGAGCTTGTGCGCCGGCATGGCCTCAGCTCTGTATTGCATGGGCTTGCGGAAGTCAAAGTGCTACCGGATATGGCGGCGTCTCCGGCACCGGTCAGAGGTTCGCCCCGCAAGAAGGTAAGCAGGCCGTCCGCAGTGGATTATGTTGGCAAGATGACCCTTCCTTCTGACAAGGCGGAAGTGCTCATGCGTGCAGCCGAACGGTTCGAACGGAAGACCTTCCTTCCGTCCATCGGTCACATTCGCGAGTTTTGCCGTGTCCACCGAGTCCCCCTGAGTAAGACCGTATCGCGCGCAAACTCGGTGCCGCGCATCTTCACGTACCTGGCCGCAATGGACACGGCACGTATCACGGCGACGCTGGATCGAGGAGCATTTGCCGGTCCGGCTAGGCTTGGGCCAATCGCTGATGCCATTCGGGAGCACAGCGGTCGGAAGGCCATGGAAGATGACTCCAGGATGCGCGATCTGTAGCGTCACCGTTACGATTTGCCCGCTGCGCAACGGCGAAGAGACGCTCGGCCAAGAGACCGGCACCCTCGTCGATCGCTACCGCGTGGCGTCGACCGGTGCAACCGACTACACAGGCGTTCGTAAGCTGCCGCGTCACAGTCTCCGGGAACCCACACGGAATGTGTTCTTCTCAACAGCCAAGTGGGAAATGCGGCCGCCGCACGGACGTTCTACCGCACAGACGCAATGATAATCTCGAACGGGGATTTGCCCGATACCCAACCCCGCCTCTGATTTTTCGCGCCTCCGACCGAGCCAGGATCTGCACCGCGATCTTGGAGCGCAGGATCAACGACTCGCTACCGGCGGCGCTTCCGCAGTTCTTCCAGCGTTCGCTGTTGCGCCGTGGCAGCCGCCAGTTGGGCCGCGGCGGCGCCGTATTCGATTTCTGCCGCGGCGTTCTCCAGGGCGTTTTCGGCTTGGCGTTGGGCTTCTAGGGCCGCTGCTTCGTCGATGTCTTCCGCGCGCAAGGCCGTGTCGGCAAGCACTGTGACTATGCCCGGCTGCACCTCCAGGTAGCCGCCGGAGGCGTAAAAGACTTCCTCTTCGCCGCCCGATTGGGTTAGGCGGACTACGCCGGGGAGGATGCCTGTCAGCAAAGGTGTGTGGCCGGGGAGGATGCCTAGTTCGCCCAAGGTGCCCTTGAGGGAGACCATCGTCACTTCGCCGGAGAAGATTTCCTGCTCGGCGCTGACGATGTGGCAGTGCATGGTGGTGGCCATTGCTTGCGTCCTCTTTGCGGCCGGCCTAGAGCGTCTTCGCCTTTTCGCGGGCGGCTTCGATGGTGCCGACCATGTAGAAGGCCTGTTCCGGCATGTCGTCGCATTCGCCGTCCAAGATCGCCTTGAAGCTGCGCACCGTGTCCTCGCGGCTGACGTAGTCGCCGGGCTGGCCGGTGAACTGCTCCGCCACGAACATCGCCTGGCTGAAGAACTGCTGCATCTTGCGGGCGCGATAGACGAGGGCCTTGTCTTCCTCGGAGAGTTCGTCCATGCCGAGGATGGCGATGATGTCCTTCAGTTCCTGATAGCGCTGCAGCACCTGCTGGACGCCGCGGGCGACGTTGTAGTGCTCTGCGCCGACGATGTTCGGGTCTAGCTGGCGGCTCGAGGAGTCCAAGGGGTCCACCGCCGGGTAGATGCCGAGGTCGGTGATGGCTCGGTTCAGGGTGATGGTGGAGTCGAGGTGCGCGAACGTGGTGGCTGGCGACGGGTCGGTGAGGTCGTCGGCCGGCACGTAGATGGCCTGCACCGAGGTGATGGAGCCGGTCCTGGTCGTCGTGATGCGCTCTTGCAGGATGCCCATCTCCTCGGCAAGGTTGGGCTGGTAGCCCACCGCCGACGGCATCCGACCGAGCAACGCCGACACTTCGGTTCCGGCGAGGGTGTAGCGATAGATGTTGTCCACGAACAGGAGCACGTCGCGGCCTTCGTCGCGGAACTTCTCGGCGAGGGTGAGGCCCGTGAGGCCCACGCGCAGACGGTTGCCGGGAGGCTCGTTCATCTGGCCGAACACCAGCGAGAGCTTGTCAAGGACGCCGGCCTCCTGCATTTCGTAGTAGAAGTCGTTGCCCTCGCGGGTGCGCTCGCCGACCCCGGCAAACACGGAAAGGCCGGAGTGCTCGATGGCGATGTTGCGGATGAGCTCCAGCATCGTCACCGTCTTGCCGACGCCGGCGCCGCCGAACAGGCCCACCTTGCCGCCGCGGGCGAACGGGCACATGAGGTCGATCACCTTCACGCCGGTTTCGAGCAGCTCGTTGCCGCCCTTCTGGTCTTCGTAGGCTGGCGCCTTGCGGTGAATGGGAAGCTTTTCGCGGGCGTTGATGGGGCCCTTCTCATCGATGGCGTTGCCAAGCACGTCCATGATGCGGCCGAGGGTCTCTTCGCCCACCGGAATCGAGATGGGGCCGCCGGTGTTCGCCACCGCGAGGCCCCGCGACATGCCCTCGGACGATCCCATGGCGATGCAGCGCACCACCCCGTCGCCGAGCTGCTGCTGCACTTCCAGGGTGAGCCCGGTCTCGGTGACGCTCAACGCGTCATAGACCTTCGGCACCTCTTCCCGGTCGAACTCGACGTCGATGACCGCGCCGATAATCTGCACCACCTTGCCGCTTGACATGCTTGACCTCTCGAATGTGTCCGTGGGGGCGTTGTTTCGCGCCGCTTGCCGTCAGACCGCCGCGGCACCGCCGACGATTTCGGCGATTTCCTGCGTGATGGCCGCCTGACGGGCGTTGTTGTAGAGCAGATTCAGCTCCGTGACGATCTCCTCGGCGTTGTCGGTGGCGTTTTTCATCGCAATCATCCGCGCCGCCTGCTCGCAGGCCGTGTTCTCCACCACCGCCTGATACACCTGCGACTCGACGTAGCGCTGCACCAGCCCCTCGATGAGGGCGCGGGCGTCCGGCTCGTAGAGATAGTCCCAGGCGTGCTTGAACTCGTCGCCGTCAGCTGGCGCCAAGGGCAGCAACTGGCGGATGAAGGAGCGCTGGGTCATGGTGTTGACGAATTCGTTGCTGGCGATCTCGAGCCGGTCGATGCGCCCCTGCTCAAAGGCATCGAACATCACCTTGACGCCGCCGATGAGATCGGCCACTTCCGGCGTTTCGCCCACGTCCGCCACCGTGGCCGACACCGTGCCGCCCACCGAGCGGAAAAACTGCAGCGCCTTGTTGCCGACGAGCGCCATTTCCGCCTCAACACCACGCTCACTCCACGACTGCATCTCTCGCAGCAGCAGCCGGAACAGGTTGACGTTGAGGCCGCCGCAGAGGCCGCGATCGGTGGAAACGACGATGTAGCCGATGCGCTTCACCTCGCGCTCGGCCATGTACGTGTGGCGGTGTTCCGGGCGGGCGTTGGCGAGATGGCCGATCACTTCGGCGATGCGGCGCGAATACGGGCGACCTTCGCGCATCTTGTCCTGGGTACGGCGCATCCGGCTCGCCGCCACCATCTGCATGGCGCGCGTGCTCTTCTGCGTCGTCTGGACGCTGCCGATCTTCTTCTTGATTTCCTGGCCTGCCGCCATGCTCTTGCTTCCGCCTTGCTGCCTTGCCCGCTACTTTCGACTAATGCCGAGTTCAACGGTTACTCGTAAGTGTGGCCTTGCTTGAACGCCTCGATGGCGTTCTTCATGTACTCGACGATCTCGTCCGAATGGTCGCCGGTGGCGGTGATGTTCGCCATCCACTCGCCGTGCTCGGAGTTCATGTAGGCGAGGAGGTCGCGCTCGAAGTCGAGCACGCGCTCCACCGGCACGTCTTCGAGGTAGCCTTCCGACGCCGCGAAGAGCACAAGCCCCATCTCCGCCACCGACATGGGCGAATACTGGTTCTGCTTCATCAGCTCTTCGACGCGGGCACCGTGGTCGAGCTGGCGGCGGGTGGCTTCGTCGAGGTCCGAGGCGAACTGCGAGAATGCGGCAAGCTCTCGATACTGCGCGAGGGCGAGCTTGATGCCGCCGGAGATCTTCTTGATGAACGGCACCTGCGCCGAGCCGCCCACCCGGGAGACCGAGATGCCCGGGCTCATGGCGGGACGGATTCCGGCGTTGAAGCGGTCGAGCTCGAGGAAGATCTGCCCGTCCGTGATGGAGATGACGTTGGTGGGCACGAAGGCGGACATGTCGCCGGCCTGCGTCTCGATGATCGGCAGCGCCGTGAGCGACCCGGTCTGTCCCTTCACTTCGCCGCCGGTCTGTTGCTCGACGTATTCCGCGTTCACCCTAGAGGCGCGTTCGAGCAGCCGGGAGTGCAGGTAGAAGACGTCGCCCGGATAGGCCTCCCGCCCCGGCGGGCGGCGCAGCAGCAGGGAGATCTGCCGATATGCCCATGCCTGCTTGGTGAGGTCGTCGTAGATGATGAGGGCGTCTTCGCCGTGGTCGCGGAAGAACTCGCCCATGGCGCAGCCGGAGTAGGGCGAGATGTACTGCATCGGCGCCGGCTCCGAGGCGGAGGCGGCGACGACGATGGTGTGCTCCATGGCGCCGTTCTCCTCGAACGTGCGCACGATGTTGGCGATGGTGGACATCTTCTGGCCGATGGCGACGTAGACGCACTTGATGCCGGTGCCTTTCTGGTTGATCACCGCGTCCACGGCGATGGCGGTCTTGCCGATCTGCCGGTCGCCGATGATGAGCTCGCGCTGGCCGCGGCCGATGGGCACCATGGAGTCGATGCACTTGATGCCCATCTGCACCGGTTGGTCCACCGACTGCCGGGCGATGACGCCGGGCGCCACCTTCTCGATGGGCGCGGTTTCGGTGGCGGCGATTGGGCCCTTGCCGTCCACGGGTTCGCCCAAGGCATTGACCACGCGGCCGAGCAGTTCGCGCCCCACCGGCACTTCGAGAATGCGCTTGGTGCAGCGCGCCGTCATGCCTTCCGAGAGGCCCTCGTAGTCGCCGAGCACCACCACGCCCACCGAGTCGCGCTCGAGGTTGAGCGCCATGCCGGTGACGACTCCGTCGCCCTCGGCGCCGGGGAATTCGATCATCTCGCCGTATTGCGCTTCGGCGAGGCCATGAACGCGGACGATGCCGTCGGACACGCTGACGATGGTGCCCTCGTTCTGCGCCTGCGCCGTGACATCCAGATTGTGGATGCGGCTCTTGATGATGTCGCTGATTTCCGAAGGATTCAGTTGCTGCATGGTCGTTGTGCCTGTCCTTGCGTTGGTGCCGGCTATGCGAGGTTCAAACTTTCTGCGCGCCTCGCGGCGCGTTGGAGGGCGAGACGCCCTCCCTCCAGAAGTCGAACGCAGTTCGTCATGTTCTGAGGAGCGCCTCGGTGAGCTTGGCGATGCGGCCGCGCACGCTGCCGTCGATCACGGTGTCACCGGCGCGGATGATGGCGCCGCCGACGACGTCCTCGTCCACTCTCGTCTCCACCTCGATCTCTTGGCCGAAGCGCTCGGTGAGGCCTTGAACGAAGCCGGCGAGTTGGCTTTCGGTGAGTTCCACGGCGCTGACGATCTCCACGTCCAAGGTGCGCTCCGCAGCGGCCTTCAACGCTTCGAACTGGCTCGCGATTTCGCCCAAGATGTCGAGCCGCTTGTTGTCTGCCAGCACATGCACGAAGCGGCGGGCATCGGTGCCGAGCTCATCGCCAAGCAGGTCGATGATCCGCTGCGCCTTGACCGGCCCCGGCAGTGATGGCAAGGCGATGAACTCCTGCACGTCGTCCACATCGGCGGCCGCCGCCAGGCTCGCAAGCTGGCGCGACCATTGGTCGAGCCGGTCCGCCTCGCGGGCGATGTCGAACGCCGCTCCGGCGTAGGGGCGGGCGAGGGTTGCGGTCTCTGCCACCTAGAGCTCCGTCGCCAGCTTGTCGAGCAGGGCGTCGTGCCGGGAGCGATCCAGATCCGCCGAGACGATGCGCGAGGCGCCAGCGATGGCGAGTTCGGCCACGCGGCCCCTGAGCGCCTCGCGCGCCCGGTTCATCTCCTGCTCGATGTCCGCTTGCGCGGCTTCCAAGATGCGTTCCCGTTCGGCCTGCGCCACGGACTTCGCTTCCTCCACCATTTCGGCGGCTTGGCCGCGAGCCTGTTCGACGATCTGGCGTGCTTCGGCACGCGCGCCGCTCAGGTGCTCTTCGGCGCGGGCCTCGGCGTGCTCAAGGTCACGCTGCGCCTTGTCGGCAGCCTCCAGCCCGTCTGCGATGGTCTTCTGCCGCTCCCGCATGGCGGAAATCAGCACCGGCCAGATGAACTTCCAGCAGGTCCAGACGAACACGGCGAAGGCCAGCGTCTGGCCGATGAGCGTCGCCGTGATGTTCATGTCGTCTCCTCCTTAAGGCGCGGGTGCCGCCGCGGCGGCGAGGGAAAGAGGTGCCCTTGCGTCAGGCGACCACGAACATCACGTAGAGGGCGACGCCGACGCCGATGATCGGCACTGCGTCCACGAGGCCCAGGATGATGAAGAGCTGGGTCCTGAGCGTCGGCAAGAGTTCCGGTTGGCGGGCAACGCCTTCCATGAACTTGCCGCCGAGCAGGCCGACGCCGATGGCAGCGCCGACGGCGCCAAGGCCGATCATGAGGCCGGCGCCAATGTACAAGAGAACTGACATCTCCACGGTTCGCTTAACTCCTTTGGGGTCGCAAGAGGGTTTCGGGTCGAGGTCGGGAATGGGTCGGAAGCTTCTGGCCAGAGCGCGAAGCCAGCGCGCCTCGCCTCGCAACGCTCGGCAACGCGGCAGTTTCGCCTGGCGAAACTGGCGACGGGCCCGTAGGGCACGCCATCAGTGGTCCTCCTCGGTGTCGTGGGCCTGGGCGAGGTACACCACCGTGAGGACGGCGAAGATGAACGCCTGCAGGGTGATGATGAGGACGTGGAACATGGCCCAGGCCCATTGCAGCGCGGCGCCGAAGACGCCGATGACGATGCCGCCGTACATGAGGGCGATGAGGATGAAGATCATCTCGCCGGCGTAGAGGTTGCCAAAGAGACGCAGCCCCAACGAGACGGGTTTGGCGAGCAGCGTGACGCCTTCGAGAATGAGGTTGATGGGGGCGAGGATGACTATCAGCAGCCCCCGCACCACCGGGTTGCCGTCCTTGGGGGCTTCGAACGGGTGGCAGAGGAGCTCTTTCAGGAAACCGCCGATGCCCTTCACCTTGATGCTGTAGAAGATCACGAGGATGAAGACCGCCAGCGCCATGCCGAGGGTGATGTTGGGGTCGGTGGAGGGCACCACCTTCATGAACTCGACGCCCATGAGCTTGGCAGCTTCGGGAATCCAGTCCACCGGCACCAGATCCATGAGGTTCATCAGGAACACCCAGACAAAGATGGTGAGTGCCATGGGTGCTATGAGGTCGTTGCGATGCTGGAAGATGCTTGAAACCGTATCGTCAATGAAATCGACGATCATCTCGACGGCGTTCTGCAAGCCGCCGGGGACACCGGCCGTGGCTCGACGGGCGGCGATTCCAAAGATGACGCAGAAAAGGGCGCCCAAGGCCACAGCCCACGCCATGGAATCCACGTTGATGGACCAGAAGCCCATCGCCGCCGCCTGCTCGGCGTTCTCGGCGAAGCCCCACGTTCCGTCCGGATGCTGGCCGTAGGTGAGGTTCGTGAGGTGGTGCTTGATGTAGTCGCCGCTCGATTCGGCCATATCGCGTCTTGCGCCCTAAGCTCCTGATCGATGCCCCGGATCGTCCGAGGCACTATTCCATGCGAGGGGAGGCCCCTCGCGCTCTCCCGCACTGAAGGCTCCCTCTTGCGAAGGAAGCCCCTCACTCTCCCGCTCTGCCCCGGCCAATCAGCGCTGGTGCAAGCAATTGCCCTACCAGCGCGGCGATGAATCCGCCAAGAAATGCCGCTGCCTGCACGCCGACCAAGAATCCCGCAACCGCGAGAGCAGCGGTCAGCGCCACCTTGGCAAGCCAGCGCGCCAAGAGGCCACATGCCTCTGCCGTCGCCTTGGCGCGGCCAACCGCCCATGCGTACCAAGCTTGAGGCAGCACCACCGCCGCCCCACCGAGCATCGCGCTGACGGCACCGTAACCGGCCGTTCCCGACGAAGCGCCCGCCGCAATTGCGGCAGCCACCCCGGTCAACCCTGCCTGGACGAGCACAACCAGCCAAGGTGCCTGCACTTAACCGGACTGCCTGCGGATGGACCCGGCACCAACCGACCCCTGCGCGACCTCGCCCCAAAGGAGGGCACGCCAGCAGAGGATCGATGTGGACGAAGTTCGGTAGATCAGGCCGAACCGGTGTGCGAAGCGGCGCGCATTATACGGTCGGGTTTTGCCTGCTTCAACGCTTTTGGCGACGTGGTGGTGTCTCTCACTTTGACCCTTCCGGCTGTATCGGATGGGCGCTCGAAACCGGCGGTCGCGTTCGACTTACCTGCCGGCGCCGCTTTGGCGTCGTCAAGGGCGTCCTGACTTTTTCGAAGGGCCGCGGCGCAGGCGGTTCAGGATCGTATCGAGTTCGTCCATGCTGGCGTAGCGGATCACGACGCGGCCGGCGCCGGTTCGGCGATTGAAGCCGATCGAGACGGGTGCGCCCAGGCGTTCGCCGAGTTCGCGCTCTAGGCGCTGGGTGTCGGCGTCCGGCTCAGCGGGCCGTTTCGAGGTGTGTTTGTCGGCCAGCAGGGTTCGCACCAAGGCCTCGGTTTCGCGCACCGACATTTTTCGCTTGACTACTTGGGCCGCTACGCTCGCTTGGCTTGCGAGCGACAACGGGAGCAGGGCGCGGGCGTGGCCCATCTCTAGCTTGCTGGCGAGCAGCAGCTCCCGCACTTCCGGCGCGAGCTTCAGCAGGCGCAGGAGGTTCGCGACGGCAGTTCGAGACTTGCCGACCGCGTCCGCAACTTCCTGCTGCGTAAGGGAATGCTCTTCGATCAAGCGCTTGAGCGCGGCGGCTTCCTCGAGCGCGTTCAAGTCCTCGCGCTGGATGTTCTCGATCAGCGCCACCGCCATCGCGTCGCGGTCGCTGATGCTGCGCACCACTGCGGGTATGGTCTCGAGTCCGGCGAGCTGGGCAGCGCGCCAGCGACGCTCGCCAGCGACGATCTCGTAGCCGCCGGATTCGCGGGGGCGGACGATGATCGGCTCGATCACGCCTTGGGCGCGAATCGATTGCGCCAACTCCTCCAAGGCTTCCGGATCCACCACTCGGCGCGGTTGGTGCGGACCGGAGTACACCGTTTCGAGCGGCAGGTTCGGGTACAGGCCCGAGCCGACAGTCGCATGCCCGCCTTCGCCGGCACCTTCAGGCCGGGCGAGCAGTGCTTCAAGGCCTCGGTTCAGCCCACGCCGGCGAACCACGGGCCGCTCCGGCGGCTTCATGACGCCTCCCTCATGCCGCCCTCGCGCCGCCGTCGCAGTTCCGCCGCCAACGCGAGGTAGGCCACCGCACCACGGCAGTGGCGGTCGTAGAGGATCGCGGGCAGGCCGTGACTGGGCGCTTCGGCAAGCCGAACGTTGCGGGGGATGACCGTGCGGTACACGCTGTCGCCGAAGTACTCGATGAGCTGACGCGAGACATCGCGCGTGAGACTGTTACGGGGGTCGTACATGGTGCGCAGGATGCCCTCCACCGCCAGCGCGGAATTGCCGCTTTGGCGCACGCCGTCGATGGTGTCGAGCAGTGCCGAAAGTCCTTCGAGGGCGTAATACTCGCATTGCATCGGGATCAGCACCGCATCGGCTGCCATCAGGGCGTTCAGCGTCAGCAGGCTCAGGGATGGAGGGCAGTCGATCAGCACATAGTCGAAGACTTCCCCCGAGGCATCAAGACGTTCGCGCAGCCGGTGGGCTCGCTGTTCCTGTTCGTGCAGGCGAACCTCCGCCGCGGTGAGGTCGCCGTTGGCGGGCACGAGCTGAAACCCCGTGGCGCAGTCTCGGTACACGTCTTGGTCCGCGGCGGCGTCCATGAGCCACTCGTAAGCGCCGGTTTCGAGCGAGTTCTTGTCCACCCCGGCACCCATGGTGGCGTTGCCTTGGGGGTCCATGTCCACCAGCAATGTGCGGGCACCGGTCAGCGTGAGGGAGGCAGCAAGATTGACGCTGGTGGTGGTCTTGCCGACGCCGCCCTTCTGGTTCGCGACGGCGATGCGGTGGGGGCTGGCCGGCGCCTCGGCGGACGGGGTCGCGCGGTCGGTCACGGCCCGGAGCCCTCAGCTTGGGGGTGCGCGAGGGGCTTCCCCTCGAACGAAGAGCCCTCAGCGCGGGGGTGCGCGAGGGGCTTCCCCTCGACGAAAGAGCCCGGTGCGTCGGCGCGGCAGACTGCAACGATGCGCGACTCGCCGACCTGGGTCGCTTCAACAATGCGTCCGTCCGGGAACAGCGAAGGCGGTAGCGCGCGCCCCGCCTGCAGGAGTGCCAAACCGTCGGGCCGCAGCAGGCACCTTAGCAGCGGCCACGCCTTGGCGGGCGGCGCTACCGCCCGAGCCGTGGCAGCGTGGAACGTGCCGGGCGCGAGGGCTTTGGCATCAGCGACGCAGACCGTCGCGTTTGTGAGGCCGAGTTCGATCACCGCCTGGCGCAGGAAACGCCCCTTCGCCTCGCTGCGCTCGACCAGCGTGACTTGAAGGTCGGGGCAGGCTATCGCAAGCGGTATGCCCGGAAAGCCTGCCCCGGCACCTACGTCCACGAGTTGCCAGCGACAGCCGCCCTGCGCCACGACATCGGGCAGAGGCGGCGATCGAAGAAACGCCTGAAGCGAGAGGCTGTCTTGGATGTGGCGCTTCTCTAGCCTGCCCAAGTCGCGAGGGCTGACGAGGTTCCGCACCTTGCTCCAGCGCCGCACCAAGCTCGCGTGTTGCGCGAGCAAGGCGTCCACGCGGTCGATGTTGGGGGCCAGGACGGCCACTGCCGTTAGGCCCGCTGCGCTTGGTCGTCGGCCGTGTTGTCCGCCTCGGCGTGACGGCGCGAATGCACCCGCAACAGCGAAAGCGCCGCCGGGGTGATCCCCGGAACGCGTGACGCTTGCGCCACCGTCGCTGGCAGTCGCTCCCGCAGCCGTTCTCGCACCTCGTTCGACAGCCCAGCTACCGATGCGTAGTCGAAGTCCGGCGGCAGTGGCGCGTTGTCGTCTTCCTGGCTCTGTTCGATCTCCTCGTCCTGGCGGCGGATGTAGCCGGCGTATTTGGCATCGATTTCCACTTGGGCAAGCGCTGCCTCGTCCGCCGCTACGCCCGCCTCAAGCAGCGCGGCGGCGGTGACGCTCGGTCGCTTGAGCAGGTCAAGCAGCGTCGAGTCCTTCGCCAAGGCTGCACCGCTCCCCCGTTCGAGGGCGCGTGCAAGGTCGCTGCCAGGGTGAACGCGCTGGTCGCGAAGCTCGCGCCGCAAGCGGTCGATCCGCGCTCGCCGATCGCTGAACACCTGCCAGCGCACGTCGTCCACGACCCCGAGTTCGCGCCCGACCGGCGTCAGGCGCAAGTCAGCGTTGTCCTGGCGCAGCCGGAGCCGGTATTCGGCACGACTGGTGAACATGCGGTATGGCTCGCTGGCGCCGAGGTTAATGAGGTCGTCCACCAAGACGCCTATGTAGGCCTCGTGTCGCGCCGGGCACCATGCCGGCTCGCCGGCCGCGGCGCGGGCGGCATTGATGCCGGCGAGCAGCCCTTGCGCTGCGGCTTCTTCGTAGCCCGTGGTGCCGTTGATCTGCCCGGCGAAGTAGAGCCCTTCGATCACCTTGGTTTCGAGCGACGGAGCCAGGTCACGGGGGTCGAAGAAGTCGTACTCGATGGCGTAGCCCGGGCGGGTGATGCTCGCGTTCTCGAAGCCGCGAATGCTGCGCACGGCGCGAAGCTGCACGTCGAACGGCAGGCTGGTGGAGATGCCGTTGGGATAGAGCTCGGGCGTGTCGAGCCCTTCCGGCTCGACGAAGACCTGATGGCTCTGGCGCGCGCCGAAGCGCACCACCTTGTCCTCGATGGAGGGGCAGTAGCGCGGCCCCACGCCTTCGATGGCACCGCTGAACATGGGCGAGCGATCGAGCGCCCCACGGATGATCTCGTGCGTCGCGGGATTGGTGTGGGTGATGTGGCACGGCACCTGACGCGGATGGTCGTCTGCGCTGGTCAGGAACGACAGCGTCGGCCGCGGCTCGGCGCTCGGCTGCACCTCCATGACCGAGAAGTCGACGCTGCGACCGTCGATGCGCGGCGGCGTGCCGGTCTTCAGCCTGCCGACCCGCAGCGGGAGTTGCCGCAGGCGTTCGGCAAGGCGATTCGACGGCGCATCGCCAGCACGCCCTCCGGGCGCCGTTTCGAGGCCGACGTGAATGCGCCCGCCAAGGAATGTGCCGGTAGCAAGCACGACACGGTTCGTCGTGAACCGAAGCCCCATCGCCGTATCGACGCCGCGCACCCTGTCGTCTTCCACGCAGAGGTCCACCACTGGCTGCTGGAACAGCGACAGGTTCGGCTGCGACTCGACGATGCGACGCACTTCGCCGCGATACAGGCTGCGGTCAGCCTGTGCACGGGTGGCGCGAACCGCCGCACCCTTGCTCTCGTTCAGCGTCCGGAACTGGATGCCGGCACGGTCGCCGGCCACGGCCATCGCCCCGCCCAAGGCATCGATCTCGCGCACCAGATGCGACTTGCCAATGCCGCCGATGGCCGGATTGCAGGACATTTGACCGATGGTTTCGATGCTTTGCGTGAGCAGCAGCGTCGAGGCGCCTTTGCGCGCACTCGCGAGCGCCGCCTCGACGCCGGCATGGCCGCCGCCGATCACGACGACATCGAACCGTTCCGGGTGGATGATCACGCTCGTTCCGCCAAGCTCGCAACGCGAACGGGCAACTATACGGCTAGAGGGGACTGTTAGGAACTTGGTACATGGCCAAATGGCCAATCGGCACCATTGCCTCGTCTCCGTCAGGGGGCGTGCTACATTGCCGGGCTCCTAGCATTTCTTGAGATTCGGCTTGTCGGTCGCGAGGGTGGGGCGGCGCGGGGTTTCCCGACGGACGGCGGTGAAGGCCGTTCCGGCGCTTGCTGGGCCATTCCTTGCACTGGCAGGTCGGCAAGCGCATTCCGAGGTAGACGAGGCCGCGAACATGGCGAACGCGATGGATTCTCCTGCGTATCTTTCGACGACGGCGCAAGCGGCGCTGATTCGCTCTGGCGAGCTTGCGAGCCACGAGTTGCTGGCGCTGTATCTCGATCGGATCAAGCGCTTCAATCCGGCGCTGAATGCGGTGGTGGCATTGGCCGAAGATGCGCGGGAGCGGGCGAAGGATGCCGACCAAGCGGTCGCGAATGGCGATTCGCTGGGGCCGCTGCATGGCGTGCCGATGACCATCAAGGATTGCTTCGACACGGCTGGCACGGTGTCCACTTGGGGGACGCTTGGGCGCAAGGATTTCGTGCCTGGGGCGGATGCGACGGTCGTGCGGCGGCTGAAGGACGCCGGCGCGATTCTCCTCGGCAAGACCAATACGCCCGAGTTCACGCTCTCGTTCGAGACGCACAACCGGATTCACGGGTTCACGAACAACCCCTTCGACCTCGGACGCTCACCGGGCGGGAGCAGTGGTGGCGCCGCGGCTGCCATCGCCGCCGGGCTCACGTCGTTCGACATTGGCACCGACTATGGCGGCAGCATCCGCGTGCCGTCGCACGCCTGCGGCACCGTCGGGATCAAGCCGACCAGCGGCAGCCTGCCGCGCACCGGGCTGTGCTTGCCGCCTGGGATGTTGACCGACTTCCTCAGCCACGCCGGGCCGATGGCGAGGAGCGTGGCGGACCTGGAGCTGATCCTGTCGGTGATTTGGGGGCCGGATGGCTTGGACACCCGCATCGCGCCGGTTCCGCTCGCGGATTCGAGTGTCGTGGCGCTGAAGGGGCTTCGCTGCGCCGTGATGGTGGACAATGGCATCGCGAGGCCCGATGACGAGACCTTGGCGGTGGTGGAGCGGGCTGAAGGGATTCTTGCCGACGCGGGGCTGAAGACGCAGCGCGACCGTCTCGACGGGGTTGAGGAAACCACCTCTGTTGGCGGCGGTTTCTGGGCGGTGGGCGCGCATGCGGGGGTGCGGGCGCTGCTCGAGGAGGCGGGCACCGGGGTCGAAGACTATGCGAACAACTGGTTCCGATCGTTCGCAAGAGCCATCAGCGCGGGGGAGCGCGAGGGGCTTCCCCTCGAAGAAGGAGACCCGGAGAGCGGTGAGGTCAGCGGCGCGGCGCTCTCGCGGCAGTTTGCACGGTTCGAGGGCTATCGCCGTCGGATGCAGCAGCACATGGCGCGATACGACGTGCTCATCTCGCCGGTCAACGCGCATCCGGCACCGGGAGACTCGCCGTTTCCTTCGACGGACGCGAGTTACACGGAAGCGTATGACCTGACTGGATGGCCGGCGGGGGTCGTGCGGGGCGGAACCGCTGCGTCGGGGGTGCCGATTGGGGTGCAGGTGGTGGCGAATCCCTGGCGGGAAGACGTCGTGTTGGCGGTGATGAGGCATTTGGAGGGGGTACTGCCGGCGTTTCCGGCGCCGGATGAGTCGGGCTGGCAGCAAGCCTGAACCGAGCGCTTCATTTGCCGATGCAAAAGGCGCTGAAGATGTCGCCCAAGAGTTCGTCGGTGGTGGTGGTGCCGACGATCGTGCCCAAGGCTTCGTGAGCGAGACGAAGTTCCTCGGCGGCGAGTTCGCCGGCGCCATCGCCGGTGCGCTGCAAGGCTCGGCGGGCGCAGGCCCCGGCTGCCTCCAGGGCTTCGAGGTGCCGGCGCCGGGCCAGGTAGGTGCTTTCTGTTGGGGCGATGCCGGCCAGTTCGGATATGCGACGCTTTAGGTCGTCGATGCCAGCGCCAGTGCGGGCGGATATGCGAAGGGCTTCCCCGGCCTGACCTGCCTTTTCGCCTGTCAGATCGATCTTGTTGACCACGCGAATGGTCGTGCCTTGGGCCGTTTCGCGCTCCCATAGGTTGGCGTCGGCGTCGACGCGTGGCGCGGCGGCGTCCGTCACGGCGAGCACGAGGTCGGCGCCAGCGATGGCGGCGCGGGCGCGGTCGATGCCGATGGATTCCACGTCGTCGCTCGTTTGCCTGAGCCCGGCGGTATCGGTGAGGCGAACGGGGATGCCTTGCACTTCGATCTCAGCGTGCACCGCATCGCGGGTAGTGCCGGGGGTGGCGGTGACGATGGCTCGGTCTTCGGCCGCGAGGCGGTTCAGAAGGCTGGATTTGCCGACGTTTGGAGCACCGGCGATCACGACATCGAGACCATCGCGCAATACCTGACCGCGGTCGGACTCCTCGAGCAGGTCGCCCAAGCCGGTCAGCACGCCTTCAAGCCGGGTTTTCAGTTCCGAGTCGCCGAGGAAGTCGATCTCCTCCTCGGCGAAGTCGATGGCCGCCTCTACGTGCATTCGCGCTTCGCGCACGCGACGGTCCAAGGCGAGGATCTGTGCGGAAAACTCTCCGGCAAGGGAACGCATCGCCGCTTGGGCTGCCCGGCGGGAGGCACTGTCGATGAGGTCGGCAACCGCTTCCGCCTGGGCAAGGTCCATGCGTTTGTTCAGGAAGGCTCGTTCGGTGAACTCACCGGGTCTGGCGACGCGAGCGCCGAGCTCGACCATCCGGCCCAGCAGGCGATCCATCACCACCGGCCCACCGTGACCGTGAAACTCGGCCACATCCTCGCCGGTGAAGGAGTTGGGTGCGGGAAAAAAGAGGAAGATGCCGGTGTCGATCGCGGTTTGGTCGGCGTCCAGAAAGTCGGTGTACACGGCGTGGCGGGGCGGCGTCGGGCGCCGCACGACGTCTTCCGCGAGGGCGGCTACCCCTGCACCCGACACGCGGACAATGCCGATGCCGCCGCGGCCGGGCGGGGTGGCAATGGCGGCAATGGTGTCGCGTTTCATGGCTGGCATCTAACGCGCATCACCGGGCTGGCGGCGAGCGGCCCATTGGCAGGTTCGGCGGACGCGCCCTTCGGCGCAGGATACGGCAGGATGCCTGCCCTCCGAAGCCCCGTCCATGCCCAGAACCGGTCAAGGCGAGTGGGTCAAGCAGCGGCTTCGCGGTCTGCCTGGCGGGTCACGTACCACTGTTGAAGGAGGGAGAGGAGATTGTTGGCCAGCCAGTAGAGCACGAGGCCGGCGGGGAAGAACAACGAGAAGGCCGTGAACAGGAACGGCATCATCTTCATCATGCGCGCCTGCATGGGGTCGGGCATGGGGGGGTTCAGCATCTGCATCAGGTACATGGAGCCGCCCATGAGGATGGGCAGGACGAAGAACGGATCCATCACCGACAGATCCTCGATCCAGAGGAAGAACGGCGCTTGCCGCAGCTCGACGCTTTCATAGAGCACCCAGTAGAGCGCAAAGAACACCGGCATCTGCAACAGCATCGGCAGGCAGCCGCCGAAGGGATTGGCGCCCTCGCGCCGGTAGAGCTCCATCATCTCGGCCGACAGCTTGCGGCGGTCGTCCGCGTGGCGCTCCTGCAGGCGCTTGAGCTGCGGTGCCACCCGCCGCATCTTCGCTCCGGAGCGATAGGCGATGGCCGAGAGCGGATACAGCACGAGCTTAATCGCCAGCGTCAGGAGCAGGATGGCAACGCCCCAGTTGATGACCCACGACTGGATATAGGCCAACGCTTGGAACAACGGCACCGCCAGCCACCAAAGAATCCCGTAGTCCACGGTCAAGCTCAGGTTTTCGGCGATGGCTTCGAGGTGAGCCTGATGCTTTGGCCCCGCATAGAGCTTGGCGGAGACCACCTGCCTCGCTCCCGGTGCGACCCGGAACTCCGGCGCGACGTAGCCGAAGGCATAGAGCGGGCGACCGAGCCCTGCAAGCCGGCGCCCCGTATAGGCATTGAGTTCCTCAGGATTCGCCACCCAAGAAACGACGAAATAGTGCTGCAGCATGGCCACCCAGCCGCCGGTGACGTCGGCGCGAAATTCCGTCTCGTCCACATCGTCGAAGTCGACCTTGTTGTAGCGGTCTTCTGGGGTGGTCAGCGCTGCGCCCACGTAGGGCCGAGGCCCAATCTGGAAGCCCTCCTCCTCGGGCGTCGAGTCGTCTCGCTTGAGCTGTGCGAAGAGGCGAGCCCGCACATCCGCATCGCTGCCGTTGTCGATCTCGTGCTCGACATCGAATGCATAGCTGCCAGCCTCGAAGCGGAAGCGCTTGATGACCTCGACGCCCGTGGCTGTTCGATGGTGAAGTTCCACCGCCAGTTCGTCGTCGTCCTCGCCCATGCGGTACTCGCTACGCGGCGTGGTGTAGAGCGGTCGCTCCCCAGTGCTGTCCACGCCGTCGGGGCCAATCAGCCCGCTTTGGGCGACATACGTGTGCTGGCCATCCTGCGCCAGGAGCCGGAACGGCGTTGCGTTTTCCGTGCTTCGGGGGTACTTCGGCAGCACCAAGGCCACCACATCGCCGCCGAGTCGGTCGATGGTGAGCTGCAATTCTGGCGTCGTTACCTGCACCTGGCGGGGCGCGCTGTCCTCCGGTGCTTGGGGCACGGGTTCTTCCACCGTTGCCGGGACGGCGGCGGCGCCGATGGATGCGTCGGGAAGGTCGTCCGCAGGTGCCGGAACCACGGGTGCGTCAACACCAGCGACCGGCGGCGGCGCCTCGTTAGGCACCGGGTCGGAACCGACGCCATAGTCCTCGTTCCAAGCCAAGAGCAGCAGGTAGCTGATGGCAGCCAGCGCCACCATCAGGGCGATGCGACGAACCTCGGGCGAGAACATCAGCGCGCGGCTTGCCGCTCTGGGACGGGATCGAGGCCGCCCGGATGCCAAGGGTGGCAGCGACCGAGGCGGCGAACCGCCATCCACCCGCCGCGGAGCGCGCCAAACCGCTGCACCGCCTCGAGGGCGTAGGCGGAGCAGGTGGGGTGGAAGCGGCAGTGCATTCCAAAGAAGGGGCTCAGGGTGAAGCGATAGGCTTGGATTAGGGCGATGAGGCAAAGGGCCAGGAGACTGGCGCGCGGTCGATGGCCGGCCTCGCCGGCGAGAGATCGAGGACGACTTCTCGACTCCGCCGCAAGGGAGGAGTGACAGGAGGGCAAGCCCGGTGTGTTGGCAGCAGCCGCCTCCTGACCGCCTTGTTCCCCCGGCGTCAAGGGGATGCTCCCCACGCGCTCAGGCGTTGCCAGAGGCTGTTCAGGGGCTCATGCGGAGGGGTTTGGCGGATATCGGGCATCGGCGTTGCCAGGCGAATGACTACATCGACTGCGGGCAGGTCGTTCATTGCCGCGCGGAACGTCTCGCGAACACAGCGCTTGACGCGGTTGCGATCCACCGAGTGGCGGATGACGCGCTTGGCCACCACGAGGCCGAGCCGGGCAAAGCCGGCGCGGTTTCTGCGCGCCACCAGGCGGAAGGGGCCGCTCGCCATGCGCACTTGGGGACGCCTCAGCACCGCATCGAACTGCTCCCGCGCCAGCAGGCGGCGCTGGCGTCCAAAACGCCTGTCAGTCATGGCGGGAGCCTAGCCTAGGGACGCCCTTCAGACCGCCAGACGCTTGCGTCCCTTGGCCCGCCGCGCATTGAGGACTCGACGTCCTGCCCGCGTAGCCATGCGGCTGCGGAAACCGTGCGTGCGCTTGCGCTTAACGACGCTCGGCTGAAAGGTTCGTTTCATGCGCCGCTCCTTGGGCCCCGATGCGAAAGGCGCGCGATTCTAGCAGGTAAGCCGGGGCTTCGTGGGGAGGTGGCTAATTTGCGGTTCGCTCTTGCTCGCAGCGAGAAAAAGCGTACTCAGCGTTTGTGGTGCAGGCCAAGCTCCGCCGCCGGACGGGCGCGATGACAACACGGCAAAGCTCCTCAACCTTTCTTTCCTAGTAGAAAGAGATTGTCGTTGTTGTAGGAGATGTCTCACAGTGGATTGGGCGGATAACTTACGGGTTTCATGGCGTTTTTCTCGTGGGAGAAGTCGGGCGCAACGCGTGGCGGAACCTCTTGGCAGGTGGGGGACAAGCTCGCCGGAAGGGTTCTCTCGCCAAAACAAGCACCGTTGATGCTCCGGTTATGCACGGATTATCCACATTTTCGATGCTTCCCTCGGCCCTGAAAGGTGGAATGCAACCCTTTGATCAAGCGTCTGAATCCGAAAGATCGCCGGTGACGATGCGCCGGCGATGGAAATATAGGCGATGGTGACAGTACGATTTACGGCGAGCACCCACTGATGCCACGAGAAAGGAATCGCTGCGGCGGTTCCTGGCGAGACAAGGCGCGCGATGAGACGCACCAAATGGCGGGGCTTGAGGGGCCAGCGCTAGGCAGATGAGGGAGGCAAGCTTGGAGCCCGCGCATGTTTGGACCGAGTGCAGCGCAAGACTGCGGGAGGAACTTCCGTCGGAGGAGTTCACCACATGGATCGGCCCGCTCCAGGCGGGCCTTCGGGACGAGGTCTTGGTCGTCTTGGCGCCCAACACCTATGTTCGTGACACCGTTCGCAAGAGCTACCGCATCCAGATCGCCAAGATCGTCGAGGGCATGGGTGACGGCATCGGCGTCGATCGGATCGAGTTCGAGGTAGGGGAACTCGATGCCGGGCCGCCGGTGCCGCTCAAGGCAGGCCGTCGGGAAAGCCCTCGGCGCCGGTACAACGGCGCGGATCTCAATCCCGCCTATCACTTCAACTCGTTCGTGGTGGGCAAGAACAACCGCATCGCGGAGGCCGCCGCGAGACACGTGGCGCAGGCGCCGGGAACGTCGTACAGCCCGCTGCTGCTCTACGGCGACGTGGGCCTCGGAAAGACGCACCTGATGCAGGCGGTGGGCAAGGAAATCCTGCTCAACGATCCGGGCACCCGGGTTCGCTATCTCAACTCGCACCGGTTCGTCAACGACATGGTCGAGGCGCTCAAGGGCGGTTCCATGGGCGAGATGACGAACGGCTATCGCGAGGTGGATGTCCTGCTTCTCGACGACATCCAGTTTTTCGGTGAGAAGGTCCGCTCTCAAGAGGAATTCTTCCATATATTCAATTTGTTGCAGGAGACCGGCAGCCAGATCGTGCTAACCAGCGACCGCTACCCTTCGGAGATTGAGGGGCTGGAGGAACGGCTGAAGTCACGCTTCGCCGGCGGGATGACGGCGGAGATGGGGCACCCGGATCTCGAGACCCGGGCGGCGATCCTGTGCAAAAAGGCGGAGCATGCCGGTGTCGTGTTGACGAACGAGGTGGCGTTCTACGTGGCGGAGCGCATCCGTTCCAACGTGCGCGAGCTCGAGGGTGCCCTGCAGCGCGTGATTGCCGGCGCGAAGTTCAACGGCACTCCGGTTACGCGTGACAGCGTTGACGATGCCTTGGGAGACCTGTTCGCTCGTCGGGCGCGACAGCTTTCGGTGGACGAGATCCAGAAGGTGGTTGCCACCTACTACAACATCAAGCGATCGGACCTGCTTGCCCATCGGCGCACTCGGACGGTGGCGCGACCGCGCCAGATCGCGATGTTCCTGGCACGCGAGTTCACCAGCCATTCGCTGCTCGAGATCGGCACGCAGTTCAACGGCCGCGACCACTCCACCGTGCTGCACGCGTGCCGCCGCGTCGCCGAGTTGCGGCAAGAGTTTGCGGATGTGGACGAGGACTGCGCCAACCTCATCCGGCAGTTGTCGAAATAGCAAGCGCGCAGAGCGCTCGCACCTAGTAGGCTTTGCCGTCCCGCTTGGGGCGCAAAAGACGATGGGCGAGATCGCCTTGCGGCGCATGCAATGGAAAGGGATTGGTAGCCAATGAAGTTCACCACGAATCGAGACAACCTGCTGAAACCCCTGCAGCTCGTGACCGGCGTGGTCGAACGCCGGCAGACCCTGCCGGTGCTGCAGAACATCCTCGTCTCAGCGGACGACAACGGTCTGTCGCTCAGGGGCACAGACATGGAAGTCGAGATGGTGGCGCAGGCGAACGAGGGCGTGACGGTGGTGCGCCCGGGGGAGACGACCATCTCTGCGCGCAAGCTGTCGGAAATCTGGCGGGCGTTGCCGGACGGTGCCGAGGTTTCGATCGAAGTTCACGACGACCGCGCGGTGGTGCGTGCCGGGCGCAGCCGATTCACGCTGTCGACGCTGCCGGCGAGCGATTTCCCTGGGCTTGACAGCACTGCCGCGGACACCGAGTTCAATATCGTGCGCGGCGACATGCAGCGCTTGGTGCGGCAGACCAGCTTCGCCATGGCGCAGCAAGACGTTCGTTTCTATCTCAACGGCATGTTGCTTGAGGTGACGGACCAGCACATTCGCAGTGTCGCCACCGATGCCTACCGACTGGCGATGTGCACCTTGGGTCAGGGCGTCGCCGGGGTCGAGCGCATCCGCGCGGTGGTGCCGCGCAAGGGCGTTCTGGAACTTGCTCGCATGGTGGCGGACAACGACGAGGACGTCCATTGCGCCATCGGCAAGAATTACCTGCGGGCGCGTCAGGGCCCGTTCTCGCTCGGCACTCGGCTGCTCGACGCCACCTATCCTGACTACGAGAACGTGATCCCGCCGATGCCGGACAACCGCTTTGTGGCCGATCGAGAGACGCTGCGGTCGGTGTTCGGCCGGGTGGGGATCCTGTCGAACGAGAAGTACCCGGGAGTGCGCCTCGGCATGGAGGCGGACGTCCTGACAGTGCAGGCGAACAACCCGGAGCAGGAGGAAGCGGAGGAGGAAGTGGCCGTCGAGTACGGCGGCGAGAAGGTGGAGATCGGCTTCAATGTCGCGTACCTGCAAGACATCCTCGGCGTCCTCGACACGGACTCGGTACGCATCGCGGTGTCCGATTCGGAAAGCAGCGCCCTGATCGACGGCCCCGGCGCGGAACATTCCGTTTACGTCTTGATGCCCATGAACCTTTGACGGAGGGTAGGTCGCAAGGCGGTGGCCGTTTGCGGCTCGCAGTAGGGGACCGGCTTGTCCCGTCCCGGCGCGCCCTGACGCTGCGATGAACTCGGCACGGGACGGGACAAGCCCCGCCCCTGCGACGCCCTCGGACACGCAACCAGACTGTGAGCATAGCCCCGCTCAAGCAATCGAGATTAAATGCGCAGCCTCGGGTCAATCGCATTCGTGTAGCGAGTCGTGATCGTCGAGCGGCTGCGGCTGGCCAACGTTCGCAACATTGAGTCGGCGACGATTGAGCTTGGGCAAGGCGTCAATCTGCTCGTTGGTGCCAATGGTGCCGGCAAGACGGCGGTGCTCGAGGCCGTGCACCTGCTGCTGCGTCGTCGCTCCTTCCGAACCGCGCGTGCTCGCGAGGTGATCCGCCGGGGCGCACCACACCTGGGCGTGTCAATGGAGGGAACGGATCCGGCGTGCGGCGAACTCCGGGTCAGCACGATCCATGACGCGAGTGGCAAAGTGGAACTGCGTCGCAATGGCGAGCGCGTGCGCCAAGCATCGGCGGTGGCGGCGCTGTTGCCGGTGCAGCTCATGTTGCCGGATCTTCCTGACCTGGTTTTCGGTGGGCCTGCCGGGCGCCGGCAGTGGCTCGATTGGGGCGCGTTTCACGTGAAACAGTCCTACGCGGATGTCCAGCGGGACTACAGCCGGGCGCTTCGGCAGCGCAACGCGGCCTTGCGGGCGATGGCTGGCCAAGGCGCTGCAGACGCGGCGCTGGAGGCTTGGACAGACCAAGTGGCCGAGCTAGGCGAGGTGCTGAGCGAGGGGCGGCGCCAATACTTAGCGGAGGTGACCACCCCGGTGGCGGGGTGCCTTGAGCGGCTTGCCCCGGAACTCAAGGTCTCGTTCGCGCTGCAACAAGGCTGGAACGGTGAATCTTTGGCATCCGATTTGGCCGCTGGGTTGGCGCGCGATGTAAAATCAGGCGTTACGCGCGTCGGGCCACATCGCGCGGATGTTCAGGTTCACTTTGAGGGGCAGGCCGCCTCGACGGTGCTTTCCCGAGGTCAAGGCAAGGTGCTTGCCAGTGCTCTGCGGATTGGCCAGGCGCTGGACTTGGGGCGAAGGGACGTTTCGGAGCGTGCGGCAGGAGACGGAGTGGCGCAACCGACGCCGGCGGGCCGGCAGACGCTGTTCCTTGTGGACGATATGGGGGCGGAGCTCGACGAGGTGCATGGCGAGCGGTTCTTCGACCTGCTGAGCGACATCGGCTGCCAGATCCTCGCCACGACGGTGCGGCCGGACTCGTGGTTCCCGGGCGTCTCGCGCGGAGCAGCGGTGATGTTTCACGTGGAACAAGGGCGCATCTCCAAGGCGGAATGAACGACGACATCCAGGACCTGAATCGAAAAGGCTTCCCCGCGTGTGGGCGATGCACTTCGTCGCCGACGCCGAACGAGACAAGGAGACGGTGCGAGTGAGCGACGAGACTGGGGCGGACACCTACGATTCCGGCAGCATCAAGGTGCTGAAGGGCCTCGACGCCGTGCGCAAGCGCCCCGGCATGTACATCGGCGACACCGATGACGGGACGGGCCTGCATCACATGGTGCAGGAGCTGGTGGACAACGCCATCGACGAGGCGCTGGCGGGCTACTGTGACGACATCTCCGTGGTGATCCACCCCGGAGAGTCCGTGACGGTGCGCGACAACGGCCGCGGCATTCCGGTCGACATCCACGAGGAAGAGGGCGTGTCCGCGGCGGAAGTCATCATGACCACGCTGCACTCCGGCGGAAAGTTCGACAGCAACACCTACAAGGTGTCCGGTGGCCTGCATGGCGTTGGCGTTTCAGTGGTAAACGCGCTTTCGGAGACCTTTCGGCTCACGGTGCGCCGGGATGGGCGCGTGTTCCGTCAGGTTTATCACCACGGCGTGCCAGAGGAAGCGCTCCGCGAGGTGGGCACCACCGACAGCACCGGCACCGAGTGCTACTTCAAGCCATCGCCCGGAACGTTCAACAACGTTGAGTTTCAGTACGACCTGTTGGTCAAGAAGCTGCGCGAGCTGGCGTTCCTGAACGCGGGGGTGTCCATTGAACTCGTGGACGAGCGCACCGGCCGGCGAGACGCCTTCCACTACGACGGCGGCCTCAACGCGTTCGTCGAATACCTGAACCGCAACAAGACAACCCTGAACGAGGTCTTCCACTTCTTGAGCGAGCGGGATGACGGCCTCGCCATCGAAATTTCGATGCAGTGGAACGACGGCTTCCAGGAGCAGGTCTTTCCGTACACCAACAACATTCCGCAGTCGGACGGCGGCACGCACCTCGCCGGCTTTCGCGCCGCGCTCACGCGCACGCTCAACAACTACATCGAGCGCGAGGGCATCGCCAAGAAGGATCAGGTGTCCACCACCGGCGACGACGCCCGCGAGGGGCTCACGGCCGTCATTTCGGTGAAGGTGCCGGAGCCCAAGTTCTCGTCCCAGACCAAGGACAAGCTCGTCTCCAGCGAGGTGAAACCGGCGGTGGAGCAGGACCTGGGGCGCTTCTTCATGGAGTACCTCGACGAGCATCCGCAGGATGCGCGGAGCATTGCAACCAAGATGATCGACGCGGCGCGGGCGCGGGAAGCGGCGCGCAAGGCACGGGAGATGACGCGCCGCAAAGGTGCGCTAGACATTGCCGGACTGCCGGGCAAGCTCGCGGACTGTCAGGAGAAAGACCCGGCGCTGTCGGAAATCTTCCTCGTCGAGGGCGACTCCGCCGGCGGTTCGGCCAAGCAGGGCCGAGACCGTCGCACCCAGGCCATCCTTCCGCTGCGCGGCAAGATCCTCAACGTCGAGAAGGCACGCTTCGACAAGATGCTCTCCTCGCGAGAGGTAGGCACGCTGGTGACCGCCCTTGGCTGCGGCATCGGCCGCAGCGAGTTCGACATCTCCCAGCTACGCTACCACCGGGTCATCATCATGACGGACGCGGATGTGGACGGCTCGCACATTCGCACCTTGCTCTTGACGTTCTTCTTCCGCCACATGGCCGCGCTCATCGAGGCTGGCCACGTGTACATCGCCCGGCCGCCGCTTTACAAGGTGAAGAAGGGGCGTCAGGAGCGCTACATCAAGGACGACGAAGAACTCGAAGGCTATTTCCTCCAATCCGCGCTCGATGGTTCGGGCCTGCACATCCATCCCGAGGCGCCGGCCATCGACGGCGAGTCGCTCGAACGCCTGGCGATTGAATATCGGAGCCTGCTCGCACGCCTTAAGGGCCTTGGGCGGGTTTATCCGTTCACTGTCACCGAGAAGCTCACCGAAATGCCGGAGGTGACCCGAGAGAATCTGGCCGATCACAGCTTCATGGAACGATGGACCGAGGAGCTCGCGGGCCTGCTTGCCGGCGAGGGCGATTGCGAGGCGGAGGTCGTGGAGGATGCGGAGAACGGCATCTTCTGTCCCACCGTCACCGTCACCTCCCATGGCGCGGCGGAACAGGCGCGGCTCGACTACGACTTCTTCGACTCGCCGGACTACGAAGCGATTCGACGCGTTGCCAGCGAAATCCGCGGCCTCCTCGAGGAAGGAGCCTACGTGCAACGCGGGGAGCGCCGGCAGCCGGTGTCGTCGTTTCCACAGGCGCTCGACTGGATGCTGGACGAGGCCCGTCGCGGCGTGGACATGCAGCACTACAAGGGCTTGGGCGAAATGGACCCGGAACAGCTCTGGGAAACCACCATGGACCCGGAAGTCCGCCGCATGGTGGTGGTAACGGTGGACGACGCCATCGCCGCCGACCAGATGTTCAACACGCTGATGGGCGACCAGGTGGAACCCCGACGTGAGTTCATCGAGGCCAATGCACTGTCGGTGGTGAATCTGGATATCTAGCGCCTTGGTGCGTTGCGCACCCGCGAACGTGCGGAACGACCACCGGGGAGGAGCGGTCATGGAGATATACGTCGGCAACATTCCGTTTGCAACGACCGGAAGGGAACTTGAGGAGCTGTTTGCACGCATTGGACGCGTAACCGGCGTTCACCTTGCGGTGGATGAGTCCGGGCCGCTCGAGGGGATTCGGTTTTGTCTCGATGCCCGATTCCGCGGAAGCCGCCGCTTGCCATTGGCGCTATACATGGCTACCGGCTCAACGGTCGAAGTTTGCGCGTGAACCGCGCCGGCGGGCGTGGAAGCCGCCCGAGACGAGACGAGTCGGTTGGCGGGCGGGTTGAGCGCGCCCGGTCGAATCGGCCAGTAGTTCGCGCCAGCGGACCGACGACGCGCCCCTTAGCACACGCTAGTGGCGCGGACCCCTTTGCCGAGGCGCGTGCCGCAAACCTAGAGAAGCAGCGTTTAAGCCCCAGGCCTTCCCGGCTTTCGTCCGCTCGCGCCGAGAGAAATCGCTCGGCGGCTGCAAGGGCATTGCTTGTGACGGTCGCGTTTCTTGTCGGCGTCGGAGCGGGCGTGTGGTCGGGACAACTGCGACCTTGGATGCTCGCGGCGTACGTCGCGCTCAGCCTGCTGGCGGTGGCGATGTATCGTGCGGACAAAAAGGCCGCTGCCATACGTTCGTGGCGCGTCAGGGAGTCGACGCTGCATTTCGTGGCGCTCGCTGGAGGTTGGCCCGGTGCCTTGTTCGCGCGCCATTGGCTACGACACAAGACCGTGAAGCAGCCCTTTCGAACCGTTTTTCACGTCACAGTGGTTGCCAACTGCGCTTGGCTGGCTTGGCAGTTCACGTCCGATGGCGTCCCCTTGCCAATCCACTTGGCCCGCCGGATGGCGGTCGCTCTTGCGCAATGACAATGGGCGAGCGTGCCGCGGCATGTTCGTAGGTCGAGGGCGCGCCCGAGCATCATGCGGGCGCAAGACATCAGGCCCCGCTATCTGTCCAACTCCAGCCTAGCCATCATCTCGGTCATCCGAGTAGAGCATACCTCCATGATTTCATTTGTCTTTTTCCCTTTTGTCTGGATCGGTTCGGCGATCTCGACGGCTATCGTGCCTGGTTGTTTGATGAACTTCCGGGGCGGCCACCGATGGCCGGCGTTGTGCGCGATCAGGACGATGGGGGCGCCGGACTTGATGGCGAGGGCCGCGACGCCGCGGTGAAACCTGCCGGTTTGTCCTGGCGGAATGCGGGTTCCTTCGGGGAAGAGCGTCACGTCGGCGCCGTCGGCGAGGCGATCCGTGCCGCCGTCCACCAGTTGGCGGAGGGCCTGGCGTGGATTGCCGCGGTCGATGGCGATGGAACGCAGCAGGCTGTAGGCCCAGCCCCAGAACGGGATGCGCAGCAGTTCGCGCTTCACCAGTGTCACCTGGGGGCTACGCAGGGTTTGCACCCACAGGGTTTCCCACGTGCTCTGGTGCTTGACGAAAAAGATGCAGGGCACGTCCGGGATATGCTCGATGCCTTGGGCATTGACGCGGATGCCGCACGTGACGCGAAGCCACCAGAGCACGAACCGCGTCCAGAGGCCAACGACGAACCAATGCCGCATGGGCAGGGGCATCATCCAGCACACCAGCATCGCGAGGGTGGCCCAGACCACGGTGGAGACGGCGTACGCCGCGTAGAACAGCACGGCACGCAGGGCAAGCATCATCGCGCCAGGAGCCAGGACGTGGCGGCGGCGAGGTTGTCGAGCACGACCGCCGGGGCGATGGGAGTGGATTCGAGCGCCGCTTCCGCCTGAGCCCCGTGGCCGGTGCGAACGAGTACTCCGGCGCAACCAGCCCGCCAGGCCGCTCCCATGTCGGATGCGGAATCACCGACGAAGCAGGTTTCCTTCGGCGCAACACCGAAGCGCGCCATCGCCCGCAGCAGCATCCCCGGCGCTGGCTTCCTGCACGCGCAACGCGAGTGCCGGTGGTGCGGGCAGCAGAACACCAGATCAATGTGGCCGCCGTGGGATGCCAGCGCGCACTTCATGCGCCTGTGGATGGCATGGAGCGCTCTGGGGCAAAGCTCGCGCCGGGCGAGTGCGGACTGGTTGGTGCAGACGGCGACGTGCATTCCGGCTTGGTTGAGCGTCGCGATTGCGTCGAGGCTGCCTGGAATGGGCGTCCAGTCCGCGGGCGAAGCCACGATCGGTTCGGTGTTCACGTTGATTACGCCGTCGCGGTCAAGCAAAACGAGCTTCAAGCGCAGCCTCTTGGGTGTGTACTTGGGCGTGCGAAAGTCGGCACGGACACGATCATAATGCGGCTCGCAATTCGCCGTGGCCCGAACATGAACGACTCATCGCAAGTGATCCGATGCCCGTGGGCCGAAGGCGACCCGCTCATGCAGGACTATCACGACAACGAGTGGGGCATTGCTGTGTGGGACGCCAACGCGCTGTTCGAGCGGTTGATTCTCGAAGGGATGCAGGCTGGGTTGAGTTGGCGCTTGGTGCTAAAACGCCGCCCGGCGATGAGGCGGGCCTTCTTTGGCTTCGATGCCGAGCGGCTTGCTCGCGCCACCGAAGACGATCAGCGCCGCTGGTTGAATGACGGGGGCCTCATCCGCAACCGCGCCAAGATCGCGTCCGTGGTCGCCAACGCCAGAGCGTATCTTGCGCTCGACGACCCGGTGGCAGAGTTCTGGTCGTTCGTCGATGGCACGCCCATCTTGGGGGAGTGGCGCACGACCAGCGAGGTGCCGAGCCAAACGGGCGAGTCTCGAGCCATGTCGAAGGCGCTCAAGGCGCGGGGCTTCACGTTCGTGGGCCCGACCATCTGCTATGCGCTCATGCAAAGCGCAGGGCTCGTCAACGACCACCTGCTCGATTGTCAGTTCCGCCAATAGGCCGGCGTCAGCAGCACCAGCAAGGTGAAGATCTCGAGGCGCCCGAGCAGCATTGCCACCACCAGCAGCCACTTGCCGGCGTCGGGCACCGAGCGGTAGTTGAGCGCCACTTCGCCAAGGCCTGGGCCCAGATTGTTGAGATTCGCCGCCACCGCCGAGAATCCGGAAACGAAATCGAGTTCCGAAACGGCGAGCAGCACGCACAGCAGGAACAGGAACGCGACCACGTACACCGCAAAGAACCCCCACACCGCATCGACGATGCGATCCGGCACGAACTGTTGGCCGAGCTTGATGTGGAACACCCCGTTCGGGTGGATCAGCCGCCGCACCTCGCGCAGGCCCTGGCGGCAGATGAGCAGCACGCGGTATTGCTTGAGACCCCCGGCGGTGGAGCCGGCGCAGCCCCCGGCGAAGGCTGCAAACAACAGCAGCACCGGGGCGAGTGCGGGCCAGAGACTGAAATCGGCAGTGGTGAAGCCGGTGGTGGTGGCTACGGACACCACTTGAAAGAGGCCCTCGCGAACTGGGTTGTCGCTGGCGCCCGGGTGCAGAAGCAGCGTTGCGATCACGGCGACTGCGACGGTGACGAGCACTGCCAGATAGAAGCGCAGCTCTTCATCGCGGGCGTAGAGGCGCAGGCTGCGCTGGGTCATGGCGGCAAAATGAAGCGCAAAATTGATACCCGAGAGCGTCATGAAGACGATCGCCACACCCTCGATCGCCACGCTGTCGAAATGTCCCATGCTCGCGTCGTGGGTGGAAAAGCCACCGATGGCGACGGTGGAGAGCGCGTGGCAGACGGCGTCAAAGAGCCCCATCCCGGCCACTGCATAGCAGGCGGCACAGATCGCCGTGAGGCCGATGTAGATGTACCAGAGTGTCTTGGCCGTCTCGGCGATGCGCGGCGTGAGCTTGGTGTCCTTGGCATAGCTCGGTGCCTCGCTGCGGTATAGCTGCATCCCGCCCACACCCAGCATCGGCAGCACGGCCACCGCCAAGACGATGATCCCCATGCCCCCTAGCCACTGCAGCAGGTGTCGATAAAGCAGGATCGAGCGCGGCATGTCGTCGAGGCCGATCAGCACGGTAGCGCCGGTGGTGGTGAGGCCGGAGAGCGACTCGAAGGCAGCGTCCGTGAACGACACCACCGGGCTCGGCGCGAACCAAAACGGCAAAGCGCCCACGAGCCCAAGACCCAGATAGAACAGCACAGTCACTAAAAACCCGTCCCTGGCGCGCAGTTCGCCTCGGCCCCGTCCCACGAGCCAAAGGGTGCCGCCGATGCCGGTGCTGGTGACAAAGGCGACCAGGAAGCCGAACCAAGTCGGCTCCCTGAGCGGCACCGCCAGCGCGATCGGTACCAACAGCAGCACGCTGAAGAGCATCAGCAGGACCCCGATCACATGGGCAACGACCGCTGCGCGCCTCATTCAGCCAGCTCGCCGATTGCTGCCGGGTCGCCGGCGTGCAGGGAACAGGCTTCTTCCGCCCTCGCTGTCGTGGGTCGAGGCCCGTAGGGGACGGGCTTGTCCCGTCCAGTGCCGAACTCGTCGAAGCGTCCAGCGCGGGACGGGACAAGCCCGTCCCCTACAAAGAAAACGTCCAACGATCATAGGGTTGCGTGATTCGTTCCGTGTTAGGGGATTGGAGGCTTGTCGGGCTGTTGGCGCGACGTGCATTGGCTCAGAAGTAGCTGAGGCCAACGCCGAAGAGGTTTTCCACCGCGCGGCTGCGGCGGCGGTCTGCGAGAAAGACAATGACAGTGTCGCCGGTGGCCAAGTGGTGCTCGCTGTGGCCGCCGAGCATCACCTCGCCCTCATGCACCACGGCGCCGATGGTCGTGTCGGCCGGCAAGCGGATGCTGTTCACAGGGCGTCCCACCACCCGGCTGTAACGCGCCTCGCCCGTGACCGTCACCTCCATCGCCTCGGCGATACCCCGCCGGAGTCGCTGCACGCTTTGGACGTGGCCGCGGCGAACGTGCGTGAGGATGGCGCTGGCGGTGGCGAGCTGAGGCGAGATGGCGATGTCCACTTCGGTGGCATGCACGAGGTCGGCATAGGCCGGCTTGGCGATCAGCGACATGGCCTGTTTCGCGCCGAGCCGCTTGGCTAGAAGCGCGGACATGATGTTGACTTCGTTGTCATTGGTGAGAGCGCAGAAGACATCGGTGTGCTCGATGCTCTCGTTCGCTAGAAGCTCGGCGTCGGTAGCGTCCCCGTGGATCACCAAGCCGTTGAGTTGGCGGCTGATTTGCTCTGACCGGTCGTGATCGAACTCGATCACCCGGACGGCGAGCCTGGACTCGATGTTCTGCGCTAGCTGGAAGCCGATGTTGCCGCCGCCGGCGATGGTGACGCGCTTTAGCGGCGGCACCGGCCGCAGTTCGGCAAGCGTGTGGGCAATCTGGTCGCGCTCGCCCAGGAAGCAGATTTCGTCGCCCGGCTCCACCGTCGTCAGGCGGTCCGGCAGGAACGGCTGGCCGCGGCGGAAGATGGCCGCTGGATGCACGCGCACACCCGGCAGCCGTTCGGACAGCGACGCGAGCGGCGCGTCCACCAAGGGGTCGCTGCGGTCGATGGCGACGGCCACGAGTTGCAGGCGGCCGTCACAGAAATCGAGCACCTGCAACGCGCCGGGATGGTCCAGCAGTTGCTCGATTTGCTCGGTCACCAGCCTTTCTGGATTGACGATGACGTCGATGGGCATGTGATCGGAGTCGAAGAACTCGCTGTCCCGCTTGGTTTCGTCGGAGCGCTGGGTGTAGGCCTCGGCGCGGATGCGGGCGACCTTTTGGTGCGTTTGGAACAGCGAGTAGCACACTTGGCACGCCACCATGTTCACTTCGTCGCTGCTGGTAACGGCGATCAGCATGTCGGCGTCTTCGGCGCCGGCTTGCCGCAACACGTCGGGTTGCGAGGCGTGTCCGGTGACGGTTTGGATGTCGAGCCGGCCCCGGAGCTCCGTCAGGCGGCGTTCGTCCCGGTCCACGAGGGTGACGTCGAACTCCTCGCTCGCGAGCTGCTCGGCGAGGGTGCCACCGGTGCGACCGGCGCCGAGAATGAGAATGTTCATGGTGGGGTTTGGGTGGTGGTCATGGCGTTTGGCCACTGCTGGGCGGCCCCCCTCCGAGAAAAGGCGAGGACGCCCTTTCTCGACTCCCCCGCGAGGGGGGGAGTGACGGGATAGTGCCGGCCGCGGCGTTCTTGGCGAAATGGCTGGAGGAGCTTACGCATCAACTTTCACCAAGCGGGCGAAGTAGAAGCCGTCGCCCTTGCCGGGCGCGGGAAGTGTCTGGCGACCGTGGCTGGTTGGCAAGCCCCAGGCGGCGTCGATGGCGAGAGCCGTGGCGTTCGATGTGCGGTCCAGAAAGGCGGCAACAACATCGTCGTTTTCCTCGGCGAGGATCGAGCAGGTGCAGTAGATGAGCGTACCGCCGGGGCGCAGCGTTGGCCACACGGCATCGAGCATGGCGCCTTGCTGCGTCGCGTGCGTGTGCACGTCGGCAGCGGTGCGGTGCAGCGTGATGTCTGGGCGGCGGCGCAGGGTTCCGGTGCCGGAGCAGGGCGCATCGACGAGGACGCGGTCGAACGGCACGCCATCCCACCAATCGCGCTTGGTTGCATCCCCTTGCAGAAAGCGAACTTGATGGCCGAGCCGTTCTGCCTCCGTGCGGGCGAAGGCGAGGCGGGTCTCGTCGGAGTCGACGGCCGTCAGTTGGCACGACGGCTCCTGTTCGGCTAGATGGAACGCCTTGCCGCCGGGTGCAGCGCAGGCGTCGAGGATTCGCTCGGCGGTCTGGGGC
The DNA here is from genome assembly GCA_965116935.1 of Pseudomonadales bacterium. Taxonomy (GTDB): domain Bacteria; phylum Pseudomonadota; class Gammaproteobacteria; order Pseudomonadales; family Azotimanducaceae; genus VXYL01. The sequence goes on along the minus strand of OZ220737.1, from coordinate 1,499,221 downwards.
GCGACCAAATGTGCCGCGATTTGTGCGCTCTCGTCCTGAATGGAGACGAGGCCGTCGGCAAAGCCAGGCAGCGTGCTGCGCGGGCTCGGGCGGGCGAGGATGAGCGTCTCGGCGAAGGCGCCGGGGCGAGCGTTCATCTTGGCGGCGTTCAGCAGCGCGGCGTATTCGGTCGTGGACACCTTGCGCATGTTGATCCTGAGCGCCATCGGCGCCCGACCGATGTTGGCGCTCATGATCTGCTCGGCTCTTTCGCCCCAGTCTTTCCCAATGCGCTCGGCGAGCCAGGTTGGGTGATCGCTAGGGCCGGCAGGCGAGGCGGAGGCGCTCGGCGGCGAACGCACGAGCGACCGCAAGACAGCGTTGACCAGTCCACTTGCCGAAGACTTGCCGAGTTTGCGGACGCCATCGACACAGGCTGACACCGCCGCATAGGGCTTCACCCTGGTGTGCAGAAGCTGATACGCGCCCACCAGCAGCCCCGCCTCGACCTCGGTATCCTTGACCGCGCGCCGCAGACGTGGCCGCAGCGCTTCCGATAGCGACAGATAATGTCGCAAAGAGCCATGCACAAGCTCGAACACCAGAGCACGGTCCGGATGGGTGCGCGCTGTGTCGAGGGCAGCGTCAAGCGAGCGCCCGCGCAGGACTCGCGCCACGGCAAGCATCGCTTCGGTGCGGGCATCGCGGTGCACTAGATCAGAGCGTTTCCTAGTCGACATCGTTCACGACGTCAAAGGTCGCGTCGGAGGTGAAGATCGAGGGATAGCCTCGCGCGGCGTCCGCGACCGACAGCGGCGTGCCCTTGCCTCGATTGAGTTGCACCGTGGTGAGTTCGAGTTCGCCGCTCCCACAGATGATTCGCCAGGAGTCGGCGTGCTGGACCAGGGTGCCGGGGGCGGCCTTGCCTGTGCTTGCGTGTGTACGTGCGGAGAGGACTCTCATGCGGATCCGTCCGCGCGCGTCGGATTGCGTCGCGAATGCGGGCATGCGGCCGGTCAATGCCTGCACCTGTCGGGCGATGGACTCGGCATCGCGGCGCCAGTCGATGATGGCGTCGGCGGATGTGAGCTTTGGTGCCAGCGTGGCTTCAGCGTCGCATTGCGGCTCGGGCGTCAATTCCGGTAGAGCCTCAATGGTGTCGAGGAGTGCCTCGGCGCCGAGCTCAGCGAGCGCGGCGGTCATGTCCGCGCCGCCGGCATCGTCGATGCCGAGCTCGCGACGCGCGTACACGGGGCCCGTGTCGAGCCCGGCGTCCATTTGCATGATGGAGACGCCCGTCACGCGGTCACCGGCCATGATGGCTCGCTCCACCGGAGCGGCGCCGCGCCAGCGTGGCAGCAAGGAGGCGTGAACGTTGATGCAACCGTACTTCGGCGCTGCCAGCACGGTGGGCGACAGCAGCAGGCCGTATGCGGCGACGACGAGGCAGTCGAGGCCGGCGAGGGTATCGAGCTCGGCGTCGAGGCTGCGCGGCGTGCGCACGGGAATGCCGAGGGCCTCGGCCTGGCGACGCGCCGGGCATGGGGTCATCTTGCGGCCGCGGCCGGCGCGGCGGTCTGGCTGGGTGAAGGCGACCGCGACTTCGTGCGTCGAGGTTGCGAGCGCTTGCAGCACGGTGGCGGCGAAGGCGGGCGAGCCGGCGAAGCCGAGCCGCCAGGTTTTTGCGGTAGGGGCCGGTTGCGCCAAGGGCTTGCTCCTAAGGGTGTCAGCTTGCCTTGGGCAACTTGGCGAGTTTCTTGCGGATGCGCTGGCGCTTGAGGTTCGAGAGGTAGTCGACGAAGAGCTTGCCTTCAAGGTGGTCGCACTCGTGCTGGATGCACAGCGCCAACAGGCCATCCGCCTCCTTCTCGAAGGCATCGCCGTCGCGGTTCAGCGCCCGCACGCGGATGCGTTCGGCACGCTCTACGGTCTCGTAGAAGCCCGGCACGGAAAGGCAGCCCTCCTCGCGCTCCTGCATGCCTTCGGCGACTTCGATGACGGGATTCACCAAGGCCAGCGGCTGGTCGTGCTCAGCAGACACATCAACAACGATGATGCGTCGGTGCACGTTCACTTGACTGGCGGCCAGGCCGATGCCTGGTGCCGCGTACATTGTCTCGAGCATGTCGTCGATGAGCTGCCGCACCTTGTCGTCCACCCGCGCCACGGGCCGCGCCTTGGTCCGCAGACGCGGATCCGGGAAGGTGAGAATCGGTAGCTTTGCCATGGGGTTGCATGATACGACTGCGAACCGGCGGGCGCATCCGCCGGCGCTGCGGCTTTGTGCGAGATTGCTTACTCTGGCCCCGGCCTCGATTTCGCTTAAATGGGGGCTATGGATGCTGCCGACCAAGGGGCTGTGTCGCCGAGGGATTTCCCGGCGCTGCTCAAGGAGATTCCGGACCCTCCCGAGCGCCTTTGGCACGTTGGGGACTTGGCGGCGACGCACGGTCCCGCGGTCGCAATCGTCGGCAGTCGGCGCTGTTCGCGATATGGCCGGGACATGGCGTTTGGGCTCGCGGAACAGGTGGCCGGGCGGGGGGTCACGGTGGTGAGCGGGCTGGCGTTCGGCGTCGATGCTGCCGCGCACCGAGGGGCGCTATCCGCAGGAGGCCGCACGGTTGCGGTGATGGCGGGCGGGCTGGACCGCATCTATCCGGCCGCCCATGCCCCCCTCGCGCGGCAGATCGTGGACTCGCGCGGCGCGTTGGTCACGGAATACCCGCCAGCGGCGACTCCCCGCAAGCACCACTTTCCGGCGCGCAACCGGCTCGTCAGCGGCCTCTGCTTGGGTGTGGTGGTCGTTGAAGCGGCGTCGAGGAGCGGCTCGCTGATCACCGCGCGGATGGCGCTTGAGCAGAACCGCGAAGTCATGGCGGTGCCCGGCATGGCGACGAGCGCGTTGTCGAAGGGCTGCCATCGGCTCATTCGCGACGGCGCTGCACTCATCGAGACGATAGAGGACATCGCCGCAGCCATTGGCCTAGCATGGCCGGAGGAGGCGCCTGAAACGGAACCCGCCGACTTGGACGACCCGGTTCTGGCTGCCGTGGGGGCCGAGACGACGAGCGCCGACGCCATCGTTTCCGCCACGGGCCTTGCCGTGGACGAAGTGCTGGGCCGGCTCGTGGAACTGGAGGTGGCCGGATTTGTGACGGCAGGCGGTGGCGGGTATTCTCGCCGCCCTTCTTAGGCGAGGTGTAAGGCGTTCGCGATGGCGTGGGTAGCCGTTTTGATGGGTTCGGAGTCGGATTGGCCGGTGATGCGCGGGTGTACCGACGTGCTCGGCGATCTTGAGGTGGGGTTCGAGGTGCGGGTTACCAGCGCGCACCGTACGCCGGAAGCGACGGCGGAGTACGTTCACTCTGCCGAGGAGCGGGGCTGTCGGGTGTTTGTGTGCGGCGCCGGGCTTGCGGCGCATCTGGCGGGTGCAGTGGCGGCGCAGACCACGCATCCCGTCATCGGCGTGCCCATCGATGGCGGGCCCTTCACGGGCCAGGATTCGTTGCTCTCCACGGTGATGATGCCCGGTGGTGTACCGGTTGCGACGGTGGCGGTGGGCAAGGCCGGGGCCAAGAATGCAGGCTATCTGGCGGCGCAAATCCTCGGCGTCGCGGATTCAGCGCTCGCCGAGCGTGTTGCCGCGGAACGCAAGGCGGGTGCCGAGCGCGTGGCGACGCAGAACGCTTCGGTGCAGGCGTCGCTCGAAGCCTAAGCCAAGCTCGACGCGTGTGGTGGATGATGGCTCGGATCCGCTGGCGGAGGCTGCCGAGCTAATCGTCGCCGGCGGTGTCGTTGCGCACGCTTGCGAAGGCGTTTGGGGCCTGGCCTGCGATCCGATGAACGAAGCGGCGGTGCGCCGCGTGCTGCACCTTAAGCGGCGCCCGGCTAGCAAGGGACTGATCGTCATCGGTGCCGTGGCCAGCGACTTCGCGCCGGAGCTAGAACCGCTTTCCGCCGCGGCCGCCGCGCGCATCCGCGATAGCTGGCCGGGTGCCGTCACTTGGCTCGTGCAGAACGTCCGTTTCCCGCCCTGGATCGTTGGCGATTTCCCGACGGTGGCGGTGCGGGTGCCGGGTCACGCGCAGGCGCGACAGTTCGCGTCGGCCTGCGGCCATCCGCTGGTCTCGACCTCGGCCAATCGGGCCGCAGACCCTGCGGCAAGGTCGGCGGGGGAGGTAAGGCGCATCTTCGGTGACGAAATCGACGGACTGCTGCCCGGTGCAGTGGGAGACCGAAGCGCGCCGAGCACTATCATCGATGCGACAACCGGCCGAGTGTTGCGCGGATGAGCGGCGCTACGAAAGACCGGTACGCGGTCATCGGCAACCCAGTGGAGCACAGCCTTTCGCCGCGGATTCACGCGATGTTCGCTGCCGAAACCGCTCAGCCGATTTCCTACGGTACGTTGACCGCCCCAGTTGACGGATTCGCTGCGACGGCCGCCGGGTTCTTTGACGGCGGCGGCAGGGGCCTCAACGTGACCGTGCCGTTCAAGCAGGACGCATGGCGGTGGGTGACGAGCCACGATCCGGCCGCAGCGGCATCGGGCGCCGTGAACACCATCGTCCCGCAGGACAATGCATTCCGCGGTTGCAACACCGATGGCGTTGGCTTGGTCACGGACCTCACGGAAAACCTCGGCTGGACGCTCACCGGGGCGCGGGTGCTCCTGCTCGGAGCCGGCGGCGCGGCCCGCGGGGTCGTGCCGGCGCTGCTCGAGGCAGGGCCCACCCAAATCACCATCGCCAACCGCACCGAGTCCAGAGCCCTCGAAGTTGCCGCCGCGTTCGACGGCCTTCACGCGAGCCCGCTCGCGGATGTGGGAGACGGCTGGGACATCGTGCTGAACGCAACCTCCGCCAGCATGGGCGGTCCCGCGCTAGCGCTCCGAAACACGTGCGCCCGCGGCGCGGCCTGCTACGACCTCTTCTACAACCTAGCCGCCCCAACGCCGTTTTGCGCTTGGGCCGAGCGGCACGGTGCGCGAGCGTGCGCCGACGGCCTCGGCATGCTGATCGAGCAAGCCGCAAAAGCCTTCCACCATTGGCGCGGCGTGCTGCCAGCCACTCGCACGGTGCGCGAAGCCTTGCGGCAGGCAGACGCATGAGGGGCTTCCGGCCCGGTTGGGCACTCACCTGTCAGGTGGCGGTTGCCCTTGCCACGGTTACCGCGCTGTCGTTCTGGCAGTTCTCCCGCGGCCAGGAGAAGGCGGCGCTGGCGGCAGAGCGCGATCAACGCCTTGCCGCGCCGGCGCTGGCTGCCGAAGCGTTCTCGTCGAGCACGCCGGACTTCACTCGTCTCGCGCTCGCGGGTCGCTACGACGGCGAGCGGTCATTCTTCATCATCGATCGCGCCCAGCCCTGGCGCTATCTGGTGGTTACGCCATTCGTCACCAACCACGGCGTGTTTCTCGCAACTCGCGGGCGCGCCGAGCGCCCCCGAGCGGGAGCCCTCAGCGCGGCGGAGCGCGAGGGGCCTCCCCTCGCAAGAGAAGCCCTTCGAACGCCAGAGATCGAAACCCCGTCGGGATTGGTCGCTGTAGCCGGCGTGCTTTGGCCAGAGGAGGGCGCCGCCGACACTTCGAGATGGCCTGAGGGGTGGCCGAAGGCGGTGAATGGCATGAACGTCCCAGCGATGGCCGAGTTGACCGGCGCCCATCCTCGCGAGGTGCGCCTGGAGGAGCCGTCGGCGGGGCTAGCGCCGGTGTCCTTGGCCTACGACTACTCCCCCGGCACCCATTGGAGCTATGCGGTGCAGTGGCTGCTCATTGGCGTGGCGATAGTCGCCGGATACATCTTCTTCGGCCGGCGACGCAGTGGCCGCCCGGAATAGCCGGCTGTCGGACTTGTGAGGCCCGTGGCAAGGTGAAGAATCGGCTAATGGCGCTGGTGGTGGCCGGCATCGCCCTCGCCGTCTGCGTCGTCGTGCTGGGGGCCTATACGCGCCTCGTGGATGCCGGGCTTGGCTGCCCCGACTGGCCCGGGTGCTACGGCCTGATCGGCGTGCCCGAGACGCCGGCTGAGATCGCCGCCGCGGAAGCCGCCTTCCCGGACGCGCCCGTGGAGGTGGACAAGGCGTGGCCGGAGATGGTGCATCGCTACTTCGCGACGGCCTTGGGCGCGCTCATCCTCGGCATTCTGGGCTTGGCCGCATGGCGGAAGGACCCCCTCCGGCTGCCGTCGATCCTCACCGTGATGGTGATCGTGCAAGGAGCCTTCGGCGCCTGGACGGTGACGCTCAAGCTCTGGCCGCAGGTGGTGACGGCACATTTGCTCGGCGGCATGGCGACGCTGGCGACGCTGTGGCTCTATGCATTGCTGCTCGCCCGCCCCCGGCTTCCGGCATTGTCGGACATGCGCCGGCTCGCTGCCACGTCGCTGGGGGTGGTGATTCTGCAGATCGCCCTCGGTGGCTGGGTGAGCGCGAACTACGCTGGCCTCGCCTGCCCGGATTTCCCCCTTTGCCACAGCGAAGTGGTGCCGCCTCTGGACATCGCCCAGGGCTTCGACGTGACGCAAGATGTCGGGCCGAACTATCTTGGCGGCCAGCTCGACAGCGAGGCGCGCATCGCCATCCAGATCGGCCACCGGCTCGGCGCAGTGCTGGTGCTAGTCGTGGTAGGGCTCTTGTGCGTGCGCCTGCATCGCGCCGGGTATCGAATGCTGGCTGGAGCGGTTGCCGCCGCCCTCGGCCTGCAATGGGCCTTAGGGGTCGCCAACGTGCTCGCCGCGCTGCCGCTGCTGCTCGCCGTTTTGCACAATGCCTTCGCCGGCGCATTGCTGCTCGCCGTCGTTACAGTAAACTTCGCCGCTTTCGGGCGGCCGGGGGGACGGCGTCCGGTGCCTGCCACCGGCGCAGCGCCCGCCCATTGAGCCAACGGCAGGGTCGGTGTCGGCTCGTGGGCAGGGCATCCCGACCATGAAAGAGGGACTTCCTTGAGCGAAGCGTTGCTGACCGAAGCGCGTGGCACCTGGCGCGATTATCTGGAGCTCACCAAGCCGCGGGTCGTGCTGCTCATGCTCATGTGCGCGGCGGTGGGGATGCTGCTCGCCGCTGGCGATGCGCTGCCGTGGCGGGCGCTCGTGTTCGGGCTGTCCGGCATCGCCCTGATGGCGGCGTCGGCGGCGGCCGTGAACCACATTGCGGATGCGCAAATAGACGCCCGCATGGCGCGCACCCGCAACCGCCCGGTGGCCACCGGGCGCATCGGTCCCGCACGCGGAATGGTGTTTGCCGGCGCCCTAGGGCTGGCTGGATTCGTGATCCTCACGACGCTCGTCAACCCGCTCACCGCTTGGCTGAACCTCGCCTCGTGGGTCGGCTATGGCCTCGTGTACACCTTCTATCTCAAGCGCGCGACGCCACAGAACATCGTCATCGGCGGCCTGTTTGGCGCCGCGCCGCCGCTGTTCGGCTGGACTGCGGTGACCGGCAGCATCGAGCCGGGTGGCTTGGTGCTGCTCGCCATCATCTTCATCTGGACGCCGCCGCATTTCTGGGCCTTGGCGCTGGACCGCATCGAGGACTATCGAGACGCGGACATCCCGATGCTGCCGGTGACGCACGGCGAGGCGCACACGCGTTGGCAGATCCTGTTCTACACGCTGTTGTTGGTGGCGGTGAGCGTCGTGCCTTGGGCCATCGGCATGAGCGGCTATGTGTACCTGGTCGGGGCGCTTGCGCTCGGTGCCGTGTTTATCGGCTATGCGGTGGCGCTGCTCCGCTCGGTGGAGTCTGCGCCGATGGCGACGTTCCGCTATTCGATCGTCTATCTGCTGCTGCTGTTCGTCGCGTTGCTGGTGGATCACTACCTGCCTGGCGCGGCCCGGCTGTAGCCGGAAGCAAATGCTAGCTAGAAGCCCAAGCAGTTCGAGTAGCGCGCTGCCAATGCGCCCGCAAAGGCGCGCCTAGACGTGAAGTTTGTTGCCATCGGCGCGCTGGTGGTCGGGGTCGTCGGCCTCGGCGTGACCGTGGCGCAGCTTTCCGGCGAGCCGGCGCTGTCTGGCGAGGAACTCCGTGCGCTCGGCTATCGTGCCTATGACGTGTCCCGTCCGATTGCAGCCTTCGAGCTTGTCGATGACGACGGCGACGCCTTCGACCAGGGCCGTCTCAGCGGCCAGTGGAGCTTGGTGTTCTTCGGCTATACGAATTGCCCGGACATCTGCCCGGTGACGCTGTCCGTGTTGGCGGAGGCGGAGCGGCTCGTGGGCGAGGGCAGCTTCCAGACGGTGCTCGTGAGCGTCGATCCGGAGCGCGACACGCCGGAACGCCTCGACAGCTATGTCGGCACCTTCTCGCCCCGCTTCGTTGCAGCGACGGGCCCGCCCCACTTGATTCAGCAGTTCGCTGGAAGCTTGGGCGCGGCGTTTCGCAAGGCACCGAGTGTCGGCTCAGAGCTTGAGTATCTGGTCGATCACACTGGCTTCATTGCGGTGGTCGATCGCGAGGCGCGCTTGGCTGGCTACATTCGCTCGCCGTTCGAGGCGGTCAATATCGCCCGGGTCGTGCGGGCGTTGGATCGGGCCTGATGGCATTCATCTCGCCAATGGCGGAGGTCTATGGCCGCATTCGTCGGCGCAGCGAGGAGCTGTGCGAGCCGCTCGAGATCGAGGACTACGGCGTGCAGCCCATCGTCGATGCCAGTCCGCCGAAGTGGCATCTGGCGCACACGACCTGGTTCTTCGAGACCTTTCTCTTGGTGCCGTTCCGGAAGGATTACCGGCCCTTCCACCCCTCGTTCGAGTATCTGTTCAACTCCTACTACAACGGTGTTGGACGACCGTTTCCGCGGCCGAGTCGCGGCAGTTTGTCGCGGCCGACGGTGGCCGAGGTGCTGGCCTACCGGCGCCATGTGGATGTGGCGATGGCGCCGCTGCTCGTCGCCGAAGATGCCGAGGTGCAGGCTCGGGTGGAGCTCGGCCTGCATCACGAGCAGCAGCATCAGGAACTGCTCGTTACGGACTTCAAGGTCACGCTTGGCAGCAATCCGCTGAAGCCGGCCTATCGCGGGCCGAACGGCGAGACGCTGCACGCGGCGCTGCCGCTCGCGTTTCAGTGTTTTGACGGCGGCTTGACGCAGCAGGGCATGGATGACGGTGGCGCATTCTGCTTCGACAACGAGAGCCCGGAGCATCGCGTGTGGCTGGAGCCGTTTGCACTGGCGAATCGGGCGGTGACGAATGGCGAGTATCAGGAGTTCATCGAGGACGGCGGCTATGCGAAGCCAGCACTCTGGCTGTCGGAAGGCTGGGCTTGGGTGCGCCAGCACGGAATCAACGCGCCCATGTATTGGCGCGCCACGGAAGACGGCTGGCAGGAATATCGACTGGACGGCGAGAGCGCCGTTGCCCCCCACCTGCCGGTGACGCATGTGAGCTTCTACGAGGCCGAGGCGTATGCCGCTTGGGCCGGCGCCCGATTGCCTACGGAGGCGGAGTGGGAGCATGTGGCGCGTAGGGCTTCCGCTCGTGAAAGGCCCCCGGACAGTCACGAGCCGTCCGCCACGTTGGACGGCAACTTCGCCGACAGCGGCCGACTGCATCCGGCCCCGGCCATGCGCGGCCCGGACGGCGAAGATGTGCCGGCGCAGCTTTTCGGCGATTGCTGGGAATGGACATCGAGCGCCTATCGCCCTTACCCAGGCTTCGCGCCCCTGCCCGGCACCCTCGGCGAATACAACGGCAAGTTCATGTCCGGCCAACAGGTGCTGCGCGGCGGCTCCTGCGCGACACCCGAAGGCCACGTCCGCCCCACCTACCGCAACTTCTTCTACCCGCCCGACCGCTGGCAATTCACGGGCATCCGGCTGGCGAAGGACGCTTGAGGCTCTTAGCCCGGGTTACTCACGAATGCCCTATTGCGGACGACGATCCACTCGCTATTGGCGCGTACTCACTCCGGCCCCCTCGACATAGTGCGCAGCTATGCCTTCGGGTTCCTTCACCGCGTGCGCCCAGCCACAGCGGCGTCTCGTCGCCCTCGCTACGCGCATCCATGAGTAATCCGGGCTAGGCCGGTGGAGGTCGTCTCCGAGATTCGAGCGTTGCGCGATCGGCGGGAGGCCATGAGCGGCAGCGTCGGGCTGGTGCCGACCATGGGCAATCTGCACCAGGGCCACTTGGCGCTGGTGCAGGAGGCGCGGGGGCAATGTGCCAATGTCGTCGCGACCATCTTCGTCAACCCGACGCAGTTCGCCCCGAACGAGGACTTCGCCAGCTATCCGCGCACGCTAGCGCAGGATGTGGAGCAGCTCGAGAGGGCCGGCGTGGACGTGGTGTTTGCGCCGGACACGGCCGAGATGTATCCGCGGGGACGGGAAGGCCTGACGACGATTTCCGTTCCTGCGCTTGCCGAGACCCTTTGCGGCGCCGCACGGCCGGGGCACTTCGATGGCGTTGCGATCGTCGTGGCGAAGCTCTTGCACCTCGCGCAGCCAGATCGGGCGTTCTTTGGCGAGAAGGACTGGCAACAGCTTGCGATCATCCAGGCGATGGTGCGAGACCTCGACATGGCGACGCAGATCGTCGGCGTACCCACCGTGCGCGACCGCGACGGACTTGCGCTGTCGAGTCGCAATCAATACCTGACGCCAGAGGAACGCGACCGCGCCGCGCTCATCTACCGCAAGCTGTGCGACATTCGAGACGCGATCGATGGCGGCGAAGGCGACCTTGCGGGGCTCGAAGCCCACGCTTCGCGGGACTTGGCCACGGCCGGCTTCAAGGTGGACTATGTGGCCGTGCGCGATGCAGAACGCTTGGTGACACCCGATGCGCATACGCAATCACTGCGCATCCTTGCCGCTGCCCGGCTGGGTCGCGCCCGCCTGATCGACAACGTGGGCACGAGCGTTGCCGGCTCCTGAAGAACTGCGGTCGTGGCGGCGGCTCGCCAAGCTCGCGGAGCGCGGCGCTGGCGCTCGGGCCACGCCTAATCCGCCCCTTGTGGTGCGCGTGGGACCAGTTCTCGCCGAGTTCTCCCGCCAGGGCATCGATGCGCAGATGCTGACCGCGATGACCGGTCTCGCGGCCGAAAGCGCACTGCCGGATGCGGTGGAGGCGCAGTTTCGCGGCGACCAGATCAACACCACCGAGCGCCGCCCGGCTCTGCATACGGCGCTCCGAGCGCCGGCCAGCGAGCGACCGCCCGCCGTTCGCGACACGATAGAGCGAGAGCAGCGCCGGATGCTCGATTTCGCCGAAGCGCTGCGGCTTGGCGAGCGCGTCGGCCACACCGGCGGGCCCATTCGCACCTTGGTGCACATCGGCATCGGCGGCTCGCATCTCGGCCCTCACCTCGTCTGCGAAGCGCTCGCGAGCCCACCGGGGCGGCCACCGCCGGACATCCGCTTCCTGGCCAACATCGACGGCCACGCCGTCGCGGCGACCCTCGCCGGGCTCGATCCCGAAACGACGTTTTTCGCCGTGGTCTCCAAGAGCTTCGGCACCGAGGAAACCCTTGCCAACGCGGCGGCGGCTCGCAGTTGGCTCCTCGAACGCACCCTGCAGCCAAAGGCGCCAGCGCACCATTTCGCAGCCATCACCGCGAATGTGGAGGCAGCGCGCGAATTCGGCATCGCACAGGATGCCTGCTTTCCCATGTGGGATTGGGTGGGCGGCCGCTTTTCGGTCTGGTCCGCGGTGGGTTTGCCGGTGGCGGTGCGAATCGGCCGGCAGGGCTTTGTCGACTTTCTTGGCGGCGCGCACCGAATGGACCGCCATTTCCGCAGCGCGCCCGTGGAACGCAATGCGCCCATGCTGCTTGCCTTGGCGGGCCTCCTGAACGCGAGCTTCCGTGGCGCATCGAGCCACGCCGTGCTCGCCTACGACGGGCGCCTGCGGCGACTGCCCGAGTACGTTCAGCAATTGGAGATGGAAAGCAACGGCAAGTCCGTGCGCACCGATGGCGAGGCCAGCGCCGTTCACACCGCGCCGGTGGTTTGGGGCGGGGAGGAGACCAACGGCCAACACGCGTTCCACCAATTGCTCCACCAAGGCACGCGTACGGTGAGCGCCGATTTGGTGGCTGTCGTAAACCCGGCGCACCGCCACGGGGAACAGCACGAGCGTCTGCTGGCGCACTGCCTGGCCCAAGGCGAGGCACTCGAACTCGGGGACAACCCCGAAGACCCCCACCGCCGCACGCCGGGCAACCGCCCCACCACCACCATCCTGCTCGACGAGCTAACGCCCCATGCTTTGGGTGCCTTGCTGGCGCTCTACGAACACAAGGTCTTCTGCGCCGGCCGGCTGCTGCAGATCAACTCCTTCGACCAATGGGGCGTCGAACTCGGCAAGCGGCTGGCAGCGCCCATCGGGCAGGCCCTCGCGTCGAGCGCCGTTCGGGCGGAAACCGAGCCCACGACCGCGGCGCTGCTGGACGCGATCCGAGGACGACGCTTGCGTTAGGAGCAAGGTCATAGGGGGGCTGGGGCCAGACGCCGAACGCAGCGACGGGTTGGCGGCGCTAGGCGCATGAGGAAAGGCCACCGGAAGAAGGGCGACGCATGCGTCGCCCCTACGGCCCGGGACATGACCGACACCTTCCTGTAGGGGCGACGCATGCGTCGCCCTGTCCGGCAGTCGGGTGCATCGCCGCCAAGTCCGACTTACCTGCTAGCGCGTGAACAAGGCGGGCCTTCGGAGGGAAGGCATCCTGCCTTCCCTGGCGCCGACAGGTGCCCTTGCTTTGTCGGCATCCGGCCCGTGCGCCTGACGGCGCACCAGGGAAGGCAGGATGCCTTCCCTCCGAAGGCCCCCGCGTCGTTAAGTCCGACAGACTGCTAGCGCGAACTGCTGGCCTTCGTGCTCGCGTTTGCTCGCAGCTAGGACTAGCAGCCTTCGCACTTCACCGCTACGCGGCAAAGTCCTAGCCGGAGGCGTGAGCGAACGCCAACGCCCGTTTGGGGCGCGCTGGGTTAAGCTCCCCGCCGTTTTTCGGCACAAAGGCTCGACATGGCCGGCAGCTATCCCGTATCGCCCGAGTTCGCTCGCAAGGCGCACATTGACGATGCTCGCTTTTCCGCGCTGTATCAGGAGTCCGTGGCAGACCCCGATGCGTTCTGGGCGGCGCAGGCGCGGGAGTTCATCGACTGGCACTCGGAATGGTCGGAGGTCTCCTGGAGCGACTTGCCGGCGGGGCGGGTCGAGTGGTTTCGGGGGGCGACGCTAAACGCCAGCTACAACTGCATCGATCGGCATCTACCGGCGCGAGCCTCGCAGACCGCCATCATCTGGGAAGGCGACGATCCGAACGACGACAAGACCATCACCTACCAGGAGCTGCACGACGAGGTCTGTCGCCTCAGCCACGCGTTGACCGCCCGGGGCGTCAGCAAGGGCGACCGGGTGTGCATCTATCTGCCGATGATCCCGGAGGCCGCCTATGCGATGCTGGCCTGTGCCCGGATCGGCGCGATCCATTCCGTGGTGTTCGGCGGCTTCTCGCCGAACTCCCTCAAGGACCGCATCCTCGACTCCGATTGCCGTGTGCTCATCACCGCCGACGAAGGCATGCGCGGCGGTCGCTCGGTGCCGCTCAAGGAGAACGCGGAGGCGGCGCTGGCGGCATGCCCGAACGTCCACACCGTGCTCACGGTACGGCGCACCGGCAACCCGGTGACGTGGAACGAGAGCCGCGACGTTTGGTACCACGAGCTCGTCGGTGCACAGCCAGCCGAGTTCGAGCCGGCGGTGATGGATTCGGAAGATCCCCTCTTCATCCTCTACACCTCCGGTTCTACGGGCAAGCCCAAGGGCGTACAGCACGGCACCGGCGGCTACCTCCTCCACGCTGCCATGACCCACCGCTACGTCTTCGACTACCACGACGGCGACATTTACTGGTGCACCGCCGACGTCGGCTGGGTGACCGGGCACTCCTACATCGTCTATGGCCCGCTCGCCAACGGCGCCACCACGCTCATGTTCGAGGGCGTGCCGAACTGGCCGGACGCCTCCCGCTGCTGGCAGGTGGTGGACAAGCACCAGGTCAACATCTTCTACACCGCCCCCACAGCCATCCGCCAGCTCATGAGCCAAGGCGACGAGTTCGTCGCGGCGACTTCTCGGCAGAGCCTTGCCTTGCTCGGCACGGTCGGCGAACCCATCAACCCCGAGGCGTGGGAGTGGTACCACGGCGTCGTCGGCGAACGCCGCTGCCCCATCGTCGACACGTGGTGGCAGACGGAAACCGGCGGCATCATGATCACGCCCCTGCCCGGCGCAACCCCCCTCAAGCCAGGCTCCGCCACACGCCCGTTCTTCGGCGTCCAGCCAGCCCTGATGGACGCCGAAGGCAAGGTGATCGACGAGACCGAAGCGACCGGCAACCTCGTCATCACCTCCGCCTGGCCTGGCCAGATTCGCACCGTCTATGGCGACCACCAGCGCGTCATCGACACCTACTACGCGGCCTATCCCGGCTTCTATTTCACCGGCGATGGCGCCCGGCGCGATGCCGACGGCTACTACTGGATCACCGGCCGGGTGGACGACGTGATCAACGTCTCCGGCCACCGCATGGGCACGGCGGAGGTGGAAAGCGCGCTGGTGCTGCACGAAGCGGTGGCCGAAGCCGCCGTCGTGGGCTTTCCGCACGACATCAAGGGCGAGGGCATCTATGCCTTCGTCACGCCAATGGCCGGCATCAACCAGGACATGGACGCCTTGAAGGACGAACTCGTCCGCCTCGTGCGCAGCGAGATCGGCCCCATCGCAAGGCCGGATGCAATCCAGTGGGCACCCGGCCTGCCAAAGACCCGCTCTGGCAAGATCATGCGCCGCATCCTGCGCAAGATCGCCGCCGGCGACGTGGAGGATCTGGGGGACACCACGACGCTGGCAGACCCGGCAGTGGTGGATGACTTGGTAGCGAATCGCGGCGGCGAGCCCGCCTAGGCGCCCAGCCCGGCAACTCGTTGAAGAAATCCCTCGTGTGGATTACAGGCTCGATACTGGCCCTGTTCGTGCTGCCGGCCGTCCTTGGCCTCGCCCATCGCGCCTACTTGGGCCATCCGCACTGGCGCGAAGCCAGCCATGCCCCCACCGGTCTTTCCCCCGCGCCGCAGGCGCATTCGGATGCGGTGGTGCAAGTCTTCGCGGCACGCACCTGGGGCACTCGTGGCGGCGTGGCCGTGCACACTTGGATCGCCACCAAACGCAAAGGCGACGACCACTATCGCCGCCACGAGGTGATCGGATGGCGCCTCAGGCGTGGCATTCCGGCGCTTGCGAGCGGGCGTGGCAACCCGGACGCACAGTGGTTCTCCAACCCGCCGCAGTTGCTGGTGGACCGGCGTGGAGCGGGGGTTGAGGCGATCATCGATGCCGTGGAGGCGGCCGTGGCGAGCTACCCCTATGCAGACCAGTACCGCACTTGGCCCGGCCCCAACAGCAACACCTTCACGGCGCACGTGGGCCGGCAAGTGCCCGCGCTTGGCTTGGACTTGCCCCCAACCGCGATCGGCAAGGATTTCCTGCCGAACGGGGCGGTGGCGGCACGTTCGCCGGGGGCGGCCTCCAGGTTTCCTTCTTTGGCGCGCTGGGCCTGCTCGCATCTCCCCGCGAAGGGGTGGAGGTGAATATGGGCAGCTTGGTGGCGGGCGTCCGCTTCTGGCCACCTGCGATCAAGCTGCCTGGCGTTGGCGCCTGGCCCCCGAAATCCCTCGGCGGGCGTGCTTCGGATTGATGCCAGCACCGTAGGCAGTAGCAGCACCACCAACACATCACTCCCTCCCGGGGCGGAGTGACCGGAGAGAGAGAGAGAGGCCCCTGGAAGCGTGTGGGAGATGTTGATTGAGGTGCGGTTTGCGCCAATAGGCAACTCGCGAGCGGAATGACACGGCGGATATTCGCCCATTTTCAACAAGTTGAGAATCGAATTGCGCGTATTGTGTGAAACATTGCGTGTCGATTGCGCATTAGGCGGCCCTACGGCCGTTGTTACGAGACAGCAACCCACCTTGCTGAACGGGTGCGGCCTTTGACCTGAACCTTGTCTTGGTCACGCAAGGCACGCAGAAGTCCTCGAATCTGATTTCTAGACAGGCCCGGCAGCACCTCCTGCAACTCAGCCATTGGGCAGCCCCGTTGCCCCGCCGCTTCGATGTGCGAGAGCAACAGTGCCTGACTTGCGTGCCGATCAAGACCCCGCCGTTGGGTGTATGCGCCCGGCTTGCCGGCAAAGCGGTAGTACTGCCGCGAAAGAAGATACCGCGTACCACGCCCCCGTCCCACCGACTCCACCACGCCGGCGTCGATCAATAGACGCAGCGATGGCTTGAGGTGGTCGGGTATGGCCTGCTCTCGATGCACGAGATCGAGTAGCAGAAAATGCTCGGTGGTGAAGGAGGATGTGGTTTCCGCCGTCGCGGCCTCTAGAAACCGAAGGAAGTTCTCGTCTCGAACCTCGCCGTCGAGCTTTACGCTGACCTGATAGTCGTCACAATCTGTGAAGTCTGGCAGTGCCTTCCCCTCGACGATGCATCGTTCAAACATCCGATTCGCGCCCTGGCCCGCACGCTCCACCAAACCGCATTTGGCAAACGCCTCTGCGAGTCGACGATTCCGAGGCATTTGCCGCCACAGCAGGTTATCGACGGTCACGCCGGGAGGGAGTCCGCCTGGGCTGGTGATCTCCAAGCGTCTTGGGAACTGACGGATGAAAACGGAGCCGCCAAGACGATAGTCGCGGTGGGCGATGGCGTTGAGAATTGCTTCCCGTGCCACGGTCTCGTTGATGCCAGGGACTTCCACCCGAAGCAGTCCCTCCGTGAACTGGTGTATTGGGTTTCGTAGGTTGATGGTGTCCCACAGCTCGTCGAAGTACAACAAGAACCCCTTCTTGAACTCGATACGCTGTTCGTACGGCGTCGTGGCGGCTTGCGAGCGGTACTCGAAAATGGTCTCGGCTTGCGCCATGTGACGAGCAACAGCACGCGGCTCGCCCAGCAGAATCAGTGCCGCATAGGTGACGCCTCCCTGATCGTCGATCAACTCCGCGTCGGACAGGAGCTGCCGAACGGGCGTGTTCGTCAGAGCCTCGTTTCCGCTCGTCTGCCGCCACATGGTGCGGAACATCTCGACGGCATCGGCGCTCAGATCCTCAACCGATGCGTCTGGGCACGTAGCTGCGGAGTAGTCGGGCTGTCCCTCGGCAAAAATCCTTCGCAGCACTTCCGCCGGCATGGCGACGAGCTCTTCGCCTCTGCGCATCCAATACGCGCCCTGATACTGGATGGGCAAGCCCAGTGGCCGCGACGGTACGGTGACGACGACCACCCGGCCATTGGCGTGAAAGACCTCGTCCGCCTCGACGTTCAGGTGCAGGCGATTGCTTTGGTCTTGTCTCAGGCGATTGAGATTTGCAAATGCAGCGCTGCCGACGACCTCACGACGGTCGTTCACGCCAAGGATGATCCTCCCGCCGCCAGCGTTCGCAATTGCCACGCAATATCGGGTTAAGGCGTCGGAACTGAATTGGGATCGGGCCTCCTTGAACTCGAGCTGCTCGCCTTCCGGCTTAGCCAGCCATTGTTCGAGGTCTGTTGGTGATACGGGCATGTTGCGGTGGCCTCGTTTTGACGGCTTTCGGCGGCGTTTTGCGAGGGAAACGCAATTATGCTCGCGTATTGACGTAATGGAAACCCGCAATCTTTCAATAGGATATGCAGGCTTTGTGGACGATTTGTGGATCTAATTGCGTGTGGATTGCGTAATTGGCAAGCAATGATCGACGGTGCGACGCTCAGTGGCGCTCGGTACGGACGCCGACGTATCGGGATATGATCGTGGCTATGAAGCCCGAGGACACCTTCAGCGAGCGCGCCGTGCGATTTGCGCGGGCGGACGCTCACTACAGCATGGTCGTTGCGCCGGACGGACGGTTTGTTGGTGCAGACGGTGACGGTGTGCTTACGCTCGCCGATGAGATGTCCGACGATCTCATGTGGTGCCTTGATGGTGCGTGTTTGCAGCACGCGGTGGCGTCGGTTGCCCTTGACATTGAAGGTCCCTCGGCTGCTTGCCGCCTTGCGACCGGCGGCGTTGGCACTGAGGTAGATGGGGTGCGCGGGCCTTTCACGGTCGTTCACGGCCCGGAGCGCTTGCCCTCGGAGTATCTGGAACACCTCCGCGAGCACGGATGGGTTGTTCTCGTTTCGGTGCTGGCACCCGACACGTTGGACGCCTTGCAGCGCATCGCCGGCACGGATGGCTACACGGTGCGGTCGCAGGATCGCAAGCAGCGGCAGTTGTGCCAGGGCAGCGCGCTGGCGAAGACGGCGGTTGAGCCGGTCTCGGTCTGGCTTTCGCGCAGCTACATGCAGACCGATGACATTCGCATGGCGCATTCGCCGGGTGTGGGTGTGCTGACGCCGGATGACGGCAAGCGCACGGTGCAGGGGTGGCATTCGGACTATCCGTACCACTGGGGCATAAACGCGCACGGCAAGGTGCCGACGCCGAGCGGGCAGACTGTCATGGGCGTGCAGCGCATCGTCTGCGTCTCGGAGTTTACGAAGGTTCACGGTGCGACGGCGTTCAAGCTTGGCTCGCACGCGCTGGACCACGGACCGCCGGAGGATTGGGGGCTTGCGAAGGATGCATATCACCCGGACTATCGGACCGCCAATGGCTTGCCGTACAACGGTCCGGATGCGGACATCATCGAAGCACCCGCCGGCAGCATGATCCTGTTCGACACCCGCACGTGGCATCGCGCCGGCGTCAACCGAAGCGAGAAGGGGCGGGCGGCGATTTTGATGGACATGACGCCGGCCTACATCGTCCCCTACGCAGACACCAGCGAGGACTACCGCGCCTTTACGGAGAGCGACGGCTACGACGACCTGAACGACAGGGAGAAGGCGGAGTTCACGCGCCTGATGGTGCACCGGTTCTTGGGCCCGGCGGGCCCACGCTCGGTGATCGGCACCCATGAGGCGTTGACGGAGCAGTTGCCGCGACCTTGAGCTTTGGGCATGCCCGCCACGTCACCGCGTATGAGCCGACTATGATCCGATTTCTCTAGGTCAGCTTGGAGCTCGGACATGGGGAGGAGAGCGACACGAGGCGTCGTCGCCGCGGCAGGTTTGTGCCCATCCGGTGTGGAAGGTGTCGGCGCGCCGGCACACGATTGCGACCTTCTGACGGGAGGCCCCGCCGGTCGATGACCTTCGGCGACGAAATCGTAACGATCGTCGACGCAGCCAATCGGCGCGTCGGTGACCAGCCACGGCGCCTGATGCGCGAACGAAACCTGCCGCACCGCGCAACCTACATCTTCGTCTTCGACGGCGAGGGGCGGGTGCTGGTGCAGCGTCGGACGGCGACCAAGGATCTGTACCCCGGCTACTACGATCTAGCCGCCGGCGGCGTGGTGGCGGCGGGCGAGTCGTACGAGACCTGCGCCGAGAGAGAGGCGTTTGAGGAGCTCGGCATCCGGAAGACGCCGCTTCTGCGCCGCTTCGACTTCTACTTCGGCAACCAGCACACACGCTGTTTCGGGCGCGCCTACACATGCATCCACGAGGGACCTTTCACGCTTCAGGCGGAGGAAGTCGAGAGCGTGCGGTTCCACAGCGCCCGGGAAATCGCCGACGGGGTTCTCGCGCCCATCACGCCGGACAGCCGGTACGCCTTCGACCGGCTCATGAACGAAGGTGGGTGAAACGAACGTCTTCCGCCTTAAGTCCCGTTGTAAACTCGCGCGCTTTTGGACGGCCACGAGGCGAGCATGACCGAGTACGCAAGTTAACGAGACCGTCGGCGACAGTCGCGGTGGTGACTCTGAACGACGGCACAAGGCCAATGCGTTCGGGCCGAACATGATCGCGCCCCAAGAACCGCTGCTCACGGCGCGCCAAAACTCACGCCATAGTGCGCGCCGCGCATTCAAGACGCGGCAAGCGCTCACGGACGGACCTCTGCTGGGCCGTTGGCCGGATGCGGCTCCGTTGCCACGCGGGGCTCGCAGGCAGGCGGTACGCTGGAACCGGGGCATGGCGTCATGCAACCCTGCCGTGCTGCCCGAACCATCCCGGCGGCGTCTGTTCGCCGATGATGGATATCGACGCCATCAAGGGCATGTTGGATGGCCGGCGGCACCTCCTGCGCCTTGGTGGTGCCCGGGCAGCGTCATGCCGTGACTGGCCTTGGCCACTTGGTCCTTGCGAATACGCCGCGGACCGCCCTTCGACCGCCCGGCCTAGCCTTCGCTCGATTCTGCCCCGCAGGATTCGCGCGCCTCGGCATCGAGTCGCTTTCGCTCATTCGCCAGTAGCGCCAGCCCGTCCTCAAGACGCCGCCGCTCTTCCTCAAGACTTGCGCGTTCCTGATCCATCTCCCGCCGCGCCGCCTCTATTTCCTGACGGGCGACTTCGATGCGTTCCCGCTCGTGGCGGACCTGCTCGAGCTGATAGGCGGCCACCTCCGCCGGCGCGGGCAGATCCATCAGTCGCTCGGCGCGGTACCCGGCCATCGTTGCCCGGTCCTCGAATTCCGGCACGGCCGGCGAGAAAAAGGCGTGCCAGGCGCGCCGATGTGCCTCCCGCGCCGCGGCTCCGTCGGTGATGCCGGCGCGGGTCAGGTAGTGCACCCGCAGGTCGACGCGTTCATGCGGAAAGGACGGTGGCGGGCCGTTCAGGCTGCCGCCGTTGCGGTTGGCGAGCAATGCCTTGGTCCATTGGTCGGCGGGAAGTTCGAGATGCGAGTACCAGTCCGCGTGCTGGAGCATGTCCGAGACGATGTGGACGACAGTGGGAAATGGTGTCTCGCCCGCCTCACGGGCCGTCTCGTCAAAGGCTTCGACCAAGTAGGCGTTCTGCGCCGGTCCCGAGGATGCGCGTTGCGCCAGGTCGTCCAGCCGCCCGGATATCTCCGTGCGCCGGTCGCAGAAGTGGCGCGCGCGCTCGCGCAGTGGCGGGGAGAGCTGCGCCGGAAGGTCGTCACAGTTCCGCGCTTCGTGCCTGATGTCCTTGGCGGTGTCGATCACGAGTTCGTCGCTGTTGTAAGGCTTGCACAGACGGCCAAGCAGCGTCCGGGGAGCCTCGGCCCAGGCGCTGATCGAGTACACGCTGACCGCCGTGTTGGCCATCGCGAGGTCCGTGACCTCCCGAAGGACATCGCTCGGCAGGGACTGCCAGTCCGGGTCGAGGGGCTTGCGCAAGTCCACGAGAAGCACCGCGTGGCCGACCAAGTTGGTCTCCGCACTGCAGTACGTCTCGGCACCGAGGTCGGCGCGGACCTGGACGAGGAGCAGCACTAAAGCGACAGCGACGACGGCAGGTATCGCGAACAACGGCACATGTTTTTGCTTGTGCCAAAGCCGGGTTTTTTTTCCCAAGTGCTGCATCAGCGCGACATGCCGGGAAGTTCGATGCGGGTCACGGTTCCACCGCCCTCATGGGAGATTACCGAGAGGTTGCCCGCGTACTTGCCCACGAGATGTTTCGTGGCGGTCAAACCGACGCCCGACCGGTCAGGATGCGACGTGTAGAAGGGCTCGTACATGAGCTTTCTCGCCTCAGGGCTCATCCCCACGCCGTTGTCCATGATCGTGACGGTAGCCCCGCGCTCGCCCGTCGCCACCGTAACCTCGATCGCGCCCTCCTCGTTAGCCTTGGAGCCCTTGGCCGCGATTGCCTGAACGGAGTTCTCGAACACCTTCTCCAGCATCAGGCAGACCTCCACCCGTGACCCGAAAACTTCTGGCACCGACCCCTCGGTAGTCACAGTGGCAAGCTCTAGGGCGCCGCTAGCCAACAGAGCCTCGCCAACGCAGTCCGCCATGTCGAGCAGCGCGTAGGCGGAGTCGTGGCTCCGGCTCACCGACGCCAGCCGGTTTGCGAGTTCGCTGATCTTTTCGGCCGACCGCCGCACGTCTTCGGCGGCGCCGTTGTCGAAAGGCGGCTGCCCAGCGCGGTCTGCGATGGTCCGTGAGGCATCGTCGATCCGCTGACTGATTGCCTCGGCGACGATCTGATGGGTGATCAGGGTCTTTTTCACCGACGCGGACTGCTTCGTCCGCGTGGCGAGCAATGCCGTCCGGTCAGTGTCACTCTCCGGCTCGGTCGCCTCGCTTGGCGCCGCCCGAGCCGCCGGGGGGCTGGCGCGCTGTACGACAGCGCGGGAGGGCACCGCCATCGCTCCTTTCGCGTCCAGGACGCCGGCCGCGGTGCGGGACTTGGCCAACGCCACCGCGACCCAGAGGGCGAGCAGGCCGACCGCCGCGACGAGCAAGGCCCCGTTGAACCAGTCCACGCGTCCCTCCCGAAGGCCCGCTTCGGTGCCGATGTCCCGAATCAGCGCGTTCGACAGGTCGGAGATGTCGTTGGACGTCGCCTGCTCGAACATCTCCAGTGCCGGCCCCTGGTATTCGAGAAGGATCGTCGCATGCGACACGAAGCCCGAGATGCTGTCCGCAACCGCCTCGGGGTGTGCCACAGTTGGTGTTTCGAGCCGCGCTACGACCGCGCTCAGCCTGCCCTTGGCGGCGTCGGTGGGCACCGCGAGGAAGTCGCTGACATCGTTGGCCACGCGGCTGACGTCGCGCTTTAGGGCGGTGCCGGCAGCTTCGTTCTGTACGATGTCGGCCGCCGCCAGCGGCAGGTATCTCGCCGAGTTGCGGACGACCGAGTTGGCGGTCTTGAAGCGCTCGATGCGCTCCTCCTTCGCGTCGATGGCACTGACGTAGGCGCTGACGTCGTTGAGCAGTCGGTCGGGGGCATCCTCAATGCGGCCGACGGTCGCCAGAAGGTCCGCCGTGAGTTCCTCAACCCTCGGGATGAACGCGGCGAGCGCGTCGTAGTCCGCAAGTGGGTCGGAGCGGACCTTTGCGGCCTCCGTGGTCCACTCCGCGGCAAGTTGCCGGATCTGCTCGACCGTCTTGATCGCACTCCGGTGTTCGGCGGGATCGGCGGCTTGTGATCCCCAGAAGAGTCCGAAGGCGATCGCCGCGATGACCGCGGACAAGGTGGCACCGACGCGAGGGCTGAAGGCCGTCATCGGGCCGACGCTTCGGTTTCGAGCTCGTCCGATTCCCCGGCGAGCGTCTTGAGGAACGCCACTATCGCCTCCTTGTGCTCGTCCGGTGCCTCGCGCCCCAACTGGAACTCGAACATGGCATCGACCGCTTCGCGCAACGTGGCTGCGCTGCCGTCGTGCAGATAAGGGGCGGTGTGCACGACCATGCGTAAGCTAGGCACCTTGAAGGCATGCATGTCGGCCTCGTTGCCGGTCACGTTGAACCGTCCCCTGTCGGCGTCGGTGATGTTGCCGCGCCGTCTGAAGTAGTCGTTGAGGACCCCGAAGACTTGGAACATGTTGCCGCCTACCGCCGCACCTTGGTGGCAGGACACGCAGCCATAGGACTTGAACAGGTCATAGCCTTGTCGTTCGTCGGCGCTCAACGCTCCGTCGTCGCCGAGAAGCCAGCGGTCGAAGCGACTGTTGGGCGTCGTGAGCGAACGCATGAACTCCGCCAAGGCGTCCTTGATGGTCTCGCGGGTGATCCCGTCGGCGTAGATCGCCTCGAACTCGCCCGGGTAGGTGGTGTCCTGGTACAGCTTGGAGACGACATCCGGCCACAGGCTCCCCATCTCGATGGGTGATTGCACCGGTCCGTCCACCTGCTCCGCAAGGCTGTCGGCCCGCCCATCCCAGAACAGCTTGAAGCTGAAGACCGCGTTGAAGACCGTCGGTGCGTTGATAGCGCCAACGGCATCGTCAACACCGACCGACACGCGGCGGCCATCGTCACCGCCGGTGGCAAGGTCGTGGCAGCTTGCGCACGAGACAGTGTTGTCCTTGGACAGGCGGACATCATGAAACAGGCGCCGGCCCAGTTCGGTGCGGGCCCGATCGACTTCCGGCTCCATTGGAATGGGACGGATCGGTTCCGTAGCCGAGCGGTCTAGTTCGGCGGCCAGCACGTCCAATCCCAACCAAGGGACCAGCGCAACCAAAATTGCGGCGCGTGCAAGCAACGCCCCGGCGACGATGGGGCCAGACGTCTCCAACGTCATTTGGCCGTACGGTCCGCATGGTCCCCCGCCTCGTCCCCGGGCAGTCGTCGTCTCATGCCCGGCTTTGAAACTGGTCTATGGCGCATGTGTACCTCGACAAAAGCGCGGCTCCGGGGATGCCAAGTGGATGTCCCCAACGCGGGGCGCACCCTACGCGAGACGCCCGCGCCAACTCAACGGGTTGCGAGTGGTAGATTTCGGTAGTTGGTGCGCTCCGTCGTCCACTACCTCCGCAGGAGGCCAGACTACCGGTCAGTCGGCACTCGACAACCGCCCGCGCTGCAGGCGCGCGGACCGCAACGCGGTCCTCGTTCCCGACGGTCAGTTGCGTTGCGGCGTACGCCCGTTCTCGTCGGGCGGAGGCAGGATCCCCTGAGAACGAGCGCGGTTGGTCGCTTCGAATCGCGTCCGCACGCCGAGTTTGCGGAAAACGCTCTTCACGTGGTAGCGCACGCCGTTGTCCGTGATGCCGAGCGCTCTGCCGATCTCCTTGTCGCGCCACCGCTCAAGGCGCTTGAGAACCTCGAACTCGCGGGGCGTCAGAGAGGGCACCTTGTCACTTGGTGCCGCACGTTGCCGCCCCTCGAGGCGGCTGCGCAAGTCCGCGGCCGCCGCTTGCAGGGACCGGTGCTCGTCGTCCCCGAGCCGCCTGAGCAGGGCGCGGGTCGCGACCGGCACGGCCAGCGCCGGCCGCGAGTAGTCGGTACCCGCCGCGTAGAGGGTCAGGTACTCGATAAACCGGGCACGTGCGGCGGTCGCGTTCCCTGCAGCGTGTTCGAGTGCCATCGCCAGCGCGATCACCCGCATCTGCGTGCGCACCAGCCCGCGTTCGGCGGAGGCTTCCAGCAGTGCCACCGCGAGAGCACGCGCTGCGCAGAACCGCTGCTGCGCTGTCAGCAGGCTCAACCCCGCACACCCGACCTCCTCCAACTCGCGCCATCCTTGCGTGTCCAGCTGGACGGCGGCCTCGGCCGTTGCCGGAATCTCGAGTTCCGACCAGGCGCTCTCGGCCTCGGCCAGCCTGCCCGCGTCGGTCAACACCACGACGCGCATTGCGACGAGACACCGCCAGAGGGCCACGCGTTCGGTGTGGTGCGCGAATCCGATGCCTTGCTCCAGTTCACCGAGCGCGGTCTCAACGCCGCCGGATGCATGTCCGACTTGCACCGCGGCCGCCGCGCTGGCGACGAACACGTCCAACCAGGCACCGTTCCGGGCGAGCACCACGTGCGCGGTGTGCGATCGCTGGGCATGCCGCAAAGTACGGCTGCGCTCCAGGCGGAGTTCGTTGAGCAACACTTCGCCGATCACGGTGGGACCGGGGTCCTGCAGGAAGTCCACCTTCGCCAGCCGAAGGGCCTGGGCATAGGCTTTCTCCGACTCGCCGACCCGCCCCTGCGCCATCGCAATGTTGCCGACGAGCAGGTCGAGCCACATAGGGACGTAACGGGTGCGGCGGTGGAGCTGCCCGCGCGCACGCGCCGCCCAGCACAGCGCGCGGTCGAAGTTGGCAGTGTCAGACGCCGTTTGGCACATTGCGTACCGGGCGACGCCCTGCACCAGCGGGTCGATGTCACTGCCATTGGCGAAGAGTGCAATCGCGGCCAGCGTGGCATCGTGCTCCTTCCCGCCCACCGGTTGGCAGCCGCACGTCAGCAGCAAGTAGCGGAACATCAGCATGTCGATGGTGAGGTCCGCTTGGTTGCCGCCCTCCCGGTCGTGGGCGAATCCGTCGGTACGGATCCCGGTCGCCTCAAAGAGCCGCTGTGCAGCGTCGAGCTCGCCCGACATCGCCAGCACGGTGCAACGCAACAGGGCCAGCCGCGGGAAGCGTTCCAGGATTTCCGCGGTGAGCAGTTCGTCAATCTGCAGCAGCAGTGTCAGCCCGTGGCGCAGCCAGAGTCGGACGGCGCCCGCCGATTCGACGATCTCCCCGACGCGGCTGACGTCGCCCGCGTCACGCGCGTGGCGCATCGCCGCCAGCACATGGTTGCGGCGCGCCAGCGCGTCCGCAATCCGGCAGAGGGTTTCCCGGCAGCGCGCCGGCGTCTCTTGGAACCGCTTGTCGGCGCAATAGCCGCGCAGCAAGGGGTGTAGCTGGAACACGTCCGGTGCATCGCGACTCGATCGCAACAGCCCCCGGAGCGCGCGGATGGACCGCAGGCGTTTCGTGGAACCTGGCCCGAGGACCGCGTCGACAAGGTCCGGCTCGATCCACTCGAACAGGCCAACGTCGAGGACGAAGTCCCGGTCTTCCTCCGCCAACCCGCGCCAGAGATGCGCTTCGATCCAGTGGGCCGCCATTTCGTGCAGCTCCACGGCCGTCGAGAACTCGTCGCGGGAGTTGCGGTGGATGCGCAGCGCGATTGGCCAACCTTGGGAGTGTTCCGCGACCTCAGCGAGCCGACGTCGCGACAGGGACGTGTCGAAAAAGTGCGCGATCTCGTGCTCCCGGAAGCGGAGCTGCTCGACATCGACGATCAAGCCTCTTCCCTCTAGCACGGCGGCCGCGAGAACGAGACCGGCCGGTTGCTCGCGGAACGTCATGGCCAGACAGAGGTTGGGAGGCGCGTGCTCCAGCAGGCGGTTAATCATGTCAACGCAGGCGGGCTCGCCGAGCCGGTCGACATCGTCAATGGCGAGCACGCACGGGTCGCCGTGGACCTCAATGCTGTGCATCAGGATGTTGATGCGGTAGTCCCCGCGTTCGAAGTCCTGGCTCGTGGCCCTCGACTCCAAGTCGCGCAGGCCTCCTTCGACGAAGGCGAACGAAAGGTACGTCGCGAACTCGGCGGCATCGTCCGCCGCATCGCATGTCAGCCATGCGACGACGCGCCCGCCTTCGCGGTGACGGCGACACGCCTCCGCCATTTGCGTCGTCTTGCCGAAGCCATCGGGGGCCCTGATGGCCGTGACCCGGCGCCCAAGCGGGTCGCACGGTCCGGTGAGCCTGTCCCGTGCGACGAAACCCTCGACGCGGTCCGGCACGGATATCCGCTGGCGAAGTAGCCAACCGACGGGAAGGTCGGCTCGAGCGGGAGGGGCGGGGGTTAGAATGGCGGCAGCACGTCTCGTGCCCCTCAATGGCTGCGCCGCACGTTTCGTGCCCCTCAATGGCTGCGCCGGCGGCCGCACCGTAACTCCCCCACCCCTAGACCTTAGACCTAGAACACCTGTGCGACCGCCATAGTACATGCTGTCTGGTCCGTGTCAACGGGCTGTACCAACTCAAGCATGTCCAAAGAGAAGGTCCTGATCCTAGAAGCACCATGGTCCGTCGACATCGAGGACACTCAAGCAACAACTCGCGACATATACGCGTCCGCAGAGACGCTCCTGGGTAGCGGACACGCGCCCGTGCGCATGATCCACAGGCCATTGATTTCCACGATGTATCTGGACGACATCGAGCAATTCGTTGAACTCGACTGCAACCAGCGTGGTGCAAACGCGATCGTGCTCAGCGCACACGAAAAAGTCGTCCGCAAGAGACGGAAGCGCAAGATTCAACGACGGCTGACGGCTTTCGATGGCGAAGTCGACGTCAGCAGCGACGTCCGACCCCTCAAGAAGAAGCTCGCCAGATCGGTCATCGTCCTCGACGCCTGCGAGCTCGGCGTGACGCTGTCGAGCTTCCGGAAGCACTCTGGAGCGCATGGCGTCGTGGGGTTCGCCGAAGAAGTCGACTGGGTTGACTCTTCAATGTTCGTGCTGGCCATGCTGTTCAAACTCCATCAGGAGGAAGTCCTCAATCTCAAGCGCGCCAGACGCAGTACGAAAGCGACGCGCTCCCGTGCGGAGTCGGTAATCATCGAAATGACCAAGGGACTGTACGCCTCCATGGCCCGCTCGCTCGGCGTCCAAACCTCTTTCTGGCGGGTTTCGCCCTGGCAACAATCCAGGTCACCGGTTTTCCGGCTCGAGAAACCTGCCTTCGTACCAGTCTGTGAGTCTGCAAGCAATGCGCGTATGCCTCCGGGTCCTCGTCGTACGCCCAAATCGCATCGAGAATCGCGATGTGGCCTTGGCCGCCTCCGGCTGGCCGATGATGCGGCTAGCCATGGACCTTTGCCAAGGGTCAGCGCGTCAGCGGCGAAAACACGAACTCGATGAGGAAGCGGGCAACGTAGATGGGCAAGTCGGTCTGAAACAGCGCGGGGACAAGCGCCAGCATGCCGAGTGCGGCGAGTCCACAACGAAAGGTAGGAAGGCTCTTGCGTGGGTTCATGGGGACTCCAATCGATCAGGAAAGGTAGTGTTCAAGACGATGAGCCCTGAAGATGCCACTATGAACGTCAGACGTCCGGCCGCCAGGGATCGAAGGCGAACACAGCCCGGGTGTCGCGCATGCGCGACACCCGGAGGGGCGGATGTTGGCAAGGATTCGCACCTCTAGACCAGAAGTCCCGGCGTTCAACGATATAGGAGGTGGCCTTTGCCGCGGACCTTAGGGGCGAGGCCGATGATGCTGCCGGCTTGAGCCTTGAGCTTCTCGAGGTCGATTCGCGCTGTCACGTGCTTTTGGGCCACCGGCGTGTCCTTCGAGTCGAGGGCGACTGATGAAACAGGTGACGGGCGACTTGGGACAATGCGGGAGGCGGCCAGTTCGACAGGGTAAGAAACGCACCGTCGTGCGTCCGGGTGGGTTCTGGCAGTAGGGGCGGCGTGTCTGGTGCACTAGACGGGAGCTTCGGAGCGGAGTCGAAAGCGTGTATGCGAAGCGCGCCGGCCGGAAGCGACGCGGTCCTCGGATCAACGACATCCCGTTAACCGTCGACGCTGTCGGCGCGGCGGCTGTTCGACCAGATGCGCGCGGTGGTGGTCTCGGACGACCGCACGGGCGGTGGCGGGCTGATGCTGAACGCCGAGTTCCTGCGCTTCGCGGCGCACTGGGGCTTCCAGCCACGCTCGTACCGGCCGCATCGGGCGCAGACGAAGGGCAAGGTGGAGCGGCCCGATCCGGTACATCCGCGAGAGCTTCCACTACGGCCGGGCGTTCGTGAATGACGCGGACGTGAACGAACAGGCCGGGCGCTGGCTCGTCGAGGTGGCCAACGTCCGCCGGCACGGCACGACTGGCGTGGCGCCGCTGGAGCGCTTCGAACGCGACGAGCGGGCCGCCCAAGAAGCCGTGGTGGAGCGCCCCTACGGCGCATGGGAGGCAGCCCACCGCCCGCCAGGGGATCGCGGACGGGTTCGAGGAGGGATAGCGCGGGCCACCGTGCCTAGATTGGCGTCGAGCAAGGCGATTTATCGATAGCGACGTTTATCGTCGTGTTTGGAGGGGCACAGGACGTACAACCCAAGATGCTGGCGAAGGCAGGGGTCGGGCACGCCGACGGATCGTCGTTCAATCTCGCGTCACGGCTTTGGTCGGCCAGCCCAGGTCGCCAAAGGGAACCCAGGCGGCAAGGGACGGGCGGCATCGTCAGAGACAAGGTGGGGTTGCGCGGAACGCAAACGCCAAAACGTTGTAAGGAAACTGCAACGAATCTAGTCGAACGACGTGAATCGACCCATCCCAACTGAAATTAATATATTCATTATCAATCGTTTACAGTTACTTTTACTTGAGCGGTTGATGGGGCCGTTCTGCGCGAGATGCACAGCAACTGCCAACGCGCCCGCCAGGGCGCGCCGGGACGGGACAAGCCCGCATGGAACGCACCGACGGACTTCGGCACGGGACCGGACACGCCCGTCCCCTGCGAACTGCGCTCTACGGCGCTCGTTCCTAGCGCGACTTCCGGCCCAGCCGCTTGAGCTTGCGGTCGCGGTGGCGCTGGCCGGCGATTTGTGTGCCCAGCCGGTGCTGTTCCGCGCTTAGCTTGCGGTAGCTCGCGAGGCGGGATTCGTCCACATCTCCGGCCAGGACGGCCGCCTGCACCGCACAGCCCGGTTCCGTGTCGTGCGCGCAATCGCGGAAACGGCAGCGTTCGGCGAGGGCTTCGATGTCCTCGAACAGCCGATCAAGGCCCTCCTCCACATCCGCGACGCCGAGCTCTCGCACGCCCGGCCCGTCCAGCACCAGCGCCCCGCCCGGCAATCGATGCAGGAAGCGGCCCGTGGTTGTGTGGCGACCCTTGTCGTCGTCTTCTCGAACCTCGCCCGTCGCCTGCAGGCGACGACCGGCCAGCGTGTTGAGGAGCGTGGACTTACCCACCCCCGACGAGCCCAAAAGCGCGAACGTGGCGCCGGCGCGCATATGCCGACCAACCGCACGCGCCGACTCTGTGTTGAGGGCATTGACCGTTTCTACGACGATGTTCGGCGCGAGCCGCAACGCTTGGTCGCGATAGGCGGCAACATCCTCGGCGAGGTCCGCCTTCGTCAACACCAGCATGGCCTCAATCCCCGAGTCCTGCGCCAGGGCGAGATAGCGATGCAGGCGCGATGGATTGAACTCCGCCGTACAGGAGGTGACCACCAGCGCGCCATCGATGTTCGCGCCGATGAGCTGAAAGTCGAGCTTGCCCCCGGGTGCCACCCGCCGCAGCACGCTGCGGCGCTCGAGCACACGTTCGATGCGCGTGCCCGAGGCATCCGTCAACACCCAATCGCCAACGCAGGGCCGCGCTTCCACCGGCAACCGCTGCCATGAGCGTCCGAGCGGCACCACGCATTCGCTTTCGCCGTCGCCGAGCGCGTGTCCCGTCCGATGCACGGCCACCACACGCCGGGCAACCAGGTCCGCGCCATCGTCTTCAGATCCCGAGCCCGCTGCAGGAACCTGCTCGGTAAAGAACGGCCCCCACCCCAAAGAGCGCAAGGATTTGATCAGAGTTCCACGGCGTGCATGGCGCCCACTCCACAACGAAGCGACGTTGTCGTTGCCAAAATCGTCCCGACCCAACCGGCGGATGTCAAGCCACAACCTGCCAGCCCCTTCTTCACCGCACGACAATCAGCAGCCATTTTCTGACAGACTCACGGCCCGCACAGAGGAACGGTGGGAATGCTCAGCAAGGCACAGATCCAGCAGTATCAGCGTGACGGATACGTCATACCGGACTTCCGGTTGAGTGACCGGGAGATCGACGAGATCGCCTCCGCCCACAACCGCCTGCTCGCGAAGCACCCCGAGTTCACGGACTACTGTCCGGCCGTGCTGGCTTTCGACACGTGGTTCCTGGGCATCGCGCGCCACCCCGAGATCCTCGGCATGGTGCAGCAACTGATCGGCGAGCACTTCGCCCTTTGGAACTCGAGCTTCTTTGCCAAGCCCCCACGCGTCGGAACACGAACGCCGTGGCACCAGGACGGCGAATACTGGCCCATCCGTCCCCTCGCAACCTGTTCCGTCTGGATCGCCGTGGACCCAGCCACCACCGAAAACGGCTGCCTGCGCATCATCCCCGGCTCCCATCGTCGCCGCGAACTTGGCCAGCACGACTTCAACGGCGCCAAGGGCCTGAGCCTCCCGCTCGAGCTGCGCCGGGACGAATTCGACGAGTCCCAGGCGCGCGACATCGTGCTCGAACGCGGCCAAGTCTCCCTGCACGACATCTTCCTCATACACGGCTCGGAACCCAATCACTCGAAGCACTCTCGCCGCGGCATGACCTTGCGCTACATGCCGACAACGTCCGTGTATCGCCGCGACCTTGCCGGCAGCCACCGGCGGAGCCCTCAGCTGGGGGGAGCGCGAGGGGCCTCCCCTCGCAAGAGCAGCCCTCAGCTGGGGGGAGCGCGAGGGGCCTCCCCTCGTACGAGCAGCCCGCTCGCCATGTCCGAACGAACGCTCTACCTCATGCGAGGCCAGGACCTCTCCGGCCAGAACGACTTCCGCATCCGCGCCTGACGCAGCTCTCGCATCTGAATCCCGCAAATGGCCATCGCCCTCGCCATCGGCAAGCGGCTCCGGGACGCATTGCGCGACCTCGCCCCCATCGTCCTTGTGATCGCCTTCTTCCAGGCCGTGGTTCTCCAGCAACCCTTCCCGAATCTCGCCAACGTGCTGGTCGGGCTCGTGTGCGTCGTCGTGGGACTGGCCCTCTTCATCCAAGGCTTGGAGAGCGGCCTCTTCCCCATCGGTGAGTCCATCGCCGAAGCGTTCGCCCACAAAGGCAGCGCCACGCTCCTGTTGACTTTCGCCTTCTGCCTCGGCATCGGCGCCACGGTGGCGGAACCCGCCCTGATCGCCATCGCTGCCGAAGCTGCCGAGGTGGCAGCCGAAGCCGGCGCCATCGCCGACGAAGACGAAGCCCGCGCGAGTTATGCCTTCAACCTGCGCATGGTGGTGGCGACTTCGGTCGGCTTCGCCATCGTCCTCGGCGTGCTGCGCATCCTCAAGGGCTGGCCCATCCACCGCCTCATCATCACCGGCTACGTGCTGGTCACCATCCTCACCGTCTTCGCCCCGGACGAAATCGTCGGCGTCGCCTATGACGCCGGCGGCGTCACCACCAGCACCATCACCGTGCCCTTGGTGACCGCCCTGGGCGTCGGCCTCGCCACCTCCATCAAGGGGCGCGACCCCATGCTCGACGGCTTCGGCCTCATCGCCTTCGCCTGCGGCATGCCCGTGATCTTCGTCCTCGCCTACGGGATGGTGATGTGAACACCGTGCTCGACTTCGCCACCGACTTTCTCGGCACGGTGGCGACCACCGTGTTCGACGTGCTGCCGATTCTCGCCATTCTCGTGGTGTTCCAAGTGGTCGTGCTGCGCCGCCCGGTGCAGAACCTGCGCGGCATCATCGTCGGTTTCCTATGCGTGCTCCTCGGCCTCGCCCTGTTCCTGATCGGCCTCGAGCGGGCACTGTTCCCCATCGGCGAAACCATGGCCCGGCAACTCACCGAGGCAGCCGCCACAACCGGCGCAGCGGTGGACTGGCGCGACTACACCTTGGTTTATGCCTTCGCCGCCGCCATCGGCTTCGCCGCCACCATCGCCGAACCTCCACTCATCGCAGTGGCGCTGAAGGCGGAGAAGGTGTCGGGTGGCGCCATCAGCGCCTGGGGGCTGCGGATCGCGGTGGCGGTCGGAGTCGCCATCGGGGTTTCCCTCGGCTGCTTCCGCATCGTCACCGGCACCCCCCTGCCCTGGTACATTGTCGCCGCCTACGTGATAGTGATCGCGCAGACGTTCCGCGCCAGCCGCACCATCATCCCGCTCGCCTACGACAGCGGCGGCGTCACGACCTCCACCGTCACGGTTCCCGTGGTGGCGGCATTGGGCCTCGGCCTTGCCGCCAACGTCCCCGGCCGCAGCCCCCTGATCGACGGCTTCGGCCTGATTGCGTTCGCCAGCGTTTTCCCCATCATGTCCGTGCTCGGCTACGCGGCCCTCGTCACGTTGCTGACGCGCTTGACGAAGGCTAAGGACGGGAATGAGGCCAAGACACATGGATGAATCCACCGGCAACACGAAGCTCAAGCTCATCGTTGCCTTTTTGGCGGACGGCAAGGCCAGCGCAGTTGTCCAGGCGGCCCGCGACGCCGGCGCGACCGGCGCCACCACCATCCCCGGTGCCCGCGGCGAAGGACGCACGCCGCAAAAGACGTTCCTTGGCCTCGAAATCGCGGCAACGCGCGACGTGGCCCTGTTCGTCGTCGCCGAGGGACTCGCCCACCACATCCTGGAGTGCATCCGCGACGCCGGCCGCTTCGACGAAGAGCCCGGCAGCGGCATCGCTTTGCAACTCGACATCGAAGATGTGGTGGGTCTCGGAACGCAGTTGCCGGCAATCCGCGAGGAGCTCGAGAGCGACCTGTAGCCGCTCGGCCACGCAAACGCCACCGATTGACGATGCCGTGCTGCTGATCGAAACCCGCTACTGGCGCTACGCGATCTATCGTGGCTATCTGAATCTGGTGGCAGATGCCTCGCGCTATTACCTGGGCTGGCTCTGGTGGGTGCTGGAGCCGCTGGCCATGACGGCGGTGTTCTATTTCGTGTTTAAGTTCCTGCGGCCTCGCGACGAGGGGTTCATCTACTTCCTGATCGTTGGCGTCACCACTTGGCTCTGGTTCTCGGGCGGCGTCGGCAACGCCACGCAGACGCTCACCGGTGCCCGCAACCTGATCCTGCAACTCAAGGTGCCGAAGCTGATGTTCCCGCTCATCAGCGTCATTGCCGTCACCTACAAGCAGGTGTTCGTGTTCCTGATCCTGTTGCTCGTCGTCGGCGCCATCGTCGGTGTCTCGCCGGTTTGGCTGGCGCTCCCCGCCGTGATCGCCACGCAACTCGTGCTGATCGTCGCCGGCGCCATCACCGTCGCCTTCCTCTGCGTGTGGCTGCCAGACCTTCGCTTCGTGGTGGCCTCCCTACTGCAACTGATGATGTTCTGCTCCGGGGTCTTCTTCGAGATCGAGTCCTTCCCCGAGGCCGTGCAGGGCTGGTTCCGACTCAACCCGATGGCGGTGATGCTGGAGCAATACCGCACCGTGCTGCTTGACCACGCCCTGCCCGATCTCGTCTGGTGCGCGTGGGTGGCGGCGGCGTGCGCGGTGTGGATACTGCTGCTGGACATGGCCTACAAGCGGTGGGACCAGGAACTCACTCGGCGGATAATCGCCTGATGCAGCTAACGAACGTGTCGGTGAACTACCGCGAGCGCGCCCGCGTCGGCAGTGCTGGTGTTTCGGCGCTCACGGACATCTCGTTCCGCCTGGACCGTGGCGAAAAGCTGGGGGTCGTCGGCGCTAACGGCGCCGGCAAGTCCACCTTGCTGCGGGTGATGGCGGGCGTGCTCCGTCCCAACGCCGGCGACTATGACGCGGAGGGAATGTTTACCTCGCTGCTCTCGCTCACGGCGGGATTCGATCCCGAACTCTCCGGCACCCGAAACATCGTCATGCACGGCATGTTGATGGGGCTCGGCAAGCGGGAAGCGGCGGCGCGCATCCCAGCCATCGTCGAGGCATCGGGCCTTGGCGAAGCCATCCATCGTCGCACCTCGACCTATTCGAACGGAATGCGGGCGAGGCTCTGCTTCTGGACGGCCATGAACCTCGGTGCCGACCTGATGCTGATCGACGAGGTGCTGGCGGTGGGCGACGCCGAGTTCCGCCGCAAGTCACAGCAGGCGATGGAGGGACTGCTCACGAGCAACACGGGAGTTGTGCTGGTGTCGCACAACGTCGGTGTGATGCGCCGATTCTGTGACCGGGTGATCTGGCTGGAGCAAGGCCGAATCGTCGGCGATGGTGCGAGTCAAGACGTGATCAGGGCATACCGAGAAGCCACTGGCGCTGCGCCGCCTGTGTCGAAAAAGCAAGCCGAGGCGGGTCGCAGGACGATGTTCCTCTCCGGCGCCCCGGGCGCCCGCGCCCACTCCCTAGGGCATCTCCTGAACTGCCAGCCCGACGTGATGGTGGGAGTGGGAAGGTACGAGCTGGCGCAGTTTCGAAGCGACCTCGACTCCGGCAGCGACTTCTTCTCGCCGTGTCGGTTCTTGGCCGGTCCGGCGCAAACCAAGACCAGCGGCCCGGGCGCAGCGCCGCTCACAAGCGCCCGGCTCCGTCAAGCTCGCGTCGTCGGCGAGGTGGTGCCGAGACTGCATCGGTGCGTGTCAGCTCTCGCACGCCGATGGCCCGACATTCCCATGGTCTTCCTTTTCTCCGGTCCCATGGACATCCTGCGCCAAGGCCAACCACGCCAAATCGAGTTCGATGATTCCTCTGAGCGAATGCTGCACGACTGGAACACGGCTCTCGCCACGGTAGACCGCGCCAAGCAAAATGGTGCTCAGATCCTGTTCGTCTCCCGGGAGCGACTGTTCGGGACCCAAGGCGAGCAGGCGCTCGGACACCTACTCGGCGAGCTCGGCGGATCGGCGCGTCTCGCCACGAAGTCGCGGAGGTATCTGCGTGCGACCCGTGAGCGTTGGAAATCCCACCAAGCGCAATACCCGATCGGCGAGGAGGTGGAGCGTCAGGTGCATCGGCAGGCCAACGTCGAGCTGTTCCACGACCTGTTGGCAGCCAGCCTGTAGCATGTCCCCATGATCGGTGTTCCCCCTACATCTCCTTCGCTGCCCGCGCCTGCCGGGAGATGCCATGCTGGCAAATGACCGCTATCTCTTCGTCCACTACCCGAAAACTGCGGGCAAATCCCTGACGCGCTACTTCATCGAAGCATGGGATCGCCCCATACACGGCCTCGTGAGCCCAGGGCAGGTCAAGGAACTCGAGCCTGCCATTACAGAAGGCGTGCATGTTGAGGAAGGCATCGGCCACGAGAATCTCGTCACCGCGAGCGAAATCCTCGCTTCGCGGGGGCAGTCGATTCACGACTTGGACGCGGTTTTCGTCGGCATCAGAAATCCCTATGACCTCGCGGTGTCAACCTATTTCTACCTGCGCGACCGCGCCAAGTACCATCCAGAACGACCGCGCTATCGCCGTGCAGTGGCTCTGGATTTCGAGACATTCTGGCGCACCGACATTGGCGTTTTCACGTCGCCACCGGAACGCTGGCTCACGCTCGGCGGAAAGACGTTGCCCAACCAGCGCTTCATCCGATTCGAGTCCATCGCCAGCGACATCACCCGATTCGCCGAGGAGTTCGGGTTCAACGACGCGGACTTGCCGCATCTGAATCCGACTGCGCACGAACACTACTCCGCCTACATGACCCCCGAGGTGGAAGAGGCGCTCTTTACGCGCTTTCGCTTCTTCTTCGACTCCGGTCTCTACGCACGGGAGCGCGTACGTCGGAGTTGGCGGCAGGTTCTGAAGAGTCCCTCCTTGGCCATCCACCCCGCGACCCACGAACAACCAGCACCGGTTCCAGAAAGGGACATCACCGATGAGCTAGAAGCCCGGCTCGCCGATGCGGCACCGGGCGACGTGGTGGAACTGCCGCCCGGCGACTTCTCGATCAGTCGCACCATCAGGCTGCCATCTAACGTCGCCCTAAAGGGCGCAGGCTCCTCCGAGACGCGGCTGGTTCTCGCGCCGAACACGGACGCCCATATGCTCGTCAACGCCAACCAGCGCAAAGGCAACGACAACATCGCCATCGAAGGGCTCCTGCTCGACGGCAACGGACGCCGACAGGGCCGCCACCGGGACCAGGACCTAGCGCGCTGCATCATCCTGCTGCGCCGCGTGCGAGGGGCGAACCTTGTCGACATCGCCGCCCGCAACGGCGCCCAAAGCGCACTTCACCTCACCACTTGCAAGAACGTCAATGTCGATGGGCTCGACGTCGAGGACATGGCTTGGAGCGGAATCGGCTCCACCGGCAGCAATGGTGTATCTGTCTCGAACTCCCGCTTCCGCTTGACGGGCACGGCCGGCATTCACCCCGCCATCCACCTGAGCGGCGGCTCCGGTGCCAGCGTCGCTTGCACAGTGGAGCTGAGCACCGGCAACGGCGTAATGCTCGCCTCGCGATTCTCGCCGCTCGAGAACGTGGTCGTCAGCGCGTCGTGCAAGGACTGCCGCAACGGAATCGTACTGCTGGGCGATCTGCAAAATCGGCTGCACAACGTGCTGCTCAAGGATTGCGATGTGGTCGGCAACGACGTAGGCATCCAAGTGTCGAATTCCGCCAACGTGTTCATCGACGGCTGCCGCGTGGCGAACAACTGGGACACGGGCCTGCTGCTAGACGGGCGCCACGGCGGCAAGTTTGTGGTGGTGACCGACACGCGCTTTGAACGCAACGCCGAGGACGTTCAGGAAATCCACGCATCTGCCAACAACCACTTTCACAGCAACTCCTACGAAAGCAACGTCCCCTTCGTTCCGAAACCGCCCGATAGCACCGTCAAGCCGAGGGCGCTCGACAGTCATTCCGGCGTTTGCACCGTTTGCGGGAGCACATCGCTGTTCGAGCACAACGGGGGCTCTGTGCGAGAGTCCTATCGCTGCATACATTGCCGTTCGTCACTGCGCTATCGAGGACAGGCGAAGGCAATCCTGGAGACGTTTGGCGGTGGCGAACAGTCCATCCGCGACCTAGCGCAGTCCAGCGAGTTCTCGGCCCTTTCCATTTACGAGCCGGGGCTCGTGGGGCCGTTCCGTCGCTACTTCAAGGAGTTACCGAACTACAGCCAAAGCTATTACTGGGAAGATGTCCCCGTCGGCGATACCAAGGATGGCGTGCCGAACCATGACCTGCAGGCCCTTGACTTGCCTTCGGACTCGGTAGATCTCGCCATCACGTCCGACATCTTCGAGCACATCCGCCACCCCTACAAGGCATTCGCCGAAATGCACCGAGTGCTGCGAGTGGGCGGGAGCCACGTGTTCACGGTGCCGTTGCAGTTCCCGATGCCCAAAAAGACTGTAGCGCGCGTGGACACCACCACCGACGAGGATGTACACCTGTTGCCAGAGGTGTATCACAGCGCTGGCGAGGGCGGGAAGTCGCTCGTCTATACCGACTTTGGCGAGGACATGATCGCCCGACTCGACGAGATTGGCTTTTCCACCGCCATCTCCTTCATCGACCGCGATCGCCCCCTCTGTGCCAAGAACATCACGTTTGTGAGCACGAAGACGCGGGCCTAACGGGACGCCCTGACGCCGTGTCGGAACGCGAACCAGCAAAGAAAGAACGCACGGCACCGAGGTGGCCACGAGTCGATGTCTCCGTCGTCACCCACAACTCAGCACCGCATCTGACGAGGCTTCTCGCGAGCCTTGTGGAGCAGGCTGTGAACGCCGAGCTCCTTCGCGTCACGTTCGTGGACAACGCGAGCACGGACGACACGGTTGCGACGCTGCTCGAGTCGCAATTGCGCCATGGCGGCGCCTTCACTGCCTTTGATGTCCTCACCAACTCACGCAACGTCGGTTTTGGGGCAGCACAAAACCGGGCGATCGGGCAGGGCGATGCGCCCTTCGTGCTGGTCCTAAATCCGGACACCGCGCTTCGCACCGACTGCCTTGAGCGGCTGTTGCAGGTAGCCGTAGCGGATGACTCCCGGACCGCCGCTTGGGAGCCTCGGCAAGTGCCCTATGAGCATCCCAAGAAATACGATCCCGTGACGATGACCACGCCTTGGTGTTCCGCTGCAGCCTTGCTGGTGCGGCGTTCGGCATTCGAAGAGGCGGGCGGATTCGATGCGCGCTTCTTCCTCTACTGCGAGGACGTCGATCTCTCATGGCGGCTTCGTCGCAATGGTTGGCGCTTACGCTACGTTCCAGCCGCCTGCGTGCGCCACGACACGTACGAGTTCCCCGATCAGACCAAGCCTCTGCAGGCCGTTCAGACGCTGGTCGGCGGCCTGTACCTACG
Source organism: Pseudomonadales bacterium (assembly GCA_965116935.1). GTDB lineage: Bacteria > Pseudomonadota > Gammaproteobacteria > Pseudomonadales > Azotimanducaceae > VXYL01. The sequence continues at coordinate 1,460,022 of OZ220737.1, read as the reverse complement.
CTGCCGATACGGCACATTTGCGGATGTGTTGCATGGCTACGAGATCTACCTGCGCTCGCTCGTCTCGCCTCCCCTGTTCCAGGGCCACCGCAAGGCTGTTCTGCTCGCTGGCGGCCGATACCTGCGCAACTTCGCACATTTCTGGGAACGTCCCAGAGCGCCACGCGTGGCCTTTTTCGACGGCCTCGACTTCGCACCCATGCGACTCGGCGCCTTCCACGAGGTGACGCCCTCGGAGGACTTGGGCGAACGTCCACTAGTGTCGATCCTTGTGCGATCCATCGGCCGGCAAGCGCAACTGCGACGGGCGCTCACGACCATCGCGAACCAAACCTACGACAACCTCGAAGTGGTGCTCGTGGAGGATGGCCCGGCCACGCTCGCGGGGTTCGTCGCTTCCTTCACGGACCTTGCGATCAACTATGTGCCCCTTGGCGAGAGGCGTGGGCGGTGCCACGCCGGAAACGTCGCCATGGAAAGCGCATCCGGTACGTATCTTGGCTTTCTGGACGAAGACGACGAGCTATTCTCCGATCACGTCGAGCAGCTCGTCGCCTCCCTTGCAAGCACCGGCGCCCGGGCCGCCTACTCCACCGCGTTCGAGGTGGCGACGGAGTGGAACGAACGGCACGAGATCGTCCGGGAGGGGCGCTCTGAGGTCGTGTTCGATCGCCCCTTCACCTACATCGAACTCTCCGTGCGCAACTTCATGCCGACATGCTGCGTACTCTTTGAGCGGAACCTCTACAGGGAATGCGGCGGCTTTGACCTGGAGCTTGACCGCCAAGAAGACTGGAACCTCTGGCTCCGCTTCGCCGCCCACGCCGGCCGCTTCGCCCGACTACGGAAGACCACTTCCCTGTACCGAGTGCCGCTTGCTGACAGTACCCGAGCAGCCCGCGAACAAACCATGCTCGACTACTACGAGAAGGCAAGGAAAAAGCACGAATCCCTAAGGCTCGTCCTCCCGGCGGACGAAATCGCCGCCGATTACCGCCTCCTCCTCGAACACCACACCGAAACCGACGCACTTTGGCCACTCCAATCCCCACGGAGAGAGTCCCGCGCCCGCCGGTGGGCACGACGGCCAATTCGCACCCTGCGCAAGGCTCTCGAACGAGCGCGCGTCAATCGAGTCAGTTAATCCTTCAGTCGAACCGCCTGCTCTGTGGTTGAAGCCGCGACGGCGCTGTCGTAACGTAGGCTCCATGGGCGCACCGTTGGCATGTGGTCGTTCGATGGAGCCACTGAGCGTAAGGGACGGGTTCGCGAGTTGCCCTAGCAGGAGTTCGCTGGGATGTCAGGGCGAGTTGCTCGCCCGCGGCGCCCGACGTGGAGCCGAAAACGATGGGAACCGATGCCGTACACATGGCTCTCGGAGCGGAACGCGCTCATTTTTCGAATCACGCACATCGACAATGTGCGGTGGATCCTCCAGCACGGGCTGCACTGCCGAAACGGCAAGCAGGACCCGGACTACGTGACCATCGGCTTGCAGGACGTGATCGATCTGCGCCAACACCATGCCGTGCCCGTTGCCCCCGGGGGTACCCTATCGGACTACATCCCGTTTTACTTCACGCCCTTCTCGCCAATGGCGTACAAGATCCATACGGGCCATGAGGTCAGCCAAGTAAACCGGCAGCAAATCGTGGTGCTAGTGGCATCGCTGCGGAACCTGGCCGATGCTAAGGTTCCGTTCATTTTCAGCGATCGGCATGCCGCGCTACAGTACGCGGAATTCTTCGATCCTTCGGAACTGGCGCGGCTGGACCGAATCGACTGGCAGAGCTTGCAGAATCGGGACTTTAGGTACGACGACGCTAATCCAGAAAAGGTGGACAGGTATCAGGCGGAGGCGCTAATCCATCGCCATCTGCCGACAGACCGGCTCGAAAGGATCGCGTGCTGGCGAGACGAAGAGGTCCAGCGCGTGCAGGCGTGGGCCAACGAAGTGGATGCCGACGTGCAAGTTAAGGCCATACCGAGACTGTACTTCTGATGGTTAGATTCGAACAGGGCAACTTGCTGGAGGCCGATGCGGAGGCGCTGGTCAACACGGTCAACACCGTCGGCGTGATGGGCAAGGGCATCGCTCTCATGTTCAAGGAGCGATTCCCCGAGAACTTCCGCGCATATGCTGCTGCGTGCAAGTCCGGCGAAGTGCAGCTAGGCCGCATGTTCGTCACGGAAAACAAGCAGCTAGACGGCCCTCGATGGATCGTCAACTTCCCCACAAAGGACCATTGGCGTTCGCGCACGCGACTGGAGTGGATCGAGTCGGGGATAGAGGATCTGGTGCACTTCATCGCGGACCACGGCATTCGATCCATCGCCGTGCCGCCATTGGGGTGCGGCAATGGAGGCTTGGACTGGCAAAACGTGAAGCCGTTGCTCGAAGCCGCACTGACGGACATTGAAGGACTTGACGCAACGATCTACGAGCCAACGCCACGCTACCAGAACGTGGCGAAAAAAGCAGGCGTGGAGCGTTTGACCCCCGCGAGAGCGCTGGTGGGCGAAATGACAAGGCGCTACTCCGCGCTCGGGCTCGGATGCACAGTTCTGGAGGTGCAGAAGGTGGCGTGGTTCATCGCACGCGGTGCCGTTGCCACCGGGGTGGAGGACCCGCTGGAGCTTTCGTTCGCTCAGCATATCTACGGACCTTACTCGGACCAGCTACGCCACCTTCTCGATCAAATGGACGGCAGCTACCTCGGCTGCGAAGTACGGCTTGCCGACGCACGTCCTATGAACGAAATCTGGTTCAAGAAAGAGAAAAAGGCCCTAGTCAACGCGTATTTGCGATCCGAGGGCAAGCGCTACCTGCCGGCGCTCGACTGGGCCTCGGCTACGATTCGGGGGTTCGAGTCGCCACTTGGGATGGAGTTGCTGGCGACGGTTGACTGGCTGCTTCAGCAGAACCGCATTGCGCCCGATGTCCCGGCCATACGACAGGGACTGCGGCAATGGGGAGAGGGAAGCAATCGTAAGCTGCGGATATTCAACGACCGACTACTTGAACTCGCACTGGATCGCCTCGTTTCATAGCGCGCCTGCGCCCCTTCGCCATGCGCGAATCTCGGCCATACTGGAATACGCGGCGGCGTGACTCCGGTGGAGGAGCTTTGCAGCGGCCAAGGGTGGTGCGCAAGGCACTTCGTCTTTCCGGTCTGACCTCCAAAGGCGCTCCGAACTGACGCACAACGTGCGCGATGAGACCTACGCCGAAGTGGGCAGTCTGGCCTGCACCTGCGCCAGCATCGAGGCGACGCGCTGATCCCAGGAATGTTCTTGCACCAAGGCCGCGAGTGCGGGCTTATCGGGGCACCGGTCGCCGGTCAGTACCCCATCCACCGCTTCAATGAACGCTTCGCCCGTATCCGCGACTTCGATGAATGGGGTGAAGTCGCCAAGGTTTTGCACCTTGGTCGAGACGATGGGGACTCCCACGGCGGCATAGACCAGCATCTTGAGCGGGTGCATGGACCGAGTTTGGTCTGTGTCGAGGTGGGGCACCAAGGCCACGTCGAAGCGGGCGATCCATGCCTTCACTTCCGGGTAGGTGACGACGCCGAAGAAATGCACATTGGGGCGGCGGTCAAGCTGCATCACCGCCGCGTTTGCGTGGGTCGAGCCGATCAGCACGAGGTTGCAGGCGGGCCGTTCCTGCGCCAGGCGGTCGAGCAGGGCTACGTCCGTCTTTGCCTCGAGGTTGCCCACCAGCCCCAAAATGGGGCCCTTGAGGGCGCATAACTGCTGGAAACGCTCGTCCTCTGGCGGCTGCGGCACCGGGTCGAGGTCGCAACCGTTGGGGATTAAGGCGATGTCCGGGAAGAATGCCGCCATCGAGTCGCGCACGGCCTCGCAGTTGGCGAACGCGACATCGGCCTCGCCAAGCACGGTGCGGTAATGCTCCGTGTACTCCTCTCGGTCTGCCTCCGTGCGGTCTGGCCACGTGCGCAAGTCATCCACCACGTCCACCACCGATAGGCGAGGCTGGAACCGCTCGTTCAACTCCGAGATGGGCGCGAGCACCGGGAAATGCCAGAAGATCGCCGCACGGGGGTCGATCCCGGCAAGGTCGAGTTCGGCCGCCACGAAGTCCGCGAACGCGGCCTCCCCCGGATAGCCGCCGTCCGAGGTTCTTCCGGACGCCCCGCCGATCGTTCCCGCCGTCGAGCCGGAGTCGAACAGAAAGACGTGGTGCGAGACCTTGGCGCTGTCGGCAAGGCCCCAGCGCCGCACCAGCTTGCTCCGCGTCACCTCTTCGTGGTGGTCGAAGTCCTCAGCGTCCACGCTCCGCCACATCTGCCGTACCGAGAACGGCGCATCAAACACGGCGATGCGGCGAACTTCCGGCCGGCGCGCTAGGTGTTCGATGACCATGTCGACCCGACGGCCATAGAGGCCGATGTCGCCCTGCTTCCAGAACATCACGATGTCGAGGCCGTCGCCGGGGACGGGCGCCGGCAAGGAGTAGCGCCGCTGCTGATCGCCGAGAAAGGTGCGCGCTTCGGCTGGCAACGCCCGCGGCTTGTCGAGGCAAGCCTCCACCTCGGCAAACAGCGTTCGGTGAATGGCGTCGTAGCTGAACTCCGCAAGAAACCGGTCGCGGGCTCGACGCGTCCTGCGCGTGCGTTCCTCCGCCGGCACCTCCAGCCAGTGGCCGATTCGTTCGGCTAGGTTTTCCGCAGTGATAGGCTCAATCAGCTCGTCCTCAATCAGCGGCGCCAAGGGCGGCACCGCGGTCGCGAGCACCGGGACGCCCATCGCCATAGCATCGACCACCTTGGCAGGAAGCTGAAAGCGCGAAATCTCGTTGCTCGGATCCTGCAGCAGGCACACGAGATCCGCCGCCGCCATCAATGTCGGCAGTTTCTCGAACGGCTGGTCGGGGACGAGGCGCAGCGTATCGCCGCCCTGCGCAGCCAGTTCCCCGGCGAACGACTCCTCCGGCGGTGTGCCGACGACCACGAAGCGGTAGTCGGCGCGGCCCAGGGAGCGCACGGCATCGAGGACTTCCACCACTCCCTTGTGCGGGCGTGGAGTGCCCACAAACATCACCACTCTGTCCGTTTCCTGGAGGCCGAGGATGCGGCGCGCTTCCGCGGTGTCATGCCGGTCTGGGTCAAACTTCCTCTCGTCGCGCGCATGGGGCACCGTTGCTCCACCAAACTTGGCATCGAGCGCCGGGTTGGAGACGAGCAACCGGTCTGCATGGGGCAGAAGCCCCTCGGCGTAGCGCGTCCATGCCCCTTCGAACGGGTGCGTCAGCGCCTCCGAATCCAGTCCCTCAACGTCCGCAAGCGGGTCGCGATTGCGAAAGAACGACAGTTCGTAATCGTCCACATCCACCAGCAGGGGTCGATTGCGAAATGCCTTCAGCATCAACCCGAGCTGCACGCTCGGAAGCCGTGCCTTGCACGCCACCACCACATCCGCATCGATGCGCGGCGCGAGTCGTTCAAGGGTCTGCTGGAATTCTGGAAAAGACGCGCCGGAGATCGCCACCGTGCGAAACGGCGCGTGGCGCAGAGGCTTCCACACCGCATCGCCATAGCGCGGGAACTGGAAGCCGAGCAGAACGACGGTGTAGCTTCGCGCCAGCGCTTCGGCAACCAGATAGGCCCTGCCGAGTGGATTGTGGCCCACGTCCCAGGCGATGACGGCGACGGTCACGTCCCGGCGCAGCCGAGGTGTGGGCACCGCCTTGGGCTGTGATGTGGCCCTGTCGGGTGCCGGCGGCTTTGCTGGAGCAGACACAGCCTTCGGCAGCGGCGCATTCCGGAGTTCCCGGTACTCGTCCGCCTGCCCTCGCATATGGTCCGCCGCCGTCTTCGGCACCTTGCGCAGCAGCAAGCGGTGCCGTAGTGACAGCAGCGCGTGGCCGAGCCTCCAGCGCCATGACGAAAGCAGAAGGGTGGTGCCGGCCGCGAAGCCGTCGAGCAACCGGTCCTGTGCATCGACCCGGCCAAGCAATTGCCGGCGCTCCACGCGGAGTTGGGCTTGAGAGTCCGTGAGCCTGCGTATCTCTCGCTGGCTCGTGCGCTCCCTCGCCTCAAGCCGATCTCGTAGTGCCTGCGAGTCGCGTTCCGTCTGGCGCATTTGTTCGCGCATCGCCGATACGTCGCGCGACAGGTGGCGATTGAACTCCTCCAGGCGGCGCACCTCGCCGGTTGCAACGCCACGCTCCCGCTGCACGCGGGCCAAGTCGTCGTGCAGCCGCCGCACTTCCGACTGGTGGCGGTTGCGTTCCTGCGAAACGCGGCTTAGGTCCTTGAGCGTGGCTTCGAGCTCAGCCTGCTTGAGTGCGAGCTGCATGTCCGTGGCGCTCTCGCGCTGACGCTGCTCCACCGCATTGGCGCGTCTGCGCCGCGATTCGACGGTCTCGGCCTTGGCCTCGTACTCGCGCAGCAGCGCCAATGCCTCGTCGGAGATGGACGGCGCCTCGGGCAGGGAATCCATCCCGCTTGCTTCCGCATGGGCCAGGATGTCCAGCAACTGCTTCTGGGACGGCGTCGCCGTGGCGTCCCAAGCGCCGCCATCGTCACGCTGGCGATGCAGGCTTTCGTCCAGAAACGCGCGCAACTCCGCGTTGCCTGGAATCCGGAGTGGATAGCCAAAGTCGGACAGGGACTCTCCGAGACGACCCACAACCTCTTCCGGTGCCCGCATGAGCTCCCGGTAGGAGACGATACGGCGTGGCAATCCCTGCGAGGCGGCGAGCGCCCGGACGTTGTAAACCTCCCACAGCGCCAGTCCCGTCTCAGGCGGGATGCCGTGCCGGGCGTTCAGCGAGCGCGCCACCTCCACCGGGCTGCGGTGGACATGAATGCACACCGGCGTCTCAAGCAGCGGCCGCCAGAGTGGAAACAGCAGGCAAAGGCGCGGTTCCTTGATGAACCAAGGCCGGTGCGCATCCATGTCGAAGACGATGTCCGCCATCGCCCGGCGATACACCGATTGCTCATGGACGATCGCCTCTGCATCGAATCCGCTGACGCGGTCCCAATCGCAGCCGACGCTGCGCAGCATGACGTCGTTCAGCCGCCGAACGTCCTGCCGTTCCCAAAACCCCTTGGGGTTCTCCTCGTTCGCCCTCGTCCCCTCATGCTCCGCCCCGAAATAGCACCCCATGAGGTTGAGCACCCGCGCAACCGCCGAAGTGCCTGAACGATGCATCCCAAGGACGAAAACCTGCATCACCGCAGCCCACAAAACCAACCCGTGGTGCGCCCCAACCATCTTCAGCGCAGCTCAGTCACACCTGCGCGGTCGCGTCGGGGCACCCCTTGAAGCGACGAGGAGATTGTAATGGCTTAGGTGGGATCCACGGTTCGACACGAGCACAAGGCTATGACTTGCCCCGCCGTGCCCATCAGACGATTCGAACCCCTCTTGTGGCGCTAGCGGCCTGTCGGACCTTGCCGCGCCAGCGGAGAAGTGCCACAGACTGCTAGCCGTGGCTGCGAGCGAACGCGAGCACGAAGGTCAGCAGTTCGCGCTAGCGGAACTGGACCCTACCGACCTGGGCCAGACACACGTGCCCCAACGAGTTGCTAACCCATGCCTTGGTCAACGCATACGAAATCCAGCCACGACCCCTGGAGGTGCTCGAAGTCACGGTCCGCTGACAGGAGGGTGAACTCGCTTGCGTGAGCGGTCGCGGCGATCCAAAGGTCGTTCTGGCCCATTCGCTTCGCCGGCTTCGGCGGAGGCGTCTGGTTGGGTGCCGCCACGGTCGAGCCATGCGTCCAAGCGTCGATCAAGGCATATGCTTGGAGGATCGACGGGTTGTTCAATTCAACCGTCGGCAGCCTTGCTAAGATGCCCTCGAGTACATCGCGTTTGCCCGCTCCCCATCCAAACTTCTCGGCCAACGCCAGCATCTCGCCTCGGCAAATGACCGACGTGCACGTGAATACGTGCCGGTCGTTCAACTTGAACTCATCAACGGTCCGTAATGCCCATTCGGACGAACGGGCAAGGCCGACCAACAGGCTCGTGTCGAGCAGAAAAGAGGCTGCCATTCCCTTGGGCTCCGGCTATGGACTCGCACTCGCTTTCCGAAGCACAGACAAGAGCTGTTCGACAGATTCCTCTCCGGGCCACGCGCCGATCAAGTCGGAAGGCTTGGCCACAGAGTGCGCTGCTGTTCTCGATGGTGGCGAAGGAAGTTCGGCGACATCCGCGGCTTGCGGCAGAATGCTGAAAATCTCGTGCCCGCTGCCGCTGCCGGCAATCCGATCTGCCTCAATCAAACGAGGCTGTCCGTCAGCTCGGAAGTGAACACTCCCCTGCACCGTTGCGGGCCGGCCCCAAAGCGGGCGCAATCGCTCCAAGTCCGTCGCATCGCCGATCAGGCGACCACAGATCGCTTGCCCGCGCCCCACTTCCAGCCTGAACCGCCGGCTTCCGTGCGCGATCTGGTCCAGCTTGCCGCTGATGATGCATGCTCGAGGCTGCGGGATGCTCCGGCGCCGTGCCTCAATCGCATGACAGTCCGCCCTGTCTAACGCGAAGGCCGGCGCATCGCCTTCACCCGCAAGCAGTTCGATCGCAGTTGCATTGGTCCTCCCGATCTTGCCGAGCTCGATGACTGCGTCCAAAACAGCACCGTCGAAACGGTCGCCCCGCGCGTGGTCGTCCTTCGCTTCGCGGATCGCCAGGGACGCGAGATCCAGTGCAGTGTCCGTTGGCTGCGGACGGACCGCACCTGGCCAGAACTCGCCCTGATGGAACGGCGTGCCTGCCAGCGCCGGCGACTCGACCTCGATCACGGTGGAGCCCGTTCCCAGTCCCACCACGGTCAAATCCAACGCCTCGGCCAGCCAAGCTGGCTTCGGGCCCCTTCGGACCCCCTCGCCTGTCGCCAGCAATGATGTGGCCCGCTCGGCCGCCTTGACCAGTCCGTGGAGTGCGCGCACGAGCTCTCGGGCTTTTATCTTCCCGTGGTCCGAGTCAAGGCCGGTCAGTCGCAACCGATAGCGTTTCATCGTGCTGATCATCTTGCTTGCTCCCGACAACGCGGCTCGCATCCGCGGTGCGCCAAGCACAATACCCTTGCGCATGGCGAACCGATAGCCCCAAGACTCCTGGCTACAGCAGCCAGCCGCGAGCGGTGCGTGCGTGTGGGACGGTTGCGCAAGAGCGCCTGTGCAGAGGCCATGCGCTGTCGCGTACCATGCGTTGGCAATGCCGTTGGTCTTGGGGAGGATGGCCGCGTGAAGAATCTTTGGTTTCACTTGATGCCCTACAAGGACTTGCCGGACGATTTCCGGGAGGAACACCCGTCGGTTTGGGTCGACATCGACTCGGGGTTGCTCGATGCCGAACGGGTGCACCAGCATTACCACGACTATCTCGACGAGCTCGAGTTCGCCGGCGAGGTGGGTTTCGACGGCGTTTGCTGCAACGAGCACCACCAGAACGGCTATGGCCTGATGCCGTCCCCCAACCTCATCGCCGCCACCCTCACCCGCCGCACCTCCGCGCCGGCCATCTGCGTGATGGGCAACTCGCTCGCGCTCTACAACCCGCCGACGCGGGTGGCGGAAGAGTTCGCGATGCTCGACTGCATGTCCGGCGGGCGCCTCATCGCCGGGTTCCCGGTGGGCACGCCGATGGACACCATCTTCGCCTACGGCCAGAACCCGTCGAAGCTGCGCGACCGCTACTACGAGGCGCACGACATCGTCATGAAGGCATGGCAGGAGCCGGAGACGTTCGCCTTCAACGGCCGCTACAACCAGCTTCGCTACGTCAATGTCTGGCCTCGTCCGGTGCAGAAGCCGCACCCGCCGGTGTGGATTCCCGGAGGTGGCTCGGTGGAGACGTGGCGCTGGTGCGCGGAGATGGACTACGTGTACAGCTACCTGTCGTACTTCGGCTACAAGGCTGGCGCCGCCACCATGCAGGGCTTCTGGGACGAGATGGATCGCCTCGGCAAGGATCGCAACCCGTATCGCGCCGGGTTCCTGCAGTTCGTGGCGGTGGGCGAGACGGAGAAGGAAGCGCTGGAGCTCTATCGCGAGCCGGCCGAGTATTTCTACGGTCGCTGCCTGCACGTGAATCCGAAGTGGGCATCGCCCGCCGGGTATCAGTCCGAAGCAACGATTCGCGCCAAGGTGCAGTCGCAAGTTGCACTCGCAGCCGCGCAGAGCCGCGCCGGCAACGGCCAGAACGGCGGCGGTCGCGCCGGCCCGATGGGCGCCGCCCGCGACTGGGAGCAGATTCTCGATCTCGGCTACGTCATCGCCGGCGACCCCGACCAAGTGGCGGAACGCATCCGTCAGGTGTGCATCGACCTCAACGTCGGCCACCTGATGCTGCTGTGCCAGTTCGGCAACATGTCCACGGAGCTTGCGAAATACAACACCCGGCTCTACGCCGAGCGCGTGCTGCCGCAAATCCAGGACCTGTTCGACGATCGCTGGGAAGACTCGTGGTGGCCGCAGCCGCTTGAGCAACCGGCCACGGCGAGGGCACTGGCCTGATGCAGGAGACGACGATTTCGGTTGGTGGGCATCCGGTTCGGGTGCTCACGGGCGGCGACAATCCTGCCGCACCGCCGGCGGTGTTCTTCGCCGGCATCGGTGGGGTGCCCGCATGGGTGCCGTTTCTAGACCGGCTGGCCGAGTCGCGGCGCGTGATCGTCCCCTCCTTGCCCGGCTTTCCCGGGGCGGAGGACTTCCGCCACCTAGACACCCTCTTCGACTGGGTGGTGCATTGCGTGGAAACGGTGGAGGCGTTGGACGAGGCCCCGGTGGACCTCATCGGCAGCTCCGCCGGGGGTGCCTTGGCGGCGGAAGTTGCGGCCATTGCCGGCAGCTTGGTGAACCGCCTGGTGCTGATCGCCCCCTTCGGCTCGCATGACACCGAAGACCCGGGCGCGGACATCTGGGCGCAGGTGCCGGGCCCGGACTCCATCCCCAACCTAGTGTGCGAGCGCCCCGAAGCGTGGAAGCACGCATGGCAGGTGCCCGAGGGTGCCGAAGCCATCGAATACCAGGTGATGCACACCCGCGCCATGGAAGCCGCCGCCCGCTACCTGTTTCCGTTCGGCGACACCGGCGTGGTCTCCCGCCTGCACCGCGTCCATCATCCTGCACTGCTGCTGCGCGGCAGCGAGGACCGCGTGCTGCCGCCGTCGTCCAACGAACGCTTCCGCGCGGCACTCGCAGGTCCCGTTCGCGCCGGCGAACTGGAGGGTGCTGGACACTTGCCGGAACTTGACACACCCGACGATCTCGCGCGCGAAATCAACGCCTTTCTGGCGGACCAAGAACTAACCTAGCCGCTAGCCCGCATTTCTCACCAGCGCTCGTAGCGAGGGCGACGAGGCGCCGCTGTGGCTGCGGAGCGTACGCGTACCAGGAGGCACATCCGCGTGCCAAGAGGCACGGCGGAAGACGGCGAAGGCTCCGCCTTGAAGTTTCGCGCAAGCGAAACTTCCAACGCGCCCATAGGGCGCGCGAACGTGTCCGCAGGACACGCAGGCATAGCTGGGCACTATGTCGAGCCGGCTGGAGCGAACCTGTCCGAAGGACAGGCGAATGCGTCTGCAGGACGCACGAGCACCTTGCGCAGCCACAGCGAGTGCATCGTCGTCCGCAAACGAGGTCTGGTGAGAAATGCGGGCTAAGAGGCTGCGCCGCAGAAACGGCGCTGGCTCCTAGCCGCAGGGGTGAGCGCAAGCGAACCCGGAGGCCAGCAGTTCGCGCGAACTACGCGCCCGCAAGGGCGCCCTGCTCCACCAAGCCGAACGCCGAGGCCGTTTCACCTAGTCCACACCACCGACCCTCGAAATCGTCAGGATGCCGTGGGCTGGGGTTCCGACGTGAACTTGCGTGTCGTCCAACGTCGGGACCATGCCTGTCGGAATGCCGTAGTTAGGCATCGTGGGGCCATTGAATCTGTCACCGCGCGCCGTGACCGAGTCCGTCTCGACAAGCTCACCTGTCTGTGGATCCAGCCGAACGGTGATCGCGAGACCCGGGCACAAGAAGTCCACGGTGACGCCGTCGCCGCGGACATCGCCAAACCGGCAATAGTCGGCTTCCCAAGGCCAATCCCAGAACTTCGCCAACTCGGCGACGTGTTCCACCGCCGAGTCGTCAAGGGAAAGGGCATGCGTAGTTCCGTCGTACGTGTGTACGAAGAGGAGAGCGTCGTCGTCGCTGATCGCCATCGAACTTCGCCGGCTAGAACGATAGCTGCTGAAATCGTGAGTGGCGTCCGCCCGGGTCAACGCCCCCGATTCCAGATCGCGGTCAAACACCCACAAATACTGGCCAGTCGTTACGTAGACGCGCCGTCCGTCGTTCGACATGATCGACGCGGGGATGCCCCGATTCAGTTCCTGACTCTCCACGAAGCTCAGCGTCCCCTCAGGACCAACCGTGTAGGTTTCCAAGCCGTCGCTACGGCCAACGCGGTACAGGTTCAAGCCAGCCTCGTCCATCAGCAACTGCTCCGCGCAAGTGCTTGGGCCGTCCTCGACTTCGAGCTCCCCGAGGTCCCGAAGCCGCCATCCTGGCGCGATCGGTGCGAACTCTCGCCACGAACCACAGTCGTCGGCGAGCAAGCGGCCACGTCCCTGGTCCCAGACCAATCGTGCACGCGCGAGGTCGAGCTTGCTCTCGATCAGTTGAACCTGGCCGAGCGCGCCGGCCCCCAGCTGCTCGAAGACCTGCAGCCCGAGACGCGAGCCAAGGTAGAGGGTGCCGTCATCCTTGTTTCGCGCCATCGCGCCGGGCCCACGGATCAGCACGGGTTCACCCTGCGAGCCTCGGTCCCCATCGGCCAGCCGACCGATGTACCGCAGCCACGCCGGCGCAACGGCTTCCTCCCACCGAAGAGTGAATTCCCCGCGGCCGGCGCCCCGCGTACCAAGTGCAATCGAATACCTGACGCCCTTCTCGACCTCGATGAGCACCTCGGTGGGCTCGTCGCCACTTCGCTGCCAGCGGCTTGACGCGGCGATCTCCAGGCCCGATCCGTCGGTAGCTTCCCGATGGACGGTCAGCTCCCACGGACCCGCTTTGCCCTCGACCGCGAACCGCATCCATCCCGACCGATCGGCCTCGTGGGTCCACCAGAGCGCCGCTCGACCGATCCGGTTTCCCTCATCCCGGCCGGTCGTCGCGAACTCGTTGGAGCCGACGACGGAGCCGGACGTCCCGGCCAAGACGCCGCTCGCCTCCACGCGGTCGTTTTCCGGCGTCGGACCCAGAACCAGCGCCGCGGAAGCCCAGCCGACATCAAAGGCCGCCAGGTCATCCGCCGCGAACCCCACCGAGATCCAGTAGCGCTCGCCTGCCGTCGCTGCGACTACGGCATCGTGGGCCGCGCCGGGCCGGACGCTGGCAACCTGCTCAAGGTCCTCGAGATCCGTCCCGGCGAACACCGAGAACTTGAGCATGGGATACTGCCCCGACCGTCCGCCCGCGGCCTCAAGGCGCAACGTAAACGAGCCGTCCACCGGCGCGTCCCAGGAATACCACTGCGTTCGAACACCCGACTCCGGGGGTTCGTCCGGCTCCACCGTGGCGGCACTGCCAACGCTCACTTCCGTGCCGGACCACTCGTCCTCCTGAATCTCCTCGGCGTTGGCGAACCAGTCGTTCCCCCGCAACTCCTTGTCGATCCGCTGCCACCGCAACGTATAGTCCAAGCCCGACTCCTCGCCGCCGCCTTCCGCCACGGCGATGTGGTACTTCCTGCCAGCAGCAGCGAAGAACTGCACCCGACTGGACGGCCTGGGACCAATCAGACGCAGCTGCGAGACGTGGTCGCCTTCGAAGACCAGCACATGGCTGCCGCCCCTGAACTCCCAAAGGCCGTCTTCGGGGGCGATCCAGTGAAACCACGTGGTTGCGGCCACCTCGCCAAACGACTCGCCCGCCTCAAGGGTCGCGCCGGCGCCACTGCCTTGGGCGGTCCCGGTCTCGCCTTCGAGCCACATGGCGTCAACGAAGTCATCGTTGCCGGGCCGCCCCTCCGGCGACCACGTCAACTCCACCGCCGCCCCCCTCGACGCCGAACTCACTCGAATGCGGTAGCGCGCACCTTCCTGGGCGAAGAATGATGCGCCCCAGAGACCCGACGCCACTTCGTTCAGCGAGGCGATCGCATCGCCCTGGTACACGTCCACCCGGTCGAGACGGCGTTCGTCGGGCGCCCTGTCTTCCGGAAACCGCTCGATGCCCGGCACCTTGAACCGGAACGGCCCCCCGGTCGGCGCGGTCCACGTGTACCACACCGACCCACTCGGCCGGCCTCGACTCCGAGTTGAGTAACGCACCGTCGGTTCCCCGGGCTCCGGCGTCGCGAGCAGCAGGTCCAGCGCGGTGGAACCGGATGCTCCCTGCAGCGGCGTCGCCGCCGAGAAGGCGTCATTGGCAGGCCGCACCGCTTGGTCATCGGCGCCGTCGCCAACATCGACCGTCGTCTCTCCCGCGCGCCCGTTCCAGGCGCTTGCCGCGAAGTGAAGACGGGCCCCATCCGATTTCTCGGCGACACGAACCAAGAGGTGAATCGTCCTCGTCTCGCCGGCGGCTAGTTCGCCAACCGGAAGCGACGAGCCAAGCTCGAACGGTCTGTCGGCACGGGTGTAAAGGCGGTAGTCGTCCGGCACCGGCGCCGTCACCTCGTCCGCCAGACTGATGCGGCTGCGGGCACGGGTCGTCCACACGCCCTCCACCGTCACCGCGTCATCGCACGTCGCTGAATCCGAGCGGCAGTCGATGTGTAGCAGCGTCCCGGCAGCCGCGTAGCCGTCGGCACTCAGGGCAAGCGTCAGCTCGTGCAACCCGGCGCCCGTGAGGGCGTCCGTGTTCGCCGTCACTTCGACGGTCGGCGTGGATGCGCCGCGGATCAGCGTCCAAGCCACCGCCGCCCGCGGCGCAACGGTGTAGATGCGATTTGCCACAACCTTGACGCGGTACGTGCCGGGTGCCGGGTCACGCACGACGAGCCACTCGACGTTGTCAATCCGCGAGCGCGAGACGTGCTCGCCACATGCATGTGACGCGCAGTCGGCACCCTCGTCGAGCCACAGGTCCAGGTCGTTCACGACCGTGCTCGCCACCGCGTCGGCGGGAGGTTCGTCCCATGTCATGACGAGGTCCAGGCGGCTCGCCCCGGGCGGCACGTCGATGTCGTGGTAGGCGTACTCGCCGCCTGTCAGTTCGGTGGTTGCGCTGCCGCTCTGCCAGCCGTCGGGCCGGTCGCGCTGCAGCACAGCCGTGCGCGCCGACACCTTGCCCATGCCGTAACGAACCTGCTGCGGACCTGGCCCCGCGCTGTTATCGGGCGCAAATCCTCCCCCCTCTTCCAACCACGCATCGGGTCGGATTGCACTAGCCATCAACCGCGCCCGGGTCAACGCGGGCCGGTTTCTGTGTTCGGGCACTGCGTCCAGCAGCAGCGCTGCGACACCAGCCACTGCCGGCGACGCCATGCTCGTGCCGCTGATAGCCCGATGGCCGCCCCGGGCACCTCCGCCTCTGGCCGAGTGAACGCGCACGCCCACCGCCACGACGTTAGGCGCCAGGCGCCCGTCCGCGGTCGGGCCGTGGCTGCTGAAGGACGCGAGCTCGCCACCGTCTGTCGTGGCACCCACCGCCAGCCCATTCTTGGCCGCGCCGTAATTCGAGAACCCTGATCGGCTCCGGTTGGACTGCGCCACCACGTAGAGCTGCCGGTGGGTCCAAACCGTCGAATCCAGCTTGCGGGCGCCAAAGTCTCGCCCTTCATGGTCCAAGTTCGTCCACGACAGACTCATGTTGACGATCTGCGGCTTCACGCGCGCAGACGTGCCGCCATTTGTGTGGCACTCCGTCGCCTTCGCCAGATACTCCATCCCCCGTCGGACGCTGTCGCCAGAGCTGCTTCCGCCCCGGTTCAACACTTTTGCGAACCGGATGTGGCGCACAGCCGGTGCCATGCCGGCGAACTGCCGCTCACTGCTCCCGGAACCCGCGACCGTGCCCGTGACATGCGTGCCGTGCCCGTGCTGGTCAACCCACAGGTCGTCGTCCTCCTCGATCGTCTCCTCCACTCCCCGGTGGCTGAACACGAAATTCGCGCCGCAGATGCTGGCGCGGTTGGCGGCGATGTCCGCGTGGTTGATGTTGAGTCCGGTGTCCATGACCGCCACCGGCACCGAGCTCCCGCGGACTCCCTGATACCGCTCAAGCGAAGAGCTGTAACGCCAGAGCGCATCGACACCCATGGCGGGCACTGCCGTGTCATGCGTTGCCTCGACAACCGGAACCGGCTCGACGGCCACGACATAGTCTGTAGCTGCGAGCGCCAAGATCGCCGGCCCATCAGCCGTCGCCCGGTACGCTCGAAGCGCCGGATCGTGAGCTTCCACCGCGACGCCCAGGTCCGCCATTGCCCGGCGCCATCGACCGGCCCGGTCATCATCCATCAAGGTCACGTAAACCCCGGTTCGCTCTGACTGCATTGCCAGCGCGCCGCCCCCAAACGCCGCGAGCTTGACCTCGGGCGGCATCGCCCCTATGCCCCTGACGGCGGCGAGCGACTCGATGAGCGCGAGACGACGTGAATCCGCCGGCAGTCGTGCGCGAAACAGCTGGCCCGAGCGCCCGACAATCGTCGCCCCTGTGCCCGCAAGCGCTCGACTCAGATCTGCATGGGTGGCACCGGGCGCCGGGTACACCCAACCGAGCAACCAGGGTCGCCCCAACGATACGGCTTGGTCCACCAGTGAAGCCACGCCCGCCAAGACAAGCCATTCAGGCGCCAGGACGTCTGCGATTGCCGTCGCCACGTTCTCGACGCGGGCTTTGGTCATTTCGCCGTGGTGCGTCACGAAGCCATAGCCCGACGGAGGCCTTGCATCTGCCACATTCGGCAGGGGCGGACTTTCGACGGCGTCCTGACGCGGAGGCGACCGAGGCGCAGCAACACGCTGCGTCTGTCGAACACGGCGCTCAGCAGCGGTCCGTGCGCCCTCGGCGGTCGCCGTTTCCTGCCCGCGCTCGATCCTCAACTCACCCCAATGCAGCAGGACAGCGCCGCTTGCCAGCAGCACGCCCAATGCCAGCAGCCAGAATGAGCGACGTGGCCTCACCGAGGTCTCACGGAGCCGGTACGGATCGGCCGCGACGTGCCGGACCGGATGTGGGGCGCTCCCTCCGGAGGACCGTCATTCGCAACCCCGGGCACGCATTCCAGGAGGAAGTGGCGAGCGATCGACCCCCGTCAGCCCTTAAGCGTCCAAACCAGCGTTGACTGCCGCAATCGCCTCCGCGCGAAGCCCCTGCTTCACCGAGGCATACGCCGCGCCGTCGAGTTGGGTGAAGGAACGGGCCTTGTCGAGGGCTGCGTCACGCAACTCATCAGCGGCCACCACCTCGTCCAAGAAGCCGGCATCTCGGGCCTCTTCCGGGTTGAACATGGTCGCAGCAATGGCGGCGCGGCTCAGGTGGCGCTTGGAGAGGCGCTCGTTCGCCAGCATCAGGCCGAAGGGGGGCAGGCTCATGCCGATGGCGGTTTCGTTGAGGCCGATGCTGAACTCGCCAGCGGTGCCGATGCGATAGTCGCCCGTCAGGAGGCAGAAGGCACCGAGCGCAACGGCGTGGCCGGTGGCCGCGATCACGAGCGGCAGCGGGAGTCCGTAGAGGCGCATCATCAGGCGGGCGCCGCCAAGGCTCATGGCGCGAGCTGCCTCCGGATCGTCACCCCGGATGACCTTGAGATCGAACCCACCGGAGAAGAGCCCCGGGCGGCCCATCAGCACAACCGCCTTGGCGTCCTCCGCCTGCGCACGGTCGAGCAGGGAGTTCACGGCCTCGATCATGTTCGGCCCGAACGCATTGGCCTTGCCGTCGTTCAGAGTCACCATGGCAACGTCGCCAGCCGTCTCGTAACTTGCGTACTCGGTCATGCTCGCCTCGTGGCCGTCCAAAAGCGCGCGAGTTTACAACGGGACTTAAGGCGGAAGACGTTCGTTTCACCCACCTTCGTTCATGAGCCGGTCGAAGGCGTACCGGCTGTCCGGCGTGATGGGCGCGAGAACCCCGTCGGCGATTTCCCGGGCGCTGTGGAACCGCACGCTCTCGACTTCCTCCGCCTGAAGCGTGAAGGGCCCTTTGTGGATGCATGTGTAGGCGCGCCCGAAACAGCGCGTGTACTGGTCGCCGAAGTAGAAGTCGAAGCGGCGCAGAAGCGGCGTCTTCCGGATGCCGAGCTCCTCAAACGCCTCTCTCTCGGCGCAGGTCTCGTACGACTCGCCCGCCGCCATCACGCCGCCGGCGGCTAGATCGTAGTAGCCGGGGTACAGATCCTTGGTCGCCGTCCGACGCTGCACCAGCACCCGCCCTACTGGGTCGAAGACATGCGCCGCAAGTGCCCGTTCCTGGGCAAGGCACGCATCTAGGCCATGCTGGCGCGCAAGGAGTTCCGAGCCGTCTGCCCGGTGTCGAAGTGCGTGGTCACGCGCGTCTACTCGCGCGCCACGGCGGGCAACGCCAAGCGCGCTTCCTGATGGATCTCGTCGGCACCCTGCCGTTCCCCTTGCGCTCCATCCAGGTCGATGGTGGCAGCGAGTTCATGGCCGACTTCGAGGACGCCTGCGAGGCGCTCGGCATCCCGTTGCATGTCCTGCCGCCGCGGCGACCGCAGTGGAACGGCTGTGTCGAACGCGCCAACCGCTCCGCAAGAGCGGACTCACGGAATCATTCGATAAGATTCTAATATTTATCGGCTTTTCTTCGGACTTCGTCCGGCCGCAGTCCTTCTGCGCCTGCGTCGCGAGGATGCGCCGGACCGCCGGTCGAGGGACGGGATACGAGCGGACCCGCCCGGCGGCGAGTTCGACTGGCGACCACATTGACCAACAGCCAATGTGGAGGGCAAAGGTGCCGCAACACAGATCCGCAGCAGACCTCGACGCCGCCGACCATGGCCAGAACCGTCGACGCGGTGCCGGCATGGGAACAATGCGTCACCGCAGCAAGATCAATCTCCACCGAGAAACGTGCGCCGCGCATGTGCAGTGATAGCGTGGTCGCAACGCCAGCACCATCGCACCGCCCCAGGCTTCCGACCCACGCACCAATCCTCTTCGCCAAAGCGAGGTACCCAAATGAAGTCAACCACCACAGCCAGACTGTCCCCACGGTGGAGTCAGACACTACTGGTGATTCCGATTGCCCTTGTCGCCCCCGCCATTCATGCCGAACCCGCCGTTCAGACCGAGATCGAGGAGTTAGTCAGCACGCAAGCCGCCAGCCACTCGGGCCGAGAAGAGGAGATACTTCTCGTCTCTCGCACACGCCACGCCATTCAGTCCGGCATCATCGATTCGATGACTCAGCACCGCGGCGCGGAAATCGCCATAGGGCCCGACAAGAAGACCCTGAAGGTGCAGTGGGGTTCTGGCAATGGAACTGATCTTCCCGTCTCTTGGCACGTCACACTCGAGGCCCCGTACGACCGGGACCAGGAGGTCAGCGAAGTAGTGGACTTCGACGGCAGCATGGCCAGCAGCACAAGCGTGGGGGTCGGCATCCAGTACAAAGCCCCTACGGGGGTACGTGCCGAGTCCACCGGTGCGTTCTGCGCGGGCGGGGACAAGCCCGGGATAAGCCCCGCCCCTACGGGGCACTGGGCGGGACTTGGAGGAAGGTGCGGCGGTAGTGGGCGAGTTCGGCAATGGACTCGCGGATGTCGTCTAAGGCGCGGTGGGTGTTGCGCTTGATGAAGGTGTTGTAGGCGGCTGGGTGCCAGCGGCGCGCTAGTTCCTTGACGGTGCTTACGTCGATGATGCGGTAGTGCAGATAGCTTTCGAGGGTTGGCATGTGGCGGCCCAGGAAGCGGCGGTCCTGCCAGATGGAGTTGCCGCAGAGGGGGGAGGTGTCGCGCGCCACATGCTGCTCAAGGAAGGCGAGGGTGCGGGCTTCGGCTTCGATCAGGGTCACGTCGGACTCGCGCACGCGGGCCAGCAGGCCCGACTCTGCATGGTGCTTGCGATTCCAGTCGTCCATGCCGGCGAGTTGCTCGGCGCTGGCGTGGATTGCCAATGTTGGTCCCGCCGCCACTTCGCGAAGGTCGTCATCGGTGACCAAGGTCGCGATCTCGATGATGGTGTCGGTTTCGACATCGAGGCCGGTCATCTCCAGGTCCATCCAGACGAGTTTCCCTTCGCCCGGGCTTTCTTCGCTCATGGAATCCCGCATTCACGCCAACGGATTTACTATGCCACGGAGAAAGAACGCGAACTCAAGGCACTTGCATGGCTTCCGATCCGACTGTCATCGCCGCCGAGGAGCTGGCTTCGAGGCTGGCCCAGGGAGAAAACCTGCTCGTGGTGCAGGTGACCTCGCGGCAGGTGTACGACGCGGCGCACATCGAGGGTTCTCATTGCGTGGAACCTGCCGAGTTGGTGAGCGGCACGCCGCCGGCCACCGGCCGGCTGCCGGACACGGAGCGGCTGGCGGGGCTCGCTGGTCGGCTTGGGCTTGGGGCGAGCCGGCAAGTGGTGACGCTCGATGACGAGGGCGGCGGCTGGGCGGGGCGGCTGGCGTGGACGCTGGATGTTCTGGGGCGGCGCGACTGGATTTACCTCGACGGCGGCCTGCATGCCTGGCACCAGAGCGGCCTGCCTCTGGTATCCGGGCCGCCGCCAGCGAGCGACTCGGCTCCAGATGTGAGCATCACGGTGGATCGAGCGCCCATCGCCGAAGCCGAGGACATTCTGGAGCGGCTGGACGATCCGGATCTCACCGTCTGGGACTGCCGTTCGTGGGAGGAGTACACCGGCCAGCGAGTGGCTGCGGCGCGTGCGGGGCACATTCCGGGGGCGGTGCATCTCGATTGGCTGGAGCTCATGCAGCGGGATCGGGGGCTGCGCCTCGTCGACGACATCGCTCGCCTGCTCGAACGGCGCGGCATCGGCCCGGAGCAAGAGGTGATCGCCCATTGCCAGACCCATCACCGTTCGGGCCTCGCCTACATGGTCGCCCGCCTCCTCGGCTTCCCCCGCATCCGCGCCTATCACGGATCGTGGGCCGAGTGGGGCAACCGACCGGACACGCCGGTCGAGACCTAACGGCGCTGCCGCACCCATGCCACACCCCGGTGCGAGCCTTGCCGAGGCAGTGCTGACCGCCTTCATGGCAGCCGTCGGCGGCGTGCGCCAGCGTCACTTCAAGCGCTTCGTGATCTGGATCTACACGCGCTTCTACCCCGTGAACCTCGACGAGGCGGTGGGCGAAGCCGCCGACGACTTCGAGACCTTCAACCACTTCTTCACGCGCCGCTTGAAGCCGGGCGCGCGGCCTTTGCCGGATGCGGCGGATGTCCTTGTCTGTCCCGCCGATGGCACCGTGAGTCAGGCCGGCCCAATCGCAGAGGGCCAGCTCGTGCAGGCGAAAGGCCAACGCTATTCCGTCGCCGACTTGCTAGGCGACGCAGGCCTCGCCGCACGCTACGAAGGCGGCGCTTTCGTCACGATCTATCTCTCCCCCCGCGACTACCACCGGGTGCACGTCCCGTGCGCAAGCGAGCTTGCGAGCGCAACCGAGATTCCGGGTCGCCTCTTCTCCGTGAATGCTTCGAGCGAACGGCGCGTGGCGAGGCTTTTCGCCCGCAACGAACGCTTGGTCATGCACCTTGCCGCCGCGTCCGGCGACTACGCCCTCGTCATGGTGGGAGCCCTCATCGTCGCCGGCATCGACACGCCTTGGCAAAGACCGCCCGTGCCGAGGGACGAGAGAACCAAGCCGCGCGTTCTCCACCCCGAGGCAGTCCGTTTCGCTCGCGGCGATGAAGTCGGCACGTTCCGCATTGGCTCGACGGTGATCTGCCTCTTCCCACCAGGCATCGCCTTGACCGAGCGCATCGCGCCCGGCGCCACGGTGCGAATGGGCGAGGCGATGGCAGTGGGTCGTTGAGGCAGCCCCACGAAGAGCCGAGCTGTTTGCAATTAGGCGCGGTTCCAGTCGAACGCGAGAACGGGGGAGATGCCGTCGGTTCCGAGTTTGAGCGCCAACAGGCGGTCGAAGCCGAGGGCTACGCCGGCGCAGCCCGGGAGGCCGTGGTGTTGGGCGGCCAGGAGGCGTTCGTCACGCTCGGGGACAAAGAGGCCAGAAGCGCGGCGTTTCTGGGCGTCGGCGGCCATGCGCTGGGCCAGTTCGTCCGGGTCCGCGAGTTCGTGGTAGCCGTTGGCGATTTCGACGCCGTCAATCACGAGTTCGAAGCGTTCTGCGTGAGGACGGCCCTCGGATGCACTCAGCCGCGCCAGGGCGGCTTGGCTCGGTGGATACTCAGTCACGAATACTCGGCCTTCGCCGCGGTCGTTGAGGGCGGCTGCAAGCATCAGGTCGAGGGCTTCCTCGGCTGGTGGCGCGGCGCCGGTCTTGTAGCCGAGTTGGGCGCAGATGTCGGCGAGGTCCCCCGCGCTTGCTGTGTCGATGTCGATGGCGAACCGATCGGCCAGCAGTTGCCGATACGGCACGCGGAGGTAGGGCGCAGGCCCGAGCAGGCAGTCCACCAACTCTTCCACCTCCCGCATGAGGCGCTCGGCGTCGAAGTCGAGGCGATACCACTCCAGCATTAGGAACTCGGGGTTGTGCCAGCGGCCCTGTTCGCCTTGGCGGAACACCGGGCCAAGTTGGTAGATGGAAGGGGCGCCGGCGGCCAGCAGGCGCTTCATGTGGTATTCGGGCGAGGTTTGCAGATAGCGGCCGCCGATGGCGATGCTCTCGATGGCCGGGTCGAGCACGGTATGGGATGCCAGCACCGGTGTGTTCACCTCCAGCACGCCCCGCTCGGCGAAGAAAGCGCGAGTGGCGGCGAGGGTGGCTGCACGCGCGTGCAGCGTTTCGATGGCGCAGCTAGGCGGCCAGTCGTTGGCCTCGGTCACGGAAAGGGAGCCCTCAGTCGCGTACCCGACTGACGTATTCGCCGGTGCGCGTGTCGATGCGCAGCACTTCGCCAATCTCGATGAACAGCGGCACCTTGATGACGGCGCCGGTGCTGAGGGTTGCTGGCTTGTTGCCGCCCTGCGCCGTGTCGCCGCGCATTCCGGGATCGGTTTCGGCCACTTCCAGTTCCACGAAGTTCGGTGGCACGACGGAGATGGGGCTGTCGTTCCACAGGGTGACGGAGCACACGTCCTGCTCCTTCAGCCACTGACGCGCGTCGCCCACGGCGGCGGCGGCGGCTTCGAATTGCTCGTAGCTGCCGTCGGTCTTCATGAAATGCCAGAACTCGCCGTCGTTGTAGAGGTATTCCATGTCCGTTTCGAGGACATCGGCACCTTCGATGGTCTCGCCGCTGCGAAAGGTGCGCTCCCACACCCGGCCGGTGTTGAGGTTGCGGAACTTGACGCGGCTGAAGGCTTGGCCCTTGCCCGGCTTGACGAACTCGTTCTCCAGAATCGAGCAGGGGGAGCCCTCCAGGAGCACCTTGAGCCCTGGGCGGAATTCGTTGGTCGCGTAGGTCGCCACGGAAAGTCGCCTCGTTGCCGCTTGCGGGCCGAGATGATAGCCGTTCGCCTAGCCGCCCTGTAGTGCCACGAAGCGTCGGTAGGGGCTGTCGGGGTTGGCCATCAAGTCTTCGTGAGTGCCCACGTCGCGGATGCGGCCCTCGTCGAGGAAGACGATGCGGTCGGCGTGGCGGATGGTGGAGAGGCGGTGGGCAATGACGATGGCGAGGCGGTCCTCTGCGCCGGCCTTGAGGGCCTGGATCAGGTCGTTTTCGGTCTTCGGGTCCAAGGCGGCGGTGGGTTCGTCGAGGATGAGGACGGGAGTTTCGCGAATGAGGCCGCGGGCGATGCACAGGCGTTGCTGCTGGCCGACGGAGAGGGTGTCGCCGGATTGCCCGAGGGCGGTCCGCTACGCGCCTTGACATTGGTGCTATGCTCGCGCCGCTTGGACGCTTACTTGCGGTTTCGGTGGCACAGATGGGACGCGTCGTTGATTGGCGTGGTCGGAGGGGAGCATTGAAGGCAGCCTTGTGGCAGGGGCGCGGAACCCGATCGTGTTCCCCGGCCCACCGTCCCGGCCGGCCCACCTCAGGCACCGGCACACCGCGCTGGGCTGCAGCACCTCGATTTGCTGAACCAACGTCGGCAGTGCTTGTCCAACCGGTCCAATCGCCTTGCGCATCCTTGGGACCGCACGGGCGAAAGTAAGGGCGAGGGTGACGTGGCTGCTTCTATGGTGGACGCATCGTGCGTTGTGGTGGCAAATGCGCACAATCCATCCATCGTGAACCCCGATTGGCTGAGTTCGCATGAGATCCTCCCGGACTCGGAGCCATCTTGGGAGTTGGCGGAGCCGCCCATCGCCACGCCACCGATGTCCCATGTTTGCTACCAAAACGACGTTAGCGTTGTGCTGATGTCCGATCGGTTGATCGTTGGGCGAGCACGGGCCGAACTGCCCACGAGCTCTGTTGCCCTCCTTGCAGAGCTAGCCGCAAACTATGTCCGCACCTTGAAGCACATTCCATACACCGGTGTTGGGACAAACCTCACCGCGACAATCGAAGTCCCGGATGCACCGACTCGACTCATGGACCAGTTCGGTGGGAACGGGCCTTGGCGAGACGAGCTGGACGGCGTTTCGGTGAAACTCATCCACGCGATTGGTTCCGGGTGCACGCGGCAGGTCGAAATCAGCGCCACAGACCTTACCAAGGCGCACGACGGAACATCGACGCGAACGACCGCGCTCCTTCTTGCAGCGAATTACCATCGCGAGTCACCGGGGGAGGCCGCTACCCTTAAGGCTCTGGCATGTGCCAGCGTAGATGTCGAGGACTTCCAAGCATTCCTCGTGGAGGTGGAGGAGCGATTGGGTGGGTGAGGTCGTTTACAGTTTGCCGGATAGCCCGCCAAAGCGGTCGTTGGCGAAGGACACCGAAATGGCCGACCTCGCGCTTAAGGCGGTAGCGTCGCTATACCATTCGGGTGTGTCAGTTGTCGCGGACTCAGCCACGAGAATTTCTTCGTCTGCAAGAAAGCTAGACGACAAATGGCAGGGTGGTTCACAACCTCGGTCGTCCATGGGTAGTCTGATCGACGTCGCTTCGTCGCCCCTGCAGCTGGCCCAACGCGACCTTGCGCGAAGTTCTCGAGTTGCCACCCGAACCGTCACCGCATCGGTGAGCCAGGGCTCCGCGAGCACCGGTGCTGACTTGTCCGATCTGCTAACTGATCAGCGCC
Organism: Pseudomonadales bacterium; assembly: GCA_965116935.1. Taxonomy (GTDB): domain Bacteria; phylum Pseudomonadota; class Gammaproteobacteria; order Pseudomonadales; family Azotimanducaceae; genus VXYL01. Next base: position 1,434,812 of record OZ220737.1, on the reverse strand, counting down.
TGCTCTTCCTTTCCGCTTGCGAAGTTGACGATTTCTTGGATCCGCTAATTTCGCGAGTCGGCATGCTCGCGCAGCTCGCGGCGGAAGAGGAGGATCAGGAGGCAGTTAGGTCCGACTCCTTTGCCGGCTTCCTACGCTTCCTCTATGCCCACCGTCCACGCATTTGGCGACGCCCGCAACTGGTGTTGACGCCCGAGGGGCATCTCCGTGCCGAATGGCGCGAAACTAGGGACCACCGGATTGCCGTGCGCTTCCTCGACGAAAACAGAGTGACTTTTGTATTCTTTGCACCAGATCCGCACGACCCTACCCAGATAAGCCGTGTGGGTGGTAGCTCGAGCGTGTACAGCTTTTTTGAGACGATTCCAAACGTATGCGGTGGAATGGTACGTTTGTTCGGGAAGGACATCAGGGCCGATGACGCCGAATGAGGATTCGTTCGATTGCGCAAGATTCACAAAGGCCACCCAACGACGCGAAGACGGAGGGGTCGACGGGAGTGCCTTCGCGTTACGACCGAACGAACCGTACCTTTCGGTGAATTGCCTTGATCTGTTCGACGACGCGAGCAGAGAGGCCCAGCTAGCTTCCTTGCGTGCCGTTCTCGACCGGAAGATGAACGTGAGGCAATCAGCACTTTTGTCGATCATCAATGTTGGGGACACGAAACTCCATGTGGGAACACACGCATCGCTCGATTTCCACCATCGGCCGGAAGATGATGATTACACACACTGTGGACTTTTTGGTACCGAATACAATGACGAAATCGTACAAGACCTGATTGCTGAATGCGTGCATACGGTCGCTAAGGCATCCGTGCCATGATCAGATGCAGCGTCAGATGCCCGTTTCCGCCACTGCGAGTAGCTCGACCGGCTTCCCGCAAGCCCTCGGGCTAGCGAGGCGGGCGAGAGGGTGTCGCCGGATTGGCCGAGGACGGTGTCGATGCCGTCAGGGAGTTCGTCGATGAAGTGTGCAGACGGCCGTCTTCGAGGGCGCGGCTCGATCTGAAGCTGCGTCTACACGCAAGGCGGGGTGGCTTGTCAATCAACTCCATCTTTCCCATCTCATACGCCGATGCGATGGGCAGGCGCTCGGCGCCTTCGACCGCGACGAAGCGCCGGTGGCACCATCGTTCGACGCCCTTTGGAAAGTTCTCTTCGGGTACTATCACCCTAGGGGTCGGCCCCGCCAGAGTGCGCCTCACCGTCGAGTTCGACTGCCAGCAACGCCCTCCTTGGGTGTCGCGAGGCGCATCACCTTCACGGAATCACCGATATGCACTTGGTTGCCCGCGTTGACGTCCCTAGGCTTGACAATGTTGCCCGCAGCCCTATGCTTTTTCGGTTTGTTGACGTCCTTGCGGAGTCGAGCATTGTGAGAATGCGTGGAACGGGGCCCATCATCTGATGGCCTGGGTGGATCAGTTGCGACCGTTTCTCTTTGCCGATCAGATCGATGAGTTTCTGAGTCCGCTGGTTTCGCAGACTGGCACGACCCGGGCGGCATGAACAATAACCTCCGAAAGGCCAAGGCGGCAAAGAACGACGAGTTCTACACTCAGCTGTCCGACATCGAAAACGAACTCCGCCACTACACGGAACATTTTGCCGGCAAAGTCGTGTACTGCAACTGCGACGATCCGCGGGTCTCTAGCTTTTTCCATTTTTTCTCGTATAACTTCGAGCGGCTTGGACTGAAGGGGCTCGTGACCGCGTGCTACAGGAACCAGGAACGCGACCTCTTCAGCCGTCACGACTCGGAGCAGGCGATCTGGCTTGAATACAAGGGGAACAAGCGAGGTGACCGGGTACCTGACATCGACGACATTGGAATCCGACCGTTCAAGGGCGACGGCGACTTTCGCAGTGCGGAGTCCATCGAACTATTGGAACAGGCCGATGTTGTCGTGACCAACCCGCCGTTCTCCCTGTTCCGCCAGTACGTCGCGCAACTGATGGAGTACCGCAAGAAGTTCCTGATCGTCGGGAGCCAGAACGCTGTCACCTACAAGGAGATTTTTCCATTGATCAAGGACAACAGGATGTGGCTCGGTGTCACGCCCAAGGGCCAAGACATGCTGTTCGATGTACCCAAGGGTTACGCGGAGGAGCTGGCGGCGGTTGCTCATGCATGGCATGACATGATCTATGTCCCTCCTGTTCAGGTGTGCGGCGTAGTAGTGGTTGCGCCGAATCCATTTGAATCCCTCGTGTCGCGTGACAGTCGATGTCAATGTCACCGCCAACCACGTCGGCTCCAGGCAGGAATGCGTGGTGACGTTTGGACAGATCCGCGAGAAAGTCGGCTAGGTTGATTGCGTCCTGTATAGGCATCGCGGCGTCTACAAGTGGTGTTACCACCGTTTGCAGTAGCGTCCCTGACATGCTCGCCGCCGCTGTGCGCCACGCTCGCGCGGTGGAACTCGGGCATCCCCGCGTAGCTCGGGGCTTCGTCTGAGTGCACCATCGGTCCGGGCTCCGCGTACCGCCGGACAAAGTTCTGCAACGTACCGCGCGTCACGTCGGCAACGGCTTCGGCGTACACCTGCCGAGTGCGCCGGTTCCTGATGCCGACTACGGCAAACTTGCCGGCGGTGCCGGGGCTGGCCCGCAGCTTCTTGTCTCTGTGCTTGTTCTTCTCCAGTCGGCCGATGTAGCTCTCGTCGACCTCCGACGTGCCGCTCAGCTTGCAGCCCGTGTTCGCCTCCAGCCCACCGGTGCGGATTTTCTGGGTCAGCATCCACGCCGTCTTCTGCGTGACTCCGAGGTCGCGGTGCAGCTTCGTGCTGGACACGCCCTTCAGCGAGGTCGACATGAGAAAATGGCGAACAAACCACGTTCGGTGCGGCAGGTTGCTGTGCTCGATCATAGTGCCGTAGCGGACGTTGAAGTAGCCGCGGCAATCGCGGCAGGAACGTCTGGGGCCGTTCGTTCTGGCCCAGCGAGATGCCTCGCGCTTGGTCATTCTCGTTCACCCGGCCGCGTCGTTGCAGCTTGCTGCGTTGCGCGGGCCGTCGCTGTCCAAGCTCGTGTCGCCCGAGCCGTGTTGTCGCAGTGCCTCCCCATCGTCGCGCTCCATTTCGGCAGCAAAGATGGATGCGGATTAGTCAACGTTCCGGGCATCCCGACGGTGGCACGGCGTGTCGAACGCGTTTCCGGCTTGACCAAGGCAGGCGGTCAGTGATTCAGGTCATTGACTCAGTTTGCCCGTCCATTCCAAAGGCGCTCGCCAAGGTCCACAATGCACCAGTCATCAAACTTGACCCCGTCGTCTTGTAGCATTCGCCGTTGCCACTCCCTCGCGCGAGCGCCACCCGGAAGCCTCGGGCTTACCTCGCCGCTGCGCAGGACGACTCGATGCCAGCCCTTGGCGTCGCCAGGGCTGCCCATCGCATTCGCAACAAGCCGACCTCCCGTAGCGCGGCTGTGACCGAGCATTTCCGCAATCTGACCGTAAGACGTCACCTGACCAGCTGGTATCTGCAGCACGATTTCACGGACACATTCGCCGAAAGACCTCCGCAGTGGGCGACCCTCGGTGGCCTCGAACATCCGAGCGGGGAAGAGGTAGTCCTCGCCGCTCTCATCCACAACGCGCAAGTCCCCGTCCCGGGCGGCGTCGACATCCGGCACGGAGCGGTAAATCTTGTGCAGTTCCAGTGAGGCGCTATAGCCCTTGTTGTCCACGCAGACAACGTACTCGGGAGCGCCTTGGAGTGTTGCAGCCATGCTCAGTCCAGATACCGTTTGCGCTTGAGTTCGCGGCGGCCAATGCCGTGCGCCTCATACCAGTGTAGCTCTGCCAGACGAATGTCGCCATTGTCCAACTGAACTTTGGCGACTCCCTTGCACTTGCTCCAGTTTCCGGGGCCATATGCTCGCCGAAGCCTCGGCAATTCGCGGATGCCAGTGCCTCGGGCGATGGTCTCCGTCGCCGAGATGGTGCCAACCACCTGAAACCCCACGGCCAACTCACCTGCGCCATCTCGGATCGCGGCGGAGGCTCGCAGGGATCGGGCAACTCGTCAAGGCAACGCCGTTAGCGGCCTTGCAGCATCACGAAGCGTCGGTAGGGGCTGTCGGGGTTGGCCATCAAGTCTTCGTGAGTGCCCACGTCGCGGATCCGGCCCTCGTCGAGGAAGACGATGCGGTCCGCGTGGCGGATGGTGGAGAGGCGGTGGGCGATAACGATGGCGAGGCGGTCCTCTGCGCCGGCCTTGAGGGCCTGGATCAGGTCGTTTTCGGTCTTCGGGTCCAAGGCGGCGGTGGGTTCGTCGAGGATGAGGACGGGAGTTTCGCGAATGAGGCCGCGGGCGATGCACAGGCGTTGCTGCTGGCCGACGGAGAGGGTGTCGCCGGATTGGCCGAGGACAGTGACAGTGTCGATGCCGTCCGGAAGTTCGTCGATGAAGTCCATGCAGGCGGCGCCTTCGAGGGCGCGGCGGATGTCGGTGTCGCTGGCGTCTGGTCTGGCCAGCAGGAGGTTGTCGCGGATCGAGGCCGAGAGCAGGGAGTGCTCCTGAAAGACGTAGGCGACTTGGCTGCGGAGTGACTCGAGATCGACTTCGGTCACGTCGCGGCCGTCCACCAGCACGCGGCCAGCGGTGGCTTGCAGGAAGGCGGGGATGAGATACGCGAGGCTGGTCTTGCCGGAGCCGGTGGGGCCGACGATGGCTACCAGTTCGCCCATTGGCAACTCCAGGTTGATGTCCGATAGCGCTCGGCGACCATCCGGGTAGTCGAAGCTCACGTCGCTGAGCTCGAAGCCTTGGCGGATGCGGCCCTGCTTCGGCCCCTTGAACACGATCATCGTCCACCGGATAGTCGAGGAAGAAGAACACCCGCCGCACCGCAGCCACCGGCCCCTGCAGCTCGATCCAGAACGCGCCGATCCCGGTGGCCGTTTCCAGGATGCCCCAGAGGAGGCCGAACAGAACGAAGAAATCGCCCGGCGACATCTGGCCGTCGATGATCTGGTCGGTCATCAGGAACGATGAAGATCGCCGCCACGATCATCACCGCGAGGATGGCGACCAGCATGGCGATGCCCACTGCCAGCGCGAAGCGTTCGCGCAGGAACGACTCTGAGCTGCGTTCGGCGAAGCGTTCCGCATCCCGGCGCATCCCGCCGAGGCTCTGCACCGCGTACACGTTGTCCATCGTCTCCTCGATGGCGTTGGTGGTGGCAGCGCCGGCGGCGCGCTTGGCCTGATTCATGCGGCGCACGAGGGCGGAGGCGGGGAAGGTGACGAGGAAGGCCAGCGGAAACGCCGACCACGCGATCCACACGAGTTCCGGGGCGACGTTGCTGTAGGTGTATTGGATGAGATAGAGGTTGATGCCGCCCCAGACCAGCGTGTGCACCGGTTTAAGGGTGAGTTGGTAGCAGATTTCCGGCACCTGCGGCGTGTCATACAGCACGCGGTAGATGGAGTCGCCGCGCTGGTCGTCCAGCGTCGTCATCGGCAGGCGCGTGAGGCGGGCGAAGAGCCGCGTGCGGAGGGTGTTGGCGAGGCGTTGGGTGAGGCGAATGTTGACGAGATATTCGCCCACACCCCAGATGCCGCCGGCGGCGCTGGTGCCGGCGCTGATCTGGTTTTCGCCTTGCGTCGCGGCATCGGCGCCGCCGAAGAGGCCAAACTCCTCGAAGGCGCTGGCGCGGGTGCCGAACACCACCAGCAGGAGCAGCAGCACGATCGCGAGCACCAGCATGACTTCCATCGGTGCCATGCCATCCACGAAGCCGACCAGTGGTGTCATGAACGGCGGATAGGGCACGTCGGTGTCGCCGAACGGGCGTTCGAGGAGCACGTTGTCGGTCAGGATCTTCCCCAGCCAAGGCAGCATCACGGCCGGCGCCATGAATCCGAAGCCGAACAGGAACTTGGCGGCGAAAAGCCCCCGCGCTTGGGCGAGCAGGCGCAGCGAGCGCCCCACCAAAACCGCGGCCTGACGGGAGGATACGGCGGTGTCGAGATCGATGCGGTCGTCGAAGCGCAGGTGGCGCTCGCGCGCTTCGCGCCGGCTTTCGCCAGCGCTTTCCGGTTCGAGAGAAGCGGCGTCGCTCATCACGCGGCCTCAAGCCCGACCGTTTCGGCTTCCACAAAGCTGCGGTAGCGACCGTTCGGGCGTGTCATCAACTCCTCGTGGGTGCCGGTTTCGGCGATCTTTCCGTCTTCAAGGAAGGCAATTTTGGTCGGCGTCTCGGATAGTGGACAGGCGGTGGGTGATGAGGAACACCACTCTGTCCTTGCCCCACTCGGCGAGATTGCCGAGCAGTTCGCGCTCGGTGAGGGCATCAAGCGAAGCCGTGGGTTCGTCGAGGATCAGGATGGGCGTGTCGCGGACGATGGCGCGGGCGATGGAAAGGCGCTGCCGCTGGCCGGTGGAGAGCTTGCCGCCACGCTCGCCGAGTTCGGTCTGGTAGCCGTTTTCCACCTCGCCGATGAACTCGTGCGCGCAGGCGACCTTGGCTGCCGCCTCTACGTCCGCCATCGTCTTGCCCTCGGCGGCGTAGCCGATGTTGTCGGCGACCGTGCCGGCGAACAGCACGTTCTTCTGCAAGGCGATGGCGGTGGAGGCGCGGATGTCGTCCACGCGCAGGTCGCGGATGTCGGTGTCGTTGAAGGCGACGGCGCCGCGTTCCGGATCGTAGAGCCGCAGGATCATCGACATGAGGGTGGACTTGCCGGAGCCGGTGGCGCCGACGATCGCGGTGACCGTGCCGGCGTGTGCCACAAGATCGACGCCACGAAGCACGGGCAGCCGGTCGCCACCATTGGTGGGAGTGGGGTTCGTGGGCGACGGGCCCTCAGGGAACCGGCTTGCCCCGTCCCGTGCCGAATCGGTCGGATGAGCAGGCAGCTCGTAGGAGAAGTGCACCTCGCGACAAGTGACGCTGCGGAGCGGAGTGGGAAAACGGCGCGGGTCTTCACCATCAACGATGTCCGGTTCAAGGTCGAGCAGGAAGAAGGCGCGTTCCAGACCGATGAAGAGGTCCTGCGTCATGCACCAGATGCGAATCAGCCAGAAGCTGTTGCCAAGCCCCTCTTCCACCTGCTCGCGGGCGTAGCGGAACGCGCCGAGGTTCCACACCGCGAAGCCGATCAGCGCTGCCACTGCCGCGCCGCGATAGGTCTCGCGTTCCTCGATCATCCAACCGGCGAGCACGTATTCGGCGCCGATGGCGACGGTGCCGCCCAAGGTCATCGCCGCGGCGGTCAGCAGCACGATGTCGAGGCGCAGATGGAAGGCGGCGTCAAGGGCGCGGTGCGAATCGTGGTGGAAGCGGTCCAGGATGCGTGCCTCGGCACGGTTCGCCTTCACCACCTTGATGGCCGCGAACGACTCTTGCAGGCGCGAGGTGAGGTCGCTATTGGCGAGACGGTTCTCGCGTGCGCGGCGGCGTATGCGTGGCGTGAACATCGCTGTCAGCCAAACCATCGGCACGCCGACGAAGATGCAGGCGAGGGCGATTGTGGGGCTAAGGAGATACAGGAGCACCAGCGCAAGCAGCGTCCAGAACAGGGCCGTGAAGGGGCCGATCAGCGCCTCTTGCAGCAGGTTCACGATCATGGCGCTGTCCTGATAGACCCGGAACACGGCGTCGCCCACCCGGGCGTGGCTGTGGTACTTGAGCGACAGGTGCTCGGCCCGCTCGACCATCGCCACGCGCAAGCCCTGGTTGATGTTGTGCCGAAATCCACGCCCCGTAGTAGGGCAGGGAAGCGAAACCGCCGAGCAGCACGAGGCCGCCGATGCCGAACCAGATGAGCAGGCGGTCGCGCACGATCCGGCGCTGCTCGACGGACAACGGTTCCTCGTCAGTGGCGCCGCTGGTGACGTACTCCTCGCCGACCCCAAGCACCACGGCCTGCAACGGCTGCAGGCGCTCGCCGACGAGCACCTTGTTGGCGAGCAGATCGCCGGCGACGGCCCAAATCGCCACCATAAAGATGGCGGACACCGCGCTGATCGCCATTAACACGATGAGGTGCCGCAGCATGGGCCGCAGGAACGGCCAAGCACGAGCGATCAACTCGCCCAACCGCCGGAGGCTCATGGTCGGCGCGTCGCTACCCTCGACCGTGGCGATGGCGGCGAGCAGACGCTTGGCGGTCACGGTGCAGGAAGGGGTATGGGCATGGTGCGCGATGCTAGTGTGCCGTCCCATAAGTTTGACGTACTTCGGGATGCCCAATCCTCGTCCCGGCCGACCTTTCGGGGGGAGAGTCTGGGCGGCACATCCTCCTTTTTCCCGGCATCGGTGCGCCAGCCAGCGCCCAGCGGGAAAGGTGACGTATTTTCGGGACGCGATACTAGCGCGCCCTTGTGGGCGCGTTTGGCAGTTCGCTACGCGAACTGCTGGCCTACGGGTTCGCTATCGCTCACCACTTTCGGCTAGGAGCCAGCGCCGTGCTGCGGCGTAGGCTCTTAGCGCGCCCTAACGGGCGGGTTACTGGCTTGTCCTACCCGGATCCTTGCCGGGAGCCGGCCGCGGCTCCGGCAATGCGGTGCCAATGTCGTGCGTGCCCCGCCACGAGCCTGTTGGACTCGCTTCAGGCACGGTGCCGAGGAGAGGCACTCCTAATGTTGACCAAGCGGTTCCTCGCGATGCCATCGTTGGTCGATTAGAGCAACGGCGTCATCGTTCTCCGAGGATTGGACGTTCGGCCTTCGCGGGCACACAGGCAGGCATCGGGCGGGTCGCCCCAGGCCAGCACCCGATAGCCGCCCGTCTCGTGACCGCCCACCTCTAGATAGTTCCTGTCCGTAAACGCCGTTTTGGCGGCAAGGAGAGCGCGTTCGGGAGAGTGCCTGGGGGTTTTCGGGCGGATGCTTTCGGTGCCGCAGGAAGGCTCTTTTGCAGGCGTGACGGTCGAGTGTGCCGCTTTGCACGGGGTTTTCGTCGCGAGTCGGACGCGCGGGCGAGGGGAGCCATCGCGTTCCGTCCGGGACGCGGCGCTGGCCGTTTCGGCGGCGCTTTCTATCCGGGTCTGGGCAGGAGCCGGACGAGGCGGGCGAGGTTGTGGGCGAACACGGCCGACTGCACGTAGGCGCGGAACGCCGGCAGTCCCTTCCAGCGGCACAGGCCCAGGCCGAAGCAGCGCTTCAGGTGCGAGATGCCGGCCTCGACGCCGGCGCGGAAGTTGCGCAGCTGGCGCCGGATCCACGACGACGGCGACATCTCCTCGTCCTTCAGGCCGCGCGTCTTCTGGAACACCGCGTGCCGCACGCCGAGCGCCTTCGCCGCCTTCAGGTTCTCGCGCGAGGCGTAGCCGCCGTCGAACGCCGCGTGGGTCGGCGCCGCGCCCCAGCGCGCCGCGTGCCGCTCCAGCATCGGCAGGCAGCGGGCGCTGTCGGCCGGGTTGCCGTCCTCCACCGCCACGTCCAGAACCAGCCCGCTGCGACCCGTCGCCAGGTTCAGCTTGTGGCCGTACTGCGTCCGGCGACCGCCCTTGACGACGATGTCCGTGTGCGGCTCGAAAAGGCTCACGACCTTCTCCTGCGCCGGCACCTTCTCCCCGTCCAGCACCCGCCGCCGGGTCTGCCCCACCACCCGGCCCAGCAGCCTGTCGCACTCCTCCACCTTCTTCCGCCACGCCTGCCAGCACGCCTCGCCCTCGCCGGCCGCCTCCACGGCCGCCAGCGCCGCCGACGCGTACCCCCGCGTCCGCTCCACGATCCGCAGCAGGCGCCGGTACGTCTTCGCCCGGCGCTCCGCGCCGCGCTGCGTCCGAACCTCCAGCGCCCGCCGCTTCGCCGAACGGCGGTGGTCGCGGAACGACACCGCGTCCGCGCCGAACGACTCCCGCGCCTGAACCAGCAGCCGCGTCAGAACCCGAACCCCGTCCCACAGCAGCCCGCTGTCCGACGGCTCCAGAATGTTCGTCCGCGTCACCGTGCTGTCCACCCGAACCCGTTCCCCCGACTCCACCCCCGACGAGCGGGCGGCCGCCAGCAGAACCCCGTTGATCCGCTCCCACGTCTCCGCCCGGATCGACCCCACCGTCGCCTGAAGCGCCGACTTGCCCGGCGGACGCAGCGCGTCCACCCGCGCGAACCGCTGCGCAGAGCGAGAGTCCCGCAGCAGGAACTCCAGACCCCGGAACGTCTCCTGCCGAAGGTGCCTCAGCAGCGCGCAGCGAAGAACCGTCTCGCACGACAGACCCCGGCGCCCGACCCCGCCCGGACTCCCGCCAAGGTCCGACGCCACCTCCTCCAGCAGCTCCGGATGCCCGTCCAGCCACGACGACATCCGCTCCAGGTCGTCCCCCACCGGGTGGTCAACGGCGCAAGGATGGAATAGGCTCAACTGCGTGATGCGTCTCTGGCGCATTGCACCTCCGGCGGTTCGGTTCCGTTCGTTCGTTGGGGAACGAGCCAATGGTAGCCGAAACGCCGGACCAACTCCCCCGAATGAACCCTTTTCCAAGTTCATTCAGTCCGTTGCGAGTTTACGGACAGGAACTAGATAGTAGATGCCAGCATCGACGTCCGCCTCGATGTAGAAGGCGCCTTCGCCATCGTTCACGGCAATCTCGGCGAGCGAACTGTCGCGCAAGCGGGCGAAAGTGTCCGTGCTGCCTGCGGCGCGGATCCTGAGGTGCGTGCCGTCCTTCGGGATGTCCAGTCGGAACACGTCCATGTCGGTTTCCGCGGCGTGGATCCGCCCGGCAGTCGAGAGCAGGGCGCTTGGCCTCACGCTTGCCACATCGTCGTCGCTGTACAGCGGCAGTGGCGTCGATAAGGCGGCGGTGTCGCCGTGGTCGGCTTCGCCAATTAGCTGGGCGCTGACGGCGTAGCTGCCGGTCGCGCCGGACACTTCGAGGTAGTACACGCCCGGTGCAAACTCCCCCGAAATGCGGAAGTTGTGGCCAGCGGGGCCACTGCCGTCGTCGACCGCGAGCATTGCGCCGGCACCATCCCGAAGAACCCCTTGGGTGTCGGTCGGACCGGCCGTGGCGAGGGCGACCGAAGCGCTCCCGGCCAAATCGATCCGGAACACGTCCACGTCTGCCGCGTCCGCGATGCTGCCGGTAAGGGGAGGTCCGATCGCCATCAGCGTCGCCGCCGTCGTTTGACGCTAGTTCCACGAGCTCCGAGTCGAGCAGCCGCGCGGAGGTGTCGGTGTCGCCGGCGCTGCGAACTATCACGTCGGTACCATCCCGGGGAACGTCTATGCGGAACACGTCCCTGTCGTTGCCGGCCGGGCCAATCCTGCCGGCGGTGGAGAGCAACGCGCTCGGTTTGATGCGCTCTATATCCGTCGCGCTGTAGAACGTAAGCAGGGTCGAGTTGGCGGCGGTGTCGCCGTGGTCGGCGGCTCCGGCGAGTTCCGCCGACAGCGAGTAGTTGCCGGACTCGCCCGAGACGCCCAGCGAGGCAACGGCCCTGTCGACGCCCGTCTCCGCACGCACCCGATCGATCGCGAACGCCGAGCTTCCTGCGTAAATGGTCAGGCAGAGCGCAATCGCGAGCGTGCGCGGCTGGCGAGGCGGAGCCTCGATCCGGCGCAGTGAACTTGGATCACCGATCAAGCGAAACGATCGTGGCGTGGGTGTGAGTCCCGCCGAACACGGTGACTGGATATCCCTAAACCGCGCCGGCAGCACGCAGCGCACGGATCTCCTCTGGAGTGTAGCCAGCCTCGGCCAGCACTTCGTCGTTGTGCTGGCCCAATGCAGGCGTGGGCGAACGGATGTCGGAAGAGGCGCCGGAAAGGCTCACCGCTTGGCCGACCAGTTCGATGTCGCCGAGCTCGGGGTGGGTTACCGGGGCAGCCATGCCGAGGTGCTTCACTTGCGGGTCTTCGAACACCTCGTCGATGGAGTAGATGTAGCCGGCCGGCACCCCCGCTTCGTTGAATGCCTCGATCCATTCGCGGCTCGTCTTCGTGCGGGTGATGGCCTCGATCTGCCCGTTCATCTCGTCGCGGTTTGCGCTGCGGCGTGGGGGCGTGTCGAAGCGTTCGTCGGTGAGCCAGTCCTCGCGCCCCATCACTTCGCAGAAGCGCTGGTAGATGGCGGTGCCGGTGGCGGCGATGTTGATGTGGCCGTCCTTGGTGCGAAAGACGCCCGTGGGAATGCCCGTCGGGTGGTTGTTGCCGGACTGCGGCGGCACTTCCTTCGACAACAGCCAGCGCTCGGCCTGGAAATCGAGCATGGCGATCTGCGCTTGCAGGAGGGAGGTTTGCACCCATTGCCCTTCGCCGGTTTCGGTTCTGGCAAGTAGGGCGGTCATCACCCCAATTGCTGCGTAAAGGCCAGCCGAAAGGTCTGCCACCGGAACGCCAGCCCGAACCGGCCCTTGACCGGGCAGCCCGGTGATCGACATGAGTCCTCCCATTCCCTGCGCCACCTGGTCGAACCCGGGCAGCTTCCCGTAAGGCCCGTCTTGGCCGAAGCCGGAGATGCTGGCGTACACGACTCCGGGGTTGATCGCCTTGATGGACTCGTAGTCGATGCCGAGCCGGTGCTTCACATCCGGCCGATAGTTCTCCACCACCACGTCGGCGTCCTCGGCGAGACGCATGAAGACCTCCTTGCCGGCTGGCGACTTGAGGTTCAGCGTGATGCCGCGCTTGTTCCGATGCAGGTTCTGGAAGTCGGGCCCCAAGCGCGCATCGCCCATCTGCCCATCGCCCTGCCCCGGCTGCTCGATCTTGACGACATCCGCCCCCCAGTCTGCCAACTGCCGGACGCATGTGGGCCCCGCCCGGACGCGGGTTAGGTCGAGCACGCGGATGTGGGCAAGTGGCAGCCGCATCGTTTGTTCCCTTGGAGTTCGCGAAACCGCGATTATGCGGCATGCCCGCAGCGACAAGCTCTGGCCAACCACGGGCAGAACGGACCGCGCTAGCGTGGAGGTTGTTGGTCGTCTGCGAAGATCGCCGCTGCGACCAGTGGTGCCTTCCTTGCGAGTCCGTCACGGGTAATCTCGCCGCATTGGTACATGCGGTACCACTCTTGGCGCTGACGCATGATGCGCTCGTCGTCCTGTAGGTGGAGCCTGACCAGCACGTATTCGGCGCGTTCACGCAGTTCGTCTGGAACGGCTGTCGAAACCCGTAGCTGCAGGGACGGGAGATGAAGCTCGAACCATCCGTCCTCGATCTCGAACGGATCGAGGAGGTCACCTGCCCGCACATTGACCTTACTCGAGTTGATCCATGCCGCGCAGTAGCGGTAGTTCTCCCATTTGTATGCCTTCGAGCGGTCCTCGTCGCAGCTTACGAAGTGGTCCACGGTGCCGACCGGTTTATACATCGCCGAGTAGGCGCAGAGATTCCGAAAGCCCTCTGCGAGCTTGCCTTTGAAGGGAGTCCAGTAATCCTTGGGGCGTCCGCGCGGGTTGGCTGCCAGCCAAGCTTCGCCCGGCGCTCTTGCCTCCCGGTCGAAGTCATCCGGCTTCGGAACGCGCTCGAAACGGATCATCCGCCGCTTTGCTGCTCCGTTTCGACGATCCAACGCGGCCAGAACGAGTCGTGCCCTGCTAGCACGCGCTCAAGCTCGCGGTGGATCTGATCCCGTTCTCTAAGGTTCGCTGGGTTCTCGTGCGCGTCGCCACGCATTAATGCCTGAGCCGCGTCGATGGCTCGTTCCGCTTCGAGCGACCGCGCCTGCCGCAGTCCGAACACGTCCGATATCAGCCAGTTGAGCGCATCTCCCTGAGGTGCCCATTGCACCTCGTCGAGCTGCACCTGGCCGTCGTGGATGTCCAAGTGAAACAGTCGGTCGCGGTCTTCATCGAAGTGCGGTTCCACCGACGCCAGCACGAGCGGCGAGTGGGTGGTCGCGATGAGTTGTACGTCCGCGCCATCTGTGAGGCGGTCCGCAACTCCGAGGATGGCCGGCACGATGACACGCTGCCATCGTGGATGAAGGTGCGCGTCGATTTCGTCGAACAGCAGGATTACCTGCTCGGCGACCCTTACGCCTAGCTGTTCCGCAGCGCGGACATGCTCGCTCCAGGACCAGACCAGCATGTAGGCTAGGCCCGCGACTCGGCGGACCGCGGAGGACGCATGGACGATGGGAACGGCGTCGGAATACTCAGTTCTGATAGAGGGGATGTCCTGAGCGTCATCAACGGAAAGCCGGAGAATGGGGCCGACTTGCCATGGGTCGCCCGGAACCGACAGAGCGCCGACAACGTCAGCCATGCGACGGGCATTCTCCCCGTCCTCTCGGATCCAACTCGACCAATCGTCGAGTACGCCCTTGCAGGCCCGGGTCTCCCGACCATTGATCGAGACCACCAACCCGCTCCAGACTTCTTCAGGTGAGAAGGCGTAACCCGGAAGCCGATCCTGAACGTCAATGTTCCCCACTCTTCGCCAGTAGTTTCGAGCGGGATCCCACAGCGAAAAGCCGCCGTCAGCGTGCGCGTAGATGACGAGGCCGGGACTCCACGGCCTCCCCGGCTGCCCGGTCCAGCTCTCGTCTAGTACCGAATACGTGCTCGCGTAGCTCCTCCTGTTTCCGGCGTCGGTTGTCAGTGCAAAGCGAAGTTCGGCCGGTCTCCGGACATCGGTCGGACGAGCCGCGAAGCCGGAAGTCAGGCGTGGATTCAGGTCCTTGGGCCAGCGCCGGGTCAACGCCCACCACGTGACGTCCAGCAGGAAACTCTTGCCGAGCCCGTTGTCGCCCGTAATGAGGTTGAGTCGGTTTTGGAAATCCAGCCTCATTTCCGGCGCCGGGCCGACGTTCTGCAACTCAAGGCGTTCGAGCATTCGGTTGCCTACTCGTGGTTGAGCGCAATGTCGCGTGAACTGCACATCATGCCCCAAGCGTGGGGGAATCGAATCGCCTGGTCAACCGGGGTGCTGTGCTGATGCATTGACGGCTAGCGCTACCACATGGGCATCCGGTTCGCACTTGCCGGCTGTGGCGAAGCTGTTGCATTCTTCGGGCTTATGCTAGGTGCAGGAATGGACCGTGTCGGAAATCGAAGAGGCATTTGCCCGTGCCGAGGGTGCGGCCAACACGGCACTGAAGGCGGCGAGCGCGGTGGCGGCAAAGGCACGCGCCATGGGCAAGGCCGCGAAGCAAGGGAACATCGGTGCATTGCGTAGAGCGCAAGCCGATCTTGGCGGCACGCTCGCCGCTCTTGGCGACGAGGTGACAGCCGCGCAGGCGGCATGGCGTTGGTCGCCCGAGGAAGAAGAGGAATACCTGAAGACTGGCTATAGCGAGGAGTTGCGCGCGGCGGCACAAGCGGTTGAGCTGACTCTTTACGAGCGCGAGGACTACCTTGTCGCCTACCCGTCCTTAGTCCGCATTCTCCCCGCCGAGCGCAAGGTGCGTGTGGATCGCAAAGCCTTGCCCACCATCAGGCCATCGCATCTTGTGAACGAGCTGCTCCGCCGGCAGCAAAAGCGAAGCGGCTTCGCGCCGGCGCGATTTCTCGAAGCGCTCCACTCCGTGTATGACGAGGTGGCCCGCGAGGCAAAGGGAGACCTTGTCGGGGACGGGCGCGTCTTGCCGCTAGCGCGCATCTACAAGCTGATGACCTCTTTGCCTGGCAGCCAACGAGAATATGACCGTAGCGACTTCGCGCGCGACATCTACACGCTTGACTCGGACGGTCCACGAACGACCCGCCGGGGCTTCACGGCTTCGTTCCCTTCTTCTACCGGAATGCGCAAGCGGGCGGCGGACATCTTCTCCTTCGTCTCCCCTGCCGGTGCCAGCATCAGCTACTACGGCATCAAGTTCACCCCGCCGGCGTGACACCAGGATCTATGTCGAACAGCATTGTCCTTGAGGACTGGCTAGAAGTGCTCGAGGCTGAGTACCTTCGGACGTTCATCGCCGATGGCGGCGGCGCCGTGAAGATTGTGGTTGGCGACAAGATGCAGCGCCAGAGCCTCACCGAACCGCTGGCGGAACGCTGTGCCAAGCTCGGCTTCTTTTTTGCCCGCATGGACGCCGCCGAAGCGCGTGCACACATGCCTCAGGACATCTTCCACGCACTCGCAAGGCAGATCGACTGGCACCTTGTAGCCCGTTACCGAATGCTGGCGCTGGCGGCCGAGGCCGGCTACATGGTGGACAACATCGACGATGCCGTTCCCGTTCTCGTCATGATCGCTGACCAGAACGGCGTCACGCCGCAAACGGTGCTTCAGGAGTTGCGCCCAGCCGTGCAGGACCGCGTGGGCAACGCACCACTGATGGCGCGAGACTTCCGCACGGCAATGTTCCATCTTTGCCTGGCGCAATGTCACGACGGCGGCCCGGAGCGTTGCCAGGCGATCCTCGACTGGCTCACCGGACACAACCCGCGCATCGGTGCGGTGCGGCAATTCGGCCTCGGCATGCCCATCAATCGCAACACGGCACGTTACTTTGTCGAGTCTGCCCTGCATTGGCTTGCGACCATGCACACCGGAACCGTCTTGTTGTTCGACAACAGCAGGGTCACGTTGCCACGCAATCCCCGTGACGGCCAGCGCTACTACACCAAGGCCATGACGACGGACCACTATGAACTGCTGCGGCAGTTCGTGGACGACATCGATCGGTTGCAGGGAACGCTCCTGATCGTTGCCACGAGCCCCGAGTTCATCGACGACCAGGCACCGCGTGGATGGCACATCTACGATGCGTTGAGGACTCGCGTTATGGACGACGTGCGCGACCGCCACCACGTCAATCCCGTGGCTGCTCTCGTCCGTCTGGGTGAATCGGAACCCCCGGCATGATCGACCTTGGCGAAGCCTCGTCGAGGGAGTGCCGTCAGGCGCTTGAAGCGTTACGCAACGGCGTGCCAAATCGCCATGCGGTTCGGTTGCTCGGCAGCAACCAACCCGACGCCGAGGGACGCTTCACCAAAATGCTCGAAGCGGCTGCGAACCGGCACGGTGGAATGCTCGTGTCCGGCGATTTCGGCACCGGCAAATCGCACTTGCTGGCGCACTTTCAGGAACTCGCTGTGCACGAGAACTTCGTGTGCAGCAAAGTGGCGATCAGCAAGGAGACCCCGCTCTACGATCTCGGCAAGGTGTTTGCGGCGGCGGTGGACAGCGCCTGCATTCCTGGCCGGAGCGGACGCATGATCGAGGAACTCGTGCATGTTCTCGTCGACTTGAACCGGCAGGATGGGTTCCTGCAATGGTGCAAGGACGCCGCTGATCACGGCTTGTTGAACCAGATCTTCCCGGCAACGGCCCTCGTCCATCAGCGTCTCGGCAGCGATCCGAGCATCGCCAACAAAATCGAGGCGTTTTGGTCCGGGGACAAGATTCGCGTGACGGACGTCCGGCGTCCTCTCCGCGAAATCAACGAGGACCGTAACTTTCGCTTCCAGGCGCCGCGGGTGGCAGAGTTGCCGCCACAGCGCCTCCGCTTCGTGCTCCAGCTGATTCGAGGTGCCGGCTACCGGGGCTGGGTGGTGCTGCTCGATGAACTCGAACTCCTGGGTTCCTACTCGATCCTGCAACGTGGCAGATCCTACGCGGAAGTCGCCAAGTGGCTCGGGTTGGGGAAGATGGATGCGAGCGTGCATCCGGGCATCGTTGCGGTGGGCACGTTGACAGAGGATTTCGCTTCGGCCGTCATCAGCGCCGACGGCAAGCAGGACTTGGACAACATCGCCCCGCGCCTGCGCGCCAACCCGCGTCACGCCCATCTGGCATCAGACGCGCTTCGGGGAATGCGCAGTCTGAGTGGGGAATGCTTGGCGCTGCGGCCACCTGCCGAGGACGAAATCGCGGGCACCATCGAATCCCTTCGCGCCATTTACGAGAAGGCCTACGACTGGTCGCCGCCGCCCGCGGACGTGGCCTTTGGCGGCGCGGGACACGAAGGAAGAATGCGCTACAAGGTACGTTCGGCGATCCACCAGTGGGACATCGCCCGCCTTGTCCCCGATGCGACGCCGGACATCAGGATCGACCCGTTCACCGCAAGCTACGACGAAGACGCGGACCTGGAAGGCGATCCGACGCCATGAGCGAAACGTCACCAAGCACCCTCGAGTCACGCATCGGGACGTTGTTCGGCGATTTGAGGGCAATCTGCAATTGCGTGAACCGGGCGCGATAGTGCAGGGTGCCGCCGTGCTGCCACTGCTCCAAGCTCTCGATACTCAGACCTCGTGCTTAACCTCGGCGGCAACCAGCCCGAGTGTTCGTGAGTCCGCAACGTCGCGCTAAGTGAGGATTCTCGGATAGGCTAGGGTAGGCCGACCAACAACGAAGCTACCGAGGCACCCCCCTTGCTGCGGATCGGAGATCCATACGCGCCGACGCGTCCAGAGACGGTGGGGTGGCTGCGATGGCGACCGCAAAGTATGGGCCGGTGGGTTGCGTTGCTGGTGACCGACCTCGATTTGACGCCCATTCGGTTCAGCATGGCGACGCTGGCATCGTCCTCGGCCAAGCCGCGCCCGTCAATGGCTGCGGTCGAACCCTTGCTCCTGTCGCCCGGCCGATCACCGGCACTCATCGTTGCGCCAGGCCAGGAACTGGACTCGTTCGATTTCGAGGGGCTTGAAATCCCCACCCACGCCCTCTGCGACCAGCCGGGAGCGTGGACGCCCTCGCCCAACCCGGCTTCGGCGCGCATCCTCATGCAGGCGGAGTGCGCTCAGCACGCACCTGCAATGCTGGAGCGAGTGGAAACCGCGCTCGCCTGTGCCGTGGACGATCGGCGGGTTCGCCAGATTGCTGCAACGCCTGGACTCGATACGAACGTCTCGCTGTCGTTCGCGGACTTCAGGCCGGACGACATCGGCGCCGGCGAGCTCGCGGCAAGGCTATGGCAGATACTGAGCCCTCCCGCAGCAAGACCCGAACGGGCATCGGACAGCATTGGCGTCGAAGCGCTCGCTTGGCCGGCGCCGCTGATGCCGTTTCAGGAGGACGGAGTCCGCGCACTGCTCGACATGAAGCGGCTGCTTCTGGCCGATGACATGGGCCTCGGCAAGACCATACAAGCCATTGCCGCGTTGCGCATTCGCCGCCAGCGCGGCGAGTTGGGCCCGGTTCTCGTGGTCGCACCGACGAGCCTACTTGACCAATGGCGTCGGGAGTTGGCGCGGTGGGCGCCCGAAGTCACCGCCATAGTCGTGCGCGGCACGACGGACGAGCGCTCCTGGAAGTGGCGTGCCTTGCCGGACGTGACGCTTACGAGTTATGGCGTGCTCCGTTCCGATGGGTGGCGCCCCGAAGTGAAGATTCAGTGGGACACCGTCGTGCTCGATGAAGCCCAGCGCATCAAGAACCGAATTGAAACCAGCGATGCCGTGAAGTGCCTGCGCCGCTCACGATCCTGGGCGCTGACTGGCACGCCGGTGGAGAATCGTGAGGACGAGCTGGCGTCGATAATGGAGTTCGTGGACCACGATGGCCAACTTCCGCTAAAGCGCTTTTCGCCGAGCGACGCTCTTCGGCAACGCCATCGCGAGCTGCAGTTGCGGCGGCGCAAGGTCGATGTCCTGGCGGACTTGCCGCCGAAACTCGTGAGCAATCAACCAATCGAGTTGACGCCCGCACAAAGAGCCAGCTATGACCGTGCCGAGCGGGATGGCGTCGTTTTCCTGAGGTCACTCGGTGCAGACGTCACCATTGTGCATGTGCTGGAGCTGATCACTCGCCTCAAGCAGTGTTGCAACGCCGACCCAAAGACGGGGGCGTCGTGCAAGCTCGACGAGATGATGGAACGGCTAGAAGAGTTGACGGCACGCGGGCACAGGGCCGTGGTGTTTTCACAATATGCCAGCGCAACGTCGGGTGTTCATTTGGCGGCGAGCCGGCTCGCCAAGTTTCAGCCCCTAACCCTAACGGGTCAGATTCCAGTTGCGGAGCGGCCTTACCTAATCGACTCGTTTCGGAAGCAATCCAGGCACCAAGTGCTGATCGTCTCCCTCGGGGTGGGTGGGGTCGGTCTCAACTTGCAGGAAGCGTCTTACGTCTTCCATCTCGACCGTTGGTGGAATCCTGCCGTGGAGCGACAGGCCGAAGATCGTGTCCACCGCATTGGGCAGACCGTCCGCGTGCATGTCTTCAAGTACACGTGCGTCAATACCATCGAAGAGCGAATCGACAGCGTGCTCAAAGCGAAACAGGCGCTGTTCGACGAACTCGTGGACGACGTGTCTCTCGACCTCGCTACACGACTCTCCCGAGAGGAGTTGCTCGGACTGTTCGACCTTTAGCCACACAGCCCAATCCTTGGCCGAGGTGGAGAGTTCGATAGTCTGCTAGAGTCCCGTTGCCTTGGCCACGCATCGAACGCCCATGGAGCAGACCGGCGAATACACGGTTCCCGCTTCCCGCGAGCGGGTTTGGGAGGCGCTCAACGATCCCGAGGTGCTCGAGCGCTGCGTCGAAGGGTGCCGTTCGATGACGGTGACCGGCGACGGCGAGTTCGAGGCTGTGGTTGCTGCCAAGGTTGGGCCGGTCAAGGCAACCTTCACCGCCGCCATCGGGTTGCACGATGTGGTTGCGCCGGAGAGCTATCGCCTGCAAGTGGGCGTCAAGGGCGGCGCGGCGGGATTCGCCAAGGGGTCTGCCGCCGTACAGCTCGCCGAGTGCAGTGGCGACGAGACGCGGTTGACCTACCAGATCGAAGGCTCCATCGGCGGCAAGCTCGCGCAGATCGGCTCGCGTTTGGTGCAAGCGGCCGCCCGCAAGATGGCCGCCAGCTTTTTCGAGCGCTTTGCGGTGGACATCGGGCGCTCGCAAGGGGTGTAATCGGGGGCGAAACAAGCGCCGTCCAATTGGGTTGGCAACGGCGCGGCAGATTTCAAGGGGGAGGCGGCAGCAGTGGAGATTTCGATTACGGTCAACGGCAGGTCAGAGGCCCTCGACGTGCCGGACAACGCATTGCTTGCGGATGTGCTGCGAGAGCGGCTCGGCCTCACCGGCACGCACGTGGGTTGCGACACCAGCCAGTGCGGCGCTTGCGTCGTCCACATGGACGGCGCGGCGGTGAAGTCCTGCACGGTGCTCGCAGGGCAGGCGAACGGCGCCGAGGTGACTACGATCGAGGGCATTGGCGATCCTGACAACCTGCATCCCATGCAGGCCGCGTTCCGCGAGAACCACGCGCTGCAATGCGGCTTCTGCACGCCGGGCATGATCATGAGCGCCATCGATCTCGTGCAGAAGAGCGATGGGCTTGACGAGCAAGGCGTGCGCGACGGGCTCGAAGGCAATCTCTGCCGCTGCACCGGCTACCACAACATCGTCAAGGCGGTGCTTGCCGCCCAAGACGAAATGAAGAGCGCGTGAGGGAGGGGGCAATGGCCAACGAAACCGGCATCGGCGCAGCCGTAAAGCGCAAGGAAGACGCCCGCTTCATCACCGGCGCGGGGCGCTACACGGACGACATTGGTGCACACGGACAGACCTATGCCGTGTTCGCTCGCTCGCCGCACGCACGGGCGCGGCTGAACGGCATCGACCTGGCGGCTGCCCAGGCCACAGCCGGCGTGGTGGCGGTGTTCACCGGCGCAGACCTGCAGGCGGACGGCATTGGCGACCTGCCCTGCGGCTGGACCGTCCACTCCAAGGATGGCGAACCCATGGTCGTGCCGGCACATCCGCCCATCGCCGTGGACAAGGTCAACTACGTGGGCGAACCCTACGCGGTAGTCATCGGCGAGAGTCTGGAAGCCGCGAAGAATGGCGCGGAGGCGCTCGAAGCGGACTTCGAGGAACTGCCTGCGGTTGTGGACCTGGCAAGTGCCGCGAGCGCGGATCAGATTCACGAGAATGTGCCGAACAACCAGACCTACGACTGGGAGCTTGGCGACAAGGCCGCCACCGACGCCGCCTTCGCCCAAGCCCACCACGTCAGCACCTTGGAGATCGTTAACAACCGCCTCATCCCCAATGCCATCGAACCGCGAGCCGCGTTGGGTGAGTACGACGCAGCCTCGGGGCTCTACACGCTGCACACCACATCGCAAAACCCGCACCTGGAACGCCTCGTGTTGGCCGCGTTCGTGCAGATCGCTCCGGAAGCACGCCTCAGGGTGATCTCGCCCGATGTCGGCGGCGGCTTCGGTTCCAAGATCTTTGTCTATGCGGAAGAGACTGCGGTCATCTGGGCGGCAGGCAAGCTTCGCCGTCCGGTGAAGTGGCGGGCAGAGCGCTCCGAATCCTTCCTCGCCGACGCCCATGGGCGGGACCATGTAACCGAGGCGGAACTGGCCCTCGCCGAAGACGGCACGTTCCTCGGCTTGCGCGTTAAGACGCTGGCCAACATGGGTGCCTACCTCTCCACCTTCGCCTCGAGCGTGCCGACCTATCTCTACGGCACGCTGATGGCCGGGCAGTACAAGACGCCGGCGATCTACGTGGAAGTGCAGTCGCTCTTCACCAACACGGCACCGGTGGACGCCTACCGTGGCGCGGGGCGACCCGAGGCGACCTATGTCGTGGAGCGCATCGTCGAGACCGCGGCGCGGGAGATGGGCATCGACCCGGCGGAGCTCAGACGCCGCAACTTCATCGCTCCGAGCGACTTCCCGTACGAGACACCGGTGGCGCTCACCTATGACACGGGCGACTACGAGGCGAGCCTGGCCAAGGCGCTCGAACATGCCGACTACGCCGGTTTCGCAGAGCGCAAGGCGGCTTCGGAAGCGGCCGGCAAGAAGCGCGGCATTGGCTTCTCCTGCTACATCGAGGCGTGCGGTCTCGCGCCCTCGCAGGTGGCGATTTCGCTCGGCGCTGGCGTGGGCCTGTTTGAGGTGGGCGAGGTGCGGGTGGACGTGACGGGCTCCGTCACCGTCGTCACCGGCTCGCACAGCCACGGCCAGAGCCACGAGACCACCTTCGCCCAGATCATCTCGGACCGGCTCGGCGTGCCGTTCGAAAACGTGACCGTGCTGCACGGCGACACGGGGCGTTCGGATTACGCGCTAGGCACCTACGGCTCGCGCTCGCTGGCGGTGGGCGGCTCCGCTCTCATCAAGGCCACCGACAAGATCATCGCCAAGGGCAAGAAAATCGCCGCACACATGCTGGAGGCGAACGAGGATCAGATGGAGTTCGCGGACGGCACCTTTACGGTGGCGGATTCGAACCAGTCGATCACGTTCCCGGAAGTGGCATTCGCGGCTTACGTTCCTGCGAACTATCCGCTCGAGGAGTTGGAGCCGGGTCTGTCCGAAAAGGCGTTCTATGACCCGCCGAACTTCACCTACCCCGCCGGGGCGCACATCTGCGAAGTGGAGATCGATCCGGCCACCGGCGTCGTGGACATCACGAGCTTCGTGGCGGTGGACGACTTCGGCCATGTCGTCAACCCGATGATCGTCGAGGGGCAGGTTCACGGCGGGCTGGCGCAGGGCATCGGTCAGGCGCTCTTGGAGCACGGCGTGTACGACGAGACGGGGCAACTCGTGAGCGGTTCCTACATGGACTACACCATGCCCCGCGCCGACGACCTGCCGAGCTTCACCGTGGATACCACCGTGACGCCCTGCACCCACAACCCGCTCGGCGTGAAGGGATGCGGCGAGGCCGGTGCCATCGGCTCCACCGCGGCGGTGATGAACGCGGTGACGAACGCACTGGGCGTTGCCAGCGTGCCGATGCCGGCGACACCGGAGACGGTGTGGCGGGCGGCACAGTCGGCCTGAGGCGATCCGAGGCGAAAGAGGGGAGACAAAGACATGTACCAATTCAACTACCACAGGCCCGCCTCGCTTGACGAAGCGGCTTCGCTGATGGCCGGCGCCGACGACGGCACCTATCTTTCCGGCGGCATGACGCTGATTCCGACGCTAAAGCAGCGCCTCGCCGCGCCCTCGGACGTGATTGACCTCGGCGGCATCGGCGCGCTTTCGGGCATCACCGACAACGGCAACACCATCAGCGTGGGCGCGATGACTCGCCACGCCGAAGTCGCGGCCAGCAACGCCATTCCGGCCTTGGCGGCACTCGCCGGCCAGATTGGCGACGCGCATGTGCGCAACCGAGGCACCATCGGCGGTTCGATCGCCAACAGCGACCCGGCAGCGGATTACCCCGCAGCAGTCGTGGCCTTGGACAGCACCATCCACACCACCAAGCGGTCCATCCCTGGCGGTGAGTTCTTCCAGGGCCTCTTCGAGACGGCACTCGACGAAGGCGAGATCATCACCTCCGTGGAATTCACCAAGCCGAGCTCAGCGGCATACGCCAAGTTCCCAAACCCGGCTTCCCGCTATGCGGTGGTGGGCGTGTTCGTGGCCCGCTGCGGCGACGCAACCTGTGTCGGCGTGACCGGCGCTGGCGCATGCGCCTTCCGCTGGTCCGAACTCGAAGCGGAGCTGGCGAGCGACTTTTCCCCGGCCGCAGTCGGGAAGGCCGCCCTAGACCACTCCGATTTCAACGCCGACATCCATGCCTCAGCCGAGTTCCGCGACCACCTAGTGCGCGTGATGGCCGAACGAGCCCTGTCGGCAATGGCGTGACTTCCAGTTGCGCCTTCCCGATGCGGGGCATGCCAATGGCTGACGTGGAAAAGGGTCGCGACCTATTTTGGGAAGCCGATCTAAAGGACATCGAACGCTCGTTCCTAGGCTGTAGGAAGGTCACCGACCTGCCCATTAAACTCGATGACCGGGTGCCGCCTGGAGGCAACCCCCTGCTTCGCAGAGTGGTACGGCTGGGCAGGTACAAAAGATAGTCTGGAGGCCAGATGGAGACCAAGAAGCAGATTTATTGCATTGAGGGCGTTCACGACTGGGGTGACGGCGAAGTCGAACCTTCCGTCGAGCCCATGCTTGAGCTGTTGCAGCGAGTAGGATGTTGGGACTACCTCCACAGAACTTGCGCGACTATGTCCGAACTGGAGTACCGGCTGGGTACGGAATGGAACGGCTGCTGCGATAAAGGCTCGGTGCTCTATTTCTGCACACACGGTGCCTCAGACCAAATCTGGCTTCGGAGTGACGATCAGGGCGTTGGCCTCTTGACGCTGAAGGAGTGGCCTGATTGCACGGGCTGCCACATTCACTTCAGTGGCTGTGACACGTTCAGTGGCGGCGACGCCAATCTCAAAGAGCTTATGGACTACACGGGCGCAACGTCTGTATCCGGTTACGCAACCGAGAGTGACTGGCTGGGTCCAACTGCCCCTGCACTGGCTTTGGAGCTTCAGCTTTTCGGCCTGCTTGCTGGGGTGAATATCGCACGAAACACGCAAGATCGATCAAAGAAACTCCGACAGATCAGGCAGGATGTCGTCAGTCGGTTTCCCGATTGCAAATTCGAGATGCTAGTCCGAAGATACAAGAAGTCGTGAAGCTGCCGAAGCACTGGGCGACCACAAGGGACTCGGATGGAACTACGTTTGAACAACATCGTGAGACGGTGGCGCCTCGCCTCACGTCGGCCGACGATCCGATCGCAGGAGGAGCTTGACCGGCGAGCTCGAGAAGGTGATCGGCGAATCGTCTGTCAATTTGCCGATGGAGATCATCGACTTAAGCGCGGCGAGTTCATCACGCGAGCTGAACTGGACCGAGAGGTCGAAGGTGTCATGGCGCTGGATTTCGCGAAAGAGTAGGCGTTCGTGAAAGAGCCGGGTGCCACGCGATACATCGCCGGTCTCGACGCCGATGCGGCGGGACGGTGCCGGGATGGACGCGGTGTTTCCATCAAGACCGGAATCACATGACCCGAATTCGCACCGTTCGCTGTCACGTGATCAGCGAAGACATTGGTTCCGTGACGACCGACGAGATCGACCTTCCCGATCCTGGCCCCGGCGAGGTGCAGATTCGGGTGAAGGCTTGCGCCGTCAACTTCCCGGACCTGCTGATGATTCAGGGCAAGTATCAGCACAAGCCGCCGTTGCCGTTTGCGCCGGGGGGCGAGGCAGCGGGGGACGTGGCCGCGGTTGGTGCTGGCGTCACGAGTCTCAAGGAAGGTGACGCCGTGTGCTTCGGCTCCCGCGCTGGCGGGTTTGCCGAGGCGGTGAATGTGCCGGCGGCTGGTGTCAAGCCGATTCCGGGAAAGATGAACTACGAGAAGGCCGCTTCCTACAGCACGGCCTACATGACGGCCTATGTCGCGCTCAAGGTGCGCGGCAACTTGCAGGCCGGGGAGTGGCTGCTCGTGCATGGTGCCACGGGCGGTGTCGGCATGGCCGCCGTCGATCTCGGCAAGCACTATGGCGCGCATGTCATCGGCACCGGGGGGCGCGACGACAAGCTGGCCGTGGTCGCCTCGCGCGGTGCCGACGCGGTCATCAACTACACCCTCCCTGACGGCCGCATGGGCGGCTTCCGCGACCAGGTGAAGGCCGTCACCGGCAGCGGCGGCGCAGACGTGATCTACGATCCGGTGGGTGGAGATGTCTTCGACGAATCCATGCGCTGCATCAACTGGCGCGGGCGCATCCTCACCATCGGCTTCACCAGTGGCCGTTGGCCGACGGCGCCGGTCAACCTGATCCTCATCAAGAGCATCTCGGTGATTGGCGTCCGCGCCGGCGAAATCGGCCGCCGCGACCCGGAACTTGGGCGCCAGAACCAAGCCGCCCTATGGGACTTGGCCACCAGCGACGCCATCGACCCCTACGTTTGCGCCGGTTTCCCTTTAGAGCGAGCCGTGGACGCCATGCGCATGCTGGAAAACCGCGATGTCGTCGGCAAATGCGTCGTGACGATGAATGGGTACGAGGTCGCGCACGCCTAGCAGCCTGCGCCGTAGAACGCGTTTGCCACGGGCCTCTGGACGTAGGGGCCCCAAGAGCGTGCATCGCCGGAGCGGCGCGGACGCGCCGCGTGTGCGGTGCAAGCCCTTGGGAAGGTGGGGGATGGGGCCAGACCCCGAGCGTTAGCGAGGGGTTTGGCGGCGCTCGCCCTCCATCGTGCCGCAGGCGCGTCAAGGAACAGAGGCTGGTCTGTTGGTGGCGTTGTTCGGGGCTGGCGCTTTGTTGGCGTTGTCTGGAACGCTTGCTTGCGGTGGCGTTGGCCCCGCTGCGTGCGGGCCTTCGGCACGCTTGGAGGGCGTGGACGCCCTCCCTCCAGAGGCCCTCGCATGGGGGGCTGTTGCGTCGGTGTTTGCCGGCAGGCGTTGTTCGCGGGGGGCCCGCTGATGCCCGCTAGCGCCGAGAGCGCGCTACTCGATCTCGATCTGCACCTCGACCACGTGCTGGCGCTTGCCCGAAGGGGCGTAGTCGAAATGGTGGTAGAGCTCGCGGTATAGCCGTTCGGTGTAAACGTGGCCGGCGGCGCGGGCGCGTTCTTCCCAGCGCAGTTCGTGCCAGCCGGTGCCGGTTTCGTGGGGGAATGGGCCGACGTATAGGAGGCTCGCGACTTTCAAGGGTGCCGCGCGGCGTAGCAGCAGTCCGGGCGGTGCTGCATCGAAGTCGTCCGGAACCACGACGCCTACGTCGAACACCATCGGCCCTTGGGCTCCGTTCACCCAGTTGTAGAGGTAAACCTCTGCCGGTGAGTGCTCCCGTATTGGGATGTCGTGCTCGCGAGTTGCTGCCCAGAGTTTGGCGGTGTCCATCAGCGGCGCCATTTCCGCACCGAGATTGATGGGCGTGACGCTGGACTGCACCAGGAGGGTCGCTTGCGGGTACGACTTCACGCCTAGGTCGTAGATCGCGAATCGCTCTCCTTGTGCTATTGGCGCGAGCGTTGCCGCGTTTGCCAGTTCGACCAGTCGGGGACTCTCGGTGAGGGACGCTGCGACCGGCTCGTCTGCGGATGCCACGACGGCTTGCAGGCAGCACGCGAGCGCGACCAAAGGCCGGCGTGAGCGACGGAGCTTAGTCATGCATGCCGCATCATCTCGTTGCCTTTAGGGACGTACCTCACTTGGGGAATACCAGCGAAGTCCACATCTTGCGTCCAAAGTGTCGCCCCAGCGAAGCGAGCCTCGCCAGGATGATCCCGTCCGCCATCGCCAGATGGCTGGCGTGCGCGAGTCGAGCGGCCTCCAGCGCCAGCGCCGACGAAAGGGGAATCTCGCGTCGCGGCCCATCGCTGCGCCGGCGCGAAGCGCGTCGTCCTCATCGCGCCGGCGCTGTACGACGCGAATGGACATGTGCAAGGTGCGTGGATCTCAGCTGGTTTGCGACCCACGGCCTCGCAGTGGCGTTCGAGCACACCGTTTAGGTGCTCCACTCCGTCGGGGCTCGCGATCACTGTTGATGATGTCGCCGTACATGGCGAGGGTCTTGATGGTGCGGCGCTCGCCGGTGCCCACCATGATCGGGGTGGGCGCGTCGCTCGGCTGCACCATCGGTCGAGGGAGCCTCGTGTCGCCAGTTCACGGCAGGCGTTTTGAAGCCACCGACTCGGTTGCCGGATCGTACGTCATTGCAACGAGTCCATCTGGTCGTGGATCACTAAGTGCATTCCGCTGGAAAACGGGTTGGTTGGCACCGGGGTGACGGGCGGAAGGCGTCAGCAGTCCGTCTAGTCTCAGTCGTCGTGCCTCTGCGCCGATTCGGTTACAGAAGGTGTAGTCGTCCTCCACCAGTTCGGGCCATTCCGACTCCTTCCCCCGAAGGTCGATTTCGGTACCGATGAACTCGCACGAGAATCTCTCGTAATACACCGTTCGAGGCATGCGGATTTTGCCAAAGCGATGCGGTAGCCAATGACGGACCTCGGCCTCGGCTGTTTCACCACGGAGGGAACTGTAGAAGACCGAGAAGGAACCGTCGGAGAAACGAGTCTGCCGCTTGAGCACCGGCTTTGGACGGAAGGGGCCGTCGCAGTATTCCGCAAAGCGATCGGGAACCGAGGCAAGAAATTGCTCTAGCTCCGCGATGCCAAGCATGTCTAGTTCCAGTTCGTCCAGCAACCGGTCGTCAAAGGCTGCCAGTCGGTACACGCGCCGTCGGCCCGGGCGGCTATTCACATCGGAAAGCACCGCCTAAAGCCCAGCAAAGGTCTCGGTGTATTCCTTCGCGAGCAAGAGGTCTTTAGTCGAGCCCAGCATCAGTGAGAGCGGACTGTGACCGTCGAGCAACTCGTGATCCTCTCGCAGCCACTGGTTTTCGACATCAAGATCGCGGAAAAGGCCCGAGAGAATGGAACGGATCCGAAAAAGATGAGCGATTCGGTCTCTCACGTCGTCTCCGCATAGGGGGCGCGAACCACGCAGTATTTCGTTCAC
This sequence comes from Pseudomonadales bacterium, assembly GCA_965116935.1. Taxonomy (GTDB): domain Bacteria; phylum Pseudomonadota; class Gammaproteobacteria; order Pseudomonadales; family Azotimanducaceae; genus VXYL01. The sequence continues at coordinate 1,405,718 of OZ220737.1, read as the reverse complement.
GTCGGCGGCGTCTCCCTCGTGGAACCCGAGCAAGGGGACCGCGGCGTCGCGGTCAAGGTTCCACCACAGCAGCAGCCGGATGACGAACTGGACTGGGCCGGTGATCCTATGACCTGCCCTTGGCGCAATACTCGGGAGACTCGGTGGTTCCGACTGTGGGAAGTCCGCGCAATGGATGCCTAGGCGGTCCAGAAGTTGGATTTGGTTAAGGTGAGGTGAGGGTGCGATCGAAGGTGGATACGCATAGGGCATGGACAAGGTGCGCCCCCACTCGGCCCCCGTTGTACCCACACTCCCCCGATACACATCAAGCTGAGTCATCTTCTTCGCTCCGGGTTTCCGGCCCGTAAATCGGCACGAGCAACACCCAACCACTCTGCCCAACGTCGCCATCGTCGCCGGACTCGAATCCCTGTCCAGCACGTCCGCCGTTGCCGCCGTTGCCGATCTCGACGACTATTTCGTCCCCGTAAGAGATGTCGGAAAACTCAACGACCTTGGTTTCGCCGGGATAGCCCTTGCCGCCGCCGCCGCCATCCGAAACGATCCTGTCCTCTGCACGGGCCACGTCCGTTCCCGAGCCACCGTTGCCACCGGGTCCGAAATGGCACCCTGGACCATCGCCTGCCACCTGTGGTTTGCCATCGATGATGCTGCCGCTATCACCTCCATATCCGCCGTTGCCTCCCGCCGCAACGAAAAGGCGCCCTCCGACAACCAGTGTCGTGGCGTCGCCGCCATCGCCTCCCTCGCCCCCGGCCGCCCCAAAGATATTGAGCCCTTCAATGCAAACCGCGCCGCCACCGCCACCGCCACCGCCGGCGGCGCCCGAGATGATCGCCAAGCCATGCGGTGTGTGCCACGGCCACTTGAACGTCCCTGATTCGGTGATGCGATGTTGCTGCATGTTTCGTCTCTAGCAGCGCGGCTCTAGTGGGGTGCGTTGGGCTAAAACCGACCATACCACGCCGCTGCCAAGGCACTCTCGTTGGCGGACTCTCAATCGAAGGCCGAGAACACCTCTTCGTCAAGCTCCTGATACACCTCGGGCTTTTGCGGGCGGATTTGCGGCGTGAACTCCGTGATGCCTTCCTTGGCAAAGTCGGCGATGCGGTCGATCACGTATTGGGGCGGGCCGATCATGGCCCAGTCGTTGTCGCCGCGCTGCTCCTTGGCCTTCTTCTCGTCGCGGACCAGGCGAATGGGCACGTGCAAGGTGCGAGAGATCTCGGCTGGGTCGCGGCCCACGGCTTCGCAGTGGCGTTCGAGCACACCGTTTAGGTGCCGCACTCGGTCGGGGCTCGCGATCACGTTCATGATGTCGCCGTACATGGCGAGGGTCTTGAGGGTGCGGCGCTCGCCGGTGCCGCCCACCATGATCGGGATGGGCGCGTCGCCGCCGCCCTTGGGCGCGAACGCGGCTTGCTTCAGCTTGTAGTACTTGCCATCGTAGTCCACCCGTTCCTTTTCGCCGGAGTGGAAGAGGGCGCGGATGAGGGCGCAGGCTTCTTCGAGCCGATCCGAGCGCTCGCGCATGGACGGGAACTCCCAGCCATACGCCTCGTGCTCGCGCACGTTCCAGCCGGCGCCGATGCCGAGCATGACGCGACCGTGCGACACCACATCGATGGTGGCGGCCATCTTCGCCATCAACGCCGGGTTGCGGTAGGTGTTGCCGGAGACGAGGATGCCGAGCTTGAGCTTGTTCGTGACCGCGGCGACGGATGCCAAGAGCGACCAGCCTTCCAGCGTGTTCAGGAACTCGTGCTCCTTGATCTCATCCGTGCGATGCCAGGGCGGGATGAAGTGGTCGTAGGCGAATACGCTCGTCCAGCGCCCCGACTCCATCACCTCCAGCACCGCCGTGATCTCTTCCCATGTCGCCTGTTCATTGACAAGCTGCGAACCGAACATGCGGACCTCCTCCCCGCAAAGCGAGCGCGACACCATACGGCAAAACGTGACGCTGTGCCGGAAGGGCGTTGGATGGGGCTCGATGGGTGGCCGGCGTTCGATCAACCGCCCAAGCGGTACTCCATGCGTGCGTACAGGAACCTGCCGTTTACGTCGAAGGGTGCTCGCGTGCTGTAGAGGTTGCCGATGCGTCTCGGGTTGGGGTTGCGGTCAGCTTCGGTGTCCAAGGCATTGCGGGCACCGAGGGCGAGGCGGATTCGGGCGCCGGCTTGCAGGACTGCCTCGAGGTCCAAGAGGTGGACGTTGCCGTAGGCCCAATCGTCCCTTGGGTCCCACCAGCCGTCAAAAAAGCGAAGACGGGCGAGGAGGCTCATCCGGCCCATTCGGTGGCGAACGCTGGCGTTCCAGCGCCGTCCCGGCAAGGCGTCGCGCAATTCCCGGATTCGACGAGCGTCGAGGGTGGCGGGGTTGTAGTCCATGACCTTGGTGCGGGTTAGGTTCAGCGCAAGGTCCACTGACGTGCGCCCGCCCAAGGCCAGCGGGCGCCACGACGCCACCACGTCCATGCCTTGCGTGCGAGTCTCGAAGTCGTTGGCGAAGAAGCGGAAGTTGGCGAGGTTGGCGGCGCTGGTGATGCCCTCGGCGAGGAGCGCGTCCACCTCGTCCGGCGCCAAGGCGAACAGGCCCGTCACACCCAGGCGATCCCTGAGGTCAATGCGAAAGATGTCCACGGCGATCAGCAGCGAGTCCCGCTCCAGCACCACGCCAGCGGCTAGGTTGCGCGACTTCTCGGCGTCGAGCGCCTCGCCGCCGCGCAAGGCCGCCACCCTCGAAGTGGAGGGGATGGTGCCGTTGTTGACGAGCTCGAGCAGGTTCGGATCCCACTGCGTCGAGACGTTGAAGGCGTTCTGCTGGCCGGGCGTCGGCGCTCGGAACCCCGTGCTGGCGCTGCCGCGGACGGCGAGCCCGGCAGCGACTTCCCTGCGTCCGGCGAGCTTGCCGTTCAACGTCGTGCCGAAATCGTCGTAGCGCTCGAGGCGGAGCGCTCCGCCGAGCGTCCAGGAATGATCGCTTGGCCCGTATTCCACCTCGCCATAGGCGGCGGCGTTGGCGCGGTTCCATTCACCGCCGGCTATTGGGCTGAAGCCGGGGAACCGTTCGAACCCGAACTGAACCCCTGCGCCGCGTAGGGGCCAATGCGCCAGGAGTCCGGCTCGCCGAGACCGATCTCGAAGCTCTCGTCGCGCCATTCCAAGCCGCCGGCAAGATGCAGGCGCTCGCCGATGCTGCGGGCGAGGTCCAGGTTGGCGCTCATCTCGCGTTGCAGGTACAGCCCCGGATCGAACTCGGTGGGCGTCGCGGGCCCCAGCGATGCATTCACGCTATCCACTAGGATGAAGTCCGCCTCGTTCGAGCCGACGCTGACGCTCAAGTCCCAAGCCGTGCCGGCGACGGTTTGCCCACGCACGCCGGCGAGGAGGCCTGTGTCCGCCCGCGTGCCGCCGAACAGGGGTTGGAAGCCACCGGGGAACCTCTCTTGAAAGGTGAAGCAGTTCGGGTCTGCAAGCACGCGGGCTAAGGCGGTTTGTTCCGGCAGTCCGTTCGTTACCGTCACGACCGGGCAGTTGCCGCTGCCATCGACGACGCCATCGGTGGCGTCCAAGGCGTCGCCGATGAGCAAGCTTGCGCCACCGTCGCCGCTGAACACGCATCCCGGGTGTTTGGGTTGCGAAAAAAGAAGCCGCGATTGCCGACGTCGCGGCCGGCGTAGTTGGCGTGGCCGTAGAACCCGCTCTGGCCGCTGCCGATGGCGCGCCGGAAGTTCGCCCACAGCTTGAGGTCGTCGTCGAGCTTCGGTCTGCCCCAGCGCTGTGCCGGATTGGCGACGTGGGTGTTGCCGGCGTTGACCAAGAGCTGCGCGTCCGCGCGCTGGATGTTGCGGTTGGTGGCTTTGGCTTTGCCGTATTCGACGCTGAGGTTTACGAAGCCATCTTCGCCCCACGGCCGGCCGACGTTGCCAGCGACGGTTTGGGATTCGCCGTCGCCCTGGCCATAGCCGCCGGCGCGCACTTGCAGGGAACCGCCGGAGCGGTCCTCCTTGAGCAGGAAGTTCATCACCCCGGCGATGGCGTCGGAGCCGTACTGGGCTGAAGCGCCGTCGCGCAGCACTTCCACCTGCCGCAAGGCGATGGCAGGTATGGCCGCAAGGTCCGGGCCTTGTGCGCCGTGCGAGACTCCAATCCGCGACCAATAAATCACGGAGCCACGATGCCGGCGCCGCCCATTGACCAACACCAGCGTGTGGTCCGGTGCCAGCCCCCGGAGATTCGTAGGGTGCACGATCACCGCCGCATCGCCGGTGGTCGAGCTGATGTTCAGCGACGGCACGACGTTGCGCAGCAGCATGTCGAGATTAGTCTCGCCCTGCTCGGCTACTTGAGCGCCGGCAATCGCGTCGATGGGCGACATCGATTCCGCAATGGAGCGCTCTCGCGTGCGGGTACCGGTGACCACCACTTCCTCGTAGGTGCGCGCTGTGCTGGCAGCGTCGCCGTTTGAGGCCGGCGCCATCTGGCCGGCGAACAGCGTCAGCGCCACAAGAACCGCTGGTGCCAACGCGTAGGTGCCGGTCACGAAGTCCGACAAGACTCAAGGTAGCCGGCGACGGCGTTGGCGTCGCCGCGAAAGACGATGCGGTCCTCCTTGGCGGCGATCTGGTAGTCGTACATGGGGTCGTAGTAATCGGTCAGAAGGCGGCGGATCCAGTGGCGGTGAAGGTCCGGGTCGCCTTGGGTTAGGGCGGCTGTGAGTAGTTCGCCGATTTCCTGGTGACGAGCGCCGCCGAGGCGCTTGCGGATGCGGGCGAAGGATGCTGGCAGGTGTTCGTGCGGATTCGGGGCTTCGAGGACGTACTCGGTGAGGATGTTCTCCACGCGGGCCTCTAGGCTTGCCTCGATAACGACGATGGGTGCGGCCTGCATGGCTTGGTACAACGTCGCTGGAACCGCGAGACGACCGATTTGGCGGCTCTCGTCCTCAAGCGCCACCGTGGTGCCCGGCGCGGACAGCCGCAGCAGTTCCACCGCGAGGGCATTCTCGAAATCGATGGGTGGCGGCTGAGGGGAAGGCCGCTCGCCGAAGGCGGAGCCGCGGTGGTTGGCAAGGTGTTCGAGGTCGATGCTGGCCGGTGCCTGGGCGAGCACCGCGGTCTTGCCGGAGCCCGTACGGCCACCAACGACGATGAGCCTCACCGAGGCGGCCGTCTCGTCGATGGTGCGAAGGCAAAACTGCCGCAGCGACTTGAAGCCGCCTTCGACCCGGGGCACGAGGGTGCCGGCCTCGGCCAGCCACGCTTGGGCGATGCGCGAGCGCAAGCCGCCGCGGGCGCAGTAGAGCGTGCACTGGGGATGGCTGCGCGCGAAGGCGCCCCATGCTTCGATGCGGGCGGCACGGACATCGCCGCTCACCAGTTCCTCGCCGAGGGCCACTGCGGCTTGCTGGTCGCGCTGGCGATAGCGCGTGCCTACGGCGGCACGCTCGAGGTCGTTCAGGATAGGTAGGTTGATCGCGCCTGGGAGTGCGCCCTTGGCAAACTCGACCGGTGCTCTAACGTCAATGAAGCCGGCTCCGGAGCGTAGCAGGGCGCCGTGGTCGGTCGCGACCGCGTTACGGGATGTTTTCGCTGATGGTTTCACCGGCGCGGAACGCCTCCAAGTGCTGCTGCAACACGGCGAGCACAGTGGTTTCCTCGCGCCGCCGCGCTTGTTCGAGGGCTCGCTCCTGCAGGTCGATGGCGCGGTCGAAGTTGCCGTTTGCGGCGTGGGCGGCGGCCCATGTGTCGAGAAAGGCCGGCGACTCGCGGGCGGCGTCGCTGCTCGACATGACTCGCTCCATGATCCTAAGGGCATAGCGTTCGTCGCGCAGCTTGCCCAAGTGGCTCACCGTCAGCGTCCAAGCCACCTCGTTGACGATGTCGGGGTCGTGCGGGGCGATGCGCACGGCGTTGCGGAACCAGAGCCGAGCGCGCTGGTAGTTGCGCGAGACATGCACGCCGCGAGCGTAGAGCGAGGCGATAAGCAGCATCGCCTGGGGGTTTTCTTCCCGCGCCACTTCGCGCAGCCAGCGCCATGCCTGGCCCGTGAACTCGCGCTCGACGTCCTCGGCCATCAGGAAGCGGGCGTATTGCAGCTTTGCCACCACGTCACCCGTGTCGGCGGCACGCACCCAGTAGCGTTCCGAAGCGTCGTAGTCGCGGTCCAGAAGCTGGCCGGCGGCGTAGGCGTTGGCGAGGAAGACCATCGCTTCGGTGTTGCCGTTGTCGGCCGCGTTGTCGAGCAGTTCCAGGCCTTCGTCCACCATGCCGCCGCCGTAGAAGCCGCCTACGTAGAGCGCGCCGAGCCCGGCCATCGCCTCGTCGGAGCCGGCCGCGACCGCCATCAGGTAATGGTCCTCGGCCTTCTCCAGCGAAGCGTCGCGGCTCTCGCCGCTGCTTGTGAATGCCTCGGAGCGGTGCATCTGCGCCAGGATCAGGGTGGCGACGAGATTGCCGCCCTTGGAGGCCGGCACGAGCCACGTTGCCGCTTCCTCGAAGCGCTCCTCGCGGGCGAGCGAGTAGCCGACGAACACCTGTGCGGCGGAGTCGCCCCGCTGCATGGCGAGGAAGAGATTGACGACGCCGAAGCTCACGTTGCCCTCGCCATGACGTGCGGCCGGGGTGCCCCGCCGCGCTCCTGCCCGGGTCGCTTCCATTTGGCGGCTGGTGTCCGCCTGCACGCGCCGATAGAACCGCTCGAGATCGAAGGCGCGATAGGCGGGCGGCTGTTCGTCCTTGCGGGCGAGAATCTGCAGCACGAAGGGGTCGTCGTCGGTGCTGACATACATCGAGCCGATGGGCGACTCGTCCCTGGCCAGCAGGAATGCCCTTGCCTCCATGGCAGAAATCACTTGATAGGGATCGGACGGCGTCCCGACAGCGGAGGATTCGATTGCCTCCTGCACCGCGCTGCCCCAGCGTTCGTGCTTCGCCGCGTCGTCCGGCGCCTCGACGCGCTGGTAGAACGTCTCCATGGCAAGGTGACCGGCGAGGCTGCCGAAATAGATGTCGAGGATGGCGGAACCGACGGCGCCCAGGCGCAGCGGCTCGTCGGCAAGCAGGTTCAGCGCCTCGGCTTCGAGTTCTTCCAGCCGAGGCCGCTGCTCCTCCACGTTCGGTTGGGCCAGCCACGCTTCGCGCAGTGCATCGGGATCGAAATCCGCGCCTTCGGCAACGGCACCCACCATGTCGGGATACGGCACTGTCGCCAAGGACATGCAGCCAGACACCGCAAACAAGGCGACGGCCAGAATCGCGCTTGGCAGAATTGATCGGACGCGTTCCATGCAGCTCCGAACGGGAAGGGTCGAACCGGATGATTCTATCAGTCTGTAGCATTCGGACGGCGCAAGCCAACCGAATGCCGACAGTGTGAAGGGACGGTTCTTGTGGCGCTAACAGCCCATTGGCCTGCTCGCATGGCGGTCGGCGTGTTGGCGGCCGTGGTGTCGTTGAGTGTGGCCTCGGAGCCGGACCGCGCCGACCCTAGGGACGTCGAGGAGGTGATCGTCAGCGCCGACCGGCTCCCCGTGCCGTCGCGGATCGAGATGACGGACACCTACCAAGCACAAAGCCAGGGGACGAAACACTTTCGCCGCCGCGACTATGCGCAAGCGTACCCGCACCTGCTGGCCGCCGCGAAGCGGGGGTTCAAAACCGCGCAGGCGCGGCTCGCATACATCTACCTGCATGGTCTCGGCGGGATCCCGTACGACCCCGTGCGCGGCGTCGGCTGGCTATCGGTGGCGGCGTCGCCCGAGACAATGCCGTGGATTCGGCGCTACTCGAAGCGCATCTGGAAGATCGTCCCGGAACGCTACGTAGCCGATCTCGAAATCGTCGCCGACCGCTATCGTGCGAAGTACGGCCGCGGCGCGACGGGCGTGAGCTGCAACCGCAATCGGCGCGCGGGAACGCATCAAACCGCCCTCACATGCCTGTTCGACCACGAGTCGCTACACGAGGACCCGCTGACGCGCGAGGCTCTGCTCGATTTGTGGAATGACGGTACGGGAGCTGAAGGTCGCGCCGCTGGCGGCATCGACTCGATAGACGCCATCGAGCCGTCGCGCTACTGAGGGCCGCACTGCAAGCCACGGCAGAGGCGCACGATGCCGTCGGCAGCAAGTGCCGCCACTGTCGCCACGTCAGGACTGGACTTTCCCCGGCTCCCACCCGACACTTTTTGCATGCGCTACTTCTGGCTTGTCTGGGCAGGTCTTGCACGAGACCCGTTGCGCGCGGCACTCACAACGGGCAGCGTAGCGGTCGCCTTCGTTCTGCTCTGGCTTCTCAGGGGCGTTGACTCCGGCATCGCGCATCGCATCGACTCGATCCCGGCGGACCTGCTCCACGTCACCGGAAGGGGGTGGCCGGGCGATCTCCCGGTGGCCAGCTTGCACGCGCTGGAGGACGTTCCCGGCGTCGCTCACGTGGCATCCCTCGCCTACCACAACTCCCGCTACCGCGACTTCAAGGGCGGGGTGCTCCTTGTTGCGGTCGACCTCGAACGCTTCCTGCCGGTCGCCTACGACGTTCGAGTGGACAGCGAGACCGTCCAGGCGTTTCTGGCCACGCCCGGCGCGGCGATCGTCGGCGCGCGGTCCGCGGAGCGCTTCGGATGGCGAAAGGGCGACAGGGTGAATCTTCGGCCGATCGGTCCCGGCCCCGAGGAATGGTCGATCGAAATGGTCGGCACATGGGACTACAAGGTCATGTCCCAGCACGAGTCGGTGGGGCTGTTCGTCGACTACGCGCACATCGACCAGACGCTACCGGAAGGAGAGGCAGGGCGCGTTGGGGCGTTCGTGGTCAGGGTCCACGACGCGAGTCGAGCGAACGCTGTCGGCGCGGCAATCGACGAGTGGTTCCGCAACTCGTCGGCGCCGACGCTGACGGCCACAACTCGGGACGCGTGGATGTCGGGACGGCATCCGGGGCAAGTGCGGCTTGCCGCGAACGCCATCGTCGGCGCTTCGTTCTTTGCCATCCTGTTCTGCACCGGTGGCGTGATGGCGCAGTCCGTGCGCGACCGCTACGGCGAGTTCGCGATGATGAAATCCCTCGGTTTCCGAGGCGGCGCCTTGGCATGTGGCATCGCTGGCGAGGCTGTGGCGGTCTGTCTGTCTGGCGCAGCGTTAGCCCTGATTCCAGCAGCGCTGGTCGATGCCGGCGAGCTGCTCGGACATTACGGCGCCGTGATCTACCCGCCACGCCCGTCGCTCTACGCCTTCGGCCTCGTCGTCGCCGTACTGCTGGCCGTTGTCAGCGTGGCATTGCCGGGCTGGCGCGTCCTGCGCCTCTCGCCAGCGGAAGTCGGGCGCTGAGCGCTAGGGAGCCACGGTGATGATGACGCGGATCGCCTTGCTCACGGCGAGCAACCTGCGCGCAGCCGTCCGTCGCCCGGCCGCTACGGCGACGCTGCTGCTCGGTGCAGCGGCGGTCGTCGGCGTCACGACGTCGATGGCGGCGCTCGGGAGGGGCCTGTATCTGCAGTTTTCGGACGCGGGTTCCGCGGACCGCGCGCTAGTGCTGGAGAGCAACGCCGAGCACATCCGGGGCAGCGCGCTGACCGAGGCGCAGGTCGAGTTCGTCCATCAAGCCGCAGGCGCCGCCAGGGTCGGTGTGGGCAGGGTCGCCCATACATCTGCTCGGCTGGTGGGAAAGGGCGGCGGTGTGCCGGAACTGGTGGCAGTCCAGGGAGTCACGCCAGAAGGGCTCCGCATGAGGCCCCACATACGCATGACGGGAGGACGGATGTTCGAGGCCGGCCGGCACGAGGCCATCGCCGGCGCACATGCCACGGAGGTGTTTCGTGGCGCGCGGGTTGGCGACCGTCTCGCCCTTGCGCACACGACCCTGGATATCGTCGGGACGTTCGAGAGTGGCGACCACCACGACTCTGTCTTCCTCGTCGACGCCGAGGCCGTGTTCGGCAAGTGGTGCAACGCCATGTTGGTCGATTTTGAGTCGCCTGCGTCCTTCGACGACTTTCGCGCTGCTCTCAAGGGGCACTCGACGCTGGAGTTCGGCGTCCACCGAGAGGCGGAGTATCTTGAGGCGCTTGCGTGGACCCGCACCGAGGTGTTCCGGGATGTCGGGCTCGCGCTCGGGCTGCTCATGGCAATCGGCGGAGTCTTCTGCGCAACGAACGTGATGGTTTCTGCGGTGGCCGGACGCCGTGCGGAAGTCGCGACTTTGCGCGCCCTCGGCTTTGGACGCTCGGAGCTGGTGGTGGCGATTGTCCTTGAGACACTGGCGATCGTTGCCGCCGGCGCGGCAGTCGGCGCGATGACATCCTGGATCCTTCTCGATGGCGTGCTTGTGCGGGAGGGCGGGTCGACATCCACTTCGTTCCGCCCCATGTACGACCGATGGGCGCTCGGTCATGGAATGGCCTGGCCAGTCGCACTCATGGCATCCGCCGGGCTGTTCGCCGTTCAGAGAGTGCTTAGACGACCGATTCACCAGGATCTCGTGGCGACCCAGCGATAGGCGTCGCCCGATGCGCCTGCCCCCGTCGGCGCTGGACGTATGCGAGAAAGCGCGCCGGTTGCGCCTCCGTGCTGGTGGTGTGCTTGCACGTTGGCACATACCCCCTTATGACCTGGGCCTTCGCTGTCGGGTATGCTCTGCAGCCGCAACATCTATCGAGGGTGACGGAGCCGATGGGATTGATGCACAAGTTGAGACTGCCAGGGCCCACCGAGGCGCTGCCCGGACGCAGCATCGAGATGCCGGTGCCGCCGGCGCACTTCGTCAATGGCGCGGGCATGAAGCCGCCGTTTCCGGAGGGCAGCGAGACGATTCTTGTTGGCATGGGTTGCTTTTGGGGCCCGGAGCGCAAGTTCTGGCAGACGCGGGGAGTTGTCACGACGGCGGTTGGCTACGCCGCTGGCTCGACGCCGAATCCGGCCTACGAAGAGGTCTGTTCCGGCCTCACCGGCCACAACGAGGTGGTCCTGGCGGTGTTCAACCCCGAGGTGGTTCGATATGAGGAACTCTTGAAGGTGTTCTGGGAAGGGCACGACCCGACCCAAGGGATGAGACAGGGCAACGATCTCGGCACGCAGTACCGCTCCGGCATCTACACCTACGGCGAGAAGCAGCGGGCCCTCGCCCTCGCCTCGCGCACGGCCTATCAGGCTGCGCTAGAGAGGGCCGGCTACGGCGAAATCACCACGGAAATCCTCGACGCGCCGACCTTCTACTACGCCGAGCACTACCACCAGCAATACCTCGCCAAGGTCCCGCACGGCTACTGCGGCATGGACGGCACCGGCGTCGCCTGCGACATCGCGCCCTTGGCAGAATTGGACGTGGCCTGACGATTCCTCTGGGGCGGGCGGTACGCCCTCTCCCGAAGGAGGTGTCCTCCCCAAGAGACGCGGGTACTTAAGCGCCAGAAACCGACGGACGCGCCTTCGGAGGGAGGGCGTCTCGCCCTCCTTGGCGTGCCGCAGGCACGCCTTCCTCCACCCGGAAGGCGCCTTACGACACTAGTGCGCCCTCATCGGGCGCGTCGGCGAGACGCCCTCCCTCCGAGGGGCCGCGCCAAGTCCGACGGACTCCTACGACAGCTCGCTCTTCTTTGCGCCGCAGCGGGAGCAGATGTGGATGGTAAGGAGGCGGCCCTTGTGGACGGTGAAGGGGGCGGACTGGTCGATGGCCCATTTGTGGCGGCCGATTCGGCACAGCGTTTTGCCGGCGGCGGCTTCGCGGCGATTGCGGCGGCGGCGTTTGGCTAGGGAGATGACCTCGGACATGGGGCGATTGTAGCTGCGAGCGCGCCCTGCTGGCCTGCCTGCCTCGCGTTCGCTCGTGCTTTCGGCTAGGGCGTGTTCACACTAGCGTTCTGGTCACCGAAAACTACCTTGAATCAACCGGCGACAGTTACCAAAGTCCCAGCGCAACCGATCGAGAACGAGGCCGCCTTTGGAGGGAAGGCATTCTGCCTTCCCTGCGTGCCGTCAGGCACGCCTATCGGCGTGCAGGGAAGGCAGAATGCCTTCCCTCCAAAGGCCACGCCGTCCAATGGATTGTGTGAGCGCATAGTGTGAACACGCCCTAGTACAATCTCCCCCGCATTGCGCCGCCGTGCGGCAAACCGAGCCAAGCCGGACCATGAACGAAGCCGACAATCCCACCTCGCACAGCTACTTTTCTCAGCGCTTGCGCCTGCACTACCTCGACTGGGGGAATGACGAGGCGCCGCACATGCTGCTCATCCACGGCATCCACGACCATTGCCACACCTGGGACTGGATGGCGCAGGCGCTGCGCGAGCGCTACCACGTCGTGGCGCCGGACCTGCGCGGCCACGGCGATTCCGAGTGGAGTCGAGGCAGTTCCTACTCCTGGCTCGAGTACGTGCAGGACATAGCCCAGCTCGTGCGGCAGCAGAAGCTCGCGCCGTTGACGGTGGTTTCCCATTCGATGGGGGGCAGCATCGGGGCGCTCTACGCCGGCACCTTCCCCGATGCCGTGGACAAGCTCGTCATCATCGAGGGGGTTGGCCTCTACCCGACCCGGTTCGGCAGCGACCCGGCGGCTCGCCTCGCCCAGTGGATTCGTTCCAACCACGCGCTTGCCGGTCGTGTGCCAAGGCGCTATGGCCGCCTCGAAGACGCTTACCAGCGAATGCAGGAGATGAACCCGCACCTCAGCCCCGATCAGGCGAGCCACCTCACCATCCACGGCAGCAGCCAGAACGAAGACGGCACCTACACCTGGAAGTTCGACAATTACACCCACACGCGCAGCCCCTACGACATCCCCAACGAGGACGTCGCCGCGCTATGGGAACGCATCGAATGCCCGGTTCTGATCGTCAACTCCCGCGAGGGCTATCCGCACCGCATCGGCCAGAACGGAACCGTCCGGCATTTCCGCAACGTGGAACTCGTGGAGGTGGACGACGCCGGACATTGGACGCACCACGACCAGCTCGCCCGCTGCATCGAGGTGGTTGGGGGCTTCCTCGACGTGCCGCTCGCAACCGAAGTGTGAAACGTGACGGGCGACCCGTGACAGGCTCGGAGGATCGGTCGATGACACTCGGCGGGCTTCGCGTGCTCGACGTGGGCAATCGGCCATCGACGGCATGGTGTTCGCGGCTGCTGGCGGACTACGGTGCCGAGGTGCTCGCGGTCGAGCCACCCGAAGGACACCCGTTGCGCCGGCATCCACCCTTCGGCGCCGACGGCAAGAGCGTGGCGGCACGCTACTTTCTTGCGAACAAGGGATCGGCGCTGCCGGCCGAGCGTGAGGAACTCCTCGCGGCCGCGGACGTGATCATCACCGACGAACTCGACGCCGCCAGTCTCCACCAACGGCTCCCCGGCGCCATCGTCTGCGCCATCACGCCGCATGGCTTGACGGGCGAGCATCGGCACCGGTCCGGCAACGACTTGACGGCTTACGCGGGGTCTAGCTGGGCGCACGTCAACGGCATCGCCGGGCGGCCGCCGCTGAAAGGCAGTGGCTATCAGGCTTCGTACCAAGCCGGCACGCTCGGCTTTGGCAGCATCGTAAGTGCGCTCTTGGCGTCCGGGGCGAAGGGTGGCAGTGGTGAACTGATCGACATTTCCGAGCGCGAGGTACTCGTCTCCACGTCGGCGCCAGCGCCCCTGCGCTACCAGTACTCGGGCACCGTGTGGGAGCGCCGCAAGACGGTCACCATGAACGATGGTCCCGTGCCGGTGCGCGACGGGCATTTCGCCCTGCCGCTGTCGCGCCCGGCGTTCTGGGAAAAGGCGATGAATCTTCTGGGGTTGCCGGACCTCGCCGTGGATCCGGAACTGCGCGAGCCCGGCATCCGGGTGAAGTTTGCGGATCGCTTCGCAAGCCGGGTGCAGGAGGCGATGGCGAAGTGGAATCGAGCGGAGCTGTTCGATGCCCTGGGGAGTCTGCGCGTGATCGCGGGGCCGGTGCTGCGGATGGACGAACTGGCGGAGAACGCGCAGTTCTTGGCGCGGGGTTTTTTCCGTCGCGTCAATGCTAAGGGCGGCGAAAGCGCGGAGCCACCCAAGGCAACTCCGCGCTACCCAGGCCCGTTCGCGAACATGTCGGCGACGGAGTGGGCGCTGCGGCGGGAAATGCCCGCAATCGGTGAGGATAGTGGTGGCTTCACCGAACGCGGTGACAGGCTCGCTGCCGTCCCCCGGCCAGCACCGGCAGGTGATGACAGCCGGCGCGGCCCGCTCGCCGGCTATCGCGGCCTGGTGCTCACCCAGGCGTGGGCAGGCACCTACGCCACGCAGATGCTGGCCTTGCTCGGCGCGGATGTGATCCAGCTCGAGACCCGAAGCCGCCTCGACAGTTGGCGCGGCACCTACCGCAATCCGATTCCCCGCGCACTGCAGGAGCGCCCCGAGGCCAAGCACGCCTGGAACTGCAATCCGCTCTACAACTCCGTGAACCTGAACAAGCGCTGCATCACGGTGGACCTGACCCGGGAAGAGGGCATCGACATCTTCCGCAGGTTGCTGCCGCAGGTGGACTTCGTCGCGGAGAACTTCTCACCCCGCGTCATGGGCAATTTCGGGCTCGACTACGAAGCGCTCTGTCGCATCAAGCCGGATATCGTGATGGCGAGCCTCTCTGCCTATGGCGCCACCGGGCCTTGGGCGGGCGTGCCGGGCATCGGCGGCACCATCGAGCCGTCTTCGGGCATGTCGGCGCTGCTCGGCTATCCGGATGAGGCGCCGCTCAATTCGGGGCAGATGTACCCGGACCCCGTGGCGGGCATCTGCGGCTTCGCCGCGATTGCTCTCGCGCTCCTGCATCGCGAGCGCACGGGCGCAGGCCAGTACATCGACCTTTCGATGCAGGAGGCGAACTTCACCTTCATCGGCGATGCCTGGCTCGAATACGAGCTCACCGGCAAGGTGCGGGGGCCACTCGGCAACCGCCACCCGCAGCACGCACCACACGCGGTGTATCCGACTCAGCCAGCGCCCGACGGTGGCGATCAGTGGATCGCAATCGCGGCGGAGAGCGATTCCGAGTTCGCCGCGCTGGCGGATGTTCTCGGCATGGGCGAAGTCGGCGAATGGGCCACGGCCGAGGCGCGCAAGGCAGGCGAAGAAGAACTCGATCAACGGATCGCCCCCCTCACCGCGCGGCGTGACAAGCAAGAACTCGAAGCTGCCTTGGTGCACCGAGGCGTTCCGGCCGCTGCAGTGCTGGACCCGGCCGAGATCGTCGGCGACGAAGTGCTGAAGCAGCGGGGCCACATGGTCTCCGTGGAACATCCCGAAGCCGGAACCGCATGGCAGTCCGGCCTGCCGGTGAAACTGACCCAAACCCCCGGCGGCGTCACGCGTCATGCACCGCTGCAGGGCCAGCATTCGTGGGAGGTCTTCCGCGACCTCTTGGGCATGAGCCGATCCCGCTACGAGGAGCTTTGCGAGATGGGGGTCACGGGCAAGGGCGCGGTGGATTAGCCAGCCGGACAAGGACTTGGGCTTGCAACGAAGCAGGATGCCTCCTCTGTTGAAGTGAGTTCACCCCCGGTGCGTAAGCGGCGGTAGTGGTACTTTTCGTAAATGGGGCTTTCGGCCGATTGGAGCCCGGTCGGTTCCCTTTCCCGACCCTCTGATTGGATACGGGTAGCGCGGCCGCTCCATGGCCGAGAACGGTGTGCTTCGCCGCTGGGCGCAACCGATGGGCCGCTAGCCCATCAAGGGGTGACTAGGCTGCTTCCGCATCCATTTGTGCGGGGCCGACATCCTTGTCGATTTCAATACCGACAGCTTTGCGTTTCTTTTCGACAGCGACGCGGCTTGTAGTTCCGGATCCGAGGAAGGGGTCGAGCACGGTATCGCCTTCGTCCGTGAACAGATCGATGAAGAACGCAGGAAGCCATTCCGGGAACGCCGCGCTATGCCCGGTGTTGTGGCAGACGGGCGCTTCGTGGAGGACGTTCGACGGATAGACGTAGGGACGGTCTTTCCAGCTTGCGACTTTCCTGCCCATGCCGGATTGCGTTGCGGATTCCCGGCGCTCCATGTCGTTGTCGCTCATGTTCTTGAGGCGCACTTCCGTCCAGTTGCCCGCAGGCACCATGACGGCGTCTTGGTTCATCTTGAAATCCATAGTCTTCGTGAAGTGCAGCAGCCGTTCCCAGCCGTCGCGAAAGCGGTACTTCCATTTGCCGGGCATCGATGTCTTCTTGTGCCAGATGTACTCCTCGACCCAGAGGAAGCCGACTTCCTCTCTCTTAAGTTCCTGAATCAGTTCTAGGACGTAGGTGCTGCGCTGACCGTTGACGACCTTTTCCTTGATGTTCAGGACGAACGAGCCGGTTGGCTTCAGGACGTGATGCATCAGCTTCGCACGCTCGACGAACCAAGCCACGTACTTGTCCGTCGGGATGCCTCCGTACGTGCGCTTCCTCGCATCGGCGTATGGCGGGGAGGTGACAATCAGATCGACGGAATCCGGGCTAAGGCGGGCCATGACGTCGAGACAGTCCTCGCCAAGGTAAACCGTACCCAAAGAGTCCGTCTCGCTTGGCATGTTCACATCGTCCCCCTTCCGGTATGCTCGCGATTGCAGTTCGGGTCGGGACTGCACTCTATCAGGTTCGGTCGCATTGGGCCAGGGCCACGTAACAACCTCTGTTAAAAGGGAAAAAATCATGGCGACCTTCAATTGGATCGAAGATGCAGACCTTGAGTCCGCGATGGCAAGGCTCGAAGGACGAACCCGACGGGCATGGGAGCAGGCACCGATTCGCCAGCAACAAAACGTGATCGACCCGGTACGAGCGATTCTTCTCGCTGCCGCAAGCGATGCGATGAGTGTCGAGGAACTTGCGATGCACCAGCAGTTTGCTGCGGCCGCACAGGGAATCACGACTGCCCTAGGACACTTTCACCACGACATCCTGACATCCGTCCCAGGGTGGGGAAAATGCGCTATGGACGGGATCCAGCTCCAGTCAGATTCGCGGAGGGTCCTCGCGACGGTCCAGAACAAGCACAACACGAGAGAAACGCTCCCGCGTGGGCTCGCGCGACCGAGCGTTTGATGGAGGCTGTTGATGATAAGAGCTTCGAGGATGACGACGAATGGCATGGATTCCTTGTGACGGTAATCCCCCGGAGCCCACACAGCTACTCCCATCCAATCCACGAGGACGCGTCGGTCACCGAGACGGATGGGGTGAGCTTCTATGAGTTGGTGACGGGCGACCGCGACGCGCTCTACGAGCTGACCGACCACATGATCGAGTATTTCGGTCTTGAGTCCGAAATGGCGGGATATGTCCTCCACT
Source organism: Pseudomonadales bacterium (assembly GCA_965116935.1). Taxonomy (GTDB): domain Bacteria; phylum Pseudomonadota; class Gammaproteobacteria; order Pseudomonadales; family Azotimanducaceae; genus VXYL01. The sequence goes on along the minus strand of OZ220737.1, from coordinate 1,388,430 downwards.
TGGTGCAGAAGAGCTTGCCACCACGGTGAGCGCTTGAGTCAGTTCCGGGCCGTCAAGGCGGCTTTCCCGCGACGGCAAGTTGCGCGTTGGGGTGTCTTGGGGTGAGACGGGGCCGCTTCATGGTTCCTGAGGGCGGTCTGTTTGGCGACTTGACGGCCGCCTAGGGACAATCGGGCGAGCCGCCCGGCCCCGCGAGCTCTCTACCCGACGCACAGACATCTATTCGTACGCAACGTGGGCCGTTTTTCGGATACATCCGACCACGTCTGTGCGGCACAGCCACGCCAGCGCAATGTCACGAGTTCGGCCCGCCGCCGCACGGAACATGCAGCCCGCAGGCAGGGCGCGGCCGCGCGCATGAAGCAGACTGTTCGCTGGTGGTCGTTGATTGCCCGCGGCATCTCGATCCAGCCGCAAGTACGATTTGCGCAGATTGCGTCGGGCTAGTCACGCGGGCGGCCCCGGGGTTGCGGCACGTGCTGGAGGAGTTCTGGCATCTGGCGTTTCATGTAGGCGTCGAACATGGGGACGGTGAAGGAGGTCTCGCCGTGACGTTGGCTCCAGACCATTCCCTTGGCGACAAGTCGCTGCCGGACGGTGGCGATGGAAGCGGTTGCGACGCCTAGGGTTTGTGCGATTTTGCCGGTCGCGTGGGGGCCTGGTCCGAGTTCGGCCATTGCCCGCAGGTATTTCTGCTCGAGAGGTGTCAGCCGATCGAATCGCACGCGGAAGAAGCTGCTGTCGAGGTGTTCCACGACCTGCGGCATTGCCGCGCGAACCATTGCTCGGGTGATGGGGCTTGATGGCGCCGCGTTCCAGACCTGATAGCCCCACTCCTGGATGAAGTAGGGGAAGTTTTGCGCGGCGGCGAGGATTTCTTCCACCGCGCCGCGTTCGTAGGATGCGCCTTCTGCTTCCGCCGGTTTCACCAGTGCGCGGCGTGCGTCATCCGGTTCCAGCGAGCCGACATTGGGATAGTCGAAGAGGCGCTCCGCATAGGACTTTGCCTTGCCGGCCAATGCGGCCACTTGTGGCAGGCCAGCGCCGATGAAGAGGAACGGCAGGTTCTCTTGCGCGACTTCGTGGCAGGCAACGATCACGGCGGCGAGCTCTTGAGAGGAGAGGTATTGCACTTCGTCGATGAACAGGCCCACGGACGTCTGCCGCTCGGCGGCCGCTCTCGCGGTGGTTACCAAAAGGCGGGGTAGGTCCTGCTCTAGGTTGCCCGTGTCGCCTTCGCCGGGTGCGAAGTCCACGCTGAACTCCAAGTCGCCCGTCTTCACCTTGAATGCCTTGGCAAAGTTTGCGAAGACGCTGGCGGCACGATGCAGATTGTGCGTGGCGGCCTTGCGCAGATCGAGGGCGTAGAGTGTTTGGCGCAATTGTGGCGTTAGAAGTTCCGGCAGGTTTCCGCCCTCCGGCGCCTCCGCTCTGATCGAACAGAAGCCCTTCTCATCGGCAAGTGCCCGCAGCCGGTTCAAGAGAACGGTCTTGCCCACGCCGCGTAGCCCTAGCAGCATCAGGCCCTTGGCTGGGCGGCCGGCGAGGACACGGTCCATGTCGATGGATGCGTCGTCGATGAGGGCGGCACGCCCCGCCAGCTCAGGCGGTTGGAGGCCCGCGCCTGGCGCGTATGGGTTGGACGTTCGGTCCATAAGCCGACAATCTACACAAGATTAACGGCAATTAACAGCTTTAACGCATATCCTGTTAAATCCCGTTAAATTTGTTAAATCGGGACATCGTATGCAGCCTGTTCAATCTGGCTCGTGCACCAAGCGCAGGTCGCGGGCGGCCTTTACGTCGTCTAGGCGGGCGGAAGGGAGTGTGTGCGGGGCGGTCTTGATGCGTTCTGGGTCGGTGCGGGCCTCGCCCAGGACTTGGGTTAGGGCTGCCACGAAAGCGTCGAGTTCTTCCTTGGTTTCGGTTTCGGTGGGTTCGATTAGGAAGCACTCCGGCACCAGCAGCGGGAAGTAGGTGGTGGGGGCGTGGATGCCGTGGTCGAGCAGGCGCTTGGCGATGTCCATGGCGCTGATGCCGAATTCCTTGGCCTCCTGGCGGAAGGTTATGACGAACTCGTGGCTGGCGCGGCGTTCCGGGTAGGCGAGCTCGAAGCCTGCTTGGCGCAGGCGTTCCATGAGGTAGTTGGCGTTCAGTGTGGCGAACTCGCCGACGCGACGCATTCCGTCGCAGCCCAGCATTCGGGCGTAGGCGAGCGCGCGCAGGAGGATGCCGGCGTTGCCGGCGAAGGCGGACAGGCGCCCGATGGAGTCGGGGGCGTCGGCTGGTTCCATCCAGCGATAGCTGTCGCCTTCCTTCGCTGCCATTGGCGTGGGCAGGTAGGGCGCGAGGCGCTCGTTGGCGCCGACGGGTCCTGCGCCGGGACCGCCGCCGCCGTGGGGCGTCGCGAACGTCTTGTGCAGGTTGACGTGCAAAACGTCGAAGCCCATGTCGCCGGGGCGGGCCGTACCCAAGATGGCGTTCAGGTTGGCGCCGTCGTAGTAAAGCAGGCCACCGGCGTCGTGCACCACGTCGGCGATGTCGGCGATGCGTCGCTCGAACACGCCACAGGTGGAGGGGTTGGTGAGCATGATGCCGGCGGTTTGTTCGCCGACGGCGGCCTTGAGCGCCTCGAAGTCGACGTCGCCATCGGCTCCCACCGGGACCTCCCGTGCCACGTAGCCGCACATCACGGCGCTCGCGGGGTTGGTGCCGTGTGCCGCGTCCGGGACGATGATTTCGCGACGCTCGGTGTCGCCTTGGGCATCGTGGTAGGCGCGGATCATGGCGATGCCGGCGAACTCTCCCTGGGCGCCGGCCATTGGTGCTGCGGACACCGCGGCCATGCCGGTCGCCGCCTTCAGCACTTCCTGCAACTCGTGCAGGCAGGCGAGGAAGCCTTGACTCGCGGGAAGTTCGGCAAGCGGATGACGGCCCGCGAAACCCGGCAGCGACGCGATCCGATGGGCACCGCGCGGGTTGTATTTCATGGTGCAGGAGCCGAGCGGATAGAACTGATTGTCGATGGAGAAGTTGCGGCGCGACAGGTTGGTGTAGTGCCGGACGGCTTGCAGCTCCGAAACCTCGGGCAAGCGCGGCGGGGTGCGCCGCAATGCCCCGGCCGGCAGGTCGCTCACGTCGCCCGGCGAAGGGCGCTGCGCTGACGCGCCGCGTCCTGGGGCGCCGATGTCGAAGATGGATTCGTTCATGTGCGCGGCAAGGTCTGCTGGATCACTAGTCCGGGTCATGCCAAGACCCGACGCAGAACGTCGCGGTAGGTGGCGATGTCGGCGTCGCTTCGCTTCTCGGTCGCGCATACGAGCAGGCAGTTCGCGAGATCCGGGTACCAGCGCCCGAGGGGCAAGCCGCCGGTGATGCCGGCGGTCGCGGTTTGTTGCGCCACGCCCTGGGCGTCGCGGCCGATGTCGAGCACGCACTCGTGGAAGAAGGGGCCCGCGAACCGCCGCTCGACGCCGTCGATGCTGGTGAGTTCGTCCATCAGCTCGCCCGATCGCGCATGGCAGCGGCTCGCGACGGCATTCAGGCCCGCCGCGCCGAGGAGGCTCATGTACATGGTGGCCGCCGTCACCAGCAGTCCTTGATTCGTGCAGATGTTGGAAGTGGCCTTGCCGCGCCGGATGTGTTGCTCCCGCGCCTGCAAGGTCAGCGCATAGCCGGGCTGGCCGCCCGAGTCTTCGGTGAGGCCGACGATGCGTCCGGGCAGTTGTCGCACGAACTCCCGGCGGGTGCAGATGTAGCCAAAGTAGGGGCCGCCCGAAGACAGCGGGATGCCGAGGGGCTGGCCGTCGCCGCAGACGATGTCGGCGCCTCGTTCGTGCCAGTCGCCGGGCGGTGCGAGCAGGGCCAAGGAAATGGGATTCGCCACCGCGACCACCAGGGCTCCGGCCGTGTGCGCGGCGGCCACAACCTCATCCACGGGTTCGAGCAAGCCCAGGCAATTCGGCTGCTGGACGATGACGGCCGCCGGCGGCTCGGCAAGCAACGCCTCGAAGCGCGCGAGGTCAACGGTGCCGTTCGCGTCGAAGCCTGTCGCCTCCAGGCGAATGCGCTGGCCCTTTACGATGTTGCGAGCGGTTTCTACGTAGTGGGGGTGAACGGCGCCGGCGACCACGACGCGAGTGGTCGCGGTTTCGCGCCCGGCGCTCGCGGCGCCACGCCGCCGCGTGCGGCGGTTCGCGCGTACCGCCATCAGCACCGCTTCGGCCAATGCCGAAGCACCGTCATAGACGGAGGCGTTTGACACTTCCATGCCGGTGAGTGCGGCCATCATGGTCTGGAACTCGTGGATGAGCTGCAGCGTGCCCTGACTCGCCTCTGCCTGATAGGGCGTGTAGGCGGTCATGTATTCCCCACGCGAGCAAATGTCCCAGACCGCGGCGGGGATGTGGTGGTCGTAGGCGCCGGCGCCCAGGAAGCAAGGCCCCGGCTCATCCCGCCGCGCACGCCCGGTCAGCGCCGCCGTGACCTCCATCTCGCTCTCGCCAGGCGGCACATCGAGCGGGCCGCAGCGCAGAGCGCCTGGGATTTCGTCAAAGAGATCGTCGATCGTGCGCGCACCAATGGCGTCGAGCATCGTCGCCACGTCTTGATCGGTATGTGGGATGAACGGCATCGGACGATCCCGTCATTCCTCCTCGCTGCACATCTCGTCGTAGGCAGCGGCATCGAGGAGGTCTTCGAGTTCGCCCGGGTCGTCCGGCTGGATGCGGAAGAACCAACCGTCGCCGTAGGGGTCTTCGTTCACCCGTTCCGGGGCGTCTTCGAGCACCTCGTTGGCGGCAATCACGACGCCGGTAACGGGAGCGTAGATGTCGGACGCCGCCTTCACAGACTCCACGACGCCAGCCTCCGCACCGGCCTCCACCTGTTGCTCCTCGTCCGGCAGTTCGACATAGACGATGTCGCCGAGAGCGTCTTGGGCATGGTCGGTGATGCCTACGGTCACCGTTCCATCCTCTTCCAGCCTCGCCCACTCGTGACTCGATGCGTAGTGGAGTTCCTCGGGTGTTTCGCTCATGGAACGGCTTTACCTATTCGTTGTTGCGCAGGAAGGGTGGTCGGACGATCCGCCCTGGCACCTCACGCGAGCGGATCTGCACACTACAGGCCCCCTTGGAACCGCGAGGGAGGCGGGCCAGCGCGATACTGTACCCCAGCGTTGGCGAGAAGATGCCGCTGGTGACGGTGCCCGCGCCACGTTCGGTCGTTACCGCAAAGCCTTCGCGCATGACGCCTCGTTCTTCGAGCACGACGCCGCGCAGCACCTGTTCGGGGCGACGCTGGCGTTCGAGGGCGTCGCGGCCAATGAAACGACGCACCGGTGCGCCGTCTTCGCCCCACGCGACGGTCCAGCCAAGGCCCACCGCGGTGGGCGGCGTGGACTCGTCCATGTCGTGGCCATGCAGGTTGAGTCCGGCTTCGAGGCGCAGCGTGTCGCGGGCGCCGAGCCCGGCCGGCGTCGCGCCTGCTTCGGTCAGGCGACGCCAGAGGCTTGCCGCTTCTTCCGCAGGCACGATTGCCTCCACACCATCCTCGCCGGTGTAGCCAGTGCGGGCGACCATGCGTTCCTCATGCCACGCAAAGGCGAAGCGGGGGAGTGCGCTGGCATCCAATCCCGTCGCTTCGTGAAAGCAGTCGATGGCCCTAGGGCCTTGCACGGCCAACATGGCGACGTCTTGGCGCGGATGCAGATGGGTCTCGTCGCTGGCGTGGCGAACCAGCCAGGAATGCACACGCTCGCTCGTTCCTGCATTTGCCACCACCCGGTAGCCCTCGTCCGTGCGATAGACGATGGCATCGTCAATGATGCCGGCGTTTTCGTTGAGCAGGACGCCGTAGCGCGCGCGACCTCGTGCGAGCGACGCCACATCACCGGCAAACACCGTGCGCAGGAAGTCGGTAGCGCCAGCCCCGGCCACGTCGATCACGCGCATGTGCGATACATCGAACATGCCGACGCCCTGTCGCACGGCGTGGTGTTCGGCGATTTGCGAGCCGTAGTGCAAGGGCATGGACCAGCCGGCGAACGGCACCATGCGCGCACCGCACGCAAGGTGCTCGTCATAGAGCGGCGTGCGGCGCGGTTCCGTCACGGCAAACCGCCGGATCCGCCGATGCCGACGGTTGCCAGCGCCCCGATGCCCATCGCCTCGCGCACGATTTGCGCCTTGATTGGGGCGTTGCCGTCCAAAAAACGCACGCCCATGTTGCGCAGCGCGCGCACGAGCGGCGCCTTCGCGCCATAGGCGGCAAGCAAGGCCGCATGCAGCCCCAGCATGAGCTTCGAGCGCGCCCGACGGTCCGCGGCAAAGCGTCGCCACGCTCCGGGTGGGGCCAAGTCGCCGTCGGGGAGGCGGGCGAGCAAGGCGCGCACGTCTTCCAGACCAACGTTCACCCCTTGGCCCGCCATCGGGTGCAGCGTGCGTGCGGCATCGCCGAGCATGAGCAGGCGCTGCGATGGATTGACGTCTGCGGCGAGGCCTTGCCTGAGCGGGAAGGTGAAGCGTGGTCCCACGCCACCGACCTCAGCCGTGGCCTCTGTCTCATCATTCAAAGCCCGACAGAATGCGTCGTCGTCCCATGCCATTGCGGCTTTTTGCCGGAGTGTAGGGAGGCTCCAGATGAGCGCCCTGTGGCACGGATCGGCGAGGGGCAACAGGGCGAGCACCGAGCCGTGGGCGCCGAATCGCTGCAGTGCCACGCCTTCGTGCTCGCGCTGACAGTGCACGACGCTGACGATCGCGTGCTGCACGGGCCGTGAGCGTCGCATTCGAGCGCCGGCCAATTCGCCGACGCCGCCAGACGCGCCGTCCGCCGCCAGCACGAGGCGAGCTTCAACACCGGGGGCGTCGTCGTCGCCGGACAAGGCGGCGCTTGCCTCGAGTTCGTTGTAGCCAGCGACATGGAAAGGACAGCGGACATCGACGCACTCCTGCGCGGCGCTCCACATCCTCTCCGTAAGCGCACTGTTTTCCACCACATGCGCCAGCGTCTCGCCGGTGCCGAAGTGCAATGTCGCCGTGCCCTCTTCCTCCCACACCTTCATGCGGTCGATGGCTGCGGCCCCAGCGTCGTCCCATACGCCCAGATGCTTCAGGAGCGCTACCGCCGGCGGCGCGAGAGCAACAGTGCGGGGGTCGAAGCCGAGCGCACTGCGAACCCGTTCCGGGGCGGCGCGTTCGAGCAATACCACCCGCAAGCCGCGTTGTGCCAGCCCCAGAGCAGCCGCGAGGCCCACGATGCCGGCGCCGACCACCGCGACATCGTGCGTCTTTGATGTGGACGGTGCCTGCTCGGTCAATGTGCTGCCTCAAGCGTTGCGCCCTTTGTAGGGCGATCTTACTTCGGCGCGGATGCTTCACATAAGCGGCCAACCGCGCCAAACTACCCGTTCCGCTTGCTGCCATTCGCTGGTCTCAAATGGCCTCTTCGCTTGACCTGCTCAGCGCCGAAATCGACCGCCTGATCGATCTGTGCCGGAATCTGGCAGACGAGAACGCGGCCTTACGCCGCGAACGCGAGGATTGGCAGGGCGAGCGCAAGCGGCTTGTGGAGCGCAACGACCTCGCGCGGGATCGGATCGAGACCATGATCGTTCGCCTGAAAGCGCTGGAGGATGAGCGTTGAGTTCCGAGACGGTTACCTTGCACATTCGCGGCAAGGCGTATCACGTCACGAGCCCCGCCGACGAGGTGGAGGGCCTCAAGGCTACCGCCGAGGAACTGGACCGGCGCATGCATGAAGTGCGCGACGGTAGTCGCGTGCTGGACAACGAGCGCGTTGCCGTCATGGTCGCGCTCAACGCACTGCACGAGTCGCGCTCGCTCGAACAGCGCGTAGGGGATGCTGAGGGCCGCGACGCCGAGCTCGATGCCCTGGCCCAACGCGTCGCCGCCAGCGTCGCGAAGCACGAGCCGTAGCCGCGTTTCGCACCGGCCGGTGCCGCGAGTGCATCGTCCTGGTCCGGGGCTGGGACAGTGGCGGACGTTCGCTATACTCCGCGTCGTCTCCTGGGATGTTTGCCAGCCGGTGTCGTCCTTGAGCCGTTAGAGAACCTACAGGAGGTTCCTCTCGTGCGACGGTGTGCAGCACCAACGCCCGAACGCCTTTCCCGCGAGGGATGGAGCGTTTGGGAGGCGGGAAGCCTTAGGCGCCGCGAGGGACCGCCGCCTTGAACCGCAACGGTTCAGGGCCAACCAGGCAGCGGCATCTCCGGGAGGCCTTCATTCGAACGCTTGGGAGTGTCCGTCTCCGGCCGGGCCGCAAGGCGTCGTGAGTTCCTCCGACCCCATTCGTGCGTTGCGCGCGGATTGCCGGCGTCGTCGGCGTGATCTCCACGACGTGGAGCGTCGCGATGCGGAGCTTGCGATTACCGCGGCCATTTCCCGGAATCTGCACGGCGCCGCCGCCATCGGTGCCTATCTCGCGACGGACGGGGAAGTGGACTTGCTCGGTGTCATCGCAGTTTGCCGGCAGCGCGAGGTGGCCGTGGCGGTGCCTCGGGTGGCTGGACGCGACATGACGTTTGCGCCTCTGGCAACCGAGTCGTCAACCATCCGCAACCGCTTCGGCATCAACGAACCGGAGGCCACCGTGCCCGATTGGCCCCTGGCGACGCTCTCGTTCGTGCTCGCGCCGGTCGTTGCGTTCGACGACGGCGGCAACAGACTGGGCCGCGGCGGTGGCTTTTACGACCGCTGCTTCGCCGCACCGGATGCACCGCCGCTGGTGGGAGTTGCGTTCGAGTGCCAACGCGTTCCCTCGCTGCCGGCCAAACCCCACGATGTGGCGCTGACGGCGGTGGTCACGGAGGCCGGCTGGCAGGACTTCGGCGCTTAGCAAATCGGGCGGTCCTCTCGATGGAAGAGAGCCTTCCGCAGAGGGTTGGCTGTACCCCCTGCGCTATACTGCCGTCCGCTCCTTGCGAGGGTGCGCTTGAGTGCCTGCCCCGCGACGTTCTTGGACAAGCACAAGGCCGCGACCATGCTGAGGTTCTCCGAAGAGATCATGCTTCTTCTGCTGCACGACGAGGATGGTCGGTTCGCGCGCGTGCCCGACTGGAGTGTGCGCTATGCCTTGGGCGGCGGCGTGCTCATGGACCTCGCGCTCGAGGACCGCGTCGACACCGACCCAAGCACGCTGATCCTGCTCGACAAGACGCCTGTAGGCGACGACATGCTTGATCCCATGCTGGCCGACATCGCCTCCGCGCAGGAGACCCGAGACGCACGGTACTGGGTGGAGAGAGCCGCGGCACGTGCCGACCAGATTCGTGAACGCGCCCTCGAACGCCTCATCAAGGGTGGCATCCTGGAGCAGCGCGATGACCGCTTCCTGTGGGTGTTCCGCGCCCGGCGCTATCCCATCGTGGATGGCCAGGCCGAGCGCGAGGTGAAGCTGCGCATCATGGGCGTGTTGTTCAGCGACGACATTCCGGACCCCCGCGACATCGTCATCCTTTGCCTTGCCGATGCGTGCGGCATCTTCAAGGAAATCCTCACGCCGCGCGAGGTCGAGCTCGCGGCCAAGCGCATCGAGCAGGTGCGGAAGATGGACCTGATCGGTCAGGCCGTCACCCGGGCGGTGTGGGACATCGAATCGTCCCTCGCAATTGCCGCCCAGCCCCAGTTCTTCTGATCGCCCGTAGCGACGCGTAAGCGGCCATGGCGGTTCGCAAGATCATTCGCATGGGGCACCCAGTTCTGCGCCGTCGGGCCAAAGAGGTGGCGGCCGAGGACATCGGCACGGAAGCCATGCACCGCCTGCTCGCGGACATGATCGACACGCTGCACGACTACGGCGGCATTGGTCTTGCCGCGCCGCAGGTGGGCGAGAACATGCGGCTTGCGATCGTTCATCTGCCCGAGGAAGCCGGTGGTGCCGGGAACAGTGCAACGCCGACGGTGTGCTTCAACCCCACCGTCGAGGTGCTTGGCGACGAAACCGGGGGCTTTTGGGAAGGCTGCCTGTCGGTGCCGGGGCTGCGCGGCTTTGTCGAGCGCCCGCAGCACATTCGCGTGACGTTCACGAATCCTCGCGGCGAAACCGAGTCCGTGGTTGCACGCGGCCTTCTCGCCACGGTCTTCCAGCACGAGTTCGACCATCTCGACGGCAAGCTCTACATCGACCGCATCAGCGATCCCACCAAGCTCGCCTTCGAGGAGGAGTACGCCCGCTACTTGCAGCCGGCCGAAGCCGGAGGGTAGCGGCGTTGGCGGAACTGACTCCCCGCGAGCGCCTGAAGCGCGACTGTGCGCGTTCCGCCTTGGAGCGGATCCTTCCGGCGTTCGGCCAGCAGACCATCGTCGGCGTGGGCACGGGCAGCACCGCCAATCATTTCATCGACGCTCTTGCCGAGGTGAAGAGCTCCTTTGGGGCCACCGTGGCGAGCAGCGAGGACACTGCCGCCAGGCTCCGAGGGCACGGCATTCGCGTGCTGGACCTCGGCGATGCCGAACGTGTCGCCGTCTATGTGGATGGCGCCGACGAGGTGGCGTCGGATCGGTCGCTCATCAAGGGCGGCGGCGGTGCGCTGACGCGGGAGAAGATCGTCGCTGCCAAGGCGGAGCGATTCCTGTGCATTGTCGACGACTCCAAAATGGTGGCGCGCTTGGGCACGTTCCCGCTGCCCATCGAGGTGGTGCCAATGGCAAGTCGCCTCGTTGCGGAGCGCTTGATGGAGCTCGGCGGCACGCCCCGCCGGCGCGAGGGGTTCGTCACCGACAACGGCAACCCGATCCTCGACATCCACGGACTCGCCATCGACGATGCAGCCGGGCTGGAGGCAACCATCAACGACATCCCGGGTGTCGTCACCAACGGCATCTTCGCCATCCGGCGCCCGGAAGCGGTGATCGTGGCTTCGGCAAGCGGCATCGAAACCATCGCCTAGGAGCCTGGCCGACGAAAGGCGCTGGTTGCGAGCACTTCCCTGTCACTCCCCCCTCGCGGGGGAGTCGAGAAATCGTCCTCGATTTCTCGGAGGGGGGGGGCCGCCGACCCAAACCCGCCCCCTCCCCCAAACCCAGAACATGGCCCCTTCTGAGTCACTTCCCCTCGCCGGGGGGAGCCGAGAAACCGTCCTCGATTCCCGGAGGGCGGCGCTGACCCCAGCCCGAAAGGCGCAGCCTTCGCGCTGAGGGTGCCGCGCCCTCCGACGGGACGGCAGGTGCCGCACTCGTGCGCCAGCCCGTCGATGCCGACGCCGTCGGCAAGCGCACCCCAGTTTGCGTCGAACGCCACGCCGAGCGAGTGCTGCGACTGGTGTTCCGCTGGCCTGACGCTAATCGGCGCATGCCTGTTCCACTCCATCATCACGTTGCTCCGCACCTCCGGGCATTTGCCTTCCGGCCACGTTTCGACGCCCGGCTGGCCGTCCTTCCCCTTGTACTTGTCATACACCTCCAAGAGATGCAGCTGGTAGCTGTGCGGCCTGTGCGCCGACTCGACCGTGAGCGTGCCGCCATTCCTGCCAACGGCCGCCGTGAGACAGCTGAGTGCCGCGCGCGTTGCATCGGTCAGGTTTTCGGTGTCGACGACATCCGCCACGTGGCCGTCGTTGGGGTACGGAGCGATCGTCGTTATCCCGTCGCAGTCGTCCACCGCTTCACAGCGATCCGCAGAACCGACGAGATTCGTGCCGCGAGTCCCTTCCCGCAACGCGTACTCCGCAGGACGCACAATTCCAGCCGTGACGCGTTCCGCCCCCGCTGCGCCCTCCCCGAGCCGGGCGCTAACGAACTCCGCCGTGGCCGTGGCGGTAACTTGCCCGACCATACCTGGCCCGCCAGTGGTGTCCGCCATGCCGGCAGGCCTCCCGGCACCGCTCGCTGCCTCCTCGAGGCCTGGCACACGACCCGCTTCCCACGCTCCCAGCCTGACTGGCACATCCACTCCCAAGCGTGGCCCACCCGTTCCAGACGGAGCCCACTCCGATGCCGATTCGCCCGTCATCCCGGCAACCGTGCCCATCGGGCCGTGGTCAACAGAGATGGTCTTGCTCCCCGCCTTGATCTCCAGCGATTCGGGCACGGTGCGGTCAGCCACACCACGCACAGCCGCGTCGCTGACACCGGGGCCGACGAAGCCAACCGACACGGCGGCCAGCCGGCGGACCGAACCGGTGGCCCGACGCTCCAAGACGCCGATGATGTCGCCACCCGCGTCGTGTGTAATCGACAGAGGTCCCGTCGCCGTGTTCGGCCAGGCGCAGGATGCCGAGGTCGTCATAGAAGTACCGGGCCGATTGACCGTCCGGGAACGTGGATTCCGCAATCCTCCCCAACTCGTCCCGCCCAAACCGCGCCACCCGGTTCCCCTGACTGATGCTCACGATGTCGCCCGCGTCGTTGTATTCGACCCTAACGACATCCTCGGCGCCGTCCCTTACCGAAACCACCCGACCCCGCTCGTCGAGATCATACTCGAACGCCTCGTCGCCGGTGACGATCCGCACGTTGCCCGGCAGGTAGGTGACGGCGACCGGCGGTTCATCGCCCCCGGTCACCGCGGTCAGGCGCCCTTCGGCGTCGTAATCGTGCCACCGCACGGTGGTCTCGCCCGCGACCGTCGTCGCCACGGACTCGACCCTGCCGCCGTCGCCGTACGTGTACGCCAGCGTGCGCTCGGGGAGGGCCAGCGTCGAGACCCGGTTGCCGCCGTCCAGCGTCAGCCGCCAGCCGTCGCCCGCGGCGGAAGACACCGCGGTGGTCACGCCCGCCGGGTTGCGCCGCAGCGTGCGCTCCTCGCCCGCGCCTTCGGTGACGGTCGTCTGCCGCGCGCCGTAGGCGTAGGCGTGGAGCGGGCCGCTGTACGCCTGCGTCACCCGGCCCGTCTCGTCGTACGAGGCCGCGAGGTAGGGGCGCTCCAGCGGATCGACGGCGGCGCCCAGGCGGCCGTCGTCGCGGTACAGGTAGCGCCAGTCGCTGCCGGCCATGTCGCGGACCGTGTCCAGGCGACCGCTGGCGTCGTAGCCGTAGTGAACCGAGCGGCCGTGGTCGTCGCGCAGCTCGGCAACACTGCGGTTTGCGGGACAGGACGCTCAGGCGCGGAACCAGCGCCTCTTCTTCGTCATCCGGGCAGATGCACGACAGGAGAGCGTGCGAGATTGCCTACGGTGTGTAGGACGAAAAAAGTGTGTGGCGGGATAGAAAGAGAGGTTAAAGAGCCTACACGATTTCGGCTTCGTCGAGCGCGCCGATAACGTGGTCCTGCTCGGCCCGCCGAGTGCGGGTACATAAGACACACCTCGCTACGTCGCGGACAGACAAAGCTCTTTCTGGTTCGGATCGACTGTTGGCGGGCGTTCATCGGCCGAGCCCATCCCAAGCGCGTCCTGCGCTTCCGGTATCGCCCAGGGCGCGCCGAGCAGCTCCTCCGCCAGCGACAGCCGCCAGCCGGGGCCGAAGTCCGCGTTGCCGGCGATGCGCGAGTCGTGCACGCGGGCGAAGACGACCGCGCCCTGCGCCCGGGTGACGATGTCGCGGCGGCGGAACGTGAGGTTGCCGGCGCTGGTGTTGACGAAGCCGACCTGGAGGCCGTCGAACAGCGACTGCGGGTTGGGGAAGAGGACGCTCAGGCGCGGAACCAGCGCCTCTTCCTGGTCGTTGTCCCGGCAGATGCACGACAGGAGAGCGTGCGAGATTGCCTACGGCGTGTAGGACGGAAAAAGTGTGTGGCGGAAAAAAATGCTGTGGCGGAACAAAAAGGAGGCTGGGCTCACCAGACTGCGTCATGCGGTGCACGTACGTCCGGCAGCTCTGCGGCTAACTCAGGGTCTTCCTCAATCGCTATACGTCGAACCATCTCGGTTGCGACTGCTCGATCTGACTTCTCCGGGATTTGCGCCAGTCCGGCCGCTGCCGCATCAAGGTGCTCGAGCGCCCAGAGTGAGAACAGCGTCATGTACAGCCTTCGGCGATGATGCGCGTTCCGATAGGTCCGTAGCCACAACTCAGCATCCGCCGGCGCAACCTGAACCCATTGCTTGAGGATCGACCCAGCAGCCTCGGCACGTGCTTCCTCGTAATCAACGATCGACAACGCCGCAATGGCGCCTTCACGATCGGCCGCGGCGACCACGTCGAAAACGCCTCGTACCGCGAGTACCGCGCTCCTCCGCGGAAGTGCCATTGCCCAACGCAAGGCATCACTCGGCGAATCGTCTGCGAACCACCGAGCGAATCGAGTGGCAAACCGGTGCCTGATGTCTGTCCTTGCCTGTGTCGCAAACCACTCCGACGCACGTACACGGTCGCGTCGGACCCATCGTTCCAGGGCGAGCCCTACCACGTGATTCCTCGGGCCCTCGGCTAACACGGAGGCAACGTCGATAGTTAGTTCTGGGTAATCGGATGAAGTCAGCGCCAGCGCTTCGACTATCAAGTCCTCGAACCGTTCTTGGACCATCGCGGAGGCTATCCACTCTCTCGCAGCTGACGCGTCGGACTTGAGCCATTCCGCCAGGTCCTCGGGCCCGCGTTCCTTCAGCACTCCACGCTGCGCATCCGCACCTTCGTTCCAATACGACCTCGCAGCGACTTGCATCCGCTCACCTCGTCGGCTTGCCGTCGGATTCGCATCGAGAACCCTCCACATCGGGGACGCCTTGCGTCCAGCTACTCGTCGCGCCGCGTGGGAACCACGTCCTAGCGAGCTCTCGTCACGATCGGTGTGCAGCCGTACTTGCCCGTGCAAGTCACTCCAACGGCGGAGGTCGTCGATCATGCCAGCGGCGAGCGCCGGCGCAACAAACAGGGCGAACGAGAGTCCAAGCCCCCAAACAACCGTCCGCGATTTGCCCATGCCCGTATGGTTGTGGAATGTCACGAGGCTTAGTCGCCCTCAGCTTCGGGGTTCGGATAGGTTATCTGCCAACTGAACGGCAAGAACGCGTACGGTGTACCGCCCACGAGTTCCGCAACTGGCCCGTCACGGTCGTGCAGGACCTCTGGGATCAGAACGTCTACGTCCCAGTACCCGTCATCCACCGCTCCCGTGAATGTCGTTGTGCAACTTGACTCGTCACACGTCGTCTCGTATGTCACCACGGTGTCACCGATGAATAGCATCGAACTCTCGACACCGTATCTTCCGCTTTCTGAGTTCTCCGATGTCCCCTCGCGCAATCGCCTTTCTGCCAGCTGCTGTCGACTCGAATCTCTGATAGAGGCTTGTGCTGTAGGCCCAAGTCGAACCGGTTCCCCGTTCCCAAAGAAATAATGTCGAGTCGCTTCAGAGCTACTGTCAACTACGATCTCTGATTCGTCCCCCTCGCAGGTCGGCGGCGTCGTGCGCCGGGCCACTGGTTCGGGGATGCGAACCGTGTACTCGTGGGGAAACTCAGTTTCCAATAGTACCCCCACCCCGTCGCTCCTGGCCAACAGCCGGGTTGCCATCTCCAATACACGACCTGCGTCGCGTGATTGCACAGCATTTGCTCCAAGCGAATCGACCACCCACCCGTTAGCGAATTCCACCATGTGATAGGGCCGCCCGGTGTCGTGGTCACCGCCGATGACCGATACCAAACTCGGGTTCCCCCTCGGCGTCTCCAGTGGATGGTTGCCGCGATCTGGCACGCCGAGTGTGGCCGTGCGGCCGACGCCGGGCCCGACGACTCCAGCAGATACAGCCAGCCGGCGGACCGAACCGGTGGCCCGACGCTCCAAGACTCCGGTGATGTCGCCACCCTCGTCGTGTGTGTACTCGACAGAGGACCCGTCGCCGTGTTCGGCCAGGCGCAGGTTGCCGAGGTCGTCGTAGGAATACCGCGCCGACTCCCCCTCCGGGAACGTCGCCTCCACAATCCTCCCCAGCTCATCCCGCCCAAACCGCGCCACCCGGTTGCCCCTGGAAACCTCCACGATGTCGCTCTCGTCGTTGCGCTCGACCCTGACCACGTCCTCCCCGCCCTGCCGTACCGAAGCCACCCGACCCCGCTCGTCGAGATCATACTCGAACGCCTCGTCGCCGGTGACGATCCGCACGTTGCCCGGCAGGTAGGTGACGGCGACCGGCGGCTGGTCACCCCCGGTCACCGCAGTCAGGCGCCCCTCGGCGTCGTAGTCGTGCCACCGCACGGCGGTCTCGCCCGCGACCGTCGTCGCCACGGACTCGACCCTGCCGCCGTCGCCGTACGTGTAGGCCAGCGTGCGCTCGGGGAGGGCCAGCGTCGAGACCCGGTTGCCGCCGTCCAGCGTCAGCCGCCAGCCGTCGCCCGCGGCGGAAGACAGCGCGGTGGTCACCCCCGCCGGGTTGCGCCGCAGCGTGCGCTCCTCGCCGCCGCCTTCGGTGACGATGGTCTCGTCGGCGCCGTAGACGTAGCTGTGGAGCGGGCCGCTGTACGCCTGCGTCACCCGGCCCGTCTCGTCGTACGAGGCCGCGAGGTAGGGGCGCTCCAGCGGATCGACGGCGGCGCCCAGGCGGCCGTCGTCGCGGTACAGGTAGCGCCAGTCGCTGCCGGCCATGTCGCGGACCGTGTCCAGGCGGCCGCCGGCGTCGTAGCCGTAGGACACGACCCGACCGTGGTCGTCGCGCAGTTCGGCAATGCGACCGTTTGCGTCGCGCTCGACCTCGAACAGCGTCGCGCCGTCGTGGGTGACCGACGACAGCCGCCCGTCCAGATGCTCGAACGCGAGCGTGCGGGCCCGGGTAGCGAGGGTCTTGAGGACATAGCGCCTCCCTGCCTCGTCGGCCTTCCCGAAGGTGCGCGTCGCGTCGCCGTCGACCAGCGTCGCCACGCGGACGCCGCCGATGTCCTCGAAGGCGAGCGTCGTGGCCGCGTGGCGCGGCGTGGGGGGACTGGCCGCGTAGCGGGCCGCGCCCCAGGCGAAGCCATGCTGGGCGCCGGCGTCGTCGACGTAGGTCACCGCATCGCCGTCGACGAGCAGCTCCTCGGCCAGCGACAGCCGCCAGCCGGGGCCGAAGTCCGCGTTGCCGGCGATGCGCGAGTCGTGCACGCGGGCGAAGACGACCGGACCCTGCGCCCGCGTGACGATGTCGCGGCGGCGGAACGTGAGGCTGCCGGCGCTGGTGTTGACGAAGCCGACCTGGAGGCCGTCGAACAGCGACTGCGGGTTGGGGAAGAGGACGCTCAGGCGCCGAACCAGCGCCTCTTCCTCGTCACCCTCGGGGCACGCGCACGCCTGCCTGTCCGCGTCCGCTTCCATGCCCTCGGGGCAATTGCAGGTCGCGGCGCCGCCGTCCCACGTGCCGCCGGTGCTCGCGCAGGTGCCAGGATCCGCCACGGTGCCGCACAGCGCCGTCGTGCGCCGGACGCAGTTGACGCCTCCGAACAGGGCGCCCTCGGCGACCGAGAACACTGTAGCCGGGGTCGCACTCGCACTTGCCGCTGCCGTCGTCGGCACTGTTCACCGGGCAGGAGTTGCGCGGACACTGGCCGTTGGTCATGACCAGTCCCGCCGCCACGCAGTACCGCGCATCCCACCGGCCGGACGCTCCCAGCCTCGTGCAGTGTCCTTTGCCGCCCGGCGTGGCGACCAGGTCGCACTGGCCCTCTATGGTCTCGGTCGTGCCCGTCGGACAGTCGTCGCACCCGTCGTTGGCTGCATTGGGTATCTCGCCATCGGCGCACTTCGTGCAGTTCGGCGGCGTGCCCGCTTCGTCGAGGCCGCACCTCTCAACCTCAGCCACGGGGCACGTGCCCGGATCGGCGGTCGTCTCGCCAGGGCAGGGCACGCACTCCGTCCTGGTGGCATCCGGAACGCTCATGGCCCGGCACTCCTCGCACGTTCCGCCGGTGCCGGCCTGATCCGTGCCGCACGGCTCGCACCTAGTGCGTTCGCTGTTGGGACGACTCCCGTCGGCGCAAGTCTCGCACGAGCCGCCGGCGCCGGATTCCCTCGCATCGTCCGAACACCGCACGCACTCGGTGCCGGCGTCATTGGGCACCAATCCCTCGCCGCAGTCAGTGCAGTTGCCGGGCGTGCCGATCTGGTCACCGCCGCATGGCGGATCGGTGTCCACCGTCTTGGGCACGCACATGTCGTTGCTGCACATTTGCGTTTCCGCGTTGCAGTCGTTCGAGCAGGCTCCGCTCTCCTCGTTGCACGTCTGGCACTCCCCGCAGCCACCGGTGCAGTTGCCCGTCGAGCCGTCGCAGCCCTGGCAGGCGGTGCAGTTCGAACAGGTCAGGTTGTTGCAGGTCGTGTTCGTCGCCCCGTTCGCGCAGCCGCAGACGCCAGAGGACGTCTCGGTCTGGTTCCCCGGGCATGGCACGCACGCCGTGCCGGCGTCGTTGGGCACCGATCCCTCGCCGCAGTCAGTGCAGTTGCCGGGCGTGCCGATCTGGTCACCGCCGCATGGCGGATCGGTGTCCACCGTCTTGGGCACGCACACGTTGTTGCTGCACATTTGCGTTGCCGCGTTGCAGTCGTTCGAGCAGGCTCCGCTCTCCTCGTTGCATGTCTGGCACTCGCCGCAGCCGCCCGTGCAGTTGCCCATCGACCGGTCGCAGCCCTGGCACTCGGTGCAGCCGGTGCAGTCCATGTCCGGCTCGCACATCCCGCCCCTGCACGCCTCGTTGGCCCCGCAGCCGCCCGTGCAGTTGCCCGTCGACCGGTCGCAGCCCTGGCACTCGGTGCAGCCGGTGCAGTCCATGTCCGGCTCGCACATCCCGCCCCTGCACGCCTCGTTGGCCCCGCAGCCGCCCGTGCAGTTGCCCGTCGACCGGTCGCAGCCCTGGCACTCGGTGCAGCCGCTGCAGTCCATGTCCGGCTCGCACATTCCGCCCCTGCACGCCTCGTTGGCCCCGCAGCCGCCCGTGCAGTTGCCCGTCGACCGGTCGCAGCCCTGGCACTCGGTGCAGCCGGTGCAGTCCATGTCCGGCTCGCACATTCCGCCGACGCACGCCTCGTTGGCCTCGCAGTCGCTTTCGCATCGACTGTTCCTCTCGTTGCAGGTCTCGCAGTCGCCGCAGCCGCCAGTGCATTGGCCGGTGGACGTGTCGCAGCCCTGGCACTCGGTGCACCCGCTGCACGCAAGGACGGGCGGCGCGCATGTGCAGTTCGGCGGCGTTCCGCTGCACTCATTGGGACACACCGCCGCCGGGCATGCCTCCGTGGGGTTTGTGCCCGCGCCGATCGGAACGCACTTGCGGCATTTCTCCGTCTCCGTCGTGTACGTCCAGCAGCTCACCCAGCCATCGGGGCAGGACGGCGTCGCGTTCGTGTCGCAATAGGTCTGGCCCCGAGACCCGACGCGCGAGCCCTCGTCCGTGCAGAATGGGGTCCCGGCCTCGGTTTCGTAGCATCGGTCGTATCCTTTGGGACAGTCGACCTCGTCGCAGCTCTGCGCGGACGCGTCCAATGCGATTGCCATGGCCATCGGGAAGAGCCCGAAGGTCAGAATGCCACGCAAGGCGCCGCACAACCCCAAGACTGTTGACTCGCCCGATTCCGGCGACATGCTCAGTTCCTTCTTCTGTTTCGTCGTTGGTGTAGGAGCCGACTCGATCCGCCTACTTCACCGCCGCTATCAGGTCGCCCATCCGGGACGAGTCGAGCGCGCCCGGCGACACCTCGACCGAGACGGGGCCCAGAAATAGGAACGCGGGCGTGCCCGTCACGCCGAGCCTGCCGGCCAGCCGCCGGTTCGCCTCGAGGCGTCCGCCGTCGACCTCCCCCGTAGGCGGTCAATTGCTACCCGAACCCGCGAGGCGGCGGGCGCATCGCGGGACAGTGCTAGGTGCACGGGCTCGGACAGGCCCTCAAGGAAGGCCACGACATTGCCGGCCGACCGCCGGGCGTCCGTGCGCAAGGTCGCCACGTGAGGGTGCGTCGGTTCCCGCTGCGCCGTGGGCGCGCCGGCGGACACGTGCAGCGCGGCAATCGGCCAGGGCGCGCCACTTGCATCGAAAAACGTGACGGTGGTTACGGCCGATCGGTTCACGGCAAGGCGGGGAACCGCCTCGTCCGGCGCGAGCGACAGCTCCACGACGCGAGCGCTTGAACCCATGCCGTCGCCCAAGGCCGGCGTCGCCACGGCCACTAAGGCCGTGGCCGCGAACGCGGCCAGGAAGTGGACGGCTTCCCGTTCGGCGGTCGGCGCGTCGCCTTTCATGGGCTTGCCCTCCTGATGCGGCCTGTGCTGGGACGCCATGGCGCGGCGCCGTTGCGACGAGGGAGTTGAGGGGACAACCGGCGCGCGCCCACGGCGTCCCGCGGCCGAATACAAGCGGGTGGCGCGGCAGGCGGACAAGAGGCGTGCGCTCCAATTGATACGCTTCGACCCCGCGTGACCAACTTTCTGTTGCCGCGGCGGCGCGCTGCAGCCAGGACGGGAACGAGGGGTCCGTGGGGCAGTCGACGCGCCCGCATTTAAATCATGGAGTTGAGAGAGAATATGTGCAGGCGTCGTGCGGGCGTTGTTTAGGGTGCGCAGCAACTGCCCGTCAGGGCGCGCCGGGACGGGACAAGCCCGTCCCCTACGAAGAGGGCCGTATTGAACGAACCGACAGATTCGGCGCGGGACGCGTAG
Source organism: Pseudomonadales bacterium (assembly GCA_965116935.1). GTDB lineage: Bacteria > Pseudomonadota > Gammaproteobacteria > Pseudomonadales > Azotimanducaceae > VXYL01. Next base: position 1,367,913 of record OZ220737.1, on the reverse strand, counting down.
GGGCGGGGCATGCCCCGCCCGCGTTGAACCCTATGTCCAACTCCCTACTCCGTCGGGAGCAGCTTGCCCGGATTCATCACGCCGTTGGGGTCGAATGTCCGCTTCAGTGAGCGCATGAGCGCAAGCTCCTCTTCGCTGCGCGAGAAGTGCAGGAAGTCGCGCTTCAAGAGGCCCACGCCGTGTTCGGCCGAAATGCTGCCGCCTCGGGCACCGATCAAGGCGAACAGTTTCGGGCTGATGGTGTGGCAGCGTTCGTAGAAATCCTCGATGGGCAAACCCTCGGGCTTGAGGATGTTGAGGTGCAGGTTGCCATCGCCAATGTGGCCGAACCAGCACACCTCGAGATCGGGATAGTGGGCGCTGACGATGTCGTTCACGTCGTCCAGTAAACCCGGCACCTCGGAGATGCGCACGGAGATGTCGTTCTTGTAGGGCACCTGCGTCGCGATGCCCTCCGTGATGCCCTCTCTGAGCGCCCACAGCGCCGCCGCCTGGGCATCGGACTGGCTCATCACGCCATCGCTGGCCCAGCCCTGTGCCAGGGCTTCCTCGAACGCTGCCAGAGCCGCATCTTCGGCATCGGCGTCGAACTCGAGCAAGGCGTAGAACGCCGCCGGCATCGCTAGCGGGCGCTGCAGGTCGCGATGGGCGAGCACCTTGGAGAGAGCCAGTTCCGAGAAAAACTCGAACGCCGACAGGGTGAGCCGGGCCTGGAAGCAAGGCAGCACTCGAAGGGCATCGGCGAATCGGTCTAGCCCCAGCACCATCACCCGTTGCGGCGCTGGGGGTTCGGCGAGCTTGAGGTCCGCCTCGACGATGAAGCCGAGGGTGCCTTCCGAACCGATGAACAGGTGCCGAAGGTCGTAGCCGGTGGCGTTCTTGACCAGCCCTCGATTGAGTTCGAGCACCTGGCCGGTGCCGGTCACCACGGTGAGGCCGGCCACCCAGTCCCGGGTCAGGCCGTGGCGGATCACCTTGATGCCGCCGGCGTTCGTGGCGATGTTGCCGCCAATCTGGCTGGAGCCGGAGGACGCGAAATCCACCGGATAGAAGAGGCCCTTGTCCCGTGCGAACTCCTGCAGCGCCCCGGTTACGACGCCAGCCTGGCAGCGGACGATGCGGTCGGCTTCGTTGAAGCCGAGGATGCGGTTCATGCGGTCGAACGAGACCACGACCTCTCCGGCGGTCGCCACCGCGCCGCCCGAGAGTCCCGTGCGTCCACCGGACGGCACGAGTGCCAGACCGCGTTCGTTGGCGAGGCGGGTGAGGGCGGCCACTTCCTCCACGGACTCCGGAAACACGACCGCCGACGGTGCCACTTGATAGCTGCGCGTCCAGTCGCTGCCCCACGTTGCGAGGTCGTCCGGCGCCGTCCGCACGCGGCTCGCGGGGAGAACCTCTGTCAGGGCATCGGCGGCGGACATGGTTGGTGCACCGTTTTCCGGTGGCGACGAGTATATGGCGCTCCCTCAGGACGGAGAGGGAGATGCGTTTTCCGTAGCGTAGCGGGTTGTTTCTGCGGTTGGGGCGTACGAGGGCCAGTTCCTTCTTGCTGAACATCTCGACGCGGCGGTTGTGGGTCGGCGGCCCCAGCCCCCCCTCCGAGAAAAGCCGAGGACGGCTTTTCTCGACTCCCCCGCGAGGGGGGAGTGACAGAAGAAATGCCCCGCCGGCATTTTCCCGCCACTCCCGCCTCACTCCCCCTGCCCAGCACACGCTCCTGTCACTCCCCCGCACGGCACTTCCCCGTCACCAGCCGCCGGGCACTTTCCTGTCACTCCCCCCTTGCGGGGGAGTCGAGAAAAAGGGTCCTCGCTTTTTCTCGGAGGGGGGGCTGGCCGGATGAATCGCTTCATCGGATTCAGTCTCCGAGGCGCATACAATCGACTGTCCAGATCCAAGGACGCACGCCGGAATGCTCCCGCTGCTCTTCCAAGGTGAGTTTGCGCTGTTTGCGCTAATCGTGATTGCGCTCGTGATCTCGCTGTCGTTTCACGAGTTTGGCCATGCCTTCGTGGCCAAGCGCTTTGGTGACGACACGGCCGAACGGGCCGGGCGACTGACGGTGAACCCGATTGCGCACATCGATCCGGTGGGGCTGTTCATGGTGGTGGCCATCGGCGTCGGCTACGCCAAGCCGGTGCCGACGGACCCGCGCAACTTCACGTCACGCTTTGCGGACCTGTGGGTGGCGGCGGCCGGGCCCTTCATGAACCTCGTCGTGGCGGCGGTGGTGCTGAACGTCTTTGTCCTGCTCGCCAAGCTCGGTTTTGGCGCGGTCGGCAGCGACGGCGTGCAGGTGTTCGTCGCCTATCTGGTGGGCATCAATCTCGTGCTGATGGTGTTCAACCTGATTCCCCTCGGCCCCTTGGACGGGCACTACATCCTGCCCTACTTCCTGCCGAGGCAACTGGCGCGCAAGTACGTGCACTTCAACGCCCGCTATGGCGCCTTTGCACTGTTGGGCCTGATCCTGCTGCAGTTCGTTGGCCTGCCGGTGTTCCAGACCGTCATGGCCGTGGCGCGATCCATCGAGCCGTTCATCCTGCTGGTCTGACACCTCGGCCGGCCCCGGTCACGCTGTCCCGGTCGCTTCAAGCTCCTCCTGCACCGCCAGCCACGACTCCTCCGCCCGTTCTAGGCTCCGCCGGGTGCGGCCCCGCTCTCGCGCCAGTTCCTCGATGAGGGACGGATCGCGGCGGTAGGTTGCCGGGTCCGCGAGCTTCCGTTCGACTTCCGCGAGCTGCCGGGTGGCTCGCTCGATTTCGCCGCTTAGTTGCCGTTCCCTGCGTTCGAGCGCCTTCAGTTGGCTGTGCGGGGAGCGCCCACTGCCCGTGCGCCCCTTGTTCTTCCCGGCGTTCTCGTCGCCGTTGCCGGAACGCTTGCGCTGACTCAGTGCCTCGTAGGCGGCGAGGTCGTCGCCAAACCGCGTGACCCTGCCATCCTGCACCAGCCAGAACTGGTCCACGCACTGGCGCAGCATGTGCCGATCGTGGGACACCAAGAGCAATGCCCCCGCGTATTCCTGCAACGCCACCGCGAGGGCCTGGCGCATGTCCAGATCGAGGTGGTTGGTGGGCTCGTCGAGCACCAGCACGGCAGGTTCGGTGCGAGCGATTAGAGCCAGCACGAGGCGCGCCTTTTCACCCCCGGAGAATGTCCGTGCCGGGCGCGCCACGTCGGCGCCGGCGAAGCCCCAGCCGCCGAGGTAATCCCGTGCCGCCTGCTGAGGCACTCTTGTTTGCGAGGGGAGGCCCCTCGCGCTCCCCCAAGCTGAAGGCTCCTCGAGCAAATGATCGAGGGGGCTCTTGGCAAGGTCCAGCGACTCGAGCTGATGCTGGGCGAAGTACGCCACCGAGTCGTGCCGCCCGCGCGTCACCGTGCCGGCCATGGGCGTCATCTCCCGCGCGAGGCAACGCAGCAGCGTGGTCTTGCCGGCGCCGTTTTCGCCGAGGACGCCAATGCGGTCGTCTGGCGAGACCCGCAAGGTGACGTCCTCGAGCACCGGCACATCGTCGTAGCCGAGTGCCACGTTGTCGAGGGAGATGGTGGGGTAGGAGGTCTTGCGCGGGCTCGTGAACGAGAACCGATAGCCGGACTCGGCATGCACTGCAGCCACCTGGTCCATCCGGTCGAGCGCCTTGAGGCGACTTTGCACTTGCCGTGCCTTGCTTTCCTTGGCGCGGAAGCGGCGCACGAAGCGGTGGATGCGTTCGATCTCCTGTTGCTGCCTTTCGTGCAGCGCCTGCTGCCGCGCCAGCGCTTCGGCACGCTGGCGCTCGAAGGAGGCGTAGTTGCCGACGTAGGTTGCGGCCTTGCCGGCATCGATGTGGACAATCTCGGAGACGGTGCGATCGAGGAACTCGCGGTCGTGGGCGATGGTGAGCAGGGTTCCTTGATAGCGCCGCAGCCAAGCCTCCAGCCAGAGCGTGGCTTCGAGGTCCAGGTGGTTGGTGGGTTCGTCGAGAAGCAGCAGATCCGACGGCGTCATCAAGGCTCGCGCCAGTTGCAGGCGAATGCGCCAGCCGCCGGAGAATTCTTCGTGGCGACGCCCAAAGTCAGCGCTTCCGAAGCCGAGGCCATGCAGGATCTTGCCGGCACGGGCCTCGGCATCGTGTCCACCGGCATCGCCGTAGTCGCTCCAGGCGTGGGCAATCGCATCGTGATCGTCGCGCTCTTCGGCCGTGGCGATGGCCTTCTCCGCCTTGCGCAGCAACCGGTCGCCATCGAGCACGTAGTCGAGCGCGGTGCGGGGCGAGGGCGCGGCCGCCTGCTCGAGCCAGGCGACACGCCAGCCTCGGGGGAAGAGGACATCGCCCTCCTCCGGCAGCAGGCGGCCACGGATGAGGTCAAACATGGTGCTCTTGCCGACACCATTGCGCCCCACGACACCCGCCTTGTGGCCGGGATGCACGGTGACGTCGAGTTCGTCGAACAGGGCGCGATCCCCACGCTTGAGGATCACCCGATTGATTTGAAGCATGGTGCTATTGTGCCAACCGAGACGCAGTTGCGGGACAGACCAAGGAAGTGCCTCAGACCTTAGAGGCATGCGCGGTGCGAGGGCCGTAGGGGCGGGCTTGTCCTATAGCTGCGCCAAATCCGTCGAAGCGTCGGAAGGCAGTTGCGTAGCAACTGCGAACGCGCCCGACAGGGCGCGCCGGGACGGGACAAGCCCGTCCCCCACAGCTACGACGGTCGGGCGAGGCCCGACATCGGCTCAAGTTCGAGTTTGCGCGCTTGGGGCTGCACGCGAGCGTGGCCGTTGGCGGTTCCGTTGGTTGACGCCTTCACCGGCGGTTCGCTGGCCACCATTACCCAATCGTCCACCAAGCGTTCCCAAGCTGCGGCTTCCACGCGCTCGTCTTCGTTGCCAGCGACCTCGGAGATGCCGAGACCCTTCGCTGCGGCGGCGTTGTACACCGGATGGTCGCGGAACACCGCCGCGCAGGGAACAGGAAGCTTGCGCACGGAATCTGCAAATCGCGCCACCGTTTCCTCGCACTCGGGCAGGCGCATGACGATCACGGCGATGGCAACGCGCCGCCGGCGCACCGACCGGCTCGCACGCAACTCGGCCAGGAAACGCGCCGTCGCTTCGAGGTCGAAAGGGGAAGGCATGAGCGGCACCAGCACCAGATCGGCCTGTTGCAGTGGCAGATCCAGATCCGACCCGGTAAGGCCCGAGGAGCCATCGATCACCATGCAGTCGTGGCCGGGCGGAATGCGCAGGCTAAACGCCGTCGTCTCATACATCGAGGCGCCTTGGGTGCGGGTGATGGATGGGACGTGGTGCCCGCGCCAGCCCAGCCAAGCCGAAGAGCAGGCTTCGCGCTCGTAGTCCATGAGGGCCACCCTTTGCCCTCGGTTCGCGATGGTTGACGCCAGATTGGTCGCGACGGTGGTCTTGCCACAGCCACCCTTGCCGTTCACCACCAGAACCCTGCTGCGCATGGCTTTGCGCACACTCCCGAGCAAAACGCCGCGATAGTACCCCATCGGGACCGCGAATGTCTAGCTAATGTGCCGTATTTTCACGGTTTTTCCACGATTTCTTAGGTATTTGCGGCGCACCGGCCCTTTTCTGCTGTATATAAATACAGAAGAACACATGGCTATCTCATACACGGGGCGAAACGGCACCCGGCCGCGATGTTTGCGCTATGCCCGAGACAGTCGGCGCAAGTGCCACACCGCCCACGCGATGATCACGACGAATCCCGCCAGCGCCGAAAGGGGTATCAGGGCGGAGTGATCCGCGCAGTTGCCCGTGCCGAATGTCATGGCCTGCAACACCTCGGCGGCTGGGAAGACTTCGATCAGATAGTTGATATCCGCACCGCACGCGGGTGCGGAATCGGGAAAGGCCATGATCCATAGTTGCCGCAGGGAGAACCCGGCGCCAATCAACGCCGCCAGCGACGCCAACACGGGATAGACCCGCCGGCGAGTGTCGTGTGCCAGAGAGACTGCGACCACGATGCCCGCCACCATCACCCAGATGCGCTGCATGAGGCACAGTGCACAAGGAAGCAAGGCGAAGCCGTGTTCGAGAACCAAGGCACCGATGAGCAACATCGCCACCAGCAGGACGATACCCACACAACGCACATCGGGATCATCGAGACGAACTAGCGATGGCATGTTTCTCCTCGGCTGCAAACTCCTGAAGACGCGGGAAGTAGACGTGAAAGTCGCGCGTCAAGGCCGCCCATTGTTCGTCCATTGCCGCCGCAAAAGGTTCCACCAAATGGTCCATTCGCAGGCGCTCCAGCACATGTCGTGCAGCGCGCCCGAGCGGTTCAGGCTCGTCGTACCGGGCCAGCAGATCGGTTGCCACCATGTAGTCGACGAATCGTCGCCCGGCGACTGGCACATGGTCGTCGTGAATGGCCAATGCGGCATAGACATCGCTGGTGAAGTCGCCTATGTGGCGATCGCTGTAACGCTGCCATGTCTCGGCCAGTATGCGATCGGCAACGATGTCGAGCAGCACGGGGGCCGCCCGGCGCAACTCCGGACCAAACCGCCGCACGCTCACCTTCATGTCGGGCAGGCGATTGGAGAACGAATCGATGCGACGGTGCAGCCGAATGCCGGCACGGAGTTCGGGCGGCAGGGCATCGGGCACCGGCCCCTTGATGAAATCGCCCAGCACACCGCCGGCCATCAGCCCCTCTTCAGGTGCCGCGAGCAGACAATGTGCCAGGAAATTCAAGGCAACGGCTTCCCCGGGCGGGGCCCGAACGCAAGAAAGCGCTCAAGGTACTCGTCGAACGACTCGGTGTCCGCAGCCTCGATGGCCACCTGTTCCGCCAGCGAGCGTTCGCTCATCGCAGCGAACTCGCCTTGGCGCCCCGGTGTCAGGCGACCATCGCGAAAGCCGCCGCGATGGGCCAGCGATTGCCCCATGGCGAAGTCGAAAAAGCCCTCCCGTTTCGCGCTCATGGCAGCCAACACCCGGGCCGACGGCGTGGCTGCAACATCCTCCACCTTGTGCCGCTGTGCCTCGACCGCTTGTGTGTGTGCATCGCCGCCAATGCCAGCATCTATGGCTGCGGCGAGTTCCGCGCAACCATCGATGAGTTCCCGCGCCCACCCCAGCGCCTCTCCGCCCATGGCGAGGGCCAGCTCCGGGCGACGCCCTTCTTCCACCACCCGGAGCTGATTGCGCCACATGGATTCGGACTCCTCGGGACTGTCCGGCGGGCTTTCCGCCAAGAGGCACAGCAGCAGGAATACATCAAGGAAGTGCATGGTGTCGGTGTCGATTCCCACTTCGGCAAATGGGTCGAGATCGAGACAGCGCACTTCGACATATTCCACGCCACGATCCGCCAATGCCGCCAGCGGACGCTCGCTCGGCATCGTGCGCCGCTTCGGCCTTATGGTGCCGTAAAACTCGTTCTCGATCTGCAACAGCGCCGTGGATAGCTGACGATATTCACCTTCCGCATCCTGCACACCGATGGCCTCATAGCGGGGATACGGTTGCGTCAGCGCCGAGTGCATGGTTTCGGCATATTGCGCGAGCGTGTTGTAGGAGATGTGCAGCGATGACTGGGCTTCGCTCTGGTAGCCCAGCCGGCCCATGCGCAAGGATGTTGCGTAGGGCAGATACAGGGTTCCCGAATCCCATTCGGCCAGTCCACTCTCGCCCTCGGCGAACGACCGGCACACCGCCGGCGATGCGCCGAAGAGATAGATGAGGAGCCAAGAATGACGCCGAAAGTTGCGAATGAGGGCGAAGTAGGCGGCGGTGACGAAATCCCGCTCGGGGCTGGTCCCGCGGGCACGGGCGATGACATCCCAAAGAGCTTCCGGCAAGGAGAAGTTGTAGTGGATGCCGCTGATGGTTTGCATCAGGCGACCGTAGCGGTGACCGAGTCCCAATCGATACACGGTCTTGGATCGGCCGACGTTGGAGTCGCCATAGCGCCCCACCGGAATCGTGTGTTCGGGGTCTGCGATGCAAGGCATGCTGGTGGCCCACAGCAACTCGTCGCCGATCCCGGCGTGGACGTAGGCGTGGATGTCCGTCAGCTCCCTGAGGCAGTCGCTCGCCGACTCATGCACCCCGGTGATGAGTTCGAGTTGCGCCTCGCTGAAGTCGGTGGTGACGTGTGGATGCGTCAGTGCCGAGCCGAGCGCCGCAGGGTGCGGGGATCGCGCCAGCCTGCCCGCCGGCGACACCCGGAGGCTCTCCTTCTCGATGCCCCGACGCAGGCGCCCGAACTCGCTGCGGCCGTCGAGCTTGTCGAGAACCTCAGGTGGAACGCGGACCGGCGGCAGCGATCCTGGCATCGATGTCGAACTTTGCGAAGTTAGCCGCGAAGCGGCCCGCCAAGGAATCCCGAGCACGGTCGTAGGCCGCGCCGTCGCGCCAGGCTGCGCGAGGGTCGAGCAGGCTCGGATCGACGCCGGGCAAGGCCGTGGGGATGGTGAGGTTGAGTTCGGGAAGTCGCTTGGTGGGTGCCTGCCGCACGGCACCCGAGTGGATGGCATCGATGATGGCGCGGGTGACGGGGATGCCGAAGCGCTTGCCCTCGCCGTAGCCGCCGCCGCTCCAGCCGGTGTTGACAAGATAGACCTCGGCGCCGAAGGCGTCGATGCGCTTCATCAGCAGGGAGGCATAGACCTTCGCCGGACGGGGAAAGAAAGCGGCGCCGAAACAGGTGGAGAAGGTGGCGGAATAGGGCTCGGTGGCGTCCACCACAGTCGAGCCCACCGTTGCCGTGTAGCCGGAGAGGAAGTGATAGGCCGCCGCCTCCCTCGACAGGATCGACACCGGTGGCAGCACGCCGGAAAGGTCACAGGTGAGGAAGACGATGGCCGCCGGTTCACCGCCTCGGTTCGCCTTCACCCTGGCGGCGATGTTGTCGAGCGGATAGCAGGCGCGCGTGTTCTCGGTGAGGGTGGAATCGGCGTAGTCGGGTTCGCGCGTGTCTGGGTTCAGCACCACGTTCTCGACGATGGCACCGAAGCGGATGGCATCGTGGATCACGGGCTCCGTCTCTCTGGAAAGGCCGATGCACTTGGCATAGCAGCCGCCTTCGAGATTGAACACGGCGCCCGGTCCCCAGCCGTGCTCGTCGTCGCCGATCAGGAGCCGTCCCGGATGCGCCGAAAGCGTGGTCTTGCCGGTGCCGGAGAGGCCAAAGAAGAGTGTCACGTCGCCTTCGGTGCCCATGTTGGCGGAGCAGTGCATCGGCAGCACGTCCTCTGCCGGCAGGAGGAAGTTCTGCACACCGAAGAGGGCCTTCTTCATCTCGCCGGCGTAGCGCAGCCCCGCCAGCAGAACGCGGCGACCGGTGAAGTCGATCATCACCGTGGCATCGGACGGCGTGCCGTCGCGCCCGGGATCGCAAGTGAACTCCGGGGCGTTGACTACCTCCCAGACGGCCTTCTCTTGCGGGTTGAACGCTTCTGGAGTGATGAAAAGGGAACGCGCAAAGAGAGCATGCCAGGCGTATTCGGTGGTGACTCGAATCGGCAGGTAGTGCATGGGGTCGGCGCCGACATGCAGGTCGGCAGCGAAGGTTTCGCGCTCCGCAAGATGCACCTGCACCCGATTCCAAAGCGCCTGAAACGCACCCGGCGTCACCGGCTGGTTGATGTCGCCCCAGTCCACCTCGGCCTCGGTGGTGGCATCGCGAACGATGAACCGATCCTTGGGCGAGCGCCCGGTGCGGCGGCCGGTTTCCACCGCCAATGCGCCGGCGGCGGAAAACTGCCCTTCGCACCGATAAACAGCAATCTCCGTCAGCGCAGCCGCCGGCAGATCGTAGTAGGTAGTTGGGTTGCCGGAGCTTTCGTAACTCAGCGCCATGAACCGTCGGGCTCGCCTGGCCGATGAAGGCGGCGATTCTACACGAGCCGCCCGTGCCTCGTGCGGTTCGACCGGCCTAAAATCGCCGGGTTTGCGCGCTAGTCGTAGCTGCGAGCGAATGCGAGCACGAAGGCCCGCAGTTCGCGCAGCGAACTGCCAACGCGCCCGTAAGGGCGCGCTGGCATTGACGGTGGCTGCCGCGGCCGGCGTGGTACCGTCCGTGCGGACAGGGCGTTGCGGTTGAGCTTCGGCATGGGACGGGTCTCCTGGACGGAAACGCAGCATGCCGTGTGTGGGATCGCTTGCAATTCGTCCCACAAAACAGTCTGGCATCCGTTGGCCTCGAACGACGCCGGACCGGCACCGCACTGCACACGCCATGTCTGACTTATACGTTTGATAATAAATGAATTAATGGACAAAACAGAAGTGCGGGAAGATGCAGGAGGACGCAAGCGGCTTCGCTTCACATGCTTTGGTCCCAGCTTCACGTGGCCGTGCCGTTCCATGTCTTCCGCCAGCGTGGGCATCAGCGCTTGCAGGCGCTTGCCGCAGATGCCTTGGGCGACCTTGGCAACGACGGTGCCGACAAGCTGCTCGTCGGCATTGGGGATCCGGTCGGTGCGATCTACATCCTCCCGGCGTCGGCCCTTTCCGCCGCCGACGCCCTAGACGGTCTGGTCGACGGTGTCGCGGGTCTCGGATCGACCACCGCCCAGCCCGGTGCGTGGAAGATCGTCGGCTCCTGGTTCGGCTCGATGGGGCGCAGTGCCAGTCCCGTCTCCGGAGGAGCCCATTTGCTCCTCGGGCAACCCGGCAACAGGTGGGTAGGCGCTCCCGGCCAGGCTCACCTCATAGATGCCGCCGCGCTCGCCACCCTGGACGCGCGCGACGGCGACCTTGACGGGGTCATCGACTTGGACGATGCAGGGTCCTTCAGCGGCGAGCCACCGACGATTTCGCCGGGGGCGCCCTGGCCGCAGCCGACTTCGACGGCGACGGCAAGCCCGCCCCCGTCGTCGGTGCGCCCCGTCACAGCGTGACGTCCCAGGACGAGGGCGCCGTGTACATCCTTGGCAGCCGCGACCTCGACGACGGCTCGGTGGCCGCGCTGAATCAGGCAGCGGCGGCCAGGTTCTCCTGGAAACTCGTCGGTGGCGAAGTCGGTGCCGCCACAGGCAGGGCCATCGCCACCGCCGATGCCGACGGCGACGGGACCCCCGACCTCATCCTCGGGCGGGCTGACGTCACACGCATCATCTCCGGTACACGCCTCAATCTCGCCCGGCTGGACCGCGCGGACGGCACCCGCGACGGTCTCATCGACCTGTCTGCAATCGGCACACGGCGCGGCACATCTACCGTTCTCACCGGAACCCGCCACCCCTTCGGCCAGGATCTGGCGACCGTCAACGTCTTGGGACACGCTACGCCCGACCTTTTCATTGGCCGCGGGACTTGGGCTTCGCAATCAACCACTGTCGCCGAACTCTTTGCCGACGTCGATCCGCAACTAGGCGCCCGGACCTTCCCCGCCGGCGAACCCGCCCCCGCAACCAGCTACGCTTTCCGCACCAGTCCGGGCTGGCTCGAGGTAACCGTCGCATCGGCCGGCGACCTCGACGGCGATGGCCGCGACGAAATCCTCATCGGCCTGCCCGGCCGCAACGAAGCCTATCTGATCAACGCCGCCGATCTCGTCCTCCTCGACGGTGACGACGGTCGCGCCGACGGCGTCGTCGATCTTGCACGAATCAGCGGCCAGGAGCGCAACTGAGCCACCTAAGCCACCGACCTTCGCACATCTGCACAGGCGTCGGCGCCCCGTGGGCACGTCGCCGTCAACGCCCGCGAGGCTGGGCGTGCTTTCGCGCTTTCGAAGAGGTCGCTAGTCCAGGCGCCACCGTCGGCACCTCACCCTCACCAACCGCACCGTTGAGGAAACAGCGCGGGAAACCCGTAGTGGACCTACACAGGAACCAACACCAGGATCCGCGCGTAGCTCCGGAAACCTACGCGTGCGACCTTGACAACCCGTTTACCGTAATCCTGCGAACAAACCTTACGATGCCCCCGACTGGGTCTCCCGAGGAGGTCTGTCCTGAATCTGGCGCGCCGGAGCCTGCGTTCAGTCCCAAGGGAATTCCTGTGCGGCGTCCCGGTCGCCGAAAACTGGCGCGGTTCGCGCGCCTTCCGCGCCGAACAGATGGCGTGTCACGACTTCAGCAACCCGGACTTCGACCAGTGGAACGCGACCCCTCCTGGCGCTTGTGATGTACGTCCAGATACAGCAGGACCTCTCGCGGTCCGCTTCCGTTGCCACCCGACGCCTCCGAGCCCGCGGCGGGCCGTGCAGAGCGGACGCGGCCGGATGCAGGCGGTCGCGGAGTCCGACGGTTCAACGTCCCTGGCCTGACGGCGCGGTCCGGGACCGGCCGGCTGCTGCGGCCGCGAATCGACGGGCCGTTGCGGGGGCCTGCGAAAGACGATGCCGCGCCGCCGTCGAGACGCCGGTTGCACAAGGCACCTGTTGCAGGGCATCATCGCCTCTTTAGGCTGGCATTTTTGAAATGGTTCGGACGGAAGGATTGCGTCCGTCCGAACCCGGCGCGATCGGCAGCGAGGAGGAGTTTCGGGGCGATGTTTTTGAGTGATTCGGTGTCGGGAGCTGTTCTAGGAGCTACAAGCCGAGCCGAGCCAAGCGATTATACCTATGCCCGGAGCACGTCGTGCCCCTGGCTGAGCGCGAGCCACCCGCCCGGGCCGCCTGACTCCGTCCCTCGCGCGCCCTCCGGACCCCTTCCGATTTGGTTTGCGGACGCCGGCAATGCTTGGCTCACGAAGTACAGTCGCGGGCCGAGGGTGACAACCGTAGCGGCAACGAGAGTGCGGGGTGAGGAGCGCCCCGAATGTCGCGTAGCTGGTTCCGGGCGCACCTGTCAGACGGCCGGGTTCCTCCGACGCGGCTTTCTGCGCAAGCGCCCGCTGGCGGTCGCGCTGCGCCGCGTTGTTGCGATAGGACTGCTGGCGGCGCCGGCTGCCGCGGCGACGGAACCGGGTTGGGCCGAAGGACTGATGCGAATTGACGCCTGCGGCACGCCCGGATCGAACGAATTCTTGTCGGACGCTGCCCGCTGCCTGCTGGGGAAGGGGCTGAATCGTGCGGTGGACGACGGCGCGCGGCTGGCGCGTCAGGTCGGCAAATCGCGCTTTGGCGAGCACTTCCAGCTCGTCGAGAACCTGAGCTACTCGGAGGGTTCCGGTCAGGCCGGCCTGTTCGGTGACGTTGACGCGGTCATCCCTTTCTCGTTCGCGGGCGGCAGACAGGCCTCCGAACAGGCGGTCGGATCGGCGTTCTTTCTGCAACAGGGGATCTCGCGATGGCGGAACGGGTCGAGCTCCCCGCGCAATGACCTGCGCCATGGGCTGGTTTACCGCTTCGGGCTGTCGGGAACACTCGCGGGCGACATTCTCGGGGTGTCGCTGTTTCACCTGACGAACGTCGAGATGGGGCACGAGGTGCTGGTGCCGGGAATGGACTACGTTGGGCGCTGGGGCACGGCGTCGATGCGCTATATCAGCCCAACGACCGGGTGGCGACCGACCCAGGACGGGCCTGGTCTGGTGGAACGCGCGACGGAGGGCATGGAGCTTAGCGCGGGCGTCAGGCTGACCTCGACGCTTCGGCTGAACGCCACGGGGTACCGGAGGGAGCATGGAGACGGATCGGGTCGGTGGACACGGGGGGTGCGCCTTGACGTCGGGTGGCGACCGCATCCTTGGCTCGATTTCAGTGCCGGCTATGACGGAACGGCCGGGACAACGGCCGCCGGAGAGGCGCTGGCGTTCCAGGCGAGGGTCCGAATTCCGTTGACCGGGCAAAGGCGTGCCCCCAGGTGGGAAGGACTGGGGCATTCCGTGAGCGGTACGGCACCCAATGCCTCGAACCTGTGGCGTCCGATGGAAGGCGTCAACCGGATTCGTGTTGCTACCCGCCGTGCCGCGGATATGCTCGCGGGGAGCGCCGAGGTCCGATTCGTCGGGGACACGGTCGCCAGCGGCGCAATGCTCGAGCTGGAAGTGTTACTCCCCACAGCGACGCCCGAAGACCTTCGTCTGGCGTTGCATCTTGTTCCGGGAAGCGGCTCGGACCCGGCAGTGCCCAATGTGGACTATGTCGACGAACCTGTCGAGATGACGATTCCCGCAGGTGCAACCACAGGACGTGTGTTCGTGCAGCTCCTGCGCAACGACAGCCTGCAGATGAACCGGAGTCTGGGCGTGACGGTATCCGTCGCCTCCACCTAGCCCCTTTCACCCGGGGCTTGGCAAGGCCAGACCGCCGGCCATCGCCGGCGCCTCGGTGTTTCGCCGCCGTTGCTGGCGTTGTTTCGACATTTAGGAGAGGGATGATGTGGTTGTGGCGACGCGATTTCGGAATTGGAGCAACGCTGGCCGGTTGCTGCTTGGCCACTATCGGACTTTCGTCCTGCGCGACCGGCGGTTCCGACAGCGAACCGCCGGCCGATGAGGTTGTAATCACACCGCCCGCCGATGCGCCGGACCTTGTCGTCGATCGGCTTTCGGTCAGCGACGACATGCGTGCCCCTGGGGACGCGTTCACGTTGCGAGCCACGATTCGCAACCGGGGCGACGCACAGTCCGACGCAACAACAGTTCGGTACTATCGGTCCACCGACACGACTGTTTCGTCGTCGGATACACAGGTCAGTTTGGGCAACGTGCCCACCCTAGCGGCGTCGCGTACAGCCGACGTATCGATCGAACTGACTGCGCCGCGGACCACCGGCACGCATTACTACGGGGCGTGCGCGGATGCGGTCGCGGACGAGTCGGACACCGGGAACAACTGCTCCACGGCCGTAGTCGTGACCGTTCGTGAGGCGGTGGAGCCGGACCTGGTGGTCGTGGGAGTATCAGTGAGCGACGAAACGCCGGACGCCGGCGGTTCCTTCACGCTGTCCGCGACGGTTCGCAACCGGGGCGACGGCAGTTCGCCGGCGACGACGCTTCGATACTACCGTTCATCGGACGACCGGATAACGTCGTCGGATACGCAGGTCGGGACAGACCCGGCGGGCGTCCTGGCCGCATCGGACACGAGTGCGGAGTCGGTCTCTCTGGTCGCCCCCTCGACCGCCGGCACGTACTACTACGGGGCGTGCGTGGATGCGGTCGCGGACGAGTCGGACACCGGGAACAACTGCTCCACGGCCGTAGTCGTGACCGTTCGTGAGGCGGTGGAGCCGGACCTGGTGGTCGTGGGAGTATCAGTGAGCGACGAAACGCCGGACGCCGGCGGTTCCTTCACGCTGTCCGCGACGGTTCGCAACCGGGGCGACGGCAGTTCGCCGGCGACGACGCTTCGATACTACCGTTCATCGGACGACCGGATAACGTCGTCGGATACGCAGGTCGGGACAGACCCGGCGGGCGTCCTGGGCGCATCGGACACGAGTGCGGAGTCGGTCTCTCTGGTCGCCCCCTCGACCGCCGGCACGTACTACTACGGGGCGTGCGTGGATGCGGTCGCGGACGAGTCGGACACCGGGAACAACTGCTCGCAGGCCGTTGCCGTTACCGTCGGCGCCGACGACGGTGGCGGCTCCGGGAGGTTTGGGGTGGGTGACTCGCTCCCGGGCGTTCCGAGTTCGGGGACATTCATCCCGGCGCGCCTGTCTGGCGGCGTGTCCCTTTCCGCCGGTGGCGGCGGCACAACCATCGACTTCAACAATGGCGGCACCATCGAACTGGAGGACGGAACCACGTACACCTGCCAGGCGGCAGGCGGCTGCCAGGTCGTCGACGGCGTCGTCACGCGCGGGACGATCGTCGGCGGAGGCGGCACCGGCGAAGGGTCGGCGACCGGCGAATCCGACCTGGTGGTCGAGGGGCTGTCGGTGAGCGACGAAACGCCGGACGCCGGCGGTTCCTTCACGCTGTTCGCGACGGTTCGCAACCGGGGCGACGGCAGTTCGCCGGCGACGACGCTTCGATACTACCGTTCATCGGACGACCGGATAACCTCGTCGGATACGCAGGTCGGGACAGACCCGGTGGGCGTCCTGGCCGGATCGAACGCGAGTGCGGAGTCGGTCTCTCTGGTCGCCCCCTCGACCGCCGGCACGTACTACTACGGGGCGTGCGTGGATGCGGTCGCGGACGAGTCGGACACCGGGAACAACTGCTCGCAGGCGGCCGGAGTAACGGTCCGACGCACAGGTGACGGACCACCCCCTGCACCAACCGTGACGGTGGAATCCGCAACACAGATCAAGATTGCCTGGGACTGGCGCTTTGAAGCCAACGAACGTTTCTCCTTCGACTTCGCAATCCGTGAGCAAGGCGACGCGGAGTGGGCATCGAATTGTCAGGCCGGCTTGAATCCGCGCGATGCTGCGGTCGAGGACACCCTCTCTGTCACGTTGACAGGTGCCAACGGCATAGAGCCAAGCACGACATACGAAGCACGCTATCGGTACCGCAACGTCGCGTCTTGCGCCCAAGCGGCGGATCCGACCCATGCTTGGTCTGCAATCGCCGAAGGAACAACCCTCGCGGGAGGGTCAACATCAGGGGATGGCTATTGCCGCGACGACGACGAGGTGCGCGCCGGAGACAGTTGCGACGTGTATGACAGGCGCCTTGGCTTCGACGTCGATTCGAACGGTGTGGGCTGCCTGAGGGGAGGGGGCTTCCTAAGCTGCTCCGGACGGTCGCAGAACTGGCGCAACTTGACGGCGAATGGCCAGACGTTCACCTTTGTTGCCTCAAGCAGCGGTAACGTCTGGACGATCGAGGATGTGGAGCCGGAACCGCCACAGGCCGTTTCGAGGAAGTCTGGTCTATCGGTCCCCCGAATCGCCGTGGGGGGACGTTGAGTTCGGCACACCTGGGCATTGGGTGAGCGACGCTCACCGCACCCAAGGGCGCGACTTCGGACGGTCAGGCGCTGTTGCGCCCCTTGGCGCGGCTCAACCGCCCTCGCCGCCGACCTCTTGCCGACGACAAGGTCACGTCCTCGATGACATTGGCGAGTGGGCGGGCGTTGGATTGAGCTCTGGGGTCGAGCCCTTCTCCGCCGGCCAGGCAATCCTAATCGCGAGCGACCCACTCGTCGAGCAACACTGCTGAATCACGGAGGAGCAACATGGCATGCAACCAAGACGCGTGGCATCGATACGGAGGAACGGCGGCCGGTGTAGCGGGCAACTGTAAATCTCCCACTTCTGGCAATCGAAAACTGCACACATTTGTGCCTTGTCGAGTGGAGTGCGGCGCTCCAACCTGCTGGCTGTGCCAGGAGGGAGGGGCATCGAACGCATGCATGGATGGGGGAGACGAGGATGCTGCTGAAGCACTACCTGGAGCGGGGGCGTTTCCGAAGGCGGAGCTGTCGAGGCGGCTCGGCGTCAGCCGGCGCACGATCCACGCCTGGATCGAGGCCGGGGAGCTGGACCGGGATCTGGCGGCCGGGGAGACGCGGTACTCGCCGCGGCCACGCCGGCCGCACCGGCTGGACGCGTACAGGGGGATCATCGTCGAGCGGCTGGCGGAGTATCCGCGGCTGACGGCGCAGCGGCTGTTCGACGAGGTGCGTGCGGCCGGGCACGAGGGCGGCTACAGCCGGGTGCGCGACTACGTCCGCGAGGTTTCGGCCGCGGGAGCGGCCGATCCCGCGGTGCGCTTCGAGACGCCACCGGGGCGCCAGGGCCAGGTGGACTTCGGCACCTTCACGCTTCCGTGGGGTCGCCGCCACGCGCTGTTGGTGGTGCTGGGCCATTCGCGGCTGCTGTGGCTGCGGTTCTATCCGCGCCAGACCATGGCGGTGCTGACCGAGGGCCTCGAGAGCGCGTTCGCGCGTCGACGGTGCTGACGTCCAACAAGGGCTTCGAGGAGTGGGGCGGCGTGCTCGGCGACGAGGTCATGGCCGCGGCGCTCATCGACCGCCTGCTGCACCACTGCCACATCGTCAACATCCGCGGCAACAGCTACCGGATGCGCGACCACCAGAATCTGCTCCGGGGCGGCGCCGACGACGCCGGCGAGGGGGACGCGGCATGACGCCGCGCGCGCTGCACTCCGCTCGCTACGCTCGCTCCGCACAGCGCGCACAGGCTGTGCCGGCCGTCCGGAACGCCGTCAACACCGCTCTGACAACGTCCCCGAAAGTGCGCAGTTTTCAGTTGCCATTGACAGCCGGTACCAGACGCATCGGACTCTCGGCGGCGCTTGTGGCGTCTCTTGCCTTTGCGCCGGCGTCGGCGCGTGCAGACTTCGATTTGCCGGCGTTGGATTTGCCCGCGTTGGAGATGTTCGGTACTCACAACTGCATGTCCGCCATTGAACGACTGGTTGAGGACCTCGCTGACGTCGGCCGCTGCGTCGGCGAGACGGTGCTGGCCGGAGTTGCGGGAGCCACACTGTCGATCGCCGAACAGCGGGGGAAATCGGTCTTTGGAGACGGGTTCCGCATCGACCGCCGGGTCAATCGCGGCATTTTCGGCGCAGGCCTCGACGGCGACATGGACACCGTGATCCCGCTCAGTTCGCTCTCGCGTGCTCTTGGCTCGCCCCCGCGGGCGTTGTTCCTGCAAGCGGGGGTCAGCCGGTGGAACGACATGCATGGGCTTCCGCGCACAGACGTGAGGTACGGGTTTGTCCATCGATTCGTGACCTCCGAACAGCGTGGGGCCGGCGTCCTGGGGGCTTCGGCATTGTTCCAGGAAAACCTGCAATGGGGGCACCGGCGAGTTGCCCTGGGGGTCGACTACGCGAGCCGAACGGGAATCACCACGTCGTTGAGTTACTTCATGCCGACGACCGGCTGGACGCCTGGCCGTATCGGCCATGAAGAGCGAGCGGCTGGCGGTCTCGAGATGGGCGTTCACGTCGCCCCCTCGCCATTCCTTTCGCTTGACGCGAGGGTGGGGAAGTGGGAGCACCCGCACGGCAAGGAAGCGCGAGTCGGAGGGGGCGCGCTCGACGTTGAGTGGAAGCCGTACCCATGGCTCGCGGTTCGTGGGAGCTGGGAGGCTATCGGTGGGATCGAGGACTCGGCAAGCCTGAGCCTGTCGTTGGCGACTTCGCTCGGCCCCAGGCAGCGGGCCGCGTTGCCTCGGCGAGAGCCCGGGGAAGAGGGGAAAGTGGACGAATCCCGCCAGATGTGGCGTTCCGTACGGAACGCAAGCCGCGTGCGGGTCGCGGAGCGATTGGCCCATCGCGCCGTGGATGGCGAACCCGGAAGGCGCGCTCGTCAACAGGCGGCATCGGGCCATGTAATCATCTTCATGTCGGGGAAGTTCGAGTGAGGTCTGGCGCGGAACCGGTTCTCGCCTCCCGGCGCAGACTTGGCCGGCTCGTGGTGTGGACGGCGTTGTCAGGATTGACCGGTTGCGCAAGCCTTGAAGGGCTCACCGAGAAGCACGGCGCCATCGCGACGGGACTCTCGATCGACTGCATGAGCAGGTATCACCGGTTGGTCACAGGGGGGGAATCAAGATCGTCCGCGGAAAACGAAGTACTGGAAAAGTGCAGGGAAGCAGCCGATGGTCGTTACAGGTGCGAAGCAAAGACCTTTTCGGAATGCGTAGCCGTTGTGTACGGGCGGGACCGCCGGAGGTGCGTCCTGTTGGCGGTTGTGGGCAGTTCAGCCTCGAGTGCGAGGAGCAACGCCCTCGCCGAGTGCAGGAGCCGCATAACGGGTGGCGCCTGTGAGGTGCTTGCCTCGGCGTGCAACTGAGGTAGCAGCCGCGGGAGCACCGTCAATGCAAGCCCGGGACTCGACATGCGGCTTGGCGCCGAGCTCGACGGCGGCAGCGCAACCGACGGGAATCAGATCCTGCAGCGGAGCTGCAAGCTCGTCCTGTTGCCGGTGGTTCTCGAAGACCAGGCGATGTGGTCGCGGACGAGTCAGACACCGCGAACAACTGTTCGGATGCCGTTGTCGTTACCGTCCCGGACCAAGCATCGAATATCACGCTGTCGGCAAGGACGCGGTCGAGGATAGGCCGGTTGTTGCCGCCGTGGATCGAGTTCGTGGCAACGAAACTCTATACTCGATATTTTATTTGTTTATCATTAGGTTAACGAACGAACCGGCTCCTCCTGCACTCGCACGGACGTGCGCCCAGTCGGTTGCAGACCACTCTACAGCGTAGCTGCGGCTACCAGCCTTCGCACTTGGCCGCTGGCGCGGCAAGTCTGACAGACTGCCCTCCCTACGCGCCGCCAGGCGCGTTCCATGGAGTGAATTTGGTGGAACGGACAGCGCTCCGGTCGATGCAGCAGATTGCAACGCCGGAATCCAACAGGACTGGCGCGCCTTGCGGTGCCCTAGCCTAGCGCTGCTTCAGCTCCGCGAGCTGTCGGCGTTGTCGCGTCGTGGGGCGGGTGCGGGGGACCTTGAGGCCGGCGCGTTCCATGCGGCGACGGGCGTCGTCTTCGGTGCGGCGCTGCACCGACTCAGCGGTCTCGCGATACAGCTTCGCTGCCTCGGTGGCGCTGCCGCGACGGGTGGACACTGCGGTGACGATCACCTCCCGTTCCTCATGGCCGCGGCTGATGGTGAGTGTGTCGCCGGCTTGGATGCTGCGGGCGGCCTTCACGCGAGCGCCGTTCACGTGCGCCTTGCCGCCCTCCACGGCCGCCTTGGCGAGGGAGCGAGTCTTGAAGAAGCGCGCCGCCCACAGCCAGCGATCTACCCGCGCCTTCTCGGCGGGCTGTTCGGTGCCCCCACTGGCCTCGGCAATCGTCGGTTTCGAGCGCATGGGCAATAATAGTAAGGAACGCCTTGCCCGCCGGCAAAGCCGCGTGCAGCCGACAGGGCCAACCTATCTGCCGGAGAAACCGCCTTGCCCCTGCCTGTGATCACCAAGCTCGAGACCGTGGCGCGGAGCGCCCTGTTCGGCATAGAGGCCATGCACCTGCGCTTCTCCAACGGCGTGGAGCGTGTGTACGAACGTCTGCGCGGCGGCGGGCGGGAGGCGGTGATCGTCGCCGCCATCGACGAGCACGACAGGCTGGTGTTGATCCGCGAGTACATGGCTGGCTTTCACGACTTCGAGCTTTCGCTGCCGAAGGGCCGCGTGGATCCGGGGGAATCGTTGGAACAGGCGGCGAATCGCGAGCTCAAGGAAGAAGCGGGATTCGGTGCCCGTGACCTCTGCACGCTGCGGCGCATCAGCCTTGCCCCAGCGCACATGGGCTTCACTATCCATGTCGTGCTGGCGCGGGACCTCTACCCGGAGCGCCTGCCGGCGGATGAACCCGAACCGTTCGAGGTAGTCACTTGGCCGGTGGCGCAAATCGACGCCTTGGTGATGTCGCCAGAGTTCACCGAGTCCCGCGCCATCGCCGCCCTCAAGCTGGTGGAAGTATTCCTGAAGCAGCAATGAGGCTGTTCGAGGGAAGGAACTCGCAATTGACAAAACAAGGATGTGCCTCGGAGTCTGCGGCCGAGGCTGCTAGCGCCGCCAAACCCCTCGCTACGCTCGGCGTCTGGCCCCAGCCCCCACCTCCCTACGACCTCGCGCCGCAGAAAGCCACTTAAGTGGCTTTCTGCGGCGCAAGCTCCTAGGCTTGCAGCGCAATCCATCAGCAAGCGGAGCCAGCGTGACCGTAGCCACCGACCTTTTCGACCTCACGGGGCGTGTTGCCCTCCTCACCGGTGCCTCCAAGGGCATGGGACTTTCCATGGCCGAAGGGCTTGCCGAACATGGCGCCACCGTCATCGTCTCGAGCCGCAAGCTCGATCAGTGCGAGGCGGCCTGCGAGCAGATCAACGCCAAGGGCGGCGGCACGGCCATCCCCATCGCCTGCAACATCGGCTACAAGGAGCAGCTCGAAGCCCTCGTTGCCGAAACCCGAGAAAGGGCCGGCCCCATCGACATCTTGATCGCCAATGCCGGCGTCAATCCGTTCTATGGCCCGATGTCCGACATCCCGGACTCCGCCTTCGACAAGATCATGAGCTCCAACGTCAAGTCGAATCACTGGCTCTGCCAAATGGTGGCGCCGGACATGGTGGCCAAGGGGCGAGGCTCGATGATGATCACTTCGAGCACCGGCGCCTTCTCCGGCTCGCTCACCCTCGGCACGTACAGCATCTCCAAGCTCGCCGACATCGCTCTCGTGCGCAACCTGGCGCTGGAGTACGGTCCGCAAGGCGTGCGCGTCAACGCCATCTGTCCGGGCCTCATCAAGACCGACTTTGCCCGCGCCCTCTGGGACAATCCGGAGGCCAAGGCGAACGCGGAGACGAACACGCCGCTCAGGCGGCTCGGGGAGTCGGACGATTTCAAGGGCATCGCCGTGTATCTGGCCTCGGATGCGAGCGCGTTCATGACCGGGCAGGCGTTGACGGTTTGTGGGGGAACGCACATGTGGGGGTGAGACGGTCTGCCCCCGCTTACGAAGGCGAGGGCGCTTTCAGTCGGGGAAGCCTGTCGCCACCTGTCGCCATGAGTAATCTACGGTCAATCCGAGGCAAGGCAGCGTAAGGCAAGCAACCATGCGCGGCGAGACGGTGGAGCGTGGCTTCATCCTGCAGGCGAGCTACCGCATTCGCGGCGGCGTGCCCGTTGTGCATCTCTATGGCGTGCTCGAGTCCGGCGGCACGTTCCTCGTTCGGGACAGTCGCCAGACGCCACACTTCCACATCCGCGCCGCCGACGCGGCAAATGCCGAGGCGCTTGGTGCGAGAACCGCTCCGGCTGAGGGACGACGCACGTTCCGTGGCGAGGAAGTGGTGCGGGTAGATGTCCGCATCCCGCAGGATGCGCCGCCGCTGCGCGATCGCCTGCACGGCGCCGGCATCGGCACTTTCGAGGCGGATGTGCGCTTCGCCGTGCGCTACCTGATTGATCGCGACATCCGCGGCGGCTGCGAGATCCGGGGGCCGGCGATTGCCGGTGGCTGTCTCACCCGCATCTTCGACGATCCGGAACTGACGCCAGCGGACGTGACCCCCAAGCCCTCCGTGCTTTCCTTCGACATCGAGACCGACCCCACGGCAGGACACCTCTACGCCATCGCCATGTACGGAGCGGGCCTCGACGAAGTGTGGATCGTCGATGCCGCCGGTCGCTCGATGCCCGAGAACGCCATCGGCGTTGCCGACGAACGTGCCGCCATCGACGCCTTCTGCGCCCGGGTGCTTGAGGTGGACCCCGACATCCTCACCGGCTGGAATGTCATCGACTTCGACCTCGGCGTCTTGGCCCGCATCGCCGCCCGCGTCCGCCACCCGTTCGAGTTTGGCCGCGATGCCGGCCGCCTGCGCCTGCGCGCCGCCGAGGGCTACTTCGGCAGCGGTCAGGCCAGCGTGCCGGGACGCTTGGTGCTCGACGGCATGGACCTCGTGCGAGGCGCGTTCCTGCGCTACGACGACTACTCGCTCGACTCGGTGGCGAGCGAAGTGCTCGGCGAAGGCAAGGTGACGTTGGCTGGAGGCTTGCCGGACGACGACGAAGCGTCCCGCAAGCAGGCGATGACGAGCCGCGCCGGCGATATCGAAGCGCGCTACCGGGAAGACCTGCCCACCTTCGCCCGCTATGCCCGCACCGATGCTCGGCTCGCGTTCGACATCGTCGCCAAGCTCGATCTCGTCAATCTCGCCATCGCCCGCAGCCGCCTCACCGGAATGACGCCGGATCGTGTGTCCGCCAGCATCGCCTCGTTCGACTTCCTCTATCTCTCGGCGCTCCACAAGAAGGGTATCGTGGCACCGAGCGTGCATTCCGTGGACGCTGCCGCATCGGCGCGCGCACAGGCAGGTGGTCACGTGCTTGAGCCAATCACGGGCCTGCACGAAAACGTGTGGGTGTTCGACTTCAAGAGCCTCTACCCGAGCGTGATCCGCACCTTCAACATCGACCCGCTCGGCTATGTTGCCGACGCCACCGAGGACGAGGATGTCATCCGCCTCGCCGGCGATGCCTCGTTCCGGCGCGAGAAGGCCATACTGCCGACGATGCTCGATGGGCTGTTTCCGCAGCGTGAAGCGGCCAAGGCCGCCGGCGACGCGGTGGCCTCGCAAGCCATCAAGATCCTGATGAACTCCTTCTACGGCGTGCTCGGCACCTCCGGCTGCCGCTTCCACAACGTCGCCATCGCCAACGCCATCACCGGTACCGGGCGACGCTTCCTGCTGTGGTCGCAGGCGTGGTTTGAAGAGCGCGGCTTCGAGGTGCTCTATGGCGACACCGACAGCGTATTCGTGCGCTCCGGGCTCGACACCGACGCGGCGCGAGAGCTGGGGCCGAAGCTGGCGGCGGAAATGAACGAATCTCTGGCCGAGCATGTGCGCGCCGAGTGGGGTGTGCGAAGCCGCCTGACGATGGAGTTCGAGAAGCTCTACGTGCAGCTCTTCCTCCCCACCATGCGCGGCGGCTCGAGCGGTGCCCGCAAGCGCTATGCCGGGCTCGTGGACGAGAAGGCGGAAGTGGAGTTCGTCGGCATGGAGGTGGTGCGCCGGGATTGGACCGAGCTTGCCAAGGACGTGCAGCGGGGCCTCTTCGCCCGCCTCTTCGCCGAGCAGCCGGTGGATGCATATCTGGCGGAAACCGCTGCGCGCCTACGCCGCGGCGAACTCGACCACGCCCTCACCTATCGCAAGGGCCTGCGCAAGCGCGTCACGGACTACACCGCCAACACGCCGCCCCACGTGGTGGCTGCCCGCAAGTCGAAGGAGTCGGGTCGCGTCATCGCCTACGTCATCACCACCGCCGGCCCCGAGCCCTTGGACGCGCTCGAGCACGAGCCGGACCGGGAACACTACCTGCAGAAGCAACTCCGCCCCGTGGCCGAACCGGTGCTGGCCGCGTTGGGCCTCGATTTCGAACGCACCGTGGGTGATGACCGCCAGATGGTCTTGTTTTGAGGACCTTCGTGCTAGCAACCTGTCGGACTTGCGGCATGGGCGGGCCTTCGGAGGGAAGGCATCCTGCCTTCCCAAAGCGCCGATAGGCGCTTTCATGTTGCAGGTCGCCGTCAGCGCGCCAGAGGGCGCGCAGGGAAGGCAGGATGCCTTCCCTCCAAAGGCCCGCCTTGTCACGCGCTGGCGCCGCGCAATGCGGGCTCAATCAGAAGGCTTTCTGGCGCGGAACAGGAACCGGTCCGTACGGAGGTAAATGGCGTCGTTGTAAACCAGCAGGGTGTGGTCGTCCTTGGGGTTCGCAAACAGGTCGCTCTCGGCTTCGATGACGAAGCCTGCTTCCTCAATGAGCGCACGCGCGATGTGGGGGTCGATGCGATGGAGTCGCTTGTTGTTGGCTCCGGGTGCGCCCACATGGTCGGCTACCCCTAACACGCCGCCTGGCCTCAGCGCTGCGTGGATGCTCGCCAAGAAGGCCAAGGCAAGCTCGCGCCCGTCGCGGTGGTAGAAATCGTGCAACAGGTTGCCGAGAAAGGCGACGTCCGCCGTGCCTTCGAGACCCAAGGCCTCGTATTCGCGCACGTGCAGCACGACGTTTGGCAGGCGACCGTTCGCCAGACGCTCGTCCATCGTGCGCTGGTAGTAGCCGTCTGCGAAGTGGGTCAGGACGCGTTCGCGGTTGTGGGAATAGACCTTGCCCGTCGGCCCCACCGCCGCGGCGAGCATCTCCGTCGTGTAGCCGGCATACGCACCGACATCCAGCGCCGTCATGCCTTCGCGGACGCCGAGAAAGCGAAAGGTCTGGACAGGTTTGCGCGCGCTGTCACGCGCTGCGTCGAACCGATGCCGATCGGCCACCTGCATCTGCGCCTCGATGCGGGCCGCCATGGCTTCGAATTCCTCCGAGGCACCCGCGCACAAAGGCGTGCTACAAACCAACGATGCGAGCGCTAGCCGGCCGATCCAGTGATTCACCACTGTCTCTCCCTATTGCAGGCCGACGACGCCTGGGTGCGAGTTCGGCCCCGGGGTGACGTGCCAGAGGTCGCGCATGGCTTCTCGGTCTAGGCCGTTTTCTTGGAACACTTCGTTGTCGAAGAGGCAGGTGAGTTGCACTTGGTGGGTGCCGGCGCGGCGGTTGCGGTTGCAGCTGACGCCGGTGGCGCCGCGGCCGTAGCGTTTCTTGTAGGCCTCGGTGACTGTGGCGAGGTCTTGGACGAAGCGTTCCGGCACGATTTTCCAGATCTTGTTGAAGTAGCGGCGGATCCACGGCACGGTTTCTGGATCGGCCGCCACCGCGAGCCAACCGATGCCTTGGATGGGGTCGTAGTCGACGCCACCCAAGGCGTGCAGATACATGTAGCCGAGCCGCGCCTGCGAGGTCTTGAAGCCCCGCTTGGCGGTAGCGAGCAGGTGCGGGAACGCCTCCTCGTAGTTGCGCCGACGGAAATGCTTGTTGGCGAGCTCCTGGGAGTCGTGGATGGCCTCCATCTCGAGGATGGTGAGCGACTCGGCATGCGGCGCCGTGACCTCGACGCGTTCCACGTCGTCGGGATTGGCGCGCACGGTCGCCGTCTCGCCGACGACTGGCGGCTGTGCAGAGAGCCCGCTGGCGACGTCTTCGTCTTGCGCGGCCAGCGTCATCGAACACCAGATCGCCATCGCCACCGCCACGACGCTGCGCCATCCATGCATACTGTTACGCGCCTGGAACATTCGCACCTGCTCGCGCCTGTCGAGCTTCCCCCTGTGGGCGAACCCAACCATAGCAAAGGAGACTCCAAGATGACGCTCGACCTCGCCGTCTGCGACGAACTGCTCGCCACTACCCGCGCCGTCCGCAAGCGCCTCGATCTCAGCCGGCCCGTGCCGCGAGAGGTCGTCAATGAATGCCTCGAACTCGCCGTGCAGGCGCCCACCGGCTCCAACAGCCAGACTTGGCGCTGGGTGGTGGTGGACGATGCCGACAAGCGCAAGGGCCTTGCCGACCTCTACCGCCGCCAGGCGGAGCCGTACCTCACCACGGCAAGCAAGACTGCCGCTGGCCAGACCGGGCGCGTATTCGACTCGGCGCTCTACCTTATGGAGCACCTGCATGAAGTGCCGGTGCATGTGATTCCCTGCCTGCAAGGGCGCCCAGGCGACGGCGCCAGCGTCACCCAGCTCGGCGGTTATTTCGCGTCCATCTACCCGGCGGTGTGGAGTTTCCAGCTTGCGCTGCGTGCTCGAGGTCTCGGTTCCTGCCTGACTACATTGCACCTCGGCTACGAGAAGGAAGCGGCGGAACTGCTTGGCATCCCGGACGACGTGGTGCAGACCGCGCTGTTGCCGGTGGCATGGACTCTCGGCACCGATTTCCGCCGCGCCAACCGCCCGCCGGTGGCTGGCATCACCCATTGGAACGCTTGGAGTTGAGCATGCCTTCGTTGGGCAAGGCGTTGGCGCCCGTTCTCGTAGCGCTTGCGGCGTTCGCGGCACCCGCGGCACCGGCGGCGAACCCAGACGATCCGCTGGAGCCGCTTAACCGCAACATCCTGTTCGTCAACGGCGCCTTCGACCGGGCAGTGGTGCGGCCGGTGGCGAGCGGCTATGCGCGCGTCGTGCCGGCACCGGTCCGCGCCGGCATCGGCAACTTCCTCGACAACCTGCGCGAGCCGCGCACGGCCATCAATCAGTTGCTGCAAGGCCGGCCCGATCTCGCGGTGGCCGATACCGCCCGCTTCCTCGTCAACAGCACGCTTGGCATTGGCGGTCTGTTCGATCCGGCGGCGCAGATGGGTCTGGCGCACCATCGGGAGGACTTTGGCCAAACCTTTGCCGTGTGGGGCATCGAACCCGGCCCGTACCTGATGATCCCTTTCGTGGGCTCGAGCAACGTCCGTGACGCCATCGGCACGGTGGTGGGATTCGGCGCCATGCCGCAGACCTACATCGACCTGCCGCCGCGGGCGGCGCTGACGGCGATGTGGGTGATCCGGCAACGTTCGGAGAACCTGCACCTCGACGCCGAAATCACCGGCGACCCCTATGTGTACCTGCGTGAGGCATGGATGAAGCGGCGGGCAGCGGAAATCGCGGAGACGGGCGAGAGGACAAAGGCGCCGTAGGGGCGAGACACCCTCCCCAAAGAGGGCTCGGGCCAACGTTCACTGCATCAGCAGGTCCATCAGCCCCTGTCGCTGACTACTGGAGAGCCGTCGGAAGCAGAGCAGGAGTTGGGTTTCCTGCCGGCTGAGGTCACGACGGAAGGTCGTCTCGACGTATGGCAACAGCGGCGGCTCGATGGCGGACTCTTGCTGCGCCACGCCGCGCAGCGAGTGCTCGAGCCGGGCAACCATCTCCGAGTTGGCGCTGCGCCCATAGCGGCGAGCCGCCTCCACCACTTGCGCATGCAGATCCACCGGCAGCCGCAGCAGCACATGGTGGCGTTTCGGTTTGGCTGCCATGAAATCCTGCCTTTCGCGGCACGGCGCACTCGTCGCCACGCCGGCCCTGCAATACGAAGGGTGCATTCTCCCCGATGCCGTTGCTTCGGGGCTACGCCGAGTGCAATCGGGCTTGCGTGATCCGTTCGGCGATTCCGCTGCGCCTTAAGAAATCGTCGGTGCGGGTGCCCTGCGCCTTGGCGGCCAGGGTGCGCAGTTCGTCGATGGTGTCCACGTCGAGGCCGAAGCCGGGCAGCCGGACGATGCGAGGTTCCAAGCTCGCGCGGCGGGCGGAGGCGATGTGGGGCTTGAAGCTCTTGCCGTCGAAGAGGTACTCGAAGGCGTTGGCAGGCGACGAGGCGGCGGCGTTGGTGCCGATGTCGTTTGCGTCCGGGACCAGCGTTACGGTGGTGTGGCCATGCAGCACGGTATCGATCTCAACCGGCGTCACGAGCGGCACGTCGCCGGGAACGAACAGCGTTCCCGTGGCGCCTCGGCTTCGCGTCACGTATTCGCCGGCCTCGACGACCGCGCCGGAAAGGTCTGATGCGCTGTCGGCGAACACTTCAACGCCGAATTCGGTAGCGAGCTGCGCCGCCACCGGTGCCCGCGAGACGATGACGATGCCGGCCAGCAAACGACTGCCGATGAGAGCGTCGAGCACGTCCCGAACCATCGCCAGCACGAGTCCTTCGCGTTCGGTCGGGTCGAGCGCCGGCGCGAGGCGCTTCTTGGCCCCGGCGACGCCCTTGAACGGCAGCAGCGCCCACATGCCCGCCCGTCGTTCGCTTTGCGAACTGCTGTGCGGCGGGATGTCGGTTTCGCTCGTCACGTCGGCTAGGACTTAAGGCCCGCTTGTGCGCCACCACCCAGGAACTCGAGCACGGTGCGGGCGAGGTCGATGCGGTCGTCCAGAGAGCGCATCACCGTTTGTGCCACCGTTGTCGCGAGGCCGAGCGCCTGCACTTCGCCCTCTGCGCCCGCATCCACCGCATCGATGACGAAGCCGGTGACGATCGGCGCACCGCCTACAGTGCGCTGGGCGTAGTGCTTCGCCACTTCCACCGTCGTGGCCGGCACGCCAAGCTCCCCCATCATCTTCGCCGTGGGACCCTTGATGGCAGCGCCGCCGACGATGGGCGAAACAGCCACCACCGGCGCCCGTGAACGCCTGATTTCCTCGCACATGCCGGGCACGGCCAGCACCGGGTCCACCGACACGAAGGGGTTCGACGGGCAGATGACGACACCGGTCACCTCCTCGAACGGGATCGCTGGGTTCACGCTGGCACCAGCGGCGCCGTGGAAGTCGAAGCCCGTGACCTCCGGGGCGCAGCGGTCGCGGACGAAGTAGTGCTGGAAGGCGAGAGGCCCGTCCGCCGTGTGTACGAGCGTACGCACCGGATCGTCGGACATCGGCAGGATTCGATGCGCAACGCCGAGGTCTTGGGCGATTTGCGCGGTGGCGCTCGTGAGGGATCGCCCGGCAGCGAGGAGTTGCCGGCGGCGCACATGCAAGGCGAGGTCCTTGTCCCCGAGCCGGAACCAGGTCTCGCCGCCGAGCTCTTCGAGCGCTTCCATGAAGTGCCAAGTCTCGTCCTGCCGGCCCCAGCCGGCAACGGGGTTGACGGCATCGGCCAGCGTGTAGGTGAGGGTGTCCACGTCGGGCGAGATGTGGAAGCCAAGGTGCTCGAAGTCATCGCCGGTGTTGACCACGAAGATCACTTCTTCCGGCGCGAGCACCCGGGCGAGGCCAAGACAGAGCTTGGCGCCGCCGACGCCGCCGGTGAGGGCGAGGATGGTCATGGCGGGGTTGGCGCGCCCTTACGGGCGCGTTGGCAGTTCGCTGCGCGAACTGCTGGCCTTCGTGCTCGCACTCGCTCGCAGCTACGGCTCGAAGCCAGCGCCGCATTTGCGGCGCAGCCTCCTAGCGCCTTGCCGGGCCTGACTCGGCTCACCGAAACAGGTCCTCTTCCAAGGGGCGGTTGATGTCGGCAGCCACTTGTCCTGCATAGCGCTCGATGGGGAAGCCTCGGACGATGGCGGCGGGGGTGCGCTCGTCCGTTTCACCCATCGCCAGGGTCGCCGCGGTGGCGATGCTGTCGGCGCGGTTGATCAGCGTGACCTTCAGTTCTCGACCGAAGATGTCGCTGCCGCCGCGGCGGTCGTCGAGCACGTTGAATCCCGCCGCGCCGATGGCGACGCCGATGGTGCCGAGCCGCCAGGGTCGGTTCGCGCTGTCGGTGATTAGCACGCCAACGTCGACGCCGCTAGCGGCGCGCATGGCGTCGCGCAGGCGAGCGGCGGAGGCATCGGGGTCTTCCGGCAGCAACAGCGCTGCGCCTTCATCCTCACCTTCGCCGTGGTCGATGTTGGATTGATCGATGCCAGCGTGGGCGCCGACGAGCCCGAGCCGGTGCCGGACGATGAGCACGCCGGGCTTGTGCCGGACGACTTCCGTGGATTCGTCGAGGATGAGCTGCACGAGGCGCGGGTCTTTCTCGACCTTCTCGGCCAGTTCCGTTGCCGCCTCCGTAGGGGTGACATCCGCCAAGCGAATGAGGCGGCCTTCCGCCTTGGAAACGATCTTCTGCGCCACCGCGAGGATGTCGCCGTCCTCAAGCGCGAGGTCGCTGGCGGCGATGGCGCCCTGCAGCAGCGCGGCGAGGTCATCCCCCGCCCGCACCATCGGCACGCCCCGCACCGGCACGATGGAGATGGACGTCACGGCGGCTGTCCCTTGGGGATGCAAGCGGTCCCTAGTGGTCGGCCTGACCGACGATTTGGATTCCGGAATGGGAAATCTCGTGCCGGCGGTTGATCTGGATGAGGATGCTCGTCAGCGCCTCGGCGGCGGCGGCGTTGTCGATGGGGCCGGCGTGCCAACCCCGCATTCCCGCCTCGGTGGCAAGCGTGATTACCTTCTCGCGGGCGGCGCGCTTGTTGCCTGCCACCAGCACGTCGCATTCGATCTTCACGTCTTCCTTGAGCAGGTGCGCGGCGACGTTCTGGAAGGCGGAGACCACGATCACCTCGTCGCCCAGATATTCCTGCGCCCGCTTGCCGGCGCTGCCCTCCGGTGGCAACTGCACCGTCCCCACGCGCGGCGGTACCAGCGGCACGGTCACGTCGATGAGGATCTTGCCGGCGAGGCCCTCGCGCACCGTTTCGAGCGTGGAGATCTGATGCTCCGCCGGCACCGTCAGCACCACGATGTCGCCAGCGGCAGCGGCATCGGCGTTCTCCAAGGCATCGGCGGGGGTCTCGGGGCTGATCTCGTGCAGGTTGGCTACCGCCGCCTGCGCCTTGGGCAGCGTCCGGGAGCCGATGATGATGCGGTGACCGGCGCGGGACCAGCGGATGGCAAGGCCCGTGCCAAGATCGCCGGTGCCGCCGAGAATGGCAATGGAATCGCTTGTCGCCACGAGGGTCCTCCCGAGGGGCTGGTGATGCTTGCTTGTCGCCTTGGCCTCGCGCGCAACGCGCCGCCCAAGGCTGGCGGCGGCGCATTATCGCCGATACTCGGAGCTTGCGGCGTAGCCCGCAGTTCGTAGTCTCCATCCCGCCGAGGACGCTGGTTCGCTGACGTGCGAGCAACAGGCTTGAAGGCCCTCGGAGGGAAGGCATCCTGCCTTCCCTAGCGCCGACAGGCGCTGCCCAAAGAAGCAGGTACGCTGGCGTGCAGGGAAGGCAGAATGCCTTCCCTCCGAGGGCCTCACTTCGAGTCAAATCGTCCAGGCATCGACGTGTTACGCGTTTGTTCCATGGGAGGCGCGCGTGCCCGATCGGCCCCGCATAGGCAGAATGTCGTCCGTTCGAAACTTGCTTCTTGAAACGCCTACGACCAGTGACTTCATCCCGTACTGCCCACATCGCGGAAGCGCGAGCCCTGCTCCGCTTGGGGGCGCCGATCGCCCTGACGCAGTTCTTCATCATGGCGATGGGTTTCCTCGACACCGCCATGGCCGGGCACTATGCGGCGGTGCATCAGGCCGGCGTCGGTCTCGGCGGCTATGTGCTCTGGCCCACCTTCATGCTGCTCGCGGGGTGCACTATGTCGGTGACGCCGATGGTCGCCCAGATGATGGGTGCCGGACGCGGGTCCGAGACCGGCCGCGTGGTGCGGCAAGGGCTGATCGTGGGAGCGGTGGGCAGCGTCCTCGCCGTGGTGGCTGTGGTCAACGGCGGAGTTCTTTTCGCCGCGGCAGGGGTGGACGCGGCGACCGCCGATGTCGGTGAGCGCTATCTCAAGGCCGCCGCGTTCGGCCTGCCGCCGGTGATGATCTACATGGTGCTTCGGCACGGCGCGGAAGGGCTTGGCCGCACGGTGGGGCCGATGGTCATCGCCGCGCTGGCGCTGACGCTGAACGGGGTTCTCAACTATGCGTTCATCTATGGCCGTTTCGGTGCGCCCGAACTCGGCGGCGAAGGTTGTGGCTGGGCCACCGCCATCGTCATGTGGTTCGAACTCGGTGCCATCGTTTTGCTGTGGCGGAAGAGGCCATTCCGCGCTACCGGCCTTTGGCAACGCGCAGAGCACGGGCGACCGGCGGAGGTCTATATCGGCCGCATCCTCAAGATCGGCGTTCCCATTGGCTTGTCGTCCTTCGTCGGCATGGGGCTTTACGCCGCCGTGGGCATCCTCATCGGCGGCTTGGGCGTGGTGCCGGTGGCCGCGCACAACATCGCCGGCCACATCAACTGGGCCACCTTCGTGGCGCCGATGGCGCTTGGCTCTGCCGCCGGCATCCGCATCGGCTTCCATGTCGGCGGCGGAGACTTGGCCGGCGCGGCCCGGGTGGCGCGGACGGCATTCCTGCTGTCGATCGGCTATGCAATCACCATTAGCGTGGCGTTGGTGCTGGCACGCAACGTGGTGGTGCTGGTGTACAGCAACGACGCCGCCGTCATCGGCGTCGCGGCTACGCTCATCCTCTTCATCGCCGTCTATCAGATCTTCGACGACGCCCAAGCCACCATGGCGGGGTCGCTCCGGGGCTACAAGGACACCCGCGTTCCGATGCTCTACTCGGTAGCCGGCTACTGGCTGCTGGCGTTCCCGGTGGGCCTCGCACTCGGCTATGGCTGGGGAGAAGTCCCGGAGCTCGGCGTCTATGGCTTCTGGATCGGCCTTTCTGTGGGCCTAGCTGCCGTCGCGGTGGCGATGGGCTTGCGGCTGGTGTCCACGAGCCGCAATGAGGAGCGCATCGCGGTTCTTTCGCGCTAGGAGCTTGCACCCTAACGCGGGTTCTGTCTGTGCATTCAAGACGGGCGGGGACAAGCCTTGGGGCAAGCCCCGCCCCTACGGGGGCATTTGCGCAAAGGCCACTCTCTACAACCAAACCTCCAGGTTGTTCTTGCGGCCGATGGCGCGGGTCAGCTTCAGTTCGAGTAGCTCCGCCATGTTGCAGGCGGTCAGCAGGGCATGCACGTCGCTGCGGTCGGGTTCCGCGAGTGCCTCGAACTCCTCCTGCACACGGCTGAGGACGTGGAACCGGAAGGGTTGTGCGAGCACGTCGATGCGGGTGCCGACCAGGTCGAAGCTGGCGGTGCCGACGCCGCGCTCGGCAGTGGTGCCCGGCGGCATGTCCCGATTCTCCTGAAGCCATTCGTTGATGAACCCGCATGCGCCTCGGGTTTCCGGAACGTAGTCGATGGCCAGATGGCGCAGCACCTCGATCAGCGTGTCCGGGATGCGGTCGTCCGGCAGATAGTCCGTGCTCTGGTCCTCGAACTCGCCGATGTCCGGTTCCGGGCGATTCATCCGTTCCACCCACCGAAACGTGTGCCAAGCGCGCGTTTGCATCAGCATGCGGGGGTGGGGGTCGCGGCCCAAGTGACCGTATAGCGGCGCCATCATCCCGAAGTCGCCAATGCAGGGCCGTCCCCCCAAGAGATACGGGAACTGCCCGAAGTGCGCGTGGAGCCGGTCGAGCAGCCCCTCGTAAAGCTCTTCGATGGTGCCAATCACCTCCGGCACCACACCCCAGCTAGGGTTCACGATCTCTCGGATCATGCGCATCCGCTTCTCAGCCGAGGGCGTCCCGCCCGGCGGAAAGATGGTCTCGAAGTGGAAGCGCAGGAAATCCCGCTGCTCGGGGAAGTTCCAGCGGTAGTACATGGCCGGACGCAGCAGCCCCTCGGCGCCGATGGCGTCGAACAGGCGGCTGACGATCCGCTGCTTCGGCGACGCCGGCGAAAAGGCATGCCCACTCTCGGCCTCGAAGTGATCGACAATCGCCACGCCGTCGCGGATGACCGTGCCGTCCGGCAGTTCCACCGTCGGCAAGCTCCGCCGCCCGCCGGCCTTCGGCAACACCGTCTCGCGAAAATGCGCGGAAGTCGTGGGCACTTCGCGGTATGACACTCCGGCCTTGATGAGATAGCTCCGCGCCCTGCCCGTGTAGAGCGACATCGGCGTGCCGTAGAGGGTGATAGGTGTCAAGGCTGCGTATCTCTCGTTGGTCGAGCCGGAATCGTAGCAGCCTATCGGACTTCGGACGGCCGTCGAAAAAGCGTTCGCTCCAAGGAGCGGCAATCTGTTGGACTAAGCTACATCGCCTCCTTTGGAGGGAAGGCATTCTGCTTTCCCTAGCAGCCTGTCGGATTTTGCCGCGCTAGCGGCAAAATGCGCCAGGCTGGTAGCCGTAGCTGCGAGCGAACGCGAGCACGAAGGCCAGCAGTTCGCGCCAGCGAACTGCCGACGCGCCCTTCAGGGCGCGCTAGCAGCCTGTCGGACTTTGGCGCGGAGATCTTTGTAACTTGTTGAATCAACGACTAATTCCCATATGAAATAAGAGAATTACAGAAAATTATATGCGATAAAAACAATAAGTTACGAGAGTTCAATTTCTAAGTCCGACAGGCTGCTAGCGCATGAGGATGGCCAACCGAGAAGGGCGACGCATGCGTCGTCCCTACGGCCCCCGGCTTGACCGACACCTTTCTGTAGGGGCGACGCATGCGTCGCCCTGTCCGGCAGGGCGAAGGCGATGTACTCGGAACCCGACGGCGGGTCCAAGCGGCCGCCCCCGGCGGCGATGGCGATGAACTGACGCCCGCCGGCGGCGTAAACCGCGCCACGCCCGCCTTCAAGCAACGTCGATCAGGGCCGGGGCGGAATGGTCTCCCCATCGGGCCTTGGATGGTTGGCCCAATGCCCGCTTGGATCGCTGCCTTGGCAGATGACCGAGTGGGCGTTCCAGCCGTTGAAGGCGCGCACGTCGGCGCTGAGGTAGCGCAATGCCAGTCCGCAGCGTCGCTCGGCGGAGCGGTTCGGTTCCGAGGAATGCAAGAGCCAGTCGCTGTGCAGCGAAATCTGACCCGCCTTCATCGCCAGCGACACCGGGGCGTCGCCGTGGCTCGCCGGATCCCGCACCGTCTGCCCGAGCACGTTGTTCTCGCTTGCGTCCGAATCGAAGAACGGCACCTGCGCATCGACGTGCGAACGGGGGATCACCTGCATCGCGCCGTTCGCTTCGGTGGCGTCGTCGATGGCGAGCCATATGCTGACGACTCGGCTCGGCGACAGCGGCCAGTAGGAAGCGTCCTGATGCCAGCTCACCCGCTTGCCGTCCCCCGGCAGCTTGCAGAAGAAGTGGCTGTGGCGGCAGATCACCGTCTCGCCAAGCATGTCGGCGGCGAAGGCCACCAGCTTCGGATGGGTGACGATGTCCCACACGCCGCGGCAGGTCTTGTGCCAGTTGGTGATTTCGTAGCTGCCCCAGCCGGCGGCGAGGGCACCGGCCAGAAGGCCGTCGAAATAGCCGCGGATCGCGCCGATCTCGGCCTCGTCGAAGACATCGAACGGAAACAGGTACCCACGTTCGTTGTAGGTGTCGATCTCGGCCCGCGTCAGGACCTTCGGTTCCTCCACGCCGAGCGGGAAGAAGCGAAGGTCCCGACCGAGGTCCGGATAGGCGTCCCGTCGCGCCGCCGTGTTCAACCCTTGAGTTCGCCTAGCAGCCTGTCGGACTTTGGCGCGGAGATCTTTGTAACTTGTTGAATCAACGACTAATTCCCATATGAAATAAGAGAATTACAGAAAATTATATGCGATAAAAACAATAAGTTACGAGAGTTCAATTTCTAAGTCCGACAGGCTGCTAGCGCCACAAGAACCGTTGCCTTTCGGACAACGCTTCTTGCCCCAGCCCAAGCCGTCCCGTCACCCTGTCGAACTTCGCCGAGACGGCGAAGCCCGACAGGCTGCTAGGTTGGCGAGGGCGGCATCGGGATCTGGCAGGGTCGAGGTGTGCGCCTCGCTGTGCCGGATCACGCCGTCCGGGTCGATGATGAACAGCGTTCGCTGCACCATGCCCGGCCCGTCCGCAAAGATGCCGAAGGCCTGCGCCACCGCGCCGTGGGGCCAGAAGTCCGACAGCAGCGGATGGCGGATGCCGCCCATCCCCATGGACCAGACATTGAGGGAAAAGGTGGTGTCAACGCTCATGCCAAGGAGCGTGGCACCAGCTTCCTGAAACTGCTTCAACGCACGGTTGAAAGTGGAGGTTTGGTTGCTTCACCCACCGGTGAACGCGAATGGAAACGTGTGCAGCACCACCCAACTGCCCTTGAGGTCGTCGGAGGAAATGGTCTCCCCCGCATGACTTCTGAGCTTGAAGGAAGGCGCGGCGTCGCCGGGTCCCAACATCATCTACCGCCTTGTGCGAGTTGCTGACGGCTCGGAGCGTACCAGAAGCGATGCCGGCGGGTGTACGGTTCAGAACAAGCCGGACATCAGGCAGCCGCAGAGTAGCGAAGTGGTGGCTTGGAATCACCATGCCGATTGCGCAGCGTGGTCGCTGGTCGCTTTAACAGTCGAGGTAGCGGTCAAGCTCGGCATTGATTTCGGCGACGGCCCTGTTGCCGAGCACTGGTTCCAGAATTCGATGTGGCTGTTGAGGTCTTCGGGGGGGGGGGGGGGGACAGGATGGCGAGCGGGATGTCGGATCGGGCGCATCCGCCCTCGAACTCGGCCATGAACTCGCTGCCGCCGTCGACCTGCGGTCGCATGCGGTGCAGGCTTGATCTGCAGGGGTCGGGTCCTTAAGTGCGGAAAACACACGGCCACCCGATCCGTCGCGCCTGTCCTGTCGGAAGGGCGCGACACCCTTTCGGACGGCGCGCGCCGGCAGTCCCCGCCGCATCGCCTGTCAACAGGTCACACATGAGTAGCCGTGACGGGGTTCCCTCCTTCGCTGACTTCGATGTGGGCGTTGATGGCGTTGAGGCTGACGACGTACCTGCGCCATCCCTCCCAGAGTTTCTGGGTTCCCGGCAGGGGCTGTCGCGTGGACGGGATGAAGCCGGCGAGCCTGGCGAGGTCGACGACGAGGGTGCGGATGTCGGGTGCGGCGTCGGGCGGCGCGCGGATGACGCCGTAGTGTCGGAGGAGGGTGTACAGGACCTTGACGTCGTGTTCGGAGAACATTTCGGCGGCGGGCATGTCGGGGGTGTCGCGGGCGCGGCGCTCGAGTTCCATGACGCGCCATGCGGTGACGGCGTCGAAGGCGAGGCAGCGGCGCAGGTCGTCGGCGTGGTCGAGGCGGCGGTCCTCGACGCGGGTGCCGGTCTTGAGGATGCGGAAGTACTCCTCGATGGTCCAGCGGGCCTCGTACCAGCGCAGGATGCGCAGGGCGCTGTCCCTGTCGGCGCCGCCCTCGGTGGCGAGCAGGAGCCAGTCGGCCGGCTCCTTCACGCTGGGCGGGGGGTTGCGCTCGGTGGCGCGGACGGCGAGCAGGCGGACGGGGGGGTCGTTGCGGCGGCGGTCCTGGGGCGCCTGGGGGGGCAGGATGCCGAACTCGGCGGCGCGCACCTCGAGGCGGGCGGTTCGCCCCCTTCGCGCCGAGTTGGCGCGGTTGGCGCCGCGGGCGGCGATGCGGGTGGCGCGGGTGGCGAGGACGGGGAGTTCGGCGGTGGCCTGCCACAGGTCCCGGCGGCTGCCGTCGTCGCCGGCGACCCGCCGCCGGGCGCCGCGGTCGGCGCGCACCAGCAGCCCGCGCCCGCCGCGGCGGGCGGCGGCGAGCAGCTCCCAGATGTCCGCCTCGCGGTCGCAGACGGTGACCACGCGGGTGTCCGGGCAGGCGTCCTCGAGCTCGGCGGCGCGCTCCAGTCCCTCCTGCCAGCGCAGGCTGTCCCTGCCCTCGCGGCGACGGAAGCCGGCGTCGAGGTGGAACACGCCGAGCGGGCGGCGCGCCTCGGTGACGGCGAGCCCGGCGTGGGCGACCACGCCGACCGTCCGGTCGTTGCCGCCGCCGAGCCGGTCGAGGCTGTCGGCGGCGCTCGCCAGGGCGCTGCAGTTCAGGGCGGTGGTGTCCTGGAGGGCAAGCACGACCCGCTGCCCGCGGCAGCGCTCGACGGTCGCCTCCCGGTGCCCCGACAGGATGTGCTCCATGGTCACCCCGCCGTTCGAGAGCAGCCTGTAGGCCGCCTTCTGCGCCGCCGCGCCGGGGAAGGTCTCCGGCACGCCCGCGCCGGGGGCATTCTCCCACGCCCGCCCCATGGCGGCAATGCGGGCGCGCACGCGGCCGTCGGTGTGGCTGCAGCGGGCGTACTCGACGTCCGCCCAGTCCATGCCGTCGCGCACGCGCAGGTCGCCGGCGGCGCCGAGCCGGATGCGCGGCTCGCGCGCCAGCGCCTCCCGCCAGCCGTCGGACAGGGGCTTGAGGAAAACCTCGCAGGGCGTGGTCGGGCGGCGCCGGCGCCAGTCCGGAAGCCCCTCCGTCGCGCGCGGGCAGCGCCGCCAGCCGGCGGCGGCGTAGCAGGCGCCGGAGTGCTCCGGCGAGACGTACGTGCAGACCGCCAGCGGACGCTCGCCGGCGCGCGCCTCCCAGTCGCCCGGCAGCCGCCCGGCCGCCAGCGACAGCACCCGCGAGGCGAGGTTCGGCACCCGCACGCCGGGCAGGATCAGGAAGCGGTGGTTCTCCACCAGCTGGCCGAGGTGCGCCGCCCTCGCGTCCGCCGACCAGCCGACGAAGGCGTCCCGGGCCCGCTGGCGCCACTGCGCGGCGCAGAAGCCGATGCCGCCCAGACGCCCGTGGCGACCCGACACGACCCAGTAGTTCAGCACCCGGCCCGGACGCCGCGACCAGCCCTTCGGATGGTGCGTCTGCATCATCGACCGCCACAGCCCCCGCTCGCCCCGGGCAACCGGCTCCAGCCGCACCTCGCCGAGACCGTCCAGCCCGGCGCGCAGGCGCAGGTCCGGATACCCCCTCTCGACCCGCCCTCCGGCCTCGCCCGGCGGAACCGCCGGCCGAGGCCGCGCCGCCGGCAGCTCGATGCCCAGACACTCCGCCAGCCGCGGCAGCGCCCGATGCGCCTGCGCCACGCACGGCTCGCCGCGCCCGTTCACCCAGCCAGCCTCCGCGCACAGACCCCGCGCCAGCGAGCCCCGAGTCCCACCCGGCTCCCCAGCCGCACCCTCCAGCCAGGTCAGCGCACGGTCCGGTATGTGGCGAAGCCCGATCTGCATGACCCGCACACCCTGCCGCAGTCAGGCGCCCTTGTCAAGTGTGTCCCTTTGACAGGCCGCATCGCCGGGGTTTGGCCGCGTCACCTCGCCTCGCCGTCGAAGCCGATCCTGTGGAAGAGCTCGGCGCCGTCGAGGTCGCGCAGCCCACTCGTAGGGCGTCTGCACCTCGTCATGGGGTAGGTGCGGCGCACGCGGCCGTTCCCGTCGACGCGATCAACGGCGAACATGCAGGTGCGGTGGAGGTTAATGGCCGGCGAGAGCACGCAGCGCGTGAACTCGTCCACAGCGGCGCGAAGGCGCGCGGGATGTGGACGTGTCTCAGCCAGCGGCGCACGACGCTGCCGTTCTCGCTCTCGACGATGACGTTGTTAGATCGAGGGAGCGCGACTTACTAAACTCGGCGCACAGCTTCTCGAGCAGTGTGGCGGCCTGATGGATGCCCGTGCGCCCTTCGAGGTCGCCCTAGTGCACCGCGTCCACGCACAGGAAGCCGGGGCGCCCGTCGGGCGCCGGCCGCCACTGTTCGCCGATGGCCGCCTGCACGGTCCTGGTCAGGTCCGACGTCGTCCGCCGCCGGCGGTAGGCGACCGAGCGCCGCAGGTTGT
This sequence comes from Pseudomonadales bacterium, assembly GCA_965116935.1. GTDB lineage: Bacteria > Pseudomonadota > Gammaproteobacteria > Pseudomonadales > Azotimanducaceae > VXYL01. The sequence continues at coordinate 1,327,682 of OZ220737.1, read as the reverse complement.
AGAGGCGGCTGACCGAAACGTGCACCAGCCGCGCGCTCAGCCCCACCTCTCGTCGCACGCCTTCAGCAGAACCGCTCTGCCGTCGGAACTGCTCAGCTGCTGGTCATACCCACAACAACGGCCTTCTTCAAGAGATCCACGAACAGCACACTATGTTGGGTGGTATGGTGCGACATGCAGAAGCTTCCTTTATCGGTAACTGGTTGTCTGTCAACACCATTTTTCCCACAGCCAAGGGCTTTTCCACCCTCAATCACGAATAATCGGGCTAGCGGGGCTTTCGTCCCTATGCCTGCCGTCCTTGGGAATCTGACCGGTGGCCATCTTGACCACTTGGTGCGCCGCCTGCACCGGGTCCTTCGGCCCCTTCTTGCCGCTGAGGCCGCATGGAATGCGCCGAGAAGCACGGAAACACCGACGGTGGCAGGTAGAAGGATCTTGTCCGATAGGATTGAGGGTCGAGCGGTCGCCAGAGCACCACGCGGGCAACCGAACCTGACGACCATTTCGCATTAGGCAAGTCACCGCAACTCCCGACCGACCGCTCGCTTGATCTTCTTCACCTAGTTCGTCGGATCTTGAAAGTGAGACACAGGATGTGGACAAGACTCAAGGTTGATGGCCACGCAATCACCGCATAAGATGTGGCGAGGGCAGAGGAGTCGGACATGGCAAGCAATACAATCCGCAATATCGAGGGCGATGTAAAGACACGGCTACGTCGGCCGGCGGCTGGCCACGGCAACTCCATGGAGCGGCAAGCGGGGCTGATCTCGGCCGAGGCGGTGGCGCGCGAGACAGCGCCGCAGAAAGGGCTTGGCACTGCGATTCAGCCATTGTTCAAGCCGTTTGGCGGCGTGGAACTGCACTTGCCGCTGCGACCAGCGATCGGGGATCCCCAAGGTTCGATTGAGCCGCAGAGCTGGTCCGGTGATCGTGCTCGACACCAATGTCGTCTCGAAGCTTATGCGCAGCCAGCCCGTCCCGGAGGTGGTGGAGTGGCTTGATGGCCAGGACACGAGGGATCTTCTCGTGACGAGCGTGACCGAGGCGCAAGTCCGCGCAGGATTAGCAATCCTGCCCGAAGAGGCGTGGCGAAGAGGTGTGGTGACTGCGGCGGAATGCTCGTTTGGAGACCTTTTCGCGGGACGGGTCTTGTCCTGCGACAGCTCCGCGACGCGGCCGTACGCTGAGGCAACCGGTCGGTACGTTGGTCTTGACTCCGCTTCAAGACCAATTCTTTAGTTATCAATGCGTTGCGGAACTTGGTTCCACCCAAGGCGCGGCAGGATTTCGCGGATCTGTGCGCGCAGTCAAATGCGGAGCGCAACTTCCGCAAGGTAGAGGATGGTGTAGTGAGCGTCGCCAACACATGGGCGTTTGCCCTAGCAGAAACACGACAAGCCTGGCGTGTAGTACGAACGTGGGTGTTTGCCGGGTTAGCCTCTCTAGTCGTATTGGGGACGTACGGCTATCATGCATATGCACATGCTGTACCTATTACCCGATTAGAGCGTTACGTAAGCATGCGCTTCTTAGCGTCCAGCTTCACTGTTTACGTCCTATGGCTCTTTGTTGCGGCTCTCGTTTTCCTTACGTTCGACATTGGCTCGCGAGACAAGAGGGCTAGGATTGCTGACGCGATCCACTCACGACCTGTGACCAACGTCGAGCTACTTGGTGGCCGTCTGGGCGCGCTTGTTATAACGACGTGGTTGCCAATATGCGCTATTTTGGGGTTGGTACAGGTCTTCGGCAGCGTCTCGTGGTTGATGGGGTGGCCTTTTTGGGGCACCGTTGGAACCAGTGTCATTGACTGCGTTCCTGATTTTGGACGCATTCCCGACGTTGATCTTCTGGTGTGCGCTCTTGCTTTTGTTGACGGTGCTCGTCGAAAACCGGCTCGTCATTGCCTTGATAGCATTTTCTAGTCTAGCTGCGGTAGCAATGGTTCAAGAACATATGCCTGCATACCTCGCACCAGCACTGTCGTTGGTACCGACTCATGAGTATTGGGCGTCCGATTTGATGCCGCGCTTTGGCAGTCTCGAGGTGGTCATTCAGCGTGGGGGGTTGCTCCTCTTCTCTCTGTGCGCACTGCTGCTTGCCGCGGTACTGAGACAGCCGGCTGATGGAAAACCCCAAGCGCCGCGTTTGCGGGCGGCGACTTGGCTCGCTGTGTTTGGCGCGGCGGCATTCTGCTCTATCGTTTTCGGAGAAATCCGTGAGATGCGCGATCGAGAGAAATGGCTCGCGGCCCACCAAGCCGTACAAGAGGTGGCCTTTCCGGACATACAATCTTGGAAAGGGGATATCCGAATTGTAGATGGGAAGCAGCTAGAATTGGCGCTGGAAGCTAGGGTTCTACCAAAGGATACCGGCCTCCATTCGATCCTGCTGTGCTTCAATCCAGGCATGCATGTCCGCAAATTGAGTGTGGACGGGCGTCCAGCCGATTTTCGACACGAAAATGGGCTATTGCGCATTGACTTGCCGAGCGCAGTCCCGATCGGTTCGAGCGCGGTATTGACGATGGATGCGATTGGCCTCCCAAATCCCGCCTTCGCGTATCTTGACAACGCAGTTGATTGGCGACGTAGGCCATCGAAAAACCGTTTGCGGCTCCTTGGCACCGAGTCCAGTATTGTCGACTCCCGGTTTGTCGCATTGATGCCAGATGTTTGCTGGTTGCCTGTCGCCAGGGCGAATCTTGAGCACCTTCAACGAGATTTCGTGGACGTCGACTTCAGGGTAACGGTGCCGGACGGGTGGCTGGTGGCCGCCCCTGGTCGGCGGCAACGCGTCAGTCAGAGGAGCTTCCGATTTCGGCCGGAGGCCCCGGTGGCCGAAGTGGCGTTGGTCGCTGCGCGATTCGAAAGTCGCGTTGTCGAGGCGGCCGGTATCGAGTTCGAGCTTTTGATGTATCCAGGGCATCTTCGCAATGTTGAACTATTCGCGGATGCTCACTTGGAGATATCTGCTGGTTTGGCAGATGCTTTCGAGCATGCGAAAAGGTATGGAATTCCATACCCCTACAAGACGTTTCGAGTGATAGAGGTACCCGCGAGGTTGCGCGGATATGGTGGTGGATGGCAAATGGCAACGACCCTAGCACTGCCGGGGATGTTGCTGATTAAGGAACATGGGTTCCCGATCGGGCACTATGCTACCCAATTTCCCGAGGGCGGCGATCCAAGTGAAATCGCCAAGCACAAGGCATTTTTTTTGAAACATCTATTCACACAGGATAGTGGTCCCAGCAACGCGATCCATGGCGTGGCGATGAGTCTGACCCATTTGACAGGCGCGAGGGGAAAGGGGGCGGAGGCCTTGGAGTTCCTGCACAATGACCTGGTGGCGCGAATCATCGGGGACCCGGACGAGCCAGATGCCTGGTTTACAGCGCACCGCTTCGATCGAAACCCGAGTTTCGGATCCAGCGTCGCGAACAGCTTTGCCGGCTGGAGGAAGTCCAATCCGTTCGTAGGTGGATTCAATCCCCGTTTCGAGTCTACGTGGGTGTTGGACCGGACAGATCGGGATCCGGTCGCGCTCGATGGACTCGCGCATCATCCGGACTCGAGGCTTGCGGCAGACTTGCTGCAACTACAGGGTACCGCTATTAGTCGGTCCATCCAAGATGCATTTGGTAACGAAAAGACGGGAAGGTTCTTAGCGGAGTTACGAGAGCGATTCTCCGGACGTGGTTTCGATGGCGAGGCGTTTTCCCGGGCTGCATTGGATAGCGGCGTGCCACTTCGACCGTTGGTGGGCAATTGGCTTAAGGGCGCAGGCAGGGCGGGGTTTCTGGTGTCGAAGGCGACTGTTTCACGGATTCTGGACGATGACCTCGGCAAACCACGTTACCAAATTCTCGTCAATGTACGTAACGATGAGTCCTTTGCGGGACTAGCGCGGTTAGGGGAACGGGCGTACGGAGGGAGAGATTGGCTTTCGGGTGGTTGGGAGTTCAGCGCTCCCATCCGTATTCCCGGGAACACATCCCTGCTTGTAGGGCTCGTGATGTCAGCACCGCCACGGCAACTCTGGCTAACGCCGTACAGTTCGCTCAACCGGGAGCCAATTCGCGTGGAGTTTGCTCAGAAAATGGCAGAGAAAGCCGTCGAACAAGCACCATGGAATGGAACACGGGTCAGCGACTGGCGACCGCTCGTTCGCGGCGTGGTCGTTGACGACTTGGACTCCGGAACATGGGTAGAGCTGGCGCAGGATCGATCGGCGTTTGACCGACGGCCGCGAGTGGTCGACCCGGACATTGACGCTCGCCATTGGGAACGTCTACCCATTCCAGGGAGCTGGGGCAAATATCGATATACCGCATTGGTCGGATCTCCTGGTATCGGTGAAGAAGCCATTGCTTTTGAAACGCAGCTGCGAAAGGGAAAGTGGCGGCTCGAGATTCACGTGCCTGGGCGTCGACTACCAGCATTGCGGGAACGTGCCGACCTCCGGAGCGTTGACGACGAGTCCGAGGAACGGGTGCTGTTCGGAGAACTCGGAACCTACCACATCAAGGTAGATACCGGCGCAGCGAGCAGCCGGGTGCGGTTTGATGGTGCGGCTGCAGAAACCGGTTGGAACCTTGTTGGCACATTCGACATTGACGGTCCAAGTGCCAGCGTACGAATCTCCAACCGGACCAACGGCGAAGCGATCATTGCCGACGCTATCCGCTGGACTCCGGTCGTGATTCCGGTGTTACAGGCGGCGCGATGAAATTCGTCAAAGCTGGTACCACAGGGGATCGACCCTCGCCGAGTTACCGTCGAGGTCGGTCAAGCCGCAAGGGTGGCCGCCGGGGCCGGGACTAACCCTCTGTGCCCCGGGAGGCGAATCGGACCAGCTCCACCCGTGCCGAGTTCTACCTGCCTAAGTCCGCCCGAACATCAGCAGAGACTACGCGAGAAATAGCCCTACGGAGCGAATGCAGTCCACTCCGACTTGGAGATGAGCCTGAAGCGAGGCGTTGAGCTTCAGGCTGAGGAGCGGGATTGACTGGTGAAGCGGGGAACGTAGTCGGCATACATCGGCGTCAAATGCGCGTTTGGATGGCGGGTCGCTGGTGGCCGGAAGCTTGCGTTCGGCCACCGGCACATTTCGCCGGGGCGCGTCGCCGTGTCACCCGAAGGGGCGCAGCGAAGCGAAGCAGCCGCGAAGCGGCTTGACGCGGCGACCCGCCCGGCGTTCCTGCGATCGCTGGAGACAGCCTCACGCCGCCTCGGCCTCGCCGTCGAGGCCGATCCTGCGGAATAGCTCAGCGCGGGCGTCGTTCACCTCGCGCATGGCGGCGAGGGCGCTTGCACTCCGGGCGATCCGGTCGAGCTCCTCGCAAGGTGGTGCCGGACCTGAGGAAGCGCTCGGCGCCGTCGAGGCCGCGCAGCCTCCACGGCGCCGAGGTACTCGTGTCGCCAGCCCCGACATCTGCCCCACCGTTGAGTCCACCTCCGCCAGCCGCCGCATGCGCCGCCTACTTCCACTCGAAGCGCCGAGACGGCGGACGCCCGCGCCGAGTCGGCCACGCCAAGGCACCCGTAGCCGAAAACGCCAGGCTACCTGGCGGTCGGGGAGGTGCGCTACCGGCCGCGGCCGCCGGTGGCGCGCAAGCTCGATCCGTACAAGGGGATCATCCGGTCGCGGCTGGAGGCGCATCCGAAGCTGTCGGCGCAGCGCCTGTTCGACGAGATCCGGAAGGCCGGCCACGACGGCGGCTACAGCCAGGTTCGGGACCATGTGCGCTCGGTGCGTCCGCGTGCGCCGGAGGAGGAGCCGGTTCGCTTCGAGACGCCGCCGGGGCGCCAGGGTCAGGTGGACTTCGGCACGTTCCGGTTTCCGTGGGGTCGCCGGCACGCGCTGGCGGTGGTGCTGGGGCACTCGCGGCTGCTGTGGGTTCGCTTCTGCGCGAGCCAGACGATGACGGTGCTGACGGAAGGGCTCGAGCGCGCGTTCGCGGCCTTCGGCGGGGTGCCGGCGGAGCTGCTGTTCGACCAGATGCGGGCGGTCGTCGTCTCGGACGACCGCCTGGCTGGCGGCGGCATCGTGCTGAACGCGGAGTTCCTTCGCTTCGCGGCGCACTGGGGGTTCGCGCCGCGCGCGTGCCGGCCGTATCGGGCCCAGACCAAGGGCAAGGTGGAGCGGCCCATCCGCCATCTGCGCGAGAGCTTCCACTGCGGCCGCGAGTTCCTCGACGACGGCCACCTCAACGACGAGGCCGAGCGCTGGCTGGCCCAGGTCGCCAACGTGCGCCGGCACGGGACGACCGGGGAGCGGCCCGTCGACCGGTTCGAGCGCGACGAGCGCGGGGCGCTCGGGCCGCTGGCGCGACAGCCGTATCGCCGCGCCCAGGCGGGCCGGCTCGCCGACGCGGCGCCGCGCCCGACGCCGAAGGTCGAGGTCGAGCGGCGTCCGCTGCGCGCCTATGCGGAGCTGGCCCGATGAAGGCCGGCGGCGACCGGCGGGACCGCCTGCGGGCGATGCTGGCGGACCTGAAGATGCCGGGTGCGCTCGAGGCCGTGGACGGCATCCTCGCCCAGGCCGACGGCGGCTCGGTGACGGCCAGCGAGGATCGAGCAGCTGCTCAGCGCCCAGATCGTGCTGCGCAACAACCACCGCCTGCGGGCGGCGATGCGCTCCTCGCGGCTGCCGGCGGTGAAGACGCTGGCGCAGTTCGACTTCGCCTTCCAGCCGAGCGTCAGGCGCGATCAGATCGAGAGCCTGCACGAACTCGGCTTCCTCCAGCGTCAGGAGAACGTCGTCTTCCTTGGGCCGCCCGGGGTCGGCAAGACGCATCTGGCCATCAGCCTGGCGATCGCCGCGGCCGAGTCCGGACGGCGCGTGTACTACGGCACCCTGGCGGGCCTGGTCGAGTCGCTGCAGGACGCCAAGGCCGCCGGCAACCTCGCGCGGCGGCTGAAGATGCTGACACATCCGTCTCTGCTCGTGGTCGACGAGATCGGGTATCTGCCGGTGACCCAGGAGGGGGCGGTGCTGTTCTTCCAGCTGATCAACGCCCGCCACGAGCGCGCCTCCACCGTGCTGACCTCGAACAAGGGCTTCGAGGAATGGGGCGCCGTGCTCGGCGACGAGGTGATGGCGGCAGCCCTGATCGACCGCCTGCTGCACCACTGCCACCTGGTCAACATCCGCGGCAACAGCTACCGCATGCGCGAGCACCAGGACCTGCTGCGGCCGAGCCGGCACGACGAGGACTCCCGATGAACCCCGCGCGCGCTTGCAGCCTCTTGAGTGCGGCGGCGCGCCCTATGGCGCGGGTTTTGGCGCGCCGCACCGTGCAAGCAAGCGCGCGCTGCACCCTCGCCAAACCCAACGTCCGGTTCGAGCCCCCGCCCGACGCCGGCCGGACTCCATGTGGGAAATTTTCAGTCGCCACAAATGGGAAATTTTCGGTCGCCATTGACAGCTCTACCAGCATGTCGCAACCACGCACGGCTTTGATATCGGGTGACCGGAAGCCAATATTGCTGACGTCTTCGCAGAACCGTACCCGTTGCACGCAAACACCGGGCTGTCCTAGCGTCACTACACCCACTTCCTACGACGAACGAGCTATTGTCAAATCTGGTGTACGGCGAGTTGGTCATGCGGCGGCTCTGCTGTCCTCGATGACCTCGATGCCGTCGTTGAATGTCACCCCTTCGATGACCTTGGCGAGCTGCCGGAAGCCGCGTAGCCGGCGCCAGGAGTTCTGCGCGCTCATGCCCATCTTGCAGGTCATCGAGAGCATGCTCTGACGGGTGACGCAGCCCTTCGCCCGCGAGCTCCGGTGGCGGATGGTGGCGAAGGCCGACTCGATCACGTTGGTGGTGCGGATGTGCGTCCAGTGCGCCGCCGGGAAGTCGTAGAAGGCGAGCAGCTCGTCGCGGTCGCGCGTCAGGCAGTCGGCGGCCTTCGGGTACTTGTCCTCGTAGCGTTCGAGGAAGTCGTCGAAGGCGCCGTCGGCCGCGGCGCGGCTCTCGGCCATCCAGATCTCGCGCAACGCCTGCGTCGCCTTGGGCTGCCCGGACTTGGGCAGGCAGTTGAGGACGTTGACGGTCTTGTGCATCCAGCAGCGCTGCTGCCCGGTGTCGGGATAGACCTCCTCGAGCGCCGACCAGAACCCCATCGCGCCATCGCCCACCGCCAGCTTCGCCGGCCTCGTGAACCCCCGCTGCCTCATGCCCAGCAGCACCTCGCGCCAGCTCTGGGTCGACTCCCGAACGCCGTCCTCGATCGCCAGGAAGCGCTTCTCCCCGCGGGCGTTGACGCCAATCACCACCAGCACGCACAAGCGACCGTCGTCTCCCCGCAGACCGCTGTGGATGCCGTCCGCCCACAGGTACACCCAGTCGTCGTCAAGCGACCGCCGGCACCAGCTCCGGCACTCCTCGTCCCAGACCCGCTTCAGGCGGCTCACCACGTTCGCCGACAGCCCGCGAGCCGACTCTTCGCCCACCAGCGCCGACACCGCCGCCCGCATCTTCCCCGTCGACACCCCCTGCAGGTACAGCCACGGCACCGCCGCGTCCACGCTCGCAGAGCGCCGAACGTACGGCGGCACCAGCGACGAACGGAACGTCGCCGGCGAGCCCTCGCGGCTGCGCGACTTCGGCACCTTCACGTCAACCGCCCCGATCCCGGTCAGCACCTGACGCTCGGGAAGGTGGCCATTGCGCACCACGCGCCGGCGGCCGTCCGCGAGCTTCTGGTCGTCGAACGCCGCCAGGTGCTCGTCGAACTCCGCTGCCACCGCGGCCTCAATCAGCCGCCGAGCGCCGGAGCGAAGAAGGTCGGTGAGGGGATCGGAAGACGCGGCTGGCGCCGCCAGGCTGACCACACTGTCGTTGTCCATGTGCGGTGTGCGCTCCTCTTGCTGAATTGGATCGTCAAACTCAATTTCAGCAGAGGCACGCCGCACGACTCAACTCATCCGTACACCACTTTCGACCGTAGCTCACGACGAACACGCGTATCCATCATCGGCGACTAAAGGCCAGCAGCATGACCACCCGAAGTCGAGGCGCTCCGCGCGGGCCCATCAGTGGGAGTTCGCGACGATCGGCCATCTCGTCGGGTGGTAGACCGCGACGCCGCGGAGGTTGCGGAAGCTGCACGCTAGGTTCTCGGTCCACAGTGTTGTGCTTGCCGGGCCGGTTCGGCAGCCTGCGATGGCTGATTTTGCCCGACTTCCTTCAGCGTGTGGTACAGCGGTGCTAACCCGGATCGTTGCGGAAACGCTCAGGTGGCTGTCGTCGCCGCCTTGCCAGTACACCAGTAGATCAGATGCGGCCGTCGGCCACCGTGACGACGATCTCGTCGAGCACTGTTCCGCAGGATGCGCTTGTGCGCTGACGCGGCACTCAGTGCGCCCGAACGCATACGCGCCGGCGTAGACCGGGTTGTTCACCAGCTTGTGCACCCTGGCCGCGGCTTCCGCATCGTGTGCCGCGCGTCGCCGGCAATGCTCATCGCCGGGAGCAGCATGTCCTCCTCGGGCTGCCACAGATGCATCTAACGGATGCTGGTGAACTCGGCGAACTTGTGGACGTGCGCTCGAAACCCCGGCGCCAAGCCCATCCGGGCGGTGGACTACAGCACGCTCGCAGACCTGGTCGACTCCGCTCGATGACGCGACAACGCCAGCGACCTGACGCGCCGGCTCACGGTGGTCACGCATCTGGCCGTCTCGCGGTCGACGAGATCGGCTACCTGCCCCTAAGCCGCGCTGATATGGCCGCGACGCACTCCGAAGCGGGGTCGACGACGCGCGCGAGGGCGCTTGCTGTGCGTGCGGGTTATCTAGACGCCGTCGAGCCCTTCTGAGACTACGTCCCCGCGAAAGTGCGCACTTTCAGTTGCACATCCCGAATGCCGGACTCTCGTCGCGCCAAGCTGCGAAGTGTATGCAAGATTCGCGTGTGCAGGAAACCCTCGCACGACTAAGGGAAGCCCGGTTCAGTCGCGAGCTATGGTCGAAAGTGGTGTACGGATGAGTTGAGTCGTGCGGCGTGCCTCTGCTGAAATTGAGTTTGACGATCCAATTCAGCAAGAGGAGCGCACACCGCACATGGACAACGACAGTGTGGTCAGCCTGGCGGCGCCAGCCGCGTCTTCCGATCCCCTCACCGACCTTCTTCGCTCCGGCGCTCGGCGGCTGATTGAGGCCGCGGTGGCAGCGGAGTTCGACGAGCACCTGGCGGCGTTCGACGACCAGAAGCTCGCGGACGGCCGCCGGCGCGTGGTGCGCAATGGCCACCTTCCCGAGCGTCAGGTGCTGACCGGGATCGGGGCGGTTGACGTGAAGGTGCCGAAGTCGCGCAGCCGCGAGGGCTCGCCGGCGACGTTCCGTTCGTCGCTGGTGCCGCCGTACGTTCGGCGCTCTGCGAGCGTGGACGCGGCGGTGCCGTGGCTGTACCTGCAGGGGGTGTCGACGGGGAAGATGCGGGCGGCGGTGTCGGCGCTGGTGGGCGAAGAGTCGGCTCGCGGGCTGTCGGCGAACGTGGTGAGCCGCCTGAAGCGGGTCTGGGACGAGGAGTGCCGGAGCTGGTGCCGGCGGTCGCTTGACGACGACTGGGTGTACCTGTGGGCGGACGGCATCCACAGCGGTCTGCGGGGAGACGACGGTCGCTTGTGCGTGCTGGTGGTGATTGGCGTCAACGCCCGCGGGGAGAAGCGCTTCCTGGCGATCGAGGACGGCGTTCGGGAGTCGACCCAGAGCTGGCGCGAGGTGCTGCTGGGCATGAGGCAGCGGGGGTTCACGAGGCCGGCGAAGCTGGCGGTGGGCGATGGCGCGATGGGGTTCTGGTCGGCGCTCGAGGAGGTCTATCCCGACACCGGGCAGCAGCGCTGCTGGATGCACAAGACCGCCAACGTCCTCAACTGCCTGCCCAAGTCCGGGCAGCCCAAGGCGACGCAGGCGTTGCGCGAGATCTGGATGGCCGAGAGCCGCGCCGCGGCCGACGGCGCCTTCGACGACTTCCTCGAACGCTACGAGGACAAGTACCCGAAGGCCGCCGACTGCCTGACGCGCGACCGCGACGAGCTGCTCGCCTTCTACGACTTCCCGGCGGCGCACTGGACGCACATCCGCACCACCAACGTGATCGAGTCGGCCTTCGCCACCATCCGCCACCGGAGCTCGCGGGCGAAGGGCTGCGTCACCCGTCAGAGCATGCTCTCGATGACCTGCAAGATGGGCATGAGCGCGCAGAACTCCTGGCGCCGGCTACGCGGCTTCCGGCAGCTCGCCAAGGTCATCGAAGGGGTGACATTCAACGACGGCATCGAGGTCATCGAGGACAGCAGAGCCGCCGCATGACCAACTCGCCGTACACCAGATTTGACAATAGCTCTTCAGTCGCGGACGTCGGCTTACGCGACGCAGCCTCGTTATCTCAAGTGGCGCCGTCTCCCACGGCCCCTAGCTTTACCCAGAGCACTGATCGTACGGGCCTGCGCCACGGCCTTGCTGGTACTCACAGGCAGTGCCTCGTGCGTGATCCTCGCCTGGCGCACGCTTGTGACCGGGATGCCCACCCGTCACGCGATCAATCTCCTCTGACGTGAGCAACCTTCCGACAACCGGCGATGGCTGCGAGGAAGGTCTGATGGAGTCGAGAAGCGTTACGACCACGTTCCTAGATTGCTGCTGGCTCATCTGAAATCCCCTACCTTAATCACATTTAGAACTGAGTCGAATGCACCCTAGCAGGAAGTTCGCGTTGCGGTCAAGTGCTAGAGTTGTACAGGGTGCACGTCAGATTTGTTGAGGATACAGCGGCATGGCGGTGTCTCGCGCCAATCTGCAAGATGGAATGGTTTTGCAGGATGGTCGGAGGTGCAACCGTGGGCATGGCCGAGAACCTCGAGGAACTGCAACGACGCCGCGACGCGCTGCTCGACGAGTTCGCGACGGTCGGCGACCTGCGTCCCGGCTCGCTGGTCGAGATGACGCGCAAGTGCGGCAAGCCGACCTGCCATTGCGCACGGCCCGGCGACCCGGGCCACCCCGGCTGGGCGCTGATGCGCCGGGTCGGCGGCAAGACGGTGACTCGGGGAGTGCCGCGCGCGGCGCTGGAGGAGACCCGCGCGCAGGTGGCCGGGCACAAGCGCTTCAAGGCGCTGTCGCGGCGCTTCGTGGAGGCGAGCGAGGAGCTGTGCCGGGCGCGCCTCAAGGCTGGCCGGGACGGGGGGCGGACAGCCCAAAAAGGGGGCTCCGCGAGACGCTGACGGAGACGTTCGCGACCGACCTCGCCGCCGAGGTCGAGGCGCTGTTCGGCGCCGGCGCGGCGGACGGCGTCGACCTCGGGGCGTTGGAGACGGCGGCGCGCGACTGCGCCCTGGGCTTCGCGGCGCGACTGGTCGAGGGGCGGCTGAACGCCGACCGCGGCGACCGCGCCGGGCCGCGGCTGCCGTGCGACGGCTGCGGCGGCTTCGCCGCGTACTCGGGCCGGCGCGCGAAGACCGTGACCACGGTGCTCGGCCCGATGCGCCTGCAACGCGCCTGCTACCACTGCGCCGCCTGCCACGCGGGATTCTGTCCGCGCGACCGCGCCCTCGGCATCGGCGGCGCCTCGCTGTCGCCCGGCGTGGTGCGCATGACGGGGCTGGCGGCGGCGCGGGCGAGCTTCGCCGAGACCGGCCAGCGTCGTGCGCCGCTGGTACGGCCACGACCACATCCCGCAGCGCTTCGCGACCAAAGGTCAACGCCTTCGCCAAGGACATGAAGGTACGTCGCCGCTACCGCAGGCAGGATGTCGCCGGGCTTGCGGTGAGTGACCCTGACGCACACCTAGAGGGCCCAGGACGGACGGCGTCCCGCCGCACCCCGCGACAAGGTGCGGGCGAAGTTGGAGAGGCTGAGCGAGAAGCCGCCCTCCCGCCGCAGCGCGTGGCAGATGCGGCGCTTGCCGCAGTACGGCCGCCGGCGCTCGTCCAGCACGCGGCGCTCGTCGCGCAGCCTCCACTGCGGGCGGCGACAGCAGCGCGGACGACGGCTCTTCGGCACTAGGCCGCAAGCGGCGACCAACGCTTGCGGCGAACCCCTCCGTCTCACATCCCCGAACGTCCAAAATGTATCTGAGCCCCGACATCGGGAACCGTTACGATCTTGCCCGGAAAATCTTGAGGCCCAAAGGCGGAGGAAACATGGCGGTGAAAGGAAACCGGGAACTGGCAGGCAAGGTGGCACTGGTCACCGGTGCAGGACGCTTGCGCGGCATCGGTCGCGCAGCAGCGGTGGCGCTCGCGCGCTTGGGGGCGGACGTAGCAGTGAGCGGAACCGGCCGCGACCCAGCCACCTTCCCCGAAGACGAAAAGGCGGTTGGCTGGCGCGACGTGGACAGCGTCGCCGAGGCGGTCGAAGCCGAGGGCGCGAAGGCACTGGCGCTGCGTTTCGACGTGTCGAACCAAGAGGAAACCGAAGCCGCCGTGGAGCGCATCGTTCGCGAACTCGGCCGCATCGACATCCTCATCAACAACGCCGCCATCGCCAGGGGGGAGGACCGCACGCCGGTGCAGGAACTCGACCCCAGCCTCTTCCAGCGCGTGGTGGACGTGAAGGTGCGCGGCTCGTTCCTGTGCACCCAGGCCGTCATCCGCCACATCTACGCCCAAGGCGAGGGCGGCAAGATCGTCAACATCGCTTCCGTGGCCGGCAAGCGCGGCAGCCCCAACACCCTCGCCTACAACGCCGCCAACTTCGCCATGGTCGGCATGACCCAGTCCATGGCCCGGGAGTTCGGCCCCAAGGGCGTCAACGTCAACTGCGTATGCCCAGGCGCCGTCGCCACCTCACGCATGGACGACGTGAGCCCCAACAACCGCCCGGAACGCAACCACCCCGGCGATCCGGTAAGCCGCTGGGGCAGCGACGACGAAGTGGGCGACTTCATCGCCTACCTATGCACCGAAGCCGCCTCCTGGATCCACGGCCAATCCATCAACCAGGACGGCGGCGCGGTGATGGAGCATTGAGCGAGGCGTACCACGCCGATGGTTTGAGGATCCGACTCGAAGCCAGGGCCTCTGGCGCGAGGGAGTCTCGCCGACAGGCGCGCAGGTTCGGCAGGGAATGCACCCTGCATGGACACGCTTCGTGGCGCCGTTTGCAGCGCGCCCTTCGGGCGCGTGCGAGGGCGAGACGCCCTCGCCCCAGGGGGCCGGTGTAATGGGCACGCCTTCTCGTAGGGGACGGGCTTGTCCCGTCCCGTGCTCGGGCATCGAACGGCCTCGGTTGCATCGACGTGGGCGACCCCCTAGCCCTTGCGGAACATCCCGTCGGTCGGAGGCAAGGCCGGGCTAGGCCAGTGAACTGGGTTAACCCCTCCCTACACCTGCAATGCCGTCGAGAAGTCTGGAATGCCGTTCCAGCGCCCCGGATTCGTGTGCCGCATGATGGCCACCGTCTTGATCACCTCCGGGTTCGCGAGCCCATGCGGCTTCTCGCCGGTGAGCACGCGGATGATGTTTTCCGCCTGCATCACTGCCGTTTCCGCCCGGAACACGGCTGACACCGCGGCGATGTGCGGCGTGATGTAGCAATTGGGGATGCGGAGCAGGCGGTTGTCCGAGGGCAGCGGCTCCACTTCCGTCACGTCGAGCGCCGCCGCCTCGATTTCTCCGCCTTCCAGCGCATCCGCCAGCGCCTCGCCGTTGACGATCGGCCCCCGCGCGGTGTTCACCAAGAGCGCCGTCGACTTCATGCGACGAAACGTGTCGGCATTGAAGAGATACTTCGACTCGTCCGTGGCCGAGCAGTGGATGCTGATGCAATCCGCCTCGGCCACCAGCGTGTCGAAGCCCACCAAGGTCACGCCATAGAGGTCCGCCGCAAGCTGGTTGACGTAGGGGTCGTAGGCGAGGATGCGGCTGACGCCGAAGCCCCGCACGCGCGTGGCGAACGCCCGCCCGATGTTGCCGAAGCCGACGATGCCCACCGTGTGGCCGGCGAGGCGGCGGATGGAGCCAGCGTATTCGCCGATGGCGCGGGGGTTGTCGGCCCACGCGCCCTCGCGGGTGGTGCGGATGGCGTCATAGACGCGCCGAGTGAGCGACAGCATCAGCGACATGGCATGGTCGGCCACCTCGGTGGTATTGGAGCCCGGCACGTTGCACACCATCACGCCGAGTTCGGTAGCGGCGTCGATGTCGATGGAATCCACCCCCACACCGAACCTGCTCACCACCTTCAGGTTCGCGCAAGATTCCATAACCCGCCGCGAGGTGAGCGGCATGATGCCCACCTGCGCGCCGTCGGCATCGCCGATGAGCTCGATCATCTCGTCCTCGGTGCGGCAGCCGCCCTCGACGACGTCGATGCCGGCCTTCTCGTACAGCTCCTTTTGCGTCCCCTGGGCTCGACCCTGCAACGCTACTTTCACGTGGTTCTCCTTGACTGACAGCCATTGGCCTAAATGAAGCGTGCGATTTTGCCTTGATTTGGACGAAGCGGAATGTCGCGTTTCGCTGATAACGTGCGCCCTGAAGCGAAACTCGGTGGATTGCGATGCTCTCCCGGCGCGGGGCCGCATCGCATCCATCTCGAGCAGAAGGGGAACACATGGTTGCCAGAACCGCTGCCCAGGCCCTCGTGGACGCGCTCGAAAAGCAAGGCGTGGATCGGGTCTTCTGCGTGCCGGGGGAGAGCTATCTCGCGGTGCTCGATGCCTTGCGTGACTCCGCCATCGACACGGTGGTGGCGCGACAAGAGGGCGGCGCTACCATGATGGCCGAGGCGGACGCCAAGCTCACGGGCCGTCCCGGTATCGTCTTCGTCACCCGCGGCCCCGGCGCCACCAACGCCAGCTCCGGCGTCCACGTCGCGCAGCAGGATTCCACGCCACTCGTGCTCTTTGCCGGTCAGGTCGAACGCGCGGCGCGCGGACGGGATGCGTTCCAGGAGCTCGACTTCCCCGCCTTCTACGGCGGCATGGCGAAGTTCGTCGCCGAAGTATCGGACGGCGGTCGCATCCCGGCCGTGGTTGCCGACGCCTTCCATGCCGCCCTCAGCGATCGCCCCGGCCCCACCGTAGTCGCCCTGCCGGAGGACATGCTGGCAGATCCCTGCGACATGCCGGCACCACCCCGCATCGAGTTGTCGGACGAAGCGCCCGACGCGGCCGCCATGCGCGAATGCGACCGCCTCCTGAACGCCGCTCAAAGACCCATCGCCGTCGTCGGCGGTTCGACCTGGAATGCCACCGCCACGGCGAGCCTCGCGACCTTTGCCGAAGCCGCGGGCGTGCCGGTAGCCTGCGCCTTCCGGCGCCAGCAACTGTTCGACCACGAGCATCCCCACTACGCTGGCGACGTGGGCATCGGCATGAATCCAGCCCTGCGCCATGCCATCGAGGAAACGGACCTCCTGCTCCTGCTCGGTACGCGCTTCTCCGAGATTCCGAGCCAGTCCTATCAGTTGCCGAAGGCCGGAACGCCGGTGGTCCACGTCCATGCCGACGCCGACGAGCCCGGTCGCGTGCATCCGAACGTGCTCGGCATCCACGCCCGGCCGCTGCCGTTCCTTGCCGCGTCGAAGGCGCGCGGCAAGCGCGGCGCGTACATCCAGGGCCTGCACGACGCCTATATCGAGTGGTCGAAGCTGCCCCATCCGGCACCCGGCCACCTGACCATGTCCCACGTCATGCAAGTGCTGCGTGAGGCGCTCGAACCCGACGGCATCCTCACCAACGGCGCCGGCAACTACTCCGGCTGGCTGCATCGCTTCCACCGCTTTCGCCGTTTTGGCACCCAGGTGGCACCCACTTCCGGCTCGATGGGCTACGGCCTGCCAGCCGCCATCGCCGCCAAGCTGCGGCATCCCACTAACGCCGTTGTCTGCTTCGCCGGCGATGGCTGTTTCCAAATGACCGGCCAGGAACTCGCCACCGCCGTGCAAGCGGAAGCCGCCGTTGTGATCCTCGTGGTGGACAACGGCATGTACGGCACCATCCGCATGCATCAGGAGCGGAACTTCCCCGGCCGCGTCCACGCCACCGACATCGCCAACCCCGACTTCGCGGCCCTCGCCGAAGCCCACGGCGCCCACGGCGAACGCGTGCAAACCAACGCCGAGTTCGCCGCTGCATTTGCCCGCGCCCGCGCCGCCAACAAACCAGCCCTGCTCCACCTCAAGGTGGACCCCGAAGCCATAACGCCCACCGCCACCCTCTCGGGCCTCCGTGCAGGACATGGCTGAGCGTGTGTCCGCCTCCACGTCAACCGATTGCGTTGCATGACCGCGCGCCAAAATGCTATACACATAGTCACGCACAAGAGATGGTGCAAGAAAATGCGAACCAACATCGAACTCGACCCCGAGCTTGTCCGTGAGGCCCAGCAACTCGGTGGAGTCAAGACGAAGCGGGCCGTGGTCCATGAGGCCCTTCTCGAATACGTCGCACATCGCAAGCGGCTGGACCTACGCGAACTCGAGGGCACCGACCTACTCGATCCCGACTACGACCACAAGGCGCTACGCTAGGCAACGAACTGACCGACGTGTATCTCGTCGACACATCGGTTTGGGTGGACTTCGTGCGTGGCCGCGACGCGCCTCACGTAGGTCTGCTACGTGAGCTGCTTTCCAACCCGCTCAGCGTGAGCGTCACGCATCTTGTGTACATGGAAGTTTTGCAGGGCGCTCGCGATCCGGCGGCCCAGGCACGGCTCAAGGACTACTTCGACGGACAGCACTTTGTCACCTTCAAGGAGCCCATGGCGAGCCATGCCGCGGCCGCTCGGATATACCTCGACTGTCGGCAACGAGGCGTAACCATCCGCTCGGCTATAGACTGCGTGCTGGCGCAGTACGCCATGGAGTTCAACCTGACACTGTTGCATCACGACCGAGATTTCTTGCGCATCGCCGGGGTTATCCCGCGATTCAGGCAGCAGCATTTCCTCCAGTGAACTGAACCCCTCGTCCTTTGCCTACGGCCCTAGGTCTGACAGCACCCAAGCCCAGCACCGTTAGCCCGCTTTTTTGGAGAGTACGTCATGCTGCGTAGCTTGCTCATCGCCAATCGTGGCGAAATCGCCATTCGCATCGCCCGCTCGGCCGCCGACCTTGGCGTCGAGACCGTCGCCGTCCATTCCGAGGACGACAGCCTGTCTCTGCACACGCGTCATGCGGACCGGGTGGTGGATCTGGCTGCGGTAGGTGTGGCCGCATACCTGGGCGGCGAGCGCATCGTCACGCTTGCGCAGGAAGCCGGCGCCGAGGCGATCCATCCCGGCTACGGGTTCCTCAGCGAAAGCGCCGAGTTCGCCGAGGCTTGCGAGGATGCTGGGCTCGCTTTCGTGGGCCCCACACCTGCGACGCTAGTGCGATTCGGGGACAAGGCGCAGGCTCGAGCGCTGGCCGAGAGTTGCGGGGTGCCCGTGTTGCCGGGAATCAGCCGTGCGGTGACGCTGGCCGAAGCGAAGGGTTTCTTCGAGGCACTCGGAGCCGACGGGGCCGTGATGCTGAAGGCGATTGCCGGTGGTGGCGGTCGCGGGATGCGCCCTGTCAGCGACATCGGCGAGCTTGAAGAGGCATTCGCCCGCGCCACCTCGGAAGCCGCGCAAGCCTTCGGTTCCGGCGACCTCTACGTCGAGGGGCTCCTGCCCCACGCTCGCCATGTGGAAGTGCAGATCGTTGGCGATGGCACCGGTGCTGTCAGCCACCTTTGGGATCGTGAATGCAGCTTGCAGCGCCAGCGCCAGAAGCTGGTCGAGATCGCCCCCGCCTTTGCCCTCCCGGAAGACATGCGCGGCGCCATGCTCGAAGCCGCGACCCGCATCGCCTCGGCGGCTTCGTACCGCGGCGTCGGCACCATCGAGTTCCTGGTCGATGGCCACACCGAGGGACGTTTCGTGTTCATGGAGGCAAACGCCCGCCTGCAAGTGGAGCACACCGTCACGGAGGAAGTGACGGGACTTGATCTCGTAGCCATCCAGTTGCAGATCGCCTCGGGCGCAACCTTGCGCGACCTTGGCCTCGAGCAATCCGCCATCCCTGCCCCCAGGGGCGTGGCGGTCCAGGCCCGCGTCAATCTCGAAACCATGACCGAAGACGGCCAGTCCCGCCCCGGCGGCGGCGTGCTCACCGCCTACGAACCGCCGGCCGGCCCAGGCATCCGCGTCGATGGCTTCGGCTACACCGGCTACGCCACCAGCCCGCACTACGACTCGCTCCTCGCCAAGGTCATCGGCCACGCCCACGACCTGCCCTCGGCCTTGCGCAAGACGGGGCGCGCACTCTCCGAGTTCAAGATCGAAGGCGCCCGCAGCAACACCGGCTTCCTGGCTGCCCTGCTCGGCACCGCGCCCTTCGCCGACGGCGGCATCCACACCCGATACGTGGAAGAACACGCGGCGGACTTGCTCGCCACCGACGGCGCACCGGCGCGCTACTTCCAACCCGAATCCACCGTTCAGAAAGCCGGAACCGATGTCGATCCCGACGACCCTCTCGCCGTGTTGGCCCTGAAAGGCCCCGCCGCCGCCGCACAAGCTCCGATCCAAGCACCACCCCACGCCATCGGCCCCGCCGGCACCGTCGCCGTGGCGGCGCCGCTTCAAGGCATGGTCATCGAACTCAAGGTAGCGGTGGGCGACGCTGTGCAAAAGCGCCAGCCCGTCGCCGTGCTCGAAGCGCTGAAGATGGAGCACGTCATTGCCGCCGAAAGCCCCGGCATCGTCCGCGAAATCGCCCTCGACGTCGGCGACACCATCTTCGAAGACACGCCGATCCTGTTCATCGAGCCGCAAGACATCGAAGGCGAGTTCGACACTGGCGAGACCATCGACCTCGACGCCATCCGCCCCGACGTGGCCGAGGTGCAGCACTTCCACCAACTCACCACCGACGAAGCCCGCACCGAAGCCACCGCCAAGCGCCACGACGCCGGCAAGCGCACCGCGCGCGAGAACATCCACGACCTCTGCGACGTGGGCTCGTTCTTCGAGTTCAGCCCCCTCGTCACCGCCACCCGCTACCGCACCGACACCTTCGAGGAGCTCGAAGAGCGCGTCATCAAGACCGCGGCGGACGCGATGGTGATGGGCGTCGGCCGCGTCAACGGCGACCTCGTGGGAGAGGAAAACGCCCGCTGCGTAGCCATGTCCTACGACTACACCGTGCTCGCCGGCACCCAGGGCGGCAAGAACCACCAGAAGCAAGACCGCATGTTCGGCATCGCCCGCAAGTACAGGCTGCCGGTGGTGCTCTACACCGAAGGCGGCGGCGGCAGAACCCACGGCGGCCCGCGCAGCGGCGGCGGCCCGCAGGCTGGCTCAGTCGGCGGCCTCCAAGTTCGCACCTGGCGGGAACTCGGCAAGCTCTCTGGCCTCGTGCCCATCGTCGGCGTCAACTCCGGCTATTGCTTCGCCGGCAACGTCGTGCTCTTGGGCGCCTGCGACGTCATCATCGCCACCAAGGACTCCAGCCTCGGCATCGGCGGCCCGGCGGTGATCGAAGGCGGCGGCCTCGGTGCCTATGCGCCGAGCGAAGTCGGTCCCATCGAAATCCAGCAGCCCAACGGCGTCATCGACATCCTCGTGGAAGATGAGGAGGAAGCAACGGCCACGGCCCGGCACTACCTCTCGTTCTTCCAGGGCCGTGTGCAGGAGTGGAGCGCCCACGACCAGCGCGTCCTGCGCCATGTGGTGCCGGAAAACCGCCGCGCCGTTTACAACATCCGCAGCATCATCGAGACCTTGGGCGATGTCGGCTCCATGCTCGAACTGCGCCCCAAGTTCGGCCTGTCGATGGTGACAGCGTTCATCCGCATCGAAGGCCGCCCGGTGGGCGTGATCGCCAACAACTCCAACTCCCCCACCGGCGGCGCCGTGGACTCCGAAGGGGCAGACAAGGCCGCCCGCTTCATGCAGCTTTGCGACGCCTTCGACATCCCCATCCTGTCCCTCATCGACACCCCCGGGAACATGGTCGGCCCGGAAGCGGAGAAGACGGCCCTCATCCGCCACTGCGGCCGCATGTACGTCGCCGGCGCCAACATCACCGTGCCCTACTTCGTGGTCGTGCTCCGCAAGTCCTATGGCCTGGGCGCGCTCGCCATGTCCACCGGCAGCTTCGACGAGACCTTCTTCACCATCTCCTGGCCCACCGGCGAGTTCGCGGGAATGGGGCTCGAAGGCTCGGTGAAACTCGGCCGCCGCCGCGAGCTAGCGGCCATCACCGACCTCGCCGAACGCAAGGCCCGCTACGAGAAATACGTTGCCGACGCCTACGCCTGGTCCCGCGCGCTGAACGCCGCCACCGTCTCGGAGGTGGACGACGTGATTGACCCAGCCGACACCCGCAAGTGGATGGTCATGGGACTCAACTCCCTGCCACCCGTCGCACCCCGCGACGGCAAGAAGCGGGGATGGGTGGACACTTGGTGACGGCTCAGGGGCTGGTCGCGACGGCCTCCTCGAACGCCCGGTCGAACGTCTTGATGTCGTTGACGTTTCGTCGCCGGCAACTTGCCAGGTGACAAAGGTCTCGTGCGCCGAGGGCAGGAAAGCGCTGATGGAGACGGCGGGCCAAGAGGACATCCTCCGGTTCAAGGGGCCAGACTTCGGTAGCCAAGGAATCCACAAGGACAAGGGCCGCATCGAGAGTCGCCATCCGATTCGGCGGCATATAGGCGTGCAGCAACTCCTGCAACACCTCCACGGAGGTGTATAGCTGCCGCCGCTCTCTTGCCGCTTGCTCGAAGAACTCCCGCGCGACGGGTCGCAGCCGATGCGGACGGCCAACTGCATACATGAAAACGTTGGTGTCGACGAAGGTCACTGCTATTCAGCTCGCCGAGATTCGCGCATGGCAGCGAGGTGATCTTCCCAGTCCGGCTCCTGCGCCGGGCCTTCGATCCGGTCGCATTCCACGAAGAACGCACGCACGTCTGCCTGCGTCTCAAATCGAGCGGCGCGGCGTGTCCGCTGGAGTCGCTCTTGCGCCGCCGTTCTCAACCAAGCGCTGAGCGTCAGGGCTTCCCGCTCCGCCTGCCGAACATAGTTGGCATGGTCGTCGTCGGGGATGATCAGCTGTACTCGTGTCAATGGCGTAGTCCGCTTCTTGCGATGTGTACGAATCTTACACATTTGCCCGCAAGCTCGGGACTCAAGCGCAATATCGGTGGCAGATTCGCTTGGACTCTGGCGGATCGGCTGGCACACGCCACATCAGCCGAACTCGACACCTGCAAATGTCTGGCGCCCGCGCGACTGCGACCCAACTGCGTCGCGACTGTGGCGTGCCTCCGACCAGTCAATCCCCAGAGATCGTAATGCGCTGGTTGGTGATGTAGCGGCCGTCTTCAGAGCACAGGTGCATGGCGGTGGCGGCGATGTCGTCGGCGGTGCAGACGAAGCCGAAGGGCATGTTTGCGGCCACCTTGTCGATGTCGTCGGGGCCGCCGGTGGCGCGGACGATGCGACGGCCCATGTCGGTGTCCACCAAGCCCGGCGCGATCATGTTCACCCGCATTCCGTGCGCCTTCTCCTCTCGCGCCAGCGTGTGCGCCATGGCTTCGAGGGCGGCCTTGCTGACGGAATAGACGCCGAAGCCCGGGTTTAGCGCCTGCGCCGCAATCGAGGAAATCATCACGATGTCGCTGCGCTCGGCATTTCGCATGTGTGGCACGAGCGCCCGGCAGAGGTAGATCGGCCCCCACAGATTCACGTTCAGGAGCTGGTTCCACTGCTCGTCCGTGGCATCGGCGATGTGCGGGCGGTTGATGGCGGCAGAGCCGAGCCCGGCGTTGTTGACGAGAATGTTGATCTCGCCGAAGGCGTCGATGGCGCCCTCGCACATGCTCTCGCAGGCGGCACGATCCCCCACATCGGCGCGGAATACCTCCGCCCGCTGCCCGGCCTCCGCCACAGCTTGCGCGACCTCCTGTGCCGCCGCCTCGTTGCTGGTGTAGTTGATCGCCACATCCGCCCCTTCGGCAGCGAAGCGCAGCGCAATGGCGCGCCCAATGCCCCGGCTCGCCCCCGTTACCAAGGCCGTCCTACCCGTCAACTTTCCCATCGAACCCTCCTCTGCAAATGTCCGGCGTCGCACCCTCGTGCGCGGCATCTTAAGTTCGCCATGCACTATCCCCAAGTGCCTTGGCGCGGTGCTCACCTGCGAAATGTCGCCCTGGAGCGAGGGCGTCTCGCCCTCGATCGCGCCGCCAGCGCGCGTCATCCTTCAGTTACGCCGCAACCGCTCGACGTAGTCAAGGATCGTCCCGCTCGGCGGCCCATAGACGTCAACGAAAACCACCGCCTCATCCCCCACAATCTCTCCGCCATGCGGCACGTTTGCCGGCGCGTGCCACATATTTCCGGCCCGATCTCCCGCACTTCGTCCCCAACCGTGAGCAGCATCCGTCCTTGCAGCAGCACGCTGAACTGCTCGTGCTCATGTGTGTGCAGCGTGTACTCCGCGCCAGGCTCATACCGCGCCCAAACGAGCTGCATGTGCTCTCCGGTCGCCAGCACATTGGTGTGGATGCGGCGTTCGGCATCGAGCATCGCCGCCCTCGCCGCCTCCTCGCCAGTGAAGATCCTCTTCGCTGCCATGCCGCTGCCCCCCTCCCCAAGCATTGGGTACACTCGCGTCGATCTTTGCCTTGGGGCCGTCGCATGTCCACGCCACTTCGCCCGGAACCCGCCGAACATCGGCAAACGGGATACGTCCCCTCGCCCACCATCGATCCGCCCGATGCCCTCGGCATGCCGCCGCTGACCCGCGACTTCGAGACGGCCAAGCGCCACCTCTCCGAATACGGCCTTTGCTTCGTGCCGGACGTGCTCTCCCAAAGCGACATCGCACGCCTCAGCGAAGCACTCGACAGCCAGGCCGCCGCCGAACGCAAGCTCGGCGATCTCGCCCCCCTCGGCGCCCACGGCAACAAGCAATCCGTTTCCAACATGGTGAACAAGGGCAAGGTGTTCCTCGACCTCGTCGAGCGCACCGAAACCGACGAACTCGCCGGCTTCATGCTGGGCCGCACCTTCCTCGTCTCGAGCATCACCGGCGGCATGTTCCACGCCCCCACGACGGAGCCCCAGCCCCTGCACCGCGACCAAGGCTACGTTCCCGCCACGGTGAACTTCCCCGCCGCCTGCAACCTGTTCTGGCTGCTCGACGACTTCACCCCCGACAACGGCAGCACCCACGTCGTCCCCGGCAGCCACCGCTGGCGCCCGGAATACCAGATCAAGCCACCGCCCCGCGAGATGTCCGTGCAGGTGGAAGTGCCCGCCGGCAGCGTCTTCGCCTGGGAAGGCCGCATCTGGCACGGCCTCGGCGTCAACACCAACGGCGCTCCCCGCCGCAGCATCACCACCTTCTTCTGCCTGCCGTGGATGCGCCAGCAGGAGAACTGGGGCGTCTCCTGCCTGCAGGAAGTGCTCGACGAAGCCAGCCCCAAGGTGCGCGCAAGGCTCGGCCTTCGCACCTACGGCACCCTCGGTGGCGTCAACGGCACCCGCACCGACGCGGCGTCCGGCGGCCTCGGCAACGCCGATGTGGAGTTCCCAGATTACATCATCGGCGAGGGAGCGTCGCTGCACCCACTGCAACGGGTGGTCCGGCGGGCTACCTTGGACACATGAGCGGTTTGCAGCACGCCCTGGGGGCGAGGGCCCGTCCCACATCAAAAGCGAGGCACTACCAAGGGACCGATCGATCAGAGCAACCCTCCAGCCCGAACTCCAAAGCTCCTGACCGCGACCACGCATCACTTCCGTTGACAGCAGAGCGGCTCGCAGTACGCTGACCCGCTGACCCAACTCTCAAGGGGGCACAGCATGGTTCGCGGAATGTCCAGGAGGCGATTCGTCGCCGCTGCCAGCCTCTTCGCCGGCGCTGCCGGCGCAATGGAGATCGAGAACTACCGCCGCCTTGGCCTCGACAAGCGCTTCGACCTGCCGTTCGACGCCACGATCAACGGCCGCAGCAACATGGAGATCATGGACGCGCTCAACCCGCCGGAAGACGCGCAATACAACCCGTGCCCGGAAGCCTATCCCGCACCGGACGTGCCACGCGGCGACATGCACAAGTTCCCCGGCTGGGCACAGACCGACATCTACCCGGACACCGTGCGCGACGTCCTAATCCACGTTCCCAAGCAACTCGCCGCAAGCACCGACGACCCCGCCGTGATGGTGTTCAACGACGGCGCTGCCTACGCTGACGAAACCGGCCCCGTGCGCGCCCCGGCCGTGCTCGATTCGCTCATCCACGCCGGTGACATTCCGCCCACCATCGGAATCTTCGTAAACCCCGGCGCCGCACCCGACGGCGATGCCATCGTCACCGGCCAGCGCAGCTTCGAGTACGACAGCATCACAGACACCTACGTCCGCTTCCTCACCACGGAACTGCTCCCCTTCGCCGAAGAGCAGGTCGGCCGAGCGTTCTCCAAAGACCCAGCCCACCGCACCATCGTCGGCATCTCCAGCGGCGGCATCTGCGCCTTCAACGCCGCTTGGCACGACCCCACCGCCTTCGGCCGCGTCCTCAGCCACTGCGGCTCCTTCGTCAACCTCCGCGGCGGCCACAACTACCCCTACCTCGTCAAAACCACCCCCCGCAAACCCATCCGCGTCTTCCTAACAAGCGGCAAACGCGACGCCAACATCATCGTCGGCAACTGGCCGCTGGCCAACAAGATGATGGCCGCGGCCCTCGAGTACGCCGGCTATGACTTCAGGTTTGAGTTCGGAGAGGGAGGCCACAGCGCGGCGCATGGCGGGGCGATCTTTGCGGAGTCGCTGCGGTGGCTGAATCGGTGATGGAGAAAAAGTTCCGTGCGGTTCATCGCGAACGAGCTTAACGGAGAGTGCCCGCACCATCGTCGAACGCGTTTCTCCCGCCAGGCTGGTCGGACCAAACGAACGTGAGCGACCCATCCTCCTCCACGGAAGACTCCCGGTGGAGGTTCTGCATGTAGATGACCAAGTTCCGACTGTCGTGGCGTGCCGAAGGCACGATCACACCGTCGCACCCAAGGTAACTCAGGCCGTCTGAAATCTCCTGCGTACGCGCATATTGCCGACTGACGTAGCTCTCGCGCTGGACTCCGAGTTCGTCAAGCAGGTCAAAGTCGAGCTCGACGACCTGCCGCAGCCGCGCTCGTACTGTCCAGATTAGCGCCGCCTTGTCGGGGCGCTGCTCAAACAACGACCAGAACGCCTCAAACTCCGCACCAGCCCCTTCGGCTTCCAAGGACGTATTGAGGACTTCGAAGCTACCGTCCGGGCTGTTCCAGCGCCCGCCGGCCAAGCTGCTGCCCCGCAACGGGCTCCCATCCGCCCAGACTACTCGGTGAACGATGCCGGTGAATGGCCGCTGAGCGCATTCCTCAAGGCGTTCCAGAAGATCCGGGTCACGTTGCAGCATTTTTCGTTGGCAAGGACGACGGTTAGGTACGAGGTATCGTTCGTAGGAATCAGTTTCGAGCCTGCCTCGAAGGACGTGCCATCAAAACCTGCTTGTGCTTTACGTATAGCTGGGGTTCGCCAGAGCTTGGATGGCCTCCAGCACCTCCTCGACACGGCCTTCTTGGATGAGATCGGCCGGACGCAAGCCATCGAAGTACTTGTGCCGAGAGTACAGCCACGCTCGTGCCGTTCTCGGATCCGAATAGAACTCCGAAAGCCGTTCCACGATGTATTCAAGCTCGACGAGCTGACTCTCCTTGTTCGGCCTCGGATAGGCTCGGCCATGATTCCATCGCGAAACCGTTTCCGGCGTCGTTCCGAGCATGTTGGCAACATCGACCGAGCGTATCGCCGCTCGCGTCTTCATGAGCTCCAACTTCTCCGCCAAGGCGTTCCTTGCCACCGCAACATCTGTCATCCTTTGCCTCCAAGGCGTTTGCCACGCGGCGGGCGCAATTCAACCGCGCTCCAACCGATCGCCCTTCCAAGCAAGGGCGTCTGCAATCCCCGGTGGTTGACGAACGACGGACGGACATACGATCCCAGCGGATCGGGGACCGCCCGAACAGCGCGAGGAAACGGCGTCTGCGCTGCCTGCATAGTCCGCGAGACTCGTCGACCTTTAGTTGACGTTAATGTACGCGTTTTACTTGACGTTCGTCAACGCTTGGCGCAGGCCGCCTTCGCCCTCAGCCCTATGGCTCGTTCGTCAACACCGGCGGCCACTACAGGTTCGAACTCGGAGGGGCGGGTACACTTGCCCCCCCAACCAACCATCCAGTGCTACGCTTCGTACCTCCTCCCGATGAAGCTTCGCATCATGTTCGACGACAAGAGTAGCGATGTCGCGACGGAATCCGCAGAGACGCTGGCCGTAGACTTCGACGTTGCCAATGAGCTTGTATCCGTCTCGAGCCCGTCGAGGACCGACCGACTCACAACTCCGTTGAGCGCTGTAATCCATCGAGCTGCCGATCTCGTGAAGCGCGGGTGGACGCACTCAGCTATGGCGCGAGACCTAAACGGCAACAGCGTAGATGCCCTCGGTATGCGCGCCAGCCATTTTTGTGCCGTTGGTGCGCTAAGGCGAGCAATGGCTGAGGCTGGAAGTGAAGACCCAGAAGGGGATGCACGGAACATCGGCGAGTCGCTTGCGGGAGTGGAGTCCGACCTGATGGCCTTCAACGATTACCCCATCCGGCAGCATCAGTGTCTTGGAATCCAGCCGAGGCCGCAGGACATGCGAGGCGAGCATGTGGTGGCGCTGTTCGAAGAGCACGCCAACAGTTCGCGAGTACGCGAGAGATTCGACAGACGGTCGCGATGAGGATCCACGCCTGCCCCGCCAGTGAGCTGCCGATTGGTGGATCAAGGCGAAGGTTCGTCACGCTGTCAGTCGAGCGAAAGGTAGCATCTCATGTTTGGGGCTTCACTCTTGAACGGTGACCCCGACTGGTCCATTCGAGCTCAAGCCTTTGAGGCCTTGGAGCAACTGACCCTAACGAACGGCAGCCGACTACCGTGGTCGACGATCCAAGCGGGATTCGAGTGCCAAGGCGAGAGGGTTTTCTTTGCCAGCCGCGCTCTCGGAATCTTCAAGCCCAAGCACATGACGGCTGCGCTCAGCGTGAAAACTGTGGTCCCGCGGGGCGGGCGCTCGACGACCTATCGCGACCAAGAAACTGGGTTCGATCGTACAACGGGTCTTTTTTCTTACGATATGGAGGCAGGGCGGGACAAACCTGCCAACGAGTTCTTGAGGCGTGCCATGGAACGGCGCGCACCCCTGATCTACTTCCGCGGCGTTGAGTCCGGTGTATACGAACCCATCTGGCCCGTCTGGGTCGATCAGTATCAGGAAGTCGAGGGTCGCGTGCTGTTAGCGGCGGCCGACACAACGCAGCCAAGCATCAGTTCAGCCGAAGCCGCCCTGCCGTCTGCCAATGAGGTACGTGATGCTTCCTACTCGCTCGCTCTGGTGCGTACACGCAACCATCAAGCTTGGTTCAGCAGTCGAACCAAGGCAGCATACGACTATCGCTGTGCCTTCAGTCGTCTCCCCCTTAGATCCCTTTTGGTAGGCGCCCACATCGTGCCTGATGCAGAGGATGGGCCGCCATCCGTCAACAACGGCATCTGCATGTCCACGCTGCACCACGCCGCGTTCGACGCACATCTGATCGGTGTGGACCCAGATCTCCGGGTCCACGTAGCTGACCAGGTGATCGCGGAGCGCGACGGCCCGCTTCTCGCCGCATTGCAGGGGTTGAACGGTTCGCACTTGGTCGTTCCGGCGGATCCAACCGCGCACCCGAACCGAGACTACCTAGACCAACGTTATAGCGCCTTCCTCAACGCGCGCCGGTAACGCGGCTGCGCCACTTGCGACCTAGGCATGACGAGGCGCGTCGCACTTTCTCGGCCAAGGAACGCGGTTACATCTAGAGGCCCTCCCTGCCGACACACACACAATTCGTCCCACAGCCGCGGAGGCGGATCTCTCACAGTGACGCGGCGCTAGCCGTCGCGTCAATGACACACATGCGTTCGTCGCCTGCGAGGGCGACGGCATTCCGCGAGATGCGGGCGTCGAAGGTGACGATCGACCAGCGCTGGAGGGCCATTGCCAGCAAGTAGGTGTCGGTGACCTATCGCTCTCGCGAGGCCTTGGCGGCCTTTCACGTGAATTGGCGTGGTACCCGATAGTGTGTTGACCCCGCATGGATTCCTGCCGATACTTCCATTTTAGTTGTGAATTGGAATTCTCGCTGTGCCGTCCATCACCATCAAGAACCTTTCCCCACAGCTTCACCGGCGGCTGAAGGCCGTTGCCGAGATGCACCACAGGAGCCTTCAAAACGAGATCATTTCCTGCCTGAGCCGGCACGCGGCGCGCAGTTCCCGATCCAAGGTAGAGTTGATGGCGGATGCGGCATCCCTGCGCGCTCGTCTGCCGCGGGTTGATCATGGCTTGGTGAACGCACACAAGTCCGAGGGCAGGCCGTGAATATCGTCGTTGACACGAACGTCATCGCCTATTACGTGCTACCCGGTGCGCATACGGACAGTGCCGTGGCCTTGCGCAAGCGCACTGGCGATTGGTTTGTTCCCAAGCTCTGGCGCTCAGAATTCCGTAATGTCCTGGCAGGATACGTGCGCAGGGGGAGCATTAACCTAGATGGCGCGAAAGCGGCGATTCGGGGAGCGGAGGCCGAGTTCTTGGACTTCGAATGCGAGGTGGATTCGGTGCTGGTGATGGACTTCGTGGGCCGATCGACATGCTCTGCCTACGACTGCGAGTTCGTGGCGCTGGCCGACTCGATGGATACCACGTTGGTCACCGAAGATGCGCGCATCCTGCGCGAGTTCTCGGACTTGGCCATCCCCATAAAGGCAATGCTCGAGCAATAGAACGCCTCCGCGCCGACACACACGCGATACGTCCCACAGCGCGGAGGCGGATCTCTCACGGTGACGCGGCACAAGCCTCGTTGCCTCAAGGACGTACTGGTGCACGGACGCTGGACCACTCTATGGCCCTGCGCCACCCGCCGTTTGCCGGCGCTCGGGTGGCCCTGCCCTATGCGAGGGCCGTCTCGAACAGAGCCAGCAGGCGCGCCCAGGCGCGTTCGGCTTGGGCTTCGTGGTACACGGCGGAGTCCGTGGGGCACCAGCCGTGCATGGCGCCTTCGTACACTTCGATTTCTGTCGCGAGACCGGTGCTGTCGAACGCCTCTCGAAGGGCGCCCTTGGCTTCCGGGTCGCGTTCGTCGTCGTTTTCGGCGATGGTGATGAGGAAGCTTGCCTGCATGTTGGGAACCAACCGGTGCGGGCTGTTCTCGGCCTCCGTCACGAGGCCCCCGCCGTGGAAGGAGGCGCCGGCGCCGATCCGGTCTGGGATCGCCGCGGCCGTGCGCATGACCATCGGGCCGCCCATGCAATAGCCGGTGGTGCCGATCTTGCGGCCCGTGTCCACGGCGGATTGCGCGTCGAGGAACTCGACGAATGCGTTGGCGTCGGTGACGTTGGTGTCCGGCGTTAGCGAACGGGCGAGCGGGAACACGGTGTTTCGCGTGGCCTCGTCGGCGAAGCTGGCACCGTCTGGCACCACCGGGGAACGGGCGGTGCGGTAGTACGGATTGACCACCAGCACGGCGTACCCGGAACCCGCGAGGCGGTCGCCCATGGCGCGAAACGCGGGGCGCAGGCCCAGTATGTCCGGCCAGACGAGCACGCCGGCGTGGCTGCCGGACTCCGGATGCGTGAAGTAGCAATCCGCCTCGCCGTCGGGCGTTTGCACCAGCACATCACTGCCGGTCACGCCGCTCGCGCCGGCACCGCGCGGCAACATCGCCGCAGCGGCAACGCCGGCCGCTGCGGTGGTGAAGCGGCGCCGGGTGAGCGTGCCGCCGGTCCGACGCACCGCCTCTTCCGCATCCTTCAACGTATGTTCGTCACACATTCCCACCCCCTGTTCTGATTGGAGAAACGCGCCTTGGCGGCGTTAGAGAGGGCAGGATACTCTCCCTCCAAAGATCGCCGCTGCACTCACTCGTTAGCGAACAGTGTAACTACTCGGCAGCGCGCTCGAACTCCATGGCAATCGGCTCGCCATCCCAGCGAAAGCGCAGGGGTCTATGGCCTTTGCTTGAACAGGTTAGGTCGGCGCCAGCCAGTGATGTGGGAAGCGCACGGTTTTCCACGCGCTGTGTGAACCCGGCCCACGGGCCATCATGGATCTCGCAACTCACCATCTCGACCGTCTCTCCAGATTCGGCATCCAACCAGTGCACTGGCTGAACCTCGCTAAACCCCGGTTGGAAGTCCACACCTTCTACCGACCCTCCGAAGACGCTGACCTCGCGCACGGTGCCTACATAGTAGGGGAGCCCATGCGACACCGCGTAGCGACCCTCTTCAAGACCGTCAAAGGAGTACATCCCGCGGCTGTCGATGAAGCTGCGGAACACCACAGGTTCGTCGGCCGCGTCGAGAAGCCTGGCTTGAACGACGTGGTTCATCCACACGGACGATCCACGTAGGGGAGAGTCGGGCGCGGTCCTGTTTCCGAGCACCTTGCCGGACAGGCGGTGCGGTCCAAGCCGAACGTCGAACATCGTGTCGCCCGTGACCGTCACGTCAAACGAGCGATATGTGCCGCGCGATCCGAGTCGGACGCGAACCTGATAGTCGCCGTCCGGCAAGCGACCGACCTCGAAACGACCCTCCGAGTCCGCTCGGACGCCGCCAGTGGGCAGATCCTGGAGCACTGGGATGACCTCGACATACAGGTCCGAGAGGGGACGGGTACCTGCCAACACTCTGCCCCTCAAGCTCGATCCCTCGTCGAACTCAAAATGCGCGGTCGCCCTTCCATCGACCATTTGCACCATGCGTTGGAGCGAGAGGTCTCCGATATCCGCTTCCACGATGTAGGCGCCATCGGGGATGCCCAGTACTTCGAAAGGGCCATTGCCAAATGGGCCGGCGCTGCGCCAATACCCGGCGGGCCCTCTACTACGCCGGACCCGAACCATCGCTGACTGGGTTTCCATGAGCCCAGCGACCGTGCCGGATAGCCGGCCGAGTGGATCGACGGGGAGGTCGACCAGGATGTGCTCGTTGTCGGTAACCGACACGGTCCGCATCTCGACCTCGCCCGCGTCGGTGCTCGCCGAAAGCACGTAGGTCCCCGAACGAAGCCTGTCGAATCGAAATCCTCTAAGCGAATCCACTTCCTGCGCCCTTCGATCTAGCCAGTGAGACTCCGGCACAAGGTGGACCGTGCCTTCGACGGGTTCCCCATTCGCCAACGTCACGGATCCTTCGATGGTGGCGCCAACACCCAGCTCGATGTCGAGCCGCTCGGAGCCCGCGGTCGATCGGACCGACCGTCCGGCAAATCCGGGTGCCCGCACTTCGAGCTGCACTCCGTGCTGCGGAAGTCCCCGCAGCTCGAAGCGGCCATCTGCGTCGGTCACGGTCGATGTGCCGGACCAGCGGTCAAGTTGCTTGAGTGAGCTCTCGACGCGAGCGGAGCCGGGAACGAATTTGATGCCAGCGCCGGCAATGGACATGCCGTCGGCCGACGCGACAACGTGGCCTCGCAGGACGCGCTCTGTGTGCATGGACACTTCGCCCAATTCGTGCATGCCCCCGGATGCGAACCGCAAACCGGCGAACCAGCGGGCGTACCCGGTCGCGTCGATCGCAATGGCGTAGGTTGCCGTGTCCACCTGGGCATTGAGAACACCGGCCGCGCGCCGAAACCGAATGATCTCAGGCTCTTCGCCGCCACGGCTGAACACCATCAATCGAAAGGCATCAAGCGGCTCGCCTTCGGCGTCCAAGATCGTGCCGACGAGCGTTACCGTGGGGACATTCGCGCCCTCGCCCTCGGGCTCTTCGGTGCGCCTCGCCTCGTCCGACCAGGCAACCGCCCCGAGCAGTGCCAGCCCTACCCAGACGGGCGACCCATTCAGTACAGCCACGGGATCAGACGGCGCTTGGTCGTGGCACGGTACTCATCCCAGAGGGCCCCGTACTTGGCGGCGCAGCGACGGTCGTCGATGCGTTCTCGGACGACGAAGAACACCGTCAGATAGACAAAGTAAATCCAGTTCCAGAGGCTCGTGTAGTGGCCGAGTGCCAGCGCCATGCCGAGCGCCAGCAGAATCTCGCCGAAGTAATTCATGTGGCGGGTCACGCCCCAGAAGCCGCTGCAGAGGATCGTCTTGTCGTCGTCGCTGAGGGTGGTGGGCTGCACGAAGCCGAGGAACGCCTTCTCCGGCGAGCGCTTGAAGGTGTACTTCTGGTAGTTCGCTCCTCGCGTGATGATCCACCCGGCGAGGAACACCACGGTGGAGCCGCCGAGCCAGAGGGTGTTGTAGGCAGGGTCGATGGCCGGCGCCGGCGAGTCCGCGAGGAACCACAGCGCCACCGGGTACAGGCATGGGTACACCACGATGCAGCCGACGATCAGCTTGAAGCCGACCCGTTCCTCGATGATGTCGAAGGTGTAGAGCTGCACCCGCTCGAAGCAGAAGTAGTCGGCCACGAACCACACCCACATGGCGGAATGCAGATAGAGGCCGAGGTTGGCGGTCTCGCCGAAGAGGCCCTCGTGATGAGCGGCGCTCGACACCGCGTTGAGGGCGAGATAGCCGCCGCCGAAGATGTAGAGGAACATCTTGACGTCAGTCCCACGCATGAATTCGGCATTGCGGGCCCGGCCTTCGAGCCACTGCACGAGGGCATTGCGCGCATCGGCTGGCTCCCGATACACGAGCCACAGCGACACCACGACGCTGAGCGCGGTCGCCCCGGCGATGGCGTGCCACTTGACCCGCCACAGCCAGTCCATCGGCGTGCCGAATTCGAACCACCAGATCAGCAAGGCGACGAGCAAGACGAGCCCACCGTTGAGCCGATACTGCGCTGGCGCGGTGTTGGGGTGGGAGTAGCCATCGACCCGCAGGGCAGGAAACACGACATGCAGCGCGAGCATGAGAGCGAACAGGATGGCGGGGGTAAGAAACCCGGCCACCGCCTCCATCGTCGTCAGTTCCGCCATGCGGCAAAGGCTTCAAGTAGCAACGCCGGCGACCATAGTCGCACGCGGTCCCGCGAGCAAGCCGACACGATGGGAGCCGTGCCGGCCCCGGGGTCGTTGCAGGGCGTGCGTGGCACTCCGCATCAGCGTTGCCAGCGTTGGATTCGCGGCCACAGGTCTTGCGCCTCGGTTCGGTCGATCAGGGCATGCAGCTTGTGGCGGTCGAAATCCTGCCAAGCGAGGGCTTCGAGGCGGCAATCGAGGGGCAGGTCATCGTGCAGCGTGGCGAGGCGCTTGACGAGGAGCGCTTCCTGCCGGCGCTCCGCTAGCTGCGCCGCCAGTCGCGAGCCGCTGCGCACATCCTGCAGCGCTTCCGGGGTGACCGGTGTGGATTCGATGTCGCCGTAGCGCCCGAGGATGGTGGCGGTGGTCTTCGGTCCCCAGCCGGGCACGCCCGGAATGCCCTTGGCCGCGGAGCCGACGAGAGCAAGGTAGTCCGGGAACTGACGCGGCGCGATGCCGAACCGCGCGCGGAAGACGTCCTCGTCGGTAAGCTGGCCCGTGATCCGGTTCAGCACCACCACCCGCCCGCCGCGAATGCACTGGAAAAGGTCGGTGTCCGACGTGCAGATGACGATCTGCCCGACGTCGTCGGCTTGCTCAAGCGCCCGCGCACCGGTGGCAAGCGCGTCGTCGGCTTGATGGCGCACCATGGGCCAGAGCCGGATGCCGAGTGCCCGCACCGCTTCCAAGGCAAGCGGCGCTTGACGTCGAATCAGCGCACCTACGCTGGTGTCCGTGGAACCGCGCGCCGCCGGCAGTCGGTCGAAGGCCACGGCAAGGTGGCTCACGTCATCCGCCTTCAGCAGCGAAAGCAGTGTGTGCAGGAGGCCCCGCACAGCCCCCACCTCCTCGCCGTAGCGGTTCACATGCCCCGGCGCCCCGTGAAAGGAGCGGAACAGCTCGAAGGTGCCGTCCACCAGATGCACTTTGGGCAATGGCTGAGTCATTGCGATAGGGTATTACGCCGGAACGGACATTGGGGAGGAAGTGATGAACCGTCGCGAGCTGCTTTCCGGTGGGGTTGCCCTGGCTGCGGCAGGGCCGCTGCTTGCGGGGGAGCCGGTGAGATACCCGAACGCCGACCAAGTGCGGCTCGATCCAACGTTTCGTGGCTTCATCGGCAACACGCCGATCTCCCGGCTCTTCACCAACCCCGACATGTACTGGGCGGAAGGGCCGGCATGGAGCGGCTGGGGTAACTATCTCGTCTGGAGCGACATCCCAAACAACCTGCAATACCGCTGGCTGCACGAAGACGGCCACGTTTCCGTGATGCGCAAGCCCGCCAACAATTCCAACGGCAACACCTTCGACCTCGAAGGCCGGCAGATTTCCTTCGAACACCTCACTCACCGGGTGGTGCGCTACGAGCCGAACGGCACCGTCACCGTGCTCGCGGACAGCTACGGCGGCAAGCCCTTGAACGCGCCCAACGACGGCATCGTCCATCCGAACGGCGACCTCTGGTTCAGCGACCCCGGCTACGGCACCCTGAGTGATTACGAAGGCTACCGCGCCGACACCGGCTCCGTGCAGCCGTTCCAGAAGGAGGCCATCTACCGCCTTGAACCCGGCGGCAAGCTGCATCAGGTGACCGACGAAATCATGAAGCCCAACGGCGTCTGCTTCTCGCCGGATTACACCAAGCTCTACGCCGCCGACACCGGCCGCTCGCACTACCCGGATGCCGCCTCCGTCATCAAGGTGTGGGACGTGGTGGACGAGACGCGCCTGGCAAACGGCCGCGTCTTCGCCTCGATGACGCTTGAGGTGGATGGCGAGGAACGAACGGGCGGCGCCGATGGCATCCGCTGCGACACCGACGGCAACATCTGGTCGAGCGCCGGCTGGGCCGGACCCGGCTACGATGGTGTCCACGTCTTCAACCCGGAAGGCGAACGAGTCGGCCAGATCCTCCTGCCGGAAGTGTGCGCCAACGTCTGCTTCGGCGGCCCAAAACGCAACCGCCTATTCATGACCGCGAGCCACTCGCTCTACGCTGTGTACACCAACGCCAAGGGAGCGCACTTCTGTTGAGGCCGGTCTCCAGCAAGTGGTGGGACGGATTCGGCGTCAAGCCGCCCCGGTTCGATTAGAGACGGATCTTCTCGAAGGTCAGCAACCCCACGAGGAACGTATCGGCCTGGGCCGAATTGCGCACGGCGCGCCAGTCGACGAAAGCACGCTCGGCGGCGTTGACGATGTTCAGCGTCTCGATCCGCGTGAACTGCCGCTCCATGTTGTAGTCCGCGTCGTGGCGGTGCTGTTGCAGGTCGACGAAGGCCGCGGCGACGCGGACGATCTCGTCCTGAAGCGGCAGTCCGTTTAGTCCGGGGCTCAACCTCGGGGACAGATTCTGCTCCGCGATCTGGCGGGCGACGCGCTTCATGACGCCATGATCGAACGCGCGGGCGA
Source organism: Pseudomonadales bacterium (assembly GCA_965116935.1). Taxonomy (GTDB): domain Bacteria; phylum Pseudomonadota; class Gammaproteobacteria; order Pseudomonadales; family Azotimanducaceae; genus VXYL01. The sequence goes on along the minus strand of OZ220737.1, from coordinate 1,291,210 downwards.
GGCAGTTGCGCAGCGGCTGCCGATCGGCCCCGGAGACGAGCCGCCTTGCCGCGGCATCGACGAGGAGATGAAAGAGCGCGTAATACGCCGCCGACACGCTACGCCGCAGGCTGGCCTGCTTAGGGCGGCTCTTTTCCTTGGTCGCGAGGAGCTTGGCCTGCGCCAGGAGATCGCGTGGCAGGCTCACGCGGTGACTTGGTGCTCATCGGCGCCGCGAATCAAGACGTAGGCCCACAGCCCCGTGGCATCGTGGACCACTTCGCGCGCGATGACCTTGAGGCGGTCGAGCATTTCCGGGTCGGCGTCGTCCTGCTCGACCAAGGCCCAGACCCAGACCGCGGGATCGTCCGTCGCATCGACGCCCTCTTCCACGAGCCACGAGCGGACCGGCGTGGGGAGATCGTGCAACTCCTCAAGCTGCGTGCGAATGCTGGCGGTGTCGGCAAACATGGCACCAGACTACTCCCGGCGGCGACGGCGTTCAAATCGGACTACAGGTGCGGCCGAGTTGGCGAGCCGCGACGACGATCATCTCGTGCGGTTACCCCGTATTGCCTAGGGCACACTCCTGCCCACCTGCGCGCCCGTCGGCGCGTGCGAGGGCAGGATGCCCTCGCCTTCGAGTACCATCGATCCCAGTCAAATCCTCCAATTATCAATGTGTTGAGAACCCTGTTCTATGTCAGAGAAGGCGTCGTCAGAACAGCGTCGGTGGGGCGTTGGGGCGGCGGAATAGGTCTGTGCGTAGCGGCGTGGACTCCTCCTCGCCGAGGCCGTGGCGGCGTTTGGCTCGCTGAAATCTGGCTGCGACCAGGTCTGCGAACACGCCGCGGCCGCGCATTCGGGTGCCCCACTCCGGCTGGTAGGCGCGGCCGCCGTGCATGTCGCGGATGCAGGCCATCACGCGCTCGGCGCGCATGGGAAAGTGCTCCGCCAGCCAGTCGCGAAAGAGGCCCTCCACCTCCAACGGCAGCCGCAGCATGACGTAGCTTGCGTCGCGTGCGCCTGCTTCGGCCACCTTCGCCACCACGTTCTCGATTTCCTTGTCGTTAATGAAGGGAATCACCGGCGCCATCATGGCGTGAACCGGCACGCCAGCCTCGTTCATCTGCCGGATCACCCTGAGCCGTGCCGCCGGCCCGGCCGTGCGCGGTTCGAGCACAGTCTTCAGGCGGTTGTCGAGGGTGGTAACGCTGACTGCGACGCTGGCGAGGCCGAGCTTCGCAAGTTCGCCGAGAAGGTCGATGTCGCGCAGGATGAGCGCGCCCTTGGTGACGATGCTTACCGGGTGACGATACTCGAGCAGCGTTTCCAGGACGGTCCTCGTGATGCCGAAGCGCTTCTCGCCGGGCTGGTAGGGATCGGTGTTGGTGCCCATCGCCAGGGTCTTGCAGACGTAGCGTGGATGATCGAGTGCCTCCCGCAAGCGCAGCGCGGGATTCGTCTTGTAGAAGATGCGGGTCTCGAAATCGAGGCCGGGCGACAGATCGAGGTAGGCGTGGGTCGGGCGCGCGTAGCAATAGATGCAGCCGTGCTCGCAGCCCTTGTAGGGATTGATCGACTGGTCGAAGGGAATGTCGGGTGAGCGGTTGCTGGCGATGAGGTTCTTGGTCTTGTCTGGCAGGAAGGTGGTGGCCGGGTCGGGCGACGGAAAGTCCGGATCGTCGCCGGCATCCCAGCCGTCGTCCACGGCAACGCTGACGGTGTGGTCGAATCGGGGCGTGGGGCTCGAAACTGCACCCCGGCCCTTGATGGTCTTGCCTTCCTCCACCGGTGCCTCCGCATCTCCAATGATGTAATTATAACCAGTATGTTGGCAAGCAAGGCAAGCATCGTTTGGCCGCACCGCGAGACGGGCGCGAAGGACGATCTTCAGGCAACATGGCGAGGCATCGAGACGGCACAGCAGGGACATCCCCCATGGCATTGACTCTCTGGGGCGGCGCCACCGGCCGCACGATTCGGGCGCACTGGGCGCTGCACGAACTGGGCCTCGACTACGAGAAGAAGCTGATCGGCTCCCGCACCGGCGCCACGCAGACGGAGGAGTTCCAGGCGCTGAATCCCAAGGAGAAGATCCCCGTGCTCGTCCACGACGATTTCGTGCTCACGGAAAGTGCCGCCATCGTCACCTATCTCGGCGATACGTTCGGCGGCCTCACGCCTCCCCACGGCACCCTGGACCGGGCGCGCTACAACGAGTGGGTGTCGTTCATCCTCATGGAACTCGACGCCCACACGCTCTATGTCATTCGCCGCCACGAGGGCCTCAAGCATCTCTACGGCGAGGCCCCGGCCGCGATAGTGGCCGCGCGCGAGGGCTTCCTGAAACAGATTCGCTGGGCACAGCCTCGCATCGGGTCGAGCCCATACCTCGTCGGCGACAGCTTCAGCGGCGTCGATATCCTGATGACGAGCTGCCTCGACTGGGCGGATTCCTACGGCTTCGAGCTCGCACCATCGCTGCACGAGTATCGGCATCGCCACCACGAGCGCGAAGCCTACAAAGCCGCGGCGAAGATCAACTTCTCGATCTCCGCCGGCGCTTGAGACGGGCGAGGACAAGCCCCGCCCCTACGGGCTCGAGACGTTGATCGTCTTAAGGATTTGATTCGAAGCGAGGGCCTTGGGGGCGAGGGCATCCTGCCCTCGCACGCGCCGACAGGCGCGCAGGTTGGTGGGAACGCGCTTGCGCGCGGACGCGCCTTGCGGCACGTTGCGAGGGCAGGATGCCCTCGCCCCCAAGAGGCCCTTCGGACGTAGCGGTGTCGGTCGAGCCAAATCCGTCGGGGCGTTTCAACGCATTCCTCGTAGGGGACGGGCTTACTCCGGGCAGTTCGAGCGTAAGTCGCTGACAGATTGACGAATGGACCGTGTCCGGAAACTTAGCGTTCCTACCACCTATGGTGTCGCTGGCGCCAGCATGGGCGCCCGACGCTTGGCCTTCTTCATGAAGCAATCAACATGATTCGGGAAGCTGCGCCTTGTCCCATGCGGCGCTGACGGCGAAGGGACTGAGCGAGGTGCGGCGGGCGACGTGGACGGAGATCGACCTCGATGCGCGGACGCGGACGATCCCCGGACGCCCGAACGCGAAGATCAGGGAGCACCACGTCGAGCCGCTGTGGGACGCCTCGATGCAGGTGCTGCACCGGGCGCTCGAGCTGCCGCGGCCGCACGGCATGGTCTTCGCCAAACCCGTCGTCGGGGACAGCGTGATGCCGGACTCGACGATCGGGTGCGCTATGCAGCGGGCGGGCGTCGCAGTGTCGCCGCACGGGTTCCGCTCGAACGTTCCGCACGTTGGCGCAGGAGCGCGGCGAGAACTGGGAGGCGGCGGAGATCAGCCTGAGCCACCGTGTAGGTGGTTCGGTGGTCGCGAGCTACGCGCGATCGGAGATGCTCGAAAACGCGACGCGCGCTGATGGAGCGATACGCGTGCGCACAGGGAGTGTGACAAACGGGGGGGGGGCCGGTGGGCGCCCATTCTGGCCATGACGAGTTGGATGAACGATCACGGGGGACTCCTTGCAGGGAAGAAGTGTCTCGGGCGTTGCAGAGAGTGCCATTTGTTACATGCAGATCGCACAGTCCTCTGGGCCCATGTCCAAGAGGGTGCACGAGGTATCGTTGTTAACTTTAACTATCTGATAAAAAACAACTTATTTCGTATTCTGGTAGAACATGGGGCGTTTCGCTCAGGTTCACCAAGGCATCGCATCGCCGTCCGTTTATTGTGGGGCGCATTGTGTTCACTCTGTATCCAATGCCAGGCTTGCCGGCCACGGTTTCAAGGGAACGAACCCATGCCCCGACTGTCGCGCAACGCGCTCTCCGCCGCCATGGTGCGGTCCGCCGGCCCCGGCAACTACGTGGACGGCAACGGCCTGATGCGCCGTGTCCGCAAGAGCGGCACCCGCCAGTGGATACAGCGGCTCGTGATCCACGGTCGCCGCGTGGACCTGGGACTCGGCAGCGCCGACTTGGTCAGGCTCGCCGACGCCCGCAAGGTGGCCGCGGACAACCGCGCCATCGCGCGCACGGGCGGGGATCCCCGGCGTTCGAGGATTCCCACCTTCGAGAAGGCCGAGGCGATCTGCTTCGCGGAGAAGCGGGAGACCTGGCGCTCGAACAGCCCGGCGCACAACTGGCGCTCGGCGGTGGACCGCTACGTGCTGCCGAAGATCGGCGGCATGCCGGTGGACAGGGTGGGCAGCGCGGCGGTGTACGAGGTGCTGCGGCCGATCGCGCTGGCCGGCAAGCACGCTACGGTGAAGGTCGCGGGGGCCGCGATCACGGCGGTGCTGGAGTGGTCCCGCACCAGCGAGTTCCGCGCCGAGGGCTCTCCGGTGGAGGCGGTGCGGCGCGGGCTGCGGAAGCGGGCGGGCGGTCCCAGGCACCACGACGCCGTGCACTGGTCGGACGTGGGCGGCGCGCTGGCGCGGATCGATGCGGGACAGTGCCGGCCCTCGACCAAGCGGGCGATGCGGTTCACGGCGCTGACGGCGGCGCGGCAGGTGGAGGTGCGGCGGGCGACCTGGGACCAGTTCGATCTCGAGGCCGCTGTCTGGATCAAGCCCGCGGAGGCGACCAAGACGGCGAAGTCGCACCGGGTGCCGCTGTCCCGACAGGCGCTGGACGTTCTTGCCGAGGCCCGGAAGGCGACGCGGGGCGCGCTGGCGTTCCCCGGCCGCAGACCGGGCGCGACGATGGGCAACGCGGTGATGACGCAGGCGCTTCGGGTGGCGGGGATCGCGGCGCCCGCGACGACCTCTTGGAGAAGCGCCGGCCGGTCATGCAGCGGTGGGCGGACTGCATCGCAGCGTAGCAACTCGGAAGGTTGCGACGGCATGGTGACGGGATGCGCTCGCAGAGGCCGCACCATGTCTCCGTGGTCCTGGGAGGAGTGGTCGAGCCGCCGAGTGTTCGTGGACCAGGCGATGGCACCACCAACATGATCGAATCGGCCTTCGCCAACCATCCGCCACCGAGGCTCGCGGACGAACGGCAGCGTCACCCGTAAGTCCATGCTCTCGACGATCTACAGGATGGGCATGTGCACCGGGAAGTCATGGCGGCTGCGAGGCTGCCACCACCTCGCCAAGGTCATCGAGGGCGTGAAGTCCACCGACGGCACCGGGGTCCCAGAGCGGGGAGGACGGCAGGGCCGCGGCATGACCAACGCGCCTTGGACCAGATTCGACAATGGCTCGCCGGCGTGCGGCAGTGAGCCGGGTCGCGCGGCCCGCGCAGTGACGATGCCGACGCCACCGGACATCCTCGATGTTGACTGACTCCAAGGGGGCGTTCGGCAATGACGAGGCCGAGTTCCACTCGCGTTCGTCTGTCGTGCATGCACGTCAAGTCCATGAACCGGTACTCGGGTTGGGACGACGGGCTGGCGGAACGGGTCTCGGCACTCGCTCTTCGCCTTGTATCCGTCCGTCCGTTCGGGTTCGAGAGCTCCACGCGGCGGCGAGCCCGGCGCCGCGTGGTGGCGCAAACAGCGGCGACACTACACGGCCTCCGTCACCGGGGATTGAGGGCGCGCGGGTTCAAAGGGCCGGCACGAGGACGCGTTGGTGCGGAATCGCGCCGGCGGGGCCCGTCGGAACGGCACGGTCGGGAAACCCTGGCGCACCTGCGGTGGGCGACGGGCGCGGCGTATCGTCTTCTCGATCCGTCCTACCCTTGCCACGGCATGTAGACTTGGACACTCGCGGGTGGAAACAGCGGTGGAGTAGCCTGACGAAAACATGTCACGCCGAGGCCGGACCGACGGGCGCGCTACAGGAGGAGAGCGGCATGGCGGAAGACGGGACGGGAGACTTCTTCGGACGGTTCTGGCGCGGCGACATACGTCTGCCCGTGATGTTCTGGTTCTGGGGTGTGCTGGTGCCCGGCGGTAGTGCAGGTGGTTGCTCAGGTGCCGTTCGAAGCCGGCGATCCGTGGTGCTCGTGGACCGGTTAGGAGAACTGTTGAGAGCCGCGACGTTGGCGGAGCTGCAACGCCTCGCGGTACCGGCGAGCACGCTGGATCGGCATGTTCGTCGTGAGAGGGATCGACTCGGGGCGGATTGGGAAAGGCGATTGGCGGGCGAAACGTTGATCGTTGATGCCAGTCTCGGTGGCGTGGCTGACGGAATGCTCGATGAGAAGGCTGACGACGAGGCGGATGCCGCCGACTCCACCGATGACTGGCGGCAGTCGATTGATCCGGCGAGCCAGGCGGAGGCGCCACTGATCAAGTATCGCGTCGAGGAAGTCGTCGCCAACGGTGACGGGGAGGGATTGCGGCCTGCCGATCTAACCGACTGGCGGCACGTCCGGACGTTGGAAACGCATCGCTCTGAATCCAGCACCGTGCTCCGGGGCCTGGCGGACAACCGGGTGCCGGACGTCGAGCCGCTGTCGGACCTGTCGGCGCTGCGCCGGCTGGACCTCGGCGGCAACCCGGCGGCGGACCTGTCCCCCGTGGGCGACCTCGGCACGCTGGTGTGGCTGCGCGTGCCGGCGTCGGCGGAGGCGCCGGCCGAACGGCTCGTGCGGCTGCGCTGGCTGTGGCGCCGGGAGTCCGAGGCGCTGTGCGTCGGCGGCGGCGCCGAAGCGGACCGACAGGCGAGTTTTCCGGAAGTGGATTCTCGGTGGCCCGAACCGCTGACGACGACGAGGATGACCGCACCCTGCCGCTCTTGGCAGACGAAACGAGTACTCCGCGGATGGACGATCGGACTCAAGGTGACGGGGCGCGCAGCAATCACCGGGTGCGGGCCTTGGGCGTGTTGATGCGCGTGCCGGGCGCGCGCCTTCGCCGCCGCGCGGGGTGCGCCGTGGCCTGGGTGGCCGTCGTCGTCGCGTCCGCGTATGCACCGGGCGCGTGGAGCGCCGAAGCGCCGGGGGAGGAACCGGTTGCGGCGGTTTCACTCGGCCCGGACGACCGCATCCGGATGGAGGTGCCGAGCGCGCCGGGCCGCTACCACGTTTTGCACTATCGGACCGACGCCGCCGACCCGGCGACCGAGACCGCGGTGGCGGTGGTGCCGGGGGCGTCGGGCAGTGTGGTGCTGACGGAGCCGCTGCGCGCGGGCGCGGGCGGTGCGTACCGCGTGGCGACGCATCTGGTGGCCGCTCCGGCCGACACGGACGGCGACGGTACGGACGACCTCGCGGAACTGCGCCGGGAGGAAACGACCGCGCGCGCGCCGTTGAATGCGGCCGCAACGATCTCGATCGACGATGGCGCCACCGTCATTCCGGACCTGCAGACCTACCAGGGCCTGTCGGTGGAATGGGAGACGTCGTGGTTGGACACGCAGCTGGTTCACCTTGACGTCGTCAAGTTCGTCATGCTCGGCATCGGGACTGGCGACGAGGCCGTCTACTTCCAGAACACCGGGAAGTGGCGATACCACATCGGCTTCTGCCGCGAACTCTTCGGATGGTCAGTCATTGAAACGTACAGGAAGTGGTGGGGAGGGGAGTTGACGTCCGGCGAACTTGTCTATCACCCGAACGTGGTGGCGCCGAGTGGGCAGCTCGGCACGTTTCGGTACCAGTTTCAAGTGGCGGACAACTGGCCCTTGGAACACATCGCGCGGGTTCAGGAGGTGATTGCGGCGAGCATGCCCTTCGTGCGCAACAACCTCGTGTACCACCCGATGCCGAGGGCGATGCCCCTGTACCGCGAGGAGCGGGCGAGCTACGAGGCATCGCGGGTGCCGGTGTATCTCGACGAGGACCTGTTCGCCCGGTCGGTGTTCGGGGTGCTGAACGCGGCTGTGGGCTACGGCCTGTTGCGTGTGCTGGAGAGCGGCGAGCGGCCGATGTCCCGGGACGTGGTCATCCTGCGTCACCTTCCGAACGAGCTGTCGACAGTGGCGGGCGTGATCTCGCTGGAGCGGCAGACGCCCCTGTCGCACGTCAACCTGCGGGCGGTGCAGGACGGCGTGCCGAACGCCTATGTCGGCATCGCGCTGGAGGACCCGATGGTTGCGGGTCTGGTCGGCCGCTACGTGCGGTACGAGGTGGCTTCGCAGCCCGAGAAGCGGTTCGAGTGGACCAACCCGGAGACAGGCCAGGTGGAGGAGCGTGCCGGATACGTCCTCACGGAGGCGACGGCCGAGGAGGTGGCGGCGCACCACGCGGCGCGGCGTCCGGCCGAGGCGCAGACGCCGGCGCGGGACCTGACGGTGACGACCTACCGGGCGCTCGGTTCGGTCGCCTTCGCCGACTCCGACGCGTTCGGGGTGAAGGCGGCCAACCTGGCGACGCTGCGCACGTTCTCGCTGACGGACGTCGAGGTGCCGGACGGCTACGCGCTGCCGTTTTACTACTACGACGCGTTCATGAAGCACAACGGCTTCTACGCCGACGTCGACGCCCTGCTCGCGGACGCGGACTTCCAGGGCGGCATCGCGGTGCGCGACCGGGAGCTGCGCAAGCTCAGGCGGCGCATCGAGAACGGCGCCGTGCCGGAGTGGATGGCGACGTCGCTGGGGACGCTGCAGGGCCTCTTCGCCGAGGGCGTGCCGATCCGCTGCCGTTCGAGCACGAACAACGAGGATCTTCCGGGGTTCAGCGGCGCGGGGCTGTACGACTCGGTGACGCACCGGCCGGGGGAGGGTCACCTGTCGAAGTCGGTGAAGCAGGTGTTCGCGAGCCTGTGGAACCTGCGCGCGTTCGAGGAGCGGGAGTTCCACCGCGTGGACCACCTGGCGGCGGCGATGGGCGTGCTGCTGCATTCGAACTTCGACGACGAGCGGGTCAACGGGGTGGCGGTGTCGGACGATCCGATCTACGGCACGGCGGACGCGTACTACGTCAACGCGCAGGCGGGGGAGGAACTGGTGACGAACCCGTCGGCGCGGGCCGTGCCGGAGGAGCTGCTGCTTGTGTCGAACGAGGACGGAACGGAATACGAAACGACGGTGGTGAGCCGGTCGAACCTGGTGCCGGCCGATGTCCGGGTGCTGTCGGACGCGCATGTCGCGACGCTGCACGCGGCGCTGACGACGATCCATGCGCGGTTCGAGGCGCTCTACGGGATCGACGAGAGCGACGCGTTCTCGATGGAGATCGAGTTCAAGGTCACGGCGGACGATGCGCTCGCCGTCAAGCAGGCGCGGCCATGGGTGTACTGAGTTTCCCGAACTGGCGCACGGCCTGGGCGGCGACCGTGGCGGCGGGGCCGCATGGCGCGGAGACGCGCACCGCCGGGAAACCGGTGCGGCGAACCTGAACGTGGTGCGACGCATCGCGCGGGACGGGAGAGTCCGTCATGCCCGAAGGGCCCCTGCGCGGCGCGGCGCGTGCCGAACAAGGCTGGCGGGACCGATGTCGAGAGACACGCCGCGGCTGCCGCACGAGACGGCAAGGGAAGACGCGTCGACGGGCATTGCCGCACGAAGAAGGTGCGGGGTCCGGACACCCTGATGGGTGCCGGGTCGCCCATTAGACTCAACGAACCACGCTTCGCTCCCGGCCGCGCCCTGCGGCCGCGGGGCGCGGCCCGAAGCGGCAGTGCCGCACCCATCCCCAGCCTCGACGACGAACTGCGCCGGCGCTTCGGCAGCGAGCGCCGGCATCGCGGCGCTTGCCGTTTTGGCAAGAACGCAGTCGTTGATGGCTGGGGCCGCCCTCCCTGGCTTCGCAGGCGACGCGGTCTCCGGCCTGGGGACGGGACCGGAGACGGGCCTGATCGGGGTCGTGATCCTTGTCGCGCTCGCGGCGGCCTGCCTGGTCCACGTAGCGGTTCGGCGGCGCGGCGACGGCACGAGTGCCTCGGCGGCTCGACGGAGGTGGGCCGCGACCGTGGGGTTGCAGCCGGGCTGGCGGGCGCGGCTGCACGCCTTGCCATCGAGTCGGCTCGCCTTATGCTTGGCGCGACGGCCCGCCGGCGCTTGGAACACTCGTCCGTTCCGCCCGCCGGTACAGACTTGGAGGAAAGAATCTTGCCCACCGGAAAACAGCGAACGCCAGCGTTGCGCGCGCTTGCGACCGCCGCCGCCTTGCTGCTGGCGCAGGTGGCACTGGCGCAGGACGACCACGGCGATGGGCCGCGCAGCTCCACGTTGCTGCGGCTCGGCGAGCCGGTGCCGGGCCGGGTGGGTGCGGGCGACGTGGACGTGTTCCGTTTCGATCTGGTCGGCCCGACCTCGGTGCAGGTGCGCACCAGCGGTCAGGCGGACACGGCCGGCCGGCTCACCAGCAGCGCCGGCACGTTGCTGGCGACCGACGACAACTCCGGCGCTCGCGAGAACTTCCTCATTCGCCAAGACCTCGGCAGGGGCATCTACTACATTCAAGTGAGTGGCAGCGGCAGCTACGCGGTCGACGTGACGGTCGTGGGCAACGTGGACGACCTGCACGGGGACACCCTGGAATCGGCCACCGTTCTGCGGCTGTGGAGCCCCGAGGAGGTCGCCCGGGTCAGGCCTTCGGCGTTGCTTGCGACCTCGGGGCGCATCTTTCCCGCCGCTGACGTGGATGTCTTTCGCATCGATGTGCGCGAGGATGGCGCGGAACTGCTCACTCGAGCCGCGGGTGCAGCCAATGCCAACGGCAGCCTGCTCGACAGCGAGGGGCGTGCCATTCGCACCGATGCTTCCGGCGGCAACTTCCGCTTCTCGACCCGGCTGGCGGCGGGCATCTACTACTTGCAGGTGACGGCACCGGCGGGCGGCGCATATCGGGTGCTGGCACAGAACTCTCCTCCCTCCTCTGCCGGCCCGGGAACGTTCGTGGACACCGATGGCGACGGCGTGGGCGATGCGAGCGACGCCTTCCCGCTCGATCGCACCGAGACTCGCGACTACGACCGCGACGGCGTCGGCGACAACGCCGACCTCGACGACGACAACGACACCGCGAGCGATGTCATCGACGACCACCCGAACGATGCGCGCCGCTCGGTGCTCGCTGGCGCCTTTCGCCCGTCCGCCGACTTTGCCGGCTTCTGCGCCAATCCACGCACCGGCGTGGACAGCGCCGGCGAGCCTTACCCCGATCGTCCCGGGTCGGTCGCCTACGAGAACAACTGGCTGCGTTCCTGGAGCAACGAGGACTACCTCTGGTACGACGAGATCGTCGATGTGGATCCCATCCACCACGACACCCCGACATACTTCAGTTTGATGCGCACCTTTGCCACGACGCCAAGCGGCGCGGACAAGGATTCGGCGCACTTCTCCTTGAACACCGAGGAATACCGAGCGGAGCGCGATGCCGGGGTGGTGGTGGGCTATGGCGCCAGGTGGGCCTTGTTGCGGCGCAGCCCGCCGCGGGACATCCGCATTGCCTACACCGAGCCCAACTCGCCGGCGACTCGCGCCGACCTCACCCGCGGCGCACAGATAATCGAAGTGGACGGCGTCAGCATCCGCGATGGTTCGTCCAGCACGCTCAATGCCGGGCTCTTTCCCAGCGAGCCTGGCGAGTCGCACACCTTCCTGGTGCGCGACTTGGCGGGCTCGGAACGGACGATCGTGCTCACCGCCGAGGAGATCACCGAGGACCCGGTGCAGAACGAGGCGAACCTGGAGCGAGCGGGGCGAACGATCGGCTACATGCTGTTCAACGACCACAGCCGGGTTGCGGAAGGTGAGTTGACGGCGGCGGTTCGACGCTTTGCGAGTGCCGGAGTGGAAGAGCTTGTGCTCGATCTTCGCTACAACGGCGGCGGTCTGCTATACATCGCTGCCGAGCTCGGCTACATGGTGGCTGGAGCCAAGTCGGTCGGGCGCGTGTTCGACGGTCTGCAATACAACGACAAGAGCTCGCACCGCAACTTCGACTTTCCGTTCCTCCACATTGACTCCGAAGACCGAGCCCTGCCGACGCTTGAACTTGACCGACTGTTCGTGCTTGCCGGTCCAGGCACCTGTTCCGCCAGCGAGGCGCTCGTCAACGCCCTGCGCGGAATCGACGTCGAAGTGGTGCTGATCGGCGCGGCCACCTGCGGCAAGCCCTACGGCTTCCTGCCTGAGGACAACTGCGGCACCACCTACTTCTCGATCCAGTTCAAGGGCGTCAACGACAAGGGTTTCGGCGACTATGCCGACGGATTCGTGCCGGTGCGCGGCGGCGGCACGGAGCCGTGGCAAGTTCCCGGCTGTCTCGTCGCCGACGATTTCGACCATTTCCTCGGCGACCCGGACGAAGCGCAATTGCAGGCAGCCCTCGGCTACATGCAGACCGGGACTTGCCCGGCGGCGAGCTCTTCGGCGGTTTCGCTCACGGCCCTCGGCGACGCCGCGCCGATGCAAGCTCGCGACTTGCTGCGGCAGAACCGCTTCTACGACGGCTACCGGGATGCGGTCGTCCGCCAAGATCGACATCGAACGCGCGTGTTGCAGCAAGGAAGGTGAAGGTTTCCCCCGTCAAGATGATTGGTGCTGTCGCCTTGGCGGCGGCGACCGGAGCCGCCGCTCCCGCAGTGCGGAGACGCGGGATCGGTACCGGTGGCGCAGCGTGCCGTTCATGGGCGACCAGCGCCAGTCCTGTTCCTCAAGCCGTTCGGGATCCGGCAGCGGGGACCAGTACGCGGCGGTGGCTTCGGCCTAGCGTTCCGGTGCCACGTAGTCCCCCCATCGCTGCATGACCGGACGGCGGCGCTCCAGCAGGTCGCTGCGCGCGTAGGCCCGTTCGTTCGAGTCGCCGACGACATGCGCGAGACAGAGTTCGGCGACTTCGCGCCCGACGCCGGTCTCGCCGGCCCAGTCGCGGAAGCTGGAGCGGAAGCCATGCGCTGTCGCGCCGTCGCAGACCCGCGAGACGAGCCGGCGAATCGCGTTGTCCGGCAGCATCTGGCCGCGCCTGCCCTGTGCCGGGAACACAAGGCCCGCGGTGCCGCCGAAGCCCCGCGCGGCCTCGATAACGTCGAGCGCCTGGCGCGAGAGGGGTACGCGGTGCGCCTTGCCGGCCTTCATCTTGTCCGCCGGACGGTTCCAGGTCGCGGCGTCGAGATCCACGTCGCGCCACTCCATCCTGCGCACTTCCATGCCGCGCGCAGCCGTCAGCACCATGAACCGGAACGCAAGGCGGGTGACGGGAACCGTGCGCTTCGCGGTCTCGATCGCTGCCAGCGCGCCACCTACCTCGCGATGCGGAAGCGCTGCCATCCGCGTGCGCTCGACGTTCGCGACGCGCAGCGCCCTGACCACGGCATCCACCGGATCCGGTGCTTCATGGTGTCCCTCGATGCGCGCCCATTCGAGCGTCGCCTTGATCCGCCCGCCAGTTCGTCGGACCGTGTCGGCCTTGCCGGCGGCGGCTATGGGCGCGAGGGCGCGCTTGACGTGCCGCGCCTCGATGAGGGCGTGGGGTGTGGTAGCACAATGCTAATTTATATCAGTTGCTTGAATACTGGTGATGCCACTTGATCGTTTCTGGATGGGGCACTCTCGCAGAAGTGTACGGGTCTGGACTTGTCCCGTCCCATCTCGAATTCATCGATGCCTTCAACACGGGCGGGGACAAGCCCGGGACAAGCCCCGCCCTTAAGGGCCCGACACGTTGATCGTCTTTAGGATTTGATTCGAAGCGAGGGCCTTGGGGGCGAGGGCATCCTGCCCTCGCCCCCAAGAGGCCCTTCGGGACGTAGCGGTGTCGGTCGAGCCGAATCCGTCGGGGCGGTCCAGCGCCTTCCTCGTAGGGGACGGGCTTGTCTCGTCCCGGCGCGCCCTGACGGGCGCGTTGGCAGTTCGCTTGCGCGAACTGCTGCGCTTCGACGAGTTCCTCGTGTCGAATTCAAGACGGGCGGTGGACAAGCCCCACCCCTACGCTGCGAGGAACCAGTCGAGGATGCGGGGGTTTTCGTCGCGGGGCCAGGTGTGCGAGAGGTCGTCTAGTTCGCGGTAGGTGACGTTGGCGCCGGCGGCGGTGAGGGCGGCGGATGCGGTGCGGGCGATGTCGATGGAGAACATCCAGTCGAGGGCGCCGTGGATCAGGTAGATGGGAAGGTCCTTGAGCCGCTCGGCCGGCACGGCTTCGAGCAGGAACGGGTGGAAGCTCGCAGAGCACGGCGCGAGATGGGTGAACGGCGACTCGCCGCGCAGCCCCGAGACATAGCTGAACGTGCCGCCGTCGCTCATGCCGGTGAGGAGCATTCGGCTGCGGTCGATGTTCCAGCGTTCGCCCACATACGCCAGCATGGCATCGATGTTTTCGCTGTCCACATCCGGCCCCATCAGTGACCAGGTGTCTCCCCTGGCCGTCGGCGAGAGCAGGATGACGCCGCGGGAGCGGGCGGTGCGCAGCCACGTCCAGAGGAACGAATGGCCGTTGCCCGAGCCGCCGTGCATGGCCACCAGCACGGGCCAGGAGCGGCCGTCGTCGTAGTATTCCGGCACGTAGAGAGAGAAGCCCCCGCGTTCCCCCGGTTCGTTGCCGGCCCGCACCACGCCCACGACTTGCTCCGGCCGGCGTTGCCCGTCGGCACCGGCGCCCTGCATCAGGCGTTCGAGCAGCGCCTGATCCTCCCGCTGTTCGGGCTCGACAAAGAAGCGACTCACCGGCGGCAGCATCGAGGCAAGAGGATAGAGCGCCTCGGTGGCCCGAGTCGCCTTGCCCATCGCCCGATAGCCGCGCATGGCGCCGTCGGGGGAAGACGCCGCCTCCTGCAAGCCGTCGAACGCCTCGCCCACAAGCTCGGCCGCTTCGATGACATGGCGCGAGAAGTCCTGCAGGTGCTCCGGGAAGTCCGCCTCGCGAAAGCGCGCGAGCCCCTCCGCCACCGGTGCCGCCATCGACGCCACGGCCCCCGCCAGTTGCGGCAGGTTGGGCGGGTGCAGATGCCGTCCAACGTGGCCGAGCGCTTCGAGCCCGGTCATCACGGGCGGCAACACCGCCGAGATGGCATCGAGCAGCGCGTCCTCTTCCCTGCCTGCGTCACCCATGCCCACTCTCCCCAACCACGATCGCCCCGGCTCCCTGCCTATCCTATGCCACCGTGCGGCTTTGTATTAGGCTCGCTTGTGAGGCGAGCCGCGCAGCGAGACGGTGGCCGCCAAGCGAACTTGGGAGGAGCAGACATGAGCGAACGGCAGTTCGACCGTGCCGAAGAGGATGTAGGCAACATCCTCAACATGGAACACATCAACCTTACGGTCCCCGATCAACAGCTCGCGGCGCTGTTCTATGTTTCGGGGCTGGGCTTCACGCGAGACCCCTACATCGACTTCGGCACCGCCAACATGTGGATCAACGCCGGCGAGCAGCAGTTCCACCTGCCGAAGCGAGAGGCGCAGAAGTTTCGCGGCCACATCGGCGTCGTGGTGCCGGACTTGAGCGACCTGCGACGCCGCCTGGACCGCATCGGCCGCATCATGGAAGGCACGGAGTTCGCTTGGCGCGAGGTGAATGACGGCCCGGCGCACATCGCCGTCACCTGCCCCTGGGGCAACGACATCCGCGCCTATGGCCCTGGCTTCGGCACCAGCCTAGGCATTCCCTTCGCCGAGGTGCGGGTCCCGACCGGCTCGGCCGACGGCATCGCCCGCTTCTATCGCGAGGTGTTCAACACGCCGGCGCGGGTGGGGCAGGGTTGCGCGGAGGTTTCCATGGGCGGCAGCCAATGGCTCACCTATCGGGAAACGGACGACGAGTTGCCCGCCTACGACGGCCACCACATCGCCATCTACGTGTCGAACTTCTCCGGCCCGCATTCTGCGCTCGCCAAGCACGACCTGATCTCGGAGGAGTCGGACCAGCACCAATATCGCTTCCAGACCATCGTCGATCCCGATTCCGGCAACGTGCTCACCGAGCTCGAGCACGAGGTGCGCAGCCTCAAGCACCCCATGTTCAAGCGCCATCTGGTGAACCGCAATCCGGCGCAGTCGTTCTTCAACTACACGCAGGGGCGGGACTCGTTTCAGCCCTGACCTGCGTGGTCGTGCCCGCCTCCAAGCGCTGTTGGAGTCGCCTTTGGTGCGGTGTCGGCGGGCAGGGGAAGCGACTCGGAGGTTCCGTAGGGGCGACCCTTGTGGTCGCCCGTGTTAGGCAAACCAAGATGGTTCGCTAACGCAAGCACGGGCGACCACAAGGGTCGCCCCTACGAGGTCGCGAAGCCCACTGTCCCCCCCGACCTTCAGGAGACAACATTGCAGGAACCCTATTACCTCCCGCTCGCCGACGAAGTGGAGATATTCGAGGCAGCCTTCGGCGCGCGCCTGCCGGTTCTGCTCAAGGGCCCCACCGGCTGCGGCAAGACCCGCTTCATCGAGCACATGGCCTGGCGTCTGTATGGCGGCGAACGGGGCCTCGCCGACAGGCTGGTCACGGTGGCTTGCCACGAAGACCTCTCCGGCGCCGACCTCGTCGGGCGCTATCTCCTCAAGGGCGACGACACGGTGTGGCAGGACGGCCCCCTGACCCGCGCCGTGCGTGAGGGCGCGCTTTGCTATCTCGACGAGATTGTCGAGGCGCGCAAGGACACCACCGTGCTGATCCACCCGCTCACCGATCATCGCCGCCTGCTGCCCATCGACAAGACCGGCGAACTGGTGCCGGCGCACGACGACTTCCTGCTGGTGATCTCCTACAACCCCGGCTACCAGAGCATCCTCAAGGACCTGAAGCCAAGCACCCGGCAGCGTTTCGCCAGCCTCACCTTCGACTATCCGGGCGAGGAGCGGGAGGCGGCCATCATTGCCCACGAAAGCGGCGTGGACGGCGAGACCGCGGCGCGCCTTGCGACCATCGGCGTAAAGGTGCGCAACCTGCGCGAGCACGGTTTCGAGGAAGGCGTGAGCACTAGGCTGCTCATCTATGCCGGCGAGCTCATGCGCCGCGGCATCGAGCCGAGGCGGGCGGCGGCCGTGGCCATCACGGAAGCGGTGTCCGACGATGCCACGGTGCAGGAGGCGGTCGCCGGCATCGTCGATGTGGTCTGGCCCTGACCGCGAGATAGCAGGCTTGGATTCGCCCCCTCAAGCGCCAGCCGAACCGCCCGAGTCTGCGGCGCATCTGGCGGATGTGCAGCGGAGCCTTGCCCTGTTTGCCGAGGGCATTGCCGGTCGCTATCACCACATCCGGCCGGCCCTTGACTTGCCAGATGGCAATCCCGACCCGGCGCACGACAACGCCAGCCACGATGCTGGCGCCTTGTACTTGCCGACGATTATCGACTGGTTTCCGACCCAAACGCTGAACGCGGCCGCATACCGGCTCACTGCCCTCTACCAGCTCGGATTCCGCGAGTTCGGCACCTATCGCTTCGACATTGCCGCGGCGCGGGATCGCATCGCTGCGCTCAGCCTGCGCGAGGCCCCTGTGGCGCACCGGGAATCCGACATCGCCCTCTTCTTCGCCCACTTCGAGCTGCCGGAACTGGCGCGGCGGTTGTTTCACGTCATCGAGATGGCGCGGGTGCGGGCCGCCGTCGTGCGCCGCTATCCGGGTGCGGACCGCTACCGGCGGGCGCTGCTCGATGTCCGGCTCGGCTCAAAGCAAGCCTACGCAGACGGCATCGCCGGCGAGGTGGAACGGCTTGAAGCTGCGCTCGAAGGCTTGCCGGTGGCGTCGGCGTTCGCGCTTCACGCCGGGGGAGTCGCCGGCGAAGGTGCGGACGTGTACGACTCCGCCGCCGCCGTGACCGCGTGCATGGACTCGCTGGAGTTCTATCCGGAGTCGTCCGATGAAGCCGGGCCCAACGAAGGCCCCCAGCTCGAGTGGCTCCAGCGCCAGACCCGCCTCGAAGACTGGGATGAAGACTTGGCAGACCTCGACGCCAAGCTGCTCTCGCTGGCGGTGGCGGAAGCCCTGGAGCAAGGCGAAGCCGTGGCGGGAGAGGCGGACCGGCCTGGCGAGCTGCGCGACACCGACGCCGATCTCGCCGCAGAGCGGGACGCCTTGAAACGCCGCATCGACATGGAGCGTTCTACCCTCGCCCGAACGCTCGGCGAACAACGCGAGGATGCCCGCAGCTTCCTCTACGACGAGTGGGACTACCATGGCCAGCGCTACCTGCACGGCTGGTGTCGGCTGTTCGAGGAGGGCCTGCATACGGACCCGAACGCCCTCGGGGGCCGCGACCCCGACGAACTCTTGGCCGCGGTTCGGCCACTGGCGCATGCCGTGCGACGGCGCTTCGAGCAGATTCGTCCGTCTGGCTATCGCCGCCAGGCAAAGGTGACCGATGGCGACGAACTCGACCTCGACAGCATCGTCGCGGCACGCTCTGACCTGCGCGTCGGCGTCTCGCCGGACGAGCGCGTGTACAGCCGCCGCGAACGCCTGCGCCGCGACGTCGGTGCCATCTTCTTGGTGGACCTCTCCGCCTCTACCGACGATGTGCTGAACGAGGAACCCTCAGCGCTAGAGGAGGCCGAACCACCAGCCGCCGCGCCGAGCGGTCCACAAGACTTGCGCGACCCCTACTTCGACGAGGACGAGGAATGGGATTTCGAGGCGAGGCGCCTAGAGGACGCCGAACGCCGCCGTATCATCGACATCCAGCGCGAGGCGGTGCTCACCATGTCTGGCGCGCTCGAAGCCATCGGCGATCAATACGGCATCTATGGCTTTTCCGGCTATGGCCGCGACTGCGTGGAGTTCTTCGTCGCCAAGGATCTCGGTCAGGCCTACGACCGCAACGTGCTAGAGGCGTTGGCGGCCATGACCCCGAAGCGCTCCACCCGCATGGGTCCCGCCATCCGGCACTCCATCCGCAAGCTCGAAGCCGCCGGCACCGCCCTCAAGGTGCTGATGATCGTCAGCGATGGCTTTCCGCAGGACTGCGACTACGGCCCCGAGCGAGGCGAGCACGAGTATGGCGTGCAGGACACGGCCAAGGCGCTGCGCGAAGCCGAAGCGGCCGGTATCGAGACCTTCTGCGTCACGGTGGACCGCTCCGGCCACGACTACCTGCGCCGCATGTGCCCGGAAGACCGCTACATGGTCATCGAGGAATCCCACGAACTGCCCGACGCACTCGAAAAGGCCTACCGCCAGCTCACACGGCTGTAAGGGCGAGCTTTTGGCTCCTTCCTCCCATGAAACAAAACTCCCACGCCGATCATCGGAGCGGGTCGCTCGGGCGGGACCGCGGCAGGAGTTTCACACTCCCATGCGGGGTCGCGGCGATGCGCGCCACCAACGTCAAAATGCCGATAGCGGTCCGGGCCAAACTCGCATCCGGGCGCATGGCCCCACTGGGATGAACGGCCTCTTTGCCCGAGACACGCACAGCATACGCAATGTCGCGCTGCCTGGCGCTGTTTCCTGCGCGTCAGTGTTCCGGGGAGCCGGGGTGGAAACTTGCATGGAACAGATCGTGCGACCCAATGATCTTGCGTCGCTTTTCTTCGTAGGGGACGGGCTTGTCCCGTCCCGGCGGCCCTGACGGGCGCGTTGGCGGTTGCGCACCTTGCGTCACATGGCCGAAGGACGCGCACCAAATAACCAAACAAGCCATTGATTTTACTACTATTGTTGTCAATTCGACACCACTGGATCGGTAAGCTAGGTAATACCCCCTTGCAACTTTGTTGCAACATTTCCGGTTTGTGTTCCTTGCTGTTCCACCCTGTTTCGGATAGGGCCACCTGTCCCGCCTTCCGTCCGTGGCCCTGAACGACACCGCCACGCTACTAGTGTTCACCCGTTCGCCCAGCGCACGTCATGCACTCGCGGCCGTCCCCCTGCCACAGCCAGCGCAGGCGCACCAGTCGCTCGGCCGGGACCTCGGCCGTCGCCGGCAGGCGCAGCCACACCAGCGTGCCGAGGTCGCCCAGCGGCGAGGCGTCCGCCGCCGGATTGCCGCCGACGTCCATGCGACGCAGCGACGCAAGATCGGCCAGCGGGCCGAGATCGGCCACCGCGTTGTCCGCAAGACCCAGGTTCTCCAGCCGGACAAGGTGCGTCAGCGCCCCCGCGTCCGTCACCAGGTTGGCGTCCGCGACCAGCACCTCGAGCCGGGGCAGCTCCGAAAGCGGCGACAGGTCCGCGATCCGGTTGCCCGACACGTCCAGACGCCGCAGTGCGGTCAGGGACGCCAGCGGCCACAGGTCCGCGATGCCGTTGTCGGACAGGTCCAGGCTCGCAAGGCCAGTCAGCCCCGACAGCGCCGACACGTCCGTCAGCCCGTTGCCCGACAGGTCCAGGCGTTTCAGCCCCGCCATGCCGGCGAGCCGCGCGAGGTCCGCGTCCGCCAGACCCGCCGAGGCGAGGCCCAGCGAGGTCGGCGCACTGTCCGCGGCCGGCCACGAGGGCACGACGCCGCGCCCGGCCGGCGCCTGCCGGACCGCCAGCCAGCTCTCGATCTCCACGGCCGCGCGACCGGTCACGTTCTCCGCCGCCAGCCCCGTCCAAGCCCCCACCTCGACGCCGCGGGCGTCCGCCAGCGGGTGCATCGCCGAACCCAGGTAGTCCACCCGCACCGACTGCCCCGGCGCCACCGGCGCCGACAGCGTCAGCAGCACGCCGCTGCCCGACACCGACGCCGCCGCCACCGGCCGGAACGCGCCGTCCACCGTCACCGCAAAGTCCGACCCGTGCGGCGCCGCGAAGGCGTCCCGGGGCGTACGCCAAGTGAGAACCAGGCGATCCCGGTCCACCGACGCCTTCGGCGCCGACACCGTGAACGACACACTCGCCGCAACCCCCGCCGCGCCGCCCAGCCCCCGCTCCGCGTACGGCGTCGCCGTCAGCGTGTACGTGCCGGCGCCGAACGCCTCGCCGCCCTGGCCCCCGAACAGCTCGTAGGGCGCCAGGTTCTCCGTGCGCTCCACCGTCTTCGCACCGCCCAGCGCGAAGTGCACGCTGCCGACGCTCTCGCCGGCGCCCAGGTCCGCCCGGATCTCCAGCGCCCCGAGACCCGCCGCCAGCTCGTCGCCGTCCCGGAGCGCGCCGATGTCGGCGCCGTCGGCGCCGTTCACCAGCGTGAACCCGGCGACCGGAGACGCCGCCTCCGTGCTGGCCGTCACCGCCGCCGAGTCCGCGTCGCCCGCGCCCGTCGCCAGGCGGATGCGGAACCGGTGCGCCGTGCCGGCCTCGAGCCCCGTCGCCACGTGCGTCGTCGCCACGTGCGTCGTCGCCGTCGCGCCCAGCGTCGCCGCCGTCGTCCACGAGCCGCCCGTCTCCCGCTGCACCTCAACCGCAGTGACCGTCACACCCGCCGGCTGCGACGGCAGCGTCCACGACAGCGACACCGTCGTCGCCGTCGCACCCGACGCCACAAGGCCCGTCGCCGCAAGCGGCGCGGCCGCCGTGCTCGCCGTCACGCTCGCCGACTCCGCCGTCCCCCGGTTCGTGGCCAGCCGAACGCGGAACGTGTACGACGTCGAGGGCGCCAGACCCGTCGCCGTGTGCGACGTCGCCGCCGCGCCCAGCGTCGCCGCCGTCGTCCACGACCCGGCCGTCTCGCGCTGCACCTCCACCGCGCTGACCGTCACGCCCTCCGGCTGTGCCGGCAGCGTCCACGACAGCGACACCGTCGTCGCCGTTGCGGCCGACGCCACAAGGCCCGTCGCCGCGAGCGGCGCGACCACCGGCGCCGGCGCCGTGTCCGCCGGCGGCGCCGGCACCGCGTACGCGTACAGCCTGTCGTCCTGCTCGTCCGACACCCACAGCGTCTCGCCGTCCGACCACAGGCCCATCGGCTTCGCGTTGCCCGACGCCGACGTGTCGATGTCCAGCGCCGCAAGCCGCGTCCCGTCCGACAGCCGGTACGCCAGCACCCGGCCCCCCGTCCAGTCCGCCGCCAGCAGCGTCTCGCCGTCCGACCACAGACCGAACGGACGGCTCGCGCCCGACAGCGACACCTCCCGCGACGTCGTCCGCGTCCCGTCCGAGACCGCGTACGCGTATGCCCTGCGGTCGTAGTAGTCCGACACCCACACCGTCGCGCCGTCCGACCACACCCCCGTCGGCGCGTCGTTGCCGGCGTCGTCCAGGTCCGCGAGGCCCCCGGACGCCGCCGCGCCCGTCGAGAGATCCCGCGCATGCACCGCGGCGCCCGAGAAGTCCGCCACCCACAGCGTCGCCCCGTCCGACCACAGACCCGCCGCCCGCGTCGCCGACAGCTCCGTCAGGTCCTTGCCCGACCGCCGCGCGCCGCCGTCCAGCGCGTACGCCCGCACCGCCGAGCCCTCCCAGTCCGACACCCACACCGTGTCGCCGTCCGACCACACCCCCGAGGCGATGCCGATGTCCGACAGCGCCACGTCCAGCGCCGACACGCGGTCGCCCCACGTCACCGACGGCACCACCGTCACCATCACCTCGTCCTCGCCCCACAGCCCGCCAGCGTCCGTCGCCCGCAGCCGGAACGTCAGCGCGCCCCCCGCCGCCGGCGCCGCGAACGTCGCCGACGCCGACTCCGACGACGACAGCTCCACCTCCGCGCCCGACACCTGCGTCCACGCGTGCGACAGCGCGTCGCCGGCGTCCGGATCCGTCACCGAGCCCGACAGCGTCACCGTCGCCCCCGCAGACACGTCCGACTGGTCCGGCCCCGCCTCCGCCGTCGGCGCCTCGTTGCGGTTGACGAGCGCCACCGTCAGGTCCGCCGTGGCCGACCGCAGACCGTCGGAGACCTCCACCGACACCGCGTACGTGCCGTCGCCGTCGGCGTCGTCCGGCGCCTCGTAGTCCTTCGCCGAAACGAACGACAGCGAACCCGACCCGCCCAGCGCGAAGTGCGACGCGTCCGCGCCGCCCGACAGCCGCCACGACAGGCGCTCGGCAGCGGTGTCCGCATCGGTCGCCGCCAGCGTCGCCACCGCCGTGTCGCCTTCCACCACCGCGTGCGACCCCGCGCCCGACACCGCCGGCGCCGCCGTGCCCGCGAATCCCGGCAGGCGGTGCGTCACCGTCGCCGTCGCGCTGCCCGAAGTCGCCTCCGCGTCGTGCACCGACACCGAGAACGCGAACTCCGCGTCCGCCGCGCCGCGCGCCGGAACCGCGAACGAAGGTGTCGCCGTGCTGGCGTCCGTCAGCGCCACCGACGGTCCCGACTCCTGCGTCCACGACCACACCAGCGTCGCGTCCCCGTGGTGCCCGGCCGCCGTCGCCGACAGCTCCGCCGTCGCCCCCGCCGACACCTCGCCGCCGGCGCCAGCGTCCACCGACAGCGCGCACGCCGGCAGGCGGTAGCGCCCGGCGCCCAGGCCCTGCTCCGACGCCCGCGCGTTCTCCGACTCCGCCAGCTGCGCCGGCACGCACCCCGCGAGCGCGTTCAGCCGCAGGTCCAGCTCGTCGAACTCCCGCGCCAGGCTCAGCGGGATGCGACCCGTCGACCGACGCTGCAGCAGCACCAGGCGCCGCAGCGCCGGCAGATCCCCCAGCCACGACGCCACCGGACCCGCCGCGCCCGGCGCGCCCGTCGGCGCGTACAGCTCCAGGTCCTCCAGCCGCGTCAGCGACGACCACGAGTCCGGAACCGTGCCCGGCGCATGCGCGTGCAGCCGCACCCGGCGCAGCGACGTCAGCTCGCCCAGCCACGCCGGCAGCGGCTCCTCGTCCATCCGCCAGTTGTACCCCAGGTCCAGCACCTCGAGCCGCGACAGCCGGCCGAGAGACGCCGGCAGACCGCCGCGCAGCCCGTGGCTGTCGAGGCGCAGCACCTCCAGCGCGTCCAGCTCCCCCAGCGCCGCCGGCAGCACGCCGCTCAGCGAGATCGACGAGTCCGTGCCGTCCCAGGCGATCCCGCGCACGCGGCCGTCGCGCACCGCCACCGTGTCCCACTCGCCCAGATCCAGGCGCCGGAACCCCGGCTGGTCGCCCCAGTTCATGTCGCCCGTCGGATCCAGCTCGTCCTTCAGCGACAGCAGCGTCTCGCAGTCCCGCACCAGACCCGGGTTGCCCTCCGGGTCCGCCAGCGCCGTGCCGTCGCGGCACGTCGCCGTGCCCGCCGGCGCCCGCCGCACCGTCACCGTGTACGTCCGCGTCGTGCCGTCCTGGGCCGTCACCGTCACCGCAATCTCGTTGTCGCCCTCGGCCAGCGGCACCGTCCAGTTGCCGTCGGCGTCCCGCGTCCCGCCCGGCACCGACACCGTCGCCCCGGCGCCGGCCGCCGACGCCGCCACCGTCAGCGTCGACAGCTCCGTCACCGCCGAGTACGTCAGCCTTGCCGGATCGAACGACCCAAGGTCGATGCCGGACAGCGACAGCGAACCCAGCGTCGCGTCCGGCGAGCCCGCCCGCGTCACCGCCACCGTGTACGTCCGCGTCGTCTCGCCGTCCGACCCCGTCACCGTCGCCGTCACCGCCGTCGCGCCCACCGCCAGCGCCACCTGGTGCCCCGGCACGACGCCGTCCGCGTCCGCCGGCGCGATGGCCACCTCCGCCGCCGGATCGCGCGCCGCCGCCGCCACCGTCGTCGACTCCACATCGTCGGCGACGTCGGCTGCATACGACGTCGTGCCGGAAGCGAACGTGCCGAAGTCCACGCCCGTCAGCGACAGCGACGACAGCGACGCGTCGGCCTCGCGCGTCACCGTCACCGTGTACGTCCGCGTCGTCTCGCCATCCTCCGCCGTGACGGCAACCTCGACCACCGCCGCGGCGTCCTCGGCGACCTCCACCTGGTGGCCGAACCGGTCGGGGTCCGCGTCATCCGGCGAGATCTCGTACGTCGCCCCGAAGTGCGACTTCGCCGGCGCCACCGTCGTCACGTCCAGCGCGTGCGGTATCCGCAGTGCGTAGCTCGTCCTTGCGGAGTCGAACCAGCCCACATCCGCGCCCGCGACCGTCAGCCCCAGCAACGACGCGTCGGCGCTCGGCAGCACCTCGCCCGTCGCCGTGGAAAAGCGCCACTTGCCCCCAGGGACCATCAGCAATGCATTGTTCCGGGCGGCGTCTGGCGGCACCTCGACGCCAACCCACTCCACGCCGGCATCGGGCTCGAGCCTCAGGAAATAGCCCTCCGGGCCGTCGATGGTCCGCTTTACCGTCGCTCGGCCGTTCGTCACGTCGACGCGGGCGTCTGAGGGAGAAAGGGACGGCCGGCCACGCCGCGGATACCGGACCCGCACTTCGATCCTCCCGTCCTCCACGAGTTCGCCTGTCGCGGTCATGCTCGCGTGGGCGTTCCGCAGATGGCTCGCGTCGCACAGCGCCGCCTCCATCCCGCCGACCATCGCCCGGTAGGGCGGCAGCGAATAGTCGTCCACCGGCACACGCGCGTCCTGCGCGATCCGCGACCGGCCCGCCGGCCGGTACGCCGTCTTGCCCGCCTCCAGGTTCAGCGACGAGCCGTGGCCGAAGCTCTGCCGCAAGGCGCGGATCAACTCGTCCTCCATCGACGCCGTTCCCGGCGCATAGAACCTCAGATCCGGGAGCGATCCGGTGAAGAGGGTGTACGTTAAGCCGAGGCGCCAATCTTCTAGATGCCAGTTCGATGCCTCCGCGAACAGCGTTCGCATCGCTTCGTCGTTCCGCCACCAGTGCTCGTACGCGGCAAGCCGGAACGCGTGGCCCATGGAGCCCAGGTGGAAGTAGGTCCACAGGTTGTCTTCGTCAATGAACTGGATGTCCCTGTCGAGCGCCGGAACGAACGACGGCCGCCAGTCCGCCTCTGCGACCAGCGTGACCGGGAAAAAACCCCTTTCCAAGTACCACGTGCTGTAGGGCGAGGATTTCAGGCACGCAAGCCGCCGCAGCCTGCCGACTTCGTCCAGCGCGTCCTGCGCCAACACGTGCGCGAACAGCACCTCGGCGTGGCGCCGGCCCACAGCCGCGGCGAACTCCTCGGCGACGGTCGCGAACGGCCGCAGACGGCGCGCGTCGCCCGCTGCCAGCGTCGACGCCGCGAAGTCCATCGGCGCGATGCGCGCGTTCTCCGACGACATCAGCGCCGACGTCGCCGACCACACGTCCGCGTCCCGCCACGCGTGCTCCTCCGTGCCCTCGTACTCGGCCCCCGGCACGTCGGCCGGGTCGTCCAGGTTCCACCCGTCGGAGCCCCAGATGGGCTTGTGCAGGTCGCCGTGGCACGACGCGCAGCTTTCGGGACGCACGATCGCCGGCGCCTCGCCCGAGAAATCGACCACCCC
Organism: Pseudomonadales bacterium; assembly: GCA_965116935.1. Taxonomy (GTDB): domain Bacteria; phylum Pseudomonadota; class Gammaproteobacteria; order Pseudomonadales; family Azotimanducaceae; genus VXYL01. The sequence continues at coordinate 1,265,216 of OZ220737.1, read as the reverse complement.
GGCGTCCCAAGTCGGCCCGGCAGCGATCAGGAACTCCACCCCCGTGCCGAACGGCGCCGTCGCGTCCGGGTCCGTCGTCCACGCGAACAGGAACCGCCCGTCCGCGCCCCACGAGACCATCCGGGGATGCTCGCGCGAGACGAACTCCGAACCGAGCCCGTGCGAGTCGTACACCATCACGAAGTTCTTCCGGTGCGCCGGCGGCAGCGCCGCCACGAAGTCCTCCACCGAGTCGATCCCCGCCTCCGCCACGAACCGCCGCAGCGCCTCCGCCCCGCGCGGCGGAGGCCCCGGACCGTCCAGCGGCAGGCCCCAGAACGGCGAGAAGGCGTCGAACAGCCCCGCCGCCGGCAACGCCTCCAGGCCGTTGCCGTGCAGCGTCAGCGTCTCCAGCAGCAGCAGCTCGTCGAACGCCCCGTCCGGCAGCGTGGCGAGCGCGTTGCCGTGCAGCGTCAGCTCGCGCAGCGCCAGAAGACGGTCGAACACCCCGTCCGGCAGCGCCGTCAGGGCGTTGTCCGCGAGACGCAGCACGTCCAGCACGCCGAGGTCGTCGAAGACGCCTTCGGGGAGCGAGGTCAGGGCGTTGCCCGAAAGGTCCAGCCGGCGCAGCCGTTCCAGACCGGCGAAGTCGCCGGCGGCGAGGCTGCCGAGGGAGCGGCCCGACAGGTCCAGCGCCAGCACGCGGTGCAGCTCCCCGGCGCCGATGTCGGCGCAGTCCTCGCCGTTGGCGGCGGCAATCGCGGCCGCCACCGCCGGCGTGCGGCCGCAGACACCGACAGGCCCGGAGCCGTCGTCGGAATCGGCGGCAGCCGTGCCCACGCCCGCAAGCCCCGCGCCGACGCACAGCGCGACCTCCGCGCACGCGCCGCGAAGACGCCGAACGAACTCCATGCAGCCACGGCGCGCCTGCCCGCTGGCGAAGGCGCCGCGAACCGTCACCTCGAACCCGACCGCCATCGCCGCTCCCCTCACATCGCACATCATCGCCGCGAACCTCTCGCGGATCGTTCCGAGCGCCGCGCACAGCGTCGCCACGCGACCCTCTGCACCGCCGCAGACGACGGCTTCGTCACGAGGGTTCTCCCCAGCTCCGCATTCACTGTAATGCACGCCCTCCAAGGCGTAAACAGGATCGCTCGCCGGACGGCCCGCGGCAGGCCCAGGGCGGCGAGACCGCAAGCGGACCAGGGAAATGGGCGCTCAACGTCACGCACGTTCGCAGCGTCGTGCACGCACGACAGAATGCCTGGGTTGCCTGCATGGCGTGGGCGAGGCCGAGCCTGGCGCGCGCTGACCTCGGGAGCGGCCGCAGTCAGGCGCGTTCGCGGCGCGCAGACGTCACAGGCAGGATGCCGTCCCAGCAGAGGGCCGTCCCGCAGGTCGGAAACGCCCTGGGGGGCGTCTTGCCCCTCGCCCCAGAAGAAAACGGGCGACGACATGCAGATCGCGGCCCCTGCCCCCCGGCGAACGACCGGGTCACCGGACCGCCCCCGTGCCCGGTAGCCGTGTGGCATGCACCCGGTCGCCGTCCGCGCGACGCAGCCAGCGCAGCCGCGCGAGGCGCCCGGCCGGCGCCTCCGCGGCCGCCGGCAGGCGCAGCCACACCAGCGTGCCGAGATCGCCCAGCGGCGAGGCGTCCGCCACCGGGTTGCCGCCGACGTCCAGGCGACGCAGCGACGCGAGATCGGCCAGCGGGCCGAGATCGGCCACCGCGTTGTCCGCAAGACCCAGGTTCCTCCAGCCGGACAAGGTGCGTCAGCGCGCCCGCGTCCGTCACCAGGTTCGCGTCCGCCACCAGCACCTCGAGCCGGGGCAGCTCCGAAAGCGGCGACAGGTCCGCGATCCGGTTGCCCGACACGTCAAGGCGCCGCAGTGCGGTCAGGGACGCCAGCGGCCACAGGTCCGCGATGCCGTTGTCGGACAGGTCCAGGCTCGCAAGGCCAGTCAGCCCCGACAGCGCCGACACGTCCGTGAGCGCGTTGCCCGACAGGTCCAGGCGTTTCAGCCCCGCCATGCCGGCGAGCCGCGCGAGGTCCCCGTCCGCCAGACCCGCCGAGGCCAGGCTCAGCGAGGTCGGCGCACTGTCCGCAGCCGGCCACGGGGGCACGCCGCCGCGCCCGGCCGGCGCCTGCCGGACCGCCAGCCAGCTCTCGATCCCCACCGCCGCGCGACCGGTCACGTTCTCGGCCGCCAGCCCCGTCCACGCCCCCACCTCGACGCCGCGGGCGTCCGCCAGCGGGTGCATCGCAGAACCCAGGTAGTCCACCAGCACGGTCTGGTCGGCCAGCACCGGCGCCGACAGCGCCAGCAGCACCCCGCTGCCCGACACCGACGCCGACGCCACCGCACGGAACGCGCCGTCCACGCTCACCGCAAAGTCCGACCCGTGCGGCGCCGCGAAGGCGTCCCGCGGCGTCCGCCACGCCAGCGCCAGGCGATCCCGGTCCACCGACGCCTTCGGCGCCGACACCGTGAACGACACACTCGCCGCAACCCCCGCCGCGCCGCCCAGACCGCGCTCCGCGTACGGCGTCGCCGTCAGCGTGTACGTGCCGGCGCCGAACGCCTCGCCGCCCTGGCCCCCGAACAGCTCGTAGGGCGCCAGGTTCTCCGTCCGCTCCACCGTCTTCGCCCCGCCCAGCGCGAAGTGCACGCTGCCGACGCTCTCGCCGGCGCCCAGGTCCGCGCGGATCTCCAGCGCGCCCAGACCCGCCGCCAGCTCGTCGCCGTCCCGAAGCGCGCCGATGTCGGCGCCGTCGTCCCCGTCCACCAAGGTGAACCCGGCGACCGGAGACGCCGCCTCCGTGCTGGCCGTCACCGCCGCCGAGTCCGCGTCGCCCGAGCCCGTCGCCAGGCGGATGCGGAACCGGTGCGCCGTGCCGGCCTCCAGACCCGTCGCCACGTGCGTCGTCGCCGTCGCGCCCAGCGTCGCCGCCGTCGTCCACGAGCCGGCCGTCTCCCGCTGCACCTCAACCGCAGTGACCGTCACACCCGCCGGCTGCGACGGCAGCGTCCACGACAGCGACACCGTCGTCGCCGTCGCACCCGACGCCACAAGGCCCGTCGCCGCAAGCGGCGCGGCCGCAGCCGTGCTCGCCGTCACGCTCGCCGACTCCGCCGTCCCCCGGTTCGTGGCCAGCCGCACGCGGAACGTGTACGACGTCGAGGGCGCCAGACCCGTCGCCGTGTGCGTCGTCGCCGCCGCGCCGAGCGTCGCCGCCGTCGTCCACGACCCGGCCGTCTCGCGCTGCACCTCGACCGCGCTGACCGTCACGCCCTCCGGCTGTGCCGGCAGCGTCCACGACAGCGACACCGTCGTCGCCGTCGCGGCCGACGCCACAAGGCCCGTCGCCGCGAGCGGCGCGACCACCGGCGCCGGCGCCGTGTCCGCCGGCGGCGCCGGCACCGCGTACGCGTACAGCCTGTCGTCCTGCTCGTCCGACACCCACAGCGTCTCGCCGTCCGACCACAGGCCCATCGGCTTCGCGTTGCCCGACGCCGACGTGTCGATGTCCAGCGCCGCAAGCCGCGTCCCGTCCGACAGCCGGTACGCCAGCACCCGGCCCCCCGTCCAGTCCGCCGCCAGCAGCGTCCCGCCCTGCGACCACAGCCCGAACGGACGGCTCGCGCCCGACAGCGGCACGTCCCGCGACGACGCCCGCGCGCCGTCCGACAGCGCGTACGCGTACGCCTTGCGGTCGTAGTAGTCCGACACCCACAGCGTCGAACCGTCCGACCAGATCCCCGTCGGCGCGTCGTTGCCGTCGTCGTCCAGGTCCGCGAGGCCGCCGGACGCCGCCGCGCCCGTCGACAGATCCCGCGCCTGCACCGCGGCGCCCGAGAAGTCCGCCACCCACAGCGTCGACCCGTCCGACCACAGACCCGCCGCCCGCGTCGCCGGCAGCTCCGTCAGGTCCTTGCCCGACCGCCGCGCGCCGCCGTCCAGCGCGTACGCCCGCACCGCCGGGTCCTCCCAGTCCGACACCCACACCGTGTCGCCGTCCGACCACACCCCCGAGGCGATGCCGATGTCCGACAGCTCCACGTCGAGCGCCGACAGGCGGTCGCCCCACGTCACCGACGGCACGACCGTCACCGTCACCTCGTCCTCGCCCCACAGCCCGCCAGCGTCCGTCGCCCGCAGCCGGAACGCCAGCGCGCCCCCCGAAGCCGGCGCCGCGAACGTCGTCGACGCCGAACCCGGCGACGACAGCTCCACCGACGCGCCCGACATCTGCGTCCACGCGTGCGTCAGCGTGTCGCCGGCGTCCGGATCCGTCGCCGAGCCCGACAGCGTCACCGTCGCCCCAGCAGACACGTCCGACTGGTCCGGCCCCGCCTCCGCCGTCGGCGCCTCGTTGCGGTTGACGAGCGCCACCGTCAGGTCCGCCGTGGCCGACCGCAGACCGTCGGAGACCTCCACCGACACCGCGTACGTGCCGTCGCCGTCGGCGTCGTCCGGCGCCTCGTAGTCCTTCGCCGAAACGAACGACAGCGAACCCGACCCGCCCAGCGCGAAGTGCGACGCGTCCGAGCCGCCCGACAGCCGCCACGACAGGCGCGACGCCGCCGTGTCCGGATCGCTCGCCGCCAGCGTCGCCACCGCCGTGTCGCCTTCCACCACCGCGTGCGACCCCGCGCCCGACACCGCCGGCGCCGCCGTGCCCGCGAACCCCGGCAGGCGGTAGGCCACCGCCGCCGTCGCGCTGCCCGACGTCGCCTCCGCGTCCGACACCGACACCGAGAACGCGAACTCCTGGTCCGCCACGCCGCGCGCCGGCACCGCGAACGACGCCGACGCCGTGGCCGCCCCCGACAGCGACACCGGCGGACCCGACTCCTGCGTCCACGACCACACCAGCGTCGCGTCCCCGTGGTGCCCGGCCGCCGTCGCCGACAGCTCCACCGTCGCCCCGGCCGACACCTCGCGACCCGCGCCCGCGTCCACGACCAGCGCGCACGCCGGCAGCATCTCCGGCTGCCGCGGTGTCCCCTGACGAGACACCTTCACGTTCTCCGCGTCCGCAAGCTGCGCCGGCACGCAGCCCTCCAGAGCGTTGTAGCGCAGGTCCAGGTCGTCGAACCCCCGCGCCAGGCCCAGCGGAATCCGCCCCGTCAGCCGCTGCGCCGGCAGCCGCAGCCGACGCAGCGACCCCAGCTCCCCCAGCCACTCCGGGATCGGGCCCGTCGCCCCCTTGCCGTCACCCCACGCCCCGGTCAGACCGAGGTCCTCGAGCCCCGCCAGCGACGACCACGCGGCCGGGATCGGGCCCGGGGCCGGCGCGTCCAGCCGCAGCTCGCGCAGCGACCCCATCTCTCCCAGCCACGCCGGCAGCGGCGCCGCGTCCAGCTCGTTCTCCCGCAGGTCCAGCACCCGCAGCGACGACAGCCCCTTCAGCGACTCCGGAATGCCGCCGCGAAGGTCGTTGCGCCACAGGTCCAGCACCTCCAGCGCGTCCAGACCCGAAAGCCCCGACGGCACCGTGCCGGCCAGCCGCTCGTCGGCCACCTCCACGCCGTCCCAGGCCAGCTCCCGCACCCGGCCGTCGCGCACCGTCACCCCGAACCACTCGCCGAGATCCAGCCGCTCCTCGTGCACCGTGCCCCAGAATATCTCCCGCCCGCCCGGGTCCAGCTCGCCCTTCGCCGACAGCAGCGTCTCGCAGTCCCGAACCAGGCCCGGGTTGCTCTCCGGAGCCGCCAGCGCCGTGCCGTCGCGGCACGTCGCCGTCCCCGCCGGGGCGCGCCGCACCGTCACCGAGGGATGCTTTGGATTTCAACGTTGGGGTGATGCCTAGGGCGGGCGCATCGCAGCGTGCCCTCACCCGGCCGCAAACCGGGCCGCCGAACGAGCCCTGCGCTTGGCCGCCTCCTCCTCCCGGTTTTTCGGCGGAACGTTGGTGGTCAGGCTGTCGAGCAACCGTCGCGATGCCGCCGCCACCTCGTCAACGGCTTCGTCGAAGGCGGCGGCGTTCGCTGCCGAGGGCTTGGTGTAGCCGGACACCTTGCGCACGAACTGAATCGCGGCGGCGCGCACTTCGTCGTCGCTGGCGGGTGGATCGAAGTTGAACAGCGGGCGGATGTTGCGACACATGATCGGCCTCAGTGGTCAGAGAGCGCCACGCGGTCGTAGATCGCGGTGACGTGGTCGAAGTTCAGGATCAGGGAGTGGGAGATGTGCTTCTCTGGGTCGTGCAGGTGGTACTTGAAGCGCTTCTGGCCGCCACCCTGCAGGAAGGCGTCGTAGTCGCGGCTGAGCTCGCGCACGTCGCTCAGGATTTCCGTGCTCCAGGTGGCGCGGAACGGCCCGAGCATGGCGCCGCCTTCAAGCGCGATGGTGATCTCGTGGTTCGTGAGCCCCTTTTCTTCGCTCATGTCCTCTCCCTCCAGATCACTTGGCCGCATTGGCTCACCGCAGCCGACCGGCATCCCGTACCATAGCAGCCCGTCGGCATTCGGGCGGCGCATCGGCCAACGCGCTCGTTGGGGCGCGCAAGCGCTTCGAATCCGACGCAATCATCAACGGACCGACAAGGGGAAAGACATGGGGTTGACCGCATTCGACCACCTGGTTGTGCGTGTGCAGGACATCGACGAGGGCATTGCCACCTACCGCGACAAGGTGGGGCTAGAACTCGACCGTACCGACGAGAGCGAGGCGCTCGGCATCAAGCAGGCGTTCTTCAACCTGCCCGGCGGCGGCTTCATCGAGGTGGTGGCACCCACCGATCCGGAGTCCGCCGTCGGCAGGGCGCTGCGCCGGGGCGAAGGCATCCACACGGTGGCGTTCGCGGTTGACGACCTCGCTGCCACCTGCGAGGCCATGAAGGCCGGCGGCGCGCAACTCATCGGCGAAGGCGGCCCGCAGGTGTTCGTCCACCCCAAATCCACCCACGGCGTGCTCTTGCAGCTGTCCGAGGCATAGCTACCTGTCGTAGAGGACGGGCTTGTCCCGTCCTGGCGCCGAGGGTTCCGCGTGCATTCGTAGCGCACTTTCGGCGAACCAGCGCCTTGCCGAAGGCAGCCACAGGACCACCAGCGCCGCCAACACGAGCACTTCCGCGGTTGCCTCCGCGCCGGTCAGGATCGCAACGCCAGCGGCGAACGAAGGCGCGTTGAACACGCCCCAGAGCTTGGCCACGAACACCGCCAGAATTGCGTGCCGCGCCCAGCCCTGACCGCTGTAGGAGGTGTAGCCGAGATAGCCCCACAGGACGACGAAAAACACCCGCGCACCGTTGCTGCGCACGGCATCGAACCCTGTGGCCCAGCCAAGCGCCAGCACCGCCGCCGCCAGCAGCAGCAGCCCGGCGCCAACGGTCACGGCCCGGGGCCGCATTGGATCGTCAATCGAGTCCATACGGGCGGCAATCTTACGCTGTCGAGGGAGTTCCCTCCCAGTGTTTGAAGGACTTTCCTCCGCGCCCGGCCAGTTCGCGTGAGCGAATTGCCAACGCGTCCCTCCGTCCCTGAAGTCGCGCATGGCTGCAGGTGCCGCTTTGGGAAGGTGGGAGCTGGGGCCAGACGCCGAGCGTTAGCGAGGGGTTTGGCGGCGCCCGCCCCCCATCTCGCCGTAAGGCGCGCAGAACACTCGTCGTACGAGCAAGATGCGCGCCCTTGCGGGCGCGGTGGAGGGCGGGACGCCCTCCCTCCAGAGGTCGACGCGCCACGCGCTGTGCAAGTCAAAGTGAGACCACCGAATGCCCCTTTACCTTGCCCGGCGCGCCCCCTCTCTAGTATGGTGTCGCGCTTCGTTCGAGGCTTGGGTTGCGGCAGGAGGGTCGATGGCTGAAGGGGGTTTGAGCGCCGGTGGCGACATCCTGCCGTTCGTCCTGTTCGCCCTCGTCGTGGCTGCTGTCCTGGTGGCGACACTAGTGGCCTCGTGGTTCATCGGCGCCAAGGCGCGGCATCGCGGTGCCAAGGACATCCCCTACGAATCCGGCATCGTGCCGGTGGGCGATGCCGAGGACATGCGGCTTTCCATCGAGTTCTATCTGATCGCTGTCTTCTTCGTGATCTTCGACCTCGAGACCATCTTCATCATCGCTTGGGCGGTGGCGTTTCACGACGTGGGCCTTGCCGGCTACATCGGCGCGTCCATCTTCATCGTCCTGTTGCTTGCCGTGCTGTTCTACGAGTACCGCACCGGCGCACTCGACTGGGGACTCAAGCGCCGGGCACCGAGGCCCGGGCGTTATGCCCGCACCGAAGCCCGGGAGGCCAGCTAGCCATGCAGTGGCGACTCGTCAAGACCGAACCGGACGCCCCCATGCAGGCGGTGGACGACGCCTACAACGAGGAGGCCGGCAAGAGCTTTCTCACGGCGCGGCTCGAAGACCTCGTCGCCTGGGGCCGCTCCAATTCCATCTGGCCCTTCAACTTCGGCCTCTCGTGCTGCTATGTGGAGATGGCGACGTCCTTCACGTCGCGCCACGACATCTCGCGCTTCGGCGCCGAGGTGATTCGGGCGACGCCGCGGCAGGCAGACCTGATCGTCGTCTCCGGCACCGTGTTCCGCAAGATGGCGCCCGTCCTGCAACACCTCTACGAGCAGCTTCTGGAGCCGCGCTGGGTGATCTCGATGGGTTCCTGCGCCAACTCCGGCGGCATGTTCGATGTATATAGCGTGGTGCAGGGGGCGGACAAGTTCCTGCCGGTGGACGTCTATGTGCCCGGCTGCCCGCCTCGTCCCGAGGCGTTCATGCAAGGCTTGACGCTGTTGCAGGAGGCCGTGAAGAACACCCCGCGACCGCTTTCCTGGGCCATCGGCGAGGACGGCTCGGTGGCGAAATACGATCCGAGCCAACGCGACCTGCGCACGCCCGAGCGAATGCAGGTGACGGACATGGCAGAGCCGTCCACGGTGGGAGACGCACCGCTGTCGGATGCGCTGCTCGGCAAGAAGCGCGGAACGTAGGGAACGCCAAACTCATGCTTTCAGATCGCTTCGAAGCGAGGGCCCTTTGGGGACGAGGGCATCTTGCCCTCGCACGCGCCGCAAGGCGCGTCCATACGCAAGCACACGGCGGTCCAGCCATTCCCGCGCCTGTCGGCGCACGCGAGGGCAAGATGCCCTCGCCCCCGGCGGAGTGAGCCATAGCATGGCGGAAGCGGCCGAGACGACTCAGGCGTTGCCGACTGTCATAGCCGATCTGAAGGCGCGAATCGGCGCCGACTGCATCTATCAGGAGACGGTGGACGACGTTCCCACCGTGTGGGTGCCCCGCGAGCACATCCGGGAAACCATGCGCTACCTCAAGCACGAGGCACCCAAGCGCTTCGAGCTGATGTTCGACCTCTCGGGCATCGACGAGCGCGCCCGGCAGAACCGCACCGGCCAGCCCGACTCCGACTTCACCGTCTTCTACCACCTCATGTCGCTCTCCGCCGACGAGGACTTGCGCGTCAAGGTCGCCCTCGCCGAGGACGACGCCAACATCGACTCCATCGAATCCATCTATCCGGTGGCGAACTGGTACGAGCGCGAGGCGTTCGACATGTTCGGGATGCATTTCGCCGGCCACCCGAACCTGCGCCGCATCCTCACCCCGCCGCTGTGGGAAGGCCACCCGCTGCGCAAGGACCATCCGGCCCGGGCAACGGAAATGGACCCGTTCCAGATGACCCCGGAGTTCCAGGAGGCGCAGCAGGAGGCCTTGCGCTTCGTGCCGGAAGAGTGGGGCATGAGCCGCAAGGCGCGGCATACGGACTTCATGTTCCTGAACCTGGGCCCCAACCATCCGAGCGTGCACGGCGTTTTCCGCATCGCCCTGCAGCTCGACGGCGAGGTGATCGTCCAGGCCGTGCCCGACATCGGCTATCACCACCGGGCGCAGGAGAAGATGTCCGAGCGCCAGTCTTGGCACACCTACATCCCCTACACCGACCGCGTCGACTACCTCGGCGGCGTGATGAACAACCTGCCCTACGTGATGAACGTGGAGCGCATGGCCGGCATCGAGGTGCCGCCGCGGGCGCAGGTGATCCGGGTGATGCTCTCCGAGTGCTTCCGCATCGCCAGCCACCTGCTGTTCTACGGCACCTTCGCCCAGGACGTGGGGCAAATGTCGCCTGTGTTCTACATGTTTGCCGACCGCGAGCGGCTCTTCTCCATCATCGAGGCCATCACCGGCGGCCGCATGCACCCAAGTTGGTTCCGCATCGGCGGCACGGCCCAAGACCTGCCCGACGGCTGGGATCGCATGGTGCTCGACTTCTGCGACTACATGCCGAAACGGCTGGACCATTACCAGAAGATGGCGATGGACAACCGCATCCTGAAGAAGCGCACCCAAGGCATCGGCGCGTACACCACCGAGGAAGGGCTCGACTGGGGCATCACCGGGCCTTCGCTACGCGCCACCGGCCACGACTGGGACTTGCGCAAGAAGCGCCCGTACAGCATGTACGACGAGTTCGAGTTCGACATCCCCACCGCCGAAGCCGGCGACACCTACGCCCGTGCCGTAGTGCGCGTGGAGGAGATTCGCCAGTCCTTGCGGATCATCCGCCAGTGTGCCGAGAGCATGCCCTCGGGCCCGTACAAGTCAGACCACCGCCTCACCACCCCGCCCCGCAAGGAGCGGACGATGCAGGACATCGAGACGCTCATCCACCACTTCCTGAACGTCTCCTGGGGGCCGGTGATTCCCCCTTGCGAGTCCGTCACCAACGTCGAAGCCACCAAGGGCTGGAACTCCTACTACTCCATCTCCGACGGCGGCACCATGACCTACCGCACCCGCATCCGCACCCCCTCCTTCCCCGCGCTGCAGCAAATCCCCCTGATAAGCCGCGGCTTCATGGTGGCCGACCTGATCGCCATCATCGCCAGCATCGACTTCGTCATGGCAGACGTGGATCGATGAAGAGCATTCAACTCTGGACAGTAAATCCACGCTAGCCTGGAGGCCGAAGTGGATTTGTCGCGTGAGTTCTTTAACCTAGTGGTTCACGGTGCGTGGGCAGCCCCGATCTTCGATAAAGCGAGTGGCCACGCTTCCTTCCCAGCGGACAGGCTGTTCGAGTACACAGGAGACAGCGTCAGGGATCGGTTTAGCGACGATTTAGCTCTGATCAGCAAGTTGCCGACGTTGCTGGTTGCGGAGGTCGGTCAACGGGCCAAAACGCAGACACCCGCATGTGTGACTTCGATTTCGAACGTGACCAAGCATTCAGGCTCGGTTCACTTTGACTTCCGCCATCTCGCAAATCGCCTGTTTACGTCCGAGGAAATCCTCTTGAGTGGCCTCTTCGAAGCCCACGTTCCTGGTGAGAACACAAGGACCCATTGGGCGGTGAAGCGCGGTGACGTGTTTGAACGCATACTCAATTTGCTGAACCACCAGCAGCCACCGAACGGCCGCCCATCGGTATTCGACATTGAACCTTGGCCATTGCCACAATTGGAGCATGTGGCTGTGATGATGCCGTTCGCGCAGACCTTTGAAGCAGTTTACGACGCCATCCGTCAATCCTGTCGACCGCGGCAAACACAGCGTGTTGACGAGATCTTCGGTCCCAGCAAAATCGCGAATGACATTTTTGCCATGATAGAGCAGTCTCGGCTGGTTGTCTGCGACCTTACGGGCAAGAACCCAAATGTGCTATACGAGGTGGGGCTTGCGCATGCTCGAAACCGGGACGTGGTGATCATCACTCAGCAAGATGACGACGTGCCGTTTGATCTGAGGCACATTAGATACATAAAGTACTTGAACAACGAGCAAGGATTGCAGGAACTGGCCGTGACCTTGAGCACGACGGTCTCCGAGTACTTCCATTCGAGGGCTAGGGATTGAATCTGATTCGCTCAAGTGGTTTAATCAAGGGCGCTACAAAGAAGGGCATGGCGGGTTACCGTTCGACGTGATCAACGAAAGAAAACTCAAGGGTCGGTACGGTGGAGTGGGCGATGATAAGGTCCATGGCGTCACCTATACGCCTAAGCTACTTGCGGACTTCGTCGCTCGTCAGATCGTGGCCGCCGCGGCGTCCATGTCGGACCGCGGAGCTTTGCGCGTATTCGATCCGGCCATAGGTGAAGGCGAGTTGCTCACCAGCCTTGTCGGTGAACTCCAGAGCAGCGGCAAGTGCGTGGCTGATGTGAGTGGGTTCGAGACTGATGTAATAGCTGCCGATGTAGCGACGGCGCGATTGGGGGAACGCTTTCCCGACGTCCGCCTCAACATAAGCCGAGGTAGTTTTCTCGACTCTGTTCAGGATCGGATAGGCGAAGAGCAGGGTACTTTGCAGTTAGAGGATGATGCGGGAGATTACGACCTTGTCATCGCGAACCCTCCGTATGTTCGTACCCAGATCATGGGCACAGTACAAGCGCAGCTTTTGGCACGACAGTTCGGATTGTCCGGCCGAGTGGACCTCTATCATGCGTTCATCCTGGGCCTTTCTCGTGCTCTTTCGCCGGTGGGTGTTATGGGGCTGATCGTATCTAATCGCTTCATGACTACTAGATCGGGTGCGGCCGTGCGGAAAGCGCTTGAGGAGCGGCTGGAGGTCCTTCACGTATGGGACTTGGGTGACACGAAGATCTTCGATGCCGCGGTTCTACCGGCGGTACTCGTGGCTCGAGGTTCTAGCGGTACCGCTCGTACGAGGTTTACGACCGTGTACCAGACGACCAAGAAGGCGGCCATCCAGGTTGCGAACCCCATAGCGGCGCTGCGCCATGACGGTGTGATGGGGCTGCCAGATGGACGGCGGTTCGAGGTGCGCCACGGTCGCCTGAATACTGGAGGAATGAGCGACGGGGTCTGGCGGATCAGTACGGATGCCATCGAGAGGTGGTTGGCGACAGTCGACGAGAATCAATGGGGAACCTTTGGGGATGTCGGACGAGTACGGGTCGGTGTCAAAACTTGCGCGGACAGTGTTTTTATACGAGATGACTGGGACACCGTGAGTACGGGTCCGCCGGAATTGCTTCGCCCATTGACGACGCACCATGTCGGTCAGCGCTTCAGACCGAGGCGCATGGGTGTCGGACGCCGAATCCTATACCCGCACGAGAGCGTGGATGGCCAACGGCAGGCGGTAGACCTCGACCGCTATCCCAAAAGTCGTGCCTACCTAGAGCGTCACCGAAGGAAGCTCGAGCGGCGACAATATGTGCTCGATGCTGGGAGAGCGTGGTATGAGCTATGGGTGCCTCAGGATCCAAGCGCATGGTCCAAGCCAAAGTTGGTGTTTCGTGACATTGCCGAAGAGCCGACATTTTGGGTAGACTTTGACGGCTCTGTGGTGAATGGAGATTGCTATTGGCTCACAAGCAAAATGCCCCACGGCGATGGCAACGGTGTTGAGGGCGAGGACCTGTTGTGGCTGGCGGCCGCGGTCGGCAACTCCACCTTCGCCGCGCAGTTCTACGACTACCGTTTCAACAATAAGTTGTATGCAGGGCGGCGGCGGTATCAAACCCAGTATGTCGAAAAGTTTCCCTTGCCGGACCCGAGTTCGGGCGTTGGCAAGGCAATTATTGAGATGGCAAAGAAGGCGTGCGCTGGAGCGTTTGATACTCCGAGCGCGACACAAGGTGAGTTGGACTCAATGGTCTGGACGGCGTTCGGCGTTCGCAGATGATCTACCGGTTCGTTCCGTAGAATCCTGGTGGGAGAGGAATCTGCAGCTTCCGGTTGATGACGTTACCTTGGAACAGTGCAAACCGAACGAAGAACATCTCGCCGGTGGTCACGACAAGGTGCGTCAATGTAACCTCCGTGCCATCGGTGGTCCCGATGAACACGGCGTATCTGACGTCGCGATGGCGGACGACCGTGCCGTCATCCAACGCTAGACCGAGCGGATCGTCGCTGTGTGGGTCGACTAGACCGAGGTCAATTGTGGGCGAGGTCTGGAGCTTCACCTCAAGGAGTTGGTGACGAACATCGGGAAATCGTCCGTCGTCGTGATAGTGCCCATAGCCGAGGCAGCCACAAACAAGGCTGTGGAGTATTGCGCCACGATTCCGGTCTTGGCTGCGACCGGGATCGTCGAACTGCCTACCGATCAACGTCCGCAGTCGGGCAAAGATAAAGCTTATTGGCAAAAGATCCGCAGTATGGGGGCTGGCCGTTGGTTGCCTTGAGGAGAGGTCTACGGCTATTGGACTCTTGGTGACCAAAGGCGAAAGACGGTCTGTGTCGTCGGTGACAAGCTCGGCATGCGCGGCCGATCGAATCACACGGGCTTGGTATTTCTGGGTGAGTGTACCCGTGGCATCGAGCTCAGCCAAATCCGCCCCCGTGACCACTTTCACTACAGCGATCGTATCGTCTTCCGCGACACGAACGATGGCGTAACGGCGGTTTGCTTCGAGTTCCTCGTTCCAAATCTGGAGGTTTGCAGACTTCTGGACGTAGACGTCAAGGTGTTGGCCCGGGAATCGAGGCTGTGTCTTGCGGAAAGTCGCCGGTACGGGATATCCCAAGGCTTGGCATACATGCTTCCTTCACTACCTTCGACCGAGTACGAAGCGGCAGACCTGAGAGCGGAATGCCGACTAGCCGAGAGTTAAGCAGGTCCTCCAGTTCCGGGAGCGGGATCCAAAGCTCGGCCTTGCCGGGTGGAATTCCATCGTAGATGGACAGACCGCTGTTCGCGATCATCTGTACACGCCCTTTCCCGACGTTTGGATCCTCTGCCATCGTTCACCCCTCGTATGTCAGTCCGCTACCGCCTCGGCCGCTGGCAAGCGGCGGGTCCCATGCACCTCACCTCTCGGGATCTCGTACGCATCGTACAATACCTGGCGGTTTCTCAGCGCGCCTACACCCAGAGGAGGGCTCGACTGGGGGACCTCCGGCCGTCGCTGCGCGCCACCGGCCACGACTGGGACTTGCGTAGGAGGCGCCCGTACAGCATGGTCGATGGCACGCCCGGCTAGGCCCTTTGTGGGCGTGGTGTTCAGAACGCTGCCGCTCATCAAGGCCGTACCTGAGAACGGCACAGGGCGTCCCCGGCTGGTAGGATCTTTCGCTGCGAGTACACGCGTCAATCCTCGCTGGAGATGACGCCAAGCAATTGCAACTGTCGCGCAAGGAAGCAGCGCGCCCTCGCGTCACTGGAGGCACGCAGGATCTGACGCCGGACCCATCGCCTACTGTCTTTCATGTCGCGCGCGAGCGGAGCTCGCCATCCTTGAGTTACTCGACGCGTGGCCTCCATCAGGTTCCCCGGCCAACATGCAAGAGCACCGCAAAATTCCGCCGCAGCCAGCAAACCGGTACGCGCAAATCCTCGCCGAACAGTGCTGCCGTATCTTGCTGAAACCCGCCCCAGATGGTGCAACGGATCTCGAAATCGCCCAGGATTGCGCCCGAGTCCTGCTACGTACCGAACTGGCCAAGCTCTCCAACAACAAGACGGCACGTCTGCTTGAGGGCGCACGACGAGTCGTCGCACTCCTTGACAATGCCTCTTCTGAGGAGTCGTCGACGCCGCTTGGCACCTCAATCAGCAAGTCGCGGTTGCCGTTGATGCTATACCGTCCAAGTTCAAGGGCGAACCGTGGTGCATGCCAAAGACGATCGTGCATGATGACTCCCTAGTGGTCGTCCTCGACACCAAGGATTGGATATCGCTCGCAAAGTCGGACAACCGCGATCGGTTCGAAGCATTGCGAGCGCATGCCGATGCAGGCGTTCGCTTCCCCCTATCTCGGACAGCACTTGAGGAACTGCTAGGCGGTGCGAGCAACCCGCAACGAATCGCAATCGTCCCCGCAAAGCGCTGGGGTTGTCCTTCGTAGCTGATCCTGACGCAATCTGGCGTCGCGAAATCGAGGCAGCACTCGATCGATACGTCGGAGAGGATCGGATGTCCGCTCGACCATTGGCAGACGTTCCCTACGTAACGGATGTCTTTGGCGCATTTGATCTGCCTACCCCGAATCTTCGGGTCTACCGAGACGAGCAAGATGTCACGGACGCCTTTCTCCGCGAGCATCCCGACCGTGCAACCACGTTCAAAGCACTGCAAGATGCTCTGCCGGGCAACATCGCCGAATCGTTGCTGACCGAAACCGAGAGGACCCGACGTGCATCAGTCAGGATCGACCGCTCGCTGGTGCCCCAGTACAACAGCGCTATCGCCGTCTACGAGGCGACCCCCGCCCACATCCGAGATCGTCTCCTGCGGAGGTTTGCATCGGTGCTCGCGTTTACTGGCATGAAGTACGGCGAGCCGCTCGCGGCCTCCTGCCTCGCTCGAGGGACCTCATGGCGCGCCGTCCTGCAAGACGATATGGATTTGGGAGGGAACAACATCGCCAATGTGATGCCGACCCTCGATGCCCTCGTGATCCTCACGATGGGGTTGATTCGCCGCGGCAGGAAAGTAACCCGCAATGATGTCCAAGATGCCGGCCACCTAGCAAACGCCGTTCCTTACGCCGACATCGTCATGACAGACCGAGACATGGCCGCGCTGTATGCGTTATCCGGCTTGGCGGAGAAGGCCCGTGCGACCGTGCATTTTGCTCTTGACGCGTTGCTCGACGAACTGGCCGCGCGACACTGACTCCCATTTGTGCCGCTCAGCCCGGGCATGGGGTTACAGATCCAGCAAATCAGTGGGACGGCATTGAAACGTCGACTCGGTGGCACTTGGCATCACGCAAGCGCAAAGCACTTGCGGAGATACGCCCGCAAGGCTAAGTTTCGCCTGAACAAGGGCAATGTGAAGATTTCACACCCTGACTCGGATGGAGGCGTTCATTGCACTCGCGTTCCGTTGCCGGATCACCTACAAGGAATTCATCGCGTAAAGGGGGCAGAAAAAATGATGACGGATGAGAGCAAATACGAACGACCGATTGGCGTCAAGTTCAAGTCGTGGGATGAAAAGGCGTTCTTCGGACAGTTGAGGATCCAGCAACGCGGACTCCGCGACAGCAATGTTGTCCACATCTTCGATGAAGGGGTCTTGTTCATCAGAGGGGACGACCTGCATGGGATATCCGAGGCTGGCAAAGTATCGCTCCTAGAGTATATTGGCGGCGGGCCGCTGAGTATGACATCCTGGGAAGACTTCACCATGAGTCACGGCGATGTTGCATTCCGTTACGCCGTCGTCGGAAAACGCCATATCGCAGCTGACGAGCAATGCATTCGTGGCATTAGCTTCTGCCTTGAGGGCATCGACACAAGCGTGTTCGCTCACGACAAATTCCAGAACTTTGGTAGGGTGTTAGACCCCGATGACGAACTATTGGGAATGCTGGAAGAAAAAGTGGCCGAAGAAAACGAGAAGATGGGGATGGAGCTTGGTGAATTCGACGGTGATTACTCGCCTGTACCACCATCTAGACATTTCATCAAAGGCAAGGCCACGATCTCTTACTTCACCGGCAATTTCGAGTTTCTTCCAGACTTCGATACGGTGTTGGGCTCAGTGTGTGTTACGCGCACAATGCGGGAAGACCTGTTTGGGCAGAAAGTCGGAAGACAGGCCGGTTGTCGTGATTGACTTTGATGAGGAACCGACCACTTTGGATGGTGCGTTAGACAGGATGCGCGCCGTGCGCCAGTTCTTCTCGTGGTTGATGGGATATGTGCCGGGATGGTGCTTGCGGACCGGGGCCAGCTCGACTTTCACGCCAAGGTCACCGACTACTGGCCCGAGTACGGCGCGAATGGCAAGGAGAACACCGAGGTTCGCCACTTCATGAGCCACGCCGCCGGTGTGCCGGGTTTTGATCCGGCTCTCAAGACCGCCGAGGAGCTCTACGACTGGCAGCTTTGCACGGGCAACCTCGCCGCTCAGAAGCCGTGGTGGGAGCCGGGTGTCCAAAGCGGCTATCACGCCATCACCCAGGGCTATCTCATCGGCGAACTCGTGCGCCGGATCACCGGTCGCTCCATCGGCGCCTTCTTCCGCGAGGAGATCGCGACGCCCCTCGGTGCGGACTTCCACATCGGCATGGAAGACTCGGTGTTCCCTCGCGTTGCGGAGATGATCCCGGACGACGCGCCGGCTGGGGACGGCCCTTTCGGCGAGATGGACCCCGATTCCATCCCGGCGCGGGTGTTCGCCAGCGCCAACGCAGACACAACCGCCGTCAACACGCCGCCGTGGCGGCGGGCGGAAATCCCGGCCGCCGGTGGCCACGGCAATGCCCGCGCGGTGGTGCGGGCGCAGACGCCGCTTGCCAACGACGGCAAGGCGTTCGGCGTGGAGCTGCTCTCCCCGGCCGGCTGTCGCCGCATCCTCGAAGAGCAGACCAACGGCCCGGACGCCGTGCTCATGCTGCCGATCCGGTTTGGCTTGGGCTACGCCTTCCCGAACGAAATGATGCCCATGTCGCCGAACGACAACGCCATGTTCTGGGGCGGCGCCGGCGGCTCCACCATCGTCGTGGACCAGTCGGCGCGGGTGTGCCTTTCCTATGTGATGAACCAAATGAAGGCGGCCATCGTCGGCGACAGACGTGGCGGCGGCCTCGGCAAGGCGTTCTACGACAGCATGTGATCCGCTGGGGAGCAAACATCGAATGAGCAGAACGGACGCCGTGCTGAATGGCTGGAAGGGAATGCGCGTGGTGGCGGCGGCACTTGCCTTGGCATTCGCCGCTGCTACCGCACAAACGGAGGAGAGGGAAGTGACCATCGAACAAACGCAAATGCAGGCGGGCGAATACACCTACGATGTTCGCCGCGCCGGGGACGGTGGCGACCTCGTCATCCTCTTGCACGGATTTCCGGAAACGTCGCACATGTGGCTGCCGCTCTTGCAGCATTTGGGTGAGGCCGGGTACACGGCCATCGCCCCGGACTTGCGCGGCTACAGCCCCGGTGCCCGCCCGGAAGGCGCCGAGCACTACACCTACCCCGACATGGCGCTCGACCTCCTTGCCATGGCCGACTCCCTCGGCAAGGAGCGCTTCCATCTCGTCGGCCACGACCACGGCGCGGCGCTCGGCTGGTATGTGGCGGGCCTCTATCCGGAGCGTCTGAAAAGCTGGACGGCGCTTTCCGTGCCGCATGTCGATGCCTTTGTCGAAGCCATCGCAAGCAACGCCGAGCAGCGGGAGCGCAGCGGCTACATGAACTTCTTCCGTCAGGTGGGCACCGCCGAGGCGGGGCTATCGGCCAACGATTTCGAGTCGCTGCGCAACGTCTGGAGCGAATCGCCGCCGGAGCAGGTGGCCGAGTATCTGCGCGTGTTTCGCCAACCCGGCGCCCTCACCGGCGCCCTCAACTGGTATCGCGGGGGCCTCGGCGAAGATCGCCAGGCCGTCGGCGAGATCTCCGTCCCGACCCTCCTAATCTGGGGCAACCAGGACCAAGCCATCGGTCGCCCGGGAGTCACCGCCACGCCACCGCTGATGAAGGGGCCGTATCGCCTGGCGGAACTCGACGCCGGGCATTGGCTGATCCAGGAGGCGCAGGAGACCGTTCTGAGCGAAACCTTGGCGCACGTCCGGCAGTATTCCGACTGATTTCGCCCGCTTAAGACGAGTGACTGAGCCGCGACAGGACCAGGTTACGGGCGCGCTGATCGGCTGCGCGGTTGGCGATGCACTCGGGGCGCCCATCGAAGGCTGGTCGCGGGAGCGGATTGCATCGCTCGATGGCCTGACCGCTGGCTATCGTGCCCTGGTGCATGGGCGAGCGCCGAACGAGAAGCGCTATCCGCTCGGTCAATACACGGACGACACCCAACTCACCCTCGCCATCGCCCGCAGTCTTGTGGCCGAGGCGCGGGTGGATGGCGCGGCAATCGCTCGCGAGTTTGCGGCGCTCTGGGAATCCGGCGAGATCGTCGGAGCCGGTCCTGTGGCCGACCGCGCCGTCCGGCGACTGATCGCCGGAGCGCATTGGCAGGATGCCGCCATCGCCGACGACTTGCCGCTCAACGGCGCGGCCATGCGTATTGCTCCCATTGGGCTTTGGGATTGCGATGACCGGGCCAGTCTTCCCGACGACGCCACCGTCGCCAGCGTCGTCACGCACAGGCATCCGCTCGCCATCGATGCCGCCATTGCCGTCGCGACGGCGGTGGCCGATGCCGTCGCCGGCGTCGTCGACACAGCTGGCTTCCTGCACGGCGTGGCGCACGCCATCGAGACCCGGAGCCCCGAGTTTGGCGAGCACATCCGTCAAATCCGTGCGTGGCTCGAACTGCCCGAAGACGACGCCCTGCGAGCCATCGCCAGCACGGGCGGTGGCCGGATACGCGACGGCTTCGGCATCCCGGCCCTGGCCGAGCCCACGGTGCTCGCCGCGCTCTACGCCTTCCTCAAGTCCCCCACCGACTACATCGCCACCATCGACATCACGCTACGCATCGGCGGTGACGTGGACACCATCGCCGCCATCGCCGGTGCCATCAGCGGCGCCCACAACGGCCTCGCCGTCATCCCGCCCGATCTGGCGAAAGGCGTCAAGGACAGCGCAGAAATCCTCGATCTGGGAAGAAAGCTCTTCGACTGTCGTTTCGGCTAAGGACCCGCGAATGCCGAAGTGAGGTGTGCTGAGCCCGGGCAGTCAGGCGGCTCGCGGCCGCTAGGAGCCTGATGGGATGGTCCGCCCCGCTTCATTCCCAACGGCCTCGAGGGCCAGAATGACGGGGTCCCATTGACAGACAACGGAGCGGACCGATGGAGAACGTAACACGGGTGGGGATTGACCTGGCGAAGAAGGTGTTCCACGTCACGGCGGTGGACGGTGCGGGTGCGGTTGTGGAGCGCAAGCGCCTGAGGCGCTCGGGTCTGCAGTCGTATCTGGCGCGGCTGCCTCGGGGCTGCGTGGTGGCGATGGAGGCGTGTGGCGGCGCCCACCACTGGGCGCGGCTTTCGCGTCGGCTGGGTCACCGGGCGGTGCTGATGAGCCCGCAGTTCGTGGCGCCGTACGTGAAGTCGAACAAGAACGACGTGCTCGACGCGGATGCGATTGCGGAGGCGTCGTCGCGGCCGACGATGCGGTTCGTGCCGGTGAAGTCGGTGCCTCAGGAGCACGTGCAGCAGCTGCACCGTGCCCGGCAGATGGCGATGCGCAACCGCACGGCGCAGGGCAACCAGATCCACGGGTTTCTGCTGGAGTACGGCATCGAGTCGCCGCGGGGCAAGGGCGCCTTGCTGGCGCGGCTGGCGGAGGCGCTGGAGGATGCGGAGAACGAGCTGCCGGTTGAGGGCCGCGCGCTGCTGCGGGAACTGGGCGAGGAGTTCAAGCGGCTGGACGAACGGGTGGCGGAGTTCGACGCGCAGCTCGCGGGCGTGGCGCGGCAGTCGCCGGCCTGCCAGCGGCTGATGACGATCCCGGGGGTCGGCGTGCTGTCGGCGACGGCGCTGGTGGCGGCCGTGGGCGACGGGTCGGAGTTCCGCAACGGCCGCGAGCTGGCCGCCTGGCTGGGGCTGGTGCCGCGGCAGCACTCGACCGGTGGCCGCGCCGTGCTGCTGGGAATCAGCAAGCGGGGGGATCGCCATCTTCGCACGCTGCTGATCCATGGCGCCCGCTCGGCGCTGCACCGCGCCGGCGGGCGCAGCGACCGTCGCAGCCGGTGGGCGGTCGCCACCCAGGCGCGCCGCGGCGCCAACGTGGCGGCCGTGGCGCTGGCCAACAAGAACGCGCGCACCGCGTGGGCGCTGCTGCGACGCGACGAGGACTACGATGCCCGGCATCGGCAGACGCCGGCATCGACGGAGAGGGGCGTTGAGCGGCAGGCCGCGTGAACGACGCGCCGAGAGCCTCGGCGACGATCGCGTGTCAAGCCGCTGCGCGGCTTCTCCGCTGCGCTGCGACCCTTCGGGTGACACCCGATCGTCGCCGAGGCGGAGGTTGGCCATGGCCGCAAGCAAGCTTCCGGCCATGGCCGACGGCTCATAGACGACTTCCCCAGGGTTGCGAGGGAAGCGAGGAAGCGATGGTGGACAGGTTGGACCGACACGTACAGAACCTGTTACGGCGCAAGGTCACCAAGACCGCGAGCCTGTGCGAGGTGTGCGTGTGCGGATATCCATCGGGGCCCGGGCGCTCGAATGCGCCCATCGACGAGGCCGGATACATGCCTGCAACCAATCACCGCCGTCAACTCGTCTCTACCCTTGCAATCGCGGGGCGAACCATACATGCGCCGTAGGACGTTTTGGGGAGTATTTTTTGGGTTCCCACCGCAAAATCGCTCGATATTAGCCACCATTTAGGGATAGAAAATTAAGAGACGCCCGCAAAAAAAAGGACGAGATAGGGCTGTACCTCCCGCGCAGCGCAGCCTCCTAGAGCTGAGACCGATGTTGACCTACTCCAACTGCTTGAGAAGACAATCGAGCAGTTCGGGGTGCAGTCGCTGCAAGGCGCGGCGGCCATGGAGGTTCGGTTCAGCGCCGCCAGTCTTAAGCCCAAGCAGGACGTCAAACCCTTGTTCCGGTGCCGTGGGACCGTTGGCGGGTTCGCCGCTTCTGGCTATGCCGGGCTCTTCGAGCAGCATCCAGGCAGGGAGCCAGGCTGCGGTGTTTGGCGATCGCCAGTCCTGGTCTTGGAGTCGTTCCCAAGATCTGCACAGGCCTGCATCGGGTATGCGGTTGGCCCGCATCGCCTCGGCAAAGTGATCCGGAGCCAGCCAGCAAAGCCGGAACCATACAGCGAGCGCCTTGGAACGGTTGCGCGTTCGCCACTCCGCTTCCGCCAACGGTTCGAGTAGCGCTGGTTCGCTGCGATGGTTGGGAACGTCGGTGACGGAGCGCCGGACATTCTCCCAATCAAGGCTCTTCTGAAAGGCGAAGCTCGCGTGCTCCTTGGGCTTGGCAGGGTCGAACGGCATGCCGTCGTCGAGGGTCTCGGCGACGCGGTGCCAAAGAGGCGTCACGAAGTCGCGAGCGCCGTTGCCGAGCACCCTGCTGGCAGGCAACAGAAGCCCTTCCAAGGCTTGCAGTTGCTGCAACGCTTGGTCACGCGCCTTGGGAGGTGCCACAGCGATCGCGTCGACGAGCACGGAGGCGGACGGCAGCATCCAATGCTCGGCGTTCAACCGGCGCAAGCGCGCGAGCTGCTCCCGCGCTGCGGCTGCCTTGCGGGACAGGATCGTGCGGACCAGCGCGTGCGCAGCAGCCACGTCCTGCGCGTCCAGGAACAGATCCTTCTGCTGACGGCGCTCGGGCTCGCTCCGTGCCATCGCGCTCGCCGCCCTGCACCCAACAGCGACTATGGCACGGGAAAACCATTAGTTCAACCTATTTGTGACGCATCACACTAGCGCCGCCATGCCGCTCGGGGTCTGGCCCCAGGCCCCCACCTACCTATGACCTCGCGCCGCAGAATGCCACTATGTGGCTTACTACGGCGCAAGCTCCTAGGCGGTGTTCGGGGGGGCCACACGGAGGATCATTTGACGACGCAAAATCACCCAGACCCAGCAGCCGAACGGTCGCGCATCTCCGCGCTGAGCGCGGCTATCCTGCGCATCAGCGCGAGCCTCGACGTGCCGACCGTGCTGCGCGAGGTGATCGACGCTGCGCGGGCGCTCACCGCGGCGCGTCACGGCATCATCGCCACCGTCGATCAAACGGGCGGAGGGCGGGAGTACGTGATCTCCGGCTTCCCGCCCGACGTGGCGCGCGAGCTTGTGGCTTGGCCCGATGCTCCCCGGCTGTTCGAGCACCTGCGCGGCCTTGAGGCGCCGCTGCGGCTGGCCGACCTGCCGGGCTACGTGCGCTCGCTGGGCTTCTCCGCCGAACTGCTGCCAGCCAAGACCTTCCAAGGCACCCCGATGCACCACCGTGGGACCTATGTCGGCACCTTTTTCCTTGCCGGCAAGGAGGGCGGTGAGGAATTTACCGACGAGGACGAGGAACTGCTGGTGCTGTTCGCCGCCCAAGCGGCGGCCACGATCGCCAATGCGCGCGCCCACCGTGACGAGCAGCGCGCGCGGGCCGACCTTGAGGCGCTGGTCGAGACCTCACCGATCGGCGTGGTGGTGTTCGACCCGGCGACTCGCCGACCGGTCACTGTCAACCGCGAGATGCGCCGCATCGTCGAGGCGCTGCGCATGCCGGACGGGTCCGCCGAGGACCTGCTGGAGGTGATCGAAGCACGGCTTCCCGACGGCAGACGGCTCGGCATCGATCAGCTCGACAGGGACGAGACACTGCGCGCCGTCGAGATCGAGCTCGCCGTGCCCGACGGGCGCAGCATCCGGATACTCGTCAACGCCACGCCGATCCGCGCCCCGGACGGCGAAGTGGAGTCGGTGGTGGTCACCGCGCAGGACCTAGCGCCACTCGACGAGCTTGAGCGATTGCGCGCGGAGTTCCTCGGTATGGTGGGCCACGAGCTGCGTGCGCCACTCGCTGCCATCCGCGGGTCGGCGGCGACCCTGCTCGAGGACGCACGCGAACTCGACGCGGCCGAGCGGCGTGCGTTCCACCGCATCATCATCGAACAGACCGGGCACATGCGTCGCCTCGTCGGCGACCTGCTCGACGTGGGGCGCATCGACACAGGCAAGTTGTCGGTCAATGCCGAGCCCCGCGAGGTGGCGGTGCTCGTGGAGCGGGCGCGGACCGCCTTTCAGACCGGCGGCGGCCGCCAGGCCGTGCGCATCGACCTGCCGCCGGACCTGCCCCGCGTAATGGCGGACGAGCGTCGTGTCGCACAGGTTCTGATGAATCTCTTCTCCAACGCCGCGCGGCATTCGCCAGAGTCGTCCGCCATCCATGTCGCGGTGGTGCATGATCGTCTCGAAGTCGCGGTCTCGGTCACGGACGAGGGGCCGGGCATCCCGCCCGAGCGCCTGCCGCAGCTCTTCCGCCGGTACGCCGACACGGTCGGTCGTGACGGCGCGCACAGGACCGACTTCGGCTTGGGCCTAGTCATCTGCAAGGGCCTGGTGGAGGCGCACGGCGGACGCATCCGGGCCGAGAGCCCGGGCCCCGGTCTCGGCACGCGCTTCACCTTCACCCTGCCGGTGGCCGTCGAGGTGGGCACCGAAGCGAGCTCCGCCGCCGCCGGCGCCCCCCCGCCTAGGGGTGCACGCGAACCCGTTCCTGTGCTGGTGGTGGACGACGACCCGCAGGCGCTGCGCCGCATCCGCGAGGCGCTCGCCGCCGCCGGCTACGACCCGCTGTTGACCGGCGACCCGCAGGAGGGTGCGCGGCTCGTGCGGACGAAGCGGCCGCAGCTCGTCCTGCTCGACCTAGTGCTGCCCGGGACGGACGGCATCGAGTTCATGCGCAGCATCCCCGAGATGGCCGACCTGCCAGTCATCTTCATCTCCGCCTACGGGCGCGACGAGACGGTTGTGCGCGCACTTGAAGCCGGTGCCGACGACTACATCGTGAAGCCGTTCTCCGACGCGGAGCTCACCGCCAGGGTGCGGGCGGCGCTGCGTCGGCGCGCTGGCACCGGGCCCTTCGCTCTTGGCGACCTTGCGATCGACTACGGGCAGCGCCGGGTGGCGGTGGCGGGACGCGCGGTGCATCTAACTCCCATCGAGTATGAGCTGCTGCGCGTGCTCTCGGTCAATGCCGGGCGCGTCGTGACCTATGCGTCGCTGCTGCGCCAAGTGTGGACGAACAGCGAGAACGTTGACACCGAAGCGGTGCGCGGCGTCGTCAAGCGGCTGCGCAAGAAGCTCGGCGAGGATGCAACGAGGCCCGCCTGGATCATCAACGAGCGCGGCGTCGGCTACCGCATGCCGGCGCCGGGACAGGACTAGCGCCGTCCACAGACAACACGGTTGCCCACACGTCCGGGGCTCAGTCGACGAACCGGAGGTTGCGCCGCACCGTGAACAGGTTGACGATGATCTCTCGGATTGCCTCGGCTGTCGGCGCTAGATGCACTTCGTCCGCGTTCGGGTCGCCGCCGGCGGCATCGACGCACTGCTCGAGGACCTCAATGGCTTTTTTGGCGTGGGGCTTGGTCGAGTCGCCGATGAAAATCGCATGGATGCGCACCCGCCGAAGGCCGGCGATGCGGCACGCCTCGACCGTCCAGTCGTCCATGCGGCTATCCATTTCCGCCTCAATTTCGTTGGTTTGCGTGACGGTCAAGAGCTGGTTGGCGAAGGACATCGACGCGAACTCCAAGGGAGACTCGCCCGCGACGGCGCCCAGGTCGCCCGCTTCGATCCGGTCTCCGACCCGTCCATACACGGTGAATGGCGAGATGGGGTTGTTGCAGGGGTGCCCGACCAGCGTTGGTCGGCCGGTGAAGCCGAAATCGGTGCCCATCAGCGTGTCCACGGCGTCTGCGTCCAGGCTGTGGAAAAGTTCCCACGGCGTGGGCGGATCTGCGGCGAGCGTGGTCTGCATGTTTGCGCACCGCGTGGCCTCCGTTGCGCAATCTGTGCCTTCCATGGCCAGCAAGGCTTCCGTGAACCGCAGAACTCCGGCCGCGTTCAGATTGCCGGTCGCGTCTACGAGGTCCGAGCCCACGGTCGACGCGCGGAAGTACTCGTTGAAGTCGTCCTCGGTGCTCACGAATGCAGTGTCGTAGTACTTCGCATACGACTGTGTGGCCCCATAGATGTTGCATAGAAATGGTACCAACCAGACCGGGTTGCGTGGGTGTGGCGGCAGATCTCCCTGCACGAGGCGTGACTCCTTAGACTCCCCGATGTCGTTGGAACCATCCGCCAGCAGGAAGATCGACTTCTTTAGCTGTGGGTCGCAGTTCGTGGTGTCGTCGGGCGCGCACGGCACCCCGGGCCGGCTTGCGTTGGCAGCGTCCTGCACATGCCATACGTCCTGCCACAGTGGCGACAGCGTGCGCAGCGCCCAGACCACGCCCCTCGGGGTTAGCGTGGAGGCGACCCAAGAATCGCCGACGCGGTATTGGTCTACTGTTTGGAGCGCATCCGTCGTGTCTTTCAGCGCGTCCAAATCGTCGGTGAGCGGGGATATCGGCGTTGGGGGGCACGTCTCCGCGCCGCTGTTGTTCTGCCTTGACCAGTGGTGGTCGCGGATGTAACGCCACCCGGGCAAAACCATGTTGGCGTTGAATTCGCCGGGGAACATCATTTCCAACTGGGCGCCCTTGAGCTTTTCGTCGGCAGTTTCGGCGATCCCGGCATCGGGCCACGAATACGCCGTAAAGAGCGTATTCGGGTCGGTGGCCACGGGCGGCGCGTCGGAAAGATGGAGCGGCGTGGACGCCGGCAGGGGGGTGCCCCGCGGGCTCCACGCCGCTACCCCCTTTGTCGCCGGCCAGCTCCAGGTGGCGCTGTCGTCATCGTCCCAGGTCGCTGGTCGCGCGTCTTCATCCCAGCGGGCGCCCCAGCGCGCCATCACGCACCCATACCAGAAATCCTCGTCATCCACCGTCCAGTTGCCCATGCTCGGAATCTCCGCCGACACGTCGATGTCCACACCTGTTCGGCGCAGGTTCCAGTTGGTTTCGTTCAGCAGGGCGCTGGGCAGGTGGCGATGGGTCAGCGCGGAGTCGCGGGACATGCCGTAATGGCGAAATGTATCGACCCAGTGAACACGCTTGTTGGCGGCAACGGCATTGCGTGCGTCGGTCAGCGTGTCCGCCATCGTGTCGCGGCCGCCGGCCAGCATGCGTACATAGCGCTCCTTCGCCGGCGTGCGCGCGTTCGTGCAAACGCCGGCGCTTTCGGCGCACGTGTCTGCGACGTTCACGGCACCGGCAAACGGCACCACCGAGACCATCATGCTCCCTGGGTTGTTGGCGGCTTGTACCTTCATGGCCGCAATGGCGGCTGCAAAGGCATCCTTGAGCGCCTGCAGCTTGGTTTTCTGGGCCGACAAAGTACTCAGCATCGAATGCGAGATGTCCGTTGCCACCGCCACTTCATAGCGGTTCACCTCCAGCTTGACGCGGACTGCCGTGGTCACCGTTTCTGCGTCGCCACCCCCGGAGTACCCGAAGATGTCCTGGAAGGCATAGCGTGCCCTCACGGCTACGCTGATGACTTCGTCGGCATCGCGGTCGATGGTGATCTTGCTTGCATCGACGGAAAGGCCCGGCATGAGACCGGACATGAACTTGGCAACGCGCTCGCTGATCTCCTGGTTGCCGACGACCGACCCGGCACGGGCCAGCATCGGACCTGCTGCGGAGACGGCGGCGCGAGTGACCGCTTGCAGCTCTTGCCACTGGGCTTCACGCCACGCGTAGTTGGACAAGGCTACACCGGAAGTGAGCATCAGGACGAGCGCGACTGCGGCGGTGACGACCATCGCGCTGGCCTTGCGAGCTCGGACGTATGCGAGCAATGCCGTCCGCAGCCGCTGGATGGTTGGGCGCATGGCGCAATTGGTCAGGGCACGGGCGGCGGAACCGTGGCCTCTCCCGGCGACCACAGCATCCGCCTGCCTATTGTCCGGGCATCCACCGCGGCCCTCCTGTCCTGCTCGTCTATCCGTTTCTTGCGGCGCAGCGGCTTGAGTTGCCCCTTTATCGACTTCATGAAGCCCCCTGTTCTTCTCTACGGGATGACCGGATGCGTAGGAATCGGCGGAGGAGTCTCGCGATGGCGACTGCCAGGACAGCGCCGGTGACGAGGGTCGCCCAGCCCCACGCGAATCGTTTGCCGTGGCCCCACCATCGCCTAGACGCGGATGTGCTTGACGAGAGCGCCCCAAAGACGATCTCACGCGTCATCTTGACGGCGAAGGACCTGCCCCCTTCATGGACGGCAACCATTTGGGCAGACGCATTTGACCTGACACGGACTCTCAAGTGTCCCTGTCCGCGTCGTAGTCCGTCATCTCCCGGGCTGCGGTTGGACGCGAAGCCCGCCAGCCACAATGCGACCATGCGCTTTGCCACTTTCGCCTCCCCGCATCGTAGAGAACAATTGGTGTAACTTTCATGTAAAACGGAGACTTTATTGTGTAAAACCCGGGACAATAGCGGGCAGGCTGTTTCGCGTCAGCTCGGCGGGGTGAAAAACGTCCTCAAGCGCAGCTTGGCTACTACGTTCAGTTCCTGCGCGTATTCGCGGGGCTCGCGCTGGCCGCGTGGCATGGTGCAACCGCAGGCAGCAGCTTGTACCGCGAAGGACACGAAGGGCAGTTCTGGTTCGAAACGGGTCGCGGCACCCATTGAATGGTCGAGAAACTCGACTCGCGCGAGGCCTCACGCAGACGACCTCAACTGGCGACTGTCCTTTAGGGGTCCATCTTCATCTCGGAATGAACTCGGTCATCGGCTAACCGAGTTTCAGTCATCACGCGAACTCGCAATGCTTGGCATTGTTGAGGAGCTACTTAGCTCTTGCCAACCGCACATGGACATGACCTGAACCGGAACAACCTCACGTCGTCGCAACCCTTGGCAATGCGACCGGGGCACTCCCGCGGGCTGCGCGTCGTGCGGCCGGCGCTGAGGTGCGCCAGGACGCGTGAGGTATTGCTAAAAGCGGATGCGGACTCCCGCCTCGAGGGTTCGGCCCGGCAGCGAGGCCAAGTCCTTGATGGCCGAGACGTGCTCGCGCTGTTCTTCGTCCGTGAGGTTGCGGGCTTGCAGGAAGACCTCCAGGCCTTGCGCTGCTGGCAGGCGGTAGCCGACGTAGGCGCGCACGTCCGTAAAGCCGTCCGTGGGCAACTCGTTCACTGCCACGTCGTCGCTGTCGGCCATCCGGCGGTAGTCGAGCGAAGCGGTGAGATCGCCCCAGTTGCCGTCGATGCCGAGGCCAATGCGAGATGGTGGCAGGCGGGGCATATTGCCGTTGCCGGAGATGTCGAGTTCCGCATCCACCATGTCGTACATCAGCTTGAGCGATACATCGCCGCCCTCGAACTCGAGCCATTTGTACTCGACGGTGAGATCGAGTCCCACGAACGAGGCGTCGTCCTGGGTGTAGGCGGCCACGGGAAGCTCGTCCTCTTCCTCGCCAGTCCATTGCTGATAGATGAAGTTGGCGAAACCGTTGCGATAGGCGGTGGCGTGGATCGAAAGCCTTTCCGTGTCCCGGCTCAACGTGGCGGAGAGGTTGGTGGCGCGCTCGGCACCGAGGTCCGGGTCACCCACTTCGAACGACTGCGTGGCGAGGTGGGGGCCGTTCGAGAACAGCTCCTCGATCACCGGGGCGCGGCTTGCGATGTCGGCGCGAAAGCCAAGCTGCCATTCCGATTCCGTGGGGATGAAGACGCCCACCGAAGCTGACCACGGCATGAAGTCCTCGCTCGAATGTACGTGGGAGTCGTGCGTCACGCGGCCGAGGCGGACGCCGGCGTCCATGTCCACGCCTTCAAGGGCGAACTGGCCCACCCAGAAGGCGGCGAAGGAGTCGGATTGGGTCGGCGGCACGAACGCCTCCTCGCCGGAGACGGAGTAGTCGCGGCCGGAAAACTGCA
The DNA here is from genome assembly GCA_965116935.1 of Pseudomonadales bacterium. Taxonomy (GTDB): domain Bacteria; phylum Pseudomonadota; class Gammaproteobacteria; order Pseudomonadales; family Azotimanducaceae; genus VXYL01. The sequence goes on along the minus strand of OZ220737.1, from coordinate 1,234,939 downwards.
GGCCGAACACGCTGCCGGCGCCCATGTCGTCGTCGACGAGTTCGAGGCGTCCTTCGTAGGCGTCGTTCTGGAACCGGGTGCCCACTTCGCCGTTGGGTTCGAGTTCGACGTGTTCGTAGTCGTTGCGGCCCATGCGGAAGTTGAGGGCGGAAAAGCCGGCGAAGGGGTCGCGCAGGCCTACTTCCACGTCGATGCGGGTCTGTTCCAGATCGAGGGTGGGGTTGCCTTCTTCCTCCTCGTGGTGCTCGTCCTCGTCTTCGTGTTCGCCCTCATGGTCGTGCTCGTCTTCGTCCTCGGCGTGCTCGTCCTCGTCGTCGTGGTGCTCTTCCTCATGGTCGTGGTGCGCGTGGCTGTGGCCGGGAAGGCCGAACAGGGCGCGGTTGGTGCTGATGGCAACGCCGGCGAAACCGCGCTCGCCGATGAATGAGGCACCCAGGGCGCCGCCGGACATTTCGAGCTGGCTGCCGGGAACGTGGCCGTAGGCTTCCTCTTCTTCCTCGTGCTCGTCGTGCTCTTCCTCGTCGTCGTGATGCTCTTCGGCATCCTCGTCGTGATCTTCGCCCTCATGGTCGCCATGCTCGTGCTCGTCGTGCTCCTCCATCGCTCGGAGTCGCGCGGACTCGGCGAAGCCCGGGATGTCGTACTCGCCGGCATCGCGGGTGTAGGCATCGAGGTGCCAGGCAAAGCCGTTGCCGCCGCCGTCCAAGCGGACGGCGCCAGTCTGACGTTCCCCGTTGTCGCCGGCGCGCAGTTCCGCACGGCCCTGGATGCCGTCCGGCACCGTGTGCGGGATGCGCCCGGTGTGAACGTCCACCACACCGCCGATGGCGCCGGAACCGTACAGCAGAGTGCCCGGCCCCTTCAGCACTTCGACGCGGTCGGCGATGAAGGGCTCCACCGTGCTGGGGTGGTCTTGGCTGGTCACGGACGCATCCATCGTGTCGATGCGGTCTTCCATCACCCGCACGCGTGCGCCGGCGAGTCCATGCACGACGGGACGGCCGACAGCCTGTCCGAACGAGGATGTGTGGATGCCCGCTTCACCGTCGAGCGTCGCACCGATGCTCGGTTCCGCGCCGCGCCGCAGTTCCTCGCCCTCGACGATCGTGGTCGTATCCGCCAAGCCTTCGCCCGAGAGTGGGTGCGCTTGAACCTCGATCACCTCAACGCCCGGCGCCTCGGCCGCCTCTGAACGCCCCGCCTCCTCGGCGAGGGCAACCCCTGCCCACGCCACGACCGCGGTAGCGGTCACGTGTCCAAACCCCTTCATGTGTTCCTCCTACCTACGGCTCTTCGGTGAAGCTCGAATGCTCCAAAGGCGGCGCGACGCACCGCGTTGGCAGTCAGCGGAGGATTGGGGGTGCTCGGGGTTGATGCGAGGCTTGCGACCGCGTCAATGTGCTGTTGGCACAGGCCTCGACGGGTCGCGAGTTGGCGAAGACGGGGCGATCGGACGTGACAGACGGCTCGGACGTGCCGTCTGCCTCCACCATGACGCAGGGCCCGCATTCCTCGTCGAGGTGGAGGTGGGCGCCCGTGAGGTCCGTGACCAGAGCCAGCGCTGCACACACCATGGCGGCGTGCACTATCGAGGCGCGGCGAGGTCGGGTCGTTGGCATGGCTCGCTTTTATACCACCATCGCTGCCGAGCTGCGCCGCGGCGAGCGCTCCGTTGGCGCCGGGCAATCTGTCGCACTTGATGGGCGTTCCGCGCGGCCTTGAGGGGTCCGCCGCTTGGCCGATTTATCCTTCGTCGCTCGCATTTGGCGTTCAGGGCGCGATGGCGCGATTCGTACTTCGTCGGTTGCTGTTTGCCTTGGTGACGGCTTTGGTGGTGGTTTCGGTGACGTTCTTCCTGCTGCGGTTGGCACCGGGTGGGCCGTTCGACGGCGAGCGGCCCTTGCCGCCGGCGGTGGAGGCGAATCTTCGTGCCGCCTACCATTTGGACGAGTCGCTGCCGCGTCAATACCTGCGCTATGTGGCGGCGGTTCTGCGTGGCGACTTGGGACCATCGTTTCGGCAGCGCGACTTCTCCGTGAACGAGCTGCTCGGGCGCGGCTTGCCGGTGAGTCTGGCCGTGGGCGGCGTGGCCCTTGCATTTGCGCTGGGAGTGGGCATTGCTGCCGGCGCGTGGGCCGGCTGGCATCGAGATCGGCCCAGCGATCGGGCGGTGGCGCTGCTGGCGGCGGCGGGGCTTGCCTTTCCGCCCATCATCGTCGCACCGGTGCTCGTGCTGGTCTTCGCCGTCACGCTGCGCTGGCTGCCCGCCGGTGGCAACGACACGGCAGTGCATTACCTGCTGCCGGCGGTGGCGCTTGGGCTGCCCTATGTGGCGGCGTTCGCCCGACTGACGCGCGGTGGCGTCATCGAGGCATTAGCGAGGCCCCATGTGCGGACGGCTCGCGCCAAGGGGTTGCCGGGGCCGCGCATCTTCCTGCGCCATGTGGCGCCGGTTGCCGCGCTGCCGGTGCTTTCCTTTCTGGGCCCTGCGGCAGCGGCACTGCTGGCGGGGTCCATGGTGGTGGAGGAGGTGTTTTCGCTGCCCGGGCTCGGCCGCTATTTCGTGCAAGGGGCGCTGAACCGCGACTACACGCTGGTGATGGGCACGGTGATCGTCTATGCGGGGCTGGTGCTGACGTTTAACTTTCTCGTGGACGTGGGCTATTCGCGGTTGGACCCGCGCATTCGCCATGCGTAGGGCGCTCTTCATGCGTAGGACACTCTCCATGCGTAGGACATCTTTTGGCACGAAACTGTCGAGCGGCTGTGTGGCCCTTCTGTTGGTGATCGTTGGTGGGGCGCTAGTGGGCCCTTGGCTCGCGCCCTGGCCGGCGGACGAAATCGACTGGGACGCCATCGACCACGCCCCGAACGCCGTGCATTGGTTCGGCACCGATAGCGTTGGGCGTGACCTCTTCGCCCGCACGTTGGACGGGGCCCGCACTTCGCTTGCGATTGCTGCGCTCGCGACCCTCGTGAGCACCTTGATCGGCATTCCTTGGGGTGCCGCCGCCGGCTATCTGGGCGGCGCGGTTGATCAGGCGATGATGCGGGTGGTGGACGGCATGTATGCCCTGCCCTTCGTGTTGCTGGTGATCCTCTTGGTGGTGGCGTTTGGCCGCAACATCCTGCTCTTGTTCGTGGCCTTGGGCGCCGTGTCGTGGCTCGACATCGCCCGCATCGTGCGCGGCCAGACGCTCGCCGCGAGGCACGAAGCCTATGTCGATGCCGCCCGGGCGCTCGGTGCCGGCCGCTGGCGGGTCATCCTCCGGCACATCATCCCCAACGTGATCGGCCCGGCCGTGGTGTATGCCACCCTCACGATTCCCGGCGTCATCATCGCCGAGAGCTTCATCAGCTTTCTGGGGCTCGGCGTGCAGGAGCCGCGCACGAGCTGGGGCATGCTGATCGCCGAGGGCGCCCGCAACATGCACTCCTCGCCGTGGCAACTGCTGTTCCCCGCCGTGTTGCTGGCGTTGACGCTGTTCGCACTCAACATCCTGGGCGATCGACTTCGAGACGCCTGGACCGGAACCGAGCCGCAAGTGCCGCGCCGTTTCTAAGGCGCACGCGCCCGTAGGGAGAACCTCGCAACCTCATGATTGTATGTCCCTTTATCGGAGAGGCGGGCGTGTGCGGTGGCGGGTGGTGTCTCACTTTGGCTTGCGCAGCGCGTGGGGCGTCGTACTCTGGAGGGAGGGCGTCCCGCCCTCCACCGTGCCCGCAAAGGCGCGCATCTGGCGCGGCGAGCGTTCTGCGCGCCTTCCGGCGCGATGGAGGGCGGGACGCCCTCCCTCCAGAGCGGCGTCGGCAGTCAGTCGAACACGAACTCGGAACGGGGCTGGGGCGATAATGCCCGCCTCGCGCCAACCAAGGCCCAGGACGAGGTTTAGTTCATGACCATCAGCGCCGGCATCGGCATCGCCAACTTTCCGTTCGAGGATGCGCGTGGGTTCTGGCGCTGGGTGGACCTGTGCGAGACCGGCGGCATCGACTCCATCTGGCAGTCGGACCGACTCATCAGCCGCGACCCCAACCTCGAATGCATGAGCGTGATGGCCGCGCTCGCCGGTGCCACCAAACGCATCAAGTTTGGCATGAACGTGGCGAGCCTGGGGCTGCGCGATCCGGTGCTCACCGCCAAGCAGTGCGCCACCATCGACGTGCTGTCGGACGGTCGCCTGCTGCCGGCGTTTGGCCTCGGCAGCACGCGCTCGCGCGACTACACCGCCACCGGCATTGCCACGCGTCGGCGCGGCAAGCGCATGGACGAGGCGATGCAGATCATGTCGCGGCTGTGGGTGGAAGAGGCGGTGACGTTCGAGGGCGAGCACTTTCGGCTCGACTCGGCGTCGATTTCGCCACGCCCGGTGCAAAGCCCGTTGCCGCTTTGGGTTGGCGGAAGCGCCAAGCAAGCCATCGAGCGCACGGCGCGCTGGGGCACGGGCTGGCAGGCCGGCATTGCCTCGGCCGGGAATGTCGGTCCGGTGGTGCGGGCGATCAAGGCCCGCGCTGCGGAACTCGGTCGCAGCATCGATGAGGATCATTTCGGTGCCGGTTTCGGGTTCCGCTTCGGCAGCCCTGACGAACCCATCATGCGGCGCTACATCGACGGCTTCACCCGCAGCATGGGGCAGCCGCCGGACGCGTTCACGGCAGTGGGCGGGGCCCAGGAAATCATGGGGCTCCTGAGGGGCTTCCATTCGGCTGGGGCGCACAAGTTCATCCTGAGGCCCATCGCGAGTGGTGCCGACGAGATGATGGGTCAGACGCGGCGGCTGATCGAGGAGGTGCTGCCGGAGGTGGCGGCCTTGAACTGACCGCCCCGCCTATACGGGGCACCAGGGCGTGAGGAAGGCCACCCGAAGAAGGGCGACGCATGCGTCGCCATGTCCGGCAGCCGGGTGCATCGCCGCCAAGTCCGACAGACTGCTAGCGCTTGAGCAAGGACGGGTCCCGGAGGGAAGGCATCCTGCCTTCCCTAGCGCGCGTCAGCGCGTTTGGCTCGATGGGGCCTACGCCTGTCGGCGCAGGAAAGATAGACCTTCCCTGCGCGCCCCTTCTTGCACAGAACGCGCCTATCGGCGCCTAGGGAAGGCAGAATGCCTTCCCTCCAAAGGCCGTTCCGTGCCGAATCCATCGGCGCCTTCAAGACGGGCGGGGACAAGCCCCGCCCCTACGGGGATTTTTCGCGTTGCTCCTTGCGGATGGACTCGGCCAAGTCCTCACGCTGCCGCATGTAGTCCTCATAGGGCGGAACGATGCGTGCGTGGCAGCGTTCGCGCAGGGTGCGGTTGTGGATTGCGTCGCATTGGGAGCGAGCGTGGGGCGTGTCGGGCTCTTGCAGCACGGCGTAGCCGACTTCGGCGCAGGACGACAGCAGCGCCGAGGCCACGAGGGCCGCCGCGATCAAGCACACCTGGCCCGGAAGTTCTCGCACCGCGCTTGCCGTCACGCCCCGAAGCTCCAGTTTCTGCAAGCTACCACGATGCGGTCATGGCCGCGCTGGGCGCGGATGCGGGTGGGCAATGCCTGGGCACCCCGCAAGAGCACTTCCACCTGCCACCCAGCCTGCTCGAATGCCGCGAAACGGCCCGCGCTGTCGTGCGATGGCGTGTGCCAAGGCAATGTCGGCGAGGGTGCGCCCCGAATCCAATGCGATAGCACGGCGACCGGTACGGACCAGCCCAGTTCCCGCTGCATGAGGGCCTCGGGGTTGGTGCCGGCAATGCGCTCGCCAGCCGCATTGACGATGGCGAAGGAGCCCTCATCGCCCTGGATTCGCGTGCGCTGACTGCCCAGAGGCCCCCAGAACTCGACCTCATAGGAGCCCTTTCGCTGCCACCAGACAAACGACGCCGAAGCCCCGCCAGCAGCACCCCGCACGCTGATCTTGCCTTCGACCCGGAAGACCAGATCTTCCATCCCCTGATCCGGCGTTGGAGCGCGCCCGGCACACCCGGCCAAGACCGCCATGACGAGGCACACGAGCCATGCGCCGGCAGCGAAGGCGGGTCTAGGGAGGGACGGCGGCCCGCCCACGGCGAAAGCGCCCACAATGCTATGATGTTGGTCCACGTCGGATTCGAGCCGTTCGGCTCCCACTAGAGTCGCCATGCCCATTCTGGCGTTTGGCCTGAATCATCGCACCGCTCAAATCGACCTGCGCGAACGGGTGGCGTTTGCGGAGTCGGACCTGCCGGCTGCGCTGAAAGCGCTCTCAGACAAGACACCGGACGTCACCGAAGCGGTCATCCTCTCCACCTGCAACCGCACTGAAATCTACTGCGTCCTCAGCGACGCCGCCGCCGAGGTTCCCGTCTCGGCCAGCAACGGTTCGGCCACGGCCAACGGCCACGCCCTCGCACCACTGCCTCTCGTGGGGCGGTGGCTGGCCGAGGCGAGCGGCCTCGAGCCCGAGCGGCTGCGGCAGGTCGCCTATGTGCATCGGGACGAGCGAGCGGCTTGGCACATGATGCGCGTCGCCTCCGGCCTCGACTCGCAAGTGCTCGGCGAGCCGCAGATCATGGGCCAGGTGAAGGTCGCCTACGAGAGCGCCCGCGAGACGGGCACCGTGGGTTCGGAACTCGGCCTCATGGTGGAAACGAGCCTGCGCATTGCCAAGCGCGTGCGCACGGAGACGGCAATCGGCCGCAACCCGGTCTCGGTTGCCTATGCGGCCGTCACCCTGGCGCGGCGCATCTTCACAGACCTCGGTTCCGCCCACGCGCTCCTGATCGGTGCCGGCGAGACCATCGACTTGGTGGCGCAGCACATGCAGCGGGCTGGCATCACGGCCATCAGCGTCGCCAATCGCACGCTTGAGCGAGCGACCGCCTTGGCAACCCGATTGGGCGGCGATGCCATGCCTCTTACCAGCGTTGCCGACCGGCTCGCCGAGTTCGACATCGTCGTGAGCTCCACAGCGAGCCCTCTGCCGGTGATTGGCAAGGGCACGGTGGAACGCGCCGTCAAGCGGCGGCGGCACAGCCCGATGTTCATGATGGACATCGCCGTGCCCCGAGACATCGAGCCGGAAGTGGGAGAGCTTTCCGATGTCTATCTCTACTCCATCGACGACCTGACCGAGATCATCGGCGAGAACCTTGCGGGTCGCGAAAGCGCCGCCGCCGAGGCGGAGCAACTCGTGGCGCAAGGCACTGCGGAGTACGCCCGCGAGCGCCGCATGCGCGCCGGCCAAGCGGTGCTGCGCCAATACCGCGCCGAGGCACAGGAACTGCGCGAGGCGGCACTCGCGGCGGCAAGGCGGCGGCTCGATGCCGGCCAGGAACCCGACCAGATCATGGAGCGGCTGGCCGCCGACCTCACCAACAAGCTCCTGCACCGGCCCACGGTGGCCATTCGCCAGGCAAGCGCGCACGAGGACGAGGCTGTCCTTGCATGGCTGCGCGAGCACTATTCTTCCTGAAGGTGCGACATGGCGACGTCGTCGAAAGCGTTGGAGCCACGCGCCACGCGGGGGCGTGAGACGACGCCGGCCCTTGCGGACTCTCTGCGCCGCAAGCTCGAGGAACTCGACGAGCGTCAGGAAGAGCTGGCTCATCTTCTGGGCGAGGCCGAGGTGGTCAACGACAGGCAACGGTTTGCGGCGCTGTCGCGGGAGTTCTCCGAGCGCACGCCCGTCGTGCAAGCCTTCGCTGCCTATCGTCGCCTGGAGGAGGACCTTGTCGAGGCGCAGAGCCTGGCCGACGAACCCGACGAGGAACTGCGCCAACTCGCGCGCGACGACATGGCCGAGATTGGCGACAAGATGCGCGCCACGGCTGCCGAACTGAAGACGCTACTGATTCCCAAGGACGAACGCGACGACAGCAACGTCTTTCTCGAAATCCGCGCCGGTACCGGCGGCGACGAGGCGGCGCTCTTTGCCGGTGACCTCTATCGCATGTACGCCCGCTATGCCGATGCCCGTGGCTGGCGCCTGCGCCCCCTCTCCGAAAGTGCCGGCGAGCAAGGCGGCTTTCGCGAAGTGGTTCTCGGCGTTGAGGGCCAAGCGGTGTACGGGAGCCTGCGCTACGAATCCGGCATCCATCGGGTGCAGCGGGTGCCGGAAACCGAGGCAAAGGGCCGCATCCACACCTCCGCCTGCACCGTGGCGGTGCTGCCGGACATCGATGAAGTCACCGAGGTGGAAGTCGCCCGCGACGAGCTTCGCGTGGACACGTTCCGCGCCTCTGGCGCTGGCGGTCAGCATGTCAACAAGACCGATTCGGCCGTGCGCCTCACCCACCTGCCCACGGGGATCGTGGTGGAGTGTCAGGACGAACGCTCGCAACTCAATAACCGCGCCCGCGCCATGCAGCTCCTGCGGGCGCGACTGCTCGACGCGGCACAAGAGAAGCAGAAGTCGGAGCAGGCCGCCGAACGCCGCACGCAGGTGGGTTCCGGCGACCGTTCCGAGAAGATTCGAACCTACAACTTCCCCCAGGGGCGGGTTACCGACCACCGCATCAACTTGACGCTGCATTCGCTGACCGACGTCATGTCGGGCGAACTGGACCAGCTGATCCTGCCGCTCCGGCAGGAACGCCAGGCGGACGCCTTGCGGGCGATGGGCGAGGCGTGACCGTCGTGGCGGCGGCCTTGGAGGAATACCCGAGTCCGCTCGGAACCGTGGGCGCGTGTACGGCATTCGCCCGCGCCAGGTTGTCGCGTGTGGATGCCGATGTGCTGACCGCCACCGCCTTGGGCATCACCCGTGCCCACCTCCATGCCTTCCCGGAAAGACCGGTGCCGGCCGCAGCTTGCAGTTGCCTTGCCGATTGGGTGGAACGGCGCATGCGGGGCGAGCCCGTGGCATACATTGTCGGCCGGCGCGAGTTCTGGGGCTTGGAGGTTGCGGTGGACCCGCGCGTCCTCATTCCACGCCCAGACACCGAGACGCTGGTGGAAGCCGCTCTAGAGCGCATCGGCGACAGTGCGAGTGTGCTCGATCTTGGCACCGGCTCCGGCTGCATCGCCCTTGCCATCAAAAGTGAACGTCCAAACGCCCAGGTGCTCGCCACCGACATCGACCGGGACTGCATCGAGGTTGCCGGTCGCAACGCCGAAGCACTCGGACTCCACTTGCAAACCCGCATCGCAGACGCCTTCTGCGGCGTGTCCGGGAAGTTCGACGCGGTGGTCACCAATCCGCCTTACATCGAGCCGGACGACCCGCACCTGACGGGTGGCGATCTCCGCTTCGAGCCACGCCATGCCTTGGTGGGGGGGCTCGCCATCATCGCCCGCATCGTCCATGCTGCCCCCGCGCACTTGAACCGGGGCGGCTGGCTCGTGCTCGAACACGGCTTCGATCAGGCGAACGCCGTCAGGGCTTTGTTCGAGAGCGCTCGGTTCGAGGATGTGGCCTGCGTTCGGGACCTCGCCGGACACGACCGGGTCACCTGTGGCCGCGCGCCATGAACGACGACGAACTGCTGCGCTACAGCCGCCAGATCATGCTGCCGGAGATCGACGTCGCCGGTCAGGAAGCCATGCTGAGCGCCAGCGCAGCCATCATTGGCCTCGGCGGCCTCGGCTCCCCAGTCGCCTTCTATCTCGCTGCCTGCGGCTTCGGTTCCCTGACTCTCGTGGACCACGATGTCGTCGACGCATCGAATCTTCAGCGCCAGATCGTCCACACCGAAGACGCCATCGCCAGCCCCAAGGTGGCATCCGCCGCCGAGCGCATCGCCCGTCTGAACCCCGAGACCAACGTTCGCACCATCGCGCGCAAGCTCGAAGGCGACGAGCTCCGGCAATTGGCAAGCGAGGTGGACGTGGTGCTCGACGCCACCGACAACTTCCTCGTCCGCTACGCCATCAACGACGCCTGCGTCGCCGCAAGAACGCCCTTGGTCTCGGGCGCCGCCATCCGCATGGAAGGCCAGGTCGCCGTCTTCGACGCCCGCGCCGAAAACACCCCCTGCTATCGCTGCCTTTACCGCGACGGCACGGACGAAGCGCTCAACTGCGCCGAAAACGGCGTCGCCGCTCCAGTGGTTGGCATCATTGGCTGCATCCAAGCCATGGAAGCCATGAAACTCGTCACCAACGCCGGCGAAACCCTGGCCGGCTACGTCCTCTACCTAGACGCTCTGCGCATGGAATGGCGCAAACTCCGCCTGCCGAAGGACCCAACCTGCCCAACCTGTTCGGCCGGGGGGTGACAGGAGGCGCCTTCTGTTCGAGGCTCGCGCTTTGGCGTTGTCTGGGACGCAGTGTTGCGGTGGCCTTGGCCGGCTCCGCTGCGTGCGCGCCTTCGGCACGCCTGGAGGGCGGGACGCCCTCCGTCCAGAGGCCGTGCCGACCTGGCAGGTTGCCAATGCTTGAACCAAGACGGCCCTCCGGAGGGAAGGCATCCTGCCTTCCATAGCGCCGACAGGCGCTTTGTTGGCGCTGTCCGGGGCGCGTGTTGCGGTGGCCTTGTCCGGCTCCGCTGCGTGCGTGCCTTCGGCACGCCTGGAGGGCGGGACGCCCTCCGACCAGAGGCCGTGCCGACCCGGCAGGTTGCCAATGCTTGAACCAAGACGGCCCTCCGGAGGGAAGGCATCCTGCCTTCCATAGCGCCGACAGGCGCTTTTGTTGGCGCTGTCCGGGGCGCGTGTTGCGGTGGCCTTGTCCGGCTCCGCTGCGTGCGCGCCTTCGGCACGCCTGGAGGGCGGGACGCCCTCCGTCCAGAGGCCGTGCCAACCCGGCAGGTTGCCAACGCTTGAACCAAGACGGCCTTCGGAGGAAGGCATTCTGCCAACGCCCCGAAGGGCGTGCCCCTAGCGCCGATAGGCGCTTTCCTATTGCAAGTAGCGGTCAACGCACCAAAGGGCGCGCAGGGAAGGCAGGATGCCTTCCCTCCGAAGGCTCGCCTTGTCACGCGCTATCGGTTCGCCAGCCCTTCCGCGAGGAATGTTGCGGCGAGCTGGTTCAGACTGACGCCCTCGGTTGCTGCTCGCTGGGCTAGTCTCATGTGCAACGTCTTCGGGATGCGTTGCAGGAACTGGCCGCTGTAGGTCTTCGGCCGCGGCAACTTGCCCTTGTCCTCGCGTTCGGCCATCGTCCAGGCGGCGAACGCATCGCGGGCTAGTTTGGCTGCGCGCACCCTTGGGCACGATACCGAATACGGTATCGTCGTCAACCGCCACCGTGCTGGCTTCGACGGCCACGGGCAGGGACGCACCCTTGCCTAGAGCTTTCTTGGCGTGGCGGCCCCCTCCGAGGAGGGCGGTCGTGCCGTTTCGCTGCTTCTGGACGGGGGCGTGGATGCAGAGGCAGAGGGCTGCACGGGCTTACCGGTGCGCAACTCGTCGGGTGCTAAACTGCTCTCACCATGAAGACGGTCGCCTGGGAACCCGCGTCTGGGCTCTCGCATGGAGAGTGGCGCGAGCGGCTGCAAGCCTACATCCGCTTGGGAGACCGCCGGGTGGAGCCGGTCTTCGTCGGTCGCAAAGACCTGTTCGATGCCGTCGCGGACAGGATCAGCCAAGCCGCCAAGGACCGAAACTACGGCAGCTTGACCACGGTCATCGGCGGTGCGCCCGGCGCCGGCAAGTCCGCGTTCGTCGCGGAATGCATGCGGCGGCATGGCAACGGCCAGCAGGCAGTGCCGTTGCGGATGGAAGTGGACCGCATGAACCCCAGGGAGTTCGTCCGGCTTCTGGCCGATGCATTGGACCGACCGCTTGCCCCGAAAACGGCGAACGCCAACGAGAAGGCCGGCGCATTTTCCATGGTCGCAGCGAGCGGCGAATACCGCCACGTCACGGAGCGCACCACGCCGTCGATCCTGGAGCAGGCCGCCGAGGACGGCCCGGTGCCGTGGAACGTGCTCGTCGAAGAGTTCGGCGAGGAGCTCGGCGGTCGGCCCGTCCTTCTGTTCGTGGACGAGGCGCAGACCTTCGAGAAGGCGGGCAACCCGCACCATGCCATTCCGCGGTCGCTGCATGAAGGGGCCCGCGAAGGCGGCGTGCCCATCATTCCGGTGTACGCCGGACTCGCCGACACCGGCGTGGTGCTGCATCGGGAGGCGGGCCTGACGCGCACGGTCTCCCGCAACGCGATCGCTTTGGCCGGCCTCGACGCCGACGAGAGCCGGCAGTACGTGCGCGAGGTGCTGCGCGAATACCTCGGCCTCGAAGCCCCTGCCGATCAGGCCGCGACGCTGTACGAGTGGATGGTGCGCGAGGGTGCGAACTGGCCGCAGCACCTTCGCACGCAACTCGAAGCGGTGGCCGAATGCATGCTCGACGCGGATTCCCGGCAACTGTCGGTGCTCGATGCCGAGCGTCTGCGGGAGACGGTGGAGCGGAGCCGCGACGCGTACTATGCCAAGCGCGCCAAGCAGGTGGCTCGAGGCCGCTACATCGATGTTGCGCGGGAGCTCGTCATGCAGGCCGACGCGCAAGACGGCTGCGCATGGCGGGAACTCGAAGAGACGGCGCACACGGCGCTGTCCTCTCACCGACATGCGCCCAGCAGCGAGCGCTACATCGATGAGATGATCCACGCGGGGCTGCTTCAGGAAGAGGATTCCGACTCCGACCGCTATCGATGTCCGATCCCCAGCATGTACAAGTGGTTCGAGAGAGGCGGTCGCCATCGGACGCCTCCCATTCCCCGCATGGCGCAGACCCGCTGATCGCCCAACCAGCACGCGACATACAGCACGCGGTCGACGACCCGCTCTGGTTGTGCCTCCAGCTCGTGCTCGATCCGTTCCCACTCGGCGACCGAGAACTACGCCATCGCGGCCCCCTTGCAGCCGCATGACGTACTACCTTACGACCGCCGGTTCGCGAACCGAGCGGTGGAGCGTCCGAGTGTTACGGCGGGGACAAGTCCGGGCGGTGCCCCGCACAAGTGCCTCGGTCGGGGTTGTCGTGGCGTTTCTGTGCCATCACCTTTTAGAAGCGCATGCGCAGTCCCGCTTCTATCGTGCGGCCTGGTTGCGGCACCATGTCCTTTACGACCGAGGTGTGCAGGCGCTGTTCGTCGTCGGTGAGGTTGCGGCCGGCGAGGAACAGGTCGATGGTGCTTTCGCCTGGGCGGAAGCGCCAGGCGATGCGGGCGCGGAGGTCGTCGTAGGACTCCGTTGGCAGTTCGAACTCGGCCACGTCGTCCTGTTCGGAAGCCCGGATGTAGTCCACGTTGGCGCGCAGGCGGTTGCCCGAGAACTCTAGAGAGACGCCGACGCGGGAGGGTGGCATGAGCGGCAGGTTGTCGTTGCCGGAAACGTCGATTTCCGGCGACACCAAGTCGTAGAAGGCGCCCACGTCGAGCGTCCCGACGCCCCATTCGGCAACGGTGACTCGGCCTTCCACCTCGAAGCCAGTGAACGTGGCGTCGGCTTGGGAGTAGCGGCGCACGTCAAAGCCTTCCCTCTCTTCGCCCGTGGCGGCCTGATAGATGAAGCCGGCGAAGCTCGTGTAGTAGGTCGTCCCGACCAGAGACCAGCCGTCGCCACCCCCGGTGAGGGTGGCCGCCAGGTTGCGCGCCTGCTCATTGTCGAGGTCAGGATCGCCGACCTCGAACACGCCCGTGCCTGGGTGTGGGCTGTCCGAGAAAAGCTCCTCGCCCACCGGCGCGCGGGACGAGTAGTCGGCGAGCAGGCTGCCATTCCAGCGCGTGGAAAGCGGCAGGATCAGGCCCATCGAGGCGCTAAGCCCGCCGAAGTCGCGGCTCTGGCCGATTGCGGGGCTGTGCTCGACCCGGTCGTAGCGCAGGCCCGCTTCGAGACCGAGTTCGCCGACGGAGCGCTCGCCGACCCAGAAAAAGCCGCTCGACGACGTGTCAACCGGTGGCGTGAAGGCTTCTTCGCCTGCCACGGAGAACTCGCGGTTGCCGAGCTGGATGCCAAGCGCGCCGCGCCAGCCGCCGGCTGTGCCGTGCGTCAGTTCCGCGCGGCCCTCCCAGGCGCTGTTCGAAAAAGCCGTTCCCACCTCGCCGGCTTCGTTTTCCACGTGTTCGTAGTCGTTGATGCCGAGGCGAAGGCTCAGGCTCTCGAAGCCATCGAACGGGTCCGCGAGACCAGCCTCCAGATCGATGCGTGTTTGCTCAAGGACGACCACCGGAGGGCTCTCTTCGTCGTGGTGGTCCTCGTCTTCGTGGTCGTCGTGCTCCTCGTGAGCGTGCTCTTCGTCGTCGTGGTGCCCTTCCTCGTCGTGTCCTTCCTCGTCGTGTTCGTCATGCTCGTGGTGGGCATGGCTGTGACCGGGAATGCCGTACTCGGAATCGAGGCCGCTGATGGAGATGCCGCCGAAGCCGCGATCGCCGACGAAGGCAAAGCCCACGGAGCCGCCGCGGGTCTCGGAGGCGCTGCCGGGCACGGTTCCAAAGGCTTCCTCCTCCTCGTGCCCTTCCTCGTCGTGGTGGTCTTCTTCTTCGTGGTGATCTTCGTCATCGTCGTGGGCTTCTTCTTCGTGCCCGTGGCCTTCCTCGTCGTCGTGGCCTTCCGCAGCGTGCAGCGCTGCAGACTCGGCGAAGCCGGGGATGTCGTAGTCGTCGGACTCGCGAGAGAACGCGTCGATGTGCCACGCGACGTTGCCGCTTCCGCCATCGAGTCGGAGGGAGCCGCCCTTGCCGTTGCCGTTGTCGGAGCCGCGCACGTCGAGGGCACCGCGAATGCGATCCGGCACTTCGTTCGGAATGCGTCCGGTGTGGACATCGACCACGCCGCCGATGGCGCCGGAGCCGTACAGCAGGGTCGCCGATCCCTTGAGGATTTCCACGCGCTCGGCGAGGAAGGGGTCCACCGTGACCGCGTGGTCGCCGCTGCTGACGGAGACGTCGAGCGTGTCGATCTGTTCCTCCATGATGCGCACGCGCGCCCCGCCGAGACCGCGGATGACGGGGCGCCCCGCGCCCACGCCATAGGCACTGTTGTGGATGCCCGGTTCGTTGCCCACGGTGGCGCCGATGGTGTCCACCAGTTTGCGTTCGAGCTCGTCGGCCGCAAGCACATCGCTCGCCTGCGCGAGTCCTCCTTCCCCGAGCGGGTGCGCCGTGACGATGACCTCCTCTATTTCCGCGGATTGTTCCGTGGGCCCCTCTGCGCCGGACGCGGCCATGCCGAAGCAGGCCGTTGCGGCCAGCGAAAGTCGTTGCATGCGATTCATGTGCATCTCCAAAAACACGAACAGGCGCAACGCCCAGAAGGGCTGTGCACTCGATTGCTTCGCAGTTCAGGAGATGGGTGGGGCGCGGGGGTGGGGGACCTCGTAGGGGCGGGCAGAAACGGTGACCGAGACCAGCAGCTCGCTGTAGCGGCGCCATGCGGACGGTCGCGCGTCCAACAGGGCGACCTCCGCAACGCGGCCCGGTTCGAAGATCGCACAGACCGCACAGCCGTCTTCTTCGACCTCACCGACGTGTACATGCGTGTCGGCAACCGAGTACCCAACGCACAGCACCAACGCGGCAACGGAAACCCACCGCTGCCATTGCCGCCTTGGTCTTGCTGCCACGCCCGTCATGGTTCGCCGATTGAGAGAAGCCGCCGATGTCACGGACGACATGTTACAACATATCATTTCGTAGGGGACGAGCTTGACTCGTCCCGGCGCGCCCTGTCGGGCGCGTTGGCAGTTCGCATACGCGAACTGCTGTGCCTCGATGAATTCCTCGTGTCGAATTCAAGACGGGCGGGGACAAGCCCCGCCCCTACGAGGCCCGTGCGGACCCGTCGGTGCGTTTCGACGCATTCCTCGTAGGGGACGGGCTTGTCCCGTCCCGTGTCGAGTTCGTCGATGCATTCAGGACGGGCGGGGACTACGAGGCCCGTGCGAATCCACCGGTGCGTTTCAACGCATTCCTCGTAGGGGAGGGCTTGTCCGAGGGGAACTGCGCTCAACGTTATGATTTAACTACAATTCATCGCGTGTGTCCATGAGGGGTTACTGACAGAGTTAGTGGTTCTGTGGCGGGACGACCGTGCGTGGCAGGGCGGTTGGATGGTTGGAAGTTGGGATCGTCATCCAGACCTCACGGGAAGACCGGCAGAACAGGACCCACCCGGTATGCGGCGGTCCACCTTTCGGCCGGGTCGCGGGCCAAGGGACGCAAGCGGCTGGCGGGCTGAAGCCACGGACCTGCTCTGGCGCTCCCGCCATTGGTGTGCTGGCGCGCGCGTCGCCGGACGGTTCCGGACTGGCCGGTGTAGAGGGCCGTGAACCCGCGTTCGGGGCTGTCCAGGCCCATGGTGTGTACACCGAGACGCCGGCGGCGCCCGAGCGGTCAACGTCCGCCGGACGGATCGTCCTCCAGTGGAGGCCATGGGGCGGGAGGAGTCGTTTCGCGGGCTTCCGGCGTGGTGATCGGTGGGAACCGGTTGGGATAGGCAGTCAGCGTCGGTCGGGTGCGGGCCAACGTGCCCGTCGGCGCTCCTGGGCCTCGTTGATGCGCAGGGGGCGGCCGTCCATCGGCTGGCCGTCGAGGGCGCGGATGGCGTCCCGGGCGGCGCTCTCCGACTCGATGGTGACGAAGGCGAAGCCCCGCGGTCTTCCCGTGTCGCGGTCGGTGACTAGGCGCACCGAGGCGACGTCGGCGTGAGGGGTAAAGTGGCTGTGCAGGTCGTCTTCGGTGGCGCTGTAGGGCAGGTTTCCGACGTAAATCTCCAAGGCGGGCTCCGGTGATGGCATGGCGGAAAGGTCGCGCAGTTTAGGGGACGCCACGGGCCGCCGCGACCCGGAAGGCGGTTTTCTGGCGCACCAGGGATGCCGGACGGCAACGTGCGCTGCCGTGGCGCTTCATGTCCCGGCGTCGAACGCGCGTCGGTTATGAGCGCGCGCGGCTGCATCGCCGTAAGTCCGTCCGGTGCCTGCGGGATCACCCGGCTCGCTACCTTGAAGCGCCGGCGGTCGTCGATCGACTGCGCTTCGAGGTCGCCTTCGGTGGCAACGCGGAGGAAGCGGCGGTCATCGGCGTCGAGTCCGGCGACCGCAAGCAGGACGCCGCAGCTGCACACGATGATCTTGCCTTCGCAATCGTGCGGGTTGACGGCTCTCCCGTGGTCAGGGAGTGGAGCGGGTCTCTGAAGCGCTGACCGCATTCCGGGCAGGTGTCGGTGGCAGGCATCGTGCATTGGTAGTTTGGCGAGGAGCTGGACATCGTTGCGCGCCCGCGTCCCGTCACTACGGACTCTTAGCTGTGGCGAAGGTGGATTGGCGAAGCCGCTTGCCGTGACGGGTTGGCGGCGATCCGGTAGTGACGGGGCGCCAGCGCCATGGGATCAGTGGCGGCATGTGATCCGGCGAAAGTTCAGTGCTGGGGCGGTGAACGCGCCTTGATGCCTCACATCACTCGGTCCCCCCTGGCGACGTGGCCGGCAAGGAGTTGACACGGCGTACCGTCCACGCCGCATCGGCAATCCGGCGTGATGCCGCCTTCGCCGGGCGACTCGGTGCTCGACCCTAGTGACGATCGTGTGCTCGAAACGGCGAACGTGAGATGCGGCAAGTAGAAGACCTACCATTTCGCTGAACTGTGGACGATGAGCAATCCGCAGGAGTCGACATTCAGGGACGGCCTGTCCGTATGCAAGATTTCGAGAATCGAATGTCCGAGTTGGAGATTTCGCGGTTCCGGGAATCGGTCGAATACCACTTCAATGTCCACGGCCCGGTCACGCGCTTGGGGAGGTTGACGCCGGGATCAGCGGGACACCGCCAGTGCGATGGCCTAGTCTATTGAGAAAATCGTGGATTTTATCTAATATTCGGTCTTCTCGACTTGAAATTGGAGTACGCATGAACGCAATTGCCAGCCAATTGGGCGGAGGCTGTCCCAATGAGGCAAGGTAGACCGCACCCGAAGCAGCCGGCAGATTCGCATGCGGCGGCGATCCTGATCGCGATGTTCCTGCAACGGGGCAAGGCGAGGATGAAGATCTCGCGAATGACGCTGCGACATGTGGGGCGTCGGCAGCACCTGAGGACAGCATTCCTGGACAACGTGCGTCGATACCTGGACGACTACGGACTTGCACTGATCGAGGTCAACTCGTCGTTATGCGTCGTTCGCCTCGCGTCACTCGAAGGCGTGCGGGCATACACATTCAAGAGGTTCCAAGAGGAGACGGATCTAGACCTGGAGGACGAGGACGGACTTTGGGAGATGATCGAGGAAGAATTGGATCAAGACAGTGGTGACGACTGAAAGCCCGATTGCAGAACTGCCAGAGAAGGAGAAGCAATGATCAGGAGGTTGAGTACGCCAGGGGGTGCCGACGACCCTGGGTGGCTCCGAAAGCTCCATCCCGAATTCATGCCGTGTCTTGGCACGCTTCGGCAGATCGAGGGGCCGGGGATCAAAGGGCGTTTCAAGTACCACGCGGAGAAGCTGGGGATCGGCGCTGACACGATAGCGGGTTTCGTCGCGGAAGTCCTGAGGCACTGTCCGTTCGATCAATTGGTGGATCTGTTGACGGAGTACGAGAATGCCCATCGCTCAAGTAGCTCATGCGGATCAGTTGGCAAGGGAGGTACGGCGCCTAAGCGGCTGCAGGATGTCACGAATCGGTTGCACGACGCTGAGGTTCTTCTGAAGGCGAAGGGGAAGTTCCTTGAGGACGAGAACGAAGGCTTGAGGAAGGAGAAAGCGGGCCTTAGGAACTCCCTTGACGCAATCAGGAAGCTCACTGAGGCGACAGGCGGACAAGGCGTCGGCAGCTGAGGCGATTCATGCGACTGGGACGTACGTCGTAGCGCAGTTACCGGTACAGAAGCTGACCAAAATGGCGGAGGGTCGATTTATGTGGGGCGGTGACCCTGACGTGCTATCGCCTTCGGATCGAAGCAACATCCGAGCGCGCCTCAAACGGTTCTGTGAGTGCGATGCGACAGACATTACGGTCAATGTACGGCCTCGCGTCTCACGGACAGACAGGGACGGAGTCTCAGTCCCCGCAATTCACGCAGTTTGCACCCGATGTGAACGAGTCCATTTGATTCCCGTGGCCGACTTAGGCCTGAGCCCGAGGGATTTCGAGCCGTAAACCCGCGGCTGCCTCGCGCGCGATGCGCTGACGCGCAGGGACGCTAACCTTGGCCCCAAGCGCAGTTCGCAGTGGTGGCAGCCGCCTTCTGCGAGGAGTTCGGGCTTTCGGCGTTTCGTCTTTCGCGCCAGCCGGGACATATCGAGGCAGCGACCCGTCGGCCTGGCGTCTGTAGCGGTGCGGTGGACGCCGGATTGACTGGCGGGTGTGGCGTTGTGGCGGGAGTCTCTCGATCCAAGGCACCGACCTAGCGATTGAGGAAGGCTCGAGAGTCGTGTGGCGTGTCTTACTGTCTTCCGCGAGTGCGGCAGGCGCAAGGTGGATTCGCCGGAGTGGTCCCCGATGGTAGGCTGCGGAGGTGTTGCTAGGTTGGAGGAACTGAAGTGTTCAGGCTCATTTCGGCGGTCACGGTGATTTGTGCGGTCAGCGTCAATGGCCAAACTCTTGAGTGGGTCACTGAAGACCTCGGCAAGCTGGGGGGCGAGCTTATTGAGCTTGAGG
Organism: Pseudomonadales bacterium; assembly: GCA_965116935.1. Classification (GTDB taxonomy): domain Bacteria; phylum Pseudomonadota; class Gammaproteobacteria; order Pseudomonadales; family Azotimanducaceae; genus VXYL01. The sequence continues at coordinate 1,215,453 of OZ220737.1, read as the reverse complement.
GAGAGCTACGAGATGCTGAGGCCCGAGCCCGTAATGTCACGCGGGCGCATTCGGTTGCTGAGCATGCCTGGGCGGTTTGTGTCGCGTTCGGCAAGACCACCGACGAAATGAGCGCGGACGTGAAGACGCTTGAAGGGGTGAGGAAGGAGGCCGAGATGAAGCGCGCAGAGACTGAGTTGCACCGAACGCGGCTAGAGGTGTTTCACGGAGTGGTCAAAGTGGCGCGCGTCGACGTGGAGGAGGCGCAGGGCCGGGACTACGACAGGCAACTGCTGCAGAGGTACATCAATCCGATGAGGGCGACGTACTTCCCGATGGTTAAGTCAGTGATTGATTTCTATGACGCGTACGAAGCGACGATTACCGCCTACCAAGCCGTGTTTCGGAATGCTGGAACTCGATGCAAGAACAAGAAATCGATCGGACAGTGGTTGGTGCATGGAGCGGAGACCGCTATCGATGTGGGCGTGCAATTGTCCGCGACGCTGGATGCGGTTAAGGCGTTCGTTCAGAGGCTCGAATCGGTGGCGCCGGAGCCTCGGGCACTACCTGTCAGCGTTCCAGACTGAAGAGCTCAGCGCCACGATCTCGCGCCACTCCGTCGGCGTGCGGTGCACGCGCCGGACGACGCCAGGAACCCGCTTTCAGCGCTTCGAGCCGGACTTCCTGCGCGGTGCGCGCATGGGTTGAACTCCGCGAAACTTCAAGCAGCCCGTAGCGAAACTCATCCGCGCCCGGCACGGGACAACGGCCCAGAAGGGCCGCTTGCTCGTTCGGCTGAGGCTCCGCAAGCCGGACTGGCAGCATTCTGCGGCCTGCGCCCCCGTCACTACCTCCGGCGGCGCCCTTCGGGCGGCGGAGTCCGGTAGTGACGGGGCGCCAAGGCGGCATGCGGGCCAGCGGCGGCAAGCAATCCGACAGCGCACTTTCGTCGCGGGTTCGCATGCCCAGACGGGCAGTGGGTTGTCCATCAGAATTAAGCGAAACCAAGACCCGCTCCGGGCCGCATTCCGCGGCCGGGTGCGGCCCGAACCGGCAATGCCGTGCCGCTCTCGATCCTCGAGGACGAACTGTGCCCGGCGCTTCGGCGGCAACCACCGGCGTCGCGGCTTACCGTTTTGGCAAGAAAACGTCGTCGTTGTCGGCCGGCAAACTCGGTCACGGGCGCCTGGACGTGTGCAGAGCGTACCTGGCGATATCGTGCGCCGGGACAACGCGAGCTACGGGTCGGCAAGGCGTGCGCGATCTGAACCGGGACCTCCAGCTGCAGAGGCACGATCCCGACCGATGTGCAGAGCCGGCACGAGCCGCGGGGGGGGGCGAGCGCGGCGGCAGTAGCGAAACTCAATTCAGGGGACTCATTGAGCAGAGCGACACATACCCGGGGGTATACTCCCCTCCACGGCGGCGCTTACTCTGCACCGTAGGGCGTGAGCGTTCGGCAGAATCGGGCCATGCACTCAAGTTGACGGGTATCGCCCTCAGCAAGGGCGTCAGGCGAGAAGTGCATCACGTCGTTGCGTATCACCCGAACGGACTCAAGGCGTTGGAGGAACACTGATCGGTCAGCCTCAACACCAAGCTTGGTCCACGCTTCTTTCGGCTGCAACAGGCGAATGTAGCCACCAAAGGTGAGGTCGTCGGGTCCTCTTACGCCGTCATCTCCCCCAGAGACGGTGACGAAATCATCGTTCTCAAATCTGTCGCGCACGAGATTTCGCAGGTGGTGCTCGATTTCCCCTATCAAGAGGAACGGGTGCGTGAGCTGCTTGAACTGCGTTGCCAGGTCGGCTGCCGTAACTATGCCGGTGATCTCCCGGTTCTTGCGGACTAGCACGTAGTCGTGCTGGTTGATGAGGTCCGTGGCATCCGCCAGTGGCGTACTGATGTCTATGGCGCGAGCTTCGACCATGCACTCGCGCACAGTTGTCGGGGTCTTCCCTTGGGCGTGGCTCTCGCCGATCGAGTTCCAGCTCACCACGCCATCGACGGAGTGCGGATTGGGCATGACCGGAAGCTGCGAGTAGTCTTCGATTCGCATGATGGTCGTTGCCTTGACCAATGGTTCGTCCCGCTTCACCGACACTGGTGCGTTGTGGGCAGCGGCGAGGACATCGACTCTGACGGTCGGGTCGACGATTGGCGGGGCGGTGACGGTAGCGTCTTCCCCTCGGTCATCCAGGACGATGTTGATGGGGTTGTCGACCCACTCGAACTCGAAGTCAAGGTCAGTGCGCAAGTTGCGCCGTTCAAGCTCCCGGCGGATTTCCGCCACAATCAAGCGCCCTCGGCGAGAGTACCCAAACCGACGGAGGAGTTCGCGGCCAGTGGTTTCGTGGGTGGAGGTTGGTTCGGCCTGTAGCCGAAGTGCGATTTCGTCGAGCCAATCTTCGGGTTTCTCGGGCATTGGTCCACAAGCTGCTGGCGGAAGGCGTGAGTAACCAGAGTATAAGGCTACGAAGCCACCAGATGCCGGTCCTCTGTTGGTTTGGGGGGACGGAAGCCCTGTGTCCGCCACGAGCCGGTATCCGTCAATCGGGATCGACATAGGGCTCGCCATTGTCTCGTGGGGTGATAGGGTAGTTCCGGAACGTGGGCGGATTGGCAGCCTGACCAAAAGCGTGTCACGCCGAGAGGGGTGCACGCGGGAGGAGCGCGGCATGGCGGAAGATGGAACGGGAGACTTCTTCGGACGGTTCTGGCGCGGAGACATACGTCTGCCCGTGATGTTCTGGTTCTGGGGTGTGCCGGTGCCGGCGGTAGTGCAGATGGTTGCACAGGTGCCGTTCGAATCGGGCGATCCGTGGTTCATGTTCACCTACGGCAGCGCCGTGGTGGTCGCCATCGTGTTCTGGGTCGTGGGCACATGGCGTGCCGCAACCAAATACCGAAAGCCGGCTTGGGGAGTGGCGGCGAAGGTCTACATCGTCGTAGGGTTCATGGTGGTCGTCTTCGTTCTGGGATTGGGCGTGGGGTCAGCATGAGGTCCTGCTCCGGCACCTCCTGTGGGAGGTGCCGGAGCAGGAGATGACCGAAGGGCTGGCGGCCGGGCGCGGCGAACGCACCCCGGATCGGCTCGGCTGCCGCGATCAGGGCGACCGTCAGGCGTGACTGAGGATCGCCTCCGCGAACGGCTCGACTTTTGGGAGGCTCGGTGTCGGTGTCGTCAAGTTCGAACCACGGGATGCGGCGCGCGATCCACGGCACCGCTGGCGGAGAGGCGCGACTTGGCAAGTGCGGGCGGCAATGAAAAGTGGAGGCGTCACTACAGTTCAAGGTAGTACCGACGGGTGACCGACCAAGGAGGACAGCTGACGTCGTCGGCGGAGTAGAAGTCTCTGCCCGTGCCGAAGGGATCAAGCTCGGACTCCATGTCCATGTGGCTGATGAGCGCGCGCTGAGTCGGTTCGGCCAGGTTTCGCCACCAAGAAGGTTGGATGTGGACGTTCTCGCAGTACTCGAACATGAAACGCAATAGCGGCCCGGTTACGCCGGGGTCCGGGATGTTGCTGAGACTGTCGACAAACTGTGCGGCGTAATCTTTGGGATCGTCGAGCCAGGCGAACACGATGAACCCTTGGCCTCGGATGTCAGCAAACGACGACACGGTCATTTCGGTCTGGCGGGTTGAAGACCGGTTGGGGAAACGCTCTAGCGGCTTCCCGGTAAAGGTGTGTTCGGGGATGAAGGCACCGGAACACATCACTGGAGGCGGGGCCGCGAGCTGGATGATGTAGGAGTTGACGCTGGAGTGATCGCCTGCGAGCAGAGAGCGATCGTAGTCTCGCTTGTGGGATGAGAGATCCCTCTCGCCATCGGCCGTGCCTTGGATGAAGGTGGCCGTTCCTATAACGAGTGGGTGGGTAACGCCAAGTTGGCTGGCGAAGTGCGGCAGCCGGCTCTCGTAGTGCACCCGCGTATTGGTCTTGAGGTAGAGCTCCCTAGCCAACGCCCGGTAGGCCAAGAGAAAGCACTGTTCGCGAGTGGCTGTGAACGGGGCTTTCTCGAGCGGGGCGAATATCTCGTTGTCGTGTTTGGTGCAGAAGCCGGTGAAGGTGGATGCGTTCCTAATCCCGCGGGGCTGGGGCGGGAGCGCGGTGCCATGCCTCTTCAGAGTCGTGACGTTGGCACCGAAGGACAGCACGTGGCTGTCCTCTGCGATGTGAACCAAGCTGGAACGAGGAACGGTGTGCGCATGGACGATTTTGCGGACGCATTCATGGCGGGCATCGGGGGGAGCGCAGCACATGCCGCGGCCCATTGCCTTGGTGGCAGCCGCAGTCTCCGTTTGCCAGGAGATCGTCGCGGAAGGCTCGCGTCGGATCTCGCGGGAACCCAGACAGCAGTGCTTGTACTTGCGACCCGAGCCGCAAGGGCAGGGCTGGTTTCTGCCTACCTTGTTGGGGTTGTTGGAGTGGTTGGCCACGGGTCGCGCCGGCAGGTGGTACGTCAAGGGCGGGCGGAGCCTACACTCCAGCGTGCGGACGTCAAGGGAATCCGTGAAGAGGCCACGGAAAACCGCGTCGTTGCGACCGTGCGGCGGTTGGTCGTGGACGGCGGTCAGCGGGTTCTGCGCGCGCTCGGCCAAGGCTACCCCGACGTAGAGGTCACCCGCGACAACGAGACCATGGTCGCCGGCGCGTGGTGTTCGCCGGGCGGGGAGTCCGGCGCAGGTGACGCGGAACGCCCGTCACTACCGGACCGGAAGCCGTTGCGGCCGGGTGGAGAGCGGTGACGCGAATCCGGTAGTGACGGGGCGCAAGGGCGGCATTCGGGCCAGTGGCGGCAAACAATCCGCTAAGAAGAAAGCTGGTGCCGGCGTGGTGACGCGGTGCTAGAGCGCGCGGCGTCAACTCGTCGCCAAGTGCGACATGGCCGGGAAGTTCCCGGCATGACGGCGTCACCGAACGGTGACGACCAGTGCCACGCTGCAGGCGCTGCAGCATCGGCGGTCGACGCATCGCATGGCACGGTCCGCCACGTCCGCAGGTAGCGCGCGGACGGTGGGCGGAACCACCGACGGCCAGGAGGCGGCATGGCGCGGAGACGCGCAGCGCCCGGAAGCCGGCGCGCGGCGAACGGTCGTGGTGCGACGCATCGCGCGGGACGGGGAAGCCCGTCATGCCCGAAGGGCTCCGCGCGGTGCGGCGCGTGCCGAACAAGGCTGGCGGGACCGATGTCGAGAGACACGCCGCGGCTGCCGCACGAGACGGCAAGGGAAGACGCGTCGACGGGCATTGCCGCACGAAGGTGCGGGGTTCGGACACCCAGACGGGTGCCGGGTCGCCCATCAGAACTCAACGAGCCACGTCCGCTCCTGGCCGCGACCGCGGCCGCGGGGCCCGGCCGATGCGGCGACGCCGCGGCCGAGCGATCTCCCGCGATCGACCTGCATCAGGCGGCTGCGCCTGCCCGCCGCTCTCGCAAGCGGCCTTTACCGATCCGGTGAGCACGCCGTCGTTGACGCTGGCGGAGGCCCTCTCTAGCTTCGAATCGAACGCCACCCCGTCGGGAAGAGACCGGAGACGATGCGCGAACTGCACTTCGACCCGCTGCGGCTGCTGGAGGGCGACCGGCGGGGGCTCGCACGCGACGCGGCGCGCCCGGCGCTTCGTGCTGGCGCAGGCGCGGCGGAGACGCTGCACGGCGTCGGCTTCCGGGGCCTGCGGGCGCGCGGGTTCAAGGGTAGGCACGTGGACGCGCTGGTGGCCTTGTTGAGGCCGCCGCGCAGCGCGGGCCGGACGAGCAGGCCGAGGCCGAGTCCGCCTCGGCCGTCGCCGTAGCGGCCGGGCCGGTTGGCGTTTCGGACGAAGGTTGCGGACAGCATGAGGGGTCGATTGTTCACTTCCGTTCCCTGTTCGGTTACAAGGGGGTGTTGAGAAGCAGTGTGCCCCGGCGGTGCCCGAAATGCCCAAAAAATTTATGTTTATCCGCAGGTTAAAGGACTTCCGGCGAAGTCCTGCAACCCCCGAAAACCACCCTTCGGCGGTGGGCTTGTCCCGTCCCGTGTCGAGTTCGTCGATGCGTTCAGGACGGGCCGGGACAAGCCCCGCCCCTACGAGGCCCGTGTCGAGTTCGTCGGGGCGTTAGGAAGTGGCGTCGAGACCGTATTGCGCAGCGAGGTGGCGGGTTAGCTTGGGTTGCACGTTCGCCACCGTGCAGCCGGGGGAGAGGGTGGACATCATCGTCACGCCGATGTCCGTCAGGCCGCAGGGGTTGATGCGGGAGAAGGGCTCGAGGTCCATGTCCACGTTGAGGGCGAGGCCGTGATAGCTGCAGCCGTGGCGGATGCGCAGGCCTAAGGCTGCGATCTTGTCGTTGCCGACATAGACGCCGCGGGCGTCGGAGCGGCCGACGGCCTCGATGCCATGTTCCGCCAAGAGAGCGACGATTGCGCTTTCGATGCCGTTCACCAGGCCGCGCACAGAAAGCCCAAGGCGGCGCAAGTCCAGCATCAGGTAGCCGACGATCTGGCCCGGGCCGTGGTAGGTCACCTGGCCGCCGCGGTCGCTTTGCACCACGGGAATGTCGCCGGGTGCAAGGATGAACTCGCTTCGGCCCGCTTGGCCTTGGGTGAAGACGGCGGGATGTTGGGTGAACCAGAGTTCGTCCACGGTGTCGGCGCCGCGCGCATCGGTGAACTCGCGCATGGCGCGGAACACCTCGCTGTAGTCGCGTAGCCCGAGGTCACGGACGTGCAGCGAAGGCATGGCCTTCTGCGCAGGGGGGCCGGGTCGTGGTGTCACCATTTGACCAAGCTCCCGCGCACGCTGCTGCGCTCAGCCAATGAGGTCTCGAAAGAAAAGATAGATGCCGTCCCACGCGCGGGAGAAAAAGCCAGCTTCCACCACCGCCGCTCGCGCCAACAGGGGGGCGGTAGCTAGCGTGTCGCCGTCGAGCACCAGCCGCATCTCGCCCACTTGGGCGCCGACTTCGATGGGTGCTTCGAGCACCGGCGGCAGGTCGATGACGGTTTCCATCTCCTCCCGGCGCCCACGGGGGAAGGTGGCGTGCAGTTCCTCGACTCCGAGCGCAACGCTCTCCTCTTCGCCGTACCACACTTCCGGCGTCGCCAGCACGTCATCGGCACTGTAGATTTGCTTCGTTTCGAAGTATCGGAAGCCCCAGGACAGGAGCTTCTGCGTCTCCCGCGAGCGGATGTCGGCGCTGTCGGTGCCCATCACGGCGGTGATGAGGCGCATCCCGGCGCGCTCAGCCGAAGCCACGAGGCAAAAGCCCGCGGCGTCAGTGAGGCCTGTCTTGACGCCGTCCACGGAGTCGTCCAGCCACAACAACTGGTTCCGGTTCGATTGCTCTATGTCGGCGTAGGTGAAGGATTTTTCGGCATAGATCGCATAGTGGTCGGGATAGCGACGGATGAGTTCGCGGGTGAGCAGCGCAAGGTCGTAGGCGGAGGAAAGGTGCTCGTCGTCGGGCAGGCCCGTGGCGTTGCGGAAGGTGGAGTCCGTCATGCCGATCTCTGCCGCGTGCTGGTTCATCATGTCGGCGAAGGAGCTCTCGGCGCCGCCAATGTATTCCGCCACCGCTACGCTGGCGTCGTTGCCCGACTGAATGATGATGCCGCGCAGAAGGTCGGCGAGCGAAACCCTGGTGCCCTCACGCACGAACATGCGCGATCCGCCGGTGCGCCAGGCGTTGACGCTCACGGGCACTTCGTCATCGAGGGCAATGCGGCCCGCGGCGAGTTCCACCGCCGCCACATAGCTCGTCATGATCTTGGTCAGACTCGCCGGTGGCAGTGGCAAGCGGCTCTCGCCCTCGGCCAGCACGCGCATCGTCTCGGCGTCCATCATCACGTAGCTCCGGGCCGCAACCGATGGCGCCGCCGGCACGATGGCGGCGGCTGCAGCAAAGCCCGCGCCAGTCGGAACCAGCGTTGCAGCCAAAGTGCAGCCGCAAAGAAGGGCCCGGGCGCGCTTCGCCCAGATCGAATGCTTGGGTGCCGAGTTCGGCATGGACGACAACCTCCTAATGATTCACTGCTCGATCACGACCGGCGACCATTCGCGCCCGAACGCCACCACCATTTTGAGCCTTTCCGCCTCGGATCGATTCGGCAGCGGCCCGATTCGCACCATGAAGGCGTTGCGGGCCCGCGCCACCAACGCCTTCGTCTCGGCAATGGCGGCGATTGCATCGGCGCTGCCGGCGGCGCTGTCGAAGTCCACAAAAGGCCCGGCCTCGACGAAGTAGCGCGGTGGTGGACGCGGCAGGAAGTCTGCCGGCGTCACGGTCTCGACCCGAACCCTGGCTGTGCCGGCGTCGGCGAAGCCGAGCTTCACTGCTGCGGCGTACGACAGGTCGATGATGCGGCCTTCGTGGAAGGGGCCGCGGTCGTTGACGCGGACGATGGTGGACTTGCCGTTGGCTAGGTTTGTCACCCGAGCCCAGCAGGGCAGCGGTAACGAACGATGCGCGGCGCTGAGTTCGTAGAGATCGTACGTCTCGCCCGTGGCGGTGGCGAGGCCGTCGAAGCGGGTGCCATACCAGGATGCCAAGCCCTCCTCGACATAGCCGTCGGCGCTGTCGAGCACCTCGTAGCGTTCGCCGAAAACCTCATAGGGGCGGCTTTTGGACGGCAGTGGCGTCTCGTGGGTGACGGTTGGATCCGGCTGCCGTTCGAGCCCCGGCGGCGGTGAGGCGGGTGCGCCGTCTGGCAGTTGCGACGGCGGAAGGGTCGGCTCTGCATCGGGCCGCGTCACCGGCGCCTGGCTGACACATGCTGCGAGCAGCGGCGGGAGCAGGAGCCAAGCGCCGCGCCGCAGCAGGAATCCGAAGGCATCCGCGCCGAGTCCCGCCTGCCATCGCGTCACCGGCGCCCGGGCAACGGGCTCCTCTTGCGAGGGGAAGCCCCTCGCGCACCCCCGCGCTGAGGGCTCCTCTAGCGAGGGGAGGCCCCTCGCGCACCCCCGAGCTGAGGGCTCCTCTTGCGAGGGGAGGCCCCTCGCGCACCCCCGCGCTGAGGGCTTCTCTTGCGAGGGGAGGCCCCTCGCGCACCCCCGCGCTGAGGGCTTCTCTTGCGAGGGGAGGCCCCTCGCCCTCCCCTGCGCTGAGGGCTCCATCACGCGCCAGCTCCCGAGCCCTCGCGCCGTTCGCGTATGGCTTCGGCCAACTCGAACACGGCGAGGGCATACATGCGGCTGTGGTTATAGCGCGTGATGACGTAGAAGTCGCCAAGGCCCACCCAGTACTGCGCCCCGTCCGCCGCCTCGAAGCGGTGCAGGCTGGCGGGTTCGTCATCGCTCACCTGGGCGGGGACGGCGATGCCAAGGGCGCGCAGATCCCCGGCGGTGCGGGTGGGCTTGAGGCCGGAATCGACCAATTCGGCGGCATTGGCAGGGGGCGAATCCACCTTGAAGGCGATCACCGGCGCCCCCTTCCAGCGGTGCTCGGCGAAGTAATTGGCCACGCTGCCGATGGCGTCGGTGCGGTTGTTCCAGATGTCGCGCGTGCCGTCGGCGTCGAAATCCACCGCAAAGGTGCGGTAGCTCGACGGGATGAACTGTCCGAGCCCCATCGCGCCGGCATAGGAACCCTTGAGGGCGCCGGCGTCCAAGCCCTCTTCCCGCACCAGCAGCAGGAATTCCGTCAGTTGCCCGCGGAAGAATTCGGCCCGGCGCGGATAGTCGAAGCCGAGGGTCGTCAGCGCGTCGAGCACCCGATAGCTGCCAGTGTTGCCGCCGTAGTTGGTCTCGACGCCGATGATGGCGACGACGATGTGGGGCGGTACGTTGTAGCGTTCCGCCGCCTCCGCGAGGGCCGCTTCGTTGGCGTCCCAGAACTCGACGCCGCCGCCGATGCGCCGCTCGGTGATGAAGATGTCGCGGTATTCGTGCCACGCCAGCGCTCGCTCCGCAGGGCGTGAAATCGCGGCGATGATGCTCTCTTGATGGGATGCGCCGGCAATTACAGACGTGAGCCAGTCGCGATCGAAGCCGTGCCGCGAGGCAATGGAGTCGAGGTAGGTCCGAACGTCTTCGCGTTCAACATAGCCTTCTGCGAGAGCCGCCCCCTGCCAGAGAAGGCCAAGGGCGGTCCCGAGCATCGCCATTCGCCGCGGCCAGCAGTTCGCGCAGCTAACTGCCACCGCGCCCGCTAGGGCGCGCAGATTCCTTGCACGGGAGGAACCGGGGAGGAGTCGGATGAGCTTTTGAGAGGAGTGGTGCGTAGGGTCGGTGACGGGTGCAATCTGGCTACGACTTGTCATCGAAGGTCCTGTCTTCATGCCCGGCTCGCCGGCGTTCAGCCCCTTGGCCGGACCCTCGCCTGCTGCCCGGCGCCGTGGATTGCCATCACCACGCCAAATGCGCCCAACACCACCAGCGTGGAGGTGCCTCCCATGCTCACAAGCGGCAGCGGCAGCCCCACAACGGGCAGTAGCCCCGACACCATCGCGATGTTAACAAAGGCCGAAAGCGCGAACACAATGGTGAAGCCGCCGATGAACAGGCGCCCGAAGTTGTCCCGCGCTTCAGTCGCCATATAGAGGCAGCGCGCCACCACGAGCAGGTACAGCAGCACCACCACCAAAACGCCCAAAAGCCCGAGCTCCTCGCCGATCACGGCGATGATGAAGTCGGTTTCGCGTTCCGGCAGGAAGTCGAGCTGGCTCTGGGTGCCGTTGCCGAGCCCCTTGCCGAAGAATCCACCCGAGCCGATGGCGGTTTTCGACTGGATGATGTTCCAGCCGGCGCCTTGGGGATCGCGCTCCGGATCGAACAAGGTAAGCACCCGGCCGCGCTGGTAGTCCGTCATCACGAACCACAGCCCCGGCAGCGCGGCAAGCGCCGCGGGGATGGCCGCCGCGATCCAGCGCCAGCGCACTCCCGACAGGAAGATCACGCCAAGGCCGCCGGCCGCCACAACAACCGCCGTGCCGAGATCGGGCTGCAGCGCGACCAGGAGCGCCGGCAAGCCGATGATCGGCAGTGCCACCGCCACATCCCGGAAGCGTGGCGGTAGCGTGTGGCGACCGATGAGCCAGGCAAGCCCAAGCGGCACTGCCACCTTCATTGCCTCGGAAGGCTGGAATCGGGGCAGCCCGGGCCAGTCGATCCAGCGCTGCGAACCCTTTACGGTGGCGCCGTCGAACAGCACCCAGACCAGCAGAAGGACGCTCGCGCCATACACCGCTGGCGTCCAGCGTCGGAACAGCTCCGGTTGCAGGTGCGCCAGCACAATCAGCGCCAGAAAGCCGAGGCCCAGTTTCGTCGCCTGATCCACCACGGCGCCCATGTCGCGTCCGCTGGCGCTGTACATGACCACGAGGCCAAAGCACGACACCAGGGCGAGCCCCGCCAGCAGCCAGCCGTCGGTGCGAATGCGCCGGCGTTTGCGCCTGGTTGACGCCGCCGCGTCGACGGTGCCGGTACGACTGAAATCGCTCATCGTGTCGCCGTTAGTGCGCCCTGACGGGCGCGTCGGCAACTCGCTGCGCGAGCCGCTGGCCTTCGGACGGTGGCAGTTGCTGCCGGGCTGCTGGCCGTCTCGGCTGCCGGCCGCTTACACCGAATCCCGCCGCCGAACCGGCCGCGAGCCAATGCTGCGGCATCTCCTTGAGGTCGCCAGCTTCGTCGAGCAGATAGGAGTCGAGCACGGCGCGCGCCACCGGCGCCGCAACCGAACTGCCGCCACCGCCGTTCTCCACCAGCACGCTGAGGGCGATGCGGGGATCGTCTGCTGGCGCGAAGGCGATGAACCACGCATGCTTGCGCTCGAACTCGTCGAGCGCCTCCTCGTCGTACTCCTCACCTTGCGGAATCCCCACCACTTGGGCGGTGCCGGACTTGCCCGCCATGCGATAGGGAATGTCGTCTTGGCCGATGTGGAACCACGCCGTGCCGTTCTGCAGGTAGCCCTTGTTGCCGCGATGCACCACCGCCTCCATAGCGTCCACCATGCGCTCCCAGTCTTCCGGCGTGGGTCCAGCCACGGGGGGCAGCGGCGGCGGCGGATCGTGTTCGCGCACCTCACCGTCGCTCGACAGCAGCAGACGCGGTCGCACGGGGTGGCCGCGATTGGCGATGGTGGCGGTGACAGCGGCCAGTTGCAGCGGCGTTGCCAGCAGGAACCCCTGGCCGATGGCCAGATTCACGGTGTCTCCGGGATACCATGCCTCGTTCATCGCGCCGCGCTTCCAGTCCCGGCTCGGCAGCACGCCGGACGCGGCAAATGCGATATCGACAGTCGTGTTCCGACCGTAGCCGAACTGCCCCGCGAAGCTCGACAGATCATCGATGTTGAGCTCGGCACCCAAGCTGTAGAAATAGACGTTAGACGAGCGATAGATGGCGCGGTGCAGGTTGACGATGCCCTGTCCGCCGGAGTTGCCGGGTTGCCAGCTCCAGTCGCGGTAAACGCGGCCTTGGCCATTGATGCGGAACGAGCCGCGATCGTTGACGGTGTCTTCCCAAGTGGTGACGCCGTGGCTGACGCCGGCGAGCCCCATGACCGGCTTGAAGGTGGAACCGGGCGCGTAGAGACCGCGGGTGGCACGGTTGAACAGCGGCGTCTGCCGCGATGCCTTGAGTTCGTGATACTGCGCCGCGCTGATGCCGGTGACGAAGAGATTGGCGTCGTAGCCGGGCTGGCTGAGGAGCGCGAGGACGCCGCCCGTGCGCGGTTCGATGGCTACGATGGCGCCTCGGCGGTCGCCGAGCGCGGCGGCGGCGGCGCGTTGCAGGCTCGCGTCGAGGTGCAGCGTGATATCCGCTCCGGCGCGCGCGGGCTGCTCGAACAGCGTCCGCACCTGCCGCCCCCGGGCGTCGGTCTCGACGCGACGATGGCCCGGCTCGCCGTGCAGCGAGTCCTCGTAGAACTGTTCCACGCCGTGGCGGCCGATGAAGGCGGTGGCGGCATAGCGGGCCTCGTCGAGTCGCTTAAGATCGGTCTCGTCGATGCGCCGCACCGAGCCGATGGCATGGGTCATCTGCAACGGTTCCGGGTAGTGCCGCACGATATCGGCGCGCACTTGCACGCCTGGCAGACGAAACTCGTTCACCCGCACGGTGGCGCGCTCTCGTTCGTTGATGTTGAGCTTGAGTGGGATGGGCTCGAGCGGCCGTCGCTTTGCCTTCAAGCGCTTGTGGAAGCCGACGATGTCCGCCTCCGCGAGCGGCACCAGCGCGGCCACCTCCTCGAGCAGGGCATCGATGTTGCCGGCGCGTTCCGTAACCACCGCAATCGAATGGATCGTGCGGTTGCCGGCCAAGAGGTGGCCATTGCGGTCATAGATGAGGCCGCGCCTAGGTGCCACCGCCACGGTCTGCACGCGGTTGTTGTCCGAGCGGGCGCGATAGGCGTCGGCCTCGAACACCTGAAGCTGCACCATGCGTCCGAACAGCACCAAGAAGGCCGCGGCCACCAGCACCATGCTGATGGCGGCACGCGCATTGAACGTGCGCTGTTCCTTGTTGCGGTCGTGCAACTCCCTTGCGGGAGCCTGCGCTGCGGAAACGCCGCGGAGCCCGCCATTTCGGCCGATCCCGCTCTTTCCGCCGAGCCGTTTGCGGCGCAGCCAGTTAACGGCCATCTGCATGACCTCCGGCTTGGGAGGCGCGGTGGTAGGGATGCCCGGCGAGGATCGTCCAAGCGCGGTAGAACTGCTCGGCGACGATCACACGCGTCAGTTGGTGCGGGAATGTCAGGCGGGAAAGGGAGATGACCTGGTGTGCGCGTCGCCACGCCTCCGCCCCGAAGCCGTCCGCGCCGCCCACAAGCAGCGCGAGGTTGCGGCCAGCCATGCGCCAGTCGGCAAGCGCTTCGGCGAGTTGCGCGCTGGTGAGACTCTTGCCGCGGGCGTCGAAGACGATGGCCGTTTCGTCTCGTCGCACTTCCGCGAGCAAACGCTGCTCATCCGACTGATTGCGCCTTGGTGCCACCACCTTGAGTTCCATAGAGCAATCTCGCGGCAGCCGAGACGCATACTCCGAGAATCCCTCGTCCACCCAGGCCGGCGCCTTGCCAACCGCCACCAGCCGCGCCTTCACCGCCGGGGCGCCCTCGCTACGAGGGCCGGTGAGAAATGCGGGCTAGGCGGTTTCGCGTCCATCGTTGCTTGCGGTTGTGGCTGGAGCGTCCATCGTTGCGTTGAGGTTCTCCCAGAGCCGTTCGAGATCGTAGAAGCTGCGCGCTTCGGCGCGCATGACGTGCAGCACGACATCGCCAAGGTCGAGCAGCACCCACCCACCAACATCGCGGCCTTCGACACCTAGCACTTCCTTGCCGGCGCCCTTGAGCACGGCGAGCACGTTGTCGACGATCGCCTTGACGTGGCGATCGGACGTGCCGCCGGCGACGATCATCGTGTCGGTGATGTCGGTCATGTCGGACACTTCCAAGGCGACGACATCCACCGCCTTGAGGTCGTGGGCGGCGTCTAGCACCAGTTCTCTAAGCTCTGCCGACGCCTGCGTAGAGTCCATGCCGCCTAATATATGCCCACACGGCGGCAGGTAGCAATGCGCTAGCGTCGTTTTCCGTCGCGATGGCGTGGCGCACTTCGGTGCTCGACACGGCCATCGGCGGCGTGTCGGCAAAATGCACGCTGCCGGCCGGCAGTTCCGACAGTTCCCGCGGGCGTTCCGCAAGCCGAAACCCGTCGGGGACGCGGTGCGGCCTGCCCTCTCGCGCGAACACCAACAAATGACATAGCCCCGGCAACGCATCGTGGTGCCGCCATGACGACAGCAGCGTCACTGCGTCCTCGCCGATGAGCCACACCAACGGTTCGTTGCTGCCGACGCGGCGGCGCAGTTCCCGCAGGGTGTCCGCCGTGTACGAAGGGCCAGGCCGCTTTGCTTCGATGTCGGACGCAACCAGGCCCGGTGCCGACTGCGCCGCAAGGCACAGCATGTTCCAGCGGTGCTCCGCCGCTGCCTCTGGAGTGGCACGATGCCAAGGTCGTGCCGACAGCATGAGGGTGACCGACTCCACGTCGAGCAGATCGCGCCCCGCCTGGGCGATGTGCAGGTGGCCGCGATGCACGGGATCGAAGGTGCCGCCGAGTATCGCCTGCATTGCGACGTGGAATGGCGCGTTGCCGCGTACGCCCGGACCTAGCCGGACTTGCCGAGATTGCCTAGCAAACGGCGAATCTCGGCGAGACGCTCCCTCGGCATGTGCATCTGCAGCAGGCCCTGCTTGATCTCCGGCGACACCGGCAGGAGTTCGGCGAGGCGCCAGCCCACCGACCGAGCGTCGTCGTAGTCCACGACGATGCCGAGCTTTTCCACCATCGGGTGTTTGGCGATCTCCTTCAAGGCATCCACGAGCGGGGCGAACTCCTCGCCCACCGGGCTCGCCGTCTCCTCCGGCAGGAACTCCACCTCCGCCATGGTTAGGTGGTCGTCCGCCATCCAGGAACGGTGGATGCGGAACTTCCCCTCACCAGCGCAGACGATGCCGAGCCGCCCGCCAGCGAGGGGATCGAAGTCCACGATCTTCGCCAGCGTGCCGATGTTGAAGATGGTCGGCACGGCTTGGTCGGCCTTGTGGACGTCGCTGCCTTGGCGAATGAGCACGACGCCGAAGCCGCTGCCGTCCTTCATGCAGCGGCTGACGAGGTCGAGATAGCGCGGCTCGAAGATCTTGAGCGGCAGCCGGCCGCCGTTGAAAAGCACGGCGCCGAGCGGGAACAACGGGATTTCCTGCCGATCCGTCATGTGCGGTCGTGCGTCCGAAGTCCGACAGCCCGCTAGCGCGCCCTAGCGGGCGCGTCGGCAGTTCGCTGCGCGAACTGCTGGCCTTCCGGCTCGCATCCGCTCACCACTCCGGCTAGGAGGTGCGCCGTTTGCTACGGCGCAGCCTCCTAGAACGGAATGTCGTCCTCGAGATCGTCGAGGTCGTCCGCTGGCGCTGGCGCCGGAGCGGGCGCCGGTCGCGCTGGCGGGCGGTTTGCACTCGACGGCGGCGCTCGGTAGCCGTCATCCATGCCGCCACCACCAGCCATCGCGCCGCGGCTGTCGAGCATCTGCATGTCGCGTGCGACGATTTCTGTCGTGTATCGGGTCTGGCCGTCCTGACCTTCCCAGGAGCGCGTTTGCAGGCTGCCTTCGATGTACACCTTCGAGCCCTTGCGGAGGTACTCGCCGGCGATTTCCGCCAGGCGACGCCAGCAAACGACTCGGTGCCACTCGGTGCGTTCCTGACGCTCGTTGGTGTTGCGGTCCGTCCAGCTTTCGCTCGTTGCGACGCTAAGCGTCGTGACCGGTGTTTGGGATTGGGTGTAGCGAGTCTCGGGATCACGCCCGAGATTGCCAATGAGAATGACCTTGTTGATGCCTCGGGCCATCGCTTTCGTTCCATGATTTTCGACTGACCGCAGTCTATCAGCCTCTTCGCCAAGACTGTGGTCCACCACATCGCAGCCACGGTAGAATTGGCTTGCCCTCATACGGGGCGTTGCATTTAGCGGCATGGTCGCAGGGAGTCAGATGAAGGTTACGGTGCGCGTGGACGTCGAACGGGCAGTCAGGGACGAGGCCGCGCGCCAGCTCGCCGAGCAGGGCCTCACCATCGACGAGACCATGCGCATCGTCCTCGAACAGGCGGCTGCCGGCTGCGGGCCGGACTTCGGGGCGCTGGTGCCCAACGCCACAACCGTCGAGGCCATCGAGGCCGCGCGGCGCGGCGAGGTCGTCGCGCTCGGCACGCCGGCCGAAGCGCTGGCCGAACTCAACCGCGACGGCTGACGACCGCCGGGCGACTCTCCTTGGCGCGCAAGGTCAAGCGGACCGCGCAGTTCCGGCGCGACTTCAAGCGTGCGAAGCGGGGTATGCACGGCGGTCACTTGGATGCCACCCTGCTCGAAACCCTCGAACTCCTCGTCGCCGACGTCCCTCTCCCGCCCCGCTACGTGGACCATCCCATGAAGGGCCAGTATGGCGACTGCCGCGACTGCCACCTGCGGCCCGACCTCGTGCTGGTGTACCGCAAGCGCGACGATGACATCCTCGAGTTGATCCGGCTCGGCACCCACGCGCAGCTTGCCATCTGATTGCCAACCCGCGAGACGGGACCTATGGGTGTCAGCACAAGGCCCACCTTGCCGAGCTCCAACCCGAGCAAGCCATCGCGCCCCGTTTCCCGGCGTTTTCCGAAAATCACGGTTGCCGTTGCGACGCCATCAGCGTAGTTTTGACTGTTTGGCAATCGGCGAGGAGCGGACCGTTCGCGAGGCCTTCAGGAAGGCGTTTTCGCGGCACATGAGAAGCGATGGCGGTCGTTGAGAGAGTCAGGAAACCCGCTGCCGGGAACTCGCCGGCGCCAACCCAAACGGAATCCGTCGATGCAACGGCCAATGGAAGCACGGCAACAGAGCCGCCGCTAGCCGATGCCCTTGGCACAGCCGCCATTTCCGTGCGCGGCGCCCGCACGCACAACCTCAAGAACATCGATGTCGACATCCCGCGCGACCGCCTCGTCGTGGTAACGGGTCTTTCCGGTTCCGGCAAGTCGTCCCTCGCCTTCGACACCCTCTATGCCGAGGGCCAGCGGCGCTACGTCGAATCGCTTTCCGCCTACGCCCGGCAGTTCCTGTCGATGATGGAGAAGCCGGACGTCGATCACATCGAGGGACTGTCTCCGGCCATCTCCATCGAGCAGAAGTCCACCTCCCACAACCCGCGTTCCACCGTCGGCACCATCACCGAGATCCACGACTACCTGCGCCTGCTCTACGCCCGAGTGGGCGAGCCGCGCTGCCCCGAACACGGCCTTCCGCTCGCAGCGCAGACCGTCAGCGAGATGGTGGATCAAGCGCTCGCGCTGCCGGAAGGCTCCCGCATCATGGTGCTGGCGCCCGTGGTCCAGGAGCGCAAGGGCGAGCACCAGCTCGTCTTCTCCGAACTCGTGGCGGACGGCTTCATCCGCGCCCGAATCGACGGCATCGTCACTGGTCTTGACCATCCTCCTGCCCTCGACAAGAACAAGAAGCACACCATCGAGGCGGTGGTGGACCGCCTGCGGGTGCGCCCCGACGTCCAGCAGCGTCTCGCGGAGTCGTTCGAAACCGCCCTCACCTTGGGCGAAGACGTGGCGGTGGTGAGCCTCGTGGACGACGAGGATGCGGACGATCTCGTCTTCAGTGCCCGCTTCGCCTGCCCGACCTGCGGCTACAGCATCAGCGAGCTGGAACCGCGCATGTTCTCCTTCAACAATCCCGCTGGCGCCTGCCCGGATTGCGACGGCCTGGGCGTCAAGCAGTTCTTCGATCCCGACCTCGTGGTGACCGACCCCACACTGACGCTCGCGGAAGGCGCGGTGCGCGGCTGGGACCGGCGCAACGTCTATTACTTCCACTTGCTCACGTCCCTTGCTCGGCACTACGGCTTCGATGTCGAAAAACCCTTCGGCAAGCTCACCAAGAAGCAGCGCGATGCAGTGCTGTTCGGCTCCAAGGGCGAACGCATCGACTTCAGCTATGTCAACGACCGCGGCGATCGCATCACCCGCCGCCATCACTTCGAGGGCGTCATCCCCAACATGGAGAGGCGCTTTCGCGAGACGAGTTCGAGCGGCGTGCGCGAGCATTTGCAGAAGTACCTGACGGTGCGCGCCTGTCCGGCGTGCGCCGGCACGCGGCTCAAGCAAGACGCTCGGCACGTTTTCATCGACGAGACCACGCTGCCGGAGATCAACACGAGCTCGGTGGAGGCAGCGCTCGATTACTTCCTTGGGCTTGAGCTCAGCGGCCGCCGTGGCGCCATCGCCGAGAAGATACTCAAGGAAATCCAGGCCCGCCTGCGCTTCCTCGTGGACGTGGGGCTGAACTACCTCACCCTCGACCGCAGCGCCGAGACCCTCTCCGGCGGCGAAGCACAGCGCATCCGCCTCGCAAGCCAGATCGGCGCGGGTCTCGTCGGCGTCATGTACATCTTGGACGAGCCCTCCATCGGCCTGCACCAGCGCGACAACGAACGGCTGTTGCGGACGCTCACGCACCTGAGGGACCTCGGCAACACCGTGCTGGTGGTGGAGCATGACGAAGAGGCCATCCGTGCGGCCGATCACATTCTCGACATTGGCCCTGGCGCTGGCGTGCACGGCGGCGAAATCGTCGCCTCCGGCAACCTTGCCGACATCGTCGCCAACGACGCATCGGTCACGGGCGACTTCCTCGCTGGCCGCAAGGCCATCCGCATCCCCCAGACCCGCCGCCGGGTGAACGCCGACAAGGTGGTGCGCCTCGTCAAGGCCCAAGGCAACAACCTCAAAGGCATCACCGCCGACATCCCCTTGGGGCTCATGACCTGCGTCACTGGCGTCTCCGGCTCCGGCAAGTCCACCCTCATCAACCACACGCTCTATCCGCTGGCAGCGCGGATGCTGAACGGCGCCATCACGCTCACGCCGCAGGCGCACGAAGATGTGGAAGGGCTCGACCAACTCGACAAGGTGGTGGACATCGACCAGAGCCCCATCGGCCGCACCCCCCGCTCGAACCCGGCAACTTACACGGGCCTCTTCACCCCCATCCGCGAACTGTTCGCGCAAACGCAGGAAAGCCGGGCGCGAGGCTACAAGCCTGGCCGATTCAGCTTCAACGTGCGCGGCGGGCGCTGCGAGGCGTGTCAGGGCGATGGCGTCATCAAGGTGGAGATGCACTTCCTGCCGGACATCTACGTGCCGTGCGATGTCTGCCGGGGCAAGCGCTACAACCGCGAGACGCTGGAGGTGCGCTACAAGGGCAAAAACATCCACGAAGTGCTCGACATGACCATCGAGGAAGCCCACGAGTTCTTCGACGCCGTGCCGATGCTGAAGCGCAAGCTGCAAACCCTGGTGGACGTGGGGCTTTCGTACGTTCGCCTGGGCCAGAGCGCCACCACGCTCTCGGGCGGCGAGGCGCAGCGGGTGAAGCTCTCGCGCGAGCTCTCCAAGCGCGACACCGGCAAGACCCTCTACATCCTCGACGAGCCCACCACGGGCCTGCACTTCCAGGACATCCAGCAACTCCTGCGCGTGCTCCATCGTCTGCGCGACCAAGGCAACACCGTGGTGGTCATCGAACACAACCTAGACGTTGTGAAAACCGCCGACTGGATCATCGACCTAGGCCCAGAAGGCGGCGCCGGCGGCGGCGAAATCGTGGCGGTGGGCACGCCGGAGGACATCGCCGCAGACCCAACCTCCCACACGGGCCGCTTTCTGGCGCCGGTATTGGCGCGGTAGGCGTCGGGTTTCGCCCCCTTGGGTCGTGCCTGCGTTGACTTGCCGGGCCAACCGTGCTTTGATCCGCCCAAATACCCCCTGGCGTCCCACCTCGTGGCATGTCAGGTTACCAATGTTGAGGGGCAACGGTCGCTGCGGCGGCCCTTGCCCCTTTTACTTTATGGGGACTTCGTATGGCCAATCTCGCCATCTTTATCGACGGTGCCTATATGGGCAAGCTTGCGGAACATCGCTTTCGCACATGGGTGGACTTCGAGAAGCTCGGAGACCACATCTCCGACCAAATCGCGCAGGTTGAGGGCGGTACCTGCTCCGCTTGCGGACGTATTTCTACGACGCACTTCCCTATCAGGGGAACCCACCTACCCGCGAGGAGACCGACCGCTTCGGAAAACGGCGCAGCTTCTTCGCGGCGCTTGGGAGATTGCCCAAGTTCAAGGTGCGTGCGGGGCGTACGGTTCGGCGCGAGCCTCCCGCTGGCCAACCGACCTTCCACCAAAAGGGCGTCGATCTGATGATCGGACTCGACATTGCGACGCTGTCACTGAAGCACATGATCACGCACGCTGCCATCCTGTCCGGTGATGGCGACCTGCTTCCGGCGATTGAACTCGCCCAGGAGGAGGGGATCGTCGTCTGGCATGTGCATGGTCCGTCAGATGCCTACGCGGACGTCCTTTGGTCTGCTGCGGACAACCGTCTTCCAATTGACTCTGCGTTCATGGCAGCCGTACAGCGGTCCGCGAACTAACCTGCCTGTCCGCACGTTTTGGGGGACACGCCCTCGATCGCCGCTGCACGAGAGCGAGTTGCGCCCGTCACAACCCGCGCTTAAGGTGCGCCGCCCCTCGTCGGGGGCGTGTCCAAATCACACCAGATTCCCAACGAGGGGTACGCCAATGCGCCTTGCAGCTTTTTCACGCGCCTGTCGCTCTGCCTTTGTCCTGCCTGTGGGAGCGGCTTGCTTGGTTTCGTTGCCATCGTTCGCACAGGACTTGGCGGCCCAGGAGGGCGCTTCGGAGGTCGAGGAGGTGGTCGTCACCGGCACCCGCATCCGCGACCGCAACGTCTTCAGCTCCTCCCAAATCACCACGGTCGATAGCGATGACATCGCCGATCGTGGCATCACGCGGGTCGAGGACTACCTGAACGACCTGCCTCAAGTATCCCCCGGCCAGGCCATCACCGCCTCGAATGGCGCGAGCGGCACCGCCACCGTGAATCTGCGCAACCTCGGCTGTGCCCGCACCCTCGTCCTGCTGAACGGCCAGCGCCTCGCGCCCGGCACGACCGGGGGCGGCAACTGCGCCGACCTCAACTCCATCCCGTCCCTGCTGCTTGAGCGGGTGGAAGTGCTCACCGGCGGCGCCTCCTCCGTGTATGGCTCCGATGCTGTGGCCGGGGTCGTCAACTTCATCCTCGACGACGAGTTCGAAGGCTTCAAGGCCAGCGTCACCCATAGCTTCTACCAGCACACCAACGACAACGGCGAGTTCCGCGATCTGGTGCAGAGCTTCGGCTATGCCCAGGCGCCGGGGGACGTAACCACCGGCGAGACGAACAAGGTCTCCGTGGCTTTCGGCGGCTCGGTATTCGAAGACAGGGGCCACATCACGGCCTTCATGGAGCGAACCGATACCAGCCCCATCCTGCAAGGGGACTACGATGTCTCCGCCTGCGCCCTCACCCGAGGCAAGAGCGCGTGTGGCGGCTCATCCACCATCCCGCCGGGTCGCTGGGCAGACTTCGGCCGCTACGGTGCCGCCGGATTTGTCAACAAGGATCCGGACATCACGCGGCTTGACCTCAAGGTTGAGGGCAACGAGTTCGTGCCCCGCGCCGGCCAGACCTTCAACTACAACCCCACCAACTTCTTCCAGCGCCCGGACGAACGCCTGAACGTCGGCTTCTTCGGCAAGTTCGAGATCAGCGAATACGCGGAGGCTTACGCCAACATCCGCTCCATGTCGTCCGAGTCCAACGCGCAGATCGCCTATTCCGGCACCTTCGGCAACATCACGTCGATCCCCTGCTACAACCCGCTGCTCTCGAAGCAGCAATACGATGTCGTGTGCGGCGACTGGGAAGGCATGGGCGGCGACCACGCACCAAACTTCGCTTCTGCCGCCGAGGCGCTCGCGTACATCTCCTCGCTCGACATCGCCGTCGGCGCCGAGGAAATCATCGACTACCGCGCCCCGCTCTATTCCCTTAAGCGCAACGTCGAAGGCGGCCCGCGCCAGAACATCACCGGCTACGACAACGTGGTGCAGGTGTATGGCCTGCGCGGCGATCTCTCGCCAACGTGGAGCTACGACATTTCCTACCAGCTCTCGGAGGTGGAGTATTCGAGCGAATACCGCAACGACCTCTCGGTGGTTGCCATCACCCGCGCCATCGACGTGATCAACGTCGGCGGCGTGCCCACCTGCGTTTCCGTTCTGAACGGCGCCGACGGCGCGTGCATTCCCTACAACCTGTTCCAAGGCGGGATGCCCGGCGACGCCGGCATTCAGGGCGTGATCGACGGCGGCGCCGCGCTGCAGCAATACATCGCCAACTCCACGTTTGTGAACGGCACCGGCGAGCAGGAGATTCTCCAAGCCGTGGTGTCTGGGCAAACGGGCATCGTCATTCCGGGTGCGCCGAGCGCCATCTCGGCCGCTTTCGGCCTTGAGATGCGCGACGTGAGCACCAGTTTCCGTCCAGACCGGCCGAGCCGCACCGGCGACCGTTCGGGCTCGGGCGGCGCAACCCTGCCGCTCTCCGGCGGCTACGACGTGAGCGAGTACTTCGTCGAACTCGGCGTGCCGGTGCTGAACACGCTGAGCGCGGACGTCGGCTACCGCTTCGCCGACTACGCCACGGGCGCCGAGACCAACACCTACAAGGTGGGCGCGTTCTGGCAAGCGACGGAAGCTGTCGCGTTGCGGGCGTCGTTCCAGAGCGCTGTGCGGCACGCGAGCCTCTGGGAACTCTTCCGCGCCACGGGCTTCAACCTTGTGGACCTCGCCGACGACCCCTGCGGCCTTTCCATGAGCGCCACCCAAGCGCAATGCGCCAACACGGGCCTTGCGGCCAACCTTTACGGCACCGACCTCAAGTCGCCAGCCGACCAGTACAACATCCTGCAAGGCGGCAACCCGCAGGTGGCGCCGGAGGAAGCTGAATCCACGACCATCGGCGCGGTGATCACGCCTTGGTTCCTGCCGGAACTGGTGCTCACGGTGGACTACTTCGACATTCAGGTGGAGGAAGGCATCGGTAGCATTCCGGCGGCGACGGCGCTGTCGAAGTGCCTGGAGACGGGCATTGGCGCGTTCTGCAACCTCATCAACCGCCATCCGGTGAACGGCTCGCTGTGGCTCACGGGCGGCTACATCTCGGCGCAGACGACGAACCTCAGCCAAGAGGACGTGCAGGGCGTGGACATCATCTTCGACTACGGCTTCGACACCCCGTTCGGCCCCCTGTCCCTCGAAGGCGTGACGACGTTCCTGATGACGTCGGACCTCATCGAGTTGCCGGGCGAGGACGCCTTGGAGTGCGCTGGCGTGTGGGGCGCGGCGTGCGGCAAGAACCCGCAGCCGGAATGGAGCGGCAACTACAAGGCGACGCTGCTCACGGAGTACGACCTCAGGATTGCGCTGGGGCTGCGCTATCTCGGCGCTACGGACGACCTCAACTCCAACAACATCGACTTCGATGCCGAGACGTACTGGGACTTGACCTTGGAGTGGACCCCAGTAGGCAACTACTCCGCCACGCTCGGCATCACGAACCTCTTCGACGCGGACCCGCAGGTGAGCTCGGACGCGGGCACCGCCCCCGGCAACGGCAACACGTTCCCGGCGTTCTTCGATGCATTGGGGCGGTACGTGTTCCTGAACGTGGGCGTGGATTTCTAAAGCGGGCGCAGGGGCGACCCTTGTGGTCGCCCGTCCTGATTCGGCCGGCTCCTTGGAGGGCGAGACGCCCTCCCACAAAACGGTCCGAAGTCGATGGTGAGGCACGACTAGCGAGTTCGGTACTGCTGTCGTACGGTCCGTCCAGGCGGCGATTGTGCGTAAAATGCAATGCCTGTCGGTCGAAGGCCAGTGAAGGTGGCCCATGAAGCGTCCTCCCGCTCGACAAGCGTCTGGTTCGAGGAAATCCGACAACGACAAGCGCCGATTGCTAACGATGCCATCTCGCGAGCTTGCGGCTCGGCTGTTGACCCTCGTGAGGTACGAACCGAGCGCGAAGCACAAGCGCCACCCGCATCTGTACGGCCTTGATCCGTTCCGTGGCGAACGAGGCGACGCGACACTCTGCGACGCACATGCGGATTTCCGCCCAGACCAGATGGCAACCATCCCAGATCTCATCAGACGAGGAATCCAGGCAGGCTTGATCGGGGATACGCGTCGAGTTATTTGGACGGTAGCCGATGATGGCTGGATTTACGAAGCACGGGAAACCAACCGGGAACGGCACGAGTTCCACGGCTATCCCGTACGAGTGAACGAGGCAATAGCGGCGCCGGTGTGCCGACGATTTCTTGGGTGGGCCGAAGCGTTGGGCTCGCACCTGGAGCGCAGTGCGGCTCAAGAATGCCTCGAGCGTTATGGCGTGCGCTGATGGAAGGCTTTGCGATAGCGGTGGAGCCGCTCGACTCCAAAACGTCAACCGAGATTCGGCGCATCCGGATTTCGGCTGGCGAGGAAGTGCTGACTCGTCTTGTCAGAAACGGATCGGAGCACGATGACGCATTGAAGGCACCGCCCGCGTCGCTCGCTTTCTGGCTCGTAGACAACTGGTGGCGCATTCATTTCGAGCCGGTTCCGGCCAACGGTCCCGACGCCAGCTGGAGGCTTGCCCACGAAGTTTCATCGATCGGCGGTGGCCATGTCTGGCCGAGAGTCGTCCTATGGGGCGAGGGCCCCCGGCGCGGAATCGCTGTCCATCCAGAGCCGCTTCCAGCGCCGGTGCAGTTTTTGGCACATGGGATCCGGTACGTTGCCGGTTGCGACGTCGAAGCAAGCGCAGACGCCTTCATCCGGCAGATGCTCGCAGATGCTGTCGAGGACCACGAAGCACTCCGTGCCGAATACGGTGCTCTTTGCGACGAGCGAGCCAACAAAGACTCGCGCACATGGCGGATGGTGGAGGCGATGCTGGGCTTCGATGTGGACGAGGCCCCGGCCCAGCTCATGGGCGAGTTGGATGACCTTATGGTGCAATACGGCGAGGAAAGCCTTGAAGAGGCGGTGCTCGCAATGCCGGGTGACGGTGCCGCGACCGCACTGAGGTCGACGGTCGAGTCAACTCGAACATCCGGCCTTCGCATCGAAATGCCGGTACCGCCTGACGCGGTTGCTTTCGACCGTAACCCGCACACGGCCCCGTGGGAGGCCGCGGAGCAAGCCGCCGCCTCGCTGCGTGCCGAACTTTCTCTCGTTGGTCCCGTACTCAACAGACGGCTAGGCGATGTCTTCAGCGTGGCACCACGAGCTTTACGCCAGCAGGTCGGCCCACCCTTGCCATATGGCTTGCGGATGCGAGAGGAGACAGGCGACGGAAACCGCATATCGCTCGGCACGTTTCGGTCGCAGGCGCGAAGATTCGAGCTCTGCCGCAGCGTCGGCGACATGGTCTGGTCTCGGAACGATGGTCTTGGACCTGTGTCCCGCGCGATGAGCGCTCGGCAGAAATTCCAGCGGGCGTTCGCCCAGAGCTTCCTTTGTCCCTACCAAGAGTTGCTGGACTATTGCGGCCCGGAACCGGGACAGGACGACGTGGCTGCGGCGGCAAGTCGCTTTCACGTTTCCGAACGGACGATCTGGACGGTACTTGTCAACAAGAAGCGCATTGAGCGGAACGAATTCGTCGAGGCGGTTGGTCTGTCGTAGCCTCTACGGCAGGCCGCTACATATCGGCGCAGACGACGAACCTCAGCCAAGAGGACGTGCAGGGCGCACAGCGCTAGCGCTGCTCGGGTACCCCCAGATCGGCGGGTGTAAGCTACGCCTATGTGCGAGGCATGACGATGCGAGAGCGACAGGCAGCCCAGCTTTCTGCGGCATTCATTCTGAAGGCCCGTCGGCCCGTCGGCTTGGTGAGGCTCTTGAAGCTGGTTTACCTCGCCGAGCGAGAGGCGGTGAGGCGATCGGGCTTCCCCATTGTCATGGACGACATCTACGCGATGGAAGCCGGCATGGTGCTGTCGCGGACGTTCGACTTGATGAAGGGCAAAGCGGGCACCCCTACGACCGGCGAGTGGGCGGAGTTCATCGCACCGCCGTCGGAACGCGGCATCAATGTTCGTCGAGGAGTGGGAGAAGGGCTCCTCGACGGATTGAGTCCCGATGACATGAGTGTCGTTGAGGATGTCTGGGCGAAGCACGGCTCAATGACCAGAGACGAGTTGGTGCACGACGTCCATCACGGACTGGAAGAATGGGTGGAGTTCTGGTGCGATCCAACCCGTCGCAGCAGAGCGGTTCACGTGCCGTACGACAGGCTCCTAAGGACAGTGCGTGGCGTGGCCGGAGACGACTCCGGCCGGCCGGAGACGACTACCGCGCACGACTTCGTCGACCACCTACGGTCGATCCCTTGCGTGGGGGAGGACGACGATTTCCGGCGCGATGCCTTCCCGCCACGCGAGGTCGATCTCGGCCTGTGAGCTTCCTGCTCGATACCAACGTCGTTTCCGAGTTCCGCAAACGCGACCGCGCCGACCCGTCGGCGATGGCGTGGCTGCGGGCGCGACGGTCGGACGAACTGCACATCAGCGTCCTGACCTTGGGCGAGCTGCGGCGCGGAGTCGAGAGGACCAGGAATCGTGGCGACGCGATCGCAGCCAAGTTCTTGGAGGAATGGCTGGCAGCGACCGCCACGAGGTTTTCCGGTCACATCGTCGACATCGACCAGCCCATCGCCGAACGATGGGGTCGCATGGGCGTGCCGGATCCGGTCTCGCCCGTCGACGGTCTCATCGCCGCCACGGCGATTGAAAGGGACCTCACGGTGGCAACGCGCAACACCAGGCACTTCGCCAGAACGGGGGCTCGTTGCACTAATCCGTTCAACAGTAGGCGGCTTCGATGAGGGCTTCACGAGCTTCCGTCCGGCCAAGCCGCACCGGCGACCGATCCGGTTGTGCGCTGGCGTCTGGGGCGCGGCGTGCGGCAAGAATCCGCAGCCGGAATGGAGCGGCAACTACAAGGCGACTCTGCTCACGGAGTACGACCTGCGGATTGCGCTGGGGCTGCGGTATCTCGGCGCAACGGAAGACCTCAACTCCAACAACATCGACTTCGATGCCGAGACGTATTGGGACCTGACGCTGGAGTGGACGCCTGTGGGCAACTACTCGGCGACGCTTGGCATCACCAACCTCTTCGACACCGACCCACAGGTGAGCTCCGACGCCGGCACAGCCCCCGGCAACGGCAACACGTTCCCGGCCTTCTTCGACGCGCTGGGGCGGTATGTGTTCCTAAACGTGGGGGTGGATTTCTAGGGTCGGTAGCTGTCGACGTCTTGCGCGCTGCGACCTCTGAAGCGAGGGCAATGCCGCCTCTTCCGGAAAGCACGACGGCACGCCCTCCGCGCGCCCCGAAAGGACGACCGGGGCCTTCCCAAAAGTGGGGAATCCAAAGCGTCCGAGATCGGACGAATTTGCTTGCCACCGGGGTAAAGGCTCGTTACATTTTGTAATGGGCGTAGGAGTGCGTGTTGGACGATGCTGCGCGCCCGGTGCGAATCTGGATTCGTGAGGGAGAGACACCCATGTTCAGGAAGACGCAATTGGCGAGTGCCGTCGGTGCGATCACCGCAGCGGCGCTTGCCACGGTTCCGGTTCAGGCGCAGGACGAGGCCCCGGCCGCCTCCGACGAAATCGAGGAGATGGTCGTTACCGGATCGCGGATTCGGCGGGCGGTGGATGATTCGCCTAGCCCCATCACCGTGATCGAGCGGGCGGAAATCGAGATGACGGGGCTTGAGAGCGTAGCCGATGTGCTGCGCAGCACGACCTACAACAGTTTCGGTTCGTTCCGCGAACGGTCAGGCACATCGTTCGGTCAGATCGCGTTGATTGACCTCAGGGGGCTCGGCCCCGACCGCACGGCGGTGCTTGTGAACGGACGTCGTGTGCCGGGCAACCCCTTCACGGGATCGGCGTCGGTCGATCTCAACTCCATACCGCTGGCTGCCATCGAGCGCATTGAGATTCTGACCGACAGCGCCTCGGCGATTTACGGAACCGATGCGCTGGGCGGGGTGGTGAACGTCATCCTGCGAGATGACTACGAAGGTGTCGAGATGAAGCTCGGTGCCGCCAATCCACAGCGCGCCGGAGCGGAGGAGGACAACCTCAGCGTCAGTTGGGGCAGTGCGGGCGAAAAGGGAAACCTGCTGTTCACCGCCGAGTGGTTCACGCGCAATCCGATCTTCGACGGAGACCGCGAGTACAGCAGGGTGGATGTTCGCGATCCGGGCGATGGAACACGACCGAATCTTGGCGTGGACACCACCGGCGTGTCGGCAGGGGGAAACACGGCGTTTCATCCTTGGTTTGCAGGCGCTGAAGCAATCGGTGACTGCCCCATGGATGTCTACGCCGGCATCGTCGAGGATCCATTCGGCATTCCCGGCACCGCGTGTGGGTTCGGCTATGCCGACATTTCCGCGCAGACGGGGGGCTTGGACCGCATCAGCACGTTCCTCACGGGCAGCTACGAGTGGACCCCGGGGCACGAGCTGTTCATGGACAACCGTTATTCACGCATCTCGAGCTTCGGTCGATATGCGCCCGCAGTTGGCTTCTTCAGTGTGCCGCATGACAGCCCGCACAACCCATTCGACACGAGCCTCGCCTCCTATCCCAAGGATGCTGATGGGGTTCCGCTCGACTTCTCGGTGTTCCACCGCTTTGTTGCACACGGACCTCGGGATGACGACACGGTGCGCTACGAGTTCGATACCGCTGTGGGCGGCCGAGGTTCCTTCGAGTTTGCCAATCCAATCAATTATGAAGCCTATGCCCGCTTCTACCGCTACGAAGGCGCGGAAGAGGGCGAGACGTACATCTTGCAGAGTCAGGTGGAGCTCGAGGTCGAAGCCGGGAATTACGATCTCACCAATCCGTTCTCGCGTGACCCGGTCAATCTCGCGGCTGTGGGGCGGATGGGTGCGACGCTGTTCCGTGACATCCTCACGGACTACACGTCAGCAGGGGTCACGTTCGACGGGTTTGCGTGGAACCTCCCGGCTGGCCCCATTGGTTGGGCCGCCGGCGCGGAG
Source organism: Pseudomonadales bacterium (assembly GCA_965116935.1). Lineage (GTDB taxonomy): Bacteria > Pseudomonadota > Gammaproteobacteria > Pseudomonadales > Azotimanducaceae > VXYL01. The sequence goes on along the minus strand of OZ220737.1, from coordinate 1,185,969 downwards.
ACCGCATCCGAAGAATACATGGACGACTACGACAGCTACCGCGAAGCTGGCAACATCCTAGGTTCTGCCGGCAATAGCTCCGGTGGCGACCGCAGTCGCAGCGCGATCTTCGGCGAGTTGTCCATCCCCGTGCTTGACAACCTCGAGGCCAGCATTGCAGGTCGCTTCGACTCCTACGACGATTTCGGCGATGCGTTTTCGCCGCAAGTGGCGGTGCGCTACAGCCCGTTCCAAATGCTTGTTCTACGGGGGTCTTGGGGCGAGGGTTTCAAGGCACCGAATCTCACGGAGCTGTACCAGTCGAGGTCCCAGTCCTTCAACGATACGACGGACGTGTACCGTTGCGCAGCCATCGGCATCGATCCCTGTCCCACCAACCAAGTGGAGAACTTCACCGGCGGCAACCCCGACCTCGATGCCGAAACGGCCGAATCCTTCAACGTCGGCGTTGTGGTCCAGCCACTCGATTCGCTTTCCTTCTCAATCGACGCATTCCAAATCACGATCGAGGATTCGGTGGCGCAGCTAGGCATCGGCACCGTGCTGCGATTGGAGCAGGAGGGGCGCCTTCCCTCTGGCGTGGCGGTACGCCGCGGCGCACCGACGCAGGCCGGCGATCCGGGTGCGCTGGTGTCCATTGATCGCGTGTTCGCAAACCTCGCCATCCAGGATGTTGCCGGCTATGACCTGCGTGCCCAGTACGATTGGGAAACGGCCGACTGGGGGAGGTTGGCGTTCAACCTCACCATTTCCCGCATCGAGGAGTACGAGTTCACCCCTTCGCCGGGCGAGGATGTGGTGGACCAGGTGGGGCTTGAGGGCAACCCACAGCACCGGGCGATCTTCAACGTGCAATGGGACTTCGACCGCTACACGGTCTCCTACTATCTGCGCGCAATCGACGAGCATGAAGGCGCGGGTAACGGCATGTACGAACGTCACTTCAGTCAAGACATCACTGCGGCCACGCTTTTGCCGTGGGGCGGCGAACTCTCGCTCGGCGTTCGCAATCTCATGGACGAGGACCCCGCCTATGACCTAGTGAATGGCTACGACGACACCTTCGTTCTGCCTCTCTACGATGTCGCCGGCCGCACCCCGTTCATCAGCTACCGGCACACGTTCTAGCGCAAGCTGACGCAAGGCCGACACAAGGCACATGACGCTTTCGAGGGCACCTGCCCTCGAAAGCGTCCTGCCTGACCACCGCTCCTGATGGACGACATCCTCCACTTCTGGGCGACGCCGTTCTATCGCAACCGCACGGAGCCCGAGCGAGCGGCACGGGTGACCGAGTACGTCCTCGCCAGCGAAACCGAAAGCCGTCGCAAGCCAGACTCCCCCCAGCGCGCCCATCCGGGCGTGTTCGAGAGTTCCTTCGACTTTCTCGATTGGGGCAGCGACGTCACCGCCGACCTCAAGCAGCTCTTTCACAGCCACCTGGCTGGGGTGGTGAAGACGGCCAACGGCATCGACGACGCGGCGCTCAAGAACCTGCGCTTCCATAGCCATTGCTGGTTTCATGTGACGCGGCAGGGCGGGTACTTTCCGAACCACAACCATCCGCTGGCGTCTTGGAGCCTCGTGTATTGCGCGGACCCGGGGGATGAGGACGCGGCGGATTTCGAGGCGGGACACTTGGTGTTCAACGACCCGCGGGCGACGGCGAGCATGTATCTCGACACGGCAAACCGGCAGATGCGGCGCGAGTTCTCCTTCGACGCGGTGCGGATGCGTCCGGTGGCCGGCGATTTGCTGATCTTTCCTTCCTACATCCTGCACGCCGTGGAACCGTATTCGGGGCGAAGGCCCCGGGTGAGCGTGGCGGCCAACTTCTGGTTCGCTACCTTCGGTCGAGCCTAAGCACGAGTGATGCTAAGGCTCTCAACGAACCCTCGGAGGGAGGGCGTCTCGCCCACCATCGCACCCTGCAGGGCGCGCGTCGGCCGGCGCCAGAAGTGTCCTAAATCAAGGGTTCATTTCTCAGTTCAGCTCCTCTTTGGGATGCGCGACGGAGGGCGAGACGCCCTCTTTCCAGAAGTTGGGCAAGGGAAATGAGCGAGCGGCTTGGCGCGAGGGAGTGGGGCACCTATTGGCGCAAGGGAACGATCACGACATTCCACGGGCGCTTCGCCGGCAACTACGACGGCGCAGTTCGGGACTACTGGCATGGATTGTTCGCGGATCTGCCGGCTGGCGCCGCCATCTTGGACCTTGCCACCGGCAACGGCGCGTTGGCGTTGCTGGCACAGCAACATTCGTCGCGAGAGGGACTGGAGCATAGGGTCACCGGCATCGACTATGCCGACATCGACCCGCCCAGGCAGTTCACCGGCAAGGCCATCGCCCGCCATCTGCGTGCCATCGACTTCCGAGGCGGCGCGAGGCTCGAGGACACGGGGCTCGACACGGGCACCTTCGACCTCGCCATCAGCCAGTTCGGCTTCGAGTATGGGGAACCGGAGCCGTCAGCGCGGGAAGTGGCGCGGGTGCTGAAACCCAAGGCCGCCACCTTCGCCGCGATGCTCCACCACGCCGACTCCGCCATCATCCGCCAAGCCAAGGACGGCCTCGCGCAGATTGCGGCGTGCGTGAAGTCTGGCCTCGCCGGCGCCGTGCGCGACCTGCACAAGCACTTGGACCGCCTCGCCACCCGGGGTGAGGACCCGGTTCAAGACTCCCGCGCCGTGGACCTGCGCGCCAACGTCAACCGCATCCTCGCAGAGCTTCAGCAAGAAGGTGGGTGCTACCAAGACCCAAACCAGCTCGTCTTCTACGTCGAAAACTCCATGTCCACCTTCAACCCCCAAGTCACGGCCGGCAAACCCTTGGCGGACAAGCTCGCCATGCTCCAACACGTAACCACCGAGACCGACGCCTACCGCCAGCGAATGCGCGACCTAATCTCCGCCGCCCAAACCGATGCCGACCTAGAGGCCACGAAACGCCGCCTCCAATCCCACGGCTTCACCACCGAAGAAGACCGCCCGTTCGTCTTCGAAGGCACCCACTTCTGCCACCTGCTCCGCTTCACCAGGTAGCTGCGCCTCACGGACCGCCCTTTTGGAAGGGCAGCCTCCGGGAGACGGACGGTGCGTCGGCACCGCCATTGGCGTGGTCTCTGGAGGGAGGGCGTCTCGCCCTCCACGCGTGCCGAAGGCACGCCTTTCCTCAAGGACCGCGCACAGATGTGCAGCTCGCAACCGGAAGCGCGCCTTGCGGCGCATGGAGGGCGAGACGCCCTCCCTCCAGCGGAGTCGTCGAGCCCCTTGCCCCCAGGGGGAGCTGCTCTAACTCTCGCGCTCTCGCCTCTGTAGTTCGCGGCGGATGGCACGAACGTCGACCTTGTCCTGGGGTCGGCCGACTGCCTCCTTGTTCCGCAGCAGGTCGGTGAGCGAAATCACCGGTACGCGGCAACCAGCAACGGTCATCTCGACTCTGGAGTGCCATGCTTCATCGAACTCCACGCCCTCGATCGAAGTGATGACGTCGACGCGACGCGGGGGAACGCCGAATTGCACGACCCTTCCCGGGGTGGCGAAGTCCTTGGGTGTCACGTCGAATGCGGCGAGGGGCATCCCGAACTCTCGGAGCGCATCGTGTATGCGCTCGGCATTTGTGGCATCGGGCTTCGACCAAACGTCGATGTCGCCCGTAGCGCGTTGCAGGCCGTGGATGCCAAGAGCGACGCCACCGACCAAGAGAAACCGCACGTTGTGTTGCGTGAGGGTTGCCAGCAGTTGCTCGAAGTCCTCGTTCATCCGTCCTTCTTAAGGGAGTTGCAGCACCCGGATCGGCCATTGATCGCGCGGCAACCGCTTGCGGCCGGCGGGCGTGAGCGAGAAGCTCGCCTCGCTGAGTTCCAAGGTGAGGCGAAAGTTCTCCTCCATCGTCAGACCTTGCGTGAATCCGTCCTCGGGCTCCTCACCAAGGCGATACTTTCGAATGGGCCAGTGGCTGCGGTCCACCTTTAGCCCCTCACCTTCGCCTGACACGCCTCACATGCTCCCGATCTGCCCGACGGAAATTCACGCACCTTCGCCCCACTGCGTCAAGACATAGCTGCTCGCCCCCTGATTCGTCACGGGGTTCCCGTCAAGAGCCTCGTGCTCTACATCGCGCCGGCAGAAACGGCTTGCTTGCGGCATTCCTCACCGCATCGCCGCCAAACGCCGCAGCAGCGTCCAGTCGTCATATGTCGGCACAGTCCTCCCGTCGGTGCCCGGGCAGGTGTTGCGGGCGGCACAGGTGCTCGGGAAGTTGGTGAAGCTTAGGACATAGCCCCGGTTGGGGTCGTGTTCCATTTTCGTCAAGACGACCAGCACCACGTCCGCGTCCCGCCAGACATAGATGTGCTGACCCTCCAGGCCATGCGCCGCCACGATGTCGATGGGCGGTTGGCGGCCGAGGTAGGCGGCGTTCATCACCCACCACTGGAAGCCGTAGAACGGGCTTTGCGCCGTCAGGCTCTCGCGCACGTAGCGGGCGGAAATCAGGCGTTCACCCCGCCACACGCCGCCGTTCGCGTACAGGACGCCGAAGCGGGCGAAGTCGTCCGGACGCATGTCGAGGCAGCAATACGTCATGGGGTTGACGCCGGTGGGGTCGAGCCACATGCCGATGGCGCCGCGGTCCACGCCGATGGGTTCGAGGATGGTTTGCCAAAGCCAGTCGTGCGCGTTCATGCCGGTGGCGCGTTTGAGTAGCGGCTCGAAGAGCTGCGAGGTGGCGTTTGAGTACTCGAACCGCGTTCCCGGCACCCGCACGCGAGGGACGTCGAGCGCGGCTTGGGTTTGATCGGCTCGCTTGAAGAAGCTCTCCGGGTCCGAGAGTCCCGCACGCATCTCCAGGATGTTGCGGATGGTGATTCGCTCCCGGGCGGAGCCGTTCCATTCGCGCAGGAAGTCGCTGGCTTCCTGTTCCACCGAGGCGATGTGGCCGTGGTCGATGGCGGTGCCGATGGCGGCGCTGTAGAGGCTCTTGGCAACGGACCAGCTCGTGCCGAGGCTGGCGATGTTATAGCCGTCGGCATAGCGCTCGCCGATGACTTCGCCGCCGCGGAGGAGGAGCGCGGACTGCACGGCGGTGTCGGTGTAGATGAGGTCGAGAACGTCAGCCACGGCGCAGGACGTGACGTCCTGGTCTGCCGGCACCGCTCGTGGCAGCGCCCAGTCCGGCACGCTTGGCGGCTGCACATCGAGCTCGAACGTGCTCGCCTCGGTGCTCGAATCGGTCGTAACCGACACGGTAGTGGTGCCGGCGAGGTGGCCCGTCAGCAGAAGGTCGTCGCCCTCGATCGTTGCCGTGGCGACGCAGGTGTTGCTCGAAAGCACATCGAGCGGCACGCCGACGGCGATGGCGACGCGAAGCTCCTTGCCTGCCTCCACGGTCTGATCGCTGACGGCCTTGCCCGTCCCCGGCTCGGCACCCTCCGCCTCGATGCGGGCAAGGAGGGCTTCCATGTTGAGGTAGTCCTCCGAGCCAACCTCCACCTGCACGCCGCCGCCGTGGCTGACCGTTGCGGACATCTTGTCGAGCACGAGCATGGCGTTGTCGGCGCCATGACCGTCGCCAGCCTCGAGCACGAATGCCCGCAACACGCCGAGATTGGACGCCTCGTGGTCTTGCTCGATGGAGGAGACAAACACCAGCCGGGTATTGGCGGACTCGCCGCCGGCAACATGGCAGCGGATGCAACGGGCTTGGACGATTTGCTGCGAGATGGCCGCGCCAAAGAGGGCAGCGGCGGAACCGTGGGTGGCGTCTGGGTCCTCTTGGTCGGTGTCACCCGCGTCCCCTTCTTCCAAGGCTTGCAGGTTCGCCTCGATGTAATACGCGCTCGCTTGATCGGCGGAGACATGCAGATAGTGCGGCCCGGCCCGCACATTGCGCGCGATGCGGAAGTTGGCACGGCTGCCGCCCTCGTCCGCAGTGACGAGCACGCTGTCGGAGCCGTCGCGCAACTCGCCCGTGGTATCCGCTGGGCCGCCCGTGGCAACCGTTAGCTGCGAAGGCGCGTTGACGTCGATGCGAAACACGTCCACGTCGTCGTCGGCGCCAATCGTGCCGGCCAAGCTCACACCGGGCGGGAGCAGCGTGGAGGTTGCGGAGGTGTTGCCGTGGTCGTCCGCCCGCTCGATGCGGACGATGACGCGATAGTCGCCGGTGTCCACGTCGCTTTGCACGGCCAGGTAATGCACGCCACCGCTCAAGGTCTCGCGCAGGCGGAAGTTCATGCCGGAGCCGCTGTCGTCGTCTGTGGCGAAGACCCTGCCGGAGCCGTCGTAGAGCGTGCCCACTGTGTCGAGCCTGCCACCGCTGCGCATGTCGAGCGTCGCTTGCGCGTGCAGGTCGATGCGGAACACATCGACATCCGTGGCCGAGTCGATCGTGCCAGCGACCCGCACGCCGTATTCGATGGGCGTGGACGTGAGCAATGTGTCGCCGTGGTCGTCGCCGGCCGCCGGCAAGCCGAGCAACGCCGCGGCAACGGACGCGAACAAACCAGACCTCACCAAGCCACTACCCTCAATCCGAGAGAGCACGGACGGCATTCTGAACGCCCCAACACCGCGCCACAACGCGAGTTCAACACGGGCCGGGCATGCCCCGCCCCTACGGGCTCAATGTTCGGCAGGTGCCGCAACCGATGCCACAACCGCCCCTTCCGGCTCCGCCCTGGGCCGGCCCGCCGCCAGGATCAACGGCAAGATCAGCGAGAGGAAGATGCCGGCGCTCGCGGCTGCCAGCAACAACAGCGTCGTGTCGAGGCCCCACAGATCCAGCGCACCGCCCACAAGTGGTGCGGTGATGGCGAAGGCGGTGCGAAAGCCGAAGCTTGCGAGCGAGTTCGCCGTGGCGCGGATTTCGCTTCCGATCCGTCGGTTCAGGGCATCGCGCAGGATCACCAGGCCAAACCCCCGGCAAAGGAAGAAAAGCGAACTCAAGCCGACGCCAGCCACCATGCCGGTGAGGCCCAAGGCGATGTAGCCCAGCACCGGGCCAATGCCGATGAATGCCAGCATGGCGACGGTTCCGAGGCGGTTCTCGAGCGATGCGGCGTAGCGCCCGGCCACCGCCGACAGCAGTGTCAAGGCTCCCCAGATGTAGCCGAAGTGCGCGAGTTCCACGCCTTGGCTCTGCCAATGCGCTTGCAGCAGCCACACCGCATACATGGTGGTGAGCGACCAGATCGACAGCGCCAGGAAGGTCAGCCGCAGGATGCGATTGTCGAGCACCAGCGCACGCAGGATCAGCACGGCGTTGCGGCCGTGCGAGCGCGTGTCGAGGCGCTTGCGCGGCGGCTCCACCAGGCCAAATGCAAGCAGGAACGGAAGCCAGCCGCAGATGGCTTGGGCTATGGCGATGCCGTCCATGGAAACCACCAACAGCAGCACGCTGCACAGCACCGCGGCGAGGGCCTCGGACAGGTTGCGGGCGAAGAAAAGCCGTCGCACGGCCTGAGGTGGGCCGCCGGTCGGAGGGAGCCCCTGCGAACGAGGCGAAGGTCCCGTCGCAGGACGACGGGGCTCGGCAGGTTCGGGACTGGCACCGGGGCGCTTCTGCTCGTGTTTTCCACTTTCGGCAAGGGCGAGCTCGGTGTCGTAGAGCAGCGCAAGGTCTGCGCCGGATATGAGGCTGAACGCCACCGCGAGGCACGCCTCGAATGCCGCCAGCGGCCAGAACCCGTGCGCGAACACGAGCCACGTGTGGCCGATGCCGAGGAAGAGGCCGCCGACGATCATCGTCCCCCGACGCCCCAGCAGGTCGGCGACGTAGCCGGACGGCACCTCTAACGCGCCCACGAGCACCGCGAACCATGCCTGCAGAAGCAGCACGTCCGAGAGCGCAAGGCCCCGGGACTCGAAAAAGATGACGATGACCGGCATCAGCAGCATGAACACCTGCAGGACCGAGAGGCACAGGGTGCGCGGCACATTGCGCTGCAATTGGCGAAGTGTTGGCGTGTTCATGGCGGCTCGTTCGTTCTCGTGTTGGTCGATTACGTTTTCTGGGGTCCCAAAACGACGAACCCCGAAGGGCAGCGCGCTTCGGGGTTCTTGTGCGTGACAGCTTGTAGCGTGTCTATCCCCCCGAACCGGGATCCATGGCGGCACAGCCGAGCCGCCAGGTTTGGCGGACATGGTTGTACTGGCTTGCGGTGCAGGGCGAGATCATGGCGAGGCCGTTCGGGTTGGCAAGGGCGCGCACCATAGCGGCAAGGACCGGCAAGTCAAGGCAGATTGGCGTTTTGGGTAGTGTCTCGCCTTGTTATTTCCGGCTGTAGCGGATGGGCGCTGACAGCCCGGCGGCCGTGTGCGACTGGCTGCCGGTGCCGCTCTGGAGGGAGGACTCTCTTCCCATTGGCAAGTCTTGTGGGTTGGACTTTCGCGTGGTTTCGGTCTCCCCTTTCTGGCGGCTCTGGCGGGCGTTGCGTCAGGCGGCGTTGGGCTGTCGGATGGAGGGGTCCCAGGGCTGTCGGCTTTGGAGGATGGCGCAGATGGAGTGGACGATGCAGTCGGCGACCTTTCGCAGGGCGCGGGCGTCGCCGTGGCCGCGCTGGCGGAGCCGGTCGTAGACGGCTCGCAGGCCGGGGTCGTTGTCCCTGGCGACGCGTGCGCAGTGGTACATGGCGTTTCGCAGGTCGGGATCGACGGCTGCGCGGCGGACGACGCGCCGGGACTTTCCGGACTGTAGGGTGACGGGCGCGGTTCCGCACAGGCATCGCAGCGCCTGGAGGCTGCGCTGGCGGATGGCGTCGCCGGCGTTGGCGAGGAGGGTGGCGAGGGTGTCGGCGCCGAGGCCGGGAACGGTGCCGAGCAGCCATGCGTCGGAGGGTCGTTCGGGAACGTCGGCCTGCGCCGGTTCGGAGGGGGCGCCCGGCGAGGCCGCCTCCCCGCGCCGGGGTTCGTCTTCGGCTCCGCGGGCGGGGTCCGCGGCGGCGGCCTCGCCGGGCGCCCCCTCCGAACCGGCGGGGCCGGGTTCCCGGACGGCCTCTCCGGGAGCCTCCTTCAGTTCGTCGAGCAGGCGCTCGCGCTGGCGCTCGAGGGCGGCGATCTCGCGCATCGTCGCCAGCAGGCGCCGGCGCAGCCAGGCGGCGGCGTCGGCGCCGGCCTCGATCCGCGCCTCCGTGGCCGCCGTCGGCACGTCGAGCGCCGCCCGGACGCCGGCCGCGTCCACCTTGCGCGCCCGCTTCAGCGCCTTGCGAAGCGTCGCGTCGCGGACGCGACGCACCGTGCCCGGACGCGGCAGCCTCTCCAGCAGCGACAGCACCCACTCCGTCGCCAGACCCACCTTCAGGCCCGTCGCCATCGTCTCGAACTCCGGGTAGAACTCCCACAGCTCCGCGCGCAGCCGCGACTCCAGACGGCCCCGGTCCTCGCCCAGCCAGTCCAGGCGGCGCTGCAGCGAACCCAGCGCCACCTCCTCCCGCCGCTCCGCCGACACCCGCCGCAGCGCCTGCGGATCCGTCCGCAGCGCGTTCGCCAGAACCCGCGCGTCGCGGCGGTCGTCCTTCGACCCCGACGGCGAGTGCCGATCCCGGAAACGGTCCGACTGCCGCGGGTTGATCGAGCGAACCTCGATCTCCCGCGACAGCGCAGGAACGCCGCCACCGCACCCCGCGGCGTCTCCATCGCCACCGCCGGGGCGCCGTGCGAGCGAAGCCACTCCGCCAGCGACCCAAGACCCGCGCCGCCGTGTCCGAACGAGCGCTCGGCCACCACCGAGCCCGACCCGTCCACCACGCAGGCGACATGCTCCCGGAAACCCCAGTCCAGACCCGCGAACGCCGCCACCGCAACTCTCCCCATTCCGATGCCATGCCCGACGGGCATGTCCGCGAAACGCTTCCCGTCCCTGTACCGGCGCTCGTGGCGCTGACTCTCTTCTGGGAGTCCGATCGCGGATGAAGTGCTGGCCGGGGCGCGCTTCCTCGCTGGGCGATCACCGTCGCATGGGCGTCCCGAAGCGCTCCCGGCCAGCCGCCCCTCGAACCGGACAAAGACCGAATCGAGGCAACGGAAAGGGTACAGGGCGTCCCGCCCTCCATCGCGCCCGCAAGGGCGCGCATCTTTTTCGGTGCAGCGAGTGTCGCGCCTTGCGGCGCGATGGAGGGCGGGACGCCCTCCCTCCAGAGGACGGCGCACCAGGGCCCTGTGCAAGTCAGAATGAGGCACGCGCGATGGGCATTTCGGGCATTTCGCCTAGGCTTGACGAGAGGTGGTCTTACGCCCTTTGATGGTCGCCCCGTTGCAGCGCCGGAACTCAACATGCAAGTGCCCAAAGTTGGCTACGTGAACGTCTTCGTCACCCGTTTCGACGAGGCGGTTCGCTTCTATGCCGACGTGCTCGGCCTTCCGCTGCGGATGCGGGAAGATCAGTTCGGCTATGCCTCGTTCGATGCCGGCCCGGTGTCGATGGCGCTGGCGGAAACCGACGATGCATCACAGGTTGGCCGGCACACGGGCATTGGCCTCATGGTGGACGATATCGATGCCGCATACGAGGAACTCAAGGGGAAAGGCGTTGCGTTTGACATGCCGCCGACCAAGCAGCCCTGGGGCGGCACGCTGGCGCTCCTGCGCGACCCCGAAGGCAACGTGTTCTATTTGGATCCGGGGCACTCATAGGAACGGCTTTGCGGGAGGAGGGTTCCCGCACTTCTCAAACGCCCTGGCTTTGATCCAGGAGGCCCGTCAGGCCCGTCGGATGACGTGCGTGTGATGGGCATCCCCCGGTCGATCTCCTCCTCCGGCTCGCCCCGTCGCCACTCGAACAGGCGCACCGTGGCCGCCTCCGGATCGATGTCGAACAGCGCAAAACCGTTCTTCTCGCGTACCGGTGACGCCTCTTCCACTTCGAGGCCGGTAGCGACCAAGGGTGCGGCTCCTCTCGCCGCCGAAGGCCAGCCCCGACCGGTGCCAACCGATTCGTTCGTGCCCTGGTCCTTTCCGCTTATGCTAGGCGCTTTTCCGATGGGAGGAGTGGAAGATGCAGAACCCAGTCAAGGAGAAGCTGGCGGCCGGGCAGCAAGTGGTGGGCGGCACCATCGACACGCCGGACCCAGACACCTACTGCGCCATGGCCCGTGCCGGCTTCGACTTCCTCTGGATCGAGATGCAGCACAGCCCGCTCACGTTCCAAGACGTGCAGCGCATGATCTGGGCTGGTCGCGACCTCCCCGCCGTGCCTTTCATTCGCGTGCCGGACGCAACCGAGGGCGACATTCAGAAAGCCACCGACGTCGGCGCCCTCGGCATCATCGTGCCGATGGTGGTGGAGGTGGAGAAGATCAAGGCAGCGGCCAAGTTCATGCGCTATCCGCCCGACGGCGTGCGCAGCCTGGGCGGCGGGCAGTACGGCGCGCTCTACGGCGGCAGCTACCGCGCCGAGGCCAACGACAACCTCATGCTGGTGGCGATGATCGAATCGCCCGGCGGCGTCGAGAACGCCGACGAGATTGCCAATGTGCCGGGCGTGGACGTGGTGTTCTCAGCCGCGACGGACCTGCACAGCTTTTCCGGCCACAGCCAGGGTGAACCCGCCTACGAGAGCATGATCGACCGCATCAAGGACGCGACCTTGGGCGCTGGTCGCAAGCTCGGCGGGCCGCTGCAATGGCGCAGCCGCGAAAACTTCAGCTTCTTCCAGGCACCGACCGCTCCGGCCATGATTTCCCGCGGCGCCCGGGAATACCTGAAGACGGAGGAAACGGTCGCGCCGATCGAGGGCACGGAGCGATAGCTCAGGACAGGGCGACCCCAAGCACGGGCGACGCATGCATCGCCAACGTGCCGTACCCCTCCGGAGGGAGGGCGTCCCGCCCTCCGACGCGCCCGTCAGGGCGCGAAAGCGCCGCGTATATCCGCCCTACAGGAAGCAGCGACAAGCAACGCGCCTCACGGCGCGTATGGAGGGCGAGACGCCCTCCCTCCAGAGGATATCTCTTTGGCACTATCCACCTAGGTGCCCTCGTCGTGGCCGGCGTCATCGCAGCCACTCGCGTGGATGCAGTTTCGCCCCCTTGCGCCGAGCCCGACTATCGCCACGGCATCTCCTACGTCGAACCGCTTCACTACGGCCCTGAGTTCCGTCACTTCGACTACGCCAATCCCGACGCGCCTATCCGCCCTACAGGAAGCAGCGACAAGCAACGCGCCTCACGGCGCGTATGGAGGGCGAGACGCCCTCCCTCCAGAGGGTATCTCTTTGGCACTATCCACCTAGGTGCCCTCGTCGTGGCCGGCGTCATCGCAGCCACTCGCGTGGATGCAGTTTCGCCCCCTTGCGCCGAGCCCGACTACCGCCACGGCATCTCCTACGTCGAACCGCTGCACTACGGCCCCGAGTTTCGGCACTTCGACTACGCCAACCCCGACGCCCCCAAGGGTGGGCGCATTCGCTTGCCGCAGATGGGCACGTTCGACAATTTCAACGCCATCGTCGAGGCCGGCCGCATGGCCGCCGGCTATGGCGCGATGGGAAGCCTAGTCTACGACACGCTGCTCGAAGACACCATCGACGAACCCGCCAGCGCCTATGTGCGGCTCGCCAATGGCGTCGCCGTGGAGCAAGACTACCGCTGGGTGGCATTTCGCCTGCGCGACGGTGCCCGCTGGCACGACGGTCGGCCCATCACGACGGAAGATGTCGTCTTCACCTTCGAGGCGATTCGCGAGCACGGCTCGGTGGCGCTGCGCACCGCATTGGCGGACCTCGATCGGATCGAGACCTTCGGCGCGCGCGAGCTCTGCTTCGTCACCCGCGCCGAGGCCGAACCGAATCCGATCCTGCCGTTTCAGTACGGTCGCATCGCCATCCTGCCCAAGCACTACTGGCAAGAACCAGCCGAGGGCCGCGACATCGCCAAGACCACCACCGTGGCGCCACCGGGCAGCGGCCCCTACCGCCTGGCGCACAGCGACTTCGGCCGCACGCTGACCTACGAACGGGTGCCCGATTATTGGGGCCGTGACCTGTCGGTGACCCGTGGCCGCTACAACTTCGATGTCGTCAAGTTCGACTATTTCCGCGACGAGAATGTGCAACTCGAGGCGCACAAGGCGGATGTCGTCGATGTGCGCGAAGAGTCGATTTCCAAGAACTGGGCCACGCAGTACGACTTCCCGGCCGTGCGCAATGGGCTCTTTCGGGCGGAACTGCGCTACGTGACGCGGGTTTGGGGCCTGTGGTGGCCCACCTTCTGGAACTTGGACCGCCCGCGCTTTCGCGACATCCGCGTGCGCGAGGCGCTTTGGCTCCTGCGCGACTTCAACTACATCAACCGCTCGTACTTCTACAGCTTCTACGACCACGGCATCAGCTTCTTTCAGAACTCGGCGATGGCGCACGAGGGCCTGCCTTCGGAGAAGGAACTCGCGCTGCTCGAACCGTGGCGCGACCAACTGCCACCGAGGGTGTTCACGGCACCGTTTCGACAGCCCCAGGCGAGCGGCTATGGCGTCAATCGCGACAACATTCGTCGCGCACTGGAACTGTTCGACGCTGCTGGCTGGGCGCCCGTGGACGGCGTGATGCGGAACAAGGAAACCGGCGAAGCGTTCCGCATCGACTTCATTTTCGTCTCCCCCTTCGGCGTGCGTTCGGCCATGCCCTTCCTCGCACAACTGAAGCGCTTCGGCATCGCCACCACGGCCAGGGCACCGGAAGTGTCCAACTGGCTCTACCGCAGCCGCACCGGCGCCTTCGACGGCAACGGCACCAACTACGTGCCGAGCCAGATGCCGGGCCTGCAGCTTCGCGCCCGCTTCGGCAGCGCCGCGGCGAACGTGGACTACGGCCAGAACTGGCCCGGCATTCAGAGCCCCGCCATCGATGCCCTCGTCGAGGCGGTGGTGCGGGCCCGCACCGCAGAAGACCTCTACGCGGCAACGCGAGCGCTGGACCGCGTGTTGCTCTGGAGCTTCTATTTCATCCCGGGCCCATCGGCGCCGGGCATGAGACTCGCGTTCTGGGACCGCTACGGCGAGGTGCCGGCGGAGAACCTCTCCCGGATCCCCTACATCGATGCATGGTGGTGGGATGAAGAAAAGGCGGCGCGGGTCGACGCGGGCATCGCGGCGCTGGAGTAGCTTGCCCGCATTTGGTGGACGTTGGGGCCGCCGAGGACGCCAGAGTCGCTGACGTGCGAAGAACAGGCTTGAGGGCCTTCGGAGGGAAGGCATTCTGCCTTCCCTGCGCGCCTTCTGGCGCGCTGACCGGTACTTGCAACAAGAAAGCGCCTATCGGCGCTAGGGAAGGCAGAATGCCTTCCCTCCGAAGGCCCGTCCCATCACAAGTCCGACAAGCTAGCGGCCCTCGTCCGCCGGGGTTAGCCACCAAAACAGCAGCGTGGCGGCAGCGGCTGCGAGAAACTGTACGACGACGAAGGCAGCGATGTCGTCCGGTGCAATGCCGGAGAAGGTATTGGTCAACCCCCTTGCCAGCGTCACCGCTGGATTGGCGAACGAGGTGGAAGCGGTGAACCAATAGCCGGCCGTGATGTAGAGGCCCACCATCGCCGCCACCGCGGTCGGGCGCACCTTCAGCGTGCCGAGGATGGTCGCTACCAGGCCAAACGTCGCCACCCCTTCCGCGAGCCATTGCCCGACACCGGTGCGTTCCTTCACGGAAGGCTGGATGAGGTCCATGTCGAACATGGCATGGGCAAGGATCACTCCGGCGATGGCCGCCAGCGCCTGCACGCCCACGAAGGCCGCGGCCAGGACTGGCGCGATCTCGCGCCGGAGCGCAAAGGAGAACGTCACCGCCGGGTTGAAGTGGGCACCGGAAATGGGCCCCAGAACGGTGATGAGCACCGCAAGAATCGCCCCGGTGGCGACGCTGTTGCCAAGCAGCGCGAGGGCGTCGTTGCCCTCTGCCAGGCTCTCGCCCATGATCCCGGAACCGACCACCGTGGCAAGCAGAAACATGGTCCCGAGCCCCTCGGCGGCGAGCTTCTTTGCCGTGTTCATGGGATTCCCCCGCCAGGGTGCCACTGCGCGCGCAAGTATGTGTAGCAGCCGCAAGCTACAGTCGCGTTGCAGCGCAAGGGCCTACACAACCCCATAGGCGAGCAAGGCGTCGGCCACCTTGCGAAAGCCGGCGATGTTGGCGCCGCGCACATAGTTGACGAAGCCGTCGTCCTCCCGGCCCTCCTCGCAGCACTTGTCGTGGATGTCGCGCATGATGGCCTTGAGCCGCTCGTCCACCTCGGAGAACGACCACGCGATGCGCAGCGCGTTCTGGCTCTGTTCGAGGCCGGAGACGGCGACACCCCCGGCGTTGGCGGCCTTGGCGGGGCCGTAGAGGATGCGCGCGTCTAGGAAGGCATGAATCGCATCGAGCGAGGATGGCATGTTGGCGCCTTCCGCCACCGCCACCACGCCGTTAGCAAGCAGCGCCTTGGCATCGTCGCCGCCGAGTTCGTTCTGCGTCGCGCAAGGCAGCGCAAAGTCGCACGGCACATGCCACGGCCGCTTGCCCTCGTGGAAGGCGCAGCCGAATCGCTCGGCGTATTCCCGGATGCGGCCGCGGCGGTTCTCCTTCAGGTCCTTCAGCCACGCCAGCCGTTCGCCGGCGATGCCTTCCGGGTCATGCACGAAGCCGCCCGAGTCGCTCGCCGTGACCACCCGGGCGCCAAGCTCGGCGAGTTTTTCGATGGCATAGAGCGCCACGTTGCCAGAGCCCGACACCGTGGCAACGCGGCCGGCAACGTCTTCGCCGCGAGCGGCGAGCATGTTCTGCAGGAAATAGACGGTGCCGTAGCCGGTGGCCTCGGTGCGGGCGTTGCTGCCGCCGAAGGTCTGGCCCTTGCCGGTGATGACACCGCCGCTGAAGCGATTGGACAGGCGCAGGTACTGCCCGAACAGATAGCCAATTTCGCGCTTGCCCACGCCGATGTCGCCGGCCGGGACATCCCGATCCGGCCCAATGTAGTGGTGCAGCTCCAGCATCATTGCCTGGCAGAAGCGCATCACCTCGTGCTCGGTCTTGCCCCGGGGATTGAAGTTGGCGCCGCCCTTGGCGCCGCCGATGGGCAGACCCGTGAGGCTGTTCTTGAATATCTGCTCGAAGCCCAGGAACTTGAGCACGCCGACCGTCACGCTCGGGTGGAAGCGCAGGCCGCCCTTGTAGGGGCCGATGGCATTGCTGAACTGCACCCGCCAGGCACGGTTGACACGCATGCGGCCGGCGTCGTCCTGCCAGGTGACGCGGAAGGCGATGATGCGGTCTGGCTCGGTGAGCCGCTCCATCAGCTCCGCACCTTGGTATTGGGGATTGCGGGCGATGAAGGGCACCACTGTGTTCGCCACCTCCCGCACCGCCTGATGGAACTCCGGCTGGCCGGGATTGCGCCGTTCGAGCCCGGCCATGAACCGTTCTATTTCGTCGCCATCGTTGCCTGCCGCCATGTCGGGTCTCCGCCGAAGCCTTGCGCGGTATGCTAGTGTGCCGTCCGACAACAAAGGTGGTTTTTCGACCCGAGTTTCGCGGCGAACATCCGAGTGGAGGCATGTTCGAGGCGCCAGGTCCTCCCCTTCGCGCGACATCCGCGACTCGGTTGCTGTCCGATTCGCAAGAGTCGGCGCAGGACGGGACGCTAACCGCAAAGTCCGCGCAGGAAATCTGCAAAAGGGGGTATCGGTGGCATTCGATCGCTACAGCAGCCTGTCGAAGGCGGTGCTCGTCGTTGGGCTGGTGGGACTGGCCATGTTGCCGGTGGGCGCGCTCGGCGCGAAGTATGGCCTCTGGCATTTCGGGCGCGGCTTTCAGTTGCTCTATACCGGCACGTTCGTCAGCGCCGCCGTGGCGGTGCTCGGCATCGCCTTGCTGGCGTTCGCCCTGTCTGCGGGGCGCAAGGACGCAGCGCTGCCCACCTGCATCGGTGTGGCGGCCGCAATCGTCGCGCTTGCAGTGACCGGATGGCAATACCGCCTCACCACCGTCGTGCCGGTGCTCAACGACGTCACCACCGACCTCGCCGACCCGCCCGCATTCGCGGCTCTGGACCTGCGCGGCGGCGAACCGCTAGAGTACGACCCGGCCAAGTCCGAGACGCAACAGCGCGGCTATCCGTCCATCGAGACGTTGCGCTCGACACTCGCCCCCGATGCGGCACTGGAGCGCGCGGTCGCCGTGGCGCGGCAGACCGGCTGGGATGTGGTTGCGAGTGGCCCGCGGGGCGACGATCTGACGGTGGAGGCGGTTGCCACCACCTTCTGGTTTGGCTTCATCGACGATGTGGTGGTGCGCATCCGCCCCGACGCCACCGGCTCGCTGGTGGACATCCGCTCCGCTTCGCGGGTGGGCCGCTCCGACCTCGGCGCCAACGCCAACCGCATCGATGCGTTCATTGCACGATTCGGTGAGTAAACCCTCGGAGGGGAATGCGATGGAGACATGGTCAGCCAAGGCGTGCGTTGCCAGCCTCGCGATTGTCGCGACGATGGCGGCGGCGCATGAAGGCGAGCACGATCCGAACGACTTCTCCTTCCAGGCCGCCACACCCATTCTCGACGTGGCGAGCGTAGAAGCGAGCATCGAGCACTACACCGCCAAGCTCGGCTTCACCACCAGTTGGGACTGGCCCGAAGGCGACGACAAGACCTTCGCCGCTGTCTCCAACGGCGCGGTGACGCTATTCCTCGCGGAAACGGAAGGCACCATCGCCCCAACCTGGGTATTCGTTGATGTCAACAGCGCAGACCACGTGCATGAGGCCTATGTCGAAGCCGGCGCCACCATCGTCGAAGCACCAAACGACAAGCCTTGGGGCAGCCGCGAGTTCCTCGCCACCGACCCAGACGGCAACGTGCTGAGAATCGCCTCGCCGCTTCCATACGACGACGAAGGCGAGGAAGACTAAGTCGCACTTCCACCCTCGGGTGACGCGTTAGCGGCGCGTCCCTTTCTCTGCTTTTCCCACCCCTTCGAAGGCGCTAGCTCGCGTGAGGAAGGCCACCCGAAGAAGGGCGACGCATGCGTCGTCCTCGGCTGGACATGACCAACACCTTCCTCTAGGGGCGACGCATGCGTCGCCCTGCCCGGCTCGCGCCCGAACAAGACGGGCCTTCGGAGGGAAGGCATTCTGCCTTCCCTAGCGCCGATAGGCGCGCGTGAACAAGGCCCCATCACAAGTCCGACTGACCTGTTGGTTTCCTTGAGTGGCCCCATTATCACGGTTAGGTTGCGTTTCCGGGGGCTTCGTAGGGCCGGGCTTGTCCCGCCCGTGCTGGGCGCTCGGTTGCATTTTGACAGCTCGCCAAATTGTTGTAACATATTGTTATTTACAATATTTTTGGAAACGAGGAGCCGGAGTGACACAGCCAGCCGACGGCACGCATCGCATGCACGAAGTCGCGAGAAAACGTCGTAGCAAAGGCACCCGGCCGCGGTGCGATGGCGGGGTCGCCGTGCCGTCGAAATCGCCATGAAGCTCAACGTGAGGGCGCCCCGGAAAACTCCCTCCCGGCGCCATGTGGAGCTCAAAGGCAGCCACTCGTCGACCTCGGCAAATCATGCGCAAGGACGCCACATCGTTGTTCGAGCAAAGCGTGTTCGCATGGAGATGTGCCTGTTGAGCGACCTTGGGATGAAGCGGCCCTCGACAGCGCACGTCGGCGCGGGTGGGCGGCGTCCGAATGTCGCGCATGCACGACAACCGCTGCTGCCGGTCAGGGCATCGTGACCAACGAAGCATCGCGTGTCGGTCAAGGCGGCATGCTGCTACCGCCTCGGAATCAGGCATTTCGGGCATTCGATGTGTTGGCGGCGCGGCTTTCCGACAAACGGTGATGTCGTTCTGCAAGAACTCGCTCGAGGCGGCAACCCGGCGCTCGCGCTATCTCGAAGCCCATACGGCGCTGATGGCTAGGAGGGCGACCTCGGCGACGATGGCCTGCCGGAGGCGCTGGCAAGGGAACTCGGACTTGATGCCGCACGACTGCGCGCTGGCATGGTGTTGCCGGCCAACGCACAGGGGGCCACGCGTGTGTACTCCGCCGCCACCGCCATTCAACTCCCGCCGCTTTCTCCTCGCCCTGCTCGACTTCATGCAGGATGCCCGCAGACGGGGGCTGGAGACGGGCTGTGGGAGATGGCCTACGGGTGTGTAGGACGAGATGTTCGTGTGTCGGGGGATCCCCGTGGCTAGGGCTAGGCTAGACCCAAAGCCGCTTGACTCCGTCGTCTCCGACGGCCGCGTCAGATCCACCACCAGGTCGCCCGTGCCTACGACCCGCCAGCAAGTGGCGTTCTGCGCTTGGATTGCCTGCTCAACGATGGCGGCGTGGCTCTCCAAACGCAACCTCGCACGCCAGAGCCCCCTGCCCGTGGACAGCGCCGGGGCCGATGTCGCCGGCGGGGAGGAGATCGGCGGTGGGAGGTAGGCTACGGTGTGTGGGACCAGATGTTTGCGGTGGAGTTCCCGAGGTCGGATCGCATCTGAGGCGACAACAAGCCTGTCCGGCTCCCGAAGCGACGGCTGTCTGTCAGCGACATGCCCCGCGCCGGCTGCGGGACGTCGGTCGTACGATACGACTGCCCCGGATTTTGGCTTGGCGCACGACCCTCGCTCGGGTGTCGGCGGGAAAGCGCATCACCCTGCCGTTTCCCATTCTGGCAGCCGGACGCCGAACTGCGCCAGGCATTTCATGGCTTCCAGGGTGGCCGGCTCAGGCCATGACCGTTTGTGTGTCGGGATCCGGGATGGATGGATGGATCGGGATGGCTTGTACGGGCAACCACTGTTGTAAGCAAGAGGCGTCAGCTTGCTGGGACATAGCAACCATGCATGCCATCCTCGCAGTCCGAAAAGCAGGAGCCGTTCGGCAGCACACCTCCCTTGCAAACGCATCCATCAGCACAATCGACCCTGCATGTGCATTTCGTATGTTCCAAAAAGACAACCGGCCGTCGTGAACGGAGGCAAAACGTCGCATGCATCCCGTAAGGCCTTGCACCATCTCAGCCCCTGATTCACGAGTATGTCACACACGGCACCGACTCCCCCAACGCACCGTGCCAACGACTTCGACACAACGTCCGCCATGAGCTTCCTGTAGACTCCGTATTCCGGCATCAACAGCAGGTCCTCAGCAGTCAATGGCGTGTTCTCCCACGCCGTCTTGTCAAGGTCCATCGCAACCTTCAGCCAAAGCAGATCCTCGACTCGCACGTTCGGTATGGTGCCCAACTCCGAGAGGTCCTTGAGATCTTCCCCGTACATTTCCCACAGTTTCGCCTCTGTTTCCTCTTCCGCCGCCGGCCGTGGCGCAACAAACCCCTGTTCCAGCGACGAACTCGCGTTCCCCATCATCTTGCCCGCCAAGCGCAACCCGGGTGCTTGCAGCAGCACGAACTCCGGGGATAGGTGGGCTTGTTCCATCATCCCCCTACTGAAGGCCTGCTCTGCTAGAACCCACGCTAAGTCCGCCGGCGTCACGGCGGTCCCAAGTTTCATCAACCACTCTCCTGTGTTCACGCTGGTTCCATGGAATTGCGTGACTTGCTCCGCAAACCGCTCCCGTGCAGCTTCACGTGCTTCTACGATCGCCGTCTCCGGCGTATACCCTCCCGGGGCGGCCCACGACTCTGCTGCCAGCGCCAGCACGAGCAACCAAGACGCGCTCAACCCCATAGTTCCAGTCCCTCCTTGCGCCCGCGAAAGCAACCAAGCGAACGTGAGCCTGACCGCCACCACCGGAACAAAGCCGGAAACCCAGCGGTTGAACCTCGACAATGGAGATGAAGGATCAACCCCATAGACGAATTTGTCAATCCAAAACAGAAATGTCTCGTTTGGGGTGTGAACCGGCGACGGGAAAACCCACGTTTTGGCGGACGAAGTTTTCCCACTTGTCGAGGCGAGGCGCACAAGGCCCCATCGCAAGTCCGACTGACCTGTTGGTTTCCTTGAGTGGCCCCATTATCACGGTTAGGTTGCGTTTCCGGGGGCTTCGTAGGGCCGGGCTTGTCCCGCCCGTGCTGGGCGCCCGGTTGCATTTTGGCAGTCCGCCAAATTGTTGTGATTTTTATATAGAGTATTTTTGGAACGAGGAGCCGGAGTGACACGGCCAGCCGACGGCACGCATCGCATGCACGAAGTCGCGAGAAAACGTCGTAGCAAAGGCACCCGGCCGCGGTGCGATGGCGGGGTCGCCATGCCGTCGAAATCGCCCATGAAGCTCAACGTGAGGGCCCTCCGGAAACTCCTTCCGGACGCCATGTGGAGCTCAAAGGCAGCCACTCGTCGACCTCCGCAAGATCATGCGCAAGGACGCCACATCGTTGTTCGAGCAAAGCGTGTTCGCATGGAGATGTGCCTGTTGAGCGACCCTCGGGCTGAAGCGGTCCTCGACAGCGCACGTCGGCGCGGGTGGGCGGCGTCCGAATGTCGCGCATGCACGACAACCGCTGCTGCCGGTCAGGGCATCGTGACCAACGAAGCATCGCGTGTCGGTCAAGGCGGCATGCTGCTACCGCCTCGGAATCAGGCATTTCGGGCATTCGATGTGTTGGCGGCGCGGCTTTCCGACAAACGGTGATGTCGTTCTGCAAGAACTCGCTCGAGGCGGCCAACCCGGCGCTCGCGCTATTTCGAAGCCCATACGGCGCTGATGGCTAGGAGGGCGACCTCGGCGACGATGGCCTGCCGGAGGCGCTGGCAAGGGAACTCGGACTTGATGCCGCACGACTGCGCGCTGACATGGTGTTGCCGGCCAACGCACAGGCGGCCACGCGTGTGTACTCCGCCGCCACCGCTTTCAACGCCCGCCGCTTTCTCCTTGCCCTGTTCGACTTCATGCAGGTGGCCTCCATCCGGGTCGACGGCGGGCAGCGAGGTTCATGCGCCATGAATGGCGGCCGAGTTCGAGGCCGAGTGCGGCCGCATCGACACCCCGCTCGCCGTTCTGCCGCCGCGCAGGCCCCAGCGGGGCGGCCACGGTCGAGGCCGACTGAAGTCGGGCGCCAACCGCACCGCCCGCATCGAGTTCTGGAACCAGTACCTCGGCGACATGACCGTCCCAGACGCCAACGTCCAACTCGACGACTACCTCGACTACCACAACAACCACCGACCCCACTCCGCCATCGGCATGGTGACTCCCAGCCACCACTTCGCTACGCTGCAGGAGGCTGCCTGATGTCCGATATGCGCTGAACCCGTACAAACTTGTTGCATTGCCCCTGACAAGGCCATAAGGTGTCGCCACATGAGCGGGGGCGGGCAAGTCGCAGGAGAAGCGGGCAAGGTTGGCGCGAATCTTGCACCTTCCTTCCTTCCTTCCTTCCTTCCTTCCTTCCTTCCTTCTAGGCCATCGCTCACCAAACAACCTCCTCCGACGCGGATCAGTATCGTCTAGCGCCATCGCCTGCGCCGGCGCTGTTGCGTCGTCGGAGGGCGAGACGGCGACATCGGGGTTCAAAGTCGATGCCCGTGCCTGCGCGTTGTTCGATCGTGCAGCAACGGTGTCCGTCGAGTTGCTGGCGCGGGCCGACGAGGCCATTGCGGCGACGCATGGATTGGCGGCGCCTCTGATCGCCGCGTTGGCGGCGATGCTTGCCGCCTGGATTTTGCGGGAAGCATGGCGCGGGGTTGCCGCCGCGGCTCTCGCCGTCGTCGCCCTCATTCTGGCTGCACTGGTTGCCACCATTGTCGCAGTCTGGCCCGGCGCGGACCCCAGCGCGGACCCCTGCGCCAGCCCGGGCGTTGGCGCGCTGCTCCTCACCCCGCTGGCGATCATGGTTGCGAGCGGCGCGGTCGTCGGCTTCTGGTGCCGGCCGGGCGTTTCCGATGTCGCAAGGGTCGGCCTGGCGGCGGCGGTCGTCAGCGTGGTGCTGTGCCTGCTGCTGACCCGAGCCGGAAACGGCGGCGGCGCCCTTTCCCACCTTGCCGCGGCGCTCGTTGTGGCGGGGGTCGGGGGTCTTTGGCTATCCGGAAGGCGGGCGCAACGCCGGCACGGCGGTCGCGGCGATGACGACCAATGTGGAGGCAACGTAGCCGGGGGCGGCGCGGCACTCCATCCGGCGGCATCGGCGGCGAGCGTGGTCGCCCAAACGCCGGAGGATGCGTCCGATGAGCCGGCCAGAGACGAGACGAACGTTGACCAAGGGTAAGGCGAGCGAGCCGGGCCACGGCGCCGTCAGGGCTGCGGTTCTCGCCTTGGTCGCCATGTTGGCGGGCGTCTCGGCGGGCCTCTGGATTGGCCGCTGGATTGCGGAACAGATTGTCGAGGACAACCTCCTGCCGACGATAGTCGGCGGCGCGTCGCTCCTGGCGCTTGTCGGCGCGTTCGCCATGCAGGGATTCAGCGCACTCAAGGCCGTGTTTCAAGCGGTTCGGACGGGTGCGGGAGTGACGGACGGAAATCTGGGGTGGGCCGTTGCCACGCTTTTCGTCGTCGTTCTTCTCGGTACGGCGGCCGTGTGTCTGGTCCTCTCGGAAACCCGGCATACAACGTGCGCGGCAATCGCCGAGGCGGAAGCTGGGGAAGAAGGAGTCGCCAACGCTTCGTCGGCGCTGTTCTTCAAATGCACGCGTCAGCAGGTGGTTCGACTGGAGCAGCGGGTTGACAACCTGGCTGGTGCGATGGACGAGGCCATTCGGGAGTTGGCGCACATCAACGGCAAGGTGGCGGCCTGCCCCTTCCTGTTCGAGAACGCGGGGCTCGAAGACGGCGAAGCGAGGCTGGACGGGCGTGGCGTTCGCCTCGAGGAAGGTCACCGGACCCGGCTCCGAGGCGTGGCGGACCACCTTGCCGAGCTGGCCAGATGCAGCCGCCCGCTTGCGGTCCGCGTTGCCGGCTACGCAAGCGAGGCGCCGTTCCGGGGCCTGTCGCAGTGCAAGTCCGACGAGCTGAATCGAGAAGCCGCGAACCGGCGCGCCAAAGCGGTCGCCGCGGCCCTTCGACAGGAGCTTGGGCGGAAGCGGGTCGACGCGGTCGTCAAGGCCGAGGCCTGGAGCAGCGAGGAATGGGGCAAGGAACCGGCGCGCCGGCCGAGTTGGGCTGACAGCGACGCCGTCGAGCCGCGCGACCGGTGGCTGATCGGTCGTTCCGTCTTCGTCCACGTCGAAGATTCGTCGTTGTGCCCCGCCATTGCTGGCCCGGACCAAGCCCGCAACGACCGCAAACACGCACCATCGAGTTCGAAGGAGAGGCCAGATGCACTTCCAGCACCGAACGCGTGACCCGCGAGGCGGCGAGGCAGAACATGCTCTCGGCGGCATGGGATCGATCCCCGTGAAGAAGGCCGCCTTGGCCGCGCTGGCGTTCGCCCTGGCCCTGACCGGATCGCACGTCCTTGGTGCGAACGCTGACTTGGCCGCCGCCGAGCAAGCCCACGCCGACGCGCTCGACGCCCGGGCTTCGGCCTACGGCGCGGTCGTGGACCGCGCCACGACCGACGACTCTGCCCTCGGAAGCGCCCTCGCCGCCTGGGAAGACGCCCGCGAGACCCTCGACGCCGCAGCCGCGGCGCTCTCGCCCCCGACCGCCCTCACGCCTGCGGCCGCCGACCGCGCCCGCTCCCGCTACGTCGACGCCGCCGTGGCGCACGCCCTCGCCGAGCACGCCGCACTGCGGGCGGCCGCCGCCAGCGCGTCTCTCGAAGATGCCTTCGAGGGGCGTGGCGGCGGCGTCGCGAACGTGCGTGCATGGGCCGCTGCGGCCTTTGACGCGGGCGAGGCTGCCCTCGCCTACGCCGGCATGGACGCGGCGGAGGACGCCCTCGACACGACGGGCCTGCCGTGGGCGCGCCCGTCGCGCAAGGCGCGCTCGCCGGAGGCCGCGGGCTTCGATGCCGCCGCCCGCCGCGCCGCCGCCGCTGCCAGGGACTGCTTCGCCGCCGCCGCCCGCGCCTGGAGCGCCATCGCCGCCGGGCCGTCCCCGCAACTGACGGTGGACCGCGCCGCCCTCGCCAGCGACGAGGATGCCGGCTGGGCCGCCGCCATCGCCGCGCGCAACGCCTGGGACACGGCTCTGCGCCGCGCCCACGCGGACGCCCGCGGCGCATACGCGGCCACCATGGTGCCCTCCCTCGCGGCGGTTGCCGTCCGCAACGGCGCGCTCGCCGGCGACGCTGCCCTTGCGGAAGCCGCCGCCGCGGGCCGGCCCCGCCCGCCGGCCGGCGGCGACGGTCCTGTCGCGGCCGGTGCTGTCGTGCCCCTCGTGATCCCCTTCGCCCTGAAGGCCGCCACCTGGGTGTGGACCGGTTGGGACATCGCAAACTCCGCCGGCATTGCGGACGCCGTCGAGGACGGCCTCGCCGCCTACGGCGACGCGAAAGAGGCCGGCGACAGCCACGCCGACGCGCGCGATCTGGCATTTGATGTCGCCGCCGCCCGCATGGTTCCGGCCTCGGGCGGGGAGTTGGCGACAAAGGGCGCAGCGGCGATCGCTAAGCAGGGCCTGAAGCACGCGCTGCTCAAGAGGTTCCGCGCGCCCGCGAAGACTGCCGGGAAAATCCTGGACCTGTACGACAAGGCGGAGACCGCCAACGATGCGCTGGACCACAGTGGCCTGGGGCCTGGCGGGAACCATGGAACGCCCGGGACCACGGTGACGGACAACAGAGGCGGCGGCACCGACGACAGGGGTGGCGGCACGGACGATGCAACGGGCACCGGCAACCCCCACGACAAGGCCATCGCAGACGCCCGGGCCGCCGCCGAGGCCGCCGAGGCTGCCCAGGCCGTCGCCGAGGCGGCCCAGGCCGCCACCGAAGCCGCCGCCGCCCGCGGCGCCTGCGTCGCGGCCACCAGCACATGGGCCGACGCCCACCGCGCCGTGGCGACGGCCAAAGCCGCGGTCGCGGCCGCGGAGGCGGCCGCTGAGTCCATCGACAACGTCAGTGCCGAGGCCAACGCCGCCGTCTATGACGCAAGGGATGCCCTCGGCGCCACCGAGGTCGCCGAGGACGCGGCTTGGACGGCGTACTTGGAATGCCTCGCGGGCACGGACAGCGAGGACGCAACGGACAGCGAGGGCGCGGACGACGGCACGGACGACGCAGCGCTCGACGCGCCGGAACTGCGCCTGTCCCGGGTGACGGACACGGAGGTGGTCTTGGAGTGGTCGACGGTCGCGGGCGCCACGCACTATCGGTTCCACTATCACCGTCCCGACGGCACGACACACCAGTGGGATCCCTTCTCTGCCTCCAGTGGTTTCACAGAATGGCACTTTGTCGACCTGAGCCCCGACACGGAATACTGCTTCACGATGACGGCGCTTGCGGGGGACGTGGAGTCGGAGCACTCCGCGCGGGTCTGCGCGACCACGGACAGCGAGGACGTGACGGACAGCGAGGACGTGACGGACAGCGAGGGCGCGGATGGCGAGGACGATGCGGATGGCGAGGACGATGCGGATGGCGAGGACGATGCGGATGGCGAGGACGATGGCGGCACGGTGGAGGACGATTTTGATGCCTCCAACCCTCGCTATGACGACGCCCGGGCCGCCGGCGGCGAGCTCTGCGCTCTGTACGCGGCCTCGCACGACGCCGCTGAAGCGTATTCTGCTTGCTTAAAGCGCGAAGAGTACAGCCAATGTGGTGACCTTGGGGAAGCCTCGCGGAGGGCCGTGGAGGTCTACGATGATGTGTTGTGGAACCACTCCACAGTGGAGGAAGTACTGGCCTTCCACGGAGCCTTGGAAGCCGGGCACTGCGGACCGACCTCCGCAGGTCTTTCCCGACACACAAACGGTCATGGCCTGAGTCGGCCACCCCGAAGTCATGAAATCGGGGTCGAGAGGGGCGTCTGGAAGAATGAGGGGTAAGGGCCTCTTTTCCCCGACACACAAACATTCCGTCCCACACAACAATGGGCGATCTCGCAACGACGAGGAAGAGGAACGAGATTCATCCCGCCACACACTTTTTCCGTCCTACACACCGTAGGCGGTCTTTCCCGACACACAAACATTTCGTCCCACACAACAATGGGCGATCTCGCACATCGGCGTTGGGGAGCGTGACGCGGTTCAGCGCGTGTCGCGCATGGGGCTGGGGCGGCCGGGCGTTCGGCCGCTGCCGGAGTCCGTGATTCCGTCGCCGCCCGGCCCTTCGAGGTGTTCCGCCGGGCCTCTTTTCCCGACACGGGCCTCTTTTCCCGACACATAAACATTCCGTCCCACACAACAATGGGCGATCTCGCACATAGACCCTCTCCTCGCGCCACACACCCATTTCGTCCTACGCTCCCGCAGACATGTCGCACACTGGTCGCCTCGGAGACGAAGGCGCGATCCACCCAACCTGGTGTTCTTCGACGTCAAAACGCGGACCATGTGCATGAGGCCTATGTCGAAGCCGGCGCCACCGGGCATCCTTTCCCGACACACAAACATTCCGTCCTACACACGGTAGGACATCTCCCACGCAGCCGCCCTGAGAGGGCGCGGGCCTCTCTTCCCCGACACACAAACATTCCGTCCCGCGCCCGCGGTCGCGCTTTGCCTGCGGAGATCGAGGAAGCCGTCCCCGCCGGGTCCGGGGATCCTGCGCAGTGCCGCCAATGACGGCCGCGGCGCCGGCACCCAGGCCACGATCCGACGGGACGCGGTGACCGTGCGAGACCGGCAAGGTTCCCGGCATCCTCTACGGTCCGGGCGGTTCCGAAGCCCGGCGGACGAGGTCGCGGTAGTGACGACACGCGGCCACGCTGAGAGCTGCTGGAAGGCGCGGGTCGCGCGCGGATCCGCGTGTGCACCGGGGCGAGAACCGTTCCGGCAGCGAGGTGGAGGTCCACAAGACGGTTGACGGGAAGGTCATCGCGCTCGTGTACCGCAGCGAGGCTGACGTGGGCAAGCTAATGCGGGCCGAGCGCGTGGAAGTGTTCGCCTTTTTCGAACCCGGTGACGACCATCCGGTACCGGTCGGCCTTCCACAGTCGCGGGTGCGGGACATACGGTATCAGTACCACGACTACTCCCTGGCCGTGATCCAGTGAGTCCGAGGGCGTAGCGGCGGGACCTTGCTGGCGGGCCCGCGGAACCCAGACGCGTGCACCTGTTTTAACACGGCGATGTAGCGAGGAGTCCAACGCGGTCGACTGTTCACAGATTGACAACATGGTAGGACCCAATAGTCGAAATGAGCGCTTTAGCGGGAACATCTTGCGCCCAAGATGGCGAAGACAGGATACGATATTCAGTAACTCCGCATAGGTGGCAATGATGTGGAATCAACGCCCCGTGGCCGATCGGGCCGCGACCAATTGCTGGTACTCATCCCCCGTCATATCGCAGTCAACCAATCTCAGGAAGTCCGACTTCGACAAGCTACATTGTTCGGCCATGTTCTTGATGAGTCGGTTGTCAAGAGCCTTAGGTCTGTTGCCGTGACTTGTGTGCGTGCGAATCCCCGTCGCTTTGCCGTCCGCTGTGTAGTGGATGAAGCGATGGTGATGCGTGTCGTCCTTTCGGAAACCCTTTCGCGTTAGTGCGGATTCAACTTTCCTCTTGTCCCGGGTCGTCATGTAGTATGGAATGCACCGTTCAGTTGTCGTTTTAGTTCCTGGGCGGTCGATGTCAGCGTCATGTCGTCGCAGGTCGCGTAGTGCCGCCAAAGGATGTCCATTTCTTCGTGAAGGTTGGTTTCAAGTTCTTCGCGTGTGAGCGAAATGAGGTGGATGCCGAACGGTGCGTCGTGCAGCACGTAACCCTGGTAGGCGTCGTCCAGCTCCGGGTTGAAGGTCACTGAGCGCCGTGCGCGCACTCGCCGACCTCCCGTCGAAAACTCGGCAAGTTCGATTGGCGAGAGATCTACTCGGTAGATCGTGTCGACGCTGCGGATGCGTTTCGGTACGTCGTCCGCCCCGACGGTGACTTCGCCGACGACTTGGATGAGATTCCTGCCCCAGTCGACCAGTTCCCCTTCGAGCTGAAGGGGATACGTGCAGGTCAACTGTCGTCCTGTTGGCGGGTGCTGCAACTTGATGCGGTGCTTGTCGAAGTCGATCTCCTTGAGGTGTCCGACTAGGCTTCGCTCGATTTCGTTCGCCGTGCGAGTCACCGAGAGCGAGCTTAGAAAGCGGCTGGTCGGTTCGCCCGGGACGAATATGTCGCTGCCAGAACGGGATTGAATGGAGAGTCGAGTCCCGGAGCTTGGCTTCGGGAGCATGTTCTTCAGGGTGCGGGCGACGGCCGCACGAGTTCGCGGCGTTGGGAAGAGCGACTCGAGGTCCCGTTCGTCGTGTTGCTGTACGGCACGGAAGACTCGCCGAAGGTCGGCATGGACGTCCGCGGCGAGTCCGGTCTCGTAATCCCTTTCCCCGATAGCCAGCGGGATGGTGTAGCTCCCCGGTTTCGGTAGGCGGCAGATGAGCGAGTACCGCCGGCGCATCTCCTCGGACACGGGGCTTCGCTCCGGCAGATGCGTCTCATGCCGAAGTGCGAGGAAGTGGATCAGCTTCTGCAAGGCTTCTAGGGACGACGTCAGGATGTCGACAGCAACGGTGCCCTCGCGCGTACGAGGCCCGTCGAACTTCACCTGCATGCCATCCTTCTCTGCCACGACGCGACTCGACTTGCTGTGTTTGGCTCCAACGTTGCCAACGATGATAGACTATCGCGCGATGGGCAGCCAAGCAGTCCAGCGACCCCAACAGGGTGATTGCACGCTAGCGGTCTAGACGGTGCTCGGGGCGGTGTCGGCTCCGCGTGGCCGGCGTACGCGGCTTCGCCTCGGGATTCGACGCGGATTCATCCCGACACACACTTTTTTCGTCCTACACGCCGTGCGCAATCTCGCACGCTTTCCTCTAGGCCCGTCCCCCCTTCGTAGGAGGATTACCCGACACACAAACGGCCATGGGCGGAGGGCCGCCTTGGATCCACTCGCGGCACTCATGCCGGGCGTCAAGGCAATGCGACGAAATTCGTCGTGTTACTTGGAGCCGCGCGCCGTCTCCTTGGCTTCGAATTGCGCAAAGCGGCGGCTGAGTTCGTCTAGCAAGGCTTGCTTCTCTGCCGTCGGCAGGAAGGAGTGTTCGAGGCTGGCGCGGGAGAGCGCCTTCACCGTGGCGTAGTCGAGGTCGTAGGTCGTCACGGCGCGTTGGAACTCGTGCGTGAGGTCGGTGCGGGATACGCCCTCGTCGTCGGTGGCGATCACCACCGGAACGCCGTGTTCCAGGTAGATGGGCAGAGGGTGGTCGTCGCCGGTGATGCCCAAGATCACGTCGCTCGAAGTGAGGATGATCTCTACCGCCACGTTGCCCTCGCGCATGCGGGCGAGCAGCTGGTAGGGATCGTCCTCGTGCATCACGTCGGTGCCGTGGCCGATGCGGTTTGCGCCGGCAATCTCCACCGCCTCGCGAATGTGGAAGGTGAGTTCTTCCGGTGGCACCAGGCCCAGCGCGAGTTCGCCGGCGTGGAGCGCGATTCCGGCATCGGGTGCCTCACCGGAGGCGAAGGCCACGGCGCGCATGTGGCGGCTGTAGTCGGCGAGTGAAACCGGATCGTCTTCCGGCGCCACCAGGTTCACGCCCACGACGCGTGGGTCGGCGGCGGCGAGCCGGAAGCCATACACCATCTGCGCGAACACTTGCGGGGCCGGGCGGGTGCGGATGGCTTGGGCAAGGAAGCGCACGGTCACGTCGCAGCCGAGGGCGGATGGATCTCCGTCGCAGCCCATGATGCGGCGCGTTTCGGCTTCTAGTCCGGCAAGGTAGGTGGATACACCGGCGACGATTTGGTCGAGCTCTGCGTCCGGCAGCGCTGCCCGCATCGCGTCGAGGTCGTCATTCCATTCCATGTCGGCGGCGAGCGCAGCCGCGCCGCCCATCCCCGGCGAGGACATGAGCTCCAAATAGAGGATATTCTGCCCGGCCGCCCTGCGGATTGCCTCCGCAAGCACCTCCGCTTCGTGGCCTCGGCCAGCGGGGCCGAGCGCGCCGAAAGTGGTGAAGAACTGATCGTGGCCGCTGCGTTCGTAAAGGTGGTAGTTGCGCGTGGAAAGGGCATCGATCAGACGGCCGCGGAAGGTGCGATCCTTGGTGGCGTGGGCCACACGCGCCAAGTCCTCGGCACGATGGCAGAGCGGCGGTGGCGGCTGGCCTTCACCGCAAAGCAGCAGCGCTTCGGTGTCGCAGGTCACCAACACCAGGCGCGATACATCCACGCAAAGGTCGTCTTCCTCCGCCCAGCGCAGGTAGCTCTCGGCATAGATGGCGCCGCCGAGATGGCTGTGCAGGTCAGCGCCCTTCGGCATCGCGCGCAGGAATGCACGCAGCTTCGGCGGCGAGTGCTTCATCTCTTCGAACCGCGTGGCGATGTCGGAGACGGGCGAAAGCGGCTCGGCAAACGGATTCACTTGGCACGAAGTCGCGAACAACATCGCAACAAGCAAGCCA
Organism: Pseudomonadales bacterium; assembly: GCA_965116935.1. Lineage (GTDB taxonomy): Bacteria > Pseudomonadota > Gammaproteobacteria > Pseudomonadales > Azotimanducaceae > VXYL01. The sequence goes on along the minus strand of OZ220737.1, from coordinate 1,154,609 downwards.
ATTGCCGCTAGCGTCCGTCTCTTCGGAGGTGCTCGCCCTCCCCACACAGAACGCGCCATACGGCGCGTTGGGAAGGCAGGATGCCTTCCCTCCGACTCCAGCCGTCCAGCGTCAGTCCTTGCCGCGGAAGCCTTCCGTGCCTTGATAGGGCGCGTCGCGGGTCTGGAACGCATGCTTGAGGCCCCCTTCGCGGATGGACTCGCCGAACTCGTATGCCCACTCGGTCATCTGCGCCATGGCGTCCTGTTCGGTGGCGCTGCGCACGGACGAGTAGATGCCCATGTTCTCGTAGAACCGGTTCATGGTGGTCTTCAGCATGCCGAGGTGGTCCGACGAACCGTTGGCGATCCGCTCGGCGAACTCGATAGTGTTCGCGTCCAGGTCTTCCTTCGGCCAGGCGTAGTTGATCATCTCGATGTCGGCCGCTTCGGCGCCGGTCATGCTGTCGCCGGTGTAGTAGTACTCCTTCGCCTTGCGCATGGAGAGCACCAGCGGCCAGATGCAGCCGTTGCGGGCGGTGCCGAGGCCCCTGAGCCCAGGGTGGCCGATCTGGGTGTCGTCGGCGGCCACCACGAGGTCCGTCATCATGGCCAGTTCACAGCCGCCGGCGAGGGCATAGCCATGAAGCTGGGCGATGGTGATCTTGGCCATGTTCCACAGATACATCTGCACGTCGGTGATCTGCTGCATGGAGGTGCGCACGTTCATCAGCAGCGCCCGCCCCTGGGCGTCCCTGCCCTGATACACCCGCTCGCCAGGGTGCCGCTCGCGGCCGGGCGTGAGGTCATAGCCAGCGCTGAAGCAGCGTCCCGCGCCGCGAAGGATGATGACGCGACAAGCCTGATCCGCCTCCAGATCGTGCAGGCATTCGCTGAGCTCGCTGAATAGCTCGCCCGTGAGCGCGTTCATCTTCTCCGGGCGGTTGAGCGTGATGCGTGCGAGTCGCTCGTCCGTGCCGAGCCGCTCGAGAGCGATGGTGTTGTAGTCGGCCATTCCCTTTGTTCCCCTCCTTACGTTCGCCCATCGGGCGTGTGGTGGCATCGTACACTGCCCCGCGTTGCCGCATGTCGGCTCTTGGAGGACCGGCCCGTGGAAACTGCCGCGCTTCGCTCGCCGCGCCTTTGGCTCTGGGTCGCTCCGGGGCTCCTGTGGCTGCTGTTCTGCCTTTGGTACACGAACACGTCCGGGGCGGTCTCGCAGGCGGAGCGGGAGGCGTTCTTGGAGACGGCGGCGCAGATGGGATGGGACGCGGAGCAGCTCTCTAGCATCAGCCGCTTCATGGCTGAAGACGATGGCGGTCAGTTCCTCATGGTCAACCTGCTTGAACTCGCAGACGACCCGCAAGCCAGTGCAAACATGAACCGCTACATGGAGCACATGTTTCCAGCCCTTCTCTCGCGTGCCTGCCACCCGATCTTCGCCGGCGATGTGGTCCACCAAGCCATGGATCTAGCGGGCATTGAAGGTGCCGAGACGTGGGGCTCCGTCGGCATCGTCCGCTACCGAAGCCGGCGCGACCTCCTGGAAATCGCCATGAACCCGGTGTTCTCGGACAAGCACGACTACAAGATCGAGGCGCTCGCCAAGACCATCGCAGTGCCCGTCGCACCGAGCATCTATCTCAGCGACCTGCGCCTCCTCCTGCTGCTCGCGCTGCTGGCCGTCATCGGCGTCGCCAAGTCCGTCTTGCCCCCGCCGCTAGCAGGCAAGTCGGACTTGGCGCGGGCATCTGGAGGGAGGGCGTCTCGCCCTCAAAGCGTGCCGAAGGCGCGCACGCAGCGGAGCCGGCGAAAGCCACCGCAACCTAAAGTCCCAGACAACGCCAACAAAGCGCCAGTCTCAAACAACGCTCCTAACGGTACCGTCTCCGAGTGAGGGATCAGGCACGGGCGACCCGTGCGTCCCCGGCTTTAGCGCTCTGCCGCGGTAATGGATGGCAGAATGGAACTTCCCCTTCGAACTTGAGCTCCCATCGCATGCCGATTCACGACCGCATCGCCCTCCGGGGCGCCCCAGGCTCACCCTATACGCGCAAGATGCTGGCGGTGCTGCGCTACCGGCGCATCCCCTATCGATTCCTTGTTGGCGGCTTAGGGCCGGCGGACGAGACGCTGCCGAGACCCAAGGTGGAGCTCTTGCCCACGTTCTACTTCGAGAACGAGGCCGAAGAGGGCGGCATCGAGGCGGTGGTGGATTCCACGCCCATCATCCGGCGGCTTGAGGAGGAGGCGCTCGGCCGCTCGGTGATTCCCACGGACCCCGCGCTTGCCTTCATCAACTACCTCATCGAGGACTATGCCGACGAGTGGCTCACCAAGCCCATGTTCCACTACCGCTGGTACTACGACGACGACATCCGTCTCGCCGGCGAAATCCTGCCCCGCTGGCGCAACCTTGCCGGCTCGGACGAGGCCATCGCACCGATGTCGGAGTTCGTCCGCGAACGGCAAATCGGCCGGCTCTACGTGGTGGGCAGCAACGACACGACCGCGCCGGTGATCGAGGCCAGCTACCGGCGCTTCCTCACGGTGCTCGACAACTGCATCGTCGGCGGTCCTTTCCTCTTCGGCACCCGACCTTCGAGCGCCGACTTTGGCCTTTACGGCCAGCTCACCCAACTCGCCGCCTTCGATCCCACGCCAGCACGGCTTACGGAAGCCGAAGCGCCGCGAGTGCTCGCCTGGGTGCAATCGGTGGACGATCTCTCTGGCTTGGAACCGCAAGACGACGACTGGATCGACCGCGCTAGCGTCCCCACCTCCCTGACGGCCTTGCTCGCCGAAGCGGGACGCACCTACGTTCCCGCACTCTTGGCCAACGCCCGCGCCATCGACACCGGCGCGGAACAGGTGGAAGCCGAAATCGACGGCCAGCGCTGGGTGCAGCCACCGTTCCCGTACCAAGCCAAATGCCTGCAATGGGTGCGCCAGGAATACGCCCGCCTCACCGGCGACGACCGGGCGGCAGCCGAGAAGATTTTGGCCGGCACGGGCTGCGAAGCGCTTTTCTAGGGCGTTTTCACACTATGCGCTCGCGCAATCCATCGAACGGCGCGGCCCTTGGAGGGAAGGCATTCTGCCTTCCCTGGCGCCGATAGGCGCCCTTCCTGTGTCGGCATCCGGCCCGTGCGCCTGCCGGTGCTTGCGAGGGGTTTGGCGGTGCTAGCAGTCTGTCGGACTTTGGCGCGGCACTTAACGTAACTTATTGACAATCCTTCAAATAACTATTCTTCATAAGCAAGAAGCCAACCTGAATATGACCATATATCAGCTAGTTACGAGCGCTCGATCGGAAAGTCCGACAGGCTGCTAGCGCCTGAGGATGGCCAACCGAGAAGGGCGACGCATGCGTCGCCCTGTCCGGCAGACCGGTGGGCCACCGCCAGGTCCGACAGACTGCTAGCGAACGTGAATGTCCGTTCGCCCCGCCGGCAGCTCGAACACCATGCCCTCGGTGGTGAGCACTGCGTCGTTCGGCAGGTCGCGGCGGAACATCTGTTCGAGCAGGTGGTTTCGGGGTGCGGGCACGAAGTGATAGAGGGCGAGCATGCGCACATTCGCTTCCTGCGCCAGCGGCGCGAGGTGGGCGGCATGGGCGTGGTAGTCCTGGATGTCGTGCAGGATGGTGGCGGCGCGGGTGCGGCCGGAGTCCCGCGCCGCAGCTTCCATGCCGGCGATGATCGGCAGCGACAGGGCGTCGTGCAGCAATAGGTCTGCGTCCTTGGCGGCCGCTGCCAGGCTCGCCGTCGCGATGGTGTCGCCGCCGACGACCACCGAGCGGCCACGGTAGTCGATGCGAAAGCCATAGGCCGGCTTGACGGGCCCGTGGTCCACGGCGAAGGCGGTCACGCTGAGGCCGTCGTCTTCGAGAACCACACCGGGCGCTATGGCTTCCGCATGCATCACGCCGAGTGCTGGTGGCAGCAACTCCTCGCCGTGGTGGGCGACGCGGTAGCCGCGGTCAATTGCGTACGCCTCGTTGAAGCCGGCCACCACGCGCTCGATGCCGGCGGGCCCCAGCACCTTGAGTGGCGCTTTGCGTCCTTGCACCCAAGAGGCGAGGTTGAAGTTGTTGATGCCGGCGATGTGGTCCGAATGCATGTGGGTCACGAAAACCGCCCGCAGCGTCTCGGTGGGCAAGCCGTGCAGTTGCGCGACATCCGCCGATCCCTCGCCAGCGTCGAAGAGATAGAGTGACTCGCCAGCGGTGATGGCGACGCAAGTCTGCGCCCGCCCGGGTGCCGCAAGTGGCCCGGACGTGCCGCACATGAACACCCGCAAGCCGTCGAACTCGGCGGGGAGGCCACCGGACACCACGGCCCCGGCCATGCGATCGAGAAGGAAGTCCTGCCCGGTGGCCGTGCGAACCAGAAACCAATAGCCGCCGCCGGCTAGGACGGCAACCGCAACCACCGAAGCAAGCGCCAGCGTCCCGAGGCGGGCCATTCCCCTCTCGCGCACCCGCACCACCTACGTCAGCCGCTGCGCCGATGCATGAATCGTGCGCTTGCGTTCCTGGGCCCGAACGAGGCGATCCGCTTGCGCAGTGCGCTTGCAGGGGTCGGAACACTGCTTGTCCGCACCGTAGGGCAGGAACCACTCGCCACAGACGCTACATTGGTGCGGCTGCACGGCCAGCGGCTCAAGAGTGCCGAGACGCCTCTGTTCGAGCAGCCGGGCGATTTTTCGGTTGGTGCGTGCGAGTTCGCGAAACTCCCGGTCGCCTATGTCGAAGAGCTCCATGATTTGCTCGATGTCGAACCGCGGCGAGCGCAGCAACAACTCGATGGCGTGGTCCTCACCGCTCATGCAACTGGCCTTGGCGTGCCCTGCGTTAGTGGCGCGAAGATTATAGGCAGCCGCAGGCATCGCGCGGCTCGCCAACGTCGAGGGGCCGGCGCTGTCTGCACCGGAAAAAGAAAAGCCCCGCCTTTCGACGGGGCTTTTGGCTGCACGGGCGCCCGATGGATGCCGCGAGCCTTGGCTTGAAGCCGATTGCGGGCCGTGGGGCGCCCGCAAGTCCGCTACATCATGCCGTCCATGCCGCCCATGCCGCCGCCCGGAGGCATCGGAGGAGGCGAGTCTTCCGGCATTTCGGCGACCATCGCTTCGGTGGTGATCATCAGGCCAGCCACCGATGCCGCTGCCTGCAACGCCGTGCGCGTTACCTTGGCGGGGTCGGGGATGCCCATCTCGATCATGTCACCGTATTCGCTGGTGGCACCGTTGTAGCCTTGGTTGCCGTTGAGGCCCCGGACCTTGTCGAGCACCACTGCGGCCTCGTCGCCGGCGTTGTCGGCGATCTGGCGCAGCGGCGAAGACATGGCGCGCAGGGCAATGGCGATGCCGACGTTCTGGTCTTCGTTGTCGCCGGTGATGCCTTCGATCTTCTGCAAGGCGCGAACGAGAGCCACGCCGCCGCCAGCGACGATGCCTTCCTCCACCGCAGCGCGGGTGGAGTGCAGCGCGTCTTCGGTGCGGGCCTGCTTCTCCTTCATTTCCACCTCGGTGGCCGCGCCAACCTTGATGACGGCAACGCCACCGGCGAGCTTGGCGAGGCGCTCTTGCAGCTTCTCGCGGTCGTAGTCCGAGGTGGTTTCCTCGATCTCGGCGCGAATCTGCTTGATGCGGCCTTCGATGTCGATCTTCTCGCCGTTGCCGTCGACGATGGTGGTGTTCTCCTTGGTGCTCGACACCTTCTTGGCCGTGCCGAGGTCGTCGAGGGAGGCGCCTTCGAGCGTCAGCCCCACTTCCTCGGAGATCACGGTGCCGCCGGTGAGGATGGCGATGTCCTGCAACATGGCCTTGCGGCGGTCGCCGAAGCCAGGGGCCTTGGCGGCGGCGATCTTGACGATGCCGCGCATGTTGTTGACCACCAGCGTTGCGAGCGCTTCGCCTTCGATGTCCTCGGCGATGACCATCAGCGGCCGTCCGGCCTTGGCCACGTTCTCGAGCACCGGCAGCATGTCGCGGATGTTGGAGATCTTCTTGTCGCAGAGGAGCACGTAGGGCTCTTCGAGGTCTGCGGACATGGAGTCTTGGTTGTTGATGAAGTAGGGGGAGAGGTAGCCGCGGTCGAACTGCATGCCTTCCACGACTTCGAGCTCGTTCTCGAGGCCAGAACCCTGCTCGACGGTGATGACCCCTTCCTTGCCCACCTTGTCCATGGCGTCGGCGATGATGTCGCCGATCTCGGAGTCGCTGTTGGCGGACACCGTGCCCACCTGGGCGATGGAGGTGGAGTCTTCGCACGGCGTTGCCATGCCTTGCAGCTCGGCAACGGCGGCGGTGACGGCCTTGTCGATGCCGCGCTTGAGGTCCATGGGGTTCATGCCGGCAGCCACCGACTTGAGCCCCTCGGCGAGGATGGACTGCGCCAAAACGGTGGCGGTGGTTGTGCCGTCGCCGGCCTCGTCGGAGGTCTGGCTCGCGACTTCCTTCACCATCTGTGCGCCCATGTTCTCGAACTTGTCCTTGAGTTCGACTTCCTTGGCCACGGACACGCCGTCCTTGGTGACCGTGGGTGCGCCGAAGGACTTGTCAAGCACGACGTTGCGCCCTTTCGGGCCCAGCGTGACCTTGACGGCATCGGCGAGAATGTTGACGCCGGACAGCAGCTTGGAACGGGCGTCGTCGCCGAACTGTACGTCTTTTGCACTCATGTGGGTTTCTCCTTCGTGAATCGCCGACTAGCTTTCGAGGACGCCGAAGATCTCGGTTTCGGACAGGACCAGAAGCTCCTCTCCGTCGATCTTCACCGTGTTCCCGGCATACTGGCCGAAGATGATCTTGTCGCCGACGCTGACGTCCGGCGTGGTGCGCTCGCCGGTGTCGAGCAGCTTGCCTGGGCCCACCGCGAGGATTTCCCCCTGCGAGGGCTTTTCGGAGGCACTGTCCGGCAACACGATGCCGCCGGCGGACATGGTGTCCTCCTCCAGCCGGCGAACGACAACGCGATCGTGTAGTGGCCGAATGTTCATGACCTAGCTCTCTCCCATGGTTGACAACCAATTCCCAAAGCCTTGCAAAAGGCTGACGCTGGCACTCTCGCGGCGAGAGTGCCAAAGCCGCGCGTATCATAGGGGCGAGTTTCGATTATTCAACCCCTGGATGATGCAAGGGCCTTGCGACGGTCCGTAGGACGAGGCTTGTCCTCGCCAGCGTTGGCAAGCGAACGGCTTCGGTTCGGCCGGCACGGGCGACCACAAGGGGCGCCCCTACGGGATCGTGTTCGCAACCGTCGGCAGCGGCGAGGTGACGAGGGGCATTGCGTGGAAACCGCCGAACCCACCTTCGATGAGCGCGTTTGGCAGGTCGTGTCGTCGATTCCGCCCGGGTGCGTTGCCACCTACGGCCAGATCGCCGAGCTTGCCGGCGAACCGCGCCGAGCCCGTCACGTCGGCCGCGTGCTAAGCGCTTTGCCGAACGGAAGCCGGCTGCCTTGGCACCGGGTCGTCAACGCATCGGGCCGCAGCTCCCTGCCTGGCGCGGCCGGCGAAGAGCAACGCCGCCGTCTCCGTGATGAAGGCGTTCGCTTCAAGCAAAGCGCGTTGAGCCTCAGCCGCTACCGCTGGGAGCCCTGACCGCCACCCGCCGCGCAATCCATACCAGCACCGCCAACGACGGCAGCAGCCGGCTGGTGCAATGGAATGTTGCCGAAAAAGAATAAGAATATCAACTTGATACTAGGCTCCACAAATCCCTGATTTCGGACGCTATCCGGGAGGGCAGGGATGATGACCAGGATTACGGTGTCGTTGCGCACAGCCAGCATCAGCCTTGCGCTGGCGTTCTTGACCTTGCCCGTCGTACCCCTCGGCGGTATTGTCCCAATCCCGACCGTAGGTGGTCTTGCTCTCGCTGGTGAGACCTGCGCTGGCAGCCACATCGAAGGGTCGAGCTTCGGAAACTGTGGCGGCGGGGGCGGAACCGGCGATGACGATGACGACAACGACGATGACGGAGACGATCCGGGTTACGGGCCAGAGGACACGGCGGACGAATGGCCAGCGCCGCCCAGTTGCGAATGCGGCGGGGCTCTACCGAACCATTGGAACAAGACTTGGAGCTGCACGCCCACGAATGTCTGTGCAATCGACGATTTCTTGGACGATCACGCCTGCCCGGTGCTCGTCGGTGCCGGTGCCGCCCTATTGCCTGGCGGCGCAGTCGTTCGAGTAGGAGCCAGCCTTTTGGGCTATGGCGTCGGCAACGCGGTTTGTGGCGGATAACGGAGGATGGCCACGGTCGGTGGACTCGCCTGCGGCATTTCGGCCATTCGGGACCCCTCAGGTTGCACCACCTGCAGCACGAAATCCCGATTGGGCATGAGAGCTGCCAAAATGGCTTGTAGCGCGATCCTGTCCGTAGGCCCTTCGACCGCAACAGCGATCCGCAGTGGCTCAGACATTGCCCGTGCCACCTAGGTGTCCCATAACCCAGAGCCGCGATAAGGTCCAACCTCCTTTGGCCTTCATTAGCATCTCGTCATCGACAACGATGCGGCGGACGACGGTGCGGCCGGTGTTCGAGCGGGACACGGTGAACAGGCGAACGCGATCGTCTTGCAGATGCAGGCCGTCGAGAGCCAATGGGTTGTGGGTTGTCAAAAGGATCTGGCGGTCGGTCTGGAGCGTCCAATCGCACAGGTGGTGCATTAGAAGCCGTAGCATACGAGGGTTGAGACCGTGGTCGGCGTTGTCGATGGCGCAGATGGGCGGACTGGATGGGTGCCCGACTAGAACCGCGAGGAACAGGAGATAGAGTGCCCCTTCCGATGCTTCATAGCCAGATAGTACGTTGTTTCCGGGCCGCATGTATCTGTCAACGAACCTTACGACCGTTCGGGACGCGGCCGCGGAGGGGGACAGCGGCATGCGTTTCGCATGTCCAAATCCAAAGGTCTTGGCCCAGTCAATCAAGCCTATGGCTGTGCGGCAGATATTCCGGCCGGGGTGGTCCCTAGGGCGTGTTCACACTATGCGCTCATACAGTCCATCGGACAGCGTGGCCCTTGGAGGGAAGGCATCCTGTCTTTCCCGCACGCCGACAGGCGTGCCTGACGGCACGCAGGGAAGGCAGGATGCCTTCCCTCCAAAGGCGGCCTCGTTTTCGAACGGTTGTCGCCAGGACCTTGGTAGCTGTTGCCGGTTGATCCGGGTGGTTTTTCGGCGACCAGAACGCTAGTGTGAACACGCCCTAGCGGGCATTAGCGAGCCCTAGGATGGAGGGCGTCCCGCCCTCCATCGCGCCGCAAGGCGCGCAGAACACTCGCTGCACCACAAGGATGCGCGCCCTCACGGGCGCGATGGAGGGCGGGACGCCCTCCATCCAGCAGACGGCGATGCTAGAGGCCAACGCATCCACTCGCTTGTTTTGCGGCTTTATCCTACGGCGCAGGCTCCTAGTGTGCCGTCCCGCAAGTTCGTGGTACTTCGGGATGCCAAATGCAGGCACTCAACGACCTCTCGGGGGCGAGTCGCGGACGGCACCTCCTCGCTTTCTCCGGCATTGTTGCACCAGCCAACGTCCAGCGCGAAGGGTGACGTGTTTCTGGGACGCGACACTAGCCGTAGCTGCGAGCGAATGCGAGCACGAAGGCCAGCAGTTCGCGCAGCGAACTGCCAACGCGCCCGCAAGGGCGCGCTAGCGCCGCCAGGCACCTTCCCGTTTGGGCACCAGGGCCTTGGGGCGAGGGCGTCTCGCCCTCGCACGCGCCCTGCAAGGGCGCGCTCCTCACCGTCTTTACTCGCCCCCTCACAAAGCATCGATTTCCTACAAGCCTTGGCGGTTCCGTCCTACAGACCGCCCTTGCTTTCCGTGCCACGGTAGTCCCACCAACGCCGCCCGATCCTGCCCGTGCCGCAAGCGCCCCACAAACCGCACGCCGTTCCAGCCCCGCGCTTCCCGGTGCGCGAAGCGCCCGAAGGATGCGCGAACGCGCCCGAAGGGCACGCGTGTGCTAACGTCCCGTCGTCCGGCCGGCGTCGCGCCAGAAGGAGAACGCCATGCCTCCCGCCCAACCCCAGCCCGCCCGCAAGCCTCAGTGGCCACCCCGGTCCGCGCCCAAGCTCCAACAGCCGCCGAAGGCGCCTGCCGACGCGCCGGCGGGGGACGACGAGGACAGGTACCCGGACCTGGGCGTTCCGCCGATGACCACCCTCCACTGGAACGCCCTGGAGGACAGCGCGAGCCTGCTGAAGACCCGCTACGCCGACCGCGACGACGTGGTCGTCGACTCGGGCCTGACGATCTACTACGTCGATGCCGGCAAGGAGAGGGCGATCCAGCCGGACGTGCTGGTGTCGTTCGGGGCGCCGAACCGGCCGCGCCGGGTTTGGCTCGCGTGGGAGGAGGGCAGGTTCCCGGACTTCGTGCTGGAGGTGGCCTCGAAGAGCACGTACCGTCGCGACGAGGGCGTGAAGCGCGCCGTCTACGAGCGCATGGGCATCGCCGAGTACTGGCAGTTCGACCCCACCGGGGAGTACCTGCGCCCCGTCCTGCAGGGCCGCCGCCTGAACGCGGGAGGCGCGTACGAACTCCTGCCGCTCGCGACCACGCCTGAAGGCGGCCTCCGGGGCGTGTCCGAAGTGCTCGGCCTGCGCGTCTGTGCAGACGGCAGCCGCCTGCGCCTGTTCGACCCCGCCACCGGCGAGTTCCTCCTCAATCACCTGGAACACGCCCGCGCTTCGGCAGCGAAGGACGACACCATCTCCGATCAGCAACGCACCATCGCCGAGGAACGACGCGCCCACTTGGAGGAACGGCGCGCCCACTTGGAGGAACGCCGCGCCCACTTGGAGGAACGACGCGCCCGCCAAGCCGCCGAAGCCGAGCTCGCCGAACTGAAGCGCCAGCTCGCCCGCGGTTCCTGACTTCCAGGGAGCGAGGACGTCTCGCCTTCGCTCGCGCCGGCAAGGCGCGCCTCGTCACCGCCTCTCCACAATAGCCCCACCAACGCCGCCCGATCCTGCCCGTGCCGCAAGCGCCCCACAGACCGCACGCCGTTCCAGCCCCGCGCTTCCCGGTGCGCGCGAACGCGCCGGAAGGGCGCGCGTGTGCCAGGGCGTGTTCACACCATGCGCTCACACAGTCCATCGGACAGCGTGGCCCTTGGAGGGAAGGCATCCTGCCTTCCCGCACGCCGACAGGCGTGCCTGACGGCACGCAGGGAAGGCAGGATGCCTTCCCTCCAAAGGCGGCCTCGTTTTCGGAACGGTTGTCGCCAGGACCTTGGTAGCTGTCGCCGGTTGATCAAGGTGGTTTTTCGGCGACCAGAACGCTAGTGTGAACACGCCCTAGGAAGCCTGAGGATGCTCCGAATCGCTTGGTCGAGGCCCCCGCCTGCTAACCCGATGGGCGTCCGAGGCTGACTCTCCAACACGATGCCGCGAAGCACGGAAGTTGCTGGCGTGTAAAGTGCGTAGTCTTGGAGGCGTTCAAGAAAGTGCCGATACGGGGATGGTTCCACTTCAACGGCCTTCAGTGCCGCCAACCCTAGTTCATCGTTCGCTTTTGGGTTGCGAGGCCCGCGGCTGACGATCCTCTCCCCCGATCCTTCCCACAACTCTGTCTTGAACCGCCAGGCCTTTGCAGGTTGCTTGAGCGGATTGTGGAGCGACACCGCATAGCGAGATCCGTCCGTTCCTGTTGCCTCGAAAAACAGACGCGGAGGAATCCGCTTGCCGGGTCGCGCCCGAAAGGCGGACTTGTAGAGCGCCGGGACACCGGTTCGACGCCTCGCGCAAGCAGGTGCTGCTCGTCAACTTTGCCGCCGGCTGCGGCGGATAGAATGCCCAATGCCTCGAGCAGGTTGGTCTTTCCCGCGCCGTTCGCGCCGATGAAGACGTTCACCTGGCCCAAAGGCACCGTAACGTCGTCCAGCGACTTGAAGGTCCTCACGGTCAGTTCTTCGATCATGCCAACCACTCCTACGCCGCCAAGTCAGGGTAGTGCCGGCGCAATGCGACTGTAGTAGCGCTCGAGTAGGACCGGCAGTCGGGGCCCCAAAGGGCTGGGCGACGCCTCTTCACCGGATGCGCCGAAGGCCAGCCAAGTCGGGGCGTCCTGCTGCCATGCGGGCCACGCTGACGAGCCGTCCTGTACCGGCTTGCCCGTTCGGGCGAAGGCGAGCCAGTGGGTCATCAGTCGGGAACCGAGGTTGCGCAGGTGTTCGTTGTCCGAGTCTTGGCTGCGGAACAGCAGGGCGCCGTCAAAGCCGTGGGGGGCGCCGGGGGAGTCTTCCACGGGTGGGGTGGCGGGGAAGTCTATGTAGTAGAGCCACGCTGGGGAGCCAGCCTTGGTCATGCCTTCGGCGAGTGCCTGAGCTGCCAAGAGGTAGCGGTTGTCACCGAACATGCGCTGGGTGCCGCGGTCGTAGCTGACGGCGAAGTCGGTGGCGTAGGCGGCCTTCGCGGCGGGGAAGTCGTCGCCCCACCAGGCTTGGTATTGCGCGGGGGTGACGCCGGAGGCGGGCATCACGCTGCCTTCGAAGCTGTTGCCGCCGGCGACTGTGGGCACTTGGTTGGCTTCGCCGCGTAGGGCCACGATGGCCGGCTCTTCAACGAGCGTGACGCCATCGACGATGGGGAGCTGGAAGCCTTGCAGCGCGGCCACCAAGGCGTCGGCGTCGAGAGCGCGGAGGTCTTCGGCTGTGGTGGCATTCGCCGAGACGCGGGCGGTGAGTTCCTTGCCCATGGTCTCCGCGTTGGGTGCGGCATCGAGTGCCATCCCGAGCGGCGCTGGCGTAGGAGCGCTCGATGTCCTCGGCAACGCCCACGCGCCGTAGCCGCTTTGCGAGATGGCGCCGTGGAAGAGGCCGGCGGCGGCGTCGCTCGCGAGAAGCAGGCTCACGGCCATGCCGCCGGCAGAGATGCCGAAGATGGTCACCTGATCGGGGTTGCCGCCGAAGGCGGCGATGTTGTCTCGCACCCAAGTCAGCGCCAGCGCCATGTCCATGAGGGCGAAGTTGGCTTCGGGGCGGTCGAGCGCCGGGTGGGCGAGGAAACCGAGCGGGCCGAGCCGGTAATTGAGCGAGGCGATCACGATGCCCTCTTGGGCGAAAAGCTCTCCGGGGATGGCGCCCGATCCGGCTCGGAACCCACCACCGTGCAACCAAACCATCACTGGTCGCTTGGCATCGTCAACCGCCGGCGTCCACACGTTGATGGTGAGACAGGCCTCGGCGGCGTTTCCCGCGCCCGGCTGGGGACATACCGGCCCGTACCCCGTTGCCTCAAGCGTGCCGCTATGCGCCGAAGCGGGCGCCGGCGGCAGCCAGCGGGCCGCGCCAACGGGCGGCGCGGCGTAGGGGATGCCAAGGAAGCGCGCAACCCCATTGTGCTCGTTGCCTTGAATGGCCCCCTGGCGGATTCGCACGACCACGGGCCCGCCGGCTTCCACCGTTCCACCATCGGCCGCTGGCGTTTCCTCGCTGGACGCCGGGGCGAGTGGCAGACCTAGCGCCAGCGCAGCGCAAAACACTGCCATTCCCCTTGCCCGTTGGTTTGCTTCCCTGATCAAGGTGGTCCCGTTCCAATGTGTCACGAACATCGTAGCGCCTCGTGCGTGGACACGCCGCACGGTGCGTTTGGGTGGGCCAGATGCCCTTCCTTGCCAAAGAGTTCAACGTGCGTCTAGGTGAACGAGCCGCCATGTCGGCAGGGCGCTGCAACAGGCGTAGATTCCTGTTCTTCGAAGGACTTTCGGATACCGACATGCGCGGCAACGCCCCTGGTCGGCGGATCGAAGCCCTCACGCGCCAAGGAAACCGCCTTGCCACGCCGTTCGCAAGGCCGTTTGGTAAGGCAACACGCGGATGTTCCCGAAGCGCATTTCGCGCTCGCCCGTATACACACCGAACGCTCGGTCGATGTCACCGGCGTCCAAGAGCGTGCGCAATCCTCTGTTGAAGTCCTCCTTCCACGTCGTGGAAGACTTGATCTCCACGCCGGTCGCGCGTGTCCCGCGTTGGTAGATCAAGTCCACCTCGTTGCCGGATTCGGTTCGCCAATAGAACATCTCAGCGCCCTGCGAAGCGTAGGCGTTGAGCGCGCGGAACTCGTTCAGGAGCCAAGTCTCGAACAACACCCCACGCTCGCTTCGGGAGGGCTTGTCTCGGTGCAGGCCAGCCAAGGCGCGCTGCACGCCGCAGTCGAAGAGGAAGAATTTGGGATGGGCGACCTCCTTGACCTTGGCGCGCTTGCGCCAGGCCGGCAACAGCCAGCCGATCAGCGTGTCTTCGAGAATGCTGAAGTAGCCTTGGACGGTGGAGCGCGCCACGCCCACATCCCGGGCGATGTTGCTGAGGTTTAGGACTTGGCCGTTGACGACAGCGGCGACGGTGAGAAAGCGATGGAACGCATCGAGGTTTCTGACGAGCGCTTCCTGCCAGATCTCTTCCCGGAGGTATGTCTCGACGTAGGCGTCCAGAAACTCAATCTGGTCAGCGGTGTTGACCGCATTGACCCGGAGCGGCAGTTGCCCGTAGCGGAGCGCTTCCTCAAGGCGGAAGTCCTCGGCCATTTCCAGCAGGCTCAGCGGGAACATCCTCTTCGACCACGCCCGGCCGGCGAGCATGTTGGCGTTGGATTTCTTCAGATTCCTCGCACTGGACCCGGACAGAGCGAACCTATAGCCGTGGCCTGCGAACATCAGGGCATGTACCTCGTCAAGCAGTTCCGGCAGCTTCTGCACTTCGTCGATGACAACCCACGAGCCGGACGTCAACGCCGCAACCTCGCGCCCAAGCAGGGATGGATCCCGCTTGTACGCGAGATAGGCGCTGGACCTCAAAAGATCGATGTTCAAGTCGGCGTCGGGGAGCACATGCGAGAGCCACATGGACTTGCCCGTTCCGCGTGGACCGAACAGAAAGAAGCTCTGGCTCGGCAGTGGCAGCAGGCGGACGTACATGGGTGTCGGTGCTTCCGTTAAATTTACGGTGAAATTAACGGAAGCGCCGACGGGATGCAAGGTGCCCCAACCCGCCGGTTCCAGGGCGCGCTTTGCGTTGACGCCATGCAATCCGTCGCTCGCCCGGACGGGCGGGGCTGGGGCAAGAAGCGTTGTCCAAGGGCAACGGTTCTAGTGGCGCTAACCCAACAGTTCCAGGGCCCGGTCTATCAGGGGCATGGAGTGGCGACGATTCGAGCCGGCCCCATGCCGAAGTTCGGCATCCGCCTGGTCCGCTACGAGCTTGCGCTGTAGAACGCGTTTGCCACGGGCCTCTGGAGGGAGGGCGTCTCGCCCTCCATCGTGCCGCAAGCACGGCAAGGAACAGAGGCCGGTTTGTTGGTGGCGTTGGCTGGCTCCGCTGCGTGCGCGCCTTCGGCACGCTTGGAGGGGGGGACGCCTCCCTCCAGAGGGGCCCTCTAATGCCCGCTAGGAGCTTGCGCCGTACAAGTGAACCAAGCGGGACGGCCTGCGTCCCACTGCACCGAGAAGCGCGTTTCCCCATCGTTGGTGAACGCCTGAGCACGATTCATGCCAAGGCTCTAGTTCGACAGTAGAATACCCGGTAAGGGGCGCGAAGCCAATCTCGAAATCGGGCGGAGGTGTAGTGAAACCAGGGCGGAATGAGCCATGCTGGTGCCGCAGCGGCCGGAAGTACAAGCAATGTCACCGGCCTTACGATGAAGCGCCCATGGCGAGGAAATATCGGGCATCGAAACAGGTTTACGCCAAACTGTGGGACGTGTCATCCCAGTCAAATCTCGAGTCCGGCGTCTATCGTTGGTTGGCAGAGCAGCTGCGGTCCCTTGCGCCGAATCGGATTCTTCACATCGGTTGTGGCACAGGGCAGTCGCTCGTGGCGATCCACGAGGTGTTTTCGTGTGGCCTCCAGGTGGTTGCGATCGACGAGAACTTCGCGTGCCTTCAACGAGCGGAAACGGCGCTCGTACGGCACGGTGTCAATTGCCGTTTAGAACGACGGTTCTCCGGGGAGCGGTTGACCGAGGATGGGTTTGACTATGACGTGGGGTCGGTAAGGATTGAGCACGCCGCGACTGACTTACTCAAAGAGTCGGATGTGACGAACGACCCGGTTCTGGAACGTGCGTTGCGGGAATCAGGACCGTTTGACGCCGTAACCGTCTGGCTGACTGGAACGCATGTGGCCCGCCATGATCATGTAACTGTGCGTCGCGCGGGGGTTTCGAGCGACGCAGCCCATCGGCTTCTTGTGCAGAATACAGCCTACGAGCTTGCCGATCGTGTTCTTCGGTCGGGAGGGTGGCTTCATATTTGTGACCGCGGGCAGCCGCCGACTACCGATGTCTTGGTCAAGGACGCTCTGGATGGACATCGCGATCAAGCGTCCGTCACCTCTTTGGTAGTGGAAGGGCTGGAACATCGTCCTTATGAGCAACCTGACGGGGTGGGCATGGTGGTCTCGCCCGGTACGTCAGGGCAGCTGCCCCAAACGCTTGAAATGTCGCTCGTGGCGGTGAGGGCGAGTAAGCCTTGACACGACGACGTGGGGACATGGAGCGATGTTGCGCTCAAATGGCATGTGCCTCCCAAACGGGTTGAGCCTGGAACTCGGACTTGAAGGTCAAGGTTGATGGCAACGCAATCACCGCGTAGAGTGCGCAGGAGACTAAGGAGCCCGGACGTGGCGAGCATTACCATTCGCAATCTCGAGGACGACGTGAAGACGCGGCTGCGTCGGCGTGCGGCGGGCCATGGCAACTCCATGGAGGAGGAAGCGCGGCTGATCCTGGCCGAGGCGGTAGCACGCGAGGCAGCGCCGCAGGACGGGTTGGGCACTGCGATTCACGAGCTGTTCAAGCCGTTCGGCGACGTGGAACTGGACTTGCCGCCGCGCCAAGCGATGCGGGAGCCGCCTAGGTTCGATTGAGGCGGAGTCGGTCCGGTGGTCGTGCTCGACACGAATGTGGTCTCGGAACTGATGCGGGCGAGCCCTAGCCGCGATGTAGTTGAGTGGCTTGATGGCCAGCAAACGAGGGCTCTCTTCGTGACGAGCGTTACCGAAGCGGAGATCCGCGCGGGCATGGCAATCCTGCCCGAAGGGGCGAGGCGAAGGGGACTGGTGGCGGCAGCGGAGCGTGCGTTCGGGAACCTGTTCGCGGGCCGGGTCCTGTCCTTCGACAGTTCCGCCGCGCGCGTGTACGCAAAGATTTTCGCGACCCGTCAGGCGATCGGTCGCCCCTTGTCGCTGGCGGACGGGCAGATCGCAGCGATTGCCCGATCGAGGGGGATGGCGGTTGTCACCCGAGACGTGGGGGATTTCGAAGGTGCCGGGGTCGACTTGGTGAACCCGTGGGCGACCGGCGAGTGAGCCACACAACCGGGCAAGTAGGCGGCGTGGTTGGTTCACCTCGCCATGTTCGTCGCGGGGGACGTTCGTGAGTGACGAGAAGGGAAGCGTCGTCGTTGAGGCGGCGGCGCAATTGCTGGCGAACCGGCCTCGGCACCGGACCGAGGGCAACGTGCAGTCCGACGTGGAGGCACTGCTGCGCGCGATGCGAGCGCTAGCGAGGGGCTTGGCGGCGCTAGGGCGTGTTCACACTATGCGCTCACACACGATCCATCGGACGGCGTGGCCCTTGGGGGGAAGGCATCCTGCCTTCCCTCCAAGGGCGGCATCGTTTTTCGATCGGCTGTCGCCAGGACCTTTGGTAGCTGTCGCCCGTTGATTCAGGTCGTTTTCGGTGACCAGAACGCTAGTGTGAAAACGCCCTAGGAGTGCCCTCGCCTACCAAGGCCTGTCGCCAAAAAGGCGACTGCCGCCCTTACGCCGGATCGAGGATTTCCCGAGTGGCGGCCCTTTCGACGAACGCCGAGCGGGTCATGCCGCGCACTCGTGCAGCCTCGTCGAGCGTATCGAGGAACCCTTCTCGAAGCTCAGGTGACGCGCACCATTCTCTTACGGTCTCGGACGTAGCGAATCATCACGAGGACGGCACCGCGTGCGATGTCGTCCGCAACCTCCTCACGCACAGACTCAAGGCCCCGCGGCGGAGCTGGGTCGGTATCCTCGAAGAACAAACTCAACGCCTCGATGGAGTTGGAGACGATCTCACCGAACTTATCGGCGGCCGAGAAGCATCCGGGGACCTCGGGGAACCGAACCCCGTAGGCGCTGTCGGCGTCTTTGTCGATCACGGCAACATAGTGCATGGTTCCCTCCTCAAGTCCAGCCGACCTACCTTGCGGAGGCGACACGCCTCGCTCGGTAGTACGCCTAGCCCAAAAGCTCCAACGCGCGGTCGATCAGGGTGGGCATGGATAGGCGGGTGATCTCCCACGATGGGTCCACGCGCTTGCCGCGCCGGTGCAGGCTAAGGTTGAAGCCGGTGATGATGGCGAATTTGTAGGCCGCCAACGCCCGGAACCAATTGAGGTTGGGCAGGGGCTTGCCCCAGGCTTCGACGTACAGGGACATTAGCGTATCCGGGTCCAGGAACGATGGGCGGGGGGCAGCGCCGGCGTCGGGGCTGGCGGCCCACGCTTCTCGGTCGCTGAAGGTGCAGATCCAGCCAACGTCGTTCAGGGTGGCGCCGATGCCCGTCAGTTCCCAGTCGATTACTGCCAGGAGTTTCGGCGGTTCGCCGGTCGCGGGAGGAGGCTCGAAGAAGACGTTGGAGGTTTGGAAATCGCCGTGGAAGATGCCCACGGGGGCGTCTTCCGGCAGCGTTTCGAGCAGACGGTGGCGGCAGTCCGGTGCGCGTGCGAGCAGTTCCGGATCGGCAGCGCGCTCAAAGAAGCGATCCCAGCGTTCCACGTCTTCGTTGAACGGCACGGGGTCTCCGAGGTACGGCGTCTTGGCGTGATCCACCGCATGGATACCGGCCAGCGCCTGCATCACCTGGCGGCCCATGTCGTGCTTGATTTCGTCTGGCAGCTCGTCCGTCCACTCGCCGGGGCCCAAGCGCAGCACGTCGCCTTGGAGCTTCGGCGCCACGAAGTAGGGGCAGCCGAACCACTCGAGGTCTGCGCCCGACCACTGCACCGAGCAATGCGGCACGTCGGTTCCGTCCAAGGCGTTCAGCACTTCCACCTGGCGCAGCACGTCGGCAGTGCCGCGCCAGCTGACGTTCGGCGGCGGCAGGCGAATGAACCACGACTCCCGGTCTGCATCCGAACCCTCGCCCAGAACCACGTCGAAGCCCCACGAGAAGCCGGCATGGCCGGGCATGGTGTGAACGCCTTCGATGGCCAGGTCCTCGCGGCCGTATCGGGCCGCCGCGAATGGCCCCAGTCGCTCGGTGAGTTCGGCAAGTTCCACGGGTCGCCTACACCGGCGCAGGACCGGGGAACTGGTCCCGCAGGAGGCGCTTCAGAATCTTGCCGCTTGGGTTGCGCGGAATCGTCTCCACGAACGCCGCCCCCTTGGGCTGCTTGTAGCCCGCAAGCCGTCCCTGGCAGAAATTCACCACATCCGCTTCCGTCAGCGTCGGATCGGTCTTCACCACCACCGCGAACGGCGACTCGCCCCATTTCTCGCTCGGCTGGCCGATGCCGGCCGCCTCGGAAATGTTCGGATGCTCCTGCAACACCTTCTCGATCTCGGCGGGGTAGATGTTCTCGCCGCCGGAGATCACCATGTCCTTGATCCGGTCTTCGATGTAAACGAAGCCGTCGGCGTCCATGCGCGCCACATCGCCGGTGTGCAGCCAGCCGTCCACAAGCGTTTCTGCGGTGGCTTCCGGGCGGTTCCAGTACTCGCGCATGACGTGCGGCCCTGCCACCAGCACCTCGCCGGCCTCGTCGGCATCGCAGTCCGTGCCGTCTGGACGCACCACGCGAAGGTCGGTGTGGAAGAACGCCTTGCCGGTGGAGCCGATGCGCTTGAGCGCGTTTTCGGGGTCGATGAGGGCGGCCGGGCCACACGATTCGGTGAGGCCGTAAATCTGGTGCACTTCGATGCCGATCTTGGCGTACTCCTCGATCAGCGACTCCGGCACCGGCGCCGCACCGGAGAGGCACCAGCGCCAGCTTGAGAAGTCGTAGCGGGAGAGGTCTGGCACTTGCAGCATGAAGTTCAGCATCGCCGGAACCGCGACGGCAATGCTCACCTTCTCTTCCTGCACAAGCTCCCACGCGCGCACCGGATCGAAGCTGCGCATGACGATGCTGGTGACGCCGCGATAGACGTTCACCGCGATGGGGGTGAGCGCGCCGACATGGAACATGGGCAGGGGCGAGAGAAAGCGGTCGTCCTCGCGATAATAGGTGGTGGCGGCGATGGTGATGCAGGCCCAGATGGAGGTGGAGTGGGTGTGCACCACACCCTTGGGGAGGCCCGTGGTGCCGGAGGTGTACATGATGTAGAGCATGTCGTCGGCGCCGGCGCCGATGGCCGGCTCTTCATCGGCGGCGGCGCCGTCGCGGAAGGCTCGGTACGGTTCGGCGAAATGCGCGGTTTCGCCGGCGCCTTCGAGCTGCAGCCATTGGTGAATGTCGGTGCGGTCGCCTCGGGAATGCAGATCGGCCACAAGTTCGGCGAAGTCGTCGTCGAAGATGAGTCGGGTGGCGCCAGCATCCTTGAGGATGAACTCGAGCTCATCGCCCACGAGACGCCAGTTGAGCGGCACCACCACCGCGCCGATCTTGCCGAGCGCGAAGAACGCCTCGACGAACTCGGGGCTGTTCATCATCAAGAGCCCCACCCGTTCTCCCTTGCCGATGCCAGCGCCAAGGAAGGCGTTCGCCACCCGGTTCGAGCGCTCATTCAACTGCTCGAAATCGAGCCGCTCCCCGGTGTGGCTGTCCACATACGCCTCTCGATGCGGCGTCAGAAACGCCCGCTTCGTGAGCCACCAGCCGACGTTGTCTTCCAATGTCCCCTCCCGTGTCTTCGCGTCTTGCTTACGATGATGCCGCCTTGTGCGGACGCCCTGCCGATGGGCGCGGCGCAGAAGCCGGCGACTGTAGCACCGGCGATTGGCGGCGGCTACACGCTTGGGCTCAGCCGTGCAAGCCCTCCGCTGGGGCCGGCGTCCTCGCTTCTGGGGCGGCTCGGCGCGTTCCGTCGAGGTCAGGTCAGGCAACCTCGGGGCGGTGCATGGTGCGGAAGGAACCAGGTTCCCACTCGCGCAAGGCAACGAGGAGGCAGGTGCCGGTGGCGGCGGCATCGACGCGCACCTCGTCGCTTCGGGTGAGTTCGTCGAACTCGTCCATCACTTCCGCCAGCCTCACCCGAAGCTGCACGGCGGATTCTGCCGACAGCATGCCCCAGGCGAATCGGTGCAGGTCCCGGGCCGGGTCGAACGGGCCCGCCAAGAGGTCGCCTTGGATGTGCTCGACGAAGTAGCGATGGATCGGCCCGTCCGGCAGCCAGGCGAAGTTGCGCGTGATGAGCAGGCGAATGCGATTGCCCGGCAGCAGTTCAATGACGCCCATGCGGTCGAGGCGAGCGAGGAGGCCAATCAGTTGCGGTTCGGTAAACCGGTAGCGCGCCAGAATCCGCTCGAACGACCATCGGTTGAGCACACAGACGGAAACCAGCAACAAGGCCGGATTGCCCACCACCTCCCGCTCCTGTTCCACCGTGAGGGACGGCACCCGAAGGCGCTGCTCGTCGGCGAGACGAGCAAGCTCAAGGAGATCAATGTTCGCCAGTTCGCTCACCGCTTCGAGGCGGGCGAGGGAGAACCCACCGGTGGAGAAGAGCCTTTTGACGCTGCTCTCGGAGAGCGAGAGGCGCCGGGCGACCTCGGCGTAGGAGACGCCGCGGGCCTTGAGCGCCTGCTTGAGCGCATCGACGATTCGCTTGGACTGTGACATGGAAGTATCGCCATTTGATACCGATGGGGCGATACTCTGGCACTCTGGTGGTTTCGGTTGCAAATCATGCGCCGCGCCATGACGCTGGCGGAAATCCAATGCGAGGGGACTCGTCATGAAACCGCGTTTGCTCATGGCTCTGCCGGTCCTAGCGCGCCCTTGCGGGCGCGTCGCCAGTTGCTTCGCAACTGCCGGCCTTCGGGTTCGCCTTCGCTCACCACTTCGGCTACGAGCCAGCGCCGTCCTACGGCGCTGCCTCCTAGCGGCGCTCGCCAGCGGCAGCGTCGCCGCGGCCGAGCCCAATGCGTCGCCTTTCACGATCAGCGAAATCGACACCGGCGTTGCCGCCCATCAGACGATCCTGCTCGGCTCGTTCACCGGCACCGACCGCACCGAGATCGGCGTTCTCGACGGCGGCGCCTACCGCGAAGGCCGGCTGCGCATCTTCGGTCGCGAAGGCGAGGAGTGGCAGGTGGTCGGCGATGCGACCGTGCCCGGTGGGGTGACGTTCGTGGATGTCGCCGTCATTGGTGGCCGCGACCACCCGATCTTCCACCGCCCCGGCGGCTTCAGCATCTTTGATGCCGCGGCCGGCGCAGAACGTGGCTTCGTCGCCGTTCCCGGCCATGTTCACCTTACCGAGGGAGGCCGGGTTCCCCGCATCGACGCGACGCGGGACCTCAATGGCGACGGCAGGGACGACCTGGTGCTGCCCACCGCCGATGGCTTCTGGATTGCCTTGCAGAACGCCGATGGCACGTTTGCCGAGCCGGCAAAACTGGGCCCGAAGGAGCCGCACTTGGACGACAAGGCGTATGGCGACGAGCGCACCTACGGCGAGGTGGGCATCACGCCGCAGAACATCCCGTGGTATCTCGGTCGAGTCCACCATTTCGACTACGACCGCGACGGTCGCCGAGACCTCGTGTTCTGGAACGCGGGCCACTTCCAAGTCCACCGCCAGGACGAGACAGGCGGCTTCCAAACAAGCCCCATCACCTTCAAGACCGAAGCGCCGTTCGACTTCGACGGCACTTACGCCCTCGCCTTCCAGTTCGGCGACCGCGGCGTACCCGCCCTCCTCCTCGGCTTGGGTGGTCGCTTCGACTACACCGTCCTGAACGGCTTCCGCGACCTTAACGACGATGGCATCGCCGATCTCATCACCGTGTCCTTCTCCGGCCGTCGCGTCTTCAGCCTGCGCGGCCGTTTCGACGTGTACTTCGGCCAAGCGGCACCCGGTGCCACAACCTTCAACGCCACCCCCGACACAGCCGTGGAAACCCCCGGCCCGGCCGGCGGCATGGCATGGGGCTACGCCACTCAGCGTTACATGGACGTGGACAGCGACGGCAAAACCGACATCGCCCTGGCCGCCGTGGACACGGGCCTCGGCGGCATGGTCAAGGCGATGGCCGGCAAATCCATCACACTCGACCTCGCCCTCTACCGCCTGCGCGACAACGCCTATCCGAAGGAACCCGACGCCGTGCGCCGCGTGCGAACCCGCTTCGCCCCGTTTGACAAGCGCGGCGTGCTCTTTCCGTTAGTGCTGATCGGCGATGTGGACGGCGATGGCCAAGCCGACCTCCTCACCGGCAACCGCTGGGATCGCCTCTCGGTGAATTACGGCGGCCCGGGACGAGACCCGTTCGCTGGTGATCCGGTTCACGTCACCGTGGACCTACCCTCAAACGAAGCCAACTCCATGCTCGCCGACCTCAACCACGACGGCCGCCAGGATGTCGTGCTGTATCACCCATCCGACGACGCACCGAACCGACTCTTGATCCTGCTAGGAGGCGGCGCCGTAGAAAACGGCGCTGGCTCCTAGCCGTAGGGTGAGTGGATGCGAGCCCGTAGGCCAGCAGTTGCGAAGCAACTGCCAACGCGCCCACTAGGGCGCGCAGGAGCAACCCCATGAGCGACTCGGCACTGCCCGGCGGCGACATCCGCCTACGCCTTCAACGTTTGGCCAAGGGCGCCCTGTTCGTCGGCATCGCCGCCGGCTACACCCTGCTCCTCGCATGGACCCTGGTGTTCCACAGTTGGAAACCCGCCCTCTTGGCCCTCTTCTTCATCGTCGTCGGCCAGTTCTTCCGCCACATCGCGGGCGAAGCCGACCGCATCGGCTGGCGCCTGGACGTCGAACCGGGCACAGCTCCCGAAGGCCAAGCGGATGCGAACATGCGCTCCTACCAGAGGCGCATGCTCTGGCTGTTCGCCTCGCTGGCCCAAGTGCCGAACGTCGCGCTGGTAGTGCAAGCCTCGCTCCTGTCCAGCCTGGAGTCGGCAGGCATCGTCGCCGGCTCCCTCCTCCTCATCGAGCTCCTCTACCTAACCGTCCGCCGCCTCAACAGACAAACGGCCTTCCGCGAAGCCAGCTACGGTTTCCGCGACCGGAATCCTGTAACCGGCGGCCCCACCCCCCTCAACACCTCCCGAGAGCAGCTCTCGGCGGACGTCGAACGCAAGCTCGACGAACTACGCAAGATGGCCGAAGAGGGCCGCATCTCGCAGAAAGCCTACGAGAAAGCCCGCGACCGCCACCGCGTCCGCGCGGTGATGGCAGACGAGACCTCCTGATCGGTAGCAGGTAAGTCGGACTTTCGCGGCAAACTCCGACAGGCTGTTAGCATCCGGGCATGGAACGGCAGAGGCTGCCCATCGGCATGCAGACCTTCCGCGAGGTCCGGGAGGACGGCTGCTACTACGTCGACAAGACCCGCTTCATCGAGAGTCTGCTGGAGGGGGGCAAGCACTACTTCCTGTCGCGCCCGCGGCGCTTCGGCAAGAGCCTGTTCGTGGACACGATGAAGGAACTGTTTGAGGGCAGCGAAGAGCTGTTCGAGGGGCTCCACATCCATGCCAGTGGCTGGGACTGGTCCGTGTGCAGCCCCGTCGTGCGCCTCGACTTCAGCCAAGGGGACTTCACGACGCCAGACTACCTGCACAGGAATGTGTCGGCGCAACTCGACGGAATCGAGCGGCGCGCCGGCGTCGCCAGTGGCTACGACACAGCTCCAGAGCGCCTGAGCCATCTGCTGGAGACCCTGCACGAACGCAGCGGGCAACGCGTGGTGGTGCTGGTGGACGAGTACGACAAGCCGATCCTCGACGCACTGGAGAACGCAGAGGTGGCCCGCGCCCACCGCAACTACCTGCGGGGCCTCTACTCGACCGTGAAGTTCGCCGACGCCCACATCCGCATGAGCTTCCTCACCGGCGTGAGCAAGTTCTCCAAGGTGAGTCTGTTCTCCGGGCTCAACAACCTCACGGACATCACACTGGACCCGGAGTTCTCCGATGTCTGCGGCTACACGGAGTCGGACCTCGACACGGTGTTCTCGCCGGAGCTGCCGGGCCTCGATCGCGAGGCGATCCGGGAGTGGTACAACGGCTACTCCTGGCTCGGCGAGGAGAGCGTGTACAACCCGTTCGACATCCTGCTCCTGTTCCGCAGCCGCGAGTTCAGGGCGCACTGGCTGGAGACGGGCTCGCCGACGTTCCTCGTGGACACGCTGTTCCGGCGGCGCGTGCGCTCGGTGGACCTGGACGGGATGCTGCCGAGCGACGACCTGCTGTCGGCCTTCGACGTGGACGCCATCGCCCCGGAGGCGCTGTTGTTCCAAACCGGCTACCTGACGATCCTGCACAAGGAGCGGCGCGCGGGGCAGACGTTCTATCGCCTCGGCTACCCGAACCGGGAGGTGCGCCAGGGCCTCAATCGCAGCCTGCTGGACCGCATGGTGGGCGACCCATCGCGGCGAGCGGCGCACAGCGCGCGGCTCTACGACCTGCTCGAAGCCGGCGACATCGACGGGATGCGCGACCTGTTCCACGCCTTCTATGCCAGCATTCCGCACCAGTGGTACACCAACAACGACATCGCCGACTACGAGGGCTACTACGCCAGCGTCTTCCATTCGTACTTCGCCGGGCTGGGACTCGACGTGACGGTGGAGGAGAGCACGAACACTGGCCGCCTCGACATGGCCGTGCGCCTCGAAGGCCGGGTGTATTTGTTCGAGTTCAAGGTGATCGAGCAGGCCGGCGAAGGCGCAGCGATGGCGCAGCTCGTCGAGCGGGGGTACGCGGACAAGTACCGCCACCCGGACACAAGTGTCCACTTGGTCGGCGTCGAGTTCAGCAGCGAATCCCGCAACGTGGTGGCATTCGAGCACTCCGCAGCCTGAGTGCAGCCCCAGCCCAGCGGACGAAGTCTCTCTCCCGAAACACGAACACTCCGTAGGAGGTGCTGCGGTTTCTCCGCACAGTCGAGAGGTCGGTGCCCAAGGGACAGCAGATCCACCTGGTGCTACAGCGGCGTCTCGTCGCCTCGCTACGCGCATTCATGAACAATCCGGGCTAGCACGTAAGTCGGACTTGTGATGGCCCTTCGGAGTTCCCACCCCGCCGGGGACGCCGAGTCGCTGACGCGGAAGGAACTGACGCCGGCCACGCACCGCGAGGGCGACCTTGAGGCGAGCACTTGGGGGGAGGGCATCTTGCCCTCCCACGCGCCGCAAGGCGCGGTCCGTGCGTGCCTGTTGCGTCCACCTTGAGCCGCCCCTGTCGGCGCGTGCGAGGGCGGGACGCCCTCGCCCCCAGGGCCCTCGCTTCGAGTCGGATTCTCAAAGTATCTATGGGTTACACGATTTGTTCCATACGAGGGAAGGCATCCTGCTGACGCGCCCGAAGGGCGCGCCCCTAGCGCCGACAGGCGCTTTCTTTTCCGAGTCGCGGGCAGCGCGCCAGAGGGCGCGCAGGGAAGGCTTCAATGCCTTCCCTGCAAAGGGCCCGCCTTGTTCACGCGCTAGCAGCCTGTCGGACTTTGCCGCGCTAGCGGCAAAATGCGCCAGGCTGATAGCCGTAGCTGCGAGCGAACGCGAGCACGAAGGCCAGCAGTTCGCGCCAGCGAACTGCCGACGCGCCCTTCAGGGCGCGCTAGCGGCCGCTACACCGTTACGGCGATTCCGGACCAACACAAGCTGGCTGCATTTCAAATTGAACCCTCACCAAAGCTGCCTTCATGGATGGGGCGTGGTCTTCCTAGTTTGACCACCGGGATGGCCGCGATAGTGTCGTTGCTTGGCAACGGCTCTTGCCCCTTCGCCTCGGCTTGCTGCACAACGCTCTTGAGCCCTTTCAGCTTTTCGCTGCCGGCAACGGCTCGGGCATCCCCGGCGTAGTAGTCGAACCAAGGCAAGCCGTGGGCGGCATAGTCCTGTGCCGTTGGAGGCTTGCTCGGCGGCGGCCTTCCCGTTGTGGCCAACCACTGCGTGGAGTTGAGTAACGAGACGAAGCAGCGGCTGCCGTGCCGTTGGTCCCACGCATCAAGGCCGTAAGGGTCGTCGTAGATTTCCTGCTTCATGCGACCGCCGGGGGCAAGCCCCATGGGCGGAGTCGGCGACTACGCCTATTGGAGCCTTACTGTACGCCACCCGCGACCGCTCTGATTGGAGGGCGTCGTAGCGTTCGCCCTTCATGGGGTAGGCGACGATCTGCACGCCGCCATGGACCGCCGCGTCGGTTAGCTGCTCCTCCACCGTGTAGCCCTCGCCGAGGGGCATGGCGACAAACTGGCGGATCACGCCCTTCTCGACGCAGTAGCCATCGAGCCAAGGCTGTTCTGGGAGCACGGAGTAGTCCTGCGGGTCGCGGTTCAGGTTGTTGACCCAGGAATCGCCGGTGATCGCGCAAATCTTCCCGGTTGCCACCTTCACTGCGATGGGATAATGCGAGCGGAAGTTGATCCACATCGCCTCGCCTTGGTACATCGGCGCAATCACACCGCCGCGCGCTCGCCACGACTCCGACAGCCGGGCAGCGTAGTCGTCAAGATGCCAAAGCGGAAACGAACCGAGGCCCGGCGGTAACGGATAGTCGCGGCCGTCGTCGGGGATGCGCAAGGTTCGTTTGAACTCGATGGAGCATTTCGCCGCTGCATGGACTTCGGGAAACTGGAACTCCAGACGGTTGTCTTCAAGCAAAATCACCGAGGTTCTCCTTCACCATTTGCCATCGCGAACTTCCCGCACCACACGCAGCACCGCCTCATCGGGAGCTTCCTTCAACTGCCGGATGAGATCCGCAAACAGGCGCGGCCGCTTGCGGATGATTGCCTGCAGGTCCGTCGACACCTTGCCTGCGAGCGCCAGCATGACGTCCGGGTCCTCGCCGAGTTCCTTCGCGAGCCGCACTGTCGTTGCTTCCGAAGGGGGTGCCGCTTCGCCGCGCTCGATCTTGCTCAGGTACGCTGGTTCGATACCAACACGTCCGGCGACTTGGCGTACCGAATACCGTCGGTCGTGCTGGCGTCGTCGTTCACGGAGCGTCCGGATGGTGGCGCCAAAGTGCGTCATGTGTCCTATATACGACATGCCACGACCGTTGGTCAAGCTGCAGTTCTTTCGCCTTGGCGTGCGGTCTCGTCACTCGCAGCAAGGACGCCGGTATCGAGCTCTAGTGAGGCTCCGCCTCCCACCGACGAGGCATGTGCGGTGCGAGGGCCGTAGGGGACGGGTTTGTCCCGTCCCGTCTCGAAAAATGCAGCTCAGCGCCGGACACGGGCGGGAAGTCACGCCCCTACGGAGCCCTCGAAGCAAGGAAGACCGTGAAGATTGGCTCCGCTCAACGAGGTCTCTTGGACGTTGGTGTCGAGCAGATACGTCACTCCATCGTCGCTGGAGGATGCAGAATCATGTCCGACCAGTCGCGGAGGATGGAATGCCGCGATCGGTGCCGGATATGCTGCGGTAGTCGCCGATAGTCACCAACACATACACGGGCCGCCTCCAGTCGGTGATCACGACCAGGCCGGCGTGGCACTCGCCTTTTGTGCGGCTGACGTGCTGGTTGAGTTTTCCGCAGGCAATCGTCGTGCTCGGCACAGCCGCCATTCCCGCAACCCAGTGTAGCCACGACGCTGCACCCACGAGCATCCCGACGCGCCTCGCCCCTCCAATGTTGGGCATGCGAACTGGGAACGGGCGGTATTGGGCAGCCATGCCCTTCGGCCTAAACCACGACCGGGACTTGCTGGCCTACTCGATAGACGAACACGGCACGACTCACCGGGGGCGTTTGGCGATCCATGCCGCTCAATGTTGTGGCCGGTGTGGATTCGTGTGCGTGTACCTCGCCTTGTTCGTCACTTCCATTCACGGCTTGAATGATTATCATCCGAAGCATGAATGATCTGTCGCCTAGGTTGGCCCGGACGACTCTCGAAGAGCGGCTTGACGTGATGCCTGCCGTAGTGATGAGTGGTGCCCGGCAAACGGGCAAGAGCACGCTCGCCAAGGCGTTGGATGTCCACCGTAGGTACTACTCGCTCGACGACCTTGACGTCATGGCGACGGCAAAGCGCGACCCGGAGATTCTCCTTGGCGGCGATCGCGTGACACTCGACGAAGTGCAGCGGGCTCCCGAGATCCTGCACACCGTCAAAATGGACATCGATCGGCATCGCGAAGCCGGCAAATTCCTGCTCACGGGGTCGGCCAACCTCCTGCTGATGAACCGTGTCTCGGAGTCGTTGGCGGGGCGTGCCAGCTACGTCACCCTTTGGCCAATGACGCGGCGGGAGCAGCTCGGTCTCGGCCAGGCCGGCATCTGGGGCGACCTGCTGCAGCACGACGAGTCGGAGTGGGTCGAGATCGCTTCCGAGTCGCGGGCACCGCCGGAGGACTGGCGCGACCTTGCGCGCCGCGGTGGGTTCCCCGAGCCGGCAATTCACCTCTCGTACGACACCGAGCGTACGATCTGGTTCGACGGATATGTGCGAACCTACCTAGAGCGCGACCTCCTGAACCTGTCGGCGGTTGCCTCCCTGCCGGACTTCCGGCGGCTGATGCGGGCTGCCTGCCTGCGCCTCGGCCAGCTCGTGAACCAGACCGAGCTAGGCCGCGACGTCGCGTTGCCACAGGCCACCGCGCACCGCTATCTGAACTTGCTTGAGGCCAGCTATCTGCTCGTCCGCGTGCCCGCCTATTCGGTGAACCGGAGCAAACGCCTGATCAAGTCGCCGCGGTTGTACTGGGGCGACACCGGTCTTGCGCTGCACATCGCCGGCAACCCATCCCCGGCCGGTGCCCATCTCGAGAACGTGGTGCTCGCTGACCTGCTCGCTTGGCGCGACTCTAGGATCCCAGCCCCGGAGATCCTCTACTGGCGCACGGTAGCCGGAGACGAGGTGGACTTTGTCATCGACAACGGTGACCAGTTGTTGCCGATTGAGGTGAAGGCAACCCGAAACCCCCGTTTGCGTGACACCGCGGGGATTCGTTCGTTCCAGAGGGAGTACAGCGACGTGACCCGCGCTGGGATCGTTGTGCACGAGGGCAACTTGATCGAGTGGCTCGCCCCGGGCGTGCTGGCGCTCCCTTGGTGGCGCGTGATCTAGAGGCGACCGCAACTCAAGCCTGCAACGCACCGCGTGGTCGTATCGAGGATGCCGGGGCCCACGCCACGCCGATCGTCAGGGTTGCACGCCCGCACAACCGAGACCAGTTTTCGTCATCCCAGAACGCGGCGAGGACAAGCCTCGGCCCTACAATGTGCCTCGGCGACTTGGGAATGGCGGAGGACGAAATGAAGATCGGTTTCATTGGCCTTGGCGGGATTGGCAAGCCTATGGCGCTCAACGTTGCGCGGGCGGGGTTCGAGCTCACCGTTTGCGACTTGCGTGACGAGCCTTGCCGGGAGCTTGCGGGGCATGGCGCCAGCGTTGCGGCCTCGCCTCGGGAGGTTGCCGAGGCGTCGGACATCGTGCTTGCGTCGCTGCCGTCCAACGCGGCGAGCGAGGAGGTGGCGTTTGGGGCTGATGGCGTTCTCGCCGGCGCCAAGTCTGGCGACATCTACATCGAGCTCAGCACCATCAGTCCAAGCATCGTGCACCGCATCGCGGAGCAGGCTGGCGCTAAGGGCGTGACGGTGTTGGACGCGCCCGTGAGTGGCGGCATTGAGCAGCGCCAGCAGGGGACGCTGTCGGTGATGGTGGGTGGCGATGGGGCGGCGCTCAACAAGGCCATGCCGGTGCTGCAGGCGTTCGGCGAGAAGGTCTTTCATGTCGGCGGCACCGGCACGGGCGCCACCGTGAAAATCGTCAACAACCTGCTTGCCGGCATCGGCATGGCCTCGGCGATGGAGGCGATGGCCCTCGGGGTGAAGGCGGGACTGACCATGGAGACGCTCAAGGAAGTCATCAGCGCAAGCAGCGGCGGCAGCCCCATGTTCCGCTCCATGGTGGAACGGGTCACCACTCTCAGCGCCGACCCGCCGCCCGGTCAGACCGCCAACATGGGCCTGCACACCATCGCCAAGGACATGAAGCTCGCCGTCGAACTGGCGCAGAGCGTTGACGCCCCCTTGGCGGTGGGAACGGCCGCCACACAACCCTTCGTAGCCGGCCTTGCCAATGGCTGGGCCGAGAAGGAACTCTGGGCGATCATGGAGCTGTTCGAGGACGCGGCGGCGGTTCGGGTGCGGCCGTCGGAGCTGCGCGACGCCGACTGAGCGCCGGCCGCGCCTAGGCCGCCGCAACCCAGCGGCGCACCTCACCTGGACCCGGCCCGTCGGGGCGGAGCATCACCACCGCCTCGTCAAAGCCCGCCTCTGCGAAGGTATCGAGACGCGCGCGGTGTGTCTTCTCATCTCCCGAACCCATGACTATGGAAGAGATGATGGCTCGCTCGCCGCCGTGTTCGCGGTAGGTCTTGAGGGAGGCGATCACCTGCTCGTCGCTGCGGTAGAGGGCCGAGCCGATCCAGCCGGCGAATTCCGTCGCGGCTCGGGCGACGCGCTTGCCCCAAGTGCCGTAGAGGAGGGGCGGGCCGCCGGCAAGCGCTTGCGGTGGCGAAAGGTCGATGCCTTCCGCCTTGCCACTGGCGAGGAGTTGCCGGAGCTCCACCAACTGCCGGTCGAACTGGTCGAAGCGGCTCGCGTAATCCTGCTCGAAGATGCGGAAATCGCTTTCTGTGGAGCCACAGCCCACACCGATGCAAAGCCGATCTCCGGCGAAATGCTGGAGTGACAGGAGCTGGTGCGCGAGCGCCGCGGTTGGGTAGAGCGGCAATTGCAGCACCGCGGTGCCAAGCCTTGGGCGTGTCGTGGCAGCGGCGGCGACGGCAAGCACTTGCAGCGGGTCCGGCAGGAAGCCACCGCGGCCGGCCGCTTGCACGGCCCACAAGCTGTCGAAGCCGGCCTCTTCAAGCTCGCGGGCGCGTTCGGTCAGGGTACCCGTGGCCGGGTTGGCCGATGTGGGCAGCAAGACGGCACCGAGTTGCATGTTTCGTGTTCCTTAAGGAGCCTGTTGGACTTGGAGATCGATGGGCCTTTGAAGGAGCGCATTTTGCCTTCGTTGGCGCATGGTTAAACACGCTGACGCACGCTCGATGAAAAAAGCGCCTATCGGCGCTCAGGGAAGACAGAATGCCTTGCCTCCAAGGGACCGTCCATCGGCAGGGTCGAAAGGGGCCGCTAGAGAAGGCGCGCCTTCCCTCAGCCTAAGCCACAAGCCACAAGCCACAAGCCGTTGTTCAATCCCGATTAGGCGCGTATAGTGCGCCGCCTTCTCAACCGCACGTGGGAGCGATGCCGATGGACAATGTTCAAATCCGCCGTGACGCCCCGGGTGTGTCGTCTTGCCAGGCCACTGGCGCCGCCGCTTGGCGGAACGGGCTGAACTGACTCTCTGGGCGATGCGCCGTTCGTCGGCGCCGCCCGAAACAGCCTAGCGTAACCCCCACCCGGGTTCGTCCGTCCTTCGCGGGACGCGCTCTTTTTCTGCGCGTCGCCTTCACGTCAATGTCCAGCCGGGGACCGTCATGACCCAGGCCCGACCTCGAAATCTGTGGTTCATCACCCGTGGCCAGCGGGCGCGGTATCTTGCCGCGGTGCTGGCGATGGGGGTGAGCAACCTATTCATGCTGTCCTCGCCGCTGGTGGGGATGTATGCGCTCGACGCCCTTTCCGCCGACGACTTGGAGCAGGGGGCGCCTGGTCTCACCGAAACCGCGCTTGGCATCGCGTCGGTGTTCGGCGGCACCCCGGTCATCGCCTACCTGATCGTCTCTGCCCTTGCCGGAGTGCTCGTCACCGCCTTGGGAGGGCTCTTTCTCTATCTGCGCGGTCGCTGGGCGGCGATGGCGTCGGAAGCCATCGCCCGGAAGCTGCGCGATGCCCTCTATGAGCGCCTGCACCACCTGCCAGCCTCGTTCTTCGACACGGCGGACACCGGCGATCTGGTGCAGCGCTGCAGCTCGGATGTGGAAACCGTGCGCATGTTCCTGTCGGCGCAGGTGGTGGAGATTGGCCGCGCCGTGCTCCTGCTCGCGATCATGACGCCGATGCTGTTCTGGCGCGATGAGCGGCTGGCGATGCTGTCGGTGTGCCTGATGCCGTTCATCGTCTTGGGCGCGGTGGCGTTCTTCACGCGAGTGAAGCGGGTCTTTCTCGAGGTGGACGAATCCGAGGCGGCCATGACGGCGGTGTTGCAGGAGAACCTCACCGGCATTCGGGTGGTGCGGGCATTCGCCCGGCAGGAGTTCGAGATCAAGCGCTTTGGCGAGCGCAACGCCGCGTTCCGCAACAACTATTTCCGCATGAATCGGCTGATGGGGCTGTACTGGGGCGTCAGCGACATGTTCTGCATGGCGCAGATCACCATCGTGCTGATCGCCGGCGGCGCGTTCCTGGCTGCAGGAACCATCACCGTTGGGGAACTCTTCGCCTTCATCACGCTGGTGGGCATGGTGCTCTGGCCCGTGCGCCACTTGGGACGGGTGCTCACCGACACCGGCAAGGCGATGGTGGCGCTCAAGCGCATCAACCACATTCTGGAAACGGAAGAAGAGACCCAAGAGCCGGTGCCGGAGATCGGCCGCGCCCGAGGCGATCTTGCCTTCGAGGACCTCACTTTCGGCTACGAGCCGAAGCGCTTCGTTCTGCGCGACGTAAGCGTGGCGATTCCCGCCGGGCAGACGGTGGGCATCGTCGGGGCGCCAGGTTCCGGTAAATCCACGCTCATCCGGCTGCTGCTTCGGCTCTATTCCTTCGCCCAAGGGCGGATCACGCTCGATGGGCTGGACATCACCCAGGTGGACCGCAAGTGGTTGCGGGCGCAGGTGGGCGTGGTTCTGCAGGACCCCTTCCTCTACTCCCGCTCCATCGAGGAGAACCTGCGGGTGGCGCGGCCCGATGCACCAGTGCAGGACCTGATCGACGCCACCCGGGATGCGGCGATCCATCAGGCCATCGAGGACTTTCCCGCTGGCTACGGCTCGCTGGTGGGGGAACGAGGGGTCACGCTGTCAGGCGGGCAGCGGCAGCGACTGGCGTTGGCTCGGGCCTTGCTGAAGGACCCGCCCGTGCTCGTGTTGGACGACTCCCTTTCCGCGGTGGACACGGGCACGGAACTGGCGATTCTGGCAGCGCTCCGCCGCCGCCGGGGTCGGCACACGACTCTCCTGATCGCCCATCGACTGTCGTCGGTGCGAGACGCCGATCGCATTCTCGTGCTGGACGAAGGGCAATTGGTGCAGGACGGCGACCATCAGACGCTAGCGGCATTGCCGGGGCCGTACCGGCGCCTGTGTGAAATCCAAGGTGCCTTGGACGAATCCATCGACGCCGACCTGCACAACGCAAGGACGCGCCAGATGCAGGGAGAGAACCGTGGCTGAAGTGGACAACTACGACGACGAGAGCTTCCAGGACGGCTTCGACGAGGCCGCCGCGGCCGAGTCCGTCAACCTGAATCTGTGGAAGCGCCTGTTCGGCTTCATCCTGCCCTATCGCGGGCAGTTGACGGCACTCGGCATCTCCGCAGCGCTCACGGGCGTGCTCGAGGCGGTGTATCCGGCGATGGTGGCCAAGTGGATCGTCGATGACGTGACCGAGAACGGCGCCGACGCCGACTTCATGCTCTGGGGCATGGTGGCGCTCGGCTGCAACGTGCTGCTCGCGCTCTCCGTCGCCGCCTTCGTGTGGGTGGCGGGACAGATTCGCGTCTCCGCCAGCCACGACCTGCGCCGGGAAGCCTTCGCCAACCTGCAAAGGCTGTCGTTTTCGTTCTATGACTACCGCCCCGTCGGCTGGCTGATGGCGCGCATGACCGCCGACTGCGAGCGGCTGACGAACATCCTCGCGTGGGGCTTTCTCGACTTCATCTGGGGCGGCACGATGATGCTCTCCATCGCCGTCGTCATGTTCGTGCTGAACTGGCAGCTCGCCCTGGTGGTGCTGGCCGTGGTGCCGGCGGTGGCGTGGGTGTCGGCCAAGTTCCGCCGCAGCATCCTGACCAGTGCCCGGCTCGTGCGTGCCACCAACTCACGCATCACCGGCTCCTACAACGAAGGCATCATGGGCGTGCTCACGAGCAAAGCGTTCGTGCGCGAAGACGCGAACCGCGCTGAGTTTGGCGACCTCACTCGTACCATGTACGGCGCATCCGTGCGCAACATGGTGCTGGCAGCCATTTTCCTGCCGGTGGTGCTGATCTTCAGCGCCGTGTCGGTGAACTTGACGCTGGCGGTGGGCGGCTGGCAGATGAGCTTGGGCCTCGTCGGCGCAGGAACGCTGATTGTCTTCATGGTCTGGGCGCGGCACTTCTTCGACCCGGTGGAGATGATGGGCTACTGGTTCGCCGAGATGCAGATGGCGCAGGCTTCGGCGGAGCGCGTCCTGAGTCTCATCGACGCGCAGCCGGAGATCGAGGATTCCGAGAGCGTGAAGCGCGCCATCGCGGCGCAGCGCGCCGCGGACGAATCCGGTGCGCCGCCCCGCTCACGCATCGCCCATGACGGCGGCGCCCAGGCCATCCGCCGCATCGAGCTCAAGAACGTGGCATTCCATTACGACGCCCGCCGACCGGTGCTGCGTGACGTGAGCCTTGCGGTGGAAAGCGGCGAGACCATCGCCATCGTCGGCCCCACCGGCGGCGGCAAGAGCACGCTCGTCAATCTCATCTGCCGTTTCTACGAGCCGGTGAGCGGCCAGGTGCTGATCGACGGGGTGGACTATCGCACCCGCAGCCTGCACTGGCTGCAGTCGAACCTCGGCATCGTCTTGCAGAACGCCCACGTCTTCAGCGGCTCCGTCATGGAGAACATCCGCTATGGCCGGCTCGACGCCATCGACGAGGAGGTGAAGGCCGCCGCGGTGCTGGCCGGCGCCCACGACTTCATCGCGGCGATGGAAGACGGCTACGACACCGAGGTGGGCGAAGGCGGCAGCCGCCTCTCCGCCGGCCAGAAACAGCTCGTGTCCTTCGCCCGCGCCATCCTCGCGGACCCGCAGATCCTCGTCATGGACGAGGCCACCTCCTCGGTGGACACGGAGACCGAGCAGCGCATCCAGCAGGGCCTCACGAACGTGCTCTCGGGTCGCGTCAGCTTCGTCATCGCCCACCGGCTCTCGACCATCCGCAACGCCACCCGCATCGCGGTTATCGACGGCGGCGAGCTGGTGGAACTCGGCGCCCACGAAGAACTGATGGCCGCCCAAGGCCACTACGCGCAGCTATACCGCCAACAGAGCCTGAACGAGACGACGCAGGACTGGGGCACCACGGACATGCAGCCGGAAGGCGCATGACGTGGATGTGGCAGGAGCCGGCCGCTTCGACACCGGGCGCCGCTCGCCATTGGCTAGGAGGCTGCGTCGTAGAAACGGCGCTGCCTCCTAGCCGAAGTGGTGAGCGAATGCGAACCCGGAGGCCAGCAGTTCGCGCAGCGAACTGCCAACGCGCCCGTCAGGGCGCGCTAGCGGCGCTTGTCGTCTTGGCGGCGGCATGGAGCGCGACAACCGCGGCACAGGCACCAGCCGGAAATGCGGCTGACGAAGCCGATTTCGAGTTTCGCGTCGAGCTTCCCGAACCACCGGTGCTTGACGCCACCGAAGAGGAACTGGCCCAGGGCGCTTCGCTCTACGCGGACAATTGCGCTTCGTGCCACGGCGACGGGGCCGTTTCCGACGGCGAAATCTCCGACCTTCGCTACACCCCCACGGCGGTGCACAGGTCGTGGAACGCAATCGTCGTCGAGGGCATCTACGCCACCGGCGGAATGCCGGCATTCAAGGCGAGCCTCAGCACGAAGGACGCCGAAGCGATTCGAGCCTTCGTCGTCCAAGAGGCCCGCATCGCCTACGAGACCTGCAACGCCATCGACCGCGCCGCCGAACCGGCCCGCCACCAGAGCCTCTGCACGCGGGTCCTGCCGGGCGATTGAACGCGTCTCTCGGCCGAGTCCGCAGAGCCAAGTAATCCCATAGAATCTTCGCGTAGCGGCAAGGGGGGGCGGCCGGCCCTCTCCTGCGGCAACGGTCACAGGCTTTGGGAGTCAGGATGAATCACAGCCAGATCGTCAGCTTCATCTGGGGCGTCGCGGACCTCATTCGTGACACCTTCAAGCGCGGCAAGTACCAAGACGTCATCCTCCCTTTCACCGTCCTGCGGCGCCTTGATTGCGTGCTTGCCCCGACGAAGGTGAAAGTGCTCGATGTGCAGGCCGCCTGCAAGGACAAGATCGACAACCTTGAGCCGCAACTTCAGCGTGCATCCGGCTTCGCCTTCTACAACACGTCCCGATACGACTTCGACCGACTCTTGGCCGATGCCCCCCACATTGCCGCGAACCTGCGAAACTACATCGCCGGATTCAGTTCCAACATGCGCCAAGTGCTCGAGAAGTTCGACTTCGACAACACGATCGCGAAGCTCGACGAATCGGGTCTGCTGTACCAAGTCGTGCAGCAGTTCGCCGACAAGAAGGTGAACCTCCACCCAGACGCCGCCGACAACTTCACGATGGGCACGATCTTCGAGGAGCTCATCCGCAAGTTCAACGAAGCCCTGAACGAGAATCCAGGTGAGCACTTCACGCCACGGGATGTCGTCCACCTCATGGTCGATCTGCTCCTGGCAGGCGACGAGAAGCAGCTACAGACGCAAGGCATCATCCGGTCCGTTTACGATCCCTGCTGCGGCTCTGGCGGCATGCTCACCATCACCAAGGAGCACATCACAATCGGGGAAATCCGGGACGGCAAGAAGCTCGGCGACCCGGTGAATCGAGAAGCGGACATCCACGTGTTCGGCCAAGAGGTCAACCCAGAGACCTTCGCCATCTGCAAGTCCGACCTCTACATGAAGTCGCAGAACGGCCGCGATGCGGAAAGCATTCTCTTTGGCAGCACGCTCTCGAACAACCGTCACCCGGGTGTCGGTTCCTTGCGCGTCAGCGACATGGCGTCCTCGGCGTGGTGGGAACTGGCCCCCGAACGAGATCGCGGCGGCGGCGCGTGCCACCAAGTCTCGGCCGAGAGAGGCGCGGGCGTCGTGGTGTCCTCGCTGGCGGAGACGGTCGTAGACGGCTCGCAGGCCGGGGTCGTTGTCCTTGGCGACGCGTGCACAGTGGTACATGGCGTTACACAAGAGGAAGCGGCTCGGTCGGTAAGGAGCCGCGGATCATCGCCAGCACCGTTGGTACGCCCCGACTAGGGACCCTTGTCAGTTCGTTGCGTCCGCCCCGTGGTTCCGTATCCTGACGATCAATTGACTCAGCTTCTCCGTCGGCCCCCTGGCCGCCAGGAATTTCCGGTAAGCTGACTCGGCATTGTTGATCAACTGTGAGTACGTCAACACTCGAATGCGCAGAGTCCGGAGGGACGCTTCCTCGTCGCGTCGCACCACCGCATCGTCCCAGCCTCCCGGCAGTTCGCCGACCAAGCAGACGCCTTCCAAGGGAAATGCGGCTTCGTTCGGGTCCTTCTTGATCTCCGCCTCTACGGCGCGCATGTACTTTCGTAGCTGTTCCTCGATCTCCGTTTTGGCGAGACGACGGGAAGCGCGCTTGAGCTCCAGAATCACATGGCCACCGGCAACGCGACGGTAGCGAATGTCCGTGCGAAAGTTCACCGTCTCGTCGGGGCGGTCCGGCAGCACAGCCTGGATGCGCCGTTCCATGTCGGCATACTCGGTGGCGCGCTCCCACGCAGGATCGAGCAGCCACAAATGCTCGAAGATGTACTCTTCGAGCACGCGCTCCTTTTGGTCCTCGGCAACGGCATCGCTGAGCATCTGAATGACCTTCAGCCGTTCGTGGACGATCTCCCGGTAGTTGGCCGCCTCAATGGCGTCGATTTCGGCCAAGAAGCCAAGGAACGCCTCCACGTTGGACTCGTCAATGGTGTCCAATATCTCGAGCGACGTGTCCATTTTCAGGCGCTCGAACGCCAAAACGCCATTGGCGTAGAAGTCGCGCTTCCTTCCCTCCTCCACATTGGCCTTGTCGATTTCCGCGAAAATCCGGGCGGCTCTTGGCTGCAGCTCTCTCGGCAGATCGTCGTACCACTCCTTGAGCGGCGGATTGTCAGCCAGAGCGTTCTGCAAGCCCTTCTTTTCCTTCAGCTTGTTCGTCTCAACCCAAATCTGACGCAACTCGGCGCGCAGGAACGCCTTCAAGGCGGCGTAACGAGGATCGTCTTCGGCGATGCTCTGTCGGCTCGACGTGGCGATGTCGTCCTTGTCGTCTTCGTCGAGGAAATCAGCGGTGATCTCGCCGAACATGTACTTCGTGATCATCCCGCCCAAGCGAAACTCCTGCAGGACGTCTTCCTGAGCGACTTTGCCGCGAACAACAACAGCGATTTTGTTCAGGTTGTCGTTGTCGTCACCGGTTTCGCCGTCAAGATCATTGGATCGGCGGGCTATGGCGATCCACCCCCGCACGGCGTGCGGACCGTCCTTGCACGCCTCGCCATTCTGCTTGAATCGAAAGGGTTGGTCGTAGGCCATCGGTTGCGCAGTCGTGGCGTCGCGATCTAAGTTCGGGCAGCGAGAAGAGTAGTCCTCCTCGTATTGGAAAATGAAGCGTGCCTTGTGGAAGTAATCACGATCCTCGAACGTCACCTCTTCGCCATTGACACGCACTTTGAAGCTGTCATCGAAGACGCTGAATCGTCTGGCGATGCGCTTCTTCAGGCCCGCGAAAGTGGACTGCGTGATCCGCGCCTTCTTGAGGTCGTGGATGTGAAGGATGGTTCCTTTGCCACCTTGGAATCGCTGGTCGAATGCGACGGGTTTGGGTTGGGGTTCATAGACCTTCGAGGTGGATGGGTCTTCCTCCTCGATAGCCTCCTTGATGCGCTCTGCGTCGAGCAGGAACGACTCTGGTGTGGCAGCATATTTCTTCGTGTACACGGAGATGCGGTTGGCGATGGCGAACAGGGAGAGCTTGCCGATGCCCTTGCGACCCATCGGCTTGCGTCCGAGCGGCGTAAAGCACTCTTCGCCGTCCTCGCCCCGTTTCTGGTAGCCAACGTATAGGTATTTTTCATTGATGTCCGCAAGGTCCATGCCCACGCCGTTGTCCCGCACGGTGATGGTCATGGCCGCAGGGTCAAGGTCCACATCGACTTCGGTCGCATCGGCATCCCACGCGTTCGCGATCACTTCGGCGATCACGGCCGGCGTGTTGCTGTATAGATACAGCCCCATGTGGTTGAGCACGTTGAGGCTCAAACGCATGGTGTAGCGGGGTTTGGTCATGCAACACACTCTAGGAACGCCTCGCCGATCGCCTTGCCGAGATTGACCGGGACGGCGTTGCCAATCTGGCGGGCAAGGTCTCGAATGGCAAGCGGGCTTTCCGGATCGACGAAACGGTATTCGCTCGGGAAGGTCTGGAGAATTGCACCCTCACGAACAGAAATGGCACGGTCCTGTTCGGGGTGGCCAAACCGTCCGGTACTGTAGTAGCAGAACTGCGTCGTAATCGTCGGCGCGAGGTCGTCCCAACTCATGCGACCGTAGGGGGCCGGATAGTGGGCGTCGCGGTGACACGCGTTAACTAGGTCTTCCGGCCAATCCTTCCATGTGCCGCTGGGCTTGGACGCGGCGATTCGCTGACGGTTTCTAGGCGAGAGCAACATGGCCGCGTGAACGGGATCGATTGCGTGGGCTTCACCGTCCGCTATAGCGGGGAGGTCCTTGATGCACTCGCCTACGGTGGGAGGGGGCTCTTCGCACTCGGTCAGGGTGGCTCGTCGCTCCAACCTCGATGCCAGCAGCACGAGTCGGCGACGGCGCTGTGGCACGCCGAATTGGTCACATGAGACGATCCTTTGGCTCACTTGGTAACCGAGGGCCTCAAGGGCAGCAACGAAGCCCTGAAACGCCCGATGCTTGGCCAAGCCAGGCACGTTCTCCATGGAGACCAGGTCCGGTGTTCCTTCCCCAACCAAGCGGGCGAACTCGCCCACAAGCGAGCAATCCTCTTCGGATTTCGCACGCCGCCGGTTATGCGCAGAGAACGGCTGGCAGGGTGCACAGCCGACCAACGCTGTTACAGCGTCGGAACCGTAGTGTGGCGCGAGGTCGTCGAAGCTCAAGTCGCGCACATCCGCGCAGACGAACTTGGCAGTCGCGTTGTTGGCCTCGAATGCGTGACAGCAAGAGGGGTCGTCATCGAAGCCGGCCCGGACGGCAACTCCAGCCAGCCGCAGGCCGTGGGTGAGGCCACCGATGCCGCAGAACAGGTCCACGGCGTGGATTGTCCGGTTTGCAGCAGTCATGGCATGGGTCATTTGCGCCCGGAGGCGCGATCGGTCTCGTGAGTGCCTGAGCGGATTCTAGCCCAAGATGCGGGCAAGCGACCGTAACGTTGACGGGCCGATGGCCATTCAACGCTCCGCAGACCGCAAGGTCACGCCCCCATCCACCACCAACGCTTGGCCCGTGATGTAGCGAGCGTGGTTGGAGGCAAGGAAGGTGACGGCGTGGCCGATGTCCCATGGGGAGCCTTCTATGCGTAGGGCGGAGCCGTTCTTGCGTTGTTCGCGCACCTGCAGAGTCATGCTGGGGCCGTTACCATCGGCCTCCACACGGGGCCCGGCATCACCGCGTTGACGCGGATTTCCGGCTTCGGCGTGGTCCGCGGCGGCTTCGTCCCGAATCGACCACCACTACCGAAGCACTGGCGCGGGCAAGGAGGACCGCCGCGGCGCGACCGTTGCCGGTCTCATAGCCGCGAGCCCCGCCGCCCGTGACGATGGCCACCCGACCTTCGAGGCCCAAGTCGGTTGTCGGCATGGGACGTGCCTATGGAGCGAGGGCGTCTCGCCCTCGTTTCGCGCCCCAGGCGCGTCGGCAACGGGCCCCTTCAGCTCCGCCATCGCCAGAACGGCCGCTGACTGTCCGTATGCGGACACCACCGGGCAGTGCGCAGGAACGGCAACAGCGCTTCCAATGCCTCGCCGGTGCCGATTCGCTCCAACGCCTCCGCCGCATACCGCTGACATAGCGGTTGGTGTCGCAGAGCGCTTCCTCAAGGGCGCGACGGTCGGCGCCATCAGCTCCGGGCAACCTCGCGCCGCTGCACGGACGAGCGAAAGAGCCGCGTCGAAGCGCACTTCCGAAGCGGTGTCGCCCATCGCGCCGAGCAAGGCATCGCGGCTTTCCTCGCCCGCAACGGCGTCGAACCCACCGGACACAGCCGACTGGATGCGTTTCATCCTTGCGCCCTGCCGCACCAATGGCTGTTCGTTGCCCTCGAGCATCGCGACCAGCGTCTTCTTCGGCGAGAGCTTAAGCCCCGTCGCGTGCTCATCCAGCATTTGGCCCAGCCACCCGGAGACTGTGTCACCGAGACCATCCACACGCGTGGCGGTCTCCACCGAAACGACAATCGGTCCGCAAGGCAAAGCATGAGCGCCGTGGCCACGATTTGGTCAGCTAGGTCCACATGTGCGAGAGGCCGAAGCCGGCCTGGTGTCCTGCCAGTCTGGACGGGCTCCCAAACGCCTCGGCGCACTCGCCAAGGCTGGGCCTTGGGTGCCGGAACGATGCGCAAAGAACGACCATCCCAATCCGAGACGTTCGCGGACTTCATCGAGAAACGCCCGCAAGTTAGCTGACGCCAAGTCAAGGGCGAGGGTGTCGGAACAGCAGTTCTCATTTTGGCCGCCGGTTGCGGTGGGACGGGGGATGTCCGTTGCTGAAGGAGGCTTGACAGCATAGGGCGGGGCGCCTATGGTGCGGGCCATGGGACACCCGTGGTTCGGATCGAAGGCGACGTCGGGGCTGTGCCAGGCGCTGATTTCGCTGATGCCGCCGCACGCGGTGTACATCGAGACGCACCTTGGCGGCGGCGCGGTGATGAGGCGCAAGCCGGCGGCGCTGCGCAACATCGGGATCGACCTGGACGGCCGGGCGCTGTCGCGGTTCGAGTGCGGCCATCCGGTGGAGCTGGTGCACGGCGACTGCCACGCGTACCTGTCGGAGTTCGCGTTCGACGGTTCGGAGCTGGTCTACAGCCCTGCGCGTCAACTGGCTGGAGATCGTCAGCGCGAAGCCCGACGGCGCCGTCACCTGCCGCAGCGCCTTCGTCACCAGCCTCGACGTCGACCGCGACAGCGTCGCCGAACTCGCCGACTGCGCCCGCGCCCGGTGGAAGATCGAGAACGAGACCTTCAACGTCCTCAAGCAGCACGGCTACCACCTCGAACACAACTTCGGCCACGGCAAGGACACCCTCGCCGCCGTGCTCGTCGTCCTCAACCTGCTCGCCTTCGCCCTGCACACCGCCT
The DNA here is from genome assembly GCA_965116935.1 of Pseudomonadales bacterium. Classification (GTDB taxonomy): domain Bacteria; phylum Pseudomonadota; class Gammaproteobacteria; order Pseudomonadales; family Azotimanducaceae; genus VXYL01. Next base: position 1,111,266 of record OZ220737.1, on the reverse strand, counting down.
GCGAACTCGCCGAAGACCAGTGGCGGCGGGCACGGCAGCGCCTCGGCACCCGCGCGCGCCTGTTCGAGCACCTGCGCACCGTCACCGAATACCAGGTGTTCCCCTCCTGGAACGCACTCGTGGCACTCCTCGCCACCGGGGGCCCCGCCGCGCAGCCGCCCTGACGCCACCCCGGGCCTGCACCAACCGCCGAACCACAAACCCGCGAGAACGCCGGAAACCAATGAGTCAATCGCTAAAATGAGAACTGCTGCGCCAGAGCACCTTGCCTTGACAACGGCACGGTTGGGTTTCGACAATACGCAGTTGCGAGTTGTTGCGCGAGGCTACGTAGCTCAGCTGGTTAGAGCACAGGATTCATAATCCTGGGGTCGGCGGTTCAAGTCCGCCCGTAGCTACCACTCGCCCAAGCCGCGCCCGCATGCAAGAACTCTCCATCCGCCCGCAGACCGTGGCCTTCTTGCGCCGCCGGCTCGCCGAGGTCTTCAACGGTGAACCGACGGCCAGCGTGATCGCCTCCAACATCGCCTTTGGCGCTGCCGTGGCGGGGGCCGGGCACATCGAGATGGTGGAGCACGACGGGTGGTGGATCCTCGCCAGCGAACACAACTGGCTCAGAGGGGAGCCCTTGCAAGAAGACGAAACCGAGTCGCCGACGTCTCAGCCCCGTCACGCGGAGGAGGCGGAACTGTTCGAGCGCATCGTACCGTTCCCGCAGCAGGGTCCCACCAGCCACCGCGCCGAGATTCAGGTGACGGCGTTTGCTAAGCAGGCCTACTACAGCATCGACGAAGCTGTCACTTGGGTGATCGGAGAGGCCACCGGTGCGGTGCATGAAGGCGTGGCACCACCTTGGTGCGGTACCGTGCTGGCGTTCCGCACGTAGGTCGGCAGCTTACGCAAGCGGACTGCCCACGCGCCCCTGAGGGCGCGCACAGGCTACAGGCCAGCAGTTCGCGCCAGCGAACTGCCGACGCGCCCTTGAGGGCGCGCAGAGCGGCACCGACAGAAAACCGCGCCGGCTCCTAGCAGCCTGCCAAGCACGCGATACCCGGCGCCTGGCTCTCGAGCAGCCAGCCGTGGGACCGATGTCTGGGCACCCAAAGGAGGGCGCTCCGACGATTCAGTCGCGAGGTCGGCCGTACCCGCCGCGGCCACCGCCGCCGCCCGGCCCGCCGCCACGACCATGCGCTTCGCTTACACGCAACGGGCGAGACCTGAAGTCTCGCCCGTTCAATTCGGCGATGGCGTCGTCCGCGGCGTAGTCGTCCATTTCGACAAAGCCAAAGCCTCGGGAACGTCCCGTTTCACGGTCGGTGATGACCCTTGCAGAAATCACCTCACCGTGGGCGGCAAAAAGTTCCGCCAATTCCTCGTCTCCCGTCGCCCACGGGAGGTTTCCAACGTAGATCTTCTTCACTGGGTCTCCATGATCCGGTTCGCCGCGCATTTGCCTCGCCGTTCAACTTGGCCTCCGGCCACCTAGCGTCAAGACGCCGGCGTTCGACCCGACTGCAAAGTGCTCACCAAGGGCTACGACGCACATACTCTACACGACCGATGCTCGCTAATCCACGACGCGCTTTTTCGCCTAGTCTCGGACCAGACGATGGACAGGCCTCTGGAGGGAAGGCACTCTGCCTTCCCTCCAGAGGCCCGTCCTTGTCAAGCGCTAGTGCCATCGGCGCACGCTGGCAGATTTCGCTACGCGAAGCTGCGGTGTGGTGAGCCGGTCCATAAGCCGGGTTCTGTCGTGGGCAATCATTCATCTGCGACGACCGTCACCGGTCGCCTGAAGCAGCCTACCCGAGTCGGACGCGGACCGCGCCATGACTCCTATTTGGCCTTGCTCCGGGCGGGGTTTGCCTAGCCGAGGTTGTTGCCAACGCTCGCGGTGCGCTCTTACCGCACCGTTTCACCCTTACCACGCCTTTCAGCGCGGCGGTCTGCTCTCTGCTGCACTTTCCGTGGGCTCACGCCCCCCAGGGGTTACCTGGCACCCTGTCCTGTGGAGCCCGGACTTTCCTCACGTTTGCCAAGAAGCGAACGCGCGATTGCCTAGACCGGCTCGACCGATAGCTTAACCCGTCCGACCATCGGTGGATCGATGCTTGCCGGCCAGCGTCATAGCCACGGCGTACAGCTCCGAACGCGGGCGTCCGGTAATGCGCGCTGCGACCCGCGCCGCCCGCGCCGGAGCGAGCTCGGTCAAGAGCGCGTCGAGCAGGATCGAAGCCGAGTCTGGCTCCGCTGCCGGCCCCGGCGCGAGCACGCAGACGAACTCGCCTTGCTCGCGAACCCGATCTGGCTTGGCGACGAACTCCGACACGACGCCCAGCGTCGCCGACTCGTGCAGCTTGGTCAGTTCCCGGCACAGCAGGATGTCACGCGTTCCACCACCGTGCGCCTCGATTGCGGCGAGCGTGGCGCGGATGCGGCGCGGGCTTTCCAGAAAGACCACCGCCACGTCGGCGGTGAGCAGCCGGGTCAGCACGGCATCGCGTGCGGTCGCTCTCGCTGGCAGAAAGCCCTCGAAGCGAAAACGTCCCGTGGGGATCGGCGAGATGCTGACGGCGCTCGTGATCGCACTCGCACCCGGCACGGGCACCACGTCGATCCCTCGGGACCAGGCTTCCCGCACCAGCACGAAGCCGGGGTCCGACACCAACGGCGTGCCGGCATCGGATACCAATGCGACATCTTCCGCCGCTTCCAAGCGCGCGAGTACAGACCCCGCAACGTCACGCTCGTTGTGATCGTGCAGCGCAACCAGTTCCGGCGGCGAGACGCCGAGGTGTGCGAGGAGTCGGCCGGTGCGTCTGGTATCTTCACAGGCGATCAAGGACACGGATCGCAGCACGGACACCGCCCGCCCGGAGATGTCCGCCAGATTGCCGATGGGCGTTGCCACCACATACAGCCGACCTGCGCTTTCGTTCGCCATGAAGGCCCCTTGTCCTGGCGTCTTGCCGGCGGGTGTGCTGTTGCCCGCGAGGATTGTCGTTCATCTTGTTCTCGCCGTGGTGCTGTGGTCTTGCGCTGCGCCTGTCGCGCCGCCGCCTGAACGACCATTGAGCGATGCGGAGCGGCTGCTCGCGCAAGGTGCGAGCTTGCCTCGGGCTGCACGGGCCGAGTTCTATCTCGATGCCTTGCTCGAACGCCTGCCGCCACCACAGATCACCGCAGACCCCGAACGCCTCGCCACCGCGAGGCAGTTGGCGGCTCGGCTTGAGGAGGGCGACGGCGAACCGCTGCACTTGACGCTGCCCCCAGCGCGGCGTTTCGAGTGGCTGAGCGCCGCCCTGCGCACCGCGCTTGCCGGCGGCGAAGTGGTGGCGGAGGAACGCCTCGCCGACCTCGAACCCGACAGTCGCGAGCAGGTGCGTCAAGTGACCCTCCTGCGAGCGGCATTGTCCGAGCGCCTGGGCGACCACGAAGCCGCGGCCAAGCTGCTGATCGCGGCAAGCACGACACCGAATGTCGCTATGAGCGAGCGCATATGGCGCAGCGTCGCTCGCGTCGATCCGCGCCGCCTGACGCTGCTGGCAAGTCGCGCGACATCTGCGCAAGAGGGTGCCTGGTGGTCGCTGGCGCTGACGCAGTACGAAGCCTTAAGCACGCGCAAGCGCCTGGAGGCGTGGCGGGATTGGCGCGAGACACATCGGGGGCATTTGGCTAGTCAAGCGCCACCGCCGGCTCTGGAAGCGCTTCAGAGCGCCCCGCGAGGCATTCGGATCGCGCTCTTGGTGCCGCTGTCGGGCCCATTGGCGAGTGCGGGCCACGCAATCCGCGACGGGTTCGCCGCTGCGTATCTCATGGCGGGACCCGGCGCCGAGGATTCTCTCGCCGTCGTTGACACGGCCCTACACGGGGCCGTGGACGCCTATCGCCGCGCCGTCGCCCGAGGCGCGGAACTGGTGGTGGGGCCGCTCCGCAAGGAAGCGGTGGCGGCCATCGCAGCCTTGCCTCCGTCCGTGCCAACCGTGGCGCTGAACGCCATCGATGGACGCGGCCCGAGATTGGTTCAACTTGCCTACGCCATCGAGGACGAGGCCACCGCCATCGCCCAAGCCATCGGCACGGCTGGGCTCGAACGGGTGCTGCTGCTCGGGGTTTCCGCCCCATGGTCCGAGCGAGCCGAAGAGCGCCTGCGCGCGGAACTCGGCACGCTTGGAAAGCCGCCGGAGATCATCGATGGCGGTGCGGTGGCGGGCGTGCGCAGCGTCACCGGTGCCGTCGGCGAGGGGCTGGGGGTCGCCGCGAGCCAGGCCAGGCGCGAAGAGCTCGGTCGATTGCTGCGCCGCGAACTTGCGTTCGCGCCTTGGCAGCGCGATGACATCGACGCAATCGTTGCCCTGGTCGGTGCGGCGCAGATGACTGCGCTGACGCCGGCGCTGGACTTCCACTCGGCGCGAGACCTTCCACTCTACGTACCCTCCACCGCGCTGCGCGGCGTGGGCCTCGCACGATTGCGCGGCGTGCGTGCCTGTGGCGTGCCTTGGCAACCTCGCGAGCCAGCCCTTGCCGGCATTCTGCGCCGCTCCTTTTCCGGCACGGCGACTGTCGCCGCCTTGCAGGCGCTGGGGGTCGATGCCTTTCGCGTTGGCCATCGCTTCGTGCAGCCCGGGCGCAGCGCGCTGCTGCCGGTGGTGTTCGGCAGCACCGGCATCCTCACCATCGGCGCGGACGACCTCAGAGTGGCGCGCGAAGTGCATTGGAGCCGGATCGTCAATGGCAGGTTCGAGCCGTGGTCGCCGGAGCTGGACGTCGCCGGGCGATGACGGGCCGCGACGGAATTGGCCGCATCCGGCAGCGACTCAGGCACTGGCGCAAGCGCCGGCAACGGCCCAAGGCTGCGCCGAATGCGACCTCGGAGAGGCGGCGTGCTGCACGCAAGGCGCGATTTCGCAAGCAGCACCGGGGCTTCGGCCAGCGGCTGGAACGTTCTGCGGAGCGGATGCTGCGCCGTCAGGGCCTGCGGACACTTGCCCGCAACTACGAACGGCGCACCGGAGAACTTGACCTGGTGATGCTCGACGGCGACACGCTGGTGTTTGTGGAGGTGCGCTTTCGCGGCGCGGGGGCCTGGACCTCGGGCATCGGCTCCATCGATCCGGGCAAACGCCAGCGCATCGCTCGAACCGCCGAGCTGTACCGTCGCGACCACCCGGAACACCGCCTGCGCAGCGTGCGGTTTGACGTGGTGTCGGGCTCAAAGCCAGACTATCGCGTTCGCTGGGATTGGATTCGCAATGCCCTTTGACCTTCTGCCCCGCACCGCGGCGGTTTCGCTCCTGCTGTGCCTCGCCGCCTGTGCCTCGATCACCACGGACGATCCCCACGCCCGCACCCCCGGCGTGATCCTGGACGATCAGGTAGTGGAGCGGATAGCACGGCGGCGCATCTATGAGGCCGACGAACTGTTCCGCACGGGCAATGTCAGCGTGGTGTGCTTCAACGGCATCGTGCTGCTGACCGGACAGGTGGAGAACAGTGCGCTGCGCAGCAGGGCTGCCGCCGCGCTCGACGGTATTCGCAAGGTGCGCAAGGTCCACAACGAGATTCAGGTGAGCGGGCCCACCAACTACGTCGCCCGCACAAACGACTCTTGGATCTCAACCAAGATGCGCGCGAGGCTGCTCGCCAACGCCGCCATCGAGAGCGATGTTGGCGTCACCACCGAGGATGGTGTGGTGTATCTCTTGGGCCGGGTCCGCCGCGAGGACGCAAACGTTACGGTGGCAGAGGCGCAGGAAGTCTTTGGCGTGCGCAAGATCGTGAAGGTGTTCGAGTACGTCGATTAGCCGCGTCCGCTCCGGCGGCGAACGGACGGGAACGAGGTCGAGCCGGCGCAGAGAAATGGGCGACGTGCCCGGTCGGTCAGGTCACGAGGGTGAGCTTGGGGCCCTGTTTTGGTGGCGGCTTGGTGGGTGGTGTGTCGTCGGCGCTTGGCGTTTGTCTGGCCGGCGAAGGTTCGAAGGACATGCCTTCGCCGCTTTCGCGGGCAAACACGGCGACGACTGCGCCCATGGGGGCTGTGACGTGAAACGGCTTGCCGCCGAAGCGACAGTCCACGGTGAGGCTTTCGTTCGAGATTTCGAGGTTGCGGGTGGCGGATGCGGAGAGGTTGAGAACGACTCGACCTTCCTTGGCGGTTCCCGGGGGCACGGTCACACCGTCCATGTCGCTGGCGATGGTGACGAAAGGCGTGCAGTCGTTGTCCACGATCCAGTCGATCAGCGCCCGCACGAGATACGGGCGGGGAGGCGTCACTCGCGCATCTCCCGTTCGAGTTCGGTGAGGCTCGCGAGGAACGACGGGCGCTTGAACATCTTCTGCATGTAGCGGTTCACCGGCCGCCCCTGACGCTCCGGCAGCTTGATGTCGATGGCCTTCAGGCGCCACAGCACTGGCGCGACGCAGCAGTCGACCAAGGTGAACTCGTCGTTCATGAAAAAGGGCTTGTCGGCGAACACCGGAGCGATGGCGACCAGGCCCTCGCGCAGTTCCTGGCGCGTGCGGCTAAGCACCGTTTCGCGCCCCTTGCCGATCATGAGCAGATCCACCGCCTTGCCCCAGTCGGTGTCGATGCGGTGCATCAGCAAGCGACTGCTCGCCCGCGCGACGGGATACACCGGTAGCAGCGGCGGGTGCGGGAAACGCTCGTCGAGATACTCCATGATGACCTTGCTCTCGTAGAGCACGAGGTCGCGGTCCACCAAGGTCGGAACCGTGTTGTAGGGGTTGACCTCCGCGAGGGCCTCGGGCTTGCGCGAGGGGTCCACCTCCACCACGTCCACCGTCACGCCCTTCTCCGCCAAGACCATGCGGATGCGATGGCTGTAATGGTCGCGTGGCGACGAATAGAGGGTCATGGAGGCGCGGCGAACGTTCAGGTCCATAGTTGTGTCGTCCGTCCAAGGGCTGGTGAAATGCGGCCCGGTGCCTGCGCCGTGGAAATCGCTCGGACGTGCCCCGTATGCGACGGACGGCAGCAGTTTTCGCGCCAGCGAAAACTGCCAGAGCGCCGCGAAGCGGCGCTAGCGCCACAAGAACCGTTGCCTTCGGACAACGCTTCTTGCCCCAGCCCAAGCCGTCCTATCACCCCGTCGGACTTCGCCGACACGGCGAAATCCGACGGGCTGCTAGCGCACATCCTTCCAATACTCACGGTTGAGCAGCCAAGCGACGACGAAAAGCCCGGCGAGGAAGGCCAGCACCCAATAGCCGAGTCGCTCGCGCTCGAGCCGAGTGGGTTCGCCGACGTAGTAGAGGAAATTGGTGATGTCGTATGCCGCCTGACGGAACTCCCCCGGCAAGTATGCGCCCGATCCGTCAGCCACCGGCGGAAGGTCGCAATTGGGTTCGCGCGCCGGCTCGTAGCCGTCCTCCGTTTCCACGAGCAGGTCATCGCCGTCGAGCAGGTCCACGGGCCGATTGCCCCGACATTGCTCCGTGGGCACCCCTTGCAGCCCCATCAGCACATGCGGCATGCCGATGTTCGGATACACCTTGTTGTTGACGCCGAAGGGACGCGACTCGTCTGCATAGAAGGTGGTGAGCAGGTTGTAGATCCACTCGGGGCCACGCACCCTGGCCACCATCGTCAGGTCAGGCGGTGGCGTGCCGAACCATCCCTTGGCCTTTTCGTCCGGCATGGCACTGACCATGAGGCTGCCGATCTGTTGCCCGGTGAACACCAGGTTCTTGAGCGCCACCGAATGCGGAATCTCGAGGTCGTCCGCGGTTCGCTCGTAGCGCTGGAACTTCAGCGAATGGCAGCCGAGGCAGTAGTTTGCGTAGAGCGCCGCGCCGCGCTGCAACGACGGCATGTCCTCGAGGTTGGGCTGCACGGGCTCCATCACCCAATTGCTCTCGGCGGCGATGCCGGCCAACGCCCAGAGCGTCACCAGCGCGGTTGCCGCGGGCCGCAGAGCACGCTCGGCCGCTGCCGCAATGCCCATGGCCACTGCCCTCATGCCCGGCGCCTTCAAGTCACCCGCTCCGGCGGCGTCTTGGTCTTCTCCACCCGCGTGTACCAGGGCATCAACACGAAGTAGGCGAAGTAGATCACGGTGCAGACCTGGGCGACGGCGGTGGCGATGGGCGTCGGGTGAATCGTGCCGAGGTAGCCGAGCACGAAGAAGCTGAGGACGAACACGGCCAGAAACAGCTTCGACGCCAGCCCCTTGTAGCGCATCGAACGCACCGGGCTGCGATCGAGCCAGGGCAGCACGGCCGGCAGCAGGATCGCCGCGCCCATCACCACGAGGCCCCAGAACTTCGCCGCCAGCCCTAGGAACGGGAAGGTGGCCGCTCGCAGCATCGAGTAGAAGGGCGTGTAGTACCACACCGGCGCGATCAACTCCGGAGTCTTGAGCGGATTCGCCTGCTCGAAGTTCGGCTTCTCGATGAAGTAGCCGGCCATCTCCGGAGCGAAGAACACCACCGCGCAGAACAGGAACAGGAACACCACCGTGGCGCGGAAGTCGTGCACCGTGTAGTAGGGGTGGAACGGGATGCCGTCGACGGGCTTGCCGTCTGCATCCTTGTTGGCCTTGATTTCGATGCCGTCGGGGTTGTTGGAGCCGACGTGGTGCAGCGCCACGATGTGGACGAACACCAAGCCCACCAGCGCCAGCGGCAGCGCCACCACATGCAGGGCGAAGAAGCGGTTGAGGGTGATTTCCGACATGAGGAAATCGCCGCGCACCCATTCCATGAGGTCGGCGCCAACGATGGGAATGGCGCCGGCGAGCGACACGATCACCTGTGCGCCCCAGTACGACATGTTGCCCCAGGGCAGCAAGTAGCCGAAGAAGCCCTCTGCCATCAGCACGAGATAGATGCCCATGCCGATCAGCCACAGCAGCTCGCGCGGCTTGCGATAGGAGCCGTACGCCAGCGCCCGGAACATGTGCAGATACACCACCACGAAGAAGGCCGAGGCGCCGGTGGAGTGCAGATAGCGGATGAGCCAGCCGTACTCCACATCGCGCATGATGTATTCGACCGAGGCGAAGGCACCGTCGCCGCTCGGCACGTAGGACATGGTGAGCCAGATCCCGGTGACGAGCTGCAGCCCCAGCACCACCGTGGCGAGGATGCCGAAGTAGTACCAGAAGTTGAAGTTCTTCGGCGCGTAGTACTTGGTGGCGTGGTATTCGATGGTCTCGGTGAGCGGCATCCGCTCGTCGAGCCACCCCATGAGGCGCGCTAGGGGCCCAGTGGGCTTCACGTTGCCCTCGGCCATCAGGCGTTCTCCTCGTCGATGCCGATCACGATCACGGTGTCGGACTCATAGGAATACGGCGGCACATCGAGGTTGTCCGGTGCTGGCACGCCCTTCACCACCCTGCCGGCGAGATCGAAGCGGGAGCCGTGGCAGGGGCAGAAAAAGCCGCCTTGCCAGTCCGGATCGAACCCCTCTGGCTTGACCTCGCCGTGATACTTCGGCGAGCAGCCGAGGTGGGTGCAGATGCCGAGATAGACGCCCACTTCCGCCTCTCTCGAACGCCACGGATTGCGGGCGTATTCGGGCTGACGCTCGGGGTTCTCCGAGGCCGGGTCGGCAAGGTCGGGGTTGTCTTGCTTGAGACGTTCCACCGCAGCCGAGTCGCGGGCGACGATGAACACGGGCTGGCCTCGCCATGCCGGGATGGGTCCCAGCATTTCGCCTGGTGACAAGCGGGATATGTCCACGCGAATCGGTGCGCCGGCGGCGCGGGCCTTGGCGCTAGGCACCCAGGACTTCACGAACGGCACCGCCGCGAACATGCCGCCGACTCCGCTGAGAGCGGCTGTCGCTCCGATCAGGAGATAGCGGCGCCCTACGTTCACTTCCGGCGCCTCAGCGCCATCGGACCCATTGGCCGGCACATCGGCCGGCGCGGTTTCAGCGGCCAAGCAAGCACCTCCCGTTGCTCGCGGGGTTCAAGCGTCCCGACGGATCGGGCGCGGATGCTACCGTGCGCTCGTGCGCCCTTGCGGGCGCGTTGGAAGTTCCGCTGACGCGGAACTTCTGGTCGCCGCACATACTGAAGGCTCTAGCGTGCGCCAATTCGCTCAATTCCACGTACTCAGCGCTTCGAATATTGCGGGCGCTTGCGCGCCTTGCGCAGCCCCACTTTCTTGCGTTCCACCTCGCGAGCGTCGCGGGTGAGGAAACCAGCGTCTCTGAGCGCCTTGCGGTAGGTTTCGTCGTAGTCGACGAGCGCCCGGGCGATGCCGTGGCGGATAGCGCCGGCCTGGCCCGAGCCGCCGCCGCCCCGCACCGTGACGGCGATGTTGAACCGATCGCCGGTGCGGGTCACATCAAGGGGCTGGCGGACGATCATGCGCGCCGTCTCACGGCCGAAGTACTCGTCCACGGGGCGGCGGTTGACGAGGATGCTGCCATTCCCCGGCCGGATGAACACCCGCGCCGCCGCAGTCTTGCGCCGGCCGGTGCCGTAGTTGCTCGGCGTGTTGCCGCGCCCGGTCCGGGGGGTGCCGAATGTGTTGCTTTCTGCCATGGAGGATGAGCCTTAAGTGCTGATTGCCCGCCAGATCGCTTGGATGGCGCATTTGCGGCGTGCGGATGAACTTGTGTGAGCGGCTAACCGGCGCTGTCAGGTGAGTTCGAGCGCTTGCGGCTGCTGCGCCGTGTGCGGATGCTCCGGCCCCGCATATACCTTGAGCTTGCGGAACATGGCGCGCCCCAACGGGTTGCGCGGCAGCATGCCCTTGACGGCGTTCGCCAAGATGCGCTCGGGGTGCTCCTCGCGCAGCTTGCGCACCGTCGTGCTCTTGATTCCGCCCGGATAGCCGGAGTGGCGGTAGTAGATCTTGTCCGTCTCCTTCTTGCCGCTGACGCGAATCTTCTCGGCATTGACAACGACAATGAAATCGCCCGTGTCCACATGCGGCGTGTACGCGGCCTTGTGCTTGCCGCGGAGCCGGTGGGCGATTTGACTGGACAATCGGCCGAGCGTCTTGCCCTCGGCATCCACGACAAACCACTCCCTTTCCGCATCCTGCGGGCGAGTGCTGATGGTCTTCATTCGGGTCTTGGCGGGTCTTGTTGGAGCAAGCGGGCGATTCTACCTGTGTGGGAAGCGGCGAAGCAACCGCAACTCGCTTCCCACGTGCGACGAGCGGCTAGGAGCGTGCGCCGTAGAACGGCGCACGCTCCTAGCCGAAGTGGTGAGCGAACGCGAACCCGGAGGCCAGCAGTTGCGAAGCAACTGCCGACGCGCCCGTGAGGGCGCGCTAGCACGGCGACGCGTTCCACCGCAAGGGGACTCCGCCCGACGTGGGTGCGGCTCACGAACGGCAACGGGCAAAATGCGAGCCGTGCGGAACGGGCCTTTACGCACGCGCCAAAGGCAACTTGCCGTGTGGGGCTCCGCCAACGCGGGAGGCGAGAGCGCGTGTGGCACAATCTGACGATGAAGACGGTATCCAGCCTGCGCCTTGACGGCTTCCTGTCCTTTGCGCCTGATTCGGCTCCGTTCGAACTCGAGCCTCTCAACGTGCTCATCGGCCCCAACGGGGCCGGCAAGTCGAATGTAATCGAGGCGTTCGAGCTGCTGGCCGCCTTGCCGGTCAATTTTGCAAACGCCATTCGCGATGGGGGCCTGGTTCGGGAGTGGTTGTGGAAAGGGGGTGGTCCCCCAGTGCCCGCAACCATTGATGTCGTGCTTGAGGCAAACACGCCCACGCATCGCCCGATGCGCCACCGAATTGAGTTTGCCGAGGTCGGGAGTCGGCTTGAGGTGCTCGATGAGGCAATTGAGGAGGTCGCGCCACAATACCGGCAGGATGACGTCTATTTCTACTACCGCTTTCAGCGCGGACACCCGGCCATCAACGTGGCCGGCGGGCCACGGCATCTCCGCCGGGATACGCTGTTGTCAGACCAGTCCGTGCTCGCTCAACGCAAAGATCCAGATCAGTATCCAGAGGTCACCTGGCTCGGCAGGCAACTCGCGAGCATCGCCACATTCCGCGAGTGGACCTTCGGGCGTTACGCCGAGCTGCGGCGCCCCCAGCCGGCCGACCTTCCCGGAGACAGGCTGCTCCCCGACAGCAGGAATCTCGCGCATTTGCTCAACCTGATCGACCACCACGACCCACAAACCTTCAATCGACTGCTTCGCCGGTTCTTCCCGCGGTTCGAACGCATGTCCACACGCGTAGAGGGCGGCACCATTCAGTTCTATCTGCACGAGCCGGGCTTCTCTGCCCCGATTCCCTCGACGCGGCTGTCGGATGGCACCATCCGCTTTGTAGCGATGCTAGCGACGCTGTTAGGGCCAACGCCGCCACCCCTCGTATGCATTGAAGAACCAGAACTCGGCCTCCACCCCGATGCGCTTTCGATCATCGCCGATCTGCTCGTGGACGCCTCCAGCAAGACTCAGCTTGTGGTCACGACCCACTCTGATGCACTAGTGGCTGCCTTGAGCGCCCACGCAAACTCCGTCGTCGCCTGTGAACGAAACGGCGCAGCAACGGAATTGCGGCGCCTCGACGCTGGCCGGCTTGCTGCCTGGCTAGGCGAGTACACGCTCGGCGATCTGTGGCGGATGGGCGAGATCGGCGCCAATCCATGACCAGCGTCACCATCATCATGGAGGGTGGCGGCGACAGCGCGAGCGGGCGTGCAGCCATTCGTCAGGGCATGGACCGATTTCTCGGGGCTCCGAAACAGCGAGCCCGCGACCGACGCGTCCGGTGGAAGTTGGCGGCCTGGGGAAGCCGGGGCCGTGCTTATGACCGCTTCCGAGCCGCGGTGCGAGACCACGAAGCGGATGTCGTCGTTCTCCTGGTCGACGCCGAAGGCCCGGTCGCCAAGCCACCCTTGCAACACCTGACGGACCGAGATGGATGGACCCTAGACTTCGCGGCACCTGACACGGTTCATCTTATGGTGCAGTCCATGGAGACATGGATCATCGCAGACATAGCCACGCTCAAGACCTACTACGGCAACGGCTTTCGCTCCAACCCACTGCCCACGTCCAACCTCGAGTCCCTTGACCGAGCCGCCGTCAGCAATGCCCTTAGGAGCGCGACGCGAGACACTACCAAGGGTGCGTACCAGAAAATCCGGGATGGTGCCAAGTTGCTCGAACGAGTCGATCCCGAAGTCGTCGCCGATGCCTGCCCAGGCTGCGCCGCGCTTTTTGGCGCTTTGCACGAACTCCTCGACTAAATCCGGATTCGAAGCCACGGCTGCTCCGGCCTCGTAGCCGTCTGTCCGATGGCGTCTGTCGAGCCATGTAAGAATGCGGCAAGAGCGAGGAACCCGGCGAGTACCGCGGCGGCGATGAGGAATCCCTTTCGTCGCGACATCTATATCTGTTCCGCCATCCTCAATGGCGTCCCGCTCCCCACAGCGCTCCGCTCCGCATCATACCAACGGGCTAACGGGCATTAGCGAGCCCTCCTCGAACAACGCCACCAAACCAGCCCCTGCCATGCGAGGCCCTCTGGAGGGAGGGCGTCCCGCCCTCCAAGCGTGCCGAAGGCGCGCACGCAGCGGAGCCAGCCAACACCACCGCAAGCAAGCGTTCCAGACGACGGCAACAAAGCGCCAGCCCCGAACAATGCCATCAGACCAGCCCCTGCCATGCGACGGCCTCTCTGGAAGGAGGGCGTCTCGCCCTCCAGGCGTGCCGAAGGCGCGCACGCAGCGGAGCCAGCCAACGCCACCGCAAGCAAGCGTTCTAGACAACGCCAACAAAGCGCCAGCCCGAACAACGCCACCATCAAACCAGCCTCTGTTCCTTAACGTGCCTGCGACACGATGGAGGGCGAGACGCCCTCCCTCCGAAGGCTCGTCCATTGGGATGGAAACCTAGCCTGTGAACCGTGCCGAAGGCGCGCAAGCAGCGGAGCCAGTCAACGCCACCACAAACCCACGTTCCAGACAAACGCCAACAAAACGCCAGCCCCGAACAACGCCACCACCAAACCAGCCTCCGTTCCCTGACGTGCTTACGCCACGATGGCGGGCGATACGCCCCCCGCCCAGAGGCCCTTTTGCAACGCGCCAGCCGCCTTCGTGCTCGCATTCGTTCGCAGCTACGGCTAGGAGCCAGCGTAGAACTGCTCGCAATATCGGCGGAAGCGCAGAAGGTCGCGGTCGGCTCCGGAGAACACGGGCCTTGGTCGGTAGTCCTGCCGCGCCCAGATCTGCGCGTCCTTGCGCACTTCCAGCACCAACTCGTGCAGGAACAGGCGCGGCATGATGTTTCGAGCAAGCGATGCCAGCGGGCCACGCACCCAGCGCTCGTGCGGCGGGGTCTCCAGATCGATGACGAGCCACAAGTCGATCAGCTCGCCGTCCACAGGCGTTGCCAGCACCCATTGGCGGACGCGCAGGCCGCTGCCGCCTTTGATCAGCACGGTTGAAACGCCGAGCCCCCACACCGAGATGGCAATTTCCACCGAAAGCTCGAACAGGCCAAGGCCCCGGGTGAGCATGTTGCGGGTGAACGCATAGGAGCTCGACAGAATCGGCCCTTCGATCTCCGTCTTGGCGGTTTGCTTCAGTTCGCGATAGCCATGCACGTGGCCAAGGTGGGCACTGTCCACCGAGTTTTCGGTGGTGGTCTGCGGGTGTCCGCGCAGGCGCAGCACGGCAAGCGACCGCGCTGGCCTTGCCGCCGACACTTCCTGCGGCTGCCACCCCGGCGCCTCACCGCTGCGGTGGTGCCAACCGAACACGAAACCGTTGCACTCTGCGACCTCAAATCGGGTCAACCGAGCCGATCGTGGCGGCGGCCCATCCGGCGTCGCCACGCAGCGTCCGCTAGTGTCGTATTGAAAGCCGTGGAAGGGGCAGACGAGGCAGTCACCCGACACACTGCCGCCGCTTGTTGGACCCAGATGAGCGCCGAGATGAGGGCAGATCGCCTCGGCAACGCAAACGGCCCCGGATCGATCGCGCCAGACGACAATCTCGTGACCCATCCACTGCTTTTCCACCAACTTGCCCACAGGCAGGCGCGAACTCTGCTCGACGACATACCAGCCGTCGGGAAACGGGTCCAAGCGTTGCCGGCTATCCATGGTCGGTTCGGCATCCATCGGTGGATCGTCAATCACCATCGGCAACTGTCCATTGCCGGTCGGACGATGTCAACGCGTGGCAAGCTCCGTCGCGCCCTGCACGGCCGCCGCCGCTGTCGCAATTCGGCACGCAAAACGGTACAAAGCCCCCGTGAATCCAGAGCTTCGCATCGCCACCGGACCCGCGGACGCGTTGAGGGCCGGGGCGTGAATCGACTGACGGCTTGGCTGGGCGTGGTCGGCGCCATCCTCGTGGGCTTCCTGGTCGCCCTCGCCGGGGGCGACGGCGGCAACCGCTGGGGTGCATTGCCCGTGTTTGCCTGGTGTGTGGTCATTGCCTATGCCATGCAGTGGCTGGCGTTCGTGCCGGCATGGCTCTCGCGTTCTGAGCACTTTTTCGACCTCACCGGTTCAGCGACGTACTTGGCCGTGATGGCCGTGGCGCTAGTGGCGGCGAGCCCCCTCCACCTAAGGGCGGGTTTGCTTGCGGCGATGGTGGCCGTGTGGGCCATGCGTCTCGGCCTCTTCCTGCACCTTCGCATTCGTCGCGCAGGTGCGGATCGCCGCTTCGACCGACTGAAGGCGCAGTTGCCGGCCTTCCTGATGACGTGGACCCTGCAAGGCGCATGGGTGTCACTCGCCTGTGCGCCGGCGCTGGCAGCTATCACGTCCCGATCCTCGCTACCGGGCCTTGATGGCTGGTTGCTCGCCGGCGCGGCGCTCTGGCTCGCCGGGTTCGCGATGGAAGTGCTCGCCGACGAGCAGAAGCGGCGTTTCCGCATGCGCCCGGAGAACGCCGAGCGCTTCATCGATACCGGGCTCTGGGCCTGGTGCCGTCACCCCAACTATTGCGGCGAGATCCTGCTTTGGTGCGGGGTGGCGCTGGTCGCGGCGCCAGCACTCCAAGGCTGGCAGCTTGCCACCTTGCTCTCGCCCCTCCTGATCGGCCTGCAGCTCACCTTCGTGAGCGGCGTTCCCCTGCTCGATGCGCGCGCCAGGAAGCGCTGGGGGGAGGATGCGGCCTATCGCCGCTATCGCAAGCGCACGCCCATGCTGTTGCCGTTGCCGCCGCGCCGGTGACCGCCCGCCAACATGCCAAGGCCACCGTCACCTTGGTCGCCATCGCGATAAACCTGCTCCTGTGGTGCGTGCCGCTCCTCCTTCTGTTCCCGCTCAAGGTGCTCGTGCCGCCCATGCGCCCTTGGTTCGCCCGCCGAGCCGCCGACGTGTATCGCGCCGCCGTGACCGTGGACGACTGGTGGCTCGGCACGGTATCCGGCGCGTCCTGGCAGCAGCCGGCGTTGGACTTGGATACCGACGAGACTTGCGTCGTGATCTCCAACCACGTCTCGTGGGCCGACATCTTCGTCCTGCAAAGCGTCGTTTCCCGCCAGGGCCCGATCCTGAAGTTCCTATGCAAGCGGGAACTGGCGTGGATTCCGGTGCTGGGGCTCATCTTCCTCGCCTTCGACTTCCCGATGCTGCGGCGCCGCGCCGGCAGTCACGGGGTACACCGGCACCGAAGCGACATAGAGCGCATCCGCGAAGCCTGCGCCGGCCTTGCCGACGCGCCGGCGGCAATGCTGGCCTTCGTCGAGGGCACCCGCTTCCGCGAGGCCAAGCGCGATCCTGGCGCCGCTCTCGAACACTTGCTGCCGCCTCGGGTTGGCGGCTTCGCGGCAATCCTCGCGGCACTCGAGCCGTTGCGGGTGACGGTGGTGGATGTTGCGCTCGTCTATCCCGAGCCACGGCCTGCCCCCCTGTTCTGGCACTTCCTCGCCGGTCGATGCGGACCGATTGGGGTGGTGGTGCAGGCAACGCCTGCCGCCGTCATCGCCAGCGAGGGGGCCATGCCTTGGCTCACGCGGCGTTGGGCGGAAAAGGACGCGCTCTTGCGTTCGGCCTCCTTGGCGGGCGCGGAGAAGCCTGCGTGAGCCGGAGCCTCGACATCCTGCTGGCGGAGGACCACGCCGAACTCGCCGAGACCACAGGCGCCTATCTCGAAGCCTGCGGCCACCATGTGGACTATGCGCCCGACGGTCTGGTGGCAGTGCATCTCGCGGTCACCGAAACCTACGACGTGATGGTGCTCGACGTCATGCTGCCCGGCATGGACGGCCTCAAGGTCTGCGAGCGGCTGCGCAAGGATGCCCGCATCGCCACGCCCGTCATCATGCTCACGGCCCGAGATCGGCTCGAAGACAAGCTCACAGGCTTCGACGCCGGCGCCGACGACTATCTCGTCAAGCCCTTCGACATGCCCGAACTCGTGGCTCGGATCGAGGCCCTGGCGCGGCGTGCCCAAGGGCTGACGCGCCGCTATCAGGTAGCCGATCTGGTGCTCGACGCCGACACCGCCGAGGTCACCCGGGAAGGCGTGCCCATTGCCCTGTCGCGGACCGCATTCCGACTGCTCGAGCTCTTGCTGCGCGAACATCCCGGCATCGTCTCGCGCCGCACCATCGAACGCGACCTCTGGGACGGCGAACCGCCGCACAGCGACGCCCTGCGCAGCCACATCTACAATCTCCGCCAAGCCCTCGACCGCCCCTTCGCCGAGCACATCGTCACCACCGTGCCCGGCCGGGGCTATTGCCTGCGCTTCCCCGGCAGCGACTCGTCCGCGCCCGAAAACTGAACCTCCACCGAGGTGCCGTGGCCCGGGCTGCTGCGCGCCTGCAGGGACCAGCCATATTGCGCCGTCAGGCGACGAACGATCGAGAGTCCGAGGCCATGCCCCTGCGCCATCGCCCGGCCAGCCTCGGCGCGATAGAACGGATCGAAGGCGCGGGCGAGTTCCTGGCCAGACATGCCGACACCAGTGTCGGAGACCCGCAGCCGCCGGCCTTCGACGCTGATCTCCACCTCGCCGTTCTCGGTATAGGCCAGCGCGTTGCGCAGCAGGTTGGCAATCACCACGCGCACCGCCGGCACCGGCGCCCATACCTGCAAGGCCTCTCCTGCGCGCACCCTCAGGCGGTTCTGCCGCTCCTCGGCGAGGTCGGCCAGACGCCCGGCCTCTTCGCCGACGATGTCGCCGACCGACACCGGCGCGTCGGTAGCGACCGCCTCTTCGTGCGCCAGGGTGAGCAGCGTCTCAAGCAACGACTCCATGTCGTCGGCAGTGCGTCGCATCCTTGCCAGCGCCCGACGGTCGTGCGCCGGGCGGTCGGGATTGCGCTCCAGGAGGTCCAGCGAGCCCTTGAACACGGCTAGGGGCGTGCGCAGCTCGTGGCCCGCATCGCGGGTGAACAGGCGCTCGCGCTCGATGGCGGCGTCGAGGCGGTTGGTGAAGCGGTCGAGGGCATCCACCATCGTTGCCACTTCCGCGTCGGCGACGGTGCGAACGGCATCGAGATGGAGCGCGACGCCGCCGGGCCGGTCGAAGTCCACCGTCTCCAGCTCCCGCGCCAGGCGCACAAGGGGCGACAGCGCGGCGCGAGACCAGCGATAGGCGACAAACAGCAGCACATACATCAGCAGCAGCACCACCGACAACGGCAGGATGCCGAAGTAGAAGGCGAGGTCCGACACCTGCCCGGCGTTGAAGACGAGATACAAGCGCTCTCCGCCGCGCTCGGAGACGTGCACCAGACGGCTTTGTCCCTCGAACGCTAGCCTGCGGAACCCCGGCGCCTCGCCTTCGAGATCGGCCGGCAATGACGACCCGCCCAAGTAACCGCGCATGTTGGCCGTGTCCGGCAGGGGGTGGCCGTCGTTCTCGGCACGGCGCTGCCAGTAGTGCTCCGCCTCGAGCGCCAGCGCCTGCCGCGTGAGCAGGTCTTCCACCACCGCTTGCGTCGCGAAGATGCCGGCCACGGTCGCCGCGCCAATGACGGTGAGCTGCACGGCAAAGAGCCGTCCGAGGCGGGCGCTGAGCCCTCGGCGCACACCCATTTCGCGTCCTCCTTCGAGCGCATCCTGCGCGCCTCCGCGCGTTTTCGCGCCTCCGCTGCAAGCGTTACGGGAGTGCCGGCACTTCGCCCTGCAAGCCGTTGGCGCGCTCTACGAGCGCGTTGGCAGTTGCTTCGCAACTGCTGGCGGCGGAGCGGGGCTGGAACCGATAGTGGCAGACAAGCCACTCGTTGCCACCGTTCCAGCCGAACAGTTCCTCGCACGCCATGAAGAACATGCGCCAGCGTTGCAGTTGGATACGCGCTTCGTCTGGCTCGGTGTCGGTCGGCGGCACCATCGACAGCGCGTTGCCGGCGGCTTCGCGGTTGCGGTCGAGATTGTCGAGCCAGGCGCGGGCGGTGCGCTGGTAGTGGTTGCCCGACACCTCCCACGTTCGCGTCAACCGCATGTGCTCCTGAAAGCGCGCGAGCGTGTCCCGGGCCGGCATGATCCCGCCGGTGAAGAAATGGCGCGCCATCCAGTCGCCACGGCCTTCTGCCTCGAACGGGTAGGCAAGGCTGCGATGGCAGAAGATGTGGACGAACAGCGCGCCGTCCGCCACCAGCCACGACGAGACTCGTCGCAAGAGTTCTGCGTAGTTGCGCATGTGCTCGAACATCTCCACCGAGACGATGCGATCGAAGCGCTCGTCCGGCATGAACTCGTTCACGTCGGCGGTGCGGGCCTCCACGTTACCAAGGCCGGCCGCGGCTGCCCTTGCGGCGATGTAGCACCGCTGCTCGGCCGAGTTGGACACAGCAACGATGCGCGAGGCCCGGTGCCGCTCGGCCAGCCAAAGCGCGAATGAACCCCAGCCGCAGCCGAGATCCAGCACCCGCATTCCGTCGGCAAGCCCGGCCCGCTCGGCATAGAGCTCCAGCATTCGCTCCTCGGCCTGCGCCAGCGTGGTCGTTCCCGCCGGCCAAAGGCAAGCGCTGTACTTCATACGCGGCCCGAGCACCTGACGAAGGAAGGCCGGCGGGGTGTCGTAGTGCTGTGCATTGGCGGCGGCGGTGTGCTCGGCGATTGGGCCACGTGCGAGCTGTCGCAGGATGTCTCGCTGACGGACGGCCCGTCGCGCTTCGTGGCCAGCGCCCTCCTGCCGCAGGCGGCGGCGAATGAGTCGACGAATGCCGAGCCGCACGAGCGCATCGGGCACTCGCCCCGCCTCCGCCAAGCGCACCAGAGGATCGGTGCCTCGCAGCCTCATTCCGAGCCTCGCGCGCGCCACACCGGCCCGCGCCAGCCCCCGGGCGCCAGCAGCATCTGCACGTCGCTGGTGGCGCGTTCGGCGAATCCTGCCTCGCAGTAGGCGAAGTAGAAGCGCCACATGCGCACGAAGCGTTCATCCATGTGCGGCGAAAGGCGATCCGCGCCAGCGTCGAGACGAAGCCGCCACTCGCGCAGGGTGCGCGCATAGTCGAGGCCGAAGTCCTCGAGGTTCACGAGGGTGAGGTCAGCCTTCGCCGCGGCGCGGGTGAGCACCGACACACTGGGGATGAAGCCGCCGGGAAAGATGTGCTTCTTGATGAAGTCCGCTCGGCGCAGGGCGCGGCGGTAGCGACTGTCACGGATGACGATAGCCTGCAGCGCCATGAGCCCGCTTGGCTTGAGCAGGTGCGAGCAGGCAGCGAAATAGCGGTCGAGATAGTCGTGCCCCACCGCCTCCACCATCTCCACCGAGACGATCTTGTCGAACTGACCCGTTACCTGGCGATAGTCGCGAGCCAGCACCTTGACGCGCTCGCCGAGGCCGCACGCGGCGACGCGCTCGCAAGCGTGGCGATGCTGAGCCTCCGACACCGTGACCGCGGTTACACGACAGCCAAAGCGCTGCGCGGCGTGGACGGCAAGGCCGCCCCAGCCGCAGCCAATGTCGAGCAGGTGGTCGTCGGGACCAAGCTCCAGTTTGCGGCAAAGGCGCTCAAGCTTCGCCGCGCTAGCCTCCGCCAACGACTCCGCTCCGCTGTCGTACACCGCGCAGGAGTAGCTCATGGTGTGGTCGAGAAAGGTGCGGAAGAAATCGTTGCCGAGGTCGTAGTGGGCGTGGATGTTGCGACGACTGCCCCGCAGCGTGTTGCGGCGGAAGCGATGGCCGAGGGCACCGGCAACGGCGGCGGGCAGCGACGCGAGCCCCTCCAAGCCTTGGAGCGCCGAGCGATTGCGCAGCATGACCCCGAGCAGTGCCGGCAAGTCGTCGCAATCCCATTCGCCATCCATGTAGCTCTCGCCAGCGCCAACGGATCCGCGCAGCAGAAGGCGACGAAAGAAGTCGGCTTGATGCACGGTGACACGCACCGTCGGCGCCCCCGCCCCGTACTCCGTGGTGCCCGCCGCGGTCGCAAGCAGCAGTGTGCCGCCACGCAGATTCTGGAGCGCGCGCTCGACTACGGCGGCGCTGGCGCGCCCTAGCGGTCGCGTCGGCAGTGCGCTTGCGCGAACCGACGGCCTTCGTGCTCGTGTTCGCTCGTGGCTAGGGTGCAGCTCGCTGGCGCGAGTCATCGAACGCTCCGTCGCGGATGAACATGGAACTCGGCTCCCCGGAGCCGCAGCCGTGCCGCCTGCCAATGGATGCGCGCCAGCGTCATCGCGCTCTGCGCCGGGCGGCGCATTGAGGCGGCCAGCACGCGCGTCATGGTCAACGGCCTCGTGCGCAGCGCCAGTCGGGCGCTGACGGCTTCGGCTCCGGCAAGGGCGATGGTGATGCCCACGGCACCGTCGCGAATCGTCAGCCGCAGCGTATAGCGACCGGCGACGGGCAGGAACGGCGAGACGTGGAACGCCTTGTCGAACTCGAACCGGTATCGGCCCGGCGCCGCGCTCGCTGAGGCGGCGTTCAGGGCATAGCAATGGCGTTCGCCCCAAGGCGTGTTGGTCACCTGCAGCACGAGGCCCGTAAGCGTGCCCTTGCCGCCCGCATCGAGGCAGAGGTAGAAGTTCACCGGGTTGAAGTTGCCCGACAGCGAGCGTGGCGCGGTGAGCGCAAGCAGGCGACCGTCGGCCTCGGCGCCCACGCGACGCAAGTGGTCCCGAACGACATTCGGCGCCAGCAAATGACCGTCGCCCGCCAGCACCCATCTCATGCCGCTGCGGACGCGCTCCACATCGACGCAAAGCATCCAAAGCGGATAGCGGAAGGAGTGCCGCGGCACCGCGCGCGAATGAAACACGGCACCGACGCAGACCATCTCATCGAGCATCCGCCAACGCCCCCATTTGCCCCGCTGCAGCCGCAACCGCGTGGGCGGCCTCTATGCCGCTCTGAAAGCCGTCTTCGTGGAAACCCCAGCCCCACCACGCGCCGCACCAAAAGGTCCGGTTTGCGCCCTGCACTTCGGCGCGGCGCCGCTGCGCCGCCTGCGTGCCCAGCGTGAACACGGGGTGGCTGTAGTGGCGCTCGGCCCAAACCACGTCCAGTTGCCGCTCGGGGTTGAGCGTGACGAAGAAGGGCTGCGGCGACTGGATTCCCTGCAGACGGTTCATCCAATAAGTGGACTCCATCCCGCCACTCGGGCCTGCGCGGACGTTCCAGCTCGACCACGCGCCGCGGCGCTTTGGCATCGCCGAGGCATCGGAATGCACCACGGCCCGGTTCGGCTGGAAGCGAAAGGCCCCCACCACGTCGCGTTCGAGGGGTGTGGGCGCCAAGAGTTCGAGCGCTTGGTCGGCGTGGCAGGCGAGCACCACGTGCTCGAACCGGTCTTCTCCGGCATCGGTCTGCACCGTGGCACCCGCCGAGTCCCGCTCCACGCGCCGCACCGGCTGGGAGGCGCGGACGCAGCCCCGAAAGCGCCTCGCGAAGGCCCGCACATAGGCAGCGGAGCCGCCCTCGACGACTTCCCATTGCGGGCGGTCTCGCAGCTGCAGCAAGCCGTGGTTGGCCATGAAGCGCGCAACGTGGCCGATGGGCGTCTGCCGCGCCCGATCGGGCGGCACGGACCAGATGGCGGCACACATGGGCAGCAGGTGCCGGTGCTCGAAGCTCTCGGAGAAGCGCTCTTCGGCCAGGAACTGGGCGAGCGTCCGAGTGTCGTCGTGGCCGACACAAGCCGCTCGCTGGTAGAAGCGACGGATGTCGCGCAGCATGGCGAGGAAGGTGGAGCTCAAGAGGTTGCGGCGCTGGCAAAAGAGAGCCCGCAAGTCGGTGGTGCCGTATTCCACTCCATCAACGCTGACCCCGAACGACATGCTGGTGGGTCGAGAGTCGACGCCGAGTTCATCGAGCCAGCCCGAGAAGCCCGGATAGTTGCGGCGGTTGAAGACGATGAAGCCGGAGTCCACGGCATATGTCCGCCCGTCCACGAACAGGTTGTGGGTGTCGGTGTGCCCGCCAAGGGAACCGCTTGCCTCGAACAGGGTTACGTCGGCGAAGCGCTGCGCGACGTGGGCAGTCGCCATACCGGCGACGCCGCCGCCAATCACCGCGATTCGCACCTTCGCTCCCCCTGCATGGGCGCCGGCTTCAGATCCGTCACGAGCCCGAGCCAGGCCAAGAGCTTGAGGCCCAGCCACGCGAGGTCTAGCTGCCACCAGCGCAAGCCCAGCCGCGCCGAGCCGGCATGGCGGTGATGGTTGTTGTGCCAGCCCTCGCCCATGGTGATGAGCGCCAGCCACCAGAGGTTGCGGCTCGAATCGCGCGTGTCGAATGGCCGCTGCCGGCGGCGCCCGGAACCGGGTCGATGGGCGATGGAGTTCACGAGAAAGGTCGCGTGCATGAGCGCGACGGTCGCTATGACGTAACCCCACACCAGCATCTGCCAACCGTTCGTGCCGAAGTCCGGACCGAACACCTCGCCGAGCGCGAACATCGCTCCGGCGAAGGCGACGGGCGCGATCAGGTCGAAGCGATTGAGCCAGCGCAACTCAGCAAGCGCAGCCAAGTCACGCACCGGCAAGAGCGGGGTGCGGAAATGGCACCTGGTGAGAAACCAGCCCATGTGCGACCACCAGAAGCCGCGCCGCGGACTGTGGGGATCTGCATCGGTGTCCGCCTTGGCGTGGTGCATCCGATGATGCGCGGCCCACCACAGCGGCCCGCGCTGGGTGGCCGCCGCCGCCAGCGCGGCAAACACGAACTGCGTCACGCGCCCGGCGCGAAAGGCTCGGTGCGAGAACCCGCGGTGATAGAACGCACTCACCGCGAAGGCGCGAACGAGATACGACGCCACCGCCACGGCCAGCGCCACAGGGCTGACCCCGACAGCGAATGCCGCGAAGCACGCGACGTGCAGGCCAATGAACGGCACGATCCGAAGCCAACTGACGGCATCGTCGGGGTCGCTCGCAAGTGCCGGCACCGCGCGATCCATGTGGCCGGGCTCCGTGACTGTCTCGGCAGCATCGTCCCCCAGTGCAGGTGAAGACAGGGTGAGCAAAACGCCAGGACGCTTTCACGCAGCCTTCACGTCGCGTGGCCGCTTGCCCGAGACCGACGGCACGCCAGCGGGCATTAGCGAAAGCCCTCCTCGAACAACGCCCGCCGGCAAACACTGAAGCAACGGGCCCCTGCCATGCGAGGGCCTCTGGAGGGAGGGCGTCCCCGCCCTCCAAGCGTGCCGAAGGCGCGCAAGCAGCGGAGCCGGCCAACACCACCACAACCCTCGTTTCAGACAACGCCCACAAAGCGCCACCCCGAAACAACGCCATCAAACCAGCCCCTGCCATGCGACGGCCTCTCTGGAGGGAGGGCGTCTCGCCCTCCAAGCGTGCCGAAGGCGCGCAAGCAGCGGAGCCGGCCAACGCCACCACAAACCCTCGTTCCAGACAACGCCCACAAAGCGCCACCCCGAACAACGCCATCAAACCAGCCCCTGCCATGCGACGGCCTCTGGAGGGAGGGCGTCTCGCCCTCCAAGCGTGCCGAAGGCGCGCAAGCAGCGGAACCGGCCAACGCCACCACAACCCTCGTTCCAGACAACGCCCACAAAGCGCCACCCCGAACAACGCCATCAAACCAGCCCCTGCCATGGGACGGCCTCTGGAGGGAGGGCGTCTCGCCCTCCAAGCGTGCCGAAGGCGCGCACAGTAGCGGAGCCGGCCAACGCCACCGCAAGTGAGCGTCCCAGACGACCCCAACAAAGCGCCAGCCCCGAACAACGCCACCATCAGAGCCACGTGCGATGCGATGGAGTTCGGCCATGGGCGCCCATCGCGGCTTTGCACTGGCTACGCGAGCCGCCGGCCCCCGGGTGCGGCTCCGGCAGCAACGTATGATGCGCCACCCATCGGAACCTCCAGGCGGGACTTCCTTGGCAAGCGCTCAGCAGAACCAGATTCGGGGCCGCACTCCGCCGCGCATCCGCAAGGCGGCCACGGTGTTGGTAGTGCGACAGGCGGCTCGTGACATCGAAGTGTTCATGGTGCAGCGCCCGGCACGCGGCGTTTTCCCAGACCTGCATGTCTTCCCCGGTGGCAAGGTGGATTCCCTCGACAGCGACCTCGAACACGCCTGTGCCGGCCTCGACGACCGCGACGCTTCACGCCGGCTGATGATGGCCCGCGGTGGCTTGCGCTACTGGGTGACCGCCATCCGTGAATGCTTCGAGGAGAGCGGAGTGCTGCTCGCGTATCGCAGCGGCACCCTGTTCGAACCGGCGGACGATGCGGAGTCGGAGCGCTTCAACGGCTATCAGGACGCACTTGGCGCCAGTGAAACGACGCTCGGCGAGATCGCGCGCCGCGAGCGGCTCGAACTCGCGACCGATCGCGTCGCCTATTTCAGCCACTGGATCACGCCGGAGAGCGCGCCGGCCCGCTTCGACACACGCTTTTTCGTCGCCGCCATGCCGCCCCGGCAGTCGGCATTCGGCCACCAGCACGAAACCGTCGGCGGCGAGTGGGTGACGCCCACGGCGGCGCTGCGCCGTTTCGACGCGGATGAGTGGCAGATGATCTTCCCGACCCTGACAACGCTGCGCATGGCGGCGCCCTATCGCTCCGTCGAGGACCTGCTCGGAGCGGTGCGTGCCGGTGCGCATCGCATCGAGATCACCGGCGAACTGCATCGCCAAGGCATGCAGTACTCCTGACGGCGGTTGGCAGTGGCGGCTCAGGAGGCTCCACCCCACGCCGGGCCGCAAGGCGACGACCGAATAACGCTGCTCGAAGTCGATGGGGTCTCGAAGAGCTTTCGCGATGGTGGCCGGGACCGCCCGGTGCTGGCCGACGTGTCCTTTCGGGTCGAGCGAGGCAACGCCGTCGCCCTCCGCGGCCCCAGCGGCTGCGGCAAGTCCACTCTGCTCAACATCGTCGCCGGCATCCTGCAGCCGGACTCTGGCGCGGTGCGCTTCCACGGTGATGGGGCGTCGTTCACGGTGTCCGCCAGCAACGAACAGGAGCGAGCGCGGTTTCGTCGTCGCCGAGTCGGCATGGTGTTCCAGTTCTTCAATCTCGTGCCGACGCTGACGGCTGCGGAGAATGTCCGACTGGCGGTAGAACTCGCCGGCGACGGCGATGCGGACCGGGCTCTGGCCCGGCTCGAAGCGCTGGGGCTCGGGGCACGGCGTGACGCCTTTCCTGCATTCCTCTCCGGTGGTGAGCAGCAGCGCGTCGCCATCGCCCGCGCGCTTGCCGCCGGGCCGCCGCTGGTGCTGGCCGATGAACCCACCGGCAACCTCGACCGTGCCAACGCCGATCAGGTCATCGACGCCCTTTGGCGCGAGACGGGCGAGTCTGGGGCCGCCCTCGTGATTGCAACCCACAACGAACGCATCGCCGCTCGGGCCGATCGCGTGATCGAGCTCGCGTAGCGCGACCGGCGACGAGAGGGCGCGGTGAGCGGCATGTTCCTGTTGCTTCGTAGCCAGCTTCGGTTTCTGGCGCGCAACCCCGTCGGCACCGCCGTCACAGGCCTCGGCATCGCTCTCGCAGTCACCTCCGTCGTCACGGTGCATCTGACGGGGCAGACCCTGGCCGACTCCGTTCGCGACACCCAGGCACTCGCCGGCTACAGCCACGTAGCCACGCGGCCCAATCTCACCGAGGAGGACTATTTCAAGCTGCGTGCACGCTGGCGCGACGGAGAGTGGTCGGAGCTGGCTGGGGTGCTGCCGATGGTGGAAGGAACCGTCCGCATTGGCAGCGAGTTTCGTCGCCTTGTCGGCATCGAACCACTCGCGGACATCGGCCACTCCGACCGTACATTGACGTCTACCCCGACCGGCTCGCCCGTCGCGCCGATGCCGGCCGCGCTCGAACGCTTCTTGACCGAAGATGTGCTGCTGACCAGCGAGCGCGTGGTGCAAGCGGCTTTGGCGCACGGCGACACTCCTGGGGACACGTCTCTGGTCGCCTTGGCGGACGGCGACGTGCTGCTCGCAGACCTGCCCACGGCGTGGCGACTGCTCGAACGCCCTGGCCAACTCGACGCCTTGTGGCTGCGAACCGAAGCTCCGCCGACAGGCGTGAGATTGCCCATGCAATGGCTCGAAGCGTTGTTGCCGGGCCTGTCCGCCGCCCTCGATCCACCCCCCGGCCCGCGCATCGGCGGCTTCGTTGTCACGCCAGCGGCGAACTGGCAAGGAGTCGGCCGCTACGCCGACGCGGTGGTGTTCAATCTCGGTGCCTTGGGCGCACTGGCGCTATTGGTGGCGGGATTCCTGGCGGCGGAACTCGGCATTGCCAACGTGGCACGCCGCGAGCGGGAGATGCAACGCCTGCTGGCGCTTGGCGTGTCTAGGCGCGTCCTCGCGGCTCTGCATCTCGGCGAATCCACCGTGGTTGGAACGATGGCGGCAGGCATCGGGCTCGTTGCCGGCATCTTGCTGTCTGCAGAGCTCTCGGCACCGTTGTCGCCAACGCAGCCGACGGCCGGCGAGGGCGTAGTGGATGCTTGGGTGATCGGCAAGGCGTTCGGCACCGGCGTCCTTGTGGCGATGCTCGCCGCCTTGGCAGCGGTCCGGCGCATCGCCGTCACAGCCGCCCCCGCAAGACCCATGCAGCGTTGGCTGTCGGCGACCGGCGCTGCCATTGCCCTTGCCGTCTCAGCCGGGTTGCTGCTGGACGGCAGCCTGCTCGCGGCCTTTGCCGCCTTGCTGACACTGTGCGTCGCGCACATGCTGGTGGTGCTGCCGGCGACGGTTTTCGCTGTCGGACGACGTTCCCTTGCACCCAAGCGGACGTCGCGGCGGCTCAGCTTGCGCGCCGCCGGCGCACATGCCGGCGAAATCGGCTTTGCCTTGGGCGCGTTGTCCGTCGCCACCGCAGCAGCCATCGGCATGGGGGTGATGGTGGAGAGCCTGCGCCACGACTTCCTCACGATGCTCGATCAGCGGCTTCAGCCCGGCATCTACGTAGCCGGAGTGCCCGAAGACGCAGACCTGTCCTGGCTCCAGGAGCGGGGCTTGGACGTGCGACGCCCGGGCACGATGCGGGCGCGCACGGACGGGGGCACGGTGGACGTGACCTTTGCCCGCATCGACGCCGAGGAGGCTCGACGCTACGGGCTGGGGACCACCCTCAGCGAACGGGTGATGGTGAACGAACTGGGCGCGCGGCGGCTTGGCGTCGCCGCGGGAGACACGTTGCACCTCGGCGCCGGCGGCCGCATTCGACCCGTCGAGATCGCCCATGTATTCCGCGACTTTGGTGCGCCGACGCCTAGAGTCGTCGCGCCGGAGACCTTGGCAACCGTGTTCGAAGGCGTGTCGATTGGGCGGGACCGCCTGTTCGTTCGCACATCTGGCGGAGAAGGAGTCGCCATCGCCAGCGAGGCGCGGCAACGATGGCCGGACAGCCGCGTACAAGACCAAGGGCAGCTTCGCGCCTTGGCCGAGGATGTCTTCAACGCGTCATTCACCGTCGCCACTGGACTTGCCGTGCTGGCGTTGGTGGTGGCAGCCGTGGGGCTGTATGGCGTGTTGACGGCGTTGCAGACGCGGCGTGGCCCGGAGTTCCGCCTGCTCCACGCCATGGGAATGCCGCGGCCCGCGATGTGGCGCATGGCACTGACGCAGTGCGCCGTGCTGGGCGCGGTCGCAAGCGTAGCCGCCGTTCCGCTCGGCTACGCGACCGCATGGGTGCTCTGCGCCTTCGTCAGCCCTGCCGCCTTCGGCTGGAGCATTAACCTCCACCCCGACCTCAGCGCGACGCTGACCCCGCTCGGATGGGGGATGCTGGCGGCGCTCGCGGCCGGTGCGCTGCCAAGCTGGCGATCCGCGTTTCGAAGCCCGGCACCAGCGGATGAGTAGTCGCCTGGCACTGACCGACGCAGTGCGAAGGCTGCTGGCCTTCGCGTTGCTTGTGCTGGCCCTTGCCGCTGCCGGGTGTACGGAACCGGCCGCCGAGGGCGGTCGTCTGCGCACGGTGCTCGGCGGCGAAGATTCGGACGGCTTCCGCCGAGCGACCGCGCCCGCCAGCATCGAGTTCCCACGAGACCACGGTGCCCATCCGGACTTCCGCAGCGAGTGGTGGTATTTCACTGCCGCGCTGCGCGACGATCAGGGTCGTGATTTCGGCGCGCAGTTCACGCTGTTCCGTCAGGCACTCATGCCCCACAGCGGCCGCGGGCCTTGGCGCACCGCCCAAGTGTTCATGGGCCACCTCGCCGTCGCCGATGTCGAGGCGGGTATCCATCACCAAGCGGAACGTCTGGTGCGGGGGCACCCGCGACTCGCGGGCGTCAGCCATGTGCCCAACGTCCCGGCGGCACCGGCGCCGCCGTCCACGGCGTCGTTCGCCGCCTGGATCGAAGGCTGGCGGCTGGCGTCGGTCGCCACGGACTTTCTGCCCATGACGCTGCAAGCCCAAGACCGCGAGATAGGGCTCAATCTGCGCCTTGAGCAGACCAAACCCATCGTTCTGCAAGGCGATGCCGGGTTTTCCGCCAAGGGCCCTGCGAACGCGTCCTACTACTACTCGGTGCCGCGCCTTGCCGTTTCCGGCACCGTGCGCGTGGCCGACGAAAGCCATGAGGTCACGGGCCTCGGCTGGCTGGACCGGGAGTGGAGCACGAGCGTGCTGGCGCCCGAATATGCTGGCTGGGACTGGTTTGCACTGCAACTCGACGATGGCCGCGACTTCATGCTCTATCAACTGCGCCGCCGCGACGGCGCGCAGGATGCCTACAACGCCGCCACGGTAATCGACTTGAGCGGTGCCGCAACACGCCTGGATGCAACCGAAGTGCGCTTAACCTCGACGCAAGCATGGCGCGGTTGGCCAGTGCGATGGGAGCTGGCGATTGCCGGCGAGCGCTTCTTCATCGTCGCCGCCTTCGACGATCAGGTGATGGACACGTTCGTGCGCTATTGGGAAGGCTTGGTTTGGGTCGAGGACGAAGACGGTCACCGGCTCGGTTCCGGCTACATGGAACTCACCGGCTACTGAAGAGGGGAAAACTGGTGGCAGACGAAGGCTTGACCTGGCGGCGCGAACGATCGGAACCCGGTCCGGACTTGCGCATCCTCAGCGTGCGCCACGACTGGATGCGCCACCCCAAGGGCGAGCCCGTGCTCAAGAGGCTCGTGCTCGAGTCCGTGGACTGGATCAACATCGTCGCGTTGACGCCGGACGGCCTGTCCGTAATGGTCAAGCAGTTCCGCTTCGGCATCGGCGAGTGCACGGTAGAGACGGCCGGCGGCATGGTCGATCCGGGCGAGACGCCGCTCGAGGCCGCTCAGCGCGAACTGCTCGAGGAAACCGGCTACGGCGGTGGCGAATGGTCCTCCTTAGGTGCCGTGGAACCGAACCCGGCCATCCACCCGCACCTCTGCCACCACTTCCTCGCCAAGGACGTCGAGCACATCGCCGAACCGACGCCCGGCGAGGGCGAGGCCATTCGCGTTTGCCTCATGACCTTGGACGAAATCCGCGCAGACGTGGCGGCCGGCCGCATCCGCCACGTGCTGGCGCTTTCCGCACTCTGCCGCGCCTTCCCCCTCTTTCCGCTGCCGCCGCCTGCCTGACGGGTGTGCCAAACGGGGGAGAGGGCCTCTCCGGACGGAGGGCACCCCGCCCTACGAGGGCCTTTCTGGACGGAGGGCGTCCCGCCCTACGAGGGCCTTTCTGGACGGAGGGCGTCCCGCCCTCCAAGCGTGCCGAAGGCGCGCACGCTGCGGAGCCGGCCACGGCCACCGCAAGCAGGCGTTCAGGTAACGCCAACCAAAGCGCCAGCCCCGAACAACCGCCAACAAACCAGCCTCTCCTTTCTGGCACCCGCACGCCTTGACGTGCCTGCGGCACGATGGAGGGCGGGACGCCCTCCCTCCAGAGTACGCCGCGCTGTGCAAATCAGAGTCAGACACCACCAGAAGGCAATCGGCCGCCGCCACGCCGTTCGGCTACGGTATATTCCGCGCTTGTTCCTTGATGGCCGCCAGCGTCGCCGAGCCATGCGCGGATTCACAACCAGCGTCGTGCATTCGGACCGATCGAGTCCCATCGAGCACGGCTCGCTGCAAAAGCCTATCCACGCTACCGTCGCCTACGGGTACGACGATGTCCAGGACCTTGCGGACGTGTTCCAGGGCAAGAGCAGCGGCTATTCCTATGGCCGCCAGGTGAACCCCACCGTCTCCGCGCTCGAAGACAAGATCACGCGCATGGAGAACGGCGTCGCCACGGTCTGCTTCGGCACCGGCATGGGCGCCATCGGGACGCTGCTGTTCGCCTTGCTGCAGCGGGGAGACCATTTCGTCTCGAGCTCCTTCCTGTTCGGCAACACCAACAGCCTGTTCCAAAGCTTCGCGGCGCATGGCGTCGACATGACCTTCGTCGATGCGACGCAAACCGACGCGGTGGCCGAGGCAATCCGCCCCGAAACCAAGCTCGTCTTCGTCGAGACCATCGCCAACCCGGTAACCCAAGTGAGCGATCTCGCTGGCATCGGCGCCCTGTGCCGAGAGCGCGGTCTGGTGTACGTCGTCGACAACACCATGACCTCGCCCTACCTCTTCCAGCCACGCACCGTGGACGCCTCGCTGACCGTCACAAGCCTCACCAAGTATGTCGGCGGCCACGGCAACGCCCTGGGCGGTTCGATAACCGAGACCGGCCGCTTCGACTGGAGCGCCTTCGACAACATCTACGACACCTACCGCAAGGGCGACCCCGCCAAGTGGGGCATCACGCAGATTCGCAAGAAAGGGCTACGCGACTTCGGCGCCGCCATAGGCGCCGAAGCGGCACACCACCTAGGTGTCGGCGCGGAAACCCTTGCGCTGCGCATGGAACGCCAATGCGCCAGCGCGGCGGCGTTGGCCGGATACCTGACGGGCCACCCGGGCGTCGCGAAGGTCTTCTATCCGGGCCTGCCCTCCCATCCGGAACACGACCGCGCCAAGGCACTGTTCCGCCGTCCGGGTGCCCTGTTCAGCTTTGAACTGGCCCCCGGCATCGAGCCGTTCCCTTACCTCAACCGCCTGAAGATCGTGGTGAAGTCGAGCAACCTGGGCGACAACCGCACCTTGGCGATCCCGGTCGCGCACACCATCTATCACGAGATGGGCCCGGAACGCCGCGCCAGCATGGGCATCGCCGACTCGTTGATTAGGATTTCTGTCGGCATCGAGGAAACGGAAGATCTGATTGAGGATTTCAGCAAAGCGTTCTAGGCGGGACGGGAGGCAAGGACATGCAGGAGATGTGGGTTGAGAACTATCGCTGCTTCCGCGAACGTCAAACGGCGTGGCTCACGCCCCTGACGCTGCTGGTAGGGGAGAACAGCACGGGAAAGACGTCGTTCTTGGCGATGGCTCGAAGCCTCTGGGACGTTCGCGCCGGCCGTCGCGCCAACTTCAAGGCACCGCCGTTCGATCTGGGCAGCTTCGACGAGGTGGCGCACGATCGAGGCGGGCGGTTAGGTCGCGCCTCCCAATTCCGCGCTGGCTACGCTGACGAAGGCGTGCTCGGCAACGGCGTGGGTTCTTCGATCGACTATCGCTTCGAGATCGACTTCGGCCAAGCAGGCGCAAGCCCCTGCGTGCAGGAAATGCGCCTCATGACCGACCAGGTCTGGATGTCGCAAAGCCAGACGACACACCAAGTGACATTCGGCACCAACGGCAAGACGTGGCGGTGGGACTTCGGCGCCTTGGCAAGCGCGTTCGACGACGAGCTTGGGGAAGGCGAGTTCCCGTGGCCCGTGTTCCCGCGACTGCACCTTGTCGGGCTAACGCACATCGTGCCCGACGGTCACAACGAGCCGCCTCCGGTCGAGCTAGTCGAGGAGATCGGGCGCCTGGTGCAGCTACCGCATCCGGCCAGGGCGCGGACCCGTTTGTTCACCACAGCGCCGGTCCGATCGCGCCCTCAAAGGACCTACGACCCCGCGCCCATCGTTCAGGACGCGGAGGGTAGCCACGTGCCGATGCTGCTCGCCGACGAGCATTTTCGCCACCCGGACCGTTTCGACGCCCTGCGCCGCAAGATGGAAGGATTCGGACGGCGTTCCGGTCTATTCGACGAAATCAGAGTCCGACCGTTGGGCAAGCGCGAGACCGAGCCCTTTCAGCTGCAAGTGCGCAAGACCTCCGGCAGGCTGAAGGGACCTTGGCGCAATCTGATCGACATGGGCTATGGCCTCAGCCAAGTGTTGCCGCTACTCGTCGAGTCGCTTGACGAGGGTCCGCGGAGGTCGAACGGCCAGACCGGGCAGACCTCGCTGTTGCAGCAGCCCGAACTTAACCTCCATCCGAGCGCTCAAGCAGAACTCGGATCGCTCTTCTGTGAACTGGCGGCAGCCGGCGATCAGCTCATCGTGGAGACGCACAGCGACCACCTGATGGACCGCATCCGCATGGACGTGCGCGACGGCAAGACGAAGCTGAAGCCAGAGGACGTGTCGATCCTCTACTTCGAGCGCGGCAACCTCGACGTGCGCATCCACTCGCTCGAGGTTGACGCCGAAGGGAACATCCTTGGCGCACCGCCAGGCTACCGCCAGTTCTTCATGGAAGAAGCGGGCCGTTCATTGAGGTTCTGACCACTATGTGCGCCATCATCGACAACAACGTGCTGCATGAGTCCTTCGGCGAGCGGAGGTCGCCGGCCGGTCACGGCTTTCGCGAGTGGCTGGATCGCGCCGGATCTCTAGTGATCGGCGGCAAGCTCACGCAAGAGCTAAACCACAGCCTAGCCTTCAGGAACTGGTGCAGTCAGGCGACCCTTGCGGGCCGCGTACGAGAAATCAACGACGATGCTGTGAACAGCCTAGAAGCAAAGCTGAACGCCGCAGCAGACTTGAAGTCAAACGACGCCCACGTGATTGCGTTGGCGCAGCTCGGCGGAGCGCGTTTGCTGTTTTCCAACGACAGTGCCTTGCATGAGGACTTCAAGAACCGCGCACTCGTCAACGGCGGCAAGGTGTACTCCACTCAACAAGGTGGCGAGTTTCGGGACTCGCACCGGAGTTTGCTCCGTGCGAACGTATGTCCGCGACGAAGAGGGGACCGACATGGACCGACTAGCTGACAAGACCGCCGTGATCACCGGAGGCGCCGGGGGCATTGGCTCTGGTGCCGCTCGCCTCTTTGCTGCCGAGGGGGCCAACGTTCTCATCGTCGATCTCGACGAAGACGAGCTCGAACGCACGGTGCGGGACATCGGCAGCAATCGCGTCAGCCATTGCGTTGCCGACGTGACGCAAGCAGACGACAACGAGCGCATGTTCGCCACCGCCGAGGAGCGCTACGGCGGCGTCGATGCATTTCTCGCCAATGCCGGCATCGAGGGCGCGGTGGCGCCCATCGTCGAGACCCGGGAAGAGGACTTCGACCGCGTCATTGCGGTGAACGTCAAGGGGGTCTGGCTCGGCATCAAGTATGCGATTCCGGCAATGGCGAAGCGCGGCGGCGGCAGCATCGTCGTCACCTCCAGCGTGGCCGGGCTGTCCGGAACACCCGGCATTGCCCCGTATGGAACCAGCAAGCACGCGGTGATCGGCCTCATGCGCGCGGCGGCGCGGGAGTGCGCGCCCATGAACATCCGCGTCAACACCGTCAATCCGTCGCCGGTGGAAACACGCATGATGCGCAGCCTCGAGGCCGGCATGTCGCCCGATGACCCGGAGGCGGCGCGTGAACGCATCCGCGGCACGGTGCCGCTCGGCCGCTACGCAGAGCCGGAGGACATCGCCAAGGTGATGCTGTTCCTCGCCAGTGACGACGCGGCCTTCGTCACCGGCTCCATCTACAAGGCAGACGGCGGCGCGAGCGCCTACTGACCGCGGGCCGCAACCGTTTCAAGTTAACGAAGCACACGGAGGACTCCCTTGCCCACCCTAGTGATGGACACGAACCTGTCCCTGCCCAACAAGCGCTCCGGCAAGGTGCGCGACCTTTACGACGTGACGATGCCGAACGGCGACGAAGCGCTTCTCATCATCGCCACCGACCGCATCAGCGCCTTCGACGTGGTGATGGCCAACGGCCTGCCCGGCAAGGGCGTGGTGCTGACCCAGATCTCACGCTTCTGGTTCGACCACTTCGGCGACGAGGTGCCGCACCACCTCATCTCCACCGATGTCGCCGACATTCCGGGCTTAAGCGACGATGAGCGTCGCGATCTCGCCGGGCGCGTCACCCTTTGCCGCAAGACACAAGTGCTGCCCGTGGAGTGCATCGCCCGGGGCTACCTGGCCGGCAGCGGCTGGAAGGACTATCAGCGCACAGGCAGCGTTTGCGGCATCGAACTGCCGAAGAGCCTCGACAACGGCGACCGTCTCGAGGAGCCGATCTTCACACCCTCCACCAAGGCAGACACGGGCCACGACGAGAACATCAGCTTCGAGGAAGGCGCCGCCATCGTCGGCGACGACACCATGCGCTGGCTCGGCGACACGACGCTTTCGCTGTACTCGCGAGCACGCGAGTACGCCTTCGAGCGCGGCATCATCCTGGCCGACACCAAGTTCGAGTTCGGCACCGTGGACGGCGCCGACGCGCCCCTGCTCATCGACGAGATCTTCACCCCGGACAGCTCCCGCTTCTGGCCGCTCGACGAGTGGGCACCGGGCGGCGAGCAGCCGAGCTTCGACAAGCAATACGTGCGCAACTACCTGGAGACCGTGGTTGCCGATGGCGGCTGGGACAAGACCCCGCCGGGCCCAGAACTGCCGGCACAGGTGCTCGAAGACACCATGGCGCGCTATCTCGAAGCCTATGAACGGCTCACGGGGCACGCGCTCGATCTCGGCTGACTGTGCAGAGGGCAAGGTGAAGCTCCGCTACGGCTGCAACCCGCATCAGGGCCAGGCCGCGTTCGCCGCCACGGATGCCGTGCGCGTGCTCGCCGGTGCTCCGTCCATGATCAACATGCTCGACGCGCTCAACGCGTGGCAACTGGTGCGCGAGTTGCGCGTTGCCCTGGACCTGCCCGCCGCCGCCTCGTTCAAGCACCTCTCGCCGGCGGGAGCGGCGGTGGCGGTGGAGCTCGGTGACGATCTGCGTCGTGCCTACGAGGTGGGAGAGCGCGAGCTTTCTCCGCTGGCGACCGCCTACGTGCGCGCCCGCGGCGCCGATCCGAAATCGTCCTTTGGCGACTTCGTCGGGCTTTCGGATCCGGTGGACAACGCCACGGCCAACTACCTCAAGGGCGTCGTCAGCGACGGCGTGATTGCACCCGGCTTCGAGCAAGGCGCGCTGGCAACCCTCGCGGCCAAGAAGGGCGGCTCCTTCCTCGTCATCGAGGCCAACGCGAGCTATGCGCCACCGGAGCGGGAAACGCGGGAAGTGTTTGGCGTGGCACTGACGCAGGAACGCAACAACCGCCCGATCGGCGTGCGCGATCTGGCCGATGTGGTGTGCGGCGAACTCACCGGCGAAGCCAAGTGCGACCTGATGCTCGCGCTCATCACGCTCAAGTACACGCAGTCGAACTCGGTGGGCTATGCGCTGGGCGGCCAGATGATCGGCATCGGCGCCGGGCAGCAGTCGCGGGTGGACTGCACGCGCCTGGCCGGCGCCAAGGCCGACACGTGGCATTTGGGAAGGCATCCGAAGGTACTCGGCCTCGCCTTTCGGCGCGGTGTGCGGCGCCAGGAGCGCATCAACTGGCGCGTGCGCTTCATCGACGACGACATGACGCCCGACGAAAACGCGACATTCGCCGCCGCGCTAGACCGTCCGGCCGAGCCGCTGACTGCTGAGGAACGCAGCGCGTGGCTTGCGGAGCTCGACGGCGTCTCACTTGCCAGCGATGGCTTCCTGCCCTTCCGCGACAACGTGGACCACGCCGCTCGCCACGGCGTACGTTTCATCGCCCAGCCGGGCGGCTCGGCTCGCGACGCGGAGGTGCAGGAAGCCTGCCAAGACCACGACATCGCCATGGCGCACACGGGCCTGCGCCTTTTCCACCACTAGCGGTCTGTAGCCTTGACCACAGGACTTGGGGCCTTTGGAGGGAAGGCATTCTGCCTTCCCTACGCGCCGACAGGCGCGTTCTGCGAGCGTTCCGCGGAGTTGGTGGGCGCACGCCTGTCGGCGTGCCAGGGAAGGCAGAATGCCTTCCCTCCAAAGGTTGGCGATGGCCGCTGACTGGGCCAGTTACAAAGAACTCTGCGACCGCGCAAACGTGCTCTCGCGCTGGATGCTCGTCGAAACGGCTTCCCTGCTCGAACCGCCCCTGCGGCAGCGCTTGCTGGCAACGCTCGCCGAGCCGTTGCCGAAGCCCAAAGACCACCGCGGAGGCTCTGATACCGACATGTTCGAGGTAACGCTTTGCGCGGAGGACCTCCGGTCGGTGTGTCGCGCCGTCGAATGCGCGGTGGCGGCGGGCATCACGACGCCACGCACCGGCGCGCGCGGCCTTGGCGGCTTCGCCGAAGCATGGCGCGAACTGGAACAAGCTAGCGCACGCACGCACTCTGGGCGCGCGGATTGAGCATGTTCAAGCGCGTCTTCATCGCCAATCGCGGCGTCGTGGCCCGCCGCATCGTGCGCGCCTGTTCGGAGCTCGGCATCGAAAGCGTGGCAGCCCACTCCGACCTCGACCGCGACGCGCCACACGTCGCTGAAGCTACCACCAGCGCCCGCCTGCCCGGTTACCGTGCAGCCGACACCTACGTCAACATCGAGCGCGTCATCGCCGCCGCGAAGTCGGCAGGTGCCGACGCCTTGCACCCTGGTTACGGCTTCCTCGCGGAGAACCCCGACTTCGCCGGTTGCGTTGCCGATGCCGGCATCGTCTTCATCGGTCCGCCGCCGGATGCGATCCGCGCATTCGGCGAGAAAACAGGTGCCCGCCGACACATGGAGCAAGCAGGCTTTCCGGTCGCACCGGGGTCTGAACTGATCGAGGACGAACGCGCCCTCTCGGCCTCGGCGAGACGCATTGGCTGGCCCGTGATGCTGAAGCCGGCGGCGGGCGGGGGCGGCATCGGCATGCGTGTAGCCCGCAGCGAAGCCGAGCTTGCCGCCGCCTTCGCCGGCACCAAGGCCCTCGCCCAAGGCGCGTTCGGCGATGCCGCCGTGTACCTCGAAGCGCTGCTGCCGAGCCCCCGTCACATCGAGCTGCAAATGCTCGGCGACGGCGAGCGCGTGCGCTGCGTCGGCGAACGCGAATGCTCGGTGCAACGGCGTCACCAGAAGGTCATCGAGGAAGCACCGGCACTCGGAGTTCGACCCGACCACCTTGCCGACATCGGCGAGCGTGCAGTTGCCGCGCTCGAAGCCATGGGCTACGCGAGCCTCGGGACTGTGGAAACGCTGCTGGCCAAGAGGCGATTCGCGTTTCTTGAGGTCAACACGAGGCTTCAGGTGGAGCACGGCGTGACGGAGGAAGTCACGGGCCTTGATCTTGTGCAGTTGCAGATTCGCCTCGCCGCTGGGGAACGATTGGACGAGCTGCTGCCGCCAGAACATGCCCCGCTAGAGGGCTGCGCCGTTTTACCGCGCAACTCCCGACGCGCCCGCAAGGGCGCGCAAGAGCCCGCCCGCTTTGCGGTGCAGGCGCGCATCTACGCCGAGGATTCGCGGCGCATGTTGCCGTCCACGGGAACGCTTTCCACTTATCGGCCACCCCGCCTCACCGGCGTTCGCGTGGAAGCGGGCTACGCCGAAGGCCAAGCGGTGACGCCCTACTACGACCCCCTGCTCGCCAAGGTGATCGGCACCGGCCCCACCCGCGAGCTCGCCATCGGCCGAACGCTCGTCGGCGTCAAGGCATTCGAGATTCGCGGCGTTGACACCAACCGCGACCTGCTGCAAGCCATCCTGCGCAACCCCGACTTTCTCGCCGGCAAGGTGCACACCGGCTGGCTCGAAGCGCGCCTCAAGCCCGGGGCACCGCCCAGCGCACCGCTTCTGCTATAAAGGCGCGTTCGACAAACGCGCAGGGCTTTCGCCCGCTCGTGCGCGTGTGCATGAGGAAACTTGCGGGAAGGGGTGGTTCATGGCGCGAGTGCAGATCGAGAGTGAGGTCACGGGCAACGTCTGGAAGGTAGAGGTTGCCGCTGGCGATGCGGTGCAGGAAGGCGATGTGCTCATCATTTTGGAGTCCATGAAGATGGAAATCCCGGTGGAGGCACCAGAGGCCGGCAAGGTGGCGGAACTCTTGGTGGCGCCGGAAGACTCGGTGGAGGAGGATCAGGTGGTCGCGGTCATCGAGACCGCCTGACGGGCCGAAGCCAGGCAGCGCCGCCATACGCCTCGCTGGCTCGGCGTCTGGCCCCAGCCCCCACCTATCTATGACCTTGCACCGTAGAATGACGCTATCGCGCCATTCCGACGGCGCAAGCTCCTAGATCACGGCAAAGAGCGTCGCGATGAGTTGGGAACCGGAAGTCAAGGAAATCGAGCGCCGCCGCAAGCTGGCGCAGGTGCAGGGTGGCAAGGACGGCATTGCCCGCCAACACGCCAGCGGCCGGCTGACGATCCGCGAGCGCATCGAGGCGCTCGTGGACGAGGGTTCGTTTCAGGAGCAGGGCCTCGCCACCGCCATTCCAGACTACGACGAGGCCGACAATCTCACGGGCTACGTGCCCGCCAACTACGTCGTCGGCTTCGGCCGCATCGACGGCCGCCGGGTCGTGGTGGGCGGCGAGGACTTCACGCTGAAGGGCGGCTCGCCGAATGCCGCTGGCCTGCGCAAGAGCGTTTATGCAGAACACATGGCGGTGCAGTTCAAGGTGCCCCTGGTGCGCTGTCTCGAAGGCGGCGGCGGCAGCGTCAAGGGTGGCGGCGGACGCAAGGGCGGCACGGTCGGCGAGCCCGTATTCAGCGCCCCGCGCTTTCGCATCATTGCCGACGCCATGGGTCAGGTTCCCGTGGTCTCCACCGCCGGTGGCGCCGTGGCCGGCTTCCCCGCCGGACGCATGGTCGCCGCCCACTTCGCCGTCATGGCGCGGCAAACGGCGCAAGTGATGATCGGCGGCCCGAAACTGGTGGAACGGGCGCTGGGGGTGAGCCTCACCAAGGACGAACTCGGCGGCGCCCACATCCACTGCAAGAGCGGCATCGTCGACAACATCGCCGAAGACGAACACGACGCCTTCCGCCAGACCCGACAGTTCCTGAGCTACCTGCCCACCAACGTCCACCAGCGCGCGCCCCGCATCGACTGCGCCGACGATCCAGAGCGCATGGAGGAAGAGCTCCTCACGGCCATTCCCCGCGACTCCAACGCGCCGTTCGACGTGCGCGAGATCGTCCGCATGGTGATGGACGAAGACTCGGTGTTCGAGATGGGGCGCGAATACGGCCCGAGCCAGATGGCGGCGCTCGCGCGCCTGAACGGCCAGCCGGTGGGCGTGCTCGCCAACGACTGCCGCCACTATGCCGGCGCCATGACTGCAGAGGCAGGGCAGAAATACCGCCGCTTCGTTGAGATGTGCGACACCTTCCACCTGCCCATCGTCAACTTCGTCGATCAGCCGGGCTTCATGATCGGCCCCGAGGCGGAACGCAACGGCACCATCCGCTACGGCATGGCGGCGGTCTGCGCGGCGGCGCAGGCAACCGTGCCGTGGGCCTCGATCCAGATCCACAAGGGCTTCGGCGTCGCCACCGCTGCCCACTACGGCCCCAACGCCTACGTGCTCGCCTGGCCCTCGGTGGAGTCTGGCGCGTTGCCGCTCGAGGGCGGAGTCGCGGTGGCGTTCCACCGGGAGATCGCGGCTGCGGAAAACCCCGACGAGAAACGCCGCGAAATCGAGGAACAACTACGACAGGCAAGGTCGCCCTTTCCGCGCGCCGAATCCTTCGCCGTGCACGAGCTCATCGACCCGCGCGAGACCCGCCCGATGCTCTGCCGCTGGGTGGACTGGATTCAGCCCCAACTAGAGGAACTCACCGGCCCCACCACCTTCATGATGCGCCCCTGACCATGCCGGCGCTGGTGCTCTCCCTTGGCAGCGCCGTGATCCTGGGCGGCAGCCTATGGCTCCTCATCGGCGCCCGCCTGAAACTCAACCCCGACGCCACCCAAAACGATATCCTCAACGTCTTCGCCTACATAGCCGCCCTACTCCCCATCTGCTTCGCTTTGGTTTTCTTTGTTCTGGGCGGCCTCTGACCACGGCCAACTTCCCGCGGCAGGCCGCTCC
Organism: Pseudomonadales bacterium; assembly: GCA_965116935.1. Classification (GTDB taxonomy): domain Bacteria; phylum Pseudomonadota; class Gammaproteobacteria; order Pseudomonadales; family Azotimanducaceae; genus VXYL01. Next base: position 1,069,835 of record OZ220737.1, on the reverse strand, counting down.
ATACCCCGCATCGTGCGCAAAGCAGGCCCGCAGGACTGCTTCCCGTACGGGAATAGTCAGCCGCCGAACCACGGCAAACCTCGCCACCCTTCCCGCACGGGAACTTTTCGGTGGTGTCTCACTTTTGACCCTTCCGGCTGTATCGGATGGGCGCTAGAAACCGGCGATCGTGTTCGACTGGCATCTGGCGCCGCTCTGGAGGGAGGGCGTCCCGCCCTCCATCGCGCCGCAAGGCGCGCAGACCCCTCGTCGCACCAGCAGGATGCGCACCCTTGCGGGCGCGATGGAGGGCGGGACGCCCTCCCTCCAGAGTACGACGCGCCACGCTGGGTAGGTCAAATTGAGACACCACCAACTTTTCCCTTGCTTTCGCCATGCGCCACACAGTATGTTCCCGTACAGGAACCGACATGTCTCGCCATTCAGAGGATGCCATGCCCGCATCGGCACAATCGATCGGTCACGCCGTCAGGGAGGTGCGACGCGGGCTTGGCGTGACGCAACGCCAACTGGCCATGACCGCGGGCACAGGGCTGCGCTTCGTCGTGGAGCTGGAACAGGGCAAGCCCACCTGCGAGCTCGAAAAAGCCCTCACCGTGCTGCACGCCTTAGGCGTGGAAGTCGTGCTCAATCCACCCCCGATCCCCGACGGCGCCTAACCCACTGTGCGAGCGCTCGACGTTTGCTTCCACGGCGACCTGACCGGACGACTCATCCTGCGCGACAACGGCCGCATGGCGTTTGAGTATGTCGAGACCTGGCTCGACAGCGCCCACGCCGTGCCACTTTCCCACTCGCTACCGCTGCGAGCGAAGCCCTTCTCGCAACGTGAATGCGAGCCCTTTTTTGGCGGCCTCGTGCCCGAAGCGAACAATCGTCGCCTGATCGCTCGTTTCTTTCACATCAGCGAGCACAACGACCTCGCACTCCTCGAACGCATTGGCGTCGAGTGCGCTGGCGCAGTCTCGCTTCGCCTGGCAGGTGGGACGGACGCTCAAGGCGAGCGCCTGCTGCCACTCTCCGAGCAGGATCTGGCAGGAGCGCTTGCCGAGCTTCCGCAGCGTCCCCTGCTTGTGGGAACGGACGGCTTGCGGCTTTCCCTCGCCGGTGCGCAGGACAAGCTCGCGGTGCGGCTCGAAGGCGACGACATCTTTCTTCCGCTCGATGCCGCCGCCAGCACGCACATCATCAAGCCCGCCATTGCCGGCTACGAGGGCTTGGTGTTCAACGAGGCGTTCTGCCTGATGCTTGCCACCGCCTCCGGGCTGCCGGCCGCACAATGCCGCGTTGGCAACGCCGGCGGCATCGACTATCTGCTCGTCAAACGGTTCGACCGCGCGCGGGCCCAAGACGGCCGCGTCACGCGCATTCATCAGGAGGACTTCTGCCAAGCGCTAGGCGTTCGCACCGACAGCAAGTATCAAGCCGATGGCGGCCCCGGCCTGAAGCAGTGCTTCGCGATGCTGCGCCAGGCATCGAGCGCGCCCGTCTTGGACCTGACAGCGCTCCTCAATGCCGTCACTTTCAACCTCATCATCGGCAATCACGACGCCCACGGAAAAAACTTCGCCCTGTTGCGCGAGCGCGGTCAGGTGCGCTTTGCGCCGCTATATGACCTGGTTTGCACCGCCATGTTTCCGAACCTGAGCACGCGCATGGCGATGCGGATCGGTCGCGAGACCAACTCGATGCGCGTCTCGATCGCGGACCTCGAACGCATGGCAAAGGACGCTGGCCTGGCTCGACCCTTGGCGATTCAGAGCGTTCGCAAACTCGTAGCCACCATTCGCGGCAACATCGCCTCGGTCGCCGCCCGGGAACCACGATTTGCGCACGTCGCCACCCATGTGGCCGAACGCGCCAGGCATTTCGCCGAGTCCTTGGGCGTTTAGCGAAGGCCAGACCCTCACCGCCCCTTTCCCACACACAAACGGTCATGGACAGCTCTTGGGGCCGCCCACCCCGAAACGACGAAATGCCCGGCGCAGTAGGCGTTCGGCTGCCGGGCCTGGCGGAGGAAATCGCTGTGCGGCGGGAGCGCGTATTTCGTCAAAACCTGCAAATCGCTGGCCCGAAACAAGGACTCAACGGTAAACTCGATCGCGTCGACCAACGCGTACAACCAATATCCGCAATTAGGACTGTTCGATCGCACAGACAACCCGGCAGTCCCCAACTCGGTAACGCCAGAGCCCGCCCATGGGACCAGAGAGCGCTCGGCCCAGTTCCCTCGGGTTTTCAAGTCCCGCGACGCGATCGTCCATGTAGTTCAGGATACGCTGCGCCGTCTGCCTGTCGAGACGACCAAGCTGGGCCTTCGCGGTGTCGGCGTACTCAATCGTCCAAGCCAAGCGCGTCCCTCACCTCGGCGGCAGAGTGCATCTTTTCTTTGCCGCTGCGGATGCGTTCCAACACTTCAGCCGCCAAGTAGTAATCCTCAAGATCGTCGAGGCCGCGTTCGACGATCTCCAGGAGGCAGCGCTCCCTGTTGTTGCCGGATTGAGCGACAACGAAATCAAGCCGTCGCTCCGCATCCGGATCTAGCTGGATGGAGGTCGTCACTGACCGGGCTCCTTTAGCTGCGGCAAACGAGCATACACGAGCAGGCCAGCGCTAAGCGTCGCGAGCGGCGGCGGTTTCTAACGCCTTTGGGCGTGTAGAGGTCACACGAGGCACGGCGGCGGCGACTTACTCGACTGTGGAGTGAGGCTTCGCGACAGGAAGCGCCATAGGTGCACGATTGAGTTTGCCCTTGCCATGTAGACGCCCTGGGCGCCGTTGCGGCACACCCGCAGGGTGCGTCGGCAAGATTCCCTAGCCAAGGGGCCCATGTCGCCGCTGGTTGCGTCTCCTCAGCACGCGAGCCCGATGTGGCGCGAATGCCCCACGTCCTTTGGCGCGATAGTGGCGCGATCTTCGGCAGCGGGGTGGCGCGATACGCACAATTGCGCCACAATTGCGCCATCTTGCACAAACCGTGATCCCGCATGGCCACCGACATTGCCGCACTTCTCCACAGCATTGAAGCTTCGTCAGAGCCTTTGGCGTTGGCTGACCTGCTGCGGCACCATCCAGACCTAGCACGGCGAACGGCGCAGCGGTGGCTGTTGCAGCTCACTTCCGACGGGGCGATTCGCGCTATCGGCGAGGGACGCGGCCGCCGGTATCTGCCACGCGAGCCGGACATGCCGGTCGGGGCGAGCGAAGACTTCCCCGGTGGGATTCCGGTCTCTGAGGATAGTCAGGACATTCTCGCTTACCTTGATCGACCGGTCGAGGCACGCGCGCCCGTGGGCTATCAGCGCGAACTTCTGGCGGAGTATCGACCAAATCAAACCTACTACCTCCCCGCACCGCTGCGGCGTCGGATGCAGGCAATCGGCCGGTCCGATGCGGCTCACGGCGAACGGGAACCGGCGGGGACGTTTGGCCGCGCAATCTTGAGCCGGCTGTTGATCGACCTGTCATGGGCTTCGAGCCACATGGAAGGCAACACCTATACTTGGCTCGATACGAGGGCTTTGATCGAACGCGGCCATGAGGCCGAGGGCAAGGCGGCGATCGAGACGCAGATGATCCTGAACCACAAGGCGGCGATTGAGATGCTCATCGACAACGCCGACGTTGTCGATTTCAACCGCTACACCGTGCTCAACCTGCACAGCCTACTCGCCGAGAACCTGCTCCCCAACCCGGCGGACGAGGGGAGGACGCGGCGACACATGGTGGAAATCGGCAAGAGCGTGTATCAACCACCCACGGTTCCCGCCCAGATCGATGAAATGTTGGATGTGTTGCTCGACAAGGCCAGGCAGGTTGCCGACCCTTTCGAGCAGTCGTTTTTCGCGATGGTCCACATTCCGTATCTGCAACCGTTCGCCGATGTGAACAAGCGCACGTCCCGGCTGCTCGCCAATCTGCCTCTGCTCCGCGCGAACCTGTGCCCCTTGACGTTTCTCGATGTGCCGGAGTCGGCATATACACGGGCGGTCCTCGGCGTTTACGAACTGAACCGCACCGAGCTGCTGCGCGACCTTTATCTGTGGGCCTACGAACGCTCCGCACAGGAGTATCTGGCCATCAGGCAGAACCTTGGGGTTCCCGATCCAATGCGATCGACTTACCGTGAGTTCATCAAGGAAACCGTACACGGCGTCGTCACGACGCTGCCACCCGACACGCTAGGCTGGATCGACGCTCGCATGGAGCAGGTTCCCGCGGAACACCGCGGTCTGGTTCGCACCCATGTAATCGATGATCTCAGACGCTTGCACGAAGGCGTGCTGGCGCGCTACGGGTTGCGGCTCTTGGACTACCAACGTTGGCGAGAGCGGTCGCACGCGACGTTGGACACTTGAATTGCGAGGGCATCTTGCCCACTTGACTCGCGCGTGCGTGCGGCCTCTCACGGCAGTGCGACAACTGGGTGCGCCGGCGCGTCTGCCTGCCCGAGATTGCGGAGCTCGGAAGCAGCTCGGAAGTCGATTTCTTCCGAGTCCAGTTCCGGCATCGGCCCCTCATCGAAGGCCTCGCTCCGGGCAAACCGCCGCATTTCGGCGATCAACTCCGGGCCAGCCAAGCGGTTCGTCGATCCGACGCGAACGCAATCCTGCGTAATGCGTTGTTGGCAAACACTAAAGCGGCGGAGAACCCTCCAGTGACGAAAGTTTGCGCTTGAACTTCAGCGTCTTCCCTTCAACGCGGCGAAGAATCTCGCCGACGTCCATACTCGGAAGATTGCTCGGAAGTTCCGTAGCTGCTAGAGCTGCCGAGCTTGGTTCCGAGTACATCGTGGCTCGCGAGAGCAGACGTTCAGACTGGGGCTCCAGCCGAGCACGTTGAAGTATTGGACATCAATCGCTTTCTTCCACCAAGCGCCGACTACGGGAAACCCGCCGTTCACTAGGACGACCAGCAGCCGCGCCACTGCGAACAGGGCAACACCGATCAGCGCAGCCTTGAAGACCACATGGTAGCCACTTTGCCGACCGATGCGGTCTCGGGTCCCGTTGAAGCGGACCAGGAAGAGGTAGCCGCCGAGCGCCGGGATCAGAAGCCCAAGGCTGCCCACTTCCTAGGGCGTGTTCACACTAGCGTTCTGGTCGCCGAAAAACCACCTTGATCAACCGGCGACAGCTACCAAGGTCCTGGCGACAACCGTTCGAAAACGAGGCCGCCTTTGGAGGGAAGGCATCCTGCCTTCCCTGCGTGCCGTCAGGCACGCCTGTCGGCGTGCGGGGAAGGCAGGATGCCTTCCCTCCAAGGGCCACGCTGTCCGATGGACTGTGTGAGCGCATGGTGTGAACACGCCCTGGCACACGCGCGCCCTTCCGGCGCGTTCGCGCGCACCGGGAAGCGCGGGGCTGGAACGGCGTGCGGTCTGTGGGGCGCTTGCGGCTCGGGGAGGATCGGGCGGCGTTGGTGGGGCTATTGTGGAGAGGCGGTGACGAGGCGCGCCTTGCCGGCGCGAGCGAAGGCGAGACGTCCTCGCTCCCTGGAAGTCAGGAACCGCGGGCGAGCTGGCGCTTCAGTTCGGCGAGCTCGGCTTCGGCCGCTTGGCGGGCGCGTCGTTCCTCCAAGTGGGCGCGTCGTTCCTCGGCGATGGTGCGTTGCTGATCGGAGATGGTGTCGTCCTTCGCTGCCGAAGCGCGGGCGTGTTCCAGGTGATTGAGGAGGAACTCGCCGGTGGCGGGGTCGAACAGGCGCAGGCGGCTGCCGTCTGCACAGACGCGCAGGCCGAGCACTTCGGACACGCCCCGGAGGCCGCCTTCGGGCGTGGTCGCGAGCGGCAGGAGCGCGTAGGCGCCGTCCGCGTTCAGGCTGCGGCCCTGCAGCACCGGGGCCAGGTACTTGCCGGTGGGGTCGAACTGCCAGTACTCGGCGACGCCCATGCGCTCGTAGATGGCACGCTTCTCCCCTTCGTCGCGCCGGTACGTGCTCTTCGAGGCCACCTCCAGCACGAAGTCGGGGAACCTGCCCTCCTCCCACGCGAGCCAAACCCGGCGCGGCCGGTTCGGCGCCCCGAACGACACCAGCACGTCCGGCTGGATCGCCCTCTCCTTGCCGGCATCGACGTAGTAGATCGTCAGGCCCGAGTCGACGACCACGTCGTCGCGGTCGGCGTAGCGGGTCTTCAGCAGGCTCGCGCTGTCCTCCAGGGCGTTCCAGTGGAGGGTGGTCATCGGCGGAACGCCCAGGTCCGGGTACCTGTCCTCGTCGTCCCCCGCCGGCGCGTCGGCAGGCGCCTTCGGCGGCTGTTGGAGCTTGGGCGCGGACCGGGGTGGCCACTGAGGCTTGCGGGCGGGCTGGGGTTGGGCGGGAGGCATGGCGTTCTCCTTCTGGCGCGACGCCGGCCGGACGACGGGACGTTAGCACACGCGTGCCCTTCGGGCGCGTTCGCGCATCCTTCGGGCGCTTCGCGCACCGGGAAGCGCGGGGCTGGAACGGCGTGCGGTTTGTGGGGCGCTTGCGGCACGGGCAGGATCGGGCGGCGTTGGTGGGGCTACCGTGGCACGGAAAGCAAGGGCGGTCTGTAGGACGGAACCGCCAAGGCTTGTAGGAAATCGATGCTTTGTGAGGGGGCGAGTAAAGATGGTGAGGAGCGCGCCCTTGCAGGGCGCGTGCGAGGGCGAGACGCCCTCGCCCCCAACAAGGCCCTCGTGCCCAAACGGGAAGGTGCCTGGCGGCGCTAGCGCGCCCTTGCGGGCGCGTTGGCAGTTCGCTGCGCGAACTGCTGGCCTTCGTGCTCGCATTCGCTCGCAGCTACGGCTAGTGTCGCGTCCCAGAAACACGTCACCCTTCGCGCTGGACGTTGGCTGGTGCAACAATGCCGGAGAAAGCGAGGATGTGCCGTCCGCGACTCGCCCCCGAGAGGTCGTTGAGTGCCTGCATTTGGCATCCCGAAGTACCACGAACTTGCGGGACGGCACACTAGGAGCCTGCGCCGTAGGAAAAGCCGCAAAACAAGCGAGTGGATGCGTTGGCCTCTAGCATCGCCGTCTGCTGGATGGAGGGCGTCCCGCCCTCCATCCTAGGGTCGCTAATGCCCGCTAGGGCATGTTCACACTAGCGTTCTGGTCGCCGAAAAACCACCCGGATCAACCGGCGACAGCTACCAAGGTCCTGGCGACAACCGTTCGAAAACGAGGCCCCCAAGGGCCACGCTGTCCGATGGACTGTATGAGCGCATAGTGTGAACACGCCCTAGTCTCTTGCGGGCTTTTCCTCGCGATCCAGATTGGACAGATCCAACTGGGCAGCGTCTTCCAATAGGCGTCCGAACTTCCTGCTGGCAACCAACTCATCCGGATCGACGTACAGGCCACCGTTCCGGTCGATGTAGAGATTGGCTTCCTCAATGCTGTCCAGTTCCGGCTTTTGCCCCAGCTTTCGACCAAGCGGATCCACCACAAGCACTCCTACGCCTCCCAAGGAGTGCAACTATCCATCACCGTCGGCAGGCTGCAAGTGCTCGGGCGGTCGTCCGAGCGTCTGGTGCACGGCATCCGCAAGGACGAGAGGCGGTGTCGGGTTCATCGGCGCGTGTGCCGGGAACCCACACCCGGCCGGCTGCTGTACCGGCAAGCAGAGGATTGAGTGCGCCGCCGGTGCTGAGCCAGAACCTGCATGGCTCGGGGTGCGAGGACTCTCACGGAACAGGCCGTGTGCGCCCGCCTCTCGTCCGCACCCCCCGGCGGCGACTCGATTTGCATCATAGCCGGACTTTCCCGGACACGCCAGCGTCTGTGCGGTCGCAGCGGTCGCAACATCAACGCTTACCCCTTTGTCTCCCTGCTGGCCATGGGGACGGGCACCGAGGCAAATCGCCTCCGTTCGGCATCGACCTACGCGCCTGGGCCCTTCTTCAGGCGCTTCAGGCAACCGGGTTTCCTGCGACTGGCCGGCGAAGTGGATTTCCCACGCGAAGAAGGAGCGGTCGTAGTCGGTGTCCAGCATGGAGCGCTCAATGTCCTCCACGCCAGCCTGCGCCGCCACCCCGCCGTGGGGTTGTGGCTGTCGAAGCCCTCAACTCAACCGTCCATCCCGCCAGTTGTCGTGCACTCACGACACGGTTCATTCCTCCCGTACGATCTCGCCGCGATTTGTCGTGCACTCACGACACGGCTCGTCCCCGCGTGCCAAGGGAACGCGCTTCCGCCGGCGGCGGGGCCTGCAGTTCGGGGTTCAGCTCCGCGTGCGCGGGAAACACGCGATGTAGCGTCTGAGACCTACGAGAACTGGCCCGGGCCAGCCGCTACCTCAACATGGCCTTCCTCAGCGAACCCCGCACGAGACAGCCAGCGGGGGCCGCGTAAACAACGGCGCACCAGACACTCCCTTTGCACAACTTGACGTGCACAATGCGGGAGCGGACATCCCTCTTGCGTGGGTGGCCGGACTCAGGCCCCACCGTGCCTTTGCTTGCGATAGGATGGAGTCAAACCTGAATCACTGGCAGGAGAGAAAGGACAGTGTCCAGACAGATTGACTTGGCTGCGTTGCTGGCTGGCTGCGCGGACGACTCCTTTGACGACGGCATCCGCATTGATGCGGAACTGGAGCCGTTGGCTGGGGCCGGTGGGCCGGTAAAGCCTGCCGTGTACGAGGGTGGCAACTACCAGCAGGATCGTCGCTGGAGATCGGCCGAGGACCCTGAGCCGACGCCTGTCATCGTCATCGATAACGTGCCTTCGCAAGCCAACCGCCTGGAGCACGCCCTGCGCCTGCACCGGGTGTCGATGTCGATTCCGGAGTTTAGGCTGGACCTTTCCGCGACCATGCCTCACTTGCCGGCACACCTGCCCAAGTCGCTCTCGAGCCTCGAATTTCCCCATCGCAACGCGGATGCGTACCTGCGCGACTCCGAACTCGACGGTAAGGACTTCATGAAGACGGATGTCGGCAAAGCCATCTTCGGCGCCACGGCGCAAGCTTGTGGCCCCTTGGTCGCGTGGTTCCCGCAAGCGCTCCTGTATGGATTCTGGCAGTCCCATTTGGGCAAGGATCGCCAGAACACAAAGCACGCTCGGGCCTGGGTATCCGAAATCGTGGGTTGGCAACCGGCATCGACGGAAACCAAAGTGCTCGGCCTGAAGGGGGACGCCCTGAACCTGAGCACCGACGAGCCAGTCACCTCCAATCCAAACGATCGTACAGATTGGGACGTGGGCAGAGCCGGCCAGATCGAGGGTGGGAAGAAGGACAAGCTCTCGGAAATCGGGCATGGCCAAGTGCCCTTCATGGGCGCGGACGCTCCCGCGGCGGCCATTTCGTTCGCGTCGGTCACGCAACGCGCTACCGTATCGTTCGCGCAGTTGCGCCGCATAGGGCTCGGCGCTGGGGACGCTGGAGCCGATGCGGCAGTGCGGGCACTTCTTGTGGCCTTGGGCCTACATGCTCATCAGCTTGCGTTCGGTAGCGGGTTCGCGTTGCGGTCAGGTGCAGACTTGCGCCCTCGGGCCACCACCGTGACTTGGCTCAGTGGCCAAGGAGACGAGCTTTGCGACCTTGGGGGCGCGACAGCTACGGCGGAATTGCTTGGCGCGGCGCGAGAACATGCAAAGTCTGTGGACGTACCCCTCGACGGCTGGGTTCCAGAGGCGACGGCGCTTTCGCCCAAGGAGAACCTACGCAAGGCGATCGTCGCCACATGGCCGGCTCTCGACGACTGATGTTCACCATCAGCGTGGAGCTGCTCCACGGCACTTTCCGTGGCGACCCAGACGGGACAGCCAACACCGGGCGCCTAGAGCGTGGTGAGTGGCCGCCGTCGCCGGCGCGGTTGTTCGCTGCTCTTGTTGCGGCCGACGGGACCCGGGGTCGCACACGTGCGACCGATGGCAGCGAACTTCTGTGGCTAGAGGCACTGCCTCCCCCAACCATCCATGCACATTCGCTGGCATGGCATCAGTCACAACAAGGACGGTTTGTCGTGGTGGGGGAGCGCAGGAAGAACACCCACCAGGAATACGTCGCCCGTGTAGGCGCATTGCACAGGCCAGGCGTGCGAGTCGCACCTCGAGATCCGGTTGTCGTGTACGAGTGGGAGAAGACGCCCCCGCCCGGCACGTTGCAGTCAATCCGTGTTCGTGCCGCACGCGTCGGGTATCTTGGCACGTCCGACTCGCCGGTGCGCCTTCGCGTCGCGACGGAAATGCCTTCCCGCCTTCCAGCGGATACGTTCACGCCCGACCCCGACGGCGAAGCGACGATGAATGTGACTCGACCGGGAGACACAGACCTCTTGGATCGGGTTTTCGATGGGTGGACCAAGCGAGGAGCATCTGTTGCGCGTTCTCAGTTCCCTGCACTCGTGCATTCAGCACGCTATCGCACACCCGACTCGCAACCCGAAGAGGATCGTGGTCGCATCGTCGCGTGGCTGCACATCCGTCCGGTGGTTTCGGGACGGCGCGTGTCTGCCCTCACGACCCTCTTCAAGGAAGCCGTGCTCAGCCACTACCAGCGCATTCACGGCGAGCCGCCGGCGGTCCTGCACGGCCACGGGTTTGAACGGAAAGGCTACGACCTTGCTCGCTTCTTGGCATTGCCTGACGTCGGCTTCCCGCGCTCACGGGGCCGCATTCACGGCTTGGCACTGTGGTTGCCGCCGAAGTCTGACGAAATGACGATGGCGAAGGTCCGCGATGCGACCTTCGCGGTGCGGGTGCTGAAGGGCGCGAGCGTAGAGGTGGCCGTTTCCCCTCGGCAGGACGAGCGACGACCTTGGGCAGCCAACCCGGACCGTTGGCTGCAACAGTCGCGCAGGTGGGTATCAGCGTTCCCCGTCCTTCACGAGCGACGGGGCAAGGTTCGCCTGACGGACGTCACCCGATGGTGCGAGCACGCTAGGCTACCGGAACCGATCGCATTCCGCCGGTCCCGCTTTCCACTCGTATCGGGTGGAGTGAACTTGATGCCGGTAGAAGTCAATCGCCCGGATCGGCCAGCGCTTCCGTATTCCCACTTCGAGATCCAGTTCGCTGAGCCGGTTGCGGGGCCCGTAGTGATCGGCGCGGGTCGCCAACGAGGGCTTGGCCTGTGCGTACCATCCGATGACTGACGACGTGCAAACCGGCGACGCAGGATCGGATGGGCTGCCTGCCTTGCCGACGTTCTCGGAGTTCTACCGCGCCATCAACCGACGCGATCCGTTTCCGTGGCAGGTCCGTTTGGCCGATCTCGTCGTCAAGGAAGGGCGGTGGAGGGGCGAGATCGGCGTGCCGACCGGGCTTGGCAAGACCGCATGCCTGGACATTGCCGTCTGGTGGCTGGCATCGCAAGCGGATCGGGCACCAGCCCATCGCACGGCACCCACGCGAATCTGGTGGGTGGTCAACCGTCGTTTGTTGGTGGACTCTACAGCCGACCACGCACGACGAATCGCCGCCGCGCTGAGCGACCCGGCGTCCGACGACCTCGATGGCTCGGCGCGAGAAGTCCTCGAACGGATGGCTCACCGACTGCGTTCGTTTTGGGTGGATACAAGCGCGGCCCCGCTCCACGTCATCGCCCTACGCGGTGGCATCTCCTCGCATTCCCCCACCGATGCGGCACGTCCAACCATCATTCTCTGCACTCTGCCTATGTATGGGTCCCGGTTGCTGTTCCGGGGCTACGGTTCTCGAAGGCGCTCGGTCGATGCCGCCATGGCCGGGACGGACAGTCTGGTCCTGCTCGACGAGGCGCATCTTGTCCCCCACCTGAAGGCTCTTGTCCCAGCGCTTGCCGAATGCCATCCACAAGCGCGGGAATACCTCGGCGGAGGGCGTGCGCGACCGCAACTCGTGGCGCTCACCGCCACCGGCGATGCCGGCGCATCCGATCGGTTCTGTCTGGACGCGGACGACGAGGCCCATGCCGTCGTACGCGAACGTCTCGATGCGGCCAAACCGACGCGAGTTCGCGTGGAGAGTCGTGGCGACGCGGCCAAGTTGCTCGCCGATGCCGCGCTGGATCTCATCGTGGCAAGCTCCAGACCGGTCACCTGCCTCGTGTTTGCCAACTCTCCCCGCACGGCGCGGGAGACCTTCGAGCGCTTGCAGAAGACACCGTCACTTGCACATGCCGATGTTCTGCTGCTGACCGGGCTCATGCGGGAGCGAGAGGCACAGCGCATCCGCCAGCGAGTTCTCGACCCGGGCACGGGCATGGCGGCAGGCAGGGATGCGCAAACACGCACACAACACCTTGTCGTGGTGGCTACGCAAACGCTCGAAGTGGGTGCAGACCTGGATGCGGAGTATCTCGTAACCGAGCAATGTGGCGTCCGCGCCCTAACGCAGCGGCTTGGGCGACTCAATCGCCTCGGTGGTTTCCCGCACGCTCGCGCAACGTACATTCATTTGCCTCCACCAAAGCAACGCGGGCAAAAGGGTACGTCCGAGTCTTGGCCCGTGTATGGGTCGGAGCCCGCGACCGTGCTGAAGCGACTGCAAGCAGCGTGCGGCCAGAACGACAACACTGACCTATCGCCGCGGGTCGTGAAAGCCGTTTTGGGACCGCCGGGCGACGATCCAGGCCGAGCACCGGAAGTGTTGCCGGGACTCCTGTGGGAATGGACAAAGACCACCACACCTCCAGACGGGGAGGCACCCGTAGAGCCCTACTTCAGCGGCATCGCTGCACCCCAGTTCGCCGCTTCAGTGCTTTGGCGCATCCATGTGCCCGGTCCCGGCACACGGCTTTGGCCTCGACCGCGTGACCGCGAGGCGATTGATGTACCCCTCGGGGAACTGCGTGAGGTTTTCGCGGAGGAGGAGGATGTGTGCCGGATCACCTCGGATGGCGTCACAGTCGAAACCGTGCCAGTCGCTGACCTGCGACCTGGCGACCGGCTCGTGTTGGCGACGGACCGGGGATTGATGGACGATTATGGATGGAACCCATCCTCCTCGGCCCCTGTCGAGGATGTGTCGCTACGAAACTTGGGCTTGCCATTGGATGCACAGGCCATTCAACGGTTGTGCGGCTTGGGGGCGAAACAGTGGATCGCGGCGGCGTTGGGCGACGTTGACGACGCAGACGACTTCGATGAGTCGGACCGCGAGCAGGCCGTGCGGGAGTTCTTGGCCGCCCTCAAGGAAGCGCCAGCTCCGAGCGGCTGGGAGCAGGGGGAATGGGCGACCTATACGCACGCATTGACCCCGCGAGTCCTGCAACCCCGCAATGAAGTGCCGCGCCTTCGCTTGCCGCACTCGGTGAGCGAGCCGCCTACCGATGACTTTGACGAGTTCTCGCTCGGCCCTGCGGCGGTGGAACTGGATCGACACGGCAGTTCCGTCGGCAACCGAGCAGGCGCGATCGCAGACCGGCTCGGACTGCCGCCGGACCTACAGCGAACCGTCAAACTTGCGGCTACGCTCCACGACATCGGCAAGGCGGACGCACGCTTTCAGCGGTGGCTTTCGTCCGAAGACCAACCGACAGGCCCGCTACTCGCAAAGTCGGACACGCCAAGACATCTGTGGGAGGCGAAGCGACGTCGAGCCGGCTGGCCCCGCGGTGGTCGTCACGAAGACCTCTCCGCCCGGCTAGTGCGCGCGTGGCTCGAACGCAGCCCCGATTGGGGCAAGCCCATCGAACGAGACCTGCTGGTGCATTTGGTGATAAGCCACCACGGAAAGGGCCGGCCGCTGGTCAAGCCAGCAGACGACGGTACATTGGCAACGGTGCTGGGCACAGTGCAAGGCATGGCCGTGGAGGCGAGCGCCGACCTAGCACTCACTGACTGGAGCCAGCCAGCCAGGTTCCGAAGGCTTGACGCACATCTGGGTCCTTGGGGCCTTGCGCTATTGGAGGCGATTGTCATTCGCGCCGACCACGCCGTCTCGGCAGGCGTTCAGGACTCTGAGGAACACTACGAATGAGCGAACTGGTATGCGCCGGTCTGCCGGCCGGATGGGTCAATGGCTGGTTGGCTGCCGTGGGTGCTACGGTGCTGGATCCGCGTTTGCGGCTGCATTGGACAACGGAAGGCACTTCGGTTGCCGTTCTTTCCGCCGAGTCGCTCGACCCGGTCGATGCGTTGGCGGAGTCGTGGCCGACACGGGAACTGCTGGACGATTTGCCGATAGCCGCCGTCTGGCGGAATGCCTGCAAGCTGGAACGTCAGGTTACGGTGGATGACTTTCGTGAGCGGGCAATTGCAGCGCGCAGCACGCAGCATTCTTGGGCCCTGTCCTCCACATTGACAGACCTGAGCGTGGATCAACATGGCAAAGTTGCCCATGCGCCCTTTGATGCGGCTGGCCCGGGGAAGATCAAATGGCTTCACTATCGCGTCCTGCGGCTTCATGAGAAGGTTGGCCCGCTATCTCGACCGCGCCTTCATGCATCGCTGACGGGAGTGGCGAGCCGTGTTCAAGATAACGGCTTGGGGTTCGACCAGAGCCGTCTCGGATCGCTCGCGGACAAGACGGATCGTTGGGTTGAACCCGTCGTTGAATTGCTGGCGTTCTTTGGCTTGGCGCTTTTTCCCATGCGCGGTAGGGGTGCCGAGCGAAAGGACCGCAATCCAGACGAGAGGCAGAGGGCTTGGCGCAGCCTTCCTGGCAGCCGCGATCCGCGAGAGTTCCTATGGCCCGCTTGGGCGCAACCGCTTGACGCATGGGGCATCGACGCCCTTATGGACATCTGGGACCCTTGGCAGCGTGCCACATGGCGATCGACAGGAGTGCATGCCGGATGGCGCAGCGTCCGCTATCGGAGTCGGGCGCAGGCCGATCCAACCCGCGCCATTGGCGCCGAGCAACTATGACTCCTGATCCGCCAGTGCCGATTTCTGCCATCGAGCATTTCGCCTACTGCCCGCGACAATGCGCTCTGATCCACTGCGACGGAGTTTGGAGCGACAACGCGCACACCATCCGCGGCACCCGTGCGCATCGTCGCGTGGACAGCGGAAAACACCGCACCGAACGCGGCAAGCTTGTCCTCCGCGGGATTCCTCTTTGGTCGGAGACGTTCGGTTTGACCGGTCGAGCCGATGTCGTTGAGGTCGTGGGCCATGACATTCACCCTGTGGAGTACAAATCCGGTACGCGACACGGGCTCGCGGCCGACCTACAGCTCTGCGCACAGGCGCTGTGCTTGGAAGAAATGCTGGATGTCGAGATCCCCTCGGGAAGCGTGTGGTATGGAGGCCCGAGGCGACGCGTCGCAGTGGCGTTCACGGTTTCGCTCCGAGAGCAACTGAACGGCATCGTCGCGGCCATTCGCGAACAACTGTTGACGGGCGACCTGCCGGTCGCCGTCAACGATGGCCGCTGCAAGGAGTGTCAACTCTTCAATCACTGTCTCCCCGGCCCCACAAGCACGTCGCGCAGAATCGAGCGGTACATGTCCGAAGCAGTGTTTGGATGCGCTACCTGAGCACGCTCTACGTTCGCAGCCACAAGGCTCGAATTGGCCACAGGCGTGGATCGCTCATCGTCTCTCGGCCTGAAGGCAAGCAGCGCGTGCCACTCGAGGGGATCGACGCCGTCGTGCTGCTTGGCGGAGCCCAGATGACGATGCAGGCGATAGACGCCTGCGTAGGACGGGGTGTTCGCGTAGCGGCACTGCGCCGCAATGGCGCGGTTCGCTTCATGGTCAACGGGGCGACCGGAGGCAATGTGCATTTGCGCATGGCGCTCTATCGCGTCGTCGAGGACGACTTCCGTGCGCTCCGCATGGCCAAGGCAGTGGTAGCCGCCAAGCTCCAGAGCAGCGCCCGGGTTGTGGGCAGGTGGTCGCGGGATGAGCAGGACCATGAGGAGAGCGAGGCCCTCGCACGGCGCGCGGACCAGATCCGGTCGCGGGTGTCTCGCTTGGAGGACGCACAAACGCCAGACCATGTGCGGGGAGTCGAAGGGGACGCAGCGAGGATCTACTTCAGGGCAATGGGTCGAGTGGTCGAATCGGCTGAACTTGGGTTCTCGACGAGGACTCGGCGTCCCCCACGCGACCCGATCAACGCGACACTCGGCTTCTGCTACGGTTTGCTTGTCGCCGAGTGTATCGGCGCCCTCGAAAGCGTAGGTCTAGACTATCAAATGGGATTCTTCCATCGCCCTCGTTCGGGTCGCCCTTCGCTCGCCCTCGACTTGGCAGAGGAGCTGCGGGCCTTAACCGACCGCTTCGTGGTGTCGCTGGTGCGCCGACGACAGGTGGCGCGAGACAGCTTTCAAACGGTGCCCGGTGGGGCCGTGTATCTCACCGAGCCCGGCAGGGAAGCGTTGATCCGTGCATGGGAGGAACACAAGGAGACAGAGGTGCCACATCGGGTACTTGGGCATGTTGTGGGCCGCTGGGCTCTTCCGTCAGTGCAGGCGACCCTGCTCGCCCGTCACTTGCGTGGAGACCTATCAGCGTACCCACCATTCGTGCTCGCGTGAATGCATGGACGTCCTGGTCACATACGACATTGCAGACACCGAGACAACGGGTGCGATACGGCTTCGGCGAATGGCGGATGTTTGCGAGAGGTACGGTCAACGAGTGCAGTACTCAGTGTTCGAGTGCAGGCTCTCGAAGACGCGACTGGCGAGGCTGATCGGCGACATCCGCGACATTGTTGACCACAATGTCGACTCAGTGCTGATCTACCGTTTCCCGGGTGGAGTGGAGGACGCCACGCTACGGATTGGACGAGATGGCGCACATACGCTCGGCGATCCTTGGCTGCTGTAGCGCTGCGAACCCTCGGTGATTCGCTGTACGCGTACCGGAATGGCATCTTTCGGGTCGCTCGTCAGCAACCAATGCCAGCTTCTAGGCCGTTTCTCGCCCAAGATTGGTGCACTTTGCTCGTCGCAGGCCGCACAACGCGGCAGATTTGGCTGGAAGACAGGCGCCGGATGCCGCTTTCCGCGAATTAGCAGTTGTCGCCGGAGTCAGACTCCGGCCTTCGTTGAGCGCCGTCGGGGATCGACGGGCCGGCGGCCGAGCCGACGGTTGTCGCCGGAGTCAGACTCCGGCCTTCGTTGAGCGCCCGCGACGCTGGCGGCGGGCGGCTGGATCATCGAGCGTTGTCGCCGGAGTCAGACTCCGGCCTTCGTTGAGCGGTCACGGTGATCGAGGGCGTCGAGCTCGGCTCGGAGGGTTGTCGCCGGAGTCAGACTCCGGCCTTCGTTGAGCGCACAGCGTGAAGCGAGAGGACATTTCGCAGTCGAGCGTTGTCGCCGGAGTCAGACTCCGGCCTTCGTTGAGCGCGGTTGATCGTTTCCTTGAGCGGCGTGCCGTGACCCGTTGTCGCCGGAGTCAGACTCCGGCCTTCGTTGAGCGGTCGTGACCACCCCGACCAGCCCCTCCGCCCCCGCGTTGTCGCCGGAGTCAGACTCCGGCCTTCGTTGAGCGGCCACGAACGCGCGCCACGTGCGCCATATCGGAGTGGTTGTCGCCGGAGTCAGACTCCGGCCTTCGTTGAGCGGCACAGCGGAAGTGGAAGGATTCGGCTTGGCCAGCCGGTTGTCGCCGGAGTCAGACTCCGGCCTTCGTTGAGCGCACCAAGCGTTTGCCGTGCCCCTTGCAGCGGACGAGTTGTCGCCGGAGTCAGACTCCGGCCTTCGTTGAGCGGTCACCTTCATCGACATTAGCGCCACTGGCCGCTACGGGTTGTCGCCGGAGTCAGACTCCGGCCTTCGTTGAGCGGATCGCCGGGGCATCTCCCTCTCGCACCGCCGCAAATGTTGTCGCCGGAGTCAGACTCCGGCCTTCGTTGAGCGGCCGGGCACGCCGCCTTTCAAGCCACCCGGCCTGCCCAGTTGTCGCCGGAGTCAGACTCCGGCCTTCGTTGAGCGCCGGGCGTCACGGTGGCGGTGGCGAACCAGGTCAAGGCGTTGTCGCCGGAGTCAGACTCCGGCCTTCGTTGAGCGCCGGCCGGCACGTCCGAGCGCGACACGCGCATCGCGGACGTTGTCGCCGGAGTCAGACTCCGGCCTTCGTTGAGCGACCGACGAGCTGCAGCCGGACTGGCCGGTGGTGGCCGTCGAGTTGTCGCCGGAGTCAGACTCCGGCCTTCGTTGAGCGCGTCTGGCGATCGGCGAGGGCGCGATCTCGACCGAGGAGTTGTCGCCGGAGTCAGACTCCGGCCTTCGTTGAGCGTGCTCGAGCGCGGCCTTGTGGCTGCCAGGCTTGGCCGGTTGTCGCCGGAGTCAGACTCCGGCCTTCGTTGAGCGCACCGCCCGATGCACTCGTGCACGTGCTCCCACCCCGGGTTGTCGCCGGAGTCAGACTCCGGCCTTCGTTGAGCGAGCCACTCGTCGGCCACACCGTACCGCCCCTGATGGTTGTCGCCGGAGTCAGACTCCGGCCTTCGTTGAGCGGAGCACGTCGGAGACGTGGACGTTTACCTGCACGGGGGTTGTCGCCGGAGTCAGACTCCGGCCTTCGTTGAGCGCGGCAACCGCCATCGATGCCGCTTGCGCCGTCCTGGTTGTCGCCGGAGTCAGACTCCGGCCTTCGTTGAGCGCAGACGCGGGTATCGAGTCATACGCCGGCGTCGCAGTTGTCGCCGGAGTCAGACTCCGGCCTTCGTTGAGCGCGGCTGCCGGCTGACGCGCACGTGCATGGCCACGTCCGGTTGTCGCCGGAGTCAGACTCCGGCCTTCGTTGAGCGGCCGGGCATGGTCGCAAGGTGGGCTTTGTGGTGGCGGTTGTCGCCGGAGTCAGACTCCGGCCTTCGTTGAGCGGTGCC
Organism: Pseudomonadales bacterium; assembly: GCA_965116935.1. Lineage (GTDB taxonomy): Bacteria > Pseudomonadota > Gammaproteobacteria > Pseudomonadales > Azotimanducaceae > VXYL01. The sequence continues at coordinate 1,051,159 of OZ220737.1, read as the reverse complement.
GGCGAGCTCGAGTGCGTGGACGCGGTGGTGGTTGTCGCCGGAGTCAGACTCCGGCCTTCGTTGAGCGGTCAACGTGAGCGTGGACGCCCACCAGCCGTGGGAGGTTGTCGCCGGAGTCAGACTCCGGCCTTCGTTGAGCGCGCCACCTGCGCCCACGCTCCCGACGCTCCACAAACCGCGTTGTCGCCGGAGTCAGACTCCGGCCTTCGTTGAGCGAACCCGTGCTGCGGATCGTAGGAGACTGCCCCGAAGGGTTGTCGCCGGAGTCAGACTCCGGCCTTCGTTGAGCGTTGGCGGCAAACGCCCTAGATTTGCTCTGTGGGGGCGGGTTGTCGCCGGAGTCAGACTCCGGCCTTCGTTGAGCGGACCGCCCCGGCATCTCCCGCTCGCACCGGCGCAAAGTTGTCGCCGGAGTCAGACTCCGGCCTTCGTTGAGCGCAGTGGGCGTGCTCGCGCGCCATGTAGCCCGGGAGGCGTTGTCGCCGGAGTCAGACTCCGGCCTTCGTTGAGCGGGCGTGGAGCTGCGGTGGGGTTGCGGTGCCCGATGAGGACGTTGTCGCCGGAGTCAGACTCCGGCCTTCGTTGAGCGCCCGCGAGCATGGCCGTGGGCGGCTGGATCATCGAGCAGTTGTCGCCGGAGTCAGACTCCGGCCTTCGTTGAGCGGCCCAAGTGGTCGGCAATCAGTTGCGCGATCTGCGGCGGTTGTCGCCGGAGTCAGACTCCGGCCTTCGTTGAGCGGACACGCAGGACACGGTGCCCGCTGGCTCCCATCCCAGTTGTCGCCGGAGTCAGACTCCGGCCTTCGTTGAGCGGACCAGGCGAAGGGCATGGCGGTGGTGGTCACGAAGGGTTGTCGCCGGAGTCAGACTCCGGCCTTCGTTGAGCGTCGACCAAGCGTTTCCTGTCCTGCACGGGTCTGGAGGACGTTGTCGCCGGAGTCAGACTCCGGCCTTCGTTGAGCGCGTGACGAGCTTCGGGACTTCTTCGAGAACGGTCGGGTTGTCGCCGGAGTCAGACTCCGGCCTTCGTTGAGCGGCCTTCCCCGCCCTCGAGTCCGGGGGCTTCAACCGCGTTGTCGCCGGAGTCAGACTCCGGCCTTCGTTGAGCGACCGGCACCTGCACCACGCGGTCGTCGAGATCGTCGCGTTGTCGCCGGAGTCAGACTCCGGCCTTCGTTGAGCGTTGAGGTGGCGAACCGCGTCGGCGTGCGCGCTTTCCAGGTTGTCGCCGGAGTCAGACTCCGGCCTTCGTTGAGCGGCGTCGCACAGGGCGGGCGTCCCTCAGGCGGAGGACGTGTTGTCGCCGGAGTCAGACTCCGGCCTTCGTTGAGCGCTCAACAGAGCCACAAGGGCGGCCAGCATGGCGAGGGGTTGTCGCCGGAGTCAGACTCCGGCCTTCGTTGAGCGACGGATCCAGCTATGGCGGCCTCGATCTCCAGCCGCGTTGTCGCCGGAGTCAGACTCCGGCCTTCGTTGAGCGATCAACAAGGTTGAGCTGCTGGTCGGCGGCAAGGTGGTTGTTGTCGCCGGAGTCAGACTCCGGCCTTCGTTGAGCGCGCCTGATAGAGCGCCCGCGCCTGTTCGGTGGGCGCGGTTGTCGCCGGAGTCAGACTCCGGCCTTCGTTGAGCGAACACGGCTCGGTGGGGCAAGGTGCGCGCCGAGGCGCGTTGTCGCCGGAGTCAGACTCCGGCCTTCGTTGAGCGATTCCGAAGCTGGTCGCCTACGACTCCCGCATCAAGGTTGTCGCCGGAGTCAGACTCCGGCCTTCGTTGAGCGTTCACGCCGCCGTGCGACCGCGTGCGCGGCGTGGCGGTTGTCGCCGGAGTCAGACTCCGGCCTTCGTTGAGCGGCCTTCACCGGCGCCATGTTCTCCGAGGGCGTTGTTGTTGTCGCCGGAGTCAGACTCCGGCCTTCGTTGAGCGTTCGGCGGACGTCGCGCGTCGTCGGAGCCGGAGCGTGTTGTCGCCGGAGTCAGACTCCGGCCTTCGTTGAGCGACACCTCCGCCTCCCTGGGCACCTGGGTCGACTGCCGGTTGTCGCCGGAGTCAGACTCCGGCCTTCGTTGAGCGGAGGCTGTCGCGGTGTGCCTGACCGCGCTCGAGCAGGTTGTCGCCGGAGTCAGACTCCGGCCTTCGTTGAGCGCCCCGCTCCACGCGCGCGTACACGACGTACTCTCTCGGTTGTCGCCGGAGTCAGACTCCGGCCTTCGTTTGAGCGACGCATGTCGACGCTTTTTGTACGTTAAAACAATGGGTTGTCGCGATCCGCCCTCGCTTGAAGGCGGCCTCATTGAAGGCCGAACTCCTGCAAGATGCCCTCGCCCCAAGCCCCTCCCCTTGGCAGTCGCGCTTCGCTGCCTTCGGGTGATTACACGCCGCGCAATGCCTCGGCGAGTGGTGTTTCGCCGTCGAGGAGGCTGAAGCGCTTGCCGATGGTGTTTTCGTGGTCGAGGCACAGGGCCAGCGTTTCAGCGAGATTTTCGCGGGAAGTCAGGCCGCGGCCATGGAGGTCTTGGCTGATGGCCACTTTGCCTGTGCCTTCGTCGTCGGTGAGGCCGCCGGGGCAGACGATGGTGTAGTCGAGGTCGGTTTCCATGAGGTGGTTGTCGGCGTGGGCCTTGGCCTTGTGGTAGTGGGCGATGGGTGAGGTGCTGTGGATGTCGTTGCCGATGGAACTCAGCATGATGTAGCGCCCGACGCCAGCCACCTGGGCGGCCACCATCGAGCGGATGGCGCCGAGTTGATCCACCAGCACCGTCTTGTCCTTGCCGGTGTGGCCGCCGGACCCGGCGGCGAAGATCACGGCATCGCAGCCGGCCACGGCGTGGTCGATGGGGTATTCGAGGTCGGCGAGGACTGTGGGCACGCCGAGGTCGTCGAACTTCGGGCGCTGGCCGGGGTGGCGGATCATGGCGATGGGATCGTGTGCGCCTTCGGCGAGGCGGCGGACGAGGCGCGTGGCGGTGTTGCCGTTGGCGCCGATGACGAGGACTTTCATGTTGGCTCCGGTGTGGCTTGTGGGTTAGCCCATGCCGGCGTCGCCCCCGCAGCGCCGTCAACAGGGTCCGGCGAGGCCGGCTGATCTACGCCAAGAGCGGGGATTGAGTCACCGGTTCTGAACCGAGAGCCTGCATCGGTTCGGGCGCGAGGACTCACGGAACAGGCCGTGTGCGGTCGCCTCTACTGCCGCGCCCCCGGTGACTTCCGCATCATAGCCGGACTCCACCGGGCGCGCCAGCGTCCGAGGCGCGGTCGCAACGTCACAGCGTAACGTGGGCGTGTGCCCTGCGGAGGGAGGGCATTTTGCCTTGCTTGGCGTGCCGACAGGCGCGGTGACCCCTCGTTTGCCGAGATGCGCCTGTCGGCGCATCGGGAAGGCAGAATGCCTTCCCTCCGGAGGCCGTCCCGCTGGGAAGTCCGACAGCATGCTAGTTGTCGAAGAGGCGTGAGAGGGCTTGGCCGGGGTCTTCCTCGCGCATGAAGGCAGTGCCGACGAGGAAGGCGTGGACGTTGGCTGTGCGCATGAGGGCGATGTCTTCTCGGCTGTGAATGCCGCTTTCGGTCACGAGGGTGACGTGAGACGGCACGTGGGGGCGGAGCTCCAAGGTGGTTTCGAGGCGAGTCTCGAAGGTGTGCAGGTTGCGGTTGTTGATGCCGATCAAGGGCGCGTCGAGGCTGAGGGCGCGGTCGAGTTCGGTGCGGTCGTGGACTTCCACCAAGGCGTCCATGCCAAGTTCTGTGGCGAGGGCGTGGCAGTCGGTGAGTTCCGCATCCGTGAGGGCGGCGGCGATGAGGAGCACGCAGTCTGCGCCCAAGGCACGGGACTCGGGGATTTGCCAGGGGTCGACGATGAAGTCCTTGCGCAGGGCGGGCAGGCCCGAGGCTTCGCAGGCGGCGGGGAGGAAGCTGTCGTTGCCTTGGAAGAAGCGTTCGTCGGTGAGGACCGACAGGCAGGCGGCGCCGGCGCCAGCGTAGGAGGCGGCGATGGCGGGTGGATCGAAGGGCTCGCGGATCACGCCTTCGCTGGGGGAAGCCTTCTTGATTTCGGCGATGACGGCAGGGTTGCCGGCAACGGCCCTGTCGATGAGCGCCTCGCGAAACCCTCGCGGCGGTGGCAATGACTCGAGCTTGGCGCGAAGGGCGGCGAGCGGGCAGCTCGCCTTGCGTTCGTCCACTTCGGCGCGCTTGTGCTCGAGGATGCGGCGGAGGATGTCCGGCGTGTCGGGGGAGGTCACGCCGATGCGGCCATCGCCTGCGTCACGTCCACGAGTTCCTTGAGGCGTTCGTTGGCGAGTCCTGTGCTGATGAGGTCTTGGGCGAGGGTCACGCCGTTCGCCATGGTGGTCGCAACTCCGGCGGCGTAGATGGCGGCGCCGGCGTTGAGCGCCACGATGTCGGCGGCGGCTTCGTTCCGGCCCGTGAGCGCGGCGCGGACGAGGGCGAGGCTTTCTTCCGGGGAGTTGGCGGCCAGGTCGTCGATGGGACGCTCGCGGATGCCGAAGTCGCTCGGCAGGATGTCGCGAGTCTGGATCGTTCCGTTCTTCAGTTCCGTGACGTGCGAGTCGGCGTGGATGGACAGCTCGTCCAAGCCATCGGAATGGACGACGAGGACGTGCTCGGCACCGAGCAGGCGCAGCACTTCGGCGAGCGGCCGCATCCATTCGGTGGAGAAAACGCCGATCACCTGGCGCTTGGCGCCGGCGGGATTGGTGAGGGGGCCGAGCAGGTTGAAGATGGTGCGAAAGCCGAGTTCGCGCCGCACCGGGCCGGCGAAGCGCATGGCGGGATGGTGCGCCACGGCGAACAGGAAGCCGACGCCCACTTCCGAGATGCAGCGGCCCACTTGGTCGGGGGTGAGTTCAAGCTGCACGCCAGCGGCTTCGAGCACATCGGCGCTGCCGCTCTTGCTGGTCATGCCGCGATTGCCGTGCTTGGCGACGTGAGCGCCGGCGGCGGCGGTCACGAAGGCCGCGGCGGTGGAGATGTTGAAGCGCTTCGCCCCGCCGCTGCCGCCCGTGCCGCACGTGTCCACGAGGTTCGGCACATCCACCTCCACCTTGGTGGAAACGACGCGCATGGCGGTGGCGGCGCCGGCGATTTCCTCGGCAGTCTCGCCCCGGGTGGCAAGGGCGGTGAGGATGCCGCCGACCTGGGCGGGCGTGGCTTCGCCGGTCAGGATGAGGTCGAAGACGGCGGTGGCTTGGGCCTGCGTCAGTGGCTCGCCGGTTACGAGGATCTGCAGGGCATCTTGGACGTTCATGGGTTCGCGCTTCTCTCGCACACGGCAGCCATTCTACGTGCCTGCCGCGGGAGGCAAGGACGGCGCGCCTGGCGGCGCGATGGAGGGCGGGACGCCCTCCCTCCGAAGGCACGACCAGCCAGCGCCCGCGACGACTCGGAACGCAAGGAAAGCGCGCCTGGCGGCGCGATGGAGGGCGGGACGCCCTCCCTCCGAGGACGCGACCAGCCAGCGCCCGCGACGACTCTGCGCGGACCTTGAGGGAGGGTCCCCCCTGCCGTGCCCTCGGAGGGAGGGCGTCCCGCCCTCCATCGCGCCGTCAGGCGCGCTCCTTCTGCGGAGGTGTGTTGGCGGAGCTGGTTTGGAGGAAGTTCCCCAGCAGTTGGTGGCCGGTTGGGGTCTTGATGGACTCTGGGTGGAACTGGACGCCTTCGATGGGGAACTCGCGGTGGCGTAGGCCCATCACTTCGTCTTGGTTGCCTTCTTCGTCCAAGGTCCAAGCGGTCTGTTCCAGGCAGTCTGGGAGGTCCTTGACGATCAGGGAGTGGTAGCGGGTAGCGGGGAATGCCGGGGGCAGACCATCGAAGACGCCCTGGCCGGTGTGGTGGATGTCGCTCAGCTTGCCGTGCATCACGTTCTGCGCCCGCGTCACGGTGGCGCCGAACACCTGGCCGATGCTCTGGTGGCCGAGGCAAATCCCCAAGGTGGGGATGTCGCGGCCGAAGGCTTCCACCACCTGCATGGAGATGCCGGCCTCGTTGGGGGTGCAGGGGCCGGGCGATATGACGATCTTCGACGGCGCCATGCGTTCGATTTCGCGCACCGTGATCTCGTCGTTGCGATGCACGGTCACGTCGGCGCCGAGTTCGCCCAGATACTGCACCACGTTGTAGGTGAACGAATCGTAGTTGTCGATCATCAGGAGCATGGTCTTCGGTGCCTTCAGGCCGGCTTGGCCTCGACCAGCTCGATGCTCACGCCATCTGGAGCTGCGACGTAGCAGATGAGGGAGCCTGGCGAAAACTCCCACGGTTCCACGGAGAAGGTGGCGCCGCGGTTGCGGATCTCTTCGCAAAACGCCTTGAGATCGCCGTGATACTTGAAGCCGAAGTGATCGGTGCCCCACTCGTCGTGGCTGGAATAGGCCTCGAAGTGACGGATGGGTCGCGGCGTTGCTGGCTCCTCGCCCGGACGCCGGCCCCGGATGAGGAGCGTCATTCCGGCGAGGCGGACCGCAATCTGCGGCGCTCCTCGCAGCTCGAACTCGGCGGCGATAGTGGCGCCGAAGATGTCCTCATACCAGCGCGCTGCGGCGGCGGCGTCCTCGCTGATGAGGTGGATGTGGTCGAAGCTGAAGGGGGAATCGCTCATGGGGTCTCCGTCGTGCGGTTCGCTGGAGAGGCCGGGGAATACTACCCGCTTGCTGGCAGGGTATCGGCTTGGCCAAGGATGGGCCTCCTACGCCCCAGTGATGCCGAACGCGGATCCCCTTCAAGCGGGGGATGGCCGCGACGCCCTTGGCGGTGGATGTGCAGCTGGGCGAGGCATCCCTCCCCGCCTAGGGGGAGTTGAAAGAACGCTCCTGCGGCTTCCTCGACGTGGTCCGCTAGCGCCGCAGAGTGCCACTGCGTGGCCTTCTACGGCGCACGCTCCTAGTCCGGCAGGCCCAGCACGCGCTTGGCGATGATGTTGAGTTGCACTTCGTTGCTGCCACCGGCGATGGAGCCGGCCTTGCCGGCGAGCCATTGGCGGGTGGTTTCCTGTTCGTCGCCCGTGATGTGTTCGCCTTCCCAGCCGATGCCTTGGGTGCCCATCATCGACACCTGCATCTCCGCGCGTTCCTTGCGCAGGTTCGCGCCGTAGTACTTGAAGATCGACGTGGCCGGGCCCGGCGTGTTGCCTTGCGACTCCTCCACCGTGCGGCGCTGGGTGAGACGGAAGGCGGTGGCGTCGATGTTGTGGCGGGCGAGGTCTTCGCGCAGGTTCGGATCGCTGATGCGGCCGTCGTCGTGGCCCACGTAGTCGCGCGCGAGTTCGTGCAGTTCCGGGCCAGACTCGCGGTTGTCGCCGGAGGCGAGCGAGCCGATACCGGAGCGCTCGTGCTGCAGCAACCGCTTGGCCACTGTCCAGCCTCGGTTCAGGCCGCCGACGAGGTCATCCTTCTGGGCGATGGCGTTGTCGAAGAAAGTCTCGTTGAAGGGCGATGCGCCGGAAATGAGGCGAATCGGCTTCACCGTCACCCCAGGCTGGTGCATGGAGAAGAGCAGGAAGCTGATGCCCTCGTGCTTCGGCACGTCGGGGTCGGTACGCACGAGGCAGAAGATCCAGTCGGCGAACTGCGCGCCGGAAGTCCAGATCTTCTGGCCGTTGATGACGAAGTGGTCGCCAGCGTCCTCGGCGCGGGTGCGCAGGCTCGCGAGGTCGGAGCCGGACGAGGGTTCCGAATAGCCCTGGCACCACCACACCTCGCCGCGGGCGATGCGCGGCAGGTGGCGCGCCTTCTGTTCCGGGGTGCCGTATTCGAGCAGGGTCGGGCCGATCATGATGGTGCCCATGCCGGACACCGGCGCCCGCACCTCGAGGTCGCGCATCTCTTGCAGCAGGGTGACGTACTCCTCCTTGCCGAGTTCCGCGCCGCCGTATTCCTTCGGCCAGGTCGGCACGGTGAAGCCCCGATCGGCGCAGAGCTCGATCCAGAGCTTCTGATCCTCCGTCATCGGTGCGACGGTGCCGCCGCCGGGCACCACGCCGGGCCCGCGGCAGCTCTCCGGACAGTTCTCGTCAAGCCACTCCCGCACTTCGCTGCGAAACGACATGCTGCAACCCTCCCTGGCTCGATCCCGTGTTCTCAAGTGCCTACAGTTTGTCGGCTTGCCCCGTGCACGGCAAGTGCCGGCGCGCCCTTGCGGGCGAGTCCCGTCCCGGGTCCATCGGTGCGTTCAACACGGGCTTTCTTCGTAGGGGACGGGCTTGTCCCGTCCCGTGCCGAATCTGTCGATGCATTCGATACGGGCGGGGACAAGCCCCGCCCCTACGTGCGTCTTCCGTCGAATCCATCCGGTGCGTTCAACACGGGCGGGGACAAGCCCCGCCCCTACGTGCGTACTCCGCCGAGTCCATCCGGTGCGTTCAACACGGGCGGGGACAAGCCCCGCCCCTACGTGCGTACTCCGCCGAGTCCATCCGGTGCGTTCGACACGGGCGGGGACAAGCCCCGCCCCTACGTGCGTCTTCCGCCGAGTCCATCCGGTGCGTTCAACACGGGCGGGGACAAGCCCCGCCCCTACGTGCGTCTTCCGCCGAGTCCATCCGGTGCGTTCAACACGGGCGGGGACAAGCCCCGCCCCTACGTGCGTACTCCGCCGAGTCCATCCGGTGCGTTCAACACGGGCGGGGACAAGCCCCGCCCCTACGTGCGTACTCCGCCGAGTCCATCCGGTGCGTTCAACACGGGCGGGGACAAGCCCCGCCCCTACGTGCGTCCTCCGTCGAGTCCATCCGGTGCGTTCGACACGGGCGGGGACGAGCCCCGCCCCTACGTGCGTACTCCGCCGGATGGGTGACCTTGGGCGGATTTCGCGCCACAATGGAGCGGTGCCCAAAGGTGACGAGGAGGGGCTGCCATGGATTACGAGATCATCTCGGCGGATTGTCACATCGACCTGCCGTGGTTGCCGCCGGACCTTTTCACGAGCGAGGCGCGCGCGCACCTCAAGGAGCGCATGCCCTACGTCGCCGAGACGGAGAAGGGGCCCTATTGGATCAGCCGTGGCGGCGGGCAGTTTGGGCTACAGAACGGCATGGGGTCGGCCGGGCGCGTGTATGTGCCGGGGCAGATTCACCGCTCGGATCGCATGGCGGAGACGGGACTGTATTCGGACGGGGCAAAGGGCATCCGGCGGCTGACCGAACCGGACCTGCGCCTGAAGGACCAAGACCGCGACGGCGTGCAGGGCGAAGTGCTCTACGGCATTCTCGGCGCTGCCATGCGGCTCGGCGACGACGAAGCCGCCGACGAGATGATGCGCATCTACAACGAGTGGCTGGCCGGCTTCTGCGCGACGCATCCGCACCGCTATGCCGGTCTCGCCACCATTCCGAGCCACGACGTGGACGCTGCCGTGCAGGAGGTGACGCGGGTGGCGGCGCGCGGCGCGCTGCGCGGCATTGAGGTCGCCAACACGCACGAGATGGCGCCGCTGTTCGATCCGTCTTGGGAGCCGCTCTGGGCGGCGGCGGAGGAAGCGGGGCTGCCGGTTCACTACCACACCATCGGCCCGCGCATGGACTACGACTACAGCAACATGGCGCCACTGCAGCGCCGGCAGGCGTTCGCCGTCCACATCACGAGCTTCCAGCTTGCCATGTCGAAGATCATCATGGAGACCATCTACGGCGGCGTGCTCGAAGCCCATCCCGGCATGAAGCTGGTGATCGGCGAGAGCGGAATCGGCTGGATTCCCTACATCCTCGAGCACATGGATCTCGAATGGGAAGACCAGTTCGCCGACCTCACCCTCACCATGAAGCCGTCTGAATACTGGAAGCGGCAGTGCTATGCCACCTACCAGAGCGATCCGATTGGCATCCGCTTGCTCGACATCTTGGGCGAAGACAACGTGATGTGGGGCAGCGACTTCCCACATCCAGACGGGGTCTGGCCGGATTCCAAGGAGTTCATCGCCAGAGAACTTGGGGCTGTGGACGAGGGCGTGCGGCGCAAGATCATCTGCGAAAACGCGGGGCGGCTTTACGGGTTCATCGACTGATCGCGAAATCATCGTAGGGGACGGGACAGGCCGCCCCGTCCCCTACGGAGCGGCGATCAACGCCGCCTTGCGGGGACCAGCTCCGTCAGGATGCCGCCGGCGGATTTGGGGTGGAAGAAAGCTGCCGAGACGCTGTTCGGGTCTGCGACGCCAAGGTCGATTTGGCGCAAGCCCTGAGCGCGCAATCTGGCGGATTCGGCGGCAACGTCGTCGCAGCCGAAGCCCCAATGGTGCAGGCCCGGGCCGAAGCGTTGCAGGTATTTCCAGGTGCCAGCTTCCTTTACCGCTGGAATCAGCACCTCGATGCGGGTTTGGCCTTCGCCAACCTGAAACATGTAGTTGTGGGTTCCTTCTGGCGCGAAGTACGCGCCGTCGGGGAGCGGCGTGGCACCCTCGTCCAAGGGGAAGCCGAGGCGCGAGTCGAGTGTCTCCATCGCCTCCTCGATGGTGTGCGCGACGACACCGATGTGATCCAGCATGACGATCATGACGTTCTCTCCTTCAATTCACGGGCATTGAGAGAAGGGCATTGAAGCCTTCCCTCCAACGGGCCGTATTTTTTGGGCAAGGCGTTCACGCGTTCCACGGGGCCACCAGCACTTTGCCTTGCTGGTTCGGCGTCGCCAGCGTCTCGAACGCTTCGGCAACGCCGTCGAGGCCGATGGTGTGGCTGATGATGCGCTCCGCCGGCAGGGTGCCGTCGGCGATCAAGTGCAGAGTCTCGGCAAACTCGGCGGCGGTGTAGCCGAGCACATACTGCACGTTCAGCTCCTTGTTGATGGCGATGAGCGGCCTCGCATGGTCCATTTGCAGGCAGACGCCGACGATCACCAGCCGTGAGTGCCGCGGCGCGCCCAGGAACATCTGATCGATCACCCCAGGCACGCCCACGCATTCGAAGGCGACGATGGGGTCGCGCCGGGCGATTTCCGGGAGTTCCCAGGGCGAGCGCTCGGCGGGATCCACGACGATATCGGCGCCCAGGCTCTCTGCCATGCGTCGCCGCTCGGGCGAGTACTCCGCCACCAAGATCGCTCCGGGGGATTTCGTCGCCCGACCGGCTCGGCGTGCCGTGAGCGCGGCCACCACGGCAAGCCCCACCGGGCCGGCACCGATCACCAGCGTTGTCTCGCCGCCGCTGAGCCGCGCCATGTTCACCGCGTGGTATCCCACCGCCATGGGCTCGGTGAGCGCCGCATGTTCCGCCGGAAGTCCCGACGGCACCCGCTGCAGCAACTCGGCCGTAAGCAGCATGTATTCGGCGAAACCGCCGGGCGCTTCCGGACTGTATCCCACAGGAACCGCCGGCTGACGCGCCAGCATCGGCACCGAACAAACGATGTCGCCAACCCGGATGCTGCCCCGGTCCGTGCCGGGGCCGAAACCCACCACCTCCGCGCAAAACTCGTGCCCAAGCACCACCGGATCGAAGGTGGTGAGCTTGAAGGCGCCGCCGGCCTCGCGGCTGGTGGCGACGAAGTCCTCCGTGTGCCGCGCCGCGTGCAGGTCGGAACCGCAAATGCCGCAGGCAACCGACTTGGCCAACACCTCGCCGCGCCCGGGAACCGGATCGTCCAAGGTCTCGACGCGCAAGGCGCCCCGCTCCATCACCGCCGCCCTCATGCCTCAGCTCTCCTCGTCGGTGCCCTCGTCGTCGTCCTCGTCGACGCCTACATTGTCGTCCTCGACGTCGATAGCGGTCGACGCGGCAGGCGCCTTCACCGGCAGTTCCACGATCATCGTCGTGTACTCCCCGGCCTCGGTGTCGACCCGAATGCTGCCGCCGTGGTTGCGGATGATGTCGGCGGAAAGGGCGAGGCCGAGGCCAGTGCCTTGATCGGTGGGCTTGGTGGTGAAGAAAGGATTGAAGACCTTGTCCACCAAGTCCGAAGGAATGCCGCTGCCGTTGTCGTGAACCTGCACCTCGACGCTGTCGCCGCGACGCCGGGTGCTGAGCTTGAGGCCGGGTTCCCAGCCGTCGTCGGTCGCGCCGGCTTCCTCGCGCGCCCGCCGCTTCTCGTTGGTGGCGTAGGCGGCATTGCTGACCATGTTGAGGAACACCCGCCCCACATCCTGCGGCACGACTTCGATCTCCCCGGCCTCGGGATCGAAATCCGTCTCGATTTCCATGTTGAAGTCGGAGTCGGTGGCGCGGGCGCTGTGGTAGGCAAGCCGAGCGTGTTCATCGAGCAGGTCGTTGATGGGGGCCGGGCGAGGCTCCCCGCCGCCCCGTCCCATGGACAGCATGTCGCGCACGATGCGATCGGCGCGCTTGGCGTGGTGCAGGATGCGTTCGAGGTTCTCGCTCATGTCGCCGTTGATCTCGGCCACGTATTCGCGCTGCTCGTCGTCGAGATGGCCCGCCTCGGCGGAGATGAGTTCGGCCAGTTCCTCGTTCAGCTCGGTCAACAGCTCCGTGCAGCCTTCGGCAAAGTTCTTCACGAAGTTCAGGGGATTGCGGATCTCGTGCGCGACACCGGCGGTGAGCTCGCCGAGCGCGGCGAGCTTCTCGCGCATGACGATCTGATCCTGCGCCCGGCGCAGTTCGCCGAGGGTGTCCTCCAGCCTCGAGTTGACCTGGCGCAGTTCCTCCGCCTGGCGCTCGACGAGGTTGAGGCGCTGCGCTTCGATGGAGCGGAGCCGGAACACCTCCAGCGTGCGACCGAGTTCCGCCACCTCGTCGTTGCCTTTGATCTCGACGCTGGACTTGAGGTCCCCGGCAGCCATCTGGCGCATCCGATCTGCCAGCCGCTGCAGGCGGCGCAGCAGCGGCGCCACCACGACCATGGCGATGGCCAAGGCGCCGACGATGCTGAACGCATTCAAGAGCAGCAACGCGTTTTCGCCGATGTTGATGACCTCGGCCGCCGCCTCGGTGGCAGCGGCGGCATCCTGCTCCGCGGCACCTACCATGATGTTGATCTCGTCCACGAGGTCGGCGGCGAGGCGCTGATTGGTCTGGGCGAGGGTTTGCTGCTCTTGCAGAAGAGCGATCTCGCTGGCGCGCAGGGAAAAGCCAGCATCCTCGTCAAAGCCGATGACGAACAGGCGGTTGAAGTCCTCTATGAGCCCTTCGGGTAGCTCGGCTTCGCCGAGCCCCGAGAGACTGCGCCGGGCACCGTCGCTGGCCGCCTCGAAGCGTTCCCGCAAGGGTTCGAGCAAGGCCGCGTCGGTGGAAGTGAAGGCCATCGCCACGAGGCGCGTGCCGATGGTGGCGTTGGCATAAAGCTCGCTCAGGTGGCGGTAACGCATCACCTGATCGGCGTTCAGGTGGCGCTGCTGCGGCGCTGGCGTGGAGTCGAGGTCGCGAAAGCCCGTCACCGTGAAGAAGAGCTGATCGTCCAAGGCGCTCGCGAAACTCGCCTCGAAGCGCGTCTGCAACGCGGCCAACTCGGCGCTCAAGTCCTCGCGTCTTCCGGAAAGGACGAAGCGCTGCGCAACCGAGCGTTCGACGGCCTCGATGTTGGCGGCGAGCTCCTGCGCCTGCGCCCTCACCGCCAACACGGCATCATCGGCATCGACGTTGGCGAGCGCTTCAAGATGCTCCTCAAACAGCGCCAGATCCTGTCCCACCGCGCCCCGAACGCGCTCGAGTTCGGCCGGCGTCGTGGCGGCGGCAAGACGATCGGCCGCAACCGCCAGCAGGTTGCTCTGTCGCGCCAGACCAAACGCACCCACGAGCCCGGGCACGCTGCGTTCCCCGACCCGCTCCTGAGCGTCGCCAACCGCGTCGAATGACAGCCAGCCGACGAGGCTCGCGGCCATCGTCAAGAGCACTGCGCCGCCGATGGCGAGATAGAGGCGCACCGCGATGCGGTCCAGCATGTGCGCCAGGCGACTGAGCCAACTGCGCCGCTTCGCGGGAGAGGACTCGGCTTCGACGCCGTTCGCCGGCTCGCTCATCGGCGCCCTTCTGCGAGATTCGCAACGCTGCGATAGCCACCGCCGGGGCCGATGACCGTGACGAACACCGCGTCCGAGCCCTGATTGTCGTCGGTGCCGTATTCGAGCTGAAATCCGCCCATGTCGATGGCACCGGCCTGGTGCAACGTCTCGAGGAACCGTGCGCGAGTGACTTCGGCGCCAGCGCCCTCGAGCGCAACGATGGCGAGGCGGCCGGCCAGGTATCCCTCAAGGGAGACGAATCCGGGTACGGCGTCTTGGTCCACCGCCGCGAGCGCATTGCGGTATGCCCGCACCACGTCGAGGTCATCGCTTGGCAACGGCACGACCTGCGTCACGAAGACGCCCTTGCCGCGCCCCCCCAACTCGCCCGCCAAGGCATTGCTGCCGACGAAGGAGATGGTGAGGAACACGGGATCGAAGCCGAGATGGCGGGACCAGGCGATGGTGGCGGCCACGGGTTCGTACGCGCCGATGAGGATCACGGCACCCGGCTCGGCGCGCATGAGATCCAGAACGCCCGTCTTGACTGCCGTGGTGTTGCGCCGATAGACCGCGGTGGCAGCGAGTTCCATGTCGCGTCGCTCCATCGCCAGCCGCACGCCGTTGTACCCAGCGAGGCCAAAGGAGTCGTCCTGGCGCATCACGGCGATGTCGCGGACATCCAGGTCCTCGATCAGGTGCGCCACCATGGCCTCGGTCTCCTGATAGTAGGAGGCGCGCAGATTCACCACGCTTTGAAGCGCCGAGGAACGCAGAAACTCGGCGCCGGTGAAGGGCGCGATGTAGGGCACGCCGGCGGCTTCCGCCACCGGTGCGGCGGAACGCGATGTGGGGGTGCCGACTGCGCCGATCAGGGCGAACACGCCGTCTTCCTCGATCAGGCGGCGGGTGTTGGCGATGGCGGCTTCCGGTTCGTAAGCATCGTCGCGAGACAAGAGCTCAAGCCGCCGGCCATGGATGCCGCCGGTGGCGTTGGCCTCCGCAAAGGCGGCCTCGATGCCGAGCCGCATGTCGCGTCCAAGCTGTTCCGCCGGACCGCTGAAGGCGGCGGATTGGCCAAAGAGGATGCTGTCGTCGGCAACCCCCGCGACCTGGCCCCAACCAGGGAGTGCGGCGAAGGCTGCGAGCGCGGTGGCGATGCACAGGACACCGCGCCGCCGCCGCTCGTGCCGCCCGATGCACATGGCTAGAGCTTCTTGATCAGGGTTACGACGTTGAGGTCTTGCTCGCGCACGTAGTGAAACTCGTCCATGACCCGGCCGACGAGGAAGACGCCGAGACCGCCGATGGGCCGGTCATGGAGTTCGGCGTCGGTGTCGGGCACCTCCGAGTCGTGCGTCGGGTCGAACGCCTTGCCGTTGTCGCTGATGCGCACGGCAACCGCGTCTGGGCCCGGCGAGATGTCGATGTCGATCTGGCCCCCACCGACCACTCCGTACTTGATGACGTTGAGGACGATTTCCTCGATGGCGAGGCGGATCTGGTAAGCGGAAGCTGTGGGCCAGTCGTGCGCCTCGGCCAAGTCGTCCACCTTCTCGAGCGTTTGCTCCAAGGCATCCTCGTCTTCGGGAATCGACAGCGTGAGTCGCGTGTCGGCCATGTCGAAGCCCTCAGTTGCGGTGCAGCACCAAGCAGGTGATGTCGTCGGACTGCTGTGCGCCGTTGGCGAAGCGACGCACTGCATCGAACACCCGGTCGTTGATCTCGCGGGCATTCCGGGGGGCGCCTCCCGCGAACACCTCGTGCAGCCGCTCCATGCCGAACTCCTCCTTGGCAACGTCCGTGGCCTCCGTCACCCCGTCGGTGTAGAGCACGACACTGTCGCCGGGATCGAGGGAAATCTGCGTCTCGTTGTAGGTGATGCCCGATGCGACGCCCAAGGCGATGCCGCCGGTGGTGGCGAGATCGGTGACCGTGCCGTCGGGTTGGACGCGCACCGGCTGGTTGTGGCCGCCGTTGGCATAGTCCAAGGTTCCGGCGGCAGGATCGTAGATGGCGTAGAACATGGTCACGAACATGGCCGCGTCGTTGTCGTCGGACAGCAGGTTGTTGACCTCCGTCAGCGCGGGACCCGGGTGGCGGTTGCCGATGGCCGAACCCTTGAGCAGCGTCCGACTCGACATCATGAACAGCGCCGCCGGCACGCCCTTGTCGGACACGTCGGCGATGGCGAGGCCGACCCGGCCGTCTTCGAGCTGGAAGATGTCGAAAAAGTCGCCGCCGACATCCCGCGCCGGGTCCATGCTGCCGTAGATCTGATACTCCGGATTGGAGGGAAAGGTGCTCGGCAGGATGGATTGCTGCATCTGGTTGGCAATCGTGAGTTCGTTCTGGATGGCGAGCAGCTTGTCGCGGGACGCCACCGCCTCGCGCCACATCTCGGCATTCGCGAGGGCGCGGTCCACGGTGGTGCGCAGGTCGTTGAAGTCGAGGGGCTTGGTGACGAAATCGAAGGCGCCTCGATTCATCGCCGTGCGGATGTTCTCCATGTCGCCGTAGGCCGACACGATCACGGAGCGCAGATCCAGATTCAGCTTGCCGACCTCATCGAGCAGGGTGAGGCCGTCCATGCGCGGCATGTTGATGTCGGAGAGCACCAGCTCGACATCCGGCGCCTCGTGCAGTCGGGCGAGGGCCTGCACCCCATCACCAGCAAAGAGGAACTCGTACTTGCCGGAACGGATGTCCCGGCGCATGCGTTGCCGGATCAAGCGCTCGACATCTGGCTCGTCATCCACGACGAGGATTTTCTTGCTCGGCTCGCTAGCCACCCGTTCTTCCGCCGTACCCTCTCGACCCTCTAGCGGATTCTAACCCCTAGGAGCTTGCGCCGTAGAAATGGCGCGACTGCGTCATTCTACGGCGCAAGCGCATAGGTAGGTGGGGGCTGGGGCCAGACGCCGAGCGCCAGCGAGGGGTTTGGCGGCGCTTGCGGGCGCGTCGTAGGGGACGTTCCCAAGCGTGCGCTCCGCTACCCCCGCCGGGCCGCAAGCCTTAGGCGCAGGGCGTTCAGGCGGATGAAGCCGGTGGCGTCTTCCTGTTGATACGCGCCAGCGTCGTCCTCGAAGGTGACGACGCCTTCGTCATACAGGCTGTGGCTGTCGGACCAGCGCCCGATCACGCTCACGGCGCCTTTGTAGAGGCGCACGCGGACGCGACCATGCACGACCTTTTGCGTCTCGTCGATGAGAGCCTGCAGGGCGAGCCGCTCGGGCGAGAACCAATAGCCGTTGTAGATCAGCGCCGCGTAGCGAGGCATGAGTTCGTCCTTGAGGTGCGCCGCCTCGCGGTCCAAGGTGATCGACTCGACCGCTCGGTGCGCCTTCAACAGGATGGTGCCGCCCGGAGTTTCGTAGCAGCCGCGCGACTTCATGCCGACGTAGCGGTTCTCGACGATGTCGCTGCGTCCTACGCCGTGCGCACCGCCGATTTCGTTCAGGCGTCGCAGCAGTGTGGCCGGGCTCATGGCTTCGCCGTCGAGCGCCGAAGCGTCGCCGCCGGCGAAGTCGATGTCGAGGTCGAGCGGCGCATCCGGTGCGCGCTCGGGCGACACGCTCCAGCGCCACATGTCTTCGTCCGGGGGATTACCGGGGTCTTCGAGCCCGCCGCCCTCGTAGGAGATGTGCAACAGGTTGGCATCCATGGAATAGGGCGAACCGCCGCTGCGCTGGAAATCCACCGGAATCTGGCGTTCGGCGGCATAGGCCATGCAGGCCTCGCGGGAGTGCAGCCCCCACTCCGGCGCGCGCCAGGGTGCGATGACCTCGATGTCGGGATTGAGGGCATAGGCAGCAAGTTCAAAGCGCACCTGATCGTTGCCCTTGCCGGTGGCGCCATGGGCGATTGCACTTGCCCCGGTGGCGGCTGCCACCTCCACTAGGCGCTTGGCAATGAGCGGCCTCGCGATGCTGGTGCCAAGGAGGTATTCCCCTTCATAGAGCGCATTGGCACGGAACATGGGAAAGACGTAGTCGGCAACGAACGCCTCGGTGAGATCCTCGATGAAGATCTCCCGCACTCCCAGCGCCTCGGCCTTGGCGCGCGCCGGCTCCACTTCGGCACCTTGACCGATGTCGGCGGTAAACGTGACCACCTCGGCCTCGTGCATCTCCTGCAACCAGCGGCACATGACGGAAGTGTCGAGCCCGCCGGAATAGGCGAGCGCAATCTTGCGGGGCATGGGAGACATCCGGCAACGAAGAACAAGGCGGCGAGTGTAAACGCGCACCGCCCTCTCGCAACTTGTACAGGCCAGATTTCCTTCCTGATGGACGGGCCTGGAGGGAGGGCGCCAAGAGCTTGCACCGCAGGAGCGGCGCGGACGCGCCGCGTATGCGGTGCAAGGTCATGGGAAGGTGGGTCCGTGTCGGGGGATCGAGGAGTTGCGTGTGGGCGCTTGGAGATTCGGGCTGCCGCGTACTCGTTGATTACCACGTCAGTGTCCACGGGCGGTTCACGCGCTTCGGCAGACAACCCCCCGGGCCGGGTGACCCGGCGCAGCGGGGGGGGTGTCATTGGGTAACGTGCATCGCGCGGCGGCTCTCTAGAGGCCCGGTGATGGGTGGGGTCGGCGTAACCTCCTTCCCTGCACGTTCCACGGTGGTTGGTGCCTCGCAATTAGGAGTGTCTCCAGCAACTTGGCCCCATCAACTGTTCGCATCGGAAGCACCTCCACATCGAGTAATGCAGCATGGAAATTCAGCCTCCGGCCGGATTCGTGCTTCCGCCCGCTGTCACTCTCGCGAGTGTAGTCGCTGAGCCGCTTCCGAAACCCGCCGTTGTTGATTTCAATCGCGCGGCCGATGTAGAGGACCTCGTCGCCAGCTAGCGCCCGATACACGCCAATCTCGTGGTTACGTTGGCGCCACTGCTCTTCGTGGCGATTGTCCGAGGAAAGGCGACCCGCCGGTTGCCAACTCCGGTCCCAATCGCTGACGGTTCTACCCTCAATCACGGGGTCGTAACGACTAGCAAGCGTGGTTGCGAACTGCACGGCAGAGGTGACGAGTTCCCCAGCCCTGTCCCAGAAGCCCAACTCTAAGATACCTCACGGCAAGGAGCTACCACACTAGCACAGCTGCGTCATGGGAAGGTGATCCGCGGGCCGTAGCTCAAGGACCTGGCTATGCTGCGTGGTGGAAGCACAGGGTACGGGCGGCGCCGGCATGGTGAGGCGTTCAGTCACGCCAGTGTTGGGCGGTGGGTCGCAGCGCAGCCTATGGGAGTGGACAGACCTGTGACGGCGGGGTGCCACTCTAGACCGCGAGGTCTACGGCGGAACGAGCGAGGCCTTAGCGAGATGTGGCTTGGTGACGCTCGTCTTCCGCACCGGTCACGAGATGAAGTTCGCGGCCCGAGGGCGATTCCTTGTGGCGGCGGCTGATGTGCTTCGCCAATTCAGATTGGACCATCAGTTTCACGATCAGGAACACCAGCCCCAGCAATGCAATGACAAGGGTTGCGATTCCGGTCCAGGTCGATGTGGGTTGGTCGGTTTTGTCGTTGCGGCCGGCAACGGCGGTCTCGCGGCCCGCGACGTCGGTCTCGCGGCCCGCGACGTCGGTCTCGCGGCCTGCGACGTCGGTCTCGCGGCCCGCGACGGCGGTCTCGCGGCCGGCGACGGCGGTCTCGCGGCCCGCGACGTCGGTCTCGCGGCCCGCGACGTCGGTCTCGCGGCCCGCGACGGCGGTCTCGCGGCCCGCGACGGCGGTCTCGCGGCCGGCGACGGCGGTCTCGCGGCCGGCGACGGCGGTCTCGCGGCCGGCGACGGCGGTCTCGCGGCCGGCGACGGCGGTCTCGCGGCCCGCGACGGCGGTCTCGCGGCCCGCGACGGCGGTCTCGCGGCCCGCGACGTCGGTCTCGCGGCCCGCGACGGCGGTCTCGCGATGGGCAACTTTGGCCTCGCGGGCGGCGACATGTTCACCCCGAGCCTCCATCTGCGTTGCTGATGCTGTGCCGGACAAGGGCTCACGTGGAGCGGAGCCATCGGAGACCGTAGCGCAAGCCGACAGTGCCAGCGTAACGGCAATTGAGGGGATCACGCGAGTCAAGCTAGTCATCGCCCATGAAGGGGTAGCGGTTGAGTAGTGCGTAATACGCGATGTGGCATGCCATGTCAGTCCGGCCCGATTCTATGGGTCGTCGTGCGTGACCCTGCGCCCTTAGGTGCGAATGGCGAGGTGTGTTGCTTGTCAATGGCGACCGAAAACTCCCGATTTGT
The DNA here is from genome assembly GCA_965116935.1 of Pseudomonadales bacterium. Lineage (GTDB taxonomy): Bacteria > Pseudomonadota > Gammaproteobacteria > Pseudomonadales > Azotimanducaceae > VXYL01. The sequence continues at coordinate 1,031,025 of OZ220737.1, read as the reverse complement.
CGCGATCGAAAATGTCGCATATGGAGTCCGACTGGGCTCGAGCGGCAGTTCCAACTGGGTGTTGGTGTCGACAGCCATCTCCGTTCGTCCGCGGGCGCGGGGCCCAAGACTACGCGAAGCCGCACGAGCTTGAGGATCATTTTGGATTGGAGGGACCACGGACTGCAATGCATCGTGCTCTGTTGCGCAGAGTCCTTGCCACCTTGGCGCGGCCGTCGATGACCGCGACGCATGGTTGGCGTGGAGCGCCCACGCTAGGCTCATACTTGGGCAGACGAAACCGCACTTAGATTGGGTGCAGGAGGGCAAGCCATGAAACGATGCCTCGTTCTTGTTGCGCTACTCGGCTTCAGTGCTTCAGTGCGGCTGCTGAGCAACCGTGCCCTAGCGAGGAGGCGCGGACCTCGATGGAGCACGCGATGCAGATCCGCCTGTTGCATTGGGAAATGGTCGACTTCGCGATCGCGGCGAGTGAACGGATGCGCCTGGTCACGTCAACCCTTGAGGAGCTCGTCGAGGTATCCGAGGCATCGCGGCAAGCTGAAATAGAGGACGGCTGGGGAAGACTGGAGAAGATGCAACAGGATTCGGCGGCGCTTGGGGAGGTCTTCGAGAAGAACGTCGCCCTCGTGAAGATGATGGGCACGGTGACGGCAGATCAGATTCCACGGTACTTGCCGGTGTGGGAGAAGGATGCGGCCGCCAATTGGGCTCAATGGCGGTTCCACCGGGCACTGATAGAAGTCAGGTTGTCCAACTTCGAGGCGGTTCTCGGCATCGAGTCTTACCGCCCCTTCGCGGATGTAAGCGACCTCCGTAGGTTCTTGGCCGAAGCGCGGTGAGGAATGGTGGCTGGCGAATCGCGCTGCTTCGCGCCCCGTCACTACCTCCGCCGGCGTCTTGGGCGACGACGGAGTCCGGTAGTGACGGGGCGCAAGAGCGGCATTCGGGCCAGCGGCGGCAAGCGAAACGGTAAGAAGAAAGTTGGTGCCGGCGTGGTGACGCGGTGCTAGAGTGCCCGGCGTCATTTGGTCGCCATGGGCGACGTTGCCGGGACGGAGGAGCCCGGCGTGACGGCGTCACCGGAGAGGCGGTGACGACCCAGTGCCAGGCTGCAACGCAGCAGCGCAGGCGGTCGACGCATCGCAGGGCACGGTCCGCCACATCCGCGGTAGCGCGCGGATGGGGGCGGCACCACCGACGGCCAGGAAAGCCGCATGTCGCGCGCAGACGCGCGATGCCGGGGAACCGGCGTGGCGGCGGATGGTTCGTGGTGCGACGCATCGCGCGGGACGGGGAGAGCCCTGTCGTGCCTGAAGAGGGCATCGCGCGGCGCGGCGCGTGCCGAAGGGCTGGCGGGCCAGATGTCGCAGGACACGCCGCGGCTGCCGCAGGAGACGGCAAGGGAATACGCGTCGACGGGCATTGCCGCACGAAGGTGCGGGGTTCGGACACCCTGACGGGTGCCGGGTCGCCCATTAGAACTCAACGAACCACGTCCGCTCCCGGCCGCAGTCGCGGCCGCGGGGCGCGGCCGCTGCGGCAACGCCGCACCCACCCGGAACCCTCGCCGGACGCCTGCCTTCGACGGCCGCGGCCGGCCTCGAGATTGTGCGGCACTGTCGGCGTGCGCCGGTTCGCCTTCGCGGCGGGGCTCCGGAATGACCGTTTCGGACGCCGCCGGTCACGAGAGTGGCCTGCTTCGACCGGACATCCTGCGGAGGGCCGAAGCAGGCGACGCTCGTGCCCGCGTTCAGTCGCGGCGGGTGCCCTGCAGGGCGTCGGGAGGCGGCTTTCCGGCCGTCGGGCGACTGACGCCGCCCGCGTAGTCGGCCCACCGCTGCATCAGGACGCGGCGCCGGTCGAACAGGTCCGAGCGCGCGTACGCGGCCTCCGCGGCGTTGCGCACCGTGTGCGCGAGCGCGGCTTCCATCACCGCGTGCGGCGTGTCGGTGCACTCGGCGGCCCAGTCCCGGAAGCTGGAGCGAAACCCGTGCGGCACGGCGTCGACGCCGAGGTCGCCCAGCAGGCGGTTCAGGCTCCCCGGATGGAGCGCCCTGCCCCGCGGCGACGGGAAGACCAGCTCGCCGTCGCGGATCCCGCGCGCCTCGTCGAGGACGGCAAGCGCGCGATCCGACAGCGGCACCCGGTGCTCCCGGCCCGCCTTCATGCGCGTCGCGGGAATCGTCCAGACCGCGGCCTCGAGGTCCATCTCGTCCCAGCGTGCGCCCCGCGCCTCGCCGGAGCGCGCCGCGCACAGCACCAGGAACTCGAACGCCAGGCGCACCGAAAGGCCCGCTTCGGACTGGCGGACCCTGGCGAGCGCGTCGCCGACCTCCGGGTGAGGCAGCGCGCGGAAGTGCGCCCTCTTCGCGTCCACCTTCGGCAGCGCGGCGGCCAGCGCCTCCCCGGCCGGGTTGTCGGCGCGGTGGCCCTGGGCGACGGCCCACTTCATCACCGCGGCGATGCGGTGCCGGACCCGCGTCGCGGTCGTGTGCCTCTCCGTCCAGATGGGCTGCAGCACGGCCATGACGTCGGCGGTCTCGATCGCGTGGACGGGCCGGTGGCCGATGTGCGGATGGACGTGGGTCGACAGCGACGCGCGCCACTGGGCCTCCGTGCCGCGTGCGTCCCTCCACGTGGGACGGTGCATGGCGATCACGGTCTCGGCCGCCTCGGCGAAGGTCGGCGAGTGGCGGCTGCCGGCGACGCGCGGGTCGCCGCCGGCGCGGGCGACGCGGCGGTTGTCCCAGGCCATCTGGCGCGCCTCGGCCAGGGTGACCAGCTCGGCGCTGCCGAGGCCGAGGTCGCGGCGCACGCCGTGGATGGCCAGCCGCTGCACCCACGACCTGCCGCCGCCCCGCGGTCCCGGCTTCACCAGCAGGTACAGGCCGTTGCCGTCGCCGTAGCGCTTCAGGCGCTCGGCGGGCTTGACGGTGCTGCACGAACGCGGCGGTCAGCCGCTTCACGCCGGCGCCGCGCCGGCGGCGAGGAAGTCCGCCCATTGCCGCATGAGCGTCCGCCGCGCCCCGAACAGGTCCGAACGCGCATAGGCGGCCTCGGTGGCGTTGGGGACCGCATGGCCCAGCGCCGCCTGCATCGCCTCCCGCGGCGCGTCGGTGCATTCGGCGGCCCAGTCGCGGAAGCTGGAGCGGAACCCGTGCGGGTGCGCGGCGATGCCGAGCGCCGGCATCAGGCGACCGAACGTGCGCCGGTGGATCGCCGCGCCTCCCCGGGACGACGGGAAGACGAGCTCGCCCCTGCGCGTCGAGGCCGCCTCGCGCAGCACCTCGACGGCCCGGTCCGACAGCGGCACGCGATGCGGACGGTTCGTCTTCGTGCGCGCCGCCGTCAGCACCTCGCCCGTCGGGTTGTCGCGTCGGTGCCCCTGCGCGATCGCCCACTGCATGACGAGCCCGATGCGCTGCCGGATGCGCGGGGCCTCGTCGAGCGAGGCCCAGACCGGTTCCAGCACCGCGAGCACGTCGGCGCTGGCGACGGCCCCGACCGGCAGCGTCCCGAGCCGGTCCATCGCGTGGCGTTCCATCGAGGCGCGCCATCGCGCCTCCATCGTCTCCGGGTCCTTCCACGTCGGCCGCCGCAGCGCGACGACGGCGTCGAACGCCTCGGCGAACGTCGGCGTCTTGCGCCGCGGCGCCGGGTCGCCGCCGCGCCGCGCGATGCGGCGGTTCTCGAGCGCCCGCGCGCGGGCCTGCCGGAGAGACACCTCCCGCACGCTGCCGAGGCCCAGCTCGCGCGGGACGCCGCGGACGACGAGGCGCTGCACCCAGGACTTGCCGCCGCGGCCGCCGCTGGGGGTGACGACGAGATGGAGGCCGTTGCCGTCGCCGAATCGGGTAGTCTTGTGCGTGGGCTGGACGGCGGCGACGAAGGCGGGGTTGAGGCGCTTGGGCGTCAAATGGTTCCCCATGACGGTTACCACGTTCTGGCGGAGTCTACCCGATTTTCGGGGAGGCTGCGAGAGGCGGTGTTTGCGAGATGTTTGCTTACTGCATTGGTAAACCCGGGACAGCGTGCGGTTGCGTGAAATCGTGTGTGCAGGGAAGGTGGGGGATGGGGCCAGACCCCGAGCGCTAGCGAGGGGTTTGGCGGCGCTCGCCCTCCGTCGTGCCGCAGGCACGTCGAGGCATGCGGGTGCCAGAAGGAGAGACTGGTTTGTTGGTGGCGTTGTTCGAGGCTGGCGCTTTGTTGGCGTTGTCTGGAACGCTTGCTTGCGGTGGCCTTGATCAGCTCCGCTGCGTGCGCGCCTTCGGCACGCTTGGAGGGCGGGACGCCCTCCGTCCAGAGAGGCCCTCGCATCGCAGGAGCTGCTTCGGTGTTTGCCGGCTTGCGCCGTGCGAAGTCCGACTTGCCTGCTAGCAGCCTGTCGGACTTAGAAACTGGACCCTCGTAACCTATTGTTTTTATTGCATATATGTTTCGAGAAAGTCTCTTGTGCTCTGTAGGAATTAGTAGTTATTTCAACGAGTTATCAAAATATCAACGCCAAAGTCCGACTTGCCTGCTAGGCTTTCGCAATGGAAGGAAATGCAGGTGTCGCCATTCGGTCCCGGTTTCGGGGCTATTTGCCGGTGGTGATCGACATCGAGACGGGCGGGTTCGAACCCACGAGCCACGCATTGCTTGAACTCGCCGCGGTCACGCTCGAGCTTGACGGCGGACGGCTGACGGTGAAGGAGGCCCATCGCTGGGCGATTGCGCCGCACCCGGACACGAAAGTTGAGGCGGCATCGCTGCAGGTTACCGGAATCGACCTCAGCGACCCGGCGCGGAACGCGGTGCCGGAGGAGAAGGCTGTGCGGGAGCTGTTCCGGCTAGTGCGGCGGGAAATCAAGCTCGCTCGTTGCCAGCGCGCCATCCTCACCGCCCACAATGCCCATTTCGATCACGCCTTCCTGCGTAAGGCGGCGGCACGCAACGGCGTCAAGCGCGATCCGTTCCACCCGTTCTCGGTGATGGACACCGTTTCGCTCGCCGGCGTCGCCTGTGGGCACACGGTGTTGCGGGAGGCATGCAACCGCGCCGGCATTGCCTTCGACCCGGAGCGCGCGCACAGCGCCGCCTATGACGCCCAGATGACGGCAACGCTGTTCTGCGCCATCGTCAATGCATGGCCCTCGCCGCAGTCGTTGGGCGGAAGCTAGCCAAGCACCGGCTGTCGTAGCTAGGCAGGCGGCTGTCGCGTTTGCCACGGGCCTTTGGACGGAGGGCGCCAAGAGCGTGCACCGCAGGAGCGGCGCGGACGCGCCACGTATGCGGTGCACGCTCTTGGGAAGGTGGGGGATGGGGCCAGACCCCGAGCGTTAGCGAGGGGTTTGGCGGCGCCCGCCCTCCATCGTGCCGCAGGCACGTCAAGGAACAGAGGCTGGTTTGTTAGTGGCGTTGTTCGGGGCTGGCGCTTTGTTGGCGTTGTCTGGAAACGCTTGCTTGCAGTGGCGTTGGCCGGCTTCGCTGCGTGCGCGCCTCCGGCACGCGTGGAGGGCGGGACGCCCCCGTCCAGAGAGGCCCTCGCATGGCAGGGCCTGTTGCTTGGGTGCTTGCCGGCGGCGTTGTTCGCGCCCCTACTCGCTCGCCGCTGCAGCGCCGGCCTTCTCCACCAGCGGCTGCAGTTCGCCGGACTGATACATCTCGGTGATGATGTCACAGCCGCCGACGAGTTCGCCGTCCACGTAGAGCTGCGGGAACGTGGGCCAATCCGAAACCTCCGGCAGCGTCGCCCGAATGGCCGGATTGCTCAGCACGTCCACGTAGGCGAAGCGCTGGCCGCATGCCATCAGGCACTGAACGGTCTGCGCCGAAAATCCGCACTGGGGCGCCTGCGGCGACCCCTTCATGTAAAGGATGATGGGGTTGTCCTGAATCTGCGACCGGATCGTGTCGATGGTCTCGTTGCTCATTGCGTCTCCTCGCGCGCCGCCGCTTGCATTGGCCTCTGGTCGTTTGCATTGTAGCGCGGATGAACCGAAGCATCTTGGACCCCATCGGCAAGGCACTCGCCGACGGCATAGACCGCCGCGGCACCTCGAGCAACAAGTGGGAGAAGTACGCCGGCCGGGACATCCTGCCGTTCTGGGTCGCCGACATGGACCTGCCAACCGCCCCCTTCGTCATCGAGGCGGTAGAGGCCCGCCTCGCCCACCCCGTGCTCGGCTACACCACCACGCCCGAGGGCGCCATAACTGCCTTCCAAGGCTGGGTGGCGCGCCATTGCGGCTGGCAGGTGCATCGCGACTGGCTGGTCTGGCTGCCGGGAGTCGTGCCCGGCTTCAACGTCGCCGCGCGCGCCTTCGGCGGGTCGCGCGTGGTGGTGCCGACCCCCGTGTACCCGCCGTTCCTGCGCGTTGCCGCGAACGCTGGCCTTGCGGAAACCCGCTCCCCGCTGGCCCGGCAAAGCAACCGCTGGGAGATGGACTTCGACCACCTAGCCGCGGCGCTCGAGCCTGACTCGGCGCTCATGTTCTGCAATCCCCACAACCCCACAGGACGCATCTACGGGCAGGACGAACTCGAACGCATCGCCGAGCTTGTCCTCTCGAGCGGCGCCCTCTTGGTGAGCGACGAGATCCATTGCGGCATCTTGCTGGCAAAGGAGCGGCGGCACCGGTCGGTCGCTGGCCTCGACCCGGAACTCGCGCGTCGGTCGATAACCCTCCATGCCCCCACCAAGGCCTACAACATGCCGGGCCTCGGCGTCGCCGTTGCCGTGATTCCGGACCCGGAACTGCGCGCCCGCTACGAGAGCGCGATGCACGGCTTTGTTTCCGGCGTGTCGCCTCTCGCCTACGCGGCGGCGACCGCGGCATGGAACGACCAATCGGACTGGCTCGCCTCCGTCAACGCCTATCTCGCCGGCAATGCCCGCACCGTGGAAGACGCCGTGCGCGCCTTGGGCGGCCTCGAAGTCACGCCCGTGGAAGCCACGTGCCTTGCCTGGATCGACGCGACGGCGCTAGGACACGACTCGCCCGCCACCTGGCTCGAAAGCCACGGCATCGGCCTTTCGCCGGGCGAGGACTTCGGCACACCAGGCTTTGCCCGCTTCAACTTCGGCTGCGGCGAGGCAATGCTCGCCGAAGGCTTGCGCCGCCTGCGCGAAGCGGTGTTGGCGGGCCCAGCCTGAGCGGCTCGTTGCGGACCGGCGCCGCCGCCGAACGGTGCTATGCTCTCGCGCTTGCCGGGCAGCCTACCGTCGCTGCCCGGCTTTTGTTTTCGGTAGTCGGTAGGTCGAGAGTCGCGCGCGAATGCGAGCACGAGACGCCCCGCTAAGAAGCGCTACCACAGTTTCTGCAAGGATAGGCCCCGAGCGAAGCACGGCAAACGGGGCAGTTGAGAGGAAAGGAACGCAAAGATGACGGCCATCATGCCAACCTATGGGCGCCTGCCCGTGTCTTTCGTGCGCGGCGAGGGCAGCCACGTGTACGACGAGGCCGGCAAGGCCTATCTCGACGGCCTCACCGGTATCGCCGTCTGCGGCCTGGGCCACGCCCACCCGGCGGTGGCCGAGGCGCTGCGCAACCAAGCCGGCACGCTGCTGCACACCTCCAATCTCTATCGCATCGGCCCGCAGGAGCGGCTCGCGGAACGCCTGTGCGAACTGTCCGGCATGGACAACGTGTTCTTCTGCAACTCAGGTGCCGAGGCCAATGAGGCGGCGCTGAAGATCGCGCGCCTGCACGGCCACAATCGCGGCATCGAGGCGCCGGACGTGATCGTCATGGACGGCAGCTTCCACGGCCGCACCATGGCGACGCTCACTGCCACCGGCAATCGCAAGGTGCAGGCGGGTTTCGAGCCGCTGCTTTCCGGATTCGTGCGGGCACCATTCAACGATGTCGAGTCGGTGCGCCAAATCGCCGCCAACAACAAGAACGTGGTGGCGGTGTTCGTCGAGCCGGTGCTCGGCGAGGGCGGCATCCAGATTCCCTCGGGCGACTATCTCGACAGCTTGCGCGAAGTGTGCGATGCCAACGACTGGCTGCTCATGCTCGACGAAGTGCAGACCGGCAACGGCCGCACCGGCAAGCTGTTCGCGTTCCAGCACGGCAACCTCCTGCCGGATGTCATCACCACGGCCAAGGGGCTCGGCAACGGCATGCCCATCGGCGCCTGCATTGCCCGCGGCGCGGCGGCCGACGTGCTGGTGGCGGGCACGCATGGCTCCACCTTCGGCGGCAATTTCCTCGCCTGCGCTGCGGCCAATGCTGTGCTTGACGAACTCACCGAAGGCGGCGTGATCGAACGCGCCGCGGAACTCGGCGAGCGCATGGTGGCGGCATTCCGCAAGCGCCTGGCCGGCAACAACCGTGTGCGGGAAATCCGCGGCAAGGGCTTGATGCTCGGGGTGGAACTTAACGAGCCGTGCCCGACGCTGGTGGCCGATGCCTTGGAGGCTGGCCTCCTCATCAACGTCGCGGTGGACAATGTCGTCCGCCTGCTGCCGCCGCTGAACATGAGCGATGCCGAGGCGGACCAGATGGTGGCCATGGTGGCGGACCTCATCGACGCGCTCGACTGACCGGAGCGTCGAGTCATGGCAGTGCGTCACTTCCTCACGCTGCCGGACTGCACCGCCCACGAACTGGCGGGGCTCGTGGCGCGGGCGGCGGAACTCAAGCGCATGAACCGCGACGGGCTCGCGCATCGCCCCCTCGCCGGCAAGACGTTGGCGATGGTGTTCCAGCTCAACTCCACGCGCACGCGGGTGGCGTTCGAGACCGGGATGCACCAACTCGGCGGTCACGCGCTGTTCCTTGGACGGGCAGATACCCAGCTTGGGCGCGGAGAGCCGGTGGAGGACACGGCGCAGGTGCTGTCACAGATGGTGGACGCGGTGATGGTGCGCACGCTCGCGCACGAGGAGGTGGAGCGCATCGCCTCGGCATCGAGCGTGCCGGTAATCAACGGCATGACGAACCGGTTTCATCCTTGCCAGCTTCTGGCCGACGTGCAGACGTTCAACGAGTTTCGCGGCTCGATTCAGGGCGCGACCGTGGCGTTCGTGGGCGATGGCTACAACATGTGCAACTCCTACATCCGCGCCTCGAAGCTGTTCGACTTCCACCTTCGCATCGCCGCGCCCAAGGGGCACGAACCGGATGCGACGCTGCTGGCGGAGTCCAACGTGGCCGAACTCGCGCCGTCACCACGCGATGCGGTCGCCGGCGCCGATCTGGTGGTGACGGACGTGTGGTCCTCCCTCGGCCACGACGACGAGGCCGAAGCGCGACGAAAAGCCTTCGCCGGCTATCAAGTCACCCCAGCACTCCTAGACTGCGCGGCCAAGGACACCCTCTTCATGCACTGCCTCCCAGCCCACCGGGGCGAGGAAATCAGCGAACACCTGCTCGAAGACCCCCGCTCGGTGGCCTGGATAGAAGCCGGCAACCGCCTCCACTCGCAGAAGGCCCTGCTCGAGTTCCTGCTCGCGCCCTCCTGAGCGACGCGCTGACCTTGCGACCGAATGCCGTGCGGGGCCTCGTTTGGGCGGCACAGCGAAGGCATTTCCTCGCACGCACGCCAAGGTGCGACGAACCCAGCCATCAAGCTGGGGCAAGCGTTTCCAATTGATGCAGCCAAGCCGCAAAGTGTGGGCACTGTTCGGTCATTTTGTCGAGGGATACCGCCTGGGCAGCCGCGGTGCCTTCCGCGACCTTGCCGTAGCCTGGATGCAGCGCACGGATTCGCTTGACGGAGCCGTATCCCGTCGGTCGTTGATGTGCTCCGGCGATTCGAACTGGTCGCGGATGTGCCGAAGCTCTCCTGCAAGACCGGGTTTCGCCAAGACATTGGCAAACGCGTCGCAGTCGCTGAACAGGAGTGCCTCGAATTCGTGCATTACCACGAAGGGCACGAAGCGTTGCTCGCGGTGCCACACGGTGTGCAGATCCGCCAGCATCTGTTGGGCAACGTGCTCGCCCTTGCGGGCGTGCGGCAGGCTCGCAGCCTCCCTTCTTCCCGGCCACGCTCGTTTGCCGTCGTCAGGCATACCGTAGAAGTCCACGATGGACGTGTGGAGGAGACCGCTATCCGCCTTCAAGTGCCGCACCAACTCGTTGCGGAAGGAGGTCCACGAAGGGACGCCTCCACGTTGCCGTCGTCGCCTGGCCCCTCCCATGAGGCGCGCGTCGACACTAGTGAATCCCCGCTTCCCAAGATGCGGTGCAAGCAACCGGTTGACGAAAGCCTCCTCCGTCTGACCTTCGACGTGAACGCGCAAACGCACTGCGGGAAACGGCGCGGCGTCAGGCCGGCCGTCCTCCAAGGTGGTTCTTTTCCCACAGCTCGCCAAGGCTGAAGTCCTCGAGCCACTCCTCGAGTTCGGCACGTTCGAGCCGTCTGAATTCCGTTGCACCGTCTACCAGGTCCACCACCACCACGTCCTCTGGCTCGAAATAATCGACAAGCGTTGGCGATTGCGTGGCCACGATAACGGTCGAGTCGAGTGCCGCCGTCTTGACCATCTCCGCCAGCAAGCCGATCGCTGCCGGATGAAGGCCAAGTTCGGGCTCGTCCACGACGATGACGCTCGGGCGGAGTTCCACAGGCTGACAAAACAACGTCGTGAGAGCAATAAACCGGAGCGTCCCATCCGACATGGATGCCACATCGAAGAACCCCTCGCACTCGGCGTGAAGCCATTCGAGCCGGATCGAGTCGTCGTCAGGTTCGAGCACGAAATCCGACAAGAATGGAGCCGCCAAGCGCACTGTATGGAGGATGCGCCTGTAGGACTTCCGTCGGTGCTTGCTCAGGCGGTAAAGAAACGACGCCAGATTCGCACCGTTGGTGCGCAGGCGGCGACGGTCGCGAACGAGCGCATTGGTACGTATGGGCGATCGCGGACTGGTGTCATGGAACTGGTAGGCACGCCATCTCGCCATGGCGCGGTCCAGTGCCATCTCGACCTCTCCCTCGTCATCGTCAGGGAAGAGGAGGTCTATCTCTTCGCCCTTGTCACCTGACAGACCCTCTTCCACACTCAGCAGCCGGTCCTCGTCGGTTGCGACGATGACGGCCGAATACCCTATCGTGCCGGAAAGCTCGAGCTCGATACGGATCTCGGAGGTGTGTTTCGAGCCAAAGTGAAACGCGCGGTTTGCGCCGCCACGCATGGCGGAGTAGCGCGCCTCTTGGCCCAGTCGGACCGCGTGGGTCAGCGGGAAGACCTCCAGGAAATTCGACTTACCTGACCCGTTGGCCCCGATGAGCAAGTTAATGGGCTGCAGCCGCAAGTCGAGCTTGCTGATGCTCTTGAAGCCGCAAACCTTGATGCGCTCGAGTGCCATGTTTCGGACTACAGGACGCGCTAGCCCGTGATTCGTGTGCGACGGCTGAATGGTGGAGCGACTTGCCGTGACGGGCAACAGCGCGAACGACGACGTGCCTGGAAGCATGCCGATGTTGGACAGCGCTCTGCCAACTCGTTTAGCGCCATCGTTTCACTTCCCTTGTGAATGCCCTTCGAAATCGTCCGGTGCCTAGCCGCTATCGTAGCGCATCGAGTTGCGTTGCAGATGCGAGCCCCGTCAAGCGAGAAGTGAGCCAGCACGCGCGGCCACGCTGCGACCTCGCACGGGTGCTTGAAATCCGGGCATCGGACAACCAACATGGGTCGCCTTGTTGGGAAGGCGCGCAACATGCACTACAAGCTCCCGTTGGTGTTAACGCCGCAGGCTGAGGGCGGCTACACGGTGACTTCCCCGCTGCTGCCCGAGTTGGTGACAGAGGGCGACACCGTGGCCGATGTCTTAGCCAACGTAAAGGACGCAGTCGCGGCCGTTGTCGAGCTCTACGAAGATTTGGGACGCCCACTCCCACGCAGTACCGTCCTTCCGTCGTCACAAGAGCCAATATGGCTTGAGACCGTCGTCTGACGCTCCATGAATGTCGTTCGGAACACCCGCATGCGCATCGACCGGAAGCACTGTGGCCGCGGCATTGTGGTCGAGTTTCCTGTTGACGATGCCACCTACCGTATCAAGCACGACGCGCTGGTGAGGATCCTCGGAGAAACAACGCCCTTCCTCGAATCACGCTCCTGGCGCGAGTTGGGCGGGTACAGCACGCCAGGCCCGTCCAAGCGCACAAAGGCCGCGCTGGAGCCATACCGCATCAAGCGCTAAGTGAACCCTGGCAAAAATCCGGAAGCCACCTGGATGACTGTCTGGCGATGGTCGACCAGCTAATCCAGTGCGCTAGCCAGTTGCTCGCCGCATGGGAGCAGCTCGATTCGGTAGCCTCCCTTGCGGAAGGTGACCTGCTGCTTGGCCATCTGGTCGTAGGTGCGGCGGGAGAGAGTGGCCCCGTGGACGAGCACCGGGGCGAACCGCGCTGGAGCGAGGCCCGCGACCAAGCGTTCAGCGATTTTGGCCCCCGCTTGAAGTTGGCTTTTGGCACCGGAGGGCTTAACCCTTCCACTCTTCATTTCGATGGCTACGGCGACTACGCCCCCCTTGCCTTCGGATCCGAAAAATAGGTAATCGCATTTTTGCTGGGAACGACGGACAGGTGCTTCTACGTGGTCAAGGTCAACCACCACATTGGGTTCCGGCGTGTGATCGAGCCCAAGCGTGCAGCCCTGCTTGTCGAGCCGTGACACGAGGCACGACTCCGCCACGCGCTCCTTGAGCACGTCCATGAGTGAGCGCTTCATTGTTGCTTGCCTTGCTCGACTCGATTCGAAATCCTGGCCCAGTCGTTGTAGAGCGAGGCGGTAACTTCACCGAAGCCAGCGGGGAATGTGGCCGACTCAAGGTTTAGCGGCACCTCCGTGACGACTGAGCCCTTCGGACGTTTGCGTGGCTGGAACATCCACGCGCCAACCTCATCCGGATCCAAGGCAAACTCGTTCCCCGGAAGGCCACCGCGGTCCGTCTTGGGCAAGGCGGACATGCGCACCAGGTTGGCAAGGGCTTCGAGCACCCACTCGCTGTGCGTGGTGATGACCACTCGGACGCCAGCCTTGGCGACGGCGGCAAGGCAGTGGGTGAACTCGACCTGCTTGGCTGGGTGGAGGTGGGCTTCGGGCTCTTCCACGATGAGAGTGTCCCCGGGGCCGACGACGTGGCGCAGGAAGAGCACTACGGGTGCGAGTTCCGAGACCATCGAGGACGCGTTGGCTAGCGGCAGCGCATCGTTCCAGCCTGTTGGCCTGTAGCTGAAGGAAGGGTAGCCGGTTTCCGATTGCGTGATGGCGATGGACCCGTCGAGGATGTCCTTTTGCAGCCGCCCCAACAAATCGGAGAGCCGTCGAGCGTCGTGGACTCCACGGTCGGTTGCGGCATTTGCGGAGCGCATTGGGGACGCACCTTCCCGCATGCCAATTAGACGCTGCAGAAAGTCAGCCACGACACCCGATAGCTCTGGAAGGGGCGCCTCCGAGAGAGGCCCTCCTCGCGAAGCGCTCCTGATCAAGGAACTGACGACTGCGCGGTGTGCGTGCATGATTCCGGTTCGATCCGCCGGCAAGTAGTGGACAGATGACGCTGGCGGGCCGATCGCCGATGCGATCTCGGCGCAAATCAACATCCGGGCCACCTCCACCAGCCTTGAGATGGCCTCGTCCACCTCACCGTGGAGGGACCGTGAGTTGACGCGCAGGCCGGTTGTCTGGAACCGCCCAATCGCGCTACCTATCGTGGCTGGGTCGAGGGAGTAACGGCCAGCTCGTGAAATCCGAAAGCGAAAAGGCTCCGGGGTATCCGGGACGCTGCTTAGTCCGAAGGCGCATGTGTTTGCCGAACGACGAACGAGGCGGCGAAGGTCGCTCACTCCGAAGCAACGCGCCAACTCGCCTGCGACTTGGTCGGCGTGTTCCAGCTGGGCAATCGGCGCGACGGCATCCTTGATGTCCACGGGCACTTCGACGAGGCTGTCGAGTTCCGACAGCCCGTTGGCCCATGCCGTCGTTTTCCGCCTAACTCCCTTGCTCGCGCGCTCGCGAAACCGTCGATTCCAGGTAGCCGCATTGCTCACGCTCCAACGGTCATCGTGTGCTTTGCGCAAGGCGTACAGAAGGATCGACAGGAACGATTTGCCTGTGTTGCTCGGGCCAACGAAGACCGTAACCGGACGGAGCTCAACATCTGCGCGGACGATTGGGCCGAGGTCCCGAACGGTGAGGAAGGTGGGCTTGCCGTTGTCAGTCATCGCTGACTCCATGGTGGAGAACCCTGACCAGCCGCGACCCAAAAAGCCGAACATATGCTGATCAAGAAGCGCAATCTAGTGCGCGAGCGATGCGCCGGCAAGCAGCCGGTCGTTTGGGAAGGCGTTTGATCCGGTTGGGGATTTCCTCATGTGCCAAGTCGATAGCGAACCTTCAGCAGCAACCCCCCCTCCTCAGGCGTTCGGAAGCTGTCGTCGAAAAGGCGAGTGAACCGCCGCCGCCTGTCGTTCGGCAGGCTGCCGGTGCGGTTGTACACGAGGAACAGATCCGACAGCGGCGCCATCTGCCATCGGTAGCGCAGTTGCAGGACCACGTCGCTGATGGCGAAGGAGTCGGCGTTGGCTGTGGAAGGACGCGGTACCGGGGCGAGCCAGGTCTCGCCAGCGATGCGGTAGCGCTCGCTCTCGTATGCCTTCACCGCCACCCATTGAATCCGCACCTGAAGGTGTTGGCGGGCCGTGAAGTAGGCTTCCGCACCAAGTGACGCGAACCAGTCCTCCGAGGCGAACGAGGTGAGGTTGGCGCCACCCTGCCACACCAGCCAGCTCTCGCGGTTCCGGTAGCCCGTGGAAAGGCGCAGGCGGATGCGGTCGAGCGGGGTGTAGGTCAGAAACACGTCGGCTTCGTGGGACGTGCCTCCGACGGGTTCGCGTCCGAGTTCAACGCTGACGCCAGCGTTGAATCTGCCGTCCGGCGCGCTGTTCCAGCCGAGCATGGTCTCCCACGCCCGTCCGAGCCGGAACGTGCCGTTGCCGCGGCTATTGCGGTCGTCCCAATACGGCGGGAAGTACTCGATGTCCGCATAGATGCGGGTGTTGTTCTTGAAGCCCCAGCCGTAGTGGAGCTGCGCCACTCCCTCCACCAGTTGCCCCGCGCCGTTGACGTCGGCGTGGAAGTACGCCCAGCCGTTGGTGTCGCGAATGCGCTGGTAATCCTGCCGCCGGCGCCAGAACTCGTAGAAGACGCGCGTGTAGTCGTTGCGCCAGAGATAGCCCAAGTCGTTGAGATCGAGGCCGTCGTCAAAGCTCGCGATGTGGAGGAAGTGCTGATCTCCCGTCCGCGGCACGTTGACGATGTCGAGCATCCCGCCCCAGCCGCGCTCCCCCTCGACGTCAGAGCCGAGCACTTGCGCCTCGACGCTCCAATCGCCGTCGGGCGTGCGGTAGTTGGCATCGACCGCCTGAGACACCGCCCGCCGCTCCGGATGCTGCGCCAGCGTGCCGAGCCAGCCAATGGACTTGCGAGCGCGCGACGATGTGTCTTCGTATTGGTAGCGCAGCACGGCGAAGTCGCGCCCTCGGGCGGTGACGCTGCCTTCGCCATCGGCACGGCGCAGGCGGGTGTCGTCCTCCGCCACCAGCATTGACCCATAGCGGGAGCGGCCAGCCTGCAGCGCTGCCTTGGCGGCGAGGCGCAAATCGACTGGGCGCGTCAAGTCGTGCGCTTCGAGCGGCTCGTCGCCGAGGTCTCCTCGCCCGCGCCGGGACCCCACGGACGAGCCCATGCGACGCGTGTGCAGCGGGCTTGCCGCGTTGGCGTAGCCGTATTCGCCGGTGCTGAAGATGTCTTGGTTCTCCTGGAAGAACAGGCGCTTCTCCGGGAAGAAGGTCTCGTAGGCAGAGAGGTTCACAACCACATCATCCGCCTCGACCTGACCGAAGTCGGGGTTGGCGGCGGCGCTGAGAAAGAAGGCGGAAGAGGGTCGCCAGAACACGTTCACGCCGGCGTCCTTGGCCTGGGTGCCGCGCGCAAGGTCGGCGCTCACGGCCGCATAGGGGAACACACTGACCTCCTGGCGCGGTGCGACGCCGGCCAGGGTCAGCGGCTGGAACATGGAGATGAACTGCGGCTCCGTGTCGGGCAGCGCTGGCCACGACCAGACTTCGTTGAGGTGGGGCAGGAACCGGGCGATCTCGATGGCGATGCGTCGCTCGCCGTCGCCGGCGGGCATGTTCATCATGGACCAGGGCAGGAACATCTCCATCGTCCAGCCATCGTCCGTTCGCTGGGTGCGGGCGTCCCATGGCCCATCCCAGTCGCGCCCGAAGCGGCGTTCCGGCAGCAGCGTGCCGTCCATCAGGGAGTCGCCCAGCTTGACGCGGAACCAGTAGCCGTAGAGCCCCTCCCCGGAAGAGTCCACCACGATCTGGTAGGCATCGGCATGCTCGAATGAGTCGCGCCCCGACAGCGGCCCCATGAGAGTGCCTTCGGGTTGTTCGTTCCAGGCCGCCACGTACATGCCCCGCTGGGTATAGAAAAGGAACGTCTGCGTTTGATACCTCGCCCGGCGCCTGACGTCCGGGGTGGTGACCACCATGTGGTCGTAGGCCGGCACGCGCCGCCAGATGTCCTCGTCGAGCCGGCCATCGATGGTGATGCCAACAGATGCATGGTCGTGCCGCGGCGGCACGATGGCCTTCTCCGTGGCGTCGGCGCCGCCAACCGGGTTGAGCGGCCCGACGACGACCGACGACGCCGGCGCATCAGCAAACGCCACCGTGACGGCAACGAGCAAAGCCAAGGCACCGGCAGCACGCAACGCGCTCCATGGCCTCGCGATGGATGCAGCGGGCATCAAAAGCCCCAAGAGGGATGCAGGGCGCGGGATTGTCTTTCAGGGCGCCTGCTGGCCGCAACCGCACGCTACCGGAGGCTGGACAGGCCGACTTGCGGATTTCGCCGACTTGCAGACTTCACGCCGGCGCCGCGGACCACTCCCGCGAACGCCGCCCCGTGATGCGTATGCAGGTGTCGCCAAGGGACGTGCTCCGGTATTGCGCATACTTGACCCGGAACGCAGCGGCAACGTCGGGCGGCATCGTCACCACCTCGGCGGCGCCATCGACCCGCACCCAGCGCAGCTTGGACCAATCCTCGTCGTATTGATCCACGAGGAGCGAGGCTTGTCCATTCGCCTCGACGTTGCGCACGCGCTTGAGCTTCGCGCCACTCTTGGGCTTGCCGTCGATCGGAATCCAGATCGCCTCGCCGACTTCGCAGAACACGACCGCCACCACATGCGGCACATCCCCAGCACTCGTCGCCAGATGTCCAACCGGCCAATCCGCCGCCCATGCCGGCAACAAAGGCATCCGCCCCTTCCATCCACCAAAACGGGCCCCAGTCTGGTCTCCATCCCGGCACTCCACAACTGGGCCCGGACACTCCGACAGGGCCTTCTCAGCAAGGCCAGGCGCCGGTCGAAGGCGCTAGGCGCGGCACGGTTGGCGGTGCGGGGGCGTCAGTGCTTTCTCTGGATCGAGCGACAGGGAAGATCGGCGTTCGAGCGGGAGTCGGCGCGATCTGGGCGCCATTGGCTCTTGGTGTCACATCGTGCAACCACCAGCGCGTGGCGCTTCAAGTCTATGGCGGCAATGCGCAAACCGATCAGGCATTGGCGGAGTTCGCTGGCGGCACCTCTGTCGTGGGGCCTTGCATGGGCGCGCGGATTTCACGCGCTAAGCTCGCTCAGCTCTATCACGACGAGACCACCGGCAAGTTGGAACTCTACCCCATCGACGATGGGGCGAATGTGGACGCACGACGCCTTGAGATTGGAAAGCCTCCCTTGGCGGATTACGATCTCGTTAGAGGCGCGGATCACCAGAGTGATCCACGCTCCAAAGATGGGTCCCGACGAGGCGACTGGTCGTGAACAAACTGTACGGGGGCATTTGATGGCACAAGGGATAAGGGGTGTCTGGTGGTGGGTCTGGCTCGCGCTTGTCATGGTGAGTACTCAAGGGCGTGCAGAGCCGTTGATGGAGGCGGAATGCAGACATGGCGTGGGTACAGTCGGGATGCGGCTGGCAGTCACTGAATCGGATAGCGCCATCCGCGTTGCCTATGTGATGCCGCAGGAGACTCGGACACTCGAGTTGAGTTGGCCGGACCGCGGAGCGGTGGAGCGGATGTCTCACTTGGCTGTTGAGTCGGACAGTGCTGAGGTGGATGGGCAAGGGAGGATCCTCTTCCGCGAGCCGGTTCGAGAGGCGTCTGTGGTGGTTTCGCCTGAACCCCCAGAGCAACGGTATGGCGCCGTTTATCCGACCGCATTCGCGGTGGACGGGCGTGGGATTGCGGTCTTCGTCCCTTACCTGCTGCCGAAACTGCCAAAGGGGTGCGACGGCGTGTCGGTCGTTCTTGCCGGAGGTGAAGGCGTACACGCGGTGGTTGATGGTCAGTATGTCGACGTGAAGGAAGATCGCGAGATTGCCGACCAGAGCGGCTTTGTGCTTCTGGGTCGGAACCTGGAGCCAAACTCCGCAGTGCAGCTGCCGACGAACTTGCCGGCATGGCTCGAGGAGTTGATTCGAGAGTCGAACGAGCGCGCGCACCGTGGGCTGGTTCGGATTCTGGGCGTTGCTCGACAGTCAGCCCCCGTGCTTGTCGACTACTTCGTGGAGGGTTCGGATGGGCCGCGCAACGGCGGCGACGCGGCCGGGGAACGCTGTTCGATGCGGCTCTGGTTTCGGGGCAAGGGTTGGGAGGAGCGTTCGGACGAGCTTGGGGAACGCGTCTTTCTCCTCCTCGCGCACGAACTCGCGCACTGCTATCAGCAGGGAGAGACGTGGTTGCAGTGGGCGCACGAAGGCCATGCGCGGTTCCTTGAATCTCTGATCGCCGCGCGTCCCGACGGCGACTACCTGCCCGGCACGTATGCGGAGGAGCGTCTCGTCCGGGATTTCGACACTTGCATGAATGACTTGCGCGTAGGAGACAGGCGAATCGATGCCTATAGCTGTGGATCGGTCGCGTATTGGCTGCGATGGCTGGAGACGGGACGGGTCACCATGCTCGAGGAGGAGGACGTGCAGAATCCGGAGGAGAGGCAAACTCTTGCCGGCCGATTCCTACTGCGATCCGCCACCGAGGAAGATGTCGTGGAGTTCCTTCGTGACTACGACATTGCGTTGGAGATTGAACAGGACGTTGTCGAGGGCAACCGAGCGGTGCGAAGCAGGCTCGTGATGACGTTGCTGAAGCACGGGTGTCCCGCTGGGATGGGCCCCTCGGGGCTGTGGACGAACAAAGCGTCCATCACTCTCGACGGCTGCCCGGAGTTCGATCGGTTTGAAGTGGGGGCCATTGCGGGCCGGCACATCATTGAGGATGTCCACCGTAGCTACGAGGCGTCAGTCGCTTCCTGTCGCGCCGACGGCAAGGTGGCCCTCACGGGCGTTGACGGCGAGGTGCGGTGGATTCGGTGCGATTCGGCGCACGATTGGCCGTCCACCAACGCTACCCGGTATCGACTGAAATCGCCCTTCGCAGCTGTGCCTAAGGCACGGCGCTGATCGCACGCCGGGGGTCAAGGAGGCTTTGGAGGGAAGTAGAACCAACCGGACCGTCAACTCGCTGGCGCGAAGGACGCGCGGCCGCACGCTACTACGCGGCAACGGGATTGATGCGCGACGGCAACGCATGGGACCTTCGGAAGAGGACCGGCGCGGAGGGTTGAAAGCTCGACTGTCGGCCTTCACGCAGTCGTCGCTGCCCATTGCCGCGAACGCCGCGCGGCGATGCGTATGCAGGCGTCGCCAAGGGGCGTGCTCCGATACTGCGGATACTTGACCCGGAACGTTGCGGCAACGTCGGCCGGCATCTTCTGCACATGCGCGTCGCCATCGACCCGCACCCAGCGCAGCCTGGACCAATCCTCGTCGTATTGATCCACGAGGAGCGAAGCCTGTCCACTCGCCTCGATGTTCCGCACGCGCTTGAGCTTCGCGCCACTCTTGGGCTTGCCGTCGATCGGAATCCAGATCGACTCGTCCACCTCGCAAGACACCACTGCAACCACATGCGGCCGATCCCCAGCACTCGTCGCCAGGTGCCCGACCGGCCAATCTGCCGCCCATGCCGGCAACAAAGGCATCCGCCCTTTCCATCCACCAATCGGGGCCTAGTCTGGCGTCCACCCCGGCACCCGACAACTCTGCCCACACACGCAGACCACGGGCCGTCTCAGGAACGGCAGCCGCCGCTTGCGGCCGGCGACCGTCTGTTAGCATCCGGCCATGCGGCGGCGCAAGCTTCCCATCGGCATCCAGACCTTCCGTAAAGTGCGGGAGGACCGCTGCTACTACGTCGACAAAACCCACCTCATCCCGCGCCTGCTGGAGGGTGGCACACACTACTTCCTTTCGCGCCCGCGCCGCTTCGGCAAGAGCCTGTTCCTAGACACGATGAAGGAACTGTTCGAGGGCAGCGGGGAGCTGTTCGAGGGCTTGGCCGTCCACGGGCATTGGGATTGGTCTCGGCGCATTCCGGTTGTGCGCCTAGACTTCAGCCAAGGGGACTTCACGGTGCCCGGTTACCTGCATCGCAACGCGATGGCGCAGCTCGACGGCATCGAACGGCGGGCCGGTGTCACTACCGGCTACGACACGACTCCCGAGCGACTCAGCCGCCTTCTGGAGATGCTGCACGAGGGCACCGGCGAGCGCGCCGTCGTGCTGGTGGACGAGTACGACAAGCCGATCCTCGACGCGCTGGAGCATGCAGATCTTGCGCGCCGCAACCGCGACTTCCTGCGCGGCCTGTACTCGACGCTGAAGTTCTCGGACGCGCACATCCGCTTCAGCTTCCTCACGGGGGTGAGCAAGTTCTCGAAGGTGAACCTGTTCTCGGGGCTGAACAACCTCACGGACATCACCCTCGACCCGGATTATTCGGCGATCTGCGGCTACACGGATGCGGACTTGGACGCGGTGTTTGCCCCCGAGCTTGCCGGCCTCGACCGCGATCGTATCCGCGAGTGGTACAACGGCTACTCGTGGCTCGGCGAGGAGCGGGTGTACAACCCGTTCGACATCCTGCTGCTGTTTCGCACGCGGCGGTTTCGGGCGCACTGGTTCGAGACCGGCACGCCCGGCTTCCTGCTCGACACGTTGCTGCGGCGGCGGGTGGGGCCGGTGGAGCTGCAGCGCATGGTGGCGACCGACGAGCTTGTGTCGCGGTTCGACATCGGCGACATCGCCACCGAGGCGCTGCTGTTCCAGACCGGCTATCTGACCATCGCCGGCGAGCGCGAGCGGCGGGGCCGCATCTCCTACGAGCTCCGCTACCCCAACCGGGAAGTTCGCGAGAGCCTGAACAGCAGCCTGCTGCGGCACTTGGTGCGGGATGGTAGGCAGGAGGAGAACGCCGATCGGCTCATCGACCTGCTAGAGGCGCGAGACTTTGGGGGCCTGAGGGCGCTGTTCCACGCCTTCTACGCCGGCATCCCGCACGAGTGGTACACGAACAACTCCATCGCCAACTACGAGGGCTACTACGCGGCGGTGTTCTACGCCTACTTCGCATCTCTGGGACTCGACGCGCGTGTCGAGGACAGCACGAACCGGGGCCGGCTGGACATGGCCGTGTGGCTCGACGACGACATCTTCCTGTTCGAGTTCAAGGTGGTCGAGCAGGCGGGTCCGGGGTCTGCACTGGCGCAGTTGAAGGGGAGAGGCTACGCAGAGAAACACCAAGTGAGCGGTGCGCGCATCCACTTGGTCGGCGTCGAGTTCAGCAGCGAAACGCGCAACGTCGCGGGATTCGACGTCGAAAGCCTGTGACGGAGGACGAGACGCACGCGCCGTACCGCAACTCTCCTCGAAAGCCGCTTCGATGGCCCCAACGTCTTGATTGCCCAAGTTGAACATTTTCACAGCGCCAGATGCAGGCGCATCGCCGCTTCGACCTCGTTCATGGTCTGCTGCGGTGCCTGCCCGACCCGGCGCCGCAACCGTGCGAAGGCGATGGCTCGGACTTGCTCCGCTTGCGCCTTGGAGTCGCGACTCAAGCCGCACGACCGGGCAGTCAGTCGAACCTGGAACGGATACACCCTTCGGATGTTCCCCGTGATCGGTAAGACCGCAACTACGCCACGACCCATTGCTGAGGCGCTTTCGTTCGCGGCGTTGTTGCTGACGATGACCGCAGGCCGCTCGAAAGCCGCTTCCGCGCCAACAGGGTTGGCCAAATCGACCATCCAGATCTCGCCCCGGCGCGGTGTGTCGGAACTCACCGGGTGATCCCGTCGGGCGCGGTTCGATCCCACGGCTCGGCGTCTTCGCTCCACTCCGTCCAAACGGATGTGCCGCAAGTCGACCGAGTTCGACGTGCGCGATGTGCCGAGAGGCGGGGCGCAGGCGGAATCCATCCAGCAAGATACCGGGTCGTCGTCCAAGGCCGGATCGCAAGCCTGATGCATCCGCTCGCACTCGGGGCGGAACGGCTCTCGAACAACCTATGCGGGCCTTGCGCGAGGGGTGGACAGGCCAGATCTGTGTCCTACGGTCGAGATGGCCGTCGCTGGGCCTCGCAATGGCCATCGCCGAACGCCGCGCTGGCCTGTTAGGCTTGGGGCAGTTGCGCTGAGGGCGGGACCGTTGGCAGAAGGGGTCGTTGGTGGTGCGCGGGCACCGCTGGATCGCGGGGCGCTGTTGCAGCTTCTCGGGTTGGGGCTTGCCGGGGTGGTCGGGCTCGGCGCTTTGCTGGCGGTGCTCGCCTTGTGGACCGGGAGTGGCGCGGCCGATGGGGTCGATGCGGCTACCGGCACGGTCACGCTTGCCCTGTCCGAAGAGCCACCGCAGCTTGATGCCACGCGCACCACCGATCAGGTTAGCGGTCGCATCCTTGGGCACGTTATGGAGGGGCTGCTGCGCTACGACCCCCGCAACCGACTCGTGCCCGGGGTTGCCGAGAGCTGGGAGATTGGGGAAACGTCCGCCACCTTTCGGCTGCGTGCGGATGCGGTGTGGAGCAACGGCGAACCCGTCACGGCAGACGATTTCATCTTCGCCTGGCGCAAGGCGCTCGATCCCGCCAATGCCTCGCAGTACGCCTTCATCCTGTACCCGCTCAAGAACGGCGAGGCCATCAACCGCGGCCAACTTGAGCCGTCGGCTCTCGCGGCCCGTGCCGAGGGCGACCGAACCTTGGTGGTGGAACTCGAACGCCCGGTGCCGTACTTCGCCAAGCTCCTCGCCTTCCCCACCTACTTCCCCATCAACGAGGCGTTCTATCGTTCCCGCGAAGGCCGCTACGCCGCCGATGCCGAGGACCTGCTCTACAACGGCCCCTTCACCATCGCCCGCTGGGTGCATGGCGCCTCGGTGCGGCTGGAGAAGAATCAGAGCTACTGGAACGCCGACGCCATTCGCCTGAACGCCATCGACTACGCCTACATCACCTCCGA
Organism: Pseudomonadales bacterium; assembly: GCA_965116935.1. Taxonomy (GTDB): domain Bacteria; phylum Pseudomonadota; class Gammaproteobacteria; order Pseudomonadales; family Azotimanducaceae; genus VXYL01. Next base: position 1,007,647 of record OZ220737.1, on the reverse strand, counting down.
CGCCAACGCCTCTCTCAACTTCTACAAGGACGGCAAGATCGCCATGACGGGGCTGAACTCGGAGAACCTCCGCGACGCCCTGCAAAACCGCTGGAACATTCGCCGCTTCACCGACGGCTCGGTGTTCTTCATGGAGTTCAACTACCGCGAAGGCCGCCTCACCCGCAACTGGCACCTGCGCCGCGCCATGCAGCTCGTGAACGATCCGGCGGAGCTCGTGTACAAGGTCATCAAGGTGCCGGGGAATCTGCCAGGCGAATCCCTCTTCCCAGTTTGGCTCAAGGGCGTGCGCGGCTACTTCCGCCAGGAGTACCCGGCGCCCACCACCCGCGTCGACGAAGCCGAGGCGCGACGCCATCTGGAACTTGCCAAGGAGGAACTTGGCCTGGCCGAAATGCCGCCGCTGGTGATGCTCACCGGCGACTCCGACACCGCCAACAAGCAAAGCGAGTACTACCAGAACGTGTTCAAGCGCAAGCTTGGCCTCGAAATCAAGATCGACCGCCAGATCTTCAAGCAACGACTCGCCAAGATGACCTCCGGCGAGTTCGACGTCGTCATGGCCGGATGGGGCCCCGACTATGACGACCCCATGACCTTCGGCGACCTCTTCGCCTCCTGGAACGAGAACAATCGCGGCCGCTACGCCAATGCCGAACTCGATGCCGCGGTGGATACGGCTCGCTCGAGCATGGACCCCAAGGTGCGCATGGACGCCATGGCCGAAGTGCAGCGCATCCTGCACGAGGATGCCGTGCTGCTGGTCAACTACGAGCGCGGCAGCGTCTACGTGGCCAACCCGCAGCTCAAGGGCGTGGTGCGGCGTGCTGTTGGTACGGACCCCGATTTCACGCATGCCTGGATCGAAGCGCCGGGGCAAGTCGAAGGTTCGGCGGTTGCCCGCGAGGTGCCGGGGCAGTTGGAAGGGGCGGCGGGTGCTTGAGGAGGCTCGGATGACGTCCCTTCCGCCGACGCCGGCATCTGGGGAGGGAGGAGGTGGGGGCTGGGGCCAGACGCCGAGCGTAGCGAGGGGTTTGGCGGCGCCCGTCCTCCATCGCACCGCTAGGGGCGTCTTGGTACGGTGTGCGGAGGACTTGCGCGCCCTTGCGGGCGCGATGGAGGGCGGGACGCCCTCCCTCCAGAGACAAGCCCGTCGCGTTGAGGTGCAGGCCTGATGGGACGCTACATGCTCGGCCTGCCAACCTCGAAGCTCGCTGTGGCCTCTATGTGGCGAACCCGCAGCTCAAGCGGGTGCGGCGGGTGCCTGAGGAGGCTCGAATGACGTCCCTTCCGCCCACGCCGGGATCTCTGGAGGGAGGGCGTCTCGCCCTCCATCGCGCCGCTAGGCGCGTCTTGGCACGGTGTGCGGAGGACTTGCGCGCCCTTGCGGGCGCGATGGAGGGCGGGACGCCCTCCCTCCAGAGACAAGCCCGTCGCGTTGAGGTGCAGGCCTGATGGGACGCTACATGCTCGGCCTGCCAACCTCGAAGCTCGCTGTGGCCTCTATGTGGCGAACCCGCAGCTCAAGCGGGTGCGGCGGGTGCCTGAGGAGGCTCGAATGACGTCCCTTCCGCCCACGCCGGGATCTCTGGAGGGAGGGCGTCTCGCCCTCCATCGCGCCGCAAGGCGCGCCTTGGCACGGCGTGCGGAGGACTTGCGCGCCCTTGCGGGCGCGATGGAGGGCGGGACGCCCTCCCTCCAGAGAGCCCGTCGTGTTGAGGTACAGGCCTGATGGGACGCTACATCCTCCGCCGGCTCGTGCAGGGCGTCATCACGGTCTGGTTCATCGCCACGGCCACCTTCTTCGCCATGCACAACGTGCCGGGCGACCCATTGCAGAGCGACAAGGCCGTCGCGCCGGAGATTCGGGCCAATCTCGAAGCTCGCTATGGCCTCGACAAGCCCTTGATGGAGCAGTACTTCATCTATCTCGCCAACATGGCCCGAGGCGACTTCGGCATCTCCTTCACCCAGCAGAACCGCGAGGTGAACGACATCATTGCCGAGCACTTCCGCATCTCTGCGGCCTTGGGCATCCTCGCCATCGCCTTCGCAGCACTCGGCGGCATCCTCTGGGGTGCCCTCACCGCGCTCTACCGGAACCGCCTGCCGGACATCGTCATCATGCTGCTGGTGATCCTCGGCATATCCGTGCCCGGCTTCGTGTTCGCGGGGCTCGGTCAGTTGGGCGTCGTCAACCTCAACGCGGCCCTCGGCTTCACGCTGTTCCCGGTTGGCGGCTGGGGCACCGTCTCGCACATGATCGTGCCGGCGCTGGTGCTGGGCCTCGGCACGATGGCCTTCCTCACCCGCCTGATGCGCTCGTCCATGCTGGAGATTGCCAATGCGGACTTCCTCCGCACCGCCCGCGCCAAGGGGCTGCCGGCGAATCGAATCTTCCGCAAGCACCAGTTGCGCAACGCGATCTTGCCGGTGGTGACGGTGCTGGGCCCGTCCATCGCCGCCATCACGACTGGCGGTTTCGTGGTGGAGCTCGTGTTCGCGATTCCGGGCCTCGGCCGCTACTTCGTGCAGGCCGTGCAGCAGTCCGACTACACCGTGATCATGGGCACCACGGTGTTCTACGGCGCGTTCCTGGTGTTCATGGTGATCGTGGTGGACATCATCTATGGCTTCGTCGATCCCCGTGTCCGGCTTGAGTGAGTCGATTGGAATGAGGCGGCTGGAATGAGGCGAGGCGAATGAGCGAAGCGGACATGACCGCGGCCGGCGCACCCTCGTTCGCGCCGGTGCCCACCTCGGCCGCCGAGGCGCAAGTCATCTCGCGGCCGTCGCTGTCGTATTGGCAAGACGCATGGCGGCGGCTGAAGGCGAACCGGCGGGCGCTGATCTCGCTGTGGATCGTGGTGGGCTTGCTCCTGTTCACGGTGTTTGGCCCCTTCGTCTGGCGAGTCGATCCAGACGATCAGGACCTCGACCAAATCAGCAAGCCACCCGGCCCCGGCAGGCTCGCCACCGTGGCGACGCCTTTCGAGCCTTGGGCCGGCGTTCGCGACACCTCGGGCCCGCCGCCGGACACGTCCGTCTCGGCCGATCGCCTGCTGGCACCTGTCGAGCTCACGGCGGTCGGAGAGGCCAACACCCAAGCCGTGCGGCTGTCGTGGCGGCCGGATCAAACCGCACCCGGCGCTTCCGGCTGGCGCGTCTATCGCAATCTCTACGACCCGGCCCCAGACGACGCCTTGGGGCTGCCCGTGGGCGAGATCCTCAACCCCGCCGAAACGGGCTTCGAGGATCGCCTTGACCTAGAGCCGCGACGCTACTTCTATTCGGTGCTGCCGCTCGACGCCTGGGGAGCGGAATCTGCCGACTACATCACGCTGTCGGTGGACGTGAAGCGCGTCATCACCGCCGAGGAGGCGGTGGCCAAGGGGCTCGCGGACGACGCCCTGGACCTTGCCCCCGGCGACTCGGTGCAACTCGCCTTTCATCCGCTCGGCACCGACTATCTCGGCCGCGACCTGCTCGCCCGGCTGATGCACGGCGCCCGGGTGTCGCTCTTCATCGGCATCGTCGCCTCGTTCGTCTATGTCGCCTTCGGCATCCTTTACGGCGCTGCGGCGGGGTTCGCCGGCGGGCGGGTGGATCAGCTCCTCATGCGCTTCGCCGACTTCGTGGTGGCGCTGCCGTTCCTGCTCTTCATGATCCTCTTCCGCATCCTCTTTGGCGTCGAGTCCGGCGACAGCGGCATCGCGCCCATGCTGGTGGCGATGGTGCTCTTGAGCTGGCCCGCCGCGGCGCGACTCGTGCGCGGGCAGATCCTGCAGATCCGCGAGGAAGGCTACGTCGGCGCGGCGCGACTGCTCGGCGCCCGCAGCGCCTGGCTCGTCATGCGGCACATGATTCCGAACACCATGGGCGTGATCCTCGTGACCCTCACCTTCGCCGTTCCGAGCGCCATCTTCACCGAAGCGTTCCTGTCGTTCATCGGCATGGGGGTGGCGCCGCCGACGCCCTCCTGGGGCAGCATGTGCAACGAGGGGCTGAAGACCATGCTGACGACGCCCCATGAACTCATTGCCCCGGCGCTCTTCATCAGCATCACTGTGCTCGCGTTCAACCTCTTGGGCGACGGCCTGCGGGATGCCCTGGACGCGCGCATGCGAGCCACGGAGTAGGCGGGAGCCAAGCGAAACGATGGCGCTTCTGGAAGTCACAGACCTGCATGTCGAGTTCGACACCTACGGCGGCACCGTCCATGCCGTGCGGGGCGTGGACTTTCGCCTTGACGAAGGCCAGACCCTCGCCATCGTCGGCGAGTCGGGCTGCGGCAAGTCGGTCACCGTGCAGAGCTTCACCGGACTCATTCCGATACCGCCGGGGCGCATCGTGCGGGGCGGCGCTACGCTCCGCGGGCACGACATCCTGGGCGGCGGCAGGATCGACGGCAAGGAGGTGCGCGGGCGCGAGATCGGCATGATCTTTCAGGACCCGATGACCTCGCTCAACCCCACGATGACCATTGGCGACCAGATCGCCGAACCGTTGCAGGTGCACGCCGGCATGAAGCGCCGCGCCGCGCACGCAAGGGCGGTGGAACTTCTGGAAATGACGCGCATTCCGGAACCGGCCAAGCGCGCCGTGCAGTATCCGTTCGAGTTCTCCGGCGGCATGCTGCAGCGCGCCATGATCGCCATGGCGCTTTCCTGCGAGCCGTCGGTGCTGATCGCCGACGAGCCCACCACGGCGCTCGACGTGACCATCCAGGCGCAAATCCTCGACCTCATGGTGGACTTGCAGCGCGAAAACGGCATGGCCATCGCGCTGATCACCCACGACCTCGGCGTGGTGGCGCGCATGGCGGACGAGGTGCTGGTGATGTATGCCGGGCAGGTAGTGGAACGCGGCTCGGTGGACGACGTGTTCTACCGCAGCGCCCACCCCTACACCTTGGGGCTCAAGGCGGCGATGCCGACGAATCAGGGCGAGGGCGAGCAGGACCTGCAACCCATCGACGGCAGCCCGCCGGACCTGTTCGCGCCGCCGGTGGGCTGCGGCTACGCGGCGCGGTGCCCGTTCGCGATGGAGGCGTGTCAGGGGCCGCCGCCGGTGTACGGTATCGACGCTGTGAGCGTGCCAAACGCAGGCGACGCGCCAGAGGCCACGACACTGCACAGTGCCGGCTCTCGGACGGAGGGCGTCTCGCCCTCCCTAGCGCCGCAAGGCGCTTCCGTGCAAGCCACCCGCCACGAGGCCCGGTGTTGGCTCCACCACGAGGACTGTGACGCAATCGCCGAGGGGGTACACAAGGGTGAGTGAAGCCGCAGCCGATACGCCGCTGGTGGAGATGCGCGGCCTCACGCGGCATTTCCGCATCGGTCGTGGCGAGGTGGTGCATGCCGTGGACGACGTCTCCCTTGCCATCGCCCCGCGCGAGATCGTGGGCCTGGTCGGCGAGAGCGGCTCCGGCAAGTCCACCTTGGGCAAGACGCTGATTGGCCTCCACGACAAAACCGCCGGCGAGGTCATCTACCAAGGCCAGAAAATGCCCGACCGCTATCGGCCGGCCGACTTCCGCCGTTTCGCCCGCGACATGCAGATGATCTTTCAGGACCCGTATTCGTCGCTCAATCCGCGCATGACCGTGGGCGAGATCGTCGGCGAGGGGCTGCGCCTGCACAGCGACCTGCGCGGAGCCGAGGCGCGGGACACCGTGGCTTCGTGGCTGCTGCGGGTGGGCCTGTCACCGGATCACATGTCGCGCTATCCGCACGAGTTCTCCGGCGGCCAGCGGCAGCGCATCGGCATCGCCAGGGCCTTGGTGCTCGAACCCGAGTTCGTGGTCTGCGACGAGCCGATCTCGGCGCTCGACGTGTCCGTGCAGGCACAGGTGGTGAACCTGCTGGGCGAGCTGAAGGCTTCCCTCGGTCTCACTATGCTCTTCATCGCCCACGACCTGTCGATGGTGCGGTATGTCTCGGATCGCATGGCGGTGATGTATCTCGGCTCGCTGGTGGAGCTTGGCGCGGCCAACCGGGTCTTCTTCGCGCCCAAGCATCCCTACACCGAGCTCCTCATCGGCTCCAACCCAGAGCCGGACCCCGTGAGCGAGCGTTCGCGCCCCTCCACGGCAATCCGGGGCGAGATCCCCTCGCCGGTGAACGTGCCCCCCGGCTGTCGCTTCGCCAATCGCTGCCCGAAGGTGATGGACCGGTGTCGCACCGAGGCTCCGGAGCTCATTCCTGTGGCGGACGAAGGGCACGAGCACCGGCAGGTAGCCTGCCACCTCTACGACGCCGCTGCCTGACGCTCGCCATGACTTCCCTGCGGTGGCTGGCCGCCCTGCTTGTTGCGGCTGATGCCGCGAACGCGCAGGAGGCGATCGGCGACCCGATTCCGGAACCCATCGAGAAGGGCGAGATCGTGCTTGCGGCGGTGCCGCTCGCCCGCGCGCCGCGCACGACGGACCCGGTGCGACCGGCCGCCACCAACAATGCCTATGCGCGCATTCAGGTGCTGCGGCAACTGCCCGATGCGAGCGGGCGACTGGCCTTCAACGACACCCGGGGCATCCTTTATCTCACCGACATCGATGGCCGCGCGCCTCGGGTCTATCTCGACCTCAGCGAAGAGGGGGTCGATTTCAGCAACGCCGCCTTCCCCAACGAAGCCGGCTTCATGGGCTTCGCCTTCCACCCGGAGTTCGCGCAGCGGGGCCGCCCTGGCTACGGCAAGCTCTACACCGCCTACAGCGCGACGCCGGCGAGTGGAACCGCGGACTATCTTGAGGCGTCCGGCAACGTCCAGGAGAGCGTGGTGCGAGAGTGGACGGCGAGCAATCCGTCCGCCTCGGCGTTCTCCGGCACCTCCCGAGTGCTGCTGCGGGTGGGCCAGTTCGCCGGCAATCACAACGTTGGGGCGTTGGCCTTCCACCCCACGGCGATTGCCGGAGATGCCGACTACGGCCTCCTCTACATCGGCTTCGGCGACGGCGGTAGTGCGCACGACCCGCTCGACTACGGCCAGGGGCTGGCGGAACCGCTCGGCGGCATCGCTCGCATCGATCCGCTCGCGCCCGGCGGTGGCGCAAGCTATGGGATTCCGGCCGACAATCCTCTCGTGGCGGTGGAAGGCGCGGCGCCGGAGATCTGGGCTTGGGGCCTGCGGCACCCGCAACAATTCTCGTGGGACACCTTCAACGCCCGCATGTTCATCTCCGACATCGGCCAGGACCAGATCGAGGAAATCAACCTTGGCGTGGCCGGCGCCAACTACGGCTGGCGGCTGCGGGAGGGCACTTTCGCCACCGGCCACGCGGTGGGTCGCCGCTTGGGACCCGTCTATGAACCGCCCGCCACCGACCCCGAACCCTTCGCCTATCCGGTGGCGCAATACGACCACGACGAAGGCTTCGCCGTCGGCGGTGGCCATGTGTATCGCGGCGCCTCCATCCCGGAGCTTGTCGGCAAGTATGTGTTCACGGAGTTCGTGCGCGGACGCGTTTTCGCCTTCGATGCGGACGGGGTGGTCCCCGGCGATCCCGCGCCAATCGAGGAAGTCCGGCTCGCCTTCGACGGGGTGGAGCGGGAGTTGGCGGACGTGGCTGGCTACCCCAACACTTACAACAACACCCCACGGGTGGATGCGCGCCTCAGCGTCGATGCCGATGGCGAGCTGTATCTGCTGACGAAGGGCGACGGGCGCATCCTGAGGCTAGTGTCGAACGCGCCGGACCCGCGCGGGGCCCTCGACTTCAAGGGCACCGGAGACTTCAACGCCGACGGCAAGGCCGATCTGCTGCTGCGCCACACCAGCGGGCGCTGGCACTACTACCCCATGGACGGGCGTCGCCGCATCGACGACGAAACCGGGGCCGCGAACCTGCCGCATAGCCTCGACTGGACCTTCGTGGGCATCGGCGACTTCGACGCGGACGGACGCGACGACGTGCTCCTCCGGCACACCGATGGCCGCTGGGGCCTCCATGCCATGGACGGACGCCAGCAGACCGCCAACAGCACCGTGAACGGGCTTCCCACCGATGCTGCCTGGCAAGTGCGGGCGCTCGGCGACTTCAATGGCGACGGCGCAGACGACCTGCTGACGCGCCACCCCGACGGCCGCTGGCACTACTACCCCGTTCGTGACGGCAACGTCGTGGAGGACGAGGCCGGGCCTGCCGAGCTGCCGCGCAACCTCAACTGGCGCCTCGCCGGCGCGGGCGACTTCGCCGGCGACGGCACGGACGACGTGCTGCTGCGCCACAAAGGCAGCGGCGGCTGGCACTACTACCCCATGGATGGCCGTGCCGTCGACCCGGACGGCCAAGACAGCGCGCCGCTCACGCGCAACCTCGACTGGCAAGTGGCGGCCATCGCCGACTTCAACGGCAACGGTCGCGCCGACGTGCTCCTGCGCCATCGCGAAGGACGCTGGTACTTCTACCCGATGAACGGCCGCCGCTACACCGCCGGCCGCGGCGTCGCCACTCTCACCCGCAATCGCACCTGGCAACTCGCCGCCACCGGCGACTTCAACGGCGACGGCCGCACCGACACCCTAGTGCGCCGCAGCGACAACGGCCGCTGGTTCCTCTACCCCATGAACGGCCGCCGCGGCATGGCCAGCCGCGGCACGGCGCTCATCACCACCGACCTCGATTGGACCATGCCGTAGGCAGGTTTGCCGTCCCACACCCGAATCGGTGTTTGTCCGGCCTTCAAAGCTGGCGGGGACAAGCCCCGCCCCTACGATGGCCCCCGGAACTTCCGCACCAGACGCAACACCGACTCCTCGTCTGTGTACGTCGTCATCTTGTCGAGCGGCACCCAAGCCAGCGAGAGCGACTCTGCCGTCGCGACAAACTCCTCCGAACCCCGCACCCGCAAGAGAAACCGCACGTCGTAGTGGAAATGGCGCGGCTCAGCGCCCCGTGCCGGGATGGTGTGAATGTCGATGTCGATCGGCGCTTCCGACAGTGGCAAGACAGCAAGCCCCGACTCCTCCTCCGCCTCCCGACACGCCACCACCAACGCATCCGGCTCCCCATCGCAATGCCCGCCAAGCTGCAGCCAGCGACCGAGCTTGGCGTGGTGCGTCATCAAGGCCGCATCGCGACGCAGGTTCAGCACCAATGCCGAGCCGGTGACGTGGCCATCGTCGAAGCAGTCCCGCTCGAAGCAGCGCGGCTGGCGCGCCACGAAACGGGCGAACCGCGCCGAATCCTCTTCCGGAAAGCGCTTCGCATAGTCCTCGAGCAGGGCTCGTAATTTGTTCCGATGCATGGCCGGGGTATGCTGCCGCCGCTCACAAACCAAGGTAACCGTACATGATCGCACTGCTCGCCCGCCTGAACGTCGCCGCCGGCAAGGAATCCGAGTTCGAGGAAGTGATGCTGGGCCTCGCCGCCCAAGTACGCGCCAACGAACCCGGCAACAAGCTCTACACCCTCGTCAAGGACGACGAAGGCTACGCCGTGATGGAGCTCTACGACAACGCCGAAGCCCTCGCCGCCCACGGCCAAAGCGACCACTTCAAGGCCGCTGGCGCCAAGTTCGCCGGCCTCATGGCCGGTCGCCCCACCATCCAACAGTTCGAAGTCATCGGCTGAGGCGGAGGAGGGCCAAGACCCTACCGCCATGGCCGAGCGCGGCGCTAGCGCAACAGGATTCCTCGCCGTTGACGGCGGCAATCTCTACTACGAGGTCGAAGGAGCCGGAGACGCGCTAGTCCTCATCCACGGCGGGCTCGGCAGCCTGCGCATGTGGGATTTCCAGGCGCGGGCGCTCGCCGATAGCTACCGCGTCATCCGCTCTGACCTGCGCGGGTTCGGCCGCAGCACGACGGACCACGTCGAGTTCGCCTATTGGTCGGACATCGCCGCACTCTTGCGCCACCTCGGCGTTGATCGCGCTCACGTTGTTGGCCAGTCCATCGGCGGCAAGGTGGCATTGGACCTTGCCTTGGCCCGGCCAGCTTGCGTAGCCACCCTCACAAGCGTCGCCGGCGGCATCGGCGGCTTCCGCCCCGACCTCGAAGAAGACAGCGTGCCCTGGAGCGAAATGGACCGACTCTGGGACGAGAAGAAGTGGGCAGAGCTCGCCGAACTCGAGACGCAAGTCTGGGTAGATGGTTGGGGGCAACCGGCCACGCGGCTGGACCGAGACCTCCGAGACCGCGTCAAGGGCGACATCCTTTCGACGTATCAAGCAGAAAACGAGGAAGGTCTGCCGCGGCCGCTAGAACGTCAGGCAGCAGACCGCCTTGGCGAGCTGACCATTCCGGTCCTCGTAATGATCGGCACCATGGACGAACCCCGAAGCCGCGCCACGGCCGCTCATCTGGCCGCCTCCGTGCCCCAGAGCCGCTGCATCGAAGTCGAACGCGCCGCCCACATGATCCAGCTCGAAGCCCCCGACCGCGTAACCGAAGAGCTACACCACTTCCTCCAGAATCATCCGCTCTGACTTCTGTCGCGCCGGGAGGCTCTTCCCGACATCTCGGGTTGCAGGCGGTATGAGTGGCCGTTTCGTGGCCGCCCAACCGCCGGAGAGGAAGGTGCCTAACGCCCAAAGCCTAGGGCGTGTTTACACTTTGCGCTCACAGAGTCCATTGGATTGCGTGGCCCTTGGAGGGAAGGCATTCTGCCTTCCCTGCACGCCGATAGGCGTGCCTGACGGCACGCAGGGAAGGCAGGATGCCTTCCCTCCAAAGGCGGCCTCGTGTTCGATCGGTTGTCGCCAGTACCTCTTTCCAGTCGCCGAGCGGGCGGAGAACGTCACAGGTCGCGCAGGAACTGCGCTTCATACAGTGGCCAGTTGGTCACCACGCCATCTCGGCCCCCGCGGGGTTCCGCCGTTAGCGTAATCGCACGCTTGGGCGCGTAGCGGTCGATGAACGAACTCAAACTGCGGGCGCGGCTGCGGCGGCGACTCTTCACCTCCACAGGCACGATCTCGCCGCTCTGCGTCTGGTGCAGGAACTCGATCTCGGCACGGCCCTCGGCCCAGCCGTACGTTGGATAGCCGACGCGAGCGCGCATCTCCGTCAGCACGAAGCTCTCCGCCATGAAGCCCTTGTAGGCGTAGTCCGGCGCCCGCTGCAACGCGTAAGGGAGCCGCAGCAGGTGGCGGAGGATGCCGATGTCGAACAGGAACAGGCGGAAGCGGCTCTCCTTCGTCAGATGTAGCAGGGGCGGCGTCGGCTGGCTGACCACGGAATGGCACTTCCACACCAAGCGCGATTTCTCGAGCCAGTCGATCGGGCCACGCAGGTCCTGGTAGCCACGCTTGCGCGGCACCACGCCTTGGAAGCGGAACCGTTTCACCGACCCGTCCAGCGTTGCCTCCAACTGGCGCGGGATGTTGTGGAACACGGCGTCGATGTGCTGCGCGTGAACCGGGCCGGCGTACTTGCCGAAGTCGCGTTCGAACCCAGCGACAAGGTCGCTGTGAATCGTCTCCACCTGGGCGATGCGTTCCGCCACCCCACTGCCACCGTCAAACCATGCGGCCACCGCCTCAGGCATCCCGCCAACAAACGTGTAGTCGAGGAACAGCGACCACAGTCGCTCATGCGCTGTTCGGCTCTCGCCTCGCGAGCGGAACACTTGCAACAAACGCTCTTCGCCAGACGCCATCAGGAACTCCTCGAAGCACAGCGGAAACAGCTCCATGCGGCGCACCTTGCCGACCGGAAACGAGCCCAAAAGGCCAATGTTCGAGCCGGTTGCGCAGACATGCGCCTCAGGCGTCTGCTCGGCGAAGTGCTTGAGCGAATCCAAGGCGAGCTGGCATTCGCCCACCTCGTCGAAGAAGATGAGGTCCTGCGCCAGATCGACGTCTTCGCCAAACTGCACCTCGATGTTGTCAACGATGGTGCGGGGCGCCAGACCGTCCGCAAAGACGCTAGCCAGTTGCGGCGAAAGGCTGAAGTCGAGCTTGTGGACCTTGCGAAACTCGCGGGCACCGAACAGCCGTTCGACAAGGTGTGTCTTGCCCGTCTGACGAGCACCATCGATCAACACGGGCTTGTGCCGCGGCGCCCGCTTCCAAGCCTTGAGCTCGTCGTAGAGCAACCGTTCCATGACGTTGCAAGACAGAATGGGAGGTGGCGAGATTAACATGCCAGACTTTTATGCGCATAAAAGTCGACGATTCCGTATTTCTTGGTACATAAAAGTCTGCCGAAGCGCATTTTTACGCACTTCACTCCGCCTAGCAGCCTGTCGGACTGTGCCGCGCCAGCGGCGAAGCCCGAGGCTGCTAGCCGTAGCTGCGAGCGAACGCGAGCACGAAGGCCAGCAGTTTGCGCCAGCGAACCACCGACGCGCCCTTCGGGCCGGCTAGGAGCCTCGATGGCTTGGGTTGAGGGGCCTTGGGCAGAGGGCATCTCGCCCCTCCCGCGACGGAGGCCGTCCGCTCGGGCGCCTTTGGTGCCACGAAGAAGGGTCGGATCACGTAGCATCGTGGGCAGTGATGAAGCTCGAAGCGGTTAGAGGCGATATCGTTCGCGAGCGCGTTGATGCCATCGTCAACGCCGCGAACACGTCGCTGCTCGGCGGTGGCGGTGTCGACGGCGCCATCCATCGCGCGGCCGGCCCCGCCCTCCTCAGCGAGTGTCGCCTGCTAAACGGCTGTTCCACGGGAGACGCCAAGGTCACGAAGGGCTACAACCTGCCGGCCCGCCACGTGATCCACACCGTGGGCCCGATGTGGCGCGACGGCGACCAGAACGAACCCGAACTGCTCGCTTCGTGCTACCGGCGCTGTCTGGAAATCGCCGCCGAAATCGGCTGCCGCAGCGTAGCCTTCCCAGCCATCTCGACCGGCGTGTACGGCTTCCCACCCCGCGCCGCCGCCGAAATCGCCGTGCAGACGGTGCGCCACGTCGCACGTCCCCCAATCGAACTGGTGCGCTTCGTTTGCTTCGACGCGGAAACAGCGGCGATTTACGAGGATTTGCTGAAAGGGCAGGACGTATCTGTCTAGCCGGGGAGACATCGGTGATTTCACATCCAGCACATCGGCAAAGGCGCTTGCGAACTACGGCTCCGTAGCAAGGCTGGTGGCGAAGTCATGCAGCGTCGCGCTCTTGTGGATGGCCAGCAGGCGGAAACACTCGGAAAAGGATGTCCGGCCAGCCAGCGTACTGTCGGTTAGCGCCTGTCCAAAGCGCTTCCCAACACGCGCCCTGAGCGTCCGATAGAAGTCGCCTCCGCCGCCTTTTGCCCGTTCGATGAGGCGAAGCTCTTGGGCGTAAGCGGCGTCGAAGACACCCCGATCGATCGCGTCGATGTCGAGCAACCGGCGTAGGACCACCAGAGTGCTCACTTTGTATGTCCGAGCGAGTCGCCTTGCCTCCACGCGTAAGGTTGCCCTTGGTTGGTACTCGCGCGCCAAGGACGATGCCGGAACCAGCAACTCGGCCGCGACTTGGTTGCACCACGCTTCAACGGTGTTCGACGGGTGAAGGCGGAGCTCCGCGTCCGAAGCGCCGACTGCCCCAAGCAGATGTGGGCTAGTTCATGCGCCAAGGTGAACATCTGGGCGGCTTTCGCGTCGGCACCATTGACGAACACGAGCGGCGCAAGGTCATCGGATAGGGCAAACCCCCGGAACTCGCTAGGGTCGAGGCTACGGTGCGTGTTGTTGCCGACGACGCCATTGACCATGACGAGGACTCCCGCGGCATCGGCTCGGGCCACGAACAAGCGAAGCGCCGCTTGCCAAGTCGGCACTTCGGCGCGTTGCGCGACATCGAACCCGAGCCTTTCGGCCAAAGCGTGAGCTGTTTCGCTGGTGCTGCTACGGGTGGTTGCCATGCCAAGAAACTCCGGTGGTTCCAGACGTTCTAGCCGGGCGAAGTCGCGATACCAGTCTTGCCGTTGCTGGCAGAGGTAGATCGTGTCCAAGAGATCAACGCTTGGGTGCGACGGACGATGGCTGCCCGCCGTTCGGAAATCTGGAATGGGAGGTTGTTCTTGCCATGCCTCAGATAGAAAGAAGGCGCCAATTGGCGCATGGGTCGCACGCGCCACTGCCTCAAGTTGCTTCAGGGTTGGCTGGGCCGTACCCGCTTCCCACTCCGCATACTTGCCGAAGCGTTGGGTCATTTGATCGATGCCCAGCCTGGCTCGGGTACGTGCCCAACGCAGTCGTTCGGGATTCACTTCAACGCGGAGCGTCATGCCGGGAAGGGCCGTTTCAAGCGATGGGATCGTGTGGCTGAGGAAGCGGAGTGCAGTGTGACGGTCTGGCTGGTCAAGCACTTCGGCGCAACAAAGAGGCCCCAAGGCTCGATTTCGCTAGATGCAGCCTTCCAGGGACGGGGTGTCAGTTCTCCCAGAAATCGCAACGTGCGGCTCGATGTTTGACTCATGCCGGGGCAAGTTTCGCACAAGCACGCGGCGTCCGTCGGGGGCGTCTCCCCAAGGCGCGGCCAAAGGTATCGACCACGATCCGGTTGTCCAAGGAGGTCATCGACCATTTTTGGGCTGGTGGCCGGGGCTGGCTGACGCGGATCGACCACGCCCTACGCGACTGGATCAAGCAGCACGACGTTGCTTGACAGTGCCTGACGTTTGGGAGGGTCGATACGGGCAACCCATGCGGCCGAAAACTGCGTTTCGCGTCGGCATCCGAGGACAGGCTGACCTGACCGATTAGCCTCGCTTCGTCCCCACCGGTCGTCGCCCGAGCCGCGTTGTAGCGCGCAAGGCCCGCTCCTTTCCTTAACGCTTTCTTTTATCGATCTCCAGAGCGGCGAGCACCTGCTCGACTGCATGGAGGGTCTTCCGAACGTCGGCGGGACCGGTGGCCCAGGAGCAGACGCTGATCCGCATCGCGCGCATGCCGCGCCAATCGGTGCCTCCGAACCATGCCGTTCCCTCAGCCTGAATGGCGGCGATCACACGGTCGGTGAATCCGTCGTGATTGGTACCTGCCGGATCCCGAAAGCGCACCAGCCCCTGATTGATGACTGCGGGCGAGAGGACCTCGGCATCGGGCAGGGAGCCGATGCCCTCTACGAGGCTCGCTGCGGCCTCGCTGCATCGCTCCACGATTCCGGCGATCCCGCGGCGGCCGAGCGCCTTCACTGCGGCGTACACAGGAACACCTCGGCCGCGCCGGGACCACTCGGGGTTCCAATCGATTTGATCCCTAGCGGTAGTGGCGTGGGTCAGGTACGGAGCCCGGACGCTCATGGCAGCGCGATGCGCCTTCGGGTGGCGGACGGCTACGAACCCGATGTCGAACGGCGTGTTGAGCCACTTGTGGGCGTCGGTCGCCCACGAGTCGGCCCCTTCGACGCCTTCGAGCAAATGGGCGAAATGCGGCGACACCTTCGCCCAGAGGCCGAACGCGCCATCCACATGCACCCAAGTGTTGCCACGCGAGCGACAGAGCGGTACCACGGTTCGGAACTCGTCGAAGTTCCCGGTGTTGATGTCGCCGGCAGAAAGGCAGACCGCCACCGGGGCATTCTCCAGCTCAGTAAGCAACTCCGCGAGTGCCGGAACATCCAGCCGGTCGGTCGTGGTGGGCACTAGGTGGAGGTGCTTCGATCCGATCCCCAGTATCCGCACCGCCCGGTCCACCGAGTGGTGTCCGTGCGTGCCCGTGACGACGTGCAGTTGGGGGGCGTTCCCGAGCCCCTCGCGCTCTGGATCATGTCCACAGCCGAGAAGCAGGTAGCGGCGAGCGGCGGCCAGCGCCGTCACGTGAGCCAGCTGGCACCCGGAGGTAAAGGCGAACGACGAATGGTCGGGAAGGCCCAACAATTCGATGACCCAGCGCCCGGCGATCTCCTCGATCACCGCTTCGGCCGGGGAGCACGCCGCCAACGCCGCGTTCTGATCCCAGGTGGACACCAGCCAGTCCGCTGCCAACGCCGCCGGATGTGCGCCACCGATGACCCAGCCGTAGAAGCGTCCACCGGCGCATCCGAGCAGTCCGCCCTCCACGTTCGCGACGAGATCGTCGATGACGGATACCGGGTCCGAGGGGCTCTCCGGCAGTGGGCTGTCGAGGCGGTGCCGCAACTCCTGCGGAGTGCGACTGGCGGCGACCGGTCGCTGGTCAATCTCCGCGAGCCAGTCGATCGCGTGGTCGGCGGCTGCACGCATTACGGGCTCCACGGAGGTCTTGGTTGGTACGCGGGGCTGTTCCTCGTCGGTCGGAAGCGATCGCATCATGGCGCGGCCCCGGCTTGGCCCATCTCGGCGCCGCCGATGGATTGCCGACTCGCCTCCCACGCCAGCATGCAGCGTTTCCGCGTGGCGCCCCCGGCGTAGTTGCCCGCGATCCCCCCCGCGCGGATCACGCGATGGCACGGAATGAGGAAGGCAATCGGGTTGCTGGCAACCGCGCTCCCCGTCGCCCGCGCCGCCTGCGCACTACAAACCTCTTCGGCCACGCAACCGTAGGTGACGACCTTCCCGGGAGGCACGCGCAGCAGGGCGCGCCAGACGGCCAGTTGGAAGTTGGTCCCACGCACATGGACGGTCAGCGGGCGGCTCTCCGCTTCGAAGGGCGCCGAGAAGATGGACCGCGCCAGTGCTGTTGCCATCAATTCGTCGCTTTCGAGGGACGCGCGCCCCCAAGCCCTGCGGAGAGCCTCCATCTCGGCGGAGACATCCCCGTCGGGCACAAACCCAACCCGACAGACGCCCCGTTCGGTCCTCGCGACGAACACAGGTCCAAACGGTGATTCCCCGGTGCCGAAGCGGATCGTCAGCCCCGCGCCCCTGCTCCGATACTCGCCCGGTGTGACGGCCTCCACGGTTACGAAGTGATCGTGCAGCCTGCCCGGGCCAGAGAGCCCGCTACCATGGGCCGTCGCGAGCATGGACTCGGAGCTGTCGAGCAGCTTCTTCGCGTGCTGAACGGTAAGGAATTCGAGAAAGCGCTTTGGTGTGACGCCGGCCCAGCGCGAGAACAGGCGATGCAGATGGCTTTGGCTCAGACCGATATGCGCCGCCAACTCCGCGAGTTCCGGCTGGCGCTTGCGATGCCTGGCCAGATAGCGAATGGCCGCCTCGATTCGGTCGTAGTCGGTCATGTTCATACGGAACTCCGAGAATCATCGTGGATGGGGACTCCCGTAACGTGAACACTCTTGGTGCTGAAATCGACCCGATCCTTGCTACGCGATGTCGACACGAGAGGCACTCCCGTCGGCATCGAGTGGTCTTCGGCCGCAACGACTTCGACTGTGTCGTGGTTGCCGCGCGCGATCATGGGTGGGCCGTAGCGCCGGGACAAGCACCCTCGCTCTACCATCAGGCAGGCGGTCCCGGTCGGTGCCGACCTCTAACGGATTCGGCCTCCACAGTCACCGGGCAAGACTGGAAGTCTCTTGGCGTGAGGCGCGCCTACGCTATCGCAGGGCATCGAAGTCGCGCAAGTTACCCCGCCCATCCGACTCCCAACAAACGTGGCTATCTGCCCCGCCATACTTCATGCCAGCGAATACCACGTCCTTGTCTAGCTGCACCACGTTCCGTCAGGCCGGGCTGTGGCCGCTCCACGCAGATCCGATGGCCTGCTCCATCGCCGCGACCTCCGCGTCCGAGAGCATCGCAAACTGGCTTGTGCGCTTTGCCCGGGACAGCTTGCCGCCGTTCTGTCGGCAAAGACGGATGAACAGGTCAATCTTCCTGTCGGGCATGTCCACAATGTCCTGAATGGCCGATTTCGAGCGGTCGAAGCTGGCGAGGAACGCTAGTTCTGGCGCGAGTTCCGAGTCGATCGTGTGGGACAGGAAGCGAAACAGCGCCTCGGCTTGTGGCGTGAGGTCGATGAATCGATACCACACCGCCGTCTCGTTGCGAACGGTCAGCCGGCCTTCTTCGTCAAGAACGTAGTCGACGAGCGGCATGAGTTGGCGTGAGAGCGCTTCCAGTGACTCGTCGTAGTCTTGCGGCTGGTTCAACATCGTTGCCGAAACGGGGAAGATCATCCCCGATGGCGTGAAGCCTCGCCTAGCCAAGATGTTGTGGATTAGGAAGCGGTGGATGCGTCCGTTGCCATCCTCAAACGGATGTAGAAACACGAACCCGTAGGCGATTGCAGCCGCATGAATGGCAGCGGGAACGGCTCCCGACTCGATGCGCCCATGAGCCTCGATCAATCCTGCCATGAGTCGATCCAAGTCCGCCGGCTTCGCCCCAACGAAGTGGATGATCTCCCGATGCAGGGCGACCGATTGGCCGACGTAGTTCTGCGTTCGGCGATAGCCGGTATCCTGGAAGCGCGGATCGACGATGCGGTTCTGCAAGGCAATCAAGGCGTCGGTCTGGCAGTGGTCATCAACCTCTGCCGACTGCAACAGGGCGACGAATCGTTCGGTGCGCACCCTGTCGATCTCGACATGCTCGATGGCAAACGAGGACTTCGTCTCCTTTTCGTAGAGGTAACCGAGCGCCCTCCTCAAGAGCGCCTGCGGGTAGCTGGACACCAGTTCGAGGCATCGTTGCGGCAGCCTCGCTTCCTCATGCTGTCGAAGCGAGTCGGTTCGCCGAACAGTCGGACAGAAGGCGCTGGTGCCGAGCAGATTGTCGTTGATGCGCTGTCGTCGCACGCGCCGGCTCGGCAGCGTCGTGTAGTAGTCGTCTGGTTCGAGAAGATCCACGTAGCTGCCGCGAGCGGGCAGGTCATCAATCGGCAACCGTCTGGCGGTGAGGAACTCAAAGAGGAACCACGCCCGACGCACGTACTTCCCCATCGGTCTTGAACGGACATAGTCGAGGACTTCTGACTCGGCGACCTCTTCGAACAACCGTGTGAGAATGGCGAGGTTGGTTCCGTCGTATTTGAGGGCGAACTCAAGCTGCGCGCCGAACGTCTCGCCAGGCCAGTAAGTTGGGGGATACTCCTCGACGACGGCGCCGCCATCGGAGTGCCGCCTGTGGATGCCCCGAGTCAGCACATAGGACGTGTGCCAGTTTGGGATCACATCGAGCGAGTGCCGTTCCACCAATGCGGCATACCCGGCGGGCCGGCGGGCGACGCGTCCGTGCGGCGTGGTATCGCGCGGCCTAGCAAAACGCGTGAGCACGCACATCCTCCAACAAAATCCCGCAAGGCACGAGAAATCGCCTTAATCTACTGCACTTGGCGAAAAAAATCCTTAAAGGGAGTGTGACCCAAGTAGCAGATCAGTCGGCTAGGCCTCCCCGACTGTTCGTCGTAGCGAGGACTCTGATGGGGCCCATGGAACCGCACGCCTATTGGTTCGAGCGAGGTTGGGATGTCCTCGCGCCAACGGGTACTTAGCCCGGCACCTCGAACAGCGCCGCGAGCTGTTCTGTCATTGCGCCGCCGAGTTGTTCGGCGTCGGTGATGGTTACGGCGCGCTTGTAGTGGTGGGTGACGTCGTGGCCGATGCCGATGGCGATGAGTTCCACCGGGGAACGGTTTTCGATCTGGTCGATGGCGTACTTGAGGTGGGTTTCGAGGTAGCTCGACGGGTTGACGAGCAGGGTGGAGTTGTCCACTGGCAGGCCGTCGGAGATGACCATGAGCACGCGGCGTTCCTCGGCGCGGGTGACGAGGCGGTTGTGCGCCCAGATGAGGGCTTCGCCGTCGATGTTCTCCTTCAGGAGTTCCTCGCGCATCATGAGGCCCAGGTTGCGACGGGCGCGACGCCAGGTGTCGTCTGCGGCCTTGTAGACGATGTGGCGGAGGTCATTGAGGCGGCCGGGGTTGGCCGGCTTGCCGGCGTTGATCCACTCCTCGCGGGACTGGCCGCCGCGCCAGGCGCGGGTGGTGAAGCCGAGGATTTCGACGCGCACGGAGCAGCGTTCGAGGGTGCGGCCCAGGATGTCGGCGCACACTGCGGCGATGGTGATGGAGCGGCCGCGCATGGAGCCGGAGCTGTCGATCAGCATGGTCACCACGGTGTCGCGGAACTTCGTTTCCTTCTCCTGCTTGAAGGCGAGCGGGCTCATGGGATCGATCACCACCTGCGGCAGGCGGGAGGTGTCGAGGATTCCTTCGTCGAGATCGAAGTGCCAGGAGCGGTTTTGCTTCGCGAGCAGGCGGCGCTGGAGCCGGTTGGCGAGCTTTGAGGTGGCGTATTGCAGCGGGATGAGCTGCTGGTCGAGCAGGGTGCGAAGGCGGGCCAGTTCGTCCGGTTCGCAGAGTTCCTCGGCCTTCACCACCTCGTCGAACTCGACGGTGAACGGCTCGTAGTTGGCGTCGACGCGAATGCGCCCGTGCTCGTCCGGGGCGAAGTCGGGGGCTTCCTCGGGATCGGTTTCCGCGCCGAGCTCGGTCATATCCATGTCGGCGTCCATTTCCACCGTGGTGGATTCGCCCTCGCCGTCCTCTTCGCCGAGGGAGTCCTCGTCGAGGGCCACGTCTTCCGGGGCGAACTCCGCCTCCGGTTCGGCGTCCTCGTCCATGGTCTCCATGTCTTGGTCGTTGTCGCCGAGCTCGGGCTGATCCTCGAACTCGGCGGCAAAGCCAAGCTCGGACATGAGCGAGCGGCAGCGACGGGCGAAGCCGCCTTGGTCGGCGACCACCTCCCGGAGGGCCGCGATGTGGTCGCCAGCGCGCTCGTCCACGTAGTCGCGCCAGAAGCGCACCACGTTCTCGGCCGAAGGGGGCAGCGGCCGCCCGGTGAGCTGCTGGCGGACGATGAGACCGACCGCGATGCTCAAGGGCGCTTCCGTCTCCGCCGTCACGGTGTCGAAGTTGGCCTGCTGGCAGAGCGCCTCCAGAGAGGCTTCGAGGTTCTGCGCAACCCCCTCCATGCGCATGGAGCCGATGGAGGCGATGCGCGCGTCCTCCACCCACTGGAACATCTCCTGCGCCGGACCCGCCTTCGGCGCGTTCTGCCGATGCACGCCTTCGTCGTGGTAGCGCAGCTTCAGCGCGAACTCGTCGCCGACGCCGCGGATGGCGTTGAGCTCCGCATCGGAGCAGCCCACCCGCGGCAGCGGAACGTGGATGGCGTTGCCGCGCGCAGACGGATTGCCCTTGCCGAAGGAAACGTCGAGTTCGTCGTTCTCGGCCAGCGCGCGCATGGTGGCGGTGGTGGCGCGCTTGTAGGTTTCGATGGGCAGGTCGTCGTCGCTCATGGATGGATCATGCCCTGAGTTTCACGACTTCAGGGTAAGGCCGCGGGTGGCATCGCCAAGGTCCTCTCCGAGGCAGCGCTGGTAATACTCGGCGACGATCGGGCGTTCGAGTTCGTCGCACTTGTTCAGGAACGACACCCGAAAGCCGAAGCCCACGTCGTTGAAGATGTCGGCGTTCTCGGCCCAGGTGAGCACCGTGCGGGGCGACATGACGACGGAGATGTCGCCGTTGATGAAGCCCTTGCGGGTGAGGTCCGCCACCCCCACCATCGACGCGATCATGCGACGGCCTTCGTCGTGGTCCTGCCACGCCTTGGCCTTGCCATAGACGATGTCCACTTCCATGTCGTGCGGCAGGTAGTTGAGCGTGGTGACGATGTTCCAGCGGTCCATCTGCCCCTGGTTGATCTGTTGCGTGCCGTGATAGAGCCCGGTGGTGTCGCCGAGGCCCACGGTGTTCGTCGTGGAGAAAAGGCGAAACGCGGCGTGCGGGGTGACAATGCGGTTCTGGTCCAAGAGCGTCAGCTTGCCCTCGACTTCGAGCACGCGCTGGATGACGAACATGACATCTGGGCGGCCGGCGTCGTATTCGTCGAACACGAGCGCCGTCGGGTGCTGCAGCGCCCACGGCAGGATGCCCTCGCGGAAGGTCGTCACCTGCTGGCCGTCCTCGATGACGATGGCGTCCTTGCCGACGAGATCAATCCGGCTGATGTGGCTGTCGAGATTGACGCGGATGCACGGCCAGTTGAGCCGCGCCGCCACCTGCTCGATGTGGGTGGACTTGCCGGTGCCGTGGTAGCCCTGGATCATCACCCGGCGGTTGTGGGCGAAGCCGGCGAGGATGGCGAGCGTCGTATCGGGATCGAAGCGATAGTCGTCGTCGATTTCGGGCACATGCTCCGTGCGCCGGCGGAATGACGGCACGGTCAGGTCTTGGTCCAGGCCGAAGGACTCCCGCACATTCACGGTGGAGTCGGGCAGCATGTCCGGGGAAAGGGTCGAGTCGTGGACGTTCATTGAGTGGCGTCGGCGGGGCAAAACGCCGCATTGTACGGCAAGGAAGCCTTCGCCGAAGTGCGTCCGAAAGACCTACCTCCGAGGGAAGGCATTCCGCCTTCCCTGCGCGCTTTAGGGGCACCGTGGCGAGTCGCCGAAGATGCGCCTATCGGCCAAAGGGAGGCAGAATGCCTTCTTCCGAGTGGATCGCGCAAGTGGATCAGGACGGTCGATATGGCAACGATTTACATGGTGCGGCATGGCCGGGCGGCGGCGGGTTTCGGTGCCCACCGCGATCCGGGGCTCGATGACGTAGGCCGCAGGCAGGCGGCGGATGCTGCCGAGGAGTTGGCGCAACTGCTCGCTGACCCGTTGCCCGTCTTCACGAGCCCGCTGGCGCGTGCAAGGGAAACCGCGACGCCCCTCGTCGCCATGTGGGGCATAGAGCCGGTGGTGGAAACGAGAGTGGCCGAGATTCCTTCGCCGACAGAGGACCTGCGCGAACGCGCGGCCTGGCTGCGCGGCGTGATGCGAGGCCGATGGGCCGACATCGAACCACATCTGCTCGATTGGCGCCGGACCATGATCGACTGGGCGCTCGCGCAAGCGACGGATGTCGTCGCTTTCAGCCATTTCCTCGCCATCAACGTGCTCGTCGGAGCGGCGACGGACGCTGACGATCTCATCACCTTCGCCCCCGACAACGGCTCGATCACCCGCCTCAGCAACGACGGCGGCACGCTGTGGCTGGCCGAGCTGGGGCGACAGGCGCGTACTCGGGTGAACTGACTCCCTTCGAGCAGCGTGCAGTTCCCGGGGGGGCAAGCCCAACCAATCAGCTCCCAATTCCCCCAAGATCCGCCGAAGCAATGTACTGCCCAAAGCTCTCGCACCACACGGTGATGGCGCGAGCGCTCTCGAACTCTTCGGCTCCAACCGAGTAGACCTGCGATCCGACAAAGCTCTTGAGCTTCGCAACCCGTCGCCGCCCGTCGTCGGCTGCAAAGTCGCGCTCGTCGTCAATGCCGCCGACGCTGTTGAGATACAGCCAGAAGTTCGGCCCCGGCCCCACCTCGAAGTCCGGCTGCAGCTCGACCAGCACGTTGCCGTCTTGGGCGCGGTAGGCGCGCACGCCGCCGCGACCCCAATGTGCCGCGTCCTGTCCCGACACGCCCTCGCGAAAGCGAGCATCGACCAAGGGCACCACCTCGAATCCGGCCATGTCCGCCACCGTCTCGTTCACCGGATCCGGTGGAAACAGGAAAGGGAACGCCAGCAGCATCGCGCCCGCGCCAGCGACCACCCCAATCACTGCGCCCGCCAGGAAACCGATTACAGCTCTTGCCACCGACCGCCCCCGAATCAAGTTACGAGACGCGGGATCAAAGCACTGTGCTACGCCCCGGAGCAACCCTTCGTCCAGTCGCGTCGTGGCATCCTGATCGACCATTCGGCGTAAAAACACAAAAGTTGATGGTTGACATCAAGATTAAATCTGCTACGCTTTGTGCCCCTCAGAACTCAGGCCAAAGGAATCGAAATGAAGAGAGCACTGCCCGACGCCCAGAGGAACTTCGAGGAGGCGCTCAGGTCCTCAGCGTCCTTCCCGTTTCCAGTGAAGAGTGCGGCGCCAGAGGCCCTGCAGAAGCTGCTTGCGAGGTACTTCGGTGAACAGGAGAACCGCAACGGGCCGGGCGTCACGCCAAAGGTAGAGGTAAAGGAAGTCGCGGAGCGTACCGTCCGGCGACTCACGCTCGCAGTTCGGCACGCCAAAGAGCACCCAGACGCCAACATCAGGACGGCGGCCAAGAAGCTCATTCGCTTTGTGCAGAAAGCGCGCACCTTCAGCGACCTTGCGCAGTCAGCGACCCGCTTTCGCGGGCTCCAAAACAAGGTTGGCCATCGACGGGAAGAACTCAAGCGTCAGGCCGCCTGCGAGGAGCTGCCGATTGGGGCGGGCGGGAAGCTAGTTGAATTGACTAGCGACCAGTTGGTGAGTTTCGGCAAGAAGCA
Organism: Pseudomonadales bacterium; assembly: GCA_965116935.1. Classification (GTDB taxonomy): domain Bacteria; phylum Pseudomonadota; class Gammaproteobacteria; order Pseudomonadales; family Azotimanducaceae; genus VXYL01. The sequence continues at coordinate 983,589 of OZ220737.1, read as the reverse complement.
TGGCTACTGCGTAGCACATCCGCGTGCCTATCCCTGGTACTTCGAGGCACTGAGGAAGGGCAAGGCACGTTTTTTCGCGCTAGTCTGCGATGGCACCGAACGGGGCCTGCTTGAAGTTGATTGTCTGAGAGGGCAGCTTGTGGAGGCGCAAGGGCCTTACAACGCCGAGCTGAAGCTCAAGCGGAAGGAAGCCCTTGCGATCCTGCGTGCGCTCCCTCCCGCGATCAGCGTGTCAACTGACATTGAGGCGTTTACGCGTGTCGGCGCATTTGACGAGTTTCGCAAAGGCACGTCCTTGGCGATCAACGTACGCCACCGCGGCAGCGAATACCGAGTTTGGTGTCAGCCAGATGGTGCCAACTGCTCGGTGATTCTGAGCCGGAAGAGGGGCAAGAAGCGCAAGAAGCGCGCCGCCTATTCTCGCTTTTTGCTGCGCGGGAGGTCCGTCGTTGAGGGCTGTTGCCACCGCGGGGCAATGGACGCTGGCGAGTTCACGGCGCTGATGCTCGATTGTCGTCCTCTGTACGATTTCGTCCGAGGCGCTCGTCTTAAAGCTGTTCGTCGCGGCGCCCTCCGCAACCGTCGTTGAAAGCCGCGTCGGCGTTCTTGAACGGCGGTTTGCGCACATCGGCACCCACCGGCTACGCTACTCTTAGTGTCGGTTGGCGATGTCTGCGTAGCTGCGATGCGGAGGTAGGGCTTTGCGTAGGCCATATGGCGAAGAAGGCGGCGGACAGGCAGTGCAAGCCGAGCCCGTCAAGAGGCTCAGCCTCAATCTTCCGGAAAGCCTGCACACGCGCTTCAAGACGGCGTGCAGTGCGACGAATCGGAAGATGACCACGGAGTTGCAGGAGCTCCTCAAGCGTCGATCCGAGGAACTGGAACGAGAGGCAGGGCTGTCAGGGACGATGACGCAGGGCGTTGAAGGGAACCCGCGCCTGTCGGAGAAGGCGATAAGGCGCCTGAATGCCGTTGAGCAGGCGCTGACCTACAACTACCCGACGGCCGACATCGACGTCATGCTGGCGGACATCGAGCGCGGGCGTGATCTTCGTTGACTCCAACGTGCCGATGTATCTGATTGGCGCGCCGCATGTGAATCGGGAGCGCATCGTTGCGTTCGTCCAGGGCAGCCCGGAAGAGGAGTACGTCACGAGTGCGGAGGTGTATCAGGAGGTCCTGCATCGGTATGTTGCCGTCGATCGCCGGGATGCAACTGACCGTGCTTTCGCCCTGCTTGACGACCTAACCACGCGAGTGTTCGAGGTGACACGCGACGACGTCGTGGCCGCCAAGGACCACGCGCTCGCGCATCCAGGGCTTTCGGCGCGAGATTGCCTCCATATTGCGGTCATGTTCTCGCGTGGTGTGGGGCGCATCATCACGTTCGATCGAGCGTTCGCAGGCGTCCCTGGGGTGACCACGTTGCCGTAGCGGCATACCGGCGGCTGGATGCGCCTGTATGCTGGCTCGATGAACGAAGTCACCCAGAAAACCCAGCTTGTGTACGCCTTTGGCCGGCGCACCGATGGCCATGCGGGCATGCGGGATGTGCTCGGCGGCAAGGGTGCGAACCTCGCGGAGATGTCGCGCATCGGCTTGCCGGTGCCGCCGGGATTCACGATCACGGCAGAGGCGTGCAACCACTACCACACGCACGACGGGGAACTGCCCGGCGGGCTCCTCGAAGAGGTCGAGGCCGCGCTTGCCGAGGTGGAGGAGCAGCAAGGCCGGGGCTTCGGTGACGCCGACAACCCCTTGCTCCTTTCAGTGCGCTCCGGAGCGCGGGAGTCCATGCCCGGCATGATGGACACTATCCTCAATCTGGGGCTCAACGACACCACCGTGGAGGCCCTGGCCGAGCGCACGGGAGATGCCCGTTTTGCATGGGACTGCTACCGGCGCTTCCTGCAAATGTACGGCGGCGTCGTGCTGGGCGTCGGGGCTCCCTCGGCGCACTTGCAGGATCCGTTCGAGGAGGCGCTGGCGGCGGCGAGGCGAAAGGCCAACAGGCAAAGCGACGGCGAGCTCGATGCCGAAGTGCTGATGGGTGTCGCGGCGCAGTTTCGCCAACTGATCGAGACGCGCACCGGCGAGGCGTTCCCGCAGGACGCTCGGACGCAGCTATGGGGCGCGATCCGGGCCGTGTTCCGATCTTGGATGAACGAGCGCGCCGTGCTCTATCGCCAGCGTTACCGCATTCCCCGGGATTGGGGCACGGCAGTGACGGTGCAGGCGATGGTGTTCGGCAATCTCGACGACGCGAGCGCGACCGGCGTTGCATTCACGCGGGACCCGGCCACCGGCGAAAAGACCCTGTATGGCGAATACCTCGTGCGCGCCCAGGGAGAGGACGTGGTGTCCGGCGCGCGCACGCCGCGGCCGATCGCGGAAATGGCGAGTGAAGTGCCGGCGATTCACCGCGAACTCGACGAAGTGCGACAGACGCTGGAGCAGCGCTTCCACGACATGCAGGACTTCGAGTTCACCGTCGAGTCTGGCCGCCTGTACGTCCTGCAAACCCGCAACGGCAAGCGCACCGGCCCGGCTGCGGTTCGCATTGGCGTCGAGATGCACGACGAAGGGCTCATCGACCGCGCCACGGCCTTGCTGAAGATCCCCGCAGACGCCATGGACGCGCTGCTGGTGCCGGTGTTCGATCCCGACGCCCTCGGCAATGCGACGCAGATTGCCGCCGGGCTGCCGGCCGGCCCAGGCGCCGCGAGCGGGCATGTCGTGTTCACTTCGGACGAGGCGCAAAGACAGGCACGGGCGGGAAACCGCGTCATTTTATGTCGCGTTGAAACCAGCCCCGAGGATCTTCGGGGAATGCTCCACGCCGACGGGATCGTCACCACCCGAGGCGGCGTGTCGTCCCACGCGGCGCTGGTGGCGCGACAGCTCGGCAAGGTCTGCGTATGCGGCGCCGCTTCCATCCGCATCGACTACGCGGAGCGCGCACTCGCAGTGGGCGATGTGGTGGTGGAGGAAGGCGACGTGATCTCGGTGGATGGTTCCACCGGCGCCATCTACGCCGGCGCCATCGCCAGCACCGACTCGGAAGTGCGGCGCGTGCTGTCCGGTCGTCGCGAGGCGGCTGGCAGTGCCGCGTTTGCCCGCTACCGCACGGTGATGTACTGGGCCGACGAGTGCCGTCGATTGCGCGTGCGCACCAACGCCGACACGCCGCAGATGGCGCGCCAGGCCATCGAATACGGCGCTGAAGGGATTGGCCTGTGCCGCACCGAGCACATGTTCTTCGGCGGCGAGCGCATCGACACCATGCGGCAGATGATCCTCGCGGCGGACGAGACGCAGCGGCGCGCGGCCCTCGCCGGCCTGCTGCCGTTCCAGCGACAGGACTTCACGGCGCTGTTCCGCACCATGGCCGGGCGGCCGGTGACCATACGCCTGCTGGACCCGCCGCTGCACGAGTTCCTGCCGGCGGACGAGCGCGTCCGTCACGCCCTGGCGGAGAAGCTGGGTCTGTCCATCGACTACATCGCCGAGCGCACCCGCGCCCTCACCGAGGAGAATCCGATGCTCGGCTGCCGGGGCTGCCGCTTGGGCATCCTCTATCCCGAGATCCCGGAGATGCAGGCACGCGCCATTTTCGAGGCCGCCATCGCCGCGTCGTCGGGCGCCGATGCGGTCGTCGTTGCACCGGAGATCATGGTGCCGCTGGTGGGGTTCGCCGAGGAACTGGCAGACCAGACGGCGATCGTGCGACGCATCGCCGAAGAGGTGATGACGGATGCGGGCCGGACGATCGACTACTCCGTCGGCACGATGATCGAGGTGCCTCGCGCTGCCATCACCGCCGACGAAATCGCCCGGGTGGCGGAGTTTTTCAGCTTCGGCACCAACGACCTGACGCAGATGACCCTCGGTCTCTCCCGCGACGACATGGGGCAGTTCTTCGACGCCTATGTGGAGAAGGAAATCTACGCCGGCAATCCCTTTGCGAGCTTGGACGAGGCCGGCGTCGGCAGGCTAGTCACCGAAGCCGTGCGCCTCGGCACCGGCGAGCGCCCGGACCTCAAGCTCGGCATCTGCGGCGAGCACGGCGGTGACGCTGCGTCCATCGACTTCTGCCACCGGGCGGGCCTGGATTACGTGAGCTGCTCCCCGGGCCGCGTGCCCGCGGCCCGACTTGCCGCCGCCCAGGCCGCGCTGAGGGCCGCGCAGGCTCCCGGCCAATGCGCCTTTTCTTCATAGTTCCCACCCCGCCGGGGACGCCGAGTCGCTGACGCGGAAGGAACTGACGCCGGTCACGCACCGCGAGGGCGACCTTGGGGCGAGTACTTGGGGGGGAGGGCATCCTGCCCTCCCACGCGCCGACAGGCGCGGCCCGTGCGTGCCTGTTGCGTCCACCTTGAGCCGCGCGCCTGTCGGCGCGTGCGAGGGCGGGACGCCCTCGCCCCCAGGGCCCTCGCTTCGAGTTGAATTCTCCAAGTATCAATGGGTTATGCGATTCGTTCCATACGAGGGGACGGGCTCGTCCCGTCCCGTGCTGGACGCTTGGACGAACTCGGAACGGGACGGGACAAGCCCGTTCCCTACGAAGAAAGCGCCATACGATCATTGGGTTGCGCGATTTACACCATGGGAGGCTGTCGGACTTGGACGGGCCTTCGGAGGGAAGGCAGGATGCCTTCCCTCCGAAGGCCCGTCTTGTTCAAGCGCTCGCCGCTTTGCGCAAGCGAACCGCCAACGCGCGATCAGGGCGCGCTGCCGCGTCGTTTCTGAAGGCTCACCGCCACCGCTGCGGCTGCATGGCGATGCCGCCGAGTCGTTCGGCCAAGCGGTCAAACGCTTCGCGGTCGGCGCCTTGCCATTCGAGGTCCACAAGATGTTCCGCGAGCGGCACGTCGCAGTCGAGCGTTGCCAGGTGGCGATACAGCGCTGCCGCCTCGCGGTGTTCGTTCAGAGCCTTGGCAAGACGGGGCGCGCCGCGTACGGCCGCCGGCCAGTCGAATGCTGAGCGGGGGATCGCGTCTATCGTGCGGAAACGGTTCAGCAAGGTGGCCGAGGTCTTGGCGCCGAAGCCTGGGACGCCCGGAATGCCGTCGGCGCTGTCGCCCACGAGCGCCAGCCAATCCGGGATGCACTCGGGATCGACGCCGTTCTTCTGCCGCACGCCATCTTCGTCGATCACCTTGCGGCGCATCCGGTCCACCTGAACGATGCGATTGCCGACGACAACCTGCCCCAGGTCCTTGTCCGGCGTCATGATGCGAACTTGGTCCACGCCGTCGCCCCAGCGCCGGGCCGCGGTGCCGAGGGCGTCGTCCGCCTCGTGGGTGTCCATCGACCACACCACGATGCCGAGGGCGGCGGTCGCCTCCTCCACCAAGTCCATTTGTGCGACCAGGGCCGGATCCATGCCGGCGCCTGTCTTGTAGCCATCGAACAGATCATTGCGGAACGACTCGATGGGATTGTCGAACGCAACCGCGATGTGGGTAACTGCCTCTTCCGGATCGGCCAGCAACCCGATCAGGGAGGAGACGACCCCCAGAGTGCCCTTGACGTCCATGCCGTCCGGCGCGATTCGAGTCGGTCGCCGGGAGTAGTGGGCGCGGAAGAGCTCGTAGGTGCCGTCGATCACATGCAGGCGCATCGTTGGTCAGCCTCATGGAACATCCGCCACAAGCGTACACTTCCCGCCTTCGGCCGGAACCCGAGGCGCCCATGCCGCGCATCTCCTATTGCCCCCGCTGCGCAACCGAGCTGGTGGTTCGCCATGACGGCGGACGCGACCGCCAAGCCTGTCCGGACAGCGACTGCGGCTTTGTTTTCTTCGGCGACTTCTCCATCGGCTGCGCCGGCGTCGTCCTGCGCGAGGACGGTGGGGTGCCCCGCGCACTGCTCATCCAGCGGGGGCAACCGCCCTACGCCGGAACATGGCAACTCCCCGGCGGCTACGCGGAACACGACGAACTCCTCACCACCGCGGTCGAGCGGGAAGTGCGCGAGGAGGCGGCGGTCGAGGCGCGCTTTCGCGACGTGGTGGGGTTCCGGCACATGATCGCGGGCCCGAGCACGAACATCTACGTCGTCTGCCGGCTCGACTATGTGAGCGGCGAACCGGCGAGCGACGGCGACGAGACCGCGGCGGCCGGCTTCTATTCGTTCGAGGAGATGGCATCCATGCAGGGCGTGCAGGGCATCTCCCGCTGGGGCATCCGCCACGCCTTGGAGTCGCACCCGGGCAGCGGCCTCAGCGTGGACGACAACGGCAGCGACAACCGCTGGCAGATGTTCGGGCTCACGGACGTGGACCCACGCCATTGGCGCGGATGATTTGCCCATGGACGACAGCAACGAGCAGCGCCTGATCGATCTGGAGTCGCGCTTTTCGTTTCAGGAAGAGACCATCCGCGAGCTTGGCGACGCGCTGGTGCGACAACAGCAACGCATCGACCGTCTGGAAGCGTCGCTCAAGGTCGTGGTGGAGCAGTTGCAGCAGGGCGATGCGGGCGACGACGCAACGCCCCTGCCGAAGGACGAGCGTCCGCCGCACTATTGAGGTGTGTGAAGGAGTCGGATGAGGTGTGTGAAGGAGCCGGACTGCGCCAAGGGCCTACCCGCGTGCATTGAACCCTCACTCGCGCTAGCCGGACAGGGCGACGCATGCGTCGCCCCTACAGAAAGGTGTCAGTCAAGCCTCGGGCCGTAGGGGCGACGCATGCGTCGCCCTTCTCAGGTGGCCATCCTAAGGCGCTAGCAGCCGGTCGGACTTTGGCATTGGCCGTGCCCTTGGAGGGAAGGCATTCTGCCTTCCCTGCGCGCTCTCCGGCGCGCTGGCCGCGACTCGGAAAGGAAGGCGCCTGTCGGCGCCAGGGAAGGCAGGATGCCTTCCCTCCAAAGGCCCGTCACAAGTCCGACTTGCCTGCTGGCGCGTGAACAGGGCGGGCCTTGGAGGGAAGGCATTCTGCCTTCCCTGCGCGCCCTCCGGCGCGCTGGCCACGACCTGGAAAGGAAGGCGCCTGTCGGCGCCAGGGAAGGCAGAATGCCTTCCCTCCAAGGCCCATCACAAGTCCGACTTGCCTGCTGGCGCGTTAACAGGGCGGGCTTTGGAGGGAAGGCATTCTGCCTTGCCTGCGCGCCCCCTGGCCCGCTGGCCGCGACCTGGAAAGGGAAGGCGCCTGTCGGCGCCAGGGAAGGCAGGATGGCTTCCTTCCAAAGGCCCATCGCAAGCCCGACTCACCTGCTAGATCTTCGAGTACTGCTCCTCAAACTCCCGTGCAAACGCCGCATCGCGCATGCGCGGCATCTCGTCGCGCCACCAGGCCGCCAGTTCCTTCATGGGAAAGCGGCGCCCTGGGCAGGTGGTCTTCTTGGCCCGCCGCACCTGCCGGTGGGCGCCGAGTTCCACCGCCGGATAGCGCCGCTTGAGCCGCAGCAGCAGGTCTTTGAGCGCCGCGAGCTGCGCCTCGGACGGCACGGCATTGTCGAAGTCGCCCGCCACTGCCACCGCGATGCTGCTCGGGTGCTGCCCACGCAGACTCTCGGCGAGCATGGGCGCCACGACACCCTGCTCGGAAACGCAATAGTGGAAGCCGCCGCCGGTGCAGGCGGTGTGGTGTAGCAGCACGTACTTCACGGCGCCTCGGCGCGGCGCGTCTGTGGATGTCATCGGCTTGCGTCCTAGCCTCCCGGCCCCCATTGTCCACCGTCGTCACGGCGAGGATTCATGGATAATCTGCGCCAATGCGGATTGAACTGCTTTTTGGGCGCACTGGGCTCGACTTGGAGCTGCCGGGCGACCTTGACGTAACGGTGGTGCAGAAGCCCGCCATGCCGCTGGTGGCGGATGCCGATGCCGCCGTGCGCCGTGCGCTGCGTTCGCCCATTGATGCGGCTCCCCTTGCCGAGCTTGCCCAGGGGCGTCGCTCCGCCTGCATCCTCGTTTGCGACGTGACCCGGCCTGTGCCGAACCACCTTTTCCTGCGCCCCATCATCGAAACGCTCCGTGAGGCCGGGCTTGCGAAACAAGACATCGTCGTGCTGGTGGCCACCGGTCTGCACCGGCCGAACGAGGGCGAGGAGCTTGAGGCGGTCATCGGCGATCCGTGGGTGTTCGCTCACGCGCGGGTGGAGAACCACTTCGCACGGGACGCCGAGGCGCACGTCGATATCGGGCTCACGCCAACTCGCCACACGCCCGTTGAACTCGACCGACGATTCCTCGCTGCCGACTTGCGCATCGCCACCGGGCTCGTGGAGCCGCACTTCATGGCAGGCTACTCCGGCGGACGCAAGGTGATCGCTCCCGGCATCGCCGGCGAGCGCACCATCCGCACCTTTCACAGTGCACGCTTCATGGAAGACCCGGCGGCAACGTCCTGCAACCTCGACGGCAATCCGCTGCACGAGGAGCAGGTCGAAATCGTGCGCATGGTGGGCGAGGTGTATGCGCTCAACACCGTAATCGACGACGAGCGGCGGCTCGCGATGGTGAATTTCGGCGCGATTCAGGAGAGCCACCAGGCCGCGGTGGAGTTCGTGCACGGCTACTGCACGGTGGAGTTGCCGCGCCGGTTTCGCACGGTGGTCACGACATCGGCGGGCTATCCGCTCGACCAGACCTACTACCAGACCGTCAAGGGCATGGTGACGCCGTTGGCGATCGTCGATGCCGACGCCACCTTGATCGTCGCCTCCGACTGCGGCGAAGGCTTGGGTTCGAGTGCCTTCCGAGCGTCCCAAGCCCGGTTGCTCGAGGCCGGCGCGGAGGACTTCCTCGCCGCCATCATGGCCAAGTCCCTCGCCGACATCGACGAATGGCAGAGCGAGATGCAGGTGAAGTCCCAGCGCCGCGCCCGGGTGCTGCTCCATTCCAACCTCGACGCCGCCGACCGCGCGCTGACCGGGGTAGAGCACATCGACTGCGTTGCAACCGCGGTTGCCCAAAGCGTCGCCGTGAGCGGCGACAAGGCGGTGGCGGTGATCCCCGAGGGGCCGTACGTCGTGCCGGTCGCAACCGAAGCTCGCCAGTAGCCGCATCCCCAAGGGGCTTCTCTGACGGGCCGAACGCCCTTCATCCGAATCCCCTGCCAGAGGAGGCATGGCGCATTAGGCGTCGCCGGTGAGCCTTTACAATCGGCGCCCTTTGTCGGGGGGTTCAGGCAACGGTGGGAGCGCTAGCCGGGATTCGTGTGGTGGATCTGTCCGACCGGCTGTCCGGCGCCTGGGCCGCGCGGCTCTTTGCCGGCTTCGGGGCGGACGTGGTTCTCGGCGAGCCAGAGGGCGGGCATCCATTGCGCCGCGAACCGCCGTTCCTGAACGGTGAGTCCAACCCGGAGCGTTCGCTACTGCATGCCTATACCAATGCTGGCAAGCGTTCGGTGTTGGTTGGTGACGATGGCGACATTGCCGCCCTCTGCGCCGGCGCCGATGTCGTGGTCACCACTTCGGTGGACTTACCCGAATGCCTCGCGGACCACCACGGCGTGCACCTTTCCATCACCGCCCACGGCTTGGAAGGGCCGCTCTCCCACGTGCCCGGCAATCACCTCACCGCCTGCGCCCGGGTCGGCTGGGCCACCATCAACGGCCGCATTGACGAGCCCCCATTGCAGCTCCCGGTGCGCCAGACGGGCTACATCGCTGGCGTCGCCGGCTTCGTCGGCGCCACCGCTGCCCTCGTGCGCGGCGGCGCAGAGCGCGTGGACGTCGCCGAGACGGAGGCTCTCGCCCTCACCTGCGCGCCCTGGGCGGTGATGGGCATCTTCATCGGCGGCGAGAGCGTCGCGTTCGGGCCGAACGGGCCACGCCACAAGGGTCGCTCTGGACCGCTGTGGAAGGCCAAGGACGGCCTCATTAACTATGGCTACGGGGATTGGCAGCGCTGGACGCCGGCCCTCAAGTTCCTGGGCCTCGGCGACCTCGCCGTGGACGAGCGCTACGTCAATGCATGGGGTCGGCACCAGCAGGACACCCGCCCAGTGCGCAATGGCCTCGCCGAAGCGTCGGCGGTGCGCGGCAAATGGGACCTGTTCCACGGCCTCGCCCGCCACCGCTGCATCTCCGGCGTCGTGCAGGATGCCCGGGAACTGCGCGACAGCGAGCAACTTAACGCCCGCGGCTTCATCGTCGAGACCGCCGTGGACGGCGAGCCGGCGCGCACCGCCGGGGCGCCGGCCAAGCTCTCCGCAACACCGTGGGACGCCAGCAAGCCGGCACCCTCGCTTGGTGCGAGCGGGCCGGCGGTTGCAGGCACAAGCGAACCATCGGGAGCCCTGCCAACGCCCCCCAAGCAACCTCTCGCCGGTGTACGCGTGCTCTGCTTCACCCAGGCTTGGGCCGGCACCTTCTGCACGGAAATCCTCGCGCTCCTGGGCGCGGACGTGGTGCAGATCGAGACCGTTCGTCGCCCGGACGTGTGGCGTGGTGCCGGTTCTCCGGTGCCGCCAGCGGTGCGGCGCCCAGACCTCGAGCAGTCCGGCATCAACACCAACGGCATGTACAACAGCGTCAATCTCAACAAGCGCGCCATCACGCTGGACGTGACGCATCCACGCGGCAAGGAGATTTTCTGGGACTTGATCCCGGGGTTCGACGTGCTGGTGGACAACTTCAGTCCCCACGTGATGACGAACTGGGGCGTGACGCTTCAGACGCTGCACGAGCGACGCCCCGACATGATCTTCGCTTCGGTGTCGGGCTATGGCCGTCAAGGTCCACTGGCCGAGTACCCGGCCAACGGCGCCACCACCGAGCCGATGGCGGGGCTCGCGTCCATCCACGGGTACGAAGGCGACGAACCGATGAACACCGGGGGCCTCATCCCCGACCCCATCAGCGGCTACTACCTCGCTGCTGCCATCGTCGCTTCCATCCACCACCGCCAGCGCACCGGCGAGGGCCAGCGCATCGACGCGGCGATGATCGAGGCGGTGGCCGTGCAGGTGGGCGACGCAATTCTGGAGTTTGACGTGGGCGGCGATATTCGCGCGCCCCAAGGCAATCGCCACCCCCGCTTCGCGCCACACGGCATCTACCGCACGGCGAATGACGAATGGCTGGCACTGGCAACCGAGAGCGATGCCGAGTTCGCTGCCCTCGCCAAGGCCATGAACCGCCCGGAACTTGCGCAAGAGCCGAAGTTCGCGAGCGTGGAAGCGCGCAAGGCGAACGAGTCGGCGCTCGACGAGATCGTCACGGCATGGCTTGCGGAACGAGACGCGGCTGTCACCGCTGACGCGCTCGGCAAGGCCGGCGTCCACGCCGCCCGCGTCGAACCCTTCAAACCCATCTATGCGGGCTCAAACCCGCAGTGGCAGCACCGTGGCTTCCTCACGCCAGTGCCCCACCCCGAGTCCGGCACCCACCTCATGCCGCTGATGCCGTGGGTGCTGGCCAACACCCCAAGGGGCGATGTGCGCGACTCGCCGTTGTTCGGCCAGCACAGCCGCGAGGTGTTTGCCGAAGAACTTGGCCTCGGCGACGAGGCATACCGAGAACTCGAAGAGCTGGCAGTCACCGGCACACGCCGAGTAGGGTAGGCACGGAACGAATCGCCCGCATGGCCGCTACCGGGCGGGCTCAATCGTTGACAAGGAATGCCGGCGGCGGAATCCTGTCGCCCATCAACAGGAGGAAAGCCATGCGTTTGATAGCGGCGCTAGGAGGCCGCGCCGTAAAAGCGGCGCTGGCTCCTAGCCGAAGGGGTGAGCGCAAGCGAACCCGGAGGCCAGCATTTCGCGCAGCGAACTGCCGACGCGCCCGCAAGGGCGCGCTAGCGGCATGTTGCGCCTTGGCGGCGGCAGCGGTCTGGAGCGGCGAGATCCCCGTCGCCGAGGCGGAGTCGGTCGGCATGTCCACCGAGCGCCTGCAGCGGATCGACACCGCCATGCAGCGCCACATCGATGCCGGGGACATTCAGGGCGCGGTGACCGTCGTCGCTCGTCGCGGCAAGTTGGTGCACTTCCAGGCGCATGGGCTGATGGATGTCGAGGCCGGAACCCCAATGGCCGACGACGCCATCTTCATCATGATGTCATCCACGAAGCCGGTGCTCGGCGTCGCCGCGATGATGATGATCGAGGAAGGCTTGATGCGCCCAACCGATCCGGTGTCGAAGTACATCCCGGAGTTCGAGGACATGCAGGTCGCCGTGCTGGCGGAACCGGCTGACGAGGACGTGAGCCCCTATCGCGTCGATCGGGAGAATCTGCCCGCGCACCGGCTGGATCCCGCCGAGACGCCGATCACCATCGAGCACCTCTTGACGCACACGTCCGGCCTCGCGAGCGGGGGCTTAGGGTCCGCGGTGTCGCCGAATGCCGAACGCACAACGCTGGCCGAGTACATCCCGACCCTCGGCAACACGGTCCTCGACTTCCAACCCGGTTCACGCTGGGCCTACAGCGGTGGCACCGGTCTCGACGTGGTGGCGCGCATCATCGAAATCGTCTCCGAAACACCCTTCGACGAGTTCCTGCAGACACGCATCTTCGATCCCTTGGAGATGACGGATACGCACTACAACCTGCCAGAGTCGAAAGAGTCGCGCCGCGTCGTCATCAAAGGCCGCGACCTGTCGCGATGGATGGGCCCAACCACCTACTTCTCCGGTTCCTACGGGCTTTCAAGCACAGCAAAGGACTATCTGCATTTCGAGCAAATGCTGGCGGGCGGCGGTGAACTATTCGGCCAGCGCCTGCTCAGCCCGCGTTCGGTGGAGATGATGGGAAGCAACCATCTTGGCGATCTCTACCGCGGCTTCTCGCAAGAGGCCAAGGGTCAGGGCTATGGCTACACCGTCTCCGTAATTCTCGACCCCATCGCCGCAAACAGCCGCCGCAGCGCCGGCGCATTCGGCTGGGGCGGCGCCTTCGGCACCCGCTCCTGGACCGACCCGGTGGAGGAACTCACAGGCGTCATCATGCTGCAGCAGCCCTACGGCCCCGCGCAGTACGACTTCGAAAACGCAGTGCGGCAGGCGATCATCGACTGAGAGACTCTAGGAGTGGGCCATGAATGAGCTTGCATGGTTGGCACTTTGGGCGATCGTTTTCGTGACGCAGCACTTGGGCGTCGCCAGTTCCGGCTTGCGCCCGCGACTGGTGGGCACAGTCGGAGAGAAGGGCTATCTGGGCCTGTATTCCGTTGTGTCCATCGTCGTGCTCGTGCTGTTGATCCGCGCCTACGTCGCGGCAACGCCCACCAGCGTCTTGTGGCCCACCTACGAACTCCTGCGCTGGGTGCCGCTCGTGCTGATGCCGGTTGCGCTGTGGCTGGTGATTGGCGGCTTGCTGGGGGCTAACCCCACCATGGTCGGCGTCGTGCTCGACGACGCCAAGGAGGTGCCGGTGCATGGCGTCGTGCGCATCACCCGCCATCCGGTGCAGTGCGGCATCCTGCTTTGGTCCTTGAGCCACCTCGCCGCCAACGGCGACCTGCCTTCGCTCCTGTTCTTCGGCTCCTTGGCCCTCGTTGCCGGATGGGGAATGGTGCTGATCGACCGGCGCAGGAAGGATGCGCGCGATGAGAACTGGACTGCGTTCCAGAGCGCCACATCGCTGCTCCCGTTCGTCGCCATCCTGTCGGGGCGCCAGTCTCTCAAGGCAAGGGAAATCGGCTGGCTGGCGCCGGCATTGGCGGCAGTCGCATTTGTCGCCCTTTGGTGGGGCCACGTCTGGATCGCCGGCACTCCGGTTGGGGTCGGCTGGTGACCACCGACCCGAATCGCTGAACGAAACGTCGCAATGGGCACCGTCGCCGCAACACGCCCTGATGTGCCGGTGCGCTTGCGCGCTCTACGAGCGCGTTGGCAGTTGCTTCGCAACTGCTGGCCTCCGGCGATGACCGGTCCCGGTTGATGCGGGACTCCGTGCCCAAGGACCTTGTTTCCCACACCTGGACGCAAAGCCTGAGCGTTGCGACTGCGGTCCCGTCGAAGGCGGACGTGGTGGTGATCGGCGGCGGCATCATCGGCGTCTCCACCGCGTGGTTCCTGGCGAAGCAAGGCGTGTCCGTCGCCGTGTGCGAGAAGGGACACATCGCCGGCGAGCAGTCTGGGCGCAACTGGGGCTGGGTGCGCCAGCAGGGCAGGGACGCACGCGAAATGCCCATGATCGTGGAGTCGCTCGCCATTTGGCGGCAACTCGCCCAGGAGCTCGGCGAGGATGTCGGCTACCGGCAACACGGCATCCTCTATCTTGCCCACAGCGATGCCCAGCTTGCCCGCTACGCCGTCTGGGCGAAGCTGGCCGAGGAGTTCGAGACGGGCACGAGAGTCATTGCGCCCAAGGAGCTGCGGCAACTCGTGCCCGGCGCTTCAGGACCTTGGCTCGGCGCGCTCTACACGCCCACCGATGGCCGGGCGGAACCACACAAGGCGACCGCGGCCCTTGCGCGTGCCGTGCAACGCGAAGGCGGGTCGATCCTGACGGGGTGCGCCTTGCGTGGCATCGAGACCACGCAGGGGCAAGTGTCGGCGGTGGTCACCGAACGCGGGCAAATCCAAACCTCGACCGTGCTGTGCGCGGCCGGCGCATGGACCTCGATGTTCTGCCGCTCCCTCGGCATCCGCCTGCCGCAGTTGCGGGTTCGCGGCACTGTGGCGCGCACGGCACCCGCGCCTCGGGTGTTCGAGGGCGCCATGAGCGACCGTCGTCTGGCATTGCGCCGGCGCGAAGACGGGGGCTACACCGTTGCCGCGGCGTCCTTCATCGACCATCCAATCACGCCGTCCACCCTGCGCTTCGGCGCGCAATTCGGCCGCGCCCTACTGGCGGACGCGCGCAGCATGCGCCTGTCATTCGGCCGCCCATTCTTCGACGAACTGGCAACGCCCAAGAGCTGGTCGCTCGACGAGGCATCGCCGTTTGAGCAGCGCCGGGTTCTGAATCCCGCCCCCAATCCCAAGGCCCTGCAGCACATCCGCAAGCATCTCGATGCCACCTTCCCCGAACTTGCCGGGATCCCTCTGGTGGAGAGCTGGGCCGGCATGATCGAAACGACACCCGACGTCGTGCCCGTGATCGACGAGGTGGACGGCCTGCGCGGCTTCCATGTCGCGACCGGCTTCAGCGGCCACGGCTTCGGCATCGGCCCGGGCGCCGGCAAGGCGATCGCGGGCCTCATCACCGGCAATGACACGGGCCCGAGCCTCCACGAGTTTCGCCTCAGCCGCTTCTCCGACGGCACTCGCCTGTCGCCCCAGACCACGGCGGGGTGACGCGCCGTAAGGTGGCGCGGGGCGCGCCGTGCAAGCATGCGCGCCACGCCTTTGTCACCCCAACTCCCAGCCACGTTTTATGTCAACGTTGCCCGACACAAAACGGGGCAAAATGTCGGGTTTTGCCGCCCGCCTGTGGTCAAAGGCTTGCACGCGAAACTACGCCAGCTCGGCCTGCCGAGTTGCGGGCATCGAGTTCGGTACCGATCTGACTCTGGATTTCGTATAGCGTCGCGCTGCATGGCACCCAACCCGATCCTGTGAGCCTGATCAGTTCGCTGGCAAAGAAGCTGCGCGACGGTTGCCGAACAGGAGGGCAAGCGCGCGCTCTTGGGGGTCATCTCTCGACTCCCCCGCAAGCGGTAGTGATAGGAGGAAGCCCCGCCAAGAGATTTGTTCGCCATCCAAGGGGCGCGAGAGTTTGCCGGTGCCGCCATGGGCTATCGTTCGAGGATGAACTGTAGCAGCGAGGGTGACAGGCATGTCTCGGGATTTGACTTTCTGGCGCAGTTTCATTGGACTTGCGCTTCCATAGGAAAGCGGTCGGCTGCGATGTCGCGAACCCCAACGCACGCTCCGAAGTCCAACGAGCTCATCGAAAGGCTGGGTGTGGTTGCGGCCTCGCCTAGGTTGGACGAGGTCGAACTTGGGCGTATTGCCCGCGAAGCGCGGGCCTTGATGAATGTCGACCCAGCCGGCGCACACACTCTCCTCGGAGGCGTTGCCTCGCAGCGCGGCGATGCCACCAGCACGCGGCGACACCACTCCATTGCCTTGGACATCAACGCAGGTGCAACGCTGCAATGCAATTACGCGGTCTCCCTGTACCACCTCGACCTGTACGAAGAAGCACTACAAGTGGCACAGGGGGGGCTGCGGACGTATCCCGACGACGCCGATCTGCTCGACCAAGCGATTACGGCCGCGGTTGAATCAGCGAAATTCCTTGTCGGGCGGGCATTGGTCGCACGCTACAATGCGCTCTTTCCGAAGCGACCGCACGCTAGGTCCGACATGGTAGGTCGACTCGCGGCGGCAATCGACAACGGCCTCTTCAAAGAGGACAACGTTCGCGCCGTTCTTGGCATCGTGGCGTCCGTATCTCAGGAAGCCAAGGTTCGCATCGCGGAACGCTCCATCTCGGTCACGCCGCTCGAGCCGGACTCCTTCTTCTATCAGCGAGCCGTTTTCGCCACTCCAAGGGCGACGTCTGCGCTGAACTGGGCGTTTGCGGATCGGATTGCCCAGCGGCCCGACCTGATAGAGGATCCTGGTCTCAAGTTCCTTGTACGATTCACGGGCGCTACCGTCAATGGCATCCAATCCTGAGGCACTTCTCGCCGCCGCTTCGCCGCTTGGTGAGGGACCAACCGAGGAAGACTGGCGCAATGCTGTGAGCCGCGCCTACTACGCGGCGTTCCACCGCTGCAGGCTACTCGTGCAAGGGTCCAGCGTCCCGTTGCCGGATGGTGCAAGCGTGCATCGGACGCTCGTCGACACGATGACCGATCCGTTGAATGGCGGCACAGCCTTCACGTCACTCGGCTACATACTCGACCAATGTCGACGCCATAGAGTGGCAGCTGACTATGCCATCGACGCGGACTTCCCCCAGCATCTTGCGCACGAGGTACTTCAGGACTGTCGCAATATCCTCGATAGGGCCGACGCCCTGCATTGACGTGATCGGTTACCACCTCACCGCCGCTGCTACACACTAAGGCTCGCCGTGGCGGGTGGCGGCGGTTAGGGCTCTGGTTCTTGAAGCCATCGCCGCTACGGTCCAGAGTCCCAGTGGAAGGCTGAGCCTTGTAGCTGGCCGTGGGAGCCCGCTTACCGATCCACAGGAATTGCGTCCCACACTTGCGCAGACATTTCGCACACCGGTGACCGTCTCGCCGGGAGGCTATTGCTGGGAGCCCCTTCCCCGACGAGGTTGTTCAGGTCGATCACGCGACGGTCAGCGCTCGGTTCGCCATGCATCACGCCCTCGTTCGTCGGCTGCGCTACGGCCCCACGCCGCCAGCGCAGGAAATCGCGCACAGCGAGTGGCTCGCGTTTCAGTCGCCCGATCTGAACCAGATTGTCGAGTTCACGCAGCGCCATCTCCACTCCCTACAACGACGAGGTGTTCGCCTGCAAGCACGCGGGCCAAGAACGCATTTCCCGAGGCGTGCCGGCTTCGATACTCCTGGCGCGTGTAGAGCATCGGGCTGATTCGGCGGTCCAGGCTCGATTCGACAGGGGCAAGCGTCGCGTAGATATCCTCGAGGGTGAGGTCATCGGCGACGACCAACAGGTCGATGTCGCTGGCCGACGTGTCTGCGCCCTTGGCAACGGAACCGTAAACCAACGCGAGCGCGACTCGCTCGGCGAGCGGCAACAGCGCCTGGCGAATGGGTTCCACTACACCGACGGTCTTGCGAACGAGCGCGCACAGTTCTTCGTAGATCGGGCTGTCGCGGTTGGCTTGGTAGTGCTTCTGGCGGCCGATGGGCTTAACGCTGACCAGCCCGCTGGACGAGAGGCGCGCCATCTCTCGCTGCACGGCACCCGAACCGGACCCCGTGAGCCTGATCAGTTCGCTGGCGAAAAAGCTGCGTGACGGTTGCCCGAAGAGAAGAGCGAGCACCCGTTGTTGGGTACCCGTGAAGAAGCAAGGTCGTGGTAGGCGATGCAAGTGTCGCGCGGCTCAGATTGGAGGCGCTGGTCGTTTGGTGGCCGGGGCTGCCGGCATGCGACGACGTGTCAACTCGGCTCTGCACGGTCTGGGCCGGGGCGGCGTCAACGACCCTCGGCTCCCCAACACCCGGCTGCGTTCCATGCCAACGTTGCCCGACATAAAGCGGGGCAAAATGTCGGGTTTCACCGACCACCTACCGAGAAGTGCATAAATCCCGACAAATCCCCTCCAAAAATGTCGGGAAAATACACGTTTCGGAAGGCATAACCCCCTTTCCCGACAAAATCCGTGGCAATGTGGCATCATGCAACCGGGTTCTGCCGGGGTGCTAGCCATGCCCGCATCGATGACATTCAACCCAGACGAACTCATGGCGTTGGCCGTTGCCGTCATGCGAGGATCGGAGTTCGAGCGTCGAGATGACGACAAGGAGGTGCCGCGCGTGGGCGCGGTGATCTGGCGTCCGGGGGAGCCGCCGGTACATGCCTGTCGGGGCGAACTCAGGCAGGGCGACCACGCCGAGTACACCTTGCTCGAACGGAAGTTGTGGGACGCGGCACTCGACGACACCGTGCTTTTCTCGACCTTGGAGCCTTGCGCTCCCGGAGCGCGGCGCGAGCCGAAGATCAGCTGTGCGGAGCGGATCGTTGCGGCTCGAATCAAGGAGGTATGGATGGGCATCGAGGATCCAGACCCCACGGTTGACCGCAAAGGCATCCGCTACCTTCAGGACAATGGCGTCACCGTCAAGCTATTCGACGCGGACATGCAGCGACAGATTCGGGAAGCGAATGCGCAGTTCCTCGACCAGGCAACTGCCCGCGCCGCCGCAGCACAGGACGACGCTCCGGCGGCTCCCGAACGCTTGTCCGAGCTAGAGTCGGAATTAAATGCAGTCTCGGTGCGAGACCTATCCCAAGCCGCGCTCGGCCAGTATCGCGACGTCGCCGGCATCGGCGAGGACGAGCAAGCCTTCCTTCAACGACTGCTGCGCCTCGGAGTGTTGCGCGACGGGACCGAGGGAAAACTCGCACCATCCGGATTCGGCTACCTTCTCTTCGGCACTGAGCCGAGGACCGCCATTCCTCACGCTGGAGTGCTAAGCACCATCCATTTTGCCGATGGCAGCGAAGAGTTGCGCGACTTTGACGGCCCGCAAGTGTTTGCGCCAATCGACATTCTGGGCTGGCTTCGCGCCAGGCTCCCAGACCCCATCGAGCGCACGCAAGCGGTGCGGACCTATCCGCTCGATCCATTCTTCGAGATGGTGCGCGAGGCCATCGTCAACGCCATCATCCATCGAGATTACGGGATCGCCGGCGCCAAATGCCAAGTGGTCGTGACGCCGGACACCGTGAAGGTCATGAGCCCGGGATTGCCCGTGGAACCGGTCTCGCTCGAACAGATGCAAGCCTTCGATGCCCCCATGCTGAGCCGCAATCCGCTTCTCCACTACATCTTCTCGCAGATGAAACTGGCGGAAGAGCGCGGACTCGGCCTCAAGTCCCTCAGGGTCAAGGCCGCCGAAGCGAAACTCCCACCGCCGAGATTCAGTTGGCAGGCACCGTATCTGACCCTAACCATATACCGCAGCGCAGAGGCTCTCGCCCGCAAACTCGCCGGGCCGGAGGCATTGGCGGGACTGAATGCGAGCGCAGCAGAAGCTTGGCGCATCGCAGCGTTGCAGGACTCGATCAGCACGAGAGAGTTGATGGCCAGTACCGACTTCGACGAACGCAAGGCCCAACGGGCAATGAAGTCGTTGCAGGAAGCGGGCTTGCTGCATGCAATCGGCAACGGCCGCGCGACCCGCTACGCCGTCCCATGGGCGGTGTGCTCCGGGGTTACACTTGAGCCTTGAGTGCGCCGGCGAGAGTGAATGGCGGCGTTGCAGGCGAACTCGTTCGAGTAGCCTTTTGGTACAGCCTCCACATAGGGTGAGGCGGACAAAGCCCGAGGGGAGACTATCGATGCCCAATGGGGGTGACACAAAATCACGGGTTGGTGCCGCGCTGCGACGTGCCTTTCCCAACGCCAACGTGCGAACTCTCGAACGCTCGAGTGGATTGGAAGTCCAGGTTGTTTCACAAGAGTTCTCGGCATTGGGTTCCGACGAGCGGCGTGATCGAACGCTTGCCGCGCTACGTGAGGACAAGGGCGACCATCTCCACGGCGCGACGGTGGAGCATTTGGGGGGCTCCCGGTTTCGAGTCGTGCCTCCTCCAATGGCCATTGCCGATGGCGAGGTGATGTCGATCCAACTGGTGCCTGTGGGGCACGATGTACCCTAAGCGTCTTGGCAGCCCGCCAGACACACTTTTTCCGTCCTACACGCCGTAGGCAGTCTCCCACGCTCTCCTTTCCGCCCGTCGGCCAGCCCGGCAGCGAGTGCTCGCCACACGACGTACCCTCCCACGCCGACAGGACGACGTTTCGCCACGCATCGCGATTCCGACACGCGGCCTGTTGTCGGGGCGGGAGCGGGCAATACGACGGCGAACGAAGAAGGCGTGTCGGCACTGGGTTTCGGAACGGACTCTGGGCCTGGCCTAGCTGTTCGCCGTGGCGCTGGACGGCTTCGCGGTGGTGGGCAACCACTTCCACCTCGCCCTTTGCCACGACCCGAAGGCCAGCGGCCGCTGGCGTGCGGAAACCGTCGCCCGCCGGCACACTCTGGCGTTTCCGCCCCGCGATCCGGACGGCGCGGTCGCGGAGGAGCGCCTGGCGGAGGTGGAGGAGGTGCCGCTGGACGACGAGGCCGGGCTTGCCCGGGCGCGCGAGATCCTCGGTTCGCTGTCGTGGTTCATGCAGCACCTGAAGCACCCGATCTCCGGCGCGAGCGAACAGGGAAGATGGCTGCAAGGGACACTACTTGGAGCAACGACTCTTCTCGCAGCCGCTGCCCGCCACGGAGGACGTGACCGCGACGATGTGCTACATCGACCTGAATCCGGCGCGCCGGTGTCGCCCGCCGTCTGGAGGACTGCGAGGACACGTCGCTGGCGTTGCGGGAAAGGAGAGTATCACGGCCGGGCCGGCCGACTGGCGGAGAGGAGAGCGTGGGAGATTGCCTACGGCGTGTATGACGGACAAAGTGTGTGGCGGGATTGATTGTTTGGAGGTTTCCGTCTGCCACAAATGGGAACTTTCGGTCGCCATTTACCCACGGCTACGTTCCGAGCCAAACCTGCCCGACACAAAGGGGGGCAAGATGTTGGGTTTGCTGTGCTTCCACGGACGCTACCGCGAAACTGAGGACTACACGCTGGCGGACGCGCTGTCTGACCTGGGTCGAATACCGGACGACCGCAGTGCTTGAAGGAGATTGCGACTCTGACCTTTCTTCAGTTGAATCTCGCTTCATTCAGCCGCCAGTAAAGTTCAGTGCCTTTGAGCATCGCGTGCGTTTCCGCGAGATCCCATGGCATCCGACCATCGTGGTCTCCAATGCCGGCGTCCGCGCCCGCGTCGAGCAGTGCCGTCACAACCAGCGGGTCCAGCTTAGGGAACCCATACCAAACGTGGCCCATCGGCGACGGCACCTTCAACAGTGCAGCCATCAGCGGCGTCATTCCAGCCCGATCGCGAGCGTTCGGATCGGCACCGCGAGCTAGGAGGAGTTCGGTCAATGCCAAACTTGGACGGGTCGCTGCAAGGTGAAGCGACGTCAGTCCCCCAGAGTTGGGTGCATTCGGGTTCGCCCCACGGTCCAATAGCATCGATGCGACTTCGACGAGCCCGCGTCTTGCTGCATAGCGTAACGGGGTCTGACCAAGCCCGTTTAACGCGTTCGGGTCGGCACCCGCATTTAGGAGTTGACCAATGACAGCGAGGTCCGCATCACGACGGTAGAGACTGCCACCCTTCATCGCCTCAAATAGCGGCGTCGATTCCTCTATGTCCCTAGCATTCGGGTCTGCGCCACCATGAAGCAGAGCCACCACCACCGAGGGGTCACGAGCATTTAGCGCTGCTACATGCAGAGGTGTGCTACGACCATTTATTGTCTCCCACCCACCGTCCAGCATCACGAGACTCGGCGCGTCCACGTTCGAGCCTTCATCTGGGAAGTGGATGTCCCCGTCCCAACTGTCAGCAAGCGCGGAGTCTGGATTCGAGCCTGCGGCCAAAAGCGCTTCCATAGTCTTCGAGCTCATGTTCCAGTATGCAGCCGTGTGGAGTGGAGTCCAACCTATCGTCGTTCTCGCACTTGGATCAGCACCTCCAGCCACCAGTGCCGCGACTACCTGCGGGTTGCGGTCTGCGAAGGCCGCACAGTGAAGCGGCGTCCTCCCGTTGCCGAACCGAGCATTCGGCATCGCGCCCGAGTCAAGCAAAGCCTCTATGCCATCCGTGTGCTCGTTGACCAAGGCGGCGATGTGTAAAGCCGTCCAGCCACTTGGCGTCCTGATATTCGGATCGTATCCTTGGTCAATTAGGTATCGAATGGCGTTGCGGTCGCCGCCGAGCAACGCAGCCGTGTGGAGCGTCGTCCAGCCAGCGTCCTTCAGTTCCCCAACGTCGCTCCCGTTGTCGAGCAATACCCGAGCAGCCATGGCGGTGTCCACATGGTAACCGTGGCGGCCCCACCGACTCCGGAAGTTCCCGGCCGCAGCTCCTAGGGGGGTCTGCCCGCGGTCATCCTGCAAACTGGGATCGGCCCCGTTGCCCAACAAGGCAGCAACCGCTTCTACATTGCCCAAGAGGGCCGCATGATGAAGTGCCGTCCAACCATCCACGTCACGAATGTCTGGATCCGAACCCAAGTCGAGCAACGCAGTAATCGTGTCCGCGCCTTTCGCATACACAGCGCTGTGCAGGGCCGTGCGACTGAGCACGAACGAGCGTTTGGGTCAGCTCCTGCATTGACGAGAATTGTCAACACCTCCACATCCCTAGCCCGCATCAGAAGCGGGGTACCGCCGAGCACCCGGACGTCCACGTCCGCTCCAGCACTCAAACATTCCGAAACGGTATTAGCCGTAGCAGTCGCGAAAAAGTCCACCTCGCCCCAGTCGGGGCTTGCACTCCAGCCTTCGCACCCGGGCGGATCAGCCGATGCCAACGCTTGAAGATGTCGATCTACGCATTGATCCACGTCCGAGTCCGGCTTCAGACTCGCGTCGAGGCGCCAGCTAGGGCCAGCTACACCGGCAACCCAAAGGACAGCGCCGAGTGACGCAGTAGACACGACCGCAAGTACCGCCAACCGCAGCCGCAGTCCCGTTGCCCTGGCCAATCGCTGCACCCGTCTCTTCACTCGGCTCGTGCCCTTTCGGCCTGCCGCAGTACCCATTCCTTGCTCTCGTCGTTGTCGAACCAGCAGTCTTCAAGGCCCGACGCGCCTGCGAACCTGCACTCCCGTAAGTTCCTCGCCTTGCGGAAATCTGCGTTGCGGAACACAACGCCCTCGAATGACACGCCGGCGAGGTCGGCTTCCTTAAACGGGGGACTGTAGGTCGTCGGGATACTGTACGCACCCTCGGGCGACTCCTCCCAATACTCGATCTCTGCTGGCGGCATTGCTGTCCACTCGATCAGCGCACCCTTGAAAGTGGCGCGTCGAAGATTCGCACTCTCGAATCGACAATCTCGAAGCTTTGCGGGATGAAGCCCTGCGAAGCCCACGAACGGATTGAGCGCCGAAAACACGACGTCGCTGCAATCGACGTTCGAGAAGTCGACCTCCAGCAGGACCGTCCTGTTTTGGCTGTCCTGCACCCCCCATGCGCCTACGTAGAACTTAGAGCCGGCGATGCTCGTTATGTCGTGTTGGCGAAAGGCGAATTTCCGTAGTTCCAAGCCCACGAAATCAATGGAAGTGCGTCCAAGTCGGTTCAGGCGCCGAACAGCGCCCGCGATTCGATAGCGGGCTTCCTCGGAGTCCCATTTCTTGAAGTCTTCAACCAACTCTTGGTGACTTCGCATCTCCCGAGCACGCTCCCGCCGGCCGACCATCACGCCGATAATGACGCCGAAAACGACCAAATCCATCAGTGCGCCGATACCCTCAACGAAGGTTCCCTGCCAGACGTCACCCCATGAGTCGTACCAACGGCCTGTGCTCCAGACCACGACCAGTCCTACGGTGGCCACGACCGCCGCGAACCGGACTTGGGGGTTGATCCACTCCGCCAACCACCGGCGTCCCTGAATGACCCACTTCCACAGTTGGCTGCGCCAACGCCTGAGTCTGCGTGTCGCGGTGCGACGACGGACGTGCGCTAACGAGTACGACTTCATCGGATGATTGGCCTCGCATGGAAGACGCTTATCGTGGACGTCGCGCCAAACGCTGGTCGAGTAGCTTATCAGCCCGGTCGTAGGGTTGTAACCACCACAATTGCCCATGCGTTCCCAGAGCGGGGATCGTTCGCACCCACTTGAAGCAGGAGAGCCCCAAGCGCGGGCCTTCAGGCCCACTCTCTCACTGTAGAACAGCGCCCACCGGTCAGTAGGTGGTAGCATGGAATCCGTGCTATTGTGTCATGCGTGATCCGGTCTTTCTCCGACAAGGGAACAGAGGACGTGTTCAACGGCGCCAACACCGTGCGGGCGCGACGCACCTGTCCACAGTCGCTGCGGTCGGTGGCGGCGAGAAAGCTCGACCTGCTGGACTCCGCCGAGAGCCTGGAGGATCTGCGGGTCCCACCCGGAAACAGATTGGAGGCGCTGGCCGGAGACCGGCAGGGACAGCACAGCATTCGCATTAACCAGAAATATCGAATCTGCTTCCGATGGACCGAAGAAGGCCCGTTCGAGGTCGAGATCCTAGACTACCACCGCTGAAGGGAGTCAAAGACCATGGTTCGCATACCCACGCACAGAGAACCGACGCATCCCGGCGAGATGCTGCTGCGGGAGTTCCTTGAGCCGATGTCACTCACGCAGAGAGAGTTGGCCACCGGCATTCGCGTGCCGTACCAACGCGTCAATGAACTCGTCCGCAAGCGCAGAGGGGTGACTCCCAGCACGGCTCTGCGGCTGGGCAAGTTCCTTGGCACCTCGCCCTCGTTCTGGATGAACCTCCAGCTACGCTGGGATCTCTACCACGCAGAGCGTACCGAGGCGCCGCAATTGGCGGAAATCCGCCGGGTGCAGGTGCTGGCTTCCTGACGCTGGCGGTCAGATCGCGTTCGACAGCCGCCGGATAGCCCACCCACGGGACGACCCTAGTTTGCATGGTGGAAAGCCGCCATTTGCTTCATCAAATGACGCACCTATATGGCGAGTGGAGGCTCGTCTAGCGCCGCTAGCTGCTCCTTCAGCGCCAGCACGTGGTCGGACCAGAACCGCAAGGTGTTGAAGCTCGGGAAGGCAACCGGGAAGGCGGGGTCGTTCCACCGGCGCCCGATCCAGGCGGCGTGGTGCATGATGCGGAGGGTTCTCAAGGGTTCGATGAGGGGTACCTCGCGCACGTCTAGCGACGCGAACTCGTCGTACGCCTCGGCGAGTTCGGAGAGCTGGCCGCTGCGTTCGGCGCGCTCGCCAGACAGGAGCATCCATAGGTCCTGAATGGCGGGGCCCATCGCGGTGTCGTCGAAATCCACGAAGTTGGGGGCGTCGTAGCGCCAGAGGAGGTTGCCGAGGTGGCAGTCGCCGTGGATGCGCTGCGCCGCGGTGCCCTTGATCACGGGCTCAATGCGTTCGAGCAGTTGCGTTGCCACCGCTTCGTAAGCGTCGCGCATCTCGGCGGGAATGAAATCGCTCTCGAGCAGATCGCGCATCGCTTCGAAGCCGAGCCGCTCCGTTGTGATGGCGACTCGGTGCTCGAACGGCTTCACCGCGCCCACGGCGTGCATCCGCCCCAAGGCATGCCCCAGAACCCGGAGCACGTCGAAGTCCTCGACGTTGGGTGGGTGTCCTGCCTGGCGGGGGAACAGGGCGAAGCGATAGCCGTCGTGCTCGAACAACGTGCGTTCGCCGCGCAGCATGGGCGCCACGCAAGGCAACTCCATCTGCACCAGCTCGTGGGTGAAGGCGTGCTCTTCGAGGATCGCCTTGTTCGTCCAGCGATTGGGGCGGTAGAACTTGGCGATGATGGGCACCTCCTCTTCGAGGCCCACCTGATAGACGCGGTTCTCGTAGCTGTTGAGCGCCGTCAGCGTGCCGTCCGTGCGGAAGCCGAGTGCGTCGATGGCATCGAGCACGGCTTCCGGGGAAAGTCCGGCATAGGGCGTTTCGGCATCCACTCAGGCGGGGCCTCGGGAAGTGGGCGTTTCTGGAGGGAAGGCGTCTCGCCTTCCTTCGCGCCGTCGGCGCACGAAGAAGCTACCAATCAACCGACTGCCGCCAACGCGTGGTCAAGGACACACGCCTTGCGGCGTGTATGGAGGGCGAGACGCCCTCCCTCCAGAGGAAGGTGCCCGCGGCGCGGAGGGGGGCGAGATGCCCCTCCCTCCAGAAACGCCTGCGGCGCCGTGGAAGGTGGAGCTCCCTCCCACCAAGCGCTCTGAGGTCAAGCCAATACCGCGGCGGCTTCTTGGGCGACTCTTGTGCCGTCAAAGAAGTTGGGGTTGGTGCCGCCGAAGAAATGCACCGGGTTTTCGAACACGAACCGCTTGAAGCCGGCCTCGTCGATGCGTTCGTCTTCCACCAACTCCCATGCCTCCGGGAGCACACCCGCCATCTCCTGCACGTCGAAGTGGCCGATGTCGGAGCCGAACAGGGTCTTGATCTCCGCGTCGAAGGGGTTGCAGTCGGTGTTGAAGGCCCAGGCGTTGCTCGAGTCGTCCGCCTCGCAGCCGAAGTAGAACGGGCCGACGAACAGGTCCTTGATGTCGCTCGCCTGGTCGATGGCGCAAGCCGAGTAGTCGTCGAGATCGTCGATGCCGCCGGTGGACTGCGGGCCGTTGTTGGTGCTCACCCCCGCGCCGGCGCGAATGGCCTCCGCCATTTCCGGCGGGCCGTATTCCTGCGCCAGCTCCAAGAGCATGTCCGGCTTGAGGTTGGCGGGGTTGGTGTCTTCGAGCGCCTTGCCGTTGCGGATGTTCCAGTGGCCGATAAGGTCGGCGTAGAGGAGGCAAGCAAAGCCGACGCCGCCCTCCAGGAAGCCGAAGTTGAGCTCCGGGAACCGGCGCGTGACGCCACCCAGGAAGATGGCCTTGCACACGGCCTCGGAGGCGGCGGCGAAATGGCCGATGTGGTTGTAGCAGAAGTTCGACGGCGACATGCGGAAGGCACGGCCCCGGGAGCCCCGATGGAAGGTGGGAGAGACCTTGAGTTCCCGGCACTTCTCCCAAACGGGGTCGTAGTCATGGACGCTGTCGAGGCCAATCATGTCGTACCAGGTGGCGAGGTCTGACGCGTCTGGCCGGTCTTCGGCCACCTTGGCGATGGGGCGGTCGATCATGCTGTTCAGCATCACGGCCTTGAGGCCGAGCCCTTTCGCGTGTTCGAGCTCGGCGATGGCCTCTTCCGGCGTGTGCATGGGAATCACCGCCGCCGGGGTGATGCGGTCCTTGAGCGGCTCGAACAGTTCAGCCTGGTAGGTGTTGAACGCGCTGCACGCCGCCAGGCGCGCTTCGTCGTCATTCACCCGGGGGAGGCCTAGGCCCATGGTCGGGAACAGGATGCTGAAGTCGATGCCGAGTTCGTCGAGACGCTCGTAGAGCAGGCGCGGCATCATGGCGGTGGCGCGGTCGCGGGTGTTCTTCGTCGGGGCGCCCCAGAACGACTCCTGGGCGATGTGCTCACGGCGACGTTCCTCCGGCGTCATGCGGAGGGAGCGTTGCACCCGCGCGCCGTTGATCTCCATCGCCCGCACTGCGGCGTCGCCGCCGATTTTGCGCATGGCCGGCCCCACGACGGGAGCGTATTCGAGCCAGTGGCCGTCGGCGTCGATCACGGGATGGCCCAGGCTCGCTCGGAGTTTCGCTGCTTCACTCATGGTTCTGTCTCCCCCTGTGTTCACGCGATGCCACGGAACAGGCGTCCCGCAGTCGCTCCCGTGTGTTCGTTGTCTTCCAGGAACACTTCGCCGTTGACGACGGTGTTCTTGATTCCCTTCGCCACCTGCTTGAGCCTCTTGGCGCCGGCCGGCAAATCGTTCACCACCTCGGGCATTGCCGGCGCCACCGTTTCCGGGTCGAAGACCAGAAGGTCAGCGTTCATGCCTGCACGCACGAGACCTCGATCGAACATGCCCCAGTGGCTGGCATTGTTGAAGGAGAGCTGCCGCACCGCCTCTTCCAGCGTCAGCGCTTCCTTCTCCCGCACCCAATGCGCCAGCACATGGGTCTGCAGGGAGCTGTCCATGATCTGCGAGACGTGAGCGCCGGAATCGGAGAATGTCACCACCGAACGCGGGTGCTGCATGAGTTCGAGCACCGCCTCTTGGTCCTCGTTGGCGGCCGGCTGGCGGAAGAACTGGCCGAGGTTCTTCTGCAGGCTGAGTTCGATCATGAGGTCCACAGGGTCCATGCCCCGCTCGACCGCCACGTCGCGCAGCAGGCGGTCCTCGCCGCGCATGTCGTCCATGATATAGAGATGGTCGTAGTCCGGCGGGCGCGCCTCGACGCCGACGATCTTGCCGCCCGGCGCGGGGCCATTCGCCACTTCCACGAGCTTGGCCCTGGTGTCGGGGTCGCGCAGTGCCTTCTGCTGCTCATCAAGCGGCAGGTTGCGGATGTCGCGCCAGACATCCCAGCGGTCGAACGGAAGCTGCGTCTTGAACGAAAGCAAGGTGTTGAGCGGGCGCGAATGCACCTGAGCGAACATGCGCCCGCCGGCTGCGGCCGTTTCGTCCAGGAGATCCATGAACGGCCGCCAGCGGTCCGGCGCGAAGCGGGAGGCGAACATGCCCCACGTGAGGGGCACGCCGGATTCCACGGCAAGGTCGCGGATGCGTTCGTGATAGGCGCGGATGGCGTCGGGGTCGCGCCCGGTGTTCTCCTGGGCGATCTCGAAGATGCCGCGGCCGGTGCGGCCCATGGCAGTGACGATGGCGCGCACCTCGTCCCAGCTCGCGGCGCGGCTGGCCACAGGGCGGTCGTCGGCGGTGACGTGATTGGGCGTGCGCGAGGTGGAGAAGCCCATTGCGCCGGCGCGCACCGCTTCCTGCACGGCGTCGCACATGGTCTGCAGTTCGTCATCCGTGGGGGCTTCGGTGAAGCCGCGCTCGCCCATGACGTAGTTGCGCAGCGCCGAGTGGCCGATGTAGCCGGCGTAGTTGATGCCCTTGGACAGCGCATCGAGCGTGTCGAGGAACTCGGGGAACGTCTCCCAAGACCACTTGATGCCGGCCAGCATGGCGTCGCGGGAGATGTCTTCGGCGCGCTCGAGGTTGCGGATGACGAGCTCGGCATCCTCTTCGCGGCAGGGCGCGATGGTGAAGCCGCAGTTGCCCATGACGACGCTGGTGACGCCGTGGTAGCAGGAGCAGGAACCGAGTTGATCCCAGAAGATCTGGGCATCCATGTGGGTGTGTCCGTCGACGAATCCTGGCGTCACCACATGCCCATCGGCATCGATTTCGCGCCTCCCGCGTTCCGGCACCCGGCCCACAGCGGCGATTGCGCCATCTGCAACGGCCACATCAGCGCGAAAGCGAGGCGCCCCGGAGCCATCCACGACCGTGCCGCCACGAATCACCAGGTCGTAAGGCATGTCCCCTCCACGCTTGCCGGGCCAACCGCCCGATCATACGCCCTTGCGCGACCCTAGGGAGGGACGGCATTCAGCCTTTCACCTGTCGCGCGGCCATGCACTCAGCAGGAAATGCGCCTATCGGCGCTTAGGGAAGGCTCCAATGCCCTTCCCTTCGGAGGTCACGCGACGTGGTTGGACTCAGGAGCCCCCGCTTTCGGGGGCCGCGTGATGTAGCCCACGAACATGCCCTCAACGCGGGCCGATCGCTCGCGCAAGTGCACGATGTCGTCGTGCAGGGTCCAAAGACACGCGAGGATTACCGTGCCCCCAAGGATGATTGCTGCCAACTCAGGCGTCATGGCGTACTACGCGTTGGAGCTGCCTTCTGGTTGCCGGCCGGTAAAGCCCTCGAACAGACCCTCGATGCGGGCCATGCCTTCGCGCAAGCCCGCCATGTCACGTTGCAGGCTGGCCATGTCGCGCTGCAAGCTCCAGAGAAAGCCGAGAATCGCAACGCCTACCGCGATAGTGCCGATTAGCTCTGGAGTCATTTTTTTGCGTTCCTGCATGTGTGGTCGGTGCTCGTTGCGAATAGTAGCAACTCGCACGGATGTCCGTGCCGATGCGGCCGCATGGGTAATGGCTAGAGCCATTACCGCCGCATGTTGGCTATGGCGTGCAGGGCGGCGATGGGGCAAAGTTGCGCGTTTGTCGGCGGTTTGTGGAGGGGATACATGCTGAAGACGGTTGCGGTGATTGAAGGGGACGATGCGGCGCCGGAGGCGATGCGGCCAGTGGTGGAGTTCTTGGGGTCGCTGAACATCGGTCTGGAGTTCGTCTACCCGGTGGTGGGGGAAGCAGCGGAGGCGACAACCGGCGACATCTTCCCCGCCGAGGCGCGGGAGATGATCGACCGGGCGGACACGACCTTCTTCGGTTCGACGAGCGGCAAGTCCGGCGCCGCACTCACCTATCTGCGTTGGGGCAAGGGCACGTTCGCCAACGTCCGGCCTTGCGTGCATCTGCCCGGCTGCGCGAGCCCGCTGGCGCATCCCGAGGGCATCGACTTCGCCATCGTGCGCGAGAACCTCGAAGACCTTTATGTCGGCTGCGAGGGGCCGCTCGGCGACCTTGCACCGCTCAATCTCTCCGGGCGCACCATCCGCCGCCCGGTACACGACCTTGGCGAAGGGCGCTACGCCATCAAGGCCATCACCCGCGCCGGCACCGAACGCATCGTTCGCTTCGCATTCGACCTCGCCCGCCGCAGACGGCGACAGGATCCGTCTCGTTCCCCCAAGGTGACCTGCGCCACCAAGCACAACATGCTGCGTGGCAGCGACGGCTTCTTTCTCGAAGTGGCTCAGGAAGTGGCCGAAGACAACGCCGACGTCGAGTTCGAGTCGTTCATCGTCGACGACTTGCCTGTCGCTTGATCCGCGAGCCGCAGCGACTCGACGTGGTGGTGATGCCGAACCTCTACGGCGACATCCTCTCGGACGCCGCCGGCGGCCTGCTCGGCAGCATGGGGCTCGCGCCGAGCGGATGCTATGGCGACGACTACGCCTACTTCGAACCAGCGCACGGCACGGCACCGGATATCGCCGGGCGCAACATCATCAACCCCACGGCGGCACTGCTGTCAGCAACCATGATGCTGGATCACTTGGGCTTCGAGCACGAGGCGCTGCGCATTGAGGATGCGGTGCTGCGGGTCTATGCGGACGGCAAGGCGCTAACCCCGGATCAGGGCGGCGAGGCAAGCACCACGACGTTCTGCGACGCGGTGGCGGCGGCGCTGTGAGAACCACCCGTAGGGGCGACCCTTGTGGTCGCCCGTCAAGGTCACGCCGAGGGCCTTCGTTGCACGAACACGGGCGAGGACAAGCCTCGCCCCTACGGTGAGATGTCGGACGCGGACTCTCCGCACTACGACGTGCATCCGGGGCAGGGCCCGTACCTGCTGCTTGTGCACGGCTTCCTGTCGAGTCGGGCGCAGTGGGGGCCGAACCTCGAAGCGTTGTCTGCGTTCTGCCAGCCGGTGACACTCGAACTCTACGGGCACGGGCGCTCGCCGAGCCCTGCTGACCCTGCTCTCTACAACACTCGGAGCTATGCGACATATATCGACGCGCTTCGCAAACACTTGGGCGTCGAGCGCTGGTTCGTGTGCGGTTATTCGCTCGGCGCCACGGTGACGATTCGCTATGCGCTCACGCATCCGCACCGGCTCTACGGCCACGTCTTCACCAATTCGGCTTCCGCCTTCGCGGAGCACAGCCCGACCG
Source organism: Pseudomonadales bacterium (assembly GCA_965116935.1). Lineage (GTDB taxonomy): Bacteria > Pseudomonadota > Gammaproteobacteria > Pseudomonadales > Azotimanducaceae > VXYL01. The sequence continues at coordinate 951,836 of OZ220737.1, read as the reverse complement.
GAGATCGGCAGGCGACGGCGGCCGCGAACGCCAAGCGGATTCGGGACGGAGGGAGGGAGGCATTGGACCGGATTGCCGTGCATCCCCGCCGCGCCAAGCGTTTGCCGTCTGCAACCTACGACGCGTTGGTCGCGGACGCCGAAGGCATCGATCCCGAAGGCATCGCCATGGCCATGGAACACATGATGACCACCGCCTCGGTACGATCCGACCTCGGTGCCAACACGCGTCCAGCGCTGCTCGTCTGCGGCCGGTTCGAGAAGCGCTTCGCTGCCAACCGCGATTTTGCGGCCGAGCAAATGCCCCATCTCGAAATCGTCGACGTGGATGCCGGCCACGCCGTCAACATGACCGCCACGGAAGCCTTCAACACGGCAGTCGAGCGCTTCGTACGCGCCAATTTGACCGAGACTTAAGCGGCCAACACCCCGGCCCGATCCGCCGCGAGGCGCGTCACTCTTCGCCGCATCGCCTCACGCGGACACGAACGGGAACACGTCCTCGGGTTCCGTCACGCCGCAGCTCGGGATCATCTGCCACGGCGAGGATGCGCGCCGAACCCGCACGGTTTTCTCGCCCGAGGCGGTTGCGAACGTCACATCCTCGCCTTGCACCCCCTTCAGCGTGCTCGCGCCCTGCAAAAGCGCTTCTGCCGCCTGCGCTTCCGGGGGCCACGCGCTGCGGCCGCGGAGGAACTGGGTGGCTAGGTCGCCGGCCTCTACGGTTTCCACAAACTCAGGCACGGCATCTTCCATCACACGCCCATAGAGTGCGCCCTGCGGCAGCACCAGCACGTTGGGGGCGAAGCGGTGGCCGCCGACGTGGGTGGTCTGCCAGGCGCGTTCTCCAACCGCTTCCTGCAGACGGGTCCATGTCGGCAGGCCGTAGCGGGCGCAGCACAGGTCGCGCTGGCCGTTGGTGCAGACGAAATAGTGTGGCTGGGCCACGGCTTCCAAACTGGCCTCGCGCAGATCCAAACCAGCAAGGTCGCGGTAATCCTCCACCTCGCGCCGACCGAGGCCCCCTTCTTCGGCGACGAACACCGTCACGCCAGCGTCGTCGCGCCCGGGACGGCGAACCAGTTGCGGGCGCACCTTCCGTCCCGTGGCCTCGAAGGCCGCCACCTGCTCGCGCAGCCATGCCTGGGTGCCGGGTGCCAAGTCGTTGTCCTCCACGGCCTTGCGCCGCCATGCCGGGCGGTACTCAAGCAGCAGCCAGACATCCACCTGCACGGCCGTCCCCAGCATCGGTTCGCCCGATGCAAGGCAAAGATCCGAGCAATACACCCGCTCCTCACTCATGCTGGTTTTCACCCCGTTCCCGGCTTCCCCGACAGTGTAACCCTGCCCACAGCGCCATTCGCCGATCCTGGAACGCCGTCGAGCCCCGCTAGGAAGCTTGCGCCGTTCGTAGGGGACGGGCTTGTCCCGTCCCGGCGCGCCCTGACGGGCGCGTTGGCAGTTCGCTTGCGCGAACTGCTGTGCTTCGACGAATTCCTCGTGCTGAGTTCAAGACGGGCGGGGACAAGCCCGGGACAAGCCCCGCCCCTACGAGGCACTACCACGCCCGAGAAGGCGCAAGAGCGCGTTTGCGCTTCGGTTGCCCGGTGAGCCACACTCTGCGAAGGTGCCGGCGAAGCGCAAACCGTACATAAGGACAATTCGAGCTATGGCTGCCAGAGCTGCGAGAGCGAAGACCTTGGGGAAGCTCAAGGCGTCGGGCTTCGAGATGCTGCCGGTAAAGGCGGAGATGCGCCGCAACCTCATAGCCAAGATTCGCGCTGGCGAAGCCTTGTTCCCCGGCATCGTTGGCTACGACGAGACGGTGCTGCCGCAAATCACCAACGCCATTCTCGGCGGCCAAGACGTCATCCTGCTCGGCGAGCGCGGCCAGGCGAAGTCGCGCATCGTCCGCAGCCTCACGAGCCTGCTTGACGAGTTCACGCCCGTGATCGATGGCGCCGAGATTCCCGAAGACCCGTTCGCCCCCATCACCGCCCAAGGCCGCGCCATCGTCGCCGAGCAGGGCGACGCAACCCCCATCCGCTGGATGCATCGCGACGAGCGCTATGGCGAGAAGCTGGCGACACCGGACATCACCATCGCCGACCTCATCGGCGAGGTGGACCCGATCAAGGTGGCCGAGGGCCGCTACCTGTCCGACGAGTTCACGATCCACTTCGGCCTCGTGCCGCGGGTGAATCGCGGCATCTTCGCGATCAACGAGCTGCCGGATCTCTCGGAACGCATCCAGGTGGGCCTCTTGAACGTGCTCGAAGAGCGCGACGTGCAGATTCGCGGCCACAAGGTGCGCCTGCCCCTCGACGTGTTCCTCATTGCCACAGCCAACCCGGAGGACTACACCAACCGCGGCCGCATCATCACGCCGCTGAAGGATCGCTACGGCGCCCAGGTGCGCACCCACTATCCAGACGAGATCGGCCAGGAAATCGACATCATGGAACAGGAGGCGGCGTCGCTCGACATGAGCGACTACCGCGTCCACGTGCCGGACTACATGAAGGAGATCGTCGCCGAGATGACCCGCCAGGCGCGTTCTTCGCCGGACATCAACCAGCGCTCCGGCGTCTCCGTGCGGGCATCCGTCGCCAACTACGAGGCGTTGCTCGCCAACGCCTTCCGCCGCGCCCTGCGCCTGAACGAGCTCGACGTGATCCCGCGCATCTCGGACCTGCCCTTCGTGCTGCCCTCGCTGCAAGGCAAGGTGGAGTTCGAGGCGATGGAAGAGGGGCAGGAGGACAAGATCGTCGAGCGCATCCTCACCGCCTCCGTGAAGGCGGTGTTCGACCGCCGCATGGACGTGAACGAGCTTGAGAACATCGTGCTCTCATTCGGCGATGGCCTCTCCGTCGAGACCGGGGAGAGCGCCGCGGTGATGTCCTACGACTCCGTGATGGAGTCGATTCCGGGCATGGCGGAAGTGGTGTCCGGCCTCGTTTCTGAACCGGCCGCCATGCCGAGCGCCGTCGAGTTCGTGCTCGAAGGCCTGCACCTGCACAAGCTGCTGAACAAATACAGCGCCGGCGGGCGCGCGACCTTCACCGGATGAAGGCGCGTCCTACGTGCGTGTTGGAGGCTTTCGCTAGCGCGAGAGCTTCAAAGGTCACCTGAAGCCTGCCAGGGCAAGGGGGAACGAGCCATGCGCCGATTCGTCACTCGCCACCGCTTCTCGCAATGGGACGGCAGCCAGATGCTGGCCCACTCCGCCGACGATGCCTTGGGCGCGATGGTGGACGACCTAATGGAATACGGCGACCTGCGCTGGGCCATGCGCAACCTCTTCTCCCGCGGCATGGACATCCCCGGCGGCGACCGCCTGCAAGGCATGCGAGAAATGCTCAAGACCCTGCGCGAGCGCAAGAAGGAGCGGCTGTCACAGTTCGACCTCTCGAGTGTGATGGACGACATCGGCCGCAAGCTCGACGAAATCATCGACATGGAACGCGCCCGCATCGACGAGTGGAAGGGCCGCGGGAACAGCGAGGCCGGCGGCGAAGGCGGTGAAGGCAACGAGGCCGCCGACGCCGCCGGCAAAGATGCCGACAAGGCGGAGGATTTCACGGACGACCTCCTGCGCCAGATCGCCGAAAAGAACGCCAGCGAGCTCGACAACCTGCCGGAAGACCCCGCCGGCAAGATGAACGCCTTGCAGAAGTACGAGTTCCTGGACCCCGAGGCGCAGAAGAAATACCTTGAACTCTTGAACCAGCTCCGCAAGGCCATGACGCAGTCGTTCTTCAACAACATCGAGCAGATGGTGAAGAACATGTCCGACGGCGACATCAAGCGCATGAAGGACATGCTGCGGGCGCTGAACGAGATGCTGGCGCGACGGGCCGCCGGCGACGATCCCGAGTTCGACCGCTTCATGGACGAGTTCGGCGACATGTTCGGCCCGAATCCGCCCAAGGACCTCGACGAACTCTTGGAGCAGATGCGCCAGCAGATGGCGGCGGCGCAGTCGCTATTGAACTCGCTCAGCCCAGAGCAGCGTTCCCAACTCAGCCAACTCATGGCCGGTCGCTTCGACGACCCGGAGCTCGAATTCGAGATGCAGCAGCTCGCCAATGCGCTCGACTTCCTGAACCCTCGCGGCCAGCGCTACAACTTCGGCGGCACCGAAGACATCGACCTCGAAGCCGCCATGCGGCTGATGGACGAGATGCACCAGCTTGACGAGCTCATCAACCAGGTGCAGGCCGCCGAGCGAGGCGGCGACCCGGATCGCATCGACATGGACCTGCTCAAGGAACTCTTGGGCGACGAAGCGGCAGACTCCCTCGACGAACTGAAGAAGCTCCTCAAGGCCCTGGAGGAGGCCGGCTACATCCGCCCCACCGGCGAGAACCGCTGGGAACTGACGCCCCGGGGCTCACGCATGATCGGCCAGAAGGCGCTCGGCGAAATCTACGCTCGCCTGAAGCGCCAGAGCCTCGGCAACCACGCCTTGCCGGAGGAAGGCCCGTTCGGCGAAACCCAGGAACAGGCGAAGCCGTGGGAATACGGCGAACCGTTCCACCTGCATCTGCCCCGCACCGTGCGCAACGCTATCGACCGCAACGGCCCCGCAACGCCGGTGCAACTCGAACCCGACGACTTCGAGATTCACCGTTCCGAACTCATCACCTCCACCTCCACGGCGATGCTGGTGGATCTCTCCTGGTCCATGGCCTTGCGCGGTTCCTTCCAGGCCGCCAAGAAGGTGGCGCTGGCACTGCACAACCTCATCACTTCGCAATACCCCAAGGACTCCTTCCACATCATCGGCTTCGCCGCCTACGCCCGCGAACTCAAGGCGCACGACCTGCCCTTCCTGCAATGGGACGAGTACGTCCTCGGCACCAACATGCAACACGCCTTGCTGCTCGCCGAGCGCTTGCTGGCCAAGCACTCCGCCGGCGCCAAGCAAATCATCATGATCTCGGACGGCGAACCCACCGCCCACCTAGAAAACGGCCAGGCCCGCTTCGCCTACCCCCCAACGGCCGCCACCATCCGCGCCACCATGCGAGCGGTGAAGCGCTGCTCCCAAAAGGGCATCGCCATCAACACCTTCATGCTCGACGCGAGCTACTACCTAAAGGCCTTCATGGACCAAATCGCCCGCATCAACGGCGGCCGGGTGTTCTACACGACACCGGACAAACTAGGCGAATACATCCTCGTGGACTACGTGCAGCACAAGAGGAAACGGCTCGGTCGGTAGAAGGCAAACTACGCACACTAACGCCCTTCGATGCGCGATCGCGCCACTTTGTGCGATCCGAGCGCACAGAGACAGAACGCCTTGCCTGCGCTAGCAGTCTGTCGGACTTAACGATGCAGGGGCCTTCGGAGGGAAGGCATTCTGCCTTCCCTCGTGCGCCGTCAGGCGCACGGGCCGGATGCCGACAAAGGAAGGGCGCCTGTCGGCGCCAGGGAAGGCAGAATGCCTTCCCTCCGAAGGCTCGCCTTGTTCGCGTGCTAGCGCGCCCTTGCGGGCGCGTCGCCCACATTGGCTATGATGGCAGCTCTGCAAAGACCGCTTTCGGGGGAGATTGAGCATGCACGATCTGGTCATCCGCAATGCAACCATCGTGGACGGCACGGGCGCCCCTGCGACTAGCGGCGACGTTGTAGTCGATGAAGGCAAGATCACGCAGGTCGCGCCGACGGGAGCCAGCCCGGCCAAGGCGCGGCGCATCATTGACGCCAAGGGCGACCTCCTGACTCCGGGGTTCGTCGACATCCACACCCACTACGATGGCCAGGTCTGCTGGGACAAGCACGTCACGCCGACGAGCTGGCATGGCGTGACCTCGATTGTCATGGGCAACTGCGGCGTCGGGTTCGCCCCGGTGCGTCCGGGCAGCGAGGACCGGTTGGTGGAGCTCATGGAGAGCGTGGAGGACATCCCCGGCACCGCGCTGCACGACGGCATCCCCTGGGGTTGGGAGTCGTTCGCCGAGTACCTCGACGGCATCGACACGCCCTACGCGGTGGATGTGGGCACGCAGGTGCCGCACGTAGCCATGCGGCTCTACGTGATGGGCGAGCGCTGCTACGACGATGCGACGCCCGAGGACATGATGCAGATGCGCGCCCTGACTCGCGCTGCGCTCGAGGCGGGGGCACTTGGCTTCTCCACCTCGCGCTTTTACGGGCACGTGGACCGTGCCGGTAACCTGGTGCCGGGCACGCGGGCGTCGGCGGAGGAGATGAAGACCATCGGCAGCGCGTTCGAGGGGCTCGGCTTCGGCACCATGGAGTTCGTCTCCGACAGCCTCAACCAGCCCGAGGAGCTGGCGTGGATCGAGCACATCACACGCACCACGGGCTGCATCGTCACGCCGTTGATGACCGCGGGTCCCGCGCCGGTGTGGGACCTCGCGGAGAAGCTGCACGCCGAGGGGCATCAATTGCGACCGCAGGTGGGCGCGCGCCCGGCGTCCATCCTGATGACCTTGGACGGGACCATCAATCCCATGCGCCAGTTTCCGGCCTACCGGGAGATTCACGGGCGGCCCCTCGCTGAGCGCCGGGCAATGCTCCGGGAGCCCGAGTTCCGCCAGCGGGTGCTCTCCGAGGAACCGATGCTGCCGCCCAACGCGGACGCCGTGCGCTTCCTCACCGATCACGAGTACCAGTACGTCATGGATGCCGAACTCACCTACGAGCCCGGCCCCGACGACACAGTGGCGGCCGTGGCGCGCGCCCGGGGAGTCCACCCGCGCGAGGTCATCATGGACACCCTCGCCGACGGCCAGCCGCTCTTGGCGCTGTTCGGCCGCTACGAAGGGGACCTCGAGGGCCAGCGCGCCTCCATCGAGCACCCGCAGAGCGTGTTCGGCCTGTCCGACGGCGGCGCCCATTGTGGCGTGCTGGTGGACGCGAGCGTGCCGACCTACATGCTGAGCTACTTCACCCGCGACCGAAAGCGCGGCCCCTGCATGCCGCTCGAATTCGTAGTGCACAAGCTGACGCAAGACTCGGCTTCCGTGTACGGACTGAAGGACCGTGGCGTGATCGCGCCAGGCTATAGGGCGGACTTCAACCTGATCGACTACGACGGGCTGCGGCTATTGCCGCCGGAGATGGTCTACGACCTCCCCGCCGGCGGGAAGCGGCTGGTCCAGAAAGCCCAGGGCTATCGGATGACGATCAAGTCCGGGGAGGCGACCTATGAGGGTGGCGAAGCTACCGGCGCGATGCCTGGGAGGCTGATCCGGGGGCCGCAAAGCGGGCCCATCGAGTAGACCACGACCGGAGCTTCCTGGCCCTGGAGCGCGGACGACGCCCCGCGGGGCATGGAGTTCCTCTACCTTGCGGACTACGTGCAGCACAAGAGGAAGCGTCTCAGTCGGTAGGGCGGCTAGGCCCCCGGCTTGCGCCTAGGAACTACCCCAAACCCTTCAACAGCGTCCGCAAGGCCAGTTCGGTGGCCTCGTCCGTCGTGAGACCCCGCTCCGACACCGCGGTCCATGCTGTCCAAATGACCTGATCCACGAGCGCAACGGCCCACGAAGTCGGCACGTCTTCGGCAATTGCGCGTTCCGTCTTGAGTTGCCCGATCAGCAACCCGACCCATTCCATCTGCGTCTCGTGCTCCTTCCGCAAGCCTTCGTCCCGCAACCCCTCCAACAGCAGGAACGCGTACCGGTCGCCCAGCGCTATCACGCCTCCAAGCATGTTCCTCAGCCTGTCCACGGCCGCACCATCCGGCACATCCGCGGCCAGCACGGCCGCATTCGTCTCCTCGATGCACCGAGCGCTGATGGTCCTGAGGAGGTCAGCCTTGCCCCGAAAGTGACGGTGCAACGTCGCCCGGCCCACCCCTGCGGCACGGGCGATGTCGCTCATCGTGACACCGGGGTCAGCGCTCAGCATCCGAATGGCAGCCTCGACTATGGCGGCTAAAGTCCGCGGCCGGATCGCATGACTTGAAGCCCTAGTCATCGGCGAACGGCCGTGCGAGCAGGCACGGCCCACCATCGCCCGGGGCCCCAAATGAAACACCGGTGTATCATACCGCTCACCACACACCTTAGTGGCCACGCCCGATGATGCCGCATTGTGCCGTCGCCCCCCGCTCGCGATCTTCCGGGCGACCACTCGTTGCAAGTACGAGCACGACCCAAGTGGCTCGCGTGCCTCACCCGGATAGGCCCGTCCGCGGCTTTGACCGTGCTCGCCGTGTCCATCGCCGCCGGAGATGCCCCTGCCGCTTCGGGTGCCGACGGATGGCCGCATTATGGCGGTTCGCTCGCGGGAGACCGCTATGCTGCCCCTTCGTCCATTGGCGCCGAGAACATCGGTGGCCTCTCGGTCGCATGGACCTACCGAACCGGGGATGCCACCAATGGCGAGGAGTTCGGCGGGAACCCTTCGAGGTTCCTGGCCACTCCCATTCTGGTCGGTGGCTGGTTGGTCGCCTCCACCGGCTTCAACCGCGTGTTCGCATTGGAGCCGGTCACGGGGGAAGAGATCTGGACCTACGACCCGGAGGTGGACTTCTCCGAACCCTACAGCGAGATGTTCACGTCCCGCGGCGTGGCCGGCTGGCACGCCCCGGCATCCGATCCGGAACAGTGCCGTGCGCGCGTCTTTCTTGGCACGCTCGACGCACGCCTAGTCGCCATCGACGCGAGAACAGGCACTCTCTGTGTGGACTTTGGGACGGACGGGCAAGTGGATCTCTCGGCGGGAATCCGCCGCTACCGCAAGCACGACTACTCCGTGACATCTCCCCCAACGGTGGTGGGTGACCTCGTCATCGTTGGTTCCTCCATCGGCGACAATGGCGCCGCGCGCCTCGAGTCGGGGATGGTACGGGCATACGATGTCCGTGATGGGTCGCTCGCTTGGTCGTGGGACCCTGTCCCTCGCTCGGAGGCACATCCCGGTGCCACTAGCTGGGCGAAGATGCGCCGGAGGCACACTGGCGGCGCGAATGTATGGAGCGTGATGTCCGCTGACCCCCATCGGGACTTGGTATTCCTGCCTACAACCTCGCCCTCGCCAGATTTCTACGGTGGCAAACGCCTCGGCAACAACGCCTTTGCCAACTCAGTCGTGGCTCTGCGAGCTTCAACTGGGGAGTTCGTATGGGGATACCAAACCGTGCGACATGACCTGTGGGACTACGACCTCGCGGCACAACCGCTGCTCTTCGACCACACGTCGGCGGATGGCAGGAAGCGGCCAGCGCTTGCACAGGCGACGAAGACCGGCTTCGTGTTCGTCCTCGACCGCGAGACTGGCGAGCCGCTGCACCCCGTCGAGGATCGGGCCGTGCCTCGGAGTCAGGTCCCCGGAGAAGAGGCAGCCGAGACGCAGCCGTTCCCGAAGATTCGGATACATGCGACTGATGCGCGGCCGCTAACGTTCTGGGATTTCAACTCGGAACATCGCGCCGCATGCGAGCAGCTCGCCACCGGCATTCGCTATGACGGGATATTCACGCCGCCCAGTCTCGAAGGAACACTGCTCTATCCCGGCAATCCGGGGGGTACCAACTGGGGTTCGATGGCGTATGACCGCGATGCGCGCATCGGCTATCTGACGGTCAGCCGGTGGCCCACCGTTGTCAGACTGGTACCTCGTCAGCAGTACCGCGCGGCGGAGCGTGAAGGCACCCTCAACGGGGCGTCAGCGCAATTCACCGAGCAAGACGGCACACCTTACGGCATGGCGCGCGTTGATCTGGTGCACGAGTACCTCCCGTGCCTTGAAGGCCCTTGGGCCACTCTGGTCGCTGTGGACCTAGACGCAGGCGAGGTTGTGTGGGAACGCGCCGTTGGTACAACACCGTGGGTTGACGTCGGCGCGAAGGCAGCCAGATGGGGCTACCTGACCAAGGGCGGCCCGATGGTAACCGCCGGTGGCGTGGTGCTTTTGGCCACGACCTACGACAACATGCTGCGGGCCTTTGACGGCGCTCGCGGCGTCGAGGTGTGGAGCCACGAACTGCCGGCCGGAGCACACTCCACGCCGATGGCATACCGAGCCGACGGCATGGACTTTGTGGTCATCACGGCTGGCGGTGACCTGTCCGAGGGCGACGGCCGCGGCGACTTCGTGCTCGCCTTCCGGGTGGACGGCAGTTCGGATTGATGGCGTGCGGATGGTTCTGTGCGGCCCGTCAACCACATCAAGGGCGTTCCGTGGTAGGCTCCAAGGGTGCCCGGAACGCGACGGCTTCGGTACGATCCAACGTACGTTGAGCATTGGCCTTCAATACCCATGAACCAAGCTGACGTTCGCCGTCATCCTTGACCCAGTCGTACATGGGGTAGCCCGCGAGCATTGGCAATGGGGGCCCGGGCTCACATACGCCCTCCCCCGCCATGCCGACAACGTCGATCCCCAGCAAACCTTTGCCCAACGATTTGCTAAGCTGTACCTCGTATTCGACCCAGCGACTCGAGGCGGTGTTTGGTCCTACCAAAACTACCGTCACTTCCGCCTGCCTGAGCGTATGGTCGATCCACTGCTTGATCTCCCAGTCGCTGCTCGCTTCTTTGGCTTCCAGCGTGACCACCCCACCACTGGCAAGCCACACGGATCGGATGGCTTGCGCCTTCCAAGCATCATGGCGGAACTCGTAGCTCAGGAATATGCTGCGCACGGGACCTACTCTGTTGTCCTATCTCAATAAATAGACCGCTGCGAACATCGATGAACCTGTCAGCAAAAGGTAGAAGGTTGCCAAGGTCGGCGAGAACACGGACCTAAGCACGGATCCTCTTAGCCGGGACACATCCATTGCGAAATCTATCTTCTCCTCAGGCGATTGACGCACTATATCGTAATGGCGGCGGTAGGCCCGTTCCTCGCGCAAGAACCAAGCGTCCAATATCCACAACAATACTGCGGCGATGGGAGCCAACAGAAGCAATGCCCGGTCTTCAGAGGACGAAAACGCGAGCAGAATTGCAGCCACCTGCACGAGGGTGAGCGTCTTCAAGCGAAAGGAGTGGGTGGACAGCCTAGCGACCACATCTTGGATTAGTTCCAAGTGCTTGATCATGTTTCCGTTTTCCATCATCTTCGCCAACTTGGGCCCGCAAGCTTCGGTGCCAGATTACGAAGTCGCGGTCGCTGTCTAGCGCCACATCCGGATAGCCAACGCGCACGATGGCAGAGAAATCGGCCCCTACCAGCGTGGCCATGCTTGCAATTTTGCATTCAAAACGCAAAATTGCAACATGTGTCGCGCCGTCAGTTCCTCGCCTTGTCCACCCGCTTGGTCTCCGCAACCCGGGCATCATGGTCCGCGGGCACTCGAAGTGTGCCAGCGGCAGGCAGGCCACCGTCGAGCCCGCCTGTAGTCGTTAGCGCTCCGGTGAGCGCAATGTTACGCCGCCGTCGACGACCAAGGCTTGTCCCGTGATGTAGCGGGCGTGGTTCGAGGCGAGGAAGGTGACGGCGTGGCCGATGTCCCAAGGGGAGCCTTCTATGCGTAGGGCGGAGGCGTTCTTGCGTTGCTCGCGCACCTCGGGGGTCATGTTGGGGCCGTTCACCATGGGCGTGAAGACCGGGCCCGGCATCACCGCGTTGACGCGGATTCCGGCTTCGGCGTGATCCACTGCCATGGCTTGGGTGAGGGCGATGACGGCGCCCTTGGAGGTGGAGTAGGCGGTATTGCCCTTGGGGCGGATGGCGGAGATGGAGCCGATGTTGACGATGGCGCCGCCGCCGGCTTCGGCCATTGCCGGGATGAGGGTGCGGGAGGTCAGGTACATCGACGTGACGTTGGTGTTCATCACGCGTTCCCACACGGCCGGGTCGGTTTGGACGACGGTGCCGGCGGCGCCGATTCCCACGTTGTTGACGAGCACTTGGGGCGGGCCTAGCTCCCGAGTCACCATCGACCGCAGCGCTTCGCAGTCGCTCTCGTCGGTGACGTCGCCGGCGAAGGGAACTGCGGAACCACCCTCGCCCTCGATCATCTGAACCGTGCGCTGGCTCGCATCGGGGTCGCGGTCAACCACTACCACGTCAGCGCCGCCGCGGGCGAGCAGGATCGCCGCAGCGCGGCCATTGCCGATCTCGAAGCCCCTTGCGCCGCCGCCCGTGACAATCGCGACGCGGCCCTTGAGCCCCATGTCATCGATGGCGTTCTCCGCTTCAGACATCGCTCAGAACGGATGCTGGTTGTCGGTGTGTGGGCACCAACGGGCGGTGCGCAGAAACGGTAGCAGCGCTTCAAGGGCCTCGCCCGTGCCAACTCGTTCGAGCGCTTCAGCCGCGTAGCCGCTGACGTAGCGGTTGGTGTCGTAAAGCGCCTCTTCGAGTGGCGCGACGGTGGGGGCCATCAGTTCCGTGGAGCCTTGCGCGGCGGCGCGAACCAGGGAGAGGGCGGCATCGAAGCGCACTTCCGAGGCACTGTCGCACATGGCGCTGAGCAGCGCGTCGCGGCTTTCGCTTGAGGGCGGGAGAATGCCGATGGCCTCGGCGGCGGCGATTCGCACATGCACATCGTCGTCGCTCATGGCTTCGATCAAAGTTGGGATGGCCGCGTCCGAGCCGATCTCCCCCAAGGCAAAGGCCGCGTGCTTGCGGCCGCGCGGGGTTCCATTCAAGGCTACATCCTGCAGGCCGGGTACCGCCTCGCAGTCGAGTTGCACCAGTCCGTGCGCGGCGTTGCGCATGGCGGCGTCCTCCTGCCAGATGCGGCCGTTGTCCGAGTAGCGACGCTTGTTCTCGTGCGGTTCGGCATTGCTGTCGAGGGCGTCGAACAGGGCGCGCTGTTGGCCGGCGGTGGCCAGGCGATAGCCGGCGTTGATGCCGGTGGCCTCGTCGTCCGACCCGAGTTCCTCCGCATGCGCCTTGCCGTTCGCGCGGCAGCTGGCCCCACCGGAAAGCCAATCCCAGGTCGCCTGCCAGACCGGGGAAAGGTCGAGCGGGGGCGCATGTTCCGGGCGCTGCCACGGCTGGCCAGTTTGCGTCCGGCGTGGCGGCGCCATGCGCGTGAACTCGAACTTGAACATGTAGCGGTTCAAGTCCGTCTGGTTCTTCATCTTCCGATGCCAGATGTCGTAGTGGATGAGCACGAACGAGCCGGCCGCCCCGGCGATGGGGACCTCGGTGCACATGCCTTCCGGCCGCTGGTTCAGGTGCTGGCTGCCGGCCATCACGGCCGTCGGGCCCTTCACAACGTCCGTGTCCTGCGGGAAATACATCACCATCACCCACCAAGGCCGATGGTTGCGCACGCGCCGCGTATAGCCCCAGTAGCTGTCCTTGTGGAACTCCTGTTCGTCGCTGCCCGGAGGATTGCGGTGCAGGGCTCGGTGCGGGTGCATGGAGTAGTCGGCCCCAAGCACGCTGCCCAGCGCCCCCCGCACCACGGGGTCGTTGAAGAACTCGATCAGTTCCGGAATCAGCGGCAGCAGGTTGTTGCCGAAATGCCCCATGCCCGGCGCCCCATCGCCGCGCCCGTCCGCCACAGCATCAAAGCGCTCGAAGATCGTCCGGTGATAGCTCTCGGGCAACGACGAGCGCAGCACCAGAAAGCCATTGGCGAGGAACGCCCGACATTGCTCGGCACTCAGCGGGATGGGCGAGCGATCGGCGTTCTGACGCCGCACGTTCAAGGGATACGTACGCATGAAACAAGCCTATCACCCTGTCGGATTTCCGGCCGGCGCAAGCGGCCCGGAAGTCCGACAGGGTGATAGGGCGGCTTTGGGCTGAGGCAAGAAGCCTTGTCCGAAGGCAACGGTTCTTGTGGCGCTAGCGGGCATTGGAGGGCCTCTCTGGACGGAGGGCGTCCCGCCCTCCAAGCGTGCCGAAGGCGCGCACGCAGCGGCGCCAGCCAACGCCACCAACAAACCAGCCTCTGTTCCTTGACGTGCCTGCGGCACGATGGAGGGCGAGACGCCCTCCCTCCAGAGGCCCGTGGCAAACGCGTTCTACGGCGCACGCTCCTAGTTAGTTCCTGTCCGTAAACTCGCAACGGACTGAATGAACTTGGAAAAGGGTTCATTCGGGGGAGTTGGTCCGGCGTTTCGGCTACCATTGGCTCGTTCCCCAACGAACGAACGGAACCGAACCGCCGGAGGTGCAATGCGCCAGAGACGCATCACGCAGTTGAGCCTATTCCATCCTTGCGCCGTTGACCACCCGGTGGGGGACGACCTGGAGCGGATGTCGTCGTGGCTGGACGGGCATCCGGAGCTGCTGGAGGAGGTGGCGTCGGACCTTGGCGGGAGTCCGGGCGGGGTCGGGCGCCGGGGTCTGTCGTGCGAGACGGTTCTTCGCTGCGCGCTGCTGAGGCACCTTCGGCAGGAGACGTTCCGGGGTCTGGAGTTCCTGCTGCGGGACTCTCGCTCTGCGCAGCGGTTCGCGCGGGTGGACGCGCTGCGTCCGCCGGGCAAGTCGGCGCTTCAGGCGACGGTGGGGTCGATCCGGGCGGAGACGTGGGAGCGGATCAACGGGGTTCTGCTGGCGGCCGCCCGCTCGTCGGGGGTGGAGTCGGGGGAACGGGTTCGGGTGGACAGCACGGTGACGCGGACGAACATCCTGGAGCCGTCGGACAGCGGGCTGCTGTGGGACGGGGTTCGGGTTCTGACGCGGCTGCTGGTTCAGGCGCGGGAGTCGTTCGGCGCGGACGCGGTGTCGTTCCGCGACCACCGCCGTTCGGCGAAGCGGCGGGCGCTGGAGGTTCGGACGCAGCGCGGCGCGGAGCGCCGGGCGAAGACGTACCGGCGCCTGCTGCGGATCGTGGAGCGGACGCGGGGGTACGCGTCGGCGGCGCTGGCGGCCGTGGAGGCGGCCGGCGAGGGCGAGGCGTGCTGGCAGGCGTGGCGGAAGAAGGTGGAGGAGTGCGACAGGCTGCTGGGCCGGGTGGTGGGGCAGACCCGGCGGCGGGTGCTGGACGGGGAGAAGGTGCCGGCGCAGGAGAAGGTCGTGAGCCTTTTCGAGCCGCACACGGACATCGTCGTCAAGGGCGGTCGCCGGACGCAGTACGGCCACAAGCTGAACCTGGCGACGGGTCGCAGCGGGCTGGTTCTGGACGTGGCGGTGGAGGACGGCAACCCGGCCGACAGCGCCCGCTGCCTGCCGATGCTGGAGCGGCACGCGGCGCGCTGGGGCGCGGCGCCGACCCACGCGGCGTTCGACGGCGGCTACGCCTCGCGCGAGAACCTGAAGGCGGCGAAGGCGCTCGGCGTGCGGCACGCGGTGTTCCAGAAGACGCGCGGCCTGAAGGACGAGGAGATGTCGCCGTCGTCGTGGATCCGGCGCCAGCTGCGCAACTTCCGCGCCGGCGTCGAGGCCGGCATCTCGCACCTGAAGCGCTGCTTCGGCCTGGGCCTGTGCCGCTGGAAGGGACTGCCGGCGTTCCGCGCCTACGTGCAGTCGGCCGTGTTCGCCCACAACCTCGCCCGCCTCGTCCGGCTCCTGCCCAGACCCGGATAGAAAGCGCCGCCGAAACGGCCAGCGCCGCGTCCCGGACGGAACGCGATGGCTCCCCTCGCCCGCGCGTCCGACTCGCGACGAAAACCCCGTGCAAAGCGCCACACTCGACCGTCACGCCTGCAAAAGAGCCTTCCTGCGGCACCGAAAGCATCCGCCCGAAAACCCCCAGGCACTCTCCCGAACGCGCTCTCCTTGCCGCCAAAACGGCGTTTACGGACAGGAACTAGCTAGTTCCTGTCCGTAAACTCGCAACGGACTGAATGAACTTGGAAAAGGGTTCATTCGGGGGAGTTGGTCCGGCGTTTCGGCTACCATTGGCTCGTTCCCCAACGAACGAACGGAACCGAACCGCCGGAGGTGCAATGCGCCAGAGACGCATCACGCAGTTGAGCCTATTCCATCCTTGCGCCGTTGACCACCCGGTGGGGGACGACCTGGAGCGGATGTCGTCGTGGCTGGACGGGCATCCGGAGCTGCTGGAGGAGGTGGCGTCGGACCTTGGCGGGAGTCCGGGCGGGGTCGGGCGCCGGGGTCTGTCGTGCGAGACGGTTCTTCGCTGCGCGCTGCTGAGGCACCTTCGGCAGGAGACGTTCCGGGGTCTGGAGTTCCTGCTGCGGGACTCTCGCTCTGCGCAGCGGTTCGCGCGGGTGGACGCGCTGCGTCCGCCGGGCAAGTCGGCGCTTCAGGCGACGGTGGGGTCGATCCGGGCGGAGACGTGGGAGCGGATCAACGGGGTTCTGCTGGCGGCCGCCCGCTCGTCGGGGGTGGAGTCGGGGGAACGGGTTCGGGTGGACAGCACGGTGACGCGGACGAACATTCTGGAGCCGTCGGACAGCGGGCTGCTGTGGGACGGGGTTCGGGTTCTGACGCGGCTGCTGGTTCAGGCGCGGGAGTCGTTCGGCGCGGACGCGGTGTCGTTCCGCGACCACCGCCGTTCGGCGAAGCGGCGGGCGCTGGAGGTTCGGACGCAGCGCGGCGCGGAGCGCCGGGCGAAGACGTACCGGCGCCTGCTGCGGATCGTGGAGCGGACGCGGGGGTACGCGTCGGCGGCGCTGGCGGCCGTGGAGGCGGCCGGCGAGGGCGAGGCGTGCTGGCAGGCGTGGCGGAAGAAGGTGGAGGAGTGCGACAGGCTGCTGGGCCGGGTGGTGGGGCAGACCCGGCGGCGGGTGCTGGACGGGGAGAAGGTGCCGGCGCAGGAGAAGGTCGTGAGCCTTTTCGAGCCGCACACGGACATCGTCGTCAAGGGCGGTCGCCGGACGCAGTACGGCCACAAGCTGAACCTGGCGACGGGTCGCAGCGGGCTGGTTCTGGACGTGGCGGTGGAGGACGGCAACCCGGCCGACAGCGCCCGCTGCCTGCCGATGCTGGAGCGGCACGCGGCGCGCTGGGGCGCGGCGCCGACCCACGCGGCGTTCGACGGCGGCTACGCCTCGCGCGAGAACCTGAAGGCGGCGAAGGCGCTCGGCGTGCGGCACGCGGTGTTCCAGAAGACGCGCGGCCTGAAGGACGAGGAGATGTCGCCGTCGTCGTGGATCCGGCGCCAGCTGCGCAACTTCCGCGCCGGCGTCGAGGCCGGCATCTCGCACCTGAAGCGCTGCTTCGGCCTGGGCCTGTGCCGCTGGAAGGGACTGCCGGCGTTCCGCGCCTACGTGCAGTCGGCCGTGTTCGCCCACAACCTCGCCCGCCTCGTCCGGCTCCTGCCCAGACCCGGATAGAAAGCGCCGCCGAAACGGCCAGCGCCGCGTCCCGGACGGAACGCGATGGCTCCCCTCGCCCGCGCGTCCGACTCGCGACGAAAACCCCGTGCAAAGCGCCACACTCGACCGTCACGCCTGCAAAAGAGCCTTCCTGCGGCACCGAAAGCATCCGCCCGAAAACCCCCAGGCACTCTCCCGAACGCGCTCTCCTTGCCGCCAAAACGGCGTTTACGGACAGGAACTAGCTAGCAGTCTGGCGGACTTAACGACGCAGGGGCCGCATTGAAGCCTTCCCTCGTGCGCCGTCAGGCGCACGGGCCGGATGCCGACAAAGGAAGGACGCCTGTCGGCGCCAGGGAAGGCAGAATGCCTTCCCTCCGAAGGCCCGCCTTGTTCGGGTGCTAGCTGCGAGCGAATGCGAGCACGAACGCCAGCAGTTCGCGCTAGCAAACTCGGCCAGCGCCTAGAGACGAAGGCTCAGCGATGTAGCACCCGCACGCGGTGGTTGTCCGTGTCGCCGACGAAGACCCGACCGTCTGGCGTTGCATACACGCCGTGCGGGCGGGCGAGGCCGCAGTGCAACGGATCGCCGTCTGGGCCGTCGTGGTTCTCGCCATCGCCGAGAACGGTGTCGATGCGTCCCGTGGCGCGGTCGATGCGGCGCACGGTGTGGCTTTCAGTGTCGGCGATGTAGATGTCGTCGCCGCTGACGGCGATGCCCTTTGGCCCGGCGAGGCTGGCCGCACGGGCATCGCCGCCATCACCGGCGTAGCCGAACTGGCCGCTGCCGGCGACGTGCTCGATGCGCCCGCTTCGCATGTCGATGCGGAGCACGGCATTGCCCTCGCGGAGCGTGAGGAAGAGTTCGCTCCGATCCCCGGCATCGTCGAAGGCGAGGGAACGGGGGCCGTTGAGCGGCGCACTCGCAATCGAGCCGCCGGGCGGCGTCGGCGCTTGCTCGCCGCTGCCGGCAAAGGTGTCGATGAACCCGGTTTCGGGGTCGATGCGCCGAATCCGGTGATTGCCGATGTCGCAAATCAGGATGGCACCGTCCGCGGCAATCTCGATGGAGTGCGGCTGACGCAACATCGCCTCCGTGGCCGGCCCGCCGTCCCCGGAGAAACCAGCCTCTCCGTTGCCAGCCACCGTCTCGATCCGCCCGTCCACATCTACGCGTCGCACGACATGCGCCGTCATGTCCACAAAGACGAGACTGCCGCGCGCATCGAAGCGCAGTTCATAGGGCTGCTCAATTGCAGCCTCGCTGGCGGGCCCGCCATCCCCGGCGTTCCCCTTGCGGCCACAGCCCACCACGGTCTCAACCGTCCGCCCCTCGGGATCCACCCGCCGAATCCGATGGTTGCCAAGATCGCAGAAGTAGAGCCACCCGTCCGGCCCCACAGCCACGCCAAACGGCTCCGCGATCCGGGCGCCGGCATCGAACCTCCCATCCGGGCAAACGCCCGCAACCCCATCGCCAATGATCGTCGCAACACGAGCATGAGCCATTGCTCTCTCCCTCCTCCGACCGCAGCATCCTGCAACTCAGGTTGGTTCGTGTCCAATGCCCTAGCGTTATCATTCGCCGTAGCCCTCTAGGTGGAGGCAAAGATGGATGCAAGCGCTGAGGAACCCGCACGGCGAAAGGAGGACTCGGCGCCGAACGACCAGGCGCCCAGCAACGTCGCTATCGCGCGTCTTGACCTGAAGGACATCCTCTCGTTCGGCCCGGACTCACCACCCATAGAGCTCGGGCCGCTGAACGTGCTGATTGGGCCCAACGCGTCGGGCAAGTCCAACCTGATTCGAGCCCTTCACCTGCTCTCGCGCGTACCAAAGGAGAAGCTGCTCAGCCCACCCGACCGGAGTCTCTCGGACGACTGGATCCGCCGCGGGCGGCATGCCTTGATTGGCGGAAAAATCAAGGTCACCTTCCCACACGCCAAGGAGCCCTTGGTTTACGAACTCGGCATCCGGTCGGTGAATGGCGAGTTCGAAGTTCTGTCGGAGCACATTCGCGCTGGCGCGACTAAGGTGTTGGACCGGTCAGAGCTGTTTCCGACGACAGATCCAAGCACGCTGATCTACTCCGAACAGAACATCGGGCTGGTCGTAGAGGCACGCAGGTCTGCCCTTTCCTTGGGTCGGCCCGAACCGCCGCTCGTCCAAGCTGCGGACGCACTCGCCAGCATCGCCGTCTATCAGGATTGGAGTTTCGGGAGCGCGGCCCCCCTGCGCGTCCCGCAAAGTGCCGACCTCCCCAACGACGCGCTTCAGGAAGATGCAGCCAACCTAGGCTTGGTGCTCAACCGCCTGAACCAAGACTCAGCGTCCAAAGGACGCCTGATCGACGGTTTGCAGCAACTCTACGAGGGCATTGCAGACCTCAGGGTCAATGTAACGCGTGGCAAGGTCGTTCTCGACGTGAAGGAAGGCGACTCTCGCATCCCTGCCTCCCACCTATCCGACGGAACTCTGCGCTACCTGTGCTTGCTCGCCATCCTCAACGATCCTGACCCGCCGCCGCTCATTTGCTTGGAGGAACCCGAACTTGGCCTGCACCCGGACATCCTACCCACCGTGGGCGAGTTGCTGATCGATGCGTCCACGCGTTGCCAACTCATCGTTACCACCCACTCGGATGTCTTGGTGGACAAGCTGACATATACGCCGGAGCACGTTGTCGTGTGCGAAAAGATCGACGGCCAAACGCACATGCGGCGATTGGACAAGGACGATCTCGCTGGGTGGCTGAAGGACTACTCGCTAGGCCAGCTTTGGTCATCCGGGCACATTGGCGGAAATCGCTGGTGAGCAGGTGGGTATTCGTTGAAGGAGGCGGCGACACCAGGCAACTAAAGGCCGAGTGTCGGCGTGCATTCTCGCAGCTCTTTCGGAAGGCTGGCCTTGAAGGATCCATGCCTAGGGTGATTGCCTGTGGCAGTCGGCGCAACGCTTACGACCGCTTCTGCAACGAGATAGCCCGCGGTGGCGCGGACTCTGCGATGTTGCTGGTCGATAGCGAGGACCCCCTGCAGGCAGAGGACGCTTGGGGCCACCTGCTGCAACGCGATCGGTGGGAGCGACCCGACGATGCGGGTGCCGATAGTGCATACCTCATGGTGCAAGTCATGGAGAGTTGGTTTCTTGCCGACAGACCGACTCTGGCCGCCTACTTCGGTCAAGGCTTCAGCGCCAACGCGCTGCCGCAGGGCACGGAAATCGAGGACATTCCCAAACGCGATGTCCAGCGCGGCATCGAAGCCGCCAGCCGCCAGACGAACAACCGTACGACAAGGGCCGCGACTCTTTCGCCATCCTTCGCCGTCTCGATGTGGCCCCCATAACCTCCGCCTGCCCCCATGCGGCGCGGCTTATCAAGGCTCTCCAAAGCTAACTTCAGCGGTCACGGGATCATGATGCAAAAGCCCCACACGCACGAGGCATGGACGTCCGATTCGCTGAAGCAAGAAGCGGCGGCCGTCGCGCGGCTAGGCAGCAGCGAGGACGCGGATGTTGCGGGCGCTCGACCGCTGGCGCCCATCACTACGCGCATCGCAACGGAGCTCGCAGAATCGCTGCCGACCGATGTGCCCAAGCCCGACGTTGATGCCACCGCACACGGCGAGATCGACTTCGATTGGACGATAGAGAGAGGTTGCGGTCTCACCATCAGCGTCGGCCCGGACGGCGACGTCGCCTTTGCCGGCATTTTCCACGGAGCAAAGATAAGCGGCCAAGAGCCTTGGAGGGGCGCGTTGCCCGGGTTCGTCGAATGCTGCTTGGAACGCCTGCGACGCGAGGCTCGATGAGTGGGCTGTCGGGCCCCGAGTTAGCAACCAGGGCCCTTTCAATCGCCATCAAGCTGTTAGGCTTGCCGATGCGTCCGGGGCATGGGGCAAACAGGGGACGGGATGCTGGTCAAGATCGAGCCGCTGAAGCAAGCGGAGCTGCCGGAGCGCAAGAGGCCCATCCTGGCGATGGTCGGGCCGGGGGTTGTGATGGCCGGGCTCGCCATCGGGTCGGGCGAACTCATCATGTGGCCGTGGATCACGTCGGTGGTGGGGGCGCAGCTCCTCTGGGCGGCGGCGATCGGCATCTTCCTGCAGCTCTGGGTGAACATCGAGATTGGCCGCTGGGCGGTGGTCACCGGCGAAAGTCCGTTCACGGGCATGGCGCGGGTGATCAAGCTCACCGTCTATGTCTTCGTGTTCGTGATCTTCGTCGGCAAGTTCCTGCCCGGGTGGGCGCGGGAGACCGGCATTGCGCTGCGCGACCTGATCTTCGGGCCAGGGCACGAGAGTCCCGCGTGGCTGTGGACCGCCATCGTCTTCGCCTTGGTGGCCGCCATTCTGTTCGGGCCCAAGGTGATCTACACGGCAGTAGAGCGCTGCATCATGGGGCTGATCGTGGTGATCGTCGCTGGCCTCATCTACGTCGTCTGGGAGATCGGCTCGGCAGAGATTTTCCTGGCCATGTGGCAAGGAGTGATCAGCTTCTTCAGCTTCCCCGACTTCCCGGTGGATGTGCTTGCCGACGATGGCTCGGTGCGCGACCAACTCACCTTCAACCGCTTTTTCGGTGCCGTGGTGTTCGCCGGAGCGGGTGGCCTCGGCAACCTCTACTACGCCTATTACCTGCGCTAGAAGAACGTCGGCATGGGCGAACGCATGCCGTCGCTGATGAGCCCGGCGCACCGGCACGAAGTCAAGGAACTCGACACCGGCTACATCTATGCCGACACCGCGGAAAACCGACGCCGGTTCAAGGACTGGTTCCGCTACATCGTGGTGGATCAGACGCTGTTCTTCTGGCTCCTTGGCAGCTTCACGATGTTCCTGTTCGTCTTCGGCGCCCTTGCCGTGCTGCATCCGATTGGCCTCGTGCCAGATCGGGCGAGCCTGGTTTGGGACCTCGCGTCGATCCTCGAACAGAGCATGGGCACGTTCGGCCGCTACCTCTTCCTCATCGTCGGCATGGCGGCCCTGTTCAGCACGCAACTCGGCGGTGTCGACGGCGGCAGCCGCATTTTCGCCGATCTCCTCCACACCAATTTCAAGTTCGGCAAGTGGCTGAAGCTCGAACAGTGGTATCTCGTGCTGGTCGGCACGACGATGGTCATCGGCGTTTTCAGCGTCTGGTTCTTTGGCAAGTACGACATCGCCGGGCTCGACTTCCTGTTCATCGCGGCGCTGATGAGCGGCTTCGTCATGGCCATCTACGTGCCGATGGTGCTCTACATGAACCTCACCTACCTGCCGAAATCCGCCCGCCCAGGCTGGATCAACATCTTCTTCATGGTGCTTGCATCCGTCATGTACATCAGCTTCGCCGGCTACACGATCTACAGCAAAGCGGTGGAGGTCGTGGCGCAGGCGTAGCGCGGGGCGACTTCCAAGCCCACGGCTGGCGCGTTGGCTGCGTGCCGTGGGCCGAACTGCGGCGCGGCTGGCGACCGCGACCCTATCCAAGCCTCATGTCAACGAACTGCCTCGGAGACGTGACGGCAATGCCTCGGTACCCCGATACCCGCTGAAGCGCCTTGTCGCCGCTTACGACGCATTCCGCGTTGGCTGCCAAAGCGCACGCAAGGAACTTGCCGTCGTCGGAGTCGGCGCAAACCTGCTCAGGCAGAGGTGGGCATTGCCTGATTTCGGCATGCCTGACGAGGAGCGCGACAAGCGGTTCCAGCTCGATCGTCGGGTAGCGGGCCACCAGCACATCCGCGGTGGCAACGTACTCCTCGACGATTTCCGGCGATGTGGTCAGTGTGATCTCGCCGGCTCTCCAAGCGGTCAGGAGCCTGCCAGGTGGCCCCCCGAAGAACATCCCAGACATGACGACATTCGTGTCGAGAACGACCCTCATTCCCGAGCGCGGGCAGTGCGGATGGCCCCGGCGATGTCGGCTTTCCTTAGGCCGGCAAGACGCGCATGCCGGCGCGCCTCCGTCAACAGCCCGTCGAACTGCGACAAGTCCACCTCGGCAATCGGCTTGAGGACGACGGCGTCATCGCCAGCCACCACCACGAACTGCGAACCTGCCTTCAGTCCCAGATGCTGCCTCACGCTTTCCGGGATGACGACCTGACCCTTCGAGGACATCTTCGTTGTTGCGATTCCTAGCATGGGTACCTCGGCTCTCTTACGAGTAAGATTTTAGGAGCCTCGGACGAAGGTCGCAACCATGCGCCCTACTCCCGACGCAGAACGACACCTTCCGCAGGGGCGACGCATGCGTCGCGCTGCCCGGCCAGCGAGGAAAGAGGGACGGGCCATTTGGGGGGGGCGAGACGCCCCCTTCTCAAGGCCCGCCTGTCGCGAAGTCACCTTGCCAGGGCACAGAAATCGAAGACACTCCCAAACGCGATGTCCTGCGCGGCATCGAAGCCGCCAGACGAACAAACGGCACGACAAGGGCCGCGACTCCTTCGCCATCCTTCGACGTCTAGATGTCCCTCTCGTAACTGCCCCCATGCGGCGCGGCTTATCAAGGCTCTCCAAAGCTAACTTCAGCGGTCACGGGATGATGATGCAAAAGCCCCTCACGCACGATGCATGGACATCTGATTCGCTGAAGCAAGAAGCGGCGACCGTTGCGCGGCCAGGCAGCCGCGAGGACGCGGATGTTGCGGGCGCTCGACCGCTGGCGCCCATCACTACGCGCATCGCGACCGAGGTCGCAGAATCGCTGCGATCGATGTGCCCAAGGCCGACGTTGATGCCACCGCACACGGCGAGATCGACTTCGATTGGACGATCGAGAAAGGTTGCGGCCTCACCACCAGCGTCGGCCCGGACGGCGACGTCGCCTTTGCCGGCATTTTCCACGGAGCAAGGGTGAGCGGCCAAGAGCCTTGGAGGGGCGCGTTGCCTGGGTTCGTCGAATGCTGCTTGGAACGCCTGTGACGCGAGGCTCGATGAGTGGGCTTTCCGTTCGGGTTGCGAAGGCCGAACATCTCCATATAGGCTCTACACGCACGGGCGTGCATCATAGTATGATAAAATAATAAGTTACGGGCCGAATGCCCGATGAGCGCCGTCCGTCCCATGCCGGCGAGGTCCGTCAGCGTGAGCGGAAACGCCTAGGTCGCCCTGCTGTAGATTGGCGAACAGGAGCCGCCAGTTGCACGCCGCGGGGGAACCGGCGTAGGATTTGGTGTTCGTTACTGTCGGCGCAACGAAACATGAACCGCAACATAGTGCCATCGGCCACGTTCATCAACAACTTCGGCGTCAGCAATCCGCGGCACAAGCTGCTCAACATCCTCCGGCTTAACGGCGGCACAATGTCGGTTGGGGACCTGATGCGCGAGAACACGGATCCGCACGAGGTAACGGTTTACACGATCACCGACTTCCTGCGTGAAGGCTTGCTTGTGCCGGACGGTCTTGCGCGGAACGAAACTACGGAAGATCCTGCCGTGAGCTTTCGCCTCACGCCCAGCGAGCGCATTCGTCTAACCGACAGCGGCAAATTGGCGCTTGAGGACTCAGCCTAGAAACCCAAGATGCTGTTCTACCTTGCGGCGGTTCCATTGCTGCCGTCGTCACGGCGATCGAGGTCTTGACGCGTTATCCTGATGCGCCGCGTCGATTGGTTCGGGAATGGGCAGCTTGGACGTACATCGGTGTACACGTTGCCGCGTCCTTTGGAGCGCTGTGGCTGTTGAACAACTACGTTCCGTTGTCGCCCGACGCCGCGCAATCGGGAGACGCAGGGCAATCGGGAATGGCGCAGGCAGTCAAGGTGATGGCCGCAGGATTCGCTCGTTGGCCGTCGTTCGCACCAGCGTGTTCCAAGCTCGCATAGGCGATCGCGTCATCGACGTCGGGCCGCACGCTCTGGTCGCAGCATTGCTAGGCGCAACCGATCGAAGCATGGACCGTCGCCATGCAACCCATCGATCAGCCATCGTCGCCGAAGTCATGTCGAACGTGGCGTTTGAAAAAGCCCAGGTCGCGTTGCCCACGCATTGCTTTAACGCCATGCGGACGGTTTCCGACCAAGAGCAGGAAGCCGTGTCCTCGCAGATATCCAACATTGTGCGCTTGCACTCGATGCCAGAGCACGCTAAATCCTTGAGCCTAGGGTTTTTGCTGCTGGACATAGTCGGCGAAGATCTATTGCGGCAGTCGGTCAGCGACCTTGGCACGTCCATCTAGTAGTTGGGGCACGCCTAGGCAGGCTGCTGACGTGACCGGTACAACCCTGGTCACACGCCGTTGACAGATCCAGGGAGGCGCCCCTAGCGATGTCCACCTTCGCAGAGGAACTCGAAAGGGAGTTGGTCGCGGTGGTGAGTTCGGACCCAGCGTCGCGAACTTTCAGAATCAAGATCGGGGCCCTCAATACCGTGATCACGATCAGAGTCGGCAAGCGTCGGGGTACACACGGAAGATACGAGTACAGCGTGAGCCACGCAATCCGAACGCCAGAGCAAGCCGGCCCATACCTTTAGCAGCATCCCTTTTGGAGATACACCGGAAGAAGCTCTTGGCAAGGCGATCGACGACCTGACAATTTTCTACTCCATGGGAGTGCGGGCCGGTCACGAACCCGCCGAAGGCTGGTTGGTTCGACGCCCATCGTTCCGCTAGCGTCTCGAACCAAGAGGGCCAATCCGACAGGCTGCCACTCGGATCGGGTGCGTTCCTGCTATGCTCGCCGCCATGGACACCGCCTGCTTGGAGCACCGCCTCACCGACGACGAGCGTCGGCATTTCGACGAACGCGGCTACCTGATCGTTCGCAATGTGCTGCCGCCGGACCTGATTGCGGAACTCACGGAAGCGGCCGACCGAGTCGATGCCGAGTTCCGCCCCAAGTACGGCCTGAAGCCCGGCCAGCCGCTCAACCGGCTCGACTTCATCGGCTGCGATCCGGCCTTCCTCAAGCTGCTCGAGTGGCCGAAGACCATCGCGCGGGTCATCGACATCCTCGGCTGGCACATCCAGCTCTACCACAGCCACATCATCGTCACGCCGCCGATGGCGGCGGATTACGTGCCGTCGTCGCCTCGCCTCGGCTGGCACCAGGACAGCGGGCGGCTCAACATCGACATCGAGTCCGAGCCGCGCCCCCGCATCTCGCTGAAGGTGGGGTTCTTCCTTACCAGCACGCTGGAGCCGAATCGGGGCAACTTCCATGTCGTGCCCGGCAGCCACCGCTCCAACGCGCTTGAGTTCCCGCACGAGGGCGAAGAACACCCAGACGCCACGCCCATACTGGCAGACGCCGGCGATGCCGTGTTCTTCGACCGCCGCCTCTGGCACGCCGCCGGCCGCAACCGCTCCGACGTGACGCGCAAGGTGCTGTTCTATGGCTACAGCTACCGCTGGCTGCGCCCGCGCGACAACATGACGGTTGACCACTATCTCAACGATGCCGACCCGATCCGCCGCCAGCTTCTCGGCGCGAGCCCCAACGGCGGCTTCGGCTACACCTCGCCGGCCGACGAAGACGTGCCGCTCAAGGCCTGGGTGCGCGAGCACATGGGCGAGGACGCTGTGGTGGCGTAGGGCCGCACCGACCGCAAACAACGCAACGCACATTCCACCGGGGGAACCATGCTCACCATCTACCATGTCAAGGGCACCCGTTCGGTGCGGGTCATCTGGGTCTGCGAGGAGCTAAACGTGCCGTATCAGGTGGAGGTCATCGACTTCTCGCCCGAGTACCGCGCCAGCCCAGAATGGCGCGCAAAGAGCCCGACCGGCAAGGTGCCGGCCATGACGGACGGCGACCTCACCATGTTCGAGTCCGGCGCGATGGCGGAATATGTGCTCGACCGCTATGGCTACGGCAAGCTTCAGCCGTCGCCAGGCACGCTCGCCGCCGCCCATTGTCGGCAGTGGTGCTGGTTCGCCGAGGCGACCTTCGCCCGCCCCTTGGGCGAAATCGTCAACCACCGCCGCGTGGCGCCGAACGGCGAACTCGTGGATTTCGTGATCGAGGACTGCAAGGCGAGGGCCCGCACCTGCATCGACGCCATCGAGGGCGTGGTTTCCACTTCACCCTATCTGGTTGGCGGCACCTTCAGCCTCGCCGACATCATGAACGGCTACACCCTCATGCTGGCGGACAACTTCGGCGTGCTCACGGACGACCACCCGCATACGATGGAGTACTATGCACGACTGGGCGAACGCCCCGCCTTCCAGGTGGCGCGAGAGGCCGGCTGATGGATTACGTTGCCTTTTGCAAGAAGGCGCCAAGAGCTTGCACGGCAGCAGCGGCGCGGAAGCGCCCCGCAGGAGGCGCAAGGCCATGGGGAGCTGGGGGCCGGGGCCAGACCCCGAGCGTTAGCGAGGGGCTTGGCGGCGCTCGCCCTCTCTACGCGCCGTAAGACGCGTCAACCAACGGAGGTTCTCATGTCAAGCTCGCCGGCCGATGACACCAGTGCCGACATCGCCGCTGACCTCGAAGAGCGGCAGTACCTCCTCGATCTCAACGGCTACCTCGTCATCGAGAACGTGCTCGCCGCAGAGGAAGTCGCCGAACTAAACGCCCTAATCGACGCCCAGGAGTTGCCGCCACCACCCGACAACTTCCCCCGCTTCGGCAGCGCCGCCGGCGCCATCCGCAAGAGCGGCCCCGGCTTCCTGCAATGGGGCCAACCGTTCGCCCGCCTGATGGATCACCCGGCCGTGCTGCCCATCCTCCGTTTCCGCCTGGGCGAGTGCTTCCGCCTCGAGCGCCTCTACGGCATGTACATGCGCGAGGGTTCCCCTGCCGGCCGCCTGCACGCCGACTACGGCGCCATCGCCCCCAACGCCACCTCCGTACCCGGTGAGTTCTACCCCTTCCGCGACAACCGCATGTCCGCCGGCTTCATGGTGGCGGCATGGAACCTGCGCGACACGGGCCCTGACGTCGGCGGCTTCTGCTGCGTCCCCGGCAGCCACAAGAGCGCCTTCCGAATGCCGGAACGCCTCCGCAAGGGCCACCAAGACAGCGATTGCGTGAAGATCCTCAAGGCCCCCGCCGGCAGCCTAACCGTCTTCACCGAATCCCTAACCCACGGCACCGCCCGCTGGGACGCCGACTACGAACGCCGCACCCTGCTCTACAAATACTGCGTCTCCAACATGAGCTGGGGCGCCACCCGCGTGACCGCACCGGAAGGCATCGACCTCACCCCCCGTCAACAGCAACTCCTCGCCGGCCCTGCTGACCCGTTAACGCACTTCCCCTCGCTCTTCTCCGAGGAACTCGAGGCGGCTGGTTGAAGAAGACTCCGGCGCCGGCGGTTGTGAATGCCCAATCTCGAATGGGCCTGCTTGGGCTCGCCGCCGCTGGACTGGCACTTTCGGCGCTTCTCGCCGGCTGCACGACGGCACCCTCTACGTCCCGACCAGACTCCTCTGTTGCTCCCGCAAACGCTGCCGCCGCGCCTGTCACCGAACCTTCCGCAAGTGCAGAAAGCACGACGCCGAAGACAGCGGGCATTTCGTCCGAGTCGCCGCGGGAGAAGTCCGGCGGGAGCGAGGTGGCGGACGCCGGTCCCGCGCCGCCCGAGGAAATCACGGTCGTCGGAAAACGCATCCGGCGTTGGCTGCCGATCGTTGGCGCAGACTGGCCCGATCGCGACTGTCGCCTGTCCATACGAAATGTGGGTCGCGGGAACCTGCATGCCATCTTCATTGCAGACATCGGCCGAAGCGGTCGGGCTTGGCGCCACGTTGCCCGCTTGGTGGCCGCCAGCGGCGTGCGGGCAACCCTCGTGACTCTGCCGGGAAGCGACGGCAACCGACCATGCACCTGGTCCGGTGCAGTGGTGGCACGCGCCTCGGAGCTTGTTGCGGAGTTGGTCGGGAACGGGGATGGTGCCGTATCGCTGGTCGGCGACACGCTTGGCGCGCACATCGCCCTTGAAGCAGCGGCGCTGGGCAAGCCGGGGGCTATACACAACCTAGTGCTCTACGACTTCGTACCCTATCCGTGGCCGTTGCAGAACGTCCTGTTCAAGGCGTATCGGCGCATGCACCCGCCGGGGTTGTTCGCCAATCAGTCCCGCCTCGCTCCGCCTGGCTATCTGTCGTTGGTTTACAACGTCGCATTCCCAGAGAGTGACTATCCGGACAAGGAAGCTCGTGCCGAACTCCTGCACGTGTACCGCCGCTCTGATCCTGTGTCCCTTGGGTACGAGTTCTATCGCCTCTCCGGCCCGAACGGGGACATGCGGCCGCGGATGTCGGACATCAACCTGCCGACGCTGGCGATCTGGCCGCAAGGTCCTGGCGGCAGCGAACGCAAGAACGGCGATGAGGTCGCAGCGCAGTACGCCAATCTTGAGAACCTGACGCTGCACGCACTCAAGGGCCATGGTGCAGCAGCAATGCTCGAGGCGCCCGACAGAATCGCGGACCCGATCCTGTCATTCTGGGAACGGATCGAGTTCCTTCGCTGAGGGCTCGGTCAGCCCATTGGTGGATCTCTGATCACGTCGCTTCCAAGGAAGGGTGAAACGCCCTCAAGAACATCCGATCTGCCGCGACCAGCCGCTACGATTCCTTGTACGCCGCAGCGCGAAGGCGTGCCCAGTCCGCGTCGCGGTAGTCACTTTGCAGGCCGTGCCCGCCCACCGATGCGTCACGCAACGTGAAGCGCGCTCCCTGTCCGTCCGCTTGCATGGCCATGCGCAGTCCGCGTTCGATCAATGTTCGCAGCGTAATGTCGTTGCGGGCGGCATGCGCTTTGGCTTTGAAGGCAAGGTCGTCGGCGATCTCGACGGTGGTCTTCATGTTACGTGCAGCCGTACGGATGGATATGGGCGTACACATTACTACGCGACGCTCGCCAGCGGACTGGCGACGCGCGTTCCGTGTCCTAGGAATTCGACGCGCATTGGGCAGCCGAGTCGTCAACGTCGCCATTCATTCCTCATCCTCTCGCCACGCCTCGGGAGTGACAACGCCGAAACTGTCGTGTTTCAGTTCGCCACCCGCCACATCCTGCGTGATGTCCCAATCGGCATTGCCTACGATCGCGAGCTCGATCAAGGGATTGTCTGCTTCGTCGGGCACGTTGGACAACGTTCGTCAGCTTTCGGTCAGGCAAACAGTTCTCGTTGCCCCTTGGCCGCTGGAGCTGTGACTGAGTCATTTCCCTTCCAAGGCAACGCGCCTCTTTCCCGCAGGGCTTCGAGGCCAGGGGATGGGGTTCCGCTTGAGCGTGTGTAAACGGGGGTTCCGTACTTTGACAGTTGCTCTACGGCGCCGGCCCAGGTGCCGCCCTCGTCTATCGCCGTGTCCATCACGAGGCCGGCGTCGGCCATTGCGTAGATCAGCTTGTTGCGGTGCATGGCGTGGCCAACGTGGAAGCGGGCCAGCGGATCGAACGGCGAGACGAGCAATAGCCGCTGTTCCAAGATGAGGTTGCGGTGCGTGCGATTCATGCTCGCGCGTTCTAAGTCGCCAGCCAAGACGCCGACAGCGGTGCCGCCGGCGTTGGTGGCGCCGTCCATCGCGGCGCGGTCCACTCCCCGCGCACCGCCGGAGACTACGACCTTGCCGTTGTGGACGGCGTCGACGGCGACTTCGCTCGTGTAAGCCAAAACCTCCTTGCTCGCGTTGCGCGAGCCGACGATGGCCAACGCCGGACCGTTCGCGATCTCGGCGTCGCCGCAGCAGAACAGCAGTGCCGGTGCGTTGGCCTTCAAGCGCTCCTTCACGCGGGCTGGGTAGCCAGGATCGACACGACCGACCGGCCAGATCGCCCGGGCGGACCAGCGTTCGAGCGCTTGGGCAAGCTGGAAGCCGCGATCGAGCAGGCACTTCAGGCGCTCGGGGTCGATGGGCGCAGTGTTCCCACCCGGCAACTGCGAGTCGCCTTGCAGCAAGTCTGCGGGCTCGCTGCCGACAGTCTGAAGCCATAGGGCCATGTCGCGGTACTCACGCGGCGTGAGGAGGGGCGCCTTTGGACTGCCTGACCCGGTCAGCAACGGCGCGGTCAGCAGCACGACCGCCTTGGTGTTTGCCGACGGTCCCGGGTTCAACTCACCGCCCCGAGCCGCCGCTCAACCGCTCGTCGGGAGAATAGATCGGAAGTCGCGCTCGAACCGGGCTGCCTCGTGGAGTTGGCTTGACACTTGCGCCCATGCATTTGTGAGCTTCCCCCTCTGCGCTTCGTATCCCTGTTGCGACTTGGGGAAGCGAAGGGCCTTCGGGAGACGAGAGAGGGGCGTGTAAACGCACTCCCAAGCGGCCCCTTGGGCCGATACGAAGTCCGGCAGCACGGCTGCGACCATCCACGTGTCCATGTTCTTGGAGGGTATGCAAAGCACAACGGGGCCGCCACGGGTGAGACCAAGCCAGTTCGAAACCACAGCGCGTAGTCGGTTGGTCGTAGCGGAGGCGGGCGGGCACGGTTCCTCGCAGGGCAAATCATCGGTTGCTGGGCCCAGGACATTGCCACTCGCGTAGGTCACCTTGGCCACATCGGCGTCGACTTGTACGATGACAAGGTCGTGGTTGCGCAGTACGGTGGAGTTTAGAACAGACCCTCCCCTTTCCTCAGCCGACTGTCGACACCACCTGTAAACGCCCGGCCACCCTCCACCAAGCTCGCCGAAATGCGAAGCCCCAAACGCTGCGGCGCTATGTCCGCGACGGCCGCTACAACTGGCGAAGCCAGCTTTTCGGCAACTGGGCTGTACGAGCACCTGAAGCTCGTCAATCTCCCGAGGGCACCTGACGCAATCAGGGCACTGCTCCATGACCCAAGGGCGACAACTGTCGCCCTCTGTCATCTTGGCTCAGGCGGGGTAGGTGTTCCGCCTCACCGACATCACGAGTCTTACGATTCGCGCCGTTGGGATCTGCGTCCCGTCACTTCATTGGGCCCCGCATCGGACACCCTCCCGACACACGAGCATTTCGTCCTACACTCCCGCAGACACTCCGCACGCCAGCGACGGCCCCGCCGGCCGTGGCGGGCAGATGCTCTGCTCCAGAGGATCTCTGACTCTCAACTAAGAACCAAATGCGCGGCAGGTGCGACAGTCTGTGGGTTGCCCCGCGAGTCGTGCCGGTGTGCGGGATTTCTGCAATTGCTGTGCGACTTGTGCGGTTCGTGGTGCCCGTAGGGGGCCAGCGCTTGGTTTTGCCGTATGCTAGGCCGCCTTTGCGGGGCTGAGGCGGC
This sequence comes from Pseudomonadales bacterium, assembly GCA_965116935.1. Lineage (GTDB taxonomy): Bacteria > Pseudomonadota > Gammaproteobacteria > Pseudomonadales > Azotimanducaceae > VXYL01. Next base: position 919,573 of record OZ220737.1, on the reverse strand, counting down.
GGCAGTTGCACTTGGGAAGAGGAGACGGTGACGCACCCATCTGAAGGGGAAGCGGAAGTCCCGTCGATCTAGATCCCGGCGGAAGGAAGGAATTGAACGCACCGAACAGCGCCCCCGCCATCGTCGCGAGTGGTCTCGGCCACACCTACAAGGGTGGCCATACGGCGCTTGCCGGCGTCGATCTCGAGCTTGGCGCTGGGCTTTTCGGGCTGCTCGGCCCCAATGGCGCTGGCAAGAGCACGCTCATGCGCATCCTTTGCACGCTCCTCGAACCGACCGCGGGTCGGGCCAGCGTGTTTGGGCACGATGTGGTGCAGGAGCGGCAGGCGGTGCGAGGTCGCATTGGCTACTTGCCGCAGGATTTCGGTGGCTGGCGGCTGCATCGGGTGGAAGAGGTGCTCGACACGCTGGCTCGGCTTTCGGGGATGCGCGAGAAGGCCCGTCGCAAGAGCCGCGTGGCGGAAGTGCTGGAGGCAGTGGGTCTTACCGATGCGGCCCACCGCAAGGTGAAGAAGCTGTCCGGCGGCATGGTGCGGCGGCTTGGCGTGGCGCAGGCTCTCGTGCATGAACCTTCGGTTCTGGTGGTGGACGAGCCTACGGTGGGGCTCGATCCCGAAGAGCGAATGCGGTTTCGGCAGTTGATGGCACGGCTGGGGCGCGACCGCACGATTCTGCTTTCCACGCACATCGTTGCGGACTTGGGCGGGGGCTGTCGGGAGCTTGCGCTGCTCGATGCTGGTGAGGTGGTGTTCAAGGGTACGCCGGGTGAACTGGTGCAGCGGGCTCACGGCAAGGTGTTCGAGATGAAGGCGAGTGCTGCCGAAGCGGAGCGCATCGAGACCCAGCATGAAGTGGTGTCGCGCCGGGTCGTTCAGGGTGGTGTGGAGTTGCGGTTCGTCGCCGCCGAGGCGCCGAACGGCGCAAGTTCCGTGGCGTCGCCAACCTTGGAAGAGTCGTATCTCGCGTTCATGGCGGGGCGGGGACGCTCCGAGGCGGCACGTCAGGACGAAGAGGAAGCCGATGCGGCAGACGGCGCCGATGAGGCGGAAAGCGCAGACAAATGAAGCCTAGCACCGTCCTCGCCGTCGCGGTTGCGGAGATGCGCTCGGCACGCCGCCTTGCCCGCACCTGGATCTTCGCGGTGTTGTCGCTGCTCGTGGCCACCATCGCCTTCGTCTACTTCTCGGTCATCCACGGCATGGCGTCTGGATACTCGGCCACCGCCGGCTTCGTGGGGGCCCGCTTCCTCATCAGCGCGATGGGCTTTTATCTGTTGTGGATCATGCTCTTGGGCATGATCTTCCTCGCCTTCGACTTGCGCTCGCGAGACACGCGCGAGCGGGTGGCCGAAGTGCTGGACGCCCGCCCCTTGAGCAACCTCGAACTCTTGGTGGGCAGGCTCTTGGGCCTCGTTGTCGTGGGTTGGGCACCCATGCTGGTGCTGGCGGTGCTGGTGCAGTCGTTCGGCCTCATTGCCGTCGGCACGGATCTCTGGTTTGGCGAGCCGCTGGAGCCCGGTTCGCTCTTCGCCTATCTGCTGGCGGAGGCATTGCCTTCGCTCGTTCTCTGGTGTGCCATCGTGATGCTGCTGACGGTGGTGCTGCGCAACCGGCTCGTCACGGCGGTGGTGGCGCTGGTGCTGATCGCCACGCCCCTCGTGGCCTTGACGCTGGTGCCGGCTTACATGGCACCCTACATATCCTTCGTGCCGACGCCCTCGCAGTTCCCGTCCGACATCCTTGCGACGACCGCCACGAATCTCACGCCACAGGCACTCGCGCACCGCCTGGCGATGCTCTTGCTTGCCGCCGGGTTCATCCTGTGGGGAGCGGCGCTGTATCCGCGTCGCGACGATGCCTCTCGTCCCGTGCAACTTGGCCTTGGGGGCGCACTGGTCGTGGCGGCGCTTGGCATTGGCACCACTCTCGCGGTTTCGGCCGGTGCCGGAGTGCGGGATCGGCAAGCGTGGCTCGCGGCGCATGAAGTGCATCGAGACGCGGTTCATGCCGACTTGACGGCCATGTCCGGCACCGTTCAGGTGGAACCGGGTTCCCGTCTCGCCATTGACGTGGAACTCACGTTCGCCGCGCCGCCGGGGTCACCGAGCGAGCTCGTGTTCAGCCTGAATCCGGGGCTTGCCGTGGAGCAAGCCTTGCTCGACGGTCAGCCGGTTTCGCACCGGCACGAGCTTGGGCTGCTCTTGGTCGAGCCATCTAGGCCGCTTTCGGCTGCTTCGGAGCACGTTCTGTCGGTGGTGGCTTCGGGTGCGCCCAACTCGTGGTTCGGCCACCTCGACGCCGCTGTGGAACCATGGCGCCAGACGGGGCAGGACAACCAGATCCAGGTGCTCGGCACGGAGTCCATCGTCTTCGAGGACGACTACGCCGCGCTGCTGCCGGGCGCGCGTTGGCTGCCGCATCCAGGTGGCAATGTCACGCCGGCGGCGCATGGTTCGCATCGACGCGACTACTTCGATCTCGATCTAACCGTGGAAGTCCCCGATGGCTGGCTGGTTGCCGGGCCTGGGCTGCGAGAGGAGCTCGCCGAAGGTCGATTTCGCTTTCATCCGCCAGCGCCGGTGCCGAGTTTCGCCTTGGCGGTGGGCCGCTTTGAGCGCCGTGCCGTCGAGGTGGCCGGCATCACCTTCGAATTGCTCATCGATGAAGCCCATACACGCAATCTTGCGGTGTTCGAGGAAGCTGCCGACGAGTTGGCCCTGCGCCTGACCGAGATCTTCGAGGAAGCCGAGAGGCTTGGTCTTCCCTATCCCTATCGAGGCCTGTCGCTGGTGGAGGTGCCGACGCCGCTGCGCAGCTACGGCGGCGGCTGGCGCATGGACACGGTGCTGGCGCAACCCGGACTCATGCTGATGCGGGAAACGAGCTGGCCCACGGCCCGGTTCGACTTCTGGTTCGAGATTGTCTCGAGCCGCGAGGGTTTGGAGGCGGAGCACGAGGGCGGCGTGCCGGAAGCGAAGGTGCGCGCCCTCGAACGGTTTTTCGAGAACGACATCGGTGGCGGCAACATTTTTCTTGGGGTCGCGCGCAACTTTCTGGGGTTTCAGACCGCAGCGGCTGGGCCGGGTGCGCCGGCGTTGGATTTCGTGGCGGAGACGCTGCTGATGCGGCTCTTGAGCGATCGAGACGGGCACTTCTCGGCACACGTTTTCGCTTCTGGTGACACCTTCGGCAGCGTCTTGGCGCAGACGATGACGTCGCTGTTTGGCGGCGGGGGCGAAGACTCCATCGTCGATTCCGTGGCGGCGGCGACCAGCGATCGACCCTCCGTGTGGGACCGGGCGTTGGGGGCTCCCTTGAGTGAGCTTGATGTCTGGGAAGACCCGGCCAAGGCGTTCAATGTCGTCACGCTCAAGGGGCGCACCATCGCCACAGTGCTGCTCGATGGCTTGGGTCGCGAAGGCGCCGCGGCGTTGCTCGCGGAGCTGCGCCGGCGCCATGCCGGCGGCACCTTCACGGCGGACGACTTCCACGCCGCAGCGGCGGCGAGCGGTGCGGACACCGAGTCCCTGCTCGGTGACTGGCTCGACGACAAAGCCATGCCCGGCTTCATCGCCTCGGACGTATCGGTGGTTCGGCTGCGGGATGACGAGCTCGGCAAGCCTCGCTATCAGATTCGCCTCATCGTCCAGAACGGCGAGCCGGCGCCGGGCCTCGCGCGAGTCCGCTTCTCGACGCGGCAGTCGGCGGAGGAGGAGGCCAACTGGATTGCCGGCGAGCCGCTCAGGATTCCGGGCAACTCGGTGCTGGAGGTGGGCCTCGTCGCTGCCGGGATGCCGCAGGCGCTGGAGCTCGAGCCCTATCTTTCCCTGAATCGCAATCCGGTTGACCTCAAACTGCCGGAAGTGGACGAGGAGACGACGGTGGACGACGAGCCGTTCGTCGGTGCGAGGCCCCTCGAGGGGCCAGTGCTCCTCGCTGACGCCGGCGCAATCGTGGTGGACGATCTCGATCCGGGCTTTTCCGCTGCCGGCACGGAAGTGGAGGACGATGGCGCTCGGGTGGGGAGCATGCAGGTCAGGCAGGGATTCGTGGGATTCGGGCCGGAGGCGGACGTTGATCAAGGCTTGCCGAGCTACCAGGCCTTCACCGCAGCACCGACCGGTTTCTCGCGCCAGGTGGTACCTTCGGCCTGGGGCCGCTACCGCCACACCATCGCAAGGGCCACCACCGGTCAAGGCAACGACGCAGCCACGTTTGCCGCCGAGCTTCCGAGCGCGGGGCGATGGAGGCTCGCCTATCACTTGCCGGTGATGCGAGGAGGCGCTGGCGGCTTTGCACGGCAGGTAGGCGGCGGCACGGTCGTCGTCAACACATCTGGCAGCAACTCGGCCTCCTACTTTGGCCGACAGGGACCCTACGACATCGCCTTGGAGTCGCCCGGAGGATCGCAAGCGGTGGAGTTCGACGCTTCTGTGGCAGAGTCGGGCTGGAACGACTTGGGCGAGTTCGACCTGCCGGCCGGCGAGGTTCGGGTGAAGGTCACCAATTCCACGTCGGGCCGCACCGTGGTGGCGGACGCGATCCGCTGGACGCCGGCGAACGGGTAGCAAGCCTTGTTGCAGTCCGCAAAGAGTGCCCGCGTGGGCGTCGCCAAGGCGGCTTGCGCCATGCTCGCCGTTGCGACGGTGCTGCTCGGCTGCGGCGGTCCGTCCGACACCGGCGAGGTCGCGTTCCGCATCCCGGTGGAAGTGGTGGAGATCGGCACCGGCGATGTCGAGGACTTGGTGCTGACCACCGGCACCCTGAGGCCGCCGGAAGTGGTCACCTTGAACATCGAGGCGCCGGGCTACCTGCAGATCGGCCGCGACGCCGCCGGCGAGCGGCTGGTGGAAGGGGCGCAGGTTACGCAGGGGCAAACCATCGCCCAGGTGACCGGCGAGGATGCTCGCCTCCACGCCCGCATCGAATCCACGAGACGCACCCTGAGCAATGCCAGCGCCGAACTCGAACGGCGGCAAGAGCTGTTCGAGGGGGGCTTGGTCGCGGAAGAGGAACTGCGCCAGAGCGAGGTCGCCTACGAGAACGCCCTCTACGAGTTCGAGCGCAGCAAGCTCAACGCATCGAAAGCGACGCTCGTCACTCCCATCGACGGCGTGCTGCTCACGCTCGCCCGCAACAACGCCGGCCTGCCGCTGGCGGACGGTCAACTGGTGGCACCGGGCTTTCAGGTGGCGCGCATCGCTGCGCTCGATCCATTGATCGCAGACGTGGACCTCGTGGGGCCGGAACTCGCCAAGGTGCGGCCCGGTCTCGACGTGCGCGTCCGCCACTATGCCTTCGCCGCCGCGGATCTCACCGGCAAGGTGCTGCGCCTGGCGCCGGAGATGAATGCCACCACGCACACTTTCCGCGCCGAGGTGGCGGTGGAAAACGGGGCGCAGTTGCTGCGCCCCGGCATGTTCGTGGAGGTCACCATCATCGCCGAGCAGCGCCTGAAAGTACCGGTGGCGCCCCGCGAATCGGTGGCGTCCCGCGCCGGCAAGAGCGTGGTGTTCGTGCTCGAGGGCCAGCGCGTCAGCCGCCGCGAGGTGGCCTTGGGACTCGGCGACGACGCCGTGGTGGAAGTGGTGGACGGCCTCGCCACCGGCGACCGAATCGTGGTGCGCGGGCTGGAAACACTGACCGACGGGACGCGAGTGCGCGTGGTCGATTCCTGACCCTTGGAGTCACCACCCCGCCGAGGATGCGAATCACTGACGAGGATGAACATGGACGGGCCGTAGGGGACGGGCTTGGCTCGTCCCGTGCTCAAATCCGTCGCAAGTCCAAAACGGGACGGGACAAGCCCGTCCCCTACGAGGAAAGGGCCTTGCGATCATTGGGTTCCACGACCCTGAGCCCGGAGGACTGAGTTGTTCGAGTCGCTCGCCGCGCTCGCCACGCGTCGCCCCGTAGCCATCAGCGTCTTCGCCTTGGCGGTGGCCTTGGTGGGGGTACTGTCGTGGCGCGAGTTGCCGGTGGATCTCCTGCCGGACCTCGAAAGCCCCACCGTGGTGGTGTCGGTGCGCTCCGGCAATCGCCCGCCGGTGGAGATGGAGCAGCTCTATGGCCGCCCGGTGGAACAGCTTCTGTTCACCGTGCGCGGCATACGCGAGATCAGCCAGGTGGCGCGCACCGGTCGGCTCATCGTCACGGTCACTTTCGATTGGGACACCGATCCAGACCTCGGCTTGATCGACGTGCAGAAGGCGGTGGGTCCGCTCGAAGCCGATCCCGAAGTGAACGAAGTACTGGTGCGCCGGTTCGACCCCCGGCAGTCGCCCATCCTCACCCTCGGCTTGCTGGCACCCTCCGGCCAGCCCGATCTTGCGGAACTCCGCCGCCTCGCCCGCCGCCAGGTTGCGCCGGCCTTGGAGCGGCTCGCCGGCGTTGCCGAAGCGCGCATCACCGGCGGGCGAGAGGAAGAGGTGCGGGTTCTGGCCGACCGCTACCGCATGGATGCGTTCGGCGTTTCCCTCAAGCAGCTCGAAGATCGCTTGCAGGCAGAGAACGTGGACATCTCCGCCGGCACACTGGAGGAGGGCAGCCAGGTCTTCGTCGTCCGGGGCATGTCCCGCTTCCGCACCGCCGACGACGTGGCGAATGTGGTGGTGCGCTATCTCACCGACGGTTCCGGCGGGCGCCGCAACGCCATCCGCGTCTCCGACATCGCCGAGGTGCAAATGATGGCGCGGGAGATCGACCACCTGGTTCGGGTGGACGGCACCGAGGGCGTGGGCGTTGCCATCTACAAGGAGGCCGGCACCAACACCGTGGCCGTGTCAGCGACGGTGCAGGAGGCGCTCGCCGACATCTCCCGAGACTTGCCCAACGTCGAGGTGCGCGAGATCGTCGATGAAGCCGCCTTGGTGGTGGACGCACTCGACGATCTCGAAACCGCGGCCATCGCCGGCATCGTCCTCGCGGTTCTGGTGCTGGCGGTGTTCCTGCGCTCCGCCGGAGCGACCTTGGTGGTAGCGACCGCCGTGCCGGTGTCCATCTTCGCGGCTCTGTTCCTGATGCGGCTTGGCGACCGCAGCTTGAACATCGTGACCCTGGGCGGCCTTGCGCTGGGTGCCGGGATGCTGGTGGACAACGCCATCGTCGTGGTGGAATCGATCTATCGACGACTCGCCGAGGTGCGCGAGCAAAGCGGCGACGCCGGCGAAATGCCGCAGGAGGCAATCGACGCGGCAGTGGCACAAGGCACCGGACGGGTGGCCGGCGCCATCACCGCAACGACGCTCACCACTTGCGTCGTGTTTCTGCCGGTGCTGTTCGTGGAAGGGCTGGCAGCCCGGCTCATCGACGGCATCGCCTTCGCCGTGGTGGTCTCGCTCCTGGCCTCGCTGGCGGTGGCCGTGTTCCTGATTCCGGCGCTTGGACGCTGGTTTTTGCGCCCCGAACGGGCAAGGCCCGGTGCCACGGGTGGTTCCGAGGAACCCAAGGGCCTGCTTCAGCGCGCCTATTCCCCGAGCGCGTCGGACGTGGCGGGCGTGCGAGTGCGCCTTGAACAGTTGGTCTCTGCGTTGCTGCGCCGGCCGTTCCTGGTGGTGTTGGCGGCGACGGCGCTGGCCGCGGTCGCCATCACGGGCCTCGCTCGCCTCGGCACCGAACTGCTGCCGCCGGCAGACCCACGCCAGTTCTCCGTGCGGGTGGTGGGGCCGTCGGCGCAGCGGGTCGAATCCACTTCGCGCGCGGTGGAGGGAGTCGAAGCGCTCATCCGCGATGCCGGCACCGACTCCCTTGCCGCCATGCTGGCGGAAGTGGGCCGCCTGCCGGAGGATGACCGGCTGATTCGCACCGAGCTCACGGAGGAAAACACGGCCAGGGTCATCGTGCGCATGACGGCCGGCGGCCCGACGGGACGTCAGTTGGCGACCCGCTTGGGGCCGGAACTCGAAGGCATGGAAGGCACCGACATTACCTGGGAGGTGGAAGGTTCTGCGCTCGCGGATGCCTTGGGCGGGGGCGGGCCGCCGATCACAGTCGAGATTTCCGGCAACGCCATCACCGAGCTTCGGCGCGCCGCCAGCCGCGTCAAGGAGCGCTTGGACGCAACGCCGCAAGTGTGGAACGCCCGGTCGTCGTTTGAGGGCGGCCCGCCGGAGCTTCGGCTCACCTTGGACCGCGCCCTCGCCGACGCCTACGGGATTGATCTCTCCACCCTGTCGCGCGTGGTCGAGTCAAGCCTCGACGGCCGCATCGCGACTACGCTGACCCAAGGCGACGAGGAACATCCGGTCACCATCCGCCTGCCGACGCCGCGCCGGGATGCTCTCAGCGATGTGGTCTTCCGCGCCGCCGATGGCCGCCAGATCGCCCTCGGCTCGGTGGCGCAGTTCAACGAAGTGGAAGGTGCGCGGGAGATTTTCCGCCGCGATCAACGCCGCACCGCGCAGGTGACCGCCCAGGTGGCGGATGGGGTTTCGCAACCCGAAGCAGTGGCGGCGGTGCGCGCTGCGCTTGCCGACGCGCCGTTGCCGCCCGGCATCACCGCGAAGCTGCGCGGCGACGAGGAAGAGCGCGCCCGCACCTTCGGCGAACTGCAATTGGCCGCCGTGCTGGCTCTGGCGCTGGTGCTGATGGTGCTGGCGAGCGCGTTCGAGTCTCTCAAGCACCCCATCACCGTGCTGGCGTCCATTCCCCTTGCGCTGATCGGCGTGGCCGTGGTGCTGGTGCCGATGGCCGCCCCCTTGGGCGTGATGGCCATGCTGGGGCTGATCGTCCTTGCTGGCGTCGCGGTGAACGATGCGGTGCTGCTGCTCGCCACCGCACGACAGCTCATGGCGGATGGCATCGAACGCAAGCTGGCCCTGGCTCTGGCATCCGGGGTGCGTCTGCGACCCATCGTGATGACCACCCTCACGACGGCGCTGGCGCTGACGCCCCTCGTGTTCGGCACCGGCGAAGGCGCGGAGCTTCGGGCCCCCATGGCGCTGACCATCATCGGCGGCATCATTGCCTCCACCGTGGGCTCGCTACTGGTGTTGCCTTGCCTGTACCTCCTGCTGGACGACTTGGGCCTGCCTAGTTGGCTACGCCGCCGGCAGCCCGCTGTCGAAGGAACGTAGTTCCATGTGCCGCGCATTCTGCCTTTTGCCTCTTGCGCGCCCTTCGGGCGCGTTGGAGGGCGAGTCGCCCTCCCTCCGAGGACGGGCATTGGAGATCGTGCGCTTGCGGCGACGGCGTCCTGTCGACGTGCCCATACACGCCGCCAATGGTCCCGCACATCAAGGTCTTGCCCTTGGAGGGAGGGCATCTTGCCCTCCACCGCCGCGAGGTGGGACTTCTTCGGGCGCATTTGCTCCGCGCGAGGTGACACGTGAGTGACGCGGATACAGCGCGTTCGACATGGATTCCCTCCGTACGGAAGATCAACTTCGGCGCCATCCTGGACCTGCCCGTGCGGCGGCCCGTGGCGGTGTCGATGGTGTATCTCGGCATTGTCCTGCTCGGCATCGTCGGCTGGCAGCGGATGCCGGTGGAGCTTTTTCCCAACCTGAGTGGCGATGCGCTGACGGTGACGTTCAGCCGGCCCGGCAGCGAACCGCATGTGGTGGAGCGCGAAATCCTGCTGCCACTCCATGCGCGCGTGTCCGGGTTGCCCTTGGTGGCCGAGAGCTGGGGCCAGGTGCGCGGTTCCAGCGGCAGCTACCGAGTGCGGTTCGAGCCGAGCGCCGACATCAAGGTGCGCCAGCTCGAACTCGGCCGCATTGCCGCCGCGATTCAGCGCGAACAGCCCCGCAACACGCGCATCGACGTTGCCGCCGCCGACGCCTCCGCCTTCGGCACCTTCGTGATGACCATCCACATCGCCGGCGGCGATGGCGACCGCAACGCGCTGCACGACCTGGTGGAGGAACTCATCGCGCCCCGCTTCGCCGCCGTGCCGGGGGTGAGCGAAGCCCTCGTCAGCGGAGGTGCCGGGCGGCAAGTGCTGGTGCGGGTGGATCCGAACCGCACGGCAGCGTTCGGCGTCACCACCGACGACGTGATCGCCGCGGTGCAGCGGAACGTCGGACGGCTTGCCTATCTTGGCAATCTTGAAGACGAGAACGGCCGCACCGACATAGTCCTCGACGGACGCCCGGCCAGCCTCGACGCACTGGCCCAGGTGCGAGTCGCCGACGGCAAGGAAGTGAAGCTGCGCCATGTCGCGGAACTGGAACACGGCACAGCACAGGCGCGTTCGCTGTTCCGGGTCAACGCGGAGCCGGCGGTAGGCGTGTTCATTTTTCAGGAAGACACCGCCAATCTCGTGCGCTTGGGCAAGGAGTTGCGCGAGCGGGTGGCGCTCTTGCGCGAGGAGCTGCGGCCCTTGGGGCTCGATCTCGTCATTGGCTCCGACGCGGCGCAAGAGGTGGAAGAGCAACTAGGCCGGCTGGTGCAGCTTGGCGCCACCGGCTACCTCATCGCCTTGGGTGTCCTGTTCCTGTTCCTGCGGCAATGGCGAGCGGTGGCGGTGGTGGGCGTGGCCGTGCCGATTAGCCTGCTCGGCGCGCTGGCGCTGCTCTTTCTGCTGGGCCAGACGCTCAATCTCATCAGCTTGCTCGGGCTCACGCTAGCGGTCGGCCTTTTGGTGGACAACAGCGTGGTGGTCTATGAAGCCACGCAGAGGGGGCTCGAACGCGGCGCGGCGCCGGCGGAGGCGGTGCGGCGCGGGCTCGGTCGCACCGCCCGCGCCATCGTCGCCGCGAGCCTGACGACTGCAGTGGTGTTCCTCGTGTTGGTGCTGGTGCCCGTCTCCAGCCCGCAGTATCGGACGCTGTTCGAGATCGTTGCCATCGCCTTCCTGCTGCCGCTCGGTTCCTCGCTACTGGTGGCACTGGGGTTGGTGCCGCTGCTGGCACACCGGCTGGCATCGTCTGCCGCCGTACGGGAAGTGCAGGCGGCACGGTCCCGGCGCGAGGCGCAAGGCGGACTGGCGCGGCCCAACCCGGCGCGCTTGTACTTCACCGGGGTCGTCGCCGGCGCGCTCCGGCGACCTGCGGGCTGGGTGGCCGGCGTCGTCCTCGCATTCCTGGTGACGCTCTTGATCGCCGTGCCGTGGGTGTTGGTGCGCACCGGTTCGTCGCCGGCTGCGGAATCCGATTCCGTGGAACTGGTGGCGCGCTTTCGCGCCGGCGCGAGTTCGGTGCAGGCCATGAGTGGCGCGGTGGAGCGCATCGAGCGCGCCGTGCTCGCCATCGAGGGCGTCGAAACGGTGGAGGCACGCATCGAGGAAGACGGCGCCTCCATCACCGTGCATCTGCTCGATGCGGACGAACGTCCCGCCACCACCAACGCCGCCCGCGTGCGCGACGTGGCGGAGTCGGCGACGCGCGATGGCCTATATCTGCTGCGCCCGGGCGAAGGCGAGTTCGAACGGGACGGCGGTGCCGGCGGCGAGGGCCTGGAAGGGGGCCCGGCGCGGATTGTCTTGTCCGGACCAGACAGCCGCACTCTGGAACGACTGGGGCGAGACGTGCGCTTGCGCCTCGAGAGCGTACCCTGGGTGGACAAGGCGTGGCCCGGAGTGTCGCCGGGCATGGACGAAATCTGGGTACAGCCCAACCGGCGCGCCTTCGAGGCCTTTGGCCTGACGCTCGACGACGTGCTGCCCGTGCTGCAACTTGCCGGGCGCGAAGGCCAGCGCAATCGCAACGGCTATGTGTTGCCGAGCGGCCGCGAGGTGCCGGTGGTGGTGGAACGGGCCAGCGCCCGGGATTCCGACCTCGGCCTCGGCGACGTTGCCTCCATGCGGGTCACTACCGAGAGCGGGGTGTTTCCGGTGATGGCGCTGGCCGAAGTGCAGCGGATGCCGCCGCAGCCCACCATCGCCCACCACAACGGGCGGCGCGAACTCAGTGTCTTCTACACGCTCGACCGGGAAGCACCGGAAACCGGACCGGCACGGGTTGCCATTGAAGACGATATCGCCGAATCGGTGCGGGCGGTGTCGAGGCCGGATGGCTACACCGTCGAGGTGGGCGCCGCGGACGAAGACAGTGTCACGGACTGGCTCAAGTCCGTCCTCGTGCCGGCGGTGTTGCTGCTGTTCCTGGTGCTGGCCATGACCTTCGAGTCGCTGACCATGCCCGTGCTGGTGCTGCTGGCGCTGCCGCTGACCTTGTTGGGCGCGGCGTGGATCCTCGTCATTTCCGACACGCCTCTCGGCTTCACTAGCGTCCTCGGCGCGCTGGTGCTGTTCGGCCTCACCGTCAACCCGGCCATCCTGTTGGTGGATCGGATGCAGCGCAAGGCGCTCGATGCCGGTTGGTCGGCAGGAGCGGCGGCGTTCTCGGCGGTGCGAGAGCGCACGCGACCGGTGCTGATGACTTCCGCCACCACCATCGCCAGCCTCTGGCCGCTGGCGCTGGTGACGGGCCGCGAGAACGAGATGTGGCCGCCCTTCGCCACCATCGTCATCGGCGGTCTCGTCACCTCCACGTTGCTGACGCTGCTCGTGATTCCGGTGGGCTACATCCTGCTGAGGCGGCTCGATGTGCTGTTCGGTCGGGTGGGCCCTTGGTTGATGATCGGCTGGCTCGGCGCCACCGCCGCCGTCATGGCGCCGCTGATCCTCACCGACGTGCTGGCGAGCCTGCTCTGGCAGGTGGTTACCACGCTGCTCGTGGGCGGGGCACTGCTCGCAGTGGCAGTGATGCTGTTCCGGCGACCCGATCGAATCGAACCCGACTGTTCGGCGGGGCCGCCGGCGTTGGAGGTGCGCTATCTGCACAAGGTCTATGGCTTGCCCGGCCCGTTGCGCCACGCCGTTCGCGCCCCGCGCGATTTCGTCAACGCCGTGCGCGCCCGGGGCGGCGAACCCCTCGCCCGGGCGGAAGCCGCCGCTCGCCTGTTGCCCTTGGCATTGCTGGGGGCGGGAAGTCTCGCGCTCGCCATCCTCGTGGGCGGTGGCGCCTGGAAGTTGCTGTTCGGGCTCATGGCTGCGGGCTTCGTAGCGCTGGGCATTCGCTCCGTACGGGTCTGGCGCGTGGGACATGCCAAGGCTGCCGAGAGCTCAGGCATCGAAGGCTCGCTGGCTGCACTGGCGCCGTGGCTGGCGCTCACGGCCTATGTGCTGACGCTGGTGGTGATGCCGCTACTCATGGGTGAAGCTGCTCGCGCCAGTCTCGTCTGGCCGGCATTCGGCGGCCTCGCAGTGGCCTTGGTGCAGTTCGCCCGCCGCAGCGCCGTGCGGCAGCAACGAGGACTGCTCGCACCCCGCGCCCAAGACGGCCCGTTGCGCCATCCGCGTACGCTCCTGCGCGGCTGGGCGCGGCAGTTCGCTGGGCTCGACTTGCCGGTAGAGCAAGTTACGGCCCTGTCTTCGGTCGCATTCCGCATCGAGCGCGGCATGGTAGGCGTCTTGGGACCCAATGGCGCCGGCAAGACCACCCTGCTGCGCCAGCTTGCCGGCATCCTGGACCCCACCCGCGGCACCATTCGCCTCGGGGGTGTGCCATTGCCGCGCATCCAGCGCCATCTGGCGCGCTGGGTCGGCTACCTGCCGCAGGATTCCGGGCTGCCGGCTGGCATGTCACCGCGCGAATACCTGCTCTATTTCGCGGCGCTCTACGACATTCCGGCAACGGAACGCAGGGGCCGCGTCGAGTACCTGCTACGGGAAGTGGGGCTCGCGGATAAGGTGGACGACCGCATCGGCTCGCTCTCGGGCGGGATGCGCCAGCGCGTCGCCGTGGCGCGCACGCTGCTGCGCCTGCCACCGGTCATCATGGTGGACGAACCCACCGCCGGCCTCGATCCACGCGAGCGCATCCGCTTTCGCAACCTCTTGGCGAGCCTGGCCCGTGAACGCATCGTGCTGTTCTCCACCCATGTGGTGGAGGATGTGGCCGTGGCGTGCGAACGGGTGCTGGTGCTGGCGCGGGGCCGCCTCGTCTTCGACGGCGTGCCGGGGGAGCTCGCGGAGGTGGCGCGTGGGCGCGCCTGGGAGCTTGCAGCACCGGCGGATGAGGACTTCGCGTTGCCGCCCGGTGCGGTGCTGGCGGAAGAGGCGCCCGGCGAGCCGGGAATGGTGAAGCGTCGCGTTCTCGCGGATTCGCCGCCTAGCGCCGATGCGCGGGCCATCGAGGCGGGGCTCGAGGACGGTTATCTCTGGCTCATCGGCAACACCCGTGCAACGGAGCCGCCGACACAAGCGGATGACGCTCCCGACGTGCCGGAAGGCGACGCTGTGCCCTTGCCACCGGGAGCGCCGGCATGAAGGGGCAACTGCAACTGTGGCGTCTGGCCGCCATCGCCACCGCCGGCCACCGCTTCTGGCTGCTGCCGCTCTTGCCGCTCCTATGGCTGGTGCTCAGCGCTCTCATGGTGCTGGTCGGCTTCGAAACGGCATACGGGCCGGCCTCGGCACAGGTTGAGTTGATCGGCTTCCCGCTCACCATGCTGGCCGTGTTCCTGGGCTTGCGCGTCATCGCCGGCGAAGTCGACGGCCGAACTCTGGAGATCGCCTACACCGTGCCTGGGGGTTGCGAGCGGGTCTGGTGGGCGAAGCTGGTGGGCGCCTGGAGCATCCTCCTGGTGGCTCTGGCCCTCTTGGGCGTCGCCACGTGGATATTCTTCACCCGCTACTCGCCATGGGCACTCTACGGTGCCCTGCAAGGCGCCACGTTCTACCTCGTCTTCGCCATGGCCATGGCCGCCCTGCTCCGCAGCGAAGTCGCCGGCGCCATGGCGACTGCTGCGGTCCTCGCCTTCAACATGTTGATCCAGGGCGCCCCCATTTCCCCCATGTGGAACCCAGACACCCAGAGTCAGGACGCGACGGAACTCCTTGCCCGAACCCTCCAAAACCGCGTCGGCGTGGCCTTGGCCATCGCTGCGATCCTAGCCTTGGCCTTCATGCGCGCAGGGCGCCGGGAGAGGATGCTAGGCGGGTGAGTTCGCGCCTTCGCAGGGAAGGCCGCGATGTGCGAAGCCCGTTGGCTGTGGAGGCCGCTGCTAGCGGGCATGAGCGAGCCCTCCTCGAAACAACGCCCCCGGCAAACACCGAAGCAACAGGCCCCTGCCATGCGAGGGCCTAGAGGGTTCCTTGACGTGCTTGCAGCACGATGGAGGGCGAGACGCCCTCCGTCCAGAGGCCCCTGGCAAACGCGTTCTAAGGCGCAAGCTCGCGGCTACGGCAAGATGGTCGCGGTCAACGCGGCGGATCAGGGCGTCGGTGCGGTGGGTGGGTCGGCAGAAGGCAGAGCTTCAGCGGTCGCAGGTTCGGCATCAGGATTGGCGGGTGCGGGCTTCGCGGGTTCGCTGACGACTGCGGTTTCGCTCGCGGAAAGACGAGGCTCAATCGCGTTAAAGAGGCCGAGCGCGACGACCAGGGCCAAGATGAGAAACGTGTACCGGCTTGTCGTGTCGAGCTTGCTGGCCAGCGCTTCGACCTTGGCCTCAAGACCCGTGAACTTGCCCTCCAAGCCCTCGAACCTGCCCACCAATCCCTCGAACTTGCCTTCCAACCCCTCAAACTTCGTGTCCAGCGCATCGAACCGGGCATTTACGCCCTCGAACCTCGCGTTCACGCGCTCGAATCTGGCATCCACCACTTCGAACTTCGCGAGCATCTCGGTTCGGAGCTCTGTGATGGCTGCCTTGAGGTCTTGCTTCGTCACTAGGTTGCTGGCGAGGAGTTCGTCGTTGAGGGCGCGTGCTGTTGCGTCGGCCACTCGGTCTTCCACTCCGGCGTCCTTGAGTCGCGTTGCGTATCGTTCGGTGTCGATCACGTTCGCGTTCATTGGCTGCTCTTATTGTTTGGGAACATACCACTATGCACGATCCGGGACGAATCCCAGTGTAGGAAAGTGACCATCGCGAAGTGGGAAAATCTGCTGGTGGTGTTTGTTCGAGGCTGGCGCTTTGTTGGCGTCGTCTGGACGCTTGCTTGCGGTGGCCTTGGCCGGCCCCGCTGCGTGCGCGCCTTCGGCACGCTTGGAGGGCGGGACGCCCTCCGTCCAGAGAGGCCCTCGCATGGCAGGGGCTGTTGCTTCCGTGTTTGCCGACGGGCTTTGTTCGAGGAGGGCGCTAGCTAGTTCCTGTCCGTAAACTCGCAACGGACTGAATGAACTTGGAAAAGGGTTCATTCGGGGGAGTTTGGTCCGGCGTTTCGGCTACCATTGGCTCGTTCCCCAACGAACGAACGGAACCGAACCGCCGGAGGTGCAATGCGCCAGAGACGCATCACGCAGTTGAGCCTATTCCATCCGGGCGCCGTTACCCGGTCGGGGACGATCTGGAGCGGATGTCGTCGTGGCTGGACGGGCATCCGGAGCTGCTGGAGGAGGTGGCGTCGGACCTTGGCGGGAGTCCGGGCGGGGTCGGGCGCCGGGGTCTGTCGTGCGAGACGGTTCTTCGCTGCGCGCTGCTGAGGCACCTTCGGCAGGAGACGTTCCGGGGTCTGGAGTTCCTGCTGCGGGACTCTCGCTCTGCGCAGCGGTTCGCGCGGGTGGACGCGCTGCGCCCGCCGGGCAAGTCGGCGCTTCAGGCGACGGTGGGGTCGATCCGGGCGGAGACGTGGGAGCGGATCAACGGGGTTCTGCTGGCGGCCGCCCGCTCGTCGGGGGTGGAGTCGGGGGAACGGGTTCGGGTGGACAGCACGGTGACGCGGACGAACATCCTGGAGCCGTCGGACAGCGGGCTGCTGTGGGACGGGGTTCGGGTTCTGACGCGGCTGCTGGTGCAGGCGCGGGAGTCGTTCGGCGCGGATGCGGTGTCGTTCCGCGACCACCGCCGTTCGGCGAAGCGGCGGGCGCTGGAGGTTCGGACGCAGCGCGGCGCGGAGCGCCGGGCGAAGACGTACCGGCGCCTGCTGCGGATCGTGGAGCGGACGCGGGGGTACGCGTCGGCGGCGCTGGCGGCCGTGGAGGCGGCCGGCGAGGGCGAGGCGTGCTGGCAGGCGTGGCGGAAGAAGGTGGAGGAGTGCGACAGGCTGCTGGGCCGGGTGGTGGGGCAGACCCGGCGGCGGGTGCTGGACGGGGAGAAGGTGCCGGCGCAGGAGAAGGTCGTGAGCCTTTTCGAGCCGCACACGGACATCGTCGTCAAGGGCGGTCGCCGGACGCAGTACGGCCACAAGCTGAACCTGGCGACGGGTCGCAGCGGGCTGGTTCTGGACGTGGCGGTGGAGGACGGCAACCCGGCCGACAGCGCCCGCTGCCTGCCGATGCTGGAGCGGCACGCGGCGCGCTGGGGCGCGGCGCCGACCCACGCGGCGTTCGACGGCGGCTACGCCTCGCGCGAGAACCTGAAGGCGGCGAAGGCGCTCGGCGTGCGGCACGCGGTGTTCCAGAAGACGCGCGGCCTGAAGGACGAGGAGATGTCGCCGTCGTCGTGGATCCGGCGCCAGCTGCGCAACTTCCGCGCCGGCGTCGAGGCCGGCATCTCGCACCTGAAGCGCTGCTTCGGCCTGGGCCTGTGCCGCTGGAAGGGACTGCCGGCGTTCCGCGCCTACGTGCAGTCGGCCGTGTTCGCCCACAACCTCGCCCGCCTCGTCCGGCTCCTGCCCAGACCCGGATAGAAAGCGCCGCCGAAACGGCCAGCGCCGCGTCCCGGACGGAACGCGATGGCTCCCCTCGCCCGCGCGTCCGACTCGCGACGAAAACCCCGTGCAAAGCGGCACACTCGACCGTCACGCCTGCAAAAGAGCCTTCCTGCGGCACCGAAAGCATCCGCCCGAAAACCCCCAGGCACTCTCCCGAACGCGCTCTCCTTGCCGCCAAAACGGCGTTTACGGACAGGAACTAGCTAGCTAAGCTAGGAACCTGCGCCGCCAAAACCCGGCTTGCCCGAAGGAAGGGCCTTCAGCGGGGGGGGGGGGTCCGCCCCGCTGAAGGTTGGTGGCTTAAGTCCGTGGCCTACAGGCTTACGCGGTAGCGGAGCATGAACATGCGGCCGCGGGCGTCGTGCAGGATGGCGGAGTAGCCGTTTGCGGAGTTCGCCACGGGGGGTTCCTCGGCGAATAGGTTGCGGATGCCGAAGGTGACCGTAGCGCCTTCGGTGAGGGGGAAGGTGGTCGGCAGTGTGTAGCTGTAGTACACGTCCGTCCACCACGTGGTTGGCAACACATACGGGTTGTCGGGCCACGAGTAGGTGCCGATGTCGCGCCCGGTTGCACGCAGTACGCGCAGGCGGCGAGCGCCGGACCAGCCGCCGTCCCAATCCACCTCGTCGATGAAGCGGGTCTGCCAGAACACGTTGTGGTTGCCGAGTGCCCAGTTGATGTTGTAGTTGATTTTCCACTGCGGCAGCGGCCGGGCGATGGGCGTTTGGATACCCATGGTGCCCACGCCCTCAAAGGTCTGGCCGGCGTCCGTCTCGATCGTGTAATCGTGGAAGTACGCCATCGCCGTGCCGAGGGTGAACATGCCAAGGCCGTCGGTGTCGATGCGGTAGCTCAGCTCGATGTCCACACCAGACGCGGTGCCTTTGTCGGCGTTGATGAAGTCCGGCAGGATTCGCACCGGGTTCAGTCCCGTGTTGCGGATCACCTTCTCCTGCACCGAGTAGCCTTCGGGATAGGAGCCAGCGCGCTCGGCACACCGGGAAGGCACGGCCACGTTCGGGTCGGCGGCGGCGCGGGCGCAGCCATCGCTGAACAGGAGCCTCGGTGCGCTTTCCTTGGTGATGAGCTGCTCGAAGTCGATCTGCCAAGCGTCCATCGTCGCCGTCAGCCCTTCGAGCATCCCCTCTTGGGGCGCCCAGGTGAAGCCGAAGCTCACCGCCTGCGACTCCTCCGGTTCCAGATCGGCGCCAGCGCTGATCCAGGGGATGAAGAAGGAGGTGTCGTTGTAGGGGTCGTCGGTGTTGCTGACGATGGTCTGCGGCCCGATGAGCTGCAGGATGGAGCCGACCCGGAACGAGCTGCCGAAGGAGCCGCGAATCGTCAGCTCGTCCGTTGGCCGATACAGCACCGAGACCTTGGGATCGACCGTCGAGGTGTCGATCTCGTCGAAGTTCTCGCGCCGGATGGCGATTTGCGTTTCGAGGTCTTGCGTGATCGGCAACTGCAGTTCCGCGAACTGCGCGTCCGTCGTCACCGTACCGGCGACATTGCTGCCACCGAAGCGGAACGCCGCGTTGAACTGGCGGAAGTTGATGTCGTAGTGACGCAGCAGCGTGTTTACGCGCTGCTGATAGCCGACCGCGAGGCCAACCGGACCGGCCGGGAGATCCATGATCTCGCCAGCGGCGACGATGTCCACGACACGCTGCTCGAACTCGTCGTTCTGCTGCCAGGTGCCGTCCAGCCACTGCAACAGGTCCGGCGGGTTCGAGATGCTGGTTTGGGTGCCGTCGGGCAACGTGACGATGTGCGGATTGGTTACCGGATCGCGGAAGTTGCCGGAAGCGTCGACGATGGCGCTGCCAAACGGGTTCAGGTAATAGCAGGCGCCGTCCTCGAAGTTCGTGGACCAGGTGCCGTCCCGGTTCAGGGTGCCGCCGCGATAGGCGCGGTTGCCGCTGCCGCGGTTCTCCTCCCTCCAGGCATCGTCCTTGTCGGCCGAGTTGCAGTTCGGGCCGCCGAGGCCGTGTAATGCCAGCACCGTCTCGGTGGCGCGGGAGTCCTCTACGTTGTACTGGTATTGCGAGGACTCACTGGCGGTGAAAAAGGCGTTCACCGTCCACGGGCGTTCCATGAAGGTCACGTCCCAAGTGAGGCCCACCGCGGCGCGGAAGGTGTCTCTGTCGCCGTCTTGCTGCGTTCGGATCGGGCGCACGTGGAACGGGATCAACGGCGAGCCGCCAATGAGGCGCGAGCGGTTCACCAAGGGCACCGGCGTCATGCCGCGACGAGCTGCATCGTTGATGAGCGCGTGGTTGTGCGCCGGAATGACCGGCGTTCGCGTTTGCGGCGCGAGGGAGTTGAAGCGCCAGAACTCCTGCTCGGAATAGCCGCCCTCGAACGACAGCTCAAGGCTGTCGGTGATCGAGTAGTGGCCGGTGGCGTAGATCTTCTGCAGCAGCTCTTCTTCCTGGATGGAGAAGAAGTTGCCGTAGTCGATGGGGCAGCGGGTGTTTTCGCCAGCGCCGCTCGAGAACAGGCCCAGCGCGCCGCCGTAGCCGTCCCATGCCGCAACCTCTTCGCAGTCGAGGTCGGCGTAGCCCCAGTCGGATTCCCAGCCCGAGGTGCCGGGCAGCCGCGGGTCCGTCGTGCGTGGCGTCAGCCGCCCGACGTCGGGCGGGAACGGCGTGCCGTCGGCGAAGGTGAGTTCGGCGGAGGAAGTCGGCGGATACCAGCCGGGCTGACCCGTGTCTGAGTAGCCGAAGCCGCCTTGAATCTCGTAAACAGCCGGGTCTTGGGTGGGAATCTCGTTGCGGCGCAGATAGTCGGCGCCGACGACGAAGCCGCCGCGGTCACCCTGGCTGCCGAACACGAGGCCGAAGGAAATCTCGTCGCCTTGCCCGGTGGCCTCGTCGGTGAGGAAGCGGGCGTCGAAGTCGAGCCCCTCGAAGTTGTCGCGGGTGATGAAGTTGACCACCCCGGCAATGGCGTCCGAGCCATACAGTGCCGACGAGCCGTCCTTGAGGATCTCCACCCGTTCCAGCATCAAGGTGGGCACCATGGAGTTGGTGTCCACGGCCGCGCAGCCGGCCGGCGTCATCCAGCCGGTGGTGTGGCGGCGCCCGTTCACCAGCGGCAGCGTCGCGCACTCGCCGAGGTTGCGCAGGTTAATCGGAATCCGCCCCTGGCCGCCGCCGCCGTCGAAGGTGCTGGCGCGGATCCAACCGCCAGATTCGTAGGGCAGCCGCAGCAGCAGTTCCTGAACGTCGGCAATGTGGGCCTGTTCGATGTCCACGGCGGAGATGACCGTCAACGGGGACGGCGAGTCCTGCGCCGAGCGCTTGATGTAGGAGCCGGTGACGACCAGTTCCTCCACCTCGTCCGGAGCGTCCTCTTCCGCATCCTGCGCAAAGGCTTGCGCGGTGCCGAATGCCATCAGGGCGCTGCACGCAAGCAGCAGCCACCGACGCAATGGGTGGTTCGGTTCCATGTGTTCTTTGCCTCTCCAGCTTGTCAGAACGGGCGACACAAAGAAATCGCGCCGGTATGTACCGGCACCCCTTTCTTGTGTCACCCCCGAAAATCGACAAGGCCGAAGGCGGCTGGAATCAGCCCACCGCGAAAAACGACACGGCCCTGACGACGGCGCGCATAGAACCACTCGACCGGACGCATGTCAATCGGTGGTTGCGGGTGCGTCATCCGTCGCCTTCCGAGCCCTCCCGCAGCGAGCTCTTCTTGGGCGGACGCGTCATCAGTTTCTCGATCCACGCCTGAAACTCTTGGGCGTCCTTGCGGGCGCCGACGTATGTCCGCTGCGGCGCCGAGAGTTGCCAAACGTGGCCATTCGGGAGGCTTGCTTCCCCTTCACCCACATCCTCGAACCAATCCCCAGCGCCAAAGACGCCGTAGAGAGCCGCAACCTGATCCCAGCTTGAGCGGCCACGGAAGCGCTCGCCGAAGTAGCGGAAGTACGCTTCGCGCACAGGGTTGTCGAGCGACGCGTGGGCCAGCGCGACGCCCGTGCGCACGCTGCCGCCGAAGTCGGTGATGGCAAGCGGCGTGGGCCAGTCGGTGACGACCCGCTGTGTCACATCCACGAGATTGTGGCGGACGAGGTTGAAGCCGTCGTTGTGGCGTCCACCCATGACCACAAGCTGGCGCACCTTCGCGGCCACCAGCCGTGGTTCCGCGCGGAGCAGCTCATCAAGATTGTTGAGGAAGCCGACGCTGACGATGGTGACGGAGCCGTCCGGTTGGCTGCCGAGCACGCTTCGGTACAGCTCAAGGGACTCTTCCGCCGCCTCGTCGCCAAGCTCATGCGGGAATGCCGCCACGTGGTCGAGATAGCGCGATGCATCCGGTGCGTGCAAGTCGCCGCGGAACGTGCCGATGGGAATGTCGCCTCGTCCGTACCACGCGTTGATGGCGGCGATCGCCGCCGCACCACTTCGGTGCGTCTCGTTGAAGCTCACGGCCAGGAGCTCCGCCTCGCCGGTATCCGCCAGCGCATGCAGCACGGCCAAGGCACCGACATCGTCGACGTCGTAGGTCATGTCGGTCTCGAAGATGATCCTGACCGGCGTTGCGTTCATATGCGGCTCCCGCGTTGGTTGAGTCGCCTCGCCGGCCGCTGCCTCGAGTGCGGTCAAGGCACACGCCACGGCCGCGAGCCAAGCCCGCCGACCGCGCCAAGCCGTTCGCTTGGCCCGGGGTCTCCCAGCAGCCGCGCGGCGTACCACCGGAGGGTGTTGCTTATGCCCGCCCCTACAGCCGATACACGCGCGCCGCCGTGCCGTAGAACATCGCGTGCTTTTCGTCCTCGGTGAAGTCGGCGACGATCTTCTTCAGCCCATTGAAGAGCACCTGATAGGAAATCGACAGGCGATCCACCGGGAAGTTGCTCTCGAACATGCAGCGGTCTGGCCCGAAGCACTCGATGGTGTGCAGGTAGTAGCGTCGCTGCGCGGCGGCGAACTCGTCCGAGGTGGGCGGACGCTCGGCGCGGTCCCAGCCGAAGCCGTTGTCCGGCATGGCGAGACCGCCGATCTTTGCGACCACATTCGGGCACTCGGCAATGGCGGCGATGTCCTCCTTCCACTGCGCGAAGATCTCCTCCTGTCGGCCGGCATAGGCGCCGACGCCGAGGGGCGTGCCGAAGTGGTCGAGCACCATCGTCGTCTCTGGGCAGGCGCGGGCGAGCTCGAGATAGTCGCGGTTCTGGTGATAGAAGTGCCAGGTGTCGTAGGTGTAGCCGAGCCGGCCCAGGGTGCGCACGCCGGTACGGAAGTCCTCGCGCGGGTAGGGGCAGGGCCAGCCGCGACCGGCGTTGGTCAGGGTGCCGGTGGAGTCGCTTGGCCCGGCATGGCGGATGCCGCGGAAAAGGCCGTTGCCGGCCTCTTCGTGGGCGGCGAGCACCTCTTCGACCGCATCGCCCCGGGTCAGGTCGGCATGGCTGACGATGCCGGCGATGGTGGCGCGGCCTTCGGCCTTCGCGCTCTCGGCGGCGACACCGGCGACGTACTCGGTCTCGCCCACCGGGCGCAGGTGCTCGGGGCCGTCGGTGCGGTAGCCGGAGTGGCAGTCCACGAACACCGTCTTCTCTATGTTGTGCCCGGAGCCGGTGTCGGCCCAGAGGTCTTCGAGCACGTAGCGGCGCCAGTTGCCAGCGGTTTCCCACATGTGGTGGTGCGGATCGACGATTGGCCGATCGGGTTCGATGATTTCCTCGGTGACCGAGGCGAGCCATTCGTCGGAACCGGGCTTTGGCATGGCTAGGCATTCCTTGCTCTGGGAGGCGGACGGGCATGGTACGACGATTCAAAGCGTAGAATCGCCGGCGATGGACGGCGAGACGACGGCGCGCTCCCTGTTGACGGGGAAGACGAGCGATTTCCTCAAGATCGGAGTGGGCGCTGCCGGGCGCGGCGACTTGGCGACCCTGCAAGCAGTGCTTGCGGTGGAGCCAGACTGGATCACGCGGATCGGCTCGCACGGCCGCACGATGCTGTGGGAAGCGGCATACCGAGGGCGGCTCGAAACCGTGGCGCACCTCGCCGAGCATGGCGCCGACATCGAGGCGCGAGGCTGCCACTTCACGCCGCTCTTGGTGGAGATCAGTCCCTATTGCGCCGCGCGCCATCGCAAGCACGAGGCGGTGGCGGAGTTGCTTCTCGCTCGCGGCGCTTTGGTGGACATCCTCACCGATGCTTATCTCGGCGACGGCGACAGCGTGGCGGCGCGGCTCGACGATGATCCAACGCTTGCCACCGCCGAGGTGCCGCAACACGACCCCAACGTCCGCGCCACCGTGCTGCATTACGCGGTTGCCGCTGGTCATCTCGACATCGTTCGGATGCTGCTCGCACGCGGGGCGCAGCCGGCGCCCTATGCGCTTTGGCTCACCCGCTTCGCCATCTGGCGCGAACGCGCCGACATCCTGCGCGAACTCATCGGTGCCGGGATGCCGGTCGAAGCGCAGGCTGTGCCCCGCGCCGGGGTGCGCAGCCGTGGCGTCCTCGACGTATTGGCCGCCGCCGGCATCGCCGACGACCCCGACCGCGCCGAGGGTGGCTGGCCGCCCATCGTCTTTCAATCGCGGGGCGACCGCGGCGGCAACGTCGAACGAGTGCGCGAGCTGATCGAACGCGGCGCGGACGTGAATGTCACCAACCACAAGGGACAGACTGCACTCCATTGCGCGGCCAAGGCCGGCTTCGTGGACATCGTCGAGTTGCTGCTCGCGCATGGCGCCACGGTGAACGCAGCGGACACTACCGGCGAAACACCCCTAGCGACGGCGCTCCGTTCCACGGCGAAGGACAAGGCGCGTCTTCTGGCCGTGGTCCGCTGCCTGTTGGCGGCCGGCGCCGATCCGCACCACGGAGACCAGCAAGGCCGCACTCCCGCCGACATCGCATCCCGCAAACGCGATGGCCGCTGGGCAGCGGCGCTGGAGGTTGGGTGACCGCACTCACGCCGTTCCCTACGTAGGCTTGCATGGAACGAAATTCCGTAACACGTTGATAAACCATGGGAGTGCCTCGAAGCCGAGCCCAACACCAACGTGCCGGCGGATGGCGCAGTGAGAACCCCATCGGAGCGAGGGCCCATCACGGTCCTCGCGCCGAAGGCGAAGCAATCAAGTGCTGCAAACGACCGGGAACGGCTCGAACTGTGGCTGCACGAAATCGGCGTGTCCGAACGCAACCAGCCGTCTCCCTGCGAGACGGGCCGGTCGGTGGTGTGGAAGCGGCCATATTTCCCGCCGTGCGGCCCGATGTCCTGCGCCGGGGTGGAAACTACCATGGAACAAATCCTGCGACCCAATGATCGCAATGCAGGTCTGCGCCCAAGGCAATGTGATCGATGGCACGGCGACCGTCGTTACCAAGTTCCGCCGTGACGACGGTAAGGCGAGAGACAACGGCACCGTGCCGCGCCGAGGCGAGGCGGGACGAACGGACCTGCGCGCGAACCCGCTGATTGAAATCGCCCGCCACCACGAGGCGCTTCCTGGGCACCTTCGACGGCATGCGTCCGAGGCATTCGAGATACGTGTGGTGGTCCTCCCATTTCCGGCGCCGAGGCTCGAACGCCGGGCCGGTCCAAGATCCTGCCCCAAGGGATGCAGACCGCCATGAAGGTGATGTCTCCCGCGAACGTTGGCGTCGTTGCCGGAGGAAGCGACCGGGAGGCATGTCGGATCGCCCGTCCTGGTCGACATCGGTCCATCTGACCGACCTAGCGGGTGCCA
The DNA here is from genome assembly GCA_965116935.1 of Pseudomonadales bacterium. GTDB lineage: Bacteria > Pseudomonadota > Gammaproteobacteria > Pseudomonadales > Azotimanducaceae > VXYL01. Next base: position 894,321 of record OZ220737.1, on the reverse strand, counting down.
CTGGCGATATGCTTCGCACGCGCCTTGCAGACGGAAGTAGAACACCAGTTGGAGACGGCCCATGGCGACGTACAGGCAGATTCAGGAATGGGTCCAGCACGAGGGCGGCTTTCAACCAAGACCTGCTGGATCGCTCACTGCAAGGAACTCACCGGGCTGCCGCTGCGGAGCGCTTGGAACCGGGGCGGGGACAGGCAGGAGGCCTGCCCGGAGGATAGGCGGCCCATGGTCTTCGCTGCCTTCCGACATTTCGGGCTGGTGGATAGTGAGGGGTCTGGCGCATGGCTGACTGGGACACGGTAGCCAAGTACAGGCGGAACATTGCGACCCGGCTTGAGTGGAGCCTGCGTACCAACAAACCCGAGCAGCGCCTGCGCGATGCGACGAAGTCCCTCAACGGGCGGACGCTGCTACGCAACGTCCCAGCTGCGAGCCAGCCGTCGCCGCTCAGCCAGCCCCGGGTTCTGCGTGAAGCTGCTTCCGAACTTGCAGAACTGGAAGAGGCCGCGGGTGCCACGTATCCAGACATGCTGGCGATGCTCAAGGGGCGCTACGGCCGAACAGTCCTCGGGGACGTATTCCCGTCGACGCAACTGGGTGACGACTGGGCCAGCGTGCCGAAATCGGATGCGCAGCCGGCGCTTGCGGCGTTCCACGATGCTTGCACCACGCTTGCGCTCAAGAAGCGTCTCAGGAAATCGGCCGCGAACGTCCACAACTTCCTGACAAGCGCCACCGGAAGGCAACTCAGCGATCTCAGCCATCTGCAGGATGTGGACTTGGAGGACTGGCGTCTCGATCACGGAGTTCTGCGAAACGTACTTCAAGGACTCGGCAATCCCGCGGAATGGATCGAGACATGGCTGGATGCGGGAACTCCCAGCAATGTCGTTTCGCGACGCAACTACGTCAACTTCTACAGCGTTTTCGCCCTAAATGCCGTCGTGGCGAAGAGGAAGTTCCGGCGGAACCTCTGGGCGACCAGGAAACAATGGGAGCGGATGGAATGCCAGATCCTCGACGGCGAACGGGGTGCACCTGTGTTCCACTACTTCTCGCCGCCATCGGGCGAAGAGGAGCATGATGTAACCGGAGCCGTCAAAACGTTCCAAGGTCCGCTGCGGCGGGTCTCCTTCGTGTTTAACGTCGCGCAGGTACGCAGTGTCGGCGGCCGACCGTTCCGGCTGCCGAAACTCGTGGAGAAGCGAGCGGACGTTGACGAGTGCGTGTCTCGGCATGACGTCCGCCTCTACCACAAGGAGGTCGAGAGCCCCTCCTACGATCCGGAAAAGGACGAGATAGTCATGCCGCCAAGGACCTGGTTCCGCAGCCCAGCGGGCCGTGACCAAGCCACGCTCGATTACTACGCTACGCTACTTCACGAACTCGTGCACTGGACGGGGCACGAGTCACGATTGGCTAGGCCTTTTGCCTACACCATCGACGAGAAGTACCGGTTCGAGGAGCTGGTCGCGGAACTCGGCAGCGGGTTCCTGTGCGTCAGGTTCGGACTAGGGAATGCGCGCCGGCTGACAGCCGGCCGCCATGGCGTGGCGGCATACATCAACCAATACTTGGAACAGGGATGCGACTCGATAGACCTCGTCATTGATGCGGCCGGAGAAGCTAACCGTGCGTCGAATTACTTGATCTACGCCAAGACGGGGGAGCCGTAGAAGTGTAAGAGGGAGCCCCACGACCGGGACCCCGCAGCCCACAGGACCGCACGCGCGTGCCCACGCGGTAGACGGCCCGCTAGTCCGCCGCCCACGCCCGGCCCCCTTTTGGCCGCGGGCTGTGTGCGTCAAGTTGTGCAAGGGTTGGTCTCGTCCCTACCCCATCGGTAACCAAAACACCGTAACCAGCTATGGAAAGATGCGTCGAAGTTCGATTAGTTCCGTGCCCTTCTCTGGTGTTCTGTCAGGCTTGATACCTGCATCGCGGAGCATGGGGACGATAGTACTTTCCCAGGTCTCCTGACGGAGGGCTTCGGGCGTCCAATTGCAGATGGCCCTAACGATGCCTACAGCCTGCCGGCGCTTTGGAGCCCGCCCGTCCTCTGTCCACTTGATCTTATCAAGCTCGGTTTGTCGTCCGTCAAACGCACGCAACGTGATAACCCGAAGCTCGTCGTCCGACAGGTTTCTCAACGCGCGATGCATCTCGGCCGGCGTCAGGTCTCGAACCAGCCTGACCCAGTCCCCTCGATATGAGCTCGGTAAACGGTCCGGCTCGACCTTGCGGACACGGGCGAGCCGTTCTCGCTGCCCGTCGGTGAGCATTTCCAAAAAGTCCCTGATAGGCATCGTGCCCTTCCCTTAACTGGTGATTGCAAACATACCGCCACGAATCCTACCCGATGCTCGTGTGGCCATTGCTCCTCGCCATGGTTTGCCCAAGGTTCGACGTGTTGCCTCTGCCGCGGCATTGAAACGCCCGCACAAAATGGATGCCCCTCGTCATGGGTCAACGAACACGGCGCGGCACGCATTGTTGAGCCTCTTGCTGCGGAATGCCAGTTCCATGAGCTGTTCGATGGACATCGCGTCCTCGTGCCATGCAACTTGCTCCAACCCACCCAGATCACCAAGGACACCGGTTTCGCTGGCGCTCGCTCGGGCGAAGCGGGAGAATGTACTCTGACTCCCGTTCGACGACCTGATGATCAGTTCCCCAGGGAGAGTCCAGATCTCGTGCCGGCAACCGCCAATCGTGATTAGCGGCTTGCGACCCGACAACGCGCGACTCGCGAAGGCTCGAAAGGCACCCCTGCGCGTGAACTCGTCGACCTCGTCAGCGGACGCGTCCAACTTGCGCAGAATCTCGAGGTGTGTCCCGCGGTAGCGGCACCGGAACTCAGCTCCCTCCGCCATCTGGCACTCAACGACCTCGCGTCCTGAGTCGCTAACTTCGACCAGCACGAGGCCCACGGCGACCGTGTCCGATTGCGCCTTCCAGAACTCAAAACGCGACGGCTCGCGCAACTTCCGGTGATAGCGCTTGCCAATCCGGTCGTTCTTGGCGGCACACAGGCCGAGCGCACGGCACACCGCCTGCAGTTCGTGGATGTTCGTGACCCGAGCCAGCGAGTCCACGACGTCTTCGGCGCCCCGTCGCCGTGGTGTCAAGCGCAGAACCTCGTCCCTGCACACCGACTCCTTCCGGGCCCTCCGCTTGGCCTCCTTCTGGATTTCTCCCGCCAAGCACTTCGCACGTTCGATGGTCCGCCCGAAGTTCCTTTCGTGTCCCAGCGTCTTGAGGAACTTTCGTGCCTTGTGCGACTCGACATGCTTGTCGGCGGCGCGGCACAGTGCCGAGAGAACGTGCTTGAGCGTCCGCCTGATCTTGGCAAGCGCTTCCGCCTTGATCCTATTGGCATGGCGGTTCTCTTCCAGGTGGTAGTAGTCGCAGATCGACTCCCGCAACCGGGGCGGCATGGTCTCCGCCTGTCCTAAGGGACGCCAGTTCGCGGCGAGGTGGTCGAGAGCCCGCTCTACGTCAGGGTGAATTTTCGATCTAGCCATTGCGGCATCCTCCTTGCCGGTTAAGGCACGGTTATTTCCGGCAGTGTCGCTCTCCGACAGGTTCCACGCTGTTGCGAGCCGAGTCCTTTGGGCGCTGGTGCATCTCGTTTTCCCTCCAGCCTCAGACTAGAAAAGCGTCCAGCTGTTGGTCGTAGGATGACCGAAGCGTCTCGATCTTCGTTCTGCCGTGCGGATGCGTGAAGCTTCCATCGATGATGGCGACTTCCAGGTCTCCCAAGCGCGGGCTAAGCCTCGTCGCAACCCATTGCGTGACGGTCATGTTGCGGCTCGCCTTCCGCTCGAAGTCGTAGTCTCCCACTTCCGTATTGACCGGTGCCCGTACGCGCACCAACACCTCCTCGATCCGAAGCACGGCCTCTTCGAATTCCCACACTCTCATGCCCACGGTCCTCTGCAATGTGCGTTGAGAGGATATTTTAGGTCTATTGCACATTTAAAATCAAGTTAATTTTAAAATAATTTGAAACTAATCCGGAATTGGGCAACGTGGTGCCGTGTATCCCCGAAAGGAAGCGGCTCGCACGACGCCTGCCGCCGTTTCCGCAGCACCACAGCGACTGCCGCACGCCGCCTTCGGGGCCGACCCTCCAGCACCGGATGATGGCCGCCCCCACCACCTTGACCGTGGCGTACTTTGCAGAGGCGAGCATTTTCGTGGTGGCGTCGTACACTCCGGCAAAAGGACTGAGTTGAGCCAGGTCGCGTGGCATCACCTCGCGCTGCGTTGCGAGGCCATGCACCTCCAAGGCTCTTGGCAAGGGAAGGACATAGGCCGTGACGAACGAACTCGATGATCTTGCCGTGTATGGCGACACGCCGGTGGGCTGGTGCGCGCGAACGCCGGTCAACGAAACGCTAGATGAAGACGGTCACCCTCTGGCGGAGAAGCGTGGCTTTGGCGTCGCCGATCCGCGGGCACCGTCACAACGCCTCTACGACGATCCCGAAGTGCAGGCGCTGCGCGACCACCTCAAGGCCAACAACGGCATCAAGGGGCTCGACATCTGCGCGCCGGACGAGATCGACCGCGCCGTGCGCCTCTTCTTCCGCGACGGCTTTGTCGTCGTCAAAGACCTCCTGGACGCCGACGCGCTGACGCGTTGGCGCGGCGGATGCGCCCGCGAACTGCGCAAGATTCTCGAACCCAACGGCCACGACGGGCGCAAGTACATCACCGAGACGATGCGCCTGCCACACCGCTACAGCTATGGCACGGCATCGGCATCGCGCCAGTTGCTGCACGACCCGGTATGGGCGTCGATGATCGACCTGGCAGCCACCACACCCATCCTGAAGGCGATCTTCGGCACAGACGACTATCTGGTGCTTGGCGCTGGCGGCGACCTCTGCCTGCCTGGAGCGGTGGAGTACCAGCACTTGCACGGCGACGTGCGCGAGCAATATCACCTGCCGGAGGCGCGCATCCGGCAGGCGGCGGGGCTCGGCATCGACACTTCCGGTGAACTCGATGGCCGTACCAAGCAGCGGATCGTCGAGCGAACGCCGCCGGTGGTCACGATCAACTTCGCCATGAGCGACCTCACGTGGGAGAACGGCCCCATCCGCCAGATTCCAGGTACCCACGGCGTGGCGGAAGACCCGCCAAGGCCCGCCGACGAACCCGAATGGATGCGCCTCTCGACGCTGGTCGGCGCTCCCGCCGGCGCTGGCGTGTTCCGCGATAACCGTGCCTGGCACAGCGCCACCCCCAACCTGTCGCGGGAAATCCGCGCCCTGCCGAACGTCGAATACGGTGCCCCGTGGCTTGACGGCGAACGTCCCCACGCCCGCACCATGCCGCACGAAATCTGGCAAACGCTCTCCCCCTACGCCCAACACCTGTGCCGCCGCGTGAAGGCCGACCCGGGCGTCTGGCCCGCTGGCGCTGGGGTCATGCACGCCTTGGCGAACAAGCGCAAGGAAGCCAACGGAACCCTGGCCCGCAAGCCCGGCGAAGGCAGTCAGCGTCGCTGACGGCTCGCCCAACGCCGCAAAAGCGAAGCGAAGCTTTGCCCGCCAAGGTCGCCATCTGCGTCAATCCCATGTCCGGTCGGGACGTGCGGCGGATTGCGGCGCGGGCCAGCAACATGACGATTGAGGCGAAGCGCGACATCGTGGCGCGGATTGCCGCTGGGGCTGATGCTGCGGGGGCGACGGACCTCTACATTACCGAGGAGCCGTTTCGGATTGCGTCGATGGCGCTTGAGTGGCTGCCGCTTCAGGCGCGAGTCCACGTACACAAGACACCGCTCAACCACGATGCCGGCGACACCGAGGCGGCCATAGCCGGGTTCTTGGAGGCCGGTGTCAACACCGTCGTCTCGCTCGGTGGAGATGGCACCAACCGCGCTATTGCACGGCATTTTCACAAGGCGGGCGACGGCGATGTCTCGTTGATTCCGCTCTCCACCGGCACCAACAATGTGTTCCCGACGCTAGTGGAGCCGACCATCGCCGGCACCGTCGCAGGGCTTTGCGCGCGGGGGCGCCTTGACGATGTATCGCTGCGCCCACGCTGCAAGATGCTGCATGTGCGCTTTGCCGATGGCGAGCGGGACGTGGGTCTCATCGATGCGGCGCAGCTCGATGGCGATTTCGTGGGCAACTTCCTGCCGTTCGATTCGGCCCGCCTTGCGAGAGTCCTGCTGACGAGAGCCGAACCGGACGCCATCGGCATGTCGCCCATCGGCGGGTTGATCGATGTGGTGGATGCGCAAGACGATTGCGGCCTGCTGCTTGAACTGGGGCCAGGGCAAGTGGTTGATGCGCCCGTCTCGCCAGGACTCTTCCGCGCCGTTTCCGTGGCCCGTGCCGTGCGCGTGCCCTTCGACACGCCGGTGATCTTTCGCGGCCACGGCGTGCTCGCGCTCGATGGCGACCGAGACCATCGACTGCGGAGCAACCGCATCGCCCACGTCACCGTGCGCCGCGACGGTCCGCATGTGCTCGATGTGGCCGCGGCAATGCGACACGCGGTGCGTCACGGTATGATGACGCGCCCCGAAGACCGAGCCGACCGGGAGCCTGCGCCATAGACAGTCGTCGAACCAGAGTCTGGACGCGTCTTCCCTCTCGCAGTTTTCGCGCAGCGAAAATCTGCCAGAGCGCCGCGAAGCGGCGCTAGTGATCGTCAAGCCCCGCATTCGCGGCTTCGTCTGCACCACCGCCCATCCCGCCGGCTGCGTGGCTGGAGTTAACGAACAGATCGATCTCGTGCGGCGGCGCGGCGCCATTTCTACGCCGAACCCGCCCCGCAATGCCCTGGTCATCGGCTGCTCCGGCGGCTTTGGCCTTGCTTCACGCATCGCCCTGGCGTTTGGTGCGGGAGCAAACACGCTCGGCATCTCGTTTGAGAAGCAGCCGACGGCGAAGCGCACGGCCACGGCTGGCTGGTACAACAACCTCGCCTTCGAGGCGGCCGCCGGCGAGGCGGGGCTTTTGGCCCGAACCCTGGATGGCGATGCGTTCTCCGACGAGATGCGCACGCGCGCGGCGCAGGCGCTACGGGACGAGTTCGGCCCCATTGACATGCTCGTCTATAGCCTCGCGGCGCCGGTGCGCACCCATCCGCGCACCGGCGAGACGCACCGCTCCGCCATCAAGCCCTTGGGCGAGTCGTTCACCACCAACACGCTCGATTTCAACACCGGCAAGGTGCACGAGGTAACCCTTGAGGTTGCCAGCGAAGAGGAAACCGCCGCCACCGTTCAGGTGATGGGGGGCGAGGACTGGGAATACTGGATCGCTGCACTCGCCGATTGCGGGCTGCTGAACGAAGGGTTCCAGACGGTTGCCTATACCTACCTCGGCAGCGAACTCACCCGCCGCATCTATCGCGGCGGCACTTTGGGACGGGCGAAGGCGGACCTCGACCGGGCGGCACATGCCATCGACGCTCGGCTGAGCGCCATCGGCGGACGGGCCCGGGTGGCCGCGCTCACCGCCATCGTCAGTCAAGCGAGCGCAGCCATCCCGGTGGTGCCGCTCTATGTCGCGATCCTGTTCCGGGTGATGCGTGAGCGGGGCGTTCACGAGTCCTGCATCGAGCATGTTGATCGGCTCTTCCGCACGGGCCTCTATGGCGCCGGCGTCGCCATCGACAGCGAAGGCCGCCTGCGTCTCGACGACCGCGAACTGGACGCGGCGGTGCAGGCAGAGGTTGGCCGGCGTTGGCAGCAGGTGAACAGCGACAACCTCGGGGAGTTGGGCGACGCCGCCAGCTTCCGCGACGGCTTCCTCCGGGTGTTCGGGTTCGGCATGGCCGGCGTCGACTACGACGCGGACGTCGACATCAGCGGAATCTGACGGGGCTCGCATGACCAACCGCCTCTTCGATGGCGAGGCATCCGCCGTGCCTTCCCGTGCGGCTCCATCGGTCGCGGACTCGCCCAGGGAGAACGCTCCGTTCGTCAAGGCCTGCCGCGGCGAACCGACGCCGTTCACGCCCATCTGGCTGAACCGACAGGCCGGCCGCTATATGCCCGAATACCACGCCGTGAAAGGCAACACGCCAAGCCTCGATTTCTTCCGCACGCCGGAACTGGCGGCGCGGGTCACGGTGGATGCACAGCGCATTCTCGGCGTCGACGCCGCTATTGTCTTCGCGGACCTGTTGCCCATTCTGGAGCCGATGGGGCTCACGCTCGATTACGTTCCGGGGGTCGGCCCGGTGTTCGCCAACCCCGTGCGCGACCTTGCCGCCATCGATAGTCTGCGCGTGCCTTCCGCCCCGGACGAACTTGGCTACATAGCCGAGACCATCGCCGGCGTTCTGGCGGGGTTGCCGCCGGACATCCCGCTGATTGGCTTTGCCGGGGCACCCTTCACGCTCGCTTCCTACGCCATCGAGGGCGGCGGCTCGCGCAACTTCCTGCACGCCAAGAAGCTCATGTACGAGCACGAGGCATCGTGGAACCAGCTTCTTTCGAAGCTCACTCGCGCGGTGATCGGCTACGTTCGCTTGCAGATCGAGGCCGGCGTGCAGGCCGTGCAGATCTTCGACTCATGGGTCGGCGCGCTCTCGCGGCAAGACTACCGGCGCTATGTGGCGCCCCATGTGCGCGCGTTGATGCAGGGCATCCGGCAGACGGAAGCCACGAGCAACGGCACGGGGCGAGCAAAGGCCCCACCGATCATCTACTTCGGCGTCAACACCGCGCATCTTGTCCAGGACATGCACGCCACGGGCGCGGACCTGCTGGCCCTCGACTGGCGCACACCCCTCGGCGAGACGTGGCGGCACCTGGACTCGCCCGCCATTCAAGGCAACCTCGATCCCATCGTGCTCTGCGCCAACACCGAAGCGATCGCCGGAGGCGCTCGTCAGGTGCTTGAAGAAGCCGGCGGCCGCTCAGGCCACATCTTCAACCTGGGGCACGGCATCGTTCCCGAGACGCCGGTGGACAACGTGAAGTTCCTGGTGGATTTCGTTCACGAGGCCAGCGCAAGGTGAACGCTCCGCTGGTGGCTGCTCGGGACATGGCGCCGCCGGGCCTCTGGCTCAAGCTGCTCCAACGCCTCGCGTTCTGGATTCCCCTTGCCATCAGCATCGCGGTCGCCTGGACGCCGAACCCCGCCGGCCTGGTGGCAAGCATGGCCGGCAGCGTTGCCCACATCGCCGCGGCCGCCTACCTCGCCTTCGCGCTGTCCCTGGCACACTTTAGATGGGGTCCTTGGCTGGCAGTGGCAGCCTGGATGATGGTCTGGGGCGTCACCATCGAACTGGTGCAACTCTTCGTCGACGGCCGCGGCGCGCAACTAACAGACCTCGCCGCCGACGCCCTCGGCATAGCCATTGGCTGCGCCGCATTCGCCGTATGGCAAAGAGTAGGGAAGCGCAAGATGTGATGTGGAGAAACTGTTGGGAGTGTGTTGAAAACTCTTGCTTTTGTCCGTGATATGGTGCAAAGGGCGGTCAAGCGAGGTTGGCCGCGAGAGACAAACTGGCGGAGTTGATGCCATGACCATTCTGGAGGAGGAAATCGCTGCGTATCGGGCGCAGCAGGATGACCTTGAGGCAAGCCACCGAGGCAGATGGGTTCTGTTTCATGGCAGCACGAGAGTCGGCATTTACGACACATTCGAGGAAGTCTCGACCGATGCGTTGCGCAAATACGGTCGTGGCCCATACTTGATTCGAGAAATCGGCGCAGTACCCGCGCCACTTCCAGCAATTCTACAGCGAGCGGCGTCACACGGATGAGCCCCCTCTCCGTTGCATTGAGGAACTCGTCCGATGGCCTTTTGGCCACCGGGCCATTATTGCCCATTCAGATTGGCTTGGATGAGACCTACGAGCCGGGGGGCATTTGGGAGTCGTCAGCGCCTCTGCTATCGAGAAGCGAGGGCGCCGACGCGCTCATCGACACCGGTGCCCGCGTGAGCTGCATCGACACGGGCCTGGCCGACCGGTTGCGTTTGCCGATCGCTGACGAAGATACGCTTCGAGGTCTGGTTGGCTCACCGATGAGCGTGAGGACCAGGCTCGGCCATCTGGTCGTCACCGAGCTGCAAATCATCCGACCCTTGCGCTTCTATGAGGTGGACCTGTCGTCTTGGCTCTCCCATGAGGTGCTTCTTGGCAGGGACATGCTCGAGGGGTGCCAGATGCACTACGACGGGGAGAGCGGCAACGTTACCGTCGCACGCCGCGGTTAGGCGTTTGTCCGGCGCCCGAACGGGCACCCATGGGGTACGGCCGATGGCATCGGTCTGGGTGTGGTTGCTCTTGCCTCAACTCCTTGAGGCGCCGTCTCGTTCGGGGCCAACATGCGTCCCGCGGGCGTGAAGGGCGACATGCCTTGCGTCCAGAGAAGGTGATTTACCATTCGCGCTCGCGCCAAAACCGGCGCTTGCATTGCATGAGGGAGTTCATGACCGCACCTACGCGAATCACGGTGACTGGGGCCGCAGGGCAGATCGGCTATGCGCTGGTGTTCAGGATTGCATCCGGGGCGATGTTGGGGCCGGATCGTCCGGTGATCCTGCAATTGCTGGAGATTCCGCCGGCCATGAATGCGTTGAACGGCGTCATTATGGAACTCGAGGATTGCGCCTTCCCGCTGCTGAAGGGCGTGGTGGCGACGGACGATCCCAACGTCGCCTTTGCCGACACCGACCTCGCGCTGCTGGTGGGATCGCGCCCGCGCACCGCCGGCATGGAGCGCAGTGACTTGCTCGAAGCCAACGCGGCCATCTTCTCGGTGCAGGGCAAGGCGCTGAACGATCATGCCTCGCGGCAGGCGAAGGTGCTGGTGGTGGGCAACCCGGCCAATACCAACTGCTTGATCGCCCAGAGGAACGCGCCGGACCTCGACCCGCGCAACTTCACCGCCATGACTCGCCTCGACCACAACCGGGCGCTGGCGCAGCTAGCCGCCAAGACCGGCGCGTCCGTGAGCGGCATCTACGGCTTCTCGATCTGGGGCAACCATTCCCCGACCATGTATCCGGACCTGCACCACACGGTGATCGCCGGCCAGAGCGTGCTGGATCGGATCGACATGGACTGGTACGAGAACGACTTCATGCCCACGGTGCAGAAGCGTGGCGCCGCCATCATCGACGCCCGCGGGGCTTCGAGCGCGGCGTCAGCCGCCAACGCCGCCATCGACCACATGCACGACTGGCTGCTCGGCTCGGACGGTCGCGTCGTGAGCATGGGCGTCGTCGCGGACGGCAGCTACGACATCGCCGAAGGGTTGATCTTCTCCTATCCGGTCACCTGCACCGACGGCGACTGGAAAGTCGTCCCGGACCTCGCGGTCAACGAGTTCAGCCGCAGCAAACTCGACATCACGGAAAACGAACTGATCGAAGAACGGGACGAAGTGGCAGCGCTATTGCCGGGCTGAGGCCCCCAAAAAGGCACTTGGCGATAGACGGGCCTTTGGCGGGAAGGCGTTCCCACCAAGGCCCGCCTTGTTCAAGCGCTTGCGTCAGGGCCAGAGGTCAGCGAGGCTGAATGTGATTGCGTCGAAAGGGGGGATGCAGACTGGGTCGTCGTCCTTGGCGGTGCCGATCAATACCCATTGTCCTTTGCGCAACTCGAACGCTTCCATTGCGCGGTCTGCCGGGTCCACGAGCCACAGGTGGCCGACTCCCTCGCGCGCGTAGATCGGGCGTTTGCCGTGCAGGTCGATGCGACGGGTTGAGGGCGAGAGTACCTCGCACACCCAATCTGGCGGCAATGTGAAGAAAGCGGCGTCGGGGTATTCGGGCATGCGCTCTCGGCGCCAGCCCGCCAAATCCGGTACAACGATGTCTTCGGCCAAATGCAGTTCCGGCTCGTCGAGGATCCACCAGCCTCCAGGACCGCCACGGCCGAACTGAAACGCCTGCGAAAGATCCGTCCCAAGCGATGAGCTTGCCAAGGTATGAGGCGCGGCCGGCCTGGGTTGGGTGTGCAGCACGCCGCCGACAACCTCGGCCACCCGGTGCGGCGGCGCGTCGAGCACATCCTGGTAAGTGGCGCGCCGGGCCGGTTTTCGTCGTCGAGCCTGCACTTCTGACCATCCCCGACTTGCTTTGGGCGAAGAAAGCCAACCTTATCTGATCGGCGGCCATTGCGCGCCCATGACCTCGCCCTCCAGGGCCCCGTTTACCCCCCAAGCCAGTCGTTGAAGCGTGCTCTTCGCTTTTCGTGGAAGGCGCGGACGCCTTCGCGGGCGTCGGGGTGGTGGTCGGAGATGGCGGTCTTGGCAGCGATTTCGTCGAGGCTTTGCTCCCAGCTCATTTCGGCGGCGTTGTAGATGGAGCGCTTGAGGAGGCGCATGGAGACTTGTGGCCCTTCGGCGAGTTCCGTCGCGAGTTCCATCGTCGCGTCTTCGAGCTGGTCAGACGGCACCACTTCGTGCACGAGGCCGAGTTCGTACGCTTCCTCCGCCTCGATGATGCGCTTGCGCATCATGAAGTCCATGGCGCGGGAGACGCCCAATAGCTGCACCAAGAGGTACTGGCCGCCCTCGTCGGGCAACAGGCCAAAGCGGAGCGTGGCGCTGCCCATGCGCACGCCTTGGGAGGCGATGCGGAAGTCGCAGGCAAGGGCGAGGGAGAAGCCGGTCTGGATGGCGACGCCGTTGATGGCGGCGATGGTGAGCTTGTCGAGCGAACGCACCTGTGTGTTGACGCGCTGGGAGATGGTCCTGAGGCCATTGTAGGTGCCGAGGTTGTTGTCGTGGCCGTGGGCGATCTTGGGCGTGAGCGACTCGCCCGGAATGCTCGTGCTTTGATATCCCTTGAGGTCGTCGCCGGCGCAAAACGCGCGGCCCGAACCGGTGAAGACCACCACCCGCACGGCGTTATCCATCTGCGCTTGGGTAACCGCCTCCACGAGGTCCCGCTTGATCGATGCCGTGAAGCCATTCAGGCGTTCGGGCGTGGTGAAGCGAAACCAGGCGATGCCCGGCGAGCGCACGGCAACATTGAAGCCCTTGAAATCTCCGGTGTCCATCAGCCTTGTCCTTCCTCCTTTCGGGGTGTGTTCATCCTCGTTCAAGCCGAGGCAAGCGTCGCATCAGAAAAGCTCCGGCACCTCGTGGTGCGGGATGAGTCGTTCGAGGCCTATGCCGACGAGTTGGTCCCGCACGAAGGCAACGATCTCCGCCGTCGAGCGCATTCTCAGTACCCGCGCCACGATGCGCCGGCAGTCGCGCAGCGAGACGCTGCGGATCACCAGCTTCACCCGCGGCAGGTTGGTGGCGTTCATGGAGAGCACGTCGTAGCCCATGCCGACACAGAGGATCGCGCCTTCGGGGGTGCCGGCGAGCTCGCCGCAGATGCCGACAGGCTTGCCCTCCGCGTGGCAGTTCGTGGCGATTTCGCGCAGGGCGATGAGCACCGACGGGTGCATTTCCTGGAACAGATTCGCGACGCGGGAGTTGTTGCGGTCCACCGCCAGCATGTATTGGGTGAGGTCGTTCGATCCCACGGCAAGGAAATCGAGCTCTCTGGCGAGGTCGCGGGTGAGATAGACCGCGGCCGGCACTTCGATCATCACGCCGACGAGCGGCGGCTTGACCTCGAACCCTTCCTCCAGCACCTCCTGATAGGCGCGATCGATCAGGCCACGTGCCTCGGCCACTTCCTCGAGGCTCGACACCATCGGCAGCATGATGCGCAGGATTCCCTCGAGTCCTGCGTTGGCCTTGATCATGGCGCGCACCTGGCCGAGGAATATCTCCGGGTGGTCCAGCGTCACGCGGATGCCGCGCCAGCCGAGGAACGGGTTTTCCTCGTTGATGGGGAAGTACGACAGCGATTTGTCGCCGCCGATGTCGAGTGTGCGCATGGTCACCGGGCGCGGCTCGAACGCCTCCATGTGCTCGCGGTAGATGCTGCGCTGATCTTCCTCCGTGGGGAAGCGATCCCTCGTGGCGAACGGCACCTCCGTGCGGAACAGGCCAATGCCCTCGGCGCCGCGGTCCAAGGAGCGCGAGATCTCGCTGACGAGGCCCACGTTCACCCACAGATTCAGGCGATGGCCGTCGCGGGTGACGCTCGGCAGTTCCTTGAGTGAATCGAGCTCGGCCGCGAGCCGGCCTTCCTCTTCGGCAAAGCCGTCGTATTGCGCCCGCACCAAGGCCCCGGGCGAGACGAAGACCTCGCCGTAGTGGCCGTCCACCACCATGGGCTGGCCATCGACACGGAAGATCGGCATCTCCACCACGCCCATCACGGTGGGGATGCCGAGCGCCTGGGCGAGAATGGCGCCGTGGGAATAGCTTGAGCCGCGCACCGAGACGATGCCGCGCAGTTTGTCGCGCGGTAGTTCCGCCATCATCGAGGCGGTGACCTCGTCCGAGACGAGGATCATGTCGTCGGGCAACACCAGTTCGCCTTGGCTGATGTCCTGTAGGTACGCGAGCACGCGCTGGCCCAGATCGCGCACGTCGGCGGAGCGCTCGCGCAGGTACGAGTCGGGCATCTTCTCGAAGGTGGCGATGTGTTCGAGGATCACTTGCCTCAGCGCCCCTTGCGCCCACTGGCCCTGGCGAATGCGCTGGCGGACTTCGCCGGCGAGGGCGGCGTCGTCGAGGATGTGCAGATACGCCTCGAAGAGCTCGCGCTCCTCCGGTTGCAGGTTTTTCGAGAGTTCCTCGTTGATGCGTTCCAGGTCTTCGCGTACGTGGCGAATGGCTTGGTCGAAGACTTTGACCTCCGCCTCGATGTCTTCGGCGGAGCGGTCCGGCACCGTGTCGAGGGTCACCATGGGCTTTACCACCACGGCGGTGCCGATGCCGATGCCGGGGGCACCGGGGACGCCTTGGTAGTTGGCTTCGTGGGCGTGGGTGTCGTCGCCGAACAGGTGCCGGATCTCACCGGTGGCGTCGGCGTGGGCGACGATGCCGGCAAACTGCGCGGCGAGGGTGACGAGGAAGGCCACTTCCTGCTCGGAGTAGCGGCGCGGGGGGTGCCCCTGCACCACCATCACGCCGAGCACGATGCGGTTGTGGATGATGGGGACGCCGAGGAAGGCACGGAACTCCTCCTCGCCGAGTTCCGGCACTTGCAGATAGCGCCTGTGCTCGGTGGCATCGCTGAGGTTGATGGGCTCGGCGCGTTCCACCACCAGCCCCACCAGCCCTTCGCCGGGGGCTAGGGACAAAGTACCGAGAGCCTCGGGATTGAGGCCTTCGCTGGCGACGAAGCTGAACCGGTCAGATGTTCGATCCAGGAGGTAGATCGAGCACACCTCGGTGTCGAGAATCATCGAAACCCGCGCCACGGTGAGGTCCAGCGCATGCCGGAAGCTGCTGGCGGCGCCAACGTCCTGGACGATTTGCCGCAAGGCGTCAAGCATCGCCGGAACTCCCGTCGGCTGCCGGTTGCTCCACCACAGCATCTTCCTGCGGCTGCGTCACGCGCAGCATGGGTGCGAGTTCCGTGAGCGCGCGGCGATACACGTCGCGCTTGAATGCCACCACTTCCGAGAGCGGATACCAATAGCTGACCCAACGCCAATGGTCGAATTCGGGCTTTGGCGTGCGGTCTGTGCGCACGGCGTCGTCGCCGGCAAGCAACCGCAGCAGGAACCACTTTTGCTTCTGCCCTAGAAAGCGCACTGTGGAGCCCTCGGCGGGCCGGGCGGCAGACGCGGCTCGCGCCCGTCCTTTGTCGTGACGGCGGGGCGTGGCGCGATTGGAGCCGCGTTGCCGCATGTAGCGTGGCAGCCGATAGCGCAGCCAGCCGGAAGTGGAGGCGACGATCTCCACCCCTTCAGGCTCAAGCCCCACCTCCTCGAACAACTCGCGGTACATCGCCTCCTTGGCGCCTTCGCCGGCATGAATGCCGCCCTGCGGAAACTGCCAGGCATCGCGCCCGCCGACGCGCCGTGCCCACAGCACCTGTCCCGCATCGTTCTGGATGACGGTGCAGACATTGGGCCGAAACCCATGCCGGTCGATGTTCTCGGAACGATCCATCGCGCCCGATTGTTCCACATCGATGGGCGGATTGCTCTGATGCGATCGGCGGCCTTGCTCGTCCCCTGCGACGAGATGCGCCGAGCGTCACAGCATGACCGACACGGGATGGGACCAGCCCGTCCCCTACGGCCACCCCATTGAACGCACCGGTGGATTCGGCGCGGGACGGGTCTCGGACGGGCCTTCGGAGGGAGGGCGTCTCGCCCTCCATCGTGCCGTAGGCACGTCAAAGGCACGCAGGCGCCAGAGAGGAGAGGCTGGTTCTTGGTGGCGTTGTTCGAGGGGTTGGCGCTTTGTTGGCGTTGTCTGGAACGCTTGCTTGCGGTGGCATTGGCCAGCTCCGCTGCGTGCGCGCCTTCGGCACGCTTGGAGGGCGGGACGCCCTCCGTCCAGAGAGGCCCTCGCATCGCAGGGACTGGTCTCTTGGCGCCCTCCGTCCAGAGAGGCCCTCGCATCGCAGGGACTGGTCTCTTGGCGCCCTCCGTCCAGAGAGGCCCTCGCATCGCAGGGACTGGTCTCTTGGCGCCCTCCGTCCAGAGAGGCCCTCGCAAGGCAGGGACTGGTCTCTTGGCGCCCTCCGTCCAGAGAGGCCCTCGCATCGCAGGGACTGGTCTCTTGGTGCCCTCCGTCCAGAGAGGCCCTCGCAAGACAGGGGCTGCTTGGGGGTTTGCCGGCGGGCTTGGTTCGAGGAGTAGTCGTCAATGTCCGCCAGGCTAGTACTCCCACTTCACGGTGATGGAGGCGGCGGCGCCCGGCTTTTCGCGGAAGACCGTCACTCCCTCCCGTTCGATCTCGATCGATTCGTTCAGGATGTTGCGGAGCTTCGCCTTCACCGTCAGGAACTCGGTGGGGTACCAGGAGTAGGTGAAGTCCAGCGAATGGAACGGTTGCTCGTAGCCGTCCGGCGCGCCCAGGCGGCCGGCGACGTAGAGGCGTTCGCCGAAGACGTTGTAAACAACCGTTGCCGCGCTCCGGCCGTCCGGGCTGTCGAAGCCGAACATCAGGTTGGCGACGTATTCCGATGCGCCTGCCAAGGGGCGCACGTCGTTGGTTGGGGCGTCCGCCTGATCTCCGGCCACGAGTTCCGAGTCCTGGATCGTCAGGTTGCCCTGGACGAAGAACGCAGCGCCAAGTTCGCCAAGGAAGCCGAGTTCCTTCAGGCCTTCGAGTTCGATGCCGGTGACCTCGGCGGCCTCGGCGTTGACGATCTCCCGCGCCACCGTGGTGTCGCTGGCGGCGGACTCGAAGAACTCGATGGGGCTCGCGATCGTCTTGTGGAAGAGCGAAACAGTCACCGTGTCGCTGTTCGCAAAGAACCATTCGGCGCGCAAGTCGACGTTGGCCACATCCGCCGGCACTACGCCAGGGTTGCCATCCACCAGATCGTTCGTGATGGGATCGAGATAGGAGGCGTCGGTGATCTCCCTGAGGTCTGGCCGCACCACCGTCTCGCTCCAGCCGAAGCGTAGCTGGAACAGCTCCGCCACCCACGTCTCGTTGATGTACGTGAGCGACAACGAAGGGTATATCCGATCATCGCGGAAAGTGGCCTCGCGCAGACGGTCCGGATCGGTCGTCACCACCGGATCGCTGATGGAATAACCGTAGAGATTCCAGTCGAGCGCCACCTGCTTGTAGTCCTCCCAGCGCGCGCCGGCGGAAACGCGCCAAGTGTCGTCCAGCGTCCAGTCCACCTTGCCGTAGGCCGCCTCGGTCATGTTGGCGGCGATGTAGCTCTGGTTGTTGGTGCCGGCGAGGTCAAAGACGAAGTTGTTGCCCTCGTCCAGGATGTTGGCGTCGGAGAACACGTTGCCGATGGGGCCGCCGAGGATCGACGGGTCGCGCACACTGAGCGCCCCCAGGCTGAATTGCGACTGGCGGTAGGTGCGCACCTTCTGCGAGTGCTCGAAGCCGCCGGCGAACTCGACGAAGGAGCGATTCGTGAGGATCGGCACCGTCACGCTCCAGCCGTAGTTCAGTGCCTCGTCGTCGAGATGGGTGAAGCGATAGTCTGCCGTGGTCGCGTCCACGCTCACCGCCGAACTCAGCACCGCCCCGGTTGCCGGGTCCGTCACCGTCTGGGCGTCCACGTTCACCTGGTTCGGAATCTCCGTGGTGGCGCGGGCATCGGAGTAGAACCAGGTCACTTCCGTGTCCTCGGGCAAACCCGTGGCATCGAGCAAGCCGGCGAGCGGTAGTTCGCGGGTTTCGACTCCGAGCCGGTGTGTGCCCGTGATCTGGTTCACGAGCATCTCCCGCTGCTCGAACTGCAAGCGGTAGTCGCGAAAGCCGATGCCGTCCGAAACCTCCCGGTTCTCATTGAAGAAATCGCGCACGGCGGTTTCGTCGTCGGTGTTGCGCGGGAACAGCGTGGTGGTGGCCATTTCGTGGTCCTCACCCAAGCGGGCGCCGAGGTTCAGGTTGCCGGTCATGTCGACGGTATAGGTGGACTCAAGCTCCGTATCCGTGCGCTCATCGGGGAAGTTGAAGTTGCGGCTCAGGCGCTCGCTCTCGCGCCACTCCGTCTTGTAGGCGCCACCGACGAGGAAGCCAAGCTCCAGGCGGTCGCCGACCATCAGGTTGTTGCCGATGCTGCCCTTGAAGTTGAGGTCCGGCCCGATCGACTCCTCGGTGAGCGAGATGTCGCGGTTGAGATGCAGCGCCAGCTCCCGATTGATGCGCCGGGCCTCTTCCACCGTGGCGTCGGCGCGGCCTTCGCGGCGGAGCCCCGTGAGGATGCCCTGCACGTCCACGTTGGCAAGGAAGCGATCGATGCCGGCGGCGAGATCCGCCGACATGGCACGGGTGCCGTCGTCCACGCCGAGGCGGTCGTCGCCGCCGCCTTCGTAGCTGAAGACGTCGCCGTCGTTCTCGAAGTTGAGCCCCGAGCCCACTTCCAGCGCATAGGTGAAGCCCGTGGGGATGCCCTTGGTGCGGATGTCCACCGCGCCGCCGCCGAAGGCAGCCGGCATGTCGGCAGAGTAGGACTTCTGCACTCTCAGCGACTGCACGATGGCAGTGGGGAAGATGTCGAGCGGAATGACGTTGCGGGTCAGGTCCGGCGACGGGATCGTGGCGCCGTTCAACGCAGTGCTCGAATAGCGCTCGCCAAGGCCGCGAACGTAGATGAACTTGCCGTTCACCAGCGAGAGGCCCGAGATGCGGCGAAGCGCTACCGCAACGGTCGTGTCCCCGAGGCGTGAGATGGTGTCGTCGCCGAGCACATCAGACACCACCTCGTCGTCCTTGCGCTCGTTGACGAGCTGGCGGGCGGCGTTGTAGAGGCGACCGATGACGATCACTTCCTCGGTCGCGTTGGGGGCTGCGTTGGCGTCGGCTTGGTCCACCGCCTCTTGCGCAACGGTGCCGAGCCCCGCAACCGGCATGGCGAAAAGGAGCCAGAGCCGCAGCAGTTTCGCGCCTGCAAAGTTTGCGCAGCGCCAGCCTTGTCGGGGCGCCCAAGAGGACGCGCCGGTCGGCGTGTCATGGAGGGCGAGACGCCCTCCCTCCGAAGGTCCGTCCATACCGGCGCTTGCTTCGAGAAGGGTTCTTGGAAGGAGGGCGTCTCGCCCTCCATGCCACGCCGACACGCGTGCTTGTGGACGTCTCCTAAAGGGGCGAGATTGGCGAGGCGCCTGTCGGGGCGTCGGGGGGGCAGGATGCCTTTCCTCCAATTCCCCGTGCGCGGCGAAGGTGGTCTTCATGGGGTAACTCCCGATGGGCGTCCTGCCCTACTCAAACCAAAGCGGCAGGGCGCGGCTACCCTCGTGGATGCCGTATGTCCAGCCGGCGGTCCAGTCGGCGGCACCGGTGGACAATGCGCCCACATACGAGCGCTCGCCGCTCGGTGCGCCGACGGGGGCCTCACCGCCCACCACCATGGTCGAATACTCGATCGAGTAGATCGGCGGCGTTCCTTCAAGCAGCTGCAGGTCCGTGTCCGCGCTGGCGGTGGCGTTGGCGGAACCAGCAACGTCTGCAAACACGGAGCCGTTGGCCGTTGCCCAGTCCAAGGTGGAGGTTCCGTTCGGCAGGGAGTTGCCCTTGGTCTTGTCGGCGCAGGCAAAGATCGCCGAGTTGAGCGCCAGATCGCCACTTTGTGCCGCCTGCAGCGAACGGTTGTCGATGCGTAGACAGTAGTTCGAGGTGTCGGAGTCGGGGCTCGCGTCCTCCGCGAAGGCACCGATGACCATGGAGTTGACGATGGTGGGGAACAAGCCTTCCCGCAGTCGCCAGCCGGAGCCCGGGTCGTGAGTGGCTGTGTCGGCGCCGTTCGGGGAAATGATGCAGGTGAGGCCCGTGATGGTGGGACGGCTGTTGATGCCTTGGTTGATGGTGGCTTCCACCTCATCGGCGGTGAGGCTAGAGAAGGAGCCGATGCCGTCCGCCTCGATGCAGTGGTTGCCGTCGGTGGCGGACTGGATCACCAGGGCGTTGGTGATGGTGCCAGACCAGCCCTCGTCGATGTCGATGGCGTCGTCGCGGACATACACGCCGACGAAGTTCTCAAAGCTCACCGCGCCGCCGAACATCTCGATGCCGTCGTCGAAGGTGGAATAGACCTCAAGGTTCTTGACAATGGTGTTCGAGCCGACGCCGCCAAAGGAGATGCCGTTGAGCTCGTCGCCGTTGCCCACCGTGGCGCCGGTGTGCTTGACGACGACGTATTCGAGCCGGCCGGAGCTGTCTTCGTTGTTGTCGCCGCCGTACTGCGACTCGTCGAGCCCTGCCGCGCCTTCCGCGTCCACGTGGCAGTCGCTGGTGGTGAGGCTGCCGGCCGAGCCCTCGTAGTCGCACTTGTTGGTGATGCCGAAACCGTTGATGACCATGCCGCCCCACTGCTGCACGTCTTCGGCGCCGACCGAGCCCTCGATGTCGGAAACGGAGGTGAAGGTGATGGGCGCGTCGCGAGTGCCGACGGCGAAGAGCTGCGAGCCACGGTTGATGATGAGGAAGTCGGCGCTCGACTGGAAGGCGAGGGTTGCGCCGGCTTCGACTGTCAGCGTGGGACCGTCGCCGCCGCGGGTGATGCCGGCGTTGGCGAGCCCCTCGTCGGTGTCGTGCGTGCGACCGACGAAGAGGCTGCCCTCGAAGATGTGCGCCCCGTCATCCGGGAGGTCTGGAATGCGGAGGCTCACCGTGAGGTTGTTGCCGGCATCCGCGAAGGAAGGCGAATACACGCAGTTTGCCCCCACCTGCTCACCCTGGAAGGTGGAGCCGTCCTTCTCGTACACCGCGCAAGGATTTTCCTCGCTGGTGGACGTGGTGTTGGTGTTGTTGGAGTTGTTGGTCGAGTTGTCCACGGAGGAGTCCGTGGTGGATGGCTGAATGACAATGTCCCCGCCCTCGCATGCCGCGAGAAGCAAGACCGCAGCGAATGCTGCAAACAGTCGACTCATGGAGCCCTTCCTTGATTTGGTGTCCATTCGGGCACCGTAGCCCGCCAATGTGACGGCCCGATTACGGCCTATGACGAAACGGTTACTCTCCGCCGGGTTGTCTCTCGAGCTTTCGGCGTGGGCCGGGGGAAGGCAGAGCCAAGCGGGACCGGCTCGATGGCCGTCTAGGAGCTTGCGCCGTCGAACTGGCGCGATAGCGCCGTTCCTGCGACGCAAGCTCGTAGGGAGGTGGGTCTATCGGAGTGGCCGGGCCGAGAACCCTCTTGTCAGCGGGACAAGCCAGACCAGTCCTAGGGGACTGGGTTGTCCCGTCCCCTACGAGTCTGTCGGTGCGTTCAATGCGGGCTGTCGTAGGGGACGGGCTTGTCCCGTCCCGTGCCGAGTCTGTCGGGGTGTTTCCAAAACGGGCGGGGACAAGCCCCATATGCGCTAACTTGTTTGGATCGATGGTTCCGGGAAGCGTTCGTCGATCTGCGGGGTCCGCTGGCGAGGCGGGTCGGCCAATCCCCTTGAGATGCGGTCCCAGTCGTCGATGGCCTGCTGCAGGGGGAGGTGCGGCTCGATGGCGCGGGCGATCTGGCCGTACATGAAGCGGAAGTCACGCCAGGGACTGCGACGGCGGGCTCTCCACGGTGCCTCCCCAGGGGGAAACGGAGCCGGCGTGGCGAACGAGCTTCTCCACCAACAGCGCCACGAGCAGCTTGCCGTGGAGCCAGGCGCGGGCGCTGTCGTCCTCGTGCTTGGGCAGGTGGCCGAGCTGCGCCAGCGACTTGAAGCGCCTGAAGACCAGTTCGACCTGCCAGCGGACGCGGTACCAGTCCAGCACGCTGCGGGCGTCGAAGGTCCCTTCGGGGAAGGTGGTGAACAGGATCACGTGGCGGGCGAACTCGAGGCTGGACGGCCGCACCTGCCGGCCCTGGCGCGCTGCGTGTTCCTTCGCCTTGCGCTGCGCGATGGCGGCGGCCTCCTCGGTCTTGCGGATCGCGCACACGCGACCCGGCACCGCGACGCCCCGACCGACCGCCACCGCCGGCCATGCCCGCGGGACGCACGCCTCGTCCAGCCCGGCGACCCGCTGCAGCAGGTCCAGCGCCTCCCCGTCCGGTGTCCGCAGCGGCAGCGAGCCGGTGTTCACGCGCACCGTGGCGTGGCCGCCCGACGACGCCACGTGGCCGAGACCCGCCGCCGTCGAGTAGCCCCGGTCCGCCAGCACCAGGTCGCCCCGGGCGATCGGAAAGTGCGCCAGCGTCTCGGCCACGCCCGAACCCTCGGTCGGCGTCAGCTTGTAGAAGTCGCAAGCCAGCGACGGAAGCCGCACGCTGTAGTGCAGGCGCCACAGCGAGCCCGTCCGCCCCGGCTCCTTCACCGTCGTCGCGTCGAACGCCCGGAACGGCAGCTCGCCAGACGCCGACACTCCGCCCTGCTCCCGGAACATCGCCGCGCACAGCTCCCGCAGCCACTCCGACGACTTCCGCAGCCGCTTCAGCAGCGCCACGTCCGAGAGCTCCGCAAGGTTCGCCTGCCGCGCCCGCACCACCGTCTCCCGCAGCGAATGACCCCGCGCCAGATGCAGCAGAAGCACCCGCAGCAGCGCCTCCGGAGACTTCGCCTTGCGCAGTCCCTTCAGCGCCCCCGTCTCCTGCGCCAGTTCCTCCCAGCCTTCCGGAAGGAACGACACCACCACCTTCCAGTCCTCGTCCACTCCGCACAAGCCCCCAGCCGAACCGACACCCCCACCTTACGGACAGCCGATGCGCAAAACAAGTTAGCGCATATGGGGACAAGCCCCGCCCCTACGAGGCCCGTGCCGAGTCTGTCGGGGTGTTCCAAAACGGGCGGGGACAATGCCCGCCCCTACGAGGCCCGTGCCAAGTCCATCGGTGCGTTCAACGCGGGCGGTCGTAGGGGACGGGCTTGTCCCGTCCCGTGCCGAGTCTGTCGGGGTGTTTCCAAAACGGGCGGGGATAAGCCCGCCCCCACGAGGCCCGTGCCGAGTCCATCGGTGCGTTCAACGCGGGCGGTCGTAGGGGACGGGCTTGTCCCGTCCCGTACCGAGTCTGTCGGGGTGTTTCCAAAACGGGCGAGGACAAGCCCCGCCCCCACGAGGCCCGTGCTGAGTCCATCGGTGCGTTCAACGCAGGCGGTCGTAGGGGACGGGCTTGTCCCGTCCCGTGCCGAGTCTGTCGGTGTTCCAAAACGGGCGGGGACAAGCCCCGCCCCTACGAGGCCCGTGCCGGTCCATCGGTGCGTTCAATGCGGGCGGTCGTAGGGGACGGGCTTGTCCCGTCCCGTGCCGAGTCTGTCGGGGTGTTCCAAAACGGGCGGGGACAAGCCCGGGACAAGCCCCGCCCCCACGAGGCCCGTGCCGAGTCCATCGGTGCGTTCAACGCCAGGCGGTCGTAGGGGACGGGCTTGTCCCGTCCCGAGTCTATCGGTGTTTCCAAAACGGGCGGGGACAAGCCCCATATGCGCTAACTTGTTTGGGTCGATGGTTCTGGGAAACGCTCGTCCATCTGCGGGGTCCGCTGGCGAGGCGGGTCGGCCAACCTCCTTGAGATGCTGTCCCAGTCGTCGATGGCCTGCTGCAGGGAGAGGTGCGGCTCGATGGCGCGTGCGATCTGGCCGTACATGAAGCCGAAGTCACGCCAGGGACTGCGGCGGCGGGCTTTCCACGGTGCCTCCCCAGGGGGAAACGGAGCCGGCGTGGCGAATGAGCTTCTCCACGAGCAGCTTGCCGTGGAGCCAGGCGCGGGCGCTGTCGTCCTCGTGCTTGGGCAGGTGGCCCAGCTGCGCCAGCGACTTGAAGCGCTTGAAGACCAGCTCGACCTGCCAGCGCACCCGGTACCAGTCCAGCACGCTGCGGGCGTCGAAGGTCGCTTCGGGGAAGGTGGTGAATAGGATCACGTGGCGGGCGAACTCGAGGGTGGACGGGCGCACCTGCCTGCCCTGGCGCGCCGCGTGTTCCCGCGCCTTGCGCTGCGCGATGGCGGCGGCCTCCTCGGTCTTGCGGATCGCGCACACGCGGCCCGGCACGGAGACGCCCCGACCGAGCGCCACGGCCGGCCATGCCCGCGGGACGCACGCCTCGTCCAGCCCGGCGACCCGCTCGAGCAGGTTCAGGGTCGACCCGTCCGGCGTCCGCAGCGGCAGCGAAGCGGTGTTCACGCGCACCGTGGCGTGGCCGCCCGAGGACGACACGTGGTCGAGACCCGCCACCGTCGAGTAGCCCCGGTCCGCCAGCACCAAGTCGCCCCGGGCGATCGGAAAGTGCGCCAGCGTCTCGGCCACGCCCGCCCCCTCGGTCGGCGTCAGCTTGTAGAAGTCGCACGCCAGCGACGGAAGCCGCACGCTGTAGTGCAGGCGCCACAGCGACCCCGTCCGCCCCGGCTCCCTCACCGTCGTCGCGTCGAACGCCCGGAACTGCAGCCCGCCAGACGCCGACACCCCGCCCTGCTCCCGGAACATCGCCGCGCAAAGCTCCCGCAGCCACTCCGACGACTTCCGCAGCCGCTTCAGCAGCGCCACGTCCGAGAGCTCTGCAAGGTTCGCCTGCCGCGCGCGCACCACCGTCTCCCGCAGCGAATGCCCCCGCGCCAGATGCAACAGAAGCACCCGCAGCAGCGCCTCCGGCGACTTGGCCTTGCGCAGTCCCTTCAGCGCCCCCGTCTCCTGCGCCAGATCCTTCCAGCCTTCCGGAAGGAACGACACCACCACATTCCAGTCCTCGTCCACCCCGCACAAGCCCCTCAGCCGAACCCACGCCCCCCACCTTACGGACAGCCGTCGCGCAAAACAAGTTAGCGCATATGGGGACAAGCCCCGCCCCTACGGGCATTTGCTTGCAGTTAGGTTCCAGCCTGCTAGGGCGACTCTTCGGCGGCGGCTTCCCCTTCGGCGGGTGCCTCCATGGCCTCGTCGCCAGCATCCCCCTCAGCGGGCATCTCTTCGGCACCCTCTTCGGCCATTGCCTCTTCGCCGGCGTCTTCGGCCATCGCCTCTTCGCCCTCGGCGGCCGGCATTTCTTCACCAGCCTCGGCCTCGGCGGCCTCTTCCATGGTCTCCATCGCCGGCATTGCCTCTGGGGCGGCTTCTTCTGCCGCCGGAGGCGCGGCTTCTTCGGTGGTCGCCGGTCCACCGCCCGACGAGGTGTCGCCGCAAGCGCCAAGCAGGATCAGCGCACATGCCGCACCGAGCATTTGCAAGTATTTCATGGCCCCTCCAAGTGAAACAGCATCAAACCAAGCCGCGAGCATAACGCATCGCGCGCCATAGCGGGAAGCGCAAACTTTCCCGCCACCCGCTGCGACGATTTTCGGTACGACACGCCGCAAGGTGGCCGATTCCGCCAATTCTGGCCGCCACCGCCGTCGCCCCACAAAGCGCCGTCACGAGGGAAAAAGTCCAATGAAGCAAACGCTTGCAGCCACGACCCCGACGCTGGCACGGAATCTGTAAAGACTCCCCTCGTGAATACACCGCGCCTCATCCGCATCTTTGTCGAGCATCGCCTGGCCTCGAATCTGGCCATGGCGCTGATGGTGCTGGCCGGGGCGTGGGCCATCTCGCAGCTTAACGTCCAGCTCAATCCCGACCAGCCGCCTCGCTTCGTCAACGTTTCCATCGCGTGGCGCGGTGCCGCGGCCGAGGATGTGGAGAAGCTGGTCACTACCCCGGTGGAACAGCAGCTTCGGACGCTAGGCGAGATCAGAACGCTGCGTTCCTACACCGGCAACGGCTACACCAACGTCTCGGCGCGGCTCGAAGTGGACGCCGATGTGGGTCAGGCGGTGGAGAAGATTCGCCAGCGCGTGGCCAACATGCAGTCGCTGCCGGCGAACATCGAGCCGCCGCAGGTAGCCGTCAGCGAATGGAACGAGCTGGTTGCCTCCGTGCTCATCACCGGGCCCAAGACCACAGAAGAAATCGCCCCGCTCGCCCGCCGTTTCGAGCGCGAACTGCTCGCGAGCGGTGCCGACAAGGTGGAAATCTCCGGGCTGCCGGCGGAGGAGATCGCGATTCAGGTGAATAGCCGCACCCTCTACGAACTCGGCCTCTCCCTCGACCAACTCGCCGAACGCATCTCCCGCGCCAGCCAAGATGCCCCCGGCGGTCGCATCGGTCGCGGCCAGGAAGCCCAGCAACTGCGCAGCTTAGGCCAGCGCCGCAGCGCCGATGAGTTCGCCGACCTCATCGTCTTCAATGACGTCAATGGCCGCTCCATGCGCCTCGGCGACATCGCCACCGTCACCAAGCGCCCGCGGGTGGACCAGCCCTACACCATGATGAACGGCCTGCCGGCGGTTTCCCTCGACGTGCTCCGCGACGTGGAAACCGACTCCCTTACCGCCGCCGAACACCTGCGCAATTGGCTCAGCGAAACCGAAGGCAAGCTCACCGAAGGCGTCAGCTTGCAGCTATTCCAGGAAGCCTGGCGCTACATCGCCGACGAGATCACGATCATCCTCGGCAACGGCCTCGGCGGCCTCATGCTGGTGATCGTGGTGCTGATGGTGTTCCTGCACGGTCGCGTGGCGTTCTGGGTGATGGTTGGCATCCCGGTCACCTTCCTTGCGGCTTTGCTCGGCTTCTACTACGCCGGCGGCACCATCAACCTCATCAGCATCATCGGCATGGTGATGGCGCTCGGCATCGTCGTGGACGACGCCATCGTCGTCGGCGAGGAGGCTTTGACGCAGCACCAGCGGGGGCTTTCGGCCACCGACGCCGCGGCAGCCGGCGCCTCGCGCATGTTTGCCCCGGTTGTCGCCTCCTCCATCACCACCCTG
Source organism: Pseudomonadales bacterium (assembly GCA_965116935.1). GTDB lineage: Bacteria > Pseudomonadota > Gammaproteobacteria > Pseudomonadales > Azotimanducaceae > VXYL01. The sequence continues at coordinate 867,166 of OZ220737.1, read as the reverse complement.
TGTGCCTTCGCGCCGATCGTGGTGATGGCGGCGGCCGAGGGTGGCGGCAACATCATGGAGATTCCCATGGTGATGCTGTTCATGATCGCCGCATCACTAGTCGAGTGCTTCCTCGTCTTGCCGGGCCACCTGCGCGCCTCGTTCGAGGGCATGCGCCAGCGCACCGAGAGCACCTTTCGCAAGCGCTTCGACACCGCCTTCGCCCGCTTCCGGGAAGAGCGCTTCCGGCCGATGGTTCGGCTTGCCATGCACAATCGACTGGTGGTTGTGGGCGGCGCCGGGTCGCTGTTCGCGGTGATGATGACGCTCTGGGTTGCCGGCTGGATCAAGACGGATCTCAGCCTCAACCTGTCGCCGGACGTGGTGAGTGCCCAGGTGCAATTCGCGGCCGGCACACCCGAGAGCGAGAAGCTGGCGTACCTAGGCGAGCTCGAAGGCGTCATCGCCGCCGCGGACGCGGCTGTTGGCGGCGACAACGTGGTCGCGCATCTGGTGTCGAACAACACCGCCATCATCGCCAACGACCGCAAGGTGGGCGCGCAGTACGCCAGCATTCAGGTGGAGATGGTGTCCGAGGAGAAGCGCAGCGCCACGGTCGCCGAGTTCGCCCTGGCGTGGAACGAAAGGGCACCGCGTTCGCATGTCGTGGACAGCTTGCAGGTGCTCGAACGCTTCTCCTGGAACTCCGACTTCAGCCTGCTTCTGAAGGGCGAGGAAGTGTCCGATCTCAAGCGCGCCTCCGATGAATTGATCGAGCGCCTCGCCACCCTCGATGGTGTGCGCAACCTGCACGACAACCTGCCATACGGCAACGATCAGCTCGTCTTCGAGCTGACCCCGGAGGGGCAGGCACTCGGCCTCTCCACCGGCGCCGTCGGCAGCCAACTGCGCGCCGCCTACGACGGCCGCCGCGTGCAGATCTTCCAAGACGCCGACGCCGAGACCGAAGTGCGCCTGACACTGCCGGAAGTCGAGCGCGCAGATCCCGCCAGCTTGGCACGTTTTCCCATCCGCACGAGCGGCGGTGAGATGGTGCCGCTCTCCAGCGTCGCAACCTGGGAGCGACGGCGCGGCATCGAGGAAATCCGCCACCACGACACCCAGAAAACGGTTGCCGTGAGCGGCGACGTCGACCTTGGCACGATCACCGGCGGCGAGGTGGTGACGTTCGCGACCGAGGAAGTGATCCCGGAGCTCGAGCGCAAATACGGCATCAGCTACGGCCTTGACGGGCGCAGCCTCGCCGCGCAAGAGGCGCAAACGCAGTTCTTGCGCAGCTTTTTCATCACCCTCGGCCTCATCTTCATCGTCTTGGCCTGGGTGTTCTCGTCCTACACATGGCCGCTGGCCGTGATGGCGGCGATTCCTCTCGGCCTCACCGGCGCCCTCGCCGGGCACTTGCTGATGGGCTTGCCGATCAATCCCATGTCGATGATGGGGCTCTTTGCCCTCACCGGCATCATCGTCAACGATTCGATCATCCTCGTGACCACCTTCAAGAACCTGCGTGCCGACGGCGTGGAAGCGCGGCAGGCCATCGAAGACGCCGTCTGCGCCCGCTTGCGCCCGGTGGTGGTTACCTCGATCACGACCATCGCGGGCCTGTCGTTCCTGATGCTGGAACAGGCGCCGGTGGCAGCCATCTACACGCCGCTTGCCGCGGCCATTTGCTTCGGCCTCGCCTACGGCACGGTGCTGGTGCTGCTCGTCATCCCGGCTCTGCTGTCGGCCATCGTCGAGGCTGGTGATCGGGCGCCCCTGTGGGTGCAGCGGATGCTGTCCCCGCGCAAGAAAGCAGGACGGGACGCTGAAGCCGAACTCCTGGGCGAAAGCGCAGCTTCCCGCCCGTAGAATCTCCGGAGAACATGCGAATGAAGGAAGAGAACGACAAACGCACGTGGCTTTCGCCCGCCGCTATCTGGCGACGCATCAAGAGCGTGGCGCAGGCACGGGCGCAGCTTGGCTGGACCGGCACTCGCGTGTTCTTGCTGCTCGTGGTGGCCACCGCGGCCGTCATCACCCTGCTCGTCGCAATGGCACCGGAACCGGAACTCGTTGCCCAGGAGGAGACCGCTTGGGAGGTCAACACCATGGTGGCGGAGCCGGCGGCCATCGCCCCGGAACTACGCCTCGTCGGGCGCGTGGAGACGCCGCGCGTGTCCTCGCTTGCCTCTGCCCTCGCGGCAGAAGTGGTCGAAGTGCCGGCAGTCGAGGGCCAACACGTGGAACGGGGCGATGTGCTCGTCGTGCTCGACGACCGCGATACCCGCCTGATGGCCGAACAACGCCGCGCCGATGTCGAGGAAGCGCGTGCCAATCTCGCTTCGCTCCAGCTTGCCGGCAAGGACGATAGAGCGACGCTGGAACACCAGCGCAAGCTGGTCGAGCTGACCGTCAAGGACCTCAAGCGGCACAAGGAACTGCGCCAGAACTCCGCGGTATCCGAGACCCTGTTCGACACCATCGAACGGCAGGCGCACCAGCAAGCCATCGCCTTGCGCCAGGCCGAAGGCGCGGTGGAGGATTTCGCCAACCGCTTGGCCATGAGCGAAGCGCGGCTACGCCGCAGCGAAGCGTTGCTGGCGGAAGCAGAGCTTGCCGTGCAGCGCACACGGATTCGCTCGCCCTACCACGGACGCGTGGCGAGAGTTGTGGTTGCGCCCGGCGAACGGGTGGGCCCCGGCGAGGTAGTGGTGGACGTTTACGACACCGCAGCGCTGGAGGTGCGGGCGCAGATTCCGGGCCGGGCGCTGGCCACCGTGCGCAATGCCCTCGGGGCTCGCGCCGGCACCAGCCTGCCGGCCAAGCTCCTCACCCAGCCAAACCTCCATGCCTCCTTGAATCGCCTGTCAGGACACGTGGACAGCGGCACGGCCGGAGTCGATGGCCTGTTCCGCGTGCAAGGCGGCGCGACGCTGCTTGAAGTGGGCCGCGTGGTGGAGCTCGAATTGCACCTGCCCGCCGTGGACTCGGTGATCGCCGCCCCCGAACAAGCCATATTCGGCGAAGACCGCGTATACCTAGTGGAAGAGGGACGCCTGCGCGGCGTAACGGTGGAACGCGTCGGTCGCGCCGACGGCGACGAGGGCGAGCGCGTCCTCATCCGCTCCGCCGACATCCACGCCGGTGCCCAAATCCTCACCACCCAACTCGGCAACGCCATGACGGGCCTGCGCGTCGCCACAGAGGAGCCACCGGAAGACGCCTCGACCACAATGGACGACTCCGCCGTGGCGTCTCGGTAAGGCCGAGCTCGTACGCCCAATCTCTTGCTACGGTGGCGCACCGTTGGTGTGAACACTGGTTACGCGTTTTCGCTGTCGGAGTAAGCGATGAGCTGCTGGTCGAAGGCGAGGATCTGGACTGCTCGCGAACGCGGGGCGCGGCGAAGCTCTTCTGCCAGATCGATGATGGAAATGTCGGCGAATGAGTAATTGGGGCCGGTGGACTCCAAGAACCGGGCAGCCAAACGGAGGATGTCCTGCGACCGGAGTAGAATTTGCGGCCTGAACGATGCGATGGTCCAAGGGTTGCCTCGTTGAACGGAATGCTCGATGTCCCGTTGCAGCCTTTCGCCGAGCGTGTGTCGTCGCCCGCCATCTCGAACGTGGTTGATGTGGCTCGCGACTTCGAAAAGCACCGGCGCAGTGACAAACAACTCCCAACCTGCCTTCAGTAGCCGATCGGTCTCTTCGCGGACGAAGGGTGTTCGAGATTCCTTGAAGTAACCCGGCACTTTGTAAAGTTCGAGTAGCCAAGATGTGTCCAATATCGCGGCGTTGCTCAAGACAGCGACGCGAGCCACTCCCGCGCCTCCTCGGAACGCCTTTGCGCGAAGTCCGGCGCAAGATGCGCTTCGAGTGCACCGCGAGTCACAAAATCACCCAAACCACCTCGAAGCGCAATCGTGCCTGCGATGTCCATATCGCCCAGGCGTGTCACTTGGGCTCCGCCGCCAGACTCGTCACCGTGACAGATCAGAACGCCATTCGTCCTTTCCTCCAAGGCGTCCATGAATGCCGGGTTGTGCGTGGTCACGAGCACGTTCAACTTCCGGCGGCTGGCCGTCTCGTGTAGATGGCGGACCAAGAGTGCGACGCGGCTCGGGTGCAGTCCGTTGTCGAACTCCTCGATGACGATGCGCGAAGGGCTCGGAACGGTCTCAAGCGCCGTAATGATCGCGAGCATTCGCAACGTGCCGTCGGACAGGAGGCGTGCGTCAACCAAATCCCTGCCTTTTTTGTTTTTCTCCGTTCCCGCATCCGGGACGAATCCCGCCATCACATCCCCGAGGCTTGTCTCGACAAACCCGATCTCAGCAAAGGGCTCCTCCGGAATCTGTCGGACGACCTCCGTTATGCGCTGCAATGACTTAAGCCCTTCCTCATTTCCTTGGCTCAGCGCATGAAGTACCGCCGAGAGGTTGGCACCGCCACGCAAAAGCTCTGCGGTCAAATCGACGCGCGCGTACTCGCGCATTGCCTTCGGCTGGGGGTCGAAGATGTAGGCCTCCCGCAGGTAGCGCCGAACGCCACCCACGACCCCGCTCCATTGGTGCAGCCGAGGACTGTTTGCCCGACTGCCTTGGATGAGTTCCTCGTACCGAGAGAGGACCGAGCGAGAAGCGGAGATTTGCCGCGTTGGGTTCTTGCCTCGCGAGAAGTTATCGTACGTGACCCTCATCAACTCACCGTCGGGATTCTCCGCGTCGAACAAGACGCGGTCACCGACCCGCAGTTTCTCTGCTGACAGTTGGAGGCCTTTCCCGAGTCTAGCAACCTCGATGGAGTAATCGACCGGTTGGTTGCTCTTCTCGATTTCGATGGAGGCTTGGTTGAAACGCAGTCCGAGCCGCCGTCTTCCAAACCGAATGCAAGACTGCAACCCGCCGCGCACCTCGAACGTACCGCCACGACCGATGTCAGTGATCCCGTTCAGTGGGGTGCCGCGAGCCAACGCCGCCAACAACTCAACGCCCTCGATGAGGTTGGTCTTCCCGGAGCCGTTCTTGCCGAGCAAGACGGTCAACGGCTCGAACAGGTTCAACTCTGCTCGGGCGAAGTTCTTGAAGTCAATCAGGCGATGCATGGCGAACCGCTTTGTGTCACGCAGCTCCTCAAGTGAAGCAACGCATCAAAACTCGATCATACCGCAGCCGGCCGACACCGAAGCACAGCGACCCTATCGATTCGCCTCCGACAACCGCCGTTGTAGCGGGCGTACCTGATAGCGCCAAGCCGCCGCGAGTGTGTTATGAGCTACCACGACGGAGTGCTTACGGGCGTGCCGAGACGCAGCGACGACACACTACCCCCGGCGCGCCAAGGACGCCCTTTTCTTGACCGTGCAGACCACCTACCTATGTCCTTAGCTCAAGTTCTCACCGGCGCCAGAGACGTTTCCTCCTGCGCGACGACGCGAGCCATCACGAAACAAGAGGTCCGATACGCGATTGAACAGGCTCGATTGAACGAGCGCCAGCTTCTCTCCGAACTCGCTCGTGCCGGCGGCAAGCAAACCAAGGAAGCTATTGGCTTCTGCGAGCGACGTGGCACCGGCGTCCCGGAACGAGTCGTCACACGGTCAGTTCGATTGCGAGCGATGGAGTCGCCTCCCACGCCTTCGGTCGACTCCGCGCATGGTAACCAGAGCTGCGGCGTTGGCATCTGCGATACACTGCGGCCGGGTGGAATGCTGAAGGAAGGTTAACCGTGCGTTTTGTTGCGTTTGCGCTCGCTTTGGTCTTGGCACCGACGGGTGCCTCAGCACCAATCGGAGCCGCGGCCCCAGACTCGGCCATCCTCAATGTCAGCATCGAGCGCGACGGGAAGTCCGTGTTCTCCCCTCGCCTGCTCGTGCGCCTTGGCCAGATGGCCGAAGCCTCGATGTCCTCGCCCACGGGCGAGTCGCATCGTCTGGTGCTTTCCGTCAACCGCAGCGACGAAGGTGCATACCGCTTCCGATCGCTATACCTCACCAAGGCTGCGCCCACCGCCAACTGGATCGTGCGATCAGAGCCGGCATTTGTCGCCCAGGATGCCACCCCAGCTTCCATGGCCCTAGCTGACGCAAGCGGCAACGAACGGCTGCGCTTCGGCATCCACATTCGTGGCGGAACGGCTGAGAAGCTGCGCGAAATGTGGGCTCGCGAACTGCAAACGAGCCCAGCGTCTCCACAGTGATGCTCGACGTCGACGCTACCCGAGCTCATATAGAGAGGACGTGTGATGTCCTGCAAGCTGACGGTATCGACGCCTCTGGTCGAACGCACGGTCGTCGCGTCGAGAACCCGATTCGCATAGAACCCCTTGCAGGGCGGCTACGAGTTCCGGGGAGGAGGCCGTAGGGTGAAGGCAAGTCGAGCGTTCGGCATCGTCGGCTTTTCCGGGATTTAGCGCATGCGTGGTGCTCTAGGCCTCGGGGTCGTCGTTCTCTTCTTCGGGTTGGTCATTTGGGCCTCCTTCGCTAACGACGCGTCTGAGCAGGACGCCATCCGCAGCATGTATGTGTGTGCTGATATAGGCCGTTCAATGCACGAAGGTGAAAGCGAGAGTTGGTGGCTCGACTCGTGCTCTTTCGATTTCGAGGGCGATCAGATGACAGAAGGTTCCGTCGTCGCATACTCGTACCTCGGCGTTTCGAGCATGGCGGCCCAATGCCGCAGATATAGTGGTTGCGGCTCATCGGCGTGCTGGTCAACGCATTCCCTTGCGTGTCAGAGTGTCCGCGCCTGACCGTGAGCACGAGTCGGTGTCGTGCGAATCACCCTGAAAGCCGCGCTTTTCGGATCCCTGCTGCTCCATGTTGTGGCGGTGTGTACCACCTGCGTCGAAGGACTAGCCCGCGTACATGGTGGCGCGCCTCTGCTCGAAGTGGGCCGCGTGTCGGAGCTCGAATTGCATCTGCTAGCTCGACACCTTCCAAGACCCTCGGCCGGCGACTATGTGCGTCCCCGTTCGCGAAGAAGCCCTTCTCCGTCACGCCCGTTGGAGTTCCGGTAGCGCTTGGTCCGCGCGGACCGCTCGAGCCCAAGGATCCACTAGGCTGTGACTTCCGCTCAAGTCCTCGCCGGCCGCCAGAGGCGTTCCTCCTGGGCGAGCCGCCGCGCCACCACGAACAAGAGGTCCGAGACGCGATTGAGCCAGCCGCCAATGCCCGTCTTGGCGAGTGCCGGCTTGTCCTCAGCCAAGAGCCAAAACGTCCGCTCGGCGCGTCGCACTACGGTTCGCGCCACGTGACAACGCGCCGCCGCTTCGCCGCCACCCGGTAGAACGAACTCGGCAAGGGGCTCGAGCGACTCGTTCAAGCGTTCCGTCATCTCCTCGATGCGCCCTGTCTCGGCCTCCCAATCGACCGCCGAACCGCCCGTCGCCACCGCCGCCCCCGCATCGAACAGGCGCGATTGAACGAGCGCCAGCTCCTCTCCGAACTCGGTCGTGCCGGCGGCAAGCAAACCAAGGAAGCTATTGGCTTCATCGAGTGCGCCCACCACTTCGATGGCGATATCGTGCTTGGCATACCGCCGCCCGTCCGCCAGCGACGTGGCACCGGCGTCCCCGGAACGAGTCGTCACGCGGTCAATTCGGTTGCGAGCGATGGGTCGCCTCCAACGCCTTTGGTCGACACCGCGCATGGTAACCAGAGCCGCCGCGTTGGCATCTGCCATACTGCGGTCGGGTGGAATGCCTAAAGGAAGGTAACCATGCGTTTCGTTGCTTTTGCGCTCGCCTTCGCCTTGGCGTCGACAGGTGCCGCCGCACCCATCGGCGCCGCCACCCCGGACTCGGCCATCGTCAGTGTCAGCATCGAGCGCGACGGCAAGCCCCTGTTCTCCCCTCGCCTGCTCGTGCGCCTTGGCGAGATGGCGGAAGCCTCCATGTCCTCGCCCACGGGCGAGTCGCATCGTCTGGTGCTTTCCGTCAACCGCCACGACGAAGGCGCATACCGCTTCCGTTCGCTGTATCTCACCAAGGCAGCCCCCACCGCCAACTGGATCGGATCGTGCGATCAGAACCTGCACTCGTCGCTCGGGATGCCAGCCCAGCTTCCATGGCCCTAGCTGACGCAAGCGGCAAAGAACGGCTGCGCTTCGGCATCCACATTCGTGGCGGAACGGCAGAGGAGCTGCGTGAACTGTGGGCTAACGAACTGCAAACGAGCACAGCGACACCTTCGGAGAAGTAGCGCCCCGTCAACGATCCTGCGCGACGCTCCGGGGCGCGGTTTATGATCGCGTCCGTTTTGCTCGCGGGAGTCGTCATGCCTTCGTTTGATGTGGTGTCTGAGATCGATCTGCAAGAGGTTCGCAACGTCGTCGATCAGGCGGCGCGGGAGCTGCGGGGGCGGTTCGACTTTCGTGGCGTGGATGCAGGGGTTTCCCTCGAAGGAGAGCAGGTGCAGCTCTGGGCGCCGGAGGAGTTTCAGGTGGCGCAGTTGCTTGACATCCTGCACGACAAGATGGCGAAGCGGCGGCTCGACGTGAGCGCGCTCGCGCCGGGCGAGGTCGAAGGAGCCGGCAAGGTGAAGCGGCAGATGATCGGCCTCAAGCAAGGCGTCGATCGCGACAGTGCGCGGCGCATCGTGAAGCTGGTGAAGGACAGCAAGGTCAAGGCGCAAACGCAGATTCAGGGGGATCAGGTTCGGGTCACCGGGAAGAAGCGGGACGACCTGCAAGGCATCATTGCAGCGATCAAGGACGCGGACTTCGACCTGCCGCTGCAGTTCAGCAACTTTCGCGATTGAAGCCGCGGACTGAACCTCCCGTAGGGGCGAGCCTTGTGGTCGTCCGCGCCGACCGATCCGACGCCCTTCGGCACATGAACACGGGCGAGGACAACCCTCGCCCCTACGCCGCCGGCAACCAGCGGTTGCGAGGGCCCTTGGGGGCGAGGCCATCTTGACCTCGCCCCCAGAACCCCACCACCGAGGGGGGCCATCGCATGACTGACCAAGCCGAAGGCACCCAGCCGCGCGATTCCTTGCGATCCCTAACACGGGCGCTGGTGCGCGACGTTCGCATCCGGCGCATCTTTCTGCTCGGCATCGCGAGCGGCTTTCCGTGGCTCCTGATCGGTTCTGCCATGACCGCGTGGCTCAAGGACGAGGGACTGACGAGGTCGTCCATCACCCTGTTCGGTGCGGTGTTCGTCGTCTATACGGTGAACTTTCTCTGGGCACCGCTTGTGGATCATGTGCGGCTGCCTTGGCTCCACCGACTTGGCCAGCGCCGGTCTTGGATCGTGCTGTGTCAAGCCGTGATGATCGGCTTGACCGTGTTGCTGGCGACTACTGGGCCGGCATTCAGCCTCTGGCTGACGGCCGCGCTGGCCTTAGGGATCGCCGTCGCGTCGGCAACCCAAGACCTCGCCATCGATGCCTATCGCATCACGATCATTGATGAAGACGAGCCGGAGCTCATCGGCCACGGTGCCGCCATGGCGACTTGCGGCTGGTGGACGGGCAACATGCTGCCGGGGGTTGCGGCGTTCTGGCTGGTCGCTTCCTCGGGCTGGCCGCTGGTGTATCTGCTGCTGACCGGAGTGATCGCCGCCATCATGGCATTGGTGCTGCTCCTCGTTCGGGAACCGGCAACTGCCATGCGACCGGTCGCCATGCAGGGCGTGTCGTGGCACGAGTGGCTGCAACACACCTACGTTGATGCCGTGGCCGAGTTCTTCCGCCGAAACGGCGTCGCGCTCGCGTTTGGCCTCCTTGCCTTCATCTTTCTGTTCAAGGTGGGGGAGGCGTTCCTTGGCCGCACGGTGATCCTGTTCTACAAGGAGGTGGGGTTCAGCGACGCCGACATCGGCACCTATTCCAAGGGGTTGGGATTGCTCGTGGTTGTTCCCTGCTCCATTGCCGCTGGTTTCTTCGCCGGTCGCTTCGGCGTCGTGCGGGGGCTCTTGTTCGCCGGCATTGCCATGGCGGCAACCAATCTCCTGTTTTCTTGGATCGCCGTGGCGGGACCGGACACGCGCCTCTTCTCCCTCGCGGTGATTGCGGACGGCATCACCTCGGCATTCTCGACGGTGGCGTTCGTGACCTTCATCTCGTACTACACGAGCCGGCTGCACCCGGCTGCCCAATACGGCGCGCTGGCCTCCCTCGGCAACTCCAGCCGCATCGTGCTGACGACCTTCAGCGGAATGGTGGTGGACGGATTGGGCGGCGACTGGGCGCTCTTCTTCGTGCTGACGGCGGTGATGGTGCTGCCGTCGTTGGCGGTGCTGGTGTGGATTGCGCGGCGGGTGGCGGTCAAGGCTCCCAGCGGTAGCGGCTGAGGCTCAACGCGCTTTGCTTGAAGCGAACGCCTTCGTGACGGAGACGGCGGCGTTGTTCTTCGCCGGCTGCTCCCGGCAAGGAGCTGCGATCGGATGCGTTGACGACCCGATGCCACGGCAGGCGGCTTCCATGTGGCAGGATCCAAGCACGCGGCCTACGTGGCGGGCGCGCCGGGTTCGCCGGCTAGTTCGGCGATCTGGCCGTAGGTGGCGACGCAACCCGGGGAGTCGACGACACCGCTTGCCAGACGCGCTGCTCGAGGGTGGATTCGGCGTTTTCCACGCAATACCCCTCGTCACCTCGCCCCTGCGGACGGCCGCGAACACAACGCCCGTCGGGGCGACCCTTGTGGTGGTCCGTGCCGGCCCCACCGAGGCCGTTCGGTTGCCAACACGGGGATAAGCCTCGCCCTGCGAATCATCGCAACAGCGGACTCCTACCCAGACTCAGACTCCTACCCGACACAAAGCATCCCGTCCTACGTAGGCCGCTGCCTGCGCAGTTTGGCGACGGTCGACTCCCTTGCGTGTTCGCGGGCAGCCAGCGACCTTGGCCAACAATCCGCTTCGCACAAGGCCGCAGCCTGTCCTCGGGCGGCATGTCCGTGCGGCGAGTTGCTCTGGATGGCCAGACATGTGGGAGATGGCCCGTTATGTAGGGACGGAGATGTTTGCTGTGAAATTCCCGAGGCCAGATCGCATCTAAGGCAACAAAAACCCTGTCCGGCCCCGAAGCGTCGGCTGTCAGCGGCATGAGCCCGCGCCGGCTGCGGGGACCACGGTGCGTGCGATACGGCTGCCCCGGTTTCTGGCCTGGCGCACGACCGTCGTCGGGGTGTCGGCGAGAAAGCGCGTCACCCTCCGCCTCGGATTCTGTCAGCCAGACGCCGCCTGCGCCAGGCATTTCATGCGTTCGGGGTGGCCGACTCAGGCCATGACCGTTTGTGTGTCGAGAGCGAAGGTGTGGAATATTGGAACATGACCCTTCGTGCGATGGGGTGAGTAGCCGTGGAGGTCACGTCGTACGCATGGTGCTCGGCGAACGCCACAGCCACTCTATGGGGATGTTGTAGAGGTAACGGTCGGAGCCGCCAAGTGCGGACGAGTCGCGGCTTTCCTTCGTACCGTTATCTCCTTCTTCCGTCAGCAAAAGACTAGCAAAACGATCACCTCAGCTATCCCCTCGAGATAAAAGTCTCTGCGGTTTTCCCCAACATTAGGAGTACCCAAATTCTCCGCAATAGAGTCGCACATCTGGTCGTGATAGCTCTCGTCCTCTTCTGGGTACGCGATGTGCGAGCAATCGTAGTAGTCGCTTTCATACCGGCAGGTCGGCCCGCCGTACGTGGACGCGGGACTGCCCACGGTCGGAATCGGAACGATGCCGCCAAGGGGCGCGGCAGGCAAGATCAGGAAAGCCAGCGCAAGGGCTAGCAGCCTGTCGGACTTTCCGATCGAGCGCTCGTAACTAGCTGATCTATGGTCATATTCAGGTTGACTTTTTGCTTATGAAGAATAGTTATTTTGAAGGATTGTCAATAAGTTACGCTAAGTGCCGCGCCAAAGTCCGACAGACTGCTAGCGCGAAGGATCGAGTAAATCTCATGCTTTTCTCCAAGGTCAAACAAACGGTACGCTCACCGACTGCGGCAAGCGGGGTAGCGGTCAGCACTCGCCCCAGTAGGTCGGCGGGATCGTGTCGAGCACCTGCAGCGCCGCTTCCAGCAGGGGGCTCGGAAGGCTGGGCAACAGGGAAAGCACCCACTCGTAGACAGGATTCGGAATCTCGCAGGCAGGGGACAGCCCGTGTGCTGCCCCAGCCATGCACAGCGCCAACGCAAGCGCCAATGTGAAGGAACGCCTATGGCGCATCTGGTCATCCTCCCCAGGGGCGGCTTGGCCGCCCGGTTGCTTCGTTCCCGGCATTCGCCGGGGCCGTTTGCAGGCCGGTGTCCGGCTTGCTCCGCGTACTCGCTCCACCTCTTCCGTTTGGTTCCGCGAATCCGCTTTTGCGGAAGGGACGGCGGCGGCGGAGGTCCACCCCAGTGGTGGCGACCCCCGGGAACGACACGGAAGCGAGGGGTTGAATCCGGCCGGCGGGTTCGCTACACGCACTCGCGGCCCGGCGGCAGCGGCATTGACTGACCATTCCGTCCCGGCCAATCCACCACGAACAAGATGGAGAGCAGGACCAACATGGCCACGACAACCAGAGCCGACAGCACCCATGCCAACGCACGGGACGACAGCGGCGGCGCGACGGAACCAACGTCCCTCGCGGAGCGACGGCTCGCGCCGGGGACGCGGCACGCCTACGGGCGCGCGCTCCTCCGCCTCGACGGCTGGCTCGAAGGCCGACCCGTCACGGACGGGTCGCTGGCCGACTACCTCGGGGCGCTGTTCGACCGCGGACTGGCGCCGGCGTCTGCCGCAACCGCAGTGGCCGCCGCGAAGGACCGGGCAAGGCGCGAGGGCGCCGCATCGCCGGCCGGAACGCGCACCGAGGACGCCCTGTCCGCCTACCGGCGCGACGGCGCGGGACGGGGTCCGGGCCAGGTCGCGGGCATCCAGTGGAAGGACTCCGATCGCATGGCCGACCTCGCGGAGGGCTGCGGCAACGTTCGCGGCCTGCGCGACGCGCTCCTGGTCCGGATCATGTCCGACGGCCTGCTGCGGGTGTCCGAGGCGGAGGCACTGGACGTCGCGGACATCGCGCTCTCGAAACGGAAGCTGCTGGTCACGATCCGGCGCAGCAAGACGGACCAGGACGGCAAGGGCGCCGTCTTCCGCGGCGGGCCGGACATGGCGCGGCTGGCACGAAAGTGGCTCGACGCGGCCGGGATCGAGGAAGGGCCCGTGTTTCGCCCGGTCAACAAGGACCGTGCGGCGGATGCCGGCATCGAGGGGCGGGTGTCGGGCCATTCGCTGCGCGTGGGCTCCGCACAGTCGCTGCGGGACCGCGGCGCCACCACCGTGGACCTGATGGACGCGGGCCGGTGGAGCCGCGTGGAGACGATGCTGGGCTACGTTCGGACGCAGGACGCGGCGCCGGGTCCGGTGGCCCGGCTGCGCTACGGCGTCAGGCAGCCAGACGCTCGCGGAAGTCGCCCGCGCGGCAAGGCCGGGGCCGCCAGGCGCGAACGAAGGTGGGCACGACAGGCGTCGAAGCGACTGCGAAGGGCATCGAAAAAGGTCGAGAAAAGGCTTGCGCGAATCGAAAGGGCCGCGATAGGTTCCTGAACAGCGGATTCGCGGAACTCATCTGCAACATGCTGAAAATCATTGTCTTTTCACGAAGACCCCAACTGGTTCTTTGCCGCTGGATTGGCAGATGCAGGACGGGCATGGGCCGAGAAGTCGGGGCACCGGTAGCCGAGGCTTTCGCCACCTCGCCGAGTTCATCGACGGGGTCCTGTTCACCGACGGCATCGAGGCCACAGAGAACGGCAGGCCGTCGCCTGACCGACTTGGCGTATCCCGCCCCGAACTCCGTCGTGGACCGCGGTTGCTGTATTTTGCCGAGCTTTTGGTTGTTCCTCAAACGCATCACGATCCAGGCAATAGCGCGCCTATACGGATCACGGCTGCTGCCAACGAGGGCATTTGCAGCTCCTTGAAAAACGCCCGTTTGTGAATCGGTCGATCCACCCTTCGTTCACCAGCGAGCAACGTGATCACGTCGACGAGCACTTCAAACTTTGACATGACTGTGTGAGCGCTCGGGCTTCCTGCTGGGGGATTCGCCAACTGGCTATAGTCCCCGCCCAGTTGGCTTTCGAGTTGAAAGAGCAGGAAACGCAACGATGGGAACTCCCCATGAAGCAGCGTGGCATCAACCATGATACGTTTAAGCATCGCCACTTCGGTGTACGCCTTACACTCAATGGCGAGCACGAACTCGTCATCGACGTAACACTGCACGTCGCAGGACAGGTCGTAGTGGTAGTCGTTTATGTGGCGTTCCAGATGCTCCTTGACGCGCTGGTCTTGGATGCGCGCGAGGTAGTCACGAGCCAATGGGATCGCGTACTTTCCGCTCCCGAACCGCAGCCGTGAAGCCTCGCCCCCTCGCACATCCCACGCGATCTTGACCAGGTCTTTCGCCATTCGTTCCACGAGCTTGCCCTTGGTCGCGCGAAGTGTTCCACCCCGAGTTTCGCCCCAGAGGCCCTTCACTGTCTAGTCGTAGTCGGCCTTCACCCGCCCTACATCTCGTCGCTCAGTGAGAGACGCCAAGGACGTCATAGCAAGGTCTTCGCCAGCCGGCGTTGTGCCGTGGCGCAGTACTCCTCCGATATGTCGATGCCGAGGTAGCGACGATCAAGCTGCCGGGCGACTACCGGCACCGTTCCAACGCCTGCGAAGGGATCGAGGACAAAGGCCTGACGGAAACTGAATAGCTGCAGCACACGCGATGCGAGTTCCTCTGGGAACATCGCGGGGTGGTCGTACTCTCGCATGTTGCGTTCGGGGGCGATGCTCCATTTGGCATTGACCCAGCGCTTGAAGTCGTCTGCACTGATGTCCGCGTTGGCGCTGTCGCCCTTCGCCTTCAGGGAGCCCTTGCAGAAGACCTCGATGAACTCCCATGTGTACTTGAGGTATGGGCTGCTGGGGCTCTTCCAGCTTCCCCATGCGGTGTACTTGCAGTTGTAGTTGTTTTTCTCCCAGAGGATTTCGCCCTTCCAGATCATCCCGCGCTCCATGAAGTAGCTGCTGATGACGTGGTGGCTCGGAATGTAGTCTGAGAACAGGGGCTGGACGTTGACCGCGATGCGACCGCCAAACTTCAGCACTCGGATGCACTCGTCGAACACCGCGAATAGCTGATCGAAGTACTCGTCCCAACGGTGGTCGTCCGGGTTTGCCGTGTAGTCGAGGCCGAAGTTATACGGCGGGGACGTGAAAATCAGGTCGACGCAGTTGTCAGGCAGTCGGGTCAGCACCTCCGTGGCGTCGCCAACGACGATGCAGTCAACGAGTTCGTCCGGTGGGTCGTTGACTGTACCCTCGAAATTCCGGTCGTTGGCGTAGTAATGCCGCCCGCGGCGACGCTCCTTTTCCAGCCGTCCCTTGACCTTCCGCTCGTGGTTGTAGTCCACGTAATTGCGCTTGCCGCCTTGGATGCCGTAGCTCCTGACGGCCTCCACCGAGGTCACAGCACCAGCCAAAAGGGAGGCATCACAGTCGGACGACTCGTCCGTCAGACGCGACGCAATTTCTCGCATCTCTCGCAAATCCACTTGGCGCAAGTGCAACACGGGCTGCTCGCCGGCCAAGTCGATGTAGAGATCCGAGGGATCGAAGCTCGCGTTGAACCGCCGGATGAGCTCGAGCGTCGCGGGGGTGGTTTTCCCTTCCGAATCTAGGGTAAGCAGCTTGTATTCCGGCATGTCCTGCGGTTCTGCAACGCTTGTTTGTGGACCGGATTAAACGGCGGCCCGAGGCGTGCGCGCAAGGCTGCCGTAAGTCCGTCGTGAAAATCGACCGACATTTTGGCCAGATCCCATGACTGAGCCCTCGGCGAGACTACCACCACTGTAAAACCAGGACGCTTCCTCGATTCCCACAAGGGGGCGACACAAGAGGGACAATCCGCGCCATCCCCAGATCAATCAGGGCTAACACAGCTGAAGCTGGCGGCGTCATCGACGTCGCCGCTACCGTCGTGCTGCGCAAACTGTGGATGGACGCACATCGGGCGGGTGAAGCGGCGAGACTGCTCTACGCGCTCGTCGGGGCGGATGTGCGCCATGGCCACGGGGCCGGGCTGCGTTGCGACGATGCGTTCCGGGGCGATGCCTTCCTCACGCCAGCGAACGATGGGCTCGACGTAGTCGGCTTGCCAAGCGCCGGGGCCGCCGGCGCAATGCACCATTCCCGGAGCCATGAACAGGCGAAAGAAATCGGCCGCTTCGTCGGCGCCGCCAGCGTGGCGCTCTACATCCGCGAGGTAGTTGAGGGCGCGTTGGGGACGCAGCGGAACATCGTTCCAGCCTTGGTACATCAGGAGCTTGCCGCCGTTCGAACGGAACTCGCCGAGGTCGCCGGAGGGGACGTCCAAGGGCGACACGGCGGCCGCGATTCGCGCTTGGTCGGTGGGATCGAACTCGGCGAGGTCGAAGGTTGGATCTTCGCGCATGAGGAGCGTCAGCATCTCGCCCACCAAGCCGACGATGGAGTTGCCGCCGCCGAGTTCCTCGTTGGGCAGCAGCCATGCGTGCCAGTCGCCGGCGGCTTCGGCACCGGGTGGGACGCCGGGGGAAACCACGTTGCCGTCGGCATCGACGAGGTCGGCATAGACCGTGCGGGCGGTGTCGATCTGCCCTGCCGTGAGGCAGCCCTCGGACTCGCCTTCGGCGCAGGCGAGGCCTGGGAGGAACGTCTCGGGGTCGCACTGCATCGGGTCGCCGATGACGCCATCCTCGATGCCGTCGAGAAGGTCGCACGCCTGCCGCGAGGCGTTGTCGAGAAGCACCAGTGACTCGTCGGTCAGAGGAGCCGCCTGTTGTGCACGATCCATGGTCACCGCCCACGGCATGAACTCGAGGAAGCGAAACGCCGGCGCTCCGGCGATGATGCCGTCGTAGTCGGTTGGGAAGTGGAACGCTTCCAGCATGGCGGCACGGCCACCATTGGAGCAGCCTTGCAGATAGGCGTAGTCGATGTCGCGGCCGTAGTAATGGCTGACGATGGCCTTGGCCGCTTGGGTCGAGAGGTGGACGCCGCGGTAGGCGTAGTCGAGCAGGGCCTCGGGCTGCGTCAGATAGGCGTTGCCGTCCACTGCCTCGTGGCCGGTGTCGGTCGACGCCATGGCGAAGCCTTGCGACAAGAGACTCGTGACATCGCCGATGACGCCGGCGGCACCGCCGACGGCAGAGAACATGAAGCGGCCGTTCCAGTCTTCGGGCAGCGTGACCTCGAAGCGAATCGCCCGATTGATGACACCCCTGACGCGGCAGTGGGCGGGGACTTGGTCGGTGGCCTCGACGTAGATGCCGGGTTCGATGGCTTGCGAGATGTCTGTGAGGCGCACTAGCGACGCGCACTGTCGCGGGCCGTCCATCGATGCAAATGCCGGCACCACCAGAACCGTTGCGAGCGCTAGAGCGCCGCATGCCAAGTGCTTCATGTCCCCTTCCCTCAAAAGTCGGTGCCGCTGCACCGTGTCGATTGCGCCAACCATAGCAATGGCGCGACGAGTCGGCCATCCTCCGCAGCAGGAACATCGGTGCGCCTTGTCAAGGGAGCGGAAATTTTTGGGGACGAGAAGCAAGGGCGCAGAGGACGCGTTTCTCAGGCGATTGCCGAAGGCCGAACTGCACGTTCACATCGAGGGCACGTTCGAGCCGGAACTGGTGTTCGAGATCGCCGGACGCAACGGCGTGCAGCTCCCGTATCGGTCGGCGCAGGAACTGCGCGAGGCGTATCGCTTCGCCGACTTGCAGGCGTTCCTGGACGTGTACTACCAAGGCATGGCCGCATTGCAGAAGCGGCGCGACTTTTGCGAGCTGACCGTTGCCTATCTCGAACGGGCGCACGCCGATGGCGTGGCGCACGCGGAGGTTTTCTTCGACCCCCAAGCGCACACGGCGCGGGGCGTTGGCTTCGATGTCGTTCTGGACGGCATTAGCGAGGGGCTCGAAGAAGGCGAGCGACGATTCGGAATCACCTCGCGCCTCATCCTGTGCTTCCTGCGGCACCTCGACGAGGAGGACGCCTTCCGCACGCTCGAGGCCGCGCTGCCGCACCGCGATCGCATCTTCGGCGTCGGTCTCGACTCGTCCGAACGCGGGCATCCGCCAGCCAAGTTCGAGCGCGTGTTCCGCAAGGCGCGAGATGCGGGTTTCGTCCCTTTCGCACATGCCGGCGAGGAAGGGCCGGCAGACTATGTGCGCGAAGCCTTGGACCTGCTTGCCGTGGCGCGCATCGACCACGGCAACCGCGCCTTGGAGGACCCAGAGTTGGTGCGGCGCTTGGCGACCGAGCGCATTCCTCTCACGGTGTGTCCGCTGTCGAATCTCCGGCTCGGCGGCGTGGAGCGTCTGGAGGACCATCCCTTGCGGCAGATGCTGGACGCCGGCCTCCTCGCCACCGTCAACTCCGACGATCCGGCCTACTTCGGCGGCTATCTGGTCGACAACTACCGCGCCGTGCGCGAGGCACTCGGGCTGACTCGCGCGCAAATCGTCGAGCTTGCACGCAACTCCATCATTGCTTCATTCGCTCCGCCTACCGCCAAGGCGCGTTGGATCGCCCAAATCAATGCGACGGAAGCAAGCTGAAGCTGCTACATGTTCCACGAATAGAGCGTCCGTGCGCCTTGCGGCGAACAGGGAAGGCAGAATGCCTTCCCTCCGAGGGCCCGCTCCAGGTCCACAACCCTTACCCGTTGCGGATCCATTCGGCGTCGAAGCGTGCGAGGCGCAGGTAGCGGTCGTCGTACATGCCGGTGACGTGGTCGCATTCGTAGAGGCTGAGGAGCGTGCCATCCGGCAGGACGGCGAGGTCGGAGTAGCCGGCGGGGCCACATTCGAGCACGCGTGACGCCGTCCAAGTCGCACAGTCGTCTTCGCTCAGGCGCACCGTCAAGCGCTTGCGGTCAAAAGGCTTGCCGGTTTCGGCTGCGCCGACGCCGCGCTCGCCAGGGCCGCCGGGCATGGTGCGTTCCAAGACGCCCGGATGGGAGAACGCGAAAGCACGCCCATCCGCGGTGTCGAAGCCGACGAAACCCGCGCAGCAGATAGCTTCCACGAGGGCGTCATCGAAGCGCGGCTCCGACCACCCGGTCGCGCCATCGTCGCTGACCGAGACCAAGCGCCGATGGGTATGCGACTCCGAGCGAACGTTGCAGAGCACGCGGCCGTCCGACAGCTCCGCCATGCAGGTTTCGTTCGGATGCCGGAACCGATCCTCGTTGTGCGCCACGAACTCGCCGCATTGCCAGGTGCGGCCGTGGTCATCGCTGTACACGACCGCCACCTCGGAGGGCCGGTGTCCGAGTCGTCCGGGGCCGAATTCCGTTCCCGTGCCGTCGGACATCCACGTTGCCACCACGAGGCGTCCGTTGCCTAGCTGTATGCCGTGGCCGGGGCCGACGGCGATGACGCGCCACGGGTAGTGCTGGCGAAACTCTTCGAAGACGGGAGTGACATCGGCAGGTTCCGTGAACGTCAAGCCGTCGTCGTGGCTGCGCATGGAATAGACGCGGGCGTAGTTGTGGCAGAACAGCACTTCCACGTCGCCCGTGACGCGATCCGGGAAGCAGACGAAGTTGTTGATCGGCCCGCCACCGGCATAGCGGCGATGGTCCACGGCCACAAACGGCGCCTGCCAAGTAGCGCCGCCGTCGAGGCTGCGGCGCATGACGATGTCGATTGGGTCCCAGTCCCCGCCCCGGCCCTTGCGCGCCTCGCAGTGCGCCAGCACCACGCCCCGACTCGTCACGACAATGCCGGGTATGCGATAGACGCGATAGCCGCCCGTGCGAGCCTCGAACAGGTCCCGCTTGTCGCAATCGCTCACGGCTGCGGCGAAGCAGGCCGAGGGATATCCGCGCCGTCAGGCCCCCGGCGGCCGATAGGCAACGCTCTTCGCTATCGCATCGTCCACGGACTCAGGCGTCACCAACACGGTGACCTTGAGGCTGAGCGCTCCCGCCGCGCCAATGGCGATGGACAACGCCGTGGCCGCGGTTTCGTCCGGCAGGTCGACGATGAGATAGACGTCCCACTCGCCGAAGGCGTAGTACAGCGCCTCCACGGTGCCACCGACGCTCTCCACCGTAGCCGTCAACGCGGCGCGGCGCGATGTGCCACCTTCCCGCTGCAGCCCGGTGAGCCCGGATTGCGTGTAATTCGCCTGAATCAGAAACTTGCCCATCGCCTCCTCCTGCACGTTGCGGATTCACCAGTTTCGATCATCGGCTGAAGGCACCGCCGGTGCAACTCGCGAACGGACGGCGCTCGAGGCTGGTCGTTGGTGGCGTTGTTCGGGGGCTGGCGCTTTGTTGGCGTTCTCTGGAACGCGGGGTGCGGCGGCCTTGGCCGGCTCCGCTGCGTGCGCGCCTTCGGCACGCTTGGAGGGCGGGACGCCCTCCGTCCAGAGAGGCCCCCGCATGGCAGGGGCTGCTACCTTGGTGTTTGCCGGCGGGCTTGTTCGAGGGGGGCTCGCTACTGCCCGCTAGCGCAACAAAGGGGAACCTCCGCGGGCATCTATAATCGTGCGCGATTCGGTGGATTCGGTGTGAGGGGCTTTCCATGAGGCGGGTGTTGCCGGCCCTCTTGGCCGGTGCGGCGATGTGGCTCTGCAGCGAGGCGTTCGCTGCCGCGGCGGTGTTTGGCAGCTTTCAGGCACGCAGCAACGCGGAGCGGTTTTGCACCGAGCTTGTGCACCACCCCGAGCTTGGTGTTCGGGTGGTGGCGGTTGATACCGATCGTGGGCGCATGTATCGCGTCATCTCGCAATCGGGCGACGAAGGCGAAACCCGGGCCCTGATGGCGCGGGCGCGAGCGCTGGGGATCACGGCGGTCTGGTACTGGGTGGACGCGCCCCGCGCCGAGCCGGCGATGGAGCAGATTGCCGATGAGATGCCAGCGGCTCCGCAGGTGCCAACCCCTGGCGAGGACATGCCCGACACGCCCGCACCCCAACCCACACCCACCGTGGCGGCCCAGCCCGAGGAGGAAGGCACCCCGCCTGGCCCCGGTCGCGATCTGAGGTTGCAGGCCGCCGGCGAAGCCATCGTCGTACCGCGCATCGACGGCGCCGCAATCACCATCGACGGCCGCCTTGACGAGGCGATCTGGAA
The DNA here is from genome assembly GCA_965116935.1 of Pseudomonadales bacterium. GTDB lineage: Bacteria > Pseudomonadota > Gammaproteobacteria > Pseudomonadales > Azotimanducaceae > VXYL01. Next base: position 846,076 of record OZ220737.1, on the reverse strand, counting down.
CGACGTCCCCGGCTACGACAACATGATGGTCGTCGAGCCGGACACCCTCACGCCAGCCCGCTTCCGTACCATCGCCCGCTACTTCTACACCGACCGCGGCCTCCATGTGGGGGTGTGGAACGAGCAGCCGCCAGACACCCTCATCGCCCGCCTTTCCTCGCGCGACGACTACATCAACAGAGACAGTTGGGGCCTGACCCTCGACACCTCCGGTGAAGGCCTGTACGGCTATTGGTTCAGCGTCAACCTGGGCGGCTCCGTGCAGGACGGCAAGGTTGCGCCGGAACGCAACTACTCAAGGGAGTGGGACGGCCCGTGGGACAGCGCCACGGCGGAGCTGGACGACGGCTGGAGCGCGGAGCTCTTCCTGCCGTGGTCGATGATGTCGATGCCGCGCACGGACGGCGATCGGGTGATGGGCATCTACTCGAACCGCAAAGTGGCGCATCTCGACGAGCGCTGGGGCTGGCCGGCGCTGCCGCGCACGGTGGCCCGGTTCATGTCGGCGCTGCAGCCGGTGTCGCTGCCCGGCGTGGTGCCAAAGGAGCAGCTTGAAGCCTACCCCTACATCTCCGGGGCGGCGAATGCCGCCGACGGCGACGAGACGTTTAACGCTGGCGTCGATGTTTTCTGGCGCCCATCGTCCAACTTCCAGGTGACGGCGGCGGCGTTGCCGGACTTCGGCGCGGTGGAAACCGACGATGTGGTGATCAATCTCACCGCCCGCGAGACCTACTTCCCGGAGAAGCGCCTGTTCTTCCTCGAGGGCAGCGAAATCTTCGCCACTTCCGGGCGCTCGGCAACACCGCGCCCCGGCGGCGGCAGCGGCGGCTCCGGCATGAGGGCCGACGACTCCGGCTCGAGACGCACCATGTCCTCGTTCCAGCGCACGCCGTCGAGCGTGCTCAACACCCGCCGCATCGGCGGCGCCCCCGTGATCGAGTACGCCGACGACCTGGACGTGGCGCCCCACCGCCTGTCGCAGCCAACGGACCTGCTTGGCGCCGCCAAGATCACCGGCCAGAGCGGCGGCGTGCGCTATGGCGTCCTAACCGCGTTCGAGGATGAACCGGTGCTGAAGGCCACCATGACTGACAGCCTCGGCATGGAACAGGACGTACACGTGCGCGGCGACGGCCGCAACTTCGGCGTGGTTCGGGCACTTTACGAGAACGTCGGCAACGGCCGGCAGGCGTATGGCTACATCGGTACCCACGTCGATCACCCGTTGCGTTCCGCGACGGTACACGGGCTGGACCTGCAGTACCTGAGCCCCGGCGGCAAGATTCTCGCCGAGATGCAAACCCTGGCGAGCGATGTGCGCTGCACGGCCTCGCCGGACGGCATGGCGCGAACTCGCAAGTGCGACGAAGACATGGACGATAGCCAGCGGGGCTACGGTGGCTGGGCGGATTTCTACTACACCCAAGCGCGCGGGCTTCAGCACGCCGTTCGGCTCGACTTCGTCGATGAAAACCTCGACATCAACGACGTCGGCTTCCTCGAGCGCAACAGCAACTTCGGTGGCTTTTATTCCCTGACCATGATCCGGCCTGACGTATTCGGCCTAAGGCGCCTGACGACGATGTTCTCCATCGCCAACTGGGACAACGCCGAGGGCCAGAACACGCGCACCGGATCGTTTTTCCTCAACACCTTCACCTTCAAGAACCGCAATGAACTGCGCACGGCGCTCCGGTATTTTCCGAAGCGGTGGGAAGACCTCGAGAGCCGTGGCAACGGCGTGTTCCAGATCGACAAACGCTACAACGTCGAGCTCGCGTTCGGCACCGACACCAGCCGGCCGATTGCCTTGAGTGCACAGGCGGTGGCCTTGAGCGAAGACCTTGGCGGCATGAGCTACACGGCCGCCCTTGGCGTCACCTTGAAGCCGATGGACCGCTTCTCGCTCGACTTCGACCTGCAATACACAGACCGCGACGGCTGGCTACGCTATGTATGGAACGACGCCGACTTCGCCACCTTCGAAGCCTCGGACCTGCAACCGCGCTTGGCCGTGGACTACTTCCTCTCCGCCCGCCAGCAACTGCGTCTCACGATGCAATGGGCCGGCATTCGCGCCGCAGAGCAGGAACTCCTGCAAATCCTCGAAGGCGAGGACTACTTGCAGCCCCGCACCCGCCCGGAAGGCGAAGCGAACGACGACTTCACCATCAGCCAACTCACCATGCAGCTTCGCTACCGCTGGCAAATCGCCCCGCTTTCCGACCTCTTCGTGGTGTACAACCGCGGCAGCAACCTCGCCAACGCGTATGACATTGACGACCCGTTCGCACGCCCTCGCGACGGCTTTGGCGAGCTCTACCGGGATGCATTCACCGACCCCTTGGTGGACATGCTGGTAATCAAACTCCGCTATCGGCTCGGCGGCTAGGAAGGCCCTCCCAGCCCGGATCATCCATGATTGCCCTACTGCGGACGACGATCCACTCGCTGTGGCTGTGCAGTACTCGCGTGTCCTTCGGACACGTTCGCTCCGGCCCCCTCGAAATAGTGCGCAGCTATGCCTTCGGGTGCCTACACTCCGTGCCTCCTGGCACGCGTGCGCGTCCAGCCACAGCGGCGTCTCGTCGCCCTCGCTACGCGCATTCATGGATGATCCGGGCTTGAGGAGGGCATCTTCGACTCCTCCGCAAGGCGCGCAAACGTCATGGGATGCGTAGCAGATCGCGACCTTGCAACTGGTCCATGCACAGTCCCGTGAGCGGGGCCGACGCCACGCATGGAGGGCAAGATGCCCTCCCTCCAGAGCAACCGGCCAACCGCATCTACTACGGCTATTGGCTGATCGGCGTCGCCTTCGTGACGCAGCTCGTTGCCGTGGGCGTCACCAACTACGTCGCGGGGCCTTTCATGGCACCGATGGTGGAGGAACTCGGCTGGAGCCGTGCCGAATACACCATCCCCCGCTCCCTCGGCATGTTCGTGATGGCTGGCGTCGGTTTCCTCATCGGCGCATGGGTGGATCGGCACGGCGGGCGCCGCTTCATGCTTTTCGGCACCCTTGCCTGCTCCGCGTCGCTGTGGCTTCTCGGCAGCACGGAAACGCTGGCCGGCTGGATCGTCGTGAACGGCGTGCTGCTCACCGCCGGCGCCGGCCTCATGGGCAATCTCGTGGTCAACGTAACGCTCGCCAAGTGGTTCGTGGAACGGCGTGGCTTCGCCGTGGCGATGGCGGCGATGGGTGTTTCCTTTGCTGGCATTGCCGTCACGCCCGCCGTGACCTGGGCCATCGAAGCCTGGGGCTGGCGCAGCGCGTGGGAGGCTCTGGCTGTGGCTTCGCTCTTGGTTGCGGCGCCCGTGTCGCTGTTCGTGCGGCGCGCCCCGGAAGACCACGGCTTATTGCCGGACGGCAAGACTGCGGCGGACGCAGCGGCCGGACGCACTGCCCTCGCCGAAGCCGACTTCGCCCGTTCCATGACCAGACGCCAGGCGCTCGGCAGCTTCGCCTTCTATGCCCTGATCGTCGCTTTTGGCCTCTTCACCATCAACATCGTCGTCGTGCTGCTCCACGCCATGCCGTGGCTCGACGACGAAGGCTTCACGCCGACCCTGGCGGCGCAGATGATCGTTGTCACCTCCATTCCGGCCATGCTGGCGAAGCCCATCTGGGGATTCTTCATCGACCGCCTGCAGGCGAGGCCCCTCGGCGCACTCGGCAGTGCCGTTACAGGCAGTTCATTGCTGCTGATCGTCGCCGCGCTCGCCTTCGATTCGCTGGCATGGGCAATCGTCGGCTTCTTTCTCCTGGGCGTGGGCTGGGGCGGCATGATCCCGATTCAGGAAGTGATCTGGGCCGGCTTCTTCGGCCGCCGCCACCTAGGCGCCGTCCGCAGCGCCGCCATGCCGTTCTCGCTGGTCTTCGGCGCCGCCGCCCCGCTGCTCGTGGCGTTCTACCGCGACAGCGTCGGCGACTACACCGGCGCCATGATCGCCGTAGCCGCCGCGAACCTAACGGCAGCCGCTCTCATGCTGGCGGTCAAGCCGCCGAAACCCACAACGTAACGATAGGTGCGGAGTCGGGTTCGAGATTAGCGGAGGCACGCGCAGAAAGGTGTGCTGGCCGCCACGTTGGCTCGGCACTTCGGGGGAAGGCTTCAATGACTTCCCGCCGAGGCCCGTCATGTCCAAGCGCTAGGCGTTGCCGTCCGGCGTCGCCGCCGTTGCGCGGAGGATCAGGATGACTTGTGGACCCGGTCGGTATTCGCCGTATTCGCCATTGCTGGCTAGGTGAGATCCCGGCGCGCGAGCACTGCCGAGCACGACTGTCTGACCGTGCCGGATGTTGACAGTGGAGCGCAGCAACACGGTTGTGCCGGTAGAGCTGCGGGTGGGACTCAACCGCTCCGTCGCTCTGGTAGAGAAGGTCAGCGAAAGCTCCCGGTTGGAATCGACGATGTTGATATTGGCCCCGGTTCGGATCAACCCCTCCCCATACGAGCCTTCAATCCTGAACCGCCGGCCGTCGGGCGTCCGGATCGGCTGGTCGATCGGGCCCGCTTGCGTTGTGACGAACGCCTCGCCAAGCAATCGATATCCTTCAAATCGAAGTACGTTCCTGAGCTGTGCCTCCACATCCGCGATCCTAGGATCAGTTTCGCTCGTGCCATTGGCCTCCACGAGCTGGAAATGGAGCGTTGTCTCCGTCGCAGGCTTCGTTGCGCTGGCATTGAGCTCGTCGATCACGCGACCTATGCGGTCCAGGTTATCCGCCGTCTCCCGTACGCTCAGCATGTTGCGGTCTGCCGAGATCATGCCGGGGTTGTGCGGTCGATCTCGATACACATAAGCGTCGATGATGTTCGCGGCTTCCATGGGACTGACGCCTTCAAGGGTGAAAGTCCGTGTCTCCAACGCAATCATGTGCGGCGGCAAGGTGCTGGGGCGATCTGGTTCGGCAGCACGCTCCTCGCAACCCGGAAGGAGACACAACACCGCGACGACAGTGACGATGCGGGTCGCTTTACGGTTCATTCGGGTTTCTCCTCTACCAGCCAGACGATGGTGATGTCTGGGTCATCAGTCGCGATCACGACGACATCGTGACCGGGGGCGGCGGCAAGCAGCGGCCGCGGTGGGGGGTCGGTCGGAAACCACGGCTCGCCCATGAGCACCGGCTCCGGCGTGAACGTGGCGAGATACAGCGCCACTGCGGCAACGGCGGCAGCCGCGGCGCCGGCGGCAGGCCAAGCGCCCCACTTACGCCAAGCGAGTGCAATCGAGTGCCGAGCGCTTCGTGACGCCTTGGCCTCTCCTTCCTGCGCCACCAGCGCCTTGGCATCAAGGGAGGCCGCGTGGCTCATCACACCACCGAGCGCATCGGTGGCCGCCAAGATTCCCGCAACGGCTTCGCGGCATTCCGCACACGTTTCGATGTGCCCCGCCAGGTCGCCGTCAGAGTCGCGCAACTCAGCGATGTCTGCACTCAGCAATTTGGCGGTACTAGGGCAAGTCATCGCTCATCCCCGACATCAGGCCAAACCGCGATCATCCGTTGCCGAAGCCGCCGGCGCGCCTTGAACAGGCTGCCGCGCACGCTCGCGGGCCGAATACGAAGCTCGCTTGCCACATCGTTGATCGAGATGCCTTGCAGTTCCACGAGATCAAAGACCTCGCGCTGCCGCCGCGGCAACTCGCCAAGAAAATCGAGAAGCAGTTCAACCAGTTCTTGCCTTCCCGCCCGATCGGCGGGTTCCGTCTCTGACGGTGCGGCGAGCTCCGCAAGTACTTCTGCGTCCGCCCGCTGAAGCGGTGGCCGCTTGCGAAAGCGGTCGATCGCGGCGTTGCGGGTCACCCGATGCAGCCAGCCGGCGATCCGCTTGCCTTCCTGCGGCAAGTAGTCAATTCGACGAAGCATCTTCATCATCACTTCCTGAACGATCTCCTCGGCGTCGTGGGGCCGACCCACTTGCACCAGCGCCCGCCGATAGACGAACTTCGCCGCAAAGGCGACAAGCTGCTCGACAGCGGCGGCATCGCCATTGCGTGCGGCAGCCAGCCGCTTGGCAAGTTGCATGTGCAAGCTGTCACCGTCCGTCTCACCGCGCACACTCACGCCACACCCGTAACTCCCACCCTTGTCAAGACGTACCGCTCGGCTGCGTTGTTTACGCTGATTGGGTCAATTTACGGCGGCTTGTGGCGCCAGCAGAAACGACGGGCTTTCGGCGGAAAGGCATTGAAGCCTTCCCTAAGCGCCGTAAAGCGCTTTCCGTTGGCCACTCGCTGTCAGTGCGCCTTGCAACAGGGAAGGCAGAATGCCTTCCCTCCGAGGGCACGCCCTTGTCGCGCGCTTGGCACCGTTGACGCGCATGTACGAGAGCATCCTCGCCCGACTTAGCGGCCTCGGAACGCGGGAGGCTCCTTGCGGACGAAGGCGGCGGCAGAGCGGTGGTGGTCGTCCGAGTCGAAACTCAGGGTCATGTGGGTGGCTTCGAGATCCAGGACTTCGGCAAGGGAGCCTCGTTCGGCGGCGTTGAGGTTCTTTTTCATGTGGCCGATGGCGGCGGTGGGCAGTTCCGCCAGGCGTCGTGCGTAGGCGGCGACGCCGGCTTCGTAGTCGTCGGTGGTGAAAACCTCGTTGACGAGGCCAAGGCGCAACGCCTCGCGGGCGGGGATTCGGTCTGAGAGGAAGTAGAGCTCGCGCGCCTTGGCCGCGCCCACCAAATGCGGCAGGAAGAAGGTGCCGCCGTAGTCGCCGGAGAGGCCGATCTTGGCGAAGGCGGTGGTGAGGAAGGCGGTTTCCACGGCGATGCGGAGGTCGCAGGCGAGGGCGAAGGAGAGGCCGCCCCCGGCGGCGGGTCCCGGAATCGCCGCCAACGTCGGTTTCGGCATTTCGTGCAGCCAGCGGATCATTTCGGTGCTTGCGCGCAGGCCCAAAACCCGTTGCTGAAAGGAAGGGCGTTCGCGCGGGCCTTGCGAACCGGACGAAGCGCGGGCGAATCCCTTGACGTCGCCGCCGGCGCAAAATGCGTCTCCCGCGCCTGTCAGCACCAGCGCACGCACCTTGGGGTCCTGCCCCAAACGGGGAATGGCTTCCTGGAGCGCCGCCATCATCTCTGCCGACAGCGCGTTGCGTGCCTCCGGGCGGTTCATGGTGAGGGTGGCGACGCCATCGGCAAAGGTCTCGATCAAGTCCGGCACTTGTGCCTCTCTTTAGGCTCTTTGGCAAAGGCCATTATGGCGACTCGGAGGTGCGCGGTAGAAGCGGTGGCCTGGTGGCGGGGCCTTGCGGTGCAAGATCGCCCCATGGGCGGGGCATGACCATGTTTCAATATCTTTCCGTTGATTGCTGCACGCTCGCGTCTTGGGCGACTTAGTGCTATGGTGCAAAGCTCGATTGTTCGTCAGGAGCTTGGGGCAAGAGCATGGCTCGCGTGACCGTTGAAGATTGTCTGGAGCAAGTGGACAACCGCTTTGAACTGGTGATGGTGGCCAGCCGCCGGGCGCGGCAACTGCATCGCTATGGCGTCGAGCCCCTCGTGGACGAAGAGGACGACAAGCCCACGGTGCTCGCGCTGCGGGAAATCGCGGCCGGCCTCATCGACGACGAGGTGCTGGAAGCGGGCGATGTTCACTTCGAGGAACCGCCGCCGCTCGAAACGCCTTTCGGTTACGGAGATGACCGCGCCGACGACTTCTGAAGCCGCGCTTGACAGGCCGGTAGCCACTCCCGCGCCAACCGTCCCGGATACATCCCAGGCGGAAGGCTCTTTACGCGCCACGCCGGAAGCGACCGAAGAGAACGCAGCGCAGTCCGCCGCATCGCCGGCCTTGGATGCTCGCCCCGCCGAAGGCTCCTATTTCGTTAACCAAATGCGCCAGCAGGCACGACGCGACGCGGCGCCAGCGGACATTCACGTATTGCTCGACACGCTTGCCGATTACCTGCCGCCGCACGAAGTGGAGGAAATCGAGCGCGCCTACCACTTCGCCGAGAGCTACCACGGCGGCCAGTTTCGCCGCACCGGCCACGCCTACATCACCCACCCGCTGGCAGTGGCGCACATCCTCGCCGAGATGCGGATGGATCACCAGTCGGTGATGGCGGCGATCATGCACGACGTGCTCGAAGACACGGACGCATCGAAGTCTGCGCTGGCCGAGGAGTTCGGCGAAGAGGTGGCGGACATCGTCGACGGGGTGTCCAAGCTCGGTTCCATCTTCCAGTCCCGCGCCGAGGCCCAGGCCGAGAACTTCCAGAAGATGGCCATGGCGACGGCGCGGGACTTGCGCGTCATTCTCGTCAAGCTCGCGGACCGGCTGCACAACATGCGCACCATCGGCGTGATGCCGCCGGAGTCGCGCCGCCGCATCGCCCGCGAAACCCTCGACTACTACGCCCCCATCGCCAACCGGCTGGGCATGAATCTGGTGCGTGTGGAGTTCGAGGACCTGGGCTTCCAGGCGCTCTACCCGCTGCGCGCCGACCGCATCCGCCGGGCAGTCGAGTCGAAGAAGGGCGGCGGCAACCGCAAGGCGCTGATGTCGCACATCCGCGAGACCTTGCAGGGAGCGCTCAGAAGGGAAGGGATCGAAGCAGAGGTGGTGAGCAGAGAAAAGCACCTCTATTCCATCTATCGAAAGATGAAGACGCAGCGCAAGTCGTTCCACAACATCATGGACGTGTTCGGCTTTCGCATCCTCGTGGCGCAAGCCGACACCTGCTACCGCGCGCTCGGCGTGGTTCACAACACCTTCAAGCCGGTGGCTGGCCGCTTCAAGGATTATATCGCCATTCCCAAGGCCAACGGCTATCAATCGCTGCACACGACCCTTTTCGGCATGAACGCGGTGCCCATCGAGGTGCAGATTCGCACCCGCGCCATGGACACCGTGGCGGAGAACGGCATCGCCGGGCACTGGCTCTACAAGGACGACGGCAGCGGCGGCAGCCAGGTGCGCGCTCGACAATGGGTGGCGGGGCTTTTGGACCTGCAACAGCGCGCCGGCAACTCGCTGGAGTTCATTGAAAGCCTGAAGATCGACCTGTTCCCGGACGAGGTGTATGTGTTCACCCCGGCCGGCGACATCCTGGAACTGCCCCGCGGCGCCTGCCCCATCGACTTCGCCTACACCGTGCACACCGACATCGGCAACCATTGCGTCAGCGCCAGAGTGGATCGGGTGCAGGTGCCGCTGTCGCAGCAGCTTGAATCGGGGCAGACGGTGGAGATCGTCACGGCACCGAGCGCCCGCCCGAACCCAGACTGGCTCACCTTCACGGTGTCCATCCGCGCCCGGTCGGCGATTCGCCAGGCACTCAAGGTGCAGCGACGGTCGGAGTCGATCCGCCTCGGCCGCACACTGCTCGATCGTTCTCTCACCAATGCCGGCACTTCCATCAAGCAGCTCGACTTCCGGCGTCTGCGCAAGGTGTTCCGCGAGTTCGACACGCGCAAGCTAGACGATCTGCTCGAGAAGATCGGCATGGGGGACCTCCTTGCCTACATGGTGGCGCAAAAGCTCTTGGAGGCCGACAACCCGGACTACGAGGCCGTGGACATCGATCAGGGCGGCCCGGTGGCCATCCGTGGCGGCGAAGGCTTGGTCATCACCTATGCGCGCTGCTGCGGTCCGGTGCCCGGAGAACCCGTGGCCGGGCATGTCACATCCGGCAAGGGGTTGGTCGTTCATGTAGAGACGTGCCCAAACGTTGCGGACCTGCGGCGGCGCACGCCCCGGGAACTGATCCCCGTGCGCTGGAGCGACACCACCCACGGCGAGTTCGACACGGTGCTGCTGCTCACCGTGCGGCGGCGCAAGGGAGTGATCGCGGAACTGGCCTCCACCGCCAATCAGGTGGACGCCGGCATCAGCAACCTGACGGTGGACGAGCACTCCTCCGAACTCTCCAGCGTGCGCCTCGCGCTCTCGGTCTCCGACAAGGACCACCTGCAGCGCGTCGAACGCCGCCTGATGGCCATCCCCGCGGTGCAAAACGTGCTGCGCCCGATCCACCGCCGCCACAGCGGCGCCCGCGAGGGGCAAGACCAGCATTAAGCGCCGCTTCGCGGCGCTCTGGCAGCTTTCGCTAACGCGTCAACAAGGTGGGCCTTGGAGGGAAGGCATTCTGCCTTCCCTGCGCGCCTCTGGCGCGCTGACCGCAACCTGGAAAAGAGAGCGGCTGTCGGGTCTGGGGCCAGACGCCGAGCGAAGCGAGGGGTTTGGCGGCGTCAGTCAAGCGCCGGTTGTCGTAGCTAGTTCCTGTCCGTAAACGCCGTTTTGGCGGCAAGGAGAGCGCGTTCGGGAGAGTGCCTGGGGGTTTTCGGGCGGATGCTTTCGGTGCCGCAGGAAGGCTCTTTTGCAGGCGTGACGGTCGAGTGTGCCGCTTTGCACGGGGTTTTCGTCGCGAGTCGGACGCGCGGGCGAGGGGAGCCATCGCGTTCCGTCCGGGACGCGGCGCTGGCCGTTTCGGCGGCGCTTTCTATCCGGGTCTGGGCAGGAGCCGGACGAGGCGGGCGAGGTTGTGGGCGAACACGGCCGACTGCACGTAGGCGCGGAACGCCGGCAGTCCCTTCCAGCGGCACAGGCCCAGGCCGAAGCAGCGCTTCAGGTGCGAGATGCCGGCCTCGACGCCGGCGCGGAAGTTGCGCAGCTGGCGCCGGATCCACGACGACGGCGACATCTCCTCGTCCTTCAGGCCGCGCGTCTTCTGGAACACCGCGTGCCGCACGCCGAGCGCCTTCGCCGCCTTCAGGTTCTCGCGCGAGGCGTAGCCGCCGTCGAACGCCGCGTGGGTCGGCGCCGCGCCCCAGCGCGCCGCGTGCCGCTCCAGCATCGGCAGGCAGCGGGCGCTGTCGGCCGGGTTGCCGTCCTCCACCGCCACGTCCAGAACCAGCCCGCTGCGACCCGTCGCCAGGTTCAGCTTGTGGCCGTACTGCGTCCGGCGACCGCCCTTGACGACGATGTCCGTGTGCGGCTCGAAAAGGCTCACGACCTTCTCCTGCGCCGGCACCTTCTCCCCGTCCAGCACCCGCCGCCGGGTCTGCCCCACCACCCGGCCCAGCAGCCTGTCGCACTCCTCCACCTTCTTCCGCCACGCCTGCCAGCACGCCTCGCCCTCGCCGGCCGCCTCCACGGCCGCCAGCGCCGCCGACGCGTACCCCCGCGTCCGCTCCACGATCCGCAGCAGGCGCCGGTACGTCTTCGCCCGGCGCTCCGCGCCGCGCTGCGTCCGAACCTCCAGCGCCCGCCGCTTCGCCGAACGGCGGTGGTCGCGGAACGACACCGCGTCCGCGCCGAACGACTCCCGCGCCTGCACCAGCAGCCGCGTCAGAACCCGAACCCCGTCCCACAGCAGCCCGCTGTCCGACGGCTCCAGGATGTTCGTCCGCGTCACCGTGCTGTCCACCCGAACCCGTTCCCCCGACTCCACCCCCGACGAGCGGGCGGCCGCCAGCAGAACCCCGTTGATCCGCTCCCACGTCTCCGCCCGGATCGACCCCACCGTCGCCTGAAGCGCCGACTTGCCCGGCGGGCGCAGCGCGTCCACCCGCGCGAACCGCTGCGCAGAGCGAGAGTCCCGCAGCAGGAACTCCAGACCCCGGAACGTCTCCTGCCGAAGGTGCCTCAGCAGCGCGCAGCGAAGAACCGTCTCGCACGACAGACCCCGGCGCCCGACCCCGCCCGGACTCCCGCCAAGGTCCGACGCCACCTCCTCCAGCAGCTCCGGATGCCCGTCCAGCCACGACGACATCCGCTCCAGATCGTCCCCCACCGGGTGGTCAACGGCGCAAGGATGGAATAGGCTCAACTGCGTGATGCGTCTCTGGCGCATTGCACCTCCGGCGGTTCGGTTCCGTTCGTTCGTTGGGGAACGAGCCAATGGTAGCCGAAACGCCGGACCAAACTCCCCCGAATGAACCCTTTTCCAAGTTCATTCAGTCCGTTGCGAGTTTACGGACAGGAACTAGCTAGGCAGGCGGCTGTCGCGTTTTGTCACGGGCCTCTGGAGGGCGTCTCGCCCTCCATCGTGCCGCGAGCACGTCAAGGAACAGAGGCTGGTTTGTGGTGGCGTTGTTCGGGGGCTGGCGCTTTGTTGGCGTTGTCTGGAACGCTTGCTTGCGGTGGCTTTGGCTGGCTCCGCTGCGTGCGCGCCTTCGGCACGCTTGGAGGGCGGGACGCCCTCCGTCCAGAGAGGCCCTCACATGGCAGGGGCCTGTTGCTTCGGTGTTTGCCGGCGGGCGTTGTTCGAGGAGGGCTCGCTAATGCCCGCTAGGAGCCTGCGCCGTAGGACGTTTTCAATCGAACTTCCAGGGTTCCCACCGCAAATCCCTCGACATCCGCCACCATTTTCGGGATGGAAGATCAAAAATCCACCCTGATAGGGTCGCCCGTAGGGCCGTGCCTCCCGCAAATTTTCCTACGGCGCAAGCTGCTAGCGCGCCCGTGCGGGCACGTCGGCAGTTCGCGTAGGCATCCCTCAATCGAACCCCACCAGCCGTCGCCCGAGCGGTGTCAGTTCCGCGGTTGGGCCCGGCTCCGGGTCCTGCTGGCCCGGCACCCGCTGACGCACCGCCCAGGCCGGTGGTCGCTTCTCCCGAAAGAGGCGGATGCGCTCCTTGCGAGTGGCTTCGTCACCGGCCGGGTCCATGGCCACATACTGCACCCAGCGCGGCTCGGCGCCGTGGTTTAGGGCCGAAGAATGCGGCATGTGGCGGTGCCAGATCACCATCGCCCCAGCGCCGCCGCCGACCGCTTCCACCCGGTGCTCGCCGGTGTTCAGCGCCTCTGTTGCCTCTCGCACCTGCCGACCGTCGAGCCAGTCATCGAGGTGCGCGTACACGTCCGGCAGGCAGCAGAACGCGCCCTGTTCCGGAGCCGTGTCGCGCAGGTACACAAGCCCCTGGAATCCCGCCCCGGACCTCGGCTGGCGCGGGTCGGCGTCCCAATGAAACGCGCTCATCCGGGGCGCTTCGTGCGCTTGCCCAGTCGGCGCCTTGAAGGACACGCGGTCCATGGTCACCCAGAGCCGGTCCGTGCCGTAGAGCTGCCGAAACAGGTCGTGGATTCCGGGCCACTGGCGCAATGCCCACAGCGCCGGGTGGTGGTGCAGCGGCACGATGCCGTGTCCGTGAGTGGTGCGAGTTCGCCAACTGCCGGGCTCGTCGGCAACGATGCCCAGAAAATCCGCCGTCGCGCTAAGGACATCCTCGCAAAGCTGCCGCGGCACGACATTCTCGACAACGAGGTAGCCCTTGGCGAATAGTTCCCGCCGCCGTTCCGCTGTCGTCTCCCATACACTCGCCGCCATGGCCACCTTCCTCACCATCGATCTCGGCACCTCCCGCCTCAAGGTGGCGGCATTCACACCGAACGGGGAACTGTTACAGCAAGCCGCCGTTCGGCACAAGCCGGGCGTTGACGGACAGAACGCCGACCATTGGTGGCGTGATACGGCAAGGCTGATCGGCGAGCTGCTGTCGGGCCGCGTTGCCGCGAAGGACGTGGTAGGCGTGTCGCTATGCGGTCGGGCGGGGGCAGGCGTGTTTCTGGACCGCGCCGGCGAGGTGCTGGTACACCCCTGGGACGATCAGCGGCACGCCTCGGAACTTGGGAGCCTGCGTGCTTGGCGGTCCGACGGCCGGCACCTGGCCAACTACGGCGCCGCGCTCGTGGCGAAGTTCCTGTGGCTGCGACACCAAGCGCCCGAGGTTGCGAGGCGTTGCCGCCACGCCCTCTACGCCAAGGACTTCCTGCTGTTTCGATTCACCGGCGCGCACATGACGGACTGGTCATCGGGGCCGGACGCGCCCGAGTGGGATCCGCAACTGCACGAGCATTTCGAGCTGTCGCCGGATATGCTGCCGACGCCCGCGCTGCCGTGGCAGATTGCCGGCCAGCTCACCGGTGCCGCCGCGCGCGAGACTGGCCTCACCGAGGGCATTCCGGTAGCGGTTGGCGCGCACGACGGTATCTGCGCCAACGTAGGTGCCGGCGCCACGCGCCCTGGCGAATACGCCATCACCCTCGGCACGCACGCGGTCGTGCGCACGCCAAGCATCGATCCGCCTGCCGACGCATACCGCTTCTACTCGCTGCCGCCGGACCGCCACATCATCGGCGGCAACGCCAGCCAGGGCGGGCGCTCAGTGGACTGGCTGCTCGACATCACCCGCGCCAACGATCGACCGGACGCCTACGCGAACGCTGCCGAAGGCGCTGCGGCCATCGGCCCGGGCGCGGACGGCGTTCGTTTTCTGCCCTTCCTGTCGGGACAGGTAGCGCCGGAGCTGCGTCCCGCTGCCAGCGGCGCGTTTCTGGGCCTGGCCCTTCGTCACGGCAATGCTGCGCTGCATCGCGCGGTCCTCGAAGGCGTGAGCTTTGCCATCGCCGACATCGTGGACCAGGTCGTCGGCTGGTGCGGGCCGCCAAAACGCGTTCGCCTCACCGGCGGCGGCGCCACCAGCACGCTGTGGCCGCACATCCTGGCGGCCGTGCTGGACACACCACTCGAATGCTCGGACGAGGCCGTCGAGGGCCGCGGCGCGGCGATCTTCCTGGCCGTGGCGCTCGGCCTTCAGCCCGATTACGACGCGGCCGCGGATGCGATGGTGCTATCGCCGCGCCGCATCGCCGCGGACGCGGACGCCGTCCTCCGCTATCGCGACGTACGCCGGCACTGGGGCCAAGTGCGCGATGCCACCAGGGTCCTGGACGAGCTCTGAGGCGGTCACGACAGTTCGCTGACGTTCAACACCTCGGGCAAACGTGCGCCGGGCTATAGTCGCAAGGGGAGACGAGGCGAAGAGGGACGATGACGACGCTCACCATCACCGGCGGCAAGCGTATCGACGTGGATGCCGGCACGATTAGCGACGACGATCTTCACATTGCCGACGGCCTTGTGGTTGACGCGCTTGACGCGCCGGCGGATCGCGTCGTGGACGTGGACGGCGCGTTCGTCGCACCCGGTTTCATCGACCTGCACACGCACGTCTTCAGCCACCCGCTCTTCGCCACGGCTCGTCTCGAAGCAGACCGCATCGGCACTCGGCAGGGGGTGGCTTGTGTGGTGGATGCCGGGTCGTCGGGGGCGACCACCATCGACGCGTTCCCTCGTTTCGTCCATGAGACGCAGCAAACGCGGGTGTTTGCTTTCATCAACATCGGCAGCCCGGGCCTGCCGAACCTTGGTGGAGGCCACGCCTCGCGACCGGACCTTTGCGACCTGCCCGGTGTCGTGCGCGCGCTCGAGCGGCACGACTGGCTGGTGGGCGTGAAGGTGCTCGCGAGCGCCTCGCACACCGGCAGCTTTGGCATCGAGGCGGTGAAGCTGGCGCGCAAGGCGGCGGAACTGGTGGGCAAGCCCATGATGCTCCACATCGGCAACGCGCCGCCGCTCATCGACGACGTGCTCGAACTGCTGCGCCCCGGCGACATCGTCACCCACACCTACCACGGCAAGGTAGGCGGCGTTCTGGGCTATCGCGATCGGGTGATACCGGCCTTTCGCGACGCGGTGGAACGGGGCGTGATCGTCGATGTGGGACATGGCCGTTCATCGTTCAGCTTCCGGGTTTGCGAGACGGCGCTGGCGCAGGGCCTGCCGGTACACACGATCAGCTCGGACCTGCACCGCGGCAACCTCGATCACCATGCGGTGTCGCTGGCACGCACGATGAGCAAGCTGCGGGCGCTCGGCATGTCGCTGGTGGACACGGTGCGGGCGGTCACCCTGGCCCCGGCTCAAGCGGTTGGCCTCGAACATTTGGGCTTCGGAAGCTTCACCGTCGGCAGGCCGGCATACGCCACCGTGTTCGAGGAGACCGCCGAACCGTGGCAGGTGGAGGACGCCGAGGGCGAACTGCGCACCGTACCCGGCCGCATCGAGACCCAAGGCGTCGCCATCGGCAGCACCTACCACGAACGGGACGCGCCCTTGTGAATCCGTTTCGCCGCATCAGCGTCGAAACGGTCATCAACGCGGCCGGCAAGATGACCGCTCTCGGCGGATCGGCACAACACGAGACCGTCGCCCAAGCGCAGGCCGAGGCGGCCCGGGCGCATGTGGATCTGGCCGAGCTCCGCCGTGCCGCCGGCCAACGCATCGCTGCCCGCACCGGCGCCGAGGCGGCCTGCATCACCACCGGGGCAGCCGCCGGCATCGCCATCGGGGTCGCCGCCATCCTCACCGGACGCGACCTCGAGAAGATTCGGCGCGTGCCCGATGTTCCTGCACCGAGAGACATCCTGATCCAACGCGGCCATGACGTGGATTTCGGTGCCGAAGTCACGCAGATGATCCGCTTGGGCGGCGGCCGGCCGGTGGTGTTTGGCAGCCTCGATGCCGTGACGGAGGACGACCTCGCCGCAAAGTTGTCCGCCGACACCAAGGCCATCGTGTACGTCAAGTCGCACCACGCAGTGCAGCAGAATCGACTGCCGCTCGACGCTTGCCTCGGCCGTGGCGTTCCGGTTTTGGTGGACGCTGCCGCCGAAAGCGATGTCCGCACCTACGTTGCGGCCGGCGCAGATCTCGTGACGTACTCCGGCGGCAAGGCCATCGGCGGCCCCACCTGCGGCTTCATCGCCGGTCGCCACGACCTCATCGAAGCGTGCGAGCTGCAGGGTCGTGGCATCGCCCGCGCCATGAAGGTGGGCAAGGAACAGATCATGGGCCTCATGGCGGCGCTCGACAGATTCGAACCATCCGCGAGCGATGACGAGGCCATTCTCGCGGCGCTCCATGCTGGACTTTCGTCGTTCGCGAACGCTTGCATTGTCCCGGACCGCGCCGGTCGCCCCATCCGCCGGGTGGGCCTCCGAGAGCCCCCTGCCGTGCTGCAAGCCCTGGTGCAACACCTAGCCGCCAGTTCACCGAGCATCCGCACCCGCAACCACCAGCTGAACGAGGGTCTCCTCCTGTTCGACGTGCGCGAACTGCATCGGCATGACGTGGACACCATCGTCGAACGTGTGCGGTCGTTCTATGCCGAAATGGCGCCCTCCCCAACAGCCTGAACAAAGAAGGGCTTCATAGGGGCTGCCATCTCGCCTGCCCCGCCGTCGGGGCGAAGGAGTTGGAAACGGCCGATACGGCCTCGTGCGGCCTGCGGGCACTAGCGCCCTTGCCAAGGCTTGGGTTTGGCGGCTAGCCGTGGTGGAATCCCTTACATGGGCGGACTGAAGCTTCGCGACTCCGTGACGGCGCTGCGGGGTGTGGGCCCGGGCTCCGCCAAGCGGCTTGCTCGTCTTGGCATCGCCGAAGTCCGGGACCTATTGCTGCATCTGCCGCTGCGATATCAAGACCGCACGCGGACGACGCCACTCGGCGAACTCGCCGCTGGCACCGAATGCCTCGTGGCCGGGGAAATCTTGGGGGCGGAGCTGAACTACGGTCGCCGCCGCTCCCTGCTGGTGCGTCTGCAGGACGACAGTGGCCGGCTGGCCATGCGCCTGTTCCACTATTCCCGGGGGCAGCGGGAGTCATTCGCGCCCGGTGCTTGGGTGCGGTGCTTCGGGGCCGTGCGGATGGGTCCTTTGGGTCTCGAGATGGTGCATCCCGAGTACCGCCTGTTCCCGTCGGAACCGCCACCGCCGGCACCCGCACTGACGCCCGTGTATCGACAAACCGAAGGCATCGCCAGCGCTCGCCTCGCGGGATGGATTCAAGCGGCGCTATCGGACGTTGACGAGGCGTTCGGAATCCCCCTGCCGGGTCAGGACTTCCCGTTGCTGCTCGATGCCCTGCGCTGCATCCACGGCGGGGCCATGAACGACAGCGGTGCCGAGGACGCACAGGAGGCGCGCACGGCGCGGCTTGCCGCTGCGCGCCGCCGCATCGTGCTGGACGAGCTGCTCGCGCACTATCTGGTGATGAAGCGCCGTCGGGCGGCAAGGGGAGGTCTCACAGCCACGCCACTGCCACCGGCAAGGCAGCTTGGACGCGAGCTGCTGCGCAATCTGGGCTTCCGCCTCACCGGCGCGCAGGCTCGCGTGGCGCGGGATGTGCTGAACGACCTCGCCACGAACGTGCCCATGATGCGACTGCTGCAGGGCGATGTGGGTTCGGGCAAGACGGTCATCGCCGCATTCGCCGCCATCCGCGCTGCGGAACACGGCTGCCAGACGGCGCTCATGGCACCCACCGAAATCCTTGCCGAGCAGCATTTCGAGACGCTCAGCGCCTGGCTCGGGCCCCTCGGCATCGGCGTCGCCCTCTTGACCGGGCGGCTTGCCGCCGCGGAACGACGAGCTCGGCTAGCGGCGGTGGAAGGTGGCGAAGACCTTGTGGTGGTGGGCACTCACGCCCTGTTTCAGTCTGGGGTGGAGTTCCAAAGGCTCGCTCTCGCCATCGTCGACGAGCAACACCGCTTTGGCGTTGAGCAGCGCATGATGCTGCGGCACAAGGGGGAGGTGCCCCACCACCTGGTGATGACCGCCACGCCCATCCCCCGCACCTTGACGATGGCGCTCTACGCCGACATGGATGTTTCCGTGATCGACGAGCTGCCGCCCGGTCGTCAGGCCGTGCGAACTCGGGTGGTGGCCATGTCGCGACGAAACGACGTGATCGCCCGCGTCGGCCAAGCCGTGGCGGCTGGCGCGCAGGTGTATTGGGTCTGCACGGTAATCGACGGCCAGGAAGGCGAGGAGGGCGTTGCCGGGCAAGCGCAGGCAGCCGAGGCCACGACAGCCGGTGATGCGCCGGCAAGCATCGCATTCGGAACCGCGCCCAGAGACCCGGAGCGAGCCGCCACCACGACCTTCGACGAGTTGCAGGAAATGCTCCCGGACGTGCGCTCCGCCTTGGTGCACGGCCGCCTGCCGGCGACGGAGAAGGCCACCGCCATGGCCGCGTTCAAGGCCGGGGAAATCGACTTGCTGGTGGCCACGACAGTCATCGAAGTGGGCGTGGATGTGCCCAACGCCTCCCTCATGGTGATCGACAACGCGGAACGATTGGGCCT
This sequence comes from Pseudomonadales bacterium, assembly GCA_965116935.1. GTDB lineage: Bacteria > Pseudomonadota > Gammaproteobacteria > Pseudomonadales > Azotimanducaceae > VXYL01. The sequence continues at coordinate 827,141 of OZ220737.1, read as the reverse complement.
CGCTCAGCTCCACCAACTGCGCGGCCGCGTCGGCCGCGGCAGCGCCCGCAGCGACTGCGTGCTCCTCTACCAACCGCCGCTGTCAGAGGTGGCGACGCAGCGCCTCGCAGTGCTGCGCAAGACGAACGACGGCTTCGTGATCGCCGAGAGGGACCTCGAACTGCGTGGCCCCGGCGACATCCTCGGCACCCGCCAAACCGGCGAGCAGGCGTTCCGCGTCGCGGATCTCGCCGAGGACGCAGCCCTGGTCCCCGTGGCCACCCGCATCGGCGACTCCTTACCGGATTCCCCCGAACTCGCCAACCAGGTAGCTTCGACATGGGCCTTTGGGACGGGGGCGGATTCCGCGGGGATGTGAATCAAAAAAGGTGGCTGCCACGCAGCCAAAATACGTAGAGGATGGAGCTCAAATCTGAGGTTGATGCAACCAAGGAAGGCTGTATAAAATTCCTGTTGGACCTTAAGAAGGCAAAGGGGTGAAGGTGGAACTTCCAATCGGCTCAAAGATGTGGCTGCCCTGTCAGGTAAAGCCCGGCCCGTTCTCCAATGAGCGAATGGTTCTGGTCGAGGACGAGATCGGGCAATGGTTCGGGTTCGTCGACATTCGCTGGCTGCGGGGCGGCGAAAGCGAGGGCACCGATCAGGTGCTTGCGCAGATCGTCGATGTCGATGGCACTACGTTTAGGGCGAAGATTCCGGGCTACGCGCCCAAAAGCCGCCTTGTCCAAGGTCCCGTGGAACGCGTGGCTGTAGCGAGTTGATTCTCTCCAAGCCGGACATTTTGCAACGCCTTCGCTCGGGGAGCGTCAAGATCCAGCCGCCGCCCAGCGAGGAACGCCTTGGGCCTGTGTCCGTAAACCTCCGGCTGGGTCGGAAATTCGCGACCTTTGCCGGCGATTTCCCGCGCCACATTACATCGATCCAGATGGAACCTTCGGTGTTCCAGTCCTCGGATCTTTGGTGCCATGCCGAGAACCAAAACCATTTCGACCTCAAGCCACGAAGCTTCGTCCTCGCCCAGACATTGGAAGTGGTGACGATTCCACCCGATCTCATGGGAATGCTAGAAGGTCGAAGCAGTTGGGCACGAGTTGGACTGGGCGTTCACCTAACCGCGCCAAAGATCGATCCGGGATTCACCGGTACGATAGTCCTCGAGATTTCCAACGTGGGCCCTGCCACAGTACGGCTTCGAGCCGAAGTCGACGAGCCAGCGCAGTTGATGTTTTTGCCGCTCAGCACGCCCTTGCAGCCCTCTGACGCTTACGGGGCCGACGACATATTCCAGTTCCAATCAGACCCCATCCCGCGCAAACGACGGTAGCAACCATGCAGGCCGTTGCGCCAACCACCCTCTTGGTCGTACTCGACGGTTGGGGGCATGCCCAGGCGCCGGCGGAGCCGGGGCAGCGCGAGAATGCCATCGCGGCCGCGCACACGCCGGTGTGGGATCGGCTGTGGGCGCAGGCGCCGACCACGCTGCTGTCGGCATCGTCGGAGGATGTGGGGTTGCCTGCCGGGCAGATGGGGAACTCCGAAGTTGGGCACATGAACCTGGGTGCGGGGCGCGTCATGCGTCAGGACCTCACGCGCATCGACCATGCCATCGCCACGGGCGACTTCTTTGCGAATCCGGCGCTGGAAGGTGCCATTGATGCTTCGCTCGCGAGCGGCGGGGCGTTGCACGTGCTTGGGCTTTTGTCGCCGGGGGGCGTTCACAGTCACGAAGACCAAGTTGCGGCATTCGTTACCCATGCGATCAAGCGGGGAGCCTCGGTGCGTCTGCACGCGTTCCTCGACGGTCGCGACACGCCTCCCAAGAGCGCAGCGCCGTCCCTCAAGCGCTTCGAGCAAGACACCCCAGGTGTCATCGCCTCGATTGCGGGGCGCTACTACCCGATGGATCGCGACCGGCACTGGGACCGCATCGAGCGCGCCTACGACGCCCTGGTGCGCGGCGAAGCGGCATTCCGGTTCGACGATCCCATGACGGCGCTGGACGCCGCCTACCAGCGCGGCGAAACCGACGAGTTCGTCCAGCCGACATTGGTGGGGGCGGATGGCCAACAGGGCATCGCCGACGGCGATGCCGTCGTCTTCATGAACTTCCGCGCCGACCGCGCCCGTCAGCTCAGCCGAGCCTTCCTCGCCGAGGACTTCGACGGCTTTAGCCGCCAACGTGTCCGCCTGAGCGCCTTCGTCACCCTCACCCGCTATGCGGACGACATCGAGGCGCCCTGCGCGTTCGACAACGAAGTGCCGAGTCACACCTTCGGCGAAGTGCTCGCCAGCCTCGGCAAGACCCAGCTTCGCATCGCCGAGACGGAGAAGTACGCCCACGTCACGTTCTTCTTCTCGGGTGGCAGGGAGCAGCCGTTCGCCGGGGAAAGCCGCATGCTGGTACCCTCGCCTTCTGTGCCCACCTACGATCTCGCCCCCGCCATGTCTGCGCGCGAGGTAACCCACCGGCTCGTCCGTGCGATCGAGACGGGCGAGTTCGACGCCATCGTCTGCAACTTCGCCGGCGGCGACATGGTGGGACACACCGGCGTCTTCGACGCCGCGGTGGAGGCGGTGGAGACGATCGACGAGTGCCTCGGCCGCATCGAAGCCGCGGTGAAGCGAACCGGCTCCACCTGCCTCATCACCGCCGACCACGGCAACGTCGAACGCATGATCGACCACCTGAGCGAACAGCCGCACACGGCCCACACCTCATCGCCAGTGCCGCTCGTGTACCTCGGCCCAGACGAGGTGACGTTCTCCCAAGGCGGCACTCTTGCCGACGTTGCCCCGACCCTGCTCACACTCATGGGCATCCCGATGCCGAAGGAGATGACCGGACGGCCCTTGTCCCAGTGCGCTGCAGCGTGGCGTCAGAGTGCCGGTTGAAAGGCGCGGGGCCCTGCTGCTCGCGGGGCTCGCCATCCTCGTCGCGACCAACGCGACCGCAGCGCAAGGAGAGGACGCGGAAGCCCGGCGCCAGCTTGGCGATGTCGTGGAGCAACTCAATGCCCTCGACACGTGGCTCACCGACGCCGACCGGCGCATGGCCGAGCAGCAGCGGGAACTCGCGAATGCCGACCGACGCATCGACGAATTCACGCGACAGATGCGCGAACTCACCCGCAAACAGGCGCAGGCTTCGGTGCGCGTGCAGTCGGTGCAGGACGAGCGCGCTGCGTTGGAGGCTGCCCGAGTGGAGCAGGCTGAGCGCATCGCCCAGCACATCCGCGATGCTTGGCGGCACCCTCGCCGTGATTTCCTCAAGGCCCTGCTGAATCACGAAGACCCGGACGAGTTTGACCGCGCCGTGCGGATGCATGGCCATTTCGCGCGGGCACGGGCCGAGTCGCTGGCTTCGTTTCGCGCCACCCTCGAAGCGCTCGCCGGCAACGCCGACCGAGTCGCCGGCGAGCGGCTTGTTCTCACCCAGGCGCGCACTTCCCTACAGGAACGTCGCAAGGCGTTGGTGCAAACCCGCTCGGAGCGCCAGCACGCCATCGACCTCCTGCAAGCCGAACGGAGCGACCGCGCCGCCTTGCGCGAGCGCCTCCGGCGAGACCGGGAACGGCTCGAATCCCTGCTGACGGCCTTGGCACAGCGTCCCGCGGCGGACCCGACATCCCGCGAAGTGCCGCCGGCGCTGTCCGGGCTTGATTTGGTGGAATCACGCGGCAAGTTGCCCTGGCCCGTGCAAGGCGAGATCGTCAACCGCTTCGGCCAGAACCGCGCCGGCGGCCGCATGACATGGGAAGGCGTGCAGTTCAGCGCCTCCCCTGGCGAAGACGTCATCGCCGTCGCCAACGGCCGCGTCGTGTTCGCGGAATGGCTGCGCGGCTTTGGCCTTCTCACCATCGTCGATCACGGCAACGGCCACCTGTCGCTATACGGTCACAGCGACGCGATCTACAAAAAGGAAGGCGACTGGGTGTCCGGCGGCGAAGCCATCGCCTCCGCCGGCCAGAGCGGCGGCCGCGCCGATGTGGGCGTGTACTTCGAGGTGCGCGCCGACGGCGAACCGACAGACCCGATGACATGGCTAGGCGACCCGTAGGGTGCAGCGCGCGCGAGGGACTTCTGGCGCTAGAACGCCCTAACCCTAACTGGCGTGCTTGGCCGTTCGCGGCCCTCCCGCAGCACGGTCACGCGGCCGTCGAAAGCACTGCTTGCATACCGGCACGTCGGCACCCTGCAGTCGGGACGCCCGGGGCCCGTTTTCGTCACCCGCCACGTCTCGCTCTCGACTTGCACGGCCCGGCTGTTCGTCACCTTGCGCACATGGCGTTCTCTCAGCAGCAGCATCACGACCGCCGAGGACGCAGCCCGTGAACCAGCAGCCGCTAGTTTGCGTGGTTGGAAGGCCGCCATTTGCTTCATCAAATGACGCGCCCTATATGGCGAGTGGGGGTTCGTCCATCACCGCTAGCTGCTCCTTCAGCGCCAGCACGTGGTCGGACCAGAACCGCAGGGCGTTGAAGCTCGGGAAGGCCATTGGGAAGGTCGTCAAATGCAACGCGCGAAGCTGGCCGAGTTCGCCATCCTCGAGTCTCTGGAGGACGGCTCGCTCGCGGTCAACTGGGCCAACGCCTGAGGCCAGACCCACGATGGCCTCGCTCGCGCGACCACAACCCCGGGGCAGCCTCGCGCACGAACCGTCGTCGCCGCACACGGCGCGGACCATGCCGTTCGACACCGGTGCCCGACGTGCCGGGAGCCCTCATGTCCGACGACCGGCCCGCTACCTCAGGAATTCCACAGCAAACATCTCGCCCCACGTGCGTCTGGGGCGACTTCGCACATCGCTGCCCCGGAGGATGGACACCGCGATACCTCCACGGCACCTCGTCTGACCTTTGCGGGAGCCGTTGCTCAAACAGTCCTCCGCAACGAACCCCGGGCCGATCATTGCGTTGACGTGCTGGAGCATCCAATCCAGGACGAGCGCTGTGCGTGCGAAATCGTCCCTCGCGCATGAGGGACGAAATGTCTGTGTCGGAAGCGGTGGGGTTATCTTCCCCCAGTCCAATCAAGCACGAGCGCTGGTGCGCTCGCAGGTCTATCGTCCGAGAGCAAAGCCACTATCGGTTCACCGCAACGTTCCATGACCGCACACATCACATGCGCTGCCTCCAAATCTCGAATCAAGCGACACGATGCAATGAGGCTCGCCGCGGCGGCCTTTTCTGCTCCGTGCCTTTCTGGAGCCGGCCACGGGTGCGGACGCGGCGATGCCGGACGTCCGGCGGCCCGGCCGGGGGCTGCGGCCGCACGCCGCCTCACAGCTGCCAACTTTCGTGCGCTAGCGAGATCAATCTCCGCTTCCGCCAAATTGATCCCTTTGAGCCACGCTAACGCCTCAACCGCGTCTACAGGATCAAACGGCATCGCTTCGGCATCCACAGGGCCGTACCACTCATTCACTAGGCAATGTGTCTCGACCTGATCGTACATCCGCTGGATTTCCGTACGCCCGCCGGCAATCGCTCGGTCGAGCACACTCCCTGCGAATGAAGCGTCGCCGGCAAAGCACCGAGCTCGGCATTCAGCCAATGTGACGGCGACTTCGGCGCGCAGCAGCTCTGTACGTGCGGGGGTTGTGGCATGAGAAGCCGCCATCGAGTCCCGCTTGTCGACGAGCCAAATCCGAAGTACCTGAAGTGTCTCTGCCGCGTCGCGAATGCGAAGGTCGCGTTCGGGTGTCTTTGCAATCCCCGATAGAATGTCGAGAGTCTCCAGCGCGGCATGCGCCTTCGCCACCTCAAACGAAACGATGAGCTTGTGGACGTCCGCCAATGCAGCGGTTTGTGCTTCGTTCAACTCGACAAGCTGATCGACCTTTTGGTCGACCACGCCAACCAACGCGGTGAGATCATCAAGCTTCGCTTCAATGCCCTTGAGCCGGTGCTCAATTCGCTTCAAGAGCTTGCTCACGTGCGTGAATCCAATCACGCTCACGCCTAAGTTCAGAATGGATGCAACCGATCCCGCCGTATCCAGGAACCCAAACCCCGCCGTACCCCCGCACAAACTCGGGAGATCCTCAAGCCGGGCACCGACGTCCTCGATTTGCCCAACCGTTCCCTGCTTCCCTTCCTCAAAGATGAGGTTGCCACGCACACGATGCCTGCTCCCGTCATACCAACTGGGAAGGCGACGAATGAGAATCTTGGCACCATCGGTCGTGGACATGACACGCCTCCTGTAAAGGTGTAAAGGGCACTATCTGGGTCTGGTTTGAGCTAGGTTGGCTGGCTGGTTAAGCGATGTTCAACCGACGCGCCGGTTCAGAATATTCTGGACATCAGGCCGCCTGCTGTAGCGTAGCCAAGTGTTCGCCGGGAGTCATCATGCCGATGGCGGGGTGGTCGGAGGTTGTTGTAGTAATCGAGGTAGGAGACGAGTTCGGTTTGGCGTCGGCGACGGTCATGTCGCCAGCGTACCGGTCCAGCACCTCAATGCGAGCGGTTGGCACCTGGCCGCCGTTCAGGATAAACCTTCAGCTACGCTGGGATCTGTACCACGCAGTGCGTTCCGAGGCGCGGCAGTTGACGGAAGTCCGTGGGTGTGGGCTGGCTTCCTGACCTTCCCTGGCGGCCAAATCGTGGCCTTCCCCAAATGGCACGTCGTTGGTGCTAGAAGGAGGCCCTTCGCGCCAGGCCCTCTTCGCGCCACACGCTTCTTCCGTCCAGCCTTGGCCGAGACCGGGAACGGCTCGAATCCCTGTTGACGGCCTTGGCGCAGCGTCCCGTGCCGGACCCGGCATCCCGCGACGTGCCGCCGGCGCTGTCCGGGCTTGACCTCGTGGAGTCGCGCGGCAAGTTGCCTTGGCCCGTGCAAGGCGAGATCGTCAATCGCTTCGGCCAGAACCGCGCCGGCGGCCGCATGACGTGGGAAGGCGTGCAATTCAGCGCCTCCCCTGGCGAAGACGTGATCGCCGTCGCCAACGGCCGCGTCGTGTTCGCGGAATGGCTGCGTGGTTTTGGCCTTCTCACCATCGTCGACCACGGCAACGGCCACCTGTCGCTCTACGGCCACAGCGACGCCATCTACAAAAAGGAAGGCGACTGGGTATCCGGCGGCGAAGCTATCGCCTCCGCCGGCCAAAGCGGCGGTCGAGCCGATGTGGGCGTCTACTTCGAGGTGCGCGCCGACGGCGAACCGACCGACCCCATGACGTGGCTAGGCGACCCGTAGGACCAGGCCGCCGGTAATCACCCCGACTGTCGCTGGGCCACCGGCGAAGCTTCCGCCCGCAGCTTCAGCCCAAGCGCACCGACCACCCTGAGAACAGTCTCGAATGTCGGCACGCGCTCCCCAGACAGCGCCTTGTAGAGGCTCTCGCGGGACAAGCCGGTGTCGTTCGCCACCTGTGCCATGCCCCGCGCGCGGGCGATGTCGCCGAGCGCCTTGGCCACGAACGCGGCGTCTCCGTCCGCCTCCTCGATGGACGCCTCCAGGTACGCCGCCATGTCCTCGGGCGTGCGCAGATGCTCGGCAACGTCGTAGTGTGATGTAACGGTCTTCGTCATGTCATCCACCTACAGGTTCCGCGCGAGGCGCAGGGCCATCTGGACGTCGGCGCTTTAGGTGCGCTTGTCGCCACCTGCCAGCAACACCACCACCGTCCGGCCCTGCCTCTTGAAGTAAACCCGGTATCCCGGTCCGTAGTCGATCCGCATCTCGGAGACGCCTTCGCCCACCGGCCTGACGTCGCCCGGATTGCCCGCTATCAGTCGCTGGACACGGACCAGCACGCGCGCACGGGCACGGGCGTCGCGCAAGCCGTCCAGCCACCGGGCATAGACCTCCGTCCTACGGACTTCGAGCATGCCGGAAAAGTAGCCAACTGGCTACACCGCTGTCAATCCGGTGGTGTCTCACTTGAGATTTGCACAGCGCGTGGCGCGCACTCTTGAGGAGGTGGGGGCTGGGGCCAGACGCCAAGCGTAGCGAGGGGTTTGGCAGCGCCCCGCCCTCCAAGGCGGTGCCGGCAGGTAAGTCGAACACGATCGCCGGTTTTCCAGCACCCATCCGCCACAGCAGGTAGGGTCAAAGTGAGACACTACCGCCAATCCCAGGCCCTCGCCGTTGCCCAACCTACTCCGCTGCCGCGTACACCATGTTCTGCAGCGTCTGTTGAATCCAGGGTGGCGTGCCGATTCGTTGCGGCATGAATACAGCGACCAGCTCGAGTTGCGGGTCGATCCAGAAGAACGTGCCGGCAGCGCCGCCCCAGTAGTAGCTGCCGGGGGTGAGCGCGCCGCGCGCTGCGCCGTCCGGGGCGATGGCGAAGCCGAGGCCAAAGCCGTCGCCGTTCGCGGAATCGCCGTCCGCGAGGAGGTTGCTGGTCATCAGATCGACTGCGGCGGGGCTCAGAAGCCTCGCGCCATCGAGGATGCCGCCGTTGACCAGCATGAGGCAAAAGCGAAGGTAGTTCTCGGCAGTCATCACGAGGCCCCCGCCGCCGGAGAGGAAAGTGACGCCGCGGAACTCCGGGTCCTCCCGTGGCGAATCCTGCACGATCACCTCGCCATCAACCACGTAATGATCCGTTCCGAAGCGGGCCAGGGCTGCTTCCGGCACATCGAAGTACGCATCGTCCATGCCGAGAGGCGCAAACAAACGCTCTTGGAAGAAAGCGTCCAGCGGCTGCCCGCTGACCCTTTCCACAAGATGGCCCAGCACGTCGCTAGAGAAGCCGTAGTGCCAGCGTGAACCGGGCTGAAACAGCAGCGGAATGTCGGCGAGCTTCTGCACCAATTCGTGCGTGCCGTGGGTGAGATAGTCCCAATCGTCGATCAGCTTGGCCTCGCGATACATGCGGTCCACCGGCGTGTCGCCGTAATAGCCGTAGGTCAGGCCCGAGGTGTGCATCAAGAGGTGCCGGGCAGTCATGGCGGTGCCCGCCGGCACCTGCTCCCCGTCCTTCAGAACCTTGAGTTCCTTCCACTCCGGGAAGTGCATGGAGACCGGCGCATCCAGCAACAGCTTGCCGTCCTCCACCAGCATCATCGCCGCAACGCTTGTTATGGGCTTGGTCATGGAGTAGATGCGCATGAGCGAATCCATCTCGAGGGATGCGCCGGTTTCGACATCCAGGGTGCCGACGGCATGCTCGAACACAACTCTGCCGCGGCGCGCGATCATGGCCAGCATTCCGGGGAACTCTCCTTGCGCCACCAGGCTGTCCATCCGCTCCGCCACCCGCACCAGCCGAGCCGCCGACATGCCGGCTTCAGCGGGTTCCGCACGCGGCAGTTCGCCCGCGCACAACGTGCCAGCAAGCACCACAAGCGACGCGCTGGCGGCCAAGCGGCCAGCAATCCGGTAGCCCATCAGACTCTCCTCACCCCATCATCCTTGCGAGCGCCCCAAGTGTGACGCATCCACAGCGCCGCACCATAATGCGAGCCGTGGACGTCACGGCAGAACTCCATCGCGCCGCCGCATCGCTGCGGGCGGGACAGGCCGCCAGAGCGAAGCGGGCTGCGCAGGATGTGCTCGCGGTCGAGCCTCGCAACGCCGAGGCGCGGCACCTGCTCGGCGCCGCATTCGCCGGCCAGGGCGACCTGCCGAAAGCCATCGAACATCTGCAAACCGCTGCGCGAGCGATGCCGCAGCAGCGTGCCGTGGCAGCGGACCTTGCCGCCGCATGGCAACGTCACGCGGACAACCTGTTTGCCGAGGGCCGGGACGACGACGCCCGTGCAGCGCAGCGCGAAGCAATTTCCTGCGACCCGTTCTTCCCCAACATCCGGGCAGCGATCCAGGCTGGCGCACAAGGCCGCCCGCGCGATGCCGAAACCGGCTACCGAGACGTGCTCAAGGCGGACCCAAACCACATCCACGCCCTGGTGGGCCTCGCCAACATCGCCATCGACCGCAACGCACCGGACGACGCCGAGCGCCTGCTCGGGCGGGCCATGTCGGTCTCCGCCAACGTCAGCCATGTACATCGTGCCTTAGCCCGCCTCGCCATGAGCCGGTCGAGATTCCCGGAGGCCGAGGCTGCAGCGCAGCGCGCGGTGGAACTCAACCCCGAACTCGCCGAGAGCTGGACGACGTTGGGCACGGTGCTGGCCTGGGGGCTCAAGCAGGCGGAAGTGGCAACCGCATTCGAGCGGGCGCTGGCGATCAATCCCAAGCAGCCGCGCGTGCATCTCTCCCTCGGCCACGTCCACAAGGCGCTCGGCAACTCGGACGCGAGCGTGGGCGCCTACCGCAACGCGGCGGCTGCCGACGCCGGTCTCGGCGAGGCGTGGTGGAGCCTGGCGGACCTCAAGACGTATCGCTTCACCGACACAGAGCGGAACGCCATGGAGGCGGCGCAGGAACGCAAGGACCTGTTCGGCCGCGACCGCGCCGCCCTGCACTTCGCCCTCGGCAAGGCGTTCGAGGACCGCGGCGACGTGGACCAAGCGTTCGAGCACTACCGTCGCGGCAACGATCTCAGAGCGAGCCACGAGTCGTTCAACGTGGAACGGTTCGAGGCCCAGTGCCGGCGTTTGCGGCAGGCGTTTACGAGAGCCGCGCTCGCCGAGAAGCGGGGAACGCCGGGGCGCCCGGCGGTCGATCGGGCTCCCATACCCATCTTTGTCATCGGCCTGCCCCGTTCCGGCTCCACGCTGGTGGACCAGATCCTCTCTTCCCACAGCCGCGTGCAGGGAACGATGGAACTGCCCCACGTGCTCGGCTACGTGCGCGAACTCGAACGCGGCGCCGGCTACCCGGATGCCGCCCAGCAAATGACGCCCAAGGATTTACAGGCGTTGGGCGAGCGCTACCTTGCGGAAACCGCCTCCCACCGCGGCGACGCCCCCTACTTCGTCGACAAGATGCCCAACAACTTCCTCCACGTCGGCCTCATCGCCTGCATGTTGCCGCAGGCACTGTTCGTGGACACCCGCCGCCATCCCTTGGGCTGCGCCTTGAGCACCTACAAGCAAAACTTCGCCCGCGGCCAGTCCTTCAGCTATCGCCTGGACACCCTCGCCGCCTACTACAAGGGCTATCTCGAAATGATGCGCCACTGGCAGAGCCTGCTGCCGGGCCGTATCCACCGCGTTATCTACGAACGCATGGTGGACGACACCGAACCCGAGACCCGCCGCCTCCTCGCCCACTGCGACCTGCCTTTTGAGGAATCTTGCCTCCGCTTTTTCGAAACCGACCGAGTGGTGCGCACGGCCAGCGCCGAGCAAGTGCGCCAACCCATCTACACCGACGCCAAGGAGCACTGGCAAGCCTACCGGCCGCACCTCGCACCTCTCGAATCGGCCTTGGGCAACGCATTGCAGACCTGGGACACCTTCTAGGGGAACTGGCGCGTCGGCGACCAGGCGTCCCCGCCGAGCTGGAAAGACTCTCATGGGAGAAATTGCATAACACGTTGATAAAAAACGGAAGTGCCTCGGAGCCGAGTCCACACCAACGTGCCGGCCGGAAGGCGCGGTGTGCTCTCATTCGGAGCGAGGGCCCATCACGCTCCTCCCGCCGAAGGCGAAGCAACCAAGGGCCCGAACATGCAACCAGCCCCCTCCCCGCGAGACGGGCCCTGTCGGGCCGGAAAAAAGGGTGCCCTGTTTCCCGCGTGTCAGCGACCGGACGTCCCCGCCGAGCACGGAGCCCACAGGGAGAGCGGCGAGGTTGCTTCCCATGCGCGGTGGTGTACATTGGCGCGACTCGTTGCTGCCGGCTGGAGGAGCCATGCGGAAGTCGCGAACGTCGCGGAGCCGAGAGACCAGCGCGCTCAACGACCAAATGGTCGGGCAGTTCCCGCTCTCCAAACTGGCGGTCGCGGTTGCCGCCGCCTCAGGGCTTGGCGCCGCGCCATGTCTTCACGCCCAGGAAGCCTCGGCTTCAGCGCCGGCGCTTGAGGAAGTGATCGTCACTGCGCGCAAGCGGGAGTCCAACATCCAGGACACGCCCGTGAGCATTCAGGCGTTCACATCAGACGATCTCGAACGGATGGACCTCGACCGGTTCGAGGATTTCGCCGATCAGTCGCCTTCGCTTTCCTACATCAGCGCCGGCCCCGGCACGCAGCTCATGCACATTCGCGGCGTGTCCGACGGCGGCATCCCGCATGTCTTTCGCACCAACGATGCGACCACCAGCTACTACTTGGATGAGCAGCCCGTGAACGGGCGGGCCGGCGGCGCGCCGGACCTGCACCTCTACGACATCGAACGCATCGAGGTGCTGCGCGGTCCAGAGGGCACCTACTACGGTGCAAGCTCGGTCTCTGGCACGGTGCGGATCATCACCAACAAGCCCGACACGGAAGAGACCGCCTACGGCTTCGATCTTGCCGGCGGCAGCATCGCACACGGCGACACCACTTACACGGCAGAGGGCTTCGGCAACCTGCCGCTGTCGGATCGGGCTGCGGTTCGCGCCGTGTTTTGGCACGACAAATCCAACGGCTTCGTGGACAACATCGAGCAGGACTTCACCTACAGCAACGGCGTGACGGTTAACAACCGGCAGTGGGCCGGCGAGGACTACAACCAGGAGGAGACCACCGGCGGCCGCATTGCCCTCAGCTTCGAGCTCAACGAGGACTGGCAGGCGCTTGGCACGGCCATGACCCAGGCCACCGACACCGTGGGCGCGTGGGATCACGACCCCACCAGGCACGGCGACCTCGAAGTGACCCGGCGCGGCCCGGAATACACGAACCTGAATCACGCCCAATATGCCTTCACGCTCACCGGCGAAACGGGCATCGGCGATCTCGTGTACGCAACGAGCTACTACGACCGCGACGACCTCGCCGTTAACGACTATTCGGACTACGTCGAATACGCCTCGTTCGGGAGCTGGGTGCAGCAGCACGCCTGCGAGAATTTCTACTGGTATGGCTTCACCGGCTGCGCGGACCCAAGCATCTTCTTCGAGAGCGAGGCCAACGCCAGCCGCTGGTCGCACGAACTCAGGATGGCATCCACCGGCGAAGGCCGGCTGAACTGGATCGGAGGCGTTTACTCCGAAACCGGGCGCTACGACGGCTATTTGTTCTGGGAAATGCCGGGCATCAACTTCACTAGCGGCCCGGCCGAGTACTACGTCAGCCGCGACGGCGGCACGCCGCTGCCGCTCGAGTGGTGGAGCTGTCCCGGCTGGAAAGGCACGAACAGCTACGCAGCGGCGTTTGGCGACGTGTCCTGGGACTTCACCGACCAGCTCACCCTCGCCGCCGGGATGCGCGTGTTCCGCGCCGACGACGGTGAGGGCAGTGGTTGGAGTTGCGGCTATCCGTGGGAGCCCAAGGAGTACGACGGCGACCAGCCGGGCGAGTCGGACACCGACCAAACCCTCAAGTTCAGCGCCCAGTACGATTTATCCGAGGATGTCCTGATTTACGCCGCCTACGGCGAAGGCTTCCGTCGCGGCAGCCGCAACCCCAACGTCACCCATCCCGAGGTGCCGGAGTTCTACGAATCCGACTTCAGCCGTTCGTGGGAGGTGGGCTGGAAATCGACGATGGCCGAGGGCCGGGTGGTGCTGAACGGCGCCGCCTACTTCATCGACTGGGACAACTTCCAGACCGTCCTCTACGACCTTCTCACCGTGCCCTTCAACTTCCGCCGCAACGTCGAAGGCGCCACCATCCGGGGCGTCGAGGCCGACCTCACGGCGGTGCTGGGCGAGAACTGGACGCTGACCGGGGGCCTTGCGTTCAACCGCGCCGAACTCGTGGGCGACTTCGCCACCATTGCCCGGGAACCGCGCTTCGTCTATGCCGCCGAAGGGCGGCGACTCGCCCACACGCCGGAGTGGAGCGCGTCGGTGGGCCTCAGCTACGACCGCCCCTTGAGCGGCAACCGTGCCGTCTATGGCCTCTTCAACTGGTCCTTCACCGACGAGCGCTGGAACCTGCTCGCGCGCCAAAGCGAACAGCCACCGGTGCTCATGGACGCTTACTCCCTCGTCAACGTCCGCGCCGGCATGGACTTCAATGGCGGCGCTTGGGGAGCCGAGCTCTTCATCACGAATCTGACGGACGAGCGAGCACAGATCTTCCAGAACTCGGGCTACTACGACTCGCGCATCACCACAAACCGGCCAAGAACGATCGGCATTCGGCTGAAGGTGCGCTCGTAGGGGCTTAGCGCCTCGCGGCAAGGCCAGCCTAAGGAACGGCGTGGGGCGCTCACGGTACCGTCATCGACTGCGACTCCCATGTCATGGAGCCGGCCGATCTGTGGCAACGCTATCTCGAGCCCGCCTATCGGGACCGCGCGATTCGGATCGAGGAGGCGGACGGCGTCGAGCGGCTCATCATCGGCGAGAAAGTCGTGCTCGAACGCGTGCTCGCTGGCCTCGGCGGCGCCAACATCGACCGCCGCAAGCTTTTCACCGAACCGCATCGCTACATCGACGGCTGCCCACCGGCGAGCTACGACCCCCACGAACGAGCCAAGCTGCTCGACAGTTGGGGCGTGGACCGCGGCGTGCTGTTCCCCACCATCGGCATCCTGCCGTTCCCGGAAGACGACGTCGATCTCGCTTCTGCCTACTGCCGCGCCTACAACACCTGGCAGGCGGAGTTCTTCCAGACCGTTCCGGGCCGCGTGGTGCCCATCGCCACCGTCAACTGGCACGACGTGGATGAAGCTGCCAAGGAGCTCGACCGCTGCCTCGCGCTCGGCTTCCGGGGCCTGTTCGTGCCACCGGAAACCATCGCCGGCAAGAGCCCGGGCGACGCCCATTTCGACGCTCTGTGGTCGCGCTGCCAAGAAGCGGGCATCCCCGGCTGCCTGCACGTCATCGTCCGCTTCGACGGCGCCGCAGCCCCCTTCGCCGGCTGGCGCACGGCTGGCTTGGGCCCCACCTTCGGCTTCTCGCTGGGCGCAACCGGGCAGCTCATCCCCGCACTCGCCGCCCTGGTCCTAGGCGGCCTCTTCGACCGCTTCGAGAATCTCAAGGTCGTCAGCGTCGAGGCCGGCTGCGGCTTCGCGGCCTACCTGATGGACCGCTTGGACGAAAAGCACCACTTCTTCCGCCCCCTCTCCGCCATGCCGCTGGCCGAACGCCCGAGCGACTACATCCGCCGCAACTGCTACTTCGTCGCCGAGCCGGAGGAGCGAACGATCAGCGCCATGATGGACTTGGTCGGCGAAGACCACATCCTCTGGGGCAGCGACTATCCGCACGTGGACTCTCGCTTGGACGCCGCGGACCTGATGCGCGAGTCTGTTAGGCACGAGTCTGGCAAGCGCCTCGCTGGTTTTCTCGGCGACAACGCGCTGCGCGTGTTCAATCTTTGAACGGCCTTTCCAGAGCGAGGCGTCCCGCCCTCCGTCGCGCTTCAAGGCACGAACATTATCGCGACCTGCCCTCCATTAGGGCAAAATGAGGACGGGGTTCGCCGGAATAGCCATGCTCACCCACATCGTCATTGAAGGATTCAAGAGCTTCCGCAAGGTGGATCTCCACCTCGGCGGGCTGAACCTCCTCGTCGGCGCCAACGGCAGCGGCAAGTCCAACTTCCTTGATGCCCTGCGCGTTCTTCAAGGCATAGGCAACGGCTACACGATTGGGGAAATCCTCGACGGCAAGCCGAAGAGTGCCACCAACGAGGTGTGGGAGGGCATCCGAGGGGGTAGCGCAAATGCGTGCTTCGAAAGTGACCGGCCTAGCTCACGCACGTTCGAGATCACGGTATCTGGCTACGTCAGGGACAGTCCTTGGCGATACAACATATGCATCGCACCTCGCCGCGGCCACGTGACGAAGGAGACGCTTTGTTGGGGCGACCAGACGGTGTATCGAACCCATTCGACGGAATCGGATGCTGACCCAGTTCTTAATGTCGAGTGTGCCGGGTCGGAGAGACCGGTGCAGGTCGAAAAGTCCCGACCGATACTCGTCGAGCTGCGGCATCGGGACGCCGGTCAATGGAACGAGGCTGAGCTCGATCTAGTTGCCGGACAGATCGCCAACATGCAGCATGTCGATCCCGCAACCTCCATTGTGCGCGATTACTCCAGCGCTACATCTCCAGACAGGTTGGGCGAGCGGGGAGAGAACTTTGCGGCACTGATTGACCGCCTAAACACTGAGGAAAGGAGTGCCTACGTCGACTGGCTGCGGGAACTCCGTCCGCAGGACGTCGACGATGTGGCCGTGGTCCGCGGTGCCCTGAACGAAGCGATGTTCGCAATCGTGGAGCACGGACGCCGTTTCCCCGCGCCCGTACTGAGCGATGGCACGCTCCGTTTCGCGGCGATCGCCGCTTCGTTTTTCCAGCGGGGAATGCCAGGCGTCATGACCATCGAAGAGATCGAGAAGGGGCTTCATCCAAGTCGAGTACGGGCGATGGTGGAAATGCTTCGAGCGAACGGCGGCAACTACACGCAGATCATGGCGACAACCCACTCGCCCACGGTCGTCGCCTGGCTCGAACCAGACGAGTGCGAGACAACCTTCGTCTTTGCCCGCAACCCCGACACTGGGGAGAGCACTATCACTCGGCTCGTGGACATCGAGGGCTTCAAGCGCATCGTCGCGGACCAAGAGCTTGCCGACCTCTTCGTAGAAGGCTGGATGGAAAGCGCCCTGTGAGCACTCGCGTGCTCGTGATCCCGGAAGACCCCACGAACAACGGCTACATCCTCAAGCCTGTGGTGGAGATGGTGCTGGCAGAAGCAGGGCGGCCATCGGCGAAAGTATTCGTGCTGACCAGTCCAAGACTGCGCGGCTACGACCACGCCGTTCGCGCGATTCGCGACGAACTCGCCCTGCGTTACGGCCACATGGATCTTTGGTTGTTCTTTCCGGACGCTGATCGAGCCAACGCCGATGCAATGAGGGATCTGGAGGACAGCCTCCAGTCAAAGGACATCACGCTCCTTTGCTGTCCTGCGGAGCCCGAAGTGGAGATCTACGCCTCCGTCGCCTATCGAGACGACTTGGTCACCCCTTGGCAAGAGATAAGGCGTCACGAGAGCTTCAAAGAGGACGTGTTCGCGCCGCTCCTCGAAGCCTACGGAGACCGTCGTCGGCCGGGCGGTGGGCGAAGCCAGATGACAGTCGCGTCATTGGCAAATCGCCAGTCGTTCTTCTCGCGCTGTCCTGAGGTGGCAAATTTGCGCGACCGTATCAAACAGTGGCGGATGCTGCGAGCTCTCCAGGAGTGATCCATGATGGGGCTGTCCCGCTGCCTCCAGCGCGGAATCGGCCAGCCAGCAGCTATGCGACGACCGGTTTGCTATCTGACGCCTTGGAGTGAGCATTTGGAAAGCGCACTCTACGTTAGCCCGTCCAAACGTAAAGTACACTTCCCCTTTCGTCGCCGCCAGGCCGCCTCAGTGGAAGGGCCGATCTCCCTTCACCGTCACTCGGATGCCGCTGCGGGTTTCCGGGTAGTAGTCCCAGATGGCGACGTGTTGGACGCAGCGGTTGTCCCACATGACGATGGAATGGGGCTGCCATTTGGAAGCGGTACTGGAACGCCGGGTTCTTGATGTGCTCGTACAGGAAGTCGAGCACGGCCGGCAAACGTGCCGGGGCCGGTCAATGCGGCGTTCGTCAGATGCCCGCCGCAGAGCAAACCGTGAATTCCAGCTCCCTACGGCGGATGCGGTGTGCCCTGTCGGCTCGTGGGGTGACGATGAAGTTCTCGCCGTCAGGGTACGCGGCGCGGAATACGTCGGTTGCTGCTGGATCAAAGCGATCCGGGTTGATTTTGCATTCCACCGTGTCCACTCGGCTTCCCCCGCGCCGAATCACGAAGTCGATCTCGCGACGGGCCTTGTCCTGCCAATAGAACACATCGCTCGGGCGGAACCGAGTGAGGATTTCGTCGAGCACCAAGTGTTCCCAGAGCAGCCCACGGTCTTCAGTGCGGATGCTGCGCCAGCCGCGTTCGAAGGCGACGAAGCCGGTGTCGAAGGCGTAGCACTTGGGTCGGCTGGTTACCTCTCTTTTGCCGCCGCCGTGAAACGGGCGCAGGAGTCGGATGGCATGGGCGATGCGCATCGCTTCCAAGTGCGATTTCACGGTGGGTCGGCTGAGTTCCGAATGTGACGCGAGACTGGTGTAGTCGACCTGCCCGCCACTGCGACGCAAGAGCAGACGGAACAGGTTGAGAAAGCCCTCGCGGTTGCGGATGTGGAAGAGTTCGAGGATGTCGCGGGCGTAGAAGCTGTCGGTCCATTCGGCGAAGAAGGAGGGATCGGGCTCGGCTGCAAGCAACGGCTCCGGCAATCCTCCATGAAGGAGGCGTCGGTCTAGATCGGCAATGCCGAAATCGCCGACGCACTCGCTCCAAGGCACAGGGCAAAGATGCACCTCCTGCTTCCTACCGGTGAGCGAATCCCGGAACTTGGCGGTGGCTGCCAATGTCGAGGAGCCTGTTGCCAGCACCCGCAACTCGGAATGCTCGTCCGCGGCGATCTTCAGCAAACCACTCGGATCCGCAAGGCGGTGGATCTCGTCAAACACGAGCGCAGACGCCGAGTTCACGCCACCGAGGAATAGCTCGGGGTCCGCCATTGCGCGCCGCACCGAAGGGAGATCGCAGTTGAGATAGTCGATGTCCGGCAACATGCGAGCCAGCGTGGTCTTGCCCACCCGCCGCACGCCGGAGAGCCAAACCACAGAGCGACGCTGCCACGCTTCCTCAAGCCGCACGCGCCATGCAGGTCGTTCAACCATTTCGCAGGTCTATTTTCCGTTTAGACGACCAAATGGAAAATATACCTGACGTCTTGGTCGAAGCAAGCAGAAGGCCGAATCCGGAGAACGCTTGGCCGGATTCTTGGGCAAAGCGCGACGCGCGTGTTCAACCTCTGACCGCTTCGGCTCGTTGCGCCTGCCGACCAGCCATGCATTAGAATCGTGCACCAATGGTTACTTCCGACGATGATTCGCCTCAAATCCAAACGTCTGCGGTGGTCGTCATTGAGGGGCTGCGGACGTTCCGCGCCCTCATTTGGGCTGTCGCCACCGTGGCGCTGGGATGGCTCTGCATCGCTGAACCTGTCCGTGCACTTGCAGGGCAGCAGACAATGCTCGATTTCCAGGCGCTGATCGACCTCGACTTGCATGTTGCGCTACCGTACGTTGCTGCCGCGCTATCCGTTGGGCTTTGGTATCGAGAGCGCAGGCTCCGCAAGAGCACGGTAAGGCGCGAAAACCAGCGCAATCGGGAGTTGGAACGAAAGATCGACCCGAATCGCACATCAAGCGGGTTCAAGGAGTAACCGCCGCAAGGAGGATCGGAGAAATGCACGAACTGTCCGCCATGATTCAGATCGGGCTGTCGGCGGGACTGATCCTGTTCGCGGCTGCCTTCATGCACCGCCGGACCAGAAACGACCGATACCGAGAAGACCTGTTCACGATCCGCGATGAGCTCTTCGACCACATGTGGCAGAACGGGATCTCGTTCGACCTGCCCGCATATCGACTGTTGCGGACATTCCTCAATGGCGCGATACGCACCGCAGACTTGCCCGGATTCGCCTTCGTGGCGCTGCTGCTGCTTTGGAAGGATCGTCTCCCATCCGATCCATTGACGAAGGCGCTAGGGCAAGTTGAGGACGAGGCCGTGAAGCGACACCTTGACGAAATCTCCAAGCGTGCGGTGAGCCGCGTGCATCGGCACATGTTCCGCGGCTTCTCGCGGGCGGTGCTCCACTTGGTCGTGGCAGTCTCTCGGATTCGGCGGTCCTCGTTTGGAGCGGAGGTGCGCGAGGCAAGTCTGATGGTCGAAGCGGGCTCAAACCGGCCGCATGCACTCGCCTTGGTTGGTCGAGCACGCTGATCCACATGCATATGCGGCCTCCTCGTCGAGCCATCTCGGTGTAAAACACCTTCCCCGACGCGCCGTTAGGCGCGGAACGTCCAGCCTTGGTTGGGAAGGCTCTCCCGCATGAACGCCCGCACCGTCGCCATCGCCATCGGGCGGCTCGCCGGTCCCTCCGGCAGGCTCGCTAGCGTCTGATCCAACAGGTGCCGTGCTTGGCCCGCCACCATCTCCACGTGGGCTTCCAGCGTCCCCTCTCGACGCAGTTGGTTCAGCCCTTTCGGGTCCAGGTTATCCATCATCATGGGGTAGTCATCCTTCAGGTACTCGCTCATCGTTCCTCTACAACGTCATCCTCGCCCACGGACATGATGGCAAACAGACAGGCCAACAGCATCCAGCAGGACCGCTCAAGCGCCATCACGCTTCCCTTTCGCACGCCCGACACATTGCCCCCGCCGCTGACAACGGTCGGCTACCTGGCGAACCGACGAGTCGGTCACTTCGGATGTCTGCCGTTGGTCAGGGCAAGGCTGCATTAGTGAAAAGGCCTGTCTCCCTTCACCGTCACACGAATGCCGCTGCGCGTTTGGGGGTAGTAGTCCCAGATGGCGACGTGTTGGACGCAGCGGTTGTCCCACATCGCGATGGAGTGGGGCTGCCATTGGAAGCGGCACTGGAACGCCGGGTTCTTGATGTGCTCGAACAGGAAGTCGAGCAAGGCGCGGCTTTCCGTGCGTGACAACCCCTCGATGCGGCGGGTGAAGCCGGCGTTGACGAACAGCGCCTTGCGCCCAGTGACCGGGTGGGTGCGAATCACCGGATGCGACGCTTTTGGAAACTCGCGCTGGGGCTTGTGGTCGCCGTATTGGCCCGTGTAGTCCGACTCGTGCCGGGCGGTTAGGCCGCCCAAGAGCGTGCGCATGGGTTCGCTTAAGGTGTCGTAGGCCTCGTACATGCTGGCGAACAGCGTGTCGCCGCCGTGCTTGGGCACCGTCTCGAGATGCAGGATGCTGCCGAGGGGAGGCTCTTCGTCGGCTGAGACGTCCGAATGCCAGCCGGCGCCGTTCTGCCGGAATGACTCCTTGTCTGTGTGGATCATCATCAGTTCGGGATTGCCGTGCGCATAGGGCGCGGCCGGATGGATGTGCAGTTCCCCAAAGCGGCGCCCGAAGGCGAGGTGCTGCTCGGGCGAGATGTGCTGGTCGCGCAGGAAGATCACCTGATGCGCCATCCAGGCGGCGTGGACTTCCTCGAAGGCGTCGTCGCTCAATGGACGGGCGAGGTCGACGCCGTGCAGCGTGGCGCCAATGGTGGGCGTGAGCGGCTCCACCTCGATGTGGCGATAGATGGGCCCAGCGTTCATGTGGCTTCTCCTTCCCTTACCGAATGGCGATGGGATTGATGATCATCTGCACCGCACCGCGCACCTTGGCTTGGCCCAGCACGAACAGGAACTCGAAGGCGCCGTCGCGCACCAGCGGGCCGGTGTTCATCGTCTCCAGGATGTAAATGCCGTTCTCCTTCAGCAAGATCACGTGGCCTTGGAACGGACGGGTTGGATCCGGTGGCGGCACCACGTCGAGGCCCCAGGTGTCGGCACCCACTGCGACCACGTTCTTGTCCGCCATGTACTGCGCCACTTCCTCGGTCTGGCCCGGCTCCGCCGCTACCCAAACCTCCGGCTCGGCGGCAAGCTTCGTGTCCGTCCAGCCGGTGTGGAACAGCACCACATCGCCTTCCCGAACCGGCGTGCCCCGCTTCTCCTGCACCGCTTCGACATCCTCCACGATGAAGTACTGGCCCGCCTCCATGCTCTCGACGCCGAAGTGGCCGGCCATGTCCAGCACGATGCCGCGCGCGACGATGGGCGGCACCTTCTCGATGCCGAGCTTGGTGAGGCCCGTAATGCCGGCGAAGTCGCTGGCGTGGTTGCAGTTGTAGTACGTGCCGTCGGGGCCGCCGAGGTGCCCCAAGCCGTCAATCTGCGGCCCGATGCCGAACCACCCTTGGAAGACATCGTCGTTGTAGGTGGCGTTCGGGAACGGCCGGTTGCCCTCCTGCTGATTCGGCTGCACCACCTGCAGCATCAGGCCGCGCGGCGCAAAGGCCGGGGTGGTGGAATCGATGACGATGCCGAGGCTGTAGGTCTTGCCCGTCTTGATGAGCTTGGATGCCGCCAGCACCGACTCCGCCGTGATGAGGTTGGCGCTGCCGATCTCGTCGTCCGCGCCCCAGTGCGAGTGCTGGCACTCGTCCGCCCACGCCGCGCCACTGAGTGCCGCGGCCAGCAATGCCGACGCGACCACGCGCGTCCCATGTTGCCTGTTCATGCCCCCTCCTTGTCGCTTGCCCCCTGCACAGGAGGCCATCGCTCCGCGACGGCCCTCGGCTTCGGGCTGTGCCTTCGGACTTCGCCGCTACGACCAAGTCCGAAGGCTGTTAGCATCGTCGCAAGTGTGCTGGAGGGCAAGGGCAGCGAAACATGACCGAAACCGACGAGATTCTGTGCGAGCGCAAGGGTGAACAGGATGGCATCCTCTGGCTGACGCTGAACCGGCCGGAGCGCTTGAACGCATTGACGTTCCCGCTCCTGCGCAAGATGCGGGAGATCCTCGTGGACGCCCGCTTCGACCGCACCGTACGCTGCGTCGTCATCACCGGCGCCGGTCGCGGCTTCTGTGCCGGCATGGACATGATGGGTGGAGGCGGGGGCGAGTCGCAGCCATCGGACGGTTCCGTGGATGTCGAAGGGTATCGGCTCAACTTCCGGCACGAAGTGGAGACCTATGTCGCGCTCCGGCGCCTTGAGGTGCCGGTGATCGCGGCGGTGAACGGTCCTTGCGTCGGCGCCGGCTTCGACCTCGCCAGCCACTGCGACCTCGCCATCGGCTCCACCGCCGCCCGCTATCAGGTGGCCTACGTGCGCCGAGGTCTCTACGCCGACCTTGGCGGCTTCTGGTCGCTGCCGAAGATCCTGGGCTGGCGCAAGGCGATGGAGATGATGATGACCGGGCGCTTCATGAGCGCCGAAGAGGCGCATGAATGCGGCTTCACCAACTATCTGGTCGAGCCAGACGAGTTCGACCAGCGAGCGATGGATTTCGCGCTGCAGATCGAGGCCGGCCCTCCCATCGGCCAGAAGGTGGGCAAGATGCTCGCCTATCGCACCGCGCATCTCGACTACGACACCGCCATGCAGTGGTCTGAAACCGCCATTCCGCTGGTGGGGCTGTC
Organism: Pseudomonadales bacterium; assembly: GCA_965116935.1. Lineage (GTDB taxonomy): Bacteria > Pseudomonadota > Gammaproteobacteria > Pseudomonadales > Azotimanducaceae > VXYL01. The sequence goes on along the minus strand of OZ220737.1, from coordinate 804,145 downwards.
GCAGGACTTCGGCGAAGGCGTCTCGGCATTCCGCGAGAAGCGCGACGCGGCCTTCAAGGGGCGCTAGCAACATCAAGTGGCGACCTTCAGCCGCATCCATCACACGCAGTCCTCACGGCATTACAGGAGGCAGCAATGACCGCCTTCCACGACATCACGATGAACGCCATCACCGGCGAGCCGCTGACGTTCTCCAAGTACAAGGGCCAAGCCTGTCTTGTGGTGAATCTCGCCAGCCAATGAGGCATGACCCGGCAGTACGCAGGTCTGCGTACGCTTCAGGAAGGCGGCGCGGTGACCGTGCTTGGCTTTCCCTGCAACCAGTTCGGGCGCCAGGAACCCGGCAGCAACGAGGAAATCCTCGATTTCGCTCGCTCCCGCTACGACTGCAACTTCCAGCTCTTCGAGAAGGTCGAGGTGAACGGCGACGGCGCCTGCGAGCTCTATCGGTTGCTGAAGGCCGCACAGCCGGGCGCCGATGGTGGCGAAGACATCCCCTGGAACTTCACCAAGTTCCTCGTCGGGCCAGACGGCAACGTGCTGGCGCGCTACGAACCGGGTATGACCCCCGCCAAGATCGGCGAAGACCTTTCGTCACGCCTGTAAGTCACCACATGCGCTAAGGGGAACACCATGCCGGCACTCGATGGCCTGCGCATTCTCGACATGACCCAATACGAGGCGGGCACCTCCTGCACCCAGGCCTTGGCGTGGCTCGGCGCCGACGTGGTGAAGGTGGAGGCGCCGGGACGAGGCGACCCCGGCCGAGGCCCGAGCGGCAACGGCGAGTACTTCGTGGTCTGGAACTCCAACAAGCGCAGCGTTGCCATCGACCTCAAGAACCCCCGCGGTCGCGCCCTGCTGCTCGACATGCTGCCGAATTACGACGTGTTCGTGGAGAACTACGGCCCCGGCGTGATGGAGAAGCTCAAACTCACCTACGACGTGATGAAGGCCGTCAAGCCCGACATCATCTATGCCCGCCTCAAGGGTTTCGGACTCAGCGGCCCGTGGGCCGACTACAAGTGCTACGACATGGTCGCGCAGTCCGCCGCCGGCGCCTTCTCCATCACCGGCGAACCGGACGGGCCACCGCTGCGGCCTGGCCCCACCACCGGCGACGCCGGCACCGGCGTGCAGATGGCCCTCGCCATCTCCGCCGCCTACATCCAGAAACTCAACACCGGCAAGGGGCAAATGATCGAGGTATCGATGCAAGAGGCCATGACCTACTACCTGCGCACCGCCACCTCCGGCGGCAACTACGGCGAACGCGCCGCGCGCCGCTCCGGCAACGGCGGCCTGCCCACCATGACCCTCTACCGCTGCCAAGGCGACGGCGCCAACGACTACGTGTACATCATGGCCGTCACCCCGCGCATGTGGGAATCATTGGCGCACGCCATCGACCGCGCGGACCTGCTCGAAGACCCGCGCTTCAAGGAGCCAAGGGACCGCTACGCCAACGCCCGAGAGCTCATGGCCGAAATCGAGGCGTGGACACTCGCCCGCGACAAATACCAAGCCATGCGCGAACTCGCCGAAGGCGGCGTGCCCGCCAGCGCCGTGCTCGACACCGCCGACCTCTACCGCAATCCCCACCTCGTCGAACGCGGATTCGTCCACGAAGTGGAACACGAGGAGGTAGGCAAGGTGACCCTGCTCGGCTGGGCCGCCCGCATGTCCGAAAGCCACGTCCCCATCAAGGCCGCCCCCGTGCTCGGCAGCCACACCCGGGAAGTGCTAGGTGCCGACCTGGGCCTCGACGATGCCGCGATGAAAGAGCTGGCAGCCGCCGGAATCGTCGGCGAACCGAGCTAGCGCGTGAACAACGGGCCCTTTGGAGGGAAGGCATTCTGCCTTCCCTGCGCGCCCTCTGGCGCGCTGACCGCGGCTCGGAAAGGAAAGCGCCTGTCGGCGCTAGGGAAGGCAGGACCTTCCCTCCGAAGGGCCATCACAAGTCCGACAGGCTGCTACTAGCGCGCCCTGAAGGGCGCGTCGGTAGTTCGCTACGCGAACTGCTGGCCTTCGTGCTCGCATTCGCTCGCAGCTACGGCGAGCGCGCGAACAAGGCGGGCTTTGGAGGGAAGGCATTCTGCCTTCCCTGCGCGCCCTTGGCGCGCTGACGGCGACTCGGTAAAGAAGGCACCTGTCGGCGCCAGGGAAGGCAAGATGCCTTCCCTCCAAGGGCCCATCACAAGTCCGACAGCCATGCGACCCGCGGGTCGACGAGTCTCAGGTCGTCAGGAGCGCGGTTCCGGAATCACCACTTTGCGGGTCGCGGGCCTGCCGACTCCAAAGACGCTGGCGGTCCGCACCTGAACCCGGTAAGCCTCCCCCCGATGGACGTTGTCGATCACTGCTGAGCCGGCCGTCTCGATCGGACCGACCTCGTTCCACGGACCCCAATCCTCCCTGCCAGTTTTCACTCGCATCTGGTAGGAGGACTGATACCCGTGGCGCAGGCGCAAGGGCTGCCGCCACTCCACAACTACTTGGTCAGTCGTCGTCAAAGGTGAGCCGGAGTCGGCGCGGGCTCGTTTGCCGGGGCAGCGGCTTGATGTCGGTCGCTCGGATGTGCCCTTCCATCGGTTGCAACCCACTGGCCGGCGGCTGCTCAGAACGTCGCGGTAGTCGCCGTCACCGAAAATGCGCGGGTCGGTGGCCACCTGAGCGCCCGTCGTGGCACTGGCAACTGCCGTCAGCGCGACCAGAACACGGACGTAATGCGTCACGTTGGCAACTCAGTGCGCGTCGGCACTTCAGTGCGCGTCGGCACTTCAGTGCGCGTGCTGCGGAAGGTTTGCGGACAGTGGGTAGCTGGCCACGGCAGCGCGAGTCGGAGCCGTGCGTTTCTGCACGCCCGGACCAGCGACCGCCTCGAGATGCGCAAGCGCCGACACATGCGCCATCGCGCCGGCATGGTCGCCGCCGCGGAAACCCGCCGCGATCAGTCGATTGAAGGCGAGTACCGTCCGCTGCGATGCGACGTCCGCGAACATACCGACGGCCGTACGGTAGCTTCGAGCGGCCCTGTCGGGGACACCGCGTTCGAGTTCCATGTCCCCGAGTTCAAGCAGCACCTCGTGCGTGGTAATGGCCTCGATCTCGGTATGCCGGTGGCTTTTCGACGCCAGCCGCGCCAAGCGCTTGTATGCGTCGTCGAGGTCGCCGTGCCCGATGGCACCCCAAACGCGGCGCATGCTCGGGATGTAGTGGCTCGTGGGCCGAGTGCGGCGTTTTCCCGTGGCGCGTTCCCGCCACAGCCCCCGCGACAGGCCGCGAACACTGTCGCGGGGCCATCCGAGGTCATGCATCGTGACGGGTGCGAGACTCCATGCCAGCACCCGCCTCGACTGGGGATAGCCCCCGCCGAACTGGGCGTCCGTCAGAGCCGTGATGTGCGCGGCGAGCACCTGCGCGCTTTGCCCGGGGTACCCCGTGCCGCGTACATCCCAGCCGTACTGGGCATGGGCACCAGCCGCCAGCATCGTCACACTGAGTAGGGCAGCAATCCGGAGGTTCGACATCACCACTCGCTTGCGCAAGACCCAAGGCGGTCGACTGTACACCGTTTCCGATGACACTCTCGACCTTGCCATGACGGTCGGTCGCCCACTGGCCACCCCCGGTCAACGTTGGCGGAAGGGCTTGATCAGACGCTTCCTAGTGATTCCACCAAGGCTGGTCCGACCAGGAGCGCAGATCCAGTTCGTGCGTCCAAACCGATCGATGCTGGTTCGCGAGGTAGTGGTATGCGTCGGCGATCCGCGCCGGCAGCATCAGGCCGTCTTCGGCGCCGCGGGTGGCGCGCAACTCTTGATACCGCTCGGGGCCCAGCATCTTCCCGAGCGTATCCGGCGCATCTACCGAACCGTCCACGACGACGTGTGCGACGTGAATCCCCTTCGGTGACAGCTCCGCATTCAGCGTCTGGCACAGCATGCGACGCCCGCCCATCGCCGCCGCATGCGAGTGCTGCCCGGCATTGCCCCTCACCGCGGCGGTGGCCGATGTGACGATGATGGTGCCGCTGCCGCGCTCCACCATCCCCGGTGCCACTGCCTGCGCCAGCCGAAAGAGCCCAAACGTCGCCAGCCGCCAACCCATCTCGAACGCCTTGTGGCTGGTGTTCTCGAGGCTGCGATTGCCGATCTGGGCACCGAGGTTGAATACCGCAATCTCGATGGGGCCGATTTCCGCCTCGGTCGCCGCCACCCGCTCCTCAATCGTGCCTTCAGCGACCGCATTCATCAGATAGCCTGAAGCCGTGCCACCTGCGTCCTCGATGTCGCCGACGAGCTTGGCAAGCCCCGCCTCGTCGCTGCGCCGACACAGCACCGCGTGAAATCCCTCCCGGGCAAACCGCTTGCCCACCGTGCCGCCAATCCCGGCACCAGCGCCAATAACCAAACAGACAGGCTTCATCGCCACTCCCTTCCCATGACCTGGACAGGCCGTCCTACGGCCGCGTGCGCCGCATCTTACAGACGAACGGTATGCTGCCGGCATCCGGTGACTCTGAAGAAGCCATGTTCCGTTCCGCCGCACCCGTGTTCCCCGTTGCCGACGTCAATGCCGCCGTGCGGTGGTATGCGGACGTGCTCGGCTTCGAGGCGCTGCACGTGAATGCCGACGGAGACGGCGCGGCCAACTACGCCATCGTCCGCTTGGGCGAGGTGCAGGTCCACCTGCTGCAAAACGGCTTCGAGGACGAGCCGCTGCGCTCCCCCGCCGAGGCGATGTTTACGATGACGGGCGACATCGACGCCCTTGAGGCCCGGCTCAAGCAGCGGCGCCTCGTCTTCCACCGCGAGATTGAGGATCAGCCTTGGGGAGCCAGGGATTTCACCGTGCTGGACCCGGACGGCAACAGCATATGGATCGCCTTAATGCCGACACGGTGATAGGTCTGCTTGGGCTGGGGCAAGAAGCGTTGTCCGAAGGCAACCGTTCATGTGGCGCTGACGTGCCACTCTGGAGGGAGGGCATCCTGCCCTCCATCGCGCCCGCAAGGGCGCGCATCTTGCTGTGCAACACGTGCTCTGCGCGCCTTGCGGCGCGGTGGAGGGCGAGACGCCCTCCCTCCGGAGCGCGCCGACAGCTTGATCTCGATTCGGCCATAATGCGCGGTTCACCTAAAGCCACGACGCGGGAGGCGGCAGTCACGGCATGAGCATCGCGAGGGTTTTCGAACGCGCCCTAGACGGCAAGCTGCCCACCGACGACGAGGCGCTGCTCCTTGCAGACTTTCCCGACACCGCTGCCCTCGCCGGCGTCGCCGCCACGCTGCGAGACCGCGGCTTCCTAAATCTCGTCACCTACTCGCGCAAGGTCTTCATCCCGCTCACCCACCTGTGCCGCGACGTCTGCCACTACTGCACCTTTGCCCAAACTCCCTCGAAGCTCGACGTCCCCTACATGGACTTGGACGCGGTGCTGGAAGTCGCCAAGGGCGGCGCCCGGCTCGGTTGCAAGGAGGCGCTGTTCACCCTGGGCGAGAAGCCGGAACTGCGCTACCGCGCCGCCCGCGAATGGCTCGCCGAGCACGGCTACGCCACCACCTTGGAATACCTGCGTGACGCCGCCGAGGCCGTGTTCAAGGAAACTGGCCTCTTGCCTCATCTCAACCCCGGCAACATGACGCCGGAGGAGATCGAGATGCTGCGCCCGGTGTCGCCTTCAATGGGCATCATGCTCGAATCCGCCTCCGAGCGGCTCACCGAGAAGGGCATGCCGCACTACGGCTCGCCGGACAAGGTTCCGGCCGTGCGGCTGAAGACGCTGGACGACGCCGGCGCCGCCAACATCCCCTTCACCACCGGCATCTTGATCGGCATCGGCGAGACCCGTCGGGAACGCATCGAGTCGCTTCTGGCCATCCGTGGGGTGCAGGAACGGCGCGGCCACATTCAGGAAATCATCATCCAGAACTTCCGCGCCAAGCCCGGCACCAAGATGCGCGAAGCGCCAGAGCCCGACCTCGAGGAACTCCTGTGGACCATTGCCGTCGCGCGCATCCTCTTCGGCCAGTCCATGAGCGTGCAGGCGCCGCCGAACCTGAGCCCCGGCGTGCTGCCGCAGATCGTCGCCGCCGGCATCAACGACTGGGGCGGCGTCTCGCCCCTCACGCCCGACTTCGTCAATCCCGAAGCGCCGTGGCCGCATCTCGACGAGCTCGCGCGCGAGACCAAGGCCGCCGGCAAGACCCTGCACGAACGCCTCACGATCTATCCCGACTATGCCCAGAACGTGCAGCGCTGGGTCGATCCCGACCTTGCGAGCGCCGTTCTCGACGCCATCGACGGCGAGGGTCTGCCGCGCACGGACGCCTGGTCGCCGGGGGAAGACGAACCGCCTCCCGCCGAAATCCTGGGACAGATCGGCCAGCAGCCGAAGCAGGTCTCGAGCGACATTGCACAGATCCTCGAACGCGCGCGTGGGGGTGAGGACCTCGGCGAGGCCGACATCGTTCGCCTCATCCGCGCCCGCGGCGACGACTTTGGCGCCGTGGTGCAAGCGGCCGACGCCCTGCGCCAGGAAACCGCCGGCGATACCGTCTCCTTCGTCGTCAACCGCAACATCAACTACACCAACATCTGCTACTTCAAGTGCCAGTTCTGCGCCTTCTCCAAGGGCAAGCTGGCCGAGAACCTGCGCGGCCGCCCGTATGACCTGAGCCCCGAAGAGATCGCCCGCCGCGTGCGCGAGGCGTGGGACCGCGGCGGCACGGAAGTGTGCATGCAGGGCGGCATCCACCCCGAATACACCGGCGCCACCTATCTCGACATCCTGCGCACCGTGCGCGAGGCGGTGCCCGAGATGCACATCCACGCCTTCTCGCCCTTGGAGGTGTGGCAGGGCGCGGCAACCTCCAACCTGCCCTTGCCGGACTACCTAAAGCAGCTCCAGGACGCCGGCCTCGGCACTCTGCCCGGCACCGCCGCCGAGATCCTCGACGACGAGGTGCGCGCCGTCATCTGTCCCGACAAGATCAACACGTCCCAGTGGCTCGAAGTGATGGAAGCCGCGCACGAGGTGGGCTTCCGCACCACCGCCACCATCATGTACGGCCACGTCGATCAACCCAAGCACTGGGCTCGCCACCTGATCCGCGTGCGCGACCTGCAAAAGCGCACCGGCGGCTTCACCGAGTTCGTGCCGCTGCCGTTCGTCCACATGGAGGCCCCGCTCTACCTCAAGGGCAAGGCCCGCCGCGGCCCCACCTTCCGCGAAGCCATCCTCGTCCACTCGGTGGCGCGCTTGGCCCTGCACCCGCACATCACCAACATCCAGGCAAGCTGGGTGAAGCTCGGCCACGAAGGCGTGCGCGCCGCCTTGAACGCCGGCTGCAACGACCTCGGCGGCACGCTGATGAACGAGAGCATCACCCGCGCCGCCGGCACCGTCCACGGCCAGGAAACCTCGCCCCAGCGCATGATCGAGATCATCGAATCCGCCGGCCGCACGCCCCGCCAGCGCACCACCACCTACCACGACGCATCGCCAGAGCTGATCGCCAAGGGCCTCGCCGCCGGCGAACTCGACGAAATCGTCAACACCCCCGCCCGCAAATACGAACGCAAGCGCAGCAAGGACGACCTTGTGCGTAACGCCATCCGGACGGTGGAGGTTTAGGGGAAAAAGGGCGGGGGCCGAGCCAGGCGCGCTCGACCGGCGAGTTCACATCGAGAAATCCAAAGTCCTCGACTCAGATGTGCGGCTGAGTTCAGGTCTTGGCCGACGCAACCCCTTGACCTAACGCCTACGCCGCCAATCCCCCGCTGATCGGGGTGAAGAGGTCGTTGTTGACCAGCAACGCCGCCTGCATATCGGCATCCGGGCCGGTCACTTCCAGAAAGTAGAAGTGCTCACGGAACAGGGCGTCCGGGGCGTCTGACTGCACCCAATCAACGATGTCCTCGAAGTCCACGACCTCTCCCACCGACCATTTTGCGGTCACAGCGTGCCAGAACTCCAGCACATCCGGGTCCACTCGATCTGGTGGCCGCGATGCAACCTCGTATTCGCCGTCGTATCCCCCGACGTCGATCATGCTTCGCATGGCCCGGCTCGGGCCCAAGGAAAACTTGCTCAGAAGTTCGCCAGGAACGTACTTGTTCGTCCTCGCCGTGGCGACAACCGCGAGGACAATGTTGGAGACCAGCATCAGCGCCGACACCGCGAGCGAGCCGACGGCAATCCAGTCCTGCGTTGTGAATTGGGTGAAGTCGAGCATGCGCATGTTCCGCCGACGCGACAGCTTGCGTCGCCATTTGGCTGCGGCGTTTTCGCTTTGGCATCGCACCCGCGCCCGGTCTTGATCGACCCGTACGCAGAGCGCTGATCGCTCCGACTTTCTCAGCATGGATTCATCCACCCCTCTGGGCTACGGCGTCAAGCTTTTGCCGCAGGCGGCCCCGGTTTGTTCGGCTTTGTCCGAGGCCACGGCCTATACTCCCGTTTCATGCCCATGCACCCCATCCATCGACGCTATTACGCCGAGGACTTGGTGCGGCTGCGCCGTGCGGGGGAGCGGCGGCGGCACATTGCCTCGCAGCGGCGTGGGCGGGTGGATCCGAATCCGCATCAGATCGATGCGGTGATGTTCGCGTTGCAGCGGATCCCGCAAGGCGGCTGCATCCTTGCGGACGAGGTGGGGCTCGGCAAGACCATCGAGGCAGGGCTGGTCATCGCCCAGGTGATGGCGGAGAGCGCCACCCGCATCCTCATCGTCGTGCCGCGACCGCTGCTCGGGCAATGGCAGGACGAACTCTCCCTGCTGTTCGGCATCGAAGCGGTGGAAGCGGCGGAGCCGGGTGCCGATCTTGCCGCCGATGGGGTCTTTCTGGTGGGCAGGGAATACGCCGGCGGCAAAGCCGGTCACGATCGCCTGCGCGAAGCGCCGCCGTTTGACCTCTGCCTCATCGACGAGGCGCACGAGGTGTTCGCTGGCATCCACCGCCGCTTCGACCGCGATGGGCGATATCGCGAGGACAGCCCTTACGCCCGCACCGCCCACCGAGTGCGCGAGATCATCGGCGCGGCACCCGTGTTGCTGCTCTCCGCAACGCCGATTCAGAACTCCCTGAGCGAACTCTGGGGACTCGTGCAATACGTGGACCCCACCGGCACGCTCCTCGGCGACAAACCGGTGTTCGAGAAGGTCTTTTGCGCCGACGACGGGCGCGGCGTGGCGGTGGAGCAAGCGGACGAGCTCAAGCGCCGTCTCGGCACGGTGGTGCAGCGCACGCTGCGGCGGCAGGCGCAGGAATTCATGGAGCAGCCTTTCGTCAGCCGCCATGCACGGCTTTTCGAATACCGCATGAGCGCCGACGAACGGGCGCTGTACGACGATGTCACCACCTATCTGCTGTCGCCGCGCCTGCATGCTTTCAGCGGCAAGGCCCGGCAACTGCTGCTGCTCGGCTTCCACCGTCGGATGGCTTCTTCCACCGCCGCGCTCGCAGCAAGCCTCGAACGCGTGGCCGAACGCTTGCGCGGGATGCTGGGGGGCGATGCTGTCGACGTGGTCGCCGCCTTTGCGGACGACCTCGAGGACGAAGCCGAAGAGGAACAAGAGGCAGAAGCTCCACAGCGCGAGCCGGCAGAGCTGCAAGTCGAAGCTCCCCCCAACCAACAGGGCATTCAGGACGAGCTGGCGCTGGTGGAGAGCTTCGTCGAGCGCGCTCGAAGCCTCCCGCAGGACAGCAAGGCCGCGAGCCTGGTCAAGGCCGTTCGCATGGTGCTCGATCGCCCGGCAGATCGCCGCAAGATGGTGGTGTTCACCGAGTCGCTAACCACACAGGACTACCTCAGCGACCTGCTGACCCGACAGACCGAGCTGCGCGACGAAGACATCACCGTCTTCCGCGGCGTCAACGACTCGCCCCGCGCCCAAGCCGCCCTGCGCGCTTGGCGCGAGAACCGCGAGAGCGACGTGCGCCTAAGCCCATCCGCCGCCATGCGCCTCGCCTTGGTCGACGAGTTTCGCCGTCGCTCCACCGTGATGATCTGCTCCGAGGCCGGCGCCAAGGGGCTCAACCTGCAGTTCTGCGACACCGTGGTGAACTACGACCTGCCTTGGAACCCCCAGCGCATCGAACAGCGCATAGGCCGCTGCCACCGCTATCGCCAGAAGCGCGACGTCACCGTCATCAACTTCCTCGCCGCCGACAACGAGGCCCAGCGCCTCACCTTCGACATTCTCGCGAGCAAGCTCGACCTCTTCGGCGATGTGCTCGACATGTCCGACGTGGTGCTGCAAACGCCCCGCTCGAATGCGTCCGAGGAACTCGCCTCCGCTCTCGGCTCCGATTTCGAGGGCGAACTGCGCCGCATATGGGACCGCGCACGCTCGGTGGAAGAGGTGGAGGAGGAACTGCGCCGCCTCAGCGAGACGATGGAGGAACGCCGGCAGGAACTGCAACGCATCCGCTCCCGCACCGCCGGCCTCATCGAATCCGGCCTCGACGGCTCTGTGCGCGATGTGTTCCGGGACATTCAGGACGAGTTGCCCCAGGCCCTTGCCGCCTTCGACGCCGAACTCGAACAGGTGCTCACGGCCTATCTTGACGCTGCCGGCCTCGCCTGGCGGGTGGACGAACGCGGCAATCGGCGCCTGCACATCGGCGCATCGCACCATCTCCCGGAGCGCTTCGCGGATGGCGCCTCCGTGGCCTTAGGCGGCTCGTCCGCAAACGGCGAAGAAACGCTGCATCTCGCGCACGATCTCATCAAGGCCGCCGTGGCCGAAGCACGGCAAGCCGGCAGCGGCGCCTTCCGAGTGCGCTTCGAGCTAGGCGCCGACGCTCCCGCCCCGCTCCACAATCGGCGCGGCCAGCGCGGCCGCCTAGCACTCACCAAGATCGCTCACCTCGGCTTCGAGCGGGAAGAACGCCTCTGCGTCACCGCCGTGTTCGAGGATTCGGAGGTGCTGAAACCCGCCGAAGCCGCACTCGAACTCGTGCGCCAGCCCTGCACGGACGCACCACCGTTCGATCCCCCGCTTGCGGTCAGCGCAGACGAACTCGACGAGGTGGTGGACGAGGAGATGTTCCTCGATCAGTCCGAAGCCGCCGAGGCGGACCAGAAGGGGTTCGAGGATGCGATGGAGCAGCTCGATCAATATCTCGCCGACCGCACGCTGGTGCTGCGCCGAACCCTCGACCTGCAGCGCAAGCGGCTGACAAGCGCCGAACGCGCCCGAGACTCCGCCATCGGCGCAGACAGTCGCGCCAAGGCGGGTGAGCGGGTGGTCGCCGCGGAACGGGAACTCGCTCGGATCGAGAGCGCCATCGAGGCTCTCGCGACGCGCGACGACCCGGCCTATGCGCGCGCCAAAGAACGTGCACACAGCCGCCGCTATGCCTTGCCGACCGTGGAGCGGCTGCTGACCGCGGAGTTCGAGATCGCGTGACCAAGGACGCTGCCGGCAATGCCCCCGGAGGGCGACGAGAGGAGGACGATGTGGCGCTGACCCTACTGCACACCGCAGACTGGCACCTAGGCCGGCGCTTCCCGGCGTTCGGCCCTGAGCACGAACTGCGGCTCACCCGGGCCCGGCTCGAGGTAGTGGGACGCATCCTGGACCTTGCCGAAAGCCGCAACGTCGATGCGGTGCTGTGTGCTGGCGATCTCTTCGACAGCCCGAACCCGGAGCAGGAGTGGTGGGACGGCGTTCTCAAGGAACTCACCCGCCGCAACTGGCAGCGCCCCGTCGTGCTCCTGCCCGGCAACCACGACCCGCTGACGCCGAACTCGCTCTATCACCCGTCGCATCGGTTCCGCTCGAACCTGCCCGACTACGTGCATGTGGTGGACGCCAAGGGTTGGCAACTGCGGCTCGGCGAGGATGCTGAGGTGGTGGCCTCGCCTTGCCTCTCCCACGCCGGCCAGACCGACCTCGCCGCCTCGTTGCCGCAGCGGGCCGACGACGACAACCGCATCCGCATTGGCCTCGTGCATGGCCAGACCTTCGACATCGAGGGTCACCAGACCAACTTCCCGATCGCCCGCGGCACGGCTGACGAACGCGGCCTCGACTATCTTGCCATCGGCGACACCCACGCCTTTCGCGATGTCGAGCCAGATGCCGCCGCGCCAACGGTCTATCCCGGCGCACCCGAAGCCACCAACTTCGGCGAGCGAGACACCGGCAACGTGGCGGTCGTGTTCTTCCCCCTGGATCGCCGCCGCCGCGCCATCGTCCGCAAGGAAGCGGTGGGCACCTGGAACTGGCGCGAGGAAACCTGCACCTCCCTTTCCGCATTGCGAGCGCTTCGCGCCGACCCTAAGCTGCGCCGCAACGTCCTGCGCCTGACGCTCGACATGGAACTGCCGATGCAGGAATACGACGAAGCCGAACGCATCCTCGCCGAACTCGCGGGCTCGATGGCAGCAACGCCAAGAGTGGGCGTGCTGGAGGTGCAGCGGGAGAACTTGCGATTGGCCCCCAAAGCCCCCATCGAATTCGACGCCAATCTCCCGGACGTGCTGAAAGAGACCGCCGAACGCCTGAGGGCGAGAGCGGAAACCGAACCGGACGTGGCGGGCCGCGCCCTGCATCATCTCTATCGACTCATCAAGGACCCTTCATCCACGCCGCAACAGGAGCGCCCCAGCTAACGCCATGTGGATTCGCCGCCTGAAAGTGACCGACTGCTCCGGCATTGCGAACGCCGACATCGACTTCGAGCCGGGCCTAAACGTGCTGCACGGCCCCAACGAACTCGGTAAGTCGAGCCTGGTCGCAGCTGTCCGTGCGGCCCTGCTGCTGCAGTCCACCTCAACCGAAGCCAAAGCGTTGAAGGATTGGAATGGTGTCGAAGTTCCAACCGTCACTCTGGTGCTCCAACAAGAACCCGGCCGGATCTGGCAGATTCGTAAAGCCTTTGCCTTTGGAAGGCGCGGCCATGCCTACCTAGACTTTTCCCGCGACGGCCAAGACTTCCATGCGGAACACGGTGGCAAGGATGTTGACGGCACCCTGCAAGAAATGCTCGGTTGGGGTATCAAGCCCCCCGGCGGCATTGGCGGCAAGAAGAAGGCTTCTTCCCTCATCACGACGGCGTTGCTAGGCGAACAAAGCGACGTGGTCGCCATCCTCAACCAAAGCCTTGCCAACGACCCAACCGCATCTGGCCGAGAGCGCCTCACATCAGCGCTGCAAGCGTTGGCAGAAGACCCGCGCTTCAAACAAGTGGTGAACGCCGCACAGGCCAAAGTGGACGAAGCGTTTACGCCCGGGGGCAAACCGCGCGCCGGACAAGGCTCGCCGTGGACAGACCTAAAAAGGCGGAGGAAGGAGGCCGAGGAGCAACTGCAAGCGATCCTCCAGCAGCTGGACGAAAGCCACGGTGCCACGCAACGTGTCGAGCAACTGAGCGAGCGGTTGCGCAATGCCAGAGACGAGCAAGAGCGCCTGACCGAGGCACTCAAGCTGCGCCGCCAACGCGAAGCCGCAGAACAGGCACACAGCGCCGCCCAAGCCGCATTCGAGCATGTCGAGCGAGTCGCCGGGCAACTCGCGGACAACGAGCTAGCTGTGGAGCAAGCCACTGTGGCGGTCGCGCAGCTTGATGCCGACCGCGCCCAACTTGAAGCCGCGTCGAACGAGTTGGCAACACAGGCCGAGGCGGCCAGAGAGCGTGTGCGCGAGCTCGAATCAGGCGGCGGAGAACAGCAACGCAAAATCCGCGAGCAGGACGCCGAGAAACGCCAACTGGCCCTCAAGGCGCAGAGGCGGGAAAACCTCGACCGGTACGCCGAGGCATTGGAAGGCCTGAATGTCGTGAAGAAGCTCAAGGAGCTCCAGGAAGGGCTCAACGAGCTTGAATCCACCACCGCAGAGAAGGTCGGGCAGCTAGAGGACGCCCGAGACGAAAACGATGAAGACCTGGCCGACATCCAGGAGCTGGAGCTCAAGCGCGACGTGGCACGCTATCTCGCTGACTGCAGCGCGGCGGAAAGGGTGGTTCGCGAACGCGACGACGCCCGCTCCCTCGCAGAAAACGCCACCGAGCACGAACGGCGCGGCGCGGAAATGCGCCACGAAGCCGCCGCCTTGAACGCTCCCGACGAAGCCGAGATCGAACGCCTGCGCCAAGCGGAAAGGGAATGGCAACTCGCGGAGGCAAAGCTCTCAGTCGGCTTCGTCGCGGAGTTTACCCTCACAAGCGCGAGCGAAGCCCAAGCCGAAGTGGATGGGGAGCCGCAAACTCTGAGACTCGACGCCGACAAAGCCGAAACCGTTGAGGCCGAACGGGAACTCACGCTCACCATTCCCGATGTCGCCACCTTCCATGTCCGCGGTGGCGATGCCGACCTTCGATCCCAAGCGGACGAGGCTAAACGCCGCTGGCGCGAAGCGTCAAGCCCCGTGTTCGGACGCGCGGGTTGCGAATCCTTGGCGGCACTCATCGAAATCAAAAGCCGAGCCGACGCAATGCTCACTGAGGCCGACAACCTCACCCGCGAAGCCCGATCCGCAGCCCAGCGAGCCGAGGGGCTAGACACCCTCGAACAGCGTGTGGCGACCGCGCAAGCGGCGGCACAACGCCAGCGCGACGCCATCGAAGAGGTGCTGGACGGCGAAGAAACCATCGAGGAGTTCGCAGACGAGATCGCTGCAGACGAAGACCACGCTACATGGGACGAGGCCGCTTGGAACGCCGAGATCGCGCGACGCAGCAAGGACCTTCAGGAACGCGAACGACTCTGCGAACGGCTCCAAACCGAGATCGAGGCCGACGTGCGCGAAAATACCCGCCTGCGCCAGGAACTCGCGGCCAGCGAAAACAAGCTAGGCAAGGGATCGAAGGTGGAGCGGGACTGGCGGAGAACGCTTGGCAAGGAAAGCTTGGAACGGACTCGCCTCGACGAGCAGCTCGCGGCCGTGGATGCCGAACTCGAAGCCATCCGCACCGAGGCCACCACCGAGGTCGGGGCAGCCCGCGCCGCACACAAAGAAGCCGAAGCGCGTCTCGGATCGGCAACGCAGGAACTGAACGACAAGACCGAGGCACGCGACGCCGTCGGCGCCGAGCTACATGATTTGCAGGTCGCAGCCGGCGCGTTGCGCGCCAATGCCGAGGGCCAGGACTTGGAGGCTGCAAAAATGGCGGTGGAGGCGGCAACCCAAGCCCTGGCCGAACTCCCCGCCACGGAAGACCCAACCGACGTCGATGAGGCCGAGCGCCAAGCCCAACGCACCAAGCAGCTAGTCGACGAGCTCGAATCCGACCGAGACAGAGCCGAAGGTGCGCTAGAACAGATGGGCGGCCAAGTGCTCGACGAACAGCGTGAGCAGGTGGAAGAAACCGTAAAGGCCCTAGACAGCCGCGAACGCGAGCTGGAACTCGACTACGAAGCCTGGCGCCTGCTGCGCGACACCCTCACCGAAGCCGACGAAGCCAACGCCGCTCACCTTGGCAACGCCCTTGTTGAGCCCGTGAGCCGCCGCATGGGCGCTCTAACCGGCGGCCGCTACGGCGACATCGCCATCGGCCCACAGCTCAACGCCAGCGGCATCGCCCTCGCCGGCGGCGACCGCCCATTCACCAGCCTCTCCGTCGGCACCCAGGAACAGATCGCCCTCCTCCTCCGCCTCGCCATCGCCGAGGCCCTCGGCACCTTCCTGATCCTCGACGACCAACTGACCCAATCCGACACGACCCGCATGCACGCCATGCACGACGTTCTCGCCGAAGCCGCCGAGCGCATCCAAGTGGTCATTTTCACCTGCCACCCAAGCAGCTATCCCCTCGACGCAGCCAACGTGGTGGACCTAACCCAACACATAAAGCGCAGCGACCCAGCACCCGCAAGCCCGTCCACCCAACCGCCGAGCCCCACCCCAACAGCCTCGAAGGCTCCAACGGACCCACCACCTCGAACCCGACGCCGCCGCCAACACACACCCGATAACCCCGGACCCACCGACACAGCCGCCGCCCTCAAGGACTCGATGGAAAGCGACTAGCGCGCGAACAAGGCGGGCCTTTGGAGGGAAGGCATTCTGCCTTCCCTGCGACCCTCTGGCGCGCTGACCGCGATTTGAAAAAGAAAGCGCCTGTCGGCGTTAGGGAGGGCAGGATGCCTTCCCTCCAAAGGCCCCATCACAAGTCCAACTTACCTGCTAGCGCGACCTATCGTAGAGAACGGGCTTGTCCCGTCCCGCGCCGAATCTATCGGTGCGTTCAACACGGGCGCGGACAAGCCCCGCCCCTACGGGGCACTTGCCTTTCAGACATCGTTGAAGCGCTGGCTGCACGCGCGCTCAACGGCAAGGCGCGTACCGGCAACGTCCTACGGAGGTCCCGCGTCAACGCTGTCGCGCCACCTTCACAATCGCCCTAGCAATGTTGGGATTGTCGGGGTTCACGATCAGCGTCTGCGTCGCCGGCGACACAAGCACATCCATGTCCTCCATCGGCACGACACCGAGCAGCACCTCATCACCAAGGACCAATGCGCCGGTCACGCAGCCTCGGTTTTCGAACTCGATGGCGACTGGGCCGACGTAGGGGACTAGCCGTGTGCTGCCGTCCGCAACCGTCACTTCCCGCTTGAACAACTCCACGAGGCCAAGCTGCACCGCCACATGCTCCGGAATGCAGAGGTTCATGACATCGGTGTCCACCAACGACCGGACATGAAGCGGCCGGACGTCCCGAGCCGGATTCGACAGCTTCAAATCGGCGTTGATGGGACCCATCGATTGCTCCTGCACTGACCCAACGAGCCTACCGGATTTGGAGCGAGGCACGGACGTCATTGCCCGGCACACGGCCGCGCAAATCGAGCACCATTGCCGCAAATGAATAGGGCAGCAAGCACCAGTCGCAACACGTCGACCTGATCCGGGATGAGCTTCGCTGGATTTGTCTTGGTTTTGCCCTTGTCCCGACGCTCTCTTGTGACACCGCGCTTGCAACGGAATGCGACAAGCGTTCCGCGGCTACATGGGCAGTGCCCCACATGAACTCGCCAGACGCCGAATGGCGCAGTGCCCGGTCCCGTGGTTTATGCTGTGTGAGCGTGGCCCGATGCCCCTGTATGCGAAGTTCCGAGCCCATGACGCAAAAGGAAAACGGTGCGTACTACACCCCTGCGCCGGTCGCTGCAACGCTGGTGCGGTGGGCGTTGCGCAGGGCGGAGGATCGCCTGCTCGACCCCGCTTGTGGCGATGGCAGCGTGCTGGCGAACCATTCGGCGAGCGTCGGGGTCGAGCGCTGCGCGGAGGCAGCAGCAGCGGCACGCCGGCGAGCACCAGACGCACATGTGGTTTGTTCGGATTTCTTCGCTTGGGCCGCTTCCCGGCCACAACGGTTCGACTGCGCCGCTGGCAATCCTCCCTTCATCCGCTATCAACGCTTCCGCGGCGAGACGCGGGCGCTCGCGCGGGACCTGTGTGGCGCCTTGGGTGTCCGACTGTCAGGCCTGTGTTCCTCCTGGGCGCCGTGGTTGCTTGTGACAGCCTCCCTATTGCGCCCCGGCGGGCGGATGGCTTTCGTGGTGCCGGCGGAGATCGGCCACGCGCCGTATGCCGCGCCCGTGCTGCATTGGCTCGCCGAGCACTTTGCGAACGTGACCGTCGTGGCGATTCGTCGCAAGGTCTTTGTGGGACTTTCGGAGGACACCTGGCTGTTGTACGCCGATGGCTACGGTGGTAGCACGCATGCGTTTCACTTTGCGGCGTGGGAGGACTTCACGACGCATCCCCGGCCACCGTTGGGGACAAAAGTGACGTTGGAAGAGTGGCAGCAATGGGGCTATCGGTTGCGGCCGGCGTTGCTTGCGAAAGACACGCGACGGGCCTACCGACAGGTCGCGCAAAGGGCTGACGTAGGGCGCCTTGGGCGGATTGCTCGGCTGGGCATCGGCTATGTCTCCGGCGACAACGGCTTTTTCCATCTGCGGCCTTCAGATGCGGCGCGATTGGGCATCAGCGAATACCTCCGAGCGAGCGTCACCAGCGGTCGCCAACTGCAAGCTGGCGTGATCGACGCGTCCACGGTGGATCGCTGGCGTTTGGAAGACCGCGCCACATTCTTGGTGCAAGTTGACCCGAGTTCAACCATCTCCTGCTCGCTTGGCGACTATCTGGCGTCGGACGCCGCGACAATTGCGCAAGGCCGCTACAAATGCCGCGTCCGTAAACCGTGGTATGCAGTCCCCAACGTCATCGCGCCCGACATGTTCCTCGCCTACATGAGCACCGACAGCCCCGCGTTGGCGCGCAACGATGCGGGCTGCGTTTGCTCAAACGCCGTGCATGCCATGCGCTTGAACGCCGGCGTCGCCGTCGACGACGTGCAGGAGGCATGGGCCAAGCCGCTGACCCGTCTGAGCTGCGAACTCGAGGGCCATCCCCTGGGCGGCGGGCTGCTGAAGCTAGAACCGGGCGAAGCCGCGCGTGTGCTGCTCACAACTGACGAGGATGCCGGCAACGACGAACATTGGCGCGAAGGCATCGAAACAATGCGACGGTGGCGCCACCGTGCCTGACGACAACCGCTGCCGGTGGGTGAGTCTCGAAGATGCCTTGGACGACTTTGCGTCCGTTCAGCAAAGTCCGCAAAGCCAGGGACACATCCGGCCCCTACATTGGTACGTGGCTTGTAGGCTCGTGCTGGAGGGAGGCTTCCTTCCGCAGCACATCGTCCCGCGACCACCGTTTGAAGCCCACAAGTCGCGTCGCGGCATCTACCGATTGGAGTACGTGCCCGAGGCTAGCGGGCAGGGCGAACAGACGGTGCTCGGCGGCCTGAAGGCCAAGGACATCGACGTGGTGGTCTCCAACGCCGCGGTCGGGCCTTGCGTCGCCGTTTCCATCAAGGGCACGTTGAACGCCTTTCGCAACCTCACGAACCGCATGGAGGAGGCCGTCGGCGACTGCACCAACCTGCACATCGCCTACCCCAACCTCGTGTATGGCTTCCTCCATGTGCTTCGCGCGAATCGCGCCGGGCAACGACCTGGCGACACTGCCCATTTCTTGCGGGCAGACCCGGACGGAAATGTCCAAGCGAACGACGTTGCACTGCGCGCTGGCCAGCCGGTGGACGCGCTCGTTCGCTACCACGATGTGATGGCGCAGTTGACGGGCCGGCACGGTGTCCGGGATGACGTCACGCGCTACGAGTCGGTGGCGCTGGCGCTAGTGGACCCTTCTGCCGGAGATGGCGCACGCATTTTCAGCGAGTGGCCGAGGGCCGGCAGCGCCCTCCGGCTCGAAGGGTTCTTCGAAATGCTGTACCGCGAGTATGACCTTCGCTATGTGTTCGCCGCCCCAAAGATGGCGAGCACGACCACTCGTGCCGTGTGGCACGAAGACTCGCCCGCGTTGCGCGAACCGCTCGCAGCCCAGTTCTCGCCTCGTCTCGAACCATAACGCTGCCAGCCGCTTCCGCAAGGACGGCAAGGGTTTATGTGTCGAGCAACAAGGGCGAGGACCTGATTCGCCTGCTGCTGGTGGATGTGGCCACGGGCGATGTGGAGTTCGTCGACGCGGACCCTGGAGGCGAGGTGGATCTCGGTGTTGCATCGTTCGCCGATGCAAACGGAAGACTCTTCGCCACGGTGTACGTCGGCGACCGCCTGCGCATCTACCCGCGCACAAGCGAGCTTGCGGACGAAAATCGCCTAGCTCAAGGAACGTCTGCCGGACGGCCTTGGCGAAAACGCCGCGCCGGGTAGTAGCATTCGACGTGGCACGTAGAAGCGGGTGCCCGTAAGGGTAATTCCTTTTAGAACGATGATGCTCTCCAACAACGACGACCGACCGGCTGTGAAACTAGCGGCGGCTGCCGTTCTCGCCCTTGTAGCTTGCGCTACCGGCTGCACGACCACACCTTCGGCGTCGGTGCCCGAGCAGTCGGTTTCCACCGAAAGCCCTGTGGAGTCACCGGCCGCATCACCGGTTCCCGCCGTGCCGATTCCCAACAATGGCTCCGTGGAGTCGCCAGTCGCTGACGCGTCAAGTCGTGGTGATGTGGACGTACAGAACCAAGCTCCGGCGGCGCCCGTGGTCAATGACGGAACGGATGCCGTCGAGGAAATGACGGTTACCGGCAGGCGGATCCGTCGCTGGCTACCTTTCGTCGGTGCTGCCTGGCCGGACGAGAACTGCCAACTGTCAATGCGCGACGTAGGTCGTGGGGAGCTGCGCACGGTTTTCATCGCTGATCTTGGCCGGAACGGTAAAACGTGGCGCGGCGTTGCTGAGTTACTTGGCGAAAGGGGCGGGAGGGCTAAGTTGGTGACCCTTCCCGGCAGCGATGGGGTTCAACCGTGTACGTGGCGCGGGGCAGTGCTCTCGCACGCGACGGAACTGGTAGCTTCCATCGTTGAGGACAGTGGGCCCGTGTCGTTGATAGGCGACACGTTTGGCGCGCATGTTGCCCTTGAAGTGGCCGCACAAGGCGCGCCCGACGTCCACAACGTGGTGCTCTTCGACCTCGTTCCACACCCTTGGCCCTTGCAGAATGCCGCATTCAAAGCGCTCCGGCTTGGCTATGGTTCGCCGGCGCTTTTCGCCTCACAAGCACGGGTCGCACCACCCGGCTGGTGGTCTCTGACATCCGGTGCATCATTCTTGGCGAACGACTTCTCCGACAAGGATGTACTGGCAGAATTCAGACGGAGCTACCGCCGCTCGGACGCCGTGACGGTGAGCTATGAGTTTTTCCGCACGCATGGTCCGAGGGCGGACGTGCGACCCCTCGTGGCCCGTGTCCAGAAGCCCATGCTGGCGATCTGGCCGACAGGGCCCGAGGGCAAGGAACGTGGGCATCTGGGGGAAGTCGCCACCCAATACGCTGACGCTCAAGGCGTGACCTGGCGCGCGCTGCGAGGCCATGGCGCCGGCGCCATGCTGGAGGCTCCCGGTTTGGTGGCGGACGCCGTTATGTCGTTTTGGGACGAGGTCGGGTTCAGCTTCGAAAGGACGTCCGCTGCCCCACACTTGGTCGAACCTGCAGAAGCTAATCCCGTTGGATCCAGCGCTGGATCCATGTGAGGGACCTTACCGCCAATGCTCCGATGGGCGAATGATCCCCGGGTGCGCCCAGACCGACCCAACACAACCCTCCATGCGCTGGGTTACGATTCGTACACCCTAGAGCGACGAACTGGAGCAAACATGCTCGGTCACCCAGCGGATCAAAAGCGCGTGAAGGGCCGGATTGCCTGTGGCCTGCTTTACATGTCCGCCCTTGCTTGCGGCGGGCAGGCGCTTGCCGAAGATGCCGGCGGTGACCCTTTCGCCAATCTGCCGCCGCTCATTGATCGCAACGTCTTTTTTGGCGATCCCGAGATTTCCGGGGCGCAGCTTTCGCCGGACGGTCAGTGGGTTTCGTTCCGTAAGCCCTATCGGGGGGTTATGAACGTCTGGGTGAAGGGGATTGACGAGGCTTTCGAGGCCGCTCGTCCGCTAACTGCCGACACCAAGCGGCCCCTGGGTGGGCATTTTTGGACCGAGGACAGTCGCTATGTGCTGTTCGTGCAGGACGAAGGGGGCACGGAGGACTACCACGTCTATGCCGTCGATCCGGGTGCTGAGGCCGATGCGGAGTCGGGGGTTCCGCCGGCGCGTGACCTCACCCCCATCGAAGGCATCCGCGCCTTCATCTATTCGGTGCCGGAGGGGACGCCGGGGCAGATCATCGTCGGCCTGAACGACCGCGATGCTTCGCTGCACGATGTCTATCGGCTCGACATCGACACCGGAGAGCGCGAGCTGCTGATCGAGAACGACGTCAACGTCGGTGCGTGGATCACGGACTTGGCTGGCGATGTGCGCCTCGCCATGCGCGAGCGACCGGACGGTGGCACGGACATCATCGTCGTCGAGGATGGTGCGCTCGGGCGGGTGCTCTACGACTGCGACTGGAAAGAGACGTGCGCCGCCAACCGCTTCCACAAGGACGGCAAGCGGGTTTACGTGTCGAGCAACAAGGGCGAGGACCTGATTCGCCTGCTGCTCGTGGATGTGGCGACGGGCGATGTGGAGTTCGTCGACGCGGACCCTGAAGGCGAGGTGGACCTCGGCGGTGCATCGTTCTCCGATGTCACGGAGGAACTCATCGCCACGGTGTACGTCGGCGACCGGCTGCGCATCTACCCGCGCACAAAGGAGCTTGCGGACGAAATCGCCTGGCTCAAGGAACGCCTGCCGGACGGCGAGTTCGGCTATCCGTCTTCCACCGAGGACGAGTCGCTGTCCATCGTCGCCGTCGCCAGCGACGTCAATCCGGGCGCGGTGTATCTGTTCAACCGCGCCGAGAAGACACTGGAGAAGCTCTACGACTCTCGCCCTGACCTGCCGAGCGATCAACTCGCCAACATGCAGCCCATTCGCTACGAGGCCCGGGACGGGCGCGAGATTCCGGGCTATCTCGTAACGCCCAAAGGCATCCCGGCCGAGAAGCTGCGCACGGTGATCGTCCCCCATGGTGGCCCGTGGGGACGCGACACGTGGGGCTACAACTCCATCGCGCAGTTTCTCGCCAACCGGGGCTATGCGGTGATGATGCCGAACTTCCGCGGCTCCACCGGCTACGGCAAGGCCTTTCTCAACGAAGGCAACGGCGAGTGGGGCACCGGCATCATGCAGCACGACATCACCGATGGCGTGCAACACCTCATCGATCAAGGCATCGCCGACCCCGAGCGAATCGGCATCATGGGCGGCTCCTACGGTGGCTACGCGACCCTCGCCGGCGTCACCTTCACGCCAGAGCTTTACACCGCCGGGGTTTCCATCGTCGGCCCCTCCAACATCATCACGCTGATGAATTCGATCCCGCCCTACTGGGGCCCCATCAAGCAGATGTTCATGCGCCGCGTGGGCGATCCCGACGACCCCGAAGACCGCGCCCGGCTGGAATCGCAATCGCCTTTCTTCCATGCCGAGAGTATCGAGGCACCGCTCCTCATCATCCAGGGCGCAAACGACCCGCGCGTGAAGAAGGCGGAGTCCGAGCAGATCGTGGTGCGGCTGCGCGAGCTCGAACGCCCGGTGGAGTACATGCTGGCGCCGGACGAAGGGCATGGCTTCGCCGGTCGGGAAAACCGACTCGCCATGTTCGCGCGGATCGAGAGTTTCCTCGCCGGGCATCTCGGCGGTCGGGCACAGGAGGACATGGCGCCCGATGTGGCGGCGCGGCTTGCGGCGCTGAACGTCAACATCAACGATGTGGAGATGCCTGAAACAATGTCGGCCGGCGACCTGCCAGAGGTTGCACTCGACGCCAGTTCGTTTGAACCCGAGACGTTGACTTACGAGTTGCAGATGCAGGCGGGCGGGCAGTCCCTCGCCATGTCCAGCACGGTCGCGCGCACCCGCGCCACGCACGAAGGCGAGGATGTCTGGCAAGTTGCGACCACCATTGAGTCACCCATGGGGCAGGCCGTCGACACCGTCATGTTGGGTGCTGGCGACTTGCGTCCCGTCCATCGCATGCTCGAACAGGGCCCTGCGCGCATCACCCTCGACTACACCGACGAGGCCATCACCGGCGAGATGAGCATGTCCGGCAGCGTGCAGCCCATCGACATCAAGCTCGACGGGCCCACCGCCGGCCACATCGAATCCGCCCTTGCCGCCATGCCCCTCGCGGTGGGTTTCGAGACCCATCTGCGTTCGTTCCAGCCGGCGATGGCCACCGTGCAAGTCGTGCATGCAACGGTGACGGCGGAGGAAACGGTCGAGACTCCCGCCGGCACGTTCGACGCGTTTGTCGTCGAGTTCCGAGGCGACGACGGCTCTACCGGCAACCTATGGGTGACCCGCGCCAAGCCGCACCGGACGGTGAAGACCGACCTGACGCAGCCGGCAATGGGCGCTCGGGTGGTGTCGGAGCTCACGGCGATCGAATAGGCACCTGCTGGCGATACGGGATAGGCGCCGCGGTGCTGCCTTCGCTCACATGGAACAAACGCGTAACGCGTTGATGTGTGTGGGTGATTTGACTCGAAGCGGGGCCTCGGAGGGAAGGCATTCTGCCTTCCCTGCGCGCCAGCGCACCTGCTTCGTGGCAGGTGGAAAAGCGCCTATCGGCGCTTAGGGAAGGCAGGATGCCTTCCCTCCAGGCCCTTCAAGCCTGCTCCTCGCACGTCAGTGACTTCGGCGTCCTCGGCGGGTTGGAAGCTACGAAGGAGTGCGAGCGGCCTCGATGCGTTGCTTCATGCGATAGATCGTTAGCTGGTCGCGCAGTTCCGTTGGCACCGGTGAGTCCATGGCGCGGATGCGGCGGTATTCGCCTTTCTCCATCGCCAGACGCATGCCGACGGTGGTCTTGGGGCCTGAGTAGGAGGCGATTTCGAGCAGGCCCGAGGAGTGGTAGCCCATGCGCGCGAGAAGCTTGTCGGAAGCGTTCTCCAGCACCTCCGGATCGACCGAGAGTTGCCAGTTTTCCTGCTGGCGCAGCCACGGCTTCACATTCGAGTTGGTCATGATGTAGCGCCACTCGTCGGTGTGGTTGACGCCCGTGCCGTGCAGCAGGCGGCCGTCCATGAGCATCACCGTTCCGCCCTTGGCTTCCACGTTCACCGCTGGCGGCAGGGGCCCCACTTCGCCGCCGGCGGGCACTTGGGAAACCAGGCGGTGGCTGGTCGGAATCACCAGCGTGCCGCCGTTCACCTCGTTCACGTCCTGCATGATGTACACGGTGTTGACGAGGATCGGCGCGTGGGGTGTCTGGATCGGGTGGATGGCGCCCGAGTCTTGATGCAGATTCTGCGGATAGCTGCCCGGGCGGGCGATGTTGGAGGCGAACGAGTAGGCGTAGTGGCCGGGGCCAAGGAGCTCCTCGTTGAGCTGCTCGATCATCGGCCCGCCCTGCACCCATTCCGGGTCAAACTCGATGCATTTGGCGAAGCACTCGCCCTTGTTCACCAGCGTCCACATGATGTGGAAGTGCGGCGTCATGTCGGCGAGGCCGCACTCCCGCTCCGCTTCCGCCTGGCGCTTCAGGCGCTCCAGCATGTGGGCGCACTGAAACTCGCTCATGGCGTCTTCGATCAGGCAGAAACCAAATTTGTCGAGGTCGTGGCGCGCCTTGTGGATGTCCTTGGTCTCTCGCGGCAGGTCTTCGAAGCGCTTCCAGTAGTCGTGCTTACGGGGAACGGTGGTGTCGTAGTACGGCGTTCCGTTCAGCCCCCCGCCCTCGGCACTGCGGCCAGCCTCGAAGAGTGGGCAATGGAAGCGCTTAGTCAGGGAGCCGTCGGGTCTCTTGGCGCGAAGACCGTTTCCACCAACCGGCGGCTTCAGCCACGGGTTGTTGCGATGCATAGAGCGGAACGGTTCGCCGGAACGGAACCAGCGTGCATCCTGGAGTTGGGATGCCTCATCCGACAGCGCTGCGACATTCTGCGGCAAGAATTCGGCTGGGATGTCCGGAACGCCGTTCTGCGGGCGGCTCGGTGTCTCGCTCATGACGATGTGGCCACGGCTTGGGGGGAGAACGAGTATAGCCACCGGTCTTGGCGCCTGGCTCTGATACGCTTTCTCCTTTGCCAGCAGGAGGGGCCATGGCCGAGTACATCCCTACGCCCATCAAGTGGGTGCGCGATCAGGTGGAGCTATACGAAGGCAGCAACGGTGCCGAGGGCGTGGAGCTCATGCAGACGGGGCTGCCCTGCATCATCGTCACCCACACCGGCAACAAGACCGGCGCCGTCCGCAAGACCCCGCTGATGCGAGTCGAGGACAGCGGCAGCTACGTCTTGGTTGGGTCGCAAGGCGGTGCGCCGAAGAACCCCGTGTGGGTTTACAACCTGCGCGCCAACGCATCGGTGCAGATTCGTGACCGTGCGGACGTGTTCGAGATGCGCGTGCGCGAAGTCACGGACGATGCCGAACGGGCGCGGCTCTGGGCCTTGGCCGTCGCTGCCTATCCCCCCTACGAGGACTACCAGAACAAGACCAGTCGCAAGATCCCGGTGTTCTTGGCAGAGCTAGCTTAGGAGTCCTCGACCGAGCCCATCGCGCCAACTAGCGGGTAAGTCGGACTTGGGGATGGAGCGGGCCTCGGAGGGAAGGCATTCTGCCTTCCCTGGCGCCAACAGGCGCCTTTCCTATGTCGGCCTTCGGCCCGTGCGCCTGACGGCGCACTAGGGAAGGCAGAATGCCTTCCCTCCCGAAGCACGTCTGGCTCAAACGCTAGCCGCTGCTGCGGATCACCCTCCCGGGACGTTGGCCCGTGTGTTCGTCGTCGCGGAGGATCACCTGGCCGTTGACGACGGTGGCCTTGTAGCCGGCTGCGCGTTGGATCAGGCGGCTCTTGCCATGCGGGAAGTCGCGCACGACTTCGGGGCGGCGTTCTTCCACCCGCTCTGGGTCGAGCACGTTGATGTCGGCCTTCATCCCTGGGGCCAAGGTGCCGCGGTCTTTGAGGTCCAGCACGCGGGCGGCGGAGCTGGTCATGCGGCGAACCGCTTCCGCCAGGGAGAGCTTGCCTTGGTCGCGCACCCAGTGGCTGAGGAGGAACGAGGCCCAGCCGGAATCCATGATCTGGGAGACGTGGGCGCCAGCGTCGCCTAGGCCCGGCACCACCCAATCGCGCTCCATCAGCGCTTCCACCGCGTCGAAGTTCATGTTGAAGAAGGGGCGGTGGAAGACGGCGCTGCCGTTGCTTTCGAGCACCAGCCGGAGCCAGGTTTCGGCCGGGTGCTCGCCGGCTGCGGCTGCCAGAGCCGCGAGGTTGTCTTCGGCCGGCTTGGTGTAGATGGGACGGTCGCCGTCGCCGACCCAGCGCAGGCCCGCCGCGAAGGCATCGCTCGCGGGGTCCGCCTTCGCCGCGGCAACGAGTTCGGCACGGAATGCCGGATCGCGAATGGCGTCCAGGCGGCGATCCACGTCGAGTTCGCGCAGCTTCGCCCAGGCGGGGAAGAAGATGTTGGTCTTGAGCGCAGAGACGAAGCCGCCAGGGCGCGGCACCGTGACGCCGTAGATCTCAAGCCCCTCGGCGCGCAGGTCTTCGACGATCTGGTGCGGGTCTTCGAAGCGGAAGCTCTCGGTTTCCACCACGCTGAAAAGCACGCGGCCGTTGCCGGCGCGGGCCTGGCGGCCAAGGAACTCGAGGTCGCGACCGATGGCGTTCTTGTCGTACCACGGCACGTTCTGCATCAGGCCGTTGTGCGCGCCCACTTGCGCTGCGATGGCTTCGAGCTCTTCCGCTTCCGCAAACGTGCCGGGGATGGAGCGGCCGTCGGGCAGCCGATGGGCCGGGAGCCGGTTGGTGGAGAAGCCGATGGCGCCGTCGCGCACGGACTGTCCGGCCACTTCGGCGATGCGTGCGGTTTCCTCCGGCGTCGGGTTCTCGTCGATGCCCCGCTCCCCCATCACATAGAAGCGCACCGCGCCGTGGCCAACCATGCCGGTGACGTTGATGGCCGGGCTCATGCCTTCCAGGGCGTCGAGGTATTCGCCGTAGCTTTCCCAGTTCCACGGCAGGCCCGAGAGAATGGCCTCGCGGGGGATGTCCTCGACCGTCTCCATCATCTCGGCGAGGAACTGCCGGTCTTGTGGCTTGCAGGGTGCGAAGGTGACCCCGCAGTTGCCGAGCAGTGCCGTCGTGACGCCATGCCAAGAGACCGGCGTCAGCATTGGGTCCCAGCCGATCTGGGCGTCGAGGTGCGTGTGCAGGTCGATGAAGCCCGGCGTCACCGCAAGGCCATCGGCGCGAATCTCCTCGCGCCCGCGCTCCTGCACCCGACCGATGGCCGTGATGGTGTCCCCATCCACCGCCACGTCGGCGGCGAACGGCTCGCCGCCCGAGCCATCGACCACCAGACCGTCCCGAATCACAAGATCGTGGCTCATTCGCATCACTCCATTTGTGTGGCGCCCAATCGCACGTGCAGAGATTACGCGATGTTCCGGCGGCGCGTCGGGAAGGCCCTGCGGACTTCCCTAGACCGTCTCGCAGCTACTGCCCGTCGTCGCAGCGAGCGACGGGGGTGTCGTCGCCGGGCCAAGGCATGATCGGAACGGTGGAGATGGCGTTCTTGGGGGAGCCGTCCACCAGCTTCTCGCTGTACACGAGATAGACGAGGGTGTTGCGGGTCTCGTCGCAGAAGCGGACCACGCTGAGGCGCTTGAACAGCGCCGAGCGGCGCTCGCTGAAGACGGGATCGCCGGCGTCTAGCTTGCCGTTGATGCGGATGGGGCCCACCTGGCGGCAGGCGATGGAGGCGTCGGAGGTGTCCTCGGCGAGTCCCACCACGCTGGTGAGGCCCCCAGCCACGGCGCGGCTGACGTGGCAGGCGACGCCCTGCACTTGCTCGTCATCGAAGGCATCGACGGCCACCTTGTGGTCGGGCCCGAGCAGCTGGAATGCGGTATCGACCGTGCCGATCTCCTCCGCAACGGCCGTGAAGGCAAGCGTCGCAATGAACGCCGCGGCTACCTTCGTCATCATCGCGGACGGAGCGCGCGGGCCCTCCGCGCGATGCCTCGGCCCGCAACAACGTCCATCCGACCGGAATCCTTTCGGCGCCATTGCCCATCTCCTACCCGCAAGCTGCGTTCGTCTCGAAACATACTCCGAACCACCGACGGTTGCAGACGGCAAGGGGAGCGTAGCTTAGGTAGCGCCTGAGGATGGCCAACCGAGAAGGGCGACGCTTGCGTCGCCCCTACGGCCCGCGGCTTGACCGACACCTTTCCTGTAGGGGCGACGCATGCGTCGCCCTGTCCGGCAGACCAGTTGGCCGCCGCCAAGTCCGACAGACTGCTAGCGCGTGAACAAGGCGGGCCTTTGGAGGGATGGCATTCTGCCTTCCCTCAGAGGCCCGCCGGCGGGCTTGCGTTCCGTTACACGAGGCTCGACAGGAACTCCAACGTGCGGGCGCGGGCGCCGTCTTCCACATTCATGATGGCGGCGTTTAGGTCGGTGACGCCGGCGTTGCGGTAGCGGTCGATTTCGCCGCGCAGGGCGTTTTCGTCGCCGACGATGGCGATGTCGGCCGGGCCCTCTGCACCTTCGCGGTCCAGCATGGAGCGGTAGGACGGGAGCTGGCCGTACATCGTCAGCCCTTCGGCGATGCGTTGGCGTGCCTCGTCTGGCTTCTTGGTGAGGATGATCGGGACGCCGGCGACCACAGTTGGTGCCGGTCGGCCTGCATCCTCCGCCGCCTTGCTGATATTGGCGACGATGTGTTGCTCCATCGTCTTCGGCCCCACCATCCAGGTGTTGGTGCCGTCGGCAAGTTGGCCAGCGACGCGCAGCATGAGGGGCCCCAAGGCCGCCACCACCGTCGGCGTGGGTTCGGCGCCGGGAACTGTCAGGCCCAGCGCAACGCGATACTGCTCGCCCTGGTGGTTGACGGTTTCGCCCCGCAGGAGCGGCATCAGCACTTCGAGGTATTCCCGCATGTGGGCGGCGGGGCGGTCGTAGGAGAGCCCGAGCATGTTCTCGATCACGATCTTGTGGGAGAGGCCAATGCCGAGCGTGAAGCGATTGCCGGTGGCTGCGGAGGCGGTGAGCGCCTGTTGCGCGAGCGCCGTCGGGTGGCGCGGATAGGTTGGCGTGACGGCGGTGCCGAGACCGATGCGCGGCACTTCGCGGCCGACGATGGAAAGGGTGGAGATGGCATCAAAGGAGAAGATGTTGGCCATCCACAACGTGTGCAGGCCAGCCGCCTCCACCTCGCGGGCACTCTCGACGATTCCGTCGATCGACGCGCCGAACCCGTCGGCACCCACCATCACTCCAATTCGCATTGCGCCCGCTCCACTCGTGAATGAAGCGAAAACCGTACCACACCATCGGTCGCCGCCGACGCGCTAGCCGCCAAGAACCCAACTCCAAAGCAACTGCCCCGTAGGGCGGGGCTAAGCCCTGCCCGTCTTGAGCGCCCCGATGGATTCGGCGCGGGACGCGTAGGGGCGGGGCTTGTCCCCATATGCGCTAACTTGTTTTGCGCATCGGCTGTCCGTAAGGTGGGGGTGTCGGTTCGGCTGGGGGCTTGTGCGGAGTGGACGAGGACTGGAAGGTGGTGGTGTCGTTCCTTCCGGAAGGCTGGGAGGAACTGGCGCAGGAGACGGGGGCGCTGAAGGGACTGCGCAAGGCGAAGTCTCCGGAGGCGCTGCTGCGGGTGCTTCTGCTGCATCTGGCGCGGGGTCATTCGCTGCGGGAGACGGTGGTGCGGGCGCGGCAGGCGAACCTTGCGGAGCTCTCGGACGTGGCGCTGCTGAAGCGGCTGCGGAAGTCGTCGGAGTGGCTGCGGGAGCTGTGCGCGGCGATGTTCCGGGAGCAGGGCGGAGTGTCGGCGTCTGGCGAGCTGCCGTTCCGGGCGTTCGACGCGACGACGGTGAAGGAGCCGGGGCGGACGGGCTCGCTGTGGCGCCTGCACTACAGCGTGCGGCTTCCGTCGCTGGCTTGCGACTTCTACAAGCTGACGCCGACCGAGGGTTCGGGCGTGGCCGAGACGCTGGCGCACTTTCCGATCGCCCGGGGCGACCTGGTGCTGGCGGACCGGGGCTACTCGACGGCGGCGGGTCTCGGCCACGTGGCGTCGTCGGGCGGCCACGCCACGGTGCGCGTGAACACCGGCTCGCTGCCGCTGCGGACACCGGACGGGGAGGCGCTGGACCTGCTGCAGCGGGTCGCCGGGCTGGACGAGGCGTGCGTCCCGCGGGCATGGCCGGCGGTGGCGGTCGGTCGGGGCGTCGCGGTGCCGGGTCGCGTGTGCGCGATCCGCAAGACCGAGGAGGCCGCCGCCATCGCGCAGCGCAAGGCGAAGGAACACGCAGCGCGCCAGGGCCGGCAGGTGCGGCCGTCCAGCCTCGAGTTCGCCCGCCACGTGATCCTGTTCACCACCTTCCCCGAAGGGACCTTCGACGCCCGCAGCGTGCTGGACTGGTACCGCGTCCGCTGGCAGGTCGAACTGGTCTTCAGGCGCTTCAAGTCGCTGGCGCAGCTCGGCCACCTGCCCAAGCACGAGGACGACAGCGCCCGCGCCTGGCTCCACGGCAAGCTGCTCGTGGCGCTGTTGGTGGAGAAGCTCGTTCGCCACGCCGGCTCCGTTTCCCCCTGGGGAGGCACCGTGGAGAGCCCGCCGTCGCAGTCCCTGGCGTGACTTCCGCTTCATGTACGGCCAGATCGCCCGCGCCATCGAGCCGCACCTCCCCCTGCAGCAGGCCATCGACGACTGGGACCGCATCTCAAGGGGATTGGCCGACCCGCCTCGCCAGCGGACCCCGCAGATCGACGAACGCTTCCCGGAACCATCGATCCAAACAAGTTAGCGCATATGGGGCTTGTCCCCGCCCGTCTTGAATTCGACACGAGGAGTTCGTCGAAGCGCAGCAGTTCGCGCAAGCGAATTGCCAACGCGCCCGTCAGGGCGCGCCGGGACGGGACAAGCCCGTCCCCTACGAGGAGTGCGTTGAACGCACCGATAGATTGGCGCGGAATGGGCCTCCCCGCCCCGTACGAACTGCGTTCTTAAGGCGTAGCTTCCTAGCTTCGGTATTCGGCGTTGATGCGGACGTATTCGTAGGAGAGGTCGGAGGTCCAGATGGTTTCGCTGGCTTGGCCGCGGCCGAGGTGGACGCGCACGGTGAACTCGTCCTTCGCCATCACGGCGGCGGCTTGCTCTTCGGCGTAGTCGTCGGCCACCAGTCCGTCTCTTGCCACCGGCACATCGTCGAGGTCGAGGTTTACGCGGTCTGGGTCCAAGCCTTCGATGTTGGCGCG
Source organism: Pseudomonadales bacterium (assembly GCA_965116935.1). GTDB lineage: Bacteria > Pseudomonadota > Gammaproteobacteria > Pseudomonadales > Azotimanducaceae > VXYL01. Next base: position 772,436 of record OZ220737.1, on the reverse strand, counting down.
ACCGATGGCCATGCAGAAGCGGCCCCAGTTGGGGTCGCCGGCGAAGATGGCGGTCTTCACCAAGGGGGAGTGGGCGATGGTGTAGGCGACCTCGAGGCATTCGGCGTCGGTCCTGCCGCCATCGACGACTATGGTGACGAACTTGGTTGCACCCTCGCCGTCGCGGACGGTGCGCTCGGCGAGTTCCACCACCAAGGGCGTGAGCAGTTCTCGCAAGTCCGCATAGGCGTCGCTTTGGGGGGCGTCGATGGTGGGCTCCACCCGCCCGCTCGCCATGACGACGAAGGAGTCGTTGGTGGAGGTGTCGCCGTCGATGGTGAGGCGGTTGAAGCTGCGATCGGCGAGGTCTCGGGCGAGGCTCGTGGCTGCGGATGGGGAGAGCGTCGCGTCGGTGCCTAGGAAGGCGAGCATGGTCGCCATGTCCGGACGGATCATGCCGGAGCCTTTGACCATGCCGGTGGCAGAGACCAGAGTGCCCTGCACGCGGCCTTTGACGGACACGGCCTTGGGTGCGGTGTCGGTGGTCATGATGGCGCGGGAGGCGGCTTCCCAACCGTTGGCGGAGCGAGCGGCGAGTGCTGTGTCGATGCCGTGGCGCATGGCAGCCATGTTGAGGAACTCGCCGATGACGCCGGTGGAGAACGGCAGCACTTCGTGTTCGGCCACGCCGAGCTTGGCGGCGAGATGCGCTGCGCTCGTGCGGGCGTCGGCGAGACCGCGCTCGCCGGTGGCGGCGTTGGCGTTGCCGCTGTTGATTACCAAGGCGCGGGCCTTGCCTAGCCGTTCGGAAGCGACGAGGACGGGCGCGGCGCGGTAGGCGCTGGTGGTGAATACGCCCCCGACCACGGCGCCGGCGTCCAAGACGATGGCCGCAAGATCGTCACGATCCTGATAGCGAATGCCGGCGGCGGCGGTGCCTAGCTCGATGCCGTCAATGGGGAGCAAATCGCCCAGCGGAGGGAGGTTCACGGCCATGGTCGTTGCAGATACTGTTTTCGGCGGCTGTCAGCAGTTGAGGGCTGGGGCTGGGCCCGGTTGCATGGCGGACTTCAAGCAACCTTGCCGCAGCAGTGCTTGTATTTCTTGCCGGAGCCGCAGGGGCAGGCTTCGTTGCGACCCACTTTGCGGTCGCCGCGGACGAAGGTGCTGGCCTTGGCTGCTGCGCGTCGGCCTTGTTGGCTGGCGCCGCTGTCGTTGGGTTCGCCTTGCGCCGCTTCGCCGCCCTCCTCGCCGCCGGCCAGCATGGCTCTCATGCGCAGGGCTTCGGCCTCCCGGCGTCGGCGTTCGGCGGCCAGCATTTCCGCCTCGCTCTGCAATTGCACGCGGGCGAGCAGGCGGGTCACGTCGCGCTTGATGTTGTAGAGCAGTTCCTGAAAGAGCTCAAAGGACTCGCGCTTGTATTCCTGCTTCGGCTGCTTTTGGGCGTAGGCGCGCAGATGGATACCTTGGCGCAGGTGGTCCATCGTCGCCAGATGCTCCTTCCAGCGCTGGTCGAGCACTTGCAGCATGAGCTGCTTCTCCACCTGTCGCATGTCGATGCCGCGCGCCGTCCACTCCTTTTCCTTGGCTTCGTACTCCGCCGTGACGCTGGCAGCAATCCGATCGCGGAGGTTGTCCTCGGCGAGGTCCTCGTCCTCGTCGAGCCAACGCGCCACCGGCTGTGCGGAGTTGAAGTCGGTGGCGAGGGCCTGCTCAAGGCCATCGATGTCCCATTGCTCGATGATGCTTTCCGGCGGGATGTACTCGCCGATGACATCGTCGATCACCTCGCCGCGAATTTCCTCGATCATGTCACCGATTTCGTCGGCGGCCATGAGTTCGTTGCGCTGCTGGTAGATGACCTGGCGCTGGTCGTTGGCCACGTCGTCGTACTCGAGCAGGTTCTTGCGCAAGTCGAAGTTGCGCCCCTCCACCCGGCGTTGTGCCTTCTCGATGGAGCGGTTGACCATGCCGGCCTCGATGGCCTCGCCCTTCTCGAGCCCGAGGTTGCTCATGAGGCCCCGCATCCGTTCGGAGGCGAAGATGCGCATCAGGTCGTCTTCGAGCGAAAGGTAGAAGCGCGACGAGCCGGGGTCGCCTTGGCGGCCGGAACGGCCGCGAAGCTGGTTGTCGATGCGCCGGGACTCGTGCCGCTCGGTGCCGATGATGTGCAGGCCCCCGGCCTCGATGACTTGATCGTGGCGCTCCTGCCAGGCGGCCTTGATCGCGGCCACCTTGCCCTCGTCCGGTTCCTCCCCCAGTGCCTCCACCTCGGCTTCCCAGTTGCCGCCGAGGACGATGTCGGTGCCGCGTCCCGCCATGTTGGTGGCGATGGTGACGACGCCGGGACGACCGGCCTGGGCGATGATTTCTGCCTCGCGTTCGTGCTGCTTGGCGTTCAGCACGCTGTGGCGCAACTTGCGGCCGTCGAGTTCCTTCGACAGGCGCTCGGAGGATTCGATGGATGCCGTGCCCACGAGCACCGGGCGGCCAGCTTCGGTGGCCTCGTTGATGTCACGGGCGATGGCGTCGTACTTCTCGTCGATGGTGAGGTAGATGTGGTCGTTGAAGTCCTCCCGCACCATCGGCATGTGGGTGGGAATCACCAGCACCTGGAGGCCGTAGATCTGGCGGAACTCGAACGCCTCGGTGTCGGCGGTGCCGGTCATGCCGGAGAGCTTGCCGTAGAGGCGAAAGTAGTTCTGGAAGGTGGTGGAGGCGAGGGTTTGGGTTTCGCTGCGGATGGCGACGCCTTCCTTGGCCTCCACCGCCTGATGGATGCCTTCCGACCAGCGTCGTCCCGGCATGGCGCGGCCGGTGTGCTCATCGACGATGACGATCTCGCCGTCCTGCACCATGTAGTCCACGTCGCGCCGGAACAGGAAATGCGCCTTGAGGGCGGCCTGGACATGGTGCAGGAGGCCCAGGTTCGAAGCTGCGTAGAGGCTGTCGCCTTCGCCTAGGAGCTTCAGCCGCTTGAGTTCGCGCTCGACGAACTCGTGGCCGCGTTCGGTGAGTTCCACCTGGCGGTTCTTCTCGTCGACGAAGAAGTCGCCGGTGTCCTCGCGCTCGGCGTCCTTGCCGGCGATTACCCTCGGCAGCGCCGCCTCGACCTTCTCTTGCTGGGTGAGACGGGGCGCGAGGCGGTTGATCTTGTGATAGAGGTCGGTGCTCGCCTCGGCCGGGCCGGAGATGATGAGCGGCGTGCGCGCCTCGTCGATGAGGATCGAGTCCACTTCGTCGACGATGGCGAAGTCAAGGCTGCGCTGCACCTTGTCGGCGGCGGTGAAGGCCATGTTGTCGCGCAGGTAGTCGAAGCCGAACTCGTTGTTGGTGCCGTAGGTGATGTCGGCCTCGTAGGCGATGCGCTTGGCATCCCGGTCCTGGCCGGATTGCACCACGCCTACCGTCATGCCGAGCGCCTCGTAGATGGGGCCCATCCAGCGAGCGTCGCGCCGCGCCAGGTAGTCGTTGACGGTGACGATGTGAACCGCGCCGCCGGAGAGTGCGTTCAGGTAGGCGGCGAGGGTGGCCATCACGGTCTTGCCCTCGCCGGTGCGCATCTCGGCGATGCGGCCCTCGTGCAGCGCCATGCCGCCGATCAACTGCACGTCGAAATGGCGCATTTCGCGGTTGCGGCGGGCCGACTCGCGCACCGTGGCGAAAGCTTCAGGCAGCAGCGCCGCCAGAGACTCGCCGGCCTTGTGCCGGGCACGGAAGTCGTCGGTGCGGGCTGCGAGGGCTTCGTCCGAGAGGTCGGACAAGCCCGCCTCGAGGGCGTTGATGCGAGTCACCAGCTTGCCGAGGCGCTTCAGTTCGCGACTGTTCTTGGTGCCGAAGATTTTCTGAAGCATGGCGGCCTCTACCTTGCTGTGCCCCTCGTTGCCTGGGCGGCGGCGTGGGCGGATTCTACTCCCGCTAGAGGCTCGGCCGTAGAAGGTAAGTTCGTAGTTTCCGGCCTGCTGAGCACGCCGGGTCACTGACGTGCGGGGAGCAGGTTCGAAGGGCCTCGGAGGGAAGGCATCCTGCCTTCCCTAAGCGCCGAGAGGCGCTTTTCCAGTGCCACAATGGAGCAGGTGCGCTGGCGCGCAGGGAAGGCAGAATGCCTTCCCTCCGAGGCACTCGCTTCGAGTTAAATCTTCCAAATATCCATGTGTTCGGGGCTATACGTGCGCAGGAAGGGCTTGTTCCATCCCGCGCCGAGTCCATCGGTGCGTTCAACGCGGGCGGAGGGTGATTGCGCCGCCGTTCGAGGATTTCATGAATAATGCAAGGCAGGCCGATGCATGAGAGCGAAGACCACTTTGGCGCGACGCAGGATCGATGGTTTGCTGCGCGATCGCGGTCGCGGTTACCGCTCGGGCGCGGAGCCCTTGGTTCGACTCCTGCGCAAGGGGCAGCGGATGGACTCGCTGACGCAGCAGGTGCGGGCGTTGCTGCCGCCTCAGCTTGCGCCCCATTGCACGGTTGCGGACCTGGCCGGGGATCGCCTCACGCTGCACGCCGACAACGCCTCCTTCGCCACCCGCCTGCAATTCGAGACGCCGAAGCTGCGCGTGCGATTGCAAAAGCTCGCGGACTTCGCCGAGATCACCGACATCCGCGTGCGCGCCGGCACCCGGCCGTTGCCGGAACCGCGTCGCTTGCCCCAAGTGGTGCTGCGCCGCCGGCCACCTTCCGGGCTATTGCGGCGCCTCGCCGAAGACATCTCCGACGAGGGGCTGCGCGCAAGCATCGAACGGCTGGACCGCGACTCGCGCGGCGATTGAGAGGCCCCAAGAGGCCCTCTCGCAAGGCCGCGCCGATGGCCGTCCTCAGTCTGCCTGCCGGGTGAAGAACTCGTGCAGGGAGAGGAGTCGTTCGCCGCCTCCCGTGGTGCCTTCACGCTGTGCCACCAACGGTGGTTTGGCCTCGTTCTGGCGTTCGCGTTCGTAGGCCGGGCGCTCGAAGTTGTGGGGCTCGACGGCGGCGGTGACCGGAGCGTTGTTGACCACGATTCCGGGCTGCATGGCGCGGTTGGGGATGCCCGTGGCAACCACCGTGACGCGGATTTCGTCTTGGAGGTCCGGATCGATGACGACGCCGGCGAACACGCGCACGTCGGGGTCGGTGTGGCCGGTCACGGCTTCCTGCACGTCTTCGAACTCGTCGTACTGGAGGTCAGGCCCGCCGGTGAGGTTGACCAGCACGGCCTTGGCGCCCTTGAGATCCACATCTTCAAGCAAGGGGCTGCGCACCGCCTGATCCACCGCCTCCGCGGCGCGGCCTTCGCCGCTGGCCCTTCCGGTGCCCATGAGCGCCGCGCCCCGCTTCGACATCACCGTCTTCACGTCGGCGAAATCCACGTTGATGCGGCCGACGCGGGTGATGACATCGGCGATGCCCTGCACCGCGCCGAGCAGCACCTGATTGGGCTTTTCGAACACGTCCATGAAGCCCGTGGACTCGCCGGTGAGCTGGCTCAGCTTGTCGTTGGGGACGGTGATCATCGTATCGACGTGGCGCGACAGCTCAATGATGCCGGCGTCGGCGGTTTCGGTGCGGCGTTCGCGGCCAAAGGGTCGCGTGACCACGGCCACCGTGAGCACACCGAGTTCCCTCGCGACTTCAGCCACCACCGGCGCTGCGCCGGTGCCGGTGCCGCCGCCCATGCCGGCGGCGACGAACAGCATGTCAGTGCCCTGAATGGCATCGCGGATGTCGTTGCGGTTCTCTTCCGCGGCGGCGCGACCGAGGTCTGGATCGCCCCCCGCACCATAGCCGCGCGTCACCTCCTTGCCCAAAATCACCCGCGTGGGCACGGCGGTGAGGCTTTCGAGGGCCTGGTTGTCGGTGTTTGCGGCGATGAACTCGACGCCTTCGATTTCCTTGGCGACCATGTACTCGACGGCGTTGCCGCCGCCGCCGCCGACTCCGATCACTTTGAGCGTTGGCCCCTGTCTCAGGCCATCCACCATTTCAAACTTCATGCGGACTTCTCCGTTGTCAAACCGCCTCTGCCAAGCAGAGTCTGTGCCTCTTGGGTGGTGCCCCTTCTTTTTTAGAAGAGGTCGCCGAGGCGTTGCCTGATTCGAGCCAGAAGTCCTTCCCCTGCGAAACGACGTGAGGTCGCTCGCACCTCTCTTTCATGGTTGCCGTACATCATGAGCCCGACGCCGGTCGAATACACCGGGTTCTCCAACAGGTCGCGCAGTCCATGCGCTGCACTTGGCACGCCTATGCGCACCGGCATGTTGAAGACTTCCTCCGCCAGCTCGCCTACACCCTCCATCTTTGCCGATCCACCGGTCAATACGATACCTGAAGCCACCAGCGGCTCAAAGCCGCTGCGACGAAGTTCTGTCTGCACGAACTGGAAAATCTCCTCGTAGCGTGCGCGCACCACTTCGGCCAGCGTTTGCCGAGACAGATCGCGGGCGGCGCGGTTGCCGACGGCCGGCACCTTGATGTCGTCGGTGCCGGCCACCAGCGCCGGCACGGCACAGGCATAGCGAATCTTGATTTCCTCGGCATCCTTGCTGGGTGTGCGCAGCACCACGGCGATGTCTCTGGTGATGCGGTCGCCGGCGATCGGCACCACGGCGGTGTGGCGAATGGCGCCGTGGCAGAACACCGCGACGTCAGTGGTGCCCCCACCGATGTCGATGAGGCAAACCCCGAGTTCGCGCTCGTCGTCGGTGAGGCAGGCACTCGCCGATGCGAGCTGTTCCAGGATCAGGTCGCGCACCTCCAGGCCGCAGCGGACGATGCACTTCTCGATGTTCTCGGCGGCGTTGAGCGCGCAGGTGATGACATGCACGCGCGCCTCGAGGCGCACGCCAGACATGCCGATGGGTTGCTTGACGCCTTCTTGGTTGTCGATGACGTATTCCTGCGGCAACACGTGCAGCACCTTCTGATCGGCGGGAATGGCGAGCGCTCGAGCCGCATCGATCACCCGGTCGACGTCGTGTGCGGTGACCTCGCGGTCCCGAATCGCGACGATGCCGTGGGAGTTGAGGCTGCGGATGTGACTGCCGGCGATGCCGGCATACACCGAGTCGATGGCGCAATCGGCGATGAGTTCGGCCTGCTCGACGGCGCGCTGAATGGACTGCACCGTGGATTCGATGTCCACCACAACGCCTTCCTTGAGGCCGTGGGAGCTGTGGGTGCCGATGCCGATGACCTCGAGGCGACCGTCCGGCTGCACTTCCCCCACTACCGCCGCCACCTTGCTGGTGCCGATGTCGAGGCCTACGACCCTCGCCTGTTGCTCTTCGCCTGACATGGTCATTCGTCCCTTGGCGGCGGCCCTGATGGCGCCCGTTGTATGGCGATCGGCGCAAGCTCTGCGAACGCCAAGGCTTCGGTTTCGATGTTCTCGACGGGGTCGGTGGGGCAATGGTCTTCACCGCATCCTTCGTCCCTTACGGCCTCGGCGGATGCGGCAAGGGACGGGACAGGCCCGTCCCCTGCGGCCCACGCCACCGCGACGCCGGCAGGGTAGCGCGCATCGACGCGGAGGACAGGCTCGTCACTGGCGGCAAGCTCGCCCGCCCACACCGTGAGGAAGCGGGCGAACCTGCTGCTGAGTTCGCTGGCGCCGAGCATCACGCGCACCTCGTTGTCGAGCCGCACCGACCATTCGCCGAGAGGGTTCTCGGCGAGTTCCAGGATGGCGAGGTCGGCGCCCGCGGCCGCGCCGTGCAAGAGACCAAACAGGCGCATGGCTTCGACGCCACTTGCCTGGTGCGTGCGCAGCGTCGGGATGCCCTCGCCAGCGATGTCCTCCGGCAAGTGGACCACTTCGCCACTCGTGGTGAGGTAGGCGCCGTCACCCCAGCGTGCCGCCAGCGGCTCGCGCGTCACCGCAACGTGCATCCGATCCGGCCAGCGGCGCCAGGCGCGCACGCTGTGGGACCAGCCGAGGTCCTCTAGCGCTCGGACGATGTCGGCGGCGGTGCGCCGCCCGGCAACAATGGCGGCGGATGCCGCCGCGCCCACTTCGTTGCGCTCGGCTTCGCTGAGCGCGCCGTGGATGCGCACCTCCTTGATCTCCTGCGTCGCGAGGTCGTAAAGGCTCCAGCCAAGGGCGGCGAACACCAAGGCCGCGAATGCGGCGCGAAGCGTCGCGGTGCCGAGTCGAAGCGGCCGCTTGAGGGTGGCTCGGAACGGAATGTCATGCACCGCTTAAGCCCTCCTGTGGATGGAGGCGCTCGAGTATTCGCGGTAGATGTTCGATGTCGCCGGCTCCTTGCACCAGCAAGACGTCCTCGTCTTGGAGCCGTTCCCGGAGCAACTGCGCCGCCTGTTCGAGGCTGTCCGCGAAGGCAGGTGCAATCGTGCCGCCTCGACATACGGCGCGGGCGAGCAAAGGGCCGCCCACTTCGGGCAACACCGGTTCGCCGGCGGCATAGACATCGAGCAGCACGAGTTCGTCCGTCTGGCCGAGCACATCGACGAAATCGTCGAAGAGATCCCGCGTGCGCGTGTAGCGGTGGGGTTGATACGCCATCACCAGACGGCGAGCCGGCCACAGCGCCCGAGCGGTGGCAATCACCTGCGCTACTTCGGCGGGGTGGTGGCCATAGTCGTCCACTAGCGTCACCGAATGCCCCGCAATCGTCCGCTCGCTGCGTTCGAAGCGACGCGCCACGCCGCCGAAGTTTGCGAGGCCCTGAACGATGGCGTCGTCGTCGATGCCCTCTTCGCTTGCCACCGCAACTGCGGCCAGGGCGTTCAGCACGTTGTGGCGACCTGGCGTCGGCAGGTGCAGTTCGAGGTCGGGGCGGCGGTTGCGCTCTGCCACAAACCGCGAGCGGCCCGCCACGGCCTTCATGTCGGTGGCGCGCCAATCGGCGTCCGGGGCGAAGCCGAACGTGCTGAGTGGGCGATCCACCTCGGTCGCGAGGGCGCGGCCCGGTAGCTCGTCGACGCCGACGATGGCGAGACCATAGAAGGGCAGGCGGTGGAGGAAATCGACGAAGGCACGACGAAGGTGGGCAAAGTCCTGGCCATAGGCCTCGAGATGGTCGCGGTCGATATTGGTGACCACCGCCACCGTCGGATACAGGTGCAGGAACGAGGCATCGCTCTCGTCTGCCTCGGCGATCATGTGCGCGCCGCCGCCGAGGGCGGCGCCGCCCACGCTGCCTTCGCCCGTCTCGTCGGTGGCAGTGCGGAGCAACCTGCCGCCGATGACGTACGTAGGGTCGAGACCTGCTTCGGCAAAGACGGCAGCGATCATGCTCGCGGTGGTGGTCTTGCCGTGGGCGCCGGCGACGGCAATGCCGATTCGGTGCCGCATCAGCTCGCCGAGCATCTGCGCCCGCGGGATCACGGCGACGCCGCGCTCGCGGGCACGCTGGACTTCCGCGTTGTCGGCGGCGATGGCGCTCGATGTCACGACGACATCCGGCGTTGCGCCAGCGTCGAAGGCGGCGGCCGAGTGGCCGACACGGATGCCCGCGCCGAGCGACGTCAGATGCCGCGTGGTGGTGGAAGCCACCAGATCGGAACCCGTCACCTCACGACCTTCCTTGAGCAGCACCTCGGCGATGCCGGACATGCCGGCGCCGCCGATGCCGACGAAGTGGATGCGCCGCACGCCGCGCAAGTAGGTTGCCGTTGCCGCCGTCACGTCTGTCACGCCCGCACGCTTGCTGCAGAGACGCGTTCGCGGTGCGGTGCCTCGAGTTCCATGCGCACGCGCAGCGCGAAGGCGACCAAGGCGCTTGAGACCAAGAGGCTGTTGCCGCCGTAGCTCACGAACGGCAGCGTCAGCCCCTTCGTCGGCAACATGCCGGTGTTGACGCCGATGTTCACCACGGTTTGCAGGCCGATGAAAAGCGCCGCCGCATAGGCGATGTAGGCGGCAAACGGGCGCTCCCGCACCGCGGCGTCGCGGGCGATGCGGAAAATGCGCAAGGTCACGAAGCCGAGCAGGGCGAGCACCAGCAGGCCGCCGACGAGCCCGAGTTCCTCGGCGATCACGGCGAAGATGAAGTCGTTGTGCGCCTCGGGCAGGTAGAGCAGCTTCTGCACGCCGTCGCCGAGTCCTTGGCCGGTGAGACCGCCGCGACCAAAGGCAATCAGGGCTTGGCTGAGCTGATAGCCATCGTCCGTTGCGACCGCCCACGGATCGGTAAACGAGGTGAGCCGGGCGATCCGATACGGTTCGACGAGGGCTGCGGCCGCGACCAACGCCAGCACGGCCAAGGCACCAAGGAAAAACGTCGAAAGGCGTGCGCCGGCCAGGAACAGGAGCCCTCCCGCCACCGCCAAGATGATGACGACCGTGCCGTAGTCGGGTTGCAGGAAGATGAGACCCACGAGCATTGCAGTCCAGAACAGTGGTTTGACGAGGCCCAGCCAGCCCTCGTTCAGGCGCCCGCCCTCTCGCGCCAGATAGCCGGCAAGGTAGATGCCGATGCCGAGCTTGGCGAACTCTCCTGGTTGCAGGCCGATGGGGCCGAGCGAGATCCATCGTCGCGAGCCATTGATCTCCTCCGCCAATCCCGGCACGAACACGAGACAGCAAAGCGCCACCGTCGCCACCAGCACCACGCGATGCGCCAGTTCCCACAGCCTGAGCGGCAGCAGCAGGATGGCGCCGCCCAGGACCAGCGCACCGACAGCATAGATGCCATGCCGGAGCAGGTAGTGATCGACGCCACCAGAGAGCATGGACGCTGCCGACGTCACCATCACCAGTCCCACCACCACGAGCGCCAGCCATGCGGCGAGCAGCGTGGTGTCGATGCTCAGCATCCAGATGGCCGCTCGACCCGGCACCGGGGGGCCTGCGGCGTTGGCCGCACCGACGGCCACGGCGCGGTTTGGCGGCCTGCTGGCCTTCGTTGCTCGCATTCGCTCGCTCCCTCCGCTAGGAGCCGGCGCCGCCGTCAGCGGCCGAGGCGCCGAGCGCCATCGCGGCGGCGGCGAAGTCCCGGCCGCGCGCCTCGTAGTTGTCGTACATGTCGAAGCTCGCGCAGGCCGGCGAGAGCAGCACGGTGCGCATTGGCTGCGCCAGTCGCCATGCTTCCCGCACCGCAGTCTGCATGTCGCCCACGCGCGTCACCGGCACCGCATCGCCAAGATCCTGGGCGAGTCGTGCGGCGTCGCGCCCGATCAGCAGCGCGTGCGCGACGTGCCGGCGTGCCGGCGCCGCAAGTTCCTCGAAGGTCGCGCCCTTGGCGTCGCCGCCGGCAATCCAGACGAGGTTCCGAGAGTCGTTGCCGAGTCCTTCGAGCGCGGCCCGGCAGGCGCCGACGTTGGTGGCCTTGGAGTCGTCGACGAACGTCACGCCGGCCATCCGCGCCACCTCCGTGCAGCGATGTGGCAGGCCGGCGAAGCGCCTGAGAATGGGCTTCATGTCGGTCGCGCGCATCCCCGCTGCCGCAGCGACGGCAGCCGCCGCGAGCACGTTGAAGTGGTTGTGGCGACCCTTGAGAGCGACCTCTTGCGTCGTCATGCTTTCACCGCCGAGGCGGAGCGTGTCGCCGTCGATGCGCCAGTCGGCGCCGCCTACGGCGATGCCGCCGCCCGTCTGTGGCCACGTGCGCGTGTCGTCGGCATTGAAGACGGCCACCTTGGAGCCGCCGTAGATGCGTCGCTTGCAGGCGGCGTAGCGGACGATGTTGTGGTGACGGTCGAGGTGGTCGGGGCTGACGTTGAGGACGCAAGCGACGGCGAGCGCCGGTCGCCGCAGGCGCTGCAACTGGAAGCTCGACAGTTCCAGCACGTAGGCGTCGCGGTCAGGATGCAGGAGGTCGAGCGCCGGGGGGCCGAGGTTGCCGCCGACGCCGACGTTGCGACCGGTTGCCGCCAAGAGCTCTCCGACCAGAGCCGTAACGGTGCTCTTGCCGTTGGTGCCGGTGATGCCGATTACGGGCGCCCGCGCCGCGGCGAGGAAAAGCTCGATGTCGCTCGCGATGGCAGCGCCGCCAGCGCGGGCTCGCTGCACAAGGCAGTGTTCGGGATCGATGCTCGGGCTCACCAACACCCGGGTTGCTTGCGAGACTTCGAGGTCCCAGTTCGCCGCGTCGATGAGGCGCAAGTCCGGGTGCGCGCGCCAGAGCTCCGTCAGCCCCGGCGGACTCGGTCGCGTGTCAAAGGCTGCCAGCGGCTCGCGACCGTGCAGGAAGGCGACGCACGAACGCCCGGTCTCGCCGAGGCCAAGAACTATGGTTCCGTTGCGGTTAGCCACGACTTCAGCGCAGCTTGAGCGTTGCCAGCCCCACCAGCACGAGCAGCAGGGTGACGATCCACAGTCGCACGATCACGCGCGGCTCGGGCCAGCCCAGCAGTTCGAAATGGTGGTGGATCGGCGCCATGCGGAAGACGCGCTTGCCGGTGAGCTTGAACGAGGTCACCTGGACGATCACCGAGGCGGCCTCCAGCACGAAGAGGCCCCCCATGACCAGCAGCACGATCTCGTGCCGGACGATGACGGCGACGACGCCGAGCGCGGCGCCGAGGGCCAGCGCCCCCACATCGCCCATGAACACTTGCGCGGGATAGGTGTTGAACCAGAGAAAGCCGAGCCCGGCGCCGATCAGCGCGCCACAGAACACGGCCAGTTCGCCGGCACCGGCGATGTAGGGGATCTGCAGGTACTCGGCGAACTCGGCGTGGCCGGCGACATAGGCGATGAGGCCCAAGCCGCCGCCCACCATGGCCGTCGGCAGGATGGCGAGTCCGTCGAGCCCGTCGGTGAGGTTGACGGCGTTGCTCATGAAGACGATGACGAAGTACGCCACCAGGACGAAGCCGAGGCCGAGAGGAATCGCCACCTGCTTGAAGATGGGCACGATGAGTGCGGTCTCCTGCGGCGTGGTCGCGCCGGTGAAGAGGAGCACAGCGGCGATGAAGCCGAACACGGACTGCCAGAGGTACTTCCATCGCGCCGGCAGCCCGCCCGGATGGCCGCGGGAGATTTTCAGGTAATCGTCAACCCAGCCCACGGCACCGAATGCCAGGGTGACGCCGAGCACGATCCAGATGTAGCGATTGGTGAGGTCGCACCAAAGCAGCGTAGTGGCGACGAGTGCGGCGAGGATCAGGCCGCCACCCATGGTTGGGGTGCCGGCCTTGGTCAGATGCGTCTCGGGGCCGTCATCGCGCACCACTTGGCCCACCTGATGCTGCTGCAGCTTGCGGATGATGTGCGGACCGATGACGAGCGACAGCCCGAGTGCGGTCACCGTGCTCACCATGGTTCGAAAGGTGAGGTACTGGAACACCGAGAACAGGCTCACGTACTCGGACAGGAAGTTGGTGAACGCAAGCAGCATCAGGCCCTCCCACCGCTGGTGCCCGCGCGCGACAGCGCGATGCGGGCTTGGTCGAGATCCGAGAACGGTCGTCGCACGCCGTCTATCTCTTGGTAGGTCTCGTGACCCTTCCCGGCGATCAGCACGATGTCGATGGTTCGGGCCATGCCGATGGCCGACTCGATGGCACGGGCGCGGTCCGCCATGCGCCAGACTCGATCGGGCTCGCGAAATCCCTGCATGGCGTCGTCGAGGATGCGTTCCGGGTCTTCGCCGCGGGGGTTGTCGGAGGTGAGAAAGACGGCGTCGGCGCCGGCCTCCGCGGCCTTCGCCATGGCCGCGCGCTTGCCTCGGTCCCGGTCGCCGCCGCAGCCGAACACCACCAGCAGGCAGCGTCTCGATGCGGCCGGAAGGTGCTGGCGCACCGCCGCCAGCGCCGCCTCGAGCGCATCGGGGGTGTGGGCATAGTCGATGAGGGTAAGGGGCTTGCCGGCTTCCTGCGCCACTTGCATCCGGCCGGGTGGCGGCGGCAGATGCCGCATGGCCGAGGCGGCGTCGTCGAGCGCCACGCCGGCCGCGCATTGGGCCGTCAGCGCCGCCGCTAGGTTGCGGAGCGAGAACTCGCCAAAAAAGCCGGGGGCCTCGAACGACGCCTTGCCCCACGGCGTGCGCCAGGTGCCGGCAAGACCTTCGGTGCCGTAGCGGACGTCGCTCCAGGAGACATCGGCGTCGGCGGCTCGGCCGAAGCCGAAGGAGTCGATGCTGGCCGCGCTCGTCTCGGCGAGGATGGAGCGGCCGGTGGCGTCGTCGACGTTGGCGATGGCGGCGCGCAAGTCGCGCCGGAACAGCTTTTTCTTGGCGTCCGCGTAGCGCTCCATGCTGCCGTGGTAGTCGAGGTGGTCGCGGCTGAGGTTCGTGAAGACGGCGACGTCGAAGGCCACTTCCTGCACGCGGCCTTGCTCGAGCGCGTGGGAACTCACCTCCATGGCGACGGAGTTGGCACCGGCGTCCAGCAATGTTCTGAGCCGCGTCTGCACGGTGATCGGATCTTCGGTGGTGAGCGCTGCCGGTCGGAGTGCCTTCGGGAACCCCCAGCCCACGGTGCCGGCGAAGGCTGCGTGCGGCATGGCTGCAGCGATGCTGTGAGCGACCGTGGTCTTGCCGTTGGTGCCGGTGACGCCCACCACGGTCAGCCGCTCCGACGGGCAGCCGTGGAAGCGCGCCGCCAATTGGCCGCGACGGTGCGCCAAGTCCGGCAACACCGCGACGGGAATGGTCGCCTTCACCGCTCGTTCCGCCAGCACCGCAATCGCCCCGCGCCGCTCCGCCTCGGCCACGAAGTCATGGCCGTCGAAGGCTCGGCCGGCGCAGGCGACGAACGCGTCGCCGGGCTGTAGCTGCCGGGAGTCGCTGCTGAGTCCAGAGACGGGCACATCCGGCAGGTCGGTACGACCGACGAGCTCGCGCAACGTCATGTCGCCCTCACAGCCTGTCGGACTTCGGACGGCGCAAGCCGGCCGAATGCCGACCGGGTTTGAGGACGGCTTGGGCTGGGCAAGAAGCGTTGCCCAAGGCAGCGGTTCTTGTGGCGCTCGCGTGGAACCCGTTGCACAATACGCCGATTCTCCACCAACGGCGCCTCAAAGCCGAATCACCGACGTGTCTTGGCCAAGTGGCTGGGGCCAGACCCCGAGCGCCAGCGACCCGGCGTCTTCGACAGCGTGGTCGCTCCGCTCAGGCGAACGCGAGGCTACGGCTTCGGCGCTCGGGGCGATTTCGTCCGGGGGGACGCCGAGCAGGCGCAAGGTGCGCGCCACGACCCTGGAAAAGACCGGCGCCGCGACGGTGCCGCCGCCGATGAGCTCGCCCGAAGGCTCGTTGATGACCACCACCGCCACCACCCGGGGCCGTTCTGCCGGCGCGAAGCCGGCAAAGAAGGCGACGTGGCTGGAGTCGTCGTAACCGGCGCTGCCGACCTTGCGCACGGTGCCGGTCTTGCCGGCAACGCTGTAGCCGGGGACGCTGGCCATGCGTGCCGTGCCGCCGACTGCAACGACGCCGCGCATCATGTCCACGACTTCGGCGACCAGCTCCGCGTCGAACACGCGCTCTGGCGGCAATGGCCTTGCGTCGCGCAAGAGATTCAGTTCGCGCCGCACGCCGCCGCTGGCGAGGGTCAGGTACACCTTTGCCAGTTGTGCGGCGGACACCGTGAGGCCATAGCCGTAGGCGATGGTGGCGCGGCCGATGGGACGGCCGAGGTCGCGGTCGGTGAGGAATCCGGCGGTCTCCTCCGGCAAGCCGGTAATGGAGGCTGAACCGAAGCCGGCGCGCCGCAATGCGTCGAACACGGCTCGTTCCTCAAGCGCAAGGGCAACCTTGGTGATGCCGACTTGGCTCGACTTGGCGACGACCCCGGCCAGGGTCAGCACGCCGCGGTTGAGCGGGTCCTCGATGAGCTTGCGGCCGACGCTGAACCAGCCTGGGGAAGTGTCGATCTCGGTGTCGCTGCGGTATTCGCCGGTCTCGAGGGCGGCCAGCACGGTGACGGGCTTCACCGTTGAGCCCGGCTCGAACTGGTCCGTCAGCGCATGGTTGCGAATCACGACGCCGCGCGCGCCCCAGTCGTTGGGGTTGAACGATGGCTGGTTGGCGAGCGCGAGGATGTCGCCGCTGGCCACGTCCACCATCACCACCGAACCGGAACGCGCCTTGTGCCGCTTGATCGCCTGGCCCAGCGCGCGATGGGCGTAGAACTGCAGCCGGAGATCCAGACCCAGGAACAAATCGTCGCCGTCCTCGGGACTCTCGAGCAGAAGCTCCTTGACGGTGTTGCCGGGCAGGTCCCGCAGCACGCGCTTGGTGCCGGGCTCGCCGCTGAGGACGGAATTGAAGGCCCGTTCGATGCCTTCTTGGCCGCGGTCGTCGATGTCCGTGCGTCCGACCAGATGCGCGGCCACCTCACCGGCGGGGTAGAAGCGGTGGTACTCCGGCTGCAAGTACATGCCGGCAATGCCAAGGGCACGAACGCGACGTTCTGCATCGGGTTCCACCCGGCGAGCGATATAGGCAAAGCGGCGCTGCCGCTCCCGAGCGGCGTTGACGCGCGCGCGGATGCGTTCGGCATCGACTTCCAAAATGGCGGCCAGCGCCTCGGCATCGGCGGGGGCGAGCACGGTTTCGGTCGGGTCCACCCAGGCGGCGGCCATGGGCGCGCTCACCGCCAGTGGCGTGCCCATGCGGTCGTAGATCATGCCTCGGTGCGCCGGGATTTCGAGATTGCGGATCGACCGCGCCTCGCCTTGATCGACCAGGAACTCCCGATCCGTGACGACGAGATAGCCCGCCCGCAACACCAAGGCACCGACGCCAAGCAAAAACGTCCACGCCACCGCGTGATGGCGCCAGCGCGGCGCCACTGCGCGGGCCGGATCGGGGTGGCTGGCTCTCATCGCGCGAGCCGCACCTCGTCGGGAAAGCGCATGTCGAGCTCGGCCACGGCGATGCGTTCGACGTCCTGATAGGACTTGAGGGTGGCGCGTTCGAGGAGGAGGTACTTGTACTCCTCAAGGTGGCCGTCGCGGGTTTTGCGGACCTCTTCGAGGTGGGTGAACAGCGCCCGCATCTCGGCCGCCTTCAGCGCCGCGCCGATGCCGGTCAGGCCTACCAGCGCGTACACCGCCACGGTTACGCCGAGCCACAGCGGGCGTCTTCGACGCAAGCTCATGCGCTCGCCTCCACGGGTGCGAGCAAACGTGTTTCTTCGTGGGGGACGGGCTTGTCCCATCCGTGCCGAGTACATCGCAGCGTCTGCGCGCCCGTCAGGGCGCGCCGGGACAGGACGAGCCCGTTCCCTACGGCCCCCGAACCGCCACGGCTGGAAGCGCGAGAAGGGTCCGTAGAGTTCGCCCCGGCTTGGCTGAGCTTTTCCGCCACATGCAACACGGCGCTGCGGGAGCGAGGATTGGCGGCGACTTCGGTCGCATCGGGGCGGATGCCCTTGCCGACCGCCTTCGCCAGCGGCGAGAACGCCGTCGGCACCGGCAAGCGGCGTGGCGTCGGCGGGCCTTGCTGCCAGTTGCGCAAGCGCTGTCGCACCGTGCGGTGTTCCAGGCTATGAAAAGTGATCACGGCGAGCCGGCCACCGGGGTGAAGTGCTGCGAGTGCGGCATCGAGGCCGCGGTCGAGCTCCACGAGTTCGTCGTTGACGTGAATGCGGATCGCCTGGAAGACCCGGGTGGCGGTTTGTCGCAGGGCATCGCGGGCGCGCGTCGGGCTCGCCCCCATCACGACATCACGCAGTTCACCGGTGGTGCGAAGCGGGCGTTTCAAGGCGATGCGGTGGGCAATGCGACGGGCATGGCGTTCTTCGCCAAAGCGACGCAGCACGTCGGCGATTTCGCCTTCGCTGGCGCTGCCGAGCCAATCGGCCGCGGTCATGTCGCGGCGCTGGTCCATGCGCATGTCGAGAGGACCGTCGTGGTTGAAACTGAAACCCCGCTCCGCGTCGTCTAGTTGCGGCGAGGAGACGCCGACATCGAGCATCACGCCGGCCGCGCCTTCGCCCGGCGGCATGTGCTGGCCTAGTTCGCTGAAGCGGGCGCGCACCGCTTGAACGCGGGCGTCTTGCTGGGCCAGTTCGGACGCGGCGCGGAAAGCCTCCTCGTCGGCATCGAACGCGATGAGGCGGGCGTCGGCGTCGAGCGCGGCAAGGAGGCGGCGCGAGTGGCCACCGCGACCGAAAGTGCCGTCGACATACAGGCCGGACGGGTCGCCCACGAGCGCCCGCACCGTCTCAGCAAGCAGGACAGGAACATGCTCCATCATTCTTCGCGCCCTGCCTTGCTGGCATGGGTTGCTTGCGCCGCGCTGCGGTCAGATTCTGAGTGCACGCAGCTCATCCTCGTCGTCACCACCGGTGTCGGGCCAGCCTTCCATGTTTAGCTGCCAGCCTTCGGCGCTCCAAAGTTCGAGCTTGTTGAGTTGGCCGAGGAGGACGGCCTTGCGGTCGATGCCGGAGTATTCGCGCAGCTTCGGCGGAATGAGAAGTCGCCCCTGACGATCGATCTCGATGTCGAAGGCGAAGCCGATGAGCATTCGCTGCACCTTGCGCACGCGGCTCGAGGCGTTGTGCAACCCCTTCAACCCCTCCTGCACCGCCGCCCATTCGGCTGGCGGGTACACCAGCAAACAGCGTTCGTGCCGGTCGATGGTGACCACCGCCCGGCCGCCGTCACCGGCCGCAAACGCCTGCCGGTAGCGCCCCGGAATCGCCATTCGACCCCGCTCGTCGAGGCTTACATCGACGATCCCCCGCAATTCCTGGGAGAGGTTTTGCAAGGAGCCAAAGTCTTCGTCCGACAGATCGCCCTTGGCCACCACAAATCGCCACTTCGTAACCCATTTTTCCCACATCGCACCTAACCAGCCCGTCGCTTGGATGTCAAGCGAGACCGGAGGCGCTATGCTGCGGCGGACACATGGATTTTGTGCTGTGGTTGGAAGGGGTATATGTCCAGTCGAGACGGGGATCCGGTCGACGTCCTGATCATCGGCGCCGGGGCATCGGGGGCGGCGGTGGCGTGGAGTCTTGCCGAGACGCGGATGCGCATCGTCTGCATGGAGCAGGGGGATTGGACGAATCCGTCGGAATACCCGACCAACTTCCCGGATTGGGAACAGCGCCTGACCGAGCGCGACCACATCGATCCCAACGTGCGCGCCCGCCCCACCGACTATCCCATCAACAACGACGATTCGCCGATTTCGGTGGTGAACTTCAACGGCGTCGGGGGCGGCACAATCCTCTATGCCGCACATTTTCCGCGCCTGCATCCTTCTGATTTTCGGGTGAAAAGCCTTGACGGCGTGGCCGACGACTGGCCCGTGGACTACGACGCCCTGGAGCCGTACTTCGCCGAAAACGACCGCATGATGGGCGTTTCGGGGCTCGCGGGAGACCCGTCCTATCCGCCCAAGCAGCCGCCCTTGCCGCCGCTGCCGCTCGGTCGGGTGGGCGAGACGGTGGCACGAGGCTTCAACGAGCTCGGCTGGCACTGGTGGCCGGCGGACAGCGCCATCATCTCCCGCCCCTACGAAGGTCGTGACCAGTGCAAGAACCTAGGGCCTTGCACGTCCGGCTGCGCGCAAGGTGCGAAGTCGAGCACGGACATCACCTATTGGCCCGTGGCCCTGCGCAGCGGCGTTGAGTTGAGGACGCGCTGCCGCGTGCGTGAGATCACCGTGAACGCAGACGGCATGGCGGACGGCATCTGGTACTACGACGAAGACGGCGAGGAGCACCATCAGCGCGCGGAAGTGGTGGTGCTCGCCTGCAACGGCGTCGGGACGCCACGCATCCTGCTGAACTCCACCTCACCCCAGTTTCCGGACGGCCTCGCCAACTCGAGCGGCCTGGTCGGCAAGAACCTCATGTTCCACCCGGTCGGATTCGTCCAGGGGTTGTTCGAGGAGCGTCTCGACAGCCACATGGGGCCGCAAGGCTGCTGCATGTTGAGCAACGAGTTCTACGAGACCGACCCGGAGCGGGATTTCGTGCGCGGCTACATGATGCAGATTGTCCGTGGGGGCGTTTGGCCGTGGACCACCGCGATGCTGGGAGCGCGGTCGGGCACGATTCCGTGGGGGCCGGGGCACCACGAGGCGTTCGTGCGCCGCTTCGACCACACGGCCAACATCGGCATCCTCTGCGAAGACCTGCCCGAGGAACACAACACCGTGACCCTCGACCCGGAACTGGTGGACACGGACGGCATTCCGGCGCCGAAGATCACCTACACCCTGAGCGAAAACAGCCGCGCCATGCTCGACCACGGCGTTGCCCGCGCCAAGGAAGCGATGCTGGCGGCGGGCGCAATCGAGGTGACGGGCGGCGGTCCCGCCCGCCAAGCCGGATGGCACCTGCTCGGCACGGCGCGGATGGGGGAGGATCCGGAGACGTCGGTGGTGAACTCGTGGGGGCGCAGCCACGACGTCAAGAACCTCTTCATCGTCGATGGCAGCATCTTCGTGACTTCCGGAGGCGTGAACCCCACCAGCACCATTCAGGCGCTGGCGCTCTACATCGCCGACACGATGAAGAAGAACCTTGCGAATCTCTTCGACTGACGGCGATTGACGAGGCGATGAACGACAGACTGATTGTTTCGGACGCGCCGCTCACGGACGCGCAGCGCGACATCTTGGGGGCACTCGCGGACACGCTGGTGCCGGCGAGCGACGACGGCGCTATGCCGAGCGCGAAGGAACTTGACCTCGCCGGCTATATGGCGCGGAGCGCCAACGACTTCCTGCCGGAACTGGGCGAAATCCTCGCTCGCTTTGACGACGGCTTCGTGGCCGAGGCGCTAGCAGCACGCTGCGAGCGGCTGCAGGCGTTCAGCGAAGCCGAGCCGGAATCGTTCGGGCGGCTGCTGGCCGAGGTGTATGGCTGCTACTACCAAGATGCACGAGTGCTCGCCAGCATCGGCGTGGGTGCCGGACCGCCGTTCCCAAGGGGAAACACGGTGGAACCGGGAGACCTGTCGCTGCTCGACCCGGTGCTCGCGAACCCGACGAACTGGCGCGGCGACGCGCCCTGAGGAAGCTGGGCTGTAGAAGAACGCCGGGCCCTTGGCCCGTGGGATGTGTCTCGAAGCCGAGTCAACACCAACGTGCCGGCGGGATGGCGCCGTGTGAAGTGCTTCGGAGCGGGGACCCCTCACGCTCCTCCCGCCGAAGGTGAAGAAAACCAAGGGCCCGAAGCTGCAACCAGCCTTTTCCCCGCGAGACGGGCCCGCACGAGCCTCACGCTGCTTGTTTGGCGTCCACGTAGGTTGGTACCCCTTCCTCCTCGAAGAAGGAGTCGATGGTGGCGAGGTCGGCTTGGCTCAAGCGCCAGTCGGCGGCGGCGACGTTTTCCTCGAGCTCCGTCTCGTTCCTCATTCCCACAAGCCCCACCGTGACTGCGCGATTGCCGAGCAGCCAAGCGATGGCGAGTTGTGCCACCGAGTGGCCGCTGTCGGCGGCAAACTCGCGCAGGCGTTCCACCACTTTGAGCTCCTTCAGGAAGTGCTCGCGCTCGAACAGGGGCAGGCCGAAAGCCTTGCCGCTGCTGCGCCAGTCCCAGTCGACGAAGGTGGTGTCTGGGGTGAAGGCGCCGGTTAAGAGCCCAAAGCCGAGACTGCCGTAGGCCATGTAGCCGATGCCTTGGTCTCGGCAATAGGGCAGCACCGCGGCCTCCATGCGGCGGTCGAACATGTGGTATCCCACCTGATTTGCCGTCAGGTGACCGTGGCGTTCGCACTCGGCCATCATCGGTACGTCGTAGTTGGAGACGCCGTAGTGGCGGATCTTGCCGGCCTCCTTCATGGCTTCGAGGGCGGCGATGGTGTCTTCGTGCGGGGTTTTGTGGTCCGGCCAGTGAATGAGGAGGAGGTCGAGGTAGTCGGTGTCGAGGCGCTTCAGGCAGCCTTCGGTGTGCTCGGTGATGTGGGCGGGCGAGGCATCGCGGCCGGCGACCGCAGCTGGGCCTCTGGCGTCTGGGTCATCGCGATAGGCGAAGCCGACCTTGGTTACGAGTACGACATCCTTGCGACTTGCGCCGAGCCCTCGAGCGAGAAGCTCCTCCGACGTAAACGGCCCATAGACCTCGGCAGTGTCAAACAGCGTGATGCCGTAATCCACTGCCATCTCCACCGCCCGCACGGCCTGGTGGATGTCGATCTCCCCGTATTGGGTGGTGCCCATCTCCCACGTGCCGAAGCCGACGGCGGAACAAGAGAGGTCGGTGTTGCCGAAGTTGCGGTGTTCCATTTGGTTCTCCCCGGGGAGCTTTCGCTGCAGAAATGGCTGATGCACGTGAATCGTAGCAGTGTAGTAGGCCACGGGTGCCACCTGGGGATCAGGGACGGGCTTCGAGCACTGCGTCCCAGACCACCTCGGAGGCCACCACTCCCAATGCCATGTTGCTCCAGGCCGACTCTTCCACCTCGTTCGTGGAGATGGCCCAGAGGATGTCGCCGTCGTCTCTGGTGTGGAAGGGCTGAATGCCTCTTGCCATCGAGGCGTGGACTTGGCGCCCAAGTTGGATGAGGTCTTGGCGGTGCATGGTTTGGTTGGTGATGATGGCGGTCAGGGTCGTGTTGCCGGGCGCTGGCCGCGCCGCGCCGGCAAGGCGTTCGATTTCCTCGGGGTAGGTAGAGCGCCCGCCGGTCTCCGGGTTCTTGTGGCCGAGGACGATCTGGCCGCTGCGGTCGAACACGGCACCGAGCGCGTTCAGCACCACTACGGCGAGGAACTTGACGCCGCCCACTTCGCGGAACGCTGCCCCTTGCCCGGCCGGTTCGCCGCGGTCGAAGGCGAAGCCGTTGCCCACCGTGACCGAGATGCCGGCACCGCGCTGGCCTAGCGGCACGATGCCCTCCCGCACGGCGTTGAGCGCGGCGCGCCCCAGGCGCTTGTCGGGATAGATGCCGTTGTTGCGCCCGCCGAAGTCGTAAACGATGCCGCCGCTGACCAGCGGAATCGCATCCCAGCGACCTTGCGAGCCGCCTTGGGCGAAGAGTTCCGCAGCGACGCCAGCAACCGCTTCGAGGCCCAAGAGCGAGCCGCCAGCCAGGGTCACGGCATGGACGAAGCCGTAGTCGCCGACGAAGCCCGGCGAGCCGCCACGGATGTCTGCCGCCATGGATGCCCCGCCCGGGAAACGCAGCACGGTGACGCCGGTGGGGCCGTCGGGATACTCGGCAATGCCGACGTGGACGGCGGGAAAGTCGAAGCGCAACGTCCGCTCGCCGGCGGCGGTTTCGATGCGGCGTTGTTGGTCGGCACTCGCCTGAAGCGCCAGCGCGGCGACCACGAAAGCCACGGCGGCAACCAAGCGCCCGCGAATGCGTGAGCGAACCTCCATGTGATGTCCTCCATGCCATGTTGTCTGCCGGTGTATTGTCGCTTGCTGGAAGGTAAGCGCCGTAGAATACGGCTCTTTCCGCCTAGCCGGAGGCGCGAGCGAGTGCGAGCCCGAAGGCCAGCAGTTCGCGTTTAGCGAACTGCCGACGCGCCCGCGAGGGCGCGCTAAACACGGAGTCGCCCATGCAAATCGAGGACTGGGCTTCGGCCAAGACGCTCCCGCCGCTCTATCGCGAGCTGAAGCAGCTTGACCTGCTCGAGCACGTCGCCGAACTCGAAGCCTTCGGTTTCACGGTGCTGCCGCCGGACACGGTGGGTCCGCCGGAACAGCACCGCGCCATCCGCGACGCCCTCATCGGCGTCGCCTGCGAGCGCAAGCAGTGCGGCGAGGAGGGCCTTGCGGACGTCTTCCGCGACGGCCAAGAACTGATGCGCTTCATGCTCTGGGACGATCCCGTGTTCGAGCCGATGATGACGCACCCGGCGGCGCTCGGCCTCGTTCAGTATCTGCTTGGCACGGGCTGCATCCTCAGCCTCTGCGACGGCTGGCTGAAGGGGCAGGGCGAGGCGCGCACCGGCATCCACTGCGATTGGGCGCAATTCGAGATGCCGACGTTCCCGCCGGAGCCCTACACGGCCAACTTCAACTACCTCCTGTCGGACTACAGCAAGGACGACGGCGCGCTGGGCTTCGTCCCCGGCAGCCATCGCTGGCGCCGCTGGCCGTCGCCGGAAGAGGCCGAATACTGGGGCGACCGCTGCCATCCGGTGGAAGCGCCCATGGGCTCGATGATCATCTGGGGCGACCACACCTGGCACGGCTCCTTTCCGCGCAAGAATGATGGCCTGCGCCTGATGATGCTCGGCACGTACTGCCGCCCGCACATGCAGACCCAGGAGCCATTTCGACAGACGGTCACGCAAGAGGCGCTGGACCGCAATCCGCTGCGCTTTGGCCGGCTGATGGATGTGCAGGGCACGTTTCCGTTCGGCAAATCGCCGCCGCGGCCCGAGAAGCCCAAAGACGGGGCGCCGCCGGGCGGCTACCTCAGCCTGATGGACGACAAACCCGCCGCCGGCAGCATCCGACTGCGCCCGCACCGGGACTTCGACGAGTACGACCTCGAGTTCCACGCGGCGCTGGCGGAGAAGGCGAAGGGGAGCAAGATCGACTTTCCAGACCTCTACCGCGCCCGCGCTGGTCGATAGGTGCCACGCCTCCCGCGAGACGGCTCCTGACTCCCGGAGCATCGACGCGAAGCGGAGCCAACACCAACGTGCCGGCCGGATGGCGCGGTCCCACCCTGACTCGGAGCGAGGGGGCCCGTCACGCTCCTCCTGCCGAAGGCGAAGAAACCAAGGGTCGGAAGGTGCGACCAGCCCCCTCCCCGCGAGACGGCTCCTACCCACACCGGCAGTTCCCGAGTCCTTGCGCAGCCGGCCCTCCCGAAAAGGCCTGAGGCACGGTAGGCCTGCAACAGCGTCGGCTTCGCACAGACTTTCATCGATCCCGCCAGCGGCGCACGACTGCCGTTTTTGCTCCAGAACCGGGAGCAGGAAGCGCTCCGAGGTCACCTCCACGGCGCCGACCGCACTCGTACTGCGTCCGTCGAGTTCGCCTTGGTGAACCGTGTCCACGCGCAGGAAGCCAGGCGCCCGTCCGGGCTCTGGCCGCCGCCGTTCGCCGATGGCCGCCTCCACCACCTTGGTCAGGTCCGGCGTCGTCCGCCGGCGGTGCTAGGTGACCGACCGGCGCAGGCTGTAGAGGTGACTGATCGACATGTGGGCTAGCCGCTCGAAGCGCCGCGACGGCGGACGCCCGCGCCGATGATCCCGCAACCGCGCCTTCAGGCTCACTTCTCTTTGGACAAGACTCTTGCCGGTCTCGACATGGTAAGGTTGTCGACAAGAGGATAAGAAAAGGAAAGGCAGTCACAGTGGACATCGGCAAGATTACCGCAACGGCGGCATTGTTGATCGGAACAACGGCAGCTGCTCAGGCTCCGTCGACGGAAGACGGTGCGACACAACATACCATTTGGGCTGGATTCGCTGACGATTTGCGACAGTCTAGCGGCATCAGCTATGAGACTGACGAACTTAGGACGCTGCTCATCAGCGCCGGCGTGACCGCGGCGGATCTGGCATGGGTAGAGGCCGAACGCGCATATGCCCTTATGGCGGTCAACGGAATGCACGTTTCCGCGGAGAACTTCCTTCTGTTTCACCCTGAACTCCAGCTCTCGCATAAGTTTGCGGCCGATTCTGCCGCATTGATGTATGGCCCCCCTCGGCAAGGCGAACCCGTCGACCAAGCCCGAGATGCGGAGCTCTGGGCTGAACTCAAGGGCCAACTCAAGGCGCTTGAGCCCCTGCGACCGTCCGCGTCCGTTAGAGATTTGGTTTGGGTCCATGTCGCGCAGGGCCTCGATGAGATGATGTTCCGCGACTCTCCGCATACGGCGGACGAGTTGCTCACCATGCCAGACTACCGTCTGACGCGGAAGCTCGTGGCGGACGCGTTGGCCGATTCGCTTACGCGGTGCGTCGTCGGCGGCTCCTCAGGCTGCCAAAGGAGCTTTGACATGGCGATGAACGCCTGCGATCTCAGTCGAGCGATATGTGAAATCAATCCGCTAAACAAACGCCTCGGGGTGTGCGGGAATATATGCAATCGCTGTACTTGCACCGCAGACTGTTCTTGGAACTGTGTGTGTAATGGCGGCACTCCGGCACCTGAAGGGTGTTTCTCAGACTGCGAGGACTCTAGCCATAGCTGCATGGGCGGTGCCTAAAACCATAGGCGACTGCGATTCCCGCAATGCGGGAGCTTCGGGCGACCGAAGTCCATACCCCAAGAACATAGGCGCGTCGGTGGGCTACTGACTGTCTGGACACACCGTAGATTCCGGCGGAACATCGAATCGTCGGGCCTCGTCTTGGCGTGCGACAGTTCGTAGCGGACAATGCCGACCGATTCGACTCGCAGCCTCGGCTGCCGCTGCTGCCCCGCCGAAGGCGTCACATCGGGTCAGCATTGCTCGGGCCGCCAGGCGCTGCCGAAAACGCTGCTTCCCAACGCGCGGACCGCCGGTGGATACTGACGTTGTAATCGACGATTCGCCGGACCCGCAAATCTCCAACCCGACACATCGATTGTCAATGGCACCTTAAAACTGCACACCTTCGGGGACATCGTCGGAGCGGTTTTGACGGCGTTCCGGACAGCCGCCACGGCCTGTGCGCGTTGCGCGCAGCGAGCGCAGTGCAGCGAGCGCGGCGTCATTCCGCGTCCCCTTCGGCGCCGCCCCGGAGCAGGTTCTGGTG
The DNA here is from genome assembly GCA_965116935.1 of Pseudomonadales bacterium. GTDB lineage: Bacteria > Pseudomonadota > Gammaproteobacteria > Pseudomonadales > Azotimanducaceae > VXYL01. The sequence goes on along the minus strand of OZ220737.1, from coordinate 745,965 downwards.
GTTGCTGTTGCCGCGGATGTTGATGATGTGGCAGTTGGTGCAGCAGGCGGTCGATGAGCGCCGGGGCCATGACCTCGTCGCCAACGCCGCCCGATTCCTCGAAGCCCTTGTTGGATGTCGGCACCGTTGACGCGGGCTCGCGGCGACGTGGTCGTCTCTACATCCGCCAGTCGACGCAGGGCCAGACTGCCATCTGGTGGAAGCGCCGATGGGTCTGGGGCGACCATACTTGGTACGGCTCGTTCCCGCGCAAGAATGATGGCCTGCGCCTGATGATGCTCGGCACCTACTGCCGCCCGCACATGCAGACGGGACTTCGACGAGTACGACCTCGAGTTCCACGCGGCGCTGGCGGAGAAAGCGAAAGGGAGCAAGATCGACTTTCCCTGACCTCTACCGTGCCCGGCCGGCCCTCCCGAAAAAAGCCTGTGGCACGGGTAGGTTTGCAACAGGAGTCGGTTTCGCACAGACTTTCGGCCGATCAATCCTGAGGGAAGGGACACATGGGCGATCGGCTCAAGGGCAAGGTGGCCGTCATCACCGGCGGCAACAGCGGTATCGGTGCTGGCACGGCGGAGCTTTTCGTGCAAGAGGGTGCCAAGGTCATCCTCATGGCGCGGCGCGAGGAACAAGGCCGGGCGGTCGAGCAGTCGCTGCGCGATGCCGGCGGCGAGGCGACGTTCATCTCTTGCGATGTGGGCGACGATGACTCCGTGCGCAAGGCGGTGGCGCAGGCGGCCGACACCTATGGCGCGATCCACGTGCTCTTCAACAACGCCGGCGGCGGCGCCGGGAGCCGTTTCCCGGACGAGCCCAACGAGGAATGGCTGCGCGTCATCCACACCAATCTCACCGGCACCTTCTTTGTGAGCCAGGCGGTGTGGCCGCATTTGGTCGCGTCCGGCGGCGGTGCGGTGGTGAACATGTCGTCGCTGGCGGCGCAGCGCGGCTTCAGCCCGCGCATGCAGGAGGAGTTCGGCACCACGTCGGCGTCGTACTACGCCGCCAAGGCCGGCGTCGACGCGCTCACGCGCTACATGGCCGGCGTCGGCGGCCGCGACAACATCCGCGTCAACTGCGTTCGCCCGGGCCAGATCATCACTCCCGGCGCCACCGGCGGCACCATGAACGACCCGGACGGCGCCCGGCACGTGTTCAAGAGGATGTTCGACTTCGCGCAAATCGTGCAGGGCCCCGGCTACCCGGAAGACGTGGCGAATCTCGTGCTGTTCCTGTCCTGCAACGAGTCGCGGTTTATTTCCGGGGAGATCATCAACATCGACGGCGGTGTGGCGGCAAAGATCTGAGGGTTGTCGGTCTGGCGGGCTGTTCTCGGAGGGAAGGCATCCTGCCTTCCCCATGCGCCGTTAGGCGCATTTTCGGGGCAGCAGGCGAATGGCGCACCTGCCGGTACGCCAGCGCCACAAGAACCGTTGCCTTCGGACGACGCTTCTTGCCCCAGCCCAAGCCGTCCTACCACTCTGTCGAACTCCGCCGAAACGGCGAAGTCCGACAGACTGCTAGGGAATGCAGAATGCCGTCCCTCCGAACTCCGGACACGACCTTGCCCGAGGAGATTTGGCGTGGCGAGGGCCGAGTGAGACAAACGCCCCAGAGCGCCTTGAAGATCGCGCCCGGTTCGCACACAATTCGCGCCTTGTCTTTCCTGGTCCCGGCTTTGCGATCGGCGAGAGACGCTTGAGCATCGTCCGGCTGAATGTCCGGCTTTTGTCGACTAGGGTCCGGCTTTGAGTCTCCTGTTGAGAGTGGATCGGGGAAGAGCTTGCAGATTGGTCGCCTTGGCCATGGTTCCGGCTGCACTGGCATGGGCGCAGGACGCGCCGCCGGCGGTCGGCTCCGTGGCACCCGAGTTCGAGCTGCCCGCGCTCTCGGCCGGGCACATGCTTGCGCTCCAGGACCATCGCGGCGCGGTGGTGTACCTCGAGTTCTGGAACTCGTTCTGCGCCCCCTGTCGCGCCTCCTTCCCCAAGCTCGATGCCCTGCGCCAGCGGCTGCCGAGGGAGGACTTTGAGGTGATCGCCGTCAACATGGACAGCTTCGCCGACGACGCGCGCGAGTTCCTCGAAGACACGCCCGTGAGCTTCCCCGTGGTCAGCGATGCCTCGCTCTTGACCGGCCGCCGCTTTGGCGTGAACGTGCTGCCCACCGGATTTCTCTTGGACCGTGCCGGTGTGATCCGCGACATCCACCGTGGCGAACTCGACATGGCACGATTCGACGCTCGCGTCGCCGAGTTGATCGGTCATCCGCAAAAGCATCCCCGCAAGGGCGCGCCGACGGCGTCGTCTTCCGCAACCAACAAGAGGCCTTTCTGACATGGCGCTCGCCATCGTTCTGCTGATCGTGATCATCGGCTCCGTTGCGTTCAACTGGCTGAGCCCGTGGTGGTTCACGGACATCGCCTCCAACTGGGGCAACATCGACACCACCGTCTTCATCACGTTCTGGGTGTGCGGCATCGTCTTCGTGGCCGTTTGCCTCTTCATGACCTATTGCGTGTGGAAGTTCCGCCACAAGGAAGGAAGCCGTGCCGACTACGAGCCGGAGAACTCCCGCCTCGAGTGGTGGCTGACGGTGGTAACGACCATCGGCGTCGTCGCCATGTTGGCGCCCGGCCTCGTGGTCTGGGACGACTACGTCAACGTGCCGCCGGACGCCCAGGAGTTCGAGGTGCTGGCCAAGCAGTGGACATGGGCGTTCCGCTTCCCCGGCGAGGACGGCAAGCTCGGCACCGTCGACACCACCAACATCGGCATGGACAACCCCTTCGGCATGAACATGGACGACCCCAACGGTGCCGACGACGTGCTGGTGCCGGCGTCCAGGGTGCACCTGCCGAAGGATCAGCCGGTGAAGGTGTGGCTGCGCTCCATCGATGTGCTGCACGACTTCTTCGTGCCGGAGTTCCGCGCCAAGATGGATGCCGTGCCGGGCATGGTCACCTACTTCTGGTTCGAGCCCACTAAGGTCGGCGAATACGAGATTCTGTGCGCGGAGCTTTGCGGGGTCGGGCACTTCAGCATGCGCGGACGGGTGCAAATCGACACCCAGGAAGACTTCGATGCCTGGCTCGACGCCCAGCCCACCTGGGCCGAGATGCAGGCCGGCATCACGCCCAAGAGCTACAGCGCCATGGCCATGCGCGGCCGCGACGTGGCCGAGACGAACGGCTGCTTCGCCTGCCACACCCTGGATGGCAGCGTCGTGGTCGGCCCCACTTGGCAGGGCCTGTGGGGATCGACGCGCACCATGACGGATGGCTCGGAAGTGGTGGTGGACGGTGCCTACATCGACGAGTCGGTGCGCAACCCCGCCGTCAAGGTGGTGGAGGGCTTCGCGCCGGTGATGATCCCCTATGATCTGTCCGAAGAGGACATGCAGGCCCTGATCGAATACCTCCGGGAAGAGACCGGGGCCGAAGAACCCATGAGCGCGGACCGCGGCGAGGATGCCGCGCCCGCCGATGCCGTCGCCTTCAACGAAGCGGCGGCATCGAACGAGGGCCTTGCGGTCCTGAACGCACAAGGAGGCTGACGACATGGCGCAGGCCGAAATCCCCTATCAGGAGGACATGGCGCTTCACCACCCGCACAGTTGGGTGACGAAGTACTGGTTCAGCCAAGACCACAAGGTGATCGCCGTGCAGTACGGCATCACCGCGATGAGCGTGGGCCTCGTGGCGCTGGTGCTGTCGTGGATCATGCGGCTGCAGATCGGCTTCCCGGGCACGTTCGACTGGATCACGCCGGAGCTCTACTACCAGTCCATCACCATGCACGGCATGATCATGGTGATTTACCTCTTGACGGCGTTCCTGCTGGGCTCGTTCGGCAACTATCTGGTGCCGCTCATGCTCGGTGCCCGGGACATGGTGTTTCCGTTCGTCAACATGATCAGCTACCACGTGTATCTCTTGAGCGTGATCATCCTGATGGCGAGCTATTTCGTGCCGGGCGGGCCAACCGGCGCCGGCTGGACGCTCTATCCACCCCAGGCCATCCTCACCGGCACGCCGGGCGCCGATTGGGGCATCCTGACGATGCTGTTATCGCTCGCGGTCTTCATCGTCGCCTTCACCATGGGCGGCCTCAACTACATCACCACCATCCTGCAGGCGCGCACCCGAGGCATGACGCTGATGCGCATGCCGCTTTCCATCTGGGGCATCCTGATGGCGACGGTGCTGGGCCTTCTGGCCTTCCCGGCGCTCTTCGTCAGTGCCGTGATGATGATCCTGGACCAGCTCATCGGCACCAGCTTCTTCATGCCGTCGGTGGTCTCGATGGGGCAGCAGCTCGACTACTCAGGCGGCAGCCCGCTCCTGTTCCAGCACCTGTTCTGGTTCTTCGGGCACCCGGAGGTGTACATCGTCGCGCTGCCGGCCTTCGGCGTCGTCTCGGACCTCCTGAGCGTGCATTCGCGCAAGAACATCTTCGGCTATCGGATGATGGTGTGGGCCATCGTCGCCATCGGCGTTCTGAGCTTCGTCGTCTGGGCGCACCACATGTACGTCTCGGGCATGCATCCCTACTTCGGCTTCTTCTTCGCCACCACGACGCTGGTGATCGCCGTACCGACCGCCATCAAGGTCTACAACTGGACCATCACCCTGTGGCGGGCGAACATCCGCCTCACGGTGCCGATGCTGTTCGCCATCGCCTTCGTCATCACCTTCGTGGTGGGGGGGCTGACCGGCCTCTTCCTCGGCAACGTGATCGTCGATGTGCCGCTCTCGGACACCTACTTCGTCGTCGCGCACTTCCACATGGTGATGGGCGTCGCGCCCATCCTCGTCATCTTCGGCGCCATCTACCACTGGTATCCGAAGATCACCGGGCGGATGCTGAACGACACGCTTGGCCAGTTGCACTTCTGGGTGACGTTCATCGGCACGTACGTCATCTACTACCCGATGCACTACCTCGGCTTCGTCGGCGTACCGCGCCGCTACTACGAGAACGAGATCGGCGGCGCGTCGGCGTTCTATCCCGAGAGCGCGGCGCTCTTGAACGAGACCATCACCATCGCGGCGCTGATCGTGGGGGCGTTCCAGTTCGTGTTCATCTACAACATGGTGGTGAGCTACTTCCGCGGCAAGCCGGCCGGAGACAACCCGTGGGGCGCGACGAGTCTCGAATGGCGCACGCCCCAGACGCCACCCATCCACGGCAACTGGGGCGACAAGCTGCCCACCGTGCATCGCTGGGCTTACGACTTCAGCGTTCCCGGCGCGAAGGAGGACTTCATTCCCCAAGACGTGCCGCACGACGACGAACACGGCGCGCACCGCACCTAGGGTGCGCCCGCTAGAACCAGCATCCAACTCCGGTAGGCCGACAAGAAGGGACAGGGATTTCCATGGCATCAGCGACGGGCGGACACGCCGCGATCATTCAAGATTGGTCCTCGGACATCACGGTGTTCAAGGGCGTGCCGTGGGGGAAGGCCATGATGTGGATCTTCCTCCTCTCGGACACCTTCATCTTCACCTGCTTCCTCACCGGCTACATGACGGTGCGGATGACGACGGCGGAGCCGTGGCCAAGCCCCAGTGAGGTGTTTGCGCTGGAAGCGTTTGGCGTTCCGGTGCCGCTGCTGCTCATCGCCATCATGACCATGATCCTCATCACCTCCTCCGGCACGATGGCCATGGCGGTGAACATGGGGTACCAGCGGCGCAAGAAGGCGGCGATCTGGCTGATCGTGGTGACGGCGCTCTTTGGCGCGTCGTTCGTCGGGATGCAGGTCTTCGAGTGGTCGAAGCTGATCCTGGAAGAAGGCATACGGCCTTGGGAAAACTCGATGGGTGCGCCACAGTTCGGCGCCGTCTTCTTCATGGTGACAGGATTCCACGGCCTGCACGTGAGCGCTGGCGTGGTCTATCTCCTGATCGTCGCGTTGCTCATTCACAAGGGCCGCTACGACAACACCAACTTCGAGATCGTGGAGATCGTCGGCCTTTACTGGCACTTCGTGGACCTCGTGTGGGTGTTCATCTTTGCGTTCTTCTATCTTTGGTGAGGAGGGGTTGACCGGTCATGGCAGCAGAAGAAGGCCAACAGCACCCGATCAAGCTCTATGTCTTGATCTGGGTTTTGCTGTTCGTGTTCAGCGGATTCTCCTACGCAACCGACTTCATGGATGCCGGCTATCTGCGCTGGTTCCTCATTCTCCTGTTCATGATGCTGAAGGCGGGCTTCATCGTCGCCATCTTCATGCACCTGATGTGGGAGCGCTACGCCCTCATCTACGCCCTGCTGCTGCCTCCACTGGCGCTCTTGGTGCTGGTGGCCATGATGGCCTGGGAATCGGACTACACCTGGCTCACCCGCATCGTCTTCTTCGGCGCGGAACCGTACCCAGACCCCTGTCCACCGGTAACCCACGGCCTGCCTGAAGGCTGCGAGCCGCCACCGGGCCTGACGCCTCCCGCGACCTCGCACTGACAGCGGCAGGACGCGTACCTTCCGTACGGGCGACCCTCGTGGTCGCCCGTGTCGGTTGAACGGACGCCCTGGGCGGGCGAGGGCAGGTCTCGCCCCTAAGAGGACACGCGCCTGGCGGCGCTCAAGTGAGGGCGAGCGCCCTCCCTCCAAACCAAGGATCGCGCCATGCCTGAAACCGCATCCGGCACCTTCGACAACCGCGTTACTCGCCTGCTCGGCGTTGAGACGCCCATCGTGCAGGCGCCGATGGGATGGATCGCGCGTTCCGCGCTTGCCTCGGCGGTTTCCAACGCCGGGGCGCTGGGCATCATCGAGACCTCCTCGGGCGAACTCGATGCGGTTCGCAGCGAAATCCTGCGGATGCGGGAGCTCACCGACAAGCCGTTTGGCGTCAACATTGCCCAAGCATTCGTGCGCGACCCGAACATCGTCGATTTCGTGATCGACCAAGGGGTGCAGTTCGTCACCACTTCGGCCGGCAATCCGGAGCGCTATACCGAGCAGCTCAAGTCAGCGGGGCTTACCGTCTTCCATGTGGTGCCGAGCCTGGCCGCGGCGAAGAAGGCGGTGGCCTGTGGCGTGGACGGCCTCGTGGTGGAAGGCGGCGAGGGCGGCGGCTTCAAGAACCCGCGCGAAGTTGCGAGCATGGTGCTGCTGCCACTGGTGCGCTCGCAGGTGGACGTTCCCATCATCGCTGCAGGCGGTTTCGTGGACGGCTCTTCGATGGCCGCCGCGTTCGCCCTCGGCGCAGAAGGCGTGCAGATGGGCACGCGCATGGTCTCGGCGGCCGAATCGCCCGTCCATGCCAACTGGAAGCAGGCCATCGTCGATGCCCGGGAGACGGACACCGTGTTCCTGAACCGCCACGCGTCCCCAGCGCTCAGGGCTCTGCGCACCGCCAAGACGAGCGAGCTTGAGTACGACACCGAGACCAACGCCATGACCGAATTTGGCACCGCGATGGCGCTCTACTTCGGCGGCGACATGGAGGCGAGCATCGCGCTCACGGGCCAAGTCTGCGGCCGCATCGACTCCGTGCGCCCCGTCGCCGAGATCATTGCGGAAGTGCGCACGGAGTTCTTTGCGGAAATCGACCACCTGGCCAATGCGTACCTAGGAGCGTCCTGATAGGGCCTAGCGACACGCCCCTTGCGGGCGCGGTTTCCTCGAGTTCCCCACAAGGTGCGTGAGTCGCAGCAAGGCCTTCTGGAGGGAAGGCATTCTGCCTTCCTTGGCGCCAAGCGCGCTTGCCCGTCAGCAAAGCGTGTCGAAGGCGCGCCTGTCGGCGCGTAGGGAAGGCAGAATGCCTTCCCTCCAGAAAAGCCGTCCTTCTCCAGGTTCGACAGGCCACGGAACCGAGGGACTCTCGCGTGCGGGGTTCGCCGCGTGTGGCGCTGTCGGTCTGCTATGGTGCGGAAAGGGAAGCGTGAGTAGGGCCCACGAAATGCTGCGCTGGAAGATTGGCGACGTCACCGTCACCCGGGTTGTGGAACTCACTTCCGCGAGCGTCGGCAACTATATCCTGCCTCAGTCCAATGCCGAGAACATCGGCGCCATCGACTGGATCGGCCCCTTCGTCGAAGAGGACAAGCGCCTCGTGCTCTCGTTCCACAGCCTCGTGATCGAGTCCGGCGGGCAGACGATCGTCGTCGATACCTGCATTGGCAACGGCAAGGAACGCAACTATCCGCGCTGGAACCGGATGCAAACGACCTTCCTCGCCGATTTTCGCCGAGGCCGGCTTCGACACCGAAGGCGTGGACACTGTGCTCTGCACGCACATGCACGTCGATCACGTCGGCTGGAACACGCGACTGGTGGACGGCCGCTGGGCACCGACGTTTGGCAACGCCCGCTATCTCTACGCCGAGCGCGAGTGGGAGCACTGGCGGCAGGAGTCCCAGGAGGAGTACGGCCCGGTGATCGAGGACTCGGTGCAGCCGATCTTCGATGCGGGCCTCGCCGATCTAGTCGCCGAAGACTCCGTGGTCAACGACGAAGTGCGGCTGGAACCAACCCCAGGCCACACCCCCGGCCACGTCAGCGTTCACATCACATCGCGCGGCGAAGAGGCAGTCATCACCGGCGACATGATCCACCACCCATGCCAGATCGCCCATCCGGATTGGTCCACCACTGCCGACGCCGACCAAGACGCCGCCGCCACGACCCGACAAGCCTTCATCGAGCGTTACGCGGACCGCCCGGTGCTGATCATCGGCACGCACTTCGCCGGCCCCACCGCCGGCCACTTGCGCAAGGACGGCGATACCTGGCGGCTGGATGTATAGCTGGCACCTGCGCCGCTATCGTCAACTTCCTCGGGGCCGGACCCACGCGACGGCAATGGACACACGCGAGTTCCTGAAAGACGCTCTGGCGACGCACACGGATCGTGCAAGCCCTGTGCATTTTGCCGGCCGTAGGCTAGAGCTGGATTTGGTGCTTTCGCGGGCGACCCGGGCACAGCCTGGTACGGCTGGCGGCACGATCGTGCTGCAAGGTGCCCCCGGCGCTGGGAAAACTGCGCTCCTGAACGAGATTGCCGTGCGTTTCAAGGCACAGGGTACGCGCAACCGCGCCATCTTTCTGGCCAGCCCATGGACGCACTCAGGAGAAGGTGCTGTTCTGGAACGACTCGCGCATGCGGCGTTTGACATCGACCCCGGCGCATTCGACCGTGTAGAGACGCGGTCGGAAACCGCCACGGCCGGTGCGAGCGTTGCGAGGGCCGGGCGCACCCGTTCTATCGCTACCTCCCCGCCGGACCTAGCGGACTGGATCCGCTTTGAGAACCGCTACGCCAGCCAAGCCGACGAGGCGTCCCGGACGTTGATTCTCGCCGACGAGAGCCAGACGTTCGAGGACGACGCTGGCGCATTGCTCAAAGCGTTGCATACGCAGAACCGATTTCCGTTCTTGCTGGTTTGCGGGGGCTTGAGCGACACCCAGGAGCGCTTGGCGTCCCTCGGGCTCTCGCGCTTGGATAGCGACTCCGTTCTGCGACTCGGCACAATGTCCGCGGCGGAGGCGCGCGAAGCTGCTTTCGAGTCGTTGGTCTGGACACTGGCCGGCGGTGCCGCGCCGCCGATTCGCCACACCGGTGCCGAGGTGGAACGCTGGGCAGATGAAGTTGCCCATGCGTCAATGGGGTGGCCGCAGCACCTTGCCTCCTACCTCAAGGGCGTCTGGCATGCGCTCGTCCAGAGCAGGGCGCTCGAGCTCTCGGAGGACATCTGCGCGCCGCTATGCGGCATGGAGAGTCGCTTTGCGACCGTTACTATGCCAAGCCGCCTGACCATAGCAGGCACCGATCCACGCATTGTGCTTGCCGTGTATGGCGCGCTCGCCGAAACGGGCGCCAACGCCTACGAGCGTGCCTTCGACGCGGTCGAATCCACGGTCGCCGACCTGCCGCGCGCCGCCCAGGCCGCCTACCGCCAGACACATCCCGAAGGAGCGGCGGCGTGCCTACAGCGCCTGCTCAAGGCCGGTCTCATCGAAGCCCCACCCGATGGTCTCAGCCTGTTGGCGACCATCCCATCCATGGACAAGTATCTCCGCCGCGTCGTACTGGAAGCTGGGAATTCTTGAGTATGCCTACCCAGATTGAAGAGCCCATCCGTCGGCCGCCCAGATGCACCCACGACGGATTCACATCGGCCAAATTCCGCAACGGCATTCAACTCGAGCAGCTCGACGGAGGCTTGCTCGTACGCCAGTATCGGCAGGCATATTTCGCACGGAACTGGCGCTTGTCGCACAACACGCTTGAACTTGTGCGAACAGCGGTTCAGAGCCACCTGTGGTGGATGATCCGCAACCGCCACCCTCAAGCCAACGCCAGATGGCCGCACGGAAAAGGTGTCGTGTATCTCGCATTTTCGCCGCAGCGTGACGACCATTGGTCGCTCGCTATCGATACGGTGTCGCCATCAGGCGACGACTTCGGCCATGCGGTTTTCAATGGAAAATACCGACGGCAGTTCGAAGAGCATCGTGTGTCGTTCGAATTCGAAAAGCGCAACACTCGTGCCGGACACATGGTTGTTGCAAGGGATGACGTTTTGAAGACGATTCGCCTCGTAGCGAATCTGGACCATTCCGTGCTCAGCAACAGCGCGCAACAGGCAGTCGTGGATGGTTTCCTTACCGAGTCGGACATCCAACACGCGCTGTTGGGGGAATGGGGGGAAACGCCATTCGCATCGTTTCAAAGCCCGCGACAGGAAGTTCCGCTAGGCGATCGAAGGAACGCACGGCGCATCGACATCCTTGCCGAACATCCCATCACAGATGAAGTTCTGATTGTTGAACTTAAGCGGGCGCAAGCCAGCAAAGACGCAGTGGATCAGGTGTTGGGCTACAGTCGGGAGCTGGGCAATCAGCCCGACTTCGTCGGCAGGACTCTATGCCGCGTGTTCGTTGCCGAACGTGTTTCGGACGAAGTCAAAGACTATGCGAGGAAACATGGCGTAAGGGCCTACGAAGTCTCTTGGCCATTGGCGCTGAATCGGGTCGCATAGCCTCGGCGCACGCATGGACCCGTCCATGGGTGGCCAGCATCGGCTGGCCGGGTGTGCGGGACCGTCCGCTACGCCGCGCGGGCGAGGAGTTTGCGCTCCAAATCGGAAGCCGATTCGAGTGAGGAGATCATCTCGCCCCCGACATCGGAAAGACGAGCGAGGTCCAGCCGCGGGATATCTGCTTGGTCCTCGAATACGAGCAAGGACTCGTACCGCACGCTATGCTGGTTGAAGTGCGACAGCATGATTGTGGTCAATCGTGCCTTGTCACGGTTGGGTATGCCGTACAGGAATAGCGGAATGCTCGATTTACTCTCGATTCTGAAGTCGACGGGATAGGCTTCAGCGTTCGGAATCCCCTCTGGCCGGTAGTCCACGGCAATCCGTTCTTGATCGATGAGGCTTGTCAGCAAGTCCGCGAGATCGTCATAGAAGGTGGATTTCACCCGCGACCGGGACAGAAGCGTGAGGTCATAAATCCGGGTTAGTGCCTGACCTAGCTGGAACACCCCGCTAGGCAGGTCGTCCGCGGGACATTCGACGAAGAACTCGCCGCCATCTTGGGAGATTCCGGTCTCGTTCACCAGTCGTTCCAGAAGCAGGCCTCGGCTGCCTCGCAGGAAGGCATCGATGTCATGGTCGTAGCTAATGTGCATTAGCGTGTGGCCGCGGTCTGACAGGCGCACTCCGCCAGTCAGCGTTTCGGAGACATGGAGCGGGAATCGGTCTCCGTCAGGGAACTCGAACCGAGTCCGAAGCATGAGTGCCCCGTCTGGGCGTTCCGTCAGACGCACCTCTTCGCACAGTCGCTCGCAAAGCTGCCTTTCAAGACGTTCCCGCTCCAAACTCATGGCAACAGTCTCCGCTGGTCGGGTTTGGCCTTAAGGCCGGCAACCCGAAAGTCCTGCAACAGGCACGCGAGCGCCCCTTCCGATGTGGAGTAGCGCTCCGTTGCCTGGGCCTCGCGTTCGGGTCGCGCGCCAGCAACGATTGCGTCGCGCGTTGCGGAATGGATGTGCTGCCGGTATGCGATGTCGCCGTGCTCGTGCCCGGAACCGTTGTAGCGGGCTAGCGTAAGGCGCGTGCCGTCGAGAGGCAAATGGACGATGCCACAAGAATAGTCGAGATCGTCCCGGATATTCTCCCGCTGGTAGATCTCGTAATTGCCTCGCTCAGTCTCCGATCGGGCTTGAAACACTCGCTGGCGGTGCACTGGCATGTCGGCCGGTTTTTCGGACCAGCGAGCGTTTGGATTCGTCACCCGCTTTGCCGCGTTCCGCAACGCAGAAAGCTCTTCCTCCGAATAAAGCTTGCCGGCCATACGTCACCCGTGCTTGGTGGCCGTCTCCACAATCGCTGCCAGTCAGTACACCACCAGCGCTCGGAATTCGACGCTGCGGCGGCCGGGGTGGTCCTCTCCCACGGCGGGGTCGTAGAAGGCGGTGTGGGGGCACACCATGGGCACGTTCGGGCGGGAGTCGTACTGCTTGAAGATGGCGGCTTCGCCGGGTTGCATTTCGGAGAAGTAGAAGAAGCGATGGCGGGGATTCTGGGTGGGGATGGCTGCGTAGCCGCCGGTGGCGCTTTGCGTGAAGTGGTATTCCTGGAAGTCTTCCGGTGCCGTGGAAGCTGCGTCCAGGATGGTTAGCTGGTTCTGGATGGCCGGCCGATCGATGGGCTCCCAGATGTTGAACCAGGCGAAGTCGAGGCTGTCCACGTCGTTCGCGAGCGCGCTGCCGTGCTGGCGCAGGAGATTGCGTTCGCGGTCCTGCATCGGATGCAGCGGGTAGTCGCAGTGGATGTAGCGGGAGTAGGCACCGAGGAACGTCTCCGGGTCTTCGGTGCGGACTTGATGGCTCTGCACGAAGACTTCGCGGGCACCGGTGGCCGCTTGCAGCATGGGCGCGATTTCGGTTGCGTAGCTTACGCGCACCGCCTCAGCGTCGTGGAAGTCGCGCACCGAAGTTTCGTGGCGGGCGAAGGTGAGGCCGTTGGCCCCAACGTTGACCGCACCGGTTGCAGTCAGGCCGCGCGCGTCGATGATCTCCACTTCGTGGCGCGTGGTGTTGCGACGGCGCGTGTCGCGGTCGTAGATGAAAGGGCGGCCCTCTCGCTCTTTCCACTCGTCGTTCAGGTAGCGCACCTCGGCCCGAACCGATCCGCTCGCTGTCATGTCTCGCCACCGCGGTTGCTCGCCTGTAGCCGATGTTACCGTATGCGCTCGCGACAACATGAAGGGTGGGGCATGTACCTGAGATTGCGGCAGATTGCATTCGTGGCGGAGGAGTTGGCGCCGGTTGAGTCGCTGCTCGTCGATGTGCTTGGCGTCAAGGTGTGCTTCAACGACCCCGGTGTTGGCACGTTTGGCTTGCACAACGCCCTGCACCCGGTCGGCAGCCAATTCATCGAGGTGGTGGCGCCCATCGACCGCGCCGAGAACACGGCCGGCCGTCGCTATCTGGACCGGCGCGGCGGCGATGGCGGCTACATGGTCATCACCCAGTGCGACGATCAGGCGCCGCGTCGGGCGAAGTTCGCCGAGCTCGGCATTCGCCTCGTGAGCGACCATGCCGGCACGTCGTTCGTCAACATGCAGCTCCACCCCAAGGACACGGGCGGCTCGTTCTTCGAGATCGACCAAATGCTCGGCGAGGGAGCGAACGACCCCGAGGGGCCTTGGCATCCGGCGGGACCGAACTGGCAGATGGGGCGCACCTCGCGGGTGAGCGCAATCAGCGCCGCCACCATGCAATGCGACGATCCGGATGCGGTGGCCGAACGCTGGTCCGCCATCGCCGAGATTCCTGCGGCTGGAAACGTGATCGCGCTGGAGAACGCGGAGTTGCGATTCGTGCCGTGCAGCGATGGACGACCGGAGGGCCTCTCGGAACTCGACATTCGAACGGAACGGGCAGAAGAAGTGCTGGCTGCTGGGGAACGCCGTGGCGTTCGGACCGGTGCCTCGCAGGTCACCATTGGGGGGATGCGATTGAATCTCGTGCCGGGTTGAGCGTATCTAACTAGTTCCTGTCCGTAAACGCCGTTTTGGCGGCAAGGAGAGCGCGTTCGGGAGAGTGCCTGGGGGTTTTCGGGCGGATGCTTTCGGTGCCGCAGGAAGGCTCTTTTGCAGGCGTGACGGTCGAGTGTGGCGCTTTGCACGGGGTTTTCGTCGCGAGTCGGACGCGCGGGCGAGGGGAGCCATCGCGTTCCGTCCGGGACGCGGCGCTGGCCGTTTCGGCGGCGCTTTCTATCCGGGTCTGGGCAGGAGCCGGACGAGGCGGGCGAGGTTGTGGGCGAACACGGCCGACTGCACGTAGGCGCGGAACGCCGGCAGTCCCTTCCAGCGGCACAGGCCCAGGCCGAAGCAGCGCTTCAGGTGCGAGATGCCGGCCTCGACGCCGGCGCGGAAGTTGCGCAGCTGGCGCCGGATCCACGACGACGGCGACATCTCCTCGTCCTTCAGGCCGCGCGTCTTCTGGAACACCGCGTGCCGCACGCCGAGCGCCTTCGCCGCCTTCAGGTTCTCGCGCGAGGCGTAGCCGCCGTCGAACGCCGCGTGGGTCGGCGCCGCGCCCCAGCGCGCCGCGTGCCGCTCCAGCATCGGCAGGCAGCGGGCGCTGTCGGCCGGGTTGCCGTCCTCCACCGCCACGTCCAGAACCAGCCCGCTGCGACCCGTCGCCAGGTTCAGCTTGTGGCCGTACTGCGTCCGGCGACCGCCCTTGACGACGATGTCCGTGTGCGGCTCGAAAAGGCTCACGACCTTCTCCTGCGCCGGCACCTTCTCCCCGTCCAGCACCCGCCGCCGGGTCTGCCCCACCACCCGGCCCAGCAGCCTGTCGCACTCCTCCACCTTCTTCCGCCACGCCTGCCAGCACGCCTCGCCCTCGCCGGCCGCCTCCACGGCCGCCAGCGCCGCCGACGCGTACCCCCGCGTCCGCTCCACGATCCGCAGCAGGCGCCGGTACGTCTTCGCCCGGCGCTCCGCGCCGCGCTGCGTCCGAACCTCCAGCGCCCGCCGCTTCGCCGAACGGCGGTGGTCGCGGAACGACACCGCGTCCGCGCCGAACGACTCCCGCGCCTGAACCAGCAGCCGCGTCAGAACCCGAACCCCGTCCCACAGCAGCCCGCTGTCCGACGGCTCCAGAATGTTCGTCCGCGTCACCGTGCTGTCCACCCGAACCCGTTCCCCCGACTCCACCCCCGACGAGCGGGCGGCCGCCAGCAGAACCCCGTTGATCCGCTCCCACGTCTCCGCCCGGATCGACCCCACCGTCGCCTGAAGCGCCGACTTGCCCGGCGGGCGCAGCGCGTCCACCCGCGCGAACCGCTGCGCAGAGCGAGAGTCCCGCAGCAGGAACTCCAGACCCCGGAACGTCTCCTGCCGAAGGTGCCTCAGCAGCGCGCAGCGAAGAACCGTCTCGCACGACAGACCCCGGCGCCCGACCCCGCCCGGACTCCCGCCAAGGTCCGACGCCACCTCCTCCAGCAGCTCCGGATGCCCGTCCAGCCACGACGACATCCGCTCCAGGTCGTCCCCCACCGGGTGGTCAACGGCGCAAGGATGGAATAGGCTCAACTGCGTGATGCGTCTCTGGCGCATTGCACCTCCGGCGGTTCGGTTCCGTTCGTTCGTTGGGGAACGAGCCAATGGTAGCCGAAACGCCGGACCAACTCCCCCGAATGAACCCTTTTCCAAGTTCATTCAGTCCGTTGCGAGTTTACGGACAGGAACTAACTAAGCCATTCGCCAAGCGCAGGCGAGGCATGCGTCGCCCATACGGACGCAACGCTTGGGGCACGGGCGAGGACGAGCCTCGCGGCTACGCGGATTGAAAGAGGGCGAAGGAGGCACCGGCGTTGTCCGTGACGCGCACGGTGCGGCCGTGGTCGCCCATATCGCGCACATCGCCCACCGTGCCGCCGGCGGCCCGCGCTTCGGTCATGCTCACCTCAAGCGAGGGCACCTGAAAGACCGGCAGCCACTCGCCGGGTGCTGCACCGAGGGATTCTTCATCTCCCGCGAGAGCGAACGATGCATCGCCGGTGTCGAACTGTGCCCAGCGGTCGCCATCTCGGAACCGTAGCTTAAAGCCGAGGGTCTCGTAGAAGCGGCATTGTTCGTGGAGATTGTGGGCGTGGACGAAAACCTGTCGCAGACGTTCGATCATGGGTCCTGTACCGCTCGGCCAAATGGGGGAGGGAGCGCATTGTAGGGCGACCGCGCCCGTGGCGGGAGTTCGATCGCGTCGGTCAGCTTGGCTCGTGCTCGATCATTTCGCGGAGGTTGTCCAAGGTGTAGTGCCCGGTGGCGAGGCCCTCGCGGAGGACGCGGTTGGCGAGACGCTGGACCACGGCGTTGGCTGGGGTCGGAACTCCGTGCAGGCGGCCGAGAGTGACGATCTCGCCGTTGAGGTAGTCCACTTCGAGGTTGCCGGTGCCGCGCATCATGCTCTGAAGGGAAGAACCGCCGTGGCGTTCGTGGCCGGGCACGGGCGCGCCGCCGATGCTAGACCGCCGGGCCCGGTCTTCCTCGGCGGTTGAGCAATCGATGCCTGCGGCCGCGTAGCAGGCGAGCGCTTCGGTGCGCAGCGAGGCGGCGAGATCGCGGAAGCCGCCGCCGGTGACAGCCTGCACGGCGTTGTTGAGGTTGGCGAGCAGCTTGGAGTATTTCTGCCGCATCACGCGAGGATCTGCCGCACAGGTGAAACCGGCGGTGGTCAGCGCCGCCGCCACCTCGGTGATGAAATCGTCGACGCCGGTGGGATAGACGCCCGCGTCGAGCCCTCCGGCACTGCCTTCGGCGAAGTTGACGACCACGCCGGGTTCGAGGTGCTCGGCCGGCAGGAAGACCACCATGCCGTAGGTGTGGGGGAAGCGGCGCAGCGCCATGCGTTCGTTGTCGACGCCGTTTTGGCAGCAGATCACCCGAGCGTCATCGCCGACGGCACCCTGCAGGTCTCGCAACGCTTGCTCGGTGTGCTGCGACTTCATGCACAGGATCACGGCGTCGTCCGGGGCGATGTTGGCGTCCGCCGGGTGTTCCACACAATCGATCTTGAGGCGCATATCCTGGCTCGGGGAGACGAAGCGCAAGCCGTCCTTGGCGGTGGCGGCGAAGTGCGCGCCGCGGGCGATGAGGGTGACATCGAAGCCGGCCTGATGCAGCCGGGCGCCGATGGTGCCGCCGATGCCGCCGGCGCCGTAGATTACAAACCGCATGGATCGCCTTCCTTCAAGAGTTCAACTGGCCGCGGCGGCACGCATCTCCTCCACGGTTCGGGTCTTGAGCCGCACCGCGCCGTTGCCCTGACTGCGTGCCAGGCTCGGTGACGCTGCCAGACGCCGCTTCGCCGCGTCGATTTCGCCAGCGTATTGCGGCAGCCACTCCGCCTGCGCCACCAGCATCTCGTCCACCATCTGCCACACTTCTGGCGGATTGCACACGGCGCCCACGAGCGGGTCGAGCAGGATGGCTTGCTTGAGCAGCGCAACGTTTGCCGTCATGGCCGCCTGGGTGGCCATGCGTTGCACCTGAATGGAGTTGCTGCAGATGGCTGCGAGGCCCAGCGGCAGCTCGCCCACGAGCGGGATGGAGAGGCCGTTCAAGTCCACATAGCCGGGCACTTCGACGATGGCATCCGCCGGCAGGTTGGGAATGACGCCATCGTTGCGGACGTTGAAGTGGCCGCGATACGTGCGCCCCGTCTCCATCGCTTCGATGATCCACGAGCCGTGCTCGTCGCTGCGCGCCGTGGGGTCGAACTTGGCTGGTTTCGCTTCGAGCCACTTGGGGAAATCCGTCTCGAACCAGTTGCGGTTCTCGGTGCAGACGCGCAGGTAGCCGCCGGTCTCGCCGAGGATCCAGGCATCGGTGGATATCCACTGCGGGATTTCGTCGGGCCGCTTGCGGTACCACGGCAGGTATTCGGAGAGGTGCCCGTTGGACTCGGTGCTGAAGTAGCCAAAGCGGCGGATGATGTCGATGCGCACCCTCTCGCGCCCGGCGATCTCCTCGTCCGCCTCGAACAGGGGCAAGAGGTCCCGAGCCCAGTCTCGACCCTCGAACAGCACCTTGAAGTACCACGTCTGGTGGTTGATGCCGGCGGCGACGATGTCCACATCCGCCTTGGTGACCCGGCGGTATCCGGCATCCTCCGGCGACTTGCCGGCGTTGACGTGTCGCTCGAACAGCCGCGCCAGCAGATGGTGGCCGCCCTGCACGCCGTGGCACAGGCCAATGGTGCGCACCGGTGAGGCATCGAGCGCCGCCCAGGTGTTCATCGCCATGGGGTTGGCGTAGTTGAGGAGCGTCGTGGCCGCGCCTGCGTAGCGCTCGATCTCTTCCACGAGCTCCACAACCATCGGCACCGTGCGCTGGCCATACATCAGCCCGCCGGCGCAGATGGTGTCGCCGACGCATTGATCGACGCCGTACTTGAGCGGAATCTCCACGTCGGTGCGAAACCCGGCAAGGCCGCCGACCCGTGCGGTGTTGATCACATAGTCCGCGCCTTCGAGCGCCGGTTCCCGCTCGACGGTGGCGTCGATGGTCGCGCCAACGCCATTGGCCTCGATCTCGCGCCGACACAGGCGCGCAACCATGTCGAGATTGCGCTCGCTGATGTCCTGAAACGCGAGTTGCGTGTCAGCCAGCTCCGGCACACTGAGAATGTCCCGCACCAGCCGCCGGGTAAACCCGATGCTGCCGGCGCCGACGATGGCGATCTTGATGGTCATGGCTTGCTCCCGGCACAAGTGAGTTCGTCGATCGGGAAAGGGTCCCGGTAGCCGTCGCCTTTCATGCGCTGGTAGCGCCACTCCCAGGGGGATTCGCGCAGGCGGTTGGGGCCGTTGCGGATGTCGAAGGGGATGGCGGCGGCCTTGGGGAAGTGGCTGAAGATCAGGAGGCGTCTCGGTTCGCTGGTCGGGTTGGGGCCGGAGGTGTGGATCAGACGGCTATGGAAGAACATGAGGGAGCCGGCGGGGGCGACCACGGGCACGGCTTCGGCGTGGTTGACGGTGCCTGCGGGCACTTCGAGGCCGTTGCGCACGCGCAGGTGTTCGACGTGTTGGGTGTGGGTGCCTGGGAACACGAGCATCGGGCCGTTGTCGACGCGGCAGTCGTCTATGGCGATGGCGGTGGAGATGACCGCTGCGGGATAGTCGTTGTGTTTGTAGTAGGCGTAGTCGTTGTGGACGGGAAAGCGGTCGTCGTCGGCTGGGGTCTTGAACAGGCTCATTGCCGGGGCGGCGGCAATCGCGTCCGGGAGGGGCTGCTTGTAGTTGAGCTTTTCCTCGAACAGCACCGGATCGTCGGCCATGAACTCTGCGAGCGGCCCCAGCAGGCGATCGTCGTTGGCGAACTCGGCAAAGGCTGGCGCGAGGTCCAGGACGGGCTGAATCTTGCGCACGACGATGCCGCCGTTGCCGCGCCGACGGATGTCGAGCCGGCGACTTTGGCGCTCGTTGGCGATGGAGGAGCCCAGGATCAGTTGCAGCACGAAGTCCGCATCCTCACGCATGAGGGCGACTTCGTCGGCGTTGAAGGCGGCCGGCAAGATGCAGTAGCCGTCGCGGCTAAAGTCCGAGGCAGGGTCCATATGCGGCCTATCATAGCGCCCAAGCCCCTGTAGGACCCCCGGACGATGCCCCTGTGTGGACTGCACCCATGCGTGGACGGCGCTGGCAGTTGCGCCAGCGAACTGCCGACGCGCCGTTTCGGGCGCGCAAGCCTGCCGAAGGCGCGTCAATCTTCGTTGAAGCGTTGGGTTGGCGTTCGGTCGGTCGTCGCACGATGCTTGCTCGCCTCTTTGCTGGGGCTTGGGCTTGCCGCCGCCGGCGACTCCCGCCCGCGCACGCTGTTGATCCTGCACACCAACGACATCCACGGCCATGTCGAGAATGCGGCCCGTTTCGCGGCGCACTTCCGCGAGCGCAAGGCGACGCGGAACGACGTGTTGATCGTCGATGCCGGCGATGCCATCACCGGCACGCCGCTGTCGTCGATGTTCGAGGGCCTGCCCATCTTCGAGATCACCTCGGCCATGGGCTATGACGTCGCCGTGCTCGGCAATCACGAGTTCGACCACGGCTGGCGCCGCATCGCCGCGTTTCGCGAGGCGGCGGACCATCCGCTGCTCGCCGCCAACGTTCGCGGGCCGGACGGTGAGTTGATCGCCGATGCGGCGTGGACCGTGCAGCGCGTCAACGGCATCGACGTGGGCTTGATTGGCGTAGTCACCGAGAGGACGGCGCACATGGCCATTCGCGAGGGTAATGAGGGCGTAACCTTCGAGCCGGCACGGGAGGCGCTCAGCCGTTTGGTGCCCGAAGTGCGCGCGCAGGCGGACATCGTGGTGGTGCTGTCGCACATCGGCCACGAGGAGGAGTTGGCGCTCGCCGAAGAGATCGACGGCATCGACGTCATCATCGGCGGGCATTCGCACACATTGCTGGAGGAGCCGGCTTGGTCCGGCAGGACCATCGTCACGCAGGCGCATCACAGCCTCAAGCAGCTTGGCTGGCTCTTCCTGCGCGTGGACACCGAGTCGGATCGCATGTTCTTCATCGACGCCGGTTTCACCCCGGCATCCGAGCAGCCGCCGCCGGATGCCGAAGTGCAGGCGTTGGTGGAACGCCATCAAGCGCGTGTCGGCAAGTCGATGGAGCGCGTGCTCGGCGTTGCGCGGCACCACTACGGGCGCGAGCAACTCAGGCGCTGGGTGCAGGCGACGCTAGCACGCCGGGCCGGCGTCCCGCTCGCCTTCTACAATCGCGGCGGCATCCGCGCGGACATTCCGGCCGGCGACGTCACCGTGCGGCAGCTATGGGAAGTGGAGCCTTTCGGCCGCAACCTCGTGACGATGCAGCTAACCGGTGCGCAACTCAGAGAGCTGCTCGAGCGCGAGGAAGACCCAATCCCGGAGGGGCTGTCGATGGATGCGACCTATCCTGTCGCCACCGACGCCTTCCTCGCCGGTCGCACCGTAGCGCCGGAGCTTGTACGCGACCTTGGAGTGAAGGTGCGCGACGTGCTCATCGAGGCAATGGAGCTGACGGGGCTGCCAAGCGACTTGTGAAGAGGCGGCGCGCTCTACGAGCGCCTACGGGTTCGAACCGAGATTCAGCAGGCGTCGAATCAGCAGATCGCGAAAAGCGTCGAGGTCGCGCCAGGCGAGCGCGGCCTGGACTGAGCTGCCTTCTGCGGACTCGTAGGTGAGGCCGTCGTCGCGTACGGCGAGGCGGATTGTTTCCATCTCCAACAGGTCTGTGGCGAAGGCGAGATAGACCGCCACCGTGTCGAACAAGGTTGAGCTTCGGCGCTCGGCCATCTCTTCGATGTCGGCGGCCTTGGCCCAGGCGCGGTAGTTGGCCATCACCGCCTGCATGAGTGGATCGTCCGAGTCGCGAACACGGCGATATTCGTCGCCCTTGAGAATGACGATGCCGCAGGTGTCGAGGGGAGTGAGGACGATTTCCCAGTCTGCGGCCAGCACGGCGCGGAAGGCGGCCACGTCGAGGAAGACGTTGTACTCCGGCACCGGGGTTTCGCTGTTGCCGTAGCCGCGCCGGACGGCACCGTGCATGCCGACGAGTCGCGCCTTGGTGGCAATGGCCGGTTCTGCCGCCAAGGCATCGGCCACCGTGCTCGCCGGACCGATGGCCAGCACCGTCACGGGTTCCGGCGAAGCCATGATCGTCTCGACCATCAGCGCCACGCCATCGCGACGATATGTGCCGCGATAATCCGACGCCTTATAGCCGCTGAGCCAAGCGTCCTGGCCGCGACGGTTGGGCGCGAGGTGGCCGTCGCCGCTGCCTTCGCCCACAGGAACGTCGGTGCGCCCGGCAATGGTCAGCATCTTGGCGACCAGCCGGGCTCGATAGCCGGTGTCGCCGTGGCTGGTGACGACCGCCTTGAGGTCCAGTTCAGGCGAGCGCAGCAGCATCGCGAGCGCCCAGGTGTCGTCGATGTCGGTGCCGATGTCGGTGTCGAGAATGACCGGAATCATGGCGTCCTCCTCCGGTTCGTCGCTGGCGCTGCCAATAATGGAAATACTATGGATTCACGGGCCGCAAGCGACTGAACTGTTTGAATGTTCCTGATCGAGACACGTCCGGCAGCCGGTTCGCGCGTTGCCACGCAAGCGGCGCTGTGTATATTTGGCGTCCTCAATTAGCCGGGTCTGTCGGGAACCAAAGTGGCGTTCCACCTCGGCAGGGCGAAACGGCACGGGCGATGCGCGATGCGTGTTGCGGACGCACCCAGCAGGGCGCGCTTCGACAGCCCGGCTAGTTGAGGCCAACACCGGCCGCCTCGCCTGCCTTCGCCACCCTTCTTTTTCTAGGCACCCTCGTTGTTGGTCATCACGATGCAGCCGCTGGCGGCGAACATGCCGCCGACGCCCAGGCACACCGACACTTCCGCATCCGGCACTTGTGCCGGTGCCGTGCCACGCATCTGGCGCACGCTCTCCTGCAAGGCGTACATGCCGTACATGCCGGAATGCATGTACGACAGGCCGCCGCCGTTGGTGTTGAGCGGCAGCTTGCCGCCAGGGCGGGTGTTGCCGTCCTCGATGAAGCCGGCAGCCTCGCCCCGCTCGCAGAAGCCGAGATCTTCGAGTCCCCAGATGGGCAAGTGGGCGAAGGCGTCGTACACCATCAGGTGATCGACGTCGCTGTGGCTGATGCCGGAGGACTTGAAGGCGTCGGCGCCGGCGATGCGGAACGCCTGGGAACTGGTGAGGTCCTTCATCTGCGACACCATCGGCGTCTCGACGCTCTCGCCGGTGCCCATGATGTACACGGGCCGCTGCGGGAAGTCCTTGGCGCGTTCGGCCTTCGTCAGGATCAGTGCGCCGCCGCCGTCGGTGACCAGGCAGCATTCGAGCAGGTGGAAGGGGTAGGCGATCATGCGCGAGGCCATCACGTCCTCCACCGTGATGGGGTCGCGGTAGGAGGCGCGGGGGCTCATGCTGGCCCATTCCCGCTGCACCACCGCCACGGTGGCGAGCTGCTCGTGGGTCATGCCGTATTGCTTCATGTAGCGCAGCACGCCAATGGTGAACATGGTGGTGGGGCCCATGCCGCCGTAGGGGCCTTCGAACTGGTCCGGCAAGCCGGCGCCGCCGCCGCCACCACGACCGCCGCGGCCGACGCCGGAGCGACCGCTCTCGCCGTGGGTGACGAGCACGGTGTCGGCCATGCCAGCCTCGATGGCGGCCACGGCGTGGCGCACGTGCAACATGAAGGAGCAGCCGCCCACTGAGGTGCCGTCGGCGTAGCGCGGGGCGATGCCGAGGTAGTGGGCGATGCCGACCGGCGACTCGCCGGCGGTGGCGACACCGTCGATGTCCTTGGGCGTGAGGCCGGCGTCGGCCATGGCGTTGAGGGCGGCGTCTGCGTGCAATTCGATTTGGCTGGTGTCTGGAATCTTGCCGAGTTGGGTGGTTTCGGCGGCGCCGACGATGGCTACGGTCATGGATGATCTCCTTTCTTGTCAGCTTGCCCTGCGCCCACATCGGGCGCAGCGGCCGTTCGACTGCCGACGGCTCAAGCGGGGCGGAACAGCGGGATTGCGAGGTCGCCGTGGTCCTCGAAGGTGACCTCGAGCGGCATGTCGAGCACGAGCGCCTCGGGGGTCTGCTCGCATCCGACGATGTTGGTCATCATCGTCGGGCCCTCTTCGAGCTGCACCAGCGCGATGCTGTAGGGGGAGTCGAACGAGGGGTGCTGGCGGTGGTTGATGACGTAGCTCAAGAGCGTTGCCTTGCCGCTCGCGCGGAACACCTCCACGTTGCGGGAACCGGTGCCCGGGCAGAACGGACGCGGCGGGAAGTACACCGTGCCGCAATCCAGACAGCGCTGCAGGCGCAGTTCGCCCTCACGGGTCCCGTCCCAGAAATGCTGAGTCTCTGGCGTCGGACGTGGCAGCGGCCTGGGCCGCTTCTCTGCATCGGCCATGGGTTCCTCCCTTGGTGTCTGGCAAGCAAAGGGGCGGGATTATAGGTGGCTTCGGTCGCAAGGACGGGACGCAGTTGGGTTCGGGCGGCTGCGAGCCTGCCGGACTTGACGAGGGCCGGGCCTTTGGAGGAAAGGCATTCTGCCTTCCCTGTGCGCCGAAGGCGCACCGCGGCGAGTCACACCCTCGGACATTGACGATGTGGCAGTGGTGCAGCAGCCGGTCGATGAGCGCCGCGGCCATCACCTCGTCGCCGAGCACGCCGCCCCATTCCTCGAAGCCCTTGTTCGAGGTCGACACCGTCGAGGCACGCTCAACGAGCGCCGCATGTCGGTCGGCTCAACGCACAGCCAGATGCGCCGCTCCGCCGACGAGATCAGCACCGCGGACGGCGAACGCGCAGCACCATGCCGGCACCGAACTCAAGCTCGATGTCCCACGTCGCAGGCGCCGCCCCGAGCTCGATGAACAGGCCGTCCGTGCCGGCGCCGTTCTCTTCCGACAGCCGCCTGCGCCAGCGCCAGAAGACGGTCGTGCTGACCCCCTCGGCGCGCAGAATCCTTCCACCGTTTGGCCGCCCGCCTCGTGGCGTCCGATGATCCGTCGCCACTCCGCGGCCGACCGCCGCGTCCGCTTGCGCGTTGCTACCTCGTCCATGGGTATCTCCTGTTCCGGTCCCGACAATGGGAACAGAGCCGCCAGCTACCGGAACGACGCCTCAGACTGGACGCTTACCTACCACTTGGCGTTACCACGGATTCCGCGCGGCCCCCAGGGCCTCCCGGCTGCGATGGCAGGCGGTTTGAGGGGAGGCGGGGCGAGGTAGGGATCGAACGAGTGAAGACAGCGGGCACGGAAGCTTGGAGGTTGGCGTGGCCCTATAATGTTCATTGCAAGATGAGGTCGAGCAATCCCATACCGGACATGGAAACGCGTACCTGCTTGTAGTCGGCCGTGTAGTGCGCCTTGAAAGCGACATCGAAGGTGGAGACCATTGCCTCTGGGTCAATCGTGTAGGCGGCAGTGTCGGCGATCCGGCCCATTGGTTCGGTGTTGAGGTGTGTCGTGAGAGTCGCCTCACACTCGCAAGACCGTGTTGTCGCTAACTGTTCTACCATTATGATGTTGGAGAGTTGGACATCAGCTCGTGTGGCGTCGTCGACGGCTCGTTCCGTTACGGCTTCTCTTGCCTCTTCAAACGCGTTCTTGGCAGCCGTGAGTTTCTCTCCAGCTATGAGGATGGCCTCAGAAAAATCATCCCGGCGCGTTTCGGCGTCTCTGAAGGATGCCCACATTGCCTGATCGGCTTGGTTAACTGCGTCGCGATGGGCGATGCGCGCACGCTCGATCTCCTGATTGGCAGTCGACTGGGTTGTGGCAGTTGCTTGCTTTGCAGCTGCCTGGATGTCTAGGACCTCTTGGCGGGCAGTCCTGCGAGCTGTACGGGCGGTTTGCAGCGCCTTTTTCCTAACTGCTGTGGGAGTTAAGGAATATGCCGCTTGTTCTTCGGCGATGGCGATGGTTATCTTGGCTCTTGCCGCGGCGACTTTCTCGTTCCAGGTGTCGCGTTCTTGTTGCAGCTTGGCTTTCCATGCGGCTTGCAACTCTTGGAGCTTGATCCATTTGGGATCGACATGTGAGTTACGGGAGGCTCGAGCGTCGCGGCGGAGCCTTTCAATGTTGGCTTGGTGAGCGGCGATAGCGTCGTCTTTTTCTGCCTCGGCGGACGCGATGACTGACTTGAAGTGGTGGCGTGATTCTTCAGTCAGTTGGTAGCCACGGGGCAGGATCAAGGCAAGCTGCCGGCGAGCGATGTCCGCGACGACGGCTTCGACATCGCTGTCGTCGCAAGATGGCGCGTTCTGATTTGAGCATGATGCGAGCGAGAAAAGAAGAAAGGTAGCGCCTAGCCAGGCTATCTTGGTTGTGGCCATTGAAGTTCCTGTTAAGGGGGGTGCCTTCACGTCCGGGGATGAATGAAGCGCGGGAGCGATTTTGAAGGGGGGTGGCCGTGTCGGGTGCAGGCGACGGTCGTGAAGGACGCTCGGCTGCTCGGGGGAGACAAGCACGTCGGCAAGTGGTGGCACTGGAAAGCGCCTCGGCAAGTCGCGGGCGTAGGATTCCCGAAGACTAATGCCACAAAGCGTCAAGGACACAGTTGCGGAGCCCTCCGTTCGGATGTGCCACATTGACTATCTCGAGGCACGGGTCGTCGTTGGCCTCCCTTAGGGAGCTGTCAGCAACGCCACCCAACGTGATGACCCTACGGTAGTCGCCGTGCTCCAGCGTGGCTCTGAGTCGTTGCCGACAGGTTTCGACGGCGGAAGCGCACGGCTCGAGGTCGCGGTCGTGCCCGGAGCCGGGAAAACACTGCACGGCCTCGACGATGTCGAAGTCTTGGCGTGTCTTGCTCGCTCTTTCCCAAGACAACGCGAGCCTGCGTCCGGCAGTGCCACCTCGCTTGATCGTTGGCAATAGCGGCGTGCCGCAGCGCCATTCCTCGACGCCTGGCGCAACGGCAACGATGAGGATGTCGCTGCCGTTCACCTCCGTCTCGACAGGCGGGTCGTCCCGTCCGGTCCTTTCACGACCTTGGAGGTGGCGTTGCTGCCAGTACGGGCAGGAATGACAGTTTTTGTCGTATGCCACTCTGATGGGTCCATGTGGGCTCGCGATATTGTGAGGGTTGGGTTGCGGGTTTGGCAAGCGTTTATACTGGCTCAACACTTTTGGCACTGAGGACTAGGTGCCCTGCGCGTCAACTGGCTGGAGATCGTCAGCGCGAAGCCCGACGGCGCCGTCACCTACCGCAGCGCCTTCGTCACCAGCCTCGACGTCGACCGCGACAGCGTCGCGAACTCGCCGACTGCGCCCGCGCCCGGTGGAAGATCGAGAACGAGACCTTCAACGTCCTCAAGCAGCACGGCTACCACCTCGAACACAACTTCGGCCACGGCAAGGACACCCTCGCCGCCGTGCTCGTCGTCCTCAACCTGCTCGCCTTCGCCCTGCACACCGCCTGCGAACTCGCCGAAGACCAGTGGCGGCGGGCACGGCAGCGCCTCGGCACCCGGGCGCGCCTGTTCGAGCACCTGCGCACCGTCACCGAATACCAGGTGTTCCCCTCCTGGGACGCACTCGTGGCACTCCTCGCCACCGGAGGCCCCGCCGCGCAGCCGCCCTGACGCCACCCCGGGCCTGCACCAACCGCCGAATCACAAACCCGCGAGAACGCCGGAAACCAATGGGTCAATCGCTAAAATGAGAACTGCTGGAGTCGCGCAGAACAGGAAAAGCGCCTGTCGGCGCTAAGGGAAGGCAGAATGCCGTCCCTCCGAGGCTGGCTTTTTCAAAGCGCTGTTCGCCGTGCTGCCTTCCCTCTGCAAAGGCGTCAATTTCGTGCGCCAGACACCTGCGCGCCGCCGCTACGGGGCGCTAGGCGGTTTGAGCGACGGCAGGCGTTGCTGCCAGGGGTGGTCGGCGTCGGCGGCGGCGTAGAACTCGGGGTTGAGGAACGACTCCTTGGCGTTGTAGGGGACTGGGGTACCGTCGAATTGGCGGACGATGCCGCCGGCGGCGGCGAGGACGGCAGAGGCGGCGGCGATGTCCCATTCCGAGGTGGGGCCGAGGCGGGGGTAGAAGTCGGCCTGGCCTTCCGCCAGCAGGCAGAACTTCAGCGAACTGCCGACCGGCGTGCGCTGCACCTCGCCGAAGGTCTCGGCAAGTGTCTGCAGCCAGGCTTCGAGCCGGGCGCCGCCGTGGCTGCGGCTGGCGACCACGGTGATGCCGGGTGGCGAATAGGGACGCGTGCTGAGTTCCTGACGCCCGCCCGCTTCGGTGACGTAGGCGGTGCGGCGCCCAGGGTCGCAGTCGCCGACGAATATGCGCCCCTGCACGGGCACGCCGACGATGCCGAGGCTAGGTAAGCCATCCTCCACCAAGGCGATGTTTACGGTGAACTCGCCGTTGCGGTTGACGAACTCGCGGGTGCCGTCCAAGGGATCCACCAGCCAATAGCGTTGCCAGTGGCGTCGTTCGGAATAGGGTGGCGGGTCGGATTCCTCCGAGATGATGGGCGTCGTGGGGTCGAGTTCGGCGAGGCCTTCGGCGATCACTCGATGCGCGGCCAGGTCGGCTTGGGTGAGGGGCGAGTCGTCGGCTTTGCCGGTGACCTCGAAGTCGGTGGCATAGACCTCGAGGATAGCGTCGCCGGCCCGCTGCACGATGTCGATGAGGCGATCGTGCAGGTTGGTGGTTTCGTTCACGGGCTTTCCTCGGGTCATGATCCGTCGGTGTCCACGCGCCGGCGAGTCTTCTTGACCTCGGCGCGATGGCGCTTGTCGCGCAGCCGGCCGGCGCGGGCGGAAGCGGACGGTCGGGTCGGGATGCGGCGCTTGGGGGTGTGCTTGGCGCGTTCGATGAGTGCGCCCAAGCGAGCGAGGGCGGCCTCGCGGTTGCGCGCTTGGGTGCGGTGGGTGTCGGCGAAGATGACCACCTCGCCGTTGCCGGTGAGGCGGCTGCCAGCGAGGCGTTCGAGGCGCGTGCGCACGCCGGGTTCGAGACCTGCCTGCTTGAGGTCGAGGCGGCATTCGACGGCGGTTGCCACCTTGTTCACGTTCTGGCCACCGGGACCCGAGGCGCGCACGAACTTCCAGCCGAGGGCGCGCTCGGGAATCGCGATGCCGCCGATTTCGACTGCCATGGTCTTGATCCGAGTGGTTTGCTCGGCTTGTGTGCCGATGCGCTGCAATTGTCCCGCATTTCGGCGCCGAGAGCAGGACCGAGGACGGGCGTTGCGCTAACGTCACAAGAACCGTTGCCTTCGGACAACGCTTCTTGCCCCAGCCCAAGCCGTTTCAGCACCCTGTCGGACTTCGCCTCTAACGCGGCGAAGTCCGACAGGCTGCTAATCTGAACAGCGCCGCAAGGTGAAGAGGTGCGACATGAACGACAGCGACGCGCGCATTCCACGCAACGCCATGATCCTCATCTCGTTCGTCCAAGGGCTGTTCCTGTTGGTGCTGTGGCGGGCCATCAACGATGAGTTCTGGCCCTATGCGACGCCGATGGTGAACTTCCCGCTCTGGACCATCGCCCTGACCTTGCCGACCTTCCTGCTGTTTGCGTTGCAGGCGCACGGCGTCAAGCAGCTCGTCGGCAAGGTGGCTGGCATCGTCGGCATATTTGCAATCCTTGCCGTGTACGTTGGCTGGCAGGCTTCGCCGCACGGGGCGTTCATGGTGGAGTCGCTGATCGGCACGTCGGTGGCGACGCTGGTGGTGGCGAGCTTCTGTGCTCTGCTTCTGCTGCGCTCCCCGGTGGCAGCAGGTCTCGACCTCCATCGTGCATTGACGGAGGACTACGAGGGCCTCTTCGCCGCAGCTTGGCGCAACGTGCTCGTGGGTTTGCTCTCGGCGTTTGTGGCCGGAGGCGTCGCCCTGCTCCTGACGCTGTGGGGCGCGCTGTTTCGCGTCGTCGGCATCGACTTCTTTGCCGAGCTCTTCGCCAAGGATTGGTTCCTGTTCCCGGTGCTGTCGGTGGCGTTTGGCTTGGGCGTGTACATCTTCCGCTCGCTGGACTCGGTGCTTGGCGGCATCGTGGCGCTGGTGGAGGGGCTCATGCGCCTGCTCTTGCCGCTCGGCTTGGCGGTGGTGGTGGTTTTCCTCGCGGCATTGCCCTTTACGGGGCTCGCGCCGCTGTGGGAGACCGGCAACGGCACGGCGCTGCTGCTGTGGCTCAACATGCTGGCGCTCGTGTTCGTGAACGGCGTGTACCAGACCGGGGCGACGACGCCCTATCCCCGCTTGGTGCACCTGGCGCTGACGCCGGGCGTGGCATTGCTGCCCATCATCTCGCTGCTCGGCATGTACGGCCTGTATCTGCGGGTTGCGCAGTATGGCTGGTCGGTGGAGCGCTGCTGGGCGGCGCTGGTGGCGTCGGTGTTGGTGCTGGTGTCGCTCGGCTACAGCGGCGGCGTGCTGTGGCGACGGCTGGATTGGCCCCGCACCCTCAAGCAGACGAATGCGGCTTTCCTGCTTGGATTGCTTGCGCTCATGCTGCTGGTGAACACGCCGGTGTTGGATTTCCGGCGCATCGCCACGGAGAGCCAGTTCGGACGGCTGGCGGCGGGCGAACTCACCGCCGACGAGGTGGACTTCGAGTACGCCGCCGAGAATTTGGCGCGGCCGGGGCATCTTGCGACGCTGGCCTTGGCGAGCTCCGTCGAGGCGGACGATCCGCAGCTGGCGGCGCGGATGCGGGCCTTCTGGTCTCGGGGCGACGCCGAAGGCGAGGGGTTCTGGGCTGCAGTGACGGTGCGTCCCGAGGGGGTTGCCGTGCCGACGGACCTTGCGCCCATGATCGAGCAGTCCGCGCGGGAGCTCTCAATCGGCGCCCACCATGCGGTGCTGGCGCGCGTGCAGCTCAGCGAAGGCGACCATCCGGAGTATTTGCTGCTCGACGCGAATGCGAGGCCGCCGCGTCACTTCTACGGTGTGTGCTTCTATCGAGAAGCAGACGGCTGGCGGCGTGCCGACATCATCAACCCGCGCGCATTTGACGGATCGGGGCCAGTCCAATCGGAACCGCTGCGGGTGGCTCCCCTAACCGTGGTGGAGCCGCCGCCGCGAAGGTTCAAGATGCTCGACGTGGGCGGCCTGCGCCTGGCCGTGGAGGAGCGAGCCGAAGAGTTTGATTGACTCTCTGGCGGAACGGGCCTCTGGACGGAGGGCGTCTCGCCCTCCATCGTGCCGCAGGCACGTCAAGGAACAGAGGCTGGTTTGTTGGTGGGGTTGCTCGGGGTGGCGCTTTGTTGGCGTTTGTCCGGATTGCTTCCTTGCGGTGGCTTTGGCCGGCTCCGCTGCGTGCGCGCCTTCGGCACGCTTGGAGGGCGGGCGCCGCCAAACCCCTCGCTAGCGCTCGGCGTCTGGTCCCAGCCCCACCTCTCCATGACCTTGCACCGCATACGCGGCGTGTCCGCCGCTCCTGCGGTGCAAGCTCTTGGCGCCCTCCGCCCAGAGAGGCCCTCTAATGCCCGCTAGCAGTCTGTCGGACTTGGCGGCGAATGCGCGTGGCTGCCGGACAGGGCGACGCATGCGTCGCCCCTACAGGAAGGTGTCCGTCATGTCCCAGGCTGTAGGGGCGACGCATGCGTCGCCCTTTCGGGTGGCCCTCCTCATGCGCTAGCGTGAGGGGTGAGCGAATGCGAACCCGGAGGCCAGCAGTTCGCGCAGCGAACTGCCAACGCGCCCGTCAGGGCGCGCTAGCGCACCACCTTGACGTAGTCGCCGGCGCGGGGTTCGCCGTGGGGGTGGCCGCCGTTCAGGAGGCGCAGGGTTTCTTCGGCGTGGCGGGAGATGGAGGTGCGCTCGGCGAGTGCCGCGTAGGTGTCGCCGGGGCGCGCGGCGATGACGTGAATGCGCGTGTTCTGGCCCCGGTTCACGTCCTCCGCGGACATGGGACGCAGGCCCTGCAAGGTGGCGACGAACGCCTCGCGGAACTTCTCGGGGTCGCCCTCGGCGCCGCACTCGCCGTTGAAGAGGAACAGGTCCCTGCCCTTGTAGATGATGCCCATGAGCTTGAGCGGTGTGGTGGAACCAGACGCGTCCACTTCCCCCACCCATGCCTCCCGGCCATTGATCACCTGTTCGGTGCCGCTCAGGATGTCGTCGCGCTGCAAGACTTTGGTGGGGTATTCGCCGGGGCTTTCGCGCTTCGGCACTTCGTGGCGGGCCATGCGAATGGTGCCCTCGGTGCCGCTGCCCGGGGCCTTGCCGACGACTTCCGTCGGGCTGCTGGTGATGCTCCAGCCGGTCGGGAACTGCACCACCACGCGCAGGCCGCTGTGGAAGAACTCGCTGCCGTGAACGGCGCCGGCGGCGGCCTTGTCGCCGTACACGAGGCCCTCCAGCAGGCCCCAGAAATCTCCCACCGGCATGACGAGTTGCTCCGGGAGCATGTTCTGCGCAAAGGAGACCGCGTCGTGCAAGCGCTTGTCGTTCTTGGGGTGGCTGGAGAAGAGGCCGTGATAGTTGGCACGCCGGTTCTGCACCTGCTTCGAGAAAAGCTCCTGGTCCTTCAGCACCTGCACCACGTCGATCACCGACAGCGGGTTGTAGCCGGCGGTGGCCATGTACTGGGCACCTAGGCGGTCGGCTTCGAGTTCCATCTCGCGGCCGTAGCCGGCTTGTTGCTCGGCTGTGAGCGCCTGCGACATGCGCATCAGTTCCGGTCGATAGGTGGCTGCGGCGGCGATGAAGCCGGCTGCCTTGCCGGCGAGGTCGCGGCGCTTTTGCTTCTTGGAGTGCCTCGCCACCACGTGGGCAATCTCGTGGCCGATCACCGCCGCGAGCTCGTCTTCGGACTTCAGGAACGCGAGCAGCCCCCGGTTGATGAAGATGTAGGCATCCTCGGTGGCGAAGGCGTTGATGCCGGTGTCGTCGACGACGACGAAGTGGTATTCCTTGCCAGCGTCTGGGGTTTCCGCCAACAGGCGTGCGCCGATGGCGCCGACGTATTCCTGCCACTTGCCGTCGGCATAGACGGCGTGTCGTTCGACGAGCTCGCGGTGCATCTTCTCGCCTGGCCCGGCCGGCCAGCCAAGGGCGGACAGGCCAACGCACGCAGCGGCGACAAGGGCTAGCCATCGTGCGATCCGCGAAAGTCCCACCTGTGCCGCTCCTCGTGCTGTCGCTACGGAAAGGCGCTGCGTTTCGTCTCTCTACACTCGGATTGGAGTGCTGCCTTGCCGGTCTAGTTCCCGGCGGCAGCCGCGCTGCGGTTGCCGAAGCGGCGTCGGAAGCGCTCGACGCGACCGCCGCTGTCGACGATCTTCTGCTTGCCAGTGTAGAACGGGTGGCACGCCGAGCAGACCTCCAAGTGGATGTCCTTGCCGAGGGTGGACCAAGTCGAGATCGTGTTGCCACAGCTGCATTGCGCCATGATCGGACGATACTCGGGGTGGATGTCTGGCTTCACTTTTTCCGCTGCCCGCCAATCCGTTTGAAGGGGGCGCGGAGTCTATTCGTGGTAGCGTGGCAAAGCAACTTTTGCCTGAGCCAGCCCCGATTACTCATGAATGCCCTACTGCGGACGACGATCCACTCGCTGTGGCTGTGCGTACTCGCTCCGGCCCCCTCGACATAGTGCGCAGCTATGCCTTCGGGTTCCTACACTCCGTGCCTCCTGGCACGCGTGCGCGTCCAGCCACAGCGGCGTCTCGTCGCCCTCGCTACGCGCATTCATGAATAATCGGGGCTAGGCGGCGGCGCGGGATTCCCTTATGCAAGTCGTTACGGTTGCGGTGCCGCGGCCGCTGCGCCGCTTGTTTGACTATGCGGTGGGGGATGACGGCGTCCTGCCGGCGCCGGGGTGCCCGGCACCAGGCTGCCCGCCGGCACCAGGGTGCCGGGTGCGGGTTCCGTTCGGCGGCGCCGAGGTGGTGGGCGTGGTGGTGGGGCACGCGGAAGGCTCGGAGCACGACCTCAAGCCCGTTGGCGACGTGCTCGACGAGACACCGCTCTTGACGCCGGACCTCATCGAACTCGCGAATTGGCTGGCGCGCTACTACCACCATCCTATCGGCGGCGCATATGCCACCTTGCTGCCGAAGCTGGCGCGGCGGGGCGCTCCGGCGCGGGCAACGCGGGTGCTGGTTTGGCAGCCGACGGTGGAGGCGCCGCCGGCAGCCTTGGCTCGCGCGCCGGCGCAGCGAAGGGCGCTTGCCGCGCTGATCGAACACGGCGGCGTGGACGATGCCGACGTTGCGGCGCTCGGGGTGCCGCGACGCGTGTTGAACGCGTTGGACGGACGGGGCCTGGTGCGGGGTGTGCCGCTCGAACCGACGTATTGCGTTGCGCCCGGCGGCATCGAGCTTACCGACGAGCAGCGTTCGGCCGTGGCCGCCATCGATGCCTCGCGCGGCACGGCAGCGGTGCATCTTCTGCAAGGCGTCACGGGCAGCGGCAAGACCGAGGTGTACATGCGCGCCATCGAGCGTGTGCTCGAGGCCGGGCAGCAGGCGCTTGTGCTGGTGCCGGAAATCGCCCTCACGCCGCAGACCACCCGGCGTTTTCGGGCGCGGTTTGGGGCCGCGGCAACGTTGCACTCCGGCGCCACCGACCGGCAGCGCTTCGATGCCTGGATCGACTGCTTGAGTGGCCGCCACCGCATCCTGATCGGCACCAGATCGGCGGCGCTGGCACCATTCCGTAACCTCGGCATCATCGTCGTGGACGAAGAGCACGACCCGTCCTACAAGCAGACCGAGGGGCTCACCTACTCGGCGCGGGATGTGGCGGTGAAGCGGGGACAGTTGCTGGGCATCCCGGTAGTGCTTGGCAGCGCCACGCCGTGTCTCGAGACACTGGAGAACGTCCGTCGGCGCCGCTATGGCGTCCTGCGCCTGCGCGAGCGACCGGGAGCGGCGCACCTGCCCCGCTTCTCGGTGCTCGACGTCCGCGGTCTTGCGCTGCGCGAGGGGCTGGCGGAACCGTTGCTCAGAAGGATGGACCGCCACCTGGCGGCGGACGGGCAGGTGCTGGTGTTCGTCAACCGTCGCGGCTATGCGCCGGTGCTCGTTTGCGGCGACTGTGGCTGGCAGGCGCTGTGCGCGCACTGCGACGCGCGGCTGACCACGCATCGCTGGCCGGGCGGCGCGAGTGGTTCCACGCAGGCGCTGATGATTTGCCATCACTGCGAGGAACGCTATCGCCTGCCGGCCGCCTGCCCCGACTGCGGTGGGGACCGGCTGCGGCTCGTGGGCGTGGGCACGCAGAGAGCAGAGGATGCGTTGGCGGAGCGGTATCCGGGCGTGCCGCTCTATCGCATCGATCGCGACACGACGCGTCGCACCGACCGCCTCGCCGCAGACCTCGACGCGATCCGCGCCGGCGGTGCGGCCATCCTGGTCGGCACGCAGATGCTCGCTAAAGGGCACCACCTGCCGGACGTGACTCTGGTGGCGGTGGTGGATGCAGATGCGGGCTTCCTGTCGGCGGATTTCCGAGGGCCCGAGCGCACGGCGCAATTGATCGTCCAGGTGGCGGGGCGTGCCGGTCGAGCGGGGCGCCCCGGCGAGGTTTGGATTCAGACGCTGGACCCGGACAACGGCCATCTCACGGCCCTCATCGACTCGGGCTACGAGGGATTCGTGCGCACGGAGCGCGACATCCGACGGGCGGTGGGGATGCCGCCATTCGGTGCACTGGCCATCGTCCGGGCGGAGAGTCGGGGCGAGGCTGAGGCCGTGCGCGTGCTTGAGGATGCCTCGACGCGAATGTCGCCCTTTGCCGTGCAGTTGGCGGGGCCTTCGCCGGCGTTTCCGACGCGTCGCGCGGACCGCTATCGCTACCAGTTGCTGGCGCTGTCGGAACGCCGGGCCGAGTTGCATCGGGCGTTGGCCGCGCTGACGCGGTCGCCGCCGGATGCGGGCCGTGCGCGCTGGAGCATCGACGTTGATCCCTTGGGCGTTTTTTGAACCGATCCGCGTATCATCTGCAGGAAAGCCAGCAGTTCGCGCGAGCGAACTGCCAACGCGCCCTTTAGAGCGCGCTAGCGAGACCGCCCGGACTTGATGCCGACACAACAACCCCAAATCGCGCGCGGGGCTTCGTCCCGCCGAAGGAGCCCTCGCCACGGCGGCAGTGCCCGATCCGGGGGCGGGCGCCGGTTCCTGCCGACCTTCCTTGGCGGCGCCGCTTGCGGCATCGTCGCGACGCTTTTGGTCACATTGGGACTGTCGCCAGAGGCGGAGCTGGGCCCCGCACCGGCACCCGAACGCACAACGCCGGAGCCCTTTGCCTTTGACTTCTTCGAGGTGCTCGTGCGCGGCCAGTCAGAGCCTGTGGTGGTGCATGACACGGCGCCACTGGTGCCGGCAGAACAGGAAGAAACGCCGGGTGCGACCGAGTACCTGCTGCAGGCCGGCTCCTTTCGCCTCAGCGACGATGCCGAACGGATGCGCGGCTGGCTCATGCTCTACAGCGGCCTGCCGGGGGTGCAAGGCCTCTCCGTCACCGCATCGGCAGTGGAGCTCCAGGAGCAGGGCACATGGCACCGAGTGCTCATCGGCCCCTTCGAGGACCGCAATGCGGTGGACCAAGCGATGGCACACCTGCGCCAACGCGACGTCGCAACCTTGCTGCTGGAACGACCACGCGGCTAGAACTTGATGCCGAGGGTGGCCGAGTACGTTGCGTCGGTTTTGTCGCGGCCGGGGGCTGGCTCGGTTTCGTGTTGCAGGTCCAGGCGCAGGCTCGCTTGCCAGGTGTCGCTCAGGTGGAAGCGGATGCCGCTGCCGGAGTCCCAGACGGCGCCGCGGGCGGCGTCCAGGATTTTCAGCAGTTGGTTGTGGTGGAAGAGTTCAAGTCGCTCCGGTTGCAGCCAGTGGTTGAAGGTGACGCCCCAGCGCAGGGCGGGGTTGTTCTGGTTGCCGCCGATGAGGCTTTCGCGCACCTGGCTGATGCCTATGTCGGTGGTGAGGGAGCCGGCGTCGCGTTCCCAGAGCGTGCGGCCGCCACCGGCGCCGAGGGTAATGCGGCCGTCGATCTCCTTGATGGGGTCTCGGAAAAGCTCGAAATTGCCTAAGAGATACCACGCCGGCCCGGTCTTCCAGCGCGCCTCGTAGTCGATGTCAAGCTGATCGCGGGTGCGAATGCGGGGGCACCCCATGGCGCAGGTGTTGTCCGTCGAACCGCTGCCCTCGGAGCGCGCCAGCGAAATGCCGAAGAGCTGCTCGAAGCGACCGGCGGCGCGCTTGCCAGAGAGCACCACCGTGGCGTCCCGGGCGCGTGAGTTGCCGGTGGAGAGCAAGACGCCCACATCTGCGGACGTCACCCAGCTGGCGCTCGGCTCAGGCGGCTGGGCGCGCACTACCGATGCCACCAACTCCTCCGGCACGGTGACGACGCCAATGCCCGGCATGTCGATGGCAACGTGGCCCGCCGGTGCGCTGACGACGGTCCCGCTCATGCGGTCGCCGTTCGTCAGATGCACCTCATCGGCGCCAACGGCCATCGCCAGCACAGCAAGGACCACCACCCCTGCCAACGCGGGTTTCATGCTCGATCTCCGTAAGCCATGGGACTTGGCGCGAATTGTAGGCCGCACCAAGCGCTCCAAGGTCGCGCCGTCGCTCGCTGCGCTCCCGCCGACGTCGGTGCCCGGAAGAAACTATCCGATGCGGGCGCGCTACTATCCCTCTTGGGCAAGGCGATGCGAGGCGTTGGTGCCACTTGGATCAATTCGATGGAACGACCATCCTGTCCGTGCGGCGGGCGGGTAGCGTGGTGCTTGGCGGCGACGGCCAGGTCACGGTGGGCAACACCGTGCTCAAGGCCAATGCCCGCAAGGTGCGGCGGCTGCGTGACGACCGCGTGTTGGCCGGCTTTGCCGGCGGCACCGCGGACGCCTTCACCCTGTTCGAGCGCTTTGAGGGCGCGCTGGACAAATACTCCGGCAACCTCGTGCGGGCCGCGGTGGAGCTGGCCAAGGACTGGCGCGCCGATCGCGTGCTGCGGCGCCTCGAGGCGCTGCTGGCGGTGGCGGATGCGGATTCGTCGCTGGTCATTTCCGGCAACGGCGACGTGATCGAGCCGGAAGATGGCCTCATCGCCATCGGTTCGGGCGGGCCGTACGCTCAGGCGGCGGCACGGGCACTGCTCGACTCCACCGACATGGACGCCCGCGCCGTGGTCGAACGCAGTCTCGCCATCGCCGCCGACATCTGCATCTACACCAACCACAACGTCAGCATCGAGTCGCTATGAGCAGCACCATGACCCCGCGCGAGATCGTGCACGAACTCGACAAGCACATCATCGGCCAGACGGAGGCCAAGCGCGCCGTGGCGGTGGCGCTGCGCAACCGCTGGCGGCGCATCCAGCTCGAACCGGAACTGCGCGAGGAAGTGACGCCGAAGAACATCCTCATGATCGGCCCGACCGGCGTCGGCAAGACGGAAATCGCCCGCCGCCTGGCCCGCCTCGCCAGCGCGCCGTTCATCAAGGTGGAGGCGACCAAGTTCACCGAGGTCGGCTACGTCGGGCGCGACGTGGAGTCGATCGTCCGCGACTTGGTGGACGTGGCAGTGAAAATGCTGCGCGAGCAGGCCATGCAGCAGGTGCAGTCGCGGGCAGAGGACATCGCCGAGGATCGGGTGCTCGACGCCCTGCTGCCGGCGCCCACTGCCGGCGAGGACGGCGATCAGCTCGGTTCGGCGAGGGGCACGCGGCAGTTGTTCCGCAAGAAGCTGCGCGAAGGGGACCTCGACGAGCGCGACGTGGAGTTGGAGGTGGACCTCGGCCACGTCGGCGTCGAGATCATGGCGGCGCCGCCGGGCATGGAGGAGATCACCAACCAGTTGCAGAATCTCTTCTCCAACCTCCCCACCGGGCGCTCGCGCAAGATGCGGCTCAAGGTCAAGGACGCGCTCAAGCGGCTGACCGAAGAGGAGGCGGCCAAGCTCATCAACGAAGACGAGCTCAAGGCCCAGGCCGTGGACGCAGTGGAGGAGACGGGCATCGTCTTTCTCGACGAACTCGACAAGGTGGCACGTCGCGCCGAGGGCCACGGTGCGGACGTGTCTCGCGAGGGCGTGCAGCGCGACCTGCTGCCGCTCATCGAAGGCTGCACGGTCTCGACCCGCTACGGCATGGTGCGAACCGATCACGTGCTGTTCATCGCCTCCGGCGCGTTCCACCTCGCCAAGCCCTCCGACTTGATCCCGGAGTTGCAGGGGCGTCTGCCCATCCGGGTGGAACTCGCCGCGCTGACGCCGGCGGACTTCCGCCGCATCCTGTCGGAGCCGGACGCCTCCCTCGCCGAGCAGTACAAGGCGCTAATGGCGACGGAGGATGTCGCGGTGGATTTCACCGACGACGCCCTGCAGCGGGTGGCGGAGATCGCCTGGCAGGTGAACGAGCACACCGAGAACATCGGCGCCCGGCGCCTGCACACGGTGATGGAACGGCTGCTCGACGACATCTCGTTCGATGCCGGCGAGGGCGCCAAGCAGGCGGTCATCGATGCTGCGTATGTGGACGAGCACCTCAAGGAGATCGCGATGAACCGGGATCTGTCGCGCTACATCCTGTAGCTGGCAAATCGGACGCTTCACCATGATTACGCGCACATTTCGACGACCCCCGAAGGAAGCCATCCAGAAGCTCTTGGAGGGTAGGCGGTGAACCCCACCAGCATCGTCTATCACTCGGCCAGCAAGACGCTTGAGCTTGGTTATGCGAGCGGCGAGCCGGTGACGCTGCCGGCGGAGCTGCTGCGGGTGTACTCACCCTCCGCCGAGGTGCGCGGCCACAGCGAGAGCGAGCGCGTCGTGCAGACGGGCAAGAAGCACGTCGGCATCGAAAGCCTCGAGGCCATCGGCAACTACGCCATCCGCATCGTCTTCGATGACGGCCACGACACCGGCATCTATTCGTGGGCCTACCTCAAGGACCTCGGCGACAACCAAGCGCGCTACTGGGCGCAGTACGAGACCGAACTTCGCGCCATGAACGGATCGAGGCTGCCGGCGATTCCCGTCGGCCAGTGGACACCGCAGTGAGTGACGGGGCCTCGAGCGAGCCTGCGGCCGGCGCGGAGCAGAGGCGTCGCAGCGCCGAGGTGTTCGACGCTGTGGCGGAGCGCTACGACGTGATGAACGACCTCATGTCGCTCGGCACCCATCGCCTGCTCAAGCGCGCGTTGGTGGAGCTGACGCGGCTGCGGCGCGGCCAGCGCGCCTTGGACCTGGCCGGCGGCAGCGGCGACGTGGCGGCGCTGCTGGCGACCGCGGTGGGCGGCTCAGGCGGCGTCGTGCTGGCCGACATCAATGCCTCGATGCTTGCCGTGGGGCGCGACCGGATGCTCGACCAGGGCGCTGCCAACGTCGATTGCGTGCAGACCGACGGCACCCGGCTCGCGTTCCCCGAAGGTGCCTTCGATGCGGTCACGGTCGCCTTTGGCCTGCGCAACTTCGCCGACAAGGCAGCGGGCTTGCGCGAGATGCACCGCGTGCTGCGCGTTGGCGGTGTGGCGGTGGTGCTGGAGTTCGCCACGCCTCGGGCCGGGCCGCCGAAGCTCTTGGCGGGTCTGTGGGATGCCTATCGCGGTGCGTGGCCGATTCTCGGTCGCTTGGTGGTGGGCGATGCGGCACCGTATCGCTATCTGGTGGACTCCATCGACAGCCATCCAGATCAGGACACCGTCAGGGGCATGATGGAAGATGCCGGTTTTGCGCAAGTGGAGTGCCACGACATCTTCGGCGGCATTGTTGCGATTCATCGGGGAGTGCGGGGGAAATCATGAGGCTGCAAGTGGAGATCGTGCAGACCGCGTTGCAGATGGCGGCACGGGTGAATCCGGAACGCGCCGCGGCCCTTGCTGGCAAGCGGGTCGGCATCGAGGTGCCAAACGAGCGCTTTGTGGTGGAGTTCGAGACTGGCGAGGACGAGGAGGCGGCGCTGTCCGTGATGTCGGACTCGGTGACGGACTGCGACGCAACGCTTCGCATTTCCGTGGCGGGCCTGCTGTCGCGCTTTGCCGACGACGAAGCTGCTTCGACACATGGCGATGCCGATGTGATGGCCGACTTCCTGGCGCTGCTGCGTCCTCGCCTGCCGCTGCCGGACGGCCTGCCGAGCCCCGACCTTGGTGCCATCGGCGAGGACGTGGGCGACGCCTTGCGTCTTGGTGCCCGCGCGGCGCAGTCGGTGTTCGAGGCGGCGCTAGGGGCAACGCCGGGCGGCTCGCGCGATGTGGAGCTAGAACTCGAAGAGCTTAGGCGGCGGGTCGAGGACCTGGAGCGCCGCGTTGACGCCCCTGCGGAACCTGACGACGCCTGACGGTCGAAGCACAACTGCGGCGCCGCCCGGATGAGCCGACTGCTCAGAATGCTGCGGATCGCCTGGACGGTGGTGCGCTACCGTCTCGACGCCAGCGTCGCTCGATTCGCCGGGCGGCGGTGGTGGCTGAAGCTCTCGCCGCTCGGACTGCTGCCGAGGCCCCGCACGGCGGACGCGGTGCGCTTTCGGCGGGCATTGGAGGACTTGGGCCCGGTCTTCGTCAAGCTCGGCCAGATTCTCTCCACGCGCCGGGATCTATTGCCCACCGACTACGCCGACGAACTCGCGAAGCTGCAGGATCGGGTGCCTCCATTCGATGGCGCCGTTGCCGTCGACACCGTCGAACGTGCACTCGGCGCCCCGATCGACGAGCTCTTTGCGCATTTCGACCCGGAGCCGCTCGCATCCGCATCGCTGGCGCAGGTTCACACCGCCACTCTCCCGGAAGGCGACGCGGTGGTGGTGAAGGTGATTCGACCCGACATCGAACGGGTCATCGAGAGCGATGTCCGGCTGATCCACACCATCGCGAACTTGCTGGAGAGACTCTCCCGCGACGCCCGCCGGCTGCACCTCAAGGCCGTGGTGACGGACTACGAGGCCACCATCCTGGATGAGCTGAACCTGCTGAAAGAGGCGGACAACACGGCCACGCTGCGGCGCAACTTCGCCGGCTCGCCGCTACTCTACGCGCCGCAGGTGTACTGGGAGCGTTGCACCGAGTCGGTGCTGGTGCTCGAGCGCATCCACGGCATCCCCATCGCCGACGTGGACGCTTTGCAGGCGGCCGGCACCGACATGAAAAAGCTGGCCGAGCGCGGCGTCGAGACCTTTTTCACGCAGGTGTTCCGGCACAATTTCTTCCATGCCGACATGCACCCGGGCAACATCTTCATCAACGCAGAAGAACCCGCGAGCCCGAGCTACATCGCCGTGGACTGCGCCATCATCGGCCGGCTCACCGACGAGGACCAGTGGTACATCGCCCGCAATGTGCTCGCCTTCCTGAACCGGGACTACCTGGAAATCGCCCGGCTCCACGTTCGCTCCGGCTGGGTTCCCGACGACACCGACATGCTGGAGTTTGC
This sequence comes from Pseudomonadales bacterium, assembly GCA_965116935.1. Lineage (GTDB taxonomy): Bacteria > Pseudomonadota > Gammaproteobacteria > Pseudomonadales > Azotimanducaceae > VXYL01. Next base: position 704,079 of record OZ220737.1, on the reverse strand, counting down.
CGCGGTCATCCGCCAGCTCGGCGAGCCGCTGTTCATGCGCCCGCTGAAGGACATCTCCTTCGGGCACTTTCTGGTCGCGCTCTTCACCACGGCGCGACGCTTCGACATGGAGGTGCAGCCGCAGCTCGTGCTGCTGCAAAAGACCCTGCTCAATATCGAGGGCATGGGACGGGAGCTTTACCCCGACCTTGACCTTTGGAGCACGGCCAAGCCGTTTATGGAACGCTGGGTGGCAGAACGGCACGGGCCCAAGGCGATCCTGAAAGCCATCGCCGACCACGCCCCCGCCATCGTCGCAGAGCTTCCACGCCTGCCGGCGGCCTTGGCGGAGGCACCGACGCGGCTAGCGGAGTTCGACCGGCGTCTCGACGCTCAGCGACGCTCGCTCCAGCGATTGGCGGAGTCGGAGGCGACCTCCCGCAAGCGCGCCCGTCGCCGCCGCCTCGCCGGCGCCGTGCTGCTCGCCGTGCTTGGTGTTGTGCTATGGCGGGAGGTGTCGCCGGAAGCGGCCGCCGCCGTGGTTGCAGGGGCAGTGGCGCTGCTCTTGGTGTTGCGCTAGGGCGTGTTCACACTATGCGCTCACACAATCCATTGGACGGCGTGGCCTTTGGAGGGAAGGCATTCTGCCTTCCCTGCACGCCGATAGGCGTGCCTGACGGCACGCAGGGAAGGCAGAATGCCTTCCCTCCAAAGGCGGCCTCGTTCTCGATCGGTTGCGCTGGGACTTTGGTAACTGTCGCCGGTTGATTCAAGGTAGTTTTCGGTGACCAGAACGCTAGTGTGAACACGCCCTAAGAAACCCTGCGCTTGGAACGCAGTTCGTCGCTTCGAGCCCGGCGAGGACGCCGCGCCGCTGCGCCGTATAATGATCGCCCTTGTTTCTCCTTGAGGTGCGTCGTGTTTGGCATGGGCCCTTGGGAACTCCTGATCATCCTCGCCATCGTGCTGCTCATCTTTGGGCCGCGGCGGCTGAAGACGCTTGGCTCGGATCTCGGCACCGCCATCAAGGGCTTTCGCAAGGCCGTGAACGAGCGCGAGGAAGCGGATCAGAAGACCATCGAAGGCGATGCCGTAGGTCCTCGCGACGACGGCACCGCGAACCGCGCTGCCAAGGCAGAACGCGAGTCGAATGTTTGACATCGCCTTTCAAGAGCTGATGCTGGCGGCGGTGGTGGCCCTGCTGGTGTTGGGGCCGGAGCGGCTGCCGGGGGCGTTGCGCAGCCTAGGGCTGACGCTCGGGCGCATGCGGCGGGCCTACTACAACGTCAAGACCGAGGTGGAGCGGGAGATCGGCATGGACGAGGTGCGTCGCCAGCTTCACAACGAACAGATCATGGAAGACGTGAAGCGGGTGCAGCAAGAGGTGAAAGCGATTGGGGAGGAGGCGCGCATCGATCCGACGATTCCGAAGCCAGAGACCACCCATGCGGCTGCCCCCGAAGCGGCTTCGGAGCAGGGAAGTTCGGCAGTCGCCAAGTCCTGACCGGGCCGGCATCCCAGACGAGGCTTGACCAGACGTGGCTGACGACGACTCCGGCGGGCAGCGATCCGGCGAGGAACACGGTCAAGAAGGGGAGCCCTCAGCAGAGGGCGGCGAGCCCGGCGTTCCCTCGCAAGAGGAGCTTTCGGCCGGAGGAAGTGTCCCTTCGCAAGAGGAGCAGGATCACGACCGGCAGGTCGACTCCGACGAACAGCCCTTCCTAACGCACATCATCGAGCTGCGCCGGCGCATCCTGCGGTCGCTGTCGGCGGTGGCGCTGCTGTTCGTGCCGATGTACTACTTCATCGACGAGATCTTCGCCTTCATCTCCGGCCCGCTGCAGGAGAAGCTGCCGGGCGACATGATCGCGACGCAAGTCGCCTCGCCGTTCCTTACCCCCTTCAAGCTCGCCATCTATGCCGCGATCTTTGCCGCAGTGCCGGTGCTCTTGCACCAGATGTGGGGCTTCGTCTCGCCGGGCCTGTACCTGCGCGAGAAACGCTTCGCCGCGCCGCTGCTCTTCTCCAGCATCGTCCTGTTCTATCTCGGCATGGCGTTCGCCTACTTCCTCGTCTTCCCGCTGGTGTTTGAGTTCTTCGCCAGCGCCACGCCGGAGGGGGTGGCGATGATGACCGACATCAACCACTATCTCGACTTCGTGCTGAAGATGTTCCTCGCCTTTGGCCTCGCCTTCGAGATCCCGGTGGCGACGGTGCTGCTCGTGCTGTCGGGGCTGGCAACGCCCCAGGGCATTGCCTCGAAGCGGCCCTACGTCATCGTCGGCTGCTTTTTCGTCGGCATGTTGCTGACGCCGCCGGACATCATCAGCCAGGTGTTGCTGGCGATTCCGGCCTGGGTGCTGTTCGAGGTGGGCATTGGCCTGTCGCGGATGATCAAGCCTCGAGAATGATGGTGACCGGGCCGTCGTTGACGAGAGCTACTTGCATGTCGGTGCCGAAGCGCCCGGTTTGCACGCGGCCCCCGCCGCCTGTGAGTGCTGCGCAATAGAGGTCGTAGAGGGGCTCGGCCACCTCTGCGCGCGCGGCCGTGCCGAATCCCGGCCGGTTGCCCTTCTTGGTGTCGGCGGCGAGGGTGAACTGCGATACAGCCAGCACTTCGCCGCCGACATCGAGCACGGAACGGTCCATGGGATGGCTGTCGCTCGGAAAGAGGCGGGCGGCGAGGGTTCGCTCGGCAAGGCGCCCCGCTTGCCGTTCGGTGTCGTCTCGGGCGACGCCGAGCAGCACCACGAGGCCCGGGCCGATCGCGGCGATGGTTTCGTCGCCAACCCGAACGGACGCTTCGCTCACGCGCTGCAACAAGGCCTTCATGGGGCGTAAGATACTCTGGAGGGAGGGCGTCCCGCCCTCCGTAGCGCCGACAGGCGCTCAGGCTTCCGCGACGAGGCGCGAAATCCTCGATTAGTGCTGCTTACGGACGCGCCTTGCGGCGCGTATGGAGGGCGGGACGCCCTCCCTCCGGAGAGGAACGCAAAGGCCATGGCCAGTGCAGAACACAGCATCGCGCAATCTCGCGCCAAGCCGCCAGCGCGCCCGCGTCGCGCGGCGGCGCTGATTTCCGGCGGCCTCGACTCGATGCTGGCGGCGCGGGTGATGCAGGAGCAGGGCATCGAGGTGGAGGGGGTCAACTTCTACACCGGGTTTTGCGTGGAAGGGCACACCCATGCCATCCGCAAGCGGGAACGGGCGACGCCAAAGCGCAACAACGCCCTTTGGGTGGCGGAACAGCTCGGCATACCGCTGCACATCATCGACGTGTCGAGCGATTACAAGGACATCGTGCTGAATCCCAAGCACGGCTATGGCCAGCACCTCAACCCATGCCTCGACTGCAAGATCTTCATGGTGGACCGCACGCGGGTCTGGGGGTTGATGGACGATGGCCGATTTGACTTCATCGTCACCGGCGAGGTGGTGGGGCAGCGGCCGAAGTCGCAGCGCGCCGACGCCATGCCGGTCATCGCCACCGAATCCGGCGCCGACGATCGCCTGCTGCGTCCGCTCTCCGCGCACCACCTGCCGCCGACGCTGCCCGAACGCGAAGGCTGGGTGGACCGCGACCGTCTCTACGGCTTCCACGGCCGCAATCGCAAGCCACAGATGGAGCTCGCGGCGCGGTTTGGGCTGACGGACTATGCCCAGCCGGCCGGCGGCTGTTGCTTCCTCACCAACGAGGTCTATTCCGCTAAGCTCGCAGACCTGTGGCAGGCGCGAGGCGAGCGCGATTACGAGCTCGACGACATCGTGCTGCTCAAGGTGGGTCGGCACGTGCGGCCCCGGCCCCACTTCAAGCTCATCATCGGTCGCGAGGAGGGCGAGAACCGCTTTCTGCGTGGTTATGCGAAGCGGTTTGTGTCGTTGCGCACCACGAGCCACGAAGGCCCCCTCACGCTCATCGACGGCGAAGCGGACGACGCGGACCTGCACCTGGCGGCGCGCATCGTCGCTCGCTATTCGCAGGGGCGGGATGCAGAGCGCGTAACCGTGCAGGTGAGTCATCGGGATGGCCGTAAGGACGAGTATGCGGTGCGGCCGCTGCCGCCCACGGAAGTGCCGCGGGATTGGACCGTGGGTGCGCGCAGTGCGCGGAAGACGTAAGGCAGATGTCTCTTGGCAGCCACGCGTGATGGAGACCCTTGATGCACGCGGCCTGTTGTGCCCGTTGCCGGTTATCCGCACGCAGGATCGGATGCGGGGATTGATGGCGGGGGGCTTGCTCGAAGTCCTTGCCACCGATCCGGGCGTGCTCGAGGACATTCCGGCATGGTGCCGTGTGCATGGGCACGAGGTGGTGAGCAGCGAAGAAGATGATGACCTGGTGCGGGTGGTGGTTCGGAAGATGCACCAATCTGGGGCAAACGAGGAAGGGCGATGAAGCAAAGTGGTCGGTGGGTGCTGCGTTCGCTGGCAGCGGTGGTGGCGGTGCCCTTGGTGGTCAGCGCGAGCGCGGCGCCGATGTATCGGCTGGTCGATGGCGATGGTCGAGTCACCTTCACCGACGTGCCGGTTGCCGCAGCCGAGCGCGTGGTGCCGCGCGCCGCTAACATCTATCGCGCCCGTCCGTTGCAACCCCGTGCTCCCGATCCGGTCGCGGCAGAGCCCGATGCCTTCGCCGGCTACCGCAGCGTCAACATTGCGTGGCCCCGAGAGGAGGCCGTCCGCGCCAATGACAGCCGAATCCGCATCGTCGCAGCAACGGAGCCAAGCCTCAAACCGGGCCATCGGGCAATCGTGCTGCTCGATGGCCAAGCGGCACAGCAGAGCGACGGCCTCACCTTTGATCTCGCCGAGTTGGATCGCGGCCGGCACGAACTGGCGGTGCGCATCGTCGATGCCAACGGCATGGTTCTGGCGGAGAGTCGCCCCAAGATCATCCACCTGCTACGCGCTTCTCGTCGGGCTGCACTAAAATGAGGCATGCGCGTTTGAGCGAGCGCGCCGTCGCCTGACAAGGAGTCGCCTTCGCCGGCAGGCAATCCTGCCTTCCCTCTGAAGGCCGTCCATCGCGAAGCCCGGTCGTGGAATGCAACTTGCATCCTTGGTCGTGCGTAGCCGGATTGCGGGGTTTTGCCCTCGCGCATGGAAAGGCTCCGGCGCAACCGGGAGTCAAGCCCATCGCAACTTATCGGGACATCTTGGAACAGCTCGCCACGGCGGTGGTCGTCGTTGCGCGCCCTGGCGGGCGCGTTGGCAGTTTCGCTGGCGCGAAACTGCTGCGCGGGTCGAAGCCGAGTGGGGCCTTCCCGAGCGAGGACGCAGCTCCCGCGGAAGCGTTCTGCATCACCTATCTGAACCAGGCGGCGCAGTCTCTTTTCGGGCACAGCGACGGGGCGCTGGTGGGGCGGCGCATCGAGGAGGTCTTGAGCGATTCCAACGCGACGCCGCAGGAACTCGCGCGGGTGCTGGAAACCGGCCAGGCCTTCACCAAGCGCGCGGCGAATCTCGTGCTCGACGGTGGCGCGGTGCGGCTCGACTACTCCATCGAGCCGCTTTCGGACACGGAGCTTTTGGTGGAACTCAGGCCGCAGGATCGGTTCCTGCGCATCGACCACGACGAACGCCAGGTGTCGTTGCAGGAAACCACCCGCAAGCTGGCGCGGGGTCTCGCCCACGAGGTGAAGAACCCGCTCGGTGGCATTCGCGGCGCGGCGCAGCTACTCGCCCGGCAGCTTGGCGACGAGGAGCAGCGCGAGTACACCAGCGTCATCATCGAGGAGACGGACCGGCTGCGCTCGCTGGTGGATCGCATCCTCGGCCCCAACGACGAGCCGCACTTCGATGCCGTCAACGTGCACGACGTGATCGAACGCGTGGTGCGCCTGCTCGAAGCCGAGCGGCCGGCCGAGGTGACGTTCAAGCGCGACTACGATCCGAGCGTGCCCGAGGTGGAAGGAGACTTGGGCAAGCTGGTGCAGGCCACCCTCAACGTGCTGAAGAACGCCTTTGCGGCGGTGGTGGAAGTGCCGGAACCCACCATCGTGCTGCAGACGCGCTCGGTGCGGCAGTTCACCATCGGTTCGGTGCGCCACCGGTTGGTGGCCAACATGAACTTCATCGACAACGGGCCGGGCATTCCGGCCGACATCGAGGGCCGGCTGTTCTATCCCATGATCAGCGGCCGTCCGGATGGATCCGGGCTGGGCCTCGCCATCACCCAAACCATCGTCGGCCAGCACAACGGCGTGATCGAGCACGAGAGCCAGCCCGGGCGAACGGCGTTTTCCTTCTATCTGCCGGTGAAACAGGTGCAGGCCCCGAACGGGAAGGAAAGGCAGCTCCCGCCGCGAACTGCCGATGCGCCCGCAGGGCGAGCGTAACGGAGGCATCCCAATGTCGAGCAATGAAGTGTGGGTGGTGGACGACGACAGCTCCATCCGCTGGGTGCTGGAACGGGCGCTGACGCAGGCCGGTTATGCCTGCCGCGTGTTCGCTGCCGCGGGCGAGGTGATCGAGCGCCTCGACACCGACGCGCCAGCGGTGGTGCTGACGGACTTGCGAATGCCGCAAACCGGGGGCCTCGCGCTCCTGTCCGTGCTGGCCGAGCGCCTGCCGGACATCCCGGTGATCGTCATGACGGCGCACTCCGACCTCGACAGCGCGGTCAGTTCCTACCAGGCCGGTGCCTTCGAGTACTTGCCGAAGCCCTTCGACGTGGACGACGTGGTGAGTACGGTGACGCGGGCGATTGCGCTCGGCAAGGAACGGGCGCAGTCGGCGCAAGCTGCGCCGCCGGTGGAGGGCGAGCAGGAGATCATCGGCAAGGCGCCGGCGATGCAGGAGGTGTTCCGCGCCATCGGCCGGCTGTCGCAATCCAACATCACGGTGATGATCGAGGGCGCGTCCGGCACCGGCAAGGAACTGGTGGCGCGGGCGCTGCACAACCACAGCCCTCGCGCCCGACGCGCCTTCGTGGCGCTCAACATGGCCGCCATCCCGCACGACTTGATCGAATCCGAGCTCTTCGGCCATGAGCGCGGCGCCTTCACCGGCGCCCGTGACCAGCGCATCGGCCGCTTCGAGCAGGCCGACGGCGGCACTCTGTTTCTCGACGAGATCGGCGACATGCCAGCGGATGCCCAGACGCGGCTATTGCGGGTGCTGGCCGAAGGCGAGTTCTATCGCGTCGGCGGGCGAACTAGCGTGCGGACCAACGTGCGCATCATCACCGCGACGCACCGTGACCTAGCAAGCCTAGTGGCGGAAGGACGCTTTCGCGAAGACCTCTATCACCGCCTCAACGTCATTCGCGTGCATGTGCCGACCCTCGCCAAGCGCGCCACCGACATTCCGATGCTGGCGGCAGACTTCCTCGCCCGTGCCGCCCGCAACCTTGGCGGCGAAGCCAAGGTCATCCTCCCGGAAACGATGGATTTCCTGCAGTCCCTGCCGTGGCCTGGCAACGTCCGCCAACTGGAAAACACCTGCAACTGGCTCACGGTGATGGCACCGGGAAGGGAAATCCACATCACCGACCTCCCCCCTGAACTCGCCGCCGAGCACGACCCGACCGCCGGCCAAGGCGACTGGGAAGCCCTCCTCCGCACCTGGCTGCAGGAGCGCCTCGCCCGCGGCGAGTCCAACATCCTCAGCGAAGCCATGCCAGCCTTTGAAACCACCCTGATCCAAACCGCCCTCGAACACACCGGCGGTCGCAAACGCGACGCCGCCGTCCTCTTGGGCTGGGGCCGCAACACGCTGACGAGGAAGCTGGCGGAACTGGGCCTCAAGACTTGAGAGTGTCGGAACGACGGGCCCGTGGAGGAGGATGCCTTCCTCGTAGGGGACGGGCTGACTCCGGGCATTTCTATCGTATATTACTGATTTTACTTCTAATATTTCGTATCCGCGGAGACATCCGCTGTTCCTACCACCCATGGTGACGCTGGCGGCGGATGATTGCATTCGGCCGGCAACTTCGGCAAGAGCGGCAGGGCGGGCGCGATCCGACGGACGCAGAGCATTGCGCCAACGCGCCTCTGCATCTTCTGCGCACTGGGTCACGGCCATTTCGACATCGTCCATCCGCAAGGTCATGCGACGCGGCGCTACGACAGCGCGACGACGACGTGACGCTCAGGCGAGACCGAGCGGAACTCGCATCAAGGGGTTGGGGTGGCCGATGTGGCGATCTCGGTGAAGTCACCGGTGAGAGGCGAGTGGTCGTGGCGCCACGCACGGCCAAAGAGGGCTAGACGAGAGTGTCAAACGGGGCCCCTGCCGGTTTTCAGTGGTCTTGCTTGAGAGGGATTGGCGGCTCTGACGATCGACGCAAAGGTTCCTGATGAATTCATCGACCATCAGGAGGGGGTTCGTTTCCTGTGTCCTTCTGTCCGGTGGCGAGGACCTCAGGGTTGGCGTGCAACAGGCGCATGAGTACGGCATTCGTGTCCACCTTCTCGGAATCAGACCGTCCCGGGGCAGCCAGTCGTCGTTCCTCCGGGAGGAGGCGGATCGCGTGGACGTCTGGGGAGGTATCTGCCTTCCTTGCGTGCAATCCGCGCCAGCCAGCCTCCGCGGACGCCATCGGACCAGCCGGACCGCGAACGACCTCGCAAGCGCGGCCTAAACCATCGGACGTCATTGGCGTAAGGGCACGTTTGGCTCGGATCGCCCAAGACGTGGCCGGCTCGCTACGCGCCCGGAGGCACTCGCGTTAGCCGATCAGATCCAGTCTGTTCCAGCTATGGGTTAGGGGCTTCTGATTCTCCGGCTGATTGCGGCGTCCATTCAAGCGCCAATGCGGGGGAGTTGGGGGAACTAGCTTCGGTGAGGAGTTGTCGAACGGGCTCTCCGAAAACCTCCATGGCGCCAACGGTAGCCACCGCACGCTCCAAGTCTCGAGCCAGCCGGAACGTTGCGACCAGGCTAGCGGCATCGCAGGGCTGGGCATGTACGCCCTCATCACCGTAGATCGCATCTCGTGCATCGGACAGTACTTCCGATTGTTCGGACAGGCCGGCGAGAGAGAACGACAAGTCGCCCTCGTCCCCACCCGCCGACTCTGGTTCGGGTTCATCTGCGAGGAACGCTTGGACCTCCTCTCGGGAAGGTTTCGGAACTTCGCTAAGGTGGAAGCCCATGAGCAGCAACTTGCCGCGGAATGCCTGCCTTTGAGCGTCCGACTCCGCCGCGTCATGGCTGTCCCTCAGTTTGGTCAGCATACCTACAGCGGCGTCGGTCAGCCCAACCCCCTTAACCCAAGCGACCGCCTCTACGGCATCCACGGTGTCGAATGGCGCTGTTCCGGCCTCAACAGTTGAGTGCCACGGCATCACGAGGTGCCGCACTCCGCCATGGTCGTCAAGCCATTCGTACATTTGTTCGAGCTCCGATTGTGCGCCGTCCAAGACACGCTCTACGGCTCGTCGAGCGAACTCAACATCGCCCGCGAGACATCGTGCACGACACTCGGCTAAAGCGGTAGCGACTTCCGCGCGGAGCAACTCGGTTCGGACAGCCATCACAGTCGGCCCGATCGTCGCAGCCCGTTCTTCCGCTAGCCAGTTGCGGAACACCTGCAGGACTTCGGCAGCCTCGATGAGCCGCTGATCGCGTTCCGGTGATCTCGGCGAGGCCGACCGGTATTCCAGCGTCTCTAACGCTGCATGGACTTTCGCTGTTTCGAACGAGACGATCAGGTCATGGACCTTGGCAAGCGTGCGACGCTGGTCTTCCCCAATGTCGATGAGCTGATCGACCTTCTGGTCTACAACGCCGACCAACTCCGTCAGTTCCTCGAGCTTTTCATCGACCCGTTCGATGCGGTCCTCGATTAGCCTCAATAGCTTGCTGACGTGAAGGAAACCGATCGCGCATACGCCTAGGTTGAGGATTGACGCGACCGAGCCCGCGGCATTGAGGTACTGCAGCCCCCTCGAGCCGCCGGCAATCAGTTCTTCCGCCGCAGTTTTCCCGAGTTCCTCGATCTGGCCGACTAACCTGCGTGACCCGCCGGCGGACTTCTCGAACACCAGATTCCCTTTCACCTCATGATTGGGAGTACGGAACTCTGCGGGCACTATTCGCAGGAGCACTTGCCTGTCGGGCATCTTTTCGAGCTTCCTTTTGCGGAGGACAAGAGGTTCGGCCACGGGGGCGTAGTCTAGCTTAGCTGATGTATCCCGAGTGAGCGCATGAGTGATCGGCGCACACTGCGGATGTAAACACCAGAAGTCGCAGGTACCACGCGCTGCCGTCCATCGGCCAGCTTCTCCTTCTCGAACGTCGCCAGACACTCGTCGACCTCCGCCGCCTCGATCAACTGCCGGGTACCGCTGGGAAGAAGGTCGGTGAGGGGATCGGATTCATCCCGCCGGTAGCGCGGTAGAGTGGAGCAGCAGCCGGGTCCGTCTCAACGGCCGCAGCGTGGCAACACATGCCTCGCCAGACGTCTTTCGGCCGTGCCGCCAACGTCACCACACGATCGGCTCCCGCCCGATGTGCGCGAGTCCCTGGTTGATTTCGTTGAACAGGTTAGGTCCGTCGAGGAACGGACAGTTGCGGCTGGCTCGGTCCGTGAATGCGGGGTGGCTTCGGCGAACCGTGCGGACGTTTGCAGGCATTCGAGGTATCGCGTCGAAGAATTTTTGGGCCTTTTGGCCTAGCAGTACGAAGACGACCTCGTGCTCCTGTCCTAGGTGACAGCAGATGCGCTGCACCATCGGCTCCCAGAGAGCGAGATGTTCACGCAGATGAGGATGGCTTCCCCGCATTCCTGCGGGTCTAGTGGTCGCTGTCAGCGCCCGATTCAGGAGGAGTACGCCAGCCTGTTGCCACTGGTTGAAGGTCTCACCGATGGTCGGAAGTTGGACATCGCCATTCTCAAGTGCATGCCTCAAGTCCTGCCAGCTATCGACGCCCTGGTACAACGCGTTGCCGGATCGCTTCGCGACAAGCTGCTGGCAGATTCTGCGTAGAGATGTGACCCGACCAACCGTGTGCCACTCGTGATGGTCTCCGGTCTCGAATGACCTTCCCGTGGCTCGGAGCGGCGTCGTGTAAGGATCTTGCCCCATCAAGAGGACCGTCACCTGGTTAGGCGAAAGGCCCGCCAGAGCGCGGTAGATGTGGGAGCCGGCGGGGAGACCTTGCTGCTGGTTGGGGTGGCGCGCGGGAAAGATCGTTTGATCCGGGCGGATGATGGTTCGCTGCCTTATGGCCATGCAGTTGGGGCCGGCGTCGACGCCAACGATTTCCCGCCATGCAGGCGATAGGCCATTCTGCCAATCGCCCAGCCATTCGGTGATGTGGTCTTTTAGGTGAGGCATTGTCTGCTCGGACTGGTCGACGGTGCCGTTCACGTTGGCGGACACCGCGCCGGTCGTGTCGGTCAGGGCCGGTAGCGTCCAGTATCGCGATGCTCGGTCGGCCATGCAAGTTCGGTACTTCGATTGGCGCTCCGTCGTCACCGGTCAAGGCACTTGCTCGATGTCGCGTTCAACGTGGCGCTTGACCCTCGATGGCGACGAGCCGCAGGGCTCCCGCTTGCGAGCGAGCCACCGAGACATGCTGGCGATGACACTCCTGCAGGGCGTGGTGAACACGTTCGTCCTCACTGCGGTCATCCCGATACAGTTCGGCCGAATCGTCAACCTCTTCTCGGACAGGTCCAGCTAGGGGTTCGAAGTCGTCGCCGTGGGGGTGAAGTACATCGTGGCGGCGGCTCTCGCCTTCATCGGGTAGCCTGTTCGTCAAGGCGTTCTCCAGGCGGAGGGAATGTCGCGCGGATGCGATGGTTGCCCGGCCGATATCGCCGGAGCACATGAAGTCGGGGCTAGAGCGGCTCGCCGGCAATGCTCCACGGAAAAAGCTGACGCCCGTGCAGGCTGCATTCGCCGTATTCAAGATCAGCGGCTCCGCGTTCGCGGAGTTCTTTTCGACGCATCCCCTGGTCGAGAAACGCATACGGGCGTTGGCTGCGGGAACCGACGGTTGAGCGCTCAGACGAAAGGACGTCGAGATCTGGGTTCGTTGGAGGGAAACACGGTCCCGCACTGGGTAACAGTGCATCCTGTTGCACGGAACAGCGACGAACCACCATGCGCGTGCCTCGCGCATGACCTTGGTCTGGAGGGCTGCGTCCGATTGTCGGGATCGAGGGGGCTAACGGTCGTGCATGCACGACAAGGGCCCAGTTCACAAGCAGGGCGACGCGACGCTTGGCAGATGGCGATTACAGCTTTGGACACATTCCGTCAATCCGGTCTGGAGCTTGGCCGGCGCGCGAAACGCGGCGGGAGCTTGCCGCTCCACCAGGCGATGAGGGTTGAAGGTCCATTTCGTTCTCCGTGGTGGCGATGCGGAAAATGCGTTCGTGCTTGGACCGGGGCGTGCCGTGCGCAGGCGGGCTTTCGCCGGCGGGTGCGGCAGACAAACGTGGGGCCGGATCCGAGTCGTTGAACGCCGCCCCGGGAACGGCGGATCATGGCTTGGGCGACGGAGACGCTGCGGTGGGGCGGGCGACGGACGCCGACGGAAACCGGAAGCTGCGCGACTATTGCGTGGACGGGCTGGCGGACATCCCTTCCCGCTGTCGTTCGAGCCGATCGGGAACTGACCGGGCTGGTGCCGACGCGGCGCCGGGGGTCGCGTCCCCGGACTCTCGAAAAGGGGCGAAAGTGGCGAACGGGGCGAATCATTGAGACGTTGCGACGTGATGCGAACGGGTTCGTACTGGGGAACGGTCGAGGCGCCGCGCGCCCGCCGCTTGACTGAGACCGAGGAAGGCACGCCGGCTCACCCAGTTGCTCGACCATGCACAGTTGTTGACATGCCCCGTGTTCGGAGCTAGGTTTAGGGTCGTCGTCTCGCTGCATTTTATGCGGCCAGAGGTCTTACCCAGCGGTATTCGGAACACGCCGCGCCGAGGAAGAGGAGCATTGCAGATGAAGAAACCAACGAGAATTACGTTCCTGTTGATTGCCATTGCCGTCGCGCTCGTAGAGCAGCAGGTAGAAGGGTCCGAGAACGACAGCGGTGGCGTTTCGTGGACCTGGCACGCCGACGAGAAGACGGGGCGAATAGTCGGTTCCGAAGCCGACTCGTCATTCGGACACACCTATGAAGTTGACCCCGATTCCGGGGCACTGACCATGGAGGAACTGGATCGCTTGCTCTACGAAAAATCCCAGGTTCCTCGTTTCCAGACGTTTCGAATAGTCCGGTGGGACCCATGGGAACGACGAAATGCAAAGTATGTCCCGGAGGATACAGGATATGTCAACTGTGTGATTAACGCACAGATACCGCACAAGGGGAAGGCATCCGGTACCGTCAAGGCAAAATCAGGCGCATCGTGCAGCTTTACTCATAGGTCTGGATCACGGCCCAGTCCGAACGACTTCAATTGGGATCTTGTTATATCAATATACTACGGGCGGGCCGAATTTGGGTCCGAGAGCTATGAAATCACGGATGACAATCCATTGTGGCGTGCTGATCCTGCGTTTCGTAGGCCCGGCACGCAAGTGGACTCTGGCACATGCTTGAATGGTCTCTGGAGCCAGACCACCAAGATATTTCTCACCATGAGTCCTCCGTACGCATATGTTGGCATGCAGCCTGTTGACATCGACGGCAACTTCGACTACATAGACGATTGTCGTTGAGCGAGATCGGTCATGGACCCAGCAGAGTTTCTTACCTTGCTTTCGCGACTGCGTGGCGGCTGTGTCGTGAACTACGCACGCGAGTGGTCGCTGTCTCAGGAAGTCGGCGTGAAGTGCGCGCGCATGACCGTTGAGAAAATCAACGCACGAGACCGACGCTTGGTTGCGCTGTGTCGCGGGCTTGCCGACAACATGATCAGGGAGGACGGAAAGGTGGACTGTGCGAAGCTTGAAGAACTCTTGCGATTGCTCGCGGAGCACATTGTTGCCGACCACCGTGGATTGGTGACGCTGGCAGAAAGGCTGGGGCTTGACGACGAAGTGATGTCCATGAAGCGGGTGGATGACCAAGCGCGGGAGCTCGACGATTTGATTGAGGCGACGTTTCGGTAGTGGATCGGGCAGCCTCGCGTCGAGCCCCGGGAGCAATCCACTGGGCTCCGGCTCACGAAACGCAACAGGGTGGTGGATGACATCCATGCGTTGCGTTCCGATGTGGCCTGGTTCGAAACCCGCGACGTGCTCGGTTCGAGAACGCTGCCAACAGCTTGGGGGGCCTCGTCCGCGTTGATAAACTGAGGAATCGCGTGTATTGGCCTGGAAATGCGGTATATCGGCGAGTCGTTGGTTACCGGGTTAGTGTCCACGGGCGAATGTGGGTTTCGTGAAGTAGGTTCCACGCGCGCTTGGGGCCGAGTAGGCGTGGTATTGGTAACCCTTCGGTCAGCCCGACATGCCCCGGCGGCGTGTACCCGCGATGGGCCATTCGGGAGCCATCCTGCGTAACGGCGCGGCGACGGCGCCCCGTCCATTCGAGGTCCGTCACGGTTCCTTGCTACCGCGGCCGCCGCCCTTCTTCTCGTTCCAAGGCGGCTTGTGTAGTGCGATCAACGCGACTTCGAGGGCCAGGACGGCCGGCTTTGTGCTCATCCGCAAAACGTCGATTCGCAAGGTCGCTGCATTGTCATGGATGCTCCTAGCAGAACTCGTACTGTTGCCCGCGCTGCTCCCCGCGTGGTATTGCTGCAATCGCCAGTGAAGTCCCTGCTTGTAGACGACCCTCCCGATGTACATGATTTCGCTACCAAAGCGAGCACGGTAAAGGCCGATATCGCGAACTCCCCGCCACCCCTCGGATGCTAGCGTGCCCAAGCTTTCCCAACGACTGTCCCACTCCTCCAACGACCTTCCGTCGTACGTCTTTCCATATCTAGCATGGCTTAGCTCCTGCTCCGCAGCGTGATCCTGGATCGCGCCAAACACGCGCACACCGACGTTTACCACCTTCTCTAGCTTGTCCAAGAGTCCCATTCTTGTTCCTCCAGTGTCCTGTGGTGCGGGCAAGTCGCGTCAGCAGCCTAGCACGGCTGTCCCGCCTTGCGGGCGAGCTCTTGCTTAGGGGCCGCGTATCGGCCGGACCGAAGGGTTACCGGCATTACGGGCATTTGCTGCGCGGGAAGTGCCTGCGCGGCTGCGTCGCTCGTGTGGGCGAGGGGTGTTCGGGTGGGCGATCAACAACAGCCACCGCGAGGCGCCAATCTGTCGCGGATACGCTCCATCGTCCTGAGCAGCGCCAAAGCCATGCCCCATTGGTTTCGCGATGGATGAGGCGTGTTGGGCAAGGCGTCCTCAGCGGGTAGCGCCGCCATGGCCCTTAGTCTCCGTGCCGTATCGCCGCAAGGGATGAGTAGAGGCTCTTCGTCGCCAGCAACGTCATGCCAGCGTCCCGCAAGGTCTGCGGCGATCTCGTCGGCCAGCTGCTGCTGCACCGGCGTGAGGTTCTTCCGCACTCGAATCGCCTCTAAGTCGCCCAGCAGATCCCCAAGGGCATGGCGGATAGGATTCGGGTAAGCCGTCCTCTGCATCGGTAGCGGACACGCGTTCATTAATCCCAACCAAGCGAACTCGTCCGCCTCTTCGCACACCAGTTCGCCAATCGCTTGGTCCTCGTCGATCCCGACTTGCAGAACATGGTGCCTAAGGGCCCTCGTCACAGATTCCCCGCTTCTCCCTAACAGCGGCAGATGCGGATCTGCCGCCAGCTCAGCAGTGTGGGGAGACTCGCACAACAGCACAACCTGTATGTCGCCACCCTGGACGCAGTCGCCGACCAGATACTCTTGTAGACACTCAACCTCCGCATCCGGGTACACGCCTTGGACTTGGTCAATGAAGGGCAAGATCACGATCTCCCGTACGGATCCGGCACCAAGCTCAAGCCTAGTGAAGCTCACTCACCAGCGCAATGCGGCGCAGGCGCCACGGCGACGAAGAACCTTGTGAGCGACGGTACCTTCAGCGCGATGCCAGAGCCACAACCGAGGGATCTTCCGCATCGTGCTGGCAAGCGCGCTTGTCATACGCTCGATTCCCTCCGCCGTCGGGCAAGACGGCCTGTCGTACTAGGAGGAGTTTGCCTTGGGGGAATCTCCCGGCCGCTGGCCTCAATCCTGGCACTCAGACTATTCGGGATTGGGCGGGCAAGGTTCGAGCGGAAGCAAGTCCGGCAATCAGCGTGTTCCCTTCCCCGTTTTCCGGTCAGTCGGGAGCACCCTCTCGCTCTGTCGGTCACGCCGGCATCTCGCCCCGCTTGTGGGAGTCGGACCCTTGGTTCTACAGGTAGCTGACGCTGTCGGAGGCCGTCGTCTCGACCACGTCGATCTCGGCAAGCGCGACGACATCCTCGATGAGCGCGTGCGTGCCGGCCACAATCGAGATGGGTTTGTTCTGGGGCATGACAACGCACCAACGCCGGTCTTCGGGCCAGAAGACCGTCGGTGGGTGAAAGTAGGTCTTGATCGTGCCGAAGTGCGACAGCCACCACGCGATTTCGTCAAGCGCGCCCCGGTAGAGGAGAATCTCACCCGGCGACCCGTGCGCCATGGCAGCCTCGACGATGCGGCGCTGCAGCCAGCTCGCGCGGTTGCGTGCCCGCCAGGTGCGGAACAGGGACTTGATGTGGTTGGTCAACTGCGAGAAGCCGCGGGACCGGGGTCCGGGACGGGTCTGGTGGACCAGCACGTTGCCGAAGGACGGCAGCTCCACCTGCCAGAAGCCACAGAGGCATGCGGCACCGGCTGGTGTATGCCTGCGCAGCACGCCGACCAGGGGCGGAATCAGCGGGGGCGCGCCCATCGCGGAGTCGATCGGCGGGTCGAGGGGCGGTTCGGCGCCGGTGGTTTCCAGGAGTCGGGCGACCTCGGATCGTCGGACTGGTTTGGACCAGTAGCCGGATTCGTGTTCGGAATCGGCCGGGTCGTAGAACGAACCGGCCGTGGCCGGTGGCACCTCGCGCCAATAGGGGTGAGGAAGGAGCGCATAGGCGGGGTAGCCGGCTGGCGCAATCTCTCCGACGGTGCCCGGGCGGCCGGACAGGGCGTCGAGGAACCAGCTGCCCGTTTCGTAGTCGGCGGGTGCGAAGCCACGGGGCGCATCGTAGGCCATGCCGGGCTCGTGATCGTGCGGGAAGTGAAGCTGCATGATGGGCACGCCTGTCTGCTGGCTGGGGCGCCTGGCGTCACGCCGGACGATGCGGCGAGAATGCCGCAAGGTCGTGGACGATTCGAGGGGGCAGCGGACCTGATCGCGTGGACGTGCCGGTGGACAGGGTGGGCAGCGCGGCGGTCTACGAGGTGCTGCGCCCGATCGCGCCGGCAGGCAAGCACGGCGGGGATCAGGGCATCGGGCCACGGCTTCCGGTCGAGCTTCCAGGACTGGGCGCGGCAGCACGACGTGGACGAGCTCTCTCCGAGTTTGCGCTGGCGCACGTTGAGGGCTCGACGTCGGTGGCGGCCTACGCCCGCGACGACCTGCTGGAGAAGCGCCGCCCGGTCATGCAGCGGTGGGCGGACCGTATAGCAGGGATAGCGGCACATCGCGCCCGCTTGACGATGTCGAGCACGAGGCGGTGGCGGTCGTGACGCGTGCCGGCCTCGATGAGCTGGGTCTCGGCGCGGAGCTTCCGGGTCTCGATGCGCTCGATCTGCGCGTCGAGGGACTCCGGTGTCTGCTGGTTGTCGTGTCGGTCGTTCATGGTGTTCATCCTGTTCGTTGTGGTGAAAGGACCGGGACGCACGATCGCGGACGGCCGCGCCCCGTCGGGGAAGGTGGGATCAGTAGCGATGGAAGCGGCGGCCATCGTCATGGATGGAGCGTTCCCACCCGCGTTCTGCCTTCGGCACTGGATCCGGCAGCGGCGACCAGTAGGCTGCCGACGGTTCCCGCGGTGCGTGCGCGTTCCACGGACTGACGGCGCAGTCGAGGTTGGAGGGCTCGTGCATCCTGTCGGGCCTGGCGGCGAACTCGTCCATCGCCGCCGCGTCGAGGGCGTCCTAGCGCTTCTGCGCGCGCTCGGCGGTCGTCGCGGCACCGTCGGTAGAGGAAACCGTCCGCCACTCTCATCCTGAATCAGCACCGTCGGCAGCCGCCTTCGGCAACAAGGGCGCGCCGCCTTCTGCGGCAACTAGTGGCTCGGCGGTCCAGGCAGGGCTGGCAAGACGCGAAGCCCCCGCTGGGCTTGCGGGCTGCCGGTTACACCGGTGTTGCTCGCAGCCGTGGCGCCTTCTCGCGGAGGACGGCGTGGGGAAATGAAGCCTGGCAGGGTCCTGCCGCTCCACTGGGCGATGAGGGTTTCGAGTCCATGGTGATCTCCTGTTCAGACTCGGGACGTGGGAGTGCGTCGGTTGCCTGGACAGGCGGCATGCGCGCGCAGGCCGGTCACGTCGCGCCAGCGAGGCCGCAGCGCCAGCGGAGAACCGACCGGTTGATCGGCCGAGCACGCATGACAGCATGGGCAGCGAACCGACGGACGGGACGGTGGCGTGGTTCGCCGGGATCGGTGGCCGCAAGCGGCGCTGCCCGGGCGAGTCGAATCCTGAGGACCGAACTTCCGAGCGCCGGGCCTGCCCCGCGGGGTGGCGGCTCCCGCGGTACGTTTGCGCATCGAGGCGCCGCATCAGCACCCGAGGGCGCAAGCGGCAGCGATCGTTACGCGCAGGGCCGAGACCGCGCCGACTGGCCCAGCGGCCATGAAGGGCATTGGAAAGATACTTAAAAACATGTAGTTACGGAACGATGCGTCTCTGCGATGTCAACGTGTTGTCCGCCCAGATGGCATGCTACGCCGGCCCCGGCAGCTACGTGGACGGAAAACGGCCTCATGCTGCGCGTGCAGGATTCCGGCTCCCGATTATGTTGCACGGTCGCCGGGTGGATGTCGGCCTCGGCAACGCCCGGCTGGTGAGCATCGCCGATGCGCGGCGCGCGGCGGCCGGCACCCGGGCGGTGGCGTGCACCGGCGGCGATCCGCGGAAAGGCCAGGACGATCTCGTTCGCGGAAGCTGAGCCCCGAGCGATGGCAGAGTAGGAGGAGACCTGGCGTGGGGGCATGGCGTCGAAGTCCCAGCGCGACTGGCGCTCGACCATAGACGCCTACGTGCTGCCGCAACTCGACAGGAATGCACGTGGGCGCGGTGGCGACCAGCGACGTCAAGCGCGTGCTGCGTCCTCTCGGGCTGGCGGGCAAACACGCCACGATGTACATGTTGGCCGGGCGGATCGCGCGGTACTGGAGTGGGCGGAAATCGAGAACCATGCGCGAAACCGGCCGGCAGCGGCCGGGCGATCGTGGAGATGGTGACGCGCTCGCTGCCGAAGGCCGCGGCGGTGCGTCAGCACCGGGCGCTGCACTTCTCCGATGTGGCGGCGGCGCTCGGCAAGGTGGATGCGCACTCGCGCATCGTACGCACGGTGCAGCTCGCCATCCGGTTCGGAGTGCTGACGGCGGCGGGACTGGCGGAGGCCCGCGGGCCACCTGGGACGAGTGCGACTTCGAGGCGGCGGTGTGGACGGTGGCCGCAGGCGCACATGAAGCGTTACCGGCCGTATCGCGTGCCATCTGTCCAACGGTGCCCGGTGATGCAGGCACGCAGCGACTTCGTCGGCTTGCCCGACGGACGCACGATGTATGGCGTTCAAGTGCGTCGCGCAACCGCGCAACCAGCGATGGCGAGTGTGTCAATCAGCGACTGAGCCCCGTCTGCGCTCCCTGCTATTCTGCGTGCGGACCAGACAGACGGGCCTGCGCCTATTGAGCGAATGGTTGAAAGGGGTATCTGAATGACGAAAACAGCCGGGATCAAAGCACTCGTCGAGGAAGTCCTGGCAAGTGGGACGAATTGGACGGACGACGTCACTCTCGAGGTGTTCGTGGCCATAGAGCGGACATCCACGTGGCATCGTCGTTACACAGGGCTCTGCCAGTCACTGGGGACTGATGTGGTTAACAAATGGGGTGGGCGTTATGTTCGATTGGCGCTTGGGAAGCCGGGCAAGCTCGGGCGAACGCGCGCTGGCGTGAGCGGTCTCATCGACAGCTACACAATCCTGGACTCGAGGAAGTTCTGACGAACCGAGCCCCGATTCGCAGAGGGACGGCTACATCGTCATGCGCAGAGGAGGCTCGACGCGCGACCGAAGTACGACGGCGATAGTGGTGGCGAGAGCACATCTGGGAGACGAGGCGGGGCGTGGCATGGATTGGTGGCGAACAAGGCTATCGTGCCTGACCGTTTCGCGGTTGGTCCGAGGAGCTCACGTAGTTCGGGTCGAATTGGCTGTCGATACCGCATGTCGGAGGACAAACCGTGATACCGCGTGAGATCGAGCACGGCCATGTGGCGCAGGCAGTCGAACGCATCGAGGCGGAAGGTGTGCCTTCCTCGCGCATGTCCCGCCATTACGACCTCGTGTTCGGCGGCAAGCCGTACCCGCCGAAGTACGTCATTTCACTCGCGAGCAAGTTTGCAACAGGCTCCGAGTATCCCGCCGGAAGCTTCAATGCGGTCGAAGCCAAGAACTACTTCCTTGCGCGTGGATACGAGATTTTTGATCGGCGACAGTCGGCCGCCACGGTGGCCCCGCAGGACGATGAGTCTGCTTTCCCCGAAGGGGCGTCCGTGTACGCGCAACACAGGAGGTTGGAGCGGGACGCGGCTATCGTGCGCAACGCCAAGACGAAGCGTCTGCGAGAGACCGGGCGGCTGCAATGTGACGTGTGTTCCTTCGACTTCAGGGAGGTGTACGGAGAACGGGGCGAGGGTTTCATCGAGGTGCACCACACAATCCCAGTCGCAGAGTTGGGGGGCGCGAGCAATACGAAGCTGAAGGATCTGGCATTGGTTTGCTCCAATTGCCATCGGATGTTGCATCGCGGGGGATTGCGGGCGGTTAAAGACCTCCGGGCCCTCATCGAGGGAGATGGTACGTGTGGAGTGACTTGACCTGTCGCGCGATGGGCTCGCGGACGACCAACGAGGGGGCAATCGAGCGGCCGGGGCGATGGGCGACTCGCCAACACCGCTGTGAGCCGGATTTTCGTGCCTCGGACTCGCCCTGTGAGCGACCCTCCGGCCGAAGCAGCGCCTCAACAGAGGCGAAGGACGGCTCACGGGGCAGTGCCGCGCCCGCTCGTACTCGCTGGCGCTGGCGGCGAACACACTGCACGACCTCGGCTTCAAGGGCCTGCACCCGGCCAGCCGGGCACCTGCCGGCCTTGCCCCGGATTCGGCGCGCGACCGGGACCCCGCCCGGGGATGCCAGCTTTGGCAAGCGCTGTCGCCGTGGCGGCGGATTCGGACGCAACTGGCCAGGACCGGGCACGGCTGCCCTGCCGAACGGCGCGACGAGTGCCCTGAAAACGCCACTCGCGGTGGGACAGCGATACTCGCCTTCTCGGCGGGGCCACATCAGGGCGCGACGTGGTCCCCCCATCGCTGCATGACCGGGCGGCGGCGTTCCAGCAGGTCGCTGCGCGCATAGGCTCGCTCGTCCGAGTCGCCGACGACGTGCGCGAGGCAGAGCTCGGCGACTTCGCGCTCCACGCCGGTCTCGCCGGCCCAGTCGCGGAAGCTGGAGCGTAAACCGTGCGCCGTCGCACCGTCGCAGACCCGCGTCACGAGCCGGCGGATCGCGTTGTCCGGCAGCATCCGGCTCCGCCGGCCCTTCGCCGGAAACACCAGCCCGGTTACGCCCCGAAGCCGCGCGCCGCTTCGAGGACATCGAGCGCCTGCCGCGACAGCGGCACGCGGTGCGCCCTGTCGGCCTTCATCTTGTCCGGGGGACGGTTCCAGGTCGCGGTGTCGAGATCCACGTCGGGCCATTCCATGCGGCGTACTTCCATGCCGCGCGCCGCCGTCAGCACCATGAACCGGAACGCCAGACGGGTGACGGGAACGGCGTGCTGGGCCTTGGTGACGGCTTCGAGCGCACCGCGCCATCCCGGTCGGCGGAGCCGAGGCCCAGGTCGAAGCGCTCGCCGAACAGGCGCAGGCGCTGCACCCATGAGCGCGCCCCGAACTGCTTGACGTAGAGCATCAATCCGTTGCCGTCGGTGTGGCGGCCTGGCCCGGCGGCGCGGACGGCGGCGGCAGCGAGCTGCTTTCTGACGATACGCGGCATTTGTGTCCGTCTGTGGCTGCGCCGTGCAGGTTGGCAAGGCGCTCTAGCGCAGAACGGTACGGAAACCAAGGTTCCCACCAAAAAAGCGAGATTCCGCGGTGGCACCTGAGAGCGTCTGATCATCCGTGAGAGTGAAGATTTGTACCGCAATGGCATGCAAAAAACCGAGCAGTTGAGTTCGGGAGACGCTTTCTGGTCGAGTCTTGGAACGGGCACGCAGACACAAGTGTACGGGTCCGGGCTTGTCCCGTCCCGTGAGTGGCTCCGTGCTGCGACGTGCCGATAGCTTCGCTCCGCACGGCGGGAGGCGGTCCGATGAGCTGAACCTGCGCACGGCGTGGCGTCCTGGCCGAGGCCAACATATAATCGACATTACATAGGACGGAGGTGATCAAGTGCTCTCATTCAAGGTGACGACGGTCGGCGCGTCCTCGGGGATCATCCTCACGAAGGAGGCGCTGGCGCGGCTTCGGGTAAGGAAAGGCGATGTCCTCCACTTGACTGAGGCTCCCGGTGGCGGCTATCGGCTCACTCCGTACGACCCCGAGTTCGCGCGGCAGATGGCGATCGCGGAAGACATCATGCATGACGACCGGGAGGTTCTCCGGGCATTGGCTAGGTGAGCGCGAGGCAGGCACCTTGGCGTTGGGTTTCCTTCAATGTGGTTGTGGCAGTGCACGACCGCCAGATCTCCGAGCATGGAGGGCTCGACGGCATCGGCGACGATGGCGCAATCGAGTCTGCTTTGGCGCGTCCGCTGAACCTCGCAGCCTACGGCGACCCCGACGCGGCGTCGCTCGCAGCGGCCTATGCCTATGGCATCGCGAAGAACCACGGCTTCGCGGACGGCAACAAGCGCACGGCTTGGGTGATCGCTCGCTTGTTTCTGGCCGACAATGGGTACGGCCTAGACTTTGATCCGATAGATGCCGTACGCACGATGGACGGTGTCGCGGCAGGACGCATTGGTGAAGATGAGCTCGCTGCCTGGCTTCGTGTCCGCGTCGGTCCCGGCTAAAGGGAGCGACAACGACGCGGCGGCGTGACGCGAAGCCTCGGTGCGAGGGCGTCTCGTCCCCGCCTCCAAGGGACACCGCCTTACCCCGCCAGGGCTGGTGGCGGAACAAAGCCGCCGATTTCCTGGGCGATTTGGCGGGCACACTCGATGGTTTTGCGGTCGCGATATGGGGCGCTGACCACCTGGATGCCGATGGGAAGGCCGTCGTTGGACGGGCCCGTTGGCAGGGCGGTGCTTGGCAGGTACGAAGCGATCACGACTCCCGACCAGAAGATCGACTCCATGTAGGGCCGTGCTTCGCCATCAACGATGGTGCTGCGCTCGGCGAAGGGGGCGTGGTCGTGCGGGATGGCGGGCACGGCGAATTGCGGGCAGATGAGTACGTCCCAGTCGCGGAAGAAGGCGTCCCAGGCGCGGCGCAGGCGTTCGCGGCGGAAGTCGTGGCGAATCCAGTCGCGGTGGCTCATCACGGAGGCCCGAGCGGCAACCGCGTCGGGCGATTGGTCCTCGGGGTCGAGCTTCTCCACGCGCTGGCGAATCCGCTCGATCTGCGCCGCCGGCTGGCCGCTCGACATCACCGCGGTGAGCAGGTTCTGGTACACCAGATGCGCCTTGCGAACATCGAAATCGGGGCGTGCCGTGTCCGATACCGTCGCACCGAGGCGCGCCAGCGTGTCTGCCACCATCTGAACGCGCGCCTGGGTTTCCGCGCTCACCGGCGCGATGTCGTCGGTGGGCCAAACCGCGACGCGAAGATCGGCCAGCGACTTGAGGCCGGGTTCCGGCAAGGCGAGCTGCCAGCCGGTAGCCTCTCGCTCGGTGGGCCCGGCCATGATGTCGAGGGCAACGGCCAGGTCCTCGGCGGAGCGGGCGAGGGGGCCGCAGACGGAGAGGTCTGGGTCCGGCACGTGCGGCACGATTTCGTGCCCGGACATCGGCACGATGCCCCAGGTCGGCTTGTGACCGAAGACGCCGCAGAAGTGCGCCGGAGTGCGGATGGAGCCGCCGATGTCGGAACCTGCCTCTAGGGCGCTGAATCCCGCCGCCACCGCCGCGGCACTGCCGCCGGACGAGCCGCCAGGCGTGCGTTCGACGTTCCACGGATTGTTGGTGGTGCCATAGATGGGGTTGTAGCTCTGCACGTCGGCAAGGTCCACGGGCACATTGGTCTTGCCGAGGAAGTGGGCGCCGGCGGCCTGGAAGCGGCTCACCACGAGGCCGTCGGCGTCGGCGACGTTGTCGCGCTGTGCCTCGATGCCCCATGTCGCCGGCGTACCGGCCATGACATAGGACTCCTTGATCGTAAGGGGAACTCCGTGCAGGGGGCCGAGGCGTTCGCCCCGAGCCAAGGCGGCGTCCGCTGCCGCAGCCTCCTCGAGCGCCTGCTCGAACCTTCGCACCACGACGGCATTGAGGGCACCGTCATGGCGCTCGATGCGGTCGATGTAGTGGCGCGTGAGTTCCGCCGAACCGATTTCCTTGCGGCGCAGCAGTTCGGCAAGTTCGGTGGCGGGTCGGAACGCAAGCTGCTCGGACATGGATGGCTTCCCTTGGCGACATGCGAGAGACGCTAGCCTACCAGTGTGCCGGCGCGCCCTTGCGGGCGCGTTGGCCGTTCGCTGCGCGAACTGCGGTGGAGTCGGGCCACTGCTGTGGAGTCGGGCCGTTGATCCCATGCGCGCCTACAATCCCCGTCGCCGTTCCTCAAGGCGCTTTCAACGGCAGAGTGCCCAAGGACACAACGCGAGATGCACGAGCAAGTGGCAACGCGCCGCTATGACTACATCATCGTTGGCGCCGGTTCCGCTGGCTGCGTGCTGGCGAACCGACTCTCGGCGTCTGGCTCCCTGCACGTGCTGCTGATCGAAGCTGGCGGTCAGGACCGCAGCGTGCTCTTGCGAATGCCGGCCGCCTTCGCGGAAGCGATGCAGCGGCGGCGCAGCAACTGGGGGTATGTCACCGAGCCGGAGCCGGGGCTCGACGGCCGGCGGCTCGATTGCCCGCGCGGCAAGGTGCTTGGCGGCTCGTCGTCCATCAACGGCATGGTGTATGTGCGCGGGCACCGGCGCGACTTCGACCAGTGGGAAGCGCTCGGCGCAGCCGGCTGGAACTACGGCAACTGCCTGCCCTATTTCCGCCGCGCCGAGACATGGCAGGGCGGCGCCGATGACTATCGTGGCGGCGACGGCCCGCTGCGAACGACGCTCGGCAGCCAACGCGAGCGCAACCCCCTCTACGGCGCCTTCGTCGAGGCCGGTTTGCAGGCTGGCTATCCGCACACGGACGATTGCAACGGCCGTTCCCAGGAAGGCTTCGGCGCGTTGCAGATGACCGTGGACGGCGGCGTGCGCGCTTCGGCGGCGCGCGCCTATCTGCGACCGGCGGCGCGGCGGACGAACCTGGAAGTGGTCACGAATGCGCTGGCGGACCGTTTGCTGCTCGACGGCAAGACGGCCGCGGGCGTCACATTTCGGCGCGGCGGTCGCTCCGTCGAGGCGTTGGCGAAGCGGGAGGTCATCGTCGCGGCCGGCGCCATTGGCTCGCCAGCGCTCCTGCAACGCTCGGGCATCGGCCCCGCCGATGTCCTTGAAGATGCCGGCGTTGCATTGCGTCACGAACTGCCGGGCGTTGGCGAGAACCTGCAGGATCACCTCGAGGTCTATTGCCAGTATCGCTGCCGCCAACCCATCACGCTGAACGGCCGGCTTAACGCACTCGGCAAGGCGTGGATCGGCTTGCGCTGGGCCCTCGGCACCGGCGGACTCGGCAGCACCAATCATTTCGAGGCCGGCGCATTCGTGCGTTCCTCCAGCGCCGTCGAGTGGCCGGATGTGCAGATGCACTTTCTGCCCGCCGCGGTGCGCTACGACGGTCGCCAGGCGCTGCGTGGTCATGGATTTCAGGTGCATTTGGGGGCGAACAAGCCCTTCAGCCGAGGCCGCGTGGCGATCGTGTCGGCGCGGCCGGAGGACGCCCCCCGCATCCGCTTCCGATACCTCACCGACGAGCGGGATGTGCGCCTGTGGCGCGATTGCATTCGCCTGACGCGCCGGGTCCTAGCGCAGCCGGCGCTCGCCGCCTACCGGGACGAGGAACTGCAACCGGGCGCGACCGTCACGAGCGATGCCGAGATCGACGGCTGGGTCCGCGCCAACGCCGAAAGCGCCTACCACCCCTGCGGCGCCTGCCGGATGGGTGCGGCCGAGGACGACGACGCGGTGGTGGACCCGCAATGTCGCGTGCGCGGTTTGGCTGCGCTCCGGGTGGTCGACTCTTCGGTGTTTCCCACGATCACCAACGGCAATCTCAACGCCCCGACCATCATGGTCGCCGAACGCGCCGCCGACATGATCCTAGGAGGCTGCGCCGTAGAAAACGGCGCTGGCTCCTAGCCGGAGGGGTGAGCGCAAGCGAACCCGGAGGCCAGCAGTTCGCGTAGCGAACTGCCGACGCGCCCGCAAGGGCGCGCTAGCGCCTGAGGATGGCCACCCGAGAAGGGCGACGCATGCGTCGCCCCTACGGCCCGCGGCTTGACCGACACCCTTCTGTAGGGGCGACGCATGCGTCGCCCCTGTCCGGCAGACCGGTGGGCCGCCTACGGCGCAACCCCCTAGCCCATTTGGCATCGAAGCACCATCGCGGATGCGGGCGCGCGCCGGCGGCAACTCGCACGGGTTGCTCCGTTCGTTACACTCGCGCACGCACGGCGTTGTCGGAGCGCAGCAAGGGGAGGAGCTATGAAGTTCGGCGTCTGTGTCGCCACCAACATCAACGACTGGCAGCTCTTGGTTCACGCCGAGAACGAGGGCTTCGACCACGGCTGGGTGCCAGACTCGCAGATGATCTGGTCGGATTGCTACGCGACGCTGGCCTTGGCCGCGCACCACACCTCCACCATCCGCCTCGGCACCGGCGTCGCCATCGCCGGTACCCGCATCGCGCCGGTTACCGCGCACTCCATCGCCTCCATCAACCGCATCGCGCCGGGGCGCGTCTTCCTCGGCATCGGCACCGGCCACACCGCCATGCGGGTGATGAACTTCAATCCCATGAAGGCGCCGCCGTTCCGTGAGTACCTGCGCGTGGTGCGCGCCCTGCTCGACGGCGAGGAGGTGGAGTTCACCCTGAACGGCGAAACCCGCACCATCGAGATCATCCACAAGGAACTTGGCTTCATCGACACCGAGCACCGCATCCCGATGTATGTCGCGGCGAATGGCCCGCTAGCGCTCAAGGCGGCCGGAACCTATGGCGACGGACGCATCTCCGGCGGCGCGGAGTCGGCGGACGCATTCCGCGCCAGCATGGCAAGGGTGCGGCTGGGCGCCGAGGAAGCGGGCCGCGATGCGGACGCCATGCACACCGCCGAGCTCACCTTCGCCTGCATTCTCGAGCCGGGCGAGGGGCTCGACTCAGACCGGGTCATCGACGAGTGCGGCTCGATGGTGTCGAGCCGCCTGCACGGGCTGTGGGAGGCGGTGCAGCTACGCGGCAACGAGGACTTCATCGGCGACGATATCCGCGGCGTGTGGGAGCAATACCGCGACTATGTGGCGGGCTTCAACGTACCCCGCGAGGCAGCCGGCCAACTCGTCCACCGCGGCCATTGCACCTACCTGCCAGCCGAGGAGCGTCGCTTTGTGACGCCGGCGATGATCCGCGCCAGCGGTGCCCTCGTCGGCACGCCGGAGCAGATCCTCGACATGCTGCGCGAGAAGGAAGCGAACGGCCTCAAGGAGGTGGTGCTATTGCCGCCGATGGCCATCGCCCGCGACAACCTCGCGCGGTTTCGCCGTGAGATCATCGACCGCTACTGAGGCAGCAACGTCGAGGAGGGTGCCGTGATCGCAAGACTTGCCGCATGGATTGCCGGTGTCCTTGTCGTCGCCGTGCTAGTGCTCCTCTCGGCGCCCATCGATCCGATGGGCCGCATCGCCGGAACCCGCCTCGGTGGCCAACTGGCGGCGGACCAAGACCCGACTTGGACCGACTACGGCCGCCGCCAAATCGCCGTGGAGACGCGCACTACCTATGGCATCCGCCACTCCGTCACGACCACATCCTGGGTCGCGGACGGCAACCTCTACGTCCCCTGCGCCCGCTGTGACGGCAAGCGCTGGCCCGCCAACGTCGCCCGCGATAACCGCGTCCGCCTCAAGATCGACGGCGAAATCTACCGCCGCCACGCCATCCGCATCACGGACCCCCCGGAACGAGCCCGAATCCTCACCGCCATCGGCCGCGACCCCGCGAGCCCCACCGCCGTGTTCCGCATGGAACCCCGCTGAGTCGGAGCAAGGGCAGCCTTCCCTAGCCCGCATTTCTCACCAGCCCTCGTTTGCGGACGACGATGCACTCGCTGTGGCTGCGCAAGTGCTCGCCTGTCCTTCGGACAGGTTCGCTCCAGCCGGCTCGACATAGTGCGCAGCTATGCCTTCGCCGTCTTCCGCTCCGCGCCCGCAGCCACAGCGGCGCCTCGTCGCCCTCGCTACGAGGCCTGGTGAGAAATGCGGGCTAGAGGGTCAGTCGCGTGCGTCGCACCACGGCACCCATCCAGTCCCGCGATGGCCGAAATCGACCGCTCCCGGATGGAGCAGTTCGGCCAGGATCTCCGCCGACTCCACGAGGCGCGGACCAGGCCGATTGAAGTACTGGTTGCCGTCGGTCACATAGACGCGCCCGGCGCGGACGGCCGACAGTCGTGCCCAGTCGGGGTGCGTTGCGAGGGGCGGCATCTCCTTGCGCGACCGCTCGATGTCGAACCCGCAGGGCATGATGGCGATCAGGTCTGGGTCGCGGCGCACCAGTTCGTCGATGCAGAAATAGCCGGAATGGCGGCCGGGCTCGCCGATCATGATCGTCCCCCCAGCGATCCGCACCAGCTCGGGTATCCAGTTCTCCGCATGCATGAGCGGGTCGATCCACTCGACGCAGGCAATGACGGGGCGCTTCCCCAGAGCCTCCGTACGCGCGCGCACCGCGTCGAGTCTGGCGGTCAGCGTGTCCACCAGCCGGTTCCCGCGCTCGGCGGCGCCGAGAGCGGCCGCGACGGTGCGGATGTCGCGCCAGACGTCGCCAAGGGCCATAGGCTCCAGCGAGACGACGTGGGGACGCGAATGCACCAACTCCCGCACCGCGCGCTCCACGTCCGACAGGCTCACCGCGCAGACCTCGCATTGCGTCTGCGTGATGATGTGCGTTGGCGCCAGGCGGTCGAGCAGCGCCGGGTCCACCTGATACACGGAGAGCGCCTCGGCGGCCAGGCTGCGAACCTCGGCATCGATCTGCCGGCTCGCCCCGCTCGCATCGACCTTGGAGGAAGAACAGGCCGGCAGACGCTCCACCCCGGGCGGGAAGTCGCATTCGTGGGAGCGGCCGACGAGCTCGGCCTCGAAGCCGAGTGCGGCGACGATCTCGGTTGCGCTCGCTATGAGCGACACGATGCGGGTGTCCGCCATCGAAGGAGCCTGCCGCTACAACGATGGCTCCGGTCGCGTCATTGGGAGAGAGCCGGCTGTGGCTGCGCCTGCCGCCGAAGCGTCACCCGGCTGAAGAGCAGCGGCAGGAACAGCGCCATGCTGATTAGCGTGTTGCGGAAGAACGGGATCGCCTGCACATAGCAATCAGCCAGGCCCGCTGCGTTGTGCGGGTAGCGGATGCCATCGCCGAAGGCCCACACGCCGAAGTTGGAGACCCCGAAGAAGACGACGGCGGAGGCGAGTCCCGTGGCGGCGATGCGCGGCCAACTCCGCTGCCGACGCAGCACGAAACCGCACGTCACGACCAGCGCGACCGAGAGATACAGCACCGGCTGCCCGGCGTAGAAGGCCCAGTCGGCACGGCCAGTCAGCAGCCAGATGCCGAGGTCGCCGGCGAGGTAAATCGCGAGCGGCACGAGATAGGCGGCACGCCCTGTCGCATAGCAGGCGGCGCCAAACACACACAGCGGCAGCACCGGGGAGAAGTTCCAGGGATAGGCGGTGCTCGCGGGGTCAATCGGGACACCGATCGCGTGCAGGACATAGGGCGCAAGCCGGAACGCCAGCGCCACCAAGACGAACGCGGCCAGGGTCGAGCCTCGCGGCTGCATGGTGGATCACCTCGCTTTCAAGGAGGCCGCAAGATGGTAGATCGCCAGGACACTGTCAAGGAGCGCTCCGAACTGCCACCGCGCCTTAGGCCGCTACCCCGCTCGATCTATCAGTCTCGCCAGATTGGCGACGTGCTCGTTGAGGCTGGAGCGTCCCTTGTCGGTCAGCTCGTACCAGGTCACGGGCCGTCGGTCGCGGAAGCTCTTCTCCGCCACGAGATAGCCACCGTCCTCCAGCTTGCGCAGGTGAGTGCCCAAACTGCCGTCTGTTTCTCCCAACACCTGCTTGAGGCGACTGTAGGACATCGAGTCGTGCGCGGAGAGCAGCACGCAGATCGCGAGCCGAACGCGGTGTTCGAGCAGTCCCCGCAGTGCTCCCAACTCCTCGACACTGTCGATGTCGGGGTCAGTCCGCTGCATGCTGCGCCCCCCGCGCGCCAAGCCATGCCTGTGCCACCAACGCGGCGGCAACCGCTACACCCGCCGTGGTGGCGCCGTACTCGGGCAGATAGAGCGTGACCACGTACCCCGCCGCCAGAACGATGCCGATTGGCATCAGCCGTCGTTCCAAATGCAACCCGGCGAGGAAGTAGGTCAAGGCGAGAAGCAGGATCCACAAGGATCCAACGCCCGACCAGCTCAGTTGGCCTGCTGCGGTGAGACCCATGCCGAGCAACCCTGCGGCAAAGAACGCCAGAAAGTGACCCATCCAACGCTTTCCCGTGCGGCGGTCCGTCTGACCCGCACGACGGCCCGCTTGCACGGCGAGCCGCCAGGTCAGAACGCCTCCGAGTGGACCGGCAATGGTCCAATAGACGCCGACCCAGCTCGAGCCCGGCCCGACGACATCAACGAGCGGAAATCCGACCAGGCAAATCGCTGCCCAAAGCAAGTAGATTGCCGGCACATGCACGGACGAACCCTCCGCCGCCGCCCGAACAAAGGCGAGGTCGTCCTTGATGGAAGCTGAATCAGTCACGCGTCTTCTCCTCCTGAAAGTGGAACCCTGATTGCTTACTCGCGTTTTCATCGTACTTTGTATTTAAGAGTTAATCAAGGGGAGCCCGCACGAAAGAGATCGGACTTTCGCGCAGATCGGCTCAAAGCTGTTGCGGCGTGAGGAATGCACTCCCGCGCATGGATGACCCATCTCCTGACGACCGTGCGCCCCTAGAATGACGCAGCTGCGAGCGAACGCGAGCAGGAAGGGAGCAGTTCGCTAGGCGAATTGCCAACGCGCCCACAGGGCGCGCAAGCTCTAGGCTGAACCGGTGCTGACCATTGCCTTGTACGAACCGGAGATTCCGCCCAACACCGGGGCGTTGATGCGGCTGGCCGCGAACACCGGGGCGGAGCTCGCACTGATCGAGCCACTCGGCTTCGAGTTGACCGACACGCGGCTCAGGCGCGCCGGACTCGACTATCGCGACCTCGCCACCACGACCGTGCATCCGAACTACGCGGCGTTCCTGGGCTCGGTTGCCGGGCGTCGGACGATGGCGTTCAGCAGCCGAGGCGAGACGCGCTACGACACCATCGAATACAGGGCCGACGACGTGCTCCTGTTCGGCCCCGAGTCGAGTGGCCTGCCGGAGCAGATCCTCGCCTCCTTCCCGGCGACCCAGCGCATCCACATCCCCATGCGCCCGAACTCCCGCAGCATCAACCTAGCCAACTCGGCCTCCATCGCCCTATACGAGGCTTGGCACCAGCTCGGCTTCGCCTAGCGAGCCAGCCTAGAACAAAGCCAGCCGGCAATCACCAAAGCAACAGCCCCTGCCATGCGAGGACCTTTCTGGACGGAGGGCGTCCCGCCCTCCAAGCGTGCCGAAGGCGCGCACGCAGCGGAGCCGGCCAAGCCCACCGCAACCCCCGTTTCCAGAAAACACCAACAAAGCGCCAGCGCCGAACAACGCCACCATTTCGGGCGCGGAACGGCACCAGATTCACGCTCCGAGCAGCCGGGTGCCGATGAACTCCCGGAACGGTCGGTTGCATCCGACCACGGTGGCGACGCCTGCGGTCAGTGCGCCGGCGGCCATGAACAGCAAGGGCACGTTCTGGTCCACGGCGTCGGCGAGGACGCCGGCGAGGCCCATGGCCAGCGGTACGGTGCCGCCGATAACGGTCATCATCACGCTCATCACCCGACCGCGCAGTTCGTCGGGGGTGGTCGCCTGCATCAGCGTCGTGAAGGCCACCGTCATGATGCCCATGAAGACGCCGTTGACCGCGTTGGCCGCGAGCAGGATGTAGGGGGATTCGGCGACGCCCATCAGGAACGTCGCGCCGGCCATGGTGAAGAGCGCGCTGAGGCCGCAGACCAGGCGTGCCGGCCCGTCGATGCGAACCAGGCCCGCGAATGCCATGCCAGCGACGTTGCCGGCGGCCATCGCCGCCATCAGGTAGCCGAACCAGTCTGGCGCGAGTCCGCGATGCTGGTCCAGCAGGATCGGCAGCAGCACGCCGGTCGGTGCCGAAACGAGGTTGAGCACGGCGAAGGCGAGCACCATGTTGCGCAGGCCCGGTCGATTCCAGACGTGGCCGAGACCGGTGGCGACATCCGAGACGAAGGCGGAGAACAGCGCCCGCATCGACGGCGGCGCTTGTGGAAGGGTTTGCGGCACGCGAATGAACGTCTCCGAGAGCGCCGAGACGAGATAGGTGACGCCGTTGGCAAGGAACAGCGCCGGTGCGCCTAGGAGACGAAACAGCACCCCGCCGATGGCGGTGCCGATGCCCATGCTGGCGGTCATGGAGAAGCTGTTCATGGCATTTGCCGTGGACAGCCGCGTGCTCGGAACGAGGTTCGGGATCGACGCCATCACCGCCGGGCGAAAGAACGAGCTGACGATGCCGGTGAGAACGCCGGACACGACGAGCGCCGCCACCTTCGCGCCCACCGCGCCATCGACCGCCAGAAAGGCGAAGCCGAGGCAGAGCGCGGCCACGCCGAGCAGGCAGTCGCCGATGACGATCAGCCGCTTGCGGGAGTAGCGATCCGCGATGGCGCCGCCCACCGGCCCCAGGATGACCCCCGGAAGCGCGGCGGCCATGGACACCAATCCCATGGTAGTAGCGGATCCAGTCTCCTGCAGCAGCCAGTACACCGTGGCGATCTGCGACAGCGAAATGCCGACGCCGCTGACGGTCTGGCCTTGCCAAAGCAGCAGGAAATGGCGGTTGAAAAGGCGCTGTGGGGTGCCGTCGGCGGTCGCCGACTCCGCGCCGCTGGGCCGCACCGGGCTGGAGGTCGGCGAGCCTATGCGCCGGATGCTGCTGCCGACGGTGCGTGTTCGGCGGGCCCGTCGCCTTGGTCTTGGAACACCGGTGGACGGCCGTGCAGGCTGATGCGGTGGATCAGCCGGGTGTCGTGGTCACCGGTGGCAGCGGCTATGGGGGTGGCGCTGTGCATGGTGGTGGGGTTGTCCCACATGAGGAGGTCGTGGCGGCGGTGGGTGTGGGCGGCGAGGAAGCGTTCTTGCAGAGCGTGCTGGCAGAGTTCCTCAAGTAGCTCTTCTGCCGCTTGTTGCTCCATGCCGACGATGCCCTGGCTGGTGCCGGTGATGGCGTAGAGGGTCTTCTGACCGGTGATGGGGTGGCGCCGTACCAGCGGATGCTGGACGGTTTCCTGGGGGTCAAGCCACTTCAGCGGGAGCGGAACGTGGTCGCCTGGGCGCGCCACCACGGAACGGCCGTGAAGGTGCAGAACGGTCAGGCCTTCGATGCGGCGCTGCATCGCTTTCGGCAGGGCGTCGTAGGCGGCGGCCATGTCGCAGAAGCGGGTTGCGCCACCGATGTCGGGTGCCTGCACGGAGTACAGCATCGTCACCGAGGCCACTTGGTTGCGGAAGGATTGGTCGGTGTGCCAGTGCGCCGCGCCCTTCGGTTCGCGCTTGGTGTCG
The DNA here is from genome assembly GCA_965116935.1 of Pseudomonadales bacterium. Classification (GTDB taxonomy): domain Bacteria; phylum Pseudomonadota; class Gammaproteobacteria; order Pseudomonadales; family Azotimanducaceae; genus VXYL01. The sequence continues at coordinate 670,002 of OZ220737.1, read as the reverse complement.
ATGCCGATGTTGGTGATGCGGACGATTTCTGGATGCTCGGGATCGCCGGGGTTCTTGGTCAGGCGGATGGGCTCGCCCAGACGCTCGGCGAAGGCGACGTAGGCGTCATCCGTGAGCCCTTCGGTGCGCAGGACGACGAAACGGCTGCGGTAGAGCGTAAGCAGGATTTCGCGGACCCCAGCGTCGCTGACGCCGGCGGTGTCGAGATCGAGAATCTCGGTGCCGAAGTTTCCCGGAAGAGGACGAGAGACGAACTCCACGGCGCTCACCTTCGATTGGATTGCACCGGGGACTTTAGCAGGGTCTTCAGCAGGCTCTTCGGCTTCACCCGCGAGCGGGGTTTGCGGCGTTCCATTAAACGTACAATCGCGTCCTTTGTTGGCGACGGTGGAGGGTGGCGGTGAGCGAAGCATCGAGGAGTGATTGGCTGGCGGATCCGGCGAGCATTGGCCTTGATCCGGAGGCGCTCGACAACCTGCGCGAGCGGGTGCGCAAGGAGGTGGACGAGGGCCTCTTGCCGTCGGCGCAGATTGCGGTTGCCCGCGAGGGGCGCCTTGGCCTCTTCGAGACGTTCGGCAACGAAACGAACGACTCGCTCTATTGCATCTTCTCCTCCACCAAGGCCATCACCTCGGCGGCGGCGTGGCTCCTGATCGAGTCCGGCGACCTTTCGGTGGACGAACTCGCCGGCGACATCGTTCCGGAGTTCGCCACCAACGGCAAGGAAGTCGTGACGGTGGAGCAGCTCTTCCTGCACAGCGCCGGCTTCCCGTCGGCGCCGTTTCGTCCCACCGACTGGCTGGACCGCGAGCGCCGCCTGCAGCGCTTTGCGACGTGGCGGCTCAACTGGGAACCCGGCTCGAAGTTCGAATACCACCCGACGTCCAGCATGTGGGTGATCGCCGAGATCATCGAGCGCCGCAGCGGTCGCGACTTCACCGAGTTCGTGCGCACAGAGATCGCCGAACCCTTGGGCCTGCCGGACATGTTCGTGGGCTTGCCGTCGGAGCGCGCCAAGGACGTGGCGGAACTCACGCACTGCGGCGATCCCTTGACCAGCGAAGACTACGCTCGCCTCGGCCTGCCGGAGCCGCCGGTGACGGAAGTGACGGAGGAAGTGATCCTCTCGTTCAACTACCCGGAAGTGCAGGCCGTCGGCGTGCCGGGCGGCGGCGGCATCATGACCGCCGCCGAGGTCGCCCTCTTCTACCAAGGCTTGCTGCACGGCGGCAGCGTCGGCCGAAGGCGCGTCTGGGAAGACTCGACCCTCGACATGGCCCGCACCGTGCGAAGCGGCGACCTCTTCGATCCGCTGTCGAAAAAGCGCGTGAATCGCGGCCTCGGCATCGTCGTTTCGGGCGACAAGGACCGCAACTTCCGCGGCTTCGGTCACGACAACTCCCCCTTGGCATTCGGCCACGGCGGCGCCGGCGGCCAGATCGCATGGGCCGATCCCGCCACCGGCATCTCCATCGGCTACTGCACCAACGGCCACGACCGCAACCCGATTCGCATGGGCGGTCGGGGCGTCGGCATTTCGAGTCGCGCAGCGGTGTGTGCGGCGGCCTGAAATCGCTGGGGGGCAAGGGCTTCTTGCACCTCGCCCGCGCCGACAGGCGCACTTTCAAGCAGACCCTAGGCGCAGAGAAGCAACCCTATGGTTCAGGCAATTGCAGCATCGGTGGCGCTTGCGCTCGCCGTCGGTATGGCCAGCGCGGCGAACAAGGCGGGCGAGAAGTTCCGCGACTGTGCGAGCTGCCCGGAGATGGTGATCGTCCCGGCCGGCTCCTTCCAGATGGGCACGCCGCCCCAGGACACTCGCAGCTTCGGCTATGAACGCCCCGTGCATCGAGTGCGGCTCAGAAGGTCGTTCGCCATGGGCGTTGCGGAAGTGACCTTCGCTGAGTGGGACGCTTGCGTTGATGCCGGCGGCTGCGCTTCGTACAGCCCACCCGACAATGGCTGGGGCCGCGACTCGCGCCCGGCCATTAACGTGAACTGGGCCGACGCGCGCGGCTATGCGCGTTGGCTGTCGTCCCGAACCGGGCGCAACTATCGCCTGCCGAGCGAGGCCGAGTGGGAGTACGCGGCCCGAGCCGGTTCCGAAGGAGCCTACGCCTGGGGCGACGACATCGGCACCAATCGCGCCAACTGCCTCGACTGCGGCAGCGAGTGGGACACACGCTCCCCCGCCCCGACGCGCTCCTTCCCAGCCAACGAATGGGGCCTCTACGACATGCACGGCAACGTCTGGGAGTGGACCCAAGACTGCTGGCACGACAGCTACGAAAGAGCCCCGGCCGACGGCAGTGCCTGGGAAGCGAGAGGTGGAACCATGTGCCAGGCCCGCGTTCTCCGCGGTGGCTCCTGGTACAGCCGCCCCCGCAGCCTGCGCTCCGCCACCCGCTACACCTACAGCCCAGACCGGCGCTACTTCAACACAGGATTCCGCGTAGTCCGTTCTCTGTGACGAGGTGCGGTCGACATGATTCGATTGGATCACCGACGCAGCCTGGCATGCGAGGTCAGTGCGGTCAGGAACGCCCGGTTACGATGTGGGGCGGGATCGTTGCGACCATGCGGAGGTTCCCATGCATGAGATTGCTCCTGCGGAGTTGAAGCACATGCTTCTCGGGGAGTCCGAGTTGGCCTTGATCGACGTGCGTGAGCAGGGCGCGTTCGCCGAGGCGCATCTCCTGTTCGCCGTGTGCGTGCCGCTCAGCTCCATGGAACTCGTGATCGGCGACCTCGTGCCGCGCAACGCCGCGCCCGTGGTGGTCGTCGCGGAGTCCGCAGACGACGATCTGAGCCGGCGTGCCTGGGAACGGCTGGGCGTGTTGGGGTACACCGACGTGCGGGTGCTCGCCGGCGGTCTCGCGGGTTGGCGCGCTCGCGGCCTCGAGGTGTTCTCCGGCGTCAATGTGCCGAGCAAGGCGTTCGGCGAGTTCGTCGAAGAGACCTACGGCACGCCGCGCGTCACGGCTGGCCAGGTCAAGAGCATGCTGGACGAAGGCCGGGACGTGGTGGTTGTCGACTCGCGACCGTACGACGAGTACCACCGGATGAACATCCCGTCGTCGACCGACATGCCCGGTGCCGAACTCGCTCTGCGCATCCACGACGTGGCACCCGACCCGGGGACGTTCGTCGTGGTCAACTGTGCGGGCCGAACGCGCTCGATCATCGGCGCGCAGAGCCTGATCAACGCCGGGATCGAGAACCGCGTCGCAGCTCTCAAGGACGGCACGATGGGCTGGCATCTTGCCGGGTTCGAGTTGGAGCACGCGGCGACCCGCGTCGCACCCTTGCCGGGCGACGCTGGCATGGCGAAGGCCTTGGCAGCGGCCGAGCGCGTGGCCGAGCGTTTCGGCGTTCCGAACGTCGAACGTGCGACCGTCGACGAATGGCGCGAGGAACCGGGCCGGACAACGTACCTGCTCGACGTGCGCTCGCCCGACGAATACGCCGAAGGCCATCTGCCCGGCTTTCGCAATTCGCCCGGTGGCCAGCTCGTGCAGGCAACCGACGAGTATGTCGCCGTGCGCAATGCGCGGCTGGTGCTTGCGGACAGCGAGGGCGTGCGCGCCAGGATGACGGCATCCTGGTTGATCCAGATGGGCTGGGGAAACGTGTTCGTCCTTGCCGGCGGCGTGGGGTCGGAAGCCTTGGTCACCGGGGCGTGGCAACCGAGCCTGCGGGGCACGCTCGCTGAGGCGACGGTCACCACCGACGACCTGGCCGCGCACTTGGACGCGGTGACCGTGATCGACCTCGGACCGAGCCCCGCCTATGAGCAGCGTCACATCCCCGGCGCGCTGTGGTGCGTCCGGGCTCGACTGGCGAGTGCCCTGGCTACGGTCCCGCCGGACGGTCTGGTGGTGCTCACATCACCGGACGGCACGCTAGCGCGGCTTGCACTCGACGAGGCCCGTGAATTCGGACGCCAAGTGGAGGCGCTTCGTGGAGGCAACGAACGATGGCGTGCCGAGGGGCGCGAGGTGCACACGGGTCTCGCCGGCGCCATCGGTGCGACGGACGACGTCTGGTACAAGCCGTACGAGCATCGCGGTGCGCAGGAGAAGTTCATGCGCGAGTACCTGACCTGGGAGGTGGCACTTCCCGAGCAGATTGCCCGCGACGGGACGGCCCGCTTCCGCAGGTATTGAGGTTGCCGCAAAGGGCACGGCAGCGGCATAGTCCCCGCAATACGTAGCGAGCGACCGGCATGGCCTACTCTTTAGTCGACTTCTGCGGCGATGTCCGAGCGATCCTTGCCGTGAACGACGACCGCCATAGCCGCGATCAGGTCAGGCGCAAGCTCGAAGCTCTGCTAGGCGACCCGGGCTTCCGGGCCGCATACCTCGGTGCAGGCGAGGAGGGCTTGGCACAGATCTACGAGGATCCGGATTTCGGTTTCTGCGTCTTGGCCTACAACATGACCGCGCCGCGCACCTCGCCGCCTCACGATCACGGCGAATCTTGGGCCGTCTACGGGCAAGCATCGGGCTACACGGACATGACCCTCTGGTCGCAACCCGTCGACGGCGAGCGCATCGCGCCGACGCGGACCTACCGCCTGGAGGCCGGCCGGGCCGGGCTCTTCGACGTTCGCGAGATCCACTCGATCAGCTATTGCCGTGGGGCCAAATTCGTTCGCGTGACCGGCGTGGACATGAGTGACGAGCCGCGGCGCGTATTCGATCCAGAAACGGGCGAGGTGCGCGAAGTCGAGAGCGTCGGCACGGGCCGGGCGTAGTCCTGCTACTCGCTTTCGTCGACGTCGCCCTTGCCGAAATAGTATCCAAGAACCAGCGTGACTATCGGAAGCAGGACGGTCGCCAACAGGGTTAGGGCGAATTGCGTCGCCGGCTCGACCTGTTTCCACAGACCGGGCGTCAAGCCAGCAAATCCCGCGTAGACGACTAGACTCGTCACCAGGCCTAGCAGTGCCCAGACGACCGAGCGGGCAATCTTCGAACGATCACGTCCCTTGAGGAACTTCCCCGCTGCAGCGAGTACGTCCGCCTGCTTCTGCAGGTCGTCGGATTGGCGTCGCGCCCTCAGTGCGGCAATCAGGTTGATGGCCGAGGGCTGGTCTCCGTCTGTCACCCTTGGGCGAGTTCGCTTGCCAGCCTAGCCCAATCGGCGGCCGTGACCTCGATTGCGTCGGCTGCAACATCGAGCATATCGGCGTTGGCCTGTTCACTCGCGCGGCGTGCCTCCTCGGCAGCTTGGCGCAGCCTCTCGACTTGCTCCTTGTCCCTGATCGCTTGCTCCGCGAATCTCTCGGCTTCGGACGGCTTCATGCTTTGGTTGCCACTAGAAGGTGTGTGGTTGGGCAAGATTCGTAAGGGACCGAGCTCGTTGTCAAGAGCGTTCGGACCTGTCGTTGCTGAGACTCCTCCGGGGCATCCTGGAGGCTGAGCTCCGCGAGAAGATCCATCCGGCGATCACGCTTTCCTGGGACGAGCTACGGGTAAGCGGCCTGTCTCCGGTCGTTTCAGTCGATGGTCGGCGCAGGCATGGTGACCGACCCGGTGAACGTGGTGATGGCGTTTGCCCCGAGTGAGGACAAGGTCTACGAGTACGCCTGCCACGAAGGCAACTACGCGATGGGCAACATTCTGCGCGGTGCGCGCATCATCGAGAGCGACTACATGGGGCCGGTGGCAGGATCCGGCGAGGAGTAAAGCAAGCGCGGCGCCGATTGACCGGCGCCGCGCTCACGCCGTCAGTGGGTGATGACGCGCGGCAGCGCTTGCGCCTGCTCGACCCAACCCGTGACGGACTTCGCCGAAGGCACGGACCGGACGAGGCTCGCTAAACTCGATCCGACACATACCCCGATCAGTCAGGTCGGTCGAGCGCAGAGTGTGCCGACGGTCATGTGGTCTCGGCCCCGGTAGGGACTTATCGACCGAACGCGTATGGCCTGTACGACATGATGGGCAATGTCTGGGAGTGGACGGCGGACTGCTGGCATGGGGCGTACGACGAAGCCGCGCCGGAAGAGGGCGACTGTTCGCAGCGTGTGGTTCGCGGCGGCTCCTGGTTCTACGGCCCAATGGGCCTGCGGTCCGCCAACCGAAGCAAGGACGACCCTGCAAGGACGTACAACAGCGTTGGATTTCGCGTTGCCAGGACGCACTGACCCCATGCGCCTGTCGCTTTGCCCCGTTGCCATGTGTCTTCGCTTGGTGTTTCGCAGTGCGGGCGCCCCGTGGTGGCTGGCTGGGGTGCTGCTAATCGTTCTCCTGGCCGCGACCGGCAGCGCCGCGCCTGCTGACCAGGATGGTGCGGACAACCATCCACCCGGAACAGACGCCGGCACGTACTCCATGAAGCGCGACGTGGAGGGCGAGCGCTTCATCCTCGAGGCTGCCGCGGAGCTCTACAGCGAGCACTGCGCGGTCTGCCACGGCGAGCGCATGGAGGGGGCGCCCCAGGGCACGCCGCTGATCGGGGGAGCGCTCGCCCACGGCGCGTCCACCGACGAGCTGGTGGCAAGCATCAGCAACGGCTTCTCGGAGCGCGGCATGCCGGCCTGGTCCGCCACCATGAGTGCTGAGCAGATCAAGACCCTGGCAATCTGGATCGTCGAGACTCGGGAAGGGTTGCTCTACTCCGATTTCAACTTCACAGACGAGCTCACCCTTCCGGCCGGCACGATCCGAACCCGGGCGTACGACCTCAGGATCGAGGTGCTGACAGCAGGTCTCGACCCACTGCCATACTCCCTCGCGGTGCTGCCGGACGGTCATGTGTTGGTCACGGAGAAGATGAGCGGCCTTCGGCTCATAACGCCGGGGGGAGAGCTCTCGGCGCTCATCGAAGGCACGCCGGCGGTCTACGACGACGGCCAGATCGGCTTGGGTGGGGTCGAGGAGGGCCTCGGCTGGCTGCTGGATGTCGCCCCGCACCCGCGCTACCGGGAGAACGGTTGGATCTACCTCGCCTACACCGAGCGCTGCCTAGGCTGCAACGAGGCCAGTCGAGTCTCGGGGCGCCCGGTTTCCATGGTCAAGCTCGTCCGTGGCCGCATTGAGAACGCCCGCTGGGTTGACGAGCAAGTGATCTGGCAGCCGCCGCTTGAATCCTACTCGGTCTCAAGCGACATGATCGCCGGCGGTCGTATCGCTTTCGATCCGGACGGCTACGTGTTCTTCAGCGTGGGCTACAAGAGCGACGACGGGATTCAGGACCTCGCCTCGCCGCACGGCAAGATCCACCGGATCGGGGACGATGGCCGAGTCCCTGCGGACAATCCGTTCGTCGATGTGCCCGACGCGGTGCAGAGCACCTGGAGCTATGGCCACAGGACTCCGCAGGGCCTCGAGTTCGATGCGCGCACCCGTCGCCTGTGGGGAACCGAGCACGGACCCCGGGGCGGCGACGAGGTGAATCTGCTGCTGCCCGGACGTAACTACGGCTGGCCTCTGTTCTCGAAAGGCCAGAACTACGATGGCACACGGGTCAACGGGGATGGGCGCCACGGCACCGGGGTGTCGCTCGAGGACATCGAGCAACCGGTGGTAGACCTCACGCCGTCGGTGGCCGTGTCGGCATTCGTGGTCTATGACGGTGACGCTTTTGCCGCCTGGCGCGGGGACCTGCTGGTCGGCTCGCTCAAGGCAGCGGACCTCATTCGGCTCCGAATCGAGGATGGCAAGCTAGTCGAGCGGGAGATCCTGATCGAGAACCTGACCCGGATTAGAGACGTCGAGATCGGCCTGGCGGGCGAGCTCTACCTGCTGCTCGAGCACGCCTCCGGCGGTCAGATCGTTCGGCTTACCCCTCTCAAAAGCGGCCCTATACAGGCACCAGGAGAACGCCAAGGGCACGACGTGACCGCAGGCGCAGCTTTCATGTAAGGACGGCGGGGCCTTGGGCCGGAGGCGGACCCGCGCACAGCGGAGCGAAGCGCGGGTTAGGCTCTGGGGCGCTTACCCTGTCGCCGAGCCTGAGCCGTCGGAGGCGAAGCGGGTTGCCGCGCTGCAGTTTCCCGGCATTGCTGAGCTGGATTGACGACGTGCCTCTTTGCACGCGGCAGACGACGGTGCCAGTATCGTAAAAGGAGTCGGCGATCCGTTCGACCTGCTTAGGGATCGTGTTCGGAGGCAACTCGTCGGCCCGGAAGAACTCGATGCGGTCCGCCTCGTCGCTCAGCGCGACCTCGCCGCCTGTCCGCCGGCAGTGGAACGAGAACACCAGGTCGTCGGCGTCGGGCTTGCTGTAGACCCCGATAAGCCTGGAGACCTCGACGTCGAGCCCGCTCTCTTCCCTCACCTCACGGATCACCCCGTCCCACGGTGCCTCGCCGTGCTCCAGCACCCCGCCGGGCAGGTTCCAGAGATCGTGGTCGCGGCGGTGACACAGCAACACCCGGCCATCGTCGTCATGGATGATGGCGAAGACGCCAATGGTGAACGTGGGTTTCATGGAGGGAGAGTATAGGGCGACGCAGGGGACAAGAGGCGGAACCGTATGCCAGGCCCGCGTTCTCCGCTGCGGCTCCTGGTACAGCCACCCCCGCAGCCTGCGCTCCGCCACCCGCTACACCTACAGCCCAGACCGGCGCTACGTCAACACAGGATTCCGCGTAGTCCGTTCGCTTTGACCGACGAGGGGCTTGTGCCATTTTCCGCTCCGCGCCCGTAGCCACGGCGGCGCTGGCTCCAGCTGTTGCCCGTAGTGTCAAGCAGCGAAGTTGCCTCGGTCCGCCAAGCACCGCGAGTCGGTACAGGGCGGTGATGAAGCAGACTCGGTCACCGCGTCTTGGCATATTCGGCTAGCGCTAGGACTGCCCGGCCATGCTCGGTTGGGGCAAGCGCCTTTGCGAAGCGAAGGTCCGCCGTCAGCATGACCGCGCCGATGCGGTGTGCAAGGGCGAGATAGACGCAATCGTAAACCGGGTGGTCGAGGGCCAGCGCAAGACGAACGGCGTCTGCACTGACGGTCTCATCATCGTTCCAGCGCACTGGCAAGTTGGGCACCCACGCCACGGCCGCGCTTGCATCGCCACGGTCGATCTGACCTTCCCGCGCCTTGCGCCAAAGCGCGTTGGCAACCTCTGAAGCCATCAGGCGAGGCGCATGCAGATCTTCGCCTCTCGCCGCCAGTTTCTGGGCGTCGTCGGAGTCGGGCTCCTCAACCAGCCACTTGACCGCCACGCTCGCATCGACAACGAAGCGCATCAGAAGTTGTCGCGGTGGCCATGGTCGCGGTCCTCCCGAACCAAGACCTCTGCAGGCGTCTGCTTGCGACCCTTGGTTTTCCGCCGCAGTTGCGCCGACGCCTTGAGGAACGCGGCGCGTTTCGCCGCCATGTCGTCTTGGGCAGCGCATTGCAGGATGTGGCGCGCCTCACCTTCAAGAGACCGGTTGTTCAGCGCTGCACGTTGCTTGAGGCGGTCCACCACTTCTTCGTCAAGCCGCCGCACATTGATTGTCACCATTGGTTGGCTCGATTTGTTGGTTGTCAAATTGTTATCACGCCTGTTGGCCGCGCGCAAGTTCTAACGGACACACGCACCTCGACGCGAAGCTTGCGACCGAATGCTGATGGCGGTCCAACCGGCATGGCCGTCGAACAGGAAGGGGCCGGCCGCCGGTATAAACGTCAGCTCCTCTCCCCCGTCACAACATCCCGTCCCACACAGTGTAGGCCGTCTCCCGCGCCATTTCGCCCGCGTGCTCTCGCGCCTTTTTGTTCACGAGCGCACGGTCTTGCCTTTGGCCGCCGCCAGCGGCCTGGGAGCGGCTGCATTGCACGAACTGCGCCCTTTCGCGGAAGGGCATTCAGCCGGTGAGGATGCCATCCCAAAGCCGTCGGACAAACTCCTCCGCTGGCAGTATGTCGATGCCATCCGAAGTTCGGCGGGGCCGCTCTTCCAAGCAAACCGCCACGCGGCGCGCTTCCGGGTGATCTTCGGCGAGCTTGCGCAGACCTTTCAGATGCCGGTTCGACAAGTTAGCACTAGCTTTCGCCTCGACCGCCAGCGCCATGTTGCCGAGGACGAAATCCACCTCCAGCCCGCCAGATAGACGCCAATACGCGAGAGAGCCATCGAAGCCGGCGTATTGAACGAACGCTCGGAGCTCGTGAAACACCCAGTTCTCGAACGCCTTTCCATACAGTTCCGAGCCGCGCGAAATCGTGCTTCGACGAGCCAACCGATTCACGACGCCAACGTCCGCAAGGTAGAACTTGGGTGCAACGACCAAACGACGCTTCGTTCGTGATCGCCACGCCGGCAGCCAGTGCCCAATGAGCGTGTCTTCGAGAATCTCGAAGTATCCCTTGATCGTCGGCGCCGAAATCCCGCAGTCGGACGCCAGGTTGGTGAAGTTGACGATCTCGCCATCGGTGAGCGCCGCCGCCTCGAGGAAATTCGCAAACGCCGGCAGGTTCCGTGTCAACCCCTCGGCGGCAATCTCTTCCCGTAGATAGTCCGCCACGTAGGAGTCAAGCAGGCGCTGCGGATGCCGGGAGGTGTAGATGCGAGGCAGATAACCGACGTTCAAGAGCCGATCCAGATCGAGTTCGTTGCCCAGTTCCCGTGCCGTCAAGCCGAGCAGTTCGAACCGCAGCGCACGTCCGCCAAGCAGGTTTGCCGCACCCCGGCGCACCTTGCGGGCACTCGAACCGCAAAGGCAAAACGCCTGCCCCCGGTTTTCCATCAGCCAGTGCACCTCGTCGAGCAAAGCCGGCACCTTCTGGACCTCGTCGATCACCACCTGAAGTGGCCGAATGTCCGATGCGTCCAGCTCCTGACGCAGCGACTCAGGCCGCACCGCGTAACGCCGCAGTTCATCCGCCTTCATGAGATCAACCCAGAACGCATCGCCAAAGCGCTGCCGAAGCAGCGTGCTCTTGCCGGTCTGACGCGGCCCCCAAAGGAAGAACGTGTCGGTGCCAGCCGCCGGCAGGGTCAGGGATCGTGCAAACATGGCGGCAGAATATCATGCAAATCCAAATCGTTACTTTGGATTTGCATGATATTTCGCTGGTTCACCGCGTTCGCGACGGGACGCCCGCGTCAAGTGGCAGGTGATTTCCTACGCTGTGTAGGACGAAACGTCGTGTGTCGGAGCGCCCTTCGTTACTGAAGGCCCAAGCAGTTTTCGCTCTCGTCGGGACACCACAAGCCTCGCAATGCTTCGCGGTCCATGGAGGTTTCGTGCATGGACTCCTCGTCGAAGAGACAGGTGAGTGACGTCAGATGGGTTCCCGCGGCCCGGTTCCGATTGCAGCTCACCCCCGTCGCCCCTCGACCGTATTTCGCTATGTACCTGTCAGCCACGACCTCAAGCTCGGCGACGTAGCGCTCCGGCACAATCTTCCAGATGCGCTTCGAGTAGCGCCGGATCCACGGCAAAGTCTCAGGCGAAGCGGCCACCGAAAGCCAGCCGACGCCTCGGACCGGATCGTAGGGAATGCCGCCAAGCCCGTGCAGGTAGATGTACCCGAGCCTGGCCTGCGCCGTCTTGAACCCGCGCTTCGCCGCGGCCAGCAGATGCGGATAGGCGCGTGCGTAGTCTCGCCGGCGAAAGTGCTTCACGCCCTGTCCCTGCGCCTTGTACGTGTCCCGCATCTCGATGAGCGAGGGCACGGGAAGCCGCTCGGCGCTGACGATCATTTCCTCCACGTCATCGGGACTTGCCATTTCGGTCGGCGTCGCGCTCTCCGTGGCGGGCAGGGCTGATGCGGTTACCGCGGTTACGCCGGCGACAAGCGCTCCTCGCGCGAACCGGAGCATTTTCGTCACCTCCCCTATCCACCTAGCTTGGTTGAATCGTAGGCGAGGGTAAGGAGCCCATCAACTTGTGTGCTGTTCTGCACGCTTCGGAGCATTCTGGAGGAAGGTGCCATCGCCTCCACAGGTGCGCCTGCCTGGCTCCCAAGCACGGTCTCCTATTGGACCCCCGAGACACATCCGTGCGCTGTCGGGCATCCTTCTCTTGGCGAGTGCCACAGCTCCCGCAGAGCTTCCCGATCTGCCGAGTCCTCGTGCATCGGCTCGTCGTCGAACAGGCAAGTCAGTGACACGCGATGGGTTCCCGCTCGTCTGTTCCGGTTGCAACTGACGCCCGTGGCGTCGGCGTTGCCGTACTTTGCCCGGTAACGGTTGGCGACGAGTTCCATGTCCACCAGATAGCGCTCCGGCACCAAGTCCCAGATGCGGTTCGAATAGCGGCGAATCCAAGGCAGGGTTTCGGGCGTTGCGGCCGCCGACAGCCAGCCGACACCGCGCACCGGGTCATACGGAATCCCGCCGAGGCCGCGCAGGTAAATGTAGGCAAGTCGTGCCTGGGCGGTCTTGAACCCCCGCTTGGCGGCGGCCAGCAGGTGTGGATAGGCGCGCGCATAGTCACGGCGCCGAAAGTGCTTGTCACCTTGCTCCTGCGCCTGATAAACATCGGCCATCTCCAACTGCGACGGTACCGGCAGCCGTTCGGCGCTCACGACCACCTCTTCCAAATCCCTGGGATCGGCGCGTTCGACTGACGGCATAGCCACCGCCGCGAAAGCAGAACCAACGACGGAAGTCAGCATTAGCGTGCGGGTGATTGCCTGTCGCGGGTGCGGCATAGCGTTAGCCACCGTATGGGATTTCTCCCGGATGCTAAAGCCGATCGCGAGCCAACGGCCCGTCAGTTTGCAACGCAATCGTTACACAATGGCAGCAAGTGTGACGGGAGCGGGATTTCCCGTGAAGCCTCGCTCCGAGGGGCCCCAGAGCGAGCGCATCCTAGCGGCGTCCTACCCTCCTCTCGACATACAAGCATCTCGTCCTACACCATGCGGGCCATCTTCCCCGCCGTCGCGACGCACGGCTCGCCCGCCACATAGGCGTTTGTGCTTCTACGCGAACTCTCGCGCCATGCGGTTCACGAGCGCGGCCGTGTCTCGGCATCGCCGGCGCGCAGGCTCGGCACCGTCCCGTTTGACAGGGCGTCCGACCTGCCTAGAGCCCGCGGACCGAGGAGATCGGTTGTGGGAGGCAGCCTACGCTGCGTAGGACGAAGTATTTGTGTGTCGGAGCGCCTTGGCTTCGGGAGCGCCCTCGGCTAGTAGCGCGATGGCTCGTAGCCCCCGGTCATATCACCGCCTAGACCACACCCCATATCGGTCTCGTCTCGGCACCAAAGGCCCTGTAGCGCGTCGCGGTCCAGCGAGTTCTCGTGCAACGACTCCTCGTCGAACAGGCAAGTGAGCGACGCCATGTGGGTCCCAGCCGCCCGGTTCCGATTGCAGTTCACTCCTGTCGCACCTCGGCCGTATTTCGTTCGGTATCTTTCGGCCACAATCTCAAGCTCGGCGACATATCGCTCCGGTACGATCTTCCAGATGCGCTTCGAATATCGGCGGATCCACGGCAGCGTTTCGGGCGATGCCGCCGCCGATAACCAGCCTATGCCTCGCACCGGGTCGTAGGGGATTCCCCCGAGGCCGTGCAGGTAGATGTAGCCGAGTCGAGCCTGGGCCGTCTTGAATCCTCGTTTCGCGGCAGCCAGCAGATGAGGGTAGGCGCGTGCGTAATCTCGCCGGCGAAAGTGCTTCACGCCCTGTCCCTGCGCCTTGTACGTGTCCCGCATTTCGATGAGCGAGGGCACGGGAAGCCGCTCGGCGCTCACGACCATTTCCTCCACGTCGTCGGGATCGGCCGTTTCTGTTGGCGTTGGACTCGTCGTTGCGAATGAAGGTAGGGCCAACCCTGCCAGGACCAGCGTACCTGCCATCAGCCACGGCCGCACGAGCAACCTCGACATTCGTCACCTCCTTGCTGGCTCGAACAGCCGGTCAGATCGTAGATGTCCATCGGAAATCGATCAACCGTGTTGTCTCAGCTATCAGCTCGCCATGGGCATGCCCGGGAGGGACGGGACGCGACCTGTGCCACAGTCAATCAATGCCAACCTCTGCTAGCAGTGCTCCGACTGTGTTGAACCCGGGGATGTAGCGACCGTCGGCTAGAAGGATGCCGGGCGTACCACCGATTCCGGCAGCCCTCCCGATTCGGTAATGATTGTCCACGGGGCTGCCGTCGCACTCGAGCTCAGGAACAGGCTCGCCACGCTTTGCCTTGGAGAGAGCGTCCTTGGGATCGGTGGCACACCACACCGACACCATCGTGCGGTACACATGGGAGTCGATGCCGGCACGAGGGAAGGCGGCATAGCGGACTTCAACACCATGGCCTACCAACTCGTCTACATATGTGTGGAATGCCTTGCAGAAACCACAAGTTACGTCGGTGAACACGTTGATCACGGCCTGGACGTCATCGGGCTGGTAGGTGATCATGGTCGCTGGGTCCAACGTGGTGACGAGCAGCTTGCGGTCTGCTGTACGCAGGCGCTCGGTGAGATTCACGAGGCCGGAGGACTTCAGGGCAAAGAGGTCCCCCGCGACGATGTATCGACCATCTGGCGTACCGTAGATTACGTTACCACCGCCGACTTTGACGCCGACAAGCCCTTCGATGGGCGTTTCGTGGGCATCGCCGACATCCACGCCGGCGCGGATGTCCCGGAGCTTGCCAACTAGCCTATCTGCATTAAGCGTGTCTTTACCGTCATACCTGTCGCTGCAGCCGGCCAGACATAGGGCAGCGAATGCAAGCAACCCCCACTTGACTGCCCTTGGCTCACGCGTATTGCTGTAGGGTTGCTGTTCGCAAGCCAAGTCAGCCAAGCGCTCTACCGCAGGTGGGGCGTCGGCAGCGAAGCTCGAATGTACCATTGAAAACCTCGAACGCACGCGCAGTTACGGACGTGCCGCAGTTCGTGCAAACTACCGCGGTCATGGGAGCCCCTCGTGCATCGACTCCACATGACGCCGCATGCACGGTAGGGCAACGGGTGTTGCCGTCGCCGACAGCACCCGATTCCCCGCACCGGACATTTCCAACCAAAGTTGCTTCCGCAGCGCGGCCTGCAATGCGGATGTCAAAGCGCTCAAGCACGGTCAGCCGACGCACTCCCCCTGCCATGGAGGAAAGCCCTTGCAGAAGCACCCGGTACCACAGTCACTCTGCTTTCCGCAGCCCCAGCCGCCGCACCAACCGTAGTCCGTTTTGTCCATGAAACCGGACTGGATCATCATCTGCTCGCTCTGGACAGAGATGCGCTCGAACTCCACGGAGTCCGGAGCCACGTCGAACTCAGCGGTCACGGTTGTGACGCCGAAGGTAAGCACAGCGGCGACGACGGCCATTGCGAAGCCGGCCTTGGCCTTGAAGTTGAAGATGCGCTTCATTGTTTGCGTTCCTCATGTCGTTTCGTATTGGTGCGCCCACGGCGAGTCCGGGACGCAACCCCGTACGGAAGCCAACCACCTTGGGTGTTCCGCTTCCGCTTCTTCCAAGTTCCAAGCCGATCCGGACATCTCCAGTCCAAGCTCGGCATGGCGAAGGAAGAGAGCCCTTCTTATCGAAGGCACGCCGCGTACGCCACAACAATAGCTGACTGACCGTCAGTCAGTTTTGGGCGCGACAGCCACACGGTGGCGATAATTCAGGTGGGGGCGGGATTGCTTGGCGTTGCCTCTTGAGCCGACGCAGGAACGAGGGCCAACGCACCAATCCACGACATCTGGGGAGAGCAAGGGAGGGAAGGGCTTCCAAAGTTTCCTGACCCAGTCGCGGCGAAGCTTGGACGTCCATTGAAGAAGAAATGGCCAAGGACGACCGAAAGGTGGTCACACACTGGCGATTGCTCGAATCCGCGCTGGACTCGTTCGCACGGCGGGGGTTCAACGGAACGACCATGCAGGCCATCGCTGATGGCGCGAAGGTATCCAAGGCCTCGGCATACGAGCATTTCGGATCCAAGGACGACCTGTTTATTGCCGCGGTCGAGCTGGCCGCGAAGCGATTCCTCGATTCCATGAAGGAACACGGCAACACGGTATCGTTCCAATCCGTGGCCGCGCACTGGGTTGGGGAACTTAGCGACGACGGCAAGACGTCGTGGCTGCTGCGTTCGCTCGGTGGCGACCGCCGGAACAAGGCGGAGGTGCGTGTTGCGCGGTCGGTACACGAGGGATTCGTGGAGTTCTGGTGCGAGTGGCTTCGGCGGCGAGAAACCAATCGGTCGGCAAGGCCAGCTGGAGAGCGGGCAGCGCTTGCGCGCTTCATCGTTTCGTCGCTGGCCGGGAATGCCTTGATGACGTTCGATTCAGGCGACGAGATGAGCGGAGCGATGTTGGGCCGCTTGGCGTTGATGGTCGAGATTGCCGAGGCGACGTGGGTGAACGGTTGACAGGTGTGACGTTGCGCGCCGGGCGCCGTCCTTCCTCGACCATTGGCGGGTTCTAGCGAAGCGAGGCTCCGCCTCCGACCGACGAGGCGCAGCGGCAGACGGACACACCATACCGCGCATCGTCAGAAACCAGCTTTCCGCCGCCAGCGTTCGTGCCGCCGGGCCCCCATACCGACAGAAACGGACTAAATGCTCTACGTCAAGCAGCCCGGGGGCGCGCTCATCGGTGCAGCACCTGCGCCTGTTCGGCGAGCGGGTCGATCTGGGCCTCGGCTCGCCGACCGGGACAGCGCCGACTACGTGAGCCTCGCGCAGGCGCGCAGGACCGCGCTCGAGAACCGCCGCATGGTGCGCGACGGGCTTGACCCCCGCCGCGGGTGCCCGCCGACCTTCGCCCAGGCGCAGCGAGCCGCGTACGACGAAATGCTGCTCCAGTGGAACGAGGCCAGCCGCTTCGCCGAGAAGTGGGGCAGCACGATGGAGCGCTATGTGCTGCCAAAGATCGGCACCGTCCCCGTGGACCGCGTCGAGGCGCGGCACGTCAAGCGCGCACTCGCGCCGATCGCCGCGGCTGGCAAGGCGGACGCGTTCCGGCGCACCGGCGGGCGCATCAGGGCGACGCTTGAATGGGCGCGCATCGAGGGCTTCGACGACGCGCCGAATCCGGTGGATGCCGTGGTCAGGGCGCTGCGCGTCGCGAAGATCGAACGGTTCCGGATGGCGGCGCTGCCGCATGGCGCGGTGCGCGGCGCGCTCGAAGCCGTCGCCAAGGCCCAGCGCGCCTTTCCCGTCACCCGCCTGGAACCGTCCGGCGGACAAGATGAAGGCTCGCAGGGCGCATCGCGTGCCGCTGTCGCAGCAGGCGCTCGATGTCCTCGAGGCGGCGCACGGCTTCGGCGGCGGCACCGGCCTCGTGTTCCCGGCGTAGGGCCGGCGCGGCCGGATGCTGTCGGACCACGCGATCCCCCGGCTCGTGTCGCGGGTCTGCGACGGCGCGACGGCGCACGGCTTCCGCTCCAGCTTCCGCGACTGGGCCGACGAGACCGGCGTAGAGCGGGAGGTCGCCGGGCTCTGCCTCGCGCACGTCGTCGGCGACTCGGACGAGCGAGCCTATGCGCGCAGCGACCTGCTGGAACGCCGGCGCCCGGTCATGTAGCGATGGGGGGACCACGTCGCGCGCTGCTGTGGCCCCGCCGAGAAGGCGAGTATCGCTGTCCCACCGCGAGTGGCGTTTCAGGCCACTCGTCGCGCCGTTCGGCAGGGCAGCCGTGCCCGATCCCGGCCAGTTGCGTCCAAATCCGCCGCCACGGCGACAGCGCTTGCCTAAGCTGGCATCCCCGGGCGGGGTCCCGGTCGCGCGTCGAGCCTCGTCTGCGCATGACGATGTAGCCGTCCCCCTGCGAATCGGGGCTCGGTTCGTCAGAACTTACTCGAGTCCAGGATTGTGTAGCTGTCGATGAGACCGCTCGCGCCAGCGCGCGTCCGCCCGAGCTTGCCCGGCTTCCCAAGCGCCAATCGAACATAACGCCCACCCCATTTGTTAACCAGATCAGTCCCCAGTGACTGGCAGAGCCCTTTGTAACGACGATGCCACATGGATGTCCGCTCTATGGCCACGAACACCTCGAGAATGACGTCGTCCGTCCAATTTGTCCCACTTGCCAGGACTTCCTCGACTAGTGCTTTGATCCCGGCTGTTTTCGCCATTCAGATGCCCTTTTCAACCATTCGCTAAGTGGACGCAGGCCCGTCTGTCTGGTCCGCACGCAGAATAGCAGGGAAGCGCAGACGGGGCTCAGTCGCTCATTGACACACTCGCCATCGCTGGTTTGCGCGGTTGCGCGACGCACTTGAACGCCATACATCGTGCGTCCGTCGGGCAAACCGACAAGTCGCTGCATGCCTGCATCACCGGGCGCCGCTTCTCCAGCAGGTCGTCGCGCGCGTAAGTGGCCACCGTTTTCGAGCCCTCCACATGCGCCGGGCGAACTCCCAAAAGCAACTCGTTCACGTCCCCGTGGCGCGCCCAGTCCTTGAAGCTCGACCGGAACCGTGGCCCGTCGCATTGACCGCCGTCTTCCTCAGGACGACCGCCACCGCGTGTCCTGGCCACGTCTGGCCGCATGGGGCATCCACATACAGGCCTCGGTTGGACGCAGCTCTCGGTCGGAAGTTCCGCCCCGGTAGGGCCGGCGGAGACGACGGCGACTGATCATCGCCTCCGGCACGTCTGGATATCTCGGCGCTGACGAAGTGGTGGCGGCGTCGGGCCGCGGAGGTCAACCTGGCTAGTGGCGGACAGCTCCGGTTCCAGGCGTGCGCCGACTCAGGAGACTGTATCGTGGTGGCACCGTGCGAGGGCCGGGTCCGTCGCGAGAGGTCTGGATCGATGGCGTCGTGCCTGTCGCGTGCGCGACAGCGTTTACCACGCTACATCCCACAGCTTCTCCCCTGCCAACTCCTGGCACGCGGGCCTCTTTCTCGACGCCGCCAAGGCCCCGGTGGGACAGCTCCGTGGCGCAGTAGTCCGCGAGCGCATCGAGTCGTTTGGTCGATGTGGCCCTGCCCTCGACGACTGCCAAGCGATGCAGTTCGTTGATGGCTTCCTGAAGCGTGGCCATTGAAGTCAGCCTGCGGCCGGAACGGCAGATGCTTCGCCGACCTCCGACGCTGACCTCTCGACGACCTCTGCCTTGCTGAGCAGGTGGCTGGTTGCGTTGCGGAGCCGCTGTGACCCCATCTCCCAATAGACCGGATCCACCTCGATGCCGATGCTGTTCCGGCCGCACCCGGCCGCTGCCACCTGCGTGCCGCCGTACCGTTGAACGGGTCAAGCACGGTGTCGCCGACGAAACTAAACATACGGACGAGTCGATCTGCCAGGCCTACGGGAAATGGCGCAGGATGCGCCCCTGTCGGAGCCCCGGGAACGTCATCCCAAATCTGCCGGAAGCATTGCCGAAAGTAGTCGCGGGAAAGCAAGCTTAGGATACGTGCGGAAATCGTCGGGCGCCGATAGCCGCCGGGCTTGCGCTGCATGAGCATGAACTCGATGTCGTTCTTCACTACGGCGTTGGGCTCGTAGGGCTTGCCAAGAAACCCACCGCCGCCACGATTGACCTCGTGAACCACGTTGGCAATCTTGCTCCAGATGATCGGAGCAAGGTTGTCGAAGCCGAGCGCAACACATCGCTCCTGAATCGACGCGTGCAGGGGCACGACGGTGTGGCGCGCCCGGAGTTCTGCCGTCACGAAAGGCAGACGTCGCCGACCACGCAAACCAGCCGACCGCCCGGAACCAGAGCCTCATGGCACATGCGCCATACCGCGTCCAGTTGGTCAAGAAGCTGGTGATAGTCCGCAACCCAACCGAGTTGCCCGTCGTGGCGACGGTATTCCTTCAGCGTCCAGTAAGGTGGTGAGGTGAGCACCAGATGCACTGACTCTGGTGCGAGTTGCACCCAGCGCGAGTCGCCTTGCACCACTTCGTGTTTTGTGGGGACTTGACGCAACGCGGACTCGATGCGTGCCATCGCTGCCGGCTCCTTGGCGAGCCCGAGGCAAGTCGCGTGAGGGGTCTTGCAAGTTCCGAAGGCCTTCGGGAACGAGTTTGTCGAGCACGTTCGAGGTGGTCATCGGAAAAGCGGGCACCTGAAGGTGAGCCGCAAGCGTACGCGGCCAACGCAATCCGTTTCAAGACCGTGCGCAGCGCCGAAGGCAAAAATCGCTTGACGGGGGGGGGAGCGGGTACTGTCGGAGACGGCTTCAACACAAAGGAGACAAGCCGTGATGATTGATCCCACCGAGACGACCATGGTCGTCACCCGTACCGAAACCAAGGAAGGCCCTGTACAGTCCCGGAAATCCCCAATGGGACTTAGGCGAGGAGCTGCTGCTTTGGTGTTGGCGTTCGCGCTGTTCGGCCTCCCGAACGGTCCGGGCACCCAGTTCGTGCCAACGGTTGGGGGCGAGGCCCTCGCCTACGCCCCCTGCTACGCAGAGGCAGCTGCGGTGGACGCTGCTTGGGATGCCCTTGGTTCTGCGACGGGTGCCGCGGCAATCTGGGCGGCAATTCAGGTTTACTACGATGCAGTTGCCGCCTACGCATCGTGCCGGTTCGGCTAGATGTCTCTGACGTGAGGGCGCACCAAGCGAGAGCACTGCTTGTGGCGCTCGTGGCATTGGCAGGGGGCGGTACCCCTGCCAATGCCCTCACGGAGTCCACGCAAGTCGTGCCGGCAATTGACAATGTCCGGATTTCGCCTGCGGGAGACCAGATTCTTGCCGTGTCCGCACGCGGCCAGCGTCGAGTCCTGATTGTCACCGACATTGTGACGGGCAAGTCCCTACTAGCCGTTCAGCCGTCACGCACGCAGTCGCTCGACGCGTGCAGATGGGTCTCGGATCGACGCATAGTTTGCTCCCTCTTCGTCTCTCCCGAAACGGGACCGCCGTGGCGTAGCAAGCGGCGCTTACGCCTCATCGCCCTTGATCCAGATGGCACGGACGTCGTGCCGATCTTCCCGCGCCCCCCCAAGGCGGCCCCGAAAGTCGCCGGTGTGGTTCCTATGCCGGGGGGCCGCAGTCCCCGGCCCTGGTACGAGGACTTCGAGCACTACGTCGTGGACCCTTGGATATCAGACGCTGAGCATCTGCTCGTCGCCGCCGATCGCGAAGCGATCCCCTACCCTTCCCTGTATCGAGTCAACTCAGACACCGGCCGTGCGCGTCGGGTGTCCCGGTGGCAAGCCGGGATCCAATTCTGGCATACGGACCTGACCGGACGGCTTCGTGCGGGAACCGGGTGGTTCGAGTTCGGAGACGATCTGCCCTCCGTCTTGGGACGACGACCGAAGGAACCGCATGTTGGTCCCACCGCCGTTGTGTTCGCGGGCAGCTTCGAGCGCCTATCGATCGAGCGGGTGTCCGGCCGGAATGGATCCGGGCCGACAATCCCGGAGGTACTCGGCTTCGACGCGGACGGTAGGCGTGTGTATATGGCGGCGAGGGTTGACGGTGCGGACCGGACCGCCATCTGGGAGGCAGATTCCCGGACTTTCGAACCACTTCGACGCTTGGTTACCGACCCGACGCGAGATGTGTCCGCACGCATCATCGCCGGGTCGGGCTGCGGTACCGTGGGATTCATGCACCGGTTGCCGGGTCGGCCGTTCACGTGGCTAGACAAGCAGTTCGGGGCAGACATCGACCTGGCACAGCAGAGCTTGACCGACAGTGTTGTCGCCGTGACTTCAATGTCCCGGGACTGCCGGTACGTGACCATCGCTACCAGCGATGACCGGTCCCGCAGGAGCTTTTTCCTCCTCGACAGGTCCACGGGGCGCATTCGGCCGCTCGGCGAACAGTATCCGGGGGTGGCCAGCCAGTCGACGGCACGCAGGGACTATACCTGGATAGCGCGAGACGGAGTTGCGCTTCCCATGTCGGTGACGACACCGACGACCGACGAGGCGTCGGGCCTCGTCGTGCTGGTGCACAACTCGATGGCCATCGATAGCGTTGCTCCGCTCGACCTTTGGCCGCACCACCTTGCCGAGCGAGGGTATGTGGTCGCCGAACCGGGATTTCGCGGCGCATCGGGCCTTGGCGCGAAACTACGTCTTGCGGGCCTGGAGAAACACGGGCGGAAACTTCGCGAAGATATTGCAGATTCCGTGGCTTGGCTGGCGGACCGCGGTATCGCGGACCCGCGCGTTTGCTACATAGGTCGGGGTGTGGGAGGACACCTTGCCTTGGCGGCCGCCTTGCCGGGCATCCCCGCGCGACCAGAGCAGCTATTGTGCGTCGCGGTTCTAGCGCCAGTGAACCCGCGCGGCACGACTCGGCACCTCGCGGCAGGCCGAGACCACGCGTTAATGGCATGGGCCAGGCCCGACTCACGTTCGGAGGGGGCGACCCTCATCTCCCCGTTGCACGTTGTCGATCATACTATCGCGTCCTCGGCTGCAGTCGAGTCATCAACCTTCAGGTCCCCGCTACGGGATGCGGACCATCCCGGGTTCCCCGTCTTGGTGTACGGGCGGCGGCCTGCCTTGCACGAGCGCGACACCCGAGCCTGGCGCGCGGACCTGGAAGCCTTGGGCAGCTTCTCATGGGTCACTCCGCGGGGGTCGGTGCCGGAGACGCGGTTCCTCGACCATGCCATAGGCTTGCTTGATCAAGTGATCGAGGGTCGACCGACGCTCCGAGAACCGACAGACATCGTCCAAAGCCGTCGTTCCGAGGCGAAGACTGCAAACGCGCCTCCGTAGCTTTAGCCCGGCCCCAAGGGACGCTCGGTGATCGGGGACCGCCTCACGGCTTGGGCGAACGATGGTGACGAGGACAAGCTCGTGTGGTTGAGCTTCGCCGGCACCTCCACGCGACGATCGACGCGCATCGTCTTGACATGTTCCACGAAACCGAACGCCGGGGCCGGCCCTACACCCTGGTCTGCACCAAGAGCCGCGCCAGCCACGAACGAAGGCTCGCACCGTACGCGCAGGACGTGTCGCGCACGGGGTCGCTGCTCACGTCTATGCCGGGCGGTCGCTGGGCGAACGCATACGCGGGCCATGCTGCTCGATTGCGTGCGGCCACCTTGGTCGGGGCGCTATGATCGCGGACATGCGGCTTCAGCCCACCACTCTCGTCGGCATCGTCTTCAGCATGGTGGGTGGGGTTGTGCTCGGGGTTAGCTCGTTCTGGCCCTTTTTGCCGACACACGGACATTCCGTCCCACACAGGTGATGGCGACTCGCCTACAGCGCTCGCGAGCCGGAATGTCGTGCCTCGGACGCGTCCTTGTGAACGCCTCTCCGGCTGAAGAAGCCCTCGACAGCGCACACGGGTGCGGGTGGGGCGGCACCGGAATGTCGCGCATGCACGACGGCTGCGTCGACGCGAAAGGGAGATTAACGAAATGGTACCGAAGCGACTAGACCGAGCCGCCTGCGGGGTATCAGTTTACGCCAGTGACACCATGGGTGGCAGGAACGCGAGGATGTCGGACTCGTACATTTTTAGAAATATATCAATAACATAAGACAGTCTTGCCCGGAGTAAGCCCGTCCCCCTACGGGGTCGTTGCAACGACCTGATCTGTATCCGCCACAAAGGGGTTAGTTCACGAAGCGTTCGCCGGGACCGGACGGATCGCTGCCCGTGACTTCCGCTTCGTGGCGGCGTTTGGCTTCGGCGTATAGGGCGTCGAAGTTGATGGGGGCTAGGTTGAAGGCGGGGAAGGTGCCGCGGCTGGCGAGGCTGTCGATGGCTTCGCGGGCGTAGGGGAAGAGGATGTTGGGGCAGGCGACGGCGAGGGCCTGGCGCAGGGGGTCGTCGGTGAGGCCGGTGATGCGGAAGATGCCTGCTTGCTGGAGTTCGATGATGAGGAGCGACTCGCCGTCCGCCTTGGCGGTGAGGGTGAGGGCCAGGACCACCTCGTGGCGGTCTTCGCCGAGCGCGTTGTTCTTGGTGTTGATGTCGATGTGGATCTGCGGCTGCCATTCGGAGCGGAACACCGCCGGCGCGCGGGGCGATTCGAACGACGCATCCTTGAGATAGATGCGCTCGATGGCGAGGCCCGGTCCTGGTGCGTTTTCTGCCATCAGCGTGCCTTCTTCCTGCCACCTCGCCCGCCGCCCTTGACCACCGGCAGGTTTTGGTTGCGCCATTCCATGATGCCGCCCTTGAGTCGGGAGACGTTCTCGAAGCCGGCCTTGCGCAGCACCGTGCCGGCGGCGCCGGCGTGTTGTCCCATCTTGCACGTCACGACGACGGGCTTGGCCTTGTGCCGTTCGATCTCCGAGAGGCGCGCCGGGAGTGCGGCGTGGGGGATGTTCACCGCGTCGACGATGTGCCCTTCGGAGAACTCCTTCTGGTCGCGCACATCGACGACGAGCGCGCCGTCGCGGTTGACGAGGTTGACGAGCTCCTGCGCCGTCACGCCGCGCCCGCCACGGGAGACTTCGTTGCGCACGAAGAGGCCAAGGACAATCAGGAATGCGCTCACCAGGAACGGGTGGTTCATGATGAATTCGAGCAGTTTTTCCATCGGCTACAGCCCCAGCACGTCTTCCATGCCGTAGAAGCCCGGTTCCCGGCCATGCACGAACTGCACCGCGCGCAGAGCCCCGGCGGCGAAATTCTCGCGGCTGCCGGCGCGGTGGGTGATTTCGAGCCGTTCGCCGGTGCCGGCGAAGGTGACGGTGTGGTCGCCGACGATGTCGCCTCCCCGCAGGCTGTGAAAGCCGATCGTGCGGCGCTCGCGCTCGCCGGTTTCGCCTTCGCGGCCGTACACGGCGTCGGAGTTGAGGTCCCGGCCCAACGCCTTGGCGAGGATTTCGCCCATGCGCACGGCGGTTCCGGACGGTGCGTCGATTTTGTGGCGGTGGTGCGCTTCGAAGACCTCGACGTCCACTTCGTCGCCAAGAATGCGCGCGGCTTGCTCGACCAGCATGAAGGTGACATTGACGCCGACGCTCATGTTGGGGGAGAGCAGGATCGGAATGCTCTCGGCGGCCTTGCGGATGCTGGCGAGGCCTTCGGCGTCGAAACCGGTGGTGCCGATGACCATTGCCTTGCCGGCTGCCATGCAAAGGCCCGCGTGCCTTAGGGCGGCCGAGGGGATGGTGAAGTCGATCAGCACGTCGAAGGCGTCGAGGGCGGGGCCGATGTCCTCGCTGATGGTCACGCCTAGGTCGCCGACGCCCGCGAGGCGGCCGGCGTCTTCGCCGGCCTCTGGTGCACCGGGGCGGTCGGCGGCGGCGGCGAGGTGCAGGCGTTCGTGGGCGGCGATGCCGGTTACGAGGGTGCGGCCCATGCGTCCGGCGGCGCCGGCGACAGCGACTTTGATCAGTTCCGCCATCAGAGCACCCTTCGGCATGACGCGCCCAGCACGGTCGCTGCCGTGGGCGTGTCGTTGCGTTCGTTCAACTGCCTAGTCCGCCGACGAACTTGCGCACCGAGTCGAACCAGGAGCTTTCGCGGGGGGCGTGCTTGCCGCCGCCGTCGTCGAGGCTTTCCTTGAACTCGCGCAGGAGGTCCTTTTGCTGTTCGGAGAGGCGCACCGGGGTTTCCACCACCATGCGGCACAACAGGTCGCCGCTTCCGCCGCCGCGCAGGGCCGGCACGCCGCGGCCACGCAGGCGGAAGAGCTTGCCGGTTTGGGTTTCGGCGGGGACCTTTACGCTCACTCGGCCGTTCAGGGTGGGCACTTCGATCTCGGCGCCGATCGCCGCGTCCACGAAAGAGATGGGCACGTCACAGAAAAGGTGCCGGCCCTCGCGCTTGAAGATGTCGTGTTCGGCGATGCTGATCTGCACGTAGAGGTCGCCCGGCGGGCCGCCGCCCAAGCCGGCCTCGCCCTCGCCGATCAGGCGGATGCGATTGCCGTCGTCGACGCCGGCGGGGATGTCCACCGACAGGGTCTTGCGTCGTTCGACGCGGCCGCCGCCACCGCAGGTTCGGCAGGGATTGAGGATGGCCTTGCCGGTGCCGCGGCAGCGCGGGCAGGTTTGCTGCAGGGAGAAGAACCCTTGGGCGACGCGAATCTGGCCGGCGCCGTTGCAGTCGGGGCAGGTGGTCGGCGAGGTTCCCGGGGCGGCGCCTCTGCCGTCGCAGTCGGGACAGGTGTCTAGCTTCGGCACGCGGATTTCCACGCTGTCGCCGCCGACGGCCTGCTCCAGGGTGAGGTTCAGCGGATAGCGCAAGTCGGCGCCGCGGCGCACGGAACTGCGGCTGCGGCCGCCGCCACCGAAGATGTCGCCGATGTCGCCGCCGAAGATGTCGCTGAAGATGTCGGCGAAGTTGCCGGTGCTGAAGCCGCCGGTTTCGAAGCCTCGACCGTCCACCCCGGCGTGGCCAAAGCGGTCGTAGGCCTCGCGCTTCTCCTCGTCGGAGAGCACTTCGTAGGCTTCGCTCGCCTCCTTGAAGCGCTCTTCGGCGTCGTCGTCGTCGGGGTTGCGGTCCGGGTGGTACTTCATGGCGAGGCGGCGATATGCCTTCTTCACGTCGCCTTCGGACGCGCCCCGTTCGACGCCTAGAACGTCGTAGTAATCGCGCTTTGCCGCCATGGTTGCTTGCCGCCAGCCCCCGTATTACTTGTCCTTGTCCGACTTGTCGTCCGACTTCCTGTCGGCTTCCGACTTCCTGTCGGCTTCCGACTTCCTGTCGGCTTCCGACTTCCTGTCGGCTTCCGACTTCCTGTCGGCTTCCGACTTCCTGTCGGCCTGCACTTCCTCGAAGTCGGCGTCCACGACATCGTCTTGGCCGGCACCGGCATTCGCGTTCCGTGCCGCACCCGGGTCGGGCTCGGCACCCGCACCGTCTCCGCCAGCGGCCTGTGCCTCGTCAGCATACATCTTCTGCGCCACGGCACCGGTCGCTTCGGTGAGGGCGTTGAGCTTGGCCGAGATGTCCTCTTGGTTCTCACCCTGAATGGCGGCTTCGAGGTCGTCGGCGGCGGCTTCCACCTTCTGCTTTTCTTCGTCGGTGATCTTGTCGCCGGCCTCGGCCACCATCTTGCGGGCGGAATGGACGACGCTGTCGGCTTGGTTGCGCAGGGTCACCATTTCCTCGAACTTGGCGTCGTCCTCGGCATGCGCCTCGGCGTCGCGCACCATCTTCTCGATCTCGTCGTCGGCGAGCCCGCTCGACGCCTTGATGACGATGGACTGTTCCTTGCTGGTGGCCTTGTCCTTGGCGGAAACGTTGAGAATCCCGTTGGCGTCGATGTCGAAGCTCACCTCGATCTGCGGCATGCCGCGTGGCGCCGGCGGAATGTCGGAGAGGTCGAAGCGGCCGAGGGATTTGTTCTGCGCGGCTTGCTTGCGCTCGCCTTGCAGCACGTGGATGGTCACCGCCGTCTGGTTGTCGTCGGCGGTGGAATAGACCTGCTGCTTCTGCGCCGGGATGGTGGTGTTCTTCTCGATCAGCGTGTTCATGACGCCGCCGAGCGTCTCGATGCCGAGCGAAAGGGGCGTCACGTCGAGCAGGAGCACGTCCTTGACGTCACCCGACAGCACTGCGGCCTGGATGGCTGCGCCCATGGCGACCGCTTCGTCGGGGTTCACGTCGCGCCGGGGCTCCTTGCCGAAGAACTCGCGCACTTTCTCCTGCACCAGCGGCATCCGCGTCTGACCGCCGACGAGGATCACTTCGTCGATGTCGCCCACCTTGAGGCCGGCGTCGTCGAGCGCGGTGCGGCACGGGGCGATGGTGCGCTCGACGAAGCCCTCGACCAGGGATTCGAGCTTGGCGCGGGTGAGCTTGATAACGAGGTGCTTGGGCCCGGTCTGGTCGGCGGTGATGTACGGCAGGTTCACCTCCGTCTGCTGGCTGGAGGAGAGCTCGATCTTGGCCTTCTCCGCTGCTTCCTTGAGGCGCTGCTTGGCGATGGGGTCGCCGGTCAGATCGACCTTGTTCTCGGCCATGAACTCCTGCGCTAGGTAGTCGATGATGGCGAGGTCGAAATCCTCGCCGCCGAGGAAGGTGTCGCCGTTGGTGGAGAGCACCTCGAACTGGTGCTCGCCGTCGATCTCGGCGATCTCGATGATCGAGATGTCGAAGGTGCCGCCGCCGAGGTCGAACACGGCGATCTTGGAATCGCCGCGCTGCTTGTCCATGCCGTAGGCGAGGGAGGCGGCGGTGGGTTCGTTGATGATGCGCTTGACGTCGAGGCCGGCGATGCGGCCGGCGTCCTTGGTGGCTTGGCGCTGGGAGTCGTCGAAGTAGGCCGGCACGGTGATGACGGCTTCGCTCACGTCCTCGCCGAGGAACTCCTCCGCGGTCTTCTTCATCTTCTTCAAGACTTCGGCGGAGACTTGCGGCGGGGCGAGTTGCTCGTCATTGCCTTCGACCCAGGCGTCGCCGTTGGCGGCTTCGACGATCTTGTAGGGCACCATGTCGATGTCGCGCTGCACCACGTTGTCCTTGTAGCGCCGCCCGATGAGGCGCTTGACGGCGAACAGGGTGTTGGCCGGGTTGGTCACCGCCTGGCGCTTAGCGCTTTGGCCGACGAGGGTTTCGCCGTCGGTATAGGCGATGATCGACGGCGTGGTGCGGTCGCCCTCGGAGTTCTCGATGACCCGCGCCTCGCGGCCGTCGAGCACGGCAACGCACGAGTTGGTGGTGCCGAGGTCGATGCCGATGATCTTGCCCATGATGGTCTCCGTTGTCCTGCGTGCAGTTCTTTCAGTGGTTACGTTTGAGAAATTGGGTCGAGAGGACGATTAATCAAGCGGTTTGCGGTGCTACTCGGGCGCCTTGGCCACCAGCACCCGGGCTGGACGCACGAGGCGCTCGTTCAGGGTGTAGCCCTTCTGCACCACTTGCAGCACCGAGCCCGGTTCCGCGTCGGGGTTCGGCACCATGCTCATGGCTTCGTGGAAGGAGGGGTTGAACGGTTCGCCCACCGGGTCGATGGCTTCGACGCCGTGGCGACCGAGGGTTTCGTTCATCAGCCGCAGCGACAGTTCGATGCCTTCCACGGTGCTGCCGGCGGCGTCGTTCTCGCTCGCGAGGGCCGAGGCAGCTTCGAGTGCCCGCTCGAAGCTGTCGATGACGGGCAAAAGGTCGCCGGTGAACTTCTCGAGGGCGAACTTGTGAGCGTTGGCGACGCTGCGATCGGCGCGCTTGCGCACGTTTTCCACCTCGGCGGTGGCGCGCAGGGCGCGGTCGTTCAGGCTCTCGATCTCAGCCTCAGCCGCTTCGAGCGCCACGTTCAGGGCGGCGATGGTGGTTGCCGGATCTTCGGGCTGCTCTTCCGCCGGCGCGACGGCATCGGAGTCGGGTGCATCCGTTTCGGCGCACTGTTCCGGATCGGCCGGCGTCGTGGCCGCTTCGCCGCCAGCATCTTCGCTGCCTTCCGCGACACGATTGGTCGCATCGGCGCCTTGTCCCGATGCGCCTCCCGGGCAGGTTTTGTCGGTTTGCATTGAAAGCGATGGATTCGTGCAGTGTGGAAGGCGGGTAGATGGCGACGATGCAGCCGAATTTCAACCCTGCCGCGTGTCGCGAGCGGTTTGGTTCCTAGCCGGAGGCCCGTGGGGACCCGCCTTTCCCCGCCCCCATTGAACGCGTCGATGCACTCGACACGGGACGCGTAGGGGCGGGGCTTGTCCCGGGCTTGTCCCCGCCCGTATTGGATGCACCGATGGACTCGGCGGGGGAGGGGACTAGCGAGAGGCTTGGCGGCGCTCTTGGGGGTGATCCATCGCGGCGCCGAGCAATCGGGCGGTCACGTCCACCACGGGGATGACCTTTTCGTAGGCCATGCGGGTGGGGCCGACGACACCGAGCACGCCGGCCACTTGGCCGCCCACCTGGTAGCGCGCCGTGACCAGGCTGTAGTCGTCGAGCGCGCGGTAGCCGGACTCTTCGCCGATGAAAAGCTGGATGCCGTCGCTGTCGAGGCAGCGGTCGAGCAGGTGGACGATCGCGCTCTTGTGTGCGAAGGCTTCGTACAGCTCGCGCACCGCCTCGATGCTCGGCAGCGAATCGAGCAGGTTTGTTTCGCCGCTGACGACGCAGTCGTCCTCGTCGTCCTCGCCTTCCTTGGGGAATGCCTTGCTGGCGACGTCGAGGGCGGTCTCCATCAGGGCGTTGAGGCGATCCTTGTCGCCGCGCATGCTGTCGAGGATGCCGGCGCGGATGGCGCCGAGGGACTGGCCGAAGAACTCCGCGTTGATGTAGTTGGCGGCGCGGGTGAGCTCGGCTTCGGTGTATTCGCGGTCCGGATGGATGACGCGGTTCTGCACTTCGCGGTCGTTGACGACGAGGATGACCAGCACGCGTCCGCCCGAGAGGTGCAGGAACTCCACTTGCCTGAGCGACACCTGCTCGGGCCTGCGCACCGTAACGACGCCGGCCATATGGGTGAGGTGCGAGAGCAGTTGCGAGGCGGACTCGACGAGTTCGGTGGGACCGAGGTCGGGGCTCAGTTCCCGGTACAGGTGCCGAACCGCATCGGCTTCCATGGGGCTCACCGAGATCAGGCTCTCGACGAAGAAGCGCAAGCCCTGATGCGTCGGCACGCGCCCGGCGGAGGTGTGCGGGGAGGTGACGAGGCCGCGCGATTCCAAGTCCACCATGATGTTGCGGATGGTGGCGGAACTGACGGTGATCTCGCGCGAGGCCGCGAGCGTCTTCGAGCCGACGGGGTTGCCGTCCTTCAGGTAGTGCTCCACCAGCATCTTGAAAAGATGCTGCGCCCGCTCATCGACGTTTTCCGGCAACTGGCTCGGCTGGCGCATCGCTTGGCTCCTCAGGGCGACGCGGCGGAAGGTTGCTGCTTCACGGCCGCTGTCAACCTACTCCCGATGGGCCGATAGTATTGCAGCAGCGCCGAGTTCCTCCAAGCAACGGGCGAGACGCGTGCAGTGCCCGTCGCTAGGGTTGACACCGCACGGAGCGGCGCTTCAGCGGCTCAGCAACACCAATATGCCGGTGGTTGGGCCGTAGTGGAGCAGGAGGTCGTCCTTGCCGTCTTGGTTCAGGTCCTCCACATCCGTGCCGCTCGGCGTGGCATCGCCGAAGGGTTCGTTGAGCTCCACTTCTTGCGGACGCTTCGGGAACAAGCGTTTGCTTGGCTCGCCGAGAGCGATCTCCAAGCCGTCCTCCACCACCTGCACCATGTCTTGGCGGCCGTCACCGTTCACATCCGCAAACGCCGGGCCGGGACTGTTCTCACCCACCTTCATCTTCCGGGTTGCAGCAGGTTCGTCGTCGAACCCGTCCTCGCCCATGAGATAAATCCCCGCGTCGAGGGAGATGGAGCCGGTCATGATCGCCATCGCGATCTTGCCGACGCTGAACTCGCCGGAGAGGGCCACCACGTCCTCGCGCCCGTCGCCGTCGATGTCCACCATCTGGATTTCGCCGATGGAGCCGGTGGCGATGGTGGAGCTCGGGTCTTCGTCAAACACCGTTACCCCGCCATCGCGGCGGCCGAAGTGGAAGAGCGTTGCGGTTTCGGCCTCCATCGGGCCGTCGCCCCTGGCGGTGGAGACGGTGATGTCGGCTATGCCGTCGCCGTTGTGGTCGGCGAGGTCGCGCAAGGTGCGGATGGGGCTTTCGTCGCCCAGTGGGCGATCGGCGCTGGGGCCTGTCAGCCCGCCGGGCACTGCGATTGACTCTGGCTCGGTCTCGGTAGTCGCGCCTTTGAAGACTAGGAGTTGGCCGTCTTGTTGAACTGCCAGGTCACCGCGACCGTCTCCGTCGTAGTCGAGCGCGTACATGGATGGCGCGGTGAAGGAAACGCTGTTGCCCACCTGAATCAATGGCGGAGTGGGCAGCTTGATGGGCTGATCGAAGGTGCCGCCGGCACCTTGGAGGGTGGTCCAGATGCCATCGAAGTCGAGCAGCACAATGTCGTCCGCTTCGTCGCCGTTGACATCACGACCCATATCCCCCACGGCGACGCCGCGTGGTTTGCCGCGGTAGAGGGTGGTTGCGACGGCAATGTCGAGGGGCTTGAAGGTCCAGTCGACCGGATCGAGCCAGGAAAAGTGCGTGCCGTCGAAGACGACGAAACGGTCGTTGCCGGCGATGGACATGTCATCGGCCAGAACCGTGCCAGCCGGCAATGGGCCGCGATGCACTTGGCTCCACCCATCGTCGCCCAAGGAGTGGACCGCGCACTCCGTGGTGTCACCGTCGCCACCGACGAACACCAGGCTCGGCGCATTCGCAAAGCTGCCAGACAGCGTTTCCTGCACGCGGAACGGCGCTTCGATGGCGTGTTCGTCGAACGCCACGGCCTGCGCCGCCACCGGCGCGGCGACGAGCAACCCAATGCAGCAAGGCAGCAAGGCCCTGTTCATGTCCACGCGCCCTCCCCGCGCCCTCGCAACATGCCAATTGTCGCAGCCTCGCGCGGGTTGGTTTTCGCCGTCCGTCGGACTCGGCGATGGACGCCAGTGGAAGGGGACGGGCCTTGGAGGAACGGGGTCTGGAGGGAAGGCATTCTGCCTTCCCAGACGCCGACAGGCGCCTTTCTTCAGGCCACGGTCCGCGCCTTGCGGCGAGAGAATGCACAATGCCTTCCCCCAAGCGCGCCTTTGCCGTAGTCTGCCGCTTCCCCATCAGGCAACCGCGCCACGCCGTTTTCCGTGCTCAAGGCCCTAACCGTTCGCAACTTCGTGCTGGTGGATCGGCTCGACATCGAGTTCGGCGCTGGCCTTACGGTGATCACCGGCGAATCCGGCGCTGGCAAGTCGATCCTGCTCGACGCCCTCTCGTTGGTGCTCGGCGCGCGGGTGCAGAGGTCGAAGATTCGTCCCGGCACAACTGGCTGCGACGTCAGTGCCGAGTTCAATATTTCCGCACAGCCGCAGGCGCTGGCAGTGCTGCGCGAGCAGGAGGCATTTGACACGGAATCGGACGGCAATTGCCTCGTTCGGCGGGCGGCAAGTGCGGAAGGGCGCTCGCGCGCCTTCGTCAACGGCGCTGCCGTGACGGCGGCGGTGCTTGCGCGGCTGGCGGAACCGCTCATCGACATTCATGGTCAAGACCAGCACCGGCTCGTCATGCGGCCAGACCAGCAGCGGCGCCTGCTCGACGACTTCGGTGTGGATGCGACGCTCGTTGCCGCGGTGGCGGACGCACATCGGCGCAGAACGGAGGCGGCGGCGGAACTCGAGGCGGCGCGCGCCGATGCGCAACGCCGGCAAGAGCGCCGGGCACTGCTTGCCTACCAAACCGAGGAACTTGGTACGCTGGGGGAAGACCTCGGCCGCTTCGACGAGATTGCCGCAACCCATCGACGCCTCTCCCGCGCACAGGAGATCGTCGCCGCAATTGGCACCGCGGTGACCGAGATCCAGGACGACCTTGGCAGCCGTGCCTCGCACATCGTGCGCGCCATTGAGGATGCGCAAGACCCGCACGAAAACCTCGCCCGCGCCAGCGAGCTGATGAACTCCGTGCAGGTGTTTTTGGAGGAAGCGGGCGACGAACTGCGGCGCTATCTCGACAGCTTCGACGCTGCCGAAGAGACGCTTCGTGACGTGGATGCACGGCTGTCGGCGCTGCACGACGTTGCGCGACGGCACCGGGTTCCGCCGGCCACTTTGGCGGAGCATCTTGCGGCGTTGAACGAGGAGCTTAAGGAACTCGCAGACGAAGACACCCGCGTGGAGGCGCTCGAGGCCGAGGCGCGAGACGCGGCGACGGAGTTCGGGCAGTTGGCCGAGCAGCTTTCTGGCCAGCGCCGTGAGGCGGCGGCGCCTTTCGCGGCCAAGGTCACCGACGCCATCCGCGAACTGGGTCTCAGCGAGGCGTCGCTGGAGGTGCGGTTCTCGCCAGCGGAATCCGCCGCTGGCCTCGAGAGCGTGGACTACATCATCGCCACCAACCCCAAATACCCCGCCGGCCGCTTGGGCGACATTGCGTCGGGGGGCGAGATTTCCCGCATTAGCCTCGCGATTCAGCTAGTGGCGGCGGAGCACTCGGCGCTCCCCTGCATGATCCTGGACGAGGCCGACGTGGGCGTCGGCGGCACCTCGGCAGACGTGCTCGGACGCGTGCTGCGCCGCCTTTCCCGCAGTGGCCAGGTGATCGCCATCACCCACGCGCCGCAGATCGCCGCCCTTGCCGACGCGCACATGAAAGTGGTGCGCAACGACGATCAGGATGTGGCCATCGTGCCCTTGGACGAAGACGGCCGCGTCGGGGAACTCGCGCGGATGCTCGGCGGTCGAACGGTGACCGAAGAATCGCGCAGCTACGCGGCGACGCTGTTGCGGGAAGGGCGCGGAGTTAATCCGGGCTAGGAGCTTGCGCCGTGGAAAGTCACTTAAGTGGCATTCTGCGGCGCGAGGTCATAGGGAGGTGGGGGCTGGGGCCAGACGCCAAGCGAAGCGAGGGGTTTGGCGGCGCTAGCGATTGAGGTGCGGGGGCGTTGTCCGGCACTGCTACCATTCAACCTGACCGCAAGGAACCTGACAGCATCGTGACCCACTCCATCTGGCGCCCTTGGCGACCGGCCTTGCTCGCGATCATCGCCGCGCTGACGCTGGCCGCGTGCTCGTTTCCGCGCATGCACCGGGTGACGGTGCAGCAGGGCAATGTCATCACGCAGGAAATGGTGGATCAGTTGAGTCCGGGCATGACCCGCGAGCAGGTGGCGTTCGTCATGGGCGAACCGGTAATCCGCAATCCCTTCAATGCAGACCGCTGGGACTACGTGTACTCGATGCACATCCCCGGCACCCCGACGGCGATCGTGCGCATGTCGCTGTTCTTCAGCGGCGACGAGCTTTCGCACCTCACCGGCGACTTCGCACCGAAGTCGGCTTGGGGTGAGGACGACCCGCAAGCCGGTGATGGAGAGGCAGAGTCAGAGGCAGAGGGATCGGAGTCGCCCGACCTCGCCGGCACGCAATAGCGCGTCTGCTGCGCCCCTACACCAGCGTGTAGCCCGCTTCACTCAAGGGCATCGACCGCACGCGTTCACCCGTCGCCGCAAAGATGGCGTTGGCAACCGCCGGCGCAAGCGGCGGAAGCGCCGGTTCGCCGAGCCCGGTGGACGGGTTGTCGCTTTCGATGAAATGCACGTCAATCTCGGGTGTCGGCCCGATTCGCATCACTTGATACTCGTCGAAGTTGTCCTGCTGTATGACGCCCCCCTGCATGGTGATCTGCTGCAGCGCCATCGTGCTCAGGCCGTCAATGACCGAACCCTCGACTTGGCTCAACGCACCGCTCATGTTGATGATCGGGCCGACGTCGACTGCCACCCACACCTTTTCGACGCTAACGTTCCTATCGGCGGTGACACGCACCTCGGCAACCTCCGCCACGTGGGCGGCGTGGCAGAAGTAGAAGGACAGGCCAAGCCCGCTCCCATTCGCCATGGGTCTGCCCCACTGCGCTTTCTCTGCTGCGAGCTTGATCACGTCGATGGCACGCCCGGTATTCAGCGCGTTGATGTTGCCTTCGGCGATCCAGCGTGGCTCGCCCATCAGTTCGAGCAGAAACTCGAGGTGGTCCCGGCCCGCCAGTGTCGCCAACTCGTGGATGAAACACTGCTCCACAAAGGCGTTGGTGTTTGATCCAGGCGCCCGCCAGGCGCCGCAAGGTGTGGCGACCTCCCGCATGCTGAGTTTGATGCGGGCAGTCGGGAAAGCCACGGCCGGCAGCTCGTTGCCTTGCAGGCCCGACCCCATGACGGGCCGACCGTTCTTGCCGAACCCGATGTAGTGCTGCTCCCAGGCCGCGAGCTTGCCGTCCGGCCCCACGGCTCCTTTCATGTGCTCGAATCCACCGACGCGGAAATGGTCGTTGTGAATGTCGTCCGTACGCGTCCAGGTGAGCTTCACGGGAACGCCGGCACGCTCGGAGATCGCCATCGCTTCGGTCGCAAAGTCGTTGACTGCCCGGCGGCCGAAGCCCCCGCCCATGCGCAGCGGATTCACTTGCACCTGTTCGGGTTTCATGCCGAACAGGTTGCCGGCGATTTGCTGCACTGCTGCGGGCCACTGGCTGCCGAGCCAGACCTCGAGGGAATCCGGCTCCCCGCCCGTGCCCTTGCGGTAGTCGGCCGTGCAGTTCATCGGCTCCATGCACACATGGGCCACGTAGGGGAACTGATAGAAGGCATCGGCCGTCCGGTTGGCGGCATCCGCAAGCGCCGCATCGACGCCCTCGTTGTCGGCAATCACCTCGCCGCTACCGTCTCGGGCGGTGCGTTCGGCCCAGTCGACCATTGCGGCCCAGTCGTCGGTGGACGCCGATGACTCGTCCCACTCGACCTCGAGCTTGCCGCGGGCATCGAACACCGACCAGGTATCGTCGCCGACGATTGCAACACCGCCGCGCAAGGCGGCCGCGCCGTCCAGGAACCAGATCTCGGAGGAGCCGGCCGCGTCATTGGGCGCAAGGATGAAGGCGTCCGTGACTCCGGGCAGGGATTTGATTTCGCTTTCGTTGAAGCTGACGGCGGCACCGCCGATGCGCGGACAACGCACATAGGTGGCGTGTTTCATACCCGGAACATCGACGTCGATGCCGAACTT
Source organism: Pseudomonadales bacterium (assembly GCA_965116935.1). Lineage (GTDB taxonomy): Bacteria > Pseudomonadota > Gammaproteobacteria > Pseudomonadales > Azotimanducaceae > VXYL01. The sequence continues at coordinate 633,722 of OZ220737.1, read as the reverse complement.
GGACAGCCCCGTGGCAATGACGAAGTTGTCCACGCCGCTGACCGACGTGCCGATAATCGTGTACGCGCTCGGGTCCTTATAGGTGAGCGTGTTCGGGTCGGGCACCGGTTGTTCCGCCGCCAGACTCGCGAGCTGACCGAAGGAGCGGCGCATACCCGAGGGGTGTACCACCTCGCTGTCCCGAGCCGTGAGGTCTTCCCTGTCAACCTCCATCATCAGCGCGGCGGCGCCGACGAGCATCTCGCGCGCCGATGCGCCCATGCGCCGCATCGTGCCAATGTTCCGGGGCACCGAGGTGGAACCCCCGGACATCTGGAAGCCGAACTTCTCATCGAGGGGCGCGTCGAGAACCTCCACGTCCTCCCACCGCGCGCCCATCTCTTCCGCAACGATCATCGGCAGGGTGGTTCTGATCCCCTGGCCCATCTCCGGCATGCTGGAGTAAATCGTGATCTGCCCGTCCGAGTCGATCTGCACGTAAACGTTGAGCTCTTTCGAGCCGACCAGCACGTCCTCGGGTGGCGCTTCGGCGGCCGTCGGCAGCGTCATCTGCAGCATCACGCCGCCGCCGGCGAGCGCCGAGACCTTTAATAGGTTGCGCCGGCTGAGTCCAGTCGAAAGCGGCATGCTCAAGCTCCCTTGGCGGCGTTGTGGGCCTTGGCGGCGCTGCGCACCGCCTTGCGAATGCGCACATAGGTGCCGCACCGGCAATAGTTGCCGGCGAGCGCCTGGTCGATGTCCGTATCGCTTGGCTCGGGGTTGTTTTCGAGCAAGGCTGCGGCGCTCATGATCTGCCCCGATTGGCAGTAGCCGCACTGTGGCACGTCATGTTCGAGCCAGGCCGCCTGCATGGGGTGCAGGTCGCCCTCGGCGGCGAGCCCCTCGATGGTCGTAACCGCGCCGGCGACCGTGCCGACTGGCAGTACGCAGGAACGCATGGGCACGCCGTCAACGTGTACCGTGCAGGCGCCGCACTGGGCGATGCCGCAACCGTACTTCGTCCCGGTGAGTTTCAATTTGTCGCGCAGAACCCAAAGAAGGGGCATGTCGGGCCGGACATCCACCTCCCGTTCCTTGCCGTTGACGCTCAGGTTGACCATGGGCATTCGATTCGACTCAACGAAAAGGACAGCGTAGCAAACTCGGCTCGCCGACGAACCTGGAGCCTTTCGCGGGTGGTGTCTCACTTTGACTTACGCAGCGCGTGGCGCGGTTTGGAGGGAGGGCGTCTCGCCCTCCATCGCGCCCGCAAGGGCGCGCATCTTGCTGGTGCGACGAGTGTTCTGCGCACCTTCGGCGCGATGGAGGGCGAGACGCCCTCCCTCCAAAGAGCCGGAGGCCGGTCAAAGTGAGACACCACCCTCTCGCGGTCCCGAAGCGCACCACTCCACGCGCTGGCTACAGCGTGCGAGCCCGTTGTCGTCGGGCCTCCATCGGGTCGATCAAGGGCGGACGCAAGAGATCAACCCGATCGCGGTGCCGCAGCACGTGCGCTCGATCCACGACCTCGCCGAATACGCCCAGCGCGTCCCAGGCGGCGTCGAACTCCGCCGCGTCCACGGCATCGCCAACCGTGGCGCCGGGTGGCAGTTCGACGGCACGCACCTCGATGTCGGCGCCTGTCGTCGCGTTTGCGACCTCCACCTGCATTTCAAAGGGCCGTCGCGGCGCGTTGGGCGAAGGCATCGACGATGCGGTCCGCGATGCGGTCGATGAAGGGCCCCGCGGCCAGGGACATCAGGCGGCTCGTGAACTCAAACGCGATGTCGAGTTCCACCTTGCATCCGCTTACGCCCTCCTTGCCGAGGGGCGTGAACAGCCAGCAGCCGTCGAAGGCGTTGAACGGACCTTCCATCAAGGTCAGGCGGATCTCTCGATCGCCCACCAGTTCGTTGCGGGTGACGATCACCTCGCGGTGACCGTGGGCGTCGATCTCAATGCGGCCGGTCACCTCCTCGCGGTCGCGGTGCAGCACCTCGGAAGCGACGCACCACGGCAGGAACTCAGAATAGCGGTCGATGTCGTCCACAAGGGCGAACACCTGCGGCGCCGGGTGGGGCAGCAGGGCAGACCTTCGGACTCTTCTCACCGCGCGGCAACCCTGCCGGCGAACGAGCCCTTGTCAGGTCGCGTCATGCCAGGAACGTCGTGTAAACGAACACCGTCAAGACGCCAATCGGCGCAACCACCCGCCCCAGCACCAGCCAAAGCTTCCACTTGAAGCCCGAGGAGAAGCCAAGCTGCTCGGTGACGATCTCTTTCGGCAGCACCCAGGCCGCGAAGACGACGATGAGGAAGCCGCCGATCGGCAGCATCCACACTTGCGTCACATAGTCCACGAAGTCGAAGAAGGTGCGCTCGCCGACGATGTGAACGTCCGACCACAGGTTGAACGAGAGCACGCTGCCGATGCCCAGAAACCAGCAGATGCCACCGAGGGCAATCGCCACCCGTGCGCGCGTGATGCGGAACTGCTCCACCATCCACGCCAGCGCCGGCTCGATGATGGAGATGGCGGATGTGATGGCGGCGAAGCTGATGAGAACGAAGAACAGCGTACCGATGAAGGCACCGAGGGGCAAGTTGCCGAAGGCGATGGGCAGGGTGACGAACAACAGCCCCGGTCCCGCGCCGGCTTCGAGGCCGGGATTGGCGAACACGATGGGGAAGATCGCCAGCCCAGCGGCCAGCGCCACCACGGTGTCGACGCTGGCGATGGTGAGCACCGTGCCCGGGATCGAGACGTTGGTGGGCACGTAGGCACCGTAGGCCATGATCGCCCCCATGCCGACGCTGAGCGTGAAGAAGGCGTGCCCCATCGCCTCCTGCACGCCGGCGACGGTGAGCGCCCCGAAGTCGAAGCCGAACAGGAAACCGAAGCCGGCGGCGAAGTCGCCCACCACCATCGCATAGCCCACCAGCAACAGGATCAGCACGAACAACACGGGCATGAACCAGCGGATTGCGAACTCCAGCCCGCGGTTGACGCCCCGGGCAACGATGGCGACCGTGCCCGCCATGAACACCGTGTGCCAGAACAGCATCGTCCACGGGCTCGCGAGGAAGTCGTCGAAGACGCCGGACACATCGGCGCTGCTCGCGCCGGTGAAGGTGCCGGAACCTGCCTGGAAGATGTAGTGCAGTGCCCAGCCGGCGATCACGGCATAGAAGGAGAGGATGAGGAAGCCGCCGAGCACGCCCAACCAGCCGATGAGGGTCCAGCCCTTCGATGCATCGCTGCGCCGCACCAGCGCCCGCAAGGTGTTGATGGGGCTTTGCCGTCCCGCGCGGCCGAGCAACACTTCCGCGGCCATGATCGGCACGCCGATGGCGGCGATGCAAAGCAGATACACCACCACGAACGCGCCGCCGCCGTTCTCGCCGGCGATATAGGGGAACTTCCAGATGTTGCCGAGACCCACCGCCGATCCGGCCGCGGCCAGGATGAACATGAGCCGACTCGACCAAAGGTTCGGCTGCGAAACGTCGGTGTCAGCCATCACTCCCTCCTTCGAGCAGGACTAGCGCCCTGAAGGGCGCGTTGGCAGTTCCGCTTGCGCGAACCGCTGGCCTTCGTGGCGTCATTGTAAGCGCCCTTCGGCGCTGGGGGCCTTGGGAGACTGCATCCTGCCCTACCACGCGCGTCGGGCGTCGACCCTGGAGGGAGGGCATCTTGCCCTCCACGCGCCCGCAAGGGCTGGTGCAGAGAGTGTTGCGCGCCTTGCGGCGCGATGGAGGGCGTGACGCCCCTCCTCCGGAGAGGCGTCGGCGGCCAAGTCGAACACGATTGCCGTTTTCCAGCACTCACCCCCACAGCAGATCGGGTCAAAGTGAGACACCACCTGACTTTGCGACGACGCGCGCGTTGCTCCGGCCGGGGGCCTCTGGACGGAGGGCATCTTGCCCTCCACCGCGCCGACAGGCGCGCATTCGAAAGGACCTGGCTTTGCGACGACGTGCGCGTTGCGCGTTGCCCCGCTACGATTCGCATCCTGCCCCTCGCGGCGGACAGGCAGGCAATGGCGAAGAAGGCAAACACAGGCAACGGCACCATCGCGCTCAACCGGCGCGCGCGGTTCGACTACCAGCTCGAAGAGCGCTTCGAGGCCGGCCTCGTGCTCGAAGGTTGGGAAGTGCGCAGCATCCGCGCCGGCGGCGCCCAGCTCACAGACAGCTACGTGTTGGTGCGCGAGGGCGAAGCGTGGCTCTTGGGCGCACACATCGCTCCCCTCGCAAGTGCCTCCACCCACGTCGAACCCGACCCCATCCGCACCCGAAAGCTGCTCCTGCACGAGCGCGAAATCTCCCGCATCTTCAACGCCACCCAGGCCAAGGGCTTCACCTGCGTCGCCACCGCCATGTATTGGAAGGGGCAACGCGTGAAGTGCGAAGTGGCGCTCGGCAAAGGCAAGGAGCAACGCGACAAGCGCGCCACGGTGAAGGACCGCGAGTGGCGCCGCGAGCAAGGACGGGTGCTGAAGCAGTCTGTCAACGACTGACGCCGCGGCCGTGTTCGTTTGGAGGGCCGTCCCCTCGGAGGGAAGGCATTCTGCCTTCCCTGATGGGACGGCTTGGGCTGGAGCAAGAAGCGTTGTCCGAAGGCAACGGTTCTTGTGGCGCTAGCGCCGATAGGCGCTTCCATCCAGCCTGCTATGCTGCCCCGACCTCAAGCCCCCCCGTACAACACCAGCGAAAAAGCTACCCCCATGGTGAGGCACGTAATCGAAACCCTCGAGCAGAACGGCATCACCAAGGTGGCGTTCCCGCGCTTGGGCGACCCTGCCGTCATCGCACTATGGTTCGGCGAAGGCGACACCGTGACCCCCGCCTTCATCCGCGAAGCCGCCAAGGCGGCCCTCGACGATGGCCAGACCTTCTACACCCACACCCGCGGCCTGCAATCCCTGCGTGACGCCATCAAACGCTATCTCGACAACCTCTACGGCCTCGACATCAACCCCGACCGAATCACCGTGCCGGGCTCCGCGATGATGGGCGTAACCATTGCCGCACAGACTGCAGTGACGAGCGGCGACCGCGCCCTAATCGTCAGCCCCCACTGGCCCAACATCGAGATCACCTACCGAGTCGCCGGCGCCGAAATCGACACCGTGCGCCAACGCGAAACTGCCTCCGGCTGGCATCTCGACGTGTCCGAAATCATCGCTGCGGTGCGCCCCGAAACCCGCTCGATCTTCGTCAACACCCCCTGCAACCCCACCGGCTGGGTGATGCACCAGGACGACCAAAGCGAGCTGCTCGCCTTCTGCCGCGAGCGAGACATCCTCCTCATCGCCGACGAGGTGTATCACCGCACCTTTTTCGACGGCGAACACGCCCCATCCTTCCTGCAAGTGGCCCGCGAAGACGACCCCTTGGTAGTGGTGAACGGCTTCTCCAAGGCATGGGCCATGACGGGCTGGCGCCTCGGCTGGGTAGTCACCCCACCCCACCTGGCCATCGCCTGGACAGCCCTCTCGGAGTGCTTCAACACCGGCGCGACGGTATTCGCCCAAGCCGACGGCATAGCCGCTCTCGAAAGCGGCGAAGAAACGGTGGCAACCCTGCGCGAGCAATACCGCAAAGGCCGGAGCATCGTCGAGCAACATCTAACCGACCACCCGTTGATTGACCTGCGCATGCCAGAAGGCGCCTTCTACGCCTTCCCCAAGGTGAAAGGCGTGGAAGACAGCCTAGCGTTCGTCCAGGGCGTCCTCGCCGAAGAAGACGTGGGCCTGGCCCCCGGCTACGCCTTCGGCCCAAACAACGACGCCCACATCCGCCTCTGCTACGCCCAATCCCACGACCGCCTCGAAGAAGGTTTGCGCCGCCTGGTGCGCTACATAGAACGCCACGCCAACGCGCTGGACCACACGCCCGCGACCTCACCCCTCGCCTGAGGGTACGGATCGGCTCATGCCCCAACAGGAACAGGGAATCCCACCAGCCATTGTTCGCGCGGTGCAGCTATTCGTCACCGCACTGGCGCCGCACTTGGCCGAGGGCGACCTTCGCTTCGGCGGCGGCACCGCTTTGCAGGCGCGATGGCAACATCGGCGCTCGACGGACGCGGACCTGTTCTGCGACCCCCAGACCTATGCCACGGCGGTACGCATCAATGGCGAGGTGATGGAACGGGCATTGCGGGATGTATCGACCACCACAGCGGGTGAAGAGACCTTCGTGGACCAGATCGCGACACACACGCGGATCGGCGGCGTGGAAATCACGATTCTGCCGGCAGCTACTCTGGTGCAACCATCTGGTTCCGGGAGGTTCGTACCCGGAACAGCCGTCCAGACCCTAACCAGCGCAGAAATCCTCGCCGGCAAGCTCATCCACCGCTTGCACGGTGCCGGCATCGCGGAACCCCGGGACCTCTACGACCTTGCAATGGCACAAGAGCACGATCCGGGGGCGCTTCGCCAAGCCGTTGCCGCGCTGAGCGCGAACCAGTGCAGGGAAGTCGCGGCGATGATCGAAATGCTTCCTTCGAACTGGGCTGCTTCACGCGAACGCCCGCTGCTAGACGCCGATCCAAACCGCGCCGATTTGACCCTTGTGGCCGCTCTTCTGCGCCATCAAGGCACAATGCCGCCATGAACCGCCTGCACATCGCCATGGCACGACAGCCCCCGGTCGCCATCCTGCCCCCGGAGGCATTCGCCCGAACGCCTCTACCACCAACATACGCCGCAGCGAAGAGCCCGGAAGCAGTGGTAGACGCCCTGGTCGCCCGCCACTGCGCCGGCATGGCAGATCGCCGCACCGGCTCCGAGGTTCGCACCGCCCTCCTGCTCGGCAACCCCTCCCAAACGCCCCTCGACAATCCAACGATCGCCTGGCTCCTACGCACCTGCACCCCACCCGACGCCCTTCGCCTGATCGCCGGCGCCCAAGTACCGGTCCCTGTCCTCGCCGCCTACGTTCGGAGTTTGGAAGTCGACAACCCCAGGCTGACACGGATGCTCAATCAGTTTGCGTGGCCATCGTCGTCGGTTGTCGATTGAGGAGGCCCTTGGGGCGAGCATCCTGCCCTCTCCACGCGTCGCAGGTTGCATGTCTCATGGCGAATCCCTTGATGCAACCAGCCCTCTATTCGCATCCTGAGAGGAGTCAATTAACTGTGCCGTCCCCTCAGCCAATGTCCTTACCGACACGCGAACAAACCGTCCTACAGGCCCGGGGGCGACGTCTGACCCTCGAGTCTGCTCGCAGTGGCCGAAGCGCCGGTTTCTGGATTTGACAACGCACGGCTCCAGATCGACCATTGTCACTCAAGAACGGGCGGTGGCCGAAGAGAGAGTGAAGATACGACCCGCCACCGTGGCCGACCGAGCCGGCGTCATCGCAGTGTGGGAGACCGCCTTCCCTGACGATCCGCCTCACAACGCCCCGCAGAAGGTCATCGATGCCAAGCTAGCCGTGCGGGACAATTTGCTGCTTGTGGCAGTCGACGTGGATGTCGTGGTCGGCACCACGATGGCAGGGTACGACGGCCACCGTGGTTGGCTGCACAAGGTGGCGGTCTTGCCGCAGCACCGGCGCCGGGGCCTCGCCACTGCCCTCGTCCGTCACGCGATCCATGCGTTGCAGTCTTCGGGCTGCACGAAAGTCAATCTACAGATTCGGGCTACCAACTTGGAGGTTCGCGGATTCTACGAAGCACTCGGCTTCGAGATAGAAGAGCGGCTTAGTATGGCGAGGCACATTGCTCCACGCGCCTAGGTTTTTCGGCACGGTTTTGGGGGTTGATCCAGAACGGCCGGTTGGCCGAGATCGGCCCTCATGACGAGTTGATGGTTCGAGGGCAGTAACCCGCATGCACTTGGCGCAGGCGTTGTTCTGCGCCGATTCATCTGGCGTCAGCCCGCCCCGCCCCCCTCCCCGGTTATCCGCCTTGTTCCATTACGAAGGCGGCGTGGTCACGGACAAAATGACGGTCGAACCGCTCGCGCTGCGACGCTCGAAGGAACCTCGCCCGCACAGCCGCGAGGGGATGCATCCGCGCTTGAGCCGCGAACAGGTCACGGCAGATGCGCATCTGAGACTCGTCGAGCGGCCGAGACTGACCGGCGATCTCCCACAACGTGGTCGTGACGCGGCTCCGAAACTGGGGCTCTGGACCAGGCTTCTTTTCTAGCCACTTGAACGAAGCTGACTCCTCGGGAAGTCCCGAGTCGTGGCGTTGGTAGCCACCAACCCGGAAATCGTCCCGGCACGTGTCCCAGACGAATGCCTCGTAGCGGTCGTCGAAGAAGTCCTCGAAACGGCCGGCCGGTCGGATTCCGCGTTCTAGGACGTGCGGGAACTCCCGTACGGAGGCCGGATCTGCGAAGGGGAGTTCGAGCAGGCACTCCGGCAATCGCTCGTAGTGGAGCAGGAGCGTGACGCCCGCGCCTTGGACGAAGTCGCGGTAGGACCCGAACTTCTCCTCCTCGTTGCGGCCGCGCTCAATGAGGTTCGCCATCACGGCTGGTGTGGGCGGCTCGACGGCGACGCGGTCCTCCGCGCGTCGCGGGCGTTCGCCCCAGTGTCGGCCGAAGTATCCGCTCACTGCGCGGTCGTAGGGATTGCGCACCGCGGTGAAGACGAGGAACGACCGGGCGCCGTCCGGAATCGACCGATAGTCGTGGTGTCCGCCGTACCAGATGCCGCCGTGGTGGCGCATCAACCACTCGTTCATCGACTTGGACGCCGTGCGCGGAATCCCGACGTAGACGAACCGATGGCTCGGGGAGATGATCACGAACTCCTTTCCTTTCTGGCAGCGATTCGCCTGGTCCCGCGCTCTTCGCGTGAGGGGTCAATCACTTCGAGAACCATGCCTCCGACGATACCGGCGTCGCGGACCGTGTGGTCTAGTCCTGCGAGTACGACTCCCGTCTCCTTGACACGAAGTGCCCACTTCGTTCCGTACGCGTAGGGAGGAAACGGTTGGAGCCGCCAGAGTATCTGGTCGGCGAAACGCCTTCCAGGGGTTTCGGGCTCGTATGCCAGTTCCAACAGCGTCCATGCTTCACCCTTCAGGGGACTTGGGTCCACGTAGACCGCTGTGCTCTTGATTCGGTCGATTACCTCTGCACGTGTTCGGTTGGCCACATCAAGAACGGCTTTCTGTTGGTCTGGGCGGAGATCAGCAGTCGCGTCGGAGAGTCGCTGGCCGAATGGCCCTTCAGGAGACAGCTCGTTGCCTACTTCCCTAGCCAGGCGGTCGGCGTGGACCGGATTGCCTTGCATCGCGGCCACGTATTCCCCGACGTTCGGAAAGCTAAACGCCGACGGCGGATACAGTACCCAGGGGCGGTGCCAGAGGATGAAAAGGAATGTCGCCGCGAGGGCACACGTGTACAGCGCCAGGAAAGCCAGAACCGCAGTCTGGATTGAGCCATCCGTCGTGCCAGCGACATATGCGAGCCCCGCGTCGGTAACTCCGAGGAGTGCTGCGAACATCCAGAGCGGTCCGTTCCCCAGTCGATTTCGGTTGCCCGACGCCTCCTTGCCTGACGGCGGCGCTGCATCACCCTCTGACGTCATTCGCTCTCCGCGGCCAACAGCGACTCGAGCGTTGCCAACCAAAGAAAAAGCATGCGCTCGTCGACATGCCGATAGTGGAGCGTGTAGAGCAGGTCTGCGTAGATCGGCTCGGGGACTTCGTCAGGCGACCGCTCCATGAAGGCGAGCCCGGCGCGAATGGCGAAGATCTCGTTGACGTAGAGGAGCTTTGTGGTCGTTTCAGATTCGTCGCACTCGAATTGGACCGGCCGCAACTTGGCGATCCACTTGATCGTGAAGCCGGCCTGCTTGACTTCGTCGACCCGCTCGCTGCCGTGGTAGTCCTTGTGGCGCGTCACGTCATCAAAGTACGACTTCACCACGATGGACAGAACGGCGCGGTTCATCCGCAGGTGCTGGAAGTGGGCGCCGAGTTCGTCGCGGAGAGCGTTGAACGTCCGTTCTAGGAAGAGCGACCTCTTGATCACGCGGTCATCGTTATCCATCGACGCAATACCTCGGCGGCCCGCCCCGGACCGATGCACTTCGGGGCTGCTGAAAAGGCTCAGTTCAGGCTGTGATTCTCGAAAACGCGGTGTACGAACGTGGCGTGCGCGCGCTCTGTTCTCTTGACGAAATCCAACAGGGCCTTCTCGTCCACCGGCTTTGCCTTGTTCGGCGTGCGCGCCTCGCCCACCTTCCTGATTTCCGGGTTCCTGAGCAACTTGCGGTACCGTCGTTCCAGTTCGTCGTCAGTCATGGGCTTCACTCCCGGTCCCGTCCAGTTCGTCTCCGGCATCGGCGTGGCGCTCGACCTCGTCCATTGCCTGCAGCGAGCCTCCGTACACCCCCTGCAAGGCCTCAAAGACCGCCATCACTTTCGGGGCGGTGTGCCAGTTCCCGTCTTCCAATGTCCGCAGCAAGTCCCGCCCCACCCCGGCGCTTGCCGCGAGCTTCGTCTGGCTGAGTCCCTTGTTCTCCCGGAGCTCCCTGCACCTCGCGAAGCGGCGTTTCGACGCGTTGTTCATGGCGCGCTACTATACGAGAAAACCGGCGGTAAGCAACAAGAAACGGCGGTATACGGCAGATTCCGGCAGAAAATTGTGCTGATGCCAGTTCACGAGGTGGGGATCCGCCGTTGATGCCGAATGGGCGAGTTTCTTCGTGGAGGGCGGCGGGAGTCGAACCCGCGTTCCGTCGGTGCTCCGTCTTTCACTCTACATGCTGCCACATTTCGGCCTGTGATATGGACTAGCCTTGCATTCTGGTCGGAGGAAGGGGCGATGGTGAGCAAGGCGGCTCGGGTCACGGCGTACGAGTGCAGGACGAACCAGGCGGAGATATTCCGGCGGGCCGCGGCTGGGGAGACGATCATCGTAACCAACAACGGCGTGCCTCAGGTGGAGATTCGCAAAGGCTCCGGCCGACAGTGAGGCCGTGGCGGGTGCGCTGGAAGCGCTGCGTGCGCTGTATGCCAGTCAGCTCGCGACCGGGGCAAACGGCAGGCACGAGGAACTGCGCGGGATACAGGAGGAAGGGCGTGACTGATGGCGGCGAGATCATCGTCTTTGACAACAGCATCAACACGCGCTTGCTTTAGCCAGACTCGGAGAGTCCGACAGCCGGGGGCATGGCTATGCGGAGGCGGGGATTTGTTTCGGCTCGGCATGACTATCGCCGGGCGGTGGCGTTTCATCCAAACCATTCGGCTTCGTTGATGGCGCTGGCGTATCTGCACGATGGCGGGTTCGGCACTACGCCCAATCCACGAGCGTTTGGAAGAGGGTTTGCGCCGCTTGGTGCGCTACATAGAACGCCACGCCAACGCTCTGGACCACATGCCTAAGCAGGCACCGACGCCTCCCGCCTAATCGCCGGCGCCCAAGTCGCCTACTTGTCAGCCCGACCGGTGCGTTAGGAGCGGCGGGCGAGCTGGCGCTTCAGCTCGGCGAGCTCGGCCTCGGCAGCTTGGCGGGCGCGGCGTGCCTCCTGGTGGGCGAGGCGTTCCTCTTGGTGGGCATGGCGTTCCTCCTCGTAGGTGAGGAGAAACTCGCCGGTGGCGGGGTCGAACAGGCGGAGGCGGCCGGCGTCGAGGCAGAGGTGGAGGGAGAGGAGCTTTGACTCGCCGTAGGGCATTCCTGCCGGCGTGGCCGCAAGGGGGATGCGCTCGTACATGCCGCGGTCGTTCAGGCGGTGCCCCTTGAGGGGATCGACGTACCGGCCGGTGGGATCGTGCTGCCAGTACTCGGTGACGCCGAGGCGCTGGTAGAGGAGACGCTTTCGCTCCTCGTCCTTCCCGTGGGTGGTCTTGGACGCGACCTCCAGCACGAAGTCTGCGAGCTTGCCCTCCTCCCACGTCAGCCAGACGTCGCGGAGCGGCTCGCGGGAGGGACCGAAGGCGACGAACACGTCGGGGGAGACGCTGGTGTGCTTGTTCCCCGGCACGTAGTACATCATCAGGTTGCCGCCGACATGCACGCCATCGCGGTTGGCGTAGCGCGCCTTGAGGGGCTGCGTGACGTCTACCATGGCTTCCGCGTGGGTTTCGGATTCGGCCATCGGCTTACCGTCGGACTCCGGGTACTCGCACGCCCTTGCGGGCGCGTCGGCAGTTCGCTGCGTGAACTGCTGCGCACCGGACATCGCATCGGGCTGGCGCGGCTTGCGCGCCGGGAGCGGCTCGGAGGGCATGGCGATTCTCCTTGGGCGTTGGGCCGGCCGGATGCAAGGACGTTAGCACAGCGCCGCCGGCGGGGCGCGTGGGTGGGAGCGGGCGCAGGCGTTGCGGTGCTTGCGGCACGGGGCGGCTCGGATGCGTTTGGGTGGAGCCACCGTGGCACGGAAATCAAGCGCGGTCTGTAGGACGGAACCGCCAAAGCGGGTACGAGATTGACGCTTTCGTTGGGCCTCGCTGGAAGAACGCCGCGATGGTCAGCCGCTACGGCGAGCGCCTCCTCGCCGACCGCGGCGCGGCAGCGCAGTTGGCGGCTGCAGGGCCGGGAATGACGCCCGCGGGAATGCGATACGCCCTCCGCTCGGCTATTGGGCCTGGCGGCACAGGCGTGCAGACTCTGGTCGTCTGGGGAGGTGGGGCGAGATGTCGGGATGGATTTGGCCGGGACCGGCCGGCCAGCGTTGGTGGAGGCGGCGGGAATCGAACCCGCGTCCGTCGGTGCTCCGTCTTTCGCTCTACATGCTTAGAGCCGCCTATTGCTTTGGCCCGTTGGCGACCCGGCGGTCGGGGTGCGGCTGGGCGAGCCTCCTCAAGTTTCGCGCCGCCGCCGGAGGCACTCGGCGGCGCTATCCCGCAAGCCTTTGCCCTCGGGTCGCCGTTGCGGGCGCCGTCTTCCCGAGACAAGCGGCTTACGCCGCTAGCGCGTAGTTTTCGTCGTTGGCAACTATAAAAAGTTGCAGCGATTGATTAACGAGAGTCACTACCCTCTCGGCATGCACGTCGGAGTTCGCGACCGCCGTCGAAGCCAAGTCGCCCCCTTCATGAACGTGGGGGAGCGTAGCAGGTTTGGGGGGTGGAATGCGAACTTTGGGCTCTGTTGGCTGTGTGCCTTTTGGAGGCGGGCACCTTGCCTGATACGCGCTGCAAGGCGGGCTGTGCCAAGTGACTTGATCGGCAGGTTCCCGATAGCTGGCGTGACGCCACACTTCGGCCTGTGATTTTGGACTAGCCTTGCGTTCTGGTCGGAGGATGGGGCGATGGTGAGCAAGGCGGTTCGGGTCACGGCGGACGAGTGCAAGACGAAGCAGGCGGAGGTGTTCCGGCGAGCCGCGGCTGGGGAGACGATCATCGTCACCAACAACGGCGTGCCTCAGGTGGAGATTCGCAAGGCCCCGACCGACAGGGAGGCCGTGGCGCGTGCGGTGGAAGCGCTGCGTGCGCTGCATGCTAGTCAGCTCGCGACCGGGGCAACTGGCAGCCACGAGGAACTGCGCCGGATACAGGAGGAAGGGCGTGACTGATGGCGGTGAGATCATCGTCCGTGACAACAGCATCAACACGCGCCTGCTTTTTTTTGGCCAGACTCGGAGAGTCCCGGCAGGAACCAAATGCGCGCTCCATGTTCTTGGCTAAGCAACCGGTCCGCTCATTCCTCCGTAGGTGCATCGACCTGATCGGAGGTTCCCTGGGGTCGGTTGCGCTGTAGGGCGGGGGAGAGGATGCTTTGGACACCTTCGAGATGGGTGTTTGGTGGTGTCCGGGAAGACGGTTGAGGATGCGTTGGCGCTGATCGAGCGGGCTTGGCGGCGGCGGTATGAGGCGTTTCAGTCGGGGGCTAGCGAAAAGGAGATTGGGCTGGTCTTGATGCGGGTGCGGCGGGAGCTTGAGGAAGCAGTCGCGATTTGTCGCGAGCTTGATGCGAAGCGAGAGCTTTCTGTTGCGCTTGGGAAGCTTGGGCATGTGGAGCACGATGCTGCGGCGCGGTTGGTGATTTATGAGGAGGCGGTGGCGGCGGCGCGGGAATGTGGGGATCCGATGCAGCTTGCTCATGCGGTGCGGCATCTGGGCGATGTGGCGCGGCATGCTGGGGAAACCGTCGTGGCGGAGCGGTGCTATGAGGAAGCGCTGAGTCTCTATCGGAGCGAGGCTGTGCCGCCGGTGCTGGATTTCGCAAATGCCCTGAGGCCGATGGCGATTCTCAAGGCGGATATTGGGGAGTTTGAGGAGGCGAGGGAGCTTTGGCGGAAGGCGGGGGAGCTCTATGACGCCGTTGGCGTGGAACAAGGCGTGGAGGAAGCGGAGCGCTGGCTCGTGAAGTTGGCAGGGTCCGATGGCGGCATTGCGTCGGTGCCTCCTGGGGCCCAAGCGCGCTGACTTGACGGTGGGGCGAATGGTTCGTGTAGTGGCCACGGCTCGCCTCCGGCGCGTTGGCAGGGCAGGATGCCCTGCCCCCCAAAAATGTGCCCCCCAAGGGGGTCGCCGGTGTTTCGAGCTCCTGCTTGCGCTGGTGTTTTCCGCGTTTGTGGCGGGCCAAGTGCTTGGCGCGGAGGCGCTTGACCCAGGGTCGCGGGCGCAGGAGCAGCTTGAGACAGCTGCGGGGTGGGTCAAGGCCGGGGAGCATGAACTGGCGCGGGCGTACTTGGACGATCTCGTGTCCAACCCCTGGATTACCGCTCGGCAACGGGCGCGGGCGTTCTACTTGCGCGGTCATGGATATGCGGAGGCCGGGCTGCATGTGTCGGCCCGGCATGACTATCGCCGGGCGGTGGAGTTTCATCCGAACCATTCGGCGTCGTTGATGGCGCTCGCGCATCTGCATGATGGCGGGCTCGGGGTGCCGCGCAATCCGTTTCAGGCATTTCGGCTGGCGCTGAAGGCCGCGCGAGGCGGGCATGCGGCGGCTTGCCTGTTCGTGGGTGTTGCGTACCAGGACGGGCGGGGGACGGAGGTCGACCGCGCCCGCGCCCGCTATTGGCTGCGGCAGGCAGCGGTGGAGCACGGGGTTGTGGAGGCGTTCGCGGCCTATGGCAGGTCGTTTCGGGCGGGTTTTGCAGACGAGCCGGATGTGGCGCAGGCGCGGCATTGGTACGAGAAAGCCGCCGCAGCCGGGGATGAAGGTGCTCGGCTGGCCATCGCCTTCATGTTGCGGGACGGGGAGCTTGGCGAAGCGGACGCACGGGCGGCAGCGGAGCGCTTTCGGGTGCTTGCCGACGAAGGCGACGCGGTGGCGCAGTCGGCCTTGGCGCACATTCTGTTGGGGGATGTGGGGATTGCGGCGGATCACGCGCAGGCGTTTGCGCTCTATTCGGCGGCGGCAGAGGCCAAGGAGAGGTCGGCCTACGCGGGGCTCGCGTTCCTTTACCGACATGGGTTGGGGACGCCAGCGGATGCGGAGCAGGAGGAGCATTGGCTGCGACGGGCGGCGGATGCGGGCCATGCGGATAGCCAGTATCGGTTGGGGCGGCTCTTGCACGGGCGCGGCGATGACGATGAGGGCGTGGTGGCGGAGGCGCTCCGGTGGCTTGCTTCGGCAGCGGATGGCGGGGTGGTTGAGGCCGCGCATGTTGCCGCCTGGATTTACGCGACGACGCGGCACGACGCCTTGCGCGACCCACATCGGGCGCTGGCGCTGGCGGAATCGGCGGTATTGCGGCGCCGCGATGCGAACACACTGGACACGCTGGCCGCGGCGCAGGCGGCGCAGGGCGATTTCGAGGGAGCGGTGGCCACGCAGCGGCTTGCACTGAGCCTGGCGGCGGCGGATGCGGAGTTGCTGGCGCATTTGGAGGCGTATCAAGGGGGGAAGGCTTGGGTTGAGTGATGTCACCTTGCGCCTTGCAGCGCGTGGAGGGCGAGACGCCCTCCGTCCGAGGGTCGCGCCCGCGCGAGCGGCGTGCCCCGCTCTGTGCGCTGGAGGGCGTCGGTCTTTCGGATGAGGTGCGATGTGCGTCTGGGCGGCGGGTGCGCTCCCTTACGGCGTAGGTTTCGCTCGCCGTTGCTGCAATCGGATCCGGTTTCTGATAGAAAACGCGCCCGTCGTTTGCAACCCCGGCGCTTAGATATCCCGTGAGCCTCCGATCCGGCGAAGCCGCCCGGCGAACTCGTACCGTCTTTGAAGCTGTGGTGGCGCTGGTGGGCGAAGGTGCGACGCACTTCCGTCCCGGCGATATCGCCTCGCATCTGCGCGACGAGGAACATCCCATCGGCGCGTGGGAGATTCGGGGGGAGTTCACGAAGCTCGAGCGCATGGAGCTGATTGAGGTCGACCGAGAGTTCGCGATCTGGCGCTTGGTCGACGGGGCGGAGTTCTCGATTGAGGAGGCGCGCAAGCTGGCGTAGTCGGGTTCTGCTTGAGGAACCGCTGCGCAAGGCACTAGTACCAAGGGCTCCCTACGGGTGCAACGAATGCACCAAAACAGGGCGACAGGCCTTGAGGATCGCGTGCCGGATGCAGCGACGCGGCGGCAACCCTAACCGAATGGGCGTGGCACGGACCTTGCGTAATGGACTTACCAAGGGTCGTTCGGTTCGCCCCAGCCAGGGCGTCGCAATCGGAAATGTCTCTCCCCGGTTCGCGGCGCCCTGGCTTTCTCGCTTTGCTCGTATTCGTCGCCCAAGCCCGACAAAAAAGTAGCGCCCGCCACGCCGGTTCGTGTAAATTGATCCAGGCTAGCGAAGGACGCCTTCGGTGACTTACAGCAACCCCCAAGCGACGATGCCTTTGGTTCCTGAAGGCGAGGCCATCGCGGATCCGGTGATGAGCTGCGAGAGCAACGCCACGTTCCTCGCGCGGCTGCCGACTGAGTCGATGAAGCTCATCGTCACCTCGCCGCCCTACAACATTGGCAAGGAATACGAGCCACGCTCTCCGCTGGAAAGCTATCTGGCGGACCAGGCGGCGGTGATTGCCGAATGCGTTCGGCTTCTGCATCCCCATGGATCCCTTTGCTGGCAGGTGGGCAATCACGTTCACAAGGGCGAGGTGGTGCCTTTGGATGCGTTGCTGTACCCAGAGTTCAAGCGCCACGGCCTGAAGCTGCGCAATCGCATCGTCTGGCATTTCGGGCATGGACTGCACTGCTCCCGCCGTCTGTCGGGGCGCTACGAAACCATCAATTGGTTTACACGCGACGATGGCTATACCTTTCACCTTGACCCCATCCGCGTTCCCTCGAAGTACCCCGCCAAGCGCCATTTCAAGGGCCCCAACGCCGGTGAGCTGTCCGGCAACCCCAAGGGGAAGAACCCAACCGATGTGTGGGAGTTTCCCAACGTCAAGAACAACCACGTCGAGAAGACCGACCATCCGTGCCAGTTTCCAGTGGAACTGGTGGAACGGCTGGTGCTGTCCATGACGGATGCAGGCGATGCGGTGCTGGATCCTTATATGGGCGTCGGTTCGACGGTCATCGCCGCACTGAAGCACGGGAGGAGGGCTTACGGGTGCGACATCGTGTCGGAGTATGTCGAGACGGCCTGGGAGCGTGTGCGGGCGCTACAGGACGGCGTCCTGCGAACCCGGCCCATGGGCAAACCGATCTACGATCCGAACAAGCCCAACGGCGGACACTGATGCATCGCTCGTTACTCCCATCTGAACGGCGAGGATTTCCTGCTGGTGTCCCAGGGGTGCCTCCCTCATCCGTCCTTGTTGGCCTTGAGCTTGGCGAGTTCGCGGAAGGCGCGGGCCGTTTCGATCTTGTGCTCGATTTGGTGGCGCCAGTCGGCTGCGTAGGTGGGGTTTAGGAGCCGGGCCTGGGCCCGGAGTTCAAGGAAGATTCCGAGCTTGTCTTCGTAGGTGAGCTTGGAGTATTCCTCGCGCTTGTAGCGATTCTCCAGTTCCTCGACCAAGTCTGGACGGCGGATCATGGCTGCCTTGGGCGGGCATGGGGGATAGAGTATGTCACGCGCCGCTCGCGCTGGACGGTTCCGGTGCGGTTGGCGACGGATGGAGGGGAGTCGAAGGCATGTCCGATCAGGAAGAGTCACGGCAGATCGATTTCGAGGCGACGCTCGCCGAGCTTGAGGCGCTCGTGGAGCGGATGGAGAGCGGGCGGATGAGCCTTGAAGACTCCCTCGCGGCCTTCGAGCGTGGCGTGAAGCTCACGCGGGAATGCCGCAGTGCGCTGAAGTCGGCTGAGCTTCGCATCAAGGCCCTCACCGAGGATGGCGACGAGCTCGACGTGGTGGTTGATGACGGGGAGTAGGGCTTGGCGCACTCGCTGCGCTCCCCTCTAGCCGCCAGGAATCCAACTGCAAAGCAACTGCCCGTAGGGGCGCTACAGGGCGAACAGCATTGCGGCCCAGGCGCCGTATAGAAGAGCCGCGGCGAAGGCGCCGGCTAGCAAGTCGTCGAGCATGACGCCTAGTGCGCCGGGGACGTTGGTGTCGGCCCAGGAGACGGGCCAGGGCTTGACGACGTCGAAGGCACGGAACAAGGCGACGCCGACTGTCACCCAGAAGATCGAGCGGGGGCAGAGCACTAGGGCCAGCCAGCAGCCAGCGAGTTCGTCGATGACGATGGCGGGGTTGTCGCCTTGGCGGCGGTGGCGGTTCAGGAGGTGAATGGTTGCAAGCCCCACCGCGGTTGCGATGGCGACGCCGGCGAGGCGCAGGGGCCAGGTCAGGTCGGCGACGAGAAACCACCATGCGATTGCCGCGGCGATCGAGGCGAAGGTGCCCGGCGCGACGCGGATCAAGCCGATGCCGAAGCAGGTGGCGAGCAGGGCGAAGGGATTGGCAAGGTCGCGCACACCCAGCTTTGCCGCTGCGTGCCCCTCGCCCTGCTGGCCCACGTCGCTAGAAATGGCGGAATCCTCCGGCAAGGGAGATGGGTTTGCCTCCCCGTCGCCAGCGCGCTCCCGGCGTGGCGTCCATGTGGCCGATGCGATGGATGGGAGTGTCCGTTTCCCGAGCAATGGCGCCGACGGCGGCTGCGAGCGTGGGTGCGGCGGTGAAGGCGAGTTCGTAGTCGTCGCCGGCACACACGGCTGCCACGGGGTCGCTCCCGGAAAAGACCGGAACGTCGTCGAGGTCGATGTCGCAGCCTAGGCCACTCGCCTTGCAGACGTGTGCCACATCAGATGCCAAGCCGTCGGATATGTCGATGGCGGCGCTCGCCACGCCGCGCAAGCGCAGGCCGATCGCGAGGCGGGGTTGCGGCAGCCAGTATCGCCCTTCCGCAGAGTCCCGTTCGACTTCCGAGATGGATTGCGCCTTGAGGAGCCCGGAACGCAACGCCAGCCCGGCGCCGCCGATTTGGCCCGTCACGTAGAGATCGTCACCCGCGCTTGCGCCCGTGCGAGTCAGGCTTTCACCCTGTGGCACGCTGCTGTGAACCGCGACGCAGATGTTCGCGCCACCGCGAGCGAGGTTGCCGCCGACGATGGGCGTTTGGAAGGCGCGTGCGGCTTCGGCTATGCCTCGGGCGAAGGCACGGGCGCAAGGGTCCGTCAATTGCTCGGCGGTGAGCGACACCACGGCGGCCACGGGCTCTGCCCCCATCGCGGCCACGTCCGACACCGACACCGCCAGCGCCCGGTATCCCACGAGTTCTGGCGCGGCGCCGGCGGGATAGTGCCGCCCCTCCACCAGCGTGTCCGTGGAGATCACCAGTTCATGCTCCGGCGGCAGCCGCAGCACGGCCGCATCGTCGCCGGGCCCAAGCACGACGTTTTCGCTCGTGGTGGCATCGCCCAATGCGTCCACAATCGTCGCGATGAGATCGAACTCGTCCGTCATGGTGTCGGGCCTTGGACGGCGTTCGCCGCGACCTCCACCGGGCGGAGGTCCTTCGCCACCCGGTCCAGCACGCCGTTGATGTAGCGGTGGCCATCCTCGGCGCCGAACTGGCTGGCGAGGGTGACCCATTCGTCCAGCACGACCTTGAACGGCACCTCGATGCGGTCGCGCAGCTCCAGCACGCCGGCGCGCAGGACGGCACGTTCGATGTGGTCGAGCTGGTCCACGCGGCGGTCGAGGTAGGCCTCGTAGAGCTTGTCGAGCTTTTCTGCGCCGGTGAGCACGGCATCGAGGCAGGTGGAGAAGAACGCCTTGTCGGCACGTCGCAGCGCCTCGCCGGTGGCGAACTGCCGCTCGATCTCTGCCGCGCTGTGGCCGCTGATCTGCCATTGGTAGATGGCTTGCAGCAGTGCTCGGCGGGCGCGGCTGCGGGCGCGCTGGTTGATCTTGCCCGTCATCAGCGCGTCCCTTTGGCGTGCCCCGTGTGAGAGTCGTTGGCCAACACGACCTTGACGTCGGTGCCCAGCCGTTCGGCGGCGACGAGCTTGCCGCCGATGGAGTCGGCCAGGTGGTCGAACGAAACGGCAGCCATGGGCCGGGCGGTGTCGCCGAGCCAATTCGGTGCGAGGTAGAGCACGGCCTCGTCCCAAAGGTCGGCCTCGAGGAGGGCGCCGGCGAGGGTCGCGCCAGCCTCCACCAGCACTTCGTTGCAGCCCATTTCGGCTAGGGCTTGAAGCAGGTGGCCGGGCTCCACGCGGCTCGCTTCCTGACGCAGCATTTTTGCGTGCGGATGGTCCGGGGCGTCGCGCCCGGTGGCGAGATACACCGGCGAATCCGTGGCAAAGAGGCGTGCCTGCGGCGGCGTGGTGCCGTGGGTGTCGGCTACCACGCGCAAGGGCTGACGGATGGTGCCATCGACTGCGAACTGCTCTCCCCGCACCGTAAGCGCGGGATCGTCCAACGCCACCGTGCCTCGTCCCGTGACGATGGCGCAGCTTTGCGCCCGGTAGCGCTGCACGTCGGCGCGCGCGTCGGGTCCGGTGATCCACTGGCTTTGGCCGCTCGCCATCGCGGTGCGCCCGTCGATGGAGGCGCCGATCTTGATGCGCACGAACGGCAGCCCCGTAGTGATGCGACGCACGAAGCCGCGATTGAGCTGCGTCGCTTCCGGAAGTTCCACCGCGTCCACGCTGATGCCGGCGGCGCGCAATGTCGCATAGCCCTCGCCGGCCACCCGAGGATCCGGGTCCGTCATCGCCCCCACAACGCGCTTGATTTCGGCGTCGATCAACGCGGCTGTGCAGGGCGGTTGGCGTCCCGTATGGCAGCAGGGCTCGAGGGAGACGTAGGCGGTTGCGCCGGCGGGGTCGCGCCCGCTGGCGCGAGCATCGGCGAGGGCTGCGGCTTCGGCGTGAAGCTCGCCGCGGCGTCGGTGCCAGCCGCGACCGAGCACGTCGTCGTTCTTGACGAGAAGGCAGCCCACGCGAGGATTCTCGGTGATGCTGTAGAGCCCCTTCTCGGCGAGTTCCACTGAGCGGCGCAGGAACAGCAGGTCAGACCCTTCGATCATTCCACCCGCTCGGTGGTGAGTCTCCTGATTTCCTCTTGGAACTCGCTGAGGTCCTGAAAGTCGCGATAGACCGAGGCGAAGCGCACGTAGGCCACCTCGTCAAGCTCCTTGAGCCCGGCCATCACCTGCTCGCCGACGGTGCGGGAGGGCAGGTCGCGTTCGCCGGTGGCGCGCAGGTCGTGCTTGATGCGGCTGACGAGGGTCTCGACGTCTTCGCTGGCCACGGGCCGCTTCTCCAGCGCCCGCATGATGCCGGCGCGCAGCTTTTCCTCGTTGAATGGCTCCCTTGCACCGCTCGACTTGATGATGCGCGGCATCACCAGTTCCGCCATCTCGAAGGTGGTGTAGCGCTCGCCGCAGGACTGGCATTCGCGCCGCCGCCGCACCTGCTCGCCATCCGCGACCAGCCGGGAATCGATCACCTTGGTGTCAATGTGGCGGCAGAACGGACAGAGCATGCAGGCGCCGGGCGTGGAGGCAGTCGCGGAATTGTAGCCGAAGGCTTGCAATCCCCCGTCGATGGCGAGAAGCCCGCGTGCGGGAGTGTCCTGCTCTCGCCCCGGCCAATGCGCCTCGTCAATAATGCGCGTTCACGGTTCGGAGGTGCCATGCCGCAGTTCGTTTACACCATGCAAGGGGTGGGCAAGATCGTGCCGCCTGGCCGCGAGATTCTGTCGGGCATCTCGCTGTCGTTCTTTCCCGGCGCGAAGATCGGCGTGTTGGGGCTGAACGGGGCCGGCAAATCCACCCTGCTCGCCATCATGGCGGGGCTGGACTCGGAACACGAAGGCGAGGCGCGTGCGCAGAAGGGCATCCGGGTGGGCTTTCTGCTGCAGGAACCGCGCCTGGACGAGAGCCTGGATGTGCGCGGCAATGTCGCAAGGGCCCTCGCCAGCGTCACGGAACTCCTGGCGGAATACGACGCCATTGCCGAGAAGTTCGCCGAGCCCCTGGACGATGACGAGATGAACCGCCTGATCGAACGGCAGGGGGAGCTCACCGATCGCATCGAGGCGGTGGACGGCTGGAACACGGGCCATGCCATGGAGATTGCCGCCGACGCTCTCCGCCTGCCGCCGTGGGACGCAGACGTGGCCACGCTCTCCGGCGGCGAACGGCGTCGCGTGGCGCTGTGCGAGCTGCTGCTCGGCAAGCCCGACATGCTGCTCTTGGACGAACCCACCAACCACCTCGACGCCGACAGCGTGGCGTGGCTCGAACGCTTCCTCGGCGAGTATCCGGGCACGGTGGTGGCGGTCACTCACGACCGCTACTTCCTCGACAACGTGGCCGGCTGGATTCTGGAACTCGATCGCGGCCGCGGCATTCCCTTCGAGGGCAACTACACTGCCTGGCTCACCGCGCGGGATGCGCGGCTGGCGGTGGAACGGCAGACCGAGCGCGCTCGCCAGCGGGCCGTGCGGGCGGAACTCGAATGGGTGCGGTCGAGCCCGCGCGGCCGCCAGGCGCGAGGCCGGGCGCGGCTGGCGCGGTTCGAGGAACTGAACTCGAAGGAAGTCCAGGAGCGCGGCGAGACGGCGGAAATCTACATCCCACCCGGGCCGCGCCTTGGCGACAAGGTGATCGAGGTGCAGGGCGTCGCCAAGGCATATGGCGATCGGGTGCTGATGGAGGATGTGAGCTTCGCCATCCCCGCCGGTGCCATCGTCGGCGTGGTGGGCGGCAACGGCGCCGGCAAGAGCACGCTGCTGCGCATTCTCGATGGCCGCGAAGCGCCGGACTCGGGCAAGGTGGAACTCGGCGACACGGTGAAGACCGCGTCCGTCGATCAATCCCGCGATGTGCTCGACGACGCCAAGACGGTGTGGCAGGAAATCTCGGACGGGCAGGACATCCTGCGGGTCGGCAGCTACGAGTTCCCCTCCCGCGCCTACGTCGGCCGGTTCAACTTTCGCGGCCCCGACCAGCAGAAGTTCGTCGGCCAGCTTTCCGGGGGCGAACGCAACCGCGTGCATCTCGCGCGAGTGCTGCGGCAAGGGGCAAACGTGCTGCTGCTCGACGAGCCCACCAACGACCTCGACGTGGAGACCATGCGCGCACTCGAGGAAGCGCTGCTCACCTTCCCCGGCAGCGTGGTGGTCATCTCCCACGACCGCTGGTTCCTGGACCGCGTCGCCACGCACATTCTGGCCTTCGAGGGCGACAGCCATGTGGAGTTCGTCGCCGGCAACTTCACGGACTACACGGAGGACCGCAAGCGCAGGGGCCTTGAGGCGGAGCCGACGAGGGTGCGCTACAAGCCGCCGGCCAGGTAGAGCGACCTACCGGAGGCGTGCCTTCGGTGCGTCGTTGGTTTCACATCAGCGGTTAGGGTGCCTATGTGGGCGGTGCGGCAAGCGACCGGTGAACGATACGCGTTACTGGCTGGGACCTGACACAAGAGTTCAGGCCTGCTGCCAGCTACATCCAGAACGTCCGATTCTTTCAATCGCGACCTGAACGGCCCAAGGGCGTGTCTTGAAACTGGTACTGCTGCCTCGACGCAGAACCGTACCGGTCGGATCCACTGAGCTCCTCGCTTATGCGCGCGAACACTAGCTGAGCGGGCGCGTCGATTTCCGCGCGCAACTCAACGCCGACTGGCCCAAGGTTGACGATTTCGAGGGCAATGTTGCCAGCAAATCCAGGATCGATCTTCGGTGCCGTCAGGTGGATACCTATCCCGGCACGAGCCCATGTGCTGCGCCCTTCGACCCATGCCATCAGGTTGTTGGGAAGTTGAATGCGCTCGAATGTGGTTGCCAGCACGAACTTGCCAAGGTCCAAGACGAAGGTCTCGCTGTCGTGGTACTCCCAGAGGTCGCTGTCCTTGATCAGAGAGCGTTCGACGTGGATGGCCGCAATGTGCGAACGTGCCTTGAATGTGCTGAACCCGCGAGCCAGCCGCAAATCAACGGATACCTGTTCGATGTCGTCGTTGTCGGGCCTCGGGTCGATGACCAGAGATCCATCATCCATCATCCGATGATGTCAGGCTTCGACAGGTACATCCCTGACCTGCTCGATGCGGCCTGTGAAAACTGGTCGTTGTACAGAATTGCCGGGAATCAGTGCGGTGAAGCCGGAACCGGTTACCGAGACCACCTTCAAGAGCACCTCATCGTTGCCTTCAGCGTGCTGATGCTTCAACCAATCCTCGGCAATGAATCCAGTCCAATCGTTGCCGCTGACGTGGATGTGCACACGCCGTTCATTGAAAAACGCACCACGCCCGAACACCGTGCATGGAACCCATACGCCAGCCCCGACCTCAAGCGTCACTGCCCCCTCCCCTTGCATGTACGCTCCATCTTGCCGCGCCACCGTACACCTTCCTTGTCGCGTTGGCAGGTTCATGCACTCTAGGCGCGTTATGTACGAAAAAACAGTGTAATTCGCCAAGAGCCCGTCCACGTCGCTCAAATGGGCTAGACCAAGCTGGCCCGGTTGTCTGGCACCTTACGCGGGAGCCTACCTTCCACCGGGCCGCGGATTGGCGACAGGATGATCGAGGTGTAGGTTCCAGGCCGCTGCGGACTGTTACGATTCACGCATGGCCTACGACAGCAGCAACATCTTCGCCCGCATCCTGCGCGGCGAACTGCCGGCGCATGTGGTGCTTGACGAGGAGCACTGCCTTGCCTTCATGGATGTGATGCCGCAAAGCCCCGGCCACACCCTCATCATTCCGCGCACGCCAGCCGAGAACGTGTTCGAACTGTCAGACGAGGAACTCTCCGCCCTCATCGTCACGACCCGCCGCGTGGCGGTGGCCGTGAAGGCGGCTTTCAGCCCGGGCGGCATCATGCTGCTGCAACTCAACGGCGCCGACGCCGGCCAGACCGTCTTCCACATCCACTTCCACGTCGTCCCCCGCTACGAAGGCGAAGGGCTGAGGTTTCGCGCCCGCGACATGGCAGACCCGGAAGTGCTCGCAAGCCACGCGGAACAGATTCGAGCGCAACTGAACTGAGGCTATTGAAGCGCCTTCAGGTGCGTTGCCACGGAGGCGGCGAGCGCGGGCAGGTCGTAGCCGCCTTCCAAGGCAGACACCACTCGGCCTTGGGCGCTTTGCTCGGCTGCATCGACGATGAACCGGGTCACCCAGTCGAAGTCGTCTTCGCTGAGGCGCAGGTCGCCGAGGGGGTCCGCCTCGTGCGCATCGAAGCCGGCGGACACCAGAATCAGGTCTGGCCGATGCGCACGCAGCGCCGGCGCCCAGTCCTTCTCCACTGCACGCCGAAAGTCGCTGCCGGTGCTGCCGGGCGGCAAGGGCGAATGCACCAGATGCGGCCGCAGCACGTCGTGGCCGCGGCCGGGATAGTGGGGGAACTGAAAGGTCGAACAGACAAGAACCTCGGGGCGGTCGCGAAAGATGTCCACGGTGCCGTTGCCGTGGTGGACATCGAAGTCGAGGATCGCGAGGCGCTCCACATCCGCGCGCGAGAGTGCCAAATCAGCGGCGATGGCGACGGTATTGAACAGGCAAAAGCCCATCGCCGCCGCCTCTTCCGCGTGGTGCCCCGGCGGGCGAATGGCGCAGAACGCCCGTCGCCGGGCCGACTCTTCACCTGAGAGAGCCCAATCCACGGCCGCCTTGGCCGCGCCAATGCAAGCGAGCGCCGCCCCAAGCGAGCCGGGGCTCATCGTGGTGTCAGGGTCCACGCGAACCAGCCCGTCGTCCGGCGAACTCGCCTCCAGCCACTGCACGAGCCGAGCATCGTGAACCCGCGCCGCGTCATCGAGACTCGCCGCCGCGCAAGGCACTTGGTCGAGCCCATGCAAGCGCCCGCCAGCCTTCAGTTGCGCGAGCAGATACGCCAGCCGCTCCGGTCGCTCCGGATGCCCGGCTAGCGCGAGATGCTCAAGACACGCCGCATGCGTCACGAAGCCGACCATCACGCGCTCCGCATGGCTGCTGGCCGTCTGGGCGCAGCAACGCCAATCTCGGCCAGCAGTTCCCGGTAGTGGTGCGCGGACGGCAGGCGGGCGCCGAATACGGAGACGGTTTTGGCGGCGGCGGCGCTGGCGAAGCGGGCGGCTTCGGTTGGGGAGGCGCCGGCGGTCAAGGCGTAGAGGCAGGCGCCGGCATACATGTCGCCGGCGCCGGTCGTGTCTACGGCCTCGGCCGGAAAGCCGGACACCTCGGCGGTTCCCTTCGGGGAGATGACGAGACTGCCGCGGGCGCCGAGGGTGATGTTGACGTGGGGGGCGATGTCCTTCAGTTCGTTCGTTGCGATGTCGAGCCGGTCGGTCTTGGTCCAGGTGAGGGCTTCTTCCTCGTTGCAGAAGAGCTGATCGACGCCGTTGCCGAGCATCTCCTCGAGCCCTTTGCGGAAGAAAAGCACCATGGCGGGGTCGGAAATCACGAGGCTTGCGCGGACGCGTTCGGCGCTGGCGGCCTCGCGCGCCTGGGCCACTGCCGCGCGAGCCGTGGCGGAGGAGCACAGATAGCCCTCGATGTGGAGATACTGCGAACGGGCGAGCGCCGGGTGATCCAGGTCCTCCGGGCAAAGCTCTTCGGAAATGCCGAGGAAGGTGAACATCGAGCGTTCCGCGTCCGGCGTCACCATCGACACGCAGCGTCCGGTGACTCCTTCGGGGCGCTCGCCCGGCTTGGAGCCGACGCCGGCGTCGCCGAGTTCGCGCAGAAAGAAGCCGCCGTCCTCGTCCGAGGCGACGCGGCAGGCATAGAAGGCGCGGCCCCCGAAAGCGGCGACGGCATAGGCCGTGTTGGCGGCGGAGCCTCCGGAGGTGCGGCGGGTGTCATGGCCGTCGAGGCGCTCGCGGATGTCCGCCATCTGCTCGGCGTCGACGAGCGTGGTGTGGCCGCGAGCGATGTCGTTGTCGCGCAGGAACGTCTCGGTGACTCGATACTCGAAATCGACCAGGGCGTTGCCTATGCCGTAGACGTCGATGGTGTGGTCGTCATCCATTCGCCAACGCCTCATCCACCGCCGTCAAGGTGGCGTCGATCACTGCGTCGTCGTGGGCTCCGGACACGAACGCCACCTCGAAGGCGCTTGGTGCCCAATAGATGCCGGCGTCGAGCAGGGCGTGGAACAGCCGCGCGTAGCGCTCGGTGTCGCAGGCGGCGACATCGGCATAGCTGCGCACCTGCCCGGCCTCGGTGAAGAAGAGGCTGAACATGCCGCAGACATCGTTCACCACCACGGCTACGCCGCGTCGCGCCGCGCATTCGCGCACCCCCTCGGCGAGGCGCTTCGTGGCCTTGGCGATGCGGGCGTGGAACGTCTCGCCTAAGGACCGCAGCATGGCAAGCCCGGCGGCCATTGCCAGCGGATTGCCCGACAGCGTGCCGGCTTGGTACACGTCGCCCTCCGGGGCGATGTGCGCCATCACGTCGGCGCGCCCGCCGAAAGCGCCCACCGGCAAGCCGCCGCCGATGACCTTGCCGAGGGTGGTGAGGTCGGGAGTGATGCCGTAGAGCTCCTGCGCGCCGCCGGGCGCCACGCGAAAGCCGGTCATCACCTCGTCGAAGATCAGCAAGGCGCCGTGCTGCTCGGTGATGGAAGCGAGGCCCGAGAGGAACCCGTCGTCCGGCGGAATGCAGCCCATGTTGCCGGCAATGGGTTCGAGGATGACGGCGGCGATGTCTTCGCCGTGGCGCTCGAAGGCCGCGCCCACCGCGTCGAGATCGTTGAAGGGCGCGGTGAGGGTGTTGCGGGCGGTGCCAGCCGGCACGCCCGGCGAGTTCGGCAGGCCGAAGGTGAGAACGCCGGAGCCAGCCTTTGCCAGCAGCGAGTCCGCATGGCCGTGGTAGCAGCCGTCGAACTTGAGGATCAGGTCCCGACCGGTGAATCCCCGCGCCAGTCGGATGGCGGACATGGTGGCCTCGGTGCCGGAGTTGACCATCCGCACCTGCTCGATGCCCGGCACGCGCTGCACCACCGTCTCGGCCATCTCCACCTCGATCTCGGTGGGCGTGCCGAAGCCAAGCCCCGCTTCCGCCTGGGCGCGCACGGCGGCCACCACCGGCTCGAAGGCGTGGCCCTGCAGCATCGGGCCCCAGGACGCCACATAGTCGATGTAGCGGTTGCCGTCCACGTCGAAGATGTGCGCGCCGTCGCCCTTGGCGATGAACACCGGGTCGCCGCCGACGCCGCGAAATGCCCGAACGGGCGAGTTGACGCCGCCGGGGGTGCAGCCGCGGGCGCGTTGGAACAGGGCAGCGGAGGTTTTGCGAGGCATGGGGCTTCGAGGGTTCCTTGTTGCGGCGAGTTGGGGAGGTCGGTTCAGGTGTGGTGGAGCCACGCGGGCGCGAACCTTACCACTTGCGTGTCGCCTGGCACCGAGGCCGTCAGGGCTTCACCACGACGAGGATCACGATGGCAACGAGCAGCAGGATCGGAGCCTCGTTGAACCATCTGTAGAAGCGGTGCGAGAGGGTGTTCTTCTCCTCCGCGAAGGCGCGCAGCATTCGGCCGCAGATGCCGTGGTAGGCGTAGAGGACGAGCACCAGCGCCATCTTGGCCCAGAACCAGACGCTGGTGGCGACCACTTCCCACACGCCCCAGGCGGCGGCTATGCCAAACACGGCGGTGGCGATGGCGGAAGGAGTCGTGATGCCGCGATAGAGCTTGCGCTCCATGGTGCGGAAGGTCGCCTTGGTGGCTTCGTCTTCGGCCATCGCGTGATAGACGAACAGGCGCGGCAGGTAGAACAGCCCCGCCATCCAGCACACCATGGCGATGACGTGAAAGGCGGTGATCCATGCCATTTGCGTGCATCTCCCTTAACACGGAACGGATTGCCGAGATTCAGCCCTCGTTCTGGCCCATCCTCGTGAAGTCCTCGATGTCGTCGCGGGTAATCACGCCCACCACGCTGCCGTCCGCTGCCCCACCACCTTCCACGCACACGGCCTCGACGTTGGCGTCTTCGAGGCGTTCGAGGGCCTCGTGCAGGGTGTCGCGCTCGTTCACCACCACCACATCCATGCGCAGCCCCGGCGGCGTCATCAAGTCGATGGTGGGGCCTTCGGCGGAGAAAAGGTTGTCGCCGCGCACGGTGCGCTGGGCGAGCCAGGTGCGCAGATCAGCGGCGTTCAGCACCGATTCGGGCGTGCCGTCGGTGCCATCCACCACGATCCAAAGCGGGTCGCTCTCGAGCCCTTGCCACGCTGCCGCCGTGTCCGTGCGTCTTGGCAGGCGGGCGAAGTCTTGCCGCATCAGGCTGCCGACGCCGGATGCCAACAGGTGCCGGGAGCGCGGGTCGGGTGGATATTGCAGGCCGAGGTCGGCCAGCGTGCCGAGAAAGATGGAGCGCTGGCGGAACGCCACGCTCACCGTCAGGCTCGCGATCACCACGATCAGCATGGCCGGCAGGATGATGTTGGGATTTGCGGTGAGCTCAAGCACCGCCACCAGCGCCGCCAACGGCGCCTGCAACACCGCGGCCATCATCGCCGCCATGCCGAGCATCACGTAGAGCGCTGGCGAGGAGGCCGCGTCCGGTGCCAGCGCGTTGCCGAGCGTGCCCAAGAGCCCCCCAAGCACCGCCCCCATCACCAGCGTGGGGGTAATGACGCCCACCGGCAGCCCGGTTCCGACGCAGGCGGCCGAGGCAACCATCTTGCCGATCAGGATGATGAGGAGGGTGGTCCAAGCCACGTCGCCAAGGAGCGCCGCATCGACGGTGTCGTAGCCGATGCCGAGCACCTCCGGCGCCACCAGGCCAACGGCGGCGGTGATGACGCCGGCGGCCGTGGCGCGGGCCCAGAAGGGCCAAGGCTCCAGCCGATTGAAGCGCCTTGTGAGGAAGATGAACGCCGCCGCCGTGATGCCCACCAGCACACCCGCCAAGGCGATGTAGGGCAGTTCGAGCAGGGAGCCGAGTTCCACGGCCGGCACGGCGAAGGCCGGCGCATCGCCGAAGACGTAGCGCGAAATCACCGTGGCGGTAACCGCCGCGAGGATCACGGGGACGAAGCTGGCGATGGCGTATTCCATCATCACCACTTCCATGGCGAAGATCACGCCGGCCATGGGCGTGTTGAAGGACGCGGCCACGGCCCCGGCCGTGCCGCAGGCGACCAGCGTGCGGACGCTGTTGTTCGGCAGCCGGAACAGCTCGCCGAGGAAGCTTGAGGTGGCGGCGCCGAGATGCACCGCCGGCCCCTCCCGACCGCCGGATATGCCGGCGCTCAAGGCGACGACGCCACCGAAGAACTGGATGGCGGCGTTGCGCAGCGGCATGTGCCCCTGGTGCCGCGACAGGCGTTCCATCACATGGGTCACGCCCACGCGGCGATCGGTGGTGGAGAGGCGGGTGAGGGCGAGGCCGATCAAGAGGGCAGCGCCTATGGGCGCGATGATGCGGCCGGCGATGTGCAGTTCCTCGAAGGCTTCGGCGTGGCTGTCGAGCATGGCCAAGGCACCGCCCTCGATGGCCAAGCGAAAAGCGACGCTGACAACGCCAGTCAGGGCGCCGGCGATGATCGCGAGGAGTGCAAGCTGCGGCAGGGCATTGGCCGTGGCAAGCCGGGCCCGGAATGGTTCGAGGGGGCGCGTAAGGGTCCGGGCGAGGCGGCCGGCGGGCGGGACTTGGCTGCCGGATGCAGGCTGCTGCTTGGAAGGCATGGGCGCATAGTACCTGTGCCGCGGGATACCCTTCCTCTGAATGCCCATCGTTGTCTAGGGCGAGCCTTGAGAAATGGTCGCTTCGCGTAGTGGCCGGTCTTGAAATCGGGAAAACCCGTTGACCCGTCGCGGGTCTGGTAGTGGGGCCGCGGTGACTATTGCAGCCAGAGAGGGGTGTCACCCTCGTCAGAGAGATCGTGGCTGCTGGCCCATTGCCCCAGGAAGTTGATGATGGCCTCTACGCCGCTTTCAAACTCGGCGGCATTGGACCGAAACATCTTGCGCCCGAACAAGACCTGAAGGGCGAGAAGGACTTGGAGGGCGATGGCGAGCGTGATTGCCAGAGGCTCTGGGACAATCCGGAAACAAGCCTCTATCCAAAGGGTCAGGACGGGGAGGGCGATGGCAAACCAGAAGCAGGCAGCCTTATCCCGGTCATTCTCGAACCAGCGATAGGATTTCGGCAGCTTTCTCCCCCTCTGGTTCTGTGAGTTCTGGAAGCTGATGATGGAGGCTAGCGTCCGGTCCTGATAGGGAGCGGACACCGCCATGCCTCCCCGGGGCGTCTCATTTGCCCACCTCGCCACGTTGTGGTAGTGGACTCCGAAGGACTCATCCTCAAGGACTTGATCTGAAATCGCTTGCCACGCACCCCCTTTCGTCTCTTCATGATTTTGGCTGATCGTGCCCGCTCAGTCGTCGTCAGAGCGTCAGGAAGGGCATACTTCGGCGCTTCCAGTATCTCCCGTACCCTAGCAAAGAGCCTCTCTCGATACCGCAAGGCCATCTCAAAGTTGACTGCAACGCATTGCTTGGACGTGGGAAATCCGGGATCTGGACATTTCGCCCGGTTTGAGGCATGGTGGGTGCCGTGTTGGTGCGGAGCGGCGACGATGGACGACGCGGCGTTGGCGCTGGGTTTTCCGCTGTCGGAAGTGACGGTTCGTCCGGTTGGCGACGGGGCCGATCGCTCGGAGTGGGACCGGGTGATGGACGAAAGGCACTACCTGGGGTTCCGCGGCATGTTCGGCGGCGGCCTTCGGCATGTCGCGGCGGGACCGGACGGGGAGTGGCTTGCGCTTCTGGGGTGGTGCGCGGGGGCCTTCAAGGTGGGGGTTCGCGACCGGTGGATAGGCTGGGCGCGGGAGCAGCAGTGGCGTCGCCTGCCGCTGGTGGCGAACAACTGCCGCTTCCTGGTCCTGCCGCGGGGCCGCGTTCCGAACCTGGCCTCGCGGGCGCTGTCACTGTCGGTGCGCCGCCTGTCGGCGGACATGGAGGCGCGCTTCGGCCACCCCGTGCTTTTGGCGGAGACCTTCGTGGACCCGGAGCGTTTCAAGGGAAGCTGCTACCTCGGGGCGGGCTGGACGCCGGTGGGGCGCACTCGGGGCTACGCCCGCGCCCGCGGCGGCTGGACGGAGCACGGCCGCCCGAAGGAGGTGCTGGTGTGCCCGCTGACGCCGAACGCGAGGGCGGGCCTCTCGGGGCTTGACGAGCCGGCGTTCTGGGGGGTGGGGCGCGGGGATCCGGAGCTGCCGCCGCCCGGACGGCTGCGCAGCCTGTTCGACCATCTGCGGCGGGTGCCGGAGTTCCGCAAGGCGCGCGGCGTGCGGCACTCGCTGGGAACGGCGCTCGCGATCGCGGCGGCGGCGAAGCTGGCGGGCGCGCAGGGGCCGACGGCCATTGCGGAGTTCGGCCAGCGGCTCGACCAGCGCCAGCTGGCGGCGGTGCGGGCGTTCCGAAGCCCGTCGACGGGGCGGCTCTCGGCGCCCTCCCGGGCGACCATGCACCGCCTGCTCTCGGCATTGAACCCCGACGCGCTCGACCGGGCCGTGCGCGGCTTCGCGGCGGCTCGGCAGGCTCCCGCCGGAGCGCTGGCGCTCGACGGCAAGTCCGCGCCGCTGAACCGGCCCGGCGGGCCGGACGACGGGCGCATGCTGGTGGCCGCCGTGGCGCACGGGTCGGGACTCGTCCTCGGCCAGACCGCTTCGGACAGCGCGGGCGGGGAGATGCTCGGCGCCCGCCGCCTGATCGGGGAACTCGACGTGGCGGGGCGGGTGCTGACGCTCGACGCGCTGCACAGCTGCCCGAAGACCGCGCGGCGGATCCTCGACGGCGGCGGCGACTACGTCATGCCCGTCAAGGGCAACCGACCGGAACTGCTCGGCGACCTCAAGGCGTTCGACAGGGCCTTTGACGGCGCGCCGACCTGCCGGACGATCGACAAGGGACACGGGCGCATCGACGAGCGTGACTGCGCCCTCGTCCCGCTCGACGGCTGCGACCCCGGCACGGCTGCCCTGCCGGGACGCCGCCAGGCGTTCCGCATCACCCGCCGCCGAACCGTCCTCAAGTCCGGCAGGACAGGCGGGGAGACCGCCTGCGGCCTCACCTCGCTGCCGCCCGAGCGGGCCGGCCCCGCCGAAGTGCTCGCCCTCAACCGCGGCCACTGGGAGATCGAAACGCGCCTTCACTACGTCCGTGACGTCGCCTGCGACGAGGACCGCTCCCGGATCCGCTGCGGACGGCTGCCCCGCAACCTCGCCTGCCTCTCCAACGCCGCCATCTCCATCGTGCGCCTGCGCGGGCGCTTCGACGGCCAGCCCCAGGCCCACCGCCACTACGCCGCCCGCGAGCGGGAGGCGCGGCGCGAGGTGCTCTCCGCTCACTGAACCGAGCCGCAAGGCCATCAGGCGTTGCGACACGACGCCTGACAGCGGCAAAACCCGCCCCGAAAGCGGTGCGCAACCAGGCAAACGCATCGAAACGCCGCCAGACAGCCTGACTCCCGCACGCGCCTGGCCAGAAAAAAAACACTGCGGCATTCCGCCCATCCCAAGGGCACCAGCCATGCGACTTTGAGATGGCCTTGCTCGATACCGACCGATGGGGAGCGCGTTGTAGGCGACTCCGAATCCGATGGTCAGGACAATGAGCGTAAGGGGCAAGGCGCTCATTAGGAGGAGGTCTTCCACAAGGAGTCGAAGAGCTGGACCATCCTCTCTTGAAACCCCTTGCCGATCGCGCCCTTTCCTTGATGGTGGAAGGAAACTAGCGCCTCTGGCTCGTCCCGATCGGACTCGAAGCGGAACCCCTTGTCGTCCACAACCATAAAGTTGAACTTGTAAGACTTGATGGCTTCCGGGCGAACACGACGAATTGTGACGCGTTCGCTGATCAGTCGCACAGGGTGGGACTCGTCCACTTCCGTTTCCACGAGGATGCGGAGCGAGCCGCCCCGACCCGTGAACTTTTCGGAAGCCTCCAAGAACCAAGGCGTGGCGTAGAGCATCGGATCCAATTTGTGCGAGAGAATCCTGACGACTTCCTTCGCGTACTCCATCGCAGTGCAGACGATGATGGTGGCGTGCTGGATGTCCCGGTTGAAGTTAGCGAACTCCTTCTCCTCCTCTAGCGCCTTGCGAAAGGCAGCGGCGTATTCATTCAGGCTTTCCAATGGCTGGGGCTCCGTGTGCTGCGTGTGACGCGGCCCAACACCGTAGCAAATGCGATACAACGGCGAGCAGGCGCTTTCACAATTGATGTCCCCCCGTTTACCAAACTCCCTTCCTCCTCGGAAGGCATCCATATCGCCTCGGCCGGCGATGTGCAGCTCCTCGAAGGCCTCTAGCCAAACGCCGGTTGTCGTAGCCAGGCAGGCGGCTGTGGCGTTTTGCCGCGGGCCTCTGGAGGGAGGGCGTCTCGCCCTCCAACGTGCCGCAGGCACGTCAAGGAACAGAGGCTGGTTTGTTGGTGGCGTTTGTCAGGGCTGGCGCCTTGTTGGCGTTGTCTGGAACGCTTGCTTGCGGTGGCGTTGGTCGGCTCCGCTGCGTGCGCGCCTTCGGCACGCTTGGAGGGCGGGACGCCCTCCGTCCGGAGAGGCCCTCGCATGGCGGGGGCCTGTTGCTTCGGTGTTTCGCCGGCGGGCGTTGTTCGAGGAGGGCTCGCTAAGGCCGCTAGCGCCAAAGACCACTTCGCGCCGGCGGAAAAATTGCACTATAGTCGGGCACATGGCTAGAAAGGAAACCATCGTAAGGGAGCAGAGGGCCGGCACCGGCACGCTGATCGCCGAGAACACGGCGGTCCAGGGCAACATTCGTTTCGCTGGCGGGTTGGTTGTGGACGGACGAGTGGAAGGCGATGTGTATGGCGAGGGCGACCAAGCCACGCTGACCATCAGCGAGTCGGGAACCGTGGTCGGGCAGATCGAGGCCTCCACGGTAGTCGTCAACGGTCGCATCGAAGGCGACGTGCGCTGCCTCGGCAAGCTCGAACTTGCCGAGCGGGCACACCTCACCGGCAACGTCACCTACCGGGTCATCGAGATGCGCCTCGGCGCCGTGCTCGAAGGCCAGTTGGTGCGTGGCGAAACCGGCACGCGCAGCCAGGCCGAGCCCCCGGCGAGCACGCCGGAAGCCGCCGCCGCCGAGGAAGACGAGAGGAAAGGGGGGCGCTCCGTGCGCCTCCGTCGAGTCCCGTAAGCCCGCTGCTGCCCTGACACCCAAGTACGCGCCGTCCCGAACGACGTAGGCGGGCTTATACTGCGTGCCAATGGAAACATCGATCGACACCTCCCACCGCGCTGAAGGCGCCTTCCACGCTGCCGAAGGCGCTGCCCTTGCCGAGCTCGGCTTTTCCTCCCGAGCCGCCGCCAAGGTGCGCGAACTGATCGAGGACGAAGGCAACCCCGCCCTTAAGCTGCGGGTGTTCATCACCGGCGGCGGCTGCAGCGGCTTCTCCTACGGTTTCACCTTCGACGAAGACATCGCCGCCGACGACTCGGTGGTGCTGCGCGACGGCGTGACAGCGGTGGTGGACCCGATGAGCTTCCAGTATCTCGCCGGCGCCGAGATCGACTACCGCGAAGACCTCCAGGGCGCACAGTTCGTCGTCACCAACCCCAACGCCTCCTCCACCTGCGGCTGCGGCAACTCCTTCGCCATCTAACCGGCTCTGCGCAACTCCTCTTCTGCCACGGGCCTCGTAGGGGCGACCCTTGTGGTCGCCCGTCTCGAATGCGCCGATGGACTCGGCACGGGCCTCCTAGGGGCGGGGCTTGTCCCCATATGCGCTAACTTGTTTGGATCGATGGTTCCGGGAAGCGTTCGTCGATCTGCGGGGTCCGCTGGCGAGGCGGGTCGGCCAATCCCCTTGAGATGCGGTCCCAGTCGTCGATGGCCTGCTGCAGGGGGAGGTGCGGCTCGATGGCGCGGGCGATCTGGCCGTACATGAAGCGGAAGTCACGCCAGGGACTGCGACGGCGGGCTCTCCACGGTGCCTCCCCAGGGGGAAACGGAGCCGGCGTGGCGAACGAGCTTCTCCACCAACAGCGCCACGAGCAGCTTGCCGTGGAGCCAGGCGCGGGCGCTGTCGTCCTCGTGCTTGGGCAGGTGGCCGAGCTGCGCCAGCGACTTGAAGCGCCTGAAGACCAGTTCGACCTGCCAGCGGACGCGGTACCAGTCCAGCACGCTGCGGGCGTCGAAGGTCCCTTCGGGGAAGGTGGTGAACAGGATCACGTGGCGGGCGAACTCGAGGCTGGACGGCCGCACCTGCCGGCCCTGGCGCGCTGCGTGTTCCTTCGCCTTGCGCTGCGCGATGGCGGCGGCCTCCTCGGTCTTGCGGATCGCGCACACGCGACCCGGCACCGCGACGCCCCGACCGACCGCCACCGCCGGCCATG
Organism: Pseudomonadales bacterium; assembly: GCA_965116935.1. Lineage (GTDB taxonomy): Bacteria > Pseudomonadota > Gammaproteobacteria > Pseudomonadales > Azotimanducaceae > VXYL01. Next base: position 597,183 of record OZ220737.1, on the reverse strand, counting down.
CCCGCGGGACGCACGCCTCGTCCAGCCCGGCGACCCGCTGCAGCAGGTCCAGCGCCTCCCCGTCCGGTGTCCGCAGCGGCAGCGAGCCGGTGTTCACGCGCACCGTGGCGTGGCCGCCCGACGACGCCACGTGGCCGAGACCCGCCGCCGTCGAGTAGCCCCGGTCCGCCAGCACCAGGTCGCCCCGGGCGATCGGAAAGTGCGCCAGCGTCTCGGCCACGCCCGAACCCTCGGTCGGCGTCAGCTTGTAGAAGTCGCAAGCCAGCGACGGAAGCCGCACGCTGTAGTGCAGGCGCCACAGCGAGCCCGTCCGCCCCGGCTCCTTCACCGTCGTCGCGTCGAACGCCCGGAACGGCAGCTCGCCAGACGCCGACACTCCGCCCTGCTCCCGGAACATCGCCGCGCACAGCTCCCGCAGCCACTCCGACGACTTCCGCAGCCGCTTCAGCAGCGCCACGTCCGAGAGCTCCGCAAGGTTCGCCTGCCGCGCCCGCACCACCGTCTCCCGCAGCGAATGACCCCGCGCCAGATGCAGCAGAAGCACCCGCAGCAGCGCCTCCGGAGACTTCGCCTTGCGCAGTCCCTTCAGCGCCCCCGTCTCCTGCGCCAGTTCCTCCCAGCCTTCCGGAAGGAACGACACCACCACCTTCCAGTCCTCGTCCACTCCGCACAAGCCCCCAGCCGAACCGACACCCCCCACCTTACGGACAGCCGATGCGCAAAACAAGTTAGCGCATATGGGGCTTTTCCCCGCCCGTGTTGAATTCGACACGAGGAGTTGGTCGAAGCACAGCAGTTCGCGCAAGCGAACTGCCAACGCGCCCGTCAGGGCGCGCCGGGACGGGACAAGCCCACCGCCGACGGGTGGTTTTCGGGGGTTGCAGGACTTCGCCGGAAGTTCTTTAACCTGCCGATCGACCCCTCATGCTGTCCGCAACCTTCGTCCGAAACGCCAACCGGCCCGGTCGTTACGGCGACGGCCGCGGCGGGCTCGCTGCCGCGGCTCGGCGCGAAGGCCGTCGACGCCGTGACCAGCGCCGACGTCATGGCCGTGCTGCTGCCGATCTGGTCCACCAAGAGGGTGACCGCCGGCCGCGTGCGCCAGCGCATCGGCGCGGTGATGAAGTGGGCCGTCGCGCAGGGGCTGCGCGCCGACAAACCCCGCCGGCGACGCGATCTCCGCGGCGCTGCCGAGAACCACTGCGGTGCGGCGGCACCAGCGGGCGCTGCCCCACGCCGAGGTTCGTGCCGCACTCGCGCGGGTGCGGGACTGCGACGCGCACGCCGGCATCCGGCTGGCGTTCGAGTTCCTGGTGCTGACCGCCACCCGCTCCGGGGAGGTGCGCAACGCCCGCTGGGAGGAGATCGACCGCGACGGCGCGGTGTGGACGGTTCCCGCCGAGCGCATGAAGAACGGCCGCGAGCACCGCGTGCCACTGTCGGACCGCGCCCTCGAGGTGCTCGACGAGGCCACGTAGCTGGCTGTGGTGGAGGGCTATGTGTTCCCGTCGCCGCGCGGCCGCGCGATGCCCCAGAAGTGCCTCTCGGAGCTCATGCGCACGCTGGGCGTCGACGCCGTCCCGCACGGCTTCCGCTCCAGCTTCCGCGACTGGGCCGCCGAGTGCACGGACGCGCCGCGAGAGGTCTGCGAGCTGGCACTGGCGCACGTCAACGGCGACCGGGTGGAAGCCGCCTACCGGCGCAGCGACCTGTTCGACCGGCGGCGGCGCTGATGGCCGACTGGGCCGCATACGTCGCCTGACGGGCGCCGGCGCAACCGCGACGCAGCCCTGCCCGCGCGGAGAGTGCCCTGGTCGACCGGTTCCCGCCGGGAGCCCGGTTTCAGGGCACTCTCCTTCGCCGTTCGGCCCGGTTGCCGCGCCCGACCCGGACGATCGGCGGCCGGATCCAGTCTCGACGACGAGTGCGCCTGGCCCGCGTCCGCCGCGGAAGTCCGCCCGGAGGCGGGTGCCGAGGAGTGCGTCCCGCCCGCCGACGGAACGGCAGCCGGAATCAAGGCAGCCACCCTTGAACCCCGGCTCCCGCAAGTCCCGCAAGTGGGCCGCGCCTCCCGGCCTCGCTCAGTCCGGCGCTGCGCCCGATGCCTGGCGCAGCAGGTCGTGCACCTGCGCCGCCGCCCGCTCCCACGACTGGCGGGCCCTGGGACTGTTTGCGCCGGGAGGCGATGCCGCCCAGGCGTCGACCAGCCGACTCTCCAGCCCCGGAACCTCGCGCACCAGCCGGCGGACCCTCGCCTGCGCCTTGCCGCCCAGCGCAACGACGGGCCGGCCCGAAAGCAGGCGAAGCTGGCGCGCCAGGAACCTTCCCGCGCAGGCGCGTTCGGCCGCCGCCGGCACGCGCCCGGCCTCGACCGGCGCGGAGCACAGATACGTCTCGCCGATCCACGCCTTCCGCAGCTGCTCCGCCAGGCCAGCCCCGGGAAACAGCAGGTCCAGGATGCTCTGCATGTTGGCGTGGAACCGCGTCGCGCGGCGCTCGTAGCTGCTCCGCGTGTTGGCCGACGCGTCGAGGATGAAGTCGCGGGCACCAAGCCCCGGCGGGAACGTGTCGCCGTCGAGAGGGTCGCCGGGTTCCGCCAGCAGCAGGACGACCTCGACCTCGCCCAGCGTTCCGCACGCGCCCGTGTAGCCGCGCGGAACGTGCCCCTCTTCGGGCGCCCACCGGGCAACGTCGACGCAGGCGCCCTCGAACTCGGGACAGGGGCCGTACGCAGGCCGCAGCAGGTCCGCCAGCTCGACCGCCGGCAAGTGACTCATGGCAGGCCCTCCTCCGTCGCGGGCCGCATTGTACCGAGCGAGGCGCCGGCGTCGTCGCGCTGGCCGGCCGGAAGGCCGCGAAGCCTCCGGGCGGCCCGTCTGCCTGCAGGCGCCCGGCAAGTGCCGCATGGGGCCGAATGCGCGAGCCAGGCGGCTGCCGGTCGTCGAGGCTGGATTTGGTGCGGGGCGTGCCCGCTTCGGCCGCACCCCGCGGCCGCAGGGCGCCGCCGGGAGCGGGTCCGGAATCGCTTAGTTCTGATGGACGGCCTGCTGCCCGCCAGGGCATGCGGACCCCGCACCGAAGTGCGGAACTGTCCGTCGACGCGTCTTCCCTTGCCGTCTCCTGCGGCAGCCGCGGCGCGTCTCTCGACATCGGTCCGCCAGCCTTCTTTCGGCACCCGAGACTCCGCAAATGCCGCCCTTCGCAGGGCAGCGACGGGGAGCGCTCCCCGTCGGCGCGGAGCCTCGCGCCGCAACCCGGTTCCGCCCAATGCCGGACTTCTCCGGCAGCGACCGAAGCCGCTCCACGGCTGTCCCCAGGTCTCGGTGGCATCGCCCCCGTCCATGCGCTACCGTGGACGTGGCGAGCCGTGCCTTGCGATGCGTCGACCGCCATGCTGCAAGCGTCTGCAGCGGGGCACGTGGACATCGCCTCAGGCCGGCGACGCCGTCATGCCGGACTCCTGGCCGGCCATGTCGCCAATTTCCGAACTTCCCTTTCGGCACACGCCGGTATTTCGTCTCGATCACCCACGCGCGTTGCCGGGTCGCCACGATGTGGTCGATGTCGCCCGAGTCCATCACCCCTGTCACGTTGTGGGCGACCGCACACCCCTTCGCCGTGATCGCCTGTTCCAGCGCACGGCCGATCTGGCGCTCCGCGATGTGTCCCTTTCTGAGCGCCTTCCGCTGGCGTTTGCGCCAGAACCAGAAGTACGCCGTGCCCGCGAGCGAGGCGATGCCGACGCCGAGAATCGGCATCCATCCAGACCATCGATGAAGACCAGCGCCCAAGACCACGCCCGCACCAAGGAACAACCCTGGCAATGGACCCAGCACCTCTCCCAGCAACTCCGTTTCAAGGTACTCGCCGGCTTGGCCTCGCACCGGTCCGGGCTCCCGCACGTCGTCTTCTTTCCGCACGCTGTTGTTCGCCATGTTCCCCTCCTGCGGCCGATTGAACGTCGAAGCGATGGTCTGGCCGGCCACCAGCGGCACTTACCTCAGGCGCTTCACGGGCGCAACAGCCGGCACCGTGTCGCGCCGTACCTCGAACTGCCCCGTCTTCTCCAACAGGTCCGTCAGCTTCGTGCACCCGTACGTACGCGAGTCGAACTCCGGATTAGTCTCATGCAGGTGGCTGCCGACGACACTCAGCGGAACCCAGTCCTCGTCGTGATTGCGCATCGCCGCGACGATCATCGGCACCGCCTTCGACGGCGGCTGCCTGAGCGCGCCACCCGCCGGCACGTCCCCCGTTCCCGACCCCTGCGTCGGCTCGCCGGGTTCCTCGTCGGCCGCCGCAGGTTGCGCTTGCGTCGGTTCCCGATCAGCTGCAGCGGCTTCGCCATCCGCCGCCACCGCCGAGCCCGTCGCCGCCAGCAGGTTCTCGATGAAGATGAACCGCTTGCACGCCTTGCGGAACGACTCGGGCGTTTTCTGCCGCCCGATCCCGAACACGTCCAGTCCCTGTTCGCGTACCCGGCTTGCCAACCGCGTGAAGTCGCTGTCCGACGACACGAGAACGAACCCGTCGAAGCGTCCGCTGTGGAGCAGGTCCATCGCATCGATCACCAGCGCAATGTCGGACGAGTTCTTGCCCTTGGTGTAGGCGAACTGCTGGTGCGGGACCACTGCATGCGCCCCTCAGCTTCTGCTGCCACGCCGCCAACTGCGTGCCGGAGAAATCCCCGTAGATGCGACGGACGCTGGCCTCGCCGGATGGTCGCGACCTCCTCGAAGATGGCCTCCGACCATTGTGCGGACGTGTTGTCCGCGTCTATGAGAACCGCAAGGCGCGGGTCCTTGATCTGGTCATCCGCCGGCATGCACCGCCCCTCCACAAGCTGCAATGCAGGCGACTGTCCCATGATCGCCTCGGCCACCCATTGGCTGAAAACGTCTTGGGCAACCGTGCCGAGTAACTCCGTGGCCACCCGTCGATACAGGGCAAACAGTCCCGAACAGCGGGAGCCCCGGGCTGGCACTTAGTCTCCGCACGCGACTGAGGCCGCGTCGCGGCGGTCAACGACCGCCGGCCCTTCGAGGTGGCGAGCCGGGTGTCGGTGATGAGCGCGTGCAGCTGCATCGCCGGTGAATCCGACCGGTGCCTGCGGGATCATGCATTCGACGACGACGGGATGTGAAGCACCACGGCAGCGCACGTTGCCGTCCGGCATCTCTGGTGCGCCAGGAAAACTGACTTCGGCATCGCGGCGGCCCGTGGAGTCCCCTACACTGCACGACCTTTCCGCCATCCCATTCACTGGAGCCCCCTTGGACATCTACGTCGGCAACCTGCCCTACGACGCCACCGAAGACGACCTGCACAGCCACTTCGCCCCTCACGCCGAGGTCGCCTCCGTGCGCCTGTTCACCGACCGCGACACGGGGAGGCCGCGGGGCTTCGCATTCGTCACCATCGAGTCCGACAGCGCCGCCCGGGACGCCATCCGCGCACTCGACGGCCAGCCGATGGACGGCCGCCCCCTGCGCATCAACGAGGCGCAGGAGCGCCGACGGGCACGTTGGCCGGCACCCGACCGACGCTGACCGCCTATCCCAACCGGTTCCCACCGATCGCCACTCGGGAAGCCCGCGAACGACTCCTTCCGTCCGTGACCTCCACTGGTAGGCGATCCGTCCGGCGGGCGTTGACCGCTCCGTCCTCGCCGGCGCCGTAGTGTACGCAAACCATCGATCTGGACAGTCCCGAACGCGTGTTCACGGCCATCTGCATCGGCCCAGTCCGGAACCGTCCATCGACGCGTGCGCTAGGGAGCCCGAGAGCCCGTCCGTGGCTTCAGACCGCCAGACGCTTGCGTCCTTGGCCCGCGACCCGTCCAAAAGAGTGGGACCGCCTTCACCCCCGGAGGGTCCTGTTCTGCCGGTCTTCCCATGAGGTCTGGACGACGATCCCGACAGCCAACCGGCCGGCCGCGCGCTGCCCCTCCCGCCACAGAACCACTAACTCTGTCAGTAACCCACCGTAGACACAGGCGACGAATTGTAGTTAAATCAGAGTGTTGAATGCAGTTCGCCTCGGACAAGCCCTCCCCTACGAGCTTCCATCTCGCCGACGACGCCGAGTCACTGACGCGCGAGGAGCGGGCTGGGCCTCGGAGGGAAGGCATCCTGCCTTCCCTAAGCGCCGACAGGCGCTTTTTCACCTGCCACAATGAAGCAGGTGCGCTGGCGCGCAGGGAAGGCAGAATGCCTTCCCTGCGAGGCCCCTCACTTCGAGTCAAATCGGGCAAGCATCAACGTGTTACGCGTTTTGTTCCATGGAAGGAATGCGTGAAACGCACCGTCGGATTCGGCACGGGCCTCGTAGGGGCGGGGCTTGTCCCTGGGCTTGTCCCCGCCCGTGCCGCAGCACGACCGCGATCAACCATTCCCGGGATGGATTGCGCCTAGGACGCGGGGTGCGCTGGCGCCGGTCACTTCGGGCGCGTTGCCGGGCAGTCCTTCCAGGGTGCGGTGGGCGAGCCAGGCGAAGGCGGCGGCCTCCAAATGGTCGCCGTGGATGCCGTGGTCGTCGGACTTCGTGACGAGGAAGGTCTCGGCGTGATGGGCGATGCGAGACATCAGGTGGTGGTTGAGGCGGCCGCCGCCGGAGGTGATGAGGTCGCCGCTGGCCGGACCCCAGTGGGCGAGCGCGCGGGTGATGCTGGCGGCGGTGAACTCCGCCAGCGTCGCGAGCACATCGACCGCGACGCAATCGGCGTCAACGCCTGCCGTCCGGCACATGCGCTCGACATAGGCGAGGTTGTAGGTTTCCTTGCCCGTGCTCTTGGGGGGTTCGCGGTGCAGATACGGGTCCGCCAGCAAGGCTTCTAGCAGCGCCGGGATGCATGCGCCGCCCGCGGCGCGCGCGCCGCCTTGGTCGAAGGGTTCCCCGAAGGCGTGCTGAACCCAAGCGTCCATGAGGGCGTTGGCGGGGCCGGTGTCGAAGCCGAGAATGCCCTCGGATGCGGCCGGCAGCACGGTGACGTTGGCGATGCCACCGAGATTGAGCGCCACGCGGTCGCGCTCTTCATGGCGGAACATTGCGCCGTGAAAGAGCGGCGTCAACGGTGCCCCTTCGCCTCCTGCCGCCACGTCGCGGCGGCGGAAGTCAGCGACCGTGTCGATCCCCGTGATCTCCGCAATGCGGCTGGCGTCGCCGATCTGCACCGTGAAGGGCGGCTCGGCTTCGGGATGGTGGCGGATGGTCTGGCCGTGGGAACCGATGGCGCGCACGGCCTCGGGTGCAATATCGAGCTCGGCGAGGAACGCAAGCACCGCCTCACCGACGAACTCGCCCAGGGTCGCGTCGGCCACGCCAACGCGAACGACCTCGTTCGGCGCCGGTGCCGCCAACGCCCGCAGGTCGCCGGCGAGAGACTCGGGAAACGCTTTCACCGCTCCGGCGGGGATCGTCACCGCATCGCCCGTCACCTGCACCAACGCGAGGTCCAGGCCGTCGACGCTGGTGCCGGAAATGGCGCCAACATATTGGGTCAATCTTCGCCGAAGGCCGATGCCAGTTGCGGGTTGGATTCGTCGGGGCTGCGAAGGTGCGCCAACAGCGGCGCGGTGGCCCGCAGGAAGTCGTGCCTGTCCACTTCGGGAATGGGTTCGGACTCAGGCAGTTCGACGGTCACCGGGTCGCGGTGGACGCCATCGACCACGAACTCGTAGTGCAGGTGCGGGCCGGTGGACCAGCCGGTGGAACCCACCCGCCCGATCATGTCGCCTTGCTTCACGCTCGTGCCGCGCTTGATGCCCGTCTCGATGCGGCTGAGGTGGAGGTATTTGGTCTCGATCCCGCCGCTGTGGCGGATGACGACGTAGTTGCCGTTCGGGGCGGTGTGGCCGGCCCTCGTCACTCGGCCAGCCCCCGTGGCGAAAACGGGAGTGCCGGTGGGGGCGGCATAGTCCGTGCCCCGGTGCGGCCGGCGCGTGCCCCACAGCGGATGCACGCGGCGGGGGTTGAACGGGGAACTGACGCGGGTGAACTCGAGCGGCGCCTTGAGGAACGACTTGCGCAGCGGGCGGCCGTCCGGATCGAAGAAGATGCCGCCGCCTGGATTGTCCTCAAAGCGCACGGCAACGTGCGTTAGGCCCCGGTTGGTGAACTCCGCCGCGAGAATGCGGCCGAATTCCTGAAGCTCACCCTCCAGCCAATGCTCTTCGATGAGCACCCGGAAGGCATCGCCGGGGCGCACCTGGGTGATGAAGTCCACGTCCCAGCGGAACACCTCCGCGAGCCGCATCGCCACCTCGTCCTCTAGCCCCGCGCGGGTGGCGGCAACAAAGAGGTTGTTGGTGATCGTTGCGTTGTAGATGCCACGCTTCGAATCGGGCGGCCGCATCACCTCGCGGCCTTCGTAGTCGTCGCCGACGCGGGCGAACTCCACCGTCTCCCAAACATCCACCTGCCAGGCGAGCCGGGTGACGTCGTTGTCGTCACTCACGTCGATCGTGATTTCCTCGCCCGGCCGGATGCTGCGCAGGCGCTTGGCGATCGGTCCGCTCCTGACGATGCCATCGAGATCGGCCGCGCTCAGCCGCTCGCGCTGGAACAGGAGCGAGAGGCTCTCGCCGGAGCGCAACGATGCCTCGATGCGCCGGCCGGTGGGTGGCGGAATGGGGGCAGCCGCCTCAACGACCAAGGCCACCTCAGCTTCCGGCGCCGCGGGTTCGACCATCGCGACCAGCTCGGCCGGCGGCGCTTCACTCGTCATCGATACGGCGGGAGAGCCAGCAAACGCAAGAACCACGACGAGTGCGAAGGCAAGCCCGACCACGGCGGGAACGACCGGCACAATGATGCGCCACTCTGGATTTCCGTCCCGATCCAAGATCTCGAGCGCCAGTGCCAAAAGGTGCCTCACCCCTTGCGCGAACGCCGGACTGTACCAGATTCCCAAGTGCCCAACGCTTGGCATCGGAGTTGCCCAGCCCGCCAGGGACGCGCGGGGCGCCGACGCGCGGAAAGCAGGCTTCTCCCGCCTTCGCTGTTGCGGGGCAAGGGCCTCGTAGGGGACGGGCTTGTCCGAGGCAGACCGAATCCAACCACTTGGTCGGGGTCGAGCGTGCACGCCAGAGCGCTTGTTGGATATTTTGGGGTGTCCGGACGTGGTGGTAGGTAGCGCCGGTGTCCTTGCCAAGCGGTCGGCCAGGTCGCTCGCTGGTGAAGACGGATTACAGTCGTTGACGATGATCGACCAAGGGTGGTGGCCCATCGGCACACGATGGATCTATGGCGTTCGAACTGAGCACGTAGATCTCCCGGACCACGACATCGTTGCTCGGCGGCGCGCCCGCCGGACAGCCCCGCGGACACAGGCCGGCATGCAGCTCGCTGGCCAGGCCGAGCCGCACGTAGGCGCGCTTCCCGTCCGATCAGTCGTGCGGGGACTCCACGACCAGCGTGTACGGTCCCTCATCGCCGCCGGCCCCTTCAATCCTCAGGAAGGCGGCGGACGCGCCTGATGTCCACTCGAGGCGGAAGTTCAAGCCTTCGCCTTCATCGTCGCTCGCCGCCAGCGTTTTGCCGTCGTCGCCCGCCAACGCGCCTGCCGTGTCCACCCCTCCTTCCGTGTATGCCACCAGGTGCGAGCCTTCGGCTGCGGTCGCGGGCGGCCGGATCTTGAAGTAGTCCACGTCGTGCGCTGCGTCGATCCTGCCTTTCACCGACTCGCCGGGTGCAATGGGCGTCGCGCGCTCCCTGGAAGCCGCATGGTCGTCCTCGAAGCGCTGAGCCTGAACGGCATATGTCCCCGTTTTGCGGTGGAGCGCGCCAACCCTGACGACGTAGTCCCCCTGCTCGATATGCCTGTGGATCGCGAAATTCGCGCCGCCGCCGCTGTCGTCGTCCGAGAACAGTGTCTCTGAAGCGCCGTAGGCGAACAGCGCGCCGACCGTGTCCACCTCGTCGCCGACGGTCGAAACGACGTAGTCGCCCGCTTCGGCAACGCGCAACGCAAAGTAGTCCGAGTCGCCGGCGGGCTGGATCGCCGCGTCGCTCGGAACGCCGACGACGAGTGCTGGACTTCCCGGCCCTGCCAGGTCGCTGTCGTCCTCGGCCGGCCTGTCGCGCCACTCAGTCAGGCGCAAGCCGTACCGTCCCTCCGCGTCGCCCGAATGCGGCCGTACGCGCACGTGCGTGGCGGAATCCGCCGCGATGCGGAAGAACCGTTCCTCATCGAGGGTACCCATCCACTCGCGCGTCATCGACCCGATTTCAAGCGGGACCGCCGTCTCGGGTGACTCGCCGCGAGGACGGCCCTGTTCCAGCGCCACAATCAGCTCATACGCCCCCGCGGCGGCCGTTCCCTCGCCGAGCACGGCCAGGAAGTAGGGTCGACCCGACACGACAGGCGCCGAGAGCATGAAGCCGTCCTTTCCCGGCCCCACACTCGTGCTGCGCGAAAGAACGCGCCACGAGCCGATCCCCGACTCCGGCCCGGTCACGAACGCCGCCAATCGTCCCGTTACATGCGCACCGCCCTCCGAACTGACGTGCAGCCAACCCTGTTCATGGGGAGTGATCCTGAAGTACTGGACGTCGTCCGGACCGCCGATGCTCCCAGGCACCCGTTGCTCCAGCGCTGCGGTCTCCAAGTGCGTTGCACGATGCGCCAGGTCGGTCGTCGCCGATGGCGAGCTTCCCGCCTGCAAGACATGAACGCCTACCAGAGCAGCCTCGACGTGGGAGTACGTCTGCAGGCACCAGATCCCCGGATCGAGCGCAACGTCGGCACGCAACCCGCCATCCGGTCGAGCGGGGACCCACACGGCTGGTTCCGTCGCACCGGCGGACACCCTGGCGGGTGCCGGGTCGCCCATCAGAACTCAACGTACCGCGTCCGCTCCCGACCGCGGCGGGGCGCGGCCGATGCGGCGACGCCGCGGCCGTGCGGACCTCCCGCAATCGACCTGCCCAAGGCGGCTGCCCGCCGTTCCGGCAGGCGGCGTTCACCAATCCGGTGAGCACGCCGTCGTTGACGCTCGGGAAGGCCCTCTCCAGCGTCGAACCGAACACCGCCCCCATCGGGAGGAGACCGGAGATCGGCAGCAGGACGGCCATGACGGCGGCGCTGGTCAAGGAGTAGGCCCGTTGTTCGTGCCTTAAGGGAAAAGGCGTACCATTCGCGCCCTTCTGTTTGCCGATGGCGGGACGATGAGCTCGTTGCTTGGTGCGCTCGAGGCGCGGGGCCTTGTTGCGCAGGTTTCGGATCGTGATGGGCTTGATCGCCACCTCGCGGAGGGCAGGCGGACGCTGTATTGCGGCTTTGATCCGAGCGCGCCGAGTTTGCAGGTAGGGAATCTGGTGCCGCTCATGGTGCTCCGGCGCTACCAGCTTGCGGGGCACCGGCCCATCGCCCTGGTGGGCGGCGCCACGGGGCTGATTGGCGACCCTTCGGGGCGCGACGAGGAACGCTTGCTCCACGACGACGACACGGTGGCGGGGTGGACTGAGAACATCCGCCGCCAGGTGTCGCGCTTCATCGACTTGGGCGGCGACGCCGGCCTCGTCGTGAACAACCTCGACTGGATGCGCGAGCAGGATGCCATCGGCTTTCTGCGCGACGTGGGCAAGCATTTCTCCGTGAACGCCATGCTTGCGCGGGATGCGGTGCGGGCCCGCATCGACCGCGAAGGTGCCGGCATTTCCTTCACGGAATTCAGCTACATGCTGCTGCAGGCGTTCGACTTTGCCGAGCTCGCCCGGCGCCACGACTGCACCTTGCAGGTGGCCGGCAACGACCAGTGGGGCAACATTGCCAGCGGCATCGATCTCGGCCGCCGCCTGCATGGCCGGCGCCTCTACGGCATGACCTCACCGCTCGTCACCCGCGCCGACGGCGTCAAGTTTGGCAAGAGCGCGGGCGGCGCCGTGTGGCTCGATGCCGAACACACCTCGCCCTACGCCTTCCATCAGTTCTGGCTCAACTGCGCGGACGCGGACGTGGTGCCGTTTCTCGGCTACTTCACCGTGCTGCCGACGAGCGAGATCGACGAGGTGGCGGCCGAAGTGCGGGCACACCCGGAACGCCGCCAAGGGCAGCGGGTGCTGGCCGCCGAGGTCACCCGCCTGGTGCATGGCGATGTAGCCCTCCAATCTGCTGAGCGAATCGCCAAGGCATTGTTCGGCGGCGACGTTCGAACGCTGACGGAAGACGACCTCGGGCAACTCGAACTCGACGGCATGGAGCGCACCTCGGTGGCGGACGGCACCGGACTCCTCGACGCGCTCACATCCGCCGGCCTCACCCGCTCGAACGGGGAGGCGCGACGCATGGTTGCCGCCGGCGCCGTTCACCTGAACGGCTTGCCGGTGGCGGACGCGGCCCTGCGGCTGACCGCGGAAGACGCCCTCCACGGTCGCCAGCATCTCCTGCGCCGTGGCAAAAAACGCTGGCATATCATGGTCTTGCAGGAGCATTGACGATGCCGTCGGAAGCCCGGCGCGAGGGGACGAAAAAAAGTGAAATTTCTCGTTGACAGAAAGATCGTCGGGCGTATGATGCGTAGCCCTTGGCTCGGTGAAACGTCGAGCCCCGTTGTTTGTCAGTTGTAAGAACAAGCCATTCGTGTGGGCGCTCGTTAACACCGAGCCTTGAGCAAACACTTTGGCCACGCATCGCCGACCTTGCCGGGTCGGGGGAGCGCGGCCGGCACTTTGTGAACTGAAGAGTTTGATCATGGCTCAGATTGAACGTTGGCGGCAGGCCTCATACATGCAAGTCGAACGAGAAAGGCCCTTCGGGGCCGAGTAAAGTGGCGGACGGGTGAGTAAGGCGTAGGAATCTACCCGGTAGTGGGGGACAACTCGAGGAAACTCGAGCTAATACCGCATACGATCTTCGGATGAAAGCGGGGGACTCTTCGGAACCTCGCGCTGTCGGAGGAGCCTACGTTGGATTAGCTAGTTGGTGGGGTAATGGCCTACCAAGGCGACGATCCATAGCTGGTCTGAGAGGACGATCAGCCACACTGGGACTGAGACACGGCCCAGACTTCTACGGGAGGCAGCAGTAGGGAATCTTGCACAATGGGCGAAAGCCTGATGCAGCCATGCCGCGTGTGTGAAGAAGGCCTTAGGGTTGTAAAGCACTTTCAGTGGTGAAGAAATCCCGCGCACTAATACTGCGCGGGCTTGACGTTAACCACAGAAGAAGCACCGGCTAACTCCGTGCCAGCAGCCGCGGTAATACGGAGGGTGCGAACGTTAATCGGAATTACTGGGCGTAAAGCGCGCGTAGGCGGTTTGTTAAGTGAGGTGTGAAATCCCTGGGCTCAACCTAGGAATCGCATTTCAAACTGGCGAACTCGAGTTCAGTAGAGGGAGGTGGAATTTTCCGTGTAGCGGTGAAATGCGTAGATATGGGAAGGAACACCAGTGGCGAAGGCGGCCTCCTGGACTGAAACTGACGCTGAGGTGCGAAAGCGTGGGGAGCAAACAGGATTAGATACCCTGGTAGTCCACGCCGTAAACGATGAGAACTAGCCGTTTGGCCCCTTGAGGGTTTAGTGGCGCAGCTAACGCGATAAGTTCTCCGCCTGGGGAGTACGGCCGCAAGGTTAAAACTCAAGTGAATTGACGGGTGCCCGCACAAGCGGTGGAGCATGTTGTTTAATTCGTCGCAACGCGAAGAACCTTACCACCCCTTGACATCCACGGAACTTTCCAGAGATGGATTGGTGCCTTCGGGAACCGTGTGACAGGTGCTGCATGGCTGTCGTCAGCTCGTGTCGTGAGATGTTGGGTTAAGTCCCGTAACGAGCGCAACCCTTATCCTTATTTGCCAGCGGGTCATGCCGGGAACTCTAAGGAGACTGCCGGTGACAAACCGGAGGAAGGCGGGGACGAGGTCAAGTCATCATGGCCCTTACGGGGTGGGCTACAAACGTGCTACAATGGGGGGCACAAAGGGCAGCAAACCTGCGAAGGTGAGCGAATCCCAAAAAACCTCTCGTAGTCCGGATAGGAGTCTGCAACTCGACTCCTTGAAGTCGGAATCGCTAGTAATCGCGAATCAGAACGTCGCGGTGAATACGTTCCCGGGCGTTGTACACACCGCCCGTCACATCATGGGAGTGGGTTGCACCAGAAGTAGCTAGTCTAACCTTCGGGAGGACGGTTACCACGGTGTGGTTCATGACTGGGATGAAGTCGTAACAAGGTAGCCGTAGGGGAACCTGCGGCTGGATCACCTCCTTAACCTTGAAGATCGAACGCGGTGGCTGCGTGAATTCGTGGGAGTAGTCCCCTTGGGGATGAGACCCCGAATCCGAATCATGCAGCCTGCCGCGACTCGATCCAGCTCGAAGCTCGATGGAGCCGGAAGAAACGGGGCAACCCGTAGCCTTCCGAACCCCCTCTTGAGGTCTTTGGCAAGACTTCGCACAAGGGAGGGGTTGCCCACACGAATGGTTTGTCTTGCACCTTTTCAAGCGCTCACGGTCCGCCTCGGACCGCATCTGGGTCTGTAGCTCAGTTGGTTAGAGCACACCCCTGATAAGGGTGAGGCCGGTGGTTCAAGTCCACCCAGACCCACCAAGTTTCACCCACGAAGCATCCCACGCACCTGCGGGAAGGCGTCGTTGCCTTCCCTGTGCGCCGTTTGGCGCGGGTCCTGTGGCGACGCTTGTCGCCGGGTGCCCTGGGGCCGTAGCTCAGCTGGGAGAGCACCTGCCTTGCACGCAGGGGGTCAGGAGTTCGATCCTCCTCGGCTCCACCATCAAGATTCCGGAGCCGGGATTCCCTCGGTCGCACGAGCGCTGACAGAAAGACAACGAATGAAATTCGAGCCCGAGCGCGCACCTTCGCGCGAGCGGGCCAAGCGAGGGCAGCCCATTAGCGGGTCTCCCTCCTCGCTGTTTCAAAATTTCGCAATTGATGAAGCCGTGTGTCGGCCAGTTCGAGTGCCCCTCGGGGCAGGCTGAACAGGCGCGACACACACCCAACCGACGCTTCGGCGAGGGATCGCAATATCCTTCCAGCATGCTTTCTCGGCACGCTGAATACAGTCGTTGACGTCGGTGAAACTGTGCGTCTTTGCGACGAAACGCTTTGCCTCCGGCCGCGGTGGCAAGGGCATCGTCGCGAGTGGCGTCGACCGCATCCGCCTTGCCGCTCCCCTTTGGGGAGGAGGCCTGGCAAACGCGGACGGCGACCACGGGTAAGAAGTACCGGCGAAAAACGTTCCATGTGGCCCACCCGACGGGCTGGGTTATATGGTCAAGTGAACAAGCGCATCTGGTGAATGCCTTGGCAGCTGAAGGCGATGAAGGACGTCGTAGCCTGCGATAAGCCTCGGGGAGTCGGCAAACAGACTTTGATCCGGGGATGTCCGAATGGGGAAACCCAGCCAACTTGTTGGCTATCGTACACTGAATTCATAGGTGTACGAGGCGAACCCGGGGAACTGAAATATCTAAGTACCCGGAGGAAAAGAAATCAACCGAGATTCCCCTAGTAGCGATGAGCGAAACGGGAACAGCCCATAAGCGACGCGAATGGCTAGCAGAAGCCTCTGGAAAGTGGCGCCATAGCGGGTGATAGCCCCGTACGCGAAAGCCGTCGCGACGTGAAATTGAGTAGGGCGGGACACGTGTAACCCTGTCTGAACATGGGGGGACCATCCTCCAAGGCTAAATACTCTCAGCTGACCGATAGTGAACCAGTACCGTGAGGGAAAGGCGAAAAGAACCCCTGTGAGGGGAGTGAAATAGATCCTGAAACCGGATGCGTACAAGCAGTGGGAGCCTCACCGATCGAGCACGTCCGCTTGCGGACATCGCTTTGTCGAGGGGTGACTGCGTACCTTTTGTATAATGGGTCAGCGACTTACTCACACCGGCAAGGTTAACCGTTTAGGGGAGCCGTAGGGAAACCGAGTCTTAATAGGGCGATGAGTCTGTGTGAGTAGACCCGAAACCGGGCGATCTAGCCATGGGCAGGGTGAAGGTCAGGTAACACTGACTGGAGGCCCGAACCCACCTATGTTGAAAAATGGGGGGATGACCTGTGGCTCGGAGTGAAAGGCTAATCAAGCCCGGAGATAGCTGGTTCTCCTCGAAAGCTATTTAGGTAGCGCCTCTCGTGTCACCGTTGGGGGTAGAGCACTGTTTGGGCTAGGGGGTCACCTCGACTTACCAACCCCATGCAAACTCCGAATACCAACGAGTGCTAGCGAGGGAGACAGACGGCGGGTGCTAACGTCCGTCGTCGAAAGGGAAACAACCCGGACCGCCAGCTAAGGTCCCTAAATCATGGTTAAGTGGGAAACGATGTGGGAAGGCACAGACAACCAGGAGGTTGGCTTAGAAGCAGCCACCCTTTAAAGAAAGCGTAATAGCTCACTGGTCGAGTCGGCCTGCGCGGAAGATGTAACGGGGCTCAAACCATGTACCGAAGCTGCGGGCCCGGCGCAAGCCGGGCGGTAGAGGAGCGTTCTGTAAGCCGGCGAAGGCGGACCCGCGAGGGCCGCTGGAGGTATCAGAAGTGCGAATGCTGACATGAGTAACGATAAAGGGGGTGAAAATCCCCCTCGCCGAAAGACCAAGGGTTCCTGCGCAACGTTCATCGGCGCAGGGTAAGTCGGCCCCTAAGGCGAGGCCGAAAGGCGTAGTCGATGGGAAGCTGGTTAACATTCCAGCACCAATGTTTGCTGCGATGGGGTGACGGAGAAGGCTAGACTGGCCTGGCGATGGTTGTCCAGGTGAAAGCGCGTAGGCCGCGGTTCTAGGCAAATCCGGAACCGCAAGGCTGAGACGTGACGACGAACGGGTCCTTTGTGACCCGGAAGTGGTTGATGCCACGCTTCCAAGAAAAACCTCTAAGCTTCAGGCAGACAATTGACCGTACCCCAAACCGACACAGGTGGTCGGGTAGAGAATACCAAGGCGCTTGAGAGAACTCGGGTGAAGGAACTAGGCAAAATGGCACCGTAACTTCGGAAGAAGGTGCGCCGCTGGCGGTGAAGGGACTTGCTCCCGGAGCGGCCGGCGGTCGAAGATGCCAGGTGGCTGCGACTGTTTACTAAAAACACAGCACTCTGCAAACTCGCAAGAGGACGTATAGGGTGTGACGCCTGCCCAGTACTGGAAGGTTAATTGATCAGGTTAGGCCCTCGGGCCGAAGCTTGTGATCGAAGCCCTGGTAAACGGCGGCCGTAACTATAACGGTCCTAAGGTAGCGAAATTCCTTGTCGGGTAAACTACATTGCCCCACGCGCCTGCGAAGGCGCGTTGCAAAACCGGCTCATATCGGAGAAACCCTCCTGCCGCAAGGCAAAGGGCAACCCCGAGGGAAGTCGTGTCGAATGCACCCAATCCTGCCCGCCCCTCTTGGGCGGCGCGGATGGAAAGCCTCGGCATTGACCCCGTAACGACTGATCCGAAAGGAGAGGCGCGAGCGCATTCAAAGCTTGGCAACAAGCGGAGAGCCTTGCGCAATACGCCGGTCACTCGTCCCTTTCGACAACGAACGAGCGAAAGGAAGGAAGTTCTTATGGAGATCGAATCTCATCCAGGATCGGGTCCAGGATTGAACCCTTGGTTCGTCACTGGGCTCGTGGAAGGCGAAGGCTGTTTCGGCGTCTCCTTCAGTTTCCGCAAGAAGCTGAAGGTGGGCATTGAGACCCGGCCGTCGTTTTCCATCTCCCTGAACCAGCGCGATCTGGAGCTGCTCAAGCAGGTCCGCGCGTTTTTCGGGTGCGGCGCGATTCGGTATTCGAGGTCGGATCGGACTTATAAGTTTGAGTCCCGTTCGATCCCGGATCTGACAAGGCGAATCGTGCCGCATTTCGAGCGATATCCGCTGGTGGGAGCGAAGAGGAAGGACTGCTCGATCTTTGCTGACATCTGCCGCAAGGCTCATGCCAATGAGCACCTTCGGCGGGACGTGCTGCGCGCCATCATCGAGATGGCGTATCAGATGAATCCGTCGGGCGTGCGAAGGCACAGCAAAGGCGATCTCCTAAGAGAGCTTGACAAGTTGAAGGTATAGTCTGCGCCCCAGTGAAAGCTGGGGGAAACGCGAAGTTCCGACCTGCACGAATGGCGTAACGATGGCCACACTGTCTCCACCCGGGACTCAGTGAAATTGAAATCGCGGTGAAGATGCCGTGTACCCGCGGCTAGACGGAAAGACCCCGTGAACCTTTACTACAGCTTCACACTGGACTTTGACTTGGTTTGTGTAGGATAGGTGGGAGACTTCGAAGCGGAAGCGCTAGCTTTCGTGGAGTCGTCCTTGAAATACCACCCTGGCCATGTTGGGGTTCTAACTTGGGCCCATTAGCTGGGTCGAGGACAGTGTGTGGTGGGTAGTTTGACTGGGGCGGTCTCCTCCCAAAGAGTAACGGAGGAGCACGAAGGTGCACTCAGCATGGTCGGAAATCATGCGTTGCGTGCAAAGGCAGAAGTGCGCTTGACTGCGAGACCGACGGGTCGAGCAGGGTCGAAAGACGGTCTTAGTGATCCTGTGGTTCTGAATGGAAGGGCCATGGCTCAACGGACAAAAGGTACTCCGGGGATAACAGGCTGATACCGCCCAAGAGTTCACATCGACGGCGGTGTTTGGCACCTCGATGTCGGCTCATCACATCCTGGGGCCGGAGCCGGTCCCAAGGGTATGGCTGTTCGCCATTTAAAGTGGTACGCGAGCTGGGTTTAGAACGTCGTGAGACAGTTCGGTCCCTATCTGCCGTGGGCGTTTGAGATTTGAAAGGAGCTGCTCCCAGTACGAGAGGACCGGAGTGGACGAACCTCTGGTGTTCCGGTTGTCACGCCAGTGGCACCGCCGGGTAGCTATGTTCGGAAGGGATAACCGCTGAAAGCATCTAAGCGGGAAGCCCCCCTTGAGATGAGATCTCACCAAATCTTCGAGATTTCTGAAGGGCCCTCGTAGACTACGAGGTTGATAGGCGGGATGTGTAAGCGTTGTGAGGCGTTGAGCTAACCCGTACTAATTGCCCGTGCGGCTTGACCATATAACCGAGTCCGAACGAGTTCGGGCCACGGTTGGTCGCGTTCTTTGCTGGTACAACCCGGCGCACAGTTTAGCTTCATCAACTTGCGAGCCGTCCGGCGCACCAGCGCGGGGCGGTCACGGTTTGCCTGACGATCATAGCGAGTCGGTACCACCTGATCCCATCCCGAACTCAGTAGTGAAACGGCTCTGCGCCGATGGTAGTGTGGGGTTTCCCCATGTGAGAGTAGGTCGTTGTCAGGCTTCACCTCAAGGCCCGACGCGCAAAACCGCGCGTCGGGCCTTTTTCTTTGCACCAAGTCCAAACCGCCCCCTCGAAGCGAGGCCTTTTGGAGCGAGTGCGCCCTGCCCGCGCTCCAAGGGCCCCGTGCGGACGCGGCGGTGTCGGTTCCTTTGTCGTAGGGAACGGGCTTATCCCGTCCCGTGCTGGACGCTTCGACGAATTCGACACGGGACGGGACAAGCCCGTCCCCTACGGCCCCTCGACCCGCCGGCGATCGTGTTCGACTGGACTCCGGTGCCGCTTTGGACGGAGGGCGTCCCGCCCTCCAGGCGTGCCGAAGGCGCGCGGGTCGGTGCACAGGCATTCGCCCATGACGCGCCTTGCGGCGCGTTGCGAGGGCAAGATGCCCTCGCCCCCAAAGGGCCCGCGTGCCACAGGGGCTTCCTGCTACGATCCTCCCCGCCCTCCTCGCGAATCCACGCGTCCACAGCAAAAATGTCGAGTCCGCAATCCTTGTCCGACGCCTTTGAGCTGCTTCGTCTGCAAAGGCGGGCGAATATCGGTCGCCTGTCAGTCGACGACCGCACCGCCCTTGAGCAAGCCGCCATATCCGTCGTGGGCGACAACGCTCAGGTGCCAGACGAGGTGGAGTTTCTTAACGCCACCACCATCCAAAGCACACTCGCCCCAGCCACCCAAGATTGGCTTGCAGCGCTCGAGGTGGTCACCACAATCCCCAGCACCAACGCCGAGCTCGCGCGCCGCGCCGAAACCGGGTCCGTGGATGGCGCCGTGCTGACCGCGGAAGTACAAACCGCAGGAAGAGGCCGTCGCGGCCGCGAATGGCTGAGCCCGTTCGGCCGCAACCTCGCGGTGTCCCTGGGCGTGGCGATTGACCGCCCGCCGGCCCAGGTGGGCGCGTTGGGGCTGGCGGTGGGCCTTGGCGTTCACGACGCCTTGGCCGACATCGGCGCCCCCGGCGTGCAACTGAAGTGGCCGAACGACGTGCTGCTCGACGGCCGCAAGGTCGCCGGCATCCTCGTTGAGCTCGTGCGACTGTCGCCCGTCGTCGAGGTGGTCATCGGCATCGGCATCAACGTCGGCTGCGCGAGCGCGATCGCCTCCCAAGTCGAACAGCCCATTGCAGACGTGGCCGAAGCCGTCCCCGGCATCTCCCGCAACCAACTCCTGGCGCGAGTTCTCGACCATGTGCTGGCCGAATCCCACGCCTTCGCGGCATCGAGTTTCCCGGCCATGCATGCCCGCTGGCGCAATGCCCACCGACACGAAGGCGAGACCGTCACCGTCACCACCCCCACCGAGCGAGTCAGCGGCATCGCCTCCGTGCTTCCATCCGGTGCACTCGCGCTCGACACCGCGAGCGGCCGGCGCGAATTCACCGGTGGCGAAGTGTCGGTGCGTCCGCCGGGTGGCGAAGTGGCACCATGACCACTCGCTGCCTCGACCTCGATATCGGCAACTCCCGCACCAAGTGGCGCCTGGCCACCGCATCCGGCAGCTTGAAGTCGCCCCGCATTCCGACGCTCGCGGACGCAGTAGAACCCCCGGATCGGGTGCGGATATCCGCCGTTGCCGGCGTGCGAGATCGCACGCGCGCCGCGGTCGAGGCCCGCTTCGGCATCGCCCCCGAGTTCGCTGAGGTCAGCCGCGAGCTGGCCGGCGTCGTCTGCTGCTACGAAGACCCGAAACGCCTAGGCATCGATCGCTGGCTTGCCCTGGTGGCCGCTTGGCATTGCGTGCACGGCGCCGTCGCCGTCGTGGACGCCGGCACCGCAATCACTGTGGACCTAGTGGATGACCGAGGCCAGCACCAAGGCGGCTACATAGTTCCTGGCATCGGCCTGATGCGCCGTTCGCTGGCGGGGGAGACACGCGACCTCGCGCTGCCCCAACTGCTTGCCGAACAGGAGGACGACGCGTTTCCCCTGCCAGGAAGGTCCACAGACGCCGCCATCGCCGGCGGCACCCTCGCCATGCCCGTCGGCTTCCTGGACGCGGTGCTCGCGCGGTTCAGGGCCGCATCCCCATCCGGCATCACCACCTTCCTCTGCGGCGGCGACGCCCACCTGCTCCACTCCCGCCTCGCCTCCCCAACGCGCATCAAGCCCAACCTCGTGCTCGACGGCCTCGCCCTCGCCCTGCCATGAACGCCTCCGGGCCGCGAATCGATGCACGCCGGCCCCGTTTTGCCTATCATCCTTCCCACACCTACCCAAAGTTGCCGCCATAGCTCAGCCGGTAGAGCAGCTCATTTGTAATGAGACGGTCCAGGGTTCGATTCCTTGTGGCGGCACCAAACCCCACTGCTATGCGCGGCTGACAGCCTGTCGCCAAGGTTTGCGTGCGCCATCTCCACACACGCTGCAGGTGATCTCTCACGGTGCCGCGACAACATCGCACAGTCCTTGTAAGGCATTGTAGTTATTGAGTATTTATTGTCTTTGGGCTAGCGTTCTGAGGCATGACGAACGACCAAGCCTTCAAGGACATTTTCGGCTATCCGGCCATCGTGCGGGGGTTGCTGCATTGGTTTGCGGCCAGCCTCCACGGCTTGACCGAACTGGTGGACGGGCTCGACCTCTCGCGCCTCGAGCGCCGAAACGAGCAGACCATGCTGCCCGGCACGGGCGGAGCCATGGTGGGCCAGGCGAGCGACATCGTCTGGCACGCGCCGTTCGCGGGGATTGCGGAGGCGGATCGCTAGCCGTGGCAGGAGTTGGTGATGCCTTGGGAGTTCCAGACCGAGCCGAACTAACCAATGCCGCTCAGAACCCGGGCGTATGTAGACGGCCAGCATCTCGAACGCCTCAAGCGTCGCCGGCTTGCCTCCACCGAGCGGCTTGCTCCGGTGCTGCCGGTGGTGGTGTACACCGGGGCGGAGACATGGCCGGTGCCGTCGCGAGTGGAGCATCTGTGCCATCGCTTCCGGGCATGCCTCGACCGTTCGCACCGGAGCCGGCGCCTGCAGGACGCGCCTTGCTGTCGGGAGAGGGCTACCTGACGCTTGACATCGTAGCGCTGCGCCCGGACGATTTCGACGACGACAACGTGATGTCGCTGCTCGCGGGGCTGACCCATCCGCGCCGCGGCGAGGCAACGGCGCGGCGAGCGCGGGCGCTTCTGGAACTGCTCCGCGACGAACCTGCGGGGCTGCGCAAGGCAGCATTCGCGTGGATTCGGCAGGTGTCGGGTCTAGACTTGGGAGACGAGGACATGGAAGCGGTGGAGCAACTGCAACCAGCGGAACAAGAACGCCACTTCGAAGGCAAGCTGCGTCTGTGGAGCAGCCAAATCCGCGCGGAGGCCCGCGCGGAGAGCCTTGCGAGCGAGCGAGCACGTCTGCGCGACCAGGCGGAGCTGAAGTTCGACGCGCCGACGGCCGACCGTCTGGCCGAATCGCTCGCCGGCACCGACGCCGCCGAGCGCCTCGCAGAGGTGGCGCGCTGGATCATCGTCTGCGACACGAGCGACGAGTTGCTGGATCGCATTTCCGAGGGCCGGAACGCGCGAGGCTGAACTCAAGCGCATCTCCAAGCGCGAGAACCGCAAGGCTGACTTAGGCGGGCTGCCCCAGCCCGCGCCAAGCGCCTTCCCAGTTGGCGTAGGCGGCCCAGTTGGCGCGGGCGGCGCTCTGCAACCTCTACACAACTTTGCACCGCCCCCGCCGGGGTATCTTGCTCCCATCCAAACAACCAAGAACGCGAGGCCCCGTGAAGAACATCGTCATCTGCTGCGACGGCACCGGCAACGAGTTCGGCCGCAACAACACCAACGTGGTGCTCACCTACATGCTCGCCCGGAAGGACGATGCACAGGTTGCCTACTACGACCCTGGCGTAGGCACCGGCGGGTGGGACTACGAGGAAGACGGCAAGCTCAGAGCGAAGGGCGACCAGGCAACAGGCCACGGCTTGCAGAAGAACGTCGAAGACGCCTATCGCTATCTGATGGCCTGCTACCAGCCCGGCGACAAGGTCTTCCTCTTCGGCTTTAGCCGCGGCGCCTTCACCGCGCGCTCGGTGGCGGGAATGATCCACAAATGCGGCCTGCTTCGGCGCGATGCTGGCAATCTGGTCGAGTACGCGGCCAAGGCGTACAACACCGAAGGCAACGACGCGCTTGCCGCAGAATTCCGCAAGGCCTTCGGACGAGACTGCTCCGTGCATTTCGTCGGCGTCTGGGACACCGTCGAGTCCCTCGTCATGAACGCCGGCAAGCGCTTTCACGACGCAACCCTCAATGCCGAAGTCGCCAACGGCTACCACGCCCTCGCGATCGACGAGCGGCGCAGGGATTTCCCGCCATCACTCTGGGACGAGACGGCGTTGCACCCCGGCTAGACCGTGGAGCAGGTCTGGTTCGCCGGCGTTCACTCCGACGTTGGCGGCTGGTACGACGAACGCGGCCTGTCGAACATCGCCCTGCACTGGATGCTCAAGAACGCCCAACGCTGCGGCCTGGCGCTGGACGCGACCGAACTCGCAAGCTACCAAGGCGATCCGCACGACAAGGCGCACGAGTCCTACACCGGCTTCTGGCGAATGAGAGGCGAGAAGCGGCGCACGATCCCGGAAGGCGCCAAGATTCACGCCAGCGTCCAGAAACGGATGAACCACCCCGCAAGCAACTATCGGCCCAACAACCTGCCCGCGAACCCCACGTTCGTCTAGGTCATAGAGAGCAGCCGCTCAGCGCCTAGATCGTGCTGGTCAGCAACCACCGCCTGCGGGCGGCGATGCGCTTCTCGCGGCTGCCGGCGATGAAGACGCTGGCGCAGTTCGACTTCGCTATCCAGCCGAGCGCCAAGCACGAGCAGATCGAGAGCCTGCACGAACCCCGGCTTCCTCGAGATCCCGTCAGAACTCGAACAAGGTCCGTAACCATTGAACAAAGGTGCCCGCGCTCGGTGCGTCGTAGCGGAGGTCGCCCGCTTCGATGGCTGTGCCCATTGGACGTGGGCTTTTGCGGGTCGCAAGCCATGCGTGAACGTGTGCTCTTGTCAGCTTGCGCTCAGTGAGTTTGCGGTCGGCGGCCCGGTAGCGCTACGACGGATAGGGCGTCGAACTTGGTCTGCCCGATTGCCGCTGCGGATGCCTCGGCCTGTGTGGGTGGGAACGCCGGAGGTGCGGCCGGCTGGGCTTTCCGAGGGTTCGGGTGGCGCGCTAGCGGCCTGGCCGGAACACCTCGTCGATTGTGTTGGCGTCGAGGACCTGGTTGGCCCAGCTCTCGAGATCGCCGGCGGATGCCCGGCGCAGCCGGTCGGCAACCCGGGGAGACAGGAGGCCGAATCGATGCTGCAGCTGCCGCTCCAGAACGATCCGCGTTCCTTCCTGCCTACCCTCCTGCCGGCCTTCCTGCCGGCCCTCGTCGCGGGCTCTCTGGATGGCTCCTGCCATGGCCTTGCTCTCCTCCGCGTGGTCGCGTTCGTAGCGCCGGTACTCGTCCTCGTCGAGACCGGCGTAGGCGTCGATGAACTCCATGTATTTTGCCCTCCTGTCGAGGCCGTTTCCAACGCCCGGGCGTCCCTCGGCCGTGGGAGATTGCCCGAACGGGCAACCGGTGCCCCCGTAGGGGCTCGTAGGGGCGGGGCTTGTCCCTGGGCTTGTCCCCGCCCGTCTTGAATGCAACGAACGGCCTCGGCCTGGCGCGACGGGCGACCACAAGGGTCGCCCCTGCGGATGCCTCGTCCCGAGGCGCAGCGAACGCCCTTTCCCCTACCCTCCATCGATGTTCCTTCCGCGTCAGCGACTCGCCGTCCATGGCGGAGGTGGAAACTCGCGCGGAACAAGCCGTTTAATGCGTTGGCTCTGTGACAATCTGAATCGAAGTCGAGGCCCTTGGGGCGAGGGGCGTCCCGCCCTCGCACGCGCCGACAGGCGCGCGAATCGCTCGGAAAGAGGTGGGCAGCGCGGATCGCGCCTTGGCGGCGCGTTGGGAGGGCGAGACGCCCTCCCTCCGAGGAGCGTCGGGCGGCCGCTGGGGCGGCCGGTTCGGGCGGCGCGCTAGCGGCCTGGCCGGAACACCTCGTCGATTGTGTTGGCGTCGAGGACCTGGTTGGCCCAGCTCTCGAGATCGCCGGCGGATGCCCGGCGCAGCCGGTCGGCAACCCGGGGAGACAGGAGGCCGAATCGATGCTGCAGCTGCCGCTCCAGAACGATCCGCGTTCCTTCCTGCCTACCCTCCTGCCGGCCTTCCTGCCGGCCTTCCTGCCGGCCCTCCTGCCGGCCTTCGTCGCGGGCTCTCTGGATGGCTCCTGCCATGGCCTTGCTCTCCTCCGCGTGGTCGCGTTCGTAGCGCCGGTACTCGTCCTCGTCGAGGTCGGCGTAGGCGTCGATGAACTCCATGTATTTTGCCCTCCTGTCGGGGTCCGTTTCCAGCGCCGCGAGGCCCCGCACCGCGGCGGCGTAGGCGTCCACCCGGCGCTCCGCCGGCACCCGCATGTTCGGCAGGTTGACGAGTGCCGCCACGTTGCCGCTGTCACGCCAGTCCTCGTAGGGCGTCTGGGCCAGCCGGAACGCGAGGTGGCGGAACGTCAGGCAGGGGCGCCGCTCCGTGCCCAGCACCAGCGGCGCGGCCCCGTCGCCCGCCGTCGCCATGCCGCGCAGGAAGACCGCCACCGGCACCACGCGGTCCGTCTCGAACATCTGCGCCAGGTCCAGGCAATAGTGCGCCAGCCGGTGCGGCGAGAACCGCCGCGGCTCGGTCTCCTCCTCGATCACGAACAGCACGGTCTCGCGCCGGCCGTCGTCCCACTCGACCCGCAGCGGCACGTCAAGCTCGCGGAAGCGGTCGCCGAGGCGCTCCTTGAGCTGCTCCTGGCGCAGCGGCTCGATGCGCACGTCGTCCCCCGGTTCCGGCGCCTCCTCGGCGGCGAAGAGGGCAAGCGCGTCGCGGGGATAGTCGAGGATGAGGTTCTTGAAGTTCTGGTCGTGGCTGACGTTCGCCATGGCTCGCGTCCTGTGTCTGGCTCGCCCAAATGGTGGCCTGAACGGGCGCTCGGCGCTACGGCAGATGGCCTACAAAAGGCGGGCGGATCTCCCACAGCCATGCGGAGCTGCAGGCGTGCACGACGTGCGGTCCCCCCGTAGGGGCGGGCTTGTCCCCACCCGTCTTGGATACAACGAACGGCCCCGGCCTGGCGCGACGGGACCACAAGGGTCGCCCCTGTCTGAAGGGCGTGTCTTCCCGAATGGCGCGCAGCCCAGGTCAGTCCAGAAAATGCAGATGCGTGTAGGCCCAGCAAGCGCAGCAACCGAAGAGGATCGTTCCAAGGAAAGCCAGAACGGGGGGATTGGCCCAAAAGAGAACTAGAATCCACAGGTAGAGCGAAAGCGCCAGCGCCAGAATCAACATGAGAATCAGGACCCGCATGACCTTGATCTGGGTGAGGTGGTCTTTCACCCAGTCCCGGTCCATGGCCGCCAGCGCCTTCGTTTCTTTCCGCAATCTCCGGTACTCCGCCCGAGTTTCTCGCCAAAGTGCAAGCGGGTTGTAGCGTGCCTTGCGCTCGGGCAAGGCGAGCCGCCGGGAGACCACTCTCCTCAAGACGTTTCTTTGATCTTTGCTGAGCTGTGCCTGCCGCATCCACAGGGCTGCCTGAGCCTCCGCGCGGGCTGCCCTTCGATCAAACGGCTCATCAGGTGCTTTCGCCTCACGGCCAGCCCCCAGCGGCCCCTCCTTGAGCAGGCTGGCGATGAGCTCGTCGTTGAGCGCCTGTGACATCTCCTCGGCCAACGGATCTTCCACTCCAGCAGCCTTGAGACGTTTCGCGTATCGAACGGTGTCGATCATGTTCTTCCTATGACGCACGTCCATGTTGGCCGGACCCTGGCATGTGCGACGGGACGCCGTAGGGCGCGACCCGTGTGGTCGCCCGTGTTTGGCCAATCCTGCGTCGTCAGGGAGTTGAGGAGGGTGGCGGGGTTTCGGCGGGGTTGTCGAGCGGCTCCGCTTCGGTGCTGGTTCGCGCCGGGATGGAATGGGCGTCCGGGACGGCGGTCGGGGATTCGGCGGCAGCGGGCGGCGCGGTTGGCGTCTTGCCCAACGGAAGGTATGGCGCCACGAGGTCGCCGAAGGCGATGCCGGCGATGATCCCCAGCAGAATGTAGGTGACGCGGGCTTGGTGCCTGAACTGGTCGCGGAAGGATCCGAGCTGCTCCTGGACGCTGGCGAACTGCTTCTGCGTTGACGTCTCCATCGAGTGGACCCGCTGGTTCACGGCGTCGATCTTAGTTTCGAGGCGGTCGACTGCGGCCTTGAGGTCATCCTTCTGCATTGCGGTGTGCCGGTCGAGGTCTTCCTTGGTGGCGACGTCGGCCAGCGCATCGCCGAGGACCTGGGCGGTGGCTTCGGCCTGTTTTGGGGCGAAGCCTGCGTCTTTGAGGGTTTGGGCGCAGCGGAGGGTGTCTAGCACGGCGGTGGTCATTGGTTTTGTTTCCGTTGGGCGGACGTTACCACTTTAGCCGGTGGAGGAGGGAGTTCCGGGGTGCGAGATTGGCTTGGTTCGGACGGCGCATGTTGTCGCGTTCGTGTGGTATGCGCGGCCATTGGGGTGGGTTGCAGGGCACCGCCTCGGCTTGGCGCGACGGGCGACCACAAGGGTCGCCTCTACGGATGCCTCGTCCCGACGTGCGGCGAACACGTTGATTCTTTGACAATCTGAATCGAAGTCGAGGCCCTAGGGGCGAGGGCGTCTCGCCCTCGCACGCGCCGACAGGCGCGCGAGTTCGCGCGGAAAGAGATGTGCAGCAGCCTAGGTCAGTCTGGGATGGAATGGGCGTCCGGGACGGCGGTCGGGGATTCGGCGGCAGCGGGCGGCGCGGTTGGCGTCTTGCCCAACGGAAGGTATGGCGCCACGAGGTCGCCGAAGGCGACGCCGGCGATGATCCCCAGCAGAATGTAGGTGACGCGGGCTTGGTGCCTGAACTGGTCGCGGAAGGATCCGAGCTGCTCCTGGACGCTGGCGAACTGCGTCTGAATTGACGTCTCCATCGAGTGGAACCGCTGGTTCACGGCGTCGAACTTGGTCTCGATGAGTTCGACTGCGGCCTCGAGGTCGGCCTTTTGCATTGCGGCGTGGCGGTCGAGGTCTTCCTTCTGCACTGCGGTGTGCCGGTCGAGGTCATCCTTGGTGGCGACGTCGGCCAGCGCATCGCCGAGGACCTGGGCGGTGGCTTCGGCCTGTTTTGGGGCGAAGCCTGCGTCTTTGAGGGTTTGGGCGCAGCGGAGGGTGTCTAGCACGGCGGTGGTCATTGGTTTGTTTCCGTTGGGCTGACGTTACCACTTTAGCCGGTGGGGGAGGGAGTTCCGGGGTGCGAGATTGGCTTGGTTCGGGCGGCGTATGTTGTCGCGTTGGTGTGGTATGCGCGCCGGCGGGTTGCAGGGCGTGCCTCGAACCTTGCACCGCTCGTGTTCGCGACCCGCTGTGCCGGCTACGTCGAGACGGTGCCGGGCGAGCTTTTCCCACGCGGCACATGCCCTGCTGCACGAACCCTTCCCGGCCTGGCGCGACGGGCGACCACAAGGGTCGCCCCTGCGGATGCCTCGTCCCGACGTGCAGCGAACACGTTGACTCTTTGACAATCTGAATCGAAGTCGAGGCCCTGGGGGCGAGGGCGTCTCGCCCTCGCACACGCCGACAGGCGCGCGAGTCGCGGGCAAAGAGGTGGGTAGCGAAGGACGCGCCTTGCGGCGCGTTGGGAGGGCGAGACGCCCTCCCTCCGAGGAGCGTCACGCGGCCGGTGGGCGGGGCGGTTCCGGTGTTCCTAGATGGAGGACATCTCGCCCCCCAGCCCGCCCGGCGGGCTCGCGTGGGGGGCGTTGGGTGTGGCCTGTGTGGGTGGGAACGCTGGAGGCGTGGCTGGCTGGGCTCCCGAGGGTTTGGGTGGCGCCGTGTGGGCTTGGGTGGTGGCCGAGGAATCGGCGGGATTGTCCACGGCGCCTTGGGGTTCGCCCCAAGGCACGTTGAGTGCTATGGCGAGGAAGGCGAAGCCTAGGACGGCTGTCAGCATGACGCCGACGAATCCGATGAGGATGTTGATCTTTCCGCTCAGGGAATCGAACCTGCTGTCGATTTTCTCGTCGAGCCTCTTCTCGATCCCGTCGAGCCTCTGGTCCATCCCGTCGAATCTCTGGTCCATCGCGTCGAACTTCGTGTCGATGCGGTCGACTGCGGCCTTGAGTTCGGCCTTCGTGCTGCTGATGGCGTCGTCGAGCTTGGCTTCGAGGCGTTCCAGGTCCGCCTTTTGCGTTGCGGCGTGGCATTCCAGGTCCGCCTTTTGCGTTGCGGCGTGGCGTTCCAGGTCCGCCTTTTGCATTGCGGCGTGGCGTTCCAAGTCCGTCTTGGTGGCTACGTCGGCCAAGGCGTCGCCGAGCACCTGGGCTGTGGCCTCGGCTTGTTCCGGCGGGAAGCCGGCGGTTATCAAGGTTTGGGCGCAGCGGAGCGTATCTAGCACGGCGGCTTGCATGGCTTTGTTTTCCGTTGAGTGACGTTACCACTTTAGCCGCTGGAGGGGGGAGTTTCGGGGTGCGAGATTGCCTTGGGGCGCGTGGGAGATTGGCCTGCTTTTGGGCGGCGTGTGTTGTCGCCTTGGTGCGGTATGGGCGTGAGGTCGGCAGTGGGCGCGTGGTTTTCGGGAACGTGTCGTGCAGCTCCCGACACACAAACGGTCATGGCCTGAGCGGCCACCCCCGAACGCATGAAATGCCTGGCGCAGGCGGCGTCTGGCTGACAGAATCCGAGGCGGAGGGTGACGCGCTTTCTCGCCGACACCCGACGACGTTCGTGCGCCAGGCCAGAAACCGGGGCAGCCGTATCGCACGCACCGTGGTCCCCGCAGCCGGCGCGGGTTCATGCCGCTGACAGCCGACGCACCGGCTTCTGCAACGTCACCGGCGGCAGCCGCACGACCTTAGGGGCCGGCAGGGTCTTTGTTGCCTTTAGATGCGATCTGACCTCGGGAATTCCACAGCAAACATTTCGTCCCACATGCAACCGGGGCGATGTCTCACGCTCGGCGCGATCAGGCTGTTCGCAACGCGCCGGCTTGTCGAGCGATCAGTGAAGCGTCGAGAACCACCTGCCCAGCTTCTATGCGTCACCGAGGCGGTGCGCCGCGGGCAAGTCGCCGCACGGAATCTGCTCACCGTGCGTGCGAGATTGTCCTCTTGGCCTGTGGGACGAGATGATTGTGTGTCGGGAAACCTGCTGGCTCTGCTGCCGCGACAAGGGAATTCGTCGATGGAGTCCGTCCTAACGGTGAATGGCCCGAAAACACACTGCGGTTGCCGCAACATGCGTGTGCCCTAGACGGGCAGGCCCCGCGTGAGGTTCATGTAGTGGCCGTTGATGAACCGCGTGGCGCGGCGCCGCCACCCCAAAGGGCGTGGCGCTCGGCGACATCGCCAAGTCCAGGGTGGTCGAGCAGGGAGGCAACGGTAGCGAGCCGGAGGGGGTGTCGCCAGATCGGCCACGTGACGGTGCGGCGTCCCTCCGCATCCATGCCTCCACCGCGGAACCCGAGCCGCACGCGTCCATTCGCGCCCCTCTCGGGAGCAACGACGAACACGGCCAGGCCAACAGCGGCGAGTCCCGCGCGCCGCCAAGAGGTTAAGTAAGTAGGGCGATTCGGCTTCAATGCTGGTTTGCCCCGGCCGGGGCGGAGTGGATTTCCGGTGCGGCGCCCGGGGATTCGGCAACGGCTGGCAAGGCTGGCGTCTCGTTCTGCGGGGGCAGGTACGCGAGGGCCCCGAGGGCGACGGCGGCGATGGTGGCCAAGGTGGCGAGGGTGCCGAAGGAGGCAAGGACGATGTACGTGGTTCGGATGTGGTGCTTGAACACGTCGGCCAGGACTTTGATTTCCTCTCGGATGCCTACGAGTTGATTCTGCGTTGACGTCTCCATCGAGTCGAACCGCTGGTCCATCGCGTCGAACTTGGCCTCGAACTTCTGGTCCAGCGCGTCGATTTTGGAGTCGAGGCCGTCGACTGCGGCCTTGAGGTCGGACTTCCCGGCGCTGGCCACGTTGTCGACCTTGGCGTTGAGGCCGTCGATCTTGGCGCCGAGGCCGGCGACCTTGGCGTCGAGACCAGCGATCTTGGCGTCGAGGCCGGCGATCTTGGTGTTGAGGCCGGCGACGGCGTTGTCCAGGTCGGCCTTCTGCATTGCGGCGTGGCGCTCCAGGTCCGCGTTCTGCATTGCGGCGTGGCGCTCTAGGTCGGACCTTCCGGTGCTACCGGTATCGTCGATCTTGGCTTCGAGGCGTTCGAAGTCCGCCTTCTGCATTGCGGTCTGGCGGTCGAGGTCTTCCTTCGTGGCCACGTCCGCCAAGGCGTCGCCTAGGACCTGGGCGGTGGCTTCGGCCTGTTTCGGGGTGAAGCCTGCGTCTTTGAGGGTTTGGGCGCAGCGGAGGGTGTCTAGCACGGCGGTGGTCATTGGTCGGTTTTCTGATTGGGTCGGAGCGTACCACTGTAGCGGCGTGTGGGGGCGGTGTCGTTGCAGAGACTGGCTGTTGGGCGTGTAGGAGATTGGCCTGCTTTAGGCGGCGTGTGTTGTCTCGTTGGGGTGGTATCCGCTGCTTGGGGGTGCGTTGCAGGGCGTGCGTTCCGCGGACTTCGCGGGATGGCGACGGCGAATGTCGTGGTGCTACCGGGTCCTGCGTGCGAATGAGGGAGCATGGGCCCTGGGGCGGAAGGGCCTGTTGCCCTTCCCGACCCTCTCGATCCCGGCTGCCTGGGCACAGCGTTGAACTAGCCGCGTCACCAACCGGCGATAGGCTGCTCGTCACCGCCGAGCACATCACACACGGTCAGGCTCACTTCTCCTTTGGACAACGGCCGTGGCTTGCTTGCCGGCGCGGTCTATCGTATGGTGCTGGCCGGTTTCGCGTGGGCATTGAGGCTTCGTTGTGGAGAGTACATGCCCCTTAACGGAGCCCTCGCTGCTGCCACATTGCGTTGCAACTGCGGCAGTGGGGGCGTGGGTCAAGAGGCTAGGGCAAGGACGAGTTGCGCGGCAGTGCAGTTCGACTGTGGCCTGCGAAGGGCAATGCGGTTGTTTGCCGCCCCGCCGCAGGCAGGATCAGGTGGACCGGCCGGTCCTATCCTCGTCGGCTAGCTTGGCCTAATGGCGCGTAGGTGCGCGTTGTAGCGATCAAAATGAAGGATCGCTGCCACACGTCCGCTAACCGATATAGTCAGGCAACGCGGGACAAAGGGAGTGAACTACCTTTTGTTTTCGGGGAAAGCCGTGAATGCTCACGGCTTTCCTTCCACTACTCCAGCGTTCCGGTCACCTGACATTGTCGTTTGGCGCAATGTTGGCGTGGCGGCACTCTCGCGCCAGCGTCTTCGTACCATGGCAGCTACGGAACTGGCGGGCGTAAGGATTGCGCTTCGCGTTGGTAGCTTGCAGTCGTAGTGCATTTTCGGGTCGAACGGCACGCCGAATCGAACTCGCCCGCGGATCACGCAACTGTCGTGGTGCTCGGCGGGCGTCTTCCCGTCATCGTACCAAAGCGGCGGTTGTCCATGTTGAGCTTTCGCCGGCTCGAGCCACAAGCGCTCCTACGACACGTTTCGACGTACTGGGACTACGCATACGCGAATCGGGGGAACAAGGTCGCTGAGGTTTGTATTGACGGCGGTATTCCAGATATCTTGCGTTACGTTCGCCGCGTGAGGCAACTCCCGGGCTCGGAAATAGGGAGATGTCATCTATCCGGCCGTCGCGTCTGCTTGACCCTCGACGCTGTCGACAGGGGCGTCTCCGTCCGACAAATCGGGCGGGCGTGAATCGAGCTTTTCCTTCTCGGGCGCAGCGTCTTCTGTCAACGCCTCCGCAAGAACAGGTGGCAGAAGTCCTACCTTGCGTTCGATCCGATCAAGGCGTTCGTGGATCATGCTCGCCATTTCGGCGTTGTTTTGGAAGAGCTCGTAGGCTGCGAAGATGAGCGTACCGATACCTATCGCCAAACCCAACCCGCCTACTCCGGTTATCCATTGCACGACACTGCGGGCCTGTTTCGCCGCTTCCTCGCTTGCTGCTGCCCTCCTTTCCACCGCCGCTACCGCACCCTTGAAGGCGCCGATTACTCCTTGCGATAATACACCGGCGTTTTCGAAATACGTAGATGCACTCAAGTTTCTATAGCGGTGCCTGAAGGCCATCAACTCCCGTGGAGCATCGTCGCCGAGCTCCTCGATCGGCCTGCACCAATACGGATGCTTAGTGAGTTTGGTGAACTCGACCCACAGTAGTTTGTCTCCGCCACCACCTTGTATGGATTGGCCGTCAGGTTGTGTAGGGGAACTAGCAGTCGGCCAGCATAGCCAGGATGTACCACAGGTCCCGTGCCTAGGGCGTGTTCACACTAGCGTTCTGGTCGCCGAAAAACCACCTTGATCAACCGGCGACAGCTACCAAGGTCCTGGCGACAACCGTTCGAAAACGAGGCCGCCTTTGGAGGGAAGGCAGGATGCCTTCCCTCCAAGGGCCACGCTGTCCGATGGACTGTGTGAGCGCATGGTGTGAACACGCCCCGGGCACACGCGCGCCCTTCCGGCGCGTTCGCGCGCACCGGGAAGCGCGGGGCTGGAACGGCGTGCGGTCTGTGGGGCGCTTGCGGCTCGGGGAGGATCGGGCGGCGTTGGTGGGGCTATTGTGGAGAGGCGGTGACGAGGCGCGCCTTGCCGGCGCGAGCGAAGGCGAGACGTCCTCGCTCCCTGGAAGTCAGGAACCGCGGGCGAGCTGGCGCTTCAGTTCGGCGAGCTCGGCTTCGGCGGCTTGGCGGGCGCGTCGTTCCTCCAAGTGGGCGCGTCGTTCCTCCAAGTGGGCCCGTCGTTCCTCCAAGTGGGCCCGTCGTTCCTCCAAGTGGGCGCGGCGTTCCTCGGCGATGGTGCGTTGCTGATCGGAGATGGTGTCGTCCTTCGCTGCCGAAGCGCGGGCGTGTTCCAGGTGATTGAGGAGGAACTCGCCGGTGGCGGGGTCGAACAGGCGCAGGCGGCTGCCGTCTGCACAGACGCGCAGGCCGAGCACTTCGGACACGCCCCGGAGGCCGCCTTCGGGCGTGGTCGCGAGCGGCAGGAGTTCGTACGCGCCTCCCGCGTTCAGGCGGCGGCCCTGCAGGACGGGGCGCAGGTACTCCCCGGTGGGGTCGAACTGCCAGTACTCGGCGATGCCCATGCGCTCGTAGACGGCGCGCTTCACGCCCTCGTCGCGACGGTACGTGCTCTTCGAGGCCACCTCCAGCACGAAGTCGGGGAACCTGCCCTCCTCCCACGCGAGCCAAACCCGGCGCGGCCGGTTCGGCGCCCCGAACGACACCAGCACGTCCGGCTGGATCGCCCTCTCCTTGCCGGCATCGACGTAGTAGATCGTCAGGCCCGAGTCGACGACCACGTCGTCGCGGTCGGCGTAGCGGGTCTTCAGCAGGCTCGCGCTGTCCTCCAGGGCGTTCCAGTGGAGGGTGGTCATCGGCGGAACGCCCAGGTCCGGGTACCTGTCCTCGTCGTCCCCCGCCGGCGCGTCGGCAGGCGCCTTCGGCGGCTGTTGGAGCTTGGGCGCGGACCGGGGTGGCCACTGAGGCTTGCGGGCGGGCTGGGGTTGGGCGGGAGGCATGGCGTTCTCCTTCTGGCGCGACGCCGGCCGGACGACGGGACGTTAGCACACGCGTGCCCTTCGGGCGCGTTCGCGCATCCTTCGGGCGCTTCGCGCACCGGGAAGCGCGGGGCTGGAACGGCGTGCGGTTTGTGGGGTGCTTGCGGCACGGGCAGGATCGGGCGGCGTTGGTGGGACTACCGTGGCACGGAAAGCAAGGGCGGTCTGTAGGACGGAACCGCCAAGGCTTGTAGGAAATCGATGCTTTGTGAGGGGCGAGTAAAGATGGTGAGGAAGCGCGCCCTTGCAGGGCGCGTGCGAGGGCGAGACGCCCTCGCCCCCAAGGCCCTGGTGCCCAAACGGGAAGGTGCCTGGCGGCGCTAGCGCGCCCTTGCGGGCGCGTTGGCAGTTCGCTGCGCGAACTGCTGGCCTTCGTGCTCGCATTCGCTCGCAGCTACGGCTAGTGTCGCGTCCCAGAAACACGTCACCCTTCGCGCTGGACGTTGGCTGGTGCAACAATGCCGGAGAAAGCGAGGAGGTGCCGTCCGCGACTCGCCCCCGAGAGGTCGTTGAGTGCCTGCATTTGGCATCCCGAAGTACCACGAACTTGCGGGACGGCACACTAGGAGCCAGCGCCGTAGGAAAAGCCGCAAAACAAGCGAGTGGATGCGTTGGCCTCTAGCATCGCCGTCTGCTGGATGGAGGGCGTCCCGCCCTCCATCGCGCCCGTGAGGGCGCGCATCCTTGTGGTGCAGCGAGTGTTCTGCGCGCCTTGCGGCGCGATGGAGGGCGGGACGCCCTCCATCCTAGGGCTCGGACCCTAGGGCTCGCTAATGCCCGCTAGGGCGTGTTCACACTAGCGTTCTGGTCGCCGAAAAACCACCTTGATCAACCGGCAACAGCTACCAAGGTCCTGGCGACAACCGTTCGAAAACGAGGCCGCCTTTGGAGAGAAGGCATCCTGCCTTCCCTGCGTGCCGTCAGGCACGCCTGTCGGCGTGCGGGGAAGGCAGGATGCCTTCCCTCCAAGGGCCACGCTGTCCGATGGACTGTATGAGCGCATAGTGTGAACACGCCCTAGCAGGATGCCTCGGTGGACATGGCGAATGTGAAGGTTGAATCGGGCGGCGATGTACTGGGGGAGGCGGAACTCCTCTTTGGTCTCCAGATAACTGATGGAGTTAGCCTTGAGTTCCACTGGCCTTCCCTTCTCAATGGGCGTTACCTTTGGGTACCGCGAGTCCTCCTCCTGCTCCCACGAATGGAGCGTTCCGAGGAAACTCAGGGTATATGTTGCGGGATTGTGGAATTCCGGATCATAGCTGAACGGATGCACTAAACACCCTTCTCTGGCGTAACGAAGGATGTCGGCGGAGTTAAGCAACGAAGGCGCTATTTCTGGAAAGGGGTCGCGTGAATAGTGTGGGCTGGTACTCTTCCAATTGGCAGTGGTCATGAGATCCTCTCTCTACTATCGTGGTCCTTGCCCACGCAAGCCGTGGTGTGAGCGAACGGCCTTCATAGGTGACGGCTCCAAACATTCGCCTGGGGATGCAAGACCATGAGGTGACAAGCCAATCCAATTCACGCGCTGTTCGATCAACGCCTGAATGGTCTCTACGAGCCTTTGGCGATGAGTTCCCAAGTAGTCAACATGGTTCAATACCATGCATGTCGGTGCGTTGGCAGTGATTGCGGCCTTCACTACGGCCAGGTCAAACTCGGCGACGCGTCGGGTGCGCCCGGTGACGGTCGTCTGCTCAGACAGACTGGGCCGATCCGTTCCGTTAGCCCCGAATCTGCCTCCCGCCGCTTGTGCTCCCCAGTAATCACGAATGCCATCGGGTCGATGCACAGCCTCTCTCTCGCGAGCCCGATGCGATCGACTTCTTCTTCCAGTACCTCTGGATCGATCAAGCTCCCCGGACCGAGCACGCAAAGAACACCAGGCAGGAGTGCCGCTGTCGGCAAATGTCGGAAGGTATGCTTCCGCCCCTCGTCGTCGTAAGCCGTGTGCCCGGCGTTGGATCCCCCCACACGAACCGCCACACTAGCCCCCTGCTCCCTCGCTAGGAAGTGAGCAACCTTCCCCTTCCCCTCAGAGCCAAACTGGCCGCCGACCACTACCGTCACAGGCATGGCTAGCCCTCCTCCTCATGCAGCCGGGCATCGATGCTCTCGCCAAGCAGCCGCCGCATGTCGCCCAACGAACGGTCGTTCTCGACAGCAACATCGGCCAACGGTGCCAAGTCGCGTACGCCGCCCTCCACCTCGTGTGTCGCTGCGACGTCGAACTCGACAGCCGAACCGCCACCTTCCGGATATCTTCCGCGCCTCACGTTCGTTGGCGCCGAGACATGCACGTGACGAAATCGTGGCCCAAATCGCTCCACCCAAAATGCCCGATCTTCTGGCCATCGGAGTCCGTCTATCACCAGGTCATGCTCTTCATCCCCGAACCGGCAAAGCAACTGGCTGTTGAGCCATCGCTGTCCGGGATCTACGTGAACAGCCTGCCCTAGCTCCTGCAATATGTCTCGATCCGCCGGCCTGCCCACCTCAGCCGCAAGATCGGCCAATACCTGGCTATAGCGCCCGTACCGGAACCCAACTTCCTCCAACATCCGAGCCGCGGTCGTCTTCCCTGCCGCGATCGGCCCACTGATTCCGATGACACGCCGAGGGCGGGCGGTTCGCTTCAGGTCCGGCACGATCAGATAATCCTCCTCCACGGTCCCAAGCCCCTCGAACTTCCCGGCCCAGAAGTACACGCCCACAATCGCCGCAGTGATCGCATCGAGTTCGTCATGCGTCACCTTGCGACGCACGTACTCGCCGGTGACGCCGAACAGCTCCAGCCCCTTCTTCAGGTGCTCGATGCCAGCGCCCTTCCGCGGGATGTTCATGATGTCCTGCGCCGCGCCGGGATAGCTCTCGATCACGGGGATACCGCGTTTGCGCAGCGCCTCCGCGAGGTGGATGCCGCGTGCCGTCAGGCGCTGCATGCTGGGGATCAGGCACGGATAGACGTTGATGCCGCGTCGCTTCAGCGTTCGCTCGCAGATTCGCATGATTCCGAACTCGTCGCGCCCTGGGTCATCATCCTCCACCCGGATGCGGCCGGACGGCAACGAAAGCGGCGAGTCGATCGAAACGAGGTCGGGCCGAGCCTCCTCAATGGCAGCCATGATCTCGTCGTCGGTTCCGATCATTCGCGTCTTCGCGAGCGGCCCGCGCAGTTCGCACCAGCCACTTGGCCTTTCTCCGGAGCCCGTCAGATCGATCCCGGCAACGCAGATTTCCGCCGGCATCGCGAGTTTCAGCCGATCGTACGTCATTGCCGAGCCGGTAGGGGTGGAGAAGGCAGGTACACGGACACTACCGGGTGACCGGCCGAAGCGCAACGACGCACGCTTGCCGGAGAAGCGACTGGTGAAGGTCGCCAGAGCGTCGTTCTCGTCCGTCGCAATCTCCGCGAGCACATGATCCAAGATCGGCTTCATGCCCTCCACATCGGCGTGGTTGTAGCAGACGAGGCTCCTGCCTGCTTCCACGTTTCCGGAGATGTACTCGTACCACAGCAGAACGGCTTGCGCGCCGTCGATGTCCTCCACGCCGCCTGGCCGCTCGACGCCCAGCGTCTTCTCTACCTCCTTTTGGCCTCCCGCCAAAGATGCCCGTCGAACAAGGTAGCGCAGGTCCACATGTGCCGCCGGCAGGCGAACGGTGGGAACGTACTTCGCCAGGAACTTGAGGTCGAAGAGCGTGCCGTTGAAGGTGACGAGGCACTTGGCGCCTGCAATCAGGTCTGAGGCGGCGTTCTCACGGTCGTTGCCCGTGCCCATGACGTGGCAGGCGTAGTCGTCTTCCCTTGCGCAGCCGATCAGCGTGATCGCGTCGTAGTAAAGGCTCAGCCCCGTCGTCTCGATGTCAACGAACACCGTCTGTGCAGGAAACGACGTGGCGATTCGGTAGTGTTCCCGGGCGGGAGTCTTTCGGCGAAGAAGGCCGTGTCCTCCGCGTCAAGCGCCCGGCGCGACTCGTCGATGCTCTGGAGCAAAGGACTCTTGCGAGGCCCGAAGAGCACCGGGGGATCGCGGCGAGACGCTTCAAGGTCGTCCCACGTCTTGATGCCCTCGCTCCAGAACTTTCGTTCTGTGCGCAAGCCGATTCGCGGCAGGTGAAGGAAAGTGCGTTCCAAAGGGCAGGCGATTGGGTTGGCTTGGACGGACTCGGCTTGGCTCGCAAGCGGAGTGCCTTGGCCTGACGGGTCCGACTCGGGAGAAGGACGCGAGTCAAGCGCTCGTGGATTTGCTCCCCGCAAGGCCATGAGGCGGGAGCATACAGCAGCAGGACGGCGGAAGGCCCCTGCGAAGGACGCGCCAGAGTGTCCTGCGTCGCCTGCACCCCATGCGGCGGTTCCGACGGGCTGGCCGGTTCGTCGCGGACTTCAGGTGCCGTCGCTTTGCTTTCTTTGGCTCATGGCAGCACCACAGCAGATCCTCCTCCGCGTGATACGGTGCCCAAGAGAACTGTTCCCCGATGGCGGACACTTGAAACGAGCCGGTCTCCTCGCACTCGAGGCGCGCCGCCAGAACGACGTGCAAGCTCCCACATCAAGGCCGCGAGCGGCGTATGACGTATGTGACCGGAGAATGGCGCGAACGTCTGTCCAGCCAGACGTCGCCCGAAGACATCGCTCGCCTTGGCGGCGTGGAAGTAGAGGGGGCGGATGCCCTCGGCCATCGCCATGCGGGCCAACCCTTGGTCCGCTGTCAAAAGGCGGACGACATGCGTCGGTCCGGATTGCGATTGATGATGGCGAGCAGACTCCAAGATCAACCGGTCCGCGTACGAACGCAGGGGCAGACTCAGGTTCAATTCCCGCATTCCCCCGTCCCCTTCGTCGCGTTGGAACGCAGATCGCAGTGGATCGCCCAGCAGGAAGGTTCTTTCAATCTCAGCTTCGGCGTGGAGTTCAACGCGCAACAGCGCGCGCTGGCCCCCTTGGCTTTGCAGATGCTCCAGCAACTCGCGGCTGCGACGGCTTGCCGACGTGGATGCCGCCCTTCGAATCTTGAGAAACCGGTCAGTCTGGTTGGCGATTTCCATCTGCACGATGGCAGGAACCTTGAGTCGGGCGCCGGGGTGGAGAAACCTCGCCGCGAAGTCCATCGCACCCTGCAATGCGCCGGATGTATCCACCACCAGCGATGTCGTCCGACGGAAAGGCATTTGCTCCAAGGCCATCGAGTCAAATCGCGGATGAATGCAGCCCACCCGGGTAGCAATCGATGCAACCTCGTCCATCGCTCGTCGGACGCGATCCTTGATCGATGCAACTTCCTTAGGCTTGTTGGGAGCGTCAAGGAGAAGCAACTGTAGGGCCTTTGCCGTCTCGTCTAGTCCGGGAACCTGCCATTCGTACGCGCCCCTTCGAACCAACTTCCCGAAGCTAGCGGCATCGAGTTCGCCCGCAACCAAAGAGACCGTGCCCAGTGGCAGCCAACACTTGCCGAAGGCGTGCTCTTCACACACGGACAGCCCGCACTCGCCGTTGGATCCAAAGACCTCGGCGATCTGCGGTTCGGCCTGGGATGGCGACATCAGCGCGAACATGGGCTGGCTCATCGAACCGAAACAGAGATGCCGGGGCGGTCGCCGAAGCAGGCGAGGATCCACTCGAGGTGGAGGGTCAAGGCGAGGAGCGAGTTCACTTCCACGGGATGGGTCTCCCGACCAAGCGGGTCGGCTGCGGTGTCATCCCATAGCACCGGGCCAACCACGCCTTTGTTCAGCGTTGATCGGGCGAGACAAATGAAATCTTGCAAAACGCCTGGGTGCCTTACCGATGGGGGGTTGGATGGGTCGAGTTTCTTGAGCGCGTTGTTTACCGCACTTCGATCGCCGTCGTCGCCAATGCCCGCAAGGAAATCCTCGCGCACATGCCAGCGGTAGATCTCCTCGTAAAGCGCGGAGTCCGCCTCCGTGGCCGAGTCGGAGTCGAAAACTACCGGCGAATCCCCGGCCGAGCGGTGGGCCAGCGGGCGTGAGGGGCGGAACTCCCGCCAGATAGAAAGCGTCCGATGGACAGTTGCGTCATCGGGCATGCCTAACCCCACATGTCGTCGCCGTTGCGGGCGACAGACTACACCAAAGCCTCTTGCGATCCGATGAGCAACTCTAGGATGGGCGCAGGGTCGAAGGGCGGGCTCTGGAAGGGGTGATGTATGGAACCTTGTTGGCACGTCGAGAGCGCGCTCGTCGCGGTGTTCCGCGGATGCCAGTCCGGGACGTGGCGGTGCTTCTGCTGTGGGCCTGCGTCCTTGGGACCTGCTCCAATGGGATTGCTCGGGGGGCGAGCCGAGCACGCAGCAGCGCCCCCCCTTTCCCGTTCGCCGCGTGCACCGCGTTGGGTCGATCACCGCAGGCGAGCTTGGTGGGCTCCGCTACAAGGACCGGGATGCCTCCGTCCATTCGGAGGTGCCGTGGGCTTGGGGGTGTTGTCCTGTAAGCGTTGCGCGGTCTTGGGGGGGAATGGCGACGGGGAATGTCGTGGTTTGGGTTGGGGAAGGCGACGGAGAATGTCGCGATTTCGGCGGGGAGGGCGTGTCTTGGAGGGCTTGGAGGCGCGGATTGGGGAGGTTGAGCGTCGTGACGCGAATGGCGGATATTGGGGTGCGATCGGGGTGGAGGCACAAGATGTTGTGGTGGGGCGAATCGAAGCCTGATAAAAAACCCAAACTTTCGCTTTGCAAGCCGCCCCTGCGTTCGCTATGCTCCGTGCCTTCGAGTAACGCGTCTCGGGGAGATCCGCACGTGCAATTCGCGCTTGGTTCCGTTCTGAAGCTGACGCGGTCGGCT
The DNA here is from genome assembly GCA_965116935.1 of Pseudomonadales bacterium. Lineage (GTDB taxonomy): Bacteria > Pseudomonadota > Gammaproteobacteria > Pseudomonadales > Azotimanducaceae > VXYL01. Next base: position 555,493 of record OZ220737.1, on the reverse strand, counting down.
TTTGGTGGGCTTGGTTCCTTCCGGACGCCCTCGATCCGAAGGGCGTTGCCGGTCTTGCTTGGGGGGCTGCTGTGCGCGGTCGGGTCGGGGGCGATGGCGCGGATCGAAAGCGTGAGTTTCGTATCGACCCCGCAAGGGGGGCCGGGCGCAGGCGGCACCGTCTACATCATCGGTGAGACGGTACAGATTGCTGTTGACTACAGCGATGCGGTAGCTCCGCTCTCCAATGTGGGTTCGCCGAAACTTGGTATCAGGATTGGCGCAGCCGATCCGACGAACAAGAACAACCGGGACGCCGATTGCGCCATCGACGACAACAACAACAGGCGCCTTCTCTGCAGTTACGTGGTTAAGGAAGGTGATGTAGCGTCAGACAGTGACGGCATAACTGTGAGGGCTGAGGATATCAGTGGCGGCGTCCTGCCTGCACGCCAGTTCACCGCGCCTACCGCACATGCGAGGGAAGTAGATGGCGTGCGGCTGGCGGTCACGGGCATTACTACTGGCGGCAACGCGGATGGCTTTAAGGCCAATGATAGTATCGCTCTAGTTCTGACTTTCGGCGCTGCCGGCGAGGTGGTGTCGAACGCGGGGACATTTGGCGCAACTCTGGTCCTCGACAACGCGGAACGCGCCGCCCGCTTCGTTCGAATCACCAACAGCCGAGAGCTGAACTTCACGTACACCGTCGTCGACGGCGACAACGCCCGGGCCTTCGGGCTCAAGCTGACTGGCGGGGACGCCCTCAAGGACGAGAACGGTAACGTTGGCCTTGCCGAGGAAACAGGTGTTGAAGCGCAATTGGCAGGGCTGGTTGCCGGCCATCGTCGGGTGGACACGCGTGGCCCACAGATGACACAGATACTGCTTCGTGGAGTTGGCGCTGCTGTCGTTGCGCGAGATGGCGAGGTAACTGCCCCAACGTCAACTCCCGTCAAGGATGGCGTCGTGGTGTTCGACGTGTTCTTTGACGAACCTGTCACGGCGACCGGCATGACGCTTCGTGTGACCGTCGGTGACACAACGGTGCCGACGGAAACCTGCGTAGGCGGAACGAACAGTGAATGGGTACGCTGCAACCTGACAATCTCCCCGGGTTGGCTAGACACGGATGGGCTTTCCACTCCAGCGAACCCGTTGAACTTTGCGACCATTCGGGATGCTCTCGACAATGACGCCGCACCCGCTTTTGCGGCGCAGCGATTTCCCGAGCTCAAGGTTGACTCGGAGAGTCCGACGGTCACGAGCGCACGCATAACTGTCCCTAGAGTGGAAATCGGGAGCAATGTCGTCGTTAGCGTGACCTTCTCGGAGGACATCAAGGTAACGGGCACCAGCGCTCAAGCCCCGATATCCATTGATGAAGACCGCAACGTCAGTGCCGTATTTGCGTCCGCAACTCGCAATGTCGTCGAGTTCCGCTATCGGCTTACGGAAGATGACTTGATGAGGCGGACCTCTGATAAAACTAGCAGCCGGATCAAGTTGAAGATCCCGATCGTCGTGACCGGGATTACGGATATTGCCAGTAACGTTGCGAACGGCGATGTGACGGAGACTGCTGCCCACAAGACCGGCACGACGTTTAGCTTGAAGACTGTGCCCTCTGACAGTACCCGCGCTGCAGTCTATGCCGATAGCACTGCACCGACCCTTGACAGGATTGCATTGGGCGGGACCGTAAAGGAAGTATATGGCATTGGTGACCGAATCGCGTTTGACATCCTGTTTAGCGAACCTGTCACTTTGACCGAGGGACCCGGCGCTGGCGATACTGCTGAAGCCGTGTCACTGTCCTTGAGGATCGGTTCCGATACGCTGATCCATGAAATTACGCCTGCTGATTCAGGGGTCCGCAAGGCGGCCACAGTGACCGCCTTAGCGGAGGGTTCCTATACGGGTTCCGTGAGCGTTTCAGGTATCGTCCTCAGAGACGACGATGACCGGATATTCGATAGCAGCACAATTACGGTTTCCAATCGGTCATCATCTGCGCCGGTGGCCTTGGAATGCGAAGATGGCCGCGAGCGCTTGGACTCCAATAATGTTGGCACAGGGACGTACGACCATAGATGCCTTGGCAGGGGTTGGATTTATGACCCTGATGGTGACGAGGCGGCGTTGTCGGGGCGAACGGAAACGTCCCTGATCGGCAAGGGGCTCACGGGGCGTGCGACGGTGGATACGAAGCGGCCAAAGGTTGAGTCAGTTAAGCTGCTGACGAACCCCGGTCCTGGTGCCGTGGGCAACGACCGTCAACGTTACTACGGCCGGGACGAGATAATCCGGCTCGAGGTTACGATGGACGAGGACGTCTCGATTACGGGAACGACCAAACCTGTTCTTGAGATGAGCGTTGGTGATCAGACGCCGGACGCTGACTTCAAGTTGCTCCGCGGGAAGCGTACCCTTATTTTCGAGTACAAAGTGGATGGGAGCGTTTGCGACGCCCAAAACCCGGTCCATGGTGCGAACTGTCACATTGCGCGCAGTGGCATATCCGTGACGCAGTTCAAAGACGACCACAGCTCGATTGTGGATGCGGCAGGTAACACATGCAGTAACGCGACAAGCTCGGGTACGTGTGGCTTCACTTGGCCAAGCGCTGTCAGTTCGAGTCACGGCGTTGACGCTTCGCTTAGCGGTGACCAGAAGGTGACTCCGATCACCGAAGAGGACCCGGCGTTGCCTCAGACAGTCAACCCGGTTGGCACGCCCGTCGTTCGCTCGTCAACCCCAACTGGCGGCTACTACAAGGACGGCGACACGATCACGATTGAGGTGCCGCTGAGCCCACCGGTCACGTTCACAAGCGCGCCCCAGCTCTTGCTGAACTTCAACGAGGGCGGGAGCCAGCGGCTGACGGCGAACGAGAGGATTTCCTCCAACGGGACGCCGACACCGAGGCTGACGTTCAGCTATCAGGTGCGGAGCGGCGACGAAGACTTGGACGGCTTCACCGGCACCCTCAGCGGCGGTGGCACGCTCTCCGTCGAGAGCGGTCAGCAAGTGAATCTCGGCTCCATCACCGTCAGCGGGATCAGGATCGACGCGCTCGAGCCAGAGCTCGAGTCGCTTGAGATCACATCTAGCGCGGGTGCGGACGGCACCTACGTGGCGGGCGACAACATCGTGGTCACCGCAACGTTCTCCGAGGACGTCGAGCGCCAGGGCGTAACCGATCCGTCGGTGCCGATTCTCGTGGGCGACTCGACGAAGACGGCGAGGCTGTCGCCATCGTCGACCGCCGGGGGGGACACCTGGGTGTTCCGCTATACGGTGGTGGCCGGTGACAGCGACGCCGACGGCGTGTCGATTGCGGCGAACGCGCTCGAGGGCGAGCTGGAAGACGCTGCCGGAAACGAGGCCACCATCACGCACGCTGCGGTGGCCGCCAGCACCGCACACACGGTGGACACGCAAGGGCCTCGCGTCACGGGCGTGGCCGTCACCGGCGCCGGCACCGACAACCTCTTCGTGGAGGGCGACACCATCACCGCGACGGTGACGTTCGACGAGGAAGTGGACGTTGCCACCAGCGGCTCCAATGCCGTGCGGGTGCGGTTCTATATCGGCACGTCGCTGCGCAGCGCCACCTATGCCGGCGGCGACGACACCACCACGCTCACGTTCACCTACGAAGTGGTGGCGGGAGACAGCGGTTTTGTTTCCCTCCCGGCCAATGCGTTGCAGGGGCAGGCAGAGGACGATGCCGGCAACGCCGCCGGAAGCACGCCCGCCGTTCCGGTGACGCGGTATCGGGTGGATGCGTCCGCGCCGATGCTGGTGGGCGCGCCTTCCATTTCGTCCTCGCCGGCGAGCGGCGACACCTACGTGGAAGGCGAGACGATCACCGTGCAGGTGAGCTTCGACGAGCCGGTGATCGTCACCGGGGAGCCGAGGCTGCCGATCATGGTGGGCGATCGGCTGCGAAGCGTCGTCCGCTATACGAGCGGCGGCGGCAGCGACACGCTCACCTTCAGCTACACGGTGGTGAAGGGCGACATGGACGACGACGGCATCTCCATCGCGGCGAACGCGCTGCGGCTGGTGTCGGGCGCGACCATCCGGGACGTGAACGGCCTCGCGGCGGGCATCGCGCACGGCGCGCTGGCGGACCAGCCCGGCCACAAGGTGGACGCGGTGGCGCCGGGCATCGAGAGCTTGGCCATCACGAGCAGCCCGGCTTCCGGGGACGCCTACCTGATCGACGAGACGATCGAGGTGACGGTGACGTTCAGCGAGAGCATCACCACGTCCGGCTCGCCGATGCTGGCGCTCATGGTCGGCACGGGCAGCCGCGACGCCGCCTGTGCCCAGGGCGGCGCCCGCACGGAGCTGATGTGCAGCTACACGGTGGCCGCCAACGACTTCGACGCGGACGGCGTGAGCGTGAACGCGGATTCGCTCTCCGGCACCATCACGGACATGCCGGGCAACGCGGCGACGCTGACGCACGACGCGCTCGCGGACGATCCGGACCACAAGGTGTATGCGGCGGCGCCGGAGGCGGTGGGCACCATCACCACCCTGAGCCTGGCGGCGGGGGGCGCGACCAACTCGCTGGACCTGGACGACATCTTCACCGGGTTCCAGTTGACCTACTCGGCGACTTCCGACAACACGAACGTGGCGGTGGCGACGGTTTCCGGCTCGGAGCTGACGGTGGCCTCCGGCATGGAGGGCACCGCGACGGTGACGGTGACGGCCACGAACCTCGCGGGTTCGGCGAGCACCACGTTTGGGGTGATCGTCGCCACCGATCCGGTGGAGACGGCGGTGCTGAATGACGCGCTGGCGGCCATCGGGCGGAGCATGCTGTCGAGCACGGCGAACGTGATCGGCTCGCGCTTCGAGCTCGCGGCCACGAGTTCGCAGACGATGGCGCTGGGCGGCAGCACCTTCGGCGGTTCGCTCTCGCCGGAAATGCAGCGCTTCCTGGCCGGCAACGATCCGTTCGCCCTGCAGGACCGCATGAGCGAGCGGGCGCTGTTCAGCGGCTCCGGCGGAGCGCAGCAGGCATACGGCGGGAGCTACGGCCTCACGGCAGACCGGCTGTTCACCGGCACCTCGTTCAACATGCCGCTGAACGCACTGGGCACGGGCGACATGCAGTTCGCCGTCTGGGGCGCCGGTGACCTGCAGAGCTTCGAGGGCGAGCCGGACAACGGCATGTACGACGGCTCCTCGTCCTCGGGCTATATCGGTGTGGACGCCCGCGGCGACGGCTGGCTGGCCGGGGTCTCGGTCTCGCGCAGCGGCGCGGAGGCGGACTACGACTTCGACGGCATCGTCCAGGGCGAAACGGGCGGCACGCTGGAAACGTCGGTGACGGCGTTCCACCCCTACGCCCGGCTGGAAGTGGGGCCGGACTCGGAGATCTGGGTGATCGGCGGCTTCGGCGGCGGCGAGGCGGACCTCTCGCGGACCCACGTGATGGGCTCGCAGTCGGGCGACCTGTCGATGGCGATGGCGGTCGGCGGCCTGCGCCGCGCGCTGGCGATCGAGTTCGGCGGCGCCGGCCTTTCGCTGCGCGGCGACGCTGGCTTCCTGAGCCTTGAGACCGACAGCGGCATGATGGCGATAGACGGCCTCTCGGCCAGCGTCTCCCGCCTGCGGCTGGGCGTCGAGGCAGCTTGGGACATCGAGAGCATGACTCCGTTCGTGGAGGTGAGCGGCCGCTTCGACGGCGGCGACGGCCAGACCGGCGGCGGCCTTGAGCTGGCCGGCGGGATTCGCATCTTGAACGCGGAGTCCGGCTTCGGCCTCGAGGCCAAGGGCCGCGTCCTGGCGATGCACACCGGCGAGGGCTACAGCGAAAGCGGCATCGGCGTGACGGCCAGCTTCGAGCCCGGCGCAGCGGGTCGCGGAATCACCTTCCGCCTCTCCCCCCGCTGGGGCGGCTCCGCCGACTCCACCGACCTCTTCTGGGATGAAGTGGGCAACGTGAGGGATGCCTCCCAATACGCCTACGGCATGGGCCGCACCCAAACCTGGGGCGTAGACGCCGCCTTGGGCTACGGCTTTGGCCTGCGCTCCATGCCGGGCATCGTCACCCCCTTCGGCCAAATGGATGTAACCGGCGCCCAAGACCAACGCCTCCGCATCGGCGTCCGCTACGGCCTAATGCAGGGCCTCCTCGGGGGAACCCAGGTGGAACTCTCGGCTGAAAGGGTAGACGGCGAGATGTACCCGGTTGGGGAGACTCGCGTGCTGATGAGCGGAAGGGCCCGGTTCTAGGAGCCGGTCGTCCTGTCTGCGACAGGCATGTCGGCGGCGTGCACCAGGCACTTGGTGTGTGCCGTCGGCAGGTCTCATCCTTCGACTAAAGTGCAGCACGTTGTCCATCATCGATAATGGCGTTCGCAGGCGATTGCCTGCACGATCCAATGGGGCTACGATTGCATGAAGTCGTGCTTGGGATTCCGCGAGGGGAGGCGGTGATCCTGGCAAACGGCAACCGCCTCTCCTACCGGTGCCCCACGACCGACGGTCGTCGTGCGTAAGCACGACTTTGTACATGCGTCGGAGCTTCAATTGAGCGAGCGTCGGATCGATCCGCCAAGCCAGAACGGGGCGGTGGAATCTTCTGTGCGTGCGCGACACACCGGTGATTCGGAGCGTTCCGCGCCAGGCGACGCTGCGTTCGATGTTGCGGGCGCCTTGCCTCGTACCGAGGCTGATGGGCCAAAGCCCCTAACGCTGTTCAGCGGAACGGATGAGCCGCGTGTTCTGAAGCCTTCCTCTGCGGTGCTGACGTTTGCCCCGAAGGCGAAGGTTACGGAGGCGTACGACGCTTGGTGGACCTACGCGTTCGAACGGCAGGAGATTTACTTCAAGCGGCTGCAAGGCGAGCCTGCTCCGTGGACGGAAGACGAGGTGCTGAGGCAGCATCGCTTCACGAACGTGTACCGCGCTGCGGATCGCGTGAGCCAGTACCTAATTCGAAACATCATCTATCGGGATGGGCTGCCTGCTGAGCCTGACGAGGTCGTGTTTCGGATTCTGCTTTTCAAACTCTTTAATCGGATCGAGACTTGGGAGACGCTGGTGCAGTCCATCGGCGCGCTGACGCTGTCGGATGATCCGTTCGAACGTATTGACGAGATTTTGGCTAGGGAGCTGCAGGCGGGGCGGCGAATTTACTCGGCGGCGTACATCATGCCTACCGCACGTGGTGGCAAGGGCGGAGCCAAGCACTCGGGGCACCTTGCTCTGCTAAAGCAGATGATGGTGGACGGGCTGGCGGATCGGCTTGCAGAAGCGGGCAGCATGGAGGCTGGGTTCGATCTGCTGCGGTCCTATCCGGGAATCGGACCATTTCTTGCGTATCAGTTGATCACGGACATCAACTACAGCGAGGTGGTGGACTTCAGGGAGACGGAGTTCGTGGCTGCTGGGCCGGGCGCTCAAGAGGGGATTCGCAAGTGCTTCGCGGATGCTGGCGGGCGGAGCGACGAAGACCTGATTCGGATGATGATGGACTCGCAAGAGGTGGAGTTCGAGCGGCTCGGGCTCGAGTTTCGGGATTTGTTTGGGCGGCCGATGCAGCTCATCGATTGCCAGAACGTGTTCTGCGAGGTGGCAAAGTACGCGCGGGCGAAACTCCCGGAGCTGACACCGGAGGGCGGGCGGAAGCGGATCAAGCAGAAGTTTGAGGCGGCTGGGGATGTGGAGGTTCCGGTTTTCCCGAGGAAGTGGGGGATCAACAATCTGGTGCGGGGGGCCGCCGACAGTTGGGGGTTGTCTCGCGGCTCGGACCCTGACTTCCGTGCGTACCAGAAACACGCTGGAAGAACCAGTCGCCATGGATCCGTCGTTGGGGGAGACACGATCACCACACCTGTACTGGGCCTCATCGGCGAAACAGGCGAAGTGGTGAGCGAGTTGAAGAAGCGGGCGCGAGATGGCGAAGCCTATGTCTCATTCCGCGACCGGCTCGTGGAGGAGCTTGGGGATCTCATTTGGTACGCCGCCGATCTGGCGACGCATCGTGGCTTCGATTTGGAAGAAATCGACAAGGCTGCGCGTTCGGCAGTTCCGCAGCCGGGGCTTGAGAGGGACTGGATCAAGCTGACATTGGCGTTGGCGGAAGGGACGGGGCGGATTTCGCGGGCGTATGCATCGCTCTTGGCGAAGGATAAGACCGGCTTCGACACATTGCTTTTTGACTCCCTTGTGGCCCTGTTTGCCAACGTGCGATCTTTGGCATCTGTGCATGGGGCATCGCTTTCGGAAATAGTCGATAGGAACCTCGCGAAGGTTCAGCAAAGGTGGGCACTGCCGGACGAACTGCCGGCTATCTCAGGTGACAGGTGGCCGGAACACGAACGATTGCCGAGGCGATTCGACGCGTTACTTGCGGACAATGGTGGCCGGGTGTCGGTGTCGTTTGTGATCGACGGTGATCGCAGCTCGGTGCAGCCCGACATGCTGACAGACAACGCCCACGATGAGGACGGCTATCGATTCCACGATGTCTTCCACTTCGCCTACGCGGCAGTCCTCGGCTGGTCTCCAATAACCCGCAGCCTGCTACGCCGAAAACGCAAGAGCGATCCGGTCATCGACGAGGTGGAGGATGGCGGTCGTGCTGCGGCAATTGAAGAGGGCATCTCGGCGTTGGTGTTTTCGTCGGCGAAGCACCACCGCATGTTTGACGGCATTCAGACGGTGGACAGCAATCTGCTTCGGACGATTCGTGGCATGACGGCACATCTGGAAGTGCAGGAACGGACCGACGCCGAGTGGCAGGACGCGATACTGCAAGGGTACGACGCGTGGCGGGAAGTATTGCGGGCGGGAGGAGGCTTTGTTCGAGCCGACCGTTCGGCTCGACGGATCGAGTTCCTAGACGCTCACCCGCAGGGACATAGGCGGGCGTTGTTGCCCGCATCCCCATAGGCAGGGGAAAGCAAGTATGTTTTGGGGGCCAAAGCGCCTCAAGCTGGAACTTGAGCCACGTTTAGGAAGCGCATATTCGTGCGACCGAATCGATGGGGCGGCATACCGTCTCTCCATCGGGCGGGAGATTTACGTTTCCCCCACGGCGGAGGCTGCAGATCCGGCCACGGCCTCGATTTTGCAGTTGAAGGAGCGAGAGGCGTTCACGATTCCGCCCGGACAGCTCGCTTTCCTGCTTACTGACGAGAAAGTGTGCGTCAAGAGAAGCGAGATCGCGTTCATCTCCATTCGAGCGGGCACGAAGTATCGTGGCTTGGTGAACGTGTCCGGGTTCCACGTGGACCCGGGGTTCAAGGGCCGTCTGACTTTCGCTGTCTTCAATGCGGGACCAGCGTCAGTTCATCTACGTCAAGGGGATGACATTTTCTTGATCTGGTACTCCGACCTGACCGACCCAGGAAGGAAGCGCGATCCGGGGCCGTGGAGGCTGCAAAGCAACTGGATTGGTGGAGTTAGTGGGAAGCTCTACTCGCTTGCCGGAGTTGCGAGTTCCATGGATGACGTGGAGCAGAAACTGGAACGCAGGCTCGATGCCGTGCTGCGGGAACTGGCGATTTTCAGGGTCGTCGCGGCGATCGCAGTGACGGCCCTTGTGGCGATCGGGATTAAGGCATTTACGGCATGAGCGGCGAAGGGAGCGAGGCTCGATGGCCGTGGGGGGTGGCGGCTTTCGCCATGGCCGTGGTCGCGCTAGCGGCGGGTGTGTGTGTGGTAAGTCTCGCGTCGCGGGGGTGCATGTGGCCGGCCGTAGTCGCGCTGGCGCTGTCTGCTTTGTGGCTGGGAGGAGCGATAGCGCTCCTGATTGTGAGATTCGGCGCACGACGACGCCGCGTCGAGCTCGACGAAGAAGTGGTCAGAGAGGCTATTAAAGCGCTCCGGGAGGTGCGGAAGGATGATGGCCGAAGCGCCGAGGCGCTTGATCGGCTCGATCGGTTGGCATTGCGTTCCTTCGAGAGTCGTCGTCGACCGTGACCTTCCTGGCTGTTCGACACCCCTTCGCTGGAAGAGCATGTCTCTGGTGGCATCAAGCCTATGGGCCTCTTCGCACAAGCTTGTGCCACGGCGTCCAAGTCATTCCGGACCAATCGGCGGGGGTCGCGTGGTATCCCGGATCGAGGGAGACCAGCCAGTTGTCCATTTTAGCCACGAACTCAGGCGCGAAGCGACAGCGGTGGCCGGGCCCTTTTTTGCAGATGTCAAAGCGCACGGGGATCACTTTGCCGACGGCACCGAAGTAGGCAAAGCGATCTGCGATTAGGACTCGATCAACGCTCGTGTCGCGGCGAATGTTGTTGGGGTTGGGGAGTCCCGAACTGCAGCTATGGTGTGAGTTCGCCTGCGCCCACTCGTCACCATCGCTGTGATAGATGTTGTCGCCGAACGCCTGCTTGCGGCTCCCGGACAGGTTGGGCCTTTTGCTCCGAAAGCGCGGATCGTTCCAATACTCGTCGAAGGACTGGATTTCCGACACCTTCATCGCGTACACCAGTTGGCGTTGACAATCGTCCTCTTTGCTGCCCGTCCCGATCACCCAATCGCCGGGCTGCGCAACTGCCCTAATCTTGGGCTTGCAGGTCGCTAATGTGCAGATGCCGTAAAATGGGTTGGGCGCGAAGCCGTAGTCTCTAGCAACGACGTATGAATATAGACGCATGCTTGTTTACCTGTTGCCACAGTCGTGGCGGTCGATGTCGCGAGGTGCATGTTGGTTGCCGTTGGGTTGGCGTGACTCGCCGAGCCGGCCCTCGATCGCGTCAATGATATCGTTGCCCCTCCAGCTGACCACCAGCGCGTCCCGGACGTTTTCTAGCCCTTGCGGCAGTTCGCAGCCAGCGGCGCCATGCTCGTACACGCCGACGATTGTCTTCCCCTCGCGTGCGGCGTGCTCGATTTCCCAATTCACCCATCGGCTGAAGCGCATGTCGGCCGAAATGTAAACGACGAGGGCGCTTGACCGCTGGATTCGGGGCGCGAGTATCTGGTACTTAATGTAGTCCTCATTGTGGGCGTTGTTGGGGTTGTCGGCCGTTACGGAGTAGTCCCGAGGCGTCATTCCGTTGTTGCTCAGCAGATTCTTCAGGTCCTTCAGGGCGGGGTCGTCCTCGTGAATATGGCTGATGAAGATGTTCTTCGTGTCGCTCATGGGAATGCTGCCTGATGTGCGGGTTGCGCAGGTGGAGTTTCGTCTGCGGTGCTGATGTTGGCTATGAGCCAGACGGTGCAGGTTGCAAAGAACGCGGCAGGCATGAGCCGCGCCGTGTACTTTCGCCGTATGTAACGGCTCTGGTCGAACTCTTCGTTTTCCCGCTTGAGAAACGTAAACGGCAGTTCGGCCTCGAGGGCAACCAGCACCTTCTGCTTCGCGGTGAGGCGACCCGTGAGTGAATGCAGGGAAAATAGCCAGCAGAGCGACGCGAGGATGCCTAGAAACGGCATTAGCAGTTGGGTGTTGCTGTCGGCACCGAAGCGTTGCATGAGCACGGTGGCGGCGATGATAGCGGTGACCATGCCGATGTACAGTTTGTTGAGGTCCTCGCGCAGGGATGCGGCGCGTTCGGCAAGCTCGGCGTGGAGCTTGTATGTCTCGAACAGGAGGGTTTCACGGTCGGAGCCCATGTGGTCGTCGTCAATGTCGCGCCCGTCTGATTGGCGAGGAGCATAACGCGACATTGGGGATTTGTCCATTGGTTACGTCGTCCGAAGCACTTTCGCGTGAGCCTGCCCTGTTCCGCTCCACCGAACAGCACTCGCGTTCGGTTGCTTGCGGTACTGTTCACCGCCACTCGTTCAACATGCCGCTGAACGCGCTGGGCACGGGCGACGCCCAGTTCGCCGTCTGGGGCGCAGGCGACCTTTCGAGCCTCGAGGGCGAGCCGGCATGTACGACGGCTCCTCGTCCTCGGGCTACATCGGCGTGGACGCCCGCGGCGACGGCTGGCTGGCCGGTGTCTCGGTGTCGCGCAGCGGCGCGGAGGCGGACTACGGCTTCGACGGCATCGTCCAGAACGACACCGGCGGCACGCTGGAAACCGCGGTGACGGCGTTCCACCCCTGCGCGCGGCTGGAAGTGGGGCCGGACTCGGAGATCTGGGTGATCGGCGGCTTCGGCGGCGGCGAGGCGGATCTCTCGCGGACGCACGTGACGGGTTCGCAGTCGAGCGACCTGTCGATGGCGATGGCCGTCGGCGGGCTGCGCCGCGCGCTGGCGATGGAGTTCGGCGGCGCCGGCCTTTCGCTGCGCGGCGACGCCGGCTTCCTGAGCCTGGAGACCGACAGCGGCATGATGGCGATTGACGGCCTCTCGGCCAGCGTCTCGCGGCTGCGGCTGGGCGTGGAGGCGGCGTGGGACGCCGAGACCATGACCCCGTTCGTGGAGGTGAGCGGCCGCTTCGACGGCGGCGACGGCCAGACCGGCGGCGGCCTTGAGCTGGCCGGCGGGATTCGCATCTTGAACGCGGAGTCCGGCTTCGGCCTCGAGGCCAAGGGCCGCGTCCTGGCGATGCACACCGGCGAGGGCTACAGCGAAAGCGGCATCGGCGTGACGGCCAGCTTCGAGCCCGGCGCAGCGGGTCGCGGAATCACCTTCCGCCTCTCCCCCCGCTGGGGCGGCTCCGCCGACTCCACCGACCTCTTCTGGGATGAAGTGGGCAACGTGAGGGATGCCTCCCAATACGCCTACGGCATGGGCCGCACCCAAACCTGGGGCGTAGACGCCGCCTTGGGCTACGGCTTTGGCCTGCGCTCCATGCCGGGCCTCGTCACCCCCTTCGGCCAAATGGATGTGACCGGCGCCCAAGACCAACGCCTCCGCATTGGCGTCCGCTACGGCCTAATGCAGGGGTTGCTTGGGGGGACTCAGGTTGAGCTCTCGGCGGAAAGGGTGGACGGCGAGATGTACCCCGTCGGGGAGACTCGGGTGCTGATGAGCGGAAGGGCCCGGTTCTGATTTGAACTGGAGCTAGCTGCCACAACCGTCCGCGAGGTGGGCCTACCCCCACCTCGCGGACTATCTCCGTTACGATCTGTCGCTCGTGCCGCATCGCGGCGCGGTGGTTGACCTTCGACGTAGGGAAAGCAGGTTGAGGCTGCGGTGATGGCTCAGCGGGAACTCCTGAAGCTCGTGGGGGTGGATGTCGAAGGGCTGTTTGGCATCTACAACCACCAGATTGATCTCAACGTCGACGACCGCGTGACGATCCTTCACGGGCCGAACGGGGTCGGGAAGACGACCATCCTGAAAATGATCGATGCCTTGATGGGCAATCGGCTGGAGTATTTCGGGGCGGTGCCGTTTTCTCGGTTTCGGTTGCGGTTTGGGGAAGGAAGGTCGCTGGAGGTAAAGCCGAGTCGAGTCTCCGACGCGTTGGATGTCAGCCTCGAGCGTCGTGGAGGAAGTGGGGAGTCTGCGACAGTCGGTCTTTCCGCTACACCGCGTGCAAAGCCCCTGTCCTTCGAGCATTGGTGGGCTGATGAATCTGACCCTCGGGTGGGAATTCAACCTATCCAGCCTTCCCCGGCTGGGGAAGGCCCCGCTTGGCTTGCCGAGTTTCTCGCACAAGGCAGCGTTCACCTGATTGACACGCATCGGCTAGAACGGCGTGGACGGCCGCACGTCTATGTTCCCCCACTAGGGTTTGTTTTTCGTAGTGAGCCAGATAGGGCCGATGAGCCGAGGGTTCTCGAATGCGCCGAAGACCTGCGGGCGCGGCTCAACGGCGCAATGGCGGAATACGGCCGGGAGTCGCAGGCGCTTGATCAAGCGTTCCCTCGTCAATTGCTTTCGGCGGCAAGCGAGCCAGCGCTTGCAAACCAGGAACTGGAGCATCGTCTTGCGGAGGTCCGCGGGCTGACCAAGGAGCTGGTCTCACTTGGAATCCTGAACGAGCCCGTCGGACATGAGATCGTAGAGGAAGTGGGATATACGGATGAAGCTGTCTTTCAAGTTATGACACTCTACGTCAAGAATGCCGAGAAGAAGCTCGCGGTGTTGAAGGACTTGGCCGACCGGGTGAGGTCATTGATCGATGGCGTCAACACGAAGCTCAAGCACAAGCAAATGCGGCTGGATCGCGAAAAAGGGCTGGTTGCGGAGGGTGACGCCGGACCGCTCGCGCTCGACTCGCTGTCTTCCGGTGAACAGCACGAGATTGTGCTGCACTACAACCTGCTGTTCATGGTGCAGCCGAACACCGTCGTGCTCATTGACGAACCGGAGATTCGCTCCATGTGGCGTGGCAGAGAGCATTCCTTGGGGACCTGCTCGCGATGGCGGAACTGTCCGGCTTTGACGCCTTGATGGCTACGCACTCGCCATACATTGCGGGCGAGCGAACCGATCTGATGGTCGCATTGGGAGATGCAACCTGACAGACCGGGCGTCCGCCCGAAAAACAACAATGAGCGCCACGCCCGATGCAAGGACACAAGAATCCCGGCACGTTGGTTGCCGAAGTCAAGATGATGCGGACGCAAAGCGACTGCGCCGTGCTGGTGGTTGAAGGTGCAGACGACCTCGCCTTTTGGCGCGCTCACAAGGTGGACGAGTGCGAGGCGATGATGGCAGAGGGCAAGGCGACCGCCATCGGATGCATGGTGAGGTTGGAAGCGGAGGCAATCCACGGCGTCTTGGCCGTGGTGGATGCCGACTACGACGTGTTAATGGGCGTGGAGATGGAAGCGCCGAACGTGCTTATGACGGACGCGCACGATCTCGAGTGCATGTTGTGCAGGGCACCGGCGTTGGACAGGGTGGTTGGCGAATTCGGCACCGCGGAGAAAACGCGCGGGTTGGACGTTAGATCGGCATTGCTAGAGCGAGGGTTGGTGTTTGGGCGCGTCCGCTGGGCGCTGGCGTGGTTGGAGCAGAGCGCCGCAGAGGACATCGAACTGCCGCGCGTTACACCGCTTCTGCAGCAGGTCGTCGACCGAGAGACATGGACAGTTGATGACGACCGACTGCGGGTGGGGATCCAGGGAGAGCTCGGCGAGGACGCCGACCTGTCGGATGCCATGGCCAAGCTGCCGGACGCCGACCCATGGCACGTCGTCCATGGACACGACATGGTGACGCTGCTGCGCATGGGCCTCCTGCGAGTGCTGGGCGACATGCAATCCAAGCAAAGTGATGCAGACATTGCCCGGGCGTTGCGCTTGGCGATGTCGGGGGAGGATTTGCGCACAACGGCGCTCTGCGAGGAGATTCGAGCCTGGGAGGAGGTGAATCCGCCCTATGTAGTCCTTCGTGGTTGAAGCGGGCGAGACGCGCGGTCGGTTTGGAACTCTACGCTTGGCCTACAGTTCCCGGACGGCGCGCCGCTGCGCGCCAGGGAAGGCGAGACGCCTTCCTTCCAAGGGCCCCGCACCGACTGCCCTTTGCCAAGCGAGGGCTGCTGGAGCGAGGGCGTCTCGCCCTCGATACGCGCCGCAAGGCGCGTCTCCTTGCCTGGAACGGCGCGCTCCCGCGTGCCAGGGAAGGCGAGACGCCTTCCCTCCAAGGGCCCGCGCCGACCGTCCTTTGCCATGCGAGGGCCGCAGGAGCGAGGGCGTCTCGCCCTCCATCCAAACCGACGCGGAGGAAACAGGCGTCTGCGGGTCGGTTCCCCGCGTGCCGACGGTTCCTTTGTTAGCCGCATGCCGTAGTTCGTGTGCGACATGGCGGAATCTCTAGTGCGACATTGGCCGGGGCCGGTCCAAGCGGCATTTCGTGCGTCATGGTTGGTCGATGGACTACGACGCGGCATGGACGCGGCTGTTTGGGCAGGTGGCGATGGTGGAGGATCTTGTCCGCCTTGCCGTGCCGGAGCTGGCGGATTGGCTGGACTTCCGGGCGGTGGAGGAGGTCGGGACGCGGTGGGCCCTGGCCAAGCAGTCGGACGAGGACCTTAGAGCTCACGGGTACTCGCCGCGGACAGGGGATCGCGGCTGGCGGGTGCCCTATGGAGATGGGTCGGAGCGTTCGCTGGTGGTGCCGGCGGAGTTTCAGTCGGACACCCACCCGTACATGGACTTCCGGTCGCGGGAGTATGGCCTTTTGGCCTATCAGGCCGAGAGGCGGCGCAAGGCCGATGGCGACGGTGGCGTTCGGGTTCTGCCGTTGGTGGTCTATTCGGGCGGGAGGAGCTGGTCGGTGCGGCGGCCGGTGTGGGGAGCGCGGCGTGCTGGGGTGACGGCGGAGGGGGAGGTGTTGCTGCCTTTGAGTGCCTGCTGCGTCTTGCTTGACGCAGATGCGCACGGGCGCGAGGATTCGTTGAGTTCGGGCGAAAAGCCGGCGGTGAACCTGGTTTCGTCGCTGTTGGCACTCAATGCGGAAAGGGACCCGCAGGAGTTGCTGCCACGGCTTGGTCGGATGGCTGCTTCGCTGAGGACGAGGTTGCAGCCGGCTGCGGCATCGGTGGCGATTGAGGAGTTGCTGGACTGGGCGACGGTCTGCATGGCCGACGTGATGTCACCGGAGATCGTCGTGCGGGCACGATGGCTGCTGCTGCAAGAGGAGAACGAGAACATGATGGCGTTGGCGCGAACGGCTCAGGAATGGAAGCGGGCTTGGCTTGCGGAAGGGCATGCGGAAGGGCAGGCAGAAGAGCGAGTGCGTGGACGTGCGGCGCTTCTGCGTTTGCTGCGCGCGCAGTTGGTGAGAAAGTTCGGGGAAGAGGCGGCGGCTATGGTTGTGGCGCGGTTGGACGGGGTGTCGGGTATGGACACGCTTGAGCGGGTGGGGGAATGGATCGTGGATTGCGATTCGGCCGCGGAACTGCTTGGGCGGCTTGAGGGGGGTTCGGGGCGGTCCTGACTGGCGACGGGGGGATGGCGGCTGATCGAGGAACGTAGGCGGAAGCGACGGCTGGATTCGTCGTTCCGTTGCGTCTGCACGTTGTTGCGCGCCTTCGGCGCGTGCGAGGGCAAGATGCCCTCGCCCCCAGGGAGCCTGCCGCGATGGTTGTTGGGGCTGCTGCTGCAAGAGGAGAACGAGAACATGATGGCGTTGGCGCGAACGGCTCAGGAATGGAAGCGGGCTTGGCTTGCGGAAGGGCATGCGGAAGGGCATGCGGAAGGGCAGGCAGAAGAGCGAGTGCGTGGACGTGCGGCGCTTCTGCGTTTGCTGCGCGCGCAGTTGGTGAGAAAGTTCGGGGAAGAGGCGGCGGCTATGGTTGTGGCGCGGTTGGACGGGGTGTCGGGTATGGACACGCTTGAGCGGGTGGGGGAATGGATCGTGGATTGCGATTCGGCCGCGAAACTGCTTGGGCGGCTTGAGGGGGTTTCGGGGCGGTCCTGACTGGCGACACGGCATGGTGGCCGATCGCAGGACGGGCGGGGACAAGCCCCATATGCGCTAACTTGTTTGGGTCGATGGTTCTGGGAAACGCTCGTCCATCTGCGGGGTCCGCTGGCGAGGCGGGTCGGCCAACCTCCTTGAGATGCTGTCCCAGTCGTCGATGGCCTGCTGCAGGGAGAGGTGCGGCTCGATGGCGCGTGCGATCTGGCCGTACATGAAGCCGAAGTCACGCCAGGGACTGCGGCGGCGGGCTTTCCACGGTGCCTCCCCAGGGGGAAACGGAGCCGGCGTGGCGAATGAGCTTCTCCACGAGCAGCGCCACGAGCAGCTTGCCGTGGAGCCAGGCGCGGGCGCTGTCGTCCTCGTGCTTGGGCAGGTGGCCCAGCTGCGCCAGCGACTTGAAGCGCTTGAAGACCAGCTCGACCTGCCAGCGCACCCGGTACCAGTCCAGCACGCTGCGGGCGTCGAAGGTCGCTTCGGGGAAGGTGGTGAATAGGATCACGTGGCGGGCGAACTCGAGGGTGGACGGGCGCACCTGCCTGCCCTGGCGCGCCGCGTGTTCCCGCGCCTTGCGCTGCGCGATGGCGGCGGCCTCCTCGGTCTTGCGGATCGCGCACACGCGGCCCGGCACGGAGACGCCCCGACCGAGCGCCACGGCCGGCCATGCCCGCGGGACGCACGCCTCGTCCAGCCCGGCGACCCGCTCGAGCAGGTTCAGGGTCGACCCGTCCGGCGTCCGCAGCGGCAGCGAAGCGGTGTTCACGCGCACCGTGGCGTGGCCGCCCGAGGACGACACGTGGTCGAGACCCGCCACCGTCGAGTAGCCCCGGTCCGCCAGCACCAAGTCGCCCCGGGCGATCGGAAAGTGCGCCAGCGTCTCGGCCACGCCCGCCCCCTCGGTCGGCGTCAGCTTGTAGAAGTCGCACGCCAGCGACGGAAGCCGCACGCTGTAGTGCAGGCGCCACAGCGACCCCGTCCGCCCCGGCTCCCTCACCGTCGTCGCGTCGAACGCCCGGAACTGCAGCCCGCCAGACGCCGACACCCCGCCCTGCTCCCGGAACATCGCCGCGCAAAGCTCCCGCAGCCACTCCGACGACTTCCGCAGCCGCTTCAGCAGCGCCACGTCCGAGAGCTCTGCAAGGTTCGCCTGCCGCGCGCGCACCACCGTCTCCCGCAGCGAATGCCCCCGCGCCAGATGCAACAGAAGCACCCGCAGCAGCGCCTCCGGCGACTTGGCCTTGCGCAGTCCCTTCAGCGCCCCCGTCTCCTGCGCCAGATCCTTCCAGCCTTCCGGAAGGAACGACACCACCACATTCCAGTCCTCGTCCACGCCGCACAAGCCCCTCAGCCGAACCCACGCCCCCCACCTTACGGACAGCCGTCGCGCAAAACAAGTTAGCGCATATGGGGACAAGCCCCGCCCCTACGAGGGCCGTGCCGAATCCGTCGAGGCGTTCAAAAGATGGGGAACAGTCCCCGCCCCTACGCGTCCAGAGGACACCACCCGCAGGAAAGGGTGCACGACAGATTTGTTGGATTCTAGGCGGCCGAGCGCGCTTTGCGCCGGCGCCAGAAGCTGTCGAAGCGGTTGCTGAGGACGCTGCAGCGGAGGGCGGCCACGGCGTCGACGCCGGCCACGGACCAGTGCATGCCGGGGCGTTTGAAGCGGGTTCCGACGACGTTCTTGCAGCCCGCCTCGAGTACGCCGGAGCCGACGCAGAGGCCCCTCGCGCGGAACGCCGGGTAGCGCATGCGGCGGCGGTTGCGGCGGATGCAGTCGATGCAGCGCCGCGCCTCGTCGCGGCTCTGGTGGCGGCGCAGCGCGCGCAGGATGTCGCCGAGGCGGCCGTCGTCGAGTTCGTCGCGGCGGCGCCTGGCCCATCGTTCCGCCATGTCCGTGCCGGGGCCGTACACCGCCTTGGCGACGTCCCACCGGTGCTGCTTGGCGTGGAACAGGTCGACGATCTGGATTGCGCCGGGGAACAGCTCGTCGGCGACGTTCCAGATCCACGGCGCGCCGTCGCCGAGCACCACCCGTCGGGGGGCGCGGTCGAAGCCGCGGCGGCGCGCCTCGCGCTCCACGCGCCGGGCGAACGGCGCGAGCTCGGCGTCGGCGTCCCGCGTGGCGGCGCTCTCGACGGCGGCGGAGTGGCTGACCGAGCCGGCCTCGCGCTCGGGCAGTTCGCGGCCGCGCGCGTCGGTCGCCGCCGCCCACACCGCGACCAGCTTGACCTCTCGGGTCTTCGCCGAGCCGTCGGCCTGCTTGCCGGCGCGGCCAGCGAGTTCCGCCCGGCGCACCGGCACGCCGGTGCCGTCCATGCCCAGGTACATGGTCGGCGCCCGGCCCGGCTCGCCCGCCACGTGGTCGCGTTCGTCGGCCGCCATCTCGCGGCCGAGCGCCTCGGCGGTGCGTTCCGCCTGCTTGGCGCCGACGTTCACGCCGGCCAGGTCGTGGAGCAGCGCGCCGGTCTCGGCGAAGCTCGCCCGCGCCGCCGCCAGCCCCGTCATGCGCACCACGCCGGGCGACAGCGAGGCGCCGCCGATGCCGAGGGCGCGGCCGCGCGGACAGAATCCCGCGTGGCAGGCGGCGCAGTGGCAGTAGGCGCGCTGCAGGCGCATCGGGCCGAGCACCGTGGTCACGGTCTTCGCGCGCCGGCCCGAGTACGCGGCGAAGCCGCCGCAGCCGTCGCACGGCAGCCGCGGCCCGGCGTGGTCGCCGCAGTCGGCGTTCAGCCGCCCCTCGACCAGTCGCGCCGCGAAGCCGAGGGCGCAGTCGCGCGCCGCCGTCTCCAACGCCTCGAGGTCGACGCCGTCCGCCGCGCCGGCGCCGAACAGCGCCTCGACCTCGGCGGCGAGGTCGGTCGCGAACGTCTCCGTCAGCGTCTCGCGGAGCCCCCTTTTTGGGCTGTCCGCCCCCCGTCCCGGCCAGCCTTGAGGCGCGCCCGGCACAGTTCCTCGCTCGCCTCCACGAAGCGCCGCGACAGCGCCTTGAAGCGCTTGTGCTCGGCCACCTGCGCGCGGGTCCCCTCCAGCGCCGCGCGCGGCACCCCCCGAGTCACCGTCTTGCCGCCGACCCGGCGCATCAGCGCCCAGCCGGGGTGGCCCGGGTCGCCGGGCCGGGCGCAATGGCAGGTCGGCTTGCCGCACTTGCGCGTCATCTCGACCAGCGAGCCGGGACGCAGGTCGCCGACCGTCGCGAACTCGTCGAGCAGCGCGTCGCGGCGTCGTTGCAGTTCCTCGAGGTTCTCGGCCATGCCCACGGTTGCACCTCCGACCATGCTGTAAAACCATTGCAGCTTGCAGATTGGCGCAAAGCACCGCCATGCCACTGCATCCTCAACAAATCTGACGTGCACCCCGCAGGAAATTCCCCTTTGACATCGTTGGCTGGTGGGGGCATGATTCCGCGTCTTTTATTCGTGGAAAGGCCGGAGGGGTTCCCGAGTGGCCAAAGGGACCAGACTGTAAATCTGATGGCTCAGCCTTCGTAGGTTCGAATCCTACCCCCTCCACCACCCCTCAACATACGGAATTTGCAAGGAATATTTGCAAGGGAAGATAGGCGGCTTGGGTTCGAAAGGGATTGGTTAGGCGAGGCTCGACGCGGGCGGGTATGGTTCAGTGGCAGAACCTCAGCCTTCCAAGCTGATGGCGCGGGTTCGATTCCCGCTACCCGCTCCAAATCGCCCGTTTTCGTTGGGGCGAGGCGGGTGACCAGGGTGACGCGGGCGCGCACGAAAAGGCGCCGGCGAGAGCAGGTGGCGACAGGCAGGGCAAGGAGAATCGGCGCGCACTTGGACGATTCGCTCACATAGCTCAGTCGGTAGAGCACTTCCTTGGTAAGGAAGAGGTCATCGGTTCGAATCCGATTGTGAGCACCAGACACGGCGTGAACGGAAGGCGCTGACGGCGGGGTATCACCCGTCGGCGGCGTCGCTTGCGTTTCTTGCATCGGGTTCGGTGCCCACAGGAATTCGGTCGGTGGGCGGCGGCGACGGGTCTGGCGAGCGCGCGAATGCGGGAGAGCAAGGAACGAAGCGGACAGAGGCGGCGGATAGCCCGAAGGGCGGGCGACCGGCTGCCGTGAGGCTTGCGCGGCGTTGCGATGGCAGCGAGCGGAACACTTTTCAAACCAAGACAAACGGGAAAGGCGAGCGAGACGATGGCGAAGGAACGATTCGAGCGGACGAAGCCGCACGTGAACGTTGGGACGATTGGTCACGTGGATCACGGCAAGACGACCTTGACGGCGGCGCTGACGAAGGTCTGCGCGTCTCGTCAGGGCGGCGGCGAGGTGAAGGAGTTCGACCAGATCGACAACGCGCCGGAGGAGCGGGAGCGGGGGATCACGATTGCGACGTCGCACGTGGAGTACGAGAGCGACGCGCGGCACTACGCGCACGTGGACTGTCCGGGTCACGCGGACTACGTGAAGAACATGATCACGGGCGCGGCGCAGATGGACGGCGCGATTCTGGTGGTGAGCGCGGTGGACGGCCCGATGCCGCAGACGCGGGAGCACATCCTTCTGGCGCGTCAGGTGGGGGTTCCGCGGATCGTGGTGTACATGAACAAGGTGGACCAGCTCGACGAGGAGGAGCGCGAGGAGTTCGTGGAGCTGGTGACGCTGGACATCCAGGAGATTCTGGCGCAGTACGAGTTCCCGGAGGACACGCCGATCGTGGTGGGGAGCGCGCTGCAGGCGCTGGAGGGGGA
This sequence comes from Pseudomonadales bacterium, assembly GCA_965116935.1. Lineage (GTDB taxonomy): Bacteria > Pseudomonadota > Gammaproteobacteria > Pseudomonadales > Azotimanducaceae > VXYL01. The sequence continues at coordinate 533,541 of OZ220737.1, read as the reverse complement.
TTCGGGCGAGCACGGGGAGCCGAGCGTTCTGAAGCTGGTTCAGACGCTGGACGAGTACATCCCGGAGCCGGAGCGTCCGGTGGACCAGCCGTTCCTGATGCCGATCGAGGACGTGTTCTCGATCTCGGGCCGTGGGACGGTGGTTACGGGTCGGGTGGACCGCGGCGTGGTGAACGTTGGCGACGAGATCGAGATCGTCGGGATCAAGGAGACGCAGCGGACGACGTGCACGGGTGTGGAGATGTTCCGCAAGCTTCTGGACGAGGGTCGCGCGGGGGAGAACATCGGGGTTCTGCTGCGGGGGACGAAGCGGGAGGAGGTGGAGCGTGGCCAGGTTCTTGCGGTTCCTGGGAGCATCAACCCGCACACGCAGTTCGAGGCGGAGGTGTACGTTCTGTCGAAGGACGAGGGTGGCCGGCACACGCCGTTCTTCCAGGGCTACCGTCCGCAGTTCTACTTCCGGACGACGGACGTGACGGGGACGGTTGAGCTTCCGGCGGACGTGGAGATGGTGATGCCTGGGGACAACGTGAACATGTCGGTGGGCCTGATCAGTCCGATTGCGATGGACGAGGGTCTTCGGTTCGCGATCCGCGAGGGCGGTCGGACGGTTGGCGCGGGGGTCGTGACGAGCATCACGCAGTAGCGGTGCTGGCGGGACGATGTCTCGCCGGCCTCGCGCCGAAAGGCGCGTCTCGAGGCATGGAGTTGGTTGACGACGGCAACGGTTGATTGAGGTTCGCGGAAGGCCAGTAGCTCAATAGGCAGAGCGGCGGTCTCCAAAACCGCAGGTTGGGGGTTCGATTCCCTCCTGGCCTGCCAACTGCGGATTTCGAGTGATTTGGATCGGTGGCGGCGTGCTTGGGTGCGCTGGACGTGCGGCGGAACGAAACGAAGCGGGCGGTTTGTGGCTAAGGCGGCGACAAAGACGACGGAAAACGAGGTCAACCCTGCGCTTGACTGGATCAAGTGGGGGGTCGTGGCCGTGCTGGTTGTCGGCGGGGTGGTCGGCAACTGGTATTTCCAGGATCAATCCGTGCTGGCGCGCGCCATCGCCTTGGTGGCGCTGGCGGCGGTGGCCGGCTTTGTCGGCTTGCAGACCGATCGGGGCCGGGCGCTTCTGGAAGTGGCGCGGGAGGCTCGGCAGGAAATCCGTCGGGTGGTTTGGCCGACCCGGCAGGAAACCACGCAGACCACGTTCGTGGTGCTGGCGCTCATCGTGCTCTTCGCCCTCATCCTCTGGGGGCTTGATTCGCTGCTTAGCTGGCTGGTGCAGGGAGTGATCGGTTAACCATGTCGCATCGCTGGTATGTCGTTCACGCCTATTCCGGCTTCGAGAAGGCGGTCATGCGCTCGTTGCAGGAGCGCATCAACCTCTCGAATCTCAAGGAGCACTTTGGCCAGGTGCTGGTGCCCACGGAGGAAGTGGTGGAGATGCGCGCCGGCCAGAAGCGCCGCAGCGAGCGCAAGTTCTTTCCCGGCTATGTGCTGGTGCAGATGGAACTCAACGACGACACCTGGCACCTCGTGAAGGAAACGCCGAGGGTGATGGGCTTCATCGGCGGCAAGGCGGATGCGCCGGCGCCGCTCAGCGAGAGCGAGGCGCGGACGATCCTCGATCGGGTGGAGGCTAGCAGCGAGAAGGCCACACCGAAGACGGTGTTCGAGCCCGGCGAGCTGGTTCGGGTGGTGGACGGACCGTTCAACGATTTCAACGGCGTGGTCGAAGAGGCCAACTACGAGAAGAGCCGGCTTGTGGTGGGGGTGACGATCTTCGGTCGCTCGACCCGGGTGGAGCTCGATTTCTCGCAGGTCGAGAAGGGCTAAGGGCGCAAGGCTGCCCGCCTGTCAGCGCCGAAGGGCGCCTGAGGCGGGGCCAAGGGAGACAAGCGAAGCAAGATGGCAAAGAAAGTCCAGGCATACGTCAAGCTGCAGGTGCCTGCGGGGCAAGCCAATCCGAGCCCGCCGGTGGGCCCGGCGCTGGGGCAGCACGGCGTCAACATCATGGATTTCTGCAAGGCGTTCAACGCCCAGACCCAGCGCGAGGAGCCGGGGCTGCCGGTGCCTGTGGTCATCACGGTGTACACGGACCGCACCTTCACCTTCATTACCAAGACGCCGCCGGCGTCGGTGCTGCTGCGCAAGGCCGCCGGCATCGACAAGGGCAGCCCCACGCCCAACACCCGCAAGGTGGGCACGGTGACGCGGGAGCAGCTTGAGGAGATCGCGCGGGTGAAGATGCCCGACCTCACGGCTGCCGACATGGATGCGGCGGTGCGGACGATTGCCGGCAGCGCCGTGAGCGCAGGCCTTGAAGTGGAAGGAGTGTAGGAAACGTGGCTCAGCAGTCCAAGCGAATGCGTGCCATCGCGGAGAAGATCGACGCGGGGCGGGTCTATGGCATCGAGGAGGCAGTGACGCTTCTGAACGAGGTTTCGGGGCTGTCGCGGCTTGCCGAGTCGTTCGATGTGGCGGTGAACCTGGGGGTGGATCCGCGCAAGTCAGATCAAGTGGTGCGGGGGGCGACGACGCTGCCGCACGGGTCTGGCAAGGAAGTGCGCGTGGCGGTGTTCGCCCAAGGCGACAAGGCAGAGGAGGCCGAAGGCGCCGGTGCCGACGTGGTTGGCTTGGACGACCTGGCCGAGCGGATCAAGGGCGGCGAGATCGAGTTTGACGTGGCCATTGCCGCGCCGGACGCGATGCGGGTTGTGGGGCAGCTCGGACGGATTCTCGGGCCGCGCGGCCTCATGCCGAATCCTCGCACCGGCACGGTGGCGGCAGACGTCGCCGCGGCGGTGAAGAACGCCAAGGCCGGGCAGGTGCAGTTTCGCGCCGACCGGGGCGGGATCGTCCACGGCAGCGTCGGCAAGGTTGGCTTCGAGCCCGTGCAGGTGCGGGAGAACGTGGAGGCGTTGATTGCAGACTTGAAGAAGGCGAAGCCGCCGGCGGCCAAGGGGCAGTTTGTCCGCAAGATCACGCTGTCGACGACGATGGGGCCGGGCGTGCGGATCGACGAGGCTTCGCTGGAGGTTTGACGGTGCTGCGGGCTTTTTTCGGAGCTGGCGCCTTGTTGGCGCCCGAAGCACACACTGTGGGGCTTTGGCCGGCGCTGCTGCGTGTGCGCCTTGCGGCGCGCTTGGAGGGCGAGACGCCCTCCTTCCAGACGAGGGCCTCGCGCCGCAGGGACAGCCTTCGGAGTTCCCACCCCGCCGGGGACGCCGAGTCGCTGACGCGGAAGGAATGCGCTGGTGTTGAGGTGATGGAGATTTTTCGATGGCGTTAGGGCTCGCCGAGAAGCAGGCGATTGTTGAAGAGGTGCATGGCGCCGCGAGTGGTGCGCTTGCGGCGGCGCTGGCCGACTACCGTGGCCTCACCGTAGAGGAGATGACCGACCTTCGCCGCGACGCGCGCGAATCGGGCGTGTACCTCAAGGTGGTGCGGAACACGCTGCTCAAGCGTGCCGTGGTGGGCACTGAGTTCGAGTGCCTGAGCGAGGAAGCGGTTGGGCCCTCGATGCTGGCGTTCGCCAACGACGATCCGGGGGCGGCGGCGCGATTGTTCCAGCGCACGGCCAAGAAGCTCGACGAGTTCGAGGTGAAGGTGCTCGCGATTGGCGGGCAGTTGGTGCCGGCGGAGGACATCGAGCGGGTTGCGACGTTGCCGACGCGGGAAGAGGCGCTGGCGATGCTGATGAGTGTGATGCAGGCGCCGGCGGCGAAGCTGGTGCGGACGTTGAACGCAATTCCGTCGAAGCTGGTGCGAACCATGGCGGCGGTGGGAGAGCAGCGACGGGAGGAGGCTGGCGAGGTGACCGCGCGCCCTTGACGGGCGCGTTGGCAGTTGCTTCGCAACTGCGAACTGACGAAGGCAGTGCCCGAGTGGCTGCCAAATGCGACCGGCGACGGGCGCGGGCTTTGAAGGAGATGAACCCAAATGGCGTTGTCCAAGGATGACATCGTGAACGCAGTTGCCGACATGACCGTGATGGAGGTCGTGGAACTCGTTCAGGCGATGGAGGAGAAGTTCGGCGTGAGCGCCGCGGCGGCGGTTGCCGCGGCTCCGGCGGCGGCCCCGGCAGAGGCCGGCGAGGTTGCCGAAGAGCAGACCGAATTCACCGTTTCGCTGAACGATGTGGGTGACAAGAAGGTCAATGTCATCAAGGCTGTGCGTGCGATCACCGGTCTTGGCCTGAAGGAGGCCAAGGCGATGGTGGACGGTGCTCCGTCAACGGTGAAGGAAGGCGTGACCAAGGAGGAATCGGAGGAAATCAAGAAGCAGTTGGAAGAAGCCGGCGCTGGCGTCGAGATCAAGTAGATCTTGACGCCCTTAATGCGCCACGCGCGGAGAGAGTTGCGCCACGCGCGGAGAGTACGCGCAACAAGTCGCTTGCCACAGCGCCGCCCGACCGGGGGCGGAACGCGCGGCCGACGGCGATGCATGGGGTCATGCGTTGCCGCTGGCCCGTTTGTGTCTTTGCCGAGTGAAAAGGGAGTCCTTCCTTGGAGGGAGGGCGTCTCGCCCTCCTGCGCGCCGTCAGGCGCGTCTGGGCGTGCAGGCGAGGCTGGATTGGCGGTGGCCTCGATGGGCCGTGGCACTTTGCCGGCGCTTTACGGGAACGCAGTGTGTGGGGCTTGGCCGGCGCCGTTGCGTGCGCGCCTGGCTGCGCGCTCTGGGCGCGCCCTTCGGGCGCGTCGGCGGGACGCCCTCCGTCCCTCGTCGGCCCTCGCTTGGCAGGGGTTCTTGTGCTTGGTGCGTGCCGGCGCGGGCACCTCCTAGCTAACGGGAATCGAATCAGAATGGTTGGAGAGTCGCATGGGCTATAGCTTCACGGAGAAGAAACGCATCCGCAAGGACTTCGGCAAGTTGTCCGAGGTCATGGAGATCCCCTACCTGCTGTCGATTCAGGTGGATTCCTACGACAGGTTCCTGCAGCGCGGGCGCAAGCGGCTCAAGGATGTCGGGTTGCATGCGGCTTTTCGCAGCGTGTTCCCGATCGCCAGCTATTCGGGCAATGCCGTGCTCGAGTATGTGGACTACCGGCTCGGCGAGCCGCCGTTCGACGTGCGCGAATGCACGCTCAGGGGCTTCACCTATGCCGCGCCGCTCCGGGTGCGGGTGCGGCTGATCATCTACGACAAGGAATCGTCCAACAAGGCGGTCAAGGAGGTGAAGGAGCAGGAGGTCTATATGGGCGAAATCCCGCTCATGACCGAGAACGGCACCTTCATCGTCAACGGCACCGAGCGGGTGGTGGTGTCGCAACTGCATCGCTCGCCTGGCGTCGTGTTCGACCACGACAAGGGCAAGACGCACTCCTCCGGCAAGCTGCTCTACAACGCCCGCGTGATCCCCTATCGCGGCTCCTGGCTCGACTTCGAGTTCGACCCCAAGGATCACGTCTTCGTCCGCATCGACCGGCGCCGCAAGCTGCCGGCCACGATCATGCTGCGGGCGCTCGAATACACCTCCGAAGACATCCTCGACATGTTCTTCGAGAAGAACGTCTTCCACGTGAAGAAGCGCGGCTTCTCGGTGGACCTCGTGGCCGAGCGGATGCGCGGCGACGTGGCCACCTTCGACATCATGGGCGCCGAAGGCGACGTGGTCGTGGAGCGCGGGCGGCGCATCACGGCGCGCCACGTGCGGCAGCTTGAGAACTCGGGGCTGAGACGCCTCGACGTGCCGCGCGAATACCTGCTCGAACGCATCCTCGCCCGCGACATCGTCGAGCCGGAAACCGGCGAAGTGCTTGCCGATTGCAACAGCGCCATCACCGAGGAAGTGCTCGACAAGCTGGTGGACGCCGGCATCACCACCATCGAGACCATCTACACCAACGAGCTCGACTGCGGCTCGTACATTTCCGACACGCTGGCCATCGATCCCACCCGCACCAAGCTCGAAGCGCTGGTGGAGATCTACCGCATGATGCGGCCCGGCGAGCCGCCCACCAAGGAAGCGGCGGAGAACCTGTTCGGCAACCTCTTCTTCGCGCCGGAACGCTACGACCTTTCCGCCGTCGGGCGCATGAAGTTCAACCGCCGGCTGGGCCGCGACAGCATCACCGGCGAAGGCATCCTGACCCCCGACGACATCGTCGACGTGCTGGCGGCGCTGATCGAGATCCGCAACGGCAAGGGCTCGGTGGACGACATCGACCACTTGGGCAACCGGCGCGTGAAATCGGTCGGCGAGATGGCGGAGAACCAGTTCCGCGTCGGCCTCATCCGGGTCGAGCGCGCCGTAAAGGAGCGGCTGTCGATGGCGGAGGCAGACCAGTTGCAGCCGCAGGACATGATCAACGCCAAGCCGGTGGCGGCGGCGGTGAAGGAGTTCTTCGGCTCCAGCCAGCTTTCCACCTTCATGGACCAGAACAACCCGCTCTCCGAAGTGACCAACAAGCGGCGGGTTTCCGCGCTCGGCCCCGGCGGCATGACGCGGGAACGGGCCGGCTTCGAGGTGCGGGACGTGCATCCGACGCACTACGGTCGGGTCTGCCCCATCGAGACGCCGGAAGGGCCGAACATCGGCCTCATCAACACGCTCGCGACCTATGCGCGCACCAACGAATACGGCTTTCTGGAGACGCCGTATCGGAAGGTGGTGGACGGTCGCGCCACCGACGAGATCGAGTATCTGTCGGCCATCGACGAGGCGGAATACGTCATCGCCCAGGCCGATTCGGCACTCGACGAGAAGGGCAACCTCACCGACGAACTCGTGGAGGTGCGCCACCAGAACGAGTTCACGCGCTCGGCGCCGGTGAACGTCAACTTCATGGACGTCTCGCCCAAGCAGGTGGTGTCCGTGGCGGCGGCGCTGATCCCGTTCCTCGAGCACGACGACACCAGCCGGGCGCTCATGGGTTCCAACATGCAGCGCCAGGCGGTGCCGACGATCCGCACGGAGAAGCCCTTGGTGGGCACCGGCATCGAGCGCCACGTGGCGCGGGACTCCGGCGTCTGCGTGATCGCCGGTCGCGGCGGCGTGGTGGATTCCGTGGACGCGGCGCGGGTGGTGATTCGGGTGGACGATGCCGAGACCACGGCCGGCGAGGCCGGGGTGGACATCTACAACCTCACCAAGTTCAAGCGCTCGAACCAGAACACCTGCATCAACCAGCGGCCGCTGGTGAAGCGCGGCGACGTGATCGCCTCTGGCGACATCCTCGCCGACGGGCCTTCCATCGACAACGGCGAACTGGCGCTCGGCCAGAACATGCGCATCGCCTTCATGCCGTGGAACGGCTACAACTTCGAGGACTCGATCCTCGTCTCCGAGCGGGTGGTGCAGGAGGATCGCTTCACCAGCATCCACATTCAGGAACTCACCTGCATCGCCAGGGACACGCGGCTCGGGCCGGAGGAGATCACCCCGGACATCCCCAACGTCGGCGAGGGGGCGCTCTCCAAGCTCGACGAATCCGGCATCGTCTATGTCGGCGCTGAGGTCGTGGCCGGCGACATTCTGGTCGGCAAGGTGACGCCCAAGGGCGAGACCCAACTGACGCCGGAGGAAAAGCTCCTGCGCGCCATCTTCGGCGAGAAGGCGTCGGACGTGAAGGACACCTCGCAACGGGTTCCCACCGGCGTCAAGGGCACCGTCATCGACGTGCGCGTGTTCACCCGCGACGGCATCGAGAAGGACCAGCGGGCGCTCGCCATCGAACGCCAGGAGCTCGACGAGGTGCGCAAGGACCTGGACGATGAATACCGCATCGTCGAGGCTGCCACCTTCGGCCGCCTGCGGCAGGCGCTCAGGGGCAACGAGGTCGCAAGTGCGCCGGGGCTCGACAAGGGCGATGCGGTGAGCGAGGAGTGGCTCGACGGACTGCCGGGCGACGACTGGTTCCGCATCCGCATGGCAGACGATGCCCTGAACAACCAGCTCGAGAAGGCGGAGAAACAGCTCAAGGATCGCCGCGCCGCGCTCGATGCCGTGTTCGAGGACAAGAAGTCCAAGCTCGAAGGCGGCGACGATCTCGCGCCGGGTGTGCTCAAGTACGTCAAGGTCTATCTCGCCATCAAGCGCCGCATCCAGCCGGGCGACAAGATGGCCGGGCGGCACGGCAACAAGGGCGTCATCTCGGTGATCATGCCGGTGGAGGACATGCCCTTCGACGACAACGGCGAGCCGGTGGACATCGTGCTCAATCCGCTTGGCGTGCCCTCGCGGATGAACGTCGGGCAGGTGCTCGAGACGCACCTTGGCTGGGCCGCCAAGGGCATCGGCGAGCGCATCGACACCATGCTGCGGGAAGAGCGCAAGGCCGCGGAAATGCGGGAATACCTTGCCGGCATCTACAACGGCCTCGACGGCCGCAAGGAGGCCCTCGACGAGTTCGCCGACGCCGAGGTTCTGGAGCTGGCCGACAACCTGCGCGATGGCCTGCCCATCGCGACGCCGGTGTTCGACGGCGCCCGCGAGGACGACATCAAGGAGGTGCTGCGGCTGGCCGGGTTGCCCACCAACGGCCAGGCGACGCTCTACGACGGCCGCACCGGGCGAGCCTTCGACCGGCCGGTGACCGTCGGCTACATGTACATGCTGAAGCTGAACCATCTGGTGGACGACAAGATGCACGCTCGCTCGACCGGTTCGTACAGCCTGGTCACGCAGCAGCCGCTCGGCGGCAAGGCGCAGTTCGGCGGCCAGCGCTTCGGCGAGATGGAAGTGTGGGCGCTCGAAGCCTACGGCTCGGCCTACACGCTGCAGGAAATGCTCACGGTGAAGTCCGACGATGTCACCGGGCGCACGAAGATGTACAAGAACATCGTCGATGGCGACTTCCGCATGGAGCCGGGAATGCCGGAGTCGTTCAACGTCTTGGTGAAGGAGATCAGGTCTCTCGGCATCGACATCGAGCTCGAAAGCGAATAGGCAGGACGGAGGAGAAACGGACATGAGAGATTTGCTGAATCTGCTTCGGACGCAAAACGTCGCCCCGGAGTTCGACAACCTTCGCATTGGCCTCGCTTCGCCGGAAATGGTGCGGTCTTGGTCGTTCGGCGAGGTGAAAAAGCCCGAAACCATCAACTACCGCACCTTCAAGCCGGAGCGCGATGGGCTGTTCTGCGCCCGCATCTTCGGGCCGGTGAAGGACTACGAGTGCCTGTGCGGCAAGTACAAGCGGCTCAAGCACCGAGGCGTGATCTGCGAGAAGTGCGGCGTGGAGGTGACGCTGACGCGCGTGCGGCGGGAGCGGATGGGGCACATCGAGCTTGCGAGCCCAGTGGCGCACATCTGGTTCTTGAAGTCGCTGCCTTCCCGCATTGGCCTCTTGCTCGACATGACCCTGCGCGACATCGAGCGGGTGCTCTACTTCGAGTCCTATGTGGTGACGGATCCCGGGCTCACGAACCTCGAACTCGGCCAGCTTCTGACCGACGAGGAGTACTACCTCGCGCTCGAAGAGCACGGCGACGAGTTCACCGCCAAGATGGGCGCGGAGGCGGTGATGGACCTGCTCCGGGGGATCGACCTCGAGAGCGAAATCGCCCGCATTCGCGGCGAAATCCCGGAAACGAACTCCGAGACCAAGATCAAGAAGCTCTCCAAGCGGCTCAAGCTCATGGAGGCGTTCGAGAACTCCGGCAACAAGCCGGAGTGGATGATCCTGACGGTGCTGCCGGTGCTGCCGCCGGACCTGCGCCCCCTGGTGCCGCTCGACGGCGGGCGGTTTGCGACTTCTGACCTCAACGACCTCTACCGTCGGGTCATCAACCGCAACAATCGGCTGAAGCGCCTGTTGGACCTTTCGGCGCCGGACATCATCGTCCGCAACGAGAAGCGGATGCTGCAGGAGTCGGTGGACGCGCTGCTCGACAACGGCCGCCGCGGGCGTGCCATCACCGGCGCCAACCGCCGGCCGCTGAAGTCGCTGGCGGACATGATCAAGGGCAAGCAGGGGCGGTTCCGCCAGAACCTCCTCGGCAAGCGGGTGGACTACTCCGGGCGCTCGGTGATCGTGGTGGGGCCGACGCTGCGCCTGCATCAGTGCGGGCTGCCGAAGAAGATGGCGCTCGAGCTCTTCAAGCCGTTCATCTTCAGCAAGCTCGAAGGGCGCGGGCTCGCCACCACCATCAAGGCGGCGAAGAAGATGGTGGAGCGGGAGACCGCCGAGGTCTGGGACATCCTCGCGGAGGTGATCCGCGAGCATCCCGTGCTCCTGAACCGCGCCCCGACGCTGCATCGGCTCGGCATCCAGGCCTTCGAGCCGGTGCTGATCGAGGGCAAGGCCATCCAGCTTCACCCGCTGGTGTGCGCCGCCTACAACGCCGACTTCGACGGCGACCAGATGGCCGTGCACGTGCCGCTGACGCTGGAGGCGCAGCTTGAGTCGCGGGCGCTGATGATGTCCACCAACAACATCCTCTCGCCGGCCAGCGGCGAGCCCATCATCGTGCCGTCGCAGGACATCGTGCTCGGGCTCTACTACATGACCCGCGAGAAGGTGAACGCGCGTGGCGAAGGCATGGCGTTCGCGGACCCGGACGAGGTCTCGCGCGCTTTCCACAGCGGCCAGGTGGAACTGCATGCCCGCATCAAGGTGCGCATGGCGGGAGGGCGGAGCCCCACCGCCACGACGGTGGGGCGGGCGCTGCTCTACGAGGTGGTGCCGAAGGAACTGCCGTTCGAGCTCGTCAACCAACCCATGGGTCGGCGCGCCATCTCTTCGCTCATCAACGCCTGCTACCGCAACGTGGGGCTGAAGGAAACCGTGGTGTTCGCGGACCAGCTCATGTATGCGGGGTTTGCGTACTCCACCTCGTCCGGTGCCTCCATTGGCGTCGAGGACTTCGTGATTCCGGACGACAAGGGGCAGATCATCGATGAGGCGCAGGCCGAGGTGGGCGAGATCGAGACGCAGTATGCGTCTGGCCTCGTCACCCAAGGCGAGAAATACAACAAGGTGGTGGACATCTGGTCCCGCGCCACCGACATCGTGGCGCGCTCCATGATGGACGGCATTTCCCACGAGCAGGTGGAGAACCGCGAGGGGGAGATGGAGGACCAGGCGTCGTTCAACTCCGTTTACATGTACTCCGACTCCGGCGCCCGGGGCTCCCCGACGCAGATTCGTCAGCTTGCGGGCCTCAGGGGCCTGATGGCGCGGCCGGACGGCAGCATCATCGAAACGCCCATCATCGCCAACTTCCGCGAGGGGCTGTCGGTGAGCGAATACTTCATCTCCACCCACGGCGCCCGCAAGGGGCTCGCGGACACGGCCTTGAAGACGGCCAGTTCCGGCTACCTCACCCGGCGGCTGGTGGACGTGGCCCAGGATCTCGTCGTCACCGAAGTCGACTGCGGCACCGACGACGGCCTCGCCATCAGCGCGCTCATCGAGCGGGCGGAGGTTGTGGAGCCGCTGGCGGCACGGGTGCTCGGTCGGGTGGTGGCGAGAGACGTCACCAATCCGAGCGGCGAGGTGGTCATCGAAGCCGGCACCATGCTCGACGAAGCCTGGGTGGAGCGGCTCGAAACGCTGGGCGTCGATGAAGTGATGGTGCGTTCGCCCATCACCTGCAAGACCCGCTACGGCGTCTGCAGCACCTGCTACGGGCGCGACCTCGCCCGCGGCCACGAGGTGAACGTCGGCGAGGCGGTGGGCGTCATCGCCGCGCAGTCCATCGGCGAGCCGGGCACGCAGCTCACCATGCGCACCTTCCACATCGGCGGCGCGGCCTCTCGCGCCACGGCGGCGGACAGCATTCAGGTGGCGCACGAAGGCTCCGTGCGGATGCACAACCTCAAGACCATCGACCGCGAATCCGGCGAGATCGTGGCGGTTTCCCGCTCCGGCGAGATTGCCATCGCCGACACCCACGGGCGCGAGCGGGAACGCTACAAGGTGCCCTACGGCGCGGTGATTTCCGTCGGCGAGGGCGGCCCCGTGGAAGCCGGGCAAGTGATCGCCCGCTGGGACCCGCACACCCACCCCATCATCACGGAAACCGCCGGCCAAGTGGCGTTCGTGGACATGGAAGAGGGGCTGTCGGTGAACCGCCAGACGGACGACATCACGGGGCTGCCGAGCATCACCGTGATCGACTCGAACGAGCGCGTCAGCGCCGGCCGCGAACTGCACCCGGAAGTGAAGCTCGTCGGCGACGACGGCGAGGTGGTGAACATCTCCGGCTCCGACATCCCGGCGCGCTATATGCTGCCGGACAAGGCCATGCTGAACCTCGAGGACGGCGACCATCTCGGCGTCGGCGACGTGATCGCCAAGATTCCGCAGGCAAGCTCCACCACGCGTGACATCACCGGCGGTCTGCCGCGTGTCGCAGACCTCTTCGAGGCGCGCAAACCCAAGGAGCCGGCGATCCTCGCCGAGACCACGGGCACGGTGAGCTTCGGCAAGGAGACCAAGGGCAAGCGGCGCCTCGTCGTCACCGAGCCGGAAGGCGAGGCGGTGGAGACGCTGATTCCCAAGTGGCGGCAGATTTCGGTGTTCGAGGGCGAGCACGTCGAGCGCGGCGAGGTGGTGTCGGAAGGCCCCGAAAGCCCGCACGACATCCTGCGCCTCAAGGGCGTGACGGAACTCGCCAAGTTCATCGTCAACGAGATCCAGGAGGTCTATCGCCTCCAGGGCGTCACCATCAACGACAAGCACATCGAGGTGATCGGTCGCCAGATGCTGCGCAAGGCCGAGGTGGTGGACCCGGGCGACTCGTCCTACATCCGCGGCGAGCAGGTGGAATACGTCCAGGTGCTCGAAGACAACGAACGCCTCGAAGAGGAGGGCAAGGAGCCCATCACCTTCGAGCGCTTGCTGCTGGGCATCACCAAGGCATCGCTCGCCACGGAATCCTTCATCTCCGCCGCCTCGTTCCAGGAGACCACCCGCGTCCTCACGGAAGCGGCGGTCACCGGCAAGCGAGACTACCTGCGCGGCCTGAAGGAGAACGTGGTGGTAGGCCGCCTGATCCCGGCAGGAACCGGCCTCACCTACCACCGCGACCGCCGCCAGCGAAGGCTGGAAGAAACCCAAGCCCGCTCGGCAAGGGACATGGGCGCCACGGCAGACGAAGTCGAACAGGCTCTGTCAGAGATGCTGAGCGGCACCGGCTCGTAGGCGCAAATGGCCACGGTTGGCGGCTCCATCCGGAGTCGCCAAACCGGACGCAGTTTGGAGGGGCGTCAACGAACGAAGAGTCGTCCTGCGCATCTCCTGGCCGACGGAGCACTCCGGCACGCTACCTCCCGCACAGCCCAAAACGCTTGACAAGCGCCTGCATGTTACAGCCATCGATGCCAGCTATGACGCCATCGACCTTCAGCTACACGGCGAGGTTGTCCAGGCCAGCGTTCTCACCGCACCATGGACGCCACCGTGCAGTTTTTCAGCCAGGAACTCAAGGACGCACCGTTGTTAGCATATGAGCTGTGGTCAAAATAGCGTAACGGAAGGGTTGAGTGGGTGGTGCCGTAGTTTCAAACTAGGGCACCACCGTTGAGTGGTGTGGCGTGTCTCTGCTGAGTTTGAGGTTGCAGCCTTCATTTTCGCAGGAGGAGCACATCGAACGTGAAGAAAAATAGTTGAACTGGCGGTGCCAGCGGCTGCTTCCGACCCCCTCACGGACCGTCTTTGGGCCGGCGCGTAGCGGCTGATCGACGCGGCAGTGCAGGCGGAGTTATGACGAGCACCTTTCGGCGTTCGAAGGCGAGCGGCTGGCGGTTAGCCGGGGCCGGGTGGTGCGCAACGGGCACCTTCCGAAGCGCCCGGTCCTGACGGGGTGGGCGCGGTGGAGGCTCGCGTGGAAGTCTCGCAGCCGGCATTGGGTCGGCGAAGCCGTTCCGGTCCTCCCTTCGGTGTGTCGACGGCACAGATGCGTCCTGCGGTGACGGCGTGTTAGGCTCGCGGCTTTGGTCAGACCACGCAGCGTCGGAGGGGCAAATGCCGAATCCTGCCGCGATTAAGCACCTCCGCGTGACCGAGCTTCATTTCGATCGGCGCAACCCCCGCTTAGCGGAATACGACCTTGAGCCTGACGCGGACGATGACGAGATCATCCCGATCCTCTGGGAGGCGATGGATGTTCTGGAGCTTGTCCAGTCCATCGCTGCGAGCGGCTATTTCGCACATGAGCCCCTGATTGTCGCGTGTGAACAAGACGAGTATGTGGTGATCGAAGGTAACCGGCGCCTCGCGGCGGTGAAGGTTATGCTCGACGGAACCATCGCCAACGACCGGGGTTGGCCGGTTCCAAGATTGTCCGCCCAAGAGAAGGCAGATCTTCAGGATCTACCTGCGATCATAAGCGATAGGGAGGGGTCATGGCGCTATTTGGGCTTCAAGCACGTCAATGGTCCGGCGAAGTGGAGCAGCTTTGCGAAGGCGGAGTACATCGCCGAAGTGCATGTTTCCTTTGGTATTCCGCTTTCGGAGGTCGCGAAGCAGATTGGCGATCGTCACAGGACGGTTCAGCGACTGTATCGTGGACTGATGGTACTCAGGCAAGCCAAGACGGCTGGCGTATACGACTCCGATAACCGGTTTCGGTCGCGGCTGGCGTTTTCGCACCTGTACACCGGGATCGGCTACGACGGCATCAGCAAATTCTTGGCTCTGCGAGACGACGACGGCGAGTCGGCTACACCCGTGCCGGACCATGCACTCGGTCACCTCGGTGAGCTGTGCCGGTGGCTTTACGGCGACAAGCAACAGGACCAGCGCCCGGTTGTTGAACGGCAGAATCCACACCTGCGCCAGCTCGATGCCGTATTGGCGAACCGAGAAGCTGTTGCGGCGCTGCGCGCAAACAATAATCTTGGCAACGCTTACGAGATCAGTCGCGACCCCGGTACAGTCTTCGAGGAGGCACTTCTTTCCGGCAAGCGCGAGTTGCTACGAGCCCGGACGTACCTGACGAACTTCGACGGGTCCAGAGCTTTGCTCGACATCGCGGAATCGGTCGTCGAGTTGGCCGATGATATCTTTGCGGAGATGGAACGCAAAGGGAGAGCCGCGGACCGACGATCCGCTCGCAGGGAGTGACGCTGGTTGTTCAAACTACCTTCCTTGCCCACGGTGTCGGCGGGCATCCACGAACTTGCGGACTTTGTCGAGTTGCTGACTTGGACCAGAGGTACGGTTTCAATACGCGATGTCTGCGCCTATCTTGGCCAAGTCGACGACAATGACCAGCGCGAGGGTGTTGAGGACAGTCAAGACCATATCCTTGAGACGCTGGATGCGGTGATGCATGAGATCGAGGCTCGATGTCATGCCTGTCGTGCCTACTATCCCTTCCGGCAGGACGCGACCGGAACGGTACTTCGCAACGACCCAACCAAGTTAAATGCCTTGCGGGGCCGCGTCTATTGCTATCTTCTCTTGAGCACGAGAATGAACATGGACAAGGATCGCGTGCTTGAGGACATTGACGCGACGCATCTGCTGGAGCAGTTGGCCAAGGCCGTTTTGCGCAACTACCTCGGCAAGGACGCCCGTTCGTTAGTGTTCGGCACTTCCGACCACGACCACAAAGGTTTCGCTGACAAAGTGAACCACCTTTGCCGTGAGTTAGGCGAAGGGGGCGGGTACACAAGCCTCATCGGACAAACCCGACGATCAGGGGACGGTAAGCTGGATGTCGTGGCTTGGAAAGCATTTACCGACGCGTTGCCAGGCAAGTTGATCCTGTTCGCGCAATGCAAGACAGGAACAAGCTGGCGGTCTGAACTCACTCAGCTGCAACCGACCCAATTCTGCAACAAGTGGATTCAAGGGCCATTCGGCGTAGTCCCAATGCGCACCTTCGTAGTTTCGGAAGCAGAGGATCGTGTTCGTTTCCCGGAGACCGTCCAAGACGCTGGCCTCCTGTTCGACCGTTGCCGCATCACCGACCTCTGCCCAGACCTGGAATCCGAACTCGTGCAAAGGCTTACGCGCTGGACAGACGCTGCCTTCGCCCTGGCCAAGCACGCGATCGACAGGTCGCCCGTCGATGCAGGGCGTTAGTCGTGGTACACGGACCACCAGATTTGGTGCCAATGGGGAGGCGCACGCAGGTGACCAGCCTCCGCTGCTATGGCGCTACATCGGCCGTAGGCGCGATTGCAGTCCAGATTCGAACTCTTCGCGAGGAACGGTCACGGCTGCCAGCAGCCGTTGCTCCGACTCCTCAAGCGTCAGCACTTCCCAATGGCCGCGGACGAGCGTCAGATCGCCTTCCGCGTTCTCCCGCAACTCAGGAACGAGCCAGATGATGTCGCCGTCGTTGAGGTCTTGGGTTGGCATCTTGCTAGGGCTGCCGATTGCGTCGAAGAAAGGCGCATCGACGGCCACAGCCATCTTGGAGCCCCAGCGGCGAAGCGTGGGTACCTTGATCTGAAGCTGGGGCATAAGGCGCTTTGCGCCGGATGATCTCCAGTTGGGTCTGCGTACGGCGTCCGGGAACGGAGGCATATCATCGGCGTTTTCGCGCAGGCGAGTGAACTCGGATCGCATGCCTTGGCCCGAGAAATAGACGGCTTGGATCTCAAGGCCGCACCACTTGAGTTGGCCGTTGCCATCGTGAGCCACGACCATGTCAACCTTGCCCGCCCACTTGCCGGTAGCCGTGCTACGCATGAACGGCGCTTCGCGAGCCACCTTCGGCTCTACACCGTAATCGAGGATTTCCGCAAGCCACTTTATGAGGACGTCGGCCTGCTCGAAGCGAGAAAGGCACACGATCGTTCTTCGGTCGGTCAGCTCCACACTTTCCTCGTGAGCCCTATAGGCGCGAAGCGAGCACACGCCGCCCGCCTTCGGACACCGAGGATGGCCGTTACGAAACGGACATGGCCGGCTGCTCTCGTTCGCCCCGAGGGCATCTGCGGCCAATCCCTTGCGGAAGTCAGCCGTGACGGACTCAATCGGGTGGCCGAACCACTCTCCGATGCCAAAGGCTCCGTGGTCACCGCGGGATCAGGCACCGAACAAAGGGCGGGGAGTGACCAGCAGTTCCGGCAGGCGGTTGTGGTGCGTGTTTTTCATCATGACCTTTACGGCGCAGAATCTGTGCTTCCGCACCAAGCGAAGAATCTCGGGTGTGCAGTCGTAGGTCATCATGAAGTCCAAGCCTTGATCCGCCAGCAATTCGAACAACCGGCCGTGGTCGATCTCGTTGTGGGTGTATAGGCGTTTGCCAGCCCGCTTGCCACCGGCGGTGTAGGGAGGATCGACGAACACGACGGTTTTCTCGGGTGCATGCGGGACGGCTTCGAGAAACTGAACGCCGTCGGTCTCGCAGAATGTAATCCTCTCCGCATGGCGTTCGATTTCCGCGAGCCGTGCCTCGATGGTCTCGGGGTACCAGCGAGACAAGATGCCCTTGCCGTTTTCGCCTTTGCGCTGCAGCGATGCTCCGGGTGCGAGGATGCCGCCCCGGCGCGTCCGGTTTAGTACCAAGGTGCGAAAGCCATGCTCGACGACGCCAGCGACGTCGATCTCGGCCAAGTTCCCGATGCTATCGACGGTCGGATGGAAGGCCATCACGTGTTCGCGCAGCGCCCGACCGTGATGGAGCGCTGAATGCCAGAAGGCAGCGACATCGTGGTCGCGTTCGCACATCAGGCAGCGGCGCGTCAATCCCTCCATGACGGCAGTGAGCGATACGATGCCGCCTCCCGCAAAAGGTTCGAGAAGGAGGTCTGGACGGACGCGGCGAAAGCGGAGCCAATGGCGAATGTGCGGGATCAGCCACGTCTTCCCGCCTGGGTACCGGAGCGGACTCCGCTGGGGAACTGTGGCGACATTGACAGCGGGAATCGGCGACAAGGGAAAGTCATCAATTGTCGACGATTCAATGGCTTGTGGGGCCGCAATCTCCGTTGCTAGGGCCATTCGTTCTCGCCTTTGCCGCGTGCTGTTCAAAACGACAGCATAGGCAATCTCGGCCCACGTTGAAAGCCCTTTCCGCGAAAATGTGCCTCGGATCATCAGGGCAAGCGGCACCTCATCGTCACCGAGCCGGAAGGCGAGGCGGTAGAGACGCTGATTCCCAAATGGCGCGGCAGATTTCGGTGTTCGAGGGCGAGCACGTCGAGCGCGGCGAGGTGGTGTCGGAAGGCCCCGAAAGCCCGCACGACATCCTGCGCCTCAAGGGCGTGACGGAACTCGCCAAGTTCATCGTCAACGAGATCCAGGAGGTCTATCGCCTCCAGGGCGTCACCATCAACGACAAGCACATCGAGGTGATCGGCCGCCAGATGCTGCGCAAGGCGGAGGTGGTGGACCCGGGCGACTCGACCTACATCCGCGGCGAGCAGGTGGAATACGTCCAGGTGCTCGAAGACAACGAGCGCCTCGAAGAGGAGGGCAAGGAGCCCATCACCTTCGAACACTTGCTGCTCGGCATCACCAAGGCTTCGCTCGCCACGGAATCCTTCATCTCCGCCGCCTCGTTCCAGGAGACCACCCGCGTCCTCACGGAAGCGGCGGTCACCGGCAAGCGCGACTTCCTGCGCGGCCTGAAGGAAAACGTGGTGGTAGGCCGCCTGATCCCGGCAGGAACCGGCCTCACCTACCACCGCGACCGCCGCCAGCGAAGGCTGGAAGAAACCCAAGCCCGCTCGGCAAGGGACATGGGCGCCACGGCAGACGAAGTCGAACAGGCTCTATCGGAGATGCTGAGCGGCGCGGGCTCGTAAGCGCCAAGCGGCAGCGTGGCTGGCGGTCCCGACGGACCGCCAACCGCGAGGTTCCTTTGCGCCCGCCAAAGTCGGGTGTAGGCTGTCGCTATCGGCAGCAAGGGTGAAAGATGCGAGAACGACACGCTGCGCAGCTCGCCGCTGCCTTCATCTTGAAGGCCGGCCGTGCGTTGGGCGTGGTGAGGCTCATGAAGCTGATGTACCTCGCCGAGCGCGAGGCAATGCGTCGCTGCGGACTACCCATCGTCTTTGACGACGTGTACGCCATGCGGGAAGGCATGGCCCTGTCCCGAACGTTGGATTTGATGACGGCCAAGCAAGGCACGCCGACGACAGGAGACTGGGCGGAGTACATCGCGCCTCCTTCGCACCGGGGCTTGGGTGTGTGTCAGGGGGTGGGGCCCACTTCGCTAGATGTGCTGAGTCGTTTCGACATGGAAGTTGTCGACCACGTTTGGAAAAGGCACGGAGCAAGCAGTCGAGATGCACTTGTGCATGAGGTACACCATCGACTCGACGAGTGGAGAAAGCACTGGCTCGACCCGAACCGCGCAAGCAGTGCGGTGGTCGTGCCGTATGACAAGCTCGTCCCCATGGTCCACAGTCCTACAGGACAAGAAGCCGACGCAAACGCGCGCCTGGACATCGCCGCCACGCTGTTCCGTGAGCGGACGCTATCGCTTGGCCGGGCGGCTAGGTTCGCTGGCGTGCCGATCGCGGCATTCATGTCGGAGGTCTCGAAGCGCCAGGTCCCAGTCATCACCGGGGATGCCGAATCCCTTCGGCAAGATCTCAGGGCAATTGAGGCGTGCCGGGAAGGCTTGTAGCGGTCGACGCGAGTTCCCTCATTGGACTCTCGGCAATAGGCGCTTTCAATCTTCTCGAGAAGCTATTCGGAACTGTTGTCATCACGTCGGCGGTGCGCGACGAGGTGTTGGCTGGAGAGGGCCTGCCGGGTGCGTTGGATCTCGATTTTGGTGCGACCCACCCCGTCCGGCGATTCTCCTGGCCTTTTCCCGCGCCGCGTTTGACGCTCGGAAGATCTCGCTCGAAGCGAGGCCCCTGGGGGCCGAGGACGTCCCGCCCTCGCACGCGCCGATAGGCGCGTTCCCTTGTACCGCAAGCCGTTCAGGACGCCTCGCGGCGCGTGGGAGGGGCAAGATGCCCTCCGACGCCCGAGGACCTTGCGACGTCGGGTGTCACGTCCCGTGCGCGTCGGTGACCCCGGCGACCTTTGCGAGGCGCGCCAGCAAGGCCCGATGATTTGGGAGCCCTTGACGAAGTGCCTGCGCTAATCAGCCTTGTGCGACCGAGGCTTGCGGCGCTCGTGCGCTGTTTACGGGCGCCGCTGCTTGAGGGCGTCGGAATAAGTGTCCTTGGCGTGCAGAGGGACCCTCGCTAGAGAGCCCACAACTTGGTCGATCCACCGCTGAGCATCGTCGATCTTGGATGGGTCGTGTTCCGGGCGCACATGCGGAGGTTCGAGGTCGGTCGGACCATATCGGCGGGCGGTTTCGAACCACCTGCATACATTGCTCCTCGATTGACCGCAAAAAGGTCCCACGACGACGGCACGGCATGATGCTGCCAATAGCACGCATGTGGGCGGGGGATGACTGCGGACTTGGCCGGTGACGACAGGTTCGGCTTTCCACCGATGACCGGAACGGCATCGGCGGTCGATCAGCCGGGTTGCCGGTGTTGCAAACCGCGCAGACTCCGGAGGCAGACCACCCGCCTCACGGAAGCGGCGGTCACCGGCAAGCGCGACTACCTGCGGGCCTTAAGGAAAACGTGGTGGTAGGCCGCCTGATCCCGGCAGGAACGGGCCTCACCTACCACCGCGACCGCCGCCAGCGAAGGTTGGAGGAAACCCAAGCCCGCTCGGCGCGGGACATGGGCGCGACGGCGGACGAAGTCGAACAGCCTCTATCGGAGATGCTGAGCGGCACGGGCTCGTAAGCAGAATGGCCACGGTTGGCGGTTCGAGTCGGAACCGCCAACCGGGACGAGTTGGATCGAGGACCTTGGGCGTCGAGGGCAAGATGGCCTAAGCCCAAGGGATCCTTACGTGCGCGCGCAGCAACCCCGACTGTAGGCGTATGCTCCGATACAGGAGAACGACGAGGACTCGCCGATGAACCGTCGCAAGTTGGTGCGAACCGCAGTGGCGGCGGGTGTGCTGACGGGCGCGGCGCCGTTCGCCGTCGCGGAACTGCCGAGGACGCCACGCGATTTCACCGGCCCCTTCTATCCCCGCGGCCCACGCAACCGCAGCAATGACCTGATAGCGGGCGAACCTCGAACCGACGTCCTGAACCTCGCTGGCCGGGTGTTGACGCCCGCAGGCTCGCCGTACGCCGGCGTCGTGGTGGACATCTGGCATGCCGACCCCAACGGCCGCTACAAGCACCCACGCGACCGCGGCCAAGGCGAGCTGCTCGAAGAGTTCCTCTACTGGGGCGAGTCAACCACCAACGCGGGCGGCGCGTTTAGCTTCCGCACCTATGTCCCCGGCCGCTACGCGGCGCGCCCCGCCGAACACATCCACTACAAGGTTTGGACAGAACACCGCCAGCCACTGCTGACGAGCCAAATCTACTTCGCCCAACTTGGCGGTGCCGGCCGCTACGCAAGGTCAGACGGGACATCCGAACTGCAAACGGCCGACCTGCTGCGCGAGACCGACACCCTCCTGCGGGCAACCATCAACATCGTCATCTGATCCCCGGCGACCCGGGGCGTTCTACCGGAGCTCCACAAGCCGCCTCAGCGACGCGCGAGTTGGCGCTTCAACTCCTCGATCTCGGCCTCGGCAGCCTTGCGGGCGCGGCGTTCTTCGGCGATGGTTCGGTCCTTCTCCGCCGAGCGGCGGCGTTCCTCGGCATGTCCAACGACGTGTTCCCGATGGCTGAGAAGGAACTCGCCGGCGGCCGGGTCGAACAGGCGCAGGCGGCCTTCGTCGAGGCAGAGGTGTAGGGCAAGGACCTTGGACTCCCCATAGAGCAGTCCTTCGGTGGTGGTCGCCAGCGGGACAAGCTCGTAGGTGCCGCCGGCGGCCAGCCGGCGACCCTTCAGGATCGGGTCAAGGTAGTCGCCGGTGGGATCGAACTGCCAATACTCCGTCACGCCGAGGCGTTGGTAGAGACGGTGCTTGCTGCCCTCGTCCGTCGCCCGGGTGGTTTCCGAGGTCACTTCCAGCACGAAGTCCGCGAGCTTGCCCTCCTCCCATGTCTTCCAGACACGCCTGAGCGGCAGGCGCGATGGCCCGAAAGCGACGAAGACATCCGGCGATATCCATCGCTTCGGGTTCCCTTCCGTGTAGTACATCATCATGTTGCTGCCGACGTACACGTCGTCGCGATGCGCGTAGTGGTCCTTCAGCGGCTGGCGGGCGTCCACCATGGCTTCACCGTGGAGGTCGGTCTCGGCCATCGGCTTACCGTCCGACTCCGGATACACGTGCGCCCTTGCGGAAGCGTCGGCAGCTCGCTGCGCGAACGGCGGGGCGGGCGTTCCTCGGGCGGGTCCGCGGAGCTTGCCGGCAGTCTGGGGCTCGGGAACAGTGGGCATGGCGTTCTCCTTGCTCGCAACGCCGACTGGACAAGGCAACGGTAGCACAGCCGCTCCCTGGCGGACGCGGCACCCTGCAATGTCTGGACGCTCGTGGCACGGACGGCTCGGCTGGCGTTCGATGCACCCAAACGTGCCACGAGGTGCACGAGAAATATGTAGTACATCGCCCCCACACCTTGTGCGATATCAACGCTTTGTGCGGCTGGGCGGCTCACGAAGACGCGCACTAGCCCGCATCCGGTCGAGCCCACGGTGTCGGGACGACCTCGGCTTGCACCTGCCGCGTTTCCGGTCCGCCCCTCGCCTTGGCAGTCTGTCGGACTTGTGACGGACGCGGCCTTTGGAGGGAAGGCATCCTGCCTTCCCTGCGCGCCATCTGGCGCGCTGACCGCGACCTGCCATGAGAAAGCGCCTATCGGCGCTAGGGGCGCGCCCTGCGGGCGCGTTGGCAGAATGCCTTCCCTCCAAAGGCCCCGCCTTGTTCAAGCACTAGCGGCGCCGTCTGAATCCGACCGTGAGGCAGCTCTGCGGGTCGGTCAGTCGTCCACCACCGCCACGCTCGGGTCGAGGGAGCAACCGGCCATGAAGCGCAGCATTTCGGCGCCGTTGCCCGTGTCGTAGAAACGGATCATCGCCTCGTTGAACGCCAGGCGTTTTGCCGCCGGCACGGTGATGATGTCGTAGCCCTGCTCAAGCAGGATGCCGTTCATCATCAGCCTGCCCGTGCGCTTGTTGCCGTCCCAGAACGGCTGGTTGCGTGCGGTCCACAGGAATGCCGCGATCGCCTTGCGATGCGTTCCGGGCATCGCGCCGATCGCCTCTGAGGCCGCCGCCATGTGGGCCGGCAGTTCCTCGGCGGCGGGCGGCGTGTGACTCGTTCCGCCGACTCGCACCGGGCCTGACCGCAGGCATCCCCACTCGAGGGCCTCCTCGCGTGCCACGTGTGCGTGTAGCGCCTCGAACGTCGCCCGGTCGAAACGAAACGTCCTCTGCTCAAGTTGGCCCAGCAGTGCGCGCCATGACCGAGCTTGATTCAGCACCTGCTCGGCATCTTCGACGCGACGGCCGCCCACCGTCACGCCATCGAGCAGCGTCTTGACCTCGGGAAACGTGAAAGGATTGCCTTCGAGCGCCACGGTGTCGTACACGACCTCCTCCAGCGCCTTGCGGGCCCGGAAGACTGCGCGTGCACGATCGGGCAACGTGGTCGTGTGGATGCTTGCCGCCCCTAGGTCAAAACCAAGTCCTTCCATCTTTCCGGTTCCGCGTCCCTTTTCAAGGCCATCGGTTGCCGCCATTGTGCGCTATCGGTGACGTCCAACCAAAACAACCAACACATCGCGTCGTTGCTGCGGACGGGCAACTGCTGGCGGTCCGAATGCTCGTCCGGTAGGGCGCACTAGGTCCGCCTTCGGCTATAGTCGCAGTCATATGTTGGAGGAAGACATGCGCCGACTCGCACTACCGCTCATCGTCTCAGGTGGCCTTCTGGCCGGTTGCGCCACGATCACGCGCGGAACCAGCGAGTCCTTTGTCATTGAGACGGACCCGGTTGGCGCAACGGCACAGCTCACCAACGGCTTGGTGTGCGTGACACCGTGCAGCCTGAAGGTCAAGCGCCGTGGAGACTTCGTCGTCACCATTAGGAAGGATGGCTACGAGACCGTCAATGCAACGGTTACGTCGAGCATCGATGGCGCTGGCGCGGCTGGTATGGCGGGGAATGTGGTGCTCGGCGGCGTCATCGGGGCAGGTGTCGACGCGGGTACCGGTGCCATGCATTCGCATAAGCCGAACCCCCTCGTCGTCAAGCTCATTCCTACGGAGTAGCGCACCAGTAGTCTGATACCGGTGGTGCTTTGCGGCGCGGCATTGATCAGGTGTCGATGACGAGGCGTTCAGCTCTCGTCGGCAAGGAACGCCTCCAACGTCGCGTCCGTCAGCCCGTTGGTTGCGGCTTCTGCCGACATCGTATCCATGGTGCTAGCCAGTCGGGCCCATGCGGCGCCGCGCAGCCGCTCGTACTGCTCCACCGACAACATGACGGTCACCGCGCGACCCTTCTTGGAGATGGCGACGGGTCGACGTTGCGCCGCGTCCAGCAACTGTCCAAATCGCTTCTTGGCCTCGCGGACGGTGGTGACGTGCATCGATGTCAGGGCCAGAGCCGTTGATGTAGCTACCCTAGCTGCGTCTGGTCAGGCCGTCTAGCGCCGCCACACTCCTCGCTACGCTCCATTGGTATGAAGGTGCGAGGTGCACGCGTGCGGTGGAGGGCGGGACGCCCTCCCTCCCTCCAGAGAAGCGCCACGCGCTGTGCAGATCTTTGGTGGGACACGAGACACCACCGAAGCCGAAGCCCTTTTCTTGTTGCCATTGGCCTTGAGCGCGCCTACAATGCCGCGCCCCCGAAATGAGGCCGGTTCGGGGAGGCGTTTGCACGTTTGCATAAGTGGGCCATTGGTCGGAGAGTGCATGGCAACCATTAGCCAGTTGGTGCGCAAGCCGCGCAAGCGGCGGGTGGCGAAGAACATGGTGCCGGCGTTGCAGAAGTCGCCGCAGAAGCGCGGGGTTTGCACGCGGGTCTATACGACGACGCCGAAGAAGCCGAACTCGGCGCTGCGCAAGGTTTGCCGGGTGCGGCTCACCAACGGGTACGAGGTGAGCTCGTACATCGGCGGCGAGGGGCACAATCTGCAGGAGCACTCGGTGGTGCTGATTCGCGGCGGGCGGGTGAAGGATCTGCCTGGCGTGCGCTACCACACCATTCGCGGCACCCTCGACACGTCGGGGGTGGCGGATCGCCGGCAGCGGCGGTCGAAGTACGGTGCCAAGCGGCCGAAGTAAGGCCAGCGCGAGCCAAGGCCCAGCAAAGTAAGGCCGCCCGCGGCGCCGTTCGCATTGCGAAGCGGCGCCCGTCGCCCGGTGGGGCGATGCGGACGCGATGGCGTCCGGTATGTGGCGGAGGAACCTGAAGAACCAAGGAGCGATCCATGCCGAGACGCAGAGTCGTCGCCAAGCGGGAAATCCTGCCGGATCCCAAGTACGCCAACCAGACGGTGGCGAAGTTCATCAACCACGTGATGGTGAGCGGCAAGAAGTCGGTCGCCGAGCGCATCGTCTATGGCGCGCTGACGCAGATCGAGTCCCGCGACCGCAAGGACCCCATCGGCGTGTTCGAGAAGGCGCTCGAATCGGTGGCGCCGTTCGTCGAGGTGAAGTCGCGGCGAGTCGGTGGCGCCACCTATCAGGTGCCGGTGGAGGTGCGGCCTTCGCGGCGCGAGGCGCTGGCCATGCGCTGGTTGGTGGACAGCGCCCGCAGCAGGGGCGAGAAGTCCATGGCGGCGCGGCTCGCTGGCGAGTTGGCGGATGCGGCCGAGGGCCGCGGTGCGGCGGTGCGCAAGCGCGAAGACACCCATCGCATGGCGGAAGCGAACCGGGCGTTCTCGCACTACCGCTATTGAGCGCGGGCCGCGGTTGCCACGGCGCATCGGCCGGCGTCCATAGGCCAACAGACCGCTAGCACGGCTTCGGTTTCAACGACGATTCATCGGACATTGCCTTGAGTGCCGGAAGGAGGTTCCGGCGCACCCAAGCGAGGAGTTACGGACATGGCGCGCAGCACTCCCATCGGTCGGTATCGCAACATCGGCATCGTTGCCCATGTGGACGCCGGCAAGACGACCACCACCGAGCGCGTCCTGTTCTACACGGGGCTGTCGCACAAGATCGGCGAGGTGCACGACGGCGCCGCGGTGATGGACTGGATGGAGCAGGAACAGGAGCGCGGCATCACCATCACGTCCGCCGCCACCACCTGCTTCTGGGCTGGCATGAACCAGCAATACGACCAGCACCGCATCAACATCATCGACACCCCCGGACACGTGGACTTCACCATCGAGGTGGAGCGCTCGCTGCGGGTGCTCGACGGTGCCGTGGTGGTGTTCTGCGGCACCGCCGGGGTGGAGCCGCAGTCGGAGACGGTGTGGCGCCAGGCGAACCGCTACGAAGTGCCGCGCATCGTCTTCGTCAACAAGATGGACCGCGCCGGGGCGGACTTCCTGCGCGTGGTGGAGCAGATCAAGGATCGGCTCGGCTCGACGCCGGTGCCGGTGCAACTGGCCATCGGCGCGGAGGAGAACTTCCGCGGCGTCGTGGACGTGGTGCGGCGCAAGGCCATCATCTGGAGCGAGGACGACCAAGGCCTCACCTACGATCTCGAAGACGTCCCGGCAGACATGGCAGCCGACGTGGACCAATGGCGCGAGCAGATGATGGAATGCGCCGCCGAGGCCACCGAGGAACTGATGGACAAGTACCTCGAAGAGGGCGAACTCAACGAGGACGAAATCCGCGAAGGGCTCCGGGTGCGGACGCTCGCGAACGAGATCGTGCCGGCGCTGTGCGGCAGCGCCTTCAAGAACAAGGGCGTGCAGGCGATGCTGGACGCCGTCATCGACTACATGCCGGCGCCCACCGAGGTGAAGGCCATCGAGGGGGTGCTGGACGACGGCGAAACCGCCGCCACCCGCGAGTCCGACGACGACGAGCCCTTCTCCGCGCTCGCCTTCAAGATCGCCACCGACCCGTTCGTCGGCACGCTCACCTTCTTCCGGGTCTATTCGGGGGTGCTGACTTCCGGCGATCAGGTGTTCAACTCGGTGAGGACCCGGCGCGAACGGATCGGCCGGATGGTGCAGATGCACTCCAACAGCCGCAACGAGATCAAGGAGGTGCGGGCCGGCGACATCGCCGCCGCCATCGGCCTCAAGGACACAGCCACGGGCGACACACTCTGCGACCGGGACGACGCCATCGTGCTCGAACGCATGGAGTTTCCGGAGCCGGTGATCTCGGTGGCGGTGGAGCCCCGTTCGGTGGCGGACCAGGAAAAGATGTCCACGGCGCTCGGCAAGCTGGCGCAGGAGGATCCGTCGTTCCGCGTGGAAACGGACGAGGAATCCGGCCAGACCATCATCTCCGGCATGGGCGAGCTGCACCTCGACATCATCGTCGATCGCATGAAGCGGGAGTTCTCCGTGGAGGCGAACATCGGCAAGCCGCAGGTGGCCTATCGGGAGACCATCCGCAAGAGCGTGGAGGCGGAAGGCAAGTATGTGCGCCAGACCGGCGGCCGGGGGCAATACGGCCACGTCTGGGTGCGGCTCGAACCGAATGTGGCGGAGGAGGAGACCTCCACCTTCGAGTTCGTCGACGAGATCGTCGGCGGCGTGGTGCCGCGCGAATACATCCCGGCGGTGAGCAAGGGCCTGCAGGAGCAGATGGAAAACGGCGTCATCGCCGGCTATCCGCTCATCAACGTGCGGGCAACGCTCTACGACGGCTCGTTCCACGAGGTGGATTCGAGCGAGATGGCGTTCAAGATCGCCGGCTCCATGGCCATGCGCGAGGGCGCGCTGAAGGCGAACCCGGTGCTGCTCGAACCCATCATGTCGGTGGAGGTGGTGACGCCAGAGGACTACATGGGCGACGTGGTGGGGGATCTGAACCGCCGCCGCGGCATGATCGAGGGGCTCGACGAGAACCCGGCCGGGAAGATCGTCCGCGCCGCGGTGCCGCTTGCGGAGATGTTCGGCTATTCGACCGACTTGCGCTCGGCGACGCAGGGGCGCGCAACGTACACGATGGAGTTCGCCCGCTACGCGGAGGTGCCGGACAACATCGCGGAAGGCGTGGCTCGGCGCGCCTGACCCACAATCCACCGCCGTCTCGGCTGTTCCGAACGACGGCAATTCTTTAGGACCGCCAACCGCGCCCCGCCAAGGGGCGTTCGCACTTTGAGGAGAGAAGGACGATGGCGAAGGAACGATTCGAGCGGACGAAGCCGCACGTGAACGTTGGGACGATTGGTCACGTGGATCACGGCAAGACGACGCTGACGGCGGCGCTGACGAAGGTTTGCGCGTCGCGCCAGGGCGGCGGCGAGGTGAAGGAGTTCGACCAGATCGACAACGCGCCGGAGGAGCGGGAGCGGGGGATCACGATTGCGACGTCGCACGTGGAGTACGAGAGCGACGCGCGGCACTACGCGCACGTGGACTGTCCGGGTCACGCGGACTACGTGAAGAACATGATCACGGGCGCGGCGCAGATGGACGGCGCGATTCTGGTGGTGAGCGCGGTGGACGGCCCGATGCCGCAGACGCGGGAGCACATCCTTCTGGCGCGTCAGGTGGGGGTTCCGCGGATCGTGGTGTACATGAACAAGGTGGACCAGCTCGACGAGGAGGAGCGCGAGGAGTTCGTGGAGCTTGTGACGCTGGACATCCAGGAGATTCTGGCGCAGTACGAGTTCCCGGAGGACACGCCGATCGTGGTGGGGAGCGCGCTGCAGGCGCTGGAGGGGGATTCGGGCGAGCACGGCGAGCCGAGCGTTCTGAAGCTGGTTCAGACGCTGGACGAGTACATCCCGGAGCCGGAGCGTCCGGTGGACCAGCCGTTCCTGATGCCGATCGAGGACGTGTTCTCGATTTCGGGTCGTGGGACGGTGGTGACGGGTCGTGTGGACCGTGGCGTGGTGAACGTGGGGGACGAGATCGAGATCGTCGGGATCAAGGAGACGCAGCGGACGACGTGCACGGGTGTGGAGATGTTCCGCAAGCTTCTGGACGAGGGTCGCGCGGGGGAGAACATCGGGGTTCTGCTGCGCGGGACGAAGCGGGAGGAGGTGGAGCGTGGCCAGGTTCTTGCGGTTCCTGGGAGCATCAACCCGCACACGCAGTTCGAGGCGGAGGTGTACGTTCTGTCGAAGGACGAGGGTGGCCGGCACACGCCGTTCTTCCAGGGCTACCGTCCGCAGTTCTACTTCCGGACGACGGACGTGACGGGGACGGTTGAGCTTCCGGCGGACGTGGAGATGGTGATGCCTGGGGACAACGTGAACATGTCGGTGGGCCTGATCAGTCCGATTGCGATGGACGAGGGTCTTCGGTTCGCGATCCGCGAGGGGGGGCGGACGGTTGGCGCGGGGGTCGTGACGAGCATCACGCAGTAGGAAGGAAGAGGCTGGGGTTTCGGTGGCTTGTTCGGGGTTGGCGCTTTGTGGGCGTTGTCTGGAACGCGGTGTGGTGGGTTCGGCGAACTCTGCTGCGTGCGCGCCTTGCGGCGCGCTTTGGAGGGCGAGACGCCCTCCCTCCAGATAGGCCCTCGCACCGCAGGGGCTGCCTTGCTAGGGCGTGTTCACACTATGCGCTCACACAATCCATTGGACGGCGTGGCCTTTGGAGGGAAGGCATTCTGCCTTCCCTGCACGCCGATAGGCGTGCCTGACGGCACGCAGGGAAGGCAGAATGCCTTCCCTCCAAAGGCGGCCTCGTTCTCGATCGGTTGCGCTGGGACTTTGGTAACTGTCGCCGGTTGATTCAAGGTAGTTTTCGGTGACCAGAACGCTAGTGTGAACACGCCCTAGGTCATTGCCGGCGGGCGCTGTTCGAGTTGGGCCTTTGCGTTGGGACGGGGCCTTGGGGGGGAGGGCGTCTCGCCCTCCCACGCGCCGCAAGGCGCGCTTCCTTCGGGGATTGCGGGCGTGAAAAAAAAGTTGGGGATGGGGCATTGCCTCGTGGGGGAGCGGCGCGTATAGTTCGCCGTCCGCTTTTTTGGGGCGGGGGCTAGTGTGCCTCCGTTCTGCCTGCGCCCGCCGGGTTTCCGGCGATCGGGGGCAGGGAATCGCTTGGGTCAGACAGGCCTTGGGCGGCGTTCTTTTCGAGGAAGGCCGCCCCGGCGCTGCCACCCGCAGCGAAACCGGCGGCAAGGAACGGGAACCGGCATTGGGCACGGCAAGGATTGGAAAGGCAGAACGTGGCTGAGAACCAACGCATCCGCATTCGCTTGAAGGCATTCGATCATCGGCTGATCGACGTCTCGGCTGAGGAGATCGTCGAGACCGTCAAGCGCACCGGCGCCCAGGTGCAGGGGCCCATTCCCCTGCCCACGCGCAAGGAGCGCTTTACCGTGCTGATTTCGCCGCACGTGGACAAGGATGCCCGTGACCAGTACGAGATCCGCACCCACAAGCGCCTGCTCGACATCATCGAGCCGTCCGAGAAGACCGTGGATGCGCTGATGAAGCTCGATCTCGCAACCGGTGTCGAGGTGCGCATCAGCCTGAACTAGCACCAACCCCGAAACGCCGCCTTCCTCAAGGCGGCGTTTTCTTTTGCGGGTTGGCAGGGCGGCAAGCAAAGCAGCAGTAGCCAAGAACAAGATCAAGGACGAAACGAGAGACAAGATGGCCATCGGGGTCGTAGGCAGAAAGAGCGGCATGACGCGCGTGTTCACGGAGGAGGGCGAGTCCATCCCCGTGACCGTCATCCATGTCGAGCCCAACCGCGTCACGCAGGTGAAGACGGCGGCGAACGACGGCTATGACGCCGTGCAGGTCACCTGCGGCGAGGTCAAGGCGAACCGGGTGAGCAAGCCCTTGGCGGGCCATTTCGCTAAGGCCGGCACCGAGGCCGGGCGCGGGCTTTGGGAGTTTCGCACCGCCGAACCGCCCGGCGATGCACTGGCCCCCGGCGCGGAACTCGGCGTCGATCAGTTCGACACGGGCGAGAAGGTGGACGTGTTCGGCACCTCCCGCGGCAAGGGCTATGCCGGCGTCATCAAGCGCTGGAAGTTCCACAGCCAGGACAGCACCCACGGCAACTCGCTCTCGCACCGGGCGCCGGGTTCGATCGGCCAATGCCAAACCCCGGGGCGAGTGTTCAAGGGCAAGAAGATGTCCGGACACATGGGCAATGCCCGGGTCACCGTGCAGAACCTGACGGTGGTGCGGGTGGATGCCGAGCGTGGCCTCTTGCTCGTTAAGGGCGCCGTGCCGGGGCCGGCAGGAGCCGACGTCTGCGTGCGACCGGCCGTCAAGGCTGCCAAGGAGCAGCAATCGTGACGGTATCGGTGGCCACGACCGAAGGCGGGGTCGTCGAAGTGTCCGATGCCTTCGGCCGCGAATTCAACGAGCCTCTGGTGCATCAGGTGGTGGTTGCCTGGCTCGCCGGTGCCCGCGCCGGCACCCGCGCGCAGAAGAACCGCGCCGCCGCGCGCGGTGGCGGGCGCAAGCCTTGGCGGCAGAAGGGCACCAACCGGGCGCGCGCCGGCAGCATCCGCAGCCCGCTTTGGCGCGGCGGCGGTCGGGCCTTTGCGGCATCGCCGCAAGATCATTCCGTGAAGGTCAACCGCAAGATGTACCGAGGCGCCATCGCCTGCATCGTGTCCGAACTCATCCGCCAGAATCGCCTCCTCGTCTCCCCGCCCCTCGACCTCGAAGCTCCCCGCACCAAGTCTCTCCTCTCCCGTCTCGACGAAATGCTGCCCGCCAGCACCAATGGAAATGACGCTGGCGACGGCGAGGACGGCGCTGCGGCGAAGCGCGGGGGTATGCCCGAACGCATCCTGATCGTTGCCGACGAGGTGGGGACGAACCTGCACCTTTCGGCACGCAATCTGCCACATGTGGATGTGGTGGATGCGAGCGCGGCTGACCCGGTGAGCCTCGTCAGCCACGACCGCGTGCTGATCGACGAAGGGGCGCTCAAGAAGATGGAGGCGCGGCTGGCATGACCCCGGATCGGCTCTACACCGTGCTGCTCGAGCCGCACATCTCCGAGAAGGCGTCCATCATGGGCGAGGAGAGCAATCGCTATGCCTTCAAGGTGCGCACCGACGCCACCAAGGCGCAGATCCGTCGCGCCGTGGAGACGATCTTCGAGGTGCGGGTCACGAACGTCACCACCCTCAACGTCAAGGGCAAGGTGAAGCGCAATTTCCGCGGCGGCGTGTCGCGGTTCAAGTCCTGGAAGAAGGCGTACGTGCGCCTCGAAGAAGGCCAGGAAATCGACTTTACGGCGGTGGAGGGCTAGCGCGATGCCGGTCATCAAGGCAAAGCCAACCTCGCCGGGGCGACGCTTCGTCGTCGGCGTGGTGCATCCGGACCTGCACAAGGGTTCGCCGTACAAGCCGCTCGTCGAGAAGCAGGGCAGGACCGGCGGGCGCAACA
Organism: Pseudomonadales bacterium; assembly: GCA_965116935.1. Taxonomy (GTDB): domain Bacteria; phylum Pseudomonadota; class Gammaproteobacteria; order Pseudomonadales; family Azotimanducaceae; genus VXYL01. The sequence continues at coordinate 501,305 of OZ220737.1, read as the reverse complement.
ACAACGGCCGCATCACCACGCGGCATCGCGGCGGTGGCCACAAGCAGCACTACCGCAAGATCGACTTCAGGCGCAACAAGGACAGCATCAACGCGGTGGTGGAGCGGCTCGAGTACGATCCCAACCGCACCGCCAACATTGCCCTCTTGAAGTACACCGACGGCGAGCGACGCTACATCATCGCGCCGCGTGGAGTGTCGGCGGGCGATCAGCTCGTCTCGGGCACCAGCGCGCCAATTCGACCCGGCAACTCTATGCCGCTGCGCAACATGCCGGTGGGCAGCGTGATCCACTGCGTCGAGCTCAAGCCCGGCAAGGGGGCGCAGCTTGCGCGCAGCGCCGGGGCTTCCTGCCAACTGGTGGCGCGCGAAGGCGCCTATGCGACGCTGCGGCTGCGCTCCGGCGAGATGCGGCGGGTGTTCGCCGAGTGTCGGGCAACGCTTGGCGAGGTGGGCAACAGCGAACACAACCTGCGTTCCCTCGGCAAGGCTGGCGCGAGTCGCTGGCGCGGCATTCGGCCGACGGTGCGGGGGGTCGCCATGAACCCGGTGGACCATCCGCACGGCGGCGGCGAGGGCAAGTCGTCCGGCGGCCGGCATCCGGTGTCGCCCACGGGTGTGCCCACCAAGGGCTTCAAGACGCGCAAGAACAAGCGCACGGACAAACTCATCGTTCGCCGCCGCGGCGGCGGGCGTCGCTAGGGACGGGACAAGGACGATGACGAGGTCGTTGCGCAAGGGGCCCTTCGTGGACCTTCACTTGATGAAGAAGGTGGGCGAGGCCGTGCAGAACAAGGACAGGCGGCCGATCCGCACCTGGTCCCGGCGGTCGATGATCGTGCCGGACATGGTGGGGCTGACCATTTCCGTCCACAACGGGCGCCAGCACGTGCCGTTGTACATCTCCGAGGACATGGTCGGGCACAAGCTCGGCGAGTTTGCCCCCACGCGCACCTATCGTGGCCACGCCGCCGACCGCAAGGCGCGGCGTTAGGCACGGGCGCAGGGCAGGCGGAGAAAGACGATGCAGGTTAGCGCCACGGCAAAGCGCCTCAAGGTGTCGCCGCGCAAGCTCCGGCTGGTCGCGGACCAGATCCGCGGCAAGGCGGTGGAGGACGCGCTCAACATTCTGGTCTTCGACACCCAGAAGGGGGCGCCGCTGGTGCGCAAGGTGCTCGAATCGGCCATCGCCAATGCGGAAAACAACGAGGGCGCCGACGTGGACGAGCTTTCCGTGTCGGAAATCTACGTCGGCGAGGGCACGACGATGAAGCGGCTCCGGCCCCGGGCACGGGGGCGGGCAGACCGCATCTTCAAACGCACCGCCCACGTCACGGTCACGGTGTCGGACGGCTTCGACGGCTAACGGGAGATAACGGCGAGCGCTCGCCTGGAAACCGGTTGCACCGGCGTATCTGAGGCAAAGAGCACGCGCGAAGGCGAAAACATGGGACAGAAAGTCAATCCAAACGGAATGCGGCTCGGCATCGTCAAGGAGCACAACTCCGTCTGGTATGCCGACAAGCAGGACTACTCGCGCTACCTCCTGAACGACCTCGATGTGCGCGACTTCCTGCGCGAGCGCCTCTCGCAGGCGTCGGTGAGCAAGGTGGAGATCGAGCGTCCCGCACAGACCGCCCGCATCACGGTGCACACCGCCCGACCCGGCATCGTCATCGGCAAGAAGGGCGAGGACGTGGAACGGCTGCGGGTGCAGCTCACCGCCATGATGGGCGTGCCGGTACACATCAACGTCGAGGAAATCCGCAAGCCCGAAACGGATGCCCTGCTCGTGGCGCAGAACGTGGCGCAGCAACTCGAACGGCGGGTGCAGTTTCGTCGTGCCATGCGGCGGGTGATCCAGAACGCCATGCGGCTCGGCGCCGAGGGCATCAAGGTGCGGGTGGCGGGCCGTCTCGGCGGCGCGGAGATCGCCCGCTCGGAAACCTATGCCGAAGGCAGGGTGCCGCTGCACACGCTGCGCGCCAACATCGATTACGCCACCGCCGAGGCGAAGACCACCTACGGCATCCTCGGCATCAAGGTGTGGATCTTCAAGGGCGAGGTGATCGGCGGCGGCGAGGAGGTGCGGCAGGCCTCCTGACGAGGGATAGCCCAAGCCGCAAGCGAGAAAGAACGCGAGAGAGACGATGCTTCAGCCAAAAAGAACCCGCTACCGAAAGCAGCAGAAAGGCCGCAATCGAGGGCTTGCCAATCGCGGCAGCCGCGTCGCCTTTGGCGAATTCGGCCTCAAGTCCTTGGGCCGTGGCCGCATGACGGCACGGCAGATCGAGGCCGGCCGTCGCGCCATGACCCGGCGCATCCGCCGCGGCGGCAAGATCTGGATTCGCGTCTTCCCCGACAAGCCCATCACCAAGAAGCCGCTCGAAGTGCGGCAGGGCAAGGGCAAGGGCGCCGTCGAATACTGGGTGGCGCAAATCCAGCCGGGACGCGTGCTCTACGAGATGGAAGGCGTCAGCGAAGCGGACGCCCGCGAGGCGCTGGCGCTGGCGGCGGCGAAGCTGCCGTTCCGCACCGCCTTCGTCCGACGCATGACGATGTGAGGCGGATGAGACAAGCGAGAAGCCAGCCATGACCGCCTCGGAACTGAGAGAAAAGACGTTGCCTGAGCTCAAGGAGGAACTCGTGCGCCTGCGCCGCGAACAGTTCAACCTGCGGATGCAGCGTGCCAGCGAGCAACTGCCGCAAACGCACCTGCTGCGCGAGGCCAGGCGTGACATCGCCCGGGTCAACACCGTCATGCAGGAGAAGGCGCTGGCAGCCGAGGCGCTGGCCGCGGCCGCGCAAGAGCAGGCCGAGGCAACGACAGAACAGGTGGAAGAGACGGTGACAGCAAAGCCGCAAGACAACGTCGAGGAGAAGGCCGATGTCTGAAGCCGAAGGCCAACTCCAAGAGGGGGCAGTTGCTTCGCCGCAGCAAGCGGCGTTCAGACGCTCGCTGGTGGGCGTCGTCACCTCGAACAAGGCCGACAAGACCATCACCGTGCGCATCGAGCGGCGCGTCAAGCACCCCATCTACGGCAAGTTCATCCGCCGTTCCACGCGCCTGCACGCCCACGACGAGGCCAACTCGGCGAACGAGGGCGACGTGGTGAGCATCATCCAGAGCCGTCCCATTTCCAAGACCAAGAGCTGGGCGCTCGACAGCATCGTGGAGCGGGCCGCGCCGGAGGGGCCTGCTGCCGCTGTGGAAGAGCCTTCGGCCGCTCCTGATAGAGAGGAGCCTTCAGCCGCTCCTGAGGAAGAGCAGACGCCATGATCCAGACCGAAACCATGCTCGACATCGCCGACAACAGCGGTGCCCGCAGGGTGCAGTGCATCAAGGTGCTCGGCGGCTCGCACCGGCGCTATGCCGGCATTGGCGACGTCATCAAGGTGTCCGTGAAGGAAGCCGCGCCGCGTGGGCGGGTGCGCAAGGGCCAGGTGATGAACGCCGTGGTTGTGCGCACGCGCAAGGGCGTGCGGCGCACGGACGGCTCGCTGATCCGCTTCGACCAGAACGCGGCCGTGCTCCTGACGCAGCAGCTGCAGCCGGTGGGCACCCGCATCTTCGGCCCGGTGACGCGGGAACTGCGCACGGAGAACTTCATGCGCATCGTTTCGCTGGCGCCGGAAGTCCTGTAGGCAGGTTGAGGCAGGCAAGATGCGCAAAATCCGCAGAGAGGACGAAGTGGTGGTGATCGCCGGACGCGACCGGGGCGCGCGCGGCGAGGTCACCCGCGTGCTGCCGAACGGCAAGCTCATCGTCGCCGGCATCAACATGGTGTACAAGCACGTGCGCGCCAATCCGCAGCAGAACGAGGAAGGCGGCATCCAGACCAAGGAGGCACCCATCGATCCCTCCAACGTCGCCATATTCAACCCGGACACGGAACGCGCCGACCGGGTGGGCATTCGGATGGAGGATGGCGAGCGGGTGCGCTACTTCAAGTCGAACGGCGAGCGGGTGGACGAGTAGGTGAACGACGTGGCGAACGAAAGCGCGGCAGCCGAACGCAACCGGCTGCTGCAGCAATACGAGGCAGAAATCCGCCCGGAGCTCATGCGCGAGTTCGGCTACGGCAGCCCCATGCAGGCGCCGCGGCTTGAGAAGGTGACGCTGAACATGGGCGTGGGCGACGCCGTGGGCGACCGCAAGGTGATGGACAGCGCTGCCCGGGACCTCGCCCTGATCGCCGGCCAGCAACCCATCGTCACTCGCGCTCGCCGCTCCGAGGCCGGCTTCAAGATTCGCGAGGGCTGGCCCATCGGCTGCAAGGTCACCCTGCGCCGGGCGCGCATGTACGAGTTCGTCGAGCGCCTGATCGGCATCGCCATCCCGAGGATGCGCGACTTCCGCGGCCTCAACCCGCGCGCCTTCGACGGCCGCGGCAACTTTTCGATGGGCATTGCGGAGCAGATCGTCTTTCCGGAGATCGACTACGACAGCATCGATCGCATCCGCGGCCTCGACATCACCGTCACCACCACGGCGCAAACGGACCCAGAGGGGCTCGCGCTCTTGCGCGGCTTCCGCTTCCCGTTCCGCACCTGAAGGATGGATTTGTGCCACCGACGGCAACGATTGCGGCGCACCGCCAAACCAAAGCCCCCGTAGGGGCGACCCTTGTGGTCGCCCGTGCCGAGTCAATCTAGGAACCTAAGGCAATGGCAAAGACCTGCATTCTTGAGCGCGAACGCAAGCGCGAGAAGACCGTCGCGAAGTACGAGGCCAAGCGGGCTCGGCTTAAGAAGATCATTGGCGATCGCAATGCGTCGGACGACGAGCGCTGGGACGCCCAGCTCGCCTTGCAGAAGCTGCCGCGCAATGCCAGCCCCGTGCGGCTGCAGCGTCGCTGCGGCGTCACCGGTCGGCCGCGGGGCGTGTATCGCAAGTTTGGCCTCGGCCGCACGAAGCTGCGCGAGGCCGCCATGCGCGGCGACGTGCCGGGCCTCGTCAAGGCGAGTTGGTAGCCGCGCGCCCGGCGGGCGCGGCAGTTTGCTTGCGCGAACTGCTGGCTTGGTTTAAAGCTGATTGAGAAACGAGACAAGATGAGCCTACAAGACCCCATCGCCGACATGCTGACGCGCATCCGCAACGCGCAGTCGGCCCGTCATGGGCGGGTTTCGATGCCGACGTCGCGCCAGAAGGTGGCGATATCCGAAGTGCTGCTCGATCAGGGCTACATCGCCTCGTTCCAGTCCGAGAAGGGCGTGGGCGCGAAGCTCATCATCGAGCTCAAGTACCACGAGGGCGAGCCGGTGATCGAAGAGATCGACCGCGTCAGCCGGCCGGGGCTGCGCATCTACAGCAAGTGCGACGAGCTGCCGAGCGTTCGGGGCGGATTTGGCGTTGCCGTCGTGAGCACCAATCTCGGCGTGATGACGGACGCGGCCGCGCGCGGCGCCGGCGTCGGCGGCGAAGTCCTCTGCACGGTGTTCTAGCCATGTCTCGCGTTGCCAACAGTCCCGTGCCCGTGCCGAGCGGCGTCGATGTGCAACTCGGCACCGACAGCATCACCGTCAAGGGTTCCAAGGGAACTCTGTCCATGCCGCTGCCGGGGCGCGTCAACGTCGCGCGCGAGGGCGAAGAGATCAGCTTTGCCGCGGCGGCCGGAGATCGGCAGTCGCGCGCCTTGGCTGGCACGGTGCGCTCGCTCGTCAGCAACATGGTCACCGGCGTCACCGAGGGCTTCGAGAAGCGGCTCGAACTGCAGGGGGTTGGCTATCGCGCCCAGGCCCAGGGCACGCGGCTCAACCTGCAACTCGGCTTCTCGCATCCCATCGACTTTTCGTCGCCAGACGGGATTTCCATCACCACGCCCAGCCAAACCGAAGTGGTGGTTTCGGGCGTGGACAAGCAGCTTGTCGGTCAGGTGGCGGCGGAAATCCGCGCCTTTCGCCCGCCGGAGCCGTACAAGGGCAAGGGTGTGCGCTATGCCGGCGAGCGGGTGCGCCGCAAGGAAGGCAAGAAGAAGTAGGGGCCCGTGGCCTCGAGGAATGGGGCCAGGAGCCAATGGGAGAAAGCAGGACGAACCGATGAGCGCGAGAACGAACAGTCGATTGCGCAGGGCGCGCCGGACGCGGATGAAGATCCGCGAACTCGGCGCGCTGCGGCTGACGGTGCATCGCACGCCGCGGCACATGTATGCCCAGATCATCCGTGGCGGCGGCGGCCAGGGCGGCGACGAGCGCACGCCAGACCGTTCCGACCGGGTGGTGGCGTCGGCGTCCACGCTCGACAAGTCGCTGCGCGAAGCGTCCACCGGCAACGTCGAGGCGGCGGCCAACGTCGGTCGCCTGATCGCCGAGCGGGCGCTTGCCGCCGGCGTCGAGGCGGTGGCCTTCGACCGCGCCGGCTACAAATATCACGGTCGCGTGCGCGCCCTTGCAGAGGCGGCGCGAGAAGGGGGACTGAGGTTCTGATATGGCCTACTCCGAGGAAATCAAGGAAGAGGGCCTCGTCGAGAAACTCGTCGAGGTCAATCGCGTCTCCAAGGTGGTCAAGGGCGGGCGGCAGTTCGGCTTCACGGCGCTGACCGTGGTTGGCGACGCCAATGGCCGGGTCGGCTTCGGCCGCGGTCGCGCCAAGGAAGTGCCGGTCGCCATCGAAAAAGCCATGGAGGCGGCGCGGCGCAACATGGTGGACGTGGAGCTCAACGGCGACACGCTGTGGTATCCGATCACCCGCCGCCACGGCGCTTCCACCATCTTCATGCGGCCGGCTTCGGAAGGCACCGGCGTCATTGCCGGGGACAGCATGAGAGCCGTGCTGGAGGCGGCTGGCGTGCGCAACGTGCTGGCGAAGTGCTACGGTTCCACCACCGCCGTCAACGTGGTGCGTGCCACCTTCAACGCGCTCACCACCATGCAGTCGCCGGACGCCATCGCGGCGCGGCGCGGCAAGACGGTGGCGGAACTCTTGGCGGCGCTGCCGAACGGCGGTGGTCGGGACGAGGCGGACGAGGACGCCGGCGAGGAGCTGGCGGCGGAAGCCGCGGACGAGGCGGATGCCCTGGCGGCGGCGCTGGCACCGGCCGAGAGCGATGCCGTGGCCGAGGCCGCGCCTGGCGCTGAAGCCGCGGCGGAACCTACGTCTGGCGCTGAAGCCGGGGCGGAACCTACGTCTGGCGACGAAGCTGCAGCGGAACCGTCGTCTGACGACGAAACCGGCGCCGCCGACGCTCCGAACGCGCCGGAAGCGCAGTAAAGAGGGCGCGAGAGACCGATCATGTCCGAAGCAAGCACATCGAACGCGGCCACCGTCAAGGTGCGCCTGGTGAAGTCGCCGCACGGCCGCCTGCGCAAGCACCGCGCCTGCATTCGGGGCCTGGGGCTGCGCCGCATCGGTTCGTCCCGCGTGCTCGAAGACACCCCTGCGGTGCGAGGAATGATCCGCAAGATCGACTATCTGCTCGAAGTCGAGGAAGCGAACCCATGAGACTCAACGAACTGAAGCCCGCCGCCGGCAGCAAGCGACCGAAAAAGCGCGTCGGGCGGGGCATCAGCGCGGGCCAAGGCAAGACGGCGGGGCGCGGCCACAAGGGGCAGAAATCCCGCTCCGGCGGCAACGTGCGGCCCGGCTTCGAGGGCGGCCAGTTGCCCTTGCAACAGCGGCTGCCGAAATTCGGCTTCAACTCTCGCATCGGCGCCCGCACCGCCGAAGTGCGTCTTGGTGAACTGGCGCGCGTGGAGGGCGAGACCATCGACCTCAAGGCACTTAAGGACGCTGGCATTGTGGCCAAGCGGGTCGCCCGGGCACGCATCTTCCTTTCCGGCGAAATCTCCCGCGCCGTGAACGTCTATGGGCTCGGCGTCAGCCGTGGCGCCAAGGCGGCCATCGAGGCGGCAGGAGGGAGCGTTGTGCCGGGCAAGCGTTCGCCGGCCCGAGATGCGCAAGAGGCTCCCGACAACGCGCCGGCGGCGGAGCCCGGCGCTGAGGAGAGCGCTGGCTGATGCGAGGTCCGGGACCATCGCTGGCAGGCACGCAGGCCGGGCTCTCGGAGCTCCGCGGCCGGCTCCTGTTCGTGCTGTTTGCCCTGCTCGTGTATCGGGTGGGCACGCACATTCCCGTGCCCGGCATCAACCCGGAGCAACTGCGCAACCTCTTCGACGCCCAGCAGGGCGGCATACTGGATCTCTTCAACATGTTCTCCGGCGGCGCGCTGGAGCGAATGAGCATCCTCGCGCTCGGCGTCATGCCCTACATCACGTCCAGCATCATCATGAACCTGTTGACGGCGATGTATCCGACGCTCAACCAACTGCGCAAGGAAGGCGAGGCGGGGCGGCGCAAGATCACCCAGTACACGCGCTACGGCACGCTCTTGATCGCGCTCATTCAGGGCACCGCGCTCACCGGCACGCTGGCGGCGCAGGGGCTGGCGTTCTCGCCCGGAATCTCGTTCTACGTGGTGGCCATCGTCACGCTGGTGACCGGGGCGCTGTTCATGATGTGGCTCGGCGAGCAGATCACCGAGCGCGGCGTCGGCAACGGCATTTCGCTGCTCATCTTCTCCGGCATCGTGTCGGGCTTCCCCGGCGCGGTGGGGCAGTCGTTCGAGGCGGCGCGGCAGGGCGACATCAACATCATTGCCCTCTTGGCAGTGGCGCTGGTGGGCATCCTCATCGTCGCCTTCGTGGTCTTCATCGAGCGCGGCGAGCGGCGCATTCCGGTCAACTACGCCAAGCGCCAGCAGGGGCGCCGGGTGTTCCAGGGGCAGAGCAGCCACCTGCCGCTGAAGATCAACATGGCCGGTGTGATTCCCGCTATCTTCGCCTCCAGCCTGCTGCTTGCGCCAGCGTCCATCGCGCAGTGGTTCGGGCAGGCCCCGGGCATGACCTGGCTGCAGGACGTGGCGCTCGAACTTTCGCCGGGACGACCGCTCTACATATTGCTGTTCGCCGCCGGCATCGTCTTTTTCAGCTTCTTCTACACGGCGCTGCAGTTCGATTCGCGGGACATGGCGGACAACCTGAAGCGGCAGGGAGCGTATGTGCCGGGCATCCGGCCGGGGCGCAACACCGCCAACCACTTCGACAACGTGATCACGCGGCTGACCCTGTTCGGCTCGCTCTACGTCACCGCCGTGTGCCTGCTGCCGGAGCTGATGATCGTGTTCTTCAACGTCACCTTCCAGCTCGGCGGCACGGCGCTCTTGATCGTGGTGGTGGTGTCGATGGACTTCATGCGCCAGGTGCAGGCGCATCTGATGTCGAGCCAGTACGCCAAGCTGATGGAAAAGTCGAACCTCAAGAACTACAGCCGCGGCGGCGGCCGGCTGGCGCCGCGTCGAGGCGGTCGCTAGAGACGCGAACCGCGCGGACGAAGACGGGAAGAGAGCAGATGAAAGTCAGGGCATCGGTGAGAAAGATGTGCCGCAACTGCAAGATCGTGCGGCGGCGCGGCGTCGTGCGCGTGATCTGCAGCGCGGAACCCCGGCACAAGCAACGCCAAGGTTAGAGGGACTTGACGATGGACGGGCTGGAGGGAAGGCATTCTGCCTTCCCTAAGCGCCGACAGGCGCTTTCCTTTCTGGGCAACGCGTTGTCGGTGCGCCTCCCGGCGCACAGGGAAGGCAGAATGCCTTCCCTCCAAGGGCCACGCACTTGCGCGAGAACTTCTGCAGGCATTGGCGGAGACTGAACATGGCACGGATCGCAGGTATCAATGTCCCCGACAATAAGCACGCCGGCGTTGCGCTGACGTACATCTTCGGCATCGGTCGATCGTCGGCGCAGCGCATCTGCAGCGCCGCTGGCGTGGACGCCAACGTCAAGATCATGGACTTGGGCGAGGATCGGCTCGATGCCATCCGCGCGGAAGTGGCGCGGAGCACCGTGGAAGGCGACTTGCGGCGCGAGGTTTCCATGAACGTCAAGCGGCTGATGGACCTCGGCTGCTATCGCGGCATGAGGCACCGGCGCGGGTTGCCGGTTCACGGCCAGCGCACGCGCACCAATGCGCGCACCCGCAAGGGCGTGAAGCGACCGATCCGCAAGTAACGCTGCGGCGTAAAGAGACGAGCACAAAGACAAGCAAGGCAAGGACGGCAAAGAGATGGCGGACGCACCGGCGCGCAGGCGCGGCAGGCGGGTGGTCACCGACGGGGTGGCGCATGTGCATGCCTCGTTCAACAACACGATCATCACCATCACGGACCGGCAGGGCAACACGCTCGGCTGGGCCACGGCCGGCGGTTCCGGCTATCGCGGCTCGCGCAAGAGCACGCCCTTCGCGGCGCAGGTGGCGGCGGAGCGCGCCGCCACCAACGTCATCGACCTGCACGGCATGAAGAGCGTGGACGTGCTGGTGAAGGGGCCGGGACCGGGGCGCGAGTCGGCGGTGCGGGCCATGAATGCGGCGGGCCTCAAGATCAACAGCATTTCGGACGTGACGCCGATCCCGCACAACGGGTGTCGGCCGCCGAAGCGACGGAGGGTATAGGCAGTGGGACGATATCTCGGGCCGACACTCAAGCTTTCCCGGCGGGAGGGCACGGACCTGCTGCTCAAGAGCGGCGTCACGCCCATCGATGCGAAGTGCCGCGCGGACGCCATTCCCGGACAGCACGGCGCCCGGCGGCAGCGGCTTTCGGACTACGCGGTGCAGCTTCGCGAGAAGCAGAAGGTGCGGCGCTTCTACGGCGTGCTCGAACGGCAGTTCCGCAACTACTACCGCAAGGCCGATCGGCAGAAAGGCGCCACCGGCGCCAACCTCTTGCGGATGCTCGAACGGCGTCTCGACAACGTGGTGTATCGCATGGGCTTCGGCTGCACCCGTGCTGAGGCGCGGCAGCTTGTGTCGCACAAGGCCATCGAGGTGAACGGCGCCGCGGTGAACGTGGCGTCCTATCTCGTCAGTCCCGAGGACGTGGTGGCGGTGCGGGAGGCCAAGCGCGGACAGATGCGCATCAAGCAGGCGCTGGAGCTGGCCGGACAGCGTCCGGCGGTGGAGTGGGTGCAGGTGGACGCCGATACCATGACGGGCACCTATCAGCGCCATCCGGATCGCAGCGAACTGCCGCCGGAGATCAACGAGAACCTCATCGTCGAGTTCTACTCGAAATAGCCGAAGCGGCAGCCGCCGGGCAGGGCGGCTGACCCAAGGGTGTGGCGACACCTGCCGGGCAATGAGCTTAAGCAACGCAAGCAACGTGTTCGCGCCAGTCAACGGAGAAAACCTGTGTCACAGTCGGCAAGCGAGTTCCTCACACCAAGGCGCATCGACGTGCAGGAGATGAGCCCCACGAGGGCCCGGGTCACGCTCGAGCCGCTAGAGCGGGGCTTCGGCCACACGCTCGGCAACACCCTGCGCCGAATCCTGCTCTCCTCCATGCCGGGCTGCGCCATCACCGAGGTGCAGATCGATGGCGTCGAGCACGAGTACACCGCCATCGAGGGCGTGCAGGAGGATGTCGTGGACATCCTGCTCAACCTCAAGGGCATCGCCGTGCGGCTGCATCAAGGCGAGGAGACGCGCATCACGCTGAATCGGGATGGCGCCGGCGTGGTTACCGCCGGCGACTTCCAGCTCACGGCGGATGTGGAGATCGCCAATCCCGACCACCTCATCTGCACGCTGAACGAGAACGGCAAGATTCGCATGGAGGCGAAGATCACGCGCGGGCGCGGCTATCAGCCGGTGGAGTACACGGGCCCGTCGGACGACGAAATGGCGGTGGAGGAAACCACCAGCATTGGCGTGTTGCGGCTCGATGCCAGCTACAGCCCCATGCGGCGAGTGGCCTACGACGTGGAAAGCGCCCGGGTGGAGCAGCGCACCGACCTCGACAAGCTGGTGCTCGACATCGAGTCGAACGGCACCATCGATCCCGAGGAGGCGATCCGTCGGGCCGCCACGATCCTGCAGCAGCAGCTTGCGGTGTTCGTGGATCTCGAGAGCCACGGCGAGTCGGCTTCGGTGTCGCAGGAAGATCAGGTCGATCCCATCCTGCTGCGCCCCGTGGACGACCTGGAACTCACGGTGCGCTCCGCCAACTGCCTGAAGGCGGAGCACATCTACTACATCGGCGACCTCATCCAGCGCACGGAGAACGACCTCTTGAAGACACCGAACCTAGGCAAGAAGTCGCTCACGGAGATCAAGGATGTGCTCGCCTCCAGGGGCCTCGCCCTCGGCATGAGGCTGGAGAAGTGGCCGCCGCCGGGGTTGCGGACGGCTTGAGGCGCCTTCAGGCGCGGCTCTCCACGGATAGCGACGGCAGCGACGACAAGCGGAAGCAGGCACGATGAGACACAAGAAGAGCGGCAAGCACTTGGGCCGCACCAGTTCCCACCGCAAGGCCATGTTCTCGAACATGACCGCGTCGCTGATCGAGCACGAGATCATCAAGACCACCCTGCCCAAGGCCAAGGAACTGCGCCGCGTGGCGGAACCCCTCATCACCCTGGCCAAGACCGACAGCGTGGCCAACCGGCGCCTCGCCTTCGATCGCCTGCGCAACAAGGCGGCGGTGGGCAAGCTCTTCACCGAACTCGGCCCTCGCTTTGAGGACCGCCCCGGCGGCTACACCCGCATCCTCAAGGCCGGCCACCGCCACGGCGACGCCGCCCCCATCGCCTACATCGAACTCGTCGGCCGCGAACTCCCAGAAGACGACTTCGACGACGACGAGGACGACGAGCAAGAAGAGTAGCGTCCGAACAAGACGTCCCCTTGCAGAAGGCACCCCGCCTTCCCAATGCGCCGTTAGGCGCGCCCAAAGCCGGTGCTGCACCGACAGCGGTCGCGCCACGCTAGCCGCCGCATCCATGTACCCAAGCGCATGGAAGGCTCCGATGCTCTTCGTGGAACAAGGTAACTTCAACTATTTGATTTTATGATTTTTTTAGGCCGAGTCGATACCACCGGGACCGCGGCCCGATGCGGTTCCGTGTGAAGTGCGTCGGAGCGAGGGCCCTCACGCGCCTCGCGCCGAAGGTCGCAAACCACAGGCCCGAAGGGTGCAACCGGCCTTCACCCCGCGAGACGGGCCCCTTAGCTGACGGGAGTTAGCCTGTGTCGGCCCTATCCGGCGGAGATCGAGAAGGTGCTGCGGGCGCATAGCCACCCCGTTGCCGGTAGCCTTCCATCCGATCTCACGGACGGTTGTAGCCTGTTGTCTCGAATCATGTTTGCCTAGGCTTTGTCCATTGCGCGGCCAACGGGTGGGGAGGTGGCGGTGGCCGCATCGCCGATCCGGCCGCCGGCGGCGCGTTCGGATCACCGGTCAAAGCCGTTGTAAGGTGCCGGGTTGCCCGTCGCCTCCCGCCAACGCGGGGTGCTTCTCGATGCGGTCGATCCGCCCATTGTGTTGCAACCTCATTTCCCGAGGCCGGCGCGATTACTCTCGCGCCCGTCGCGATCACACGGGCGGCTCCGGCGACGCACGCCGCGGCCTCGCGCCCGCCACGACCTCAGATGCCGGAGTTCCCTGCGAGCCGGTCCCCGCGCAACATCGCCGCCTGGAGGTTGCGCATGGGCCGAATCCAGGGCGTGACGCGGCCGAGCGCTTCGGGCAGCGCGTCGGCCGCCTGCTCCGCATCGCCCCGGCTGCGATACGCCCCCAGCAGGAGCACATAGTAAAGTTCGCCGCCCTTCTCCACTCGCGCCGCCGCGAGGTCCCAAAGGGATTGGTCCCGGACGTATCGCTCCAGATTCGCCCGGCACGACAGCGCCAGCAACTGGACGACGTAGAAGTCGTCCGGCAGCTCGGTCAGCGGCACCGTCGGTGCGGCCTCGTAGGCGAGCCGGCGATAGGGCGGCACGTTCTCATTCGGCTCGACAGACGGCGGAATCTCGCGCTGCGTGCCGCCTCCTGACGCGGCGGGCGCAGCCGTGAACGGCGTGACGGCGTCCCCCGCCGCCGGCGCCTCCTTGACATCGGTGCCGCGTTGCAGGGCACCGGCCTCCTGGGGCGGGCTAGCGCCGCCCGATCGCGGCCCAGGGACGGGAGCCGCCGCCGAGTCGGGTCGTTCTCGGTCGCGGGCCGACCTCGCCGGGGCGCCGCCCTCGCCCATCGTCGACGCGGCGCCACTCGCCGAGGACGCTCGGCGCGGTGCGCGGCGTTCCAGTAGATTCGCCACCGACGTCCATGCGTCCAGCACAACGGCGACGTCGCCTTTCGGCCAACTCTTGCTCACCGTCATCTCTAGCGCAAGATCCGGTCGATTGCCCGACGCCACATCGACAGCGGTGAACGCCGCCGAGACGCCGATTCCCCGCGAGTCCGGTCCAAGCCGAAGGGCGATCGACGGTCTCACTACGGCGCCGGGCTTCGACGTGGCGAAACCGTACCCGGCGACGGCGTCGAGCCACAGGGCCGGCGGGTCGAGTTCGCGATCGGAGAGCAACGTTGACGCCAACCCCCCCGCGGAGCCCGACAGGCCGCCTGCTACTGCCATGTGCGATCTTACCGGCACAACGCCATCTCTCGAAGTTCCCCAACGTGGGTTCAGATTCGCCTCCAACCCGGTACCGTCGGGCCGTCGATCGAACCGAAACGAAGCTCTGACCTCGGCGTCGCTGAAATCGGCGTGGTATCGGCCGACGAGGCGACGGCCAAACACCTCCCAGCCAGCCCGTGAGCCCGAGTAGCGCAGCCCTGCACCGAAATCGAGTCCCGCCCCGGATTGGCCGGCGCCGCCATCGACTCGTCCAGTCATCTGCCAGAAAGGTGTCGTCCGGCCAACGACCGTCGTCCCCTCGACCCCGAACCGCATGCGAGACACGGTTGTGTCGGACTCTTGCAGCAGCCCACCCCCTGTCGCCGCCAGACTCACGACGCCCGCGTCGCCGATCATCGATACTCCGTGCGACCGTCGGTCGTCCAGATCGCGCCGGGCGCCAGCGACCAGGACCCGCGTGTCGACGAAGGCTCGCTCCACTACCCCCTTGAGGCGATGCCGTCGCAATTGCCCGGGTCCGCGACCCGCCCCCGCACCGATCCATAGCCGTGTGGCGTCGTTGTAGTCGCCGGACGCGAATGCGAGCACACTCCCCAGACGCATGTGTAGATCCGCAGAGCCAATCCGCGCATCGTCGCTCCTGTAGTCCACATTCACGGTCGAGCCGGACAGCACGATGCCGCCAAGCATGCCCGCGCCCCACTCGCGGCGAATCCCCAGGTGGAAAGCACTGAGTTCGCCTTGAAGGGTGGCTCCCAACGGGTCGCCCGCCACACGCTGGTGGTCGAGAGAAAGCAGCCATGCCCAGTCCCCCGCCTCCGTGGCGTTGACACACGCCGACTCCGTCGGCATCGTCTTCGGCGTTCCGTTGCCAGGGGACGGCCCCTTCGTCAACGACGCCGGTCCCCAGCGTCCCCAGCCCGGAGTCACGTCTGTGGCTGGCGCGAACGCGTCGTCGAACCAGTGTCCGGTCCCGACCGTCGCGCTTGAGACTTCGCCCCGATGCGCGGGCAAGCAATCGACCGCACCGAGTCTGTCGTTTGCGTGCCCGCCGCGGCCGACCCCCTCGACAACGCCGGACATGCTGTTGAGCAGCATGCGAGCGCTTCCGGACATCACATGTTCGCGGATGGCGATATCGCCATCCGCGCGACCGATCACAACGGACACCGTGGGCAGATGCAGATCCGAGTAGCCGCCGCCCGTGGCCTCGTGGCGCAGGTCGGTGACTCCCGTTCCCACGCCTGTGACGACCGTTACGGTCTGGCGTACCTGCCAATCCGCCGGTTCGAAGACCAGTTCGACCGGATCGACGCTCGCGGCGCTCCCACCCTCCGCGCCACGAACGCTTATATGCACGGTGTCCGTCGGCTCGGAGTCCAGTACCACCGTGTAATCTCCACGATCGCCTTCGATGAGCCTGACGACCTGCGGAGCAACCGTCACACCCTTGGTGTCGTCGTCGATAATGACCACCGAAAGCGCGTCGTCCGACGTGATCGACAGGTAGGGATCGCTGGCAGTTGCCGTCACGAGGAGCACCTCGTCTTCCTCGTCCACGTCGTCGTCAACGGGGAGGAATCGGAACGTTGCGACGCCGCGCGTCGCCCCTCTCTCGAGCGGCAAGTGCAGCGGCGGAGTCGGCACGTAGTCTTCCTTGCCTGCGGTTAGCGCGTGCAGCTTCAGCTCGACCGACATATCGGTTGACGCCGGTGCGTTGAGCGCGCCGTGAACGCTGACGACCTGACCCGGGTAGCCGTGGCCTTCGGGGACGCGGCCGTCCTCCAGCCTCAGCGTTAGGGTCCTGTCGTCGTCGCCAATGGCTACTTGGACGTCCGGCGCAGTCACGCCGTCATAGTCCCCGCCGTGGACCGTATGCGCGATCGCAGCGCTGTCGTCGCGACCGTCCTCGTCGTGCCTGGCGCTGACCGAGACGCTCCGCGGCTGGCGCCAGTTTACGGGCGTGAAGGTCATAGCTGTGGGTGTGACGCTCACCTCGTCCGAGGGAATCGCTCGAACGGTGACCTCGCCGGTTGGCTCGGAGCCGAGCGCTAGCGAGTAGTCGGCGCTCATCCCTTCGCGCAACGGCAGGCTCGTCGGATCGACCGCGACGCCGCGTGTGTCGTCGTCACGTATTCTCACGAACCCACCGGTCACCGACAACCCGGGCGAGCTACCCTCGAACCTGACGTCCTCGTCACTCTCGTCAACGTCGTCGTCCAGCACGTCCAGCCAGAACGTCGCCGCGGTCGACTCCTGGCCAGGCGCAATGGTCAGCGTGAGGTGGCTGGAACGGGCACGGAAGTCCACCTCGACCTCGGCGGCGCCGGCGCCTACCCACACCTCGACCTCGGTCGCGGTATCCCGGGGGGCATCCAGCGTCGCGGTCACCGTGACGGCAACAGAGCCGACTTCCTCTTCCACGACGGACGGCGATGCAGTGAGCAGAATGCCCCTAGTCTCATCGTCGTCGACAATGGTGACGATCGCCGGCTCCACCGTCGCGCCAGCGGCGAGCCCAACGACGTAAACCGTCTCATCGGACTCATCGAGGTGGTCGTCGATGGGTCGAAGGTCAAACGCGCCAGTGCCTGACTCGGCGCCGGCGCGGATGACCACCGTAAACGGTGCCACCGCCACGAAGTCAGTCGCGGGTATGGCGCTGCCGGCCGACACCAACACGATGACCGATGTCTCGGTATCGCGCGCACCGCCATCGAGCTCCGCGCGCACCTCAACCGACACCGTGCCGTCTGCTTCGTTGACCACGGCGGGCGACACAGTCACCGTCACTCTGGGCGACTGTGTGACCTGAGTCACCGTTCCCCCGTTCCCCCCCCCCGCGGTCATCGTCTCGGTCTTCGGGTGTGGGCACCTTGGGGTCGGCGCCGCCGTCGCCGTCCTGGACAAATACCGTCAAGCTCCTGGCCGCTTTTACCTGTGCGTAGTCCCCATGACCTGTCACTTCGTGGCTGATGGTTGCTTCGTAGTCTACGTCGTCGTCGTCCTGGCCGGCTCTCACGATCACTGTCTTCAGGTTCTCCCAGCGGTCGCTGGTGAACGTCAATTCGCTAGGACTCACCGTCACGTTGCCACTGCCCGTCACGGGCACCACAGACGCCGATACCGTCACGTCGGCCGTAGGTTGCGACTTCAGCACCACCTGGTAAATCCGGACCTCGCCTTCAGACATGTTTATCGGGTCGACCGAATTGATCTGTACACCGCGCTCGTCGTCGTCGATCAGGGTCACAATGTCCCCAGTCACGTCCAGACCCGACACCGTTCCCGACACAGTGAGCATCTCGTCTGCCTCGTCGAAGTCGTCGTCGAGAGGAATCAGGTCAAAGGTTGCCGTTGCGCTCGGTTGGTGCGCCGGGATCGTCATCATCGGCATGGCGGCAACAGTGAAGTCGACGCCCGCCTTGGCCGAGTCGCCGTCAGCCCCCGCCGTCACCATCAATTGCGTTGCCTCCGCACGCGGAGCGCCGTCAAGCGTCGCACTGACCGTGATCGGCGTTGTCCCGGCGCCCTCCCCCACCGAGTCCGGGCTCACGACCAGCAGGACCTTCGTCGCGAGTTTCTCGTCGTCGATCACGGTGACGGCGAGTTGGACGGGGCCTACGCCGTCATAATCACCACCAGACGCGCGGTGCTCGACCGTGGCTGCGTCCGTCTCGGCGTCGTCGTCCTCGCGGGCGCTAACCGTGACGGTCTGCAGCTGCGAGAAGTCGTCGGGACCGAATACGAGTGACTGCGACGATACGGAGATGTCGGGGCTCGCGTTCACGTCGAGCGAGAGCGTGACGGTCACCGTCGCTGTGGGGCTGGAGGCAAGCGACACGTCGTAGCTCGCGCTGCCGCCTTCGGCGACAGGCAGCTCCCGGCGCGAGAGCACGAGCCCGCGGGTGTCGTCGTCGACGATCGTGATCTCGGTCCCTTCAACGTTGAGACCATCCGCCTCCCCGAAAACGGCCACGGTCTCATCGCCCTCGTCCACCTTGTCGTCGACGGGCGTTAGGTCGAACACTGCCGTACCGCGCATAGCGTCGGGGTCGATGGTCACTGTGAGGCTGTCGACGGCGCCAAAGTCGCTGTCCGACGCCGTTCCCGGCGCCACGTTCACCGTCACCGTCGTCGCCACGTCCCTCGGCGCGTTGTCCAGGCTGGCCGTCACGCGGACGCTCGTGGGACCGTCGCCCTCGCGCACGCGCTCCGGCGAAACCGTCAGGTGCACGGCCGTCGACGCCGTTTCGTCTTCGATGACCGTTACGTCGAGATGGGCGATCACATTCACGTCCACGTAGTCGCTCACGAGGCTGATGTGGAGGCCGTGCGCCCTATGCCTGATGGTGGCCATATCGGTTTCGGCGTCGCGGTCATGTTTGGCGCTGACCGTGACCGTCTGCGCGACCGACCAGAGATCGCCTGGCGGATCGAGCACATCGTCGGAGCGATAGAAAGTCAGCGACTCCGGCTCCCAGCTGATGTCGGTGCTGCCACCGTCGACGGGGAGCACGGAGGCGGAGAACCTGACCGTCGGCTCGGTGGCGAGCCTTACGGTGTATGTCGCGCTACCGCCCTCGCGGACTTCCAGCGCCGTCGTCGAGAACTCGAACCCGCGGACATCATTGTCGACGATCGTGACCGCGGTCCCAGTCACCGTCAGCTCGGCGTCCACCGTGCCCGAAACGGCAACGGTCTCGTCCGGCTCGTCCACCCTGTCGTCGACGGGCGTCAGAACGAACGTCGCCGCGCCCGACTGTTTGCCTGCGAGAATGGTCAATGTGATGTCGTCGACAGTGCCAAGGTCGTCCCTCGACGCTGTGCCCGGTGCCACGTTCACCGTCACCGTCGTGTCGACGTCCCTCGGTGCCTTGTCCAGCGTGGCCGTCACCTTGACGGTCGCGTTGCCGCCGCCTTCGCCCACGCGGTCCGGCGAAACCGTCAGCGTCACGCCCGTCGACGGCGACTCGTCGTCAATCACCGTAACCGTGAAGGCCTTCTTTACCTCATCATAGTCGCCGCCGGACGCCACGAGCTCAACTGTTGCGCTGTCGACCTCGCCGTCGTCGTCGTGTCCGGCACTGACCGTCACCCCCTGCTTCGTGTTCCAGTCCTCGCTTGTGAACGTTAGCGTACTCGGACGTACCGAAACATCGGAGCTGGCGCCATTCCCAGTCGTGATGGCGATTGTCACCGGGGGGGTATCGGGCTCGGAGGCGAGGGCCACCCCGAAAGGCGCGTCATCTCCCTCATAGACCTCGAGGGGCATGTTCCCGAAGACGTCTATCCCCCGGGTGTCGTCGTCGGTGATTGGCAGGATCACGTCGTTGGAGCCGTACGTCCCTAGGCTGCTGGTGGCCGTGCCACGCACCCGCACCGTCTTGCTCACCGCGTCGACGTCGTTGTCGATGCCCGTGACGGTCACCTCGCCATTGCTCTCCGTTGTGCTTGCGGGGATGGTCAGCTGTGTGCCGGCCAGCGAGTAGTCGGCGACCGTTGCGGGTTGGATGGGCTCCACATCCACGTCCACCGTCGTGTCCTCACCGGAAGGGGAACTCAGCGACGCCGTAACCTTCGCTTCCCCGCCATCCTCGCCGATGCTGTCGGGGTCTAGGTTAATCGTCAGCGTCGGGGTCGGATCGTTGTTTTCGATCGTCACTACAGCGTCGCCGATGCTCGTCAACAGGCTAGACGAACCGCGTACCGTTACCGTCTCATCCAACTCGTGGAGGTTGTCGTCCGTCGGGCGCAAGGTGAACTGCCCCGTATTCGAGGTCGTATCCGCCGCGATGGTTATGGTGAAGTCGGCCACGCCTTGGAAGTCGGTCCCTGACTTCGCCGTTCCGTCTTCTACCGTCACGGTCAGGACCGTCGTGTCCAGGCGAGGATTTTCGTCAAGCGTCGCGGTAACCGTAACCGGAGTCGGCCCCGAGCCTTCGCTCACTGACATCGGGTTCACGGACAAGGTCGCGGTGACGCTCGGGGGCCTCGCCACCACCGCGGTCGGTTCGCTGCAACGACTGTCCGGATAATCCAGGTAATTCTGAAAGGTCACGCAAACCTTGATGCGCGAGCCGACGTCTTCATCGACTACGGTGTAGGTGACCGTCCCAGCACCCAGCTGCGTATCGGTCGACCCAACGCGGTACCATTGGTAGCCGGTAGGCGTCAAACCCGTCGCGGGAGTTGGGGTGTTCGGATACATTGACGGTCACATCGAGCTGCGAGGTTGTGGGACCTGCCCTCATCAGGGTGAAGGTCAGCGGCATTCCCTCAAATGACCAAGGGCGTGCCGCGGTGACAGTGACCATTGGTGCATCGTCAGCCGCCGAGACGTGCAAGCCAAACAGCACCGGAAGGCAGGCCAGCGACGCACGCAGTCTGGAGGGGATGCGTCGTGACCGCGCTGGCGGCGGGCTGGCCGGCCTGCTACTTGCGGCGCCTTGTGACAGCAATCCAACCATTCCTCGACACAACCACGACTACGGGAGGGCCAAGCCAACGTCGCGTCGCCCAAGGCCCGTGCCGACACTTCACTAGGCGATCCACCGCAAGGAGCATATAACATACTACAGCGGCCCGTCGGCGGCTGCATTGCAATGTGGGTCCTGTGGGTCCGCTTTGGGGCTTCTCATTTTCTCTGCAATGACTATGGTGGTGACAACGGCGGTGTTCCTGGGGATCCCCGGCTCTTCGGCACCAGGCAGCGCACGCCGCCGCCCAGCAGCGCCTTGCGCCAGTCGTAGTACGTGCTCTTCGGCACAGGTCCAGCGCCTCCAGCCTGTCGCGCATGCACGACAGGCACGATGTCAACGGTCGAGCAGATGTCGCGACGAATCTCCTAGGAATCACGGTCTTCGCACGGTGCCACCACGATGCGGTCTCCCAACTCGGGGCGCGCCCATTCCTCGAAGCCTTCGTTCGAGGTCAGCACGGTGGAGGCGTGCTCGTCGCACGCCAGTCACATTTGG
This sequence comes from Pseudomonadales bacterium, assembly GCA_965116935.1. Lineage (GTDB taxonomy): Bacteria > Pseudomonadota > Gammaproteobacteria > Pseudomonadales > Azotimanducaceae > VXYL01. The sequence goes on along the minus strand of OZ220737.1, from coordinate 479,920 downwards.
CAGAGTGGGTTGCGCTCCGCGAAGGTGTTCTACCTGGATAAATTCTCATATAATGAAAAAACTTCATATAAATAAGTTACTTACAATAGATTTCGCGAATCCATGACTTCGGGCGGTATCCGGGAGGGCAGAGATGATGACAACGTGCCCCTGGCCCACCCGACACGCAAGCATTTCGACGCCTCCTTCCCGACACACAAACGGTCGTGGCCTGAGCCGGCCACCGCGAAGTTGTAGCAGGCAAGTAAATCTCCCATTTCTGGCAATCGAAAACTGCACACATTTGTGCTGCCAGAGGACTCGGTTGGGAGACAGGCTTGGCGGCTGCTGACCTTGTCGTTAGGCTGGACAGTGCACGATGCGTGGTTTGGGGGCGTTGGTGGATTTCGACGAAGCGGCGTTTGCGGTTGCGTTTGATCAGGCGGTGGGGCGGTGTTCCGAGCTCTCGCGGGAGGATGCGGCACATTTCGTCGAGCGAGGCTATGCGGTGGTTCGGGGCGCCTTCTCGAAGGACATCGCTGCCGCTGTGCGGGAGCAAGCCTGGTCGGAGCTCGAGGGGCAGCACGGCGTGGATCGGAACGATCCTTCGACCTGGAATCGCAGCTTCGGCTTTGGCGGGCACGTAGGCTATGTCCGCACGCAGGGGAGCGAGCGGCGCTTCACCCTCTGCACCGACGCTCCGCGCGCGTTCGGGGCGCAAGCGGATATGGTGGGCGGTGCCGAGCGGCTGCCGGGGCGGGGCGAGAGCCTGGCTTGGCGCGACTCCGCCATCGGCAATCTGGCAGGGCCGGAGGGGCCGGCCTGGCGGCCGCCGTCGCCCCAGCAGCGGGGTTGGCACAAGGACGGTTGGCACTTCCGCCACTTTCTGAATTCGCCGGAGCAGGGGCTGCTGACGGTGCCGATCTTCTCCGACATCCTGCCAAAAAGCGGCGGCACCTTCGTCGCCGGCGACTCCATTGCGCCGGTGGCGCGGCTGTTGGCTTCGCTGCCGGAGGGACTGCACCCGGACAGCGTGCAGGGAGCGGGGTTCCTGATTCCGGGGCTGATCGAGCAGTGCACGGACTTCGTGGAACTCACGGGCGAAGCCGGCGACATGGTGCTGCTGCACCCTTACATGATGCATCGGGTGAGCGCGAACCCCACGCAGCGGCCGCGCTTCATCGCCAACGCGGCGCTCGTGCTCGCCGAACCCATGCACTTCGACCGCCCGGGCGGCGGCTATTCGCTGGTCGAACTCGCGGTGCTACGGGCGCTAGGTCGCAATCGACTGGACTACAAGACCACCCGACGACCCCTCGCCGTGAAACCAGGGCCATTTCGTGATGCCGACGAAGCGGCGCGCGAGCGGCGGGCGCTGCGCACGCAAATGCGCTCGCTGGCCAAACGGGGCATCGTCACCCCGGAGTGGGCGCCAGAGCAGGGCTATGACTCAAACCGCGCCCAAGCCGGCGCGCCCTAAAGGGGCAGGTTCGCGCTAGCGGGGCGAGCCCTCCTCGAACAACGCCCGCCGGCAAACACCGAAGCATCAGGCCCCTGCCATGCGAGGGCCTCTGGAGGGAGGGCGTCCCGCCCTCCAAGCGTGCCGAAGGCGCGCACGCAGCGGAGCCAGCCAACGCCACCGCAAGCAAGCGTTCCAGACAACGCCAACAAAGCGCCAGCCCCGAACAACGCCACCCACAAACCAGCCTCTGTTCCTTGACGTGCCTGCGGAACGATGGAGGGCGAGCGCCGCCAAACCCCTCCCTCCAGGGCACCCAAGCTGGTGCCCTAAAAGGGGCAGGTTCGCGCTAGTGCGCTCTACGGCTGGACGGTCCCGGTCACGATCCAAAGCGGATCCGCGTTCTCGGGGGAACGATCCAGCGCGTTGATCTCCACAAAGCCGGCGCGGTGCAGATAGCTCCCCACGAGGCGTATGCGGTCGCTCGGCGGCAAGGCGCGGAAGGCGCGGATCGCCTTGGTGGGGAAGCAGCGGTGCGACATCGCCACGGCAACCCGGCCGCCGGGGGCGAGGACGCGACCGAGATCGGTGAAGACCTCGATCGGCTGCACCAGATACTGCACCGACACGGCGACCACGGCGCGGTCGAAGGAGGCGTCCTCATATGGCAGCGTCGGCTCTTCGTTCAAATCGTGAACGACGCAGTCCGTGAGCCGCGGGTTCGCGGCGAGTTCCTCCGCATTCATGCCGAGCCCAGCGATCCGCGCGTACTCCAAATCCGGCAGGTGCGATACCCAAGACGACATCAGGTCGAGCACGCGTGACGTCGGCGGCAGGAACTCGGCATAGAAGTCCGTGAGCGCGGCGATGGTGGCATCGTCGATGTGTGTCACCAGCCGAGCCAGGCGGTAGAAGCCGGCATCGGGCGACTCGTCCTCCCGCGCAAAGAACCGCTCCGGAAACCCTTCCATTGCGCTCCGCCACCAGCCGCTCAAAGCCAACGATTGTCGCACGCACGGAGTCCACTAACTCGCCGAAACCTCGCTTCAGGCGCGTGGCGGACCCGCAGTGCCGAGGCGATCAGCGGATGCTACATTGCGTGTTGATGCGGAAATCGCAAGGGGTGCATGGAAAGTGAGCGAAGTGTCTGGCTTTTCGCAGGCGACGATCGACTATCTCATCGATCTTGAAGCCAACAACAATCGGGAGTGGTTTCAGGACAATCGGTCACGTTACGACGAGTGCGTTCTGGCGCCGGCATTCGGGTTCATTTCCGAAATGGGCGAGCGTCTTCCCGGCATCTCGAAGCACCTGACGGCGATTCCGAAGCGGAGCGGCGGCTCCCTCATACGGGTGTATCGCGACACCCGATTCTCTCGCGACAAGACGCCCTACAAGACCAACATCGGCATTCAGTTCCGGCACGAGCAAGGCAAGGATGTGCATGCACCGGGGCTCTACTTCCATCTCGACCGCAACGAGTGCTTCCTCGGGGTCGGGATGTGGCACCCGGAACGCGAGCCGCTCGCGGCCATTCGGCAGGCCATCGTGGACGACCCTAAGGCTTGGCGCCGGGTGCGCGACGGGCGGGCGTTTCGGGCCGCTTTCGATCTCGGCGGCAGCGCGCTGAAGCGGGCGCCGCGTGGCTTCCCGGCGGAGCATCCGTGCATCGAAGACCTCAAGCGCAAAGACTTCATTGGCGTTGCCAGCATGGCACCAGCGGCCGCGACGAGCGCTGACCTTGCGGAGGAGATGGCGGGTATGTTCGCTGCCGGGAAGGGCCTGATGGGCTTTCTTTGTGGCGCGTTGCGGTTGCCTTTCTGACTGGCTTTGAGGGCTAGGGCACTTTGCTGTTGCTCGCGGACAGGCGCGCACGAACTTGAGCCACCTTCGAACCAATGCGCCTTGCGCCATAGCGAGGGCAAGATGCCCTCGCCCCGGGCCCGTCGCTGGCCGCCTACTCCTTGAACTGCGCCACCATACCCATGATGGATGCCTTGGCGTCGCCGAAGAGCATTCGGGTGTTGTCGCCAAAGAACAGGGGGTTGTCCACCCCAGCGAATCCCGACGCCATCGAGCGCTTGAGCACGAACACGGTGCGGGCGTGGTCCACGTTGATGATGGGCATGCCGTAGATGGGGCTGCCTTCGTCCTGCCGGGCGGCGGGGTTCACCACGTCGTTCGCACCGATCACCACCGCCACGTCCACGGTTTCCATGCGGCGGTTGATGTCCTCCATCTCGACGAGCTGATCGTAGGGCACGCTCGCCTCGGCCAAGAGCACGTTCATGTGGCCGGGCATCCTTCCCGCCACCGGATGGATTGCGAAGGTCACCTCGCAGCCGTTGCCCTCAAGCAGTTCCCCGAGTTCGTGCACGGCATGCTGCGCCTGCGCCACGGCCATGCCGTAGCCCGGCACGAAGGTCACCGAGGAGGCGGCTTCGAGAATGAGATAGGCATCCTCGGCGTTGATGGGCTTCACCTCGCCCTCCACCTTGGACGCGGTCGCCACCGCGCCGAAACCGCTGAACAGCACGTTGGCGAGGGAACGGTTCATGGCCTTGCACATGATGTTGGTGAGGATGATGCCGGCCGCGCCCACGAGCGATCCCGAAACGATGAGGATGTTGTTGTTGATGGCGAAGCCGGCGGCGCAGGCGGCGAGCCCCGAATAGCTGTTGAGCAGCGAGATCACCACCGGCATGTCGGCGCCGCCGATGGGCAGCACCGCCATCACGCCAAGCAAGAGCGCGAGCCCCAGGATGACGAAGAACACCGGCGAGTCCGGCGCCGGCTGCATCACGAACAGCACCCCGGCGGCCAGGAGCCCGACAAGGATCAGACCGTTGACGAACCGCTGCGCGCCGAACACCACGGCGCGACTGCCGAACGCCTCCGAGAGCTTGCCCCAGGCGAGGATGCTGCCGGACAGGGTCACCCCGCCGATCAGCACCGACAGCGTCACGGTGATGGCGGTGAAGGTGGAGCCGTCGCCATACAGCGCCGCCCATCCCACCAGCAGGCTGGCCGCGCCGCCGGTGCCGTTGAAGAGCGCCACCATCTCCGGCATCGAGGTCATCGCCACCAGCCGCGCGGCCAGAGCGCCGATGACGGCGCCCACCAGCATCGCCACGGCAATCCAGTGCCATTCGAGAATGCCCTTCGAGAGCAGCGTCACCACCACCGCGATCAACATGCCGGCGGCGGAGAGCGCGTTGCCGCGCCGTGCCGTGGCTGGCGAGCCCAGCATCTTCAGGCCGAAGACGAAAAGCGCTGCGGCGACGATGTAGGCGAGATTGACCGCTACGTTGTCCATCATGGCTGTCGTCGCCGGCACCGTGCGCCACAAGAACCGTTGCCTTCGGACAACGCTTCTTGCCCCAGCCCGAGTCGCCCTACCACCCCGTCGGACTTCGCCGAGACGGCGAAGTCCGACAAGCCGCAAGGCACGGAAGGTGCTGCCCGCATCTGCCTTAGTCGCCCTTCTTTTTGAACATGCCGAGCATCCGGTCCGTGACCAAGTAGCCACCGACTACGTTGATGGTGGCGAACGTCACCGCCACGGCACCCAGGATCGGGGCGAGGCCCGGCATCTTCGAGCCAGCGGCCAAGAGGGCGCCGACGATGGCGATGCCGGAGATGGCATTGGCGCCGGACATGAGCGGGGTGTGCAGCGTTGCCGGCACCTTGGAGATCAGCTCGAAGCCGAGAAAGATGGCCAGCATCAGGATGAAGGTGAGATAGACCGGTGCGAGTTCCATGGCGAGATCAGCCGAGGTTCAGGACGGTTTCGTTGACGACCTTGCCGGCGCGGGTGAGCACGCAGCCGCGCACGATGTCGTCGTCGGGGTCCAAGTCGAGGTTGCCGGCGTCGGCGTCCCAGAACTCGTCCAGGAAGTGCGCGAGATTGGCGGAGTACATTTCGCTCGCGTTGCGGGCCACCTCGGAAGGCAGATTGCCGCGCCCGATGACCTTGACGCCGCCGATCTCCACGGTCTCGTTCAGCACCGAGCCTTCGACGTTGCCGCCGGATTCCACCGCCATGTCCACCACCACGCTGCCTGGGTGCATCGCCTCCACCATGTCGCGGCTGACGATGCGGGGTGCCGGGCGTCCGAACACCTGCGCCGTGGTGATGACCACATCGGACTGGGCGATGATCTTCTTCATGCCCTCGCGCTGCATGGCGAGTTGTTCCTCGGTCAGTTCCCGGGCGTAGCCGGCTTCGGTTTCGCCGACGTCGCCAATGTCGATGTTGACGAAACGGGCGCCGAGGGACTGCACCTGTTCGGCGACCGCCGGCCGGGTGTCGAAGGCTTCCACCCTGGCGCCGAGACGCTTGGCCGTGGCGATGGCCTGCAGGCCGGCAACTCCGGCGCCGATGACGAACACCCGCGCCGGGGCGATGGTGCCGGCCGGCGTCATCATCATCGGAAAAATCTTGGGGCAGTGGGAGGCGGCTTCGATCACCGTGACATAGCCGGCAAGGTTCGCCTGCGAGGAGAGGGCGTCCATCTTCTGCGCCCTCGTCGTGCGGGGAACCATCTCGACGGCGACGGTGGTGACGCCCCGCTCGGCCAGCGACTGCACCAGTCGGCGCTCGTTGAAGGGGTCGAGAAAGCTCACGTGAACCGTGCCGTCCGACAAGAGGCCCACGTCGTCGTCGGTGGGCTTGCGTACCCGCAGCACGATTTGCGAAGAGACGATGGCGGAGGCGATGTCGTGCACCACGTCGGCGCCGGCGGCTTCGTATTCGGCGTCGGGCAGTCCGGAAGCGGTGCCAAGGCCGGCCTCGACCATGATGTCGAAGCCGAGTCCGGCCAGCTTTTTCACGCCTTGCGGCACCAGCGCCGCGCGCAACTCACCGGGCCAGGTTTCTTTGGGCACCGCGATGCGCATGGCGAAGTGAACCCGATAAAGCTGATGTGGTACGGAACTGGTGGACTGTCAAGCAGCAAGGCGCGACAGCCGCGTAGCTTAATCGAAAGCGCCCTCCGATAACAGGCAAAGTGGTGGAAGGTGGTGTCGCACTTTGACCCTTCCGGCTGTATCGGATGGGCGCTAGAAACCGGCGATCGTGTTCGACTGGCATCTGGCGCCGCTCTGGAGGGAGGGCGTCCCGCCCTCCATCGCGCCGCAAGGCGCGCGGACCCCTCGTCGCACCAGCAGGATGCGCACCCTTGCGGGCGCGATGGAGGGCGGGACGCCCTCCCTCCAGAGTACGACGCGCCACGCTGGGTAAGTCAAATTGAGACACCACCTGGTGGAGAGTGGCGGAAAAGCGGCGAAGTGAGACGGACTCGGAAGGAAGGCATTCTGCGTTCTGTCCGAGCGCCTCTGGCCGCTTGGGGTATGTTTTGACGGGCATGGGTCCGGTGGCGGTGGGGTGAGCATCGAGACGGCCCAGGTTCGGGCAGAGCGGATTGCCGAGGGGCTGTATCCGCATCAGGTGGAAGGGGTGGCGTTCCTCTTGGGGCGGCGACGCTCCATCCTTGCCGACGACATGGGTCTCGGCAAGACGCGCCAGTCGGTGCTGGCGATGGTGGAGGCGGCGCCGGCGGGGCCGTATCTGGTGGTCTGTCCGGCGTCGGTGAAGCACAACTGGGCGCGCGAGATTGAGCTTGCGCTTGGCGAGGTTCCGACGCACATGATCGGTGCCGAACGTTGCCCTGGGCCGGATTGGCGCGGCTGGGTGATCGTCAACTACGACCTCTTGAAGCGCGAGATCGACGCGCTCAAGGCCATCCCGTTCGCCGGGTTCGTGTTTGACGAGGCGCACTATCTGAAGAATCACCGCGCCCGGCGCAGCGTCCTGGCGCGGCAGTTGCTGCCGGACGAGCACCATGCCGCCAGCGGGCCCCTCCGGCCAGACCGCGGCGGGGAAAGCGAACCGACAGTGCATGTCCTCACGGGCACGCCGCTCACCAACCGGCCGCGAGACCTGTTCCCGCTGCTGCAACTGGTGCGCCATTCCCTGGGACGCAGCTTCCTCGCCTTCGCCAAGCGCTATTGCGATGCAGTGCGCAACGACTACGGCCACTGGCTCACCGCCGGCGCGAGCCATGTTGAGGAGCTTTCCCTGCAATTGCAGGGGATCATGCTGCGACGGCGCAAGGAGGAGGTGCTGGACCTGCCACCGAAGCAGCGCACGTGGATCGACGTGGACGTACCGGACGAGGTGCGAGATCGGCTCAATGCGGTGCTTGCGGATTTCCTCGATGACAGCCGCCGAACGGTACGGGGCGGCCGTGCCGGCATCGCCATGTTCGCCGGCGCGCGGAGGCGGCTGGCGGAGGCGAAGGTGGCCGAGACCCTCGACTTCGTCCGGGGAGCGGTGGAGCAGGGCGAGAAGGTGGTGCTGTTTTCCTGCTTCACCCATGCCACCCGCCGCTTCGAGCGGGCGCTCGGGGAGATGGCGGTGGCGGTGACGGGCGAAGTACCCACCGCCAAGCGCCCGGCGCTGATCGACCGGTTCGAGAACGACGACTCGGTGCGGGTGTTCATCGGCCAGATTCACGCCGCCGGCGTCGGCATCAATCTCACGTCGGCGCGCGTGGTGGTGTTCAACGATCTCGACTGGGTGCCGGCCAATCATTGGCAGGCGGAGGATCGGGCGCATCGCATCGGTCAGGACCGCACGGTGCACGTGACCTACATGGTGGGTGCCGGCACGCTCGAGGAGTTCGTGCGCTCGGTGCTGGAAGCGAAGTCGGCGCTCATCGACGACATCGTCGAGGCGGGAGCGCTGGCCGAGGAGGTGGGCGCGGAGGCGCCCGACGACATGCTGGCGGAACTCAAGCGCATGGTGGGGCATCTGGGCGCGCAGGCGGAGGCGGCTCAGGGGTTGGCGGGCGAGGGCATGGAGGCGTTGCTGCGGCAGGCGAGCCGCGAGTATCTTGAGCGACACGGGGCGCGGCTGGGGGATGCCCGTCGGCGCGCGCTGAAGCCGGTGTCCGAGGACGCCATCCGAGCGCTGGCCGCGGTGTTGGCGGGGCCGGGGCGGGAGGTGTACACGGTGGCAAGCTCCTCCGGCGGCCGACGCTATCGGCTGGAAGTGGAGGGCGCGGACGTGGCCTGCGACTGCAACGGCTTCCACTACCGCGGCATGTGCCGCCACGCCCGCGCGCTCAAGGAAGCGCTGGCCGGCGGGAAGGACGTGCCGGCGGGATACGAACGGGCATAGGGGCGCTTTTGGTCCTAGATTCCTTGCGCGCTAGGTCACAGGGGGGTGGGTGCCGGGCCTAGCCCGGATTACTCATGAATGCGCGTAGCGAGGGCGACGAGACGCCGCTGTGGCTGGGCGCACGGAGTGGAGGACGCCGAAGGCATAGCTGCTGCACTATGTTGAGGGGGCCGGAGCGAATGCGTCCGCAGGACGCACGAGTAACTGCACAGCCACAGCGAGTGTATCGTCGTCCGCAGTAGGGCATTCATGAATAATCCGGGCTAACAGCCTGCTGGACTTCGCGCCTCTGGAGGGAGGGCGTCTCGCCCTCCATCGCGCCGCCAGGCGCGCAGAACACTCCGCTGACCAACGAAGATGCGCGCCCTTCGCGGGCGCGATGGAGGGCGTCTCGCCCTCCCTCCAGAAAACGGCGGCGCAAACGTCCGCGCAAGACCTGCTCAGAGACTCCCTGGATGACGACCCTCGCGCAAAGGCCCGCGTAGAATGGCGCACCAACGGAACGAGGAGGTGAACGTTGAGCCAATCGAACGAGAGCGAGAACTGGCGAGAGGATGGTGCGAGCGAGTATCGCAGCGTGGCGCGCAACTTCTCCGCCGAGAGCGAAAACCGCATCCACGACCTGGATGTGGCGCTGAAGTTCGGCTTCGAGGGCGGGCTGGTGCCGGGCGCGGCGGTGTTCGGCCACATGACGCACCCCCTCATTGAGGCGATGGGGGATGGCTGGGCAAAGGGGCATCGCGGCGAGGTGCGTTTCCTGAAACCGGCCTACGACGGCGACGAACTCGTCATCCGGCACATGGTCGCCGGCGACGACCACCTCGTGCGCTGCTTCGCCCGAGGCGAGACGCTGCTGGCGGAACTCAGGACCGGCCCGTGGCACGAACCGCCCGAAGCGGCACCGGCTGCCGGCGAAGGCGCGGAACGACCCGAAATCCGCTGGGACAACATCCACGTCGGCGAGCCGTTCCCGGCCTTCGAGTGGCAGCCAAGCGTGGTCGAGAACGCCGAGTTCGCTGCGCAAGTGGCCGACGATCTCGACATCTACACCAAGGGCCTCGTTCATCCGCATGGCTGGCTCAACATCGCCAACCGCGCCCTCACCCGCCGCTATCTGCTTCCGGCCTGGATGCACGTCGGCTCGGACTTCCGCCTGCACCAACCCATCCGCGTCGGCGACAGCGTGGATGTGCGTGCCGTTCCCACCAACAAATGGCGTCGCAAGGGCCACGAGTTCCTCGACCTAACCTTGGCATTCGTCGTGGCCGGCACCGTCGCCATGGAGATACGCCATACCGCCATCTTCAAGATCGCCGCCAGAGCCTAACCGCGCCGAAACCCGACCCGTCATAACGGGCCCTGCCAATGGCGAAGCCCTAGGTGCCCCTCCAGAAAGTGCGGCGTCAAGCCGCCCCGGATTGCTCGTTGCCGATGGCGCCACGGTTGCGCAGCGAGCCGATTTCCTCCGCCGTGAGACCGAGGTCCTCTTCCAGGACGTCGTCCGTGTGCTGCCCCAAGAGCGGCGCCGCTTCGATTTCCACGCTGCTTGCCGACATGCGCGCGGGCCAGCCGAGCAGACGGATGTCGCCGTGCTCGGGGTGGGCGAGGTCGTGGATGAAGTCGCGCTCGATGAGGTGTGGGTCGTCGAACAGGTCGCTGGTCTCATAAATCTGGCTTGCGCAAACCCCCGCTTCCGCGAGTTCGGTCATGGCTTCCTTCTTGGTTTTGGTGCGGGTCCAGGCGGCGATCTCAGCCGTCAGTTCGACGCCGTTCTGCTGCCTCGCGGCGGCGCTCGCAAAGCGTTCGTCTTCGAGCAGGTCCGGCTTGCCGATGGTGCGGCACACCGCGGCCCACATGCGCGGGTTCACCGCCATGACGAATACATAGTCGTTCGCCCCGCCGGGTGCGCAGGGATAGAGCGAGACGAACGGGTTGCTGCCGTTGCCCATGCGCGGCGTGGGTCGCTTGCCATAGCCGGTGTGCGAGATGGCGGTGCGCATGTAGTACGTCATCGCCTCCTGCATGGCGAGTTCGATGAACTGGCCCTTGCCGGTGCGCTGCTTCTGCGCCCAGGCGGCGGTGACGGCGAGGGCGGCCTGCATGCCGGTGCCGGCATCGCCCATGGTGGGGCCGGGGCGCATGGGCGGGCCGTCGGGGTTGCCGGTGATGGAGAAGGCGCCGGCAGCGGCCTGCGCCACCATGTCCATGCACTTGTAGTGCGAGTACGGGCCGCTGGTGCCGAAGCCCTTGATGCGCAAATAGATGATCTCCGGGTTGCGCTCGCGCATCACGTCGTAGCCGATGTCGAGCTTTTCGACGACGCCGGGGCCGTAGTTCTCGATGAAGACATCGTATTTCGGCGCCATCGACAGCAGCAGCTCCCGACCTTCGGGCGTGCCGAGGTTGAGCGTGACGCTGCGCTTGTTCGAGTTCCAGACGATGAAGTACTCCCGGTCGATGTTGTTGCCGGCGGCGCGGCCACGCCCCGGATCGCCGATGCCGGGCTGCTCCACCTTCACCACGTCCGCGCCGAGCCACGCGAGGCTCTGGGTGCAGGATGTGCCCGCCTCGTATTGCGTCATGTCGAGAACCCGCATTCCGTCGAGCGCCGCCATCGAATCCCTGCCTCAAGGTTGGTGCGCAAAAGCTACCACGGAAGCGCAGCTTGACCAGTGTCAGCGCCAGGCGGGCGCCTTTCGCGCTTGCATCCGACGCGTCGCATCGGACAGACTGCCCGCCTTTGGCCCGATGCAACCACGGAGGAAGGCGTGTTCTACGAACTCAGGCGATACAAGGTGCTCGAAGGCAAGATGGATGAGTGGGTGGCGTACATGGAGGACGTCATCATTCCCTTCCAAGTCGGGAAGGGGATGGTCATCACCGGCAGCTTTCGTGGCGAAGAAGACGACACCACCTATGTCTGGATGCGTCGCTTCGCCTCGGAGGCGGAGCGCGAGGAGCTGTACGAAAAGGTGTACCAGAGCGAGACGTGGGAGAAGGACATCGCCCCTCGCGTCGGCGAGCTCTTGGATCGCTCCGGCATCGACGTGACCCGCATCGTGCCGACGCCCCGCTCCGTGGCGCATTAGCGCCGCAGGCACGCATTCGAAGACATGCGCGAAGGAAGGAACCGCGCCTCGCGGCGCGTGGGAGGGCGAGACGCCCTCCCCCCAATGGCCGGTTCCCTTCTCCGAGCGCAATAGGAGGGGCACCCGAAAAGGGCGACGCATGCGTCGCCCTTTTTTCGGGCAGCCTTCCCGTCAGGCTAAAGCCCACTAAGTGCCGGTGTAAACGGGCTTGCGCCGCTCGCGGAAGGCGGCGATGGATTCCTTGCGGTCGTTCACTGCCTTGTTGCCGAAGGTGAGGCTGGTGTACTCGAAGCGCAGGGCGTCTTCGAGGTCGCATTCGATGTTGTGCTGCAGCACGCGCTTGGACATGCGCAGTGCCAGGGGCGGCCAGGCGGCCATCTGTTCGGCCACCTCCACGGCGGTGTCCAGCAACGCATCGGCGTCCACCAGGCGATCGAGCAAGCCGATCCGATACGCCTCCTCGGCATCCACCATGCGGCTCGTGTAGATGAGGTCGGCGGCGCGGGAGTAGCCGACGATGCGCGGCAGGAAGAAGCTCATGCCGGAGTCCGGCGACAGGTTGCGCTCGATGAAGACGGTCTTGAAGCGGCTGAGTTCGCTGCCGACGCGCATGTCGCAAGCGAGCGCCAAGCTCATGCCAGCGCCGGCCGCGACACCGTTAACCGCCGCGATCACGGGTTTGTTGAGGCGATAGACCGAGATCGCCTGGCGGCCCACCCAGCCGAGATCGTCGAGCATGTCGTCCTGCGTCGGCGGTGGCGGCTCCGGTGCCGGCGTTGTCAGGTCGGCACCGGAGCAGAATCCCCGCCCGGCGCCGGTGACGACCACCGCGCGGATGGCGTCGTCGGACTGGACGCTGGCAAACGTCTCGAGCATCGCGTCGCGCAAGTCGCCCGACAGCGCGTTCAGCTTCTCCGGTCGGTTGAGCGTGACGATGGCCGTGCTGCCGGTTGTCTCCCGTTCGATCACTTGCGTCATGTGCGTTCCTCTCGTTTTGGGCATTGGGTGGTTTGTTGCGGTGAAGCGCCGGCCAGCCGATCGCCTGGCGAGCCGCCAACGCGCCGGCAAGGGTACGCGATGGCTCGCGCCCGCCGGCGGCAACAGGGTATGCTCCCCGGTGAAACAGCGCGCCCTCACGGGCGCGTTGGCGGTTCGCGGCGCGAACTGCTACGGCTAGGGTACAAGCCGTTCGCGGCAAAGAGTGGCAAGAGGAGGCGAAGGCGTGGAAGTCGTGCCGATGCAAGGGGGCTGTGGCGCCGAGGTGCAGGGCCTCGATCTCAGGGAGCTGACGAACGCCGAGGTGGACGCCATCGTCGCGGCCCAGGCGCAGCACGGCGTGGTCTTCTTCCACGACCAGTCGATGACGCCGGCCGAGCAGCTTCGGGTGGCGCGGCGCTTTGGCGACGTGAACGTCAATCGCTTCTTCACGCCGGTGCCGGAGCAGCCGGAGGTGGCGCTGGTGTTGAAGGAGCCGCGCCACGAAACCAACATCGGCGGCGGCTGGCACACCGATCATTCCTACGACGCCATCCCGGCCTTGGGCTCCATGCTGCACGCCAAGGAAGTGCCCGCGAACGGCGGCGACACGCTCTTCGCCAGCATGTATCTCGCCGCCGAGGCACTGTCGGACGGCCTGCGCAAGACCCTCATGGGCATGTCGGCGGTGCATTCGAGCCGCCACGTGTTCGGCTCCGAGGGTTTCTATTCGCGCATGGAGGACGAGCGCTACCACAACCCGGAACTGGCAACGCAAGATGCCGTGCATCCGGTGATCGTGCGCCACCCGGTATCGGGCCGCGCCGCGCTCTACGTCAATCCGGGCTTCACGATCCGCTTCGATGGCTGGACGGCGGAGGAGTCGCGGCCACTGCTCGCGTATCTGTACGAGCTAGGCGCACGCGAGGAGCACACCTGCCGCTTCCATTGGCGCGAGGGCAGCGTCGCCTTCTGGGACAACCGCGCCACCTGGCACCACGCCCTCAACGACTACCCGGGCGAGCGCCGCCTGATGCACCGGGTGACGATCGAAGGCGAACCGCTGCCAGCGTACGCCGCTTGACGTCAGCGCCCGCGCGCCCTGACGGGCGCGTTGGCAGTTCGCTAACGCGAACTGCTGGCTCTTGTCGATGCAGCCGCTTGGGCCCGCGTTCGTCAGGCAGTGGTCCTCATGTGGTCAGGCGTCGCTGCTGCCGGCCAGCTCGTGCACCACCATCCAGTTGATGCCGAAGCGGTCGCTGCACATGCCGAAGTAGGCGCCCCAGAAGGTCACGTCCATGGGCATGGTCACGGCGCCGCCCGTGGACAGCCGCGCCAGCAACTGGTCGGCCTGCTCACGGCTCTCGGCGTCGACGGAAAGCGAGAAGTTGTTGCCCACGGCCAGCGGCGGCCCTTGCGGCGTGTTGTCGCTGCCCATGAGCACGCTCTTGCCGATGGGCAGTGAGACGTGCATCACAGCGTCCTTGAGCTCCTCCGGCACGCCCATGTCGTCCGGGCTCTCGCCGAACGTGGAGAGCATCTCGAACTCGCCGCCGAAAACCTCGCGGTAGAACTCGAACGCCTGCCGGCAGTTGCCGTCGAAGGTGAGATAGGTGCTGACGGTCATGGTCATTCCTCGTGCCATTTGCTCGTTCGTGGGCGTATTCTACGCACCGGCAATGTGCTGGGGTTAGGCAATGGAAGAGCGCAGAGGGTTCGGAGGGCAGCCAGCGGAGCGGGAATCGCTCGACATGCTGCATGTGGGCGAGCTTGGCTTCGCCGTGGAATACCGCCATGTCGGCGAAGAACAGGGGCCGTCGGTGCATGTGTTCGGCGAGGTGGAAGGCAGGGAGGAGGAGATCCTCCGCTTCGACTGCTTCGACCGCACGCCCCACTACCACTACGGCTTCTCGTACATCTCGGAGCCGCAGACGCTGATTGACACCGCGGCCGTGGGCGACCCGCTCGAGTGGGCCTGCGAACGCATCGGCACGCGCCTGCCGGCGCTGCTCGAACGCGCCAAGGCCGGGCACCTTGCATCCGCTTGCGACCCGGATGCCCTGCAGTCCGTGGCGGCGGAGCTTCTGGCACGAGGGAAGGCGCTCGCGGCCTGACGGGGCGATAGCCGCCGTTTGCCGGCACGGCGGTAACGGTGCCGTGACCGAACCGGACCCAGAGCCAAACGCAGCGCGGGCCGCGATCTTTGCGAGCATCGAACGCGTAGCGGGCCTTCTCGACCGCACCGCAGCGCAATCGGAACGCGAGCGCACGCTTTGCCGCGAAGCGCTCGATGCCCTGCACGACGCGGGCCTCTTCGGCATGTGGGTGCCGCGGGAAGCCGGTGGCTTGGCCGCCGACCTCGCGACCCAGGTGGATGCGCTCATGGAGCTTGCCCGTGCGGACATGTCCGCCGCCTGGACGCTCATGATCGGCAACACCGTGACCGGAACGATGGCCGCTTGCCTGCCCGATGCCGGTTTTGCGGAAGTCTTCGCCGGGGCGCGAATGCCCGTCGCCGCCGGTGCCCTGCGAGCCACCGGCAAGGCCATGCCCACCGAGCTTGGCGGCTATCGCGTCACCGGCAGCTGGGGATTCGGCAGCGGCATCCACCATGCCGAATGGATCGTCGCGAACTGCCGCGTCGATGGCGGAGGGTCCGGCAGGCCCGAGCGCGTCTCGCTCGCCATCCCCATCGCTGACGTTGCGATTGCCGACGATTGGCGCGCATCCGGGATGCGCGGCAGCGGCAGCTATTCGGTGCGCGACGTGGACGTGCCGGCCCGGCGCATCCTCGGCGCCCGCCAGCGCGGCAGCCCCCTCGCCGCCGCCCCAGGCGCAAGACTGCCGCTCGAACACGCGGCGGTCTCGCTAGGCGGCGCAAGGCGAGCCCTCGACGAAGTGGCGAACCTGGCGTCCAGCAAGCGCCGCATGGGCGCGAACTCCTCGCTCGCAAGCAACCCAACCTTCCGCCGCGACCTGGGCCGCCTGGAAGCCGAATGGTCGTCCCTAGCCGCCGGCGTGCGCGCCGCCGCTCGCGAACTCGAGGCGCAGCCGCCCCCCGAACCCGCCACCATCACACCCACCGCCACGCACCTGCACGCGGTCTGCGCCTTCGCCACCGAACAAAGCCTCGCCATCGCCAGCCGCGCCATCCGCCACGCCGGCGCCCGCGCCGGCATGGAAGGCCAGCCGCTGGAACGAATCCACCGCGACCTCACCATCGCCACCCAACACGTAATGGTCTCCGACACGGCCTACGAAACCTTTGGCATGCGCCTCCTCCGGGCGGTGGAATAGGTTCGGTCCCTGGGAGCGAACGGTCGGGGTTCGGAACTGGTCGATTGCGTTTCCACACGGGACGGGACACGACTAACCTGTATGACGCGATACCTGCGCAAGTCCTGCGTCTGCCAACGTCATCTCTTGTATCTGCTGCCTAACATCCTCAATACGCTGCTGTCGATGCGTTTCATTGGCCATCCCTAGTTCGAGGAGGCGATCCGCGAAGGCGGCAAGGTATCTCTTTGGAATATGGGGGTTGTTCAACGTTGCACCGCGCCTGACCAGGTACTCGGCCCTGAGTTGAAACACCTCGAGCATCTTACTTGGGCTGTACCCATCCTCAAGGTCCATTTCGGCCGCATACCGGTCCGCCGTCCACTGTCGCTTGAACAGACGTTTGGCGTCGTCAAGACTGTATCTGGGCTTCTCACCGCAGACGATTTGCATGTCGAGCGAAGTGAGCGTACGTCGCGCCCTGCCGGCGATTTCGAAATCGGGGCCGATGTAGTCTTCGATGGAGGAGATCCAACCGTCCATGTCCGCCGGCCCCAGAACAAGCAGTTGCTGCAATGAGCTGCCGCGCGGGTCGTAGAACGCGACCACCCATACTCTGTGACGCCATTTTGCGAGGTGGCCGGGGCCGATGTCCCTTCCGGTCGAGACCGAGCCGACGGTTGTGGACTTGAGCTCAATGGGCGTTGCGTATTGGTGACCGTCGAACGTGAAATCGAAGAAGGCATCAATGTCCGAACGCGTTGTGCCGGCCCTCAGGCCAATCAGATCGCGCACTTCGATCTCGCGCGCGTCGTCTTGGACAGCCACACCTATGTTGCCAGGGCTTTTGCCATTTCCGATGCAACCTCGTAGCCGACAGGCGGGCACACGGAGTTTCCGATCTGCCCAAGGATCTGGTATGTCGCACCGCGGAACGTCCAATCCTCCGGGAATCCTTGAAGCACGGCACAGTCCTGAACCGAAAGCCTGAAATGTCCGTTCTCGGGCGGGAATCTCACCGCCGCGTCACGGTCCGGCTGGACGCCGTTGGGCCAGATTCGGAGCTTGTCCCAGACGGCCAAGCTGGCTCTGCTGTTCAAGATGCTCGTGGTCTTGCGGGGGCCCGTGAAGCCTGACCGCAGGGTGGGTGCGGCGCAATCGAAGCCGTTTTCGGGCAGTCCGAGGGCCGCTCTGGCCCCCATGGCATTGGAGGTCTGAGTCAGCAAATCCAAGCGGTGCGTGGGCTCCGGAACGGCGAAGTCGTCATGCTCGTTCGGGTCCGAGAAGCCAACGAAGAAGACGCGCTTACGCACCTGTGGCACGCCGAAGTCCGAGGCGAGAAGACTGAATGCGCGAATATGGTAAAGGCCCCTTAGTGGTCCAAGGACGGCCTCTTCCACGTAGCGGCTAAACCGAGGTGACAGCAACCCCGGCACATTCTCGGCTAGGAACGCACGCGGTCGGATGGCGAGAACGGCTGCAACGAACGCCGGCCACATATTGCGCGAGTCTCCCTCGCCCGCCCGACGGCCTGCTATGGAGAACGGCTGGCAAGGAGGGCCACCGTGAATCACATCCACGGCCCCCCGATATGCGGTCCAATCCACCAACGTCACGTCGCCTTCCGCCCCGGACAGGACGCGCCAGTCCGAACGGTTGTGGCGCAACGTGTCCCCGCAGATGTCGAGGATGTCGAAGCTCCCGACATGCCGGAATCCCGCCCGGTCGAAGGCGAGGTCCAAGCCGCCGCCACCCGCAAACAAGGACAACGCCCGAATGCCATTCGGTTCCCGAATGGGCATCAACCGCGCCGGCGCAAACGCCGGCACATTGACGCTGCCGGGTTCGTGCGGCAGTTCTCCGTTCGTAGCGGACGCTTTTCGCAATCGCGAACGACGTGAAACGTCGCGATACCACGCGCGCTTCTCGTCGGAAATGTCGTAGGCCATGTAGGCAGTTTCACGCTTCGGGCCGAGCCTGTCCACCATCGCACGCCAGCGTGCGTGTCGACGGTATTCGGATGCGGGGCGGAAGGCTCCATTCCGCGCCCGTTTTGCCGAGCGCTGTTGGCCCAGGGCATATGGCAGGATTTAGTGAGGCGGTGGCAGAGCCGCTTTCGGCATCGCTGACGGCTGCGATCTCAGCCGGAGAGTGCACCTTGACGAGAGGCTCGGTTCTGGCTGATGACTTTGCATGCACTCACACCAGCGGACGCCGCCATTGGATGGCGTCAGGGGCCCGACCAACCTCAAGCACTTGCGGAACAGGACCCGCTGGATGACTGACTGCGCTTACCACGTTCCTCAGCCAATCGTCAAGGTTGAAACGGCACCTCGTGCCATGTTTCAGTTGGCCCTGCAAGTCACTTTTGCGTTTCGGCATTTCGATGCCGGGGCGCATCGGCTGAATAAGCTGGGCGTTGCCGGGGAGTAATTGACCCCGGTGTCCGCGAATAGGCCGGGACTCCTTTCCTACGCAAAGGTGGCTTGCAAACGTCCCCGGCACCCGCCGGGAAAATGCAAGCCACCGGCGGCCCTTGAGTCGCCTTTGGGGAGGAGTGATTTGATGAAGCGGAGAATTCTGCATTCCGTTCTGATCGTGGGGTTGCTGATTTCGCGTCCAGCCTTTGCGGACACATGGTGGGACGACTTCCAGGACAGCTATTTCTGTTCCTACGCCGATGCTTATGCGATAGCATCGCCCATGTACGCCATGCTTGGTCTGATCGGCGGCCCAGTCGGTTGGGCTTTCACAGGGTACAGTGTGGCCTTAAGCGTGACTTCGCTGGCCTGCAACTGGCCGGGCGAAGGACCGGGATAAAAAGGAGGATTGATGAAGATCTTTCAGAAACCGAAGCCTCTTCCTCCGCTTCCACCGAAGTGGCGGTGGATGAACAATCGGTGGCTGCTGCTGATTCCGCAAGTCCTCATCATCGCCATGACCGTGTTCTATTTCACGGGCACGGCATTTGGCCTGACTCCGGCTTGCGAGATTCCCGATCCTGCGATTGAGGCGGTTCTTTCCTCGTTGCCCGTCCCGCTTGATTGGATGGAGTCTGCACGGCTTTTCCTGTCCTCGTTCGTTCCGGCGACAGTCGAGGGCGAGTGTTGACCAAGGCCAAGCGTTCGCGCCGTGTGCGTGAACGCACGCAAATGGCGGATGTTCATGTTTCCCCTTTTTTCTCGCGTCTTGCTTCGAGGCCTAGCTTGGAGATTTCTCGCATTCGTTCTGGGCTGAGTTTTTGGCTCCTGCTTATCCGCCCTTGCGTCCGCCATCGCTTTGTGCCTGATTGAGCCACTCATCCCGCGCATTCCTCGTCCACCTCGCCAAATGCGATCTTGCCGATCAGCACGGCATTAGCAATGGGGTTTGCGGAGTCTCCTCTCTCCGTTCGGTCCTATAAGCGTTGCTTGCTCCTCCTTTGTTGCAGGAAACCCACTCCTGTGGGCCATTTGACCAAAAGCCCCGAAAGCGAATAAAAATGTCAAATCAAGAACACTACCGAGACTAGGTAAACGGTTTTTTTTGGCGCACCCTGAAGGGCGCGTCGGCAGTTCGCTGGCGCGAACTGCTGGCTTTCGTGCTGCAGCTGCGGCGAGCAGGTAAGTCGCACTTCTTCGCTGGCACGACAAGCCCGACTTACCTGCTAATCTTGCCGGAAGCCACTATTGGATAAGGTCAGGGGCCTGTCAGGCCCGTCACGAAGTCGATGATCGGGGTGGGGTAGATGCCAAGGGCCAGGATGGCGAGGCCGAGGGCGATCGTCACTGCGGCGGTTAGGCGGGGGATGGTCGCGTCCGCGCCGCCGGCGGGTGGTGCCGGTTCTTCGATGCCTTCGTCTGCGGGTTCTTCGCCGGGCTTGCGGATCATCGTGAAGACGATGCGCAGGTAGTAGTAGATGCCGATGGCGCTGCCGATGACGAGGGCCCAGACCAAGACCCACAGGGTGCCTTCGGCGCCGGCGGCGAAGACGTAGAACTTGGCGATGAATCCGACGGTCAGCGGGATGCCGGCCAGGGAGAGTGCGGCCGCGGTCAGCACGGCCGCCAGCACCGGTCGGCGCCAGAACAGGCCTTCGTAGGCCATGAGGTCGTCGGCTTCCTGGCCGTTCGAGGACAGCGCAGTCATGACGCCAAAGGCGGCCAAGGTCATCACGAAGTAGCCGGTGAGATAGACGAGCGTTGTCTCGACGCCAAGCGCCGCGTTGCCGCCGACGCCGGCCGCCGCGACCAGGGCGATCAGGAGATAGCCGACGTGGGCGATGGAGGAGTAGGCGAGGATGCGCTTGACGCTCTCCTGCAAGAGCGCCAGCACGTTGCCAGCCACCATCGACAGCACGGCCACCGCGGCGACCCCCAAGGCGATGGCGTCGCTCGCGAGGATGCCCGCGTCGGTGGCGTAGCGCAGGAAGGCCGCGAACACCGCCCCCTTCGACACCGTGGCGAGGAAGGCCGTCACCGGTGCCGGGGCGCCTTGATAGACATCCGGCGTCCACATGTGGAACGGCGCCAGCGAGAGCTTGAACAGGATGCCGACGAGCAGCATGGCGACGCCGATGTTGGCGATGAGGCTGTCGTTGGCCGAGAGCCCCGCCATCGGCTCGAAGGCGAGCGAGCCCGAGGCCATGTAGATGAGCGCCATGCCGAACAGCATGGTGCTGCTGGCGGCGCCGGACAGCACGAGATACTTGGCCGCCGCCTCCAGCGGTTTTCGGCCTTCGCGGGGATAGGCGATCATGGCGTAGAGCGAGATCGACAGCACCTCGATGCCGAGCAGGAAGGAGACGAAGTGGTTGGCTGCCGCCGTCACCACGGCGCCCAAGACGGCGGTGGTGAGCAGGATGTAGTACTCGTCGGGCCACGGGCTCAGCCGCACGACGTAAGGCCCCGACAGCAGCGTCGTGACGATTCCCGCAGCGGCAAAGAGCGCCATGAAGAAGATCGCGTAGCCGTCCACGCGCAGCAGATGCGCCACCACCTCTGGCGCAGCCGCTGGCGGATTGCCGAGCACGGCCGGAACGTTCACCAGCAGCAGGAAGCCAAGCGCCACCAAGGTGACCCAGAAGGCGACATTGCGCTCGCGCACGGCGCCCACCGCCACCAGCATCGCGACGATGAACAGCGACAGCGTGGCGTAGGGCGCCAAGGGATGTGCGAGCAAGGCCAACATCACACGCCCCCCGCGCTTGTCGCCAGTTCCACGCCGGCAATGTCGGGCAGGGTGGCCATCGACGCCAGCATGGTGTCGATGAAGGGCGCGGCCATGTCGAGCACCGGCTGCGGATAGACGCCGACCCAAACGAGGCCAAGCATCATCAGCACCATCACGCTCATCTCCCGCGCCCCGAAGTCGCGCATGGTGGCGATGTCGGGATTCGGCTCGCCCTGAAACGAACGCTGCATCAGCGACAGGCCATAGACCGCCGCCACGACGATGCCCACCGCCGCCGCCACGGTGAGCGGCACGTTCTGCTGAAACGCACCCAAGAGCGCCAGAAACTCGCCGACGAAATTGCCGAGGCCAGGCATCCCCACGGAAGCCACCACGAAGAACAGCGTCATCACGCCCATGCGCGGCGCCCGCACCCACAGG
This sequence comes from Pseudomonadales bacterium, assembly GCA_965116935.1. GTDB lineage: Bacteria > Pseudomonadota > Gammaproteobacteria > Pseudomonadales > Azotimanducaceae > VXYL01. The sequence continues at coordinate 458,367 of OZ220737.1, read as the reverse complement.
CCGCCCATCTTCGACATCTCGCGGGTGTGCAGCCGATGCTGCAGGGCGCCCGCCATCATGAAGAGGGCTGCGGTGGAGAAGCCGTGGGCGATCATGGTGACGATGGCGCCCTGCAGGCCCCACTCGTTGAAGGCATAGACCCCGAGCAGGATGAAGCCCATGTGGGCGATGGAGCTGTAGGCGACGAGCCGCTTGAAGTCCGACTGGCTGTAGGCCATCAACCCGCCGTAGAGCACGCTGGCGGCGCCAAGCACCATCGCCGGCGTCGCGAACGCCTCCGAGGCTTCGGGAAAGAGCGGCACGGCGAAGCGGATGAGGCCATAGGCGCCGGTCTTCAAGAGGATGCCGGCGAGGATGACGCTGCCGGCGGTGGGCGCCTGGGTGTGGGCGTCCGGCAGCCAGGTGTGCACCGGCACCGCCGGCAGCTTGGTGGCGAAGGCGGCGAAGAAGCCGAGCATGAGCCAGAAGCCGATGCGGGGGTCGAGTTCGGCATCGAGCAGGCGGTAGTAGGAGAAGGTGACCTCGCCGCTGCCCGCATGGTGCGCCCAGACGAGGGCGAGGATGGCGAACAGCATCAAGAGGCCGCTCACCTGGGTGAAGAGGAAGAACTTCATCGCCGCGTAGGCGCGCGCCTCGTGCCCCCAGATGGCGATCAGGAAGTACATGGGAATCAGCATCACTTCCCAGAAGAAGAAGAACAGGAAGAGATCCATCGCCGTGAAGACGCCGACGACGCCGGCCATGACCCAGAGGATGTTGAACTGGAAGAAGCCGGTGCGTTCCTCGATCTCGTCCCAGGAGGAGACCACCGCGATGATGCCGAGGAACATGGTGAGCGCCACCAGCATGGTGGACAGGCCATCCATCGACAGCGTCACGTTGATGCCGAAGCGCGGAATCCACTCGATGAACTGACTGGCGTAGAGGCCGTGCGGGTCGGCCCCCATCAGCCACTCGACGGCGGCCCAAACGAGCCCGACGACGAACGTGACGAGACTCACGTAGCGCGGCGCGTTGGCATGGACGCGCTCGGACGCCCATGCCACGACGCCGGCGGCAAGCATGAGCAGGATGACGGCCAACAGGCTCATCCGATCACCCCGAGCACGATCAGGAAGAAGAGGGCCATGCCAAACGCCATGTTGGCGGCATACCAGCGCAGCCGTCCGCTCTGGGTGAGCGAGCCGACGTGGTGGGCACCGCGGGTGACGGCGACCGTGATGCGGTAGATCCAGTCAACGATGTCGCCCTTGTTGATGCGGGCCACCCACATCACCGGCTTGACCACCACCGTGTCATACACCCAGTCGAAGCCCCAGCCGCTGAAGAAGAAGCGCTTCAAGGCGCCTCCGGCCTTGGATTGCGCCAAGGCCCCGGGGTCGATGACGTTGCGACCGAAGACCAGGTAGCCGACGAAGATGCCAAGCAACGGCATCGCCATTGTGATGATCGCCGCCGGCGAGACGTGGGAGAACTCGCTTAAGCCCCCATCCGGCAGCACGCCCGCGACGACGCCGAACCCGAACCAGCCACCGAGCAGCGACAGGGCGCAAAGCACCAGCAGCGGCCCCCACATGTTCAGGCGCGATTCGTCGTGCGCCTCGGTGCGTTGCTCACCCAGGAACACCACGATCATCATCCGCGTCGTGTAGAGCGCCGTCATGAAGGCGGCAATCGCGGCGCCGCCCCAGAACACCAGCCCGTGGCTCTCGTGCTCGAAGGCCGTCAGCATGATCACGTCCTTGCTGAAGAAGCCGGACGTGAACGGCAGCGCCGCAAGGCAGATCGAGCCAATCAACATGCTCGCGAACGGGATCGGCAGCTTCCGCCACAGCCCGCCCATCTTGAAGATGTCCTGCTCGTGGTGCAGCGCCAGGATCACCGAGCCAGCCGAGAGGAAGAGCAGCGCCTTGAAGAAGGCGTGGGTCATCAGGTGGAAGATCGCCGCCGACCAGGCGCCGACGCCGAGTGCGAAGAACATGTAGCCGATCTGGCTCATGGTGGAGAACGCCAGCACGCGCTTGATGTCGGTCTGCACCAGCGCCGTGAACGAGGCGATGAAGAGGGTCACGAGGCCGACGATGGCGACCGCCAGTTGCGCTTCCGGCGAGATGAGGAAGATGTCGTGCATCCGGGCGATGAGATAGACCCCGGCGGTGACCATCGTCGCGGCGTGGATGAGTGCGGAGACGGGGGTGGGGCCGGCCATGGCGTCCGGCAGCCAGGTTTGCAGCGGCACCTGGGCCGACTTGCCCACCGCGCCGCCGAGCAGCAACAGGCCAATGACGAGGGCCATGGTCGTGTCGCCGCCTGCCCACTGTTCGTTCGCGAGGGCAAGCGACTGTTGAATCTCGATGGTGCCGAGTTCCCGGAACATCAGGAACAGCCCCAGCGCCATGAAGGTGTCGCCGACCCGGGTCACCACGAAGGCCTTGCGGGCGGCATAGCCGTTGGCCGGGTCGCGATGGTAGAAGCCGATCAACAGATAGCTGCAAAGCCCGACGCCCTCCCAGCCGAGGAACAGCACCAAGAGGTTGTCGCCTAGCACCAGCATCAGCATGGCGAACACAAAGAGGTTCATGTAGGCGAAGAAGCGGGCGAAGCCCTCCGGTTCCTCGTGGTCGTTCCACATGTAGCCGGTGGCATAGACGTGAATGAGAAAGCCGACGCCGGTGATGACGCCGGTCATGGCGAGTGCGAGGCCATCGAGATAGAGCCGGATGGCCGGGTCGAAGCCGGCGACGCTCATCCACGTCCACAAGAGCTGCCAAGTGGGCTCTGCGCCGGCCTCGTAGTAGTCCAGCCCCACCAAGAGCGCAGCCAGCGCCGAGACTCCCACGGACCCGGCCCCCACCACGGCCGCCACCACTTTCGGCAGATAGTCGTGCAGCACGAAGAGGATGAGGAAGCCCGCCAACGGTGCCGCCGGAACCAACCAAAGCAAGTCCATCCCGCTCACGAACGCCTCCTCCGAGAGGGGTTCGCACGGACGCGCCTCACGGCGCGTTTGGAGGGCGAGACGCCCTCCCTCCAGTGAGTCCCCGCTGCCTTCCCCGGAGGGAGGGCGTCTCGCCCGACAACGCGCGCGCAAGGGCGTGCCATCACACCCGCGACAGCCGCCAAGGGCCCTTTCAAATCGGACACAGGCATGTTCATCCGTACATCTCGTCGGCGTTGTCGACGTCGAGCGACTCGAAGCGGCGGGCGAGTTGCACGACGATGCCGAGTGCGACCGCCACCTCGGCGGCGGCGAGGGCCAGGATGAACATGAACATGATCTGGCCGTCGGGCGCGCCCCAGCGGGCGCCGGCGGCGACGAAGGCGAGGCCGGCAGCGTTCATCATCACTTCCAGCGACATCAGCAGGAACATGACGTTGCGTCGCACCAAGACGCCAATGAGGCCGAGCAGGAACAGAAGCCCCGCCAGCGCCAGCACATGCTCGATGGGAACGGCGACGGGCATCAGGCGTTGCCCTCGGCGGAGGCTTCGGGCGCCGCTTCCTCGGGGCTTGCGCCCTCCTCCTCCGGGAAGTCGTCTGCGCCGCGGCGTTCCTCCAGATAGCGGCGGCCGAGATGCCACGCCCCCACGAGCGCCGCCAGCAGCAGGAAGCCGGCGAGTTCCACGGCGATGATGTAGGGGCCGAAGAGCGCAATCCCCACGGCGCGCGGCCCCACCATCTCGCCGGAGGTCTTGGCATCCGTGCCCCAGAACACGAACACGAACGACACCAGCAGCACCGCCGCCAGCACGGCCGGACCGATCCACATGCCGGGACGCAGCCAGCCTCGTTCCCGTTCCACCGAGGTGCGGCCGAGATTCAGCATCATCACCACGAACAGGAACAACACGACGATGGCGCCGGCATAGACCACCACTTCGAGCGCGGCGGCGAAGGGCGCCCCGAGCAGGAAGAAAATGACCGCGACGGCCAGCAGCGAGACGACGAGATAGATGAGCGCGTGGGAGGCATTGACATGCGTCACGACACGCAAGGTGGCGAGCGCCGCAACCAGCGCTGCGATGTAGAAGATCGCGGTTTCCATCACCACCCGTTACTCCCAGCGAGTCCCAGCGACTACCAACCCACGCACCGCTGCACTACGGCAGCAGGCTCCGAACGTCCGTGGGCGGCGCCTCGCGCTCTGCCTCGCCCTTGTCCTTGCCGGCGATGGCCTTGCCGGCGACGTTCCAGAAGCTGTAGTCGGGGTACTTGCCGGGGCCGGAGATCAAGAGGTGTTCCTTCTCATAAACCATGTTGTTGCGGTCGTACTCGCACAGCTCAAAGTCTGGCGTGAGCTGGATGGCGTAGGTGGGGCAGGCTTCCTCGCACATGCCGCACATGATGCAGCGGGAGAAGTTGATGCGGAAGAACTCCGGATACCAGCGCCCGTCTTCCTCGCGTTCGGTCTTTTGCAAGGCAATGCAGTCCACGGGGCAAGCCACCGCACACAGGTTGCAGGCGACGCAGCGCTCCTCGCCGTCTGGGTCCCTGGTGAGGACGATGCGGCCCCGGTAGCGCGGCGCCTGATACGGCATCTCTTCGGGATACTGCACCGTCTCGTTGCGCATGAAGGTGTGCTGGACGATGGTCCAGAGGGTGCGAATCTGGCTCAGCATGGCCTTGCCCTCCGCCTACAGCGACAGCGCGCCGGTGACCAGCAGATTCACGAGCGACAGCGGCAGCAGCAGCTTCCAGCCATAGCCCATGAGCTGGTCGTAGCGCGGACGCGGAATGGCCGCCCGCAGCAGGATGAAGAAGTTGATGAAGACGAAGACCTTGGCACCGAACCAGAACACCGGCGGCAGGAAGTCGAGAAAGCCGAGGAACGCCGGCACCTTCCAGCCGCCGAAGAACAGCAGCGCAATCATGCAGGAGGTGACGATGAGCGCGACGTATTCCGCCGCCATGATGAGGGCGAACTTCATGCCGGAGTATTCGGTGTGGAAACCCGCGGTGAGCTCGTGTTCGGCTTCCGGCAGGTCGAACGGCAGGCGGTGCGATTCGGCGAGTCCGGCGATCATGAAGATGAGGAAGCCGACGAACTGCGGCACGACGAACCACAGATCGTCCTGCGCCTCGACGATGTCGACGAGGCTAAACGACCCGGCGTGGATCACCACGCCCATGATCGACAGCCCCATGAACACCTCGTAGGTGACCATTTGCGCCGCGGCCCGGAGCGAGCCCAGGAGGGCGTACTTGTTGTTGCTCGCAAACCCGGCCAAGAGCACGCCATAGACCGCCAGCGACGACATGGCGAGGAACCACAGGAGCGCAATGTTGACGTCGACGATCCACCAGTCCGGGGCGAACGGAATCACCGCCAGCGCCATCAGCATGGCCCCGGCCACCACCGCCGGCGCCAGCACGAAGAAGGCGCGGTCGCCGAACGGCGGCACCCAGTCGTCCTTGGTGAGGAGCTTGATGGCGTCCGCCACCGCTTGCAGCACGCCGAACCAGCCGACGCGGTTCGGGCCGAGCCGATCCTGCCACCAGCCGAGCAGGCGTCGCTCCCACCAGACGAGGAACAGCGCCGCCACCAGCGTCCCTATCGCCACCGGCAGGATGAGCACATAGCTCCAACTGATGTCGAACCCGAAGATGCTGATGGTCGTCTCTCTTGTTCGTCTCTATCGAAAGGCGAGCCTAAGCCCTTGCTACTGGGAGGAGATGGGCCTTGGAGGCAAGGCATTGCTGCCTTCCCTTCGAGTGTTCCGTCTCCAAGTCCGACAACCTGCTAGCCCCGGGCGATCACGTCAGCCGCAGGGTTGCGCGGCGGCTCGTAGTCCGGGTCGCGCTCAAGCGTTGCCGTCGCCGTCGTCAGAGGCGGCGTGTCCGGCAGCCCTTGCGCCAGTGCCACAACGCCTTCGGGGACCCCGACATCGATGCGAACCGCCACGCTCGCATCCCAGCCGCTCACCTTCGCGCCATCCCCTGCCGAGATGCCAAGCTGGCGGGCGTCCGCAGGGTTCAACACGGCATGGGCCGCCGGAATGCGTTCCTGAATCGGCGGCGACGCTGCGGAAAGCTCATCGCCACCGAAGGTGTGCGTGATGCGGGCAGCGACGAGTGCGCCATTGGCGGCAGCCTTTGCCGGAAGCTCGCGGAATCGCTCAGCCAGAGCACGGGCGGAGTCCTTCGGTGCCAGCAAGCGCACGCCGGGATCGCCACCGGCCAGCGCGCCGTTCACTTCCTGCTGGAACTTGAACACCGACTGGTTTGAGTTCCAGCCTGGCGTCCACACATAGGGCACTGTGGCGCCGTCCTGCTGGCCCAGGTTCTGGCCTTCCATGGACCACGAGAACGGCGTCTCGTCGTCCACCGTCGTCTTCGGCTCGTGGATGTTGACGTTGGCGCGCATGGCGGTGCGGCCGCTGTAGCGATGCGGCTGGCGCGGAATCTTGCTCGCGCCTTCAACGCGGTAGTCCGGCGGCGGTGCCACCTCAGTCAAGGCAGCGAAGGCACCTTTCGCGCATGCGGCGGCGAGGTCATTGAAGCCATCCCAGGCGGCTCCCTCGCGGCCGAGGGCCCGGGCCAGGCGGCTGAGCCAGCGCCAGCTCGGCGCGATGTCGTCCTCGGGCCGGAACACCTGATAGAAGCGCTGGCCGCGACCCTCGTAGTTGACGAAGGTGCCGGTCTGTTCGGCATAGGAAGCGGCCGGCAGCACGGCGCTGGCGCCTTCTGCGGTGGGGGTTTCGAGCACGTCGAGGACAAGGGCGCGGCTGGCGTCGATGGCGTCGGGCGCGGCGCGGCGATAGAGGTCGTTCTCCAGCACGATGGCGGCGCTGCCGTCCTTCATGCCGGCGAGGGCGGCGCTTAACGAAAGCCCGCCGCCGAGCATTGCGGCGCCGTAGCTGTTTGCCTCCGGGGCGATCAGCGCGAGCTTGGCATCGGCGCCCTGGCCCTTGAGCGCCCAGGCGATGTTGGCCGCGGCCTGCACCATTGCTGCGTCGCGCGCTTCGGTGCCGGAGATGACGACGGGCCGCTTCGCCGCGGCCAGCGCCCTTGCTGCCGCGCGGACAAAATCGGAATCGTCGCCGTCCGCATACGCGCCGTCGATGGCGTGGGCGATGGCGAAGCCGGCGCGGGCGATGTCCTGCGGCGCGGCGCGGCTGGTGGCGGTGGCGATGTCGTCGATACGCGTGGGCGCGACGGTGGCAACGAAGAGCGGGCTGCGGGCGTGCTGGCCGTGACCGCGCACGCCGGCGTCTTGCCAGTCCGGGATGCCGGCGTCCTCCGCCATATCGAAGGTGACGGCGCGTCCCGCTTGACGCACCGCCAGAGCCATGCGCGCGGCGGTGTTGGAGATGTCCTCGCCCAAGACCAGCACGGCGTCGGCGGCTTCGATCTCCTTGATGGTGGGGGCGGCGACGTTGCCGTCGCGATAGATCTCGAGCGCGGTGGCAAGAGCCGCGGCCTCGTCATCGGCGAGCCCAGGACAGAAGTTCTGCTCGCCCACCAGTTGCTTCAAGGCGAAGTTGGCTTCGAGCGTTGCCCGCGGCGAGCCGATGCCGATGAGGTCGCCATCGGCATCGCCAAGCCGCTTGGCAAGCTCGGCGACGGCCATGTCGCCGGCCAGCGCATCGAAGACGTCCGCCTCTACATCGTGCAGTCCCGGCCGGCGGATGCGGCGGTCGCTGTTGACGAAGTGCGAGCCGTAGCGTCCGCGGTCGCAGAGGAAATAGCCGTTCAGCTCGCCGTGGTAGCGATTGTGGACGCGCTTGAGCATGCCGTAGCGCTCGGCGGGAAAGGTGTTGCAGCCGACCGCGCAGCCGGAGCACACGGACGGCGCCGATTGCAGGTCCCACTTGCGCGTGTAGTGCTTGGAGAAGGGCTTGTCGGTGAAGACGCCCGTGGGGCACACCTCCACCAGGTTGCCGGCGAACTCGCTCATCAGCACGCCGTCCTCTTCGCGCCCGAAGAACATGCGCGCTCGGGAGCCGAAGGCGTCGAGGTCCGTGCCGCCGGCGTAGTCGCGGTAGTAGCGCACGCAGCGGTAGCAGGTGATGCAGCGGTTCATCTCGTGGCCGATGAAGGGGCCGAGATACTGGTTGCGCCAGGTGCGCTTGGCACCCCGGTAGCGGCGCATGGAATGACCGGTCATCACGGTCATGTCCTGCAGATGGCATTCGCCGCCTTCCTCGCACACCGGGCAGTCGTGGGGATGGTTCTCCATCAGCCACTCGATCACCTGCTTGCGGAAGTCGGATGCGAACGGCGCCTGCACGGACACCCGCATGCCGTCGCGCACCGGCATCATGCAGGCCATCTGCAAGCGCCCGCGCTCGTCGTTCTCGTCAGCGTACTCGATGACCGCGCAGAGCCGGCACGAGCCCACCGAACCCATCGCCGGATGCCAGCAGAAGTAAGGAAGATCCAAGCGCTCGGACAGCACCGCCTGCAGGAGGTTGTCGCCGTCATTCAGCTCGTAGAGCGCCCCATCGATGTTGACTGACGCCATCCGCCCCGCTTGCCCCTGCCCGTTCCTTGAACTCGCCCGCGCCCAGAGCGGAAAAACGCCACAAAAACGCGGCGCGAACCATACCGCCATAGCGCCACGTGGCGCAAGGAACGGGACCGCTTTTCTTGCGGCCTTCCGCTTGAGCCGGCTCCGAGCGCGGTGGGATCCGGGCGGCGACCCGGGCCGCCGGCTCGCAGGGAACAGAGAGGCGGGCACTGCCCCCGCTTCCGTGCGGGAGTGGACGTGCCGTAGGGGACGGGCTTGTCCCGTCCCGTGCCGAGTTCGTCGCAAGCGCCTCGCTACGGGAGGGGACAAGCCCCTCCCCTACGGCGAACATGCCCAACGCCATTCGGTTACGCAGTTTCTTCCATGCAAGTGCCGCTGCCGGGACGGGGTTTGCCAAAGGCGGACGGGCTGTGCCTAGCGTTGCATGCGGGTTTTCGAGTACGCTTGCGGGCTCAATGCTCTCCCGCCTTGTCAGAAGTGTCGCGTGGCGCGGCTTGGTTGCCTGTGCGCTGACGTTTTCGGCGCAGGGCGCGGCGGGGGCCGAGCGTGGCGCGGTCGTGTTTGGCAGTTGGCTGACGCCGCACTTTGCCGAGACGGCCAAGGCACGGGTCTCGGCGGCGCTGGGCGTCGAGTGCCGGATCGTTGAGGTTCGGCTCGATGGGCAGGTGTTTCATCGGCTGATGTCGCCGGCCGCGGACGAGGCGGCGGCGCGAGCGCTCGTTAGCCGTGCCCAGAGCGCCGGGTTTGGGGCTTGGTATCTTGCCCAAGCTGCGGCGGAAGTCGTTGCCGAAGAATGTCGCTGTGAGGACGAGACGCTTGAGACCGCGGTGGCCGACCCGGAGCCGCCGCCTGCTGCGCCCACCGAGATGCCGGCGACTGACCCGGCGCACGCGGTTGCGGTCGATGCCGAGACCGCTGCCGGGGCTGAATCCGACTGGCGCCTCAAGCTTAACGTCCGGGGCGACGAGGAGGGGGCCGTCAACGTCGCCTACATCAACGATGCCAATATTCGCCTCGATGGCAACGTGGACGAGATCGAGTGGCAGGGCGTCGCCAGCTACGACAACATGCTCGTGAGCGAGCCCGACACCCTGGCCGATACCTCTTACGCCACCGTCAGCCGTTTCTTCTACACCGACAAGGGGCTTTACGTTTCGGCGGTGATGGAGCAGCCGCCGGACACCCTCATCACCCGTCTCTCGGCGCGGGACCAATACATCAACCGCGACCAGTTCGGCGTTGCCCTCGACACCAGCGGCAACGGCCTTTACGGCTATTGGTTCATGGTCAATCTCGGCGGCTCGGTGCAGGACGGCAAGGTACTGCCGGAATACACCATGACCGAGCAATGGGATGGCCCCTGGGAGGCGGCCACAGCCGAAACCGACACCGGCTGGAGCGCCGAGATGTTCCTGCCGTGGTCCATGATGGCGATGCCGCATGGCGAGGGCGAGCGCGAAATGGGCTTCTGGCTCAAGCGCCAGGTGGCGCATCTCGACGAGACGTGGAGCTGGCCGGCGCTGCCGCGCACCGGCGGCCGCTTCATCTCCGGCCTGCAGCCGGTCACCCTTCCCGGCGTGCAGCCCACCCGACAGGTGGCGGCGTTCCCGTACATGTCCGGCACGGTGGATCAGCTCGCCGAGGACCAGCGCGCCCGTGTCGGCGTGGATTTCGCCTATCGCCCGTCGCCAAACCTCCAGCTCACCGCCACCCTGACCCCCGACTTCGGCGCAGTCGAGTCCGACGACGTGGTGGTGAACCTCTCCGCCTACGAGACCTTCTTCCCGGAGAAGCGCCAGTTCTTCCTGGAGGGCAATGAGGTCTTCTTCACGTCGCCCCGGGCCGACGTGAATCGCTACCGCGGCCCGCAAGGCAGCGGCGCCCGTGCCACGCCCTCCACGTTCACGCCCGAGCCCACCACCCTGATCAACACCCGCCGCATCGGCGGTGCGCCACGGCAACTGGTCAACGACGTTCCGGACGGGATCGAAATCAGCGGCGTCGAGCGCAGCAGGCCCACGGACCTCCTAGGCGCCGCCAAGCTCGTGGGCCAAGCCGCTGGACTCCGCTTCGGCGTGCTTGGCGCGATGGAAGACGACGTTGTCCTGCGCGGAACCGACGAGTCTGGCGCCGATGTCGAGTGGGAAGGCGAGGGCCGCGACTTCGGCGTCGTGCGGGCGCTCTACGAGCAAACCGGCAGCGGCCGCCGCTCCATCGGCTACATGGGCACGATGGTCAACCTCCCCGGCGAGCGCGACCCCGCCATCGTCCACGGCATCGACGCCCACGCGCTGTCGCCACGTGGGCGGCTGAGCTGGGATGGCCAGTACGTGTACAGCTACGCGCCGCCGAACGACCGCGACAATGCCGCCGTCACCGGTCACGGCATCTACAACGACTTCCAGTTCTTCCAGCGCCGGGGCCTCATCCACAGCGGCGCCATCGACTACATCGACCGCGACCTTTCCATGCGCGCCTTGGGCTTCATCGGCCGCAACGACGCCATCGTCGCCCGCTACGGCATCATCCGCTACGCCAATCTCAAGCGCTTCCGGCAGATTCGCAATTCGCTCTTCTTCAGCGGCCAAACCAACGTCGATGGCTTCGCCAACCGCCTCGGCATCTTCTCGAGCCATTCGCTGATGTTCAACAACAGCTCCGAGGTGAAGGGCTATCTCAATTACTTCCCCTCGCGCTGGGATGACCTCAACAGTCGCGGCAACGGCATGTTCAAGGTGAAGGGGCGCCTCTTCACCCAGATCGGCTTCGGTACCGACACCGCCAAGCCATTCTCCTGGAGCGGCACCATCACCGCCGATCAGGAGGAGCTCGGCGGCCGGTCGTATGGTTCCGACTTCGGCATCACCTACAAGCCCATCGACCGGCTCTCGCTCGACTTCGACGTGCGCTACATGCGCCGCGACGGCTGGCTGCTGCACAGCGGCGACCGCAAGTTCACCACCTATTCCACGTCCGACGTGCAGCCCATCGTCAAGGCGGATTTCTTCTTCAACGCCCGCCACCAAATCCGCCTTACGCTGCAATGGGCCGGCATCGACGCCGAAGACCTCGACTACCTCGAAGTGCCCGAAAGCGAAGACTGGCTGGTGCCGCGCGCCGAGATGCCGGCGGACGGCGACGAGGACTTCACCATCTCACGCCTCACGGGCCAGTTCCGCTATCGCTGGGAGATCGGCCCGCTGTCGGATCTGTTCGTGGTCTACACCCGAGGCTCCAACCTCGTGCGCGAAGCCGGCTACGACTTCGGCGAACTCTTCACCGATGCCCTGCGCGAGCCCATCGTCGACTACATGGTGGTGAAGCTGCGCTATCGCTTCGGCTCCTGACCCCCGGGGGGAACAGGCAAAGTCCTCGCCCGTGTGCGGGACATCGAAAGTGCCTGGGTTCCATCGACACGGGCGACCACAAGGGTCGCCCCTACGGAGGTGCGCCGCTTGCCTTCGCGCCAATGCGTCTTGATGCGGCGCCACGGGTGCGTATGCTCGTCTCCCCTGTCGAAGCCGCGCCCCCATGCCCACGCCAGACGCCGAGACCCTACGTCGCCGCCAACAGTGGCGCTATCGCGGCCAGATGCGGCCGCCGTTCGTCATTGAACCGGAGCCGCGGCAGGAATCCGTTTGGGACTATCCCCGCCCGCCGCGCATCGAGCCGGACTCCCGCCGGGTGACGGTGCGTGCCGGCGAGGCGTTGCTCGCAGCCACCGAATCCGCCTGTCGCGTGTTGGAGACCGCCGGACCGCCGACGTTTTACATCCCGCCCGAAGACGTGGCGACGGATTTCCTGCAAGAACGCGAAGGCGGCAGCCACTGCGAGTGGAAGGGTGAGGCGGTCTTCTACGACATCGTCGGCGGGCCGAAGCAGGCTGCGTGGGCCTATCCCGATCCCTACGCCGAGTTCGCCGCCCTCGCCGGCTGGATCGCCTTCTACCCGGCGTTGCTCATCTGCCATGTGGGTAAGGAGCGCGTCCAGCCGCAGCCGGGCGAGTACTACGGCGGCTGGATCACCCCGGAGATCATCGGCCCGTTCAAGGGCGATCCGAACGTGCCGGATGGCGTCTGAAACGGCAATGTCCGCCCGCCGCCCCACGCACCGAGACCTTGTGATCGCACCCCCGGATGAAGGCGACATTCCCGCGTGCCTGGTAGGGCCTGGCGCCGCGGTTGCGGATGTTCGTGAGGCCCGGCTTGATGGGCAATTGGTGGGCGCGTACAGGATCGAACGCTTGGCGCCGACGCGCTTCCGCGTCGTGGCGGTGGTCGTGGCGGCTGTGTGGCGGCGTCGCGGCTTTGGCACTTGGCTGCTGCGGCACGCCATCGGTCTCGCGGAATCGCGTGGCGCTCGGGTCATCGACGCGCCGCCGGATGCAGAAGCGTTTTTCCGCGCTTGTGGGTTCGTCCCCTCGGGCACCGAGATGCGGCTCGCGCTCACGCCGGAGTAAGATTGCGCCATGCAACAAGCTCTTGATGTTTCCGCGCTGCCGCGTGTGGAAGGGGCGCGGGTGGTCATCCTGCGGTCGAAGTGGTATGCGGACATGATCGACCGGATGCATGCTCGCTGCGTGGCGGTGCTTGAGGGCGCCGGCGTTGCGCGGGTGGACACGCATGTTCTTCCGGGCTGCCTGGAAATGCCCTTCGCCGCGTCGGAACTCGTGCGGCACCGCGGGTTTGGTGGCGTCGACGCCATCATCTGTCTCGGCATCGTCCTCAAGGGCGACACCATGCACTTCGAGATGATCGTCGACGAATGCTCGCGCGGCCTCGGCGAAGTGGCGCGGACGATGCGCGTGCCCATCCTCAACGAGGTGATTCCCGTCACCGACATCGCCCAAGCCGAATCCCGCACCGCGGATGACGAGTTCAACAAGGGCATTGAAGCGGCTGCTGCGGCGGTGGAGATGATCGACTGGAACCGCCGTCAGCGCAGAGGGTGAGCACCGAGCCACTCCTCCTGCCGCCGCCGCGCCGCGTGGAAACGGGGCCCGTCAGATCCCACTCCCACGCCGCCAACACTGTCCTCGGCGACGCATCGCCGCGCCTGCGCCGCGCATTCGAGCGGCTGCCGCCAATGGGCGTTGCAGTCCGCTTCGAGGTGGCGCCGACGCCGGCCTCGACGCCGGACCTGTACCCAGACGCAGCCAGCGAGATCGAGTTCGCCGACGCCGTGACGGTGCGCGCCGCCAGCGAGTGGGGCGCCATCCACAGCCTCGCCACCATCGCCCAACTCGCTGGCAAGTCCCACGCCATGAAGCGCATCCACGACCGTCCCGCCTACCCTTGGCGCGGGCTGATGATCGACGTGGCGCGCCACTTCATCCCCATGCCGGCGCTCAGGCGAACCCTCGACGCCATGAGCCTCGCCAAGCTCAACGTGCTGCACCTGCACCTCACCGACGACCAGGCCTTCCGCTTCCGCAGCGAAGCGCACCCGGAACTCGCGAGTGCCGAGGCGTGGGATGCGGCCGAACTCACCGAACTCGTGGCCTACGCCGCCGACCGAGCCATTCGCATCGTGCCGGAACTCGACATGCCGGGGCACGTGACGAGTTGGCTGGTGGCGCGGCCGGAGTGGGGCGCCGGCCCCGCGTCCGGCCCAAGCCGGCGCTTTGGCGTTCACGAAGCCTGCCTCGATCCGACCAATCCTGCGGCTGTCCGCTCCGTCGAAACCCTGTTGGGCGAACTTGCCGACATCTTCCTCGACCCCTGCCTGCACTTCGGTGGCGACGAGGTGAACGGGACCTGGTGGAACGCCCACGAGGGCGTTCAAGCGCTGATGCGGAGCCAAGGCTTCAAGACCGCCGACGTGCAGGCCGACTTCAACCGCAAGCTGACGACCATCATCCGGCAACTCGGCAGGCGCCCCCTCGCTTGGGACGAAGCACTCCATCCTGACCTCGCGCGCGACACGGTGATTCAGGCCTGGCGTGGCAACCACGCGCGCGACGCCGCCCTCGCCGCCGGGTTCGATTGCGTGCTGTCCGCGCCCTACTATCTCGACCTCTTCTACCCCGCCTCCCTGCACCACTGCTTCGACCCCGGCGGTGACCTCGAGGCAGCACAAGACCGCCTGCTTGCCGACGACCGCACGAGGCACGTGCGCGAAGGCCTGCAATGGATGGCGGGGTTCGCGAGCCTCCCCGCATTGCCGGCCGCGCCTGCCGTCGGCGAAGGGCAAATTCTCGGCGGCGAGGCTTGCCTGTGGTCGGAACTGGTGGACGAGGCTTGCCTCGACAGTCGACTCTGGGGCCGACTTCCGGCCATCGCCGAACGATTCTGGTGCGGTGCCGAGGCCAAGGAGGCGGGGTTGCTCGAACGCACGGCGGCGTTCCGGCAGAGCCTAGCGCGGCAGGGGATCGTGCCAGAGGATTCCGAGACTCGCCGGCGCGCGTTTCCCGAACTCGCGGCCATCGAGCCGCTGGTGGAAATGCTGGAACCCGTGAAATGGTATCGCCGCCTGCTCGGAGCCGCGTTCGAACGCCGCGTCAGCGGCCTTGGCGAAAGCGGTGTGGCGCGGCCGTACGACGCGGACACGCCCTTGAACCGCCTGGTGGATCATCTGCCCCCGGAAAGCCTGGCTTCACGCCGGGCGGAGGCGGACCTCGATGCCGGGAGCGATATGCAACGCTGGATCGAGGGCTGGCGGCGCCAGCGTGAGGCAATCTCCGAGTTGGCCGAGGCGGACGCCGAACTTCGCGACGCGTCTCGCGCACTCGGCGAGCTTGCGGACATCCTGGCCGACGCCGACCACGGTGCGGTTCAAGAAGAAATAGATGCCTTGGCCGGCCCCTTCGGCGAATACCTGCTGCCGCTAGCCCATGCCGTCGCCCGACGCCGTCGCTGAAGCGATGCTGGCGCGCTGGCCAAACGCGGCCGGCCCCGTAACCCGCCTGTCCACCGGGCACATCAACGAGACTTGGCAGACGGATGCCCACATCCTGCAACGCATCAACGACCATGTGTTCGTCGCGCCGACCGCGCTCATGCGCAACCTCGGCCGGGCGATCGCCCACGACGCCGCGCTAGGCGGTCGTGCGCTACTCGTGGCGCCGCTTGCCAACGCCGCCGGCGATGCATGGTCGGTGGGTGCCGACGGCGGCGTCTGGCGGCTGTTCCCGCGCCTGCCGTCGCGTTCCTTCGACGTGCTGCCGGAGCACCTGCTTGGCGCCGCCGGCCGCGCCTTCGGCACCTTCCTCGCCCGCTTCGCCACCTTCGACGCCGCATCTCTCGAAACCGCCATCGACGGCTTTCACGATCTCCCCCGCTACCTTGCCCGCTTCGATGCCTTGCCGAAGGGCGAGGCGCAAGCGGAAGCCGCCGCCATCGATCACCTACGCGAAGGCGTGTCCGCGAAGCCACCAGCGGCGTCACGCGCCATCCACGGCGACTGCAAGGTGAACAACCTGCTGTTTCACCCCCACCGCGACGACGTGGCGGCCATCATCGACCTCGACACCCTCATGCCCGGCGACCCGGCGTGGGATTTCGGCGACTTGGTGCGTTCGACCAGCGCCGGCAACGAGCGAGTGTCCGATCTCAGCTTCTCCCTCCCCCGCTTCGAGCGCCTGGCAACGGGCTTCTGCGCCGCCTATGGCCCCATCGATGACCCGGAACATTTCGCCGCCGCCCCCGCCTACATGAGCCTGATGCTCGCCGTCCGCTTCCTCACCGACCACCTTGAGGGCGACCACTATTTCCGCGTCGCCCACCCCGGCGAAAACCTAACCCGCGCGCATTCCCAACTAGCCCTCGCCACCCTCTTCACCGAACACCAAGACGCCATGACCCGCATCCTGGGCGGCTGAGCTAGCGGGCATTAGCGAGCCCTCCTCGAACAACGCCACCACCAAAGCAGCCCTGCCATGCGAGGGCCTCTCTGGACGGAGGCGCCCGCCCTGCGAGGGGCCTCTCTGGACGGAGCAGCCCCTGCCATGCGAGGGCCTCGCTGGAAGGAGGGCGTCCCGCCCTCCAAAGCGTGCCGAAGGCGCGCAAGCAGCGGAGCCGGCCAAGGCCACGCAAGCAAGCGTCCAGACAACGCCAACAAAGCGCCAGCCTCGAACAACGCCACCAACAAACCAGCCGCTGTTCCTTGACGTGCCTGCGGCACGATGGAGGGCGAGCGCCGCCAAACCCCTCGCTGACGCTCGGGCTCTGGCCCCATCCCCCACCTTCCCTGCACATGCCATTTCACGCAACCGCACGCTGTCCCGGATTTACCAATGCAGTAAGCAAACATCTCGCAAACACCGCCTCTCGCAGCCTCCCCGAAAATCGGGTAGACTCCGACAGAACGTGGTAACCGTCATGGGGAACCATTTGACGCCCAAGCGCCTCAACCCCGCCTTCGTCGCCGCCGTCAAGCCCACGCACAAGACTACCCGATTCGGCGACGGCAACGGCCTCCATCTCGTCGTCACGCCCAGCGGCGGCCGCGGCGGCAAGTCCTGGGTGCAGCGAATCGTCGTCCGCGGCGTCCCGCGCGAACTGGGCCTCGGCAGCGTGCGGGAGGTGTCTCTCCGGCAGGCCCGCGCGCGGGCGCTCGAGAACCGCCGCATCGCTCGGCGCGGCGGCGATCCGGCGCCGCGCCGCAAGACGCCGACGTTCGCCGCGGCGTTCGACGCCGTCGTCGCGCTGCGGCGGCCGACGTGGAAGGACCCGGAGACGATGGAGGCGCGCTGGCGCGCCTCCATGGAACGCCACGCGATGGACCGGCTCGGGACGCTGCCGGTCGGGGCCGTCGCCAGCGCCGACGTCCTCGCGGTGCTGGAGCCGGTCTGGGCCACGCTCGACGAGGCCCCGCGCATCCGCCAGCGCATCGGGCTCGTGATGCAGTGGGCAATCGCCCAGGGCCACCGGCGCGACAACCCCGCGGGCGAGGTGCTGACGGCGGCGCTGCCGGCCGTGGACAGAAGCGCCACGCCCCGCGAGGCGCTGCCCTGGGCCGAGGTGCCGGCGGCGCTGGCGAAGGTCCGCGCCTGCGGCGCCGGTCGCTCCATCCGGCTCGCCTTCGAGCTCATGGTGCTGTGCGCGGTGCGTTCGGCGGAGGCGCGGGAGGCGCGGTGGGACGAGGTGGACCTCGACGCCGCCACCTGGACCGTGCCGGCGGCGCGCTCGAAGGCGAACCGTCCGCATCGCGTGCCGCTGTCGGACCGGGCCGTCGAGGTGCTGCGCGAGGCGGCCTCGACGCGCAGGGGCGACCTCGTCTTTCCGTCGCCCCGGGGAGGCGCGGCGATCCACCGGCGCACGTTCGGGCGCCTGATGCCGGCGCTCGGCGTCGCCGCCCACCCGCACGGCTTCCGCTCCAGCTTCCGCGACTGGGCCGCCGAATGCACCGACGCGCCGCGGGAGGCAATGGAGGCGGCGCTGGGCCACGCGGTCCCCAACGCCGCCGAGGCCGCCTATGCGCGTTCGGACCTGTTCGGGCGGCGGCGGACGCTCATGCGGCAATGGGCGGACTTCCTCGCCGCCGGCGCGGCGCCGGCGTGAAGCGGCTGACCGCCGCGTTCGTGCGCACCGTCAGGCCCGCCGAGCGCCTGAAGCGCTACGGCGACGGCAACGGCCTGTACCTGCTGGTGAAGCCCGGACCGCGGGGCGGCGGCAGGTCGTGGGTGCAGCGGCTGGCGATCCACGGGGTGCGCCGCGACCTCGGCCTCGGCAGCGCCGAGCTGGTCACCCTGGCCGAGGCGCGCCAGATGGCGTGGGACAACCGCCGCGTCGCCCGCGCCGGCGGCGACCCCCGCGTCGCCGGCAGCCGCCACTCGCCGACGTTCGCCGAGGCGGCCGAGACCGTGATCGCCATGCACCGTCCCACGTGGAGGGACGCACGCGGCACCGAGGCCCAGTGGCTCGCGTCCCTGTCGACCCACGTCCACCCCCACATCGGCCACAGGCCCGTGCACGCCATCGACACGGCCGACGTCATGGCCGTGCTGCAGCCCATCTGGACGGAGAGGCACACGACCGCGACGCGGGTCCGGCACCGCATCGCCGCGGTGATGAAGTGGGCCGTCGCCCAGGGCCACCGCCCCGACATCCCGGCCGGGGAGGCGCTGGCGGCCGCGCTGCCGAAGGTGGACGCCAGAAGGACGCACTTCCGCGCGCTGCCGCACGGGGAGGTCGGCGCGGCGCTGGCAAGCGTCCGCCGGTCGGACGCGAGCCTTTCGGTGCGCCTGGCGTTCGAGTTCCTGGTGCTGTGCGCGGCGCGCTCCGGCGAGGCGCGGGGGGCGCGCTGGGACGAGATGGACCTCGATGCCGCGGTCTGGACGATCCCCGCGACGCGCATGAAGGCCGGCCGGGAGCACCGGGTGCCGCTGTCGGATCGCGCGCTTGCCGTGCTCGACGAGGCGCGGGGGATCCGCGACGGCGAGCTGGTCTTCCCGTCGCCGCGGGGCAGGGCGCTCCATGCGGGCAGCCTGAACCGCCTGCTGGGCGACCTCGGCGTCGACGCCGTGCCGCACGGGTTTCGCTCCAGCTTCCGGGACTGGGCCGCCGAGTGCACCGACACGCCGCACGCGGTGATGGAAGCCGCGCTCGCGCACACGGTGCGCAACGCCGCGGAGGCCGCGTACGCGCGCTCGGACCTGTTCGACCGGCGCCGCGTCCTGATGCAGCGGTGGGCCGACTACGCGGGCGGCGTCAGTCGCCCGACGGCCGGAAAGCCGCCTCCCGACGCCCTGCAGGGCACCCGCCGCGACTGAACGCGGGCACGAGCGTCGCCTGCTTCGGCCCTCCGCAGGATGTCCGGTCGAAGCAGGCCACTCTCGTGACCGGCGGCGTCCGAAACGGTCATTCCGGAGCCCCGCCGCGAAGGCGAACCGGCGCACGCCGACAGTGCCGCACAATCTCGAGGCCGGCCGCGGCCGTCGAAGGCAGGCGTCCGGCGAGGGTTCCGGGTGGGTGCGGCGTTGCCGCAGCGGCCGCGCCCCGCGGCCGCGACTGCGGCCGGGAGCGGACGTGGTTCGTTGAGTTCTGATGGGCGACCCGGCACCCGTCAGGGTGTCCGAACCCCGCACCTTCGTGCGGCAATGCCCGTCGACGCGTATTCCCTTGCCGTCTCCTGCGGCGGCCGCGGCGTGTCCTGCGACATCTGGCCCGCCAGCCCTTCGGCACGCGCCGCGCCGCGCGATGCCCTCTTCAGGCACGACAGGGCTCTCCCCGTCCCGCGCGATGCGTCGCACCACGATCCATCCGCCGCCACGCCGGTTCCCCGGCATCGCGCGTCCCCGCGCGACATGCGGCTTTCCTGGCCGTCGGTGGTGCCGCCCCCATCCGCGCGCTACCGCGGATGTGGCGGACCGTGCCCTGCGATGCGTCGACCGCCTGCGCTGCTGCGTTGCAGCCTGGCACTGGGTCGTCACCGCCTCTCCGGTGACGCCGTCACGCCGGGCTCCTCCGTCCCGGCAACGTCGCACATGGCGACCAAATGACGCGGAGCACTCTAGCACCGCATCACCACGCCAGCACCAACTTTCTTCTTACCATTTCGCTTGCCGCCGCTGGCCCCAATGCCGCTCTTGCGCCCCGTCACTACCGGATGGCCGCGTCTACTCTCCGTGTCGTGCGACGGCGTCGCGACGTTGTGCGACAACTGGGTAGTGACGGGCGCGCTCGAAAGTCGTCGCTCTACTAGGAACGCTGGCACGCAATGGCTTGAATCCGCTGCCGTACATCATCGTCAATCCAGCCAGTGGTACTTCCCGACCTTGGCGAAGGGTGACTCGCGAACTCGGTGGGGACGCCACATTCCGGAAACAACTTCCGGTAGTAGCCCTTCGCCGTGCAGCCGAGGAATACGATCAGTTGAGTCGTGCAGCCCACTGCCGACGTCACGCGGCAGCGGAAGTCGTCCTCAATGTGCCGGTCTACCTCATTCGCGAAGTCCTCCTTGCGATGGCTCGCGACTGGTCCATTCTTGACCAACTGCAAGCTGTACATCAGCTTCAGCCACTCCTCCAGAGTTGGCCTTGCCTGCGCATCTAGAGCAACGGTGCCTTTCGCGACTAGGCGCTGGTACGCCGCCGGATCGAGCGGCACTTCCGAGACATTGACAATGCTCAGCCAGTCGGGCGCCAACGCACCGACCGGCTGATCTCTCTCGCCCTCACGGAAGACGCACGCCAATGCCTCAGTCACAATCTTCCCCGACTCGCCGGCCAAGGGAAATCGGTCCTCCGGCGTGGAACCGGAGCTCACCTCGTCCGTATGAGGCGACTCGCCGACAAACACGACCCCTCTAGATGCCCCCGAAGCCGCTCCCCCCGAGACACGGAAGGGATTGAGAAAGCGCTGCCAATGCACCCCCCAGACCCCATTCAGTCGCTCTGCGATGTCCACGCTCTAGCGTCGCCTACCCTCAGCCACGAGCCACTCAGATCACGAGCGGATCAGTGGAATGGGTCATGAACTGATCGAAGTCCTCGAAGTTCTTGAACCTCAATGCCTTGCCCGTCATGCCGGCCAGGCGCGCAAGTCCCTCGACGGCGTCGTCCACGTCGTCGTGTGCCAGTGCATCATCGATGTTCTCGAGACAGGCTCGAAACGTCCCATCGCGCCTTGTGAGCCAAGTCTCCAGGCGCCTCTCAAATTGCTCGCGTTGCCGATCCATCGCACGAGTGGCCTCGGTGCAGAGAGCCACCAATCGCGAAGCCTCTTCCTCCGCCAAGCTTGCCCGACGCACAATTGCAAGGGACGATTGATACACCCAACTCATCGCCATGTAGCCTACGATCGACCCGACCACCGCCCCCGGTGGACCGAAGATCGCCCCGGCGGCCGCCCCGACATAGATGCCGGACGCCGTGGCCGCCCCTGTCTCCCCGATTCGATCGGCCGCTTCCTCCGCAGTGATCTCGCCCTTCGCGAACTCGTAGACCGTCACTCCGACCTCAATGGCGCCAGCCGCTACCGCTGACGCGACGTTGGACTTCGCCAACGTCTGCATTCCGATTCGGCTGCTTCGGCTGGCGCCTTGCCGAACAAACGCGCCCAACGCCCCGGTCGAGCCACCGTGCAGCCCCGACTTCGCTGAATCAGTGGCGACATTGCGGATGGCCGTACGGACATCCGTCTCCCCCGCCAAGTAGGAACGCACATTCGAGCACGCCGATATGGCGCCCCCAACCACAGCCGCTCCAGCCGCAGCGTGGGCTCCAGTGACAGCCATCTCCCGTCCTACCTGCCTTGCCTCAACCGCGATGCGATACAGCTTGGGGTTCTCTGTCGCGAATTTCAGTTCCTTGGAGCCAGTGCCCCCTGATGTGACCCCGCCCCCCTGCAACTCGCCCACGACCGTTTTGGTCTCGCCTTTTTTCGCGAGCTTGCGGTTCGTTGCCCCCACCTTGTTCTTGGGAACGAGGACATCCATCCCATCGTAATCCTTCTTGGTCGCCTCCTTCGCCAGCTTCGTGGGCTTCTTGTGAGTCTTCGCCTGCACCTCCGCAATCGTGCGAGGGCCCTCCCTCAGCGCAATGTCGACCTTCGCCGTGGGTTGCCCCTCGGCGGCCATGACATGCGCTCGAACCTGTTTGCCCGCCCGAGCGGCATTGCGGTTGAACTTCGCAGCCTCGATGTACTCAAAGAAATTGCCCTTGAGCTGCTCGAGTCCGGTATCTGTTTTGGCTCGCCGGGCGAAACCCTCCATCTGCTTGTGGAAGGCACGCGTAGCGGCGGCTTCATGCCCTGCCAGTTCCGCACCGACCTGTCCGCCACTGAATCCCCCGACACCGGCTGTACCTCGCCTTCCCACCGCCTTACGGCTCGACCGTTGCCCTCCGTCCTCAGGCATCTGCCAACTCTCCAAGCAGGCTTCGACCCCGCTCAAGCGCGTCTTGGTGCCCACGGTGCAGGCTTCCGTCCGGATGCAGCAACGGCGCCTCCAACAGTCCCTTGAGACATTGTGCGAACTGGACTGCCAGATAGACGTCCCTTTTCGCATCGTCGGGAAATCCCGCGAAGTTCGTCCCGTGGTCAGCCACAACCTTAGCGAGGCCATCAAGCGCCGACCTCACTCTCTCGACGGTCTCGGAGATGATCTCAACGTATTGGTTCGCAGCTTTGCGGATCCCTCCCACGACTGCTTTCGCAGTGTTCATTTCGCTAGCGTGCATCTTAGCGAGTGCATAGTCTCGTTCGGCCTCCGCCAGATTCTCCCTCGCCTTTGCTGCCAGAATCGTCCCACCGACGGCCAACACGGGTCCAGCTACGATTCCGCCAAGCACGGCCATACCCCCCGACATGCCTAGACCACCCGCGCTTAGAGCACCGCCTCCGAACCAAGCGAGCGTCGCATTGGTTGCCACCACGCCGCTTAAAGCGCTGATTGCCGTGCCGGTCGAGGCGGTTGCGAATATCGTCGCGCCCCCGTACGCTGCCATCCCGACTAGCACTCCGCTGCCAGCCGCCGCCAACCCGCCGGAAACGACCTCGCTGGCGTATCTCGAGAGTTCCCTCATTTCATCGAGCTCCTGGTCGGACCATCTGACCTCGTCCATTCCCAGAGCACCCGCCAACTCCACGTTGCGGAGACGCTCGAACAACGAGCAGAACCGACCCAAGTCAACGTGCCAAGTCTCGAACTTCAGCCGCCCCAGTTCCTCCAACTTGGCTGAGCACCTACTTCGCTCTCGCTTTAGACTGCCTTCAGCCCTACCCAACAAGTCACTCGCGTCTTCCCTTCTTCCACTTGCCTGCTTGATGTCGGAGTAAGCGTCCGCGCCCTTCTTCGCGCCATAGATACCAGCGATGGCTGCGGCGCCCACGAGGATCAGGGGTAATGGCATCCTTGTTCTCCTTTCCGTAAGAGCCAACTTCCAGTCAGCGGCCGAGGCTACGCTTCCATCAGGCCGCGTGCCTCTTCGACTAGCTCTAACTGGCGCAGCACCCAAGATCGAACTGACGCTAGATCGTCGTCACCGATTTCGAAAGCCGCCGCGATCCTGCCGACGAGCGCCGACTCCCCGCCGGTGAACTCCTCGTCAACGAGTCCCATTCCAACCAGTTCAAGGAGCAGAGCGATGCGGCTCGGTCGGTCTTCGAACAGAACTGGCAGTTCGCTGATTGGGATGTCCTCCGCTTCAACGCCTGGCGCTGTCTGCGACCGCAGCAGGTCGAGATGCACGTTTTCCTCCGCATCGACGACATTGTCGGCCTGCATTACCTCGATTGAGTAGTGGAGCAACGCGGCTTGTTGCCGCTCGCTCAGGTATTGGACAAACATACGGAAACGGTTCCCTTCGTCGAACGTCGCGGCTATGGACGCAGGGGCAGGCACTAGACTGCTTGGCGTCCGCTTCCGGCCGATCTTATCGTGCGACCGGACTGCGAGACAAGGCACAGCATCGGCTTCATACGTACGCCTTCGGGCAAGTCGGTATCTGGCGGTGCTTCGGACCGCCGCAATCCCGCAGACGGCCTTATCCGGCGCGTTGCCGCCATAATGGCGCACGTCGTACCGGCTCCACCGAACGGTTGGCCACCTTCGATGTGGAGACGCCCAAGGGTGTTCGGATCGATGTCAAGAGTTCGGCGTTACGCGCAGAGTTGGGCGCAGCGAGGGCCCTCCGTTATCGCTTTCGACATAGCCCCGAGGAAGCGTCCTGAGATTCAGCAACGAACACGGGAGTCAAGCACGACCCGCCTTGTCGGGTGCCGACGTCTTCACCGTGCGACAGGGTCGGGCGCCCTACGCTACGACGGCCTGGACGCTTGGACGTGACCCGGCCCGGGGGGTCGTCTGCCGAAGCGCGTGAACCGCCCGTGGACACTGACGTGGTAATCGACCAGTTCGAGGCAGCCCGAATCTCCAAGCGCCCTCACGCAATTCCTCGATCCCCCGACACGGACCCACCTTCCCAAGAGCGTGCACCGCATTACGCGGCGCGTCCACGCCGCTCCTGCGGTGCACGCTCTTGGTGCCCTCCCTCCAGAAACCCGTGGCAAGCGCGTTCTACGGCGCAAGCTCCTAGCCTGCATTTCTCACCAGTCCTCGTTTGCGGACGACGATGCACTCGCTGTGGCTGCGCAAGGTGCTCGTGCGTCCTGCGGACGCAATCGCCTGTCCTTCGGATAGGTTCGCGTAGGGGCGACCCTTGTGGTCGCCCGTCTCACAAAGCGTCGATCGCCGTCTTCCGCCGTGCCTCCTGGCACGCGAACGTGCCTCCTGGCACGCGTGCGGCCCGCAGCCACAGCGGCGCCTCGTCGTCCTCGCTACGAGCGCTGGTGAGAAATGCGGGCTAGTTGCCGCTAGGCGCGCTGACGCTGTAGGGTTTGCCCGTTCGCATGGGTTGTGAGGAGAGTTGCAGATGGACGTGCAGGCGGCGGTGGCGCGGGCGGCGGGGGAGCCGCTCGAGGTGGACACGGTGCAGCTCGAAGGGCCCAAGGCCGGCGAGGTGATGGTGGAGGTGAAGGCGACCGGGGTTTGCCACACGGATGCCTACACCTTGTCCGGTGCCGATCCGGAGGGCTTGTTCCCCGCCATCCTTGGCCATGAAGGCGCTGGCGTCGTCGTGGAAGTCGGCGAGGGCGTCACGGACCTTGCCGTGGGCGATCACGTCATCCCCCTCTACACGCCGGAGTGCCGCCAGTGCAAGTTCTGCACGTCCGGCAAGACCAACCTCTGCGGCGCCATTCGCGAGACCCAAGGGCAGGGGCTGATGCCGGACGGCACATCGCGGTTCTCGCTGGCAGGTGAATCCATCCTGCACTACATGGGCACGTCCACCTTTGCCAACTACACCGTGCTGCCAGAGATCGCGGTGGCGAAGATTCGGCAGGATGCGCCGTTCGACAAGGTCTGCTACATCGGCTGCGGCGTCACCACCGGACTCGGTGCGGTGATGAACACGGCGCAGGTGGAACCCGGCGCCAACGTGGCGGTGTTCGGCCTCGGCGGCATTGGCCTCAACGTGATCCAGGGCGCGCGGCTGGTGGGGGCAGACCGCATCATTGGCGTCGACACGAACCCGGCCAAGGAATCGCTGGCGCGCAAGTTCGGCATGACGGACTTCCTCAACCCGTCCGAGGTGGAGGATGTGGTTGGTGCCATCGTCGAGCTCACCGACGGCGGCGTCGAATACTCCTTCGAGTGCATCGGCAACGTGGAGGTGATGCGCCAGGCGCTCGAGTGCTGCCACAAGGGCTGGGGCGAGAGCATCATCATCGGCGTCGCCGGCGCGGGGCAGGAAATCGCCACCCGCCCGTTCCAGCTCGTGACGGGCCGAGTCTGGCGCGGTACCGCCTTCGGCGGCGCCAAGGGGCGCACGGACGTGCCGAGGATCGTCGACTGGTACATGGACGGCAAGATCAACATCGACGACCTCATCACCCACACCATGCCCCTGGCCGAGATCAACACCGCCTTCGACCTGATGCACGCCGGCGAGTCGATCCGCTCGGTGGTGGTGTATTGAGTGGTTGGCAGGGCCTCGGATGGAGGGCGTCTCGCCCTCCCGCCGAGGCCGGTTCAAGTTTTCGCCATCAGGTCGCGTCGCCCCTACGACCCAAGCCCGACGAGGTTGCGGTTGTCGTATAGACACCTTCGCCGCCTGCTCTTTCTCCTGCCGCCAGAGGCGGCGCACGCGCTTGCACTCTGGGCGCTTCGGGCATGGGGGTCGATTGCGCCCGAAGCGAGCCTCCCTGCTGCCGGTGAAGGACTAGGTGCCCCGGCGCAAGCCATGGGCCTCACCTTCCCCAATCGCGTGGGCCTCGCTGCCGGTCTCGACAAGGACGCCATGGCCGTACGCGGTCTCGCGCGGCTAGGTTTCGGGTTCGTCGAAGTGGGAACCGTCACTCCCCAGCCGCAGTCCGGCAACCCCAAGCCGCGCCTGTTCCGCTCAGTGCCCGACGCCGCCCTCATCAACCGCATGGGCTTCAACAGTGCTGGCCTCGAAGCCATGACCCGCCGGCTCGCCAACCTCCGCGAGCGGCCATTGCGACCATTGCTCGGGGTCAACATCGGCAAGAACCGCGACACGCCACTCGACCGCGCGGCGGACGACTACAGCGCCTGCCTCACCGCCGTGGCGCCGTTCGCGGACTATGTGACGGTCAACCTCTCCTCCCCCAACACGCCGGGCCTGCGTCGCCTGCAAGCCGCGAGTTCCGCCACCGAACTCCTCGGCAAGCTGGACGACGCACGCAAGGGCACCGGGGAACGCCAAGGCCGGCACCTCCCACTGGCCGTGAAAGTTGCGCCCGACCTCGGCGAGCAAGAACTGCGCGAGGTTGCCGACGTGCTCCGCCAAACCAACATGGACGCCGTCATAGCCGGCAACACGACGCTCTCCCGTCCGGCGTCCCTCGCCAGGGGGGTTGCCCGCGAACAAGGTGGTCTCAGCGGCGCCCCGCTAGCCCCCTTGGCGCGACAGACCGTGGCAACGCTGCGCGCGTCCTTGCCTGCGAGCTTCCCCGTCATCGGCGCAGGCGGAATTGCCTCCCCTGAGGACGCCCAGGCCATGCTCGACGCCGGCGCGGATCTCGTGCAGATCTACACCGGCTTCGTGTTCCGGGGGCCGCAACTCGTGCGCGAACTCACCTCAACATAGGTTCGGCGCGGCCTATCCCCACCGAAGGGGACAGCGTGAGGGCACGCGCGCGCTGCTTAGTCCCCCGCCCCGCTCGCCGCCACCTCCCGGCCGCGGCCGATGTGGTCGTCGAAGAAGGCAAGCATCCGTTCGTACATTTCCTTGCGGTTGTCGGGGTTGCCGAAGCCGTGGCCTTCCTTGCGTTCGATGTGCCAGACGTCTACGGGGTTGCCGGCCGCCTTCAGTGCCCGGCGCAGGCTGGTGGCGTGGGCGATGGGGACGCGCTGGTCCAGGGCGCCGTGTACCAGCATCACCGCGGCGCGGATGCGTTCGGCGTTGTGAACCGGGGAGCGGGCGCGCAATTCTTCGCGGTCCTCGCCGATGGCCTCCTTCAGGTAGTTGACGCCGGCGCGGCGGTCTGGGATGTCGCCCTTGCGGTACATCATCTCGAGGTCATAGACGCCAACGTAGCCCACCGCGCAGCGGTATAGGTCCGGCTCGCGGAAGGCGCCGGTAAGGGCCGCATAGCCGCCGTAGCTGCCGCCATAGATGCACAGGCGCTCCGGGTCCGCAAAGCCGGCCGCCACGGCCCAGCGGGTGGCGTCGGTGACGTCGTCCTGCATCTCGCGGCCCCAGCGGCCGAAGCCGGCGTAGAGGAAGTCCTTGCCATAGCCCCCCGAGCCGCGGAAGTTCACTTGCAGCACGGCGAAGCCTCGGGACGCGAAGAGCTGCGTTTCGGAGTCGAAGCCCCAATGGTCGCGAACGCCGTGCGGGCCGCCATGCACGAGGACGATGAGGGGCAGGCGGTCGCCTTCGCTCCAGCCCTTGGGCGTGGTCAAGTAGCCATGCACGATGGTGCCGTCGCGGGCCTTGAGCTGCACCGATTCCATCGGGCTTAAGTCCTCCCGCTTGAGCCAGGGCCGCGACTGGAACAATTCCTCGACTTCCTCGGTGCGGAAGTCCACGAGATAGAAGGTGCTCGGGAATCGGTCGCCGTACACCACGGCAACGCCCTTGGCGCCGTCGGTGGTGATGCTGGTGAAGGCGACATCTTCGGTGGGGAAGGCGGCGCGGATGCGACGGTGGGTCTTGGCAAAGGGGGCGTCCGGCTGCACGTAGTGGTAGTCGGGGTAGTGCTCGGTAATGCGCGTGGCGATGAGCTGCCCGTCGGGGTCGAACAGTCCCACGCCGACGTCCACAGCGTCGTTGTGGAACAGCACCTGCTTGACGTCCCGGGTCGGCTGCCAGTGGACGAGCTGTGTGGTGGATGTTTCGGTGTTGTCGACGGCATACCAGCCATCGCCGGCGTCGGCGAGGGGCGTCGTCACGCCCTCGTTGACGCGGCCACGGGAAACCAGAGTCGGCTCGCCCACATCCGGCAGGTAGTACACCTCGGTGACATTCTCGACATTGGAGCCGTACTCGAACCGCACCACGCCGTCGCGGTCCGTAAGGAAGCGGGACGTGGAATAGCGGCCGACGACCACGGGCTCGGTTTGCCCGGTGTGGATGTTGATGCGCCGGGCGCGGCCCACCTTGTTGACGCCGAAGGGGATGGTGCCGATGAGCACATGTTCCGGCTCGTCCGGCAGAAAGTGCAGGATTTCCGCCGCCTCCAGCCGCGCCTCATTGCGCCCGGCACGCGCCGACAGCTTGCCGAATCCGGCGTTCATGCCGAACAGCACGCTGGCGTCGGTGCCGTCGGCGTTGAGGGCATAGAGTTCGCCGGTGGGGAAGCTGAAGTCCGTGCGCCCGACGATCCGCCGCGCCGGCTGCACGAGAATGCGCTCGGCAGTGGCCCAGTGGAAGTTCTGCACATTCCAGCCTTTGCCGAAATGGGTGCGATACACCACCTCTCGGTCCGCGAGCGCAATCACCACGAGATACTCGTAGTCGTCTTGCCGTGTGGTGACGGCGAGGTACTTGGCCGTGGGCGAAATCCGCGCCTGCTCGTACCTCGCATGTCCGGTGAAGTGCTCGATAGGTGGCGTTGCGCCGACGGCGCCCGCAACCACCACCAGGCTCAGGGCGAGCAATCGCATCGTCATCTCTCCGAAGTGCCCAAGGCATCCATCCTAGGGGCAACGACTTCCTTAGGGAACCACCGCCCGACGCGAGGTGCCGGGTCCGGCACTTGGGCGGGTGTTTATTCGCCTGTCCAGTGGTGCCGGCGTTTGCCTGTCCAGCAGGGGGGGCGGCCGAAGGCGTTTGCCCGGCCGAAGGCGTTTGCCTGTCCCGGGCCGAAGGCGTTTGCCTGCCCGAGGGCGTTTGCTTGTCCAGCAATGCCGGACGGTCCAGCAATGCCGGACGGTTTTCCTGCTGCCGGGCCGCGCCAAACACCGTGCAGCGGCTCCTTCGCACCGTCACCGGTGGCAGTGCCGCACGCAATGCGGTAGTGTCCGGCGCTTCGCTAGGGCATGCAGGCGACGGCGCTCGCACGGGGGGACCATGGAAGGGAATCGAGGCGGCTCTTTGGGCGGGGAACGCCCCCGAACGGGACTGGCGCTGGCAATGGGGGTGTTTGCGCTGCTGCTGGGCGCCCCCGCCGTGGCGGAGGGGCTGGATACGGGCGACACTGCCTGGATCTTGAGTTCCACCGCCCTCGTGCTGTTCATGACGATTCCGGGCCTGTCGCTCTTCTATGCCGGCCTCGTTCGCTCCCGCAATGTGCTGAGCGTGTTGATGCAGTGCTTCAGCATCACTTGCCTCGTCACCATTCTCTGGCTGATCGTCGGCTACAGCCTGGCCTTCGCCGACGGCAATCTCTTCATCGGGGGCCTGTCGAAGGCGTTCTTCGGCGGCGTCGGCGAAGATGCCATGAGTGGCACGATCCCCGAATCGGCCTTCGCCACCTTCCAGCTCACCTTCGCCATCATCACCCCGGCGCTGGTGGTGGGCGGCTTCGCCGAACGGATGCGCTTCTCGTCGGTGCTGATCTTCACGACACTCTGGCTGCTGCTCGTGTATGCGCCGGTTTGCCACTGGGTTTGGGGCGGTGGCTGGCTGGGCGAGCTGGGCCTCTTGGACTTCGCCGGCGGCACGGTGGTGCACATCACCGCAGGAACCGCGGCGGTGGTGGCGGCATTGGTGCTCGGTACGCGGCGCGGCTTTCCCGACCAGATGATGCCGCCCCACAACATGACGCTCACGGTGGCCGGCGCCGGCATGCTTTGGGTCGGCTGGTTCGGCTTCAACGGCGGCAGCGCCCTCGCCGCCAACGGCGACGCTGCCATGGCCATCACGGTGACGCACATTTCGGCGGCGGCCGGCGCCTTCACCTGGATGGTTGCGGAGTGGATTCGCTACGGCAAGCCGAGTGCGCTCGGCGCCGTCACCGGCATGGTGGCGGGGCTTGGCACCATCACCCCAGCATCTGGCTTTGTCGGCCCGGCCGGCGCGCTCGTCATCGGCATCGCCGCTGGCGTGGTTTGCTTCCTCGCGACCAACTTCATGAAGCGCACGTTGCGCATCGACGACTCGCTGGACGTGTTCCCGGTGCATGGCGTGGGCGGGCTGCTCGGCACGATCCTGACGGGCGTGTTCGCTTCGCAGGCACTCGGCATCTTCAGTGGTCAGGAGGACATCAGCATCGGCAGCCAGCTCGGCGTCCAGGCCATCGGCGGCTTCGCGGTTCTGGGCTACACCGCCATCGTCACGTTCATCATCCTCAAGGTGGTTGATGTCGTCGTCGGCAACCGGGTCACGGAGGAACAGGAGACCGAAGGTCTCGACCTCGTGATGCACAACGAGCGGGGCTACGACCTGTAAGGACGGGTTGGCACAGGGGCGAGATTGAGCTCGGGCCGTGGCTGACGGGCTTGCCCTCATCGGTGCCGGCTTCGGTCGCACCGGCACGCTGTCGCTCAAGCAGGCGCTCGAACGGCTTGGCTTTGATGGCTGCTACCACATGGCGGAGGTGGCAACCCATCCGGAGCACGCCGACCTTTGGCTGCGCGCCTGGCGCGGCGAGGATGTGTGGGACACGCTCTTCGCCGGCTACCGCGCCGCTGTCGACTGGCCTGCAGCCGCGTTCTGGCCCCGCTTGATGGAACGCTATCCCGCCGCCAAGGTGCTGCTGTCGCTCCGAGACTCAGAGGGCTGGTTCAAGAGCGCGAGCAGCACCATCTTCCAGAGCATGGAGCATGCCCGTCAGTCGCCGGATCAGAGGCTGCGCACGCGGCTGAAGATGGCAAACGAGATCATCCGCGAGGGCACCTTTGACGGCCGCCTGATGGAACAAGACCACGCGATCACCGTGTACGAAGCCAACGTCGCGCGAGTGCGAGCGGAAGTGCCGGCGGATCGCCTGATCGAGTTTCAAGCCAGCGACGGCTGGGCGGGCCTTTGCGAGCCGCTGGGCCTGCCGGAACCTGACGAACCCTACCCCTGGGTAAACACCAGCGAAGAGTTCCTGGACCGCTGGCGCAACCGCCCAGACCCGAGCAAGTAACCAGCGGTTTCGCTTCAAGGTTCGCCAACCGGAAAGAAAGGCAGCGCTCCTCCGCTATACGTTGAAGCGGAAGTGCGCCACGTCTCCGTCCTGCATCTCATAGTCCTTGCCTTCGAGGCGCCAGCGCCCGGCATCGCGGGCACCGCCTTCGCCGTCGAAGGCGATGTAGTCGTCGTAGGCGACGATCTCGGCGCGGATGAAGCCGCGCTCGAAGTCGGTGTGGATGACGCCGGCCGCGCCGGGGGCGGTGGTGCCTCTGGCGATAGTCCAGGCGCGGGCCTCCTTGGGGCCGGCGGTGAAGAAGCTCATAAGGCCAAGCAGGTCGTAGCCGGTGCGAATGACGCGGTTGAGGCCCGGTTCGTTGAGGCCCAGGTCCTCGAGGAACTCCTGGATGTCGTCGGCATCGAGCTCGGCAATCTCCGCCTCGATCTTGTTGCAGACCGGCGCCACTGCGGCGCCTTCCTCTGCGGCGATGGCGCGCACTTCGTCGAGCATGGGATTGCCCTCGAAGCCATCTTCCGCCACGTTGGCGATGTACATCACCGGCTTGGCGGTGAGGAAATGGCATTCGGCGACGGCTGCCTGCTCGTGCGGTGCCAGGTCGAGGGCGCGCACGGGCCGGCCCGCGTCCAGCCCAGCGCGAACCCGGTCGAGGATTGCCACCGTGGCGCGCGCCTCCTTGTCGCCGACATTGGCGATGCGACGGATTCGGTCGTGCACGCGATCGGCGGTGGCGAGGTCGGCGAGCGCAAGCTCGGTGTCGATGATCTCGATGTCGTCCTGCGGCGAGACGCGGCCCGAGACATGCACGACGTTGTCGTCTTCGAAGCAGCGCACGACGTGCGCGATGGCGTGGCATTCGCGCACGTGGGCGAGGAACTGGTTGCCAAGACCCTCCCCGTTCGAAGCGCCGGCAACGAGGCCGGCGATGTCGACGAACTCCATCAGGCTCGGCACCACCCGCGCTGGTTGTGCGATCTCGGCGATGCGGTCCAGACGGGGGTCGGGCACCGGCACCACGCCGGTGTTGGGTTCGATGGTGCAAAAGGGGAAGTTCTCGGCGTCGATGCCGGCGCGCGTGAGCGCGTTGAAGAGCGTCGACTTGCCGACATTCGGCAGCCCGACGATGCCGCAGTGGAATCCCATCAGCGCTGGCCCCGGCCTGCCGGCGCCTCACACTCGGACGGTTGAGGCGGCCGTCTGCGGGCGTTGATGGCGTTCATGGCGGCATCGAAGTCGCCGTGGAGAAGGCGACCCAATGTGTCGTCATCGAAGTCGGTGGCCTGCTCGACGCGACTTTGCTCGTCGGCCATCATGCGCGTGCCGGTGAGGTAGGCGATCATCTCGCCTGTGTTGCCCGGATGACCGACGCCGATGCGCAGGCGGGCGAAGCCGGCTTGGTTGCCGAGAGCGGCGATCACGCTGCGGATGCCGTTGTGGCCGTTGTGGCCGCCGCCCACGCGCAGCCGACAGGCACCCGGCTCGAACGCCACTTCGTCGTAGGCGATGAGAATCTCTTCCGGGGCCAGCTTGTAGAAGTGCGCGAGCGGCCCGACGGCGTCGCCGGAGAGGTTCATGTAGGTGTCTGGCGCGAGCAGCCAGACATCGTGACCGAGTATGTCGCCTCGGGCCACGCTGCCACGGAACTTGCGCTGCGGGGACAGCGGCAGGTGAAAGCGGTCGGCGAGTCGATGCAGCCAGGCCATGCCGACGTTGTGGCGCGTGCGTTCATAGCGTGCACCGGGGTTGCCGAGGCCGGCGATGAGGCGGATGGTCACATTGGCGATCCGGTCGGTTGCTGGGGTGGCTCCGTCGAGCGCCTCTCCATTGGATCAACGCATGTCTGGCACGGGACGCTAGCCCGGATTTATTCATGAATGCCCTACTGCGGACGACGATACACTCGCTGTGGCTGTGCAGGTACTCGTGCGTCCGGCGGACGCATTCGCGTGTCCTTCGGACACGTTCGCTCCGGCCCCCTCGACATAGTACGCAGCTATGCCCTCGGGCTCCTCCGCTCCGTGCTTCCTGGCACGCGTGCGCGTCCAGCCACAGCGAGTGCATCGTCGTCCGCAGTAGAGGGCTGGTGAGAAATGCGGGCTAGTGCGCCCTTGTGGGCGTGCGCCCTTCGGCGGTCTGGCCGCGAGCGTTCGGAATCAATCCTCCGCGGAATCTTCCTCCTCGACCTCCTCGCTCTCTTCCTCGTCGCCACTGCCACCGCGTGGGGGAATGACGCTCACGACCGGCAAGTCGTGGTCTTGCCCCTGGCCGAGCGCCACTAGGGTCACCCCGGGCGGGAGGGCAATGTCCGAGAGGTGAACGGAGTTGCCCACGTCGAGGCCCGTGACGTCTACCTCGATGTACTCCGGCAGATCGGCCGGAAGGCTGGAGATCTCCACCTCGATGAGGTTGTGCGACAGGCTGCCGCCGCCCTGGCGCACGCCGACGCAGTGGTCCTCGCCCAGGAAGTGCAGCGGCACCCGTATGCTGAGGGGCGCGTCGTCGCGCACGCGCATGAAGTCCACATGGATGACCCTGTCGCTTGCCGGGTGTCGTTGCAGGTCGCGCAGCACCGCCTGTTGGCCGACATCGCCCACCTTGAGTTCGAGCACTTGGGAGAAGAACGCTTCGTCCTGCATGAAGCGTGCAAGGTCGCGCTGTTCGAGGGACAGAGGCTGGGGATCGCGGTCGCCGCCGTAGAGAATGCCCGGAACCTTGCCGGTGAAACGGCGCAGGCGGCGCGTTGCGGCCTTGCCGAGATCAGCCCGAAAATCGGCGCGAACGGTGATGGTGTTGGCCATTTTGAGTGGCTCCGTCGTTGGCTGAGATGAGAGCTCGCGTGGCTTGGCGGCGATTGCTGCAAGCGGTTCGGCGGTGGCGCGGGGCCGGTTTTGCGACGGATTGCGTCGTAAAGCGGACGGTGCCTTGCGCGCGTTCCTAAAAGCGCATTTGCGCCTGTCCGTTGTGGCGGAACATGGCGCTGATCGACTCCTCGTTGCTCACTCGGCGAATGGCTTCCGCAAGCACGCCGGCGAGGCTCAATTGGCGGATCTTGCCACAGCTGCGGGCGTCATCCAACAGCGGCACGGTGTCGGTGACCACGACCTCGTCGAGTTTGGAGCCGTCGATGCGGCTTGGCGCGTCGTCGGAAAGCACCGGGTGGGTGATGTAGGCGCTGACGCCGGTGGCACCGCGCTCGCGCAGGGCGGCGGCGGCATTGCACAGGGTGCCGGCGGTGTCGACGATGTCGTCGACCAGGATGGCGGTGCGGCCTTCCACCTCGCCGATGACGTTCATCACCTCGGAGGCATTGGGTCGCGGGCGGCGCTTGTCGATGATGGCGAGATCAAGATCGTCCACTTGCTTGGCGATGGCGCGTGCCCGCGCCACGCCGCCGACGTCCGGGGAGACGAAGACCGGCTCGCCCCGATGTCGGGCGAGGATGTCGTCCACGAGCACGGGCGATGCATAGACGTTGTCCACCGGGACGTTGAAGAAGCCCTGAATCTGGTCGGCATGGAGGTCGACGGTGAGGATGCGGTCGATGCCGACGCCGGCGATCATGTCGGCGACCACCTTGGCGCTGATGGGCACCCGCGCGGAGCGGGGACGCCGATCCTGACGTGCGTAGCCGAAGTAGGGCATGACGGCGGTGATGCGCTGCGCGGAGGCGCGCTTGACCGCATCGGCCATCATCATCAGCTCCATGATGTTGTCGTTCGTGGGCGCGCAGGTGGACTGGACCAGAAAGACGTCCTTGCCGCGGACGTTTTCGTCGATCTCGACCCGCACCTCGCCGTCGCGAAAGCGGCCGATGTCAGACGTGCCGAGAGAAATGTCGAGCTCTTCAGCAATCCGCCCGGACAGACCACCCACGGAACCGCCCGCGAACACCATGAGATCTTTCAACGCCCGCCCCCTTAAGGCCCAGCAAAGCCACGGGAAACGCCGCCCTCCTTGGTGCCCGACGCCGTGGCTGGGGTGGCAGGACTCGAACCTGCGCATGCTGGGATCAAAACCCAGTGCCTTACCGACTTGGCGACACCCCAATTCAGCTCCGGCGCCAGCCAAACGCTCCAAAGGGCCAGCAAGCACATTTTGGGGCAGCCATGCCCACGTTTGCAATCGCTACCGTCGCGAAACCCGGTTTCTCCCGCCACCCGGACAGGCAAAGTGCCCCCGCCGGGCAAAGTGCCCCGCCGACCAAGACTGCCCCGCCGACCAAGACAGGCAAACGCCCCTCCGGCACCCTCCGGCAACCAACCCAACCCCACCTCAGACAGGCAAACGCCCCCTGCCGGACAGGCAAAAGCACCCTGCCGGCGGACGTCAGCGCAAGCCAGCCTGGAGCTCAATGGGGATGACGCCGAGAAACTCCGCCTCCTGCTGGATGTCGAGGGCGGTAAGCGGGTGTTCGATCATCCAGCGTCTGGGAAGCGTGAGCTTGATGGAGTTGTGCCGCACAGATAGGGAGATCGAAGGCAGTGGAAGGGTGGCGCGACTCCTGTGGAACACCACTGCCAAGCGCATCAGCACACAAAGTCGCATCAGTTCGGGCGCGTCGCGCAAGAGTTCAATCGGAAACTTGCGCCGGTGAGCGCGGACGATCATCGCGAGGTCGTGCTGGTCTTGGCGCGAGAAGCCAGGCATGTCCAAGTGTTCCAGCAGATAGCCTCCATGCTTGTGGTACTGGCTGTGCGCTATGTCCATGCCGATCTCGTGCAGCATGGCGCCCCAACCGAGAATGCGGGGCGCATCCACCTGTCGAAACTGCCAGCCTGTGCTTGCCTGTTCCAGCAGCCGGTTTGCGGTGCGGGCAACCCGGTCGGCTTGAATAGTGTCGACGTGGTAGCGAGACGCGAGGTTGGCGATCGTGTTCTCTCGGATGTCTTCGGCGTGCACACGGCCGAGCAGGTCGTGCAGAAGGCCTTCGCGCAGCGCTCCGTCCGAAACGGTCATGCGGTCGATCCCCAACGCGGCGAAAATCGCGGCCAGAATCGCGACGCCCCCGGGAAACACCGGCCGTCGCTCGACATTCAGCGACTCCAAGTCCACGCCATCCACATGTCCTGCGTCCAGAAGTCGTCGTTGCACTGAGGCGATGCCGTCTGCGGTGATGCCGCGTTCGCCGGACAGTTCCTGAATTGCGTCCTGAATTGCGATGATCGTGCCGGAAGCGCCGATCACCGTGTCCCAGCCATGTGCGCGGTACATATGCTCGATCACCTCGAGCTCTTGGCGCGCGGCGTTCTCCGCGTCCACCATGCCGCCATTCCTGATGCGGCCGTTCGGGAAGTGCTCGGCCGACATCGCAACGCAGCCCATGTGCAGGCTCTCCAGCAGCCGGGGCTGGAACTGGCGACCGAGAATCAGTTCTGTGCTGCCACCACCGATGTCCACTACCAGGCGAGTGTCGTAGTTGTCCTCGTGGGCGTGGGACACGCCCAGATAGATGAGCCTCGCTTCCTCCCGCCCACTGATGACTTCGATGCGATGCCCGAGTGCCTCTTCGGCTCGTTCGATGAAGTCTCGACTGTCTCGCGCCTTGCGCAGGGTGTTGGTGCCAACGACTCGGATGTTCTCGCGGGGCAGGTGGCGGATCCGCTGCGCGAATCGTTCTAGACAGGCAATGGCCCGTGTGGCGGCGTCTGTGGAAAGCGTGCCGGAGGGTGAGAGGCCCTCGGCCAAGCGCACCATCTCCTTGTGGCGATCGACAACCTGGAGCCGACCGTCGTGGTCGTACGCGACGATGAGATGAAAGCTGTTGGAGCCCAAGTCAACCGCGGCGAGGGGCGCGGCGCTGTCGCTCTGGAAGATTGGGAACGACCTGACCACGGCCAAGCATTTTAGCCGACTGCAAGGACAGAATCCTCGACAGCCGGCAAGTGTCAAGGA
This sequence comes from Pseudomonadales bacterium, assembly GCA_965116935.1. Classification (GTDB taxonomy): domain Bacteria; phylum Pseudomonadota; class Gammaproteobacteria; order Pseudomonadales; family Azotimanducaceae; genus VXYL01. Next base: position 421,020 of record OZ220737.1, on the reverse strand, counting down.
CACTGGTGAAGCGTTTGCGAAGACAGGAAGCGGTTTTGGGAAGCGGTTTGCGAAGACAGGCGAACCAGGGGAACGGGTTTGGACAGGGGAACGAACGGGTTTGGACAGGCGGATTTGGACAGGCGGGGGACAGGCGGATTTGGACAGGCGAATGGACTGAACGGGTTTAGACAGGCGAACCGGCTGAACCGGCGAATCGACTAAACCAGGCGAACCGGTTTGGACAGACCAGATCGGGGGGGACCCGATCGAGTGGGACAGAGGGATCGGGTGACCGATCGGGTCCTGGGTGACTTGGCGAGCCTGGAGCGAGAGACGCCCGCTCACATGTGAGTGCTTGAAGGGACGGCCACGGCCGGCTCCATTGGCGTGTTGGGATCGCGTCGCCTACGTGCTATGCCGCCAACGGTATGCCACGAACAGGCATTCCGCGAACCGTGGCCCAGCGCTTCAGGTGCTCCAGGGGTCCAAAGGCCCGCTGCCGCCGCCGGATCGTCGCGACCTTGACAGACCACGCGGAGACCTTGTCCGGCGGTAGGTCCCGGCGGTAGCCAGCAGCCAACGCACGCAGCACGGCGACGTATTCGCCAAGGGTTCTTTGCGGCCCTGGGTAGTCCGGGCGCGTAGGTGCAGGGCGTTCCGTGGACTCGACCTTCGTACCGATCGCGCGCTTGCTTTGGCTTGCGGGTGTCGTTTCGGGTACAGCGGGCTCCTCGCTCGAGGCTTCCACGGTGCAGTTGTCACGGCTCTTGATGCCGGAGGCCACCGGTCGAAGAAACTCTTCGAGCGACTCCGCGGTGCACTCGCGTAGACGCTCGTCGATGGAGGAGTCGGCACACTCCTCAATGTCCCGCGCGATCTTGGCGCGGACGGGGTTCAGATCGACATACGCCATGGCGGCGACGACCGCTTCTTCGCTCAGCAGTGCTCCGGAATAGAAGCGCTCCTCGAAGAAGTGCCCCTTGCGCTCGTCCTCCTTGTTGGCGCGCCTGGCGATCGGTTGGTTCAGGTGCTGCATGAAGCCTGAAAGGGAACCAAGCGTCTTTCGGGCCCCTGCAAGGCGGCCCGGGTTGCCGAGCAGCCTCTCGCGGGCGGCGGCCTTGCGTTCCTCCAGGGCTTGCCCCGTCCCTTTCGGCGGATATACGTCCACCCACCGCTCCGCCACCTCCTCGTCAGTCCACATTTCGGACGCCTTGGGGTCATGCCGGAGGACCAAGTGGTAGTGATTGCTCATGATGGAGTAGGCGTAGAGCTCGATGGCGAAGCAGGCCGCCAACACCTTCAGTCGTTCCGTGAGCCAAGCCTTTCGGTACGAATAGTCCTTGCGTGTGAGCTCGTCGAAGCCAAACAGCCACGACTGTCGGACGCACCGTGACGAGACGTGATAGGTGCAGGCGACTTCACTGTCGACGAGGTGCTTTCGGGGAGTGGCCATGCGGGCTATGGTGCCGCAAAGCCAAATGCAAATAAGCCAGAGTTAAGCTCGATGAAGCCGCCGATATGGCCTAGGCGTGCCGTGCGCCAAAGCGCACACGCACGGTAGACATCTGTTTTGGCTCGGACGGGAGGAGTTTGCCTAGCACGCCTGCACTGGTGTGGCGAGCGTGCTTGGACTTGGGAGCGTGCCTGGACCAGAGCGTGCCTGAGCGTGCCTGGACAGGCGAACGACACCGGACAGGCGAACGACACCGGCGGGCGAACGACACCGGCGTGCGTCGAACGACGCTGCAGGACCGACGCTGCAGGACAGGCGAACGACGCTTGGCGAACGACGCTACAAACGACGCAGTTTGCCTGGGAGCTTGCTTGGACTGGGAGCTTGCTTGGACAGGCGAACGACACCGCCATTTGCCCGACACCGCCTTTTGCCTGTCCGCAATCCAGCGTGGACAGGCCGGTCTCCTTTTTGCCTGTCCGCAATCCAGCGCCCACAATCCACCAACTTGGACAGGCGAACAACACCCAGAACGGCACCGTTTGCCTGTCCGCAATCCACCGACCGTCCGCAATCCACCGACCACCCACCGGCCATAGCCTCCGCCTCTCCCAGCTGACGCTCCCCGAATGAACATGGACCCATTGCCACCTGCGTTCGTCCAAAACGTGGTTGGGTATTTTCCGAACGGCCGGCGCTGGCTTGCAGACTTGCCGCAGCGCCTAGCAGCGCTAGAAAAGCGATGGCGGCTTAGGGAGTTGCGCCCGGTCGCTTCGCTCTCGTTCAATTTCGTCGCATTCGCGACCGAGAGCCGGCATGGGCGCGAGGTCGTCCTCAAGGTCAGTCCGGACCCGAGCGTCACAGCCGCCGAGTCGGCGTGGCTCCTCCACCACGCCGGGAAAGCCGTCGTAGGCGTTCTAGCCGCCAGTCCCGATGCCTACCTGATGGAGTGTCTGTCGCCGGGATTGCCCTTGGATCCGCAGTCGCAGCGCGAGGACAGGCAAACAGCACGAGAAATCGCATCGCTTGTCCATCGCTTGAGTCGGAGTCCACCTCCCGCCGATCAAGCAGGGCTGTTCCGTGCCGTGGCACAGGATTCGAGCGGCTTTGCCGACTACAGCCGCGCCTTCGGCGACCGTGGCGCTGTCGATGCGAAACTGGTCGATGCCGCGAAGACGGTGTGGTCCACACTTGTGGCGTCCCCCTCGCCCCCGTGCCTTGTTCACGGCGACTTGCACCACGGCAACGTGCTCGTGTCCGCGCGCGGAGACGGGACATCGCGGCCGATTGTCATCGACCCGCACGGGTTGATCGCCGAGACCGAATACGAGTGCGCCGCGATGCTTCGAAACCGCCTCGCTTGGTGCCCGAACGAGGCCACTGTTGCCCGTGCGGTATCCGATCGAGTGGCGATCCTGGCCGAGATTCTCGCGCTCGATCCCGAACGCATCGCCGCGTGGGGATTCGCGCAAACGGTGCTGTCCGCATGTTGGGAAGCGTTGGCGACGAAGGGCGTCCAGGACGCCGCGGTCCTTGCGGCCGCCCGCGCACTTCGGCGGCGGCTGGGCGGCTGAGCTAAGGACCGTTTCGCTGATTGGCTGCGTCGCGTTCGCGCGCGGACTGCAGAAGTGAAGGCTGGCAATCGTGCAGCGAACTGCCGACGGGTCCGTTAGGGCGCTGGCGCCGGGCCTTGCGACTCCCCACAGCCCTAGGCTAGCGCTCGTCGAATGACGCTAACGCACCGCTCCGTGGCCCGTCCCCAACGGCCAGGCGAGGCTGCTGGCAAGGCCGGTACTTGCGTCGGCTATAGTTCCCACTCCGCACCGGCCGACCGTGCCGGCCGCGCCACGACGGGAAGCGATGGGAACATTCGACAGCCGGGCATTTCGCGACACGATGGGGCAGTTCGCCACAGGCGTCGTCATCGTTGCCGGCACCGAAGACGATGCGCTCGTGGGCTTCGCGGCCCAGTCGCTCGTCTCCCTGTCGCTCGACCCGCCTCTTGTGGCCGTTTGCCCGGCGCGGACGAGCACCAGCTGGCCCCGCATTCGCGCGCGCCGCTCCTTCTGCATCAACGTTCTCGCGCAAGACCAACAGGCCGTCAGCGACGCGTTCGCGCAGGCCGGCAGATCGGCGGACATGCCGTGGCACACCAACGGCCATGGTGCACCGATCCTGGATGGCGCAATTGCTTGGGTGGACTGCGAACTGGTCGCCGAACATGACGCCGGGGACCACACCATCGCCGTCGGCAGCCCGCGCGAGTTCCGCATCCTGCGCCCGGATGCAACCCCGCTCATCTACCTTCGTGGCGAGTACGGACTCGGCCCGGAGGCTGCGCCGTAGAAAAACGGCGCAGGCCTAGCCAGGCGTGAGCGCAAGCAGACCCGTAGGCCCGCGCCCCTCAGTGCTCGCCGGCAGCGCCGACACCCGTCAGGAGAGCCCCTCCACAGGTATGGAAGCGCCGTGGATGGAGCGAGCGGCGTTGGAGGCCAGGAAAGCCACCACGGCGGCAATGTCCGCTGGCGGCACCCAGTGATCGAACCGCGCCTTGGGCATGTCGCGGCGGTTCTGCGGCGTGTCGATGATGCTCGGCAGGATGCAGTTGACGTTGATCCCGTCGGCCTTGAGTTCGTCGGCGAGGGTTTCGGTCAGTCGCTGGACGACTGCCTTGGATGCGGCGTAGGCGCCCATCGCGGCGGCGCCACGCAATCCGCCACGAGCGGAGATGTTGATGATCTTGCCGCGGCCGGCGGCCTTCATGGCGGGCACGACGGCGCGGGCGGCGTTGAACACGGTGCGCGCGTTCAAGTTCATCATGAAGTCCCAGGTTGCGTCGGACGTGTCCGCCACGGCGTCGCCCATCGTGAAGCCACCGGCGATGTTGGCGAGCACGTCGATGGCACCAAGCTCCGCGAAAGCCGCTGTGGCGGTGCCAGGGTCGATCAGGTCCGCAGTTGTTGTTCGCCAGGGCGCATCCGATTCGACGATGTCGATCCCCGTCACGCGCGCGCCGGCGTCATGGAAAACAGCCGCCACGGCAGTGCCGAGCGTTCCGGCCGCACCGGTGACGACGACGTTCTTGTCCTTGAACTCGCTCATGGCGCCAAGGCCTCCAACGCGTTCCAGTCCGGCGTGCCGATGGTGCCGCCAGGCTGCACGGGTTGGATGCAGACATGGCTTGCGCCGGCGTCGAAATGCTCGGCGATGCGATCGCGCACGGCCGACGCGTCACCCCAGGCAAAGGTCGCGTCGATGAAGGCGTCCGAGCCGTCGCCGGCGATGTCGTCGTTGGTCAGCCCCATTCGCAGCCAGTTGTTGCGGTAGTTCGGCAGTGCCTGGTAGGTCTTCGCGACGGTGCGCGCGACCTTGCGCGCCGTGTCGGCATCAGGCGTCATGACCACCTTCTGCTCCACACACAGCCAGCTGTCGGGGCCAAGGATTTCTCGCGCCATGCGCGTGTGTGCCGGCGAGCTGAAGTAGGGATGGGCGCCGTCGCCGGCGTCGCGGGCCAGCGCAAGCATGTGCGGGCCGAGGGCGGCCAACACGGTGCGGGGGGTGGTGTCGGGGCGCGGGCCGGAGTAACGCGCCTCGGCCATTCGTTCGAGGTAGGTGCGCATCGTTGCAACGGGCTTGCCGTATGTGAGGCCGCGCACGCCTTCCACCAAGGGCTTGTGCGAGACGCCAAGTCCGAGCAGGAAACGGTCGCCTGACTGCTCGGCGAGGGTCATCTGCGCCTGCAGCGTGACTCCCGGCTCGCGGTGGTAGATGTTGGCGATGCCGGTGGCGAGCACGAGCCGCGTGGTATTGGCGAGCAGCCATGCGGCGTGGGCAAAGGGGTCGCGCCCGACCGTTTCGGGAATCCAAAGCGCGGCATAGCCAAGATCCTCGATCCGCTTCGCCGCCGTGGCCGCGTGCTGTGCGGACATGGCATCTGTGAAGTACCAAACGCCAAGGCGCCCTAGCTGCATTCGTCTGTCCGTTTCCGTGGGTTCACTGCGGATTGTAGGGCAAGTGCCCGACAGAGCGGCGGCTCGCAAAAGACGGGTTCGGGAACGGTTTGCCTGTCCGGGTCATGGGGGCTGAACACCTTGGACAGGAAAACGTCGCTCTCACTGGTGGACAGGCAAACGTCCCTTCCCGGGCAAACGGCGCTCTCGGTAGGTAAGCGTTGCCTGTCCCGGTAGGGAAGCGTTTGCCCGGTAGGGAAGCGTTTGCCTGTCCGAGTCGTAGGGGCCCTTTTGCCTGTCCAAGGCATTGGGGCCGTCCAAGGCATATGGGCCTCCTCGGACAGGGCCGACGGGTTCTTCGGCCGACGGGAGGATCCGGCTCACGGGACTCGCAGCGAGGCGAGTGTGCGGTGCGCTATCCCTCGAGTTCCTCGATCCGGCGCGGGTAGGTGTCCTTCAGCAGTCGAGATAGCGAACGGTCGGCCAGCAGCCGGCCGCCTGTTTGGCACTTGGCGCAATAGTTCGACTCGTTTTCCGCCCGCAGGATGCGCTGTACGGGGGCACCACAGGTGGGGCAGGGCTGACGATACTTGCCGTGGACCGCCATCTCCGGCTGAAAGGCCGTTACCTTGCCTGGGAAGGCGTCGCCTGTCCGCTCGCCGAGACGCTTCGCCCACTGGGCCAGGACCTCCCGGCAGGCGGCAAAGAGGCGCGCCATCTCTTCGTTCGACAAGTTGCGCCCCAGGCGAAACGGCGACATGCGAGCGTGGAACAGGATCTCGTCGGAGTAGGCGTTGCCGATGCCGGCGAACACTCGCTGGTCCGTCAGCGCTCGCTTCACGGTGTGGGGCGTGGCACGCAGCCGTTCGGCGAAGGCCGTCAGATCGATATCGAACACTTCGAGCCCGCCGGGATTCAGCTCCTCCAGTGCCGAGCGCCCAGCGACCAGCCGCAGAGAAGCGCGCTTCTTGCGGCTTGCCTCGGTGAAGATCAACGTGCCCGCATCGAAGTCGAATGCCGCAAGGCCGTTGCGCTTGGGCAACGCCCGGTCGGCTTCATGCCAGCGCAGACGGCCCGCGATCATCAGGTGCAGAACCACGAAGGTTTCGCCCGTGAGCTCCATGATGAGTTGCTTGGCGATCCTTGTCACGCCCTCCACCCGCCTTTCCCGCACCTCATCCACGGTGGGTGTCACCGAGCGCAGCACGAACGGACTGCCGATACGAATGCCGTGCAGCGCGGAGCCGACGATCCGTCGGCGCAGATGATCGATGTACACGGTAAGGTCGGGCAGTTCCGGCATGGACCATTGAGCTCCTTTGCGCTTGTGTCGCAGGCGCCGGTCAGCGAGCCGCGCTCGGAATCGGGGCGATGGTCTTCCAGCGACCCGAGCGGAAGCGCCCGAGCAGCATGGCGGCCTTGACGATGTACTCGCCAGCCATCGCCGCATACACCCAAACCACCGGCCATCCGAGCAACGTAAACAGGATTGCCAAGCCGCAACGGGCGCCGATCAAGCCAATCAAGGTCGCCATTAGGGGGAAGCGCGTGTCGCCAGCGCCGCGCAGGGCGCCGCCGATGGCGAACTCCACCGCGAACAGTGGCGTGATGGCGGCCATGATCCAGGCCATGTGAATCGTGTGGGCGATCGTCACCGGCTCATCGCCAAGGAAGAACTCCGCGAGGGACGGGGCGTGCCACGCCACGACCGCGCCAAGCGATCCCATCGACAGCACGGCGTACCAAAGCGAGCGCCAGCCGCTGCGCACGGCACCTTCGTGGTCGTCTGCGCCAAGATGCTGCCCCACGAGCGTGGAGCCGGCGATGGAAAAGCCAAACCCAACCACGAAGCACACCATCATCAGGTTGCCGCCTACGCTCATGGCCGCGAATGCTTCCGTGCCGTAGTAGTTGCCGATGAGCATGAGGAAGATGAAAAAGCCGGCCTGAAACACCAGCATCTCCAAGCCGGCCGGATAGCCGATCTGCAGCAGCCGGGCGAAGCGCTCCCGTCGATACCAGCCATTGCTCACATAGCGCAGGCGAAAGGCTTGCTTGATCCACATTACGAGCATCACAAGACCACCGAGCGTGAACGACACGCCGCCGGCGATGGCGGCGCCAGCCACGCCCATCGCCGGGAAGCCGTAGTGGCCGAACACGAGGAGGTAGAGCAACGGGATGTTGACGACGTTTACGCCGGCACCGACCCAAAGCGGCGACCACGCATCGCCAGCGGCGCGCAGTGCCGAGCCAAGCACCATGTTGATGGCGAAGGCGACGTTGAAGATCGACATCCAACGAACGTTGGACGCGGCGAGTTCGATGGTTGCCGCGTCGAGGCCAAAAATGGACGCCACGGGCCGAGCCGCCAGGAAGCCGGGCAGCGTCAGCGCGATGGCGAAGGCGCCCCCCACGGCGAGGCTGGCCATCGTCACCCGACTGGCCTCGGTGCGGTCATCGGCGCCCCAGGCCCGCGCAACGAGTGCCGTGGTTCCGGCGCTAATCGCCATCAACACCGCCTGCAAGGCGAAGAAAACGCGCTGTCCGACTCCCACCGCGGCGACTGCTTCGGCGCCGAGTTCGCCCACGAACTTGGTCTGCACCATCGCCACGACCGCGTATAGGAGGTTGGCAAGGATCGATGGGAACGCGAGCTGGAAAATGCCGGGCCGCACGATCGGTGGCACCGAATCCACCTCGGCTCGCTCGCCTTTTGCCGCCCCTGCGCTCGCCGAGGCGTTGGCAGTTTCGGCTGTGTCCGCGGCCGAACTGCTACCGGTGCCCCGTTGATTCGCTGCGTTCAAGTCCCTCTCCCAGGCGCGTCGCCGTTCCGACGCAAAAGGCGATCGCTTCCCTTAAGAACAATCGGCAGGCGTGAGTTCGGAAGTGTACGCGTCACCCGCACTTCGGACATGTGGACCCGGACAGGGCAGTGGCAGGACTCCCTCCAGGACTCCCTCCCGGCGTGCTTTTGCCTGTCCAGGCGGTGAGAGGGCGTTTGCCTGTCCGAGGCGGTGAGAGGGCGTTTGCCTGTCCGAGGCGTGCGTGAGGGGGCCGTCGGCGGTTGCCCGCCTGCCAACGTGCGTTTGCCTGCCAACGTGCGTTTGCCTGTCTGAGTGAAGAAGCGGTCCGAGTGAAGAAGCGGCCCCCTGCAGGCGTTTGCCTGTCCGAGGCGCGCGGGAGTTCGAGGGAGTGCATTTGCCCGAGGGAGTGCGTTTGCCTGTCCGGGCGCGGGAGTGGTCCAGGCGCGGGAGTGCGTTTGCCTGTCCAGGCGACGCGTGCCTGTCAGGCGACGAGAGGGTGTTCGCCCGAGAGGGTGTTTCGCCTGTCCGGCGGCAAGTAGAAAGGGCGTTTGCCTGTCCGGGGCGCCTGGCGTCCGGCGACAGGTGGAGGAGCGACAGGTGGAGGAGCGTTTGCCTGTCCGGGGGTTTGGGGAGTGGTCCGGGGTTTGGGGAGTGTGTTTGCCTGTCCGGGTTTTGGGGAATGTCCCAGTCCCTGGCGGTGCTCTAGTCCGGCGAACGTTTGCCCTGTGCGCGAAGTTCCGATGAGGAGACGTCCATGCGGAAGTCCTCCTCGGCTACGCCGGTGCAAAGCGCTCGCAGGGCTTGTGGAAGGGGCACGTCCTGGAGGGTGGTGAAGCCCTCGGGCGTGGTGCGGCCATAGACCAGGAAACGGCTGCCAACGGTGGCGAGTTCCGCCACTGCGGCGTCGCGGGCCGCGGTACTGCCGGCCTCGTAGTAGCGCGGCTTTGCGATGCGAGCGATGGTGTCGGTGCCGACCACGAAGGTAACGGGCCCCAAGGCGCGCGCCTTGGCGAGGAACGTGGGCGTGCTCGTGAGCACCACTTCGTCTGGATCGAACTGCTGCAACCGGGATGCAATGTCGTGGTGGTTGAGGGGTGGCTTGTCCACGCTCGCGATGCACAACTCATAGGCGACGCGTTGTCCAAGCCGCCGCTCGGCATCCACTCGCATGGCGCGGTGCCCGTTGTGCAAAGGGTTGAAGGCGCCAGGGAGAATGGCGGGTGCCGACGTGCCGACGTGCGTCAGCGTGCCGAGAATCAGGCGCGTCTGTTCAGCGGTGCCGATGACTTCCTGGTAGCCGTCCGCTGGAGCCTCCCCAATGCCGAGCGATGCCGCGAGGGCTCGTAGTGCAAGGTCGGACAGTGCCTCCTCTTCCTGCGCCCGCACCGCTCCTTGCTTGACGAACTCCATGCTCCAAGTGCGCGTCCTGCCGGCATCCTGGAATGCCACATGGGCGCGATGTGCGCCGCGCTTCGCCACCGTGGTTGCGAGGCTCGCGGTAATTGCAAAGCCGAATCCGCCGCCAAGCTGCCGCGCCCTGAGAAAGGCGCGCATGGCCAGGTCGCGGGCAGTGGCTGGGCTGCAGGATTGTTCGGGGCGTGCACCGAGCAGTTCCTGGAGCGCCTGTTCCGCGTAGGGAACGCCCGCTTCCAATACCGTGGCGGACGCGCCGGGCTCGCTCAGCAACGCCGCTAGCATCCCCGTGCCGCCGCCCGTGACGTAAAGCACGCCCCGGCCGGATGCAGCGTGGATGGCGCGGGCGACTCGCGGGAGCTCGCCCGGCGGCTCAGGCACGCGCATCGCCGGCGCTGGGCGGCAAGCCAGGGAGTGCTCTGCGCAAATGCGTTTGGCGCGACCGCCCTGTCGATGAGGCTCCACGGCTTCTTCGGCTCGCTGCCAAGAGGGGCGTTGCTGAGGGTGCTGCTTGGCGACGGGAATGCATGAGTCCATCCGTCCGCATCAAGTGCCGGAGGGAACTCCGCCGTCCGAGGGCTCCGCAAGAAACCCCGTCAGGATTTCGAGGAAACGCTCGAGCTGGTCGTGGTGTACCCAATGGCCAGCGTTCTCGATGCCGATGGAGCGGGCGTCCTGAAAGTGGTCCAGGCGACCGTCCTCCTTGGGATCCGAAGCCCAGGACTCGATTCCGTGCAGCAGCAGCACCGGGCACGTGATGCGCCGATACAGGCCCACCGTCTGCCGCGGCGAGATGCCGATCGGCGACCATGCCCGCATGTAGTTGTCGAATTTCCAGCTGTAGGTGCCGTCTTCGTTCTGGTTGCTGCCGTGAATAGTCAGGTGTCGCGCCTGTTCCTCCGAGAGGTGCGGGTTGGCGCGCTGCATGCGCTGGAACGCCTCTTCCAGACTCGGGTAGCGGCGCGGCGTGCGACCGGAAAGATCGCGCAGGCTGTTGACCCATTCATGCAGGCGCTCGTGCCCCGGAGTCGAGTCGTCTCCGAGCGGCGAGGAGCCCATGCCCTCGATGCTCACCAGCTTGCGCACGCTGTGGGGATAGAGGCCGGTGTACGCCAGCGAAACGGAGCCACCCATGGAATGGCCGACCACCGTCACCTCGTCGAGCCCGGTCTGACGCAGAAGCTGGGCGATGTCGTACACGTAGTCGAGGGTCGTGTAGGCACCGCCCACGAGCCATTGCGAGTCGCCGTGGCCGCGCAGGTCGGGGGCGATGATGTGGTAGTCCGACTTGAGGGCATTGGCCACCCAGTCCCAGTTGCGGCAATGGTCGCGGCCGCCGTGGACGAGCAGCAGCGGCGGCGCGTCGTGATTCCCCCAATCCACATAGTGCAGGCGCAGTCGCTGGGAGAAATAGATGTGCGATGTGGGGCCACCCTTGAGCATGCAGGAAGTATAGCGGCGCACCCGGCGGGCGCGTCGGCAGTTGGCTTGCGAACTGCCGGACCACGGTGGATTTTCATTCCGCAGGGTTCAGTCGCTTGGCCGTGCTTGCGACGACGACCGTCTCCGCCACGAAGCCGAGCAGCAGCACATAGGTGGCAGCGATGTGGTCCAGCACGTCGAGCAGGAACAGCGCCTGCGCCGCGGCGACGATCGCGCCCACCCGCAACACACCGCCCAGGGCCATGCCGCCGGTTCTGCGCCGCACCATCAGCACTCCGTGGAAGTAGTTGCGCACGATGATCACGGTTGGCATCAGGCAAAGCACCAGCAAAACATCCAGTGCGCGTTCAAGAGTGATGCCGTCGATGCCGAGTGCGGTGCCGAGCAGCCAGCCGGAAACCGGGGTGAGCGCGATCAACAGCATCACGGCAGTGATGCCGACGCTCACCAGCGCCATGAAGCGGCGCTTGGCCGCAAGGTCGGACAGGCCAAAGGTGACGAAGAAGTGGCGGAACTGGTTGGCGGCCTGCTGGAAGATGGACGAGAGGTCGAAGGCGATGCGCATGGCCGCGATGCTGGCTAGCCCATCGGGCGCCCGGCTGACGAAGGCGTAGAGAACTGGGCGGCTGATGGCGAACATGAAGCCTGTGGCGGTCACCGGCAGAAAGAAGCGTGCGAGTTCGAGCCAGGTGACGTCCTCGTGTTCCGGCCTTTCCGGGTTTCGGTAGCGCTTTGCCACGGCGATGTGCACGAGACCCCAATGCAGCAGTGCGGCGGCGGTCTGGGCGCCGACAAGGGTGTACACGGCATCGAATCCGGCGCTGAAGCCGGCCACGAGCGTGACGATGGTTGTGACGAGGAAGACGACATTGAGTGCCGTGACCCAGCCGGTGAGGTGCGCCTGCACCAGCATTCCGACGAGAAACATGCGCTGGCCGGTGACCAGCAGCAGCGGCAGCATCAGTGCCAGATAGCGCAGGACGCGGTCGGTGAGGGCCTCGTCAATGCCATAGATGGTGCTTACCAGGAGCGCCCCCGGCGGCGTGAGCGCCACCGCGGCGAGCGGCACCGTGAGCATCAGGCTCCAGGCGGCCACGAAGCGCTGGCTCGCCCGGCGCCCACCGGGACTGCGCGCGAAAACGTTGGAGAGCTGCGCCGTGAAGTTCATGCCGGCGTTGAAGAAGCCGAACGTGCTGGCCGCCAGCGCAAAGACGGCGATCTCCTGCACCGCATTCGGATAGCGCGCCAACGCCCCGTTCTGGAACTGCACCGCCAACACCATCGCCACCCCGGTGAGCGCAAGCGGCCAATAGAAACTCCAGTACTTCCGCAACCGCCCGCGATGCCCTGTGGTGAACGCGCCATTTTGCCGCAGAGGCACGACTGCTGCCGCAGAGGCGTGGACAGGTGCCGCAGAGGCGCGGACATGCCGCAGAGGCGCGGACAGGCGAACTGGCTGTCCACGGTTTTGGGAGGCGTTTGCCTGTCCAAGATTAGGGCGGGAGACGTTTGGCCGGCGGGAGGCGTTTGGCCTGTCCACGGCTTGGGGGTGGGGGTGTGTTTTGCCTGTCTAGGGTTGGGGGGCGTTTGCCTGTCCAGGATTCGGAGGTATTGCCAAGATTCGGGAAGTAGGCCTTCCCGGGAGTGCGGCATCCCACCCTTGGGTTCGCCTTGACCTTGTTCTGCGGTTCCCTATCGTGCGGGTGGTGAGCTAGGGGTGCTGGGGGATAGACGAGTGGTGGAACCACTATCGGGCGATGTGCTGCCGGATGGAGTGCGGTCGCGCTTCGTTGACGGCGTCAACGGCTTGCGGGTGCATGTTCTCGAAGCCGGCTTCGATCCGCCGGGGCGGCCGGGCGTTCTTCTTCTGCATGGCTTCCCGGAGCTTGCCTATAGCTGGAGGCGAATCCTCGGTCCGCTGGCCGAGGCGGGCTTGCATGCGTTTGCGCCAGACCTCCGTGGCTACGGGCGCACGACGGGTTGGCAGGCCGACTACGACGACAGCCTCGATCCTTTCCGCCGCTTGAACGTGGTGCGGGATGCGCTGGGGTTGGTGGCTGCGATGGGCCACCGCTCTGTGGCAGTGATCGGCCACGATTTCGGTTCGCCCATCGCCGGCTGGTGCGCGCTGGTGCGGCCCGACGTATTCACCCGAGCGGCCATGATGAGCGCGCCGTTCGCCGCACCTGCTCCACTGCCGCTCGGCACGGCCCCGCCGGCGGCATCCACGGATACCTTGGCCGGCGATCTGGCCGCCCTGCCGCGCCCGCGCAAGCACTACCAGCGCTACTACCAAACTCGCGACGCGAACCCCAACCTCACCAACGCGCCGCAAGGCATCCACGCCTTCCTGCGCGCGTACTACCACCACAAGAGCGCCGACTGGGCGGGCAACCAACCGCACCGGCTCGCCGCCCGCACGGCGGCAGAGATGGCGAAGATGCCGACCTACTACATTATGGACGCGGCCGACGGCATGGCCGAAACCGTCGCCAAACACATGCCAAGCGCGGAAGAAATCTCTGCCAATCGCTGGCTGCCGGAAGCGGAATTGGCCGTCTATGCCGCCGAGTACGAGCGCACCGGCTTTCAAGGGGGTCTCAATCACTATCGCTCCGGCGCGGTGGGGCGCGAGGAGCAGGAGTTGTTCGCGGGCCGCAAGCTCGAGCAGCCCACGCTCTTCATTTCCGGTGCCAGCGATTGGGGCACGTGGCAGAGTCCCGGCGCGCTCGAACGAATGCGCGACGAGACCTGCACGGACATGCGCGGCGTCCATCTGGTGCTCGGTGCGGGGCATTGGGTGCAACAGGAGCGTGCGGAGGAGACGGCAAGGCTGTTGGTGGGGTTTCTGCAGAGTTGAGCGCGGCGTAGAGACGGAAGGCGTTGGCCCCCGAAGCGCAATTGCTAGCCCGGTTTGTTCATGAATGCGCGTAGCGAGGGCGACGAGACGCCGCTGTGGCTGGGCGCACTTCGTTCCGGAACCCGAAGGCATAGCTGCGCACTATGTCGTGGGGCCGGAGCGAACGTGTCCGTAGGACACGCGAATGCGTCCGTAGGACGCACGAGTACCTGCACAGCCACAGCGAGTGGATCGTCGTCCGCAGTAGGGCATTCATGAATAATCCGGGCTAGGGGCCCCGGCCAACGAAGGGAGAAGGAACCGAAGATGGCAGCACTCTGGGAAGCGAACGCAACAACCCTCCGGGGCCTGATCGATGGCGGCGAGGCGAGTTGTGTCGAAGTGCTCGACGCGCACATCGAACGCATCGAGGCGGCGAACCCGGCGGTGAACGCCGTCGTCACCACCACGTTCGAGCAGGCACGAGACACGGCCCGCGCCCTGGACAACGACCGAGCCCGCGGTGGCGCCCTCAAGGGCCTCCCCATCGCCCACAAGGACCTTGTGCCCACCAAGGGCATCCGCACCACCTACGGCTCGCCCCTCTTTGCGGACCATGTGCCGGAGCAGGACGCCTTGATGGTGCAGCGGATGCATGCCGCAGGGGCCGTCACCGTGGGCAAGACCAACACGCCGGAGTTCGGCGCCGGATCGCAGACGTTCAACCGCGTCTTCGGCGCCACCGCCAACCCTTGGAACACGGCCAAGACGTGCGGCGGCAGCAGCGGCGGCGCCGCGGTGGCATTAGCGGCCCGCATGATCCCGGTGGCGGACGGCAGCGACACCGGCGGCTCGCTGCGCAATCCCGCCGCCTTCTGCAACGTCGTCGGCTTTCGACCATCACCGGGCAGGGTGCCCGGCTCACCGGGAATGCCCTGGACGGACCTCTCCACTGCCGGGCCGATGGCGCGCACCATCGACGACGTGGCCTTGCTGTTCTCCGTCCTTGCCGGCCCGGATGCCGGCATTCCACACATGCAGCCCGAGCCCGGCGCCTCGTTCACGCCGGTAGCCGAACTCCCCATCCGCGACTTGCGCGTCGCCGTGACCGAGGATTTCGGCCTGCCCGTGGAAGCGGCTGTGCGCGAACGCATCCGCGCCCTGGCGGATGCCTTGACCG
Source organism: Pseudomonadales bacterium (assembly GCA_965116935.1). GTDB lineage: Bacteria > Pseudomonadota > Gammaproteobacteria > Pseudomonadales > Azotimanducaceae > VXYL01. Next base: position 405,953 of record OZ220737.1, on the reverse strand, counting down.
GCGCCGGCGCCGTCGTCGAGGAGGCAACACCCGACCTCACGGACGCCCGCCGCATCTTCCACATCCTCCGCGCCACCGGCTTTCGGCGCCGGTTCGGCAAAATGACCGCGGCCGAGCAGTCCGAGCTCAAAGACACCATCCGCTGGAACCTCGCCGCCGGAGAGGAACTGACGGTTGCTGATTACGACTGGGTGGACCCCGCCCGCGCAGCACTGATCGGCCGCATCGGGGAGTTCTTCGCGCGCTTCGACCTCTTGATCGGCCCCACCACGCAAGTGCTCCCGTTCGACCTCGGCACGGACTGGCTGCGCGAAGTGGACGGCGTGGCGATGGAAACCTACATCCAGTGGATGGAGAGCTGCAGCCTGATCACGGTGACTGGCTGCCCGGCACTGTCCCTGCCCGCCGGCTTCGCTGGCGACCTCCCGGTAGGCGCCCAACTAATCGCCCCACTGCGCGCCGACGCCTTCCTTCTTGCCGCAGCGAAAGCGGTGGAGTCCATTACCGGATTTGCAGATCGGCAACCCAGGTTCGGCTAGGCTCTAGGGGTAGAAAGACGTTGGGGCGACCCTTTGGCAGCCACAAGCCGACCGCCGGCGACAACCCGCTCAAGTTGCACAGGGAACAGATCGATGGGGCTTCAGTAGGTCGGGTGCCGACGCTTCAGAGGCCTGCTTCCTGCTGGTCCCGGAACCAATACCCCAGCACCAGCGTCACGATAGACGGGAGAAATGTCGTCGCGAACGCGAATGCGGCTTCGCGCCCTTGTAGCACGTAAGCGATCTGTTCTGCGGAACATCCTGAGCAGGCAGAGTAGGGCCACACACGAAGCCCTACGGCTAGAACGAGGAGAATCCCAACCACACCCAAGACCCAGTATGCCAGCGAGAGTCTGGCCCGAAGAATGGGATCAATCGAACTGCCGACGACTTCGCCGATAACGTCGTCTGCCGACTCTCCTTCTCGATCCGTCACGTCCGCTGTGCCATGCCTGCCTATCCTGCTTCGGCTCTCCACACGCGGACACTTTTCGCCTCGGCGTGTGGCGCTCCCTGAATCGTCAACACGCCATCGTCGCCAACGACCTCTTCGGCCGCCTTGAGGAGCGCCAAAGCGCGCAGGATCACCTCACCTTCGGATTCCACCCCGTGGGCTTCCTTTAGGTCGCGCACAACCTGCATGGCTTCGCGGTTGAATCGATACTTTGCCATCGGCTTGTTACCTGTACGAACCGTATCCGTAGCGTACAACAACGAACGCCTGCTCGTCGTGTCACCGGGCACGAGCCGGCGTGGCGAACGCCGTATCACGCCGCGTCTGACAAGCGCAGCAGTGTGGAGCCTGCATGAGCATGCCAAAGAAAGGAGAAAATGTCCGCGCTGCACAGAACACAACTACGATCCGTCCTCGTCGCCGTCCATGGCGCAGTCGCACGCCACCTGCGAGTCGCCCAAGGCCAGCACGCGGTAGCGTCCGGTCTCGTGTCCGCCGACCTCGACGTAGTAGGTGCCGGCGTCGAGGGTGGTCTCGATGCGGAAGGCGCCGTCGCCGTCGTCCATCGCCAGCTCCATCAGCGACGCGTCGCGCAGGGTGGCGAAGGTGTCCAGCGTGCCGGCGCTGCGGATCGTCACGTCCGTCATGTCCTGCGGCACGTCCAGCCGGAACACGTCCAGGTCCGTCTCCGCGGCGTCGATGTTGCCGACGGTGCTCAGGTGCGACTGCTGGACGTGGGCCAGGTCGTCCTCGCTGTAGAGCGTCAGCAGCGTCGACTGGCCGGCGGTGTCGCCGTGGTCCGCGTCGCCGCCGATCAGCGCGCTGACCGAGTAGTTGCCGGCCGCCGCGCCGGACACCTCCAGGTAGTACACCCCCGGCGCCAGTTCCTCGGTGATGCCGAAGTTCATGCCCGGGCCGCCGGCGTCCGCCGACGCCAGTTCCTCGAGGGCGCCGTTGCGCAGCACGCCCCGGGTGTCGGTCCGGCCCGCCGCCGCCAGCGCCACGGTGGCGTTGCCGGCGAGGTCGATGCGGAACACGTCCACGTCGTCGGCATCGCCGATGGCGCCGGTCAGCGGCGGGCCGATGGCCATCAGCGTCGAGGTCTCGGCCGTGCCGCCGTGGTCTCCCATCGCCATGGCCGGCTCGGCGCAGGCGCAGTCCGCATCCGAGCCGGAGGCGACCACCCGGTAGCGGCCCGCCTCGTGCCCGGACACCTCCAGGTAGTAGGTGCCGGCGTCGAGCGTGGTCTCGATGCGGAAGGCGCCGTCGCCGCCCTCGTCCGAGGCGACCTCGGCCAGCGAGCTGTCGAGCAGGCGGCCGGCGGTGTCGAGCTGGCCGGGGGTGCGCAGCACCACGTCGGTGCCGTCGCGCGGCACGTCGATGCGGAAGTAGTCGAGGTCCGCCATGGCCTCGTCGATGGTGCCGACGGTGGAGAGCAGGGCGCTCGACGCGATGGACGTGACGCTCGCCACCTCGGCCGCGCCGTAGAGCGAGAGCAGGGACGAGCTTGCCGCCGTGCCGCCCTGGTCGCCGGCGTCGGCGAGCAGCGCCGTGAGGGCGTAGCCGCCCTCGGAACCGGAGACGGCGACGTAGTAGACGCCGGCCTCGAGCGCCTCGGTGAGCTGGAAGTTGCCCGCGCCGGGGCCGGAGTCCTCGTCGGATGCGATCAGCGCGCCGCTGCCGTCGAGCAGCTCGCCGCGGGTGTCGGTGCGGCCGCTGGTCGAGACCGTCACCGTGGCGCTGCCGGCGAGGTCGATGCGGTAGTAGTCGACGTCGTCCGCGCCGTCGATGGTGCCGATCTCCGGCGGGCCAATCCCCAGCAGCGACGAGGCCGTGCGCCCCGTGTGCTCGTCCTCGTCCGTGCTGCCCTGGTCCGGATCCTCCGGCTCGTCCGGATCCTCCGGTTCCGCCGGCTCGGAATCCGCCGGGCCACCGTCAACCTTGTGGGCGGCGTTGTCGTCCATGCCTTCGTACGCGCATTCCTGGGAAGTGTTGGTGGTGGTGCAGGTCGCTTGGTTGATGTTTGAATCGTTGCGCGTGATGCTGCCCCGGAACGGATGCTGGACGGACGCCGGCGGTATGGAGACGCCATCTTCGTCCAGATCCCCAGGCTGCACCTCGTAGGTGCAATCGATTTGGAGCACCGGGCAGGTGCCGCAGTCTTCCGTCTGTGGACAGAACGCCGCGCGTTCCTCATCGCCTAGGGTGAAGATGAGATCCGCACCGCGCACGCTAACAAGTTGCGCCCAGGTGGCGCGGAAGATGATCGTGTTGTCTTCGCCGTCCGACGAGTAGGTATTGTCGTCGCCGGGGTTCGACACGATTTCGATGGTCTCGAGTTCGCCCGCGGCGGCGCCTAGGCTGGCGAGCACCGTTGCGAAAACCGTCGCAGCCGCCGAGCGAGCCAGACCGCCGCGATGAGACGGAAGTCGTGGGCCGTGCCCGCCGTTCCTTCGGAAACGGCTGGTAAACGCGAGAACAGAACCAAACGCGCACTGCATGTCATCCCTCCCCAAAGGTCTTCATGCTAGACACCGGAGCGTAGCATGCTGAAGGCCAGCGGTTCGCGCTGCCAACTCCGGCGCGTCTGCACCCCCAACGCCCAAAGACCCTAGATGGGAGTCCATGGGGCCCAGCGCTGGCGGTGCCCGGCCCTACCCATCAAGGCGCCAGCCCCGAACAACGCCCCCCACAAACCAACCTCTGTTCCTCGACGTGCCCGGCACGATGGAGGGCGAGACGCCCTCCGTCCAGAGGCCCGTGGCAGCGCGACAGCCGCCTGCCCAGCTACGACCGCCGGCGCCTGGCCAGCGTCACCGCAAAGCAAATGCCCCGCAGGGGCGGGGCCTGTCCCCGCCCGCGTTGAACGCACCCGACGGGCTCGGCGCGGGCGATGCTTGGGTCGCCCGCGGCCTTGGGCGCTACGACCCGTCGTCCTCGTCGCCGTCCATGGCGCAGTCGCACGCCACCTGCGAGTCGCCCAAGGCCAGCACGCGGTAGCGTCCGGTCTCGTGTCCGCCGACCTCGACGTAGTAGGTGCCGGCGTCGAGGGTGGTCTCGATGCGGAAGGCGCCGTCGCCGTCGTCCATCGCCAGCTCCATCAGCGACGCGTCGCGCAGGGTGGCGAAGGTGTCCAGCGTGCCGGCGCTGCGGATCGTCACGTCCGTCATGTCCTGCGGCACGTCCAGCCGGAACACGTCCAGGTCCGTCTCCGCGGCGTCGATGTTGCCGACGGTGCTCAGGTGCGACTGCTGGACGTGGGCCAGGTCGTCCTCGCTGTAGAGCGTCAGCAGCGTCGACTGGCCGGCGGTGTCGCCGTGGTCCGCGTCGCCGCCGATCAGCGCGCTGACCGAGTAGTTGCCGGCCGCCGCGCCGGACACCTCCAGGTAGTACACCCCCGGCGCCAGTTCCTCGGTGATGCCGAAGTTCATGCCCGGGCCGCCGGCGTCCGCCGACGCCAGTTCCTCGAGGGCGCCGTTGCGCAGCACGCCCCGGGTGTCGGTCCGGCCCGCCGCCGCCAGCGCCACGGTGGCGTTGCCGGCGAGGTCGATGCGGAACACGTCCACGTCGTCGGCATCGCCGATGGCGCCGGTCAGCGGCGGGCCGATGGCCATCAGCGTCGAGGTCTCGGCCGTGCCGCCGTGGTCTCCCATCGCCATGGCCGGCTCGGCGCAGGCGCAGTCCGCATCCGAGCCGGAGGCGACCACCCGGTAGCGGCCCGCCTCGTGCCCGGACACCTCCAGGTAGTAGGTGCCGGCGTCGAGCGTGGTCTCGATGCGGAAGGCGCCGTCGCCGCCCTCGTCCGAGGCGACCTCGGCCAGCGAGCTGTCGAGCAGGCGGCCGGCGGTGTCGAGCTGGCCGGGGGTGCGCAGCACCACGTCGGTGCCGTCGCGCGGCACGTCGATGCGGAAGTAGTCGAGGTCCGCCATGGCCTCGTCGATGGTGCCGACGGTGGAGAGCAGGGCGCTCGACGCGATGGACGTGACGCTCGCCACCTCGGCCGCGCCGTAGAGCGAGAGCAGGGACGAGCTTGCCGCCGTGCCGCCCTGGTCGCCGGCGTCGGCGAGCAGCGCCGTGAGGGCGTAGCCGCCCTCGGAACCGGAGACGGCGACGTAGTAGACGCCGGCCTCGAGCGCCTCGGTGAGCTGGAAGTTGCCCGCGCCGGGGCCGGAGTCCTCGTCGGATGCGATCAGCGCGCCGCTGCCGTCGAGCAGCTCGCCGCGGGTGTCGGTGCGGCCGCTGGTCGAGACCGTCACCGTGGCGCTGCCGGCGAGGTCGATGCGGTAGTAGTCGACGTCGTCCGCACCGTCGATCATGCCGATCTGCGGCGGACCGATGGCCAGCAGCGTCGAGGCGATGCGGCCCGTGTGCTCGCTTTCCCCGGAACTGCCCTGATTCGGCTCCTCCGGCTCCTCCGGCTCCGTTGGCTCGGTCGTCTCGGCCGGACCCCCGTCAACCTTGTGACCGGCCTGGTCTGACAGGCCGGCGTATGTGCATTCCCCGACTTCGGCGGAGGTACAGGTCGCTTGGTTGATGTTCGAGTTGTTGCGCGTGATGCTGCCCGCGAACGGCGGCTTCACCGATGCGGGCTGGATGGAGATGCCGTCTTCGTCCAGATCCCCCGGCTGCACCTCGTATGTGCATTCGAAGTTGAACACCGGGCATGTGTCGCAGTCCCCTGTCTGGGGGCAGAACGCCTCGCGTTCCTCGTCGCCCATGACGAAAATGAGGTTGGCGCCGCGGACGCTGACCTTCTCGACCCAAGTGGCTCGGAAGATGATCGTGTTGTCCTCGCCGTCCGACGAGTAGGTGTTGTCGCTGCCGGGGTTCGACACGATGCTGATCGTGTCGAGTTCGCCGGCGAGTGAGCCGACACTGGCTAGGGCCGCCGCCAATGCGGCCGCGGTAGCCGCGCGACCGAAGCGACCGTGCCAAACACGGCCGGCAAACGCAAGAACCAAACCAAACGCGCATCGCATGTCGCATCCCTCCCCAAGGATTTGGTGCCTGACGCCCTACCGTAGCACGCCATTCACGGTTTTCAATGCGGCAGCAGGGAAGGCAATGGGACGGCTGGGGTCCCGCCACCGGCAACCGCTGGCGCGGCGTTCGCCGAGCCAATGTCTGCAACTCGTGTAGGAAAATCGCCCGACAGGTTGGAACCCCCTCGCGCTCGGCCACGGTGGGGTTCCTTGAGACTTGCGGAGAAACCCATGACCAAAGACGCTTCAGCTCGGAACCCTTCCTTTTGTGCCTCTTCCTTAGGCGCAGTCCAACGCTTGCTGGCCTGCACCCTGATTGCCTGTCTGTCGGCGCCGCTCGCGTTCGGCGAAGACGAGGCGGCGGCCGGCAACCCGGCGTCGGCTCCACCGGACGTTGCCCGCGCCGAACTGCCGGAGGCGGACGAGGAGGTGATCGTCACTGCGGAACCGGACGACGGCACGGCCCAAGCGGTGGCGATGATGATGCTGGACACGCATCTGTCGAACGAACGAGGCCGCCAGCTCTACCTCCAGCACCGCTACGACGAAGCCGCGCCGCATCTCCTTGCCGCGGCGAAGCGTGGCTTCAAGATGGCGCAGGCTCGGCTCGGCGAGATCCTCGTGCTCGGCCTCGGCGACATCGAGCAGGACGTTGCCGCCGGCATGGGCTGGATGGGCGTGGCGGCGTCCGGCACCACCATGCCCTCCGTCCGCAACCGCCTGAACGAACTGCGTTCGCACGTGCCGCCGGAACTGCATTCCCGCCTCGACAGCATCATTGCGGCCTACACGGCGCAGTACGGCAGCGAGGCCACGGGAGTCAATTGCCTGCGCGGCAAGCAGGCGGGAACGCACCTGACGAAGATCCGCTGCAACTTTGCGGAGGAGTGGAAGTACGTCAGCTACATGGGCGTGGACGCGGCGGAGGAGCTCGAAGCACTGCGGGCCCTTCAGGGTGGTGGCTGATTTCGTCGACGGTACCGACGGCCAGAAGTGCACCCTTGGCGGCGTCTCGCCGACGCAGCCGCATGTGTGCCCTTACGCGCCGAACAAGGGCCGAACGATCCGCCCTCTAGCCGGCCGCTGCGGCTTTTCGTGCGCGCCCGCCCAGGACTTCGGACTGGGCGGGTACCCGCTTGACGGCGTAGAGACGTTTGCCAGCGGGGGAGACGGGGGCGATGACGAAGCAATCGCTCTCCTTGATGTAGTCGAGGACGACCTTTTCCTTTAGGTTGGCCGCACGGGCTATGCCTCCGACAGTCCGCCATTTGGCGCGCTCGCCTCGGAAGGCGCGCGCTACCCGAGGCCCCAGTTCCCCCGGCAGTACCGGAGAGCCACTCTTCTTCGTGCTTCGGCTGAAGTTGTGGGAACCTGTCTTTGACGGTTTCTTCGATGACATCGGCAAGCCCTTCGCTGTCGAGGATGTCTTTGAGCTCCTGAACCTGCTTCTGAAGGTTCTCAGGACGGAAGAACCTAATTGCTCCGACCAACGATACCACCAGGAGCAGGACGAGGAGCGCGAGACCGAGTCCGTAGATGCGCTGGGACTCCGGCAGAGCCAAGGCGGTGAGTGCTATGAGCCCATCAACGACGAGTGCCGGCAACCCGAAAAACTTGAGCGGACTATCGATGGCACCGAGGATTGCGGCCCACTTGCTCTTGTCAGGGCCGGTCCGTGGCTGGTCGTTCGTCATGAGTTGCATTCTAGCGGTTAGGTCGTCACGTGCCTCAGGATGGATCGGCGTGCCGCGGGTGTGCCGAGCGTGGCGCGCCGCCTTGGGCTCGTTGACGATGGCCTGTTGCATCGCCGTGCATGCGGCGCAAGGGGAGCCCGCGCTGCCGCTGCCACCGCATTTGGCCCAACCGGTGGCGGCGGCTTGGGCGGATGAACGCGAGCGGCTTGCGAGCGGCGATGCCACCGTTCGGGCGGCGGCGCATGGTCGGCTGGCGATGTTTCACCACGCCCAGCATTTGCTGGCGGAAGCCGAACAGCTGTACGGCGAAGCGATTGCTGACGCCCGCTTGGCCGCAGGTGGCGAGACCGCGGCTGTTGCGGGGGCATTTCGCTGGCACTACCTACGCGGCGTTGTGCGTCGCGATCGTGGGCAACTCGCTGGCGCGGCCCAGGACTTCCGTGCCGCGCTCGAAATCCGTCCCCGACATGCAGCGTCGCATTACCGGCTCGGCACGTTGCTGCTCGACCGTGGTGACGTGGAACGCGCAACCGCCCACCTGCAGCGAGCCCTTGCCGCCGATGCCAACTCCGCAGCGGCGCTTGAAGCGCTGGCGGATGCGGCGATCGCAACACAAGAGTGGTCCGAGGCGCGCGGCCTGCTCGAAAGGGCATGGCAGGCCGAGCCCGCGGGCCGGCTTGCCTACAAGCTCGCCATCGTCGAACGGCGTCTCGGCAATGACCAAATCGCCGAGCGCTGGCTTGCCCGCCGGGGCCGGGATGCGCCGACGGTGCACGACCCGCTCCTGCTCGAAGTCGCCGCCCTCAGCCTGAACCCCCGCTTTTTTGTAGAGGCGGCGGCGAATGCGGAAGCGCGGGGCGAGGCGGACGCAGCCCTTGCGGCCTACACCCAGGCCACATCCCTTGCCCCGAACGATGCAAGCGTTGGGCTCGCTCTTGCTCGCGCCCTCGTGCGGCACGGTCGGCCCGCGGCAGCGCTTGAGGAAAGCCGACGCATCCTGTCGCTTGACGGCACGCCGGCGAGAGCCTTGCACGCCAGCCTCGCCATGCAGCAAGGGGAACATGCGGAGGCGGAGCGCAGCTATGCCGAACTCGCAGCCGCAGAACCGGAGCAGGCGAGCCACCTCTATTGGCTGGCGATGTCGCGGCTGGCGCAGGGGGCGTGCGCCAAGGCCCGCGCCCCGCTCGCCGAGGCGCTGCGCCTCGCGCCGGCTTCCGGCGAAGCGCACCTGGTGGCGGCGCGCACCGAGGCCCTCTGCGGCGATGCCGACGTGGCCCTCGCCCGTGCCCGGGCGCTCCTGAAGGTGCGCGACGATGCCGATACGCGCATGACGCTGGCGTTCGCATTGCGCGCGGCCCAGCCGCGAGAGGCAATGCGCATAGCCACCAGCGACGGCGACCACGAGGATGCGCGGCTGATCCTGGATGCGGTGACGTCGGGAAGGGCACCCGAGCGACCGTTCGCCGCCGGCTCGGCGTGGTGGCAGCCGCCACTTCCGTAGCGGCGCCAACGGCTCCCCGGGCGAGAGCGTCCTGCCCTTGCCGGCGCGCGGTCGGCGACGTGGATGACGACGGCGGCCTCGACCTCCTCATCATCGACCGCGATGCCCCGCCGGACCTGCTGATAAATCGAGCCCCGCACGTGGCAACTTGATCCCGTTTCCGTCCCATCCTCGGCGACCCGCCAAGAGACGCCTACGGCGCCACAGTCTCCGCCGTCGTCGACGGCCAACGCATCTGGCGCAGCGTCCAGCCGGACGGCAGCTACCTCGCCTACAGCGACCCCCGCCCCCATTTCGATCTAGGTGACCAAACCAAGGTGGAAGATGTAACCGTCCACCTGGCCCGGCGAAACCAAGGAAAAGCATTTGAATTGACGGATCCGCCAATTCAAACGCATAATCTCCAAATGGCATACACCCATCGACAGCTTCGCGAGGCCTTCCACCTCCTTTTTCTTGAGCGGCTCCTCATGCTCACGGACCCGCGCCTCTATGTGTTGAAGGGAGGCGCCAATCTGCGCTTTTTCTTTGGCAGCCCGCGCTATTCAGAGGACATGGATATTGACGTGCTTGGTGGATCGGTGGCGACCCTGAAGAAGAACGGTTACCGGGTTCTCCAAGACCGGGCGTTTCGTCGTTCGTTGGGTGCCTTGGGCATCGTTGACGTGCAGGTGAACGACCCGGATCGGGCCAAGCACACGGCGACTACGCAGCGCTTCCGCGTGCGCTTGGTTACCGCCGGGGAGTCTTGGCCAACCAAAGTGGAGTTTTCTCGGCGGCGGCATTTTGGACGAGGGTGGGAGAACCGGTGCCCCGCGCCGGAGCTTGGCCAGGCGACCGCAGCGTTTTCGTGCGTCACTGACACCATTTCGCCGGGGGTGACTGCCGCATACCGGCAACTGGCGTTTCGTTGTCAGCATTACACCGGCGAGGCTGCGGCTCTGCAGAAGCTCTCGGCTCTCGCGAAGCGGGCCCAGCCACAGGCACGGGATGCCTTTGATCTGCATTTGCTCTGGCTGGGGGGACATTGGGACCGAGGCGTCGCTTCCGGATTGGCCCGTGAGGAAAGGGCTCGCGCGATGGAGGTCCTTGTCTCCCTTTCGTATGCGGACTACACAAGTCAGGTGGTCGATTACCTAGAACCGGAGGCACGCGAGTTTGCCACCACCGAGCGCTGGGACGAGCTTTGCGCCGGACTGCTTGAACTCTTGGACCCGGACGCGCCCTGATGGCAGCCGAACCATTTGTCGCGTCCCAATCTGCCGAGGGCATTCTGGATCCGGTGGCCTTTCTTGCGGCGCACGCGCAATTCACGACTCGGTTGTTCGCCGTTGCCACCGGGCAACGCATCGACAGCGCGTCGCGTTGGCTGAATCGCCTTGCCCGGCGGGACGGGCTGGTTCGGGTCACGCGAGGCGTCTGGGCGCAGCTTGGCCACCCGGCATTCACGCCGAATGCGACGACGGGACTCTTGCTTGGCAACGAGCACGGATATGTGTCGTTCATTTCCGCCTTGCACATGTGCGGAGTGCTCTCCCAGATTCCGGGGGCCATTCATGTCGCCACGACCGGGCGCGGGAGGGTGCTGGACAGTCCGGTCGGACGCTTCGAGTTCGTGCAGATTCAGCCGGCGATGATGCTGGACGGCATCGAAGTGTCCACGACCGAGCCGCCCTATGCAATAGCGACGGCAGAGAAGGCGCTCCTTGACACCCTCTACATCGCAACTCGCCGTGGCAACCGGTACGGGCGTCTGCCGGAACTCGATCTCGACAACATCGACTGGTGCCGGCTGGGGCAACTCATCGGACGATTGGTCCCTGCGGGACCGATCAGCCGGGCCATTGAGACGCGCCTTCGGTGCCTACGGGCAGGCACGGACTCCTTGAGTGGTTCGCGGCCTTCCTTGCATTTGCGATGACCCCGAGGGAAAGGGCTTGTCCCGTCCCTTGAGGGTAGGGGCATGGCAGCGGAACTCGCAGGGGTGTTTCGCTGGCACTATCTTCGCGGCGTTGTGCGTCGCGATCGTTGGATGCGAGCGTTGGATTCGCACTCGCCAGGGCCCTCGCGCGGCACGGCCGGCACGCCGCCGCGCTGAAGGAAAGCCGACGCATCTTGTCGCCTGACGGCACGCCGGCGAGAGCCCTGCACGCTGGCCTCGCCATGCGGCAGGGGGAGCATGCCGAGGCGGAGCGCAGCTACGCCGAACTCGCGGGCGCAGAACCGGAGCAGGCGAGCCACCTCTATTGGCTGGCGATGCCGCGGCTGGCGCAGGGGGCGTGCGTCGAGGCCCGCGCTCCGCTCGCTCGCGCGCTGCGTCTCGCGCCGGCTTCCGGCGAAGCGCACCTGGTGGCGGCGCGCACCGAGGCCCTCTGCGACGATGCCGATACCCTCGGACGGCGCCGGCGAGTGCGGGATGCCCTCACCGTCTAGGCCGTGGCAGGTGCCATCGTCGCGGGTTTCCAACACCTCAGAATGAAAATGTTGCAGATTTGTCACAAATTGTCGTAGAGCGCCTTGACAAGTGGCAAATGGACGCGTAAAAGCGCCTGTGTCGGGGAAGGACCGACCGCACCGGCGCATGCCGTGGCCGAGTTTTTTGCAGTTCCGGTTGCTAGCCGGCGTTGCGCAAGACTCGATACGGAACGCGAGGCGCGCGAAGCTAACCCAAGGAAATCGAGGGGAAACGGTTTCATGAAACCATGGCTTAAGCACTCAATGCGGCTGTCCACCGCGCTCATGCTCGCGTTTAGCGTCGTGAATGCGCAGGCGGCCGAAGAGGACGACGAAAGCGATGAGGAGGACGAGGACGTCGAGGAGATGGTCGTAACCGGGTCTTACATCCGGCGCGACAACTTCGACCTGCCTTCGCCTCGCGACATCGTCGACGCGGTTGACCTCTCCCTGTCGGGAACGTCAGACCTCGGCGACATCGTCTTCGACCAGACCTTCCAGATCGGTGTGAACGCCAACACGGCGACCACCGAGTTCCACGGTGCCGACGACCAGCAATTCCAGCAGGGCGCGGAAACGTGGGCCAACCTTCGCGGCCTCGGCACGCGGGCGACGATGACGATGATGGACGGGCACCGTGTGCCGGCCAGCGTCACCGGCATCGGCTCGTCCACTCGGCGCGCAGGTTCGGACCTCAACAACATGTACCCCGGCATCGCCATTGGCCGCATCGAGACGATTCTCGACGGCGCCTCGGCGCTGTACGGCGCCTCGGCAGTGTCCGGTGTCATCAACTTGGTGCCGCGCAAGGATTTCGATGGCCTGATGGTGAACTACGAGTATTCGCAGCCCATCGAGAACGGCACGCCGGCCAAGCGCATGGGGCTCCTTGCGGGTGCGCAGGGCGACCGCACCAGCATCATCTTCGCCTTGGAGATTCGTGACCAGGCGCGGATGAAGCAGACGGACCGGCCGGACTACGTCATCAGCTCGGCGAACTGGACGGGGCAGTACCTGCACCCGTATCAGGAACGTCCCTGGGCGCATCCCGGCGAGTACCTGATCCCGCACCGTGGCTCGAGCGGCGAGCTATCGCCGAACGCCTCGGTGGACGCGATCTGGTATCGCCTGCCCGACGCACAGCGTTGGGGCTGGGGCAACACCGGTGGCTGGCTGGCAGAACGCTACTCGCCGACCCGCAGCGACCAGTCGAACTCGATACCCGCAGCGGGCCCGGCTGGCGGCGTCTTCTCGCCGGTCTACGACATCAACGACCCCGGCGTCGTGCCGATCCACTTCATGGGTTCGCGCAAGGGCGGTCGGGGCGCATGGCGCGGCCCGCAGCTCAGCGACAACCTGCTGCCCTACGGCGGCTACAACGACGCCGACCAGTCGGGTGGCATCTGGACGGCCTTCCGGCAAGACCCAGGTTGTGGCTACGCCTTCGGTGGCGGCAACGACTACACGCCGTTCCGTCCGCCGCTGCCGCCGGATGACCCGCGTCGCGACGACATCCGCAACGGCAAGGGCGGCGTGCTGCCATATCCGGAACTGGCCGACCATCCGCTCACGACGATCAGCGGCTGGGACGACTCGGAGCAGAACCTCGGCTACACCGACAACCAGTTGCCGGGCAACTACCTGAACGGCTTCATGGTGGGCGAGCTCGACGGCTGGTCCGCATGGAACGGCCAGGAAGGCTACCCGGCTGGCGAGCCGCAGGACTGCCGCGCGTCGATCGGCGACCAGGCCGACATCCGCGAGGAGCGCAACCAAGAATCCGCGATGACCTACTTCGAGCACGAGTTCAACGACTACGTGAAGGTGCGTGGCGAACTCGTCACCTCCCGTCTCGACTGGAACACGCGCAACTACTCGGTTCGCCTCGATGACTGGAACGCCCGCGCTTCCAATGGCCCGACCGCGGCCATGGTGGTCGGCTCCAACCCCGGCAACCCCTTCCGCGCTTACGCGGACGGTTCGAGCGCGTGCGACTACCTCGCCCTCGACGGTTGCGACGAGTGGAACGATCGCTGGGCGCAGCGCGAGGAATGGGTTCGGACGATGTTCTCCGCCGATGCTGGCGGTGCCGCCGATACCTTCCTCGAGCGTGGCATCCATGCCGACTCGTACCTGAACTACGACGACCGCAACGGCAACGGCCGCTACGACTACCTCGAAGAGCCGGGCGAGATGATGCTGTTTGCGCAGGACGCCAACGGCGACGGCATTCCCGACCGCACCACCGGTGCGGACATGGACGGCGACGGCATTCCCGATGCCGACTTCGGCCTGACGCGGAATCCCGAGTATCGGGTCGTGCTGCTCTCCGACACCATGGATATGGACGGCGACGGCATTCCCGACCGCTTCGACCCGGACACCCTCGGCAACGGCGGCGTTCGCCTGTTCGAGGATGTGCGTGCGTGGCATGACAACAACATCACGCCGAAGCAGCCCTACAACAACAACATCCCTTGGCTGAACGACGACATGACCTGGAAGGATCGCACCACGATCGACAACTTCCGGCTGCGTCTCGGCACCGAGATCGACATTCCGGACACCGACTGGATTGTGGATGCGGACTGGATCTGGCAGATCAGCCGTCGCACCGACGACCGCATGGAAGCCGCATGGCCGATGACCATCGCCGCGCTTCGCTGTCAGGCAGGTCCCTTCGGCGATCAGTGCTGGAACCCCTTCAGCACCGCATGGCTCGCCACCACGGAAGACGGCGAACTGCAGCCGGCATGGCGGGACCCGAACGCCGCCGAGGTGAACACCGAGGAGGAGAACCGCTTCGCCGGCATCCACCTCTCGCAGATGCAGCGCACGATTGGCATGCACATCATTGACTTGGTGGCCAACAACAGCTCCATCTACGACCTGCCTTGGAACGACCAGCCGGTCGGCATCGCGGCGGGCATTCACTGGCGGACGGAGTCTGAAGAATTCCGACCGGACGCCATGGGCGCTCTCGGCCTCGGCATCGGCACGGCGGACTTCGATCCCTGGTCGGGCAACACGTCGATCAACTACCAGTTGACGGAAGAAGAAACCCGCGCCGTCTTCGTCGAGCTCTCGCTGCCGCTCGTTGACCACGACTTCTGGGGCCAGATGGAAGCCCAGGTCGCGGCTCGCTACGCGGAGTTTGAAGCTCGCGGTGGCCTCTCGACCGCTGGCCGCAAGGTGAACTTCGACACGGTGATTCCGAAGCTCGCAATTCGCTACCAGCCGCTCGACTTCCTCGCACTGCGCGCCAGCCTCACGCAAGGCTACGTGCTGCCGGGGATGTTCCAGCTCTTCAACCCGACGCTGGCGCAATCGGGCAGCTACTCCAACTCCGTGCAGTCGCTCTCGGATTACCTCTGCGACAACATGCCGGAGCTTGCAGCTTGCTCTGACGCTGGCGATGGTGGCGTCGTTCCGAACGTGCTGACGCCGGACTCGGAGGCACCGGAGCTCGATGCAGAGGTTTCCGACCTCTACAACTTCGGCCTCTCGCTGCAGTTCCTGGACGGCGACCTGAACTTCGACGTGGACTACACCACGGTGGACTTCAACGGTCGGGTTGACCGCTTTGCGGCCAGCTCCAACATCAGCGCTGCGGGAATCGGTTTCTCGATCCACGCCCGCGAGATGTGCCCCGGAACGGAGCTCGACTACGACAACGAGTCGCGCAATGACCGATCCAATGTCGGCGAATACCTCGCCAACACGTCGGCAGCCGAACTGGAGTGCCGTCGTCAGGCAGCCATCTCTTGGGTGCAAGACCACGAGATGGGCGTTGCTGGCAGCACCATTCAGCGGGGCGGCATCGACGGCCTGCAACTGCAGTCGGTTGACTCGCCGTGGACGAACCAGGGCGAACAGACCACCACCAGTGTGATCTGGGGTGCGCGGTATCGCTTCGAGGCGGAGTCCATCCCCTACATCGGCGGCGACTATGGCAGCTTCGCGCTGTCCATGAGCGCAACGCAGATGGTGGAGATGAGCATCGTCCGGTTCACCGCCGACAGCGGCCACGCCTATGGCGGCATCCGCGTCGATGGCGTCGGCAACCGCAACAACGGCGTGCACTACATCAGGAGCCTAAATGAACTGTTCTGGAGCCTGCCGGCAACGCCGGAGTGGCGCGTCAATGCAAACGTGCGCTGGTTCTATGGCGACCACATCGCCCAGTTCGGGGTCCGCTGGCATTCCAGCCTGCGCGACGTGATGGCTTCGTGGGATGAAGTGTTGGGCGACGATCGAGACTTCGACCTCTCCGGCACCTGGGTCAACGGTCAGCCCCGCGCGGGTGAAGGCACCGACGGTGCTGAGGTCGTGACGCTTGCCGAAGACAAGGTTTGCGCCGACCAAGACCGCAACCCGTACTGCCGCATCGACTCGCGTCACTATTGGGACGCCAGCTACACGTACACCCGGCCGGACATCTTTGGCTTCGGTTACGCGTCGCTGAACACGACGATCCGGAATATCTTCAACGCCAACCCCGACCCGATGCCTTCGGGCGTCGGCTACGACACCTACGTCGACAACATCTTCGGTCGCATCGCATTCGTGCGCCTGACGGTGGGCTTCTAGTCGAAGCTAGCTGACGTAGCGGAGGGTTAAGGTCAGGTCGGATTCGATGCCGCAAAGCAGCGCATCCGACCGCTTTCCCTCCCGTCGTTTCCTTTCTCCGGCTCGGCGAAGGCATGTCCTTCGCCGAGCCTTTTTCTTTTTGGCCCTCAGCCTTCCGCTCGGAAGCGCTTGGGGCGAGGACTGCGCCGCGGTGCCTGAGGCAGAGCGCGGTGCTTGCGAGCTCCAGGCGCGTTGCGTGGCGCTCGAGGATGCCGAGAGGCGGCAAGAGTGCTTGGCGGCTGCCGAGACCTTGCGGCAGACGCTTGGTGCGGAGGCTTTGGAGACGGAGACAATTGGTGCCCGGCAAGCGCCGGCAGCCGTCCCGGAGCCCGACGAGGCCGAGCCGCGACGCGGCATTTGGGGCCGCGTCACGGGCCTCCTAAAGCGTGACGAACCTACTGCGGCGAGCCCAACGCCTGCTGGGCCGGCAACCACGGCAGACACAGCCGATGCCGACGATGACACCCCCACCATCACCGAGGTGGCCATCACCCGAACCACGGTGGATCGCACCGTGCTGGACATCCCGGAGCATTTCTTCGGCGAGGTGACCGCCCACCGCAAGCTGGTGCGCGACCGCCAACTGATTGCCGTGGACGACCGCGTGCTGTTCGAAGGCGACGTGTGGCGCGAAAGCAAGATCCGACAGGGCAATCGCGTGGAGGTGCAGAAAGTGTCGAGCCTCTTCGGCGAGCGCTACCGCATCATCGGCCCTTCCAAGCGCGCCGTAACCGCCAACCGCATCCGCTGCGAGCGCGTCGAACTCAACACCGACGACCGCCGCAAGTGCTCCCTCCTGCCCGACGGCTAGAAGCCACTCCAAGCCCTTCCACCCGCGACCCCTTGAGGCCCATCCGGCCAGCATGACAAGCCGCCACCACATCGGGCAAGCTTCGCGCAACCGACTGCATTGGAGCTCGAACCCGTTGACGCAGGGTGCCAAGGACGTGGCTCGACACGTTGGCGTTGCAGCTACTTGGGCGCTGCTGTGGGGGCTTGCGATAGCATTGGCGGGGTGTGAAGCGGAGCCGTTCCCGAACGCCGCCGAGCCGCCGCCACCCAACCTCGAAGTGCTTCTCGTGGACTACAACGAGAGCGACATCGCGCTTGGGGAAATGCTCACCAAGGTGATCGCGAGGGCCCAAGCGGCGCCGGAGTCCGGTGAGGCTCGCGGCGAGCTCGGCATGACCTACGAGATGAACGACTTCCAGGAAGCCGCCATCGCCACCTACGCCCAGGCATGGGCGCTGGAGCCTGGCGAGTTCCTGTGGCCCTACTTCCAGTCCCAGCTCATGTACAAGCTCGGCGACACGGACGAGGCCCTGCGTGTGCTCGACGCGTCCTTGAAGCTCGACGATCAATACGTGCCGGCTTGGCTGTGGCGGGGAAGCTGGCTGCGTGCCCTAGGGCGCTTCGACGAAGCCATCGAGGCCTTCGAGCGAGCGGAGGAACTGGGCGCTGGCGCTCCGGCGACTGCGGGAGTCGCCCAGGCGCTGATGGGGAAGTTGCGGCACGAGGAGGCGCTTAAGCTCCTGCAGGGGCTCTCGCACATCAACCATCCGCACATCCAGCGCTTGCTGGGCCGTGCCTATCAGGCGGTGGGCATGACGGACGAGGCCCGTATCGCCCTCGCCCGCGGCAGGGACGCAACGCCCATGCAATGGCGCGACGAACGGCACCAGCCCAAGTGGCAGTTCCTCGCCAGCCACGGCGGACGACTGGTGCATGCCGAGGGACTTTTGAACTCCGGCCAATTCGAGGAGGCGGTGGCGGTGCTCGAGCCGATGTTCGAGGCGACGCCGGAAGACCCCGCAGTGGTGTCCAACCTAGCCATGTCCCACGGCCGCATCGGCAACACCGAGCGCGCCTTCGAGTTGATCGAACACGGCCTCAACGTGGACCCCAAGTACTACCGCTACTACAACGTGCTGGCGAGCATTCACTACCACCGCGAGGAACTCGAAACTGCGCTCGAGCATCTAGACGCCGCCATCGCTGCCTATCCGGCCCAGGCTTGGGCCCACCAGCAAGCGGCGCGGATCTATATGCAGCAACGCCGCTACGACGAGGCCCTCGCGGCTTTCGACCGCGCCCTCCAATACGGTACGGAAACTCCGGAACAGCTCCTCCACCAAGCCGGCATCATCGAAGGCGCCCGCGAGCGCTGGCCCGAAGCCATCGCACGCTTCGAGCGCGCGGCCGCCATCGACGAGTCCTTCACCCTCGCCTACATCTACCTAGGCCGCTCCTTGGCGGAAGCAGGCCGTTTCGAGGAGGCAACCGCGGCCCTCGACTGGGCCGAACGCCTAGCCACCCATCCCCAGGAACTCGCCGGTGCCAGAGCCCGCGCCAACGCGCTGGAGAAAGCGGCCAACTGGACCTACGAGGGCTGAAGGTCGGCGACTTGGGGAGGGACATTGACATGGGGCCGTGGACGGCTATAGGGTGCCTTGAGTTCCATCGGCTAGAGCGGAGGAGAACCGACCTGAGATTTGAAGGCACTCAGTGCTGAACCTAGGGCGGCTCCTCGAGTACATCGTGGAGCACCTTGGGGAACTGCGACTCGCGACGGCGTTTCTTGCCGCCGCTGTCGCTATCTTGGCGTCCTCTCACAACCTCGCACGACAGCCCGGAAGGCCTGCCCGTGGAGCATCGACTGTCGAAGTTCCGAGGCACGCGGTGCTGAGTCTAAGGCGTGGCACCTCGAATGTCCGGTAGGGAGGGCGCCTCTCGATACCTGCCAATGGTGCGGGATAGACCCGGATGTACTTCTCCATGGCCCCTCCTGACCGCCCGAGGCTCTTTCACATTGTCCATGTCGACAGGCTTCCGTCGATCGTTGCGGATGGCGTCTTATGGAGCGACGCGGAGGTTCGTCGACGCATGCCTGCGGGAACGACTATCGGCATCGACAAGATCAAGCAACGCCGGTTGGGAAAGGTGCTATTGACCCACGATGGTCTCCACGTTGGCGACTGCGTGCCGTTCTACTTCTGTCCCCGCTCCGTGATGCTCTACGTCATCCACATGGCGAGCCAGCCACAGCTAGACTATCGCGGGGGCCAAGGCCCAGTCGTTCATCTCGTGGCCGACCTGCACGAGACTGTAACTTGGGCTGAGCAGCATCACCATCGGTGGGCATTCACCGATGCCAACGCCGCTGCCGGATACACGCAGGACTACGGTGACTTGGCAGAGTTGGACCGCGTGAATTGGGATGCCGTTCGCTCCCGTTACTGGAATGATCCCATCATCAAGGAGTCGAAACAAGCCGAGTTCCTCGTTGAAGAGTCGTTCCCGTGGACCCTTGTTCGGGGGATTGGGGTCCACTCGCAGCATTGCCGCGATATGGTTGCTGGGGCAATCGCTGGGAGCGACCACGAACCGCCCGTAGCGATCAAGCCGAACTGGTACTATTGACGCGAACGCAGGGGAAAAGATGATCCGGTTCAAGAGCGGCGACATCCTTGGCGAAGAGGCGGAGGCGCTGGTTAACACGGTTAACTGCGTTGGGGTCATGGGACGCGGGATCGCGCTTCAGTTCAAGAAGGCGTTTCCCGAGAATTTCCGCGCCTACGCAAGGGCTTGTGCTCGAAAGGAAGTGCGGCCTGGCAGGATGTTTGTGTTCAAGACGGAGCGGCTTGCGCACCCGCGGTACATCATCAACTTTCCGACCAAACGCCATTGGCGGGGCAAGAGCCGGCTTGACGACATTGATCTTGGGCTCCAAGGCCTCGCGAACCTAGTCCGTGAGCGAAACATCCGGTCCATCGCCGTGCCGCCGTTGGGGGCCGGATTGGGCGGCTTGGATTGGAAGGTGGTACGCCCGCGGATAGAGGCCGCCCTCGCCGGTGTTCCCGATTTGGACGTGGTGGTCTTCGAACCCAGCGGGGCACCGGATGCTGCGGCTAGAACCCGAAGGGTACCCAAGATGACTGCAGGTCGGGCCGCCCTCGTCAAGCTGATGGACGGTTACCAGAACGCACTGCTGGACCCGTTCGTTACGTTGCTGGAAATCCATAAGCTCGCGTACTTCATGCAGGTCGCCGGGCAACCGTTACGTCTAAAATTCGAGAAGGCGGACTACGGTCCGTATGCCGAAAACCTGCGGCATGTCCTGAACGCGGTCGAAGGCCATTTCATTTCGGGCTACGCGGATGGCGGCGATGCGCCTTTCAAGGAACTGGAGCTTGTTCCCGGCGCTGCGGAACGGGCAGCGCAGGTCCTTGATGGTTCGCCGGCGACGATGAAGCGGTTCGGTCGCGTGGTTGGTCTGGTCGAGGGCTTCGAGACCGCGTTCGGTCTCGAGCTCCTGTCGACCGTGCATTGGGTCCTAGATCGCGAAGCGCCTTCGTCACGCGAGGCACTCGTTGCGCGAACGCACGCTTGGAACGACCGCAAGAGACGGTTTTCGCCCAGCCAGGTCGGACTGGCCGCGGATGTACTTGCCACCAAGGGGTGGATCAACGCTACCACGGTGCGTTGGGCAGCTAGAGCATCGACTCGTGATCAGATTGCAATACACCGCTAATCGGTAGGGAGCCACGCGACGCTTTCGGTTTGTGCGTACATACACTTGCCCAACGATTCTTGGTACGGTCCACTGTACACGAAGTGGTGACGAAATGGCGTATCGCTGAATTCTCGGAGGGCCCTTGATGTCTGAACAGCCTGAACGTCCGGCACTGGAGAACGAGGAGTGGGAAGGGCCGCTGCGGAAGTACCTTGACGGCTTGAGGTCATCCCCAAACGTTGATGAGGTGGTAGCAGCGATCAAGCGTCGGCGCAAGCTTAACCTTCTTGCAGCGGCAGCAAAGATAGACGCGATTGAACCGCGGCTGGACGCCCTGTTGCAGCAGCAATCAACCGGGGCCGTAGGGCTGCAAGCCGCACCAATCGATGCCACGCTGTTGAGGATTGACCAGATGCGTGACTCAATTGCCAATGCGGATGCCCGCGTTCTTGCCTTGGCGGATCGGTCCCACGGCTGGGCACGTCTGGCGGAGGAACGAACTAAGCAGCTTGCAGATGGGAATGCCGCCCTCGCCGCAAGCGTGGAGGCCTTGGGGATTAAGATCACGGAAGTCCTCTCCTCGGCACGGGTCGAGAAAGATGAAACCAACTCTTGGTTGGTGGTTATGGCGAGTGCCACGCTACCTATCGTGCTGATTGGGATTGGGTTCGCTTTCGCCAAGCTCATGGGCAATTGACCTTGCCGATTGCTGCGAGCGAATGCGAGCACGAACGCCAGCAGTTCGCGTATCGAACTGCCAACGCGCCCGTCAAGGCGCGCTAGCTTTGTGGAGCAGGACGTATGTCAGACGAACCAGAGAAACCCCATCAAGGCGAGGCCATGGCTGCCGAGGAACTCGCCGGTAAAGCAAGAAGGAGCGCAGAGCAGGCTAAGGAAAGGGCTGAAGAGGCCGCGGTCAGTGCCGCGCATGCCAGCAAAATGGCCGAGCAGGCAGACGTAAGCGCGAGGTCCGCCGTGCGGCGCGCCGAGAAGGCGGAGGCGGCGGAGAATCTTGTCGCGAAGGCAATGGAGTCGAGTCTTGGTCTAACGGACTTCGTCGAACAATCCCTCGGTGAGATTTTGGCAGGTGTCGATCGGGCGGCCGCTGCAGCGAACGCACGCACCCTGACCGAAGGGCTGGCGGCCAGTGGACTGGTCAGCCCGAGCCGCATCGGCACCATAGTAGGAGGACCGGGTGACGTTGCGTTGGTCGAGTTCGACGTAGCCATCGCCACTGAGAGGCAAGACAGGAACGAAAAGACCAAGGAGGCGAAAGGGAACACGTCCTTTTCCATCAAGGTGTTTGACGTGGCGCAAGCGTCTGCTGGTGGAGCGGCTAGCAGTGAGAGAACCCGCGAGCAACGCGACGCAATCAAGTCGTCAAACCGCATCAAGTTTGCCGTACCAGTTACGTTCGCGTCATTTGGCGAGTCGCTCGGCTAGCTAGCAGCTAGCCGGAGGATTGCTGTGCTGCTCGACAGTAGGCAGGCGGCGAAGCTTGCGTTCGGGATCCACTTGCCGTCGCTGACCCTGTTTCTGATGTTTGTGGCAGGCGACGCTGGCCGCTCTACCGGGGAGCCACCTGAAACTGCGGTTCCGGCCGACAGTGGCAACGTCTATGTTGGGGTCGATCCTGCGGCCTGGGACGTTTTGGATCGAGCCATCGCGGGGCTGGCGGCGTGTAAGGGCGAGGCCCATGGCGTTGCGAAAACCCTCGCGGAGTTGCGCCTTGACCTTAGGGCGGTCCGTGTAGAGCTTGAATGTCGTAGGTCGTGCGGTACTAGTGCCAGCGTCGGTGGTACGACCGAATGCACTGGGCCAACGAGCGCAGGACCGAGGACATGCTTGTTCGAGCGGGTTGGCAAAGTGACTGGCTTCAAGCCCGGTTGCCACATGTGCGACGAGTCCGACAAGTGCTCGTGCGCCTTGGACGGCTGGAGCGAGTTGGAGGGGGCTTTGCGTCGTCGCGGGGCACGCCTCAGCCAACTCCTCTTGATTGGTCGTGCAGACCGGATTCCGTTCGACAGCCCCAGGTATGGAGGCAACTCGGGTTTGGCTCAGGCTCGCGCTGCTTGGTTGCACGAGAAACTACGTCACATAGACTCCTCCGTTGATCAGGATGTCTTCGACAAGCGTACGATTCTCTTGGCGTCCGGGCCGCTGAACGTACCTTGCGACGACACTGAGTGTAAGCACGACCAATCGCAGCGTCGCGAAGACAGGAGCGTCGAGGTGTTTGCTTGTTGGGGACCGAAGCCACCTCAATCACCCAGGGCGACCTCCCGCGACTGAGGGATTGCGTGAGATGCATCCCATGCCACTGCGACCGTATAGGTCCTTGGCACCCTCGCTCCGAGGGTGCGTCTCAAACCAGGCGCCGCGCTAAGGCCGCGCTATGGATATGAGTACCAAGTGTCGCTTCGGTGCCGTATGCGTGTTCGTACCGTCTTTACTCGTCGTTGCGTGTTCTTCGGAACAAGCAAGCGAGCCTGATGCGCCGTGGTTCGCGAACGAAGCGGCCTCTCGCGGCATCACCTACTTCCACCAGTCCGGCTTCACGGGTCGTCCCTTGCTGCCCGAAATCACCGGCAGCGGCGCCGCCCTTGCCGACGTCGACGGCGATGGCGACCTCGATGCCTACATCGTTCAATCCGGCAGCCTGTACCCGCAGGAACCTGGTGCGGAACTGCCCGGCAACGAGCTGTATCTGAACCGAGGTGATGGCGTATTCGACAAGGTTGCGGATGGCGGCGGCGCTGCAGACACCGGCTACGGCATGGGCGTGGCCGCCGGCGACTACGACAACGACGGCGACGTGGACCTCTACGTCACCAACGTCGGCGCCAACGCGCTGCTCCAGAACGACGGCACGGGCCGGTTTGAAGATGTCACGGAAGCGGCCGGCGTTGGCGATCCGGGCTGGAGCACGGCTGCGGGCTTTCTCGACCTCGACGCCGACGGCGACCTCGACCTCTACGTCGTCAACTACATCAACTGGAGCATCGAGAGCGAAATCCGCTGCTATGTCGGCAACCTGCTCACCTACTGCCCGCCGGCGAACTACAACGCCCCGGCGGTGGACACGCTCTACCGCAACAACGGCGACGGCACCTTCACGGACGTGAGCGCCGAGTCCGGCATCGGCGGCGGCTTCGGCAACGGCTTTGGCTTGGTCGGCGCCGACTTCACCGGCGACGGTGCAACCGACCTTTTCGTCGCCAACGACATGATGCTCGATCAGTTCTGGGTCAACGAGGGCAGCCTGCGCTTCACCGATCAGGCGACGCTTTGGGGCAGCGCGGTGGATGAGCACGGCGTCGCCAAGGCCGGCATGGGCGTGTCCGCCGCCGACATCGACAACGACGGCGACGTGGACATGATGGTGGTGAATCTCGAAGGCCAGACGGACTCGTTCTTCCGCAACGAGAACGGCTACTTTCGCGACGTTACGGCCGAGTTGGGCCTCGGCATCACGGGCCGCTTCACCCGTTTCGGCGTCACCCTTGCAGATTTCGACAACGATGGCCTGCTGGACCTCTATGAGGCCAACGGCAAGGTCAGCGCGCCGTCCGCGTCTGTCACCCAGGACGAGCAATCCGAAGGGACGATCTTCGACGAACCGAACGTGCTGCTTCAGGGGATGCCGGGCGGCCGCTTCGAGGAGCGTGCCCCGAGGGGCGGAGTGGCCGAGTCACTAGAACACACAAGCCGCGGCCTCGCAGTCGGCGATGTCAACGACGACGGCGGCCTTGACCTGCTCATCATCAACCGCGATGCCCCACCGTACCTCTTGATGAACCGGGCATCGGAACGCGGCAACTGGATCCGCTTCCGCCCCGTCCTCGGCGACCCAGCGCGAGACGCCTACGGCGCCACGGTATCCGCCGTCATCGATGGCCAGCGCATCTATCGCAACGTCCAACCCGACGGCAGCTACCTGGCCTACAGCGATCCTCGCCCGCACTTCGGCCTCGGTGAGGAGACCGACGTGGAAGACGTAACCGTCCGCTGGCCCGGCGAGACCGAAGTCGAACACTTCGGCGACTTCGAGGCCGGCCAGACGGTAGAACTCAAGCGAGCAACTGGTGAGATGCGGTAGCTGTTGGTGCTGGTGCCCTTAGGGCGTGTTCACACTATGCGCTCACACAATCCATTGGACGGCGTGGCCTTTGGAGGGAAGGCAGAATGCCTTCCCTCCAAAGGCGGCCTCGTTCTCGATCGGTTGCGCTGGGACTTTGGTAACTGTCGCCGGTTGATTCAAGGTAGTTTTCGGTGACCAGAACGCTAGTGTGAACACGCCCTAGGAGTTTTCGTGTGAGCCTACGCTTCGACAACACCGTCGTCGGACCGGCCTCGGCGGGAGGACGCCTCGCCCTCCAGCGCAGCATCAAGCGCAGGCAACCCACCGCGATCAGCCAACATGCGCTGTAGCGCTTGCGTGACGACGGCATTCAGACTCATGCCCTCCCGACGCGCGTACACCATGGCCCGCCGATGGAGATCCCGTCCGGGGCGCACATTGAAGCTGCCTTTGAGCGGAACTTCGGGAGTTCGCCCATACTCGTTGCAGAGGTCGAGGTAATCGTCGACCGCTTCGCGGAACGCCTTCGTGAGCGATGTTACGTCCTCGCCCTCGTACGTCACCAAGGCGCGAATGAACTCAAGGCGCCCGTGCAGCGTCTGGTCTTCGTCGCTATAGCGCACCGATCCAAGGTAGCCTCGGTACTGGAGCCACTCGCTCAAATCAATTCCTCCTCTGTCAACGTGCGCAGCAACTCGGAGATGACGTAGTCCTGCACTGGGTTCCCCGCGTGTGGCTCGTGGAGGGTGATCGGCTCGGCGTGCGGGTGAACAAAGCGTCGCCTAGAGCCGCCCGTCTTGCCCGGCTTCGCCTCCATATAGCCCAAGTACCGCAAGAGTCGAACCAGCTCGGACCAAGTGAAATCGCGAGGCCGGCCTTGAAATCGTTGCATGAGTTTATCGGATCGCGTCATCTGAGCGGTTCTTGTCTTCTTGGTCGGATACGGGAGTGACCATACCCGCGCCACGAGATCCGTGCAACTTTTTTTGGTTGCACAGGATCGGGGCGAACCCAACGTCGAGTGCCCTTACGGACCTCGCTGATGCATACTGCCCAACCGAACCTGCTGCCTTGGGAGGGGGAGCCGTGGCCGAACAGCCTGTGGATGTGCTCATCATCGGTGCCGGGGCGTCCGGGGCGGCGGTGGCGTGGAGCTTGGCCGACACGCGGATGCACATCGTTTGCCTCGAGCAGGGGGACTGGATGAACCCTGCGGAGTATCCGAGCTCTGGGCGCGATTGGGAGTCACGGGCCTTTGGCGACATGGCCATCAGTCCGAATCGGCGCGGCCGGCCGACCGACTACCCGGTGAACGACTCGAACTCGCCCATCGCCGTTGCCAACTTCAACGCGGTGGGCGGCAGCACTATCCTTTACGCCGGCCATTTCCCGCGCTTTCACCCCTCGGACTTTCGCGTCGCGAGCCTCGACGGCGTGGGCGATGACTGGCCCGTGGACTACGAAACCCTAGAGCCGTTCTACGCCGAAGACGACCGCATGACCGGAGTGTCCGGGCTTTCCGGAGACCCCGCCTACCCCGCCAAGCAATCCGTGCTGCCGCCGGTGCCGCTCGGCAAGTCCGGCGACAAGCTGGCGCGCGGATTCAACGACCTCGGCTGGCATTGGTGGCCGTCCGATACCGCCGTCGCCACCGCCGAGCACGACGGCCGCGACCAGTGCATCAATCTCGGTGCCTGCACCAGCGGCTGCGCCCAAGGCGCCAAGGCGAGCACCGACATCACCTACTGGCCCCACGCCATGCGCGCAGGTGTCGAAGTCCGCACGCGGTGCCGGGTGCGCGAGATTGCCGTCAATGACGACGGCATGGCTTCGGGCGTGTGGTACTACGACGCCGACGGCGAGGAGCGGTTTCAGGCGGCGGAGGTGGTGGTGATGGCATGCAACGGCGTCGGCACGCCTCGCATCCTGCTGAACTCCACCTCCGAGCGGTTCCCGGACGGCCTTGCCAATTCGAGCGGCCTCGTCGGCAAGAACCTGATGTTCCACCCCTACGCTTCGATCCAGGGCATCTTCGAGGAAGAACTCGACGGCTTTCGCGGTCCGGGCGTGTGCATCTGGAGCAAGGAGTTCTACGAGACCGACGAGTCACGCGGCTTCGTGCGCGGCTTCACCTACGAGAT
Source organism: Pseudomonadales bacterium (assembly GCA_965116935.1). Classification (GTDB taxonomy): domain Bacteria; phylum Pseudomonadota; class Gammaproteobacteria; order Pseudomonadales; family Azotimanducaceae; genus VXYL01. The sequence continues at coordinate 378,965 of OZ220737.1, read as the reverse complement.
CAACAGGGGCCGCGGCCCGGTAGCCACGGCGATGACCGGCATGATGTCCGGTCGCATCCCCTGGGGTGCCGATCACCACCGCGCCTATCGTGATCTCTTCTGTCGCATCACCGGCATGGTGGCGATCTGCGAAGACCTGCCGGAAGAACACAATCGGGTGACGCTGGACCTAGAACTCACCGACATCCACGGTATCCCGGCGCCGAAGATCGACTATCGCCTGAGCGAGAACAGTCGTCGGATGCTGGACTTCGCCGTGGAACGGGCATCCGAAGTGCTGCGCGCGGCCGGCGCCACCGACATCATCTCGGAGGCGCCCATCGCGGTTGGCGGCTGGCACCTGATGGGCACGGCACGCATGGGCAAGGACCCGGCGAAGTCCGTCGTCAACGAATGGGGGCGCAGCCACGACGTGAAGAACCTCTTCATCGTCGACGGCAGCATCTTCGTCACCTCGGCCGGCGTGAACCCCACCCGCACCATCCAGGCACTGGCGCTCTACATCGCGGACCAGATCAAGAAACGCCTCGCCAACCTCTTCGACTGACGCCGACCAAGGGAGAACAGCATGGACAAGACAACCGCCGGCGACGCTGGAGTTTTCGCGTCAGCGAAAACTCCCGACGCGCCCGTAGGGCGCGCAAACACCATCGCCACCGACAACCCGCTCAACGCCGACGAGGAAAGTGCCCTTGCGGCCATCGTCGGCGCCATGATCCCTGTCAGCGAGGAATACGCGGTGCCGGGCGCCGACGATCCCGCCATCTTCGCCGACATCCTCACGCTGGTGAAACGCCACCCGGAACCGGTGATCGAGGCGCTGGCGGCGCTCGGCGACATCGCCGAGTCCCACCACGGCGCCGCCTTCAATGCCCTGGACGACGAAGCAAAGGCCGCCACCATCACCACCTTCAGCCAATCCGGCAACCAACACCTGCGCGCCATCGTCAGCATGACCGCCCAGTGCTACTACCGCGACGACCGCGTCATGGCCTCTCTCGGCATGGAACCCCGCCCCCCTTTCCCCAAGGGCTTCGAGGTCGAGCAAGGCGACCTATCGCTGCTGGATCCAGTCCGAGCAAGAGGGAGAATCTGGCGCGAAGCCTGAGTGGGTTGTGCTAGGGTACTTGGCTGTCTGATTGCTGGAGCAGCGGGCGTGGCGCAAAGTGGTGTCGATGCTTGGCTAGGTGCCGACCCGGGCGATGTCGTCGAGCGACTTCGTGCGTTCACAAGATCCTGCGAGACGCTGTCTGCGGACTCGTCGTTAATCGAGGAGTACGCCCAGAGGTGGATCGGTGTCTATCAGGGGGAAGTGCAAGCGGCGGCAGACGACTTGGAGTCGTTGCTCCGGGAACTCGACAGGATCGGAGTGCCCCGGGGGGACACCGTGATCCGGTTCATGGAGACTGACCAACCGACATTGATCCTGTAACGTGGTTCGGGGCAGGTTCGGCCATACATCGGGACGGCCATACGTCTCGGGGCGCGTCTTCATCCCAAGGCTGGGTGTGGACGGGATCGTGTCGTTTGTGTTCGACACTGGTGCGGATCGGACCATCCTCATGCCGCTAGACGCGAGGGACTTGGGTGTCAACTACGCCGCGCTGCGCAACCCCAACCAAGCTCGGGGCATTGGCGGCACCGTGGAAACCCATACGGAGCCTGCCCGTGCTTTTTTCGTGGACGATGATGACCATATCCTGCATGGCTACGAAATCGCGCTGGGCATTTGCCAGCCATCTCAAAGCGCCGGCCAAATCCCGTCACTGCTCGGCCGGGACATCATCGACCGGTGGCGAGTCACCTATGACAAGTCAGAGGCGGAACTGGCGGGGGAGGTCATCTCCAGCGACGCACGTTGGGTACGCTGGTAGCCCGCAATTCCATGACTTTGATGTCCCACTGTGGAGGTGTAAACGCCTGCTTCGTTCGACGCGTGGCTCCTAACCGGAAATCGCCTCCAGCACCCTCGGCGGCGATAGCGGCAGTTCCGTCATTCGCCTTCCGATGGCGCGGCTGACCGCATTCCCCACCGCCGCCAACGGCGCCACGATCGGCGTTTCGCCACAGCCGCGCACGCCAAAGGGGTGGTTGGGGTTGGGGACTTCGACGATTTCCGTGTCGATCATGGGCAGGTCCGAGGCCACCGGCACGCGATAGTCGAGGAAGCCGGGGTTTTCCAGCACCCCGTCGGCGTCGTAGATGTACTCCTCGTTCAGCGCCCAGCCGATGCCTTGGGCGGCGCCGCCCTGCATTTGGCCTTCCACGTAGTCGGGGTGGATGGCCTTGCCGGCGTCTTGGATCGCGGTGAAGCCAAGCACCGTCACGCGGCCGGTTTCCTCGTCCACCTCCACGTCGGTCATGTTCACGGAGAAGGCGGGTCCTGGGCCTTGGGCATTCAACGTCGCAAGGCCCGAGATCGGCCCGCCGGTTCGGGCCGCGTTCTTGGCGAGGTCGCCGATGGAGAGAGGGTCCACTTCCACGTTCACGCCGGGCTTGGGCCTCGCCTCGCCTTCCGCCCAATCCACCTGATCCTCATCGATGCCCCAAGTGAGCGCGGCGCGCTTCTTGAGTTCGACGATGGCGTCTTCGCAGGCGCGCATCACGGCGAGGCCGGTGGCGAAGGTGGTGCGACTGCCGCCGGTGGTGGCGCAGTAGCCGGTGCTGTCGGTGTCGGAGATGTTGACGCGGATGCGCTCGTAGGGGATGCCGAGGGTTTCCGCCGCCATCAGTGCCATGGAGGCGCGGCTGCCGCCGATGTCGGGGCTGCCCTCCACCACCTTCACCATGCCGCTGTCGGTGACGTGGACTTCGGCAGCGGACTGGTTGCCGCCGTTGAACCAGAAGCCGACGGCAATGCCCCGGCCCTGGCCTTCTGTCAACGCTCGCTGGTAGTTGGGATGCGACTTGGCGGCTTCGAGGCACTCCACCAGCCCGACGGCCTGGAAGGTGGGGCCGTAGGCCGCGTGGGTGCCTTCCGTGGCGGCGTTCTTGAGGCGGAAGTCAATCGGGTCCATGTCGATGCGCTGCGCCAGCTCGTCGAGCACGGATTCACCGGCATACATCGACTGCGGCGCTCCCGGCGCGCGGTAGGCGGCCACCCGAGGTCGGTTGACCACCACTTCCTGCCCTTCGATCAGCACATGCTCCACGTCGTACGGCGCGAAGATGCACATGCTGCCGGCGCCGAGCGGGCTGCCGGGATAGGCCCCGGCCTCGTAGATGAGCTTCGCCTGCATGGCGGTGATGGTGCCGTCGCGCTTGCAGCCGATCTTCACGGTGTTGACGGTGCCGGATGCCGGGCCCGTGGCGCGGAAAACCTCCTCGCGCGTCATGGCCATCTTCACCGGGCGCCCGCTCTTCTGCGACAGCTTGAGCGCCAGCGGTTCGAGATAGATGGTCGTCTTGCCGCCGAAGCCGCCGCCGATCTCCTGCGGCACCACGCGGAGGTCCCCTAGGTCCATGCCCAAGGTGCGGGCGGTGGCGTTGCGGACATCGAAGTGGCCTTGGGAACTGCACCAGAGCGTCGCCTGGCCGTCTTCCTTCCACACCGCGACGCAAGCGTGAGGCTCGATGTAGCCCTGATGCACCATGGGCGTCACGAAAGTACGCTCGACGATCTCGTCGGCTTCGGCGAAGCCGGCCTCGATGTCGCCCTTGGCAATGCGATTCTGCGTCGAGATGTTGGTGGGGCCGTCGTTCGGCTGATCGGCGCCTTGCGTGACCATCGCCTCGTGCAGGATGGGCGCGCCTGGCTGCATCGCCTCGAGCGCATCGGTGACGGCCGGCAGCGCTTCATACTCCACCTCGATGGCGGCGGCGGCGAGTTCCGCAGCGCGGATCGAAGTGGCCGCCACGGCCGCCACGGGGTGGCCCTGAAACACGACCTTGTCGCTCGCCATCAGATTGTCGCTGAAGCCGCGCAGGCGAAAGCCGAAGCCGGCACGATCCGGGAAATCTGCGGCGGTGATCACCGCAAGCACCCCCAGCATCGCCTCTGCCTTGGAGGTGTCGATGGAGAGGACGCGGGCATGGGCGTGGGGGCTGCGCGTGACCTTGCCGTGGATCATCCCCGGCAGGGCCTCGTCGGCACCGAAGTTGGCCCGCCCGGTGACCTTCTCCACCCCATCCGGCCGAATCGGTCGTGAACCGATGTACCGGTAATCCACTGCCTCGCTCATGTTGGCTCCTGATGCGCGTATATCTGGCTTGCGTCAGCATAACGCATGCATCGAAGGGACTCGCCGCGCGGTCCCAGTCCCCACTCGCCTTTTGGTGTCCGTGCGCAGCCTTCGTGCGGGGTGACTCGACTTCAGAGCGGCTTGAACACCGTCTGCGGGGTGTCGGAGTTTAGTCGACCGTAGAACTCCACGGCGTACCGATCTGTCATCCCCGCTATGAAGTCGCAGATGACTCGGCTCCGAGCACTTTCGTCGCTGGCATCAGCCGCCTGCTCCGCGCGCTGCCGGAAGTCATCGGGAAGCAGATGCGCACCGTCCCGGGCATCCAGGGCGCGAAAGATCGATGTGACGATTTCCTTCCCACGGAACTTGACCGTCTTCAGACTGGACGACTCGATGACCATCTCGTAGGTCAAGTGCTTCAGAACGGCCATTCTGGCGGCAAGGTCGGACGGCAACAACACGGTCGACAGTGCAGGCGATTGGTCGTTTACGCTGACCTCAACGCTTTCAACGTATTGGCTCACCAACTCGGACGTGAAAGTCGTTCGGTAAGCGCCGTGGCCCGTCAGATTCTTGGAAGCACGATCCATCGCCACGGCCGCCAAGACTAGCTCGGACGGCTCGCCAATGTCGCTATCGTCGATTCCAAGCGAAGGTAGGTCAGCGATGTGTTGGAACAGGTACATGACGTGCTCAAGGATGGCATCCGAGTCGAGCTTGGTCTTCCTCTTTAGCGAGTCGACGATCATCGGCTCATTGGCGGCGGCTACCAACTGCAATGGGGTCACGAAGCCCGCCTTGAAGGCGTCTTCCAGGTCGTACGTCGAATACGCGATGTCGTCAGCCAAGTCCATGATCGCGCATTCGATGGTCTTGAACGCGCCGTCGGGCTTGGCGTTTCCGAGAACAGCCGCCTTGATGCACTCGACCAGTCCTGCCTCCGAACCATAGTGGCCTTTGACCAAGCCGTCGTCCAACGACCTAGTGCGTGGGATGCAACACTCGTACTTCAATACGGATGCCAGCGTCCGGAATGTGAGGTTGAGGCCAACGCCGTCATCTGCCATGGGGCCGACCTCGACGCCAGGCTCCTTCTTTTCGAGCCGCGCCAATATCCGCAATGTCTGCGCATTGCCTTCGAACCCGCCCGCGCATCGCATGCACTCGTCAAGGGCTTCTTCCCCATTGTGTCCGAACGGAGGGTGACCAAGGTCGTGCGCCAATGCAGAAGTTTCGATCAGGTCGAGGTCAATCGGACAACACCGAAAGTAAGGGTCCGTGGAGTTGAACCGAAGGGCGATCGACTTCGCGATTTGCGCGACCTCCAGCGAATGCGTCAGCCGGTTGCGGAAGAAATCCGATTCAATGCCGGGAAAGAGTTGCGTCTTCCCTTGCAGGCGCCGGAACGCGGGGCTGTGCAAAAGCCGTGCATAGTCTCTCCTGTAGGCACTGCGGTAGATCGGCTTTTGTTCCTCCAACCTGTTGTACTGGCGATCCGAGTCATTAGGTCGATAGAGCCGTCTTCGGGGTTGATGAGCCGCTCTTCCCGCGTTCCGCGGACTCGTCGCGTTTTGCTCGTTCTTCATCGCGCTTACGCTCCACGAATTCCCGCAACTCCTTGGTCTGTTGTGCCGCCAGAAGGTTGGCGTAATGAAGGGCTTTTGACGGTTGCGTCATGGGTTTCCCCCCTTTTCCGCTGGCGCGTATGATGGTCGATGCGGGTGCTTCGGTCAACGATGCTCCATCAGTTCCGTACGCCCTGATGGTGGGCAATGGCTGAGCGTCGATGCGCTTGGCGGAAATCGCTGGAGGAAACATGGCAAGCGAGATCAAGGAACTGCCGAAGGGATACACGGACACGCCGGTGATTCCGGGGCAGACGTGGCGGGTTCACGACATCGACCGGCCATCGCCGCCGGTGGTGACGCCGGCGACGGGCTCCACGCAGGTGGTGGCGGGACGGCCGCCGTCGGATGCGGTGATCCTGTTCGACGGCAGCAATCTCGACGCTTGGGAGGGCGTTCGGGAGGGCGGCGCGGCACCGTGGACGCTGGTGGAGGGAGGTGCGGTGGAAATCGCTCCTCGAACCGGCAACATCCGCACCAAGCAACACTTCGGCACCTGCCAACTCCACGTCGAGTGGCGCGCTCCCACCGAGATTCATGCCGACAGCCAGGGTAGGGGCAACTCCGGGGTCTTCCTGATGGGGCACTACGAGGTGCAGGTGCTCGACGGCTACGACAACCCCACCTACGCCGACGGCCTTACCGCGTCCATCTATGGCCAGTATCCGCCGCTAGCCAATGCCAGCGTTCCACCCGGCCACTGGCACACCTTCGACATCGTCTTCGAGGCGCCGGTGTACGAAGGCGGCGCCATTGCCTCCCCGGCAACCCTGACAGTCTTCCACAACGGCGTTCTCGCGCACCTGCGCCAGCCAATCCAAGGCCCCACCAAGCATCGAGCCCTCGCGAGCTACGACGAAGAGCACGGCCCCGAAGGCCCGCTGGTGCTGCAAGACCACGGCGACCCCGTGCAGTTCCGCAACATCTGGGTTCGCCGCTTGGAGCGCCTGCAAGCGCTGTAGGAGCTTCCTCGCATGGGACGAAGCTCGTAGGGGTTTAATGTTGCACGATTTGACTCGAAGTGATGGCCTCGGAGGGAAGGCATTCTGCCTTCCCTGTGCCCCGCGCACCTGCTTCATTGTGGCAGGTGGGAAAGCGCCGGTCGGCGCTTAGGGAAGGCAGAATGCCTTCCCTCCGAGGCCCTTCAAGCCTGTTCCTAGCGGCTTAAGGATCCACCAGCACGCCAGGATTCATGATCCCGTTCGGATCGACGCTGCGCTTGGTGGCTCGCCAGAGGTCGCCGAAGAGGGCAGGGCGCTGCTGCTCCCAGCCGGTGCGGTGCATGCGGCCGACCGCGTGGTGGTGGGTTACCGTGCCGCCGGCCGCCACGACCGCGGTCGTCGCAGCATCCTTCACGGCGCGCCAGCGTTCCTCTTCCGCTCCCACCGGCACCACGCCGCTGAAGGAGTAGTAAGGCGCCGGGCCGTCGGGATAGACATGGGTGAAGCGGCACGACAGCCGCCCGCCGGCCACCGCCTCGCCAAGCACAGCCCCAACCCGTTGCCGCACTTCGGCATCGAAGGCGGGCCAGCGATCCCACGTAATGGCCGTCTCGAACGTGTCGGAGAGCAGGCCAATGCCGGCCGTGAGGCCCGCATTGACGCCGATGAAGGCATTGCGCCAGGCCCCCACCGCCCCAGCGCGGCCCGTGGGCCTGCCGTCGCCGTCGTCCACAACGATGGCGTCGTCGTCGATGCTGCCGCCGCAGTCCCGGGCGATGGCCACGGTTGCGCGCACGTTCTCTCCCTGCGGCACGTCGGCGGATTCGAAGCCGATGATGAGCAAGGCCCTGTCGCCACCGAGCCCAGCGCTGGCAGCCGCCTCCACCGGGTCCAATATGCGCAGGTTTGCGGGCCAGAGCTTCGCCTGGGCGATCTGGCGCACGGCGTCGCAGCCGTTTGCCCAGTCCGCGAACGTAATCCCGGCGGTGGCGCGAAACACGGGCCGCTTCTGCAACCGCAGCCAGCACTCGCTGATGACGCCCAGCGTGCCTTCGGAACCGAGCACCATTCGGTCCGGGCTCGGCCCCGCGCCGCTGCCGGGAAGGCGGCGCGACTCCATCCAGCCGCGCGGCGTGAGCATGCGGGTGGATTCCACAAAGTCGTCGATGTGCGTGTGATTGGTGGCGTAATGCCCGCCGGAACGCGTCGCCACCCAGCCGCCGACGGTGGACCACGGAAAGCTCTGCGGGTAATGCCGCAGCGTCAGCCCCTTGGCCTTCAGCGCCGCTTCGAGGTCTGGCCCGAGGATGCCGGCCTGAAAGCGTCCGGCGCGGGAGACGTCATCCACTTCCAGCACCGAGTTCATCTCGTCGAGATCGATGGTGACGGCGCTTTCGGCATCGGTTGGCGCATTCACCCCCCACACCACCGAAGTGCCGCCGCCGTAGGGCATCGCGGCGTGGCCGGCGCGATCGCACCACTCGAGCGTGGCCTCGAGCTCCGCTTCGTTGCGCGGATGCGCCACCGCGTCCGGCGGATCGACGAACTCGCCGCGCATGGCGCGCAAGAGCTCGAGCGAGTGGCCGCCGTAGGTGTGCGTCACGCGCTCGGCGTGGTCGGTCGAGACCCAGCCGGCGAGGGCGGCGGGCACTTCGAGCCTGGGCTTGCCGAGCTTGATGTCGACAATCTGTGGAATGGCCGGTGGCGCAATCTCCGCAGCGATCCGCGCCGACAGCCCCCGCGCCGCTTCGGCGCGTTCGGCATCGCTCGGCTCGTCAGAGACATAGCCCCAGGTCCAGAAGCTCCGTCGTTCCGCCCGCGCTGCCATCCGGCTAGTCCATCACCTGAAGCAGCGATGCCTCGATCTTGTTGCCGTCGAGATCTCGAACAAAACAACCGTAGTAGTCGTCGCCATACTGGGGACGAGGCCCCGGCGCACCTTCGTCCTTGCCACCGGCCGCGAGTGCTGCCTCGTGGAACGCGTGCACCTGGTCCCGCGTCATGGCGATGAAGGCGAAGTGAACGCCGTTGCCGACGCTCGCCGTCTGCTCGTCGAACGGTGTTTGCACCCAAAACTCCGGGAACAGCTTGCCGTAGGCCACGGCGAATCCCGGCACCTCGTGCTTGCGCTCCGCCCCCACCGTCGCGAGCACGACATCGTAGAATGCGAGCGCCCGTTCGAGGTCGTTGCTGCCGACGGAAACGTGGCTCAAGATGCTCGGGATGTCCAAAGGCTCTGCCACAGGTTTGTCCTCCTTGAGACGGGCGTTGCCACACGGAATCGGACCAACATGCATTATTCACGATGATGCGAATAGGAGATACAAGCGCAGAGGTTTTCGGCGCCAGCGAAGACTTCCAACACGCCGCCAGCGCAACCACAAACGATGAACATTCCAAGCCGTGCCCACGCCATCGCCACCGAGAACTTCGCCGCCCTGCTCGGCACCGAGCTGGTCTCGCAAGAGACCGATCGAGTGGTGGTGCGCCTGCCCTGGCGGCCCGACCTCGGCGTCGGCCGCATCCATGGCGGCGCCATCAGTGCCCTGATCGACATCGCCGCAACCGCCGCGTTCTGGTCGTCACCCGACGTGACTCTCGACTCTCGGGGCGCCACCGTGGGCTTCACCGTCAACTTCCTGAATCTGGCCGTGGCGACGGACCTCACGGCCGCCGCCACCGTGCGTCGTCGCGGCGGCACGCTTTGCACGGGGGATGTATCGGTAACGAACGCCGCCGGCGAAGAAGTGGCGATGGCCGTAGTCACCTACAAGCTCACCGGCTACCGTAAGGCCCGTGCCGGCTGAAGGCTCTTGAGCGAGTCAAAGCCAGCAACGCGGCAAGACCGAGGCCCCGAGCGCCAGCCCGGCGCTTTGGCACGCGCGCTCTGGCTCGCAGGAGGCTGGCTCGCCTTGGGCGCCGGCATGGTGGGCGTGGTGGTGCCGCTGATGCCCACCACGGTGTTCCTGATCCTTGCGGCGTTCTGCTTCTCCCGCGGCTCCGACCGCCTGCACGACTGGCTGGTGAACCATCGCACCTTCGGCCCCATGCTGTCCGACTGGCGCAACCACCACGCCATATCCCGTCGCGGCAAGATGGCAGCGGGGATTGCCATGGTCACGGTTCTGGCCATCTCGGTGGCGCTGGGGGTGCCGCTCTGGGTGCTCGCCTTGCAGGTGGTCATCCTCTCGGCGGTAGCTGCGTTCCTGTTCACCCGCCCCCTCCCGCCCCGCGACCTGGTGAAGCAAGGCAAGCCCCGTCAGTGAACGCACGTTGGCGCGGCCCAAACCGCTCCTTTGGGGGGACGGCGTCTCGCCCTCCCACGCGCCGCCAGGCGCGGGGGGCAATCGCAATCAGCACTACGCGGACGAGGATCGCCTTGTTCGCGGCGGCCCTCGCGGTCCTCTCGTGTGCGGCCAAGGCGCAGGACGCCGCAGGGGACGCAGCGCAGGACGGCCCGTACTGGGCCATCGTCGGCAGCTTCCTCAACCAATCCGCCGCGCAATCCCGAGCCCAAGAAGTGGCGCGCAAGTCCTCGATGTCCCCCGCCGTCCTCGTCGCAACCACACCGACCGGCCCGATGCATCGAGTCGCCCTGGGCCCGTGGTCATCAAATGCCGAGGCCGTCAAGGCTGTTCGACGTCTACAGGAGGCCGGCTACACCGACGCTTGGAAGCTTGCGGGGGAAGGCGCCAACGACGCATCGAAACCTGGCGGTGAGGGGATCAACGCCACGCTCGGCGGGGACGACGCGCGGCACTCGCTTGTGAGTGAGGGCGTCTCGCCCTCCCACGCGCCGCCAGGCGCGACTTCCTCCACGCCCACCCAACAGCAGCGGGCCGGCGCGCGTGTTGTCGCCCCGCACGTCCCTCCCAATCCGCCGCCCAATCCGCTCTCCTTCCAATCCGACATCCGCGCCACCACCGTCTTCGGCAATACGAGCGCTGCCCCCTCCAAGCAAAAAGAGGAGCTGTCCGTAATCGCCGGCATCCGCGCCAGCTTCGGAGCCCCCAAGGCCCTGGGGCTAACCGGCTTCCACGTCACCACCCGCATCCGCCGCGAAGGATCGGATGCGCTCATTCCGGGCAAGCCTGCCTCGCCGTCCGCCGTGCGCCACCATCTCGATGCCTACGCCGAAGCCGAATTGCGTCAGGCCTGGGCCGACATCCGCCGCGACGACTGGCGCTTGCGCATCGGCCGTCAGACGGTCATCTGGGGCAAGACCAGAGGGCTCAAGGTGCTCGACATCGTCAATCCCGAGAGCTATCGCGAGTTCCTGCTCTCGAGCTTCGAGCGCGCCCGCACGCCGCTGTGGATGCTGAACGCCGAGCGGCAGGTGGGGCAGGGCACGTTGCAGGCGCTGCTGGTGCTGGAGCGGGAAGGCCACCGCCTGCCGCGCACCGGAGGCGTCTTCGCGCAAGCGCTCTACGCCGATCGCCCGAAGGCGCCTGGCCGCTCCCGCTATCGCGACGTCGAACCGGGATTGCGCTACTCCTTCGCCAAGGATGGCTGGGGGCTCACCTTCAACGCCCTGCGCCACCGCGACGATTGGCCCGTGTGGCGTCTCGACGAAACCGGCAGACGCGCGTTCGAACCGCGCATGACCACCCTCGGCGCCAGCGCCGCCAAGACCTACGGCGATTACTCCTTGCACGTGGAAGCCACCCTGAGCGACCGCCGCTACTTCCACGGCGTGGACGACATCCACCCGAGCCCTGAGTTCGCCTCGGTGGTCGGCGTCGGTTGGACGGCCTTCGCCGACACGCGAGTCGACGTGCAGTTCTTCCAGACCTCCGCGCTGGACCACGTCCCGGGCATGGCGCGCGACGAAACCGAGATGACCGCCGTTCTGCACGCCGAGCGGGCCTTCCCCGGCACCGACCTCGCCGCCAGCCTCACCACCCACCACGGCCTCTCCGGCCAAGGTGCCCTGATCCGCCCGCGCTTGACGTGGCGGGCCGGCAAGGCTCTTTCGCTAACCGCCTTCGCCGATTTCTTTGAAGGCCGTCAAGACGCCTTCTACGGCGAGTTCAGCCACCGCGACCGAGTCGGCTTGACCGTCCACCTCGCCCTCTGACGGGTAGTGTCTCACTTTGACGTTCCCGCCACCGCGGATACTGCTGGCAACTGAGGACCGCGTGCGGCACGTTCCTCGGGAGGGAAGGGGTCCCGCCCTCCGTCGCGCCCGCAAGGGCGTCCGTCTTGTTGGTGCAGCGAGTGTGCTGCGCGCCTTGCGGCGCGTGCGAGGGCGGGACGTCCTCCCTCCAGAGGACGGCCCAAAGCTGCTGCATCAGTGAAAGTGGGACACCGCCCAATGACGGCGATCTCGGCGCTGCGCCCGCCAACAATGCTATGTTCCCCGCGATGAACCCCACGCCAGCAGACCAGCAACCGTTCCACGGCGTTCGCGTCATCGAGTTCGGCCAGTTCGTCGCGGTGCCGTTCTGCGCCCAGTTGCTTGCGGAGGGCGGAGCGGACGTCATCAAGATCGAGTCGCTCGATGGCGACCCCACCCGCATCCTGCGCCCGCTCGCGCCCATGGAGACGCGCACGTTCATTTCCCGCAACCGGGGCAAGCGTTCGCTGCCGCTGAACCTTCGGCATCCCGATGCGGCCACCGTCATCAGCGCGCTGCTGCAGGACGCCGACGTCGCGCTCATGAACTTCCGCCCTGGCCTCGCGGAGCGGATTGGGCTTGGCGCCGAGGAGCTCGTGAACCGGCATCCGCGCCTGATCGTCGGCTCCGTCACCGCCTTCGGCAAGCGTGGCCCGGATGCCGGCTTCGCCGGCATGGACATCGTCGTGCAGGCGCGCAGCGGCCTGATGGCGGCGAACGGCCGCATGGCCGGGGACCTGCCGGCCCCGGGCGACCCCGTGAGCGCCGACTACATGTGCGCCATGTCGCTGGCCTTCGGCATCTCCTCGGCGCTGCTCCGGCGCGAACGCACCGGTCGTGGCGGCGTGGTCGACACCTCCCTCATGCAGGCGGCGATGACGCTCGCCAACAACCAACTCATCCGCTCGGAAGCCGTGGACGGCCCGGTGCACGAGCGAACCTTGGAACACCTCGCGAACCAACGCCGCGAAGGCGCGAGCTTCGCCGAGCAGGCATCGGGCATGTCGGCGGGCCGGGCGATGCCGCTGATGAAGGTGTATTTCCGCACCTACGCCACCGCCGATGCCCCGGTTGCCATCGCCTGCGGCAGCCGCTCCCTGCGCGTTCGGTTCCTCGAAGCGCTCGGCCTCGAAGACCCGGAAATGGACGCCCCGGACAACGAAGGCAAGACGGAGCACTATCTCGCGCTCATGCAGCGTGCGGAGGTCATCTTCCAGAGTCGCCCGAGCGCCGAATGGCTAGCGGTGCTGCAAGAGGCCGGCGTGCCGGTCTCGACGGTGAAGTTCCCGGTGGAACTCTTCGACGACGAACACGCCCGCGCCAACGAGATGTTCCACACCCTAGAGCATCCCACTGCCGGCGACATGACGGTGCTCTCGCCCCCGGTGCGCATGGACGGCGGCGGCTTCCGCTCCCGCGAACCGGCGCCGGCGTTCGCCTCCGCCACCCGGGAAATCCTCGCGGAAGTCGGCTTCGACGAAGCGGCGATGGAAGCGCTCCTGGCCGCCGGCGCCACTCGGGCGGCGCCGACGCCGGGCGACGACTCGAAACTCGCTTAGGGCGTGTTCACACTAGCGTTCTGGTCACCGAAAACTACCTTGAATCAACCGGCGACAGTTACCAAAGTCCCAGCGCAACCGATCGAGAACGAGGCCACGCCGTCCAATGGATTGTGTGAGCGCATAGTGTGAACACGCCCTAGCAGGACCCGGAGCCGCAACAATGCCCAAAATCAGAGCAGTCGACCCGAGCCGCTTTGCCTTCCACTTCCCACCCGACCGCTCGATCCAGCCAGCGGAGCACAAGCCCGGCCCACCGGAACGCATCGACGGCCTAACCGCCGGCATCGTCCACATGACCCAGGCGCCGCCCCACGGCGGCGAAATGCACCCAGACGGTGACGAACTCCTCTATGTCATCTCCGGCCGGGTCCACGTAATCTGCGACTCCGACCCCGAACCGCTCCCCCTGGCCACCGGCGAAGCCTGCATAGTCCCCAAAGGCGAATGGCACCGCCTGGAGATGCTGGAACCCACGACTCTCCTCCACATAACCCCCGGCCCCGGCCACGATCACCGCCCCGTCGGCGGGTGACGACCCCTTCGACGGCACGTGGCAGACGTTGGGCGTGGACGGACCTTCGCGGAGAAGGCGCTCTGCATTCCTCGGTGTGCCGTGGCGTGCGTTGACAACGGGCTCGCCGACAAGGGCGCCTGTCGGTGCCAGGGAAGGCAGAATGCCTCCCCCTCGAAGACCCCTCCGCCGGCGCGAGGCCCTTCCCTTGGGGGGAGGGCATCTTGCCCTCCCAACGCGCCGCTAGGCGCGTTTCCGGGCTGACACAACGGGTCGCAACCCATGTCATCCCCACGCCTAATCGTCGACCTGGACGCCCTGGCGACCAACTGGCGCAACCTCCAAGCCGCCGCTGGCCGCGCCGGTTGCGCGGAATCCGGTGCCGTCGTAAAGGCCAACGCCTACGGGCTCGGCGTCGAACCCGTCGCCCGCGCCCTCGCCTCCCTCGGCTGCCGCCGCTTCTTCGTCGCCACGCTGCCGGAAGGCAAGGCTCTACGCGACATTCTTCCTGACGCCACCTCTTGCGAGATCCACGTCCTGTCTGGCCCCACCGACCCGGCTGCCGCCTCCAGAATGACAAGCGCCGGTCTCATCCCCAGCCTAAACGACCACCACCAACTCGAGCTCTGGCAACCCCACCGCCAGCACCCGGCCGCCATCCACATCGATACCGGCATGAACCGCCTCGGCTTCCCATTCGAGTCCGTTGACCGAACGACGTTCCAAGGCTTCGAAATCGCCCTGGTCATGTCGCACCTGGCCTGCGCCGACACCCCGGACCATCCCCTCAACGCCATCCAGCGGACGCGCTGCGAACGCATCGCCGAGATGTTCCAAGGCATCCCCACGAGCTTCGCCAACTCCGCCGCCGCCTGCACCGGCAACCTCGCCGCCGCCAGCCGAGGCCGCGACATCGCCCGCCTCGGCATCGGCCTCTACGGTGGCAACCCGCTGACAGATCAGCCAAGCCCGGTAACCCCGGTGGCAACCCTGGACGCCCCAATCCTCTCCACAAGCCGCGCCACAAAGGGCGAAACCATCGGCTACGGTGCCACCCACATGCTTCCACAAGCCACTACCCTGGGCGTGATCGCGGCTGGCTACGCCGACGGCATCCCCCGCACACTCGGGGGCCGCGGCAGCGTCTTCTGCGACGGTCACCGCCTCCCCATCCTGGGCCGCATCTCCATGGACACCCTCACCATCGACGCCACCGCTGTCGCCGACACTCTCCACCCCGGCGATCGTGTCGAAATCTTCGGCCGCAACATCTCCCTGGACGAAGCCGCCACCCTCGCGAGCACCATCCCCTATGAACTTCTGGTCCGAGTCGGTCCCCGCGTCGAGCGCCGCTACCTCCGGGCTGCCTTAGGATGGACAGGGCGCCAAGCCCGCCCCCTAGCGCGCCCTGAAGGGCGCGTCGGCAGTTCGCCAGCGCATGGGGAAGGCCGTCCGAAGAAGGGCGACGCATGCGTCGCCCCTACGGCCCGGGACATGACCGACACCTTCCTGTAGGGGCGACGCATGCGTCGCCCTGTCCGGCTTGCGCCGTCCGAAGCCCGAAAGGCTGCTAGGCTTCCCTTTGCGGCAAAATACGCGGTTTCGCCACCGAAACCGGCGTTGCGCCCGGAGTTCGCGCAGCGAACTGCCGATGCGCCCCTCGGGGCGCGCCCACTCCCATCAAAGGAAGCACCGTGAGCCAAGCACTGCACAACGAATTCGCGCCGGACTCCATCGAGGCCCGCGATCTCGCGCATCTTCTGCACCCCGCCACGAATCTCGGGCAACTGCACCGCGAGGGGCCGCTGGTGCAGACCCACGCCAAGGGCGTGTACGTGTGGGACAACAAGGGCAAGCAGTATCTCGAAGGCATGGCGGGCCTCTGGTGCACGGCGCTTGGCTACGGCGAGGAGGAACTCGCTCGCGTCGCCGAGGAGCAGATGAAGAAGCTCGCCTATTCGCAGCTCTTCGCCGCCCGCACGAACGAGCCGAGCGTGCTCTTGGCGGAGAAGATCAAGTCGATGGTGCCGATCGAGTCGGGGCGGGTGTTCTTTGGCCTCTCGGGCTCGGACGCCAACGACACCCAGGTGAAGCTGATGTGGTACTACCACAACCTCATCGGCAAGCCGGAACGCAAGAAGATCATCGCTCGGCGCGGCGG
The DNA here is from genome assembly GCA_965116935.1 of Pseudomonadales bacterium. Taxonomy (GTDB): domain Bacteria; phylum Pseudomonadota; class Gammaproteobacteria; order Pseudomonadales; family Azotimanducaceae; genus VXYL01. Next base: position 362,865 of record OZ220737.1, on the reverse strand, counting down.
CTACCACGGCGTCACCGTGGCGAGCGGCAGCCTCACGGGCCTGCCGCCGTTTCACGCCCAGTTCGACCTGCCGCTGCCGAACGTACTGCACACCGACTTTCCGCACTACTACCGCGAGCGGCAAGACGGGGAGTCCGAGGAAGAGTTCGCCACCCGCATGGCGGATTCCCTCGAAGCGCTGATCGAGAGCGAGGGCCCCGACACCGTCGCCGCCTTCATCGCCGAGCCGGTGATGGGCGTTGGCGGGGTGATCGTGCCGCCAGCCGACTACTACCCGAAGATCCAGGCCGTGCTGGACCGGCACGGCATCTTCTTCATCGACGACGAGGTCATCTGCGGCTTCGGCCGCACCGGCAAGGCGTTCGGAGCGGAGGCCGTGGGTATCCGTCCGACCACCATGACCATCGCCAAGGCGGTCTCGTCGGCCTACCTGCCCTTGAGCGGCGTCATCATTCCCGAGTTCATCTACGAGGCCATGGTGGACGCGAGTCCGGAGGTCGGCAACTTCGCCCACGGCTTCACCTATTCCGGCCACCCGGTGTGCGCCGCCGTGGCCTTGCGCAACCTCGAAATCATGGAGGAACGCGAGATCTTCGCCCATGCCGCCAAGGTGGGCGAGTCCTTCCAGGCCCGACTCAACGCCCTGGCCGACCACCCCTTGGTAGGCGACACCCGCGGCGTCGGCCTCATCGGCGCCGTGGAACTGGTGGCCGACAGGGCCACCGCCAAGCCCTTCGAAGCCTCTGCCGGGGTCGGTGCCCACTGCATGACCCGCGCCTTGGAACACGGCCTGGTGACCCGCGCCTTGGGCGATGTGCTGGCCCTCTGCCCACCCCTCGTCATCAGCGAGAACGAGGTGGACGAACTCTTCTCGAGCCTCGAGCGCGCCTTGGACGACACGCTTCGCTACGTGCGGGCGATGTAAAGGCACCGAACTCTGCTCCGAAGGGGGCTTCGACCAGTGTCAAGGTGTACGGACCGGAACCGCAGCGTGCGATGCGAGTCGAGCGAAATCGGCATCAAAGGTGACCAGTGCGTCGCACGAGTCCGCCGCAGCCAGATGGAGCGCGTCGGCGAAGTCCAAGTTGACGGCGGCGAGGTTTAGCGCTGCATCAAGCCGTCCTGCATCCTCGACTGCGACGTTCGGCAATCCAGCGAAGGAACGTAGGCCGTCCAAGACCTGACTCGCACCGAATCCATACACGCTACGGAGCACCCACTCGGTCTCGAGCAAGACGGTTGTGGCGACGAAGACATGGTTTTCGTCGATGATCGACCGAGCCTTGGCAGCTTGTTCGGGGTCGTCCCCCGTCAGGTAGCGGACGACCACGTTGGTATCAAGAGCCAGCATGGCGTCGGCGTGCCTCAGCGAGCACACCGGCGGCGAAGTCAGCCTCCGTCTTGGGCGTGCCGGTGTAACGCAGGCAACCGAACACATCCTCGGGATGGGTCGTCTCGAAAGTCGGGGCGCGGCTCAGCAGGACGCCCTGCGGGGTGTCATCCACCAACAAGCGCGTGCCCGGTTCCCATTGCAGGCTGTCGCGCAGCAACTTGGGCAAGATCACCTGACCCTTCGTGGACACGGTCGTGGTAAGCGGGCGGTTTGCGGTCATTGCCAACTCCGCAGCCTTAGGTAAGACAAGCGTAAGATAGCAGATGCAAGCCCTGCGCGCTCACCCGTCTTGGCCGTATGATGGCCGTTGACCCGAATCTGCGGAACGCCAAAGTTGATCGAACAGCCTGCATGGTCCGTTTCCGAGCGGCGTCTCGGCGAGATGCTTGCCCAGGCCGGCCATGTCACCGAGCAGGATGTCGCGCGGGCGCTTGAAATCCAACGCACCGTTGGCGGCCGCCTTGGCCCCCTCCTCGTGCGCACCGGCGCGCTGTCGGAAGATGCCCTGCTGGGCGTCGTCGCCGACCAGCTTGGCGCAACCTGGGTGCGCGATGCCGAAGACCTGCCGGAACCCCTCAGCCTCTATCGCTTCATGGACGCATCCCCCATCAAGCTCGACTGGTTCCTGGACCACGCCGTGCTGATGTGGCGTGGCGGCGAGGACGAGGCCACCGAAACCGAGGGCGAAGACGGCGACGGCGAACCCACCGGCCCCCTCTGCTGCCTGGCCCGGGACTTAAGCGACCGTGCCCTGATGGAAGTGCTCACCCACTTCTACCCGACCGAGGCGGTGGCCTTTCACGTCGCCGCCAACCACCACATCGACCGCCTCGTCGAAGCCGTGCGCAAGGAACGGGCGATGGAGGGGCTCTTCAGCGGCGACGTGGCGCGCCAGCTTCGGGAGATGGCCGAAGAGGCGCCCATCATCGAGCTCGTCAACAACCTGCTCGCCCAGGCGGTGGACATCGACGCCTCCGACATCCACGTCGAGCCTGCCGAAGAGAGCTTCGTCGTGCGCATGCGGGTGGACGGCGTGCTGCACACTCGCCTCACCCAACCGCTCGATCGCTTCGCGGCGGTAGCCTCGCGCATCAAGCTCATCGCCGGCATCGACATCGCCGAGCGACGCCTGCCCCAGGACGGCCGCATCAGCCGCCGCATCTCCGGGCGCGAGATGGACATCCGCGTCTCCACCGTGCCCTGTGCCCTGGGCGAGTCCATCGTGCTCAGGATGCTCGCCAAGGAACGCGAGGAACTCATCCTTGGCAACCTCGGCATGGAAGCGGACCACCTCGCCATGTTCCGAAGCTGGTTCCAGGCCACCAACGGCATTGTCCTGGTCACCGGCCCCACCGGTTCCGGCAAGTCCACCACCCTCGCCGCCGCCTTGCAGGAGGCGGACGACGGCGTGAAGAAGATCATCACCGTCGAAGACCCGGTGGAGTACCAGATGCCGGGCATCATCCAGATCCAAACCCACGCCGAGATTGGCTACACGTTCGCAAGGGCCCTGCGCGCCATCCTGCGCCACGACCCGGACGTCATCATGATTGGCGAGATTCGCGACCTCGAAACCGCCGAAATCGCCATCCGCTCCGCCCTCACCGGCCACGTCGTGCTCTCCACCGTCCACACCAACGATGCCATCGCCAGCTTCACGCGCCTGATCGACATGGGCGTGGAGCCGTTCCTGGTCGCGGCCCCGGTGCGCGGCGTGCAGGCACAGCGCCTGGTGCGCCGGGCGTGCAAGCACTGCGCGGAGCCGGTGCCGGCACCGTCGCATCTCGACGACCAACTTGCCGCGCTCCCCGCCGATCTCGTCGGCAGCGAATGGGTGCATGCGCCAGGCTGCGACCACTGCCAGCACACCGGCTTCCGGGGCCGCACCGGCATCTACGAACTCGCCCCCATGTCGGCGGAACTGCGCGACATGATCGTCGCCGGCGCCACCCTGAACGATCTCAAGCGCCACGCCCGAGCCAACGGCTGTCGCACCCTGGCCCAAGACGGCCTAATCAAGGCCTCCCGCGGCGTCACCACCGCAGAAGAGGTAACCCGACTCTCGCTGGTGGATGAATGAGGGCGGTCTGAGCGAAGCCGTCCCTGAGCGTTCCCGACACACAAACATTTCGTCCCACACAGTCGAGCGTTCCCGACACACAAACATTTCGTCCCACACACCAAGGGATAATGTCGCACAGTCGCGCGCGGGGTCGGGCCGGTGGAGCGAGAGCGTCTCGCCCTCGAAGCGTGCCTATGGGGCGCAAGCTCCGGCTTGATGGATAATCCACCGTGACATGCCAACGCTTACCTACAAGTCCATCGCCCCCGACGGCCAGACCGTCAACGGCGAGGCCGACGCCGCCTCGCCCGAGGAACTGGCCCGAACCCTGGTCGCCGACGGCCACACCGTCATGGAAGTCGCGGAGGCCAAGTCCACCGCCGGCAGCTTCACCATCCGTCGCCGCCTGCGCGCCCGCGACTTGGTCGTCGCCTTCGGCGAACTCGCCACTCTGCTCGAATCCGGAGTCTCCCTGAGCGACGCCGTGACGGCCCAGGGCCGCGGCAGCTACCATCCGCAGCTCGTTGCCGGCTTCGAGGCCATCGGTCGCGAACTGCTGCGCGGTCAGAACTTCCTTGGCGCCTTGCGGGCGAGCGACCTGAACCTGCCAGACTACGTCTTCCACCTCGTCGAGGCTGGCGAACTCAGCGGCACGCTGGCCGAATCCCTGCGCGAGGCCGTGCAGCAGATGGACTACGACGAACGCGTCGCCTCCGACATGCGCGGCGCGCTCACCTATCCCGCGATCCTCGTCGCCGGCGGCACCGCCGCCATCTTGGTCGTGTTCATGTTCGTGGTGCCGCAGTTTGCGGACATCCTGAACGACCACCCCGACCTTCCGCTCTTGGCCAATGTCGTGCTCTCCACGGGCCTGTGGATGAACGACAACGGCGCCTGGCTCGGCCTCGCGCTCGTCGCCGGCGTTGTTGCGGCCGCGATCGTCCTGCAACGCCGGGCCGCCCGTCAGCGGGTCGTGGACATCCTCGCCAGCGCTCCGGTGCTCGGGCAGTGGTACACCGAACTCGACACCGCCAAGTGGGCCGCCGTGATGGGCGCCATGCTCGGCAGCCGCGTGGAACTCATGGACGCCCTCGACCTCGCCGGTCGCGGCGTCCGCATCAGCCGCCGCCGCACCATGCTGACCCAAGTGGCCGGCGACGTGCGCGGCGGCGTCGCCCTCTCCGAGGCGCTCGAGAGTCGCGCCGCCCTGACCCCCACCGGCTACAACCTCCTCCGCGTCGGCGAACAATCCGGCCAGCTAGCGGAGATGGCCAGAGCCTTGGCCCGCCTTTACGAAGAAAACAGCGCCCGCCGAATGAAGCGCGTGCTGGCCCTGATCGAACCGCTCGCCATCATCTTCATCGGCGGTTTCCTGGGCCTCGTGATGATCGGCATCATGCTGGCCATCACCAGCGTCAACGAAGTGGCCCTCTAGCCGCCAGCCCCGAACAACGCCAGCAAACCATCCCCAGCCATGCGAGGCCCTCTCTGGACGGAGGGCGTCCCGCCCTCCAAGCGTGCCGAAGGCGCGCACGCAGCGGCACCGGCCAAGGCCACCGCCACCCGCGTCCCCGACAACGCCAACAAAGCGCCAGCCCCGAACAACGCCAGCAAACCAGCCCCTGCTACGCGAGGCCCTCTCTGGACGGAGGGCGTCCCGCCCTCCAAGCGTGCCGAAGGCGCGCACGCAGCGGCACCGGCCAAGACCACCGCCACCCGCGTCCCCGACAACGCCAAACAAAGCGCCAGCCCCGAACAACGCCAGCAAACCATCCCCAGCCATGCGAGGCCCTCTCTGGACGGAGGGCGTCCCGCCCTCCAAGCGTGCCGAAGGCGCGCACGCAGCGGAGCCGGACAAGGCCGCCGCCACCCGCGTCCCCGACAACGCCAGACAAAGCGCCACCCCCGAACAACGCCACCAGCAAAACCAGCCCCTGCCGTGCGAGGGCCTCTCTGGACGGAGGGCGTCCCGCCCTCCAAGCGTGCCGAAGGCGCGCACGCAGCGGAGCCGGACAAGGCCGCCGCCACCCGCGTCCCCGACAACGCCAGACAAAGCGCCACCCCCGAACAACGCCACCAGCAAAACCAGCCCCTGCCGTGCGAGGGCCTCTCTGGACGGAGGGCGTCCCGCCCTCCAAGCGTGCCGAAGGCGCGCACGCAGCGGAGTCGATCAAGACCACCGCCACCCGCGTCCCCGACAACGCCAACAAAGCGCCAGCCCCGAACAACGCCAACAAGCCGGCCTACGCCCCGCCACACGGCGCTAAACTACCGCCAGCGATGCCACCCACGGTGCGGGCTGAACATGCAGACGTTTCACCAACCCTCCTTCGCTTTCCCGGCGACATTTCGGCCCGGCCGAAGCCGCTCTCTGTGGGCCGGGTTCACCTTGATCGAGGTCATGGTCGTGCTGGTCATCCTCGTGCTCATCGCCGGCCTCGTCGCCCCGCGGATCATGGGCCAAGTGGACCAGGCCAATGTCCGCGCCGCCGAGGTGCAGGTGAAGAGCCTCCGTTCCGGCCTGCAGGCATTCCGCCTCGACGTGGGCCGCTACCCCACCACCACCGAGGGCCTGGCCGCCCTCATGTCGCCTCCCCCGGAAGTCGCTGACTACTGGCGTGGGCCTTACCTCGACGACGAACTCCCCGCCGACCCCTGGCGCACCCCCTACCGCTACGAGAGCCCGGTCGAGAACCTGCAAGGCTTCGTCCTCTACTCCCTGGGCGCCGACCAAGCCGAAGGCGGCGAGGGCGACAACGCAGACATCGGCTATGTCCCGGAACAGGGCGGTGGCGCCGCCTCGTAACCTGCATCCCATCCAGGCATGCGACAATTCCTCCATGAGCACCTGCACAACCACCCAAGACGAGGCCGACGCCCTACTGCTTGAGTTTCGCCCCCCGCAAGGATGCTGGAACGTGGCCGGCTACCTATGGCTCACGGATCATTGCTCTCGGTTGGTGGAGTTCGCGGATGGACGTATTGAAGAACTACCGATGCCCACCGACGAACACCAGATGGTGCTATTGCGCCTGTTCCGCCTCTTGGATGCAGTCGTGCCTCCACGCAACGGAGTGATATCGGTTGCGCCACACCGAGTCCGAGTTGGAACAGCAAGGTTCCGCGAGCCGGATGTGCTTCTCCTCCTGAACGAAGCTGACGAGCGCCGCGACAACCGCTACTGGTCCGGCGCCGACCTGGTAGTCGAAGTAGTCAGCCCCGACGACCCCGACCGCGACTACATCACCAAACGCGCCGACTACGCCGAAGCCGGCATCCCCGAGTACTGGATCGTCGACCCCCAGGCCGCCGCAATCACCGTCCTGACCCTCGCCGGCGACACCTACACCGAACACGGCGAGTTCCACCCCGGCGACACTGCAACCTCGGCCCTCCTCCCCGACTTCACCGCCGACGTCACCAAGGTCCTCGAAGGTTCATAGCCCCAACTCCGGCCCCGGCAAACGCCGCTACGGGAGCAACAACGCCGACATCGGCTATGTCCCGGAACAGGGCCAACCGGCAACATCGTAAAGCGACGATTCGGGTGTGCTTGCCGCCGGAAATACGGTGATGGAAAATGCCGGCATGGACGCATCTGCAACAACTCAGGAGCAAGCTGACGCCATTCTTCTCGACCTCCGCCCCCCGCAAGGATGCTGGAGCGAGAAGGATTACCTGTGGCTGACCGATTCCTGCAATCGGTTCATCGAGTTCACTGACGGCTGCATTGAGAAACTGCCGATGCCAACTGACACGCATCAAGGTGCCCTCACATACCTCAACGACCTCTTTCGCGCATACATTCTTCCGCATGGCGGCATCGTTCGGTTTTCGGTGCTACGCCTGCACATCCGCCCCGGGAAGTTCCGCGAGCCGGACCTGCTGCTCCTCCAGGACGCAAAGGACGAACGCCGCAGCGACCGCTACTGGACCGGTGCCGACCTCGTGGTCGAGGTAGTCAGCCCTGACGACCCCGACCGCGACTACATCACCAAACGCGCCGACTACGCCGAAGCCGGCATCCCCGAGTACTGGATCGTCGACCCCCAGGCCGCCGCAATCACCGTCCTGACCCTTGCCGGCGACACCTACACCGAACACGGCGAGTTCCACCCCGGCGACACTGCAACCTCCGCCCTCCTCCCCGACTTCGCCGCCGACGTCACCAAGGTCCTCAAAGGCTCGTAGGGGCGACCCATGTGGTCGCCCGTATCTGTGTGACGTACGGCGTCGGCTTTGGCCGACGCGGGCGACCACAAGGGTCGCCCCTACGGATTCCTCGTCCCGAGGCGTAACGAACCGCGTCAGCTTGGCACGACGGACGACCACAAGGGTCGCCCCTACGGGGGGAGGGCGTCTCGCCCTCCCACGCGCCGCAAGGCGCGCATCCTTTTACGCCCCGTCCCCACCAAACCCCGTGAAGTACGCCGAAACGATCACGTCAATCCGGCGCGGGTTGGTCGTGATCACAAACCGCTCCACCGCTAGCCGGCGCGGATACGTCGCCACCGCGTGCAAGGCCGCGAGTTCCGCCCCGCTGCGATACTCGGCGTTCACCTGCGCCTGCACCTGCCACACGCCGGGCAAGTCCGGCGCCGGCTGGCTCACCCCCATCCGAATCCGCCGCCTCCCCAAATCGAGCGGCTCGAAGATGCTCGTCAGCGCCTCCTCGAGTTCCGCCTGGGCGTGTCCCTCGAAGTCTGCCTGCCACAGCATCCCGTCGAGCTCGGCACCCAAAGCCCGCTCCCGTTCCAGCCGCGACGCCCAATCGCCGTCGTCCAAGGCGCCGGTAGCCGTGTTGAGGCGCCGAGCCTCCGACACATAGTCGGCGTGCGCGAGCGCCACCGCGTCCCCGCGCGTCAAGGCAAACCACAGCAGCATGACCCCGGCAATGCCCCAAGCGCCCAGCCGCACCACCGTGCTCTTCTCAAGCTCTTCCCGAACTCGTGCCACAAGCGCCTCGAAACGCGCCTTCATCGCGGCGCGACCTCCATGCGAAAGCGCACCTCGCCCTGTCGGCGGCCCTGCTCCGCCCGCACTCCGCTGAGCCAGGGATGCGCCTCCAGCGCCCGCACAAAAGCCACCCGATCCACCGCCTCCTCGGCTTCCTCCACCAGCACCACCGCCAGTTCTCCCTCGGCGAAGCGCCACTCGCGGAACACCGCCGTGTCGCTCGGCAGAATCTCGTCCACCACCCCCATCAGCCGCGCCTGCGATGGCTGGCCGAAGAGCTCCACCAGGGTCTCGTTGCGCCGCCTTAGGTTGACGAAATCCCCCCGCGCCGAGAGCTGCGGCAGCACGTCGGTCTCGACGAGGGTCAAGTCCGCCGCCGCGCCGCCGGTGGCGAGGCGCATCTTCCAATAGCGCGCCTCCTGCCAAACACCGGCCAGCGCCAGCACGGCAAGGCAGGTGACGCCGATGGCCGTCTCCCGCGCCCGCAGCCACTCCACCGGCGACTCGCTGCGCGACCAAGGTTCCGGCGCCATCTCGGCCTCGACCAGAAGCGCCTCGTCCGCCGTCTCGCCAATCCGCTCGAGGAACCACGCGATGCGGCGTTCGTCGGGTTCCTGCCGAGTCCAAAGCGAGTCGAGCAGCACCCCGTCCCGCCAGAACTGCAGGTCGTAGCCATCGTGGCATTTCACGAGGCGCGCACCGTCCTGCCCGCGCGGCAGAAAGAGCGGCTCCGGCACTTGGCTCACCGTGGCCGGCCGTTCGAGCGCGGCCTTGTCGAGAAGTTCTCCGTGCACCTTCACGTCGGCCGCGTCCCAGAACCACACCATGGCGTTGCCGCCGGCCCACACGCAGCGCCAGCCGGTGTCGGCAAACGGGCTCCATACGCCAACCTGCAACGCCACCGCCGCCTGCCTTCTCGTGCGCGGCACGCGGCTGAAGTCCTGGCAGCGATACATGGCGAGGCCGCGGCCGACGATCCAATGCGCCTGGAAGGAGCGCATGGGCAGCGCCTCGGCGCCGGCCTCAGTCTGAATCGCTGAAGGTCGCGCCGAAAAGCGGCGTAGCAGGCGTCGGAACTTCAGTTGCAAGTCTTGCAGCGTCATCTGCGGTGGTATCGATCTCGCCCAGGTCGGGCGCTTCCGTCTCCCTTTCCGTTTGCCTCGATTGCGCGCGCGTTAGCGTCTCGGTGTAGAAATAGCCGGTGCGCCAAGGCACCACATCTCCCTGCAAGGTAAGGTGGATGCCAGCCACCGAGCGCGCCCCGCCTCCCTTTGGCCACACCGCCACGCGCAGGAAGCTCGACGGCGCGGTGAGGATGTCCTCGTCGCTGATGTCGAGATGTCGGCCCGTGAGCGACGCCACCTGATCGGCGCGGTTGATCGGGCCTGTCGCCCTCGCCTTCAGCACCGCGTCCACTTGCTCCGGCGGCAAGCGTAGCAGGCCCGCGAGCACATCGGGGTGCATGGTGTTGAAGTTGTACCCCGCCGAGCGGGTGGAAACCAGCCCCCGCAAGGGCTCCCACTGTTCGGGCGCGATGGCTTCGGCGGCACCGAACACGCGCTTGATTTCGAGCGGCGCCAGCATGATCCAGTTCGGCGGCGGCGGGAGGTTGCGACGGCGATAGGCTAGGATCTCCGCCCCGCTGACGCTGAGGTCGGCATCGAGGTCGATGTAGTCGCGCACCCGCGCTGCCAGCCGCCGCACGCCGAGCGGCGACACCCCCAGATGCTCGAGCGCCGCACCGAACATCGGCGCATGGGGCAGGTTCAGGGCCCCAAGCCCGGTCTCGTCCTGCACCGAGAAGTGCATGTCCCCAAGCCCAGCGTAGGCTTTGCCGGTGAGCAAAAGCTCGCCGTCTCCCGCCGGCAGGAACTCGTTCTCCGCAATGTCGTCCGTAAAACGTTGCCGCCGCTCCAACACCAACGCCCGGTGGTTCGTCCTCCCCGCCACCGCGAGATAGACGACGGTGTTGTGCGTGCCAATCCGATCCAACTTGCGAGCGATGCCTTCCCGGGCAGCCATCGCCCGATCCACCCGCGACCCCACCAACCCGTCCACATAGACCGCCACCAGCCCGAGCGCCGCCAAGACCCAAAGCACCGCAACTAAGGCGAAACCCCGTCGGCAAGTACCAAGCGAAACAGCCCCTGCAAGCGACGGTCTCGGAGGGACGGAGGGCATCCTGCCCTCCGAAGCGCGCCGCCAGGCGCGCACGCAGCGGAGCCAAAACAAAGCCCCCACACCGACCGTTCCAGACAACGTCAACAAGGCGCCAGCCCCGAACAAAGCCCGCCTCTTCACGAGAAATCCTCGGGATGCGGAATCGCCTCCGGATACGCCCTGAGCCGCCCCAGCCAAAGCGTCTTGCCCTCAATCGTCACCAACCGCACCAGCGTCGGAACATGCTCGAACGGCAGCTCCTCCACCGGCCACGCGTTGCGCCAGACGAGCGCCGCGTCGGCGTATTGAAATGCCGCCGGGGCATCGACCACGAGCACCTGCCAGGCGAGCCCCCCCTCCTCGTGATACGACACCACCGAACGCTCGCCATTGCGCTCGATCTGCCAACTCGCCGCCACCGGCAAGCCGGGCTCGCTGCCGAGCGACTCGGTGGTGAAGCCCCGGAACGCACCCCCATCGCCGACGAAGCGCCGCGCTTCGATCCGATAGGGCAGGAGCCCCCGCACCGTGGTGGCAAACCAGTTGCGCGGCAGCGCCTGCTGCGTGGTCTGGGCCTCCAGCCGCCTGAGCGACTCGTAGCGCGCCCCAAAGAGCCCCAGTGCCTGCGCCACCAGTGCGGACAAGAGGGCGGTGATCGTCAGCACCACCATCACTTCGAGGAGCGAGAAGCCACCCGACACACAAACATTTCGTCCTACACGGCCGTGGGACATCTCTCACGCACTCCCCGCCGGCGAGACTTGAGCAAACCGAAGTGTTGACGTGCGGGCGTGCGTTAGCGAGAAGCCACCCGACACACAAACATTTCGTCCTACACGGCCGTGGGACATCTCTCACGCACTCCCCGCCGGCGAGACTCGAGCAAACCGAAGTGTTGACGTGCGGGCGTGCGTGAGAGATGTCCCACGGCCGTGTAGGACGAAATGTTTGTGTGTCGGGACGCCTCCAGCCCTCGCACCTTCTCAAACCCCACCAGCCGCACTCGATACACGCCAAGCGAAGTCGCCCTGGCCGCCAGCCCTGCGGCGCCGAGATCGAGCACCCGAACCTCGAATGCCACCTCATAGAGCCCGACCTCGAAGTTGCCCATGAAGCCGTTGCCGTTCTGGCTCTGCCGCACCGGCTCCACCAGCGTTGCCGTCCAGGTCACGTCGAAGCCGCCGAGGTCCACCTGCCCCTCGGGGCGTAGGCGCGGGTTCACCGCCGAGAGATAGTCGATGGCGTAATCCACATACGGCGCCTGATCCATCGTCTCGTGCGCCCGCGACAGCGTGATCAGATTGGTGTTGAACAGTCCATACAGCGCCATCGCGCCAGCAGAGAAGATCGCCAGCGCCACCACCGCCTCGAGCAGCGTGAAGCCCCCCGACACACAAACATTTCGTCCTACACGGCCGTGCGACATCTCTCACGCACTCCCCGCCGGCGAGACCCGAGCAAACCGAAGTGTTGACGTGCGGGCGTGCGTGAGAGATGTCCCACGGCCGTGTAGGACGAAATGTTTGTGTGTCGGGACGCCTCCAATCCGACAATGCGGCGCCCGCAACTCCACGACCTCTCCGGCGGCCACGTGCCGTTCGCCTTCGCCCAACTCCACCACCGCGCCAAGACAAGCCCCGTTGGCATGAACCACCAGCGGCGGAGCGACTACAACCCACCAGCCTTCCGCCACATCCGGCCGCAGCTTCCGGTAATGCGAAAATCTCCCCGGCAGCTCGCCATCGTCGGTCGGATCACTCCCAAGCAGCACGAGCCCAGCGCCCTCGAGCATTGCCCGCTCACCGAGCCCCGCCACCTGATCCAGAATCCGCCCGCGCTCAGTCGCCCGCTCAAACCCCTCATAGAGCCGCAACAGATTCGGCACCGCCAACCCCGCCAGCAACGCGAGCAGCGCCAGCACCACCATCACCTCAACCAGCGTGAAGCCGCCCTGCAGGAGGTCTCGGCGGGCGTTCCCGGACGCAGCTCGCACCAAGAAGAAGGTCACGCCCGAACTCGAAGCGAGGGTCTCTCTAGCCCCGCACCGGCGGCAGCCCGTCGACCCGCGCGAGCAGTTCCGAGGCGTCGTCGCACTCCCATATCCACCTGTTGACTTCCACGAAGGCACTGGCGTCTGCAACGCGCTTAAGCCGCTCGGCAAGAGCCGTCGCCGTCGCGGCGCCGAACTTCTGTGCGGCGTGGGCCTGCAGAAGCTCTACCTGCCCATCCCTGCGGCCCTCTTCCCGGCCCTCTTCCCGCCAAATCCGCGGCCACTCCCTGGCCGTTCGTGCCAAAGCCATCATGTCGTCGCTTCCTCCTTGAGCCAGCGTTCCACGAACACGCTCCACCTGTTCCGCCGCCACCGCGTGCTTCGAGCAAACCGCCCACCAATCCACCAGTTCGTGGATCGCCATACGTGCGCGCTCCGGCGGCAACGCCCGTCGCAGCCAGCGTGCCATGGCGGTGAGCACCTCCACCGTGGCATCGAGCTCGGTGAGCACGTTCATCCGCAAGAGCGCTGCCACGAGGTTGCCTCGCCTTTCGAAATCGTCGCCGCCGCACGAGTCTGCGTCAAGCAAAACGCACGATGTCCGCGCCTCGAGCCAGGGCTCGCCCGTGGCCGTCACGCGGGCGTGAGGCTGAGCCCAACCGGGATAGGAAGCCGCCCACTTCGGCCCGCCCGAGTAGATCACCACCGGCACGAGCCGCACCGACCCATCCCGGTCGGGCTGCCAGCGCTTCGCCGCCTGATAGCCAAGCAGCCCGTACTCGCGGCTCCGCAAATCCATGTCGGCGTCGGTGTCGGATTGAAACTCGGTCGGCATCAGCACCGAGCGCCCGGAGTCGTCGCCATAGCCCACCCGCCACGCCCGGTCCCCTGTACGTGGCGTGTACCCCCCGACCGTGTACAGCCGGGGGGCATCGTCCGCCTTGGCCATTGCCCACCGCGTCGACACCTCCTCCAAGGTGGAGAAATCCAGCCAGCGCACCAATCCCGGCATCGCCAGCCGGAACAAGCCGCGGGAGAAAACGGGCTGGCCGAACAGCCTCGTCCATGCAGCGTCCTGATCCATGCCACAAAGATGGCGCAAAGAAAAGACGCAAAGCGGCGCCGAGCCGAAGTCGCACAGGACTTTCCGAAATCTCGCACAGAACCCGGGCACGCGAAGCCCGGCGACACGCCAATGTTGTCCGAACGCTAGCAGCCTGTCGGACTTGTGATGGGCAGGCCTTTGGAGGGAAGGCATTCTGCCTTCCCTGGCGCCGAGAGGCGCCTTTCTCATGGCAAGTCGGGATCAGCGCGCCAAGAGGCGCGCAGGGAAGGCAGAATGCCTTCGCTGCAAAGCCCCGCCTTGTTCACCCGCTTGGGGCCCCATCCGCACGCCGTCCGAAATCCGACAGGCTGGTAGAATCGCCCCATGCCGCAACTCGCCATCCCCGCCGCATTCTCGGCCCCGCTTCGTCGTGGGGTACCCGGTCGCGAACGCCCTCTTGCCACCTTTATATGGGCTGTTGCGGTGGTGGCGCTCATCGCGCTGGCTTGGCCCATCGACACCACCTCCGCGAGTCGAGCCGCAGCCACGGGCCCGGTGGACCCCGATGCCCTCCCCACCATCCCGGGCAGCGAAGACCTCACCGCCTTTCGGGAAAGCGAGCGCTGGGGGGGCGCCTCCTTCAACCAGGTCGCCGCCGAGGCTGCCGGCAGAGCGGCGGGCAGCGAAGACCCGAACCGCGACAACGTGGGCCTCGTGGGCCTCGTCGCCAGCCCCAACAGCCGCGTGGCCTTGTTGGTGGAGGGCGAGGGCACCGTCACTCGCCGCACGCCGGGCGACGCCCTGCCGGACGGCCGAGTCCTCACCGAAGTGGCTGCCAACACCGCCACCCTCGCCGCCACCGCCGATGCCGCCAGCGAAGCACCCAGCGAGGAACCCTCTGAGGCCAAAGACGTCCTAGTGCTATTCCCGCCAGTCCACCCGGCGCCGCTAGAACCCGCTTCGTCTTCCGACACTGCCGAGCCCACAGCCGCCAACGCCAGTCGCTAACGCCGTCCATCCAAGCGAACCGAAACAAAAGGCAACGCCGCCATGTCCACACAACCCGGCGCCCAAGCGCGAGCCTTCCGCCCTACGCCCATGCGCGCCCTAACGGGCGCGTCGCCAGTTGCTTCGCAACTGGCGCGCTCTGCGAGCGCGTTGGCAGTTGCTTCGCAACTGCTGTTTGTCTTGCGCCTGCTCGCACTGGCCCTCGCCAGCGTCCTAACCGCCTGCGCCACGCTCACGGTGCCACCGCTGCCGGAGCCCATCCGTCCGGCCAAGGCCGACACGGGCGACGAGGCTGAGGCCCCGGAAGTCGCCGAGGAAATCGCCCCCGAGTTCCGCGTCTCCCGACCACCCGGCGTGGTCGTTCAGGAAGCCGTCGCCGAAGGCATCGCCGACCGCTTGGGCCAGGGCCTCACCGGCGATCCCATCGCCTTGAGCTTCCACGACATACCCTTGGTCGCCTTCATCAACGAAGTCTTCGGCCACCAACTCGGCATGTCCTTCGCCGTCGACCCGGACCTGCAAGGCAAGACCGACCTCGTCACCCTGCGGCTGATGGAACCGATCCCGCCGTCGCAGCTCTTCTCCACCGCCCGCCGCGTGCTGCAAAGCTACGGCGTCGACATCCAGGAAGAGGACGGCATCCTCAACTTCGTCGCCCGCGACGACATCGCCAGCCGCGAAATCCCGCTGCTCGTCAGCGGCGCCACGCTGCCCGAAGTGCCGGCCAGCCACCGCACCATCTTCCAGCTCGTCCCCTTGCGCGTCGCCGGCGGCAACTTCATCCAAGACTGGCTGCGCCAGACCTTCGATTCCGACGACCTCGAAGCCCGCGTCGAAACCCGCCAGAACGCAATCATCCTGCAAGGCCGCCGCGAGATGCTCGAACGCGCCCTCGCGCTCATCGAAGTCTTCGACCAGCCGTATCTGCGCGGTCGCCACGGCGCCATCTTCGAGCCCGTTTTCACCCCGGTGGGCGAACTCGCCTCGTCCCTGCGCGACGTGCTCGCCGCCGAAGGCTATGCCGCAAGCGTCGGCGGCACTGGCGGCTCGATCACCCTCGTTCCCCTCGAGGGCGTCAACAAGATTCTCGTCTTCGCGGCCGACGACGAGGCCCTCGCGCACGTCGAGGAATGGGCGCGCACTCTGGACGCCCGCCGCCAGGAAGCCATCGAAGAGGCCACCTTTACATACCAGGTGCGCAATACGGACGCCGAAAGCCTCACCGAAACCCTGAACGCCGTGCTTGCCCTGCAGGCCGGCGACGCCGCCGGTTTCACCCAAACCGCGAACGAATCCATCAGCGATGCCTTCGACGCCCAAGACGGCAGTCGCCGCAATCCCGGCGGCCGCATCGTCTCCGACCCCAACCGCAACATCCTCCTCTTCCACGGCTCCGGCAAGGAATGGGCCGCCATCCTCGATGTCATCAAGGAACTCGACAAGCCCGTCCCCTCCGTCCTCATCGAGGTGCTGATCGCCGAGATCACCCTCACCAACGACGAAGGCGCCGGCTTCGAGTTCTCCTTCCAGGGCATGCTCGACAAATACGGCATCTCCGGCGGCACCGTGGGCGCCTTGGGTCTCAAGGCCAAGGGCCTGTCCCTGCGCGCCTACAACAACCTCGGCGAAACCCGCGCCGCGCTCAACTTCTTCTTCGAGGAGAGCCGCGTCGCCATTCGCTCGCGCCCGCGCCTGATGGTGAAGAGCGGCGATTCCGCCAACATCGACGTCGGCAACGAAATCCCCGTCATCAGCGCCATCGCCGACACCGGCGTCCAGGTGGGCGGCAGCAGCAACGTCCTGCAGCAGGTCACCTACCGCAAGACCGGCGTGCAGCTCGAGATCACCCCGATCGTCCAGGCCAACGGCCTCGTCGATCTCGAAATCTCCCAGCAGTTCAGCGAAGCCCGCCCCGGCGCCGGCACCAGCATCGACGGCAGCCCCACCATCCTGAACCGCCAGCTCAGCACCTCGCTAACCCTGAAAGACGGCGGCTCCGTCCTGATGGGCGGCCTGATCTCCAACAACCAAAACGACGGCCGCGGCGGCATCCCGGTAATCGGCCGCCTGCCCTGGGTAGGCCGCCTGTTCAGCTCGCAAAACCTCCTCACCGACCGCACCGAACTCGCCGTCTTGGTGATCCCCTACGTCGTGGCCGACCACGAAGAAGGTCAAGACCTAACCCAAGCCATCCGCAACGACCTCGAACTCCACCAACAGTTCAGCGAAACCAACCCCTAAGCCAGACCCCTCGGGCGCGAGGGCGACTCACCCTCGCACGCGCCTGCAAGGCGCGCCTCCTCACCATCCCTGCTCGCCCCCTCACAAAGCGTCGATTGCCTACAAGCCTTGACGTTTCCGTCCTACAGACCGCGCTTGATTTGCGTGCCACGGTGGGCTCCACCCAACGAACGTACCCGAGCCGCTCCGTGCCGCAAGCACTACACAGCGTCCGCTCTCAGCCCTACGCCCCGCGGGTGGCGCTGTGCTAACGTCCCCGCATCCGGCCGGCCCAACGCCCAAGGAGAAACGCCATGCCCTCCGTGCCCGAGCCGCTCCCGGCACGCAAGCCCCGCCAGCCCGATGCGGTGTCCGGTGCGCAGCAGTTCGCGCAGCGAACTGCCAACGCGCACGAATGCGCCCATCGGGCGCACGAATGCGCCCATCGGGCGCACGAGTATCCGGAAACCGACGGTAAGCCGATGGCCGAATCGGAAACCCACGCGGAAGCCATGGTGGACGTCATGCAGCCGCTGAAGGCGCGCTACGCGCACCGGGGCGACGTGCATGTCGGCGGCAACCTGATGATGTACTACGTTCCCGAGAACAAGCACATCAGCGTCTCCCCCGACGTGTTCGTCGCCTTCGGCCCTTCCCGCGAGCCGCTGCGCGACGTCTGGCTGACGTGGGAGGAGGGCAAGCTCGCCGACTTCGTGCTGGAGGTCGCGTCCAAGACCACCCACGGGGAGGACGAAGCCCGAAAGCGTCTCCTCTACCAACGCCTCGGCGTCACCGAGTACTGGCAGCACGACCCCACCGGCCGGCACATCGATCCCCTGAAGGGCCACCGCCTGAACGACCGCGGCGTGTACGAACGCCTCCCGCTGGCAACCACCCCCGAAGGAATGCCCTGCGGCGAGTCGAAGCTCCTCGCCCTCTACCTCTGCCTCGACGCCGGCCGCCTTCGCCTCTTCGACCCGGCCACCGCCAAGTTCCTGGCCACGTACGAGGAGAAGGACCGCATCATCGCGGACAAGGAGCGCATGATCCAAGAACTCCAGCGCCGCCTCGCCGACCGCTGACGCTTCCCCAACCCCGCGTCCTCCCGAACCCCGAACAAGGCTGACCCCCCGAACGCCCCCTACCCTTCAAGGCCCCACCACCCCGTCACTCCCCCTCTATTGGTGAGGCCGCCCTTCCTGTCACTCCCCCCTCCGAGAAACCGTCCTCGGTTTCTCGGAGGGGGGCCGCCGACCCAAAGCCGCGTCCACGTCCACCCCAGAACAAAGCCCCCCAAGCCCGCTCCCCCTCACAAAGCGTCAATCTCCTACAAGCCTTGACGTTTCCGTCCTACAGACCGCGCTTGATTTGCGTGCCACGGTGGGCTCCACCCAACGAACGTACCCGAGCCGCTCCGTGCCGCAAGCACTACACAGCGTCCGCTCTCAGCCCTACGCCCCGCGGGTGGCGCTGTGCTAACGTCCCCGCATCCGGCCGGCCCAACGCCCAAGGAGAAACGCCATGCCCTCCGTGCCCGAGCCGCTCCCGGCACGCAAGCCCCGCCAGCCCGATGCGGTGTCCGGTGCGCAGCAGTTCGCGCAGCGAACTGCCAACGCGCACGAATGCGCCCATCGGGCGCACGAGTATCCGGAAACCGACGGTAAGCCGATGGCCGAATCGGAAACCCACGCGGAAGCCATGGTGGACGTCATGCAGCCGCTGAAGGCGCGCTACGCGCACCGGGGCGACGTGCATGTCGGCGGCAACCTGATGATGTACTACGTTCCCGAGAACAAGCACATCAGCGTCTCCCCCGACGTGTTCGTCGCCTTCGGCCCTTCCCGCGAGCCGCTGCGCGACGTCTGGCTGACGTGGGAGGAGGGCAAGCTCGCCGACTTCGTGCTGGAGGTCGCGTCCAAGACCACCCACGGGGAGGACGAAGCCCGAAAGCGTCTCCTCTACCAACGCCTCGGCGTCACCGAGTACTGGCAGCACGACCCCACCGGCCGGCACATCGATCCCCTGAAGGGCCACCGCCTGAACGACCGCGGCGTGTACGAACGCCTCCCGCTGGCAACCACCCCCGAAGGAATGCCCTGCGGCGAGTCGAAGCTCCTCGCCCTCTACCTCTGCCTCGACGCCGGCCGCCTTCGCCTCTTCGACCCGGCCACCGCCAAGTTCCTGGCCACGTACGAGGAGAAGGACCGCATCATCGAGGACAAGGAGCGCACCATCGAGGACAAGGAGCGCACCATCGCGGACCAGGAGCGCATGATCCAAGAACTCCAGCGCCGCCTCGCCGACCGCTGACGCTTCCCCGAACGCCCCCCCACCCCACGCAGCGTCAATCTCCTACCAGCTTCAGCGGTTCCGTCCTACAGACCGCGCTTGATTTCCGTGCCACGGTGGCCTCCACCCAACGCACCCGAGCCGCTCCGTGCCGCAAGCGCCCCGCAGCCTTTGCCCGCCGCCAGCCCCGCGCCCGGGCCGCCGGCGCTGTGCTAAGGTCCCCCTTTCCTTCCGGCCCGGTGCCCAAGGAGAACGCCATGCCCACCGCCCCGCAGCCCCTGCGCGCCCGCAAGCTCCACCGTCCCGCGGCGACATCCAGCGCACAACCGCTCGCGAAGCGAACCGCCAACGCGCCCGCAAGGGCGCTCGACTATCCGGATCGGGGCGTTGAGGCGATGACCCCGGAACACTGGAACGCCGAGGTGGACTGCACGCAGCCGCTACGGAGCCATTACGCGCATCGCGAGGACGTGTACGTCGGCAGCGAGCTGACGATGTACTGGCTGGAGGGGGACAACGAAAGGTGGGTCCAGCCGGACGTGTTCGTGGCGTTCGGCCCGTCCCGGGACCAGCAGCGCTCGGTCTGGAAGACGTGGGAGGAGGGCAAGTTCGCGGACTTCGTCCTGGAGGTGGCGTCGAAGGGCACGCACCGACGCGACCTGACGGAGAAGCACGCCCTGTACGAGAACCTGGGCGTGGCGGAGTACTGGCAGCACGATCCCACGGGCAAGTACCTGCGCCCGCGCCTGCTGGGCCACCGGCTGAACGATGCCGGCGCCTACGAGCCCGTGCCGCTGGAAAGGAGGCCCGACGGCGCGCGCCGCGGCGAGTCCCAGGTGCTCTCCCTGCACCTCTGCCTCGACGGCGAAGGCTGCCTGCGCCTCCACGACCCGGCCACCGGCAAGTTCCTGGCCACGTACGAGGAACAGGACCGCCTCCTCGCTGAGAAGGACCGCATCATCGAAGACAAGGAGCGCGTGATCCAAGAACTCGAGCGCTGCCTCGCCGACCGCTGACGCTCCTCCGAACGCCCCCCGCCCCGCCCGACACCCGTCACTCCCCCTCGAGGGGGAGTCGAGAAATCGTCCTCGGTTTCTCGGAGGGGGCCGCCGACCCAAAGCCGCGTCCTCCTCCAAGCCCGGAACAAGGCTCCCCGCGGCGCGCACCGCACCCGGCACCGCACGCGCGCGCCGCGCCCACCCCACCCCGCAGGCGCATCGAGAACGCCAACCCCCGTTCTCCCTGCGAGGCGCGCCAAAACGCCGAAAACAAAAAGCCCCGCAAACCCCTTGACGAATCCCCCCGAACTTGCTGTGCTTACCGAACCCAAGCCAAGCGCTGGCCATCGGAACGGCAGGGGCTTGACAAAGCCCGCCGAACGTGATCTAGCGATGGCTTGGGAATGGAGCGGAGGGCGCCTGGCCAATCCGCCACCGCATCCCGCAGCGCGGGCGCGAAGGCGGCAAAGGCAAGGCGGAAAGCCGGAATGAAGCCGGGAACGCGAGAAATTCAGCGGAAAAGGCGAAAATCGGTGTTGGAATCCACGCGGACATGCTGTACGATGCGCCGCCATCGGCGCAGTGGCCGATGTTCGGGTGGGGGTTCCTCTCGCTTCGCGTTGCGCGCATTTCGCACGGAACGCAGGATCGGAAGGGCGCTCCCTTGAGTGCAGAACCTCGGGTGGTGTACGGAGGACAGGGTTGCATCATTCAAGAACAACGGTAGGATCCCGCGCGCCTCTTGGGGGTGCATCCCCGCAATGGGACGGGAATGGAATCAACGAACGGAGATCATCAATGATCAAATTCATGAGAAGCGCGGTCGTGGTGGTCGCGTGCCTCTTTGCGGGGGTTGGCGCCTGGGGGGCGAAGGTGACCGTCTCACCCAATCCCACCTATGCATCCGAGCTGTTCGGGCCAGGGCATGACTCCCCAGTGTATCCCGATGACATGACCCCGGTGGTCACGTTGTTCTTCCCGGCGAATGTTGAAGGGGTTGCCGACAATCCCGATACCGACGCGAACGAGTTCGTCGCACGAGTCAATCATGACGGCGCGTCAATCATCACGTTCGAGTTGCTCGGTGCGGTGTTTGATGGGAATGTCACGGGCCTGATGTTCGACACGAATGCCAGCGAGACCGACACCGCTGACGCAGTCGCGGCACCCGGTTCGGTCGCCTCGATCATGTCCGGGGGGCGAAAGGGCGACAGCGAGATCGTCATCAAGGTCGAGGAAGCAAGCACCACCATCACAGGTGCTCGACCAATTTCAACAACGGATCCGCACACGATCACGTTCACGATGCCGCGGCTTGCTGAACTCGCTTTGGCTGGCGCCAACGCAGCAGATGCCAACCCGGCCAACGACGAAACGTCCGTGAAGCTTCGGGCCACCGCTCGCGTTGTCAGCGGGGAGTTCACGGGCCATCCGGTAAACGGTGACCGTTTGACTGGCGGTCTAGCGAACGGGTACACCGAGAAGGTCGTTCTGGCGCGCGATTCGCTTACCCTTGCGATCAGCGATAGCCACAGCCAAGCGATCGTGATTGACGGTGACTCGGCGTTCACGTCCATCAAAACGCCGCCGGCAGCCAAGGGCTACGTGACGCTAGCGACCGTTACCGTGACGACCCAGCAGTTGAACCCGGCAACGGCCACCATGGGCAGCCCGCGCACGGTAGTCGGGCAGGTCCAGGCGACGCCTGGCACCGACGCAGAGACCGATGCTTTCGTCTACAAGGCCGAAGTGACGGCCGTCCCGGCATCTCCTTGGGCGCTTCACGATCTTGATGGTGAGGAAATCGACGAGGGACTCCGCGGTACGTTGACGATCCATGCTGCCGGCACACGGGGCCTGTTCAACGAAGACGACGTGCTCTTCGTCGATTACGACAACGACGGCAAGATGGGTGAGGGTGAAAGCATCGCGATTGACGGCATGATGGCCGAAGGCGAAGCCCTATCGATCGACCCGGACAAGTCGGATTCCTTCAAGGATGGCATCACCGGCAACTTCAAGGTGCTCTACATGCCGGGCGGCAAGGAACACATCAACCATGACTCGAAGATCAAGGTAACGGCGCTGGTCGAATACAGTGACCCGTCCGCGATCGACGAGGGCGCCAAGTCGAACTACACGACCCTGAACTTCGATGGTGTCGGTGACCCGATCATGGCGTACGCGATTCCGCATTCGACCAACGGCAACGGTGACAAGGGCAACGTTCGCGTACGTTGCGAGCAGGCACCGGCGGGTTCGGACGAGATGTGTCGCGTCTTCCTCGAGTGCTGGGACGACATGGGTAACCGTGGCTTCGGTGAGGCTCCGATGGTCGGCCAAGACATGGTGATGGTCTGGGGCGGCGACGATGTGGAAGGCGTTGCCGAGGGCCTCGGCGAACCGGAGAGCCGCATTTCCTGCCGCATCCTGTCGAAGGGTGACGTAACGGTTCAGCAACTGACCCGTGATGGCCACTCCCGTACGCTGGTCAACAACACCTTCGTAGCGGACTGACCGGAACTTGAGCGCCGCTAAGGCGCTCCAACCCGAAGTCCTCCAATCAGCCCGGCTCCGCAAGGAGCCGGGCTTTTTTTGCGTCCGATCCCGCCCCTTTTTCCGTCCTACACGTTGTAGGACATCTCCCATGCAGCCGACCTGAGAGGGCGCGTTGCCGGACCGGCGCCGATGGATGTGTATGAGCGGCGACTTCACGAATAATCTTTCCCGACACACAAACGGTCATAAGGCCAACCTTTCCCGACACACAAACATTTCGTCCTACACGCCGTAGGACATCTCCCACGCAAGCCCGCCCGGCAGACGACGCGGTCAGCTCACTTCGAGGGTGGAGTGGGAGCGGCTGGGCGCCGGGCCGTGCCGGCTGTCAGGAATCTGCTGCAGCCGTGGCAATCTTTCCCGACACACAAACATTTCGTCCTACAGGCCGTGGGACATCTCGCACGCAGCAGGCGTCGAGGCGGGAGAGGCGAAGGAACCCACTTCTGGATGGTACAGGCGCATGCGCGGCGAGTGCCCGCCGTATGGGAGTCCGAGTGTCGTGCCTGTCAAGGCCAACCTTTCCCGACACACAAACATTTCGTCCTACACGCCGTAGGACATCTCCCACGCAAGCCCGCCCGGCAGACGACGCGGTCAGCTCACTTCGAGGGTGGAGTGGGAGCGGCTGGGCGCCGGGCCGTGCCGGCTGTCAGGAATCTGCTGCAGCCGTGTCTCGCGGCGGGGACGCGTGGCCAATCTTTCCCGACACACAAACATTTCGTCCTACACACCGTAGGCAATCTCCCACGCCCCTCCTCTCCGACGGTCGCAAGCCCGACCGCGCCGTTCGGGTCTGCGGCAAGCTCCCGTGTGTTGGGCCAATCTTTCCCGACACACAAACATTTCGTCCTACAGGCCGTGGGACATCTCGCACGCAGCAGGCGTCGAGGCGGGAGAGGAAGGCCAATCTTTCCCGACACACAAACATTTCGTCCTACATGGCCAATCTTTCCCGACACACAAACATTTCGTCCTACACACCGTAGGCAATCTCCCACGCCCCTCCTCTCCGACGGTCGCAAGCGCGACCGTGCCGTTCGGGTCTGCGGCAAGCTCCCGTGTGTCGGATCGGGCTAGGCGCAGGGCGCGGAATGGAAGATCGAGGAACTGCGCCACATGCGATGGCGGATCTACCCTTCGTCCAGGATCTCCAGAGCGCCAAGGAGGGGTAGCAGCGTCAGCAAGGTCGTCTCGAAAACATGCGGCGTGGCGGTCACGATCTTCTTCGCCTTGCGCTCTCGCCAAGCCAGTGTCTGAATCAGATTTGCGGCCACGACCGAGGGTTGGTCGAGGGATTCGATTGGCACCTCGCTTGGGCCGCCGCGGATGCTGGTGCTGATCGGGCAGCAAATCAGGAGCCCAGAGCGACGGTTGTAGTCGCGACTGCTCAAGACCAGCGCCGGGCGGTACTTGCCAATCTCCTTGCCCTTTGTCGGCTCGAAGTCGAGCAGGACCACATCCCTGCGGTCGGGGATGTACTCCGTACGCGCCACCTAAGGTTCGACCTCGGCACCGCTTGGATCGGCCAGCAGGTCGGCGTGGGCGTTTTCCGGCGTCATTCCCGCCAAGAGGGCCTGTTCGCTGTACGGGAAACGGAAGGTGCCGAGTCGCCCGGTGGCGCGCTTGACCACAAAGCCCTCGCTGTTGATGTCAACTGTCACCCGCGTGCCTGGCTCGAATCGCGGCAGTTGCGCCATTGCACCAGTGACACGCAGCGCCAAGCTGTTGCCCCACCTCCTGATTTCCGTCTCCACACGCACGAACTTACTTCCGACTGGGAACACAGCATCGAGTGTATCCAGTGTAGATACGGCGAGTCAACGCATTCGAGGAAGGGCCGCGGCGGGTTGCTTCAGCTAGCGGATGGCTTCCAGGAGTTGGAGGACGAAGGTGCCGACTACGGCGGCGGTGGCGAGGGCGGCGACGACGAAGGTGCGCCAGTTGTTCTTGAAGAGCCGGTTGGCCTCGATGTAGTCGCGCAGGTCGTCGATCCGCTGGTTCACGGCGTCGATGCGCTGGTTCATGGCCTTGGCGCCTTCGTCGATCCGCTGGTCCACCGCATCGATGCGCTGGTTCACGGCCTTGGCGGTTTCGTCGATCCGCTGGTCCACGGCCTGGATGCGCTGATCGACGTGCGCCATGACACGCTTCTCCGTCGCGGCAATCTCCTGCTTGACTTCCTCAAATCGCCGGTCGGTGCGGCCTTCTGCGGCGCTCATGTCGGCGCGCAGGATTCGGAGCAGTTCTTGGTTGTCCATTTCTTCCGTCTCCCTGTCTTCCGCGAGGGTTGGGGCCGCTGTGCTTGCTTCGGCCATGATCCGTCTGTGCCTCTAGTCTTGTCAATGACCGCCACGTCCATTGTCAAGGAATCGGCGGGACAAAAAAGCCAGACTTTTGCCACACTTGTGTAGGAGATTGGCCCTTTCTTGCTTGCATGGAACAGACTGCGTAACACGTTGACAACCCCCTCATGTACCTCGAAGTCGAGCCCCATGGGGCGAGGGCGTCTCGCCCTCGCAACGCGCCGAGAGGCGCGTGTTCTTGGGACATGCTGCGCCGTCCATGCCACCTGACGCGCCTTGCGGCGCGCGCGAGGGCGAGACGCCCTCGCCCCAAAAGGACCCTCCGCGGCTGTGCGGCCCGGGACGTTCTTTCGTCGTGCCGAGCTGCCGCGCGTTGGCCGGCAAGGTACGGGACAAGCCCGTCCCCTACACCGCGTTGCCGGGACGACCGCCCGCACCCTCATCCACCCAGCCGATCCCCGACCGTCTCGCCCTTCCGATACAGCAACTTCCTGCCACGCGTGGACGCCTGCAGCAGGCCTCGTTTCGCGAGGTCGTCGAGGTCTTTTCGCGCTGTGTGGTAGCTGATTTGGTGGGAGTTTCTGTGGCCTTCGATGGTGTAAACGGTGTCCGAATGCCTATTCAGATGGGCAAGCAGAGCTGCTTGACGGGGGTTGAGCGGGGGCGCATCGCCTTCGGTTAGGAGCGCTTCCAGGCGTCTTCGCTCTTGGGCTTGGCGGGCCAGATGTTCGCGCAGCGCTTCCATGCACTGGCCGATGATGTGGAGGTTGTAATGGAGAAAATACGTCACGTCGTTGTCGTCGTTTTCCGAGTAGATATAGGAACGGGCATAGGCAGGCATTGATTTTTGGATGAATTCCGAGATCGAGAGGTACTGCATCAGGCCGTAGTTGGAGCGTGCCATGGACCAATAAAAAAGGGCGCGAGCAGTGCGGCCGTTGCCGTCGACGAATGGATGGTCGTAGCCAATCATGAAGTGCAGCAGAATCGCCCGGATGGTTGGGTGCAGGGTCGTGTCCGTGGGCGGCGAGTTCGCGAAGTCGATCAGTTTTGACAGGCGTTCTGGGAGCTCGAGGGCGGGCGGTGGGGTGTGGAGAATCTGGTTGTCGGAATCAATCACGTGGACGTCGTCCGTTTCGTCGCGGAAACGACCGACGGCAGTGGCATCAAGGGTGTCCCTGGTGAGGATGCGCTGGATCTCAAGCAGCATGTCCGTGGAAAGCGGGTCTTGGGCATGGTTGCGGATGAAGTCCATCGCTTGGTAGTTGTTGGCGATCATTCGCTCGCTGGTGTCGTTGGGCGGGCGACCGGTGCGCAACATCTCCTTGGCGACCCTGCGCGTGGTGGCGGCGCCTTCGAGCTGGCTGGAATGGATGGCTTCCTCCACCAGCGATCGCACAAGATGGCCTGGACGGGCGGCCGCGCTGCCCAGGTCCGGCAGGGAGATGGAGGGGTGCGCGCCGATGCGTTGATCGAGGGCGAGCAGCGCACGGTAGAGATGGCCGTGTTCCGTGAACGAGAACTCGCGGCCGGCGTCGTCTTCAAACGGCAGTGGGCGGCGTGCGCTGGCGCGGGCAAGCTTTGTGGCCACCCACCATTCCTCGACCGACAGGTCACCTGGGGGCGTGCGGAAGCGCAGTTCGTCCCAGTGCAGATAGCGATCCTCTGCGGCAACTGCGGTCGCGATTTCCAGAAGCCGTTCGGAGGGGATGGAGCGAAGGACATCGCGGTAGGGAGGCGGCGTGCTCGGAATCCTCATGGCGACATCCTTTGGCGGCGTTGCTCAAGTGCAACGGCGCAACCGGAGCCGCATTCGGTTGGCCCAGGCTGCCGCAAGTCGCGTGAGCAGAACCCTCCTGGCAATGCATTGGACAGTTTGAACGCGATTGTACAATGCGATGCAAAATGACGCGCCGTGGCGCGCGTGGGGGGAGAGAGCGCCCTTCCCTCGGACGGAGGACGGCGTTGGAAGGCGGCGGGCGGAGAGGGGTTCAGCCGTTGGCGATCGAGCTTGCGATTTCCAGCATGGCGTTGGTCATGCGGTTCGCGGCGTCAAGGTCGATGGTGTGGGGCCAGCGATCGGTTGGGTGGTGGAACCAGCGGTTGGAGCCTAGCCAGGATAGGTAGCGGCCGCCGGCGTCGTAGATGTTGCGTGCCTCGCCGAAGGGGCGCAGGCCCGGAGCGCGGATCGACTGGGGCGGCACGTTGTGGGCCGCCATCGATTGCTCGGCCAAAGCCTGCAGCCCCGCATCTGAGGTTTGCAGGCGGCGTTCGGAGTCCTTCGCCACGAAGTTGGCGCCTAGGTGGATCCAAACGTGGGCCGCTTTGGCGAGCGCGGGGTCTTCTCGCAGGAAGTGGTCCAGGCCCGTGTGGCCCAGCTCATGGCCCGTGGTGGCGGCGAAGACCACGGAGCGCCTAGGCGGATTGGCCGCAAAGTGGCGGAGCAAGGCGAGCCAGATGACGATGCCGCCGCCGCGTTCGGCCGTGCATGTCCACCAGGCGCTTTTCGGCGTCATCACCACCACCGGCGCAAGCTCTGGGTCTCGCCCGGCAATGCGCACCACAACGTTGCTGGCAGTGGCGGGCTCCAGTGCCACATCGACGACAACGCTTGCGGACACCCCACGTGCTGCCGCGTTCAGAAGCCAGTTGCCCTCTTGGCTCGAAACCTGCAGCACGGGCGGCCCAAATGGATCGACGAAGCGGTCGGCATTCTGCAAGGCCAGGCCCGGAACGTCGGCATCCATGGCGGCAACGGCCACCAGGGCAGCGCAATTGCCCGCCGCTCGAGCGCGGGCGAAGCGCTCGTTCGCCCCGGGTGGAGCGGCGTTGCCGATTGGGCCGATGCCGATGCCGGCGTCGCCGTCCGCCAGAGATGCGAGGGTGCCTTCGACGCCGGCGGGGCCCGTTATGCCGCCGTCGAAGAGCGGCACGCCGTCTGCGCCTCGGCCATTGACGGCCACCGCGCAGTTGCCGAGCACCCAGCGGTTGAAGGGGAACGCTTGCACTTGCGGCGTTCCACCGGCAACGCGGGTCAGGCCCGCCAACCACTCGGAGGTGGCGGCGTCGCCCTCGGTGCCGGTGCGGTGGTCTTCGATCGCGTCCCAGCCTCGGATGTCCGCGACGATCTGATCTTGCAGTTCAGTCATGCGGGCAGAATAGCAGGCCGATGAACTTTGCTGTGAACGGCTCTTTTAGGCACTTCTGCTTGACCTCATGCATCGTCTCCACACGAGCCGCCTCGGCGTGCGAGGGCGGCGGGCCGAGAGTCGGTCTAAAGCGCAAGGTGACCAATGAAATCCATGTAATTTCCATATCTTATGTGACTCCATGGATTTCCCAAATCATCGTGTAAGCTCGCTCGCGTTTTTTTCCGCCAGGCCGACAGATGCCCTGCACACGCCTCACAGCGGCGTTCGTGAAGACCGTGCAAGCGACCGAGAAGCCGCGCCGCTACGGCGATGGAAACGGCCTGTATCTGCTCGTGAAGCCGGGGATTCGTGGGGGCAAGTCGTGGGTCCAGCGAGTCGTCATCCATGGTGTGAGACGCGATCTGGGCCTCGGTAGCGCGAGGATTGTCACGCTCAAGGAGGCTCGCGAGATTGCCCTCGACAACCTCCGCCTTATCCGCGCTGGCGGCGATCCGATGGTGCTGCGAAAGCGCGGCGCGCCGACCTTCGAGGAGGCCCTCGAAACGGTGATCGCGATGCACGAACCGATGTGGAAGGAGGGCGGCCGCACCGCCGACCAGTGGCGCGCGTCAATGCGCGAGTATGCCCTCCCGCGCATCGGCCACAAGACGGTCCATACGGTGTCAATGTCAGACGTGATGTCTGTTCTGCTCCCCATTTGGATTGACAAGCACGAAACGGCTCGGCGGGTGCGGCGGCGCATCGCAACGGTGATGAAGTGGGCGATCGCCCAGGGGCTGCGCGAAGACAATCCCGCCGGCGAGTCGATCGGCCAGGCGTTGCCGAGGGTTGAGCGACGACGCGCCCACCAGCGGGCATTGCCGTACCGGCAGGTGGGCGCCGCGCTCCGGCGGATCCGCCATTCGGAAAGCAGCCCCGGCGTTCGGCTGGTGCTCGAGTTCATGGTGTTGTGTGCCGTGCGTTCGGGCGAGGCGCGGTTGGCCACTTGGTACGAGGTGGACTTCGCGTCATCCACCTGGGTGATCCCGCACGAACGGATGAAGAACAAACGCGAGCACCGCGTGCCGCTTTCCGACCGGGCCCTCATGGTGCTCGACGAGGCGCGGCACATCCGGAGAGGTTCTTTGTTGTTCCCGTCTCGAGTGCGGGGGAGAGCGGTGGACAGCGGGACGCCGGTGAAACTGATGCGCGATTTGCGTATCGACGCGGTTCCGCACGGGTTCCGGTCCTCCTTCCGCGACTGGGCATCGGAACAGACGGATACGCCTCACGCCGTGATGGAAGCGGCGCTGGCGCACGCTATTCAAAACCAGGTGGAGGCGGCCTATGCACGGTCTGACCTCCTCGACCGGCGGCGGACGCTGATGCAGGAATGGGCGGACTATCTGATGCGCACAGTGAACGGCAACTGAAGCAGGGGAGCGGCGTCGAAAGGGGAAAAACGGCGAAAAAACGGGAGATGTTCCCCCATTTGTTACCACACGAAATCGGCATGTCGGCATCGTTTTCGAGGAACAAGGGGTGTTTTGGATCGGCCTTTTTTCAATGGCGTAGGCGGTGCGGTCATGGCGTACGCCATCCCGCACTCCACCAACGGCACCGGCGACAAAGGCAACGTGCGCGTTCGCTGCGAAGCGTCCTCTGGCTGCCGGGTGTTCCTGGAGTGCTGGGACGACATGGGCGTGCGCGGCTTCGGCGAAGCGCCGATGATCGGCGGCAACAGCGTCATGGTGTGGAGCGGCGAGGACATCGAGGGCGTGACGGGCATGGAGCCGACCACCCGCCATTCCTGCCGAGTCCTGTCGAAGGGTGCTGTCACGGTTCAGCAACTGACCCGCGACGGCAACTCCGGCACACTGGTGAACAACACCTACGTCGGCGGTAGCTAGTGATCGCAACTCTCCGGGCCTGACCGTCCACCCCGGTCAACCCGGTCCTCCGACAAGCCCGGCTCCGCAAGGAGCCGGGCTTTTTCTTGGTCCTTGATTGCCTCTTTCGTCCTGCATGCCGTGGCACGTCTCCCACACAGCCGACGTGCGAGGGCGCATTGCCGGACCGGCGCCGATGGATGTGTATGAGCGGCAACTTCACGAGTGGTCGATCTCCTACACAACTATGGCAAATGCCCGACTTTTTTATCTGCCAGAACCGGGCACAATTTCTCCCGCCGCCGATTGACAAAAACGAATGCGGAAGAGGATCATCATGCCCGAACAGTCAAGCGTCGCAGCAGTCCTGATGGATCAGGCCACGGAGAAGGAAGAAATGGAAATCAAGGAGATGTTCGAGACCTTGCGCGCTGAAATGGCAAGCAGAGACCAGCGCACGAGCGAGCAGTTTCAGGCCCTGCGCGCCGAGATGGCAAGCAGGGACCAGCACACGAGCGAGCAGTTTCAAGCGCTGCGCGCCGACATCGCTGGCGTGGAGCAGCGCACTACCGCGGCGATCGCCGCCTCGGAGCAGCGTACCAACGAGCGCTTTCAGGAAGTCCGGGAGGACATCAAGGACATCCGGCAGGACATCAAGGATGTCCGGACGGAGACCACGGCGCACGTTGACAAGCGCGTCGACGACCTGCGCACGGAAATCCAAAACGTCACCATCTTCAGGCACAGTCGCATCGGGCTGGGCATTGCTGCCCTCGTCGGCATCGCGGTGATCGGCACCTTCGTCCTGCAACTCTTGGACGCCGTCTTCTGAATCAGCAGCCCTCCTCCTGAGGCCCCCTGTCCCCGACACACAGGCATCCTCGTCTCACAGTGGGACAAGGTGATGCCGCACACTACCGCACCGGAGGAGGATGGGGTCAACGCACCTCGAGTGTAGGCCGGCCAATCTTTCCCGACACACAAACATTTCGTCGCACACAACAATGGGCAATTACTTACACTGGCCCAGCGCTCCGTTCCTGTATCGTTTGGGCCCATGGCAACACATCCTCGATATCGGCTGGTGAATACAGAACGGCCGCTTGCCTACCATGTGGTCTCGCGCTGCGTCCGGCGCGAATGGCTGCTGGGGCAAGACCCACGCACCGGACAGGACCACTCCCACCGCAAAATCTGGGTGTCGGAGCGGGCGCTCGGCCTGTCGTCCCTGTTTGCCGTCGCGCTGGACGCCTTCGCGGTGATGAGCAACCACTTCCACCTCGCCTTGCTGCACGACCCAAAGGCCAGCGAGCGTTGGCGACCGGAAACGGTGGCGCGCCGCTACACGGAGGCGTTTCCGCCCCGAAGTGCGGATGGCGTCGTCGAGCAGGAGCGCCTGACGGAGGTGACGGAAATGCTCCTCGACGACGAGTACAGGCTGGCAAAGGCACGCAAGATTCTTGGATCGCTGTCGTGGTTCATGCGCCATCTGAAGCAGCCGATCGCTCGGCGCGCGAACCGTGAGGAGGACTGCACCGGACACTTCTTCGAGCAGCGCTTCTTTTCGGGACCTTTGCGCTCCACGGAGGATGTGGTCGCGACAATGTGCTACGTGGACCTGAACCCGGTGCGGGCTGGGATCGCGCAACGCCTCGAGGATTGCGAGCACACGTCGCTGGCGCTGCGCCTGCAACGCGGCACGAGCGCGACCGAACCCCTCGAACCGCTGGTGTCGGGCCTCGCCGACGACGGCGAGCCCCAACCCCGCCTGGGAATGTCATTCGGCGACTATAGGAACCGTGCCGCTGCTCTGCTGGCGGAACATCTCGAGCGACCGCGCGACGCGTCCCCGCCGCGAGACACGGCTGCAGCAGATTCCTGACAGCCGGCACGGCCCGGCGCCCAGCCGCTCCCACTCCACCCTCGAAGTGAGCTGACCGCGTCGTCTGCCGGGCGGGCTTGCGTGGGAGATGTCCTACGGCGTGTAGGACGAAATGTTTGTGTGTCGGGAAAGATTGCTTGACACCCAGATTTTGCGGTGGGAGTGGTCCTGTCCGGTGCGTGGGTCTTGCCCCAGCAGCCATTCGCGCCGGACGCAGCGCGAGACCACATGGTAGGCAAGCGGCCGTTCTGTATTCACCAGCCGATATCGAGGATGTGTTGCCATGGGCCCAAACGATACAGGAACGGAGCGCTGGGCCAGTGTAAGTAATTGCCCATTGTTGTGTGCGACGAAATGTTTGTGTGTCGGGAGCGCCCTTTTGTGTACTAAAGGATGGCCTCCATGAGTTGGAGGATGAAGGTGTCGATCACGGCCGCGGTAGCGGCTGCGGCGATGGCAATTCCATACCAGTTGTTCTTGAACATCCGGTTGGCGTGGATGTCCTGCCGCAGGTCGTCGACGCGAGCGTTCGTCGCCTTCGCGCCCTCTGCAACTTCGCTTCGCAGGTCGTCGATTCGGGCGTTGGTCGCCTTCGTGCCCTCTGTGACTTCGTTGCGCAGATCGTCGACGCGAGCGTCGACCGCACTCACGCGCTTATCGACGTATTCCGTGACGCGCTTCTCCGCGGCAACTACCTGCTGCTTGACCTCGCGGACTTCCTCCTTGATTTCCTCTTTGACCTCCTTGATTTCCTGCTTGACTTCCGTGATTTCGTTTCTGCTCGACCGGACTTCGGTGAGCAGGGCGTCCAGCTTCTCGGTGATTTCCACCTCTTCTTCCTCCGTGAGTGGCGTTTCCACGGTTGCCATTGCTGCTTCGGCCATGATCCGTCTAGGCTCTATTCTTGTCAACGACGGCAGACGGAGTAATGCCCTAATTCACGGAGGCGAAAGGACGGACATTTGCCATAGTTGTGTAGGAGATTGACGTTTCCTTGCTTGTATTGGAGCAAAGCCCGACTCCTTGCGGAGCCGGGCTGGTCGGAGGACCGGGTGGGACGAATGTTGGTGTGTCCGGAAAGGCAGGCCAGCTCCGCAGATTCCTGAACGCCGGCGCGGCCCGGCGCCCAGCCGCTCCCACTCCACCCTCGAAGTGAGTTGACCGCGTCGTCCGCCGGGCGGCCGCGAGTGGGATGTAAAAGCGATTGGCCATTGTTCCGTGCGACGAAATAGCTCCCGATCCCGCCACACACTTGTTCCGTCCTACACACCGTAGGCAGTCTCCACGCCCCTCCTCTCCGCCCGTGGCCCGCCGACCGCGACCACACCCTTCGCCCGTGCATTTTTTCCACCGCACACGTCTGTCATCCCAGACGTGGAGACTCGCACGCGCGCGCGGTACCGACCCGGAGCCGTGCCGCGCTGCGGTCGTAACGCCAGCGACGTGTCCTCGCAGTCCTCCAGACGGCGGGCAATGCCGGCGCGCGCCGGATTCAGGTCGATGTAGCACATCGTCGCGATCACATTCTCCGCAGCGGGCAGCGGTTGCGGATGGGTGTGTTTGCAGTCGGGCGGGCCGACGGGCGGAGAGGAGGAGCGTGGGAGATTGCCTACGGTGTGTAGGACGGAAAAAGTGTCTGGCGGGATCGGAGGCCTCTGAATCCCGTGCGTGCCGGGATCGCGCAACGCCTCGAGGACTGCGACCACACGTCCCTAGCGCTACGCCTGCGACGCGGCACGAACGCGACGGAGGCGCTTCGGCCGCTCGCGTCGGGGCTGGCCGACCACGGAGTGCCGGCAACACGCCTGGAAAATGCCTTCGGCGACTACACGAACGGCGCCAGTGCGCCGCTGGCCGAACACCTCGAACGACAGCGCTTCCGCGGCGAGCCGCCGCCGCAGAGTCGCGGGGATGACGCCTGAAGGCCAGTCTGCGCTGACAGGCACGACACCCGGACTCCCATACGGCGGGCACTCGCCGCGCATGCGCCTGTACGTACCATCCAGAAGTGGGTTCCTTCGTCTCTCCCGCCTCGACGCCTGCTGCGTGCGAGATGTCCCACGGCCTGTAGGACGAAATGTTTGTGTGTCGGGAAAGATTGCACGAGCACACGTCGCTGGCGCTGCGCCTGCAACGCGGCACAAGCGCGACCGAACCCCTCGAACCGCTGGTGTCGGGCCTCGCCGACGACGGCGAGCCCCAACCCCGCCTGGGAATGTCATTCGGCGACTATAGGAGCCGTGCCGCTGCTCTGCTGGCGGAACATCTCGAGCGACAGCGCGACGCGTCCCCGCCGCGAGACACGGCTGCAGCAGATTCCTGACAGCCGGCACGGCCCGGCGCCCAGCCGCTCCCACTCCACCCTCGAAGTGAGCTGACCGCGTCGTCTGCCGGGCGGGCTTGCGTGGGAGATGTCCTACGGCGTGTAGGACGAAATGTTTGTGTGTCGGGAAAGATTGGCCTATCGGCGACTACACGAACGGCGCCAGTGCGCCGCTGGCCGAACACCTCGAACGACAGCGCCTCCGCGGCGAGCCGCCGCCGCAGAGTCGCGGGGATGACGCCTGAAGGCCAGTCTGCGCTGACAGGCACGACACTCGGACTCCCATACGGCGGGCACTCGCCGCGCATGCGCCTGTACCATCCAGAAGTGGGTTCCTTCGCCTCTCCCGCCTCGACGCCTGCTGCGTGCGAGATGTCCCACGGCCTGTAGGACGAAATGTTTGTGTGTCGGGAAAGATTGCCAGCGAGAAAGCGCGTCACCCTCCGCCTCGGATTCTGTCAGCCAGACGCCGCCTGCGCCAGGCATTTCATGCGTTCGGGGTGGCCGACTCAGGCCATGACCGTTTGTGTGTCGGGAAAGATTGTGTGGGAGATTGCCTACGGTGTGTAGGACGAAATGTTTGTGTGTCGGGAAAGATTGGCCTAGAAGTGGGTTCCTTCGCCTCTCCCGCCTCGACGCCTGCTGCGTGCGAGATGTCCCACGGCCTGTAGGACGAAATGTTTGTGTGTCGGGAAAGATTGCCGGGAAAGATTGCCAGCGAGAAAGCGCGTCACCCTCCGCCTCGGATTCTGTCAGCCAGACGCCGCCTGCGCCAGGCATTTCATGCGTTCGGGGTGGCCGACTCAGGCCATGACCGTTTGTGTGTCGGGAAAGATTGTGTGGGAGATTGCCTACGGTGTGTAGGACGAAATGTTTGTGTGTCGGGAAAGATTGGCCTCTCCGCCTCGGATTCTGTCAGCCAGACGCCGCCTGCGCCAGGCATTTCATGCGTTCGGGGTGGCCGACTCAGGCCATGACCGTTTGTGTGTCGGGAAAGATTGTGTGGGAGATTGCCTACGGTGTGTAGGACGAAATGTTTGTGTGTCGGGAAAGATTGGCCAAATGTTTGTGTGTCGGGAAAGATTGGCCGTGTCGGGAAAGATTGGCCGTGCGTGGGAGATGTCCTAGGGCGGGCTTGCGTGGGAGATGTCCTACGGCGTGTAGGACGAAATGTTTGTGTGTCGGGAAAGATTGCCAGCGAGAAAGCGCGTCACCCTCCGCCTCGGATTCTGTCAGCCAGACGCCGCCTGCGCCAGGCATTTCATGCGTTCGGGGTGGCCGACTCAGGCCATGACCGTTTGTGTGTCGGGAAAGATTGTGTGGGAGATTGCCTACGGTGTGTAGGACGAAATGTTTGTGTGTCGGGAAAGATTGGCCAGGCCTTGTTTTCGAGACGACCTTGCTGACGCTGCTACCCCTCCTTGGCGCTCTGGAGATCCTGGACGAAGGGTAGATCCGCCATCGCATGTGGCGCAGTTCCTCGATCTTCCATTCCGCGCCCTGCGCCTAGCCCGATCCGACACACGGGAGCTTGCCGCAGACCCGAACGGCGCGGTCGGGCTTGCGACCGTCGGAGAGGAGGGGCGTGGGAGATTGCCTACGGTGTGTAGGACGAAATGTTTGTGTGTCGGGAAAGATTGGCCTTTGTAGGACGAAATGTTTGTGTGTCGGGAAAGATTGGCCGTGTGTCGGGAAAGATTGGTGTGTCGGGAAAAAGATTGGCCTAAAGAAGCCCGGCTCCTTGCGGAGCCGGGCTGATGGAGAACCCTCGGGGTGGTGAGAATGCGGCGCGGGCTAGTCGTTGGTAACGTAGCTGTTGTTGACAAGCGTACCGTTCGTCCGTACCAGCGTTTGTACGGACGGATTTCCGGTTGCCAGAACTCTGCAGGACAAGCGAGAGGAGGCGTCCATCATGCCGATGGTTTCCTCGATCTCCTCGGCTCCGACCCGGCGAACGGTGTTCTCGCCGATGCCGCCCTCAAGTTCACCAAATCCAGGTGCACCGTCCCGGTCCCAGCACTCAAGGAACGCGCGGCATTCCGTGCCCATGCTGAAACCGTCGCCTTCTTCACAGCGAATGCGAAGGTTGGCTTCGTCCATACGGCCGTTGGTCGAATGGGGAATGGCGTAGGCCTGAAGAGCACCTGCAACGCCATGGAACCGCAGTTCGGTCGTCGAGCGAACGGGGCTCTCATCGATCGCATAGGACTGGTTGTAATGCACGGTCGCCGCGAGCTGGAGCGTCGTTCCGTGCATCAGGTCATTCTTCCCACCGGGGATGTAGTATACGCCGATGGTCCGGGTCGCCTTGTCATCTGGATCGATCGACAACCGCTCGTTGGCGAGTCTGTTGTCCGACTCCGTCGCGTTCAGCGCTTCGTTTTTGTCCACCGCCCGCGGCTGACTCCACCTCGCAGGATCGTTCCAGTTGACGAACACCGTATCGTCTTCGCCGAAGAGGTCATTGCTGCCCGTCACGCTTACACCCAAGGTTCCCGCAAGCGCGAAGTCCACCGGTCTACCGTCGAGCTGCAGGATCATCGCTCCGTCGGCCGCCGTGCTCGCTACCGCCAGCGTAAGGCTCGCTAGTTGGGCGGCGGCATTCTCGCCAACATGGAACGTGTTCGGGTTGTAGGGATTCGCCGCTTGGCTGAGGGCACGGGAGTTCGCAACCAGCATTGACCGGTCGTCGAGGCTAATGCGAACTGCCGAATCCCCCATGGCATCGGTCGAAGTCTTCGTCAGCTTGACGGTATCGGAACTCTTCACGACTATCCTGGCGCTGGAGGTGTCAGCTGCTGGGTTCGCCATGACGTCGCAGGTGTTGGTGGCACCCGCTGCCGCAGCCACGACATCATCAGCGTCGCTGATTGTCGCTGCGAGGTTGCCGTCGTCGTCCACGGTACCCGTGATTACCGAGTTCTCTTCGCCGTCCGCCGCTTCTACCGCAGGCGACGGGCAGAAGAGTTCGATGCTGTTGTGCGGGAAGCCCGTGCCGCCGGTCGCCACGGTCGACGTGGTTACCGTTATCGCCCGCGAGGTGGCAAGTGCGCCAAGACTATCGAGCCGGGGCAATACCCAAGTGAAAGTGTTGCCTGACGTCAAGGGACCAGTCACCTCGAACGTCACCGAACTCTCGCCCGCGCGACCGTCACTTACGCTGGTGACCGACGCGAGATCGCCTGTGTTGGCATTTCCACCGCTATCCACGCCCTGCCCGATATGCAAATCGTTGGAACCGACGTGCGACGCAAACGCGCCGGAGCTTAGCGTAAACGTAATCATGCCCTTAGCACCGGCGCTTGCAGCTACAGCGTCCCCTGTGTACGTCAGACGTGCCCAAGGAGAGTTGGTGTCGGACGCGCTGTCAAACACGCCGGAACTGTCGTCGCTCGTATCCGTCGTGCAGGTTGCGCCGCCGGGTACAACCGCACATGTCGGGTAGGTGATCTTCTCGTCATCAGACCCAAACAACTCCGCCGCATAGGTCGGGGCATCACCGGCAGTTTGCCGGAACGTATCCGCCCACGCCCCGCTCCCCGCAAAGAGGCACGCGACCACCACGGTTACGGGGATGGTTTAGAGCCCCATATGTTGTGGTCTCGAAGGTGACTTCGATCAATATATAGATATCGAATGCCAAAACATGCCCCTACCGCGTTCGCCGTGTGGGAACAAAGGGCCGAACGTATTACAGTCAACCACAAGTTGTACGCTGTTGACTTACTTGGAGTTCCGTTCCGGGATTCGCTCGGTATAGTGCGCTTCTATGTGGGAACAGATGCAGGAACAAAATCGAAGGTTTTCGAGCGAATCCAACGTCCCCGAGGCTCAGCATAGCGGATGCGCCTGAAGGTCCTCCACCGCAATGCCGAGCTGTTGGTGCTCGACAAGCCCTCCGGGGTCTCCGTTCTGGCCGATCGGAGTGGCACCCCTTGCCTGCTCGATGCCATTCGCGGCGAGTACCCTGCCGCGAGGCTGGTGCATCGAATCGACAAGGGCACGAGCGGGGTGTTGGTGCTGGCCATTTCGCGGGCGGCGCAGCGGCGCATCTCGCAGGCGTTCGCGCGGCGCGAGGTGGGCAAGCACTATGTGGCGGAGGTGACGGGGCACGTTCCTCGGGGCACGACGCTCACGATCGAACTGCCGCTGAAGCCGGGGCGCAAGAGCCGCTATCGGGTGGCGGGGCTTCGGGAGGAGATTCGGGCGAGTCGTGGCGGCTGGTCGATCGCGGATGCGGGGGAGGGGGCGCCGAGCGTCACGCGCGTCCGGGTGCTGGCGCATTCCCGGCAAGGCCCGGCGCGGTCGCTGCTGGCCGTGCAGCCGCTCACCGGCCGCACGCACCAGATTCGGGTGCATCTTGCTTGGGTCGGGCACGCCGTAGTGGGAGACCGGCTGTACGGTGCGCCGGACTCGGCAGAGCAGTCGGCACCGCGGCTGATGCTGCACGCGCATCGTTTGGTTCTGCCGGGGTATGGGACGTTTGTGGCGCCGTTGGCTTGGTAAGCCGGCACCCAATTGCGGGGTAGGAAATCGCCCCGAAAAATCTGAGGCAATGGCTGGCATACTTTCGCGTCTGGATTTGGACAATCGTCTGCCCCTACGATGGCAAAAGGACGAGACGATGGTTTACGAGCTCATTGCCGCGACAGGCACGATGCTCCTTGTGTTCGTCGGCACGCTCGGCTTGGTGTTTGGGCAAATCTGGCGGATGGGGAAGCGCTTTGACGAGCAGTTCGCCAAGGTGGACGAGCGGTTCGCCAAAGTCGACGAGCGGTTCGCCAAGGTAGACGAGCATTTCGCCAAGGTAGACGAGCAGTTCGCCAAATTGGGAGTGCGCCTTGATGGCGTCGAGTCGCGCCTTGATAGTGTGGAGTCGCGCCTCGGTGGCGTCGAGTCGCGCCTTGATAGTGTGGAGTCGCGCCTCGGTGGCGTCGAGTCGCGCCTCGATGGCGTGGACGCACGCATCGAGCGTCTGGTTGCAGGCATGGAGCGGCTCGACGCACGCATGGAACGCCTCGAGGGTCGCATGGATCGGCTCGAAGGCCGGATGGATGGGCTTGAAACTCGGATGGACGGACTGGAGGGTCGGATGAACCGCCTCGAAGGTCGGATGGAACGTCTGGAAGGTCGGATGGACGGGATGGATGCCAGGTTGGGCGGAGGCATGCTGGCGGCCCAGTAGCGCGTAGCCGCTCACCGACGGTTTCGGGGGCAGGATTCCCCCGTCTGCAAAAGAAAAAGTCACGCGAAACAAGGCCAATTCGCGCCCAACGCTGGTATGATTCGCCCCTTTCCGCCAGTGCCGTTTCATGTCCGACATTGAGGCCGGGTCCGGGGGCGATATCCCGGCTGATGGCGGCTTGCCGCCGGGTTCGGACGGTGCCTCTGGGGGCGCGCAGCCGCCCGGTTCCGAGCGCCGCATCCTCTCTCGCAGCATCGAAGACGAGCTTCGGCAGTCATACCTCGACTACGCCATGAACGTGATCGTCCAGCGCGCGCTGCCGGACATCCGCGATGGCTTGAAGCCCGTGCATCGGCGCGTGTTGTACGCCATGAACGACCTCGGCAACACCTTCAACCGG
Organism: Pseudomonadales bacterium; assembly: GCA_965116935.1. Classification (GTDB taxonomy): domain Bacteria; phylum Pseudomonadota; class Gammaproteobacteria; order Pseudomonadales; family Azotimanducaceae; genus VXYL01. The sequence continues at coordinate 323,069 of OZ220737.1, read as the reverse complement.
CCCCACCGCAAGTCCGCCTACATCACCGGCGAGGTGATGGCGAAGTACCACCCGCACGGCGACAGCGCCATCTACGAGACCATCGTCCGCATGGCGCAGGATTTCGCCATGCGTTACGTGCTCGTCGATGGGCAGGGCAACTTCGGCTCCATGGACGACGATCCCCCGGCCGCGCCGCGCTACACCGAAGTGCGGATGCGACCGTTCGCCGCCGAACTCCTCGCAGACCTCGACCGCGAAACGGTGGACACGGTTCTCAACTACGACGAGACGCTGGAAATCCCGGTGGTGCTGCCCACGCGGGTGCCGAACCTGCTCTTGAACGGCTCGGTGGGCATTGCCGTCGGCATGGCCACCAACATCCCGCCGCACAACCTGACGGAAGTGGTGAACGGCCTGCTCGCGCTGCTCGATGAGCCCGGCCTCAGCGCCGACGACCTCATGGAGTACATCAAGGGGCCGGATTTCCCCACCGCCGCCATCATCAACGGCCGCGCCGGCATCGTCCGCGCCTATCGCACCGGGCGGGGGCGCATCCTCATCCGTGCCCGTGCCACCGTCGAGCGAGACGGCAACCGGGATACGATCGTCATCACCGAAATCCCCTATCCGCTCAACAAATCCAAGGCGCGGCTCATCACCAAGATCGCCGAGCTCGTGAAGGAGAAGCGCATCGAGGGCATCTCCGAGCTGCGCGACGAGTCGGACAAGGATGGCCTGCGCATCGTCATCGAGTGCCGCCGGGGCGAATCGGGCGACGTGGTGCTGAACAACCTCTACACCCAGACGCAGTTGCAGGCCGTGTATGGCATCAACTGCGTCGCCTTGGTGCAGGGGCAGCCGCGCCTCGTCAACCTGCCGCAGATGCTCGAGGCGTTCCTGCAGCACCGTCGTGAGGTGGTGCTCAGGCGCACCGCGTTCCTGCTGCGGCGAGCGCGGCGGCGCGGGCATGTGCTCGAAGGCCAGGCGGTGGCGCTCGAGAACATCGACGCCGTGGTGGAGACGATCCGCGCCTCCCAAACCGCAGCGGACGCGCGGGCGGCGCTGATGGCGAGGGGCTGGCGCTCCGGCACGGTGGACGGGTTGCTCGAACGCGCCAGTGCCGAGGCGTGCCGGCCAGACGACCTAGGGCCGGAGTTCGGCAAGCGAGACGACGGCTTGTACTACCTCTCCGAAGTGCAGACGCAGGCGATCCTTGATCTGCGCCTGCAGCGGCTGACGGCGCTCGAGAAAGACAGGGTGATCGAGGAATACGAGGAGATTCTGGTCGAGATCCAAGACCTCGAAGAAATCCTCTCCTCCGAAGAGCGGCTGAAGCAGGTGATTCGGGAAGAGCTCATCGACGTGCGCGACCGCTTCGGCGACGAGCGCAAGACCGAGATCATCGATTCGCAGTTGGACCTCACCGACGAAGACCTCATCACGGCGGAAGACGTCGTGGTCACGGTGTCGCACAGCGGCTATGCCAAGACGCAGCGCCTGGCCGACTATCAGGCGCAGCGGCGGGGCGGGCGGGGGCGTGCCGCCACGTCGGTGAAGGACGAAGACTTCGTGGAGCACCTCGTGGTCGCCAACAGCCACGACACGCTGCTTTGCTTCTCCAACGCCGGCAAGGTCTATTGGCTGAAGACGTGGCACATCCCGCAGGCTTCGCGCGGCGCCAAGGGGCGCCCGCTGGTAAACATGCTGCAACTGGGCCAAGGCGAACGCATCACCGCCATTCAGTCGATCCGCGACTTTGCCGGCAACAAGTTTGTGTTCATGGCAACGGCCAACGGCACGGTGAAGAAGACGCCGCTTCAGCAGTTCGCACGGGAGCGAGCGGCGGGGCTCAAGGCGCTGGAACTCGAGGAAGGCAACACGCTGGTGGGCGTGGCGGTGACGGACGGCAGCCAGGACGTGATGCTGGTGTCGAGCGCCGGCAAGGCGGTGCGCTTCAAGGAATCGGACGTGCGCGCCATGGGGCGCGCAGCCCGCGGCGTGCGCGGCATCCGCCTGGTGGGCGGGCACCGCTTGATTTCGCTGTTGATTCCCGAGGAGGGTGGCCGACTCCTCACCGCCAGCGAGAACGGCTACGGCAAACGCACGCGCATGGGCGAGTTCCCGATCAGGGGGCGCGGCGCCCAGGGCGTGATCGCCATGCAGACCGGCGGGCGCAACGGTGCCCTCGTCGGTGCCCTTCAGGTGTTCGACGGCGACGAAATCATGCTCATCAGCGACCAGGGCACATTGGTTCGCACCACCGCAGACGGCGTTTCCGAAGTCGGCCGCAACACCCAGGGCGTGCGCCTCATCTCCCTGCGCGAAGGCGAACAGCTGGTGGAACTCGAACGCATCGTGGAGACGGATGAGTGACGCCCCTTCCATCTCGACGGCACGGCATTTATGCGCGCCTGTCGGCGCGTATCGAGGGCGAGACGCCCTCGCTCCGAGGACGCGCCTTGCGCGCGTGGAGGGCGTTGTGCCTTCGCCTTCGAGGCGGCGTTGGTTCCTTTTGGAGGGAGGCGTCTCGCCCTCCCTACGCGCCGTTAGGCGCGTCCGTGGGAAGGTGCTGGATGACGCGGGCAAGTAGCTCTCCGGGCAGCGCGCCTGTCGGCGAATCGAGGGCGAGACGCCCTCGCTCCGAGGACGCGCCTTGCGCGCGTGGAGGGCGTTGTGCCTTCGCCTTCGAGGCGGCGTTGGTTCCTTTTGGAGGGAGGCGTCTCGCCCTCCCTACGCGCCGTTAGGCGCGTCCGTGGGAAGGTGCTGGATGACGCGGGCAAGTAGCTCTCCGGACAGCGCGCCTATCGGCGAATCGAGGGCGAGACGCCCTCGCTCCGAGGCAGCGCCTTGCGCGCGTGGGGGGCGTTGTGCCTTCGCCTTCGAGGCGGCGTTGGTTCCTTTTGGAGGGAGGGCGTCTCGCCCTCCCTACGCGCCGTTAGGCGCGTCGTAGGAAAACGCTAGTCGCATGACGCGAGCGTTTAACTTCTCCCCCGGGCCGGCGGCGTTGCCCGAGGCGGTGCTCGAGCAGGCGCAGGCGGAGCTCCTCGACTATCGGGGCACCGGGCATTCCGTGCTGGAGATGAGCCATCGGTCTTCCGAGTTCATCGAAATCGCCGCCACTGCAGAGGCAGATTTCCGCGAGCTCTTGGGCATAGGCGAGGACTATCACGTCCTGTTCCTGCAAGGCGGTGCGACGCAGCAGTTCGCGCTGGTGCCGATGAACCTCGCCGCGCCGGGCGACACCGCGGACTACATCCACACCGGCTCCTGGGGCACGAAGGCCATCAAGGAAGCGTCTGGCCTTGTGCGCGTGCATGTGGCGGCGTCTTCGGAGCAGCAGAACTTCACCTGCATCCCGCCGGCTGCCGAGTGGCGGCCGACGCCGAACGCCGCCTACTGCCACATCACCACCAACGAGACCATCGGCGGCGTGCAGTTCCACGACTATCCAGACGTGGGCGTCCCCCTAGTGGCGGACATGTCGTCGGAAATCCTCTCCCGTCCGGTGGACACGTCGCGCTTCGGCCTCATCTACGCCGGTGCGCAGAAGAACATCGGCCCCGCCGGGCTCGTCGTCGTGGCGGTGCGCAAGGACCTCGCCGGCAAGGCGCGGCCGGGCACGCCCTCGATCTTCGACTACGCCGTTCACGCCGCGCAGGATTCCATGTACAACACCCCGCCCACGTTCGCCTGGTATCTCGCCCGGCTCGTGTTCGCCTGGGTGAAGGCCCAGGGCGGCGTTGCCGAGATGGCGCGCCGCAGCGAGCGCAAGGCCGGCAAGCTCTATGCGGCCATCGAGGCGAGCAACTTCTACCGGGCGCCGGTGGCCAAGCCGGATCGCTCGCTGATGAACGTGCCGTTCACGCTCGCCGATGCGACGCTTGATGCCGCCTTCCTCGCCGGCGCCGAGGCGCGGGGCCTCAAGAACCTCAAGGGGCATCGCAGCGTCGGTGGGATGCGCGCCAGCCTCTACAATGCGGTCACCGAAGCCGCCGTGGATGCGCTGGTGGGGTACATGCAGGAGTTCGAGTCCGAACATGGCTGAAGGGGGGAAGGCGGCGCCAGGGGAAGAAGCCGCCGCAACCAGGCTCAAGGCCATTCGCGATCGCATCGACGGGATCGACGACCAAATCGCCCGCCTCCTGAACGAACGTGCCCAAGCTGCCATCGACACCGCCGCCATCAAGGCGACGGAGAGTGGCGGCGGCAAGACGGTGTACTACCGCCCGGAACGCGAGGCGCAGGTGTTCGCACGGCTCCGTGCTGCGAACGAAGGCCCGCTAACGGACCGCGACGTGGAACGCCTCTTCCGCACCATCATCTCCTGCTGTCGGGCCCTTGAGCAGCCGCTGACGATTGCCTTTCTGGGGCCGCATGGCACCTACAGCGAAGCGGCGGCGCGGGAGCAGTTCGGCGCCTTCGTGCGCACCAGGGCGCTTGCGTCGGTGGACGAGGTGTTCCGCGAGGTGGAGGCGGACGCCGCCAACTACGGCGTGGTGCCGGTGGAAAACAGCACCGAAGGCATGGTGAACCACACGCTCGACTGCTTCATGGGTTCGCCGCTCAGCATCTGCGCCGAGATCGAACTGCCGATCCATCACGCCTTCATGGTGGCGCGAGGCACGGACGGATCGGCGCTGGAGGCGATCTGTTCGCACCAGCAGTCGCTGGCACAGTGTCGCCGCTGGCTGGATGCCAACTACCCGAGCTTGGCGCGGCGCCCCGTCGCCAGCAACGCCGAGGCAGCGAGGTTGGCGAAGGAGACGACGGGCATCGCCGCGATCGCCGGCGAGATGGCGGCGGAGCGCTACGGCCTCGACATCGTCCACGCCAACATTGAGGACGAGGCCGACAACAAGACGCGCTTCTTGGTGGTGGGCGACCAGGACGTGCCGGCCTGCGGTTCCGACCGCACCTCCATCATCGTCTCTACGCGCAACGCCCCCGGCGCGCTCTACAGCGTGCTTGAACCCTTCAACCGCCACGGCATCAGCCTGTCGCGGGTGGAGACGCGCCCCTCCCGGGGATCGAACTGGACCTATGTGTTCTTCATCGACTTCGAGGGACACAAGACGGACGCCCCGGTGGCATCGGCGCTTGCCGACGTTCAGAAGGTCGCCGTGGAACTGAAGCTGCTCGGCTCGTATCCGCGGGCGCCGGCGCTGTGATGGCCGCGGGGCCGGCTAGCGTCAACTCCGCCATCGCCGGCCTGACGCCGTATCAGCCGGGCAAGCCACTCGAGGAGCTGGCGCGGGAACTTGGCATCGACGATGCGGTGAAGCTCGCGAGCAACGAGAACCCGCGCGGCCCCGGACCGGGTGTCCGACGAGCGCTCGAAGGCGGATTCGCCGAGCTTTCGCGCTACCCCGACGGCAGCGGACACCGGCTCAAGGGCGCGCTCTCGGCCCACCTGGGGGTGGTGCCGGAGCGAATCACGCTCGGCAATGGCTCCAACGACGTGCTCGAACTCGCGGCCCGGGTGGCGCTCTCGCCCGGCTGTCGCGGCATCTGCGACGAACATGCCTTCGTCGTCTATCCGCTTGCCATCACGGCCGCCGGCGGCGTGCTGACGCGCATTCCCGCACGGCAGCATGGCCACGACCTTGAGGCCTTCGCCGCTGCCATCGACGCGACGACGCGCGTCGTCTTCATCGCCAATCCGAACAACCCCACGGGAACCTGGGTTGACGAGCGCACCTTGGTGCGCTTTCTCGACGCCGTTCCGCCCTCGGTCTGGGTGGTGCTGGACGAGGCCTATGCGGAATACGTGACGAAGCGCGGCTACCCGGACGGCGTGCGCCTGACGGAGCGCTACGACAACCTGATGGTGACGCGCACCTTCTCCAAGGTGCATGGGCTGGCGTCGCTGCGGGTGGGCTATGGCGTGAGCTCCGCGGAGTTCGCAGACCTTCTGAACCGTCTGCGACAGCCGTTCAACGTCAACAGCCTTGCCTTGGCGGCGGCCGAGGCCGCGCTCGCCGACGCCGACTATGTCATCGAAAGTCGCCGTCTGAACGAGGAGGGCATGGCCGAGATCGAGGCGGGTCTTGCTGCGCTCGGTTTGGGCTGGATTCCCTCGGTGGGCAACTTCGTCACTGTGGACATCGGCCGCGAGGCTGGTGGCATTTACGATGCCCTGTTGCATCGCGGTGTGATCGTCCGCCCGGTTGCAAACTATGGGCTGCCAAACCACCTGCGCGTAACCGTGGGCTTGCCCGACGAGAACCGTCGCTTTCTCGATGCGCTCGCCGAGGTGATGTGAGCCGCTCGCTGCTGCTCGTCGGCACTGGCCTGGTTGGCGGCTCCTTTGCGCTCGCGGCGCGACGGGCAGGGCTGTTCGACCGCGTGCTGGGGATGGATGCGTCGCCAGGAGCGATTGCCGAGGCGCAGGCGCACGGCGTGATCGATGCCGAGACGACCGAGACGCCGGACGATGTTGCTGGCGTCTGCGTCGCGGTTCCCGTCGCAGCCATCGCGCAAATGGTTCGCTACGCCGACGCACGGCTGCCGGGTGTGCCCGTGTTCGACGTCGGCAGCGTCAAGATGCCGGTGCTGGAAGCACTGGCGCCCGAGCCGCCGCCATCTTTCGTGCCCTGCCACCCGATAGCGGGCTCCGAACGCCAAGGCGCCGCCGCCGCGGATGCAGCGCTGTTCCAAGGCTGCCGCGTGGTGTTGACGCCGATCAAGGCGACGGACCCCGTCGCCGCGGCCACCGTGCAGGAGTGGTGGCAGGCAGTCGGCGCCACGACGATGATCGAGGACGCCGCTGTGCACGACGATCTGCTCGCGGTCACCAGCCACGTCCCGCACTTGCTTGCCTTCGCGCTCATGCGCCTTGCCGCCGACGCCGACGCCTTGGGCTACGTCGGCGGCGGCTTCCGCGACTTCACCCGCATCGCCGGCGCCGATGCAGACGTGTGGAGCCAAATCCTGGGCGCCAACGCACCGGCCGTGTCGCGGCGTCTCGACGAGTTCTCCGCGCGCTTGGCAGAACTCGCGGAGGCCGCACGCTCCGACCCACAGGCGCTTCGCGCCGCCATCGCCGAGGTGAGCCGTGTCCGACGTGGCCTCGATGCCGATCGGTAGGGAAGCCCAGCGGAGGTTTGCGACGCGAACCTTGCTGGAGGGAGGGCGTCCCGCCCTCCATGCGCGCCGTCAGGCGCGCCTCTTGCCTGTCTTGCCTGAGTCTCCTGCGAGTGCAGCGAGCGTGCTGCGCGCCTTGCGGCGCGATGGAGGGCGGGACGCCCTCCCTCTGGACGGCCCCGCAGAGCGCCGCACAGGCCAAGGCAAGACACCGCCGAGGCTCCGCAACCCTTGAAGGGACTTCCACCAGTGATCGCCATCGACGGCCCCGGCGGCGCCGGCAAGGGGTCGGTGGCCGCGACCGTGGCGGGGGAGCTCGGCTGGCATCTGCTCGACAGCGGCGCGCTTTATCGCGCAGTTGGCGTCTCAGCCCGGCGGCGCGGGGTGGCGGAAGATGATGCGACGGCACTCGTCGCCATGGTGCGAAGCCTGACGATTCGCTTCACCGGCACAGGCGTCACGGTGGACGGCGAGGAACTTGGCGATGCCATCCGAGGCGACGAGGCTGCGGCGACGGCGTCCCACGTGGCGGCATTGGCGCCCGTGCGGGCCGCGCTGCTCGCCGCGCAGCGGGCGCTGCGAATGCCGCCGGGGCTGGTCGCGGACGGTCGCGACATGGCAACCGTTGTTTTTCCGGACGCCCTGGTGAAGATATTCCTCACCGCCAGCGTGGAGGAACGCGCCCGGCGCCGTTTCGCGCAACTCAAGCAGTTGAAGCAAACGGGGCCTAATGTTAGTCTGCCGCGCCTTTTTGAGAGCATCCGGGAACGCGACGAACGTGACCGCACCCGGCCTGTCGCGCCTCTCGTGCAAGCACCCGATGCCGTGACGATCGATTCGACCTCGCTGTCGATCGAGGAAGTCGCCGGCAAAGTGCTTGCTCTTGCGGCCAGTCGGCAGGCTATATCGAGCGCTTAAGGCGCTCGCAACCAAACACGACCACCACGGGACAACATGGCAGAAAACTTCGCGGACCTTTTTGAGGAGAGCTTGGCGACCATCGAGATGGCACCGGGCTCCATCGTCACCGGCACGGTCGTGGACATCGACCGAGAGTTCGTCACCGTCCACGCTGGGCTGAAGTCCGAGGGAGTGATCCCGCGCAGCCAGTTCGTCTCCGAAGGCGGCGAGTTCGAGCTGGCGGTGGGCGATCAGGTGAAGGTGGCGATGGAAGTCGTTGACGACGGCTTCGGCGAGACGAGGCTCTCGCGCGAGAAGGCCCGCCGCGCCGAGTCGTGGCTGATGCTCGAAGAAGCCTTCGAGGAGGGCGAAGCGGTCAAGGGAATGCTGAACAACAAGGTGAAGGGCGGCTTCACCGTGGACATCAGCAACATCCGCGCCTTCCTGCCGGGCTCGCTGGTGGACATCCGACCCCTGCGCGAGACGGCGCACCTCGAAGGCAAGGTGCTCGACTTCAAGGTCATCAAGCTGGACCAGAAGCGCAACAACGTCGTCGTCTCCCGGCGGGCGGTGCTCGAGGAGGAGAACAGCGTCGAGCGGGAAGCCCTGCTCGCGTCGCTGCAAGAGGGTCAGGACGTGCCCGGCATCGTCAAGAACCTCACCGACTACGGCGCGTTCGTCGATCTCGGCGGCGTCGATGGCCTGCTGCACATCACCGACATGGCATGGCGGCGCATCCGCCATCCGAGCGAGATGGTGACGGTGGGCGACGAGGTGAGGGTGCGCATCCTCAAGTTCGACCGCGAGAAGAACCGCGTTTCGCTCGGCATGAAGCAGCTTGGCGACGATCCGTGGGTGGACCTCACGCGGCGCTATCCGATCGGCGCCCGGGTGCCGGCCACGGTCACCAACCTCACTGACTACGGCTGTTTCGCCGAGATCGAGGAGGGCGTCGAAGGGCTGGTGCACGTCTCCGAGATGGACTGGACCAACAAGAACGTGCATCCGACGAAAGTTGTCGCAGTGGGCGATGCCGTGGAAGTCATGGTGCTCGACATTGACGAAGAGCGGCGACGCATCTCGCTCGGCATCAAGCAGTGCCGCCCCAACCCTTGGGACGAGTTCGCCGCCGGCCATGCGCGTGGCGACCGCATCAGCGGGCGCATCAAGTCGATCACGGACTTCGGCATCTTCATCGGCCTCGAAGGCGGCATCGACGGCCTGGTTCACCTCTCCGACATCTCCTGGAACGAGCCCGGCGAGGTAGTCATCCGGCGGCACAGCAAGGGCGAGGAGATCGAGTCGGTCATTCTTGCCATCGACCCCGAGCGCGAACGCATCTCGCTTGGCATCAAGCAGCTCGACCAGGACGCCTTCGCCGACTACATCGCCGTTAACGAGCGCAACAGCATCGTCAAGGGCGTAGTCACCGAGGTGGATCAGCGCGAGGCCGAGGTGGAACTCGCCGAGGACGTGCGCGGCATCCTCAAGGTGTCGGAGATTTCCGTGGGCCGCGTCGCGGACGCCCGCAGCGAACTCAACGTCGGCGACGAGGTGGAAGCGAAGATCGTCAGCATCGACCGCAAGAACCGCACCTTGGGGCTTTCCATCAAGGCCCGCCACCTCGACGACGAACGCCGCGCCCACCGCGATTACCAACGCGGCGATCAAAGTCGCGATTCCCGCCCAGCCCCAACCACGTTGGGAGCCCTCATCAAGGAGCAGATGGGCAAGGCCGACCGCGAGGAGTAGGCGCTAGCGCCCCGCAGGGGCGGGGCTTGTCCCCGGGCCGTTGAAAGCGTCGACAAATTCGAGACGGGACAAGCCCGTCCCCTACGAAGGAATGCTGAACGCAGCCGATAGGCTCGGCACGGGACGGGACATGCACGTCCCCTCCGAAGCGCAAGCGTGCATTGGTGGCGAAGGGCTGGTAGTGTCGTTTGTCCGACTGGTGGAGGGTGTGCGGGGCTGATGACCCGGTCTGAGTTGATTCTCAAGATTGCGGCGGAGTGCGAATCGCTGCCGGTGCGAGACGTACAGCTTGCCGTCAAGACCATGCTCGATCAGATGTCGGGGACTCTTGCCGAGGGCGGTCGCATCGAGATTCGCGGCTTCGGCAGTTTTGCGCTGCGCTATCGGCCGCCCCGCATCGGCCGCAACCCACGCACCGGGGAACAGGTGGGTCTGGGCGGGCGCCATGTGCCGCATTTCAAGCCTGGCAAGGAGATGCGCGAGCGCGTTGATCGCGCGGCCGCCGCCGACCGCGGCGACTAGCGTCGGCAAGCATCCACCGAATGTCGCGGCTTAGGCGATACCTACTGGCCTTTGTGGGGCTCGTTACCTTGCTGCTCGCCGTGCTTCTGCACATCGACAACGCCGAGCCCGTGCACGTTCGCTTTCTCACGCTTGAATCCCCGGCCTTGCCCCTGTTCTGGTGGCTGCTGGCGTCGTTTGCCGCCGGTGTCGGCATCGGCTTCCTTTGCACCTTGCCGCGCCGCCTGCGCAAGCCAAGAAGCCACCGCCGGATAGACAGCGCAAGGTCATAGGGAGGTGAGGGCTGGGCCAGACGCCGAGCGTAGCGAGGGGTTTGGCAGGCGCTAGCGGATGCGGGCGCTGCAGCTCGCTGCGGTGCTGGCCTTCGTGCTCGCAACCGACATCCGATTTGGCTGACACGCGAAAGCGGCGATTTCGCACACCGTTTAGCGTTTCTTTCCTACATATTTTTCCTTTCCTTCCTTCCAAGCTCGTCGGGCGGTTGGGCCGGCAGTCGGCTCGAGCGCACCGACTTGCAACACAAGGAAGTGAAGATGATCGGAATCCATGACCATGTCGGCAGCGTCGCTCGTGCGGCAGCCAAGGCAACTCTCCGCAGCCTGCGTGCGGCGACGATGTTCGTCGCGTTCCTGTTCGCGACAAATAGCGTCGCCGAGCAGGTGAACGTCAACACGGCGGACGCGGAAACCATCGCCAAGACCCTGAATGGCGTGGGCCTCGCCAAGGCGCAAGCCATCGTCGAGTTCCGCGAAGCCAACGGGCGCTTCAACGACGCCCACGAGCTGACACGCGTGAAGGGAATCGGCGAGGCCACCGTGCGCCGCAACGAAGGCCGCATCGTCGTCAGCGAAGGCGATGGGGCAGGCGAGGAGCCGGCTTCGGAGTAACCGGGGGGAGGAAGGAAGGGCTCGCTCTCGATCGAGAGCGAGCCAGTCCTGGCCCCAGTGGCGGAATTGGTAGACGCAGGGGACTCGCACTCCCCCGGCCATTGCAGCCAAAACCTGCAAGCCGTCCGGGTTCGAAACCCGGCTGGGGCACCAACCCGTCGTTTGCATCGGCGTAGCGCGCGAGAGCGGGCCAAGTTCTCGCACTGCCTTTGCACTTTTCCGTTTGACCCCTAAAGGCAGGGACGCACGGGATTCGGAACTCCGAAAACAATCGTACACGCTTTTCTTGCGGATGTGCTTAAGCGTTGCTCGCGTTAGGAGGGCTTCGTTCGTCAGTCCACCAGCCGAAAGTGCACGCCGCAGACATGCACTTCGTCGTCTGCGACGTAGGCGCCTCGTTGGCGCGCAGCTGCGAGAATGCTCTGGCGATCCGCCACGCGCAGGTCCAGGCCGCCGAGACCCGCGCCGCGGCCGTCGGTGGCTTCGACGAAACGAACATCGACATTGTTGAGCGCCATGTGCAGGGTTGCACCCTCTCGGCGCACCGGCAAACCGGCCACCTTGCCCCAAAGTTCGGCCAGGTCCACGGGGTCCGGCGCTTGCAGTTCGACGGCGGCGTAGTCGACGGTTGTGGTTTGGTCCACCTTGTCCTCCCACTGCCGGCCGCCAGCGGGCTCCCAGTTGCCCTGGAAATCCGCTTCATCTTGGCCCAGCGAGCCGTCCCAATCGACTTCAAAGAACGCGGCCTTCATGTCGCCCGGGTGGATCTGGCAGATGTTCCACGCCTCCCGCTCCACTTCCCAGGCGATGCGGACGCCATTGTCGAGCGCCCGCCCGCGTGCCGCCTGCTGGTTCTCCTTCGTGTCGGCCTGGCAGATGACCATGTAGCCGCCGTCGCCGTTGCGGCGGTCGAGATACCTGCCGGCCGCCGTGTTCTCCTCCACCGGCACCACCACCTCGAGGAAGTTCCTGCCGATGGGCAGCAGCGTGTTGACAAGGCCGAACTTGCCGACGCCGTCGTCCACGTAGCAGCGGTGGATGCCGAAGATGGCCTCGAGATCGTCGATGGTGGAATCGAGTTCGCGGGCAACGAGGCAGATTTGGCGGAGTTGAATGGTCATGACGGAGCCTTTGGTTTGGAGATTGGATGGATTCTATTGGCCCTCAGGATTGCGAGCGGCGCCGGTCACCCTGAATCAGGACTGCGACCGCCCATGCCGCGATGCTCACCACGATGGAGCCGAGCAGGGCGGAGCCGAAGCCATCCACACGGAAGCCCTCGAACAGCCACGCCGCGAGGGCGAAGGTCGCTGCGTTGAGCACGAACAGGAAGAGCCCGAGCGTTACGAGGATGAATGGCAGGGACAGCAGCACGAGGATGGGCTTGACGATGGCGTTGAGGAAGCCGAGCACCGCCGCCGCCATGATGAGCGTGGGCAGGCCCGTGATGGTGACGCCGGGAACGATCTCTCCGGCAATCCACAGGCCAAGGCCCACCACGGCAATGCGCATCAGGATGTCGCGCACGGTCGTGCTCGTCACAGGTGGCTTCATCCGACTAGCTCATCCACTGAGATAGCCGCGGCAGCCGGTGGCTTCGAGCAGTTCGTCGAGTTCCGCATTGCCCTCGGCAGCGGCGTACTTGGCGCGTAGCGCGGCGAGGCTGCGGGCGTGGTACTTCTGCGGCTTCTGCACCCAGCGCTGGCCCTTGAGGGTCACTTCGAACTCCTCGTTGCCGGCGGCGATGGCTGCGGCGTTGGCGACGCTCCAGGGAAGGAAAACGCCGGCCACCTGATCGCTGAGGAGGGGCGTCAACGTCGGTGCGAGATCGGCCCAAGGCTCGAAGTCACCACCGGCGGCGGGGTTCAACATGCGCTCGATCCATTGCACGACGTTGGCGTGGGGCTGCACCCAACTGCCGCCGGTGGGATCGCGGCCGGCGTTGTAGATTTGGCCCCAGAGGGCGAAGTCGGCAAAGGCGGGACGTGCGCCGAAGAGGTGCGTGCGGCCAGCGAGATGCGCATCGACGAGCGCCAGCGTGTCCCGAAACGACTGCTCGATCTGTGGCGCGGTGACCTCGTTCGCGCCCACGAACCACACCCTCGGCACCATGCGCTCGCGGATGGCCTTGGCCGTCTCTTCCACCTTCTCCGGCGGCGCGCTGCGCTTGGCAAAGCGGCGCGACACCGTCATCTGGTCGATCTCCCGCGCCCAGCGAAGGTGGAACATCCACTTGTTGCCCCACTCGTCGCCGAACTCCTCGAAGAGCGCCGAAACGAAGGCGGCGATGGGCTCGTCGGGGTGGATCGACGGCGTCGGGAAGCGCTCTTCCATCGCCTCGATGATGGGGGTGGAGTCCTGGATGCCGGTGTCGTCCGGGGTCACCACCAGCGGCACGAGGGGGAGGCGGGCGTGCTTGGCGAAGAGGTCGCCGGCGGCGGCGCGGTCCATCCACTCGTGGTCGATGTTCTTGTAGCGGAAGTACGAGCGCACCTTGACCGAATAGGGCGACTCCTCCGAACCGATCACCCGATAGCCATCCGCCATGCCAAGCTCCCTCGCCGCTCCAAAAAGGCATGCGAGTATGGGCAATCGTGGCGACAATGGACAGCGATGGTTGAAGAAAGCGCCTTGCAGCCTTGCGCCGCGAGTCCAGCAATCCCTGCCAGCGAGGGCCTTATGAGGGGGGAGGGCGTCTCGCCCTCCAAGCGTGCCGAAGGCGCGCACGCAGCGGCGCCGGATCAACGCCCCGCCAATGCCCTCCCGACAGCCGCCAAGACAAGGCCAGCCCCGAACAACGCCCGCCGGCAAGCGCGCCTTGCGGCGCGATGGAGGGCGAGACGCCCTCCATCCAAGGCCCTACTTACGCGCGAGTGCCCTCGAACGTCGCATTGCCGAAGTTGCCGAGCTTGACGCTGCCGCTGATGCTGTCGCCGTCCACGGAGCCGCTGAACTCGAGCGTCATGGGCATGGGCGAGGTGATGTCGAGCTTCCAGGACACGTCGTTGCCGTCAACGGCGCCGCTCTGGATGTCCGTGGTGCCTTGGGCGCCCGAGATGGTGCCCGTGAGTTTGTCGCCGTCGGCGGCCAGCGTTAGGGTGCCTTTCTGGGCGCCCATGGGCGTGTTGGTGGTGACGTTCCAGGTGCCGTCGACATTGCTCATGCGTTGGGTCCTCGCGTTGGTTAGGGTGTGGGTAGCTTGTGCGACGCGGGTTCGCCTTGTGGTCGGTGCCGGCGCGCCGCGTCGGTGCCGGCGATTATGACAGACGCCGACGCCGGCAACAGTGCGGCGGCAGCGCCGAACGCCATCGGCACTCTCAACGAGGGATCGGTGCACGACGCCCTCAAGCGGCACTATGCCGCCGGCGATGGCGAAGCCGAGCTTGAGGTGCCGATCGACGGCTTCGTCGCCGACGTGGTGCTCCGCGGCCGCCTGTTCGAGATTCAAACGACCGGTTTTTCTCGCCTCAAGCGCAAGCTGCCATCGCTGCTCCGCAACCATCGCGTGACGCTGGTGCATCCGATCGCCGAGGTGCGCCACATCGTCAAGCTGCCGGAGGAGCAGGACGGCGAGACCACGAGGCGGCGTTCCCCCCGCCGCGGCGGGGTGTTCGATGTCTTTGCCGAGCTTGTGTACATGCCGACGCTGCTCGACCACCCGCACCTGACGCTCGACGTGGTGCTCATCGAAGAGGACGAGATTCGCGTCTTCGACGGTCGGCGCGGGCGCCGCCGCCACGGCTGGGTGGTGGTGGGTCGGCGGCTGGTGGAAGTGCGCGAGACCGTTTCCGTCGGCGCGATGGCGGATCTCTTCGCCATGCTCTCGCCCAAGCTGCCGGAGCGTTTCACCACGGCCGACCTCGCCGCCGCAATGCGCCGGCCCCGCCGACTGGGGCAACAGGCGGCGTATTGCCTGCACGCTTGCGACGTGGTGCGGATCGTTGGCAAGGAGAGCAATGCCATCGTCTATGCACGCAATTGCCCGTGATGGCGCGCCCTTGCGGGCGGACGTGGTCGCATTCGCTCGCGTTACGGTTAGGCGATAAGCTCTGGGCCGCGTTTCGCAAGGGGAGCCTCGTGGACCTGTCCAGATTGACAACGGCTCTGCTGGCGCTGGCGTGGCTCGGCGGCTGCACCTCGCTGTCCGAAGTGCCGCCGGCCGGGCTTGACCTGTCCGGAGAGTGGGTGGTGGACGAGGCCGCGAGCGACCCGCCGCCGGACGTGGACGCCATTCGCCAGCGGGAGGATCGACGCGTGGCGCGCGGGCGGCAGCGGGATCCCACGGCCTCCGGCGCCTTCGTTGCCCAGGATTTCCCGGTGCTGGCGGCGACGCGCCTCGTGATCGAGCAGGACCGTGGGTCGATGGGCGTGCATTACTTCCGCGGCGACGACTCGAACTATCTCGACTTCACCTGGGGCGAGCGCGAACGCGACTTCTGGCAGGTCCGCACCGGCTGGCAGGAGCGCGAACTCGTCATCCTCTCCGAACGTGGCGGCGTGAACGGCACCGAACGCCTGCGCCTCGAAGACGGCGGCCGCCGCTTGCGCGTTTCCGTCTCGGTGGACACGGGCGGAGAGAAGGTGCGCAGCGAGCGGGTGTTTGACCGCCGCTAGCAGTTCGCGCCAGCGAACTGCCGACGCGCCTTCTGGGCGCGCTAGGAGCTAGCACCCTAGAACGCGTCTGCCACGGGCCTCTGGAGGGAGGGCACCAAGAGCGTGCACCGCAGGAGCGGCGCGGACGCGCCGCGTATGCGGTGCACGCTCTTGGGAAGGTGGGGGATGGGGCCAGACGCCGAGCGCCAGCGAGGGGTTTGGCGGCGCTCGCCCTCCACCGTGCCGTAGGCACGTTAAGGAACAGAGGCTGGTTTGTTGGTGGCGTTGCTGGCTCCGCTGCGTGCGCGCCTTCGGCACGCTTGGAGGGCGAGACGCCCTCCCTCCAGAGAGGCCCTCTAATGCCTGCTAGCCGTAGCTGCGAGCGAACGCGAGCACGCGCAAAACACTTGCGGCGGCACCAATGCAAAGGTTGACATAACCCGGCGATTTCTGAAACATCGCGCCGTCCCCGCACACGCCTGCGGTGCCTTGCAGTCGCCGCTTGCGAGTCGGGCGCTTTGGATGTGGTCAACACATGGCCATTCATGCAAGGCGCGCCGCCGGGCCAGCCAACAATCCACCGAGCGGCGCGTCGAACGCAAAGAGAGGGACACTCAATGACGAAGAAGGTACTGCACGGGGCGGCGCTGTTTCGCGGCCTCTCGTGGAGCGCAGTCATCGGCCTTGTCGCCGGCGCGGCGTTCGCGCAGGCGCAGCAGGTTGACGACGACGATCGAATGATCGAGGAAGTCGTCGTCACCGGATCGCTCATCAAGAAGGACAATTTCGACTCGGCCTCGCCGCTCAAGGTGCTCGACGCCGTGGACATCGAGGCGGAATCGACCCCAGCGATGGGTGAGATCATCTACAACCAGACCTTCAACTACGGCTCCGACGCCTTCGCCTCGCACTACTCGGTGACCAACCCCGAAGGCAACCGCACCGGCGCGAACCTGCGCGGCCTCGGCGGCGGCGCGACGCTTACCTTGCTGAACGGCAAGCGCGTGCTCGACGCGAACCTCAACAACCTCATCCCGCAGATCGCCGTGCGACGGATCGACATCCTCAAGGACGGCGCATCGGCCCTGTACGGTTCCGATGCGGTGGCGGGCGTGCTCAACATCGTGCCGAAGACGGGCTACCAAGGCGCGGAAGCCGGCCTGCAGTACCAGATGGACAGCCGCGGCGACCACAGCGAGCAGGTGGCGAACTTCATCTTGGGCGACCTCACGGACAACGGCTACTTCACCGTCGCCCTCGAGTATCGCCAGCGCACGGCGCTCTACCAGACGGAGCGCCCGAACCTGCTCGGCAACAGCTTCTCGAGCTCCGGCACCGGCAACCCCGGCACCTACAACGTGCCCGTTCGGGGCGAGGACGGTTCCATCGTCGGCAGCGCCCGCACCCCGGACCCGGGCTGCGGCGTGGCGCAAAGCCCCGGCGGCAACGGCCTCGGCACGGAGATCGGCAACTACCGCAACAACATCTCCGGCAACCTGGTCGGCACAACCTGCCGCTTCCAGTTCGGTGAGTTCTTCAACTTCGTGACGCCGAACAAGGTGCTCAACACCTACGTCAACTTCGAGCGGCAAGTGACGGACAACCTCGCCTACAACGCCGACCTCATCTACTCCCGCCAGCGCACCCGCAGCCGCGGCTCCCCCACCAACCCCGGTGGGCGCGTCCGCGACATCAACCTCGCGCTCGGCGGCGTCTCCGGCGACCATCCCGGCAACCCGTTCACGGCCTTCTACGACCGCAACGGCAACGGCGAGGTCGATCTCGGCAACCGGGAAGTGCTGCACGCCCAGGACATGAACGGCGACGGCATCCCCGATCGCGATGCCGACAACAATGTCATCCTCGCCGAGGATCCGTTCGATCCCAGCATGGGCATCGAATTCAACGAGGACGTGCAGATCGCGGCGCTGCGCCTGTTCGGCAAGCTCGGCAACCTGCCCTCGAACCTCGACGCCTCGGGCGCCAACCTCGGCTACGCCACCTACGACATCAACACCTTCCGCATGGGTCACAACCTCACCTACACCTTCAGCGAAGGCTGGCTGGGCGACCGTGGCTGGGAGGTGATCGGTTCGGTGCAACTGCAGCAGAACGTGGACTTGCGCTTCCGCAAGAACGGCAGCTACCGCGCCGTGCTGTTGGGCCTGCAAGGGGAACTGGGGCCAGCGCCGGGTGTGCCGGACGGGCATCCGGATCAGTACCGCTACTACAACCCGTTCTCCACGAGCGCACTCAACTGCCGCTACCGCAACTGCACGGACCCGGGCGCGGCCAGCAACCCGAACCTCGGCGACTATCCGAACCACCAGTTCGTGGCGGATGCCATCGACATCAACGCCATTCGGCTGCTCAAGACCACGCTCACGTCGTATGACGTGCTCGCCACCGGCGACCTGCACGACGGCTGGGCCGGCACCATCGCCGGTGCCGTTGGCCTCGAACGGCGTTCGGTGCGGCTCATCTGGGACGCCCGCAGCGACGAGAACCAGTGCAACAACTGGTACGACGCCTGCTCGTTCGACTACACGGCGCAGGACGTGATCGAATCCGCCTTCTTTGAGGTGGCGGTGCCGTTCGTCAGCGACGAGACCTTCGGCGAAGGCGAGGTGCAGATCGCCGGGCGCTACACCTCCTATGAGGGCGTCGGCGAGACCTTCGATCCGAAGTTCGCGGTGCTGTATCAGCCGCTCGACTGGGTTTCCCTGCGGGCGTCCTACTCCACCGCCTTCCGGGCGCCGAGCATCAGCCAGCGCTTCGCGCCGCAGTTCTCGTTCCTGCAATCGACCAACGATCCGTTCTTCGGCGATTTCGAGGGCACCTACCGCACCAACATCGGCGGCGGCGATCCGACGCTGCAGCCTGAGGAAGCGGAGGTGTACAACGTCGGCTTCTCGCTGGCGCTGCTCGACGGTGACCTCAACTTCGGCATGGACTACGCTAACTACTACTTCACGGACCGCATCACGTTCCTGCGCGGCCCGCGGGTGGTGGAGACGGACTTGAGGAACTTCCTCGAGATGTTCCCGCAGCCCGGCTGCACCGGTGCCTCGGCGAGTGCCTGCCCTCCGGGCAGCGTCAATCGCGACGACGCCGTCAACTGGGTGGAGAACTTCCAGGATCCGAACATCGTCCGCGGCGGACCGCCGTCGTACTCGATCGTTTCGGTACGCGGCAAGTACGTGAACGCCGACGTGATGGACCAGACCTCGGTGGACGCGTACGCCAACTACACCTGGCGGTTCGAGTCGCTCGGCACGCTGCGCTTCGACCTGCAGGCGACGCAGATTCTCGAGTACATGTATGACTTCGGCGGCGGCAACACCGGCGACGCGGTGGGCTTGCAAAACCTCGGCATCGATGTGATCCCGACGCTGCCGGAGTTCCGCGTCATCGGCTCGGTGAACTGGAACCAGGGCAACCACAACGCACTCGTGCGCGGGCGCTGGAACTCGGCCATCGACGCCAACTGGACCGCGGTGGACATCGAGGGCGTCACCTATGTGGACTTGACGTACTCGTACCGCTTCGCGGGCCTGATCGGCGACAGCAGCACGCTCATGGAACTGGGCGCGCGCAACCTGTTCGACACCTATCCAGACCCACTGAGTGGTGCCTTCGGCGCCAACATCGAACTCGCCATCCACGACCCGCGCGGACGCATGGTGTTCGCCCGGTTGCGGCACGAGTTCTGATCGAGGGGCTTCGGGCCCTCCACAGTGCAAGCGGCGCGGGGTAGCCCCGCGCCGCTTTTCTTTTCTCCCATGGAACAAAACGCGTAATACGTTGATGCTTGGACGATTTGACTCGAAGTGAGGGCCTCGGAGGGAAGGCATTCTGCCTTCCCTGCGCGCCAGCGCACCTGCTTCATTGTCGCAGGTGAAAAAGCGCCTGTCGGCGCTTAGGGAAGGCAGGATGCCTTCCCTCCGAGGCCCAGCCTGTTCCTCGCGCGTCAGTGACTCGGCGTCGTCGGCGAAATGGAAACTCGCATGGAACAAAATGCGTAACCGAATGATGTTGGGGCATGTTTCCCGTGGGGGAGGGGCTTGTCCCCGCCCGTCTTGAACGCACCGACAGAACCCGTACTGAAACGCATCCCCAGCGCGCCGCAGGGCGCATCATCTGGCAACATGACGCCTCAAGCGAAGGAGGCACGCATGATTGAAGCGAGGCGCATCGGCAAAACGCAAACGCAAGTCACCAAGCTCGGTTTCGGCGGCGCGCCGCTTGGAGCGGTGGGGGATCGGCTTGCCGAGGCGGACGCAGCGGCCATCGTCCATCGCGCCTGGGAAGGCGGCATTCGCTACTTCGACACCGCGCCGTTGTATGGACATGGTCTCAGCGAGCGGCGGCTTGGTGGCGCGTTGTCGGCGTTTCCTCGGGACGAGTTCACGCTCTCGTCGAAGGTGGGGCGGCTGCTGGTGCCGGCGGCCGAAGGAGAGCGCTATGCCGGGATGCGTGACAGCGAACCCTTCGCCATCCGCTACGACTACAGCTACGAAGGGGTGCGCCGGTCCATTGATGCGAGCCTGACGCGGCTTGGCCTGGACCGCATCGACATCGCGCTCTGCCACGACATTGACGTGTGGACCCACGGCGACGCCCAAGCCGGTGTCTTCGACGCTGCGGTGCAGGGCGCCTTGCCGGCCTTGTGCGAACTGCGCGACCAAGGCGTGGTGCGGGCCGTGGGCCTTGGCGTCAACGAATGGCAGGTGTGCAGCGAAATCATGGACCGCTTCGAAGTGGATTGCTTCCTCCTGGCCGGACGCTTCACGTTGCTCGAACAGCAACCCTTGGACTCGTTCCTGCCGAAATGCGTCGAGCGGGGCGTCTCCATCATCATCGGCGGGCCGTACAACTCCGGCATCCTCGCCACCGACGACCGCCGCCGCGCCACCTACGACTACAAGCCCTCCTCGGACGAGCTTTACGACAGGGCGCAGGCCATTCGCCGCACCGCGGAGCGGCACGGCGTGGACCCGCGCGCCGCGGCACTGCAATATCCACTCCGCCACCCGGCGGTGGCCGCAGTCATCCCCGGCGTCTGGGCGCGCGCAGAGGTGGAACAGAACCTCGGCTTCATCGACACATCCATCCCAGACGCCCTGTGGAAGGAACTCGCGGAGCAGGGCCTCGCCCGCAGTTGGTGAACGGCTAGGAACCGGCAAACCCGGCGGGGCTCGTCCCGCCTGTCTTGAACGCAGCGACGGACTCGACACCGGACAGCCCGTTCCCCTACGAAACCCGTGCCTTCCTTTGGAGGGAAGGCATCCTGCCTTCCCTGGCGCGCTCGGCGCGCCGACCTCGCTCTCGAAGAAGCGCCTGTCGGCGCTAGGGAAGGCAGAATGCCTTCCCTCCGAACTCCCGTCCCGTGCCGAATCCATCGGTGCGTTTCAACGCATTCCTCGTAGGGGACGGGCTTGTCCCCGCCCGTGTTGGATTCACCGACGAACTCGATACGGGACCCGACCCCTCACGAGGCCCATCTTGAATTGAAGACGGGACGGGACAGGCCGTCTCTGTAGGCGATTGCTGACGCGCCAAAGCGTCGATTTCCTACAAGACGCGACCGCGTTGGCTTACATACCGCGGCTCGTGACCAAGCCACAATCGGCGGCTCCAAACCACCTTGGAGTGCGCCATGACCGAACTCGAAAGACTGCTCCAGCGGCGGCTGGACGAGCGCCGTCGCAATGTCGCCGGCCACGCGGGCGTTCGCGAGCGCTGGGTTCTGGAGTGCCAGGCGATTGCGAGGCGCATCGCCGACTGGCTGCGACCGCTTGAGACCAAGGGCTATGTGGAAGTGAGCTTCGTGGCGACGCCGATCCACGAGGAGCTGCTCGGCGACTACGAGGCCGAGGGCGTGCGGCTCGTGTTCGTCGATGAGCGGGTGCTCAGCCTCGTGCCGGTGGCGCGGCATGTGCTCGGCGCCGACGGTCGCATCGATGTCATGTCCATCAACGCCTGTCTCGCCATGCTGATTCGGCGCGACGGCGAGTGGTGCTTTGCCCGCCGGGAGGAGCGCACGGGACCGCCGCTGACGTGGAAGCTCGACCGCGACAGCTTCCACGACTTCCTGGTTGGGTTCATCCGCTAGGAGGCTGCGCCGTAGGAACGGCGCTGGCTCCCAGCCGAAGGCGCGAGCGAATGCGAGCCCGAAGGCCAGCAGTTCGCGTTAGCGAACTGCCAACGCGCCCGTCAGGGCGCGCTAGCAGGCTCTGCCTTAGAACGCCGCCAAACCGACCGTCGGGGCATGCCATGCACGAAATCACTGTGGAGTCGCTGATCGACGACTATCTGTTCGCGCTGCGGTGCATCCGCGGGCTCGACCAAAACCACTTCCTGTATCTCACGCCAAGGGAGCGCGAGGCCATGCGCGGCACCCTAGTGGAAGAGACGCGCCAAGACCACGCCTTCAAGCTCCTGGCGCTGATCGATGCCGCCTTGCGCAACGATTTCCACCAGAGCCGCGCGAATCGGCGGCGCGACCCGCTGTCGATTCTGCAGCGGGGCCTGCACACGGAGTACCGCAACGAAGTGCGTGGCAACCCGCGCTCCAAGGATGTGGCGCGCCGGATTGCGGTGGCTCGCATCCTGCTCGCGCTCGAACGCTACACCTCGCCCTTGAGTGGCGCGGCCAAGCGCGACTGCCGCGTCGCCCGCAATTACCTGCCGTTTCTGCGCTGGTACCCCGAGCGCCATGCCCCGAAGGGCCCGATGCCGTTCGTTGCCGACCCGGAAGACCTCGTGGAACTGCACCAGCGCTTGCAGAAGCGGGTGTTCGACCGGGAAGACGTGGTGTAACGACACTTAGAAGGCGGCTATAGTGCGCGCCCGAAACGAATGCGCCTCGCCGAGGCTCCCCGTCATGCGTCGAATCCTTGTCACCAGTGCGCTGCCGTACGCTAACGGCGCGATCCATCTCGGACACCTGTTCGAGCATGTCCAGACGGACATCTGGGTGCGGTTCCAGCGCATGATGGGCAACGAGTGCATCTACGTTTGTGCCGACGACGCCCACGGCACGGCGACCATGCTGCTCGCCGAACGCGAGGGCGTGACCTCCGAGGCGCTGATCGAGCGGCTGCGGGGCGAACACGAGGCGGATTTCAAGCGCTTCCACATCAGCCACGACAACTACCACTCCACCCACTCGCCGGAAAACGAACACTATTCGAGCCTGATCTACACCCGTCTCGCCGAACGCGGCTACACGTTCACGCGCGAGGTAGAGCAGCTCTACGACCCGGAGCGGGGCCTTTTCCTCGCCGATCGGCAGGTGCGCGGCACCTGCCCTCGCTGCGGCGCGGAGGATCAGCCCGGCGACAACTGCGATGTGTGCGGCGCCACGTACGACGCGGTGGATCTCGGCAGTCCGCGCTCGGTGCTGTCCGACGCTGAGCCGGAACTCCGCCGTTCGGAGCATTATTTTGTGGACTTGGCCAAGTTCGAGTCGTTCCTGCGCGAGTGGACCGCGAGTGACGCCGTCCAGCCGGAGGTGACCAACAAGCTGGCGGAATGGCTTGACGGCGGCCTCAAGGCCTGGGACATCAGCCGTGACGAACCGTACTTCGGCTTCCCCATCCCCGGCGCCCCCGGCAAGTTCTTCTACGTCTGGATGGACGCGCCGGTGGGATACATGGCGAGTTTCGCCAACCTCTGCGAGCGCACCGAGGGGCTCGACTTCGACGATTTCTGGCGCTCGGACAGCGAGGCCGAGGTGCATCACGTGATCGGCAAGGACATCGTCAACTTCCACTGCCTGTTCTGGCCGGCGGTGCTGTCGCAATCGGACTTCCGCACCCCCACCAGGGTGCATGTGCACGGCTTCATCACCGTGGACGGCGCCCGGATGTCGAAGTCGCGGGGCACCTTCATCAACGCCGCCACCTATCTCGACCACCTCGACCCCGAGTACCTGCGCTACTACTTCGCCACCAAGATGGCGGCGAACACGGACGACATGGACATCAACCTCGACGACTTCGTCCAGCGCGTGAACTCGGACCTGGTGGGCAAGGTCGTCAACATCGCCTCCCGCTGCGCCGGATTCATCGGCAAGAGCTTCGGCGGTACCCTCACCGAGCGGATCCACGACGAGGCTCTCTGGCGCGAAGTGTCGGAGGCTCGCCACGGCCTCGCGGAAATGTTCGAGCGCGGCGACGTCGGGCGGGCTGTGCGCGAGATCACGGCGCTGGCAGATCGCGCCAACCGCCACATTGCCGCGCACGAGCCGTGGAAGGCGGTGCGAGACCCGGAGCGACGCCGCGAGGCGCACGAGGTGTGCTCCCTCGGCATCAACGTCTTCCGGGCGCTGGCGGTGTACCTAAAGCCAATCCTGCCGGCGATGGCGGAGCGGGCGGAGTCGTTCCTGGGCGTGGCGCCTTTGTCTTGGCAGGATGCGGCCGAGCCGCTGCGCGGGCACAGCATCGAAGCCTTTCAGCCGCTGTTCCAGCGCATGGATCGCAAGGCCCTCAATCGGGTCGTGGAAGCGACCCGCGGCGAGGCCAACGAGAAGGAGCCGCCAGCGGGCAGCGCCGACGAGAAGGCGAGCGACAGCGACACCATCTCCATTGACGAGTTCCTGAAGGTGGATCTGCGCGTTGCCCGGATCGCGGCCGCGGCCCCGGTTTCGGGCGCGGACAAGCTGCTCGAACTCACGCTGGATCTCGGCGACCACCAACGTCGCGTTTTCTCCGGCATCAAGTCGGCCTACGACGCCCAGGACCTCGTCGGTCGGCACACCGTCGTTGTTGCCAACCTCGCCCCTCGCAAGATGCGCTTCGGCACCTCCGAGGGCATGGTGCTCGCGGCCGGCGAGGGTGACAAGGAGATCTTCCTCCTCGCACCAGACCCCGGCGCCAAACCGGGCATGGTCGTGCGCTAGGGCGTGTTCACACTACGCGCTGCCGTTGCCACTGCATCCCTAGTAGATTCAATGGGATGCGCGACGAACGGTCGATCCAGTCGGCAAACTCGAAGGCTGCCGATGGCACTCCATAGGTGATTGATTTAAATGGATAAAGTGTGCCTTCTTGGCGACAAGTGTTAACACGCCCTAGTGTACCGTCGCTTAAATTAGTTGAGATAAATGGTCGTTGGCTGCACGCTTGGCGGAACGCGACGAACGGAGCCCGGCATGGGACGACCGACCCCTTCCCTGACCGTCACGCCGGAGCAGCGCGAGGCGCTGGAAGCGGTGAGGCGGCGGCCGACGGCGGCACAGAGGGACCGTCAGCGCGCCGCGATCGTGCTCCTGCGGGCCGACGGGCTGAGCCAGACGGCGACGGCGCGGGCGCTTGGCGTCAGCCGGCCGGTGGTGATCAAGTGGGAGCGGCGCTTTCGCGATCTGGGGCCGGCGGGCCTCGCGGACGCCAAGGGCGGGGGCGCAAGCCGAGCATCGCCGCCGAGGTGCGCGAGCGGATCATCCTGGGGGCGACCCAGCCGCCGCCGAACCGGACGCGCTGGTCGGTGCGCGGCATGGCGCGGGCGGCGGGGGTGTCGAAGGACACGGTTCAGCGGCTGTGGCGGGCCAACGACATCAAGCCGCACGTGACGCGGACGTTCAAGCTGTCGAACGACCCGCAGTTCGAGGCGAAGTTCTGGGACGTGGCGGGGCTGTACCTGGACCCGCCGGAGCGGTCGCTGGTGCTGTGCTGCGACGAGAAGAGCCAGTGCCAGGCGCTGGAGCGGTCGCAGCCCGGCTTTCCCGTCGTGCGCGGCCACAGCGCCACGCAGACGCACGACTACCGGCGCCACGGCACGGTCACCCTGTTCGCGGCGCTGTCGTACCTCGACGGCAAGGTCGTCGGCCAGACCGCCGCCCGGCACACGCACGCGCAGTGGCTCGGGTTCCTCCGCCACCTCAACCGCGAGGCGCCCCCGGGGCTGTGCCTGCACCTGATCGTCGACAACTACGCCACCCACAAGCACGCCAAGGTGAGGTCCTGGATCGACTGGCACAACCGGCGCCACCGCAAGGCGCACGGCGTCGACCGCGTCGTCCTGCACTTCACCCCCACCTCGAGCTCGTGGATGAACCTCGTCGAGCGCTTCTTCCGCGACCTCACCGTCGACGTCGTGCGCGACGGCAGCTTCGCCAGCGTCCCCGAACTGGCGGACGCCATCCACGCCTACCTCGCCGAGCACAACCTCAACCCCAGGCGCTACGTCTGGCCGCAAGTCCGGAGAACGCATCCTCGCCAGCATCCACCGCGCCCGGCAGGCGCTGGCCGAGGCATGCCCAATGAAAACTGAATTAAGCGACGGCACACTAGTGTGCCGTCCCATAAGTTTGACGTACTTCGGGATGCCCAATCCTCGTCCCGGCCGACCTTTCGGGGGGAGAGTCTGGGCGGCACATCCTCCTTTTTCCCGGCATCGGTGCGCCAGTCAGCGCCCAGCGGGAAAGGTGACGTATTTTCGGGACGCGACACTAGCGGCCTGTCGGACTTGACGATGCAGGGGCCTTCGGAGGGAAGGCATTCTGCCTTCCCTCGTGCGCCGTCAGGCGCACGGGCCGGAGGCCGACAAAGGAAAGGCGCCTGTCGGCGCCAGGGAAGGCAGAATGCCTTCCCTCCGAAGGCCCGTCTTGTTCGGGCGCTAGTCCGTGCGCCCAGCCACAGCGGCGGCTCGTTGCCCTCGCTACGCGCATTCATGGATAATCCGGGCTAGGGGTCTGCCGGGCAGTTCACCATGACCACAACGGCATTGGATGGGCTCCGGAGGAAAGCACGCTGCGTTCTCTCGGAAGCCCGGTCGGGATCGGGTGCAGCGCCTTGCTGCGGCGCCGGCGTGACGTGACCGACCTGCTCCTGCTCCTGCTGTCGGCGGCGCTGGTCAACAACTTCGTGCTGGTGCAGTTCTTGGGCCTGTGCCCGTTTGTCGGCATGTCGGCGCGCCTGCAAACCGCCGTGCCGATGACCCTGGCGACGACCTTCGTGCTCTGCCTCGCCGCACTCGGAACCTGGGCCGTACACACCTGGCTGCTCGCTCCGCTTGGCATCGAGTACCTGCGCGTCATCGCCTTCATCGTCGTAATCGCCGCTGCGGTGCAATTGACCGAGGCGTTCGTGCGCGCCGCAAGCCCGGTGCTGCACCGCCTGCTTGGAATCTACCTGCCGCTGATCACGACGAATTGCGCCGTCTTGGGCGTGGCATTGATTGCGGTGGAGCGCGACTTTGGCTTGCTCCACACGCTCACCCTTGCGATCGGTGCCGGTCTCGGCTTTGGCCTCGCCATCGTTGCCTTCGCGGCTCTGCGCGAGCGCATCGTCGACGCCGCCGTGCCGAGCGCCTTCCGGGGTCCGCCCTTGGCATTGGTGACCGTGGGGTTCATGTCACTTGCACTGTTTGGCCTCAAGGGCATCGGTTCATGATCGCGGCGCTGGTTCTTGGCGCCATTGGCGCCTTCGTTGCCTTGGCGCTGTGGCTTGCCCGCCGCCTGCTTGCGCCGCTCGCTGCAACCAACGCGGATACCTTGGTGGACGCGGTGGATGCCCTCCTGCCGCAGACGCAGTGCGGCCAATGCGGCCATCCGGGCTGTCGTCCCTACGCGGAAGCCGTGGTGGCGGGAGCGCCGCTGGACCTTTGCCCGCCCGGCGGACCGGACACGGCAGCGGCCCTGCGGGAGCTGCTCGGGCGGGAAGCGGGACGCGACGCACTCGCCGAGCCGGAAGCAGTCGTGGCGCGCATCGACGCTGCCCGCTGCATTGGCTGTGCACTCTGTCTCGACGCCTGCCCGGTGGACGCCATCGCCGGCGCTTCCAAGTACCTGCATGCGGTGCTCCCGGAGCACTGCACCGGCTGCGAACTTTGCGTGCCGGCGTGCCCCGTGGACTGCATCGACATGGCGTTGCGCGAGAGCCCTGCGCCAGCGGCCCATGTCTGACCCTGCTGGCGTGCGCGATGCGCTGCCGTGCATTCGCTGCGGCCGCTGCGCGCCGGCCTGTCCGGTGGCGCTGCTGCCGGACCGCCTGCACGAAGCCATCGAGACGGGCCGGGAGGATGCTTCGCTCGTACGCTGCGTCGAATGCCGCGCCTGTACCACCGTCTGCCCAAGCCGCATCGACCTCGTCGGTGAGTTCCGGCGTGCGAGGCGCGAGCTTTTCGCCGCGCGGGCGAGGAGCGCCGCCGCCGACAAGGCGCGGGAGCGCTCGGATGCACGGACAGAGCGGCTGGCGCGCCAGGCAGCGACGAGCGAGGAGCGCCGCCGGCAGCGTCTGGCTCGGCGTCGGCCGTGGGCCCGTTGACGCAGCGCCGTGGACGACAGAGAACAGGCTGTCGCCCCGCCACCGGTCGGGCCCGTCCCGCGGAGAGAGGGCTGGTTGCGCCTTCCAAGCCTTGGTTGCTTCGCCTTCGGCGCGAGGAGCGTGATGGGCCCTCGCTTCGAGTGGGGTGTGGGACCGCGCTATCCGCGCCGCCAAACCCCCCGCTATCGCTCGGGGTCTGGCCCCAGCCCCCACCTAGCCAAGAGCTGGCGCCGCAGAACGTCACGTCGTGGCCTTCTGCGACGCAAGCTCTTGGCCGGCCGTTGGTGTCGACTAGGCTGCGACGTGCTTTTTTGCAAACCAACGGGCTGAGCAGTTGCTCTATGTGAGGACAGCGGCTGTGGTGGGGTCCCTGCTGCGTCCGCCGGCTTCTACCGAAGCCATCATGTTCCGCGTCGTGGTCGCACTGGTGCCGTGTATCGCGACGGCGACGGTCGTATTCGGGGCGCTCACGCTCGCCCATTGCGCGCTGGCGTTGGGGGCTGGCGCCGTGGTGGAAGGGTGTGCCCGTGCCGTGCGGGGGCTGCCGGTGCGCGTGTTTGCGGACGGCGCAGCGCCGGTGACGTGCCTGCTCATCGCGCTCGCGGTGCCGCCGTCTGCGCCGCTTTGGATCACGCCGGTGGCAGTGCTTGTGGGGCTTGGCCTCGCCCGCGAGGCCTACGGCGGGCTCGGCCGCAACGTCTTCAATCCCGCCATGGCCGGCTATGCGGCGGTATTGGTCGCATGGCCCCATGCCCTCACCTGGGTCGATGGCCAGAGCGGCGCCACGGCCCTCGACGCGCTGCGCTTTCGCGGCGCGGACACGGTGGACGAGGCGTTTCGCGCCGCGACATTCGGCGTCGTCGGGGGCAGGGGGTTTGAATGGGTGAACGCGGCGGCTCTCGTCGGCGGGCTGTACCTCGTGGCGACACGCGTGGTGCACTGGCGCATCCCGTTGGCGGTGCTGCTGGGGATGGGGCTGCCGGCGCTGGCGCTGCACGACGGCGGCAGTTCCGAGAGCCTCGGTTCGCCGCTCTTCCATTGGTTCAGCGGCGCCACCATGCTGGGCGCGTTCTTCATCGCCACCGACCCGGTCACCGCTCCCCGCGGCGAGGCGCATCAATGGCTGTTCGGCATCGGCATTGGCGCCGTGACCTTTCTCATCCGCGCCGACGGCGGCTATCCCGACGGCCTTGCATTCGCCGTGCTGCTCGGCAACCTCGCGGCCCCCGCGCTCGATGCGCTGCAGCGCCGGGGAACCGTCGATGAGAGCTAAGCAAGCCCTCCAGGGCGTGTTTGTGACCGCTGCGCTCATGGCCGCCGCCGGCGCGATCCTTGCCGCGGTGCAGCAGCTCACCGAGGAGCGCGTGCGCGCCAACGCCCTGGCCGCCGAGCGGCAAGTGGTTCGAGAGCTTGCGGGTGTGGCGGCGACGGTGCCGGACGATTCGCTGCTGCTGTGCGAGCGGGACCTCGTGCTGCAGCGGGACACCACTCGGGGCTATGGCGGAGAAGTGGACTACATCGTCGCCTTTGCCGTGGACGGGCGCATTGCCGGCGTACGGGTCCTGCACCATGCGGAAACGCCGGGCTTTGCGGACATCCTGCTGCCGCAGTCGGACTGGCTGGCCGGATTCGGCGCCGGGGAAGGGGAAGGGGAAGCGGAAGCGGACGTGCATGCGGTGACCGGCGCCACCATCACATCTCGCGCCGTCATCGACGGCGTGACCGCCACCCGGCGGCGGCACGTGGAAGCGGCCAGCGCATGTCCGCCGGCGCCGAGCGAAGCGGCACCGTGACTGCCCCCGCTCGCGAGACGGCCCTCGGTTCCTTTGCCCGCGCCGCGATCGAGCGCAATCCGGCGGCGGTGCAGCTATTGGGCCTGTGTCCTTTGCTTGCGGTTTCGAACACGGTCGCCAACGCGGCTGGCCTTGCGGTCGCGAGCGCCGGCGTGCTGATCGGCTCGTCGCTGCTGGCGGCGGCGCTGCGCCGCATCATCCCCGCGGAGGTGCGCCTGCCGTGCTACGTGCTGCTCATCGCCACCTTCACCACCGTCGCCATGCTGCTGATGCAGGCGTATGCGTTTGAGCTCTATCAGCGCATCGCCCTGTTCGTGCAGATCATCGTCACCAACTGCATGATCCTGGCGCACATCGAGCGGTCTCAGACCGGCGGCGATGTCGCCCGAAGTGGCATCCTTCGGGCACTGGCGTCGTCGTCGGGCGCGGCGGCGGGCTTTGCGCTCGCATTGCTGGCGATGGGTGCGGTGCGAGAATTCCTCGCACTCGGCTTTCCGCTCGCGGCCATGGCGCCAGGTGCGTTCTTGGTGGCAGGAGTGTTGCTGGCACTGACGCGCCTCGCGCAGAGGTTCCTCGAGAACCGTGTCCGGCAGTGAAAGAGGGTTGGAACTGAAGGCGGTGCTACAGCGATGAATCGACAAACACGAGGCGAGATATTCGAGCGGCTGCGGGCGGAGAATCCGAAGCCGACCACCGAGCTCAACTTCGGCACGCCGTTCGAACTCTTGGTCAGCGTGATCCTCTCGGCGCAGGCGACGGATGTGGGCGTCAACCGCGCCACCGGGCCGCTGTTCGCCGTGGCCAACACGCCAGAGGCCATTGCCGCGCTGGGCGTCGAGGGGCTCAAGGACTACATCCGCTCCATTGGCCTGTTCAACACCAAGGCCGAGAACGTCGTGCGCATGTGCGAGATCCTGCTCGCCGAGCACGACGGCGAGGTGCCGCACGACCGCGAGGCGCTCGAAGCGTTGCCGGGCGTCGGCCGCAAGACCGCCAACGTCGTGCTCAACACGGCGTTCGGCGAACCCACCATCGCCGTGGACACGCACATATTTCGGGTCGCCAACCGCACCCGCATCGCCCAAGGCAAGACGGTGCGGCAGGTGGAGGACAAGCTGATGCGCTTCGTGCCGCAGGAATACCGCGTGGACGCACACCACTGGCTGATCCTGCACGGTCGCTACGTCTGCGTCGCCCGCCGCCCGCGCTGCGGCTCATGCGTGATCGAGGACCTCTGCGAGTATCGGGACAAGGTGGAAACCGGCTGAAGGCTTGGGCTGGGGCAAGAAGCGTGATCCACAGGCAACGGTTCTTGTAGCGTGGTTGCGGCAAAGATAGGCACTTGCGGTTTCATTGGGCAGGCAAATGGCTATAATGCGCCGCTTCCCGCGAGGGATTGGGACACGTTTGCGATGCGCGTCGTCAGAAGGTCTGGCAGGGCGCGGTCGCAGTTGCACTTTGCCAGGCAAGGATTCCCCGAATGGACATCTCCACCGAGCGAAACGGAACAACCTTGGTCGCGATGCCGGAAGGCCGCATCGACGGCCGTAACGCGACCGACTTTCAGGACTCCCTCATCGGTGCGATCCAAGACTCTGATGAGCGCGTCGTCATCGATCTCGCAAACCTTATCTACATCAGCAGCGCCGGGCTCCGTGCCGTGCTCCTGATCGCCAAGTCCTTGGACCAGCGCAAGGCCAAGTTCGGCCTCTGTTCCCTCTCGGTGCCGATCCGCGAAGTGTTCGAGATCAGCGGCTTCGACCAGATCATCAAGATCTTCGACACCCGCGACGAAGCCGTTTCCGCCTGACGCCCGCGCCGGCCGCGCCGTTCCGCCAGCTCCAACGAAGGGCCCCGGCTAAGGGAGGGGCCCTGAGGGCGAGGCTATTGAATCCCTAGCGCCGCCAGACCCCACCTCCATGACATCGCGCGTCAGAGTGCTTTGACTTGCCGAGCGCCTGGCGCGTTCGTGCTCCGGAGGGAGGGCGTCCCGCCCTCCATCGCGCCCGCGAGGGCGCGCATCTTGCCCGTGCGGCCGGTGTTCTGCGCGCCTTGCGGCGCGCTGGAGGGCAGGATGCCCTCCCTCCATGGCGGGCTTGTTCCGCGATCAATCCACTTCGGAGCCGTCGAAGGAGTCGAGCACCGTCTTCATCCTCGCCCGGATGCCATCGGCGAGGGAGGCGTGGGTGAAGATGAAGGGCTTGTTGCGGCGGATGCCCTCGAGCACCTGCTCGCCCACCACGTTCGGGTTCAGCCCTTCGGTGGCGAAGCGCTGCTCGACTTCGGCGCGGCCTTCGAACATGCCGGATGAGGGGCGCGCCAAGGCCGCCGGGCGATTGCGTTCCGAGCGCAGGATGCGGGTGGCGATCATGCCTGGGCACAGCGCCGAAACACCGATGCCGAAAGGCGCAAGGTCTTCCCGCGAGGCCTCGGAGATGGCGACCACGGCGTACTTCGAGGCGGCATAGATCGACTGCCGGGGCCCGGTGAAGTGGCCGAGGATCGACGCGGTGTTGACGACATGGCCGCCTTCGCCGCCAGCCTTGATGATGGGCACGTACGTGCGCATGCCGTTGACGACGCCGTGCAGGTTGACGCCGAGCACCCAGTCCCAGTCGTCCTCGGATGTCTCGTCGATGGGCCCGCCAGCGGCAACGCCGGCATTGTTGCAGACGATGTCCACGCGGCCGTAGTGGCGCCGCACCGATTCCGCAACCTCGCGCACCTGTCCGCGCTCGCTTACATCGCAGACGAAGCGCTGCACATCTACATTGGCGGTGTCGAACTCGGCATGGGCGGATGCGAGGGCGCCTTCCTCCACATCGAGCATGGCCACGTGGACCCCGGCGCCGGCGAGCGCCCGCACCATGCCGAGGCCGATCCCGGAAGCGGCGCCGGTGACGACCGCGACCTTGTTCTGCACGTTGTCCATGATTTGTCTCTAATCCGGCAGGCCCAGCACCCGCTTGGCGATGATGTTGCGCTGGATTTCGTTGCTGCCGCTGTAGATGGAGGCGGCGCGACCGGCCAGGAAGCCACGCGTCTCGCCAACCTCTCTGGGCGAGAAGCCGTCGCCGGACCAGCCGACGCCGAGGCTGCCGCGCATCTCGACAAGAAGCTGGGCGCGGCTCTGTTCGAGCTCGGTGCCGTACATCTTGAAGATGGAGGTGGCGGGGCCCGGGGTCTTGCCGTCGGCGGCCTCCTGCGCCGTGCGGCGCTGGGTGAGGCGGAAGGCGCGATCGTTGATCTCGTGGGTGGCGATGCGCTGGCGCAGCGACGCATCGGCAATGCGCCCGTTCGCTTCGCCCGAGTACTTCTTGGCATCGCCGGCGAGCGTCGGGCCGGCGTCTGCCGCGGCCGCGCCGCCGACCAACGTCGCCATGCTGCCGCGCTCGAACTGCAAGAGGCGCTTGCCGACGGTCCAGCCTTGGTTCAGCTCGCCCACCAAGTCGGCCTTCTGGGCGATGGCGTTGTCGAAGAAGGTCTCGCAGAAGGGGGATTCGCCGCTGATGAGGCGGATGGGCTTCACGGTGACGCCGGGCTGATCCATGG
Source organism: Pseudomonadales bacterium (assembly GCA_965116935.1). Taxonomy (GTDB): domain Bacteria; phylum Pseudomonadota; class Gammaproteobacteria; order Pseudomonadales; family Azotimanducaceae; genus VXYL01. The sequence goes on along the minus strand of OZ220737.1, from coordinate 289,736 downwards.
TCAGCAACACGAAGCTGATGCCGACGTGCTTGGGCACGTCGGGGTCTGTTCGCACCAGGGCGAACATCCAGTCGGCGTACTGCGCGCCAGAGGTCCAGATTTTCTGGCCGTTGATGACGAAATGATCGCCGGCATCCTCGGCGCGGGTGCGCAGGCTCGCAAGGTCGGAGCCGGAACTCGGTTCGCTGTAGCCCTGACACCAGGCCACCTCGCCGCGCACGATGCGCGGAATGTGCCGCGCCTTCTGATCCTCTGTGCCAAGCTCGATCAGGGTCGGGCCGATCAGCGACAAGCCCATGCCGCCGAGCGGAGAGCGGGCGCGAATGGCGCGCATCTCGCTGATGAGCACCATGTACTCCTCGTGCGAAAGGCCGCCGCCGCCGTATTCGGCGGGCCAGGTGGGCGCAGTCCAGCCCTTCTCCACCATCCGCTCCTTCCACAGGATGGTGTCGCGATCGGTGAGCGGAATCTTGGTGCTGCCGCTGTGGATGGGGCCGGGACCACGGGCGCCGGCCGGACAGTTTTCTTCGAGCCACGCGCGCGTCTCGGCGCGGAATTCCTCGGTGGCGGACAAGGGCATTTCTCCAATGAAGTCGCCGGCTAGAGCGAAGACGCGAGAGCATCATGCAAGCGGCATCGAACTGCAAGCACACAGCCTTACGGCCCGTCTCGCGGGGAGAGGGCTGGTTGCATGTTCGGGCCCTTGGTACTTAACGACGCAGGGGCCTTTCGGAGGGAAGGCATTCTGCCTTCCCTCGTGCGCCGTTAGGCGCACGGGCCGGATGCCGACAAAGGAAGGGCGCCTGTCGGCGCCAGGGAAGGCAGAATGCCTTCCCTCCGAAAGGCCCGCCTTGTACGGGTGCCGGCATTTTGGTGTTGACTCGGCTTCGAGGCACATCCGTGCTTTGTGCGTAAACTGCCGGGCTGCTGCAAAACAAGGGCGGGGCAGGGCCTGATGCGATTTGCCGTGGAGATTGGTGCTGTTCGCGCCGGCGGCCTTGTGCTCATGGCGGACTGGGTGCGTCATGCGGAGCGGCTTGGCGCGGCCTTGGCATTTTCGGCTGAGGCTTGGTGGAGCGATGCAGCGACGCCCTTGGCGTTTTTGGCGGACAAGACAGAGCGCATTCGGCTCGCCACCGGCATCATGCAGGTCACGGCGCGCACGCCGTCCATGGCGGCCATGACGGCGTTGACACTGCACGACCTCTCCGGCGGACGCTTCGTGCTTGGCCTGGGCGCCAGTGGGCCGCAGGTGGTGGAGGGGCTGCACGGCGTGCGCTTTCGCGCCCCGCTGACGCGGCTCAAGGAGACGGTGGAAATCTGCCGGATGATCTTCGCTGGCGAGAAGGTGGATTACCAAGGTCGGGTTTTCGAGTTGCCGCTGCCGGACAGCGAAGGCAAGGCGCTCAGAATTGCCCACGAACCTGCCGAGGTGCCCATCTACCTCGCGACCTTGGGCCCCAATGCGCTGCGTTTCACTGGCGCCGCAGCGGATGGCTGGCTCGGCACGTCGTTTTCGCCGGATCATCCCGAGGCTCATCTGGATTTCATCCGCGACGGGGCCAAGCGGGCCGGTCGGTCCTTGGCGGACCTTGACCTGTGCGTCTCGGTGCGCGTGGAAATCGGCGACGATGTGGAGGCGATGATCGAGCGTCGCAAGCCCGGCGTCGCCTTCAATTTGGGAGGCATGGGTTCGGCCACCACGAACTTCTACAACGACGCCTACCGGCGGGCGGGCTATGAAGAGGACGCCACGGCCGTGCAGTCGCTGTGGCTCGCTGGCCGTCGCGACCAGGCCGCCGCGCGCGTGCCGGACGCCATGGTGACGGCGTTTCAGGCGTTAGGAACGGCCAACATGGTGCGCGAAAGGCTCAGCCGCTATCGTGCCGCCGGCGTCACCACCTTGAAGCTTGGCTTGGACAGCGTCCCACTCGGGCCCGCGCGCTTCGAGCTTCTCGAGCAAATCGCCGACTTGATCAAGGACATCGAATGAAGCTCTACATGGTGCCGCTGGCACCCAACCCGACCAAGGTCATGCTGTACATCGCCGAGCGCGCCGAGCTTGGCGTGGACATGGGCATCGAGCAGATCGTTGTGAACACGGTCAAAGGACGCCATAAGGAACCCACGCACCTCGCGAGAAACCCGTTCGGCACCGTGCCCGTGCTGGAGCTCGATGACGGCAGCTATCTCGTCGAGTCGCTGGCCATCATCGAGTATCTGGAGGACGCCTTCCCGGACGGACGGCTGCTCAGCGGCGGCCCGCAACAGCGCGGCAGAGCCCGGGACGTCGAACGCATCGTCGACCTCAGGATCGCCGGCCCGATGGGCCAGTACGGACATGCCAAGAACTCGCCCCTCGGCCGTCCGCCGGACCCGCAAAAGGCCGCCGAGATGGAGGCAAGCCTGCAAACCCCGCTCGACTATCTGGAAAGCCTGCTGGCCGACGGCCGGCCGCTGCTGCTCGGCGAGGGCGTGTCCATCGCCGACTGTACCTTGCAGGCGTCGCTGCAGTTCCTGCGCTTTGTGGAAGCGGACCTGTTCGGCGAACGCGAGCGGCTGCGGGCGTGGGACGAGCGCTATCGGCAACGTCCCGCCGCCCAGCGAGTGCTGCGATGGTAGTGGCGGGCTAGCATCCTGCGCCGGGCAACGGCGCTAGCGCGCCCCGCCGGCGAACACCGAGCCAACAGCCCCTGCCACGCGAGGGCCTCGCTGGACGGAGGGCGTCCCGCCCTCCAGGCGCGTGCCGAAGGCGCGCACGCAGCGGAGCCGGCCAACGCCACCGCAAGCAAGCGTTCCAGACAACGCCAACAAAGCGCCAGCCCCGAACAACCCCGCCGGCGAACACCAAACCAACAGCCCCTGCCACGCGAGGGCCTCTCTGGACGGAGGGCGTCCCGCCCTCCAGGCGTGCCGGAGGCGCGCACGCAGCGGAGTCGGCCAACGCCACCGCAAGCAAGCGTTCCAGACAACGCCAACAAAGCGCCAGCCCCCGAACAACCCCGCCGGCGAACACCAGCAACAGCCCCTGCCACGCGAGGGCCTCTTTGGACGGGGGACGGGACGCCCACCCTCCGGAGGCCCGTTCATCGTCAGGTTCTTGCCCATCCCAAGCCGGGCTAGTGGCAGTTCCCAGATGCAGGCGCGGCCTGCTGTCCTCGGCTTGCCGTGCGGGTGTAGGATTCTCCGCTTCGCGCGGAAGGTTGGGCGCCGCGCACAGCCAAAGGAGATGTCACGAAATGCAGGTTCCTCTTCTTGTCGATGACTTTCTGCGGCGGTCCGTCCTGCTCTATCCGACCAAGACCGCGGTCGTGGACGGCGAGTTGCGCTTCAGCTATGCCGAATTGCAGGCGCGGGTGAATCGACTCTCGCATGCCTTGCTGTCGCTCGGCGTGGCGCAAGGCGACCGGGTCTGCATCTTGAGCCCCAACTCGCATTTCTTCTTGGAGAGCTTCTACGCCACGAGTCAGATCGGCGCCGTGCTCGTGCCGCTGAACTACCGCTTGGTGGCGGCAGACCACGAGTACATCCTCAATCACGCCGGCGTCGCGGCGGTGCTGGTGGACCACGAGTACACGGACGTAGTGGATGGCATCCGCGGCGGCCTCACTAGCGTGCGCGACTTCGTCGTCGCCCAAGACACCGGCGATGCGCCCCAAGGCTGGCAGGACTGGGAAGCGCTCATCGCCGCCGAGCCAGACACGGCGCCGGCAGCCATCGAGCGGGACGAGAACGACCTCGTCTCCATCAACTACACGTCCGGCACCACCGCCCGCCCCAAGGGCGTGATGATGACCCACCGCAATTGCTACGTGAACGCCTACAGCCTGATCGCCCACCTGCGCGTCGCCCACGACGACGTTGAACTCTGGACGCTGCCGATGTTCCACTGCAACGGCTGGGGAGGGGTCTATGCCATCACCGGCATGGGCGGCACCCATGTCGTTCTGCGCGCGGTGGACGGCGCCGAGATCTTCCGCCTCATCGAGCGGGAAAAGGTCACCTTCGCCTGCATGGCACCCACCGTGTTGCGCACAATCCTCGACTATCCCGACAAGCACCGCCACAACATCACCACCCGGCCCCGCTTCACCGTCGCCGGCGCACCGCCGCCGGCCGCATTCATCGAGCGGCTGGAGGCCGAACTCGGCTGGGAATTCCTGCAGATCTACGGCCTCACCGAAACGGCGCCGCTGCTCACGGTCTCGCACCCCGACCACCACACGGAAGTCAAGAACTACCAGCGCCGCTCCCGCGCCGGTGTGCCCGGCATCGGCGTGGACATCAAGGTGCTGGACGACGACGGCAACCCGGTGCCGCAGGATGGCGAGTCCGTCGGCGAGGTCTGCGCCCGTTCCAACGTCGTGTTCAAGGGCTACTGGGAACAGCCCGAGGAGACCGCCAAGGCGATTCAGGAAGGCTATTTCCACACCGGCGACCTCGCCGTATGGGATGAGTTCAACAACATCCACATCGTCGACCGCAAGAAGGACGTCATCATTTCCGGCGGCGAGAACATCAGCTCCCCGGACATCGAGGACGTGCTCTACAAGCACCCGGCCGTGCTCGAGTGTGCCGTCATCGGCGTGCCGCACGAGCGCTGGGGCGAGACGCCAAAGGCGCTGGTGGTGCAGCGAGACGGCGCCGCCGCCACAGAAGCCGAGCTGATCGCCTTCTGCCGCGACAAGATGGCGCACTTCAAGTGTCCAACATCGGTGGAGTTCCGCCCCGAGCTGCCGCGCACGGCCACCGGAAAGCTGCAAAAGTTCAAGCTCCGCGAACCCTACTGGCAAGGAGACCGCCGCGTCGGCTAGTGCCCCCGAAGGGGGGGCTTGCCCCCGCCCGTGCTGAACGCACCGACAACCTCGGCACGGACCTCGTAGGGGCGGGGCTTGTCCCCGCCCGTCTTGAACGCGCCGACAGCCTCGGCACGGGCCTCGTAGGGGCGGGGCTTGTCCCCGCCCGTGCTGAACGCGTCGACAGCCTCGGCACGGACCTCGTAGGGGCGGGGCTTGTCCCCGCCCGTCTTGAACGCGCCGACAGCCTCGGCACGGGACGGGACAAGCCCGTCCCCTACGGAGCGCATTGAACGCGCCGACGGATTCGGCCGGGCCTCGTAGGGGCGGGGCTTGTCCCCGCCCGTCTTGAACGCGTTGACAAACCGGCACGGGACGGGACAAGCCCGTCCCCTACGGAGCGCATTGAACGCGCCAACGGACTCGCACGGCCCCCTTGGGGGCGGGGCTTGTCCCCGCCCGTCTTGAACGCGCCGACAGCCTCGGCACGGGACGGGACAAGCCCGTCCCCTACGGAGCGCATTGAACGCGCCGACGGATTCGGCACGGCCCCCTTGGGGGCGGGGCTTGTCCCCGCCTGTCTTGAACGCGTCGACAAACCGGCACGGGACGGGACAAGCCCGTCCCCTACGGAGCGCATTGAACGCGCCAACGGACTCGCACGGCCCCCTTGGGGGCGGGGCTTGTCCCCGCCCGTCTTGAACGCACCGACAGCCTCGGCACGGGACGGGACAAGCCCGTCCCCTACGGAGCGCATTGAACGCGCCAACGGACTCGCACGGCCCCCTTGGGGGCGGGGCTTGTCCCCGCCTGTCTTGAACGCGTTGACAAACCGGCACGGGACGGGACAAGCCCGTCCCCTACGGGAGCGCATTGAACGCGCCGATGGATTCGGCCGGGCCTCGTAGGGGCGGGGCTTGTCCCCGCCCGTCTTGAACGCGTCGACAGCCTCGGCACGGGACGGGACAAGCCCGTCCCCTACGGGAGCGCATTGAACGCGCCGACGGATTCGCACGGCCCCCTTGGGGGCGGGGCTTGTCCCCGCCCGTCTTGAACGCGTCGACAAACCGGCACGGGACGGGACAAGCCCACCGCCGAAGGGTGGTTTACGGAGGTTTCAGGACACCGCCCAGAGTCCGTTACCCTTCTGATAAACATAAACTTTTTGGCGTTTCGGGCACCACCGGGGCACACTGCTTCTCAACATTCCTCAGTAACCGAACAGGGAATGGGAAGTGAACAATCGACCCCTCATGCTCTCTGCAACCTTCGTCCGCAACGTCCGCATCCCCGGCCGGTACGGCGACGGCCGCGGCGGCCTCGGACTCGGCCTGCTCGTCCGGCCCGCGCTGCGCGGCGGACTCAACAAGTCCTGGACGCAGAACGTCCGCATCGACGGAAGGCCCACCAGCCTCGGCCTCGGCCGCTACCCAGTCGTCACCCTCGCCATGGCCCGCGAGCGGGCGCTGGAGAACGCCCGCGCCATCGCCCAGGGGCGCGACCCGCGCCGCTCGGGCCGGGCCGTGCCGACCTTCGCCGAGGCGCTGGAGACCGTCATCGGCATCCATGCGGCCCACTGGAAGGACCGCACGGGGTCCGAACGCCAGTGGCGCACGAGCCTCGCCGCCTACGCCCTGCCGCGCCTCGGCGCCAAGGCCGTCGACGCCGTGACCAGCGCCGACGTCTTGGCCGTGCTGCTGCCCATCTGGTCCACCAAGCGGGTGACCGCCGGACGGGTGCGGCAGCGGATCGGCGCCGTCATGAAGTGGGCCGTCGCGCAGGGCCTGCGCCCCGACAACCCCGCCGGCGACGCCATCTCCGCCGCGCTGCCGAGGACCGCCGCCGTGCGGCGCCACCAGAAGGCGCTGCCGCACGCCGAGGTGCGCGCCGCGCTCGCGCGGGTGCGGGGCTGCGACGCCGGCCCCGGCATCCGGCTGGCGTTCGAGTTCCTGGTGCTGACCGCCGCGCGCTCGGGGGAGGTGCGCAACGCCCGCTGGGAGGAGATCGACCGCGACGCCGCGGTGTGGACGATCCCGGCCGCGCGCATGAAGAACGGCCGCGAGCACCGCGTGCCGCTGTCGGGCCGCGCCCTCGAGGTCCTCGACGAGGCCGGCGGGCTGTCGGCGGGGGAGGGCTGGGTGTTCCCGTCGCCGCGCGGCCTCGCGCTGGCCCAGAAGCACCTGTCGGAGCTCATGCGCACGCTGGGCATTGAGGCCGTCCCGCATGGCTTCCGCTCCAGCTTCCGCGACTGGGCCGCCGAGTGCACGGACGCGCCGCGCGAGGTCTGCGAGCTCGCCCTCGCGCACGTCAACGGCGACCGCGTGGAGGCCGCCTACCGGCGCAGCGACCTGTTCGACAGGCGGCGCGCGCTGATGGCCGACTGGACGGCGTACGTAGCCTGAAGCGGGGCCAGCGCCGCCGCGACTCCGCCTGCCGACGCGGAGAGTGCCCTGGTCGACCGGTTCCCGCCGCGAATCCGGTTTCAGGCCACTCTCCGCGCCATCCGCTGGCGGAATCACCTGCCATGCGGACCACTTTCTGCCACGATCGGTCCTGGGAACGAGAGCGGCGCGGTCCGGGGCAGGTTCCCCGCATGGTCGTGGGAAGGCCGGACCTCGAGGCCGAAACCGGGCCTCGGACATCGGAAGGCATGGGACGCCCCCCGGGGGAGGGTCGTCCAGGCGGCTCTGCAGGAACGCATCCCCACATGATCGCGCCTCCTCGAAGGAATGGCCTTCGCCATCCCGCAGCGGCGCACTGTCCGCGCCCTCCACCCACCGGGCTTGGCAACGCAGGGGAACGCGAGGCCCTTCCCCCACGGCGAAGCCGACACTCGGGTCTACGGCAACCAGAACACGGCGGCCGAGACCAACGCGCACACCGCGGCGAGCGCCACCGGCTTCGTGACGATCCACCAGTCGCGATCCACTTTCGTCGTTCCGCTGAGGTGCTCGTGTCGCTGAAACATGACAGGTCCGCCGCCGTGCGGCGCCTACAGGAGCGTCGCGTGGACCACGTAGGCGGCCACGAGCGCCGTCGCGACCATCGCGCCGAGCCTGGTCCCGTACCACCAACTCCGCTCCATCGGGCGGCCGTCGCTCGCGTCGTGCGTGCTGATGGGCATCCAGCGCATCCAGCGCCGCCGCTGCCCATCCACGGCAACCTCGTCGCACTCGACGCCCCAGTGCGCCGCGGCCAGGGCCAGCGCCTCCTCGACGCTGAACGCGTCCACATCGACCAGCACACTGTGCCCGATCCGGCGGCAACGATACGTCCAGGGGGGTCGCGCCGGCTTCGAACGCTCGTGGATGCGCGGGGCGGCGGGCTCTTCCGCGATGTCCATGCGGTGGGTTCCTCGCTGCTTTTCTGCGCTGCAGTGTAGCGCCGCGATCGCCGTGTCGCCAACGGACTGGCGCCGGAGGCCCATGGACCGCGTCGGCCGCTCCGGAGTGGGACCTCCCCGTCCCGCCCCGCCTGGCTGCATCCGCTCCGCACTTCGGTTCGGGGGTGCCCCGTGCAGGGCCGACCGTCACGTCGCCCGGACACCATCGCCGGACCTGGCCGCACTCCGCTACCCGCAGTACCGCCGCACGATCTCCAGGCGCCCGTGACCCAGCTCGCGGGATATCCGCAGCCGTGCGGCGGCGTCGATCCGCCGCTCCCGTTCCGCCAGCTCCCTCCGCGCCGGACCGCCCGCCGCCGGCGCCTTCCAGCCCGTCAGGCCCTCGTAGCGGTCGAGCGCGTACGCGTGCCTCAGCCCGTGGCTGCGGCCAAGCCCCGCCGCCCGCGTCTGGTCCTCGTAGACCTTCCTCTGTTCCGCGTAGTTGCGGCCGGGCGGGATCAGCGCCCCGCCGCCCGCCAGCCGACGCGCCTCGTCGAGCAGCCGGCGCTGCGCAGCCGTCCGCACCGGCACTTCGCGCCGCCGGCCGCCCTTGGCCGTGGACGCCTTCACCAGCAGGCGGTCGCCGCGGTCCGCGTGCGACGGCGACAGCTTGATCGCCTCCTCGCGGCGCAGCCCGAACGCCGCCTGAAGGCGCAGCGCCATCCGCACGTGCGCGTCCTTCACCCGCGCGAGCCTCGACTCGTCGAGGTCGCGCCGCCTCGTTCCGTCCGAGACGTGGCTGCGAGGGCGCATGCCGTAGTCGGCGTTCGGCTTCACCATGCCCCCCTTGCCGACGCGGTCGGCCCACCAGCGCAGGTGCGCCATGCGGTTCATCATCGTGGCGTCGGACAGGCCGCCTTCCCGCCAGTGGCGCACCAGCGCCTCGACGTGCCTCGGCTTCAGCCCTCCGGCGCGCAGGCCGCGGTGGCCAAGCCCGTGCAGGGCGTCCGCCATCTGCGCCAGTGCGTAGGAACGGTCGCGGCGGGTGGCGTGCGAGCCGTCGTCCCCGGCACGCCGCTGCAGCTGGAGCAGGTCCCAGTTCAGGTCGCGCACCGCCCGATCCCGTAGCTCGCGTTGTCCTTTCGGACGATGCCCGGCTTGCCGATCCTCGCCGCGAGCCAGCGCAGGTGCGCCAGGCGGTTCCTGACGGTGCCGTCCGCCAGCCCCTGCCGACGCCACTCCGCCACCAGCGCGTCGACGTGGCGGCCCTTGAACCCGCGCGCCCGCAGTCCCCGATACCCCAGACCGTGGAGCGTCTCCGCCGCCTGTGCGAGGACGTGGCGCCGGGCACGCCGCGAGGCGTGCGAGCCCCGCCGGTCGTCGTCCAGCAGACGCAGCAGGTCGAAGTGAAGTTCGCGCATCGCCCCGAAGCCCGAGGATTGCGATCTCGGGTTCGAAAGCTAGGGAGGGCGCCCGCAGGCGTCAACGACCGCGTTGTTACCGATGCGGTAAGCGCTGCCTATCAAAGTGGCTGCGTCTGGACCTCGGAACCGGCTACGCGCGTCGCCGGCACCAGCCCGAGGTTGGGATCGGACTGCGGCGTGGCCGCAACGACCGCGCCCCGCGGCCGCGACTGCGGCCGGGAGCGAAGCGTGGCTGTTGAGTTCTGATGGGCGACCCGGCACCCGTCAGGGTGTCCGAACCCCGCACCTTCGTGCGGCAATGCCCGTCGACGCGTATTCCCTTGCCGTCTCCTGCGGCGGCCGCGGCGTGTCCTGCGACATCTGCCCCGCCAGCCCTTCGGCACGCGCCGCGCCGCGCGATGCCCTCTTCAGGCACGACAGGGCTCTCCCCGTCCCGCGCGATGCGTCGCACCACGAACCATCCGCCGCCACGCCGGTTCCCCGGCATCGCGCGTCCCCGCGCGACATGCGGCTTCCTGGCCGTCGGTGGTGCCGCCCCCATCCGCGCGCTACCGCGGATGTGGCGGACCGTGCCCTGCGATGCGTCGACCGCCTGCGCTGCTGCGTTGCAGCCTGGCACTGGGTCGTCACCGTCTCTCCGGTGACGCCGTCACGCCGGGCTCTTCCGTCCCGGCAACGTCGCACATGGCGACCAAATGACGCGGAGCACTCTAGCACCGCATCACCACGCCGGCACCAACTTTCTTCTTACCATTTCGCTTGCCGCCGCTGGCCAGAATGCCGCTCTTGCGCCCCGTCACTACCGGACCCCGCCGCCGCCCGAGGGCGCCGGCGCAGGTAGTGACGGGCGCGCCGGACCGCGCGCAAAACGCCCTACGCTGCGGCGTCGCGTGTCCAGCGGCATTCGCGATGTGGCGGTCGCCAAGAGCGCGTCGCCTCGACCGTCACCGGAGCGACGGCTACCGGTCACCGCGACCCGCCAATGTCGCGCCAGTGCGCCAGCCGCCAGTCCCCATCAAAACACGTCCATCAGCCGTCCACCGCGGCGTCGTGCCTGGCATCCGGCATCTGGTGGCTGTGCGCGACAGCATCCCCCAAGGCAAAAAAAACCCCGCGCAGGGCGGGGCTTCTTTTTCCGTTTTGCTAGGTTTCGTCGTTTGATCGTCGAGCTTTCTGTTGGCGACTTACGGAGGGCTGCCCTACCTGCGGATCATCGGCTTTAGGAGCTTGTGGCTCCTACACTTTGGTTCGGATGAACTCTCGAAGGGCCTTGATTGCTCCCTCGACAGCTTCCGGATGCTCTCGGGCTACCTTGTACAGGTGCTTGAGAGCTCTCATCGCTGCCATGACGGTTTCGTCATGTCCCATATGGTCTCCTTAGTCGGTGCATGCCAGCACGGAACCCCGCCGACGTTAGGGTTGATGGTCTCGGGCACCATCTGGCACTTCATCCGCGATCGCATTCCCAGAAAGGGAGTCAACGCCACGAGCGCCGGTACATTCTACGCGCTTGGCAGAGCGCCGGGGAGCCGTTTCGCGGGCCGAGAGCGCGAAAACTGCGCGTGGAATACTGAAGTGGTACTCGTGATCGTCATAGCACCTCCATCAGCCAGTAGAGCAGGCAGGCTGACTGCCGCGCCGCACGCGCGGCTGGCCGCAATCCGTCCATGCCCGCAGACCGCCACGTCGCCGACGTCCGCCCGAAGCGCTCGAACCTTTCGTTGATCCGCTCGCCGTCCAATGACGCCGTGTTCGAGCTCATGGTGCTCTGTGCCGTGCGTTCCGCGGAGGCGCGGGACGCCACGTGGGACGAGGTGGACGTCGACGCCGCCACCTGAACCGTGGCGGCGGCGCGCGCGAAGGCGAACCGGCCGCGCCGCGTGCCACTGTCGGACCGGGCCGTCGAGGTGTTCCGCGAGGCGGCATCGATGTGCAGGGACGAGCTGGTCTTTCCGTCCCGGGGAGGCGCCGCGGTCCACCGGCGCACGTTCGGGCGCCTGATGCCCACGCTCGGCATCATTCCCGGAAGCTGGAGCGGAACCCGTGCGGCACGGCGTCGATGCCGAGGCCGCCGAGCAGGCGGTTCAGGCTGCTGCGGTGGAACGCCCTGCCCTGCGGCGACGGGAAGACTAGGCCGGCGGTGGGAGAAACGTCCGTGCCTTGACCGTCGCCGGGCAGGCGTCGCGCCCGTCCTTCCGCCTCCATGCCCGCGAAGACGAGAATCGCGGTTGCTAAACTCCATGCAGCAACAGCAAGGAACCGGCTCATGGGACGCAACGCACTGGTCGCCGTCGCGGCACTTCTCCTCGTTGGCTGCGAAACGCTCGAGTCGCGAGAGACCTTCAGCTTCTACATGCAGTTCCGCCAAATGGAGGTCAACGCCGCTCGACAGGCGGGGTTGACGGGCGAGCTCAGGCGTCTGGACGGCGAGCGCTACCTGTGCAGCGACAGCGATTGCAGCATGCGCGCAGCCCAGCAGATCGCGGAACTCCTCAACCTCGAAGAGAACATGTACGAGTTCGTCGCCCGCGAAACCGCGCTGCGCGAGGGAGCCTACGCCGCGGCAAGAGCCGCTCGCGACCGCCTCTGGAGCGACGTCGGCCGAGCCACTTCCAGCATCTACGCGGAGACCCAGGGCTTGCCGGTGAACATACCGACCGTCACCGATGACTTCTTCCATCGCGGCAATGCGACCGGAGTGGTGCCGCCGGCGCAGCGCGCCCCCACCGCCACGTCGAACAGCAGCCACTGCATAGTCCATATGGCCAACGACGGCTTCGCGTGGTGGCGCAACTCGTGTCTCTACACCGTAAAGATGGCGTACTGCCGGGCTGCGGACTGCGGCTCGCCGGGGACCTACTACACGGAGATGCGCACGATGCTGCCGAACAGCACCATCCGCGACGACGGCAAGGGCATCCAGATCGCCGCGTGCAGGCTCGCGGGAGACATGTCGTTCCATCCCGACTGGTGGGACGGCCAGGGCGGGTTCCGCTGCGTCTCCGGCTGAGGCGCCCCTGTTGCCCAGGGCACCCCGACTCGGTCGGCAGGAGCCCACTGCCCCCGCCATGCGCCCGCTACACGACGTGCCGTCGGGCGATCATCCCGCTCCTCGAAGGCAGGCAGGAAGACCGGCATCGGACGGACGAAGACTCTCGCTTGAGTTGGGCGAAGGACGGGAACACGGCGACGTCGGTGTCGGGAGTCGTCGATCGGGTACGCCTTAGCGGGACCATCTTGGCGCGAACACGACAGGGGCTGGCCTTCCGCGACCGGCGAGCTATGGCGCGCCTTGCGCATACCGGCCCGACGAGTTATGCAGAACGTACCACCGAGGCGCTCCTGTTATCGCCCGAATACCACTAACGCCGGCAGTAATACGAACTGGACAACCGCCAGTAAATGATGTTAAATCAACTTGTTGGAATCGGTCTGCCTCGGACAAGCCCGTCCCCTACGGGGAATGCGTTGAACGCACAAATGGACTCGGCGCGGGACTCTTTCTCTCCGCAAGGGCCGTAGGCGCGCATCCCACCCGCATAAGCTGCCGCTTAAGTCCAAGCCGCCGTTCGGATAGGCCAGGAACGCCTGTGCCCCGGCCCTGCTACAATCCCATTCCGCCTAGGCGACGGCGGCGGCCAGTCGTGGCCGTGGGGCCGCAACCGGCAAAACCGAGCCCATCCATGTCCGATACATCCGAACGCACGGGCGATGCCATCGACACGCTGGTTTCCAGCGAGTACGCGGCGGGATTCGTCACCGACATCGAAACCGAGACCTTCCCACCAGGCCTCGACGAGAGCGTCGTGCGCGCGATTTCCGCGAAGAAGGAAGAGCCGGCATGGATGACCGAGTGGCGGCTTGAGGCCTATCGCGGCTGGCGTGCCATGACGCCCCCCCGCTGGGCCCACGTGCACTTCCCCGAGATCGATTTCGAGAGCATCTCCTACTTCGCCGCTCCGCGCGGCGACAAGCCGGCGAGCCTCGACGAGGTGGACCCGGAGCTCCTCAAGACCTACGACCGCCTCGGCATCCCGCTGCACGAGCAGGCGATGCTGGCCGGGGTGGAAGGCGCCGGCCGCACGCCGGTGGCGGTGGACGCCGTGTTCGACAGCGTCTCCATCGCCACCACCTTCAAGGAGCAACTGAAGGACGCTGGCGTCGTGTTCTGCTCGATGGCGGAGGCGGTGCGCGAGCATCCAGAACTCGTGCAGCGCTACCTCGGCACCGTGGTGCCGCGCTCGGACAACTTCTACGCCGCCCTCAACTCGGCGGTGTTCAGCGACGGCTCCTTCGTCTACGTCCCCAAGGGCACGCGCTGCCCCATGGAGCTGTCCACCTATTTCCGCATCAACGCCGAAAACACCGGCCAGTTCGAGCGCACTCTCATCATCGCCGACGAGGGCGCATCGGTGAGCTATCTCGAAGGCTGCACGGCGCCCATGCGCGACGAAAACCAGCTTCACGCCGCCGTGGTGGAACTCGTGGCCTTGGGCGATGCGGACATCAAGTACTCCACCGTGCAGAACTGGTATCCCGGCGACGACGAAGGCCGCGGCGGCATCTACAACTTCGTCACCAAGCGTGGCGCCTGTCTTGGGGCGCGCTCAAAGATCAGTTGGACCCAAGTCGAAACCGGCTCCGCCATCACCTGGAAGTACCCGAGCGTGGTGCTGCGCGGCGAGGGCTCGGTGGGGGAGTTCTATTCGGTGGCGCTCACCAACAACCTGCAGCAGGCCGACACCGGCACCAAGATGATCCACATGGCGCCGGACACCAAGAGCACCATCATCTCCAAGGGCATCAGCGCCGGCCGCAGCCAGAACACCTACCGGGGCCTCGTCCGCACGGCGCCGAACGCCCACCGCGCGCGCAACTACACCCAATGCGACTCGCTCCTGATCGGCGAGAAGTGCGGTGCCCACACCTTTCCCTACATCGAGTCGCGCCAGCCTTCGGCGGTGGTGGAGCACGAGGCCACCACCTCCAAGGTGAGCGACGACCAGCTCTTCCTCTGCCGCCAGCGCGGCATCGATCCCGAGAAAGCGGTGGCGATGATCGTCGGTGGCTTCTGCAAGGATGTCTTTCGCGAACTGCCGATGGAGTTCGCGGTGGAGGCGGGCAAGCTGCTCGAAGTGAGCCTCGAAGGCGCCGTAGGCTAATGCCGCTGCTCGACATCGAAGACCTCCACGTGCAGGTGGAGGATCAAGTGATTCTTGGCGGCGTGCATCTCAGCGTGGCGCCGGGCGAGGTTCATGCCGTGATGGGGCCGAACGGCTCCGGCAAGAGCACACTGGCGAACGTGGTGGCTGGCCGGCCAGGCTACGAGGTGCTGCGCGGCACGGTGCGGCTCGGCGGCGAGGACATCACCCATGCGAGCCCCGAAGAGCGCGCCTTGCTCGGGCTCTTCCTGGCCTTTCAGTACCCCATCGAGATTCCCGGCGTCAGCAACATGGAGTTCCTCAAGGCCGCCATCGACAGCCACGCCCTGGCCCGCGGCGAGGGTGCGCCGTCTGCCGCCGCCTTCATCCGCCGCGTGCGGGCGACCGCCGAGCGATTGGGGCTAGACGCCGGCTTTCTCAAGCGCGGCGTCAACGAGGGCTTTTCCGGTGGCGAGAAGAAGCGCAACGAAATCCTGCAGATGCTGCTGCTCGAACCGCGCATCGCCATTCTCGACGAGACCGACTCCGGGCTCGATGTCGATGCCATGCAAGTGGTGGCGGCCGGAGTCAACGACTTCCGCGACACCGGCAACGCCGTGGTGTTGGTGACCCACTATCAGCGCTTGCTCGACTACATCGTCCCGGATCACGTCCACGTGCTGGCCGGCGGCAACATCATCCGCTCCGGCGACCGCACTTTGGCGGAGCTTTTGGACCGAGACGGCTATAGCTGGATCGAGGATGCCTGCTAACAGAGGAACAAGCCTCTCCCGCCTTCGCCGTGGCGGGTCGAGGGGCCGTAGGGGACGGGCTTGTCCCGTCCCGCCCCGAGTTCGTCGCAAGCGCCTCGCCACGGGAGGGGACAAGCCCCTCCCCTACGGGAAATATTTTCAACATCAGCCAGTTACGCAGTTTATCCATGTGAGCGAGGGCGAGACGCCCTTCCTGCAGGGGCCGCGACTTGACTAGGCGTTCGCAAACGGCACGGGCGACCGACGTGGACGCGGCGGAGGAGCTTCGCGCGAAGCTGCTTGGCGAAGCCGTGTTCGCGTATGCGCCCGAGGTCAATCGCGAGGTCGCGCGTCGGCGCATAGCGAGTGGCGGCTTGCCAGCGGTGCGGGCCGAGGCGTGGAAATACAGCAACGTACGCAAGTGGTATCAAGCGGCTTTGCTGCCAGCCGAGCCGTCAAAGGCCACGGAGATTCGCATTCCCGAAGGCGTGGAGGTGCATCGATTCGACGAACCCGCCGCCCGGCCGTTGCTCGCCGACCACCTCGGCGCCGCCATCGACCTCGATCGCCATCCGCTCGCCGCGGCCAATCGCATCCTGCTCGGCAGTGGCGTGCTCATGCGGGTGCCGGCCGGGCGCAAGATCGACGAGCCAGTGAGCTTCGGTGACATCGGCGCCGCCTACGAACACGTCCTCATCGTCCTGGAACCCGGCGCGGAACTCGCCATCGGCGAGACGCCAACCGCAGCCACCCACCGCATCGTCGAGTGCATCGTTGGGCAAGGCGCGCGGCTCTCCCATCGTCGCGTCCAGCCGCTGGGGCAAGCCCCGCAGTGCGGCCTGATCGCCGCCAAGCTGGATGCCGAAGCGCACTATTCGCTTTGGCTCGCCGCCCGCGGCACCGAGCTTCGTCGCAACGACATCCACGTCACGCTCGCCGGCCGCGGCGCCGAGGCGCACCTCTACGGCGCATGGCGCCTGGGCGAGCGCGAACATCTCGACAATCAGGTGACGGTGGACCACCTCGCCCCCGAATGCACTAGCCGCCAGACCTTCCGCGGCGTCGTCGGCGGTCGCGCCCGCGCCGTGCTCAACGGCCGCATCCACATCGCCGCCGGCGCGCAGGCGAGTGACGCTTCCCTCACCACCAAGAACCTGCTCGAAAGCACGGACGCCGAGGTGTACGCGAAGCCGGAACTGGAGATCTACGCCAACGACGTGCGCTGCTCCCACGGCGCCACGGTGGGCGCGGTGGACGAGGCCATGCTGTTCTACTGCGAGTCCCGTGGCATCGACCGCGACGCCGCTCGCGGCCTGCTGCTGCGCGGCTTCCTGCGCGAGGCCATCGTTGGCGAAGAGGCGCAGAGCGTTTTGGCAGCAGGATTTTCCGGTGCTGGCGAGTCTCTCGGAGCTGCACCCGCAGGGGACGTAGCGAGCGCTGGTGGCGAAGTGCAATGACTCAGGCCCCCGACATCGCCGCCTTGAGGAGCGACTTCCCGCTCATCGCCAATCGCGCCGATCTCGTCTATCTCGACAGCGCCGCCACCACGCAAAAGCCCCAGGCGGTGCTCGACGCCATCGCCGAGCACTACCGCAGCGCCAACGCCAACGTCCATCGCGCCGCCCATGCCTTGAGCGGTGTCGCCACCGAGGCATTCGAGGCCGCCCGCAGCACCGTGGCGCAGCGCATTCACGCCGAGTCGGCGAACGAGATCGTGTGGACCAAGGGCACCACCGAGGCGATCAACCTGGTGGCTGCGTCCTATGCACCCACCGTGCTTGGCCCGGGCGACAACGTGGTCATCACCCGCATGGAGCACCACTCCAACATCGTCCCGTGGCAAGTGGCCTGCGAGCGCACCGGTGCGGAACTGAAGGCCGTGGACGTGTCCATGCACGGCATCGACCCGGACGACTTTGCCGCCAAGGTGGACGAGCGCACCCGCATCGTCGCCGTGGTGCACGTCTCCAACGTCCTCGGCGTCGTCAACGACATCCCGGCCATCGCCCGGCTTGCCCGCAAGGTCGGTGCCGCAGTGGTGGTGGACGGTGCCCAGGCCATGGCGCATCTCGACGTGGACGTGTCCGCGCTCGGCTGCGACTTCTATGCCTTTTCGGCGCACAAGATGTATGGGCCCACCGGCATCGGTGCGCTGTGGGGACGCGAGCGCCTGCTCGAGCGGATGCCGCCTTGGCAGACCGGCGGCGAGATGATCGAGGAGGTGCGCATCGAACGCACCAGCTACGCCGGCCTGCCGTTCCGGTTCGAAGCCGGCACGCCCAACATCGCTGGCGCCGTCGGCATCGCCGCCGCGGCGGACTATCTCGGCGGCCTGGACAGTGCTGCCGTGCGAACCCACGAGGCGGAACTCGTGCAGTTGGCGGAATCGGGGCTGCGCCAGGTGGAGGGTCTCGAGATCATCGGCCCGGACGGGGCCAAGGGCCCTGTGGTGTCTTTCACCATCGAGGGCGCGCATCCGCAAGACATCGGCACGCTGCTCGACCAGCAGGGCGTCGCCGTGCGCACGGGCCACCATTGCGCCATGCCGCTCATGGCAACCCTCGGCCTCCCGGGCACGGTGCGCGCTTCCTTCGCTCTGTATAATTCCCCGGGCGACGTGGAACGATTCGTGCAGGCGGTGCGCAAGGCGAGAGAGTTCCTTTAGCCGACCACGGCGCCGCTGCCACGCGCCGCATGAGGCGCAGGTTCTTCAGGAGGCTCCAAATGGGTGCCGACGTGTACGACCCCGAAACCATCTCCATCACGCCAGCGGCCGAGGCGCATGTGCGGCGGCAGCTTCTGCGCCACGGCGCCGATGCCCTGATCCTCGGCATCAGCGAGAGCGGCTGCAACGGCTACATGTACGAGCTTGAATGGCTCGGCGAGCGCGTGGACGACGCGGCAGGGCTCAAGCGCTTCGACTTCGGCGGCGTGACGATTTGCGTCGCCGACGAGCATTGGGGGTTGGTGCGCGGCACCGAGATCGACTACGTCACCGAGGGGCTCAACTCCGCGCTGCGCTTCAACAATCCCAATGCGGTGAGCGAGTGCGGCTGCGGCGAGAGCTTCGCCATCAAATGAGGGTGCGGCGGCAGCGCCGATCGAGATGTCCAACGAATCGGTGACCACAAGTGGCTTGCCCTTGGATGGGCTCCACATGGAGCGGCGCGTGGTGGCCCTCACCCGCACCACAGAGGCGCGGCTGGTGCCCACCGGCACGCCGGTGACGATTCCCGGCGGCGCCTTCGTCACGCTCACGCAGTCCCTCGGCACGGCCTACACGGTGGTCTGGGGCGGCAACATGGCGCGCATCGACGGCGAGAACGCCGATGCGCTGGGTTTCGAGCGGGTGATGCCGGCATGGACGGCGCCAGCCGACGGCAACGTCAGCGAGGCGCAGGTTCGGGAGGCGCTGGCCACCGTCCACGACCCGGAAATCCCCGTCAACATCGTTGAACTCGGGCTCGTTTATCGCTGCGAGGTGGACGGCGGCCGGGTCGATATCGACATGACCCTCACCGCCCCAGGCTGCGGCATGGGGCCCGTGCTGGTGCAGGATGTGGAACGGATGGTTGCCAAGGTGCCGTTCGTCACCGAAGTGACCGTGAATCTCGTCTTCGACCCGCCCTGGAGTCGGGACATGATGACCGAGGAGGCTCAGCTTGAACTGGGCCTCTACTGAACCAGCGGCGCGCACGTCCGTGCCAGCCACCGCCCTCGACGACATCCGCATGGCGTTTGAACTCTTCGACGCCTGGGAGGACACCTACCGCTTCGTCATCGACCTCGGCCAGGAAGTGGCCGAGATGCCACCCGGACAGCGAACCCCGGCAGCGCTGGTGCGTGGCTGCCAGAGTCAGGTCTGGCTGCACGCTCGCCGCGACGCCCGCTCCGGCCACCTCCGCTTCGACATCGACAGCGATGCCCACATCGTGCGTGGCCTGATCGCCATCCTGCTGGCCGTGTACGACGACCAATCGCCGGCCGAGATCGTCGCCTTCGACATCGAGGGGCTGTTCGACGAACTGGGTCTGCTCAGCCACCTGAGCCCCACCAGGGGCAATGGCCTGCGGGTAATCGTGCAGCGCATTCGTGCCGTCGCTCGAGCTGCGGGGGATGGCGATGCCGGCACCGCGAAGTGACGAAAAACCCCGGAAAACACGCAGCTAACCCGGCAAAGTACCGTGAAAAGTCGTGCTAGCGGGTGCACTTAGGCACCGACTCTGCTAGAGTGCGCGACGGGTTTCTGAAGGTAGCCTTTGAGTCGTGCCAGCATAAGCGCACAGCGCGAAATCTCCAATTGGCGCGGATTGTGCAACCGCCATAACGGCGGGTGCGTCGGGGGAAGATCAGTCGAACATCCGATGGGCGCAGCAATGCGTTGTTAGGTGCCCATTGCAGGAGGGAGTACGACCATGAGTCGCGCACAGAAGAACCGCGTCACGCAATCCAACATCGAAATCCGCAAGGGATTAGAGCGCGACCTCGCCGCTTTCCTCGCGTCCGGCAAGAAAATCGAGCATGTCCCCATGGGCGTCAGCGGCCAGGACAAGCTGGGCCGCAGCAAGAACATCGTCATCTCCCGCCGCCGCAAAACCACCGCCAAAGCCAGTTAGTAGGGGCGGGGCTTGTCCCCGCCCGTCTTGGGTGCATCGACAGGTTCATCACGGGACGGGACAAGCCCGTCCCCTACGTTGCGCGCGCTGAATCCACCGGCGGACTCGGCGCGGGCCTCGTGGGCGGGGCTTGTCCCCGCCCGTCTTGAGAGCATCGACAGGTTCGGCACGGGACGGGACAAGCCCGTCCCCTACGTTGCACGCGCTGAATCCACCGGCGGACTCTCGGCACGGGCCTCGTAGGGGCGGGGCTTGTTCCCGCCCGTCTGGTGCATCGACAGGTTCGGCACGGGACGGGACAAGCCCGTCCCCTACGTTGCCCGCGCTGAATCCACCGACGGACTCGGCGCGGGCCTCGTAGGGGCGGGGCTTGTCCCCGCCCGTCTTGGGTGCATCGACAGGTTCGGCACGGGACGGGACAAGCCCGTCCCCTACGTTGCCCGCGCTGAATCCACCGGCGGACTCTCGGCACGGGCCTCGTAGGGGCGGGGCTTGTCCCCGCCCGTCTTGCGTGCATCGGCAGGTTCGGCACGGGACGGGACAAGCCCGTCCCCTACGTTGCCCGCGCTGAATCCACCGACGGACTCTCGGCACGGGCCTCGTAGGGGCGGGGCTTGTCCCCGCCTGTCTTGGGTGCATCGACAGGTTCGTCACGGGACGGGACAAGCCCGTCCCCTACGTTGCCCGCGCTGAATCCACCGACGGACTCGGCGCGGGCCTCGTGGGCGGGGCTTGTCCCCGCCCGTCTTGGGTGCATCGACAGGTTCGGCACGGGACGGGACAAGCCCGTCCCCTACGTTGCCCGCGCTGAATCCACCGGCGGACTCGGCGCGGGCCTCGTGGGCGGGGCTTGTCCCCGCCGTCTTGGGTGCATCGACAGGTTCGGCACGGGACGGGACAAGCCCGTCCCCTACGTTGCCCGCGCTGAATCCACCGGCGGACTCGGCGCGGGCCTCGTGGGCGGGGCTTGTCCCCGTCCGTCTTGAGAGCATCGACAGGTTCGGCACGGGACGGGACAAGCCCGTCCCCTACGTTGCCCGTGCTGAATCCACCGACGGGCTCGGCGCGGGCCTCGTGGGCGGGGCTTGTCCCCGCCCGTCTTGAGAGCATCGACAGGTTTGGCACGGGACGGGACAAGCCCGTCCCCTACGTTGCCCGCGCTGAATCCGCCGACGGGCTCTCGGCACGGGCCTCGTAGGGGCGGGGCTTGTCCCCGCCCGTCTTGAGAGCATCGACAGATTCGGCACGGGACGGGACAAGCCCGTCCCCTACGTTGCGCGCGCTGAATCCACCGACGGACTCGGCGCGGGCCTCGTGGGCGGGGCTTGTCCCCGCCCGTCTTGGGTGCATCGACAGGTTTGGCACGGGACGGGACAAGCCCGTCCCCTACGTCGCGCGCGTGAATCGTCACGGGACGGGACAAGCCCGTCCCCTACGTCGCCCGCGTGAATCGTCACGGGACGGGACAAGCCCGTCCCCTACGGGGTCGTGTGCGCTTGCCAGCGGCGGTAGTCGCTGACGGTGTCCACATCCCACAGTGCCTCGGTCAGCGCGAGGCGGCGTCCGCCTGTCCGTGCCAGCGTGCACTCCATCACGGTCGGAGTGCCCCAGGGAATGTCGCGGAAGACCTCCGGCGTCGGCGCATCCATGCCGACGAGGCAGTAGCCGCCATCTTCGGTCGGCGTGAACGCCAAGTCTGCCCACGCAAGGCGAGCCAGGGCATGGTCCACGTGTGCCGCCGTCAGCGTCGGCACGTCGCTGCCCACCAGCACGGTCACGCCATCCTCGAACGCCGCCAGCATCTTTGCGCCAAGGTCTCCAGCCGGTTGTTGCCGCCGTGGCAGGGCCGACGCTCCTGCCGGCAACTCTCCCTCGCCCGCCACCCAGAGTTCCGGGTCGAAGGCTCCCGTGCCCGGGGCCAGCGCCGTCAGCGTGTCCTGCAAGAGCGCAAGATGTACCTCAAGCGCCGCCTCGTCACCGATGTCGGCCGCCAAGCGCCGCTTCACCGCGCCGAGCCGACCCGCCCGCGCGAATATCGCAAGCCGCGACCGGCTCTTGGCGCCGACGCTCAAGTGTGCCCGCGCCCCTTGGCCGGTGGATGCGCTGCGTCGCCCCCGGCAATCGGCATGTGCGGGTGGCTACCGTAATAGTCTCTCGCCAACACGTCGGCCGACTCGCCGAGCCAATAGCGCGCGCGCAAGGCCCACATCTGCAGCACCGTCGCCAAGAGGCCATCGCGTTGCCAACGCCGTGGCGATGTCACCAGCGGCGTACGCACGCGGATGGGCACGCCCACGCGGCGCAGTCGTCGCGCCAGTTCAATGTCCTCCATCAGGGGCTGGTCGGGCACGCCGCCGACGGCTTCAAGCAGGTGGCGGTGGACGAATATGCCCTGATCGCCCGTGCATATGTGCGTGGCAGCGGAGCGCAGGTTCATGGCCTTCGCGACAATGCCCATGCGCCAATCGTCCGTCTCGAAGGCGACGTCGCAGCGACCCCAGGCCGGCCGATCGGCGATGGCTTCGAGCGCACGCACGAGCCGCTCGCTCACGCGGCTGTCGGCGTGCAGGAACCAGAGCCAGTCGTGGCCGCGTTCGATGGCGCACTCGGCACCGAGTCGCAGTTGCCGTCCGCGGCCCGGCGCGGAACGCAGCACCTCACCGGTGCCGTCGCCCATCAGCTTCTCGGCCAAGGCCGCACCGCCGTCGGTGCTGTCACCGTCCACCACCAGCACGGGCCAGTGCGCGGCATGTTCGCGCAGGTCAGCGACCGCCCGCTTCAAGGCAGTCGCATCGTTGCGCAGCGGCACCACGACGCAGGGCGTCATGCAGTCATTGAGGGCAAGTTCGCGGGTGTCTCGGCGGCGATGTCATAGCGGCTGAGGCAGTTCGCCACGACTAGCTCGACATCCTCCTCGAGCAGGTAGCGCTGCCGAGCGAGGCGCTCCGCCACCTCTCGCACGCGCGTCTCATACGTCGCGCGCGAGAACTCGATGGGCCGAAACAGGGAGAAGCCGACGAACATGGCCGCCTGCGTCGGCGCACCGTGATCTGGATGGCGTGGATTCCAGCCGGTGTGGCAGCCGAGCGGCACCTCGATGTCGGGCAGACGGACGCCGGCCACCTCGTTCAGCGACTCGTCCACATCGGCGACGAGGCGCGCATAGGCGGCGGCCTCGACGGCGGGGAAGGTGCAGATGCCCTCCGCCGCAGACGCGCCGAGTTGCACATGCGCGAGACCGCCGAGCTCGCTGGCATCGAGGGTGGCGAGGCCCGCTTGCTGCGCGAACTTGGCGAGCACGGAGCCCCGTTCCACCAACGTGCCTGTGCCGAGGGTCGGCACGCGGGATTCCGGCGGCGCAATGCCGCGGCTCCAGCGCTCGAGGTTGACCAGGGCCGCGCGCACGAGGGGGCCGTGATCGACGACGTTGAACGGGTAGCGTGCCCGTTCGCCGCTCACCGCAAACGTGTCGGTGCGCGGCAGGGTGCCGTTCGTGTGCTGGGTTCCGGCGAATAGGTAGTTGCGCTCGTCGGGGTGGCTGTCGAGGTCGCGCTGGCCGTCCGGGGAGACGTGGGTCAGCGCCGCATCACCGCGCCAGTATTCCCACGAGGTGTTGGTGAGCATCACCTTCGGCATGTGTTCCAGATGCTCGTAGAGGCCCTCCGTCGTGCCGCCGATGGGATCGTCCACCCGGACGCCGGCGAAGGGGAACCGCTGGCCAGGGCCCGGCACACCGGCGGCGGAGGGTTGCGCGAAACGGTGGTTGAAGTCGCCACGCTGCCCACCGGCGATGTGGGCATGAACGCCGTCGAACACGGCTTTGCCGTCTTCGCTGACGTTGAGTCCCGCGTGCAGGAGATGGCGCAGCACGCGCCCTGTCTGTGACGCACCGAACGCCAACACGCGGTAGAAGCCGTCGCTTGTAGGGCTTTCTTTGCCGAAGGCTCCTCTAGCGAGGGGAGGCCCCTCGCGCTCCCCCACGCTGAAGGCTCCGGCACGTAGCGCCGCGGCGGCGTCGCGCAGCGCCAGCAGGCCGCAGCCCACAACCGGCGCGCCGCGGGCGCGATAGACCAGGGTGTAGATGCGGCCGGCGCGAAAGCCGCCGTCGAGGTGGATGTGCTTGGCACTCGGCGTCAGCTTGCCGTCGCGGATTCGGGCAAAGCGCCAGGCGCTGCGCGGCAGCTCCACCTGCGGTGCGTTGTCGTGGGCGCGCTCGAACAGGCGGTCGCCGGCGTCGGGGAGCGCGAGGGGCCTCCCCTCGCTGGAGGAGCTCGCCGGCGGATAGACCACCTCGCCGAGCTGGCCGAAGGAGACGAACGGGCGGTTCGAGCCCGGCTGCACGCGACAGATCACGTCGCCCGTGACCGGAGCGCCATCCACGCGCGCTTCCGGCGGCGCAAGGCCGAGGCCGGCGGCGACGCCCCACTGCCAGCCGATGGAGGCGAGGGCGAAGCCGCGTTCGAACAGGAAGCCGTCGCCGGGCGCGCAGGGGTCGGCAAGAAGATCGTCTGGCCTGGCCCGGTTGAACATCGAGAACGACAGGCGCCGCCCACGATTCGGAACGTCGATCAGGAGCGTGCGTGCCGGTTTGCCGGCGCCTCCGGCGACGGTGTGGATGAACGTGAAGTCGCCGTGAAAGCGAACCATGCCGTCGTCGTCCCGAGGTGCATGGGCGAGGTCGACCACGGCAGCGTTGCGCGGGGACTCGGGGTCCACCGCATAGCGCACGCGGCCGTGGCTGATCTCGAACGGGCCATAGTCGCCGAAGAGTCGACCGCCGGCATAGGGCCCGCGCTCGGTTACCTCGAACGACTCCGCCGTCACGGCGTTCCTCTAGCGAGTTCGCGCTCCCCTGGGCTGAAGGCTCCTCTAGCGAGGGGAGGCCCCTCGCGCTCCCCTGGGCTGAAGGCTCCGCCGGTGAGGATTCGCTGCCCTTGGGCGAAGGCGTCGGCCGCGCGAACGCGGATTTCGGGCGGCGTGCGGCTGCCGATGGGGTGGTCCACCATGGCGAACGGATAGTCCGCCACGCCGAGGGTGCGGGCGATGTTGCGCCCGGTGAGTTCGAACGGATGGGTGCAGATCACCAGCGCCGGCTTGCCGAGCTGTTCGAAGGAGATGCCGTCATGCACACTGCACGTTGAGCAGCTCCCTCAGTCCCCCACCGCCGTGATGAGGAAGTCCGACTCGGCGGCGAGTTCGGCAAGGAACTCCGGCGGTGCCGGGCGACTGGCGTTGCGCTTGTCGAGCAACTGCGTCACCGAGCAGCCGAGGTCGGCCTCGAAGTGCGCGGCGGTCGCGTGCAAGAGCGCGTCGGCATTGGCCTTGCCGTTCGACAGGAGCCCGACTTGCAGGCCCGCGAGGTCCGCGAGCCTGGGCGCCATCGCGCGTTTCTGGCCGCCGCCGATGCCGGCGGGGTCCACCATCTGGATCATCGTCTTCTCCTCTCGCTCAAAGTTCGGTTTCGTGTTGGCCCCGAGCCATTTGGCATGCTGGCCCGCCCTTTCAACAGTCGATGCAGACGCCAATGGGCTTGGTCTGCATCAGCGAGCCGCGGCCTCGGCTCCAGGAAGGGATGAAGGCCGAATGACCGCCGGCGTCGCCGCCGGCGACCGTGATCAGGATGTCGTCGGCACTGTAGCCGCGATGCATGTCCTGGCGCCCCTGGTGCTCGTACTCCTGCGGCACGAACTTCATCACCCGCTGCATGTCGGCCACCGGCTGGCGCGCCTGCTCGAAGAGGTATTCGCGCACATCGGCCTTGCTCCAGCCGGTGCTGGCGACGATTTCGGCGTGTTCTGGTGACAGCACCACCACGGACTGGCCGGCGGTGATGCAGCCGAGATTGGCCATCGAGTCTGCCACCGAGTCGAGGATGGATTCTGGCGTGTTGCCGCCGTGGTTCTCGACGTTGCAGAAGCCGGCGCCGGCATAGACCGTGACGCTGGAGATGTCGGGGCCGTAGCCGAATTCCTCGTGCAGGGGCGGCCACGGGTTGCGCTCTGCGCGTTCGGCGATGCACATGGTGCATTTGCCGGGATGGCCTTGGGTGGATTGGTCGGCGATGCCCGGCGTCATGCGGAAGACGTTGAGGAGAATCAGCCGCATGGCGCGACCGATGGTGGCGTTGGCGCGGTTGCCGGGGCCGAAGACGTTGCCGGCGGCGTTCATGCCGATGTCCTGCACCACTGGCCCGCTGACGATCAGCATCTGGCAGGAGCCGCCGGTGCTGGCCGCGGAGCCGTGGTAGTTGTAGGGCGCCTCGTTTGCGGCTTCAAGTGCCGCGACCACAACGGGGAAGTATTCCGGCAAACACCCCGCCATCACCGCATTCGCGGCCGCCCCGAGGATCGAGCATTCGAGCCCTGTGGTCGGGTGCGCCGCAATCACCGTCTCCGGCGGACGCCCTTCCATCGCCAGCATCGCTTCCACCCGCGACCGCTCCGGCGGCACCACCGGCAAGCCATCGGTCCAGCCATTGTCGAAACACGCGTCGATGGCCGCCAACGCATCATCCGGCGCTGACACCAAGTGCGCCGCGTCCGTGCTCCCCACGACTCCCCCTACGTTCCTCAAGCAAGTGCCGCAGTGTGCGACGGATGGCCGCCTTTGGGCAAGTCATGCAGGGGCTGGTTTGATGGTGGCGTTGTTCGGGGGTGGGGCTTTGTTGGGTTGTCTGGGACGTGGGTTGCGGTGGCTTTGGTCGGCTCCGCTGCGTGCGCGCCTTCGGCACGCTTGGAGGGCGGGACGCCCTCCTTCCAGAGGGGCCGTCGCATGGCAGGGGCTGGTTTGATGGCGTTGTTGGGGGGTGGGGCTTTGTTGGCGTTGTCTGGGACGCGGGGTGCGGTGGCTTGGTCGGCTCCGCTGCGTGCGCGCCTTCGGCACGCTTGGAGGGCGGGACGCCCTCCGTCCGGAGACGCCGTCGCATGGCAGGGGCTGGTTTGGTGGGGTTGTTGGGGGTGGCGCTTTGTCGGCGTTGTCTGGGACGTGGTTGCGGTGGCTTTGGTCGGCTCCGCTGCTTGCGCGCCTTCGGCACGCTTGGAGGGCGGGACGCCCTCCGTCCGGAGACGCCGTCGCATGGCAGGGGCTGGTTTGGTGGGGTTGTTGGGGGTGGCGCTTTGTCGGCGTTGTCTGGGACGTGGTTGCGGTGGCTTTGGTCGGCTCCGCTGCTTGCGCGCCTTCGGCACGCTTGGAGGGCGGGACGCCCTCCCTCCAGCCCTCGCGTGGCAGGGGCTGTTGTTTCGGTGTTTGCCGGCTTGCCAATTGCCGCTTGCTATAGCGAGCGCGTTGCCACTGTCGATGTCACTTTGTGCCAAGGGATCAGCTTGAAGTTCTGGTGTTGGGATTCGCCGCCCTGGCCCTGGTTGTCGCCGTCTTGGGCTACCAGCAGGCCGGTTGGGAACTCACGGCCCAGGGGCGTCGAGGCGATGGCGATGCCGTCGGTGTCGGTCACCTCGTCGACGCCGCCGGCGCCGATGCGGAAGGAGCCGCGGTAGCTGTGGGGCGCTGAGCGGTCGTAAAGGATGAAGGAGCTGTTGCCTTGGCTTGAGGCGACCAGATAACCGGATTCAGCGGAGTCGCTCGATGCGTGGATGGCGAGTCCCTCCACATCGGCGACGAGGTGGCCGCCGGCTTCGCGCATCGTGTCCACGAGGATGGGGGCGGCGGTGCCACCCGGCTCGGCGTCGAAGCGCCAAATGCCGGCGTCCTCTTCGCCGACGAAGATTGCGCCCGCCGCATCGTCGGCGACGCAACCTTCCACTTGCGAGGAAACCCGGAGCGTGCGGACGAGGCCGTCGTCACCTGATGCGAGTCGCCATTGGCGTACGGCGCCGTCCTTGTAGGTGGCGAAGGCGTAGAGGTTCGCCGCGCCTTGGTACAGGCAAAGGCCATAGGGCGATTCGCCGTCAAAGCCGGCCGGGATGGCCCGCTGCGGCGCGAGGCGACCATCGGCGAAGAGGTGCAGGATGTCCACGGTGTCGCTGCTGCGGTTGCTCGCCGCCACCAGCGCCACCGCCTCCTGCGCGTGCCCGGGCGAAGGCGGCATCGAACGCAAGTCCACGTTGTTCGTCTGCCCCACGTCGAGTTGCGTCAGGAGGCCACCGTCCAAGCCATACACCACGAGGCCCCGCCGCTTGTTCGTGGCGACGATCAAGCTGGCGGCGGGCGCGTCGGGATTCACCCACACGGCAGGATCGTCCGCCGCATCGCACGGGTCCGCCACCGGCTCCGTTTCGACATGCGCTGCGACGGTGACGGCATCCGCTGGCGGCGGCGCAGAGGAAGTCCCGGCCCGAAACGCCGCCTCCACCGAGCACACGAACACATCGTTCACCGCATCGCAGCCACCGAGCGTCGCCGCGAGCAAGGCGACGACCGCGAGCCTCGCCCGCACCAATCCTCTCCCATCGATATGCACCGTTCCTCCAAGCAACGCCCGCACTTCCTGCACCATAATCCACCACCTACATCGGGGACGACGGAATCTGGAATGAACACTCGCTGGGGCATCTTGGCCACGGGCCGAATCGCGCACACCTTCGCCGCTGCGGTGGAGGCATCGGCCACCGCCACGCTCACCGCCGTTGGCAGTCGCAGCAAGGAATCCGCGCAAGCGTTCGTCGAGCGATGGCAAGGCGCGAAACCCCACGGCAGCTACCAGGCGCTGCTCGACGACGCCGATGTCGATGCCATCTACATCGCGCCCCCGCACCCGCAACACGCGGAATGGACCATCAAGGCGCTCGAAGCCGGCAAGGCGGTGCTCTGTGAAAAACCCATGGGCCTCAACCACCCGCAGGTGATGGCGATGGTGGACGCGGCCGAGGTGAGCGGCGGCTTTCTCATGGAGGCGTTCATGTACCGCGCCCATCCGATGACGCGCCGCATCGTCGAGCTTGTCGAAGGTGGCGCCATTGGCGATGTGCGCCACATCGAGGCGAGCTTCGGCTTCAACGCGCCGTATCGGCCCCAAAGCCGCCTGTACGCCAACGAACTCGGCGGCGGCGGCATCATGGATGTCGGCTGCTACCCGGTGTCGATGAGTCGCCTGATCGCCGCTCGAGCGGCCGGGGTGCCGCCGGGCGAGGAAGAACCGGTGGATGTGCAAGCCAGCGCCACGTTTGCCGACACCGGCGTCGATGCCTGCGCCGCGGCGGTGTTGCGCTTCCCCTCCGGCATCGTCGCGCAAGTGGCGACGGCAGTTACGGTGGGGTTGCAGAACCGGGTGGTGGTGTCCGGTTCCGAAGGCGCCATGCGCATTGCCGAGCCGTGGCGCTGTGCCGACGAGAACGGCGACTGGAGTTTCGAGCTCGTGCGGGGCGGCGAAAGCGAGACGGTGTCGGGCAACTCGGCACCGCTCTATGTGCATGAGGTGGACGCGGTTTCCGAAGCGCTCGCAAGCGGCGCCAAGGAGTCGCCGTGTATGAGTTGGGCGGACAGCGTCGGCAACGCCCGCACCCTCGATGCGTGGCGGCGCAGCATTGGTCTGGTGTTCGATCAGGAACGCCCCGAACGGCAGACCGTGCCGGTGCACGGTCGTCCGCTACGGGCGGGTGAGGACACGCGCCCAATGCAGCACGGCACCGTGCGCGGCGTCGACAAGCCCATCTCGCGGCTGGTGATGGGCTGCGACAACCAGCCGGACATCGCCCATGCGTCGGTGATGTTCGATCACTACTTCGAGCAAGGTGGCAACACCTTCGACACGGCGCACATCTACGGCGGCGGCAGGATGGAGTCGCTGTTGGGGGCGTGGATGGCGAACCGTGGCGTGCGGGATGATGTTGTGGTGATTGGCAAGGGCGCGCACACGCCGGCCAACTTTCCCGATCGAGTGGCGCCGCAGCTTGACGTGTCGCTGGGACGCCTCGCGACCGACCATGTGGACCTCTACTTCCTGCACCGCGACAACACGGACGTGGACGTATCGGAGTGGATGGATGTGCTGAACCGGGAGTGCGACGCCGGCCGCATCACGGCGTTTGGCGCCTCGAACTGGTCCCTTGCGCGGGTGCAGGAGGCGAATGCCTACGCCGAGCGCAATGGCCTTCGGCCCTTCGTCGCGGTGTCCAACAACTTCAGCCTCGCGCGGATGGTGGACCCGGTGTGGCCTGGCTGCATTGCGGCTTCCACGCCTGCATTCCGGGAATGGCTTGCGGCAGAGCAGATGGCGCTCTTCCCGTGGTCGAGCCAGGCGCGGGGGTTCTTCACGCCGCGATTCGACGCGGTGCGGGCAGAGGCGCCAGCGGCGGCGGTGCTGACCGGCAACCAACCTTCGGATGCGGAAATGCGCCGTTGCTGGTTCGCCGAGGACAATTTCGCAAGGCGCGAACGGGCGGTGGCACTCGCTGAGGAGCGAGGCGCCCTGCCCATCGTCGTGGCCCTGGCATGGGTGTTGAACCAACCATTCCCCTGCTTCCCGCTGGTGGGGCCGCGGCAACTCTCGGAGACCCGCAGCTCGCTTAAGGCCCTCGACATCGCTCTCGATGCCGAGCACATGGAGTGGCTCTACGGCAAGGCTTGAGGACATGCCTCACCGAGAACGCCGAATCGCTGACTCGGAATTAGCCTTGATGGGTCGTAGGGGACGGGCTTGTCCCGTCCCGTTCCGAATGACGTCAAGGCGTCCAGCACGGGACGGGACAAGCCCGTCCCCTACAAGGAAAAGGAAAGCGGCCTAGGATCGTAGAGTTGCGCGGTTTATTCCATGCGAGGACGGGTTTCGCCGCCAATCTCGAATCGCACTTACGATCAGCGCTCCCGCCGGGGCGCCTCTTCAACCACGGTGCCGCAAAGGTAATCGTGTACGCAGCGGCGAGCATCGCCAAAGATGAACAGGGCGTCCGCCAACATCATCAGGGGGCCAACGGTCGGAAGCGCGAACACGGCCCGCGGCAGCAACTCGCGCACGCCGTAGAGCTTCGGCAGCGGCAGCAGCGTGCCACTGCCCGCATCGACGATGCGAATGCCCACGAGCATCTTGCCGATGGTTTGGCCGCGCGAGCCGAGCAGGTAGCCGTTGAGGGCCAGATGCACGCCGACCTGGACGATGAAAATCCGCACCAGCAACGACCCGGACGGAAGCTCCTCGCCACCCACCACGCGCATCAGCTCCTCGTCCATGCCGAGCACGAACACGAGCAAGGCCGCGGTGAACCCAACGATGAGCTGATCGAGTAGGAACGCGCCTAGGCGAAGCCCGCGGCTCGCCAACGCACGCCCCGGTTCCGGCAGGCTGCGCCGCTCGGCTTCATCGCCACCCGACGGTCCCGTCGGCTCGGAAGGTTCAGACAAGTCGGCTCCCCGATTCGCAAACAAACGTCGCCATTATCGACATTTCGCGCGCCCACGGCAGGTAGCCACCTCCACTAGGGCGTGGGGACCCGCCGCTGAATTTGACCCACACCTTCCCTAGAATGCCCGCCTTTCGCACGCTTCGGTGGTGTCTCACTTTGACTTTCACAGCGCATGGCGCGTCGTCCTCTGGAGGGAGGGCGTCCCGCCCTCCACCGTGCCCGCAAGGGCGCGCATCTTGCTCGTGCCCACGGCCAGCTAGCGCCACAAGAACCGCTGCCTTCGGCAACGCTTCTTGCCCCAGCCCAAGCCGCCCTCGAACCCTGTCGGCATTCGGCCGGCTTGCGCCGTCCGACGTCCGACAGGCTGCTAGGCTCCGTCGATACTGGCACCTCGCCCTCGCCACAGTGTGGTTGGTCTCCGTCGCCGCGTGCAGTGACCGACCAGACACCTCAGCAAACCAGAGTTCGGAGGCACCCATCGCCACTCATGCCCCGCTTCCCGAGCCGCCCAGGGCGAAGACCGAGCCGCATTCGTTCACCCACCACGGCATCACCGTGGAGGACCCTTGGCATTGGCTGCGCGACGACAGCTACCCCACCGTCGATGACGAAGACATCATCGCCTACCTCGAAGCGGAGAACCGCTACTTCGAGGCGGCGATGGCGCCGCAGCAGTCGTTGGTGGAGACGATCTTCGGCGAACTGCGAGGTCGCCAGCAGGAGGATGAGGCCAGCGTGCCGTCGAAGGAGGGCGACTGGTTTTACCAGTGGCGCTATCCGGAAGGCGGCCAGTACCGCGTGTGGAGCCGCTGGCCCGCCGCCGACCCGAACGGCCGCGAAGGCCCCACGCCGGCCGCGCAAGTCGTCCTCGACGAACCCGCCCTGGCAGCGGACGTCGAGTACTTCCGCCTCGGTGCCTTCGCCCCCGACAACGGCGGTCGCCACCTCGCCTACAGCACCGACACCAACGGTTCGGAACGCTACCGCCTGGTCGTTCGCGATCTCGACACCGGCGCGCTGTTGCCGACGGAAATCGAGAACACCATCGGCGCCCCGGTGTGGGTGGCGGACGACTCCGCCTTCTTCTACACCGTGGTTGACGAAAACTGGCGCCCTTGGCAAGTGCGCTTGCATCGGCTTGGCGAACCGGCCCAAGACGACGTGGTGGTGTACGAGGAATCCGACCCCGGCTTCTTCGTCAACATCGGCGCCTGTGCATCGCGCCGCTACCTCGTCATCGACAGCTCCGATCATGTCACCTCCGAGACATGGCTGGTTCCAACAGACGAGCCGGAAGCCACCGCCACGGTGGTGGTGCCCCGGCGCCAGGGCCACGAGTACTTGGTCGATCACCAAGGCGACCGTTTCGTCATCCGCACCAACGATCAGCATCCGAACACGAGGCTTGTCACCGCGCCCAATGACAACCCCGGCGAGCAAGCGTGGGAGTCGCTGCTCGACGGCGACGACGATCTCTACATTCTCGGCTTCGCCGTCTTCAAGGACTTCGTGGCGGTGCACGAACGGGTGGCTGGGCTCGACCAGTTGCGCGTGGTCGAGCGCGGCAGCGAAGCGCGCCACATCGAGTTCCCGGAAGCGGCCTATGCCGTCGGTTTCGACGACAACCCGGAGTTCGACACCCGAACCTTGCGCCTGGCCTATACGTCGATGGTCACGCCCAACACCGTGTTCGACTTCCACTTGGGTGACGACACCCTAGAAGAGCGCAAGGTGCGCAAGATTCCGTCCGGCTACGACAAGTCGGTGTACGTCACCGAACGCCTGTTCGCCCCGGCGCGAGACGGCGCATCGGTCCCCGTCTCCCTTGTCCGCCGTCGCGACACGCCGGTGGATGGCAGCGCCCCGCTCTATCTCTATGGCTACGGCGCCTACGGCAGCGCCATGTCGCCCTCGTTCTCCACCGCCCGGCTGTCGCTGCTTGACCGGGGCTTCATCTTCGCCATCGCCCACATTCGCGGCGGCGACGAACTCGGCTACCACTGGTACGAAGCCGGCAAGCTCGAACGCCGCACCAACACCTTCAACGACTTCGTCGATGTCGCCCGCGACTTGGTGCAGCGCAAGCTGGCAACGCCCGGCAACATCGCCATCGCCGGCGGCAGCGCCGGGGGTGAACTTATGGGTGCCGTGGTGAATCAGGCCCCGGAGCTCTGGGGCGCCGTCGCCGCCCACGTGCCGTTCGTGGACGTGCTCAACACGATGCTGGACGACTCCCTGCCGCTCACCCCCATCGAATGGCCCGAATGGGGCAACCCGATCAAAGACCCGGCAGCGTTCGAGACGATCCGCTCCTACTCCCCCTATGACCAGCTCAAGCAGGGTGACTACCCCCCAATCCTGGTCACCGCCGGCCTAAGCGACCCCAGAGTGACCTATTGGGAGCCCGCCAAGTACGTCGCCAAGCTCCGCACCCTCAAAACCGACGACAACCTGCTGCTCCTGAAGACCAACATGGGCGCCGGCCACGGCGGCAAATCCGGCCGCTACGACTCCTTGCGGGAGGTGGCCGAGGAATACGCCTTTATCCTCACCGCGTTGGGCATCGACTAGCGGGCGACGGCCTTCGTCGGAGCCAGCCCCACGCAGGACGCCAGGTCGCTGACGCACAGGGAACAGGCTTCTCCCGCCCTCGGTGTTGCGTGCCGTGGGGCCGTAGGGGAGGGGCTTGTCCCGTCCCGTGCCGAGTTCGTCGCAGGCGCTTCGCCACGGGAGGGGACAAGCCCCTCCCCTACGCAAACATACCTAACATCAGTGGGTTACGCCATGTGAAAGGCGAGGCTTTCATCGCCCTTGGTCGTGTTTCGAACGAGCCCAGCTTGCCTTGCGCGGGCGACCACAAGGGTCGCCCCTACGGCCCGATGCAGAGGAGAGGCTTGTTCAAGCGGCGATTTCTGCGACTAGCTCGCGGGATGTCCGGACGCGGCAATAGCCCTTGAGGCCGAGCAGGGATTCCGTGTGGCGGTGCGGCGACCAGGCTGCGCAGCCGTCCTCCACCAGCGTCATCAGGTAGCCGTGATCGCAGCCGTCGCGGATCGTGGTCTCGACGCATTGGTCGGTCACCACACCCATGACCATCAGGCTTTCGATGCCGAGGTTGCGTAGCACACGGTCGAAGCCGGTGGAATTGAAGAGGCTAGATGTGGTCTTGGGGATGACGATGTCGTTGTCGCCCGGTGCGAGCGGTTCGATCACCTGCGCTTCCCAGGAACCCTTCGCCGCGAAGATGCCGGATATCTTGTGATCGAGGCCGCGGTCGCGGCCGTCTAGCGTGAGGCTCTCGATGACGGTGTAGATGACCTCTGCGCCGGCTGCTCGGCAGGCGTGGATCAGGCGTTGGCCGGCGGGAATGACCACGTCCTGCACCCGATCGAAGAACTCCGCCCGGGTTGGATGCATGGCTCGCGCTTCCGTGCCACATTGGCCGTTTTGCAGGTCCACCAAAAGCAATGCCGAGCTTGCAGGGTCCACCGCTTGCTCTCGCAGCGACACATCTCCCGCAAGTGGAATGGTGGCAGTCGCGTGCTTGTCCATCGCCTAACACCTCAACATGACGGGCCTGTTCGTAGGGGCGAGCCCGCGTTCGCATGCACGTAGGGCATTGGCTTGGCCAGAACGGGCGACCACAAGGGTCGCCCCTACGATGTAGGACCTATTCAGAGCGTCCCTAAAGCTCACCGAGAAGTGCCAACGATCGTGCCAGGTCCGGCTCGGTATCCAGCAGCGGTCGCATTGGATCGCCCCGCTCCCGCATCCGCGCCGGTGCGTTTTCGATGTGATGCTTGGCGTTGCCGAGTTCACCGTCGAGTTCTTCCCACTCGAGGGGCATGGACACCGACGCCGCCGGCTCCGCCCGGGCCGAGAACGGCAGCACCAGCAGTTGGCCGTGCCCGTTCTGCATGAAGTCGACATATACCTTGTCCTGGCGCGACCGCACCGCCCGCGCCACCGTGCTGATGTCGCCACGCCGGGCCACGATCACGCGGGCCAAGAGCTCCCCAAGCGTGCGCGATTGCTCGTGCGTGAGCTGATTGGCGAGCGGCAACAGGATGTGCAAGCCGCTTGCGCCGCTCGTCTTGAGGAAGCCCGGCAGTTCCACCTCGCCCAGCAAGTCGCGGATTTCCCTCGCTACCTGCACGACATCGGCGAATGGCGCGGACTTGGGATCGAGGTCGAGCACGCACCAGTCGGGATGTTCGAGGTCCGCCACCCGGCTGTGCCAGGCGTGGATGGGTATGGCACCCATGTTTGCGAGATAGCGGAGCGTCACTGCGTCATCGACAATAAAATAGTTCACCTCTCGTTCGGCACTGTCGCTCCACAACGTCTTCAGCCGCACCCAATCGGGCGTGAAGGCTGGCGCATCGCGCTGATAGAACGACTTGCCGTGGATGCCGTCCGGGAACCGCGTGAGCACAAGGGGGCGGTCGGTGAGATAGGGCAACATCCATTGTGCGATGTTGTCGTAATAGTCCACCAGATCGCCTTTGGTGAGTCCCTTCTCGGGAAAGAACACCTTGTCGCGGTTGGTGACGATCACTTCCGGCTCCGGCGCCGCCTCGATGGGCTCCGGGTTCGGATCGTCATAGCCGCTCTGGCACTCCTCCGGCGCCTTGTCGTCGCGCAGGCGCAGGAATGCGGCATGGCGCAGGAACCCGTCGCGCGTGTATTCCTTGAACTCCACTTCGCACACCAGCGCCGGTTCTACCCAGTTGAAGGGCTGCAAGTCCGTCAGGGGCGGTGCGGGTTTGAGTTCAGCAAGGCGGCGCTTGAGCTCGCGCCTGGTGGCGCCACTGAAACCCGAGCCGATGCCGCCGCAAAAAACCAGCGCGTCGCCACGGTATTCCGCCGCCGCCAGCGCGCCCACGTCGTCCTGGTTCGACTTCACCGGCGCCCAGCCGGCGATGACGAACTCCGAGGTGCGCTGCGCCCGCACCTTGAGCCAATCGTCGCTGCGCCCACCCCGATAGGGTGAGTTGGCACGCTTGCCGACGACGCCTTCGAGGCCGAGGTCCACCATCGCCTCGTAGGTTTGCACGCCATCGCCTTCGACGTGTTCGGAGAAGCGGATCGGTCCAGTGCTCGGCAGCATGTCGCGCAAAAGCTGCTTGCGCTTCGTGAGCGGCAGGCTCTTGAGGTCCAGCCCCACGGCGTGCAGAAGATCGAAGGCGAAGTAGCGCACCGGGTCGTGATTGGAGGCGCGGCGGATGGCGACTTCGCCGCGCAGGCTAGCGCGCTCCTGCAAGCGCGAGAAGCTCGGCACGCCGCGCTCGTCCGTGACCACCACCTCGCCGTCGATGGTGAACTCGTCGTAAGGCAACCGTTCAGCCGAGCGGGCGATCTCCGGGAAACGCTCGGTGAGGTCGATGCCCCGACGCGAACGCAACGTCACGAAATCGCCGTCGCGCTCGATCATCAGCCGATAGCCATCGTATTTGATCTCATACACCCAGCCGTTGCGGCGGAATGGCTCCGATGCCTTCGCGAGCATCGGCTCTTCGGTGAGGGTCTCGGTTTCCGGCAGCTTCGGCTTGATCCGCTTGAGCCTTCTGTGCAAGCGCGTCTGCGCGGCCTCGGGTTGGTCAAGATCTTCAAGGGTCAAGCCAGAGAAAACTGAGTCATCCGCTGGCGGCGCGTCGCCTTCGTGGCCGTCGCGTTCCTTGATGAGGAGCCATTCCTTGCCGGTGTTCTCGCGCCCCTTCAGGCGGATGAGCGTCCAGCGCCCATGCAGCTTGTGGCCGTGCAGCTCAAACAGGAGCTTGCCCTTGGGGAAGCCGACATCAAAGTCCTCAAGTTCGGTGTAGGTGCCCTGATCCCAGACGATCACGTGGCCAGCGCCGTAGTTGCCCTCGGGAATGGCGCCCTCGAAGTGGGCATAGTCGAGGGGATGGTCCTCCACCAAGGCGGCGAAGCGCTTGTCTTCGGGGTTGAGGGAAGGTCCCTTCGGCACGGCCCAGGAGCGCAGCACATTGTCCACTTCGAGCCGGAAATCCCAGTGCAGCCGCGTGGCTGCGTGCTGTTGCACCACGAAAAGGCGGCGCGAGCCGACGCCCTTGGGCGCTGGCCCTAGTTCCCCGTCGCCAAACGGCTCCGGCGTGCCCGAGGCGCGGCGCTTGGCGCGGTAGCGGCTGAGGTAACTAGCCCGCATTTCTCACCAGCCCACTACTGCGGACGACGATGCACTCGCTGTGGCTGCGCGTGCTCACTCCAGCCGGCTCGACATAGTGCTCAGCTATGCCGTCGCCGTCTTCCGCTCCGCGCCCGCAGCCACAGCGGCGCCTCGTCGCCCTCGCTACGAGGCCTGGTGAGAAATGCGGGCTAGCGGAACGGCTGTCGCGTGTTGAGGGCATCTTGGGAACGGGCTATAGTCGCCCGCGTTGCGCCACAAGGCGGCAGTTGGAGACGCGCATGGCGGCTCGCGCCATAGGCACCGGCACCATCTCGTTTGGCTTGGTGGCGATTCCGGTCAAGCTTTTTTCCACGGTGGACACCACGAGCGCCGTGCGCTTCAACTTCCTGAGCCGCGACGGCTCCCGGTTGAAGCAACAGTATATCCGGGCGTCCGACGGCGAGGTTGTGCCGCGCGAGGAGCGCGTGCAGGGCTATGAGTTCATGAAGGGGCAATACGTCACTTTCGAGCCGGACGAGATCAAGGCGCTGAACGTTGCTTCAACCAACGCCATCGACATCGCCGAGTTCATCCCCCTCAAGGAAGTTGAGCGGATCTACATCGAGCGCGTGTACTACCTTGGCCCAGACCGCGGCGCCGGGCGCTCCTATCACCTGCTGCGTGCCGCTCTGTCGAACACCGGCCGCGCCGCGCTCGCACGCTACGCCTCCAGGGGCAAGAGCTATCTCGTGCTCATCCGCCCCATGGGCGAGGGGCTCGTGATGGAGCAGCTCAAGCACTCCGAAGAGCTGCGCACGATGGAAGATGTGCCCCTTGATGTGTGCGAGGTTGCCGACGGCGAACTCGAACTCGCCGTGCAGATCATCGAACAGCGCACCAACGAAGAGTTCGAGCCAGAGAACTACAAAGACGAGGTGAGGGAAAAGGTGCTCGCCCTCATCCAGCAGAAGGTGGACGGCCAAGATATCGCCGTTCCGCCGGAAGAACGGCCGGAAGCCAAGATCGTCGATCTGATGGAGGCGCTGAAGGCGTCCGTGGGCGACCGCAAGCCGGCACGGCGGGCGCCGGAGCGCGCGAAGGCCCCGGCCAAGCGCCGGTCCCGCAAGGCGGCGAGCGAAGGGCCCAAGGCGGCGAGTTCCGGTTGATAGCGCGAGCGACGCGGAGAGTTTCGCCCCAGTGACTGCAGGGCCCCAGCCGACCGGAACGCGGCATGCCGCGCCGCACAAGGCTGCGGACAGCTACGGCACGCGGGAAGTGGCGGACCTGATTGGCTTCAGCCGGGAACAGGTGCGGCGCTTCGCCCGTCGCGGCATCGTCCATCCTGCGCGCGGCGTGCGGGCGGAATATCGCTTTTCGTTTCAGGACATGGCGCTCTTGCGTTCGGCCAGGCGGCTTGTGGACGCCGACGTCCCGGTGCGGCGCGTGTTTGAGGCGCTCGATCGCCTGCAACGGCGCGAGAACGTGCCGCCATCGCTGTCTGCGCTGCGGATCGCGGCGGAGGGCAGCACGGTGGTAGTGCGCGATGACCAAACGGTTTGGGAGGCGCTGTCCGGTCAGTGCCGCCTGCCGCTCGGGCGCGAGGAAAGCGGCGAAGGCGGGCGTCCTTCGGCAGCCAAGCCGCGCGAGCAAGGCACCGGGCGCATGGCCACGGTGGTGGAGATCAACACCTTAAGCAGCGACGATTGGTACAACTTGGGCCTCGACATGGAAGAGGTGGATCCGAGTCGGGCGCCGGAGGCTTACCGTCGTTCCATCGCCTTGAACCCGGCCAATGCCGACGCACACGTGAACCTAGGACGTCTGTACCAGATCGGCGGCGACTTGAAGCGCGCCAAGCGGCATTACCGTCGGGCGCTCGACTCGGCGCCGGAGCACGAACTTGCCTGCTACAACATGGGCACGGTATTCGACGAACTCGAAGAGAGCGACATCGCGCTCGACTACTACCGCCGCGCCGCCAGCATTCCCGATGCACACTACAACCTCGCCCGCATCTTTGGCCTGCGCGGCGACGAGCTTTCCTCCCTGCGCCACCTGAAGCGATACCGACAGCTCGGCGGCACCTAGCCCGCGCCGCGCCGCTTTCGACACACCTTTGAGCGAACTCAAGACCCAAGCGAACGACGCCAGCGTGGAGGACTTCCTCGCTGCCGTCCCCAACGCGCGTCGGCGCGAAGATTCGGCCAAGATGCTTGACTTGATGCTCGAAGTCACGGGCGAGCCGGCGCGCATGTGGGGCGACAGCATCGTCGGCTTCGGCACCTATCATTACCGCTACAAGAGCGGCCGCGAAGGCGATTGGCCCCGCACCGGCTTCTCCCCGCGCAAGCAATACCTCGCCATCTACATCATGCCCGGCTTCGGCGAATACGAACCCCTCCTCTCGCGCCTAGGCAAACACCGAACCAGCGTCTCGTGCCTCTACATCAACAAACTCGCAGATGTTGACATGGATGTCCTGCGCGAAATCGTCGCCGGGAGCTATCAGGAGATGGCGAGAAGATACCCGTAGGGAACGGGCTTGTCCCGTCGCGCGCTGGACGCATTTGACGAGTTCGGTCCGAGACGGGACAAGCCCGTTCCCTACGACCCATCCGGGTTTCCTCCCGCATCGGACTCGGCGTCCTCGGCCGGCGTGCGGATAGCTCGCCAATATTGCGCCGGTCGGTGTGGTCCTGCCTCAAAGGGACACGGTTGGTAGCCGAATGTACGAGCTTGTCCAGCGAAAGTGGCCGATAACTGTTGCAATTTGGCCGAAATTAGCCTAAAATGGCCGAATTAGGAACGAGATGGCCGAATGGAATGGCCGTTGAAGACAGGAAATCGGCCGTATTGACAGTGCTGTCGCGCGCCCACGCGCCCCTCCGCCTAAGCGAGATACTCGCGAGGCTACCCG
The DNA here is from genome assembly GCA_965116935.1 of Pseudomonadales bacterium. Taxonomy (GTDB): domain Bacteria; phylum Pseudomonadota; class Gammaproteobacteria; order Pseudomonadales; family Azotimanducaceae; genus VXYL01. Next base: position 249,347 of record OZ220737.1, on the reverse strand, counting down.
ACGCGCCGTCGGAAAGAACCGTCCGCCGGTGGCTCGTGGAACTCGTTCGCGATAGCCACGTCGTGAAGACCGGGAAAACTCGGGCATCCCGCTACCGCGCTCGTCTGCCTGTCCCGCAAGGGTTGCCGTCGCCAGATGCGGGGACCGAGCCGCATCCCCACGTTGTCGCCAAGCACCAGGCCACTGACGAGACCCGTTCCGAACAAGGCATTTTCTCGCCCGCGAGCCTCACTGCCCTTGCGCATGTGCGTCGCCCATTGTTCGAACGTCGCCCGATCGCCTACAACGCCGATTGGCTCGAAAGCTATCGTCCCAATCGCACATTCTATCTTCACTATTCCGACCGAACTCGCATGGCGGAACGCGGACGCCGAACGGTGTCCAGCGAGCCAGCGGGCACGTATGCGAAGCGCATCTACAGTCGGCTGCTCATTGACCTGTCGTACAACTCCTCTCGGCTCGAGGGCAACACCTACTCCCTGCTCGATACGCAGCGACTGGTCATGGAGGGGGCCAGCGCCGATGGAAGGCTCGACGAGGAGACCACCATGATCCTCAACCACAAGGAGGCGATACGCCACCTCGTGGACCGTGCGGCAAGCATCGAGGTGACCTACGACGAAGTTCTGACGCTCCACTACTTGCTGTCCGACGGCCTGGTGCCGCCTCAGCACGCCGGAAGCATCCGCGACTATGGCGTTCGCGTCGGCGGGTCCACCTTCGTGCCGCTGGAAGGCCAAGATCGCCTGGCGAGCCAGATGACGGCGGTCACCAGCAAGGCCTCGGAGATCGACGATCCGTTCGAACAAAGTCTATTCCTGCTCGTTCACATCGCCTACGTTCAGGCGTTCGCGGATGTCAACAAGCGCACGTCGAGGCTCTGCGCGAACATCCCGCTGGTGCGACACAACCTGGTGCCGCTGTCTTTCAATTCCGTTGCAACAGACGACTACGCGTCGGCTATCGTCGCGGCGTACGAACTGAACGACACCGGCCCCATCGCCGACCTGTACCGGGCCTCCTACTTCCGAACCTGCATGGAGTACAACGCCACCGCCCAGGCATTGGGTTTCGACGAGATTCGGGTGCGCTACCGCCAGCAGCGTCGGCGGATGGTCGCCCACATCGTCCGCGAGTTGCTGACCGGCGACGCCTTGGAGAAATATCTTGAGAGCGACGCGCCGGCACAAGTGCCACCAGAAAGCAGGGATCACTTCCTGACCACCATTCGCGAGGACTTGACCCAACTGTCACCTGCGCGGCTCGCCGGCCTCGGCATCACGAGACAGCAGTTCGGGAGGTGGCTGGCGCGCACTTAGTTCGGAGGGAAGGCAGGATGCCTTCCCTTGTATGGAACAGATCTCGTAACCCGTTGATATAGTGGCGAATTAATTCGACTCGAAGCGAGGGCCCTGGGGGGCGAGCGCGTCTCGCCCTCGCACGCGCCGACAGGCGCGCGGCTCAAGGTGGACGCAACAGGCACGCACGGACCGTGCCTTGCGGCGCGTGGGAGGGCAAGATGCTCTCCCCCCAAGTACTCGCCCCAAGGTCGCCGTCGCGGTGCGTGGCCGGCATCAGTTCCTTCCGCGTCAGCGACTCGGCGTCCCCGGCGGGGTGGGAACTCCGAAGGCCGTCGTCAATCCACCAACCGTTCCTGCAAGGCGTTGAAGGTGGTTTCGGTTACGCCTTCGTTGCCGAGGAGGTTGCGGACGGAGCCGTATTCGGAGCGAACGCCGTCGAGGAAGCGGCGCATGCGCTCGGCTGGCGTCGCCATGCGGGCGCGGACTTCGGCGTCGATGCCCTGTGGAACGCGGCCGACCCCCGCGAGATAAGCGATGAGGCCGTCGATGCCGGCGTTGCTCCGTTCGTATTCAGCACCGATGTCCTCGTCGCTTGCGCCGATGAGGTCCATGACGATGGCGATCAGGAGCCCGGTGCGATCCTTGCCGGCGGTGCAGTTCACGAGCACGGGGTAGTTGGATTCGTCTGCCAGCATTTCCACGGCGCGAGCGAAGCGCCCCGCCGCGCCGACTCTGAGGTAATCGAGATAGCGCTCGCTGCTGATGCCGTCGCCGCTCAACGAATTGAGTTCATTGACGAATTCTGCCATCGACACGTCGGCGCGAAAGATCGAGTGGGCGACCAGGCCAGCCGGCGGCGGGCCCCGACGGGAGGCGGCGGCACCGTTTACTTCGTCCGGATGGCGCAGGTCGATGACGGTCTTGACGTTGGAGTCGAGCCAAACCCGGCCCCGCTCCGTGACGAGCTCCCAGGCGCCGGAACGATACAGGCGGCGGGACCGCATTCGTCCGCCCGCCGCGGCATAGCTTTCCACCGCCCGCAGATTGTGCAGACCGCCCACGTCAATGAGATAGTCGGGTGCTTCGGACATCGCCTCAACCTCCTAGCACGCCGCCTGCGCGCAACGCCGCAATGCGTTCGTCGTCGTAGCCAAGTTCGGCCAAGACCTCGCTAGTGTGCTGTCCCAATCGCGGCGCTGGCTTGGATGGCACCTGCGGCGCCTCGTCCACCAGAAACCCGGTGCCGAGACAGCGGAGCGCGCCGCCTTCGACACCAGGAACGCCGGCCACGGTCGCCAACGTGCCGCGATGCGCCAACTGGGCGTTCCCCACCGCCTCGCTCGCGTCCCTGAGGCGCCCACACGGCACCCCGGCCGCGCGCAACTTCGCATCCCAGTTCGAGGCGGTGTCGCCGGCGAAATGATCGGCGAAGATGCGCCGCAACTCCCGACGGTTCCGCGCCGCCGCTTCCGGAGTCGCAAAGCGCTCGTCGGTGAAGAGTTCCGGCCGGCCCACAGCCTCTGCCATGCGCTCGAACAGCCGGTGCGTGTTGGCGTTCACCAGCAACGTGCCGTCTTGGGTTTCGAAGGTGCCAGCGGAACCGGCCTGGGCGAGGGGGTTCGGCCCGACCCGAGGGTTCAGCCGACCGGTGGCCAGAAAGGCGTAGTAGTTGAGCCCCATCACCGTCATGCAGGACTCCAGCATGGAGACATCCAGGAACGCTCCCGTGCCGGTGCGCGTGCGCCTGAGGAGCGCGGCGTTGATGGCGGAACTCGCGTTGATCGCGGTGCTCGAGTCCGCGATGGCGAATCCCACCCGCACCGGCTGCTCCTCGGTGCCGGTGGCCATGAACATGCCGGATTCGCCCTGAATGAGGTGATCGTAGGCGGGCCGGTCGCTCTCAGGCCCGGACTGGCCGTAGCCGGAGATGGCGCAATAGACGATGCCGGGGTTGATTTCCTTGAGCGCCTCGTAGCCGATCCCGAGACGGTCCGGCGTGCCGGGGCGCATGTTGTGGATCACCACGTCCGCGGTCTTGATCAACGCATGGACGGCGGCGAGCCCCTCCGGGTGCTTCAAATCAACCGCCACCGAGCGCTTGTTGCCGTTCTGCCCGAGAAACGCCGGCGGCAACCCATCGGGGTCGCTGGCGCGCATCTGATCGCCGCCGTCGGGAGACTCCACCTTCACCACGTCCGCCCCCATCAGCGCGAGCTGATAGGTGCAGAGCGGCCCCGCATGAACGTGGGTGAAATCGACCACGCGAACGCCGTCGAGCAGCCCTTGGGCCTCGGAACTCTCCATCGGGCTAGCGATTCGCCGGCTCGGCTATCCCGCGATGGCCGCCAGCAGCAGGATGGCGACGATGTTGATGATCTTGATCATCGGGTTCACCGCCGGGCCGGCCGTGTCCTTGTAGGGGTCGCCCACGGTGTCGCCGGTGACCGCCGCCTTGTGCGACTCGGAGCCCTTGCCGCCGTGGTTGCCGTCCTCGATGAACTTCTTGGCGTTGTCCCAGGCGCCGCCGCCGGCGGTCATGGAGATGGCCACATAGAGCCCCGTGACGATGGTGCCGAGCAGCATCGCGCCCACCGTGATGAGCGCCGCCGTCTGGCTGTAGAACTGAATGATGAAGTACACGACGATGGGTGCCAGCACCGGCAACAGCGACGGCGCGATCATCTCGCGGATGGCGGAGCGGGTGAGCAGGTCCACCGCCCGACTGTAGTCCGGTCGTGTGGTGCCTTCCATGATCCCGGGCATCTCCCGGAACTGCCGCCGCACTTCCTCCACGACGGCGCCGCCGGCGCGGCCCACCGCCTGCATCCCGAGCGCGCCGAAAAGATACGGCAACATGCCGCCGATCAAGAGGCCAATGACGACATAGGGGTCCGAAAGCTCGAAGGTCACGTCGAGATGGGGGAAGAAGTGCTCCATGTCGTGGGTGTAGGCCGCGAACAGCACGAGCGCAGCGAGCCCCGCCGAGCCGATGGCGTAGCCCTTGGTGACCGCCTTGGTGGTATTGCCCACGGCATCGAGCGCGTCGGTGGTCTTGCGCACGTCTTCGTCGAGTTCCGCCATCTCGGCGATGCCGCCGGCGTTGTCGGTGACCGGGCCATAGGCGTCGAGCGCAACCACCATGCCGGCGAGAGCCAGCATCGTGGTGGCGGCGAGGGCGATGCCGTAAAGGCCGCCAAGCCCGAACGCCGCCGCAATGCCGAGCGCGACGATGATGGCTGGCAGCGCCGTCGCCTCCATCGACACCGCCAGCCCTTGGATGACGTTGGTGGCGTGGCCGGTTTCCGAGGCCCGCGCCACCGAACGCACGGGACGGTAGTTGGTGCCGGTGTAGAACTCGGTCACCCAGATGATGGTGCCGGTGACCGCGAGCCCCACGAGGGCGCAGAGGAAGTAGGTGAGGCCGGCCGCGCCGAACTGCCACTGCGTGACGGCATAGATGAGAATGGCTGACAATGCAGCGCTGGCGATGAAGCCCTTGTAGAGCGCGCCCATGATGCTCTGGCTCTTGCCGAGGCGAACGAAGAACGCGCCGATGATGGAGGCAACGATGCAGACGGCGCCGATCAGCATGGGCAGCTCCAGCCGCGCCAGCACCTGATCCCCTTCGAAGCTGATGGTGGCGAGCAGCATCGTGGCCACCAGCGTCACCGCATAGGTCTCGAACAGGTCCGCGGCCATGCCGGCGCAGTCGCCCACGTTGTCGCCGACGTTGTCGGCGATCACTGCGGCGTTGCGCGGATCGTCTTCGGGAATTCCAGCTTCCACCTTGCCGACGAGATCGGCGCCGACGTCGGCGCCCTTGGTGAAGATGCCGCCGCCCAAGCGGGCGAAGATGGAGATGAGCGAGGCACCGAACGAAAGTGCCACCAGCGCCTCGATGAGCACGCGCTGATCGACGCCCATGGCGCGCAGGATGGCGTAGTAGCCAGCTACCCCAAGGAGGCCCAGCCCCACCACCAGCATCCCGGTGACGGCGCCGGACTTGAAGGCGATGCCGAGCGCGTCGGCGAGCGATGCGAGCGCAGCTTGGGTGGTGCGGACGTTGGCCCGCACCGAGACGTTCATGCCAATGTAGCCGGCGACCCCCGAAAGCACCGCGCCAATGACAAAGCCGATCGCCACATAGAGGCCGAGGGTAATGCCGAGGACGATGGCGACGATGATGCCGACGATGCCGATGGTGCTGTATTGCCGGTTCAGGTAGGCCTTCGCCCCCTCTTGAATGGCACCGGCGATTTCCCGCATCCGCTCTGATCCGGCGTCTGCCGCCAGCACAGATCGACTAGCCCAAAGGCCGTAGAGAAGCGCAAGCACGCCGCACGCAAGGGCAATGGTCAAGACATTCATGGAGATTCGACTCCGTCAGGTTTCCAGGAGAGTTCGCGGCGTGCGAAATGGCACGGCCTCATGGGGGCGCGCATTATACGCGTACGCGCGAGGAGACCGTGGTGGTCTCGTCTTTCCCACCTTCGACGCGAGGAGCGTGTCAGCCCTCACTCCGAGAAACGCCGGCCAGTCCTGCAGCAATGGGCGGACGCCATCGCGGGATGGCTGCGGTCAGGTGCGCGTGGTGGCCGCACCCAATTGGCGATCAGATGGCAAGTTGCGCATGGGTGCCGATCCGGATCAGTTCGAGTATGTCGTGGTCGCGCTTGCGGTACACCAGCACGAGTCTGGCCGCAGGTGGCAGTCGCGGCAGTCGACGTACTGGCCCTTCATGGGATGGTCCACATAGCGGGTCGGGAGAGGTACGTCGGCGACAAGGAGTTCGAGCGTATCAAGCAGGGTGCCGTCCAGGTGGCCGCCATGCACGCCACGCTTCGCGCGCTTGAAGTCGCGCCGAAACTGCGCTGTACGCTTGATCTTGCGCGCCATGGGAAGCCGCGCCGCGGTTGTCAGTCGTCGCGGTTGAGTTCGGCGAGGGCTTCGGCCGGCGAGCCGAGTTCGACGACCTCGCCGCGCCGTGCCGCCTCGACGGTCGAGACGTTGGGTACCAGCGCGCCGAAGTCCGGCCCACAGCCCGCAGCGGCCTGTTCGAGGACGATGCGCATGGTCTCGTCGATGGTGAGGCCCTGCTCCGCAAGCTGGCGCGCGGCCTCGTCCCTGACGTCGCGTTCGACATCCACGCGCACCGTAACCTTCATCTGGACTCCCTGCGACTAGCCCGCTGAATGCAAACGCCCCGTAGAGGCCAGCCGATTCTACCGTGACAGCAGGCCACGGGCGTTGATGATCTCCACGTCGAGGTTGGGCGTTCTGTGACGTCGAGGAGTACCGGATATGGGTTGCCCTCTAGCTCGCGTCACTCGCGGCCCAGGCGGCGGTAGCGGCGTTCGAAGGCTTCGCGGCCGCCTTCCATGATGCGGCAGACTTCCTCTCGCATGGCGGGGTCTTGCAGCGAACCCGATTGGGTGACGATGCACTGGCCGCTCTGGAAATCGAGGGCGTGCAGCATTTCGGCGTCGCCGTTGACGACGATGTTGGGGTTGTGGGTGACGACGATGATCTGGCGGCGGCGCTTGTTCTCGCGCATCTGGCGCACCACGAGGTCGTAGATGCCCTTGGTGCCGTCTTCGTCCTCGACCAGGATGTCGGTGGCGAAGCGGTCGTCGAGAACGTTGAGCGCCTCGCGCATGGAGCGCTCGATCACCTTGCTGTCGTCGCCGTAGCGGTGGACGGCGATGCGCACGAAACGGTTGCCAGCAAGTGCCCGTTGGAGAAAGTCCTGTCGTGCCGAGCTCACGGCCCGGCGGCAGTCGAGCAGATCGAACTTCCACCAGCGGGCGCCGGGGAATGCGCGAGGCTTGCTCTCCGGGGCCGTCACGTAACTCAGCTTGTGGGCGGCCCGGCATAAGGCTCGAACTCGTAGCGGCAGGGCTGTTCCATGAGGCGAGGGTCGTCCTCGGCCTCCAGGTGCCCGAGCAGGCGCGCCTCGAGATCGGCGCGAATGTTGGCGTAGGCCGGGTCGCCGGCGACGTTGTTCATGTAGTGGGGGTCGGTGGCGAGGTCGTAGAGTTCCTCGCGGGGTCGCTTGCCGAAGCCGAGCTCGAACAGGGGTTCCACGTCGAGTTCGTCGCGGTGATGGATCATCCAAGCCTTGGTGGGGCTCGCGTCCATGTCGGGGTAGGCGACGGCGGTTTTGCTTGCGAGGTCTTCATAGGTCGGAGCTTCGGTGTCCGGCTGGTCCAGCCCCTTCGGGTCACCCATGGGCCAGCGGTCCGGCTCGAAGTTGACGATGTAGAGAAAGTCCGCGGTGCGCAGCGAGCGTTGCGGATAGGGCAGGAACTTGTCTCGGGCGATGCCGACGTGGCGTTCGCGGCCCGTCACCACGAAGTCGCGCTCAGGGTCGATCTGGCCGCTCGCCGGTGCTTCGAGGAGCGGCATCAGGCTCTTCGCGGTCATGGTCGGATGCGGTTCGATGCCGCCGGCCTCGCAGAAGGTGGGCGCAAGGTCCATGAGGTTGACGAAGTCGTCCACCACCCGGCCTGCTTCGATGCGTCCGGGCCAGCGCGCGGCCAGCGCCACCTCGCAGCCGATGTCGTAGAGATTGCACTTCGCGCGGGGCATCCCGGGGATGCCGTGATCGCCACTCACCACGATGAGGGTGTTGTCGAGCTCGCCGGTGGCTTCGAGCTCGCCAAGCAGGACGCCGAGGCCCAAGTCCACCGCCAGGCACTCGCCGAGATAGTCGGCGGCATCCTCGCGGATGTCGTGCACGTCCGGCAGGAAGTCCGGCAGGCGGCCCTTGAGGTCGTCCGGCTCGATGTTCCAAAGCGCCTTGCCGGAACCGCGCTCCCAGGTGCGGTGGGTGTTGGTGGGGCCCCACCAGTAGCAGAACGGCGCGTCCGCCGGACGAGCGCCGAGGAAGGCGCGGAAGTTGTCGCGGGTTTCGTTGAGCAGCGCTTGCTTGGCGCCTTCGACGCCGAGCTCGCCTGCGTGCGCGGTTACCCAATGCGAGAACTGATTGAAGTCGCCGCCGGCGGGCTGGAAGCGGGTGCGCAAGGCGCCGATGGGCGCGTTGGCGGTGCGGCCCGGGCTCCACACCTTGTATTGGTAGCCGACGAAGTAGCCGGCCCGCGCCTCGAGTTCGAGCGGGAAGGTGGGAATGGTCTCGTCCCACACCGCACCTTGCAGGATCGCGCCGAGCCCGGTCTGCCAGAAGTAGCGCCCAGAGAGGATGGAACTGCGGCAGGGCGTGCAGGACGGTGCCGGCACCAAGGCGTTGGTGAAGAGCGCACCCTCGGCGGCAATGCGGTCGAAGTTGGGCGTTTCGATCAGGTCGCAGAGCGGATTCGGCCGTTCGCCAGCGCCGCTGCCGCGGCTGCCGTAAGCGCTCGCATAGCGGCCCCAATCGTCGGCAAAGGCGAACAGGATGTTGGGCTTGTCTTGCACGGAGTTCACCCCCTGTCGAGCAGCGACCGCAGGTCAATCAGGGCTGCGTTCACTCGCGAAATGTAGGATGCCATCACCAAGGAATGGTTGGCGACGAAGCCGAAGCCGCTGCCGTTCAGGATCACCGGGCTCCAGATGGCGTTTTGCGTCTCCTCAAGCTCGCGGATGATCTGTTGCAGGCTGACGCGGGCGTTCTTGTCTTCGAGCACGGCGGCGAAGTCGTGCTCCACCGCCTTCAGCAGGTGGACGAGCGCCCAGGTCTGGCCGCGCGCTTCGTAGAAGACGTCGTCGATGCGAAACCAGCTGGTGCGCTGTTCGATATCGGCCGGCGCGTCGGTGGCCATGCGGGCAGCGGTCTCGCCGGCGAGGTCTAGGTTCAGTTGGCGCTTGCCGACGCTTTGGGAGAGGCGCTGCGAAATGTCGCCTAGGCGCCGTTCCACCTCGGTGAGCCAGCGCGACAGGTTGTCGGCGCGGGCATAGAACTGCGCTTCTGGCTCGGCGGGATTGGCGAGACGGTCGGCATAGGATCGAATGCGACTGATCCCGTCGCGGTATTCGGACTCGGTAGCGGGGAGGAGCCAGCTTGCGTTGTCGAAGAAGAAGTGCCCTTCGGCGACGGCGAGGTCCGGGTCTTCGGTGGACTGGCTCTGCGAGCGCGAAATGTCGTTGCGCAGCGCCCTGCTGATGTCGCGCAGATGCACCAGCGCCCCGAACTCCCAGTTGGGGGTGTTGTCGAGATACAGGCCCGGCGGCGCGACGTCGTTCGAGAGATAGCCGCCGCGCTTGTCGAGCAGGGTCTCGCCGATAAAGACGACCGCCGTCGCGGTGGTGTAGCCGGTGACAGGCGATACCCCGGCCTGGGCGGCGCGGTCCTCTGCCAGCGCCACGATGTCGATTGGGTCCGGCTCATACGACCACCACCAACCGAGAACCAGCACGACGACGGCAATCGTCGCCACCGCCGCCAAGGCGGCACGCCAGAGGCTCTTGCCGAGACTCGCAAAGACGCCTTTCGGCGTCGCATAGACGTATTCGAACCGCTGCCACGGCCAGCGACGGCTTGGCCTGGGCTCGGTGTCCTCGACACTCTCGGCGGCGTCGACGCCCTCGGCAGCCACCTTGCGCCAAGGTTTCCAGTTCATGGGCTACCCTCCGTGCGGCGCTCGAAGACCACTTCCCGGGCGCTGCCGTCGGCGAAGGATGCGTGCAACGTCAGGTTGCGAGCTTCAGGCGCGCCAAAGAGCATCAGGTGCATGCCGCCGGGGGCCAACGTCACCGCGGCATCCGATGGAACCTCGACTTCCTGCAAGTGGCGCATCCGCACCATCTCCAGGCCGTCTCCGTCTTGGCTGCGAATCGTCTCGTGCATCTCCACCTTGAGATCGTCGCCTGCCGAAGCGCTGAAACGGACCAACGTGGCGGCGCTGTCGCCACGGTTCTCCACGTGGCAGTACGCCGCCGTGACGGACGCGCCGGGTAGGGGAGCGCGAAACCAAGCGTCGCGGAAGACCACGCTGTCCGCTTGCGCGGCGAGGGCGGAACCGTACAGCAACAGCGAGCCAACCATGCTCGCCAGCGGCGCATTCGACGCCATCAGCGTCCGTTCTCCTGGTTCGGCAGGATGGTCACCGTCACCAGCGGCGGCAAGCCGATGTCGATGCCGGCGCGGATGCGGCGCTCGCCCGGGGCGAGGGCGAGTTGCTGATACATCCAGCGCGCATCCGCGTCGCTGCCGGCGCGGATGGAGACTCGGGAGCGCGGCAGGCGGGCGTTGTTGCCGAAGTTCTCTAGCTTGCGCCGCGCCACCGGCGCCCGCGAGCGCACCTCCTCGGCGGTGAGCGCCAGCGTCAGCCGTTCCGCCCGGGAGAGGAGATCCACCTGCTGCCGCAACGGATCGATGCCGGGGTGTTGCGCGTCCACGACGCTGGCGCGGTCCAGCATCGTCCGGGCGCTGCTCCAGCGTTCGCCGTCCATGGCGCGGCGGGCGAGCACTATGTAGCGTTCCACGACCCGCTCGAGACCGCGCAGGGCTTGCGGGTGGTCCGGGGCTAGGCCCAGCACTTCCCGGTACCAATAGGCGGCGCTGTTGGACAGTGGCGTCAGCAGCTGGTCCGCCTCGAGCGCCGCTTCCGCGAGCCACAGCAGTTGCGCAACCTGCGCCTGATCGAAGGGAGGCGCGGGTTCGGCCGGAGGTTCGGCCGACACGGCGGGCGGCTCGGGTTCCGGCGCTGGCTCTTGTGGTGCTTTGCAGCCGCCCACGAGCAGGGCCAAGGCGACGAATGCCGTCGCGACGTGGGGCCTAGCGCGCATTTCTCACCAGACCTCGTTTGCGGACGACGATGCACTCGCTGTGGCTGCGCAAGTGCTCGCCTGTCCTTCGGACAGGTTCGCTCCAGCCGGCTCGACGTAGTGTGCAGCTATGCCTTCGCCGTCTTCCGCCGTGCCTCCTGGCACGCGTGCGCCCGCAGCCACAGCGGCGCCTCGTCGCCCTCGCTACGAGGGCTGGTGAGAAATGCGCGCTAGGATGGATGGACTGCATTGGCGCGGCCGGGGTGAGCGTTCAATCGGTCAACGGAACTTTGTTGCACGATATAGGCTCAAGCTCCTATGGACAATCGGGCCGACACGAAATGCACCGCAGCCGGCAGATCGGAACAGCAACCGTTGGGCGCCGTCGCGCCGGCGTCTCGGTCGCAGAGTTTGTGGCGCGTTCGATGGGGAGCATGTTCTTGGCTGCCTTGACGCCGAGCCGGAGCCTCTGGACGAGATGCTGGCACCGAAGCCGCTTCCAGACGGCTTGCCGATGGCTTTTGGTGGCCTTGGCGCTCCCGTCCGCCAGCGCTAGCCTCGCCGCTGAGGCGGGACTGGGCCTTGATCGCGGCCGAGACCCCCTCGCGCCGCAGATCGACTTCCTGCCCGTGGACGAGGCCTACCGCTTCTCCGCCGTGTTGGACCAAGGCCGCATCCTCGCCCGCTGGGAGATCGAGCCTGGCTACTACCTCTATCGCGGCCGCTTCGAGTTTCAGCCAGACGCGAGGGCCACGCTTGGCGAGCCACAAGTCCCGCCGGGGAAGCCGAAGGTGGACGAGTTTTTCGGCGAGGTGGAGGTGTACTACGACGAGGTGACGGTCGTCGTGCCCGTGACGGGGCAAGCCGACTCGTCGTTCTCCGTCCGCTTTGGCTACCAGGGCTGCGCCGATGCGGGGCTTTGCTACCCGCCGGAGAGTCGGACAGTGACCTTCGACACGTTTGGCCCGGGCGTCGGGCCCATGGCGGATGCCGCCGGCGCGGGGGCTGGCGTCGCCGCTGTTGTCGCGGCCTTGGCGTCGGCGATGCTTGGCGGCCTGATCCTGAACCTCATGCCGTGCGTGTTTCCGGTGCTGGCCATCAAGGCGGTGAGCTTGGTGGAGGCCGAACCGCGAGGCCGCTGGCGTCACGCCGCCGGGTATGCGGCGGGAGTGGTGGTCACCTTCCTCGTCTTGGGTGGTGTGCTGGCGGCGCTCAGGAGTGCCGGCGAAGCCATCGGCTGGGGATTCCAGTTGCAGTCCACCGGGTTCGTCGTCGCCATGGCGCTCGTTTTCTTCCTGCTGGGGCTCAATCTTCTCGGCGTGCTGGAGGTGCCGGGCTTTGGCGTCGCAATGGAGGGCAGCAACGCCTTTGCCGCCGGCGCAATCGCCGTGGTCGTCGCAACTCCCTGCACGGCCCCCTTTATGGGTGCGGCGCTCGGCTATGGGATTGCCCATTCCACGCCTATGCTGCTGCTGGTGATGGCGGCGCTTGGCGTCGGCCTGGCGTTGCCGTATGTGGTGCTGGCCGTGGTGCCGGCGTTGGCGGACCGGCTACCTCGCCCAGGACCGTGGATGGCGACGCTGAAGCAAGTACTGGCGTTTCCGCTGTTTCTCACCGTGGCTTGGCTGGTGTGGGTGCTGGGCCGTCAGGCCGGTGCCGACGCCGTGCTGGCTGCGCTCTGCGCCTGCACGGTACTCGGCTTCTGCGCGTGGCTGGCCTTGGGCAAGCCGGCACGGTTGCCGTTCGTCTGGGGGGCGGCGGCGCTCGTGCTAGCGCTGACCGTTTGGCTGTTGCCTCGTCCCGAGGCTGAGGCGGCGGAGTCCTCGTTCGACATGGCCGCGGTCGAGCAGCGCGTGGCGGCTGGCGAATCGGTGCTGCTCAACTTCACCGCCGCGTGGTGCATCACCTGTCTCGCCAACGAACGCACCACGCTTTCGACTGCGCGCGTGCAGGAGTTCCTCGCTGCCAACGGAATCACCGAGATCAAGGCAGACTGGACCAACGCCGACCCCGCCATCACCGAGGCGCTCGGCCGCTTCGGACGCAGCGGCGTGCCGCTGTACGTCTTCTACCCGCCCGGCCGCGAACCCGTGCTGCTGCCGCAGGTGCTGAGCCCGGGCATCGTCATCGAGACCATCACCGCTGCGGCCGGCGCCGTCACACCCGGCTAACGGCGCGTGAGGGGGCAGCGTGTTCTGGCGTAACATCGCGGGTTTCGCAGTTGGCGGAAGCGCCGCACATGGCGAAGCTGTTGGCCTTGCATGGCCCCAACCTAAACCTGCTCGGAACGCGTGAGCCGGAGATATACGGCGCGGACACGCTGGCCGACATCAATGCACGGCTTGCGCGGCTTGCCGAAGAGGCGGGGCACGAGTTTCGCGCCCTGCAAAGCAACGCCGAGCACGAGCTGGTGGATGCGGTGCAGCAAGCAGGGCGCGACGGCGTCGCATTCATCGTCATCAACCCCGGCGCGTACACGCACACGAGCGTTGCCCTGCGCGACGCCTTCTTGGCGGTGGGCGTGCCGTTCATCGAGGTGCATTTGTCGAACGTCCATGCGCGGGAGCCGTTTCGACGGCAGTCCTATCTTTCCGACATCGCCGTCGGTGTCATCGCTGGGCTCGGCGCGGCGGGGTACGAGTTTGCACTGATGGCTGGCATTGCCGCAGAGGCCCTGTCGGGCGAGGAGTGATTCGGTGGACTTAAGGAAAATCAAGAAACTCATCGAGCTGGTCGAAGAGTCGGGCATCACGGAGTTGCAGGTGCGCTCGGGGGAGGAGGAGGTGCGAATCTCGCGCGCGACGCTCCCCGTCGCGACGCAATCGGTCGCGTCGGTTCCGGAGCCAGCGGCGGCCCCCGTCGAGGCGGCCTCCGCGCAGCGTGGCGATGTGGTGGCGGCGCCGATGGCCGGCACCTTCTACCGTGCGCCAGCGCCGGGCGAAACGCCCTTCGTTGCACCCGGTGCCACCGTTGCCGTGGGCGACGTGCTCTGCATCATCGAGAGCATGAAGATGATGAACCACATTGAAGCGGAGGAGGCTGGCGAGGTCGTGGCCGTGCTGGCGTCGGACGGCCAACCCATCGAAACCGGCGCACCGCTCTTCCGCATCGCGTAAGGCACCGGTTGGAACGTGGAGGCGCGCGCTGGCTGCGGCTTCGCTTTGCGGCGGCCGGCGGTGACGCGGAAGCACTTTGTGAACGCCTCATGGAACTCGGGGCGTTGGCAGCGACCGTCACGGCCGATCAAGGCGAGGTTGTCGAGCCGATGCCGGGTGAGACGCCGCTGTGGCCGCAGGCGACGGTGGAGGGGCTGTTCGCGGCGGATGTAGATGTCGCTGCGGTGGCGGCGGCTTGCGGCCAGCAGCCGGTCGATGCCGCGCCGCTCGAGGATCAGGACTGGTCGCACACCTGGCGGCGTGATTTGTCGCCACGGCGTTTTGGACGCTTGGTGGTGGCACCTTCGCATTCTCGGGCGCAACTCGCCGGCTCCGCAGCAGACGCCGTCGTCCGACTAGACCCCGGTCTCGCATTCGGCAGCGGCACTCACCCCACGACGGCGCTGTGTCTTGAGTGGCTCGCGAGCGCCGATCTTGTCGCCAAGCGCGTGCTCGATGTGGGCAGCGGCTCCGGCATCCTCGGCATTGCGGCCCTCGCCATGGGCGCCGAGTCGGTCGTTGCGGTGGACCATGACCCGCAAGCCTTGTTGTCCACGCGAGAGAACGCGGTTGCCAACGGAGTCGAACACCGGCTAGCGCTGGTCGCCGATCTTGCCGAGGTGGAGGGCCGATTCGAACTTATCGTCGCCAACATCGTCTCCGGCGTGCTGATCGACATGGCGCCGGCTCTGGCGGCGCGCCTTGCCAGAGAAGGTCGGTTGTTGGTCTCCGGCATCTTGACAGGTCAGGTGGGCGATGTGGTGGATGCCTACCGTGGCAGCGTGGAGTTCGCCGCACCCATGCAGCAGTGCGAATGGGCGGCGCTGGTGGGGCATTCGGCGGACCGGTGACCTCCGGGTTTCGTGCGCACTCGCGGCTCCAGCTAGCGCATCGTCATTTGGAACGCACCCGCCGTCATGCGGCCTTGCCCCGTCGTGCGAGATGAATTACTATCATTCGGAACTCAAATAACTCACCTGGAGTGGACATGGACTGGGATAAGGTTGCCGAACGCGCGTGCGAGGGTGCGGCACTCGGCCGCATAGTTGGAAGGAAGCTGCCCGGAGGTCCCGGTGTTTGGGCCGTGGTGGGCGCGGTCATGGGCGCGGGGGTGGGGTTGATCGAAGGCAAGGACGATGAATGATACGGCCAAGCTATCCGAGAGGATCTCAGGTATAGCCGTCAGCACAAGGGTTTACCGAGTGGTTCACGAGTTCAGCGAACGCTTGGAACAGACCCCTGCGCGGATCATGAGGGGGTTCGCGGCAATAGGCGTCGCTGTCAACTCGGACCCGGAGCTTCGTTCGAAGATACGGGACACCGTGCGGTTACGGCGTTGGATGGATATGGACACGGCGATACCGCCAGACTTGAGAGAGGGCGAGGAGGACCAGGAGGCCCAGCGTGTCATCCAAGAGTCGACGCGCATTGGGCTGGACACCGTACGTCCTTCTCCACCTGCCGACTTGAGGAGGCGCAAGCAAGGGGCGGCCAAATCTAAGCGGATCGCCGGGCTGTCGATGAGAGAGGAGGATCATGCGGAGATCCAGCGCATGAGCTCGAGCCTAGAAATCTCCGAAGCGCAGAGCTTTCGTGAGTGCTTTTCGATTGGGGAAGCGGTGTACGCCGATGAGCGCCTGCGTCAGGAGGTAGAAAGCGTCGTGTTGAGGTACGAGTTGCCCGAACGAGACGTCATTTGCCGGGCTTTGAAGGGCGGTATAGACGAGTGCGCGCGGAGGTATCGGGCCGATCCCGTGCGGGAAGTCAGGGATCTGCTCGGAGGGTCGGATCCCTCGCTCGATCACGCTCTGAGCGAGTATCTCTATCGCACCGCGGTCTCGCAGCCTAGCACAAGGGAAGAGCCCGAATGGAATGTCCACCGCTTCCTTCGCGGCGACCCCTACGATGAGGTGGAAGTGGAGAGTATCGAAGCAGACGCAGATCGGCGGCTGAGAATCCTCAAGAGGAGGGTACGAGAGGATCCGATGGATGACGCCGATCGCGAGCTAGCCCGGTACTTCGAGAACCGTGAGGCCGAGTTCAGGAACCGTGAGGCCGAGGAAGCTGCCTACCGCCAGGAACGGCTCAGTGGGCTATTGGAGGTGAATCAAGGCGAGGATAAGTGAGCGGGCGCGCGGCTTCCCTACGACACTCCGAGCGCGTGAACGCCCCGTGGGCACTGACGTGGTAATCGACGAGTTCGTCGTAGCTCGAATATCCAAGCGCACACTCGATTCCTTGAATCCCGGTACGGACAAGCCCTCCTACTAGCAGCCTGTCGGCATTCGGCCGGCTTGCGCCGTCCGAAGTCCGACAGGCTGCTAGGATCCGGAGCGTTGTCGTAGGTGGTGGAAGCCTTTGGTGTCCTGCAGGACAGTGCGCCAGAGGCGACCGGATGAGTCGTGATTGAACCCGCGATACAGCGTGCGGTCATCAGCGTGTCGGACAAGACCGGCGTCGAGGCACTCGGCGCGAGCTTGGCAGGGGCGGGCGTCGAGATCCTTGCGAGTGGCGGGACACATGCAGCGCTGCGCGACGCTGGCGTCGCGGTGGTCGAGGTGTCCGAGGTCACCGAGTTTCCTGAAATCATGGGCGGGCGCATCAAGACGCTGCATCCGCGCATTCACGGCGGCATCTTGGCGCGGCGGGAGATTGACGGTGCGGCGATGGCGCAGCACGGCATTCGCCCGATCGACCTCGTGGTGGTGAATCTCTATCCCTTCGAGCAGACGGTCGCGCGGCCCGACTGCACCCCCGAACTTGCCATCGAGAACATCGACATCGGTGGCCCCACCCTGCTGCGCTCCGCCGCCAAGAACCATGCACACGTGACGGTTCTGGTGGACCCGGACGACTATGGCCAGATCATGGAACTCCTGCCGGCCATGCCCAAGCCGCCGCTGCGGCGGGCGCTCGCGCGGAAGGCGTTCCGCCACACCTCGGCCTACGACCAGGCCATCGCGACCTATCTTGCCGCCTTGGAGGTGAGTCCATGAAGGTCCTCGTGATCGGTTCCGGTGGCCGCGAGCACGCGCTGGCATGGAAGGTGGCCGAGTCCCGTGCGGTGGAGACTGTGTTCGTCGCGCCAGGCAATCCGGGCACCGCGCGCGAACAGAAGGTCAAGAACCTCGCCATTGCCGAGGACGATTTCGAGGGCATCGCGGGATTCGCTGAACGGGAAGGGGTGGAACTCACGATTGTGGGTCCGGAAGCCCCGCTCGTCGCCGGCATCCGCGACTTCTTCGACGCTCGCAACCTGAAGTGCTTCGGGCCTTCCAAGGCCGCAGCACAGCTCGAAGGCTCAAAGGCGTTCACCAAGGCATTCATGGCGCGGCACGGCATCCCCACCGCCGGCTGGGCGGAGTTCACCGATGCCGACGACGCCGAGCAGCACATCCGCACCGGCGCCGCCCGCCAGCACAACGAACCGGCGGTGCCTATCGTCGTCAAGGCGGACGGGCTCGCCGCCGGCAAGGGTGTGGTTTTGGCCGAAGACGCGGACTCCGCCGTTGCGGCGGCGCGCGACATGCTCTCAGGAACCGCCTTTGGCGACGCCGGCCGTCGCATTGTCGTAGAGCAGTTCCTGCGCGGCGAGGAGGCGAGCTTCATATGCCTGTGCGACGGCAAAACCGCGCTGCCGCTCGCTTCCTCGCAGGACCACAAGGCGCGAGACGATGGCGACCGCGGCCCCAATACCGGCGGCATGGGCGCGTACTCGCCGGCGCCGGTAGTCACGGACGCGGTTCACGACCGGATCATGGCGGAGGTGATTCGGCCCACGCTGGCCGGCATGGCCGCCGAGGGCGCCCCGTATCAGGGCTTTCTCTACGCCGGGCTGATGGTGCTGCCGGACGGCGGCATTCGGGTGGTTGAGTTCAACTGCCGGATGGGCGACCCGGAGGCGGAACCGCTGCTGACGCGCCTGCGCTCGGACCTGCCCGCCCTTTGCCTCGCCGCCTTGGACGGGAGGCTCGATGAGGCGAGCGTCAACTGGGACACGCGCACCGCGCTATGCGTCGCCTTGGTGGCCGGCGGCTATCCCCTCGCCTACGATCGTGGCGATCCCATATCGGGCCTTGACGAAGACCTTGCCGACACGCGCATCTTCCACGCCGGCACCGCCGAAACAGATGGCCAGATCGTCACCGCTGGCGGCCGGGTGCTTTATGCGGTTGGCGTGGGCGACGACGTGCGCGAGGCGCAGCGTCGTGCCTACGAGCGCGCCGCAACGGTGCGGTTCAGGGCAATGGCTTACAGAAAGGACATCGGATTTCGCGCAATAGATCGAGCAAACGCCTGACTTTTTTGTTCTTGCGTTCCGGGCAGGATCCTTGGCAAAGCCACCAGGGGACGCGCCATGCTCGAAGCACTCAAGACCCTCGAACCGTTCCGCAACATGGACACGCGGGCGCTCCAAGCCGCCGCTAGCCATGCCCGCATGCTGCGCCTGCCGCCGCAGCGAACGCTCCTTCGCGCCGGCCAAGAGCCGACGCGCGACATCTTCCTGCACAAGGGCACGGTGACGATCCGCTCGGGCGGTGCCAATCGTCGGCTGGACGCCGCCGCTGCCGCTGGCAAGGCGCTCGGCACCCACGGTGCCGACGAGATCGTCACGCTCACGGCTGTCGAGGCGATCTCGGTTGACCGCGCCGTCTTCGCAAAACCTGGGGATTCGCCCCCGCCGACGCCGGAGGCAGCGCTGCCGGCGTCGTGGATTCCTGCCTTCCTGCAAGGCCCGGTCATGCGCTGGTTTCCGCCGAGCACGTGGGCTTGGGTGGTGAAAGTCGGCGAAGTGCGTCGCGTTCAGAGCGGCGAGACGCTGTTCCGGACCGGCGAGGTGCCGCAGGAGCTGTTCGTGGTTGTGCAAGGCGCGGCGACATGCGGCAACGAGCGGTTCGGCCCCGGCGATGCCATCGGTGCCGCCGCCACGCTGACGCGGGCGCCGATGCCGGCAGACACGCTGGCGACGGCTCCCGGCGTGTTCGTGCGCTTTTCGCGGGAGGCCCTCGTGGAATTACTCGACGACTACCAGCCGCCGGATACCGATCAGCCCATATGTCGGCTGGACCTCGACACCATCGCCGTCGCCGACGAGGCGGACGCGCTGAAGCGACTGGACCCCGCCAAGGTCATCGCCGTGCGTGGCGCAGACCGCGAACGCCGAGCGGCAGTTGCATCGAGGCTTATGCAAGCCGGTTTCGCCGTAAAGTAGGGGCGTGCGCGGTTGTTTTGGCAGCGCCGCCAAACCCCTCGCTGGCGCTTGGCGTCTGGCCCCAGCCCCAACCTACCTACGACTTTGCGCCGTGGGAATGACGCGGCCGCGCCATTTCCACGGCGCAAGCTTGTAGGGCGTGTTCACACTATGCGCTCATACAGTCCATCGGACGGCGTGGCCCTTGGAGGGAAGGCATCCTGCCTTCCCTGCACGCCGATAGGCGTGCCTGACGGCACGCAGGGAAGGCAGGATGCCTTCCCTCCAAAGGCGGCCTCGTTTTCGAACGTTGTTGCCAGGACCTTGGTAGCTGTCGCCCGTTGATTCACGTAGTTTTCGGTGACCAGAATGCTAGTGTGGAACACGCCCTAGGAAGACGCAGTGCAACGTGAACCGCGGCGGACAGCCGCAGATCGGCTCGTGGGCATTCTTGACCAGGGGCTGCGCACGGTGTTTGGCGAGGATGCGCCTCGCCGCGCCAGCCCCGCCAGCGACATCGACGAAGGCGAACTCGGTTCGCGTGGTCGGCGTCTCGCCGGTGCGCTCATGCGCGTCAATCACACCGGCGAAGTGTGCGCCCAAGCGCTTTACGAAGGGCAGGCGGCCACGGCCGCATCGGGCGAGGCGCGCGAGGCGCTCCTCGCCGCCGCCAACGAGGAGCACGACCACCTCGGCTGGTGTCGAGAGCGCTTGGAAGAGCTCGAAGACCGCCCCAGCGTGCTGAATCCTGCCTTCTACGCTGCCTCCTTCGCCTTGGGCGCGGCCGCCGGACTCTTGGGCGACCGCTTCAGCCTCGGCTTCGTGGAGGCGACCGAAGACGAGGTGTGCCGGCACCTGGACCGCCACCTCGAGCGCCTCCCAGACGAAGACCGCAAGAGCCGCGCCATCCTTGCCGCCATGCGCGAGGACGAATCCCGTCACGGCAACGAGGCCCTGCGAAGCGGCGGCGTGGCCTTTCCGGGCCCCATCAAGCGCCTAATGCGCCTCGCCTCGCGAGCGATGACGGCAAGCGCCTATCGCATCTGATTTCTGGAAGAGCGCAGCCAAGATGCCCCCCCATGGGGCGAGCGGCGGCAACGGAATGGGGTCAGGGAGTTGGGTCCAAATCCTCCGCGAGCGAGGCGACGGTGTATGCCGGGAGCAGAGTTTCGCAGAGGAGTTCGGGGTGGTCGATGCCGATGCGGACCTCTTCGCCGCGTTGGACGGCTTCGGCGCTGTCCTTGGTGAGTTCGAAGCGCAGGAAGTGAACGGCGGCGGTTTTGTCGCGTTCGGTGCGCTCCATGTCGTCGTTGGCGTGGGCGAAGTTGCGCTCGCGGGCGCCGATGCGAAACCAGACCCGATGTTCGACGCCGGGCATTCGTGCGAGGGCTAGGGCGCGCTCTTCGGGGTCGGCGTACTCGATCAGGAAGGTCGCCTTCCAATTGCTGCCGTCCGGGATGAGGGGGTTGTAGGCGGCGAGTTCCTCGTCGATGGCTGCCGGCTCGAAGATGCGCTCGATGCGCAGCATCTCCTGCACCTGGTACTTCATCGTCAGGAAGTCCTCGAACAGCAACGTCGCGTGGGGGCCAAGCGCCACCCGGCGCAGCTTCTTGTGGGCGATCACGCGGGTGCGGAACGCCTTGCGCTCCACGGCGTATTCCTCAAGCCGCCACAGGTCCGCTCGCGCCAGCTTTCCGCCGTGCTGCAACTCTCGCCCATCCCGACTCACGGCGGCGTCAGATGCCATAGGCGTGGCGCAGCATGGAGACCGGATGCAGCGCAGAAGAACCGTTGTCCAGGCCCTGGGCGATCATTCGTCCGGCCATGGGGCAGTCGGAGCCGTACACCTCGGCGCCCGACTCCCGCACCCGTCGCACCACGGGCCGAGCGATCTTCATGGCCTTGGCGTGGGTTTCTTCCTTCACGGCATAGGTACCGTCGTGGCCGGAGCAGCGCTCGATGAGCGTCACCTCGGTGTCCGGGATCAGCGAAAGGAACTCCCGCGTGCGCTGGCCAAACGCCTGCACCCGCTGGTGGCAGGCGGCGTGATAGGCCACCTTGCCAAGGCCCCGGGCGAACTCGAGCTTGACGAGGCCATCTCGACGCCGCGCCGTCAGATACTCGAACGGGTCGAAGAAAGCGCGGGCGATGCGTGCCACGTCCTCGTCCTCCGGGAACATGAGCGGCGCCTCCTGCCGATACATGAGGTTGCACGAGGGCACGATGGACATGAGGTCGAAGCCTTCGTCCACCGCAGCGCGAAAGGCTGGCAGGTTGCGATCCTTGTGCTTCTCCACCGACTTGAGATCGCCGAGTTCCATCCGCGGCATGCCGCAGCAGGCGGTGCCTTCGAGCAGCTTCGTCTCGATGTGGTTATGGCGCAGCACCCGGACGAGGTCGTCAACCACATCCGGCTCGCTGTACTCGCCATAGCAGGTGAGATAGATCGCGACCTTGCCGGTTGTGTTGGTGCCGGGCACCGCCGCCGTCGCCGGCGCGCCCCCACGCACCCGTCGCGAGGCGGTGCGGTGCTGGAACTCCGGCAGGGGCGCGTCGCGGTGAATGCCCGCCATGCGCTCGCCCAATACCCGCAGGGGCGCCACGTTTGCGGCCGCATTTGCCACCTGTGCCACGCCGGGCACGGCGAGTGTGCGGAACACGGGATCGGTGCTGGTGAGCAGGCGGTCGCGCCACCAATTGCGCGAGCGCGCCGCGTCGCTGTTCGCGTAGTTGGCCGCCTTGGCGCGCAGCATCAGGTGCGGGAAGTCGATGCGCCACTCGTGCGGCGGCAGGTAGGGGCACTTCGTTTCCGCGCACAGGTCGCACAGGAAGCACTGCTCCACTACCTTGCCGTAGTCGGCGCGGTCGACGCCGTCCACCTCCATGGTTTCCGACTCGTCCACCAAGTCGAACAGCGTCGGGAAGGCGTCGCAGAGGTTCACGCAGCGACGACAGCCGTGGCAGACATCGAAGACGCGCTCGAGCTCTCGATCGAGCGCGTCCCGGTCACCGTATTCGACGCTGCGCCAGTCGATGGTCTCGCGGCGAGGCGCTTCGAGACTGCCTTCCTTCACCCGCTTGAACTGACGAACGGCGTGCTGGTGGCGTGGATATGCGGGCCTTGCGCGGCCTCACTCCATCGCGTCGAGCGCTTTCTGGAAGCGGTTGGCGTGCGACCGTTCCGCCTTGGCGAGGGTCTCGAACCAGTCGGCGATTTCGTCGAAGTCCTCGTCCCGCGCCGTCTTCGCCATGCCGGGGTACATGTCGGTGTACTCGTGCGTCTCGCCGGCGATGGCCGCCTTGAGGTTGGCGCTGGTGTTGCCGATGGGCAGACCCGTGGCCGGATCGCCCACCGTCTCCATGTATTCGAGGTGGCCGTGGGCATGTCCGGTTTCGCCTTCGGCGGTGGAACGGAACACCGCTGCCACGTCGTTCTCGCCTTCCACATCCGCCTTGGCGGCGAAGTACAGGTAGCGGCGGTTGGCTTGCGATTCGCCGGCGAAGGCATCCTTCAGGTTCTGAAGTGTCTGGCTGTCCTGCAGTTCCATGGTCTTCCTCTCTTGGATCACGTGGGGGCCGAATCGGCGAAAGAGGCAGTATAAAACGTCGGACAAAGCGCCGGAACAGTAGAATGCGCTTGCCATCCCAACTTGCACCAAGCCCCTGATGTGGACTCGCGCCGCAACCGCCGCCGAGCTGCGCGCCCTCACGCGCGTGGTGTGGCCCATCGTCGTCACCCAGCTCTCGCAGATGGGCATGGGCGTGGCGGACACCATGATGGCCGGTCGGGTGAGTGCGGCGGACCTCGCCGGGGTGACGCTGGGCGGCAATCTCTACTGGCCATCGATGCTGCTGTTGTCCGGCATCGTCATGTCCATCACCCCGTCGGTGTCGCAGTTGCATGGCGGCGGTCGTACGGAGGAGTCGGGCGAGGTGGTGCGGCAGGCGCTCTGGATTGCGCTCGTCGGTGGCGCCATCACCACTTTGCTGCTGCAAAACGCCGAGCCCGTGTATCACCTGATCGGCGTCGATCCGGTGGCCATCCCCATCGCCGCCGCCTATCTCGCCGCCTTGAGCACGGGGCTGTTGCCGCTGCTCGGCTACATGGCCTTGCGCAACCTCTGCGACGGACTTTCGTGGACGTTGCCGGCCATGTGCATTGGGCTTTCAGGGCTCGTGCTCAAGGTGCCGCTCAATGCGCTTTTCATCTACGGCAACGAATCGCTCGGCATCGCGCCGATGGGCGGCGTTGGCTGCGGCTGGGCCACGGCCTTGGTGATGTTCTATCAGCTCGCCGCCATGGCGACGGTGGTGGCCTTCTCCCGGGTGCGGATGGCGCGGCTGTTTGCCCGCTTCTCGTGGCCGGACCGGCGCGAGATTCTGCGGCTCGTGCGCCTGGGCGTTCCCATCGGCATCACCATGTTCGTCGAGGTGGGGTTCTTCTCGGTGGTGGGACTGTCCATCGGCGCACTGGGCGTGGTGCAGGTGGCCTCGCACCAGATCGCCTTCAATGTCGCCGGCATCGCCTTCATGGTGCCACTGGCCTTGGGCGTCGGCGCCACCATTCGCGTGGGGACGAACATCGGCGCTGGGAAGATCGAGGGCGCTCGCCTGGCCGGGGCCGTGGCGATGGGTGTGGTGGGTGCGTGGTCGCTCGTATCCGCGGCGTTGATCCTCTCGCTGCGGCAGGGCGTTTCGGAGCTCTTCAGCAGCGACCCGGCGGTGATTCAGGTGGCATCGGCGCTGATGGTGCTCGGTGCGCTGTTCCAGTTCTTCGACGGCGCACAGGTGGGCGCCATCGGCACGCTGCGGGGCTACAAGGACACCCGCGCCCCGGCGGCCATCGGGGTGGTGGCGTATTGGTGCATCGGCCTGCCCGTCGGCGCGGCGCTTTGCTATGGCATGGGCTCGCTGCCGGAGCTTGGCGTCTCGGGCTATTGGTGGGGCGTGGTGATCGGCCTTGGCATCGCCGCGACATTGCTCCTGATCCGGCTCTATCGGCTCTCCGCAGACTCGGACCGCATCGCGGCATTCAGCACGCGCTGACGACACGCGCAACCCCTCTCTGTAAGCGCCGGCAAGGAATGGAACCCTGGATCGCCATCACGCTGGTTGCGGCGTTCCTGCAGAACGCGCGCACGGCGTTGCAGAAGAAGCTCGTGGGCCGGCTCGACGCCACCGAAGCGAGCTATGTGCGGTTCTGCTATGCGTGGCCCTTCGCGCTCGCTTACGTGGCCCTGTTGGCGGCGGGCGGCGCCGATCTGCCTGCGCCCACGGCTCGCTTCCTCGCGTTCGTGAGTGCTGGTGCGGTGCTCCAGATCCTCGGCACGGGGGCGCTGATCGCCTCGTTCGCGCATCGGAACTTCGCGGTCGGTTCCGCCTACTCCAAGACCGAGACGGTGCAGACGGCGCTGTTCGGCTTGGTGCTGCTCGGCGATGCAGTGCCGCTTGGCGCCACGCTTGGCATCGGCGTCAGTCTGGTCGGCGTGCTGTTGCTTTCCCCGCGGGTACCGAAGGTTGGCGGCGAAGCGCGGCAATGGGTCGGCACTGGCGGCTGGCTCGGCATGGGCGCCGGGGCGGGCTTCGCGAGTTCCGCGGTGTGCTATCGCGGCGCATCGCTCGCCTTGGATGGCGAGGCCCACGTCACCGCCGCCGTGACGTTGCTGGCCTCCACGGTCATTCAGACGCTGGTGATGGGCCTGTGGCTTGCGCGCCCCGGGGGCAAGCCCGGGGCATTGCCCCGAGTCGCCTCAGTCTGGCGCGTGGGTATCTGGGTGGGCTTGGCCGGCATGGCCGCCTCCGCCGGCTGGTTCACCGCCATGACCCTCGAAAGCGCTGCGCTCGTGCGAGCGCTCGGTCAGGTGGAACTGCTGTTCGCCTTCGTCGTCGCCACGGCCATCTTCCGCGAACGCGTCCGGCTGGTGGAAGTGGCCGGCTCGGCCCTGATCGTCGGCGGAATCGGCTTGCTGCTGCACCCAGCGCTGCAAGGCCAATGAACACGACGGATATGCTGTCGCGAGGGCGCAAGCGTCGCCATGGAGACTCTTTAGACGCTCGCGAAGGCCAGCCCTTCGCCCCAGAGCGAACGACCAACACGCCTCTAGGTACACGCTTGCGCCCGCGAATGCGGGGCAGGAAGATGCCGCAGATGCATACGGGACTTCCATGAACACAGTCATCCTTGCATATGACGGCTGCATCCTTTTCGAGGTCCTTCAGGCTGCGGCGATGCTCCATGAATGCTTGCCCGTCCGCGTCGCAACACCGGACGACACCCCCGTCGTGGATCGAAGCGGCATCCGCGTTCTGTCGGATCACGACTACAAGGGCGTACCGATAGCGGATGTCGGCTGCCTGCTGATCCCAGGCGGCAACCCGGACAGCATCGCCGACAACTGCAGCGCAATGCAGGTCGTCAGGAACGTCGTGGCGAACGGTGGAGTCGCGGCCGGCATCTGCGCCGGTGTCGCCGTGCTGGGCCTAGCGGGTGTGCTGCACGGTCGCCGCATCGCACACAACTACACCGCCGCGGATGTGCCTCCTGAAACCCGCCGTCACACGGATGCGCTGTGGGAGGGAACCGTGTTCGAGCCATCCGGCGTCGCCGTGGACGGTCGGGTGATCTCTGCGCGACCGGAGCGCCACGAGGCCTTCGCGGAGGCGGTGGCCTCGGCTTGCGGAATCCGGCGCGATGGCCAGCGTGTTTCTTGAAACGGCGCATGTGAGGCTAGGGCGACACTAGCGTTCTGGTCACCGAAAACTGCCTGAATCAACCGGCGACAGCTACCAAGGTCCTGGCGCCAGCCGATCGAAAACTAGGTCGCCTTTTGGAGGGAAGGCATTCTGCCTTCCCTGCGTGCCGTCAGGCACGCCTATCGGCGTGCAGGGAAGGCAGGATGCCTTCCCTCCAAGGGCCACGCCGTCCGATGGATTGTGTGAACACGCCCTAGAACCACACATTGCTGCTGGCCTCCCTCGGGCGTGCTAGGCTCGCTCGTTGACGGTCGGATGGAGCAGATCATGGCGAGCAGGGCCCTTCCTCTTCCAGAGGACGCAACGGCTACGCCGTCGGCTTGACCTTGGCCAACCGGGTGCGTCGCCCGCCACGGACGCGCACGATCGGTCCGTCCGCGTTCTCCAGCGTTAGCAGACGATATCCGCGCCGATGCACGCGGGAACGGAGAACGTATGTCTTTCGAAAGCGACCGCGAGGAACTTGACCGGGAGTTTGAGCGTCTTCGCATGTCGGGCCGGGTGGCCCGGGATCCCGGCGGCGTCGGCTTCGACGTCGAGAGCCTGCCCGATTTCTTCAATAGTGTCGCGCACCTGTGGGATGCGAAATTCGCCGCCGACTGTGCGCACCTGCACCGCGAAGCCGCGGCGCGGATCGCCCCCACCGAGGATCCTGTCAGGATTCTGGACGTCGGTTGCGGCACGGGCCTCGAGCTCGAAGCGATCTTCGAGCGCGTACCGAACGCTCGTGTGACCGCAATGGACCAAGCGCCGCGCATGCTCGCGGAGGTGGCGCGCAAGTACGCCTCGCGGATGTCCCAAATCGAGCTGCTCGAAGCTTCCTGCGTGGACTGGCCAGGAGGACTCGTGGGCTTCGACTACGTCGTCTCGATTCTGTGCGTCCACCATTTCCCGCCGGACACCAAGGTCGGCATCTACCGCAGCTTCGGACGGGCGCTGAAGGCCGGTGGGATGTACATCGAGGGCGACCAGATGACCCGAGGCGCCGCCGGCAGCGAAGACCACGGGCTGTTCGAACGCTGGATCGCCAAGCTGCCGGGTGGCCGGCGGGGTGAGTGGAACTTCGACGTCACGCTTAGTGCCGAGACTAACCGCAGCCTATTGCTCGACGCTGGATTCGGCGCGGTTGACGGGCCCTGGTTCGTGGACGATGGCGCCGTGTTGGTTGCGACCGGAGGCTGAACGACGGCTGGGCAGGCTGCTCGGTGGCCCTTTTTCGCAAGCCCCGGCTTGCGTGCAAGGACCTCGTGCAGAGGTTCTCTACCCGGAGTTCAACGCCTTCCTGTATGCCGCGACGTGACCTGCTATCTCTTCGTCATGCAGCGCGAGAATGTGTGCGGCGAGGAGCGCGGCGTTCTTTGGGCCGTGGGCGCCAAGGGGAACGCCGGCGACGGGAATGCCGCTCGGAAGCTGCACGATCGAGAGCAGTGCGTCGATTCCTTGGAGCGGACCCACGGGCACGGGGATGCCTAGAACCGGTCGCAGCGTCTTGGCGGCGACCACGCCCGGAAGGGCGGCACTGAATCCCGCAGCCGTCAGGTAGATCTGAACGCCCTGCTCGTCTGCCTCCTCGATGTAGGCGAAGAGACGGTCCGTGTTTCGATGCGCCGACAACACCTTGAACTCAAACGGGATGCCAAAGTCGCGGAGAATCGAAAATGCTGGTTCAAGAAACTCCTCATCGTTCTTGCTTCCGGCAATGACGCTGACAAGCGGTGTCATGGCGCGCTAACTCCTGAGCGGAAATCGGGCGAGCATGGTATGCGACTTGCCCCCCGACTTGGTTGCCTTCGGCGCGGCGTGCTTCACGTCGAGGCAAGATGCTCGAAGAACTCAACCTTGTGGCCTACCGGATCGAACAGAATCGCATTGCGGTGACCGTAGAGCTCATCGGTTGGGCCACGCCAGAAAGTGATGCCGCGGCGAACAAGGCGCGCATGGGCCTCGTCGACACTCGCGACCTCGAACAGCAGATCAACCCGGCTCGGTTCGCTGACGGGCGGGCCGCTCTCTAGGCAAAGCCGGCAGTCGCCTTCACCGCGCAAGACCGCGATCTGCCCTGCGGTTTCCTGCTCAACCTCCAGACCAACCACCTCGACGTACCAATCGCGGACTGTCGGATGTCGCCAACCTGCAAGGTTACGTACGCGAAGGAAGCCATGTAAGTCGCTCCAAGGTCCCGAGTACGGCGGAACCTAACGTGCCGGGGCGCTCTCAATCCAGTCCGGTGTCGGCCGTTGCGCGGCGCTAGCCTAGGAGCTTGAGTCGTAGAACGCGTTTGCCACGGGCCTCTGGAGGGAGGGCGTCTCGCCCTCCATCGTGCCGCAGGCACGTCAAGGAACAGAGGCTGGTTTGTTGATGGCGTTGGCTGGCTCCGCTGCGTGCGCGCCTTCGGCACGCTTGGAGGGCGGGCCGCCCTCCCTCCAGAGAGGCCCTCTAATGCCCGCTATCGTCGGTTAGGGGTCGGTTGAATGGATCAGGGGCAGTTCTCGCTCGTTGTCCAGCACGTCGCCGATCTTGAGTGAGTTGAAGTAGGTCTCGGAAAGCACGTTGCGCTTGCCGTTGAAGCGTGCGCCGCGGGGCATGTAGGCGCAGGTCATTGCGCGGCGGTAGCCGAGCGTCATGTTGGGGCCAGCGCCGTGGGCGATCATGCCGTCGATGTAGATGGCATCGCCGGCGGCGGCTGGCACGGGGACCGGTTCGATCGAGGCGAGCGCGGGATAACGTGCTACCAACTCGCCCATGTTTTCGCCGATGGGTGCCTGCCGGTAGTCGGTGAAGTCCTGCGAACCCGGCAGGAAGTAGAGGCAGCCGTTCTCGAGGGTGGCGTCGTCCAGCGCCACCCAGATGGAGATGGCATCGCGGCTGTCGAAGGACCAGAAGGGCACGTCGCGGTGAAACGCCGTCGCGTTTGCCAGCGGTTCCTTGATGAGTGCTTGGTCGTGCCAGATGTGGATGCCGTCGATGCCGGCGAGCGAGGCGGCCAATCGGCCGAGGTTCGCGTCGTGCATCAGGTCGCGAACCGCTGCGGAGGATCGCGACAGCAGCATCATCTGTAGGAAGACGTTGGCATAGGCCGACTCCCTGTGCCCTGCGGGGGTTCCATCCAACGCCTGCCCGCGGCGATCCGCGGTGGCGCTGTCGACGGCGTCTCGCCAGCGCTCGAGTTCACCTTCGTCGAGGAACGCCGGCACGTGGAGGAAGCCCTCGCTCCGGTAGCGCTCGATCTCTCGGTCGCTGAATCCACTTCGCATCCGCCGATTATCGGTGTGGCGCCGGGCGTTTGCCACAATGTGCGTCAGCGATTGAGACGTTGGGTTGCGGATAGCGCAGGCCCGTGCGATTCCAA
Source organism: Pseudomonadales bacterium (assembly GCA_965116935.1). Classification (GTDB taxonomy): domain Bacteria; phylum Pseudomonadota; class Gammaproteobacteria; order Pseudomonadales; family Azotimanducaceae; genus VXYL01. Next base: position 219,896 of record OZ220737.1, on the reverse strand, counting down.
GCAGCACGGTGCCCGTTTTCGTCTTTCGCCAACAATGTGAGAGCCTAGTTGGGTTGGATGCGCTAAAGGACAGTCCATGAAGGCGTCGAAAATCACTCGTGTGATCGGTGTTAGCGACATGACGCGGGCCGTGCAGTTCTATCGGCAGGCCTTGGGGTTGGAGGTGTCGCACACGACCCCTTACTGGACCGACCTCACCTGTGGAGAGACGGAAATCTGGCGTTGCAAAGCCACCGCCCAGACCCGGAGACTGCGATCCACACGATGGTGATCTTCACGGCGGCCGACCTCGACTCGGCGGTCGAGCATGTGGGGGCGGCCGGCGGCGCACTGCAAAGCCGCCACGACAACGAGCACGCCCCGGTGCTCATTGCGCATGTGCTCGACACAGAGAAAAACGTGATTCAGCTCGCACAGCCGAAATAGCGCCGAACTTCATGCGCCGCGCGAGGGAGGAGCGGGGAACTCGGCTGCCGTTGAAGGCACTCGGCGAATCGAAACTTCACGACTTGACTGGTCGTGCATCTGCTTCTGCGGGCTCGCGTTACGATAGCCGCCATGCTTTCCGAAGAACAGCTCGTCGCGCTAATCGCGGATCATGAGTCGGACCGAGTCGAGCTGACGACCTCGACGACCAACACCGACAAGTTCGGCGAGGCGATCTGTGCCTTTGCCAACGACTTCCCAGGGCACGCCAAGCCGGGTTGCCTGATCATTGGCGTCCGGGATGACCTTAGCTTCGCCGGCCTCGAAGTCGACGATTCTCTGCTGCAACGGCTCGCTGCCTTGCGGTCCAATGTGAATCTGGAACCCCTGCCGGCCATGACAATAGCAAAGCGCTCCCTGCCGCAAGGCGACGTTGCTGTAGTGGAGGTCGTCCCGTCAGATCACCCGCCCATGCGCTACAAGGGACGTGTCTGGATTCGCGTGGGCCCCACCCGTCGCGGCGCGACGCAACAGGAAGAGAGGGTGCTCGTGGAGAGGCGCACTGCCGGCCAGCGCACATTCGACATCCGGCCGTGCAGCGACGCCTCGCTGGACGACTTGGCGCTGGACCTCTTCACAGCGAGTTACCTCCCGCAGGCGGTCGCGCCCGATGTCATCGAAGAGAACAGCCGAGGCGTCGAGGAGCAGTTGGCTTCCCTTCGCCTATATGATCTCGCTGCCGAATGTCCGACCCATGCCGGCATACTGCTTTGCGGATCGGATCCTCTCCGGTGGCTGCCCGGGGCATGGCTGCAATTCGTGCGCTACGCCGGCGATTCTGCCGCCACGGATGTCCTGGAGACAGAGGACCTGAGCGGTGATCTCATCCACGTCCTCTCCTCGATGGACCGCTTGGTCAAGGCGCAGGTGAGTTCGCGGCCGGTGGCGGCCACACCGCTCCGCGAGCGAACAGACTCGGACTATCCAACTGTTGCGATTCGCGAACTGCTGCTCAACGCAGTCATGCACCGAAGCTACGACAACAACGCTCCGGTTCGATTCAATTGGTATGGCGATCGCATTGAAATCCAGAGCCCTGGCGGCCTGTACGGCTTGGCGTCGCCCGACAACTTCCCGTCGCAAACCGACTACCGCAACCCGGTCGTGGCCGAAGCGATGGCCAACCTCGGCTATGTCAACAGGTTCGGCCGCGGCATCGAGCGCGCCCAAGCGGCTCTGCAGGCAAACGCCAACGCGCCGGCTCGGTTCGGCCTCGACAACCCAACCAACTTTCTCGTCACCCTGCGTCGTGAGCCGTGAAGACCATCGCGTTCTTCAACAACAAGGGCGGCGTTGGCAAGACCACGCTCGTCTATCACCTCGCCTGGATGTACGCAGAACTTGGGGCATCCGTGGTCGTAGCGGACCTGGACCCGCAAGCCAACCTGACCACCATGTTCCTGTCGGAAGAGCGCCTTGTCGAGCTCTGGCCGGATGGTGCCCACAGCGACAGCGTCCTTGGGCCAGTGCAGCCCATTCTGCGGGGACTTGGCGATATCGGCGAGGTGCATGTCGAAAGCGTCGCGGCCAACCTAGGGCTTGTCGTGGGGGACCTTGGACTGTCCCAGTTCGAGGCGAGGCTGTCGGCCGCGTGGCCGGATTGCATGAACGGAGACGGGGCCGCGTTCCGTGCGGAGTCCTCGTTTCACAGGCTCCTGCTCGACGCCAGCCAACGGTGGAATGCAGAAATCGTCCTGATCGACGTTGGACCGAATCTGGGCGCCATAAACCGGGCGGTGTTGATCGCTGCCAACCATGTCGTCGTTCCCATTGCGCCGGACCTGTTTTCGTTGCAGGGCTTGCGCAACCTCGGTCCCACGCTGCACGAGTGGCGCATTCAGTGGCGGGACCGACTGGCGCGTACACCAGAGGGTGCCGGGCTGTCTTTGCCGACCGCAGACATGGAGCCCGCCGGGTATGTCGTGATGCAGCATTCGGTTAGGTCGGGAAGACCAGCGCGCGCCTACCGTCGTTGGACCGCTCGGATTCCATCGGTGTTTGGGCGGGAAGTCCGTCAGCAAGATCACCAGGGCGAATCCACCGACGATGATCCCGAATGCCTCGCCACGCTGCGGCACTATCGCAGCCTCATGGGAATGGCGCAGGAGGCTCGCAAGCCGCTGTTCGCGCTTCGACCAGCAGATGGCGCAATTGGTGGCCATCAGCAAGCGGTGCGCGATTGCTACCGAGACTTCAAGCACCTGGCAGAGGTAATCGCCGCGCGGTGTGGACTAGCTTGGTGATCCACGGCCTGTACGGGCTGTTCGAGACCCGTGACGGCTGGATGGGCATGATCGGCATCCGCCGAGTCCGCCGAGAGAGGCGCTGAACTCGGCTGCCGGCGGCGAAGGCCCGGCGTCGTGTCGCCTGCGCCGAGCGCGCCCGACGAAGTCGAAACTTCACGACTTGACCGGTCGACTTCCCCAGCCGTAGGATGTGTGGAGGCTTGTGTAGGAGGCCACACATGGCTACCAACCTTGCGATCGATGACGAACTCTTGGCGAGGGCTCTCGAAATCGGCGGGGAGAAGTCGAAGAAGGCAACCGTGAATCGGGCGCTGCACGAGTTCGTTGCGCGAAGAGAGCAGCAAAGGATTCTGGAGCTTTTTGGGACGCTCGACTGGGATGGCGACTTCGACTACAAGCGCGAACGCACCAGATCGTGACCTTGTTCGTGGACACAAGCGTCTGGTCGCTCGCGTTCCGCCGCGATGGGAGGCCCGAGGATGCCGCTGTGCGGCGGCTCCGATCGGCGCTTGCGGGTGGGGAAACCGTCCACACGACCGGCATCGTCCTCCAAGAACTGCTGCAGGGGTATCGTGGGCCCAGTGCCAAGGCCGCCATCGTCGATCGGTTTGCGGCCCTGCCGCTGGTGGTGCCGAGCCGCACCGACCACATCGATGCCGCGGAACTGCGGAACCATTGTCGCCGCAATGGCGTTCAGGTGGGAACTGTGGACGCCTTGCTGGCGCAGCTATGTGTTCGGTACGACCTAACGATGCTCTCGACCGACCGTGATTTCGAACAGATCACGCGACACAGCAACCTTGAGCTTTGGACTGAAACATAGGTCGCCACTGACGATAGAACGTGCAACCTGCCACCGCGTGAGGCGGGCCTTCCGGCGACGGCACGGGAGTCAAGCTCCTTTGCATCAGTGGCTCGCGTCATTGCTCGGGTGGGAACTCCAGGGAACCACACGCCGAGAGGCTATGGGGCGGGGGTGTAAGATGCCGGGCGGGTTGAGGAAAGCTGAGGGGCGGCCATGGCGGAGGCGGTGAAGGTAGAGGCCAGCGTGGCCGATTGGGAAGTGTCTCGGCTGGCAACGGCGCTTGGGGCCGAGGTGCGCGGGGCTGACCTTGGGCGGGCCGATGGCGGAGAGATCGATGCGATTCGAGAGCTGTTGCTCGAACACCTCGTGCTGTTCTTCCCGGAGCAAAATCTCTCGGTGGATGACCACGTGGCGTTCGGACGCCACTTCGGCGTGCTGGAGGGGCACCCGAACCTGAAAAACCCCTTCACCGACCACCCGGAGCTGTTTGAACTCGCCGCGAGCAAAGGCGGGGTGGCGGACGAGTGGCACACGGACATCACTTTCCAGGACGAACCGGCGCTGATGTCGGTGCTGCAGATGCTGCGCTGCCCACCGACCGGCGGCGACACCATGTGGAGCAGCCTCTACGCCGCCTACGACGGGCTTTCCGAGCCGATGCAGGAGCTGTGCGAGGGGCTGACGGCGCTGCACGACGCCCATCCCCATGACCGCGCCGACAAGATGGCGATTCATCCGGTCGTGCGCGTCCACCCGGAGACGGGGCGGCGGGCACTGTACGTCAGCGAGCACTTTACCCGCCGCATCGTCGAGATGAACGCCGGCGAGTCGGAAGCGCTGCTCGGCTACCTCACGCGTTGGGTCACGAGCCCCCGCTTCACGGTTCGCTACCGGTGGAGCGAAGGCACCATCGCCATGTGGGACAACCGCTGCACGCAACACTTCGTGCTCAATGACTTCGAGGGGGAACGCATCATCCAGCGCGTCACGGTGATGGGCGACAAGCCGGTCGGTGTGGGCGCGCCGAGATGGGCGCCGCATGTCGGCAAGGGGCGTGCGTCGGCCATGAGTCGCCACGACCGCCAGCTTCATCGGTTCCTTTCCAAGGCGCGCGACGCCTAAAGGGCGGATGGGTCCCCTCGCCGGCATCCGGGTGCTCGAGGCCGCGTTCCTGATCCAGGGGCCGCAGGCGGCCGCGCTGCTGCGCGACATGGGTGCCGACGTCATCAAGATCGAACTGCCGGGCATCGGCGATCCGTGCCGCTACATCCCGCTGTCGGCGGACGATGACCGCAGCGCCACGTTCGTGGCGTGCAACCGCGGCAAGCGCAGCCTGGCGCTGGACCTCCGGCGGGAGAAGGGCGCCGATGCGTTCCGTCGCCTCGCCATGGATGCCGACATCGTCATCAGCAACTTCACGCCCGGTACGCTCGAAGGCTGGGGGCTTGGATATGAGGACCTCGCGGCCATCAATCCACGCATCATCTGGGCTGCGGGCAGCACGTTCGGGCCCGTGGGGCCGGACGCCGACCGAGGCGGCGCCGATCTTGCGGGGCAGGCGGCAGGGGGTCTGATCAGCACCACCGGTCGCGACGGCGACCTGCCGACGCCGGTGGGTGCCTTCATCGCCGACCACATCGGCTCGCTCAACATGGTTGCAGGAGTGCTTGCGGCGCTGCACGAACGCGAACGTTCGGGCCAGGGGCAACGCGTCGAAGTGTCGCTGCTAGGTGGCCAAATCTGGGCACAAGCCACCGAATACACGCACTACTTTCTCTCCGGGAAGCAGCCGGGTCGCGCCAACCTCGGCCATCCCATCATCCACGGCATCTATGGCTTGTTCGAGACCAGCGACGGCTGGATCGGCATCGTCGGCGTGCCGCCCGAAGCGCGCGACGCGTTTTTCCTCGCGGTAGATTGCCCCGAGTTGGCCGTTGACGAGCGCCTCCAAGGCTATCGCCCGCCACCGCCCGAAGTGCTCGCTGAGGCCAAGGCGCAACTGCGGAAAGCCTTTCGGAAGCGCACCACCGCCGAGTGGAGCGCAATCCTCAGGGAAGCCGGCGTGCGCTACGCCGAGGTTCGCGACTACCACGCCGCCGCGGCCGACCCCGGCATTTGGGAAAACGGCTACCTCGCGGAGACGACTGGCCCCGACGACACGCCACGCAAGGTGGTCGGCAACCCCATCCGCATGAGCCGCACGCCGCTCCAGCCCGGCGCCGTGGCGCCAGAGATCGGCGAGCACTCGGAGGAAGTACTGCGCGAGGCGGGGTTTTCGGAGGAGGAAGTGGGGCAAATCCTGGGCCCTTGAGCTCGACCGACTCTACCCGAAGGCATGGTGAAACGATTAAGGCTTTGAAGAATGGGGCAAAAGCGCTTGTTCGCCCTTTTTCGTTGCACGAATTCTGCAACGATTCCAGCGAACGAACAGCGCGGTGGTGTCTCACTTTGACTTGCGCCGTGCGTGGCGCGTCGTACTCTGGAGGGAGGGCGTCCCGCCCTCCACCGCGCCCGCAGGGCGCGCATCTTGCTGGTGCGACGAGTGTTCTGCGCGCCTTGCGGCGCGATGGAGGGCGGGACGCCCTCCCTCCAAGCGGCGCCGGAGGCCAGTCGAACACGAGCGCCGGTTTCCGGCGCCCATCCGCTACAGCCGGAAGGGTCAAAGTGAGACACCACCAACAGCGCCGTCAGGGAACGCGTCCCGCGAGGAGGGGTTAGACGAGGAGTGCACGCCTTGCGGTCGTTTGAGCAAGATGCGCTCCGTCCGCCGGAGCGGATTTCCCGAAAAAGGCGAGCTGATACACGAGCAGATTCAGGCCGCGGCGACCGCCGCCTTCACCTCTAGAGTGCCTTGCGGATGGCGGATTTCCCAGACGACGCGGGTGTCGAGCAGCACTCTCACAGTTTGGCATCGCGCATCGGCTCTTGGTCGCGCTGGACCGGTAGGCCTTCGAGCGAAGGACCATTCATCAAGTAGGCGATGAAACCGTCGGGCTCGGCTAGCCGGTCGAAGGCCTCTTGGAGGTAGTCCTCGCTCCGGTTGGGCTCGACGTCCCGTTCGCTGAATCTGGTTCGCACCTGCCGATTATCGCTGCGGCGGCGGGCGTTTACCACAATGTGCGTCGGCGCAATCTTGGGCGTTTGAGAAAGCCGGGACAGGGAAGCTCTGATCCGCCCGATTCCTTGCGAGCGATCCTCCTTGGGGGCAGTTCCCTAGAGTTCCGGCCCCATGCCCTTGGCGCGTAGTTCTGCCAGCGCTTCGTCGGTCTTGTGCAAGTGATCGAGGCCCATGCCGCGCAGGATATGGTCGGCCTTGGTGTACTGGATCTTCGTGTAGGTGGTGATTTCGACGCGGTTGCCCCATGGGTCGAGGAAGTCCATGAAGCGGCCATCCAAGAACGTCACGCCGAGTTCCTCAAGGCGCTGACGGGCCAGTTCCTTGTCGTCGACCGCGATGCCGAAATGGCGGCGTTCGTCCGGGCCCTGACGGCGGCCCTTGGCGAAGTTGATGAACTGGTCGCCGAAGTACACGAACGCGGCGGTGTCGCTGCGGCGGGCGATCTCGAAATCCAGGAACGCGCCGTAGAAGTCGAGGGCGGCGTCGATGTCGCCAACCTCCAGCGCAATGTGGTTGATGCCTACTGCCTTGGCGCGACGCAGCGGTGGTGTCTCCTCCATCAGGTCTCTCCGTTTGCCCGCTTCCCGGGTGTTGACGCCCCTCACTCCCCAAAACGGGGCAACTGGCGTCTTGGCACCAGCCATGTGTGGCCAAGCTGCTCGAACAGGGCGCCTTGGCGGGTGAGGCAGTGCTTGCGGACTTCGTTTAGCACCCGTGCGGCGGCGGTTTCGGTCCAGAACCACTCTTCGAGGCCCACGACGTCAGTTGCCCGACCCGGTTGGGCGGTGACGGACTCGTTGTAGTACGCCTTCAGATCCTCGGTTGCCATCGTCAGGGCCATGCCGACGGGCACACTCGGCACGGGATTCGGCGGCTCCTCGCCCTTGGCGAAGGCGGCCACGAAGTCGATCACGGCATCGGGAGCGAGGCCCGTGGAGTTGGCGGTCGTGCGCCCGCGCTGTCGGACGGCTCCTTCGTACCAGTCGCGCAAGCCCGCCGCCTCGGCCCGGAACGCGCTCAAGAGTTCGCTCTGACCGTCCAAGGCATCGACGCTGGTGGCGAAGCTCACCGGACACGCCAGCGGCACTTCAGGCGCCGCTCCTTCCGGCTCGTCGTCGGGGAAGTCCTCCAGCACCGGCCCTCGCGCACGTTCGAGAAGGTCAAGCGCCATCCGCAGCACGCGCTTCTGGAAGGCGGGATTGCCGGGCGCACCCACGGGACGCCCGAGCTCGAACGGCACCCACAGCGCCCGCGGCGGCTGAATGCGCTCGGTGTGGTCACGAATCAGGCTGATCTGCGTGGTGGCGATGCCGGCCCGTTCCAGATAGTGCGCAAGCGCGCCGACGGCACGCGTGCAGGCGGGTCAGACAGGCACCAGCAGGGCGGCATCGACGCCATCGGCCCGCATGTCTTGAGCCAGTTCCGCGGCACGGGATTCGAGGCCGTCGAGCTTGCCGATCGCGCCCATGAAGGAATAATGGCGCGAGGCCACGCTGCCAATTTCTCCCGCTTGGGCCAGTTCGCGCAGTCGGTCGAGCGGCAGCACCACGTTCCAGTCGAGCTGAAAGCCGGTGCGGTCGAAATTCGTCGAGACGTGGCTCATCACGAGGTCGCCGGCTGGCGTGTCCGCCGGAATCACCCGATAGTCTGCGCTCCCCGGCGTGATGGGCAGATCGTCGCGCCGGTGCAACCCCGCGGTGGAAACCAGCGCCACCTTGCGCTGCGTCACCGGCGGCCCGGTCACCCACGGCAGGGTTTCGAATGTCGGACACGGCATGTCCAGAAAATGCTTCTGCAGGCGAGGCGACAAGCGTTCGAGTGCAACCATGTCAAGTCTTTCCTTGGCGGCAGGCTGAGGATCAAGCCAGCGTTGCGGACAGCGTGTTGTCCAGTTCGGCCGCGCGGTTGAGGGCGGGGCGGCTCGCGAGGAGAGCGACGTATCGCTCGAAGGCTGGGCGGGGATCGATGGTGTGCACCACGTTCATGCTCCAGTTGAGGTTGGCGCCCACATAGACATCGGCGGCCGAAAACGCCTCTCCGGCGATGTGCGTGGAGGCTTCGAGGGTGTGTTCGAGGGTGTCGAGCACTCGGTCGAGGGTGCCGTAGCCGACCATGCCTTGCTGCTCCGCGGAGATTTCCACGCCGAGCATCTTGTTGATGGTTGCCGCCTCGAACGGGCCGGCGCAGAAGAACAGCCAGCGGTAGTAGGCGCCTCGGCCCGCCGGTGCTGGGGCGAGGCCAGCGTCCGGGAAGGCATCGGCGAGGTAGGCGCAGATGGCGGCGGCCTCGGTGACCACCACATCGCCGTGCCGGATCGCTGGCACCTTGGCCATGGGATTGACGGCGCGGTACTCCGCCGAGCGGATGCTGTCGTCAAAGGTCAGCACCTCTACGTCGTACGCCGCACCGGTCTCCTCAAGCATCCAGCGGGCGATCCGGCCTCGGGACATGGGGTTCGTGTAGAAGGTGAGATCGGTGGGCATGGCTTTAGTCCAGCTTTGGCGGTGGTGGAAGCGTAACAAAGCACTCTTGCTGATTGATGTAGGCTGCATTGCAATCTCTTTGATGGAGCCGTACCAAGCCATGAGCGAACTGGCGAAAGCGACCACCGCAACCATCGTTCCGACACTGCGCTACCAGGACGCCCACGCGGCGATCGAATGGCTGGAGCGAGCCTTCGGCTTCCGCCGACACTTCGTCGTGGAGGATGGCGACGGCGGCGTGGCCCACGCCCAGCTCACCTTCGGCAACGGCATGATCATGCTGTCGTCCGCCCACGACGACGAGTTCGGGCAGATGCAACGGCCGCTCGACTCCACGGACGCCCCGGTGTCGCAGAGTCCGTACATCATCGTCACGGATGTGGACGCACACCACGCATGTGCGGTCGCGGCTGGCGCGGTAGTCGTGATGGCGCCCGAGGACAAGGACTACGGCGGCCGGGGCTACGGGTGCCGCGACCCGGAAGGCAATCTCTGGAGCTTCGGCAGCTACGACCCCTGGCAGGACGAAGCCGGCTGAGGCTTGTCTCTCGCCGGCGCTGACGCGGGAGACATGGATTCGCCGTAGGGGACGGGCTTGTCCCGTCCCGTGTTGGACGCTTGCGACGTACTTGGCACGGGACGGGACAAGCCCGTCCCCTACAGGAAAATGGCCCCACGATCATTGGGCTGCACGACCTGCTCCACGCGAAAGGACGCGCCCTCGTCGTTCGGCGTCCCACGCGGTAGGTCAAGGACTCTCCGCCGGCTCGAGCCCCAACAACTCTCGCACAGCATCGGATCGGTCGGTGGTGACGGCCACTTGTTTCGGCGTTAGGCCGTTGGCGTCCACGAGCTCTGGGTTTGCGCCGCGTTCGAGCAGCCATCGCACCACGTCCGGGAAGTTGTCGCGCACTGCCATGTGCAGCAAGCTCGTCGGCTCGGCGCCGTACACGGGAAACAGGTCGTTGATCCGCCCGTCGAGCTCGGCTTCGAGCCGATCTAGCAGCTTGAAGTGGGCGAGATGAAGTAGGTTGTATTCCGCGCCTCCGTCCATCAGCACTGCCGCCGTCGCGGCCACCCGCGCGCCTTGTCCGACACTCCACTGCAGAGGCGGCCGGTCTCTGGCGAGCGCATTGGGGTCGGCCCCGGCTTCGAGCAGGAGCCGCGCCACGCCCGCATTGTCGTGGTTGGCGGCGATGTGCAGAGGCCTGCCGCCGGACGACCACGCATAGCCTCCGAAGCCTTCGATGTCGGCGCCGTTGTCGATCAGCAGCCGCGCGATCGCGACGTTGTCGGCGCGAAGCTCGGGCGTCCACCGCACCCAGGGGTCCATGTTGCGTGTGAGAAAGGTGGCGCCGGTGTCCGAATCTTCCGTGTAGTAGCGGGTTTTCGCGAGCGCCGGGTTGGCTGCCAGCATCGCCTTGACCGTTGGCAAGTCGACCCGGTCAATCGCCATCAAGAGGGCGAGGCGCTCGGAAACCGTCTCCGCGGCGAACGACTCGTAATCCTCGCCGCCGTCCAGCGTGAAGCCGGAAAGCGCGACGTTTGCAAGCGCCGCCTTGAGGGTCACGCCGTCAGTGCCGTAAGGCGGGTAGTACTCCGCCAGGAATGGGGTGATGGCGAGGTCCCGGTAGGCTTCGCGCACGACACGCGTGCGGTCGGCGCCGGCGCCCCGGATGGTGATGTTGGAGATGAGCCTGAGCGGCTCGCTGTAGACGCCCGGGTCAAGATGGATCATGTCGCCGTCGCCGGCGACATCGAGGGCAGCTTGGATGGTCTTGTGTTCCCGCTCCGGTCCAACGCGGTGGTCGGTGCCGACATCGGCAATCGCGAAGTCGTGAACGGTGTCGCCCGTGACCTCGATATCGGCCGCGGCGCCTCGGTATCCCTTTGCCGACACACGGGCAGCGTACGTTCCGGGCCGAACGGCCGCAGCGTAGCGTCCGGCCAAGTCCGTTATCACCACGTAGGACACGCCGCTGTGCCGCAACGCGACGTGGGCGTAGTCGACGGGTTCGCGGGTTCCGTCGTTGACGACCGTGCCGGAGAGCCGGCGAATGGGGTCGTCGGTGCCGGTGTCGATGGCGGCCAAGGGCGGAACGTGGCTGTCCGGATTGATATCTCGGGGGAGTGCATCCGACTCGACCACCAGCGATTTGAGCCGTCCGGCGCCGGCGTCGAACGAGGTGCCAGCGGCAGACTCGGTCCAGAACGCCATCGCGGTCAGCCGGCGGCCCGGCCCGATGTCCTTGATGATGTTCGGCTTCACCGCCAGCGTGCCGTTGACGTCCGGGTGCACTGTGCCGTCGGCGCGCTGGCCGGCGCCGGCGATGAAGCTGCTCCCCTTCGACGCGGTGTACAGCTGGAATACGTCGCCGCGCCGCGCGAGGGTGATTGTCTCCGCCGTTCCCGTCACGTCGCGCTCGTCCACGTAGTAGCTCCAGTAGCCCTGTCCGACCAGGGCAAACGGCCGGTTGCCGGTGCTTTGCTTGCGAGGGGCGAGCCCCTCGCGCTCCCCGGCTGAAGGCTCTAGCACGCCGCCAATGCCGTCGAATCCAACGATGAGATAGGCGCCGCCAAGCACCTGCCCGTGGTCGAACTGCAGGTAGACGCCGAAGCGTTCGCCCGAACGGTTGGTGTGCGGCCGAAGCCGCGTGCTCGCGGGATCGAGCGTGATGCTCAGCGTGAAATCGTTGCCGCCGATGGCCTCCACGATCTCGGGGTGGATGTCACTGTCGAGCTCCGGGAAGAAATCGGGCCACGTGTCGCTGTAGCCGGTGGGGCCCATGCTGTGGTCGGCGAAATCCCGATACGGGTTGTCGCCGTTGACGATCTGGAAGCCGGTCTCGTGCAGCACGATGCTGTCCCGACGGAATCCCGCCTTGATGGGCTCCGCGTCGTTCGCCCCCGTGAATACGGCGCGGCCGGCCTCCGCGGGGGCGCACGCGAGCGCCAAAAGCAAGGCTGCGGCGACAGTCGTTGTGTTGACGCTTGAATGCGTCGCGAGTTGAAAGCGCACTCACCAACTGTCACACACTGCACGACCCAACGCCAGCCGCATCGTGCAAACTGCACCTCATGTCTTGCCTGCGCCTTCAATCTCGACATGGATGCCGCTCCAGGGATGTCGCGTCGGCGATGACGGGTGACTTCAAGCTGCCTATGACATCGAGTGCGGTAGCGAGGGTGCGGTGGATTCGGTAGCCACGCCGCGGTTGCACATGCAGACGTTGTTTCGGTTCAACGATGAAGGTCTGATCGTCGGTACACGGGAACCGGACGCTGTCCACGGGCCCGTGTTCTGGATCGCCCGTGGCCGCGACGGGTGCGTTTGGGCGGTGCGACGCGACGCGCCAAAGCAAGTTCAGCACGAACTTGAAGAACTGGCCGCGGACGAGCCACCAGCGGCCGACTTTCGAGCGCCTCCCGTGAATGCGCGACGATACCGCTCGCTCATCGGCGGGGAGGTGGCGGCAGGTCCGGCGTTCCACTTCCCCCACTCGTTGCCCGAACCAACAGGTGTGGTTTTTGCGAACGACGTCGGCAGGCTCCTGCCGCACTTTCCCGATTGGCGAGCGGACGAAGTGGAGGGTCGGACACCTATCGCAACAGTCGAGCGCGACGAATGCGCCATAAGCGCCTGCTGCTCGGCGAGGAAATCCGCGTTTGCTGCGGAGGCTGGGTTGGAAACGGCGCCGGCATTCCGCGGCCACGGACTCGCTGCCCGCGTGACGTCCGCATGGGCGCTCGCGGTGCGGTCGTCGGGCAGAATTCCCCTTTACAGCACGTCCTGGGACAACGTCGCGTCGCTGGCGGTGGCCCGCAAGCTCGGGTTGACCATGTACGCGGGCGCCTGGAGCCTGAATGACGCCACGAGTCGCCAACCCGTAGGCCGAGAGGTCGCGTAGCGAACTGCCGACGCGCCCGTCAGGGCGCGCGAGGAGCCTGTCCCGTGGAACGCGGTACGTAGGGGACGGGCTTGTCCCCGCCCGTGTTGAACATACCGACGGACTCGGCACGGGATGGGACAAGCCCACCGCCGACGGGTGGTTTTCGGGGGTTGCAGGACTTCGCCGAAAGTCCTTTAACCTTCTGCTAAACATAAACTTTTTGGCGTTCAAGGCATCGCCGGGGCACACTGCTTCTCAACACCCCCTTGTAACCGAACAAGGAACGGGAAGTGAACAATTGACCCCTCATGCCGTCCGCAACCTTCGTCAAAAACGCCAGCCGGCCCGGCCGCTACGGCGACGGCCGAGGCGGTCTCGGCCTCGGCCTGCTCGTCCGGCCCGCGCTGCGCGGCGGCCTCAACAAGCCCTGGACGCAGAGCGTCCGCATCGACGGCAGGCCCACCAGCCTCGGCCTCGGCCGCTACCCCGTCGTCACCCTCGCCATGGCGCGCGAGCGGGCGCTGGAGAACGCCCGCGCCATCGCCCAGGGCCGTGACCCGAAGCGCTCGGGGAAGGCCGTGCCGACCTTCGCCGAGGCGCTGGAGACCGTGATCGCGATCCACGCCCCGCACTGGAAGGACCGCGCCGGCTCCGAACGCCAGTGGCGCGCGAGCCTCGCCACCTACGCCCTGCCGCGCCTCGGCGCCAAGACCGTCGACGCCGTGACCAGCGCCGACGTCATGGCCGTGCTGCTGCCGATCTGGTCCACCAGGCGCGTGACCGCCGGCCGCGTGCGACAGCGCATCGGCGCGGTGATGAAGTGGGCCGTCGCGCAGGGGCTGCGCGCCGACAACCCCGCCGGCGACGCGATCTCCGCCGCGCTGCCGAGGACCGCCGCCGTTCAGCGTCACCAGCGGGCGCTGCCGCACGCCGAGGTCCGCGACGCGCTCGCGCGCGTGCGGGGCTGCGACGCACACGCCGGCATCCGGCTGGCGTTCGAGTTCCTGGTGCTGACCGCGACGCGCTCGGGGGAGGCGCGCAACGCCCGCTGGGAGGAGATCGACCGCGACGGCGCGGTGTGGACGATTCCCGCCGAGCGCATGAAGAACGGGCGCGAGCACCGCGTGCCGCTGGCGGACCGGGCCCTCGAGGTGCTCGACGAGGCCACGGAGCTGGCCGTGGCGGACGGCTGGGTGTTCCCGTCGCAGCGCGGTCGCGTGATGCCCCAGAAGTGCCTGTCGGAGCTCACGCGCGCGTTGGGCATCGACGCCGTCCCGCACGGCTTCCGCTCGAGCTTCCGCGACTGGGCCGCCGAGTGCACGGACGCGCCGCGCGAGGTCTGCGAGCTCGCCCTGGCGCACGTCAACGGCGACCGCGTGGAGGCCGCCTACCGGCGCAGCGACCTGTTCGACAGGCGGCGCGCGCTGATGGCCGAGTGGGCCGCCTACGTCGCCTGAACGGAGCCGGCGCAGCCGCGACGCAGCCTTGCCCGCGCCGAGAGTGCTCTGGTCGACCGGTTCCCGCCGGACTCCGGTTTCAGAGCGCTCTCCTCGCCGTTCGGCAGGGCGATCGCGCCGGATCCAGGGGATTCGGAAGGGGCTCAAGCTTCGGAAAGGATCGGACGACCCTCCCGAGGGAGGGTCGTCCAGGCGGCTCTACAGGAACGCCACACTCCCGTCGAGACCCAAGACGTCCGGCGTAGTGGAAAGTGCCGGTGAGTGAGGCGCCGTGGTTACCGCCGCCCGGGCGACCACATTTGTCGCGCCCGCGCGGAGTGCCCCTCCATGAAAACTGAACTCGCAAGACTTCAGCGGAGACTCACCGCACGGCTCAGTTCACCACTCGTACTCACCCCGAACACCACTCTTCGACGATTGTCCTGTGATACGCTGGATGCACGTGCAGTGGAAAACGAGGCCACAGTGGGCAGAGACGTACCAGCGGGCCTGCGGCAGATTCAGGCTCCGTCGAGCGTACGTGACCTTTGCGTCGCACGTGACCGTCGGGGCCGTGTCTATGAGGTACGGATACGGATGGCACGGGCCGGCCACCCCGAGGTTGACCACCAGCAAGTCATCTACCCTGTCGACGATGACGCCCGCGACCGCGTTACCGAGCAGTTGGCCAACTGCAGAGATTGCTAAGTCGTGACCCGTTCGCGGGCCCGTAGGAACGGGCGCCTAAGTCCGTCGGCGCCCTCGCACAAACAACCGACCTTGCCGCCGCGCAAGGGATGCACGTCTCGCTCACGTGCTATGTCGATGCTCAAGCGCGTCACCTTCTAGAGGGAGTGACAGGATGCACGTGATGGCGGCCTGGGATGTTGGCGGCGGGAGGGACGTCCCCGCAGATGTCAACGCGACGATGAAGAAGTGTGTCGAAGGGTACTCTTGGGCGAGACCTATGCGCGGGGTGCTCGTGGTACGCGTTGAGAACGAGAATGACCGCGACGATGTCGTAACGAAGCTGATTGAAGCCGCCGAGAAACTCGATCAACGACAAGACGTCGACATGAGGCTCATCGTGACTTCTGCGATGCCCCGCGGTTGGGGCTACGCCGGATACCTTGGCGAGAAAACGTGGAAGGCTGTCGAGGCGCGCTCAGAATGACTGGGGAAGCGCTACAGACCGGTCCAGGCGACGATCAGGAGAGTGCTTCTACGTACGACAGCGGGGAGACGGAAGATCGCGGGCCGAAAGCACCAAGGAATCCTGGTGCGGCCGCACCAAATGTGAAGATGATCGTCCCTATGTCTGTCGAGGTCCGGCTTGTCGACGCCAACAGTCTGGTGGAGTACGAGATTTGGACTTGGCTCGGTACCGCTTGCTTGGCGGGGGCAGTCGGGTTCGCCACGGTCGCCTTGACAGTGCCAAGTTCAACGGCGGAAGGAGCGACCAATGCAACGAACGACGGTCGCGACGAACTGATGGCCGGAGCTGTCGCATTGGCCATCGTCTTGGCCGTGGCCATCGCAATGGTAGTCCGGCACAAGGGAAAGATGAAGAAGCGGACAACGAAGACGCTGGTCTTCGGCGAGGAAGTCGTCGGCGTGGAACCGGATGACCCGGGTGCAAGTGCGGCGAGTTGGTGGCAACGGTGGCGATCGTCCTAAAGGCCGCCGGTGTCTTTCCTAGCGCTTGGACCAAGCCTTCCCTGTACACACGATTTCGCGCAACCGCACGCTGTCCCGGATTTGCCAATGCAGTTCCCAAAGCCGGTCGGTCGACAGGCCCGAAGCTAGCGCCTTCGCGCGCGGGATGGTCGCACCTCGCCGAAATCCTCTATCCGCAATACCGCCACGATCTCCAGGCGTCCGTGACCCAGCTCGCGGGAGACCCGCAGCCGCGCCGCCGCGTCGACCCGCCGCTCCCGCTCCGTCAGGCCGCCCGCGTCTGGTCCTCGTACACCCTGCGCTGCTCGGCGTAGTTGCGCCCCGGTGGGATCAGCGCCCCGCCGTCAGCCAGCCGCCGCGCCTCGTCGAGAAGGCGGCGCTGGGCCTCGGTCCGCACCGGCACCTCGCGCGGCCGGCCGCCCTTGGCCGTGGACGCCTTCACCAGGATACGGTCGCCGCGGTCCGCGTGCGACGGCGTCAGCTTGATCGCCTCCTCGCGGCGCAGCCCGAAAGCCGCCTGCAGCCCCAAAGCCGTCCGCACATGGTCGTCCTTCACCCGCGCCAGCCTCGACTCGTCGAGGTCCCGACCGTCAACGGCTGCGTTCTTTCCAAAACGGTAAGCGCCGCGACGCCGGCGCTCGCCGCCGAAGCGCCGGCGCAGTTCGTCGTAGAGGTTGGGGATGGTTGCGGCAATGGCCGCGTCGGGCCGCGCACCGCGGCCGCGAGGCGCGGCCGGGAGCGGGTCCGGATTCGCTTAGTTCTGATGGACGGCCCGCTGCCCGCCAGGGCATGCGAACCCCGCACCGAAGTGCGGAACTGTCCGTCGACGCGTCTTCCCTTGCCGTCTCGTGCGGCAGCCGCGGCGTGTCTCTCGACATCGGTCCCGCCAGCCTTTTTTCGGCACCCGAGACTCCGCAATGCCGCCCCTCGCAGGGCAGCGACGGGGAACGCTCCCCGTCCGCGCGAAGCCTTGCGCCGCAACCTGGTTCCGCCCAATGCCGGATCGACTCCGGCAGCGACCGACGCCGCTCCACGGCTGTCCCCAGGTCTCGGTGGCATCGCCCCCGCCCACGCGCTACCGTGAACGTGGCGAGCGGTGCCTTGCGATGCGTCGACCGCCATGCTGCAGCGTCTGCAGCGAGGCACTTGGGCGTCACCGGCAGGCCGGTGACGCCATCATGCCGGGCTCCTGGCCCGGCCATGTCGCCAAAGGGCGACGAGGTCATGCCGGGCATGATAGCGGCGCATCACCACGCCAGCACCACCTTTCTTCTTAGCGGACTGTTTGCCGCCGCTGGCCCGAATGCCGCCCTTGCGCCCCGTCACTACCGGACTCCGCCGCCGCCCCGGAGGGCGCCGGCGGAGGTAGTGACGGGGCGCAATACATGGTCCATCGCCAGAAGACACGCCTATTGGGCCCGAGCCCATGAACCTCGGGAGGTCACTCTCATCCGCGAAGGATCGGCAAGACTCGATGCCAAGGACCGCGTCGAAGTTCCTCGTCCCGCCGCGATCGCCCACTAGAGCAGCGGGTGCTTACTTCTAGCGAACGTGCTCAGACGGCCGTCTAGGTCGTCGTGCAGCATTCGTATCTGCCGAAGACGGTCGCAAGAGTTGTGCGCCTCGCCCAAGTGTCGACGCGCCAAATCTGCTAGAGAGGATCGTTGCCCCTCCTCGCTCTCGCTTTGCGCCCGCTGCCACGCGTCGTCGAACATCCGCAGTTGTATTTGAACTTGTGCCAGTAGAGCAGCAGTGCGGGTGAAGAACTCCCGAACGTCGTTCCGGAGGCTTCTGTCAGTCACCAAGACGAGCTGCTCCCTGTTGCGACGGTACACCTCAATCTCTGCACCAATGGTTCCCAAGAACTCGTGGTCGATGACGCGATTTCGATCGCGGTTGTCCTCCAGGTTTTGAATCTGTTCCCGGACGTTCTCAATGAGATCCTGCAGGAAGGCCGCGATGCCACGGCGTCGCCGCAGAGTGTCGAGCCAACTCGTAACGACAGCCACAATGACCGCCATGAACAGACCGACTACGACACCCCAAAGAAACTCCGACGTGACGACTTCCGATACCCAGTCCATTCCTGCCCGATCTCAATGTTGCGGGGGAATCGTACGACAATCCAAGGTACGCGTGTGGCAGTGTGGCACTGCCAGCGAGCGCTGGCGGGGAAGCCCGGCCTAGACTGTGTTCACGTGCGGGCATCCACGCCATCGTGCTACACATACCGGGCTGACCAAGGCCTTACCTACACACCCCATTTGCCGTTTTGCCGCTTGTACCCCGCTTGCGAACGGCGTCCACCGACCGCTTGTGCCCAGCCCCGGTACCAAGGCGGCACCAGCGCCGCGCGTTTATCAGCGCTGCCGCCGTTGCGCTCGGGCGCCGTTTAGCGCCCCGTCACTACCGGAACTCCGCCGCCGCCCGAAGGACGCCGCCGGAGGTAGTGACGGGCGCAGGGCCGCGCGAAATGCGCGTGGCGGTCACATCGGATCGTCACACCGTCACACCATCCGAGCTGCTAGGGGCCTAGTTCCCGAATCGACTGCCACACCAACGCGGCGCGCACGTTGGATCTACTAAACGCTTACCCGCCGACGACCCTTCGCGCACGATGCCCGCTCCGCCGCCAAAAGCACGGCGAGGACGCGAGGGCGTACGACTCCGCGTCGGTGATTTGCTCACTCGTCCCAGTCCGTCTCCGTCCCCTGCCCCGCTGCCCCGCCATCTTGGGGACGTTCCGGCTGTGCGCTTTCCGCCCGCACACCAAAGCAGAACGCCCGATGACGATCAGTCTGTTCCGCCTTCCATAAATCGTTTCACAGCATCCCGGACGTCGCGGTCATTGTCAGCCCTCATCATTCCGGCCTTGGCCATTGCTCTAGCCCGATCCATAGCTGGGTGCGCCAGAAGCCGCCTAGCCGCGACTAGACGGTACTTCGCCTCCGGGCTCTCGCACAGACCGCACAAAGCACTCAGGTCCTTAGCCGAGTAGGGGACATCGCTCCCCAGTAGCTCTTCGCACTGATCCGCCAGCAACCGGCCACCCACCATCCACCCCACGACTTTCGTTCGTTCCTCCTCAGAACCGGTGGCCAACCCAACCATCCCGTCCAGCGCCGCCGCAGATACATCGCCCCTCGAGTCGCTGACCAGTTCTACCAGCTCATCCGCCGTGGGTGACTCGACCCTGTACAACGTCCGCAACAGTGCCGCCCGCGGACTGTCAGGGACCAATACCCCGCCAACCGGTTCCTCATGTTCCATCCAGTGGCTCATCGACTGTCGGCACACGTCGGCGAGCCACGCGTCGTCGTTAGTCGCTACGGCCTCGCACCACCTCGCCGCCGCGACAGCTGTCTTGGCGTCGCACCTTAGCAAGCCATTCTCTAGAGCCGGCAACTCGGCCTGCCTTACCGGCCAACCCTTTTCTCTCACATGATCGAAGAGATGATGAAGCCCCGTCTCCGTCCTTCCGGCCAGTCTGTCCAGAAGCAGTTGGCAGCTGTCCCGTAGCCGCGCTGTCAACGCCGCAGTCCAATAGAACCCCTCGCCGCTTGCCGACACTAGCAGCCGCTTGCACGCCGCCCGCAAGTCGGCCCCTTCCAGCTTCTCATTGAGGAAAATGGTCGCCAGTTTCTGCACCCATTCCGAAGGATAGTTGACTAGCGTTTCGAGAGTGCCGGCGTCGATGTCCACTTGCATACATCGGACCCAATCAACTTCCGCGGCATCGACGTCCGGCAGCACACTCAGGACCGACCCGCCCCCCTCCTCTCTGAGGCGCTCCACGTCCTCCAACGCCGCGCCCGCTTCCGCAGCGAGGCGGTCCATTGAGAGCCCGAACACCTGGGCTGCTGCGCGGACGAGTTGATGAACTGACCAAAGCTCCGGCGGATCCGACTCCCAGGTGAACACGTCGTACGCCGGGACGTGCGGAATCCCCGCCATTCGGACGAATGCGGCTAGGTGCTTCAACCCCGTCTCCGGCCGTGCGCCGGCGCCCTCGCGCCAGAAGGCCGCAGGCACGACGTCCGACAGCAGCGCCAAGGAACCCTCACGGAAACCATCGGGAACGCTCAGAACACCAGTAGCCGACGAACCGATCGCTTCGAACAACCTTGCCGACGGCCAACGCGGCCCCGCCGCGTCCTCCCGGCCGAGTTCCCTTAGCAGTTCGTCGAAACGGGACACGAAGCCGAGAGTCGGGTTCAGCTGCGACTCCCGCACCTCCGCGATCAGCCGGTCCTGTGAATCCTTGTCGGCGTCCGCCAGCAGCACCTTCACTGCGGCGATTACGAAGTTCTCGTACACCCCGCGGTCGGGAAATGGTCCGAACGGCAGACTCGACTCCTTGAGCACGAAGAAGCCGTCGGTGCGACTGCCTTCCATGAACTGCCTCAAAGCGCCCTTGAGATCGCCGCGCTGGACCGCGTCGGGGAAGTGGCGCGCGAGGACTGCCCAGCCGACCAGCCGCGACCACTCCCTACCTGCCGAAAGCAGCGCCGAGGCCAGTTCCGCAGCTTCCGGTATCCCGCTCAAATCATGCTCCGACAGGCATAATCCAACGCGGTACGCCTTGCGGCGATCCTCCGACAGGGTGAGCGCAAAGACCCGGCGCAGCAGCCCCCCAAGTTGCTCCGAGGACAGGAAGGTCTCGGGTCGGATCAGAACCCGGAACAGCCTATTGAGCGTCGCCTCGTCGGCCTCGTCGGCCTCAAACTCCGCGACCATGAGCTCAGCCAACATTGTGGCCAGTGACGTCCCGGTTGCGAAGTCCAGAATCTCGTCCCAGTCAGGGTTCGAGAGGACCTCCGCCATCGCCTGCCGTGCGCTGGCGGGCTCCAGATCGGAAAGATGCTGCGCGGCCGCGAACTCGCCGCAGGTCTTGTGGACGAACGCGATCAGCTCGGTGCCAGGATGCCGCAGGCGTTCGATCAGGCCCGTCTGCTCCCAGTACTCGACCGAAGCTTCAACCGACGCCACAGCCTCACCATACGACATCTCCATCCTTTGTTGGATCCAGAGCGCGCACTGCTGCTCGAGCGTCTGCGCAGGTACCAGCGGGCAGGCGGCTAGAAGCCAGCCCAAGTGGTTGAGCACGCTATCCCGCACCGCTCTCGGCGGCGCTTCCAACCTTGCCTTCCGGATCCTCGGCGAGCTGTCCATGAGGCTGTAGATCCGTCGGTACAAATCGAACTTCGTTCCACTCGCTCCGCGCGAAGCCATGAATAGCGCCGCCCCCAACGCAAGCAGAAGCGGACTTCCTCCGAGAATCCCCGGCACGCCACCTTCCCGGACGTACGCCCGAATGCGTCCAGACAGACCCGCCGACTGCTCTTGGTGGCGCGCTGCGGAGACGCTCCGGACCAGCGTCTCCACGTGGTGCGCGGTATCGCGTTCGTGAAGACGTGCGATCTGGTAGTGGCGCCAGTCGTGTAGCTCCGTCGTGCTGTAGCCCACGGGGCGCGTCGTCACGACGATGCGCCAGGACGGGTGGGACGCCGCAACATCATTCAGACCCTCGGCGATCCGCTCTTGGAAGGCGCCGCACTCGTCAAGCCCGTCGCATAGCACCACCAGATCCGTCAGCGCGTCGCAGGCCTGCTCAGGTGCCACCCCCGTCCCGTCCAGGCCAAGTTGTAGCAGCCCCGCCTCGACGCCGCACCCAGTCTTGTCCACCCACGTCGCGAGCTCGCGGAGGCGTACGCGCACGCTGGGGTACGAGTCCTTCGCGAACTCCCTCGCCAGGGCCTTCAGCAGCAGCGACTTGCCGCTGCCCGGACCACCCCTCACCACGCACAGCCTGCGGAACGACCCGATGGTCCTAGCGTCGATCTCGTCCGAAAGAACGTCTGACTTCTCCCCCAGCGTCTGGTATTGCGCCAACGCCTCCTCCACCGAGGTGGCGGGCGCGCCGTACGCGTCGCTTACGATCGCCCGCAGCGGTAGCCAAGCGGTGTCCGTCGGCAGCTGGCCGATGCCGAGTACCTCAAAATACTCTGTTCGGGTTCTGGCGAATTGCTCCAGTGCGTGACGGACGCCTACTGGCGAATCCTTCACCGCGTCGTCGATCTCTATCTGCGAGGTGCGCAGGCGCGCCGATAGCTGTCGCAGCGTCCGGCGCCCTCGGTTCTCCATCGCCGACTGTGCGTCTTGGCAAAGCACCGTCCATGCGGAAATCACCTGCTCGTCGCGCGCGCATACGTGCGCGAGTTCCGCGCGGGCCGCCGCGATGGCGTCCCCTGCGTCTTCGAGGGCGGCGACCGTCCTTATGCGAACGCGCGCGCAGACCCTCGCGGCATCGTATCCCCATCCTTCGATCCGCTCCATCAGATCCGCCTGCCGCGCCGGGGCGTTGTCGTTCCGTCCGTCCCCAATGCGCCGCAACGCGCGGGCGAAGTCCTGCCTGACCGGGCCACTGGCATCCGGGCACACTATCAGGAGCCCGAATGCGCAGCGCCCAGCATGGACACCTTCCAAAAGAGCCTCCAGCGCCGCCCAGAACTTGCGGTCGGCCCGGAGCCCCTTCTTGGCTTGGATCTCCACGATACAGCCGTCCGCGAGCTCCAGCGAAAGGTCGTCGCCCGGCCCGGAGGTCTCGAACGAGACCGCCCGAGGGGCCGCCCCCGTGAGATCGTCGGTCCATTGCACAGGCGTCCCGCGCAACAAATGGACGCCCGCGATGGCACCGAGCCTCGCCTGGAACGCGAATCCTCCGACTGCTCCGGGTCCGCCAGCCGCTCCGTTCATCAATCCGCACCCGCTCTTGTCGGTACCCGATCCACCATCGGCACTTGCGGGAACTCCCGCAGCGCGAGCCCCTCCTGGAAACGCCCTACCATCGCTCGCCTACGCCGTGACGACACCGATGTTCCCGCACATCTTGGTCCTGTCAGATCGCTCACCTTCCGCCACCCAACGTCCTCCGACTGCGTCACCGTAATTGCGGTGCCACCCCCGCCGCGCACATCTGGATGACTAAAGTACCGCGACGCCGTCCGCAAGGGCGTTCGGAATCCGCAGCCATCCTCCCAGCCCAAGAACGCCCACCGCCGCTCCCTGAATCCAGCCTCGGAGCGCGGTCACACGTCGTGGACCGAATCCATTGTCAATGGCGACCGAAAATTTCCCATTTGTGGCGATCGAAAATTGCCCACATTGAGATAGGCGGCGAGCGTCGGGCAGCTGCTCGCAGCCAGGTTCATTGAGGGCCGAGCGCGCGCTTGCTTGCACGGTGCGGCGCGCCAAAACCCACACCATAGGGCGCGCCGCCGCATTCAAGAGGCTGCAAGCGCGCGCGGGGTTCATCGGGGGTCCTCTTCTTGACGGGTCGGCCGCAGCAGGTCCTGATGCTCGCGCATTCGGTAGCTGTTGCCGCGGATGTTGACCAGGTGGCAATGGTGGAGCAGGCGGTCGATCAGGGCCGCCGCCATGACTTCGTCGCCGAGCACGGCGCCCCATTCCTCGAAGCCCTTGTTCGACGTCAGCACGGTGGAGGCGCGCTCGTGGCGGGCGTTGACCAGCTGGAAGAACAGCACAGCGCCTTCCTGCGTCACCGGCAGGTAGCCGATCTCGTCGACCACGAGGAGGGAGGGATGCGTCAGCACCTTGAGCCGGCGCGCGAGGTTGCCGGCGGCCTTGGCGTCCTGCAGCGACTCGATCAGGCCGGCGAGCGTGCCGTAGTACACGCGTCGTCCGGACTCGGCCGCGGCGATCGCCAGACTGATGGCCAGATGCGTCTTCCCGACCCCTGGCGGCCCGAGGAACACGACGTTCTCCTGCCGCTCGAGGAAGCCGAGCTCGTGCAGGCTCTCGATCTGCTCGCGCTTGACGCTCGGCTGGAAGGCGAAGTCGAACTGCGCCAGCGTCTTCACCGCCGGCAGCCGCGAGGAGCGCATGGCGGTCTTCAGACGGCGGTTGTTGCGCAGCACGATCTGGGCGTTGAGCAGCCGCTCCATCGCCTCGCTGGCCGTGACGGAGCCACCGTCGGCCTGGGCAAGGATGCCGTCCACGGCCTCGAGCGCACCGGGCATCTTCAGATCCGCCAGCATCCCTCGCAGGCGATCGCGGCGGTCGCCGTCGGCGCTCATCGGACCAGCGCCGCGTAGTCGCGCAGCGGGCGCCGTTCGACGTCGATCCGCGGCACCTGCCGCGGCGCCGCATCGGCGGGCCGGTGGACCTTGGCGCCGCGGCAGGGCTGACGCGCCATCGGCTTGAGCACGCCACGCTCGTCGCGCTCGAACCGATCCACAGGCCGCTCGCCCGTCGTCCCGTGCCGGCGCACGTTCGCGACCTCGGTCAGCCAGCGTTCGACCTCGTCGTTGACGTGGCCGTCGTCGAGGAAGTCCCGGCCGTAGTGGAAGCTCTCGCGGATGTAGCGGATCGGCCGCTCCACCTTGCCCTTGGTCTTGGCCCGGTACGGCCGGCACGAGCGCGGCTTGAAGCCCCAGTGTGCCGCGAAGCGCAGGAACTGCGCGTTGAGCACGATGCCGCCCCCGGTCAGGCGGTCGTCGGAGACCACCACCGCCCGCATCTGGTCGAACAGCAGCTCCTCCGGCACCCCGCCGAAGGCCCCGAACGCCCGCTCGAGCCCCTCGGTCAGAACCGTCATCGTCTGGCTCGCGTAGAAGCGCACCCACAGCAGCCGAGAGTACCCGAGCACCACCACCAACGCGTAGCGGCGACCCCACGGAAAGCGGAACGAGCCGAAGTCCACCTGACCCTGGCGACCCGGCGGCGTCTCGAACCGCACCGGCTCCTCCGCAGGCGGCCGCGGGCGAACCGAGCGCACGTGATCGCGAACCTGGCTGTAGCCGCCGTCGTAGCCCGCCTTGACGATCTCGTCGAACAGCCGCTGCGCCGACAGCTTCGGGTGCTCCTCCAGCCGCGACTCGATGATCCCCTTGTATGGATCGAGCTTGTGCGCCACCGGCGGCCGCGGCTTGTAGCGCACCTCGCCCGCAGCCTCGTCCCGCTCCAGCTGTCCCGACGCGATCCAGTTGTGGATCGTCCGCCGGTCCATGCCGAAGCGGCGCGCCAGCTCCGCCTTCGTCAATCCCTGATCCAGATAGTGCTTCAGCAGCATGCGTGTCTCCCACTTGTGCAAATCGCCGCTCCGGCCGTTGAGTTGACCAACGGTTACGCAACCGGCCTTGCCCGAAAAGTGGGAAAAATCCGTCCGCCAAAAGTGGGTATTTTTCAGTCGCCGCCAACATCCATCGCCTCCTCGGTCCGATTTTCGACACCATTTGCCGAAGGAGGCCCGATGCATGCCCTGGACCCGTTCCAAGTGACCGGGGGTTCTGAGGTCGTCCTCCTCGGACCCTGCCGCCGCAGCACCCGTCTGGGACACAACGTGGATTCTGATGGAACCCCGCGAATCATGGGGCTTCGTCCTACCGTCCGCACGCCCGCGCCCAGCGCCATCCAGCGTCGCGTGGCCGGGTCCGTGCCTACGCCTCGCTGGCGCGCGCAGAGCGTACCACCGAGGCGCTCCTGCAATCGCCCCGAACACCACTAACGCCGGTAGTAACCCTAGCTCGACAACGGCTAGTAAATCGTGTCAAATCAACTTGTTGGAATCGGTCTGCTTCGGACAAGCCCGTCTCCTACGAACTCCGTTCCACGGCGCAGGTCCTAGCCCGCGCCGTTCCTGATTTTTGGGGCATCGACGCGACAGGAAGTCATTCCGCGTCCCCGGATCGTGGGAACATGCACCACTCATTCGATGGATCGGAAAGGGCATGGCTGTGGTGGAGACCACCGACAACGGTGGTTGGCGGGAGATCACGCTTAATCGGCCTGAGACGCGCAATGCGATCAATGGGCCGTTGGGCGAGGGGTTGGCGGAAGCGCTCTTGGCTGCGGATGCGAACGACGAGGTTCATGCGGTGTTGCTGTGCGGGGCCGAGGGCGCGTTCTGTTCCGGGCTTGATCTCAAGGAGTTCAACGCCGAGCCAGCGCCGGACTGGCTGCCTCGGTTTGGCCAAATCTGGCGCGGGGCGCACCGGGCGTTGTTCGAGTGTCGCAAGCCCGTCGTGGTGGCGCTCGAGCGCTTTGCCATCAACGGTGGCGCTGCGCTTGCGTTGGCGGCGGACTTGCTTGTGGTGGGCGATGGCGCGTTTCTGCAGGTCGGGGAGGTGCGCGTTGGCATGGCTGCGCCCTACAACATGGCGTGGCTGCGGCTGCGGCAGAGCGAGGCGGTGATCGCGAGGCTCACGCTCACCGGGCGGCGCTTCCATGGCCCGGAACTGGTGCAGATGGGCGTTGCCCACGAGTCGGTGGCGGATGACGAGGTGCTGTCGCGAGCACGCGAACTGACCGCAGAGGTCGCCGGCTTTCCGGGCGGTGCCGCCACCCGCATCAAGCGCCTGATGCGGGGCTATGCAAGCATGGACGCTGACGAATGGTTCGACTTGGCAACGCGCAATGCTGGAGGGCGGGTGGCGCCGCGGGCCGTCACGTGACTTGTCCCTAGGCTCGGCCACACAGCCATGAGGAGGCAACCCAATGCGTGTACCTGAATCCTCGCGACCTGCTCCTACGGCTCCTTCCGCGCGCATCGAGTCGCTCGATGTGGTGCGGGGCGTGGCGCTCCTCGGCATCCTGCTGCTGAACATCCTGTATGGACTGTCTGGCCTGTCCTACTTCACCCCGGTCGCCGACAACGCCTTGACCGGCATCAACTTCGCGACCTTCATCACGGTGGAGACGCTGTTCGAGGGGGTGATGCGGGGGCTGTTCTCCATGCTGTTCGGGGCTGGCGTGGCGCTCTTTGCCGACGGGAGGGGCGCGGGGCCGTACTACCGCCGCCAATTGCTGCTGCTCGGATTCGGCTTGTTCAACGCCCTCGTGCTGATGTTCTCGGGCGACATTCTCGTCACTTACGCCCTCGCTGGCTTCATCCTCTACTTCGCGCGCAACTGGCGGCCGCGCACGCTGTTGATCGTGGCTGGCGTCGTGTACCTCTGGCTGGGGCTGGTGTACGGCGGGTTGTTCTCCGCCGCGTCCTACCTTGACGGGCAAGCCGCGTCCGGCCAAACCACCGAAGTCGCCCCGCCACCATCGGCCGCGCCCATGGAGGAAGCGCTCAGCTTCCTCGATCCGAGCCCGGAGGAGATCGAAAACGAGGTTGTGGCGCGCACGGCGCCCTACGGCGAAGCCTTCGCCGCCAATCTTGATGAAGTCGTCGGCATGTGGCTGGCAGCGCTGCCTTGGACGATGTTCTGGGATGCCCTCGCCTGCATGTTGGTGGGCATGGCGCTGTACCGGGCTGGGGTGCTGCGTGGCGCGAAGTCTGAGGGGTACTACGTGCGCCTGGCGGCGTGGGGCATCGCCATTGGCCTCACGGTGAACGTGCTGGAAGTGGCCATGCGCATCAGCAACGACTTTGGCCTCGCGTGGTCGCCGATGATCACTACACCCACCTACGACATCGGCCGGGTGGCGACGGCGCTTGGCTACATCGGCCTCGTGATGCTCGTGTGCCAGCGTGGCTTGCTGCCCCGCGTCCGCCATGCGCTCTCGGCGGTGGGCCGCATGGCACTCACGAACTACCTGATGCACAGCCTCTTTTTCGTGTTGATCTTCCACCACTCGGTGGGACTCGGCCTCTGGAATCGCTTGGAGCGTGCCGAGCTGTATCTCGTGGTTTTCGCCATCTGGGCCTTCCAAGTCGCCTTCAGCTTCTGGTGGATGGGGCGCTATCGCTTCGGGCCGATGGAATGGGTGTGGCGCGTGCTGACGTACGGACGACTGCCAAGTGCGCCCTGAAGGCGCGTCGGCAGTGGCTTCGCAACTGCTTGCCTACGGCAGGTAGAAGGGGCTCTGGCGCGCCGGCGGTAAACACCCATCATCAGGGCGAAGAATGCGTCGTGTGCGGGCTATGGTGCAGCCGAACACCGGGCGCAGCGGCAAGCGCTAGAGCACGACGAAGCCGGATGCGAGTCGCCCCTCTAGGCCGCGCGACCCGCCGCCGCTGGGTGGCAGCCGTAGCATGGCCAAGCCGCTGGCGAGGCTACAGGCCGCATGGATCGCCAGCACAGTGCGAAGGCCCAGTGCTTCGAGCTGACCGCCCACCCAATCGCCGCCGATGCCGGTGCGGGTGGTGGCGGTGGTCATCACCGTCACCGAGCCCTGCAAGCTTGAGTTGCCGCAGTCCAGCGATTCGCAACCGTTGCACGCGGTTCGGTTTGGAGGGTTGAACTGATCGGACACCGACCTCATTTTGGGGCCTTCACATCCCCGACGTATGCGAGGAGCGTGGCGTGACTGCGGAAGTGGCGCTGTTGAACAAAACCGCCGTCGCGCTTGCGGCTGACAGCGCGATGACGCTCGGCGGATCGGGGAAAACCTATCCTGCCCAGAAGCTGTTCTCTCTGACGGACCACCATCCGGTAGGGGCGATGATTTACAACAACGCGGAATTCATGGGCATGCCTTGGGAACGCTGATCAAGATGTATCGGCATTCGCTAGGCAGCGAGTCGCATGAGTCGGTCGAGGAGTACGCAAAGGACTTCGTTCGCTTCATCGGTCGGGAACCGTTCAGCGACAAGACGAGGGAATTGGCGAACGTGATTCGGGTGGCGAATGCCGCCATGGCTGAAGCCCTGGTGAACCTCACTGCTCTCAAGCGCCGAGTGTCGCGGGAGGCGGAGACGGTTGGAGGACCGATCGACGTTGCCGTCGTGTCCAAGGGTGACGGCTTCATCTGGATCAAGCGCAAGCACTATTTTGATCCCGCATTGAATTCGGGTTACTTTAGGAGGCGACCGTGAAAGGGGTAGGTGTGCGCATGTCCCAAGGTTCGGCTTGGTCTGGCCAACACGACCCGTTTGATCCTGAACGCGCCCGCATCCGGGAGGAGATTCGACGACAGGCGCTTCATGATGCGACAAAAGCGACTGACGCCGTGCGGGCGATGCTCCGAGTCAACCTGACTCGGGGAGCAAACGCGCGCATCCAAGAGACCAGCTCGGCAGAACGTCAACGCTCAAAGGATTCCGTCGTCAAAACAGCCACTTGACCTTTTGGACCGTGTCCAACAGGCCACGGACAGAGAGTGCTTTCCCCCGACCGGCATGCCGGCGAACGCTCGTGGCTGCTCGACTTCGGCACACGGACGTCAACCGCCCCGATTCCGTGAGCAACTGCCACTCGGGGATGACCGTTGCTTACCACGCGCCGGCGATCGCCGGGGTTTTTGGTCGTCGAACGCCGCCGCCTTTGCGGCCTCAATAGGTCGTAGAGCGCCGGTGTGGGAAACACCGGTAAGGGGATTGGAAACCGTCGCTGGTGCCGCTCGCGTGGCCGCGTCATCGTCGTCCGCGTGCGGTGTGCTCCTCCGTGGCTCGCGGTGAGCAGGAACCACCAGCGCATCACCTTGTCCACGAGTGCTCCAGTCCGCAGTTTGCTGGATTCGAATCCGGCTGAATACCGCCAGAGTGACGGAGGGCCTTGGGCTCGGACAAGCGTTGCCGGAAGGCAGCAGTTCTTGTGCGCTAGGCACAATCTCCTGCCCGCCCAGCCGCGCTCGGTGATTCGAAGCGCCACAGGCCCGACGCCAGCGCCCCGGCGAAGAGCAACAGGGACACCGGCACGCCGGGCAATAGCCCGGTGGTTGGGCCGGCGAAGTCGATCACCGCGCCGAGCACCAAGCTCGACACCGGTGCCGCCACCATGAAGCCGAACAGGAACCCCGACAGCACTTGCGCCCGGTGCTGGGCCGGCGCGAGTTCCTGCACCATGGCTCGCGCCACCGTCGATGTCACGCCCATGTTCACGCCCCAGGCCGCCAGCAACACGAAGAAGAGCCACTGCGGCGGCTCCAGCCAAAGCGCCACCAGGATCACGATGCGGGTGAGTTGCATCGCGACGAAGGCCCGGCCCGGGCGGCGCAGTGGCATCAACGCCAGCAGGACGACGTTGCAGCCCACCGTGCCGGCGGTGAATACGATCATCATCAGGGCGAAGAACGCCTCGTTGCCGCCGTAGATGTCGCGGGCGATGAAGGGCATGCCTACGAGATAGGCACCGGCATTGAACATCGACGAGAAGAGGTTGAGCAAGATCACGTTGCGCACGAGCGGCAATCGCCAGAGCACGACGAAGCCGGACGCGAGTCCCCCGCCAGGCCGTGCGACCCCGGCGCCGCTGCCGCCGCTGGCGGGGGGCAGCCGTAGCATGGCCAAGCCGCTGGCGAGGAAGCAGGCCGCCTGGATCGCCAGCACGGTGCGAAGGCCGAGCGCTTCGAGCTGACCGCCCACCCAATAGCCGCCCATGCCGGTGAGGGTGGTGACGATGGTCATTACCGTGACGGTGCGCTGCATGTCGGTGGGCGCGACCGCGCTCAGCATGGACTGCCGCGCCGGATCGCTCAGCGATTGCAGGAACGCGAGCGCAGCGCCGAACGCCACCAGCGGCCAGAACGAGAGCGCGTCTGCCGTGGCGGCGATCGCCAAGGGCGGGATGCAGGCCAAGAGGGACAGTCCCACGAGCAGCCGCCGCCGGTCCACGCGGTCGCCGATGACGCCGCCGACGAGCAACAGTGCCAGCGCCGGCGTCTCGAGGAATGCGCGGATGAAGCCGTAGTCCATGGGGCGAATGCCGAGTTCGCCCACGAACAGCCATTGCAGCAGGAAGACCTGCAGGCTCGCCGCCGCGAACCAGAGACTAGCGCCGCCGAGATACCAAGGGAACGCCGTGCGCGGCACCAGCGCCATGTGACGGTCCTGGCGCGGAGTCAGCGCCACAAGAACCGTTGCCTTCGGACAACGCTTCTTGCCCCAGCCCAAGCCACCCTACCACTCCGTCGAACTTCGCCGGGCGGCGAAGTCCGACAGACTGCTAGAGCGGGCATTAGAGGGCCTCTCTGGACGGAGGGCGTCCCGCCCTCCAAGCGTGCCGAAGGCGCGCACGCAGCGGAGCCGGCCAAAGCCACCGCAAGGAAGCATTCCGGACAAACGCCAACAAAGCGCCACCCCCGAGCAACGCCACCAACAAGCCAGCCTCTGTTCCTTGACGTGCCTGCGGCACGATGGAGGGCGAGCGCCGCCAAACCCCTCGCTGACGCTCGGCGTCTGGCCCCAGCCCCCACCTCCCTATGACCTCGTGCCGCAGAATGCCACTGCGTGACTTTCTGCGGCGCAAGCTCCTAGATTCTGCGAATGGCGTCGAGATACTCCCCGGCTGCGCGCAAGTGGTCGTCCACCGTGGCGTTCCCGGCGTTGTGCGTGGCGATGGCAAGGTGCGTGCAGCCGAGGTTTTTCCAACGTGAGGCATGGTTCTGCCAGCGTTCTGGTGTGCCGCCGCGATACTGCGCCTGCGCTTGAACGCCGAAGCCTTCCCACGGCAGGCCAGCGGCTTCTCGATGCTCCTTGATGGTCGCCAGGGCTTCGGCGGATGCGTCGTTGGGGCCGCCGAGTGGCACCCAGCCATCGCCCAAGCGGGCGCAGCGGCGCAGCAGAGCCGGGGCGATGCCGCCGAACCAGATGGGAACGCTCTCGGTGGGTCGCGGCAGGATGCTGGCGCGGGTGACGGTGTGGTGCTTGCCCTCGAAGGTGAGGCTGTCTTCCCGCCAGAGCTGACGCATGAGGTCCACCTGTTCGCTCTGGCGGGCGCCGCGCCCGGCAAACGGCACGCTGAGGGCTTCGTATTCCACTTCGTTCCAGCCCGTGCCGATGCCGAGGCGGAAGCGGTTGCCCGAGAGGATGGCGAGTTCCGCCGCTTGCTTCGCCACCAGCGCCGTCTGCCGCTGCGGCAGGATCAGCACCGCGGTCATGAAGGTGATGGTGTTGGTTACGGCGGCCATGAAGGAGAACACCGAGAACGGCTCGTGGAAGGCGACATCTTTGTCGTAGGGGCCGCGAAAGCCGCCGGGGCGGTCTGGGTCCGCGCCGAGCACGTGGTCGTAGATGAGCATGTGACCCATGCCAAGGGCTTCCGCCCCCTGCGCCCATGCCTTGATGGCGCCGGGGTCCGTGCCGATTTCGTTGTGCGGGAAGACGATGCCGATTTCCATGGGGCGTGGGTCCTTGGGTTTGCCAGCGCGCAAAGTACCACTGCGTGGTTCTTTGGAGGTGCCGCTCTCGACGGGCCTCGCCAAGGAGACGCGGCGTCCTCACCCTCTCGGGGGCGCGGGCGCCTTGGTCAGACGACCTGCCATAATCGCCGGCGTGGGCAGTTCCTCCGAGGGTATTGAGCAGGCGGCCGGGTGTGCCGGCGTGGATGCGCTCGAAGTGTGGGTGCGGGAGTGCATCGGTCGTGACGCAAGCTTCGCGCCGCTGCCGGTGGAGGCTAGCACGCGGCGGTTCTTTCGGGTGGATGCGGATGGCGACACCAGCGTCGCCATGCACTCGCCGCCGGCAAGCGAAAACAACGCCCAGTTCGTTCGCCTGTCGGGAATCTTCCGCGCCGCCGGATTGCCTGTTCCGGCAATCCTGCAGCAAGACCTCGAGCGCGGGTTTTTCCTCGTCAGCGATGTCGGGGACCGCGATTTCGCCTCGGTCTATGCGCGCGATACCGAAGCCCCGTTGCACGCCGCCATCGAGGCGCTGGTGCGGCTACAGCGGGTGCGGAGCCCGCACATCCCGCCCTACACCACCGGTCGCTTCGACGACGAACTCGGCATCTTCGCTGAGTGGTTCGTTGGCAAGCTCCTTGGCATGGTGCCGGATGCGACGTTCCACGCCGCGAAATCGGTCTTGATCGACACCATCGCGTCCATGCCTAGCTGCGTCGTGCATCGCGACTACCACTCGCGCAATCTGCTCTGGAGCGAGGGTCGCCTCGGCATCGTCGATTTCCAGGATGCGCTTGTGGGCCCGGTCACCTACGACATCGCCTCGTTGCTGCGCGACTGCTACCACACCTTCAGCGAGGCGGAAGTGGCGCGCTGGCGACGGCACTTTCGGGTTCGTTCCGGGCTTGCCGTCGAGGAAGGCGCATTCGCTCGCGCCTTCGACTTCACTGCCATCCAGCGCCAGCTAAAGGCCATCGGTATTTTCGTGCGGCTGCGCTATCGCCTTGGGCGCGGGAGCCATCTGGCTGACGTGCTGCCAGTGCTGCGCCGGGTGATCGCACTCTGCCGAAGCCATGACGAACTTCACGAGCTCGCGGCCTGGCTCGAAGGCATGGTCCACGTTGCCGAGCCCAAGCTGCGGGCGATTGCTGAGCCGTGAAGGCCATGATCCTCGCCGCCGGCCGCGGCACCCGCCTCGCACCGCTCACCGAAGCGATGCCCAAGCCCATGATCCCTATCGCCAGCGAGCCCTTGATCGTGCATCAACTGCGCTGGCTGCACCGCGCTGGCATTCGCGACGTGGTCATCAACCTGCACCACCTAGGGGACCAGATCCGCAGCCACATCGGTCGCGGCGGCGACTTTGGCGTGCGCGTGCAATACAGTGTGGAAGAGGAACTGCTTGAAACCGGCGGCGGCATCCGCAAGGCGTTGCCGATGCTCGGGCCTGAGCCGTTCCTCGTGCTGAACGGCGACGTTTGGACCAACTATCCGTTCCGCACCCTCAGCGATGTTGCACCGGAACTCGCCCATCTGGTGCTGACGCCGACCCCAGCGGGGCAGGCGGGGGACTTCCGGCTCGATGGCGACAGCGTGCGTCGCGACGGCGACGGTTCCGACACCCACGACCTGACCTTCTGTGGCATCGCTGTCCTCGGCGAAGCCATCTTCAACGATGCGCCGAGCGGCCCCTTCTCCATGCGCGACCTGTACTTTCGTGCCGCCGCCGAAGGCCGGTTGCAAGGCGAGCGTTTCGACGGCCTTTGGGTGGACATCGGCACCCACGACCAACTGCGTCGCGTTCGCCGCATCAACCTTTGAGGCCTTGGAGGAGTCGATCGAGCGTTCACGCCCTCCGAGATAGGCCTCCTGGCTTTCGGTGGGGGGTCGGTCTCATGAATAATCCGCATTGAGCCGCCGGAGATGCCCATGGCCGAAATCGCCCCCTCCATTCTCGCTGCCGACTTCGCCCGGCTTGGCGCGGAGGTCGAGGATGTGCTGGCCGCCGGGGCAGACCTCATTCACTTCGACGTGATGGACAACCACTACGTGCCGAATCTCAGCGTCGGCCCGCTGGTGCTGTCGGCCCTGCGCCATCATGGCATCGAGGCGCCCATCGACGTGCATCTGATGGTGAAGCCGGTGGACCGCATCATTGGCGAGTTCATCGAGGCTGGCGCGTGTGCGGTGGCCATCCATCCGGAGGCGACCGAGCATCCGCACCGATCCTTGGCGCTCATCCGCGACGGTGGCGCCGAGGCGGGCATCGCGCTCAACCCCGGCACGCCGATCGGCGTGCTTGAGCCACTCCTCGGCAGCATCGACTACGTGCTGATGATGTCGGTGAACCCCGGCTTCGGCGGCCAGTCGTTCCTGCCGGGCAGCCTGGAACGCACTCGTGCCGTGCGGCGCCTGCTTGACGAAAGCGGCCACTCGAAGGTTGGCGTTGCCATCGACGGTGGCATCAAGGTGGACAACATCGGCAAGGCCGCCGCGGCCGGCGCTGACACGTTCATCGCCGGCTCGGCGATCTTCGGCGTCCCCAAGGAGGCGCCGTGCCGCCGCGACGACTATCGCCGCGTAGTCGCCGCCATGCGCGACGAGATCGGTCGCAATGTCGAAGCCGGAGCCTGACGTGCCCGACAATCCCCCTGCCGCCTATCTGTTCGACCTCGATGGCACCCTGGTCGATACGGCGCCGGACATCCACGTGGCGTTGAACCACGCCCTCTCCGGCGCCGGCATTGCGCCAGTCAGCGAGGCGCTCACTCGGCACTGGGTCGGCCACGGGGTGCGAGCCATGCTCACGGCCGCATTCGAGCATCACAACCTGCCGGTTGCAGACTCACGCTTCGAGGAATCGGTTGCGGCCTTGTCGGCACACTACGAAGCACACGTTGCGGACCATTCGCGGCCCTATCCGAATGTGGCCTCGACTCTTGAGGAGCTTGGTGAGCGGGCGCTGCTGGCGGTGGTCACCAACAAGCTCTCGCGGTTCACCCTTCCTTTGCTGGAAGCGCTGGACCTTCGCCGCCATTTCGCCACCGTCATCAGCCACGACAACTCGCCGAAGCCAAAGCCGGCCCCAGAGCCCGCTCTGATCGCCTGCGAGCGCCTCGAATGCGCTCCACCCGACGCCCTCTTCGTCGGCGACTCGGCGACGGACGTTGCCTGTGCCCGTGCCGCCGGTTGCCCGGTGGTGGTCTATCGGCACGGCTACAACCACGGCATCGATCCGGCGTCACTCGGTGCAGATGCCGTGTTCGACAGCTTCGAGGAACTGACGGGCTAGCAGTTCGCGCCAGCGAACTACCGACGCGCCCTTTAGGGCGCGCTAACAGTCTGTCGGACTTAACGACGCAGGGGCCTTCGGAGGGAAGGCATCCTGCCTTCCCTCGTGCGCCGTCAGGCGCACGGGCCGGATGCCGACAAAGGAAGGGCGCCTGTCGGCGCCAGGGAAGGCAGAATGCCTTCCCTCCGAAGGCCCGCCTTGTTCGGGTGGTAGCGGGCATTGGAGGGCCTCTGGAGGGAGGGCGTCCCGCCCTCCAAGCGTGCCGAAGGCGCGCACGCAGCGGAGCCAGCCAACGCCACCAACAAACCAGCCTCTGTTCCTTGACGTGCCTCCGGCACGATGGAGGGCGAGCGCCGCCAAACCCCTCGCTGACGCTCGGGGTCTGGCCCCAGCCCCCACCTACCTACGACCTTGCGCCGCCGAATGCCACTATGTGGCTTTCTAGGGCGCGGGCTAGGAGCCTCTGAAAAAAGCTTGCTGCTAGACTTCCTCCCGTCCGGCGAACTGCGGACACACCGGGGGAGGAGAACATGGCAAGACGATTCGTTCCGT
This sequence comes from Pseudomonadales bacterium, assembly GCA_965116935.1. GTDB lineage: Bacteria > Pseudomonadota > Gammaproteobacteria > Pseudomonadales > Azotimanducaceae > VXYL01. The sequence continues at coordinate 183,885 of OZ220737.1, read as the reverse complement.
GGCTGGCTGTTGTCGTAGCGTGGGCCGGACCCTTCGCCAGCGCCGCCGAGGAGGTCCAGCCGCCGCATGTCTTCCAGGCTGCGCGCCAGATGGCGGCAGATGTCGATGCGCTGCGCGATTACATGGGGAGACCAGAGGTGACCGCCGCCGGCTGGGTGGTGGACTATGCGGAACCCCGCCACGTGTACTACCAGGCGCAGACCCTCGCACGCAAGGTCAATCGTCTCGTGCGGCAGATCAACGGTGCCGAAACGGCCCTCCCCGAACCACCGATCGGAGAGATCTTTCCACGCCACGTGCTTGGGCTGGTGCAGGGCGCGCACCAGGCCATCAACGGCGTGCAGCAGGAAGTCGGTGCCCCCGCGGCGGATGCTGAAGTCCGCTTCGACGCCGATCGGGCACCCCGCGACGTGCTGCGCGAAATCGTCCAGATAAATCGGCAAATCAATCTCTTGCTGGACACCCCCATCCGACCGGAGGATGTGTACGGACGGATCGAACTCGCCGCCGCGTATGTCGCCGGGAAACTCACGGATGATCCGGCTGAGCCCGTGTACGGCACGATGCCTCCGTTCGAGTTGGGCAAGCGGCCGGTGGACGTGTATCGGCGCGTCCTCACCTGCCTCGGCATTGCCCAGCGGATTGGCGAAAGCCGGGGTATCCGGGTGCTGGATCTGAACCTGCGACGCGAAGAGCGCCGCCGCGACATCGTGCCCTCCGACGTGTATCACCTCGCCACCACCCTGCTGGCGGAACTCGCGCACCTGACCTTGGAACTCGACGCACACGACGTCGATCTGCCACCGGTCGAGAAACCCGAGTACATCTTCCCGTCGCATGTCTTCCGCATGACCGGGATGCTCGAGGACGAACTCAATCGGCTGGAGGCCAGTCTGTAGGGGACGGCTTCCCGTCGAGCGCCGAGTATGTCGATGCGTTCAACACGGGCGGGGCATGCCCCGCCCCTACTACGCGTCCCGTGCCGAGTCCGTCGATGCGTCCAACGCGGGCGGGGACAAGCCTCGCCCCTGCGGGGCACCAAGAACTCCTATCGCGAGGAGGCGTGTGGCGGCAACAGCGTTGCGCTTCGCTCGAGTGTCGATCTCGGCATTCCAAGCGCCTCCTTGAGCGCCACGTCTCGGTCCCACGCGTTGTCGATTTTGGCGATGGAACGGGCGCGGCCGATGCCCACGTGGCGGACGTGGTACCAAGGCGATACCAGCGGGAAGAACTGCAGTGGCCAGTCGCTGCCGTACACCAGCCGCTCCGCAAGGCCCGGGACGCCAAGTGCTCGCTTGAGATAGCCCAGCCGGTTGATCTGCGTGAGGCTCGACACGTCGGCGTAGAGGTTCGGGTAGCTCGCGAACATTGCCACTAGACGGTCAAAGTTCTCTGCCCCGTCGGTGTGGCCGGTGGCGGCAATGTGGGCGGCGATGACGGTGACGCCGGTTTCGAGCGGCAGCCGCAATCGGGCCGGGTCGCCGAGTTCATCTTCGGCAGACTCGAACGATCGCTCGTCACCGGTGTGGCTGAGGAGAGGCAGGCCAAGCTCGGCCATGCGGCGATAGAAAGGCACGATGGACTCGTCGCCGGGGTCCATGTGCATGATGTTGGGCAGCCACTTCACCAATGCCGCGCCGTTTTCGTGCGCCCACTCCAAGCGTTCTATGGCGTCGGGCCGATAGGGGTTCACGCTCGCCCCAAACAGCAGGTTGTCGTATTTCGCCGTTTCCCGGGCGACGAGTTCGTTCGGCACGAAAATCTGCGTCGCCCCGCGGTCGATCTCCCCGTTCGCGCCCACCACGCCGTCCATCGCCAGCACCACCGCCTTGTCGATGCGCTCGGAGCGCTCGATCCGCTCGCTGATCCGCCCGATCAGAAATGCATCGCCGTGTGTTTCGATTTCCTCCAGCGACACCCCGAACGCCGCGAGGTAGATGCGAAACTTCCAGCTCTCCCGCATTTCCCGATTGATGAACGCGCCACTGTCTCCGGCACCGATCCCGGCGGTGTGAACGTGCAGGTCGATGATGGGTTGCGCTGCAACCGGCCCACCCGCAACCAACGCCATGGCGGCGACGAGCCGGGAGGCCAGACGCCAAAGATTCATGGCACCGCCGCCGGTTCCACCATCAGCCACATGGCGATAATGCCGGCCACCACGGCCAGGAACAGGAGGCCCATGCCCAGGATTATCGCCACGGCGACTGCCCGGCTGCGGCGGCCGGTCGGGGCTTGCGGGAGGGTGGGGCTGGTTGGGGCTGGCTCGGCCTTGGGCTCCGGTTCGTCGGTCAAGAATCCTGCCTTCGCAAGGTCGCTTTCATAATGCGGGTATTCTGGCGCATCCCGACCATCGGAGCATCCAGCCGTTGAGCATCGAAATCCGCGATCCGCGCTTTCTTGACGTCGTTCCCGAAGACCTTGCCTTGGAGACTTTGGGCGAGGGCTTCGCCTTCACCGAAGGGCCCATCTGGCATCCCACCGAGCGCCACCTCACCTTCAGCGACATCCCGAACAGCCGCATGCACCGTTGGAGCGCGGAAGATGGGGTCACCGTGTTCCGCGACCCGAGCCACATGACCAACGGCAACACCTACGACCATTCCGGACGCATGCTCTCGTGCGAACACGCCACCTCTCGCGTCACCCGCACCGAGGCGGACGGCAGCGTCACCGTCATGGCAAGCCACTACGACGGCAAGGAGCTGAACAGCCCCAACGACATCGTGGTGCGGCAGGGCGGCAGCATCTGGTTCACCGACCCCACCTTTGGGCGGCTCGGCGGCACCGGCGTGGTGCGAGACCTCGAACTTGACCACGTGGGCGTCTATCGCCTCGATCCCGACTCGCGCGAACTCACCCTGCTCGCGGCGGACTTCGGCCAGCCCAACGGCCTCGCCTTCACCCTCGACCACGAGGGCCTCTATGTTGCCGACACGCCGAACCGCCACATCCGCCGCTTCGCCATCAATGCCGACGGCAGTCTTTCCGGTGGCGAGGTCTTCGCCGAGTCCACCGGCGAAGGCGCCGGCGCCCCCGATGGTCTCAAGATCGACAGCCAAGGCCATGTCTTCTGCGCCGGTCCCGGGGGCGTGCACGTCTATCACCCGGAGGACGGCACTTGCCTAGGCGTGATCCACACCCCGGCGTTTTGCGCCAACTTCACCTGGGGCGACGACGACCTCCTGACGTTCTTCCTCACCTCCTCCACTTGCCTATACCGCACCAGGGTGAAGGTGCCGGGCATCGCGCTGTTCTAAACGGGCTCGCCCCCCAAGGGAGAAACGACATGGGTATCTTCCACGTTGGCGCCAAGATTCGGAACTGGCAGAACCGGTTTCTCTCGCCGGAACGGCAAGGCGAGGAGGTTGTCTGCGACCTGCTTGTCGATTCCGGGGCTGCCGAACCCGCGCTGCCGGCGGAACTCGTGGAGACCCTCAAGCTCGAGGAACTGGACAATGTGCGCGTATTCAACGTCGATGGCGGCCAGCATGGGCACCGGGTGCTTGGCATCGTGGAGCTCGAAGTGCAGGAGCGCCGTTGCCAGGTTCGGGTGATTGAGCTGCCGCGTGGTGCCGAGCCGTTGCTTGGGGCCGTGCCGCTTGAGGAGATGGATTGGCGCATCGACCCCTCGGGGAAGAAGCTGGTGCCGAATCCGCAATCGCCGGACCGTCCCTTGCTACCACTTTGCTGACGCGTGTCACCCGGACAGCCAACGAGCCACTCGGTCCGGCGGCACCTGAATGTCGCTATAGAAGCCTACGACCGCACCATCCGGCAGTTCATCCCAGGGTATGAGGAAGGGATTGCGCGTGCGGCGGAGGTGGTGGCGCGGGCGCGGCCCCGGCGGGTGCTTGATCTCGGAGCAGGCACCGGCGCCTTGGCGGCCGCAATGCTGGCACATGAGCGCGTCGGCGAGGTTGTGGCGATTGACGTGGATGGCGAGATGCTGGCGCAGGCGCGCGTGCGTCTGGCGACGTTTGGCGAGCGCGTGGCCTTCCGCGAGCAATCCTTCGACGCTGCGCTGCCGGCGTGCGACGCGGTGGCGGCCTCGCTGGCGTTGCATCACGTGCCGACGATGGCGCGGAAGAGGGCGCTGTTCACGCGTATCCATGCGGCGCTGAAACCGGGCGGGGTGTTCGTGAACGCGGACGTGACCATGCCGGCAGAGGCCGACCTGCAGGAAGCCACCTACGAACGCTGGGCGCAGCACTTGGTGGCGAGCGGCATCGAACCCCATCGAGCGCGGGAGCACTTCGCCGAGTGGGCAGACGAGGACACCTACTTCCCGCTCGACGAAGAACTGTCCGCACTGCGAGACGAGGGCTTCGAAGCCGCCTGCGAGTGGCGGGAGACGCCGTTTTGCTTGGTCGTTGGCAGGAAGGGCATGGCAGGGGATAAGCCCGCCCCCTAGCTCGCCCGCATTGAACGCACCGACAGACTCGCAGCGTCTGAAGCAGTTTCGCAGAAACTCAACTCCGCGATCCGGGCAGGTTTCATGTGGATTCTCCCAGGTCACCGAATGATGCAAAATGGGCAGCATAAATCTACCAATACGCTAAGTCGGGGGCCGCACGAGCCCGGACGGAACAACGTGAAACGCGGCGCTCATATTGCAAAGAATTGTTGTAACTGAAGGCGGTTCGTAATGGACCCGGACTTCCAACGCGACTTCATCTGGTCGGAAGACAAGCAGAGCAGACTGATCGAGTCGGTGATCACGGCGAAGCGCATGTGGAGGTACGCCGGGCAACTGACGGGTTCGGTTGCGGCGTTTTCGGTCGCCAACCGAATGATGCATCCGATGAGCGAGGTTGATAGTTTGGCTGCTAGCCGGCGTCGCATGTCGATAGGTGGTCTAGTGTCCTTGGTGCGGCTGCCCCGCAATAGTCCCGCGTCCTGTATGCCACTCTCCGCTTGAGAGGACGTACTTGACAGTTCGCCAGCTTGCCAACACAATCGTTGCCAACAGAATTGATGGGAATCGTCGGTGCCGCTTCGCAAGGGGGGTTCCAACTGGGTTGACGGGGATCGGTTTTATGACCGAGAGGCGGATCTTGAGATCCTCGCGGAAAGGGCCGAGGAGGGGACGCACACTCTTCTGACCGCTCAACGCCGGATGGGGAAGACGAGCCTTGTTCGCGAGCATCTCCGGCGTGTGGCCATTGACGGCACGCACGAGACCGTGTTCGTTGATGTGGAAGCCGCCGAGAGCCCGGCGGACGCGGTCGCGGAACTCGCGGCTGGAGCCGTGTCCGTGCGCCCCGCTTGGAACCGCTTTCAAGCGGCGTTTGGCAACGCGTTGACCGCGCTCGGCGAGCGGATTGAAACGGTCAGCGTTTCGGAAGTCCAGGTCAAGCTACGCGCGGCAATCGATGCGGGCAACTGGCAGAGCAAGGGAGATGACGTATTCCGCGCACTTGCCGGAACGGAAAGAGGCGCCGTCGTTGCGCTTGATGAACTCCCGATTCTGGTGAATCAGCTGCTCAAAGGGCACGACTACCAGATCACGGAGGAACGCCGGCAAGCTGCCGACGCGTTTCTTGCGTGGCTCCGGCGCAATGCGCAGGAGCACCGCGGGAGGGTCGTCCTGATCGTGTGCGGAAGCGTCGGGCTGGAGCCGATCCTGCGTCAGGCGGGGTTGTCGGCTCACGCGAACACCTACGCGCCACTAGACCTAAAGCCTTGGGACGCACGCACGGCGACGGATTGCATCGCGGACCTGGCCTCGACCTACGACCTCGTGCTGCCGCCTGCCGTGGCGGAGCGCATGGTTGCACTTCTGCGCCTGGCGGTGCCACACCATGTCCAGCAGTTCTTTGACTGCCTGCACATTCTGTTGATGCGCGCGAGACGCAAGCAGGCGACCATCGAGGATGTTGAAAAGGTGTACCTCGAAGACATGCTCGGGGCCAGGGGCCAGGCGGGACTCGATCACTACGAGAGCCGCCTTCGACTGGTGCTGGGGACGGAGACGTATCCGCTTGGCCTGGATCTGCTCTCAGAGGCGTCCCGCACGGGTGGCCTCACCGACGAGACGGTCGCCACCTATAGACGGCGGCAGCAGGAGCCGGAGTCGCGAGAGGAAATGACTGTCGACGATGTGCTCCATGTCCTTGAGCACGACGGCTATCTCGACAGAGACGGTGGAGCTTACCGTTTCGTGTCAGGTTGGCTTGAGAACTGGTGGGGCGCCCGATACGGGGCGAGCTTCGTACCGATCGCAGATCGGCGGCTCGAGTGAAGACGACGTGAACTTCAGGACCTACAACCCCGCGTTCCTGTCAGACGACGAACTCGTTGCGTCGTACTGCGTCAGGCGGTCGGAGCTAGAAGCGATAGTGGAAGCGTTGCGGCCCACTGACGGGACCGCGAGTCCGCACCAGATCGTGATCGGGCCGCGCGGCAGCGGGAAGACGATGCTCCTGTTACGGGTGGCTGCAGAGCTTCGCCGCGACGCCGGCCTCTCGGCCCGTTACCTCCCCGTGGTGTTTGCGGAAGAGAGCTACGGGATCGCGACTGTCGGTGAATTCTGGCTGGAGTGCGTGTATCGGGTCAGGGACCTTGCCGTCAGCGGGCCAGGCTCTCTAGATGTCGCCGCCAGCTACGAGGACCTACGCCGAGTCACTGACGACCGCTTCCTGGAGGAGCGATGCCGCACGACACTCCTCGACTTCGCCGACCGAACTGACCGGCGACTGGTTGTGGTGGTTGAGAACTTCCACAGCCTGCTCGCGGACATGCGTGACCCGGATGCCGGCTGGCAGCTGCGCAAGGTGCTGCAGACCGAGCCGAGGATTGTCCTGCTGGCAAGCGCAACGCAACGCTTTGCCGGGATCGACGATGCAGGGGAGCCGCTGTACGACCTCCTGCGTGTTCTCACCCTACCCCGACTGAGCACCGAGGAGTGCGCGCGGCTGTGGCAGACGCTGACAAGCCGCAATGCTAGACGTGGCGTGATTCGGTCTCTGCAGATTCTCACGGGAGGGAATCCGCGACTGTTCGTCATCGTCGCTCGCGTCGGGCGTTCTCGTTCGTTCAGGCGGCTCCTGGACGACCTCCTCGCGCTGGTGGATGAGAACACCGAGTACTTTCGCAGTCACCTCGAGGCGCTCCCGGCTCAGGAGCGCCGCGTCTACCTGGCGCTCGCCGACCTGTGGAAGCCCGCGACGGCAAGGGAGGTCGCCGAGCGCGCCCGCCTGCCGGCAAGCCAGTGCAGTGCGCAACTAAAGCGCCTTGTCACGAGGGGCGGCGTCGAAATGGTTGGCGGCACGGACCGCCGACGGCAGTACTACGTTACCGAAAGGCTATACAACATCTACCACCTGCTCCGGAGGGCCGGCGGACCAGATCCGCTTGTCGAGGCGCTGGTCCGTTTCATGGAGTCGTTCTACTCGATCGGCGAGCTCAAGTCGGTGGGGCTCCGCATGCCTGCCGACGCGTCGGGTCTCGATGGGCGGCTGCGAGAGTTGCTCGATGCCACGTTCGCGCGGCTCTTGGCGTTGCCTGCGCTCGAACGCCACCGCCACGAACTCATTGAGGCCGCCCATTCTGCCGGCGTCACGGTCGCGAGACCCCAGCGTGCGTTCGACGATGTTGAGTCGATGAGGCAACTGTTCGACCAGGCTGAGGCCATCCTGGGTGCAGGAAGGGTGGACGACGTGCTCGACCTGCTGGCCGACGCACAATGTCGCCATGAGCCGGGTGGCCTCGCGCCTGACGTGCATGCGGCTGCCCGGGTACGACTGATGCGGTGCGCCGTATTGTTGGACGGGGACAGGCCATCGGAGGCGCTTCGGGCGTGTGATGAACTGCTCCGCTACGTCAGCGCTCACGAAGATGTGGCCACGTGCATATCTGCGTCGGCCGAGGCGCAACGGGCACACGTTCTCTCCGTTCTCGGCCGCAACGACGAGGCCATTTCGGCTTGCGAGCAGGTAACCGTGCGATACGGAAGCGACACCGACGGGCAAGTTGTAGCCGCCGTCGCGAAGGCGCAAAGCGAGCGAGCGATGCTGTTTGGTCTGGCCGATCCGGCAGCAGGCGTGGCGGCAGGCGACGAAATGCTCAAACGCTTCGGCGGCGAGACGGACCGTGCCCTTTGGCCTTTCGTCGCCCGAACACTCGCGACCAAGGGCGAGTTCCTGCGTGCCCTGGGGGACTTGGCCGGAGCTGAGGAGGCATTCGACGAGGTGGTCCGGCGGTTCGGGGACCAAGGAGACATTGACGTTTGGCCCGCCGTGACGGCCTCACGGCTCAACCGCGCGCTCATCGCCGGGGAACGAGGGAATACCGAAGAGGCCCTGGCGCGTCTGAACGACGTGGAGCGCCAGTACCAAAACGACGAGACTCCGGACTCGCACCTGGCCGTAGCCCTGACGCTCGTGAACCGGGCGGCCGTGTACATGCGCATGGACAGGGCCGAGGACGCGTTAGCGGCGCTTGACGAAGCACCCGATCATTGGCGAGGAATGCCAGACTCGGTACTCGCCCAAGCACTGGCCACGGCGCAGGTCGCGAAGGGCGGAATCTTCCGTGAACTGGGTCGGCACGATGACGCGATCAACGCGTTCGCGGAGGCAGAACGCCAGGCGGACGCAACGTCGGAAGGGGCGCTCACGGTTGTCGGCGCGCGAGCGGTGAGGGGCCGGGCGGACACGCTTGCAGACGCGGGGCGACATGTGGAGGCGATCCGCGCTTACGAGGACGCTGTTGATCGCTGCGAGCACCGTGCGGGAGAGTTCGCAGTGATCGCGGCAGCATCGCTCCAGATGACGGGTGTGTCGTTGGACGCCCTTGATCGGGACACCGAGGCGCTGGACGCCTTCGACCGAGCGCTGGACCGGTGCGAGGCGAACCCTGTCGCAGGGATGGACGAAATAGCGGCGGCCGCGCTCTTGAACAAGGGCGAAGTGCTGAGGGACATGAACCGCGCGGAAGAAGCCCTGCGTGCGTGTGATCGCTTGATCGAGCGGTTCGGGTGTTCCGATGCGGAGGACATTACGCCTTACGTTGCGCTGGCTTGGCATTCGAAGGCGTTGCTGCTGCGTGAACTGGACCACCAAGAGGGTGCGCTTGAGGCACTTGGTTGGGCGATCGGCGCGACGGAAGGACGTTCCGATGCTGTGAGCCGGGGGGTCTTCGGAGATGCGTACCTCGCAAGGCTCGCGCTCCTCGGAGTAGCGGGCCGGCACGGCGAGTTGCTGCTGAGCTTTGATGAACTACAGCGCATGCCGGACAGCGGCGAGGTATGGCATGACGCCCTTGTGGCGCGGGCGTTGATTCCGGTGGCACAGGCGAAGCTGGCTGACGGAAGGAACGAAGCAGCGCTGGACGACGTCGCGCGGGCCGAACGATTGCAGGCCGAGGTGTCCACGGAAGATGCGTTTCGGATTGGCTGGATTCGGGCTCTGGCGCAGCTGGGGATGGGAGACCGCGAAGGGTGCAGCAACGAAACGCGCAGGCTGCTCAGGGTCCTTGCAGGCGCGCCGTTTCTCCCGTTCGAGTGCATTGCACGGCTCGTCGAGTTGGCGACAGCGTTGGGCGTGCGCGAGACGCGGGACCTCATAGTCGATTCGCCGGCGGCAGGCCATCTACGACCGCTGAGTGTCGCCCTTGAGTTGGAGTTGGGAATGGAACCGCGAGTGGCCGTGGAGGTCATGGACGTCGCAGCGGACATCCTTGCACGGCTCCGGTCGAGGTTGGCAGCAACAGATGTGGACGGTCCCGCGACGGACGTTGGGTGACATGGCAGAACACGATGCGTTGGGTACCGGTGGGCAAGTAGCTTGCGGCAGTGGGGCAGGGCCGCCTCGGCGCAGGAACGTGGAGCGGTAGACGAAGCGGGGATGCATCCCGTCGAGTTTCCGGTGCATGTTACGGTGTCCCTTCGTCTTAGCCCATCAGGTCCTTGATCCCCTGATTAAGGAACTGACGGACTTGCCGGAAAGGGCGGCGTGCTTGGGTCTTGGGTGAGAAGATGGGGTTTTCGGCGATTCACTTGGCGGGTGAAGTTTGAAGAAGCGGCGGGTGCGGCCACCGAGGGTCGAGTTCGAGTTCACGGATCTGGACCTGACGGCGTTCGGCGGGGCGTCGATCCTGGCGCGGACGGCGCGGCGGTTCCCAGTCGCGACTCCACGGACGCGTGCGAGGCTTGAGAAGTCGCCCTGACACACGTCAACGCGCAGTCGAGGCGCAGACCTTTGGACTTCCGCCAAGCCCTCACATTTTCTCCTTCGCTCACTTCGCTTCTGCTATTTTGGAAAGCGGATGGTGCCACCTGCGGAGAAATGCTATGCAGATGCGTGAAGACCCGGACCTTGAGTTCATGGCCGAGTGCAAGAGCAAGGAACTGGATCCTTTGGTGCGGGTTCTGACCCATGGGAAGGACGGAACGCCACGTTTAACCGGCGGCCTCGACCTGACCGAGGAATACAAGGCCCACCACCCAAAACACAGAAAGTACTGGCGGCTGGTCGCCGCCGAACTCCAGTACTACGGTGCCGACTCTGCAATGACCGTGCTGCGTGGCAACAAGGGCGTCCCGTACCGCGAGATACTGACGGATGTGTGCAAACGACTGAAGGTCAACTACAAGGACGACTCTCCTGTCGAGGTCATCGAGACGAATCTGCTCATGAAAATGGGCATGGACATCTTCGAGCAAATGACGCCGGAGGAGATGGGAGAGATTGCTGACGAAATCGGCGTAAAGAGGCCCTCCGGTGTCTCAGGTTGGACGGCGACGGTTCTGGTGCAAATCATCCTCAAGCAAGGCGCTTTTGCGACCTACAAGTGGGCGTTGATCATCGCCAATGCCATCGCCAACGCTATCGCGGGTGCTATTGCAACGGGTGGGCTTCCGTTCGTGGCCAACACTATTCTCGTTAGGACCTTGCACGGCCTGATTGGCCCCGTGGGCTGGGGCCTGACGGCTCTATGGGCCGCTTCCATCGTGACCGGACCAGCCTACCGGGTTACGATCCCGGCTGTTTTGCAGGTCATAGCGCTTAGGAGGCTAGTCGACGAACGCCTGTAGAAGACGGCTTGAACGCCGTTAGCCACTGAGTTCGTCTACAGCCGACTGCGTCGACGCCGCTCATCGCCACAGCGACCTGTTTCAAGGGCCACAGCAGCAGTGGGCCGACTACCTCGCCGCCACCGCCTGAGCGACAGGCTACGGCTGTCCGGCTTCACCACCCCGAGTTGAGGCCGAAAGCGCCGCCGCAAACCGTGTGCCGCGCCCGACGCTGTGGGACGGACTTGAAAGTCGCGTCACACAGCGCGGGGGCTGGGGTTCCGGCAAACTGCGCAGCATCTCGCGCGCAGCCTTCCGCGCACCTGGTTGCCATGCGTTGGGGAGGTCAGTAGAGTCCGCGCCCAATCCCAAACCGTGCCTCTCAGTGGCACGTCAGACGCTGGGATCTGCGACCCGGACATGGTCTCCTCCACTAGGCAGAACAACGGAGAGATGCTCCGAAAGGAACGTGCGATTCGAACGCATGCCGCAGGCGATCCGGCGGCTCGCGTCGAGTCAACCCGGCCACCCCGATGCCGGAGTGGCTGGAGGGGGGAAGTGACCAGAGTGAAGGGGAGATGGAGTTTGATGAAGCGCTTCTGGCTGCTGATACTTGCCAGCTGCATATCCGGAGGGGGTGCGCTCGCCCAGGACAGGCCCTCGGACCGTGAAGAAACAATCGGGGCTTGGAAGGTTGCCATCTGGGTAGAGGACGGCCGCGAGGTTCGCATCTCGGGTGTCGCAACCACGGGGAACATGATCGTCGCCGGAGGTTGCGAGGGTGGTGTTACCACACTCACGATCTGGAACACAGCGACCAACAAGCAGCATACGATTACGAACTGGGACGCGGTGAAGGTGCTCAAGGGCATGCACGATGGCAACCAAGCGATCTCGGGAGCCCGGCGGTTCGTGAAGCGTGTAGCCAGGGCCTGTAAGTGGTCGTACCAGTTGGACTGACATGGGACGTTAGGCCGCGTGCGTAGAGGATCCGGGTCAGACCCCGGTGTGAACGGGCACTGTGCGGCAGGTCTTCCCGGTGTCGGCAAGACGCATCTGGCCATCAGCCTCGCCGTCGCCGCGGCCGAGAGCGGGCGGCGCGTGTACTGCAGCACGCTGGCCGGCCTGGTCGAGTCGCGGCAGGACGCCAAGGCCGCCGGCAACCCCTCGCGTGCCGGCTCCGGGCGCCCACGACTCCTGAGCGCCGAGGCCGTGTGCCCTTGCGTCGCAAGCCTGGGTCAACGGAGCATGTCGTGCTCCAACTGCGACAGCGTACGTCGTGAAAGGCCAAGCTACGGAAACCCGCCTGGACCAACGTGGATTTCGCCGGAAGCCCGCGAATCATGGGGCTTCGTCCTACTGACGACCAACTCGCCGGCTCACCCGCCCCCAGCGCCGGCGCCATCCAGCGTCCCGCGTCGGCCCGTGCCTTACGCCTCGCTGGCGCGCAGGACGTACCACCGAGGTGTTCCTGCTATCGCCCCGAACACCACTAACGCTGGCAGCAATCCGAACTGGACAATGGCCAGTAAACCGTGTTAAATCAAATTGTTAAAATCGGTCTGCGTCGGACAAGCCCGTCCCCTACGAAGCAAGTGCCCGCAACCAGCGTCTCGCACCCGCACCCGCTCAATCCCCGAGAGCGGGCAAGTTCGCCAGCCCGCTTTCAGATTGCGTCCAAGCCTTCGGCCTTTGCTGCCAGCCGGAGTTTTCTGTCGAGGGAGATGAGTGGGCAGCCCTCCCGAGTCGCAAGTTCAAGGTACATCGCGTCATACACGGTAAGTCGGTGCTTGCGCGCCAGCGCCAACGTTGCGGGGCTGTCGGGCGCTTGGTCGAAGCGCAATCCCAAGGCATCGACTTCTCGCAGCACGGCCAGCGTCTGCTCGGGCGCTATCCGCCCCCGCCTCTCAGCCACAACAAGCGCATTGCGCAGTTCTGCCCAGAGCAACGCCGGCGCAAGGGCACCGGTCTCGGCAATCTGTTCCAAGTGGGCGTCCGCCCTCGAGTCGCTCTCGTCGTCGAGCAACCACGCGCAGACGGCCGAGCAGTCAAGCACCGGAGCCTTCACCTGCGCCCCTCATCACGCATCGCGAGAATCTCGTCAACCGTTCCCTTCCAGCCGATTTCCCTACGCAGCCGACGTATTGCCGCAACCGCCGCAATCGCACGGGCGCGATCAGGGGTGGCGGGCGGAACGAGCCTAGCGACCACGCGCCCTCGCTTCGTGATGGTGATCGTCTCGCCCCGCTCCGCAGCGTCGAGAAGACTCGAAAGATGGGTTTTCGCCTCAAAAGCACCGACTTGGCGCATTTGCCGCCCCGACATTGAAAACTAGTCTAATATCTGGTTTGTTCGTGCCAATGTCAATCGCCCGGACGTTGTGTGGCCTAAATGCCCAAGACCGCGCGGTTGGTGGCCTCGTCAGCGCCTGAGGAGGCGAAATCGTCGAACGCCTTGTCCGTCACCCGGATGATGTGGTCGCGGATGAACTCCGCGCCTTCGCGGGCGCCGTCTTCCTGATGCTTTAGGCAGCACTCCCATTCGAGCACGGCCCAGCCGTCGAAGTCGTAGGCGGCGAACTTGGAGAAGATGGAGCGGAAGTCGATCTGGCCGTCGCCTAGGCTCCGGAAGCGGCCGGGGCGGTCCACCCAGTCTTGATAGCCGCCATAGACGCCGGCGCGGCCGTTCGGGTTGAACTCGGCGTCCTTCACGTGAAACATGCGGATGCGCTCGTGGTAGTGGTCGATGAAGGCCAGGTAGTCGAGCTGCTGCAGGATGAAGTGGCTGGGGTCGTAGAGGATGTTGGCGCGGGGGTGATTGTCCACCTCCGCGAGGAAGCGCTCGAAGGTCACGCCGTCGTGCAGGTCTTCGCCCGGGTGGATCTCGTAGCAGCAATCGACGCCGGCATCCTCGAAGGCATCGAGGATGGGGCGCCAGCGTCGCGCAAGCTCTTCGAAGCCCACATCGACGAGGCCCGGCGGTCGTTGCGGCCACGGATACATCATCGGCCACAGCAACGCCCCGGAGAACGTAACGTGGGCGGAGAGGCCCAGGTTCTGGCTCGCCTTCGCGGCCAGCTTCACCTGCTCTACGGCCCACTCGGTGCGGGCGGCGGGGTTGTTGTGCAGCCGTTCCGGCGCGAAGCCATCGAACAGGCGGTCGTAGGCGGGGTGCACCGCCACGAGCTGGCCTTCGAGATGGGTGGAGAGTTCCGTAATCTCCACGCCACACTCGGCGACGCGACCGTTTAGGTCATCACAGTAGCCCTTGCTCTCGGCAGCCTTGGCAACATCGATGAAGGCGGCGTTGCCGATGGGCACCTGAATGCCCTTGAAGCCCAGTTTTGCGGCCCAGCGCGACATGGCTTCGATGTTGTCGAATGGATCTTCATCCGCCATGAACTGCGCCAGGAAAATAGCGGGGCCCTTGAGTGTCTTCATCTTTCGCTCCTTCGCGGGTCGCCTTTTGCGCCCGCATGGGTGTCACGATTCGGGGAAGTCCATCCATTTGGCGCCGGCGCGGGAACTCGCCACCACGGTCTCGATGAACGCCATGCCGCGCACGCCGTCGGCAATGGTGGGAAAGTCGAGGTTCTCGGGGGTTGGCTCGCGTCCCTGGGCCTTCGCTTCGAGGGTGTCGGCGAAGTTGCGGTAGAGGATGGCGAAGGCTTCGAGGAATCCTTCCGGGTGGCCAGCCGGCAAGCGCGTGGCGTCGGTGGAGGCATGGCCCACGCCCGGCCCCCCGGTGCGGCGCACCTCGAAGGGCCGGTCTGGCCAGCGCACGGTGAGGGAGTTCGGTTCCATCTGGTTCCATTCGAGGCCACCGGTCTCGCCATAGACGCGCAGGCGGAGGCCATTCTCCTCGCCAACGGCAATTTGGCTCGCGAAAAGCACGCCTCTCGCGCCGCCCTCGAATCGGAGAAGCACGTTGCCGTCGTCTTCGAGCTGGCGGCCGGGAACGAAGGTGGTGAGGTCTGCGCACAGGGAGTCGATGCGAAGGCCGGTCACGTATTCGGCTAGGTTCTCGCCATGCGTGCCGATGTCGCCCATGCAACCGGCGGCGCCAGAGCGGGCGGGGTCCGTGCGCCACTCCGCCTGCTTGTTCCCGACCCGTTCTTCCGCACCCGCAAGCCAGCCCTGGATGTACTCCACAACCACGCGTCGAACCGCTCCGAACGCGTCGGAGCGCACGAGGTGTCGTGCCTCCTTCACCATCGGGTAGCCGGTGTAGTTGTGGGTGAGGCCGAAGACGAGGCCGGTTTCTTCCGTGCGCCGCGCGAGTTCTCGTGCCTCGGCGAGATCGAAGGTGGCGGGCTTGTCCGACATCACGTGGAAGCCAGCCTCAAGGGCTTCGGTGGCAATCGGGTAGTGGGTGTGGTTCGGGGTGGCGATGACGACGAAATCCATGCGGTCGTCGGCACTCCGCGCGGCTTCCGCCTGGAACATCTCGTGGGTCGAGCCATAGCTGCGTTCGGCCGGCAAGCCATATAGCGCGGGACCGGCGGCGCGGGACCGCTCCGGGTCGCTGGAGAAGGCGCCACAGGCAAGCTCGATGCGCCCGTCTAGCTCCGCGGCGATGCGGTGCACGGCGCCGATGAAGGCGCCTTCGCCGCCGCCTACGAGTCCCATCCGCAGTTTCGCCATCGCTCCCCCAAGCCCCAATCGCAGCGGGAGATTGAACGGGAGAACACCCTGCGCGGTCAACATCCGCCGCGAATTGAGATGCAGGCCTAGCACCCGAACAAGACGGGCCTTCGGAGGGAAGGCATTGAAGCCTTCCCTGGCGCCGATAGGCGCCTTTCCCTTGGCGGCCACCGGCCCGTGCGCCTGACGGCGCACGAGGGAAGGCAGAATGCCTTCCCTCCGAACCCCCCCGTCAAGTCCGACAGGCTGTTAGCGCCGCCAAACCCCTCGCTTCGCTCGGCGTCTGCCCCAGCCCCGACCTCCCTATGACCTCGCGCCGCAGAATGCCACTGCGTGACTTTCCACGGCGCAAGCTCCTAGAATCCCGCCGTCACGGGCGAGTGGAGTGAGGGGTCACCATGCGCAAGCGGATTGCGGTCACGTTGCCGGCCGGGCCGGTGCTCGAAGACAACATCGAGGTCGTGCGCTGGGCCGAGGACAACGGCTTCGACGACGCCTGGTTCAGCGATGCGATGGCGCCGGACAGCCTGACGATGGTGGCCGCGATGGCACCGCACGCCCGGCGGATGCGGCTGGGCGTGGCGGTGACGCCGGTCTATACCCGCACCCCGGCGGTGCTGGCCGCAACGGCGAACGTCTTGGGCCAGCTCCTGCCTGGCCGGTTTGCCCTAGGCCTCGGCTCCTCGAGCCAGGCCATCATGGAACGCTTCAACGGCATCCCCTTGGAGAAGCCGCTCACGCGGGTGAAGGAGACGGCGATCATCGTTCGCTCGATGTTGGCTGGCGAGAAGTCGGACTTCGACCTGACGACGCTTTCGAGCCGAGGCTACAGCCAGACGCCCCTCGAACACCCAGTGCCCATCTTTCTCGCCGGCCTACGCCCGAAGATGATCGAGATGGCCGCTGAGCACGGCGACGGCGTCGTCTTCAACCTGTGGCCGCGCAAGGCGCTGCCGCGAATGCTCGAACACGTGAAGATTGGTGCGGCCCGGGCCGGCAAGACGCTTGCCGACGTCGAAATCCTCAACCGCTCGATGGTCTATGTGACCGACGACATCGAAGACGGCCGGGCCCGCTTTCGGCATCACTTCGCGCCCTACTACGCCAACCCCGTGTACAACGATTTCCTCAAGTGGGCTGGCTACGAAGCGGAGGCGCAGAACGTGCTCGACGGCTGGGCCGCGCGCGACCGCGAGAAGACGACCTCATCCCTCACCGACGAGATCGTTGACGAGGTGGCCATCATCGGCACCGAAGAGCAGGTGGCGGAACGTGTGAAGGAGCAGGCCGAGGCCGGCATCGATACCACCATCGTCGCCCCCATCGGCGCGCCGCCGCCGGGGCCCGAAGAAGCGAAGGTCACCTTTCAAGCGTTCACGTCGGATCGTTTCCAGTTCGACTGAGGCCTGGCCATTCGCGCGCCCTTCGGGGGCGTGGAGGGCGAGACGCCCTCCCTCCGAAGGCCCTCCTGCCCCATTGGGGCGCGCTAGCGCGCCCTGACGGGCGCGTTGGCAGTTCGCTGCGCGAACTGCTGGCCTCCGGGTTCGCATTCGCTCACCACTTCGGCTAGCAGTCTGTCGGACTTGGCGGCGGCCCACCGGTCTGCCGGACCGGGCGACGCATGCGTCGCCCCTACAGGAAGGTGTCGGTCAAGCCGCGGGCCGTAGGGGCGACGCATGCGCCGCCCTTCTCGGTTGGCCATCCTCACGCACTAGCGCGCCCTGACGGGCGCGTCGGCAGTTCGCTGGCGCGAACTGCTGGCCTTCGTGCTCGCGTTCGCTCGCAGCTACGGCTAGCAGCCTGGCGCACTTCGCCGCTGGCGCGGCAAAGTCCGACAGGCTGCTAGTGCGTGAACAAGGCCCGCCCTCCATCGCGCCGCAAGGCGCGTTTTGTCGTTGGGCCGTGGGATGGCGTCGGGTGCGGTAATCTGACTCCCGTATGTTGATCGCCATTCTCGTCGGCTACCAAGCGCTACTCGTCGGCATTGGCCTCTGGGCGCGCAGTCGCAGCGCGAGCCATGACGATTTCCTCATCGGCGGCCGTCGCATGGGCGCGCTCGTGGCGAGCCTCTCCTACGCCGCCGGCGCATCCTCCGCATGGTCGATCCTGGGCGTCACCGGCATCGCCTACACCCAAGGCATATCCGCCGTCTGGCTGCTGCCCGGCACCATCACGGGGCACATCGTGGCGTGGTTCTTCATCGCTCCAAGGCTGCGCCGCCTGGCCGCCGAGAGGCAGTACGTAACCCTCACCGACTTCCTGGTCGATGGCCTCGATGCTCGCGAACGTCGCGCCGCGATTGCCGTCTCGAGCGCCGCTATCCTCTTTTGCTTTTCGTTCTATGTCGCGGCGCAGTTTCAGGGCGCCGGCACCACCCTCGCGGCCTCGTTCGACATCAGCGCCACCGCCGCCATTGTCATCGGCGCCGCCATCATCCTCGTGTACACGTGCCTCGGCGGTTTCTGGGCCGTCAGCCTCACCGACTCCCTCCAGGCCGTGGTGATGTTCGTGGCCGCGCTGGTGCTGCCCATCGCCGTGCTGGTGGAGCTTGGCGGCTTCGCTCCGATCTTCGCGGCATTGGAGCCCGAGCACCTGAGCCCAACCGGCGCCAACGCGGGTTGGCTGGCGGCAGGATTTCTGCTCGGCATGGTGTCCATTGGCTTCGGCCCGCTCGGCCAGCCGCACATGCTGAACCGCATGATGGCGCTCGCGGACGAGGCTGCGCTGGCACGGGCGCGCCTCATTGCACTGGCATGGTTCGTCGTCGTGCTCGGCGGGATGTTCATCGCTGGGCTTGCCGGTCATGCGCTGCTCGATCAGGTGCCCGAGCCGGAGTCCTTGCTGTTCCAGCTTTCCGAAGCGCTGTTGCCGGCCCTCGTCGGGGCGTTGCTGACCGTGGCCGTGCTGTCGGCCGTGATGTCCACGGCAGACAGCCAACTGCTGGTGGCGGCCGGCGTTGCCTCGCACGATCTGAAGCGCGCCAATTCACGCATCTACGTCGTGCTGGTGGGCATCGTGGCCGTGCTGCTGGCGCTGTTCCTGCCGGAGACCATCTTCGCCCGCGTGCTGTTCGCCTGGAACGCGCTGGGCGCGACGTTCGGCCCCTTGGTCATGCAACGACTGCTCCGCCGCCCCATCAACCCGACGATGGCGCCCGTGGCGATGGCCGCGGGATTCGCACTCACGGTGCTGTTCTATTCGCTGCCGGACACGCCGGGCGACGTGGCGGAGCGCGCCCTTCCGTTCGCGGTGGGCTGGCTGATCCTGATGCTGCCGGCACGGCGCGGTTAGAATGCGCCGCCCACATCCCGCGCCCGATAGCGGGCACGCAACTCACACGAGAGAGGAACACGGACATGAAGGTTGATGGCGGAGTCGGCTGGGATCTAGCCAAGGTTGGCGCCCAGGCATCGGAACTCGAACAGATGGGCTACAGCGGCATTCAGTCGGCGGAAACCTCGCACGATCCTTTCCTGCCGCTGGCGTTCGCCGCCCAGCACACCTCGAAGGTGGACCTCATCACCGGCATTGCCGTCGCCTTCGCGCGCACGCCGATGGTGCTCGCGCAAATCGGCCACGACCTCAACGCCACTTCAGAAGGGCGCTTCGTGCTGGGCCTCGGCTCGCAGATTCGTCCCCACATCACCAAGCGCTTCAGCATGCCCTGGTCGCACCCGGCGGCACGGATGCGCGAGTTCATCCTCGCCCTCCGGGCCATCTGGGCGAACTGGTATGACAACGAACCCCTTGCCTTCACCGGCAAGTTCTACACCCACACCCTGATGACGCCGTTCTTCACCCCCACCAACACCGAGCACGGCGCACCCCGCGTGTTCCTTGCCGCCGTGGGCCCACGCATGACCGAGGTGGCCGGGGAAGTCGCCGACGGCATCATCGTGCACGCCTTCACCACCGAGAAATACCTGCGCGAGACCACCATCCCGGCCATCGAGCGGGGCCTTGCCAAGTCTGGCCGGACGCGCGACGACTTCGAGATTTCCTATCCCTGCTTCGTGGTCACTGGCCGCGACGAGAAGGAGCAGGCGGGCGCGGCGCAGGCGACCCGCCAGCAGATCGCCTTCTACGGTTCGACGCCGGCCTACAAGCCCGTGCTCGACAGCGTCGGCGCCGGCGAACTGCAGCCGCAGCTCAACGCCATGTCGAAGCAAGGCCGCTGGGTGGAAATGGCGGAACTCATCGACGAGGACCTCATGCGCAACTTCGCCGTGGTGGCCGAGCCCGACGACATCGCCACCGGCATCAAGGACCGCTACGGTGACATCGTGGATCGCACCTCCGCCGCCTACGCCCAGCTCGACAGCGACCGTCGCCGCCGCATCGTCGAAGCGCTGACCGCGTAAGCCCATGCGCCTGCACCAAGTCAGCATGGCGGCCGGCGACGACCTCGCCGAGACAACGCGCTTCTACCAGGACGTGGTAGGCGCGCGCCACCTCGCCACCTTCGACCCGCCGGGCCTCGTCTTCTTCGACATAGGCGGTGTCCGCTTGATGTTCGAAGGCAATTCGGCGAGTTCCGTCCTCTACCTCTGGGTGGACGATATTGACACCGCAGTTGCGGAATACGAGAGCCGTGGCGCCAAGTTCACGGGTCCGCCCCACCCGATCCACAAAGACGAAGACGGCACCTTCGGCCCAGCAGGGGAGACGGAGTGGATGGCGTTCTTTGAGGACCCGGCAGGCAATACCCTCGCGCTAGCGACACGAAAGTAGTGGGGGCGGGTTCCGGCGCTACAGGCGGCGCCCCTGAATAGAAGCGACCTCCGCGGTCATCTCCGGTAGGGAGACGGCTTCGACATCTCCGGGCAGCGGAAAGCTGTCTTGGCCGGCGTGGACGACGAAACGGCGCGTGGGGGCCAGATCCTCGCAGGCGCTGTGGAAGCCTCGGGTGACCTTGGGGGCGGTACTGGACTTGATTTCGATTGCCCAGCGTTCGCTGCCGTGTTCGAGAACGAGGTCCACTTCGGCGCCGGCTGCTGTGCGGTAGTGGCCGCTGGCGGTGGCGTCGGGGGCTGCGCCTAGGATGTTCTCTACGGCGAAGCCCTCCCAACTGCCGCCGACCACGGGATGGCCGAGGAGTTCGTTCAAGTCGGCGATGCCGAGGAGCGCGTGGCAGATGCCGCTGTCGCGGATATAGGTCTTGGGTGCCTTGACCAGTCGGCGGCCCAAGTTGCTCACCCACGGTTGCAGGCGGCGAACGAGCAGGAGGTCCACCATCAGGTCCAGATAGCGGCCGACGGTGACACCGCTTACGTCAAGGCCACGTGCAAGCGCTGCGGCGTTGAACGTCTGGCCTTGGTTGTGGGCGAGCATGGTCCAAAACCTTCGCAGCGTCTCTGCCGGGATGCGCGGGCCGAGGGCCGGCATGTCGCGTTCGAGATAGGTGCGAATGAAGTTGCGGCGCCAATCGAGGCTTTGCATATCGTCGGTGGCGAGGTAGCTGTCGGGAAAGCCACCGCGATTCCATAGCGTTTGGGTAGTCTCGTCCGGGACTTCGGTCACGTCCAAGGGCCGAAGTTCGCGATACACGATGCGGCCGGCTAGGGTCTCGGACTGTTGCAGAAGTTCCGTCGATGCTGAGCCTAGAAGCAAGAACAGGCCCGTGCGCCGCCCAGCGAATCGATGCTCGTCGATGATGCTTCTGAGCGGTGCGAAGAGATCCGGAGCGCGATGCACCTCGTCCAGGATGATGAGGCGTTCGGCGTTTGTCGCACAAAATCGCTCGATGTCGGCGATGCGGGCAAGGTCGCTCGGCCGCTCCAGATCGACTAGCGTCGCGTCCCGCTCTTGGGCGATCTCGCGGGCGAGGGTGGTCTTGCCTACTTGGCGGGGGCCCGTCAACGCAACAGCCGGGTTGGTATCAAGGGCACGATCCAGTGCCGGCCGCATTTTTCGCTCAATCATCCATGCAAATCTTACACGAACAGTTAGATTTGCAAGGTTATCACGACCTACCTAGGTCCGAAGCTCTTAGCGCCAACGTCCGATAGGCTGCTAGGGCGTGTTCACACTACGCGCTGCCGTTGCCACTGCATCCCTAGTAGATTCAATGGGATGCGCGACGAACGGTCGATCCAGTCGGCAACTCGAAGGCTGCCGATGGCACTCCATAGGTGATTGATTTAAATGGATAAAGTGTGCCTTCTTGGCGACAAGTGTTAACACGCCCTAGGAGCTTTCGCCGTAGAACGCGGTTGCCACGGCCTCCGGACGGAGGAAGGTGGGGGCTGGGGCCAGACGCCGAGCGCTAGCGAGGGGTTTGGCGGCGCTCGCCCTCCATCGTGCCGCAGGCACGTCAAGGAACAGAGGCTGGTTTGTTGGTGGCGTTGGCTGGCTCCGCTACGTGCGCGCCTTCGGCACGCTTGGAGGGCGGGACGCCCTCCCTCCAGAGGGGCCCTCTAATGCCCGCTAGCGCGTGAACAAGGCGGGCCTTTGGAGGGAAGGCATATTGAAGCCTTCCCTCCAAAGGCCCCGTCACAAGTCCGGCAGGCTGCCAGCGCTCTACGAGCGCGTCGTCCCCCAATTTCCGTTTCCTTCGCGGCAGAATGCCTGCTTCCAAAGGGGCGTTCAGGGCCGGTATGGAATCGGTGGTTCGCCTAGCTGGGTGCGGAGGACGCGCTGTGCGTCTTCGGCGAACTCGCACAGGACGCTGCGAGTCTCTCTTGGGTCGATGATGTCTTGGCCCGTGGCTTCCGCCGTGCGGAATGGGGAGGCAATGGCGTTCAGGCGCTCCTCGATTTCCTGGCGCTTCGCGTCCGGATCTTCGGCGTCGTCGATTTCGCGGCGGTAGGCGGCGGAGGTGCCGCCGGCGATGTGCATGGAGCCCCAGGTTGCCGAGGGCCAGGCGTAGCGACGGAACATGCCGGTGGGGCGGTGGTGGCATTGGCCGGCGACGCCGAACAGGCGACCGATGACGATGGTGATCCACGGCATTCGGGATTGGCAGGTCACCGCCACGAGCTGCGCGCCGGCTCGCTCGATGCCCTGCTTCTCGGATTCAAGCCCCACCATGAAGCCGGGTTCGTCGGCGAGGCTGACGATGGGCAGGTGGAAGATGTCGCACAGTTGCAGCAGGCGCATCACCTTGCCGCCGGCCGCCACGTCCGTGGAGCCGCCGTAATGGCGGGGGTTGTTGGCCATGATGCCCACCGGATAGCCGCCGAGCCTGGCGAGGCCGGTGACCCGTGCGCGGCCGTGGCGCGGTGCAATCTCGAAGAACGAGCCGGTGTCCACCACGGCCTCGATCAAGGAGTGGACCTTGTAGATCTTGCGTCGGTCTCGCGGCATCAAGTCCACGAGCGCTTCCTCCCGGCGTTCGGGATCGTCGTCGATGGCGCCGCGCGGCGCCATCTCCCAGACGTTGGCCGGCAAATAGCCGAGGAAGCGCCGGATCATGTCGAAGGATTCCGCCTCGGTGTTCGCGAGGTTGTCCACGCTGCCGCTGATGCGCGTGTGGATGTGGGGGCCGCCGAGGTCTTCCTTGCTGATGTCGTAGCCGAGGGCCGCCTTCACCACCGGCGGGCCACCGGGGAAGAGCTGGCTCGTGTCCTTCACCATCACGTTGAAGTGGGCGAGGCAGGCGTTGATGGCGGGCAGCCCCGCCACGGAGCCCATCACGGCGGAAACCACGGGCACCTTGGAGAGCAGGTCCACGTCGATCTGCGTCCAGCCGTTGCCGTCCGGCAGGTAGGTGCGACCGATGTCCTCGAAGCTCTTCACGCTGCCGCCGGCGGCGTCGAGCAGGCGCACGTAGGGCAGCTTCCACTCCCGGGCGCGTTGGTTGGAGGCGAGTTCGTTGCCAAGTCCGCCGCCGCTGCCACCGGAGCCGCCGCGCACGGTGAAATCGCCGGCGGAGAGCACCGCCTGGCGCCCGCCCAAGCGCACCATCCCCTCGACGGAGCCCCGTGGCGTGAAGGACTTCAGGGCGTTGTTTTCGTAAGTGCCCTCGCCGGCCAGGGAGTGGAACTCGCGGAAGCTGTCCGGATCGACCAGCCCGTCAATCCGCTCCCGCACCGTGAGCTTGCCGCGCCGGTGCTGGCGCTCGATGCCTTCGGCGCCGCCCATGCGCGAGCGCAACTTGCGCCGCAAGTCGATCTGCGCCACCTCTGGCCGCCAACCCGCCGTGCCGTCCCCTTCCGCCATGCCGAGCCCTCCCAAAGCGAAGGCGGGCATGGTACGCGTTTCCCGGTGCGTGTCGGGAACGGCCCTTCTATGATGGGTCCGCAGTCGGTAGGGTGATCTACGACTTCAGTTCGTCAGTGCCTGCCAGCCCTCTTCGACTGCCGCGGCGCGGATCCTTGCCATCCGATCATCCTCGATCTTGCGGGTCAGCGAGGGAAGGTTCCGCCTGATGTCGCGGTAGCGGTCCGCCAACTCAAACTCAGACCGAAACTCTGCCAAGACAAGCTGGGCGGTACGTCGCATTTCGGCGCCAGGGCGAGCCATGTTCTGGATGAATCCCATGACGGCACGGTTGTCCGCGTCGAGGCCACGGCTGCGCGTCGGCAAACTCACACCGGCAACCACGTCCGCCACATGGCGGCACGCGGCATCGAAATCCGATTGGTCCTCGATCCAAGCCTGAACGAAATCGTCGCTGGCGACCACTGTGAACGGTCCCGGGCTCGCGGCCGATGGTTCGGTGCTGGAGAGCCTTTCGCGCAACCAATAGTTCAAGCGTGCGTGGACGATGGAGTTGACGTTTTCGGTGACGATCGTGGCGAAGCCGGCGGCGGCTGACTCGGCAATGATGAGCGCGTCGCGCATGGATGCGTCGGTGTGGCGACGCTTGAAGCAGGCATCGGGAATGCTCCGTCGTATGGCGCTAACCTCTACGAGTTGCCCGGGTGAGAACTGATGCACACGCCAGCCGTGGTGGGTGTTTGGCGAGAGCATTTCCTGCGCCCACGCCTCGGCTTCGCGTTGCACGGCGAGTTGGACCCGCCCGCGCTGGTCCCCGTCCATGCGGATGCCTTGCCGCTCGCGGCGGTCGAGTTGCTCGCTCCAATGGTCGTCTTCGGCGACTCGAACTTGCCGGACGACCTCGTCTGCGGCAGTGGGTGCAATGTGTACCTCGGCCCGCAGCGACTCCATGAAGCCGCTGAAGAAACGCCTTTGCGTTCCCCGGCAAAGCCGGTTGGCGTCAAGGGAGACTCGATGGACTTGGATTACGGCCATGCTGCGGCACCGCAGTCGTTTCGTCCTCAGAGCTCGATTCGACAAAGTCGCGCCAGTCCGCGTGAGCTGTGCGACGCTCCCACAGTTCCCACGGCGTGTATCTGGGTCGATCTCTGGGGAGAGGCGCGTCGAAGGCTGAGGCAATGGCCTCCTCGTTGGCGTCGCGGCTCGACCGCCCGGAGGGTTTGAGGGGTTCGTCCATGTGGCGTCGTCCGTCCGGCGTAAGGCATCCAATTTGGCAGTTGCCACGGCGTTTAGCCAATGATACGTCCGGCAAGGCTTCGTGGACAGCGCGGATGGGTCAGAGCACTCCCGTCACGTCGTCATCGCAGTTGTCGACGCCACCCTAGAGGTAGTTGAGGAGTTGCGCGTCGAGGCAGCGCGTAACGCTACGACTGCCCGTTTCCGTCCCTTGGGCCGAATGGCGCAACCGGAAGTCTAGGCCCTACCGAGTCCGGCAAGACGATGGGGTCAGGTCCTGCCCACGATGGCAACGAGTTCACCGAAGCAAACCGTCGAGGTTCACTCGTTTCCGCCCGCCCGCACGAACGCTGGTGTTTCGGCGATGGCGTATGGGTGGATGAGGTGCTCGTCCAGGTAGTGGCGGTGGATGGTCACCGGCTCCACGGCCTCGCGGTGAAGCTGTTCCGCGCCGGGGTAGAGGGCGATGCTGTCGAGGCTGCGGAAGATGGGGTTCACGGCAGTTAGGCCGGTGAACTCGCAGCGGGTCTCGTGGTGGAACTCCTGCACATCGATGTCGGTGATGAGCGCCCAGTGCGTGAACTCCATCGGCTGCCCGGAGGCGAAGACGAGCGGCAGCGACTGACCGGCGGCGATGCAGCGCTCAAGCAGTTCCGAGGCCACCAGCCACGGATGCGTGTCCCGATAGACGCCCCGTGCGAACGCCTCCGCGTGCTCCATGGCAGCCTCGAGGGCCCGCTCGGTGATGTCGGTGCAGATGCAGTAGGGTGCTGGTTCCATTGCGCTTCGGCCTCAGGCGTCGGCGGGTACCAAGCCAACGGTCAACCGCGTGCCAGTTGCCTCGGCGTAGGTCAGGTGTCGGTGGGAGTGGCGGCGGCCGATACTGCGGAAACTTGCTCCGGTTGGCGGATGCGCAGGGGTGGTGGGGTCTCGGGGCGATCCAGCAAGCCAAACGTGACCATGTTCATCCACGAGCGGTCGCGGTTCTGAATGGCGGCGGCCAGCACCAGGTTGCCGCTTTCGTCGAAGCCCCGGTACTCCGGATAGTTGAGGGCGAGGACGCGAAGGGTGTCGTTGGCGGTTTCGGTGAGGCCGAGCTTCCAGCTCGACTCCACGAGGATCGCCAGGGCATCCGGCGCTGCCGGCGTCTGCGAGTAGTTCTCGATGGCGTAGCGGGCGCGGTTGGCCGCTGCCACATAGGCCCCCCGGCTCATGTACCAGGTCGCCACGTGCACCTCCGACTGCGCCAGCACGTTGCGCAGATGGATCATGCGCTGGCGGGCGTCGCGGGCGTACTCGCTCGACGGGAACAGCTTCAGGAACTCGTCGAAGTCATTGAACGCCTTGCGCGCCGTGGTGACATCCCGCTTTGATTCGTCGATGGCGAAGAGGCGGTTCAGCACCCCGCGCGAGCGCGCCGTGGCGGCCAACCCTCGCATGTAGTACGCATAGTCCACGTTCGGATGCTGCGGATGCAGGCGGATGAAACGATCGGCCGCGTTGCGCGCCGCCTCGATGTCCCAGGCCATGTAGTTGGCGTAGATGAGCTCGAGCTGCGCCTGCTCGGCGTAAGGCCCGAATGGATAGCGCGCCTCGAGGCGTTGCAGGCGCGTGACGCTGTCCGAGAAGTTGCCGGTGCGCAGGCTGCGCTGGGCTGCCTCGTAGAGCATCTGGCGGGTGGAGGTGGCGTCTAGCGCCTCGGTGTCTTCCTCGGTGCCAAACAGGGTGCAGCCCGCGAGCAGCAATGGTGCGACCAGCAGAGGCACGAGCCTCGTCGTTCGCGTTTGCGCCTGTTGCATTGGCTTTAAGCTCCCTTCGCTCGGCGTTCCGCTTCCGCACTATTCTACCCGTCACAGGCCGCGATGTTCGAAGGACCAAGCCATTGACGGATCACCCCGAACCGGCAGCAAGGGCGCCTGGCCACGACACGCCTCGCGACCGCGTAGAGATCGACTGCGTGGTGCCGTCGGACCTCGCCGGTGAGAGGTTCGACCGTGCTGCGGCGCGGTTGTTCACCGCCATTTCGCGTTCCGAACTCACTGGCTGGATTCGCGCCGGGCAGTTGACGCTCGACGGACGCGCCGTCAAGGCCAGCGCGCCTGTCGCCGGAGGCGAGCGGATGCGAGGGTGCATCGAGCGGCCCCCGCGCTTCGACTGGGACACTGCCGAAGAGCTCGCATTCGAGGTTGTGCATGAGGACGGCGCGGTCATCGTCGTGGACAAGCCGGCTGGTCTCGTCGTCCACCCAGGCGCCGGACAGCGCCGGGGCACGCTGGTGAACGGCCTGCTGCACCGCTTCGCGAACCTTGCCGTCCTGCCCCGGGCTGGTCTTGTGCATCGGCTCGACAAGGACACCAGCGGCCTGCTGGTGGTAGCCGCGAATGCCGAAAGCCTGCTTCGACTGGGGCGGGCGATGCGTGAGCGGCGCGTCGAACGGCGCTATGTGGCGGTGGTGGAGGGTGCCGTAGATGAAGACCGCACCATCGATGCACCCATCGGTCGACATCCGCGGCAAAGGACGCGACAGGCAGTGCGCGATGACGGGCGCCCCGCCGTCACCCACGTTCGCGTCCGCGAGAGATTCGCCCAGCATTCGCTCGTGGAGGCCCGGCTGGAATCCGGGCGCACACATCAGATTCGCGTGCACCTTGCCGCCATCGGTCACCCGCTTGTCGGAGACGGGCGCTACGGCGCCGATGGTCGTGTGCCTCCCGGGATTGCGCCGGATCACGCCAGACGCATTCGGGCCTTTCCAAGGCAGGCCCTGCACGCCCACCACCTAGCCTTCGCCCACTCCGACAGCGGCGAGAGGGTGAGATTTGACTCGCCGCTGCCGCAGGACATGGGCGAGCTTGTGGCGACGCTGCGAGAGGCAACGCCGTGATGGCGAGCGATCGGATGCCAGTTCTCGTGGCGCAGCCAGCGCGCGCGAAGAGTGGATCAGCAATTGCATCACAGCCGCCGGCATCGCCAGGAACCGAGGCGCGCATGTCCGCATTCACCACCATGTGCCCGCTCAACTTCAGTTCAGCGCTGCAACGCGACGATCCGGCCAGTGCGACGCGTTGCCGCGAGCTATTGCAGAAACGCGCCGGCGTTCGCGCCGTTCAGTGGTTGGACCAAGTGCATGGGACGGACGTGATCGAGGCATCGACCGAGACCGCACAATCCGTCGCGGTCGCCGATGCAGCGTACACGTGCGAAACGGGCCTTGGCCTTGCCATCCGCACCGCCGACTGTGCCCCGCTCGTGCTACTCGCCAAGCGCGAGGGTTCAGACGCCATTGCCGCTGCCCACTGCGGCTGGCGCGGCACCGTGGCAGGCATCATTGAAAACACCCTCGCGACCCTCGCAACCCCTCCCGACCGAGTCTTCGCATGGATCGGCCCGACCATCTGCCCCAACTGCTACGAAGTGGACGCGCCCGTGAGGGACCAACTCTCGGAGGAGGAACGCGCCGCCGTCCTGACCAACGGCCGAGACGCGGACCATTGGTGGATGGACCTCCGCACCCTAGTCTTGCACCGCCTTGGGGCCGCCGGAGTCCGCAACATTGCCTCCGCCGCCGTCTGCACCGCCCACGATGCCGGCTTCTACTCCCACCGCAAGCGAAGCGACCGTGGCCGCATGGCAACTGTTGTCTGGCTGCCCGAGAGTTAACGCACTCCCACGAGACCCTCAAGCGCCTCAGCAGCGTCGACACCAAAATACTGGACGTACTTCCATTCATCGCCGAAGAAGCAATCGAGCTTTGTTGCGTGTGTCCCAAGCACCTTGTCACGGGTACAGGTCACACCCGTCGCGTCGCTACCGTACTTCGCCGTGAACGCCGCGATGATTTCGTCTAGACGCGGCTGGAGTGCGGGCGGCACGTGCGAGCGGAGTTCGTTGAAGCGGCCACGAATCGACGGCATCGTGGTTCCGGACGAGGCAACGCCGAGCCAGCCCATTCCGGTAGTGACATCCTGCGGCACTCCGTCGAGGCCGAGGACGTATATCTCCCCAAGCCGCGCCTGAGACATCTTGAATCCTCGCTTGGCGGCCGCCAGCAGATGAGGAACCGCCTCCGCGTAACGATGCTGTAGATACAGGCTACGACCTCGATCGTTCGAGAGGTGCGTGTCCAACATCCGATTCGCGATCGCCTCCGGATCCATCTCGAGTGGTGGTGCCTCGACCACCACCTCCTCGTCGGCCTCAATCTCGGTGCCCCACGTCCCGGATCCCTGGGCCAGCGTCGTCGCTACTAGCATTGCGCCAACTGCGGTCCACCTACGCGAGTGACGGTGTTGCGAGCGCGTTGTGCATCTCCATCCCACGAGCTACTCCTATCCTGCTCCAAGACATCCTCGGACCGCGCCGAGATCCCGTCCGGCCTACAGTCGTGGTGCCACTGTGACCGAAGACCAACCGGGTTTGTCGCAAATTACTCTACTCATCGATACACCACTTTCGACCATAGTTCTCGCGCGCTTCCCGTGTTGGCTAGCCGCACAACGTGCCTACTTTGCCTGACAGATCACATGGTCTTCCTCGGTCTGCGTCGCCGGCGTCAAGCGCGGGTCTGGCTACTATACTTCCGCGATCCTTCGGCAGGATGTATTGGATGATTGACGAAACGATTGCCCTTGCCGGTCGCCAGGGCTGGGCTGGAAGCGGACCGGACAGACGCCGCCGGTCTTCGCGTGCTTGGCTTTTCAGACTGACCAGCTTGGCACTGGTGTTCTCCGCAGCGGCAACCGAGGCTACTGACGTCCGACGGGTCACAATCGGCTCAACGTCTGGGCTCGACAACACGTACTCCGCCGGCGACCGCATCAGCGTCACCGTGCAGTTCGATGCGGTGGTGGAGGTTACCGGCACGCCCGTGCTGGAGATCGACGTCGGCGGCAGCACGCGCCGAGCGCGCATGTGGATGCACGGCGGCAGTCGTCTGCACTTCGGCTACACGGTGCGTGGCGCGGACAACGATCCGGACGGGATCAGCATCAGGGCTGGCGCGATCAAGCTCGCCGGGGGCCGCATCGATGCGCCGGACGGGGACGGCGCTGCCCTCTCTCTGCGCGGCCACACTGTGGCCAATGCGGCCGAACACAGGGTGGACGGGGGTGGCGCCTGGCCGCCGACCATTGTGTCCGTCTCGATCACCTCGAATCCCGGTGTGGACGATACGTACAGCAGCGGCGACGTGATCGAGGCCACGGTGGAGTTCGACGAGCAGGTATTCGTCGAAGGCTTGCCCACGCTCGCAATCGAAGTCGGCAACGAGTCTCGAGAGGCACCCTATCGCGACGGCAGCGGCAGCAACAGACTCACCTTCACAACGAGGATCTGGCAGGGCGACCTTGCCGCCGGCGGCGTCGTGCTGCCGGAAAGCGGCCTTGCCGGCGGCGCCGGCATCCGGGACGCCGACGGCAACGTCGCGCAGACGGACTACTCGGCACCCGGCCGGCAACGGCGCCATCGCGTGGACGCCGTCGGCCCGCAAGTCGTTGGCCTCAGTGTGGTTTCGACGCCGCCGTCCGGCAGCGTGTACCGCGAAGGCGACATGGTCGAGATCGAGGTGACCTTTGACGAAGAGGTGTACCTGACGGGCCGTGCCAGCCTGCCCATCGGCGGATTGCCGCAAGTGGAAAGCAGCCAGATGGGCGGCGGCGGGGAGAGGGCGGCGATAGCGGCCGAGAGCCGGCAGCGTTCCATCCTGTTTCGCTTCAACGTGTTGGCGCAAGACGAAACCGGAAGGATCTTCTTTGGCGCGGGCCCACTTGCTCGACCCGTGAGACTCGCAGAGCAATGGCCGTCCATTCAGGACCGTGCCGGCAACGCGGCGAGCACGGAATACAGCCAGGCCAATCAGTGGCACGACGCCCCGATGGACGGCAGCCAGCCGGACACGACGGCGCCCGCCGTGCATTCCGCCACCATTGCGTCGAGGCCTTTGGGCGCCACGTATGGTCGCGGCGAGGCGCTTGCCGTGCGTGTCCTGTTCACGGAAGCGCTGCAGATGCCCCGAGGCAGTTGGGCAACGATGGAGCTCGTGCTCGACACCGGCACGAAAACGCTGGGGACCTGGATCGGCAGCGGGGCGACTTCGGCGACCTTCACGCATCTGGTAACTGAGGCCGATGTGGACCCCGACGGCGTCTCCCTCACCGGCGCGATAGCCGTGGGGCCGGTTCAAGACGCAGCCGGCAATCTCATCGAAGGCGAGTCGATGGAGTTCCCGCCGTTCATGGATGCGGACCACAAGGTCGATGGAACGCAGGTGGCGGCGGCCCGCCCCCGCCAAGTGGGGTCCAGGTTGGTTTTCGGCGGCGGCCGGCTGACCTTCGACGGCATGGTTGAGGTGCGAGGAACGCCAGAGTTTGTATTGGCTGGCAAGCGCCGCGTTTCTCGCTTCCGCGAGCCACGACACTCCTTCGTGGACAAGGATAGGAGCCTGTGGCACATCGACTACGATTCACCGGGCGTTGCCGACGACGATTTCGACTTGGTTGGCTTCCGACTGCCGCCCGAGGGCTGGGCGAACGTGTCGATCCTCGATGCAAGGGGGCGCACAGTCGCCGTTGATTCCGTTGCGCTGCCCCCTTCGGGGCGCCCCCGCATCGGCTCGAGCTTCCACGGTGTGGTCCTCGAACCCCCGTCGCACGGCGGCACCGGCTTCGGCTTGGGGCAGACCCTCGCTTTTCATGTCGTCTTCCCGGAACCGGTGAACGTAGGCGGCGCAGCCAGACTGAAGGTCGGGGTCCGCGAACTGCCCTGCTCGCCACGGAACGGGCACCACCGCCATTTCGTTTGCAGTCGCACCATTGCCGCCGGCGAGAATGTGACGGACCTGGAGTTGGCAAGAGGAGCATTCCGCCTGCTCGCCATCTCCATCAAGGACGACGAAGGCAATACCGTCAGCGGGGATCTCTCTGCCTACGCGGAAACGATCGAGCCCTTCAGCGTCGACACCAGGGCACCCCGCATCGAAGGCGTGAGCATTGCCTCAACCCCAGCGGCGAACGGCACGTACGGTGCCGGTGCGGTCGTTGCTCTGGTAGTGAGGTTTAGCGAGCCGGTGGTTGCCACGGGATCGGAGCAGCTTGCTTTCACCCTTGGCGATGAAACCCGTCTGGCGACACTCGAAGGCAACTCCGGCAGCGACGGATTGCGCTTCACCTACGTCGTTTCCCGCGCCGACGCGGACTCAAACGGGCTGGCGATTCCCGCCAACGCCCTGCGGCTCGAAGGCGGCGAGATCACGGACCTGGCCGGCAACCCGGCATCGCTTTCCCACAGCGCCATCGGCGACCGGAGCACACAACGGGTAAGCGGCGCCACAGCCGACATCTCGACCACTGCCGTTCAGGTGCAGGTTCGCGCAGCCCCGGAGGCCGGGGTCGGTTCACCGTCTCGGGCCGTCAGGGCAAGCCTCACCTGGGAGCCCGCATCCACGTGGTCGCGACAGCCGCGCATGGACTACACCGTGGCGGCAAGTCACCCGGATGTGCTCGTCGGTCGTGCCAGTGGCCGGGTGCGACTCGGTCAGAGCATCACGAACAATCTGCGGATGCCCTGCAAGGCTGCGGGTACCGCCAGCATCCGGCTAACGATTTCGGTGAAGGACACGAGGATGCGGGTTGCCTGGGATGTGTTGTGCCGGGAGGGCGTGATCCGGGTGCGGGAAGTGGAAGTCTTCCAGGGCCCACTCGCGGGCCGTTTCTCCCTAGACGCCGCCGGCGGCCGCGTGGACGCCATCGCAAACCGCCAAAGCGTCGTGCGGGTGCATGTCGAGCACGAGACTGCGGCTTCACCGCCGCTCGCTGCCGGCATACACGTCGCGGGTGACGCGGCGCCCTTGGATGCCGAACACGCCGGCTCCGTGCGACACGGCAGAAAGTGGGTGTCGAGCTACACCATGCCCCTGCAAGGCGCGCAGTTCGCGCAAGGAAACGGTCTTGACATAATGGCCAACCCGAACGCGCACCTGGACGCCGATGTCATCGCGACACCGCGATTGAACTTCAGTGCCTTGACGTTACGGACATTGCCGGTGTTCAAGCCGGTGTTCGTGCCCGTTCAGATTGTGGACACGACGCCGGAGGTGGATGCCGATGCCTTGCTGAGAGACGCGCGCAGCCTGTTACCGATCGCGAGGGTGACGGCGCGCGTCAGCGCCCCGTTCACCTACGAGCCTTCCACACAGGAACGGAACCAGAAGTGGCTTCAGTCGCGCCGACTCTTCGAGAGTTTGGTGGAACTTGCCAATCGCGAAGGCGCGGCAGACGAGTTCACCATCGGCATCGCACAGCCGCCACCTGGCTGGCAACCCGACCTGACCGATCACCGTCATGGCGGAACCGTACAGCTCGTGCTGGGCGAGGACGGTGCGTCGCAGCTGGTGGCAGTCGGACTCGGCGCGGCAATGGGGGCAGCGGAACAGACTTGCCAGAGCTTAGACCGTGAGGCGATTGGCCCCGAGGGGAGTTGGTCCTTTTTGGAAGAGCGATTCATCACCGCCGCCGATGGCTACTACGACCTGATGTCGGGATGCTCCCCGCGGCACATTTCGATCCGCAGCTATCGGCAGGCCATGGCATGGGGCGACCAGATGGGCGCCGCCACCGATCGCAGCGGCGACAACGAGACACGCAGCCTGACTCTGTCGGGCTCCGTGGACAGGCACGGCTTTTGGTCCCTGTTCGCCTCCGGCACGAGCGACCTGCCGCCCCGAACGGACGCACGCGGCGATTTCACCCTCACGCTCCATGACGACTCCGGCATTGAGATGCACCGCCAACAAATCACGACCACTGATGTCGGCAGCGCCAGCGCGCACTTGGCCGCCACATGGGCAGTACGAGTGCCCATGCAACCCCGTGAGATACACGCCATCCGCATCCGTAGTGCCGGCGGCAACCTGCTCCTCGACAACAACATCCACCTCCCTGCCGCCCCAGCAGACCAAACCCGCTAAACCGCTATCGGGCATTGGAGCGAGGACTGCAGGAGGGCGTCCAGGAAAGGTCGATGAGCAAGCGCTCGTAGATCCGCATGGCCTGCGTGCCCGCGCGTTGCTCGCGATCTGGAGTGTCCTGAACCCATCAAGGCCATCTCAAAGTTGACTGCAACGCATTGCTTGGACGTGGGAAATCCGGGATCTGGACATTTCGCCCGGTTTGAGGCATGGTGGGTGCCGTGTTGGTGCGGAGCGGCGACGATGGACGACGCGGCGTTGGCGCTGGGTTTTCCGCTGTCGGAAGTGACGGTTCGTCCGGTTGGCGACGGGGCCGATCGCTCGGAGTGGGACCGGGTGATGGACGAAAGGCACTACCTGGGGTTCCGCGGCATGTTCGGCGGCGGCCTTCGGCATGTCGCGGCGGGACCGGACGGGGAGTGGCTTGCGCTTCTGGGGTGGTGCGCGGGGGCCTTCAAGGTGGGGGTTCGCGACCGGTGGATAGGCTGGGCGCGGGAGCAGCAGTGGCGTCGCCTGCCGCTGGTGGCGAACAACTGCCGCTTCCTGGTCCTGCCGCGGGGCCGCGTTCCGAACCTGGCCTCGCGGGCGCTGTCACTGTCGGTGCGCCGCCTGTCGGCGGACATGGAGGCGCGCTTCGGCCACCCCGTGCTTTTGGCGGAGACCTTCGTGGACCCGGAGCGTTTCAGGGGAAGCTGCTACCTCGGGGCGGGCTGGACGCCGGTGGGGCGCACTCGGGGCTACGCCCGCGCCCGCGGCGGCTGGACGGAGCACGGCCGCCCGAAGGAGGTGCTGGTGTGCCCGCTGACGCCGAACGCGAGGGCGGGCCTCTCGGGGCTTGACGAGCCGGCGTTCTGGGGGGTGGGGCGCGGGGATCCGGAGCTGCCGCCGCCCGGACGGCTGCGCAGCCTGTTCGACCATCTGCGGCGGGTGCCGGAGTTCCGCAAGGCGCGCGGCGTGCGGCACTCGCTGGGAACGGCGCTCGCGATCGCGGCGGCGGCGAAGCTGGCGGGCGCGCAGGGGCCGACGGCCATTGCGGAGTTCGGCCAGCGGCTCGACCAGCGCCAGCTGGCGGCGGTGCGGGCGTTCCGAAGCCCGTCGACGGGGCGGCTCTCGGCGCCCTCCCGGGCGACCATGCACCGCCTGCTCTCGGCATTGAACCCCGACGCGCTCGACCGGGCCGTGCGCGGCTTCGCGGCGGCTCGGCAGGCTCCCGCCGGAGCGCTGGCGCTCGACGGCAAGTCCGCGCCGCTGAACCGGCCCGGCGGGCCGGACGACGGGCGCATGCTGGTGGCCGCCGTGGCGCACGGGTCGGGACTCGTCCTCGGCCAGACCGCTTCGGACAGCGCGGGCGGGGAGATGCTCGGCGCCCGCCGCCTGATCGGGGAGCTCGACGTGGCGGGGCGGGTGCTGACGCTCGACGCGCTGCACAGCTGCCCGAAGACCGCGCGGCGGATCCTCGACGGCGGCGGCGACTACGTCATGCCCGTCAAGGGCAACCGACCGGAACTGCTCGGCGACCTCAAGGCGTTCGACAGGGCCTTTGACGGCGCGCCGACCTGCCGGACGATCGACAAGGGACACGGGCGCATCGACGAGCGTGACTGCGCCCTCGTCCCGCTCGACGGCTGCGACCCCGGCACGGCTGCCCTGCCGGGACGCCGCCAGGCGTTCCGCATCACCCGCCGCCGCACCGTCCTCAAGTCCGGCAGGACAGGCGGGGAGACCGCCTGCGGCCTCACCTCGCTGCCGCCCGAGCGGGCCGGCCCCGCCGAAGTGCTCGCCCTCAACCGCGGCCACTGGGAGATCGAAACGCGCCTTCACTACGTCCGTGACGTCGCCTGCGACGAGGACCGCTCCCGGATCCGCTGCGGACGGCTGCCCCGCAACCTCGCCTGCCTCTCCAACGCCGCCATCTCCATCGTGCGCCTGCGCGGGCGCTTCGACGGCCAGCCTCAGGCCCACCGCCACTACGCCGCCCGCGAGCGGGAGGCGCTGCGCGAGGTGCTCTCCGCTCACTGAACCGAGCCGCAAGGCCATCAGGCGTTGCGACACGACGCCTGACAGCGGCAAAACCCGCCCCGAAAGCGGTGCGCAACCAGGCAAACGCATCGAAACGCCGCCAGACAGCCTGACTCCCGCACGCGCCTGGCCAGAAAAAACACTGCGGCATTCCGCCCATCCCAAGGGCACCAGCCATGCGACTTTGAGATGGCCTTGCCTGAACCCATACACCCGGACTGCTCATGATTAATCTGGGCTAGACTGTGGTGGTTTTCGACGGCAGTGCGTGCAACGATGACGCAAGCGGCAACTTCCCAAGAGGCACTCAACGCCCTTGTCTGCGGCACTTTGCCGCCGCAAGGCTGCTGGGATGAGGAACAGTATCTCTGGCTGACGGATCGCACCCGTCGTCTTGTCGAGTTCACCGATGGCTGCGTCGAGGAGCTGCCCTTGCCCACAGTATCGCACCAGGCCGTACTAGCTTTCCTCTGGCGGCTGTTCGCCGCCCATCTCGAACCGCTCGGCGGGTTCGCGCTGTTCGCGGGCGTGCGGGTGCGAATCGAGGAGGGCAGATTCCGCGAACCGGACATGGCAGCGCTTCTCGACCGTTCGGATCCCCGCAACCAACCACGCTACTGGCTCGGTGCCGACTTGGCGCTGGAAGTGGTCAGCGAGGACGATCCGAACCGTGACCTCGTGATCAAGCGTGCCGAGTACGCCGCCGCCGGCATCAAGGAGTACTGGATCGTGGATCCGCGCGCGGAAACCATCACCGTGCTTGTGCTTGCCGGAACTGAGTACGTGGAACATGGCGTTTTCCGCCGCGGCGACACGGCGACATCGCCGTTGCTGGACGAATTCTCCCTTGACGTGACCGCAACGTTCGACTTCGGCAAGGGCTGACGAAGCACCGCCTTCGACTGCGCGCCGCAAGGCGCGGCTTCCCTTCCTTTGGGCACGCAGGAATGCGCCCCTGCGGCACGCTAGTGTGATGCGTCACAAATAGGTTGAGCTAATGGTTTTCCCGTGCCATAGTCGCTGTTGGGTGCAGGGCGGCGAGCGCGATGGCACGACCCATATCGGTCTTGGAACTGACGGCGGAAGAGGAAGCGGAGCTCAGTCGTCGCGTCCGCGCGTCGACGACCGCGGCGCGCGACATCCTGCGGGCGCGCATCGTGCTGCTGCGCGGCCAGGGGATGAAGCAGACGGACGTGGCGCGGGCGGTGGGCGTGTCGACGACGTCGGTCAACAAGTGGTCGCAGCGGTTCGACCGGCTGGGGCTGGACGGCCTGACGGACCGTCCGGGGCGAGGCGTCAAGGCGTCCATTTCGCCGGCCGTGGTCGAGGAGGTGGTGGCCAAGGCCGGCCAGGACGCGTCGGGCCTGAGGCGGCGCAGTACGCGCACCACGGCGGCCGAGGTCGGCATCTCGGCGTCGAGCGTGGGTCGCATCTGGCGCGAACACGGCCTCAAGCCGCACCTCAAGCGCACGTTCAAGCTGTCGAACGATCCGCAGTTCGAGGCCAGGTTCTGGGATGTCGTGGGGCTGCATCTCGATCCACCGGAGCGATCCATCGTGCTGTGCTGCGACGAGAAGACGCAGATCCAGGCGCTCGAACGCACGCAGCCGGGGCTGCCGCTCGGCGCCGGCCACATCCGCACCGAGACCCATGACTACGTCCGACACGGCACCATCACGCTGTTTGCGGCGATGAACCATCTCGACGGCAAGCTGATCCAGCGTCTCGAGGCCAGGCACACACACGTCGAGTGGCTGCGCTTCCTCAAGCAGATCGACCGGGAGACCCCAGACGGGCTGACCATCCACGTCATTGCCGACAACTACGCCACGCACAAGCACGGCAAGGTCCGGGCATGGCTCGCTCGTCACCCGCGCTTCGAAATGCACTTCACGCCGACGTCGGGATCGTGGCTCAACCTGGTCGAACGCTTCTTCGCCGACCTGACCGCAGTCATCCGCAGTGGCAGCTTCGCCAGCGTCGCCGCGCTGCGGCGCGAGATCGTGCGCCACCTGGCGGAACACAACGAGAATCCGCGACCCTACAGGTGGACCGCAAAGGGCGAAGACATCCTGGCGAAGATCAAGCGTGCCAGAGAGCGGCTGGCCGACGCCCAGGAGCATGTGTTTCGGCTGGATGACCGTGCCGTTTGCGTCGCGCTCTAGGGTGCTTGGGTTCACCGGCAGGGCGAAGTGCAGATCGTCGGAGGCAGCGACCACTCCGTTCGTCCACGGCTGGTTCTTTTCCATGATGATATAGCTGCCGATGGGCCAGTGGTCCTTGCCGTCTTCGGCGTTGTAGAAGTTGGTGCGGCCGAAGTCTGACCCCATCACCACCACCAAGCGGTCTGCGACGCCCTGTTCCTCGGCGTACTCCCAGAGGTAATCCACGGCGCGGGTGAGGTTGGTGAGGAGCGCTGCTTGTTGCGGGTCGTTGTTGTCATGCGTGTCGAATCCGCCGAGCCAGAGGTCGGCGCTGACGGCAACACCGGTGCGGAACGCCAGCACGGCGAGCTGGGCGTCCCGGCGCAAAGTGCTCCAGAAGGTGACATTGTCTCCCCCTTGAAACTGCTCGGTCTCCTTCAGGTCATCCGCGGGCACTGCGTCTGCAAATGCAGCCAATCCGCTGACGCTGTTGAGGGACGCCGCGAAGTACTCCCGATGGAGCGCATCGCCGGGCATGAGGTTGCCGGCGCGCTTGAGCCATTCCGCACGGTCTTGAGCACGCCGTCGGAGTTCCCGCCATGACGCGGCGTCGATGTAGGGCGAAGGTGTGTAACCGGGCCCGCCGGGCTTTTCGGCCGGTTTCGCGATATTGCGCAAAGCCCTGGGGTTTTGCATGCGCGTGTAGCGCGTAACGCCGCCCGTGTCCGCGAATCCACCAAAGGTGAGGTAGGGCACAGCAACGTCCGGCGCGAAATGCGCTGCCAGCAGCGCCGTCAGCGTGGGGAAACCCCGAGCATTGCATCCGCTCCAGCCATGCATGATACCCACCGTGTGCGAATTGGTCTGGAAGTCCACACCGTTGATGACCAGCATCCGGCGGTGATACTTCTCAAAGAAGGAGCGGTTGTCTGCAAACGGTGCAAAGGCGATATTCCCAGCCGCCTGCACTTCACCGTTCTCTGCCCAGTGGTTGATTACCGGCTCACCAGGCGTATTGGCCTTTGGATCGCAGAAGACCGTGGGGTCCCAACCGCCATCCGCTTGGACGAAAACGAAAGGCTTGCCGCGATAGTTGCCAGCCTCCACGATCGGAGCACGCAGGACCAGCGCCGCGAGTCCTGCACCGGCAAACGCACCCTTCAGCATGGAACGTCGGCCATTATGTAGGGTGCCGTCAGGATGTCGGTATAGGGCCGGTCTGTCTCGGCGACATGAGCGATGAGCTCCAGCGGCGCGCGTTGCGCGCCCCACTGCACAGCGTTATCCCACTTCCACACTTCGGGTGCATTCTGGCCACCCGCTTCCGAAGCAAGCTGATATCGTTGATTTGTGTATTGGACGAATGGCAAGGGCGAGAAGCGACCAATTACCCATCTCTCGCGGTCGGTCAGCAGCCTGTCGTTGGCCGCCCGCGTCAGGAATTCGTGGAACTCGGGCCCTTGCATCAGGCCGCGAATGATCGCCCGGAGGCTTGCCAGCCCCCCCCGACTTGATCGCGTCGTACTCCGCCTGTGTCGGGTTTCGCCCTGCGAAAACCAGCGCGGCCCTGCGCGCCGGCTCGGTCCGCACACCGTCAAAGAGTTTCGCCGGCGTGATGGAGGGGCCACCGGTGCCTGGCTGCCCCAGCAGGGCCACAAACTGCCTGAGACTCTCGAACTCCTTCGATCCGGCGATCAGTTGCACTCCGCCACCATGGCCGGGGGCACCCTGAACCTTGTTGAAGGCCATGATAGCAGCGGTACGCTCGTCTTTCGGATTGTTCCTCACCAACGCACCCTTCGTGACCGGCGCCGCACGGACCGACAGTGGCACGGTCGATCCGCCACAGGACTATCAAGCGTCTGGCCGGACAAGAAAGCGTTCTCTCCGGCGGCTGCCTTGGTATTATTCGCGCCCCTTTCTTTCCCGAGGCCCTGAGCGGGCTTCCTTGGCGAGCGGATGAGTGAGCGAGCAAACCGAACATCTGTCCGGCGGCGACATGCTGATTCGGGCGTTGCAGGACGCTGGGGTCGAGTACATCTTCGGCTATCCCGGCGGCGCGGCGCTCCACATCTACGACGCCATCTTCCGGCAGCAGCGGGTGGAGCACATTCTGGTGCGCCATGAGCAGGCGGCGACGCACATGGCGGACGGGTATGCCCGTGCGACCGGGAAGCCGGGGGTGGTGCTCGTCACTTCCGGGCCCGGCGCCACCAACGCCGTCACCGGCATCGCCACCGCGTACATGGACTCCATCCCGATGGTGGTGATTTCCGGGCAGGTGGCGAACGAGTTCATTGGCACGGACGCGTTTCAGGAAACCGACATGGTCGGGGTCTCGCGGCCGGTCGTGAAACACAGCTACCTCGTCAAGGAAGCATCCGAGATTCCGCGTATCGTCGCCGAGGCGTTCTACATCGCCAGCACCGGTCGCCCAGGGCCGGTGGTGATCGACGTGCCGAAGGACACCACCGATCCGGCCCAACTGTTCCCGTACGAGTTTCCGGAATCCGTGACACTGCGTTCCTACAACCCGACGACGCGCGGCCACGGCGGCCAGATTCGCAAGGCTGCGGCGGCGCTGCTCGAAGCCAAGCGGCCCGTCATTTACACCGGCGGCGGTCTGGTGCAAGGCAACGCCGGCAGCACTCTCACCAGCATTGCCGACATGCTTGGCTATCCGGTCACGAGCACGTTGATGGGACTTGGCGCGTACCCGGGCTCGAAGCCGCACTTTCTCGGCATGTTGGGCATGCACGGCACCTATGAAGCCAACATGGCCATGCACCACGCCGACCTCATCTTCGCGGTCGGCGCTCGCTTCGACGACCGGGTGACGAACGATCCAGCGCAATTCTCGCCGGACGCCAAGATCGTCCACATCGACATCGATCCCGCGAGCATCTCGAAGATCGTCCGTGCCGACATTCCCATCGTCGGGCCCGTGGACTCGGTGCTGCCGGAACTCAAGCGCATCGTCAACGCGGAGATGGCGCGGGACCCCTCGCGGCCAGATCGCGCCGCGCTGGCCGAATGGTGGGAGCGCATCGATCGCTGGCGGGCCGAACACGGTCTCGACCACGACCAGCGCCATCGGGGCGGTGCCGGCGGCTCGCTGTTGCCGCAGCAGGTGGTGCAGGCGGTGTATCGGGCAACGGGCGGCGACGCCTATGTCTCAAGCGACGTCGGGCAGCATCAGATGTTTGCCGCGCAGTACTATCACTTCGATCAGCCCCGGCGTTGGATCAACAGCGGTGGCCTCGGCACCATGGGCTTTGGCTTGCCGGCGGCGATGGGCGTGCAGTTCGCCCATCCCGACGCGGTGGTCGCCTGCATCACCGGCGAAGGCAGCTTCATGATGAACATGCAGGAGCTATCCACCTGCATGCAATATGCACTGCCCATCAAAATCATCAATCTCAACAACAAGGCCCTCGGCATGGTGAAGCAGTGGCAGGACATGCAATACGGAGGTCGCCACTCGCACAGCACCTATCGCGATGCCTTGCCGGATTTCGTCCAGCTCGCCCAGTCGTTTGGCCATGTTGGCTATCGGGTTCACGATCTTGAAGAACTCGATGCCGTGATGGCAGATGTCTTTGGCGACAAGCACAAGGGCGATCTCGTGTTCGTGGATGCGCACATCGATCCGGATGAGCATGTCTATCCCATGGCAATCAAGGGCGGTGCCATGAAGGACATGATCCTCGATCGCGCCGTCTGACCGCACCAGACAAACAGTAGTTTGGACACACCACGATGCGACGCCTGATCGCAGTGCTGATCGAGAACGAGGCCGGTGCGCTGTCGCGCGTCGTGGGGCTCTTTGCCCAGCGCAACTACAACATCGAGTCGCTCAGCGTCGCGCCCACGGAGGATCCAACGCTGTCGCGCCTGACCCTCTGCACCAGCGGCGACGACAGCAAGATCGAGCAGATCACCAAGCATCTGAACCGCCTTATCGAGGTGGTGCGGGTGGTGGATTTGACCGACGGCGAGCACGTCGAACGCGAGATGATGCTGCTCAAGGTGCGCGCCGAAGGCGTGATGCGGGCGGAGGTGAAACGCACCTGCGACATCTTTCGAGGGCAGATTGTGGATGTCGCAGAGAACCTCTACACGGTGCTGCTCACGGGCACT
The DNA here is from genome assembly GCA_965116935.1 of Pseudomonadales bacterium. GTDB lineage: Bacteria > Pseudomonadota > Gammaproteobacteria > Pseudomonadales > Azotimanducaceae > VXYL01. Next base: position 141,564 of record OZ220737.1, on the reverse strand, counting down.
TCAGGCAAGCTCGACAACTTCATTCGCGCGCTGCCGAAAACGGCCATCGTCGAGGTGGTGCGATCGGGGGTTTCCGGCATCGGCAGGAACGAGAAGATACTCGGGCTTTAGGGCACATCGGGCCAGCAAAGGACAAGCGGAGGAACGACCATGCAGGTGTACTACGACAAGGATGCCGACCTCTCGATCATCCAGAAGATGAACGTGGTGGTGGTGGGCTATGGCTCCCAGGGGCACGCCCACGCCAACAATTTGCGCGACTCCGGCGTCGCCAACATCAAGATTGGCCTGCGCGCGGGCTCGGGCTCATGGCCCAAGGCCGAGAACGCCGGCTTCACCGTGCAGCCGGTGGTGGAGGCGGTGACCGATGCCGACCTCGTGATGATCCTGACGCCCGACGAGCATCAGCAGCAGATCTATTCCGAGGAGATCGAACCCAACATCAAGCCGGACGCAGCCATCGCCTTCGCCCACGGCTTCAACATCCACTTTGGCCTCATCGAGCCGCGTGCCGACCTCGACGTCATCATGATCGCGCCAAAAGGCCCCGGCCACACGGTTCGCTCCACCTACGTCGAAGGCGGCGGCGTTCCGAGCCTCATCGCCATCGGCCAGAACGCCAGCGGCAACGCCAAGGAGATCGCCCTCTCCTACGCCTCCGCCAACGGCGGCGGCCGCGCCGGCATCATCGAGACGAGCTTCCGCGAAGAGACGGAAACGGACCTCTTCGGCGAACAGGCCGTGCTCTGCGGCGGTGCCGCGGCCCTCGTCACCGCTGGCTTCGAGACCCTGGTCGAAGCCGGCTACGCCCCGGAAATGGCCTATTTCGAGTGCCTGCACGAACTCAAGCTGATCGTCGACTTCTTCTACGAGGGCGGCGTCTCGAACATGTGGTACACCGTCTCCAACACCGCCGAGTACGGCGGCCTCACCCGCGGCCCCCGCATCGTCACCGACGAAACCAAGGCCGAAATGAAGCGCATGCTCGCCGAAATCCAATCCGGCGCCTTCGCCCGCGAGTTCGTCACCGAAAACCGCGCCGGCGCCCCCACCATCAAGGCCATGCGCCGAATGAGCAGCAGCCACCAAATCGAAGACGTCGGCAGCCGCCTGCGCGCCATGATGCCCTGGATCGCCGAGAACCAACTGGTGGACAAGACGAAGAACTAGCGCGGAACCCTCAACGTGTTCGTTGAGCAGCTTGAACCGCGCTTGGATCTCCTGCGCGAGGAGTATGTCCTCGTTCAGGCGTTCAAGAAGACGGCGTCCTACATCCGCTATCACAGGTGGTATTCCGACACCAGCAGTTCTCATTTTAGCGATTGACTCATTGGTTTCCGGCGTTCTCGCGGGTTTGTGGTTCGGCGGTTGGTGCAGGCCCGGGGTGGCGTCAGGGCGGCTGCGCGGCGGGGCCCCCGGTGGCGAGGAGTGCCACGAGTGCGTCCCAGGAGGGGAACACCTGGTATTCGGTGACGGTGCGCAGGTGCTCGAACAGGCGCGCGCGGGTGCCGAGGCGCTGCCGTGCCCGCCGCCACTGGTCTTCGGCGAGTTCGCAGGCGGTGTGCAGGGCGAAGGCGAGCAGGTTGAGGACGACGAGCACGGCGGCGAGGGTGTCCTTGCCGTGGCCGAAGTTGTGTTCGAGGTGGTAGCCGTGCTGCTTGAGGACGTTGAAGGTCTCGTTCTCGATCTTCCACCGGGCTCGGGCGCAGTCGGCGAGTTCGGCGACGCTGTCGCGGTCGACGTCGAGGCTGGTGACGAAGGCGCTGCGGCAGGTGACGGCGCCGTCGGGCTTCGCGCTGACGATCTCCAGCCAGTTGACGCGCAGGGCGTCGTCGCCGTCGCGGATGGGCAGGTCCGTCATCCAGCGGCAGCGGTGGATGCGGCGCTTCGCGCCGCGGCCGGCGGTGCGGCGACGCGTGGGCAGGCGGATGCCGTCGAGATGCTCGCAGAGGGTCCGGTGGCTGGCCGGCTTGGCGGTGAGCGGGAAGTCGCCGCCGGCGTCGATCATGGCCCGGCAGACGGGCTGGCAGGCGTACAGGTCGTCGCCGAGGTAGACGGGGCGCAGTGCGGCGCAGCGGGGGCCGTGGCGCGCCAGCCAGCGCTTGACGGCCTGCCGTTCGCAGTCCTGCCTGGCGGCGCCGTCCTGGGGCCGCACGAACCCCGGCGGCAGCGGCAGCGACAGCGCCCGGCCCGGCGCCACGACATGGGCGGCCAGCATCTGGTGGAAGTGCTCGGTGCCGCCGTCGGCGCGCCTGCGGGTCGAGCAGCTGTCGCAGCGGAGCTTGCGCGAGCGGAAGTGCTCGGTGCCGTCCAGGGCGACCAGCGCGCGGCCGCCGAGGCGGCGCATGGGCGCGAGGCCGCCGCGCGCGTCGAGATCCCCGGCGAGCGCATGGAACGCGTCGTCGAAGTGTGCCGTCGGCACGCCGTCGAGGAGCTGCCGGATGTGGTTGTCGCACGGGATCCGGGCCAGCCCGAACAGCGTGTGCGCGTTGGGCCGCGCGCGACCCTCGGCCAGCGCGCGCTGGTGCGCCAGGAACGACGGCGACTGCATGAGGAACACCGACAGCGCCGCCATGCCGATGTCGGCCATCGCGTAGCGCCGGTTGCGGCCCCGGCGCCGATCCGGCATCCCGGCGAAGCACTCCCGCAGCCGGTCGAGATGGCGCCCGAGGTGCCTCACGGCGGCGCCTGCGCCTCCTCCGCCATGATCGCCGCCAGCACCGCCAGGCGCTCCGCCGGCGGCATCGCCGCGTAGCGCCGGCCCCAGCTCGCCGCCTTGCGCCTGACCGTCTGCCGGTGCGTGAAGTCCCGACCCGCGCACGACGCCCAGTGCACCCGGTCCGGCGCGAAGTTGAACCACACCTTCTCGGTGACCACCCCCGCCCGGTTCATCACCTGCAGCGACACGCTGCGCCAGCCGCCCAGCAGCTCGTCGTACAGCGCCGACGGGTACCCCGACACCATCACCGCGCACGGCAGGCCGCGCAGCAGTTCGAGCAGCGCGACATGGTCCGCCTCCTCGTAGTCGTGCCGGTAGCGGCGCGCCGACTTGCGCGCGCTCCGCAGGTACGGCGGGTCGCTGTAGACCAGCTCCGAACCGTCGAACGCGAACTCCGACAGGTACGCGTGGCAGTCGCCGTGCACCAGCTCCACCGGATGGCCGCACTCGAACCGCGACAGCGCCCGGCCGTCCAGGTCGATCCCGATGTTGCGCAGCGCCGCCGGCTTGCGCCTCATCACCGCGCCGCCGCCAAGGTGCGTCTCGATGTACACCGCGTGCGGCGGCATCAGCGAAATCAGCGCCTGGCACAGCCCCGACGTCGCCTTCGATCCAAACCACGGGTGTCCCATGGCCCGCACCATAGGCGCCCCGCCCTATGCTGTCAAGCCTCCTTCAGCAACGGACATCCCCCGTCCCACCGCAACCGGCGGCCAAAATGAGAACTGCTGGCTCTGGCGGGACGCCCTCCCTCCGAGGCGCCGCCGAAGGCCAGTCGAACACGATCGCCTGGTTTCCGGCACCCATCCGCTGCAGCCGGAAGAGTCAAAGCGAGTCACCACCTGGCGCTCGGCGGCGTCCTCGTTCTGAATTGCGCAGCCCGTGGCGCGTCGTGCTCTGGCGGGAGGGCGTCCCGTCCTCCACCGCGCCGCAAGGCGCGCAGAACACTCATCGCACCAGCAAGGATGCGCGCCCTTGCGGGCGCGATGGAGGGCGGGACGCCCTCCCTCCAAGGCGCTGCCGAAGGCCCCAGTCGAACACGATCGCCTGGTTTCCGGCACCCATCCGCTGCAGCCGGAAGAGTCAAAGCGAGTCACCACCTGGCGCTCGGCGGCGTCCTCGTTCTGAACTGCGCAGCCCGTGGCGCGTCGTGCTCTGGCGGGAGGGCGTCCCATATGCGCTAACTTGTTTTGCGCATCGGCTGTCCGTAAGGTGGGGGTGTCGGTTCGGCTGGGGGCTTGTGCGGAGTGGACGAGGACTGGAAGGTGGTGGTGTCGTTCCTTCCGGAAGGCTGGGAGGAACTGGCGCAGGAGACGGGGGCGCTGAAGGGACTGCGCAAGGCGAAGTCTCCGGAGGCGCTGCTGCGGGTGCTTCTGCTGCATCTGGCGCGGGGTCATTCGCTGCGGGAGACGGTGGTGCGGGCGCGGCAGGCGAACCTTGCGGAGCTCTCGGACGTGGCGCTGCTGAAGCGGCTGCGGAAGTCGTCGGAGTGGCTGCGGGAGCTGTGCGCGGCGATGTTCCGGGAGCAGGGCGGAGTGTCGGCGTCTGGCGAGCTGCCGTTCCGGGCGTTCGACGCGACGACGGTGAAGGAGCCGGGGCGGACGGGCTCGCTGTGGCGCCTGCACTACAGCGTGCGGCTTCCGTCGCTGGCTTGCGACTTCTACAAGCTGACGCCGACCGAGGGTTCGGGCGTGGCCGAGACGCTGGCGCACTTTCCGATCGCCCGGGGCGACCTGGTGCTGGCGGACCGGGGCTACTCGACGGCGGCGGGTCTCGGCCACGTGGCGTCGTCGGGCGGCCACGCCACGGTGCGCGTGAACACCGGCTCGCTGCCGCTGCGGACACCGGACGGGGAGGCGCTGGACCTGCTGCAGCGGGTCGCCGGGCTGGACGAGGCGTGCGTCCCGCGGGCATGGCCGGCGGTGGCGGTCGGTCGGGGCGTCGCGGTGCCGGGTCGCGTGTGCGCGATCCGCAAGACCGAGGAGGCCGCCGCCATCGCGCAGCGCAAGGCGAAGGAACACGCAGCGCGCCAGGGCCGGCAGGTGCGGCCGTCCAGCCTCGAGTTCGCCCGCCACGTGATCCTGTTCACCACCTTCCCCGAAGGGACCTTCGACGCCCGCAGCGTGCTGGACTGGTACCGCGTCCGCTGGCAGGTCGAACTGGTCTTCAGGCGCTTCAAGTCGCTGGCGCAGCTCGGCCACCTGCCCAAGCACGAGGACGACAGCGCCCGCGCCTGGCTCCACGGCAAGCTGCTCGTGGCGCTGTTGGTGGAGAAGCTCGTTCGCCACGCCGGCTCCGTTTCCCCCTGGGGAGGCACCGTGGAGAGCCCGCCGTCGCAGTCCCTGGCGTGACTTCCGCTTCATGTACGGCCAGATCGCCCGCGCCATCGAGCCGCACCTCCCCCTGCAGCAGGCCATCGACGACTGGGACCGCATCTCAAGGGGATTGGCCGACCCGCCTCGCCAGCGGACCCCGCAGATCGACGAACGCTTCCCGGAACCATCGATCCAAACAAGTTAGCGCATATGGGAGGGCGTCCCGCCCTCCACCGCGCCGCAAGGCGCGCAGAACACTCGTCGCACCACCAAGGATGCGCGCCCCTTGCGGGCGCGATGGAGGGCGGGACGCCCTGTAGCCTTTCCTCCCTCCAGAGACGCCACGCGCTGTGCAAGTCAACGTGAGGCACTTGGCGCTGCCATATCGCCTACCGAGAAAGCGCGAGGACGCCGTTCCTTAGGGCTGCCGACCCAAACCCGCGCACTCCCAGCCCGGCAACAACCGCCCCCGCCAGCAGGCGGGTAGAATCGCCGCCGGGGAGGAACCTTTATGACCATTGAACCTGTCCGCATTGGCCTTGTCGGCTGCGGCACCATCAGTCCCGCGTATCTGCGTGCGGCCGCCACGTTTGACATTCTCGATTTCGTCGCCTGCGCCGATATCAACCCCGAGGCGTCCCAGGCAACCGAAGGCAAGTACGGCATCCCGGCGCGTTCCGTGGACGAACTGCTCGCCAGCGACGATGTGGAGGTAGTGTTGAACCTCACCATCCCCGCTGTCCACAGCGAGATCAACCTCGCGACCATCGACGCCGGCAAGCACGCCTACAGCGAAAAGCCGTTTGGCCTTGCCGCGCGAGACGGTCGCCTGGTCCTCGAACGCGCTGCCGAGAAGGGCCTCCGCACCGGATGCGCCCCCGACACCTTCCTGGGCGGCGGCCACCAGACCGTGCGCAGTCTCATCGATGCCGGCGCCATTGGCCGGCCGGTGGCCGGAACCGCCTTCATGATGAGCCACGGTGTGGAGACGTGGCATCCGAACCCCGCCTTCTACTACCACCGCGGCGGCGGCCCGCTCTACGACATGGGGCCCTACTACCTCACCGCCCTCGTCCACGCACTCGGCCCCGTGCGCCGTGTGGCCGCCATCACCACCCGAGGCCTCGACACCCGCAAAATCACCTCCGAGCCCTATGCCGGGGAGATCATCGAGGTGGAGGTGGACACCCACGCCGCCGCCACGCTTCAGTTCCACTCCGGTGCCGTGGTCACTGTGGTGATGAGCTTCGATGTCTGGCTGCATTCGAGCCGTTTCATCGAACTGCATGGCACCGAAGCGAGCATGTCGGCGCCGGATCCCAACACCTTCGGCGGCAAGGTGCGGATTTCGAACGGACGCGAGTGGGAGGAGCGCGACCTCAGCCACGGCTACACCGAGAACATGCGCAGCATCGGCCTCGCCGACATGTGCAAGGGCATCCGCACCGGCCGCCCGCACCGCTGCGACGGCCACCTCGCACAGCATGTGCTGGAGATCATGGACGCCTTTGGCGCCTCCTCCACGAGCGGCGAGCACGTCACGGTCGAGAGCCAGCCGGAACGCCCCGCGCCCCTGCCCACCGGGCTTGAGGGCGGTGTGCTCGACTGAATGCCAATCGAACCTGCCAACCCAAGCAAAGGAGCCTCGACATGGCCAACGTCTTCATCACCTGGGGCGGCTGGAACGGCCACGAGCCGGAACAGACTGCCGCCATCTGCGCCGACGCGCTGGGCGCGGACGGACACGAGGTGACCGTCTCCGACGACCTTGCGCCGCTCGCGGACGAGAGCTTCATGGCGAAGCAAGACCTCGTGGTGCCGGTTTGGACCATGTCCACGATCGCTCGCGAGCAGGAAGCTGGCCTCTTGAAGGCGGTGCGCGAGGGCACCGGCTGTGCCGGCTGGCACGGCGGCATGGGCGATTCGTTCCGCAACAACGTCGAATACCAGTTCATGGTGGGCGGCCAGTTCATCTGCCACCCAGGCGGCATCATCGACTACCGCGTCAACATCACGAGCGACGATCCCATCGTCGCCGGCATGGACGACTTCGCCATGACCTCGGAGCAGTATTTCATGCACGTCGATCCCTCCAACGAGGTGCTGGCCACCACCACCTTCAGCGGCGAACACTGGGGGGTCGACTGGGTGAAGGACGTGACCATGCCCGTGGCGTGGAAGAAGCGCTACGGCAAGGGCCGCGTCTTCTACAGCTCTCTGGGCCACGTCGCTTCGGACTTCGACGTGCCGGAGGCGAAGGAGATCATGCGCCGGGGTTGCCTTTGGGCGATGCGACAAGGGGAGTCGTGAAGGGCTCCTTCTGTGGTGCCCCTGACGAAGCTCGTTCAGTTCATCGGGCTGCCTGGGGCCCCTAGCCCTCAAGGTGGGCGAGGTCGCCGAGCGTGCGCACGCTCCACTCGCCAGCATCGTCGCGCTCGAAGACGCTGAGGCTCGTGTTGTGAATGTGAAAGCGTCGCGCCGCCCCCTGGGGCAACCCCAGAACATGCTTGGCAAAGGCGATCAGCACGCCGCCGTGGCTCACAGCCACGACGCGCTCGCTAGGGTGGCGTGACGCGATGGCATCGAAGGCCGCCACCACCCGGTGGTGCAACTGCCGCTGGCTTTCTCCGCCCGGGGGCGCGTATTCGATGTCCTCGGTGGGGATCGCCTGCTGCACTTCGTCCCTGCTTCGCCCTTCAAAAACGCCATAGCCACGCTCGCGCAACCCCGGCTCGGCGGTAACTTCGTGGTGGCCCGCCGTCGCGATCAACTCGGCGGTGCGCCGGGCGCGAAGGAGGTCGGAGCAATACAGTGCCGGAGCGGTGCAAAGCGCGCGAATGCGGGGTGCCAAGGCCCGCGCCTGCGCTTCGCCGTCGGCCGTTAGGGGGCTGTCACTGTGGCCCTGATAGAGGTTGCGCGTGTTGTAGATCGTCTCGCCGTGGCGCACGACGATGAGTTGTGTCCCCATCGCCGGAATCCTAGCAGTTCGCGCCAGCGAACTGCCGATGCGCCCGTTAGATGCGCTAGCGCGCCCTGACGGGCGCGTTGGCAGTTCGCTGCGCGAACTGCTGGCCTCCGGGTTCGCATTCGCTCACCACTTCGGCTAGGAGGCTGCGCCGTTTCTACGACGCAGCCTCCTAGCCGGCATTAGCGAGCCCTCTTCGTACAATCGTCCGCCGACAAACACCGTAGCGACAGGCCCCTGCCACGCGAGGGCCTCTCTGGACGGAGGGCGTCCCGCCCTCCAAAGCGTGCCGAAGGCGCGCACGAGCGGAGCCGGCCAACGCCTCCGCAAGGCAGCGTTCCAGGCAACGCCAACAAAGCGCCAGCCCCGAACAGCCACCAAACCAGCCTCTGTTCCTTGACATGCTTGCCGCACGATGGAGGGCGGGACGCCCTCCGTCCAGAGGCCCGTGGCAAACGCGTTCTACGGCGCATTCTCCTAGCCCGCATTTCTCACCAGCCCTCTACTGCGGACGACGATGCTCTCGCTGTGGCTGCGCGTGCTCGCTCCAGCCGGCTCGACGTAGTGCCCAGCTATGCCTTCGCCGTCTTCCGCTCCGCGCCCGCAGCCACAGCGGCGCCTCGTCGCCCTCGCTACGAGGCCTGGTGAGAAATGCGGGCTAGCAATAGGCGGGGCTATCCGAACAAGGGCAATGCACGAGTACCCCACCGGTCGTCGGGGCGACCCTGGTGGTCGAGGAAGTGCATGGCCACCGAGGTCGTTCGAGCACACAGGGGAGTTCAAAAGAAAGCGCTTCTTGGGCGCTAGGGGCGCGCCCTTCGGGCGCGATGGCAGAATGCCTTCCCTCCGAGGCCCTTCAAGCGGAGAACACGACGTGAAACGATGCCATTTCGAGCGGGCCGGTGCCTTGCTTGCGGCGCTGGTGCTTCTCTCGCCCGGCGCCATTGCCGGACCGGCGGAGCCTGGCTTCACCGAGGAAGTCGTCGTCGTTGCAAGAACGGGCAGCCGCATCGCTCGGCAGGCGAATCACCCATCCCCAATCGCGGCGTACGACGCCGAAACTCTGCGTGACTTTGCCGCGCGGGACCTGCGCGACCTCGTGGGCACCCTCACCACCAGCAACGGCGCCGAGAACAACTCCGACAACCTGACGCAGAACTTCACCGTCGGCACGGCCAACGTCAATCTCCGCGGGCTTGGCGTCGCCTCGACGCTGGTGTTGCTGAACGGCAAGCGCCAAGTGACATCCGCGGTGCAGACCGACGACGGCGCGAGCTTCGTCGATCTCGCAGCCCTGGTCCCCGTGGCCGCCATTGACCGGGTGGAGGTGCTGAGAGACGGCGCCTCGGCCATCTACGGCACCGACGCGGTGGCCGGAGTCGTGAACGTCATCACGCGGCAAGGCGACGATGGTGCCGGCATCGACGTGGAGGTTCGCTCGCGCACCGGCAACGGCAGCCAGGACGACCGCAATGTCGATGCGTGGCTGGGCGGGCGGCTGGGAGCGGACGGGTCGTTCCTCGTCGCCGCCAGTTGGCTGGATCGCAGCAGCCTGGTGCTGGGCGAAGTGGATTGGCTGCGCCCTGCCACCAGCGGCTTCGGCAATCCCGGCAGCTTCGAGGTGCCTTCGCTGGGGCGAACCGTGGCAGACCCTGGCTGCACCGCGAGCGGCGGCCTGATGCAGCAACTCGCCACCGGCAGCACGATCTGTCGCTTCGACTACGGCCCCCAGATCACCGCCGTGCCGGTGGAGGATCGGATGCAGGGCTACGCCCGCGCCGACTGGGATTGGAGCGACGCCACCACGCTGTGGATGGAGACGGGATTCGCCAGGAACGACATCAGCCGCGAGGTGTCGCCAAGCTTCCCGGTGTTGAACACGCCCTTGGTGCCCGCGAGCCACCCGGCCAACATTTTCGGCGAGGACGTGCTCTTTCAGGGTCGTCCCTACGGCGTCGGCCAGCCGACGGAGATCAACTACTACCGCCACGACACCGTCCGCGTCGCCTTTGGAGCCCAAGGCAGTTGGTCTGACCGAACCTTCTGGGACGTCTCCCTCGTCCGCTCGGCAAACGATGCAGTCCTCAACCCCCGCGACATCGTGGCCGCCAACTTCCAGGCCGCATTGCAGGGCTTCGGCGGCGGCGACTGCGACACGGCGCCCACGGCGCGGACGCCAGCGCGGCCCGGCGAAGACGGCTGCCTGTACTTCAACCCCTTCAGTTCCGCCTTCTCGGCGCGCCCGGGCTATGCCACCTACAACGACCCTCGCCTGCGCGAGTTCATCGTCGGCGACTACCTGGGCGAGGGCACCTCGACGCTGCAGACCCTCGATGCCAATGTCACCGGTTTCTTCGGGAGCTTCAACGGCGGCGCCGCCGGCTATGCGCTGGGCCTGCAACAACGCGAACGCACGCTCGGTTTCGTCTATGATACCGTAACGAGGCACGATGGCTTCGCCTTCCTCATCGGCAACCCGAACTTCGACGGCGACACGGACGTGGTGGCGGCCTATGGCGAGCTGATGGTCCCGTTCCAGCCTTGGTTTGAGGTGACCGGAGCGCTGCGCTTCGAGGACTACGGTGAGGTGGGCACCACCCTCGATCCAAAGTTCACCGTTCTGGTCGCGCCCTCCCCATCGGTGTCCGTGCGCGCCTCCGCCGGCACCTCCTTTCGAGCGCCCTCGGCGTTCCAGACCCTCGGCGTGCAAACCAACTTCGTCAACATCACGGATTTTGACGGCAGCACGACGTTCGCCGGGCGCCGGACGGCGGGCGACCCGGACTTGCAGCCGGAAATCTCGCGCGCGATCAACCTTGGCGTCACGTGGCAGCCGGATGCCTTTGACGGCGAACTTGGCCTGGACCTCTGGGACTACTCGTTCGAAGATGTCCTGCGCAAGGAGAACGCCCAGGCGATCGTGAACGCCGACCCCTACGACTCGCGCATCGAGCGCACTTCGGCTGGCACCGTTTCCATCGTCAACGTCGCCTTCATCAACGCCGACGCCATCGACACCGGGGGCATCGACCTATTCGGGCGGGCGAACGTGGATTGGGCGCTCGGGACGCTGCGCCCGTTTTTCCGCGCAACGATGATGCTCGCCTACGACGTCACCAACGCCGGCGTCCGCATCGACGGCCTCGGCCGACTCAACCGCGCCAACGTGGGAGCGCCAAATCAGGTGTTCAAGGCCAACGCGGGGCTTGGCTTCGCTCGCGGCCGCTTCCACGCCAACCTCCTGCTGCGCCACATCGGCGGCTACGAAGACGACCGCGGCGCCGACATCGACGCCTTCACGACGGTGGACGCCAACGTGCGACTCGACCTCGGCGAGTGGTTCGGCGAGGGCCTCGATACGACCGCGACATTGGGTGTCGTGAATCTAACGGGGACGGACCCGCCCTTCGTCAACATCGCCGGCAGCTACGACCCGCGTTCGGCCGACCCGCGTGGGCGGCGGGTGTTCTTGCGTTTGGAGGCGCGGTTCGGCGGTTGACCTGCCGAGACCGTTTGTTGCCCGACACGGGCGGGGACAACCCCGGGACAACCCCCGCCCCTAAGGTCCTTCTGTTTCTCCGGCTTCGGGCTGCCTACGCCGCCTGCAACTCCGCGAGCAGCGCGTCCTCGTCCGGGAACTCACCGGTCTCGTGCTTCGAATACACGAGGTCGCCGTCCACGTGCACATCGAAGATGCCGCCCGATCCTTCAATGAGCATGGGCTCCGTGTCGAAGGCTTCGCGCAGCTTGGCAGCCAGACTGACCGCCTTGGGCTTGTAGTTTCAAGACATGCAGAACTTGATGGAAATGTCCACGAGTTTGCCTCCTTGGGCTTTGGTGGTGTTTCGCCTTCGAGCCTACGCCCGCGAGCGTGCCGGCGCAACGCATCACAGACCGGTATCCCCGACCCAGCCGATTGCGGCGGTGACGAAGGCCACGGTGGCGGAAGCGAATAGCACAGCCAGTAGGGCATGCAGCGGCCTGACAGAGCGTGCGAGCAGGGCGAAGCAGGCCACCGCGAAGATGACGCTGCAGACGTTGCGCAGTTCGTTCAGCCAGGGCATGCCGAGCACATCCTCGGCGCTTTCGTCGGAGGATGGGAGCAGCAGGACATCCACGTCGATGCTCGGCGGCGGGTCGACAAGCACCAGCACGGCTCCGATCCACGCATTGGCTGTCATGGCCCAGAACGCGAGGCACACGGCGCGGGCCACCATCGCTGGACGCAGCGACTCTTGCAGCCACGAGAGCATGAGCGAGCAACTGAGGGCGAACAGGAACATGAAGCCGACCAGGAGCAGCGCCACCGTGGCAGCGGTGACGTAGGTTGCGAAGGTGCCGATGGCGGCCACATCCGGGGGCACGTCCCGGAATAGACTTTCGGTGGCTACCACCGTCATTACGCCAAGTCCGATCAGCCACAGCGCCCACGGGGCGCTTGCTGACACCGCTGGCGAGAGGTAGGGCAGCGCGGGAGCGGAAACTTGCTCATCGCCCCGCCCCTAGCCACCCCGCGAGCGGCACGGTTACATATGTCTCAACGCCGGCGGCGACCACCAGAGCGACGGCGCCGAGGGTTGCGATGGGCCAAAGCCGGGCCAGTTGACGGCACTTCGCTCCAAGCCGCCCGTCGTCTGACAGCCATGCGTAGGCGAGTCGAGGGCCGAGCATGCCGAGTGCGGCAGCAACCAGAAAGGCGGACACTTCGAGCACGCCGTGCGGGAGGATGAGCCAGGCCACGGAGGTTGCGGAGGTGCCCGCTGTGGCCGCCAAGGCGATTGTCTGGCCAAGGTGGATGCCGTTGAACAGCGTGACTGCAACCGTGCTGATGCCGAGCGACACGACTCCGCACAGAAGCCAGACATAGACGGCGAGATTCCTCCCGAGGATGCCGAAGTACAGTTCTCGGCCAGTGGGGCCAGCCGACTTCGGTGCTTCGGCGCTGGCCACCGTTGGCGCGTCAAGGGGTGCGTGTGCAACGTGGCCCGCGAAACCGAACCCCAGCATTGCGCCACCAACCCACATTGCGAGGGCGATGGCCAGATTTCGGATCCAAGACTTGCGGTCCATGGGTTTTCTCGCAAAAGCATGATGTGGACCCGACACCGGGCAAAAGGCTGCTCGGTGTCGGGGCAAGGCCATAGGGAAGCGTTGCGCCCGATGGGCTTAAACGACGGCCCGTCAGGCGGTGAGGATCCAGCCCACATCGTAGCCAGCGAGCGCCGCGCCGGTGTCGTACGCCCCGGCCCAGACCGAGTCGAACGCGGCGTGAACACCACCAAGCGGCGCACCCGGTGCATAGGCGACCGCAACCGTGAGCGCAGCAGTAGGAACCTTCCTCCCGTCTTGTGCTTCCGGCGAGAGCGCCAGCGCCGATGACGCCATGCCTGCGACGGCAAGAGCCGCAAATGCGATTCGCTTCTTCATGTCATCCTCCTTCGGATGGTGATTTGGGGAGGGACATGCTGCACCAATCGAAGGGATAAAAAAGCCGGACTTTTGCCACGTTAGTGTAGGAAAAACGCCATTCGTGAGCTGCATGGGAACGCCTCAGAGAGGGAACAGTCGATGAATAGCATGATTCATGCTATGGGAAGTCGGACAGACGCTAGAGAATCGCCAGGACGGGATTCCAAAGGGGGGAATCTGGCTTCCTTGGAGTGCGACAAGGCCGGCCTTCGGAGGGAAGGCTCTCTGCCTTCCCTAGCACCGATGGGCGCTTCCTTATTGCATGTAGGGGTCAGCGCGCCAAAGGGCGCGCAGGGAAGGCAGAGTGCCTTCCCTCCGAAGGGCCCGCCCATCACAAGTCCGACAGGCTGTTAGCGCACCGAAAGAGCGCGTGTGCGCGGGTTCACCAGAAGCGCGCCTAGCGGCGCGAGGGAATACGGGGTGCTTTCCGTCTGAAGGCCTGCCTACCTGATTACTTGGGCAGGCGCTCTTGGAGTTGGGCCAGGGCCTCGAGTCGCGCCTTGTAGCTTGGATGCGTCCAGGTTCTCTGGTCCATCGGCGTTTCCGTCAACTCGGACATCTTTGTCAGTGCACTGGCGAGCGCGCGGGTGTCCCCCAGCATGGTGGCGGCGACTCGGTCGGCTCGGAATTCGAGGCGTGGGGAGACGATTGCCGGCAATGGGAGGAACGAGATAGCGGCGCCGACGATGAACAACCCGATGCCTACTACGGTGCGAATGCCACCCGACTCCATGATAGGGCCCGGTTCCACGAGCGTCAGCCAAGTGATGTAGCAGGCCGATCCGGCGATGCTGATGAGCGTCAGCCAAAGCATGTCGCGGTTCACGACATGAGCGATCTCGTGCGCAAGGATTGCCTTCAGCTCATGCGGTTCCATGTTCTTGAGCAGGCCGCCGCCCAACACAACTAGGTGGCCAAACATGCCGGCCGTGGCCATGGCGTTGTTCAGGTCGGTTTCCCGGACCCGAATCTTGAATCGGGGCATTTCTCGGCCCTCGCAGGCCTCGCGCAACCAGGTCCTGATTTCCGGTAACTCGTCGTCGCTGATCTCTCTTGCCTTGCGATACTCGATCCAAGGATGGATTTGGCCTTGATAGATCGGTAACGCCGCGACGAACATCGGGAGAGCCAGCAAGGGCAGCCATGCGATGTCGAAGCCAATGAGGGAGTAAAGGGCTGCGAAGAGGCCCGCAAACACCGCCGCTTGAATGAGCCGGTCTTTGACGACTGTGGTGAGTGGTTGGGCATCCTCGTCTTCCCTGCGCGTCGTCCACAGGAGGAGAGATGCCAGCACGTCCACAAACAGCACTCGAAACGTCAGGAACAGCGTCACGCCCAAAAATGCACCCATCGAGGCGCCTCGTTGCCAGCCCTTTATGGGAAGCGCGGCGATCGCATCCATGGTGGCTAGTAGCGGGGTTGTTGCCGCGGCCACAAGCGAGGCGAGGAAGACCAGCCCACCTATGACCGCGGCGATGTCGAGGGAGTTCGAACGAGTGCGCGTTGCCTTCAGTCGCAACGCGGCTAGGACGCAGGCCGAGATAATCGCAGCCGCGACACCTCCAATCGAGTACACCACGACGGCGTTTCCTCCCTCAGACCGTTGGCAGAGCGTGCTTAGCCAGCACCTACACCGGCACCTACGATCGCCCCGATGGGGCCACCGACAGCAGCGCCCAGCTTGGCGCCGATCTTGAAGCCAAGCCAACCACCAGCAGCGCCACCGAGAGTCCCTCCCGCAGCGCCGCCGGCACCAGCACCAGCGTTGTGGATGACTGGGTCGTCCGAGACGTACGTTGCCAGCATGTAGCCCACGTCGGCCGTCGGTGCGAAGGCGTCCGCCTCCGGTGCCCCCGCAAACGCGGTCGAAGCCAACCCAGCCACCACGAGAGCTCCTGCTGCAATGCGATTCCGATTCTTCATGCTTTCCTCCTGTGATTTGCGTGAATGAATCGAAGGGAATTGTGGTCGGGCCAGAAAGATAAAAAAGTCGGGCCTTCGCCCGACTAACGTAGGAAATGGCTGGAAATGGCCTGCACGAGGCAAATTTTCCTCGGTAAACGGCCCGATCGCGCCGTTTTCAGCGCCTCAATAGCGCCCGCCGAGCTTCGTGTGATCCCAGGTGATGTACCGCTCCGGCTTGAACCGCAGCACCACGCGCTTCGGCGCGGTGCCAGACACCGCCTCGCGCAGTTTCTCCCACTCGCCGTCGCGTAGTTCCCCCTTGGCGTTGATGGCGGCCAAGGTGTCCTTCACGTCCTCCAATTCGTCCACAATCTCGCAGCTTGCGTAGATCATCACGCCCTTTAGCTCGGCGTACTCCTCGCCGGTTTCCACCAGCAGCGTCGCCTTCGGGTCGCGTTGCCAGTTGAGCACCTTCTGGCTCTTGCGGAAGGTGGTGCAAACGATGGCGTCGTCGTCGTCCACCGCGAACCACATGGGCATCGCGTGCGGATAGCCGCGATTGCCGTTGGAGACGATGATGAGGGTCTTCTCGGCGGTGAGGTAGTCGCGCACTTCGTCGGCATCGAGTTCGATCAGCTTGCGGCGGGAGGGCATCGCGGTGTCCTTTCGGTCTTGGCAAAGCCCCGCAAACTACCTGCAACCGACTGGCTTGGAAAGGGGTTGTCTAAGCGTGTCAATCCAAAGCAGAAGTGTCCCCTTTTCTCCAAGACAGAAATGTCCCCTTTGAAGGGCTGTCTGAAGGCGGCTCTGGTCACCCGCCGACTCCGGTGGGGAGAGGTTGTTGTTGGGCGGTGGGGTTGTGGGCGAGAGGCGCGTGAGCGTGGGCAGGCGGTGGGCAACGGGTCCTCCCGTTGTCCACGGGCTGTCCATGCGTTCCGAAGGACACGCGCCGGTCCGAAGGACTCGTCCACAAGTCCACCGCCTGTCCGACGGGCGCCGCGCCTTCGGCCGTTCGCCGGATCGTGTGGGGTCAGGCGGCCTGGAAGCCCCTGCGCCACGGATGGTCCGGCGCCGGCCTGTGCGCCGGCCGCGACCGCTGCGCCGCCTTGGCCTCGGCGACCCGATCCCGAACCGTCTTCTCGTCCTCCACGGCAGCGGCCGGCTCGCCGGCGGCCAGACGCCGAACCGGCAACTCGCGACCCTCCCGCAGCACCGTCACGCGGCCGTCGAAGCCCTTGCACACCGTCACCTCGGCGCCCTGCAGCCGGCGCCCCCTGCCCGCCCCCGTCACCTGCCACGTCTCGCACTCGAACTGCACCGTCAGGTTCTTCGTCACCTTGCGCGCGTGATGCTCGCTGAAGATCAGCGCCAGTTCCCCGGCGTCGTGCAGCACCGGCCGGTGCGCGTCCTCCGGGCACGCCGGCGCCACCGCGAAGCGGGCGTTGAAGTCCGCCATGAAAGCCGGCAGGAAGGCATTGCCCGACGCAAGGTCGCCGATGCCGCGCTAAGGGGGCATTAGTGCTTTGGACTAACAGAACACCATCTGCGAGCGCGGTTGCTCTTGGCGCAGCGGGAGCGTCGTCAAAGGGGTAGATCCAGGGTGCCATCAATCAGCGCCTTCGCGCACTCGTAGTGCCAGTTCGTCCGCCTCGTTGTCTCGAAGCGAACGCAGCGACAGTCTGTGGCTTCGGGCGCGGTGGCGGAGTTGTAGAAGACGATGCGTTTCCCGGCCGAGCGGCGGGTCAACGCCTGGAACAGGCCGACGTAATCCTTGCCGCCGAGGAACACCACGGGCTGTTCACAATCGTCCGGCAGCATGCGGAAGTCGGCGAACCGATCCCTTCGGGAACGCCTCTTGTGGATGGCGGCTTGGCTGGTGAACGTGATGTCGTATTGCGGCGTCAGGAAATCCGCTGCCAGCAGGCCCCAACCGGCGGAGAGGATGAACAGGTTCTCGACACCGAACGCGTCAGCAAACTCAGCGTAGATAGGAGGCCTGTAGAGCTGCCACGCCGGCGGGATGCCGAGCGGATTGTGGCTGCGATGGTTGTAGTCGAGCAGATGGGCGCGCCAAGTCCTGCCATCGTGGGCTAGGTCATCGGGTCTTTGGTAGAGGATGTCCTTGGTCTTCGGTGCCAGGTCGGGTCGTGCCACGAACAGGATGGGGTTGCCGTCCTCGCCGATGAGGTGGCCTGCATCGGGCTGCTTTGATGCGGCGCATTGAATCACCACCGTGACATCGCGCCGACCGCTGTGCCTGGGAGCCGTGGGCACGGGCTTCGCCCGAGTCTTGCGCGGTGTGTCCGTCGCGTCGGGCTCTGCCCTGCCGGCCTTGGCCGCTTCCGGCGATGCCGGCCGATCGCGTAGCGGAACTTCGTCGTCGTGCTTTGGCGCGGGCCGGTCCGCTCGACCAGCTTGAGTCCGCCAAGGCTGACTGGCGGATTTCGTCGGCTTTGCTCATAGGTTGGACTCCGCGGTCAATTGTTCGTCGACCAACCTGCTGAACGCGTCCAGGAATCTTGGGTCGTAGGGAGCATCGACGTGTTGCTGGTTCCAAAGACCGGACTCTCGGACCTTCGGGCGGTCGCATAGATGTCCAAGCCAGGCAGGAGACGGCGGGTCGCAAGGTGGCAGCGAGAGATTGCTGAGCAGCCCGATGCTGTTGCGTTCGATGTAGGCTCGCAGGCTTGCGGGGCCAGGCTCGTCGTCAACCCGCAGCCATAGGAGCGGCATCCCGCCGATCACGTTGGTGACCAGTTCTTCCAAGCCGGCCTCGGCGTCGCAGATGCTGCGGCTTGCGGAACTGCCTCGGCCCCAGCTATCGACCGCGTAGCCTGGATCCCTAGCCATGATCGCCGTCCCGACGAGAAGGCGGAAGATGGAGCCCCGATGATTGCCCCGGCCGCTGGTCGCAACTCCTCGGTGGCTTGACAGTCGGTTCCACAGCGTAGTGCTCGACTTGGACATCAAGGCGTGCGTGCCGACTCGAACCACTCGTGGCCCGCTGCCGGAGTCGGTTCGGACTTCGTTGGGTTCGAGGAAGAAGTACACGCCGCGGCGTGGCCAGTCCATGCGGCCGGTGCACTGGGCCAGGAGCCTGGGGCCGCCGACGCCTTGGCTCAGGCGCGACAGGATTGTGTAGAAACGCTCCAAGTGCGCGGTCCTGTAATCGCTTGCCATGGGGTCGTTGGTCATTTGTCGTGGTGCGGTGGGCTGCGTGCGAGTGGCGATGTCCATCGTGCTATCGCCCCGCCAAGGCTTCGCTGATCACACGTCGAAGCTCCGTCCCAGTCCTCTGGAAACCGAGCAAGCGAGCGAGTTCTCGTGTCATTTCATCTTTCTCGACCCGCCCGCTCTCACGTTCGATCCACTTGGCGGCGGCCACGATCTCCATTGGCGGGAGCATTGTCGGCTTGCCTGCGCCGTCGCCCAACCCGGAGCGATCACGTATTGGGACGTCTGCGCTCTGAGCCCGCGTCAACCGTCGCGCTTCCTTCACCCCTACCTCACGAGTCTCCAGCCAACAGAGATTGTATGCGGATTGTCCGATCCGCCAGATCCAAAACGCGCGGATCGTGGGTGACGGCGACTATGGTGGTCTCAAGTGCCCTGAGGTTCTGCAGCACGTTGTCCTGAAGTTCCCCGTCAAGGTGTGCCGTTCCCTCGTCGAGAAGCATCATCCGGGGTTCCCGAAAGACAGCCCTTGCGATCATCACGCGCTGACGTTGGCCCCCCGACAATGTTGATCCCATGTGCCCTACAAGGGTTTGGTATCCGAGGGGCATAGCCTCAATTTCCTCGTGGATGCAGGCTATCCGCGCGGCGCGCTCAACGCGTTCCATCGGCGCGCCGACATCCATGCCTATGTTCTCGATCAGGGAACCGGAGAATAGGTCGTCATCCTGCATCACGACGCCAAGCTGACTGCGAAGATGCGCTGTGTCCAGCCGGCGCATTTCTGTCCCGTCAATACGGATGCTCCCTTCGTCAGGCAAAAGCAGCTTGGCGAGGAGCTTGACGAGCGTAGATTTGCCGCTGCCGGACTCGCCGGCGATGGCCACGAACTCGCCGGGCGCGACGTCGAGGCTGAAATCCTTCAGCGCCGGGCCCTCCTCTCCGTAGGCAAAGGAAACGCCTTCCACCTCGATGTGGCCCTGAATGTCGAGCCGCATTCCCGCCGCCTCGTCCGCGGTTTCCTTGTCGGTCAGGCCAATGTCAGCTACACGCTCCTGGTGCAGTCGGAGCATTCGCAGGCTAACCGCTGCTGCGATCAAGGAGTGGACGCGGGACGAGAACATCGTGCTGTAGGACATGTACGCGAAGAGCATGCCGAGAGAAAACTCTCCGCCAATGACCTTATGTGCGACCAAGAGCAGAACGACCAAGCCCTCGCTCGTTGCCAACAATGACGTGACGAAACCCAGATGCGTCCAGAAGCGCGTGAGTCGGGCGCCGGCGTTCAGGGATTCCACATACCGCCGTCCCCATGCGTCGTCCCGCATTGTCTGTGCCCCGAGCAGCTTGATCGCCCGATGGCGTTCCACGTTTTCTATAAAGGTCGAGTCCTCCACGGCACCTGCCGCGATCGACTCATGAGTCAGGTTGCGCAAAGGCCTATAAGTCCCCAAATTGATGCCACCGAAGAGCGCCAAAAACGCACACAAGACAATTGTCAGATCCCACGAGTACAACAGCAGGACGGCCAGTGTCCCGACCGCCATGGTGGCATCGAGCACCATCGCGAATGCGCCTGTCGTCAGGAACTGGCGTATCGGAGCGAGTGACTCGAAACGCGACAGCACATCGCCGGTGTGACGGGCGTCGAACCATGAATCGGGAAGCCGAATCAGGTGGTGTGCCAGTCCGGCGACCATTCGGAAGGCGGACGTATTGCCTACATAGAGAAGCAACAGCGAACGGAAATACTCCGTCAATGCACCTATCGCACCGACTAGCCCGAAGCCTGCTGCAAGCGCGATCACCAGATTCATGTCGCCCTGCCGGATTCCTTGGTCGACGGTTAGTTGCGCATTCAGGGGCATGACAAGCGCGAATGCTTGCAGGACAACCGTCAGCGTGAAGACCGTTGCAAGGGGCCTCACCAGTCCTCGGAGCGATGACGCAAACGACGAAAGCCCTATTGCCTCTTCCTTCCGACGGGGCTGGAACCGTGGAGTTGGCGCTAGCTCGAGTGCGACCCCCGTGAAGCTCGTGCCGACCTCATCAAGGCTCAGGACGCGCGTGCCGACGGCGGGATCGACGATTCGAACGCGGCGACCCCGAATGGACGTCAGCACAACGAAGTGGTTCAGGTCCCAGTGCAGGATGGCAGGCATCCGTAGTCGTGGCAGTTCGTGCAGGTCAAGACCGACGGCGCGCGAGCGAAGCCCGAGTTTCTCTGCGCAGTCGCGCACTTGCTTCAGCGTCATGCCTCGGAGCGACACGCGGAATCTTGCCCGCAGTTCGCGTAGCGATGACCGGTCGCCGTACGAGGCAGCTACCATGGCGAGGCAGGCGAGCCCGCACTCGGCACGGTCGCCCTGAAGAATCGCGGGAACGCGCACCGCGGGTCAGAGCCGTGCCGCCGTGCCGCGAATCGGCTCTAACAGCCATCCTGCAAGCGAACTGTAGTCGCGTACCAAATCGGCGCCGACGGTCATTCCGGGTCGGAGCGCTTCGCTGCGTACCATCGAACTGAAGCCGTTGGGGAACGCGACATCCACTTGGTAGGTCGCGTGCGCGGGAGCAATGCCCATCGCGCCGGCGGGCTGTACTGTTGTTTCCGAAATCGACACGACCGTTCCTACTTGTGCCCCGTAGTGTTCGTATGGAAATGCGTCCACGAAAACGCGCACCTCGGTGCCCACGTCTACGAATGCCATCGCCAATGGTGCCACATACAGGCGTGCATGCAGGTCACTGTCCAGAGGCACGATGTCGAGCAGGGGCTTTCCCGTTTCCACCCAATCGCCGTCGCGAACCCGTACCGATGCCACTAGGCCATCCTTCGGTGCCAGCACGAGCCCTGTCTGCTGCGCCTGAACCCTTGATTGCTCCGCGATCAGCTGATGAAGTTCCTCTCGCAGCCTGGACTGACTCACTTGATGATCGAGCGTCAGGCGTTCGCCCTCCGTCCCCGCCGCTCTGATCTTGGCCCGAAGCTCTTCCCGCAGGCGTTCGTGCCCAGCGATCGCCAGCAAGCGCGCCTGGAGTTCCTCCGCTGCGTTCAACAATTCTTTCCTTGCCACCATCCCGGACCGCGCTAGTTGCTGCACGCCTTCATACTGTGTGGTTGCGAGTGCGTGGCGTCGGCGGTGCAATCGCAGCTCGGCGTCGACCCTTTGCATTGCTCGCATGTTCGCCAGCACATCATCCCTAAGGGCAGCACGGAGGTTCCCGTGCCGTTTATCCATAAGCGTAAGCCTCTCCTCAATGGTGCCGATCTGTTCGGCGAGATTGCCTAGGAGTTCATCCGGCAATGTCATGGTGGCGCGAACGCCATCGGCTGAAGAAAGAGCGAGGAGGACATCGCCCTCACTCACCCTGTCTCCCGCGGCCGCCACGCGACGCGCAACCCCGCTCATCGGGGCTGAAACCCTTGACCATCCCGACGCCGGTACCAGCATGCCCAATGCCGGTTCCTTCCTCGCAAACTGGAGGCTCGTCGCGAAGACAGCCAAGGCGATACATGTGGTCGTTGCGCCGATGGCAACGATGTACCCGGGCAGCGGTCGTGCCAAGAACACGGCCGGCAACTGCGACTGCGCGAACCGTTCCAGCACTTCCTGGCGAAAGAGATTGCTTAGGCGTGTCTTGCTCATCAAGGCGCGGTCGGTGCCGGCCCGCCCGCCAGCCGTTGCACCATAAAGGGCTTCGTGGACCAGGACTCCGCCAGTGCGTGCGGGGTTTTGTTCGCAACATCTCGCGCGTCAAGCGAGGCGCCGGCGCAGAGGAGTGCCTCGGTCACGGGCAAGACGCGGTCCGCTACGACGGCGTAGTGCAGCGGTGTGCGGCACCGCTCGTCCACCTGATCGACGTTCGGTGCGGCCACCGCGAGCAGCGCGTTCAAGACTTCTGCGGAACTCCCGGCACTGCCATGTGCAGTTGCGTGACGCCGAGTTCGCAGGAGACTCAGCTCTGTAGGCAGGGCGCGACGTTCCCCGTCTGCCCACCAATCGGGCAACACCATGAGCTAGGGCTTCGGCGGGCAGTCCGTCTCAACGACCGACAGCCCGTGCCCAGCGACGGACGACACGCTCGGTGCGCCTGCTTGCCCCTCCGTCCAATATGCTCGCAGTTCTCCCGGCGTTCGATTGCCGGCATCGCGGACCGAGTCTTTCGCCCCGGCCGCCAACAGTGCCTCCACGATGCCGGCAGAACACGCGAACGGAGACGATGCTGCATAGTGAAGAGCCGTCCGGTGACGGGAATCCACTGCATTGACATCGGCCCCTGCACGAAGCAACGCTTTCACGACCGCCTTGGATTGGCCAAATGACGCCGAGTGCAGCGGCGTGATGCCAATGGCGTTTGCAATCTTCGGATCAGCGCCTCGACGGAGCAACTCTACTGCCACGGCGGCATCATGGTGGGTGGACAGAAAGTGCAACGCTGTTTCGCCAGACGCCGTCCTCGCATTCGGGTCCAACCCATGACTAAGCAACAGCCCAATCGACGTGCCGCTAGGACTCGGGTTTCGCAACAGCAGGTGGTGCAAAGCGTTCAGCCCGTCGCCTCGGGACACGACCACGGGATTCGCGCCGCTCTCAAGCAAGACACCAATGATGTCGTGCGAGTCTTGCGCTGCGGCCATGTGCAGCGGCCAAACACCTCGCCAGTCCGGCCATTCCGGGTTCGCCCCCGCTTCGAGCAACGCCCCCACCACCTCAGCCGACCTCGCGACCCTTATCGCGTACACCAATGGCGTGGCACCCCTGTGCCCGACCGCATTCGGATCAGCACCACGCTGGAGCAGCATCCTCAACCCTACCACGGACCCCCCAGACGCCGCAGCGTGTACGGCTGCGTTTCCCCACCTCTGATCCCTTTCCTCCAAGCGTCCCCGCTCGACGCATTCAGCGATCCTTGACTCCGTCGCGTGCGCAAAAAAGAAGGGCGAGTTCCATCCGTCGCAGTCCCCGCCCGCGACTGCGTTACAGCCTAGCGCGCCGCCGAACACAAGCAGTTGCCTGAAGATGTTCATTCGCCGGCACCTGCCGGAACAGCCTTCACCACTGCCGTTCCACCAAGGGAACAAAATAAAGTCGAAGTGGGTTCAACTCCCATCCGAAGCCTGCAAATTTGACCAATGTATCCATTCCAACAATTATGCTATGCACATCATCGCCATGGCAGCTAAGGCGCATCATTTCATCGGCACCAAATTGATACTCGGCGATGCTCGCACCATATGGACACGGACTGTGATCCGCACCGGTATCGACAATGCCCCACGTAGGCACTTGACCATCCTGTCGCAGCTCAATTCGGAGAGAGAGTCCCACGCCGAAGCTTCCCCCATATGGCGGGTACCCAACTTCGCAAGGTCCAAGATCGCCTAGGTAGAGGAGCGACTCCACCCAGGAAAAGCACACTGCCCCGTGGCGTAGAATGGTGGCCATCCCGACCGTGTCCATGTTCGTGATGGAGCTTGTTTTCACCTCTGGATCGTCGAGTACGATCGGCACAGCGCGGTGTCGCAAAGCGCCCAAGGTCATGTGGGGCAGGACGAAGGAATGTCCATGTGTTACGACATCCCTCCCAGTCCGAATAACCGCTTCCGTCATCAGTTGGCCCAATCGAGTCACGGTCGCAATGGCATTCTCAGAAAACACCATGTTGTTGGTAGTACCGGTGTCGAGGAGAGCTCGCGACTCATGATCGTCCCCCAGGGTTAACTTTACTCGTGGACGCAGGTTCGCATATACGTTCCTATTCACTTGGACTCCCGAAGCCAAGGGTATCACGGCAATCTGATTATCGACCGCTCGCACGAGCAAGGAGGCTTCTTCGGGGAGGCCCAAGTGCGCACAGTAGGCACGATTTACTTCGCAGAATGATGTGATGAACGAAGCCTCATCGGCTGAAAGGCTCGCCACAGCGGCGAGTTGCCACGCACTTGGACATTTCTTCGCTTCAATGCAGTGCATAAGACCCTCGCGGATCTCTTTTTGGTCGAGTCGCATTGCACCGACGAAGCTCGCCCAAGCATCCTGAAAGCGGCCAGAGGCATAGGCCGCTCCAATTGCGGTCGCGGATGGTGCAGTGGTGTTAGCGTGCGTAGGAGCAACAATCAGGAGGACATTAATCAGCGAAAGAGTGGCGAGAGCCCGTAACGGCGCGAGCGAAGCACCGTTTGTGTACAGACAGGAAACGAAATGTTCACGACCATGGCCCGCGGTTTCGCGGGCTGCACGCTCCACCCACCCGGTACGGGCGGATGGAGCGTGCTTAGCCCGAGGGTCAGCCGCCATGGTGGCCCTTGTCGCTAAGGTGCACGTCCCGCAAGAAGTTCTCCCCGCCGGGATCGTAATCCATGCCGTTGTCTTGGGCTTCCTTGACGTCAGCGATGTGTTGGGACTCGGGTTGCCCGGTGCCGTGTGTGTGGGTGTGAGTGTGGGTTGTGCGAATGTGTCCCCCGCCGCGCGTACGGTGGCTGTGAGTGTGGGTGTGGCCCTTTTCGTCACCATCACCGCCTGCGACGGCGTTCATTTCGTTGGTGTTAAGCAAACGCATGGATTCCTCCGTTGATTCGTGAAATTTCACGGTCGCCTAGGGCTGTCGCAGATGCGAGTCGCGCCAAACAACCGCTTGAGTGCGTTCACGCACTCGGGTGGAAACCGTAGCCTAGTGTTTCGAAGGGGGACAACACGTAATCAATTCTCCGAGCGACTTGCTTTTCTGTGGCGTTTTGCTACGGAGTCCGCACACCCCAGTGTCCAGCCCTCCAGAAGGGCGGATGGTTGTTGCCTTGGCAAAGCAGCACCACTGGCGGCAAGAGCGGCAACCATGCATTGGCGCGGAGCCCGTAGAACGCCTGCGACGTCCAGAAGCGGTCCGTTGCGATGGCTGCGACGGAGAGCACATTCATCGACTTTAGTCTCCTGCCTCATGACGGGGAAGCGGAGTGCCCGCATGCCCGGGCACGTTCCTGCGCGACCGCCCAGACATGCCGCATGGATGCGTCGCACTCGTCGGCTATGTCGAGGTAGTCTTGGGGTCGAAGCAACGAGTCGCTGCCCTGTGCCTTGACGCGTCGTTCAATCGCCTGCCTGAGCTTGGCGATGGTGCCTTCATGCGGTGCCGGTGGGCGCCCGGGCGGCGACTCGACCGAAAGCTGTGCCCTCATGCGCGTGAAGTCCCGGTTGGAGATGCCGAAAAGGGAGTTCATCATAGCAAATGGCGCGTCAGCCAAGATCAGTGTGCGCTCGCATTCGTCCGACGCGAACACGCCGCGAGCGTGGCGCAGCATCGTCCGAAAGGCAGGGACATCCAGCTTGACCTCCACTCGCAAGCACCCTTTGAATCGGTTGGCCTGTGCCAAGTCCACGAGCTTCAAGGTCGCCAGTTCCTTCAGATCTGTATCGTCAAGTCCGAGATCAAGCAGAGGCTGAATGTCTCCCTCTGCCAGACGACCCGCGCAGTACACGAGCACGGCCTTCACCAATTCGTTCGACTGACTCACACGCACGACGCGGCCCTCCTTCCTCATATCCAGCCCTCCCGTGGACACGGCAGACGAGCCGGCGAAGGCGTCATCGCGTGCCCGGGATCGAATCCTTGGCAGGCACTTCAATGAGGCAAGGTGAAACCAAGTCACCATTTGACTTGCTTTCCACTGGACTTGGCTGCAGGTTTGATCTGCGATAGGGAACCGCGCCCACGGGCACGGTGCCGAGGTGGTCAGCGAGGTCTCTCACGACCGCGTCGTACGGCCTTGGACCGTGCGGCACGTGCCGCTTGAGGAGATCGACGCGAACTGGCGCGAAGCGCAAACGAGGCTCTGGCCGTTTTCCTTCTTCGCGCGCCGGAAGGTTTGCCAAGCTCCTGCAAACGTATGCCGACGGTGGCGAAGCCGACCCCGCGGTGGACCTGAAGGCGCTTCGCGAGACCTCCGAACATGACACGGCGCTACGCCGCAATCCCTTGGCGGCGATTGGATCAGCGGGAGAGACATGGAAGGTTCCCGGTACCGCCAAGACAGTGCAGGAGCCGATCGTTCGCGCCTGGTCGACGGGTTGATTCCTGGAACGCGAAGCGGCGGTGGAGCGGGTGCACACGGAGCTTGAGCGCCTGCTTGAGACCGATCGGCGAGCCCGAGAGTCGGCGAAGGCCAATCGGTGATGGCGACTGGCCTACAGCGCTCGTGAGCCGGAATGTCGTGCCTCGGACGCCTTCTTGTGAGCGACTTGCCGGTTGAAGCGCCCTCGACAGCGCAACGGTGCCGGTGGGGGCGTTCGAATGTCGCGCATGCACGACAGGTGCGTCAAGCGGCTGTCGTAGGTGTCGGCGTGGCGCACTTCGGGTCGCTGCGTGCAGGTGACGGCCCGCGCCGGCGTCACGTTTGACTTTGCCGGTGGGGTTGGCCAAGCTCGCGCGACGGAATCACCAATGGGGGATATTGGGGATGTACTCGAAAACAACTCAAGCCGTGAGGGTGCTTGCCTGTTCGCTGCCGCTGCTGGTTGCGCTGTCGCAACCCGCACTTGCGCAGACGGCCGACGACGAGATGGCCATGCGCTGGTGGAACACGCTGAACCCGGAGCAGATGGTCGCGGCGCTGCATGGCGACAGCGCGACGATGGCGCAAGAGGTCGCCGCCAAGAAAATGTACGCCGACCTCGACAACCTCACCAAGATGCTGGTCAACGACACCGCCGACACGCTGTACGGCGAAGGTCGCTTCACCAGCGTTGGCGAATGGTGGGAGACGCTGAATTGCACCTACATGCGCATCGCCGCTGGCGACGGCAACACGCATGACGCCAGCAGCCCGTTCTGCGCCCACTATCCGGATTCCGGCGCCACCAAGATCCTCGCATCCACGCCGCTTGCGCACGTCGATGTTGTCGGCATGGCGCTGCTCGGCCGCGAGGCACCCGGCGAGCTCTTATCTATGGAAGCGCGATGGCCACGCGCTGGTGGAACCAGCTCAACGCGGAACAGATGGTGGCGGCGCTGTTCGGCGACAACGCAACCGTCGATCAGGAAGCCGCCGCCAAGCACCCCTACGCCGATCTCGACGACGCAACCCGGAGGCTGGTCGATGCCGCAACAGCGGAAATCTACGGCAGCGGCGGCTTTGCCAGCGTCGGCGCTTGGTGGGAGTCGCTCGACTGTCGCCTGATGTGCATTGCCGCCGGCGACGGCAACACGGCGGACAGCACAAGCCCTTACTGCCGCCACTATCCCGGTTCGGACTTTCCCGCTGAGAAGATTCTGAGGTCTGGCAACCTAGATCGGGTGAACGAACTGGGCATGTATCTGCTGCGGCGCGCCCAGCCCGGCACCTACCCGACGCCCTCCCGCCAGCTTGCGCGAAGGTGGTGGAACGCACTGAACGCCGAGCAGATGGTCGCTTCGCTGCACGGCGACTCGGCAACGGCGGGGCAGTCTGAAGCGGCCATGAAGATGTACGACGACCTCGGCGACTACACCCGCTATCTCGTCAACCACGCGGTCGATACCATCTACGGCGAAGGCCGCTATCCGAGCGTCGGCGCATGGTGGGAGATGCTGAACTGCACATACATGCGAATCGCTGTCGGCCGACGGCAACACGCACGATCCCTCTAGCCCATACTGCGCCCACTATCCCGGCTCGGGCCTCGGCACGATCCTCTCGGACATGAGCAGGGAGCACGTGGACCGGGTCGGCATGGCGCTGCTCAACCGCGGATCACCCGGTCGCTACCCGGTGGTTTATGCGCTGCCGCTCTTCCCGTCGGCGTCGGACATGCACATGCGCGACGGGATGGCACGCATCGTCAACCGCGGGCCACGCGCCGTCGAGGTGTCCATCGAGGCGGTCAACGACGCCGGCGGGGCTTATGGCCCGGCCACGCTCACGATCGGCGCCGGTGCCGCAGCCCACTTCAACAGCAGCGACCTCGAAATGGGCAACCCCATGGCAGGGCTCATGGGCGGCGTTGGCGCGGGCATGGGGTTCTGGCGCCTGAACCTGACCAGCACCTTGCCGCTCAGGGCGTTGGCGTATGTCCGCGGCAGCGACGGTCTCTCCCCGATGTACCAGGTGGTTCCCCGCCTGGGTCTGGCGGCCAACAACGCCGTGGTGTTCATGAGCCCAGCCGACCAGCGCGGCATGGGCATGCTCCGCATCACCAACCCCACCGGGCGAATGGCGCACGTGCGCATCGAGGGCACCGACGACACTGGCACCGCGCCCGGCAGTGCGGTCGAACTCCAGCTTGCGCCAAGAGCAACGTAGATGCTCGATGCCCGCCATCTCGAAGAGGGCGGCGACGGCCTCATGGGTGCCCTCAGCGACGGCGTAGGCAGTTGGCGCCTCACCATCAACTCGAACCAGCGCCTCACGGTGGTGAGCCTGATCGAGGACGACGGCGGCGACCTGACCAACGTGTCGTCCTTGGGCCAGCCGTAAGGAAAGGGAAGGCTCTGACGGCGGCTACCCACACCAGAAGGGAGTCCGACCCGAGAGGCAACGGTCAGCTTCCCGCTTCCACAGGGCCGCATTGGGCTGCCGGGACTTGCCTGTCCATTTGCATGTGATGGCGACTCGCCTACAGCGCTTGTGACCGTCCTGCTCGCCGACCAGCAGTGCCGGGCCTCGGCGTTCGATTGTGGTTAGGGGGGAGCACTCCCCGAAGGACTTGCACGTCGTGTGTCCCTGTAGCGCGTGCACGACGTGAGGGGCCGGACGACTTTTCATCGTGGTGGGGTGCACTGGGCGGGCCCGCGACGCGGTCGATTCGCCGCCAAAGCGCGTCGAGAGCGGCGCCTTGGGTACCGTCGTCTTCGTCGAGCTCCGTGACGGCCAGAATCCGGGCTAGCGGCTCGAGTCGAACACTTGGTCGAGCGTGTCGGCGTCGAGCACGTTCTCGGCCCAGGACTCGAGGTCGCGCGCCGAAGCCCGGGCGATCCGCTCGTCGGCTTCGGGCGGCAGCAGGCCGAACCGCCGCCGCAACTGCCGCAGCAGCAGCGTCCGTTCTCCCCGCTCGATGCCTTGGCTCAGCCCCTGCTCGATGCCTTGGCCTAGGCCCTGCCGAATCCCCTCGTCTCGGGCCCTCTGGACGATTCCTGCCATGGTGGTGGCCTCCTCTGGGTACTGCTCGCGGTAATGGCGACGCTCATTGTCGTCGAGACCGGCGTACATGTCGATGAAGTCGAGGTACTTCTCGCGCCGGCGGAGGTCCGTCTCCAGCTCGACGAGGCCGCGCACCGCCGCGGCGTAGGTCTCGACCCGGCGCGCCGGGTCGACGCGCATGTTCGGCAGGTTGACCCGCGCCACCACGTTGTCGCTGTCGAGCCAGCGCGCGGCGGGAAGCTCCGCCAGCCGGCAGGCGACGTACTCGAAGGTCAGGTAGGTGCGGCGCTCGGTTCCGAGGGCGAGCGGCGCCGGCGCCCGGGCGGCGTCGCGCAGTAAGACCACCACGGGCACCACGCGGTCGGTGTCGAGCATGTCGGCGAGGTCGAGGCAGTAGTTCGCGAGGCGGTGCGGCGAGAACCGGCGCCGGTCGGACTCTTCCTCGAGCGCGAACGCCACGGTCTCGCGGCGGCCGTCGGCCCACTCCACCCGCAGCGGGGTGTCGAGCGCCCGGAAGCGGCCGCCGAGACGCTCCTTGAGCATCTCTTGGCGCACCGGGACGAAGCGGACCGCGTCGGTCGGGTGCGGCGCCTCGCCGGGCGCGAAGAACTCGAGCGCCTGGCGGGGATACTCGACGATGAGGTTCTTGAAGTTGTGGTCGTGGCTGACTGCGTCGGCCATGTCGGCGCCCCGTGTCGCATCGCGGGAATGATCGGCCAGAGGCCGGGTCGGGCGCAGCCAGCGATGTCTGCAATTCGTGTCAGCAATCGCTGAAATCCGTGTAGGAGATCTCGCGCGGCTCCCCGACCGGAGGCGCGGCGTTCCGATCAGGGCGCGCGGTTCGGGGTGCGCCACGAGTTCGGCGATCCTCCTATCCGGATGTTTTGCAGATACAAGGAAATCGGTCACGATCGTCGCTGGGGGTGCTTGGGGTTGCAGCCAGCGTGGCAAGCGTGCCGAGACGCGGCCAGGCGGCGAACGGCGCTGGCCGGTTCCGATGAGATTTGGGGCTCGCCATCGGTCGCGTGTCCCCGGTTCGTTGAGCCAGAGCAGCAAGGGACTTGACATGATCGATCTCGCAGAAGTCATCCAAAACGATGCCGCAATCCGGCGCATTCAGAGGCTCCAGCCGATTGGGGGCGTGGGTGACAAGGTGTTCCCACCGACGCGATCCTGAGAGATAGCCTGCTAGGGAACGAGGAGTTCATGCAAAGCGAGCATGGCCAACGACTTGCGGCTGCGAGTCCGGCGGACGCCTCAGCGCTGTTCGAGCTTTCGCCGGCCGCGCTGGTGTTCGGTGCGTGGCACAGCCAAGGTGAAGGAGGCGGGTTGGGTGCAGCGCCCCACCGCCGACCAAGACCTTGCGCTGGGCGGACAGCGCTGGCGCCGGCGGCGGCTGCATTGAAGAGACCCGACGCATCTTGAGGCGATGGTTGGCTACGACATTGACCGTCGCCGTTGTGCGGCGGCTGCATTGAGGTAAGGAGGGAAGGACGGACGGGAGAGGGATGGAAGGAGCATCGCGATAGCGACGAAAAACGTCGCGTTTAGGTGACCGCTGCCACTGGGCGACGGCTGCATGGAAGCGCACCGAAGACACGCCCGGGTCGTCGGTCTCACGCGGGAGTGACCGTCGCCGTTGGGATTGGGCGACGGCTGCATTTTTGGCAGGCATTGGGCGGCGTGCCGCGAGGGGCTTCGCAACTGCTGGCCTACGGGTTCGCTAGCGCGCCCTGAAGGGCGCGTCGGCAGTTCGCTGGCGCGAACTGCTGGCCTTCGTGCTCGCGTTCGCTCGCAGCTACGGCTATCAGCCTGGCGCACTTCGCCGCTAGCGCGGCAAAGTCCGACAGGCTGCTAGTGCGAGAACAAGGCGGCCCTCGGAGGGAAGGCATTCTGCCTTCCCTGCGCGCCCTTCTAGCACGCTGACTGCGACTTCGAAAAGAAAGCGCCTATCGGCGCTAGGGGCGCGCCCTTCTGGCGCGTCAGCAGAATGCCTTCCCTCCGAAGGCCCCATCACAAGTCCGACAGGCGCTAGCGCAGGCCTTCGTGGAGCCTTTCCAACGCCTCAATCCTCGCCTTGTAGCTCGGGTGAGTCCAGGTACGTTGATCCATCGGCATTTCGGTGAGTTCGGCCATCTTCGCCAGCGCGGTCGTGAGTGTGCGGGCATCGCCCAGCATGGTGGCGGCGACTCGGTCGGCTCGGAACTCGAGGCGTGGCGAGAAGATCGCCGGCAGCGGAAGGAGCGTAATGGCGGCACCGATGACGAACAAACCGAAGCCTGCAGCCATGCGAATGCCGCCCTCCTGCAAGAGAGTGCCTGGTGATACCAGATTGACCCAAGCGATGAAGCAGGCCGAGCCGGCGATGTTGATGAGAGTGAGCCAAAGCATGTCGCGGTTAACGACATGCGCCATCTCGTGGGCGAGGATCGCCTTCAACTCTTGCGGTTCCATGTTCTTGAGCAGACCACCCCCCACTACGATCAGGTGGCCGAACATCCCGCCTGTGGCCATGGCGTTGTTCAGGTTGGTTTCCCGGACCCGAATCTTGAATCGTGGCATTCGGCCGTCCTTACAGGTCTCGCGCAACCAAGCACTGACTTCCGGTAGTTCGTTCCCGATTTCCCTTGCTTTTCGATACTCGATCCAAGGTTGTACTTGACCTTGGTAAATCGGAAACGCTGCAACGGGCAATAGGACAACGAGCAAGGGCCACCACACGAAAAGGTCCAACCCAACCAGACCAAGAAAAGCGGTGAATATGCACGAAGCTGCGGCCGCATGGATCAGGTAGCTTCTGACGACGGTGGCGAGAGGCTGGCGGTCTTCGTTTTCTCGGCGTGTCGCCCACAAGAGGAGAGACGCGAGTACGTCCACGAGCAGTACCCGCGGCACCAGATACACGAGCGCACCGCCCAACGTGCCCACAAGAACGGTCCGTTGCCATCCAGGCGGTGGAAGAATGGCGCCGGCGTCTGCGAAGGCGGCAACCAAAAGTGGTGCTGCCGCGGCCACCAGCGAGGCTAGGAAGACCAGCCCGCTTGTGGCCGCGGCAATGTCGCGAGTGTCGCTACGCACTTGGGCGGCAAGGTAACGCAACGCGGCGAGGCTCGTCAGGGCCAAGGCCGCACCTGCCAAGCCGACCATTGAATAGAGCATATGACTACTCCGACGCCAGCCCTAGCGATGTGGATCGGCTAGGACGCCCCTAGGCGGCACCAACGGCGGCCCCGGCGATGAGCCCGAAGGGACCACCAATCACGCCGCCGACTTTGCCACCAATCTTGGCACCAAGCCAGGCGGCGGCAAGGCCGCCCGCAGCGCCACCGCCGCCAGCACCGGCGTTCTGAGCCATTGCGTTGTCCGTGCCGAGCGCGACCAAGCCGTACCCGAGTTCAGCCGTCGGTACCAACGCTTCGGCCTCCGGGGCAAACGCCCCTGCCGACGTTGCCAGGCCACCCACCACCAGAGCTGCTGCTGCAATGCGATTCTTCATGCTTTCCTCCTTTGCTTTCGCTTGATGAAACGCACGGGCATTGTGGCGAGGTCGAAAGGATAAAAAAGCCAGACTTTCGCCCGACTAACGTAGGAAATGGCTGAAAATGGCCTGTATGGGGGCACCTTTTCTCGGAAAACGGCCCGATCGCGCCGTTTTCAGCGCCTCAATAGCGCCCGCCGAGCTTCGTGTGATCCCAAGTGATGTAGCGCTCCGGCTTGAACCGCAGCACCACGCGCTTCGGCGCGGTGCCTGACACCGCCTCGCGCAGTTTCTCCCACTCGCCGTCGCGTAGTTCCCGCCCCTTGGCGTTGATGGCCGCCAGGGTGTCCTTCACCTCCTCCAATTCGTCCACAATCTCGCAGCTTGCGTAGATCATCACGCCTTTGAGCTCGGCGTATTCCTCGCCGGTTTCCACCAGCAGCGTCGCCTTCGGGTCGCGTTGCCAGTTGAGCACCTTCTGGCTCTTGCGGAAGGTGGTGCAAACGATGGCGTCGTCGTCGTCCACCGCGAACCACATGGGCATCGCGTGCGGATAGCCGCGATTGCCGTTGGAGACGATGATGAGGGTCTTCTCGGCGGTGAGGTAGTCGCGCACTTCGTCGGCATCGAGTTCGATCAGCTTGCGGCGGGAGGGCATCGCGGTGTCCTTTCGGTCTTGGCAAAGCCCCGCAAACTACCTGCAACCGACTGGCTTGGAAAGGGGTTGTCTAAGCGCCGCGTCGCCGAGGCCGATTACGAGGAGAACTCTGCCCGGATAGCCCGGTCGTGCTCGCCAAGGCCCGGGAGCTGCGATGGCGGTTGCTTGCGCCCCGCATCCGGATGCGCCGGCATCTGCACCGGCCCCGTCTCGCTGTCGATGGTCCACCGCCGCAAGGCCGCGTGTTGCGACAGCCCCGCCACGTCGTTCACCGTGCCGTAGGCGATGCGCGCCGCACGCAGCCGCGCCTCCATTTCCTTGCGAGTGAAGCGGGAGAAGCAGGATTGCACCATGCCGTCCACCTCGGCACGTCGCTCGGTGCGGGCGCTGTTGCCGGCGTAGCGGGGGTCGCTGGCCACGTCTGGGCGTTCCATCACTTCGCCGGCGAGCGTCACCCATTCGCGTTCGTTCTGGATCGAGATCACCAGCGTCGCGCCATCGGACGTGTTGAAGCCTCCGTAGGGCGTGATGTTGGGATGCGCGAGCCCCACTCGCTGCGGTGCGTTGTCGGCGTAGTCGTGGTGCAGGAGCGGCACCGTCATCATTTCCGCCATCACGTCGAACAGCGAGAGCTTGATGGCGGAGCCCGTGCTCGTGCGTTCCCGCAGGGCGAGCGCTTCGTTGATGGCGAGCGCCGCCGCCATGCCGGAGGCGAAGTCGCAAACGGAAACGCCCACGCGGCCGTATTCCCCCGGTGCGCCGGAGATGGAGACGAGGCCGGATTCCGCCTGCACCAGCAGGTCGTATGCCTTCATGTCGGCGTAGGCGCCCGTCTCGCCATAGCCGGAGATGTCGCAGGTGATCAAGCGCGGGAAGCGCTCGCGCAACCCGTCGCTGCCGAGGCCGGCCCGGGCCGCCGCGCCCACGGCGAGGTTCTGCACGAAAACGTCGGCCTTGGCGAGGATGCGCAGCACGAGGTCGCGGTCTGCCGCGTCCTTGATGTTGACGGTGAGGGACTCCTTGCCCCGGTTGGCCCAAGCGAAGTAGGTGGATTGGCCGTTGGCGGCGGTGTCGTAGTCGCGGGCGAAATCCCCTTCC
Source organism: Pseudomonadales bacterium (assembly GCA_965116935.1). GTDB lineage: Bacteria > Pseudomonadota > Gammaproteobacteria > Pseudomonadales > Azotimanducaceae > VXYL01. Next base: position 106,673 of record OZ220737.1, on the reverse strand, counting down.
GGGCGTTCGAGCTTGATGATGCGAGCGCCGGCGTCGGCAAGGCGGCACGTGGCGAGCGGCGCCGCTACGGCTTGCTCGAGGGCGACGACCAGCACTCCGTCGAGAGGACGCGGCATCAATGGCTCCCGTGCGCAAAGGCGCGAATTGTAAAGCGGCAACCCAATCGCCCATTGCGAAGGCCCCACAGGCTGCCAAACCCGCCCAAAGCACGCTCCGCGCGCGACAGCGCTGCGGCGAGGCCGCAAATCCGCCATATACATCCACTGGCGAGGGCGGGATAATGGCTCGTTTGCGCTTCGCGGTTGCAGGCCCGCACCGCGGGGCACGGTCTAGGCGGAGGACGAGTGACAGACATCGCGCAACTTACCGAGTCGGTGGATACCCTCAAGGTCAGCTTCGAGGATCACCGCTACATCTGCAGCAACCAGATCGCCACGGCGGTTTATCTTGCCTTTCACCTCCGCAAGCCCGTCCTGATCGAAGGCCCGCCCGGCGTCGGCAAGACGGAACTCGCCAAGACCACCTCGGAACTCTTCGCGCTGCCGCTCATCCGCCTGCAATGCTATGAGGGCCTCGACGAGGCCAAGGCCATCTACGAGTGGAAGTACGGCAAGCAGCTCCTCTACACGCAGGTGCTGAAGGAAACCCTCGACGAGGTGCTGCAGGGCGCCCAGGGCTTTGCCGAATCCGTCACCCGGCTGCACGAGTTCGGCGACATCTTCTTCTCCGAGGAATTCCTCGAGCCGCGCCCGCTCCTCAAGGCTTTGCGGGAAGAGGAAGGCTGCGTGCTGCTCATCGACGAGGTGGACAAGTCCGACCACGAGTTCGAGTCGCTCCTGCTCGAAATCCTCTCCGATTTCCAGGTCTCGATCCCGGAGATCGGCACCGTCAAAGCCCACCGCGACCCGCCCATCGTCTTCCTCACCAGCAACAACACCCGCGAGATTTCCGACGCCCTGAAGCGCCGCTGCCTGCACCTGTACATCCCGTTCCCGGATGCGGACTTGGAGCAGCGCATCATCCACGCGCGCGTGCCGGAGATTCCGCCGGAGCTAAGGCGCCAGCTCGTCACCTTCATCCAGGATTTGCGCGAGCTAGACCTCAAGAAAGTGCCCGCCATCTCCGAAACCATCGACTGGGCGCGCACGCTCCTGCTGCTGCACACCGAAACGCTAGACCCAGAGCTCGTGCGCGAGACCCTGAACGTGATCCTCAAGTTCCAGGAGGACATCGAGAACGTTGACGCTGAGATCGCGGCCCTCACCAGCAAGGCCGTGAAGGCCTAGGGCGACGGAGGGACGGCCAGCAAGGGATGGATCGAACCCTCACCAGCTTCATCGCGGCTCTGCGCAACGCAGAGGTGCGCATATCGCCCGCCGAAACGCTCGACGCCATGAGCGCCCTCGAGTTGGTGGGCTATCGCGACCGCGAATTCCTCAAGAACACCCTTTCCTTGGTTCTGCCCAAGACTCCGGACGAGAAGGAAACCTTCAGCGAAACCTTCGACTCGTTCTTCTCCTTCGACGATGTGACCGGCACCGCCGTGCCGGTGGAAGGCACAGAGGAAGGCGAGGGTGGCGGCGGTTCTGGTGAAGGCGGCGAGGGCCAGGCCGAAGGCGAGGGCAGCGCCGGCGGCGGTGGCGGCAAGGGCCGCAAGAAAAAGGGCAAGTTCGCCGCCGAGGAGGAAGAGGAGGAAGACCTCGGCCACGGCGAGACCAGCGAGCCGCAGTCGGCCCTCGGCAAGCTCCTCATGCAGGACAGCACGGTGGAGCTCACCATGCGCATGGCCGATGCGGCCAAGGCGGTGGACTTGGACGAGATTCAGGTTTTTACCCAGAAGGGCCTCTACACCCGCAAGATCATGGAGGAGATGGGCCTCACCGAGCTGCAGCAGGAAATCGGCGCCGCCAAGCAAAGCCGCCGCGTGCCGGATCGCCGCATGGCGCAGGAACTCGGCAAGCGGCGCGACGCGCTGCGGGAACAGGTGCGCGACTATGTGGAGCGCCAGTTTCTGCTCCATGCCGATGCCACCGGGCGACGGCTGCGCGAGGAACTCCTGCGCAAGGTGAAGCTCTCGAACGTCGAGCACCGCAACTTCCGGTTGATTCAGGAAGTGGTGTTCCGCATGGCGAAGAAGCTCGTGGCGATGCATTCGCGCCGCCGCAAGGTGTTCCGACGCGGCCAGCTCAACGTGCCGCGTACCCTGCGCCACAACATGGCCTACGACGGCGCCATCTTCGACCTGCACTGGAAGTCGGTGAAGGTGGATCGGCCCAAGGTGTTCGCCATCTGCGACGTCTCGGGCTCCGTCGCCAACTACGCCCGCTTCATGCTGATGTTTCTCTACAGCTTGGACGAGGTCATGCCGAAGGTGCGCTCCTTCGCCTTCTCCTCCGACCTTGCTGAGGTGACGGACCTCTTCGAGCGCAACCACATCGAGGACGCCATCGCCAAGACCCTGCGCGACTACAGCGGCGGTTCCACCGACTACGGCCAAGCCTTTTCCGACTTCCGCAAGCACTGCATGGACGACGTGGACGGCCGCACCACCATCATCATCCTGGGCGATGCCCGCAACAACTACGGCGACCCTCGCACCGACATCCTCAAGGAAATGTACGACCGCGCCAAGCGCGTGCTCTGGCTGAACCCCGAACCCCGCGCCACCTGGAACATGGGCGACGCCGAAATGCGCAAGTACACCGCCTACGTGCATCAAGCGGAGGAATGCAACTCGCTGATGCACCTCGAACGGGTGGTGGGCAATCTGCTCCGAACGGTCGCCTAGCCGTAGCTGCACGACCCTCGTGAGGGACGGGCGTGTCCCGACTCGAACTTGTCCGTGCGTTCAAGACGGGCGACCACAAGGGTCGCCCCTACGAGGCCCGTGCCGAGTCCACCGATGGGTTTCAGCGCATTTCCTCGTGGGGGACGGGCTTGTCGCGTCCCGCCTTGGATTTCGACGCATTCAAGACGGGCGACCACAAGGGTCGCCCCTACGGGGCCCGTGCCGAGTCCACCGGTGGGTTTCAACGCATTCCCTCGTGGGGGACGGGCTTGTCCCGTCGCGCCTTGGATTTGTCCGTGCATTCAAGACGGGCGACCACAAGGGTCGCCCCTACGGGCCCGTGCCGAGTCCACCGGTGGGTTTCAACGCATTCCCTCGTAGGGGACGGGCTTGTCGCGTCCCGCCTTGGATTTGTCCGTGCATTCAAGGCGGGCGACCACAAGGGTCGCCCCTACGGGGCCCGTGCCGAGTCCGCCGATGGGTTTCAGCGCATTCCCTCGTGGGGGACGGGCTTGTTCCGTCCCGACTCGAACTCGTCCGTGCATTCAAGACGGGCGACCACAAGGGTCGCCCCTACGGGGCCCGTGCCGAGTCCACCGGTGGGCTTCAACGCATTCCCTCGTGGGGGACGGGCTTGTCCGAGGCAGACCGAATCCAACAATTTGATTTAACATGATTTACTGGCCGTTGTCCAGTTCGGATTACTGCTGGCGTTAGTGGTATTCGAGGCGATAAACGGGAGCGCCCCAGTGGTACATTTTGCGCGCGCCAAGCGAGGCGCAAGGCACGGGCCGGCGCGGGACGCTGGATGGCGCTGGGCGCGTGCGTGCGAGCGAGTAGGTCGTCAGTAGGACTTCTGCCAGGGGAGCACGGGTTCAGGCCGGTCTTCCCGCTTCGCACCGGACCCGCGACCCCTTCGCAAATGCCACGTTCAACGAACGGCTGTGCGGCGCGGCTGTGGCTCCCCTGCCTGCGCGGCTATGCGACCCGCATTTGTGTCAGGGGTGTTTAGCTTGGCGCCTTCCAGCACTGCTATGCTAGTGAGTCGCCGGAGGACGCGCCGTGATGCTGCCGAACGGGCAGCGTGGCATCGACCGCATCCGGGACCGGTTCTGCCGCGACGGCCTGTCGCGGGGCACGATCCGTGCAGAGATCGACGCCCTGCTCGCGAGTGCGGCTGTCCCGAGGCGAACGGCCGTATCAGGCGATCTGCGCGGGGACGCGCAACCGCCGATCCCGCCTCAATCGGTCGCTACGCGGCGGAGGGCGACACCTTGGCAGCGAAGTCTAGGACGAATCCGGGACGCGCGCGTGCGGTTGCGGGTGCCGCACGGGCCGTTTCTGGGCTGGCCACTGATCGGTCCACCGGAGTTCTTTCGGGAAAGAGGGCAAAGCGATGAAGAAGTCGGAACTGGTGGCGGCGATGGCGCAAGCCTCGGGGATCTCACGCGCTGCGGCGTCCGCCGCCCTGGACGGCGCGCTCGACGCCATTCGGGCGGCGTTGCGCGATGGCGAGACGGTGCGGCTGGTGGGCTTCCGGGTCTTCGAGGTGCGTGCGCTCGCTGTGCGCATGGATAGCAGTCCACAAGCGGGGGAGCCGGCAACAAACATCCCTAAATTCGCGTTTCCGGACATTAGCACGACGAAAAGTGCAGATGCAAGCGCAGTTCGAACCTTTTTTTGAAAGCGGCGCCGTGGTCGCCTCTCAGGTCGATGGTTCCACGCCGTAGCGCAGGCAGGCAACGGCGCCGCGACCGGCCTCCTGCTCTCGCGTGTAGTAGGCGGGCATTGACGGCGACGACCAGCCTGCCGCACGCTGCATGGCCACCAGGCTCGCGTTCGCCTCGGCCAGGGATTGTGCAGAACCCACCCGCAGCGAATGGCCCGAGACGCTCCCTTCGATTCCAGCCGCCTTAGCGCATGCTTGGACGATGTGCCGGATCGACCGCACACCCAGCGCCCTTGGCCGAACGCTGCCGCTGCGATGCACGGGGCGAAACTGTGGCCCCTGGTCGATGCCGACCGCGTCGCGCCACGCTCGGATCCTCTTCACCGTTGGCGGGCCGAGGTAGCGCTCGCATCCACGACCGGCTTGGTCCGTCTTGGAACGTCGCACCAGCAGCAGCCCCGAACCGTCGTCGAGGAAGCGAACATCCTCGGAGTCGATGGCCGAGGCTTCGGACACGCGCAGCAGGGCGTCCGACATGACGCCGACAAGTGCCGCGTTGCGCAGGCCAGCGACATTCCCGTCCCGTTCCGCAACCACGCAAACCTTGTCTGCTTGGTTCCACTTGATACCCTGCACTTGGCGCAGCCCTCGCCCGCGCGTCTCGCGCCGGACTCCGGCAAGGCACTTCCGCACGTGCTCCATGCGGATTTCAACTCCGTGCTCGCGCAAGCACCAGCGCACGGCCGCCACCGCCACGCCCACGGTGGACGGAGCCTTGCCCTCCTGCTGCAGGTGGGCGACGTAGAGCCGCAGCGACTTCTCGTCCGGCTTCTCGTCGCCGAGCCATAGCCGATACGTCCGGAACGCCCGCTCGTAGGTCTTCCTGGTGCTGGGGGCCAGCGATTTCTCCGCCAGACGGTTCGCGTGTTCGTGAAGTTGCGCTCGCGTGTTGGCCGACGAGGCAGCATCTGCTTGCTTGGAGTCATCAATGACCGCTTCGCGTGTTTTTCGTGTTTCTTCAAGGGACTGGATGGCGAAGAGCAGCGCAGTGCACGTCGCCTCCATCAAGTATTGCAGTGCCCAAACCAGGGCAATGCCAAGGTCCCTTCGAGGTGTTGCAGCTCCAGATTCCAAGGCTTCGCCTCCATAGCTCGTGACATCCGAAAACGCGAATTGTCGGATGTCAGCGTGGAGCTGCAAGTCGCGGGATCCCGACAGAACTGCGGGAGATCGGTACTTTGAAAAGAAAGGAGAGGGTAAGGGAATGAAAAAGCACGTTCAGGAGCTTCTGTCGAGCGCGGTCGCATGGTTGCTTGCGACTGCCGTACGCATGAGGAGAGCATATCTGCAAGGACGCCGCTTTCGCCTGCTCCGGTTGGTGACGACGCTTGCCGTGGCGTTGGGCTCGGCGGGACCTGCAACGGTCGCATCCTCGTCGGATGACTCCGAAGCGTTGGCCGAGCGCGACGCCAACCTTCGACAGTTTCATATTCTGAATGATCGGTTGTCTGACCACATGCTGGCGGCCGTCCCCGGGTTAGCTGAAGACCTCCTCCTCCAGCCGGATATCGCCCTCATTCGTCAGGAGCTGGTGACGGCGGTTCAAGAGGCCGAGATTGAGGCTAGGCGCTGTTACGAGTGTAGGACTTCCCTTGAAGAGGGCCTTGTGGGCCAAACGCTGCCGGCAGGCGGCGCAGGCAACCACGCCCTAGACTATTGCCCCAGCACTTGCGAAGGGCAGTTTGATAACATGATGTCGAACTGCCGAGCAATCGAGAACCGAGAGTGCAGATTTCCATTCAAGACCATATGCAACAAGCTAAAGCGGGAGGCGGTCAGAATATGCCAGGACACCGCCTCGTGCCAATATACCTGCTGCCAGCAGGGCTGTCTTGGCACAGGCTGTGCCGACTATGTGATCGATGGAGTTGGCGACCCGTGCAACTGCTGAACGTGAAGGGGAGATCGGGGCGGCACGCGCTTGCCGCCCTGATAGCGGGGCTGATGCAGTTTGGTGTTCTCGGTGCATGCGCCGCCCGTGACGCAGTCTCCAGCGAGCGTGAAATCAGGTTTGATTTGTTGAGTGAACTCGTTGACAAGCACATGGATGCTTGCGCCGACATTCAGACAATGGACTTGGAGTCGCTGACCCCAGATTATCTGTTCTTTCAGTTGGCCTTGGTTGGTTCGATCATGACCGGAGAGATTCGTGATCACGAGCAGCGCCGCGGGCACTCTCCCCACAATCCCGACTTGCCTTCGACTCTGTTCGACGACATGGTTGAGACGTGTGCGGTGATGAATCAACGAACGTGCCTGTTCGGCAACATACCACGCTGCCAGAACGTGCGTAAGGCATTCGTCCGCGTCTGTCGCGGGATTGCGTTCTGTCAAGAGCAATGCCGGCAGGAAGGCGTGTCTGCGTGCGACCTCACAGGATGCGCTAGCGATGTGCTTGAAGCCTGTCCGACAGACTTGCACGATTAGGCTTGATGCCGTTTTGGGCAGGACGAGGAATGCTGCGGCGCCCGAAGGTCGGCACCTCGGTCGGGGATAGCTCGGATTAGCCTCTCCGTTCCCGACACACAAACGGTCATGACCTGAGTCGGCTACCCCGAGGCATGAAATGCCTGGCGCTGGCGACGCCTGACTGCCAGAATCCGAGGCGGAGGGTGGCGCGCTGCTCGCCGACACCCGACGACGGTCGTGCGCTAGGCCAGAAACCGGGGCAGCCGTATCGCACGCTTCGGAGCCGGACAGGGTTTTGTCGCCTCAGACGCGATTTGGCCTCGGGAATTCCACAGCAAACATTTCGCCCGTCAGACGGGCCGTCTTCAGGAATCGAAGGCGCGAGGCACGTCATCGCGGGAGCAGCGGCCGGCAGTGTCGTGCGGTGCTGCCTCTTTCGTGGCCCGCTGCTACACTTTGGAACCGTCGAGGCGGGGCATTGTTGTCAGTGCGGGAGCGGTGATGCTCTCTCCGGATCGAACGACAGCGAGGATCGGCGTTCGAGCGGGAGTCGGCGCGATCTGGGCGCTGCTGGCTCTTGGTGTCAAGCCACGGTCGCCACCGGTCACTGTGGTGGGTCGCCGCTTGGGACCCGTGTATGAACGGCCCGCCACCGACCCTGAACCGTTCGTCTATCCGGTGGCGCAGTACGACCACGACGAGGGCTTCGCCATCGGTGGCGGACATGTCCATCGAGGCGTGTCCATCCCCGCGCTCGTCGGCAAGTATGTGTTTACGGAGTTCGTGCGGGGGCGCGTTCTCGCCTTCGATGCGGACGACGTGGTCCCCGGCCATCCCGCGCCCATCGAGGAGGTGCGCCTCGCCTTCGACGAGGTGGAGCGCGAGTTGGTGGATGTCTCGGGCTACCCCATCGACACCCGGCGCGTGGATGCACGCCTCAGCGTCGATGCGACGGCGAGCTGTATCTCCTTACCAAGGGCGATGGTCGCATCCGCAGGCTCGTGTCGAACGAGGCGGACCCACGCTACGACTTCGACTTCACGGGAACCGGGGATTTCAACGACGACGGTAAGGCCGACCTGCTGCTGCGCCACGTCGATGGGCGGCCATGACCTCGTCGCCCAGCACCAGTCCCCACGCCTCGAAGCCTTTGACGTCAGCACGGTCGACGCGTGCTCGTGGCGGGCGTTGACCAGCGGAAGAACAGCACCGATTTCGTCGACGACCAGCAGCGCCGGATGCGTGAGCACACGCAGGCGGCGGCTCAGGTTGCCGGCGGCGTTCGCCTCGGTCAGCGGCTCGATCAGGCCTGCCAGCGTGCCGTAGACGCGTCGGCCGGGCGTCGGCAACCCCGGGCAATGTGAACGTGGAGGTTCGAGGGCGCGACTAGCCTTGGCTGCAGGGACTGACGGCGGATTGCCTGCCCTGTTGCACCGACAGCGTGCGCGATGTTGGCGGCGTTCGCGTCACCGCGGAGGTCGGGAACGAGCTCCAGCCCGACGTGATTCACGACGTGTTGGCACGGCTGGGCGAGGCGATCGGTTGGACAACGGATGAGGTGGCGGGCTGGAATGGCCGCGGACCTCGGTGGAATGGATGAGTTGGGCGAAGTACGGGAACGCGATGACGTCGGTGTCAGGAGTCGCCGGTCGCGTGCAAGTCGCAGAACCTCTGAAAAGCGCGCCCCGTCACTACAGGGGAGTTGCATGACGTTTCGCGTGGGGAGCGGCTGATGGACAGTCGGCGCGGGAATCCGGTAGTGACGGGGCGCAAAGGCGGCATTCGGGCCAGTGGCGGCCAGCGATCCGGTAAGAAAAAAGCTGGTGATGGCGTGATGATGCGCCGCTATGATGCGTCCCATCACCTGGTCGCCCTTTGGCGACGTGGCCGGGAGCAGCCCGGCGTGATGGCGTCACCGGCATGAGGTGACGACCCAGTGCCTCGCTGCAGACGCTGCAGCACAGGCGGTCGGCGCATCGCAAGGCACGGCTCGCCACATCCGCGGTAGCGCGCGGATGGGGGCGATGCCACCGAGACCTGGGGACTTGCCGTGGAGCGCGGATTTGGTCGCGCTGCCGGAGAGTCGATCCGGCGTTTGGCGGGAACCCGGGTATCGGCGCGAGGCTTCGCGCGGACGGGGAGCGGTCCCCGTCGTTGCCCCCGAAGAAGGGCAGCGTGCGGAGTCTCGGGTGCCGAACAAGGCTGGCGGTTCCGATGTCGCGAGACACGCCGCGGCTGCCGCAGGAGACGGCAAGGGAAGACGCGTCGACGGACAGTGCCGCACTTCGGTGCGGGGTCTGCATGCCCTGACGGGCAGCGGGCCGTCCATCAGAACTAAGCTAAAACCAGGACCCGCTCCCGGCCGCGTTCCGCGGCCGCGGGGTGCGGCCCGAAGCGGCAGTGCCGCACCCATCGCGAACCTCGATGACGAACTGCGCGGGGCACCTCGGCGGCGACCTGCCGGCATGGTGGCGCTTACCGTTTCGGCAAGAACGCCGTCGTTGACGGTGGATGCCGCCCTCCCTAGTTTTCGCGGGCAATGCGGTCTCCGGCACGGGCCGGGGGAACGGAAGCGGGCCTGCTGGAGGAGGGGCGATGCGGGAGCTGCACTTCGACCTGCTGCGCCTGCTGGAGGACGACCGGCAGGGCTCGCACGGCACGCGGCGCGGCCGGCGCCACGTTCTGGCGCAGGCGGCGGAGACGCTGCACGTCCTCGGTTACCGGGGCCTGCGGGCGCGGGGGTTCAAGGGGCGGCACGTCGACGCGCTGGTGGCGGAGTGGCGGCGGCAGGGGCTGTCGGACGGCACGATCCGCAACCGCATGGCGCACCTGCGCTGGCTGGCGCGGAGGATCGGCAAGCCGGGCATCGTCAGGAAGGACAACGCCAGCTACGGGATCGGGTCGCCGTGCGAGACCTGAACTGGGACCTCCTGCAGCTTCAGAGGCGGGAGAGGGGCGTCGGCTCGCACGCCACCCGCCGCGACCGCTCCTACGCGCTGGCGCAGATGGCGAATGCCCTGCATGAGCTGGGCTACCAGGGCCTGCGCGCCGAGGGGCTGAGGCCGAAGCACGTCGAGGCGCTGGTGCGCCACTGGCGGGACGGCGGCCTTTCCCACGCCACCATGATGAACCGCATGGCGCACCTGCGCTGGTGGGCCGACCGCGTCGGCAAGGGGGGCATGGTCGGAACCAACGCCGGCCACGGCATCCTTCCGCGCAGCCACCTCTCGGACGGCACGAGGCGGCGCGACCTCGACGAGTCGAGGCTCGCGCGCGTGAAGGACGCGCACGTGCGGATGGCGCTGCGGCTGCAGGCGGCGTTCGGGCTGCGCCGGGAGGAGGCGATCAAGCTGTCGCCGTCGCGGGCGGACCGTGGCGACCGCATCCTGGTGAAGGCGTCGACGGCCAAGGGCGGCCGCGCCCGGGAGGTGCCGGTGTTGAACGCCAGCCAGCGACGGCTGCTCGACGAGGCGCGGCGGCTGGCGGGCGGCGGGGCGCTGATCCCGCCCGGGCGCAACTACGCGGAGCAGCGCAGGGTGTACGAGGACCAGACGCGTGCGGCGGGCCTCGACCGCAACCACGGTCTGAGGCACGCGTACGCCATCGACCGCTACGAGACGCTGACGGGCTGGAAGGCGCCGGCCGCGGGCGGGCCGGCACGGAGGGAGCTGACGGACGGGGAGCGGCGCATCGACGCCGCCGCGCGGCTGCGCATCACGCGGGAACTGGGCCACGGCCGGTTCGAGGTCGTGCGGCAGTACTGTGGCTAGCGGCGTACGCTGGCTTCGCGGGGTCGCCGCGTTCGGCAGCCGCCTGGGACGTGACGAGGGCACTCGTCGTCTCGGTCGAGTCCAGCCGCCAAATCGTCTGTGTCCGGCGCGGTCACCGCGCCAAACGGCGCGGAGAGTGCCCTGAAACCCGGTTTGCGGGGGGAACTCCTCGACGAGGCCGCTCTCCGCGCGGATGCAGCCGAGTCGCGGTTGCGCCCTCGCTTCAGGCGACGTACGCGGCCCACTCCGCCATCAGCGCGCGGCGTCTCTCGAACAGGTCGCTGCGCCGGTAGGCGGCCTCCACGCGATCGCCGTTGACGTGCGCCAGGGCAAGCTCGCAGACCTCGCGCGGCACGTCCGTGCACTCGGCGGCCCAGTCGCGGAAGCTCGAGCGGAAGCCGTGCGGGACGGCGGCAATGCCCAGTGCGCGCATGAGTTCCGACAGGCACTTCTGGGGCATCGAGCGACCGCGCGGCGACGGGAACACCCAGCCGCCCGCCACGGCCAGCTCCCGTGCCTCGTCGAGCACCTCGAGGGCACGGCACGACAGCGGCACGCGGTGCTCGCGGCCGTTCTTCATGCGCTCGGCGGGAACCGTCCACACCGCGCCGTCGCGGTCGATCTCCTCCCACTGCGCGTTGCGCACCTCGCCCGAGCGGGCGGCGGTCAGCACCAGGAACTCGAACGCCAGCCGGATGCCGGGAAAGGCATCGCAGCCCCGCACCCGCGCGAGCGCGGCGCGGACCTCGGCGTGCGGCAGCGCCCGCTGGTGCCGCTGCACGGCGGCGGTCCTCGGCAGCGCGGCGGAGATCGCGTCGCCGGCGGGGTTGTCGGCGCGCAGGCCCTGCGCCACGGCCCACTTCATCACGGCGCCGATGCGCTGCCGCACCCGGCCAGCGGTCACCCGCTTGGTGGACCAGATCGGCAGCAGCACGGCCATGACGTCGGCGCTGGTCACGGCATCGACGGTCTTGGCGCCGAGACGCGGCAGCGCGTAGGTGGCGAGGCTCCTGCGCCACTGGCGTTCGGAGCCGGCACGGTCCTTCCAGTGCGGGGCGTGGATGCCGATGACGGTCTCCAGCGCCTCGGCGAAGGTCGGCACGGCCTTGGCCGAGCGCCGGGGATCGCGGCCCTGGGCGATGGCGCGGGCGTTCTCCAGCGCCCGCCCGCGGGCCATGGCGAGGGTGACGACGGGGTAGCGGCCGAGGCCGAGGCTGGTTGGCCGGCCGTCGATGCGGATGCTCTGCGTCCAGGACTTGTTGAGTCCGCCGCGCAGCGCGGGCCGGACGAGCAGGCCGAGTCCGAGGCCGCCGCGGCCGTCGCCGTAGCGACCGGGTATCCTGACGTTGCGGACGAAGGTGGCGGACAGCATGAGGGGTCGATTGTTCACTTCCCGTTCCCTGTTCGGTTACAAGGGGGTGTTGAGAAGCAGTGTGCCCCGGTGGTGCCCGGTACGCCAAAAGGTTTATGATTATCAAAAGGTTAAAGGACCATCGGAGATGTCCTGAAACCCCCGAAAACCAACCGTCGGCGGTGGGCTTGTCCCGTCCCGACTTGGATTTGTCCGTGCATTCAAGACGGGCGACCACAAGGGTCACCCCTACGGGGCCCGTGCCGAGTCCGCCGATGGGTTTCAGCGCATTTCCTCGTGGGGGACGGGCTTGTCGCGTCCCGCCTTGGATTTTTCGACGCATTCAAGACGGGCGACCACAAGGGTCGCCCCTACGGGGCCCGTGCCGAATCCGCCGATGGGTTTCAACGCATTCCCTTGTGGGGGACGGGCTTGTCGCGTCCCGCCTTGGATTTGTCGGCGCATTCAAGGCGGGCGACCACAAGGGTCGCCCCTACGGGGCCCGTGCCGAGTCCACCGGTGGGTTTCAACGCATTCCCTTGTGGGGGACGGGCTTGTCGCGTCCCGCCTTGGATTTGTCCGTGCGTTCAAGGCGGGCGACCACAAGGGTCGCCCCTACGGGGCCCGTGCCGAGTCCGCCGATGGGTTTCAGCGCATTCCCTCGTAGGGGACGGGCTTGTCCCGTCCCGCCTTGGATTTTTCGACGCATTCAAGACGGGCGACCACAAGGGTCGCCCCTACGGGGCCGGTGCCGAGTCCGCCGATGGGTTTCAGCGCATTTCCCTACGGTCCCTCGACCCGCCACCGCGAAGGCGCAAAAAAAAATCCCCTGCACGTCAGCGGTCCGGCGTCCTCGGCGGGGTGAGGCGAGTTCGGCTCAGTAAGGTCTCGCGTCCAGCGCGCGGCTGCCTCGGAGCGGTTCGCAGGTCCATTGGGAGTTGACCTCGGTGCCGTCGAAGACGAGGTTGCGGCACTGGGTGGCTTCGTCGATGAAGCGGCACTGCAGGCGCTTGAAGTAGAGGCTCCAGGTCCTGCCCTCGTCAGACTCGAAGCGACAGGCAACCCGGTGTTGGGCATTGCCGTATCGGTTGCTGTAGTCGGCGACGATGGTCTGCACCACCTCCGGCGTGTAGCGGTCTGGCAGTCGCGCCATCGAGTCCTTGAAGTAGCGGCTGATGGAGCCGGCGGTGCGCGGCTCGGCAGCCACCCCGAGCCAACCGATGCCCGCTTCGAGGTCCGGTGCCACCCCGCCGCGGCCGTTCAGGTAGATGTCCGCCGCCGATGCCTGTGCCCACTTGAAGCCGCGTCGGGCGGCGGCGACGAGAAAGGGCAGGGCTTCCTTGTATTTGCCTTCGTTGTATAGGGCAGAGCCGCGGTTTGCGGCGTCGTAGACCTCGGCAATGAACTGCCCGGACGGCACCTCCCCGATCTCCGGTGCTGGCGTGTCGATGATGGGCGCGGTGACCACCACCTCCTCGACATCGCTGTGTGCCGTCTGCCGCTCCTCGAAGAGTGGGTCCGCTTCGGGATCGTCGCGGAAGCGGCAGCCGATGTCCTGCACCACGTTGCCGAAGACGCGGCATTCGACTCGGTGCCGAGTATGGCCATAGCGCGCCCGAAATTCTGCCACGACCCGTTCGGCATTGCCCTCGTGCGCGTCCGGCAATTGCGCCTGGACGCTCTCGAAGTAGTCCGCGATGCGACGCGAGGTCGTCGGCGCGGCGGCGACACCGAGCCAGCCGATACCCACCAGCACATTGCGTTCGACGCCGCCGCGCCCGTGCAGGTAAATGTCGCCAGCCGAAGCCTGCGCCAGCTTGAAGCCGCGCTCCGCGGCCGCGAGGAGATAGGGAAGCGACTCGGCGTAGCGTCGCTGGTCGTAGAGGCGTCCGCCATGACGCGCCGCGGCGTAGATCTCCGCCATGAACGCCGGCGAAGGGGTCTCGTTCGGTAGCGGTCGTGGCGCGGCACCAAGCACCGGTGGATCGGTTTCGTCCTCCGCCGCGGGCGCCGTGCCCTGCTCCTGAGCCGACACAGCGCCTGCTCCGAGGGAAAGGAGGACTGTGGACACGATGAAGGCGGGCAGGCGTCGCATGGTCTTGTTCTCGGATGGCTGGAAGCGCGAAAAGTTGCATTCAGGGTGTCGGGAAACGTGCAGGCACGCCGCGAATTATCCCACTCCCTCAAGCCCCGGGGCGGGTGCCCTGAGGGTGCCAGCACGGTGCCACATCGGGCTCAGCACGAGAGCGTGGCAGACGCCGCTGTATCATCGGCGTCCCTCGCTTGGAGTGCCATTCATGCCCTATGCCGAAAACGCCGCGATCGAGCAGTGGCTGGCGCAGACGCCGCCGGAAGATGTCCTGGAACCGGACCTGCCCATCATCGACCCGCACCACCACCTGTGGGATCTGCGCGACACATCGGCTCCCTGGGCGCAGAAGGTGTATCTGTGCGACGAGATGGCGGAGGAAATCCGCGCCTCCGGCCACAACGTGGTGCAGACGGTGTTCGCCCAATGCAACGCCTTCTACCGGGCGGACGGGCCGGAAGAGATGCGCTGCGTCGGCGAGACGGAATTCGTCCACGGAGTGGTCGCGATGAGCCGCTCCGGGAGGTACGGCCCCGCGCAGCTCTGCACCGGCATATTCAGTGGCGCGGATCTCCGACTAGGCAAGGCCGTCGAGCCCGTCCTGCAAGCCCACCTCGCCGCCTCGCCCAACTTTCGCGGCATCCGCACGGCGTTTCCTTCCGACCTCAACGCCGAGTTCATGGACGGCTACGCGATGCTCGGCAAGCATGGCCTGAGCTTCGATCACTACTCCCCAGACTGCGAACGCCTGCCCATTCTCGCGAGGCTAGCCGAGGCCCACCCCGAAGTGCCGATCATCGTCAATCACCTCGGCGGCAAGATCGACCCGGATGCCACGCCTCAGGAAGTGTCCCGCTGGCAAGAGTGCATCGACTCCATCGCCAGCTACCCCAACGTCGTCATCAAATGCGGCGGCGCCCAGCAACGCGTGGGGCTCGACTGGCAGCCGCCTTTCCACATGGACCGCCGGGCGGAGGGCCCCTTAAGTTCGGAGGAACTCTGCGACCTGCTCTACCCCTACTATCAATATGCCATCGAAGCATTCGGCCCCGACCGCTGCATGTTCGAGAGCAACTTTCCGGTGGACAAGGAATCCGTCTCATACCGCACCTTGTGGAACCTGATGAAGCGAATCGCCAGCAAGATGGGGCTTAACGAAGCGGAGAAGACGGCGCTGTTCAGCGGAACGGCAGCGCGCGTCTATCGACTGGACATCGCAGATTCGGCCGGTTGAGACGCCTCGATGCCGGAGGTCGGATGGGAGCTCCACTGCAGCTTGTCGGACTTGGGGCGGGCCCTGGACGGAGGGCGTCGCCCTCCCACGCACCGCGAGGCCCCCTAACCTACCTGCAATCGCTCAGCCAACTCCGGGTGGCCGTGAAATCGCGCCCAACTCGAAGGCGTGCCGCCGTAGAGATCGTCCGTGGCACGTGGGTTCGCGCCGGCCTTCTGCAACCGTTCGACGATCTCCACCAGGCCATCCGCCGCCGCCAGATGGAGTGCGGTGACGCCCTTGGCGTGGCCGCCGAGCCAGCCGGTGCCGTTCGGATCCGCGCCTTGTTCGAGCAGCCAGTCCACCATCTCGATGCGATTGCGGAAGGTCGCCCGGAGCAAGGGCGTCGTCTCGTAGGCGCGACCGTCGATCCGCGCCCCTTTTGCGACCAGCGTCTTCGCGGCTTCCATGTGGCCATTGGTGGCGGCGAGAGTCAGCGCCTCGTCGAGCACTTCCTGATCGTCGTCGTTGGTTGCCCAAGGGAACCAGCCGTAGTTCGGGCGGTAGTACGCCCGACTCGCCTTGGCTGCAGCCTTCAATGCGCCCGCCGCATCAAAGGCGGCTTCGATGGCTTCCACGTCGTCAAGCCCAGCCGCCACGCGCAGGTTGTCGGGCGCCCGGTCTTCGGCGGCGATCAAACGAGCCACATCCGGCCAGCCCCAGATGATCGCGTGCATCAGTGCGGTTCCGCCCGGCAGCATCGTCTCGATGCGCGGGTCCGCACCCCGCGCAAGCAAGAGTTCCGCCATCGCCGCCGAACCCACGCTGTGCAGCGCCGACTTCTGCGTCGAAGCCACTGCATTGGCAAGTTCTGGCTCCGCGTCCAAATGCCGAGCAACCGCATCGAGGTCGGCCGCTTCAACCTTGTGGAAGAAGTCGATCGAACGCTCCTCCGCCCGCCCCGCCTGAACATCCCGCAAGCGCAGCTCCATCGCCCGCCAATCCGCGAACCCATGCTCGGCAGCACTGACCTCGAGCGCCTCGATGAGCGTGGCTCGAGAGGGGTCAAGTCCGGCATACCGCGGCACACGCGCAAACCGGGCCCGCGCTTCTGCGAAACCGTCGGCTGCCTCCCGCGCCAGCATCGCGAGATACGGCGTATGGAACCCAATCTCCTGACTGTAGAGACGAAAAGGTGCCATCAGTCGCGTGTGAGCACCTCCATCAGGTGCCCGTCGATGTCGCGCCAGTAGAAGCCGCGACCGCCATGGCGCGTGTTGATCTCGCCGTTGTCCGGTGAGAACGGCTCGGCGCCATAGGTGACGCCGTTCGCCTTGATGCGGCCGAAGATGCCGTCGAACTCCTCGTCTGTCACCTTGAAGGCGTAGTGGTGGCTGCGGAAATCGCTTGCGTGGTCGAAGTCCATGGTCAGGGCGTCGTTGACGACGACGGGGGCGAAATGGCCCATCGGCCCGTCGTAGGTGAGCCCCATGATCTTGGCGAAGAACCGCGCCGACGCTTCCTTGTCCCGTGCTGGAACGATGGTGTGGTTGAGTTCCAAGCGTGCCTCCGTGGTCGGGCTCTCGCGCCATCATACGAAAAGTCCGTAACTCGGAAGAACTCGCCGCGGGTTCTCAACTGCGCCCCAGAGAATGCGGTTTTCGCGACCATCGAGTGGACGTCCAGCGCCGCCCCGGATGCCATTCTCCACGCCGCAGGGCCGCTACGGTTGTGGCGTGGTGACGCCGCTGATAGCGTGGCCGATTGCTGCTTAAGGAACGGGGCGTCGCGCGATGACCATAGGAGCCAGCACGGCAAGCCTTTCGCTTGAGGGCAAGACTGCCGTCATCACGGGTGGTGGCACCGGGATTGGCAAGGGCATTGCCCTCGAGTTCGCGCGGGCCGGGGCGGAAGTCGCCATCGCCGGGCGCAGGCCCGGTGTGCTCGGCGAAACCGCCAGCGAGATTCGGGCCTTGGGGCGCCGGGCACTGGCTGTGCCGACAGACGTGACGAAACGCGAAGAGGTCGAGCGCCTGATCGCGTCCGCGACGGAAGCCTTCGGCGGCATCGACATCCTCGTCAACAACGCCGCCCACGGCGGGTCTGGCCCGTCGATGGCCGACAGCGACGAGGAACGCTGGGACGAGATCATCGACACCAACCTCAAGAGCGCATACCTATGCTGCCGCGCCGCGGTGCCGGGCATGATCGAACGCAAGGCCGGCTGCATCATCAACATCTCGTCCGTGATGGCGATGCGGCCCGATGGATGCCGCATCTATGGCATCGCCAAGGCTGGCGTGAACTTCATGACGCGCGGCCTCGCCCAAGACCTCGCGCCCCACAACATCCGCGTGAACTGCATCGCGCCCGGCGCGGTGCGCACCGACATGCTCATCGCCGACGTCGGCGAGGACGAGGAGAACTGGGACAAGCTCGCAAGCTACATCCCGCTCGGCCGGGTCGGAGCCCCGGCCGACATCGGCACGGTTGCGCTCTTCCTGGCGTCGCCGGCGGCGCACTACATCAGCGCGCAGACAATCTCGGTGGACGGAGCGCTGTACGCATGAATGAAGCGGCCAGCGCGGCGGTGCAGACGCCATTGATCCGCCGATTCGGGCCCGATGATGCTGCCGCCAGCATCGCGGCGGAGATTCGGGACAACGGAGTTGCCGTGGTGGAGCGTCTCTTCGCTCCGGGAGTCGCGGATCTGCTGGTGGCGAAGGTCACGCCGGCGCTCGAGCAGCAGGAACCCGGCGGCGGCGACTTCTTCGGCCATCGCCGGCGCTCCGTGGGGGCGCTGTTCGCCCGCGGGGAGGAGTTCGCAGAAAACCTGCTGCAGAGCGAGCGGGTCCTCGAAGTCGTCGATGCGATCTTGCTGCCCGAACACCCGATGGCCGCCGCCAGTCGCCGCCGCAAGGCGGAGGAGCAAGCGACGGGTGCCGACGGCCTGCCGACGAACTTCCACCGACGCCCCGACCCCCTAGTCGGCCCCAACTGCCACCACTACCGCATCAACGCGACGGTGGCCATGCAGGTGGTGCAAGGCGGCGCGAACCAGCACCTGCATCGCGACGAATGGCGCTACAAGCCGTACATGCACCGCGACCCCGACGGGCCCGAACTCAGTCTCGCGATCATGGTCGCCGGCACCGACTTCACCGCCGCCAACGGCGCCACCCGATTCGTTCCCGGCAGCAACCGCTGGCCAGAAGGACGCACGCCCACGGAGGGCGAGGTGGTGCAGGCCGTAATGCCAAAGGGATCAGCCGCCTTCTGGCTCGGCAGCGTGTACCACGGCCTCGGCATCAACCATACAAGCGTCCCACGCACGGGTTTCATCTACTCCTTCGCCCTCGACCACCTCGCCCAGGAGGAGAACCAGTTCCTCTCCGTGCCGCCGGAAATCGCACAAACCCTCCCACCCCGCGCCCAGCAACTCCTCGGCTACCGGATGAGCGCAACCGTCAACTTCGTCGCCGGCCGCGACCGAGACTTCGTGCTCCGCCCCGGCACGGGCAGTGTTCTGGATTAACCGGGCCGCGTGCAGGTCGGCGACCACCTGCGACATCATGGGGGGCGGCCCCGCCCCGAAGGGCGCGTCAGCCGGTGGAGCTGAGGCGACGCCAGGCCGTCGAACGTGTCCGGGTGTTTCTGATCGGGATGACAGCGGCAGCGGCGTCCGGCCACGGCCCTGCTCCGTTGCCGCTCGCAGGTAACGGCGACAGCGCTGTGGCGGGAGTCGAGCCGGCGTGTCGTCGACCGGTGGCATACACTGACACCAATCGCTCCACGGATGTACCAGCCGACTCACATGGTGACTGTAGCCCAACCTCGTTCGTCACCTCGGGCGACCGCTGCCGCAACGGGGCGGCGCCGTTCACCCCGTCGGACTACGGAACGTACGGACGCCTATGTCGCTCGTCTTGGCGAAACGCTCACCGACGTGTATCGCTCGATGCCGGAGTCTGAGTTCGGTGGCGTCGGGCTTTTGGTGTGCCGCGATGCTGCCGAGCTGCCACGGTGGCCGTTGGCCGGTGCTAGGTACCCTCTGGCGAACGATGATGTCGTGGCCGCGATCTGCAACTCCAGCATGTTGAGCAAGCCCCACGATGGTTTCCACATCCTGTCGCCCGAGTGGACGCTCACCCACACCAACCAGTACATCGCCCCGCCTGTGCCTCCGGACTTCCAACTGGTCGATGGACGAGCCGGCTTCGGTGCTCGACATCTGTCGGCCTTGCTCGCAAGTCGGTTGCCCACGGTGATCTGTGCAGGCGTGCTTAACTCGGCCAAACGGGTCCTCATCTTCGCCGATGGTTTTCTGGACGCTGAGTTCGCGCCCTGATGCTGCAGCTTGTCGGCTTGCGGGCGTTTGGCACCGTAGCGATTCTCTTTGCGGTCGCGGTGGTGGTGGGCATCTATCTTGTCAATGCCCACCACCAAGAGTTGGGGATCGTACGTCAGATCAGTCTCGTTCTGTCGGCATCTACCGGCCTCACGTTCTCCTCGCGGTGGTGTTCAACTACGGCTGGCGACGTCTTTGGCGTTGGTTTCCTGCACTCAACGACTATCTGTTCCCCGACTGGAATGGTACGTGGGATGTCGAGATTCACTGGCAATGGGAAGAGAAGGACGGAACCGTCAGCGCCAAAGCGGAGGTCAAGCAAAGCCTTCTGAAGCTGAGCATCAACCTGCAATCGGAGCGCTCCTACTCGGAGACTCTGTCCGTCGTGCCGAAGAAACACCCCGAGTCGTCCCGCCCACACCTCCACTACCTCTACGAGGCCAAGCCGACACAGGGCTACCAAGACGACAACCCACAGCACACGGGTGCCGCGATTCTCCGGCCCGATCTTGACAACAACGACGTTCTACGCGGCAACTACTTCACAGATCGATCGACGTCCGGGCACTACGTGATGACCCGCGCCACGCCGTCCAGCTAGCACGGGTGGCTGTGGACGGACACGGTGGCTTCCCAATTCGGGCTGCCTTGTCCCGCGGTCATTTTTCTCCCGTGGCAGGACGTGCGGCGTTCCGCGCCCAATCGACAGCATCTCGGACATCCTGATGGCCGAGCCCGAGTTCTGTGAGCTTCACACGCACCGCATCTGCGCGCCGTATGCGTACCGGCGTCAGCACAATCCGGCCCTCGTGGGTTTCGACCTCGAAGTACTCCACTTTGCCAAGCTCGTTCACGACCTTCTTCGGCAGAGTGAGTTGGTTCTTGGAGGTGACCTTGGCGAGCATCACATCGGGCACCACATGGGCGAATGAAATCCGACTGTAAGGAATCCTGGCGAGGCCCACAAGTGTGCGGAGTCTTGCGGAACCCGCGTAGCGTGGGCGATTGTCCATTTGCGCGTAGGACGAAATGTTCGTGTGTCGGGGGGGACGTGGCGCAGAGTTCGCGTGGCGCGGTGGATCCCGCTAGGTCGTTTGCACGATGGCTATCGGCCAACGGTTGCGCTCAAGGCACTAGTGCCTTACTGTCCGGGCAAGCTGACGGAGGCCGCACATGGCTGCCACACTCACGATTACCGCCAAGGGGCAGATCACTCTGCGGAAGGAGATTCTCGCGCATCTCGGCGCAAAGCCGGGCGACCGGCTCGTCGTCGAGATGTTGCACGGAGGCAAGCTGCACGTCCAACCTAAGCGAGGACGGCCCGTGAGTTCCATTGTGGGCTTGCTGGCGGGGCCGGACTCAAAGCACCTCTCGATCGGGGAAATCAAGGACGAGACAGCAGCCGGTTGGGCGGGTGAGCGTTGAGGGTCACCGCCGACACGAACCTTCTCTTGCGCACAGTCCTGCAAGACGATACGGATCAATCCGCCTTGGCCGATGCCGTTTTGGGCACCGCGACTTTGGTCGCCATTCCGCCAACGGTCCTCTGTGAGTTCGCTTGGGTGTTGCGCCGGGGATATGGCTATGCCACCGACGAAATCGCCCACGCCATCAAGGCGATCTGTGACCTCGATGTTGTCGTCACCGACGAAGGCGCCGTCGACACGGGGCTCCGCGTACTCCACGCAGGCGGGGACTTCGCCGATGGTGTGATAGCGCATCAAGGCCGCAGGCTAGGAGGACGCACGTTCGCAAGCTTCGATGGGGAGGCCGTTAACCTGCTGGAGGAAGAAGGCATCCAAGCAAAGCACCCGCCGACCTGGTTTCCAACTGACCGAAGTTCACTCTGAGGGAGCGCGGTAAAGGACTGGGTTTGTCGCCAGCCTACACCGTTGCACCCCGACTGCCGGTGCCGAGCCGCTCGAGGTTCTCACCCGTTCCTACCCCGCCACAGGGCGAGGCGTTCGAACTGCTGGGTGTGCGCCTCGACGTTCCCAACAGCGACATTCCAGATCCGTCAGGCTGTCTACAAATCAACGCGTTAGATCGACCGCCGCCTGGAACTTCGGCTTAGGAACGCTGTGGGGTCCCGATCCGCCTTTCGAACCACGTCGTGATTTCCTTCTTGGACATGGTGCCGCTAGCCACGGCAAGCGTCGCGTCTTCCAGCTCATCCGGCGTTGGCAGCGTCGCCACACCATTGACCATCAGGAACGCAAGCGCAGACAGGACCGCCGTGCGTTTGTTGCCGTCGACGTAGGCATGTGCCTGGCAGATATGAAAGTGGTAGGCCGCGGCCATCGCCGGAATGGTCGGGTGCAGGTACTCACCCCCGAATGTCTGCATCGGCATGGCGACCGCAGCGTCAAGCAACCCGCTATCCCGGATTCCCGGCGACCCGCCGTGCTTGCCGACGGTACGCTCGTGGAGTCGGTCGACGTCGTCAACCGACAGGAAGCGGATCATTCGGCCAAGCGACGCAACATGTCACCGTAGCGCGGCTGGAGTTCGTCGAAAACACGGTCGATCTCCTCGCGTCCGACGCCTACATTCACCGGTGTCACGATCAGCGACCCGCCGGAGATCGATACCTGCAGTCGCGTGTCGTCGCGCACGCCGAGCATCTCCAGGATGGGCTTGTCCAATACGAGCGCCCGACTGTTGCCATGGCGTTGGAGGGTCTTGATCATCACTACCTCAACCGCGTTCTGACATCGTTATAACACAGGTGGTTGGGTCGACCAAGCCCTCTGCTCTCTTGAGCGGGGTGTCGTAAACTCAGAGACATTGCGGACTTCGGGGACCTGAGACCCGGAGGTGGTCGAAGCGTCAGTTGCCGCTTGCGGATACGGCCGAAAGCCCTGCTCTCGGCGGTAGCCAACGATGCAGCCGGGGTTCAGCCAGGTCCGTCGGCGGATTCGGTTTGCCAGAACGGCGTGCCCACCACGGGGGTCGAGGGGCGCGCGGTCTCGCTCTCGGCCATGGCGCCGGCCGTGAACGCCAAGCGTCCTGCTTGCACGGCCTTGCCGAAGGCCGCGGCCATGCGGATGGGATCGTCGGCCTTGGCAACGGCCGTGTTCAGCAATACACCGTCGAAGCCCATCTCCAGCACGCGCGCGGCGTGGGACGGCAAGCCGAGGCCAGCGTCGACGACAAGCGACACGTCGGGGAGCCTCGCGCGCAACGTCTCCAATGCGTACGGATCAGTCAGTCCCTTGCCCGTGCCAATCGGCGCACCCCAAGGCATCACGACCTCACAGCCGAGATCGCGCAAACGGGTGCACACCACGAGGTCGTCCGTGGTGTAGGCGAACACCTTGAACCCGAGCTTCACGAGTTGGCGGGCCGCGTCGAGCAATTCGTATGGATCCGGTTGCAGGTTGTAGTCGTCGCCGGTGACCTCGAGCTTCAACCAGTCCGTCTCGAAGATCTCGCGGCTCATCCTGGCGAGCGTCACGGCCTCCTTCGCGGAATGGCAGCCGGCGGTGTTGGGCAGCAAGTGACGGCCCAAGCCGGCGATGTGGTCCCAGATGGAGCCGCCGCCAAGCTGCTCCGGTGACTGCCGGCGCAGCGACAGAGTCAGCACCTCGGCGCCGGAGGCCTTGACCGCGTCCGCCATGACGGCTGGCGACGGGTACCGGGCGGTGCCGAGCAGCAGCCGGCTGCCGAGCGTCTGTCCATAGACCTGCCACGGGTCTGCCGGCGTCGTGGCCGCGGGCAAGTCGACGTTGACCAGGGCTTCGCTCAACTCAACCCCCCTGCATGGCAGACAGGATGTCGAGTCGGTCTTCGCTCCGAACCTGGTAGGACCGCCACTCCGCCTTTGCCACGAACGTCTCGTTCACTGCCACCACGACTTTCCGGTCGCCGAAGCCTAGCGCTTCGACGATCTCCGCCAAGAGATCGCTATCTATGCGGATGCGGTCGCCGTTGACGAATACATGCATTGTTCGATCTCCTCGATGGCCTGTTGCGCCACGGCCGGCGCGATCAGGAAGCCGTGCCGATAGAGGCCGTTGACGCGCAATACCCCCTGGTGCCACTCGACGCGCGGCAGGTTGTCCGGATACGCCGGGCGCAGGCCGGCGCACAGCTCGGTGATTTCCGCTTCGGCGAAGCCGGGGTGCAGCGCGAACGCCGCGGAGAGCAGCTCCAGCGCGCTGCGCACGGTCGTTGCCCGCGTGGATTCGCTCTCGAGTTGCGTCGCGCCGACAACGTAGTGCCGTTCCGCCCGCGGCGCGACGTAGAGCTGGTAGCGCGGGTGCATCAGCCGGACGGGGCGTCGCAGGTCCACTTCCGGTGCGTGCATTCGGATAGCTTCGCCGCGCACGCCGCGTAGTTCGGCAAAGCCGGCCCCGACGCCCCGGCAATCAACCACGAAATCAGCGTCCAGACTCGCGGGATCGACGCACTCGCCAAAGCGGATCGTCCCGCAGCGACCCTCGAGGGCGGCAAGCAGGGCGCGGTTGTCCAACCAGCCCTCGTGCGGCAAGTAGAGCCCGCGTTCGAATCGTCCCGCCAAGGCCGGTTCGAGTTCGCCGACACCGGCGGCATCGAGCCACTGCGCCTCGGTGCTGCCGTGGGCGCCAAGGGACCTGTAGAACTTGTCGAGTAGCGGTCCATCCGGTCCGTGCGCCACGAGTAGCGAGCCGTCGATCGCGTACGGCACGCCGAGTTCATCGAGCATGGCGGGCCAGGCGCGCAGGCTCCGCTGGCCCATGGCGAAGACCGCGTCCTCGGCGTCCGGCAACTCGCTGGCCGGTGCCAGCATCGCGGCCGCCACGTGGGCGGCGCTCGTCGGTGCGTGCCGCGGCGTGCGCTCGTAGAGCGTCACGTCGGCGCCGCGCCTGACAAGCTGCCAGCCGATCAGCCGGCCCATGAGACCGGCGCCAGCGATCGCGACCTCGTGCACAGGACCTACTGGTAGATTTCGCTGCCCTGGTCGCGGAACTCCTGGGCCTTCTGGGCCATCTCCGCTTCGACATCGACGAGACGCACGGTGTCGGCGAGGACGCCGTCGTCGCCGCTCTCGACGCCGGCGGCGTCGCGCACCTCCTGGGTGATCTTCATGGAGCAGAACTTGGGCCCGCACATGGAGCAGAAGTGCGCGACCTTCGCGGCGTCCTTGGGTAGCGTCTCATCGTGGTATTGCCGAGCGAGGTCCGGGTCGAGGCCGAGGTTGAACTGGTCCTCCCAGCGGAACTCGAAACGGGCCTTGGACAGCACGTTGTCGCGAATCTGCGCACCCGGATGGCCCTTGCCGAGGTCGGCGGCGTGGGCCGCGACCTTGTAGGAGATGATCCCTTCGCGCACGTCCTCCTTGTCGGGAAGCCCGAGGTGTTCCTTGGGCGTGACGTAGCAGAGCATCGCGCACCCGTACCAGCCGATCATGGCGGCGCCGATGGCCGACGTGATGTGGTCGTATCCTGGGGCAATGTCCGTGGTCAATGGGCCGAGCGTGTAGAACGGCGCCTCGTCGCAGCACTCGAGCTGCTTGTCCATGTTTTCCTTGATCAGGTGCATCGGCACGTGGCCCGGGCCCTCGATCATGGTCTGGACATCGTGCTTCCAGGCGATCTGCGTCAACTCGCCGAGGGTTTCGAGCTCGCTGAACTGCGCCTCGTCGTTGGCGTCGGCGATGGAACCCGGGCGCAGGCCGTCGCCCAGCGAGAACGCAACGTCGTACGCCTTCATGATCTCGCAGATGTCCTCGAAGTGCTCGTAGAGGAAGCTCTCCCGGTGGTGGGCGAGGCACCACTTGGCCATGATGGACCCGCCCCGGCTCACGATTCCGGTCGTCCGTCTCGCGGTCAGGGGCACGTAACGGAGCAGCACCCCGGCGTGGATGGTGAAGTAGTCGACCCCCTGTTCGGCCTGTTCGATCAAGGTGTCGCGGAAGATCTCCCAGGTGAGATCCTCGGCGACGCCGCCGACCTTCTCGAGGGCTTGGTAGATTGGCACGGTGCCGATCGGTACCGGCGAGTTGCGCACGATCCACTCGCGGGTCTCGTGGATATTCTTGCCGGTGGACAGGTCCATCACCGTGTCGCCGCCCCAACGGGTGGCCCAGACCATCTTCTCGACCTCCTCCTCGATGCTCGAGGTGACCGCCGAGTTGCCGATGTTGGCGTTGACCTTCACGAGGAAGTTGCGGCCGATGATCATCGGTTCCGATTCCGGGTGGTTGATGTTGCTCGGGATGATGGCGCGGCCGGCGGCGACTTCGTCGCGGACGAATTCCGGCGTGATCTCGCGAGGCGTGGCGGCACCGAAGTTCTGCCCGGCATGCTGGTCGCTCCGGTAGCCCGGGTTGGCGCGCGCGATGTTCTCGCGGATGGCGATGAACTCCATCTCGGGGGTCACGATGCCACGGCGTGCGTAGTGCATCTGGGTGACGTTGCGGCCGGCCTTGGCGCGCCGGGGGGCTGCCAGATGGGCGAAGCGCAGGCTTTCGAGCTTGGCGTCCGCTGCCCGTTCCAGGGTGTAGGCAGAGCTGTAGCCGCCAAGTTCCTCGGTGTCGTTGCGCGCGAGGATCCAAGGCTCGCGGAGCCTCGGAACGCCCACCCGGACGTCGACGTCCACATCGGGGTCGGTATAGGGGCCCGACGTGTCGTACACGCGCAGTCGTGGATTGGGCGTCACGCGGGAGCCGCCATCGGCGTCGTTGACGGCGGTCGGCGACAGCGTGATCTCGCGCATCGGGACGCGAATGCCGCTGCCCCCTTCGACGTGGACCTTTCGCGAGCCGGGAAGTGCTTCGAGCATCTCGGCGTCGATGCGCGCTGCGTCGGACAGGTAGGATTGCTCTGACATGGTTCCCCCGTATGTCTTCCTTCGCACATTGCCGGGGGCAGTTCCCTTCGCCGGTATTAACCGGATCAGGTTCAACGGGTTCGGCGCACCGCCTTAATGCGATGCGAACGTCTCAGCCGTACGGCACCCCGACATTGATGCGTTCAGTATAGGGGCGGTGCGCCGGTGGTCAACCGGTGATGTTGACGTACGCGGCGACCATGGCCCTTGGGTCTGCCGTCGCGACACCCGAGACCGTGGCGATGCCGTGAGCACCGGCGCCGAGGCACGCCGACGTGCGTGGAAGTGAGACGCCGCCTAGGGCGTAGACAGGCAAGTCCGTGGCCGCGACTGCGCTCCCAAGGCCATCGAGGCCCACCGCTTGCGCCGGCTTCCACGATGGCGAGTAGACCGGGCTGTAGACCAGCGCCGTGGCGGCGGCGCGCTCGGCCTTGCGGATCGCTGCGATGGAATGGACGGCGGCGCTTCGAAACGCTGGCCCATCCACGGGAGCCTTGATCGGGATTCGTGATTCCGGCCAATGCACGCCGTCGTAGCCGAGTGCCAGCGCCATGTCTGCCGGACCGTTGAGGACCAGCGGAGCCGAACGGCGCATGATGCGTCGCGCCGCTTGGGCGGCTGCCATGAACTCATGACTGTCGAGGTCGGTTGCGCGCACTTGGACGATGAATCGATGCTCCCCGGCGGCCTCGTTCAGTTGCCGGAGGAGCTCGAGCCAGGGCCCCAGGCCGCCCATGTAGGCCAAATCGGCGATCACGTAGAGCCGCGGCGGCTCGCGCTTCGCGCCGGGCACGCCGGTTCTAGTCAGGCAGCGCCGCGCGACAGGCGCGGGTGGCCCTCACCGGGTCGTCGGCGACGACCACCTCGGACAGCACGGCGATGCCGTGGGCGCCAGCCTGCATGGTCTCGGGTATGCGCGCCGCGGTGATCCCGCCGATAGCGACGACCGGTTTCTGCGTCCCGAGGGCGATCCGCGCCAGCGTCTCGAGCCCCATCACCGGGGCTGGACTGGCCTTCGATCGCGTGCCGTAGATGGGGCCGACGCCGAGGTAGTCGACGTCCGTGTCGGCCACGGCCATGGCTTCGTCGTAGCTGTTCGCGGTGCCGCCGATCAGCACCGCGTTGCCGAGAATCCGTCGCGCTGTGGCGACGTCGAGATCGTTGCGGCCGAGGTGCAATCCACCGGCCTGCGCGCCCAAGGCCACATCGGCCCGGTCGTCGATGACGGCGACGGCGTTTGCCTCTCGGCAGACTGCCGCGATGGCTCGCCCCACGTCCAGGAGCTGTCGCGTCGTCCAAGGCCGTTTCTCGCGGAACTGCACGGCGTCGGCGCCGCCGGTGAGCGCAAGCCGTGCCAGGGCCACATGGCCGTAGAGGCTCTGTACGGTCTCGTCGGTGATGACATGCAGGCGGGGAACGTCCACGGGCGTCACACGGTTCGCATCGCGTGGAAATGATCGAGCAGGCGGTCGCCGGTCGCAGCACTGTGCCGGATGGCGTCGCCGACGTAGTCCTTCGCGTTTGCGATGGCTTGAACGAGGGAGCACCCCCGGCCCAAGAGCGTCGCGATGGTCGCCGACAGCGCGCAGCCGGTACCGCGCGGCTGGGCATCGGCAACGAAGTCGCCATGGAAGAGCCGCGTACCACCAGGGTGGATCAGCAGGTCCGTCGCCGGGGACGCGTCGAGGTGGCCGCCCTTGATCAACACTGCGCCGCAACCGTGCTGGAGGATGATCTTGCCAGCGGCATGGGCATCGCTGATCGACGCGATCTTCGACCCGGAGAGTCGTTCGGCCTCGCTGACGTTCGGTGTAACCAGGGTCGCGAGCGGCAACAGGTCGCGCACCATGGCATCGACGCCCGTGGGCGACAGGAGCGTGTGTCCGGACGTTGAGACGATCACCGGGTCGATGACGTAGTTCGGCGGCTGCCAGGCCGTCAGAACGCGGGCCACTGCGGCGACCCGTTCGGCATCCACAAGCATCCCGCTCTTCACGGCTACGATGTCGAAACTCTCGCGGACGGCGTCGAGCTGGGCCGTCACCACCTCCGCTCGGACGGGCATCGTAGCGGCCACCGAGCCGGCGCTTTGCGCCGTCACCGCGGTCAGGACGGTGACGCCGTAGCCGCCATGGGCAGCGATCGACTTCAGGTCGGCCTGGATTCCCGAGGCGGCTCCGGAGTCCGAGCCGGCGATGGTCAGCACGCAGTTCACGGCCCTCGACAAGGTGTCGGCCAAGCTACTGGAGTATTCTAGGGCACGAACGACGGGCTCATGCATGAACACGGAACTGTCGATCGCGGTCAACGGGCAGGGCCTCTACGAGATTACGTCTGAGGTCGCGGCGGCGGTGGCCTCGAGCGGCCTAGACGACGGACTTGCCACGGTGTACATCCGCCACACCTCGGCGAGCCTGATCATCCAGGAGAACGCCGACCCCGCCGTGCAACGGGATCTCGAAGCCTTCCTTGCCCGGGTCGTCCCCGAAGACGAGCCTGGCGCCACGGCTGTACGCTATACGCACGTCGAAGAGGGCGCCGACGACATGCCCGCCCACATCAAGAGCGCGTTGACACAGACCCACTTGGCGATCCCGATCATGGACGGACGGCTGGCGCTGGGGACATGGCAGGGCGTCTTCCTGTGGGAACACCGGCATCGCCCTAACCAGCGCCGCGTGATCGTCAACGTGCTTAGCTGAACAAGCCTTTCTACAGCAACCTCAACGACTTCCTGCTGCATCTTGCCGGCCAGATTCGGGTATAGCGGAACGCCATCCGCATCAGGGTGGCCGCACGGGAGCTACCGCATTAGCCAAGTGGGTGTAACGCCGGTCGAATCGGCGCTACGCTGTAGGTCGCCTAGTTTGCGCTCACTGGTCCGATGGCCAAATGGTTGTGCTTCCTGTTCGCCGTGCTCGTGCTCGCCCTCATCCCGTGGGTTCCCGAGTTGGTGCGGCTGAGGATTCGCTTTCTGCGGTGGATCCATTGGACGTGGGCGGCGGACATCCTTGACGACCACTTCACGGGTTGGTGCTGGTTCTTTCGTGCGGCGCTCGCCTCGGTGGCCATCGTGCTGTTCTACGTTGGATGGATCCTGTGACATGACGACCAACACCATCACCACTCACGACCCGAGCGACCCAGCGGAGGCCGTCGTCGCCACGCTGCGCCACGACGGCGCCGCGGTGGTCGCCAACCTCGTCCCCCCCGAGGTCATGGACCAACTCATGGCCGATCTGCGGTTCGGCGACGACACCAAGGCCGGCAACGACTTCATCGGTGGTTCCGACAACCGGTCGATCGGTGCCGTGCTGCACGCCAATCCCAAGCTGTGCGAAACGCTCCTCGTCAACGAGCGCGTGCTTGAAGTCGCCGATAGCATTTTGCGACCCGAGCAGCCGATGGCCGCGTCGTCGGCTCCGATACAGCGCGAGAAGACCCGGTTCGCGACCTCCGATGACGGTTGCGCGCAGGTCCTGAGCGTGGCCTCGCCGCCCGAGAGCGGTCCCTACTGCCACCACTACCGGGTCGGAGCCTCGGTGTCGATCGAGGCGCGCAACGGCGGTGCCACGCAGGTGCTGCACCGTGAGATGGCCATCTACGAGCCATACGTCGCCCACGGTCCCGGCAGCCGGGATTTCATCCTGAACATGATGTGGGCGGGCTCCGACTTCACCGTCGCCAACGGCGCCACGCGGCTCGTTCCAGGCAGCCACCTTTGGCCCGCCGACCGAGTGGCCAACGAAAGCCAAGTGGCGCAGGCCGTCATGCCCAAGGGCTCCGTGCTCTTCTGGTTGTGCAGGACGCTCCACGGCCTGGGCGCATGCAACAGCCGCACGAGTCGCACGGGCATTTTTCACTCGCTGGTCGTCAACTGGCTCGCCCAGGAAGAGAACCAGTACCTCGCCTTCCCGCCCGAGGCGGCTGCGCGGCTATCGCTCAAGGCACGGCAGCTTCTTGGCTACCGTTCGAGCGGCGCCTGTGGCTGGGTCAAGGGCCGCGATTCGCATGACCTCCTGGCGTCAGGGGCGAGCGGACCGCTGGAATGAGATTCGGTGCCCTACTCGGACCCCCGTGACCGCGAACTCGTCCCGGGAGTTCCCCGCCGAGCAGGGTGTGGGCCTATGCCCTGTTCATCATCGACCCGAGCACGGTCTGGTGCGCACGCTGGGCATCGAGAACGGCGGGCCGATTTCGGCCATCGCCGTGCGGAACGGAACCGCCTACCTGCCCCTCGATCACAACTACGTCGACCCGCGTCCACCGCTGCTTTCGGTGACCCTGGATTGATCGGCTGATGCTTGTGTGTCGGGCGTTCACTCCCAAGGATTGATGATCTCTACCCCCGCCTTCTCGAAATCCGGCACGTTCCCCGTGACGACAGCCATCCTATGGACGATGGCCGTTGCTGCGATCAGCGCATCCCGCTCAGCCCGCGGATCGGGCACAGGTAGCCGCGCGCACGTCAAGGCCACCGCCGGGTCGACAGGGAGGGTGCGCTCCTGGAACTCGGGCAGTACCCGGGTGTCCATCCACGTCCGCAGCAAGTGCCCTTGGCGAACATCGCGCCTTTCGAGCCGCAGAATGCCGATTTCTAGCTCCATCAGAGTCAAAACGGAAATGTAGAAGCTGGCCGCGTCTGCGTCTGCCACCCAAGCCGTGACGCGAGCATCGGCCTTGCCGTCTCCGACCTTGCGCAACTCGGAGATCACGTTCGTATCGAGAAGGAACATCAGGACAGATCAGCGGGACGGACGTCGACTTTCAACTTCTGCGGCTCGAAATCGATGTCCGTCAGCCCCGGCATCGCCAGGGCCTCCACGAGACTGCGGCCGCGCGCAGTGATGCGTTGGTAGTCCTCGATGCTGAGCAGCACGTGCGTGGTCTTGCCCCGGTTCGTGACAAACACGGGTCCGGACCTCGCGGCGGCCCTCTTCGCGTGTCCGATGTCCTGGTTGAAGTCGCGGCTTGTGACCGTCGTGATTGTCATGGCGAGTCCTAGTGCAAGCTGTAGTTAGGTAACTACAAAACGGGTGAGGAAGCAAGACATGAGGGGGAGGGGTAGTGTCTCATTTTGACTTTTTGCGCGGCCTGCCGCCCGTACCGGGCTTCGGCCCCGGCTTCTGCGGCTCCGGCGTCCGCGCATCGATGAGCTCCATGATCCAGTCCACATCCCGCACCGTGTCGTCGATCCCCGCTTCCATCGCCGGCGTCACCTTCAGGCTCTGGTGAATCCGGCAGAAGTTGTAGCGAAGCAGGTAGAGCGAGAGCATCGCCGCGTGACGCTCCACGCGCTTCGAGAAGTCGTTGGTGAGCCGCGTGAACCGGCGCATCCCCATCCGCATCGTCAGGTTGTGGCGCTCGACGTAGCTCGTGTTCGCCCGGCGTAGATCGGGGTTGCCCTCGACGCGCCGCTTGGTGATGCTCGTGCAGGTGGCCGGGCTGTAGCGCCGCTCGTCGTCGGCATCGCCCGAATTGGCGTATTCCTTCACCACCTGGGCAAAGTCCACGTCGCCGCCGAACGCCCCTTCCACGGCTTCGACGTAAGCCTTGAGGCCGTCCGTGGACAGTTGCGGTCGATCCTCAAGCCGCCCGCGAAGATCGTCCAAGAACGCGATGGCGGCCTGCCCATCGCGGTTGCCGACGAGGTAGGAAACGATCAGCTTCGAGTCCGCATCCAGCGCCGTCCATGTCCAGCAATCGCCAGCGTGCGGCGGTGCAGCCTTCGCGTGCGGAAGGTTGCGCTTCTTGGCGTACACGAACGCCCAAATCTCGTCGCACTCGATCCGGCGCTCGCCGGCGATGCCGCGAACGTGCCCATCGTGGTACTCGGCACACGCCGCGCCCGCATCGTCAACGAGCTTGGCAACCGTGTTGATCGACACGTCCGCAATCCGTCCTGCGGCGCGCATGGAGTTGCCTTCGACGAGAAGCCGAAGGACTAGGGAACGCTTGTGGTCGGGTAGCTTGTTCATGGGGCGAATTGTCGGGCAACCCGCCACAGAAAGCAAGCAAAAGTTTCAGATTAATATGGTGCAACGGGGCAAATCGACTGGCGCCTTGTCAATTCGCTCCGGTCTGAAACGTCATTGATTGACGGGTCTTGACGGCGTCTTACAAGGCGAATATGGTCCCGCCTTGTCCGGCCCTCGCAGGGGTTTCCCACGAAGGCCGGACGCAAGACAGGAAGCAGCAACAGAGCTACGCATCATGCTCGGAGATGCCAGGGAGGTAATCGGATGGTTGCCAGCGCAACCCGACCCATAATACGACCCTAGGCAGCCATCCTTGGAGGCCGGCCCAGTCAGCATGGGCCGGCTTCCGAGGCTCTGGCGTGCCCCTCCATGTTCACAAAACGCAAGCGATTCTGCAAGGGCGGAGGTGACACCGTGGAATTTGAGAAGGTCATCAGCATGGCCAAGCGCGGCGAGGATAGGCGAGTGGAGCTAATGCGCGAACTCGCTGAGCTCACTGCGTTGGAAGCACAATGGACGGAACTTGGCGAGCGCTATGCGGCCCTGCTAGGTGAAGATGGGCCTGAGCCGAGCAGCACGGCAGACATTCTGGACGCGGTAGAGCGCGTCCTCAAGGGACATGCCGAAGCCATGTCCTCTACCGAAATCCTCGCAAGGATCGTCGAGGATGAAGGGGTTGTCGTCGGCGGGGCTGCGCCAGCGAAGAACTTGAGCGCGAAGCTCAGCAATGCGCCAGATCGCTTCCGCTCCCCTGGTCGCGGGCAAGGATGGCTATTGGCAGAAGCAGATACAGCGGATGGGAACGGGCTGGCGGATGCGCTGACGGGTTACGGGATGCGCCGCAGATCGGCGGTGAAAGAACGGGTTGGTTGAACAAACGTCCGTGCGTTTTACCCGCGTTTAGCGCGGTGGAACCTTTGCCGCCCACCTCGCCGCAGCCGCGTCCTTGGCGATCTCGCGTCGGCGTTCGGCGCTGGTGTTCTCGGCTCGGGCTTTCGCGCCGTTCAGTCCAGCCTTGCGCCGCGCTGGCGACGTCTTGGTGTCCTCGATTTCGCGGGTGGCGATCTTCCCGACATGGACGGCGTTGCCGATCACGTCGGCGGGTCGCCACTCCCCATTCGGCCCGCGTGCCATTTGCTTGCTCCCGTTTGTGTTGGTGCGACGGATTTTGTCGCGGTGCGTGCGGCGCGTCAATCGCCGCTGCCAAAGGCGTTGTCCACCCACTCGGTGGCACGCTGGCGATGCGCGGGCTTGATGTGTGCGGCGACGGTTGCCACGGCGCCAGCCAACACGATGAGGTCATCCGAATATCCCACCCCCGGAATGATGTCCGGCACGGCATCGACGGGACTGATGAAGTAGATCAGCGCGCCGATGATGGTGGCCTTCGCCCACGGCGGGGTGTCTTCGTCCATCAGGCAGTAGTAGAGCGTTAGAGCCGTGCCTATGACCTCGCGGCCGGCTTTCTTCGCAACCTCCTTGACCTTTGTCCACAGAGTTTCCGTCTCGAAGTCGGGCAGCTTGACGGTTTCAAGTTCCATTCGATCCTTTGTCATTTGCCAGTTCCCCGTTGTGTGGTTGATTCGTTGCCTTCATGGCCCGCCCTCTCTGTAGCCCGAAGGGCAAACGCAGTCGCCGCGACCTCCGGCAAGGCGTCCGTTCAGCGCGTCCAGCCGGTCGCAGTTTTCCCGCACCTCACGCTTGCGCGCCGCGACTTGCTCCGGCGTGGATGACGTGCCGCCGTTGATCGCGCACCATGCACCCGCCGCGACAAGCGCGAACGAACGCAGTTGAAGCGTGACGCTCGCCGGACACCACGACAGGCCAAGCCGGTCCGCTGGCGCGGATGGTGCCGGATACCCCGGTATCTCGCACACCCCGCCAACTGCGGCGATGGCAGGGGCAGGGCCGCCGCTGGATTCGATCAGCGTGCGAAACGCATCCAGAGCCCCCGCTTCGGGAGTGTTGACCGCGGCCCGTGCGATGTCTGACACCGCGCCGGAAACCGGCATATCCGATTGCATCGCACCCAACGTCGTTTCCGCAACGGAAAGAAGGAAGCCGAGAGCCTGCCGTCTGCCCCGTCTCTGTTCTTCGGCTATTCGCTCGTACTCAGGCGCCCGCTCGGCATCCCGCCTGTCGTGCATGGCCCAGAAGTCTTCGTCGAGTCCTATCGCCTGGGCAGCGGCCAAACCGGCTTCCTTGAAGCAGTCGATCACGTAACCCGCCGACTCCGGCAACCCAAGGTGTGCCGGCTCGGCATCACGGCAGGCTTCCTCGATCTTGAATTCGAGAAGCAGATAGCTGCGCAAGGGGATGCCCCGCTCTTCCAGCCGAGCACCAAGGATGCGGTCCCATTCGGCGAGGTCTGCATCGAAGTCGGCATCCCTCGCCTGTTCGACGTGCGAGGCGCAACCGAATGCCAGAAGCACTACGGCAAGCCCGACGATGCTACTAGCTTTCACGTTTCTTGTCCCACAGCCCGCACCACGTGTCGGGCTCCGTCTCGGGAAACGCCGCCACGGCAACTAAACCGACCGCGGCTGCCGCGCCATCTCGCGGAATGAGCGTAGGCGGGTTGACGCGGCACTCGCCGCGCGAGCCGTGTGCCTTCGGCGGCTGCCAATATACGCACGTCTTGCAAGCGTCTCGCTCAGGTTGCTCACGGCAAGCAATTGCCTTCCATATTGCCCTTGTTACCTCACAAAGCTCATCCGTTCTCCGCATCTGGCGTGTCGGGGTCGAACTTGCGAAGTCGGTCGTTCGCAAGGTCGACTCGGAAGGTAACTCCAGCCGTGGCCTCCCGGAGGTCGCCTAGATCATCATCGATTGCCTCTAGGCGGCCTGCGTTCAAATCCACTTGGGCGTCAAGGTGCGCCACATTCTGGGCAACCGAATCCACCTGGCCCTCTAGGTGCACCACATTCTGGGCAACCAATTCCACCTGGCCATCTAGGTGCGCCACCTTCTGGGCAACATCGTCGATCTGCCCATCAATGTTCATCCAAAGCGCGACGACCAGCCCCAAGATTGCCACCATCAAGGCG
The DNA here is from genome assembly GCA_965116935.1 of Pseudomonadales bacterium. GTDB lineage: Bacteria > Pseudomonadota > Gammaproteobacteria > Pseudomonadales > Azotimanducaceae > VXYL01. The sequence goes on along the minus strand of OZ220737.1, from coordinate 71,138 downwards.
CGGTCAAGAATTTCGCCTTTCACGATGCGACGCCCTTCCATTGCCTTCCATTGTCTTGCAGGGGAATTTACTTGAACCCACTTGCCACCGCAACACTGGATGGGGTACAAAGGTCGCGCGACTATCTGCGGCGAGTGCCCCGCAAAGCCGAAGCTTGGCAGCATCGGGACAGGCATCAAGGAACGAGAGCGATGCGTATGTGGCGGCGCTCAATGCCGTAGCCGCATCGCCTTTGTGTGCGCCACGATAGGGCACTTGTCTGGCACACTTCGCGGCGGGGCCGCCTTCCTCGTCGGGCGGCGGCCCCAACCTCGCCGCGCCGGCACACCGCCAAAGCGCAAAAAGTCAAAATGAGACACTACCGGGGGAGGTCATGCCTGGAGTCGATAGCGGCCGCTTGGCCGGTGTCGGGCCGACGTCTGCTAGGGAACCGATGAACACCTCGCAAGGCCAGAACGACCGCCGTCCGGGATATGATCCTGTGATCTTGGCAACCGGGATGGCGTGGATCCGTGAAGACCAGTCGTTCGCGGCAAACGCTCCTCGTACTTGCCATCGGGCTCGGCTTGACGCTCGGAGCCCACCCGGTGGGGGCCACCTCGCTGCACCTCCAGTTCGTCGATACCGACGGTAGCCCGGTTCAAGTCAGCAAGGCGGAACTCCTCCTCGTCGCTTGGGGCATGCGAGAAGAGCGGGTCGAACTGGAACCATCCGTAAGTGGCTTGACCCTTCATATGGAGGGGGAGTGGCTGCGCTCTCGGTGGCCGCTGAGCTCGCCATCCCTGCCGGCGCGTAACCGGTTTGACGACCACATGGGCGTCTACCTTTATCTTGAGGCGCCGCTTCTGGCGCCCATCCAGTCGCATCGGTTCGAGTCGCCGGGACGGCCAGACGACGCGACGGACAAGGCACGCACGACGACGATCACCTTCCCGAGAGGTCAGGAAGCTGTCGTGCCCGAGGGCCAGGATGTGCGCATGACGCTGGTGTTTCGCCCGAGGGTGCCGCGGCGAGTCCGGTTCGTAAACCCCGGCGGCGAGCCATGGTCCGGTTTGAAGGTGCATGCGTCGATGTTCTGGTCATCCGCCAACCACTGCGCAGTTGTCACTGGGAGCGAGTCGCTTGGCGGCCACGTCACCGACAGGGCCGGATGGATCGAGTTACCCGATGGGGAGTTCGAATACTTGCTAGAGGTCGCCAGTGGGGCGCGCAGGTTTCACGGTCCCCTAGCCGACAAAAGCCCTATGCCATGGCGCCTGGTGAGCCGGTTGCAGGAGACGCACGAGCTTGTTGTGCGTGAACTAGCCATTGAGCCGCTCGATATGCGTGTCCGGCGCAACGGAGAGCCTGCGGTTGGGCTCTATCTGGGTGCAATGTTGGCGGACTGCTTTTGCGGGGCGTGCCACGGGCCGCTCGGCACGACCGACGAGCGGGGACGGATCAGCCGTGACGATTTCCGTCCGGAGAAAATGGACGAAATCTGGCTCGTGGACGGCGACAAAGGAGAAGTGTGGCGCTCCGCATCCCGGGGAGGCCTGATCGAAATCGACCTCTAGCCGACTTCCGCAACTCGCCTTGGATTTCTTCCGATTTCGACGGACTCCGGCCAACCGGGCCGCACAAGCAACTGTTCTGATGATCGAGGCGACTGGGGACCGGCTGTAGTGCCGACCTTGCCCTTGATTTGATGCCCCCGGTTGGGTCGGGCTGTCGTTCATGTTCGCAGATCGGAGCTTTCTCGGGGCTTTCCCGCCACACACCTTTTCCGTCCTACACATCGTAAGCAATCTCCCTCGCTCTCCTTGCCTGCGGCCCGGAACCCTTCCGCCACACCTTTCCGTCCTCGCCACACGACGTTCCCTCCCATGCCAACTGGACAGCGTCTCGGAGCGCATCGGCGATTCCGGCACGGGCCGCCTCGCGAGCCTGCCGGTTGGCCTCCGCGTCGCTCAGCGTGCGTGTGCGAGTCTCCGCGTGCGGGACGACAGAGGCGTGTGCCGCGAAAAAACCTGATGCGGCATCGCCTTCGCCCTTGTCGATGACGGCACGCGGATGGTGTCGGACATTTTCGGTTGCCATTGGACATCTTGACGTGCACGGGCAAGGCGGGCTCGCGGTCGGGCCGGCTGTGGGCAGAGAGGAGAGCGTGGGAGATTGCCTACGGTGAGTAGGACAGAAAAGGTGTGTGGCGGGAACGACCCCGACGTGGCGGGAACGACCCCGACGTGTGGCGGGAACGACCCCGACCTCCTACATCACGCTAGTCGCATGGGAGCCGATGACCTCGACTACGAGGCGTCACTGGGCCCCATTGGAAGGCGGGCCTTGAACGACTCCGGCGGTCGGGCCACGACACGCCCTGATCAGTTGGAGGGGGCACGGTGAGCAAGCATGTTTGGACACACGCATTTCGCCGTCTCCGTCGATGTGCGCGAACTCCCACATTTAGTGCGGCGCATCGGAGTCCGGCCCGTCGGCACTCCGCAATGCCTTCAGCACCGTATGATGACCCCGGCTCGGTTTGACGAGCGTTGAAGGACGCCTGGGGGTAAACTCGGCACTGAGCCGTCCACCCTCGAAATCGGAGCACGGAACAGTTTCATGGCTCGGAGCGATCTCCTCATCTCGCTCGTCAAGGCTGGCACGACCGGCGACCAAACCAGTGCCAGAGCGGCCGCCGAGGCCATCATCGCGGAAGAACGAGCGAAGAAGCACAATGTCCTTGCCGATCGCTTGACCTCGGCGATGCATGTCAACGGCCGCACCCATGCTGCAGCGTTCCCGGTCGGCGAGCGCAAACGCGAGTTCTTGGTCGAACTGAGCGCCCGGCGGCAACTCGACGACTTGGTGCTGTCCGAGCCCGTGCGCCAAGCGTGTGTTGAGATGATCGAGGAGCAGCACAGGGCGTCGGTGCTCCGGGCACACTCTCTTGAACCACGCCATCGCGTACTGCTCGTCGGGCCGCCTGGCAATGGCAAGACCACGCTAGCGGAGGCGATTGCCGAGTCCTTGGCGGTGCCATTTTTTGTCGTCCGCTACGAGGCCATGGTCGGCAGCTTCCTCGGTGAAACAGCATCTCGTCTCAAGCATGTCTTCGATTACGTTCGCACCACGCCATGTGTGCTTTTCTTCGATGAATTCGACGCCGTGGGTAAGGAGCGTGGCGACATTCACGAGACGGGCGAAATCAAGCGCGTGGTGTCTTCTCTGCTCATGCAGGTGGACGATCTGCCTAGCTACACTGTGGTTTTGGCGGCAACCAACCATGCGGAACTGCTGGATCGTGCGGTGTGGCGACGATTCCAGCTGCGCCTCATGATGGATGCACCAAACTCCAAGCAATTGGCCGCGTACTTCGAGCGGTTTGCCTCCACTTGCCGCGAACCGCTAGGCCGGACATCGACAACCGTCGCACGCAGACTCGGAGCTATCAGCTACGCCGAGGCCGAGGAGTTCTGCTTGGACATCCGGCGCCGAAGCGCGCTTGCAATGGGCGAGCGGAAGCTGAAGGACATCGTCACCGAACGACTCGATCAATGGGCGTCACGCAGGCAGGCGTATACCGGCACGGAGGCGACGGATGGCGGAGTTCCCGCTCCTTCCGATTCCCGCGCCTGATCGAGACGAGCGACCATCTGGCCCACGTGGCGGGACCGCTCCTCGGTTGCCAACGAGACAGCGACAAGGCGAGCGTTTCGGGCCCGTGTTCCGGCGCTTGCAGCAGTTTTCCCGCAGCAATAGCCTTCAAGAACTGAGACAAGACCCCAGCGCCATTGCGCCGGAGCGCGCACTGGTTTTCGAAGTGGCGGGTGCGGTCGACCGGTTCCGGCAGGCGATCAGCCAAGTTCGGGGATGGGAATGGCTTGGCGATGAAGAGATGGAGTTCGACGCAGACGCAGACTTCGCCATCCCTGATACTCGCAGCGGACGTCAAGGACAGGACCGCGACGATCGCCCAGTCGGAGGGCGCATCTATCTGACCATGCCCGACGTGGCGGCACTAGACCAGCTGCTGAGCCTATGGAGCATCTACCAGCGTGGTGGGCAAGCGCCGCGAGACTTCGGCCCTTGGTTTGACGTGTTCCGCCAGCTTCGCGATATGCGACCGTGGGGTCCAACGGACCGCATATCTGACGCCACAGTGGAGCACCTGGCCCAGGAGCTTGACGCCCAACCGGAGGCGGTGGTACGGCTTGAAGTCGAACTGTGGAGCTACCGCGACGGAAGTCGGCAGCGACGAGGTGTCGCCCGCTTCGAGAACGTCGTTCGTGACGTGGGCGGTGAACTCATCCACCGAGCTTCGATCCCCGAAATCGCCTACGAGGCGGCGTTGATCGAGTTGCCGGCGAGCGGGGCCCTGCAAATCATGCATCGCGAGGACTCACAGCTGGCCCTTTGCGATGACGTCATGTTCGTTCGGCCGCAGACGACCGTCTCAATGCCAAGGGAGACGCAAGATTCAGACGCTGGCGATCCTGTTGTTGAGCCTCCACCACCCGAGGAAGTCCCATCCATTGTCGCGCTTTTTGATGGCGTCCCCGTACTCGGACACGCCTTGCTGCAAGGTCGTGTCGTAATGGACGACCCAGACAATCTTGATGCGCAGAGCGTGGTAGCGGAGCGGCGGCACGGTACGGCAATGGCATCGTTGATCGTCCACGGCGACCGGCAACTTGCAGAACTGCCATTACCGCGACGGATTTACCTCCGTCCCGTCCTCTATGCACCCGGCGGCGGCAAAGACGAACAAGCTCCGACGGACCGCTTGGTGGTCGATACCGTTTACCGCGCCGTACTCCGAATGAAGAAGGGGGACGAGGAAGGCGGGCCGACAGCACCCGACGTTTTCATCATCAATCTTTCGCTCGGCGACCTGAGCCGACCGTTCACGGGGTCGATGAGCCCGTGGGCACGCCTCCTCGATTACTTGGCTGACCGTTTCGGGATCCTGTTTCTGGTCAGCGCCGGGAACGTCACGAACGCGTTGGTACTGAAAGAATTCAATGGGTTCACCGACTTTGACGACGCATCGCCAGAGCAACGAGAAAAAGCCGTCCTAAACGCACTGGGCACCCATCGAGCTACGCGTAGCCTGCTGTCCCCCGCAGAAGCGTTGAACCCGATTACCGTCGGCGCTTCGTACGAAGACGGCGGCTCCGACGTCGGCCAATCTAGCATCGTGTTCGCTCCCTACCAAGATTCCGGCCCGAATGTCTCCTCCGCGATGGGGCTAGGGCACAGGAAGGTCATCAAGCCAGACGTCTATGCTCCCGGGGGTCGGGAGCATGTCAGTATCGCATCCACGGGGCCGGTTACCGTTCGGCCCGTTCAACCGGGCCGATTCTTCGGCCTGAAAGCCGCTGCGCCAGATTCCTTGGGAAGGTTGGATCAGGAAGGCTTCACCGCCGGAACCAGCGCCGCAACTGCGCTGACAACCAGAGCCGCGCATCGCCTGTTCGACGCCTTGGAAGAAGACGACTCTATACTGGCCGGCTTGGATCCGCTGTACTTCGGCGTCATCACTAAGGCGCTGCTCGTCCACACTTCCCGGTGGGGCGAACAAGCGAAGGTGTTGCCGGACATCTTCGGGCCTAGCGACAGGAGGCGCCATGTCGAGCGGGGAGACAACGTCGCGAGCGTGCTCGGGTTCGGTCGGCCCAAGTTCGACGAAGCCATGGACTGCGCACCCAACCGAGCAACACTCGTCGGCCACGGCAATGCAACGCCCGACGGGACAGCGATGCGCTATCGAATCCCGCTGCCGCCGAGTCTGGAAAACGTCACTGAGCCTCGGTCAATTACACTGACGCTAGCGTGGTTCTCGCCGGTCAACACCCAGCACCGGGCATACCGCCGAGCGAAACTCGAGGTGGTGCCTGACAGCTTCAAGGAGAAGGTCGGCGTCGAACGGGATCGTCAACAACCGCCCTTTGCTTCTGTGCCACGCGGTTCGGTGTTCCACGCCCACTACTCCGGCCAACATGCCGTCCAGTTCGTTGACGACGGCCACTTGCGGTTTCTCGTGTTCTGCCGAGAGCAAGCCGGTGCGCTCGATCAGTCCATCAGGTACGGCTTGGCCGTGACCATCCGTGCGGGTGAGCACATACGGGTGTATCAGGAGGTACGCCAAGCCCTCACCGTCCAAGTGCCGGCAGCGAGCTCAGTGTGAAAGCACATGGGCGGCTAGATCGCAGATTTTCAGGGGCTCGCGGTGTCGCAACACACCTTTCCCCTCGCGGGCAGCGTGGCAGTTTCGTGCGGGGCGACATGGCGTTGATCCAGACGCGAACAAGGAAGTGTCGGCATGATCTTCAACGACAAGCAGCGTCGCATTTCAGCTAGGGAGGTCGAACGATCAAGGGTCGCCTTGGAGGCGGCCAAGACGCGCGATGGACCGGTCCTAGCTGCGGGCGGCCGAAGTGGACGCACTTCAGAGCGAAGTCGAACGCATTGACGCCGACATCTCGGAGTACGACATGCTGAAGGCTGGCGGAGCCGGTGGGCGGGTCCAGCCCGTTTTCGCGAACGCACTCGTCGAGCGAATGATCGAATTCGGTGCCGAAGACCTCGATGATACGCCGCCACAGCGCTCATGAGGACAAGGCTCGCCCGGTAGACTGATGACCCTTCTGACGAGACCGCCGGCCCGCCGCATCGGCTACGGTTCCGACGTAGTCACGAAGAACTGAAGCCAAGTCAGAGGAGACCGACGAGTGACCGGGGATGAAATCAGACGGCACGACAAAAGGCTTGAGGACCTGACGCGCTCACTCCGAAGCGCTGGCACGAACAAGAAGCCGAAGAGCTTCCTCTGTCCGATACTCCAGGTGGAAGAGCCTGCCCTCCTGTGCAAGGGCCACATCGTCCCCAAGGCTGTCCGCGGCCGTACATGGGTGGTACAGCGCAGGGATGTCGACAACTTCTACGGGCAATTTGCTGAGGCAGGGTTCATCCACGGCGTCAGGTTGCGGGCTATGCCGACGTTTGACGACGCCGTGAAGTACATCCTCAAGCATAGGCTGGCGAGACGGGCTGACCTTTCGGTGATCGATGGCACTGGCGCGAAGGCGCCCGTGCATCGAACCCCCAAGGACGCGGCGGGTCGCGAGCTCATGATTCGGTCAAAGGAAGGCGCGATTGATCTGGACGGGGAACTGTCGTTGGCCATGGATCTCGACGTCCGCTTCGACACGCTCTTAACGTGCTTGCACACGGCCCATTTGGGTCTGTTCCAAGCGTCAGGATATGCGTACGCGACGAGCGCGTCGGGGCGCTTCGTCGCGAACCTATTGCGCGATGTCTATCTCCAGTTCTCACGTCAGCAACGCAGCAGCAAGTCCTTGGCCGAACGCAACCGCCTCCTGGCGGCAATGTGCCGGACGCACGCCAACATGGTAAGGCCGCTCCCGAGCATCGACGGTTTCCACCGCGAGTTGCTTTCCGACCCCTTTCGTAACTTCCTTCTCTGCTGGTGCGGCAACAGGGTGTTTGCTTCTGTGCATCTGCTTCAGGCCGACTCCGAATGGAACGCCGTGATGGAGTATGCGGACATCGACCAACACGCCATCGCCATGATGGCCTCGACAACCCCTGTTTCGTTCAAGGCGACGTTGGGGAGGCTCGAAAACGGCGTGATCCGTGCCGCGCCCGTGTCCGACGACTCATCGACGATCATCTGGCCCTGCGGCGAGGAGGCTGACCCTGGCGAGGTCGCCCCAATCGAGGAGGTCGTTGCACGGTTACCGTGGCCCTCGCGATGAGCCTCCGCAGAACACCACTCGGTATCCGTGTCTGCTAGTGGGGCGACTTCCGACAGGGAGTGCCGGTCCTTGGTGGACACACACTCCGACCGTCCTACATAGCGTGGGAAATCGTCTGTCTTGCGCGTAGGGCGAAATGTTTGTGTGTCGGGCGGGAAGGAACTCGCTCGGTGATACGCTCTACGACTGTTGCGTCAGGGCGATGCCATGGGCAGACCTATTGTTTTGGAGGCCGAGACGAGCGGTCGACTTAAGGCGGCACTCCTCCGCATGCGCGCCAGCGTCCGGCCTCTCGGTGATGGACAACGGAAAGAGGACGTGGAAAGGTGGGCGATTCGCAGATTGCTCGCAAGTTGCTCGGTAGCGCCGGGCGAGGGGACATTGTCCTTGTTCGGCTTTCCTTTGCGGGTACTTGGCGGGGAACGACCGGACTTCCAGTTGGTGAGCTCACTTGGCACTGTCGGAGTCGAGGTGACGCAAGCCGTGCCCAAGAATCTAGCCTGGGGACTAGACAACTTGCGAAAGGAATCGCAGAAGCCGGATACGGAGCAAGTCGGTGAGCCCAGCGAGCGGACCAATGGCTTCGAGTACCCGGAGTTCGATCCAGAGGAGGTGCTTGACAAGCACGAGGCGTTGCGCAAGGCGCGCTTGACTAAAAGTAACCGAGTTCTGTTTTTGCCGGATGAGGCGAGTGTTTGCGAGAATTGGGTCAAAGCGCTCGTTTCTCGGATCAAGGCCAAGAACGAGCGATTTGCTGACAGCGGATCGGACAAGAACGTCCTGCTTATCGACGACCAATGGCCGTCGCCCCTCCTGCTGGAGGAGGAGGCTTTCGCGGTTCTGGGGCGTCGCATGGCCGCGCTTAGGGTTGTATTCGACGACGTATTCGTGGACCGAGAGCGCTCCGGGAACACCCTGAGGCTAGGGAGGGAGGGCGACATCCGTTCGGTGACCGCCACCCCGATTTGGTGTCAAGCGTCATCAAGGACGAAGTGAGATAGTAGAGACCCCCGATGGGAACCACCCCAAAAGGCGCCGACAGGCTCAAGCAGATCAGGGACGAACTGCGCGAGGGCCTACAACGGGACTTCCCCGAAAGGCAGGCCACGCCAGACCCGCTTCAGCGCCGCGTCAAGACTCTAGTCAGATGCTTCGTTGGCGTGTTCATCTTGGCCATCCTTGCGGCGATCATGGCATGAGCGCCCGGAAGCGAAAGCGCGAACCGGCGCACGTCGTCCATAAGAACAGAGACCTTCGGATTCCCTACGCGACGCCGGAGGATGCTGCCCCCACCTTGATGCAAGGCGAATCCCCGCCCGAAGACCCGAGATCTCAAGAAGCGCTGAGTTCAACCTTGCCAAGGTTGCCAGTTTCTAGGGTGGGTTTTGGCGCTCATGTATGTGACTCCCAAATGCTTGTGTGTCGGGAGGAGTTGAGGAGTTGCGGACCCAATTGCGGATGAGCAAGGCGACGGCGAAAGGGACGCAAGGCTTGTCTATGGTCTTGGCTTCAGCCTCTTGGTGCTCATCTCCTCGATCAGCCTCGACACGACCGTTACGCGCTCGAGGCTGATGGAGGCGGTGTCTTCCTTCCTTCGTGCATAGCCTTCAAGGTACTCCTCGGACTTGCAGGAGATACCCGCACGGCCGCAGACGATGTATGCGATCGACTCGGCTTCGATCTCCTTGGTGTTAAGCGGTAGGTGCAACCGGTTGGGCCACAGCTTCTCGTTCGGAGTGCCGACATGACCGCAATACAGGTGCGCCAGTTCGTGAACCACTGTCGAAAACTGGGCTTCCGTCGAGAGGTCACTGCCGATCAAAACGTCAAACCGCACTGGCACTTGCATTGCCTTTGGCTTGTGTACGCCCCAGGTGAACTTCTGAGAGGCGGTGCTCTTTGCCCACCTTAGCGAGCCTGCACCTTGGGACCCATGTCGGCGCCGTGCCACGCGCACACCGTCACGCACTGCGTTGTGAATCAGCTGCTCAAGCAACCTCGGCGCCTTCGTCGAACTCGCCCCGTTTGTGCTGTATGGCGTCACCACCTCCTCAGGCAACGGGGGAGCATCCTCCTCGGGCTCGGTATCGCTCACGTCGAACACGAACATGACGGGGCCTCTCGGCTGCAAGATCACCAGCGGCTGCGCTCCTGGCTTCACGCGGCGCTTGTAGCGGTTCACCCAACGGGAAGGAGAGGCGACGAACGTTGCGCCCGGCATTTGTACGTTGACCAGCATGGCGTTGAACGGGGAGTACCGGGGGAACCGCACGATGAACCTGAGGAGTTCGTGGTACGCGCCGCTCGAACGGTACTTGCTCGTCAGCGTGAGAAGCTCGTCGACGGAGTTTTTCGCGGCGTCCAAGCCGATTTCCGTCTCCCCTTGGGCCGAAGCGATATCCGCCCGAAGCGACTCTGCCCAGCGTTGCTTGATGTCGGTCATGCTGCACCGCTAGGGGTGCATTCTGATCGATGCGCTGGGCAAGCTCGCCCCTCCGACGACAACAGACTTGCCATCACGGAGTTTGAAAGGGCGGCTGTCTTGGCTGCCGCAGCTTCCGCCTGCAAGGCTATTGCACGCGCTTTGGCCGTGAGGTGCGAGTATTGCGTTTGCAGCTCAAGCGGGGGCAGGGGTACGGGCAGGCCGCCTAGCTGGGTCTTGTTGATGCTGGCAATGCCGGTGGTTCTCTTGGCGACGGAGAGGAAGTAAGACTTGCCGTATTCGCTGCCTGCGACGCCTCGGAGGTAGTCCGATAGGACTAAAGCGCGGTTGGGGCGGACGCGGAAGACGTGGTTTTGGTGTGCGCAATAGTGGAGTTCGCCATTCCAGACTGCCGTACGGCCTAGCTTGTCTATGTCGCCGCCTTCGGTCATGACGAGGTCGCCGACCGCCAGTGCGTACTTGTCGATCTCGCCACGCCGAATGGCGATGGTCTTCATCTCGCCAAGGTCCAGTACGCCGTCCTGGACGTTCGCGACGCGGAGGTACGGCACATCCGCGCGGTCCGCTGGGGCGATCCTTCGGCCCTTCGTAGCTCCGCTTGCTATCTGGGCTACGTCTCGTAGCGCTTCGCACTGATACCGCTTGCTGATCTCCCGTGGACCCCCAAACGTCCTTACGAACAGCGCTCGCACGAAATCGTCTAGCTTCGTCGCCGCCCGGGCTCGCAGGCTCTCGATCCTTGCCGCTCGGCTGAGTAGCGCCACGATCCGATGCTGCTCATCGAGAGACGGCAGGGGGACGGTCATGGCCATCAGCACCTTCATGTCGGTGCGGGGCATTCTCGCTCCGGTGACCGATGCCATCGCGAAGTCCACGGTTTCCCTTTGCCGCAACACGTGGGCTAGGAAGTCGCGGTTTACGCCGTCTCGTGGAAGGAGGGGGATCAGTTCGGTTGAGCATCGGCCTGAAAAGGACGGCGTTGCGACCTTGTTCAGATAGGGACGGAGCTTGCCGTAGAGGACATGCCGTTCGTCGAAACGCAGACTGGCACTCTTCTGGCTCCCGACTCGCGAGTCCGAGTCTAAGTCGATGATTCCGCTGCCCGCAGAGACATGCTCCACGCCTACGAAAGGCAAATGCGCCGCCTCTGGATCACTCGGATGGACGTTGCGGCGGTCCATGCGACAGAGCTCTTCGAGTGGTACGAAGGTTGTGGTCACTCTGGGACCATCTCCGAAACCGCGACAGCCAGCGCGTCAATCTCCGTGAGGATTTCCGTCTCGGTCTCCCTAAGCTCTTTCAGAATGTCCAGCGGGTCTCGATGTACAACCGTGGAAATGCTGAGCGGTCGGTGGCGTGCGGCACTGAGGTTGAAGTCTGCTTCGCGGATGGCGTCCGTTTCCGCAAACCACCACTTCTCCTTCCAGTCTGTCTCTGGGTTACGGGTCCGCCAACTCGCTTCCGCTGAAGGTCGGTCGCGGTACGCGGCCACCAAATCGGGCAGGTCATCCTTGTCGAAAGGCTGATCATGGTTGGCATCCAGCTTGAAGCCGTCGTTGTCGGCGTGGAGGAACATCACTCGGCTTGTGGTGCCACCCTTCCGGAACACCACGACGGACGTCTTCACCACAGAGTAGGGATTGAACACGCCGCCCGGCAGAGAAAGAACCGCCTCGACCGTGTTGTTTTCCACCAACTTTCGGCGGAGTTCTCGGTGGGCGGTGGTGGATCCGAATAGGACGCCTTCCGGGACGACTACGCCGCAGCGGCCGCCTTCCTTCAGGTGGTTCAGCATGTATTGGAGGAAGAGGAGTTCGGTTTGGGCGGTGCGGCCGATTTTCACGTCTTCGACGATGCGGTCGCGGTCTAGGCGGCCGGAGAAGGGTGGGTTTGCGAGGATGGCGTCGAAGCCGTTTGGGGGCAGATCGAGTTCGGCCTTGGCGGCTCGGTCGAGGGAGCGGGTGAGCGCGTCGCGGCGGAGGATGCGCACGCGGTCTAGGCCGCGTAGGGTTAGGTTCATGGTGGCCAGGCGCACCATTTGGGGGTCCACGTCGGCGCCGTAGAAGGTGTCTTCGTGCAAGGTGCGGACTGCGGCGCGGCTTAGGGTGTCGCCTAGGCCGCGCTTGAGGGTTTTGCCTTCGGCTTCCACTTCTTCGATGCCGTCGGGGGAGGAGTTGGCTAGGCGGATGTGGTCCCAGGCGGCGACTAGGAAGCCGGCTGTGCCGGCGGCTGGGTCATAGATGGTTTCGCCGATGCGGGGATCGACTAGCTGGACGATGGTGCGGATGACGTGGCGTGGGGTGCGGAACTGGCCGAGTTCGCCTGCTTGGCGGATTTGGCGGAGCACGTGTTCGAAGAGGTCACCCTTGGTGTCGGCGTCCACTCTGTCGAGGTGGAGGTCGTTGAGTTGGCTGATGACTTGGGTGAGGACGGTGGGTTCGTCGATGACTAGGCGGGCGCCTTCCATGAAGTCGGTGGCGCCGTTTGCGGCGAGTTCGGCGTGGAAGGGGAAGACTTCCTCGCGCACCCAATTGACGAGGCGTTCGCCGTTCAGGGCGTGGGCCCAGGAGGACCAGCGGAGCCATTCGCGGGGCACGTCCAAGACGCCTTCCTCGCGGGCGTTGCGGGGGTTGTGCAGGTGCCAGTTGCCGTCGAAGGCGCTGGCGTAGGGGGCGGCGGCTGGGCGGCGGGCGGCGCGCACTCTGGCCGCGTCTGCAGCCTCGAACATGTAGAAGTAGATGAGGAAGCTGAGTTGCTCGGCGTTTTGGGCGGGGTTGGGGTAGCCGCCGCCGAAGAGGTAGTCGCGAATCCGGTCTACGCCGCGGCGCAGGTCAGGTGTCATCGGCACGGTTGCGCTCTCACTCCGGTTGCTCGCCTGTCGTGGGGTTGGTTGCGGTTCCCGAACCGAGCACGTGGGCGTTGAATCCGGCGATCAGTTTACCGAGCGGGCCTTCGCCGCCGAACACGCGGCGGGCCTCATCGTAGCCGCCTAGGGCGGCAAAGGGGTGTTCGTCGAGGTCGTAGTCGCCGAAGGGTTCTGGCTGCATGGCGTCGGCCATGATTCGGCGGCCGATGAGGCCAGCCCAACGGGATTGCTCGGCGGTGAAATGCTGGGTTCCGCGCCATGCCTCCACGCGCAGGCCGATTTCGGCGGCGCGGGCCTCGTGTTCCGGCGTCTGCACGATGCGGCCGTTTTCGTCGAGGGTTAGCCACTCGCGGGTGGTGGGGTCGATGTGGTCGTCCACGTCGAGGGTGAGTAGGTTGCGCGGGTTGGCGCCCGGGTCGTAGGTGGGATTGGCGTCCATGATGCCGCCGGCGATGTCTTCCTCGTCGTCGCCGTGGAAGTCGGTTACGCCCACGAAGTCGAACATCGTGAAGTCTTGCTTGCCGATGTGGTCGGCCTTGCGGGTGCCGCGCCCGCGCATCTGGCGGTAGAGGATGGCGCTGCGGGTGAATCTTGCCATCACGAGATTGACGACCTCAGGGCAGTCGAAGCCGGTGTCGAGCATGTTTACGCTGACGAGGATCTTCGGGAAGTCCTCGTCCTTGAAGCGCTTGATGATGGTTCCGGCGTCTGGGGCGGGGCCGCCGCCCACGTCGCTCACCACGAAGTCGGCGATGCGGGTGGTTGGGTCCGGCTTTAGATCGGCGAAGTGTTCGTCGAACATGGTGGCGAGCGTTTCGGCGTGGCGCTTGGTTACGGCGAAGACGATGGTCTTGCCCCATGTGGGGGTGCGGCGGACGCCGTCCTTGCCCATGAAGCCCTTCTCGAAGCAGTCGCGGAACTCGCGCACCATGGCGCGGTTGCGTTCCGGGATGGTGAACTTTCGTTCTAGGGCCCTTGGGTCCACGGTGATGCGGTCGGACTCCTTGAACAGTTCCTCGAACTCGGCCTTGGTGGCTTCGTCCATTGTGCTCCAGTCGAGTTCATCGCGGCCCACCTCGAACCCTCCGTCGGCGGCGGTCTTCACCGTCATGGCCTTGTAGATGCGGTAGGGGACCAAGTGACCGGCGTCGACGGCTTCGCGCAGGGTGTAGCGGAAGGTAGGCGCTTGGAGGCCGAAGAAGCGCAGTGTGTCGCGCACGAAGCGGCCGTCTTCGGGGTCGGGGAGGTCTGTTGGGGCGATGGTGCAGGGCGTTGCGGTGAGGCCGAGCTGAATGCCGTCGAAGTGCCGCAGGACGCCGCTCCACTCGCCGTAAATGGAGCGGTGGCACTCGTCGGTAATGACGAGGTCGAAGTAACCGGGCGAGAGGTCGCGATATTCGGCGATCATGGTTTGCAGGGTGGCGATGGTGATGCGCTTGGCGCGGTCGAAGCCGCGGCCGGGGCGCAGCACGTGGCAGGGATAGTCGCGCAAGTGGTCGGTGAAGGCGTCTTCGGCTTGGCCGGCGAGGGCGATGCGATCTACCAGGAAGAGGACTCGTGTGACGGACCCTGCCTCGAACAGGCGCTTGATGAAGGCGGCGGCGGTGCGGGTCTTGCCGGTGCCGGTGGCCATTTCGACGAGGAGGTTACGACGGCCTAGGGTGATTTCGGTGCATAGCGCGTCGATGCAGTTGAGCTGGTAGTCGCGATCGACGATGCGGCGGTCGGTTTCGACGGTGGCGAGGTCGCGGCGGATTTGGCGGGTAGCGATGCGGCGCTCGAGGTCGTCTTGGGAGTAGAAGCCGGCAACCTTGCGGGCGTGGGCGTCGGTTTCGGTGTCTAGGAACCAGACTTCCTCGTCGTTGGAGAGGAATACGAAGGGGACATTGAGCAGCGCGGCGTAGTGGCGGCCTTGGTCTTGGGCGGTGATGGGGTCGATGGAGGCTTGCTTGGCTTCGAGCGCTGCCATTGGGCGGCCGGCACGGTCACAAAGAACGTAGTCGGCGCGGGAGCGGTCTGGAAGCGTGTGCTCGAAAAGGACGCTGGTGCCGTCGGTGAGGTTCCAGCCGGCGTCCTTGAGAAGGGCGTCGATCTTGACCCGGGCGAAGGCTTCTTTGGTATCGGTCACGGAACCTGCCATGGGTTGACCAGTTCGAGTTCCATGTCGACGAAGTCGGAGACGTTCCGCGTCACCACTGTCATGCCTCTGGCGCGGGCGATTGCAGCGATTTGACAATCCGCGGGCGAGGAAGGGCGGCCTTTGGCCTGGCGGAATACTGCGATGTCTGCAAACTCGCGTGCGGCGCGGCTGTCGAAGGGCAGTATCTCGTTCTCGAAGTCCTCTCGAAGGATCTCCTCGATGGCCGAGGCGAGAGCATCCTTGCGTCGGCCCGAAGGCAGACGCGCGACGCCGTAGCGCAACTCCGCTTCGCCAATGGCGGAAAAGTACAACTCCGCACGCTGACGCCGTGCGACCCACGCCTCCACGGCTGTGTTGGGCGACGGTCGCATGAGTTCGGATACGACGTTCGTATCCAATAGGAAAGTCATGTGCCGGCTCAGTCGAAGGTAGGAGGCTCGCGCATTGACACCCGCTGGGGCAGTTCGAGATCCACACCGCCAAGCGGTGCCATACGGGCCCGAATGGCCGCCGCGAGATTGTCGGCAGGGGCCGCTTGCTCAACCGCATCGCGCAGGATCGCGCACGCTTCCTCCTCCACGGAACGGCCGTTGCTGGCGGCACGCGCCCGAAGGCGGTCTTCCACGTCGTCGTCGAGTTTTCGGATGGTGATGTTCGTCACGACATTGCGCCCGGTCCTCGTGAGCCACCTAACCTAACGAGCGACTCGGCTGCGATCAAGTTGGGGTGGATGTGTCTGTTGAGGAAGGGTACACGGCGTCCGGCCCTCCCTCTAGAGGCGGTCACGTAGAACCAAATGGTGGCCTTGTGCGACGTTGGCGATTATGGTTGCGCGCCACGGCGCTCGGCACCGGGTGCTGGAATCCCCCTTCTTGAGGTCGACTGCCTTGTCTCGTTCGACGATGTGCTTCCTTTTGGCGTTGCTGCCGGTTTGGGCCGTCGCGGACCCCGAGCACGACCATGAGCATGGCGTTGGGCCGCCGAGCGGGGAAGCGGTGTCGTTGGCGGCGGCGCCGACGTTGGATGGCGACGTTCTTGGCGATGCGGCTTGGCGGGGCATGGTTCCCATCACCGGGTTCATTCAGGTGCAGCCGCTTGCGGATCAGCCGGCGTCGCAGCGCACGGAGGTGTACATCGGCTTCACGGAGGAGGCGTTGTACCTTGGTGTGGTTTGCCATGACGACGAGCCGGATGCGCTGGTGGTTCCCACCACACGGCGGGATTCCTGGCTTTGGGGGTCGGACAACTTCGAGGTGGTGTTCGACACCTTTCGCGACTACCAGAACGGCTTCGCCTTCGCCACCAATCCGGGTGGGGTGCAGGTGGATACGCAGCTCACCCACGGCGGCTTCAACGCCAACAACAACTGGGACACGGCGTGGACGGTGCATGCGGTCACCGGCGAGTTCGGCTGGAGCGCAGAGTTCGAGATTCCGTTCCGCTCGCTGCGCTATCCGTCGGAAGAGGTGCAGACGTGGGGCATCAACTTCCAGCGCAACATCGGCCGCAACAACGAAATCGCGCACTGGGCGCCGATTCCGCGCCAATACAGTCTCTATCGGCTGATGCTGGCGGGTTCGGTGAGCGGCATCCGCCCGCCGCCGCAGCGCAACTTCAAGGTCATGCCGTATGCGCGCGGCAAACTGGGACAGGGCAACGGCGACGGCACCGAGCGCGATGGCGATGCGGGGCTGGACGTTAAGTACTCCCTCACGCCGAGCCTCACCCTCGACCTCACCTACAACACGGACTTCGCCCAGGTGGAGGCAGACCAGCAGCAGGTGAACCTCAATCGCTTCAGCCTCTTCTTTCCGGAGAAGCGCCCGTTCTTCCTGGAAAACGCCGGCAGGTTCACCGTGGGCGGAGGCAACGTGAACCTGTTCCACAGCCGTCGCATCGGCATCGGCGAGGGCGGGCGGCAACTGCCCATCGATGGCGGCGCGAGGGTTTCCGGGAAGCTGGGGCGAGCCACTAACGTCGGCCTTTTGCACATGCGCGTCGGAGAGGCGGAGGGCATGGAGTCGGCGGAGGCCACGGACTTCTCCGTGCTGCGGGTGAGCCGGGAACTGCCAAGCCGGTCCGCGGTCGGCATGTTCTTCGCCAATCGAGACGGCGCCGGCAGCGACAACCAGACCTTCGCGGTGGACGGTTGGGTGGGGCTCGGCGAAGTCGCGTCGGTGGTCGCCTGGGCCGCGAAAACGCGCACTCCGGGCATCGACGAGGACGACCACGCCTTTCGGCTGACGGGCTACTTCGATTCCGAGGACTGGTCCTTCAATGGCAGCTTCACCGAGGTTGGCGAGGGCTTCAATCCGGAAGTGGGGTGGTTGGCGCGGCAGGGCGTGCGCAGCGTCAATCTCTTTGGCCAATGGACCTATCGGCCCGACGACTTCATGGGCCTGCTCGACATCAAGCCGCACGTCTCCTACTTCGGCCACTGGGATTTCGACGGCTTCTACGAAAGCGGCTTCCTGCACATCGACAACTCGTACAACTGGAAAAACGGTGCCTGGGGCTACACGGGCTTCAACGTCGTGCACGAGGGCGTCAAGCAAGCCTTTCCCTTGGGCAACGACGCCACCGTGCCGGAGGGCGACTACGACACCGCAGAACTCATCGTTGGCGGCGCCACCGACAACCGCAGCGCCTTCAGCGCCGGACTCAACCTGGTGGCGGGAGGCTTCTTCCACGGCGAACGACTCGGAGTGTGGCCGTTCCTTGGCTATCGAGTGGGCGAGACGTTCTCCACGGGGCTCGGCATGAACCGCAACCGCATCGATCTGCCGGACGTGGAGGCGTTCACCGTGGACCTCGTGTCACTGCGCCTGTCCTACTCCTTCACGCCCCGCATCTCGGCGCAGCTCTACGTCCAGCACAACGACCAAACCGACCTGCTCGCCACCAACTTCCGATTCTCCTGGTTGCAATCGGCGAACGCCGGGCTCTACGTCGTCTACAACGAAGCAGACGAACACACCGGCCAACGCCGCCGCGAACTCATCCTCAAGTACAGCCACATCGTGGACGTGCTGTAGGCCCTGGCCTTCAAGAACTTCCAGTGCTTCAAGGACGACGCACAGCCAACACTGCGAACCTGCTTTCATTCGGCGTTCGAGGAGCCGGAGGCGCCGGCGGACGCGGCGGTTCGGCAGAGCTGCGAATACCGGGTCGGTGTCTTCTTCCTCAAGTAAGCGAGCAGGTCGCGCGGGGGAACGGCTGTTTGAGCCGCCGCGTCGCCCGTCGGCTCAGCCTGGCTTGGCCGGCTCGCTATGCCGTCGCCCGAGTTCGGCCTGGTCCGTCTGGACCTTTTCCCAGGCCTTGCGGCTGTATTCGTGGTAACCGAACGCGCTCGGCGGCATCAGCATGCCGCGCTGCCGTTCGCTCAACTTCCCGTAGCCGTCGGCGTTGTAGTAGCAAGGGCTCCATGCCACCGCGTGCGGGCAGTACTTGTAGAAGATGGTCCGTCGCTCGCCGTCGCCTTCCCACGGCACTGTGCCGTGGGCGCAGGCTTCCGTGAAGATGATCGCGTCCCCGGCCTCGGCTTCGACGCGATGGACGCATTCGGGGAGATCGTCCTGGGTTTCGCTGATCTTCCAGTCGGCGGGCAGTTGGAAGTTCACCTTGTGGCTGCCGGGTACGCACGCGAACCCGCCAGCCCCCGGCGGCACGGTGTCGAGCTCGAAACCCACCGCCACCAGGCCGTTGTAGAACTTGCCGTTGCTGTAGCGGTAGTAGCACTGGCCGCCGTCCGTGGGGCCGACCAGGTCCGTCGCGCCGCCTGCGCCCTGGCCGCCGCCATGCAGGAAGAGCTTCGCGGCATGGGCGGCGTTGTCGATCTTGATGTAGTCGTGGTCCAGCCGGTAGTTCGTCCCGATCAGCGCCTGCAGGTAGGGGGCGATGGCGGGCAGATCGATGAGGTCGACGTAGGTGCCGCCCCACTCGATCAACGACTTGGCGGAGAATGCGGCGCTTTCACCACCCGGATACCGGGGGCGGTCCGATCCGGAGAGCCGTTGACCCTCGGTGCGATGCTTCTCCAGCCGCTCGGACAGGTCGGCGACCTGCGTGGGCGTCAAAGCGTTCTTGACTACGAGATAGCCGCGCAGGTCGAAGAGGTATCTCTCCACCTCCGTCATGCCTTCGCCGTCCTCGGGTGATTCGTTGATTCCTGGTCCGTCCATGTCGGCTGTCTTCTGCTACTGCCGGATAGTGGCGGAATCGCCCGCGGCGATCAAATCGCGTGGCCAAGCAAACTAGACTTGGCTGCGCAACATCGCGACGGGATCGAACGAATCCAGCAAGGGGCGCCAGTCGGCCAAATTGTCCATCGGCTCAGAGTGACACACGGCAACCCCGGTGGCAAAGGCGTTTGACGGCAAGCGGGCAAGTTGCAATCCTTGCCGGTCTTGCCCTTTGGGCACTTGGTCTATCGCCTCACGCCCATGTGGCTCGCCATCCTCACGCTGATCATCGGCTTTATCGCCCTCGTTTGGGGGGCGGATCGGTTTGTGTCCGGTGCTGCGGCCACGGCGCGGAACCTCGGCGTGTCGAAGATCGTCATCGGCGTCACCGCGGTTTCGGTGGGCACCTCGGCGCCGGAAATTCTGGTGGCGCTCGACGCGTCGCTCAGGGGGACGCCGCAACTTGCCATCGGCAATGCCATTGGCTCGAACACCTGCAACATCGGCATCGTTCTCGGCATCACTGCCATGATGCGGCCGCTGCCGTTTGCCGGCACCGTGCTCAAGGGCGAGGTGCCGTGGATGATCGGCGCGACCCTGCTTGCGCTCATCGTGCTCCTGAATGGCCGCCTCGGCTTCGGGGATGGCCTCTGGCTGCTCGCGGGTCTCGGCTTCGTCATGTATCGGCTGGCTTCGCGCGGTCGCGCCGGCGGCGAACTGCCTGAAGGCATCGAGGAGGAGCTTGCCGAACTGCCGGAGATGGGTGCGCTGCGCAGCGTTTTCTGGTTGCTGGTGGGGCTCGTGGTGCTGCTCGTCGCGGCCGACAAGATCGTCGAGGCGGCGGTCGAGGTGGCGGAACTGCTGCACGTGGACGAGTTCACCATTGGCCTGACCATCGTCGCCGTGGGCACGAGCCTGCCGGAACTGGCGGCGACCCTCGCCGCGGCCATCAAGGGGCAGCCGGACATCGCGATCGGCAACATCGTCGGCTCCAACATCATCAACATCCTTGCCGTGATGGCGGTGCCGGCGTTGGTGGCACCCTCGGACATCGCGCCCATCGCCCTCTGGCGCGACTTCGGGATGATGCTGGCGATGTCCACGCTGCTGGTGCTGTTTGCCTATGGACCCGGCTCGCGCAAGCTCATCACGCGCTTTGAGGGCGCGGTGCTCGTGTGTGCGTGGATGGGCTACACGAGCCTGCTGTACCTGCAGCGCCATGCCTGAGGGCGCAGCGGACCGAGGCGAGCCCAGACCCGCGGGGCCGTCCGTTGCCATGCGCGCCCGCGCCGTTCGCCTCCTCATCCTCGACGTGGACGGCGTGCTCACGGACGGGCGCCTGTACTACGGCCCGGACGGGGCCGAGTACAAGGCCTTCCACGCCCAGGACGGCAGCGCCATGAAGATGCTCATGCAGGCGGGCGTGCCCATTGCCATCATCACCGGGCGGCGCTCGGAGGCGGTGACCCGACGGGCGCAGGAACTCGGTGTGCGCTGGCTCTACGACGGCGTGGCGGACAAGGGCCAGGCGCTCGCGCGGCTGGTTGCCGAAAGCGGTGTAGAGGCACTGCACATGGCGCACGTGGGCGACGACATCGCGGACCTCGCGCTGTTCGACCGCGTCGGGCTTTCGTTCAGCGTGCCGGATGGTCATCCATTGGTGACCGCGGCGGCACATTGCGTCACGGAACGTGCTGGGGGCGCGGGCGCGGTGCAGGAGGTGTGCAACCTCATTCTCCACGCCCAGGGCAAGTGGAAGGCTGCGCTCGAGGCGAGCCTCTAGCATGCCGGCGTCGACGCCTGTCCGAAGACTGGCGTGGCTTGCCTCGCTTGGGCTCCTGTTTGTGGCGGTGGCTGCCTGGCTCGTGGCCGACGATCCGCTAGCGCCGGCGCCATCGCCGCCGAGCTTTGCGCAAGAACCGGATGTCCTGCTTGAGGACGCGGACATCCTGCAGTTTGGCGAGGGCGGTGCCTTGCGCTATTCGGTGCGGTCCAACAAGGCGGAGTGGTTTCACCAGGGTGGCGAGATGGCGCTCACGTCGCCCGAGATTGTCGTGCCAGACGAGCGAGGGGTGCCGTGGCGCGTGGTGGCGGAGCGGGGCGACGTGCAAGGCGGCCAGAACGGAACTTCCATGCAGGTTGACCTCTCAGGAATGGTAGTGCTGCGTCGGGACGACGCCGATACGTTCGTGCAGGTGGCAACCGAGGCACTCAAGCTGCATCCCGGCGCGCGCCGCGCCGCCACCGAACAGCCCGTCTCCATCACCACCGAACGTAGCCGCATCGAGGCCGGCGGCCTGGACGCGGACCTGGCCGGCGGGGCACTGCGTCTGCATGGGGGCGTCGATGCGGTGGATGTCGGCACACCACGCCCCGCGCGTCCCACCGAACCGCGTCAGGAGCGGCCGGGCTGATGCGGACACTTGCGCTGTTGGTCGCGCTTCTCCCGGGCATTGCCGTCGCCTTGCCGGACGATGCCGAGCAGCCCATTGAGGTTCACGCCGAGGAAGGCGTTGCCAACACCGATGGCGTGGCGGTGCTCAAGGGTTCGGTGCGGCTCGAACAAGGGTCGCTGTTGGTGCTGGCGGATCGCATGACCATTGAGCGTGACGCCGACAATCGCGTGCAGGTAATCGTCGGCGAGGGCAGTCCCGCCACGTTCCAACAGCGCTTGGAGGCCGACGAGTCGCCGGTGACGGCGCGCGCCAACAGCATCGTTTACCGCCCCGCCGACGAGTGGGTCGAGTTTTCTGGCGATGTGTTTCTGTTCCAGGACGACGACGAGTTCCACGGCGAGCGCATCCGCTGGGACATCCGCGAGGGGCGCATCGACGCTTCCGCACCAGAGTCTGGTGAAGTGAGGTTGATCCTGCACCCGGCCAAGGAGCCGTCGGCGGCTGGCGCCGAGCCGGCCGTGGACGCGGACGGAACCGCTCGCAGCCCCACCGGCGGCGGCGCGTAGTTCCATGCAGGGGACTGTGGGCTCGCCGGTCGTCCTGCGGGCCGAGGGCTTGCGCAAGCATTTCCGCCGCAAGGCCGCCGTGGACGGAATCGACCTAAGCGTTGCCGGGGGCGAGATCGTGGGTCTGCTCGGGCCCAACGGCGCCGGCAAGACCACTACGTTCTACATGATTCTAGGCCTCACGCGGCTCGATGCCGGCACCATCCACTTGGGCGAGCGCAACTTGACCGGCGCCCCCATGCATGTGCGGGCACGCGCCGGCATCGGCTATCTGCCGCAGGAGGCGAGCGTCTTTCGTCGCCTCACGGTGGAGGGAAACCTGCGCGCCATCGCAGAGCTCAGGCGTGACCTGGGCCGCGGCGAGAGGCAACGCCTGATCGAACGGCTGATCGAGGAGTTCGGGCTCGAAGACACGCGCAAGACCCTCGGCGAGCGGCTCTCCGGCGGCGAGCGGCGGCGGCTGGAGATCGCCCGTGCGCTCGCGAGCGAGCCGGCCTTCATGCTGCTCGATGAACCGTTCGCCGGCGTCGATCCCATTTCCGTGGATGCCATCAAGCAGGAGATCCGGGGCCTCGCCGAGCGCGGCATCGGCGTCCTCATCACCGACCACAACGTCCGCGAAACCCTCGACATCTGCGACCGCGCCTACATCGTCGCCGAAGGGCACATCATTGCGGAAGGCGATTCCGGGGCCATACTATCGAGTGAAACCGTCAGGCGCGTTTACCTCGGTGACGAGTTCAAGCTTTGACAGGAGCCGTTCGGCGGCGAACTTCGGGAGTGCGCGGTGAGACAGACGCTGTCGCTGCGCATGGGTCAGCAACTGACCATGACGCCGGCGCTGCAGCAGGCCATTCGCTTGGTAGGGCTGTCGTCGCTTGAGCTCAGCACGGAGATCCGCACCGCCATCGAGTCCAACCCGATGCTGGAGTACGACGAGGACATAGGTGCTGACGACCCCCCGGACGGCACCGAAGACGCAGCCGCGGCGAGCGACGACGATTGGGATGACACCGACTACGAAGATGCCTCTTTCGACGACAGTGCACTCGACGGCGCTTCGTTCGAAGACGTGGCCGCGGCGTCGGACGACGACCGAGCCCTCAGCACAGGCGACGCGACTGCCGAGCCCGGTGCCGATCGCGAGGACATTGAACCTGCCCAAGCAGCAGACGAACAACCTGCCGCCGAAACCATTGAGACCAGCGATTGGAGCGAAGACGACGCCCGCTTCGAACGCGACGCTCCTGCCGCGCCGGATTCCCGCGCCCCAGGCCCTCGCGGCGAAGGCGATACGCCCATCGAGGAACGCAGCGCTCCGGCCGAGACGCTGCACGACTACCTCGCCTGGCAACTCAACCTAAGCCGCTTCTCCGAGGCCGACCAACGCATCGGCGTCGCCATCATCGACGCCTTGAACGACGACGGCATGCTCTCGGAACCGCTGCAAGACATTGCCGCCGGCGCCGGATGCAACGCGACGCTGGCGGATGCCGAGCGCGTGCTGAAAGAGGTGCAGCAGTTCGACCCGGCGGGCGTGGCGGCACGAGACCTGGCCGAATGCCTCGCCCTGCAATTGCTGCAGTTGCCGAACGAGACGGCTTGGCGCCGGGAAGCGCTTGACATCGTTCAAGGGCACTTCGATGTGCTGGCCGCGCAAGACCTGCGTGGACTCGCGCGCCGCACCGGCCTCGAGGGCGATGATCTGGCCGCTGCCATCGCCTTGGTGCGTTCGTTGAACCCGCGACCGGGGGCGGCGATGGGCGACTCCCAGGCCAACTACGTGGAGCCCGATGTGGTCGTGCGCAAGGCACGCAACACGTGGCTCGTCGAACTCAATGACCAAGCGGCACCAAAGGTGCGTCTGAACGAGCACTACGCCGGGCTCGTCCGCCGTTCCGACACGAGCCGCGACAACCAGTTCCTGAAGAGCAACCTGCAGGAGGCTCGCTTCTTCCTCAAGAGCATCGAGAATCGCAACGACACGCTGCTGCGCGTTGCCGCGAACATCGTCGAGCGTCAGGCGGAGTTTCTCGAGCGCGGCGAGGAGGCAATGCGGCCCTTGGTGCTTGCCGACGTGGCGGAGGCGGTGGGGCTGCACGAGTCCACCGTCTCCCGTGCCACCGCGCGCAAGTACATGCGCACGCCCCGGGGCGTGTTCGAGCTCAAGTACTTCTTCTCCAGCCACGTCGGCACCGCCGACGGCGGCGAGATTTCCAGCACCGCCATCCGTGCCCTGATCCGCAAGCTCACCGAACGGGAGAACCCGTGCCAGCCGCTGTCCGATAGTCGCATCGCCGCGCTGCTCGGCGAACGCGACATCAAGGTGGCGCGGCGCACAGTGGCGAAATACCGCGAGTCGCTCGCCATCCCGTCCTCGAACGAGCGCAAGCGCATGGCGTGGGCAGTAGCGGAGCCGCGCGGATGAACCGGATCGTCGCGGCACCGGGTCGGCGGCCACTCCGGTCGCGCAGGGAAAAATTGCACAACACCCGCACAGCGAATGCGAAGCGCCGGGCGGCATTGGGGCGCTATGATCGGGGCAACGGAATCACATCAAGTCAAGGCGGTGTCTTGCGACCTTCAAGACCCGTTGATGGCGAGACAACAAGGCCATCTCGGAGCAGCACCTCCGAGCAAAATTGGGAGAGCAAGCCATGCAACTGAATATCACCGGACGACACATCGACATCACCGACGCCCTTCGCGGCTACGTCACCAGCAAGGTTGCCCGCATCGAACGCCACTATGACCACATCACCAACGTCCACGTTGTCCTAGCCGTGGACAAGCCCCACCGCATCGCCGAAGCGACGATCCACGCCGGCGGCAATGAAATCTACGCCGACGCCCAGTCGAACGACATGTACGCCGCCATCGACGCCCTTTCCGACAAGCTCGACCGTCAGGTCATCAAGCACAAGGAAAAGCTCGCCAACCATCGGTAGGAGCCCCGTAAGGAACCGGCCCTCGCAAGGAGGGTAGGACACCTTCCCCTACATGGCGCAAGTCCTCGCCTTAAGGCGCATAGAATGGCGCGCTTTGCTGCCGCGGCCAGGGCGGAGCGCGACATTGGACATCACACAACTGCTGCAACCAGACAGCGTCCGTGCCCACGTCGAGGCGCGCTCGCACAAGGCCGTGCTGAATTTCGCCAGCAAGGTCATTGCCGAGGCGTGCCCCGAGGTTGCCGAGCGGAGTCTGCTGCAGGGTCTCCTAACCCGTGAGCGGCTCGGCTCCACGGGCCTCGGCGAGGGGGTGGCGATTCCGCACTGCCGCCATCCGGACTGCCCGGCGCCGGTGGGTGCCCTCATCACGCTTGCCGAGGGCATCGACTTCGGCGCTGTGGACGGCGAGCCCGTGGATGTGCTGTTTTGCCTGGTGGTGCCGGAGCAGCAGAACCGCACCCATCTCGACGTGCTGGCGATGCTGACGCGCATCTTCAGCGAGGCGGACAATCTCGCAAGCCTCCGGCAAGCCACCACGGACGCGGAACTCTTCGATACGATCTGCTGGCAGATGGATGAAGTGCAGCAGTGGTAGCGCGCGCTTCGCGCGCGTTGGGAGTTTTCGCTGGCGCGAAAACTCCTGCGCGGGTGAAGGACTTGGGCTCGCAAGGCTTGGTGGCTTGAGCAGGTGAAACTCGTGATCGTCAGCGGTCGCTCCGGCTCGGGCAAGAGCACGGCGCTCAATGCGCTCGAGGACGACGGCTTCTATTGCATCGACAACTTGCCGGCGCGGCTGTTGCCTACCTTGTGCCGGCCGACAACGGATGCTGGGGGACGCAGTAGCCAAGGCATCGCCGTTTCCATCGACGCGCGCAACGACCCGACGGACCTCGCCGGCTTTCCGAGCCTTCTCGATGAGGCACGCACATCGGTGGCGAACAGCCTATTGGTCTATCTCGACGCCCGTTCACCCACCCTCGTGCGCCGCTTCAGCGAGACGCGGCGCCGCCATCCCCTCACGGACCGCGCGACGGACTTGCGCGCCGCCATCGACATGGAGCGGGAACTGCTCGCCGACATCGCCGCCTTGGCGGACCTCACCATAGATACCACCAACCTTGCCCGGGAACGCCTGGTGGACATGGTGCGGCATCGCATCGTCGAGCGCAGGAGCGCCGCCGGCATGTCGCTCTTGTTTCGCTCCTTCGCCTACAAGTCCGGCGTGCCGGTGGACGCCGACTTCGTGTTCGACGTGCGCTGCCTGCCCAACCCGCACTGGATCGACGAACTCAAGCCGCTCACGGGCCGCGACCGACCCGTGCAGGAATACCTCGCGCGGCAGTCGAATGTGGACGACCTGTTCGAGCACATCCGCGCCTTCCTGAGCGATTGGCTGCCGCGCTTTGAAGAAACGCATCGCGCCTACATGACCGTGGCCATCGGCTGCACCGGGGGCCGCCACCGCTCGGTGTACATGGCCGAGCGCCTGGCCGAGCATTTCGATGCCGCCCGCACCGCCGACGTGCTCGTCCGGCACCGAGACTTGCCCCGACCGTGAAGACCGAGACGGTGGAGATCATCAACAAGCTCGGGCTGCACGCCCGGGCATCGTCGCGGCTCGTCAACCTCACCAAGACCTTCGGCGCCGACATTCGCCTCGCTGCCGAAGGCCAGGCCCCCATCGACGCCAAGAGCATCATGGCCGTGATGACGCTGGCCGCGGCGCAAGGCACCGAGCTCACCCTCACCTGCGAAGGCCGCGACGAAGCCGCCGCCTTCGAAGCCGTGCGCGACCTCATCGCCGACAGGTTCGGCGAACCGGAGTGAGGGGCCCCTCGAAGCGCTAGCGGGCATTAGAGGGCCTCTCTGGACGGAGGGCGTCCCGCCCTCCAGGCGTGCCGAAGGCGCGCACGCAGCGGAGCCGGCCAAAGCCACCGCAAGGAAGCATTCCGGACAAACGCCAACAAAGCGCCACCCCGAGCAACGCCACCAACAAGCCAGCCTCTGTTCCTTGACGTGCCTGCGGCACGACGGAGGGCGAGACGCCCTCCCTCCAGAGGCCCCTGGCAAACGCGTTCTACGGCGCATGTATGGTTCGCCCCGCGATTGCAAGGGTAGAGACGAGTTGACGGCGGTGATTGGTTGCAGGCATGTATCCGGCCTCGTCGATGGGCGCATTCGAGCGCCCGGGCCCCGATGGATATCCGCACACGCACACCTCGCACAGGCTCGCGGTCTTGGTGACCTTGCGCCGTAACAGGTTCTGTACGTGTCGGTCCAACCTGTCCACCATCGCTTCCTCGCTTCCCTCGCAACCCTGGGGAAGTCGTCTATGAGCCGTCGGCCATGGCCGGAAGCTTGCTTGCGGCCATGGCCAACCTCCGCCTCGGCGACGATCGGGTGTCACCCGAAGGGTCGCAGCGCAGCGGAGAAGCCGCGCAGCGGCTTGACACGCGATCGTCGCCGAGGCTCTCGGCGCGTCGTTCACGCGGCCTGCCGCTCAACGCCCCTCTCCGTCGATGCCGGCGTCTGCCGATGCCGGGCATCGTAGTCCTCGTCGCGTCGCAGCAGCGCCCACGCGGTGCGCGCGTTCTTGTTGGCCAGCGCCACGGCCGCCACGTTGGCGCCGCGGCGCGCCTGGGTGGCGACCGCCCACCGGCTGCGACGGTCGCTGCGCCCGCCGGCGCGGTGCAGCGCCGAGCGGGCGCCATGGATCAGCAGCGTGCGAAGATGGCGATCCCCCCGCTTGCTGATTCCCAGCAGCACGGCGCGGCCACCGGTCGAGTGCTGCCGCGGCACCAGCCCCAGCCAGGCGGCCAGCTCGCGGCCGTTGCGGAACTCCGACCCGTCGCCCACGGCCGCCACCAGCGCCGTCGCCGACAGCACGCCGACCCCCGGGATCGTCATCAGCCGCTGGCAGGCCGGCGACTGCCGCGCCACGCCCGCGAGCTGCGCGTCGAACTCCGCCACCCGTTCGTCCAGCCGCTTGAACTCCTCGCCCAGTTCCCGCAGCAGCGCGCGGCCCTCAACCGGCAGCTCGTTCTCCGCATCCTCCAGCGCCTCCGCCAGCCGCGCCAGCAAGGCGCCCTTGCCCCGCGGCGACTCGATGCCGTACTCCAGCAGAAACCCGTGGATCTGGTTGCCCTGCGCCGTGCGGTTGCGCATCGCCATCTGCCGGGCACGGTGCAGCTGCTGCACGTGCTCCTGAGGCACCGACTTCACCGGCACGAACCGCATCGTCGGCCGCGACGACGCCTCCGCAATCGCATCCGCGTCGAGCACGTCGTTCTTGTTCGACTTCACGTACGGCGCCACGAACTGCGGGCTCATCAGCACCGCCCGGTGACCCAGCCGACGCGAAAGCCGCGCCCAGTGGTGGGCGCCGCCACACGCCTCCATCGCCACCACGCAGCCCCGAGGCAGCCGCGCCAGATACGACTGCAGACCCGAGCGCCTCAGGCGCTTGCGCTCCACAACCGCACCCGCACCGTCCACCGCCGTGACGTGGAACACCTTCTTCGCCAGGTCAATCCCCACCCGTGTTACGTTCTCCATCGGTCCGCTCCGTTGTCTGTCAATGGGACCCCGTCATTCTGGCCCTCGAGGCCGTTGGGAATGAAGCGGGGCGGACCATCCCATCAGGCTGCTAGCAGTCTGTCGGACTTGGCGGCGGCCCACTGGTCTGCCGGACGGGGCGACGCATGCGTCGCCCTTCTTCGGGTGGCCCTCCCCATGCGCTAGCGCCGCTTCAGGGCGCGCTAGCAGTATTCACTAACGCAAGAGCTGCTACGCCCGTCGCGTCCGAGCGGTTTCTACGGCGCTTTCCTCCTAGCCGTTCCGAACGGCCTCCAGTTCCGCATCCTTCGCTAGCCACCGCTCCTCAACCCAAGCCCCGATGGCATCCCGATCGTTTTGTGGTGGCGGCAGGGTCCGCGCCACGAACCGAACGCGCCGGCACCGCCCGCAGAGGAAATCCCAGAACCCCGGCACCTCCCCCTCATAGACGATCGTCACATCCACCGCTTGCGGCGCCTTGTCGGCGAGCCCGTCCAAGGCATAGCCGAAGCCGCCGCTGCGCGGATTCAGCAAGTGCCGATAGCGCGACTCCTGCGCCGCGTGCTTGGCCGTCGTGAAACGCGTCCCCTCCAGAAAGGCGAGCACGCTCGTGGGACGCTCCCGAAAGCCGGCGCAGGCGCGAACCACGGCTTCCCGATCTTGCCCCCTCAAGGCCGGGTTCGCCTCCAATGCCGCTCGCGAGTGGCGGCGCACATACGGAAACCCGAGCAGCCACATAGCCACCCCCACCAGCGGTGCCCAAATGAGCTCCCGCTTAGTGAAGAACCTGAGCGGCGGAATGCGGCCAAGCAACGTGTTCTGCAAGACGATGATGTCCGTCCAGCTCTGATGGTTGGCGAACACCAGATACCAGCCATCGCGGGCGAGCGGCTCGCCGTGCCACTCGGTCTCTATGCGCGTGATTCCAAGCACGCGCACCATCGCCCGGTTGCACGCCACCCAGCCATCGATGATCCGCACCATCGGCCCGTTGATCCAAACCTTGGCCCGGGCCGGCAAGAAGGCCCGCACAAGGCCCATCAGATACAGCGGCGTGCACCAAACCACGGTGTGCACTGCAATGAACCCGAACGCCAGAACTCCCCGGACATGCCCCATGCGGCACCCCAACCGTCCCTGTCGGATCAGGCCATACTACCGCCGACCCAAGTTCTTAAGGACCGGCGAACCCATGACCGCGACGCAGGACGGTAGGGTTGGATAGCGGCCGGGTGCTCATCGCTGGCGGCGGCATCGGCGGGCTGACCGCGGCACTCTGCCTCGCCGAGGCTGGTTTCGAGGTGGCGCTGTTCGAGCGCTCCGCCGAGTTCGGCGAGATCGGGGCGGGCATTCAGTTGAGCCCCAACTGCACCCGAGTGCTACACCATCTGGGCCTTGAGCCGGCGTTGGCGAACTGCGCCTTCCTGCCCGAGGGCGGGGAGTTCCGGGCTTGGAAATCGGGCAAGGTGATCGGTTCATCGCCGCTTGGCCAAGCGGTCCGCGACAAATACGGTTTTCCCTACTACCACATCCACCGTGGCGACTTGCTCCGTGTGCTGGTGGAAGCGGCCGAGCGCTCCACTGCCATCGAACTCAACACAGCTTCGGAGGTGACCGGGTTCGAGCAGGCGGGCCGGGTGCGCGCCTTTGTTGGCGGTGCTGTGCACGAAGGCGATGCGCTGATCGGCGCCGACGGCATCCATTCAGCGGTACGTGCCGGGCTCTTTGGCGACGACGCACCTCGGTTCACCGGCAACGTGGCCTGGCGCGCGCTGGTGCCCACCGAACGGCTGCCGACGGGCCTCGTGCGCCCCACGGCCACTGCGTGGTGGGGACCTCACAAGCACTTCGTCCACTACTACCTGCGTTCGGAAACGTTGGTGAACTGCGTTTGCGTGGTGGAAAAGTCGGGCTGGGAGGTGGAGTCCTGGACCGAGCCGGGCGAGTTTGCGGAACTCAAGAGCGATTTCGCCGGTTGGCACGACGACATTCAAGCGTTGATCGACAACATGGACCCGAGCTCCCTCTACAAGTGGGCGCTGCACGACCGTGCGCCCATGCCCCGCTGGGGCGAGGGCGCGGTCACCTTGTTGGGTGACGCCTGCCACCCCACCTTGCCCTTCATGGCCCAAGGCGCCGCTATGGCCATTGAGGACGCCGCCGTTCTCGCCGGCTGCCTGGCCGCCGCCCACTCCGTGCCCGCCGCACTCAAGCGCTACGAAGACCTGCGCCGCCAGCGTACGGCAGGTGTGCAGAACGGTTCGCGCCGCAACGCCAAGGTCTTTCACCTCACCGGCATCAAGGCTTGGCTGCGCAACCGGGCAGCGAGCAGGGCGGGCGGACGAACCGCGGATGGACTCTTCCGCTACGATGCCCTGCAAGCGGCACGGGTGGGCTGAGCGGCGAGCAGCCCTCCTTTCCACGCAAAGGGCTTCCACCCGAAGGACTCAAGATGGAGACGGCAGTGAACAAAATCGACGGCCTGCATCACTTGGCGATCTGCACCGGCAACATGAAGGCGCAGATCGAGTTCTTCACCGACAAGCTCGGCATGGAGCTGGTGGCGCTGTATTGGATGCACGGCGTGGCCAATACGTGCCACGGCTTCCTGCGCCTGAACGACGAAGCTTCCATCGCCTTCGTCAGCAACCCCGACATCGGCAAGATCCCCGTCGAGCTGGGCAAGACCCACGCCGGCAATCCAGCCGCCAACTCCGCACCAGGCACCATGCAGCATGTAGCCCTGCGGGTGAAGAACCACGACGAAATCCTCGCCATGCGCGACCGCCTCCGCGCCAAGGGCGTGCCGGTCATGGGCCCCATCGACCACGGCTTCTGCGCCTCCATCTACTTCGCGGGGCCAGAGAACCTCTCCCTCGAGCTCTCCTACTCCACAGAGCCCATCAACCAGGAAGCCTGGATCGATCCCGAAGTGGTCGAGCTAACGGGTATCTCGGCCGAGGAACTCGCGCGCTACAAGCACCCGGCTCCCTACAAGGATGAGGGCGGCACCGTGGCGCAACCGGAACTCGATGGCCCCGGCCCGCACATGACCAACTACCCAGAGGGCGCATACGAGATGGTCATGAAGGCCCCCGACGAAGCGCTCTGGAACAGCGTCGACAACCGGCCCCCAGAAGAGTCCAAGGCTGCCGCGGGCTAGGGCTTTCGGGGCTTTTGCCTTGGGAGGGGCCTTTGGAGGGAAGGCATTCTGCCTTCCCTGGCGCGCCGTCCGGCGCGCCCAACGGGTTCAAGGTAAAGGCGCCTATCGGCGCCAGGGAAGGCAGAATGCCTTCCCTCCAAAGCCCGTCTTTGCCCAAGCGGAAGAAAAAGGGCGCTTTCGCGTTCCCTACTCCGCTCCCTTGCCTCTCGCAATCTCTGTTGCGAGGGCGTCGAGCTTTGGTTCCCAGAAGCGTCGGAAAGGCTCAAGCCACGCGTCGATCTCCCGCAAAGGGTCCGCGTCAATGGCGTAGATGCGGCGAGCGCCGTGGGCGCGCACGCTGGCGAAGCCGTGCTCGCGCAGCACCTTGAGATGCTGCGAGACCGCTGCCTGACTGATGGCGAACTCCTCGCGCATGACTTCGACGATCTCGCCGGCACTGTGCTCGCCGCCACCGAGCATTTCGAGGGTGCGCCGCCGCACCGGGTCGCCGAGTACCTCGAAGGAGTGCATCAGGCGGATGCCACAGGCTCGCCTGTGTAGAAGGCCGTCGTCCGCCGTGCGGAGGCTTGCGCGACCTCGGCGTCCGTTCCCGCGGCGATAGCTGCCCGGCCCCATGCCTCGCTGCTGCCGGTGAGGAGGGCCTTGCCTTCGGGCGTCGTGTGGAACGTCGTCTCGTCGACCTTCGGCTCGTTCGGTCGCGTCAGGTGCAGCTCCATCCCGAGCAAGCCCATCTCCCAGCCGACACCGACGGCGCCGGGACCGAACTCGTGCCAGTGATCCAACAACAGCGCCGTGTGCGTTAGCGAAAGGCGCGCGCGACCCGCACCATCAGCCGCAAGCCGCGCCTCCACCCAACTCACATTGTCGCCAAACTCCCAGGTCAGGCCGAGATACGCGGGAGGTTCGCATTGCGTGATCGTCCCCCCAGCGTTCCCCGCCACCTGGTAGCGACCACCGAGTTCAAGCTCCCCGCTGACCGGCGCGAACCACCGCGCAATGCGCTCCGCACTTGTCACCGCGTCCCACAGGTCCTCGACCGTGGTGGCATAGCTGCGCGCAAGCTTCACCGCCCGGGCAGGCTGCCCATCGCGCTCAAGCGACCAAACGGTGCGCTCCACCGCCCCAAGCAGGCCTTCGACATCGAGTTCCATCGGCTTCTCCCTTGAATCAAGCGACGGCTTATATAAGCTTTAGCTAAATTTATGTCAAATCGAACTTGACCGCGCCCATTCCTCGGGATTGCCGGCTCGCAAGGGCGGGGCTCGTCCTCGACCGTGTTCCAGCGAAAACGGCGTCGCTGACAACTCTCGTTGCTAGAATCCCCTGATGCCGCAGTACGGATCGTAGGCATGGCTGGCAGACAACAGAAGCGTTCCGAGCGGGGGGCCGACTCTCCCGGCTCTCCCATCGGCATTGACGAGTCCGAACTCTGGTCGATGGCCGATGCGTTGCGTGGCTCGATGGATGCTGCCGACTACAAACATGTCGTGCTTGGTCTCATCTTCCTGAAGTACATCTCTGATGCGTTCGAGGAGCGCCATGCCGCCGTGCTCGCCGAGTGGGGTGAAGAAGCGGCCGAGGACCCCGACGAGTACACCGCGGAAGCCATATTCTGGGTGCCGCCCGAAGCACGCTGGAGCACCTTAAGCGCCCACGCGCGGCAACCTACCATCGGCCAGCTCGTGGACGATGCGATGACCGCCATCGAGCGCGACAACCCTGCGCTCAAGGAGGTCCTGCCCAAGGACTACGCCCGCCCGGCCCTAGACAAGCAGCGGCTTGGCCAACTCATCGACATGGTAGGCAACATCGCAGTCGGCAACGAGAACGCCCGCGCCAACGACGTGCTCGGCCGCGTGTACGAGTATTTCCTCGGCCAGTTTGCCGGCGCCGAAGGCAAGAAGGGCGGCGAGTTCTACACCCCCCGTTGCGTCGTTCGGCTATTGGTCGAGATGCTGGAACCCTATTCGGGCCGCGTTTACGACCCCTGCTGCGGCTCATCAGGCATGTTCGTGCAGTCGGTCGAATTCATCGACGCGCACGTGACGGGCAATGGCAACGGCGGCAAAGCCCGGGGCGACATCTCCGTTTGGGGCCAAGAGTCCAACTACAACACCTGGCGCCTCGCCCGAATGAACCTCGCCATCCGCGGCATTGAGGGCCAGATCGCCCAAGGGGACACCTTCCGCAACAACCGCCATCCAGACCTGCGAGCAGACTTCATCCTCGCCAACCCGCCCTTTAACGTGAAGGACTGGGGCGGTGACAGCCTTGAGGACGACCAACGCTGGCGCTACGGCGTCCCGCCAAAGGGCAACGCCAATTTTGCCTGGGTGCAGCACATCATCCACCACCTCGCCCCGGCGGGCACGGCCGGCTTCGTGCTTGCAAACGGCTCCATGTCCTCCAGCCAATCCGGCGAGGGCGAAATCCGCCGGAACCTGATCGAAGCCGACCTCGTGGACTGCATGGTCGCCCTGCCGGGCCAGCTCTTCTACTCGACGCAGATCCCCGCCTGCCTCTGGTTCCTCGCCCGAGATAGGAGGGGAGGCAAGCTACGCGACCGGCGCGGCGAGGTACTGTTCATTGACGGTCGCGACCTCGGTCGCATGGTGGATCGCACCCACCGCGAACTCACCACCGATGACATCGCACGAATCGCCGACACATACCATCGTTGGCGCGGCAAGGCAGACGGGTACGAAGACCAGCCGGGCTTCTGCCGAAGCGCCCCGCTTGAGGAGGTACGAGAACACGACCATGTGCTCACTCCAGGCCGCTATGTAGGCGCACCTCCCCCGCAAGACGACGGGGAGCCATTCGCCGACAAGATGCAGCGCCTAGTGGCCGAACTGCACGAGCAGCAGGCAGAGGGCGCACGGCTTGACACCGCAATCGCCCGGAACCTTGAATGGCTGGGTTTCGCCGGTGGTTCCAAGTGAACATCAAAACCACACGCCTGCGCCGCATCGCTTCACTCGGACGGGTGTTCCGGAAAGTCGAAGCACTAGATGACGGCGAGGACGATATCGAGGCGAAGGATCGGGCGCGGCTGCCGGAACAGTTCAAGCGGGAGATCGAACACGGTCACGTTGTACTGAGCGGTGTCTAATGCTTCCAGTCGATTGGCCTGTGATGACTTTGCGCGATGCGGGCGTGCGGTTGATCGACTGCGTCCACAAGACGCCAGCACCACAGGAAACGGGCCTTCCGTACATAGGCATACCCCAGATGACGAGCGGACGACTCGACTTTGAGAGCGCGCGCAAGATCTCGTTAGATGACTTCCTTGAGTGGACCAAGAAAGCAAGACCTCAACGTCACGACGTGATCCTGTCGCGACGGACGAATCCCGGCGTCACTGCCACCGATGGGACGGGAACCGAGTTCGCCCTTGGCCAAAATCTCGTCCTGCTTCGGTCCGATGGGGGCTGGGTGGAACCCGCCTTCCTGAAATGGCTGGTGCAGAGTCCGGCGTGGTGGCGAGAGATCAGGAAGTTCATCAACGTTGGTGCGGTATTCGACAGTCTACGGTGCGCTGACGTCCCCGACTTCGAGTTGCCGATTCCGCCGCGGACGCACCAGCTAGGGGTTGTCGAATTCTTGGGTTCAATAGACGAAAAGATTGAACTCAACCGCCGCATGAACGAGACGCTGGAGGCGATGGCGCGGGCGCTGTTCAAGTCGTGGTTCGCGGACTTCGAACCCGTGCAAGCGAAGATGGCGGACCAGGACTTTGGGTTGCCTATCGAGATTGCCCAGCTATTCGCCGATCGTTTGGATGGTTCGGAGGTCGGGCCGCGACCGGTCGATTGGCCCATCGGGACGCTGAATGATTTGGCGGCCGCTCGAAAACACACTGCCGATCCTGCGGAGTTCAACAACAAGACCCCGTACATCGGGCTTGACCATATGCCCCGACGGTCCATTGCGCTGACCAAATGGGGCGACGCCAGTGACGTAACGAGCGGCAAGTCCCACTTCGAGGCGGGTGACCTGCTGTACGGCAAACTCAGGCCGTATTTCCACAAGGTGGGCATGGCTCCCGTCAGTGGCATCTGTTCCACGGACATTGTCGTCATTGTCCCGAGGTTTCCTTGGGCCTCCGCGTTCGTCCTAGCGACTGTCTCGTCCGACGACTTTGTGGCGTACACCGACCGGAGTGCAACCGGCACAAGAATGCCGCGGACGAACTGGAAGACGATGAGCCGCTACAGGCTTTGCGTCCCGCCAGAGGGCGTGTTGCGTGCCTTTGAAGACTTGGCCGGCCCCATGCACCAGCAGATTCTTGCGAACGTCCGTTCCAGCAATGCCTTGGCTTTGATGCGAGACGCGTTGCTTCCCAAGCTCGTCTCTGGCGAGATTCGAGTGCCAACTGCTGAACGGGCCGCCGAGAAGACAGTGGAGATGCTCGCGTGAACACAACCAGGCATACGCCCAGCGGCGAGATTGCCATCTTTGAGGCGCTACACGGCGATGTGCGCGTGGAAGTGCGGCTGCATGAGGAAACCGCTTGGCTCAATGTCCAGCAGATGGCGGACGTCTTCGACCGGGACCGCTCGGTGGTGAGTCGCCAGACTTGCAATGCCTTCAGCGAGGGCGAGCTGGACCGAGGAGCAACCTGTGCGTCTTTTGCACAGGTTCGACCGGAGGGCGAACGCACGGTAACCATGTTCGGCGAGCCGCTCTACCGTTCGCGGGAGGAGAAGGCGGCGAACCTGCTCTACTTCGTCGTCAAGGATCCCCCGTTCACCGACCGCAACAAGCGCATCGGAGCATTGCTCCTTCTGCTCTACCTAGCCCAAGAAAGGGTGTCGCACGGGCTGGACCCTCGAGCTCTGACCGCACTTACTCTACTCATCGCCGAGAGTGCGCCTTCCGCTAAGGACCTTATGATCCGCCTCGTCGTCAATTCTTTGGTCGCGCCGAGTGCCTAGCGTCAGCCATCTGACAGTCCGCGGCTTCAAGTCCATCGCGGCGCTTGAGCGTTTTGAGCTTGGCTCGCTGAATGTGCTGATCGGCCCGAACGGTGCTGGCAAGTCGAACTTGCTCGACGTGTTTCGGATGCTGGCGGCCATTGCGGGGCATCGGCTACAGGTGTTCGTTGCCCAACAGGACGGCCCTGACGCCATGCTGTTTCGCGGGAGAGAGCATACGAGTGAACTTGAGGTGGTTTGCGAGTTCGGGGCGCAGACGTACGCGATCAAGTTGGAATGCGCGGCAAAGCGCATGGTCTTCGGCCGAGAGGAAGCCCGGTTCGGGCCTCAGGCGAAGGTGTGGGGAGGAGGTCACGAGGAATCGCGCCTCAATGGCGCCGATTGGTCGGCGGACGACGCCGTTTCGCGCTTGTTCTGCAAAGCGATGTCCAACTGGCGCGTGTACCATTTTCACGACACTGCGACCAATGCGCCGATTCGGCACGCGCAACCGCTTCGCGACAACCTGCTTCTGCGCGCCGATGGCGGCAACCTAGCACCTTGGCTCCGGCATTTGCGGGAACGCCACGCCGACAACTACCGCCAGATCCTATCGACGGTTCGCTTGGCTGCGCCGTATTTCGGCGACTTGGTTCATCGAGACTCGCCGGGGCACCAAGTGGACCTCAATGAGCGAGTGGAACTCGAATGGTTTGAGCGGGACGTCGGGCCCAGCACTACACTCGGCCCGCGTCAGCTCTCCGACGGAACCCTCAGGTTTTTGGCTCTGGTGACCGCGCTTTGCCAGCCCACCCAACTGCAACCGGAACCAATCCTGATCGATGAACCCGAGCTGGGTCTCCACCCCTTTGCTCTGGGTCTGTTGGCAGAGCTCCTCGAGTCGGTCTCCAAGTCCCGTCAAGTCGTGGTGTCCACGCAGTCGGCCGACCTGATCAGTGAGTTCGACGCAAGCAGCATCATCACGGTCGGTCGTCGCGATGGGCAGTCGCAGTTCGAAAGGCCCGACGAGGATCGATTGGACGAGTGGCTCGATGAATACGCGCTTGGGGATCTCTGGCGAATGAACGTGATTGGCGGAAGTCCGTCGCGATGACGAATGTGGTCGTTGCGTGCGAAGGCCAAACGGAGGAAGCCTTCGTGAACGAGTTGCTGCAGCCTGCGCTCGCTGCCGGCGCGGTCTATGCCCAAGCTCGCCTCATGCGAACATCGCCCCGTGCGAAGGGTGGTGCCCTAAGCCGCGATCGCGTGGTGCGCAACCTAGTGTCCTTTCTGCGCGAGCGCTCAGACACATACGTGACGACCTTCTTCGACCTGTACGGGCTGCCAGCGGACTTCCCCGGGCGGGGAAAGGCTGCGGAACACAAAGACCCGCTCGCACGCAGTGAACTGATCGAGCGTTCGCTGCACAGTGTGGTCGTTCGACGGGCGCGTTGCCGGACGGACCGATTCCTGCCGCACATCCAGCCGCACGAGTTCGAGGCGCTCTTGTTCGCGGACCCAAGTGCTTTTGGGCGCTACAAGCCAGACTGGAAGCGGTGGGCATCAGATTTGGCCGCGGTCGTTGCGGCAGCTCCGAGCCCAGAACACCTCAACGACGGCCCCAACACGCATCCTTCAGCACGTCTTGAAGACGCATTGCATGGCTACCGAAAGGTCTCGGATGGGGTGAACGTTGCTGCGGTCGTCGGCGTCGAGCGCATGAGAATGGCGTGCCAGCACTTCGGTCGGTGGTTCGGTCGCATGGCGAGTCTGAAGCCATTGTCGAAGCGAGGCTGATCGGTGACCATCGTCACCGAATCCATCGTCGAAGATGCAGCGCTCGACTGGTTTCGTGCCCTCGGCTACAACGTGTCCAGCGGCCCAGACCTTGGGCCGGACCCCCACGCCCTCCGGCACAGCTACGCGCACGTTGCGATCGACTCCCCACTGCGCGGGGCGCTGGAGGCACTGAATCCCGCACTCCCAAGAGAAGCGTTGCGTGATGCCCAGCGCAAGCTCCTCCAGCCGGCAGGCGCAACGCTCGAAGCCCGAAACCGCGACTTTCATCGCATGCTCGTCGATGGTGTGTCCGTTGAGTATCGTGCCGGCGACGGTGCCATCCGGGGTGCCCAGGCGCGAGTCATTGACTTCGATGACCCCGCGGGGAACTACTGGTCGGTGGTCAACCAGTTCACCGTACAGGAGAACCAGCACACGAGACGGCCCGACCTCGTGGTGTTCCTGAACGGCCTGCCGGTGGCCGTGATTGAACTGAAGAACCCGACCGATGAGAACGCTACGGTGTGGACCGCATGGCAGCAGTTGCAGACGTACAAATCGGAGCTTCCTTCCCTGTTTGCGATGAATGCTGTGCTGGTGGTGTCGGATGGCCTCGCCGCTAGGATCGGCACGCTCACGGCGGGTCGTGAGTGGTTCAAGCCTTGGCGAACCATCGACGGGCAGGAACTCGCTCCGGTCTTCTACCCGGAACTGCGCGTGTTGATCGAAGGGGCATTCGAGAAGTCGCGTTTCCTGGCCTTGCTGCGGAACTTCATCGTCTTCGAGGACGACGGCGGGGCGCTGTTCAAGAAGATGGCGGGCTATCATCAGTTCCACGCAGTCGAAGCCGCTGTGGCCGAGACGCTACGTGCGGCGGAGATCCATCGAGAGGCCCGCGACATGGGCCGCTACGAAACCGGTCGTCGCTCCGGCGGCGAAGCAGGCGACCGCCGCATCGGTGTTATCTGGCACACGCAGGGCGCGGGCAAGAGCCTGACCATGGCGTTTTATGCCGGTCGTATTGCGCGAGAACTGGCGATGCGCAATCCCACCATCGTCGTGTTGACCGACCGCAACGACCTCGACGACCAGCTCTTCAGCACGTTTTCGCGATGCAGCGACCTTCTAGGCCAGCCACCGGAGCAGGCGGAGAGCCGTGCAGACCTTAGGGCCAAGCTGTCAATCGCCCAAGGGCATGTGGTGTTCACCACCATCCAGAAGTTCCTCCCTGACGAAAGAGGGGACCGCCACCCGCTGCTTTCCTCCCGCCGCAACATCGTGGTGATTGCCGACGAGGCGCACCGCAGCCAGTACGACTTCATTGATGGCTACGCCAGCCACATGCGCGATGCGTTGCCCAACGCCTCGTTCATCGGCTTCACAGGCACCCCCATCGAGCTCCAAGACGCCAACACAAGGGCAGTGTTTGGCGACTACATCAGCGTTTACGACATCCAGCGCGCCGTTGAGGACGGCGCAACGGTACCGATCTACTACGAAAGCCGCCTTGCGAGGCTTGCCTTGGACGAGTCTGCACGCCCCAACATCGACCCAGATTTCGAGGAGGCGACGGAAGGCGAGGAGGTCGAACGCAAGGAAAAACTCAAGACGCGATGGGCGCAGCTCGAGGCCATCGTCGGCACGGAAGAACGTCTGCGTCTCATCGCCGAGGACGTCGTCGCCCACTTCGACGACCGCACCAAAGCCATGCGCGGCAAGGCGATGGTGGTGTGCATGAGTCGTCGCATCTGCGTGGACCTATACGACGAACTCGTTCGCCTGCGCCCCGATTGGCACAGGGACGACGACACGTTGGGCCGCGTCAAGGTGGTGATGACCGGTTCGGCCTCGGACCCTGCCGGATGGCAACGCCACATCCGGAACAAGGCGCGGCGAGAAGCCCTCGCGAAACGCTTCCGCGATTCGGAAGATCCATTCCAAGTCGTCTTGGTGCGCGATATGTGGCTCACTGGTTTCGACGCGCCAAGCCTGCACACAATGTACCTGGACAAGCCCATGCGCGGCCACGGCCTGATGCAGGCCATCGCCCGCGTCAACCGCGTGTTCCGCGATAAGCCTGGCGGCTTGGTGGTGGACTACCTCGGCTTGTCACTGGAACTGAAGCAGGCGCTCGCCACCTACACCGACAGCGGCGGCACGGGCCGCACCGCAGTGGAGAAGGCGGAGGCCATCGCGCTCATGCTGCAAAAGCACGAAGTGTGTTTGGCCATGCTGCACGGCTTCGACTACAGCGATTGGGTCACCGGCACGCCGGCGGAACGCTTGGCGCTGCTGCCGGCCGCGCAAGAGCAAATCCTCGCCCAAGAGGACGGCAAGGACCGCTTTGTCGCAGCGGTACGTGACCTCACGCGAGCCTTCGCCCTCGCCGTACCGAGCGACGAAACCACGCGCATCCGCGACGACGTGAGCTTCCTCCAAGCCGTGCAATCCGTCCTTGCCAAGCGCTCCGCCACCGAAACAACCCCACAGGAAGACCTCGACAACGCGGTGCGCCGAATCATCTCCGAAGCGGTCGCCCCCGAAGGCGTCATCGACATCTTCGCCGCCGCCGGCCTCCCAAAGCCGGACATTTCGATCCTCTCGGACGAGTTCCTGGCCGAAGTGCGCGGCATGGAGCATCGGAACTTGGCCGTGGAGCTTCTCCAGAAGCTCTTGCGGGGCGAGGTAGCTACTCGGCGCCGAAGAAACGTGGTGCAGGCCCGCTCCTTCGCGGAAATGCTAGACACCGCCATCCGCCGCTACCAAAACCGCTCCATCGCCGCAGCCCAGGTGATCGAGGAACTGATCGACCTAGCCAAGCAAATGCGCGAGGCGACGGCCCGCGGCGAAGAACTCGGCCTCAACGACGACGAACTAGCGTTCTACGACGCCTTAGAGGCCAACGACAGCGCCGTCCAAGTCCTCGGCGACGAGACGCTGTGCCTCATCGCCCGCGAGCTAGTCCAAACCGTCCGCGCCAACGTCACCATCGACTGGACACTGCGGGAGAACGTCCGCGCCAACCTAAGGCGGCTGGTCAGGCGAATCTTGCGCGAGCACGGTTACCCGCCTGACAAGCGTGAAGGCGCCACGAGGACGGTGATTGAGCAGGCGGAGGTGCTCTCGGCGGGTTGGGCCGCTTGATGGACGAGGTGAGCCGGGTTTCCGCGCGGTGCCTCCGTCCTCGTCGCGCGACGGGACCTCAGATAGCCCTTTCCCTGATGGTTGAACCTGCTAGGAGGGAAGGTACGTAGTACGTCACCACCCCACCGTAACGCAGGAGCCACACACGCCACTCGGGAGCACGCTGCCCTATCCAAGGGGCCTTCAATTCTGCCTGCAGGTTTATTCCATGAAATGTAGAACGACGAGGGCTCCCGCGCCGATGACGAGCGGAGACAACAGGAGAATTAAGGGCACTGCGAATATTGCAACTACTACCCGCTTTTCCTTGGCAGTGAAGCGCTTGTCGCGTCGGAAGGCGCTCTCTCCCCGTCTGTGGTAGTTCTTAACCAGTGCGACCGTCGCACCCAAGGCTGGCGCGAGCATCCCGATTGCTATGCCAGAGCGGAGGGCTTCCACATCGAAGATGGTGAAAACAGCGACCCACGCCCCTCTTGGCTCCTGAACGTACCTGACCGTGTAGTAAGATGCAAGGATCGCTAAGGGCACGGTAACGGCTACCAGTGCAAAGAAAATCGGATCGT
Organism: Pseudomonadales bacterium; assembly: GCA_965116935.1. Classification (GTDB taxonomy): domain Bacteria; phylum Pseudomonadota; class Gammaproteobacteria; order Pseudomonadales; family Azotimanducaceae; genus VXYL01. Next base: position 28,718 of record OZ220737.1, on the reverse strand, counting down.
CGTCGAATACTCGTCCGTTGCGTTGGCACCACTCGATGAGCTTTACAGAGTATTCGTAAGACAGTGAGACGGAGAAGGCCCCGAGCAAGGAGTACTGGACGAAGTTGGCGACGTACTCCTCTGCTGGGGTGCCGAGTGCTGCCCATAGTAGAAACGCACATGCACCTAGGTGCCATCTAACGCCAAACAGCGACCTGGTCCATAGATCCTTGGCGATTCCGATTAACTTCCTCATGCACCTTTGCTCGAAGGCACATCGCCGGTTTGTTCGCAGAAGGTATGAAGTCCGTGCATACCGCCGGGTCGTTTCGTCTGTCTGTCGTATCGCCTCCGACCTTTCATGGGACCCATTCTTGCTTTTCTTGCCGGTGGACGAGCCCTCACCACGCCGGGCCAACGGGCATCGACACCTATGGGTGGGCCGGTCGAAGTCGTCGATGGTTCACGTTCCTACGCGTCACGGGACGGTCGGCGTGATGAGGGCGATGGCTTCTTGGGCAGCCGTGGCGATGTCGGGATCTGTGCTTTCGGTAAAAGGTTCAATGCGAGGAACCGAGAGTGGATCTCCGATGCTGGCCAGAATGGTGATGACCGCGGGAACGTGCCGCCCTTGATCGAGGGCCTCAGCAAGAAGGGGTTCGGCACGGGTGCCTGCCCGGGTGAGTAGCATTGCCGCCATGGTTCGGAGGTCTTCATCATCGTGGTCAAGTGTGTCGACAAGGATTTTGCCGGCAGCGTCCATATGCGTCGTAGTCCAGAGCGCACTCGACGCGAACAACCGCAACGCTGATCTGAGGTTCATGTGCCTGGCCGAATGCGGGCTTCCAAGTTCGTGACGTGCTCATAGATTAGCCGCAATTCCATGCTGTATCCAGATGTCGGGATCGTGCGTGGCACTGTGGTGGAAGTAGATCGGCAGCACGATTTCACGGAATCTGGGCCGTTGGTGGCGCGGACGCCCCCCTGCGATGAGCGTGATCGGGTCGAGCTTGGTACGCACTGAGACAACGTCACCTACGAAGCGGAAGTCGGGTCGCGACCCCCTCATGAAAGGGCAGCTAAGGAGCACCAGTCTTTCGATTCGCTGTTGGAGGTGCGTCGCCATCAAGGCGATGTTGCCGCCGTGGCTGTGGGCGAACACATGGTTTACCGGTTGGCCATGGGTCCATGCAAGGAGTTGGTGGGCGGCGCGTTGACGGGCAGGCAATGACCAAACGCCGGACCAGCTGTAAGGCGCCGGGCCGGCGTAAAGATCGGGGACGACGTCAACGGATAAAAATTGGTGAAACGGGGCACCAGGACGCCACCAAGTGGACGGTCGGGCGAACGTACCGTGGATGATGATGCTCTCGGACTGTTCCGAGGGCAGGTGTTCGGCACTCGGGCTTGGGTCGGTCGGGGCGATTGCGCGCCACCGGGCGCGTGTGGCTCGGTCAAGAGCCGCGACGCAGATATCGTGGACGAGCTCGTCGTCGTCGTTGACACAATCTAGGAGGACAGAGAGGGAATCGACGTGCCAGGGGGCATAGAGCGTGTCGTAGCGCGGAGATTTGGCGTGGAGATCCGCGGCTGCGCCGGACGCCCGAACGAGTGCGTGGGAACTTTGCAGAGCAGCGTTGATGACGCGGGCAGATTCGACTGGGGTGGGGTCGCCATAGAGAGTTCGGACCGAGTCGAGGAGTGCGTCGTCGCCTTCGGACACGAGGGTCCTTCCGCGTCGGTAGGGCGTCCAAGACTCGGCGCGTGCTTGGTTCCAGTCGACGTCCAAAGTTCGAAGCGTCGGAACTTCGAGCAAGCCGACTTCGTCCTCATCAAACGTGTCATACATTCGTGGTCTTGGAGTTCGCAGCCGTCGCACTTGGTCGGCTAGATACAGGATGAAGGCCGCTTGCGAATGGAGTGCGGATGCGTCGTTGCGGGTGAAGGCAAGGAACCCTGAAACAGGTTCGAGATAAGGGGCTGCCATAGCGTGAAGGTGCTCCGGTTAGCTTGCACCGCGATTATGCACGGTCGGATGCGAATTGGTGGTCATGCTGGGGACTTCGCCGCGAGACGTGCCGTTTCAGGGTTTGGGTTTGGTAGCGTCCTACCCTTGTCGCTTGGAGAGGATGGGAAGACCCACGGTCCTGCCGATCGCAGGGTCGTCCAGCGCTGGCGAGCTTCCGCTCACACCACCAGTGTGTAGCAGACCAACGTGATCACCACCGCGCCGATCAGGTTTAGGGCGAAGCCCTCTCGGGCCATGCTTGTTGGGGGCACCTTGCCGCTCGAGAAGACCACCACGTTGGGGGCGGTGGCCACCGGGAGCATGAAGGCGCAGCTTGCGCTCATGGCGGCGGGGACCATGAGGAGTTTGGGGTCGATGGCGGCGGCGAGGGCGGTTGCGGCGAGGACGGGCATCAGTAGGGAGGTGGTGGCGGTGTTGCTGGTTGCCTCGGTTAGGAAGGTGACCGCAAGGCAAATCGCGAAGATGACCGCGAGCATGGGCCAAAGCGAGACCGCGCTCAGGCTTTCGCCGATGGCAGTGGAGAGGCCCGTGGCGGAGAAGGCGGAGGCGATGGCGAGGCCGGCGCCGAACAGGATGAGCATGCCCCAGGGGATGTCGGCGGCGGTTTCCCAATCGAGCAGCCTGCCGCCCTTGCCGTTGGGGACGATGAACATGGCCACCACGGCGAAGAAGGCGACCATGGCGTCGTTGCTGTAGGGGAGGTCGAGAAGGCCGCTCCAACCGCCGAAAGGCTCCTTGCGGGTGACCCAGGCCAGCGCCGTGAGGCCGAAGATGGCCATCACGCGTTTTTCTTCCGGACGCCACTCGCCCACTTCCGGCAGCTCCACGGGCGCTTGGCTGGTCGACTTCAGGTGGCGCGTGAGCCAAAGCCCCATCAGAGGCAGGAACAGCACGACGACGGGTACGGCCATCAGCATCCAGTCGGTGAAGGAGATGGAGTTGCCGGTGGCTTCTTCGTACACGGCCATGAACACCACGTTCGGCGGCGTGCCGATGGGGGTGCCGATGCCGCCGACGCTGGCGGCGTGGGCGATGCCGAGCAGCAGTGGGATGGCGAGCTTGGGGTCCTTCGCGCGTTCGAGCACGGCCAGGGCAACCGGCAGCAGCATGAGCGTGGTGGCGGTGTTGGAAATCCACATGGACAGCACCGCGGCGGCGGCCATGAAGCCGAACACCAGTTGGCGGCTGCTGTTGCCGCCGAAAATCTTTACCATTGTCAGCGCAATGCGTCGGTGGGCGCCGCTCTTTGCCATGGCGGTGGAGAGGATGAAGCCGCCGAGCAGCAGCAGCACCAGGGGATGGCCGTAGGAGGCCGACGTCTTTTCCATCGGCAGCACGCCACACATCGGCAAGACCGCGAGGGGCACCAGCGACGTGGCCGGTATGGGTATGGGCTGGAGCACCCACCAGACGACGCAGAGCACGGTGACGCCGAGGGTGATGGCGGCGCCATCCTCGAACCCGGCGCCCAAGAGTGCAAATCCAGCGGCCACCGCCGCAATCGGGCCGGCGAGTAGCGCGATGAACTTGGTGCGGGCGCTCAGCGTGCCCGGTGGGGAGGCGGTTTCCGTCATGGTCGGCGAATTCGTCGTGTGGTGGCGTGGGGCGCTGTTGAAACCGCCGCCGCATCTGTCGAAGCGCGCAAGTCTGTCGGAACTTGCAGGCGCGGCGCAATAGCATGGCGAACGCGGCACCGGAGCACTTCTATTGGTATGACCTCGAAACCTCCGGCACGGACGCCGCCGCTGACCGCATCGTGCAGTTTGCGGGGCAGCGAACGGATGCTGCGCTCTCGTCGGTCGGCGAGCCCTTCATGACCTACATCCGGCTGACGCCCGATGTGCTGCCAGACCCGGGTTCGTGCCTTGTCACCGGCATCACGCCGCAACGCGCGAACCGCGAGGGCATGGAGGAGTGGCAGGCGTTTCACCGCATCCGCTCGGAGCTAATGCAGCCGGGCACATGCATCACCGGCTACAACAACCTGCGCTTCGATGACAACTTCCTGCGCCACGGTTTCTACCGCAACCTCATGGATCCCTACGCGCACGAGTGGCAAGACGGCAACAGCCGCTTCGACATCATCGACCTGCTGCGGGCGGCGGCGGCGCTCCGGCCAGCGGGCATGGAATGGCCGCGAACCGAGACAGGGGAGCCGACCTTCCGGCTTGAAATCCTGAGCGAAGCCAATGGCTTCGACCATTCAGACGCCCATGACGCGCTCGCAGACGTGCAGGCCACGCTCTTCCTCGCCCGGCGCTTGCGCGAGGCGCAGCCGAAGCTGTGGGAGTATTCGTTCGACAATCGGCTGAAGGATTCCGCCGTGCCGCTGCTGTTGCCGCTCGGCGAGAAGGTGAACGTGCATGTCTCCCGCATGTACCCCAACGCCCGCAATAACATCGCGCCGGTGGTGTCGGTGGCGCGGCATCCGCACATTGCCAATCGCTTGATCGTCGCGGACCTCTCGCGGGACATCTCCTTGCTCTTGGAATCGGATGCCGAAACGCTCAAGGAAGCCATCTTCACCCGCAGCGAGGAAGAGCCGCCGCCGCTCAAGGAGGTGACGTTGAACCGCTGCCCGTTCGTGGCACCGCTCAACGTGGTGCGCAAGGCCGATGCGGGGCGGCTTGGGTTTGACTTTGGGGAGATTGAGCGGCGACGCCAGCAGTTGACGTCGGTGCCGGGGCTCGAGCGGACGATTGCCGATGCCTATCGGCGTGAAGAGAGGGATTCGGAACCTCGGGATGCGGAACTCTCGCTCTACGACGGCTTTCTGGACGATGGCGACCGACGGGCGATGGATCGCGTGCAAAGCGCCCTGCAGGAAGGGGTGCCGTGGCCGCCGTTCTCGCCGGACGACGAGCGCGTGCGCAAGTTGGCGACGCGGCTGAAGGCGCGTGTTCGGCCAAACGAACTCGATGCGGTGGAACGGGCTGAGTGGCACGAGCATGTGGCTACGTGCCAGCACGAGGGCCTCGGACGGCGCCCGTCGCTGGCCGGGTACCGCGAGCGAATCGCGGATCTGCGTACGGAAACCACCGCTCCAGAAAACCTTGCCCTCCTCGACGAACTCGAACGCTACCAGCCGGAGCCGCACTGATGCCGCCGAACGCAAACTGCGTCATGCGCGCCCTTCGGACGCGTAGGGGGGCGGGATGACCACCGTCCCTGACCCAATTGAGGAAGCAGCCGAGCCTTGCGTCGCACTCGAGCAGGTCGGCAAGCGCTTTGGTTCGACCTGGGTGTTGCGTGGCGTGGATGCTGCGTTTCCCGCCGGTGCCGTCACCGCCATTGTCGGCGAGAGTGGGAGCGGCAAGACCACCTTGTTGCAGCTCGTCAACGGCATGCGCCGCGCCGATGAAGGGACGGTGGAAGTGCTAGGCGAGCCGGTGCCGGAGCGCGACGTGGAGGCGTTCCGGCGGCGCATCGGCTATGCCGTGCAGGGTGCGCGCTTGTTCCCCCACATGACGGTGGCGCGCAACGTCACGCTGCTGGCCCGCCTCGAAGGATGGCCGGAGGAACGCCGCCAGCGCCGCCTGCACGAACTGTTGTCAGCCATGGGCCTCGAGGCCGACATCGCCGATCGCTATCCCCACCAGATATCCGGCGGCCAGCAGCACCGGGTGGGTCTGTGTCGCGCCATGATGCTGCACCCGGACATGCTGCTGCTCGACGAGCCGTTCTCTGCCATCGATCCCATCAACCGCGCCGACATCTATCCCGTGTTCGAGGCGCTGCACGAACGCGAGCCGATTTCGACTTTGCTGGTGACCCATGACATGGCGGAGGCGCGCCGCTTGGCGGACTACCTCGTGATCGTCGGCGACGGCGGCGTGATCCAGGCTGGTGCCCGCGAAGCCGTGCTGGATGCGCCCGCGAATGCCACCGTGACTCGACTGTTGGAAGGTGGCGCATGAGGCGACTGCATGGGTGCGGCTTTGGCGGGCTTTCGACGTTGCCGTGCGATCCTCGGTGCTATTGTGGGCTGCAGTGGCGTCGGCCCCCGCCGGTAAAGCGACTGGTCGCCAGTAGGGGCCATTCTCACGCACATGCACCCGTAGGGGACGGGCTTGTCCCGTCCCGTCTCCAATCCTATCGGTGCCCCCGACACGGGCGGGGACAAGCTAGGCCCTTACGGGTGCATAGGGCACTACGGCTAGGAGCCGGTGCCGTTTCGGCGGCGCAGTCTCTCCGGAAGTGCAAGCCATCCCTGCCAGGCTTGCTCATCGGCACGCTACTCCTCGCTTTCGTTGCCGCCGCCGCTCCCGTCAGTGCCGAGGCCGCGCGCCCCATCACCGTCGCCAGCAAGAACTTTCCCGAGTCCTACATCCTCGCCGAGGCCATGGCGCAGTTGCTCGAGCGGGAGGGCTTTGCCGTGGTGCGGAAGCTAGGGCTCGGCGGCACGCTGATCTGCTATCAGGCGCTGGTGAACGGCGAGATCGATGTCTATCCGGAATACACCGGCACCATCGCCGAGGCCATCCTGAAGCTGCCCGATACCGACTCGGCCGAGATGGGTCGAGCACTGGGCGCTGCCGGCATCGAGCCCTTGCCTGCGCTCGGCTTCAACAACACGTATGCCCTCGCGGTGCCAGGCAAGCTCGCTGCCGAACGCGGCCTGGCGCGGATTTCGGACCTGAAGCACCACGCGGACCTGCGCCTCACCTTCTCGCACGAGTTCCTGGAGCGCGGCGATGGCTGGCCGGGACTGTCGCGTGCCTACGGCCTCGACCTCGACGTCACCGGCATCGAGCACGGGCTTGCCTACCAGGCCATTGCCGAGGGCTCCATCGATGGGACGGATGTGTATTCCACCGACGGCGAACTGATGCGGTACGCACTCGCGGTGCTCGAAGACGACCAGGCCTTCTTCCCCCGCTACCTCGCACTGCCACTGGTGCGGGCGGATGTGGATGCACGGGCAAAGTACGCCTTGACCCGGCTGGCAGGGACCATCGACGACGCTTCGATGCGCGCCATGAACGCCGCCGCGGTGTTCGAGGGCGAGAGCTTCGCGGCCATCGCCGGGGGCTTCCTGGGCGACGCCGGATTGGCGGAATCCCGATCGGAAGGGGCCGCCGATGCGACTGCCGAGCAACCCCAAGGTGATCTCGAGCGGCTGGCGAAGGAAACGCTGGACAACACCCTGCGGCATCTCGAACTCACCGCCATCGCTCTCTCGTCCGCAACCGCCATCGCCCTGTTGGCAGCGTTTGCCATCTTCCGGGTCGGCTGGCTGTCGAGGGCGGTCGTCTATGTCGCGGGCCTTTTGCAGACCGTGCCGTCCATCGCCCTGCTGGCGCTGATGATCCCGGTGGCGGGCATCGGCTGGCTGCCGGCCGTGCTGGCGCTGCTGCTTTACTCCATCCTGCCAATCCTGCGCAACACCGTGACCGCACTCACGACGGTGGACCCCGTGCTCTTGGAGGTGGCGAAGGCGATGGGCCTCACGCCAGCACAGGAACTGCGCTACATCCATCTGCCGTTGTCGGTGCCGGCGATTCTGGCCGGTATCCGCACCGCCGCCGTCATCTGCATCGGCACGGCTACCCTCGCGGCCTTCATCGGCGCCGGCGGTTTGGGCGACCCCATCGTCACCGGACTTGCCCTCAACGACACCGGCAAGATCCTCGAAGGCGCCGTACCCGCGGCCCTGCTCGCCATCGTTACGGAGTTGGTGTTCGAAGCCATAGAGCGTCGCCTCGCTCCGGCCCACCTGCGCCTCTGACTTCCCACTTGGGCCGCCTTGCGGCGCGTTGCGAGCGCGGGATGGCTTCACGCTGCAAGTGGCCGCCCCAAGACGTGCCGTAGAATGCCGCCCTTTCGTGTTTTGCTTGGCAGCGGGGAAGGGCATGGGTTTGCGGATTCTTTGGCCGCGCACGGGTCGCGATCACTCGGTGGAAGAAGAGGAAGTCGGCGACGCCGCCACTTGCGAGTTCGCTCGCGGTTTCGATCAGGTGAGCGACGAACAGTGGCGGGGCTGCGATGCCATCGTCGGAGTCGCACCCCCTTCGGAGTACCTCGACCGGCTCGACAAGTGCCGCATCGTCGTCAAGACCGCGGTCGGCTTCGACGAGGTGGACTTGGACGGCTATGGCAAGCGCGGTATCCCCGTATGCAACACGCCGGACTACGGCACGCGCGAGGTGGCCGATCACGCCATTGCCCTGATGATGACGCTGGTGAAAAGCATCGCTTTCCATGACGAGGCGCTGCGCGAAGACCCGCTCGGCAACTGGCGGCCGGCGCTCAATCCCTATGGCCGCCGTCTCTCCGCCTGCACCTTTGGCGTTGTGGGCTTGGGCCGCATCGGCACCACCGCCATTCGCCGCGCCCAGGCGTTTGACATGGACTGCGTGTTCTACGACCCCTACCAGCCGAATGGCGTGGAGCTGGCCCTCAACCTGCGCCGCGCGCGGAGCCTCGAGGAACTCATGGGGCAGTGCGACGTGGTGAGCATCCACACGCCGCTCAACGACGAGACCAGGGGCCTCATCGGCCGCGAGGCGCTGGCGGCGGCGAAGAAGGGCATCATCGTCATCAACACGGCGCGGGGCCCCATCATCGACATCGACGCCCTGCACGATGCGCTCAAGGACGACACCGTGCTCGCCGCCGGCCTCGATGTGCTGCCGGACGAGCCGGCGAACATGAACGCGCCGCTGGTGGCCGCCTGGCATCGGGGCGAGGAGTGGATCAAGAACCGCGTCATCATCACGCCGCACTCCGCTTTCTTCACGCCGGAGAGCGTGCGCGACATCCGCGCTTTCTCGACCCGCACGGCGCTACGCTATCTGCAGGGTGGGCGGCTGGAGAACTGCGTCAACGGCGAGTATCTGGTGAATCCGAGATAGATGCCTGGAGGAAACGCGGCTAGAGGTGATTGCGTCGTTCCCTTGGTATGACCTGCCTTCCGTGCGCTGGGCCAACGATGCGATTTGGCGCGCTGTGGGGCTTGGTGGGGCGTTGGACCGGGCTACGCCTGTGGAGGAGCAATGGCGGTCTGATGAACTGATCGTCTCGCAGGCCTGTGGGCTTGATCTGTTTCTGGCCGATGCGCCCATTGAACCCGTGTTGGCAGCCGTGTTCGAACTCGATTGTGCAGACGGGAGCTACTACAGCTACCTGGTTGGCGCGCGTGAGGGGGTTGCGGCGGTCAACTCGCTATCGTCCCGTTCAGGGTTTACGGCCCTTCTGACGGTTTGCGAACCGCGTTCCCTGATCGTCACTGGTTCGCATCAGGCGAGTCTGGCTGCCGTGCGCGAAGGCAGGGCGGATTTGGCGTGCATTGATGCGGTGACGTGGCACATTCTCGAACGTGACCAACCGGAAGCGATTTGCGATGTGGCCGTCCTGGAGCGCACCTGCCCAGCGCCGGCGCCACCATACGTTGTGCGCAGAGGTGTAGGTGGTGGGGCGGTCGCCCGTGGGATCGCCGCGGCCATGCAGGACGCGACGGTCAAGGCGGCGCGAGAGGCTTTGCTCTTGCGGGGCGTGATTCCGGTGTCGATGAACGACTACGCCCCGGTGCTGGCGGAGTATCAGGCCGTCGGATCGCGTGCGTCCAGCGATCCGCGTAGGGTGCCGTAGGGGACGGGCTTGTCCCGTCCCGTGTTGAATCTGCCGATGCGCTCGGCACGGGCGACCACAAGGGTCGCCCCTACGTCTGCGTGGCGAGTCTGCCGATGCGCTCGGCACGGGCGACCCCTACGGCACTGGGCGGACGTGCGGCCCGGTCTTCCAGTCCCTCCCGGGGGTCGTGCATTCGGCGCTCGCGTAGTGCACGGAGATGGCGCGGCGGAAGTCGTCTGTGCGGTTGCGGCCGGAGCCGTGTACCAGCAAGGGATGGAAGAACAGCGTGTCGCCGGGTTCCATCTCGATGTGTTGGCGAGAGTCGCGGTCCACATCCGTGACGCCGTAAAAGGCGCGGTTGACGTATTCCCAATCCGGGTCTTCGTGCCCCAGCAGAGGGCCATGGTGGGAGCGAGGGATCACGGCGAGGCAGCCAGACTCCCGCGTGCAGGGCGACAGGGCCGTCCAGACGCCGACGATGCCGCTCGCCGGCCGCAGGCGGAAGTAGCGCAAGTCCTGATGCAATGGATGGCGGCCATCGATGTCGGGGGGCTTGTTGAAGACGTTGGTGGAGATGGTGTAGAGCCGTCGGTCGCCCGTTAGCTGCGCGGCGATGGCGAGCGTGGCGGGATGGCGGGCGTAGTCGAAGAGGATGGGGTCTGTCTCCAAGTTCATGATCTTGTTGATGCTGTGCACGGGCGTCTTCGGCGTCACGGCACCCTTCACGACCATCACGTCGCGCATCACCGTCATTTCGGGCGGGGCGTTGCCTTGGGCGATGTCGAGGAAGCGGGCGTTGTAGCGTTCTTGCTCCGCCGGCTCCAACAGACCGGGCACCAATACGAAGCCCTCGCGATGGAACTCGTCAATCTGCTGCTTGGTCAGCACAGCGCGCCTCCTCGTCCTGCCGGGCAGGCTCGATTCCGAGGAACCTCTTCGCGAGCGCCGGGCCCGCGCCTTCGTCCTCATGCTTGAAGAAGGCGAGGCCCCGACCGGCGCCGCTTTGCTCGCCCCGTGCCCGCCAGAGCGCCAAGGCCGCATCGTCGTAATCCTGCTTGCGCAGGCGAAAATACGTCCATTCCGTGGTGGCGAAAAAAGTCGGCAGATCCAGCTTGCCGTCCTCGGAGACGCAGATGGCGGCGTCGTGCCGTCCTAGCGTCTCCGCAATCTCCTCGTCAAACCAAGACCGGTGGCGAAACTCCAGCGCCACCGGCAGTTCCTTCGGCCACGTGCCGAGGAAGGCGTCGAGCAGCCCGGCATCGCTGCGGACGTATGGCGGAAGCTGAAACAGCACGCAACCGAGCTTGTCGCCGAGCGTCCGCACCTTGTCGGCGAGATAGGAGGTGGCGTCTTCGCAGTCGCGCAGCCTCGCCTTGTGCGAGATGCTGCGCGGCGCCTTGATGGAGAAGCGGAAGTGCTCCGGCACGGCGTCACGCCATGTGTCGAGAGTCTTGCTCGACGGCATCCGATAGAAGGTGTTGTTGATTTCCACCGCCGGCAACTGCGACGCGTACCAGCCGAGCATGGCATCGGGCTTGATCTTCTCGGGGTAGAAGCTGCCCTTCCATTCCTTGTAGCTGTAGCCGCTCGTTCCCGCCAGCCACTCCATCGGTGCGCTCCTGCCACGTGCGCGCCGCACCATAGCAGACGCGGTCTGCGATGCCTTCAAGAGCGGGCGATCGCGCCGCCATCGATGACGATGTTCTGGCCGTGGATGGCGTCGGCGCGAGGGCTGGCGAGGAACAGCACGAGGTCGGCCACTTCCTCGCGCCGGGCGATGCGGCGGATGGGAATGTGGGCGGCGATGTGGGGTTCCGCTTCCTCCCATGTCTCGCCCCAGCCTTCGCGGGCCGCTCGACGCATGTAGCCAGCCTCAACTTCCGGGGTGCGGATCATGCCCGGCGAGACGAGGTTCACCCGGATGCCGGTGCCGGCCACCTCCTGGGCGAGGCTCGACGTCATGGTGACGAGGGCAGCCTTGGCGGCGTAGTAGTGCGGATTGCGCGCCGCCGGCGCGAGGGTGCCGGCGGTGCCGAGGTTGATGATCCGGGCGCTTGTGCGGGCGCGCATCTCGGGCAGGAAGCGGCGGATCATGCGCTGCGCGGACAGCACGTTGGTTTCGTACATCGCGAGCCAGTCCGAGTCAGACGCAGCCTCCCAGCGACCCCCGCTGGCGGCACCGTAGTTGTTGACGAGAATGTCCGGCGCCGCGCCCACCTGCTCCGCCACCGCCGCGGCACCCGCTTCGGTGCGGATGTCCCCAAACACCGCCGTGCCGCCCCCGATTTCGGCCACCGCCGCCTCGGCTTGGTCCTGCTCGAAGCCGTGCACGAACGCACGGGCTCCCTCGCGCAGGAACGCAGTGGCGATCACGAGGCCCGTGCCGCGGTGGCTGCCTGTGACCAGCACGGTCTTGCCATCAAGCTCCAAGTCCATTTGCACTCCCCTTCTATCCGCAGTCCTCTGGAGGGAAGCCATTTTGCCTTCCCTCCAGGGGGCCGTGCGATACTGCGAGGGTGCGTTGCCGGCACGGAAGAGAGGGCGAGGGGCTGGCCGTCTTGGACGAGTTTGAGGACATTCGTCCGTATCGAGATGCGGAGGTTGCCGGTGTTCTGGCGCGGCTGCTCGACACTGGCGAACTCATCGAGCTCGCGGCGGCGCGCATTGCGCCGACGTGGCATCGATTGCTGCCGGGCCTGGTGCGTCATTGGGTTCGGGCCCTGCTGCGGCGCCGCCTCAAGGGCGTGACCTCGGTGGCGGACATGCAGCAACTGCTCTCGACCCATGTCGAGAAGCTGGTACGCAAGACCATGGCCGAGTTCACCTACGCCGGCGTCGAGCATTTGCAGCGCGGCGTGCCGCATCTGTTCGTCTCCAACCACCGCGACATCGCCGTGGATCCGGCCCTCGTCAACTATGCGATCTGGCTCGAAGGTCACGAGACCGCCGAGATCGCGGTGGGCGAGAACCTGCTCAGCCGGTCGTTCGAGAGCGACCTCATGCGCCTGAACAAGAGCTTCGTGGTGCCGCGCGGCGGCGGCAGCGCCCGGGCGCAATACGCGGCGCTCAGACGCACCTCGGCCTACATTCGCCACACGCTCGAGTCCGGCACCTCGGTGTGGATCGCCCAGCGCGAAGGCCGCACCAAGGACGGTTTCGACCGCACCGATCCCGCACTCTTGAAGATGCTGGGACTAGCCTGGCGCAAGGAAGTCGCGGAGCCCTTCGGCTGGCTGCAGCGCGTGCGTCTGGTGCCGGTGTCGCTCTCCTACGAACTCGATCCATGCGCGGCCATGAAGGCGCGGGAACTGTATCTGCGCGACCGTGACGGCGCATACGCGAAGGCGCCGGATGAGGACTTCCGCAGCATCGAACTCGGCATCCTCGGCTTCAAGGGCCGCGTTCACGCCCATTTCGCCCGGCCCGTCGAGGGCAGCTTCGAATCGGCAGAAGCGCTCGCGGACTTCATGGATCGAACGATCGTGGGCAATCTCGCCGTGTACCCCAGCCATCGCTGGGCCGAGGCCGAACTGGTGGGTACAGGAGCGGAGGCCCACCTTCGCTCGATGACGGACCGCGTCCGCCGCGAGCTAGTGGAAGCGCGCAAGGCCTGCCCACAGGAACACGCGCCCTGGCTCGCGGCTCAGTACGCCAACTTGATCGAAAGCAAGCGTGCCCTGGTTGACGGGGAAGATTGACCTCACTTGAGGGACCTCACCAAAGTCTGCCCAGCCGTCCGCGCCAGACGCGAGAGGCGGGAAGCAACGCGTGCACGTTTGCGGTGGAGCAACGGACGTTCAGTCGAGGATCGGTCCCCACGGACCTCGTTCGGATTCGCCTTGGATGTCCGCCGACGCGCGCATGAGCGCTTGGTAGGGCGAGTAAAGGGAAGTCAGATCCCATCGGAGCATGGGAATGCTGACCAGGTGCCCCAACCCGTACAGGGACCAGCGGAGGGCGCGGTACCAGGCGTTCGTGGTCTTGGCAGAGAGGTCGGTTCTTCATCTGGGATGCGAACTCAGGCCGGCCCGCGAAGGGCTCTCGGAATGGCTTGGCCGGGGCTGGCGAAGTGGACTCGGTCGCCGAGACCGTTCGTCAGCTTGTCTCGGTGGTGTTCCCAATTGCGCTTTGGGTGCTCGTCTTCGATGATTAGCAGACGGGGTTCGACATCGACTTCCAAGGATCCTCCGTTTGCTACATCCGAAACGACACGGTCCAGCGGTTGCGGAGAATCCCAGAGGCAGCAGGCGATGTCGTGGAACTGGCTGAGGATGGCGCAGGTCTGCCGATAGGCGACCTTGAAGAGGCGGGGGCTGGAGGCAACGTAGTCCTTGTAGCGGCGGAGCTGGCCGAGTACCTCGGGAACGGATCGCGAACGGAGTCGAGGGTCGTTGATCCTTTTCACCTCCCAGAAGACAACGCGAGCCGGGTGGCTGTCCGAGGCATCTTCAAGGGCGGCGATGTCAATGCGCGGGGCACTGTGCTCCCCGTGGCGGGCTGGCAGGGCGATCTCAAGATCGATGACGTTCGGGGAGACGTTGAGGAGCGAGTCGATGTGCCCCTTCTCGACGTTGGCATAGCTGGCAGCTTTGGCGATCCACGAATCCAGCGTCTTCGCGCCGCCCCACTGCTGTGTCCTCTTTCCGGTGCCGTCCAGTCCTTCTGTAGCATCGATCTTGATATACGTCTGCCCTTCTGCCTTTCGGATGACGTACTTGTGGTGGACCGTCGCCGTCGGTTTCGCCCGTGTCGGAAACTTCACTTTGGAGACTGACTGTCCGAGGTGGTAGAAGTTGACGTAGTCGTGGCGGACCGCCAGCCGTAGGCTGCCGCGCGTGCCGCTCGGTGCCCATTTGGCGAGAAGGTCGCGCATCCAACACTTGCCGGATGCAAGGCTGCGGACGGTTCCCCGCGCGTGTGGGGGCAGTGCCCGCTGGAAGTCGGCCATTGCAGCTGCGTTTCTCCGTGCCAAGGGTGCGCCCCATGCTTGCCGGGGCGTGTGACCGGCGGCACTCTAGCAGCAATAGGGCAGGATTCACGCGCCGGAAGGGAGTTGCCATGAAGGTCAGGATCCACCGGGGAACTCGTGAGATCGGCGGCACATGCATCGAAGTGGAGGCGCAGGGCAAGCGGATCGCGCTTGACGTGGGCCTTCCGCTGGATGCTCCGGACAACGCATCGGATGGTGCCCACGAGAGGCTGCTTCCGGCCGTGAGCGGATTCCGGGGGGCGGACGACAGCCTGCTTGGGGTCGTGATCTCGCACCCGCAACTGGACCACTACGGCCTCGCACGGTATCTGCGGCCGTCCGTGCCCGTCTACATCGGCGAGGCGGCCTACCGCATCCTGCAAGCGGCGAGCGCGTCCGTGCCGAACGGACATTCATTCGAAGGGCCGCGATTCATCACCGACCGAGTGTCGTTGGAGATCAGCCCCTTCCGGATTACGCCGTACCTGCGGATCACAGCGCGTTCGATACCTACTCGCTGCTGCTTGAGGCGGGTGGCAAGCGCGTCTTTTACTTGGGCGACTTCCGTGCCCACGGTCGGAAGTCCGCGCTGTTCGAGGCGTTCTTGAGAAATCCGCGGGCGGACGTCGACATGCTGATGATGGAGGGTACGACGATCGGGCGAACCGGGACGACCGAAGGGGTTCGCCTCGGAGCGCGATCTCGAGGGCGAGTTCGTCACGGCGTTCCGCAGGACCGAGGGCCTGCATTTCGTGTGGGCGTCGGCGCAGAACGTCGACCGCATCGTCACGGTGTACCGCGCCGCCAAACGCACGGGACGCGTGCTGGTCCTGGATCTCTACGCGGCAGTCGCGCTCCGGGCGACCAGCCGGGACGGAGCGAGCTGAGTTAGGACGCCGCCTTCGACTGGGCCTCGAAACCGTCGCTGAGAACGACTGAGACAGCGAAGCCCTTGTAGCGGTAGCCCCACTTGTCGCGCAGCACCTTAACGACAGGAGCCGTCTCGGCGCTGGCATAGAGCCGGATGCCGTCTCTACCGACGCCGACACCCACGAACCCGTCAACAGTCCGGAGTTCGCGACCGAGGGATCGTTTGGCTTGCCGAATGTCCTTCATGTCACGGCGACCGTAGCACCGAAACGATTGAGGACTGACTGTATCGGATTGGCGATCGTTTGAGAATCGTCGCCGGCGAACAGTAGGCCAACAGGGTGAACATCGGGGCTGTCGAGGATGAGGGCCCCCGAGTCGCCACGCTCAGAGAAAGGGCCCGAGTCGCAAGCGACGACGATCTGGTCCTCGAAGTAAGCGACGCTACCGTCGTAGCGGACGATGCCGTCGAAGCTTGTGTCGACGACGGAGCCGAAGGTGAGGCCGCTCGTTCGGCCATGCTTGAGGACGGCCTGACCAACGAAGGCGGAGACGGGTGGGTTACGGGGCGGGCCGACGGTCATGATGTCGGGGACCGCGGCGTTGATGTCATCCAGCGCTGCGATGGCCGCGTCTATCCGATTGACGGAGCTGCCGAGTCTCAATGGCTCGAAGTCTGTCAGGGTCGCGATCCGCGCTGGCGTGTTGGAACTGGACGCGTCGGCGGCGCCGGGCTGGAGAATCTCGTCGCCAATGCTGGCAGCGTTGGCTACGGCGAGGACATGATTGTTGCTGAGAATGCAGCGCCCGGCAGGCGTGTCGACCAGACAACCAAGGGTGCCGGTGGTCACCGTCCCACAGCCGACGGACACGCCGCATGGGGCTGGCGAGAGACTCGCTTGTCGCGGCGCAACCAAGTCGTGGAAGCCGGTCGTGAGTATGCGTTCCGCACGCACGCCCGCAATCTCGGGAGGGATCTCAACGTCAGCGGCCAGATCCTTATGGACATAGATTCGCAGTGCGTCACCGGCGATACCTATCCCTTCGACACCGGGCCTGAAGCGGGGCAGCTTGTCTCGAACCCGGCGGTCACCGTGTCGTTCGACGGCGTTGCGGCTCGGATAGTCGAAGTGGCGGTGAGCCGCGTCTTTGGCGGCGGCTTGCAGGGCGTTGAGCATCAGAGCGTCGAAGGGGTCTGGGGGTCGTTCACTATACAGGCGCGATGTGTGCGAAGGTCTTACGGCGCAAGTTCCCATTTACTCTGCGGCGCGGCGTACCGTGGTGCCGACCACCGTGTTGCGGCGGCTGGCTTCGATGGCGCGGCGCAAGAGTTCGCTGGTTTCCGGGTCCAGTTCGACGAAGTTGCCGAGTTCGCAGATAGTGGACGGGAGTTCGGTGGAACTGCGGCCCACTCCGCGGAAGCGGTCGCGGGCGCAGAACCGCCAACTGCGGCGCTCCATCGTCAGGCGCATGTTGCTGTGGAGTCCAAGGCAGCGTTGGCGGAGCCGGTTCCACCAGAGCTTGCCGCGGCGGCCCTCGAAGACGAGGTTGCGGTCGTCCACGACTTCCACGTTGCCGAAGCCGCCGCCGGGAATGCATCGCGACTCGTTCACATAGGCGGCATTGCCGAGCGGGTTGGCAAGGATCGCGTCGATGTCTGCATTCGCTGGGGCAGAGTCTTCCTGCGGCTCGGCTGTCGCGGCCTCGCTCTTGGCCGCCATTGCCGGCCCGAAGAGTGGGGCCAGCGAACCAAGACCGATGAGGAGGCACCAACACGCTGAGCGACTGCGCCGCCGAACACGAAGGCATCCCGCGAGACAACGTCCGAGGCGACCCTCCTTGGCGGGCGTGCCCCAGAAACGGCGCTGGAACATCCGCGTCAGCCGAGACCGGCGGCAAGCGCCGCCAGCGTAGGACCGCACCGCGCCTCGACCTTTAGGGTGAGCATGGCGTCGGCACGCGTCACCCCTTCGTTCAGCGCCGCGACGGGCAGGTGCAGGGCCTCGGCGCGGCGGCAGAAGCGGAAGCTCGACTGCACCATCACCGACGAGCCGCAGATCAGCACGCCCTTGCATCGGGCAAGCGCCGCGAATGCCGCGTCCACCCTCGCTCGCGGTACGTTCTCGCCGAAGAAGACCACATCCGGCTTGACGACTCCGCCGCACCGGTCGCAATAGGGAACGCGGAAGCTCGTCAGGTCCACGCCCTCGAAGTCGGCGTCGCCGTCTGGTGCGAGGGTGTGCTCAGGCGTCTCGAAGCCAGGATTGCGCTCGGCCAGCCACGCGGCCACGTCGGCACGAGCGGTTCGCCGACCACAAGCGGTGCAGACCACGGCCGCAAGCCGCCCATGCAGGTCGATCACCCGTTCGTGTCCCGCCGCCTGATGCAGGCCGTCGACGTTCTGTGTCACGACGATGCCGACGACGCCAGCGCGTTCCAACGCTGCGAGGGCAATATGCGCCGAGTTGGGCCGCGCTGCGCGAAAGCGCTGCCAGCCGACGTGGCTCCGCGCCCAGTAGCGCTGCCGGGCCGCCTCGCTGCGGATGAACTGGTCGTATTGCACCGGCGGCTTGCGCTTCCACTGGCCGTCGCGGCCGCGGTAGTCGAAGATGCCGGACTCGGTGCTGCACCCTGCGCCGGAGATGACGAACAGGGGAGCGTGGCGGGCCGCGAAGTCGGCGAGCCTCGCCACCTCGTCCACGTTCGGCTTCATCGAGCGGTGCACGGCCTCAACGCCGAGTGGTAAACGCGGTGCCTTGCGGCGTGCAGGGGAGGGCGGGGCCTTGGAGCGAGGGCGTCCCGCCCTCGCACGCGTGGACAGGCGCGAGACCGGTGGGCAGATGTTTGCCCATGACGCGCCTTGCGGCGCGTGCGAGGGCGAGACGCCTCGCCCCAAGGCACCCTGCGGCGGCCTTAGTCAAGACGCCCCATCTTCGCCGAGATAGCGAGAGCGCAGGTGGCTAAGGAACGCGTCCGTGCCCAAGGGTCGCCCCGTGGCTCGGGCGATCAACTCGCTCCCGGCCATCACCCGGCCTTGGCCGTGGATGTTGTCGCGCAGCCAGCCCAGCAATGGCCGGAAATCGCCCACGCCGATGGCGTCCTCCACCCCCGGCAAAGCTGCTCTCGCCGCCTGCCAGAGCTGGGCCGCGGTGACGGCGCCCAAGGTGTAGGTGGGGAAGTAGCCGATCAGGCCAGCGAACCAATGCACATCCTGCATGCAGCCATCGGTGAAATTGCCGGCGGCGCCGATTCCGAGATAAGTGCGCATCTTCTCGTCCCACGCGTCGGGAATGTCCCGAACGGCGAGAGAGCCGTCGAGCAGGGCGGTCTCGATCTCGTAGCGCGGCACGATGTGTAGCGGATAGGTTGCTTCGTCCGCATCCACGCGAATGAAGCTGCGCTCGACGCGAGTGGCAAGCCTTGCAAGGTTGTCGGCGCTCCAAGTGGGATCGGTTTCCTCGGCGCCGAACGCTTGGCGAACGATGGGCGCCGCGAAGGCGAGGAAGGGCGCGCTGCGGCACACCTGCATTTCCATCAACAGCGACTGGCTCTCGTGCAGCGCCATCCCCACCGCCACGCCCACCGGCTGCCCCCGCCAAGCCGGCGGCAGGCCCTGTTCGTAGAGCGCATGGCCGGTTTCGTGCAGCACCGCAAACATGGACTTGAGGAAGTCGCCCTCGTCGTAGCGCGTGGTGATGCGGGCGTCATCCGGCTCGCCGCCGCAGAAGGGATGGTGGCTCACGTCGAGCCGCCCGCGCTCAAAGTCGAAGCCCATCTTGCGCATGAGGCTGCGACCGAGGTCTGCCTGCGCGGCGATGGGGAAGGGGCCGGTCGGCGCTTTGGCCGCCCCCTGTCGGGAGATGGCGCGGTCGATCAAGTCCGGAAGGACATCGCGCAGTTCCGCGAAGATGGGATCGATGATGGCTCTGGTGAGGCCGGGCTCGTACTCGTCGAGCAACGCGTCGTACGGTTCGATGCCTTTGCCAGCCGCCTCGGCAAGGGCCTTACCCTGCTCCCGCGTGAGGGCAAGCACCTCTTCCAGGCCCGTTGCCACGGCGTCAAAGTCATTGGCCGCCCTGGCCGTGCGCCAGGCTTGTTCGCTGGCTGCCGAAGCGCGGGTCAGCGCCGTCACCAGGTCTTCGGGAAGTGCCCGTGCTCGGCGTGACACCCGCGCCATTTGCCCCAAGTTTGCGCGTCGCCACGGATCGTCCTCGCGTTCGAGCGCGGCCTCGGTCAACTCCGCGATGTCGGGCGCAGCTTCAAGCGAGTGAACGGTTCCGGCAAGTGCTGCCAAGGCGTCGGCGCGCACCTTGCCGCCGCCGCTCGGCATCATCACCGCCTCGTCCCAAGACAGCATGGACTCCGCATGGCGCAAGTGGCCGATGGTGCGAAAGCGCTCCTCCAGACCTTCGTACAGTTCTCCGGCTTGCGGCATCAGTCGTCCATCCCGACCGGGTCTGCCGCGGCGATGCGGTCCGCGGCGCCGATCGCAGCCCTCGCCAAGCGCGGCATGCGCCAGTCGCCGGCCGGAGTGCCGCTGCCCGTGTTCACCGTCAAAGCCACCGCCAGCCGCCGCGACGGGTCGCAGAACGCACCGCTGCCCCCATAGCCGTAGTGGCCAAAGGCATCCGGCGCCGTCTTGCCCAAGGTGAACGCCCGGTGATAGCCGAGCCGCCAGTGCATGGGGATCATCAGCACACGGTCGCGGCCCCGGTTCTCCACCCGCGAAAGCTCCACCAGGCGCTCCCGCGAAACCAGCCGCACGCCGTCGATCTCGCCGCCTTCCGCGAGCATGGCGTACATGCGTGCCAGCGAGCGGGCGGTGAACTGGCCGTTGGCGCCGGGAATCGTCGCCTGCACGGTTTCCTCGGCATTCCAGTCGAACGGCTCGTTGAACGGCGTCAGCGCGTTGCGGAACTCGGCGAGGTCGACGCCGACGCGAGCGAGCCCGGTCTCGATCCACTCTTGTGCATTCTCGCGCCACGCCGGCTTGTCCGAGGGCGGCTCCGCCATGCCGTTCTCGAGTTCGGCTCGCCGCGGCATGGCCTCCCCCGGCACGCCGATGAAGCAGCCATCGAGGCCGAGTGGCGCCACCAGCTCGTCGGCGAGGGCATCGGCGAGGGACTTGCCTGTGAGTCGTTCGATGAGGCCACCCACCAGCCAACCGAAGGTGAAGGCGTGATAGCCATGTCCCGCACCGGGCTCGTGCGCGGGTTCGGCGGCGGCCACCCGACCGCACATGTGGTCCCAGTCCAGCATCTCCCGCGGCGAGGCGATCATGTCCGTGATGCGGTAGAGGCCCGCCTCGTGACAGAGCACATGCCGAATCGTGATGCGCTCCTTGCCGCCGGCCTCGAAGCCGGGCCAATGCTGCGCCACCGGATCGTCATAGGCCGCCTTGCCCTGGTCGATCAGCATGTGCATGAGCGTCGCGACGATGCCCTTGCCGGTGGAGAAGCAAGGCGCGATGGTGTCCTCGCTCCAAGGCGTGCCGGCGTCGTCGCGGGTGCCGCCCCAGATGTCCGCCACGCAGCGGCCGCGGTGATACACGGTGGCCGCGCCGCCGCCGTGGCCGGAACTGGGCAGCAGGCGGATGAGCGTGGCCGCCACATCGGCAAAGTCGGGGTGAACGGTTCCGTCAAGCATGGTGTGCGCTTTGCCTCCGATTGGTCGGTGCGATAATAGCGAGTACGCGGACGTTCGTTCCGGCCGTGTCGCGTAGGCACAGTCGGTCGATGGGCAAGATGCGTGCCTCGGGGCGTCATGGACGGCGAACGCCCATGCGAGTCCGATGTCGGCGGAAGGGCTTGAGCAGAAGACGGAGGCATCGTGCGCACATTCACCTGCACTTGTGGCAACCGCATCCACTTCGACAACGACACCTGCCTGCAATGCGGCCGCCGGCTCGGCTTCGACGCCGCGCAAATGACGCTGCGGCCCCTCGCTCCTGCAGACCGCCTCTGCCGCAACTACGACGAGTGGCGGGTCTGCAACTGGCTGGTCGGCGGGGCCGAAGACCGCTTGTGCGACGCCTGCGCCCTCACGGAGGTGGTGCCCGATCCCACCGACGCCCGCCGCGTGAAGCTCTGGTACGAAGTGGAGAAGGCCAAGCGGCGGCTCCTTTTCTCCCTGCGCAGCCTGCGCCTGCCTGTGGAGGGAAAGGGTGAGCGCGCCGATGGTCTGGCCTTTCGCATCCTCGCCGACGCCCGACTCGACACGGCCCAGGCGACGGCACCGGTGGACGATCCCGTGATGACGGGCCACGACCAAGGCATCATCACCATCAACCTCATGGAAGCCGCGCCGGAGCTGCGCGAGCAGATGCGGGAGGCCATGGACGAACCGTATCGCACCGTGCTTGGGCATTTTCGGCACGAATCGGGGCACTACTATTGGCGTCGGCTGGTGGAGGGAAGCCCCGCGCATGCACGATTCCGCGAGCGGTTTGGCGACGAGCGTGAGAGTTATGCCGACGCCCTCGACAGCCACTACACCAAGGGCCCGCCTGCGGATTGGCAAAGCCGCCACGTCACTCCCTATGCCGCCTCCCACCCGCTCGAAGATTTCGCCGAAACCTGGGCGCATTACTTGCATATGACGGACACCCTGGAGAGCGCGCATGATGCCGGCCTTGGCACTCGGGGACGCACATTCACCTCCCCACTGCCGCCAGCCAACGCATGCTTCGACCGAACCCTGGACGACTGGCAGGACCTTGCAACGGTGATGAACAGCTTGAACCGCAGCATGGGCCTGCCGGACCCGTATCCCTTCTCGCTGGCCGCGACGACCGCCGACAAGCTCCGCTTCGTCCACGACTTGGTCGTTGCTTCGGCGGCGGCATGATCGAAACATGAGCATCGACTGGACCAGCTACGACGCCACCCGCGCGTGGGATGAACTGGTGACGCCGGCCGGTGCGTCGCGCCCCGGTGCCGACAGCGTCATGCGGGTGTTCGCCGGCCTCAGCCCCGAGGAACTCGCCGAGCGCAAGGCGGCGGCGGAGGTGGCGATCCGCGCCATGGGCATCACCTTTACGGTCTATAGCGAAGACGAGGACGGCGGCCCGGCGCAGATCGACCGCGAATGGCCCTTCGACATCGTTCCGCGCCTGGTGCTGAAGCATGAATGGGACGAGGTGGCGCGGGGACTCAAGCAGCGGGTGAAGGCACTCAATGCCTTCATCGACGACGTGTACCACGATCAGCACGCGATTCGCGATGGCCTGGTGCCCGAAGACCACATCCTCAAGTCGCGCGAGTTTCGCCAGGAGTGCATCGGCATCGAGCCGCCCCACCGCGTCTGGTCGCATGTCTGCGGCACCGACCTCGTGCGCGATGAGAATGGCCGCTTCCTCGTGCTCGAAGACAACCTGCGGGTGCCCTCTGGCGTGTCCTACATGCTGGAGAACCGCGCCGTGATGAAGCGCGTGTTCCCGGAACTGTTCGAGGATTACATCATCCATCCGGTGGACGATTATCCGCTCGCGCTCGCTGCTTGCCTGCGTTCGCTCGCGCCCAACCAAGACACAATGCCTGTGGTGGCGGTGTTGACGCCGGGCATCTACAACTCCGCCTACTTCGAGCACGCCTACCTTGCCCAGACGATGGCGGCGGAACTGGTGGAGGGGCCGGACCTCTTCGTCGCCGACGACGATTGCGTGTATATGAAGACCATCGCCGGGGTCCAGCGGATGGATGTGATCTACCGCCGCATCGACGACCTCTTCATCGACCCAGAGACGTTCCGGGAAGACTCGATCCTTGGGGTGCCCGGCCTCATGCGCGCCTGGCGCGCTGGTAACGTGGCGCTGGCGAATGCGCCGGGGTGTGGCGTCGCCGACGACAAGGTGATCTACAGCTACGTGCCGGACATGATCCGCTACTACCTCGCCGAAGAGCCCCTGCTCGCCAATGTGCCGACCTACCGCTGCGTGGAGAAGCAACACCGCGACTTCGTGCTCGACAATCTCGACAAGCTGGTGGTGAAGCCGGCCAACGAGTCCGGCGGCTACGGCCTGCTCATGGGGCCGATGGCGACCCACGCCGAACGCGACGCCTTCGCCCGCTCGATTCGCGCCAATCCGCGCAACTACGTGGCGCAGCCGATGATTTCGCTTTCCACCGCGCCGACGCTCACCGATGGCCGGGTGGAAGCCAGGCACCTGGACCTGCGCCCGTTCATCCTCTCCGGCGCGGATACCTACGTTACGACGGGGGGCCTCACGCGGGTGGCGATGCGGAAGGGTTCGATGGTGGTCAACTCGTCCCAGGGCGGCGGCAGCAAGGACACTTGGGTGGTGGAGGTGGAGCCCTCAGCCGGGGAAGCTTCCTCCGCCGCTGGCGCGGGGGGCAGAGGGGAAGCTGGTTCCTCTGCCGGAGGCGTAACGTGAAAAAAGCCGTGAGTGCGGCACCGGGGCCAGCCACCCCCGCCGGACAAGCCCGCGCGGCCGGCGGCAAGAGGGACATCCTGTCGCGGGTGGCGGAACGCGTGTATTGGCTCGGTCGCTACATCGAGCGGGTGGAGAGCACGGCACGGCTGGTGACCGTCACCTCCAACCTGCTCATGGACCTGCCCGCACGGCTGCCGCTCGGCTGGCGACCCCTCATCGACATCACCGGTTCCGGGCCGTTGTTCGACTCGCTCTTCGACGAAGCCAGCGAACACAACGTCTGCCGCTTCCTCATCAGCGACACCCGCAATCCGGGGTCCATCATCCGCTCCATCGAAGGCGTGCGCGAGAACGCCCGCACGGTGCGCGAGACCATGCCGCGAGTGACGTTCGAATACGTCAACGACCTGCATCACTTCGCCCGTTCGCAGTTGCCCCCAGGCACCTCTCGCCGGCGCCGCCGCGAAGCGCTCGATGGCGTTGGCTCGCGCGTGCACCAGTTCGAGGGCTTTCTTTCCCGCAACATGCTGCATGACGCCCACTGGACATTCCTGCGCCTCGGCAACCAGCTCGAACGCGCGGACATGACCACTCGCACCATCGATGTCGGCTCCGCCCGCCTGCTGCCCCCAGGCCACGACCTCGAGCCGTTCCACGAGGCGCAGTGGCGGAGCGTCTTGGTCTCGCTCTACGCCATGCAGTCCTACCACGCCGCAGTGGGGCAGCCGGTGTCGCGCGGCCCGGTGCTTGAGTTCCTGCTCCGAGCCGGCCACTTGCCGCGCTCCTACGCGCGCTGCCTCGCGCAGATGCGGAGCAACGTCCGCGACCTGCCGCGCAACCGCCGCCCCATGCGCAACTGCAACACCGCCATCGTCGCCCTCGCCAACGCCGACGTGGCCGGCCTTGAAGGCCCGACGCTGCGTGCCTTCATGGATGAATGCCAGCAGCACCTCGGCCGAATCCACAGCTCGATAGCGGAAACGTGGTTCCACTTCCAGCCGAAACCCGACCCGAAGAAGGGCAAGCTGGCGTCGTGATGGCGTCCCGATCGACGTGTCCGCTCGTCTGAGGCCACGCCCAAATGCAAACCGCCGATCGGCGGATTGAGAGGGGGGTGTCACCGCCGGTGCTGAGCCAGAGCCTGCATCGACTCGGGTGCGAGGACTCACGGAACAGGCCGTGTGCGACTGCCTCACTACCGCACCCCCGGCGGCGACCCAAAACATAGCACAAGCCTCTACCGTCCCGCGAAATCCTTGAACAACGGCGCACTGCATTCAAGCTTTCCAGCGTATCCTTGAACAAGGAATCCGCAACGCAAAGGCTCTGAGGGCACGGAACATGGCAACCGTGGAGAAGCGCCGATGGGAAGGCGGAGCAGGTGCGCCGACACGGCGCGACCGCCTGTCCTGTGACTACTCGGTCTATCTGCCTGATCGTGTCGCCGGTCGGGCTTTCGCACTCGACGGCGACGTGGCGGCAGAGGTGGCGGATGCCGAAGCCGAGATCGTGCGCCTCGATGCCTCTGCGACGGCGCTGGCCGGCACGGAAGCCCTCGCAAGACTGCTGCTGC
The DNA here is from genome assembly GCA_965116935.1 of Pseudomonadales bacterium. Taxonomy (GTDB): domain Bacteria; phylum Pseudomonadota; class Gammaproteobacteria; order Pseudomonadales; family Azotimanducaceae; genus VXYL01. The sequence continues at coordinate 3,334 of OZ220737.1, read as the reverse complement.
GAGCCGAGAGTGTCGCCTCCTCGCGCATCGAGGGGCTCGAAGTGGGGGGCCGGCGCCTGCTGCGGGCCGATGCCGCGCGCCGGGCGGGCGAAGCCGTGCGAGATGTCACGGCCATCGAGGTGTTGGGCAACATCGAAGCGATGGCTTGGTGCGTTGGTGAGGCTTCCGAAGGGCGCTCCTTTGCGCTGCAGACGCTGCTAGAAACCCACCGAAGGTTGGTGGCGGGCACCCGACTCGACCGCTACGGCGGCTGGGTGCGCGACGTACAAAACTGGATCGGAGGCAGCGACTTCAACCCCTGTTCGGCGGTTTTCGTTCCGCCACCGCCCGAAGTCGTGCCGGGCCTGCTTGAAGACCTGCTCGCTTTTTGCAACGAGGATAGCTTGCCTGCGGTTGCACAGGCAGCCATCGCCCATGCCCAGTTCGAGACGATCCACCCGTTCGTGGATGGCAACGGCCGAGCGGGACGGGCCTTGGTGCATGTGGTGCTGCGACGGCGAGGACTCGCCCCTCGGGTACTGCCGCCGGTGTCGCTTGTGCTTGCCACCTGGCCGGACGAGTACGTCGCCGGCCTTTCCGCCACTCGTTATGTTGGCGACTCACGCGCACAAGAAGCACGGACGGGCATCAATCGCTGGGTTGCGTTCTTTGCTGCTGCATGTCGGCGGGCAGCGGAGGATGCAGCGCGCTTCGAGCGGCGAGTGCGTCGCTTGCAGGACTCGTGGCGGGAGCGGATCGCTCCCGTGCGCCGGGACTCGGCAGCACGTCTTCTCATTGATGTGCTTCCTGGCACGCCCGTGCTGACAACCGCCACCGCGGCGAAGGCGATAGGGCGCTCCTACCAGGCGACGAGCCAAGCGGTCGGACGGCTTGCTGCAGCGGGCATCCTGCGTCAGGTTGCGGTGGGGCGGCGCAACCGTGCATTCGAATCCCCAGAACTGCTCGCCGAGTTCACGTCGCTCGAACGGCAGTTGGCAAGTCCGGGTGGTGACACGCGAATCTCTGCGCCGGAACGGCCAGTGCCGCGCCGGTCGTAGTGCCCTTGGACAGACCACTTCCAGCGGGCCACTGCCAGCGAAGGGAGGCGAGTTTGGCAGTTGGGTAGCCCTCAACGGGCCAAGGCGCGAGCGAACGCCCCAGCAAGTTCCGCCACGGTTCCATAGCGGTGCTCCGGACTTGCTTCGCAGGCGCGGGCGACCACATCCGACAAGGCAGTCAGGTCGCTGAGAAAGATGGCGATGGTGCGGCCGAGGGCGAACACTGTGGTGCGTTCGTCGATGGCGCGTCCGAGCTCGAACTCCTCCGGCGCCATGAAGCGCGTGGAGCCGAACATGCGGCCCATGTTGTTGCGGTAGGGCCCTTGGTGGTAGCTGTCGAGGTCGAAGACGTGAATGGACTTGCTCGGGAAGTTGTAGATGAGGCAGCCGTCGTAGAAATCTCCGGTTACCCAATTCATCTTCGCAAGCTCGACATGCAGGTCAATGAGCGTCCGCACCACCGCCAGCCTTTCTGAGGTGGGGAGCGCGAGAAAGCGTTGCCATGCGGTGTCCGGGTCCTCGCGCCGTTCGCGGCGGGCATGCAGGTGTTCGCCTTCGACCCAGCGGTACACGAGCATCGGCCCCCAAGCCGACGGAATCGAGCGTTCGAAGCGCGTCAGAGCCGGATGAGGCACTTCCCGGGCGAGACGCTCGGCGTTGTGCAGCAGCGCCACGCGATCTTTGTGCGCGAGCGGCAAACCACCGCCGCCCGGCGGCCCAGCCGTCTTGACGAAGTGGCGACCCTCTTCGGTCTCAACCCCGAACGAGATGTTGCCCGAGTCCTGGCGGTCGAAACGGGCGAAGACGTTGCCGATAGACGCGAGGAAGTCCGGCGGCGCGAGATCGGTGGATGTGGTTGTGAGCAGCACGCGACTCAACTTTCCTTTCACACACCGGGACGGGCCTTCAAGTACGTCGGCGAGACGCCTCCCGCCGAGGGCCCGTCCACACGGACTTCGCCACCTACGAAAGGCCCTCGGAGGGAAGGCATTCTGCCTTCCCTAAGCGCCGATAGGCGCTTTTTTCCTTGTAAGGACGGGCCTGTCCCGTCCCGGCGCGCTAGCCCTTCTGGTCCGCCGTCACCTTGGCGATGCTCTCCCGTGTCGCCAGCCGACCGAGCAGCGCCTTGATCTCGGGGGCGTCCGCCAGCATGTCCATGTCGAACATCTTCTGCGCGATTTGGCCGGAGAGGCCGAACGAGAAGAAGGTGTAGAGGTCGGCCGCCGTGAATTGGGCGCCGGCCGCATACGGGTCGCAGGCCATCAGCCGCTGCACGGCGGCAACTCCCTTGGCCAGGTCTTCCTGCGTCTCCGCCTTCTTGTCCTCGGACGCCTCACCGCCAAAGAACGCCGCTCCCAGGCAGCGCCGGGCCACCAGTTCCACGTTGAGTTCGATGTGGCGGCACAGCTCAATGGTCTTGGCACGGGCGAAGGGCTCCGCCGGCAACAGCGCCGGCTCCGGTTGCACCCGTTCCAGGTAATCAACGATCGCCCAGGACTCGGAGAAATGCCCTTCGTCCGTGCCGAGCACGGGCACGCGTCCCATAGGGCTCTTGGCGAGGAACTCGTCGCTCTGCGCCGGGGGCTCCTTCACCTCCTCGAACTCCACGCCCTTCTCAAGGAGCGCTGCCTTGGCAAGGCTGTAGTAGTTGCTGAACCGGACCCCATGCAGTTTGAGCATCGTTGGCTACCTTGTTGACCTATGGTGGGAGTTGGCTATGCAGGGATGCCGACGATGCCGTCGGCGGCAAGGCTCGTCACTTCGGCATCGCCGTAGCCAAGCTCGCTGAGCACCTCGGCCGTGTGCTGGCCATGGTGCGGGGCGCCGTGGCGCATCTCTGTGGGCGTTTGTTCGAACCGGGCGGCGTTGCGCGTCTGGCGGATGCGGCCAGCGTCCGGATGGTCGAGCTCCATGACGATGCCGCTGGCCTCCACCTGCGGGTGGTTGACCATCTCGCTGCGGCGAAGCACCGGCGCGCAAGGAACGCCGGCATCCTCAAGGATCGTCAGCCATTCCTCGGCCGGGCGTCCGAGCAACGCCTGCTGGGTCATCTCCAGGCGTTCGTCGGCGTTGCGGTCGCGGCCCCCGGGGGTCTTGAAGCGCTCGTCTTCGAGCCACTCCGGGTGCCCCACGGCGTGGCAGAGGCCATCCCACTGGCGGTCGTTCATCACCGAAACGCTGATGTAGCCGCTCTTGGTCTCGTAGATGAGGTCGATGAACGTCGCCGCCCGCGCCACGTCCACCTCGCGCCCAACGAACGTCTGGCTGCCCATGTCCGACGACCACATGAACGCCAC